>CAXXUI010000001.1:0-4384823 GCA_963662745.2 Bryobacterales bacterium
CGCTCGCGCGACGGGAAGACGCCCGGGACGTTGCTTCTCAGATTATGAGGCACGGCGTTGTGCAGAGCAATTGGCAGGCAGGGAGTGAGGTTTCCAGATGGAGTGCGTCCAGCCGGGGAGGACGGACGGGTTCGGGGAGGGCGAGGGGCTGCGCCAGCTGACTGCTGCAAGCAGAACAGGAGTCGCCAGCAGCGTCGCAGGAGTTGGTTCCGGTCCTTGGCGCCGGAAGGGCGGAGGCGGCGGGCTGCCAAGCGGACGGGCTGCGCTTCCTGGAGGCCTTCGCAGTGCCGTTCACGAACACCTTGGTCGATCAGGACCTGCGCATGACGAAGCTGCGCAGGAAGATCTCGGGGTGCTTCCGCATCGAGCAAGGGGCGCGGGCCTTCGCCACGCTGCGCAGCGTGCTCTCGACTGCGCGCCAGCGAGGCCGCCATGCGATCGAGCCCCTGCTGACGCCCCCGGACGAGCTGTTCGCCAGCCTCAAGTTCTAGCCCCGGCCTCCCGAGGCTCCCGACGGACTTCCGTTTGTGCCGCAATCGTTCCGCCCCTTGGTCCGATCTGCGTCTCAACTAGCTAGGCAGTTACGGTTAGCAAGGGATGGCGGGTTGCCAAGACTCGGCTTGGAGGTGTTCGTGTGCTCGAGTCCGAAGGCAGCCGAAGCTAGGCTGTTGCTTACGGGAGTTCCAGGTGACGGGCCCAAGTTCGGTTGTCGACATACCAGCGCACCATCTGCTCAATACCGGCCTCCAAGGCCGTGCTTGGCTTCCAACTCAGCAGCTGGCGAGCCTTGTCGATCGCCGCCCATGTGGCCCGGACATCCACTCTCGGGACAGGAGCGCGCTGGATCTTCGCCTTGCGGCCGACGTAGTCCTCGATCAAGCGCAGCGCGGCCATGAGCCGGACCGGCTCGTCCGATCCGAGATTGACGACTTCGTAGCCCAAGGGCTTCACTGCGTCTATCGTGCCTCGGGCGATGTCTTCCACATAGGTGAAGTCGCGAGACTGCGAGCCGTCCCCGTGGAGGATGACAGGTTCGCCCTCCCTCACCCATCGGATGAACCGGAACAGACTCATGTCGGGCCGCCCGGCGGGCCCGTAAACAGTGAAGAACCGCAGCACGGTCACGTCCAGCCCGTGGATGTAGTGGTGGGCATGAGCGAGCAGCTCGGCTGCCCTCTTGGAGGCGGCGTAAGGAGAGCGCGGACTATCGGTGTCGGAATCCTCCTGCAGCGGCATCGGGTTGCCGCCACCGTATACGCTCGAAGTAGACGCTACGACGAGCTTGGGGATTCCCATCTCTGTGCATAGCTGCAGAAGGTTCTGTGTGCCGACGATGTTGGCTTGCAGGAAGCTGCGCGGCCTGAGCACGCTCTGAGGGGCTCCGGCGCGGGCGGCGAGGTGAAGCGCGGCGTCGAACCGAGAATGGCTAAGCGCGTTGCGACAACCGCGATCGTCACCAAGGTCGACCCGTCGGAACTCGAATCGAGGGTCGGCCTCGAGCTGCTGGCGACGCCATTGCTTCAGGCGTGGATCGTACGCGTCGTTGAGGTTGTCGATCCCTACGACTCGGTTGCCAGCATCGAGTAGCTGGCGGGCGACCCAGTGGCCGATGAACCCCGCCGCTCCGGTCACGAGGAAGTTGCGCATGGCGTGGCGGTCGGGCGTCAAAGGCGCAGGAGGTTGGGCGCGTCCACCCCGCGCAGGGCGTTGCGGGTGTCGAACACGACTGGTGCCGCCTTCTGCAGCTTCAGGTAATCGACCCCGCTGTGGTCGGTCAGAATGACGGAGATATCGCTCCGGGCCGCGCCCTCTGCGAGGTTGAGGCGGGGCAGTGTGACCCGGCCGGTTCGAAAGCTCTCCACGTACGGGTCGCTGTATGTGAGCACCGCGCCCATCTGGGCAAGCAGGGCGGCGATGTCCAGCGCCGGCGATTCCCGCGTGTCAGCCACATCGCGCTTGTAGGCCACGCCCACTAGATGGATCCGGCTGCCGCGAACCGGCTTGCGCTGGTCATTGAGTGCGGCTTGCACCCTGGAGACGATGTGGCGTGGCATCGTTCCATTGATCTCCGAAGCGAGCCTGATCAGACGCGGTTCGTAGCCGGCCTGCTTGGATTTCCACGATAGGAAGTGCGGGTCGATGGGGACGCAGTGCCCGCCTAGGCCTGGTCCGGGGTGAAACGGCATGAAGCCGAATGGCTTGGTGGCCGCGGCATCAATGACCTCCCACACATCAATGCCCAGCCGGTGGCAGAGTACTGCCGTCTCGTTGACGAGGCCGATGTTGACCATCCTGAACGTGTTCTCGAGCAGCTTCGCCGCCTCGGCGGCTAGCGTGGACGAGACCGGCACGACATGCTGCATGACTTGGGAATAGTAGGCCACTCCGGCATCCAGGCAGGCGGGCGTGACTCCGCCGATGATCTTCGGTATGTTCCGCGTGTTGTAGCGGCGATTGCCCGGGTCGACGCGTTCCGGCGAGTAGCACAGGAACACATCCCTCCCGACACGGAAGCCGGCTGCATTGAGGATGGGCAGGACAGCTTCTTCAGTCGTGCCCGGGTAGGTCGTGGATTCCAGAATGACGAGCGTCTGGCTGCGGATGTGCGAGGCCAAGGCACGCACCGCCTCAAGGACATGGGTCAAATCGGGATCCTTCGTCTTGCGCAGAGGTGTCGGCACGCAGATCGATACCGCGTCGCAGGAGGCGAGTTCCTCATAGTTCGTGCTAGCAGTCAGGCGTGCGGAATCTACTAGCTCCTTTATGCCGGCGCTGCTGACGTCCGGGATGTATGACCGTCCGTCGCGCAAGGCTTGCACCTTGGCTGGATCCAAGTCGACGCCGACTGTATCGTAGCCGGCACGGGCGACTTCCACCGCGAGCGGCAGGCCGGCGTAGCCCAATCCCACGACTGCGATTCGGGCGCTCCGGCAGGCCAAGCGGGTTGCGAGGGCCGTGCGTGTGGTGCTCGGGTCGTCGGCCGGCCTACTCAATGGGGGGGTCCACTTCCGATGCCGGCTCGGCCCCGTATCGGTACCGGACGGTAGTGCTGTGATCGGTGTAGAACGTGCGGGTGCCGGAGTCCGTAGACTGAGGATCGGCGTTCAGGGAGTAGCCCGCCGGCGTGCCGATCATGGAGAACGCGTAGCCCAAGTGGATGCCGTCGGAGAGGTTCTCGTCGATGAGGCTTGCGGAGTCGGGCGTTGGGGCGGCTCCTCCCGGCGTGGGGCCGAGCTCGTCGAGTGTTGAGGCGTACCGGCCGTATTGCGCGAAGTACTGAATCTGGGCGGTGTTGATGGTCTGGCAGGACCGGATCGCGGCGACCTCGTTGGCCATGCGCCTGGTGCTGGTAATGCGGGGGATGGCGATCGCGCTGATGATGAGGATGATCGCGATCACGATCAACAGCTCGATGAGCGAGAATCCGCGCGCTCGGCGCTCGCTGCGGCGTGGATCCGTGTTCACAGTCTGATTCTGCATGGTTTGAGCGTGCCCTGTTCCGATTGTAACGACGAATCGGCGTGCCGCTACGTGGATGGTCACGCAATTTTGATTTGGATTCGATGCACAGGCACCCGCCACCGGCTGAGGTCCGCCCGAGAATGCCGCCAAACGCCGGTGCGACGGATCCGCCTGGAATCACCCGCCAGTCGTCTCCGCACGGTGGTCGACTGTGCGCCGTCGAAAGCCGCTCGCGGCCCACTTGGGGCAACTTGCGAGCGGCTTCGTTGGGCCGTGTGGCGGCTTCCACATCGGCCGTCACGTCCGATGGGCGCCGGTTCATTGAGTCCGGCCGCGCCCGGCAGCGGCTGGCTCGCCGCCGCCACGAGGGCTCACTCATCAACGCGGTCGATCACATGAGCCCCGTTGGCCTCAGAGTACGACTCCAACGGACCGGTCTGAGCGAATCGCCCTCCGTCTCGCAAGCTGAAGCCCCCCGGCACGATGGGGGCACCCGCCCCTACGCGTGCGGCTGCAGCAGCCAGATCTTTCACTAGTTCGCCATGCGCCGGAGCGAGGTCGGCCGACTCTCCAGGGTCGGAGACCACATCGTAGAGGGCCCGCTGCCGGACCGCCCTCGGGCCCCCCGGTCCACGTGCGCCCGGCCCTCCGGGCCTCACGCCGGGCCGGCCCCGCGGACCACCCGGCCCCGGAACCTGCCGCCCGCCCGCGCCCGGTGCGGGCCGCCGCCCGGCGCCGCCCACCCCGCCGAGCCCCAGCCAGCCCGGCTGGACTTCGAGGTACTTCCATGGACCTCGCAACAGAGACCGGCCGAAGCGAGAGGCGAGGACTAGGTCTCCGCGCTCGACCTGCTTGTCCTCGGCGAGCGCCGGCCACATGTCGAATCCGTCGGACGGCTTGCCCGCCTCGGTGTTGATTCCGGCTGCGGCAATCAGAGTCGGCAGCCAGTCGTGAGCGCTCACCTGCTGGGAAACAGTTCCGGGCTCGATCGTCCCGGGCCAGTTGACCAGGCCTGGAACGCGCGTGCCGCCCTCGTACTCGGAGCCCTTGCCGCCCCGCAGCGGGCTGTTGTCGGCTCCTCCCGAAGTTAGGCCCCCGTTGTCACTGAGGAAGATGACCAGCGTGCCCTCCCTCAGTCCCTCCTCTTTCAGGGCTCCGATCAGCGAGGCCACCGAATCGTCCAAGTGCGTCACCATCGCGGCGTAGGTGCGACGGACTTCGTTGTCGATGTGCCGGTACTGCTCCAAGTACTCTTCGGGGGCCTGCAAGGGCGTGTGCGGAGCATTCCAAGCTACATACAGCAGGAAGGGCCGCTCACTATCACGCTGCTCGATCAGCCGGAGGGCTTCGTCGGTGTAGAGGTCCGTCGAGTGGCCCTCTTCCTCGACTGGCTTGCCGTTGCGGTGCCAGTCGGGGGCGCCCATCAGCGTCTCGCTGTTGTGCGAATAGTGGTCGAGCCCGCCAGTGAGCGATCCGTAGGAGTGGCCCCAGCCACGTTCGTTCGGGAAGTAGGCGCACTTGCTGTGGCCAAGGTGCCACTTGCCCGCGAACCAAGTCTGGTAGCCCGCTGCCTGAAAGACATCTCCCATGGTGGTCTCGTCCAACGGCAGGCCGCTGTGGTCGATGATAGGCGCCAGCAGCCCGAATCTCAACGGCGAACGCCCGGTCATGATGGCGGCGCTGGCCGGTGTGCAGAGTGAGAACGCGTAGTAGCGGTCCAGTCGCAAGCCTTCCGCAGCGAGTCGGTCGATCGCGGGCGTCTTGATGTCACTGCCGTTGTATCCGACGTCGTTCCAGCCGAGGTCGTCGGCCATCATCAGCAGGATGTTCGGCTTCGCGGCCCATGTTGTCGCCGCGCAGGCTGCCAACATCAATGCCAGCCGGCCTGCTTGCATGTTCTTTCCTATTTCCTGAGTTGGTTTCCGCGTCGTTCGCGATGCGGTCCGACGTCGGGCAGCCGGTCCTGCGGACCGATGCGGCGGCCCCCCTCGAATGCATTCTGGAGAAGGGCTCGGATGCGGGTGGCGGTCACGGGTTCGGGATTGTGGAACCCGCGAGGTGCCGTCGTTGAGGCCACCGCGTCAAGATCACCTTCGGCCACGCCGATCTCCCGAAGTCTTCGGGAGCCGGTTCGTCGAGATTGAAGGTGGACATCAGGAGCCGTCCAGTGGCCGCGGCCAAGCCACGCTGTCGGCAGTTGGAAGCGGCGCTGGTGTTTCATCCTGCGTCGGAGAGTACATCCTGCCAGTTGCTGACTGCCGACGACGGGGCCGGCAGGCCTGTTCCGGAACGGCTGGGGTCTCTCCACCGCGACGGGCGGAATCGCCCCAAGCTCGAGGCTCACCGCGTCGAGTTTGCTCATCCCGGCTGCCGCTACGGCAGCGCGTACCCACGTCTGCCTAGTTCGGCTGGGATCGCGAACACCCGCCGCTAGGCCCGAAGCGCCCATCGGCACGCCCTCGAGTAGACATTGTCAGTTAGCTGCCGCGACGGGTTCGGTGGCCTACCTATGGCATTGGTCCAGCGCCAAGACGAAGCCACGATGCGCTACAACCGACAACTATACGTCGCTGTATGAGTAGCAATGACCCAAGATCCAATCGATCACGACCTAGCGGTTCTTCTGCACAGTGAAGGCTACTCCGTGCGTCCTGACACTTGCACCACACCAGATCGCACTCAGGCCCCGCGATGACCGGAACGCAGACCTGCGGGCCGCACCTTGACCCATCCGTGCCTTCCTTCCCTCTAAGCTTCGCGAGGCCCAGTCTCCCAAGCCCCAAATTCTCCCCGGACTGAATGAATTCCCCGAAGGTATCCGGTTGGGCGATTTGTCAAGTGCCGTCTGACACGCGGGCAGCGGCGCCGGTGCCCGGGAGACCCCGAGGTCGAGATTGGAGCGTCTGCCCAGTCAGTGATCCAGCGGAGGCCTCAGTCCGCGCCGCACGCGGGCTGAGGCAACCTAGCGGCGCAAGCCGAGAAGGGCCGTCGCGGTCAGAAGATAAACTTCAGGCCAAACTGAATGTTCCGCTGCCCGCTGGCACCGGTGATCCGTCCGAGGTTGCGGTTCCCGACCTCGGCGTTCGGACTGCCGAACTGAGGCGTGTTGGTGAAATTGAACGCCTCAAACCGGAGTTGCAGGGCCTTGGTCTCGGCGAGCGAGAATCGCTTGTAAACAGCGAAGTCCCAGTTTCGCATGTCCGGCGAGAACAGGATGTTCCGTCCCGCGTTGCCGAACGTGAAGCGCTCGTTGGGCACGAGCATGTCCGTGTCGAACCAGCGCCCGAGGGTGCGCTGGTCCTTGGAGAGATTCGGGTCGCCCACCACGTTCGGCCGGTTCGTGGTGTTGGTGTTCGCCGGGTTGCCGCGGACGGTGGCGCTGAGTGGCAGACCGCTCCTGAGAGTCGTGATGCTCGCCAAAGTCCAGCCTCCGAGAACGTTGTCCTGGATCGCGCTCCAGCCCGAGCCCCAGCGGCGTCCGCGACCGAAGGGCAGCTCATAGATCACGCTGCCGACGAACTGGTGCTGGATGTGCAAGGTGCTGAGCGCCTTGTTCAGCCTGAAATTGTTGGTGTCCTGCGGCTCGCCACAGCCTCCGGTCGTGCCGCCGCCGCCCTCGGTGCAGAAATCATCGATGTTCTTGGAGAACGCGTAGGACGTGAGCACGTTGAGCCCTTGCGAGAAGCGCTTCTTCACCTTGAGCTGCGCCGAGTGGAAGTTTCCCGCGCCGTCAAACTGGTGCCGGAACACTTGGGCCAGGGGTGAGATGACGATGTCCGAGCCAGGCCAGACGATGGACGTCCATCGCCGCTTACTGTTGCGGTCCCCGGGCCCGGGCGGCGAGAAGTTCATGTCGTACTTGCGGACCGCGTGGGTCGTCTTCGAAGCGAAGTAGCCTGCTTCCAGCATCCAGTCGCCGCCCAGAGACTGCTGGATGTTCAAGTTCCAGTGCTGGGAATACGGCCAAGACCGGTCTCGCTGATAGTTGGTCACGGACATGTTCGATGCCGCCCTCGGGTCGAAACTGTCGCTGACCGGAGAGTTGTTGATGCCCGTGCGCAGGCGGATGTCAGGGTGGATGTTGTCGGTGCTGCTCCAATTGCGCACCTCGAAGGGCGGGTTGCTCTGCATCAGCTTGCCGCCGCCGGGCGGATCCCACGTGCCGTGGAAGACGCCGTACCCGGACCGGATGACCGTCCCCGGCCGGATTTGGTAGGCAAAGCCCACCCGCGGCCCGAAGTTGTCACGGTCGGTTTGGACGTGGGACCGCTGCAGCCGGCTGCCGCCGGCAACGGCGAGGACGAGGGGCGGATTCTCGGGATTCGCTTCGATGTCGAAGTTAACCCAGCCGTTCCGGGACTTCTCGACCCAGGGCAGGAAGACCTGATACCGCACACCCATGTTAATGGTCAGCTTGTCCGTCGCCTTCCACTCGTCCTGCACGTAGAACTGGTGAAATTGCCCGCGCAGTGACATGAACACGCCCCGGGCCACGCGACTCTGGTGCGGGATCCCGGTCAGGAAGTGGGCGAACGGATCGCCGCCGTCGTTCCCGTCCGGGTTGCGTGTGTAATTGCCGTTGAAGAAGAAGAGCCCGAGTCGCTCCTTGGGGTTCTTCAGATAGTTCTGCAGCCACATCAGGTCCACCCCGACCTTGATGGTGTGGCGATTTCGTATAAAGGTCGTGTCGTTCTTGAACTGGCGGGTCTGGGCGTTCGCGTCGTTGGGGACGTTCGACCCGATCCCCAAGTTCGTGACACCGGAGATGTTGAAGAGCGGCGCGCCAGGCTGGGCTTGGTCGACCCCCATGATTCCCAGCTGGGCGTTGGCGTTGTAGTCAATGAGCGGAGAGAGGCGGGTGTCCGTGTTGTTCCAGCCAAGGCGCGTGGAGGTGAGGATCGTCGGCGTGAAGATGTGGTTCCAAGCCAGTCCGGTGTTCTGCCCTTCGTGGGCAAAGCTGCCTCCGGTATTGCCGGCCCCGCCGATCGCCGGAGGTGGCAGGTTGGGCGAGGCGGGAATGAACCGCTTGTCGTGGCTGTAGCGATAGAAGATGTTGTCGGCCGCGGAGAAGACGTGGTCCACCTTGACGTCCCCGCGGTCCCGGTTCTCCTCGCTCGGTGGGTTGTACAGGTAGTTCTGCGTCAAGCCCGGCTGAGTGGGATCGGGATACCAGTCCTTCGCCTGCGCGGAGACGGGGTCCATGGACGTGAGCGGAATGATGTTGCCTCGGTAGGGAGTCCGGACGAAGGTCCCGCCAACCTCCTGGAGACTGTCCGGGTCGTAGATGGTGTCCCTGATCTCGCTGAAGTCGCCCTGGCGCATCAGGACGGTGGGAATGGTATTGTTCACCGTCCGGGACTCGCGGACGCGCGTGGCCTCGTAGTCCCCGAAGATGAAGGTCTTGTTCCGGACGATTGGGCCTCCCGCCGAAAAGCCGAACTGGCTCCTCTTGTACGGGGGACGGGGGGCGTCGGGGGCATCGAAGAAGTTCTTGGCGTCGAACACCTCGTTGCGCAGGAACCCGAAGACAGTGCCGTGAAGTTCGTTGGTCCCGGACTTCATCACGACATTCACGACACCCCCGGCTGACTTGCCGTATTCCGCGGAGAACGCGTTCGTCTCCACCTTGAATTCCTGCACGGCGTCGATGGAGACGGCGCTGGCGTCTGACCGTCGAGCGTGGGTGGCGCTCTGCAGGTTGTTGTTGTCGATGCCGTCGAGCATCACGTTGTTTTGGCTCGGACGCATGCCCGAGGCACTGAAGGAAGCTCGCCGGCCCGTTGAGGTCATCATGGCCCCGGTGGAGAGCAGGGCGAGCTTGATGTAACTCCGTCCGTTCAGCGGGAAATCCACGATCTGCTGGTTGTTGATCACTTCGCCCTGGGCTGCCTCGACGGTGGTCAACAGGGGCGCGTCCGCAAGGACAGCGACGCTCTCGGTCACCTGACCGACTTCGAGCGCTAGGTCGACGACGGCCACCTCGCGAACCTGGAGGCTGATCCCTGATCGGACCGTTCTCTTGAAGCCGTCGGCTTCTACAGCGACTTCGTAGTCTCCGAGCTGAAGGTTCGGAGCGACGTAGCGGCCGGACTCATTGGTCTGGGTCGCGAATTGGCGATTCGTCTGGAGGTGCGTGACAAAGACGTCGACGGCGGGCACAACCGCCCCGGTCGCATCGGACACCGTGCCGGTGATCCGCGCGGTTTCGACTTGGGCTAACGCGACGGGCACACCCGCCCACAGCGCCGCGGCTACCGCCAATAGGGGAATGATCTTGCTCACGTTGAGAACTCCTCACTGCAGCCAGCGTCCGGCTCCCGGGCCATTTGGCCGCGAGCGCTGGGCACCTTGGTGGACTCGCATCGTACCTAGACCTAGCCGCGGCGGCATTATAGCAAGTGCGAAGACGGTCAACCCCGGCGTTTTCCGCGGCAGTACGGCCTCGAACGTCGTGGCAGAGCGAGCAAGCGCGAGCGTGGACGTGAGGTTCGTCACCAAGGATGAGGCGGAGTTGGCCGGGCGCAGGTTCCGATCGCTGGTGCCGCATAAGCCGAGCTGCGAGATTCGGGTTTCCGGAGGGTCGCGCAAGCTTCCGTTGGAGCGCGCGCCGGAGGTGGCCGCTCTGTACTCCACAGCCCGGAGGATTGCCGCCTGCATGGGGGTGGTCTTGGCAGAGGCCTCCGTTGGTGGCGGCTCAGATGGCACCACGACCGCTGCGCTCGGCGTTCCGACGCTGGACGGCTTCGGCGCCGTGGGCGAGAGTGATCTGGACCCTCCCGGGTCGGATTCCGCCTCGCTTACCGACCCCAATCATCTTGGTTGTAGGTGGTGCAGTGCCGGCGCAGCAAGCCGGCCCTAAGACGCAATGGGCTAGGATCAACCTGCAGCACCCAGCACTAATGCCTTCCAAGCGCCCCGAGACGCGGCTGCGGACTGGCCTGCAATCATTCTGGAAGCTCCGCGAACGGGGCTGTAACTACGTCGACAAGAGTCACTTTGCCCTGCGTCTGGTGGACGACGGAGATTGCTACGTACTGTCGCGCCCGGGGCGCTTCGGCAAGAGCCTCTTCGTTAGCATGCTCAGAGTTCTGACCATGGACTAACTAGCTGTGTCCAGAATTCTGCGGCAGAAGAGGGGGTTTTCGGGCTTCCGTTGGCCGGGACGGGGACCGAAAGCGCGTCTTAGGAGCGCGCCGAGGAACGGGCTCACGGCGAGGGTGGCCAGCTAGCTTGGCGAGTGGATGGGGCCTGTCCAGCAGCTGCCGCTGGGGCCCTGCGGCACTCTGGCCGCGCCGTCGCGGAACGCCAAGCGGTACGGAGTGTGGTCCCGCACGTGCGGCGGTTCAGGCCCCAGCTCGCCGCAACCGCCAGCCGCTGGGGGAGCGCGCCACGGGGCCTGTCCGCGGCTGCCAGTCGGCCGGCTGGGCCCCGAGACCGCAGTGCGTCGGTAGCGGTCTCAGGCAGCGGCCGGCCGTGCCGCCGCGGGCTCGCCGCTGGCCGGCGCGGAGACGAACTCGTACACCAGCCGCAGCTGGGTGCCCGGGTACAGCGTGCGGGTCTGGTTGAGTGCGGTCAGCAGCGGCTGCACGGCGGCGTCCCATGCCTGGCGTGACTGGTGCAGCAGGCGCACGCGCAGGATGCCGGCCTGGTGGTCCGGCTGCAGGCTGGCCTCGGCGCTGAGCAGCGACTGGCGCACCAAGGCATGGGCCTGCTCGGGCTGGGCCAGCTGGGGAGCGATCGCGGCGGCCAGACTCAGCTGCGTGCGGTAGACCAGCATGCGCAGCGTGTCCATCAGGTAGCGCAACGGCTTGGGCAGGGCTTGGTAGCGCAGCTGCTCGGGCAGTTCCCCGGCCAGCACGTAGTGCGGCGTGCCGCGGCGCACCTGCTCGGCCCCGTCGAGGGCAGTCTCGAATTGCTGGATCTCCGCGCGCAGTTCGTCGGCCTGCTGCTGGAGCTTCGCGCGCAGTTCGTCGGCCTGCTGCTGTCTCTTCGTGCGCTGTTCGTCAGTCTGCTGCTGGAGCTTCGCGCGCTTTTCGTCGGCCTGCTGCTGGGTCAGGCGGTCTGAGCAGCGTTTCAGGCGCACCGTCAGCTGGCCGCAACGAGTCTTCAACCGGCGGGCCAGATTGTCGGCTTGGCGCCAGATGGGATGCACCACGCGGGCGGCGGGGTCGAGCGCTGTCAGCCGGTGCTCGGGCAGCGTGTCGAGCGCGAAGTGCTGGCGCATGAATTTGAAGCTGTTCTCCTGCGCCCAACGGGCCCTTAGACGGCCCAGCACGTCCTCGGCCGCCAGGCTGACGTGGTTGGTGATCAGCGCGGGCTGACGCTGGTGCTGGGCGGGCGACGCGCAGGCTTGCGCCTTGCGCGCTGGGCCGTTGCGCGAGGGCATCGGCAGCCGCGACTCGTCGAAGAAGCGCAGCTCGCGCACCGTGTCCAGCCGGTCGGTGGGGGGCGCGGGATCAGCCTGGGCAACCTTCTTTGCGTCCTGGGCGACTTGCTTGGCGTCCTTCTCGCGCAGCGGGACACGCCGTTCGGCGGCGCGCGCCTTCACGCTGCGCTCGCCGAGCGGCGTGGCCACCGCGTAGGTCAGCTGCTTGAATTCGGACTGGGGCCAGCGCTCGGTCTGGGGGCCCTTGCGCCACGTGATGAAGGCCACCCCCAGCCGGTCCAGCTGCTCGAAGAGCTGGAAACTCCACCCGCCGCGGTCGAAGACCAGCGTCAGGCGCGGCTCGGCGCCTTGGCTGGGACGCCCGACCGGCTCGTTGAGCAGGTCCAGCTGCTCCAATTGCGGCAGCACCAGCTGACGGATCTCCTGGGCCAGCGAGGTGTTCAGATCGCCGTGCAGGCACAGCAGCGGGACTCCGCCGGGCGCGCTGACCCAGCAACTGGCGGCGCCGGGCAGCTTGAGCTTGTCGCGCGCCACGAAATGCTTCGGCAGACGGCCTTGGCCGCAGTAGGACAGCACGTGGCCGTCGACGTACAGCGTGTCGGTCGGGCAGTCGGAGGCCCACAGCTGGGCCAGCTGGTCCCGCCAGCTGGCCAGCGCGCACTCGTCGGCGGCCAGCAGGCGCAGGCGACGGCGCAGCGTGCTGGTAGCGGGGCCGCGGTCCAAGCCCAGCAGGGCGCCCAGCTCGCCGGGTGGCAGGTAGCCCAGGCGCTCGGGGTTCTTGGTGCCCGACAGCAGCATGAAAGCCACCGTCAGCAGCACGGAGCGCAGCCCGTAGAAGCCCTGGGGCAGGCTGAGCGGGCCGGCGCAGGACAGCAGGCCCTGCTGCAGCAGGGCGGGCAGGGCGACCAGCAGGCCGCCCCAAGTGACGGTGGTCAGCGCCTGGGGGAAGCTCGGCAGGCGCTCGGTGAGCGCTTGGCCCATGCTGGCCAGAGCGCGGCCCTGGCTGTCGCAAGTGGCGCGGCCTTGGGGTGCGGCCGCGTCACGCAGGTTGCGCTGCTGCTTGTCGAGTGGGCGCGCGGGGCCTAGCCGGCCCGGGTCGGAATTCCGCGGCGGCGCGTCGCCCGGCGTGGCGCCGGCGCTCGGTTCCGCGGGAGCCGGCTGGCCCGGGTCGGAGTTCTGCGACGGCAGGGCCTCCTCCGGCGTGGCGTCGGCGCTCAGCTCCGGGCCTGGCCGGCCCGGGTCGGAATTCCGCGGCGGCGCGTCGCCCGGCGCGGCGCCGGCGCTCGGTTCCGCGGGAGCCGGCTGGCCCGGGTCGGAGTTCTGCGACGGCAGGGCCTCCCCCGGCGTGGCGTCGGCGCTCAGCTCCGGGCCTGGCCGGCCCGGGTCGGAATTCCGCGGTGGCGCGTCGCCCGGCGCGGCGCCGGCGCTCGGTTCCGCGGGAGCCGGCTGGCCCGGGTCGGAGTTCTGCGACGGCAGGGCCTCCCCCGGCTCAAGGTCTCCGTTCGGCTCCGGCTGGTCTTGGTCGGGGGGCAGGCCGGGCAGCCGGCCGGCCCGCTTGTAGTTGCGCAGGGTCTGGTAGTTGATGCCCAGCTGGCGGGCCGTGCTCCGCAGGCTGGTTCCGCCGAGCAGCAGCTCGGCCGCGCGTGCGAGCAGCTGGGGGTCTTGGATGGCGAGCGGTCGTCCCGGGCGTGGGGGCGTGTTGAAGAAGGCCGCCGGGCCACCCTCTTCGAGACGCTGCTGGGCGCGCTTGACGGTGCGCGCGGAGATCTGGTGGACGGCCGCGAGTTGGCTGGCGGAGGCGTGACCCATCTGTGCCAGACGGGCCAGCCAGAGGTTGCGCTCCACGCGGTCGTCGAGGCGGTGGAAGCAGATGCAACGGCAGCCGAGGTAGTAGTAGCAGGTGTCGCCTCGGCTGAGGAAGTGCAGCTCCTTGGTGATCGAGCTGCAGTCGCCAGGTGGGGCGTTGAAGATCAGCTGGGCGCCTGCGAAGGTGTTCTCGTCAGCCACCCTGCGAGTATACCACATTTAGTCTCGATCAGTCAAGAGTATGTTGACAATAATTGCTCCTGTCAATGACTGATTGCCACTACCATGGTGTCAGTGTCCATGCAATCCGAATGCAGCGAGAAGATGAGCTGCCTGCGGAGACAGCCAGCGCCGTCTTGGGAAGCAGCCCATCGCCCCGCCCTGCCCGACCGGCCGGTCCTCGCCCGCCCTGCTGCGGCCGCAGGCCAGCCTGCCGCCGGCCGCGCTCGCTGCCGTGGTGTCGTGGGCGGCGGAAGCAACGGCACCCGAGCCGCTCGGCGTTATGGCCAGCAGCACGCCCCGCCGCAGCGTGCCGGCTCATCCGCCGCTGGCCGACAGCCGCCTGCGGCCCGCACTGCGCCACCGCAGTAGGCGGCTCGGACGGGGCCAGCACAGCAGACCCTCAATCGGACTCTTGCAGTTAGCCGCGGCGGTCGACCCAGCCCATCCGATGCGCGGCCGATCTGTTTCCTGAATCGGTGAAGAATCCACCATTTACAACATCTACATGACTGCAGAAGGAGTATTTCAGGCAGTCAGGAGCTATATCGTGCATAATCACACAAATCTATAGCGATTGATGTGACTTGTGTCCCGGAAGCTGCTCCACTCTGAATAACTGCTAGGACACACGATGACCAGAAGTCTGGGGGTACGGATGCGATCTCGGCGGTCCATGTGATTCGCGACGGCAGCTATGTCTACGAGGTGCGACCCGCCACGAGCGAGGCGGAGTTCGAGTTTCTCGATGTCCAAGCGCCAGCGGGCGAGCACTGGTACTACGTCCGGGTCGAGCAGTCGGACGGCGAACTGGCTTGGTCCAGCCCCATCTGGGTCACTCAGGCGTCGCGAGACTAGGGCGGTCGGTGCGGGTGTGGCCCGGCGGATTTCCGCCGGGCTGCCGCTTGATATGATCGAGAGGCGGCACCCTCCCCCTCGCAGCCGACCATGCAGACTCTGTTTAGCGCCCCCCCGAAGAAGCCGGGTTTGTTCGGGAGGTTCCGCAAGGCCGTCACCAAGACCCGCGAGGCGCTGAGCGAGCAGATCGGCGAGGTCTTTGAGGGAAGCCGGGCCATTGATCCGGAACTTCTTGAGGACCTCGAGATGACGCTGATCGCGGCGGACATCGGTGTGAGGACGACTGGGGAGGTCCTTGAGGAGATCCGCAAGCGCCTCCGCAAGGACCAGATTCGCGACATGGACGCCATCCAGGGCGTGATCAGTCAGCGCATGCTTGAGATCCTCGCGGTCTCGGGGGACGACGCACTGCCGTCCCGGCCGGCCAGCGGGCCCGAGGTGATCTTGGTCGTCGGAGTGAACGGCGTGGGCAAGACCACGACGATCGGCAAGCTGGCGGCCCGGCTACGTGCCGAGGGCCGGCGGGTGATGCTCTGCGCCGCGGACACGTTTCGAGCCGCGGCGGCAGAGCAATTGGAGATCTGGGGCGGGAGATCTGGAAGCCCGGTGATCAGGCAGCGTCCCGGGGCCGATCCCAGCGCGGTCGTCTTTGACTCCCTGAAGTCAGCCCAGGCCCGGGGGTACGACACCGTCATCGTCGACACAGCCGGAAGAATGCACAACAAGGCTGGCTTGATGGCGGAACTGGAGAAGGTGCGCCGCACTTCCGGACGACTGGTGGACGGCGCGCCACACCAGGTGCTGCTGGTGCTGGACGCGGTCACCGGTCAGAACGGATTGGAGCAGGCCAAGCAGTTCACGACCGTGGCCGGCGTGACCGGGCTGGTGCTGGCCAAGCTCGACGGGACGGCCAAGGGGGGCATCGTGGTCGCGATCGCGCGAGAGCTAGGGCTCCCGATCCGGTGGGTCGGCGTTGGCGAGCAGGCTGAGGACTTGGTGGCGTTCGATGCGGAGAGTTTCGTGCGTTCCTTGTTCGCGCCGCAGGCTGTCCAATGACGGCCGAGGACCGCAGCTGGCTGGAAGAGGCTGTCGGCCTCGCGCAGTCGGGCCAAGCGCTGGCGAGCCCCAATCCAGTCGTGGGCGCTGTCGTCACGGACGCTGACGGCCTCAAAGTCGGCCAAGGTGTCTACACCTGGGAGGGCCGCAAGCATGCCGAGATACTGGCGCTGGAAGAGGCGGGCGACCGGGCCTCCGGCGGAACGCTCTACGTATCGCTGGAGCCTTGCAGCATTCACGGCCGGACCCCGCCCTGCGCGGAGGCGGTGATCGCCGCCGGGATTCGGCGTGTGGTGTCGGCCTCGCGAGACCGGAATCCCGCCATCGACGGCTCCGGCCTCGCGGCTCTTCGCCAAGTCGGGGTCCAAGTCGAGGAAGCGACGGGTAGGCTGGCCGCGAAGGCCAGCAGGCTCAACGAGGACTTCTTCCACTTCGCACGCACGGGCAGGCCGCTGGTCACGCTCAAGAGTGCCTCCACGCTGGACGGGAAGATCGCCGCGCCGGACGACAACACGGGCTGGATCACGAGCAAGGTTGCGAGGCTCCATGTGCAGGGCGTCCGGCACCGTCACGACGCCATCATGACCGGCATCGGCACCGTGCAGGCGGACGACTGCATGCTGACGGATCGGTCGGGCCTTCCGCGCCGCCGCCCGCTGCTGAGAGTGGTGGCCGACTCCCTGCTTCGGCTGCCGATCGACTCGCGCATTGTGGAGTCCTTCAACGACGACTTGCTCGTCGCCACCACTTCCTCAGCCTCCAAGAAGCGGCTGGATCTGTTCCGATCCCGCGGAATTCCGGTGCAGGTCTTCGACTCACCGACCGCGAGGGTCGATCTGAACGCCTTGGTGGACTGGCTGGGCGGACAGCGGATCGCCTCGTTGATGATCGAGGGCGGAGCCAAGCTCAACTGGAGCTTCCTTGATTCGGGCGCGACGGACAAGGTGCTGATCTACTACGCGCCCAAGATCCTGGGTGGCTTCGATTCGCTCCCACTGGTGGGCGGCGCGGGGCGGCGCTCAAGAGCGGGGGCGCTGCAACTGAGCGGCCTGCGGACCTTCATGGTGTCGCCGGACGAGTTCGCGGTCGAAGCCTACATCCCCAAGGAAGCGCCCGGCGCCGCGGGCTGAGAGGCGGCGGGCCGTGTTCACCGGAATTGTGGAGGAGACCGGCCGCGTGGCGGATCTTGAGCGGACCGGTTCCGGAGCTCGGATCGCGGTGGCGGCAAGTGCGGTCGTGGAAGACTTGGAGGTCGGCGGCAGCGTCGCCGTCAACGGCTGCTGCCTGACGGCCGTCGCGGTCAGCGGTGCTTCGTTCGCAGCCGAGCTGTCGCCGGAGACGCTGGCGCGGACCAATCTCGGCGGCCTTCGGCGAGGCTCCACCGTCAATTTGGAGCGGCCCTTGCTGCCTACGGGCCGTTTGAGCGGTCACTTCGTGCTGGGGCATGTGGACGGCACTGGGGAGGTGCTGGCCATGGACGAGGTAGGGGACGGCAATTGGTGGCTCTCGGTCCGCGTGCCGGACGACTTGCTGAAGTTCTTGGTTTACAAGGGCAGTGTGGCTGTGGACGGGATCAGCTTGACGATCGCCTCGCTCGAAGGCTCGGCGATGGGGGTCGCGATTATTCCTCACACCTATCAGGTGACCAGGTTGCGCGAGGCGAGAGCGGGGAGTGCGGTCAATCTTGAGTGCGACATGCTCGCCAAGCATGTGCATCGACTGCTGAAGGCTGGATTCTTGGGAGAAGGAGACCAGCGGGTCAGCTCCAGCGCCCTCCGCTGAACATACGCTGGCGCCTACTCGTCTTGCTCGACTGCGAGGCTGGCCCGGATCCCGTCCTTGAAGGTCGGGTGGAGCAGTTCCAAGCCTAGGAGCGAGAGGATTGCGGAGCCGTCGACGCGGCGGCCGGTCCGCAGCGTCTCTGGCAGTCGGGACTCGTCGACGTAAGGCGGTACTTCGATATCCAGCAGTCGGGCGCAAAACGCAGCGACCTCTCTAGTAGCTGCTGGCTGGCTGTCGGCGACGGGGTATGCGCCTTCGACGCGCCGGACCATGCAGGCAACGACGATCCGGGCCAGGTCGCCCACATGGATCCTCGAGACCCAGCGTGAGGCTCCCCGGGCAAGTCGCATCCTGCCTTCCCTCATGGCGGCGTGGACGCCCCGGCCCGGCCCATAGATCGCGGCGGGCCTGAGCACCAGAGATGGCGCGTCGTGCTCCAGCACGGAGTCTTCGGCCAGCTTGCGAAGTTCTTGGCGGCGGGTCACCGGCTTGGGGGTTGTGGTCGCGTCCACTTCCCCGGCCCGTCCGTAGACTCCAGTCGTCGATAGATAGGTGAGGTGTCGAGGGGAGCCGTCGAGAGCAGCGACCAAACGACGAGTTGGGTCGTCCAGCGCCTCGCCAGTGCGCAGCGTGGGCACTGAGATGAGCACGGACGCGCCTGAGACTGCGGTGTCCAAGCAGGCGGAGTGGTGCGCGTCGAACTCCAAGACTCTCGCCCCTCTGTCGGCAAGATCGGCGAGGTTGCCCGCGGATCGGCTGGTGGCCGTTACGGACCAGCCCCTCCCAAGCAGGGAGCGGGCCACCCGGCGGCCAGTGTAGCCGC
The DNA here is from genome assembly GCA_963662745.2 of Bryobacterales bacterium. Taxonomy (GTDB): domain Bacteria; phylum Acidobacteriota; class Terriglobia; order Bryobacterales; family UBA6623; genus VXMF01. The sequence goes on from CAXXUI010000001.1 coordinate 18,393, forward strand.
AGCCGACGATGATGGCGCGGTCGGTCACCTGACTCATCAGAATACACTTATGGCCACGAAGTGCGGTCCAATCGACGAGTCGGAATCACTCAGACTAGAATGACAGCGATTACTTGGGCTGCTGGAGACCGCCATCGAGACTGTCAAACACAGAGCGAAACGGTATCAAACGGCCAGACAATGCTCGAGATCTCACACGATTACCATGAACTATGTTCCCCCATTATTCTATCTTATTCGTATTGTAGTCGTGCATCAACTTAACCCAATATAGTCTACATTCAAGAGAACGAAGTCAATATCCCATATACTGTGTAACTTGGTCTGCTTGCGCTACTCTGGTGCTGCATACGCCGAAATCTTGCGATGTATTCCTGTCATAGGTTGAGTTCAGATTCCTCAACTCATCCCTCCGTTTATTGAATGACTGACTCTTTGGGTCTCTGTCAAGGATAGTGCTTCAAGAGACGTGGTTCGTGAACTGGTAGATCTGTACCAAGTACCGAGACTGACTTGTTCTCCAAGTCTATGGGATGAACCCCATTAGTCCGTCAAGGCTCAGCTGTCGGACTTGCCTAGCAGCCCCTTGTGAGCGTATCGATCCGTCGAGACTCCTCGCTGCCCGGGCCCGGACACCGCCATCAATATGTAGCGAAGTCTTTGCCCGCTGTGGACCGGGACCACAGTGCGGGTCGCAAGGTGTGGAGCCGTCTGATCCAATGTTCGGGTTCCTTAACAGACTTAGGAATTGAAATCGGCGACGTCAGTGACGGTGGCGGCCACGGAATCTTCTGTTCGCGAACTGCCGGACGCGCCCAGTGCCGGCTATCAAGCCGATGCGGCGGGCGTACCGGCTCTCCATAGGCCGCGCCGGATTCTTGCGAAGAGGGAACGAACGCCGTTCCACAGAAAGTAGAGCGTGATCGCACCGCCAACCACGAAGGCGGCCAGCAGGGCCAGAAACCAACCGGGGTGCTGCATTGCAAGGGCAATGCCACCGAAGACGGTCGCATCCTCCACTACTGACGCAATCCAGTTGGACACTGGCTCCGGCGAGCCGTTGATTAACGCTCGGGACCCGGCCTTGAGGAGGTGGGACTCACTGGCCAGAGCCCCTCCCCCCACGAGAGCCCCGATCTGGGCAGCCATGCCGTCGTCCGAGAATACCCCGGTGGCGAGCAGCGCTCCCGCGGGAATCCGCACGAGGGTGTGGATGGCGTCCCATGCGCTGTCAACTAACGGGATCTTGTCGGCCACGAACTCCGCTAGGTACATCGTGACGGACGCCCCTATCACCCACCAGCTCTCGAGCATCCCGAGACTGCCACCGAGTTGCACTACGTCGCATCGCCCGGCTAGGCCGAGAAGGCTCACTGTGGCATACAGGTTGAGGCCGCTTGCCCAAGCGCTGCCCGTCGCAAGGGCGATCTGGGACATGGGATCCATGGCTTCGGTTCATTATGCCCGATCTAGCGGTCATGAGGGGGCGACGGAAAGGATGTAAGTCCATATCCTAGGCAGAGGCGGCGGAGGACTAGATCGTGGCAGGACGGGGAGGCGGGTGACGTGGGCCGAGCCCACGACAAGGGCTGCAGCGGCGATCCGGTTCGCTGGGGGTCCGCCTTGAGTAGAAGCGGACCCTGGTTCTCCGGCGCCCGACGCGGGCAGGAGGGCGTAGCGAGATTGAGGCGCCATGGCGATTACTGCAACCGGGAGAGGCAGGCGACAGGGAGTCGGCGGCGGTAGGGTGGCTGGCATGCGGAGGGGTATTGCCGGGTTGATGGCAGTTGGCCTCGCAGGCGAGCGCGGGCCATTCCACTCGCGGTCACGAAGCTTCACCGCGCGCCTCCCGGCCCTTCTGCTCGTTCCTTGTCACGAATCGCATCAAGCTGGGGATTCCCGGCTCGCAGTACTCGATGTCCTTGACTACGACAGGCCAGATGAAGCCTAAGTGCCGCAAGACCCGGGCGGCCTGCAGGGCCGCCCCTCGGTCCGACGCTTTGCCCTGCTGCCGGAGCGAGGACTGGATCGCCATCGTTACCCGCTCGGGCAGCACCCGGCGTGCAGCAGCGAACTCAGCAGCCACTCCGTCGGCCACCGCAACCAGATCGGTCTCCCTCAGCTCGGCCAAGAGCTCGCGGTAGAGAACAGCTCGCTTGACCTCGAATCTCGGCCGCGCCCGGTCCACGTCGGCCAGTGAGATGGGCACGGACGGGTCCGTGCATCCCTTCCACAGCAGATCCCCCCAGATCTGCAGGAAGAACGGGTACCCGTGGCTCTCGCTTACTACTCGCTGCAGGGCGTCGTCCTCGATCGACCGGCCTCGCTCCTGCAGCGGGACCTGGACGGCGTAAGCAGCCTGGCCCGGTTCCAGCCGGCCGATGCGCAATTGCTCGTTCCGAACCCAGAACGAGGCCCCCATGGTGCGGAAGTGGCGGGGCAGGTCGGGCGTGCCGGCGAGGATCAGCAGCACGGGCAGCCCCTGGCTCTGGAATGCCTGGACGGCGCCGAGCAGGGACCTTCCGGGCTCGATACCGAGCATGTGCGCCTCGTCAACCAAGATGAGCAAGGGCCCATTGCGAACTCTGCGGGCGAGGGCCAATGAGACCGGACCGGGGGGCAGACTTCTCAGGCGAACTCCGACGGGTCCGAAGGAGAAGCCGCGCAGAGCATTGAGCCAGCGCCGCTCGACCGACAGCGCGGCGGCCAGCTGCTCCACCGATCGGACATCGCCTCCCAGCAGGTTGGCCACCAAGATCTTGCGCGCTCTCGCCTCGCGCCGAGACCATTCGATGAGGGCGGTCTTGCCGTTTCCCCTTGGCCCGTGCAGGATGATGTCGCTAGCGGGCGCCACTCGCTCCGCAATGGACTCCAAGAACTCCCGGATCAGCGCCTGCTCAGGTTCGCGGCCCGCTAGGTAGGGCGGGAGCGCACCTCTACCCGGCTGGAACGGACTGCGCCGCAGTGCCAAGTCCGGCCGGTGGGAGAGTAGGCCAGCCACTGCCTGTTCATGATAATCCTCATCGGTTCGCGGCGGCTGGAGGCTCCTTAGCGTGAGAGGGATTCGATCTCGGAGCGACATCGGCCGAGCATGCCGCTGCCGGAGGCCGAGGCGACTGCGGCTTGGAATCGGGATGCACTGGGCCCGTGGATCGGCGTCCGGATCGACCAGCAGCCGTCCAAGAGCGCGGCAGCGACCAGTGTCGGGCTGGCCGCAGTAAAGGAGACTCAAGGATCCGGACGTTTGTCGCCCCGAGACTGATGCATTAATTGTCGGTTCATGGGGCGCTGGTTAGACAGTGTTGAGCCGCATCGGCCTCCAGTGTCGTGTCCGGGCAGCGGGACGAACTGGTGGGGGTGGGTGCCTGTTGAGCAGCAGATTATTTGGCTGGGCGGGGGCCGGGCGGGCAGCCGGCGCGGTTGGTGGCGCCGGGTGCCGGCCTCAGGCTGTGATCTGGTAGACAAGGCGCAGGTCGGTGCAGGGATACACCGTGCGGCTGGCGTTGAGCGCGGCCAGCAGTGGCTCCACGCGGCGGTCGGCATCCGAGGAGCTTGGCTGCGGTCCCACGGGGGCGGCAGAGGCTCCCGCACTCGAGGTGTAGGGAGTGCGATGGCCGCTGCAAACCCGGCACGGCGTCGCTACTGCAGGCGTTGCGAAGCATGAATGCCAAAGATACGACCGATACAAGGCAGGTCCATCCCGCTGTGTGGGTCGTGGCGCGTCATTCCAGGAAGGCTTGGAATCTAGTTTCTCGCCTCCCTGTCAGTCCTTCTCTCAGGCAGACCCAATCGACAACCTGGCGGGCTACTACCCCACGGTGTCAGGATGTCTGAGGCTGTCCGCCGTGGGCAGCTTGCAGTCCCCGATGTACTGACTGTGGGAGCATGGTGAAATCATGGGCCCTCGAGACCGTCGACTGAGCGTTTTCTGCGTGGGCTGCTGTATCGGGCTATTGGTGGTGGTAGTGCTGGCAAGTGGCCAGAACGCGCAATCCGAAGCAAATCTGCTCCGCCTCGCCGCCGAGCAGAGTGACGCCGAAGCGCAGGCTAGTCTCGGCGTCATGTACGCCCTCGGCGAGGGTGTGCCGGAGGACGACGTGGAGGCCGTCAAGTGGTTCCGCCTCGCCGCCGCACAGGGTGTCGCCGAAGCGCATAATTGGCTCGGCGTCATGTACGCCCGCGGCGAGGGGGTAGCAAGGAATCTCGTGTTCGCCCATATGTGGCTTAACCTCGCGGCGTTCAATGGATTGGAGGGCGCAAGAGAAGCGAAGGAAGCCGTTTCGAGAAAAATGTCATTCATCGAAATCAACGCGGCTCAATCGCTCGCTACGAAATGCTTCGAGTCGTCGTATCAGCAATGTCCAAGATAGATGCGCGACCAACGGTCCCGCCCCCAAGACGGGTGCCTAATAACAACTCGGCGAGCAATCGGGAGGTCTTGATCTGGCCAAGCTAGCGCTACATCATAGTGCCCACAACGGCGGTGGGTCGTGTGCAATGGCAGTAGAGCGAATTGGTCTTCGCATTCTGTAGGCCTCGGCAGTCCAGTGGTTGCGCGGCGCTCTGGGAGAGGGCACGCTCTCGTGGGCGGCCGTAGCACGCCAGCTGTGTGAGCAGGATGATTGGTGCAACCGAACCCCCCAGTAGTGTGCGGCCTCGGCTGGCAAGGCCCGGCCGCAGCTGGCAGCAGAGCTGGCTCCACCGTTGCCGCCCGCTCGCTGCCGGGCGGGCGACCACTGCTGTCGCCCAGATTGTTTCGCGGGCGGTTCTCCCGTTATTCCTGCAGTGAAGGGCGGGGCGATTCTCAATTCAATTCGCTACGGCGGGAAGGAGTGGGACCATGGCGAGCAGTGTGGCGTGTTAGTAGCAGGGCAGAGGCAGGTGGGTCGAGGGGTATGGAGTCGGTGCCTCGCCCGGCCACGCGTGGCCGCTGAGACTCCCGGCGTGACTGAGCAGTTCGGGTTGGGACGGGGCAAGCATCCCGACCGAGAGTGCGGGGCACCATCCGTATCGGATGTCAACCTCGGAGCGCCAGACAAAGGCACCTCCGAAGGGGCTGCCGAGAAAGGCAGACGGAGGTGAGTCCACAGTGACGCTTGACGAGACTCCGCGGTCGGGACTCGATCCCCCAGCCACGCTGGTGACGACAGCGTCGCCCAGTGCTTGGCACCCTACCCGCTGTCCTGGCCCGTCGACACTTGTACTGGCCACTGACTTCAACAGAAGAGGCTAGGCGTGAGGCCGGTGGCGCGCGATCACACCCAGCCGCAGACCACCTCGTCCGCGATCCGCCACGCCTCTTCCGAACTGCCGAAGTGACGGATCCATTTCAAGTCGGGAGTCCGACGCCGGAACCACGTTAGCTGGCGCTTGGCGTATTGCCGCGTTCGTACCATCGTGGAATCGATCGCCTGCTGAAGCGTGCATTTGCCATCTATGACGGCCAGTCCCTGTCGATAGCCCAACGCTCCGAATGGCTTGGCAGTCCGTGGAACGCCCTGCCCCAACAGTCGCTCGATTTCTTCGAGCAGGCCCTCCTCAAACATCGTTCGAGCGCGCAGGTTGATGCGGGCGTACAGCTGCTCGCGCTGCGGCGCAAGTCCGAGCTGCAGGAGCCGGAAGTCGGCCAGTCCGGAGCGAGGCGCACTCCACTGCTCGGTCATGGGCCTCTTCCCGAGCAGGCAGACCTCGACGGCCCGGATCAGCTTCTGGGTGTCGTTAGGGTGGATTGTCGAGGCGGCTTTGCTGTCCAGCTGGTCGAGGACTCGCCACAGGTGCCCCTTCGGCCGCCTGTCCGCCTTCTCCTGCAGCTTGGCCCGAAGTCGCGGATCCTTGGCGGGTGCGGGAAACAGCCCTTGGCGCAGGGCTTCCAAGTAGAATCCTGTGCCTCCCGCGAACACGGGCAGCGCTCCTCTTGCCCGCAGGTCGGCCACCACCGCTGCTGCGTCACGAGAGTAGTCTCCGGCTGAGTAATCACACTCCGGGTCCACGCAGTCCATCAAGTGGTGGGGGACACCCCGCCGCTCCTCGAGCGGCAGCTTCGCCGATCCGATGTCAAAAAGGCGGTACACCTGCACGGAGTCGAAGTTGACGACCTCGCCGCCGTGCCGCTCCGCTATCCGTAGGGCGAGCTCGCTCTTGCCGGAGGCCGTCGGCCCGACCACTGCTACGGCGGGGAATGTCACTTGCTCGAGGCGCGGCAGATCGGGCAGCCTGCCCCCCCTTAAGGTCGACGGTCCATTTCCGGGAACCACAGCCGGCGAGCGGTCTCGCCCAGAATCTGGTGCCGAGCCCGATCACCGAGGGGCAGGCGGTCGCGGTAGATCGCCAGATGCTGGCTGTACGTCAGTGGCTGCGCGTATCTCTCTGTCGGGAAGTGGGAACCCCAGGCGCAACGCTCGGGCCCGAACAGCGAGATCACCCGTTGCACCGCCTCGTGCATAGAGCCGCACGGCGAGCCCTCCCGGCACCCCTGCTCTCCATTGGCAATGAAGCTGAGCTTGGCGTAGACGTGGCGGCGGTCGGACAGGCGTCCGAGCGCGTCCAGCGTTGGCTCCAGGTCGGGGCCGGCCTGCAGCCGCAGGCTGTGATCGAGAACAGCCGCAGCACTGGGGAACTCGTCCAGCAGCGCCGCCAGCTGGTGTTCGGCCTCGTGATCGGCCATGATGTTGATTGGGACTCCTAGGTCCGTTGCGGCTAGCCACAGGGCTCTCACGCCGGGATGGTCGAATCTCCCGCCGGGTGCAGGCACGCTGCGCAGCCCGCGCATGCTCCCTTCTTGGACGAAGCGCTTCAGTTGGGACGGCGCTTCAGTGTCAAGCGGGTTCAGCGTGAAGATGCCGGCGATCCAGTGGGGGTTCTGCAAGGCTACATCCCTCACGTACCGGTTGTCGAAGCCGTAGAAGCCGCTGACTTGGACGGCTGTCACCGCCCGGACCTCACTGCGCTCGACCTCATCCGTGAGGCGCTCGAAGGTTCCGGCGCCTTTCGGCGGCCGAGACGGAGACTCCTTGGGAGGGTATCGCGTCTCGTCGGGTGAGAACAGGTGTGCATGAGTGTCGATAATCAACATGGGCTGTCCGTCCTAGCGGCTGTCTTCGCGCATGCGGCTCAGCGGCGCGGTTCGCCTCCCACCCAGATCGGTGAGGAGTATGCCCGCGCTCCATCAAGCTGGTCGACTCTCACGTAGTAGTAGTCGCCCGGCCTAAGTACCCCGGCGTCCAGGAACTCGATCTCCGCATCCATCGGCTTATCGCCCGCGATGGATTCCAAGGTGACCGCGTCATGATCGATGGAATTCTCGAAGTCCCTCTTGGCGAAACCGTCCGCCAGCTCACGCAGCGCGATCTCGAAGCGCTCGGCTTCCAGCCTGCGGACGGGCCGGACCGGAGTGGGAGACTTGCCCCATTCGCGAGCCGGCTTCAAGTCGAAGGAAATCGATGTGGAGGGCGATGCGCCCGCGAGCGTGAGCAGCAGCGTGTCCGCTTGGCCTCGTGTCCCCGTGCTGAACTCGACGGTGTTCGAGTCGTCCTCGGAGACGCGAGCCCACTCCTTGTGTCGATTGTCGAAGTGGAGCGTCTCCATCGTGACGAGACGGCCTCCGTGGACCGTCAGACGTCCGTGCCACGGACGATAGCCTCGTGGGTTGTCGCGGAAGTGAGGTTCGGATGAGGAATGGAAGCCGACGACGAGTTGCATGGTGTCCGCGATCCCTGCCTCCAGCGGTCTCGCCGCGTACACGGCCTCTCCGTTCTTGACCACCGTCATCCGGCGGATCGGAGAAGTCCCCATGACCCTCGCTCGGAGCTGCCGTTTCTGTGTGAATCGGAGGCGGTCGCCCATCGGCGTGCCGTTGACGTCGACCTCCAGGATGATGCGTTGCGCGTCCGTTACGGCGTAGGCATGCCTTTGCTTCAGCGCGTCGAAGATCGCGTCCGCCGTCTTGCGTCCCGCCCGGACGCCCGCGAGTCCTCCGAACTGGCTCAATGAGGAGTTCGGCTGCCGGCTTGAGGTCCAGCTGTACCCCGGGCGGGACCGGTGGTCGTCGGAGGCGGCGAGGAACCCGACTTGGTGGCCCTGCCGCAAATAGTAGTTGCCGAACCACTCGAACGTGCCGTGCATGGACATGATCTCGACCATGGTTTCCATCTCTGGATCGTTCGTGCGCCAGTCGCCCGCTTGGTGAGCGTGCGGGATGATCAGCACATCGTCGGTATCGTACTTGGAGCGCAACTGCTCGTACAGCCCGGTCAGCGTCGGCGCCTGCTGCGCCCCGACTCGGGACGAGTCCGGAGTGCGGAAGAACACGTTGTGGTGGCCGCCCCACTGCCGTCGCAGGGTCCACTCGTACCCTAGGAAGGCCACGAATTCGCCCGGCACCGTGTTCGCCTCCGCAGCCTCGGCCATCGCCTGCCACTCGCGATCGTCCAGCCAGATGTCGTGTTCTGACAGCCCAAGGAAGTCCAATCGGGCGTCCTGCCTGGCGAATCGGTAGGACCGGCCGATTGACCCCTGTCCCTCGGCCATACCGGTGTGCGTGTGGGTCTCGCCCCAGTAGAGGCGGTACGGAGCGGATTTGCGTACCCAGACGGGGTTGCTCAGTGCTTCGATCCGCCCGTCAGCGCTCGTTACTCCGAATCGGTAAATTCCCTCCGCGTCCAAGCGGGTATCATCCAACAGAACGATGGGTTCGCCGCCGGGATCCAAGCTGGCGAGTAGCTCTCCGTTCAGCGATTGGGAAGCACCGGGCATCGTTCCCGTAGCGCGGTTGCCTGCCGAGTCCTCCCAGCGGATCGAGACGGAGAAGGTCTCCCCGGGTTCGACGATTGAGGGGGCCACCGCCGTCACGCCCGCCGCCTCGTTGCCCACGATCGCGTAAGAGGGCCAACTGGGCGTCAGGAAGTGCCCGGAACCATCTAGATCGATGTAGACGGGAAGGACGGCCTCGTCGGTTGCGAACGTCTGCTGCAGCCAACCCTTCGAGCCCCCGCGGCGGTCTCCGTAGGTGAGTGTCAGCGTGTCGCCGGCCTGCAGGGATCCCTGCTCGACTTGGAACGTAGGCATGTCAAGCGGCGAGCGGAATCCGCCGTGCATGCCCGTCCAAGGCACTGAGGTCAGGCCCAGCCGGACTGCTGGGTTCGAAGTGGTCGCCGAGACATAGTGGGGCGCTTGAGGATCTTCATGCTGCAGCGCTCCCCCGTCAGCTTGGAGCTGTCTGGCCACCATGACGCGTGCTCCGGGCCCCAAGGCTGCCTCACCAACGGTGTAGGTCTGCCGGATCGTCGCCCAAGATCCGGCGTGGACGGGGCTGCTCGCTTCGAGCGTCACGGTTCCGAGCGCCCCCGGACGCTCGTCCTTGAGACGGAACTCGTAAATCAGGTTGTCCACGGACTGCAGTACGGCCCGGCTCGGTTCGGCGCCTTCCAAGCGCCGAGCTTCGATACTCCGGTAGGCGGTGGCGATACGCAGCGTGGCATTGACCGGAACCGGGCCACCGGTCAGCGAGTAGGCGTTGATCCAAGGCCAGAGCATGTCGAGGCGCTCCTTGAGATTGCCGGCTTCCGTTGGGTGGTCAGCCGCCTCCGCCTTCAACGACTCGACTTGGGAGCGCAGCTGAGGTGGCAGGTAGTCCTCCCTGTCACCTACTTGCGCCCGACTCGCAGTTGCCGACACCAAGACGGTCCAGCAACACGCTGCCAGCACGGTCCATCGCGTTACAGCCATTGAGCGGCATTGTACAGGACGCCGCTGCTCGTGCGTGTCCAATCCGATCGGCTCCCACGGCGGATGCAGACCGCGACTGCGGCGGCACGGCGGCGGGTGGCTGTCGTTCCCCCGGCAGGTGCTACGCTGTTGGCGGCCATGCGGCAGCGTTTCCGTGGTGGCCGCCGATGTTTGGCAAAGGAGGGGCCTGTGAACCCAAATCGCTCCGCAGTCCATAGCTGCGTCTCCAGGTGGAGGAGCCGCGCCGCTGCTCTGGGGGTGGTCCTGTTGGCGCCCCAGATGGGGCAGGCCGCAATCGACGGCGAGGCGCAGTTCGTTCTAAACACTTTCGCGTTCCTGGTGTGGGGAGCACTGGTCATGTGGATGGCCGCCGGCTTCACGATGCTGGAAGCCGGCTCAGTGCGGACCAAGAACGCCTCCGCGATCTGCCTGAAAAACATCGGCTTGTACGCGATCGCTGGCTTGGCGTTCTACTTCGTCGGGTACAACATCATGTACGTGGGAGTGGAACCGGGCGGTTGGTTTGGGTCGCTCCAGCTGCTGTACGGGACTAGTGCCAGCGAGATCTCGTTGATTGGAGGCGAGGCGACCGCGTCCGCCGCCGTGATCGGGAACGGCTACGCGACGATGGCGGACTGGTTCTTCCAGATGGTCTTCGTGGCGACTACCGCCTCGATCGTGTCGGGCGCGCTGGCGGAGCGGGTCCAGCTGTGGTCCTTCTTCATCTTCATCACCGTGCTCACCATCATCATTTACCCGGTGGTGGGGGCATGGACTTGGGGTGGCGGCTGGCTGGCTGAGCTGGGATTCAAGGACTTCGCCGGTTCGACGATCGTTCACTCCACCGGAGGGTGGGCGGCCTTGGCCGGGGCCATCGTCGTGGGTCCGCGCCGCGGCAAGTTCCGTGCAGACGGCACGGTCAAGCCGTCACCTCCTTCGAACGTGCCAGCCGTCACGCTCGGTGTGTTCATCTTGTGGCTTGGATGGTTCGGCTTCAACGGAGGTTCGCAACTCGCCATGGGCGGCGCCTTGGATGCCGTCGCTGTCAGCAACATCTTCAGCAACACGAACCTCGCGGCCGCCGCCGGCGTTATGACGGCGATCTGCCTGTCACGGCCGATCCTCGGCCGCCTGGACATCTACGCCGGCCTGAACGGCACGATTGCGGGTTTGGTGTCGATCACGGCTGCTCCCGACATCGTGGCGCACCACTGGGCGGTGGTCATCGGCGCGATCGGCGGCCTGATCTGCCTGCTGGGCCTCAAGGGTCTCGAAACGCTCAAGGTCGACGATGTCGTGGGCGCCGTCCCGGCGCACCTGTGCGCCGGAATCTGGGGAACCGTGGCAGTATGCATCGCTGGCGGGGGCAGCGTCCTAGTGCAGCTGGCCGGCGTCGCCGCAGTTGGCCTGTTCGTGTTCAGCCTGTCGTTGCTGACCTGGACTGTGCTTTCGCGGACTCTGGGTGCGCGAGTTTCACCCACGGTCGAGCGACTGGGCCAGGATGTGGCCGAATTGGGCATCGAGGCGTATCCGGAATTCGTGACGGTTCCCGAGGAGGAGGATTACTGAGTCGAGTCGGGTCCAGCTAGTTTGAGCACCGCGCGCGCCAGCCGGCGGAACGGCGGCGCGTGCGGATTCTCGAACCAGACGAAGCAGCCTCTCCGGAAGCTGCTTGCATGCCAGCGGTGGAGCAGCGCGAGGTGGTCCTGCGTCTCGCTCGGCGGGGCGGGCGACCATGCAGTTCCCTCGAGGGCAGAGCGGACCGAGCCCTTGATTCCGGCGCGGGTCGGCTCAGCGCCGACCCGCAGCCGGATCGAGGGCTGCAGCGAGCCTCGGTAGAGCGGAGTGAGTTCGGCGCAGCCATCGTCAGCTGACGCTTGGATGATCACGCCGCATTGGTGCTGCAGGTCGCGGATCAGGCCGCCGCCCAAGCGGAGGGCCGCCCGGGCCTTGGACCAGACTCGGTGGTGGCGCGCCGCGGCCTCGAAGTCGAGTTGGGCGCTCGCCCGGTCACGAGCCGCGGCCGCGTCGGCGACTAGGGATTGTCCGTCGCTGGCCAGGAAAGCAGTCATCCTCTCGACCTCGCGGGCGTATCGTGAATCGTCGCAGGCGGCTTGGCAGGGGCGGAGGCACAGCCGCATTTCTCCCCAGATGCATCCCGGATGGGACGGCGAGGGCTCCAGATTCTCGACGCATCGCCGCACTAGGAACAGGTCGAGCACGGCTCCTTGGAATCGCTCGGCGGCGCCTCTCGTGGGGAATGGGCCGTAGAAAGTGGCTTTGCTGGCGGTGAGACGCCGCGTCAGGCAAGTACGAGGGAAACGGTTGCCGAGAAGGATCTTGACGTAGAACGGCCAACGGAGCTTGAGGATGTCCCTGTAGGAGTTCGGGCGGAGGCGCTTGAGGGCGCCGTAGAGGGCTAGGTCCGACTCGAAAACCGAGCCTGTTGTGCGATACCGCACCCTCCGGACGGCGTCGGCCAGAGCCTTGGCCTGTCCGTCGCGGACGCGGAGCAGCCGTTGGAATCGCTTGCGCAGGTTGGCGCTTCTGCAAGCGTACGGCCTGCCATGCAGGAACTCGATGACCAGGATGCCTCGCTTGGCCGGCACGCTGGCCGCCGTCTCGTCGCTGCGCCAGCCCTGCACCGTCTCGAAGCGCATCGCCGTTTCCCGGGCCACCGTGCTTGCAGTATGACGCAGGTGCGGATCGGAGCGGCGAGGGGGCTCGGATGGACCTCACCACGTGGCCTTGCCATCGGACGGCGCGCTGGGTCCTTCGATGCCGGGTTACAATTGTTCTGCTCGGGACGGAGCGGAGGCCGAACTACCGCGGGATGAGCTCGCCGCTCCGGCTCGCCAGCTTGGGGCGCCACCAGCAGTCTTGCGGCATGATGCGCCGCAGGAACTCATCGAACATCGGCACGGCGAACGCGATGTCGGCGGCGCCCGGACTCCGCACCATGCCTTTGTTGATCAGCCGGTTGCGGACGGGGGCCAGCTCGGTCACGTTCGTTTGGAGACGGTCAGCCACTGCGCCTGAGCGATGCGGCCCCGGGCCGAGTGCCCCGGCGCCCGAACCGGGCGGCTGGACGGCATCCGTTGATCCGGTCCAGCTAGCCCCACTCGCGGTAGGCAGCTCGTCCCGGTCCAGGCAAGCACCGAAGGACTCGGGTCGCGCCAAGGAGTCTCTCGACAGCGGCCGTTCGGGATCACCCTGCCAGTGAGGGAGTTCTACAATGATTTCGTGACTTCGCGACGCCAGTTCCTGTCCTTTCTCGCTTCTGTCTCCGGGGCTGCAGCGGCCTCCCCAGCGAACTGGCCGCAGTTTCGAGGCCGAGGTTCGCTCGGGACTTCCGAGGACGATCCGCGCTTGCCCGTCTCATGGAGCGCTACGGAGAATGTCGTCTGGAAAACGCCGCTTCCCGGCACGGCGTGGGCCAGCCCGGTGGTTTGGGGCGACCGCGTGTTCCTCACCAACGTGGTAAGCGAGGGCGCGGTCGAAGCTGTCAAGAAGGGCCTCTACTACGGCGGCAACCGCCACGAGATCTCCCAAGACCGCCACTGTTGGACCGCGCTGGGCGTCGACTTCGGGTCGGGCGAGGTCGCTTGGGAGACCGAGCTCCACGCCGGCACTCCCCCGGCTCCTCGCCACCTCAAGAACTCCTACGCCTCGGAAACACCGGTCACTGACGGCGAGCGCGTCTACGCCCACTTCGGCTACTTGGGGACTTGGTGCCTGTCCGTCGATGGGGATGTGGTCTGGAAGCGCAGCTGGAAGCCTTACCCTGTCCGCCATGACTGGGGCACGGCAGCGTCGCCCGTCCTGCATGAGGGCCGCCTCTACTTGGTCAATGACAACGAGGAGCGGTCCACGCTGAGCTGCTTGGACAAGCTGACCGGGAGCACGATCTGGGAGGTCGACAGGGACGAGGGGAGCAACTGGAGCACGCCATTCGTGTGGGAGAATCCGATCCGCACCGAGATTGTGACCACCGGCACTGACAAAGTGCGGTCCTACGACTTGGACGGCAAGCTGCTATGGGAATTGGCGGGCATGTCCTCCATCGTGATTCCCGTGCCGTTCGCCGGGCACGGCCTGCTGTACGTGTCATCCGGCTACGTCGGCGATCAGAAACGGCCCGTGTTCGCGATCCGCCCCGGCGCCAAGGGCGACATCAGTCTCGAAGAATCCCAAACCAGCAACGATTTCATCGCTTGGTTCCGCCCGCAGGCGGCTCCGTACAATCCATCCCCCCTGCTGTACAAGGATCTCTACTACACGCTGTACGACCGCGGCTTCCTGACCTGTCACGACGCGCTGAGCGGCGAGGAGGTCTACGGCAAGCAGCGGTTCGAGACCGGAGCGAACGCCTTCAGCGCCTCGCCGTGGGCCTACAACGACCGGGTGTTCTGCCTGAGCGAGGACGGGGACTGCTTCGTGATCGAGCATGGCCGCGAGTACCGCCTAGCCGGCAAGAACTCCCTCGGCGAACTCTGCATGGCCACGCCGGCCATCGCACAGGGCAGCTTGATCCTGCGCGGAGCGCTCAATCTTTACCGCATCGGCGGCTGACGCCGCGGCGTCAGCCGCCTTAGCGGTCAGATCTGGCTGGGTATCAGCGACCGCAGCCTGCGCATCCGGTCGGGAGACCGCAGCTGGCGCAGCGCCTTGGCTTCGATCTGCCGGATCCGCTCGCGGGTGACCGAGAACTCCTGCCCGATCTCCTCGAGGGTGTGCTCACGGTCGTGGCCGATGCCGAAGCGCATCTTGATCACCTTCTCCTCCTTGGGGGAGAGAGTGTGCAGCACGTCGCCCGTCTCTTCTTGGACGGTCGTGCTGATGACCGTGTCCACGGGCGAATCCACCCACTTGTCCTCGATCAGGTCGCCGAGCGCCGATTCGCCGTCACGGCCCACCGGGGTCTCCAGCGAGACCGGATCGCGCGAGATGCTCTTCAGCTTCTGCACCTTCTCGGCCGGGATCTCCATGCGCTCGCCGATTTCCTCGTTGTTCGGCATGCGCCCCAGCTCCTTCTCGAGCTCCCGCGAGGCGCGCAAGAACTTGTTCATCGACTCGTTCATATGCACGGGGATGCGGATTGTCCGGGACTGGTCCGCGATCGCGCGGGTGATGGCTTGCCGGATCCACCAAGTGGCGTAGGTGGAGAACTTGAAGCCGCGCCGGAACTCGAATTTCTCGGCGGCGCGCATCAGGCCTATGTTCCCCTCCTGGATGAGGTCCAGCAGGTGCAGGCCGCGATTGACGTACTTCTTGGCGACGGAGACGACCAGCCTCAGGTTGGCCTCCACCAAGGCCTTCTTGGCCTTCTCGGCTTCGCGCTCGCCGGCCCGGATCATCTTGGCGCAGGCTCGCGCCTCGGCCGGCGACATCCCGGTCTCCTCCTCGACCGAACGCAGCTGCTTGTACAGTGTCCGGATGCGGGAATGGTAGTTCTCGGGCCGGACCGGCATACCTTTGAGCTTGCGGATCCGGGAGTCGAGCAACCGCAGGCGCCGGTGCGCGCCCAGCAGAGTGTCGCAGTAATCGTCCCAGACATGCTGCTTTAGCTTGATGCGCTGCATCGCCTGCGAGACCCGGATGATTTGTCGCCTGCGCAGCCATTCCAAGCGACGGTACTCCTTGCGAATCTTCTGATTCGGCTTCGGGACCGCCCGCTGCTGCTCCTCGATCTTGGCGAGCTTGTTGTAGGTTCGCAGCACCAAGGTGAACTGGTAGCGGACCTGCTTCTTGCGACGCGCCATGCCTTCGGGGCCGTCGTCGCGGTGAGGGATGTCGACCACGGCGGTGATCTTGATATCCTCCCTCTTGATGCGCTCGTAGAGCTCCAGCAAGTTGCGGATGGTGGACGGATTCCTGGAGATCGCCTTCCACATCCTAGTCTTGCCACGCTCCATCCGCCGCGCCAAATCCACTTCTCCCTCGCGGGTGAGCAGGGGCACCGCCCCCATCTCGCGCAAGTAGACTCGAACTGGATCGTCCGTGTAGACCGCGTCGTCGCGGACACGGCCGCGCTTGCGCTTCGCCACTCGCTTGGAACGGCCCTTAGCAGCGACCTTCCGTTTCTTTACAGGACTTTTACGTCTCTTGGTGGCGGCTCTGGCCTTGGGTTTGGTCGCGATTCTGCTCATAGCTGGATTCTCACCACGCTCTTGGCCGGATCGGGCAGCCTGACGGCTCGCTCTCTGGTGCTGGATCCCGTGCTCAAACGCTACTCTCCTCGTTCATTGGTTCCGAGGCGCGGCCATTCAGGTGGAATGAGTCGCTGAAAGAACTCGGACGGCCCTGCCTGCCGGGTTCGCGTCAACTTCCGCGCTAGGAGCGCCACACGATCGGCGCATCACTTCTCATTATGGGGCATACCTTGCGTAGACGCAACGTCCCCGCGGAGGATTCCTGCGTGTGCGCAGGAATCCTGTCGCATATGGAGCTTCCGAGCCGGGCGCCGTGCCGGACCGGCGCCCGTCAGCTGCCGGCGGCCATCGCCCGCTGCCGTCTCTCGAGCTCTTCCGGTCCGACGTCCTCCACATGCGTGGCGAGCGTCCATTCGTGGCCGAACGGGTCGCGAATCCGGCCGGTGCGGTCGCCGTAGAACTGATTCTCCACCGGGCTAACCACCTCGGCGCCCTCCCGCACGGCCACGGCCAAGGTCGCGTCCACGTCCTCCACGTAGACCAACAGCGAGACCGGCGTGCCGCCGACCGACTTCGGGGAAAGCGCGTTCATTTTCGGAAACTCGCTGGCGAGCATCACGAGCGAGTCGCCGATCCGAATCTCTGCGTGCCCGATCACGCCGTCACCCCAATCCATGCGCATTCGCTCGACAGCGCCGAGCGCCTTGGCGTAGAAATCCAAGGCGGCGGGCGCGTTGTCCACGATCAAGTAAGGCGTCACGGAGGCGTAGCCGTCAGGCTGGGTCTTAACTGGCATGGGCAGGGTGTCGTCTCTCCCTTCAGCGTAGCAGCTGGGCGGCCCGGCGTTGGAGTAGACTCGAAGAATGTTCAAGGTCTGGACCGAGAGGCAGATTCTGCCCGATATGGTGGGCCGGCTCGACGGCGTGGCCGAGCCGATCGGACCCGGGGCGCTCACCCCGGACGACTTCCTCGCCGAGTTCCCGGCGGCGAACTGCGTCTTGGCCGGGGGCATGTCCTACGACGGGCCGGTGCTCGACCTCGCGCCTCACTTGATCCTGATCTCCCGCATGGGCATCGGGTACGAGAACGTCGATGTCGCGGCGGCCAGCGAGCGAGGCATTGCCGTGACGTACACGCCGGACGGGCCGACCATCGCCACGGCTGAGCATGCCGTGGCGCTGATCTTCGCCGTGGCGAAGGACGTGAAGCAGTCGTCTTGGGAGCTGGCGCACGACCGCAGGCCCGACTACTACGGACGGCATTCGGCCGCGGAGATCTTCGAATCGTCGGTCGGCTTGGTCGGCTTGGGCCGCATCGGCTCGCGGGTCGCTCGCACGCTCACCGGCGCGGGCGCTCGGGTCTCCGCTTTCGACCCGTTCGTCGACGAGCGAGCGGCCGCCGAGCTGGGCGTCACGCTGTGCCGATCCATGCGCGAGCTCCTCGGGCAGTCCGACATCGTCTCGTTGCACCTGCCGCTCACCGACGCCACCCGCCACTTGGTGAACCGGCAGACCTTGTCCCAGATGCGGCCCGGCGCGATCCTAGTCAACGTGTCCCGAGGCGGCTTGGTGGACGAGGCGGCTCTGCTGGAGGCGTTGGACAGCGGCCGCCTCCGCGGAGCGGGCCTGGATGTCACCGATCCGGAACCCGCGGCCGCCAGCAACCCGCTGTTGCGGCGCAACGACGTCATCGTCACGCCCCATGTGGCTTCGGCGACCTACGCGGGCAAGCGTCGGATTCTGGGCATGGCGATCGAGAACCTGCGGCTCGTGCTGGGTGGAGAGCGACCGGAGCACATGCTCAATCCCCAGGTCTGGAGCCGGGTGGTCCAGCGCCTCGCGGACCTGCGCTGACCGCCCGAAGGCGACCGGGACGCATTCCTGACCGGGCATCGGCCAGGTCGGATGAGGCGTCCGGGGGGCACGGGCCCGCAGCGCGCCACCGCGGTTCCGGCCCCCAGCCGTCCCGCTGCCCCGCGCCGAGCCAGTCGCGCTCGACCGGCGCGTCTGCCCGGAGCCGGCGCCGAAGACTGGCCGGAGCCTGCGTCTTGCCGGCGGGCCGCTCTGCTAACCTCGGTGGAGTCGCGAGGAAGCGCGCCCGCGCGCCCCGCTGTCTGCGAGATCGGAGGCTTGAACCCCTTGCGCGCCTGCCTGCTCGGTAGCGGCTCCAAAGGCAACGCCACGTTCGTGTCGACCGGGCGAGTGCGCGTCCTGTTCGACGCTGGGTTGAGCTGTTTGCAGATCCGCAAGCGCTTGGCGGCAGTCGGAGAGGACTACGCCGACCTTGATGCCGTGATCCTCTCCCACGAGCACTCCGACCACGTCAAGGGCGTGGAGGTGCTGCAGCGCCAGACGAGGGTCGAGGTCTTCGCCACGGGGCTGACATGGTCGGCCTTGCGCTGGAGGAAGCAGGCGCCCGCCGTCACGACCTTCGAGGCGGGCAATCCGTTCTCGATCGGCGATCTCGACGTCGGGTCCTTCACTATCTCCCACGACGCGATCGATCCGGTGGGCTTCAACGCGCGAAGCCGAGGATCGAAGCTATCGATCATCACCGACTTGGGCTACGTCACGGATTCGGTCCGGCATCACCTGACCGGCTCGGACTTGCTGGTTCTCGAATCCAATCACGACCTCGAGATGCTCAAGACGGGGCCGTACCCTTGGGAGGTCAAGCAGCGCGTCAAGAGTAGGGACGGGCACCTGTCCAATTCCGACGCAGCCGAGTTCCTGAGGCGGGATTGGGATCGGGCCGCCAAGACGGTCGTCTTGGCGCATCTCAGCGAGCACAACAACCACCCTGCGATCGCCGAGATGGACGCGAGCGCGGCTCTGGATGCCGCCGGAGCGCGCCAGACCCAGCTCGTCGTCGCCTGCCAGGAGGCTCCGACCGCGATGTTCGAGCTCTGACGCTTGGGGCGGCCCAGCGGGCAGCCCCGCCGGTCCCGCCTCAGGCGCTGTCCCGCGGGGCTGCGTCCTCCGCCGGGCGCCAGCGCGCCCGAGCGATGCGGGGAACGGGCAGTCCCAACGCGCCGGCCGCGAACACGTGCATCGCGAACGCCTGCAAGCCAAACAGCGGCCACACCAAGCAGGTCCAAGCCGGGAACCCGAGCAGCTTCCACCCCGCTCCCAGAGCGGAAATAGAGTGCCGCTTGGCCGAGGCCCAGTGGTTCAGCGTCTCCGCAATCAGCCCGCAGATGCCTCCTGTGAGTGCGAAGGCTACGGCTCGGCTCCGGTTCCCGGAGGTCCAGTCCCGCCAGAGGCTGGCGCGGCCGGCCGCTAGGTTCCACGGGTCGAGCAGGAGCAGGAAGCCCACAGCCGCCAGCGCGCCCAAGTGCTCCCCGAAGTCGAGCCTAGGCGCGACTAGAGGCAGCCCTAGGCAGCAGGCCCCAAGCAGGCTGGCGCAGTGCCGGCTGCGGTCGGACGGTGCTGGGCGCCTGACGCCCCGCAACCGGTCTGCGGGAAGAGCCGGCGCCAGCAGCGCGGCGGTCTCGAAGAGCGCCGGCCAGACGCAGGCGAAGGACCAGCCGAGCAGTAGCTGGCGCTCGATTCCCACGGGCTGGCCGGCCTGGTACCACAAGCCGAGGCGCTGGTTGATCCATTCGAAGGGCAGCCACAGAAAGATCGAGAGCACGGCCAGCCACACGAACGCGTCAGGCCGCGATCTCAGGATGGAACGGCGCCGCAATGCCCGGGCCGGGACATCCCAAGCCAGCACGTAGCCCGTCCAGGTGACCGCGCCGGTGAAGGACGGTTCCGAGTCCAACGCGACAGTGAGCGCCGCTCCGGTCGCGAAGGTGCCCACCCCGAGCCAGCCCGTGAGGGAGCGCGGCCGATGCAGAGCTGCGGGGGCGCGGTCCTGCATCGGTCGGACGGCGGCGTGTCGGGCCGGCGCTGAGGCCGGAAGCGGAACGACGGCCTTGCTGGCGGCCGCGCCCCGCGGACCCAAGGCCTCAGACCTGCTCCACCACCTTCAGCAGGCCCTTCAGCGAGTGGGCGCTCGCCTCCGCCTTGCTGCCCCGCAACAGGAAGTGCGTCTCCAGCGACACCACACCCGAGTACCCGTCCTTCAGCAGCGCCCTCAGCTGGCCGACATGGTCAAACTCGCCGTCGCCGACGCCGCACCACTCGACCGAACCGTCAGCCGCGCGCCGGTAGTCCCGGAAATGCACATGCAGGATGCGCTTCGGATCCAGCGACTCGTACCCCGCTGGGAACGGTTCCGGGTCGCCCTCCCGCGCGGCGTTGTTCGGGTCCCAGGTCAGACCCAGTGCCGTCGACTGCACACGCCGCTGCAGCTCGGCCGCCTGGGCCGAGGTGGCGACATAGCTTCCAGCCACGTTCTCCACCGCCAGCCGGAATCCAGCGCTCCGCGCACGTGCTGCCGATCTAGCGACCAAGTCGTGGATGCGCGGATAGGCGTCCGGCTCCGGGCTGCCCCCGCGCGGGTAGGTGAACGCGAACGTGCGGATCAGGTCCGTTCCCAGAATAGAGGCCCGCTCGAAGGCCCGGTCCAGCAGGTCCCATTGCTTCCTCAGCGCGCGGGAGCCGTCCAGCGTCTCCGCGTCGGGCAGCGGAACCTTGAAGAATCCGGTGTCCAGTATCGAGAGCCGGATGCCGGCGTCGTCCAGCATCGAGCGCGCTTCGCGGATGCGGTCCAGCGGGAGGCTGGTGTTGTACTTGCCCCACAGATGCCGGATCTCGCAGTGCTCCAAGCCGTACCCCTTGAGGAACTGCAAGGCAGCCCCTAGGTCCGCGTCGATCTCGTCGGTGGTCACGGCCAGCCGGACCTTGGAGCCGGCGGCGGCCAGCGACATGGTGAGGCTCGCGCCGGCGGTTCGCAGGAAACTTCTGCGGGATAGCTGCTGCATGGTTCCCACGATTATAGGGCCCGGTCCCGGTAGAGGCCGTGCTCCCAGATGTACTCGCACACGGCTGGAGGAGCGAGATCGGCGAGCGATCCGCCGATCTTGGCCCGATGGCGCACGACATGCGAGGAGGCGGGGTGTTCGCAAGGCACGAACGACGCATTACGCCCTGTCGTGCCGTCAGCGCCCGGCAGTTCGCAGCCCGGCCGACCCACGATCAGGAACCGAACTACGGATTCCACGCTCGGAGCGTCGCGCCAGAGGTTCACTTCCGAAAATGCATCCGCGCCGATGATGAACCGCAGGGGCGGTTCCAAGTGGCGGCCGGCCAGCACCAGCTCGACCGTGTCCACTGAGTAGTTTGCTTTCCCGTCGCCGCGCGGTTCCTCCAAACGGCTCGGTTCCAGCCTCCGGTCCGCCGCGCAGGCGAGTTCGACCATGCGGAAGCGGTGCTCGTACCCGGCGCGACAGCCCGCGGGCTTGTGCGGGGGCAGGCCGCTGGGCACTACCAGCACGCGGTCCAAGCCGTGCGCGTCAGCCGCCGCGGTGGCGGCCGCCAAGTGGCCGCTGTGAATCGGATCGAACGTGCCTCCGAACACCGCCAGCCTCACCGCACGTCCCTCCGTGAACTTCCTAGCTCGGGCGAGGATGGGTGCGCCGTTCCGCCCTCCGCCTGGTCAGGCGAGCCCGCATCAGCTCTTGACGCGCGCACGAGGCGACCGACATCCCGCAGCAGCGGTCCGAGGCCCTCTCCGGTGACCGAGGAGACCGCATGGAACGGCAAGCCCCGCCGAGCGCAATGGGAGGCGAGCGCGTCCCGGCGCTCGGCGTCCTGCAGGGCGTCCAGCTTCGTGCCCGCCACGATGCACGGCTTCTTCACCAAGGCGGGCGAGAAGCTGGCCAGCTCTCCCGTGATGGTCTCCAAGTCCGCTACCGGATCGGGTCCTCCCAGATAGCTCATGTCCACCAGATGAAGCAGGATCTTCGTCCGCTCGATGTGGCGCAGGAAACGGTCGCCCAGTCCATGGCCTCGGTGGGCGCCCTCGATCAGTCCGGGGATGTCCGCTACCACGAAGGTCTCGAAGTCGCCCAGATCGACCACCCCGAGGCTGGGTCGGATGGTCGTGAACGGATACTCCGCGACCTTCGGCCGGGCGGAGGAGATTCGGGAAATGAGGGTTGACTTCCCGGCGTTGGGCAGGCCTACCAGCCCGACATCGGCGAGCAGTTTCAGAGACAGCCGGATCGTGGCGGCTCCCCCCTCGGTGCCCTCCTCGGCGTAGCGCGGTGCGCGGTTGGTCGAGGACTTGAAGTGCGTGTTGCCGCGGCCACCCCGTCCTCCATAGGCGGCCACGAACTCCTGCCCCGGCCCGTCGAAGTCGTGCAGCAGCTCGCGGGTGTCGTCGTCGAAGACCAGCGTGCCCGCCGGCACGTCCAGAACCAGATGGCTGCCGGTGCGCCCGGTGCAGTTGCTGCCCTCGCCGTGCCGGCCGTGCTGGGCCTTCTGCTCGGGCTGGAACCGGAAGTGGGTCAGCGTGCTGATGCGGCTCGTGGACCGCAAGACCACGTTGCCGCCGTTGCCTCCGTCACCTCCCGCCGGCCCCCCGTGCGGCACGAACTTCTCGCGACGGAACGCGACGCACCCGTTCCCGCCGTTGCCGGCCCGGACCTTCACGACCGCCTCATCGACAAACATGGTCTAGCCACCATCTTGCCAGCCCGCGACCGGCGCGGCTGGTTCGGAGCGCGGCCACGGGTTCTGGGAGGGCCTGCGCAGGCTACCATCGAGACATGAGCTTACGCATCGCGGACCGCGAGTTCGACTCGCGATTGATCGTCGGGACGGGCAAGTACCGGAGCTTCGAGGAGATGCGCCGCTGCCACGAGGCATCGGGCGCGGCCATGGTAACGGTGGCGGTCAGGCGGGTCAACCTGACCGACCGGTCCAAGGAGTCCCTGATCGACTACATCGATCGCGGCAGGATGTTCCTGCTTCCGAACACAGCGGCCTGCTTCACCGCCGACGAGGCAGTGCGCACGGCGCGCCTCGCCCGCGAGGTCGGACTGTCCAACTGGGTCAAGCTCGAGGTGATCGGGGACCCGGAGACGCTGTTTCCGGATACTGAGGGCCTGCTGAAGGCCACGCGTCAGCTGGTCCGGGAGGGCTTCGTGGTGCTGCCGTACACTAACGACGACCTCATCGTCGCGCGGAAGCTGGTGGATGCCGGTGCGGCGGCGGTCATGCCGCTCGCCGCGCCGATCGGATCGGGGCTGGGAGTGCAGAATCCGGCCAACCTGCGCATTCTGCGGGAGAAGATCACCGACGTGCCTTTGATCGTGGACGCGGGGGTCGGCACCGCCTCCGATGCGGTGAAGGCGATGGAGCTGGGAGCTGACGGAGTGCTCATGAACACAGCCATCGCTCTCGCTAGCGACGCCGAGAAGATGGCGGAGTCGATGAATCTCGCGGTGCGCGCTGGCAGGCTGGCGTACGAAGCAGGCCGCATGGACAGGCGGTTGTACGCTAGCGCCAGCTCTCCGATGACGGGAGTGATTGATTGACCCGGCCCTCCGCTGGACGGCCGGCCCCTCAGGCGGACGGGGCCTGCGGCTCGCTCCAGGGCTGATCGAGGCTCCAAGCCTCTAGGTTGGCCGCCCAGGCGTCCCTGCGAGCTCGCAGCGCGGCTCGGCGTCCGTCGTGCTCCGGGTTCCGCGCCAAGTTAATCGTCTCGTGCGGATCGACGGTGAGGTGGTACATCTCTTCGTGAACCGGGTCGGACTCGGGGAACTCGAACCATTTCCAGTCGCCAGCGTGGATGCCCTCGCTCTTAGGCACCCGGTCGTGCTCGAACAGGTGCTCGTAGAACCACTCCGTGCGCCAGGCGGGTGACTCTCCCCGCAGCAGGGGCGACAGGTCGCGCCCGTTCATCGACTCCGGGATGTCCAGCCCGGCCAAGCTCAGGATCGTAGGGCAGATGTCGATGTTCAAGGCCATCTCGCTGCGTCGCGTGCCGCTGCGGACGGCGAACCGGGGGTCCCGCACGACCAGCGGAGTGCGGATGGAGTCCTCATGCATGTACCATTTCCCGGCCCAGCCCCGCTCACCGAGGAAGAAGCCGTTGTCGCCTGTGAAGATGACGACGGTGTTGTCGAGCTGACCGAGCTCCTCGATCTTGGCCAGCATGCGGCCGATCTGGAGGTCGACTCCGTGGATCAGCGCATAGTACCGCTTGACGGACTCCTCCCATTTTTCCGGCGTGCCGAAACGGCGCACCCAGCGGATGCGGCTCTCAGTATTGCCCTTGAGAAACTCCGGCAGCGAGTCGTAGTAGGAGCCGTCCATGTGGGGGAACGGCTGCAGCTGGACGCCGTCGTAGAGGTCGTCAAGGCGCGGGTCGTTGATGAAGTAGGGATCGACCCCGTCCTGAACGTGCGGCGCCTTGAAGCTCACCGACAGGTTCCAGGGTTGGCTGGAAGTCGAGCCTTCGAGGAATTCGACGGCTTGGTTGCCCAGGTGCTCCGTCATGTGCGCGCGCCCCTCGACGAGATACTGGCCTTGGCCCGGCCAGCCCTCGAAGTAGTCGAAACGCCGTGCCGCGTCATCGATGTGCTGTCTGTTGCCGACCCCGTACTTGCCGACGAAGCCTGTGCGGTAGCCGGCCTCCCGCAGGCGCACGGGATAGCTCATGGCGTGCTGCTCCTCGCTCAGCGGCGTCTGGAAGCCGTGAATCCCGTGGCAGCGTGCGTACAGGCCGGTGAAGAACGACGCTCTGGAGACGGCGCAAATCGCCGTCGTCACGTAGTTGCGCGTGAACTGGACGCCTTCCTCGGCGAGACGGTCCATGTTCGGCGTGCGGATGACGGGGTTCCCGCCGGCACCGAACATGTCGTACCGCTGGTCGTCGGTTAGCAGGAACAGGATGTTCGGCGCGGGCTGCGTGTCGACTGTCCCGCTGCATCCGGCACCGGCGGCGAGCGTTCCCAGAAAGTTGCGGCGTGTCATCGGCATCGATCGGCAAGGATAGCAGAGCGGACCGACTTCGGGACGTGAGCGGCGGTGCGATGACAATGAAGGGTTGCGCCGCCCGACCTCATGCTTCGCTTCCTCCCGCGCACTGGTGATGGGCATTCTCAATGTGACGCCTGACTCGTTTTCTGACGGCGGCCGGTTCAGTGGGACGGCTGGTGCGGTGGAGCATGGCCTCGCCATGGCTCGGGACGGCGCCGACCTGATCGACGTCGGCGGCGAGAGCACTCGGCCCGGCTCCGCGCCCGTGAGCGAAGCGGCTGAGCTGAGGCGCGTCATGCCGGTGGTGGAGGCCTTGGCGGACTCTGCCGGAGTGCCGATCTCGATCGACACCCGGAAGCCTGAGGTTGCCCGGCGCTGCTTGGAGGCGGGCGCCGCCGTCGTCAACGATGTCGGCGGCCTGCGCGATCCGGCGATGGCCGAGGCGGCAGCCAGCTTCGGGGCCGGCGCCGTTCTGATGCACATGCGCGGCACTCCGGCCACGATGCAGCGCGACACGGCCTATCTGGACGTGGTCGAGGAGGTAGCCGCCTTCCTCGGACGGCAGGCGGAGCGCGCCCGATGCGCGGGCGTCCGCGAGATCGCCGTCGATCCCGGAATCGGCTTCGGCAAGTCGGTCCGCCAGAACTTCGAGATTCTGGCGCGGCTGAGGGAGATCTGCGATCTCGGCTTCCCCGTGCTCGTGGGGCCGTCCAGGAAGTCCTTCCTAGGGAGTCTGGCTAGCCGGCTGGGGGTGGGGCAGAGGCTGGAGGGGACGTTGGCTGCGGCCGCGGTCGCCGTGATGAACGGGGCCCGGCTAGTGCGGGTCCACGACGTCAAGCCGTGCAGGCGCGTCTTGGAAGTGATCGACGCAGTGATGGAGACTGCCCGTGATGGGGAAGACGCTCGTTCCTGACATTCCCGTGCGGGCGCGGGTCGGCTGCACCGAAGTGGAGCGCAGGTCTCCGCAGCTGGTGAGGGTCGATCTGGAGGCGTGGTGGGATGTCCGGTCCGCGGGCGCGGCGGACGACATTTCCGAGGCCGTCGACTACGTGGCCTTGCGGGACGAGGTTGAGCGGGTCGCGGCGGCCCGTCCCTACGCGCTCATCGAAGCGATCGCCGAGGGCGTGGCGACCGCGCTGCTAGAGCGGTTTCCGCTCCACAGAGTGCTGGTCCGGGTTCGCAAGCCGTCCGCTTTGGCCCAATTCGGCATTCCGTGGGCGGGTGTTGAGATCGTGCGGGAGCGCGGTGGCTAGGGCGTACTTCGGCTTGGGGTCGAATCTGGGTGACCGGTCGGGACACCTGCGCTTCGCCGTGGGCCAGCTCTCGCGCTTGGGCTTGGTGACCGCCCGCTCGGCCCTGCTGGAGACGGACCCGGTGGACTGCCCGAGCGGAGGGATGTTCCTCAACGCATGCGTGAGCTTGGACACTCGGTTGGCTCCCTGCGACCTGCTGGCTGCCGCCTTGCAGGCGGAATGGGACCGGGGTCGGAGGAGGCAGGCCCGCAACGAGCCGAGGGTGCTGGATGTTGACCTGCTGCTGGTCGGAGACCACGTGCTGGCCGATCCGGACCTTGTCGTTCCGCACCCCCGCATGCATCGCAGGCGCTTCGTCTTGGAGCCGCTAGCCTCGATTGCTCCTCAAGCCGTTCATCCGCTGGAGGGCAGGACGGTGGAGCAGCTACTGCGCAGCCTGTCCGGCTGAGTTCAGAAGGCGGGCCGGAAGACTCCCTCCGCCTGCGCGACAGGCGAGAGGTCAGGCCACGTCGACCCGCAGGTTGCGGGTAGCCCGATGTCGCTCGAAGGCCAGCTCGATCAGGCGGCTGACCAAGTCAGGATAGGTCAGCCCGGACGCCATCCACATCCTCGGGAACATGCTGATCCTTGTGAAGCCGGGCATGGTGTTGACCTCGTTGAGCAGGATCCTCCCGGTCCCGCGCTCCAGGAAGCAGTCCACTCTCGCAAGACCTGAGCACTCCACGGCCCGGAAGCCGGCAATCGCTATCCGGCGGATCGCGCGGGCCTGGGCGTCCTCCAGGCGGGCTGGCACGACCAGCTCGGCCACGTCGGTGACGTACTTGGTCTCGTAGTCGTAGAAGCCCTGCGCGACCACGATCTCCCCGGCCAGCGACGTGATCGGATCGTCGTTGCCTAGCACTGCGCACTCGATCTCGCGGGCTTCGACGGCCGGTTCCACGATCGCCTTTCGGTCAAACTGCCAAGCGTGCCGGACGGCCCGCTCCAGCTCCGCCGGTCCGTCGGCCTTGCTGATTCCGACCGAGGAGCCCAGATTGGCGGGTTTGACGAACACGGGATAGGCGAAGTGCTCGACGGCCTCCGCAGCGCGCCCGATGGCTCCGCCGTCGGTCAGCGTTACATGAGGCAGCGTGGGAAGCCCGGCCTCGCGAAAGAGCCGCTTCATGACGTCCTTGTCCATGCCGCACGCTGAACCAAGGACGCCGGAGCCGACGTACGGCACCTCCCCCAAGTCGAGCAGCCCCTGCAGCCGGCCGTCCTCGCCATGCGGTCCGTGCAGGGCGGGGAAGGCCACGTCGAATCCTGCGGATTTGCCCGGCTCATGCGAGACGGTCACCGGATCCAGGCAGCACTTCACCGCGACGTCAGCTGGCAGCAGGGCCGCCGAGCGGCCGGGATTGAGCCAGCGCCCGCGGCGATCGATCGCCACCGGCACGGCGTCGAAGCGGGAGGCGTCCAGCGCCGAAATCACCGCCGCGCCGGACTGGATGGAAACGTCGTGTTCGCTGGAGCGGCCGCCGAACAGCACTGCCACGCGGGTCTTGGATGCAGGCATCAGGGAGGTCTCAGGTGTCCGGGCGCGGGGATCCGCCACCGCTCGGCGGCGTGCCCGCATCCGGCAAACTATAAGTATGGCAACGCGGGCGATTTCGGATGTGCTGGGCGGGGAAGTGCCGCTGGGAGCGCAAGTCGCCGTCCAGGGCTGGGTCCGGACGAGCCGGGATTCCAAGGCGGGCATCTCCTTCGTCCACGTCAGCGACGGATCCTGCTTCGCCACGGTCCAAGTTGTCGCCGGCAGGGAGCTTCCGAACTACGAGAGCGAAGTGCTGCATCTCAGTTCCGGCTGCTCAGTCTCCGTGACCGGCGAGCTGGTGCAGTCTCGCGGCCGCGGCCAGGCCGTCGAGATCCGGGCGTCCGCCGTGCGGGTTCAGGGCGGCGTGGAGGATCCGGATCGCTACCCGATCTCTCCCAAACGTCACAGTTTCGAGTACCTCCGGGAGGTGGCCCACCTCCGGCCCCGCACGAACACCTTCGGAGCGGTGGCGCGCGTGCGGCACTGCCTCGCCATGGCGATCCACGGCTACTTGAGTTCGTTGGGCTACATCTGGGTCCACACGCCGATCATCACCGCCTCCGACACGGAGGGGGCCGGCGAGCTGTTCCGCGTCAGCACTCTCGACGCGGTTAACCCGCCGGTCGACGACGGCGGCAGGCCCGACTTCTCGAAGGACTTCTTCGGGCGCGAGTCCTTCCTGACGGTGTCCGGCCAGCTGAACGTGGAGGCCTACTGCCTCGCGATGAGCAAGGTGTACACCTTCGGCCCCACCTTCCGCGCCGAGAACTCCAACACCAGCCGCCACTTGGCTGAATTCTGGATGATCGAGCCTGAGACGGCGTTCGCCGACCTTGATGACAACGCCGCGCTGGCGGAAGGGCTGCTCCGGCACGTCGTCGGGGCCGTACTTGAGGAGCGGGCCGACGACATGGAGTTCTTCGACCGGTGGATCGCCCGCGGCTTGGTCGACCGGCTGCGGGCGCTGGCCGACAAGTCATTCGAGCGTATGACCTACACCGAGGCGGTGCGCGCCTTGGACCGTGCTGGGCGCCGGTTCGAGTACCCGGTGCGGTGGGGTTCCGACCTCCAGTCGGAGCACGAGCGCTACCTCACCGAGGTGCATGTCGGCGGTCCGGTCGTCGTCACCAACTATCCGAAGTCCATCAAGCCCTTCTACATGCGCGTCGATGACGGCGGGGAGACGGTGGCGGCTATGGACGTGCTTGCTCCCGGGATCGGTGAGATCGTCGGTGGCAGCCAGAGGGAGGACCGGCTGGAGATGCTCGACTCCCGGCTGGCCGAGTGCGGCATGGACGCTTCCGGCTACGAGTGGTACCGTGACCTGCGCCGCTACGGCAGCGTCCCCCACGCCGGCTTCGGGTTGGGCTTCGAGCGCACGATCAGCTACGTCACCGGCATGGCCAACGTCCGCGACGTGATTCCGTTCCCGCGGACGCCGGGCAACGCCGACTTCTGAGCGGGCGCCGGTCTCAGCCCCGGGCCGATTCCCGCAGCGCGCGTTCGCGGAGAGCCCGCTTCAGCTCGCGCGGGAAGATCTTGCGGAACCGCGGCACCATCTCCGGCCAGCGCTCCAGCACCCACTGCCCCTTGGGGCTGCGGGTGCTGGCCACGTGCTGCTTGATCAGGTGCCGGACGACCGCGAGGTCCTCAGCCTCCGCCAAGCCCTCCACATCGACGTCGGCGTCCTCCAGGCAGCGCTCCTCGAAGTCGCCTTGCTCGTCGAGGACATAGGCGATGCCGCCCGACATTCCCGCCGCGAAGTTGCGACCGCAGCGGCCCAGGATGACGACGCTGCCGTTGGTCATGTACTCGCAGCCGTGGTCCCCGACCCCTTCGACAACCACTTCCGCGCCAGAATTGCGAATGCAGAACCGCTCGCCGGCCATGCCGTTCACGAACGCCTGGCCTCCGGTAGCCCCGTAAAAGGCCACGTTTCCGATGATGATGTTCTCCTCGAATACGAAGGTCGACCCCTGCGGCGGCGCGATGATCAGCCGCCCGCCGGACAGGCCCTTCCCGAAGTAGTCGTTGGCGTCGCCGCGGATCTTGAGGGTCATGCCCCGGCAGGTCCACGCTCCGAAGCTCTGGCCGGCGCTGCCGCTGAAGTGGATCCGGATCGAGTTGTCGGGCAAGCCGCGGGCGCCGTGGCGCTTGGTGATTTCGTGGGACAGGATCGTGCCGACGGTCCGGTCCGTGTTGCGGATGTTGTAGGCGAACTCCACCGGGCTGCCGCGTTCCAGCGCCGGCCGGCACAGGTCGATCAGCGAGTAGTCGAGCTGGGACTCCAGCTCGTGGTCCTGCGCTTGTGTGTGGAACCGGGCGACCGAGCGGTCGACGGGCGGCTCGAAGAAGATCTTGGCGAAGTCCAGGCCGCGGCTCTTGTAGTGGTCGACGGCCTTGCGGACGTCCAGCCGGTCCACCTTGCCAATCATCTCGTCGAACTTCCGGAAGCCGAGGCGGGACATGTGCTCGCGCACTTGTTGGGCAATGAAGAAGAAGAAGTTGACGACGTGCTCCGGCGTGCCCTCGAACTTCTTGCGCAGCTCGGGGTTCTGAGTCGCGATGCCGACCGGGCAGGTGTTGAGGTGGCACTTGCGCATCATGATGCAGCCCATGGCGATCAGCGGCATCGTTGAGAAGCCGAACTCGTCGGCTCCGAGCAGGGCGCCGATGACCACGTCGCGGCCGGATTGCAGCTTGCCGTCCACTTGCACGCGGATGCGCCCGCGCAAATCGTTCATCACCAGCACCTGCTGGGTCTCGGCCAGGCCGAGTTCCCACGGTGTGCCGGCATGCCGGATCGAGCTGACCGGGGACGCTCCCGTGCCGCCGTCGTGCCCGGAAATCAGCACTAGGTCGGCCTTGGCCTTCGAGACGCCGGCCGCGACGGTCCCGACGCCGACTTCGGAAACCAGCTTGACCGAGACGTTGGCCTCCGGGTTGGAGTTCTTCAAGTCGAAGATCAGCTGCTTGAGGTCCTCGATCGAGTAGATGTCGTGGTGCGGGGGCGGCGAGATCAGGCCCACACCGGGCGTCGAGTGCCGCAGCCAAGCGATCTTCTCGTCGACCTTGTGGCCGGGAAGCTGACCGCCCTCTCCGGGCTTGGCCCCTTGGGCGATCTTGATCTGCAGCTCGTCCGCGTTGGTCAGGTACAGGGCGGTGACGCCGAAGCGGCCGGATGCGACCTGCTTGATCTTCGAGCGACGGTCGTCTTCGTACCTCGCGGGGTCCTCTCCGCCCTCGCCCGTGTTGGACCGCCCGCCGATGCGGTTCATGGCCCGGGCCAAGGTCTCGTGCGCCTCGGCGGAGATTGAGCCGAAGCTCATCGCCCCGGTGCAGAATCTCTTCACGATCTGGTCGGCTGATTCGACCTCCTCGAGTGGGACGGGGTCGGCAGCCGGCTTGAGGTCGAACAGCCCGCGCAAGGTGCAGAGCTGGCGGTTGAGGTCGTCCACCGCGCCGGAGTACTTCTCGAAGGTCGGCCAGTGGTTGAGCCGCACGGCCTGCTGCAGCTCGGCCACGGTGTTCGGGGTGATGAGGTGCTTCTCGCCCCGCAGCCGGAACTGGTACTCGCCGCCGACTTGGAGGTCGGTCGAATCCTCGGCGAGCGGCAGGTAAGCGAAGCGGTGGTTCTCCAGCGCCTCCATGGCCAGCGTCTCGAGGTCTACGCCCTCGACTTGGGAAGTCGTGCCGGTGAAGTAGCGGTCGACCACCTCCCGCGCCAAGCCGATGGCCTCGAAAATCTGGGCGCCGTGGTAGGACTGGACGGTCGAGATTCCCATCTTGGACATCACCTTCAGGACGCCCTTGCGAATGGCCTTCTCGAAGTTGTAGTGCGCCTGCTTGACGGTGAGGGCGGAGTCTCCCAGCTGACCGGCGGCATGCAGCTGCTCAAGCGTTTCGTACGCCAGATAGGCGTTGACGGCGTTGGCGCCGTAGCCGATGAGCAGGCAGAAGTGCATCACCTCGCGCGGCTCGCCGGATTCCACCACGATGCCGACCTTGCTGCGCTTGGCGCGGCGGATGAGGTGATGATGCACCGCGGCGCAAGCCAGCAGGGAGGGGATGGGCGCCTTGCGTCGGTTGACGTCGCGGTCGGAAAGGATCAGCACGCTGGCTCCCGCGTCCGCGGCCGCTTCGGCCTCCTCACACACGCGGTCGAGGGCGGCGCTCAGCCCGGCGGGGCCGCCGGCGACGGGGAACGTCGCGTCGATCGTCCGCGAGCCGAACCGCACGGCTGGCCCCAGCGACCGGAGCTTCTCCAGCTTGGCGTTGTCGAGCACGGGCAGCGGGACCTTGACCACGTGGGCGTACTCCGCGCGCTCGTCGAACAGGTTGCCTTGCGGGCCGAGGTAGGTGACCGTCGACATCACCAGCTCCTCGCGGATCGAGTCGATGGCGGGGTTGGTGACTTGGGCGAAGAGCTGCTTGAAGTAGTTGAACAGCAGTTGCGGGCGCTCGGAGAGGCAAGCCAGGGGGATGTCCACCCCCATCGAGCCCACCGCTTCCAAGCCCGTGCGGGCCATCGGAGCCAACACGATGCGCTGATGCTCGAGCGTGTAACCGAAGGCGCGCTGGCGCCGCAGGAGGGTGTCGAAATCGGTCTCTCTGACAGCCGGCGCCTCGGGCAGGTCGCCCAAGTCGATCAGGTTCCTCCCCAGCCACTCGCCGTACGGCTTGCGACGGGCGATCGAGTTCTTGATCTCCTCGTCTCGGATGATGCGCCCTTCCTCCATGTCGACCAGAAACATGCGGCCGGGCTGGAGGCGACCCTTGGACCGCACGTTGGAGGGCGCGATGTCTGGCAGCACGCCGGCCTCGGAAGCCATCACCACCAAGTCGTCGTAGGTGACGGTGTAGCGGGACGGACGCAGTCCGTTGCGGTCCAAGGAGCCGCCCACGTAGCGGCCGTCGGTGAACACGATCGAGGCCGGGCCATCCCACGGCTCCATCATCGTGGCGTGGAACTCGTAGAAGTCCCGCTTGGCCTGGTCCATGTGGCGGTGCGACGGCCAAGCCTCGGGGATCAGCATCATGAAGGAATGCGCGATCGACCGTCCTGACTGGATGAGGACCTCGAGGGCGTTGTCGATCTGGGTCGAGTCCGAGCCGGTGACGTCGATGATCGGCTTGATCTTCTCGATGTCGGCGCCGAAGAACTCGCTCCGCAGGGTGGCCTCCCGAGCGCGCATCCAGTTCACGTTGCCGCGCAGGGTGTTGATCTCGCCGTTGTGCGCGAGGTACCGGAATGGATGGGCGCGCTCCCACGTGGGGAAGGTGTTGGTTGAGAAGCGTTGGTGGATGAGGGCCACGGCCGAGCGGAAGTCCGAGTCGCCCAAGTCAGGGAAGTAGTCGAAGATCTGGGGTGCGAGCAGCAAGCCCTTGTAGCTGATGGTGCGCGACGAGAGCGTGGCGGGGTAGTAGCGCTCCAGCTCCCGGATCTTGGCCTCCTGCTCGGTGCGCTTGCGGAATATGAACAGCTTCCGCTCCCACGCGCTGCCGGACAGCCGCGGGCCCGCGGCCTGCTCGAGGAAGACCTGGTGAATCGCCGGCTCGGTCTCCCGCGCCTGCCAGCCGATCGCCCGCGAGTTGGTGGGCACGCGCCTCCAGCCCAGGACGCGCAGACCTTCCTGCTCGGCCACCTCCTCGACCATGCGAAGGGCCGCCGGACCACGCTGGTGGTGCGGGGAGACGAATATCATCCCCACGCCGTACCGCCCCAAGGCCGGGAGCTCGAAGCCGTTGGCGGCGGCCTGGTGGCGGAAGAACTGGTCCGGGAGCTGCAGCAGTAGGCCGGCGCCGTCGCCCGTGTCCGGGTCGCACCCGCACGCCCCGCGGTGCGTGAGGTTGACGAGCACCTCCACACCCTGCTCGACGATGCGGTGGCTCGGCCGCCCGCGGATGTCAGCGACGAAGCCAATGCCGCAAGCGTCGTGCTCGGCGCGCGGGTCGTACAGTCCTTGGCGAGGGGGTAGTCCGTAGTTCGTCATGGCGTTGGCGCAGCTGTAACCCGTCCCAGAGCGGACTTCGAGAGGCGGAGGCACGCCACTGAGCGGCCCGGGGCCGCTGCCGGCGGCAGCCCGGTTGCCCCTCTTATGGTAG
The DNA here is from genome assembly GCA_963662745.2 of Bryobacterales bacterium. Lineage (GTDB taxonomy): Bacteria > Acidobacteriota > Terriglobia > Bryobacterales > UBA6623 > VXMF01. The sequence goes on from CAXXUI010000001.1 coordinate 52,075, forward strand.
CAACGACGGCCCGTGGTATGCTCGCGGATTCCGATCATGGGAATTGCTAGCCGCCAACAGGTCCACCTTGAGGACGACACCCTGCGCCTGACCGTCCTGCCCGGCGGCGGCCACATTGCCGCAGTCGTCCTGAAGGAGACTGGGGTCAACCCGCTGTGGGATCCGCCTTGGGAGACAATCGACCCGTCGGCGTACGACCGGGCCGCCCATCCCCAGTTCGGCGCAGGTGTGGACGCACCGCTGCTGGCCGGGATCGCAGGCCACAACCTCTGCTTCGACCTGTTCGGCGTCCCATCGACGGAAGAAGCGGCCGCGGGGCTCGGCGTGCATGGCGAGGCGTCCTCGGTGGACTGGGTCGTGTCGGCAAACCGTGCGTCGCTCTCGATGCGGGCCGAGCTGCCGCTGGCCCAGATGAGTCTTGAGCGGACGGTGACGCTGTCGCCCGACGGCGGGCGCGTCACCATCGAGGAGACCGCCACCAATCTGGCCGGAATCGACCGCCCGGTCGGCTGGACGCAGCATGCGACGTTGGGGCCGCCGTTCTTGGACAAGCGCGAGACGCTCTTCGAAGCGTCCGCGACGCGGTCGAACGTGATCGAGGGAGAGTTCGCGCCCGGAGCGGACCGCTTCGATGCCGGCGCCGAGTTCGACTGGCCCGTGGCGCCGCTGGCGGCCGGAGGGCTGGACGACATGCGTCGTCCGGCGAGGGTCGATGTCTCCGGCGCCTATACCGCTCACTTGATGGATCCCGGCTTGGAACGGGCGTTCTTCGCGGCCTACAACCGACGCTTGGAGACGCTGTTCGGCTATGTCTGGAAGCGGTCCGACTTCCCTTGGCTCGGCATCTGGGAGGAGAACTACTCCCGTGGGCATGCCCCTTGGAACGGCCGCACGCTCACGCGCGGCATGGAATTCGGGATGTCCCCGTTCCCGGAGACGCGTCGCGAGGCAGTCGATCGCGGGCGCCTCTTCGGCGAGCGGACGCTCGGGTGGATTCCAGCCAAGTCCTCGGTGCGAGTCGAGTATTCTCTGTTCGTCGCGCGGGTGGGACGGGAGGGCCTCCCCGGTTTCGGTTCGGGCTTGGCGCTGGAGGATTTGGAGCAGTTCGCCGGCTGACCGACTGTCGGCTGGGGCGAGCCTTTTCCTCCTTGCTGCGGTACAATGAGGACTGCTGGGCGGCCCTAGTCGGGGCCCGCTTGGCTCTGCTCCTTGAAGTGCGCAAGTGGCGGAATCGGCAGACGCGCTAGGTTCAGGTCCTAGTGGGAGTTAAATCCCGTGGAGGTTCAAGTCCTCTCTTGCGCACCACCAGTTCGGCTGGCCGACTGCGGCCGGCCGGCAGGGACTCCGAGTGCCTCGTGATCTAGGATTGAGTCTGCAGATGGAGTCCTTGGAGCTGGAACGTCGCGAGGAGGCGGTCGCTGCACGCACGGACGGCCCCGAGGAGGGGCCTCTAGCGCGGCTGGAGAGCAAGGTTCTGGAGCTGGTCGACCTTGTCCAGGCCGAGCACGAGGCGAAGCGGGCGGCTGAGGCGGAGGTTCAGCGGCTCCGCAGCCGAGTGGACGGGCTGAAGGCGCAGCGGCTGGAGCTCAGCGAGCAGCTGCAACAGGTGCGGCGGCGCTCGGTCGAAACGAGCAAGCGGATCAGCCGGCTCCTGGTGCGGATCGACGATCTCATGAAGGGGCACTGAGCGGCGTGCCGAACGTGCGCAGGGTCTTAGCCACGATTTTCGGGCGCACCTACAATCTGGTCTGCAGGGATCCCGAGCGTACGCGGGCGATGGCTCGTCGCGTGGATCGACTGATGCGTCGGATTGCGGAACGTTCCGGTTCGCTCGACAGCTACCAAGTGGCGATATTGGCGACCTTGCACTTGGCCGACGAGGCCGCCACCGTGCGCGAGGAGTTCGCCGAGTACCGGGAGCGTGTGGCGGGAACCTCCGAACGGATCCAAGAGGCCGTCGACGAAGCGCTGGATTGAGCGGTCGGACGCTGTCTCGGATGGTCGGTGGGAAGGCTAGCGGTTGATGTAGCCGAGACTCTCCAGGATCTCCTTGTCCCGCTGGGTCATCCGTGCCTCGCTCTCGGCGAGGTTGGTCGACTCGAACCACCGCTCGAAGGCCGCGCTCTCGAACTTGTACCGGCGGTCGCCTGCGGCCAGCACTTCCGAGTCCTGCTCCAGCGGGTCAGTGGACAGGTCGAAGTACTCGAACCGGTCTTCTTCGATGCTCCAGATCACCTTCATGGATCCGTCCAGCTTGCCCATCCGGAACGGCAGCCCGGAGTTGGGTCGCCAGACCCAGGAGATCCAGCCCGGCATGAAGCCCTTCTTGCCCTCGAACGAAACGAATCTGACCTGGCGGGACTGCGGCTTGGCCACTTCGGTGACGGCCGCGAGCTGGCTGCGGCCCGCGTACGAGACGGTGATCTGAGTCTCCTGCCGAAATTCGGGAACGACTAGGTCCAGCAGGGTAGGTGCGAGGTCCAGCAGCGAGACGTTGTGCTCTACGGCGCTGCCGGGTTCGATGACGCCCGGCAGCCGCATGATCCAAGGCACGCGGACTGTGCTCTCGTACAGCCAGCGCCCGTGGCCGACGAAGCCCTGCTCGCCCAAGCCCTCCCCGTGGTCGGACACCAACGCCACCAGCGTGTTCTCGGCGATGCCTAGGTCGGCGAGCTTGTCCAGCAGCAGGCCGATGTGGTGGTCGGCGTAGCCGATTTCCGAATCGTACTTGCGCATTCTCTCGCGTACCGGGTCGGCATACTCGAGCACTGCCGGGCTCGGCTCGCTGACCTGCTCGGGACTGGCGAAGTCCTGGCGGAGGTTGTACGGTTCGTGCGGATCGAAGAAATGCACCCACAGGAAGATCCGCTCCTCGTCCTGATGGTCTTCGAGCCAGCGCAGCGCGGGCCTCGTGACGTCTTCGGCCCAGCGCATGGAGTGGAAGACTTGGTAGGAGCGCTCGAGCTCCTCGTCGTAGTGGTCGAAGTCCCGGTCGAGCCGGGTTAGCCGCCCGATCAGTGGCCAAGCGCTAACGAACGCCGCCGAGCGGTACCCGAATTTCCTCAGCACCTGCGGCACGGTGAGCCACTTGCTGTCGCCGGGGAGGGACACGCCGTTGATCCTTGCTCCGTGCTCTTGCGGGTAGCGACCGGTGAACATCGAGAAGTGTGACGGGCCGGTCATCGGGATGGCGCTGTAGGCGCGGTCGAAGCGCACTCCCTCGGACGCCAGCCGGTCCATGTGGGGGCTGGTCTTGAGGTGGTAGCCGTAGGATGACAAGTGGTCCGCCCGCAGGGTGTCCACAGTGATGAGCACCACGTGAGGGCGCGGTCCGTCCGCGGAAGCGGCCCCCTGCGGCTGCTGTGACAGCAGCGCGACGGCACCTAGCAGGCCAACTGCGAAGAAGGCCACGGCGGACAGCTTAGTTCTCGCAACCATACGAACCATCATCTTACCTGCAATCATTCGGCTTGGCCGCGGACTTGATTGGCGGGCCGACAGTGGCGCCGCAGGAGGAAGTCGCGCAGGCTGGCCTGCCGACATGATCCTTCAGCGCGGGGAGGAAGGCTTCGAAGTCGGCCCGCAGCGCCGCGTAGTTCTCCAGCAGCGGCTGGGTGCCGGATGAGATCGGGTTCGGCCGGCTGAACCGGGCCGAGATGCCGCGCAGCGCACGAGTTACACCCGCAACGGCGGCATATCCGACTAGCCAGTCCTCGCGCCGCATGGCCGTGATCACCCTGACGTAGCGGGGAACGGGCAGATCGGTATAGGCGGCGAGCGTGGCATAGCGCTGCCTGGCGAACGACGGAAGCGGTGTCGCGGCACCGTGGCGGTCCCATTGGCGGGCGAGGAAGTGGTCGAAGTAGATGTCGAGGAGGACGCCGGCGAAGCGCCGGTACGGCGGGCGCAGCCTCCTGCGAGCGGTGTCGACCGCCGGATGGGCGTCGGTGAAGACATCGATGCGCTGGTGTGCGCGAATCCCCTCTTGGATCCCCGGAGTGAACGAAGGTATGGCGGTGGTGCTGACCAAGTCGGCGAGCACTTGGCCCACCTGATGCTCGGGGTCGTCGCCGGCAAGCAACAGGTGGGCGAGGAAGTTCATTGGTCCGTCGACTCCAAGACGCCTCCGGGGGCCGGCTTGGAGTGCCGTCGCCGGTCGCGCTCGCGCTGACCGGGACGCATCATACCACTGCGTTGGGGAGCTGGGTCGGTAGCCCCGGACCTCGTCACTTCTGTGCAACCAAGATGATCGGTCTGCCGGCCTTGGCAGGGCGTTTGCTGTTCCCTCTACAGTCGAATCGGGGAGTAGAGATGTTGAGAAGTGTGCGGAACTTCACCGCACTTCCTGCGGATGGCGTCATGGTTGCACCAACCGAAGCCGGCGTCGTAGCGGGGCCGATCGTTGACGGGGCCTTGGGCGGGGCGTAGGGCGGGGCGAAAGCCTACCGCTGGAGGGAACAGGCTGGGGCGGCCGGAGGTTTCCGGGGAGCTGCCTGCTGGGCCCGAGGGCACCTGCTCACCAGCCTGCCGTCCGGGGTGGATTGGAGGCTGCTGGCCCACAGAATCTGCGGTACAGCCTGCAGCATGCTGCCCGACGATTAGTATTCCTAGGATGCCGGTTAAGGCATTCAACGTCCGATTCGGGATTCGGGTCTCGACGGAATCCACTCTGGATTGCCCGTCCCCTGTTGCTGGCTCCGGCAGCAAGCAATCCGCCACTCGGGGCGAGCCCTCGCTCAGTCTTGGAGGCCAAAGGGCAGTCTGGCGACCAGCCCGCAGCGGTCACGAAGTCTCATCGCTAGCCGACCTCTTCCTCTCGTAGTCCAAGACGAAGCGCATAAGGCTGGGTATGCCCGGCTCGTACGATGGTGTCCGCCGATGAACGACAGGCCAGATGTAGCCCAGGTGGCGCAGCACTCGGTCGGCCTTCAGTGCAGCGGCCCGATCCGAAGCCTTACCCGCCTGCCTGAGCGACGACTGGATCGCCAAGACGACCTGCTCACGAAGCACATGCTCCGAGCCGTCGAACTCGGTAGCCACTCGAGCAGCCACCGAGACCAGCTGGGCTTCTGTGAGTTCATCAAGTAGTTCGTCGTAGAAGGCTTCACGCTTTCGCTGGAAGCCCGGCCGTGCTCGCTCCACATCGGCGCACGAGATAGCTGCGGAGGGGTTCGGACTCGCCGTCCACAGCAAGCGCCCCCAAATCTGCAGAAAGTACGGGTACCCGTGACTCTCCCGTGCTACCTGTTGCAATGCCTCGTCCTCGATCGACCGGCCGCGCTCCTCCAGCGGTACTCGAATCGCGTCGGCAGCTTGGTCAGTCTCCAGTCGGCCGATGCGCAGCCGCTCGCTCCTAACCCAGAAGGACGCCCCTAGGGCGCGGAGGTGGCTGGGCAGATCCGGCGTCCCGGCGATGATTAGCATCACCGGAAGGTCGCGCCGCTGGAATGCCTGAACAGTCCCGAGCAGGGACCGGCCGGGTTTGATGCCGAGCATGTGAGCCTCGTCGACTAGGATGAGCAAGGGCCCCTTCTGCACCCTACGAGCCAACGCACTGGAGACTGGGCCGGGTGGCAGACTGCCCAGCTTCACGCCGATGGGCCCCACAGAGAAGCCCCTCAGGGCATCCAGCCACCGTCGCTCGACAGACAGCGCGGCAGCCAGATCCTCCACCGATTCGATCTCGCCCACCTGCAAGTCAGCCACTTGGGCTTTGAGTGCCTCTGCCTCCCGCCGGGACCACTCCAAGAGGACGGTCTTGCCGTTGCCCCTAGGTCCGTACAGAACTATGCCGCTAGGGGGTGCGTCCCGATCGGCGACGACTTCCAAGAACTCCCTGATTAGCGATTGCTCGGCCTCCCGACCAGCTAGGTAGGGCGGCAGCTTACCGGTGCCCGGCAGGAACGGACTTCGCCCCATTGCCGATTCCGCCCGATGCGACAGGATGCCTGCCATCACCTAGCATGATAGTCCGGCTCCACACGCGGCAGCAGCAACCCTCGATGGAATGGCCCTTCCTGCCGCATGGTCTGCCAGTCGGCGGGGCGCTCGAGTGCCGGGCTGGCGATATGGCTGGACACCTCGAATTGGGGTGCCGGGAATCGGCAGCGGCAGGTGCATCGCACCTCCGAATGCTGTACTCGAGAGCTGCTCCAGAGTTTCGCCCCTGTGAACTCGTCAGCTTCGTGGCCCTGAATCTCACGGGGCGCAATGCAACTCCGGCGCCCAGCCAGGATTCCCAAGAAATGGCTCGCTCGCCACACCAAGGATCCGACGTGTCCACGGGCGGTCTTGCGCGGTTCGCACTGGCAGGTGAGGCCGGACCAAACGCTGACAGGCTGGCCAGGTCCTCGTCATTACGGGTCGCCAACGCAGCGGGGAGCCGCACACTCAGCGACCGCGTACGCGGTGTGCGCTCCTGGGCGGGCCGGGATCACCGGAACTACCTAGCCTGTTACACCGGGGCGGCAATCGAGCCTGGAGGGGCCCCAATCAGGTTGGCGAGGCATTCGTGCAGCGCTGAACCGCTGCAGGTTCCCCGTCGGCAGATCGTGGTACCAGTGTCGGGGGATGGCGCCACCGGCCTGCAACCAGCAGCCTCAGTGGTTGCGCCGGTTCGGGCGGCCGCACGCCAGTTGCTGACATGTGGATCGAAGCCTCCGTCCGTAGGTGGCGGAACCCAGCAAGGGTTTCCCCTGACCCATGGCTCCTAGCGACGTCCGCTTCCGACACGTTCCGCAGCGGTCGCCGAACTGGTTCGTGTCCCGGGTCAGCTAATTGCGATCGCCTCGCTCGCGTAGGCGAACAGCACGTCATTCACGCCCGAGAAGCGCACCAAGGCCTTCGCCAAGTCGTCCCGGTTGGCCATGTCGGCGTCAGTCAATCCCGAGATCAGCAGGTCGGCGTTCGCCGACCTCGCGTTCACCTCGGCCTCCATGGCATCCACGTCCCCGCAGGAGACCGACGTGACGTTTTGCCTAGAGATCGGCAGTCTCCAGTCCGAGAACAGCCGCCTGAGCTGGTTCGTCTCCCGCTCGCCATCGGCGGTGCCGAAGCAGGCGAACAGGCGGATCTCCGCCCGCCTCCACTCGCGATGACCGACGAGAATGTACGCGAGCAGGATGATCAGAGGGGCGTTCGCGAGATTGTCCTCCGTCATCCAGAGGTGGATCGAGGACCGGTAGCCGAACCGCAGGGTCGACGAGCGCAGCACCAATACGTTGAAGAACGAGGATTGGGCCATCAGCGCCCCATCGGCCACCTCTGCGGCCTCGCCCGCTATCGCCCGGTCGAACTCAAGCAGCACGCAATTGTTCGGCAGGCCCGAGATGCCCGGCATTTGCAATGTCTGGGCCACTGCCAGCTTGTAGGAAGGGCAGATCAGCGAGTCGACGAAGACGCCCGCTTGGCTCACCGCCGTGCGGTCGATCAGGTTGCTCACCTTCTTGCGAGCTTCGATCTCGGCGTCGAACGAGTACTCGCCCTCGACGAACTGGATGAATTGCCCGAATCCGTGGCGGTGGCAGATCCAGCGCAGCAGGTCGAACTGGGCAAGGCGGTTCTCGCCGAATCTGGTCAAGGCGATGATTGCCGGGCGCCAGCCGTCCACCGAGGACCGCACTCGGTTTTTCTGGAGCGTGATCTGCATCCTTCGCGTCAACTGGAACATCGTGCCTTGGAAGATCGCCTGCAGCCCGCGCTCGCCCTGGCGCGTGCGACGAAGCCCTAAGTAGATGCCGACCATCACCACGGTGGCTAGGAACGCGTACAGAGCATCCATGCGGATCATGATGAACCCGCACATCAGCCCGCCGACCAGCGAGATGTACCAGCGCGAGCGGAACGTGGGGCGGTAGGAAGGATTGCCGGCGAAGTACTCGAGGAAGGACACCATGCAGAGCGCGCCGTAAGTCACCATGAAGAACATGCTCAGGATCTGCGCGATGAAGTCGATGTCACCGATGACTACGAAGACGATGGCGAGTGCGCTCGAGACTCCCGTCGAGACCATCGGTTCCTGAGCCGCGCCCCATCCCCGCTCCAGCAGCCGATTCACCTTGGGGAGGGGGAAGACATTGTCCCGGGCAAGGGCCTGCAGCGTTCGTGGCGCGACTAGGATCGAGCCGAGGGCCGAAGACAGCGCCGCCGCTCCCAAGCCGATGTAGATCGCCGGACCCCAAACGGCGATGCGGGTCATGATGAACTGGTCCGCTGCGAGGACCTCCGGCGTAGCGCTTTGGGCCAGCTTGATGGCGGCGATGCCGTAAATCAGCATGCCCGCGAGCGTCGCGGCGATTGTGCCCCGGGGGATGCTCTTCTGAGGGTCCTTTAGGTCGCCGGACAGGCCCACTCCAGCGATCATCCCGGTGAAGGCCGGGAAGCAGACGGCGAAGACCGTGCCGAACTCGTCGGCGTCCGCAACGCGGCTGGTCAAGTTCAAGCCGTCCGGACGAATCTCCTCCGGGCCGGTGCCGAACAGGAAGGCGGCGATCGACAGGCCGAGGATGGCGCAAACCACGCGCAGGGCGCTCACACCCAAGTCGGCGCCCTTGGTAATGACAAGCGCCACAAGCAGGATCGTGGCCGGGACGCTCACCCAGCGCGTGTCGACATGGAGGTCGTAGGTCGAGTTGACCCACGCGTAGACGGGGTCGAAGGCCTCGGCGAACGCGACTAGGTAGAAGGCCACGGAGATTGCTTGGGACAGGTAGAGAGCCACGCCGATCGCTCCCCCGATGCTGGTGCCGAAGGACCGGCTGATGATGAAATAGGCCCCTCCGCCAGCCACGCGCCGGTTGGTCGCGATCTCCGAGACCGCCAACGCGGTCGGTATCGTAACGAGATGGCCCAGCAGGATCACTCCGATCGTCCCGCCCAAGCTGGCATGGCTCACGGCGTAGCCGAACCGCAGGAACAGGATTGCCCCTAGGATTGTGCTGATCGATGCGAGAAAGACCGCGCCAGTGCCGAAACCGTGACCCTCCGGAGAGCTGGAATCGGGCTTGGCGACTGAGGATGCATTGCTTGGCATGTTGGTGTCCTCGGATGGTTCCGAACGTCCGCTGTCGATTCAGCCCGGCGAATCCGACATGTCGTCCGCCCTCCACCTGCGCGTAGCGTTCAGCGCCAGTCCCGCCGGAGGGAGCGTCTTGAGATGGACATCCCGCTGAGGGAACGGAATCTCGACCCCCTCCTCCTTGAACGCCGCGAAGATCGCGAAGTATAGTTCGCTCTTCAGAGCGCGGGGCCTCGCGACCTCCCGCGAAGTCCAGACGCGGAGGTGGAAGTCGAGGGAACTGTCCCCGAATCCGATGAAGGCGACATGGGGCGGCGGCTGGTCGAGGACGTTGGTGTTCTGGCCCGCCACCCTGATCAGCACTCTGCGCACATGGTCTGGATCGGCTCCATAGGATACGCCGAGCGGAATCGCGATCCGTACTTCCCGGTCATTGGCGGTCCAGTTGGTCACCCGGCCTTCGATGAACTCCGAGTTCGGGACGACCAGCACAATGTTCTCGTTGGTCTTGATCCACGTGCCTCGCGCTCCGATTTGGACGATGTCGCCGAGCAGGTCGCCAACTTGGACGCGGTCTCCCACCTTGACTGGATGCTCGAAGAGCAGCACCAGTCCCGACGCGAACTCCTTGGCGATCGTCTGGAAGCCGAAGCCGATGCCGATGCCCAAGGCGCCGCTGAAGACGGTCACGCTGCTCAGGTCGATGCCGGTTGCTTGGATGGACACTAGCGCTCCGAAGGCGAACAGCGCGTAGCTGGCGACCCGCTCGATGGCGAACTTCATCCCCTCGTTCAAGTGGGTCTTGTCCAGCACGGCGACGCGCAGGATCTTGCCTGCGACCTTGGTTCCGACCCAGAGCAGGATCAGGACTGCGCCGGTCTGGACGATCAGCCGTGCGGTCAGCTCGAAGGTTCCGGTCTGGAAGAACGGAGTCGTCCAGATCGTGGCCAGCGCGCGCCCGACCGTCACCAACAGACCCCCGGCGATCGGTCCTTGGTTCAGCATCACGACAGTGGCGGCCAAAACGACCACGGCTGCGGTCAGCATGCCTGCTGTCAACCAGTGCCGAAACCTTCTCACATGGAGCCTCCCCGCCGGTCAGTCCGGATGTGCGCCCCGCAGCGGCCTACGGACTGGCCAGTCCGCGACGGAGGGGCACAATCAGTCACACTCAGTCTACCGTCCAGGGCTGGTGGGTGTGAGCCGCTCTCGGAAGGTCAGACCCGCATTGCGGCGAAAGGCGATACGCAGTTGGACGGACATCGCCCCAGCGTGCTGAGTAGGGGCCCGGCGCCTGCTGTCCCATCGGCAGGCACCCGGCAGCTGCATCCGTGGAGCCGCGACGTTGGAGCGGACCCAGCCGTACCGCGTCGTAGGGCGCAGTATTCACTCTGTCTATGATGATGCACCGGCTAGGCGGGGGTCATCCGCCGCCGTGACCTGATGCACTTCGGCTGGCTCGGGACGCGGATGGTTGGACGAGCTTGCATCCCAGGCCTCGTTTGTCCCTGCTGATCGTCGATCGAGAGCCGGGGCCCGTTCAAACCCTCAGCGACCAACAGCCTGACGAAGGACACTGCGGCCTGACCGCCAATGTGCGGCAAGCCTTTCGGAACGCGTTTCCATGCATCAGACTTCGCTTGTAGCGAACCGGCGTATCGGCGACTCTCGCTGCCGCTCTGCCTTCTCGGCCGTCGCCTCCAGTATCTGGCCGGCTGCGGCTTGGAGGCGAGGACATCGTTGATCGACCGAACGGACTGATCCACCGCGGGCCTCGCAGCGAGCCGTCGCCCTGCGCTAGCGCTGCCGAGCGGTGCTCGACCACCCACGGAGGTTGTCGGGGCGATCGCAGGCGATGTCGCGTTCAGGAAATGGAATCTCGATCGCCTCCCGCCTGAACGCCGAATCGATCGAGACGTAGAGCTTGTCCTTGAGGGGTGGGAGCGATCTAGGATTCGCAGTCCAAACCCTGAGCTCGAAGCTCATGATTCCCCCGCCAAGACTCACGAGCGCCACTTCATGGGCCGGCTTGGCCAGCACATCCCCGCACTCGGAAGCCGCCCTGAGCAGCGCCTTGCGCACGTGCTCTGGATCGGCGTCGCACGAAGTCCGAAGCGTGGCCGTCACCCTCACGATCCGGTCATTGGCCGTCCAGTTCTCGACCCGACCCTCGATCAGCTGCGAGTTCGGAACGCTGAGGACGAGGTTCGAGTTCGTCCGAACGGCAGTGCCGATCGCTCCGACCCTTACGACATCCCCGCGCAGGTCTCCGATTGCCACGCGGTCTCCCACTCTTACGTGCCGCTCGAAGAGGATCACGAGTCCAGCCACGAACTCCTTGACTACTGTGCGTGCTCCGAGGCTCAGGGAGAACGCAACGGCTCCGCCCGCCAAGGTGAGGCTGCTGACATCGAAACCGATTGCTTGCAGGCCGACAATCGCTCCGACTGACCACAGGGTGTAGCCCACAGTGCGCTGAATGGCCAGCTTCTGCCCGCCGTTCAATGACGTCCTGTCGAGGACTCCAGTTCGGAGTGCTCCAGTCGCGGCCTTGGCGCAATACCAGAGAAAGGCCAGCAGTAGACCTGTCTCCACGATCCGTTCGGTCGACAGCTCGAAGTTGCCCAGCACGAGCAGCGGAGCCCTCCAAACTGTGAGGACCGCTCGGCCGAGAGCGGACAGTCGCCCGTCCCTGGCCGCTGCCACCAGGAGTGGCTCCAAGGCGGCGGCTAGCAACGCCAGCCCGATCGCCGTCCAAAGGGCCTGCCCTTGCCTGCCAGCCCGTTTCACGCTTGGAGTCGTCCGGTACCGCTACGGCGGCTGCGGCCAGTCTCCCAGTCTCCGACACCGAGGGCGGTGCTGGGCCAAGTTCCCCTGGCGCCCGGATCAATGTTTCGGGTCTTGGTACGGCACCGAGTAGGACGAGAGTCTGCCCTGGTCCCCAAAGCTGCCACGGCCAGTCGAGGTGCTAGCCGACGCCTCGCCACGCTTGGTCCGCTTCGGCTTTCGCGAGGCAGACCTGTGGGATCAGCACTGAGGCGTAGGAGTTGCCCGTCGCGGGACTTCAGACTGGGGGAGCGAAGAAGCGGAGTGCCGGCACGTCTGGGCCGGCACACTCGCCCCGGAGGTGGATGCCCGCAACGCTGGGTTGGCCGCAGAGGGCGTGCGAGTCCACCGGCCGGGCGGGCCGGGCGACGAGCCGGAACCCGAAGCGGCTGCCACGATGCAAGGTCCTGCCCGGCCGCGTGACGAACCCGGCCGGGGCCTGCGTGGCTGCGCAATGCGTGGCGGTTTTCTTCGATGCACACGGGCGGGAATGCCTCATGCTAGGAGAGTTCAACGACAATACCAGCTCTGCTTCCAGAGCGTATGCCGGCGTCGCAGAATTGGGATTCCGCTCGTCGGACCCAGCCGAACACGTAGTCTCAGTGTCGCAGTACAGGCATGCCGCACCGCGACATGCCGGCCACCTGCGAGACTCAGGTGGCTTCGAGCGGGTCCAGCAAGGGCCTGGGCAGGAGGCGCATCATCCGGCACCAGGTGGTGGCATGAGTAACGTCGCCGCGACATCGTCAGTCGGCGCAGCGGCGGCCGACGCATCCCGGACCGCACATGCGAGACGTTGTTGCCGCCACCGCGCCTGCGAACTCTCGCTTCCTTGTGGAGCCGATCTGGGAACTGCGAGTCCCTATGGCATGCGTGGCGCTCCGCCACGACGCTAGAGGATCCGCTCAGCCACTCGGTGCCCACTGGGACGGTCATGGTGCCGGTCCTGATGCGGCATCGGACTCCGGGAGACTGCGGTGTGGCTTCCGCTGCTGGGAGCGAGCCAGACAATCTGGTTCCAGCCTCAGAGCGCTGGCGGAGGAATACACAGGCACGGCGTATGCTGTTGGATGCCATGCGACCCGTACGCCGGCTGTCGATCCCGCCCGTTCTCGCTACTGCGGCCTTGCTGCTGGGCTGCCAAGGCAGCCCGTCCGGCAGCGGCGAGGCCGGCAGCTCGTCCGCACGCCCATACGCCGTGACCTTCGAGCAGGGCGAGGGTCAGGTTCGGGTCTCGCTCGGCGACGATCCGTTCACGACGTTCCACTATGGCGAGCAATGGGACAAGCCGTTTCTGCATCCGATCCGTACGCCGTCTGGATCGGAGGTCTCGCGTGGGTACCCGGTAGATCCGAGGGAGGGCGAGGAGGAGGACCACGAGTGGCACCGCGGGATCTGGTGGGGCCACGGCGACATCGGCGGCCACGACTTCTGGCGGGAGCTCGGACGGGACAAGACCGGGCGGCTCGTCGCGGTGGGCGAGCCGGTTGCGATCGATGGTGACGAGACGGGGACACTGGAGGCTCTGTTCGCCCTTCGCGCTGCATCGGGCGAGGTTATCGGGCACGTGTCGCAGTTGTATGCCTTCGCTCGCGCAGGCGACACCGTCCGCATCGATGTCGAGCTGCGGATGCTGGCGGATGCCGGGCAGGACCTCCTGATCGGCGACACCGAGGATGGAGGCTTCGCCATGCGGTTGGCCGACGCCTTCCGCCAAGATCGCGGAGCCGTGCTGTTGAATTCCCAACGCAGCCGCGACACGGAGAACATCTGGGGCCAGGAGGCGCAGTGGGTCGATTACTCGGCGGTAGTCGGAGGAGTTCCCGTCGGCGCGACCATCCTCGACCATCCTGCCAACCTCCGGCATCCCTCGCGCTGGCATGCTCGCGGGTACAGCCTGTGCTCGGCCAACCCCTTCGGGTTGCGTGACTTCACGGGCGATCGCAGCGCTGATGGCAGCTACCTGCTGCCGAGCGGGCAGCTGCTGGACCTCCGCTACCGGGTCATCGTTCACGAAGGAGTCGCCGGCCCAAGGGAGATCGACCGGTGGTTTACTGAGTTCGCGGCGACGCCTCCTCACAGGGTGCCTTGACTGCTGGCGGCGCCGCGGACGGACCCGGGCGAATCCAGGCAGTCGCCCGCGCCCGTTACGGCGGGGGAGCCTCCTCTGGCAGCGCGAAGCGCGCCTTGGTCGTTACTTGAGGGAGCTCGGACTTCTCATGCCACTGGCGTGTGGCAAGCTGTATCCTGTGCTCGGCTACCTGCTAGACCGCTGCTGTAGTCGACTGCGCCGCTGCGCGGGCTCGGCGCATGGACTGGCCTGTTGCGGCTTGCTGCTCGTCGCGTCTCTGCCAGGTCAAGCGCCGGGCCCGATACGCGAGCTCGAGCTGAGGACGACTCCCTCCGTGGTGCGGCTGCGGCCCCTCGACAGCGTGGTGATCCAAGTCATAGCCTACGGAGGGCCTGCCGAGGACCGCACCCAAGTCCGCCACCTGAGCTTGAATCGAGGCCTCGCCGTGTTCCACCTCCGGGACGCGGAGACAGGCTGGATCTCCAAGCCGTTCCGCTATCGGGGACTGGCGCAGGATGTGGACCGAGCCGATTTGGAGGGGCTGGGCGTCGAGGCTAGGCTGCACTCGCTCGCAGCGCGGCTGACCATCAGTCAGGACGCTGTCCTCTTCACCGCTGCTGAGCGCGAGGGGGAGGCGGTTCTGACCGCGACACTCGAGGGTGCCTCGGCGTCGGTCCGGATCTTGGTTGAGAAGGACGCTCCGCCGCTGGCGGTGCCGGAGATGGTCACGTTCGGGCCGCAGCCCCGCATGGACGAGCCGTACCGCTCCTTGGCAGAGCACTACGCCCCTTTCGTCGCCCAAGAGACCTGGTTCCAGCCGCAGTCGGACTATCTGGCCCGCTTCGACGCTGACGGCGACTGGCGCGGCGACAACAACTGGGCCAACGCGCCGCGATCCAGCACGCAGGCCTATGTCTATTACGCCGCCATGGAGACGCCGACCCATTGGTTCCTCGTCTACAACTTCTTCCATCCCCGGGACTACTCCGACCAGTGCGTCGCGGGGACCTGCCATGAGAACGACAACGAAGGGCTCGTTCTCACGGTAGCCAAGGACAGCACTCAGTTCGGCCGCCTGCTCGCCATGGAGACGCTGGCCCACAACAAGGTGTACTCGTACCGGGCGCACCCCGGAGTCCAAGGCAACTTCCACGACCTGGACGGGGAGGTTGAGTTGGTGGGCGGTTCGCATCCCGTGGTTTTCATACACTCGGGAGGGCACGGCGTCTACGGTCCCGGAAGGCACTCGCGGTATGACTTGCAAGAGGATCGCTTCCACGCCGGCACCGGTGTCACGTATGTCTACAAGGGCATCGCAGAGAGGCCGCGCCATCCCGCCGACCGCCAAGTGGGGTACGATCTGCTGCCCATCTACCAGCACTGGTGGATCCGGGCCCACGAGGGGCCTGCCGCCAAATCGTTCGCCGGCTACTTCCGGTACCAGCCCTTCGGAGGCCGCCCGCAAGCCACAGTCGATAGGCTGGCAGGAGCGTTCCTGGGCCTGACCCATGGGCGGAACATGGCCAAGCCGTTCTGGGGGTGGCATGACAAGGAGACGAGGGACAAGGGGGTGCTGGCCAAGGGGCAGTGGGCTCTGGATCCAGCCTATGCCGTCTCTAGGAACCTGACGCTGCCCGCCCCGGTCTCGCTGGAGTACACATTCAACGCCTATTTGCGAGGGTCCAAGCTGTCACCGGACGGCGGTCCGTGAACGACGGCCCGACGCGGCCGTCGGTCGTGCTAGGGGCCCGCCGGCACCAGAAGGGGCTCGGACGCCTCGCTCTCGTTGCCTGCGTCGTCGACTGCCGCGACGGCGTACTCAAGCGCAGCGCCGCGCGGTGCGGCCCGGTCGCTGAACATAGCTTGAGGAACGACGTCCGCCAAGACTTCGCCGTTCCGATAAACGAGGTACCCGGCGAGGTCTGCCTCGGGGCTCGCCAGCCAAGACAGCTCGATGGATTCCGGTGCGCGGACAGCCCGCAGAGACTGCGGGGCGCGGGGAGGGAAGAGGTCGGTTGCGGTCACCGTTGCGACAGGCGAGAGGTGGCCGCGGATCCAGCCAGCCGCGGACTGCCGGACTGGCCGGATCCGATAGCCGTACGTTTCACCCCATATCACGCCCCGATCTAGAAACGAGGTCCCGACGACGCGGCCTAGAAGCTTGAACGGCCCCTCCCCCTCCGCCCGCTCCAATGTGTATTCGTCCGCATGGTCTGCCGGTTCCCAGGCCAGCGCCACGCCGCCGGCCTCTACCTGGCGGTCGCTCCAGCCCACCCCGGCGGGCGGCTCCATGGGATGGAGCCTCGCTTGGTTCGAGTAGCCTGCGTGGCGGCCTGCCGGGCTGGTGACTGTCACGACCAGAAGGGCGAGCTGGCCCAGCTCCCAGCCCTCTAGCGGAAGCCTCAGCTCTAGGCGGTCGCCCGGCCCGCTTCCGGAAACCTCCTCGGGCCCCATCCGGGCGACCTGCCGGCGGTACTGGTCGACGGTCTCGGCCGTCAGCTCCGTTCCGAATTCAGGCACATCCACCGCCCACAGCGCGAACTCGCCGATCCGCCGTGCGGTCAGGCCCTCGGTAGTGCGGGCCGGCCATGTCCACGAGACCTCCAGCTCGTCACCGACCTGGATGGCGGTCAAGTCGCTGACGGGCTCGGGCAGGTTCAGCAGCGGGGGCAACGGGTCGCCGACTGACCCGCAGGCCGCCAATGCGGACGCCACGAACGCCGCCAACCCGGACGAGGCGGGCAGTCGGTCCCTCGCCGGCATGTCCTAGAGGATGTACCGACTCAGGTCCTGGTCCTTGGCGATCGACGAAAGCTGGGACGTCACGAACTCCGCGTCGATCTTCACGTTCGTGTCTGGCATGTCCGGAGCATCGAACGACAGTTCGTCCAAGAGCTTCTCCATGACCGTGTGCAGCCGCCGCGCCCCGATGTCCTCCGTCTGCTCATTGACGGTCATCGCCGTCTGAGCAATCTCCTCGATCGCACCGTCGGTGAACTCCAGCTCGAGGCCTTCCGTACCCAGCAGGGCCGTGTACTGCTTGGTGAGGGCGTTCTTGGGCTCGGTCAGGATGCGGACGAAGTCGCCCTTGGTCAGCGGCTTGAGCTCGACCCGGATGGGGAACCTACCCTGCATCTCGGGAATCATGTCGCTGGGCTTGGAGACATGGAAGGCGCCGGCGGCGATGAAGAGGATGTGATCCGTGCGCACCATGCCTTGGCGGGTGTTCACCGTGGTGCCCTCCACGATCGGCAGCAGGTCGCGCTGCACGCCCTCGCGGCTGACCTCGGGCCCGCGACCACCTTCGCGGCCCGCGATCTTGTCCATTTCGTCAAGGAACACGATCCCGGACTGCTCCGTGCGTTCCACCGCCAGCTTGGTGATCTGGTCCATGTCGACCAGCTTGCCCTGCTCCTCCTCCGTGAGCGACACCAAGGCATCCGCCACCGACGTGGTGCGGCGCTGCTTGCGGCTGCTGAACAAGCCCGGCAGCATCTCCTTGATGTTGATGTCCATCTCCTCGACGCCTTGGTTGGTGACAATCTCGATCGGATTGCCACGACTTTGGACCTCGATCTCAACCGTGCGGTTGTCCAGCCGGCCGGCCCGCAGCTGCTTGCGCAGCTTCTCGCGGGTCCGCGCGGCCGATTCGTCCTCGACTCCCGCATCGTCGAGCTGCGCCGGCATCAGGACTTGGAGCAGCCGATCCTCGGCGTTTCGCTCGGCGCGGCGGGCCACCTCCCGGAGCCTCTCTTCGCGGACTATCTCCACCGCCATTTCCACCAAGTCACGGATCATCGAGTCCACATCCCGACCAACGTATCCGACCTCGGTGTACTTTGTGGCCTCGATCTTGATCATCGGCGACTTGGACAGGCGTGCCAGCCGGCGGGCGATCTCAGTCTTGCCGACCCCGGTCGGGCCCATCATCAGGATGTTCTTGGGCATGACCTCCTCCGCCATCTCCGGCTCCAGCCGTTGGCGGCGGATGCGGTTCCGCAGCGCGATCGCGACTGCGCGCTTGGCGTCGCCTTGGGCCACGACATGCTTGTCCAGTTCGGAGACGATTTGGCGCGGCGTCAGCTCGTCGAGCGAGGGGGCCGAGGACTGCGAGTCCCCGGGGAGGTAGATCACCATGGCTTCAGCGCAGCTCCTCGAGCGTGATTTCCGAATTCGTGTAGATGCAGATCTCCGCAGCGATCTTGAGAGCGGCCTCCGCCACCTCGCTGGCCGACAGCTCGGTGTGGCCGATCAGGGCCCGCGCGGCAGCCACGGCGAACGACCCGCCTGACCCTACCGCGGCGACTTCGCCATCTGGGTCGATGACGTCTCCCGTTCCGCTGATCAGCAGAGTGGACTCCGTGTCCGCGACCAGCAGCAGCGCCTCCAAGTGGCGGAGGCTCTTCTCGGTACGCCAGTCCTTCGCCAGCTCAACGGCTGCCCGGCTGAGGTTGCCGCCGAAGGACTGCAGCTTCGCTTCGAAACGGGTGAACAGCGCGATGGCGTCCGCCGTCGAGCCGGCGAACCCGGCCAGGACGCGCTCCTTGTGGAGGCGGCGGACCTTCTTGGCGGACGACTTCACGACCGACGAGCCCATCGTGACTTGGCCATCGCCCGCCATCGCGACCTTGCCGCCGCGTCGCACGCACAGCACGGTCGTAGATCGGATCTTTGGGTGCGACGACATCGGGCCCGCCAACAATTTCCATTATAGGTTCGCAGCGGATCAGACTTCGTTCGACCGAGCGCCCGAAGCCAGTTCTGTGCGGGCCTCAGTCGCGCGCGGCTGCTGGACTCAGCGAGCCGGGGCAAGCGCTACCAACAGGATGGGCCTCCTGACCGCCCCCATACGGCCGAGTTGGTTTGGCCACGCAATCGTGCCGCATTCGCGGATTGTAAGGATTCAGTAAGGGAGTACCCAGCGCCCCCCTTACTACATCCTTACTGCCAGCGTTCTCAGCGAGTCCGTCTCACCCTGAAAGACCATCCCCCCATCATTCCCGCCTGACGATCCTGTACGCGCTCCTGGGCACGCTCACGCTCGTTTCATGTTGGAAGAGGCTCCTCCGTTCACGCTCATTTCATGTTGGAAGAGGCTGGGAGCCCGAGGAGAAACGAGAAACCCGAGGACAGACAGACGCCCCCCGCCCATCCTGGTCGCTGGAGTGCCCGGTGGCATTCTCGGCCGCAGATCCGCGCAGTGGCAAAGCAGTGAGGCAGACCTTCTGCCCAGTGCGACGACGAGTGTCGGGCTGAGGGCCGGAGGGCCGGATTCCGGCGGCGACCGTCGGTGGAACGCGTGGCTCTCAGAAAAGATCGTCTGTCTACGACGGATGAAAGTGAGATTCGACACGGGGGACTGCTGTCACACGTTGCCTCCCAGCGTGGCAAGGCGGATTGCCGGAGGAATGAATTCTGCGCTTGGGACTTGAGGGTTCCGAGCGGCTGCGAGGGCAGGCTGGAGGGCTCGGAGGAGGAAGCGTCAGTCGATCTGGCAGGCGGACCTGCCGGACCGGGACCGTTGGAGAGGGACGCCGCAGTCCGCCAGTGCCAGATCCGAGGGCGATTGACGCCTTATCCCTGCCGCCGCAAGGGTCGTGACCGAAACCATCTAAATCGACCATTGGTCGTGATCATCGAGTCCATGAGTTCCATGTCCGGAACTGAATAGCGAACTCCAGAGGAGATGCGCGTCTGGCAGGCTTTCTCCGCAAGTGAGGAGGGTATGTGCGCCTCGGGGCTGTGCTTGCCTCGGGATTCCATCTCCGTCCCTACTGCGGCTGGCACGGCCCGGGGTCAGTAGTCCTCCCACTCGAACTCGGTCAGCTCGTGGGTCTCCGGGCTCAGCTGCAGGCCGACCAGCCGGATCGGCCAGCGGCCGCCCGCGTACCGCTCCGCGTAGCCCTTCTCCCGGATCTGCCGCAGCGCCTGCCGCGCCCCGCCCCGCCCACGCATCTTGAACTCGAACACGTACACCCAGCCGCATCCCTCCAAGCAGAAGTCCGCCCGCCCGCGGCTGCCGGCCTGCTCCGCCTGCACCTGCCCCAAGGTCGACAGGTGTCCGTACAGCACGCTCTTGTAATACCCCTCGTACTTCCCCATCTCGCTCTTCACGTGCCAGTCCTTCGGGATCGACGCCAGCAGTGCCTTGAACCGTCTCCGCATGCGATCCATGTCCCCCGCGCGCAGGATCCGGCGCCAAGCCGCCTCGTCGTCCAACCGCTGCACCTCGAACTGCGGCCACCTCGTCAGGCGCTTCAGCAGCGCCCGGTTCAGACACTCGCGCACCTTCCGGTTGGGGAACCCCAGACGGTAGCGCAGCCGCCCCTCGATCCGCTCCACACCCCGGACCGTCAGGCACCCGGACTGGAACAGCAGCGCGTGCGGGACCACCTCGTCCACATCCAGCGTCGAGAGCAGCTCGTCGGAGGCCAGCATCCCCTCCAGCCGGTGCCACGGGAAGTCAGCCGCCGCCACCAACTCGATCAGCCACTTGGGCGTGCCGGTCTGGAACCACCACGCCTTGCAATCCCGTGTCCGTAACGTCAGCAGCAGGTCGTACGGGTTGTAGACCTTCTCCTCTCCGCCCCAGCTGTAGCCGTTGTACCAAGCCCGGATCTCCTCTCGGTCGAGACCCTTCAGTTCCGGGCCGAAAACGGTGTTCAAGTCGCGCTCGGTGTAGCCGCAGAGGGAGGAGAATGGGGCCTCCAGTGTGAGGTCGATCAAATTGTTCACACCGGAGAACAGGCTGACCTTGGAGAACTTGGTGACGCCGGTGAGGAAGGAAAAGCGGATGTGCTCCTCGCAATCCTTGATGTTCGCGTAGAGGGCGCGGAGGTAGTCGCGGTTGGCGCGGGCGAGGTCGGGCCGGTTCAGGTTCTCGGTGATGGGCTTGTCGTACTCGTCGACAAGTACCACGACGCGGCGCCCGAAGAGACGGTGCAGCTCCTCCAGCAGCTGGGCGAACCGGTCGGGGCCTCTGACGGCGTCGAGTTGCGCACCGTGGGAGCGTGAGAGGGAACTCAGCTGCTTGAGGAGGTTGTCGTGCAGACCGCCGGCCTCGGTGTAGAGGCCGCCTCCGAAAGCAAGGTGCGCGACGGGGCGGCGGACGGACCAGTCCCACTGGTCGTAGGCCGCCAAGCCGTGGAAGAGTTCGCGGTTGCCCTCGAAGAGTTCCTTGAGGGTGCTGAGGAACAGACTCTTGCCGAAGCGGCGGGGACGGGACAGGAAGTAGTGCGAGCCCTCCTCTTTGAGCCGGACCGCGAAGTGCGTCTTGTCGACATAGTAGTAATTGCCACGACGCAGGGTGCGGAAGGTCTGGACTCCCAATGGGAGGCGGACTCTGGAGGCGGGTCGGGGCACGGGGCGGGTCTCGCGTGTCTTGATTCTAGGGGGTGCGAGGCCGGCCGGGGCGGCGGAAAGGAATGAGTGGTATGAGATGGGAGGCGCCTTGCGACTGCGTCAGCCGTTGGCTCGGCAACCATCGCCGTCGCGAACCGAGGCTTGGCAGGGCGAACCGAGCCTGCCGTCGGACAGTTTCGTGGGCGGCGGGGGCCACTGGCAGCACCGTCCGCTGGCGTGGCTTAGTGACCGTTGCATTCATCACGGCACGATGGACGGGGCTATGTGGCCCGCCAGAGTGTCACGCCAGCAGAAAGCACGTGAGCGGACTCTTTCGCTGGTCGGTAGGAGGTCCGAGGAGGAACGAGAAATCCGAGGACAGACTGACGCCCCCCGCCCATCCTGCTCACTGGGGTGCCCGGTAGCATTCTCGGCCGGAGATCCGTGCAGTGGCAAAGCGGTGAGGCAGACCTTCTGCCCAGTGCGACGGCGAGTGTCGGGCGGAGGTCCGAAGGGCCCGATTCCCGCGGCGACCGTCGGTGGACCGCGTGGCTTTGAGAAGGAATCGTCTGTCGTAACTGCCTAGGTAGTGCCTGCGACAAAAGATGCGGGATGTGCGCAAGACGGAATATACAGTATGAAGCTTGGGCAACTAGTACTACATGAGTGATTTCATCGACTGCGAAGATCGCACCGAAATGCCGCGGCGGGGGCCGATCCGGAGCTGGAGGGGCCATCTTCGCAGCCTGCGTGAGGCGGAATCAGCCCTCAGGAGCCGCGCGGATGGACTGAGCCGGTGCCGAAACAGCGGGAAACAGATCGCGTTAGTCCGGACGAAGGCTGCCGAGACTCGCATGCGAACTGCTCTGCAAGAGGATGCTGAAGGTCGTGGATCAGACCGCTACTGAGCTTCTCAACCGACTGCCCTCCTGAGCACCGGACCCCATCTTGAGGAGGGCGGGAGACGGTTGGACAGCCTTCCAGATCAGGCTCCCGCACGGACTTCAAGGGTTGCGATCGGAGACCGGAGTGTGCTATTAGGAAGGCATGAGAAAGGTCATCAACCCGCAGCTGGAGCTGGGGAGCGTGCCGATTGAAGCGATCGACATCAACCCGCAGTCGCGGGACGACATCCCCGCAGTGCTGAAGGGCATCCAGTTCATCTACAGCAGCAAGGACCTGAGAGACAGAATCTTCAGCCTGCTGAAGGAAGAGCTGTTCCGGCCGCAGGACGGCGGGCAGGACGCAGGGGAAGCGAAAGCGGTGAGCGGCTTGGATCCGAACAACGGTCGGCCGGGGATGGACCTGTGGGCAGTCTTGGTGCTGGCCCTGGTGAAGCAGGGATTGGGATGTGATTTCGATCGTCTGGCGGAGCTGGCAAGCAAGCACCTGGACCTGAGGCAGATGCTGGGGATCGGATCGATGGAGTTGAAGGAGTTCACCAGCCGGACGGTGGCGCGGAATGTGCAGCTGCTGACGCCGGAGCTGTTAAGGAAGGTGAACCGGGAAGTGGTGAAGGCAGGACAGCGACTGGCGGGATGGCAGGAAGGGGAGGAGCTGACGGCCCGCTGCGACAGTTTCGTGGTGGAGACGAACGTGGATTACCCGACGGATTACTGGCTGTTGCGGAACGCGCTGGTGGCGGCGTTGCTGGCGGTGGTGACGGCCTGCGAGACGGCGGGGGTGTCGGGCTGCCGGCAGCACAAGCACTGGAAGAGCAAAGTGGAATTGGCATACAGGCAACTCAGAGTGGCCTACAAGAGGAAGAACAAGAAAAAAGAGGTCAAGAGACTGCTGTCAGCGGGGGCGAAGCTGCTGAAGCGACTGAAGAAGCTGCGCCCGCAGCTGGAGGGCAGCGAGGTGGACGAGGGGCAACTGGGAGAGATTGACAGGCTGCTGGAGCTGGCGTATCGACTGAAGGATCAAGTCCGGAGGAGGCTGCTGAAAGGGGAGCAGATTCCGCATGCCGAGAAGGTGTTCTCAATTCACGCGGAGCACACGCGGTGGATTTCGAAAGGGAAGGCGGGTCAGCCGGTGGAGCTGGGTGTGCCGGTGGTGATTGTGGAGAGCAAGGAAGGATTCGTGCTGGGCTGGAAGAATCTGTGGAAGGAGGTGGATGTGGAGGTGACAGTGCAAGTGATGGAGGATATGAAGAAAGAGTGGCCGGACTTGGAAGGGTGCAGTTTTGACAAGGGGTTCTCCAGCATAGCGAACATCCTGGCGTTGGGAGGGGTGTTGGGCAAGCCGGCACTACCTAAGAAAGGGAAGCTGTCCAAGGCGGACAAGGAGCGGGAGAGCGAGAAGTGGTTCAAAGAGGCTAGGAGGGAGCATTCGGCGGTGGAGTCGGCGATTAACAATTTGGAGCAGCGGGGGCTGGACCGAGTTCTCGAGCAGGGCAAGGAAGGGTTCCGGCGCGTGGTGGCACGGTCGATCCTAGCGGCGAACGTGCATCGGATGGGTCTGCTGCTGCAGCGGGCAGCGCGGGCGGCTGCCAAGGAGCGTCGGGACTTGGATCGAGGGGGCGGGCGACTACGAAAAGCCGCCTAGCGCGGCGGAATACCCGGCGGATTGGACTGCGAACTAGGGTTCGTCGGGCGGAGGTGCGCGTTGCGTACGGGCGCCATGCGGGATTCATCCTGGAGTCGGAACGTAGAGCCGACAATCTTGCAGAATCAGCCCGAATCTCCGCTCACAGCCTGATAAGCTAGCTCAATTCCATACCATAAATCACTCGGAAATGGGGTTTTGTCGCAAGCACGATCTAGGACCGGGCCGAGGGGGCGCAGGTGATGAGGGCGGTGCCGGAGCTGCTGCCGCGGGACCGGCATCGGGAGCCGCGGGCGGCGTTCGTGGAGATCGTGCGGCACTCGGAGCGGCGCATTGGCTTGGAACCGGATGATTTGGTGGAAGACGAGACGATGAGAGCGATGGAGGCGGAGAAGCGCCTGAACTCGACCTTGGAGGAGCGCATCCAGCAGTACGACCAACGGTTGCGCGAGGAGGCCCGGGCCGAAGGCTTGGAGCAAGGCTTGGAGCAAGGCTTGGAGCAAGGCTTGGAGCAAGGCATCGAGCAAGGCATCGAGCAGGGCATCGAGCAAGTGCGCGCGGAGGTCGCTACCCGCGAGCGGGAGTTGCTGAGTCTGCTGATCGGGCACAAGTTCGGCCCGGACACGCAGCGGCGAGCCTCCGAGCTGCTGGCTCGCGTCATCGACTTGGAAGCCCTGAGGAGGATTCACTTCTTGATCCTTGAGTGCGTGGCGGGGGCGCAGCTGCTAAGGCGCTTGGAGGACCTCGCGCGGGCCGCAGCCGACTGACGGGCCAGACCGCAGGCCTCGTACCTCGCGCTCGACATGCGGGCGGGAGCTTACTTCACCGAGTCGCGCTCAGGTCCCCCAAGGGGTTGCCGATACTGTGAACAAGTCCACCAGCGTCCGCAATTCCGAAGCGCCACGGCGTTCGAGCTCTTGCCGCCTGGGCGGCTCTTCCCAGTGGCCTCATGTTCCGCCACTAGTGGGGCTCCAAGCCACCGCGGACTGGACCATGGCGTCGCGGATGAGAGAGACCGAGGTCGCGGTCCTCTCTGGCGGGGACCTTCATTGCGGACCGAATACTTGGCAGCTCGGCTTCCGAAGCTGCGGGCATTCCCGGCTTCAGGCAGGTTTGCTAGGGTATGGTGCTGACCGGCGAAGAGTTCGCTGACGCGATTGCTGGCATAGCGACACGCTGGCCGGCGACGTAGTCACGTCCAAGGTGCCGTGACTCATGTCACGGTCGGTGAGACCGAGAAGGACAGACAGCGCGATGCTCGTTGCGGGAATCATGAGCGGCACGTCCGTGGACGGCATCGATGTCGCCTTGGTCGATATCCGCGGTTCCGGCTGGGATGTCGAGGTCGAGCAGCTGGGCTTTCACGCGGCACCTCTGTCGACTGAGGTGCGGGACGAGATTCTCGCCGTCTGTGATGCGCCGGCGTCCGCCGGCCGCATCAGTCAGCTCAGCTTCCTACTGGGCCGCTTGTTTGGCGAGGCCGTCTTGGAGGCGTGCGACGCCTGCGGTGTCCACCGTCGGGAAGTCGAGCTGATCGGCTCTCACGGCCAGACCGTCTACCACCAAGGCAGCGCCGCGCAGCTGTGTGGGCGCTCGGTCGCCAGCACGCTGCAGATCGGCGAGCCGGCCTGTATCGCGCGCCTTGTCGGGGCCCCGGTGGTGGCGGACTTCCGTACGGCCGACATTGCCGCCGGCGGGCACGGGGCCCCTTTGGTGCCGCTCACGGACTACCTCGTGTTCCGGCATGCCCAGTTCGGGCGCGTGCTGGTCAACATTGGAGGCATAGCCAACCTCACTGCCATCCCGGCCGGAGCTGGTCCCGACGTTGTGCTGGCGTTCGACACCGGGCCGGGAAACATGGTGATCGATCAGCTGGTGCAGGACGCGAGCGGGGGCGAGCGCCGGTTCGACAGGGACGGGCGCCTCGCCGCCCGGGGCGCGATCAACCGTCGGCTGCTGGATCGCTTGCTGGACGATCCGTACTACTGTCGCCCGCCCCCCAAGAGCACGGGGCGGGAGCGCTTCGGGGCCGGCTTTGTTGCGCCCTTGCTCGCTCAGGGGCTGCGGCTTGAGGACTTGGTGGCCACGGCCGCGCAGCTCACCGTGCGGACCATTCTCCAAGGGGTGGAGCGATTCGTCACGCCGCGAATGCAGGTCGAGGAGATAGTGGTTTCCGGCGGCGGGCGGCGGAATCCCAGCCTGCTGGAGCCGCTGCGGGAGGGGCTTCCCGGCATGCGCTTCCGGACTTCCGACCAGCTGGGGATTGACGGTGACGCGAAGGAGGCGATTGCTTTCGCCGTTTTGGCCTACCGGACTTGGCGCGGCTGTTCCGGCAACCTGCCGTCCGCGACGGGAGCGAGCGGCCCGGCGGTGCTCGGCAAGATTGTCCCGGCCCCCAGCTGAGGACCGCCGGTCAGTCGTCGCCGGCCGCACGCTCCGCCGGCCGGTCTGAATCGGACATCCGGAAGGGCAAGCTGTGGATGACGCCCTCGATCAGCGCCGAGATGCGGTAGTCCTCACTCTTCAGCTTGACGAGCATGCCGTTCACGGCTGGATTGTCCTCGCGGCCAACGCCGCGCCCGAGGGCGTAGGTGAGCAGCTTCTTGGCCAGCGTCCGGCTGAACGCCTCGGCCTCGGTCTCTCGCAGGATCCGCCGCAGCTGGGCCGGCGTCTCGAAGGCTAGGTTGCCGGGTAACGTCCCGGCTGCGTCCACCGGGGCGGCTCCGTCCGTATCGCGCCACTGGCCGACAGCGTCGTAGTTCTCAAGCCCAAAGCCGATCGCATCCATCACCAAGTGGCAGGACATGCAGCCCTCGTTGGCCCGGTGCGCCTCGAGTTGCTCGCGGAGCGTGCCCACCAGCTCCCCCTCGCGCACTTCGAGTTCCGGCACGTCGGGCGGCGGCGGCGGAGGCTTCTGGCCGAGCATGTTCTCGAGCACCCACAGGCCGCGCAGCACGGGCGAGGTGCGCGTCGGGTAGGAAGCGACTGTCAGTACGCTGGCGTGGCCCAGCAATCCGCCCCGCCTGTCGTCCGGGAGGCGCACGCGCCGGAACTCGTCACCAGTCACGCCGTCGATGCCGTAGTGTGCGGCCAGCCGACCGTTGACGTAGCTGAAGTCGCTGTCCAGGAAGTCGAGGATGCTGCGGTCCTCGCGCAGTATCCGCTCGAAGTACAGCTGCGTCTCGCGCAGCATCCCGGCCCGCAGCTCCTCGTCGAAGTCGGGGAAGCGCTTCGCGTCGGGCTGGCTGAGCGCCAAGTTGCGCAGTTGCAGCCACTGGCCGGCGAAGTTCTCCACCAAGGCGTTGGACCTGCCGTCCTCGATCATGCGGCGCGTTTGCCGCCGCAGGCCATCGTCCGTGTCCAGCGTGCCGCTCTCGGCCGCATCCAGCAGCTCGTCGTCCGGCATGCTGCTCCATAGGAAATAGGACAGCCGGGACGCCAGCTCGAATCCCCGGATCGCGCGGGGTTCGCCCTGCGGCGAAGTGGGCGATACGCGCTCGATGCGGAACAGGAAGCTGGGGGACACGAGCACTGACTGCAGGACAGTCCGCACCATGCGTTCGAAGCTGTCGCCGCCTTCCATGGACCGCTTGGCCAGCCGCATCAGGCCGTCGACCTCCTTAGCCCCCGGCGAGCGGCGGTAGGCGCGCCGGAGCAGCCGCCGGACGACCTGCTCGGCGCACGGCACCCAAGGCTCCTCTCCGCTCGGCCGGCAAGTCACGATGCGCCGGTGGCTGGCTGGTGGAGGCACGGGGTCGGCGTCGAAGGGGCCGTTGATCTCGATGTAGTCCACCCAGACCTTGCGCTGCTGGAACTGCTGATTGGGATTCAGCGGCTGCCCGTCGAAGCCGATGAAGCCCAGCCAGACGTCGCTGTCGCCCGGTTCCATCAAGTGCCGGACGCGCTCGCTCCGATTGAAGTACTCGGCGGCCTCCACGGCCTTGGTCGCCATTCGGCGACCGTCGATCGACATAGTCATCAGCAGCGGCGGAGGAGGCTCCATGTCAGGCAGGTAACGGCCGTTGTCTTCGGAGCGCTGGCGGCGGTCCGTGGCGCCGAATGCGAACTCGTAGAACCCCTTCGCGGGGAACCGGTAGGTCGCGCGCAGCGAGCCGTCCGCGGTGAACGGGGCGACGCGCCCGATCGCGCCGGCATTGGCCTCATTCCGCTGCGCTTGGACGCGGAAGCGTGTCGGCTCGGCCAGCCTCGGCCCGTCCCAGACGGCGGCGCGGGCCAGCCGCCCCGCGGCCTCCACGTATTTCTCCATCAGCAGTGGGGAGATCGAGAGCACGTCCCCGTTGTTGTCGAAGCCGTAGCCGGAATCGTCGACCGGGAACGAGTCAGCCGGGCGGAGGTCGACGCCCAGCAGGTCCCGGACGGTGTTGTTGTACTCGGCGCGGTTGAGACGCCTGGCGGTGACCCGGCCGGCCCGCGCTGTCTCAAAACGTGCCATGGCTTCGCGGCGGCCCTCGATCCAGCCGGCCACGGCTTCCAGCTCCGCGGCGCTGGGCTGGGCGCCGCCCGGCGGGGGCATCTTGCCGGCCCGCGTCACTCGCAGCACGTCCAGCCACACCTCCGGATGCTGGAGCGCGGCCTCCTCATCGGCAAAGCTGTCCAACCGCAGTTCCGCCATCTGCATCTGTTCGCCATGGCAGACGGTGCAGTGCTTGCTGAGGAAGGGCCTCACGTCCCGCTCGAACGTCGAGCTGAGCGCGAGGGGAGCGAACAGGAAGGCCAGCCAAAGGGGCACGGCCATCATTATATTGGGTGCGCCCCCGCCCGCTATGGCGGCTGATAGCCTAGGACTAGATGGAGAAGCTGCTAGTAGCGAACCGAGGGGAGATCGCGGTTCGGATCCTCAGGGCCGCGACCGAACTCGGACTGCGGACGGCGACGGTCTATTCGCACGAGGACCGCTTCAGTCTGCACCGTTTCAAGGCCGACGAGTCCTACGAGGTCGGGGCGGGCAAGGGCCCTGTGGCGGCCTATCTGGACATCGACGGTGTCGTGACGGTCGCTAAGGACTGCGGCGCGGACGCGATCCATCCGGGCTACGGGTTCCTAGCCGAGAACAGCGCCTTCGCCAAGGCCTGCGCCGCAGCGGGGATCAAGTTCGTCGGCCCCACGGCCGAACTGCTCGCCGCGCTCGGCGACAAGACCCGGGCGCGAGACCTGGCGCAGCGTTCAGATGTGCCGATCGTACCGGGCGCGGTCCTCTCTTCAGCCACGCCCTGGGATATCCGCCGCGCCGCCGAGTCGGTGGGCTATCCACTGATCGTGAAGGCCTCGTTCGGGGGCGGCGGCCGCGGCATGCGGGTCGTGAGGAGCCGCGAGGAGCTGGCCGAGCGGCTGGACGAGGCGCGCACGGAGGCACAGCGATCCTTCGGGGACGGCTCCGTCTTCTTGGAGCGGTACATCCAGCGGGCAAGGCACATCGAGGTCCAGATCCTCGCCGACGAGCACGGCTCGGTGGTGCATCTCTGGGAGCGCGATTGCTCGGTCCAGCGGCGCCATCAGAAGGTTGTGGAGGTCGCACCCTCGGAGAATTTGCCGCCGGCCATCCGGGAGGCTATCTGCGAGGCGGCGCTGCGGGTGGCCCGCGCCAGCGGGTACCGAAACGCCGGCACCGTGGAGTTCCTGGTCGATCAGGATTCCGGGGAGTGGTACTTCATCGAGGTCAACCCCAGGATCCAAGTCGAGCACACCGTGACCGAGCAGATCACCGGGATCGACATCGTGCGGTCGCAGATCTTGGTCGCGCAGGGCCACCGGCTGCACCGGGCCCCGCTCAACATTCCCCCGCAGGCCAGCGTCCCGCAGCGCGGCTTCGCCATACAGTGCCGCATCACTACCGAGGATCCGGCGGACAACTTCTCGCCCGACTACGGGCGGATTCAGGCCTACCGCTCGGCGGCGGGCATGGGCATCCGATTGGACGGCAACGCCTACGCGGGCGCCGTTCTGAGCCCCTTCTACGACTCCCTGCTGGTGAAGATGACGGCCCGGGACGCCACCTTGGCCGGGGCCTGCCGCCGGGCTGACAGAGCCCTGCGGGAGTTCCGCGTACGGGGCGTCAAGACGAACATCCAGTTCCTCGAGAACGTGGTGAACCATCCGGAGTTCCAAGCGGGCCGGGCGACCACGAGCTTTCTCGACGAGACGCCCGAGCTGCTGGACGTGCGGGTCGCGCGAGACCGCGCCAACCGGCTGCTCAGCTTCATCGGCGACACGATCGTCAACGGCAACCCCACCGTCCGGGGCAAGGAGCGGCCCGAGCGATTCGAGCCACCGCCGGAGGTGGCGTACCGTCGCGGCACCACGCCTCCCGACGGTACTCGGCAGAAGCTGCTGGAGCTGGGCCCCGAGAAGTTCTGCAGCTGGGTGCGGGACTGCGAGCGGCTGCTGGTCACGGACACGACCTTCCGCGACGCGCACCAGTCCCTGCTGGCCACCCGCGTGCGGACCTACGACCTGCTGGCCACGGCGCCGGCGGTGGCCCGTCGGCTCTCGAACCTGTTCAGCTTGGAGATGTGGGGCGGAGCGACCTTCGATTCCTGCATGCGGTTCCTGTACGAGGATCCGTGGGAGCGGCTGCGAGCGCTGCGCAAGGCCGTGCCGAACATCTGCTTCCAGATGCTTCTGCGGGCCTCTAACGCTGTCGGGTACACGAGCTACCCGGACAACGTGGTGCGGGAGTTCACCATCGAGTCGGCGCGCCAAGGCATCGACATCTTCCGGATCTTCGACTCCCTCAACGACCTCGCCAACATGCGGGTCGCCATGGACTCGGTCCAAGGCACGGGGGCCGTGTGCGAGGCCGCGATCTGCTACACCGGAGACATCGCCGATCCGGACCGCCCCAAGTACACGCTCAACTACTATCTCGACCTCGCTTGGCAGCTGCAGCGCATGGGCGCCCACATGATCGCCATCAAGGACATGGCGGGGCTGTGCCGGCCCTACGCGGCCTTTGAACTGGTGCGCGTCTTGCGCCAGGAGATCGGCCTGCCAGTCCATTTCCACACGCATGACTCCAGCGGCATCAACGCCGCGACTCTGCTGAAGGCCGCCGAGGCTGGGGTGGATGTCGTGGACGCGGCGGTGGCAGCGGTTTCGGGATCGACGAGCCAGCCCAATCTGAACACCTTGGCCGGTTCGCTCAGGGGCGCTCCGCGGGATCCTGAGCTGGACACAGACGCCTTGGGCGACTGCTCGCTCTACTGGGAGACGGTTCGCACCTACTACATGCCCTTCGACAACGCTCCGAAGGCCGGCAGCGCGCGTCTGTACGAGCACGAGATCCCGGGCGGGCAGTTCACTAACCTGCAGCAGCAGGCGGCGGCGATGGGTTTGGCGCAGCGCTGGCGCGAGGTTGAGCAAACCTACGCTGAGGTCAACCAGATGCTAGGGGACATCGTCAAGGTGACGCCGTCCAGCAAAGTGGTGGGCGACTTGGCACTGTTCCTGCTGACCAAGGGCATGACCTGCGACGAGGTCCGCGAGTTGCCGCCCAGTCACAACGTGGGCTTCCCGGAATCCGTGATCGACATGATGCGCGGTTCGCTGGGCGAACCGCCCGGCGGCTGGCCGGAGCGGATCCGCAGGATCCTGCTGTGCCGGCGGGAGCCGATCGAGGGACGGGCGGCAGAGGGGCTGCCGGCGGCTGATCTGGACGCTGCGGCCGTCGAGGCGGGCAAGCTGCTGCGCCGGGAGCCGCGGCGGCGCGACGCACTCAGCTACGTCCTGTACCCGGATGTGTTTCAGGCTTACGCCGAGATGCGACGCAAGCATTCGGACATGGCGGTGCTGCCGACGCCGGTATTCTTCTACGGTTTGGACTTGGAGGAGGAGTGCCAGTTCGACATCGAGCCGGGCAAGCGCCTCTTCGTCAAGTTCCTAGCCGTCGGCGAACCGCGACCGGACGGCACCCGGACCGTCTTCTTTGAGCTGAACGGTCAGCCGCGCGAGCTGACCATCCGGGACCGGTCTCTGCAGGCTAGCGGCGCGGCGCCGCGCAAGGCGCAGGCGGGCGATCCCAGCCACATCGGAGCCTCGACGCCCGGCTTGGTCACGGGCGTTCATGTCGCGTCTGGGGACCAAGTCGAGGAGAACGCCAAGCTGCTCACGCTCGAGGCGATGAAGATGCAAAGCACCATCTACGCTCCGCGGGCCGGGACGGTGGCCGAAGTGCTGGTGGAATCCGGCAGTCAGGTCCAAGCCAAGGACCTGTTGCTCATCCTCAAGTCTTAGGCCGTGAGGACCCGGAGCGACCGGTTCCGCGCAGCCGCGTGGCTGTTCCTCGCGTACTTGCTGATCGTGATCCTCTTCGGCGCCTGGGTGCGGATTAGCCATTCTGGCGACGGCTGCGGCAGCAACTGGCCTACTTGCCGTGGCGAGATCGTGCCGACTGCGCCCTCCGCGGCGACTCTGGTGGAGTACACCCACCGCCTCACGAGCGGGCTGTGCGGCGTGTTTTGCCTGGCGTTGCTCGGCTGGTCGTGGCTGCGGCAGCGCGGCGGGCCGGTCACGCGGGCGCTTGCTTGGGCGCTGCTCTTCCTTCTCGTCGAGGGCGCGATCGGAGCCGGACTGGTGCTGGGCGGACTGGTGGGTGGCGACGCGTCAGCGGCGCGAGCGATCGTCATCGCGCTGCATTTAGCCAACACTCTGGCGCTGACCGCGTTCGCCGCGCTGACGGCGCATCGCTCTGGCCCGGATGGAGGCGGACGCTACCTGGCGCGCCGGAGGATGGCGTTCGCGGCAGGGTTGGCGGCGATGGTGGCCGTCTCCATGAGCGGGGCGGTGACCGCCTTGGGGGACACGCTGTTCCCTAGGAGCCTCGCCTTGCAACCGGGGCTGCTGGCGGAGGTGGGGCCGGGCGCCGCGCCGGGGACGCACTTCCTAGTTAGGCTGCGGATCCTGCACCCGGTTCTCGCCCTGGCGGCCTCGGCCTACCTGCTGTGGCTCCTGTTGGGCGAGGAGTCCGGCAACCGCTGGGCGCGCTGGGCGCTGTGGCTCGTCGCCGGCCAAGTGGTGATCGGTTTCTTCAACATCGGCCTCTCGGCTCCCGGCTGGATGCAGCTGCTCCACCTGCTGGCGGCGCAGTCTCTCTGGATTGCCTTGGTGCTCGCAGGCGCCTGCTTGGGGCAGGACGGGCGGTTGCGGCCCGTCTGAGACGTCGGCTGCG
This sequence comes from Bryobacterales bacterium, assembly GCA_963662745.2. GTDB lineage: Bacteria > Acidobacteriota > Terriglobia > Bryobacterales > UBA6623 > VXMF01. Next base: position 85,060 of record CAXXUI010000001.1, read on the forward strand.
GTCGGCCCGAGCCGATCTGCGCAACTTGGGTCGGCTGCCTCCGCGACTGGGACGTGGCGGGGCGGGCAGGTGGTGCTCCCACCGTGTCCCTGCCGGTGCCGGATGCTCAGCCAAGATGGACAGCCTATTCCTGCCGGCCCTCGGCACGAGGGCGGCTCCCACATCGTGGCCGAAGCTGAGGGCTGCAAGCGGGCTGAAGTGAACAGGCCGCGCCTAGACGTGGCCTTCCAGATCTCGCAGTTGTTCGCGCTCGAGCTCGGAGCGATCGCCGAGGTGGTGGAGGTCGGCGCACCCGGTTGGCGGGTCCCTTCATCGACGGCGTCAACCACACTCGAGGCGGACTCAGTCCGCAGAACGTCAACGTGGCGCCGCCGGTTGACTCGAAGCAGGGTGTCAAGGTCGCGGTCAACGCCATGGGCGCCGAGTAGCGTCGGAGCTCAGCCGACGTCGTGCAGGCGCCGATGCCTAGGGGCGGCACTGACAGCATCCGATGTCGGTCTCGAGCGTGCAGGAGTCGAAGTGGTCCCGCAGCGGCCCGAGTCGCCCAGTCCGCCAGCTGCAGCCCCGCCCGGACCACCCGCCGCCGATCCGTGCTCAGCAGCCGGCCGTTGCCCGCCGCCGTCAGCACCGTGCAGCGCCGAGGCGCGAACTTCTCCGGGCCCAGCATCCGGCGCAGCGACTCGAGCCTGCTGTCCAGGTCCGCCGGCCGGTCGAAGTCGCAGTGCCGCGCCGGCTTCACCAATGCCAGCACCCTGTCGCTCCACAGCGTCCTGCCGGGTCGGCCGACGTGCCGGTTCCAGCCGCCTCCCGAGTCCTGAGAGTCGTCCCGGTCCGTTGGCCGGAAGAGGTCCGTCTCGATCAGACCAATGACTTGCTCGCGCAGCTGGTCGGCGCAGTGGATCTTCTGAAGTCCGCGCCGCACGGCGGGCATGTCATGGCGGGGCGTGTGTTGAGCGCCAGATTATTTGGACGCGTGGGGGGTGGTTTGGTGCAGTCTGTGTGGACGGCGGATGGTCTCACTTTTCCAATTAATCCGCAACACCGCCGCTCGGCGAGACGGGGACTGGGGCGCCCTGAGCGGCCCGTGACCTGCGGCGGCAGCAGCCACCCCCTTTCTTTCTTGCAGTAGCTTGGTCTTGCAGTAGCAGGGCCCCCCGCCAAGGGGGCGCTGGATGCACACTCGCACCACCCAGCACTCCCCTCACCGCACACTTGTCCGCCCAATGTGGAACAACACCCTCTCCGCCATGTCCGATTAATCTGCACCAGCCATCCCCAATTAAATGGGAATTCAACAGCGTGCCATCGAATTCGACCGTAGAGGGAGCCAAGGAACCGAGCAATGTATCCTAGTCAATGACGCTGCATAGGGTGACTCGACAGCACAAATCGCAGCATGTGGACCAGTTCAAGGCGGCCGTCAGCAAAGTCGACTTGCGATCAGAATCAAGCTGACTGGCGGAGCCACTCGACGATTTCCCAGCTGGTTCGAGAACGCACTTGACGGGGAAGGCAAGGGCTGTGAAGATCGGAAGGGAGGAGTGTCTTCCGTTCGACTCGGCGATGCACAGGGGGGATGGCAAGGGGATTCCAGTGACGCACTCCCGGGAGCCGAGCTCTGGATGCTGGCCTCCCACCGTCCGGCGGAACGACTTGGCTGCGAAGATCACGCGATGGTTTGTCCAACGGCCCTCAGAACAACTGTCTCGGCTACTCTTGACTTCTCGAACCTACGCTCTATATCGCTGCCAGTAGCCGTCCATGGTCTGCAGTGAATGCGGATTCGATCGTTGGTGGCATCTGGATCAGGCACTATCTAGCGATGTAATTTGTCCAATTGGACTTTTACATTGAATCCAATGCATATTCCTATGTGTTCCGTAGGACACTTCCAAGACCAAGAAAACTCAGGAATACCTGTCCATCCAAATCAGCCCGATCGTGGCAGTATTCAGTTCCCAAAAAGTCGTGACATTGATGGCTTGGATGTCCTTCAGAGTGAATTCGTGGGATGGCACTTCGACTCGGAAACGGTCCGGCTGGAGCATTCAGAGAGTCTAGATTTGTGAAAGTGTTCTTAAGACGCTCCAATCCCTCTGTAAGCTACTTCTGCTCCCCGACGATGCCAGGATCTCAATGCTTCGCGAATTCACCGGGACCGGCCCGATCCCAGTCAGTCCTTACTTGGATCCGCCAATACCCTCCCCAGGGGGATGAGGTTCCCGGCGGTCGCTACAATTGGAGGGCAGATGCAGAGATTGACGCTTGCACTCCTCCTCCCGTTCGCCTTCGCCTGCGACTCGTTCCGATCCACCGTTGAAGGGCCGTATCGCGTGCCGGACGGATTCCTCGTGCAGTCTGTGGCGGATGCGGACCGAGTCGGCTCTCTGATTCAGGTCACCTTCGATTCTCTCGGCCGGCCGGTGGTCTCCAAGGAGCGCAGCCATCCCGTCCGCTTGCTGGACGAGGACGGTGACGGCTTCTTCGAGGCCGAGCAGGTGATCAGTGACGAGGTTGAGAACTGCCAGGGCATCTGGTTCGACGGCTCCACGCTGTATGCCAACTGCACGAATCCCGATGACGGAGAGGCGTGCCTGTTCCGCCTGCCGGACGAGGACGGCGACGGGTCAGCCGACTCGCGGGAGATCGTGGTCCAGTTCACCGGCCGGATCGGGGAGCACGGACCGCACGACCTGCGCCGCGCCCCGGACGGCTCGATCACGCTGCTGCTTGGCAACCACACTTTTCTGCCGGCAGACCGCATCGACCCCGACTCCCCTCTGTGCCGCTACCGCGAGTCGCAGCTCCTAGAGCGCTACATGGACGCTCGAGGGCATGCCGTCGGGCGGATGGCGCCCGGCGGGGCGGTGTTCCGAATCAACGGCGGCGGGGAGAGATTCTCGCTGCTGTACGGCGGCTTCCGCAACCCGTACAACCACGCCTACAACTACGAAGGGGAGGCCTTCACGTTCGACTCGGACATGGAGTGGGACCTGAATCTGCCTTGGTACCGCGAAGTGCGCTCGGTCCACGGCGTTCCCTCGGCGGATTATGGATGGCGCACCGGTTCGGGCAAGTTCCCCGCCCACTACTTGGATTCGCTGCCACCGCTCGACGATCTGGGGCGCGGTTCGCCCGTTGGAGTGGACTTCTACCAAAGCTACGCCTATCCGGCAGAGTACTTTGACGCCTTCCTGCAGGGAGACTGGTCCCGCGGCAGGGTGGTTCTGTCCAAGCTGGTGAAGTCCGGGGCGACCTACCAACTGGCCGAGCCGGCGACGGACTTCATTTACGGCGAGCCGCTCAACGTGACCGATGTGGCGGTCGGTCCCGACGGCTTGGTGTACTTCACGATGGGGGGGCGCGGCACGCAGGGCGGCTTCTACCGCGTGGCCTATGTCGGAGGGAGGTCAAACCAGTCTCGCCGGCCAGCCGAGGGAATCCTGTCCGTGGTGCGCCAGCCGCAGCCGCTCTCGGCCTTCAGCCACGAGTACTTCCGGGCCAGGAAGGAGGAGATGGGTGAGGCGTGGGGAAGCGATCTGGCGGCGCTCGTCCGTGACGAGGCGGCCGAGACTCCGGACCGGATCCAAGCCCTCCACTTGCTCCAGAGGCACGGCCCGAAGCCGGATGCGGTCTTGATCGGGTCGGCTTTCTCAAGCGACGACGCGGACCTCCGAGCGGCGGCCATCTACGTCGTGGGCCAGCATGGCAGTGACCGGGCGAAAGCCATCGCGGCTCGAGGCCTGAGTGATGACAGCCCGTTCGTGCGCCGGCGCGCCGCGGAGGCCCTGCTGAGGATGGGGGACCCCTCGTTCGCGGAATCCGGAGCGCTCTACTCCCTGCTCGGCGATGCTGACCGCTTCGTGCGCTGGGCTGGACGCGTCGCCTTGGAAGCGACGCCGAGAAGCGCTTGGGCGGACAGAATCATCCAAGAGGATGACCCGGTCGCTACCGCCACGGGCCTGCTGGCGCTCGTCCGGACTCACGAGCGCCCGATCGAGCTGGAGCCGGTGTTCGAGACCGGTCTCTCGAAGCTGCGGCAGGACGGCTTGGACAGCGAAGCTGAATTGGCGCTCCTGCGGGCGTTCCACTTGGCCTGCCTAGAGCTGGAGACGGGATGCCGGCAGAGCCTGCGCGACCAGCTCTACGACATCGTCGCGCCTCGCTTCCCCCAAGCTGACGAGCGGCTCAACCGTGAGTACGCGATCACCATGGCCTATGCGAACCGACCCGAAGCCGTCGCCGCGATCTTGGACGCGATGCCCTCCGGTGACGATCACCGCGAGCTCCAGATCCACTACGTCTACGCCCTGCGCACCATCACGGAAGGCTGGTCACCGGATCAGAAGCAGCGGCTCACAGCATGGTTTCGGCGGGCCAAGAACTGGCGGGGTGGTGCGAGCTTTGCGGGCTTCATCAACCGGCTGTTCGAGTCCAGTCTCGAGTTCTTCGATTCCGATGAGCAGGAGGCGGCCTACCAAGCCATCCCCGAATATGCGCCGGTGGACGACGAGCAGCTGCTGGCCTCGCTGCGCCGGCGCGAGGGCCATGTTCAGCCCAACGTCTTCGCCAGAAGGCAAGGCAGCACCTTGTACAGCACGCAGGAGATCTTCGAGTACATGATGTACGATCCGATGACCACCGTGGCGGACCCCGAAGCAGGAGCGGAAGTCTTTGAGGCGGCGTGTTCCAAGTGTCACCGCTTCGGCGAGGTCGGCAGGGATCTGGGTCCGGACCTGACCACTGTGGCGAACCGCTTCACGCGAGAGGACTTGCTGGAGGCCACGCTGTGGCCGTCCCGGGAGATTTCCGACCAGTACGCCGGCTGGCGCGTCGAGACCAAGGATGACGTGCTGTCTGCAATGGTGGCCTCCGAGGATGCCGACAGCGTGACGCTGCTGATCCCGGACTTGGAGCAACCCGTCACCATTCAGCGGTCCAGCATCGTGGACATGAGGGAGTCAGAGGTCTCGATCATGCCGGAGGGCTCGTTGGATGAATTCGACATTCGCCAGATCGCGGGGCTGTTCCGGTACTTGGAGACCGGAGCGAGCGCCGAGTGATGGCGATTCCGCGCAGCTGGCCGGTCCGCCGGAGCCCGGCCAGCGTCCCATTCTCCGCTTTCAGCGTCCTTGGACCGTGGCGGTCGCTCCGCTGACCAAGGTCCTGAGGATCTGCATTCCGTGGGTCTCTGAGGAACCGGCTGCGAAGTCGACTCCGTCGAACATCGCGCCAAGGGGCCGGCTGACCGTCAACTCGATGCCGCCGACGATGCCGAGGCTGGCCACTGAGCCGCCGCTCTCGAGCTTGAGGTCCACGAAACCGCCGAACGCTCCCGTCGACCGGATGCGGAAGGGAGTCTCTTCGGCCCGTCCCCTCTTTGCCCAGGTGCCGGAGACCTCGATCGCGGCGGCTCCAGGAGGCGCACGAGTGGCTCTGGCCAGCAGATAGTGAACCCGGCAGTACTCTGGATCGGTCACTGTCAGGCTGTCCAAGACGGTTCGCCGGGGCCGGAGCAGATCTTCCTGCTGCGATAATGGGATCCTTGACTCGCTCCTGATCAGACTGCTGTGCCCGGCGCGGACCGGGGCGGGTCCGATTCGCGGTCCGAGCGGCGAGTGGGCACGCGGTGGAGGGAAGGCGTGGCAGGGCACGAGCTCCAAACCGCGGGTCACCAGCCGTCCGGCTCCGACTCTCACCGTGTAGCCGAGGTCGGTCCGCACAGCCCACCCTCCCGAGCGGCGCGGTTCGGCTTGGCCCCAGTTCCAGTCCAGCGCGTACTGCACGCGTTCGCGTATCACGGGATCCTCCTCGCCACTTCGCGTGTCAATCAGCACGTCGGCGCCGAGCGGTTCGCCGGCCGCACTCCACACCGAGTGGTCGTTGGCCGAGAATTCCAGCTCGATGCGGTTGACGCCTTCGTGGAGCGCCGAGGAGGGCAGGTGGTGCCAAGGAGCATAAAGCCGCGCCAGCTTCTCGCCGTTGACGTACAGGTGGGCGTGGCCTTCATTGGGGATGGCCGGCATCCCGGCGTTCTGCGGCGTGAATCGAAAGTTCGCGGTGTCTAGAAAGAGGTTGTAGCCGTCCATCCCGTCCGCTCGGATGCGCACGGTCATCGAGGGCAGCGGGTGGCCCGGTGGCATCTCGAGGCCGGCGTGCTGGCTGTGGTCAGTGCCGCGCGGCAGCGGCCATTGCGGCCAAGCGGCAACGACGCCGAATGCCGCGGCCGAGAGGATCGTGGCGCGCTTCAGCCGCACTTGTTGTCGTCGCACGGGCGGAAGCACACGACCTTGTGATCCGGCGTGAGCGTGCAGCCGACGGCATTCTCCTCGCTCTGCCCGCAGCGGAAGAAGCACTCCGGTTCACCCGGAGGGGCTTGGTTCTGGCGTGGTCTCCTAGGCCGCGGCCTCCTGCCGAGGGCTTCCAGAAGCTGTCGCTGGCTCACGCCGAGGGAGCGGGCCGAAGCGGCGAGATTGATCGGGCGCATTCCGCCCGGCTCCACACGCAGCGCCTTGGCCACCTGCTCAGGCTCGAGGCCCAAGGCTGCGGACGCGGCACGGACCTGTTCGGGGCTAGGGCGACGCGTGCCGCCGGGAGGCGGACCTGCCCGCCGGGCTTGAGGAGCGGGCCGCGGTCCCTGCCCGGGCCGAGTGTCGCTGATCCGCTGGGCCGTTCCACCGCCACCGCCGCGGATTGCCGGCCGTCCCGCGTAGCAGCCCAGGATGTAGGGCCACGTCTCCGTGGCGTGGTAGTGGTAGTCGCCTTTAGGGCCAGTGTGCCCGTTGCAGGCGTCCAAGTACTCTGGACCGTCCTTTGCCACGTACTCGTAGGCGTCCCAAGCGTCCTGATGCGGCTCCCGCACCTTCTCCCAACTGCTGCGGTAGCGGATCACTTGGCGGCACTCGGCGTCGGCGCAGCCCACGGGGCCGAGAATAGGAAAGCCGTCGAATCCGAATCCCAGCACGGGCGAGGGCCCGCCTTCGACGGCTGAACTACTGAAGCAGCGGTCGACCAGCGCGTGGTAGTGGTACGCGAGAGCGGTGTGGCCCATGCAGGCGTCCATGATGGAGTTGTAGATCGGGTCTCCGAACTGCTCTTCGGCGGGCACGGGCCCCTCGTTAGGTCCGTAGATCTCGATTCCGTTGACGGCGAATCCGATGGCGCCAAGCAGCGGTATGGGCACCGGCGAGGCGGCTCTTTGTGGCCGCGCAGGCACGCGGAACTCGGAGTCCTGCTCCTTGAGGGGGTTTGGCGTGACTTGGACGAATTCGTAGTGCGGGATGCCGTTGGAGCGAACGACCAGCTCGTCCCCTTCGCAGGTCGCTTCGACCAACGGGCGAGCGTATGCGGGGCCTGCGCCCGGGGAATCCGAGACGTCGAGCATGGCGTCGACCATGCACGGCGGCTCCTGTGCCGCAGCTAGGCTGGCCGACAGAAGCGAGAGCAGAATCACGGGCGTGAGGTTGGTCATCGCAGAGGCATCATAGCCTGAGCGGCGCCCCCGTGGCGAGCCGGCGCTTGTCCTAGACCCTCGGACTGGCGGTTCACCCCGGAACCGGGTCGTTCGCAGCAGTGCGACGGGCCGCGATCACTAAGCGAGTTCCGCTTATTCTCGAAGGACTGGCCAGCGGCGGGCGACGCTCCGGCACGAGTCCCGATGTACCAATGGGTCGGGGCAGCGGGCCCGCCGGCGCCGGCTGAGCCGGGCCTAATCGACGCGAGCGGTCTCCATCCAAGGTGGGCGCGTGACTTCCTTCCATCCGTCCACGTTGCCGCCGCCCCGTCCTGGCGGGCCTCCCCGCCGGGCTTGGCCCGGAGCCGCCCGACCCCTTCTCGCGCGGCCCGGAGACACGATGTCCGGCGACACCGTAGGCGCGCGGGGGAACTTGTTGAGATAGGCTGCCATTGCGCTCAGCCTGTCCGGGTGCTCCGGACCGAGATCCGTCGTCTCTTCGGGGTCACGGTCAAGGCGGAACAAGTGGGATGCGAGTTGGCCGCCGCCGCGGGGCTCCGCCTCGACGTACTTCCAGTCGCCGTCAATGACTGCCATGTTGCGAAACACGCCGATCACGTAGGGCTCGGTCCGCTCAACTGACTTCCTCTCCGCCAAGGCCGGCCACATGCTGATCCCGTCCAGCTCTAGGCCCTCGGCTTGCGAGACTCCCGCCGCTTCCAAGATCGTCGCTAGCCAGTCAGCGGCGGTGACCATCTGAGTGACCTTGCCGCCTCCTTCCACTGCGCCGGGCTGCCACGCCGTGGCCGGGACGCGGATGCCTCCCTCGAATGCTCCGCCCTTGCCGCCTCGGAGCGGCGTGTTGTCGGCTCCCATGCGGGGCGCTCCTCCGTTGTCGCTGCACCACACGACCAAGGTGTTGCCGGTCATGCCTTCGGCGTCCAGAGCCGCCAGGATTCGGCCGACCGCCCGGTCCATGGCCCCGACGACAGCGGCGTAGGCGCGGCGGTTCGGATTCTCAATCGCCTCATGGCGAATCAGATCCTCCTCAAGGGGCTGAATTGGGGCGTGGGGCGCGTTGAAGGCGACATACAGGAACAGCGGCTTCGCCGCGTCCCGCTCGCGGATCACGCGTTCGGCCTCCGCCCCGATGAGTTCGGTGGAGTACCCCTCCTCCTCCAGCACCTTGCCGTCCCGGTGCCAGTCAAGGCCCCCTGTCCAGATGTGGGTCCAATAGTCCACTGCGGGGCCCAGATGTCCGTAGGCGCTCCCGAACCCGCGGTTCTGCGGATGGTACATCACGTGCCCCATGCCGAGATGCCACTTGCCCGCGATCGCCGTTTGGTAGCCGGCCTCGCGCAGCATCTCCGGCAGCAGCGTCTCCGAGAGGGGCAGGCCGCCGGTCACCTCGACCGGTCGGTCTACGCCGAGGCGCAACGGGTTGCGCCCAGTTAGGAACGCCGCCCTCGTCGGGCTGCACAGCGGGGCAGCGTAGTAGCGGTCCAGTTGCACGCCCTGCTGGGCGATGGAGTCGACATGCGGGGTCTGGATTTCGCTACCGTGATAGCCCACGTCGTTCCAGCCGAGGTCGTCGGCCATCATGAACACGATGTTGGGGTCGGCGGTGGCGGGTGCATCTCCCAGCATCAATGCCAGCAAAGCCGCAGCTGGCAGCGCGACAGAATGGCGCATGGTCGACCTCCCTATCGGTCCAAGTGCCGTCGGAAGAACTCGATAGTCTGGATCCAAGCCTGCTGCGATGCGGCTAGGTTGGCTCCGTCCCGTGCGCCCTGCTGCCGGAGGAAGCCGTGCCCCGCGCCTTCGTACTGGTGTGGTTCGAAAAACTTGCCCAAGCGCCGCATCTCGCGCACGGCGTCCGGGATCGTGGCATTCACGCGAGCGTCATCTCCTCCGTACAGCCCCAGGACCGGGGCTTGGATGCGGCCGAGCATGGTTCGGGAAGCAGAGGAGCCGTAGTAGACGACGGCGGCGTCGAGCTCCTGCTCGTTGGCGGCGAACTGGAAGCTGGCGCTGCCCCCCCAGCAATAACCAACGGCCCCGAACCTGCCGTTGGAGGCCGGCAGCGAGAGACCGTGGCGGGCCACGGCGGAGAGGCGCCGTGTGGTGTCCTCGACCCGGAGCGACCGAACCAGCGCCACGGCTTGTTGTCGATCCTCCGGCGTGCCCGCTCCTGCTTCGCCGTGGCCCGAAAGCAGGTCCGGTGCGATGGCGATGAAGCCTTCAGCCGCCAGCTGGTCCGCCACGGCGCGGATCCAGTCCGTCAGGCCGAAGATCTCGTGAATCACAACCACGACTGGTGCTCGCGTCGCGCGTTCCGGGTAGACGATCCAAGCGCGGACTTGGTCGCTCCAGCGACTCACCTGAGGCCCGCCCTCCGCGACGTCGATCCACTCGCCGTGACGCGGAGAGGCGTTCAAGGCAGCTAGAGCGCCGTTCGCGTCGGGTGGCAGCGTCGCCGACGGGGCTGCCGACGAGAGCAGCGTGGCGACCGCTGCAGCTGGGAGAAGCTTGCGCAGCAGTGTCGCCGGGCAGGTGCGGCAAGTTGCAAGTCCGGGCATGTGTCAGTGAATCGGTCCCGCGCCTAGCAGGCGATCGGCCCTACGATACACCAGCCCGATGTCGCGGGTGCTGTTCTCGCTGGCACTGGACCCATTCCAGCCAAGGGATGGGCCCGGTCGGAAAGGCGGAATTCGATCTGGGAAGTCCCGGGATCCGCTTCAATGAAGAATATTGGCCACGATTGCAGACTCTGCGGGGCTGTAGTCTCTAGGTCACCCGGGACGCCAAACCGGCGAGCAGGTGCCTGCGGGTCTGGCAGGCGGCTCCCCGCGGTCTCCCGGACGCCCGGCTGCGCCACCAGCTTCCTTGTGGCCATCAAGGCGTTACCCGCAGGGGCTGCCGCAACGGCAATCGCAATTCTGAACCGCATCCACCACATCCGCGGCTTCGGCCATGGAAGTGAGCCTCACGGCCATGTTTGCCCTGCGCACAGTCGCAAACCCGAGGAAGTCCATGGACTCTGCGGATGGACCCAACCCCATCACGCTTGGTTCCCCTGCGAGACCGGGCGGCGGCACGAGCAGTGCTTTGCAGTGGCGCTGGGCCAGCCCTTCGCGAGGCCGCCGAACGGCTTCGCGGAGCCCTGCGGTCCCGCCGGCTAGAGCCTGCGCCCGCCCGTTTCGAGCAGGCGGGCCGTGATCCGGTCGCGGGCCGCCGGCAGGTCGAACGGGACCGTCCGCACCTGCCCCTCAAGGGCTGCGGCGGATTTCTCCAGCTCGGACCCGGAGCAACACGCGCCAAGGACCAAGCGGCCGAGGCTGCGCACCGAGTCGATCGCGTGCTGAGTCAGGACTGCCAAGATATCCGCTGACACGCCGGTCCGACCGGCATCCTCCAGTTTCTCGGCTCGCAGCAGCGCTGACTCGAGCGCGTATACCTCCATGCACAGGTCGGCCAAAGCGCTGCACACCTCCTGTTGCGTCTTGAGCTGCGCCCCGAACCGCTTCCAAGCCAGTCCGACCGCCAACACCGTCGCCCGCTTCGCCCCGTCCAAGGCTGAACGGGAGCGCCCCAGCGGCCCATCCTGGCCGAGGCCGCGACCCTCCGTCCGCTCGGCGAGGGCCTCGATCGCGCCGAGGAGGTCGAGCCTGCCCTGCTGGGCGCGCTTGAGGATCATCGCCGTCGTCAGGAGCCGGTTGATCTCATTGGTGCCCTCGTAGATGCGGTTGATGCGGGAGTCTCGGTAGCCCCTCTCCACGGCGTAGTCAGCATGGTAGCCGTAGCCGCCGTGGATCTGCACGGCCTCGTCGACCACGAAGTCAAGTCCCTCGGAGAGGTACACCTTCGCAATGGAGCACTCGACGGCGTACTCCTCGACGGCATTGAGGGCCGTGCGGGCGGCGTCCGGCGAGTCCCACGAGAAGTCCTCGAGCCTCGCGTCAATCATGCCAGAGGTCCGGTACACGAGGGCGGCTCCGGCGAAGGTCCGGGCAGCCATGTCCGCCAGCTTCTGGCGGATGGCGCCGAAGTGGGCGATCGGATGACCGAAGGCCTTGCGGTGGGTTGCGTAGTCGACCGCCTCGGCAGTCAGCTCGACGCTGCCGCCCACGCAGGCCGCGGCCAGCTGCAGCCGCCCGAGATTGAGCACATTGAAGGCGATCACGTGACCGCTTCCGATGTCGCCGAGCACGTTCTCCGCCGGCACGCGGACATTGTCAAGATAGAGGGCGGTCGTCGAGCTGCCCTTTAGCCCCATCTTGTGCTCCTCAGCGCCGGGCGAAACACCTTCCCAGCCACGCTCAACCAAAAACGCGGTGAACTGGTCTCCGTCCACCTTGGCGAAGACCGTGTACAGGTCGGCCCACGCTCCGTTGGAGATCCACATCTTCTGGCCGTTGAGGACGTAGTGCCGTCCGTCGGGGCTGCGCTCGGCCCGAGTCAGGGAGGCGCGCGAGTCGCTGCCGGCTTGCGGCTCGCTCAGGCAGTAGGCGCCGAGCATGTCGCCGGCCACCAGGCGCGGCAAGTACCTTCGTTGCTGCTCCGGCGTGCCGAAGAAGACGAGAGGGAGCGTTCCGATGCCGGCATGAGCGCCGTAAGTGGTCGAGAAGGATGCGTACGGCCCCAGTCCTTCGCACACCACCATTTGGGAGGTCAGATCCATCTCCATGCCGTCGTGGCGTTCGGGCACCAGCACGCCGAGCAGGCCGATTTCGGCCGCTTGGCGGATGAGCTTCCGGGCCAGCCCCGGCTCTTGGCGCTCGAGCTCGGGAATCTTGGGCAGCACCTCCTCCCGCATGAAGCGCTCGGTCGTGGACCTGACCTGGAGCTGCAGCTCGTCGAGGTCCTCAGGAGTGAGCACGTCCTGGAACGCTGCGTCGGCGGTAAGGAAGGTGCCGCCGGCCACGGCGCGTGCCGACGGGGTTGCTGTGGGAATCGTCGCAGGCATGAGGCTGAATCCCCCACAGTCTAACCGGATCCTCGGCCAGCGGGTCGGGGCGGTTTCAGGGCAGTGGCGCTCTCATCCGAGACCGCAGCGATGGCAGCACGGCGGTGCGCACGCGGGCGGCCACCTCCCCGACGCTACCGGCGGCGTCGATCCGCAGGACTCGGTGCGGCTCGGCCGCGCACACGGCTTCGTACCCTGAGCGCACACGCTCGAAGAACTCAGCCGACTGCGACTCCATCAAGCCGGGGCTGCCGTCGTTCCGCCGGTCGCGGACCCGCGCCCTGGAGAGGGCCTTGAGGGGACTCACGTCCAGCCAAGCTGTCAGGTCCGGCGAGGCGTCCGGACAGGCGATCTGGTCGACCCTCTTGACCACGTCCCATCCCAGCCCGCGCCCGAATCCCTGATAGGCCACGGTGGCGTCGGTGAAGCGGTCGGCAATGACCAGCCGGCCCTCGTCCAGCGCCGGACGGATCCGTTGCCGCCAGTTCTGAACGCGCGAGGCGAAGTACAGGAGCAGCTCCGCGACAGGGTCCAGGTCGGCGTTGGCGGCGTCCGCCACGACCGCCCTGATTTGGTCGCCGACCGGCGTGCCGCCCGGTTCCTGGACGATCACCGGCCGGACTCCGGACTCCCGCAGGTGCCGGCTCAGCAGATCGATCTGGGTCGACTTGCCGCAGCCGTCGAGGCCCTCGAAGCTGAGGAAGAATCCGCTCCGCGCCGCCAAGTTCGTCCGCTCCCCGCGGGTCAGGGCCTCAGTCGGACCGGACGATGGTCCGCTCGACCACGATCCCGCCGTCGGCATTCACCGAGAAGAGCGTGAAGTCGGCAGCCATGCCCGGCTCCAAGTACCGCTGCCGGTCGTTCAGCCCCATCGCTTCGCCCGGAATTGTCGTCGCCAGCCTCGTGGCCTCCGGCAGCGCGAGGCCGGCGAATCGCATGGTGTTCGCCATCCCCCGATCCATGCTCAGTGCCGAACCGGCCAGCCGTCCCGAAGAGGCCAGCCTCACGCACTGGTCCGGGGTCAGATCCACGTCCTGCTCGCCCAGCTTGTAGCGACCGGGTTCGCAGCAGGCCGGCATGACGGCGTCGGTTACCAGGATGGATCGGCCAAGACCCTTGGCCCGCAGAGCGACCCTGACCCAAGGAGCGGGCAGATGGATGCCGTCCACGATGAGGCCGGCGTACAGCCGGTCGTCGGCCATCTGATGGACGATGTAGTTGTCATGGCGGGCGATCATCGAGTGCGCCCCGTTGCCGAGGTGCGTGCTCATGGTGGCCCCCGCCAGCACGGCGTCTTCGATCTGAGACGCCGTGGCGCAGGTGTGGCCGATTGACACCACCACACCGTCGGAGACCATGTGCTCGACGACAGCCGGAGACTCGCTGTGCTCGGGGCTGACGGTCACCAGCCGCACGTTCCCTTCGGCTGCGTCTTGGAACGCCTTGTACTCGTCAATGCTGGGCGGCCGCACGTGCTGACGCGGATGGGCGCCCCGCGGACCGTCGTGCGGAGAGATCCATGGGCCCTCCACATGGAAGCCGAGCATCGCGCGGCCGTTGCTCACCGAGTCCCTGTAGCGAGCTAGGTTGCGCAGGGCCCCCGTCATGTCCTCGAACGAGCCGGTGATCACTGTGGGGTAGAATCGTGCCACCCCCGTCGACCGCTGGACGTCGATCGACCTAGCGATCTCGTCATGAGGTGAGCGAGGGTCGTTGTAGTCGACACCGGCGAATCCGTTCACTTGGAGGTCGATCCAGCCGGGCGACACGAACGGGGTGCCCGCACTGGCGCCGGCGGTCTGCGTCACTGTCTCGACTCGACCGTCGCGGGTCTGGATTTCAACGGACTGGCCCGTTTCCGGGTGTCTGCCTCTCAGAGTCATCGGCCCTCGGGACGCGGCTTGCTCCCAGCCTCCTGCCCGCGGTTCGCGGGTGTGCCCTCAATCGTCGCACAGGCTGGCGCAGGGCTCTCGGTGCCCAGTCTACCGGTCGCCCCCCAGCAGGCGCCGCTCGACTGGGGACAATGTCGCCCGACGCGCCGCCAGTGCTACAGTAAGTTCTTTACCATGCTAGTTCTCTTGGGGGTCCTGCGTGCGTTCCGTGGTTAGCTTCTTGGCCTTTCTGGGGGTGGCTGCCACCCTCCTGATCAGCCTGTTCTGCGTGGGCCTCGGCCTGCTTGGCAGAGTTGCGGGCGGTGAGATGTTCGTCGACCTGCTCCCCGTGGCCCCGGAGCAACAAGCCTCGGCTCTGGTCGCCGCGGGTGCGTTCGGCGTGCTTGCGGCCCTGCTGGCGCTGCGTCCGGGGCGTTGGCGCAACCTGCCGTTGCTGGTTTGGTCGCTCGGTTTGCTGGCGATCTTGGCGTCCACTGTCTTTCGATCGGGCTACCAGTACGACGGTGTGGCTGACTTAAAGGCGCACGGCTGGGTGGCTTTGGGCGCTGCAGGGCTGACCGTCGTGGCGTGGTGTCGCTCCCGGCGGGCCGAACAATGACCTGTCCCGTGCGGGGCGCGGGCTGCGGGGAGGGCCAAGGCGATCCGCTTGGCTGGGTGCCGGCCGTCCCGCCGGTGTCGAGAGGGAGTTGGTGAGCGAATTGGCTGGTCGCGTTTCCAAGTCGATGGCGGCTCCCGCTGGCACGGATGTGTTTGATCAGGTGCGCCAAGCGTTTCTCGCGGGCGATGTGGACGCCGGTTTTGATTTGGCGATCAGCCGCTTCCTAGTGGAGCGATCGTATCCGCTGGTCTTCGAGGCGCGCCTTATGAGGGCCCGGCACGCCTTGGGGATGCCCTTGATTCAGACCGGCCCGTGGACGGGCCTGAGCCCTGACGTTCGGGCCGCCTACGAGCGGGCTACTGTAAAGGCCGCCAGAGAGGTCGGGAAGCTCTTCTTGGCGGATGGCGAGATCAGCAAGGCTTGGCCGTACTTCCGTGCCTTGGGCGAGAAGGGCGATGTCCGCAAGGCCATCGAGGAATTCGACGACTCGTCGGGATCCGAGGCGGTGGACGGAGTGATTGAGGTCGCCTACCACGAGCAGGTCAGCCCAGAGCAGGGCTTTCGGATGATCCTGAAGCACTACGGCACCTGCCGGGCGATTACCAACTTCTCGCAGTACCCAGCCGAGGAGGGACGGGCGGATTGCGCGCACCTGCTCGCCGAGAATGTCTATTCGGAGCTGCTGGCCAACATCAAGTACGCGATTCGCAAGCGGGAGGAGGTCGAACCTCGCGGCGAGGACTTGGCCGGCCTCGTTCAGGGCCGCGCATGGCTCTTTGAGGGCAACGCCTACTACTTGGACACCTCGCATGTCTCCTCGGTGGTGCAGTTGGCGCCGTCGATCGAGCGTCGCGGCACGCTGGAGCTGCTGCATGGCTTGACCGAGTACGGGAGGCGACTCGGGAAGCTGTACCAGTTCCCCGGCAATCCGCCGTTCGAGAGCGTGTTCGAGGATTATGGCGTGTACATTGCCACCATGCTCGGGCGCGACGTCGAGGGCGGGCTGGCGCACTTCCGGCGCAAGATCGACACGTGCGACCCGAAGGTTGCCGGAACCGCTCCGGCTCAGACCCTCGTGAACCTGCTGGTCCGCATCGGCAGGTCCGGCGAGGCCGCGGACGTTGCTTTGGAGCACCTGTCTGAGGCGGATCCGCAATTCCTGACCTGCCCGAACGCGCTGCAGCTCTGCCAGATGGCGGGTGACTACCGCCGCTTGGCGGAGGTTTCCCGCCAGAGACGGGATTTGCTGAGCTTCGCCGCAGCCACGATGCAGGCCAGTCTCACGGAGGGGCAGCCTTCCCGCAGCGAGGGCGCTGCCTTACGATAGGGCCGTGCTGGACCTAGCTGCGTTGCATGCGTTGAAGTCGGTCGTCGGTGACCGCTTCGTCCTCCATCGCGATCCCGATCTGCTCCTGTACGAGTACGACGGCAGCATCGACAAGGGCCGGCCCGAATGCGTCGTGTTCCCGCGCACTACTGAGGATGTCGTGCGCATCGTCCGCATTGCCGCCGAGCACTCCGTGCCGATTGTGGGGCGTGGGGCAGGGACCGGCTTGAGCGGAGGCGTGATCCCGACCCGCGGAGGGATCATGATCGGCTTCTCGCGGATGAACAAGATTCTCGAGATCGACTTGGAGAACGAGTGCGCGATCGTGCAGCCCGGCGTGGTCAACCTCGACATCACCCGCGCTGTCGAGGCCAGGGGGTACTACTACGCTCCGGACCCGTCGTCGCAGAAGGCCTGCACGATCGGGGGGAACGTGGCCGAGAACGCCGGCGGCCCCCACACGCTGATTTACGGGGTGACCACCAACCATGTGCTCGGCATCGAGGCCGTCGTTCCGGACGGCACCGTCCTGCGCCTCGGGGGCAAAGAGCAGGACACGCCGGGCTACGACCTGAGGGGGTTGCTCACGGGATCCGAGGGGACGATGGCTCTGGTGACGCAGGTGATCGTTCGGCTGATGCGGTCGCAGGAGGCAGTGGAGACCCTGCTGGCCATCTACGAGCGAGCCGACGACGCAGCGGACACGGTCGGCGAGTTGACGGCTCGAGCCATCACCCCGGCTGCGGTCGAGATGCTGGACGGAGTGATGCTCCGCATGGTGGAGGAGGCGACCCACGCAGGCTTTCCGATGGACGCTGAAGCGGTCCTGTTGATCGAGCTTGAGGGGGCGCGGGAAGCCGTTGCCGAACAGTTGAACTCCGTCCAAGCAGTATGCTTGGAATGCCGGGCCAGGGAGGTGCGGGTCGCCAAGAGCCCCAAGGAACGCGCGCTGCTGTGGAAGGGGCGCAAGAACGCGTTCGGGGCGGTCGGGCGCGTCAGCCCGACTTACTATGTGCAGGACGGCGTCGTGCCGCGTACCAAGATCGCTGACACGCTGCGGAAAATCTACGAGGTGTCGCAGAAGTACGGATTGACGATCAGCAACATCTTCCATGCGGGCGACGGCAACATGCATCCGATCATCCTGTTCGATCCGCGGGATGAGGAGCAGACGCGGAGGACGCGGGCAGCCGGGGAGGAGATCCTCAGCTATTGCATCGAGGTCGGAGGAGCGATCACCGGAGAGCACGGCGTCGGTATGGAGAAGAATGAGCTGATGCCGCAGCTGTTTGCCGAGGACAGCTTGGACCGAATGGAGCGGCTGATGCGGATCTTCAATCCCGACGGCCGCTTGAATCCGGGCAAGATCCTGCCCACGGGCAAGGGGTGTCTCGAAGTGCGGCCTCCGGCTGCCGCTCACCGGGCTGTCACTTGGTAGCGAGGCAGGAGTCTCAGGATCTCGGTGCGGCGGCCGGCGATGTCGGGCTTGGTTGGCCTTCGAAATCTTCCGCGGGCGGAGCTTGTTGATGGGGTGCGGCCCGGCCAGCTAGCCAGCCCAGGATCCAGGTTGCGCGCGATCAAGGAACCATGAGGGCTGGACTCGGTCACTTCGGACGGCGACCCTGAGTGGGCACTCCGGGCCCGAGATGCATGACTCGGTGGCAGATCGCGCGGGGACGCCCGGGTGCTGACCACCGTCGTGCCCTGTCTGCGATGTGTGTCGCGCCAGATTGCCGATCTGCCCTTGTTGGCCAGTTGGCGGCACTCCTGCCCCATGACCTAGTCGGGCCGAAGCGGCGTCAGCAACGACAGGACGCTGTCCAAATCCCTTCCGCGCGAGCGGTTCCAACTTATGCTGCCTCATCCAGTACCTGCTAATCGGGCGCAGCAGGACGGACCAGCGCTACGCAATCCGCCGGGGCATCAGGAGGCGGCTGACGAGGTCAGCAGTCGTCCCTCTGCGCCTGCTGACCCATGGCCGGCGCCCTCCGTCGAGGAGCGCATTGCGAGGCTGGCGAGTGTCAGCCGCCGACCCGGGATGCTTGGCGATGCATCCCGATTCACGTGCGGTGATCCGTCATTCGTTGAGGACGGCCCAGACCGCGGATCGGGCGACAGTCCCGAATCGGCTGCGGTAGGTGCCGCACTCTGGTAATATCGCCCCACATGCGGTGGAGCTGGATCGTCCTCTCAGTGTGTTGCGCGTGCGCCGTGGCGCCCGAGGACGGCCCGCCTAGGATCTCTCCGGGCGCCATCGCGGCCCATACTCGGTTTCTGTCGCACGATCTGCTGGAGGGCCGCGGAGTGGGCGGCCGCGGCGAGGCGTTGACAGTGGAGTACTTGGCGACTCAGCTCGCGCTGTCCGGCGCGCTTCCTGCGGGCGATGACGGCACCTACTTTCAGCAGGTTCCGCTCGTTGAGCACAGCGTCCAGCCCGGATCCGTGCTCCGGCTGGCCGGTCGTGAGCTGTCGACCGGAGAGGACTACGTGCTCTCAAACGAGCGTCAGACGGCGCAGGAGATCATTGATGCTGAGATCGTGTACGTGGGCCACGGGATCGCGGCCCCCGAATTCGACTGGGACGACTTCAAGTCCGTTGATCTGCGCGGCAAGGTCGCGCTGCTGTTCACCAACGAGCCGCCGTCCGAAGACGATTCCTTATTTGGCGGGCGGGCGCTGACCTACTACGGGCGATGGACCTTCAAGTACGAGGAGGCGGCCCGCCGCGGTGCTCTCGGAGTGCTGATCATCCATACGGAAGACACGGCCGGCTATCCGTGGGAGGTGGTTCGGAACTCATGGAGCGGCGGCCAGCTGGCCGTTGAGAACCAGCCAGGCGAACGGAAGCTGGCGTTGGCGGGCTGGCTTTCCGAGGCGGCCGCCCGGCAGCTGCTGGCCGCTTCAGACGCGACCCGGGGCAGCAGCTTGGACGAGCTGCTCGACCGGGCCAATCAGAGGGGCTTCCGGCCTGTCCCGCTCGGCTTGCGGGCCCAGGCAGACATCCGCAGTTCGATCGTGCCGGTCGAGACGGCCAACGTGCTCGGCCGGTTCGAGGGCTCCGATCCGCAACGCAAGCGGGAGGCGGTGCTGTACACCGCGCATTGGGACCATCTTGGAATCGCCAGCGGGACGGGCGGGGAGGACGCCATCTACAACGGGGCGGTGGACAACGCCACCGGCTGCGGCGTGCTTCTGGAGATCGCCCGGGCCTACGGACGACTGGCGAGAGCCCCTCGCCGAACTATCCTGTTCGCTCTCGTCGGTGCCGAGGAGAGCGGGCTGCTGGGCTCGGACTTCTACGCGGCCAACCCGGCGATACCGATGGGCCGCACGGCTGTGAATCTCAACTACGACGGCCTGTTTCCGTTCGGTGAGACCGAGGACTTCTCGCTGCCGGGCCACGAGCGCACGACGCTGAAGGCGACCGTCGAGGCTTTGGCCGGGGAGTTCGGGGTGGGGCTGACCCCGGAAGCGCGCCCCGAACAGGGCTACTACTATCGGTCCGACCAGTTCAGCCTCGCCAAGCGCGGCGTTCCGGCGTTCTCACTGGAGACGGGAGAGCGGTATGTCGGTAAGCCGCCGGGATGGGGTGCGGACCATGTCGCGGCCTACATCCAGCGCTCCTATCACCAGCCCTCCGACGAGTACAGTCCAGAATGGGACTTCGCCGGTCTCGCCGAACTGGCTCGCTTCGGCTTCGAGCTGGGCCGTAGGGTGGCCGATCAGGACCAGATGCCGACTTGGAACGACGGCGACGAGTTCCTCGCAGCCCGCGAGCGTTCCTTGGAGTGAGCGCGCTCCCCGGTGTGAGCCACCGGAACCATTCCGGAACGAGCGAGTCCGTTATAATCGCGGTTCCGGCGTCGCGCCGTTCGAGCCAGCGGCTTGGCAGGCGGTGCGGCTGCTGTTGGGAGGGTTATCCGATGAAGAAGTTCTTGGCCGTCGCCAGCTTGGCCGGTCTCATGTGTGCCTTCGCCGGCCCGGCGGTCGCTGACGGGCACGAATACAAGAAAGTCGCTGCCGTGCCTGAGCTGATGAAATACATGGTCAAGCCCGCGATGGACCAGATCAAGGTGTACCGCGAGGCTGGCGGACCGGCCAACAAGGACGAGTGGCAGAGCGCCTACGGGGCCATCTCGATGGTGGCGGAGGCCAGCCAGCTCGTGCTGATGGACGGAAGAATCAAGGACGAGGCTTGGAGCGATGGCGCGAAGCAGGTCCTCGAAGCTACCCAAGGGGCGATGATGGGTGCCTACCGCATGGACTCCGACGGATACAATCAGGGCCTGAAGTCGATGCAGGCAGGCTGTAAGACCTGCCATGACGTCCACAAGAAGAAGAAGGAGTGAGTCGACTCGGCCAGCCGATGCGGGTAGACTAGCCGCTGGGCCCGCGACAGGCGCGGATGGTCGGGGTTGCGGCCTAGGAATGTCCTCAGGGCCTCGCGGTAGCGGTTTCGACTCCCGAGCGCCCCGAATCGGCTAGATGTGGGCGGATCTCACCTGATTCTGCACATTCAGCACTCCTGTCGCGGGCTGGCAGGGCTGGACTTGAACGACTACCCGGCCAGCACTGAGACGGACCACTCATTGGACCGCAGCTGCCGGGCCCGGGACGTCTACTGCTAGGACTGCCGGCCTTCAACAAGCCCCGCGACTGCGTCGACTCGCCGGGTCAGGGGCCGACGGCGCTGCAACCGTAGACAGCTCCAAGGGCGGAATGGTTCAGGGCTGTCTACGCTTGGAGTCTAGGGACCTCGTGGACGCAGGCGCCCCGACGTTTGCAGTTGAGCGAGAGTGGCCCGTCGCACGCTGCTTGATCAGCACTCTTCATCGGGCTGAGAGCTGCCGGAGCCATCCGAGCCGCCAACCTGCACGCGACGACTGGGCGATCGTCCCAGCCAGATGCCCCGCGACGGCCCGTCAGCCCGCTTGGAACACACCTTGGGCAGTCCGTGGTGGCGGGCGCCTGTCTGCAGCACCAGAGTTCCGATCGCCCGAAGATCTGAGGTCTGCCGTCAGTGTGGCTGTGTCCAAGCTTGAGACGTGGCGATCAACGCACCGAGGGAGGGTCCAAGCCAGACCGCACGGCGTCCGTCCGAGGCGTGGGAACAGCGCGTTCGGGTGCGGCTCAACATGAGTGCTTGAGCGCGGGAGGGGAGCCACCAAGCCGCCCTCAGGCGCGCTCTCCAACGCGAACTGCCGGCCGGTGTAACCAAGCGCCTGGCAGGCGCCCCAACGTCAATGCCCCCCGGGCCTTGCAATGCCCCCTGAGCGTTCATGCTGACGAGCAAGAACTTCCGACGAGCCTAGGCTAAGCACTGGCCCGGTAATGGGGTGCGACCCGCTGCTGCGCTGCCCGCATCATGCGGCTCGAGGCGCATCGCGTCAGCCAACGCCAACGGCGCAAGCCAAGCTTCGGCACCGCGATCCGCCCCAGACTCCCAGCTGCCACAGCGTCCGGCCGCTGCTTGTCGTTCTCACTGCCTTACCGCCCGTCGCAATCCGCCCCTAGGCGGGAGGAACTAGCCAGATGGGTTCCGAGAGACGCTGCTCCAAGGCCTTCTGGGCCGATCTAGGGACTACTTTCCGGAAATCGATTCCGCTTGTCCTGGCTGGGCGCAGGACCAGCACCGCCCACGCACATTCCTAGGCGTTATGCCGCCAGCCACTACGATCTCAAGCAGGCGATCAGGCTCGCCCGTCGTTAGTCTGAGTGCCTGCGCCGCCCTCGTTCGCCACGAGCCGACCTCAAAGGTAGCTAGGTAACTTCCCTTTGTCCGACGGGTGAAGGTCGTCGCGAGCAAACCGCGACACCCTGAACCCGTCCCAAGAGGCGTCCCAGTTGTCGTGCGGGGGGAGTAGGCTGCGCCCGCTCAGTAGGCCTCGTAGTACTCAGCGTTTCGCTCGGTGAAGTCGATCCACTCGTCAGGTAGGTCCTCCTCGGCGAAGATTGCCGACACCGGGCAGACGGGCACGCATGCCCCGCAGTCGATGCACTCCTCCGGGTCGATGTAGAGCATTTCTTCTTCGTCGAAGTCCTCTTCGTCCGCCCTCGGGTGGATGCAGTCCACGGGGCAGGCGTCGACGCAGGCTGTGTCCTTGGTTCCGATGCACGGCTCCGCGATGATGTAGGTCATGGTCCCTGGATTCTCCTTGGTGTGGAAATTCTGTATTGCAGGTCCCGCGCCGCGCACCGGCTCCGCCGGGCCGCGGCCGGTCTCGGCCAAGACCGAGAGAATTAGGATACCACACCCGTGATTGCCCTCGTCGTCGCGGGCCGCGGCGCGGAAGGCTGCGTTGCCCGAAGTGCCGCGCTGGGCGCGCGTTGCCACGATTTCTCGGCTCTCGCTAGCGGTCTGCCGAGGCGCCAAGCATCAGTCAGCCCCTTACGCGGCCTATGATGGAGCCTGACCATGAAGACCCGCGTGCTCCGTACCCTGCTTGGCTTGGCCCTGCTGTCTGCTTTGTCCGGTACGGCGTTGGATGCGCAGGGGCCAGCTGGGCAGCGTCGCAATCGGTCTGGTCCGTTCGGCGAGCCGGAGGAGGCCAGAATGCCGGACGGCCGCTCGAGAACCCTGCTGACGCTCAAGAGCGATGTCGACAAGTCCAGCCAGGACATGGCCAAAGTGCTGGAACTGGCCAAGGAGCTGCATGACGAGATCGAGCGGAACGGCATTCACACGGTGGACCTCCGCAGCGTGCAGAAGGCCGACGAGATCATCCGGCTGGTGAAGAGAGTCAAGGGCCGCCTCAGCAGGAGCAGGTAGCTACCGGGTCACCTTCGGGAAGGCGCCGTTCGAGGCGCTGGAGAAGGCCGGCATCCAGCCGCTGATCTACGGCGCCCGCTTCGTGCAGCAGATCCGCGGTCGCAAGCGCGACCTGACCGACAGCCTGTGGCTGGCGCGGAGCTGCCAGTTCGCCCTGTGCTAGCCCAGCCGCGTGTCGTCACGCCAGCTTCACCAGCTGCTACTGCTGACCCGCTACCGCCGCCAGCTGGTCGGCGTCCGCAGCCTGCCTGTGACACACAAGTAAGGCTCTGGAACTGGTGCGGGAGCCGTCACGACGGGAAGTGACCCGCGGAATCAGAGCGAAGTGCGTCTTGTCGGCACGTCTTGGCACGTCCCGCAGGCTCGTGTGGACAGCTTCCGTGTTGAATGTCAAGCGCGAAGCGCCAGAAAAAGGCACCTCCGGAGGGGCTGCCGGGAGAGGCAGACGGTGGTGGGTCCACGGTGGCGGGTGACGGCATGCGGTAATGACACCTCGGCATGCACTACCCTCGCGGACGGAGGTGGCGCGGTCGGTCGGGCTGGGTGAAAGGCTGGCAGGCCGCCCGCCAGGCGGCCTGCCGCAGTGCTGTTGCTGAAGGGGGGTTTCACCCCCCTGCTCCCTGCGGTCGCCTCCCCCCAAGGTTTGCTGAGGCATGGGACGACTCCGATGCAATCCCTGGCGGGTGGCTGCGAGAAGGCGGCGGCCCGACACGCAGGGTGCGGGCCGCCGCGGCGGCCATCGCAGTCCGTCACGCCCGTATCCCTGGCGGGTTGCTCCTCAGCAGAGCCCGCTTCCGTTTCAGGGCGCACCGGCAGCCTACCAGCCTTCCCTCCTGGGCGCGGCCCCGTCATGCGGCCGCCTTTCGCGCCGGCGGCTCCGGCTGCCACCGGCGGTCGTGGTGCAGCAGCGAGTTCAGCACCCGCAGCAGCTTCCGGATCACCGCCACCAGCACCAGCTTGCCCAGCTGCGGGCCCTTGCTGGCCAGCAAACGCTCGTAGTAGGCCCGCAACTCCGGATTCCAGCGCCGGGCGCTCAGGGCCGCCATGTACAGCTGGTTGCGCACGGTTTGCCTCCCGCCGCGGATGCTGCGCCGACCCCGCGTCTGGCCGCTGTCCTGGTCGTACGGCGCCACCCCCACCAGCGCCGCCGCCTGCGCGTGCCCGATCTCGCCCAGCTCCGGCAGCTCCGCGCACAACACCGCCGCCGTGATCAGCCCGCAGCCCGGCACCGATTGGATGATCTCCGCACGCCGCTTCAGGCCCTTGTCGCCGCGCAGCAGCGCCTCGATGGCGGCCTCCAGCTGGTCGATGTCCCGGCCCAACTCGGCGATCGAGTTTTCCATGCAGCTCGCCGCACCTTCGTTAAATTCTTTTGCACTCTTTCTTATTGAGTCGCGATGATTCACCAACACCCTCCTGGCTGCCACCAAATCCGCCAAGTCCCGCAACGACTCCTCTTTGGGCGAGCTGCCCTTGCCCAGCCCCAGGCGCGCGAACAGGGCCAGCAGCTGCGCGTCCGCCAGATCGTTCTTGGCCTCCTGCCCGATCGAGCGCGCGAAGTTGCGCGTGCGGCGTGGATTGACCAGCACCACCTCCACGCCCGCGGCGTCGAGGCACTGGTGCAGCTGCCGGTGGTAGCGCCCGGTCGGCTCCATGGCCACGCGCTCGGCGCCCAGCTGCAGCACCCAGTCGCGCAGCGCCCTCCGACCGGGGCGGTCGTTGGCGAACTCGCGCCGCTCGGCGCTCGGATCCGAACAGACGTCCAGCCGCCGCTTGCTGACGTCGACGCCGACGGTGGTTCCGACCGCCGGTTGCGGCGCGCCGGCGGGGGTCTCAGGTTGGTTCATAGTGCTATCCTCCGAGTGTCCTCATGCCACGGCCGAGTGGTGCTTCCTGCTTCTCCTAGCCTCTTGGATGCGATTCCGTTTCGGTCTTCCGTACAGGTCTGACAGGAAGCGCTGCGGCGGGCGGTCCAGCTGTCCAACGAACCCTTGTTCCAGGTGGACACGACCCGACCCGCCGCACGCCGCGAGGTTCGGCCGAGCCTCGCGGCGGACCCCCGCCGCCAGGCGGGGGGACATTGATCCAGGCCCGCTGCGGAGCGGGCGCTGCCGGCCGGCAGATGTTTCCGCGGAGCGGTCCGGCGACCGCACAAGGCAGCCCCAGGAGCTGCCCAGCAGCGCGAAACTCCGCGCTCGGGACCCGAGCCCCTAGCCACGCTGGTGACCACAGCGTCACGGTGGACTCCCCCAACACGGCCAGGGCCATCAAGCCCCCGAGCCCCCAGCCACGCCGGTGACGACAGCGTCGCAGAGTGCTTGGCACCCTGCCCGCCGTTCCGGCCCGTTTGCGCTGTGCTGGCCACTGTTTCTAACATAAGAGGTGGAGCCGACTCGGCTCCCGCAGGGACTGGTAGTGCCACCGGAGGGCGAGCGCTGCGGCGCGCAGCGCGGTGCTCCAGCTGGGAGCAGCCGGTGCTCCAGCTGGGAGCAGCCGGTGCTCCAGCTGGGAGCAGCCGGTGCTCCAGCTGGGAGCAGGCACCAGCGTGCGGGTGTGGCGCGGTGCGCTGGTCTGGCGGCCCACCAGCACGCCCTCGCAGGGCTGCGCCGGGCGGGCGGATGAGTCGACCGCGGTCAGGATCAGGGGTTGGCGGCCGGGATCAGGGGTCCGTCACCAGCGCGCGGGCCAGCAGGCTCTCCTGCTGCAGCCGCAGCACGCGCTCATAGACCCGCGCGGCGGCCCGGAGGTCGGTCAGGCCTTCCCACAGCTTCTGGTGGCCCGGCGGCGCATCCCCCTTGCGGTTCAGGTACCCAGCCATCACCGCCATGGTGCGCACCGCCCGGCCCACCGTGTTGGGTTCCGGCAGCTGGCGCTCGTGAGCGAAGTCCCGCAGCACCAGCAGCTCGGTCCGGGTGAACAGCACCTCGGCCGGCAGCTCCGGCGTCTGCCGGCCGAGCAGCGCCATCAGCATCAGCCGCCAGGCGATGACCGCGTTGATCGTCACGGCCCGCTCAATGCGCTCCGCGCGCCGGTGCTGCAGCTGCTCCACCTTGCAGCCCGTCTTCAGCACGCGGTGCCAGTCCTCGATCACCCAGCGTCGCCGGTACCACTGCAGCACCCGCTGGGCGTCCTGCACCGTGCGCACCGGGCAGGTCGTCAGCAGCAGCCATTCCAGCCGCTGGCCGTGCTGCGGCTGCTGCCGCTCGCGCACATGCACCGCCTGCACCGCCAAGGTCGGACAGTCCTCGTTGGGCGCTGGCAGTGGCACCGTCTTGAAGCGCAGCTCCAGCTGGGCCTGTCGCGCCGGGCGGGCCTCGCGCCGGGTCTGCCGGCGCGTGCCGCGCCGCGCCGACTGGCGCTGCACCGCCAGCTTCAGCGTGGCCTGCAGCGGGGCTTGGCGCAGCTCGTCAAACAGCTTCGAGCCGCTGACCAAGACCCGGTTGTGCTTGGCCCGCACCAGCAGGTCCACATGCCCCAGTCGCTGCTGCTCGGCGAACAGGGCGAACACGTGTTGTCTTCCGGTTTATTTGGCAAGGCGTTTTCCGGATTAAATGGCAGGCGGGGAGCGGAATTTTCCGGATTGCTTGCGTCTGGCTGGGGGCGAGGGCGAGCTCGAAAACTGCTACTGCAAGAAGGAAAAGGAAGGGGTCAGGAGGAGCGTAGGCGTTCTCGCCCGGCTCCCGGCCCTGCGCGCACGCAATTGCAGGCAAGACTGCCGCGCAGCACCTCCAACGCATGTCCGAAAGCCTACCGGCCGACTCACCCACGCCGATGGATTTGTCACATTAAATGAGAAAGTTCCCTTATCTGGAATCATCCAGTTTGACAAAAACAGCCCATTTTCGTGCCAAATAATGTGACAAATAACAACCACGTCCCCTTCCCGGTCCAGCACCGTCACCGGCCGCACTCCCGGCAGCTGCTTGGCCAGCTCCACGCAGTCCTGCAACCCTCGCAGCCAGCGACCGGTGGTGCGTTCCGGGAGCGGCTTGGCGCGCTCGGGCGGGCCGTCCAGGCCCGGGCGGTCGAACTCGATGCGCGTCACGCCCAGCGGCAGCCCGTCCTCGCTGACCGCCAGCGTGGAGTGCATGTGCAGGCCCACCGTGCCGTCCGAGTGCTGGTTCTTGCCGATCAGCCCCAACCCCTTGCTGTCGCTGTGCTCGGCGAAGTTCAGATCCGAGCCGTCCTGCACCAGCAGCACCCGGCGCGGCGGCTGCCCGAGCAGCCGCCGCAGCGTGCGCTGGCGGTGCGTGGCGAGCAGGTTGTCGACCGTCAGCGGCGAGTCCGGGGGGTGGTCGATGAAGCGATAGTGGCCGCGCACCAAGGCCAAATCGCCCTCGGCGGCGCGCGGGAAGGAGACCATCGGTTTGGCGGACTGCACGCGCACGCTGCGCACCAGCCGGCGCGTCAAGCGTACATCACCCAGCGGGGCGGCGCCGAATTCATGCTCGGCCCACTCGTGCAGGGCCAGTCCCTGGGCCGGCTGCAGGGGCCGCTGGGGCAGGGCGCTGGGGGCCAGCGGCGGGGGCCGCAGGCCGCGCAGGCCCAGCTGGCGCCGCCAGTGGCGGCACAGCGGGCGCACGAAGATGTGCTTGCGGGGCACCTTGGTGCCGGGCGGAGTGAAGCGACCGCGGCCCGCCGTGCGACCGAGGCGGGTCCAGTTGGCAGCGGCGAAGCAAGTGCCCTGGTGACGGCTGGAATCGATGAACGTTTCTGCCAGCACGGGCGCGTAGCCGTAGCGCTGGAGGAAGTCGGCCGGCAGGCGGCGCAGGCACAGGGAGAGGGCCTTGCTGGCCAGGTTGGCGCACTGCAGGGAGGGGCGGATCAGGAAGCGCGAGAGGCCGACGATGAGGTGCAGGTGGCGCAGGCGGGTGGCGGAGTCCCAGCCCAGCCATTGGTCGCGCCGCAGCAGGGCCAGCGCCGAGGCGGCGAAGCCGAACGCGCCCAGGAGGCCGTGGTCGGAGACGATCAGGTAGCGCATCTGGGCGCCGACGTGACGCACCGCGCCGAAGGGGTGCTCGCCGGCGACCAGGCGGTGCCAGAGCTGGCGCTGGTGGGGGGCTATGGCCGGGATGACGGCCAGACCGCACACCAGATCGACGCGTGCCGGGACTTGGGTCGGGCGGGCGACGGGGACGGGGGCCTGGGGCTGGGGCTGGGCGCGAGGGCGACGGCGCGAGCCTCTCGGGGCGGGCAGACAAGCCAGGTTGCGGGACTCGAGGACTCGGAAGGCCTTGAGGCAGATGCCGATCTGAGGACGCTGGCGGGCGTCCAGAAAGCCGAACTCGAGACACACGCGGGCAGCCACCTTGCTGCGCGTGGCTGGTCCCGCCGCGGCGGCAATCGCCTGCAGCTTGGCCAAGTTCTCTGGCAGGGCGAGCGTCTCCGCAACGACATTCTCCTTGGACATGCTCCCAAGCTGCCACAAGCGGTGCCACTCTGTCAACCCCCTACTTGTGTGTCACGGGCAGTCCGCAGCCGCGTCCCCAGTAACGCAATTCAGCAGCTGGCACCGAGGCTAGGTCGGGCGCTTCAAGTACAAGCGAAGCGTCTTGTCGATCGCGCACAAGCTGCTGCGCACGAGCGTGGCGATGCTGCGCGACAACGAGCCATACCGTGATCCCGGGATCGACTTCCACACGCTGGAGGTGCATCGCCGCGCACCGCGTTGGCTCGCGAAGCCGGAGCAGTCCGGCTACCTGAGGCAGCGGTGGGCTGAGGGAGCCGTAGCCAGCTAGACAGCACCCACGAACCCCTTCCGTCGAGAGGGGCCGTGGTGGTCAATGAACGGGGCTGCCCTGACGGGCTGCCAAGCCGAAGCAGGATGCGTACAGCCATCGCCACCCTCTCTGCAATGTGCCCGCATCGGCGTAACGGGAGGGCTGTGTCCCGATGAGGAGGTCGCCTCGCAGTAATGCTCGCGCTGCAGCGCTCGCTCCAGGTCCTCCCCCGCCGACTGCCGCGGTGCCCCCAGCGCACGAGCCGCAACGGTCTCAGACCAACATCCTCCGCGAACCCGCCGTCTTTCCTAGGCGGCGGTCCTCCATGCGCCGGTCTGTTCGCAGCAGCCCGCATTGGTGGGACACTGCGGGGACGGCCTTGCCGGCCGAGGAGGTGCGCGGCTCGTCGCGGGGGTGGCGCCTCCGGGTGGTGCCACCGCAGCGAGTCAGACCTTCGCTGCGCCCAGTCCCGCGCCGCCCAGCGAAGGTCGCGGACTGGACCTGCCACTGCCGGAGGAGCGTGCTTCCGCTTCAGCAGCTGGGACCGCCCCTTTCGACCCGCGCCGGACGGGAGTGCGGCTGGACGCGCACATCATCGCCGTGGCAATTCTTCGCTGCTAGGAGACTCCGAAGCCTCGCGGGCCGGATGCCGCCTCGCGTGACCGACCCATTGCCTTGTTGCAAGCGGGGCAGTGCCAAGCTGGGTGCTGGGACGCCCTCGCGGCCGTACTAGAATCAAGTCACCTATGTTCAGCCAGCGATCAGCCCTCTCGTTGTCCACAGCTTGGAGAAGGCCAGCAAGCTTGCTAGCGGCCTTGCTGCTGCTGGCGTCGTTCGCCTCCGCGCAGACGAACACCGGCGGCATTCGCGGCATCGTGTATGACCAGACCGGGGCGGTGATCCCCGATGTGATGGTCACGGCGGTGGATTCCGAGCGGGGCACGCGGCGCGAGACAAGCACTTCGGCGATCGGAGAGTTCGTCTTCAGCTACCTCGATCCCGGAATCTACACCGTGCAGTTCTCGTCGGGTGGCTTCGCTCCGCTGACGATCGAAGGCCTCGATGTAAGGGTCGGCGAAGATGCCCAGCTCTCGCCCGAGATGGGAGTCGAGGCCGCCGACGAGCAGGTGGTCGTGTCGGCCGACGCCGCCCGCTCGGCCATCGAGCCGCGGCGGGTTCAGCAGTCAGACCACATCGACGCGGTCCGCATCGAGAACCTGCCGATCAACCGGCGGGACTACTTGGACTTGGCGCTGCTCACACCTGGAGTCGTAGACACGCACTACATTGCGAACGCGTCGGACCGCCGCATTCTGCCCACTCCCACCTCCGGACTGGGCATCGGCGGAACCAACGGGCGAGGCAACACTTACATGATCGACGGCTTGGACAACGGCTACAACTCGGGAAGCGTCCGGTCCTCGATCAGCCAAGAGGCCGTCCAGGAATTCCAAGTGAACAGGAACTCCTTCTCCACCGAACAGGGCGGAGCACCGGGTGGCACGCTCAACATCGTGACAAAGGGCGGGACCAACGAGTTGCACGGCACGCTGTTCGGCGCTGTCCGGAATAGAACCTTCCAAGCCCGGAACTACTTCGACACCGGCAAGGCCCCGTTCACGAGAGTCCAGAGCGGTGCCTCAGTTGGCGGCCCGATCCAGCGGAACAAGACGTTTCTGTTCGCAGCTTACGAACGCCTCGACCGGCGCGAGTCGCGCCTCGTGCCGTTGGCAGATGACCTGTCCTTCCTGACCTCGTTGAAGCCTTCCCAGCAGGCTCTGGCTGACTTGCTGAGGGTGCAGGCTCCGCCGGCGTTCCGACCGCTGATTGCTCAGCTCACCTCCGCACTTACGCCTGACAACAATCCGATCGTCCGACAGCTCTTCGAAGCGAACGGCGGCGTGTTCCCATATGACGAGACGAGGCAGCAATTGCTGGGCAGGATCGACCATGTCGTCCGCCAGGGCCACAACCTCTTCCTGCGCACCAATTGGACCGGGCAGGATGTCGAGAACATCTCGGTCGGCTCGTTAGTCGGGCTGAGCGCCGGAAGCACCGCCTTGACCAGGGACTTGGCGGTCGCATTGGGGGACACCTACGTATTCAATCCCCAGTGGGTGAGCGAGACACGCTTGGGATTCGGCTATCACGACTTCGGCTCCTTCCCTAACGATCCAACCGGACCGGGCATCGAAGTCCAAGGCTTCGGAAGCTTTGGCCGGGACTTGATTCTTCCTGCCCGAATCCTTGAGCGAACCTACCAAGTCCGCCAGAACTTCATGCGTCTGACCGGGCGCCAGACGCTCAAGTTCGGAGTTGACTTCAACCCGGTCCGGGACTGGGCGCATTCTGAGACGTTCTTGGGCGGGCGATTCCAGTTCGCGGAGGCGGTCCCTCTAAGCAGCCTGATTGACAACGCGGGCGGCGCCGGTCTCTCGCAGCTGCTCAAGGGACTCTTGGGCGCCGGCGGCCGCACGGACTTGGTCAGCGCGGTGGACGCGCCGATTTCAGCCGTCCAAGCGTTCGCCTTGGGGCTGCCGACGATCTACCAGCAAGGATTTGGGGACCCTTACTGGACCGGCTGGGCGAACCGCTTCAATTTCTTCGTCGAAGATGCGATCCGCGTTACTCCCAAGCTCCTGCTTACTTTGGGCCTCCGCCACGAGCTGGAGCTCAAGACTCGGTTTCCGCGTGACAACAACAATTTCGGCCCGCGCGCCGGATTCGCTTGGAGCCCGAATTCCAAGACGGTCGTCCGAGGGGCCTACGGCATCTATTACACGCGCATTGACGGCCATATCGTCTATGTCAACGACCTCTTGGGCGAGGCTCAGCAGATCTTCCAAGTGTTCATTCCGCTGACGGGCGTGACGGGCATCAACAGCACTCTGACCAACAGCCCCCTGACCTCGGCGGAAATCTACCAGACCGCCCTGTCCAGAGGCGTGATTGGCAACCGGGCGATCACTCTGGACGACTTGGCGGTGCATGGTCTCAATCCCGGCAAGAACTTCCCACTGCGCGCTGGCTTCCGCGTTGCTGAGGACACGGTGAGCCCGTACTCCCAGCAGGGGAGCTTCGAGATCCAGCGCGAGGTAGGGGGCTACGCCCTGTCTGCGGGCTACAACTACAACCGCGGTGTCCACTTGATCCGGCCATTGGACGCGAACGTGTATCAGGCCGGCACGAACGAGCTCGGCAGGCCCATCGTCGGCTTTCACAATCCGTTGATCCTGCAGGACAACGTCTACGGAAGCTGGGCCCGGTCCTTCTACCACGCCATGATCCTGCAGGTCAAGAAGCGCTTTTCGCAGGGGTTCACGCTCTCGGCCCACCACACTTGGAGCAAGGCGATTGACGAGAATACCGATTACAACTCCTCCTACGAGCCGCACCTGCAGTGGGACGCCCGCAGTGAGCTGGCGCTGTCGCACTATCACAGGGGGCACCGGTTCGTGGCGCATGCGGTCGTGCAGTCGCCGTGGAAGGCGGCCAAGGGGCGCGGCTTGGGGCACAACCTGCTGGCCGACTTCACGCTCTCGGGAATCGTCGTCGCAAGGTCGTTCGCGCCGTTCAATCTCAATGCAGGTTTCGACACCGTCGGCGACCGGCACACCGACACGCACCGCCCTTGGGGCTTGGGACGCAATGTCGGGCGAGGGCCGTCGTTCTTCGGGATGGACATGCGCCTCACGCGGGAATTCCCTCTGAGCGAGAGAGTGCGTCTCCGAGTCGTGGCCGAGCTGTTCAACATCCTGAACAAGACGAACTTCCGGTCAGTGAACGGTGTTGTGGGCGATGTCCCCTTGGAGGACCTTCCCAGCGAGCTGGTCGGCCGGCGCGGGCCCGTGAACGAGCCGTTCTCGTTTGTGTCCGCCTTCGACCCGCGGCAGGCCCAGTTCACCGTGCGCCTGGCCTTCTGAGCGGGCTGCCTCTCGCAGCGCCCGTCTGCCGCTCTCGCAGCGACAGGCCACTGGACCCCACCCGAGTGGGTTCCGCGCTTGAGCGCGCCGCCGGGGGGTGCCTGTCAGGCAGCTGCAAGCGACGGGCGGCTAGGGCCGCCCGCTGCATCAGGCCAGCAGCTTGTGGGCCACTTGGCCCGCGACATCTGTGAGACGGAAGTCCCGCCCTTGGAATCTGTAGGTCAGCTTCGTGTGGTCGAAACCGAGCGCGTGCAGCAGCGTCGCGTGCAGGTCGTGAACATGCATGCGGTCCTCTGTGACGTTGAAGCCCAGCTCGTCGCTCCCGCTGATGGTGATGCCGGGTCGGATGCCGCCGCCGGCCATCCACATCGTGAACGCATTCGGATGGTGGTCGCGCCCGTCGTTCGTGCCGCCTTGCACCATCGGAGTCCGACCGAACTCACCGCCCCACAGCACCAGCGTGTCCTTCAGCAGTCCCCGCTGCTTCAAGTCCTTGACCAGCGCGGCACTGGGCTGGTCCGTATCCCGGCAGTTCTTGGTCAGTCCGGAGACCAGTGATCCGTGCTGGTCCCACGACTCGTGGAACAGTTCCACGAACCGCACGCCGCGCTCGACCAGGCGCCGGGCGAGAATGCAATTGTTGGCGAACGACGGCTTGCCGGGTTCCGCGCCATACAGGTCGAGGATGTGCTGCGGCTCCTGAGACAGGTCCATCAGCTCCGGCGTACTTGCCTGCATGCGGTAGGCCATCTCGAACGAGTTGATCCGAGTTGCGATCTCGGGATCGCCGACCTCCTTGAGCCGCATCGCGTTGAGCCGCCGGATCGAGTCCAGCGTGTCACGCTGCATCCGCCGATCCACGCCCGGCGGGTTGGACAGGTACAGCACCGGGTCGCCACTGGTGCGGAACTGCACGCCTTGGTACATGGACGGCAGGAAGCCGCTGCCCCAGTTGGAGTTCCCGCCGCTCGGCCCCTTCTGCCCTGAGCTGAACACCACGAAGCCCGGCAGGTCCTTCGACTCGCTGCCCAGCCCGTACAGCGTCCAAGCCCCCATGGAGGGCCGTCCGAACTGCTGCGTCCCGGTGCTCATCATCACCTGGGCCGGTGCGTGGTTGAAGGCGTCGGTGACCATGGACTTGACGATCGCGATGTCGTCCGCGATCGACGCCGTATGGGGAATCAGCTCCGACAGCTCCGCCCCGCTCTCGCCGTGGCGCGAGAACTTGAACTTTGGACCCAGAAGCGTCGAGTTCGGATCGATGAAGGCGGCCCGGTATCCGTCCAGCAGGTCCTGGGGCGGGAGGCTGCCCTCGTGCTTGGCCAGCTCCGGTTTGTGGTCGAACAGCTCCAGATGACTCGGCCCGCCTCCCATGAAGAGGAAGATGACGTTCTTGGCTGACGGTTCGTGATGCGACCGCTTGGGGGCCAAGGGATCCTCAGCCCGGAGCAGGTCACGTAGGGCCACCGCCCCCAAGCCGACTCCGCATTGCTGCAGAAACCACCGGCGGGCTCGATTTCTAGAGTCTTTCCTCGGTTCTGGCACGACTCACTCCCTCGTTATTGTCTCGTCTAGGTTCAGCAGCACGCGGGACACAGCCGTCCAGGCCGCGAGCTCGACCACCGGCTTCTCCCGCCCCTCTGCGCTGCGTAGCGCTCCGTACGCCAACTGCGAAGCCTCGAGATCGCCGGTTGTGAGGCGGCCTCGCTGTTCTTCCAGCAGTGCCAGCAGCTCCAAGCGCTCGGCGTCTTTCGGAATCCGTGAGAGCACTCGCTGGAAGGCGTAGTCGATCCGCTCCGCATCGCTCGATCCGCCCTCGGCTAGAGCCCGGCGTCCCAGCTCGCGCGCCGCCTCCATGAAGACGGTCTCGTTCAACGTGACCAAGGCCTGCAGCGGAGTGTTGGAGCGGTCCCGCTTGACGCAGGCGAAATTGCCGGTCGGAGTGTCGAAGGTCGTGAGCACCGGGAATGGCACGGACCGGTATCGGAACGCGTACAGCGACCGCCGGTAGCGCTGGTCGCCGTCATCGACGTACCAGCGCTTCGGGCCGTAGCTGATCGGCGGCAGGAAGAGGTACTCCGGAGCCGGGGGGTACACCGGCGGGCCGCCCACGGCCGCTGTCAGCAAGCCGCTGGCCGCCAACGCGATGTCGCGCACCAGCTCGCCGTCGACGCGGAACCGCGATCCTCTGGCCAGCAGGCGGTTGGCGGGATCCCGCTCCAGCAGTTCAGCTGATACCGCCGAGGACTGCCGGTAGGTCTCCGAGTTGGCGATCAGGCGGTGGATGTGCTTCAGTCGCCAGCCGCTGTCCATCAGTTCCACCGCCAGCCAGTCGAGCAGTTCCGGATGGGACGGGGTCGCCGCTTGGCGCCCCAAATCCTCGACAGTGTCCACGATGCCGGCACCGAAGTGCCCCTGCCAGATCCTGTTGACAATCGCTCGGGCGGCGGTCGGCGAGTCACGATCCACTAGCCACTCCGCAAACCGCAGACGGGCCGGCTTGCCGTCGCCTTCCGCCAAGGCCTGCAGGAATCCTGGCACACCGGGAGAGACCTCTTCGACCGGGCGCAGGAAGTCCCCCCGCTGCAGCATGCTGGTCTGCCTGGGCTGGTCGAGCTCGTCGAGAACCAGCTGGGTCGAACCCTCGGGATGCCGCCTCCACAACTCCTCGATCCTCCGGTTCTCCTCGCCCCATTCCTCGACCGTTGTCCGCCAGTAGCCGAACACCTCGGCCTCTTGCTCGTAGGTCCGGTTCGCGATCGGCACCGCAGAGATGATCTCTCGCACGCCGGCTGGCAGCGCGTCTGCCTCCGCATCTGAATCCGATGTGCTCGACAGGCGGAAGCGCCCTAGGTTCAACGACTGGTTGTCGTCGGAGTTCCAGCCTCCGTGCTTCATCGAGAGATCGAACTTGACCAGCAGCGGTTGGTCCGCGACGAGCGGTTCGGCCAGCCGGAAGACCGCCTTGCGGGGCACATTGCGCCGGCCTGGGCCCAAGTCAGTGCTCCAAGCGCTCATGTCGAACCCGTCGATGGCGAAGCGTACGTCGCCGAGCACGCGTCGCTTGCCGTCCTTGTCCGGAAACAGGAACGGGTCGAGCCAGGAGATGGGAGGGTTGACGTCGGCCGTCGCTTGGGAAATCGCCAGCTTGCGCCAAGCTTCGGGGTCGTCGGCCGGAGCCACCTGCACTTCGAACTCGGTCAGGGCAGCTGTCCCGCGGAACGACCGGCCCGGTCCGCCCAAGGGCAGTCTCGGATCGGTCAGCAGTTCGAGACGGAACGCCGTGACCGTTCCGGAATCGATCCGTCCCTCGGGGCTGACCACGCTGCGCGTCGGGGCGTAGCCGCCGGCGAGAATCGACCGGTCGGGCAGCTTCGTGTACTTCTCGCCGCTGCCAAGCTCGATGTGGGTGTCGAGCACCCGCCAGGACGGCTGGCCGGAAGCGGCCTTCCGCTCCCATGCGGCCATGCGCTCCCGCCAATCCGGAGTCCGCTGCTTGAGCTGCTGCTCGATCTCGCGGATCTCGGACTGGATCTCGGTTCGGACGCGCTCCTGATCTGCCGTGTAGACGGCCTGCGTGGACTCATGCGAGTTGTTGATGAAGGCGAACAGGCGGTAGTAGTCCCGCTGCGTGATGGGATCGTACTTGTGGTCGTGGCACTGGGCGCACTGCACCGTGAGGCCCAGCACGGCCTTGCCGATCGCGTCCATGCGGTCGAACATCGCCTCCATGCGGAACTGCTCCGGATCGGCTCCGCCCTCTTCGTTGATCATGGAGTTCCTGAGGAAGCCGGTAGCCACCCGGTGGCTCTGCGCCGCGCCGGGCAGCAGGTCACCGGCGATCTGCTCTATAACGAACCGATCGTAGGGCTTGTCCTCGTTGAGGGCGTTGACCACCCAGTCCCGGTAGAACCAGACCTGTCGTGGCTTGTCTTTCTCGAATCCGTCCGAGTCGGCGTAGCGCGCCGCGTCCAGCCATATCCGCCCCCAGCGCTCGCCGAAATGCGGCGATGCCAGCAGCCTTTCGACTTGGCGGGAGTATGCGTCGGGGGACGGGTCTGCTAGGAAGCCGGCCAGCTCGGTGGGCGTCGGCGGAATACCGATCAAATCAAGGTTGAGGCGCCGCAGCTGGAGGGCCTTGGGAGCCGGTGATGACGGTTCGAGGCCTTCGGCCCGCAGCTTGGCCAGCACGAATCGGTCGATGGGGCTGGATCCCCAATCCGATCCGGAGGCCGGAACCTCCGGGCGCTCGGGCGCCTTGAAGGCCCAGTGCTCGTCCAAGCCGGCGTCCGTGCTGGCTCCGGCCGGCCATACGGCCCCACGCTCGATCCAAGCGCGGATCTTGGCGATCTCGGCCGCGGTGAGCTGGCCGCCCATGGGCATGCGATTGCCGTCGCCGATCCCCGCCACGCGCCGGTACAGGCTGCTGGCATCCGCGTCGTGCGGAACGATGCGCTCCCCGCTCGGACCGGGCTGCATGGCCACTACGCGCGAGTCAAGTCGCAGCTGGCCCTGCTGCTGGGCGTCTCCGTGGCAGGAGTAGCAGTGCGTCTGGAATATCGGCTCGACATCGGCATCGAAGTCAACGGGTTCGGCCCCTGTCGCGGCGGAGCACAGGAGCACGGACAGTACGGCAAGACGCATCACGGAGAATCCACCCATATTATAGGGAGGAAACGGTTCGGTCACAATTCCGAGCCTTCCGGATCGGACGCGCGGCCACCCGGGGCTCCTTCAGCGAGGGCGTACGCCCCCGGGACGCTTGATGAGTGCCTGCTGGATCGCGGCTATACTCAGGGTTGTGTCGCGTCCAGAGTTCCTGCCCGGTGCACGGCCTGCAGCTGCATTGGCCGTAGCGTTCGCCTTGTCCGCGGCCCTGCCGGCGAGTATCCAGGCCCAGAAAGGAGGCCTCTATGTCGGTGTCGGCGTGATGGCTCAGCGGGCCGGCGTGGACTACCAGAAGACCGTAGAGCGCGTCGGGGGCGCGGATGTGCCGGGTGAGCCGGCTCGCAGCGGAGTGGCCGCCGCCGAACTGACGTATGGAGCGGGCTTTCTGGCCGGCTACCGTTTGGCTCTGCGGCCCACCGGCATCTACATCAGCGCCGAGGGCGACATGATCCACCATTCGGGGAGCGTAGGGGGAGCGTTGGGGGGCGCGGGGCAGTCTGTCGGCTTCAACCAAGTGGGTGATGCTTGGCCTGAGGACTGGGAATACCAGCCGACGCGCAGTTACGGGGCGACCTTCCGCGTCGGATCGGGGATCCCGATTCTCGGATCTGGATCGGGGGCCAGCGTATACCTTCTGCTGGGCCTGCGGCGACGTGAGGCGGAGTTTCGAACCGAATCCACCGGTTGCTTAAGCGTTGAGCCCTGCACCGAGCCGGACCAGTTTGCGACTATTTCGGAGGAGCATGCCGACAGCTTCAACGGCTGGGTGACGGGAGCGGGGCTGGAGAAGCGGGTCGGCAGCTTGGCGCTGCGCGGAGAAGTCCGCTACGCCGCTAAGGGCGGATTCGACCGCGTCACCCGCTTCGACGACCTGTCGGTCAATGTCCCCACCTCGCTCAGGACAGACGGAATCACGCTGCGGGCCGACCTGCTCTGGTACTTCTGAGGCGTTCCGGTTCGCGGCGGCTCCGCTCCGCGGACACCTTGGCGAACGCGGTTCGGCCGGTCCCAGCGGGCGCGACCGTATTCCCAGGTGTGGGATACTCTGTCGCGCATGCCTTCACGTCTAACTCGCAGGAGGTTCGTGGGCGCGACCGCGGCCATGGCGGCGCCGAGCGCGACCGCGCTCAAGGACCGTCCCAACATCTTGTGGATCTGCACCGACCAGCAGCGCTGGGACACGATACGCTCGTTGGGCAACTCCTATATCCGCACGCCCCACCTCGACCGGCTCGCCGCCTCCGGAGTGGCGTTCGAGAACGCCTACTGCCAGTCCCCGATCTGCACGCCGAGCCGCGCCAGTTTCCTAACCGGGAAGTATCCTTCGTCTGTTCACGGCTGCATGAACGGCAACGACCGCTGGGACGCGGCCGCCCCCTTGGTCACCAAGCTGCTGGCCGACGCAGGGTATGACTGCGGCCTGGCCGGCAAGTTCCATCTCTCCGGAGCCCAAGGCAGGATCGAGCCTCGGGCGGACGACGGCTACCGCGTCTTCCACTGGAGCCATCACCCCCACGACGACTGGCCGGAGGGGCATGCGTACATCGACTGGCTGAGAGCGGAGGGGCACGACTACGACTCGCTCTACCAGAGACTCGGCTACATTCCCACCGAGCTGCACCAGACGACTTGGTGCGCTGACAGGGCGATCGATTTCCTCAAGGAGGACCGGACGGGGCCGTGGCTCTTCAGCCTGAACTGCTTCGATCCGCACTCGCCCTTCGACCCGCCTCAGGAGTGGCTCGACCACTATCCCGAGCAGGAAATGCCGGGCCCTCTCTTTCGCGACACGGATTTGGCGGCTCAGCAGCGCCTGGAGCGCGTCAATTTCCAGCGGCCGCCGAGGCGCCCGGAGGAGATGAACGCCAAGGCCTACCAAGCGAAGTATTACGCCATGATCGAGCTGATCGATCACAATGTCGGGCGCATGTTGGACGCCCTTGACGAGACGGGCCAGCTGGACAGCACCGTCGTCATCTTCACCAGCGACCACGGTGAGACCTTGGGCGACCACGGGCTGCTACTCAAGGGGTGCCGCTTCTACGAGAGCTTGGTCCATGTGCCGCTGCTGGTCTCATGTCCCGGCCGGTTCCGGGAGGGGCTGCGCTCCGAGGCGCTAGTCGAGTTGACCGACCTAGCGCCGACGCTGCTGGAGCTCGCCGGGCTCGAAGTCTCAGCCGCGCTGCACGGCAAGTCGCTGGCGGCGATTCTGAAGGGCGAGTCGCCGGCCGACCAGCACAGGGAGTTTGTGCGTTGCGAATACTACCGGGCGCTGGCCGGAGTGCAGAGCTTCGCCACCATGGTGCGCGGCGAGCGGTACAAGCAGGTCGTCTATCACGGCCACGGCTTGGGGGAGCTGTTCGACCTGGAGGCCGATCCAGGAGAGTTTGACAACCTCTGGGACGAGCCGCGCATGGCGTCGGTGCGGCACGAGCACTTGATGCTGAACTTTGACGCGCTAGCGACGGCCGCCGACGTGGGGCCGCCCCGGGTGTCGCGCTACTAGGCCCAGCGATCTATCGCCTTCACCCGCCGGTCCCCTGGCCGCTACAATCGCCGCCGGCGGGCCCGATCGCCGCCGGCTTGTTGTGCAAGGCCTGCGCCGCTCACTCAGGAAGTGGGCCTGCTAGGTAGACCGTGCGCCAATCGCGCCGGACCAGCCGCAGCACCTTGAATGAGACATCCATCCCCGGCTCCAGACGCCTCTGGACTTCCCGCAAGTCGGCCGTGGATCCGATCTCGGTCCGGTTGACCGCCACGACCACATCGCCGGGAAGCAGCTCGATCCGTTCCGCGAAGGATCCCGCATCGACCTTCGTGACCAAGATCCCGCCCGTTCCGGGCAGCATCATCTCTTCCCGCCTAGCGGGAGCGATCTCCTGCACCGTGACCCCTAGTCGTACGGACGCCTCTTCGGCCTTCTCGTCCTCGCGCTCGGGCGCTTGAGCCTGCTCGGGCCACAGTTCCAGCCGGTCGGCCACCTCCACGTTGAGCGTCAGGGTCTTGCCGTCCCGGACGACTTCGATGGGCACTGTCTCTCCGACGCTGATGGATGCCACCACCTCGATCAGCTTCTCGCCGGTCTCGATCTTCTCGCCAGCCACAGTAAGGATGATGTCCTCGGTCCGCATGCCGGCCTCGTCCGCGGGCCCGCCGGGCTTGACACCCTCAACGAAAACGCCCCACTCAGCGCCGTAGGCGCGGCTCAGGGACGGGTTGTCCCCCCGGAACTGCACGCCGATTGAGCCTCTCGACACCCTGCCGTATCGGATGATCTGGTTGTAGGTCTCGACCGTGATGTTCGAGGCCAGCGCAAAGCCGATGCCGTCGAAACCCCCGGTGCGCGAAATGATGGCCGAGTTGATGCCGATCACTTCGCCGCGGATGTTCAGCAGCGGACCTCCGCTGTTGCCGGGATTGATTGCCGCGTCGGTTTGCAGGAACTTGCGGAAGGGGCGCGTGCGGTCTCCTGATCCCATCTCCCGGGACTTGGCGCTGATAATCCCGACGGTCACTGTCTCGCGGTAGCCGAACGGAGAGCCGATCGCGACCGCCCAGTCCCCGACATTGGCGGCGTCGGAATTGCCGATGGTGGCCGCTTGGAGGCCGGTCTTTCCAGCCACGTGGATCACCGCCAGATCTGTCTCCGCGTCGACGCCGACCAGCTCGGCGTCGTAACGCTCCTCGTCGTCGACGAACAGCACTTGGATGCGGTCGGCATCCTCGACGACATGGTGGTTCGTGATGATGTAGCCCTTCGTGTCCACGACGACTCCCGAGCCTTGGCCCGGGCCCCTCCTGCGCGGCGCTTGGCCCGGATCTCCGGGGATGCCGAAGAACCGGCGGAACAGGTCTTCCGGGCCCTCGTAGGAAGGTCCGTCCCGCAGAGCTTCCTCGTCGACGCTGGCCGGTATGAAGATGCTGACGACGCTCGGGCGCACTTGGCGGGCGATCGCCGAGAATTGGTTCTCGACGGGATTCGCCGCCGGGACGACCAAGGGCTTCGCGTCGGTCACAGGCCCCTTGCTGTCAGGGGCGGCGCCGACCGGACCAGAAATGATCGTGCCAATCAGGATGCCCGCTACCAAGGTGCTCAGGACCAGGAGCAGCGGCAGGACAGCTCGTTTCTGTGCGCGCATGATGTTTGTCTTCATAATAGCTTAGACGCATTCTTGGGCTGCTTGGTTTGCCTCGGCCGCTCGTGCGACCCGGCCCGCCGGGACTTGGGGCTGCTGCTGAGCGAGACAGTGCAGCGCTCCGCCCCCGAGCGCTATGTCGACGCAGTGGACGCCACACACTCTACGGCCGGGGAAGCAGCCTTGCAGGATGCCGAGGGCGGCGGCGTCGTTGGCGTCGTTGAATGTGGGCACCAGGACGCAACCATTGGCGATGTAGAAGTTGGTGTAGCTGGCCGGGAGACGCTCACCATCGAAGCGCAAGGGCCGCGGCATCGGGAGTTCGACTACTTCGAGCGGCTGTCCGTCCTGGTCGCGCATCGAGCGCAGGCGCGCCAGATTGCTGCGGAGGGCCGCGTAGTTGGCGTCGGTGGAATCGCGCTCGACCGCGGCGACGACCTTGCGCGGGCCGACGAACCTCGCCAGATTGTCGATGTGCCCGCCCGTGTCGTCGCCACGGATGCCCGCGCCCAGCCACAGCACGACCGACGCGCCGAGCGTCGCGCTGAGGACGGCTTCCACTTCTTGGCGCGAGGCGCCCCGGTTGCGGGCTTGACGGCCCTGGCCGAGCAGGCATTGCTCGGTCGCCAGCAAGGCCCCCCGGCCATTGCAGTCGACGGCTCCGCCCTCCATGACGAAGCCGCGCCCACGGAAGCGAGGCTCGATCGCCGGAGCGCCCGCCAGCCCGGCGATCGTTCGGCCGACCTGGCGGTCATGCTGCCAGTTCGAGTAGCGCCCCCAGGCGTTGAAACGCCAGCAGGCAGCCGCGAGGCGGCCCTTGCGGAGGACGAAGCTAGGTCCCGAGTCGCGGAGCCAGGCGCGGTCCGTGGGGCAGACATCCAGCTCGACCGCCGACAGGTCCGCTCCGCCCCTGCGCAGCGCGGAGCGGGCGCGCCCGGCTTCCCGAGCGCTGCGGACCAGCAGGCGGACCCGCTCGTGCTCGGCGAGCTGGCGGATGAACTCCACTACCGCCCAGCGCACGGCGGA
This sequence comes from Bryobacterales bacterium, assembly GCA_963662745.2. GTDB lineage: Bacteria > Acidobacteriota > Terriglobia > Bryobacterales > UBA6623 > VXMF01. Next base: position 127,538 of record CAXXUI010000001.1, read on the forward strand.
CACTTTGCCCGGCCAGTCCGACGACAGGTGCGGGTAGGCCAGCCAAGTGGCCTCGTGCGGCTCCCACTCGGCCGGCATCCTGATGGCCGGTTCGGTCACTGCGTCGGGCGCTCGAGCAGCCTCCTCGAAAGCGGGCCGTAGGCGTCCACGCGCCGGTCCCGCAGGAAAGGCCAGTCCCTCCGGGTTCGTTCCACCGCCCGCAGGTCACAGGTCTTGGTGAGCACGGCCTCCTCCTCGCCCGCTGCCGCTAGGACTTCGCCTCCGGGGCCCGCGAGGAAGGACCTGCCCCAGAAGCGGAGGCCCCGGTAGTCTGCCGGGCGGCTCGGCGAGTCCAGCAGCGGAAGCTCGCTGCCGGTCCGGTTGACGGCCGCCACGAAGACCCCGTTGGCGATCGCGTGGGAGCGCTGGATCACCTGCCACGCCTCAACTTGGCTCGCTCCCAGTTCACTCCGCTCGGCCGGATGCCATCCGATGGCGGTCGGGTACACAAGCAGCTCGGCGCCAGCCAGCGCGGCCAGCCTGGCGGCTTCCGGGAACCACTGGTCCCAACACACCAAGGGGGCGATCCGCCCGAAGCGGGTCGCGAACACGCGGAATCCCAAGTCTCCCGGAGTGAAGTAAAACTTCTCGTAATAGAGCGGGTCGTCGGGGATATGCATCTTGCGGTACAGTCCCAGCAGCGCACCGTCGGCGTTGAAGACCACCGCCGTGTTGTGGTACACGCCCGCCGCCCGCCTCTCGAAGACTGACCCGACGATCACCACGCCGAGGCTGGCCGCCGCAGCGGAGAGGGAGTCGGTCGTCGGCCCAGGGACCGGTTCCGCGAAGTCGAAGCAGTCCGGATTCTGCTCTTGGCAGAAGTACTGCGTCCGGAAGAGCTCGGGCAGGCAGACGATCCGCGCTCCGCGGTCGGCGGCGGACGCCACACGCCGCAATGCTCTGCGCAAGTTCTTCCGCGGGTCCGGGAGGCAGCGCATTTGGATCAAGCCGACGGTGACGGTCTTGGCAGCCGCCGCTGGATCATGCAAGTCTCGCCCTGCTCGTCGGCCGGTTTCGCCCGCGCGGTCGCCGGGCGGGGCGTGCCGGTCCCGGCTGTCCGCGGTCAAGGCTGCAGGATGACCTTGGTGAGGCCGGCCTCACCCGTGTACAGCCGGTCGAACATCTCCTGCCCCCGCTCCAGTGGAACCGAGGCGCTCACGACCTCCGAGACGCGGATGGCCCCCCTCCGCATCAGCTCGAGGCAGGCCGGGTAGTCGTTGCAGGATCCGCACGACCCGAGGACATCGATCTCCCTCGTCACGACGCTCTGAAGACCGAACTCGACCGTGGGGGCGATGTTGCCGACGAGGACCACGCGCCCGCCCTTCCGGACGCTCTCCACGCAGGTCTTCACGGTCGGGCTGGCACCGACGGCCTCGAACGCCAGATCGGCTCCCAGGCCGCCGGTCTGTTCCCGAACCAGCGCCGGCACGTCGACGCCCTCGCCGGCCAAGATGGACTGGTCAGCGCCGAGGCGGCAGGCCAGGTCCAGTCGGTCGGCGGCTAGATCGACCGCGATGATCGTGCCGCAGCCGGCGCTGCGCAGAGCCTGGACGGTCAAGAGGCCGATCATGCCGGCCCCCACGACCACCCCGCAGTCGGCTAGGGAAGGGCTCCCTCGCGAGACGGCGTGGACCGCCACGGACACCGGCTCAACCATGGCGGCCTCGTTGAAGCTGACCCCGTCGGGCAGACGGAAGACGATGTGCTGCGGCACCGCCACGTACTCCGCGAACGCTCCGTGGCGCCGGTAGTCGCCGCACGAGACACCGAGGACTTGCCGGTTGTCGCACAGGTTGGGTCGGCCGATGCGGCAGAAGGAGCATTCGCGGCAGGTGACCATGGAGTCGAACGTGACTCGGTCACCGTCGCGCAGGCCGCGCACCGCGGATCCCGTGGCGGCAACCTCCCCTGACGCCTCGTGGCCCATGATCAGGGGCGGTAGCCGCCGGCCCGAACTGCCGTCGTAACCATGCACGTCGCTGCCGCAGATGCCGCAGGACCGCACGCGGACCAGCACGTCGCTCGCGCCGATCGCTGGCTTGGGTACCTCTTGGAGGTCAAGTCGCCTGTATTCGTTGAGGACCAGCGCCTTCATCTCTCACACCTTCCGTCGATTTCGTGCCGCGGGCCGTTCGGACCGAGCCGGAAGCACTCCCGGCGGCGGGCCTCCCCGGTCAGCGGCGCGGTCTTCAGGATAGCGCCCAGAGGAGCATGCGGAAGGTGTCGGCCAGCTTGGCATTGACGCCGAGTGCGGCCGAGGGCTCGTAGCCGCAGTGGACCATGCAGTGCTCGCACCGGTCGTCGTTGCCTCGCCCGTATCGCTCCCACGGCGTCTCGCTCATCAGTTCCGCGAACGTGTCCCAGTGGGCGTCAGTGATGAGGTAGCAGGGCCCCTTCCAGCCGCGGGTGTTGTACGTAGGGTTGCCCCAGGCGGTGCAGGGCAGGTCGTGGTCGCCGCGCAGGAACTTGGCGTAGGCCGGCGTGGTGTTCATCCGGAAGCGGCGGAACAGCGTCTCCGTGTTGCGGAACTTCTCGTGAATCTCGTCGCGGGTGAGGAAGATCTCCCGCGTGCCGACGGCTGAGTAGCCGTAGGCAGGGGAGAGCATGTGACCGTCGACGTCGAACTGGCTCAGGTACTCGAACAGCGCCTCGACCTCGGCCATGTCGGTCTCGCGGTAGACGGTGGTGTTAGTGCACACCATGTGGCCGGCCGCCTTGGCGGCGCGGATGCCTTCGACTGCCATCTCGAACACGCCGTCCTTCTCGACCGCCATGTCGTGCGTCTCCTGCAATCCGTCCAGATGGACATTGAAGAAGAATCGCTTGTGGGGCTGGAACTCGTGCAGCCGGGCGGGGACGAACATGCCGTTGGTGCACAGGTAGACCAGCCGCTTGCGCCGCACGGCCTCGTCGACCAGTCGCCCGATCGGCTTGTACATCAGCGGCTCCCCGCCGCAGATCGACACAGCCGGGGCGCCGCACTCGTCGATCGCGGCCAAGCAATCCGCGAGGGGGAGCCGCTCGGTAATGGTGTCCTCGTACTCGCGGATTCGTCCGCAGCCGGTGCAGGTGAGGTTGCAGGCATGCAGCGGCTCGAGCATCAGCACGAGGGGGAATCTCCGGCGCAGCATGGGGTGGCTGGCGCCTGTGCCGCGTCCAGCCTGCCGATCGGGCAGGATCCGAAACGGCGTCTCGAGCGCGGTGGGGTCGCGTTGCCATGCCGGGCGGGGGAACATCTTGTTCCGAGCGATGTGCCCGCCGAGGCGCAAGGTGGCGGAAAGAGGAAGCTTCATGCCGCTGCCCTCCGTCGTGCTCGCACGAACTCGCTCAGCGCGATCAGGGGGAAGTATCTCGGGTACATGTGGTAGCGGAGGTAGAACACGCGGGGGAACCCGCACCCCGTGAAGGCCTCCTCGGTCCAAGCGCCGCGGGCCGTCTGGTTCTCCAGCAGGTAGCGCACCCCTTCCCGCGCGGGTCGGCTGCTGATGTCCCCTGCAGCGAAGAGCGCCAGCAGGGCCCAAGCCGTCTGCGACGGGGCTGACGCTGTCCTGCCGAGCGGTTCGTGCTCCTCGTAGCTGGAGGGCGACTCGCCCCAGCCGCCGTCCGAGTTCTGAACCGAGCGCACCCACTCGCCGGCCCGCACCAGGGCTGCGTCGTCCGGGCCCAAGCCGGCCGCCCTGAGGCCCCGTGCCGCGAGGTAGGTGCCGTACAGGCGGTTGACGCCCCAGCGCCCCTTCCAGAAGCCATCCTCAGCTTGGCACCCAAGCAAGTAGCGGACTGCTCGCCGGACGGTCGCCTCGTGCCGGCCCGGAGCGCGCCGGCAGACGGCTTCCAGCACGCGGCCCGTGATGTCCGGGCAAGTGGGGTCCAGCATGGCGTTGTGATCCGCGAACGGCACGTGCGTGAGGAGCGCCAAGCAGTTGTCCCTGTCGAAGGCGGCCCAGCCGCCGTCGGAGGACTGCATCGAGACCAGCCAGCGCAGCGCTCGGCGCTCCGCCGCCCGCTGCCGATCCGGGTTCACTGACGAAGCATGCTCGAGAGCCAGCAGAACCTTGGCCGTGTCATCCGTGTCAGGGTAGAACTCGTTGGCGAACTCGAAGTACCAGCCGCCCGGCCCGACATCCGGGTTGCGGACCGCCCAGTCCCCCTTGTGGCGCACCTCCTTGGCGAGCAGCCAGTCCGCGGCGCGGCTCAGGGCCCAACGCGATGTCCGGTCCGTGTCGCGTCCTGCGGAACCGATCGCGTAGGCGGTCAAGGCGGTGTCCCAGACCGGTGACCGGCAGGGCTGCAGGCGGAAACCCGCGTTGTCTTCGAGACAGAGGCCGTCGAAGCGCCGCAGTTCCCTGCGCAGCAGCGGGTGGTCAGGACCGTAGCCGAGCTGTGTCAGGGCCATGATGGAGTTCACCATGGCGGGGAAGATCGCGCCGAGGCCGTCCGAACGATCGAGTCGGGCCAGCATCCAGTCCCGGGCTGCGGCGATGCCCCGATTCCTGTCTGGGGCCAAGCCTGTCGATTCCAGCAGCTTGACGCAGCGGTCCAGCCACAGGAACAGCTTCTTCCAGCCGTCCGCCTCCGCTGCAGCGGGATCCGTTCCGGCGAACAGTTCCACAAGCGACATGCCTTGCGGCGCCTTGCGGTGCGCCCGGGTAGCGTCGAGGATCGAGAGCGGGGCCAGCATGGCCCGGCTCCAGGAGGACATCGCGTAGACGCTGAAGCGGCTCTCAGGCCGAATCAGGAAGATCTCGGGCGGGATCGACGGCGTCTTGCGGCGCGGGTAGAGTCCGAAGTAGCTGAGGTAGAGCTTGGTGTAGCTGTTGGCGGCCTCGACGCCGCCGAGGCTGACGATCCGGCGCGCGGCCCTCCGCATCCAGGTTGAACCGTCGCTCTCGCCCGCCACCTTGAGTGCGCAGTAGGCCTTGACCGAGGCGCTGAGGTTGGCCGGGCCGCCCGGATAGATGCTCCAGCCGCCGTCGCGCAGTTGCTGCCGTCGGATCTCGCGGCGGGCGGCGGCCACCCGTCCAGAGGACGGCGGATCCCAGAAGCCGGCGGGTGACGGCGGATGTAGCCACAGCTGAAGCAGTAGGTAGTCCGACAGGAGCGTTGAATCCCCTTCGATCTCCCCGACCCAGTAGCCTTGCGGGCGCTGCCGGTTGAGCAGATAGCGGCACGCGGCTTCGCATGCCTCGCGGGCCGCTCCGGCCAGCCTGTCCCCGCTCCGGGCGGGGGGTGCCGCGCGCTGGACACGTCCTGCCGGCGCGCTCATGGAAGGGGCGCGATCCGGGTCAGATGCTCCGAGCCTCGCAGTTCGGGAGGCAGGGGGAAATGTACGTTCTCTCTCAGCCCGTCCAAGCGCCTCACCTGCGGGAACCCAGCCTCCTGCACGAACCGAATGACTCGCTGGACGAAGATCTCGGGCGCGGACGCGCCGGCGCTGACGGCCACGGTGGATGCCTTCTCCAGCCATGCCGGGCGGATGTCCCGCTCGTCATCAATCAGATGGCTCTCCATCCCGGCCTGCCTCCCAACCTCGACGAGGCGTTGGGAATTGGAGCTGTTCGCTGACCCGACGATCAGCAGCAGGTCCGCTTCAGAACCCGCCCGCTTGACGGCCTGCTGCCGATTCTCGGTCGCGTAGCAAATGTCCTTGGCCGGCGGCGCTTGGATGTGCGGGAAGCGGCGCTTGAGAATGCCGAGGATCGCCCCTGCCTCGTCCAAGCTCAAGGTGGTCTGGGTCAGGTACGCCAAGCTGCCTTCCGGCACCTCCACCGTGCGGGCCTGTTCTGGCGAGGAGACTACGATGGTGCGCTCGGGCGCCTCGCCGAACGTCCCGATGACTTCGTCATGGTCGCTGTGTCCCACTAGCAGAATTGTCGCGTGCTGCTTCGCGAAGCGCACTGCCTCCAAGTGGACCTTGGTAACGAGCGGGCAGGTCGCGTCGATCACCCTCAGCCCGCGCTCCCGGGCGGCGCTGCGCACGGCCGGGGAGACTCCGTGCGCGCTGTAGATCAGCCGCTCCCCGCGAGGCACCTCGTCCACCTCCTCCACAAAAATCGCCCCTTGGCAGGCCAGATCGCTGACCACGTGGCGGTTGTGGACGATTTCCTTACGGACGTAGATCGGAGCGCCGTAGGTCTTCAAGGCCACTTCTACAATATCGATGGCCCTCACGACGCCGGCGCAAAAGCCGCGCGGCGTGAGGGGCAGGATCGATCGTTCCGAGGCGGGGTTGATGGCCATGACCGGCTTGAAGGCCAGTATATCCAATTGTGCCGGCAAGCGTTTGGGCAGCGGCTGGAGGGGGAAGGGGCCGGGTGCGGGCCGAACGGCACTCGCCCCGCTCGGCATCAGGCGATCATCTGCCGGACGGGCGCTCCTGAGACGTCGGTGAGGCGGAAGTCCCTGCCCATGTGCCGGTAGGTCAGCTGCTCGTGATCCAAGCCCATCAGGTGCAGGATTGTGGCCTGCAGGTCGTGAACATGCACCGGGTCCGCCACCGCCTTCAGGGCCAGTTCGTCGGTGGCCCCTACCGCTTGGCCGCCCCGGATGCCTCCGCCGCTGAGCCACATGGAGAATCCGTCGGGGTGGTGGTCCCTGCCGACCTTGTCCCCGACATGCTTGAGCTGCCCGAGCGAGGTGCGGCCGAACTCGCCGCCCCACACCACGAGCGTCTCGTCGAGCAGCCCCCGCTGCCTCAGGTCCCGGATCAGGAACGCCGCCGGTCGGTCAGTCTTCTCGCAGTTGTCCTTCAGCCCCTCGTTCAGATTAGTGTGGTCGTCCCACGATGCGTGGATCAGCATCACGACCCGCACTCCGCGCTCGACGAGACGGCGGGCCATCAGGCAGTTCGTCCCGTAGGCGTTCGTCGGCTCGGCGCCGATGCCGTAGCCCTCCCGGATTGATCGGGGTTCGCTGGAGAAGTCCAGCAGCTCCGGAGCCGAGGCTTGCATCCGGAACGCCAGCTCGTAGCTGGCCATGCGGGCCGCGACCTGCGAGTCGCCGCTGCGCTCCAACGTCAGTTCATTCAGCTCGCGGAGGGTCTCCAGGGCGAGTCGCTGGGAATCGTTGGTCACGCCGGCTGGATTGGAGAGGTAAAGGATCGGGTCGCCACTCTTGCGGAACGGGACGCCGGCGTGGGTGGACGACAGGAAGCCGCTTGAGAAATTGGAGGCCCCGCCGCTGGCACCGCGGCCCGAGCTCAGCACTACGAAGCCGGGCAGATCCCGGGATTCGCTGCCGAGACCGTAGCTCAGCCACGCGCCCAAAGTCGGCCGGCCGACCAGCGGGCTGCCGCTCATCAGCATCGATTGCCCCGGGTGGTGGTTCACTTGGTCGGTTTGCATGGAGCGGACCACGCAGATCTCGTCCGCCACGCGCTGCAGGTGGGGCAGATAGTCGCTGATCTCGATGCCGCTCTCACCGCAGCGGACGAACTGCCGGGGACTGGCCAGCACCTTCGCAGTCGGCTTGATGAACGCCAGCTTCAAGTCGGAGGTCATCGACGGCGGAAGGGGGTGTCCGTGCCACTTGGTCAGGCCCGGCTTGGGGTCGAACAGGTCCATCTGGCTCGGCGCGCCGGCCATGAACAGGAAGATGAGGTTCTTGGCCTTGGCCGGGAAGTGCGGCCGGCCCGGCTGCGGGTTCGGGGCCGCGGTGAGCCCGTCCGCGCCCATCAAGTGGGCCAGACCAATCGTGCCTAAGCCCGCGCAGCAGGTGTCGAGGAAGCTGCGGCGCGTCCGGGCCGCCCGGATGGCATCGAGGGTCATGGTCTACTCCCTTGTGACGAACTCGTCAGTGTTCAGCAGGATGCGGCTGATCCCGACCCATGCCGCACGCGCCGCTGGGCTGGTCCGCCCGCCGTCGGCGGGGACCAGAGGAAGCCAGGCGCGCGAGGCCTCCGCGTCCACCTCCAGCAGGGCCTGCTGCCGCACGTAGTAGCGGCGCAGGGCCTCGCTCTCGGCCTCGCTCGGCGCCCGGGACAAGCACAGCCGGAAGACATGCTTCAGGCGGTCCTGGAACGGAAGGCCGGCCGTCTCCGCCAGCACGCGGTACGCGAGCCCTTGAGCCGCCTCGAAAAAGACCGGGTCGTTCAAGAGGTTGAGTGCCTGCAGGGGCGTGGTGGAGCGGCCTCTGGCGCACTGGGTCACGGATCGCTGGTCGAGATCGAAGTTGGCCAGCAGAGGGTAGGGCGTGGTGCGTTGGAAATGGATGTAGACGCCCCTCCGGTAGCGGTCCCGTCCGTCACTCTCCTCCCAGCGCACGGTGTTGCCGTAGCCGAGGTCCGCGACGCCCGGCGGCTGCCCGGGCCGGACGCTGCGCCCGCCGACGCGCGGGTCCAGCAGCCCGGAGACGGCCAGGGCCGAGTCGCGGAGCGACTCGGCTGGCAGCCTCAGGCGGCTCTGTCGCGCCAGCAGCCGGTTGGCTGGGTCGAGATCTCGCAGGCCGTCCCGCATGCCGGATGACTGCCGGTAGGTCGCGGAGGTCGCGATCAGGCGGTGGATGTGCTTGCGGCTCCAGCCCGAGTCGATGAACTCGGCAGCGAGCCAGTCCAGCAAGTCGGGATGGGATGGCGGATCACCCCGCAGCCCGAAGTTCTCGGGCGTAGCCACCAAGCCGGCGCCGAAGTATCCCTGCCAGATCCGATTGACTGCGACCCGCGCGGTCAGCGGATTGGCCTCGCTGGCCAGCCAGCGTGCCAGGCCCAATCGGTCCGGCGTCCCGCCATCCGTGCCGGCCGGGGGAAGCGCGGCGGGTGCTCCGGGCCGCAGGCGTTCGCCCAAGTCGTCCCACGCGCCGGAAGGGTGGATGTGGGTGGCGGGCGGAACGGCAGCTCGGCGCACGGTCCGGGCCCTGCTGACGTCGGGGAAGTCCGCGACGAGTCCGTGCATCTCTTGGACGGCCTTACTGAAGCCAGTCGCCTCGTAGTCCTGCGGGGTCACCACTCGGCTGTAGTTGCGCAGGAACCATTCGGTCAGCTGCAAGTCCTCCCTCCACCCTCGCTCTTCACGGGGGGTCCGCAGAATACGCTGGCCGTGATCCAGGTACAGGTCGAGGATGTCCCAGCTCGTGTCCCACTCATGCTCGACGCCGGGGTTCTCCGCGGCCCAGAGCATCTTCCGCCGCCACTCCTGTTGGAGGTTGCGCACGTCGTACCGGTCGTAAACCTCTTCCAGCTGGCGGACCAGTGTCGGCTGCTCAGCGAGGAAGGGGCCGGTCTCGCCCGGCAATGGGGCGTCAATGTTCACCTCCTCCAGTTCGTTGAAGAACGCGAAGAAGCGGTAGTAGTCCCGCTGCGTGAGGGGGTCGTACTTGTGGTCGTGGCAGCGGGCGCACTCCAGCGACAGGCCTAGCCACACCGTGGCCACCGTGTTAGTCCGGTCGACGACTTCCTCAAAGCGGTACTGCTCGACATTGACCCCGCCTTCGCGGTTCTTCAGCGTGTTCCGGTAGAAGCCGGTCGCGATCAGCTGTCGGGCGGTCGCGCCGGGGAGCAGGTCCCCGGCAATCTGCTCGACGGTGAACTGGTTGAAGGGCATGTCCCTGTTCAGCGCCTCGATCACCCAGTGGCGGTAGCGCCACGCGTGGGGGCGGACCGTGTCCTTTTCGTATCCGTCGGAATCCGCGTAGCGGACTTGGTCGAGCCACGGAGCCGCCCAGCGCTCGCCGAAATGCTGGGAGTCCAGCAGGAGATCAACCATCTCCTCGTGGCTCGCTTTGCTGGCCGCTGAGCCAGGTTCGGGCGGGAGGCCGACGATGTCCAAATGGGCGCGGCGGACAAGAGCGTGTCGCGGTGCTTCAGGGGACGGGTGCAGGCCCTCCTGCTCTAGCTTGGCCAGCACGAAGGAGTCAACCGGGTTGCGGACCCAGTCCGGATTCCTCACTGCTGGAACCTGGGGCCGCCGGTTCGGCCGCAGCGACCAATGTTCAGGCAAGGATCCAGCGGCCTCGGACGGAGACCTCCACGGCGCACCGTCCTCGATCCAGCGGCGGAAGACCGCAATCTCGGCCGGCAGCAACGGGGCGCCTGGCGGCATACGCTGGACGCCCTCCCGGCCCTCGAGCCGCCGCATCAGCTCGCTCGCGGAAGCGTCGCCCGGTCGGATGGCGGGTCCCGACCGGCCCCCTCGGAGGGCGTCCTCACGGCGGTCCAGCCGCAGCCCGCTCTGCTGCAGCGCCGCGCCGTGACAGGTGAGGCAATGGCGGTCGAGCAGCCGTCCCGCCTCCCCGGAGGACGAGGCAGCGGCGCCCGCAAGGGACGGTGCCGTCAACAGCAGGCCGAGCAACATGAGCGAGCGGGACATCGCCTTCAAGATTATCGGACACAAGGCTCTTGGCAGTCAATAGGAACTGCGGAGTTTCTCGGTCTGCGCTCGCAAGGCGGACTCGAGTCGCGCGACAGTCTTCCTGAGTCCTGCATCCCGGAATCGAATCAGGTTCCGGCGCTCGGCGGGATCCTCGACTAGGTTGTACAGCTCGTCCATCCCGGGACGGCTGTCAAGCACCAGCTTCCAGTGCCGCGTGCGCCACATCCGCTGGTCGACCCGCTGCTGGTGCAGTTGGACGTACTCGCCGTAGAAGGAGTCCCGCCACGGGACGCGCTTGCCCTCCAGCAGGGGCAGGAAGCTCCGGCCGTGCAGCCGCACCGCTTCGGGGACTGGCAGGCCGGCCATGTCGAGCAGCGTCGCGAACCAGTCCAAGTTGAGAACGATCTCGTCCACCGTCGCCCCGGCCGTCAGCCGGGCTGGCCAGCGCACGACCGCCGGTACGCGGATCGAAGTGTCGAACAGGTTGGCTCTGGCGCCCCGGTCGTTCTTGAGTAGCCAGCGGCCGTTCCCCTTGTGCCAGATTCCGTGATGGCCCATGTTGAAGCCGTGATCGCTGGTGAAGGCGACCACCGTGTCGTCGGCGAGGCCCAATTCGTCCAGCGCGGCCAGCAGGCGCCCGACATTGCGGTCCAGGCTCGCTACGGACGCCAGATACTCCCGCAGCATGCGCCGCGCCCGCGCCACGTCGAGGTCAGGGAAGTCAGGCTCCGGTAGGATCGGCTCGAGATTGCGGAAGGGACCCCAGTCGGACGGGCTGAGCGGCAGCCAGGTCCGGTCCCCATCGGCGGTGCGGTTGCCCGTGTTGGCGTGGGGCGCCCAGAAATGCAGGCTCAGCAGGAATGGGCCACGGTCGGCCGCAGCCCGCACGAAGCGGATCGCTTCGTCGGTGAGCACATCGGGGGTGAAGCCATAGGCGATCCGTTTGGCACCGTCGCTCTCCACCTGCGGATCCTTGGAGACGGAGGCGCCTGTCCGGAATCCGAAGAACGAGTCGTAGCCGAAGTTGCGGGGAAGGAATCTGTCCATGCTGCCGAGGTGCCACTTGCCCACCAGCTTGGTCCTGTAGCCCGCGGCTTGGAGCAGCTTGGGCCATGCGGGCAGCCCGGGGTCTAGGCCCTTGTCCGGCTCGCGGGCCTCGTTCAGGTAGTCGGTGATCCCCACCTGCGTGCCGTGCCGGGCCGTCAGCAGGCCGGCGCGGGAGGGGCTGCAAACCGGCGTGGTCGTGAAGGCGTTCGAGAGGCGGACGCCCTCGCGATGGAGCCGGTCCAAGGCGGGAGTCCTGGCTTGGCGATGTCCGGTCGCCCCGACCGCCCAAGCGGCTTGGTCGTCCGCATAAAGGAAGACGATGTTCGGCCGTCCGTCCGGAACCCGCGGCTGCGCGGGAATCAGCTGGACGGTGCAGACGGCGACGGCCGCAGCGGCCAGTGCGGGGACTGGGAACCGGACGGCGAGCGTGGATCCCGCCGCGGCGCGTTGGACCGGCTGGCTCGGCTGGCTCCGCAAGGCAGCGATTCTTCCTGTCAGCGGGATCCCGTTCACGTGCCGAGTGCAGGAGGCGGTGGTCGCGTTCGCCCGCAGCGGTCAGAGGATAGCAGGGGCTGCGCGGCAACCGTCCGCCGGCTGGCGCGCTCTGCGGCCAGTTCGCCCCAGTTCCGTGGCACTCGGCCGTCTAGCATGAACTCATGCTGGATGTGGACGCGCTGCCGATGCGAGTCGGGCTGGGGCAATTCCAAGAGGTCACCGCATCGCGGCTGCGGTTCATCAAGCAGTGCGGTTGTGACGACTTCCAGCTGAACACTCCGCGCCTCCCTGGGAGTGAGCGGTGGGAGTACGAGGATCTGGCGCGGCTGGTTGCGCAGGCGGAGCGGGCGGAACTCCGGCTAGTGGCGATTGAGAACGTCCCGAGCCGCTTCGTGGACCAGATTCTGCTGGGCCAGCCCGGCCGGGAGCGGCAGCTGGCGAACATGCAGCACACCGTTCGCGCCGTGGCCCGGGCCGGCATCCCCATTTTGGGATACGCGTTCATGCCGGCGGGGGTCTGGCGGACCGAGGCGGACCGGCCGGTTCGGGGCGGCGCGGCCGCGACCGCGTTCGATCTGCGGACGGCCTCGAGCGTCGGACCGGGCGAGGCGTCCCGCTACTCGGTTTGGGCAGGGCTCTCGGTGGCTCGCGAGTACTTCGACGAGGAGATCTGGGAGAACTATTGCTGGTATTTGGAGCGCCTGCTGCCGGTTTGCGAGGAGGTGGGCCTGCGACTGGCCCTGCACCCGGACGACCCGCCCGTGCCGGCCTTGGGCGGAGTGGGCCGCGTGTTTCGGAACTTCACCAACTTCCGGAGGGCGATGGAGATGTTTGACAGCCCGATGCACGGCCTCGACTTCTGCCATGGCTGCTGGTCCGAGATGAAGGGCGGACAAGGCGTCCTCGAAGCCATCCAGCACTTCGGCAGTCGGGGCAAGATCTTCTATGTTCACTTCCGGGACGTGCAAGGCTCCGCGAGCGATTTCACGGAGTGCTTTCTCGGCGACGGGAATTGCGACCCGGTCGCGACGATTCGGGCGCTCAAGCAGGTCGGCTTCCGGGGTTTCATCCTTCCCGACCACGTTCCTCGGATGGAGGGCGACGGGGAGTGGTGCCATCGCGGCCGGGCGTGGACCGTCGGCTACATCCAAGCGCTGATTGCCGCGGTGCAGGCCAGAAATCCAAGCGCGCGCGGGATCATCCGAAGCTGATCCAGCCGGCCCCGATGGCAACCGCCAGCGCGATGCCGGCCGGCGAGACTACCGCCAAGGCCAGCGCGCAGGCCCAGAGCCAGGCAGTGGTCGGAGCGCTGGGTGCGACTTCAGGATCCACTCGGCGATGGCGGAGATAGAGCGCTCCCAGCCCCAGCGCCGGGTACATCACCGCGCCGATCAGGCTGCTCGTGATCAGCAGCATTTGTGGCGGGTTCTCGAACAGCCAGTAGGCCACCGAGTACAGGACCAGAGACACGACGACGAAAACGCGGATGTACCGCTGGCGGGCTGCGTAGTCGCGGCGCTCGATCAGCCCGATCACCCCCAAGGAGTCGGCCAGCATCCGGCTGTTCCCCGCGGCTCCGGACAGCACTGTGCTGACCAGCACGAAGAACGCGCCGACCAGGAACAGGCCTGCCGCCCAGCGGCCCAGGCTGTCGGTGAAGATCGCGCTGAGGACGGACAGGCTCTCCCTGCCGTCCGGATCGAGGCCCTGCGCATGGAGAATGGCTGCCCCGAGCAGGTAGAAGCAGAGGGTACTCACCGTGTACAGGCCGAATGTGACGGCGGCGTCCGTGTGCATCACCCTGATCCAGCCCTTGGCCCGCGCTCTCCACTCGGTCCCCGGCTCCTTGTCGCCCACATAGCTCGCGTACCCCTTCTCGACGCACCAGTAGGAGTAGTTCCACATTTCGCTGAAGGACACGCCTGTCCCCGCGTACATCGCCAAGGCAGTCAGCACCACCGTGGTCGACATCACTTCCGGGAGACCGAGCGACAGCCCGGCGGCCAGATCGGGCCAGCCGACGGCGTAGTCTGTCCAGTGCAGCAAGCCGGTGCAGACCACCGTCACCAAGGTGAACGAGGACACCAGCGCGAACAGCAGCTTCTCCAAGGAGGCGTAAGTGCCCGCCAACAGCACGCCCCCGCATACGAACGCCACCAGGATCGACCAGTAGCGTGCCCCGCCCTCGCCGAATGCCCCCGGGAATACGACCTGGAGTACTTGCCCGGTGCCGCCGAGGATGGCTCCGGAGTTGACGAACAGCAGCAGCATCAGGGTCAGCCACACCCAAGTGAACCAGTTCATCGGCTTCCTCGCCGGAGCTGCCGAGTCGCCGGCATTGCGGGGCGCGCGGTGGACGGAGAGCCAGGCGGCCCCGGCGCCGATGGCTGCGACTCCCCCGGCCAAGGCCAGCGCCGCGGAGACTCCTCCGAGGCGCGGCGGTAGGAGCACGAACGCGGCGAGCGCCGCCACGCACGCCGCCACGACCGTCGCCATCCAGGCAAGCGTGAACCAAGCCGGGCGCTTGGAGGAAGGGCCGGGCAAGGAATTGAATACTTGGAGGAATGTCTCTCCGCTGGCGATCGTGTGGCGGGCCAGCTCGGTTTGAATGACGACCTTGACCGCGCAGGACAGGATGACGAACCACAGCATCGCGAAGCCGGCGACAGCGCCGAGCTTGGTCGTGACGATCAGCTCGCCCGACCCGACGACGGCGCCGGCGAGCACCATCCCGGGGCCCAGATGGCGCAGCGTGCTCCAGAAGCCTGTGGGCGGCTCCCGCACTTGGCTGGGGGTCCGTGAGTAGGGGTCAGCTCCGATCACGGTCTCGCAGGGCGCCGTTCTCTATCTGGATGGCGGCCTTCTCTCCCTGCTCCTGCTCGCTGATGTGCGGCATTCCGGCAGCGGCAAGCAACCAGCTTACAGCGCTGGCCCACGCCGGTCCGCGCCGGGCTGCGCCGCGCCCCGCCTGGACCCTCCCGCTGGACGGCTGAGTTCGCTACGATCTAGAGTCTATGAGCGCTGTTTCCCCGGGGCAGGGCGCTGCCCTGCGCCACAATCCAGGCTCCAGCATTCGCGTTCCGAGCGGCCAGCAGTGCCGCTGGGTGGTAGCTGTGTGGGTGCCCTGCCTGCTGTATGCGGTCGTCCGGTACAACGTCTTCAAGGGTGTGGAGTGGACGCACCTGCCCTTGTACGTGGTCAATAAGTCCGCCGCCTTGGCGGGCATAATCTTCCTCGCATTGGCTTACGCCGTGGGAAAGCTGTTCGGGGGTGCGCCGGGCACCGAACAGGTGAGGGCCAAGGCGAAGTTCTTCGGCCTCACCGGCTTCGCGATGATCTCCGTTCACGTGCTGATGGCCATGGTGCTGCTCTCGCCGGCCAACTACGAGAAGTTCTTCTTGCCGACGGGCAAGTTCAATCTGACTGGGGAGCTGACCTTCCTGTTCGGCGTGCTGGCGTATGGCTGCTTGCTGCTGCCGGCTATCACAACCATCCCCTACATGTACAACTCTCTCGGCATGGACCGCTGGCTGACGGCCCAGCACATGGGTTACGCCACGCTGGCGCTGGCCTGCGGGCACACTTTCGCCATGGGCGTCAAAGGCTGGATCGATGTCGCCACCTGGCCCGGGTCCCTGCCCCCGATCACGCTCATCGGGTTCCTTGCGGCGGCGGGCGCCCTGCTGGTCAAGGGCCTCGCTGTGCTCCGGCGCGGCTCCGGGAGGTCCCCGAGCTGAGGCGAGCCTGAGCGGACTGCTACAGCCGATGTACCATGGCGGCGATCAGCGCCGCCCGGTCCGCGATCCGGTCGACTAGGATGCTCTCGTGAGTTGCATGGGCTCCTTCGCCCACGGCGCCCAAGCCGTCTAGCGTCGGCACGCCGAGAGCCGCGGTCGTGTTGCCGTCCGAACCCCCGCCGACGGCGGCCTCGCCGAGCGTCACGCCCATTTCGGCGCTGATGTCTCGGGCGAGGCGGAAGAGCCGCACTACGGCGGGCGTGCGTTCCATCGGCATCTTTCCCAGCCCTCCCGACACGCTGACTGCGCAGCGCCCGTCGGCGGCGGATAGGCCGCGGAACCGGCGCTCGATCTCCAGTGCCTGGCGGCGGTTTCGGAAGCGGACGTCGATGTCGGCGGACGCCTTCTCCGCCACGACGTTGGTGGCAGTGCCCCCTTGGATCCGTCCGGGGTTCACGGTGATCCCCGCTGCTAGGTCCGTCCATGCGGCCACGCGCCGGACCTGCCGCGCCAGCTCCACGATGGAGCTGGCTCCGGCCTCGAAGTCCAGTCCGGCATGCGAAGCGATACCGCGGACCCCGATCCGGAACGTCGCGCCGCCTTTGCGAGCCGTCTTCACGGACCCTTCCAGCCCGGCGCTGGGCTCGGCGACCAGCACGGCGGCGCTACGGAGGGCCTCCTCCTTCGTGAAGGGCGTGGAAGTCGGGCTTCCGACCTCCTCGTCGGAGTTCAGCAGCGCCACGAACCGGCGCCTCGACTCCAAACCCAGATCGCGCAGCGCCTTAGCTGCGAATAGGATGTAGGCCGCGCCGGCCTTCATGTCGAAGACACCGGGGCCCCAGAGACGACCGTCGGCGACGCGCCACGGCATCCCTTTGAGTGTGCCCAGCTGCCAGACGGTGTCGAGATGCCCGATGGCGAGCACCTGGCCGTCCTCGCGCGACGGGATGTCGAATTCCAGACGCAGATGGTCGCCGAAGTCCGGCTGCCGCTGCCTCGTGACCTGAGCGAACCGGCCGGCCTGCTCGACCACAGCGTCGGCGACGCGATCAACGCCCTGCTTGCTGGAGGTTGGCGACTCGATCTCCACCAAGGCGCGTATCAGGTCTATGATCGCGGACCGGTGGTCTCGCATGTACTCAAGGATTCGGGCTGTAGCCACTTGCGGAAATCCTCCCTGTCGGAGCGAATGGGCTGCCGAGGCTACTCGACCACCACCACGGCCCTGCCTGGCTCGAGAATGGTCTCCCGCACTCCCTCCTGGTGCATACGTTCTTGCCCGGTGAGGTACGGCAGGACCTCGGGAGGCGCGAAGGCTTGCAGGAACCACTCCAGCACCGCGCCGCCTATCTCGGCCTCGTTGATCGTCAGCGAAACGATCCTCAGCGCAGCCTCACCCTCTCGGACTTCGTAGTCGATATCCACTGCGACGTTCCGTTCGCCCCGCAACAGCATCCGCACCAGCGGCGAAAGGCCGGTCGCCGTGTCCCCCACTTCGTCCAAGTTGACGAGCGCTCGGATCACTGCCCCCCCGTAGCGGAATTCCAGTGCAGCGTCCCGAACGCCCTCGGGCATCGCCGCCGCAGCGTGGAAGCGCAGGAAGGCGTTCATCTCGCCCTCAGTGATCTCCACGATCGTGCCGCTCTCGTACCGTCCCTCGGCCAGCCGCTGCAGCTTATCGGCCGCCGAAGCCGAGGCCTGTTGGTCGGCCGCCGCCCAGCAGCAGACCGACAGGAGTAAGCCCAGCAGCGGGAAGAGCGTTCGCCCTGAGGTGCGGTGCATGCCGATGCTCAATCTCCCGGGCCGGTCCGCCTTGATTCCTCGGAACGCTCCACCGCGACCAGCTGCTCGAGAGCCGATCCTGCCGCCTGCTGCTCGGCGCGCTTCTTGCTGTGTGCGCTCCCCGTCGCGGCACACGGACCGCAGCGCACCTCCACGGTGAAGGTCGGCCGGTGCAGCGGACCGCCCTTGGAGACGACAGCGTACTTCGGCGTCATCCTGCCGCGCGCCTGCAGCCACTCCTGCAAGGCTGTCTTGCTGTCCTCCGGCAGTGTGCCCGCGTCGTGCTCGTCCGGGATTTGGTCCGGAACGACCCAACGCCCCCCGATTCGCTGGGCAGCCTCGAAGCCGCCGTCCAAGAACGCCGCTCCCAGCACAGCCTCCATAGCTCCGGCCAGCGCCTTGGTCTTGTGCCGGCCGCCTTCCCCCGCCTCGCCCTTGCCCAAGCGCAGGCAGGAGCCGGTTCCGGAGTCTCGCGCGACCTGGGCCAAGTGCTCGTTATTGACGTACCTGGCCTTCACCTTAGTCAGGCGGCCCTCGGGCGCGTCGGGCAACTGGCGGAAGACGGCATCGGCCACCACCAAGCCGAGCACTGCGTCCCCGACCAGCTCCAGTCGCTCATTCGAAGTCCGGTCGCTTGAAGCCAGAGAGCGGTGCGTGAGAGCCTGCTCCAGCAGCCCCCAGTCTCGAAACTCGTAGCCCAAGCGCCTGCCGAGCCGTATCAGGTCACGCCCTACGTTTCCGGCTGCCGCACTACGGCGGCCCTCCTTCATGGCGCTTCCGACGGGCTTGGCCTCATGCTGCAGCGGTCGTCGCGCTAGTTGGCCATCTCCGCCTTGAGCTTGGCGCAGAGGTCTTCGGGCCCCGGGGCGGGGAAGCCTCCTCCGGCCGTGCAGCGGTCCGCCAAGTTGGTCGCCTCGTCGTTCCTGCCCAGCTTGGACAGGGCGGTGGCCAGCTGGTACATCGTGATGGGCTGGGGGCTGGGCGTCATGTCTAGCGCCTTGCGCATCGAGGCCTCCGCCGCTTCGTAGTCTTCGCGCTTGATCGCGACGGAGCCGACCGCTTCGTGGCATTGGGACATGAACTCCATCTTGGTCTGCAGCCATTCGTCGTCGGACATGTTCGGGTCCATCTTGGCGATCGTCGGGATCAGCGCCATGGCTTGCTTCGCGTAGTCTTCAGCCTTGGCCAGCTTCTCTTCCTTGTCCAAGTCAAACTCCCGAGTCCGGGTCGGGATCGCGCTCGCCAACGAGATCAGCGTTCCGACTTTGACGCTCGGGGCGGGATCATGCTCGAGCACCATCTCGCCGTACAGCAGCATGTTCTCGAAGTCGTTCAGCTGCTGGTGAGAGAGCATCACCAAGTAGGCCGCCAGCGAGAGGGCATCGCTGTTCGGAAACGTGGCGATGAAGCTGGAACCAGCTTCCGCCCTGGCGTCCGCGGTCGCGGCGCTCTGCAGAGCCATGAATGCGTCGACTTCCTCTTGGGACTTGAACTGGGGCATCTGCGCCGCCAAGGCCGTCGCCGTAGCCACGACCAAGATCGCAATTCTCTTCATCGGATTCATCCTTCCCGGGGCCGTCGCCGAAGCTGCGGGCCACAATCCATAGTGTAGCGTTCAAGAATCCCGCCGGGCCGACCGGGCCCGGGTCGCCGGTCCCGGTGTGCGCCTAGCGCTCGCCAGCGCCGGTCGCTGGCCTCTTGGCGCCGTGACCGGCCGCCCAGTCGACGAGGAGGTTGACGCGCCAAGCCTATAATGGGCCTCAACCAGCCGGGGTGCCAGAAGACGGGTGCATCGTTGCTGGAGTGCGCCGCCCGTGCCTGAGGAAGTTCTTGAGATCCGCGGAGCGCGGGTCCACAACCTCAAGAACATCGACTTGGACCTGCCACACAACCAATTGGTCGTGGTGACGGGCGTCTCCGGCTCCGGGAAGTCATCGCTGGTCTTCGACGTCGTGTTCGCTGAAGGACGGCGCCGCTATGTCGAAGCCCTCTCATCGTACGCGCGCCAGTTTCTTGACCGCATCGAGAAGCCGGACGTCGACCAAGTGAACGGCATCGCTCCGACGGTGGCCATTCGGCAAAAGAACTCGATAGGGTCCGCTCGGTCAACCGTCGCGACCGCGACGGAGATCCACGACTACCTGCGGCTCCTGTTCTCCCGCATCGGCCGGACGCACTGCCACAAGTGCGGAGCTCGGGTCGAGAGCGACACGGTCGCGTCCGTGGTGGACCATGTGCTAAGGCTGCCCCAGCGCTCAAGGTGGTACGTCCTGTTTCCCGTTCGGACGGAAGTCGCAGCTGCTGGCGGCGCATCGTCGCGAGGCGCGTCTCGGGAGCTCTCGGGGGACCTCCTTAAGGCCCGGTTGACCGCGCTCAGGGAGCGCGGCTTCGGCCGCCTGTTCCAAGACGCCAAGATGTTCGAATTCTCATCTCCCGAGTCGCTGCTGGATATCGACTTCAGCAAGCCGGTGTATGTCTTGGCGGACCGCGTCGCGATCCAGCAGCGGTTGCGGCAGCGCTTGGCCGACACTGTCGAGCTCGCCTACCGCGAGTCTGGGGAGGTGCGATTCGAACAGCACGGCTCGCCGGACCGCCACTTGCGGTTCAGCGCTGCCTTCGAGTGCGGTAAGTGCGGGATCGCGCATGTACGCTTCGAGCCGCACGCCTTCAGTCTCAACTCCGTCGAGAGTGCCTGCCCAAGGTGCCGCGGCACTGGCCGCTCGTGGGACTACGTCATCAGTCGAGTCATCAGCCGGCCCGACCTGCCGCTCGCCTCCGGTCCCATCCCGGTGTGGAACCTCACCTACCGGTCATACCAGCGGACGATGCTGACGTTTGCGTATCGGGTGGGCATCCCGATCGACGTACCCTACTGCGAGCTGAGTCCCGAGCACAGGCGGGCCATCGAGGAGGGCTGCGTTCAATTCGGGGGTGTCCGCGGCTTCCTGCGACGGCTCGAGAAGAAGCGCTGGAAAGCGCAAGTCGCCGCCCAGCTCGCCAGATGGCGTCGGAGCGGTGTGTGCCCCAAATGCGACGGGGACGGATTCAAGGCGCAGATTCGCAACGTCAAGGTGGGCGGCCAGTCGATATCTCAAGTCCTGTCCCTCTCTCTGAGCGACGCTCTGGGCTTCTTCGAGAACCTCGCCTTGACCGATGCGGAAGCCGGGATCTCCGCTGAACTGCTGACGCAGATCGGCAACAGGCTGCGATTCCTGAACCGGGTGGGCCTGCACTACCTCACGCTGGATCGGCCCGCCAAGACGCTGTCAGGCGGCGAGGCGCAGAGAGTCCAGTTGGCCACCTCCCTGGGGTCCCGGCTGGTCGGGGTGTGCTACGTGCTGGACGAGCCGTCGATCGGACTGCACAGCCGGGACACCGAGAGGCTGATCGGGATCCTCAAGGAGCTGCGGGACTTGGGCAACTCCGTGTTCGTGGTGGAGCACGACCATGCGATGATGCGGACGGCGGACCATCTGGTGGATCTGGGTCCGGGAGCCGGGGCGGCGGGCGGTGAAGTCGTTTTCAGCGGCTTGGCCCGCTCCATCGTTTCTGAGCCACGCTCCGTGACGGGAGGTTATTTGAGCGGCAGGAAGCGGATCACGGTGCCCGTGGTCCGCAGGCAGCCGTCCCAGGACCGCAGGTTGCGCTTCAAGGGTGCTCGCAAGAACAACTTGAAGAGCTTGGATTTCGCAATTCCCGTCGGCCTGCTCACCGCGGTCACGGGGGTGTCGGGTTCGGGCAAGTCAACTCTGCTACACGAGGTGGTCTTCAGCGCGGTGAATTCACAGACGGATCGCAAGGTGGGAATGGGGCGGCTAGGACCAATCCGGCTGCCGGCGTCGGTGCCGTGCGAGGAGGTGGCTGGGCTGGAGCACCTGCTGGGCGTCGTCGAGGTGGGCCAAGGTCTTCAGCGCGTCACGTCGCGTTCCGTCCCGGCCACGTACATGGGCTGGCTGGGGCCGATCCGCAAGCTGTTCGCCCGGACGGCTCAAGCTAAGCGCCTCGGGCTCACCGCCGGAGCCTTCTCGTTCAACAGCTCCACGGGTCGGTGCGGGGTCTGCAAGGGGCGCGGAGAAGAGAATGTTCCAATGCAGTTCCTAGCCGATGTCAGGCTGCCCTGCGAGGAATGCCGGGGCAAGCGATATCGACCTGAGGTCCTCGATGTGACACTCCGGGGGAAAAGCATTTGGGATGTGCTGCAATTGACGGTTAGCGAGGCAATGGAATTCTTCGAGGGCGAGCGCTCCATCCGAGCCGGCATGAATGTCTTGGCCGAGCTCGGTTTGGGCTACCTGCGCTTGGGACAGCCGCTGACTCAGCTGTCGGGCGGGGAGGCGCAGCGTCTGATGCTGGCCCACTTCATTGCCGGATCGGACCGCAAGGTGCGGGACACGCTCTTCCTGTTCGACGAGCCTACGACCGGCCTGCACGCGGCGGACATTCGCCTGCTGGTGGCGGCCTTAGAGGCGTTGATTGAGAGAGGGGCGACCGTGGCGGTGATCGAGCACAATCTGGATGTGATCAAGTGCGCTGACTGGGTGCTGGACTTGGGACCGGGGGGTGGAGATGACGGCGGTGAGCTGGTGGCCGAGGGGCCACCCGAGGCGCTGGCGGAGCATCCCCGCTCGCCTACGGCTGCCTACCTGCGGGAGGTGCTCTCGTGAGGGCGCTGCTGCTCGTCGCGGCCGCCGCCCTGCCGGCGTCGGCCCAGGTCTGGGAGTTCCCGCACTCCACGCATCTAGTGCTCGGCTTGGATTGCAGGACCTGCCATGAGGAGGCCTACGCCAGCCAGTCCGCGACCGACGCCCTGCTCCCCGCGGTCGATCGCTGCGCCGCATGCCACAACGGGCAGGTTGCTCCGGCGCTCGATCTTTCCGCGCTGGAAGGACGCCAGAACGCCGTGCGCTCGTACCGCTTCAACCATGCATTCCACTTGGAGCTGGGGAATGTCGCTCCGCTGATCGCCGCGGCCATCGACAGCGGCAACTACTTCGGCAAGCTCGGGGACGCTCGACGGTTCCTTGACGGGGACAACGCCTGCACCGCCTGCCACCGCGGCTTGGAGGAGAGCCTCAGTCTCGATTCTTCGGCTCACCTGCCCAGCATGGGCGACTGCATCGTCTGCCACACCAAGGTCGACAATCCGTTCACTTGCAAGGAATGCCATCTTCCCGACACGGACCTGCTTCCCGAGGACCACACCCGGGAGTTCGTCGACCAGCACTCGACCGGTCGCCTCAACTTGGACAAGCAGTCGTGCCTGCCCTGCCACGGGCGGAACTTCGCCTGCATGGGCTGCCACTGAAGGCTGATCGCACGGCGGCTGGCGCGGCACCCCCGCCGCGGACGGCAGGGGCACCTCGGCCAGAGACGGGGTGTCGGCGCTACACGTTCTCCGGCGACGGAACCTCGAAACCTTCCCGGTACGACTTGCCCAGCATCTCGTTGGCCTTCTTGTCGTTCTCGAAAGTGTTGGTCTTGCGGTCGAACCGCAGCAGCTTGCGACGGTGGTAGGCGATGTTGCCCAAGTGTGCCAGCGCAGCCGAGTGGTGAGCTGACTCGACGGGTCCGTTCTGGTCCTCGGTCTTGCGGCTCCGCACGGCTTTGATGAAGTTCTCGTAATGCTGGGTCGGCGCCTGCCCGCTGGCAACCAGCTCCGGCTTGCGGCCCCGGTAGATCTCCCACTTGGTGTATCCGGAGATCACCAGGTAGCCGTCCGAGCCGTAGAAGATGTTCCCGTTGGCGGACTGGGTCTCGTGGTTGGAATGCCAGAAGCGCACGGCGACCTCTGCCATCTTGCGCTCCTTCTTGAACTGCAGCAGGGTGGTCAACATCTCCGGCGTCTCGCGATGGTCGTCCCAGATGTACTGCCCGCCCGATGAGGTGATCTCGTCAGGCAGCGTTACGCCCAAGCCCCACTGCAGCATGTCGAGTTCGTGAATGCCCTGATTGCCGATCTCCCCGTTGCCGAAGTCCCATGTCCAATGCCAGTTGTAATGCACATGCCGGCGCGAGTAAGGACGCCAGTTGCCAGGGCCGACCCACAGATCGTAGTCGAGCGCCGACGGCGGCTCTTCGTCGGGAGCGGCCTCAAGGGCGGGGCGCCACTTGAAGATCGTTGCCCGACCCATGTAGACATCGCCGATCTCGCCGTCGCGCAGCCTCTGGACGGCCTCGCGAACCGCCTCCGAGCTGCGCAGCTGGACGCCGTGCTGGACGATGCGGTCGTACTTCTTCGCCGCCGCGACCAAGCTCAGCCCCTCGTTGAAGACATGCGTCGCGGGCTTCTCCACGTACACGTCCTTGCCCGCCTGGCAGGCCCAGATGGCGGCCAGCGTGTGCCAGTGGTTGGGCGTCGCGATCGTCACGACATCAATGCTGTCGTCGTCGAACACCTCCCGCATGTCTTGGACGACCTTGGGGCGGTGGCCGTACTTCTGCTCGAACTCCGCGGCGCGCTTGCGGGCGATCTCGGCGTCTGGATCGACGAAGGTGGTGACCTCGACGTTCTTGATCGGCTGCAGGCCGTACATGTGGCTCTGGCCGCGTCCGTTCACTCCGAGGACGGCGGCGCGGATTCGGTCATTGGCGCCGATCACGCTGCTGCCGGCCGCAAATGCGGATGCGGGAGCAGCCGCAGCGGCCGCCTTCACGAAGGTTCTTCTCTTGATCCTTGAATCAATGGGCATAGATGGCACTCCTGTCCATCTATCGTAGCGCAACGCTAGCTGCGGGGTTGGCGGCCGATCCAAGACCTCTCGGGCGGTCGGATCCGCCTGCGCTGGTGCGGTCTCGCGCCCTAGGTTTGGCTGCGTGGTCGTGTCTGTGACGGCGAGGTCGTGTTCAAGCCGCTACGCATGCAGGCAGGGCCGTGGAACATAGGGCGCCGTAGCAGCGCGGTGCTCCTGGATCCTGGCCGCGGGCCCGCCGGTGAGCGGTGGGCCCGTGGGAGGGGGCGTTTGAGGAGCTGAGGCCGCGATTGCTTCCTCCACCATCGGCTCGGAGAAGGTGGTCGTCCATCGCAGCCTGCCGCAGCGGCCGACGGAGGCCTGTTGGCCGGCGCCGGCCAGCCCGTGGGTCTTCGCGAGCGACTACTGCCTCGCCGAGGTCCTGGAGGTCAGGACCGCGACACGTATAGAGTGATCTCAGTGGTCTGCAGAGCCTGTATCTGTGCCCGCAGCGAGGAGTAGCGCAGCAGCTTGCCCAGTATCCGAAGCTGCCGGACGGCGTTTCTCGGCACCCGGACTGAGAACACGTCCACTTGGTCTGTGTAGGAGTATCGGACACATCGGGGCGATAGCGGGCTGACGAGGCGCAGCGCCTCCTCCCAGAATGACTTCTTGTGGAAGAGCCGCTTCCGCTGGCCGGCTTCGCGCGTGATCTCGAGATCCCCGTGTGGCCCGCCAACGGTCATCCACCGGCACAGCCGGGCGTCAAATGACCGCTGTGGGTCGTGGTCGGGGAATCCGTCCAGCAGCGTGGCTAGTTCCGTCGCCGATGCCTTGATGGGCGACCAGCGGTAGCGGATGTTGGAGCTGACCAGCGACCCTCGGGCCAGCACGGTAGAGATCCGAGCTGGATTCTTGCCGCTCACGCCTAGGATCCTGGAAACCAGATCGCGGAGCTCCAGCCGCTGCCGCCGGACCGGACTCATGGTCACGTACCCGACTTCCTCGGAACTCAGTTTGCACTCAACCGAAGTCGGAAGCGCCAATTCGCCATCATAGACCGCCTAGCCCTGTCGGGCGGCCCAGCGGGGCGCCCAAGAAAACCGAGGGTGCCCGGTTCACTCGATGAAGCCGTGTTGCCGGAGCGTGCTGCTGAGTTCCGGCTCCTCCCAGAAGACGAGGCGCTCCTTGACTGCGCCGTTCTCAAGCAAGGCTCCGTAGGGGACGTCTTGGAATTCGAACGTCTCTCGAAGCCGGTCCGCGTCCGGCGATAGCTTGACACCCCGCAGGCCGGCGTCTTCAACGAAGCCCGGGCCCCAGTCCGGATCCTGCGTCGGCAGGCCGACGAAATCGGCGATCCAGCGGTGCTTTGCCATCTTCTGCCCGGCATCCAAGCAGTGCAGGCAACTTGGATTGAAGAAGAACAAGAAGATTTTCCCTTGGTCCAATCGGTAGATCCCACCGTCGGCGGTGATCGGCCCCTCAACGGCGACTTCGGCTGACGGTGCCAAGCGGTCTACGCCGAGCATGATCACCGCAAGCGCAGCCACCGCCGCCAAGGCCGTCCCTGCGGCCCTGACGCCCCGCGGAGGATCGGAGAACCGCACGGCTGCCAAGGACAGCGCCAGCATGGCGGCGTCGCTCCAGAAGAACGCCGGGCCCACGGCCCGCTCAAGCCACGGGAAGCAGGAACAGTCCTCGCCTTGGAGGGCTTGGTAGTTGACTGCCATGTACGCCATGAAGCCGACGAGTAGAGCCGAGGAGAGCCATCCGCCCCAGCGCCGCCACGCGGGCCTGAGCAGCAGGACGGCGGCTGCCACCTCGGCGACGGCCACGGCCAGCGTCCCGGCCAAGCTGAGGCTGACGGGCACCAGCAGCTGAGTCAGCTTGAGCTGCCATCCCGAAATGTCGCTGAGCTTCCACAGTCCCGCTACCAGCCACAGCACTGCCATCGAGACGGCTGCGACCGCTCCGACCCATGTCCCCCAGCCGCGATGCTTCGATTCCTGCCCAGCCATGTGCTTCTCGGGCGACGGCTCCCGCCGCCGTGCAGCCCTAGTCCGAGTATACGGTCGGCGGGGGCTGTTCCGGTCCGGCGGTCGCCGCTGCCTTTGCCATAATCAGAATCCATGCAGAAATCGGACGGCATGAACTACGCTCCCGAGGGAGTTGCGCGGCACGTGGTCGAGCGGGGCGAATTCCCGATAGCGGCGGTGGCCCTCGATCATGGGCATATCTTCGGCATGTGCAACGGTCTCGCCGAGGCCGGGGCGCACGTCAAGTGGGTCTACGATCCCGACCCGGAGAAGGTTGCCCGCTTCCAAGCGCAATTCCCGTCCGCGCAGGCGGCCCGCACCCAGGACGAGGTGCTGCAGGATCCTGAAGTGCTCCTCGTCGCCTCGGCCGCCGTTCCGAACCTCCGCGGACCGCTCGGCTGCGAGGTCATGTCGCACGGCAAGGACTACTTCACCGACAAGGCTCCAACGACGACCTTGGAGCAGGTGGAGGCGGCGAGGGCCGAGTCGGCCTCCAGCGGCCGCAAGTTCGCGGTCTACTACAGCGAGCGCCTGCACAGCGAATGCGCGATGTATGCGGGCAACTTGGTCCAAGGGGGCGCGATCGGGAGGGTGCTGCAGGTCGTCGGCCTCGCGCCGCACCGCCTCAACGCCCCGACGCGCCCGGGATGGTTCTTCCGCTTCGAGCAGTATGGCGGCATCCTGTGCGATCTGGGAAGTCACCAGATCGAGCAG
Organism: Bryobacterales bacterium; assembly: GCA_963662745.2. Classification (GTDB taxonomy): domain Bacteria; phylum Acidobacteriota; class Terriglobia; order Bryobacterales; family UBA6623; genus VXMF01. The sequence goes on from CAXXUI010000001.1 coordinate 154,360, forward strand.
TTCCTGCACTTCGCGGGGGCGCGGGACGCGAAGGTGTCCGCCAGTCGCGTGGCCAATTACAACCACCCGGAGCATCCTGAGCTGGAGGACTTCGGAGATGCAGCGCTCGTAGCGGACAACGGCGCGACCAACTACTTCCGTGTCGACTGGTTCACTCCCGACGGCCTCGGAGCCTGGGGCGACGGACGGACCTTCATCCTCGGCACCGAGGGTTACATCGAGCTGCGCAAGAACCTTGACGTCGGACGGGAGAACGAGGAGGATCAGCTCTACTTGGTGGACGGTAAGGGCGAGCAGCATATCCGGACGCGTCGCACGGTCGGTTATCCGTACTTCGGAGAGCTGGTCTTGGACTGCTTGGAGCGCACCGAGCGGGCGATGACGCAGGAGCACGCGTTCAAGGCCGCCGAGATCTGCCTGATCGCGCAGCGGGACGCCGAGAAGGTCGCCTGAAGCTGGATGGCTCCTGCCGAGCTGCTGCTGGGCAGCCTCTTGGCAGCTTCCTGTGCCTATTCCGCCGCGCTCTTGATTGCGACCTCGCGTCGCAGCGCGGGCTCCTCGCGATCCTCGTCGAAGTCCGGAGCGGCCGGCCTGCCGAGGGTGTCCGTCCTCAAGCCAGCCGTCGGTGCGGGGCCAGAGTTCGCCGGCTGCCTTCGGTCGCATGCAGGCCAGGACTACCCGGCGGAGCGCGAGATCCTCGTTGGGGCCCTTGCGGAGGACCGGGCCGTGCCGCTGGCCGTTCAGGCGGTCCGGCGGGAGTTTCCCGCGCTGAGAGTTGAGCTGGTAGAGTGCCCCGGCCCCGCGCCGGGCAGCAACGGTAAGGTCGAGGTCTTGGAACGGCTGGCCGCCGGGGCCCGCTTTCGCACCTTGGTGGCGACCGACGCGGACATCGAGGTGCCGCGCCACCATCTGCGGGCCGTCTGCCGGGACCTGCAGGGGGACGGTGTGGGTCTGGTGACCTGCCTGTACCGGGCCGAACCGGGGACGGGGACGGCCTCCCGGCTGCAGGCGACGCGGATCAACGCGGACTTCGCGGGCCAAGTGCTCTTGGCCGGATGGCTCCAGCCCGTGCGTTTCGCGTTGGGGGCGACGTATGCCGTTCGCGCGGGCACGTTGGGCCGCCTCGGCGGTTTCGGGGCCCTGAGGCATTTTGTCGGCGAGGACTACCAGCTCGGAGCCAAGGTGGCCGGGTACGGCCAGGCGGTGCGGATCTCGTCCGTCGCGGTGGCGACCCTCTTGCCCGGCGGGGACGGGTGGACCGCAGTGTGGCGGCGCGAAGTCCGCTGGTCGCGGACCATCAGGAAGCAGCGCCCGGTCGGGCACGCCGGACTGCCGGTGACCTTCGGGACGGTGTGGTGCTGCCTCGGGCTGGCTGCCGGTTCGGGCGAGCTGGCAGTGCTCAGTTGCGGTACCGCCTTGCTGAGGATTCTCTCGGCGAGCGCTAGCGCCCGGCAGGTGGGAGTTGAGCTAGGTCTCAAGGAGCTGTGGCTGCTGGCGGCGGCCGACCTCTGGGCCTCCGCGGCGTGGCTCGCCAGCTACTTCGGAAGCACGGTCCACTGGGGTGGCAGATCCCTCCGGCTGGGCCCGGGCGGACGCATCGTCACCTAGCCGGCGAGTCAGGAGAAATTCGCTAGGGCCCGGACCTGCGCCATGGTCTGTTCCAGTGTGACGCTGGGATGATACTCCAAGCCGGAGTAGCCGTCGTAGCGCCCCGCTGCTTCGAGCTCGTGGATGGCGCGGAAGATATTGCGGTAGTTGATCTCGCCAGTGCCCGGCTGCATGCGGCCGGGGTGGTCCCCGATCTGGAAGTGGCCGATCAGGTCGATGTTGTTCGTGATCTGGAGAATCAGATCCCCGTCGCTGACTTGGGCGTGGTAGATGTCGAACAGCAGCTTCACGCGCGGCGAGTTCACGCGTCGCAGCATCGCGATGGTCTCCCTCGTGCTGGCCAGGAAGTAGCCCGGACGCGTGACTAGTGTGTTGACCGGCTCCACCAGCGCGGTCATGCCGGCCCCTTCCAGCAGCGGAACCGCTGCGCGCAGGCCCGCCACGCAGCTGTCCATCTGCTCGGACCGAGCGACGCCGGACCGCTCGAAGCCGGTAAGCACGACCAGTCTGCGGCAGTCGAATTGCGCGGCAGCTTCCGCTGCCGCGGCGATCTCGGCGAGGAAGCCGTCGCGCTCGGCCGGATCGGTCAAGCCGCACCCCGGCGCGCTAACGCCCTTGTTGGCTGTGATGCACACCGCCGCGAGGCCGTGCTCGCGCATGGCTGACGCATAGGCCTGCCGCTCCGCTGGGTCGCGCCAGTTGAACATCTCGAAGCCTTCGAATCCATTGCGCGCCGCGAGCGCCAGCCCTTCGGCCGGGCTGTAGCGCACTTCGGGGTCCGGCCTGGGATCCTTGCCGTCGACCGTGTCGACGGGCAGCCCGCGGTCTGGCCCCAGAAACATGTCGCAGGTGACGGAGAGGCGCAGGCCGGTGCCGGAAGCAGCGGGCTCGCTCCCGCACCGTGCCAGCCACGGGCACGCCGCCAGCGCCGCGAGGACAGTCCTGCGCCGCAGCAGGCTACGCTCCCTCGCCGGAGCCTGAGACGGAGTCTCCTCGCCGGGGCTAGGCATCCATCATTTCCTGCCAGGTGACCTCGCCTTTGGCGTCCATCGCCAGCCGTCCCAGAATCGCCGTAAGCGTGCTCTCGGCTCCGCGGACGCCGGTGTTCTCCGGCCGGCCTTCGGCGATGCGCCGGACGAAGGCCGCCATGGAGTCCAAGGTGTTGCCGCGTACGGACTTCTCCAGCGTGTCGTCGCCCCGAGCGCGGTAGTGCCGCCAGTGCAGCTCCGAGGTCTCGATCATGCCGTTGGTCCCGAAGAACTGCTCATGCACTTCGCGGTAGCTGTTGGACCCCAGCGTGGAGCCCGCCAGCGAAGCCAGCACGCCCCGCTCGTACTCGTAGACCACGTTGTTGTTGTCCCGCATGTCTCCGGGCCTATCGGAGGCCTTGCTGCCGCGCCCGACGGCGCTGGCCGGGTGCCCGCCCAAGAACCAGTTCAGGATGTCGATGCAATGGACGTTGTTTTCGACGATCAGGTCACCGGACAAATCCTTCCAGCGGTGCCAGCGACGGATCTTGTCGATCTCGCTGACCGGAGGAGTGCTCTGCGTTCCGGCGCGAGGGCTGGATCCGGACTTGAGGAAGTGAGCGTGCGCCATGCGGATGTCGCCGATCAGCCCGTCGTCGTGTGCCTGCTTCGCCTTCAGGTAGGTGGCGGCGTACCGTCGTTGGAACCCCATGGTGACGTTCAGGCTGCGATCGGCGGAATCGGAGGCCCGCATGATGCGCTTGCAGTCCTCTACGCTCACCGCCGCCGGCTTCTCAATGTAGATGTGCTTGCCAGCTTTGACGGCGGCCTCGAAGTGCTCGGCATGCACGAAGGGCGGAGTGGCGATGATGACGGCGTCGATGTCGCTGGCCAGCATCTCGTGCAGGTCGGAGTACTCCTTGGCGTCTTGAATCCCGATCCGCTGCTTGGCCGTGGTGATCTGTTCCTTGAACAGGTCGCACATGGCGACCAGCTTCGCGTCCGTAGCCTCGAGCAGGGCTGCTGACAGGGAACCGCCTCTCCCGCCGCATCCCAGCAAGCCAACTGTCGGCGCTGAATTGGCAGCCGTGCCGCGCACGGCCGAGGCGGGCAGCGCCAAGGCCGCCGCTTGCAGCACGCTGCGCCTAGTGGGCGCCAAGTTCGCATTCTTCTTCATGGTGCTTCCTCCCTTCGCCGCGCTGGCTGCCCTCACGCCATCATGTCCGACGCGCGCAGCAGCGTCTCGTGGACCAGCAGCTCGTGGTCGTACGAGTACTTCAGGGGCGTCTCGGTCTTGAGCGCCCGCGCCATATCCTCGAAGTCCGCCGTGTAGCGGGGCTGCGGGCCAAGATCGACACTCTGCCAGCCCTGACGGTAGGGTCCGCAGGCCTCCCGCATGCCCACCTGCATTCGGGAGTGCCCGCCCAGCGGTTGGATCATGAAGCTGCCGTTCGTCCCGATGACTTCGAACGACCGGTGGTCGCCCGAGCCATACATCTTGGCGGACGTCGACACCAGCGCCAAGCCGCCCGGGAACTCCAGCACCGCCAAGGTGTTGTCCATCAGGCTGTCGTCAATGCTCGTGTCGTGGCGCAGCCAGGTGTGGACTTTGTCCGGCCGCCCGGTGAACTCAAGCACGCGGTCGATCATGTGGCCCGCCAGCTCGAACATCGCGCCGCCTGGATAGCGGGCCTCGAGGTCGCGCTGGGCCTGTCCCCGGTCCGAGTTCATCGTGGCCCGGATCATGTAGATGTCGCCCAGCCAGCCTTGCTGGGTGGCCTCCGCGGCGGCGTTGATGCCCGCTTGGCCGCGCAGCACCCACCCCTTCTGCAGCAGCAGCTGCTTCGAACGGGCCTCCTCGACCAGTTCCCGGAAAGGCTCGTACGTGTCGCCGGCGGGCTTCTCCAAGTGAAGGTGCTTGCCGGCGCTGATCACCTTGCGGCCCCACGGCACGGCCTGCCAAGGCTTGCACTCGACCACCACCAGGTCGATCGAATTGTCGGCCAGCAGCTCGCTCTCGGAGACCCAGGTCTGCCCTTGGAAGAGCGGTTCGGCAGCGTGCTGCTTCTGGACCTCGGCGTCATGCTCGCAGATGCATGCAACCTCGTAGTCGGGGGAGTCGAGCATGGCCTGCAGTTTGCCCCGGACATGGCTGTGCTGCGTTCCCAGCACGGCTGCGCGGATCGCGGGCCCCGGAGCGGCCGCGGCGGCAGCCGTAACCGCCGCTCCCGACGCTGCGAAGAATTGCCTTCGATTCATGAGTTGCTGATGCCTCCTGCCGTTGCTCGGGCTGTTCCTTCCATGGCGCGCCCTCCCACTCCTCACGCCGCTCGAGCTTCCGCCAGAGGCTTGAGCCGCTCGTAGCTCCGGCGCACCGCCTCCTCCACCGGCATCACGTCGCCGAACGCCTGATGCACGGTCAGGTAGCCCTGGTAGCCGACCTCGTGCATCGCGTCGAAAACGCCCTCGACATCGATGCCGCCCTCTTCCCAAACGCCGATGTGATCGACGGTCACGGGTCCCTGCGTCCAAGTCTGGATGGTCGATACCCCGTCTGTGGACAGGCGGTGGTTCTGGATGTAGAAGTTGAACAGGTATGGCTGCATGCGGCGGATCGAGTCGATGCCGTAGTCCTGGCCGGCGAGGAACCAGTTGGCGGGTTCGTAGATGATCCCGAAATTCGGGCGGCCCACCGCCTCCAGCACGCGCTGCGAGCCATCAACCGTCTCGAACAGGCTCGCGCAATGGGACTGGTGCGCCAGCCGAATGTTGCGCTCGGCGGCCTCGTCGGCGGCGCTGCGGGCGAACTCGATGTCCTCTTCGGTCTTCATGCAGACGCGGATGAGGCTGGAGCCTAGGACGTCTGCTAGGTCGAGGTACGGCGTGATGTTCCGCAGCAGCAGCGGCCCCTCGTCATTGTTGCTGGGGACGGCGAAGTCCCCGGTCACCATTGAGACGGACAGGCCCGCCGCCTTGATCTTCCGTGCCGCCTCGGCCACCGCCTCCGGCGGCGAGTGGGTGCCCAGTTGCGAGGCCCGCATGCAGAGCGCCTCGTAACCGTAGCGCGAGGCCATCGCGATCAGCTCGTCGATGGTCATGGTCGAATTGCGCTTGTCGGAGAACGACTCGGCAACGCGGACCGACAGTGATAGCTTCATGGGGTTCTCCGGGGCTGCGGCTGCGCCCTGCTGGTCCTGGTGGTCGGGCGATACGCCGCAGGCGGCCGCTCCGGCCGAAGTGGCGAGGAACGCTCGCCTGGACAACTGAATCATCTGGTATGCCTCCGTCCCTTCATGGCTGCCGCTCTACACACAGCGCTCTCGCGTGTGCCATATAGAGCATACGCGATGAGACCGGACCGGGTGGCCGGACTCCCCGCTTCGTGAGGCGGGCAAGCTTCGCGCCGGACCCCTTCTGCCGGTCGCGTTGCAGGACCGTGGCGCCCCACTCGATGGCCGCGGCGCCGTAGCCGAGGGGAACCGGGCGGCAGTCCGAACGGCAGGCGCTTGGCTGGCTGCCGCCAGGGAGAGTCGTATAGACTCTGGGCTGAGGTACACGATGCCGCGAATACGCCTTCTGGTTTCTCTAGTCGCTGCAGCCGTCGGCTGCGCGCAGGAACGCCCCGTGATCGCCGTAGCCGGCATCGCCCACGAGTCCAACACCTTCAATTCCGCGCTGACGAGACTGGAGGACTTCAGTCCGGGCATCGGCGAGGAAGGACCAGAGGAGTTCCTGCGGGAGCGGGCCAAGGCAAGGACGACCGTATCCGGCTACATCGCCGGCGCTGAGCGATTCCAGCTGGACTTGCATCCTGTCCTGGTTTGTTCCGCTACGCCCAAGGGCCCGGTCACGGACCGTGCCTTCGAGACGCTGGCCGAGCGCATTCTGTCCGGACTGGGTGCGATGCGCCAGTTAGACGGTGTGCTCCTCGCCTTGCACGGAGCGATGGTGGTCGAGAGCTTTCCGAGCGGCGACGCGGAACTCGCGAGGCGCGTCCGGCAGGCCGTGGGTGACAGCGTTCCGGTGATTGTGACGCATGACTTCCACGCCAACATCGCGCCCGAGATCGCCGACTACTCGGACGCCTTGATCACCTACAAGGAGAATCCCCACATCGACACCTTCGAGCGAGGGCTGCAGGCCGCTGAGATCATGGCGCGGTTCGTGCAAGGGGAGGTCCGGCCCGCGCAGGCTGTAGTGAAGCCTCCCATGGTCTACAACATCGTGTTCCAGCACACCAAGACCGAGCCCTTGCTGCCCATAGTGGAGGAAAGCCGCAGGCTGGAGGAGGACCCCCGGATTCTCGCAGTCAGCGTCTCCGGAGGCTACCAGTACGCCGATGTCCCTTGGATGGGCCCGTCCGTCGTCGTGGTGACTGACGGCGATCCGGAGCTGGCGCGAAGCGAGGCGCAACGCCTGGCTGACCTGCTGTACGAGACGAGGCACCAGATCGTGTTGGACGAGCCCGATGCCGCGTCAGCCGTCCGTCAGGCGGTCGAGCACGAAGGAAGGCCGGTCCTGCTGATTGACATGGGCGACAACATCGGTGGCGGCACGCCCGGCGACAGCACGTTCTTGCTCACCGAGCTGGTTCGCCAAGGCGCTCAGGGCTGGGTGGTGGTGATCGCCGATCCAGAGGCCTATGCGGAAGCCGAGCGAACCGGTGTGGGCGGCCAGTTCGACTTCGAAGTGGGCGGCAAGACGGACTCGATGCACGGTTCGCCAGTGCCCATCCGGGGCAGGGTCCGCTCTTTGAACGAGGGCCGGTACGTGGAGCCGGAGGTCCGCCACGGTGGAGGACGCTATTGGGAGATGGGGCGCACAGCGGTGATCCATGTTGACGGCTCCACCCTCGACGAGCCCAACCTGCTGCTGCTGACCACCCGGCGGTCCAGTCCGAACAGCGCGCACCAGCTCATCTCCAACGGCGTCTACCTGCAGCGACAGAAGATGATCGTGGCCAAGGGGGCGATTGCTCCGCGAGCGGCCTACGAACCGATCGCCGACCTGATGATCCCCGTGGACACGCCTGGAGCAACCGCGGTGAATCCGGAGCGGTTCGAGTACCAGCGCGTCAGGGAAGGGCTCTTCGGCCTCCGGCAGGACTAGCCAGGAGCGGCCTGGCTGGGAGACGGGGCGCGACCGTTTCCGGCAGCCTGACGTTCGCGGCGCCACCAAGCCTGCCACCGGCGCTGCCGCCCGGTGCGGGCGGTTGCGGCGGCCCTTCCGAGTCGGTCTCGCCGGCGGCGGTGTGCAAGAATGGCTTCGCAAGGCCGGTCGACCTTGGCCGGCGGCCCCGATTGGGGGCGCTCGGCGCGGCACGGCCGTGCGGTAAGGAGGCAGCATGCCGAAGGTGTTGATCACGATCGGGGACGCGGCTGAAGCCATGGACACCCTGTATCCCGTGTACCGTGTCCAAGAGGACGGCTACGAGGCGGTCGTCGCCGGCCCCGAGGCGCGGGTGTACCCCTTGGTGATGCACGAGATCCCGCCCGGATGGGACATCACGCGCGAGCAGCCGAGCTACCACCTGGAGGCGACGGTCGCGTTCCGCGACCTCGACTGCCGCGACTACGACGGTCTCTTTCTGACGGGCGGCCGCGCACCGGAGTATCTCCGCTATGACGAGCACTTGATGCGCATCGTGCGCCACTTCTTTGCGTACGAGAAGCCCGTGGCAGTCGTGTGCCACGGCGCCGAGATCGTCGCGACCGCGAACGTCATCGCCGGCAAGAGAATGGCGACGATACCCAAGTGCCGATTCGACATCGAGGTGTGCGGGGCTACGTTCGTTGACGAGGGCTGCGTGCGGTCCGGCAACATGGTGAGCGGGCGCGGCTGGTTCGACCAGCACTTGTACATGCCTGAGTTCATGCGGATGCTGAAGGAATACAGCGCGAATCGCGAGCCGGATTTGGCAGCGGCCCAAGCGGGACGATGACCTTGCTGCCGGCTCAGCGCCACTGCGGGTTTCGGGCGCGTAGACCGGCCTTGTCGACGGGCCCGCGGTCCAAGTGTCCAGAGAAGGGCTGGTACTAGCTTCTCCATGGGCGGTCGCCTTTACTACGGCTGGTTCGTCGCCGCATCCTGCTTCTTCATCTTGGCCGTGACGGTCGGGATGCCGATGTACGCGATGCCGTACTTCTACGACCACTACATTGCTGAATTCGGATGGAGCCGCGCCGAGACCACCTCAGGCTTCTTCTGGTCGACCTTGCTGGTCCTCCCTCTGGGAGGGCTGCTCGTCCACCGCTTCAGCCCTCGCTGGTTGATCGTCTGCGGAGCGGTCTCCTTCGCCGTCGCCTTGAACTGCCTCGGGCTGATGCAGGGTTCCCTCGCCGTGTACCGCCTGGCTTGGTGCCTGCTGATGGTCGGCTTCGTCTACTCGGGGCCCATAGCGAGCCAGATCCTGCTCGCCAACTGGTTCAACCGCAACCGCGGCAAAGCCATGGGGCTGGCCTATCTCGGGCTCGGCATCGGCGGGGCCCTGTCGCAGAAGTTCGTCGCGGCGCCCTTGATCGAGGCCTTCGGTTGGCGCGCCGCGATCCAGATCATGGGTGCGCTGATCCTGTCCGTGATTCCGGTGGCCGTGCTGGTGCTGCGGGACCGGCCTTCCGAGATGGGGCTGGCCCCGGAGCCGGCCTCGCCCGTGGCCCGGGAGGCCACCATGGCCTCGCTCGGCTTTCGCGATTTGGCATCCCGCTGGCCGTTCTGGCTGGTGGCCGTCGGCTCCTTTCTCAGCATCGGAGCGATCGGCTCAGTCAACCAGCACATGAAGCTGCTGTTCTTGGACGCCGGCTTGCCCGCCTCGCTGGTGGCCGATACAACCTTCCTGATCATGATCACCGGCCTGACGGGCAGGCTGATCACCGGCTGGCTGGCGGACCGCTTCAGCAAGAAGGCGGTCATGGTGGCCGCCTACCTGCTGGTGTCACTGCCGGTTCCGCTGCTGTACTTGATCGACCGGCCCGGCATGCCTTATGTGTTCGCGGTCGCGTTCGGCTTCGGACTGGGGGCCAACTACATGTTGATCCCGCTGATCGCGGCAGAGCTGTTCGGTACCGGGTCCTTGGCGCGGGTCATGGGCATCGTATGGCCGCTGGGCCAGGTGGGCCAAGCAACCGCTCCGTTCCTAGTCGGTGCGATGCATGACAGCGCTGGAGACTACTCGGGCGCGCTGGCCGTGGTCTTCGCGATCGGAGTGCTGGGTGCCGGATGCATCGCCGCCCTGCCAGCGCGAAGTCGCGGAGCGTTGGTACGGGTGGGATCGGGGGGCTAACCGGCCCGCTGCGCCCACCGTGTCACGCCGAATGAGGAGCTGGCGTCACGGCCCCGGGTAGGACGGCGATCCGCCGAGATACGGCTGAGAGTCGAACAAGCTTCCGCGCCCATCGAGCCGCGGATCACCGGCAGCGATGAGGCCTGTGGCGAGACGCGCCGCGAGTTCCTTGCGGATTCGCTCGTACTCGCGGTCTGAGGCCCGGTTCGAAACCTGGCCCGGATCGTCCCGCAGCACGTACAGCTCCTCCGCCGGACGCTTCGCGAACGCCAGATCGTAGTACCGCTTCACGGCGGGGTCGCCGCGGCGGACCCACAGGAACCACTTCGTCGGCCCGTTGTCGCAATCGGCCAGCCAAGCGTTGGGATTCTGTGCCGCTTCGTAGTGCGGGGTCCCGGCCGGCCAGCGGTCCGGCTCGTAGTTCCGGATGTATAGATAGTCGTGCGTGCGGATGCCCCGCGAGGGGTAGCCGCCCATCTCCGGGGCCTCTTGAGCGATGACGTGCCTTTCCCGCCCGAACAGCACGTGATCGCGGTCCTCGGACACCCGGCCCGATGCAGCGGACCGAAGGATCCCGAGCAAGGAGCGCCCGGTCATGGCCGGCGGCGTGTCCAGACCCGCTGCCTCAAGGAAGGTCGGTGCGAGGTCGGTGGTCGATACGAAGTCGGTGACCGTCCTGCCGCCGGGGACCGCCTCCGGCCAGCGGACCGCCATGGGCACGCGGGTCCCCGAATCATAGAGATTCCCCTTGCCGCGGGGGAAGGGCATGCCATGATCTCCGGTCATGACCACCAGCGTGTTGTCCAGCTCGCCGTTGGACTCGAGCAGGTCGAGCAGTCTGCCCACGTCGCTGTCGAACCGCTGCACTTCGAAGTAGTAGTCGGCGATGTCGCTGCGGATTTCCTCGGCGTCCGGGTAGTGCTCGAAGAGATGGACTTTGTCTAGGTCCACGCCGCTCCGCGCGCCGACGCCCTCCTCGTAAGGGCGGTGCGGGTCGCTCGCGCCGAACCACAGGCAGAAAGGCGCGCCATCCGGGCGAGCTGCGAAGAAGTCATCCACGTTGCGGTAGATCCTTCCCGCGGGGCTGACGTCCGATGCCGGGTGGATGCCGGGTCCCCAGCCTTTGCGGTAGCTGCCCGTGAAGTAGCCGGCCGCGGCGAGGAGCTTTGGGTACTCGGAGTGGGTGGAAGGCCACACGCTCCACAGGTTGCCGGCCGGGCCCAGGCGCCAGAAGTGCTCCCCCGTTATGATCGCGCCGCGGCTGGGCGTGCAGGACGGCGACGACACGTAGGCGTGCTCGAGCAGGACGCCTTCCTTCGCCAGCCGGTCGAAGGCCGGCGTGCTGACGCCTTCGTCGCCGTAGGCGCTGGCATGGGGCCAGCCCCAGTCATCGGCGATGGCGAAGACGATGTTCGGCCGGTCCGCCGCCACGCAAGGGGCCCACGGCAGCAGCGCCGCGACTGCCGGAATCAGGAGACCACGCAATCTCATCGCCGATCACGGTAGCACGCCGCCTTGGCTGCGTGATGCATCGAGGATGCTGCGACTTCGTCACGCCGAATCGGCGAAGTCCGGTCTGAGGCTTGGACCGCGGGGCCGTCAAGTGGCCCGGGCGACCGAGGGCCGAGTCGTCAGGGCAAGAGCAGGAGCTTGCCCATTGTCTTGCGGCCAGCCAGCCGCATCTGGGCCTCCGCTGCGTCCCGCAACGGGAATTCCCCGCCGATGTGGACACGCAAGTCGCCGTCCTCGATCCACTGGAAGATCTCGGAGGCCCGCCATTCCAGATCTTGGCGGGTGGACACGTAGGCGAACAGGGAAGGGCGGGTCAGGAACAGGGATCCCCGCTTGGTGAGCTCCAGCGGGGCGAGCGCCGGAACGGGCCCGCTTGCGTTGCCGAACGTGACCATCATTCCTCTCGGCTTCAGGCTGTCCAAGCTGCCTGTCCAAGTGGACTTGCCCACCGAGTCGTACACCACATCGACGCCAGTGCCGGAGGTGAGGCGTCGGGTCTCGTCCTTGAAGTCCTGCTCCGTGTAGAGAATGACCTCGTCGGCGCCCGCGGCCTTGGCCATGGCCGCTTTCTCCTCGGTCGAGCAAGTGCCGATGACACGCGCTCCGAACTTCTTGGCGATCGCCACCAAATGCAGACCTACGCCTCCTGCGCAGGCGTGGATCAGCGCGGTGTGGGTCGAGTCCAGCCGGAATGTCGAGCGCGTGAGGTAGTGCGCGGTCATGCCTTGCAGCATCACCGCCGCCGCGGTCTTGGTCGGCACCCCGTCGGGAATCGTGACTAGCCTGTCGGCCGCAACTGTGGCGAACTCCGCGTAGGAGCCGTGGGTCCCGCAGTAGGCGACCCGGGCACCCACCTCCACCCCGGTGACGCCCGCTCCGATGGCCGTCACGGTGCCCGCCCCCTCTTGGCCGTTGGTGATGGGAAGGTCGGCGGGGTACAACCCGGTGCGGTGATAGATGTCGATGAAGTTGACGCCCGCAGCCTTGATCTGGACCACTGCCTGGCCTGGGCCGGGAACGGGCTCGGGAAGCTCCTCAAGGCTGAGTACCTCGGGGCCGCCGTGCTGATGAACGCGGATCGCTTTCATGTCGCAGGCGCTATTCTAGCAACTCCGTGCGAGTCCGGCGTGTCGACACCTTCCACTTGCGCGCTCCCTTGAGCGAAGCGTTCGCATTCTCGCAGTTCTCCTACTCGTCGCGCGGGGCCATGCTGGTGCGGGTCACCGTCGACGACGGGCGGTGCGGCTGGGGCGAGGCCTACGGGCCCGCTCCCGTGGCAGCGGCGATCATCGACCAGTTCTTGGGCCCGCTGCTGCTGGGCCGCGACCCCCGCGCCACCGAGTCACTGTGGGCCTTGCTGTACGCGCGATCCATCGACTACGGGCAGAAGGGCGTCATGCTGGCGGCGATCTCGGCCTTGGACATTGCGTGCTGGGACCTCAAGTCCCAGGACGCTGGCCTGCCCTTGTATCGAGCGCTCGGTGCCGAGGCGGCAGATTCGATCGAGTGCTACTGGACTGGCTTCTACTTCGGCGGAGAGAAGCCGTTGGAGCGGCGCTTCGAGCGAGAGGCGCGCCGCTGCCTCGAGGCCGGATTCCGCGCGGTCAAGATGAAGGTTGGGCTAGGAGTGCGCAGGGACGCGGAGCTGGTGGGCCGGGTGAGAGACTTCGTGGGTGCGGGCACGCGGCTGGCGATCGATGCGAACCACGCCTATTCCCCGGTCGAGGCGATCGATCTCGCACGGAGGGTCGAGCGACACGACATCCACTGGTTCGAGGAGCCTGTGTCCCCTTTGGATCCGGAGGCCTACCTCGAGGTCAAGGCCCGGACCTCGATCCCGCTGGCCGGCGGCGAGTGCGAGTTCACCCGCTTCGGGTTCGAGCAGTGGATCCGGAAGCGTGCCTTGGACTACGCGCAGCCCGACATCTGCGCGTGCGGCGGCATCACGGAGGGGATGAAGATCGCCGTCCTCGCGTCGTTGACCGGCATCCACGTGACTCCGCACGCCTGGGGCTCCGCAGTCGGCCAAGCTGCCGCGCTGCACTTCTACGCCGCCCGCCCGCGCCAGCCGTTCACGCTGACCGCCGAGGCGAAGCTGATCGAGTGCGACACCACGGAGAATCCGCTGCGGGCGGCCATCGTCGAACGGCCCATCCGGTTACGCTGCGGCCGCTGGCGACTGCCCGCCTCCCCTGGTCTGGGAGTCGTGCCGCGAGAAGAGTTGTTCGGTGACTTCCTCGTGCGATCCGGCGAGGTGTCGGCATGAACTTGCTTCTTACGGAGACTGGACGGTTGCCGGCGGCGAAAGCAAGCACCCGACGCTAGCTCTGGGCGCAATCCTCGTCTGCTGGAACCGTTTGGAGGGCCTGACGCCGGGCTTGTCGCCAGAGAGTGTCTCGCTTGTTCGGGGCGAGCTGCGAGGGCAAACGAAGTGCTCCAGCACCAGCGGCTGGCCCAGCAGAGAGAGCGATTTCGGATCGCGGCTGGCCTCGGACGGTGGAGTGCGGGCAGGGCAGTCTCCACTTGCCCTGCGTGGGTGGCAAGGCTCGAACAGCGCATGACACTGGAAGCGGTTCGGAAGGCGGTCCATGAGGAGATCGACCGCATGCCCAAGGATGAGCTCCTCGGCTAAAGGAGTTCTTGAAGACCTATCCCAGGCCTTGCGGAGCCGCGTGTCGGAACGCTCCTTGGGATGACGAGCCTGAGACGGAAGAAGAGCGGCGGGCCGTCGAAGAGGGTTGGGCATCAGTGGCTGAGAACGGCGGAAGGTGGATTCCTAGCGAAGAGCTGTGACGGGAACTGGTTCTTGATGAGGTCCCTGCACCGCCGGCCGCTGCCAGGAATGAATGATGGTCCATAGCGCCCCGCTGCGACGAGGGGCAGCGTAGCGAAGTGAATCGGGTCCGCCGCTCGCCGCGTTGCCACAGGCTGGCGGAGTGGCTTGGGCAGCGTCGATCGCTGGGGCTCCAAGAGTTCTTCGCGGCCGCTTGCCGGAGCGGAGCAACCCCGGATCGGTCCTCGGTGACCGTCAGCGAGGTCCAGCTTTCGCCGGCCGCGGCCGCCGTGCAAGTGCTGGGTTGGCGCTACAGTGCACGCCCCACCGCTGCCTTCCAGCCGCGGTACAAGCGTTCGCGCTCGCTATCCCCCATCTCTGGTTCGAACCGCCTGTCGAGCTTCCAGAAGTGCTCCAGTTCGTCGGTGCCGCTCCACAGCCCGGCGGCAAGCCCTGCCAAGAAGGCAGCGCCGAGCGCCGTCGTCTCCGGATAGGCTGGCCGGGCAACCGGGACGCCGAGCATGTCGGCTTGGAACTGCATGAGGAAGTCGTTCGAGGTGGCGCCCCCATCGACCCGTAGCTCGCGCAGCCGGACGCCGCAATCGGCCTCCATGGCCTCGACCAGTTCCCTGGTCTGGTAGGCGATCGACTCCAATGCGGCTCGAACGATGTGCTCGCGACGAGTCGCTCTGGTAAGGCCGGTCAGGATGCCGCGGGCCTCAGCATTCCAGTGCGGAGCGCCGAGGCCCGTGAACGCCGGCACTAGGTAGACACCGCTCGTATCGGCCACCTCTGTCGCTGCCGCTTCCGATTCCGCGGCTGACGAGATCAGGCCTAGTTCGTCACGGAGCCACTGCACCACCGCACCGGCTACGAATACGGCGCCCTCCAAGGCGAACGCCTCTTGGTCCGGACCGCAGGCGGCCGCAGTGCTCAGCAGTCGGTTGGCCGAGACGGCGGCCGCTTCGCCCGTATGCATCAATGCGAAGCATCCCGTCCCGTAGGTGTTCTTCACTAGGCCGGATCGAAAGCAAGCCTGCCCGAACAGGGCTGCCTGCTGGTCTCCCGCGATGCCTGCTATCGGAAGCTCGGCCCCAAGGATGTCGGCGTCCGTGTAGGCGGCCACACCGCAGGAGGGAACGATTCGAGGAAGGACCTCTTCCGGGATGCCGAACAGCGACAGCATGGACTTGTCCCACGCGCCGGTGCGCAGGTTCATCAGCAGCGTGCGAGATGCGTTCGTCCTGTCGATCAAGTGCGTCCGTCCTCCGCTCAGCCGGTACACGAGCCAGCTGTCTACGGTTCCGAAGGCCAGCTCGCCGGCATCGGCGCGCCTCCTCGCGCCGGCGACATGGTCGAGAATCCAAGCGATCTTCGTGGCCGAGAAGTAGGGATCCAGCACTAAGCCGGTGGTCTCGGCTACGCTCGCAGCGCGTCCCGAAGCCCTCAGCGCCGAGCAGGCGTCCGCGGTCCTTCGGCATTGCCACACGATGGCTGGTCCGATCGGTTCGCCTGTGGCGCGGTCCCAGACGACGGTGGTCTCGCGCTGGTTGGTGATACCAATGGCAGCGATGCCGGCCCAGCCGCCCGCGCCTTCGACAGCCTCGCGCACGGCGCGCAGCTGCGTCTGCCAGATCTGCTCGGCGTCCTGCTCGACCCAGCCGCCGTGCGGATAAGCGGTCGAGAAGCCGTGCTGCGCCACGGAGACGGGCCGCGCTTGGCGGTCAAACACGATTGCACGGGCGCTGCTGGTGCCTTCGTCGCAGGCGAGTACGTGAGTTGCCATCGGACTCCTCTTTCTGAGATCGAATGCGGGCTGCTCGATCCGTAATGCTCCAATACAGCCCGCGCTCTCGGAGCGGCGTTTCGCAGCCCTACGGCAGGGGCATTTCCTCGCTGTCGGCCGGCCTGGCCGGTTCGAAGCTCGGCCTCGGTTCGGGCGTCCGGACCTGCTCCAGCCAGTACACGCCGTCGTACGGAACGCTGTTGCCCCGCGTGCCGACGAAGTCCGTGTCCCCGTCGCCGTCCAAGTCCCTCGCGATAGCCATGTCGAACATTCCCCGCTTGCGCCGCGAAATGTCGTGTCGCTCCCACGCCGCGCCGGAGTTTCCGCGATTCTCGAACCAGGCCAAGCGTCCCAGCCGCATGTCGGCCGTCACCTCGTCGCCGTCACGGTCCCGCGGCCCTCGGCTGTAGCTGCCGCAAAAAATGTCCCGATCCCCGTCCCCGTCGATGTCCGCCAAGGTGAGACCCGTGGCCGTGTCGGGGGCCATGCTGCCGATCCGATGCAGCCGCCACGGTTCCGAAGGCGCCCCGGGCTGCTCCAGCCAGACCAGCTCGGACCGGCCTTCGGACAGCAGCACGTCGAGCCGCGAGTCATTGCTGAAGTCATGAAATCCGAGCATGAAGCCCGTCATCTCGACGTCGCCGTAATCCTCAGGGGCTGCCACGTCGATTGGATGCTCGCGGAAGGTGACCGTCGGGCCGCCGAGGTTCTCAAACCAGAACAGGCGGGCTTCGGCGCGGGACGAGGCAAGGATGTCGAGGTCGCCGTCGGAGTCTAGGTCGACGGGTCGGGAGTTGATCGGGACAGCGACCCGCGTCAGTTCGTGCTCTTTCCACGAACTGTCCTCCAGCGGGTCTCCGTCAATCTCGTACCAACTGATCGCCCGTCGCTCGGTCTCGCTCGAGCTGCCGGCCTGAGTGCCTTTGTTCGGCGCCACTACCTCCGGCCTTCCGTCGCCGTTCAAGTCCGCGAAGAACACCCGGATGAACGATCCGCTCCCGCTCGCAACGGACGGGATGATGCGTGGCCAGCGAGCTGTCCTCGCATCCCGGCCCGGATTCTGGAAGTAGATAAGGTGTGCGAACTCGCACGCCGCGATGACGTCGGGGTACCCGTCCCCGTTCACGTCCGCGATGGAGACATCTTCGGCCGCGCCCGCCTCCTCCCCTTCCGCTAGCGTGGCGAGCGTCCATGTCCCCGGATCTGCGGAGCCGAAGGCCAAGCGGACATGCCCGTCAGCGACGCCGTCGTACTCGGTGTCGGACTCGTGGACGGAAACGATGTCCTCGTGGCCGTCGAGATCCAGGTCCGCCATCGCCAGTCCGTCGCTGCCCGCGATCGCGACGCCACCCGTCTCCAAGTCGTCGATTACGTGCTCGCGCCAAGAGATGTACTGGCCGTCGCTGGCCTGCGCCTTGGCAAGAGTCCCTGCGACGGTAGCAGTCTCCCGGTGGCCAGCCGGAGAGCAGCCCGGCGATGCAGCAAGCAGCGCCGCGACGGCGACGATCATCGACAGTTTGAGCATGTACTCAAAGATTGAAGCACACGGCGGCCCGCCCCTCTGGATTCTCCATTGGCTCGGCGCTGCAGCTCCCGCCCCGCCAGCAAGCCGAGCTGGTGAGCGGGACCTGGAGCGTCCGGTGCCCGGCGAGGTGGTGCCGCGTCCCTTCCGAGCACGATCGTGACGCGAGGACACTACTCACGCCCCACAGCCTTGGCGTCCGGCCGCGGGCCCGAAGCCGGATACGGCTCGTTGAACACTGTCCGCTCGTCGACTTGCTCGTCCATCCAGCGTTCCAGCCGAGTTCGCAGGTCCTCGGCCAGCTGCTCGTGGCCGGGAAGCTCCGCCAGATTCTCCTGCTCCAACTCGTCGTTTTGCAGGTCGAATAGCTCCTCTTCGGGACGAACGAAGTACCGCTCCACCACCTCGGCGGCTGCGCGGTCAACTTCGGCCGCGCTGTCCCAGGAGTCCCAGTACGCGCCAGCTCCGTCCTTACGCAGAATATCGGAATGGTTGGTGTGCAGGTGGTCCGGCAGAAGGTTGAGGATGTACTTGTACTGCCTCGTTCGGATGGAGCGGATCGGGTACACATTGAAGACTCCGTCGCCGCTGTGGGTCGCGAATATCTCGTCCCGGTGGTCGGCAGTCTCGCCAAGTGCCACGCTAGCGAAGGACCGCCCGTCGATTCCCTGAGGCGGCGCGCCTCCCGCCAAGTCAATGAGGGTCGGCAGCAGGTCGATCCAGCTCACCATAGCGTCCGTGCGCTCGCCGGCAGCGATGCGGCCTTCCCAAGCCAGGATCAGCGGCACCCGGATTCCGGCGTCGTAGAGATTCCACTTGGCGAAGGGCCATTGGCCCCCGTGATCGCTCGTGAAGAGGTAGATTACGTCTTGTCCGAGCGCCTTCGTGGCCAAGTCCCTGATCGCGCCCAGCTCGGTGTCGAGGCCCGTGATATCAGAGTAGTAGCGAGCGCGATGCTCCCGGGTCTCCTGCGTGTCGACGAAGTAGGGCGGCAGCGTGATCTGGTTAGGGCTATAAACGCTGTCGTGGGTCCATGGGACATGCGGCCGCCGGTCGCCCACCAGCAGGCAGAGTGGCGCATCCGTGTCTCGTCCGTCCAAGTACTCAGCTACGTTCTTGGCGAGGCCCACCCTCGGCCTCGAGTAGAAGTCGAATCCGTACTCTGGCTTCTCATCCCCGTGCGCCACCTTGCCGAAAGCGGCGATCTCGTAGCCCAGCGCCCTCAGCTTGTCGGTCAGATAGGGGGTTCCCTCGCGCGGGTAGGTATGGTTGGCTTCAGCTCCGTTGCGGGCCGGCATGAGGCCCGTCAGCAGGGCTGCCCGGTTAGGGGCGCATGCCGGCGAGGCCACGAACGCTTGATCGAACGTCAAGCCTTTGGCCGCGAGTCGCTCGATATTCGGCGTGCGAGCGTTCTCCGAACCGTAGACCGAAGTGTCCCGTCCGCCGAGGTCGTCGGTCAGGAAAACGACGATGTGCGGGGGCTCGTTGCTCGCGCAAGAGGCAAGGACGGAGGCCGCAGCCAGCAGCAGGGAAGTCGCTCTCACTGGACTAGCGTAGCCCAGTGAACGACGGGAAATTGCCTAGGCGGCAGGACTGCGACCCCTGCCGCCACAGTGCGCCGCCGGCTTGGCAGCCTAGCTCCGGCCGCCCGTTGGTACGGGGCCGCAGATCCCGAGGGGCGGAATACGCGCCGTCGAGGCCCGTAGCTGCTGCGGCGTCCGAGCCCCAGTCTGGCAGGCGCGCCAGGACTCGAACCTGGGACCCTCTGCTTAGAAGGCAGATGCTCTATCCAACTGAGCTACGCGCCCGCGTGACTCTCATCTTATTCCAGAGGTCGGCCCCAAGCTTGTTGAGCTCGTTCCGGGAACGCCATTGCGATGCTTTGCCGGGCCCGATCCATCTCTTGTTCCGCGTGGAGCTCGCGCTAGAGCTTCGATTCTTGGGATCGGCGCGAGTAGCGAGGTGATGATCGGAGGTCCAGATCCTCTGGCCGTCCGTCGCGGCTTTCCTGCGTTCGCGAGTGGGCTGCTGCTTCCAGCTGGTGGGCGCGGCGGTCCGGACCGCCACGCTCAGTGTGCGCGAAGGCCTCCGGAGACAACTCGCCCTCCAGCGACCTAGGGGGTCTCTGACGCCGGCATGGAGAAGTTGCCGGCAGTGCAGGTGGGTTCGCCTCGCGGAGGCGTCAGCCCGGAACAGCCAGGGCGAGTCTCCCGGTTCCCTGCCGCTCAGTCGCACGTAGCTCCAACGCGCTTCAATCCGAGGCCCAATTCACCCCATCCGTGCCGGCAGGTTAGAAAGAGACACCACATGCGTCAGCACGCTACTCGCGACGAAGCTCCGTTGATCGCGATAGCACCGGATGGACTTGTGCGAGCAGGCCGCTCAACTCCGCGTGGCTACTCCACAATCAAGACGGGGCGCTTCTGCTCGATCGCTCGCCAGCGATTCCGCTCGTGCGCCAAGCGGTACCGGCTTAGTGCCTCGCTAGCTTCCGCCGCCTCCACCAGCCTGCCATACGCCATCCTGAGACTGAAGAGGGCTTGGTCATAATCAGCGTGGGCCTTGGGGGCCCGAGTGTCGGCCTTGATCGCCTCCGCGGTCCGACCGAATCTGGCGGGGATGACTCCACGACAGTAGTGGGTCTTGTGAAGGCCCGGATCAAGTTCGACCGCCCTATCCAGCGAACCCTCTCCTTACTCCGCTACCTCGTGGAGGGGAGGCGGCTGGGTCAACTTCCAGAGATTTGGCCCGTAGGAGTGGATGGCCGCCGCATCGCGGCGGAACATCGTCGCGAAGTCTGCCAACCGGCCACGGATCTCGGCGGCCATCGAATCCGACATGTCGTGAATCTGGCTGAGGAAGCCGCAGCCCAAGGTAGGAGCATCACGGTGGCCGCGATCCTAGGCAGCGCAGGATGTCGACTTCTCTGGATCTGCAATCTGCAGGTTGCCCTCCGTCACCCAGCCGAGGGGACACCGTCCCGGCACTGAACTGGTGGGTTCCTAGCGGCGGACCTCCTCTGGATCGACCTCGGAGCTGTCTGTCGCGCCGAGCCGGCCCTCGGCGCAGTCAGGGTCGTCATCTCGTCACCGCCGAGAATTGGTCGCTACCAGCCGTTCCTTGGCTCGGGTCGGCGTAGGCGGGCCGAGAGAACTTCAGACTGGCTCGACGCTCGGGTGGGGCTTGACCACGGACATGGCTGACCCCGCGTACGAGCGGCGCTGGGATCCAGTGCAGGGGGCTTTCATGCCGGACCAGTTGCCCCGAAGGGCTAGGCGCGATTGGCCAGAGTTCCGGCAGTTCTGGACACTGTCGGTGACGCCAGCCGCGAACGACTAGTTCCGGATTTCAGCCGGGCCGTCGAGCTGCGGACTCGCAGTCGGCTCAGGCTGTGGCGAACCGTTCCAACAGCGCGTCCCCGCTCGGGCAGGTTAGCGCCCAGCGATGGACCGCCAGTATCTGCCCAGTCTGGCTGACCTGCTCCAGGAAGACTTCCGCCTCCTCGGCCAACGAGTCTCCGAAGCGGCCCCGTATCTCTAGTGCGACATATCGCCGGAGTCGTCCGAAGCATTGGTCCTCAGCACTGGCCCTGACTTCGTCGGCGATCTCGGCCCTCATCTCGGCCCTGACTTCGGCCCTGATCTTGGCCCGCGTTCGCTTCTTGAACTCTGCTCCGAATTCCATAGAGTGGACCTCCGCTACTTCCGGCCATTGGTCAACAGTCGCCGGCAACATGACCTGCCATCCGTGCAGCCGCCACTGCAAGTGTTCTCGGCGGCCTTGGGCACTGCCGGCGGCGCCAGCCGTGAACGACCAGCACCGGAAGCCAGAAGTACCGCCGAGCTGCGGACTCGCAGTCGGCTCAGGCTGTGGCGAACCGTTCCAGCAGCGCGTCCCCGCTCGGGCACGTCAGCGCCCAGCGATAGACGGCCAGCATCTGCTCAGTTTGGCTGATCCGCTCCAGAACGACTCCCGCCTCCTCGGCCAACGAATCTCCGAAGCGGCCCCGGATCTCTAGTGCGACATCTTGCCGCAGCCGTCCGATTACTTGGTCCTCGACACTGGTTCTGACCTCGTCGGCAACCTCGGTCCTGACCTCGTCGGCGATCTCGGTCCTGACCTCGGCCCTGATCTTGGCCCGCGTTCGCTTCTTGAACTCTGCTCCGAATTCCATCAGGTGTTCCTCCACTACTTCCGGCCACTGGTCAACAGTCGCCGGCAGCTTGACCTGTCGTCCGCGCAGCCGCCTGTGCGAATTGTAGCGGCTCCACAGGACGTACGCCCGCTTTATGGCGGGACGCTTCTCAACAACCTTCCAGGTCCTCCTGAAGGCCTCAATCAATTCCTTGGGCTCCGTGCTGCGGCCCTCAGCCATTGCGGCCTGCGCAATGTTGTCTGGATCGACCGATCGTTGCTTCGGTTTCTTCCGCTGCTCGGCCAGTTCGTACGCAAGCTTCACAACCAAGTCGTCCATCGTCTCCGATACCGGCTCGATCAGCTCTGCCATCTGTCGACTGGCCGTCCATTCCTGATCCCCGGTGTACAGCACGATGCTCACAATCGGCGTCAGCAGTCCGGACTCGCCCCGCTGGTTGCCCCGCGACATGCCTCGGTAGCCGGCGTAGTTGTAGCCTAGTATGCGCAGCGCCATGTCGCGGTCCACGTTCGATTGCGCCTCGAAGACGATGTGCAAGTGCTGCCAGGTCCCGTTCACCTTGTGGCGGACGCGCCAGACCAAGTCGTTATGCAGCTTGCGCAGGCGGTCCCGGACATGCTCGGTCGGTAGCTTCTCCAATGTGCCGAGGTCCAGTTCGGCGACCCACGGGGCGTCCATGGACCGCAGAAAGTCCACCGGCCACCTCCTTCTCGCCGTAGAACAGCTTGTGGGACTCATCATGCTTGGCGTGCTGCCAGAGATTCGACACCATGTCGCCGAGTAGGCCGCCTCGGTTCTGGCGGAACTCCTTCCAGTCCATGGGAGCCCGCTCCTCGGAGACTGGCGCATCGCCCGGAAGATCGGTTTGTCGCTTCACTCCCTTCAGCATAGCACATTATGCTTGCATGGAATCTCTCGAGAAATGAGAGGCGTACCGATGCCTCGCTTGCGGCTACGGTTCAACTCGGGCGATACGCCGCTGGTTGGCGCGACGCTGATTCCGCAGGCCTCCGGTCAAGCGAGGCGCGGCATCCGCTCCGCGATTCGGTCCACCGTGCCTGTCTCGCCATACCAGCGCGCCGTCGACCCCTTTGTGCTCGCGCTCGCAGCGGCCGTCGTGCCGTCTTCGCGGATTCGATCCGAGCGACTCCAAGTCCCTGCCGCTGTGGCGGCTTCACGCTGGAGACGCCTGCCAGAGCGTCCGGCCCGAGGTTCGCGTAGGGGCGAGCGTCCCGAATCTGCCAAGTTGCTGCAGTGGGACCAATGCCTGCCGCCTGTAGGCTGAGCCCCACGAATTTGCCAGGCGGTCAGAAGGAGTGATAAGGCCAGCTGGCGCTGCCGACCAGATTGCGCTGCGTCGCTACGGCCTGAAGTCCCCCGATCGGATGCCGCCACCTGCAACCGCTGTGCCGCGTGTCCGACCAGTGCAACCCAAGCTCTCATGGCCCCGCTGCCGGCTGAGCGGCAGCTAGGTTCTAACCGCCCCCTTACGCAGCCGCCCGCTACCCTAGCCGGAAGGGTGGGCTTGTCAATGACTCGATCCTATTCCTCGTCGTCGCCGTCGTCCTCGCTGTCAGGCTGGTTCAGGCGGGCGTCTGGCTCGGTGTCCAGCGCGCTCGGGCCGGTGATGGTGTCGACCGTGACATCCGCCGTCGGCGTCGTTCCGGTGGCGGCCGCAGCCGCAGCTTGAATGCCCGGAGGAGTCGTCGGCATGAGCGTCGTCATCGCCGGATCGCCTAGCTTCGCGGCTTGGCCCAGATTGGGCTTACCCCTGAACAGCCCCCAGAACTTGCCCATTCGTCCCGGCGCAACGCGGTTCTCCACGTTGTAGGTGTGGATCTCGAACCGCTCGGGGTCGGTGCCCGGCACCTCTTCCTCCATCGAAAGCAGCTCGTCCTTGGCGTCGTCGACCCACGGGCTCTGCGGGTAGTCGGAGACCAGCCTTCGGTAGGTCGCGATCTGCTGGTCCCTGAAGGTGTCCCCCAGCCGACCGTAGTTCTGGCCGAGGGTCCACAGGGCCAGGTCCGCCTTGCTGTATAGCGGGTAGTGGTCCGTCACGGACTGCAGGCGGTTGACGCCGGCGCGAAAGCTGCCCTTGTCCACATAGAACATGCCGACCCGGTACTCGCCCTCGGCGATCACCTCCTGGACGTTGCGGAGCAGCTGCTCCGTCTCGTCGCGGAACACCGTGTTGGGGTAGCGCAGCAGCAGCTGCCGGCATTCCTGGTCGGCCCGCACGGCGTTGATATTGTCCCGGTCCGGCTTCTTGAGCTGGTTGTAATGGATCTCGCAGATCTTCAGCTGGGACTCCGCGGCCTCCTCCATGTTGGGGAAGAAGGTGATGAAGTCCTTGTACTCGGCCTCCGCCTGCGCTAGTCCGGTCGACGTGCCCTCGCGGTACCAGCTGTCGGCGATCGCCAGCTTGGCCTTCGCGATGTACTCGCTGTCCGGGTACGTGTTGATCAGCGTCTGCAGCGTGATCCGCGCCAGCTCGTAGCGATGGCGCTCAATGTTCTCCACAGCCTTGTCGAAGAGGATCTTGTCGGGCTGCTGGGAGTCGTTGCCGATCGGGTTGTCGTAGGGGCTGCGCCCGCAGCCCAGCGCCGCCGCCAGCAGCGCGACGCAGGCTGCCGCTCGCAACGTGGATCGGGGTGAGCTGGGTATCATGGCAAGACTCCTCTGTCCGGGGATCGTAGCAGGTTCTTCAGTGTGCGGTCACGCATGGGCCAAGCGAGGAAGGTTCGCCTCGGCGGCGAGGCCGCGCACGGCCGCAGCGACGTCGGCGGAGCCGAAGACGGAGGATCCTGCGACGAGGATGTCGCAGCCGGCCTCCGCCAGCTGGCGGGCGTTGTCGGGGCCGACTCCTCCGTCAACCTCGATCGCGAAGCTCAGGCCGCGACGGCGACGCTCAGCGTCCAAGCGGGCAATCTTGTTGATGCTCGACGGCAGGAAGGTCTGTCCTCCGAAGCCCGGATTCACGCTCATGATCAGCACCAAGTCGAGTTCCGGCAGGATCTCGTCCAGCACGCCGAGCGGCGTGGCGGGGTTCAGTGCCACGCCCGCCTTCGCGCCCAGGAACCGGATGCGCGAGACGGTTCGCTGCAGATGCGGGCATGCCTCCTGATGCACGGTCACCGTGCCGGCGCCAGCCTTCACGAACGCCTCAAGGTAGTCGTCGGGTCGGGCCAGCATCAGATGGCAGTCCTGCTCCAAGTCCGTGCAGCGGCTCAGCGACCGGACCACGGGGATGCCGATGGAGAGGTTGGGCACGAAGTGCCCGTCCATGGCGTCGACATGGACTGTCCGAGCGCCTCCTCGCTCGGCCGCGGCGACCTGTTCTCCCAGCCGGCAGAAGTCTGCTGCCAGGATTGAAGGGGAGATTTGAGCCATCCTGCCCGGCGGGCGCTTCGCGGCCCACCAATCCGTAGTCTAGCAAGCCCGTCTCCGCTCGTGGCTCGCGGCCGCTCGTCGCCGTGATAACTTAAGCTGAGCAGGTCCGGTGCAGCGTTCCAGGTTCCCGAGCCCCGTGGGGGAGATCCGCATGCTAGCCAGTTCAGAGGGCTTGGCAGCGATCTACTTTCCCTCGCAAGCGCGGTCGGTGGAGTCGCGGCTCGCGCCGGGAGGGGCCCGGCGCGGGCTGGGTAACATCTTCCTCCTGCAGGCTGAAGCGTTCCTGTCCTGCTACTTCGACGGCGACTTGGGGTATTCCCCGGACATCCGGCTCGACTGGCGGGGAACGCCGTTCCAATTGGGGGTCTGGAAGGCGCTTCGATCAATCGTGCCCGGCGCAACGGCCAGCTATCGGCAGCTGGCCGCCCGGGTCGGGCGTCCGAAGGCCATGCGCGCCGTCGGCCGCGCCGTCGGCGCCAATCCGCTCTCGATCCTCGTGCCCTGCCATCGCGTAATTGGGGCCGACGGTTCGCTGACCGGCTACGCGGGCGGCCTGTCCGTGAAGGAGTACCTGCTGCAGCATGAGGGCCGCCATGCCAGGGATGAGCTGCAGATCGATGCATGAAGCGCCTCCGTCCGTGGGGCGGAGCGCCGTTGCAGTTCTTGCCGGAGCGGGGCGCTTGGCCTGTGCCGCGTTGTGCCTGCTGCCGCTGGGCTTCGCTGCGCTGCCGTCGCCGGAATCGCACTTCGGCCACGCGATGGGCGAGGATCGCCGGCTGGTCGGCTGGTCGGACGTGGTGGCCTACTTTCGCCGGCTCGAGCAAGCCAGTGACTCGCTGGCCATCGCGACAATAGGCAGTTCCACCGAGGGCCGCACGATGTTCGTGGCGGCCATCGCCGAACCCGGGACGGTTGCCGATCTCGACCGCTACCGGGGCATCCTGGCAAAGCTGGCGGATCCCCGGTCCACCACCCCGGACGAGGCCGACCGCTTGGTGGTGGAAGGCAAGCCGGCGGTCGTGATCACCTGCTCGATCCATTCCACTGAGGTGGCCTCCACCCTCACTGCCGTCCAGTTCGCGCACGACCTGCTGGCGAGAGAGACGCCGCGGCACAGCGCGATTCTTGAGAACACCATCCTGCTGCTGGTCCCGTCGCTCAATCCGGACGGCATTGACAAGGTGCGGTCCTGGTACGAGCGCTGGCTGGGCGGCCCGTACGAGGGCGCTCCGATGACTGAGCTGTACCACAAGTACCTCGGGCACGACAACAACCGGGACTGGTCCGTGTTCACGCAGCGGGAGACCAGGAATGTTGTCGAGAGGATCCACAACGCGTGGCGGCCCCAGATCGTCTACGACGTCCACCAGATGGGCGTTGAGGGCGCGCGGATCTTCGTGCCGCCGTGGATCGACCCGATCGATCCCAACATCGACGCCCTGATCGTCCAGCAGGTGAACGCCTACGGCATGGCCATGGCGGCGGACCTTACCTCACGGGGCAGGAAGGGGGTCGTCGTCAACGGCATCTACGACTACTACTCCCCGGCCAGGCACTATCAGAGCTACCACGGTGCCCTGAGGCTGCTGAGCGAGTCGGCCAGCGCGCGCTACGCGACGCCGGTGGAGGTCGACGCCCGCAAGCTCAACGGTGACGCCCGCAACTACAACGCCGCCGTCCGCAGCTGGAACCATCTGGAGCCGTGGGGCGGCGGGACATGGCGGCTGCGCGACATCGTCGAGGACCAGCTGATCGCCTTCGAGTCCGTCCTGTACTCGGCGGCCGTCCGGCGCACGGACCTGCTCCGCAACTTCTACCGGATCGGCCAGCGGGTCGTCGAGCGGGGACGCGGCAAGGCCTTCGTCGTGCCGCGCCGCCAGCACGATCCGAACGCCGCCACGCGCATGCTCCGGATGCTGCAGTTCGGGGATGTCGAGATCGACCGGGCAGTCACCGATTGGGACCGTGGGGAGGAGCCCGCCGTGAGCCGCGGGGACTACCTGATACGGCTGGCGCAGCCCTACGGGTCCTTCGCCAAGACCCTGCTGGAGCGGCAGGACTACCCCGACCTGCGGGTCTATCCGGGCGGGCCTCCGAGGCAGCCCTACGACGTGACTGCCAACACGCTGCCGTTGCTGATGGGTGTGGACGCGTTCCGGCTCGACGGGCAGATCGAGGTTCCGACCGAACCCGTGCCCGAGGTCGCTCCGCGGGCCGGCTCGGTCGCCGAGGCGCCCCGCCTCGCCTTGTCGCCCCGGTTCAGCTCTAGCTGGCTGGCTGTTCACCGGCTGCTCAAGGAGGGTGTGGCCGTGCATCGCGACGCGTCGGACGGAACCCTCCTCCTGCGTGGCGGATCGGAGCTGCGAAGCCGCCTCGTCGCGCTGGCGGGCGAGCTGGGCATCGACTTCGCCCCGACCAGCGAGTCCGCCGCCGACCATCCACGCCTCCGGCTGCCCCGCGTGGCACTGTACTCGGGACACGTGCCGATCATGGACGAGGGTTGGACGCGCTGGCTGTTCGACACTTACGAGCTGCCGTATCGCAGTGTCGGCGACGACGAGGTCGCCGGCGGGTTGGAGGATGGCTTCGACGTGCTCGTGCTTCCCGACGCCCGCCCCGAGGTCCTGGAGGGCGGCTTCTCCCATCAGTACGGCGTGGGGGACTCGGTGGTCCCGCCGGAGTTGCGCGGCGGACTAGGAGAGGAAGGCTTGGCCGGGCTGCGCCGGTTCGCGAGCGGCGGCGGAGTGGTGCTGGCCTTCAACCGCGCGGCGGCCTATCTGGCGTCGCGGCTCGAGCTGCCGCTCGAGGACGCGCTTCAAGGCGTGGGCAAGGAGCAGTTCTTCGGTCCGGGCACGCTTCTCAACGCCGAGCTGGATGTGGCGCACCCGCTGTGCTTCGGAATGCGGCCTTCCGAGGCGGTGTGGTTCCAAGGCGGGCCCGCCTTGCGTGTGCGGAGGCGGGCCTCGAGCCCGGTGCGGCAGGCCGTCCGGTATCCCCAGACTGGCGTCCGGGCCTCGGGCTGGCTGCTCGGGGAGCAGCGGCTGGCCGGGTTGCTGGCCGTCGCGGACCTGGATTTCGGGGACGGACGCTTGGTGCTCTTCGGCATCCGGCCGCAGTATCGCGGGCAGTCCGACGCCGCGTTCAAGATGGTCTTCAATGGACTGCATCTCGGCCCGGCGGCGGAGGGCTCACGGTGAGGAACTACTTCAACTACTTCACCGAGGTGGAGGAGAGATTTCGCCGGGCGAGGAACAGCGGCATGTTCTACATGTCGCCGCTGGACTGGGCGCTCGTGGAGACCTGGAAGGACTCCGGAATCCCCTTGGAGGCCGTGCTGAAGGGCATCGACCGGGCTTTTGAGGCCTACCATGGGCGCCGCCGTCGCGCCACGACCGTTAACTCCGTCGCGTACTGCTCGCAGCAGGTGATGCGCGCCGCCCGCGAGAAGCTGCAGTCGGTCGCTGTTCAGGCCCAGGCGGTCCCGCCGGGGTTCGAGGACGCCAGCTTGAAGGATTTCTTCCTCAGCCGGGTCCGGCCGCTGCGCCGCTTGGCGGACCGCGCGGGTCCGGGAGCCGAGGTCTTCGGAGAGACGGCGGCCGCGCTCGAGCGCCTAGGCGAGGATGCCAAGGCGGGCCGGCTGGTGGATCTGGAGGAGGTCGAGCAGCGCCTCACGGCCTTAGAGGACAGAGTGGTCGGCGTGGCTGCCGGGGCGCTCTCCCTAGACCGGATGCTCTCCATGCGTCGCGAGCTGGACGCGCAGCTGAAGCCCTACCGGTGCAAGCTGGGCGCCGGCGAGATCGCCATGCTGGAGCAGAAATTCCTGCGCCGCCGGAGCCTGGAGGAGCTGGGAATCCCGCGTCTGAGCCTGTTTTATTTGGAGTAGGCGGCGCCTCGCCTCTTGCCGGAGCATAATGAAGGCGTGATTCACGGTTCCGTCCTCTACAACGACCGCATCGTGGGCAGCGGCGAGAAACTGCTGCGCCCCGGCCAAGTGGGCCTGTTCACTGGCTGGGGCGTCTTCACGACACTGCGGATTTACGGCGGCGTCCCGTTCGCGTTCGAACGGCACTGGGACAGGCTCTCGCGTGACGCCCGCGCGCTGAACATCGAGATGCCGCCCAGCCGGGACCGCCTGCACGGCCGTCTGTTCGAGCTGGTGGAGAGCAACCGCTGCCCGGAGTCCAAGATGCGGCTGAACATCCTGCGCAGCCGAGGCGGGCTCTTCGAGGGCCCCGGTTCCGGCCGCCACACTGACGTGGTCGCCTTCACGGCCGATCTGGTGCCTTCACCGCCGACTGTCGCCTTGGACCTGCAGGCGCACGGCCGCCATGCCGCATCGCGGTTCGCGGGCGTGAAGACGCTGTCCTGGGTGCAGAACCTGGTGTTCTTCGAGAACGCCCGCCGCGACGGGTTCGCCGATGCGCTGCTGCTCAATGAGCGCGGCGAAGTGTCCGAGTGCTCCTCGGCCAACGTCTTCGCCGTGCGTGACGGAGTTACCTACACGCCCCCGCGGGCCAGCGGCCTGCTCCCCGGAGTTACGCGCCGGGTCATGCTGGAGGAGCTTGACGAGGCGGTCCAGGAGACGGCGCTGACGCTGGAGGACCTGTGGGCGGCCGACGAGGTGTTCATCACTTCGTCCACTCGCGAGCTGGTGGCGGTGGACCGGATCGCGGACCGCAGGTTGGGGGCCACTCGCTGGCCGGTCATGGACCGCCTCCGCGCTGCGCTGGGCCGCTACATCGCCGCCTACGTGGCGGCGGCCACGAGGGTCTGACGTGTCCGCAGGTCGGAACGATTCTGGGCTGCTAGTCAGGCAGCAGGCCGTGCCGGCCTAGGAAGGCGCGGACCGCTCGGTCGATTTCGGCGGTCTCGGCCGGCGAGAAGCCGCCGTGGCCGCCGCCGGGAATCGTCAGCAGCTCGTTCTCGGTGCCGGCTTCGTCGAGCCGCCGGTGCAGCTCCACGGCGTGGGAGTAGGGCACGATGCGGTCAGCGTCGCCGTGGATGGTGAGGATGGGCGGCAGGCCCTCGCGCACGTGGTGGATTGGCGACACCGAATGCGCGATCTCCTCGCGGTCGCGCTGGCTGCCCAGCCACGAGACCGTGTAGGACTTCTCGTTGGGCTTGCCGGCCATCAGGTCGGCTACGTCTGTGATGCCGTAGAAGTTGACGACGGCGGCGACGCGCGGCTCTTGAGCTGAGATGCATTCCGCGTCGAAGCCGGCCGAGGCGGCGAGCATGCCCGTGGTGAGCGAGAGATGGCCGCCGGCGGAGCGTCCGGTGACTACCAGCCGCCGCGTGTCGATGCCGTACTGCTCGGCGTTGCGCGCCACCCAGCGCAAGGCGCAGCGGCAGTCCTCCACCGCGGCCGGCGCTCGCGCCACGCGACCTAGGCGGTACTGGACGTTGACCACGTTGAAGCCCATTTCCAAGTACGGCGCGATGCGGAGGACGCTGGCCTCCTTGGAGCCTCCCACCCAGCCTCCTCCGTGGATGTAGATTACGGTGGGTCGCGGTGAGGAACTCTCGCGCCGGTAGTACACGTCCAACTTCTGCTCGACATTGCTGGCGACCTTGTAGGTTAGGTTGGGGCTCACGCGGTACTCGTTCCCCAGCCACGCGGCGAAGCTCGCGGAGTCGGCGGCGGGTGAGGGAGCCGCCAGTATCATGGCGAGCGCGAGAATAGCAACCAGGTTCATTCGAGATCCTCGGGGAGTCAGCGGAAACATCGGGATGCCGATGGTAAATTGGGCCCTTGAAACCCAGCCAGCTCAGTCTGCACCTCAAGAACGGCGGAAAGCCCCGGCCGGGCTACCTGTTCCTAGGCGCTGAACCATTCTACCGCGACATCTGCCGCGGCGGGATCGAGAAGGCCGTGCTGGGCGCGGACGTCGGGCAAGGCGCCAAGGTCGAGATCGACCTGAAGGAGCAGCCGCTGAGCGACTTGTTCGAGGAGGCGCGGGCGCTCTCGCTGTTCGTCTCTGACAGACTGGTCATCGGACGGAACGCTGAGGACTGCCTGCTGAAGGCCGGGCCGGCACGGGACAAGCTGGCCAAGGCGCAGTCGGACGCCTATTTCGCCAGTCCGACTCCCGGCACGACCGTGCTGATCGAGGCGGTCCGATTCGACCATCAGGACAGGGACGGCAAGCGGAAGCTGCACCGCATCGCCAAAGTCTTCGGCGCTGCGCCCGTGCGGGTTGACCTGAAGCCGCTTGCGGCCCACGAGGCCCAGTTCGTGGCGAGAATCCTAGCCAAGCGCCTCCGACTCAAGATCGGTCCCGGCGTCATCGCGGAGCTGGTTGGGATGCTGGGTGCGGACGGCTTCCGCATCCGGAATGAGCTGGAGAAGCTGGCGCTCTACGTAGGTCCTGACCGCCCGGTGAACAAGGCCGACCTCGAGGTCATGGTGCCCGAGGCGCGGCAAAGCGGGATCTTCGAGTTCTCTGACGCCTTGGCGAAGCGCGAGCGGGGCAGGGCGCTGCAGCTGCTCGACACGATGTCGAAGTCCGGGATGTACTGGCCCGTCCAGATCACGCTGATTTCCGGGTTGTTTCGGCAAGCGTACATGGTCAAGGAACTTGGGTTGACGGACTTCCGCAAGGTGGAGGCCAGCCTGCGATCGCTCGGTGTGCGGGTCTGGCCTGCCCGGGCCCGCCAGCTGGTCGGCGTCGCCTCAAAGTTTCGCTTGACGGACCTGCGCCGTGCCCTGATCGCGCTGCACGATGCCGATGTGGGCCTGCGGAGTGCCCGGCCTGACGACCGCGTAGTCATGGAGATGCTGGTCACCAAGCTGACTGCCTAGCGCGTCGTTTCGGATGCGCCTCGGCCTGCCCGGCCAGCGGCCGTGGTGCTGCTCCGCGGTCCGAGCCCGCCGCTCGGGCGAGCGCCCCACCTCCTTGGAAGGATTGCTGCCGACCGCTTGTTTGCGGGCGGCTCGCCTCGAGACCGTGCGCGCACAGGCCGGCAAGTCGATCCGGGCGTCTGTGGCGAAGCCTTGAACTGGCTCGCGCCAAAGCTGCGCCATTGGATGATCTGGCATGCCCACCTCTTTCTTCTGGCCGGCAGGCTTGAGGTCTCCGCAGGTGTCGGGGCCCGGCCCCCGAGTCTCGCCGAAACCGCGGCGATTCATCATCAGCTTGAACTGTCGCTGGAAGGATGAGTTCTGAGGTCGGGCGAGACAAGGGCCTGCCAGTCGGTGCCGGACCGCCGTCTGGACATCGGCAGCAACCGCGACGGGCCCGACCGGAATGAACTGTGAGGGAAGTGCTAGCTGGCAGCCTCGGCCGCTTGGGCGGTCGCGACTTTGCCGGCCGCCCTCGTGATCGAGGACTTCATGCGGTTGGCCTTGTTCCGGTGCAGGATGCCTTTCTGCACGGCCTTGTCAACCAAGCTGATGGTAGGTCCCAGGAGCTTGTCGACTTCGCTGGCGTCGCCAGTCGAGGTCGCGTCCTGAAAGGCCTTCACCTGAGAGCGCAGCCGGCTCCGGTGGGTCTTGTTGCGGGTTGTGCGGGTGGCCGTCTGCCGGATGCGCTTGATTGCGGACTTGTGGTTCGCCATGTTGCGTGATACTACTAGCTTATCGCTGACCGCCTGCCCGGTCGATGCCGGACAGGTCGGCTGGCATCGCTGGTGGCGGTGCGGGCCGGCCGCCGGTCACCGGACCTTGGCAATCGAGACCGGCGGATCCAGCGCTACCGATGGCATTCCTCACGGCGGAGCGAAGGGACCGGATTGGCTCCGTACTGCTGGCGAATCTGTGCTTGGTCGGCACCTACGTGGCCGCCTCCTTGGTTGCTTCGGGCATGTCGGCGTCGACCGACGACCCGATTGCGTTGAGCACTGTGCCGCTGCTGGTCGGGACGGCGGCCGTCACGGCGGCCATCGTAGCGCTGCATGCCGGCGCTAGCTGGAAGGGGCTGGGCCTCGGTCCAGCAGGATCCCTGTCAGCCGGCGCCGCCGGTCTTGGGGTGAGTGCTGCGGCGTGCGGTCTCCTTGTAGCCTGCCTGCTCGCGACGGGCCACGCTCAATGGACGCCGATCGAGGACGCCCAGGTCCGGTTCGACTGGCGATCGGCTCCAGCAACCGGGGTGATGTTCCTAGTCGTGGGGGCAGCTGGGGAGGAACTGTTCTTACGCGGGTTGCTGCTGCAGTTCCTCGCCCGCGCGGCCGGGCCGTCGGCGGCCATCATCCTCACGTCGGCAGGATTCGCGTTGCTGCACGGATGGAATCCCAGCGTCACGGTCTTGGCGCAAGTGAACACCGCCTTGTTTGGGGCGGTGTTCGGGATTGCGGCACTGCGCCGCAGGTCGCTCTGGCTCGCCTTCGGGCTGCACTTGGGCTGGAACCTCGCCCAAGTGGCTCTGGGCGCGAACAATTCTGGGATTACAATAAGGCTGACTGGGCTGAACTTGGAGCTCTTGGGCGAAGGGTGGCTGTCTGGAGGGTCCTATGGCTTGGAAGGCGGAATACTGGCCAGCGTCGCAGCTTTGGCGCTGGCTGGCGCTGTCTGGCGGCGGCCGCCCGGCGCGGCTGCGTCGCATCAGATGTGGAGGGTTGTCCGCGAGGATCTCCCGACGGGCGGCGGGCGGGCTGCTGGCCGGCCTCTGGGCCTTGCTGCTGGCCGTGATTCCGACAGCGCAGGGCAAGGGACTGACGCCGGGCGAGAGAGCTGAGCTGATCCGTGAGCTGACCGCCGAGTACGGAACGGCCAAGATCCAGATCCCGCGATCGAAGAAAGCCCTTCCGCTGCGCCCTACTGGCCAGTACGACCGGACTCGGTGGTCCGAGGCGATGACCAAGTTCGGGCCTGCCGCGAGGAGGGGTGACCTGGTCCAGATCACCGCCCTTCAGTTCGAGGGCAAGCGGCTGGTGCTGGTCATCAACCACGGTCTCAAGGGCGGGCGCAAGTGGTGGCACCGCATCCAGGTGGCCGGGGCTTCCAGCCAGGGCACCACGCTCGGATCGACGCAGCAGACCCACGCGCCGGGAGGGACTAAGCTGGCGCTGGTGTTCCAGGAGCCCATTCCCAGCAAGACGGCGGCGGAGATCCGGGAAATGCTCAAGCCGGTCTTGGACTTCGAGCGCCGGACGGCCACCGAGCTGTACCTCGACACCATCGATCAGGTCTATCGCGAAGCCATCGAGGCGAACGACGTGATCGAGGGGATGGACAAGGAGATGGTGCTGCTGTCCAAGGGGATCCCGTGGAAGAAGCTGCGGGACTTCAAGGACGGGATCGAGACCGAGGACTGGATCTACGGTAAGCCGCCCGGCGAGCTGGTGTTCGTCACGTTTCTGGACGGCGAGGTGCTGCGGGTGAAGGCCAGCGTGGCTGCCATCGGTGGCCGGGTCAAGGAGACCGTGCCTCCGCAGGACTGACAGGGTGGCGGAAGGGCCGAATGGTCGCGCGACCGCTTAGGCGGCCCTCCCCCAGCGAGCGCCGATCGCGTCCGCGGCGCGAATGGAGTCCAGCACCATGTGAGGCCGAACATCGAAGGGCTCGTTGTGAATCGTCTCCCCCTTGGCAACGGTCCTTCTCGCGACGGTCGCGAGGATCTCGTCATCCTGCGGGTCGACTCCGATTTCCGCGAGCGAGCGCGGGAGGCCGACTTCCGAGCAGAAGTTCAGGACCTCTTCGATCACCGCACGGGGCTTGCCCTCAAGCACCAGCTGGACCAGCGTGCCGAACGCCACCTTCTCCCCATGGAAATAGCGGTGCGTGCCCGGTGCGACGGTGAGGCCGTTGTGAACGGAATGGGCCGCGGCGAGGCCGGAGGACTCGAAACCGAGCCCTGACAGCAGCGTGTTGGCTTCCACCACACGCTCCAAGGCGGGCGTCACAGACTTCCTGCGAGTCGCGGCGAGAGCGTCACGACCGTCCTCGACCAGCGTCTTGTAGCAGAGCTCGGCCAAGGCTAGAGCGCTCGTCGTGGATGCGCCTCCGCGCATGTTCTTGGCGTGCGCCTGAACCGCGGTCTGCGCCTCGAAGAGCGTGGCGAGTGCGTCCCCCATGCCAGCCGCGAGCAGTCGCGGGGGCGCGTTGGCGATGACCAGAGTGTCGACTAGCACCAGGTCCGGGTTCTTGCCGTAGACGCGGTAGTCCACGACCGCTCCCTTCTCGTCGTAGATCACGGACAGGGCCGAGCAGGGGGCGTCGCTGGAGGCCACGGTCGGGCAGTTGACGACCGGGAGGGACAATTCCGCGGCCACGGCCCGCGCCGTGTCGAGCACTTTGCCTCCGCCGGCTCCCACCACGACCGCCGCCTCGGCTTGCAGGGCTGCGCGCTGGACCCGCTCGATCTCCCGGTGGCTGCACTCGCCGCCGAACATCTCGACCGCGAACTGGAATCCAGCGTTCTGAAAGGTTTCGGCCCAAGTTTGCTCGAGCGCGGTGGCGGCGCTGCGGCTGGCGAGCACCAGAGCGGGGCCGGCCAACCCGATCCGCTCCATCTCGCTGCCGAGGGACAGCGTGGCACCGGGACCTTGGGTGTAGCGCGACGGCGAGCAGAAGACCGACAGCATGACCAGGATTGTAGCCTTGAGCCGGGCGATCCGGGCCGCGGGCTCTCATGCGGACGCCTCCTGACGGCGGACGTCGTTGCGGGGCCGCGCTGCTCCCAGGTGGTTGGGCGCGGGCGTGGACCTTGCCAGCCCGCGCGCCCGCTCCAAGCCCAGCCACTCCGAACGGGGCCGCAAGCTGGCGTCCAGCTGAGGCTGCGGCATTGGTCAGTGCTAGCCCGAGGGCAGGAGAGGCTTGACCGTCCGGCCAGCCAACCCTGCAGGTCTCGCCATGCCAACGCGACCGCAGCCTCCTGCGACGCTCAGGCCCCGCGCCTCCAGCCCGTCACCCGACGAGTGGCAGACCGCTGGTGCGGGCATGCCGAAGTGCAGCCTTCGTCGCATTGCAGCGACTCGGGCGGACAGCATGGAACAACCAGGCGGGTACTGAGGGGAGCAAAAGTCATTTCCTTGTCTTCTGGCACTCTATTCCACGTCAAATACGCTTGCGAACCGTGTGCTGAGCATGGTATTATCGGATTATGAAGCTAAGCTTTAAGCAGGACTTCAGAAAGGTCCCACTCTTAGAAAAGGTCGCCATCAGAAAGAGAGTCGTTTCGCTGGTTCAGGGTGGACTCCAGATTCCCCTTCTGTCCACGCTCTTCTCTGTCACTCAATCGACCATCAATACTTGGCTTGTCAAGGTCGCTGCAGATGGCTTTGGTGCCTTGGAAGATAAGCCACGTTCTGGCCGTCCGCGAATCCTGAGCGACGAAATCGTGCAGTGGGTGCTCGTCACGGTCCGTGATAAGACCCCCCAGCAGATGAAGTTCTCGTTCGCCTATTGGACGGCGGGCCGCGTGCGACAGGCCATCCTCGACAAGTTCGGCGTCAAAGTCAGTGTTTGGACTGTGCGTCGCACTCTCAAGCGCTTGGGCCTGACACCCCAGAAGCCCAAGTTCCGCTCGTATCTCCGCAGCATCGGCGATGTGAAGGCTTGGATTGACAAGCAATACCCTGATTTGAAGGCGAAAGCACGCAGGAACGGCGCTGTGATCCTGTTCGCGGACGAAGCCGGGATGCGAGCAGACTACCATGTCGGACGGACCTGGGGCATGCGTGGCAAGACCCCTGTCGTGGTCGACTCGGGCAAGAGGTTTCGCTGGAACATGTTCGCGGCCATCACGCCAGACGGTCAGATTCACTTCCGTATTCAGTCGAAGAATGCCAAGGCCGTGAGTTTCATTGAGTTCTTGCAGACAATCCAAGCCGAGCAACAGAAGCCGATCTACGTAGTAGTCGACAACTGCAGCATCCATACGGCGCGCGTTGTGGAGGAGTTCTTAGCAGCATCAGCGGGTAACGAGCAGGTCGAGTTGTTCTTCCTGCCGGTCTACTCTCCGCATCTGAATCCGGTGGAGCTGTTGTGGGCATGGGTGAAGCGCCGAGTTGGCCAACAGGTGTTCAAGACCCAGTCGGAACTGAAGGACCTCCTGACGGATGCGATCGCCCGGCTCAGGAAGGCCCCTCAAGTCGTTCAGAAATTCGTTGAACAGGAGGACTGCAAGTACATCTTGGCGTGACACCTCAGACGGCAATTACTTTTGCTCCCCTCAGTATTCCGCTGTGCGTTCGGATGCGCGGCGAAGCGGGCTGTCAATCCGACCGTCTCTGGCCTGCTGCAAGCGGTTCTTGGTCGAGTCATCGCAGCAGACATAGGGAGGAAGGCAGTGCTCCGGCCGGACCGAGGACTCCGGAACTGGCTCTGGCCGGATGCCGCTGCAACCCAGATGCCGTCAGTGCGCGAAGTGCTCAGGCGGCTTTTCTGGCCCGGTCTTGGCCACCGGACACTTGGCCTTCTCTGCTTGGGCGAAAGCCTAGCGCTGCCGTGCCAGCACGGCGGTGCGGGAGCAGTCTGACGGTAGGACAGCCAGCGACCCGAGAGGAACCGGTTCAAGTCCTGGTCTCCCTCTCCACCCCCAAGCCGGCCCGCCGCAGGCGGTTGGCGCGACTTCGCCCTCCTCAGGCAGTCGGCATCCCCGGTAGCAGCCCGCACGCTGGGGACGAGCAGCCGAATCCGGGATGGTATTATGGGCTGGCGCCTAGCGGGCGGGAGTAGTTCAGTGGTAGAACGTCAGCTTCCCAAGCTGAATGTCGCGGGTTCGATCCCCGCCTCCCGCTCCAGCCGGTAGGTCGAGTCCGTGACCGGCCAAGTTCCCGCGGCGCCACCGCGGCTGCCCGCCTTCGCCGGCAGTCAGGGAGGCTGTGCCTTGATCGCATTTCCGAGGCGTCCCGCGACCCGTCCGCCGGTCGCGTAGCGATTGATCTCCGCCGGCGCTGGCCAGCCGGCAGCCTTGCTCCATCGCTGCGAGCTGAATGCTACCGTTGTTCCGGCCAGCTACGTGACTCCGACTTCCAACGCTCGGCGCCGAGTTCTGGCGCTTGCCGTCGCGGCCGCCTTCATCACCTACCTCGATCGCGTCTGCATCTCCGTCGCGGCTCCTGCCATGACGGACGACCTAGGGCTGACCGGCGTCCAGATGGGAATGGTGTTCAGTGTGTTCGCGCTTGCCTACGGCACATTCGAGATTCCGGCTGGCTGGCTCGGTGACCGATGGGGGCAACGGCTGGTGCTTGCTCCGATCGTTGCCGCGTGGTCAGCGCTGACCGCCGTCACCGGACTCGCGCGGGGCTTCTTCAGCCTTGTGAGTGTCCGGTTCCTGTTCGGAGCCGTCCAAGCCGGAGCGTTTCCCACCCTCGCGAGGGCCCTGGCGCGCTGGTTCCCGCTCAACGAGCGCGGACGGTCCACTGGACTCATGTGGATGGGGGCCCGCTTGGGCGGGGCCGTCGCTCCGCCGCTGACCGCCGTGCTGATCGCGAGGGTCGGCTGGCGGGCCTCGTTCGGCTGGCTCGCGATTCCCGGCCTCGTGTGGTGCTGGATCTTCTGGATGTGGTACCGCGACGACCCGTCCGACCATCCGGCCGTCAGCGAGTCGGAGCTGGCCTCGATCCGAGCCGGTCGTCGCCGCAGGACCTCCCAGTCGCATGCAGTGCCTTGGCGGTCCCTCCTCGGCGACGGCAACCTGTGGGCCCTGTTCGCCATGTACTTCTGCTCGGCCTACGGCTTCTACTTCTTCGTCACCTGGCTGCCCACCTATTTGGTGGACGAGCACGGACTGACGTTGGAGCGGTCAGGCCTGTACGCGGCTCTACCGCTGCTGGCCGGGGCGATGGCCTGCGTTGCAGGAGGCGCCCTCTCGGATTGGCTCGTGCGCCGCGCCGGGCTGAGCTGGGGCCGGCGGTCGGTCGGCATTGGCGGCTTCGCCTTGGCGGCCGTCGGATTCGCTCTAGCGGCCGGCGCCGACGGTCCGCTGGAGGCTGTGCTCTGGATGGCGTTCGCCCAAGGCGCGCAGGACCTCACGCTGCCGGTGGCCTGGGCGGTGTGCGTGGATGTCAGTCACCGGTACGGCGGCACGGCAACCGGATTCATGAACACCGCGTCCAGCGTCTCGGCGATGATTTCCCCGATCTCGGCGGCTTGGCTCGCGGGCTGGTTCGGGTCCTTCTCGGCGATGTTCTGGGCGGCCGCCGTCGTGTATCTTGTTGGGGCGCTGCTGTGGTTCGTCATCGATCCGGAGCGTCGTGTGAAGGAGTGAGGCATGCCCAAGACCAGCTATCTCTACCAGCATCACACTTGGGAGGAGCTCGGCCAGCGAGTCAAGGAGCAGCCTGTCGTCGTGCTGCCGATCGGCTCGGTCGAGGACCACGGCTACCACCTGCCGCTTGACACGGACAACTTTCTGATCTGGAGCATCTGCGAGGAGGCGGCCAAGCGGTCCGACGGAGACATCCTCCTGCTTCCCTTGATCCCCTACGGCTTCGAGACGCACCACATGGACTTCCCCGGCACGATCGACATCCGCCAGGAGCACCTGCTCAACTTCGTGCTGGACGTCACCAAGAGCGTGGCGCACCACGGCTTCAAGCGGATTCTGATCGCTGACGGCCACGGCTCCAACATGCCGATCCTGGATCTCGTCGCGAGGCGTACGATCCTGGAGACGGATGCGCTGTGCGGATGCTTCATCTGGCCCAGCTTGGCGCGGGACGAGATCTCGCGGCGGCGCGAGTCAGGGAAGGGTGGGATGGCGCACGGCGGTGAGCTGGAGACCTCCGTCTACCTGCACCTGGCTCCCGACAAGGTCGAGTTCGACAGGGCCGTCACCGACATCGGCATGCCGGAATCGGAATTCATCTGGATGGACCTGATGGATGCTTCGCCGGTGCGGATGATGGACGTCTGGACTCGCTTCAGCAAGAGCGGGACCTACGGGGACCCAACGATTGCCTCGGCCGAGAAGGGGCGGCCGATGTTTGAGGCCGTGGTGGAGGCGTTCGTACGCTTGGCCCACGAATTCAAGAACCGCCCGCGGGGGGAGCGAACCGACCACCACCGCGCGCTGGCATGACGCCTGACAGGCCAGCCGATTGGGCCCCTAGCGCGCCAAGCTGCCACGTGGCCGCGCTGGCCGGCCTGCTGGTGCGGAACTGTCTCTTGTTCCGTGTCAGCCAGCGAGATTCCAGTCAGCTTGGCGCAGGACGGCGAATGGCGAGGACACCGGCTCCTCGTACCACACCGTCACAAGGGAACCGTCGTCCAGCTCCGCGGTTGATGGGTACCCGAGGTCGCTGCCCTTGCCGTCGGCCGAGAGCGTGATCGGCGCCGACCAGTTCGTCCCCCCGTCCTCGCTCAGTCTGGCCTGATTGCCGAAGGGCGGGCGGCGGTGCCCGTAGGTCATCAGCAGCCGGCCGTCTCTGAGGCGCGTCAAATGCGACGGCAGCCCCCAAACGCTGATCGTATGCGGCTCGGACCAGCTCCTGCCGCCGTCGTAGGACTCGGCCTGCAAGGTCTCCCGCAAGTTCGTACGGTTGTGGTTGCGAATATGGGCGATCAGCCGCCCGTCGGACCCCTCCACGAGATGCAGCTCGTGATAGTCGGCGAAGCTGTCGCCGTCCCGCTCCGGTATCTCAGCGAGCCACCGCCAAGCCAGCCCGTCATCCAAGGACT
Source organism: Bryobacterales bacterium (assembly GCA_963662745.2). Classification (GTDB taxonomy): domain Bacteria; phylum Acidobacteriota; class Terriglobia; order Bryobacterales; family UBA6623; genus VXMF01. Next base: position 194,919 of record CAXXUI010000001.1, read on the forward strand.
CGGCGATGCCGATCCGACGGTGCTCCCGCCAGAGCGTTTTGCCTGCGTAGAGCAGCCGCCCGTCCGACAATGCGACAGGGCCGTGGGGGCTGTTCACCGGGACGCGGTACGGAGCTGACCAAGTCAAGCCCCCGTCGGTGGAGCGCAGCATCCAGCAACCCAGCAGCTGCTCTCGCTCGGCCGCCGAGAGGCGCTCGTGCGCGGCAGTCCAAGCTGAGAGCCTGGCGGCCGGCCACTGCGGATTGCTCCCTCCCGGCTCGGTCATGGCTCGCTCGAGACGCTCGGCATAGGCCAGTGAGGTGAAGGTGGTGGCCAGCAGCGTTCCTCGCGCCGTCTCACAGATGCCGGCATCCCGATCGTCGATGGCCGAGTCCATCAGGACCCTCGGCCACGACCATGACTGGCCTCCATCCTTGGACCGCATCAGCTCGACTCGGCCGAACGGGCAGACGTGCGCCTCCCGCCCGCCCGAGCAAACGACGATCAGCTCCCCGCTGGAGCGGCGGGCCAAGGTCGGCCAGCCGTGATAGAGGCCGGGGCGCTTGCTGATGGTCCGGATGCGGCGGATACGGGCCTCCGGCACGGCCTTCAGGGGGCGAGTAGCCGTCAGCCCCATCCCTCCCGCCGTCCAGCATCGAAGCAGGTCTCTCCTCGTCCACTCGGCTTGCGCCACGACCAGTAGCATAGCCGGTAGCCGAGAGACGGAGCGCTCCGCCCCACGCGTGCCAAGCGGCTTCGGGCGCCTCGGGGAGTCGTGTAAGCTGGCACAGAACGGATGAAGCAGTCGGTCAACTACTCCCCCCTGACGCCTCTGGACTTCTTGGACCGCAGCGTGGCGGTCTACCCGGACAAGCCCGCCGTCATCCACGGGGACGCGGTTTACACCTACGCCCAGTACGGCGCCCGCGTCCGGCGCCTTGCGGCCGCCCTGCAATCGGCGGGCGTGAGGCGGGGCGACCGCGTGGCGATTCTCGCGCCCAACATCCCCGCCATGCTGGAGGCGAAGTTCGGGCCGATGCTGATCGGTGCCGTGCTAGTCCCGCTGAACATACGGCTCGCGGCGCGAGAGGTGGCCTACATCCTCAACCACTCCGGCGCCAAGGTCCTGATCTTCGATACGGAGTTCGCGGGCACGGTCCGGAGCCTCTTGGGAGAGGTGCCCTGCGTGAGGACCTTCGTCCAAGTCGGCGACGGCCTGCCGCCGGCGGACGACATCGAAGGCCCCGACTACGAGACCTTCCTCGCTTCCGCCCCGGAGGCCCCGACGCCCGTCGAGCCGATCGACGAGCTGGACGCGATCTGCATCAACTACACCTCAGGCACAACCGGGTTTCCCAAGGGAGTCGTCTTTCACGCTCGCGGTGCGTGGATCAACGCCGTCGGGGAAGTGATCGAGACAGGGATGAGCTGGCGGTCGGTCTACCTGTGGACCCTGCCGCTGTTCCACTGCAACGGATGGTGCTTCCCGTGGGCGATCGCGGCCGTCGGCGCGACCAGCGTCTGCCTGCGCAGAATCGTACCCAGGCAGGTCTACGACCTGATCCGGGAGCGCGGCGTCACGCACATGTGCTGCGCGCCCACCGTCCTGACAGCCCTGTATTCCAGTCCTGACGCGGAGGGCCAGGACCTCTCGGGAATCACGATCGCCACGGCGGGGGCGCCGCCGGCGCCGCAAGTGATCCGGACCATGGCCGGCATGGGCGCCACCGTTCACCACTTGTACGGCCTGACCGAGACGTACGGGCCGTTCACGGTGTGCGCCGATCAGCCCGAGTGGGACGGGATGAACTTGGATCAGCAGGCCCGGGTCAAGGCGCGTCAAGGCGTCGCGTACGGAGTGGCGGGGGACTCGCTGCGCGTCGTTGACGAGGCCATGAACGATGTGCCTCGCGACGGAAGGACCATGGGGGAGGTGGTCATGCGGGGCAACATGGTGATGACAGGCTACTTCAACGACCCACAGGCCACCCAAGACGCCTTCCGGGGCGGCTGGTTCCATTCTGGCGACTTGGCAGTCTGGCACCCTGACGGCTACATCGAGCTGCAGGACCGAGCCAAGGACATCATCATTTCGGGAGGCGAGAACATTTCGAGCCAAGAGGTCGAGAAGGTCGTGATGGAGCACCCCGCAGTTCTTGAAGTCTGCATTGTGGGCGTGCCGGACCAGAAATGGGGCGAAGTGCCCAAGGCGTTCGTGGTCCCCAAGGCGGGGGCGGATGTGACCGCGGAGGACATCATCGGTTTCACGCGGGCCCGGATGGCCCATTTCAAGTGCCCGAAGCAGGTCGAGTTCGGGGATCTACCGAAGACCGCGACAGGGAAGATCCAGAAGTTCCTTCTCCGGAAGCAGGAGTGGAAGGGCAAAGGGAGGCGGATCCAAGGCTGACCGCCGGCGATCGGCTGGAACGCGGCGACGCTGCGCAGGCCAATCCGATTCGCGTGCCACGCGCCTCTTATGTCGAAAACCGTGGCCAGCATAGTGCAAACGGGCCGGGACCGCGGGCAGGGAGCCAGGCACTTTGCGACGCTGTCGTCACCAGCGTGGCTGGGGGATCGGGTCGCGACCGCGGAGTCTCACGCTGCTGGGCAGCCGCTTGGGCTGCCTCGTGCGGTCGCCGGACCGCTGCTTCGCTTGGAAGTCTTGGAATCTGGCCGCCAGCGCGCAGGCGACCCGCTGTGGCGGCTCAAGAAGGCCCACTTGGCCTGCTGCGACCGAGTGCCGGAGGACGGCTCCTACTTGGCTACGGCTCGTCTCGTGCTACGCGACGGGCTGCGGACGGGGAAGTCGGTCCACGCCGCGATGCTCTGAGACCGCTTGGACGAGGTGTGCGGCCCGCGCACCAACCGGGTTGACCCGTGGGGCGCCAAACGCAACCGGCCCCGTCCCCCATCGCGGTCCCGTCAGCGATTCCTCGAACCGGGAATCTTGGGGGCCAGCCCGACCGCCGCGGTGGATACAAGCAGCGCTGCAGTGCCGGCCACGAGCGCCGGCAGGGCTTGGCGTACTGTAGTCGGCAGCGTCTCAGGCGGCGCAGCGGGATCCAAGAAGTGGCGATGAAGCAGCCAGACTCCGAGCCCGGCCAAGCAGATCGATCGCGCCGCTCGTAGGCCGGTGGGGTCCCAGGCCCTGTGGCCCCGGCGCAACTGCCTCGCGACGCGGGCGGCCAGAGCGGCGACGGCCAAGAGCAGTCCGCCGGCAATCGCTAGGAACGCGATCGCCCACGCATCCGGACGATCCCGCCAGCCCGCCGCCTCGGCCTCAGGCAGGGGCTTGCCCCCAAGGTTGCGCAGGATCGCACGCGCCATTGGTCCGGCCCGGCCGGCATCCAGATTCGTCAGCACGCCCACTCCCGACTGGAGGCGCGGGGCGAGCACTATGGCAGTGTTGGAGCCCCAGATGTTGCCGGAGTGTTCCAAGACGAGTTCACCGTCCAGCCAATCGGCCTGTGCATGAACGTGCCAGCCCAAGTCGTAGCCGGGCTCAAGGCCGAGCCACCAGTCTCGCCGCAGGGCGGGGAAGGCCTCTTCATGGCTGGTCGGGTCGAGCAGGACGGCCATGAACGTGCCCATGTCCTCGGCCGTCGATTGAACCAGCGAACTTCCAAGCCAGCCACGGAATGTAGGTCTGCTGGCTGCGACGCGGCCCCATTGCCATTCGTGCGGGGCGGACGCACCCCAGCCTTGCGCTCGGTTCGCATCCAGAGTCGTGCGGCGCAGGTCCAGCGGGCGGAACACTCGGTCCTGCATGAACGTCTGAAACGGCGATCCGGAGGCCCGCTCCACGATCGCCGCCAGCAGGACGAAGTTGCTGTTGGCGTAGACGAAGGCGTCCTGCGACTCCAAGTCGTCGGCTGCGGACGCAAGTCGGTGAACTGCGACTTCAAGGTCCCTATCACCCGGACGGCCGCAGCAGGGCACCAGATAGTCATGGCGCCGGCGAAGGCCGCTGCGGTGGCGCAGCAGGTCCCGTACAGTGACGCTACTCCACTGGGCGCGATTCAACCCGAGCAATGCGCTGCCGACGGGGGAGTTGAGGTCCAGCCTGCCGGAGCGGGCGGCGACCAAGGTTGCGAGCGCCGTCAGGGACTTGCTGACCGAAGCCAGATCGATCAATGTCTTCCCGGACATCGGCCTGCCGTCCGTCGTGTTGCGAACCCCGAACCCTCGCACCAACGACAGCCGGCTGTCGCTCACGATTGCGACCGCAACGCCGGGAATGCCATTCAGCTTCATTTCAGCCGCCAGGTATTGGTCGAGTCCGTTGGTTGCCACGCCCGAGCGGCACAGGGCGACTGTCAGCAGCAAGCAGAGTACGGCGGGCCGCCTCACGCGCTCAATTCTAGTCGTTGGCCCGTCTGAGGGGGCCGGTCTGGCTGATTGCGAACTCCGCTGAACGCCGGGCGGTCCGCTGTCGGGCCATCGGCACGCGATCACGCCAGCGAGGCCCGGCGACCGCACGCGGAGTGCTAACCTGCCAAGGAACCTATGCTGCTGGTCATTGCTCTCTTGGTGGTCGCGCCCCTGACCGGGGCGACGCGCCCGAACATCGTGCTGGTGCTGGCCGACGACCAAGGCTGGGGGGAGACCGGCTACAACGGACATCCCTATCTCAAGACACCCGTGCTGGATGAGATGGCCTCGTCCGGCCTGCTCTTCGAACGCTTCTACGCGGCAGCTCCGAACTGCTCGCCGACCCGCGCCTCCATCCTGACCGGCAGGCATCCCAACCGCTCCGGCGTGTTCGCTCCGAACCACACGACCCGACCGGAGGAGATCACAATCGCCCAGATTCTCCGGCAAGCCGGCTACCGAACGGGGCACTTCGGCAAGTGGCACGTCGGGGCGGTCAAGGCGGCCTCGCCCACCAATCCGGCCCGTATGGGCTACGAGGAGTATCTCGCCCATGACAATTTCTTCGAGCTGGATCCGCCGCTCAGCCGCAATGGCGCGGCACCGGAGATCGTCCCCGGCGAGAGTTCGAAGATCTGCGTGGACGCGGCAGTCGCCTTCCTCAATCGAGTGCGGTCCGAAGGATCCGACCCGTTCTTCGTTACGCTGTGGTTCGGCTCGCCTCACAGCCCGTATCGCGCACTGGAGGCGGACGCGGCGCTGTACCGGGACGTGCCTGGCCGGGACCTCGCCAACCGGTTCGCGGAGATCACCGCCATGGACCGAGCCATCGGCCAGTTCCGGCTGGCCATCCGCGACTTGGGGGTAGCCGACGACACGCTGCTGTGGTTCGCGTCCGACAACGGCATCACGGTCGAGGGCATTCCGGAAGACCAGCGGGGCGACCTGTTCAACGGCGGCTGGAGGGGTCACAAGGGATCGCTCTACGAAGGTGGTCTGCGCGTGCCGGCCATCCTTGAGTGGCCGGCGGTGATTTCGGAGCCGCGCAGCACCTCCGTGCCGGCTGTGACGACCGACATGTTCACCACCTTGCTGGCGTTGCTGGACCTGGACCACCCGGCTCCCGAACGCCCGCTGGACGGCATCGATCTCACTGCCGTGATTGTCGAGGCAGGGGCGCCGCGGCGGGACAGCCCGATCGGCTTCTGGCGATACGACCGGCAGCAGGAGGCCGGCAACCCGCGCTGGATGGATCCGCTCCTGACCAAGGGGACGACGCCGACCACGCGGAATCCAGGGATCGATTTCGTCAATTTCCGGCATCCGGTTGCCAAGACCTCCGATTTCGGGGGGGTCGCGGCGTGGATGGAAGACCAATACAAGCTGGTCCGGGACCGCCGTCAGAAGGCAGAGCTGTACGATGTTCTAGACGATCCCGCTGAAAGCACGGACTTGGCGGCCGCGATGCCGGCCCGCGTGCGCGCCATGCTGAAGCGCTTGGAGGAATGGCAGCGGTCCGTAGAGCGAAGCCTAGCTGGCCAAGACTACGCACCAATCCATGGCAACGAGATCCCGCGATGAGCCGCTGGTGGATGCCCCGCCTCCGCCGCCCGCTTGGAGGACTCAACGTCACGGGGCGCAACCACCTCCGCCCCAGAAGACCGGCCCGCGCTCCGTTCTCGACTCCGGCTCCTCTAGCAATTGGCGACGAAGCTTGCCGCTTGGACCTAGAACTCCCGCTCTTGGACGAGCGGGCCCTTCTTTGACAGCGGGACCACCTTGCCGGGGTTCAACTTCTCGTTGTCGGGCAGGGCGACCTCGTCCCGGTCCTTCATTAGCTCAGCAATGCTCTTCAGTGCCAGCAGCTTGCTCTGGGATTCCAGCACCTTCAGATCGGCCCCGTAGTAGTCGAACCACGGAAGTCCGGCTCCTTCGTATTCGCTAGCGGTCGGCGGCCTCGTCGGGGGTTGCTCCTGCGTCACCTGACAGTACTGGAGGCTGTTTAGGATGTGGACGAAGCAACGTGACTTCGCAGACTGATCCCAGACATCGACCCCGTACTCGTCCTCGTAGACCTCCTGGCGCATGAGGCCGCCCGGGGCCAGCCCCATTTCGGAAGCGCAGGCCACGGCACTGGGGGGAGGGCGCAGGTAGACCACCTCCTCGGAACTGTCGCCGCACCGCCGCTCGTACTGCTCGGCCTTCATGGGGTACGCTGCGACTTGCAGGCCGCCATGCTCAGCCTCCCCGGTGATCTGCTCCTCAGTCGTGTAGCCCTCGCCGAGCGGCATGGCGACAAATTGGCGGATCACTCCCTTTCCCGCGTAGAAACCGTCCAGCCACGGCTGCTCGGGGATCACAAGATAGTCTTGGTCGGGCCCGCCGGGCAGCGGGACGGCAAGGCTGTCGGCCAGCCTCCGGCGTCTTTGCATCCAAGCCTCGTCCCGGTCCTTGCGTGTCAGCCGGTCGCTCCAAGGTTCGCCAGTCAGGGCGCATGTCTTGCCTGCAGCGATCTTCAGCGCCATCGGGTAGTCACCGTCAAACGAGAGCCAGAGGGCCTCGGCTTGGTACATCGGCAGGAACACGCCCCCGTGCGTGCTCCAGGAGTCCGGTATGCGGCTTGCGAAGTCGTCGACATGCTGGAGTGGGAAGCGGGAAAAACCCGGGGGCAGGGGGTACTCGTTATCGTCGTCTGGAATCCTCAGCGTCCTGATGAAGCTGACCGAGCACCGAGCCTTCTCATGCACCTCGGGGAAGCTGAAGCGTAGGGTGTTGCTGTGTAGTTCAATCATGGGCTGCCTGTGCCGTCCTTCCTGCGCATGTGTCGTTGGCGCCGCGCCGCCAGCCTCACCAGTCGCCGTCCCGGACTTCCCGCACAATCCTCAGGATCGCGTGATCCGGGACTCCCTTGAGTTGCCGCAGCAGGTCGGCGAACAGCTTGGACCGCCGGATGATGATCTCCTGCAGATCCTTCGAGACTTTGCCTGCCATGGCGAGCAGCACGTCGGGGTCCTCTCCGAGCTCCAGCGCAATCTTCCGGATCGTGGCTTCCGACGGCGGCGCCGCCACTTCCCGCTCCACCTTGCTCAGGTAGGCGGGCTCCACTCCTACCCGCTGAGCCACCTGCCGCAGCGAGTACGAGCGGTCGTCGCGGAGCAGGCGCTCGCGGACCTTGCGCACATGGGATCCGAAAGCCAAGATTACTATGTCCTACATAGTACACGAGTGTGGCCGGCGGCGCAAGCCATCGAGGACGAGGCCCAGGGCTTCTGCTGGGCAGGCTGGGCAGAGTCGGGTGTCAGGAGCAGGACTTGGTTAGGAACAGTGCCCCCACCAGCCGGAACCTCCGCTTCTTGTCATGCCCGCGCCACGCTGGAGCCGCTGGAGATGGGGCAGGGGACCGCCGAGCGATCTTGGGGCGCCGTGTCTTTGGACCCGGCCGCTCGGGCCGGCGAAGCGCGGGTCCGCTGTTCCGTTCCGTCTAGAATTCTCCTTCCCGGACGACCGAACGCTGCTTGGACAGGTGTACCACCTTGCCCGGAGCCAGCGTCGCGTTGTCGGGCAGAACGTCAACGCCCTTCTTGATCATCAGTTCGGCGATGCTCTTGAGTCCCAACAGCTTGCTGAGAGACTCCAGCGCTTTGAGTTCGGCATCGTAGTAGTCGAACCACGGAAGTCCGGCTGCCGCGTAGTCCTTGGCGGTCGGTGGCTTCGTCGGAGGCTCCTGCTGGGTCACTTGGAAGTGCTGGGCGCTATTCAGAATGTGAACGAAGCAGCGCGACTCTGCCGCTTGGTCCCAGACGCCGATGCCGAACCTGTCCTCGTAGATCTCTTGACGCATGCGGCCGCCCGGAGCGAGTCCCATTGGGCTGGCGCAGTACACGACGGTGGCTTCGCCGGAGGATTCTCGTAGCCTCCTGTCGCGATTCTTGATCCATCGCTCGAGCTCTTCGGCCTTCATGGGATAGGCTGCGATCTGAAGGCCCCCATGCTCTGGTTTGCCGGTCAGTTGCTCCTCGGATGTGTAGCCTTCGCCAAGGGGCATGGCGACGAACTGCCGGATGAGTCCCTTGCCGGCGTAGAACCCGTCCAGCCAAGGCTGGTCCGGGACCACGACGTAGTCTTGGGGCGAATCTTCTGGCACCGAGACGCCGAGCGGATCCCCGAGTTCGCTGAGCCTGGGCATCCCTCCCGTGACCCGCCGTGCTGGGGTCAGACGGTCGTGCCACGGCTCGCCAGTCAGGGCGCAGGTCTTGCCCGTCGCGATCTTCAGTGCCATCGGGTAGCGGCCTGAGAACGAAAGCCACATGGCTTCCGCCTGGTACATCGGCAGGAACACGCCTCCGTGGGTGCTCCAGGACTCCGGTAGCCGGCTCGCGTAGTCGTCAACATGCTGGAGCGGGAACTTTGAGAAGCCCGGGGGCAGTGGGTACTCCCTGTCGTCGTCCGGGATCCTCAGCGTCCTGATGAAGCTGACCGTGCAGCTCGCATGCGGATGCACGTCAGGGAACCTGATGTGCAGTCTGTTCTGTCGTAGTTCAATCATGAGTTGTCTGTGTCGTCCTTTCTTCGGTGGATTGGCTCGCGTTCGGCCGGCCTTGCAGCCGCTCGTCGCCCCGGCACCCCGCCCGAATCCCACACTCGCTGGATCCGGCGCACGTATTGCCACTTGCCACGCCTGCTCCGTCCGCCTGACGACAATGTGCTGCCGATGCTCGGACAGCTTGCTCACCAAGGCAGCCTGCAGGCCGGACGGCGCTCACGAACCTTCCGTACATGCGACAAGAGGAAATGGGTCCTGTGTACTACATGATACACGTTCAATCGCTGGTCGTCAACCCTCCGCCCAGAATGCCTGGCGGGAGTTCCCGGCACATCTGCCGGAAGGCATCGCGAGAACCCTCCGCCATGGCTTGGGGCGGTGGGCCGTCCCGAGGGCGGTGCCGTCCGGACAAGAGGGCGGGGACCGCCCTGTGGCAGCGGCGGCACGGCCAGACAACCCGCAGGGACGGGAGTCTCCAGCACACCGCCGCCGAGCGCTCTTCGGGAGGCGGAGCGACGCCCAGTCCCGGAGTCGCTTCGGGTGCGCTTGGCCCGCGGGCTTAGTTCATCGCCGCTGCGGCCCCGTCACGTTCCACCATCTGCCGTCCGTCGTGCTCAGCACTCCGCCTTCGCCGCCGTAGTACAGCGTGGGGGGATTGGTCTTAGGGTCGAAGACCAGCGTCCAGGTGCGGTTCGACCATTGCAGGCCGGCGACAGAATAGCTCTCACCACCGTCTTCGCTGCGATGAACGCCTTGGGTCGTGCCCGCGTAGACTCGCTTCGGATTGGCAGGGTCCACGGCTAGGGCGAGGATGCGCTGTGCCAAGCCCATACTGCTTCTCCTCCATGTCCGTCCGCCGTCTTCAGATCGGTACAGGCCCCCGGGATCCGTGGCTGCGTAGATGACGAGCGGATCGGTCGGATCGATCGCCATGGCCCGGACGTCGACATCGTACAGGCCGCTCGGATCAGCTTCCCAGCGACTGCCGCCGTCGATCGACTTGTACACTCCGTGCCACGTGCCTGCGTAGAGGGTGTCGGGGGTCGCGGGATCGATCAGCAGGCAGCGCAGCGTCTTGTCGAGGAGACCGCGGTTGGCCTCGCGCCATGTTGCTGCGCCGTCCACCGTCTTGAACACCCCGCCGCCATCGGTTCCCGCATACAGCGTCCGCCCGTCTCGCGGATCGATGGACAACGCCGTAATCCGGCCGAACGAAAGGCCTTTGTTGGCTGAGTGCCAGGACTCGGCCGCGTCGGTCGACTTGAACACGCCAGTCCGGTAGGTTCCGGCGTAGAGTGTGTCAGGATCGTCTGGGTCCAGCACGATGGCCCGTGGCGATAAGGGTGCGAGACCGGTCGAAGGCCAGCCGTCCTTTCCCCCCTGCGTCGTCTTGCACAGCCCCCGTGACGCGCCCACGTACAGGATCGACGGGTTCGTCGGATGCAGCGCTATCGCTTGAGTGTCGCCGCCTCCGGGCGAGCCCATCTGGCCCTGCACGAGCAACGCCGGGCAGGTGAGGGACAGTGCCAGCGTCCAGACCTTCATCGAACCGCGTCCTCCTGCTGGCCCCAAGGGAAACTGTAGTGAGGCGAGCCCGTGTAGCGGTCCAGGCTGACTCTGAGTGAGGCCCCGCAGCCGGGCAGCAGCTCGATTCCGACCAAACCGCCTTCGATGTCGACCGCTCCGGGCAGTGACGCAGTTCCGCCGTCTGACTCCCCTGCGCCCCGCACCGTCACGCTGGTGATGGAGTGCTCGCCGTAGGCCCCGCCTTGGATAATCATCCTGCGTCGCTCGAACAGGTTCGTGTTCACTACTTCCAGATCCACATGCTCGGGGCCGAGGCCGGTCACCAGGGCCGCGACTCCTTGCGGCAGGCCCGGCTCCAGCCGGTCCGGGTCGAAGTACCGCAGGTAGGAGTGGAGCATCTCCCCCCGGCGATGCACTGGCAGCCCGCCCACGGTCAGCCGTACGAGATTGTGCGTCGGCAGGGGGTCGAGCGAGAGCCAGTGGGCGTCGAACCAGGTCTCCGGGTCCCCGCTCTCGTTCAGAATGCGCTCCAGCCGCGAGCTGATCAGCCGCAGGTCCGCCTGCATCGCCTCGATCGGGAACCGGGGGTGCTCACCGTGCAGGAAGAGGGCCCACCGCAGGTCGTCGTCCCGGGCCTGTCCCTGGGGCGGCAGGTGCCGGGCTAGTCGCTCGATGGGTGCCCAGTCCTCTTCGGACTGCGACAGGTGCCAGAGGTGGACGTACGGATGAGCGATCTCGCGTACGAAGTGATGCCATCCGCGCTTGTCGTCGTAGCGGACGGGCACCACGGGCGTTCCGTCGCGGATCTCCCCGCGCTCTCGCAGGACCATGGCCTGGCTGCGGGGCAGTTTGAGCCAGTGCCTCTCACCCGTGAGAAGCACGGCGGACTTGGCGGCAGTGAGCGTGGCCAGCACGATGTCCATGCCGCCCCGCGGCCACTTCCAGCCGTAGTATCCGCCCCACCAGTTGCCACCCATGTACTCGCCGATCTTGCCGCTCAGGCCCACGTTGTCCGGCGTGATGCCGTCATTGGCCTCGGTCAGCGCGATCCACTTGCCGAGATAGCCGGTCAGCCAGCGCCGGTACTTGGAGTCCCCGGTGTACAGGAAGGCGTTGGCGATCAGCGGAGCCGCCGTCAGGTTGATGGGAACGTCTCCCTTGGCCATGCGGTCGCTCATCGTCTGGACGATGCGTCCGAATTGGTCGTCGTCGGGATGGTCGTTGATCCAGCCCGTCGGCGAGTCGACTCCGGGGATGTCGTCGTACGGGAGGTGGTAGTAGACGAGGTTGGCGTTGGTCGGAATCCAGTCGCGCTTTGTCCAAGCCATCTTGGGGCCGCGGCTGCCGTTCATGGTGGCGCGCATTAGCCCTGTGCGGCTGTCGAAGTTGGCCGCCTCCTCGTCCTCGCCGATGTACATCGCCGCGAAGCGGAGCGAGCGCTCCCGGAACCGATCGTCGTAGGGGTCAGCCATGCCCAGCGGGTAGAGCGACACGTAACCCTCGCCGTGGTGCATCCAGTCCCAGTTGCTGTCGAACTCCCGGTAGATCTGCCCGTAGCGCGTGAACTGCTTGGTGATGCCCTCCCAAGCGTGCCGGTGCATGGTGTCGAGTTCCTTTGAGCCGCCTAGGACGTGATGCAGCGAGAAGCCCCGGAAGGCCTCGTAGGCGTCGTCCGAGGAGTTCATCCCGCCTTCGTAGCGCTCCTTCCAGCGCAGCTCGCCGGAGGGCAGCACGTAAGTCCTGTAGAACTCTCCCGCAGCGCGATCCATCGTTTCGATCAGGTGGCGCTGCATGAGGGCCCACTCCGGGACGACCTGCGGAGTCACTATCCGGACGGTTGCCGGCGGCATCCAGAGTGCTTTCTCGTCCGAGACTGGCACCGCAGCGCTCAGGCCAGGAAGGGCTGAGACGATCAGCAGGGCCGCTAGCAGCGCTCGCCGCCGCCGGATGCCGTGCGCTTGCTGCGGACGCGGCGCTCGGCCGCCCCGCTTCGGCGAGGGCGCAGCGCCGCCTGGAACGTGGCCCAGCTTCTGCTGTTGGTGCAATCCAGCAACCTCCGTGGCAAGGTGAGTGCCGATTCGCCCCTCTGCCCGCGAGTCCGTTCGGCCTCCCGGCGAGTCGCTAGGCCCACTCTTGTAGCAATCGCAGGGTATCAGGCTCGCTTCCTGCCGGCCGGCCCGCCAAGGTGCAGGGAAGCATGGCGACAGGCTGCCGCTCCGAAGAGGAAGGCTGCAGGAGCTCAGGTTGGGCCGCTGCGCGGTTGTCAGGTCAGCGCTGCTCGTCTGTCGCTGGTTAAGAAGGATGGCGCGCTGCGGGGCGCGAGGCGCAAAGCGATGCATAACCGGCTTCGGAGCAGGGAGGATAGCGAATCGGCCCCCAAGCCTGGGTGCGCTGAGGTTAACGTGGGCCTGCGTAGTTCCTCCGGGTGGGACGGGAACCTGGGATCGTGCTCGCCGACCATGCCACCGCGGCACGGTTACGGGCATCGCTCGACTGGGCCACGCAACCGCCGCCACTCCGCCGGAGAGCTCGGTCAGGTTCCGCTGCGACCGGCCAGTGCCTCCGGTCGGGCGGGCTGCGACCGGAGTGCGCGAGTCGCTGCGCCGAGCGCGCGCCGAAAACTCCCCCGAGCCGAGAGCAGCGGAGTTAGGCCAGAATGAAGGGGCGCTCCCATGGATTATTTCTTTTCCGCCGCGAGGCGCGTGGCGTTGCCCGCGGTCGCTCTCTACGTGTTTGTTGCCGCCGCTGCTGCCGAACCCGACCTCATCCTGCACAACGGCAAGATCGTCACGGTCGACCCCGAGTTCTCGATTGCCGAGGCCGTGGCTGTGTCCGGCGATCGGATCGCCGCCGTGGGCTCCGACGAGGTCGTGCGGGCGCTGGCGGGCCCAGGCACGCAGGTCAGCGATCTCGGTGGCCGGACAGTCCTGCCGGGGCTGATCGACACGCACACCCATCCGCTCGGGGCCGCTATGTACGAGTTCGACCATCGTGTGCCCGACATGGACACCATCGCCGATGTGCTCGCCTATTTCGCCGCGCGAGCCAAGGTGGTGCCCGAAGGGCAGTGGATCAGACTCCAGCAGGTCTTCATCACTCGGCTCCGGGAGCAGCGCTATCCAACTAGGGAGGAGCTGGACCGCGCCGCCCCCAAGCACGCGGCCTACTTCCGCACCGGACCGGACGCCTCCCTGAACTCGCTGGCCTTGGAGCTGAGCGGGATTGACAAGGAGTTCCGCGTCCCTCGCGGCCAGCTCGGGCGGATCGAGCGGGACGAGTCTGGGGAGCCTACCGGAATCATTCGCAGCGGCGCGCACTTGATCCGCTTCACAGAGAGCCAGAGGCAGCCCCAACGAGGCGACCAGCGGCAGCGCCTCAAGGAGCTGTTCGCGGCCTACAACCGAGTTGGGCTGACCACCGTGGCCGACCGCAACGCCAACCCGACGGCGGTCGGGCTGTACGAGGACTTGCTGGAATCGGACGAGCTGACCGTCCGCCTGTTCGTGAGCCATGCCATCGACGCTCAGCAGCCCCTGGAGGATATCGAGGCTGCCATCTCGAAGCTGGCGCGACATCCTAGGAGCCGGCCCGACCCAATGCTCTGGATCGGAGGGATCAAGTTCTTCATGGACGGCGGAATGCTGACCGGCAGCGCCTACATGCGGGAGCCTTGGGGCGTGAGCGAGGTGTACTCCATCACCGATCCCAGCTACCGCGGCTTGCGGTTCGTGCCGCCGGGCAAGTCGTACGCCATCACGCGCTTGGCGCTGGCCCACGGCTTGCAGCCCACGGCCCACGCAGTCGGCGACGGGGCCGTGCATGCGCTCCTTGACGCCTACGGAGAGATCAACGACGAGTTCCTAGTGGCGCCGATGAGGCCGTGCATCACGCACTCCAACTTCATGAGCCCCGAGGCGATCGAGCGCATGGCGGAGCTGGGAGTCGTCGCCGATCTGCAGCCCGCGTGGCTGGAGCGCGACGGTGCCACGCTCCTGAAGCAGTTCGGCGCGGCGCGGCTCCGCTACTTCCAGCCGTACCGCAGCCTCGTCCGGGCCGGCGTGACGGTTGGCGGAGGCTCCGACCACATGCAGAAGGTCGGGAGCATGCGCTCCATCAATCCGTACAATCCCTTCTTCGGAATGTGGATTACGCTGCGGCGCCAGCCGAGATGGATGGATGAGGCGCTCGGCCCGCAGGAGCGGATCACGCGGGAAGAGGCGGTCCGCTTGTACACCGCCAACAACGCCTACATCACCTTCAGCGAGCACGAGAAGGGAACCATCGAGGCCGGCAAGCTGGCCGACATGGTCGTGCTGGACCGGGACATTCTGGAGTGCCCGCTTGACGAGGTCAGACAGATCGAGGTCGAACGCACCTATCTGGGCGGACAGCTGGTGTACGAAGCGGACGGGGCCGATTGAGCCGCCGCCGAATCTAGCCCGAGGTAAGCCTGCGCGCGAGGTTGTTGCTCCCGCCCACGTCGGTGAGGCGGAAGTCCCGTCCTTGAAAGGGGTAGCTCAGCTTCACGTGGTCCAGTCCAAGCAGGGTCAGCATGGTGGCATGCAGGTCGTGGACATGGACGCGGTCCTCCACGGCGTTGAGGCCGATCTCGTCGGTCGCCCCCACCACCTGCCCGCCGCGGACTCCCCCGCCGGCCATCCAGACCGTGAAGCCGTAGGGGTTGTGGTCTCGTCCCGCGTTGTTGCGGGCCCCGCTCTCGCCGCCGTCGGTGAACGGCGTGCGTCCGAAGTCGCCGCCCCACACGACCAGCGTCTCTCCGAGCAGCCCGCGGGCCTTGAGGTCCTCTAGCAGGCCGGCGATGGGTCGGTCGACTTGGGCCGCCATCGTCTCGTGGTTCTGGTCGATCTGGTTGTGCCCGTCCCAGCCCGGACTCGGGCCGTTGGTGGCGCACCCTGAGTACAGCTGGACGAACCGCACGCCGCGCTCCACCATCCGTCGCGCCAGCAGGCACTGCTTCCCGAACGGACGGGTGACGTCGCTGTCGAGGCCGTACAGGGCTTGGGTCGCCGCGGTCTCCTGCGAGAGGTCGACCACCTCCGGCGCCGACGCTTGCATTCTGAAGGCCAGTTCGTAGGCGTTCATGCGCGCCGCCAGCTCCGAGTCCTCGCCGCGCGCCTCGAGGTGGCGGCGGTTGAAGGCTTGCAAGCGATCCAGCAGGCGCCGCTGGCCGGCGGCGTCGGTTCCCGCTGGCCGTCGGATGTTGAGGATGGGCGGCCCTTCGCTGCGCAGCAGGGTGCCCTGGTACATGGCGGGCAGGAAGCCTGACCCGTAAGCCGGCGAGCCGGATTTGATCCCGCCGTCGAGCATGACCACGTAGGCCGGCAGGTCCTCGCTCTCCGAGCCCAGCCCGTACACCACCCACGAGCCCAGGCTGGGTCGACCGACTTGCGCCCAGCCGGTGTTCATCCAGTTCTGCCCCGTGATGTGCGTGAAGCCGTCGTGGTGGCAGGAGCGGATCACCGCCAAGTCGTCGGCATGGCGGCCGACATGGGAGAACAGGTCCGAGACCTCAAGTCCGGACTCACCGCGCCGCCGGAAGGTCCGTGGCGAGCCGAGCAGCGGCACGCGATCCATCTTGGTGAACTGGAAGTCGAGGGTTCGAAAGGACTCAGGGACGGGCTGTCCGTGATGCTGCTGGAGCAGGGGCTTCGGATCGAACGTGTCGAGATGGCTGGGCCCGCCGTGCATGAAGAGGAAGATGACGCTCTTGGCCTGTGCCGGGAGCGGGGCTGGCTTGGGCGCCAAGGGGTTGGAGGCCGGAGCCCCCATGCTGTCGCGCTCGAGCAGCAACGAGGCTGCGAGTCCGCCGAAGCCGAGTCCGGCGTTCTCCAGGAACTGGCGCCGGGAAGGTAGGCTGGCCGCGTGCTTGCTCTGCATGGTCGCCCTCAATCGATGTACACGAACTCGTTCAGGTTGAAGATCATCCGCGCGAACTCCTCAGGGCCGGCCTCGGCCAGCATCGCCGCGCCTGCGGCGCGCTCCGTCTGCGACGCGGGGCGGGCGAAGGCCAGCTTCCAGGCGCGATCAACCTTCCGCTCCGGCTGGTCGATGGACTCGAGGCGTCGGGCGAGGGACCGCGACGCCTCGACGACGAAGTCGCTGTTGAGCAGCGTCAGGGCCTGCGGAGCGACGGTCGTGACCGCCCGGCGCCCGCAGCTCGCTGCCGGGTCCGGGGCGTCGAAGGTCTTGAACATCGGGTAGGGGAACTGTCGCTTGGCGAAGACGTACACGCTGCGCCGTCGATGCTCGGCGGGGTCCAGCGACTCTGGCCAGTGGTCCTGATTCCACATTCCGAGCCGCTCTTCGGGAGAGAGCGGCGGTCGCGCGGGAGGTCCGCCCGCCTTCAGGTTCAAGGTGCCCGCAACCGCGAGCACGGCGTCGCGCACGCTCTCGGCGTCCAGCCGCCGGCGGTTCATCCGCCAGATCATCCGGTTGTCCGGATCGGCTGCGGCGTTGGCCGCGTCGAACCGCGAGGAGAGGCGGTAGACGCTCGACAGCATGATCAGGCGGTGCAGGTGCTTGACGCTCCAGCCGCTCTCCACGAATTCGGCCGCCAGCCAGTCCAGCAGCTCCGCATGCGCCGGCAGTTCGCCTTGCCGGCCGAAATTGTTGGGCGTCCCGACGAGGCCCCGCCCGAAGTGGCCCTGCCAAGTGCGGTTGGCCATTACTCTGGCTGGCAGCGGGTTCGAGGGATCGGCCAGCCATGTCGCCAGCGCCGTGCGACGATCGGCGCTGGCGGCAGTCGCAGTGCCGCCGAGCGCGCTCGGGAAAGCCGGACTCACGGACTCTCCGGTCGGTCGCCAGTCGCCGCGGTCAGTCATGCGCACTGCGTAGCGCACCTCCGCCCGCCCCAGGACGGTCGCCGTGGGCAGCGCGAAGCGCGCTCCTGCAGCCGCCTCGCCGAGTTCCCGGATCAGCGTCTCGCGCCGGGAGCGCTCCTCCGGCGTGTAGGGCAGCTCGGCGGCGTAGCCGCCCGGATTCTCCAGCAGGCCCGCTTCGGTCAGTGCTCGCTCCAAGATGGCCGCCTGCATCTGCTGCTGCACGGTCCGCTCGGCCTTGGGGATGCGGAAGGCGGTCACCACGTCGTCGGGGAAACGCCCCGCGATGCGGTCGGTCATCCGCTTCCGAGCCGAACTCTCCAGATCCTTGAGGGCGCGCTGGTACTCAAACACTTTCAGCTGCCTCGGGTAGGCCGAGTAGTGTCCGAGTTCGGACATCTTGTGGACGACAGGAATGCGCCGGATTTCGGTCCCCTCGAAGAAGGCCATCAGCCCGTGGTACTCCTGCTGAGTCAGTGGATCGAACTTGTGATCGTGGCAGCGGGCGCAACCGACGGTCAGGCCTAGGAACGCTTCACCTGTGATGTCCACCGCGTCGACCAGCCACTCGTAGCGCAGCTGGTGGCCGTTGAGCGCCGCCTCGTGGTACACCGTCCCGACCGTGTACATGCCCGTTCCGATGCGGGCCTCCAAGTTGCGCCGCTTCTCGGGTGGGATCTCGTAGGATCCGCGCAGCTCGAGGTCGTCCGGCCAGATCTCGTCCGCCGCGACTTGCTCGAGGATGAACCGGTCGAACGGCTTGTCATCGTTGAAGGACCCGATCACGTAGTCGCGGTAGCGCCATGCGTCAGGGAAGTAGATGTCAGTCTCGAACCCGCCGCTGTCGGCGTAGCGGACCACATCCAGCCAGTAGCGCCCCCAGCGCTCGCCGTACCGCTTCGATTCCAGCAGCCGCTCGACGGCGGCCTCGAACGCTGCGGGCGATTCATCCGTGAGGAACGCCTCCACCTCTTGGGGCGTCGGAGGCAGCCCGTGCAGGTCGTAGGTGGCCCGTCGGATCCAGGTCCGTCGGTCGGCCTCCCGCACGCCGGCAAGCCCGCTCTCCTCCCAGCCCCTCGCGATGAATCGGTCAATCGGCGATCGGGCCCAGGCCACCCCGTGCTGAGGGACGGCCGGTCGAACGACCGGCTGGAACGACCACCACGGTTCGGACCGAATGCTCGCCGCTCCGGCGGGCCACTTGGCACCAGCGTCAATCCAAGACTCAATGACGCCGAGTTCGGCAGCGCTGAGCGGATTGCCTTGGAGCGGCATTCTGAGCTCGCCGTCGCAGCAGACAGCTTGGTAGAGCCCGCTCGCCCGGGCGTCGCCCGGCACGATGCTCGGCCCTCTGCTGCCGCCCTCCAGCAGACCCTGCAGTGACCGCAGGTCCAAGCCCGACATGCGGGGCTCGCCATGGCAGGAGGCGCATCGCTCCTGGAGGATCCCAATTGCCGCCGCCGGGTCGACCTCTGCGCGGGCTCGGGTCGGAGACAGCAAGCCGAGGGTGGCGAGGGCTAGAGCCAACTTGCGCACTGGGCCGTTCAATCGAGTATACAGGCGCGACACGTCCCTATGGATCAGGGCGTCACGTCACGCAGCCACTCCTCGTGCATTCTCCGCAGCCAGTCGACGAGATCGGGGCGGCGCGCCGCATGATTGAGGGCCTCGGGCTGCTCCTCGGCCAGGTTCGCAAGATAAAGCTCGCCCATTTCCTTGCGGGGCGCGTGGGGCGACTGCAGCCCCGTCGTGTCCCTTCCGTTGCCGATCAGCTTCCAGTCGCCTTCCCGCACCGCCCACTGGTCCTGCCACATCCAGTGGAATACCGAGTGCTCGGACGGTGCGTCCTTTGACTGCAGGACAGCCGCCAAGCTGCGCCCGTCCACCTCGTAGGAGGGCGCTTCCGCGGCGCAGAACTCCAAGATGGTCGGAAAGAAGTCCATGTTCGAAACGGTCTGGTCGCGAGTCTCGCCCTCGGGCACCCGGCCCGGGAAGCTGAGCACCGAGGGCACGCGGATGCCGCCTTCGAACAGGCTGGCCTTGGCCCCCCGCCAGCGGCCGGTGTTGCCGCCGCCGCCGTGCGCCCCGTAGCTGACGCCCCAATTGGCGAACGTCTCTGTCGAATGGCCGTTGTCACTCATGAATACGACGATCGTGTTGTCCCGCAGGCCCCACAAATCGAGCGCCCTCAGCACCTGGCCAATGCGGTCGTCCGTCGTGGTGATCATCGCCGCGTAGGACTGCCGCGGCATCGGCAGGCCGTCGTACATCTTGAGGAACTTCGGGTCGGCCTGCTCCGGGTAGTGCGGCACGTTGAACGCGCAGTACAGGAAGAAGGGTCGGTCCTTGTTTTCGACGATGAACCGCGTGGCCTCCCGGACCACCAGGTCCGGGAAGTAGCGTCCGTCCTCGAACACCTCCCGTCCGTTGCGGTAGAGGTCGTGGAATGGCGGGCGCTCCGGGTTCGAGTGCAGGAACTTGTGCTCGTAGTTGTCGATGAAGCCACCGAAGTGCCCGAAGGCTTCGTCGAAACCTTGGTCCTGCGGCTGGTGGCCGGGCTTGGCACCGAGGTGCCACTTGCCGGCCAAGCCGGTCCGGTAGCCGTTGTCTCTCAGCACCTCCGCTAGCGTGACCTCGCTGGCGAGCATGTTTCGCCCGTTCTCGTCCGACGGGTGGTTGGAGAGCCAGTTGGTTACCGCGGACCTCTGAGGGACGCGCCCTGTCAGCAGTTGGGAGCGGGAAGGGCAGCACACCGTGTGGGCGTAGGATTGCGTGAAGCGGACGCCCCGGCTGGCCAAGGCGTCGATGTTCGGCGTGTGGATGTCGCCGGATCCGAAGCATCCGGCATCGAGCGTGCCTTGGTCGTCAGTGTAGATGATGACTACGTTGGGCCTGCCAGCTTGGGACGCGCACGCGGTTGCTGCTCCGCAGGTTCCTCCCACGGCGCGCAAGAAGCCTCGTCGAGTCAGACCGGGCATCGCCTCATGCTAGCGAATCTGCGAGTCTCGGGTTGGCGCGCCGGAGTTCCGGTGCGGCTCGACGAACGTTACTAGTTGGTTCGCCCCGACCGTCCTCGCTGACCGCGCTGTTCCGTTAGGCCAGCGCACTGCAACCTGCACCGACGGCTCGCCGCCGAGCCCGAAGTGCTGGCGGAAGTCGCCCTGCGAGAGGTAGCTGCCCCCGCTGCGCACTTCGGAGACGAGCTTGCGGCTGGCCGTGACGACCGTGACTCGTGCCCCGACGGCGTCGCTGCCCGTGCGCGTCAGCGCCCGCACCGAGATCCAGTTGCCGGCTGGCTCGACTTGGTTCTGGAGCAGCGAGAGGGACTCGTCCAGATGGGTGACGACGATCTCCAAGTCGCCGTCGTTGTCGAGGTCCCCGACAGCCGAGCCGCGGGACGGGCGTGGTTCCGCGAGGCCCGGCCCCGCCTCGCCGGACAGGGGGTGGAAGATGCCGTCACCGCGATTCCAGAACAGCAGCCGGGGCTGAGCGAAGCCTGCCCCCGAAGCCGCCCCGCCGACGGTGGGGGCGATGTGGCCGTTGACCAAGAAGAGGTCCGGCCAGCCGTCGCGATCGACATCCAGAAAGTCCGTACCCCAGCCGACGAAGCGCGTGACCGTCGCCAGCCCGGCCCCGACCGTGACGTCCTTGAATTGAGAAGACCCTAGGTTCCGGTAGAGCGTGTTGGTGTCTGCGGCGAAGTTTGTCACGAACACGTCGAGCTGCCCGTCTCCGTCGTAATCGGCCGCTGCTGTCCCCATCGAGGCCTGCTCCTGCCCGTCCTCGCTGTAGCCCGCTCCTGAAGTCAGCCCAGACTCCTCGAACGTCCCGTCGCGCAGGTTGCGGAACAGCAGGTTCGGGGTGGAGTCGCACGCCACGAAGACATCGATCCAGCCGTCGCCGTCGAAGTCGGAGGTTAGGACACCCAGCCCGTAGTAGCGCTTCCGCGTCGCGATTCCGGATTCCGATGTGATGTCGCGGAATCGCCCTGCGCCGTCATTGGCGTACAGCGACATTGACTCCGCCGCGAGACCTCGTGGCCCGCAGGGTATCGGAGCGCCCAGCCACGCGCACTGCGGGGCGTCGCCGGGAGCCGGCGTGGTCTGCAGGTCGAAGTCGACGTAATGCGCCACGAACAGGTCCAGATCGCCGTCCCTGTCATAGTCAAGGAAGCTGCAGCCCGTGCTCCAGCGTGTCTCGTCGGCAGGCCCTCCCTGTTCGGACGCCACTTCACGGAATCCCGAGCCGGCCATGTTGCGCAGCAGAGTGTCCCGGCCCCAGCGCGTGACGAACAGGTCGGTGAAGCCGTCCGCGTCAACGTCCCCGGCACAGACGCCCTGCCCCCAGCCCTCAGCCTCCCCTGCCGCCTCTTGGCCCGCGAGCGCAAACCGCAGGCCGCCCAAGTTCCTGTACAGGGCGCTTGGGCGGCCAATTCTCTCTGGCGCCCGAGTGCTCTCGTCGCTGTCGGGCCCAAGTCTTCCGGGGCCAACCACGAACAGGTCCAGCAGTCCATCGTTGTCGTAGTCCACTAGGGCTACTCCGGAGCCTGTCGTTTCCGGCAGATAGCGCACTGGGCCGATGCTGTCGGGGCGGCGATGGGCCGCGAGTCCCGCATCGGTTGCGATGTCCAAGTACTCTACTTCGGGCGGAACGAGGCTGTCTGGGAGCGGAACGGGCGGGCGGTCCCGCCGACCGGCGGCGGCCATGCCCTGAGCGGCCAGTTCACTCTGCAGGAGGCCGAGCACTGCTACCGCTGCAGCCAAACCGGCGCTGAGAGCCGTTCCTGCTCGGCACCGGCGCGCCCGGCATGCGGTCTGGGGCCGGAGGCGCTCCAAGAAGCTCCCGGCGTGGCCCGTGCGACTAGCGGCTGCGACCCCCGGGATCTGCGGTAGCGGCCCCAGTTTTTCGTCGACTTTACATCGTGACGACCTGTCGATGAGCCTTGGGGTTGATCGGCATCCTCCGTACGGTTTATACTCGGGCCGGGGTTGGCCATGGCTGCTGGTGCTTCGCATAGGGCGTGCGCATCCATGATGCCACCTGCTCAGGGGGATTAAAGATGATTGACTACAGGTTCAATGGCAAGTTGACGGCGAGGATCGCTTGGCGGTTCGGGATGGCGCTGACATGCCTGCTGGCGGTGTTCGCCGGCGAGGCGTTCGGCCAAGCGTCCAGCTCGGCCGTCAACGGTACGGTGACCGACCAGCAGGGCGCGGTCGTGCCCGGCACGGCGGTCGTCCTGTCCAGCGTCGAGACAGGAGTCGAGCGCCGGGCCGAGACCAACGCGCTCGGCACGTACGGCTTCGTCAACATCCTTCCCGGCTACTACACCATCTCGGCCAGCACTGAGGGCTTCCGCACGGCGGCGATCGAGCCGTTCGTGCTCGTCGTGAACCAGACCGCGACATTCGACATCGTGCTCGAGGTGGGGGCGGTCACCGAGTCGGTGACCGTCGAGGCGGTCGGCGCCCGGGTCCAGTCCTCCTCATCCGAGCTGGGGACGGCGATGACCGAGCAGCAGGTCGTCGACCTGCCGCTGAACGGGCGCAATTTCACGCAGCTGCTAATGCTGACGCCCGGAGCTTCGCCGGTCAATGTTGCTCAGAACAGGGGGGGCTTTGGCAGCACATCGGTCGGAACGTTCAGCTTCCCCTCGATCAACGGCCAGAACAATCGCAGCAACTTGTTCCTCACGGACGGCGTCAACAACCAAGGGACAATGACCAGCACTTACGCGGTTCCGCCGATCATTGACGCGATTCAGGAATTCAAAGTCCAGTCCCACAACGATCTGGCAGAATTCGGCGGCGTCACTGGCGGCGTTGTGAACGTGGTGACCAAGGGCGGCGCCAACGACACGAACGGCAGTCTGTGGGCCTTCCACCGCAACGACAATCTCGATGCCCGCGACACATTCCTCGCGGATCGGGCCGCTCTCGCCCAGAACATGTTCGGGGGAACGGTCGGCGGAGCGATCGTCCGCAACAAGACCTTCTACTTCGCGGCATTCCAGGGGTTTACCAACCGGACCCCGGCGAACCGCAACTACCGCTCACCGACCGCTGCGAACCGCAGCGGTGACCTCAGCGACGAGGCCCGCCAGATTTTCGATCCGTATTCCAACCGAACCGGGCCGGACGGCAGCGCCGTCCGGGACCCCTTTCCGGGGAACGTGATTCCCCAGAGCCGGATTGATCCCGGCTTCGCCTACTACTTGGACCAGACCGTTCCGATGCCTATCGACCTCGGCACGGACTTGGGCAACCTCAACCAGCGGGACACGACCGGGACCAAGTTGGACCAATACGAGTACTCGGGGCGCATCGACCAGCACTTCAGCGAGTCTGATACGGCCTACGTGCGCTGGAGCGCCCAAGACAGCGGCCAGGTCGGCACCGCGGGCCGCCAAGGTTTCACCAGCTTCGTCGACATCGAGAACCTTAACGTCGCGGCGAACTGGGTCCACACCTTTGACCCTACGAGCATCTTGCAGGTGTCCTTCGCCCGCACGGACGTGAAGAGGGACACCGGCAACTCGTTCACCAACCTACCGGACGGCTTCATCTCCACGGTGGGCTGGAACCCTGACTTCGCAGGAGGCTTTCGGAGCGGCAGCACGTTCGTTCCGAATGTCGGCGTCGCTCAGTACTTTGGTGGCGGAGAGAGGACGGGCTTCACCCGCACCAGCGACACTTGGCAGTACAAGGGGACCTACACGAAGATCTCCGGCGTGCACACGCTCAAGTTCGGGGCCGAATACAACGTCATCGGGCACTTCGGAACCACCAACGACCACACCAACAACTTCAGCACCGTGGGCACAGCCAGCCCTGACAGCCCCGGCAGCACGGGGCACCCGCTGGCATCCTTCCTGCTGAACGTCCCGAACGCGTGGTCGCGTCGCGACTTCCACAAGCGCGCCCGCGACGGAGCATTGTACTCCTTCTTCGCCCAGGACCAGTGGAAGGTCACTCCGAAGCTGACCATCAACTTCGGACTGCGAGTCGACCGCACGGTTCTGCCTCGGTTCGGCAACCGGGAGGAGAACACCCTCGAGTTCGGAAACATCGACTACAACGAGGGGATCTACTGGGTGACCGCCGTTCCTGAAACGTGCGAAGTGAAGCGCGTGGCGCCGTGTCTACCCGATCCGAGCGGCGCGCTTCCCGACCGCGTGCAGGTGGTGTCTGGCGACGGCTACATTCAGGAGCCGTGGCCGATCAGCTGGCAGCCCCGCTTCGGGCTCGCCTACCGGCTGAACGACCGAACCGCCATCCGGCTCTCTTCCGGCATCTACTACGAGAACTTCGCGGGAGTCACGCAGAACACGCAGAACTTGGGACACACCTGGCCCGACGTAGGGCGCAAGCAGGCGAACGGAACAAATCCTGCCGACTCGCTGCCCGACGTCTCGGCCAAGAATCCCGCGCCCACCGGCATTCTGCCGACGGCGACTCCCTACGATCAGGGGGCGTGGTACTCGGATCCGCGCATGGACAACGCCTACTCGATGCAATGGAACCTCGGCATCCAGAGGCAGCTCGACGAGGCCACCGTGTTGTCGGTCAACTACGTCGGGTCCGGCAACCGGCGCCAGCCGCTGGGCACCTTCTACAACGTGGCGCTGACACCCGGCCCGCGGTCCGAGGCCCGGCAGCGGGCCCCGTTCCCCCTGTTCCGGGCCAACAACTACCTCACTTCGTGGGGGCGCAGCAACTACCACGCTCTGCAGACGCAGTACAACCGCCGGTTCAGTCGGGGGCTCTCCTTCATGGTCAACTACACATGGTCCAAGTCGATCGACATCGGCTGCACCGGGTGGTTCGTCGAGAGCTGCTCCCAGCAGAATCCGTACAATTTCAACATCGACCGGAGCGTGGCAGGCATCGACCTCACGCACAACCTGAACTTCAACTGGGTCTACGAGTTGCCGGTGCGGTTCGAGAACCCGGCGCTGCAGGCCATTCTGGGTGGCTGGAGGTTCAACGGTCTGGCCCTGTTCACATCGGGTCAGCCGTACACGCCGACCGTCAACGGCGACATCGCCGGCACGGGCCTGCCAAACGGGCGCTACCGTCCGGACTACGTGGGGAATCCGGAGCTCTCGAATCCCACGCCCGCGGCTTGGATCAACACGGCGGCGTTCGCGGTGCCGCAGACTGGTACGTTCGGCAACGCCGGGAGGAACAGCCTGCGCGCGGACGGCATCAACAACATTGACTTTTCGTTCTTCAAGGTGTTCAACGTCACTGAGTCCACGCGAGTCGAGTACCGGGTCGAATTCTTCAACGGCTTCAACACGCCGCAGTACGCCGCTCCGTCTGCCAACGTCAGCCGCGGCAACTTCGGCCGCGTGCTCGGGACGGCCAATCGGGCACGCCAGATCCAGATGGGTCTCAAGCTCTACTTCTAGCGGAGGGCGGTGCCGCCTAGAAGAGCAGCGAGAGCCAGCCTGCCGGCCAGTTCGGCAGGCTGGCCCAATGGCGGCGGCGGGGCCGTCCTTCGGATGCTGGTATCTTCACGGTTGATGCTGGTGGCACGGCGACCCGTTCACAGGTCAGGCGCCGCTAGGCAGCTACGCCGGCCGGCCTTTCGTCGTGGTTTGGGAATCGTGGTTGCGGCCATCATGCTGGTGCCTGCCCTTGCGGCCCAGTCAGCGAGCTTGGTTTTGGCCGAGGGGGACCGCTTGAGGCGGGCCGGTTCGCCGTCCGAGGCCTTGGTGGTCCTTGAGCGAGCAGCTGGAGACTATCCGTCTGAGCCGCTGGTGCATTTCAATCTAGGTGCGGTGCTGGGGGAGCTGGGCCGCCACGAAGAGTCCGCGCAAGCGCTCAGAGCCGGCCTTGAACTGGCTCCGGAGTCTGCAGCGGCGAGGCTCGCGTTAGGCAAGGTGCTCGTGTCAAGCCACCGCCACGCCGAGGCCCTCGAGGAGTTGGACAGGTATGCCAGCCTGACGGCGGACGCTTCCGAGAGCTTCGATTACCACTACGCCCGGGGTCTCGCGTTGCGCAGGCTGGACCGTCAGTCCGAAGCGCTGGAGGGTTTGCGGAGAGCTGTGACGCTGGCCCCCGGCCACGCCGACGCGCTGTTCAACCTGGGGGCTGTACTTGAGCTGGCGGGTGAGGATGGCGAGGCTCGGAAGTCCTTCGAAAAGGCGGTCGGCTTGGAGCCCGGCAACCCCGACTACCGATACAGGTTGGGACGCCTGTTGACCCGGATCGGTGAAACGCAGGCGGCAGCGGGCGAGATGGACGCGTTCAAAGGGCTCCGGGCCCAGCAGCAGAGCGAGTCGAGGATCTCCGTGCTGATGGGCCAAGCCGATGAGCGCATGCAGGCCGGTGATGCTGAACAGGCGAAGGAACTGTACCAAGAAGTCATCCGCCAGGATGCGTTGAATGCTGAAGCGCATGCCAACTTGGGAGTCGCTTACCAGCTCCTAGGGCGGGGCAGCCATGCCGAGGCGATGTTCCGCAAGGCGGTTGAGCTGCGACCGGACTACGCCGAGGCACGTCTGAACCTAGGGCTGAGCCAGGCGCAGGCTGGTAGGTTCCGAGAGGCCTTGGAGAGCGTCTCGGCGGCGGCGACGCTGTCTCCTGGCAACCTCGCGGCCCGCGAGGCGCTCGGAATGGTGCTGACCCGCCTCGGTCGCCCGCTGGATGCGGTGCCGCACTTTCGTTACCTGATTGAAGAAGGTCCATCCTCCCCGCAGGCGCGTCTGAACCTCGGCATCGCGCTGGCCGAGAGCGGGAGATTCGAGGAGGCGCTGGTGGAGTTCGACGCAGCAGCCGAGCTCGCTCCCGATTCGTTCGGCCCGCACTACAACCGAGGTCGGGCGTTGAACGATCTCGGACGGACGGACGAGGCACGGCGGGCGCTGCAGAGGGCCGTCGAGGTGAATGGCCGGGCAGCCGGAGCATTGCACCTGCTAGGAACGATGGAGCGAGCTGAAGGGAACGCCCAGCTAGCGTCTACGTTGCTGGGCCGCGCCGCGGAACTGGACGCCGGCAATCCTCAAGTACACTACGACCTCGGCCTAGCCGTCGCCGAGGCGCGCGGCTCCGAAGAGGCTGTGCGGCACTGGAAGAGAGTCTTGGAGCTCGATTCGCGCCACATGGAAGCCCTGTACAACCTTGCTCAAGCCCTTCAGGGGACCGACCCTGCCAGTGCGAAGGCGTACCGGACACGATTCGCGGACTTGCGGGCTGAGAAGCAGGACACCGACCGGGCCGGCGCACTATGGAACTTCGCCCTCGCAGCATCCGCTGAGAAGCGGTGGGACAGGGCGTATGAACTCTTCCGGCAAGCGCTGGAGGCGTGTGGAGACTGCCCGGCCAAGGGCCAGATCCACAAGAACTTCGGCTTGGTATACGCCCACGCGGGGGCTTACGCTGAGGCGGAAGTCGAACTGATCGAGGCGGAGCGGTTCCTGCCGAACGACGCAGAAATCCTGCAGGCGCTCAAGGTTGTTCGGAACTCCGCGGCAAGCGGTCGGTGACGAACGCCGCAATGATCGACTAGTCCGCCTTCTCGCCTACCAGCACGGCCACGGGGCCCTTCCGCCAAGCGCACTTCGCTGCGAAGCCGGCCGCTGCCATGGCAGCCAGTTCGTCTTGCAGCGGGAAGTAGGTGTCCTCCTCGGCCCATTGGTCCAAGTGGTCCAGTGCGTCCTGTCTTGCGATGCCCCGCGTCACCATGTGATGCACCCACTCGCTCATGACGGCGTCGCGGCGTGCGGATCCGGTCGGCATGGCGGCGTCGGCGTTGACGAAGACGCCGCCTGCGTTGAGGGCGTTCCAGATTCTGCCGTACAGCCTGCGCTTGGCCTCGATGGTGCGCACGTGATGAAGTGCCAGCGACGCTGCGCAGGAGTCACAGGACGGAAGGGGGCTGAGGAAGGTCCGCTCGGCGAAGCGAACGCGATCTCGGAAAGCGGACAGCCTCTCTCGTGCTAGGTCGAGCATCGCGAGGTCGACGTCGAGCAGGGTCAGTTCGCAGCGATCGTCCGCTGTGAGAATCGCCTTGGACAGCGCTCCGGTGCCTGCTCCTAGGTCCACGACCAACTGAGGCTTCCGTACAACCACCTCGCCGGCGGCGACCTCCAGCATCTTGGTGTAGCCGGGAATGAAGCGGCGAATCGAATGGTCGTACGAGCGGACTTGGATGCCGAGGTGGCTGCTTACGGAGTGGGCCATTGGCTGCAACCTGCAGGGGCGAGGTTCGTCACGTGCTATTGCTTCTCGTGTGCCCGTGCCTCCAAAGTCCGCACGCGACTCCCGGACATGTGAGGATGGCGTCTAGCCGGAGAATTTCTCGTCCCACGATAGTGGATCTTGGGCCGGCGGATGAGGAGCAGGCACCGGGCGGCACACTTCACGCTGATTCAAGGTGGGATTCTGTCTCTGTGCCGTCCGTTCTGCACGTAGCGGAACTGCCTCACACCGAGGGATCGCAACGAGGTGGCCTTCGACGCTTCGCGCTGTGCAGTGGCCGACAATCCAGGTTCCTTGGGCCGCGCCCGAGCTGGCTGCCTGAAGGCCGTCTCTGAGGAGGTCCCTAACTGACTGAGAGTGGAAGCGCCACGGCTCCTGAAGCCCGACTTGGCCGGCACAGCCGGAACCGATCTTGCCAGACCGGTTCCGGTATTGCACGGTCCTACCAGTTGCCTGCTGAAGACCGGGCGGCAACCTCAGAATCCGATGCGCAGCCCCAGTCGGAAGAACCTCTGGTCGTTTCCGTCGCGACCTGTATTCTGCACTCCACCCACCGTGCCGAACCCGCTGCTTGCGACATTTGAGTTCGGGTTCGAGAAATGCGGTGTGTTGGAGAAATTGAAGCTCTCGGCACGGAACTGGATGTTCACCTTCTCCGTGACTTGGAACCGCCGGAACAGGCTCAGATCAAGATTGATCAGGCCGGGGCCTCGCAACACGTTCGATCCGCAGGTGCCGAAGCGCGGCGTGCCGCCTTGGTCGGCGGGGTCGGCGAATGTCGAGACGTCCCACCATTCGTCCGGGTCGCCGATCTTGCGCCACGGGGCGAGGCAGTCCGCGTACTGCCCGGAGCCTTGGCTGTTGAGCGAGCCGTTGGGAGCGGTCGGTGTTGATGGCCGGCCCGTGTACAGCGCTGCCAGCGCGTTGACCTGCCAGCCGCCCAGAATGGCCGCCGGCACTCCTTGCTGCGCGAATCTCTTCCCTCTCCCGAACGGAAGCTCGTACGCGTTGGAGACGACCAAGTTGTGCCGGATATCGTTGCTTAGCGGACCTCGGTTCTTCCAGTAGTACTCGGGATGTCTCGCCCGAGGCTGCGCAGTGGATGATTCGGACGTGTACCCTCGGCCGTGGGCCCATGTGTAGGCGAGGTTGAAGCTGTGGCCGGATTGGCTTCGCCGGACGATCTTGACCTGCAGCGCATCATACATCGGAGTGCCGATTGACCCCCAGAAGAGTGTGTTTGCCGTCCGTCCGTACAGCAGCCGCAGCCGTCGCCCGCCATTGCCCGTGCCGAGGTCAGACCAATTCGCCTCGATGCGTGACATTTGCCGCGTCGACCGAGTCGCCACGTAGGACGCAGTGCCGATCCACTCGCCCCACTGCTTCTCCAAACTGAGGTTCCAGGACTGGATGTAGCCCCGGACGAAGTTCTTGTCGGCCGTCGCCACGTTCGCTCGCAACGGCATTTCGATCTGCCCCGCTACCGGCACTGCCGGAATGTCCGGGAAGCCGTCGGCGAGGGTGGTGGAGTAGGAGTGCGAGTTAGGGACAGCCAACGCTTGGGAGAACTGAGTCGGCAAGTTCCCGCGCAAGTCCCGCCCGAGATTGAACGGATTGTAGGTCAGGCCGTATCCGGTGCGCAGAACCATCGTGTCGGTCAGCCTCCAAGCGATTCCGACCCGCGGTGCGAACTGCCGCTTGCTCTGGGGAAGGTCGCAGTTGCGGGGGACCGAATCAATGCCACAGACGTACATGATGTTGTTGTCGATGTCGAACCGCTCCACTCCTCTGTCCGGGCGCACCGGGAACGGATAGTACTCCCAGCGCACGCCGTAGGAGAGTGTTAGGTCCGGGCGGACCTGCCAGCGGTCGCGAATGTAGAACGCCCACTGGCTGGATCGAGTCTGCAGGTTCTTGCCAGTCAGGAAGTTTCGTGCGGCCTC
The DNA here is from genome assembly GCA_963662745.2 of Bryobacterales bacterium. GTDB lineage: Bacteria > Acidobacteriota > Terriglobia > Bryobacterales > UBA6623 > VXMF01. Next base: position 225,328 of record CAXXUI010000001.1, read on the forward strand.
GCGGGGAAGTCCGAGCATGAAGGACGCGATGGCGTTGTAGTCGTTGGTCCGCGTGCCCGGACGCCCCGAGGTGTTGTTCCGGAACCGGAAACCGCCGGCCGGAGCGTCGCCGCCCGGGAAGTTGGCAACCTCCTGGTTGATGTGGGTCAGGAAGATGTCTGTCCCGAAGCGCACTTCGTGGCTGCCCTTGGTCCAGTTGCCGTTGGCCACCCACTGATGCAGATAGTCGTGCCCAATGAACGGCGAGGTCGCTTGGTAGCCCAGATTGCCGAATCCTGAATCGAAGCGCATCCGGGGCATGCCGCCGTAGAACGAGCCGGCTTCGCCCGGCACGCCGTCCCCGTTGGTCCCAGGGATGCCGAGCACATCCAGCCCGATCTTCTGATCCAGGTTGCCAGCGAAGGCATTGCTGTCCACGAGCGTTGATCCGAAGTACGCGTCAAACACGAGACTCGGCGTTGCCACGTAGGTGGCTGAGAGCGTTCCGCTGTAGGTCGGCCCGAACCCGTTGTCGGTGCGGAAGTTCGTCGGATGCACCGAGATGCCCGACAGGTTGCCGAACGCGGCCGGGTTCCACTGGTCGTAATAGAAGAAGCTGAGCCGGGCGAACATGGTCCACTTGTCGGACAAATTGAAGTTCGCCTTGCTGTCAATCTGGTGGCGGAGGAAGGAGTAGTCGATGTCGGCCAGCTTGTTTCGGTTCAAGCCGAGTCCGCCGATTCCGGGACGGTCGGGCAGGCTCCAGTCCGGATCGTCCGCTAGGATCCGGCTGGCTCGGGAGACTCTGGACTCCGGGATCATGTTGTTGGCGAAAGGCGTGCGCTCGCGCTCGCTGCCGATCGCAGCCGAGAGGGGGTCGAAGATCGGCAACGGGGATCCAGAGAAGTCGCCGGCGCGCATGGCGGCGGTCGGCACCTTGATGAAGCGATTCGCGTTGGAGTTCTCCGATGTGCGCTCGTAGCTGAAGAAGTAGAAGGCCTTGTTCTTCTTGATCGGCCCGCCGATCGTACCGCCCGCTTGGTTGTAGATGAACTTCGGCTTGTCAATGGAGCGGTCGCTGAAGTAGGGATAGGCTGACTGGTGCTGGTTGTTGTGGTACCAGAACCCAGAGCCGTGAACTTCATTGGTGCCGGTCTTGATTTGAACGTTGACAGCCGCACCACCCGCTAGGCCTTGGTCGGCGTCGAATGAGCCGGTCGTGACATTCACGACTTCGATGGACTCCAGCGCAGGATTGATGCCCGTCATGTGAGTCAAGTTGGGGTTGTAGCTCGATGCTCCGTCGATTCTTACGTTGTTGTTGTTGTCAGCTGTGCCGTTGACGCTGTAGCGGACGGCGCGGGTCGGGTTGGCGGGGACGGAATGCGCGTTCCTAGGCGGGGAGAAACCCGGGATCGTCTGGAGCAGCATCTGGTAGTTGCGTCCCAGCGGAACCGGCACGTTCTGCAGTTCGTGCGTCCCGACCTCGCCACGCACCTCGGCGTGGTCTGTTTGCAGCCGCACAGCGCTGGCGCTGACTTCGACGATCTCCGTCACCTCGCCAATCTCCAAGGTTGCGTCGACGCGCGTGGCGTCGGCGGCCTCCACGACAACTCCGGTCGCCGAGTAGGTGCTGAATCCGTCCGAGCGCACCTCGATCCGATAGGATCCAGCGGCCAGGGTCTGGAAGCTGAACGTGCCGGCCGCGGTGGACTCCCCGGCGCGCGATGAACCCGTCCCCTCGTTGGTCACCGTGACTTGGGCTCCCGGTATGACCGCTCCCGATGCGTCGGCCACATTCCCGACCAGCGATCCGTAAAGGATCTGGGCTGCCGCGGGCTGAGACGCCAAGACGAGGGCGAGCAGCGACGCTCCGATGGCGACCATGGTTCGCGTAGGCACTACAGTTTGCTGCATAGTCAAGTCCTCCTAGCGCTAGCCGGGATATTCCGTCGGAGTCACTGGCTAAATCGCCGCTCCCCTGCACCGGCTAGCAGGTAGGAGTCTATCACGGCCGGCGGTTCTCGGAATGCCCGGCCATTCGAAGTTCCTGGCGGAGACACGGCTGCCTCTGTTCAGGTCCGGCTCACTGGCGAGCAACTCGGGTCAACCGACTGGCCCGGCATTGCGGTCTCCGCATCCCTTCTGACGGTTGGTCCAGACCAGTTGGGCCCGACTAACCCGAACCAAAAAAAACATGGCACCTAACTCGTATAATGTGATCATTAGATACGTATAGAATTCGTAACAGTCCTTCCGATTCTGCTAATAACAACAACTAACTGACATATCTTAAGAAACTAATAAGAATTCAAGTTCTTTCTCGACCTGATGCACCCAGCATAGCGCCAAGATACTCAAGACCGGCCGCTGCACTGCCCCGCGGCCTCGAGCGTGACAACGAAGTCGGCCTTCATGGACACTTGGCCGGTGACGCCTGCGCGACGTACTTGGCCACTGATTTCACAGCAACTGCCCACGGCCGCAGTCTCGGACCTCAGCATGTGGCGCCGGCTTCGCTGTTGCTTGAGCTGCCGGCAGCACCTGCGACACAGCGACGATACGGCGTTGCACTTAGTAGCCGGCTCGCCTATGCTGGGACGCTGCGTCGGGAGGTGGGGGGATGCTGAGTCGAAGAAGAGTGATCGGGAGTCTGGCGGTCGCGGCGCTGGCGCGAGCCGCCGGGCCGTTCGTCGAGGGTGCGGCGCCAGTCTTGGAAGGCGACTTCAACGCTCGCGAGGGCCCCGTATGGCACCCTCGCGGGACGCTGTACTTCAGTGGCGGAGACCGCATCACGCAGCGCGGCCCCGACGGTCGTATCACCGTGTTCCGCGAAGACTCGGGCAGTAACGGTCTGCTAATCGATCAGCAGGGGCGGCTCGTGGTTTGCGAAGCCCGCTCTCGCAGGGTCACGAGAACTGAACCGGATGGTGCCGTCACGGTTCTTGCGGACAGCTACCGGGGGAGCCGGTTCAACTCTCCGAACGACTTGACGATCGACTCCCAAGGTCGCATCTTCTTCAGCGACCCGCGCTATGGCTCCCGGAACGGGATGGACGTGCGGGATGCAGCGGGTCGCCCAGTCGAAGGCGTCTACCGCATTGACGGGCCGGGGCAAGTGGAGCGGATCATCGAGCACCAGGTCGACCGGCCCAACGGCCTGCTCGTCTCGCCCAAGGACCGCCACCTGTACGTAGCAGACAACAACAACAGCGAGGTTGGCGGCGCAAGGAAGTTGTGGCGCTTCCCGATGAACGGCGATGGATCGGTCGATCTGAGTAGTCAGTCGCTCGTCTTTGACTGGCTGGACGGCCGAGGACCGGACGGCTTGGAGATGGATAGGGAGGGGCGGCTGTTCGTGGCGGCAGGGAGGAGCGTCGCGCGTCCTCCGTTCGAGTCGGCCGACCGCTTCCCGGGCGGGATCTATGTCCTCTCCTCCGGCGGCGCGCTGCTGGCCTACATTCAGATCCCGACGGACGAAGTGACCAACTGCGCCTTCGGTGGAGCGGACTGGAAGACCCTGTTCGTGACTGCCGGCGGCGAGCTGTGGACAATCCGCACCGATGCCGAAGGCTTTGTCCCGTATCCGTCGCACGAAGCGTGACAGCCTTACGATGTCAGCTCTTGCGGGCAGGGCGAGTCGTTCGGAGTCCCGGTCCCTAGCCAGGGGCGGGTGGATGTGCCGCACTCCCCGACCGACCTCGTTGCTGACCACGCGGGACTAGGTCTCTACCCGGGCGAACCGCCCTATGTGACGAGTCTGGGTCAGCCTCCGCATTCTCAGGGCCCCTCGCAAGCACAGACACAGGACCTTCGTTCGTCCCATGAGGATTCACAGCATCTCTAGACTGCCTCCGCACCTAGCAGGGAACGTGGTTCTGCGTCCCAACAAGTGGCCGCGAGGGTGTGGGCGCGATGCGTTCAGTAGCCGACCGACTTGTCTACCACGTGGGTCAGGGGCTCGCCCCTCGCGAACCGCCCGATGTTGCCTGTGATCACCGAGAGCCTGCGGTCGTCAGATCCCTTCGCATGCGACGCCACATGCGGCGTGATCACCACGTTGTCGAACTGCCACAGAGGATCGTCCGCCGGCAGGGGCTCCGGATCCGTCACATCGAGGCCCGCGCCTGCCAAGTGCTGGCTGTCGATAGCCTTGATCAAGGCTCCCTTGTCATAGAGGCGCCCTCGAGACACGGCGACGAAGAACGCCCCGCGCTTCATCAGCTCGAACCGCTTCGCGCCGATCATGCCCTCGCTCTCGGGCGTGAGCGGCGCCGCGACGAACACCACATCCGCCTTGGGCAGCACCTCGTCCAGCCTGTCCGGAGGAACGATGGTCGGGACGAAGACGCTCACGGGAAGGTCCTTGGGGTCCACGCCGACGACGCTCATCCCGAAGCCGTGGGCGCGCTGCGCGATCTGCGTTCCGATCCCTCCCATGCCAATGATCACGGCCGTCATGCCGGGCAGCTCGGTCATGGTCTTGGGGGCGTCCGACCTGGACTTCCAAGTCCTCTTGTTAGGGAGGTAGGAGTGGAGTCCACGGGTCAGCGAGAGCAGCAGGGCGAAGGCGTGGTCGCCGATCGTGGGGCCTTGCACAACCTTGCAGTTGGTGAGCGCAACCTCGCTCGCCGCGAACTCCGGCCAGAAGCTGTACGCCTCCACACCGGCACTCGTGGCCTGGACCCACTTGAGCTGCTTCGCTGTCGCGAACAGCTCCTTGCTGATACCTCCGATGACGGCGTCCGCATCCACGATCTCCTTGGCGAGAGCCTCCTGAGTACGGGCGGCGACGATGTCCGCATCCGCCCCCGCCTCGCTCCGGTACGCCTCGATGGCGGAGTCGGTGTAGGCGAAGCCGCCGGACAGGGCCCGCACGACGATCTTCTTGTCCGCCGCGAAGCAGGTTGCGGCACAGATCAGGAGAAGGGCGAAGATTCGTTTCATAGGGAGTTCCTCCGAGATCCGCGAGTCTACCACTCGCGGGCCGGCCTGGTCGATTCCGGCAACGCGGCCAGCGCAACGGGGCGCCGCGAGGCGTCCGGCTGGCCGACCGTCTGGGGGAGGGGATCTTGGTACCCTTCCCAAAGGAATGAGACCGCTCACTTGGCCCGCCGTCCTCGCCGCGACGCTCGCGACAGTGCCGGCGCCGCTGGTCAGCCAAGTCCAGACGCCAGCCACCGTCATTGACCATCCCTCATCAGATCGGGTCGTGAAGCTGGAATTCGGACTGCTCTCGCCCGAGCCGCGCCGATGGACGGGCAAAGCGAGCGTCTCAAGCGGATCGATCCATGGCGCGTGGGGCTGGAACTTCAATCGGCCTGACCGGATCGTGGACGACAACGGGTGGGACCTCCATGTCCGAGCCTTCATTCCCCCTGCGGCGCGCTACCGCTTTCGCACCGGCCTCCCGAACGGAGTCGAGATCCTCCCGAACGGCGTCTTCCTCAGTGTCGAGGCCGCTGGCTCGGACACTCTGACGGTCGAGACGAACCACGGAGACTTCTCATTCGCTCTGGCCGACGTCGACCGGGCGAGGCGGCTGGAGTTCCTTGGCGGGGATGCCGCCGCCGTCATGAGCCCGGCCGTCCGGGCGCTCACGCGAGGCGAAGCCAGCCAGCACGACTTTCCCGCTGTCGCCCAAACCGGGGACGGCCTGTTCGTCGCTTGGACGACGTTTCACAACGAGGCGAACGCGGTGAATCTGGCTTGGCAGCGGGAGGGTCGCTGGGAGACTTACCGCGTGACTCCCGACTGGGGAGACTACTACGGAACGGCCGTCGCTGCTGACGCCCGCGGTCGAGTCCATGTCCTATGGAGCGAGTGCTTGGACGGGCGCTGGCGGCTAGTCGATCGGGCGTTCGACCCCGGCCAGAGCCGCTGGGGCCGGACCGTCTACGTCGCTCCGGCCGGAACGCGGCAATACTTCGCCGAAGCGGTGACTGCCGCTGACGGCGGTCTGTGGACCGTGTGGCAGGAGTTCGGAGCCAGCGACTTGGATGTGATGGCCGCCCGCTTCGACGGATCATCGTGGTCAGCGCCGGTTCGGGTCAGCGTGTCCGACGCGAACGACTGGGCACCGTCCGTGGCGGCGGCGCCTGACGGCTCGGTGTGGGTGGCTTGGGACAGCTACGGCAGCGGCAGCTATGACGTGCTCCTACGGCGGCTGCGCAGCGACGGGGCCGACCCGCCCGTCACTTTGCCGTCCAGCCCCAACCGCTCGATCGAGCCGTCCGTGGCGGTCGACAGCGCCGGGCGTGTCTGGGTGGCTTGGGCGGAAAGCGGGCCCAACTGGGGCAAGGACTGGGGCGTCTTGGGCAAGCCGGGCACGCAGGTGCGGGCTTCCAGCGAGATCCGCCTGGCGCGGTACGCCAACGGCCGCTGGACGGCGCCCGCGAGCTCGCTCAGTGCGGCAGTGCCGGGTTGGATGTCCGACATGCATGAGTATCCGACGCTGGTGATGGGGGCCAACGATGTGCCGTACGTCTTCTTCCGAAAGATGCTGCTCCGGCAGCCCGTCCCCGAGCACGAGCTGGTGGTCAAGTTCGGTGCTCCACAACGACGGCTGCAGCCTTGGTACGACACCGTTCGAGGACTCTCCGAGACTCGCCTGACCGCGTTTGACGGGGCGGAATGGCTTCCGCCGGCTGACCTGCCTCTCAGCTCTGGGGGCGCCTACGCCCAGCTCGCCGTCGCGGCAGGATCGGGCGCCGGCGTGGTCGTCTGGCCCACGGACGGTCGCTCGTATGAGGAGCCCCATGTGCGCTCCTCGCAACTCAGGTATGCCGACCTCGATCTCGGCGCTGAGCCTTCTCTCGACGAGCGAATGGTCGAGCTGCCGTCCGGCCCTGCGGACTACGTGGACGCCGCACCGACCGAGGCCCGCGACTTGGAGCGAGTCCGCGCGGCGCGCTGGTCGGACAAGGAGCCGCTGCGCCTCTACCGGGGAGACCTCCACCGCCACACAGACCTCTCCGCGGATAGCCAGCGAGACGGTGACATCCTGCTTGCGTACCGCTACGCGCTGGACGCGGGGGCGCTCGACTTTCTTGCCGTTACTGACCACTCAGGAGCCGAGCGGATCCACTACTACAAGTACCAGTGGTGGCGAACGAGGCAGATCGCGACGATGTTCCAACGGCCCGGCCGGTTCGCGACATTCTTCGGCTACGAGCGCACGGTCACGTTCCCCGGCGGCCACCGCAACATCATCTCCACCCGCCGCGACATGCAGCCGGTGCCGATTTCCGACGAGGAGTTCACCGGGGCGGAGAGCTGGGCGGAGCGCCTCTACCCGGACCTGCTGCAACATGGCGACATCGCGATCGCCCACACGACAGCTGGAGGAGGCGGCACTGACTGGCGAGACAACGACCCGCGGGCGGAGCCCGTCGTTGAGGTCTTCCAAGCACTGAGGGGGTCGTACGAGGAGCCGAACTCTCCGGGCAAGGCCCGCACGACGGAGCCGGACGGATTCGTGTGGAGCGCTTGGAGGAAGGGCTGGCGGATCGGCCTGCTCTCCAACTCTGATCACGAGTCCACTCATCAGTCCTATGCCTGCGTTTGGGCTTCAGAACTCAGCAGCCGGGCCATCTTGGACGCGATCAAGGCGCGGCGGACATACGCCGCGACCGACAACATCGTCCTTGAATTCGAGGCGCTGCCGGAGAACGCGGTGGAGCCGGTGAAGATGGGGCGCGAGATCGCGGCTCGGGACGCGCCGCAGCTCCAGCTGAGGGCGGCGGGGACGGCGCCGATCGCGTCCCTAGAGATCGTCAGGAGCGGTGAAGTAGTCTACTCGGCTTCGCCCGGATCGAGCGATGTCGCGATCGATTACCGGGACGAGGACGCTCCCCCAGACGGCGTGGAGCACTACCACGCCCGCTTGGTGCAGGCTGACGGGCAGATCGCATGGTCGACGCCGATCTGGGTTGAGTACGGCGGCAGCGAATAGGCAAGATGGCCCGGTCGCCTGCCGAGCTGGGCGTTCGAACACGGCCGCACGATGGCTTCGAGGAATCACGCAGGAGCTGGAGGAGGATGAGCAAGCGGTGAGAGTGCAAGGGAAGGTGGTAGTGGTCACGGGCGCGGCTAGAGGCATCGGGCGCGCCTTGGCGGAGCGCTTCGTAAGTGAGGGCGCGCGGACTGTCGTGGCAGTTGACGTCGACGAGGATGCCGTTCGTGCCACCGCTGCCCGGATCGGCTGCATGGCTCGGTGTGCCGATGTGGCGGCCGAAAGCCAAGTGAGGCGTCTCGTCGAGGCTGTGGAGACGGCCTACGGCCCAATCGACCTCTTCTGCTCGAACGCCGGCATCTCTCATCCGGGCGGACCGGAGGTGGCGGACCGAGAGCTGGAGCGCGTGTTGGATGTGAATTATCGCGCCCACCTGTACGCCGCGCGCCACCTCGTGCCCAGGATGGTGGAGCGGGGCGGCGGCTACCTTCTGAACACAGCCTCAGCAGCGGGCGTGCTGACGCAGATCGGGTCGCTGGCGTACGCTGTCAGCAAGCATGCCGCCGTGGCGTTGGCTGAATGGCTCGCTGTCACCTACGGCGACGACGGCCTGGGAGTGTCGGTGATTTGCCCGCAGGGCGTGCGCACGCGTCTGCTGCTGGGCGAGCGAGGTGAGCGAGACAACTTCCTGACACCCGGCGCCATCCAACCGTCGGAAGTGGCGGACGCGGTGGTCGAAGGCTTGGACCGGGAGCAGTTCCTGATCCTCCCGCACCCGGAGGTGGCGGAGTACGTGCGGCGCAAGGCGGTCGATCGCGATCGCTGGCTCAGGGGCATGCGGCGACTTCAAGCGCGCGTGCGCGCCGACCCTAAGAGCGCGATGCGTCCCGCGGTTGGCTAGCTTCCTCCGTCCCGACTCATTCGCCGACGCTACTCGACGAACTGCTTGAGTGCGTCGCGGGTGTCGAATGGGGAGCGGCTGGCGGCGCTGCGCCTCCACCCGTCCCGCGGCTGACGGGACACCTCAGGCGCGATCAGTTCGTCTTGGCGTCTTTGGAGGGGGACTCATCCTTGGCCTCGGCCGCCTCCGCCGCCTTGGCACGCACCCTCTTCAGGAGGGTCTCGTCTTCCTTGGTCCAGACTACCGTCTTGACCAACTCTCTCAGCACCGTCGGAGAGTCGATGGGTTCGATGATCTTGAGAAACTCTTCCGAGACGCCTTCCCCGAAGTTCAGCAGCACCATCTCGCTGAGAGTGGACCGCATGCCGTGGGCGCGCCCCCTCTCCAAGCAGTGCAGGAACTCCTCGGCGAGCACATGCTCCAGCACGCCGCCGAGGCTCTCGGCCAAGCTTCCAGCGAGGGTCTCGATCAAGCTCTCGGCAAGGCCCTTAGCGAAGCCTTGGCGCTTGCCCTGCTCGTAGGCTCGCCGGTAGGCGATCGACTTGAATGAGGGCACATTGTCCATCGGTGGGCTATTCCTCTCGCTCAGTTCGGCGCTGGAGGATACCGCTCGCCCCGCGTTCGGCCGCTCGCGCTCCGCCGCCGGCCGGTCGACTTGGCCGGGTGGCCCACTTGTCGAAGCCGGAGGCTGCCATGGCTGTCGGGCTCGATCCTCACTGCACGCTCAGGTCGGGCAGGTCCTCGACGCTGAACGACGGCATCCAGAGGCGACGAATTTCGTCCATCAGCCCGTCGCTGGTCTTGCTGTCGGAGATCAGGCACCCGATCCGCTTCAACAGGTCCGGAGAGTCGACCCCGGCCAGGAACGCGGCCAGCTTGGTCGCGAATTCGTCTCCGTACCGGTTGCGTGCCAAGTAACGGAGTGCGCGCCGCATTCCCTGCAGCCGGCCCGCGTTGCGGGACCGCTTCAAGGCCGTCTGCTTGGCGGCCTCGAGCCACGGCGTGACCTGCTCCTCAACGGACTGAACCAGATCGTCCAGCGTCTCCGTGGCCGGCAGTTCGATGTTGGGTGCGCGGACGCTGAGCACTACCACTTTGAGCCAGTTCACGAGTGCCCGCTGCAGGTCCAGGTTCCCTTCCGCCCGCTCCTGGACCGTTGCCGAGAGACGGCGCACGATCTTCAGGAGTTCCTTGCAGGACCTAGCACGCGCTGCTGCGACCATCAACACCGCAAAGTTGTCCTGCGGGCGGTCCAACATGGAACAGAAGTGCTCTTCCACGACGAGATAGGGAACGGAGGGCTGCGTCCTCCAGAGGCTGACGCGAGGATCGTCTCCGATGATCTCCCGGAGGTCATCGACTGCCATCCAGCGCCGCTTGCCGTGGTACAGAACGACCGCCACGACCAGCTCGATCTTCTTCCCGGGTCGCTCCTGGGCCTGCACCAGCATCAGCGACGTGACCCTGGCTGCCACCGTCACCGGAGCCCCCCAATCGTTCTCGGACTCAATCTGCAGCATCACACGCGCCGTCCCGCCCCTTTCTCCGGGGAAGGTTACGTGCCACAGCGCCGCGTTCTGGCGCTCGTCGAAAACCCTGCGGGTCGGCAGAGTTTCCAACCGGGCTCGGCCGGGTTCTATGCGCTTGCCCCACTTGTCCGGGACTAGTTCCCTCATCAAGTCGGTTGCCACTTCCCGAAAGACGAACACTCCCAGATATGCGCTGTCCAGATCCATGGTCGCTACGCTGCTCGTCCTAACGTAGCAAAACGTGTCACGGCGACCGGGCCAGCCCTTCGATAGTGGGGCGCCCAGCAGCGCACGCACGGGTGTCTGCCACTGGCAGCCCGGACGGTGTCAGCTGCCGCGCGGCGGCGCTACGGCCTCGTTTGCTCCGCGCCGAACGCCCCGAGGACGCCGTGCCACAGGAAGGCGCCCGATGCCGCCCCGTGGTCCTTGCCGAGGAAGTGGCCTCGGATCTGGTCGGCACTTGTCGCGGCCTCGAAGGCGCCGTTGGCCAGCGGAATTCCCCACCACGCCATGTCGCCTCGCGATCGCTGCGCATCGAGGTCCAATATCGACGTGAGCTGAACGTTGACCACCGCGTAGGAGAGGCCGGTCACTGTCAGCAGCACTTCCCCACGCACGGAATTGCCGGCCGTCTCACTTTCGGACATGTCGATGCCGACCATCGCGCCCCTCCAGGCGGCTGTTCCCATTGGAGGGTTGGATCCAGAGAGCTGGCCGTAGGAGACCGCTGCCGACACTAGCGGAGCTGTGGCTCCCGCCTCGGGCTGCTCGGCGATCTCGACGATCGCGAAGTAGCCCGAGCGCAGCCAACCACCGAATCCTTCGAAGCTCAGCCCGGCGCCGTTGCGGATGGTGCCTCGCATTCCGGAAATGGGGACCGCGGTTCCGCCCGATCGGTCGGAGGCCTCCCGCCGACCGGCCCACCCGCCCGGGCGGGGCTGCCCGGACAGACCGCTCTCCAAGAGACCGGCAGTGATCGCGGCGAGGTCGACCAAGCTCTCGCCATCCGCTCTAACCAGCGCTTGGAGGCTGGTTCCACCTGTCTGGCGCCACATGCCGCGCACCCGCCCGCGGCCCTCGTCCCCGTCGGTGGCGCCCCCTCTGGCGGCTGAGAACAGGCCCCGCAGGCCCTCGCTGCGGTAGTTTCCCACGACGCCGTCACCCGTCTGTCCGGTGAACAGGCCTTCGATCTCGCCGGAGTCCCTGTCGGCGCGGAACACGCCGTGGGAGACGGGCAGATCGCTCCAGGTGAGGTCCGCGAGCGCTAGTCCGGTCTGAGTGTCGATGATGTCAGTGAAGGCCACATCGACGGCGGGGTCCTCAAAGTTCGCGACGGTCAGCTCGGCTGATCCCTGTGCACGATTCCCCGCTGACGGACCGTCGGAGGTGCGCACTCCGGTCATCAGGCCCTTCCAGCTCCCAGACCCGGCGAGGGGGTTACGGAGCGTCACGAATCCTCCCGCAGCCAAATAGTGAGAGTCGAATGCCAGCGGGAGCGGGAAGTCGTCGGCACCTCCAAGATCCAAGCTGGCCTCCAGGCTTGCGATCCAGCCGCTGGCAGTCCATCCGGAGGCTGTGCTCCAAGAAACTCCCAGCGGGTGCGCATCTTCCTCGGTGCCCGGGCCGATGCTCAATTCAGTGACGCTCAGGCTGGTGCCGTTGGCGGACCCCAAGAACGTGGACCGGACGGAACCAGCCGTCGGACCAGCAACGGGCAAGTCCTCCAAGTTGGAGTCTCCTCCGCCCGGGAGAACCGGTTCCGGCATCCCACCTTCCGGACTGTCGCTTGAACTGGAGCCTTGGGACCACCATGCGCCGATGCTTGCCAGATCAGCCCAGAAGCGTTCGGACTCGAAGAGGCTGCGTCGACGCTCGTAACGGGAGATCCTCGGACGCGGCCCGCCGTTAGCGTACGGCGGCAGGACGGAATCCCCCAGCCCTGGCGGGAAGAGCCACTCGTTTACAGGCCACCCGCCCTCGCCTGCCGGCGGTCCTAGCAAGCTGTCGGAAAGAGGCGGAAGGTTAGTCCACAGCGTACTGGAAGGAGGGCCGGCTCTCTCGCTCATAGCCCCGAAGGCACCGGTCAAGCCCTCCCGCTCGAATCGGCCTCCGACTTCCTCGTGGACGGCCCCGTAGAATTGCCCTTCGATTCGGTCCCCTTCCTCGCCGCTCGCAAATGCGCCCTCCTCCACGGTCAGTTCTGTCCACAGCATCGAGTCCCGAGCGACGCCGAGTTCGATGTCAACCAAGCCCGAGAACGCCACTGTGGCCTGCGGAGAGTGCAGATCCGCAATGCTGACTTCCGCCTCTCCCACCACCGCGTGGCCGTGCGTCTCCGTGGCGCTGGTGTCGAAGCCCACGACGGCTCCGGACCAGAAAAGGATGCCTCCGACGGGATTGGTCGGGTTGAGCAATCCCGCGGAGTGCGCGACCACCGACTGGGCGGGTGCCGGATCAACGCCGAGCGCGGGTCCGGTGCCCGACATCCTCTCAACGAAGAACGCGCTGTAGTTCAGCGTCGCTGTAATGCCCTCGAGCTCGAGTGCCTGACCTGCTACGCCGACGGACCGGCGCGTGAACGCCAGAGTGAACGCGGGAAGCACTGCTGCTCCGGCGGCCGTGGAATCGTCTTCGCCGAGCCAGAACCCGCCGACCACGACGGAGGGCTGGCCGGCGATCGGGCGGACGCCGGGGATTCGCTCCTCCCTGGGGTCGCCGGTGTGTGGATCCTGAGCGGATCCGAAGATCGCGCAAGCGATCGTGGCAGCTGCCAACCAGCAGGTCAAGCGTGTTGCTGGGCCAAGTTCGATGCGGAATGCCGATCCGATTCGGGGACGCGTTGGAATGCCCATGCTGATGCTCATTGTAAGGTCGGTTGCATCGTCGAAGCCGGCGGCGTCCCGCGTCACGACGATGTAGTGACTCGGATCCGCACCCGGGTAGCCTAGCTGGCTGGCTGGTGCCTGCGGAAGGCGTCCCCAAAAGATCGAATGCGCACGCTATGCAGACCGTGGACGGCCGCTGCCAGATATAGACGGTAGGTGCCGGAGGACAAGATCGGCCGAAGTGGTCATTCTGAGGGCCGTTGGGCACACCATCGCGCGATCTTTCTAGCCGGGCTGGCCCCGCTGAGCGCTGGGAGGCCAGCATCCAGAGGCCGGGACCCGGGAGTGCGTCACTGGCATGCACTCCCCCTTCTCCCCGTGCGCCGCCAACTCGAATGGAGAACCCTCCCCACTGCCGCTCTTCGCAGTCCTTAACTCCCGCGTTGAGTGCGTTCCCGGAGCAGCCGGGAAATCGTCGAGCGACCGCGTCAACCAGCCGTTGCATGCCGTCGGCAAACGTCTCCTGCTGTGTTGTGATCGGGATCTCGCTCTCCTCCGGCGTGACGAGCCGCATTGCCCTCCTCGACAGGGCCGATCAGCGACAGCCGGCCCTCGTTGAATCGGCCACCTCATTGCTCTTGCGTTAGTGGCGCACCTTCCCAGAGAGCATGCTCTCGGCTGCTTCGACAGCTTGGGGAGTCCGGCCCATCAGTCCTGAAATCACCCGATACTGGTTTGCCAAGGATTGGCTCGGTGCTCCGCCGCGGGCAATTGGGACCGCCCTAGGAGCGTCTCGTGGATGGGCCGCGGCGAACTGGCGAACGGCGGCGCAAGCCAAGCCTCGACCGCCGACGGTCGACGGGCTGTCGCCGCCTAGGTGCCGAAAGGCACCCGGCGCGCTAAGAGGATTCCTAGAGCCGCTCCGCCCGCGCGCCGGTCCGGGTCTGCGGGTTGCCGCTCGCCAATTGAGCACACAGCCGGCTTGCCGTCCGAGGGCCGGAACAGGGCAGCATAATAGAACGGCGCCGGGGCCTATTCCGAGCACCGTCGGCTCCAGTGTCCCATCATGCTGCTGTTGGTTGCCGCCTTGCCAGTCGAGTTTGCAGGGTTCCGCCACTTGCAGCGATGTGATGCCGCCGGCACCGGCTGGATGGCGTCCGTCATGATCCGGGGACGCCAAGCGCTGCTAGTTGCCAACGGAATGGGGCGGCAGGCTGCCTGCGCCGGGGCTCGCGCCGCCCTAGACGGGAGCCGCGCGCGGGCGATCATCTCGACCGGTTTCGCCGGGGCGCTCGACCCCGCGTTACCGGTCGGCAGCGTGATCATGGCAAACTCGATAGTGTGCGGTGACCGCAGGTTCGGCAGCCGCCTTCCGTCCGTGCGGCCGCTTCACGCCCATACCGGAACGATTGTGACGGTCGATCGGATCGTGCGGACCGCTACCGCCAAGCGACGACTCGCCGCGACCGGAGGTCGGGCGGTGGACATGGAGTCCGCCGCACTGGCCTGTCTGGCCCAAGAGCGAGGCCTGCCGTTCTACTGCGTGCGTGGGATCAGCGACGTTGCCGACCGGGACTTGCCGCTCGACATCGGGCGGGTCGTGCTTCCAGACGGCACTCTCTCCGCCAGCCGTCTGCTGCAGCTGGCCGTGTCCCGTCCGGGGCGGTGGGGCGGTCTGGTCCGGCTCTGGCGCGATGCCCGCGTCACTGCGAGGTCTCTCGCCGAGGCGTTGGACCAGTGTGAGTTCGAGGTGCCATGATTTCTCATTGCGTTCCTAAGTCGATGAGGGCTGCGATTTACTCCGGCAACCGGACCGTGGTCACGTCCCAAGTGCCCGTTCCTCAGATCGGACCTGGTGAGCTGCTGGTGCGCGTGGAGTCGTGCGGCGTCTGCCACACCGACCTGAAGAAGATCGGCTACGACCTTCTCCCGGCGCCCCGCATCTACGGGCACGAGACCGCCGGCACCGTGGCGGCGGTCGGCGAGGGGATGACCGAGTTCCGCTGCGGCGACCGGGTCTGCGTCTTCCACCACATCCCCTGCTTCGACTGCTACTACTGCCGGTTCCGGGACTACGCGCAGTGCGCGACCTACAAGAAAGTGGGCGTGACAGCGGGCTTCGAGCCCGCCGGGGGCGGCTTCTCGGAATACGTCCGCGTGATGGACTGGATCGTGCGGCGTGGCGTGGAGAGGATCCCCGCGGGGGCAAGTTTCGACCGCGCGACCTTCGTCGAGCCCACCAACACCTGCCTGAAGGCACTGGCCAAGTGCTCGCCACAGCCGGAGGAGAGCGCCCTGATCATGGGGCAGGGTCCCATTGGCTTGATCTTCACTGCGCTCTTGGCCAAGCGGGGCCTCTCCAGCCTGTACGCCACCGACCGGCTGGCGGACCGGAGGGGGCTCGCCCGCAAGCTGGGAGCGTCCGCAGCTTGGGCTCCGGGGCAGGTCGCCAGGCAAGCGCTGCGAAGGGTCACTGACGGCCGGGGGGCGGACGTCGTGATCGTTGCAGCGTCGGCCCTAGGAATCGTCGAGGAGGCCGTGTCTCTCGCGCGGCGGGGCGGTCGCGTCCTGCTGTTCGCGCAGACGTCGAGCGAGGAGCAGTTCACGCTTGACGGCAAGTCAGTCTGCGCGGAGGACCGCTCCATCTTGGGTTCCTACAGCGCCTGCGCGGACCTGCAGCGGGAGGCGGCCGCTGCTGTCTGGGACCCGCAGTTCCCGGCGGAGGAACTCGTGTCCCACCGCTTCTGCTTGGAGGACTTCCCGGACGCGATGCGTCTCGCGAGCCGCCCCGCCGGAGGTTCGCTCAAGCTCGTGATCCGGCCGAGAGCGTGAGTCCGACTTGAGACCACGGATGCTGGCCGGCGTGCTCCATGGGCGGGAGGACCTGCGTGCCGAGCGGATCGCCGTGCCCAGTGTCGGCCCCTCCGACATCTTGATCCGCGTCCGGGCGGCCCTCACCTGCGGGACGGACCTGAAGGTCTACCGCCGAGGGCATCACGCCAAGATGATCGTGCTGCCGGCCCCGCTGGGCCACGAGGCGTCCGGCGATGTGGTCGACGTCGGATCGGCAGTCACCCGTTTCAAACCCGGAGACCGAGTGGTGGCGGCCAATTCCGCCCCCTGCCAGAAGTGCTTCTTCTGTCGACGCAGCGAGATGAGCCTGTGCGAGAACCTGCTCTTCATGAACGGTGCTTACGCGGAGTTCCTCAGAGTCCCGGGCCGCATCGTGGAGCGCAACACTTACCGCGTGCCCGAGACGGTGGATTATCGCGAGGCGGCGCTCGCTGAGCCGCTCGCATGCGTCCTGAACGGGATGGCGGACGTTCCCCTCCGGCAGGGGGACACACTGGCGGTGATCGGTCTAGGCCCGATCGGCCTGCTCTTCGTGCGCGTGGCCCGCATCCTTGGTGCCCGCGTGGTCGCCGTGGGACGCCGTCGGGAACAGCTGGACCGGGCCGAGCATCTCGGGGCCGAAGTGCTGGTGGAATCCAGGCGCGGTTCGGACCCCACCCACGAAGTGCGGCGGCAGACAGAGGGCGGACGCGGAGCGGATATCGTCATCGAGGCGGTCGGCTCGCCGCACGCTTGGCGCCAAGCTGTAGCCATGGTGCGCTCTGGCGGCACGGTTAACTTCTTCGGTGGCTGCCCGAAGCGCTCGGTGGTTTGCTTCGACACGGGCCGCATCCACTACTCGGCCCTGAGACTGCGAGCCTCCTTCCATCACACGCCGGCGCTGTTCCGGGACGCTCTCGAGCTCGTGGCGTCCGGGGATGTCTGTCCGGCCGACTTCATCGCCGCCGAGGCTCCGCTCGACGAGATAGTGCCTGTCTTTCGCAACATGGCGCGCAACAGCGGGCTGCTCAAGACAGTCATTCTGCCCGATTAGCGAGCCGCTGCCAGCCGAGCTAGGAGTCTGTTCCCAGGATGCTGTCCGTCACTCGTGCGACATCGCCGGTGACTGCCGCAATCGCAGCCGCCACTCCGTCATAGCTCCTCGCTCCTGCGGCCGAGGCCAACAGCGGCCGCAGCCGCTCGGGAACGGACTCCAGCCGCGACACACCGAGCAGCTCCAGCAGCGCATGGAGGCGAGTCAGTGTTTCCCGAGACTGAAGAAGCGTTCGACGATCCTCTTCGGACGGGAATCTGCCGGCCGCCGGCTCGGCTGCCATCCCTCCGTCGACGGGACGCTGGCCCTCCGCCTCCGGCTCAGGCACGCACTGCAGCAGGAGGCGGATCTCGGCAAGCCCTCCTCGCTGGAACTCGAGGTCGATCGGGTCGTCGCCCACGGTGGCGGTCCCTGCCCCGGCCGGGAGCCGGCCGACCGCGGCTCGCAGTTGCGAGCGGCTGAGCACGGTCGGCCGCGCCGCCAGAAGCCTGGCAGCCATTCTCCCGCCAGTGGCTCCGCTCCCGGCCACGATGCGCCGGGGCTGGCTTCCGTCAAGCCCCTCCGAGGCCGCCTGCAGTGAGTCGGCCAAGTCTTCCAGCCTCCACGGGCCGTCAGCGTAGACGGAGCCGTATCCGTATCCGTGCACGTGCCCTGACCGCTCCGTCCCGAGACCCTCGACCATCCGATTCAGGATCAGGGCTAGGTGCTCTTCGTCTGGTGTGGAGCCGGACCGATCGGGCTGGGTCGACTCGCGGTCGACGTAGCAGGCGCTCACGCTCAGGGGCGTGCTGATGCCCATGGCCCGGCTTCCGAACCTGCCGGTCGCCAGAATCGCCCGTTCCGCTCCGGGAATCGCTCCGCTGGACTTCGTAACCTCGCCCTCGGCGATGCGGAAGGCCTCAGCGGTCGCCAAGGTTGCGATCTCACTGAAGTGCTCAGGGGCGTCCAGAGGATCGAGACTCCGGAAGACGACCTTGACGCCGACTCGGAAGCGGGCTGTGTCCGCCCAGGCCCTAAGCTGCTCCCAACGATCCTCCCCGCCAGCCTCGTGCATCCACTCGGAGAGGTCGTCGCGAAGCTCGGAAGTCCGCAAGGCCCACGAGTCGGTCTGAGGGTCGAACAGGGATTCCAGCAGGCTGCTCCGGGCAGCCAGCATGGCCGCCATCGCCGGCGAGGCGACCAGCGTCTCGGCCAGCGTCTCGATGACGTGGAGGTTCGCCTGCAGCAGCGACAGGCTGGAGACCGCGTCTGTCATTGCGCGCACAATCGAGTCCAGTCTGCGGACGGCGACATCCGGAAGGTCCGTCCCCGCTGCGGCGATGAGCAGTGACGGTGTAAGGGCTTGCAGCAGCGATCGCGCCCGTTCGCCCTTCGCCGCCAGGGCCGTTCCGTCCCGCCAGCTCTCCGTCACCCGCAGCGCGCCGGCCGGATCCCTGAAGCCCATCTGTGCGAGGTGGCCGCGGTTGCGTTCGCGGTCCTGGCCCTCAAGCGCGGAACGCGAGGCGGCGTCGGCGAATTCCTGGGGCAGCGCGAAGAACGAGTCGAAGTGGTCCGCGACGGCAGCCATGCGCCCGGTCAGGTCGTGGCCGAACGCACCGCCGTCCGGGTAGCCGAGGAAGCGGGCCACGGTCTCAAACTCCTCACGATCACGGGGAAGCGTGTGCGTCTGCTTGTCTCCTACCATCTGAAGCCGATGCTCCACGGACCGCAAGTAGCGGTAGGAGCGCGCCAGCGTCCGTTCGGCGGCCGGCGGAATCCGCCCTGCGCTCACCAAGGCGCGGAGGGCCTCGCAGGTCGGGATGACGCGCAGCGACGGGTCCGCCCCGGCGAACGCCAGCTGGTGGGCCTGAGCGAAGAACTCGATCTCCCGGATGCCCCCTTGGCCCAGCTTGACGTTTCGCCCGGGTAGCTCGGCCCTGGCGCTGCGGTGCTTCTCGTCGATGCGGTTCTTGATGTCGTAGAGATCGTGGACCGTGGCGAAGTCCAGGCCCCTGCTCCAGACGAACTCGCCCAGCCGGTCCAAGTAGCGCTGCCCGGCCACCTTGTCCCCGGCGATCGGCCGCGCCTTGATCATCGCCGCTCGCTCCCAAGTCTGGCCCCGGGTCCGGTAGTACTTCAGCGCGGCCGGCGTGGACAGCACCAGCGGAGTGGAAGCCGGATCCGGGCGCAGGCGTAGGTCGACCCGGAACGCCGGTCCGTCCGCAGTGGGTTCGGCCAGCA
Organism: Bryobacterales bacterium; assembly: GCA_963662745.2. Lineage (GTDB taxonomy): Bacteria > Acidobacteriota > Terriglobia > Bryobacterales > UBA6623 > VXMF01. The sequence continues at coordinate 244,622 of CAXXUI010000001.1, forward strand.
GCGAGATGAGCCAGCGGCCGAGCCGCATGAAGTGCTGCGGGGCCTCGTAGAGCCTCCTGACCCGCGCCCGGTCCGGGTCGTACAGCAGAATCAGATCAATGTCCGAGGAGAAATTCAGCTCCCTGCCGCCCAGCTTGCCGAGGCCGAGGACGAACAACCCCGATTCCCGCTCCGGCTCATCCGGGTGGGCGAGGGTCAGGGCCCCGCGCGCAGCCAGACGCGTGAGCAGAACGCGGAGGGCCAGCGAGCAGGCCGCGTCAGCGAAATCCGTCAGCGCTCCGGTGACGGACTCGAGGCTCCACTCTCCCGCAATGTCCGCCAGTGCGGTAGCGAGCAGGATCCGCCTCCGGGCGACTCGTATCTTGGTCATGGCCGTCGCCTCGTCGCAGGATGGCGGCAGGTTGCGGATGGACTCCAGCGACCGCCGGACGGCATCGTCCGGGCCGTCCGTCCACAGCGTGCGGATCCACGCGGGCTCCCGGACGGCGGACGCGCCCAGGAAGGGGCTGGCGCCGAAAATGCATGCCAGCATGGCGCGACCGCCGGCCGTGTGTGGGAGGCGGACCGCGAAGTCCCTGTCCAGTCCGGCAGGCAAGGCGCCAGATGCCTCCGCCCATCGCGCCATGCCCGTCTCGAGACGGGCGGAATTCCCTGTCTCAGGCCAAGATCTCGGATCAGCGAACTGGCTGGCTATGATCGCCCCCAATCTGGAACGCGTGCTCTAGCACTGGGCCCCACCCGTGCGGCGGCCTCGGGATGCCATGACGGAACCCCCGGCCGAACTTGAGCGGGAAGCGTACCGTTTCCGGGCTAGAGTATCGCACGGAGCGCCTTGCGGGATCAGAACGCGATGCGTGGCCGTCTCACCGCGCGGTCCAGCCCAGTGCCCGCCGGCCCGAAGGCCGGGTCCCCTGACCTGACGCACGGAAGCGCGGCCGTCTCTCGGTCCGGACGAGGCCGGCGCGCCGCCGTAAGGCGTGGTATCGTGGCCGCACGGGCTGGACGCGTTGGTTTGGGCCGTCCCGCTCGACGATGTAGGCATGCGGTTAGGGGTAGGCAGATCGGTATTGCTTGCTGGCTTGGCCATGCGCTCCCCCCGAGGGGCTGCAGCCGATTCCGAGAGGCTCTGGAGGGAGTTGAGGCGGTGAGGAAGGCCCCGCGCAGGCCCCGCCGGCGACGCATTCCGACGGACGGCCCGTATCGGATTCTGGTCGTGGATGACGAGCCGGACTTGGAACGGCTGATACGGATCCGGTTGCGCCGTGAGATTCGGCTTGGGCGTTTCGTCATTCACTTCGCCCGTGACGGCGTGGAAGCGCTGGACAAGCTGAGTGAGGACACCAGCTTCGACATTGTGCTCTCCGACATCAACATGCCGCGCATGGACGGACTCACGCTGCTGGAGCAGATTCCCAAGGTGGATCCCGACCTGCGCGCCGTCGTGGTGTCCGCCTACGGGGACATGAAGAACATCCGGACGGCGATGAACCGCGGCGCGTTCGATTTCCTCACCAAGCCGATCGACTTCAAGGACCTCAAGGTGACCATCGAGCGGTCGCTGCGCAACCTCAAGATCTGGAGGGCGGCGCTGAAGGATCGGGACCGCCTCGTCTCGATCCGCAACGAGCTCGACTTGGCACGCGAGATGCAGCAGTCGATCCTGCCCAAGCGGTTTCCTGGCAACCGCGACTACGACGTCCACTGCACGATGAACGCGGCCAAGGAGGTCGGGGGCGACTTCTACGACCTCGTCGAGCTGCCGGGCGGCCGTCTCGGGGTGGCGATCGCGGATGTGTCGGGCAAGGGCGTCCCGGCCGCCTTGTTCATGATGTCGACACGCACTCTCCTGAAGGGGGCCGAGATCGGATGGGACGACCCGGGCCAGGTGCTCGGCCAGATCAATGACGTGCTGAGCCGCGACAACGCAGCACTGATGTTCGTGACGCTGCTCTACTCGATCCTTGATCCGGCTTCCGGCAAGTTCTCCTACGCCTGCGGCGGCCATGACCCGCCCTTGCTCGTGCATGCCGACGGTTCGTGCGAGGTCCTCCAGCATTCCGGCGGCATGGCCCTCGGGGTGTTCGCAGGTGCCGACTACCGATGCCGGACCGTCAAGCTGTCGCCCGGCGACACGCTGGTGCTCTTCACGGACGGCGTGACGGAGGCTCAGAACGTCGCAGGCGAGCAGTTCGGGATGGAGCGCCTGGAGTCCGTCTTCTCGTCTGCTCCGCCTGGCAGCGCCGAGGAGGCCAACGCCGCGGTCGTCAAGGCGGTGAGCAAGTTCGTCGGCGACGCTGCGCAGTTCGACGACCTCACCTGCGCCGCGGTGGGGTACCGGGGAGGCCGGCCGTGAGCAATCGACTGCATTTGCGCTTGGACGCGCGGATTCCCACGCTAACCGAGCTGGATCAGGCCATTGAGAACTTCGGATCGAAGCAGGGCTGGAGTTCTGAAGTTCTGTTCCAGTCGCGCCTCGCAGTGGAGGAGCTGGCTACCAACATCATCCAGCACGGCTTCGGATCCATGCCGGACAGGGACGGCAAGTTCGAGGTTGAGGTGGTCTGCGAGGCTGATCGGATCCGCATCCGGATCACCGATGACGCTTGGGCGTTCAACCCGCTGGATGTTCCGGACGCCGATGTGGGCCAAGCGTTGGACGACCGGGGCGTCGGCGGCTTGGGCGTCCACTTCGTTCGCTCGCTGATGGACGAGGTGCGCTACACGCGCCGTGACGGCAGGAACCGTTTGGAGCTGGTGAAGTTGATCGGACGATAAGCGATCGGCCCGTCAACCCGAACTGCTGCTCCGGTGCGTATGGGCTGAGGCCGCTCTCGCGGGGCCCAGCCTATCCCGTGACCGATGCCAACGCGCCGTCTCTGGACTCATGAATGGGGATGATCCGGTCGAAGCCGCTGATCTCGAACACGCTGCGAACCGGCCCCGAAAGATTGCACAGGGCGAATTCAGCGTTCTGCTGCTTCAGCTGCCGAGCCGCGATCAGCATCACTCTCAGGCCGGCACTGCTGATGTACGTGAGCTTGTCCAAGTCGATGACGACTGCCCGCTCGTCGCCTGTCGTCGCGTTTCGCAGCGCCTCTTCGAACGACCGAGCGTTGGTGCCGTCGATGCGCTGCCATGCGTCAATAACGAGGATGTCGTCCTGTCGCTCACTGATCAATTCCATCGGTAATGCCCTCTCTGTCCACGGTTGCCTCGGAACCTTGCCGAGCGCTGCGTCCCTGCCACGCCGGCCGGGCCTACCGCGCTAGTCGCAGGATAGCGCACCGCGTCGCGGTGTGCCAGCAGGTGTCCGGGGCTGGTGCTGGAGGAGGGAGTCGAACCCTCATGCCCAGTCAAGGGCGCTGGATTTTGAGTCCAGTGCGTCTGCCAATTCCGCCACTCCAGCTCATCCCGGTTCAAGGTCGCGCCCGTTCGCGGCGCCGCCGGCGTCGCGAACTGCGCTCGTACCCATTGTAGGCCGTCCCGGTCCTGGGGCGGACCGCCCCGCAGCCGGCGGCACTGGCAGCCGATTCGACGCTCCGAACTTGGGTCCCTGTCGTCGGCTCGGCGACAATCTAGGGATGCGGCGCGTCGGAGTCATCGGTCTGGGCGATATGGGGATCGGACTGGCAGCGAACCTTGTGGAGGGCGGTTTCCCGACGACGGGGTTTGACCTGAGGCGGTCGCGAATGGAACTGCTGGAAGCGGCAGGAGGTTCGCCCGCTGCCAGCGCCGCCGAGGTCGGAGCGCGATCTGACGCCGTATTCGTCATGGTCCTCAACGGCGACCAAGTGCGGGAGGCGCTGCTCGGCTCGGAAGGAGCGGCCCTCAGCATGAGGCCCGGCGGCACGGTCATCGTCACGTCCACCGTGCTCCCCGAGGAGGTGCGCTCTCTGGAGCCGCCCTTGGCGGACCTCGGGATCGAATTGCTCGACTCGCCAGTCAGCGGCGGAAAGTCCGGCGCCGACGGCGGAACCCTGACTCTCATGACCGCGGGCCGGAAGGCAGTTCTGGACAGCAATCGCGGCCCGCTGGAGGCGATCTCCAAGGATCTGTTCCATGTCGGCGAGCAGATCGGGCAGGGCCAGGCGGTCAAGGCGGCCTTGCAGGTGCTGATTGGCTGCACCTTTGCAGCCACGTTCGAGTCCTTGGTGCTCGGAGCCAAGGCGGGCATTGACGGGCGGACGCTGTTCGAGGTGTTGAGCGCCAGCTCGGTAGGGAGTCCGCTGTTCGAGCACTGCGCGCGGCAGGTGCTGGACCGCCGCTTCGAGGGCACGGGCAGCCGCATCGGCACGATGCACAAGGACTTCGGAATCTGCATGAGACTGGCGCGCCAGGTCGGTGCCTCGATGTTCACCACGGGGGCCGCCGGCGAGCTGTTCCAGGCCGGCATATCCCGCTTCCCGGACGAGGACAACTGGGCGGTTGCCAAGGTGCTTGAGGAGATCGCGGATGTCGAGGTCCGCTGGTAGGAGCGACATGTTGAGACTGGGTGTGATCACGGACGGCATCAGCCGTGAATTCGAGCGGGCCGTGGAGGTCATGCGCGAGCATGGACTCCGGCAGGCCGAACTCCAGTTCGTTTGGGACAAGGAGGTCGGCGATCTGAACGAAGCGCAGATCGGCAGGGTCCAGACTCTGGCCGCGGGCTACGGCGTGTCGGTCTGCTGCATCTCCCGCCACTTGTTCGCCGGAATGGGCGTCTTCGAGGCGGAGCTGGGACGCGAGCGGCATCGCGACCACATGAGCGCCTTGCAGCGCTGCATTGACACCGCCTCGGCACTGGATTGCCCGCTGGTGCGCGTCATGAGCTTTCGCAAGGAGATGATCCTCTTCGGGGACGGCGGCGCCGAAGTCTGGAACGTGGCCCGCGGCGCTTGGGATCGGTTGAAGCGGCTGCTGGAGCCAGCCGTGCGCTTGGCTGAGGACCGTGGCGTCACGCTGGTGGTGGAGACCGGCAACAATGCGATGATTACCTCGGCTTGGCTGGGGCGCCGCCTCGTGAGCGAGATGGGGTCGGACTGTCTGCGCGTCCTGTGGGACCCCGGCAACAGCCTATACTGCGCGGAAGAGCCGCATCCGGCCGGGTACGAGGCGGTGCGGGGCTGCTTGGCGCACATCCACCTGAAGGATGTGCGGGTTGACATCCCGAAGGCGAAGGTGAGCCAATGCCGTTTCGGCACGGGCGAGATGGCACCGTACTTCGCTGACTTGGCGGCCGCCCTGCGCCGGGACGACTACGCCGGCGTCATTTGCTTGGAGAGCGTCTTCCGTCCGCCCGGCGGCACTTTCGAGGACGGCTTCCGGCAGTCCTTCCCGGCCTTCCGCTCGATGTTCGGCTAGGCCGGGGGCGCCCGCTGCTCAGTCGCCGTCCGCGCCTTTCGAGTCCTCTTCGTCGGGCACCGGCAGGCCGAGCTGCTTCCGCACGGCCCGCTCGATCTTGTCCCGGACTTCGACGTTCGCCTTCAGGAATCGCTTGGATTTCTCCCGGCCTTGGCCGACCCGCGTGCCTTGGAAGGAGTACCAGGCGCCGCTCTTGCTCACGATGTCGTGCTTGACCCCCAGATCCAGCAGGTCGCCCTCGAGCGACACGCCTTCGCCGTACATGATGTCGAACTCGGCCAGCTTGAAGGGGGGCGCCAGCTTGTTCTTGACCACCTTCACCTTGGTGCGGTTGCCGACGATCTGGTCGCCGTCCTTGATGGCGCTGATGCGCCGGATGTCGACCCGCACCGAGGAGTAGAACTTCAAGGCGCGGCCGCCGCTGGTCGTCTCGGGGCTGCCGAACATCACGCCGATCTTCTCACGGATCTGGTTGATGAAGATGATGCTGCAGTTGGACCTTGAGACCTTGCCCGTCAGCTTCCGCAGCGCCTGCGACATCAAGCGCGCCTGCAGGCCCACGTGGCTGTCGCCCATCTCGCCTTGCAGCTCGGCATGCGGGACCAAGGCCGCCACCGAGTCGAGCACGATGATCGAGATCGCCGCCGACTGCACTAGCACGTCCATGATCTGCAGGGCCTGCTCGCCGTAGTCCGGCTGCGACAGCAGCAGGTTGTCGACGTCCACGCCAAGATTGCCGGCGTAGATCGGGTCCAGCGCATGCTCGGCGTCAATGAACGCCGCGACACCACCCTGCTTCTGCGCTTGGGCGACGGCTTGCAGCGCCAGCGTCGTCTTGCCCGACGACTCCGGGCCGTACACCTCGATCACCCGGCCCTTCGGGAATCCGCCGATGCCCAGCGCCGCGTCCAGCGATACGGACCCGGTCGGGATCACCTCGGTCTTGATGCCGGCGGTCCGCTCGCCCATCTTCAGGATGGCACCCTTGCCGTGATCCTTCTCGATCTGTCGTAGCGCGTCGTCAAGACTGCGGATGTTCATCGTTCTTCTCATGAACCCTCCTCAGGCTGGGGGCTGTACCCGGCCAATGCCTCCATTATACCGCACGCAGTGCGAATGTAAGGCAAAAATATTACTTCCAGCGTACTGCTGCCGGCCGCTTGTGATCGTCGTGCGGGGGCGGCTTCCAAGCTAGTCGGTCTCCTCCGGGGTCGGAGCGTAGTACCCGCTGCGCACCCGGACGGTGGCGTTGCGATGGCGGGTCCTGACCTCGACCGTGTGGAAGGAACCGTCGTTGACGAACTGGGCGGGCGAGTACAGGATGAAGTACTGGTGGCGCAGCTCATTGGCGATGTTGGCGAAGGATTGCTGGAGATCGCGCGCCTGGAACGGCCGGTAGATGACGCCTCCGGTCTCGTTTGCGAAGCGCGCCAGCGTCTTGTCTCCAATCGCCAGATGGCCGCCGCTGCGGTTCGTCGAGATCGCGTAGACCACTGACTCAGACTTGTGAGCCATCTCCAGCGCGTCCTCCCGAGTCACCGTGCTGCGGTTGTCTTCACCGTCGCCGATCACCACCAACGCCCGCCGGAACTGCTCCTTGGGCTGGTCTTCGGGTAGCTTGTCGCGGCAGGCATAGTAGATGGCGTCGTAGAGTGCTGTCCCTCCGCCGGCCCGCAGCCGCCGCACGCCGTCGGCCAGCTCCTCGATGTCGTTGGTGTAGTCCACGATCAGCTCCGCCCTGGTGTCGAAGCTGACCAGGAAGGCGCGGTCGGACTCCTCGACCAGCACGCCTTGGAGGAACTCGATCGCGGCTTCCTGCTCGAACTTGAAGCGCCCGCGGATCGAGTTGCTGGTGTCGAGGATCACTCCAATCCGCAGCGGGAGGTCGCTCTCGCGGTCGAACTCGCGTATCTCCTGCTCCCAGCCGTTGTCGAAGACGCGGAAGTCCTCCCGCCCGAGGTCGGTGATGAAGCGGTTCTTGCGGTCAGTGACGGCGAACAGCAGCGGCACTCGGGCCACATCCACGCGGATGACGTCGGACTCGGCGCCGGAGTAGACCGGTTCGTACTGGTCGTCGCCGCCTTGCTGCGCCTGCGCGGCTAGAAGGACGCAGGCCGTTGCCACCAGCCCCAGCGTAAGGCGCGACATACTCGGATTATAGGCGACCCGTCGGCTGGCGGCCGCGCCCCGGTAATTTCCGATGGCTGGAGGCCTCACAGGCCGAGCAGCGGCAGGACGCTCTCGAAATCCGGGGGCAGGGGAGCCGTGAACTTCGCGCGCACTCCCGTCCCGGGATGCTGGAACTCCAGGCGCCGCGAGTGCAGCAGGAAGCGCTCGACGCAGGGGGCCTCCGTCGGCGAGCGACGCGCTCCGTAAAGCGAGTCCCCGACGACGGGATGTCCGACGCAGGCCAGATGCACTCTCACCTGATGCGTCCGGCCAGTGTGGATTCGGACCTCTGCCAGTGAGTACCGCTCGCCGCCGCGCAACCGCCGGACGTCGCTGACGGCCGGACGGCCCGCGGCGGAGGTCGCCATCCGCACGCGGTTGCGTTTGTCGCGGCGGATGGGCAATTCGATGCGCAGCCACCACGCGCCGTCCGCCCGGACGGGGCGGCCTCGGCGCAGCAGGCGTGGCAGGCGGTGCGGGTCGGCGGGCAGCGGCCCCTCGACTGCCGCCCAGTAGCGCTTGACAACTTCCCGGCGCCGGAACTGCTCCTGCAGCAGGCGGTGGGCCCGGTCGGACTTGGCGACGACCATGGCGCCGGAGGTGAATCGATCCAGCCGATGCACGATCCCCGGGCGCGCCGGCCCGGATGCGCCAGAGAGTCGGTCGAAGCGGTGCAGCAAGGCGTTGACAAGCGTTCCCGACTGGCGGCCCGCACCTGCGTGGACCGCCATGCCCGCCGCCTTGTCTATGACGGCCAGATGCTCGTCCTCATGGAGCACCGAGACCTCGATGTCCTCGGGGCGGGCCCGCAGCGGCGGGCGCGGGGCGGGCCTAGCCGTCACGACCTCGTGCCCGCGCAGGCGGCGAGCGGGCTTGCGCACCACCTCGCCATCGACGCTGACCCGCCCCGAGCGGATCCACTGCGACACCAGGGAGCGACTCGCATCCTCGATCCCCCGGCTGACGAAACGGTCCAGGCGCGTTCCTTGGTCGGCGGGGCCGGCTACCCAGTTCATGGCCCTCAGAGTGCCACACCGCAGCACCCCTGCGAGCCGAGACGGCGCTGGCCGGCCGGCCCTGAGCAGGGAGGCCCGCGTCGGCTGGAGCGCCGCATCAGCGCCTCAGCCATGGTCGCCGCCCCAGGTTCCAACACTTGGCAGCTGATGCCGCTCGCTTCGCTCGTCACCGCCTCTCCAAGCGGCCTGCGGCGCCATAGGAGTCCAACCACCAGACTCAGCAGCTGGAGCGACCGTGCAGGCCCGGAGGCGCTGCCCGTCGAGACACGGTGTTGCCCGGTTTCAGCGCCGGCATCCCACGGCGGAGGCTGCCGCAGTCGCTTGACGCAGCGAAACGCACCGCCTAGCGAACAGGAACGGCAGGGGCGAGACGCCATCCGCGCTCCGCCCGCCCGCCCGCCAGCAGTGTGTAATAATGCGCCAGTATGAATAATCATGCAGTGCCGTTCGGAGTGCACCGCACGGTCCACGCACCGGACTTCCTGCGCGACACCGACCTCTCAGCGCGTGAGCTGCTGAGCCTGCTCGACCTAGCCCTGCAGGTGAAGATCGAGCCCGAGTTCTACCGCGAGTCGCTCAAGCACCGGTCGGTCGCGCTCCTGTTCGAGAAACCCTCTCTGCGGACCCGCGTGACTTTCGAGCTGGCGGCGCTGCAGCTGGGGGGCTTCTCGGTCTTCCAGGACCATCGCGACGGACGGATCGGGGAGCGGGAGCCGGCGCGGGACATCGCCCGCAACCTGGACCGCTGGTTCGACGCTGTCGTGGCGCGGACCTATTCCCACCAGACGCTCGAGACGCTGGCCGAGTGGTCAAGGGTGCCGGTGATCAACGCCTTGAGTGAGGCCTACCACCCCTGCCAGGCCTTGGCCGACTTCCTCACGCTGAAGGAGCGCTTCGGTTCGCTCAGCGGGCTGAAGCTGGTCTTCGTCGGCGACGCCAACAACGTGGCCCACTCGCTGATGCACTGCTCGGCCCAGCTCGGCGTCTCGTTCACGCTGTGCGGGCATTCCGACTACGCCCTGCGGGCGGAGGACCTGAAGCTGGCCCGTTCCAAGGCCGAAGCCAGCGGGGCGTCCGTTGAAGTCGTCACCGACCTCCGGGAGGCGGTGCGGGGGGCGTCAGCCGTCTACACCGACGTCTGGACCAGCATGGGCTGGGAGCAGGAGACTCAGCGGCGGCGGATCGCGTTCGAGGGCTACCAAGTGACGGACGAGGTCATGGAATTGGCAGCCGAGAACGGGGTCTTCATGCATTGTCTGCCGGCCCTGCGGGGCGAGGAGGTGAGCGATTCGGTCATTGAGTCGGGCCGGTCGGTCGTCTTCCAGCAGGCTGAGAACCGGCTGCATGCGCACAAGGCGCTGCTGCTGATGATGGTGGGACGGAGGTGAGCGCGATGGCGCACAGACCGAAGCGAGTGGCCCTCGCCTATTCCGGCGGGCTCGACACATCGATCATCATTCCCTGGCTGAGGGAGAACTACGGAGCCGAAGTCGTGGCCGTGTGCGGCAACATCGGCCAAGGAGGCGGCGAGCTCGACGGTCTGCGCGAGAAGGCGCTGGCCAGCGGGGCGTGCGATGTCTACGTGGAGGACCTGCGCGAGGAGTTCGTCAGCGGCTACGTCTGGCCGATGGTGCGCGCCGGGGCCGTGTACGAGGACAAGTACCTCTTGGGCACCTCGATCGCCCGGCCGCTGCTGGCCAAGCTCCAAGTGGAGGTCGCGCTGCGGTCCGGGTGCGACGCGCTGGCTCACGGCGCCACGGGCAAGGGCAATGACCAAGTCCGCTTCGAGCTGGCATACAAGGCATTGGCCCCTGACCTGCCGGTCATCGCTCCATGGCGGGAGTGGGACATCGTCTCGCGCGAGGACGCCATCGAGTACGCCGACCGTCACCGAGTCCCGGTCCAGCAGACCAAGGCACAGATCTACAGCCGGGATGCCAACCTGTGGCACATCTCCCACGAGGGGGCGGAGCTGGAGGATCCGGCCAACGCGCCGGGGGAAGGAGTGTGGATGCTGACCGCGAACGCGGCCGACGCCCCCGCCGCGGGCGCCTTGGTCGCGATCGACTTCGAGGCTGGCACGCCGGTGGCTGTTGACGGCGACCGTCTCTCGCCTGCCGGAATCGTGGAGGCGCTCAACGAGATTGGCTCCGAGCACGGCGTCGGACGGACGGATCTCGTGGAGAACCGCTTTGTGGGAATGAAGTCGCGCGGCTGCTACGAGACGCCGGGCGGGACGATCCTGACCTTCGCGCACCGGGAGCTGGAGGCCCTGACACTGGACCGGGCGACTCAGCACTACAAGCAGAAGGTGGCGCTGGACTACGCCGAACTGGTCTACGACGGCAAGTGGTTCACGCCCCTGCGGGAGGCTCTGGACGGCTTCGTGCGGTCCACGCAGCGTCACGTGACCGGTTCGGTGGTCGTGCAGCTGTGCCAAGGGCGGCTCGACGTGCAGAGCCGCACCTCAGAGTACTCCTTGTACTCCCCCGAGATCGCCAGCTTCACCATGGGCCAAGAGTACGACCAGCGGGACGCGGAGGGACTGATCAACCTGACTGGCCTCCCAATCCGAGTCCACGCCAGCGTGCAGGGCGGCCTGAGGCGGCCGGAAGGGGTGGCGAGATGAAGCTCTGGGGCGGGCGGTTCGAGTCCGGTCCGGCCGAGCTGTTCGAGCGTTTCTCCGGATCCCTGCATTTCGACAAGCAGCTGTTCGAGGCCGACGTGGTGGGGTCGAAGGCGTTCGCCAGCGCCCTGCTCCGCGTCGGAATCCTTACCCTCAGCGAGCGGGACGAGATCCACGAGGCGTTCGACCGGATGCTGGCCGACGCCGACGCCGATCCGGGCTACTTCGAGGCCGATGACGAGGACGTTCACACCTTCGTCATCCGCAAGCTCGGCGAGTCCGTCGGCGCCTTGGCGGAGAAGATCCACACCGGGCGCAGCCGCAACGAGCAGGTGGCGGCCGACTTCCGTCTCTGGATGCGGGGCGCGGTCCAGCGCGTGCAGACCCGCCTGCAAGCACTGATGGACTCCTTGGTCTCGCTCGCCGAGCGGGAGTTCGGCGTGCTGCTCCCTGGCTACACGCACCTGCGCCGGGCGCAGGCCGTGCTGTTCTCGCACTACCTGCTGGCCTATTTCGAGATGTTTCTTCGTGACTGGCACCGCTTCCGGCAGGTGCGCGTGAGCGTCGACGTGTCTCCCCTCGGATGCGGTGCGCTGGCCGGGAGCGGCTTCCCGTTCGACAGGCAGGCCATGGCGGAGGATCTGGGGTTCAAAGGCGTGGCCCGGAACAGCCTGGACGCGGTGTCGGACAGGGATTTCGCATTGGACTTCCTGTACGCCTGCTCGGTGACGATGCTGCACGTGAGCCGGCTGGCCGAGGACTGGATTCTCTACAGCAGCGACGAGTTCGGCTTCCTGAACTTGGGTGACGAGGTGACGACTGGCTCGAGCTTGATGCCGCAGAAGCGCAATCCGGACGCGCTGGAGCTGCTGCGCGGGAAGGCCGGCCGCGCTTGCGGATCGCTGCAGGCGCTGATGATGACCGTGAAGGGCCTGCCCCTGACCTACGACCGCGATCTGCAGGAGGACAAGGAGTGCGTTTTCGACACCGCCGCGCAGGTGACGGACTCGCTGGCCGTTCTGGCGCTCTGCGTGGACACCGTTGAGGTGCGGCCCGAGGCCATGGAGCGAGCTGCCGAAGAGGGCTGGGTGTCCGCCACCGCCCTGGCCGAGATTCTGTCGCGCGGCGGCGTCCCGTTCCACCAGGCGCACCAGATCGTGGGGCGCATCGTGCTGGAGAGCGTGCGCCGCGACATGAAACCGGGGGACTGGACGGCCGAGGACTTGCGAGAGTTCGCGCCGGGTCTCGGCCCCGAGGTGGTCGATGCGCTGTCCCCCCGCGTGGCGCTGGAGAACCATGACGTGGATGGCGGGACGGCCAGCAGTCGCGTGGCTGCGGCGCTGGCCCAGGCGCGGCAGCGGTTGGAGCGGCTTGAGAGTTCCTGATGGCGGGCGGGTCGGGAGTCGTGACGAAGGTCCGGCGGCAGAGGGCGATTCGGGAGATTGTGGGTTCCAGCACTGTGCGAACGCAGCGCCAGTTGGTCACGGCGCTAGCCCGGACGGGCATCGAGGTCAGCCAAGGGACGCTTTCGCGTGACTTGCGCGAGCTGGGAGTCGTCAAGATAGCCGGCGGCTACGCCATGCCCTCGCGGGCCGGGTCCGAGGGGCTGTCGCGTGACGACCTCGCACAAGCCCTGTCGCGCTTCTTGGTGTCTCTGCGGACGGCTCAGAACCTAGTGGTCTTGTTGACCGCGCCCGGCGGTGCCAGCGCTCTCGCCCAGTCCTTGGACGAGGCCCGGCTGCCCGAGGTGGTGGGGACGATCGCCGGGGACAACACGATCTTCGTCGCGACTCCGGACAGCGCGGCAGCCCGCCGGCTGCACGATCAGCTCAGCCGGCTGTGAAGGAGCGCTGTCCGACCGGAAGGCGGGCTGGCAGCAGTCGTCCGGCCGATCGCTTGCTACGCTAGGGTGGTCTTGAGGCGGCCCAGTGCGCCTCAGCGGTGCAGTACATGAACGAAATCTCCCTAGAAGGTCACGTTGCCGTGGTAACCGGGGCGAGCAAGGGCCTCGGGCGCCAGATGGCCGAGGCGCTCGCCGCCGCAGGTGCCAAAGTGACTCTCGTGGCCCGCAACCAGTCTCTTCTGAACGATGTCGCGCTCGGGATTCGTGAGCGTGGCGGGGCGGCGCAGTTCGTCGTCGCCGACGTCACCGACGAGCTCGCCGCCTCGGAGGTCGAGATCGCGGTGACCGCGGAGTTCGGGACCTGCGACATCCTGATCAACAACGCCGGCATCAACAACCGGAAGGCCATCGAGGACTTCACCTTGGACGAGTGGCACGAGATCCTCGAGGTCAACCTCACCGGCCCGTTCATGATGGCCCGGGCGTTCGTGCCGGGAATGAAGCGCAAGGGCTGGGGCCGGATTATCAACATGACCTCGATCATGTCCCATGTCTCGCTGCCCAGCCGGACAGGTTATTCAACCACTAAGGCGGGCCTGCTGGGCTTTACGCGGTCTCTGGCGCTGGAGCTGGCCCCGCACAACATCGCCGTCAACGGAATCAGCCCGGGGCCGTTCGCCACCGAGATGAACCGGCCCCTGATTCAGGATCCGGACGCGAACCGGCAGTTCTTGGAGCGGATCCCTTTGGGTCGTTGGGGCAAGGTGGAGGAGATCGGGCAGTTAGCGGTCTACCTGTGCTCCGATGCGGCGGGATTCCTGACCGGCACCGACGTGGTGATCGACGGGGGATGGACGGCTCAGTGACGCTTGCGGGGGCTTGCGGAGGACGCGTCGTCGCTGCTGTCCGTCGCAGGGAGCGGAACGAAACGGAAGCCGCGATCGACTAGCGAAGGGACGATCGTCGCTAGCGCCTGTAGCGTTGCGGCCCTGTCCGATCGCGGCCGCGTCCTGTCTCCGTCGTGAAGGCAGAGGATGGCACCCGGCTCAGCCGCGCGGACGATGTGCCGGGCGATCCGCTCGGCCCCCCACTTCCAGTCGCGTCCGATGACCGTCCAGTGGACGGATGAGAGGCCCAGCTGAGGCAGCAGCGACTTCAGGGCCGGCGACCGGCAGCCATATGGGGGGCGGAATAGCGAGGGAGTCCGCCCGGTCGCAGCGGCGATCGCCTCCTGCGTACGTTCCAGTTCTTGGCGGACCCTGCTTCGCGGGTGCAGTGGCAGGAGCGGATGGGAGTAGCTGTGGTTGCCCACGGCGTGCCCGGCCTCGACGATCGACTTGGCGAGGGCCCGATGTCGCCGGACATTCGCCCCGCAGAGGAAGAAGGTTGCCGGCACTCCCAGTCGGTCCAGCAAGTCCAAGAAGCGGGGCGTCTCATTACTCGGTCCGTCATCGAAGGTAAGGGCCAGTTCCGGCTCGTCTCCCGGCAGCCTCCACATGGTGCGGCCCCACCGCTGCGCGGTCGGCCACGCCGAAGCGTAGACGGCGTAGCCGAGCGCCGCGGCGGCAGCTGCAGGCAGGCCCCACATGCATCGGAGTCTAGCGGACCCGGCTGCAGCTGGAGGCAGTGGGCTGCCTCGGTCCGGAGCAGGCTGGTTGCTGCGAGTGTGAGCCTACCCGCCGCTGACCTGCTCAGTCGCTCGCAGCCTCCGATAGGTGCGCACGGCTGCCGTGAAGAACGTGGCGGCCCGCGCGGCGGCCACACCGAGCAGGAGCGTCGCCAGCCGGTGGCGGTCCATCAGCTCCGAGCTGGCAGTCAGGGCCACGTAGCATCCGACGCTGACCAGCAGTCGGACATGCTCTGGCCGGAGAATCCCGCCCCGGTGGCGGCCAGCCAGGGGCGCGCCGTGCCAGGGATTCACGAGGCGCTGCACGGCCCAAGTCCACGCCGTTGCTAGGCAGGCGGCGAGCAGTCTGCCGACGTCGTGGCTTGGCAACGCCCGAGTCAGCGCCAGATACGCGGTCATGTCCAGTGCCAGCGCGCCAGCGGGCACGATGGCGGCTCCGAGGGCGCGAGCCACTCCGACCTGCCGAGCCCTGTACAGGCGGCCCAAGTGGACCAGGAACTTGTACCGCTGCTTCCAATTCGTCTTGCTTTGCCCGGCCTGCCGGGCCGCGAACCGAATCGGTACCTCCTTGACGAGCAACCTCCCTCGCACCAGTAGTTCAAGGCCGATCTTGTAGCCCACAGGGCGCAGCCTGCATCGGGCCGGCAAGGCGCTGCGGCGGATCGCAAAGAAGCCGGACAACGGATCGGCGCATCGAGCCAGAGGGCGCGCCAGCCCGGTGGCCAGCTGGGAGTTGAGCAGGTTGCCCAGTGTCGAGTTCGGATCCAGCGATCCGCCCTCTGCGTAGCGGCTGCCCACAGCCATGTCGAACCCGGAATCCAATGCGTCAAGCAGCTCCAGCGCGATCTCGGGAGGATGCGACAGGTCCGCATCCATGACCACGATACGCTCGTATCGAGCGACTTGGAAGCCGCGCAGCACGGCTAGCGACAAGTCGCGCGGAAGCTCTCTCCGGATCTCGAGCCGGACCGGCAGGGTTCGGGCCAAGTCCGAGGTAACGTGCTCGGTTCCGTCCGCAGAGTCGTCGTCCACGAGGACCAGTTCCCACTGGATGCCGTTCCCCGCCATGGCCGAGGCGAGGCGAGTCGTCAATGAGCGGATGTTGGCGGCTTCGCGGAAGGTTGGTACGACGAAGGACACGCCTCGCTCGCCGCCGTGCCCGGGTGCCGCCGACGGGGCCTCTTCCCGGGTGCGAGGGGCGCCGCCATCCGTCTGGGGACGGGGCTTCGGTCCGCGCTCGGCCGGCATCGCGCCGTTACTGTCCGCTGCCCCGGCCCGCGGCCTGGATCTGCGCGAGTCCGGTGAGGGACGCGCGCGAGTGGGGATCGAGCTCCAAAGCGCGATCGAAGGATTCGATGGCCTCCTCTCGCTTGCCCGCGAAGCAGACTGCGGCAGCAAGGTTGGCGATGCCTTGTGCGTTCTGCGGGCTGAGACCAACCAGCCGCTCGAACCACTCCTCACACTTGTCGTAGCGCTGCTGGTTGTAAGTCAGCAGGCCCATGCGGTCGATCTTGTCCGCGTCACCGGAGTCGCTTCCCAGGCCCGCTCGGAGGTGCTCTTCGGCCTCGTCCCGCCGCCCCAGTGCGTCCAGCCCCCTGGCGAGCAGCCCGCGCAATGTGCAGGCTGCAGGAAGATCCCGATCAAGGGTCGGCGCGCGTCTCGTGTGACCCACAGCCGGCTCATGGCGTTTCAAGGGTCGCAGTGTGGGGCCCAGCCCCGCCAGAGTCCGGGCAGTGTCGGGAGCCGACCGCAGCGACTCTCGAAACCCTTCCAGCGCGGCTGCGCAACGCTCCCCCTTACGCAGCCAGTCGGCGCGGTTCAGCGTCGTTGGTCTGCGCGACGGAGATTCACCGTCCCCGAGGCCGGCTGCTGGATCGCTCGTGGGTGCGTTCGATTCTCGCGAGCGCGACAGCGACTGAGGCAGCCCGAGGAGATGCTGCCCCCGCCGTTCCGGCCCTAGTGCCGTAGATCGTGAAGGTGGAGCTGTGCGGCGATCCTGCCGGGCGGTCCGCCTGCCCTGCGTTCCCCCACGACTTCGAACTCGTTGTCTGCCCTTGAGGCGCATCGTTGCCCGCTGCCCTTGCTTGCGAGTGGTCCACCGCCGAACCAAGGGATTGTCGCCATCGAAGCCCGGCTCAAACTGAGGATAGCAGTGGCCGTTCGGTCTCTGGCAGACCGTCGCGCGCTCGCCATGGGCTGTAAGCGGAGGGATCGGCTGCGCTTAGCAACTGCTTTCCTGGTAGACGGCTTGGCCTGCCAAGCCGATCCTGCTTGCCGCCGAGAAATTGTGACCGGTCGGAGTCGGCGCATGTGCTGGGTCGGAAGTGATCCCGCCCCAGACGAATTGTCCGCCGCTGCGGGGTTCGCCAGCACACGCCCGCGCGCGCACCGCCCTGAATTCGCGAGGCCGGCCAACAGGCCCGTGCGGACGGGGGACCGGCTTCCGTCCGGCCCTATACTGATACATTCAGATTTGCCCCAGACCCTGGTTCCAGAGCCGTGCACAGAAAGCCCCGAGGAGAGTTCCACGCGCCCCAGAAGGAGGCGGCGCTGTTCTACGGTCTGTTCCTCAAGGGGCATTCGGCTGAGCGGCTGCGCGCCGAGATCGATGTTCCCCCCAAGGTCTTCGAGAAGTGGATGCGTTCGCGAGAGTACGGGAGCGAGTTCCGCGAGGAGCTGCGTCAGGTGTACGTCTACCGCAAGAGGGTGCTGGCGATCTTCGATTCGCTGGTCACAAGCTCGGAGAGTCGGACGGTCTGGCAGTAGGTGCGCCCGAGCGGTGCGGGGATGGGGACGATAGCCGGCGCGCCGGAGCGGGCGGCGGGCTAGCTGGAGGATGAGATGAAGCTGTACAGGCCTTCCGAAGAGTTCGTGAATCGTGCCAATGTCCCCCCGGACGTGGCGGCAGACCTCGTCTCCGGTGCCGAGGCGGACGCCGAGGGCTTCTGGAGCGACTTGGCCCGGTCCGAGCTGCATTGGTTCAAGACTTGGGACCGAGTTCTGGATGACTCTGGAGCGCCTTTCTTCCGCTGGTTCGTGGGAGCTAGGACCAACATGTCCTACAACTGCTTGGACAGGCACTGCCAGACCTGGCGAAAGAACCGCGCCGCCATCGTCTGGGAGGGCGAGCCGGGCGACCAGCGCGTGCTGACCTACCAAGAGCTGCTGCGGGCAGTGCAGCGGTTCGCCAGCGTCCTCAAGGCCCAAGGCTTCTCCGCGGGTGACCGGGCGATCATCTACATGCCGATGGTCCCCGAGCTGCCCGTCGCGATGCTGGCCTGCGCACGACTCGGCATCATTCACAGCGTCGTGTTCGGCGGCTTCTCCGCGGAAGCCCTCAAGACGCGCATCCAGGACCTCGACGCCGAGGTCGTCATCACGGCAGACGGTGGATGGCGGCGCGGGAAGGTCGTGCCCCTCAAGCAGACGGTGGATGAGTCTCTGGAGGACTGCTCTGGCGTCCGCAGCGTGATCGTCTACAGGCGGGTCGGCGCCGAGGTCGCGATGAAGCCGGGTCGGGACCGCTGGTGGCACGAGCTGCAGGTGGGAGCTTCGGAAGACTGCCCGGCGGAGGAGCTTGACGCGGAGCATCCGCTGTACGTGCTGTACACGTCGGGAACGACCGGTAAGCCCAAGGGGATTGTCCATACCACCGGCGGCTATCAGCTGCAGGTCTCGACGGCGATGCGCTGGGTGTTCGACATCAAGGACGAGGACACCTACTGGTGCGCCGCCGACGTCGGCTGGGTAACCGGCCACAGTTACATCGTCTACGGGCCCCTGCTGGTCGGCACGACCACAGTGATGTACGAGGGGGCGCCCGACTACCCCGGACCCGACCGCTTCTGGCGCATCATTGACAAGTACAAGGTCAACGTGTTCTACACGTCCCCGACCGCGATCCGGGCCTTCATCCGCTTCGGCGACCATTACCCGGCACGGCATGACCTGTCGAGCCTGCGCCTGCTTGGCTCAGTGGGTGAGCCGATCAATCCCTCGGCTTGGGAGTGGTATCACAGCGTGATTGGAGCCGGGCGCTGCCCGATCGTGGACACTTGGTGGCAGACCGAGACCGGTTCGATCATGATTTCCCCCCTGCCCGGCGCCACGGCGCTGAAGCCCGGCTCCGGCACGTTCCCGCTGCCCGGGATTGAGGCCGACGTGGTGGACATGGACGGCAACTCCGTCCCGGCCGGAGGCGAGGGCTACTTGGTGGTTCGCAACCCTTGGCCGTCGATGTTCCGGACCCTTTGGAACGACCCCGAGCGGTTCGTGGAGACCTACTGGAGCCAGATCCCAGGCATCTATTTCGTGGGCGACGCAGCGCGCCGCGATGAGGACGGTTACATCTGGGTGCTCGGCCGGGTTGACGACGTGATGAACGTCAGCGGGCACCGCCTCTCCACGGCCGAGCTCGAGTCCACGCTGGTGCGACACGCCGCGGTCGCGGAAGCGGCCGTGGTGGGCATGCCTGATCCGCTGACCGGCCAAGCCGTGATCGCGTTCGTGACGCCCATCGCCGGGAACGACCCGACCGACGAGCTGGCGGCCGAGTTGCGGGAATGGGTCGCCGAGCAGATCGGCAAGTTTGCCAGGCCCAGGCAGATTCGGTTCTCCGACGCCCTCCCGAAGACTCGCTCGGGCAAGATCATGCGGAGACTGCTCCGCGAGATCGTAACGACGAAGAAGGTCACCGGCGACATCACGACGCTTGAGGACCTGTCGGTCATCAATCGCCTAGCCGCCCAGCAGGACGAAGACTGAGTACCTAGCCGCCGCTTCACTGCAGCGGGGACGTAAAGGTCGGCACGACGCGCTGGATGACGGACTCGCTGCCATCCAGTAAGTCCTTGATGACCGGCGCCATCTCGTACTTCCAGAAGTCGGTCTCGTAGACCGCCTCGTACAGCCGCACCCGCTCAGCTTCGGACTCGAACCGGCGGATCCAGAAGTAGAGGGAGTCGTCCGCCTCGCCCCGGAAGCTGGCGATCACGGCCATCCCCTTGGAGACTTGGAACGGAATAATCTCGCCTTCCATCAGATTCAACCAGTTCTCCATCCGGCCGGGGCGCACCTTGTACTGCCGCAACTCGAAGAACGCCATCTCGATCGCTCCTTTCGCCCGGCGGCCAGCCGCTGCCGTGGGCAGGGCCGCCGACCTCGCTCGATTGTACGGTTAACTCGCGCTTGAGTCCGGCGCCAGCTCCACCGGACCGACTGGCTGGGCGTCCGTCAGGGCGCGTTCTATCCTGTGGGCTATGGCAGGTCGGGCAGTTCCTTGGTTCTTGGCGGTGTTCGCAGCTCTGAACGTTGCGTCGGCGGCAGAAGAGCATTCGTTCTTGATCCGCTTCGGCTTGACCGACGGAGAGCCGTCCGCCTGGGACGGATCGGCCAGCGTTACCGGCGGCGAACTGGCCCGCCTCCGCAGCTGGCGTCCCCGCGCGGCGGACGAGATTTCCGAGTCCTCTTGGAAGCTGGCAACGGTGCCGGGCACGAAGTTCCGGTACCGGAACTGGGAGCCCGAGCCGCCCTTTCCCGTCCCCGAATACCTCAACGTTCCGGGCTTGGTTCTCACTGTCGCGGCGGACGGCGACGCCTCGGTGGAAGTGTCCACGGTTCGAGGCGCGTTCTCATTCCGCCTCTCCGAGCAGCCCGCCGCCCTGCGCCGCAGCTACCTGGACAGGGCGGTAGTCGTGGAGAGGTCGGCCAACTACGAGTCCGTGTCCAGCGACGATCATCACAACGGCTTCGCCGACATCGTCGCCGGCGAGGGCGGAGAGTTCTGGGTGGCGTGGATCGGGTACCGGGAGTGGGGCAACCACGTGTTCGTCCGCCGCCACGACGGCTCGCGGTTCGGGCCCATCCAGGAGCTGACCTCCGGTGCTTCGGACTGCTACTTCGTCCGGCTGGCCCTGCTGCCGGACGGCGGCGTACTCGCGGTGTGGTCCGACCGTCGCGACGGGAACTTCGACCTCTACTCCCGGCAGTACGACGGCAGCTCGTGGTCCCCTGCCGAGCGCCTGACCAACGCTCCGCAGCCGGACATCCACCACGCGCTGGAGACCGACGCCGAGGGCAGGGTTTGGCTGGTCTGGCAGGGGTACAGGGGCGGTCAGTCAGAGATCTTGGCCCGCCGGCTGGACCGCGGCACATGGCTTCCGGAGACCTCCGTGTCACGTTCCATGGCCGACGAATGGCATCCGGCGATTGCCGCCGATTCCAAAGGGGGTGTCTACATCGCCTGGGAGACGTACGAGAATGACGACTACGACATCCGCATGAGGAAGTACTTGGACGGTGAATGGTCCGAGGTAGTGCCGGTGGCGGACACGCTGCGCTACGAAGCCTACCCCTCGCTGGCCTGCGACGCGCAGGACCGCCTGTGGGCAGCATGGAACGAGAGCGGCCTCCAATGGGGCAAGGACACGGGGTTCCTGCTCAACCGCCCCGCCACCCAGCTCTACCAGTCGCGCTGGATCGCGGCGGCGGTCTACCAGAACGGGGAGTGGCACGAGCCGGCTCAGAGCTTCGAGGCTACGCTGCCCGAGGACTTGAGGGGGTTCAACGACTTTCCGCGACTGCGCGCCGACGATCGCGGCCGGATCTGGGCCCTGTTCCGTCACCGCCACCTGCGGCAGCGGGAGGTGCCCCATACCGCGGCCTCGCACCGGGCTTCGTGGGAGACGTTCGCCACTCATTTCGACGGCAGGCAGTGGAGCCTTCCCATTCCGCTGCCGGCCACGGCGGGCCGCTCGGACGCCGGCTTCGGACTGTCCGCAGCCGGGGATGGGGCGGTCATGGCCGCTTGGGCCACCGACAACCGGATCTACGACGGCTACCTCTACGAGCAGGGAGAGGTCTTCGCGGGGCGGCTGCCTCCCGCCCAGGGCGAGCTGCGACCCGCCGATCTCCGGCCTCGCGGCCGCGACGAGCTGAGGGCCTTCAAGAAGCACCCGACGGAAGCCGAGGACGTTGAGCGCATCCGCGGCTACGAGATTCGATCCGAGGGCCGCACGTACCGGATCTACCGCGGCGACACCCATCGCCATACCGAGTACTCGGGTGACGGCAACAACGACGGGGCCCAGAACGACACCTACCGCTACGCGATGAATGTCGCCGGACTCGACTACTTGGGCATGAGCGAGCACCACAACAGCGGCGGCCCCAACATTGAGTACATCAACTGGCTGCTGCAGCAGCGCGTGGACGTGTTCCATGTGCCGGGCAGGTTCGTGCCGCTCTTCGGCTACGAGCGCGGCGAACGGTTCCCGAACGGCCACCGGAACGTGTTCTTCGCCGAGCGAGGCAATCCCACGTACCCGACCCAGCCCGGCGAGCAGGAGACGTCGTCGGCCCAAGTCGGTCTGTTCGACTACCTGAAGCGCTACGACGGCATTTCGATTCCCCACACTTCGGCCACCGGCATGGGCACGGATTGGCGCGACAACGACCCAGAGGTCGAGCCGTTGGTCGAGATCTACCAAGGGGACCGCGTGTCGGCCGAGTACGAAGGGGCGCCGAAGGCGGCCACGGCGGACGACGTCACCAGCCAAGCCGGCGGGTTTCAGCCCGAAGGGTATGTCTGGAACGCTTGGGCCAAGGGCTACAAGATCGGAGTGCAGGCGAGTTCCGACCACCTCTCCACGCACATTTCCTACTCCTGCACCATCGCCGAAGAGTTCACGAGGGAGGGCCTGCTGGACGCGATGCGCAAGCGGCACAACTACGCGGCCACCGACAACATCGTGCTCGACTACCGACTGAGGGCGGACAGGATCGAGTACTTGCAAGGAGATGTCGTACCCGGCTCACCTACCGACGTAGAGCTGGGCGTTAAGGTGCTCGGCACCGGCCCGATCGAGCAGATCGATGTGATCCGCGGCCGAGACTTCGTGTACACCCTCCGCTCGCAGCCCTCCGAGGCGGAGTTCACCTTCGTCGACCAGCATCCGCCGAGCGGCGAGATTCATTACTATGTTCGCGTGCAGCAGGCCGACGGACAGATGGCTTGGTCGAGCCCCATCTGGGTCACGCGGCGTTGAGGGCGCAAAGCGCTTGCCCGCCAGCGCCCCAGGGAACGGTTCCGGACCTCTCCGCGTTTGGCCTGGTGCTAGGATTGAGTCCTGACGGGCGGCGCTTGGCGGCGGCGCTCAGAGTGGCCGGAGGCGCCCCATGAAATCTAGAATCTGCATCCTTGCACTTGCCTGCATGGCGCTGGAGGTCGCCGTTCCTCCGCTGTGGGCACAGGGCGTGTCCGGTAGCGCCTCGGTGGCCGGAACGGTGACCGACGAGACGGGCGGAGTGATTCCGGGGGCGCGGATCGCGCTCGTCAATGTCGAGCGCGGCGCCGAGCAGGAGCTGTCGACCAATGAGGCCGGCAACTACGCCTATCCCGACGTCACTCCCGGCGTTTACACCGTCCGCGTTTCCAGCGATGGCTTCGCCACGCAGGAAGTGACGGACTTGGCTGTCCAGGTCGGGCAGCGCGTGGTGGTCAATGTCGAGCTCGCTGTCGGCCAAGTTACCGATGTGGTGACGGTGGAGGCCGCAGCGGTGCTGCTAGAGACCGAGTCCAACGCCATCGGTACCGTGGTCGGCTCGGAGCGGGTGAGCGACCTGCCTCTGAACGGGCGAAACTTCCTGGAGCTGGCGCTGCTGGCCGGCGGCACGGCTCCTTCCGAGGGGCGAGCGTCGTTCCAGGGCCAGATCGGGCACGAAGGCCGCTTCGTGGTGATCGGCGGCGTCAAGGCGGCCAACAACAGCTACACCATCAACGGCATCCAGGTGCGCGGGGCTCGCGGCGGCGAGCTGGCGGTGAACGTGTCTCCGGCCAATGTGGACCAGTTCAAGGTGCAGTCCAGCTTCTTCATGCCGGATCAGGGTCCGAATCCGGCCATGGTCAACGTCACGACCAAGGGTGGGTCGAACGAGTTCCACGGCGAGGCGTTCGAGTTCCTTCGCAACACGGCGCTGGACGCCCGCAACTACTTCGCGCCGGGACCGGAGGAGCTCAAGCGGAACCAATTCGGATTCGCGATCGGCGGCCCGATCCAGCGCAACAGGACTTGGTTCCGCGCCGGATATGAGGGCATGCGGGAGAGGACGGCGTTCTCAAGGGGCGAGTTCACGCCCCCGCAGGCCATGTTCGGAGGCGATTTCAGCGAGGACCCGTTCGTGGTCCATGACCCGAACACTCTGGACGAACAGGCGGGCAGCCGCGATCCGTTCCCGAACCAGACCGTTCCCAGCAGCCGGTTCAACTCCGTCTCGCGGGAGTTGCTGCAGTACTACCTGCCCGGCTCCAGCTTCCAGTCGCGGCCGAACAACCTCTTCGTCCATCCGCGCAACACCGTGGACAACGACCAATTCAACGTGCGCGTGGACACGCAGCTTACTCCCAAGCAGAGTCTCTTTACGCAGTACATCTGGTCCGACAACTCCGCGGTGCGCCCCGGGTCGTTCCCGCTCAGCGGGGCGTTCTACCCCAACGAGTTCGCCATGTGGATGGCCCAGCACACCTACAGCCTGACTCCGCGCTGGGTCACGACCATTCGACTCGGTGTCTCGAGGAACCAAGCCCTGTTCAGCAACGAGGCCCGGGAGGTCGGTGACATCCTCACTCCGCTCGGCATAACGGGGACCTTCGACGTGCGCGGCGTCTTTCGGCAGAACATCCAGGGGTTCAGTGGCTTCGGGCGGTCGAACGGCGACTTGGGAAACATCGACAACAACTACCAATTCGATCCGGGCGTCAGCTACATCGCGGGCAGCCATCAGTTCCGGTTCGGCGCCAGTGTCCGGTACCGCAGGACTTGGCAGCAGAACGCCAACGCGGGCGCGCACGGCTCGCTGAACTACAACCGCGTGTACTCCGCGCAGCTAACGCGCAACGCCGCGGGAGCCTTGGTGCCTTCCGGCGGCGACAGCGGCAACGCGTTCGCAGACTACCTGCTCGGCATGCCGGATCGCGGCAGCACGCGCGGGTTACCGATGCTGCAGTACCGGCACACGCAGTTCATGCCCTATGTTCAGGACACGTGGAAGGTCCGCCGGGGGCCTAGCGCTAGATCGTAGTTAACTCATTCCTGCAGGTGCGAGTTGAACTTGGCCTAGCCGAATCGGTGAGAGGCCTCGGGGCGCTGGGCCAAGTCTGGAGGATGGCCGCAGTGGTGCGGACGGGTTAGTGGCCAGTGGCGTCTTGGGCGTGCTCTAGCCCGCCGTCTGCGGGGGGATGGGACGGGAGAGTGGGCGGCCGCTGTCGCTGGGGCGCCAGTGCCTACCTGGGCCGGCGACTGCCCTCCAGCCAGTGGGCGGTGCGGGGTTCAGCCAGCAGACTGGCCCACCCCGCAGCGGCTGCAGACGCACGGGCTCCGGGCTGGGCCCCCCGCTGAGGGGCCCAGTGGTGAGCCGCGAGCTGTCGCGCCGGGCCCGAGCTCTCCGGCGGGGTGCTACGGGGACTCGCTGGCCTGCGGCCCGGCTGCGTCCGGCGGCTCCGCGAAGACGGGCCGGCTGGGCAGGGACTCCAGCCGGGCCTGATCGTGCTGCACCCACTGCCCCAACGTGACGCAGGCCCGCCAGAGCACGGCGTTGCCCGGCAGGGGCCGGCGCTTCGAGGGCCGGAAGCCGGACGTCATCGCCAGCCACACCACCCAAGTCCGGATGTCGCGCGGTGGCGCGCGCCCCCGCTCGCTCGGCCGCCACAGCTCCTGTGCCTGCACGTGGATCCACAACGCCGTGATCTCGGCCCAGGTCAACACGGCGTCCACCGGCGTCTGCGGCGCGTCGCGCGCGTAGCGCGCCAGCGAGCAGACCTGCCAGGCCGTGACGGCGTCGAACGCCAGGCACTTGCGCAGCGCAGCGGCCGTGCGCAGGCGGCGGTCCTGGATGCGCGCACCACTTTTTAAAACTTTGAAAAATTCTTCCACCGACCACCTGGCTTCATACCAGCCCACGATGCGCTTCGCCCAGCGCTTGCTCAACCCGCCCGCCGTGCTCAGCAGGAACCACTCCAGCGGATCCTCCCCCGGCCGCGTATCGAGCTGCTCGACATGCACCAGCCAGGCCTCCACTCCCGCTTCGCCCCGCTGGCGGCGCGCCTCCGGCGGCTGCAGCTCGACCGGCCCGATGCTCACCTGGGTCTTCACCTTGCGCCGCTGGCGGGCCCGCTGCCCACCCTGCGAGCTCAGCCGGAAGGTGCGCCGGAAGCGCACCCGCTGCTGGAAGTCGGCCTGCATGGGGATCGAGCGCAGCATCAGCGACCGCAGGCTCGGGTCCCACACCTTGACCTTGCGCTGCCGGCCCAGGTGCACGCGCACCAGCAGCTCCACGTTCTCTTCGCCGGCCTGCTCGCGCTGCTCCCGCTCCCGGAACAGCTCGTAGATGTCGCTCTCGCGGTCGCCCGCCACCACGATGCGCTGATCAGGGCAGGCCTGGCTCAGCTCGAAACCCTGCCGCAGCCCCCGCAACCAGCGCTGGCTCTCTCGCTCGCGCTCGTCCGGCGGCTCCTCCAGCGGCCGGGCCCAGACTTCCAAGTTGCTCACCCCCAACGGCCGGCGGCCCTCCGTGTAGGCCACCGAGGCATGCACGTGCAGCCCGCGCGCACTCTCACTGCGCTTCTTGAGCGGCCCCAGGCCGCTCGTGCACTCGCCCAGCCCGGTGTAGTTCAGGGTGGTCGTGTCCTGCACCAGCAGCACGGTGCCCGCCAGCAGCTGGCAGCGGTCCACCATGGCCTCCCGGTGCGGCGCCAGAATGTCCTTCATGGAAACCCTCTCATTGCGCAGGAAGCGGTAGGCGGCCTGCTGGTCCTTGCCGCGCGGGAAGATGGCCGGCAGGCACTCGCCCGGGCGCTGCTCCCAGGCCCCGCCCATGGCCTTGAGCCGCTCCCGCAGGCGCCGGTCCGGCAGGTCCGAGCGCTCGAACTCGCGCGCCGACCAGTGCGCCTCCTCGCTGTCGAAGTCCAGCCTCGGGAAGCTACCCAGCACCAGCCGCGCCTTCTCCCGCAGCACACGCTCCCAATCGGGCACCAGCGGCTTGACCCAGACCTGCTTGGGATGGCGCTCCGGTTCGCGGAAGTCCGGCTGGGCGCGCTGCGCCCGCGTGGGCTGCTGGGCGCCCCACGGCAGGCCCTCCGTCTCCCCCAAGCACTCAAAGCCCGCCGCCTTATAGCACGTGGCCCGCCGCTGCTGCGCGACGCAGGTCTCCACCGCCACCGGCGCGCTGCCGTGCAACCGCTCCCAGTCGCTGCTCAAGCGCCGCAGCGCCAAGCCCAGCACGTGGCTGGCGAGGTTGTGGACCACCACGCCGGGCCGCACCAGGAAACGGTCGTTGGAGACCAGCCGGGGCAGGTTCCGGCGGCGGGTGCGCTCGTCCCAGCCCAGATGCTGGTCGCGCGGCCCCAAGCGCATCGGCGCGGCCACGAAGCTGACCACTCCCAGCTCCCGGCCCCCGGCCCGGATGCCGTACACCAGCCGGCAACCCGGTGCCCGCCCGCGCCCCAGCGGATGTTCCGCCGTCAGCAGATCCCCGTACTGCCGCCGCAGCTGGGCCGTGTCGGCCAGGCGCAGGCTGACCTCTCCCAGCTCCGGCAGCGAGCACTGCAGCCGCAGCGGCGGGACGCTGCGCCGCGCCCGCCGCCGCGAGCGCCGCCGGCAGCCCCCCGTCGGGCGCACTACCGGCGGCATGGGCAGCCCCAGCTCCGCCGCCAGCGCAGGCAGGCCCTTGCGCGCCGACGCTGCGCACAGCTTCCCGCGGGCGTTCCGCCAGCCGTCTCTCCGACACAGTCCCCGTGCCACCTGGGCACGCGTCAACGTGCCCTTCGACAGTGCCCGGCGCAACCACTCCACCGTGGCCGGCTTCAGCATGCGCAGCCCAACCCGCACACCACTCTTCTATACGATCCAACCCCCCGGTGTCAAGTGCGAGTCAGCGCTAGCCCCCGCAGACGGCGGGCTAGGGGGGATGTTATTTGTCACATTATTTGGCACGAAAATGGGCTGTTTTTGTCAAACTGGATGATTCCAGATAAGGGAACTTTCTCATTTAATGTGACAAATCCATCGGCGTGGGTGAGTCGGCCGGTAGGCTTTCGGACATGCGTTGGAGGTGCTGCGCGGCAGTCTTGCCTGCAATTGCGTGCGCGCAGGGCCGGGAGCCGGGCGAGAACGCCTACGCTCCTCCTGACCCCTTCCTTTTCCTTCTTGCAGTAGCAGTTTTCGAGCTCGCCCTCGCCCCCAGCCAGACGCAAGCAATCCGGAAAATTCCGCTCCCCGCCTGCCATTTAATCCGGAAAACGCCTTGCCAAATAAACCGGAAGACAACACTAGAGCACGCCTAAGACGCCGCTGGCCACTAACCCGTCCGCACCGCTGCGGTCATTTTCCAGACTTGGTCCAGAGCCCCGGGGCCTCTCACAGATTCGGCTAGGCCAAGTTCAACTCGCAGCTACAGCAATGAGTTAACTACGATCTAGCGCTAGGCCGGGGGCTGACACTGAACTGGGGTGTGTCATGGTTCAAGGACACGATCCCCAACCCCTACGGACGGGCGGCGCAGTACCCGCATGGTTTCGATCCCGAGACCGGCCTGCTTGAGTTCGCCGTCCTCGGGGAGGTCGATCCGCGCGTCATCGAGCCCGACAGCGACAACATCGCCCCCCGGCTGGGTTTGGCATGGCAGATCGACGACGACACCGTCCTGCGGGCGGGCGCCGGTGCCTACTTCTCCGACATGCAGCTGATCGAGCTGCAGTTCGCGGCGGTCGGCCCCCCGTTCACCAACAGCGTCGACGTGATCAACACCGGCAAGCTCATGCCGGAGTTCACGCCTGGTCAGAACATATTCCCGATCGTGCCTCTGCCGCCGATCGACGCTGATTTCGCACGCAACCTGCCTGCCGGGCTGACCCCCTTCACGCTGCAGGAGGAGGGCCGGACTCCCTACGTTCAGCAGTGGAACCTCTCCCTGCAGCGCTCCCTCGGTGCGAACGACATGTTCGAGCTCAGCTACTTGGGGATCAGCGGCCACCGTCAGCAGAACCGCTACGACAACAACCAGTGCGTGGTGGGTGCCGACCTCCGGTGCGATCGTGCGACGCGACCCTACCCGCACTACCGCTCGATCCTTCAGGCGGACTTCAACGCCAACTCCAGCTACAACGCGTTGGTGGCCCGCTACCACCATCGCGTCTCCCACAATCTGGACCTGCGGGTCGAGTACACCTTCAGCAAGGCGCTCTACGACGGCTGGGAGCTGGGTGGTGCCACCAACAACCAGATCGCCAACAAACGCGCCTTGGACAAGGGGCCGACCTCGT
This sequence comes from Bryobacterales bacterium, assembly GCA_963662745.2. Lineage (GTDB taxonomy): Bacteria > Acidobacteriota > Terriglobia > Bryobacterales > UBA6623 > VXMF01. The sequence continues at coordinate 273,560 of CAXXUI010000001.1, forward strand.
TCGACGTAAGGAACCGGGCCGTGATCAGTGCGCTCTGGGACATCCCCGTGGGACGGGGCCAAGCCGTGGGGGCGGACATGCCTTCGGGCCTCGACGCCGTAGTGGGAGGGTGGACTTTCACGACCATCGCTACCTTCTCGAACGGCCTGCCGATCTTCATCACCGTTCCGAACCGCACGGGCAGCCCGTTCGTCGGCCATCGTCCGAATCGCGTCTGTTCCGGTGTCTTGGATGGCTCCGACTTGCGCTCGAGCCCACAGTTCATTGACACTTCGTGCTTCGAGAACACCGAGCAGGGCTTCTTCGGCAACTCCGCCCGTGCGCCCATCAGCGGACCGGGACTCAACAACTTCACGATCGGCATCTTCAAGCAGTTCCCGATCACCGAGTCCAGCTTCGCGCAGTTCCGTCTGGAGATGTTCAACGCTTTCAACCACGCCCAGTTCCTCAATCCCAACGGAAACGCGGCCAATCGGAACTTCGGGCTGGTCAGCGCTGCGCGCCGTCCGAGGATCATGCAGCTGGCGCTGAAGTTCGTCTTCTAGCGGAGGCAGGCACCGAGCGTGAAGGACTCGAGCAGGTGGGCGAGCGGCGCGGCCGGGCGGCTGATTGCAGGAGCGCTGATGGCGACCGCTCTTGGCCCAGCCTCTCAGGGTGCCGAGTTGCCGCCTGCGCAGGGTGGGGAAGTCGACTTCCGCCGCGACATCCGCCCGCTGCTGGAGCAGCGCTGCCATGCCTGCCATGGGGCGGCCGTGGCGATGAATGGCCTGCGGTTGGACCGCCGGCGCGACGCGCTTGAGGGCGGCCATTCGGGACCGTCCATTCTTGTCGGCGACTCGGCGGCCAGCCGGCTGGTTCACTTGGTGGCCGGCTACCGAGTCAAGGTCCGGATGCCTCCCGCAGGGGACCCACTGACGGATGAGGAGATCGGCTTGCTCCGCGCTTGGATCGATCAAGGCGCGAGCTGGCCGGAATCCGGTGAGAGGGCCCAAGAGGACCAGGGCAGGTCCCTTGAGCAGCACTGGGCGTACCTGCCAATCCGCCGCCGCGATGTCCCGCTGGGTCGCCATCCTGTGGACTACTTCGTGGGTGAGCGGTTGCGCGCCGAGGGGTTGGAGTTGGCGGAGCGGGCTGACCGCGAGACCTGGCTGACGCGGGTGTCACTCGACATGACGGGGCTGATGCCGACGATTGAGGAGCAGCGGGCGTTCCTCGCCGACACGGACCTAGGAGCCTACGAGCGGGTCGTTGACCGCCTGCTCTCCTCGGAGCACTTCGGCGAGAAGCAGGCGATGCACTGGCTCGACCAAGTCCGCTACGCAGACTCCGACGGATACGCCAAGGACTATTCTCGGCCGCATGCGTGGCGATACCGGCGCTGGGTGATTGACGCCATCAACAGCTCCATGCCGTTCGACCGCTTCTCGATTGAGCAGATCGCGGGAGACTTGCTGCCCGACGCCACCTTGGAGCAGCGGGTGGCAACGGGATTCCACCGCAACACCCTCCGCAACCGCGAAGGCGGAGTCAATCCGGAGCAGTACTTCTTCGAGGAGACGGTTGACCGGGCCAGCACCTTCGGCACGGTCTGGTTGGGGCTGACCGCGGGCTGCGCCCAGTGCCATGACCACAAGTACGATCCCATCTCCCAGAAGGAGTTCTACGAGCTGTTCGCGTTCTTCGACAACCTGCAGGAGTCTCGCATCTACGCCCCCTTGGAAGGCGAGCTGGGCCCGCACCTCAGAACGGTCAACGAGTACCGGCGCAAGCATCAGCAGGTCTTGGACGAGTTCGACGTGCCGGCCCTGCAGGGCGCTTGGGAGAAGAACTGCCTGAAGGCGGGTGCCGCCCCGGGAGTCTACCTGGACTGGGATCTGGCTTGGCAGGAGCTCGGTCTCAACACCGATGGCGGCCAGGAGGTCATCCGTAAGCCGACCGCCGAGCGCACGTGGCGGGAGGCCAACATGGTCACCTACTACTTCCTCAAGGCCTACGGCTTGGTTGTCGGCGGCGAGAAGCAGAAGGAGCTCGGCTTCCCCGAGGCGCTCAGGAGAGTTACCGCCCTGAACCGGAGCTTTCCTCAGCTGAGCGAGGCGCGGGTGGTCAGTGAGGACCCCGAGCCCGGCCCGACGCACTTGCGCGTGCGGGGCAGCTGGGACCGCCCCGGCATTGAGGTGCGGACTGGAGTTCCCGCCTTTCTGCCCGCCATCGCGTCAGCGAGGCCGAACCGGCTCGACCTTGCCCGCTGGCTCTTCTCGGACGGCAACCCCCTGACCGCTCGCGTGGCTGTCAACCGAATCTGGCAGGAGTACTTCGGCAACGGGCTTGTGAGGACGTCTGAGGACTTCGGGGCGCAGGGCGAACCACCCTCGCATCCGGAGCTGCTGGACTGGCTGGCGGCGGAGTTCCGAGATTCCGGGTGGGACGTGAAGCGCGTCCACCGCCTGATTGTGACGTCGCAGGCCTACCGGCAGCGTTCCGGCGCGTACTCCGACCTATTGAGTCGCGATCCCGGCAACGCCCTGCTGGCCCGGCAGGCCCGCCTGCGCCTGCCGGCCGAGCTGCTGTGGGACCGCGCCTTGGGGGCCGCCGGCCTGCTGCACCATGATCCCGGAGGGCGCGGATTCCGTCCCGAGATGCCGGACGGCACGACCGGGTTCAAGGCTGGAGGGTCGGACTGGGAGCCCAGTTCCGGACGCCAGCGTTTCAAGCGCGGCATGTACATCCACTTCCAGCGCACCCAGCCGTTCCCGTTCCTGGTGAATTTCGACTCGCCGGACTTCCGTGCGCCGGTTTGCCGGCGCCAGCGCTCCAACACCCCCCTGCAGGCCCTCAACCTGCTCAACGACCGCGCCATGTCCGAGGCTTGGCAGGCGTTCGCGGCGAGGGTCCTGATGGCAAGCCCCGGTCGCGATTTCGACACGCGGCTGCGGACCGCCTTCCGGCTGGCTTTGGGTCGGTCGCCGGCCCCGGAGGAGACCGCCAGGTTCTCCCGATTCGCGGCTGACCGGTCCGAGGCCCGCGTTCCCAGCGCTCAAGCGGCCCTTGCGCTGCCGGTCGCGGAGGGGCTGGCACCGCAAGACCTAGAGTTGTGGACCGGCGTGGGCAGGGTATTGATGAATCTTGACGAGTTTGTGACCCGACCATGACGAACCTGGACTTTCGCCTCAGCCGCTCCCGCCGCGACTTCCTGGACCGGTCGCTCTTCGGACTGGGTGTCGGCGTGTTGGCCCACCTGCTGGGCGAAGAAGGCCGTACGGCGACGGGTCCCGTAGATCCGTTGGCTCCCCGCAAGTCCCACTTCGCCCCCACGGCCAAGAACGTCATCTTCCTGTTCCAAGCCGGGGCACCCAGCCAGATTGATCTGTTCGACCCCAAGCCCAGGTTGCGGGAGTGGGACGGGGAGCCGCTGCCGGAATCGCTTGCGAAGGATCTCCAGTTGGCGTTCATTCAGCCGTCCGCCAAAGTGCTGGCCAGCCGTCGCGAGTTCCGGCCGGCCGGCGAGTCCGGCATCGAGTTGTCGGAATGGCTTCCGCACACCGCGGGGATCGCGGATGAGATCTGTTTAGTGCGGTCGGTCCGTGGCGAGTCGGTCAACCACCACCCGGCGCAATCGCTGCTCATGACGGGCAGCCCCCTGCTCGGACGCCCTACGGTCGGATCGTGGGTCACCTACGGTCTGGGGAGCGAGTGCAGGGACCTGCCGGCCTTCGTGGTGCTCAAGACGGGCAGCTCCACGCAAGGCAGCACCGGGAATTGGTCGAACGGCTTCCTGCCGTCCAACTACCAAGGCGTGCTGCTGCGCAGCGAAGGTGACCCGATCCTTCACCTCTCGAATCCCGCCGGAGTGACGCCCGATCTGCAGCGGTTGGACTTGGACATGATTCGCGATCTGAATCGGATGCAGGCGGCGAGGACCGGGGATCCGGAAATCGCGGCGCGTATCGCGGCCTACGAGCTGGCCTTTCGCATGCAGGCTTCCGCTCCCGGTCTGATCGACATCTCCGACGAGCCGGAGTGGGTGCGGGAGATGTACGGTCTGAACGCCCAGGCCACGAAGGACTACGGGACGAGCTGCCTGCTGGCGCGGCGGTTGGTGGAGCGTGGCGTGCGGTTCGTCCTGAACCAGCACGCGCAGTGGGACCACCACTCGAATCTGGAAAAGGGACTCAGCCAGAAGTGCAGGACCACGGACCAGCCCGCCGCGGCCTTGGTGAGGGACTTGAAGCAGCGCGGGCTGCTCGACGAAACGCTCGTGATCTGGGCGGGCGAGTTCGGGCGCACTGCGCTCGCGGAGTGGCGGGATCCCTCGAATCCCGACAGCATTGGGCGGGATCATCACGCGGACGGTTTCAGCGTGTGGGTGGCCGGCGGCGGAATCCGCGGCGGGCAAGTGGTCGGCAAGACAGACGATCTAGGCTTGACTGTGGCTGAGGATCCGGTCCATGTCCACGACCTGCAGGCCACGCTGTTGCACTGCCTCGGATTGGACCACCAGCGCCTCACCTATCGCCACGCCGGACGGGACTACCGTCTCACGGATGTGGGCGGCAGGGTCGTGCCGCAAATGCTTGCTTGAGGCCGAGAGCAGCTGCTGCGAACCGGCCTGACGCTGAGGCCTGCCTGCGGCATACTGCTCGGCGAGCAGCGACTGAACCTTGTGACGCAGCACGCTTGGAGGACGTCGTCAGCCACACCCCAAGCTGGGGCCGGCCGGTAAGGCCAGCCCCAAGGGACACGGACGCTAGAAGGCGTCCTTGCTAGTCTCCTAGAAGGAGTAGCGGATCATCAACTGAACGCGTCGCGGTGGCGCAACGGCGTTCAGTAGCCCGAACGTTCCCGACCGGGCATTCTGGTTCACCCTCGTGAAGTTCACGAGGTTAAACATGTTGAAGAAGTCGATCCGGAGCTGCAGCCGCTGGCTCTCGCCGGGAGTGATGTTCTTCTGCAGCGAGAGGTCGAGGTTCCGGAGGCCGGGACCGTACAGGGCGCGCCGCGAGAGGGTGCCCGGCCGTATGTTCACGCCCTCGTCATCCGTCGGCGGAAGTGCGAAAGCGTCGCGATCCAAGTACTGGCGCTGCGTCGTTCCCCAATTGCCCATGATGGCCTGCTCGTGAGTGGTCAAGATGTCGGGCCGAGCTCCCGGGTTCAGGGATGTGCTGCTGCTCACCGGGATCGTGAAACCCGAACGGACCTCAACGATCCCGCCGACGGTCCAGCCGCCTGCCACGTGCTTGGCCGCGCCCTGCAGATTCTTGCCAGGCAGTTCCCAGAAGAAGTCTGTGGTGAAGCGGTGGCGAATGTGGTACGAGGTCGGTCCCCGGTTGGGTCGCATGTTGAACTCGTCCTGGGGATTCTCTGACCGCCCGCAGCACGTCATGTCTCCGCGGAAGTGCGACCAATTCCAGCCGTACGTGTAGTTGATGTTGTATTGGAAGCTGTCCGCGAAGCGCCGCTTCAGGGAGGTCTGGAGGCTGTGGTAGCCGGTGGAGTCAGCGTTCATGTAGTGGCGGAACTGGGCGAAGTTGCCCTCTAGGCCCATCACATGACTGCGTCGCTGGCCACCCGTGTTGGGCACCACGCGATTGAAGTCAGGACTGTAGATCGTTCGCACGCCGTGGTTGCCCACGTATCCAATCTCCCAGACTGTGGACCGGTCGAGCTGCTGCTGTATGCCCAGCGAGTACTGGATGCTGTACGGCGGTCGCCTGTGGGGGTCGACCGAGCTGCCCGAGATGACGCCGCTGGACTGGGCTCCGGCCAAAGCGGCCTCGTTGGGATCTCCGTACTGCAGCCCCAGAGTCTTGACCTGAGCCCCTGAAGCGGTCAGCTCGACGGGCGCGTCCGGACCGTTGGTGAGAATCTCGATCGCACCGGAGAACATGTTGTTCGGCATGTAGAAGATGCCGGTACCGCCACGAATCACTGTCTTGCCGTCGTCGTCGATGGTGTAGGCGAAGCTGAGGCGCGGCGAGAACATCCCGTAGTAGGCATCCCAAGCACTGTCAGAAGGCCGGAAGAGGGCATCCTGATTCTGAAGCGAGGCACCCGGCTGACCGAAAGGTCCATCCCGATTGAAGACGTTGTTGGAGATTCCGTCCACTTGGTTGGACCGCACGACCGAAGCGTAGTCCCATCGCGCCCCGATGTTCAGCATGAACTTCGGCGTGAGCCGGATGTCGTCTTGGAAGAATCCGCCGAGGAACGAGCGGGTCCAGAGAAACTTCTCCAGCGGAAACACGAATCGGGCGGTGGTTATGTTGTTCGCGAGAAGGTCCGCCTGTGTCTCGAAGAAGTATACGGGAGACTCCTCGTTAACCCGCGTGCCGCTCATGTAACGGTACATCCCCCCGAACTTCATTGAGTGCTTTCCGAGCGTCTTGGCGAAGTTCTGCGTCAGCGTCGAGGTGTGGCCATCCTTGGCGAAGACTTCCGCACCAGGTTCTGAAGGATTGCCGAAGCCCCGCAAGAACGGAATCTTGTCCGCCGCGAAGGCGACATCGAGCCGGTTGATCGCGTTGACGTTGGTGCCCCAACGGGTCTCGGACGTCATCGTCGGACTGATGATTCTGGTCCAAGTGGCTGCGCCGTTGTGGTTCTGGCCGTCCCACTGGCGGCCATTGCCGATCATGGTGCGAGGAATCCGGCGGAGCGGTCGGCCGCCGACGTACCGGAACGTCAAGAAGTCCTTGCTCGAGGCGTTCCAGTCAGCCTTCGCGACGAAGTGATCGTCGGTGCGGCTCTCGTCTCCCTGTCCGCCCCAGAATGATGTGGGTGACAAGCACGGGGTGTTGGCCGGGAGGTCCCCGCAGGCGGGATTGCTGGGATCCAGGTTGGGACCATCGGGCGCCGTAGGCTCCGGCCAGAGAGCAAGGTACTCGCTCGCGCCGGGCACCGCCTCAGAGATCCGCTGGCGCATGGCGCTCGACCACACATCGCCGGGCACCGGAGTCTTGCCACCGAAGCGGTAGCCCTCGAACGTGAAGAAGTAGAACAGTTCATCCTTCTTGATCGGGCCGCCGATCGATCCGCCGTACTGGTGGTAGACCAACGGAGCCTTGCGACCCACCAGGAAGTTGTTGGCATGGAGGCCGCCGGACTGGTACATCTCGAACAGGCTGCCGTGAGTCTGGTTCGTGCCGCTCTTGCTGATCAGATTGACGTTGCCCGCGATGGTGTGGCTAGTCTCGGCGGAGAAGATGTTCTTCGATGTCTCGACTTCTTGCACCGCCTCGACGCTGATGCCCTTGATGAAGTTGAAATTCTGATACAGCGACATACCTGCGAACTCCGCATCGGGCACGGCGTCCACCGCGTCCACCGTCATGGTGAATCCGCGCGGGGCGAGACCGTTGATCGACAGGGTCCAACCGCCGTCAGTGAGGGACGCACCCGTGCCCAAGGTCAGAATGCCCGTGATGTCACGATTGATCATGGGCAGTTCGGAGACTTGGTTCTGGTTGAGCGAGATGTCCTGCTCAGCGTTGACGGTGTTCATCAGCGGAGCCTCGGAAGTGACCGTCACCGTCTCGGTGGTTGCGCCTAGCTCGAGGCCGTAGTCGCGGTTGTGGCGCTGGCCGGACGCTAGGGTCAGGCCGGTCCCGAGATAGGACTTGAAGCCGTCCGCCGTGATGGCGAGCGTGTAGGTTCCCGCGGGGAGGAAGGCGATCGTGAACTCGCCCCCGTTTCCGCTGGCGGTGCTGTACTCGGCACCGGTGCCTTCGTTGGAAGCAGTGATAGCGGCTCCGGGGACGACGGCACCCGACGGATCAACCACGCGGCCATAGACTGTTGCTGTCGTGACTTGGGCTGAGAGACCCGCCGACAGCGCTAGTAGGACCACAGCTAGGGCGGCTGTTAGCCGCAAGCATGTGGTGAAGGGAATGGAACGCATTGAGTTTCTCCTCTCGTTTCTCGTTCGGTTCGACTTATGGAAACTGAGCACTTAGATGCTCAGCAACCTCGTGGTGGATTGACTAGACCAGCTAGTGCGATCCCATTAGAATCCTGATGTAGGTGGGCGACAAGATCCGTATTACTTCGGTAGTGATTGGTCTGAATCACTAATTACATTCAGTGTGTTTGTTCTCGGGCGTTCGGCTGCGGGGAGAGGGCGATCTAGCCGTCTGGTCTGAGATTCCACCCAGCCGAATTCCGGAAATTGCGCGCTTGTGAGTGGGGGCCCATCAATGATGGTCGGCTGCGTGGCTGGCCATGGTCTTCAGATCCTTACGCCGACCCTTGGCGTGCTCTCTCGCTCGATGCCTACGGCAGTGCCGCGGGAGCATCGGCCAGCACGAATTTCGACCCGAAGCGAGTCATGCCCTGATGCTGCTGGGTGCGAGCTGTGCTTCGCATGCGCCAGGCCCTGGCAGGTGCTGTGCCTTGCAGCGGGACTTGTTTGGGCAGTACGGCGGTCTCCGAGGGCTGTGCGACTTGGCGGGTATGGGCCGGGCTGCGGGATGACCGACAGGCGAGCGGCTATCCATGAGGACGGATTGATGGGACGCGCGAGGCGGGCTTCAATACTCGGAACCGCGATTTCGAGTACAATCTTGGTTTCTAGGAGTATCGACAGTGATTCGCATTCTTGCTCTCGCAGTTTTTTCCGCCGCCCTGTGCGGCGGCCAATCCATCAAGATCGTGGTGGCCGGTCAGAGTCCGGAGACGCTTAAGGACTGGCAGAGCGTCTCGGACAAGGTTCGGCTCATCCGCGTGACGTCGGACACCGTCGCCGGTGAGATCGGCGACGCCGACGCCTACATCGGCAACGCCACCCCCGATCTGGTCCGCGCCGGCAGCAAGCTCCGCTGGGTGCAGACGCTCAGCGCCGGCGTGGAGCAGGTTCTTCACAAGACCGGCTCGGACGCGCTGGCCAACAGTGACATCGTCCTAACGAACAATCAGATCGTCCAAGGACCCGAGATCGCCGATCACGCGATGGCCCTGCTGCTCGCTCACACGCGCTTCCTTCCGACTTTCCTCCAGCGCCAAGCCGACGAGAATTGGCAGGGCCGACCCTACACCTTGGTGGAGCTCAACGGTAAGAACGCGTTGGTAGTCGGCATGGGCGGCATTGGTCTGCAGATCGCAATCCGGGCATGGGCACATGGCATGAACGTCGTCGGCGTAGATCCGGAGGACATCGCGTATCTGCCGTACGTGGACAAGGTTGTGAAGCCGGATATGCTGGACAGCGTTATCGGCGATGCGGATGTGGTCTTCATGGCGGCTCCACATACTCCCGAGAGCCACAAGATGGTTGGTCCTAGCCAGTTCGAGGCCATGAAGCAGGGCTCCTACTTCATCGCGGTCAGCCGTGGCGGGACCTACGACCTCGACTCCCTCGTCAAGGCTCTCGACTCTCAGCGGCTTGCGGGTGCTGGTGTCGATGTCACCGATCCCGAGCCGCTACCCGAGGGGCACGCGCTCTGGAAGATGGACAACGTCATCATCACGCCGCACATTGCCGGACGCTCGGACATGGATCGAGGGCGCATGCACGGAATCGTCAAGGCCAACATCCAGCGGTTCGCGGACGGCCTGCCGCTCTTGAACGTGGTCGACAAGCAGAAGGGGTACTAACGTGCGCCCCTTCCGGCCAAGGCGTTCCCCGCTGCGGATAGGGCTGGCTGGCCTTCAGATCGTCACCCTCACTGCGGGCTTGGTGGCCGTTAGCTGTACGGGGGCCGAGCAGGCAGCTTCTCCGCCCAACCTAGTCCTGATCATCTCGGATGACCACGGCTGGACCGACTACGGCTTCCTTGGTCACCCGGTCATCCAGACTCCGGCAATCGATCGGCTCGCTGCCCAATCGATGGTTTACACGCGGGGCTACCTGCCGACTGCGCTGTGCCGTCCGAGCTTGGCGACATTGGCCACCGGGCTGTATCCGCACCAGCATGGAATCACGGGGAACGACCCTCCCGGCCAGTGGCCGGCCATTGCCCGGGATGTCGAGTCCAGGGCGAGGATGGAAGCCGTGTTCGCTAGGAACCCGAATGTGGTTGAGCTGCTGGGGCGAACGGGGTACGTAAGCCATCAGTCCGGTAAGTGGTGGGAGGGCAACCCGCTGGACCACGGGTTCACCGCCGCCATGACGCACGGCGACGTGAACCGCAAGGGCCGGCACGGAGACGAAGGGTTGGCGATCGGGCGCGAAGGCATGGAGCCGATCTTCGATTTCCTTGAGGGTGTCGGGGACCAGCCGTTCTTCTTGTGGTACGCCCCGTTCCTGCCGCACACGCCGCACAATCCGCCCGAACGCCTGCTGGAGAAGTACAGCGCTCCCGAGACGCCGGAGCGGATCGCCAAGTACTACGCGATGGTGGAGTGGCTCGATGAGACCGTCGGCCAGCTCTTGGACCACCTGGATCAGTCCGGCCTCGCGGACAACACAGTGGTGCTGTATCTGGCTGACAACGGCTGGATCGCAGCTGAGGAGGCTGAGCAGCAGGCTAGGGTGCCGGCAAAGATGTCACCGTATGACATGGGTATCCGAACCCCAGTCATGGTCCGCTGGCCGGGCCACGTAGAACCCGGACTGGATGACCGGACGCTGGTTAGCAGCGTGGATGTCGTCCCGACCTTGCTGAAGGCCGCAGGTGTGGAGGCCCCTCCGGGCCTTCCCGGGATCGATTTGCGGGACGTCGCGGCACTCGCTGACAGGGACCGTGTCTTCGGGACGCTGTTCGCCCACACGGCAGTGAACGTCGAACAGCCGGTCGAGAACCTCAAGTACCGATCCGTCGTTCGATCGGACGGCTGGAAGCTGATTCTCCCTTACAAGCCGAACTCGGAAGTCACGCTCACGATCCGCGGCACCGTGGCCGACTGGATGCGGCTCGAGCCGGAGCTGTACCAGGTCTTGGAGGATCCGCTCGAGACCGTGGACTTGGCGCTGGAGCGGCTGGAGATGGTGGCTGAACTCCACGGGGCGATTCAGGACTGGTGGGCTGTACCTGAGGAATAGGGCCCCGTACCGTCTGACAGATCCGATCAGCGTTCGGAGTCGGAGGGTGCCGGGTCTTGGTGGATTACCAAGAGACCTAGATCGGGAGCCAGTACGGACTGCCGGGACCCGTCAGGCCAGGTTACCGTGACGGATTCGCATTGGCTGCCCACGCCGAGGCCGAAGTGAAGATCGGGAGAACTGGCGGAGAGGTAGCTTCCGCCGCTGCCGCGGAACGCGGATTGGACTCGCCCGCTTGAATCCTTAACCTGAACCACGGCGCCGATGGCGTCGCGGTTGGGCCGGCTTCCTCGGAGTCTGACGGTGATGTTCTCGCCTGCTGCGGAGGTGTTCTTGAGCAGCAGCGCCTGCCCGTCGTTTACGGCGACAGCGATGTCCACCCGGCCGTCGCCGTCGAAGTCTCCGAACGCCGCGCCGCGGGCCGCGAACGCCTTGCGGAACACTGGACCAGCAGATCTGGAGACGTCGAAGAAGCGGCCGAAGAGATTGCGCGCCACGAGCAATGGCTCCTCATGGGCCAGCGCGGGGTCCGAGTCCTGGATGTCGTCCATCACGTGGCCTTGAGCGACGAAGAGGTCGCGCCAGCCATCGTTGTCGAAGTCGACGAGGCCCATGCCCCAGCCGGACCGCAGCCCCGAGAGAGCGGCTAGGCCCGAGGCTGCCGAGCGCGTCTCGAATGCGCCGCCGGTGTTGCGATACAACCAGTAGCCCTGTCTTCCAAGGGCGTTGACGAGAATGTCAGGTCGCGAGTCACCGTCGTAGTCCTGCCAGGCGACGCCCATGCCCGCATAGTCACGGCCCTCTGAGTCGAAGGCTGCTCCGGACAAGATCGCGACCTCGGACAGCTGCCTTCCGCGGTCGTTGCGGAATAGCTGTTGCGGGTAGGAGTCGTTCGCCACGAAGATGTCGGTCCATCCGTCACCGTCGAGATCGTTGACGGCCACACCCAGTCCCTTGCCCGGTTGGTCGTCCAAGCCGACACTGGCGGAGATGTCTTCGAATCGTCCGGTGCCGGAATTGCGGTAGAGGCGGTGGCGGACCGCCTTGTACTTGCGTGGGTGGCAGTAGGACGGGTGATCGGGGAGCCGGTCGCCGCAGGGCCGGCTGGTGGCAACGGTCCAGTCCAGATACTGGGCGACGAACAGGTCGAGCCAGCCGTCCCTGTCGAAGTCGAGGAACGCCGCCCCGGCAGACCAGCCATCGCTGGAGATGCCGGCGCTTGCCGTCACATCTTGGAACGTGCCGTCACCTTGGTTGCGGTAGAGGATGTCCAGTCCGAAGTTAGACACAAACAGGTCTGGATGGGAGTCCCCGTCGTAGTCCGCCACGGCGACTCCCATGCCGTAGCCGCGGCCGGCGACTCCCGCCGACACTGTCACGTCGCCGAACCGCCAGTTGCCGAGGTTGCGGTAGAGGCGGTTCCAGTGCTTGGGATCGGACTTGATCAGATCTTCTGGCGAGGATGACAGGTTAGCTCCGTCCGCAATGTACAGATCCAGCCGCCCGTCGGCATCGTAGTCGAAGGCGGCCACTCCGGGGCCCATGGCTTCGAGCAGATACTTGCGACGGGTCTTCGAGGCGTTATGCGCAAACCAAGCCTCTGAATGATCGTCGCGTTCCTCGAACTGGATCTTCGTATCGCTGAACGCGGTCGGAGGGTGCGAGAGGGCAAACCAGAACGTTGCCAAAGCGATCCAAGGCATTGTCCTATTCACTGGTGTGCGTTGGAGACAGAACCGATCTTGAGCGCAGACTACTTTGCTGCTTCTTGTCAGCTCTGAGCCTCGGCAATGACAAACACCGTTCACTGTATAATACTGCCCAAGGCTCGCAAGGCAAGGATATGCGGCCTGTGGGCAGTTGCTGGTGCTTGGTCCGTACGGTTCTCTGGCACCAGCGTACTTCTGATGGCGCAGGCGGAGCTGACGCTTGAAGGTGTGTGCGAACTTGCTGAGGAGGAGGATGTTGTTGCGCACACTCAACTCCGCTGGATGTGTGAGCAAGGCCGGGGCATGGCGCAGGACGATGCCGAGGCGGTGCGGTGGTTCTGGAGGGCGGCGAAGCAGGGGCAAGCCACTACGCAGAGCAAGCTTGGCTTGATGCACGCACGAGGCCGGGGCGTGCCAAGAGATTTCATATGAGAATCGCGCATGGTGAAGGATTTTCTCCGTGTCTTACCCACTGACTTGATGGTGATTCTTGTACAAGTGTGCCCACCTCAGTGGTTGTCGCAACGTAGAAGACGGCTCGGGAGCGTGATTCGGCAATTCTCCGTATCCTTCTCTGGACCGTTGACGAGCGGTTCCTCGCATGAAGTTCGCCACGGACTCATGGACCGAGGCCATCTGCAGCCACATTGCTTTTCACGGGGGAGCGCTGGTTAGACCCGATGGTTCGGAGCGGAGACGAATTGTCGCGGGGCCATTCCAAGCCGGACGCCAGACTCCTAATGGGAATGGCTGGCATGGCCTTAGTCTTGGCTTCCTGTGCCTCTCTGGACTCCCCTCCCACGATTGCCGTTGCGGCCAACTTCCGCGAGGCGGCGGATGAGATTGGCTCGGCGTTCCGGACCTCCTCTGGGCAGTCGCTCCGATTCAGTTTCGGCTCGACTGGCCAGCTGCTAGTGCAGGTCTCCCACGGCGCTCCCTATGATGCGTTCCTCGCAGCGGATCAACTCAGGCCGCGAATGGCGGTTGATGACGGGTATGCGGTTGCCGGCAGCCAGTTCACGTACGCGACAGGGCGGCTGGTCTTGTTCAGCGGGGACAGCGACTTGGTGCAAGGCCCCCAGACTCTGATTCAAGGGGGATTCGTGCGCCTGTCGATCGCCGAGCCCGGATTGGCACCTTACGGGGCTGCCGCGATTGAAGTGCTGCAGGAGCTGGGCGCTCTGGAGTCGGTGCGCCCCAAACTGGTGCGTGGCATGAATGTTGCGCAGGCCTACCAGTTTGTTCGTAGCGGGAATGCTGACCTCGGTCTCGTAGCCTTGTCTCAAGTCGTCGGCTACACTGGCGGCTCGCGCTGGGTTGTTCCACACGACCTGCATTCCCCGATCCGCCAAGACGCCGTTCTGTTGAACCGGGGTGCGGAGAATCCTGTGGCGCAGGCGTTCCTTGCGTTCTTGGCAGGCCCGGAGGCCGCGACCGTCCTGCGGAAGTTTGGCTACAGCGCATCGAACTAGCATTTCATGGACAGCGTCTCGGAATTCTGGCCTCCTGTCCGGCTGACTCTGCAACTAGCGCTGTGGTCGACGGGACTGCTGCTGTTGCTCGGGACTCCGATTGCTTGGTGGCTCGCCCGGACCGACATGCGCTGGAAGGAGGTCGTCGCCGCAGTAGTGGCTCTGCCGTTGGTGTTGCCACCGACGGTCCTCGGCTTCTACCTGCTGTTATGCCTTGGACCGAGTGGTCCGGGAGGATGGTTGGCAGGCCTCCGCGGAGGGAGGTCACTGGCGTTCTCCTTTGAAGGCATCGTCTTGGGATCGGTCGTGTACTCGCTGCCGTTTGTCGTCCAACCAATCCGCAATGCCTTTGAGGCCGTCGGCAAACGCCCGCTGGAAGTAGCCGCTACGTTGGGGGCGACGCCCTGGGATGCATTCTGGTCAGTTGCAGTGCCGCTGGCCAAGCCTGGGATCGTGACAGGGGCCGTGCTCGGCTTCGCTCACACGATCGGGGAGTTCGGCGTCGTCCTCATGGTAGGCGGAAACATACCTGGCGAGACTCGAGTCCTGTCCATCGCGGTGTACGAGTATGTGGAGACATTGCAGTGGGACCGCGCCCATGTCCTGGCAGCGGGAATGCTGGCGTTCTCCTTCTTGGTGGTCTTCTCGCTGATGGTTTGGCAGAAGCCACGGCCTGAGGCGGGATCCTAGCGTGAGGACTGTGGCTGCCGGCAGCATCTCCGCTCGGTTTGAAGGACAGATCGGCACCTTCTCCCTAGAGGTGGCGTTTGAAGCCCCGATGCAGGGAATCACGGCACTGTTCGGACCGTCGGGATCTGGCAAGACCACCGTCCTGCGATGCATGGCTGGCTTGCAACGGATGAGCGGGCGGCTCGATGTCGGTGAAGACCTGTGGCAGAACGACGATCAGGGAGACTTTCTGCCCGCATTTGAACGCCAAGTGGGCTATGTGTTTCAGGAGTCAAGCCTGTTCCCTCACCTCACAGTGCGCCAGAACCTTTTGTACGGAGCGCGCCGGTCCACACGGAGGCGCCCGGGCCCGAAGGTGTCATTCGACGACACCGTGGCACTTCTGGGCATCGGCGGGATCATCGACCGCTCTCCGGCCGGGCTGTCAGGAGGAGAGGGGAAGCGCGTCGCAATCGGTCGGGCCCTGCTCTCTCGCCCTCGGCTGCTCCTGATGGACGAGCCGTTGGCCGGCCTTGACGACGCTGCCAAGGAGGAGGTCCTCGGCTACTTGGAGAGGCTGCATCCAAGGTTGTCGGTTCCGGTCGTCTATGTGAGCCATGATCTCCGGGAGGTCGCTCGGCTGGCCGACACGATCGTAGTCCTCTCGGGCGGCCGCACCTCAATGGTCGGCCCGTTGCGCCGAGTGCTTGAGGAGCTGGATCGGCCGTTTGGATCACGGGATTTCGAGAACGGCGTCGTTCTCCGAGCCCGCGTGGTCGGGCACGATCGGGACCGCCGCATGACAAGGCTGGTGCACCAAGGTCAGGAGATCGTGATCCCGGCTGTAGACCTGCCACAAGGCCAGGATGTCCGCCTTCGGATCAGGGCGCGGGACGTGGTCCTAGCTTGCAAGATGCCGTCGGCCATCAGCGTTCGCAACATCCTGCGAGGAACGATTCTTCAAGTCACGGTGGAGGAGGGAACGGCGTTTGCAGAGGCACTGGTAGATGTGGGGGGTGGACGGTTGCGGTCTACGATAACGCGAGACGCGGTGTTGGATCTGGCACTGGAGCCCGGGAAGCCGGTGTACGCCCTGATCAAGAGCATCTCCTTCGATCGGCCTGCTCCTTCCGTCGTGCGGGCCTCTCATGGAGCGGAGCGGCCACTTTGACTCTGTCGCGCCCCGTTGGCGAAGGAGTTTCCAGGCATTGGGCTGCGGGCTACCGGAGTCTCCAGATCGTGGCGCGTCAGTGAGGAAGACCCGAAGACCTCCTCGCAGTCCCACGTCCATCTCGGCCGCAACTACCGGCTAGACTTCTCTCGTCAGCGCAGGCAGGCGTGCCTCTTGAGCGTTAGCTAGCCTGATTCGGGAGCCCCGGCTGGTAGCTGTGCAACAATGAGTGCATGTGTTGGGGAACTGGAGCAAGTATGGCCCTCGCAGCATGCGGCCCAAGCACGCTTGGCGGCAGGTCCCCCTTGCCACGCTGCGCGTTGCGCATCACTAGGCAACAGCCGCCTCCTATGTGTATCATCCGGACCTGTGCATCATCCGGCGGGTCCATACAACTACTGTGCATACGAAGGCGTGGCCGTCAGGCGTCTGGGCGTGCATCTGTTGGCCTGCGTCTGCTGGTCTGGGCACGACCGCTCCACCCCTGCCTAGGCGATACAGCGACATTGTCTCGCGGGTGTGCCTGTGACGACCTTCCTCCAAGTCACTGGATGCTCTGGATTGCAGACACACAAGTGAGTTGTCCGTTCCAGATCACCGGACGATGTACGCCATTGCGGAGTCGATATGTGAGCGTACTGTGACGAGCATTGTGAAATCAGTTCACTTAGAGGACTTCCGATGCTTTCATGGAAAGCATACGATAGACCTCGCTCCAATTACACTTCTTGTTGGAGAAAATAGCTGTGGAAAGACTTCATTTCTTGCGTTGATTCGAGCACTCTCTTCATTAGTCCAGAGAGTCGGTACGGGATATCCAATCAATGGTTCTGCAGCTTTTTCTGGTCCTCCATTTGATCTAGGTTCGTTCTTTGAAATAGCTCACCATCGTGGATCAAGAGGAGGAAGAGCGACTAAGTTCACCGTCGGTGTTGGACTGAGTGGACAGACCAGAGGAGAGCAAAGTTCACTTGACGTGACCGATTATATCTACAGATTTGAAGAACGTAGGAGTATGCCGAGTCTTCGTTCATGTCGAATATCATCAATGGATAATTTCATTGAAATTGAGAGAGAAAAGGAACGTATAATTGAATTTTGTTTTGGCAACTCTGAATCACGACTCCAATGGATTCCGGTAGAAATAGTTCAGGATCGAGGCATCGAAATTAGCATGTTCCAAGTGTTGTTACTGCCCTCAGGAATCAAGAATGGACTACAATATGAGTCAGACTTCGGAACTATAACGCGATTAATGGGACCCGATCTAACACGAGGTGAGTTACAAGATATTGCAAGATTAGGTAATATGTGCCGCGAATTTTCCGCTCAGAATGTTGTGTCTATTGCCCCAGTCCGATCTCAGCCAAAAAGGACCTATGATCCTGCACAGATTGAGCTAAATCCAGAAGGAGACCATATCCCAATGCTCTTGGCAAATCTGTCGTTCTCATCAAAGAAGGTTTGGGCAAAGACCAAGAAAGCATTAGAAGAGTTTGGCAAGCAATCCGGTTTATTTGACGAGTTAGATGTGAAACATTTTGGCACGAAGGGCAGCGGTCCGTTTCAGATCCAAGTCAGAAAGTTCGGTAAGAATCTGATGGGCCCGAAACGCAATATTGTTGATATGGGGTATGGCATCAGCCAGATCCTACCGATAGTTGCTCAATTGATCATCACGAAGCGTCCTTCCGTGTTCCTTGTCCAGCAACCGGAGGTTCATTTGCATCCAAGTGCCGAGGCAGCGTTAGCTAGTTATCTTTGCTCAAGGGGAAAGAAGGGACATCAACTGATAGTAGAGACTCACGGAAAATATCTGATTGACAGGATTCGCATGGCAGTGCAAGAGAAGGACACTGGCGTCAGTCCAGACGATGTAATGATATTGTATTTTGAACGGAAGGGAATTGGAGTTGCGATTCATTCGATCACAATTGACAGCCAAGGAAATCTTCACGGAGAGCCGCCCAGCTATGGATCATTTTTCATGAAAGAGATGAAGCGTTCCTTGGGATTGTTCTAGATGTGTGCAATAATTGACATCAACGCTGCCGTCGAAGCATTGGCAATAACTCGCTCGAAACCGGCAAGTAAGTTCTTGGAGTCAATTGAGTCAAAGAAGATGAAACTAGTGATGGGTGGAACAAAGTACAATAACGAAATCAAGAGGAATCGGCGAATCATGGAGTACCTTGAAACGGCTAGTTCAAGCGGGTATGTAAGGCGAGTAGACGATGAGAGAGTAGACTTGGCAGCAGATAAGATGATTCGTAATAACAGCTGCGTATCAAATGACGCGCATATCATCGCACTTGCACAGGTCAGTGGTGCTCGTTTGTTGTACTCTAATGATGCTGACCTTATAGGGGACTTTAAGAACTCAAGACTAGTACAACACCCGAGAGGAAAGGTCTACACCACTACAAGAAGCCCGAACTTCACAAATGCACACAAGAAGCTGTTACGGAGGAATGACTTGTGTCGTCAAGACGCTCGAGGATAGTCCTAGTCGGAGCAATCCAATGTCTCTATTCCTCAGGACCCATCACGCAAACGTCGATCTCTAATAAGCGTTGAACATGCCGAGATCTAGCGGTGAGTGTCAATGTGTCGCTGTGATATGAATCTCACTATTCTGTGTGCCATTGTCACAGATTCAATTCAGCCCGATGGCTGCTCTGATAGTGTTGACGAAGCAGATCCTTTCCGTAGTCATTCCCGTTGGGAGTCCGTATGACGGAATGAATGTGCTGGCGCTGCGGTACTCTCGGCAACGGCATGAATACCGGTCGCTGGTGATCGAATTCGATGAGCACGACCGGACTGTGGACGCGGTAGTAAAAGACACTGTCGGGTCCTTCCGTCTCCCCGATCCAAGCAAAGTGGGTGCGATCCAAGTGGGCCCGGACCTCTTCCAGCTTTACTTGCGCGTGGCCGTCATCCATGTTGGATACGAACTCCCCTACGAGCTCCAGCAGCAGCGAGCGTTGGGTCGAATCCATCCGATCCGCTCGAAGGCCAGCAAAATCTAGGTCCAAGTTGTCCTTGAATGCTTCGGCGAGGGCGTTGTTGCCGGTCTTGCTGTGTGAGATCACGGCCGCCTTGCGCTGGCTAGCGTCCAGCGCGGCGATCAAGTCCAGTCCCGCTTGCTGTTCAGCCTGCATCACGGAGACGCCGCTGTATTTCCCCGCCTCGGCGATGACAGGCTCGGAGCCCATGAAGGTTGGGGTCATGACCACCTGGTCTCCAAGCACGAAGTAGTTGACGATCAGGTGGTGCCCGTCCAGCTGCCAGCCCCACGGCTGGGTCGCGGACGGTTCACCCATCACCGTGACGTAGTACAGCCATTCGCCAAACTCCTCGAAGTTCGAAGTGATCTCCCCCAAACTGTGGTTGAGTCGCATGATGTCGCGGCTGCGCTGGAATCCCTTGGCGCTCAAGCCGGCCCGCATTAAGGAGAAGGCCGCCTTTCTCTGCTCCTCGTCTAGGTCCTCGAACGAAACGCCGCGCCGCGGGTAGGAGTGCTGGTTGGCCCAGCGCCGCCATTCCGGATCGTCCACAGGGAACAGCGCCTGGTCTCGCTGCCCTGGGCTGAGGGCCTGCAGAAACTCCATCGCGGCTTGCCGCACCCCCGTGGTCGGGACACCGGACGGGCCGATGGAGAACAGTCCCCTCTCGATCCTCCCGGCCGCTACGACTCCGACGAAGTCCTCGGCCAAGGCTCTCTGCTCCATCTCCGCAAACCGGCCGGGGCCGCGGCCGCCTCTACGCTGCGAGGCGGCGTCGGAGACGAGCAGCGCGACGGCTGTGACGGCGGCGAATCCCGCGATGATCTGGAGGCGGGTGGGCTGGCGAACCTGCATGAACGGAATCCACACTAGCAGAGTGGAGTGCGGAGCGCTTCTCGCGCTGCAGCGCTGTCGGACGGCAGCCGCGACCCCTAGCGTGCTGGCTGGCCCGTCGGGGTCAGGGCGAAGGCCCAGAATCCGAGTCGGGAGGCGATGGAGATGAACTGCGTGCCGCCCACCATGTAGGTCATGGGTGATGCCTTCCAGTCTTGGTTTGCTTGGAAATGCCACACCGGCCGCCCGGTCCGCGAGTCCAAGGCGGCAAACGCGCCGCTGTCTTCGCCGAAGAACACGAGGTCTCCGGCCGTCGAGAGGACGCCGGAATAGGTTGTTGAGTCACCGGTCTGGGGATAGTTCCACACCGTCTCGCCCGTCTGAATGTCGAGGGCTCGGATGTGGCGCTGGTTCGGGGACCCTTCAGCGAGCCGAAACGTGCCGCCCAGCCACGACCGCCCGCGCTGCCACGGCGCGTCGCCCTTGATGTACAGCATGCAGGACTCGTGGACCATCAGGTAATACAGGTTCGTGGACGGGCTGAACGACGAAGCCCACCAGTTCGTCGCGCCCCGGATCGCCGGACAGACCGCGCTCCCCTCAGCCGTCGGATCGCTTCCGGGAAGGACGATCGGCCGCCCGCCGGAGTCAATTCCCTCGGCCCATGTCTGCTCGACGAACGGTTCTCCGAGCAGGAACTCCCCCGTCTCGCGGTCGAGGACATAGAAGAAGCCGTTGCGGTTGGCCTGAAGCAGAAGCTTCCGGGGCTGCCCGCGGAACTCCGCATCCACGAGGACGAGTGGTTCCTGCGCGTCCCAGTCGTGCGTGTCGTGGGGGGTGAACTGGAAGTGCCACAGCAGCTCGCCGGTCTGAGGGGACAGCGCCAGCACGGAATTCGTGTACAAGTTGTCTCCCGGCCGACGGTCGCCGTTGAGGTCCGGGCAGGGGTTGCCGGTGGGCCAGTACAGGATTTCCAGACCGGGATCGTAGCTGCCGGTCAGCCATGTCGCGCCGCACCCCTTCTCAAGGACTTCCGGGTCTCCCCAAGTCTCCGATCCGGGTTCGCCAGGAGCCGGTATGGTCCAGAATCGCCACGCTCGCTCACCCGAGAGGGCGTGATAGGAGTCCAAGAACCCCCGGAGGCCGGTGTCTCCGCCTGAGATGCCGAAGTACACTAGATCTCGCACGACCAGCGGCGCAGCGATGGCTCCGTAGTGATCCCGGTAGTCCGCCATCTCGACATCCCAGACCAGCTCTCCGGACCAGCGGTTCAATGCGATGGCGTGTGCGTGGTCCGTGACTGTGTACAGCAGGTCCTCTCGCACGGCGACGCCCCGGTTGAGGCCGATTGCCGCGTCACCCACCAAGCCCGTCGTTCGAGGCATCGAGAACTCCCAGATCTCCCGCCCCGTCGCTGCGTCCAGAGCGAAGACTTGGTTCACTGCCGTGACATACATAATCCCGTCCACGACGATCGGTGTTCCCTCGATCATCCTCTGGCCTGGCACCGGAAAAAACCATCGCGGCGCCAGCCGGTGGATGTTCTCGCCTCGAATCTGATCGAGTGGGCTGTGGCGGTTGCCGGACCAGTTTCCGTGGTATGTCGGCCAGTTCGCGCTGGGCGCGGCTCTCGCCACGCGGAAACCATCTCCGCCTCGCCGCAGGAGGAGCAGCTGGCCCGTCTCCGTACGGAACTGTGCGTCGAACCCACTGATGTTGGCGATCTCCCCACGGACGCTGTCCCCTCCTGCCAGCGCCAGCACTACCGGCCCCTCCTCCGCAGGATTGGCACTGCCCTCCAAGAGCGACTCTAGGTGGCTCGCCAGCTGCGCGAGCTCCTCGCTAGGCAGGTCGAAAGCAGGCATGCCCTTCGCTGGTGCGCCTCGGCGGATGAAGTCCATGACTTCGCCGCGTTCGTGGGCTGCGAGGAAGGGAAGGATGTTCGGCCCGCGGTTCGTGCCTTTCCCGTCGCCAGCGTGGCAGAGAACGCAGTTTCCATTGAAGGCGGCTTCTCCGGGCGGGCCTTGCTCCTGTCCCGGCGCGGTGACGCAGGAGGCTGCCAGCAGCATTGATAGGAGGAACGTGGGAGCCCCCGCTGACCGGTCGCGGATGGAGGGCCGGCTCACACCGTCCCTGCTAGCAAGCCGGCTGCGACCCGACTCAGTTCTAGGAATGCGCATGCGGCACCATGACATCCATGCTGCCACGAATCGAAGCCTCGCTGCAGTCGTTTGCTCACGCGCCCAAGCCCGCCGGGCCCTCTCGGTCAACGGAATCTGGCTGCCTGAATCACGGCGTGATCGACACGAGATCGGGCACGGCACCAAACATGCCGCTGCAGCTGCCGCCTCACGCGACGCTCATGTATTAGGGTAGTGAGGGATATGGCTTTCGATTGGACTGTGGTCTCGGTTGTAAGGCGGCTGGGCCTTGGGCTGGTTGCGATTCTCTGTGCTGGGGTCTCGACGGCAGCCCAGCCGGGTGACGATCTGTTTCGCGACATAGTTGGACCGGCACTGAAAGACCAATGCCTCGGGTGTCACGGCGAGGGAAACATTCTTGCCGAGCTAGACCTCAGGACCAGGGACGGTGCCTTGGCCGGAGGTCAGCGGGGTCCGGCGATTCTCCCCGGAGATCCCGACTCAAGCCCGTTGATCGCGGCGATCGAGCACACCTCGGAGCTCCAAATGCCTCCCGGCGGCGCGGAGAGCAAGCTGGCGCCCGAGTTGCGCCAAGCGTTTCGAGACTGGATCGCCGCTGGCGCACCGTTTCCGGCTACCGAGACCGAAGTCAGCTGGGACTTCGAGGAGGCCGACCTTTGGGCGTTCCGAACCGTCCCGGAGGTGGTGCCGCCGGTTGACGGAGTCGATCCTGCGGCGGTCAGGACGCCGGTGGACAGCTTCGTTCTAGCCGAGCTCTCAAGGAAGGGCGTACCGCCGGCTCCACGAGCCGACAAGGTGGAGCTGATCCGCCGGGTGACGTTCGACCTCACCGGCCTGCCGCCCTCGCCGGACGAGGTCGCCGAGTATGTCGAGGACGATTCCCGAGGCGCCTACAAGAAGCTGGTCGAGCGCCTCCTGGAGTCGCCGCGCTACGGCGAGCGGTGGGCTCGGCACTGGCTGGACGTGACGCGCTACGCCGACACGGCCGGGTATTCCAACGATTTCGAAGTGCCCAACGCTTGGCGCTACCGGGACTACGTGATCCGCAGCTTCAATGAGGACAAGCCTTACGCCCGGTTCATTCTTGAGCAGATCGCGGGCGACGAGCTGTACCCGAACGATCCGGAGGCGATCCTCGCGACAGGCTTCTTGCGGACCGGTCCTTGGGAGCACACCGGTATGTCGGTCGCTGCGGTCACGCGCCAGCTCTTCCTCGACGACGTCACCCATCATGTTGGGCAAGCGTTCCTCGGCCTGACTCTCGGGTGCGCGCGCTGCCACGACCACAAGTTTGATCCGATCCCGACGCGGGACTATTACAGGATCCAAGCCGTGTTTGCCAAGACGGCGTTCGCGAGGCGGCTTCTGGACTTCCTGCCGTCAGAGGCGACCGAGGGGATGGAAGAGGGCCGGGCGAGGTTCCAGTCGCGGCTTGCGGAACTTGAGCGGCGCATGGAGAACATCCACGCAGCTGCGCGGGAGCGGCTCGCCGCAGCCCAAGGCGAGGAGGTGGCAGCACAAGCGGCCAGCTCCTTACTCCAGCGCCACATGGACAAGGAGGAAGCCGAACTCCTGAAGCTCCTGCGCAAGCGGGTCACAATGCACAAGCTGTCCATGCTGCGGTTCGAGCCGCTGGCGATGACGGTCACCAACGGCTTGGTCGACGGTTGGGATGCCGTGGCGTCGCGCAACAGCTACATGAAGAAGGCCGACTACGAGAACGCTACGACGCACATCTTGGTCGGCGGTGACATACAGGCCCCCTCCGAAGAGGTCAGTCCTGGCGTATTGGAAGCCGTGGAGCGCTACGCCGGCCTCGCGCCTCCAGAGTTTCCGGACTCGCTCGGAGGCCAGCGGTCGTCTCTGGCCCGCTGGATCGCCGATCCACGGAACCCCTTGACGGCCAGGGTGATGGTGAACCGCATTTGGCAGTACCACTTCGGTCGAGGTCTGGCTACCAACGCCAACAACTTCGGCAAGATGGGAGGGAAGCCCACGCATCCGGAGCTGCTGGACTGGCTGGCCGCGTTCTTTGTGGACCACGGCTGGAGCGTAAAGGCCGTGCATCGCGTCATTCTGTATTCCGAGGCGTACCAGCGCTCCTCGCAGCACACCGATCCCGCGCTGATTGAGCGGAAGGACCCGGAGAACGTGCTGCTGGCCCGGTTCTCGCCGCGCCGCCTCGAGGCAGAAGAGATTCGCGACAGCATGCTGGCCGTCGCGGGTGAAATGAGCGACTTGTCTGGAGGTCCCGGAACCTACCCGCAGATCAACCTCGACGTCGCCAAGCAGCCGCGACACGCGATGGGCACGGTGCGTCCGGTGTACGAGGCCGAGCCGACGCGCAAGCGGCGCAACCGTCGATCGATCTTCAGCTTCCAGCAGCGCAGCCTGATTGATCCGATGGTGGAAGTGTTCAACGGAGCCAACCCGGACCTCACCTGCGAGCGACGGGAGTCTTCGACCGTTCCCACGCAGGCGTTCTCACTGCTCAATTCCGACCAATCACGAGAGGTGGCCCTGATCTTGGCGTTGCGTCTCGACGGGCTGTCTGCCGGCAGCCGAGTTGTGGAGGCGTTCCGCTTGGCGTATGGCAGGGCCCCCACCTCGGAAGAGCTGGACTGGACTTCCGACTTCCTGAAGAGGATGAAGGATCACCACGCCGCCCATCCAGCCCCGCCCCGAACCCCGCCGGAAGACATCGTCCACAGCATCACAAGTGAGCTGACGGGTGAGAAGTTCGAGTTCGTCCAACCCGGCTATACCGGCCCTTACGAGCACAACCCGCATCCCAGCGAAGCGTCGCCCGAGACCCGAGCCTTGGCTGATCTCGCCTTGGCTCTCTTCAACTCCAACGAGTTCGTCTACCTCTACTAGCCATGAAGCGCAAGATCCTCACAGCCCGACCATCCCGACGCGAGTTCGTTTACCATTCCGGCATGGGCCTCGGGGCCGTCGCCCTGTCGGCGCTGCTCCAGCGCGACAAAGCCCGGGCGAGCGAACTCTCGCCCCGCAACGGTCACCACGAGGCCAAGGCCAAGAGTTGCATCTTCCTGTTGATGGAAGGTGGCCCGAGCCACATCGACACGTTCGATCCCAAGCACAAGCTGGCCGATCTCCACATGACCGAGTTCGTGAAGGAGAGGAACAAGTTCGAGGCCAGCATGAACACGGGCAAGCGCTACTTCGTCCGCAGTCCGTTCGAATTTCAAACGGTCGGCCAGCTCGGCGTGGAGATCAACGCCAAGCTGCGGAACTTCGCTGACTGCGTGGATGATGTCTGCTTCTACCGCGGGTTGCAGGCGACCTCCGTCAACCATCCGACCGCCCTGTACCACATCAACACGGGAAATCGGTTCGGGGGCGACCCCGCGATCGGGTCTTGGGTGACCTACGGTCTTGGTACGGAGAACCAGAACCTTCCCGGTTTCGTCGTTCTGCCCGATCTCGCGTATCCGCAAGGCGGGGCGGGGAACTGGTCCAACGGCTTCCTGCCGGCGCACTACCAAGGCACGCCACTGCGTCCCACGGGGGCGCCGGTGCTCGACATGACTCCGCCCGAGTATGTGACTGAGTTCCAGCAGCGAGAGACGCTGAATCTGATCGGCAAGCTGAACAAGGGACACATAAACCGGAATCCGCACCATCAGGAGCTGGGAGCGAGGATCGAGAGTTACGAGCTGGCCTTCCGGATGCAGGCCGAGATGCCCGAGGCGATCAACATCGACGCCGAGCCGGACAGCACGAAGGAGCTGTACGGAGTCGGCTCGGAGAACGCCGAAGTCGACTCAATCGGACGCCGGTGTCTCTTGGCTCGCCGTCTCGTCGAGCGGGGAGTGCGGTTCGTCCAGGTCATCGTGTCGGGGTGGGATTCCCACGACTACATTGAGAAGGCGCACGGTTCTCGACTGGACGCGATCGATCGCCCGTTCGCAGGATTGCTGAAGGATCTCAAGCGCAGCGGGCTGCTGAATGAGACCTTGGTGGTTTGGGCCGGCGAGTTCGGACGGTCGCCGGATAACGGCGTGCGTGGTGGAGGGCACGCTTGGGGCCGGGATCACAACGCTCCCGCCATGGGGTTCTGGATGGCCGGAGGCGACGCGCCTCGTGGCAAGATCGTGGGCGCCACTGACGAGACGGGCGGGAATGCGGTGGAGGTCGTCCACCCCATCCGCGACATGCACGTAACCTTGCTCCACCTGCTCGGCCTAGATGACACACGGTTAACCTACTTCGCCCAAGGGCGGGACAAACAACTGAGTCAGACAGGCGGACAATTGATCAGGCAACTCGTCGCATAGCATGCCTTCAGCCCGCAGAGAATGCGTGAGGAGAGGAGTCCGCGATGAGAAAGATCGACTGACGTCTGCTGTTGCTATTGAGCACTACGTCCGTGCATGAGCGCCTTGGACTGCATCGCCCTTGATCGCTTTGGGCTGGCTCGTGCAACAATTCCTAACGTGGCACTAGCACCTGCGAAAGAGACTATTTGAACTGGTGACCGGTCTGTTCCTATCAGTCTTGAACTCACTGAGAGTTCCTGATCTGGCTGTAGGTTCTCTCGTACGGCTGATCGGTCTCAGTATATTCTAGTTGCCCTGTTCGTTCTCAATTCCATTCTAGACTTGATGGTTCTTGGTCACTACGCACCCATATTGCTGCACTAGATGTCGATTGTCCATCCGCACTATTGACTGTGGATGGTTAGGTGTCTGCTTACATATAGGTCCTCGGGAAACAACATATTTGGTCAGCCTAGTTTCCTACATGGACGGCTCACGCTTCATTAGTAACACATGTATGAACACGAGGGATAGACCTGTCAACGTACAGCGAGCGGATCATTCTATTTCCAAGGCTGTCATAGAGCCTTTACGTGGTCAGTCACGTGGAGACTGGATCGCTGCCATCCGTTTGCCCAGGCGTCTCACCTGTCCGCACTGTATTTCCTGCAGCAGCCAATGCAGTAGCGGGACTTCCTTCAGAACCTGTCGCGACTGCACTCGACGCCCGTTCGCCCCAGGTCGCATCGAGGCTGCCATCTGCCATCCTAGCTGGGAGGTGCCGATTCGCGTAATCGCCGAACTTGCGCCGACCGCAGGGGCTCACCGGCAGTTTAGAACGAAACTAGATCGTGCACCAGCAGCAATCAGAGATCGGCTTGGCACCGTGCCCATCGCATCCGGGGGGCTGGAGACCGGCACGACGACCGCTTCGCGACCGGGAAGAACTTGACCAGTCCTGCACCCGCGGCATGGTGGGAGCATGTCGTAGGCAAATCGAAGGGCACACGCGTGCATAGGGCGTGGTATCATGGGCAGTTGTGAAGAGTCTTGCCAGATACACCGGAAGTGGTGAGATCGGCATCCAGCCGGCCATGTCGGCGAGCAAGGAGTTTGTGACCGTTATGTCGGGCACGACGTACGACTTTTCCGCAACTTCAATGGCTAACCATCCTGCGGCGGACGACCACCTCCTCCGGCGCAAGCTAGTCAACATTCGGTTGAGGGAGTTCGCTCGGAGCAGGGCGAGCACTCACAGATTCTTGTTGATGGGGCCTGTCGTGGTGTGCGCGTGCCAAGTCGCCGCTCAGGAGCCATCTGCGAAGGCTCTGTCCACCGCGTCAACGAGGTTTCGAGCCGCCAAACCGTGCCCGTGGGCGCCGCTGCGGACCAGACGATACTTGGAGTGCAGCCGATGAGTGAGCTGCGACTGCGAAGAGGGGATGTTGTCTTGAGCAGCGGCGTGGAATCTAGTGGGGAGCGTGTGGTGAGATGACGAGGGGTCCGCGCAACACGGAACCGTCGGCGAATGTCGCGTTGGCCCGGGCGCTGAGGCGTCGCAATCCAGACTGGAACGACAGCACCGTCCACGCCGAGCGGACGCACGTGATCCGGCAAGCTGTGCCGGGCACGGGAGCCGGCAAGCGGCCTGATGTACTGATCGACGCCCCTAGCCGCCAGCCGGTGATCGTGGAGACGGAGTTCGCGCCTGCGCGAACGGTCGAGCAAGACGCGACCGAGCGGCTGGGCGCGACGCTGCGGGGTTCCGACACCCAGATCGAGGGTGTGCTCTCCGTCGTCCTGCCGGAGAGTCTCAAGACAGGCGACCTCGAAGCGATCGACGGGACGGCGTTCCGCTACGCCGCCCACTACCTGAACTCCGCCGGCGAGGGCAGGCGCTGGCCGCAAGGGCGCGAGCGGCTGGAGGGAGGAGTGGACGAGCTGGCGGATGCCATCGAGTATTTGTCCCTCTCGGAACGGCAGCTGGCGCGGGGGACGCAGGCGCTCGAGCAGGCGGTGCGGTTCGGGGCGGGAAGGCTGGCGCGGCACGTACCACCGAATCCACTGGAGGCAATCGCTCGAGACTTACACCAGGAACCTGGCGAGCAGACCGAGCGCATGGCGTCCGCCATTTGCGTCTCGGCCTTCGTGTTTCACGCCGCCATCGAGGGGCAGGACGGCGTCCCACCGCTGTTGGTGCCGGGCTCGATCGATAAGTGGGGGCTGCTGGAGACTTGGGACGCGATTCTGGCAGTCAACTACTGGCCGATCTTCAGCATCGCACGCGGTATTGTGAGCCAGCTGCCGCTGAGATGCGTCCCGCCGGTCATGGACTCCATCGCACGATCTGTCAGGGCCTTGGCAGAGCTGGGCGCGACGACCTATCACGACTTGACCGGCAGGATGTTCCAGACGCTCATCACGGACCGCAAGTTCCTGGCCACGTTCTACACGCTGCCCGAGTCGGCCTGCCTGCTGGCCGAGCTGGCGGTCGACCGACTCGAAGTGGACTGGAGGGACAGGGCGGCCATCGAACGGCTGCGGATCGCGGATTTCGCGTGCGGCACCGGAGCCCTGCTGTCGGCCGCGCAGCGGGCCGTCTTCCGGCGCTTCCGCCGGGCGGGCGGGGACGACAAGCAGCTGCATCGGGCCCTCATGGAGCGCGTCCTGATCGGGCTGGACATCATGCCGGCCGCCACCCACCTGACCTGCTCGATGCTGTCGAGCTCGCATCCTTCGTTGCCCTACGGGAACTCCCTCATCCACACCATGCCGTACGGCATCGACGGAGTCGGGACGCACATCGGAGCGCTCGACCTGCTCGACTCCGACCACGCCTACTCGCTGTTCGCCACGGGCGAGTCGTTGGGCGGCACGGCGTCGGACAGCCGCAGCGAGCACTCGGTGACAATCAAGGACGGGTCCTGCGATCTGGTCATCATGAATCCGCCCTTCACGCGGCCGACGAACCACGAGGCGGCTCACGCGGGGATTCCGACGCCGTCCTTCGCGGGCTTCAGCACCTCGCACGCCGAGCAGCAGGCGATGGGGACCAAGCTCAAGCAGGCCACGAGCCTGTTCGGCAGCGGCCACGCGGGCCTCGCTTCGAACTTCATGGACTTGGGCCACAGCAAGCTGAGGGACGGTGGCGTGCTGGCCTTGGTGCTGCCTTTCGCGTTCGTGCGGGGCCGGTCGTGGAAGCGGGCGCGGCAGGCGCTGAAGGACCACTACAGCAAGATCCATGTCGCGTCCATAGCGGCCACGGGCTCGACCGAGCGGGCGTTCTCCGCGGACACCGGCATGGCTGAGTGCCTGGTGGTCGCGACTAAGCGGAGCGGCGGCCGGGGCCGTGCCGCCTATTCCAATCTGACGAAGCGGCCGGGTCAGCTGCTGGAAGCCGCGGTGCAAGCGCTGGCCGCAAGCGCTGGCGCAGTGGAAGGTGACATTGTGGACGGCGGGGCAGCGGGGGTCCGATCCACGAGCGTGATTGAGGCGGCGCGCGGGTTGTCGGTGGGGTGGCTGCGCCTGCCTCGACAAGTCGAGCCGACCGAACTCCCGGTGACGGCCCTCCGGAGCGTGGCGGAGCGAGGCTTGGTCGATCGGGACATCAACGGTGGCCCCACGGACCGTGACAAGACGGGCCCACCTCAAGGCCCGTTCATCGTGCGTGACGCGAGCCCCGTAGAAGTGCCGACATGGCCGATGCTCTGGGCGCACAGGGCCGAGCGGGAACGTAGGTTCGTGG
This sequence comes from Bryobacterales bacterium, assembly GCA_963662745.2. Taxonomy (GTDB): domain Bacteria; phylum Acidobacteriota; class Terriglobia; order Bryobacterales; family UBA6623; genus VXMF01. The sequence continues at coordinate 303,585 of CAXXUI010000001.1, forward strand.
TGCAGCCCGACCGCTGCGGGGACCCGCGTCCCGGCGACGAGGCGCGGGCGGCTGAGCGCTGGAACCGCGCCGCCTCGTGCCTGCACTCCAACCGGGACTTCCAGCTGAACTCACAGAGCTTGGCCATGTGCGTCACGCCCCGGAAGTGCTTGGGCGGCAGGGCTTGGCCGAACGTGATCCCCCGTCGCGGCTCGTACGAGGCCCCTCTGCTGCTGTGGGCTAACTCAACGCCGGGCCTGATCCTGTTCTGGTGGCGGGGGACGAGGCAGCAGGAGGGGCGAGCCTGCGTTACGGTGACCAAGCTCCCCGGCCTGCCCGTGCTCGACCCTCGGGCGCTGACGGAGCGCCAGCTCGAGCGCTGCCGCACGCTGTTAGAGAGACTCAGGGACCGGTCGTTCCTGCCCGCCAACGAGGCGTATCGCGACGAGGCCCGCAAGCAGCTGGACCGCGAGCTGCTGTTCGGCCCGGCGAGCGTGCTGCGGTTGGAGGAGGGGCTGGAGGAGGGGCTGGATCTGCTGCGCGAGCAGTGGTGCGCCGAGCCGTCCGTCCATGGTGGGAAGCGTACTAGAATTCGAACCTGATTGCCCGAATCAGCCTCTACCGAGCCGACCTGCCGCTGGTCGGGGGCCGATCAACTGCACCGGAGGCAAGTCGGTCTCGGCCTTCAACAGCACCCTTGTACTGATCGACACCGACGCGGGCCTTACGCGGTACGAAGAGGTCTGCCCGCTCGGACCGCCCGCCTGCCTGCGTACACCGAAAGTACACGAACCGGTATCGGCGAAGTCCGTCCCAAGCTCCTCGGACTCGACCCCACTCGCGGAGGAGCGTCTCTCACAGGTGCCGAGGGCCAGCCCTCCGAGAAACCCGCGGATACAGTCCTCACACACAAGGCCGGCGGCGATGGGCATCAGCAGGCTGCCCGCCTCCTCCAAGGCCGCTTCGCGAACATCTACAACGATTCGAGCCCGCCGCTCGGCTCCGGGGGGACCTCTCTCTCATCGAGTAGGAACGAGCCGATGGCGTTGATGTGGATCCCGTCCGGCACGTCCGAGTCCCGTACTGGCGGGATGCTTCGGTCGGTATCCAAGGCGAAGCGAGAGGCATGGTTGGACACTGGTCGTGGTACCGCTGCAAGGTTGAAGGTGGTTTGAGTGAAGGACTCTAGCACTGATCGGATCATTGCCCATCCGAGTGATCCGGTCAACCATGAGTTCGTCAGTGCAATGCTGGGAAGGATGCTCGACTTCTCCGCTGAAGAACATGTCGCTCTCAGTGCAGTGGACGGCGGCCTTTCCCTTTCTCGGTCGGTCAGCCTTCTCGGGAGCGAGTTCACTCTGGGCGTGGGCCGCAAGCACTGCATCGAGGCGACCGGGCCCACATTGGTATGGGCGCACCAAGCCACCCAGCCGCAGGCGTCAGCGAAGGGCCGAGTCCACTCCGATATCGCTTTCTCGGGCCGCGATGACCTGTGCCTGGCCGAGACTCTGGCTCGGACGGGAGTCGCAACGCGGTCGAAGAGCGGGTTGCGGTACCAGGAGACTGTCCGATGCAAGAGGTTGCAGCAGAGTGTGGAGGGCGTGCCGAGATGAGAGGCCCGCGGAACAGGGAACCGTTGGCGAATGCTGCGCTGGCCCGGGCACTGAGGCGTCGCAATCCCGACTGGAACGACAGCACCGTCCACGCCGAGCGGACGCACGTGATCCGGCAAGCTGTGCCTTACGCGGGCACCGGCAAGCGGCCTGATGTTCTGATCGACGCTCCCGGCCGCCAGCCGGTGATCGTAGAGACGGAGTTTGCACCCGCCCGTACGGTCGAGCAAGACGCGACCGAGCGGCTGGGCGCGGCGCTGCGAGGTTCCGACACGCAGATCGAGGGCGTGCTGTCGGTCGTCCTCCCGAAGAGTCTCAAGACTGGCGACTCCGAAGCCGTCGAAGGGGCCTCGTTTCGCTACGCCGCCCACTACCTGAACTCAGACGGGGAGGGCCGGCGCTGGCCGCCGGGGCGGGAGCGGCTGGAGGGAGGCGTGAGCGATCTCGCGGATGCGATCGAGTATCTGTCCCTCTCGGAACGGCAGCTGGCGCGGGGCACGGAGGCGCTCGAGCAGGCGGTGCGGTGCGGTGCGGGAAGGCTGGCGCGACACGTTCCACCGATCCCGTTGGAGTCGATCGCTCAAGGCCTGCATCAGGCACCTGGCCAGCAGACCGAGCGTATGGCGTCCGCCATTTGCGTCTCGGCCTTCGTGTTTCATGCCGCCATCGAGGGGCAGCACGGCGTTCCGCCGCTCCCAGTGTCGGGCGCGATCAACAAAGTGACGCTGCTGGAGGCTTGGGACGCCATCCTGGAAGTCAACCGCTGGCCGATCTTCAGCATCGCCCGGGATATCGTGATTCGACTGCCGATGCAGTGCGTCGCGCCGGTCATGGACCGGATCTCGCGGTCGGTCAGGGACTTGGCGCAGCTGGGCGCGACGACCCATTACGACCTGACCGGCAGGATGTTCCAGACGCTGATCACAGACCGCAAGTTCCTGGCCACGTTCTACACGCTGCCCGAGTCGGCCTGCCTGCTGGCCGAGCTGGCGGTCGACCGACTCGAAGTGGACTGGAGGGACAGGGCGGCCATCGAACGGCTGCGGATCGCGGACTTCGCGTGCGGCACCGGAGCCCTGCTGTCGGCCGCGCAGCGGGCCGTCTTCCGGCGCTTCCGCCGGGCGGGCGGGGACGACAAGCAGCTGCATCGGGCCCTCATGGAGCGCGTCCTGATCGGGCTGGACATCATGCCGGCCGCCACCCACCTGACCTGCTCGATGCTGTCGAGCTCGCATCCTTCGTTGCCCTACGGGAACTCCCTCATCCACACCATGCCGTACGGTATCGACGGAGTCGGGACGCACATCGGAGCGCTCGACCTGCTCGACTCCGACCACACCTACTCGCTGTTCGCCACGGGCGAGTCGTTGGGCGCTACCGCGTCGGACAGCCGCAGCGAGCACTCGGTGACAATCAAGGACGAATCCTGCGATCTGGTCATCATGAATCCGCCCTTCACGCGGCCGACGAACCACGAGGCGAGTCACGCGGATATTCCGAGGCCGTCGTTCGCAGGCTTCAACACCACAGACGCCGAGCAGGAAGCGATGGGGGCCAAGCTCAAGCAGCGCACGGGCCTGTTCGGTAGCGGCAACGCCGGCCTCGCTTCGAACTTCACGGACTTGGGCCACAGCAAGCTGAGGGACGGCGGCGTGCTGGCCTTGGTGCTGCCTTTCGCGTTCGTGCGGGGCCGGTCGTGGAAGCGTGCGCGCCAGGCCCTGAAGGATTACTACAGCAGCATTCACGTCACGTCCATTGCGGCCACGGGCTCGACCGAGCGGGCGTTCTCCGCGGACACCGGCATGGCAGAGTGCCTGGTGGTCGCGATTAAGCGGGGTGGCGGCCGGGGCCGCGCCACCTTTTCCAATCTGGCGAAGCGGCCGCGCCAGCTTCTCGAAGCCGCGGTGAGCGCGCGGACAGCAGGCGGCCGCGCCGTGGTGGGTGACATTCTCGACGGCGGGACGGCGGGGGTCCGATCCCTGAGCGTGATCGAGGCGGCTCGCGAGTTGTCGGCGGGGCGGCTGCACCTGCCTCAACAAGTCGAGCCGATCGAACTTCAAGTGACGGCCCTCGGGAGCGTGGCGGAGCGTGGCTTGGTCGATCGGGACATCAACGGCGACTTCACGAACCGCGACCGGACAGGCTTGGCCCGCGGCCCATTCGTCGTACGGGGCATTCGCCCCGGCGAGATACCGACATGGCCGATGCTCTGGGCTCACAGAGCCGAGCGGGAACGCAGGTTCGTGGTGCAGCCCGACCGCTGCGGGGACCCGCGCCCCGGCGACGAGGCGCGGGCGGCCGAGCGCTGGAACCGAGCCGCCTCGTGCCTGCACTCCAACCGGGACTTCCGGCTGAACTCCCAGAGCCTGGCCATGTGCGTCACGCCCCGGAAGTGCCTAGGTGGCAGGGCTTGGCCGAACGTGATCCCCCGTCGCGGCTCGTACGAGGCCCCCCTGCTGCTGTGGGCTAACTCGACGCCGGGCCTGATCCTGTTCTGGTGGCGGGGGACGAGGCAGCAGGAGGGGCGAGCCTGCGTCACGGTGACCAAGCTCCCCGGCCTGCCCGTGCTCGACCCGCGGGTGCTGACCGAGCGCCAGCTGGAGCGCTGCCGCACGCTGTTTGAGAGACTCAGGGACCGGTCGTTCCTGCCCGCCAATGAGGCGTATCGCGACGAGGTCCGCAAGCAGCTGGACCGCGAGCTGCTGTTCGGCCCGGCGAGCGTGCTGCGGTTGGAGGGGGGGCTGGAGAAGGGGCTGGATCTGCTGCGCGAGCAGTGGTGCGCCGAGCCGTCCGTCCATGGTGGGAAGCGTACTAGAATTCGAGCCTGATTACCCGAATCAGCCTCTCCCGAACCGACCTGCCGCTGGTCGGGGGGCCGTACAACTGCTCCGGAGGCAAGTCGGTCTCGGCCTTCAACAGCACCCTTGTACGGATCGACACCGACGCGGGCCTTTCGGGCTACGGAGAGGTCTGCCCGCTCGGACCGGCCGGCCTGCGTACGCCGACGATGCACGAACCGGTACTGACCGGTGCAAAAGTCTTGCGCGGATCCGGCCCGCGTGAGGCGTGTCGTGCGCAAGCAGTGTCAGAGGAGTTCCTGCAGAGAACATGGGACTTCTACTATTCATATCGGGTGTTTCTGGGGCGGACCTTGTGGAGCACATTGAAGTGATCCTGTGCGGGTTCTCCCTAGCATAGACTCCAACCAATCCGCCCCTCATTTGCCTCCACACGCCGCTATGCGGTATCCTATGATCATGTTCTGGGTGTCACTCCTTGTCTTCTCTAAACTCACTGAAGCCCTGCAGCTCGATGTGAAGAAAGCAGTCGTTGAAGAAATCAAGAATGGCCGGTCTTTTCGAGATGTAGGCAGAATGGTAGGCGTCCATCAGTCCACCGTTCGCCGCTGGTGGGTCCTCTCCAGAGCGAAGGGCATCAACGCACTCCACAGACGCAAGAGGACAGGACGACCGCCCAAGATGAAGAACCGCCACTGGCAATGGATGCTGGACACAGTGGTGAGCAAGACACCTCAGCAGTTGCGGTTCGAGTTCGCGCTGTGGACCGCCAACATGGTGCGCATGGCGCTGGAGGAGAAATTCGGATTGAAAGTGAGTCGCTGGACGGTGCAACGCGCTATGAAGAAGTTGAATCTCACACCGCAGAAACCCAAGAAGAGAGCGTTGAAGCATGACCGTGAGAAGGTGCGGAAATGGCAGTGTGAGACGTTTTCGGCCCTAGTGAAGCGTGCGATCCAGGAGGGCAAGACGATTGTGTTCGCAGACGAGTCGGGCCTGGCAGCGCAGTGCGTGTACGGGAGGACCTGGGGCAGGAAGGGAGAGACGCCGATTGTGAAGACGGCGAACTCGAAATACCGAGTGAGCATGCTGGCAGCGATCAGTCCGGACGGAAGGTTGCACTGGAAGCTGCATGAAGGTTCCGTGACGGCACTGACATTCATTGAGTTCCTGGAGCAGGTGAAGCAGGCTACTGCGGGGACAGTGATCGTGGTTGTGGACAATTCGAGCGTTCATACGGCGAAACTAGTTCGGGAGTGGTCGAAGGAGCAAGAGGGCAAGATTGAGTTGGAGTATCAGCCGACGTACAGTCCGGAAGTGAACCCGGTGGAGATCCTGTGGGCTTGGGTGAAGAGTCGGGTGAGTCGGATGCTGAGCAAAACGAAGGCGGAAATTAGGAAGAACCTGAAAGCGACGTTGGAACGACTGAGCAAAGACAGTGAGCTGGTGAAGAAGTTTTTCAGTGAGCAGGATTGCAAGTACATTGAGCAGGCATTGAAGGCAGCATGAGTCTAGTTGTAGATCAAATCACTTGGGGAATTGCACTGCTCGAATATGCGAACATCTATAGCTTGACTCTTGAAATCTCTGTACTCCACTCGACATCTCCCGGTGCCCGTGCAACGATGTTCTGTAACGCGATCCTACGAAATCTGTCCGGCTTCAAGAGTGCAAGACTTTTGCACCGGTCAGTATCTGCGAATTCGGCCCCAAGCTCCTCGGACTCGACCCCACTCACGGAGGAGCGTCTCTCACAGGTGCCGAGGGCGAGCCCTCCGAGAAACCTGCGGATACAGTCCTCACCCACAAGGCCGGCGGCGATGGGCATCAGCAGGTTGCCCGCCTCCTCCAAGGCCGCTTCGCGAACCTCTACAACGATTCGAGACCGCCGCTCGGCTCCGGGTGGACCTCTCTTTCATCGGGTAGGAACGAGCCGATGGCGTTGATGTGGATCCCGTCCGGCACCTCCGAGTCCCGTACTGGCGGGATGCTTCGGTCGGTATCCAAGGCGAAGCGAGAAGCATGTGCGGACTCTGGTCGTGGTACCGCAGGAAAGATGAAGGTGGTTTGAGTGAAGGACTCTACTGACCGGTGCAACAGTCTTGCACCGGTCAGTAGGTCAGCGACGGCTGCACGATCCAGTCGCTGGTCGCGAGCACTTCCTCGAGCCTCAAATGCGCCAGCGGCAACCCCCGTCGCTGTGCCTCCCGTACGCCCGGCCTCGTCTTGCGCAGTAGCGGCTGGATCATCCCGGCCCACAGTCTCCCTTCTATTGCCTAGGGAACTCCACCTGCAATGCACTTCCGTAGTGCTTCCCCATAGTGTGGCTTGGCGCCGACCTCCAGTGCGGTTGGTATCGCAGCAGAATTGGAGACCTGCAACGACCGGTGCAGGTCATCCTGAGGTACAGCGCCGGAGGGCTGGAGACTCGTCAGTTGGCTACAAGTTCCAAGAGAGCGAGCAGTTCGCCTTCGATCCGCTCGGACGCCTGCTGTTCGACGCGGCTGGTGCCAAGCCAAGTCTCGTAGCCGCCCAGTTCGTGGTGCTCGGGAGTCGGCAAGTACCCCTCCGCGCCGTTGGCCAGCTCGATGACGAATGAGGGCTGGAGTGGGCTCCGGCGCTTGATTGAGAGCCCCGTCTCAACGAACGTCTCGAAAGGAAGCGCGGCGATTCCGATCGGTCCAATGCGCATCGCCTGCAAGACCACCACTACCTGATCCGGACCCTCCTCCAAGTCGATGGCGCGCTGGGCATACACTCTCTGCCGCTCGGTTGCAGTCGCCGGCGGATTCGCTAGCAGCTCCTCCGACCGCCGCAGCAGGTCTGGACTCGGCTTGCGTCGCTTCAATTCGAGTTCCGACTGGGCCATGTCGATTTCAAGGCCCGGTTCGTAGTCAGCCTCCATGAGCGCCGCTGTCACGGTGTCGGCAAGCTTGGTCGCGACCAGCCGGACCTGCTCGAACGGCTCCCTCCGTGCGCGGGCCCGTGTGAAGTCGATGTTGTTGATGTTGCCGCTCGTGCCGTTCGACAAGATCGCGACGAAGCGCCCGTCCGTCCCGACTCGCTCCTCGATGATCCTCGCGAACTCCCCGAAGTAGTCTGCCGAGACCTGGCCAGACGGTATGCCGCCCACGTAGTGCAGGGAATAGTTCGCCAGCACGGCGATGGGTCGCCCGTCGATCGCCCGGATCGAGACGACCGCGACTTCCGGGTCAACCGGACCGGACGGCCGGACCAAGTCCGGGCTCGCTCGTGGCGGATTCATCTTGACGCGGTCCGTCGTGCCCCCGAACGGATCCGGGGGGATCGTTCCCTCCTTCATGAACCATCGCCGGTTGAACACCTCGTCGGGCAGCATGGCAGACGCCCATCCGACTTCGGCCGGTTCCAGCGTCTGGAGGCTCTCGATGATCGAAGAAGCAATACCTTCGACAAGCAGATCGACGTAAGCCGTCTCGATCGCCAAGTCCGGCGCTCTCTCCAGTCCCCTCAGTCCAGCTCCGGGGGCCGACGGCGGAGCGCTGTGCGTGTGCGTGGCCGCGACGAGTATGCGCCGCTGGTCCAAACCAGTCGCCTCCTCGACGCGGAGCTTGGCGCGGTCGATCGTCTCGCGCGGGAGGTAGCAGCTGTCAACAACAGCGAGGGCTGCCGTCGTCTCACCGCGTCGCAGGACGATTGCACGTGCCTTCAGAGGATCGTGAGCGCTGTCGGCTGCGCGGTAGCTGAAGGAGCCGATCATCGGCAGCGGCCACTGCCGGGGTGTGATGTTGACCGTCGCTGCGCCCGCGAGCAGCGAGTGGTCGGTCTGCGGCCCGCACGACAGCGCGACTGTCGCCAAGACGATCGCAACCGCCCGCCCGGGGCTGAGCCCAGAACTTCGCTGAAGCTGAGTCTTTGGAAGTGTCATCATCAAGCCGCAGCCATTGTACCCGCGCTGCCCAGTGCCCGCGTCCAACGCATGTAGGAGCCAATTGATGAGCGCCCCCCTTCGGCAAGGCTGCCGTCGCACGGGAGCAGACCGATCAACCGGACTGGCCAGGGGACACTTCTGAAACGCCCGTGGCGACGACTGTTCTATAAACGCTATGAAGGCCCCTTCAGCGAACTGGTTGCCCAAGAATCCTGTTATGCTCATACGTAGCACGATGGGCAAGCCTAGGAGGAACGCCTTGGCGCCTCTTGTGGGTGTCGCGTTGGCGCTTGCCGTCTGGGCCGCGCCCGCGTTGAATGCGCAAGATGGGGGCTACCAAGTGCTTGGGCAGGCCTACATCGCCGGCTCGCAGGGCGAGCACTTCGGCGTTCCGGGGGCCAAGCTGGAGCTTCACTCGGTCTCGCTGGAGGAGACGGATGGGACGCACGATGGTGCCCCCCCCACGGCGGAGGCCGACAGCTTGGGACTGTTCCGCTTTGAAGGCCTAGCCGAGGGTTGCTACTTCTTGGCCGGCACTTCAGCCGGCGTCAGCGGGCAGAGCGACTTGTTCTGCCTCCCTGCCGAGGAAGAGCCCTTGAGGATGGACTTGGAGCTGGAGGTTGAGGCGGTTGTCGAGACAGTCGAGGTCACGGCCACGGTGATCGAGATCGACGCGACCGAGACAACGAGTTCTGGTTCGGTCGGCGTCTCCACGATCTACAACGCCCCGAAGGCCAATCGCAGCGTGGAGGACGTGATGCCTCTGATCCCCGGTGTTCTGCGGGGTCGGGCCGGGGAGATCAACATGAATGGCGTGCGCGCCACGCAGAGCGGTTCGCAGTTCAACAGCATCGATGTGACAGATCCCGTGGCGAGAACGTCCGAAATGACGCTTCCGCTCAGCGTGGTCTCAAGTATTGAGGTCCTGTCCAGCCCGTACGACGCGCAGTACGGAGGCTTCGCGGGTGCCATGTCGACAGTCGAGACCAAGGCAGCGGACGCTTCCGAATTCCAGTTCGAGCTGCAGAACTTCACGCCGCGCCTCCGACGCCGGGCGGGGAAGGTTAGTGGCATCGAATCCAGCACTCCGCGGCTAACCCTCAACGTGCCGCTGATCTCCAACCGCGTCGCGTGGCTGCATGCCACCGAGTACCAGTACGTGCGTGCCGATCAGGAGGACGCCAATCTGCCCCTGTACGAACGCGACGTCGAGCGAGAGATGCTGACTGTCTTCAACCAGTTCGATGTGTCGCTGTCCGACAGGAACAGGGCCTCGCTCACGGCGTTGGTCTACCCCGAGAAATTCAGCTACTTCGGGTTGAACGCCTTCACGCCGCAGCCCTCGACCGCCAACCTGCGCAAGCGGGCTTTCCTGTACACGGTCCGCGACACGCACGAGTTCGCCAGCGGAGGGGTCCTGCTGTCAAACTTCTCCATCCAAGAGCTGGAGAACGACGTCAAACCGATCGGCTACGAGCCGAGCGTGATCGGCATCGACCGAGTGTCCGGTTCCTTCTTCAACCGGCAGGCGCGGGCCACGACCCGGCACAAGCTGTCCGAGCTCTTCCATTTCCGCCCCATGGGCGACCATCAACCGAAGGCGGGCCTCGAGATGGGTTGGGAGTCATACACCGGCGAGCAGGTGTTCAATCCCGTGACCTGGCTCGGCACCGCCGGTCGGCCTGTGATGAACTTGCGCTACACCGACCCCGCCATGGTCACGGGTCGGAAGGCGGACTTCGCCGCCTTCCTGCACGACAAGTGGCGTGTCAGCGATCCATTGACGCTCGACATCGGCGGCCGGCTGGAGCGGGACTCGCTGGCATCGACCTGGAACCCGTCGTACCGCGTCGGGTTCGCCTACGGCATCGGAGCCGGGGCCCGCACGGTGCTGCGTGGCGGGTCTGGCTTGTTCGTCGATCGCATCAGCCTGCTCGTGCCCACGTTCGAGCAGCTCCCCAACCGCATCGAGAGGCGCTTCGATCCATTGGGCGCCGCGATGCCGGAGCGCCGATACATCCCGACGCTGGACGGCCCGTTGCGCAACGCCCGGAGCTTGGGTTGGAACGTGCAGCTCGATCACGAAGTCATCGACAACCTATTCCTGCGGGCCGGGTACCAGTACCGCCACACGACCAGCAACTTCCTCATCAATCCTGTGGTCGGAGAGGAATCCTCCCGGCTCGTGATGAGCAACGACGGCGTCGATCTGTACAAGGAGATGCAGCTGTCCGTGCGCTACCGGCTCCGGGGCACAGGCCACCTGACTGCATCCTACGTTCGCTCCGCTTCCTACGGCGACCTCAACGACCTCGGCTCGATCTACGGGCCGACGCCGGAAGCGCTGATCCGTCCCAACGAGCGCCAGCCGCTGCGGTTCGATGTGCCTCACCGGCTGCTCACTTGGGCCGAGGTCGCGCTGCCGTGGGGCTTCATCGCGATCCCTGTCTGGGAGATCCGGAGCGGATTTCCGCACTCGACGACGAATGTGTACCGCGACTTCGTCGGCCCGCGGAACCGGGCCGGCCGCTTTCCGCTGTTCAACGCCGTCGACCTGCAGCTGACTAAGAACGTCGACATTCGCTTCCGTGGCAAGGACCGCCGCTTCCGCGCCGGCATCCGTCTCTTCAACCTGGTAAACAACTTCAACCCCCAGGACATGCAGGACAACCTTGCGAGCGCGCACTTCGGGGTCTTCTACCGCGGCATCAAGCGCAAGATCCGGGCGGTGTTCGAGATCCAGTACTGAAGGGGGTGCCGGTCGCACGGCGGCCCGGGTCGGTGAGGCAGGCCCTTCGATATACTCGGTTTGCCATGGCGGAGGCACTGTCACGCCCGCAGACTAGGCGGGAACTCGTCGAGTCGCTGTGCGGCGGGTTCGGTTCCGTCGGCTTGGCTGCGATGCTGGGCGAGCAGCTGGGCGCGGCGCAGCCCGGCGCCCCGGTCGGTCCGCACTTCCCGCCCAGGGCGAAGCACCTCATCTTCCTCTTCATGACCGGCGGTCCCTCGCAGATGGACCTGCTGGACCCCAAGCCGGCCCTGCGGACCTACGCCGGCCAGCGCCCCGAGTCGGTCGACTTGAGGACCGAGCGGATGACGGGAGGGTTGCTTCCGTCGCCCTTCGAGTTCCGGCGGCGCGGCCGCAGCGGCATCGAGGTCAGTGAGCTGCTGCCCGAACTCGGCGGAGTGGTGGACGAGTTGTGCGTCATCCGCTCGATGTACACCTTCAATCCCACCCACACGCCGGCCCGCAATCTGATCCACAGCGGCAACATCGCCTCGACCAGGCCCTCGCTGGGCGCGTGGATCTCTTACGGCCTCGGAACAGAGAACCGAAACCTGCCGGGCTTCGTCGTGCTCAGTCCCGGTGCCAGAGGCGGCAACCTGTGGCGCTCCGGTTTCTTGCCGGCCGAGCATCAGGGCACGCACTTCAACCACGCCGAAGCGGATCCGGAGAAGATGATCCGCTACCTGCGCAGCGATTCGATGGAGACCGGGCCGCAGCGCCGTCATCTGGACCTTATGCAGGCCTTGAACCGGGAGCACCGCCGGCGCGTCGGAGGCGACGCCTACTTGGACGCGCGTATCCGGGCCATGGAGACGGCCTACCGGATGCAGTTTGAAGCCTTGGAGGTCTTCGATGTCCGCCGGGAGCCCGCCGCGATCCGGGAGGAGTATGGGAGCACGCCGTTCGCCAACGGCTGCTTGCTCGCCCGCCGCTTGGTGGAGCGCGGAGTGAGGTACGTGCATGTCTACTATGGGCCCGGCCAGCCGTGGGACGACCACAAGACCATCAACAAGAACCTCCGTGAGCGATGCCCCGACATGGACCGGGCGGCAGCCGCTCTGATCCGGGACCTTAAGCGGACGGGCATGCTGGACGAGACGCTCGTCGTGTGGGGCGGCGAGTTCGGCCGGACGCCCGTATCGGAAGCAGGCGACGGTCGCGACCATAATCCTTACGGATTCACCATGTGGATGGCAGGTGGCGGCGTCCGTGGCGGAATCGCCTACGGCGCCACCGACGACTTCGGGTTCCAAGCAGTGGAGAACCGGGTGAGCATCCACGACCTGCACGCCACGATCCTCAACCAGCTCGGATTCGACCACGAGCGCTTGACTTATCGTTACGCCGGCCGGGATTTCCGGCTGACGGATGTCCATGGGACCGTGCTGAAGGAGCTCTTGGTGTGAGGTTGGTGCTGCTGGCGCTCTGTTCGGCATGCGTGCTGGCAGGACAGAATGCGGATGTCGAGTTCTTCGAGCGGCGGATCCGTCCGGTGCTGGTCGAGCATTGCGAGGCCTGCCATTCCGGTTCGCTTGAAGAGCCGATGGGCGGTCTGCGCGTCGACACCCGAGACGGTCTCCGGAAGGGTGGAGCGACCGGGCCGGTGATCGTGCCGGGATCCCCGCGGGAGAGCCGGTTGGTCACTGCGTTGAGCTACTTGGATTCGCACTTGAAGATGCCTCCGACCGGGAAGCTCCCGGATCGGGTGGTCAATGACTTCAAGGCTTGGATTGCGGCGGGAGCCGCAGATCCTAGGACTGAGGTCCCTTCACTGAGCGAGGACGGTTCGGCCGCCCCAGCCGGACCGGGCATGCCTCTGGACGAAGGGCGTCGCTGGTGGGCCTTCCAACCGCTTGCGGAGCGGGCCGCACCTGCAGTGCTGAACGACAGCTGGACGCAGCGCAAGGTTGACGCGTTCGTGTTGGCGAAGCTGGAAGCGAACGGTCTTCGTCCGTCAGTAGAAGCTGACCGGCGGACGCTGGTCCGGAGAGCCTACCTGGATCTCACGGGCTTGCCTCCGACCTACCAAGAGGTTGAGGCCTTCGCGGCCGACGCGTCCCCTCATGCCTACCGTGACCTCATCGACCGGCTGCTGCGATCGCCCAGGTACGGGGAGAGATGGGGGCGCTACTGGCTGGATGTGGCCCGCTGGGCTGAGGACCATCCGACCAGTGAGGCCACCAACCGTCCGTTTCCGTTCGCGTGGCGCTATCGCGATTGGGTCATAGAGGCCTTCAATAACGATGTTCCTTACGACCGCTTCCTTCGGATGCAGTTCGCCGCCGATCTGCTGCCGGGATTCGAACCCCAGGACATGCGGGCCTTGGGGTACTTGGGCAACGCTCCCATCTACCACAAGGATCGTCGCCTTTCCAAGGACGTGATCGAGACGATTGCCAGCGACGATTGGGATGAGAGGGTCGATGCCGTCTCCCGCGGGCTGCTGGGGCTGACGGTGGCCTGTGCTCGGTGCCACGACCATAAGTTCGATCCGGTCACGGCCGAGGACTACTACGCCTTGGCGGGAGTGTTCGCGAGTGTCTGGCCTGTGCAGAGGCCCGTGGTCGCCATGGAACCAGCAGACGCCGAGCGGCTGACTTGGGATCACGAGCGGCTCTACCGGCTCAAGGGGGTGTACGGGAACCTCAAGGATCTAGACACGGTCTCCGAGGAGCTGCATGAGAGCATTCTGGCGATCAAGCCCGAGTACGAGGCCCTGGAGGAGCGCCTGTCGGTTGTCGACGTGCCCTTGACGCCGGCCGTGATCGACTGCGGGGTGTGGGTGGACGGCTCCACGCCCACCGTCACGAGAATGGACCTCCGGCCCGGCGAGCCGCGGAACCTGCCGGTGTTCATCCGCGGCAACGTCGCCAACCACGGAAGAATCGTGCCTCGACGGTTCCTGAGTGTCTTGTCTGAAGGCCCGCCGGAGCCGTTCAAGGAGGGTTCAGGGCGGTTGGAACTGGTCGACCGGATTGTTGGCGAAGGGGGACCGTTGGCCGCTCGGGTCTGGGTCAATCGGGTCTGGGGCTGGCACTTCGGCCAGCATCTTGTGCGCACGCCTTCGGACTTCGGCACGCAGGGGCAAAGGCCGACGCACCCCGACCTGTTGGAGGACCTGACCGCTCGCTTTGTGGCCGGCGGATGGTCCGTGAAATGGCTTCACAGGGAGATCATGCTCTCCGCAACGTACCGCCAAGACAGCCGGAACGTGGAGGAGTCGCAGGCGGCGGACCCCACCAACAGGTGGCTGTGGAGAATGCCCCCGCGACGCCTCGACCTGGAGTCTTGGAGGGATTCGATCTTGCAGGCTTCCGGCGAACTGGACCTAGAGGCCGGCGGACCATCGCAGGAGGTGGACAGCGTGGAGCCGGCCCGGCGGTCGGTTTACTCCCGGATCAGCCGCACCCGACTTCACCCCCTGCTGCAGCTGTACGACTTCCCGTCGGCCACGCAGCACACGCCGGAGCGCCAAGTCACGACCACCCCGCTGCAGCAGCTGTTCGTGCTCAACAGCGCATGGATGACGGGCCGCGGCAGCCAGCTCGCGGAGGCGGTCTCGAGTGTAGAAGGGCCAGCGAAGAGGTTGGCGGCGCTGTATCGCCGCACGCTCGGCCGAGATCCTACGGCTAGCGAGTCCGAGCTGGGTCTGGGATATCTCGCGGCGCGTGCTGCCGAAGTCGGCAGGCAGCCGTGGGACGAGCTGGCCCATGCGCTGCTAGGGACGAGCGAGCTGACCTACTTCAACTAGGCGCAGCCCCACTCACTGAGTCGCCTGCGCCAGAGGTCCCGAGACTCAAGGGTCGGGTCGAGTCCCTAGACCACCATCTGCTCAAGACCTTCCCGTGCCTTGACGACCGCCACCGAACCGCCCTCGCCGGAAACGAGGTGCCGTCCTCCCGCCATGCTCCCGAAGGCAGGCCGGCGACAGCACTCGGCAGCAGAACTTCTGATCAATGGCAGCCCCCTCGGCCATCGTTGCCAACACCATCCTGCGGTGTCGCACATACCGAAGTTTGTTGACCCGCTTCGGGGCTCCGAAGCCAAGCGGTTCCACGGCGACGGCCAGCAGCCGACGCTGGACTGCTAGATCAACGGCTCCCAGCCGTGGCGCTGCCTCCAAGCCGCCAGTCGCGGCCCGCTGAACCCCGTTCACAGCGGCGACGATCCGAACTGCCGTAGTGTGCCGTCTCAGGTCATGCATGGCTTCGGGCCCGAATTCATAGTGGCGTCCCGACTGCGCTCCTGCCAACCGCGAGGCCTGCCTCCGGGAGATGCCGTTAGCGCAGCTGCCACAAAATCGGCCAGCAACGATTCCTCTCTGTGCCACCAGCGCAATCGAAACGCACTGCGTTGGGACATCCTGAACGCTGCGCCGCCTCGAATCGAGACGGACTATCATGAGCAGGTGATGACAGGCCTCCTGTCGCAGGGGCCGGACTTCATGTCGCGGCTCAGCCCGTTTCAGCCCGGCAGGGGTGTGCTACCACCGTACTTGGCGGGGCGCGAAGCGGAGCAGGCGCTGATCCGCGAGTGCCTTGAGGTGATTGCGGAGCGGGCCGCGCCCGCCAGTGACATCGTTCTCTACGGCCCGAGGGGTAACGGCAAGACCGCCCTCATCGAATGGTCGCGTCGCCAAGCTGAAGCGCTCAAGATCCAGGTGGCGGACTTGCAAGGGGGCAGCCTCAAGTCGGAAGAGCACCTGGCGGCCGCGTTGTCGGGCCAGCGCCGCTGGTTGGCAGCGCTGCGCGGCTTCTCCTTGGGACCCGTTGGCGTCCGCCTGAGACAATTGCCCACTGGCCCCGTCTCGGCGGCACTCGCCCGCACGATTCGGAAGGGGCCCTTCTTGATCCTAGTTGACGAGGCCCATGTGCTCGGCATCGAGTCTGGGCAGTCTCTGCTGAACACCGTGCAGGCCTTCCAGCGCCGAGACTTGCCTGTGCTGCTGATTCTAGCTGGCACGCCCGACCTGCCCAGCCATCTCCGGGCCATGGGTGCGTCCTTCTGGACTAGGAACCAGCAGTTGCGCATCGGCCGTCTGGCCCCCGGCCCGGCTGCGGATGCCGTCCGAATTCCGCTGCAGGAGCGAGGCCGGTCGATCGAGGAGCGGGCCTTGCGACAGGTCGTTAGCGAGAGCCACGGTTATCCGTTCTTCCTTCAGGTTTGGGGAGACCTGCTGTGGAAGGGATGCACCGATCCGTCCAGGGCCGTCTCCTGCGCCGATCTAGACCGGGCAAGGCCGCTGTTTAGCAATCAGCGGGCGGTTCTCTACCGCGAACTCTTGGCCGAGCTGAGGGCGGCAGATCTGGTCTCGGTGGCAGCCCGAGTAGCCGCCGAATTCAGCGACGTACAGCGAGTGCTGCCGGAGCGGGTGACGACGGTGGTCCAGTCGTCACTCCGGCAGCAGAGGAAGGCATCGGACCGCGAGGCAGCCCTTCAGGCCAGCCGCGTCCTGCGACACCTAGGGTACATCTGGCCTGTCGTGCATCAGGACATCGAGTACTGCGAGCCGGGAATCCCTAGCTTGATGGGATTCGTGACGCGGAACGAGAGGATGGGCCGCGAGTCGCTCAGGGAGCTTTCGTGACAGCGAGGAGAACCATCCACGCCTGCCTGCGAGGCCAGCTGCCGGTGGCTGGAAGACCCAGGTCCGCCGGTGCCTCCTCAGTGCCTGCCGCGATCCCACTGGTTACGCGGAAGGGCGCATATTCAGTGGAACCCCATCGAACCTCGCCACTTCAACGCCATCAGCCGCAGCTGGGCCGGCCAACCCCTTCACGGCTGGGAGACGATCCCCAACTACATCTGCACCACCACCCGTGACCGACTGCAGGTTCGCTCCGCCCGTGTGCGCCAGCAGCACCGGACCGGCGTCAAGATCACGAAGCAGCAAATGGCCTCCGTCCAGTTCGTCCGCCACAAGAACCTGTTCCAGTGGAGCTGCGAATTCCATCCGCGCGCAACGGACTCGGAGTCCGAACCGCAGCCCTCCTGGCCTGCAGCCAAAACCGTGGCAGGCCGGTCCCCGTCGCGGCTGCTCACGCAACCCAAGGAGGCTGGCAGGACTAGTTCATCAGCCCGGCTGGCCTCAGAATGGACGTTCTCGGCCAATCACTGGGCCCCCGGCGACTCAAGCCAGAACGTGATTCCTGACCGAGTCCTTAGGGGCTTGCCGATTCCCATCTAGAAGCACCGAGACTCCCGGCCCCGGGGAGAGACTCTGACGTGCTATTGGAAAACCATCCGGTCCCGCTTCGCTTCGAGCTTCGCTGCATCGATCCCTGGTACGGCCAGCAGATCAGCGAAGGACTTGAAGTCCCCGTGGTCCTCCTTGTACTTGAGGATCGCCCGTGCCTCGGATCGCTTGAGCGACAGTCGACTCTCAAGCTGGATGGCCCTCGCCTTGTTGATGTCGACCGGTGGCAGCTCGGAAACGGGGAAGTGCTTCGCCAAGTAGTCCACGAGCGTTAGAAGATCTGTGTCGGATGCCTTCATGCCGAAGCCGACCATCTTCTTGACCGTCGCCACCCAGCCGTTGCGGTCCTGTCGCAGGGAAACGGACTTGGAGATGTCGTGGCAACCAATGCACAGCCGCTCAGCCTGCTCTTGGCCTGGGCCATCGGGCAGGAAGGCGCTTGCGGGAATCGCGGCTAGCCCGGCAACGCCGCACAGAACGACGCCGGCACGAATTCTGGGCAGGCTGGAGTGGCGGAGGCGGAAGGGAGGCACTTCAGTGCTCCATCGGGAATCCGAAAGCGTAGACTGAGCTGTCCGCCGTAGTCAGATAGACATGGCCTTGGCCAGCCGCTAGGGTGATGCCCGAGGCCGTCGACTGAATCGTGTCGCCGCTGTCCCAGATCGGGCTGCCGTCCGTTCCATCCAGAGCGTACAGCTTGGCGCTAGCCGAATCCCGGCCGCCGTCCACTGCGAACACTACGCCGTTGACGATGATCGGCGGCAGCGGCCTCGCCATGGCTGGCGAAGTCCAAGCAAGCTCCAACTTCGAGTCGCCGTCGGACACAGAGAGCCGCCATGCAGCGATCGCTTGCCCGGAGGGGGCGAGGATCAACGGGGCTCCGTCGGGGGTCTTCCAAGCGGCGAGAGCGGTCTCGCCGCTTCGGCCGGCCTCTGTCGCGTTCGCTGCGGCGACCGGCTCCATGAGGTCTCCGGCCCCGTACGCCTGCAGCGAGCCGTCCCCGGCGAGTGCCGCCACGTAGTCTGTGCCTCCGACATCGAAGACCACTGGAGAGGAGCGGTAGCCTGCGGCTTGGCTTGCATTGCGCACCGCAAGCGTGCGCTCCTCCAAGGCGACGAGCGGACCTTGGCGCGTTGTGGCGAACACCGTGCCGTCCGGTCCCATCGCCAGCCCTCCGAGACCGGCCACCGCTCCGCTGTCCGACTCCCATGTGCCGACGTCGCCCGTCTCCAGATTCAGCGCCCAGACTCCGTCGGGCACGCCCCCGCACTGGTTGGCGGTCGCGACATACGCGAAGCCGTCAACCACAATCAGACCGCGGGCGTTCGCGTTCGGCGGCAGGAAGGGAATCGGCGGCACGTGGTCCCTGCCATTGGACGCGTAGACCGTATGGAGCGTGCCCGCCGAGGAGAGTGCATAGACGGGGGTGATGCCCCGTAAGGATGTGCGCGCTGGCGGACGGGTCCGGCTGCCGAGCGGCCCTTGCGCCGGCGGACGTCGGAAGGTTCGTGACGCCGAGCGAAGCGTCACTGCGCCCTCGCCCGGATTCCCGACTGAGCTGCTCGCGGGCTCGCGTCTGCCGCGCGCTGAAAACCCTAGCAGCGATGGCATCGGAGCGGCGGTTGGCCTCGTGACGCCAGCTGTGATTCCGCCAGGACAATCCGCTGACGACTTGCTCGTTGTTGCCGGGAACCGGCGCTCCCACTCCATGCGGGCCAAGTCCGTGTCAATGGCGAACACGCCCCCTGAACTGCCGCTCAGAAAGGCGAGGGACCGGAAGCCGCGATGGCTGATGAGGAAGTCGAGCAGTGCTGGTGCGGTCAGCGCATTCCCGTCTGTCGAGTGGTTCGGCAGCTCCATCTTCCAAAGGAACTGGAAGCCGCCGGACCGGACGGTTTCCACAGACGTCTTGAGATCCGCCCGGATCCACGACGAGCGCTGAGCGTCGAAGCCGAGCGTGGTCCAGTCGTCGGACCGCCCGGTCGTCGCCAACAGCATCAGGCAGGCGGCAAGCGTGCCTGTGGCGCGAGTATTGCTGCGTTGCATCGGTGACGCGGTCTCCTTCGGACGGGGCTGCCGTCCGCTCGATCAATGATATCGTTACCCAAGGGGCGCCGTCTGGGCGGCTTGGGGGATGCGGGACTCGACTCTGGCCCCGTCGCTGCAGCCGCGCCTCGAGCGTCGCATGCGAGTTTGCTCGGCCGGAATCGTCAGAGGCTCCAACGGCCCGCCTGCCGGTGTAGCGGGCTAAAATGGCTTGACGAGTGACGCCCTGATGAGAACTACAAGTCTCCTGATCGCCTCCGCCCTCGGCTGCTCGGCAGCCGGAGCTGCCGACTGGCTGACTGACGGAGGGAATCCTCAGCGCACGGCTTGGCAGAAGGACGAATCCTACTTTACGGTTGACAGCGTCGGCGACACGAAGCTGCTATGGAAGATCCAGCTCGACAACGAGCCGCGCCAGATGCACGCGCTGCTGCCGGCGCTTGTGGCCGAGAACGTCCGCACGGGCGATGGTCCGCGCGAGATCGTGCTGGTCACGGGCGTGTCCGACAACCTGTATGCCATTGCCGCGGCGACAGGCGACCTGCTCTGGCAGCGGCAGTTCGACTTGGATTGGGAGCCGGACCCTAACGGCCGCGGCGCCTACCTGCTGTGCCCGGGAGGGATGACCGCGACGCCCGTCATCGGGCCGGGCGAGCGGGACGGCGAGTACATCGTCTACGCCGCATCGTGGGACGGACGGCTGCGCCGGCTGGATCTGGCGGACGGCGAGGACCTATCTCCGCCAGCCAACTTCATGCCGCCGAACGGCAAGCCGTACGCTCTGAACCTCGTGGACAACGTCATTTACACGCATTCGGCCCAGCGCTGCGGCGGCAATCCCAACATGGCCTATGTGTACGACCTCGGGACGGACCGCGTCGGCAGCTGGGGCCCTGCCGGCGGCGGGATGTGGGGCCGGACAGGCCCCGCGATCAGCTCCGAGAAGGTGATGTACACCGGGACGGGGGACGGCGTCTGGGATCCTGAGAACGGAGTCTTCGGAAACGGGATCATAGGGCTGCAGATGAACCCCGCCACCGGTGCGCTGGAGCTGTACGACTACTACGGGCCGTCCAACGCCGAATGGCTGTTCAAACGGGATTTGGACATGCAGGTGACGCCCGCGATCTTCGAGTACCAAGGTCGCGAGCTGATGGTAGATGCCGGCAAGGAGTGCGTGGTCTACCTGATGGACTTGGAGTCGATCGGCGGCGATGATCACCGCACCCCCCTCTACCGCTCGCCCCTTATCTGCAACGAGGAGGTCAACTTCGCCTCGGCCGGCATCTGGGGGGCCATGGCCAGCTGGACCGACGACGACGGCACAGTCTGGGTGCTCACGCCCATCTGGGGCCCCAAGCACTCGCAGTTCCATGCCCCGATCGAGCACGGCGAGGTGCGGGAAGGGGCGATCGTCGCCTTCAAGGTCGCTGAACAAGAGGACGGGAAGCTGTGGCTGACCCCGGCCTGGATCTCGCGAGACATGAACCGAGCCGAACCGCCGGTCATCGCGAACGGCATCGTGTTCGCGTACGGCAACGGAGAAGACACGCACCAAGCGATGCCAGATGTGGGGCTGACCAACACCGCCGAGGAGCGGATCGCCGGCTCCACCCGCGCCGTGCTGTTTGCCCTCGATGCCCGCACCGGCGAGGAGCTGTGGTCCAGCGGGGATCAGATCGCCAGCTGGAACCACTGGGGCGGGATTTCCGTCGCCAACGGCCGGGTCTACATAGGGACCTTCGACGGCTATTTCTACGCCTTCGGAATCGAGCGCTAGTCTCAGTCCGTCCCGCTGGCGGCCGCCGTCAGCCTTCCGGTTGCGCCACTTGCGGTCGAGCGCTCTCGACCTTGCCCGGGGGGCGCTGGCCGGCTCCCGGGACATCGCGGTCCCCGAGCTCGGCTTTGGCCCGTTCGGCTAGCCCCAGCAGTTCCTCGACCCTGTCCGGGTGTTCCGCCGCGATGTTCACTTGGCTTCCCGGATCGTCCCTGAGGTGGAAGAGCAGCGGGAAGTCCGACGGTTCGCCCCCGAAGTGCGGGTGTCGGAGACCCGGGCCCGCCAGCGGCAGGAAGAGCTTCCAGGGCCCGGATCGTACGGCTTGCAGCTCGTCCTGCTGGTAGTAGTACAGCGTCGCGCGCGGTGATTTGGCGTCGCCCAATCCGAGTAGCGCGTTGCGAACATCCAAGCCGTCGATCGGTGGGTCCGGGTCAAGTTCGGCGCCGGCCAGCGCGGCGAAGGTGGGGAGCAAGTCGATCATGCTCATCAGTTCGCCGGACTGGGTTCCTGCCTTGATCGTGCCGGGCCACCATGCGATCCCCGGAACACGAAAGCCGCCCTCCGCGGTCGTGTAGCCGCGACCGTGCAGAGGAAGGTTGCTTCCCCGTGTCGGGCTGGCCGGGTCCCGTGCGAGTGGTGCGCCGTTGTCTGAGGTCCACAGCACGAGGGTGTCTCGGGCCAACCCTTGCTCCACGAGCTTGTCCAAGATCCGTCCGGCGGACCAGTCCAGTTCTTCCACCGCATCGCCCCATGGACCGTTGCGGCTCCTTCCGCGGAATCCAGGGCTGGCGAAGGGCTCCAACTCGCTCCCGGGCATGGCTTGGGCCAAGTACAGGAAGAACGGTCGAGAGGCATGGTCCTCGATGAAGTCCAGAGCGCGGTCCGTGTAGCGCTGCGTGAGCAAGTCGCGGTCGACCGGTGCCTCGACCACCCGCTCGTCCTCCATTAGCGGGAGCGGAGGCCAGCGATCTCCGTCGTATGCCGTCTGCCGGCGTCCGCGGTCCTGCGTCATGTCGTCGCTGTAGGGGATGCCGAAGAACGAGTCGAAGCCGTGTCGAGTGGGCAGGAACCGTGGCTGGTCGCCGAGGTGCCACTTGCCGATGATGCCCGTGGCGTACCCGCGGGACCGCAGCGCCTCGGCGATGGTGCGCTCGCCCGCATGGATGCCGTACGGGGAAACCGGCCTGAGGACGAGCCCGTCCCGGGGATTGGTGTGCAGTCCGACGCGCTGGGCGTAGCATCCGGTCATGAGGCTGGCCCGCGATGGCGTGCAGACTCCCGAACTTGAGTAGAAGTGGGTCAGGAGGCGGCCCTCGGTGGCCATGCGCTGCAGGTTCGGAGTGCGATGCAGTCGTGATCCGAAGGGCTCGGTGTCGCCGTAGCCGAGGTTGTCGCACAGAATGACAACTATGTTCGGGAGTCGGGGCGGCTCAGGCGCGCAGGCGCTCAAAGCGACCGCTAGCAGGGTTGCCGGCAGGCGCGGCACTAGGCGAACACCGAATCGATGACCCGGCCTCCGAAGTCGGTCAGCTTCTCGTGGCGGCCGTTGTGCAAGTACCACAGGCCGCGCTGGTCGAGGCCGAGCGCATGCAGGATCGTGGCGTGGAAGTCGCGCATGCTGTAGGGGCGCTCAACCGCGTGCAGGCCGAACTCGTCAGTCGCCCCGATTGACTGCCCGCCGCGGACACCGCCGCCGGCGAACCACATCGTGAAGCCATGGGGGTTGTGGTCGCGGCCGTTGCCGCTCTCGGAGGTAGGCAGGCGTCCGAATTCGGCTCCCCAGATCACCAAGGTGCGATCCAGCAGCCCGCGCTGCTTGAGGTCACCAAGCAGCGCTGCGACGGGGCGGTCGCTATGACCAGCCATCTTCTCGTGGTTCTGCTTCAGGTGCTTGTGAGCGTCCCACTGCATGCTGATCGGCCCGCCACCGGAGTAGATTTGGACGAAGCGGACGCCGCGCTCCACGAGCCGTCGCGCCAGCAGCAGGCGCGTTCCGAATTCTCGCGTACGCTCGTCCTCGAGGCCGTATGAACGCTTGGTCCGGACTAACTCCCCGGCCAGATCGACGGCTTCCGGTGCATGCGACTGCATCCGGAACGCGAGTTCGTAGGCCGCGATGCGCGCCTGCATATCGCTGTCGAACTCCCCGGCATCCATTGCGTTCATAGTCTGCAAGACGTCCAGCATGGCCCGCTGCCGGCTCTGCGTCATGCCGTCCGGGCGCCTGAGGTGCAGAATGGGGCTCGGGCCCGGACGTAGGAGCGTGCCTTGGTATACGGAAGGCAGAAACCCTTGGCTCCAGCACGATGTCCCGCCCTCGGGAGTCCCCTCCGGCTGAGGCATCACCACGTAAGCGGGCAGATTCTCCGAGGCCGAGCCGAGCCCGTAGGTGACCCAGGAGCCGACGCTGGGGTGCGTGGCGAACAGCCGGCCGCTATGCACCTCGTACATCGCCGGAGCGTGGACCACGCTGCGGGTCACGAAGGACCGCACGAAGCAGATGTCGTCGACATGCCGCGCCACGTTCGGAAACAGTTCCGACACTGGCATGCCGCTCTGGCCGTGGCGGCGGAAGTTCCACGGCGTGCCGAGGATCGGGTTGCTGCCGTCAGTGAACTGGCCGCCGACCGCGCCGAAGCTCGCTGGCATAGGCTCCCCGGCGCGCTGATTCAGCGTCGGCTTCGGGTCGAACGTGTCCATCGAGCTCGGGGCGCCGACATTGAAGATGAAGATCACGGCGTCGGCTGAGGCGGGGAAGTGCGGCTCCTTGGCGCGCAGCGGATTGGCCGCGTCAGCGGTCGCGCGGGCGTCTCTGGCGAGCAGGTGCTGCAGCGCCAGCCATCCGAAGCCGTTGGCGGCCCTGCATAGGAGCTTGCGCCGCGAGACGGCGAACCGGCTCGCTTCGCCTTCAGGGTCTGTAGACGAATTCATTGCGGTTGAGGATGGCCAGCGAGAGGTCATGCAGCCGGTCGGCGCCTGCCGGGGACGCTAGGAAGTGTCCCGCGAGATTCCGTTCGGCCGGAGTCGGGTCGCGGGCGAGCGTGATTTGGAACAGGCTGCGGATCTGGCAGAGCGAGTCCCCGGCGCCGCATTCGCGACGCAGCTTCTCCGCCAAGGACCGGGCTTGGACCTGCATGAAGTCGCTGTTCAGCAGGCTGAGCGACTGGAGAGCATGTGTGGAGGTCGGCCGGACTGAGCACGAGGTCATCGTGTCCGGCTGGTCGAAGTTGGCGAGGAACGGGAGCCGCACGGTCCTCTTGTTCAGCAGGTAGAGGCTCCTGCGATCGTGCTCGCGCCAGTCCGGGGTTACTGGCCACAGGTTGTCGGGCTCGGCCTCGGTGAAGATGAGGTCGTACACCTCGGGCTCGATCGGGATTCGCACGGGCCGACCGGCCAGCGCCCGGTTCAGCCGGCCGGAGGCGGCCAGAGCGCTGTCGCGAATGGACTCCGCCGAGAGCCGCCTGCGGCTCGCCCGCCAGTAGAGTTCGTTGCTCGGGTCGGCCTCTGCCTTCTGCGGGTCGATGTCGGCCGCTTGGCGGTAGGCGCTGGAAAGCACGATCAGGCGGTCGATCGCCTTGACGCTCCAGCCCTCCTCCACGAAACGGCCCGCGAGGGCGTCGAGCAGGCCTGGGTGGGTCGGCATGCCGCCGAGCAGCCCGAAGTTGTTCGGATCCCGCACGAGGCCGCGTCCCATGCGGAACTCCCAGACGCGGTTCACCATCACGCGGGCGACCAGCGGGTGGTCGGAGTCAGTCAGCCAGCTGGCGAGCGCCGCTCGCCTGCCGGCTGCTCCGTCGGGGACCGTGAAGCCCAGCGATCCGATAGACGACAGGAAGTCGGCCGTCACGTTGTCACCCTTGCGACGGTGGTCCCCGCCCAGCAGCACGTGAGTCGGCTCAGCCCCTGCGGTGTTCTTGACGGCGAGCGCGGTCCTTGGCGGTGCGGGCTTGACGAGGTCCAGCGCATGCATCTGGCGGCGCAGGCCGGCCCTTATCTCCTTGACTGCAGGCGGGATCAGCGGCAGGACCTCGTACCACGCCGGCTTGATTTGGGCGTTGGCTTCCTTGGCCAGCCGCTCCTGCTCTTCGCTGCGGCGGTCCTCGGGCGTGGCTAGGGCGGCGGCATGCTCGGGGCTGAGTTCTTGGTGCTTGCGTTCCCGCACCTGCTCCCGGTAGGGGGCCTCCAACTCGTCCAAACGCTTCTTGATCGGGGCCAGCCGCTCTTCATGAGCGGCCCGCTGCCTCTCGCTGCGCACCCGCTCCGCCTCTGTGGCGAGCACAGCGTCCTCCAACTCGGAGCCGGCAAAGAATGCGGCCAAGCGGTAGTAGTCCTGCTGTGTGATCGGGTCGAACTTGTGGTCGTGGCACCGGGCGCACTGCACGGTGAGGCCGAGCAGGGCCTGCCCGACGCCGAGCACCATCTCGGTCAGGACCTCCTGCCGGGCCTCCTCCTTGTCTTGGTTCCCGCCCACCATGTGGCGCGGGCCCGCCGCGTGGAAGCCCGTGGCGACCAGGGCCTCCTCGTCCCCGGGGAACAGCTCATCGCCCGCCACCTGTTCCTGGACGAACCGGTCGAAGGGCTTGTCTTGGTTGAACGAGCGCACTACGTAGTCGCGGTAGCGCCAGCCGTGCTCCCGGTAGCCGTCCAGCTCGAAGCCATTTGTGTCCGCGTAGCGCACGACGTCAAGCCACTTCTGGGCCCAGCGCTCGCCGTAGTGGGGCGAGGCCAGCAGGGAGTCAACGAACCGCCGGTAGGAGTCGGGCGACGGGTCGGCTAGGAAGGTCAGCATCTGCTCGCGAGTGGGCGGCAGGCCGGTCAGGTCGAGCGAGACGCGTCGAGCAAGGCGCTCCTTGCTCGCTGCTGGCGAGGGCCGGAGCGCTCGCTCCTGCAGCCTGTGCCAGATGAATGCGTCGACCGGCCCCCGGACCCACGAGTCCGCCACGGGCGGAGCGGCCGAGGGGGCAGGGGCCGAGAAGGCCCAAGACCCCCCTTCACCGGCAGCTGCCTTGCCGGGTTGCTGAGCTTGGGCGGCGAGCGGAGCGGCGATCGCCGCGAGCATAGCGATCAGTGCCGCCCTCGATTCTGGCACGCCACCATTATAGTCTCCGGTTGACCCGGTCCAAGCGAGGATCGGGCTTCCTTCGGGACCTGATCGGGTCAGGTGCGTGGCCGGGCAGCGGGCTGGGCTCGGACCGCTGGTGTTGGTACTGGGTCGCCTGCATCGTTATCAACCCCCTCAGTCCGGGCGCCACGGAACTCGGCCTCGGGTCGAGGGTGCTAGATTGGAATTTCGGTTACTACCGGGACCGCCCGCCTAGGTGGTGACCTCAGCGCATCATGGGAGCAGCCGCCGACGACAGTTGCGTGCCTTCATACGCAAAGGCGGTAGTGGCGCTGCCGGCCGTCCTGTTCGCATGGTTCTGCACGCTGGTCCCTTCCGTTTCTCGCGGGGAGAGCGTGGCGTGGAGTGTGGCTTGGCTACCCGAGCGCGGGATCCACTTCGCCTTCTTTGTGGACGGTCTGGGACTCCTGTTCGCGCTGCTGATCACGGGGATCGGCAGCTTCATTCTGCTCTACGCCAGCGAGTACATGCGCGGGCATCCGCAGGTGGGCCGCTTCACGGCGTTCCTGACGGCCTTCATGCTCTCGATGTTGGGTCTAGTGCTGTCCGACAACCTGATCGTCCTGTTCGTGTTCTGGGAGCTGACGACGATCACGTCATTCCTGCTGATCGGCTACTTCCATGAGGATGCCACGGCGCGTTGGTCGGCCCTGCAAGGCCTGCTCGTCACTGGAGCGGGAGCGCTGGCCATGCTGGCCGGATTCGTACTGCTTGGCTCGGCTGCGGGGACCTACAGCCTGAGCGAGATGCTGGCCAGCCCGACCGGGCTGGCCGACCATCCGGCCTACCTGCCGATCGCGATCCTAGTGCTGGCCGGGGCCTTTACGAAGTCAGCCCAGTTCCCCTTTCATTTCTGGCTGCCGAATGCGATGGCCGCCCCGACGCCCGTGTCGGCCTACCTGCACTCGGCCACGATGGTCAAGGCCGGGGTGTATCTCCTGGCCCGTCTAAGCCCGGTGTTGGGGGGCACGGAGTTCTGGGCTGTCTCGCTGACGGCGGCCGGGGGTTTCACAGCGGTGTATTCGGCGGCGGTGGCGCTGACCAAGAAGGACCTCAAGCAGGTGCTCGCCTACACCACCGTGATGGCGCTGGGCGTTTGCGTGATGTTCCTCGGCTTGGATGTCGAGTCGGACGGCATGCGAGTCGGCGTGATCGCCGCCGTCACCTTCCTGCTGGTCCACGCGTTGTACAAGGCCGCGCTGTTCATGGTCGCTGGCGCGATCGATCACGCGGCGGGCACCCGCGACCTGTCCAAGCTGGGTGGGCTGCGGGCTGCGATGCCCGTCTCGTGCGCCGCCGCCGCCCTCGCGGCACTCTCGATGGCGGGCGTCCCTCCCTTCTTCGGGTTCGTCGGCAAGGAGGCGTTGTATAGCGCAGCTCTGGAGTCGCCAGTGGCCCTGCTCGCCGCCGCAGCGATCCTCGCCGCCAACCTGCTAATCGTGGCGGCCGCGCTGCTGGTCTCCTTAGGGCCCTTCACCGGCGAGGTCAAGCCGATGCCCAGGCATCCGCATGAGGGCGGCTGGCAGCTCTGGTCAGGCCCGCTGGTCCTAGGTTGCGTCGGCTTGGCCGCGGGGCTGTTTCCCGGCCCCGTATTCGAATGGCTCGTCCTTCCGGCGGTGAAGTCGATTACGGGGCAATCCCCGGACTACCATGCGGCCCTGTGGCACGGGATCAACCTTCCCCTTGCCCTGTCTGCCCTAACGCTAGCCTCCGGGGCGGCGCTGTATTTGGCCCGCGGGCCGGTGCTGGGAGCCCTGCGCCGCCTGATTCGCAGCCTGCCCGTGACTGGCGATCGAGCCTACGACGCCTGCATGGCCGGCGTCGCCCGTGGCTCGGAAGAGCTGACTCGCCTGCTGCAGTGCGGCGTCCAGCGACGCTACTTGCTGATCGTCTTCGCCACGATCGGTGCCGCGCTGAGCGGCACCATGTGGGCCAAGGGCTCGTTCGCGCTGCCTTTGCGGCCTCCTGCGGTGTCGTTCTTCGACTGGACGCTGGCAGGCCTGATCGTCGCTTCGGCGTTCGTCACCATCGTCGCCCAGTCCCGGTTGCTTGCGATTTGCGCGCTGGGCGTCGTGGGGGCTGCGACTGCGCTGGTGTTCCTACGCTTCGGGGCTCCGGACGTAGCGATGGCGCAGTTCACCGTCGAGACACTGGTCGTGGTGATCGTCGCCATGGTGCTCCTGAAGCTGCCCGGCTTTCGCGGAGAGGTCCGTCCGAGCCCCTTGGGCCGGGTTCGGGACGGACTGGTCGCCACCGTGGTGGGCGTGGCGACGACTCTGGTGCTGCTGGCCGTGACGCTGGAGACTCCCCAGATGTGGCTCCGGGACTACTTTGAGGCGAACTCCGTGGCGGGTGGCCACGGCAGGAACGTGGTCAACGTCATCCTCGTAGACTTCCGGGCGCTCGATACGCTGGGCGAAATCACCGTGCTGGCCATCGCCAGCGTGGCGGCTTACACGCTCGTGGCGCGGCTTCCGCGCCGCAGAGTGCGCTCCAGGCGCGCCGGCAGGCGGAAGGCGGCGGGCTGATGAACACTCTGATTCTCAGGCAGGCGACGCGGTTCCTAGTCACCCTGATCTTGATGTTCTCCGTCTTCATGCTCCTGCGCGGGCACGACCATCCGGGAGGAGGTTTCATCGGCGGCTTGATCGCCTCGATCGCGTTTTGCCTGTTCCTGTTTGTCGGCGATACTGCGGACATTCGCCGGCTGCTCAGGGCGGACCCGGCGGCGGTGGGTGGCGCCGGACTGGGCTTGGCCATACTGTCAGGGCTGATCGGAAGCTTGGTCGACGGGTCGCCCTTCCTGACTTCGAAGTGGGTCGAGTTGGGAGGGCTGCATGTCGGCACGCCCCTGCTGTTCGACATCGGCGTGTACTTCGTAGTGATCGGAGCGGTGCTCACGCTCGTCCTCGGGATCAAGGAGCAATAGGGTTGAACATGCGCGTTGGGCAGGGCACGGGGGCGGACTGATGGAGCCAATCATTGCAGTTGTGGTGGGCATCCTGATCGGCTGCAGCACCTACCTGATGCTGCAGCGGAACTTGGTCCGGTTCGTGCTTGGGCTGGCCCTCATCTCGCACGCGGTCAACCTGCTCCTGTTCGCCAGCGGGGGGATGGTCGTCGGCAATCCGGCCTTGATCGAGGCGGGCGAGACCGTCCCGCGGCCCGGAGTTGCCAACGCGGTTCCGCAGGCGCTGATCCTCACGGCGATCGTGATCTCATTCAGCGTCTTCGCCTTCGCCTTGGTGCTGGCGTTCCGCGCCTACCAGAGTCTCGAGACCGTGGACACTGACGCGATGCGCGTCGCCGAACCGCCTCTCTCGGCATCAGCCTCGCAGGGAGGTCGCCCGTGAATTCGCTGGTCGTGCTGCCCGTTGTGCTGCCACTGGCCACGGCGGTGCTGACTCGGATCCTGCCCAAGGGGAGCGGGATGCTGCGTCTATCCAGCCTCGGCTCGGCTCTCGGGCTGCTGGCCGCGGCGGTCGCGCTGCTTTCCGAAGTCTGGCGCAACGGCATCCAAGCGACGCAGCTGGGCGACTGGCCCGCACCGTTCGGCATCACGCTGGTTGCCGACCATCTCGCGGCTGCCATGGTTGCGGTCACGGCCGTGGTGGGCGTGGCCACCGTCGTGTACTCCTTTGCGGACTTGGGCACACAGTCGCTGGCGGAGGGTTTCCACCCATCGCTGCATGCTCTGCTGGCAGGAGTTTGCGGGGCCTTTCTGGCTGGCGACATCTTCAATCTCTACGTGTGGTTCGAGGTGATGCTGATCTCGTCGTTCGCGCTGCTGGCCTTGGGAGGCACGAAGGCGCAACTGGACGCCGCAGTGCGGTACGCCGCCCTGAACTTGCTGGCCACCATCCTGCTGCTGACGGGCATCGGCCTGCTGTACGGCCTGACGGGCACGCTGAACATGGCCGACCTGCACTTGCGCGTGCAAGATGTGGCGAATCAAGGCCTGCTGACCGTCGTGGCCATTGTCTTCATCGCAGCCTTCGGGATCAAGTCGGCCGTGTTTCCGCTGTTCTTCTGGCTCCCGGCCAGCTACCACACCCCGAAGGTGTGCGTCTCGGCTGTCTTCTCAGGGCTCTTGACCAAGGTCGGCGTCTATTCTCTGATGCGAGTCTTCACGCTGATCTTCGCCCACGATGCCGGCTACACCCACCAGATGCTGGTCTGGATCGCCGGACTGACGATGGTGACCGGCGTGCTGGGGGCCGCGGCCCAGTACGAGCTGCGGCGCATCCTCTCCTTCCACATCATCAGCCAGATCGGCTACATGGTGCTGGGCGTGGCGCTACTCACTCCGTTGGGGCTGGTCGGGGGGATCTTCTACATCCTGCACCACATCATTGTGAAGACGAACCTGTTCTTCGTCGCGGGGGCGGCGCGCCGCATTGGAGGCTCGGCCGAGCTGAGGTCGCTTGGGGGTCTCTACAAGGAGGCGCCGTTGCTGGCGGTGCTGTTCTTCGTGCCAGCGTTCTCGCTGGCCGGGTTCCCGCCGCTGTCCGGCTTCTGGGCGAAGTTCCTGCTGATCGAGGCCTCGCTGGAGGCGGGACGACCCGTCATTGCGGCGGTGGCGCTGGCCGTGGGTCTGCTGACCGCCTACTCGATGACCAAGATCTGGGTCTACGGCTTCTGGAAGCCGCGTCCGCCCGGTGTCGCCAAGCCCGCCCGGCTCGCGCCGGCTAAGCGGCGCATGCTGCTGGCTCCGATCGCCGGGCTGGCAGCCTTGACGCTGTCGATCGGCCTGTTCGTGCAGCCGTTGTACTCCTTGGCGGAGCGGGCCGCGGCCGAGCTGGTCGATCCCACCGACTACGTCCGCGCGGTGCTCGGCGCCAGCGGTTCGGAGGAGCTGGCCGGTGGCGCCGGCCCGGCTGGAGGCGCGCCGTGACCAACCCGTTCGGATTCAACTTGCTGCTGGCTGTCGGGTCGTGCGCTCTGCTGGGAGGTTTCCAGCTGAGCAACCTGCTGGCGGGGTTCCTGGTGGGCTTCATCGTCCTGAGCATCACCGGTCCGGTCTTCGGGCAGCCCGGGTACTTTCGCAAGGGAGTTCGGACGGCGCAGCTGATCGTTTACTTTGCCCAGGAGCTGACTCTGTCCAGCTTTCTTGTGGCGTGGGACGTTCTCACTCCGATGCACAAGTCGCGGCCGGCGATCGTGGCCGTCCCCCTCGACATCACCAATCCAACCCAGATCGCCGTATTAGCCAACCTGATCTCGCTGACCCCGGGCTCGCTGTCGCTGGATGTCAGCCGAGACCGCAAGACGCTGTACGTGCATGGAATGTTCGTCGACGACCCGGAGGAGTTCAAGAGCCGGATCAAGACGGGCTTCGAGCGGAGAGTGAGGGAGGCGATGCAATGAGCGACCTGGGCCACCATTCGGCAGTCCTCTCGATGGCGATCGACATCACGGCAGCCATGATCCTGCTGGGCACCGTGTGCGCCTTCGTGCGGATGATCAAAGGGCCGACCCTCCCGGACCGCGTCGTCTCGGTCGATCTGATCACCGTCTTCGCGGTGGTGATCGTCGGACTGATCGACTTGTCGACGGATTCGGCTCCGTTCATCGATGTGGCGTTCGCGATCGCCTTGGTGGCGTTCTTGGCGACTGTGGCCTTCGCGTGGTACGCCGACCAGAGAACCGACCAGGATTCGGACCCGCCGTCCTTGGAGGATGAAGGGGAGGGGCGTTGATGGAAGCGCACAGCCTGTTCCTCGACTTGGTGGTCTCGGCCCTGCTCGTTGGCGGAGGCTTCTTCCTGCTGATGGCGGGCCTCGGCATACTGAGGCTTCCGGACGTGCTGATCCGGATGCATGCTTCGACCAAGGCCGGCACGTTGGGGGCGGGCATGGTGTTCACGGCGGTGGCTTTGCATTCCGGTAACACCGTCACCATTTCGATCTGCGCCTTGACGGTCAGTTTCCTGCTCGTGACGGCGCCGGTGGCCGCCCATGCGATCGCTCGGGCCGCCTACCGCATGCGGGTTCCGCTGTGGCGGAAGACGCGCTTGGATGAATGGAAGGGGCAGTACGGTCCTAGACGCAAACCCGCCCTGACGGAGGAGCCGGGCGAGGTCCCGCCCGAGACTGGGGGCTGAGGCCGCGATGCCGAATCGGCCGCCTGTCAGCTGCGGTAGTCGCGCTCCTTCCGCGCGGCGACGACTTTCGCAATGCGCTCGAAGTGCATCCGGATCAGCTTGACATCGACCCGGTCGGGGTCGAACTCCTCGTCCCACTCCATGTCCGGGTGGGCTTGGTAGGTTCGCTTCCTGCGGTTGAGTCGCTCCATCAGGCGCCGAAACCCCCAAGAGCCCCCGCAATCCTCCGGCGGGCAGCGTCGGACGGCCGTTAGCAGGTGGGGGTAGGTGCGCCCGGGTTCCTGTTCTCCGATCCCTTGCAGCTTCACGCGATGCGCCCAGTAGTCTTGAAAGTCGTAGATGTACTCGAACGTCAGCATTCGTTTGGTGAGATGCTTGCACACGTCAGCGAGCGTCGCCGCACTGGAGTCTTGGCGGGTCGCCTTGACGCGCGACTTCGGATCGACCGGCCCGAAGGCGACTCCATTGCCGACACGGAACTCGTAGGGATGGCGGTTCTCCCACCCCATGGCATGCTGGATCACGAGATGCAGGTCGTCGAGATGGATAGAGAGCGGAACCTCGACGCGTCGCAGGACGGGGCGGGGCATTTTGATGAGGGCGATCCTGAGGCGGGCTATTTCATACATCGGCGTTTCCTTCCAATGCCGGCTGAATCATCCGACCTCCGGGCGGTGTAGCATTCTGCCTGCCGAGCGAAGCGCCAGCTCTCGAGCCGCGGCTCGCTTCGCTCCGCGCCGAGCAGACCCAGCACTTGCAACAACCGATCGCAATGCAGTTCGACTCTAGCAACAGGATTATACATCAAGCCGCCACCCGCCACAAGGCGGCTCATGAGCGACACCCGCTCCACGCGGCCGGGGCGGGATCCGGGCCGGGCCGCTACGAATTCGGCCTTGGTGGCCGGGCGCTGAGTGGGCCGCTGGGGAGCACAACGTCGCGGCTCCGCCGGCTGTCGGGTCTATAGCCGGCACGCGGGCCGGGGCCGGTTTCGTGGAGTCGCCTATAATCCGACGCAGCCGGCTGGCCTCGCGCCGCCGAGTGATCATGCATCTGTCCACACGGCTCCTTCTTCCCCTGCTGCTGTGCGCTCTGTTCGGCGCGGATGGGCCCGCTCTGGCCGAAGGCGGCTTTCCAGCGCTGCCCCACCGGGTCGATCCGGCTTGGCCCGCGCTGCCGCCCGGCTGGAACTTCGGCGAGATGGCCGGCGTGGCAGCGGACTCCAAGGGTCATGTGTTTGTCTTCCACCGAGGCAGGCACCCCACCATTGAGTTCACGTCTGCCGGCCGCATGGTCCGGTCGTGGGGCGACGGGATGTTCATCCGCCCGCATGCCATCCGTGTGGATCCCGAAGGGAACATCTGGACCGTGGACAACGACACGCACCAAGTGCTCAAGATGGACCCCTCGGGTCGGGTCCAGATGGTGTTCGGGCGGCGGGGCCAGGCGGGCGAGTCGGAGGAAAGCTTCAATCGACCGACCGATGTAGCGTTCGCTCCGAACGGGGACTTCTATGTCAGCGACGGGTACGGGAACTCCCGAGTGGTCCGCTTCTCGAAGCAGGGCCGCTTCCTGAACGCATGGGGTTCCAAGGGCGACGGCGAGGGGGAATTCGACCTTCCTCACTCGGTCGCCGTCGGCCCGGACGGCCGGGTGTATGTGGGGGACCGGGAGAACTACCGGGTGCAGGTCTTCACCGCGGACGGAAGATTCCTGGCGCAGTGGCGGAACGTCGGTTCGCCGTGGGGCCTGGAGATGGTGCCTGGGGAGGGCCTGTTCATTGCTGACGGCCACAACGACAGGATCCTCCAGGTCACGCTCGACGGCGAGGTGCTCGGCGCCTTCGGGATGAGCGGCAGGAGGCGGGGCGAGCTCAGCTTCGTTCATCACTTGGCAGTCGATCCCTCCGGGCATGTCTACGCGAGCGAGATCAAGAACCAGCGGGTGCAGAAGTTCAGCCCGCGCTAGCGCCTGGCGGGCGTCGCGCCGGGGCTGGCGGCCGCGAGCCCTCCCGCCGCCGAGCTGTCAGACGGGGGCGGCTCCCAGCCCGACGGTCTGCTAGAATCTCGACCGGCGCGCCGGCAGTTCGGGCGCGGCCGGCGGCGGTGACTTCGCCGCCGTGGGGGTCCGCTGTTCGCAGGTCGGGGATGCGGCGCTGGAGCAGGAGGGAATCGAGTGCGGTATGGGCAACTCGCCATGACTCGCAGGGAGTGGCTGGCCGGAGGGGCGGCGCTGGTCGCGGCCTGTTCCGGACGCTCCGCTGAAGAGCCCCAGTTCGACTTGCTGCTGCGTGGCGGAACCGTCATCGATCCTAAGAACGGACTCGCCGCGCGGCGGGATGTGGCGATCCTCGACGGCAAGGTGGCGGCCGTCGAGCCAGCGGTCCCTCCCGCTCGCGCCTTCAAGACGGTCGACTGCGAGGGCTTGTACGTGACACCCGGGCTGATCGACCTGCATGTCCATGTATTCGCCACCACCAGCGAGCGCAATTCCTACGCGGGCGACAACAGCGTCTTCCCGGACGACCACTCCTTCCGCTCAGGCGTGACGACCATGGTGGACGCCGGCTGCGGCGGCTGGCGGAACTTCGACGACTTCCACGAGACGGTGATCAGCCGGGCACGGACAAGGGTCTTGGCGCTCGCCAACATCGTCGGACACGGCATGCGCGGTGGGGAGATCGAGCAGGATCTGTCCGACATGCAGGCGGCGCCGACGGCGGAGCTGGCGAAGCGCTATCCGGAGGTCATCGTGGGCGTTAAGACGGCGCACTACGCGGGGCCGGAATGGCAGCCCGTCGAGGAGGCAGTCCGGGCCGGAGACGCGGCCGGGATTCCGGTGATGGTCGACTTCGGGTCCAGCTTGAAGGAGCGTCCGATCGAGGTGCTGCTAGGCGAGAAGCTCCGGCCGGGCGACATCTACACGCACTGCTTCTCGGGCAATCGGCGCGAGCTGCTGCCTGACGGAACGCCGAATCCAGGCCTGTTCGCCGGCCGGGAGCGCGGAGTCTACTTCGATGTCGGCCACGGCGGCGGGAGCTTCAAGTGGAGCGTGGCCTCGGCTTGCCTGGAAGCCGGCTTCCCGCCGGACTCGATCTCGACTGACCTCCATATCGGCTCGATGAACGCCGGCATGCAGGATCAACTGACGACGATGAGCAAGTTCTTGGCGCTCGGCGTGTCGCTGGCTGACGTGGTCGCCAGGTCGACTTGGAACCCGGCCAGAGAGATCCTGCGCGAGGAGCTGGGGCACCTCTCGATCGGGGCGGAGGCTGATGTGGCCGTCCTCGGAGTTCGCCAAGGCGATTTCGGGTTCGTGGACAGTTTCGGCACCCGGCAGCGCGGCACGGAGCATTTGGAGTGCGAACTGGCGGTTCTGGGCGGGCGCGTGGCGTTCGACCGGAACGGACGGACGCGGGAGGACTGGCGTGATCTGCCAGTCCACTACGGTCGGCAGGGCGAGCAGCGGTGGGACGCCATTCTGCATCGCTAGCGTCGTTGCGCGCTGCGACGCGGGGCGGGAAGAGAGGTCAGGAATGAGCGGACCGGTGAGTCGGAGAAGGGTCCTCGGCGGGGCCGTAGCGGCCGGATCGGCAGCGGCCGTGGCCTGCGGCGACGGGAGCAGGGAGGGCGCGGCAGCCTCCGGGGAGCTGTACCGCAGCCTGGGCCTGCGGCCGGTGATCAACGGCGTGGGCACGGTGACCAACTTGGGCGGTTCCCTCATGCCGCCCGAAGTGGTCGCGGCCATGGTCTCAGCCTCCAAGCACTTCATTCCGTTGCGCGAGCTGCAAGTCAGGGCCGGGCAACACATCGCGGAGCTGGTCGGCGTCCCGGCGGCGATGATCTCGTGCGGTGCGGCGTCGGCCATTACATGCGGGACCGCGGCCGTGGTGGCCCGCGGTGACCCGGACAAGCTTCGGATGCTTCCCGACACCTCGGGCATGAAGAGCGAGGTCGTCCAACAGCGGGCGCACCGCAGCGGCTACGAGGCCCAGATGTGGCAGGTCGGTGTCAAGACAGTTTGGGTCGACACGCGGGCCGAGCTGGAGAGGGCGCTCAGCGAGCGCACTGCCATGATGTTCTTCTTGAACAAGGCCGATCCGGCGGGTGAGATCGGCCGCGAGGAGTGGATAGAGATTGCCAAGGCCAGCGGCGTCCCAACGATGAACGATGCCGCGGCCGACATCCCACCTCCCGAGCGGTTACGTTCCTATGTCGAGGAGGGCTTCGACATGGTGATCTTCTCTGGTGGCAAGGGCCTGCTGGGCCCTCAGGCCTCAGGTCTGCTGCTCGGCCGGCCGGACTTGATTGAGGCCGCTCGCAAGTCCATCAGTCCCTACGGCGGAATCGGACGGGGCATGAAGGTGGGCAAGGAGGAGATCGCCGGACTGGTCGCGGCGGTGGAGCGGTACATGGGGCTGGATCATGCGGCGGAGCGCCTCGAGCTGGACCGGCGCGCCGAGCGGATGCTCGGGATCCTGGATGGCGCCTCCGGCCTGACCTGCTCGTTGCATGTGCCGGAGATAGCCAACCGCGTGCCTCACGTGGTGCTGTCGTGGTCCGAGGCGGATCTCGGTCTGGCGGCGGAAGACGCCGTCGATCGGCTGCTCCAAGGGGATCCTCCCGTCGTGGTGTCGCGGGTGGGCGAAGGCGCGCTGCGAATCTCAACCTGGATGCTGCGCCCGGGCGAGGATGTGGTCGTAGCCGATCGCGTGAGAGCGCTGTTCGCCTGACGCCGGCCAGCCGGCATACCAAGCCGTGCGGCAACCATCCCGCTGGGCATGGTCGACTGGATTCCGCCCTCCTCCCAGTGCGATCGCCGAGCGTGGAATGGATGCTCCCGGCCTCCGGTAGGGGGCGTTGCTCGCTGCTGGTGCGAGGTGCGGGCATTCCGGATTTCCCGTCATTGTGTCTTGACTGTTGGGCGCCGCGAGCGTAGGATTGATGATGACAGTTGGCTGTCTCTCTTATCCCGAGCGCCTGCGCGGTCGCATGATCTTGGCCTTCCAGCGCTCCCCGGGGTGGATGGGGCGGCTGGATGGCGGGGACGGCCCGCAGCCAATACTGGAGGTACCGGTGGGCGTGACAGGGCGTGCTCGCATCCGAGCATGAGAGGAACGGTATCGAAATGCATACCTATCAGACTTCCCGGTCGCGCTGGATCGGAATTGTAACGTTCTTGGCGGTGCTGTCCGCCTTCGCGGGGGCGGCGCTGGGCCAGAACACCTACGGCACGCTCGTTGGGCGTGTGACGGACGCCCAGGACGCGGTGATCCCCGGGGCGTTGGTCATCGCGACGAACCAGAGCACCAACATCGCCCGGTCCGTCCAGACCGGGGCGACCGGCGACTACAGCGTTCTCAATCTGCTGCCCGGCGTCTACGACGTGAATGTCGAGATGGACGGATTCAAGACGACGCTGGTCGATGCCGTCGTGGTGCGAGTGAACGAATCGGTGCGCGTGGATGTGGCGCTGCAGATCGGCGAGGTCGTCGAGACGATCGAGGTCTCCTCGACCGTGGCTCCTTTGCTGGAGACCACGCGCTCGACGCTGGGCACGGTCGTTGCGAACGAGAAGGTGGTGGAGCTTCCGCTGAACGGCCGCGACATGACCCAGCTGACGATGCTGCTGCCGGGGGCGTCCCCCGGCAGCAGCGCAGGCGGCTTCTTCATCATCGGGGGCCAGACAGTCGCCGTGACGGGGAATCGCAGCGATCAGAACAACTACACGCTGGACGGAGTCAACAACAACGAGACCTTCTTCAAGCACTACGGCATCCGGCCCTCCTTGGACGCCATCCAGGAGTTCACGGTGCAGACCAACATCACGAGCGCCGAATTCGGAGACGCGGCGGGAGCGAACGTCAATGTCGCCATCAAGTCCGGCACCAACGAGATTCACGGCAGCCTGTTCGAGTTCTTCCGGAATGACAAGCTGGACGCCCGGACGTTCTTCGCGCCCGAAAGGGTGGCCTTCCGCTGGAACCAGTTCGGCGCCGCGGTGGGTGGGCCGGTGGTCCGCAACCGCACCTTCTGGTTCGCGAACTGGGAGTCGTTCCGCTTCCGCCGTCAGAGCACCATCCTCAGCACGGTGCCGACGCAGGACATGCGCGACGGTCGGTTCCTGACCAACATCGACGGCACGCAGATCGGGCAGATCTACGATTTGCTGAGCACGCAGGAGGGGGCCGACAAGATGCTGACCAGGCAGCCGTTCGCCAACAACACGGTTCCGCAGAGCCGGTTCCACCAGCTGGCGAGGACGTGGCAGGACGGCGTGTACGGGGCATTCACGCCCAACCTTCCGGGGCAGTCTCCCAACTTCATCAACACCACGCCTGACCGGCGCGACGACGATCAAGTCAACCTGCGGCTGGATCACCAAGTGAACGAGAGCAACAATATGTTCGTGCGCTGGTCGTGGGCCGACAACGAGAACCTGTCGCCGCAGTCCTTCCCAGGCAGGGAGGTGTCGTTCTTCAACAAGTTCCGCAACATGGCCGTCAGCGACACCCACATGTTCAGTCCGACTTCGATCTTCGAGTTCAAGTTCGGCTACAACTCCGACAACATCCAGCGGCGCACCGATCCCTTAGGGCTGGGGCAGCTGGTGATCGGGTCTCCGGGCACCTTCCGGGACGATTTCGACTTCCCGATCGGGATCGGGATCACGGGTTTCTCCGGAGCCGGCCTGACGGCTTTCGTCTCCGGGCCCCAGCGCACGTGGCAGTTCATGCCGTCGTTCAGCAAGATCGCGGGCCAGCACACGCTCAGGATCGGGGCCGATGTCAAAGTGCGGCACGTGCTGCACGACGGCGTGTTCGCCAACGTGAACCACGACCGCGTGCCCACTTCCGACCCCCAGGACACGGCCGGCGTCACGGGCTTCTCCTACGCCAGCTTCCTGCTGGGCTTCCCCTCGTCCGGGGGGCGTATCCAGCCGCTGGAGGCACCCGGTTGCAGCTCCTGCACGGAAGCGAACATGCAGCAGAACCTGACGCACATCTATGTTCAGGACGACTACAAGGCGACGCGGAACCTCACGCTGAACCTGGGGCTGCGCTACGAGTGGACCTCTTGGTACAGCAGCCGGAACGATCCACCCAACGCGTCCTGGTTCGACGCGATCGGCAACCAGTTCGTCTTCGCCGGGCCGAATCCGATCACCGGAGAGCCGGCCAACACCTCACCGACCTTCATCGTTCCCGACCGGAACAACCTCGCGCCGCGCTTCGGCTTCGCCTACCTGCTCGGTCAGCGGACCACCATCCGCGGGGGCTACTCGGTCTTCTACGGGTCCAACATCGCGTGGGAGGGCAACCACATGCGGGGCAACTTCCCCTTCGCCTTGGGGCAGAACTTCGCTTCCGCCAACAAGACCGTCTACCAGGTCTCTTCCGACGATCCGTTCCCGGCCCTGGATCCGTCCAGGCCGAGCGCACAGCACACGGCCCGCCGGGACAACGTCATGCCGTACGTTCAGCAGTGGAACTTGGGCATCCAGCGCCAGCTGGCTGACGACCTGATGTGGGAGATCAACTACGTGGGCTCCAAGGGCACCAAGCTGAGCTCGTTCATAGACGGCAACAACGCCTTGCCCGGACCCGACGCCGACGGCGACACGATCCAGCAACGCAGGCCCTACCCGATTCACACGGGCGCCTTCAGCGAGAACCAGTCCGACGCGGTCTCGAGCTATCACGGGCTGACGACCAAGCTGGAGAAGCGGTTCAGCGAGGGCCTCAGCTACCGCCTCAACTACGCGTGGTCCAAGTCGATGGATCTCAATTCGCAATGGGGCGGCACGTCCGCGCAGAACGCGCTCGACGAGCGCTCCTCGATCGCGGTCTCGGACTTCCACCGCGCGCATATCTTCAGCGCGGACCTAGTGTGGCGGCTGCCACGCATCCGCACTCTGACCGGCGCTCTCGGAAAGATCGTCAACGACTGGCAGGTCAACTCCATCGTGCAGCTGCGCAGCGGCCAGTACCTCACGCCGACGCTGGTCGGGGACCACAACAACGTGGCCGGCCGGGGCACCCAGCAGCGGCCGGACTTGGCAGGCTCCGCCATCAACTATCGGAGGACTTCGGAGCGATGGGTGGACCCGGCGTCCTTCGCGCTGCCGAACTTCCCGACCTCCGTCGGAGACCAGAGCGGGTTCGGAACGGCGGGGCGCAACATCATCGAGGGGCCGGGCCATGCGGGCGTCGACTTCTCGCTCTACAAGAACGTGCCCATCACTGAGGACATCGGAGCGCAGTTGCGCTTCGAGTTCTTCAACATCTTCAACCGGGTGAACTTCAACAACCCTGGCACCGGCGGCTGGGATCCTTCGAACCTTGCGAACTGGGGGCGCATCACTGCGACGGGTGACGCTAGGCAGATTCAGATCGCGGCGAAGTTCTACTTCTAGGGCCCTCAGCGGCCGGCTGCTCGCCGGCCGCGATGCGGGCGGGGCGCGGCGCCACAGTGCGCGGCGCGCGCCCCGTCCTTGGATGTTCCAGCCCAGCATAGGCGGGCCGCGGTGGGCCCGAGTCTGCCTGCTCCTGCTCGCTGTGGCGAGCTTGGCTGCCGCGCAGGCCGATGTCGACGACCGGCAGCGCTTGGCAATCCTACAGTCCGAGCTCAGGCAGGCCCGTCAAGCGCAGGATCAGGGGCGCCTGAGGGAGGTCTACTCGGAGATCGCAACGCTGCAGCCCCGCAGCGCCGAGGCCCACCGGGGCCTGGGCCTAGCCTGCTATCTGGAGGGCGACTTCGAAGCTGCCTTGAGTGCCTTGGAGAAGGCGCGGTCGCTGCAGCCGGACCTAGCCGGAGTCCGCCTGTACCTCGGAATCTGCTATTACCGGCTGAATCGATTCGCGGCTGCGCAGAGCGAACTCGAGCTCTCCCCCGAGTTGCGTGCCGGCGACGGGACGGCCAGCTTCTGGCTCGGCGCCAGCTACCGAGCGCTGGGCCGGCTGTCCGAGTCCATCCGGGCCTTGGAGTCCGCCTTGGGCCGCGGGCCGTCCGAGGCCGATGTGCTGCGGCTGCTGACCCGTGCCTACTCGGAGCGTGCGGCCGAATGGTTCTCCGAGCTGCTCGCCGGGGCTGCGGACTCGGCTCCGGCGGGACTGCTGCGAGCGGAAGAGCTGGCCATGGACGGTGTCCTCGACGCCGCCTTGCGCGAGGCCGATGCTGCCCTGGCGTCCATGCCCGGACTCAGCGGGCCGCACCGCCTGAAGGGCGAGATCCTGTGGCAGCGTGGCGAGCGGGAGCTCGCCGTGAGGGAGTTCCGGCGGGAGCTGCTCAGCAATCCCTGCAGCGCCGAAGCGCATCTGAGGATCGGAATCCAGCTGCGCGCGGCCGGCCAGCATGCCGAGGCCGAGCTGCACCTGCGCAACGCCCGGCGTTACGCTCAGACCGGCCCGGGACCCGAGCGTCCCCGCGGAGCCCGTCCGAACAGCGGGAGCCCGGCGCGGCCGGGACCCGGTTCATCGCGACAGCCGAGCTCCTCGGGTTCGGCCCTTGCCGCAGCACGGCGCGCCTTCCAGCGCGGAGAGGCCGAGCTGGCGCTTGGCCTGCTGGACCGGGCGCTGGCGCAGCGCCCCGAATCCGTCGCGGAGCGCAGTCTCTTGGCGACCTGCAGCCTGGCAATGGGCGATGCGGGAAGGGCGGTCGAGCAACTGCGGGAAGTGCTGTCTCGCCAGGCATCGGATCCAGCGGCGATCTACGGCTTGGGGCGCGCTCATGAGTTGCTCGCTGCGCAGGCGGCTGACCGGCTACTAGAGTTGGATCCCCGCTCGCCCGGTGTGCGGCTGCTGCGGGGCGAGGCGCTCGAAAGGGGGCCTCGCTACGACTTCGAAGGTGCCTTGGCCGAGTATCGCGCGGCCGAGTCCCTAGTTCCCGATGACCCGGGAGTTCAGCAAGCGATGGGGCGGGTGCTGTTCAAGATGCAGCGTTTGGAGGACGCCATTCCGCACCTGGAAGCAGTGCTGGCCGGCAACGCAGCGCACGGCATGGCCAACTACTTGCTGGGTAGGATTCTGCTGCTGCAGGGGGAGCGGGGCCGGGCGATCGAGTTGCTCGCGGAGGCGGTCAGGGCCCGTCCGGAGCTGCTCGACGCCCGGAGGGACTTGGCGAGGGCTCTGGTTCGCGATGGTCGGCTTGAGGACGGCATTGCCGTCTACGAGGCGCTCTTGGAGGAGTCCACCTCCGATCCGGGCCTGCACGCCCTGCTGGCTGCGGCCTACCGGCGGGCGGGCCGCGTGGCTGAGGCGAAGGAGCAGGCCGAGAGGGCCCGGGAGGCGAGCGGCGCGGGGCGTCCGTCGCCCGAGAGGTGACCGGGCTTCGGCAGCCCGGATCCGGCCTCCGGTCAGCTCGTCAGGATCTCTCGCACGACGCGGGCCGGGAACTCGTCCGTCAGGCGCTCGTTGCGTCCGTCGTGGTTGTAGACGAGGTTTCGGTGATCCATGCCGATTAGGTGGAGGATGGTGGCATGCAGGTCATGCACGCTGACCCGGTTCTCGACCGCCTTGTAGCCGATCTCGTCCGTCCGTCCGAGAATCGTGCCTCCTTGCACGCCAGCTCCAGCCAGCCAGACCGTGAAACCCGTTGGGCCGTGGTCGCGGCCTGAGATGCCCGCGTCCCGGCTCTGGGCCAGCGGCAGCCGGCCGAATTCCCCGCCCCAGACCAAGAGGGTCTGATCGAGCAGTCCGGTGCGCTTCAGGTCCCGGATCAGCGCCGCGATGGGCCGGTCCGTCTTGGCGCAGGCGTAGCGCAGCTCACGGTCCAAGTCTGTATGGTTGTCCC
Organism: Bryobacterales bacterium; assembly: GCA_963662745.2. Taxonomy (GTDB): domain Bacteria; phylum Acidobacteriota; class Terriglobia; order Bryobacterales; family UBA6623; genus VXMF01. The sequence continues at coordinate 346,707 of CAXXUI010000001.1, forward strand.
AGATCTGGCCTTCGATGTAGATCTGCACCAGGCGCACGCCTCGCTCCACCAGTCGCCGCGCCATCAGGCAGCGCTTGCCGTAGGAGGCAGTGCGCTCATCGTCAAGCCCGTACATCGAACGGGTCCGCTCGCTCTCTTGGGTCACGTCCAAGGCGTCGCTCGCCGTCAGCTGCATGCGGGCGGCCAGTTCGTAGTTCGTCATCCGGGCAGCCAGCTCAGGGTATCCGGGCCGGGCGTCGCTGTGCTGCCGGTCCATGCGGTTGAGCAAGGAGCGGGCCAAGTCGAGCACCGGGGCCGGATACTCCTCCTCGGGCTCCAAGTTCAGCAGCGGCGAACCCTCCGAGCGGACGCGGGTCCCTTGGTACACCGGCGGCAGCCATCCGGATTGCCAGTTCTGGATGTGGTTGACCGGCAGCCCTTTGGGGTCGTCGAGCACGACGTAGGCCGGCAGGTTTTGATTCTCCGAGCCCAGCCCGTAGACGATCCACGATCCCAAGGCCGGCCGGTTCGAGAACTGTCGTCCGCCCTGCATGATGAAGATCGCCGGCTCGTGGTTGAAATGGGTCGTGAACATCGATCGGATGAACGCGATGTCGTCCACCTGCCCGGCCAGGTGCGGGAGGATCTCGGAAACGTCCATGCCGGACCGCCCGTGCTTCGCGAACCGGAACGGCGAGGGCATGAAGCCCCCCGCCTCGTTGATGAACTCGATGTCGTTCGCTAGGTCGCGTCCGGGAGGCTGCCCTTCGTACTTCGTCAAGGCCGGTTTAGGATCGAACAGATCGACTTGGCTGGGCCCTCCGTTCATGAAGAACTGGATGACGGACTTTGCCTTGGGCTCGAAGTGGGGCTGCCTGGGCTGCAGGTCGTAGGCCGTTCGGGATCCGGTCGCGGCGACGGCCCGGCGGGGCAGCAGGTCGCTGGCCAGCAGCGAGGCCAGAGCCGCCCCGTGGAGACCGTCGCCCACGCGGGAGAAGAAGTCGCGCCGCGTCGGACGCCCCGATGGTTCCGGTCTAGCAGTCTTGAAATGCCTCGCTCGCATCCGCTCCTCCTCGCAGTCAGTCGATGTACGCGAACTCCGCGGAGTTCAACACTGTGTGGCACAGCGCAGCTAGCGCCAGCCAGCCGGCCTTGGCTCGCTTGGGCTCCATGGGGACCCGCCGTTCGAGGTGCTCGAGCCAGGCGTCGGTCAGTCGGGCCAGCGTCCTGACCCCGTCCTCCCGCTCTTCGGCGGTCGGGTTTCTGCCTAGAGCCGTCAGGTAAACCCGCTCGACCTGCGCCGCCTGATCATGGCCGACCGCGTCGATCACTCGTCCCGCCATGTAGCGCGAATTCTCCCGGACAATCTCGCTGTTCATCATCTGCAAGGCCTGGGAAGACACGGTGGACTGCGTCCGCCTCAGGCAGTTGGGCCTGAGTTGCGGAAGGTCGAAGGCTTCCAAGATGGCCAGCGGCTTGGAGCGACGGCGCTGAACATAGATGCTTCGACGCTCGCCGGAGTCCGAGCCGGTGGAGACGACCTCCCCGTCGTCTCGGACGTCAATCTCGTCGGGTGGGCCGAAGGGCGTCGGGTCAAGCCGTTGGGCCGCCTGCAGCACCGAGTCCCGAATCGCCTCGCCGTCCAGCCGGCGCATGGGAAAGCGGGAGAGCAGGGCGTTGTCGGGGTCCGCGGCCTGTCTGGCGCGGTCGAGCCGGGAACTCTGGCGGTAGGCAGTCGAGGTGAGGATCATCCGATGGAGCGCCTTGAGTCTCCAGCCGCGCTCGACGAATTCGACAGCCAGCCAGTCCAGCAGCTCCGGATGAGTGGGCGGGTTGCCCGTGCGTCCGAAGTTGCCCTCGCTCCGCACGATCCCCCGTCCGAAGTAGCCTTGCCAGACCCGGTTGACCATGACCCGCGCGGTGAGCGGGTGGTTCGGCTGCACCAGCCATTTCGCCAAGGCGAGGCGGTGTCCGCTGGACCACTCCAAGGGCTCCAACCGGTAGGGCTGAATGCCTGCCGACAGCACTGACGGCACTCCGGGCTCGACCGGCGGCCCCGGATTGCCGTGCTCGCCCCGGTACAGAATGTGAACTGGCGTGGGCTCCCCCTCCATGTCGAACAGGGCGCGGACCTTGGGAGGGGTGCGGAGTCCAACTACGGCATCGGCCAACCTGTCGACCAACGATTCCGCCCTCGCGACGATTCCGTCCTCGTTCGCAACTTCGGACCGGCCTGCCGCGTCGGAATCCGCGACTGGCGGCAGGCCTGCTGCGACGATCTTGCGCACATCGACCAGCGCTTGAATGGAGACGGCGGGCACCTTGTCGCGCAGGAGCCGCCGTCGCACCGGCTCGGGCAGCTGCCGCACCTCCGCCGCCAGCCGAGCGATCTCCGCTTGGATGGGTTCGTTGTGCCGTTGCACCTCTCGCACGTCCCCCGCGGGCGCGCCCGGGAGGAGGCGCGTGTTGGTCGGGTTCCAGTCCGCGTTCGGGCCGATGTCAGCCTCGTTGGGTGAGAGCCAGTCGTAGGGATCGTAAGAGCTCCGTAGGATGGCGCTCAGCTGGTAGTAGTCGCGCTGCGGGATCGGGTCGTACTTGTGGTCGTGGCAGCGAGCACAGGCCACTGTCAAGCCGAGGACCGTCGAGGTCAGGATCTGCAGCTGGTCGGCCACCACGGTCATGCGCTCGGCGACGAAGCCTTGGGAGACGCTGTAGGTGCCGTCGGGGCCCATACGTAGGAAGCCGGTAGCGACAAGCCTGTCGCTGTCCTCCTGGCTCAGCGGCAGCTTGGCCTCTCGGTAGTTAAACAGCTCGTCGCCGGCGATCTGCTCGGTCAAGAACTGGTCATAGGGCTTGTCCTCGTTGAGGGATCGGATCACCCAGTCCCGGTATCGCCAAGCGTGGGGCCGCACTGCGTCGAAGTCCACTTGGCCTTCCGAGTCGGCGTACCCTGCGGCGTCGAGCCACATCCGGCCCCAGTGCTCGCCGTAGCGCGGAGACTCGAGCAGGCGGTCGATCATCCGCTCGTAGCTGTTCTCCGTGCTGTCCGCCAAGTAGCGCTCGATCTCCTCCGGTGGAGGCGCCAGTCCGGTGACGTCGAAGTGCGCCCGCCGGATCAGCGTGGCCTTGTCCGCCGCCGGCGAGAACGTCAGCGAGTCCCGCTCGAGCCTCGCGATCAGGAAGGAGTCGATCGGGTGCCGGACACGGTGCTGAGCGGTCACGGGGGGGACTGGCGGCCGGCGGGGCGGCTGAAAGGCCCAGAAATCCCGGTCGGCAGCACTGACCAGCGGGTCCTTGGCAGGGTCTACGGCGGTCGGTTTCTCGTCATCCCATGGAGCGCCGTCTCGGATCCACTCGCGGAGGCTGTCCAGCTCGTCTGAGGTGACCGGTCGGTAGGAAAGGCGGGCTTGATGTTCGGGCGGGGGCATCTCCTCGGCGGCGATGCGCTGGATCAGCAAGCTCCCGTCGGGATCGCCCGGCCGGATGGCCGGTCCGGAAGCTCCGCCCGCCAGAGCCGACTCCCGGGTGCGGAGATCGAGACCCCCTTCTTGCACGCGCCGTCCGTGGCACAGGAGGCACTTGACGTTAATGACCGTCACGAGGATCTCGCGCGGGCTGACTCCGCGGTGCCCCGCGAACTCCGGCAGGGCTGCGTGCTCCGCCTCAGCGCCGCTCTCGATCCAGCGACGAATGGCCTCGACTTCGGCCCGAGCGAGTCTGGAGCCCCCCATCGGCATGGCGCCCGAGGCGACCTTCTGGAGGAGCAGGCTGTCCACGGGAGCCCCGGGGACGATCGCCGGCCCGGACTTGCCGCCCGCCAGCAGGGCGCTGGCAGACCTGACGTCCAGCCCCGCTTGCGGGGAATCCTCGCCATGGCAGGTGACGCAACTCGTAGCGAGGATCGGAGCGATGTCGGTCTCGAAGACAGGGGCCGGCTCGGACTGGGCCGGAATCTGCTGCATGGCTCCGGCAAGGATCGCCACCCAGCAGCACTTCAGAGTCGTGCCACGGCAGGTAATGAATCGTGACGGGGGATGCATCGCAAGGCCCCTTCCAAGGGCGGGGTGTCTCGCGCCCGAATTGTAGCACCCGCCCGTCGCGCGATGCTTCTAATTCTGCCTCGGCTGCCCTTGCCAGCTTCGACCGCTCGGCGGTAGAGTGAGCGTGGCTGGCCCTCCGGCGGCTAGGAGTCGGGAGGGGGCCGGGCCGGTGGAGTGCGAGAGTTGGCTGAGCGAGCGCAGGCGCGGAGGCGACCGGCACCACGCTGCCGGCGAGCGTTTGGACGTAATCGGTTTGCTTGGGCAAGTTGCATCTTCGCTCTCTTCGCGGTCGGCTCGCCTTCCGAGCTGATCGCCCAAGCCCATGCCCAAGCACGTCTGGAGCTAGATCGGCGGCTCGATCAGCTGGTCGAACTGGGGGAGCTTGAGCATGCGGCCCGTCTGGCGAAGTCTGCTGCCGCGGAGCCGGCCACTGCGGCTCCCGCCCATGTCTGGCTCGGCAGGATCTCCATGGCCGGGGCGAGATTCGAGGAGGCCGCCCAGTGGTTCGCGGAGGCGAGGGATTTGGGTGCGCCCTTGGCCGAAATGGCGGTTCCGTGGGCGAGTGCCCTGATTCGGCTGCGGCGGAGGGCGGAAGCCTGCTCCCTGCTAGAGGAGGTATCGGGGGCTGGTGTTGGCGACGCGGGCCTGCGTTACCGGACGGGCGCGTGCTGGCTGAGAGTCGGCGCGCCTAGGCGGGCGCTGCCCCATCTCGAGGTCGCACTGGATCAGGGCGTCAGCCATGCTGCCGCCGCGCTCGATCTGGCTAGAGCGTGGTTCGAGGTCGGGAGGGAGGACCTCGCGGCTGACCTGCTGGGGGGGCTGGCGGATGAAGTCGAGGATGCCGGCACGCTGCATGCCATCGGCAGGATGCTGTTCAGGAGGGTGCTCTACCGGCAGGCGCTTGAACCGCTCCGCAAGGCCGTCGCAGCGCGGCCTCAGTGGTACGACGCCCGCATGTACCTAGCCCTCGCGCATTTCCAGCTGGAGCAGTACCAAGAGTGCGTGGGCGCGCTCGCTGGCTTGAAGGAAGGCGCCGCCTCGTCCGAGACACGGATTCTGCGAGGGGCGGCCCTCGCGCGGCTGGGCGATGGGGCAGGGGCCCGGAGCGAGCTTCGCGCGGCGGTCCGCTTGGAGCCGGATCGGGCCGACGGCTATCTGAACCTCGGCCTGTTCCATCTGGATCACGGGCGGGTTGACGATGCGCTCCGGGCGTTCGAGCAGGCCGCCGTTCGGAACTCGAGGGGGGCCAAGGTCCTCTACCGTGTCAAGGCCAGAGCCAACTGCCGGGGATTGGAGCCGCCCGCTTCCGCCGCGGCCCAAGGGCGGGACGTGACCCGGGCACGGTTCTACACGCGGTTCGCGGACACGCTGCTGGGTGGCCAGCAGTGGGGTTCCGCGCTCGAAGTCTATTTGGTGGCCTTGTTCGCCGATCCGAGACAGGCTCGCCCTTACGGCGCGATCGGGTTGATCTGCCAAGAGCTGGGCACTGCCGAGGCGGGCCTCGCCTTCCTGCGGCGCGGCTTACAGTGGAATCCGGACGACGCCGAATTGCACTACTACCTCGGTTCGATCCATGACTACCTTGCCCAGCCGAAGGAGGCCGCGGCGAGCTATCGAGCTGCGCTCGCGCTTGCCGGGCATAACTCGGCCCCGGCACGCTACTGGGTGCGCCTCGGCTCCGCCCAACTGGCGCTCGGCCATCGCGGGGAGGCGGACGAGTCAATCCGAAGAGCCTTGGCAGTCGAGCCGGACTTCGCGGAAGCTCACTATCGCCTTGGCCTGCTACGGCTTGGAGAGGGGCTGCATGCGCAAGCGGAGCGGCTCTTGGAACGCGCTGTCGAGCTCGAACCGACGCTGCACGAGGCGTACTACTCCTGGGGGCTGGCCTGCATTCGAAACGGCAAGCGTGAGAAGGGGCGCACGATCCTAGAGGCCCACCGCAGGAAGGTGGCGCTTCGCAACGCCAGCGCCGGTGTGGGCCAGTAGCGGGGCCCCCGAGACCCGCGAGCCAAGCCACGCGACGCGAGGCGGCCCCGCACCACAGACTGTACAGCTTCGTTGCGCAGCGCCGTGCCGGGTCATCGAGCCCTTTCTATTGGGAATTAGTGACTTGAGTGCCAAGAGTCTATATATTGTACAGGCTCCGGCATGTATACAATCTATAGTGCTCGTCCCGAATCGTAATAGTCAGGATCTATCCTCCGCATTCTGCCGCGCTCACATTGTGCTCAGCGCCCATTTGCGCACGACACCGCTCACGCGGCCCGGATCCTGCGCAAGACTCTTGCACCGGTCAGTAGCACACCGACCTCACCCGCGCCGCAGACCCACCACCCCGCGGCGCCACACCGGGGCACCTCACCGCCCGAACACGGACCCCGAACCGAACCAAGACTAACTGTCTTACCCCAAGATCGGGGTGAGGCGAAACTCGCGCGCGTAATCCTACCAAGGGAGATACGAGCAATAAGCAACAGTCTCTACAGACGATACAGGGACGCGCGCGGGAAATCGGGTAATAACGGCACAGGGCGCTACCGTCTCAGCGCACACAGAAAGTGCAGATAACAGAAACAACAAGAACAAAGCCGCCCATCGCGAAAAACTGGCGCAGCATGGCAGCCACCCGAGCCCCCCGCCGCACGCACCGCACCGTGACAGCCCCTCCTCGCCCCTCGCCGGCAGCTGGGCGCGACGAGCGAAACAGCCGCCGAGAGGCGTTACCATCACCGAAAGCCGCATGCCGCTCCAATCAACGACCCGCGGACGCTCCAGCGACCGCCCAGCGACGATCACATCCGAGGACATCCTCGCCCTCGCCGCCTGTGACCGCGTCGCGGCGCGAGGAGGGGCTGTCACGGTGCGGCCTGGGCGGGCTAGGTGCCGCTCCAGCGCCGTCGGGCCAAGGACGGTGGCACCGTGCTGAGTCACACTGATGCCATGCGACAGCGGACGGTCAAGATCGCCTACTGGCAAGAAGGGGATTCGTGGATCGGGTATCTGCTCGAGTTCCCTGACTACTGGACGCAAGGAGACACTTGGCAGGATCTGCAAGACCACCTGGGCGACCTGTACGCGGATCTCACGAGCGGGGAGCTGCCGGGAGTTCGAAGAGTGGCCGATCTGGCTGTGGCGTGAAGCGCATTGCGCTCACCAGGCAGCTCAGGAAGGGCGGCTGCGTGCTGATTCGCCACGGCGGCAAGCAGGGCTAGTATCGCAATCCCGACACCGGAGCCTGCCAGCCTGTGCCGCGACATCGCGAGATCAGAGATCGACTGGCTAGGCACATCCTCGCCAAGCTGGATTGTCGGCTCGGGAGCGGGAGAGCATCCTAGCGACCTCGCCCGCCGGAGGGCCCCGCCCGGCCCGATTGTCGCGCTTCGCGGGCTCAGTGCCCGAGACGTGTCGCGAGTGGCCCCGGCCCGATCGGGGCCGGGAAGACGGCATGACCGCGGCCGCGCTGACGGCTCCGGCTCCGTCCACAGTGCGTCGGAGGGGCCGGGGGGAGGCCCATCAGCTCTAACTAACTTACTAGTTGACAGCGGGGATTTGGATGGAAATAAATTCCCTTCTATTAGCCGCGAGGAGATCGCCAGTATCGTCGCGACGACGGCCACGGAACACACCCTTTGTGATCTGTTAGTCCGGTCCGCTGAGTGGACGCAGCTCCGATCCTGTCAGACCGGGGGGCCTGTGTTCGTAAGAACATCAAGCCCCCCGGGTCCGCCACACGCACCGAATCGCCGTTCGGGATTCGGATGGCGGACGGACCCGCAAGGGACCGATCCGGCGCGCGGGACAGGCCGAGGCCGCGAGAGGCCCCGGACCGCTTCCAGGATCGAACTCCGGGACAGGCCTTGTGGGGCTGCGGGTTTGGCAGCGACAGGTTGCCTGGCGATGCACCGGTGGACCGGCGTCGAACTGTCGCTGTTCTGACCGCGCCTCTTAAGTCCGGTCGAGCCCTCGGGCGTGGTGGCTTAGCGTTAGCTAGGAGAGTTCGTCAGTCGCTCAGTTGGGCTATAGTTATGGTCGTCGGACGGATGCCAGTCCGTCGCCGCATGGGCTGAGCGCGAGTGGCGCTGGGTTTGCTGGCCGGTTGGTCGGTTGTCAGTGCCCCGGAGCGGCTCGCGATCCGTTTGGAATGGAGCAGCTTGGCGATGACCGCACTTCTTGGGGACTATGCAAAGCGCTGCGGTGCGCTGCTGGGGGTTTTCCTGCTTCCGCTGGCGCCGGCTCCCGCTCAGACTGGCTTGCCAGCCGGGGCCGCCGGACCAGCCGTCAGTTTCGGTGAAGAGATCTATCCGATCCTCGAGCGGCGTTGCCATGCCTGTCACGGCCCGAGTCAGCAGCTAGGCGGGCTGCGCCTCGACTCGAAGAAAGTCGCCCTCGCAGGGGGCGCCTCGGGGCCCGGCATACTCCCCGGGAATGCCGATGGGAGCCCGCTGCTGCAAAGGGTAGCCGGCGTAGGCGAACTGACTCCGATGCCGCTGGGCGGAGACGGGCTGCCGTCGGAGGAAGTGTCCCTGATCCGCGCTTGGATCGCTCAAGGAGCGGATTGGCCGGAGGGCGTGGGAGTGGACGAGAACACGGTTACCCGCCACTGGGCCTACATACCACCGTCGCGACCGGAACCGCCTACCGCGCGGGAGAGCGAGACGGTCCGCAACCCCGTCGACAGCTTCCTGCTGGCGCGGCTGGAGACGGTCGGGCTGTCCTTCGCTCCCGAGGCGTCCAAGGAAGCGCTGGTGAGGCGGGTGAGCCTTGATCTGAGAGGCTTGCCCCCGAGCATCGGGGAGGTGGATGAGTTCCTCGCTGACTCCCGTCCTGACGCTTACGAGAGGCTTGTGGACCGCCTGCTCAAGTCGCCGCACTTCGGCGAGCACTTCGGGGGCTACTGGCTCGACTTGGCGCGGTACGCCGACACCAACGGGTACGAGAGCGACGAGCCGCGCACTATGTGGGCCTACCGGGACTGGGTGATTGACGCTTTCAACCGGAACCTGCCATTCGACCGGTTCACTCTCGAGCAGCTCGCCGGGGACTTGGTGGAGGATGCCACGGTGGAGCAGATCGTGGCGACTGGATTTCACCGCAACACGATGCTCAACAACGAGGCGGGCTCGAAGAACGACGAATTCTATGACGCGGCCGTGAAGGATCGCGTCGACACGACTGCCACGGTCTGGCTGGGATCCACGGTGGGCTGCGCCCAATGCCACGATCACAAGTACGACCCGTTCAAGCAGGACGAGTACTACCGCCTGTACGACGTCTTCAACGACACCGCAGACAGCGCCATCAAGATCTCGGCCGAGCTGGAAGTCTTCAAGGGTGACCGAGACGAGTTGCGGCGATTGGCGGACCGGGTTGAGTCGGCTAGGGCGGCGTTGGAGGCGTCCTCGCCGGTTGTCGAGGACGCGCAGAGGCGCTGGGAGGCGCGGACCCAGCCCGAACTTGCCGCTTGGGACGCGGCATGGCATGCGCTGACGCCCGTCGCGGCCAAAGTAGTGGGCGGAGCCGAGCTGGAAGTCCTTGCCGACGATTCGGTACTCGCGGTCCGTTCCGAAGGCGGACCTCAAGTCTACGAGGTCAGGTTTGAGTCCGGCCTGTCCGACTTGACGGGCCTGCGGATCGAGCCGCTGCTCCATGAGGATCTGCCGGATGGCGGGCCGGGCTGGGGCGATGGCGGCGCGTTCGTGCTGACAGGCGTCGAGGCCGAGGCCTGGGACCAGCCGTCGCACGGAGCGCAGGAGGCTGTGCGGGACAGCGGGTCCACATGGGGAAGCTGGCATGCCATCGGGCCGTTCCGCGTTGGATCGCGAAGCGAGGCCTTCCAGACCGCGTTCCCGCCTGAAGTGGAGGTCGACCTCAACGCCACCTACGAGAACGGTCATCTGGCTTGGCTCGAGCGGAAGGACTGGGCCGACGGGCGAGTGCATTATCTTGGCTACATTCCCGACGATTCCGAAGCGGACTGCGCCAGCTACGTCTACCGCAGCGTGGAGGTTCGCCAGCCGGTCTCGCTGGAGGTGTCACTCGGGAGCTTGAAGGGGCTGAAGGTATGGCTGAATTCCAAGCCAGTGTTCTCGACCGACCCGACTCGAGAGATCGCCCCGGACCAAGAGCGCCTGACGTTGGACTTGCCGGCGGGCCGCCACGAGATCCTCCTGAAGCTGACTAACGATCACGGTCCGTACGGCTTCTACTTCCAGCCGTACCTCGCCGGCCAAGTCGAGTCTCGCGTCAGATTCGGGGGCTCGACAGAGGAAAGCAGTGGCTGGGCTACGGAGGAGCTGTCCTCCCTGCTGGACGGCCGGTCTGAGACTGGATGGAGTGCGGACGCTGGCAGTCTCAAGGCTGCGGCGTCGGCGGCCGTCCTGCGTCTTGAGAGGCCGCTGGCGTCGAAGGGCGGTCAGCTGCTGAAGCTGCGCCTGATCCACGATTCCCCCGACGGCCCCGGAGCGGCATTGGGCCGGTTCCGGATCTTCGGGACGACCCTTCCCGTGGAGGGGCTCGCCGAGCTGCAGTTGACTCCGGCCCAAGTGCGCCGCGTCCTTGCGACCGCTCCGTCGGAACGGTCGGAAGGGGACTCCCGGCGGCTGGCGGCCCACTTTCGGGCCATCGCTCCCGAGTTGGAGGACGAACGGGCGAGACTGGCCAGTGCCGAAGACGAATTGGAGGAGTTTCGGGCTCAGCACACCACGAAGACGCTGGTGATGCAGGAACTGCCCGAGCCGCGGCAGACTCGAGTCCAGAGCCGAGGCAGCTTCCTCGATCTGCGCGACCGGGTGGAGCCGGGAGTTCCGGCCGTGCTGACAGCGGGCCAGCCGAGGAAGGTTGGCAACCGCTTGGAGCTGGCTAGGTGGCTGACCTCCCCAGAGAACCCTCTGACGGCGCGCGTCCGTGTCAATCAGATCTGGAACCGGATCTTCGGCCGCGGGCTGGTTCCAACGGCTGAGGACTTCGGAACGCAGGGGGACGCGCCGTCCCATCCCCAGCTGCTGGACTGGCTGGCCACCGAGTTCGTCCGCTTGGAATGGGACACCCACGCTCTGCTGAGAACCATCCTGACCTCGAGGGCGTATCGCCAGGACTCGGCGGTGACGCCGGCGAGAGCCGCCGCCGACCCCGACAACGTGCTGCTGTCGAGAGGCGCTCGCGGCCGAATCACGGCCGAGTCCGTTCGGGATGTCGCCTTGGCATCCAGCGGCCTGCTGTCTAAGGTAGTCGGCGGGCCCAGCGTCTTCCCCCCGCAGCCGGCCGAGGTGTTCGGCGACCACTTCATCGAGGGCGGCTTCAAGCGCTGGCCGACCAGCGAAGGCTCGGACAGGTATCGGAGGGGACTCTACACGTTCTACAAGCGCACCGCCGTGTATCCGGCCTTCATGAACTTCGACGCGCCCGACCGGACGGTCTGCACCGTGGAGCGTTCGGTGTCCAACACTCCGCTGCAGGCGCTGAACACGCTCAACGATCCCGCCTTTCTTGAGGCAGCGGGGTCGCTTGCCCGGAGCATGCTGCTCGAAGGCGGTGCCAGCCCCGCGGGCAGCGTCGTCCACGGCTTCCGCTCGGTCCTCACCCGCCGTCCGTCGCCGGACGAGCTGGAGCGCCTCTTGGCGTTCCACGCCCGGATGGCGGACCAGTTCGGGGCCGACCTCGGCCGGTCAGCCCAGCTGGTGGCGGCCGCCTTCACGGAAGCCGGGCCCGACGCAGTCGAGGCTGCAGACGTCGCGCCGTGGGTGATGGTCGCCAACGTCCTGCTGAATCTGGACGGAACCTACACCAAGGAGTAGCCATGAAGAATGCCAAGGACGCGGCAGGCCTGTCCAGAACGCGCCGCCAGTTTTTCTCCTCGGCGGGCTTGAGCGTCGGCTCGCTCGCGCTGGCGTCGCTGCTGGAAGGAGAGGAGAGCGCCGCGTCTGAGTCCGATCGGGACAAGGCCGACCGCCACGGGACACATTTTGAGCCATCCGCCAAAGCGGTCATCTTCCTCTGCCAGGCAGGCGCTCCGTCGCAGTTAGACCTGTTCGACTACAAGCCCAAGCTGAAGCAGTTCCACGGCACCCCTGTGCCGGAGGACTTAGTTGAGGGGGAGCGCTTTGCGTTCCTGTCGGGTCGGCCCAGCTTGCTGGGGCCGCAATTCTCCTTCCGCAGGCACGGGGCGACCGGCACGCACGTTTCCGAGCTGTTGCCGCACACCAGCGGCATCGTGGACGAGACCGCGTTCGTGTACTCCCTGACCACGGATCAGTTCAACCATGTGCCCGCGCAGCTGAAGATGTTCACCGGCCATGAGCGCCCCGGGCGTCCGTCTATGGGCTCTTGGCTGACTTACGGGATCGGCAGCGAGAACGACAACCTGCCGGGCTTCGTCGTCCTCTCCTCGGGCCGGGGGGCGCGCTGCGGAGCCGCGTGCATGGGACCCGGCTTCCTGCCCACCGTTCACCAGGGCGTACAGTTCCGTTCTGGAGGGGATCCGGTCCTGTTCCTCTCCAACCCGGAGGGCGTCACGCGCGCTGTGCGTCGGGACTCGCTGGATGCCATTCGAGACCTCAACGCGATTCGGCTCGACCGGACTGGTGACGCGGAGATCGAGACTCGCATCGCGGCGTACGAATTGGCGTACCGCATGCAGACTGCGGTGCCGGAGCTGATGGACATCTCACGGGAACCGGAGCATGTTCGGCAGCTGTACGGCGCAGAGCCGGGCGAGAGGTCCTTCGCCAACAACTGCCTGCTGGCCCGCCGGCTAGTGGAGCGGGGCGTGCGTTACGTGCAGCTGATGCACGGCGAGTGGGACCACCACGGCGGAACCAGGACCAGTCTGCCGCGCTACCTGCCTGAACGCTGCCGGGAGGTGGATCGTGGCACAGCGGCCTTGGTCCAGGATCTCAAGGGCCGGGGGATGTTGGAGGAGACGCTTGTGATCTGGGGCGGCGAGTTCGGCCGCACTCCGATGCTGCAGGGCGAGCCCGACGACCCCAATGTGGGGCGCGATCATCACCGCACCTTCACCATGTGGCTGGCCGGCGGCGGCATCAAGGCCGGAGCGCGTCTCGGCGCGACCGACGAGCTGGGCTATCGGGCGGTCGAGCACCCAGTGACGGTCCACGACCTGCAGGCCACGATCATGCATCTGCTCGGCGTCGATCACAGGCGCCTCACGTTCAAGTTCCAGGGGCGCGACTATCGTCTGACCGATGTGCATGGGCAAGTGATGCGATCTCTCGTGGCGTGAGTCCGAGGCTGGCCGCGCCATGGTGCCATGCGGCGCGCTTCTGGAGCCGCGGCGCGGCGGAAGGCCGGGCGGCGGACTCGGAGCACCGGCTCGCCAGGCCAGTCTGTCGCAGCGTCGGGCGCCCGGTTCCGGAGCGGGATTCCTCCCGCGAACGGGAGGTGTCCGCGCTGCTGGGCTGCGGAGTCGCTTGTTAGTCTGCCGGGTCAGTGGGTGCGGGTTCGTTGACGACCAAGAAGCTGTCGACTACCACTTCGCGGAGTTCGGTGGACGCTCCGGAAGGCCATTGAACTAAGACGCTGTCCACGCGGTCGGCTTCGCCGAGGCCGAAGTGGAGGCGCGTTTCGTTGGCGGAGAGATAGCTGGCCGACGAGCGGAGACCCCGTACCAGGGTTTGACCGCCAGCTCGCACCGTTACTCGGGCCCCGACAGCGGGCCGCCCGGAGCGTTTCCCTCGCAGGTCCACGCTCAGCCAGTGGTTGCCGGTCTCTTGGTCATTCCGCAGCAGCGTGGGCGGGCCGTCTAGGTTGTTCACCACGGCGTCCAAGTCTCCGTCGTTGTCGTAGTCTCCCAGCGCCAGCCCGCGGCTCTTGTAGCGCTTGTCGAGGCCGAACTCCGTCCCTTTCTCGGAAAACCCCTCTCCGGAATCGTTCATGAAGACCAGCCATCGTTGCTCGTATCGAAGGCCCATTTCGAAGCGGTCGGCCTCCGGGTACAAGTGCCCGTTCACCACCAGCAGGTCCTCCCAAGAGTCGTGGTCCAAGTCGCCGGCCGCGACTCCCCAGCCCACGAACAAGTGCGTGCTCTGGCCGTGACCGGCGGGATCCGTGAGGTTCGTGAAGCTGCCGTCCCCGTTATTGACGAGCAGCGAGTTGCTTTCGTACGAGGAGTTCGTGTAGTAGATGTCTAGCCAACCATCGTGATTGAAGTCGGCGGTGTCGATCCCCATGGAACCCTCCTCGATGCCGTCTTGGGAAAAGGCCGCGCCTAGCAGCACTGCCAACTCTTCGAAGCTGCCGTCCCCGCGGTTGCGGTAGAAGAGGTTGGCGGTGAGGTCGTTGGCCACGAAGATGTCCGGCCAGGAGTCGTTGTCGTAGTCCTCGATCTGCACTCCGAGACCGTAGAGGCGCTCGTCGTCGATACCGAGTTCGGCGGCCACGTCGCGGAACCGGCCTGCGCCGTCATTGAGGTAGAGCGAATCGCGAAGGCCCGGCAGGCCGCGGGGCCCGCAGAACACCGCGAAGCCGCGGTAGTTGCAGTTGGAGTCGCGCTTCACAGTCCGGTCGAGCGGGTAGCCCAAGTAGTTCGTGACGTAGAGGTCCAAGTCTCCGTCACGGTCGAAATCGGTGAATGCGGCTCCCAAGCTCCATTGCGAGGGCGCAATACCGGCCGACCGGCTCGCATCCTCGAAGTTGCCGTCCCCGAGGTTCCGGTAGAGAACGTTGCCGCCGTAGCCAGTGAGGAACAGGTCGATTCTTCCGTCGCCGTTGTAATCGCCGACTGCGACGCCCTGCCCCCATCCGCGAGACGTCAGACCGGCCCGGACTGTCACGTCCTCGAAGTGTCCCGCGCCGTCACCCCGGAACAGCGAGCACATCAGGTCGCCTCCTTGCCGGAACGCCTCGATTGTGGAGCCGCGCACCAGCAGGATGTCGAGCGCCCCGTCGTCATCGAAGTCCAGAAAGGCGGCTCCGCCGCCCATCACCTCGATGATGTGATCCTTGGCGACGCTGCCTTGGAGGCCGTCAAAGGCCTCCAGGCCCGAGCTTGGGGTCGCGTCCGTAAATCTTACCTGAGCGGCGCCTTGATCCGAAGTGGCCAACGCCGCCGCCAGCAGACCGGCGACTGCTGCGGCCCGGCGGCGACGGAAGGACGCGTGACGGCTTGGGTCGGATCGCTGCGCCCCTACCAGGCCCAGTCCCTGCCCGGAGTGGTTGACTACGGGATCTGCGTCTAGGCCGGTTGGTTCGACTCCAGTGCTCGTCCGATAGGCGGTCTCGGTCGCGGAGCCCATGCGCCGGGTCCGACACCTTTTCATGAGCGCAGGATCGAGCGCATCCGTGTGACAGCATGCCGGATGTCCCCGGGCTCGTTCATGAACACCGTGAACTGCAATCCGCCCTCGCCGTGGCGCGAAGCGGCGATGCGGGGCTCTCCGTCCATGAGGCGCTGCACGGCTGCTTGTGAGGTCACGCCGAGCTGCACCTCGTTCCAAGCTACGCGGACGCGATGCACGCGTCGCATGCGCTCGAATGGGGCCAGCGACACGGTGGCTCCCCGGATTCGGCGCAAGCCGCGGAGCAGCTCCCGGGCTTGGCGCGCGCATTCCGCATCCAGCGCTTCGAAGTCCAGTTGCGCGTATTTCTCGCAGGCGAGCCAGAGGGCCACCATCTCTTCACGCCCGACCTTCATGGGCCTGCCGTTGGAGTCCGAGTGAGGGTTCGAGTTCAGCCAAGCGGCCCGGACCAAGTCCCGCCGTCCGGCCAGGATGCCCGAACACTGGGGTCCCCGGATGTGCTTGCCGCCCGAAATGGCCAGCAGGTCGACTCCTTGGCTGGCGAGGGCGGGTATATTCTCCCAAGGGGGCAGCAGGTTCGCGCAGTCCGCCAAGACCGGCACGCCCGCGGGACGGAGCACTTCGAGAGCCGCCTCGATGCGGATCCAGTCGTCGCCCCACTCCCGGTCGTCCGTGTTTCCGGGCAGGAAGTACATCATCGCCGTTTGCGGACTGACAGCGCGCTCCAGATCCTCGATGGTGTCCACCTCGACTACTTTCACACCCGCCCCTCGCACGGCGTGGTCATAGGAAATGCGATGCACTCTCTGGATGATGACCTCGTCCTTCATCCCGGTCAGGTCCGGTAGGCGCCTAATGCGGGAGCTGTCATCGCCCGCGATGCAGGCGTATGTGCCGATCGCGATGGAGCCCGCCGCCCCGGTCGAGACCATCGCGGCCTCGGTGCCCGCAAGGTGCGCCAGCCGATTGCCGATTGCCTCTTGGAGTTCCTCCAGCACGACATAGCTGCGGGCTGCCTCAGCCTGGGCCTGGAACAGCTCCGGCCACTGCTTCGACGCGCCGATCGTCGTGTACGTGCCTTGGAAGTTGATCACGGGCTGAATGCCGAGGCGCTGGTAAGGGGCAGTGTCCGCCTCAGAGTGTGCCCGCTGCGCCGACATCCCTGCCAGAGCTCCCAGTCCCAAGCGCCGCAGCCAGCCCCGACGCGACGCGTTCTCGAGTATCTTCATTGGAATGCCTTCGGGAGATCCAGCGAAGACCGGCACACAACAGGCGATGTTGACCGAGGCACGGTCAGCGCCATGCCCCACGCTGGATCATCCTGTCCGGAGCCGAATTGCGACGGTCGGTCGGCATAGGTGAACTGATCCCAAACCATATGCATACACGGTAGCGCGAACTCTCGGTGAGAGTCGATCGCTGAACGCGGTCTGGGGCCGACTCTGGAGGTTCCGAGGCGACGTTCCCGGAGTTACGCGAGGCCGTATGCTGGCCGGGGACGACTCGGCCTCGTCGGATCGCGGCCAGCCGAGCCCCAAGAAAACCGACCGTCCTGTCGCGCTCCCTTGGCTTCCGGTCATTGCTGCCGTCGCGGAGGGAGTCACTAGCGGTGTGACCCCCGTGCCAAAGCACCGAGCGTTACTTGGCCCGTCGCTCGGTTGACTGGAGTGGGCCGGGGACCGGGGAGTGAGCGATCGCTCGGAGAAGGCTAGAGCTACGAATCCGATCGGAGGTTAGCGGACGCCGGAGCCCTTGGAGAACTCCGAGCTCCGCCCCGGTGTGGCCAGCGAGCAGCTCTAGCAGCCAGGCGGGGCTGCCACTTACCTCCTCGAGCGGGCCCCCGCTTGTCCTGACCTCGGCCGATGCCGGTTGTCTCGCATCAACTCGGCAGCGGAAGTGCACTGCACGGAATGACTCTCAATACCCCACATGCCTGGGCATCTTGAGCCCCAAGCCAGCTGCTTGGCATCTTACTCGAGACAAGCAGGCCACCGCGTCGCGATACTTCAAGCGATGGACATTGGAAGGGACTGACCAGCAATCAGCCCGGAATGCCCTGGCCCTCGCAACCGGTGATCACGCATAATGCGAATGGCGTTTGCCGGCGTGCGATGTCGGCCCCAGACCCCATGGGTGTCGGGCGGACCTAGGGCTCGCGAGTGCGCGTCGCGGCGAGGAACTCATGGCGCATCAAGCAGCAGCATCCCAAGGCATCGCAAGGCGAGACTGGCTGGGGGCTGCGCCGCTGGTCGCCGCCCTAATGGCCGACGCTTCGGCAGCTCCGGTGGATGCGGGTCCGGGAGCCGCCGGCCGGTCTGAGCCGTACTCGCGGATCGGAGTGCGGCCCTTCATCAACTGCACAGCCACAGTGACGATCAACGGCGGGTCCCGGCTGCTCCCAGAGGTGATCGAGGCCGTGGAGCTGGCTTCCCACTACCACGTCAATCTTGATCAGCTGATGGAGGCCGCGGGCGGGAGGATTGCTTCACTGCTGGGCGTGCCGTGGGCCCTCGTGAGCTCAGGGGCGGCCGGCGCGCTGGCGCATGCCGCAGCCGCCTGCGTGGTCGGCACGGACCCGGAGCGGATGCAGCAGCTGCCGAACATGGATGGGCTCAAGGACGAGGCCATCATTCCGCGGTCATCCCGGAACGCGTACGATCACGCCGTCCGCATGGTGGGCCTGACAGCCGTCGAGGTCGATACGGTCGCCGAGCTGGAGGGCAGGATCGGCCCGAGCACGGCGCTGGTGATGGTGCTCGGGAACAGGTTTGACGAGGTGCCTGTGGGCCTGTTGGACATGGTGCCGGTCGCTAGGCGGCATGGTGTTCCCGTCCTGGTGGACGCCGCGGCCGACATTCTCGTCTCCCCGGACCCTTACTTGGCTGCAGGGGCGGACTTGGTTGCCTACAGCGGCGGGAAGATTCTCCGAGGCCCGCAGACCGCGGGGCTGCTGCTGGGGAGGGAGGACTTGGTCCGGGCGGCCTTCGCCAACAGTTCCCCCCATCACGCCTTCGGCAGACCGATGAAGGTCAGCAAGGAGGAGATCGTAGGGATGACGGTCGCAGTCGAGTCGTGGGTGCAGCGGCGCGACATCGAAGCGGAGTATCGCGAGTGGAGGCAGTGGTACGCCCACACCGCCGAACGAGTGACCTCGGTTGCGGGAGTCTCGGCCGAAGTGAAGGGCCCTACGCGCGGTGGGCCGTTCCCCACGCTGACGATTGCTTGGGATCCCCAGCAAATCGGAGTCACGGCTGGGGAGCTGCACGACATTCTCATGCAGGGCGATCCGCCAATCCAGACTCACGCCGCTGGAAGCGGGCACGAGTTTCGGCTGCGCCCAGTGGCGCTGAAGGACGGTGAGTACAAAATCGTTGCGGAGCGCCTCACCGAGGCGCTCCGGAACGCGCCAGAGACTGTCAGGCGAGCGCGCGAGCTGCCCGGCTTCGACATATCGGGCCGCTGGGATGTGGAAGTCCGCTACTACTTGGGGCGGGCGCGGCACGCGCTGTTCTTGGAGGCGGAAGGTAACCGCGTGTCCGGCACGCATCTGGGGACGCAGTCCCGAGGCCCGGTCAAGGGATGGGTTGAGGGCGATTCCGTGACGCTGTCCAGCGTCCTGCCGCTGGAGGGGTCAAAGCTGTCCTACCGGTTTTCCGGAACGCTTGAAGGTGGAACCATCCGGGGTGAGTTGGATCTCGGCGAATATCCCGACGGCACTTGGCAGGCTGTACGGCACGACTACGGTGAACCGTTGCCCAGCGACCCAGCCAGGTCCGGCAAGACAGCTTGAATCAGCGGCCTTTGGCCCGCTAGGCAGGAGATGGGCCGTAGCGCTCGTTAGACCCTCCACTAGCCAGTTCGACCGTCTTCCGCGACGCGGGGTCCTGCCGTGGCGCGCGCTGTTTGGGCCAAGGCTAGGTCCAAGGCGGTGACAGCGTCGTCGATGTCCTGATCGGAATGGGCTGCCGACACGTAGAACCGGCCGTCGGGGAGCAAGTAGAGGCCGTTCTCCAGTGCTCGGAGCAAGAAGGTCTGGAGCAGGCCACGGTCGTCCTCCAGTGTGTCGCGGTAGTCCCGAAGTTGCGGGCGAGGCGTGAAGTGCATCGAGAAAGCCGCGCCGAAGCCTGTGATCCGCACCTGCAGCCCGTGCTTGTCCGCGAGGACGGGGAGTTCCTCCATCAGCCTCTCCCCGGCCTGGTTGGCGCGCTCAAGGGCTCGTCCGTTGCTTTCGGCCAAGGCGTCGAGACAGGCCTTCGAACCCGCTAGGGACAGGGGGTTGCCGTTGAAGGTTCCCCCGAAGGCCACCTGTCCCGGGGCGATCCGCGCCATGATTTCCTTCCGGCCGGCGACCGCGCTGACAGGAGTCCCGCCGCCGAGAGCCTTGCCGAGGATGGCGATGTCCGCAACGACGCCGCTGGCCTGCTGCGCTCCACCCAAGGCCATGCGGAAACCGGTAATGACTTCGTCAAAGATCAACAATGCTCCGTTGCGGTCGCACAGCTCCCTCGCAGCGTCCAGGTAGCCTCCCTGAGGCATGAGGCAGCCGCTGTTGCAGAGGACCGGCTCCATGATCACGGCCGCGATCCGGCACTTGTGGCGTCGGAGCGCATCCTCGAGCAGTGCCGGGTCGTTCCAAGCGGCCGTTATCAGGTTGTGCGCCGAATTGGCGGGCTGGCCGAGCGAGCCGAGGGCCACCTGAGGCCTGCGCCGCGGCCCGAGCAGTTCGGCCGGGGCCTTGTAGCTCGCTAGCACGGAGTCCATCCAGCCGTGGTAGTGCCCTTCAAACTTCAAGATGAGGGAACGGCCGGTTACGGCGCGCGCGAGCCGCACGGCGAGCTGTACCGCTTCGCTGCCGCTGGAGGTGAGGGCTACCCGTTCCGCGCACGGCACCAGAGACTGAATGCGTTCGCAGACCTCATACTCCAGCTCGTGCTGCGCTCCGTAGGTGATGGGTGCCGAGGCGGCGTCCGCGACGGCAGCGACCATGAGGGGATGGCAGTGGCCGAGGATCAGCGGGCCCCAGGCCAGGGCGAAGTCGATGTACTCATTGCCGTCGACATCGCGGAGGCGGGCGCCGCGCCCGCTGCGGAAGAACAGAGGTACGGGCGCGGCGGCTCGGAAGGGGCTGCTTACGCCGTGGGGAAGGGAACGCGAGGCGCGCCGCAGCAGAGACCTGGATTGCTCCCACCGGTTGTCAAGATCCATTCTCTGCTCCTTGTTCTCACTGGAGTGGCCGGACCGGGCCCACCTGCGAGGAGTCCGGGACTCCCTCCGCCATTCGTTCTGGGCTTGCTGCTTTAGGTTCCACGGTCTTTGGCGGGCGCTGTACCGCGGGTAGCCGGTGGCCTTGGTCTGGCGGCCAGAATTCGGTGCCCGGCAGCCGCGGTTCGCACGCCATCACGGGTCCGATGGTCCACCACCCCCGCGTTCCTTGCCGCGCCGGGCCCATCACAACTCGACGGCGTGTTCGGCCACGTAGGCGTCGGCGTAGGGCTCGGCTGGGCCCTTGTAGTGGAAGTACTCGCAATACTCCAAGCCGTGTAGCTGCCCCCGCTCCCGGTCTTGCCGCAGCGCGATGTGCTTGGCGTACTGCACGTTCGCCGTCTCGTCGTCGTCGCCGAGGAGCGGTAGCCGCCTGCCTTCCTCTGCAAGGCGGCGGCGCAGCCTGGAACCCGTCTCCCCCGCGGGGCCTTGGGTGACGTTGGCTGCGTTCACCCACGCCTTGCGGTCCATATACCTCCCAATGTCGACCACTCGGTTGACCAGTTGCGGGCCGCGGGCGAAGTAGTACCGATCCTGGACCGCGTGAGGCTCCAGTCCGGCCTTGAAGTGCTCCGGATAGTCCCACCGCGAACCCGCCATCCAAGCGGCCGCCTCAGCCGCCTTGGCTGTCACGTCGTGGTCCGGGTTCCTTTCGTAGGCGCCAGACGGGTCGTAGACCAGAATCGTGTCCACCTTGTGCAGGCGAAACAGGAAGATCAGCCGGGCTCGGATCTCCAGCATCTGCGCACCATCCATGAGGTGGTTGCGGTAGCCGAGGAACTCCACATCCTCGAGGCCCATCCGCCGCGCCACCTCGAAAGTGTCGCGCTCGTTGTTTAGGATGACTTCGCCGCTGGTGCTCCCTCGCCCGGCCATCTCGTCGTTGCTCAAGTTAATCAGCACACCGCGATAGCCCTCGTCGATCAGCTTGAGAACGGTGCCTCCGGCGAAGAGCGGGATGTCGTCGGTATGCGGCTGGATGGCTGCGAGGACCTTGCCGCGGTGCGGCTGACCGTCCCGCGGCCGGTCGATCACGACTTCGTCCACGTTCCATCCCAGATTGTCCGGCTGTGCAGGCTGCGTGTTGCTGCCCGTCTGCGCACCGTCTGACGCTCCGGCCGCCGCGCTGGCGGCGACGCCTCCAGCGACGAAGTGCCGTCGGTCCATTTACGTGTCCCCCTGAGTTCTGAGTGAGCCGTCCACGCGAACGTCAATTCGGCTGTGGAGCCGCACCATACTACCAAGCACGCCCGACGGCTAGCTGGCCTCGATCCGGCGCGTGAGGTCGTCGCTGAGGATCGAAGGGCACCAATACCGCTCGATATGCTCGATGACCAGCGATGTGCCCTCCTCGTGGGTCACGTAGGGCTCGTCGCGAGGATCGTACATTGAGTCGGTCAGATCTCGAGCCAGAGCAACGCTATGGCCCAGACGCACCTGCTGCCGAATCCCGAATGGGCGGCCGAGCACGCACAGGTTGGTATGCACGCCCATTAGCACGATATTGCCTATTCCGCCGCCGCGGAAGTAGTTGAAGATCTCCTGCCCGTCGTCGCTGATGCCGTCCGAGGCGGCGATAACGATGCCGGGATGCTGCCGGCTGTAGAACCGCTTTCGCTCGCGGACCGCCTCGTCGTCGCACGGGTCCTCGTCCCGGATGGGCAGCGGCCCTTCGCTGAGCGGGTCGAGGTCGCACCACTTGGCGATTGGAACGGGCGGTTCGACATGCGGGGCGGTGATCAGACGTTCTCTCTGCGGTGTGCCGGCGTAGAAGTCCATCGTGCCGCTGGGCGCGTGGATCACGGACACGCCCGCCTCACGGGCTGCTGCGAGCACACGATTCATCTTCGGAATCATCGCCTCCATGCGACGGACCGAATTTCGGCAGTAATGGTCGTCCCACATGTCGCAAACGATGACGGCCGTCTGGTCCGCCCGCCACTGCATCGTTTGCTGCACGGCGGAAACCTTGCCGCTCTGCGCGACCCGCCTGCGTCCGTCCAGCCGCAAGGTCGCTGGCGGTTGATACGTGCGACGTGACAGGCGTTGGGCCGCTGCCAGTGCGCCGAGGGACCCGAGGCCGTACAGTAAAGCCCTTCGTCGCGTCACGGAGCGCCTCCCTTGCAATCGCCGCTCCCGCGCTCCCGCACAACCGTCTTCAGCCGAGTTCGATCCGCCTCAGATCGATCAGTTCGTCGTCGAAGAAGCCGAGGCCGAAGTTCGAGGCCAGCTCGATGTGCTCGACCTGGGCATTGAGCCAGCGGCTGTCCGCGTCAGGCTTCAGCAGCGCTATCGGGGCCCGGCCTACATCGGCGCGCTTGCGGTCGATCTCCTTCCAGCCCGTCTTGTCGAGCGCCACCGGGTCGGTGGCGAAGTACATCGTCTTGTGCTCCCACATGTACCGTCCCACGCTGCCGCCCGGACCTCCGTGGTAGGCCGCCTTGACACCGTCCAGGATGTGCAGCACCAGCTTCTTCCGGATCACGGGCAGGTCCACGACGGCGGGAATGAAGATCCCGCAGGCGTTCGCGGTAGTCGAGGCATGGCTGCGGCTCACGTTGTTCACGAGCCCGTGCGACATGTTCTTCAGAGCGAGCGTCACGCCGGCGGACTGATGGTGCTTCATGACGCACAGGTTGATGACCTTGTTCACTTCCTTGGTCAGGAACTTCGCCGCGTAGGACCGCCGGGCGTGCGGGTCGCTCAGGTCGTACTCGGGGGCGTAGTCCGGATGGACGAGCGGCATCTCCATGTACACGTCGCGGTCGTAACCGTCCATGTCGAGCTGGATGCGAGGGTTCACCGGGGAACCCGATGTCCAGCGGACACCCTCGGGGAGCCACTCGACAAATCCGGCCTCTTGGAACTGGGTGCCGTAGCGGTCGTAGGCGACGATGTCGCGGAGCGGGATGCCGACGCGCTGCAGATTCCTGATGATGGGGTGGAGGACCTCAGGCGCCGAAATGACGTGCGGCTTCCCGACGGGGTTGAGCTTGATCCCCACCACGTCGCCGGGCTCGAAGAAGCGCCGCCAGGCGTCGAGCGGGTCGTCCGCGCCCGTCAGTTCGCGCATGCCTCGATCGAGCATGGCCTCCACCGGGCCGGCCTGGTAAGCGCCCGAGAGGATGCTGGCGGAATGACGCACGGCAACCACGCGCCCGGGATACGGCCCAGGAATGCCCAGCCCAGTCGCCGGAGCCGCGTCCGGCTGCTGGGCTGCCTCTGCCTTGGCGGCAGCGGAGGCTGCGGCCGCGCTCACGGATGCGGCAAGGAATTCTCGTCGATCAATCGCCATGTCGTGTCCTTTCCGGCTCTGCTCGACCCGCCCACGGAACACTGGCACCGAGCCGGGTCTGAAGTTTCCGGTCCTGTTGATTATAGTTGCCCGCCCATCAGAATCCAGCCCTGAGTCGTCGCCGGTACGGGTGGCCGCGAGCTCAGTCGGCCGTTGAGGGGGCGCTCGGGCCCAAGCAGCGCCTGCGCCCTGGATCGGGAATGTGGACGAATGCAAGACGCTGGAGGAAGCGACTCAGCGCTTGGGGCTGGAGGGCGGTGAGACTCCGACGGTGGTGTTCGACGGCGGGATAGCGAGCGCCAAGAAGTTGGCGCAGCTTCGGGAGCTCGGGCTGAACTGGATCACGGTAGACAGTCGCGGGATGGCGTGCTCGCTCGGGGTGCCGGAGGAGTCGCACTCGGGCCGGGAGCTAGCGCTGCTGGAGCGCCAAGGTTACGAGGCACAGCTGCAATCGCTGCACGAGGGCTTGGCCACACAGCGGCGCCGGAAGAGCTACGTTGTCGTGCCAATGCACGAGTCGCGACTAGGCGCAAGGTCTGACTCTCACAGATATTCCCGCCTGTAGCGTGGAATCTCACGACCTCTTGAAGAATTGGGACCATCGGACACATGGGCGAGGATGCGGCCCGGAGAGCGAGGCCCGATCTCAGGGATCCCGGCGGTTGGCGAGATGCCTCCCCTCTCGGGCTGCTCGCCACTGTTCCTCCGAATCCAGAGCCTGCCCTGGATCATCCTGGGCCTCCATCCACCGGCTCAGCTCCGTACTCAGGCGCCGCCGAACAGGAGCGAGCCTCGATTCGCTCGCCAGATCGCTCAGCTGGTAGGGATCGGCGGCTGCGTCGTAGAGTTCTGCAGCCGGACGTCGCAGGAAGCGGTAAACCAAGTCGACTGCGCGGCGGTTGATCGGTGACTCCCCGGAGGGGCCGGTGGCGGCCAGCCACGTCTCCCAGAACCAATTGCTTCGAAATCCGCCCATCATGTGTTTCTCAAGAAACAGCCGCTCGGGCAGCAAGTTGCGGAGGAAGTGCCAGCGCTGGCTTACGATCCCTCGGATCGGGTAGGGAGGACCCTCGGGAACATTGTTGTGCATCAGATAGACGTAGTCCCGGTGGCTGGAAGACTCCCCATGCAGCACCGCCGCGAAGCTCGAGCCGTCGAACTCCGATCCCGGCTCCCCGCCGGCTATGGCCACCAAGGTCGGCAGCACGTCAGCGTACTGGACCAGCGCTTGCGTTCTGGTGCCGGACTCGAGCACTCCGGGCCAGCGCGCGACCAGCGCCGTATGCACTCCGGTGTTCCAGTTGGTCCACTTGTTGCCTGGGAACGCCGATCCCTGCTCGGACGTGAGCAGGACCAAGGTCCGGTCGGCTTGACCGGTTCGGTCCAAGGCATTGAGCAGCGTGCCGACTTGGTCGTCCCAAGCCACGATCTCGGCAAGGTAGCTCGCGAACTGCTGGCGGGTTCTCTTGGTGTCCGCCAAGTTGGGCGGCAGCTCGAGACGGTCGGCGTCAATGCGCTCGGGATGGCCCACGGTCCAAGGAGCGTGGGCCTCGTGGAACGCAGTCACCAGCAGGAAGGGCTGGTCTGGATCACGTGTCATGAATTCCTCGATGTCGCCCGTGTCGAACTCCGGATCCGGCGTGACCGTGCGCGGATTCGGCACTCCGCGGACGTTCTCGAAGCGGAAGGAGTCGTCGGGCCCGACATGCTTCTTCCCCGAGAGTCCGACGCGGTACCCGAGGCCAGACAGGTGATCGACCACGGACAGCGTGCCCCGGCGGGCCGCGGAGTGGTTCCATGCCGAGCCGCTTCGCAACGGATACAGTCCGGTGTAGAGTTCTGTGCGGCACGGGTTGCACATGGCCATCGACAGGTACGCACGGTCGAACGTGAGCCCTTGGCTGGCTAGCCGGTCAATGTTGGGGGTGCTTATGTTCTGACCGCCGTACAGCGGGAGGTCGCTGTAGGTCATGTCGTCGGCAAGGATCAGCAGGATGTTCGGAGGCGCGGACTGCGCCGCAAGGGAGAGGGTGGTTGCGGCCAGCGCGAGCAGCGTCCTGGGGCATCGCATGCTTCACAAATCTTAGACTCTCAACCGCGGCAGCGCCGTCTCCGCCGCCGATTGGCGGTCCAGCAGCGCCTTGGCGAGTAACAATCTCAGTCAAAATGCTGCCTTAATGCCTGTAGCTGCAGCTCCGGGCCGGATCGACAGCCCGCTGGATCTGATTGAGTGCGACTTCCACGCTTCCCGCAATACGCCCGGCCGCGCCACACGGCCTACGACCGAATCTCGGGGCACCGAACCAGGAAGCGGCGCGGCGGGGCCGGCCTAGCTCGGATGGGTCTGTTGCTCGCGGCTGTTCTGGCCGGTCCTGTCGACGGCGCCCAGGTTCCGGTCCTCGAAGTGCTCCAAGAGGAGCTGGAGCGCTCCTTGTCGGTGCTGGGCGAGCAGGATCCACCGGCCTACTTCCTCAGCTACGAGATCACCAGTGAGCGAGCGCTGAGCATCGCGGCCTCGTTTGGGGCGGCTACGGTGCAGTCCGCGCGCGAGAGGCGGTATCTGGATATCGTGGTCCGCGTCGGGGACCATGAGTTCGACAACACCCACCCCGTGCGGGGTGCTCGGGGTGCGCGGCCGCAGTTTGCGCCGCTGTCCGTGCCCGTGTCCGATGTGGAAGGGCTGCGCAAGGCCCTTTGGTTTCACACGGACCGGAAGTACAAGGCCGCGATCGAGCAGCTCACACGCGTGAAGACCAATGTGCAGGTCGCCGCGAGGGAGGAGTCCGAAGTGCCCGACTTCTCGCCAGAGGTGCCCGAGCGCTTCGCGGAGGATCGCCCGCCGCTGGTCATCGACGGCGACGGCTGGGCGGAGCGCCTCGAGCGCTACACAGAGCCGTTCGCGGAATCGGATCACGTGCTGTCGGCGAACGCCTCAGTCTCGATCTCGGAGGTGACCCGCTGGTTCGTGAACAGCGAAGGCGCCGCGATCCGCACGGTCCAGCCCGCGGCGAGGCTGTATGTGACAGGTGTGGCCAAGGCCGAGGACGGGATGGACTTGCCCCGCTTCGAGTCGTTCTTCGCTTTCGCGCCGGAAGGCCTGCCTGACGAGGCGGAGGTCATGGAGGCCGTCAGCACGATGATCCGGGACTTGGAGGCGCTGCGCGCCGCGCCGCTGGCCGATCCCTACACCGGCCCGGCAGTGCTGTCCGGCAGGGCCAGCGGCGTGTTCTTTCACGAGATTCTGGGGCATCGAGTCGAGGGACACCGCCAGCGGAGCGACGAGGACGCCCAGACATTCGGGAAGATGCTGGGCGAGTCGGTCTTGCCGGAAGCCTTCTCCGTGTACTTCGATCCTACCGTCAGGCAGGTAGGCGCGGTCGACTTGGCAGGAGCCTACCGTTTCGACAACCAAGGGGTCAGTGCACGGCGGGTGGGCGTGATCGAGGACGGCGTGCTGCAGCGGTTCTTGATGTCGCGCACTCCGATCGAGGGCTTCTCGCAGTCCAACGGCCATGGGCGGAAGCAGCCCGGTTTCGCTTCAGTGTCCCGCCAGTCCAACCTGCTAGTTGAAGTGGCCGAGTCCCGCAGTCTGGACGAACTCAAGCAACTGCTGTTGGAGAGGCTACGGGAGCAGGGCAAGGAGTACGGCCTGCTGTTCGACGACATCCAAGGGGGCTTCACGTTCACTGGGAGGTCGATGCCGAACGCCTTCAACGTGATGCCGATCATGGTCTACCGGATCTATTCGGACGGGCGGGAGGAGCTGGTCCGCGGGGTAGACCTGATCGGCACGCCCCTAGCCACGTTCAGCCAAATCGTGTCAGCCGGCGGCGAGACCGAAGTGTTCAATGGAATCTGCGGAGCGGAATCTGGGGGTGTGCCGGTATCTGCCGCATCGCCCGCGATCTTGGTTGCTCAGGTCGAGGTGCAGAAGAAGGCCAAGTCCCAGGAGCGGATTCCGCTGCTTCCGCCTCCGCCCCGCGACGCGCCGCAGTCGGCCCGGGCCGCAAGGAGTATCCGATGAACCGTTGGTGCGCGCCCGTAGCGGCGGTCTTGGTCTGTCTCTCATGTGCAGCCACGGCGACTGCCGAGGGCGAGTTGTTCCGAGCGATGCGTGACGAGATGGCCCGTTCAGTTGGCCAGCTGCAGCTCGGAGAAATGGAGAAGCCGTTCTTCGTCTCGTACCTCGTACGCGAGGCCACCGAGGGCGTCGTGGCGGCTCAATACGGCAGCGTCACGAGCCAGTCCCAGTCGACCACTCGCCGATTGACCGTCCAAGTGCGGGTCGGCGGCAAGGACCTGGACAATACGAACTTCCTTGCGTCTGGGCCCGCCGGCTTCTCTCGGGCTGGGTTCCCGGTCTCGTTGCCGCTTGAAGACGACTACGGCGCGATCCGCCGTACCATCTGGCTGGCGACGGACAGGGCCTACAAGGCGGCGCTGGATCAGCTGGCGAGGAAGCGGGCCGCACTGCAGAACCGCACCGTGGTGGAGCAGGTGCCGGACTTCAGCGACCAAGAGACGCACACCTACAGCGAGACCGGAGAGGAGTCCGAACAGGACTTCGAGCGGCTCGGCGAGACGGTGCGCGAGCTCTCCGGTGTGTTCCGCGAAGCACTGGTGGTGTCAGCCTCGGAAGTCGTCGGATTCGCCTCGGCCGTGCGGCTGACTTATCTCAACAGCGAGGGTTCGTCGTTCTCTCGTTTCGCCGCGTCGTCGTCCGTCAGCGTCCGGGCCGGGACTCAGGCTGCAGATGGCTCTGTTCTCGAGGACTCCCTTACCGCTCGCGCCGAGACGGTGGATGGGCTTCCAGCCGGCGACGAGCTTGCCGCACGCGCCCGCCAGCTCGCAGCAAGGCTTGCCCGTCTTCGCGATGCGCCGCACATGGAGCGTTATACCGGGCCCGTGCTGTTCCAGGGCCAAGCTGCGGCCGAGCTGGTGCGCCAGGTGCTGGCGCCACGTTTGCTCGCCACGCGGATGCCGGTCGCTGCGGACCCGCGGTTTGAGCGCATGATTGAGCAGCAGGCGAATCCGTACGTGGACAGGATCGGCGCGCGCGTGCTGCCCCGCTTCCTCAGAATCGTCGACGACCCCACGTTGGACGAGTTCGATGGCGTTCCGCTGCTAGGCGGGTACGCGGTGGACTTTGAGGGTGTGCCGGCCGGGGTCACCAGCTTGGTGGAGCGTGGCTTTCTCAAGACACTGCTTGCCACGAGGAGCCCGGTGCCGGGGATTCTGTCGAGCACGGGCAATCATCGCGGCAGCGGCCCGGCACCGTCCAATCTCCTTGTTGAGTCCAGCGCCGGCATGGCTGAGGACGAGCTTCGCGAAGAGCTGCTGGCGATGGCTGCGGAGCGGGACCTTGACTACGCGATCCGCGTGGAGCGGATCGGCCAGCCACTGGGACTGATCGAGGCGGGGTCGCGCGGCGGGAGGTCCCGAGGGCGCTCCCCGGAAGGCGATCAGCTCCGATCCCTCTCGGCGTACCGACTCTATGCCGACGGGCGAGAGGAGCCTGTAAGCCAAGCGATCGTGCTGGGCATCAGCGAGTCCGCTTTCCGCGACATCGTGGCGGCTTCGGAGGACCGCTACGTTCACACCGCACCGTTTCGCAGCCCGAGCCGGTTTCAGCAGGACCCGCGCTCCGGGCAGGGACCGCCCCTTGTCTCGTACGTGGTGCCCTCATTGCTCTTCGAGGACGTGACGGCACGTAGGCCGCAGGGCAACATCCCCCGCCTGCCAGTCGTTCCGCAGCCGGCCTCCGTTCAATAGCCGCCCGAACGGGCGCGAGCATCCGGGACGTCACCGCTCGTCAGGCGGAAGGCGCCCCGACGGCTCTGCGGGATCGAACGACGGATTCGCAGTGGGCATGTTGGCTTCGACACGCCTGAGCCAGCCGTCTAGATCGCCGGTCAGGTCGGCCGCCCGTTGAACTTCCAGTTCGGAGAGGTCGTAGCGCTCTGAGAGGTCGGCGTTCACATGGAAGAGCTCCACGCTGTCATCCTCGTACTGAGGGGAGCAAAAGTAATTGCCGTCTGAGGTGTCACGCCAAGATGTACTTGCAGTCCTCCTGTTCAAAGAATTTCTGAACGACTTGAGGGGCCTTCCTGAGCTGGGCGATCGCATCTGCCAGGAGGTCCTTCAATTCCGACTGGGTCTTGAACACCTGTTGGCCAACCCGGCGCTTCACCCACGCCCACAACAGCTCCACCGGATTCAGTTGCGGAGAGTAGACCGGCAGGAAGAACAACTCGACCTGCTCGTTACCCGCTGATGCTGCTAAGAACTCCTTCACCACGCGCGCCGTATGGATGCTGCAGTTGTCGACTACTACGTAGATCGGCTTCTGTTGCTCGGCTTGGATTGTCTGCAAGAACTCAATGAAACTCACCGCCTTGGCATTCTTCGACTGAATACGGAAGTGAATCTGACCGTCTGGCGTGATGGCCGCGAACATGTTCCAGCGAAACCTCTTGCCCGAGTCGACCACGACAGGGGTCTTGCCACGCATGCCCCAGGTCCGTCCGACATGGTAGTCCGCTCGCATCCCGGCTTCGTCCGCGAACACGATCACAGCGCCGTTCCTGCGTGCTTTCGACTTCAATTCAGGGTATGTCTTGTCAATCCAAGCCTTCACATCGCCGATGCTGCGGAGATACGAGCGGAACTTGGGCTTCTGGGGTGTCAGGCCCAGGCGCTTGAGAGTGCGACGCACAGTCCAGACACTGACTTTGACACCGAACTTGTCGAGGACGGCCTGTCGCACGCGGCCCGCCGTCCAATAGGCGAACGAGAACTTCATCTGCTGGGGGGTCTTATCACGGACAGTGACGAGCACCCACTGCACGATTTCGTCGCTCAGGATTCGCGGACGGCCAGAACGTGGCTTATCTTCCAAGGCACCAAAGCCATCTGCACCGACCTTGACAAGCCAAGTATTGATGGTCGCTTGAGTGACAGAGAAGAGCGAGGCCAGCAGGGGAATCTGGAGTCCACCCTGAACCAGCGTAACGACTCTCTTTCTGATGGCGACCTTTTCTAAGAGTGGGACCTTTCTGAAGTCCTGCTTAAAGCTTAGCTTCATAATCCGATAATACCATGCTCAGCACGCGGTTCGCAAGCGTATTTGACGTGGAATAGAGTGCCAGAACACAAGGAAATGACTTTTGCTCCCCTCAGTACCAGCGGATCAGCTTCCAGTCTCCGTCGCGGACCGCAGCGCCCGGTGCGCCGCCTTGGTTGCCGTAGTGAGGGTAGTGCCAGTAGAGCGGCCCGCGCCGCATCTCCGAGCCATGCAGCAAAGGCATGAGATCGACGCCGTCGATGTGCTGGCTCGGGCGCTGGTCGAAGTCGGCAAGCGCTAAGAGAGTAGGGAAGAAGTCCACGCTGGAGACCGGAGTCGCGATGACGGACCCAGGCGTCGTAACCCCGGGCGCCCGGATGATCATCGGTTCGCGGATGCCACCCTCGTACATCCAACCCTTGCCGCCCCGCAGGGGCAGGTTGGCGGTCGGCGAACCCTCCGACGAGCTCAGTCCTCCGTTGTCAGACATGAATACGACCACGGTTTGCTCGCTGAGGCCAGTCTCCTCGATGGCCGCCAGCACCACTCCGACGGCCGAATCCAGTGCTTCGACCATGCCGCCGTAAACAGCGTGATCCTGCACCTGCCGTACATCCCGAAATGACTCCCGGATCCATCGGGGTCCGGAGAACGTCAGCTTGGCAGCCTTGGCGGCGTACTTCTGCTCCAGAGGTGGCGTGGTCATCAGCGGTGTATGCACCGAGTAGAACGACAGGTAGGCGAAGAAGGGCTGGTCGCGGTGTTCGCGGATGAATTCTGCCGTCTCCTTGGCAAGTCGCGCCGGGAGATGCTCTCCGGACGGCCCGTCCTCCAGGTTCGGGTTCCCGTAGGGCGAGAAGTAGCTGTCTCCGCCCCACGGGCCTCCGTGCTCCCAGCCGCCTTGGTTGATGTCGAAGCCTTGGTCCTCCGGCCAGAAGCCCTCCGGCCCGAGGTGCCACTTCCCTCCGAAGAAGGTCGCGTAGCCGCCCTCTCGAAATGCCTCGGCCAGCGTGGCCTCCTGAAGCGGCATCCGATCCGAGTACGAGGAGGGCAGCAGCTTCGTGTTGCGGTTCCAGTTCCCGGGCTGGTTGCCCCCGGTCGGACTGATGTAGTCCGTTACCCGCAGGCGCACGGGATACTTGCCGGTCATGATGCTGGCACGAGTCGGGGAGCAGACCGGGCAGGCCGCGTAGGCTTGCGTGAAGCGTGCCCCGGAAGCCGCTAGGCCGTCGATGTGGGGGGTCTCGTAGAAGCGACTGCCGTAGCAGCCGAGGTCGCTCCAGCCGAGGTCGTCGGCGAGGAAGAACACTACGTTCGGCCGGGCTACCAGCATCTGGGCCGCCAGCAAGGCGGTGAGCAGGAAAACGGTTACGAAGCGTCGGCGCGGTCCCATAGCAATCAATTCTACGAGCAGGCGTCGGTCAGTGCTTGGCCACTTAGAGCTGCACAGGTCTCCAGCATTGGTGAGTCGCTTCCCATCCAGGCGACGGGCGTTTGGCACCTGCCGGCGGCTGGAGTGATTCGAATCTGACCGAGAGTGCAAGTTCGGACCATCAACACAAGATGAGATGCCGTCGACCAGCAGGCCATGCATGGCCAACCTGAGACTCTTCGGGCAGCTGCCGCTCTAGGGCCCAAGTCAGGCGCCCGGCACGACGGAGCTGCCAACTCATGCTGTGACATGTGGTCGGGAGTTGCGATGACACGGTCCGTGGTACTGATACTGTATCGTTCAGTCCAGCTGCCGGCGCCCGAAACGATCTCAGAGCCGTCCTCTGCGGCTTGAGGCAATGAAGCCTGGGCCTAGACCTACTCCCGCAGCACCCGTCCTTGGGGCTGAAATGTAGGCGCGGCACGCTGGAGCAGCCGGTGGTCACTTGATGACGACGGTCAGACGGTGTGGCTCAGGCATCCTACCCCACCGAGTCAGGATGTCTGAGGCTACGACGGCTGCAACTAGGCTCCACCCGACGGGGATGCCAAACAGCCCAGCACCGCCGGCCAAGCAAGCTGGTGCCGAGGGCGATGAAGCGGCATGTTGGATCGGTCCGTTGTAAACTACCGGCAGTGCTGAGGGTCGGAGCGGAAAGGTACGGGCTGACTGCCTTAATGGACCGGCGGCCAGTGCTGCGCTCAGAGCCGCCAGAGACCTAACGCGCCACGGCACCTTGGGAATGGTTGGACTTAGCCCCGTCCGGCCCCCTCAACGTCTGAGAATGAAACAAGCTTGGCACTGGTCCAGAGCTCGCTGGTGGTGGGTCGATCTGCATGTGCGTTCGCCGGCATCCCACGACTTCACCCCACAGATCACTAGAACGAAGGCTTGGCGGGCCTGGCTGGAGGCGGCGACTCGCGTCGGCCTCGACGCGGTGGCAGTCACGGACCACAACACCGCCGACCTACCGCGTCAGGAATCGGTTGGGCAGCAGGGCAGGCGGGACAGATTGGTGGGCCGGCAGGATTGGGGAGCCTGCGCTGAGAGACAGAGCAATTCTGCGTCAACACGAGGAGTAAGACGCCCTGAGTGGCCTAGGGGTAGTTGAGCTGCACTGAAGGGCGACTGTTGTGGCTACTGGTGGGGCCTGAGGTTGGCTGATCTTGGTGCTGCTGGCTTACCTAGGCCGCCAGCACGGCCGGTTCCGCGCTGCAGCGACTGGGGCCGCGTTGGGCCGGCTGGCGGTTCCACAGTCACTGTGCATGCGCTCGCATCCAAGCTGCGCTCCAGCGGCCACTGGGTCTGATGGGAGCCATTTCGGACTGCGTTCCGCAGCCTGGAATCTCTACCAGCGCCGACGCCAGTTCGACCAGCTGGCCCGCAGGCGTCCGCCCCGTTTGGACTCGTGACTCGAGCACAGCACGATCGATCAGGTCCGCGACCTGCTGCGGCCACTGTCCGCGGACACCTTCGGCCCGCCCGCCACCGCTGCCCGCATTCAAAGCCGCCCAGCGCCGTTCGACCAATTGCGCCACATGCTGCGCCTGCGTCGCGACTAGCTGCGCGGTCGGGAGCCCCGCTCGCCGCCATCGGCGTCCGACAGCGTCGCGCTGCTGGCATCGCTCGCCAGCCGGGTCGCCCTAGCTTCTTGTCGTTGTCCGCGCGTTTCGCTGCCTGCAGCACTAAGGGCTACGCGGAATAGCTCCTCGAGTTATTGCGGTTGTGGCAATCAGAGGAGGAGACCGCCAAGAAGCTAAGTTATCAGTGAAACGTAAAGCGGGACAACGTGGTGGTGGACGGAACCAAGACGCTGCGGGAGTTGAACGACTACCGAAATGACATTGCGCATTGGTGGACAGAGACCATTGACGAGAACTTCCTGTCGAATCTGAAGAGCACGATCAACGAATTGATCCGCCGCAAGCATTTCTAACCGAAGAGAGGAATGGGGAGCACGCTGACGGGCACGCGCTGAGGCTGTCCACGGTGCCCGCCATCGCGCGTGGGCCGGGGTCGGCGACGAGTAAGACCCCAATAAGACCCCAGATAGACCCCAATAAGACCCCGGAGTCTCATAAGAGGGTCTCATTCATCCTCGACAGACTCTGGCGTGCGTCTCCATCGCGCCGCCAGACCCCGACCCGTAGACACTGCCAGCCCGCGGTTCCTCAACGCTGCCAAGGCCCTCTTCACTTGGCGTTCGCTGGCGTGTAGAGCCAGCTGGGCACGTATCTCACGCAGTGCCAAGCCATCGTCCGTTCGATCCAACAAGGCGAGAATCGTTTCTTGCCGTTCGATCAAGTCGTGCCCGGTGCGTCGCGACGGCACGACCTGTCCATGTCGGAAGCACACCTTCACGCAGTCGCCGCGTTCCTCGATCTCGAGCCGTGGCAGTCCGGCGGAAGCCGCCAGCTCGGCCATCTTGATCGTTCCCCGCCCCCACTCCTCGATAATGCCGCGCCGGTAGAAAGTGCGGGCAATCAGCGGGTTCCACGGTCTCGACTCGTGCGGCCCGAACAGCGCAGCCGGAGTCAGGCCGAAATGCAACGGACCGGTCGACGTGATTTCGAGGCGGTCGTCGTACACCGCGAGCCCAACCGAACCGCCGCCCAGCGCATAATCCCGGTGGCACAGGGCGTTCGCCACTGCTTCTCGTGTGGCGAGAGGTGGGTAGAGCGGCTCGTCGATACGCTGGATGCGACCCGATTCGAACCGGCTCGCAATGGGAAGCGTGTCGCGCAGAAAGCGATCCGCGTGCGAGAGCAGCACGAAGGCGTTGCCATTGAACTGCCGGTTGTCCAAGAATTCGCTTCGGTCAATACCCCGGAAACGAGCCACGCGAAGCAGGCACTGCGGCAACTCGAATTCGAGACGCTCGGAGTTTCCGAACAACACCGCCGCCGCGCGGAACAGGACGCCGTCGCGGAGCAGCCCGAGCCCTCGGAGCAAGTCCTCCGGCTGTCGGCTGCCCGGCTCGTTCAGCCGGCCGATTCGCACCGCCTCGGCCACAGTGTTGCGGACCTCGACCACATCCAGATCCTCGACCGTCCATCCGGTGGCGGGCTGGTTCTCCCACCTCTGCTCGCTGTGCATGCGATCGAAGAGCATCCGATTGTACTCCTCGGCGGACATGGTCACCGTCGTGTTGCCAACCCGGCGATATGCGTCACCACGGTACTGGTATGGCCGCGCAGACCCTGGATTCACGCTGACCGCAATGACCTCGAGCTCTCCATCGACACGGACCCGCCCGATCTCTGGAAGAGCTGGCGGATCAATCCTCCGGATCTCGGCGCTCACCTCCTCCATCGTGCGGTCACTCACCTGCTGGCCGACAACATCTCCTTCCCGCGTCACACCGAACAGCACGTGCCCGCCGCGATGATTGAGCATGGCGCACACAGTGGCCGCTGCCTCACGACGCGTTCCCGTCGTACGCTTGAACTCCAGCGTCTCGGACTCGCGTCCAGTGGCCAACGCCAAAATCTCCTCAAGCCCCATAGACGACTCTCCAACACGGGCCTCGCTCCGTGTGACGCCTCAACCCTCCGCTCTCCATCTACAACAGCTTGTTGAGAGCCTTGAAGGCCTGTTCGAAACGATCTAAGACCTCGTCAGTGTATCGCGTCAGGACTCAGTTGGGCGTGATGGACTTTCGAGCACGTTCACGGCAGTCGACGGGAGGTTGCGGGTGAACCGCGGGCTTGGCTCCCCATGCTCGGATGCATCACCTCAGATCGACATCCGGGTTGTCGCGGTCCAAGGCGGGTCGGGCCGTGGCCGCGCCCGACTGCACGAGGTTGGCGAAGGCTGTGGGCAGTTCGTCGAGGGTTCCGCATAGGAGCCGCAGGTAGCCCTTGTCCAGCAGGTTCGCGGCCAGCGCTGCTTCCGCCGGCTGGTCCTGCATGTCGCGGCCCAGGTTGGCGCGCCCCAAGCGTCGGCGCAGCTGGCGCTTGGCGCTGCCGAAGCGGTGCTCAGCCGGATTGTTGGTGCGCTCCACAACCTCCACGACCTGACCGTCGGCGTCATAGGCCCGCGGGTGGTCGACGAGTTGCTCATAGTAGCGATCGAGGTATGCGAGCACCTCGGCTTCCGGCAGCGAGCCCTGTGTGGCGCTCGCGACGCGTTGGCGAAGTTCGACGCGGTAGGCCTCGAGACGGTTGGCAATCGAGTCCGGGCGGGTCGCCCTGAGGCCCGGCGGAGGTGAGTTCGCGGCAGGCTTGCGGCCGCGCAGCGCGTCGTGGCGCAGGCGCAGCACTTGGCGCAGCTCGGCGAAGGCTGATTGGCTGCACGCGAGGCGGTTGGCCAGCGCGGCCAGGCCGAATGCGCGCTCGTGCAGGGGCTGCAACAGTTCCCGGACACGATCCAGCGTGCCCTGCTCGCGGGCCGAGCGCGGGTCGGGCAGGCGCTGGGAGGCAACTGCCTCGAAGCGGCGGCAGCGCTGGTAGAAGTCAAGCTGGGTCAGGCCGAAGGTGAAGCACGGTCGCTTGCGGCCGTCGCCTTCCAAGAGCCACAGCAGCAGTGCCGGCAGCTGCCTGTCCCGCCCGCCGGCCTGGGGCAGGCGAGCCTGTGCCCGCAGCGGGCGCAACCATTCCCGTAGGCTGCTGCGGACCCTGAAGCGGGTCAGGCCGCGCTGCAGGGCGGCGTGGTCGCCCTCAGCAGCTTGCGGCCGACGGCGGCGAGGAAATGGAATTGGCACACCAAGTCCGCACTGGGGGTTGCCGGCAGGCGGCGACAGCGTTGGCCCCGGCCGTTCCGAGGCAGGACAATTTCTTAGTCGGCGCCCAAGCAGGCACTGTTTTGCAGTGTGGGTTCGCCGGTAGTCAGTGTCCAGCTAGGGGTGGACATCTTGTTCTGATTCTGTCACCTTAGGGCTCTCGCCAAAATAACTTGCCTCCTCCGCACAAAGTGTGGGTGCCGAACATGTGCCGGCATGGTACTATATGTGCGGTGTCTCATGCGGCTAGCCACGATTCTCAATCGAGTTCAGAAAATACCCGGCTTTGTCTACGGCAAGATCCGGCTGCTGGAGAATGCCGACGGCGACGGGCGCTTGGAGGTGCAGGTGCGGCCCCGTGCCGGCAACCGCCCCTTGCCCCCGGTCGGACTGATGTAGTCCGTTACCCGCAGGCGCACGGGATACTTGCCGGTCATGATGCTGGCACGAGTCGGGGAGCAGACCGGGCAGGCCGCGTAGGCTTGCGTGAAGCGTGCCCCGGAAGCCGCTAGGCCGTCGATGTGGGGGGTCTCGTAGAAGCGACTGCCATAGCAGCCCAAGTCGCTCCAGCCCAGGTCGTCAGCGAGGAAGAACACTACGTTCGGCCGGGCTACCAGCATCTGGGCCGCCGGTAAGGCGGTGATCAGGAAAAGGGTTGCGAAGCGTCGGCACGGTCCCATAGCAATCAATTCTACGAGCAGGCGTCGGTCGGTGCTTGGCCCCTTAGAGATGCACAGGTCTCTAGCATTCGTGGGTCGCTTCCCATCCAGGCGCCGGGCGTTTGGCGCCTGCCGGCGGCTGGGGTGATTCGAATCTGACCGAGAGCGACAATTCGGGCCATCCACACAATGAGATGCCGTCGATCAGCAGGCCATGCATGGCTAACCTGAGACTTCTCGGGCAGCTGCCGCTCTAGGGCCCAAGCTAGGCGCCCGGCACGACATAGCTGCCGACGCATGCAGTGACATGTGGTCGGAAGTTGCGATGACACGGTCCGTGGTACCGGTACTGTATCGTTCAGTCCAGCGGCCGGCGCCCGAAGCGATCTCAGAGCCGTCCTCTGCGGCTTGAGGCAATGAAGTCTGGGCCTAGACCTACTCCCGCAGCACCCGTCCTTGGGGCTGAAATGTAGGTGCGGCACGCTGGAGCAGCCGGTGGTCACTTGGTGACGACGGTCAGACGGTGTGGCTCGGGCACCCTACGCCACCAAGTCAGGATGTCTGAGGCTACGACGGCTGCAACTAGGATCCACCCGACGGGGATGCCAAACAGCCCAGCACCGTCGGCCAAGCAAGCTGGTGCCGAGGGCGATGAAGCCGCCTGGTCGCACTGTCCGTTGTAGACTACCAGTAGTGCTGAGGGTCGAAGCGGGAAGGCATGGGCTGACCGTCACAATGGACTGCCGGCCAGCGCAGCGTCTAGAGCCGCCAGAAACCTCAAGCGGCACGGCACGTTGGGTATGGTTGGACTTGGCCTCGTCTGGCCCCCTCAACGTCTGAGAATGAAACAAGTTTGGCACTGGCCCGGATCTCGTTGGTGGCGGGTCGATCTGCATGTGCATTCGCCTGCATCCTACGACTTCACCCCACAGATCTCTGAAGAGAAGGGTTGGCGGGCCTGGCTGAAGTCGGCGACTCGCGCCGGCCTCGACGCGGTGGCAGTCACGGACCACAACACCGCCGTCGCCATCTCCGAGCTGCGTTCGGCGTCAGCGGGGCTACAGAACGACCTCGTCTTGTTCCCCGGAGTCGAAATTACAGCGAGCGACGGCGTACATCTTCTGGTCCTGATGGACCCCACAAAGATGCAGGAGCATGTCGAGGAACTCCTGTCGAAGGTGGAAATAGGAACGGAGCAACGTGGATTGCGGTGTGCCCGGTCCAGCTTCAATGTCGAGAAGATCTTGGAGACACTGGGTCCGCATGCCGTCCTAGTCGGAGCGCACGTGAACCGGCGCAGGGGGATTCTCACTGAGCATACGGGCCAGCAGAGGCTGGCCGTGCTCGGTAGCAAGCACCTCGCCGCGGTCGAAGTGGATCCAACGGAGGAGGTGGACGAGACTTGGCTCGACGGCAGCAAGCCCCAAGTGGGCCGACCTGCCTGTATCTGGTCTTCGGATGCCCATGCGCTCGACAAAGTGGGTCGACGCTTCACGTGGGTCAAGATGACCCGGCCGGACATTCAAGGCTTACGATTGGCGCTGCTGGATGGCCCTGCTTCCGTCAAGCCTGCGACTTGCGATGACCCGGGCGATCCAAATGCCCGCCACGGTCCGATGCTGATAGAGAAGATCACCGTGTCCGATGCGAAGTTCATGGGACGCGGAGAACCGATGAAGGTCCGGTTCAATCCGTGGTTGAACGCGATCATCGGCGGACGCGGCACGGGCAAGTCAACGCTGGTCGATCTCTGCCGGAAGACACTGCGACGCGATTCGGATCTAGAGGGACGCGATCCACTTGGCGAGCAGGCCCGTCTGAAGAAACGTTTCGATGAGCGACTGCCTACTTCGCCCTCTCCTAGGAGCGATGGCCTGCTGACGAAGGACACTCAAGTCGAACTGATATACAGGAAACACGGTGAGCGATTCTCGATAACTTGGGGCGTCCAAGTCGATGCACCAGCGATCCGGCGGCTCGTGGCTGAAGGGGCGGTGTCAGAGGAAGGAAGCGTCTACGAGCGCTTCCCAATTCGCATCTTCAGTCAGAAGCAGCTCTTTGCGATGGCTCAGGATCCTGACGGACTGCTTGCCATCATTGATGATTCTCCAATCGTCCGGGCTGCTGAGCGGAAGCGTGAGATCAATCATCTCAAGTCAGTCTACCTGTCCCTGCGTGCCCAAGCCCGTGCTCTAGCAGAGAGATCTGGGATCTTGGCCTCTCGAAATGCGGCCCTAGTGGATATCAATAGCAAGCTTAGATTCCTCCAGAGTGGCGGGTACACAGACCGATTGGTCGACTACCAGAGAAGGTCTCTCCAAGACGACACATGGCAAGCTGTCGTGCAGGAGACTCAAAACAAGATAGAGGATCTAGAAAGGGCAGCGGAGCAGATGTGCGTTCCAGATCTTGACCTAGAGGATTCGGGTCCTAACGAGTTACGAGCACTGAAAGACCTCAAGATCGCCCACAGAACGATGAACTTAATGGTCAACAAGTTGAAGACACAAGTGCTCACAGACGTGGACAAAATACGGCAGAATATCGACCTAGTATTGGCCGGATCGCATGTCAAGAAATGGCAGAACATGCTAGCATCCAGCAAAGCAGGATATTTGGATGCGTCGGACCAGCTTGCCCGACAAGGGATCGATGGGCTAGAGGACTACGGCACATTGGTCGCTGAGGCAGCTAGGATCCGGCACGAGATTTGGAACTTGGAGCAGGACCTTGACCGGGCAAATAATCTGGACTTGGAGGCCGATCGAACTCTCGAACAGTATCGGGAACACTGCGCCACACTGAGTCGTGAGCGGGCTAAGTTCGCTTCCGAAGTGACAACTGAAAACGTCAGAGTCACTGTCGATCAATTCTCACACACTGAGGAACTTCCTGACAAGTTGGACCGTATATTCGGAGTCACTGGTCGCTTTGAGCGAGATATTCAAGTCTTTGTTGAGAAGATCAATAGTAACAGAGAGCAACAGTGGGACTGGGTTGGATTGGACGATCTAGTAGATAATATTCGCCACTTTCGGTCAGGTAAGTCGGACTCATGGCCCTGCAAAGACAGGCGGTTTGAACGCGTCTTGAAGGACATGGAACCAGAGCAATTGGACCGACTGTCCCTCTATATCCCAAACGAGGCTGTGAACGTTTCGTTTCGTGATATCGGCCAGCATTGGAAACCTCTGAGTCGAGGCTCTCCGGGTCAGCAGACGGCCGCTCTTCTTGCGTTCATTCTGGGCCATGGAGAGGAGCCTATCATTCTGGATCAACCGGAGGATGATCTCGACAGCGCGCTGATCTACGATCTCTTAGTCAGGCAGATTAAGCAAGCGAAAACAAAGCGGCAAGTGATTCTCGTCACACACAATCCGAACATCGTCGTCCACGGCGATGCCGAGTACGTGCTGTCACTTCATGCAGAGAATGGTCAGACCTGCAAGGCATGTTCAGGTGGTCTCCAGGAACAGGCTGTCAGAGATGAGATTTGCAAAGTCATGGAAGGCGGAAAGGAAGCCTTTGTGAGTCGCTACAGGCGCATCATGACAGTGAAAGGAGATATATCATGAGTGAATTGGATACTCTCTTGCGAAGAATTAGACGTGGTGAGGACTCAACCCTTGAACTCAAGCGAGTTCTGTTGTCGGGAAATAGGGTCGTTGGTCCAAGACGTCACGACTTCGCAGATGAACTGGCAGCAATGGCAAACATGAAGGGAGGAGTAGTTGTTCTTGGTGTGGCGAGTAGTAGTCGCGAAGTAGTGGGTATTCCTTTGAAGCGACTTGATGCGGTGGAAGCATGGGTCAGCGAGATCTGCAATGATTCGATCAAGCCTCCCCTAGATGTGACTGTCAACAAGCTGGATCTTCCCGATAGTCGTGGCGTGGATCGGTGCGTGATCAAGATCGAAGTGCCCCGAAGTCTCTTTGTTCATAAGAGTCCGAGAGGGTATTTTCGTCGAGTAGGGAGTTCACGGCGAGAGTTTCCTCCCGAAGTTCTGGCCCGCGTCCTCCAAGAGAAAACACAGGTCCGCGTAGTCAGATTTGACCATATGACGATCCCAAGATCGTCGCTAGCTGACTTGGACCTTGATCTTGCTGGACGCTTCTTGTCACGTAGTGCAGGCGTTACGCCAGTTGAATTGATGAAGGCGCACTTGGTTGCCGATGATGACGGCGTCACTAGACCCACCGTCGCTGGAGTCTTGCTGGCATCACCGCTGCCTACGGACTGGATGCCTCATGCCTATGTTCAGGCCGTCAGCTATGCTGGTGAACGACACGATGTCAACTACCAGAATGACGCTCACGACTGCAAGGGGCCGCTGGATCGCCAGATCTTCGATGCTCTTGCCTTCGTTCGCAAGAACATGTTCGTGCGAGCTTCGAAGGATCTGGCAAGGTTGGATCGCCCGCAGTATAGTGAGAGGGCCGTCTTTGAAGCACTCGTGAACGCCGTAGCTCATCGTGACTACACGATGTCAGGCGCTCGGATCCGTCTCCACATGTTCTCCGATCGACTAGAACTGTTCATTCCAGGTGGTCTCGCGAACACATTGACACCCGACACCATGCACTTGAGGCAGTACACTAGGAATGAGCTGATCGTCTCGATGCTGGCCCGTTGCAAGGTGCCTGAAGAAGAGAACTTAGGTCGATCCCACATAATGGATCATCGTGGTGACGGTGTGCCTATCATCCTCGAGGAGAGTCTCCAGTTGTCGGGGCGGATTCCGGAATACACCGTGATTGACGACAGTGAGCTGCGCCTCGTGATCTGGGCATCGAGCTAGCGCCGGATTTGGCACGCTGCCCCGGTGGAGAGTGTGGCGAGACAAGTGCGTGCCGGGCAGTCAGCATTGTTGCCATCACCATTGAGGTCGTAGATGGCCTTGGAAGCGACTCGCTAAGGTTGGGAAGATGTGCGTCGTGTCGGCTCAACTGCGAGACTGTCTTTGGCACCGGATGCTCGTTCGCTCTGCGTGGCGCTGGGAGCGCCCTCGCGTAGCGGGCCGCTCCCCAAGGGCGCCAGCAGCGGCGGCTCGTATCCGAACCTAGTAAGGTCTGATCCTCTCGGGCAGCGGGTCCCGTGCGGAGATGACCTTGCGCAGCAGGAGGACCCGCATCTGATTTAGCAGGGCAGCATGCGAATCCTCCTGTGCCACGTTCCGCAGCTCGTACGGATCAGTCCGGTAGTCGAACAGCACTTCTTGGCCCTGATCGTCAATCCAGTACTTGGCGGTCTTGGTGCGGATCATCCGGTTGTTCAGCGCCTGCATGTAGATCAGTTCCCTGCCAGTCTCGCCTCGCATGACGGGTGCTAAGGATGAGCCCTGCATGCCCTTGGTGGACGGAAGGCCGCCCAAGTCCAGCAGAGTGGGCATCACATCCACGATCTCAACCAGCTCTTCAATCCGTTTCCCGGACGGAACACCGGGTCCGCTGAGGATTAGGGGAATTCGCAGCGCCCCGTCGTAAGGCCGCCCGCTCTTGCCGGTCAGATTGTGGTCTCCCAGGTAGTCGCCGTGATCGCTGGTGATGACGAATACAGTCTTCTGCGCCAGTCCCGCCGCCTCTATGGCGTCGACGATGCGTCCGACATTGTGGTCGAGATGCGTCACCATCGCGTAGAAGTGTCGCCGGAAAGAGTTCCATGTGTCTTCGGGCGTCTGTAGCAGCGCGGTCATTGTCCGGGCGAGGGCCCGTGGAAGGTGGTCTAGCTCATCGGGCGAGAAGCGCCGGGGCGGGAGTGGGCGGCCCTGATAGGGGGCGAGCGCTGAAGCTGGAGGGTTCAGAGGGGGGTGCGGCGCGTAGAAGCCTGCATGCACGAAGAACGGGCGGCCCGGGTGTCGCGACACCGCGTCGTCAATGAAGGCAATTGTCTCGGTGGCCACCCAGGAAGCGTGGGTCGTGCTGTCATCCCCTTCGAACACGTAGTGCTCGAACGCCGGGCGCTCGCCCGGCATGTTGACGCGCGCCTTCTCACGCAC
The DNA here is from genome assembly GCA_963662745.2 of Bryobacterales bacterium. Classification (GTDB taxonomy): domain Bacteria; phylum Acidobacteriota; class Terriglobia; order Bryobacterales; family UBA6623; genus VXMF01. The sequence continues at coordinate 390,404 of CAXXUI010000001.1, forward strand.
ATCCTCTCCCTGCGCCCACAGCCACCTGCCGTAGGCGTCGTCGTAGGGGCCTGGCTCATCCGAGAGACGCATTTGATGAAACCCGTACGGGGGGTGCGGCTCGCGATGGTCTCGATCTTTGTGTGGCCAGAAGTGCAGCTTTCCCATTTGGCCGGTGTAGTAGCCCGCGTCGCGCAGGACATGCGTGATCGTCACCTCGTCTTGCGGCATCTTGATGCCGTTGCTCATCACACCGTGTGCGTGCGGATAGCGTCCGCTCATCAACGACGCTCGGTTAGGTGCGCAAGCCACGCCGACCGTGTAGTGATGGAGGAAGGTTGTCCCGAGCTGCACCAGGCGGTCCATGTGGGGGGTCAGGATCGCGCTGTTGCCGTTGGCCGCCACATGATCCCACCGGAGGTGGTCGCCCGTGATGAGGATGACATTGGGATAGCTGTCGTCGGAGATCCCCGGGCTCGGCGGGAAGAATTCCGCTTGTGCCCCCGCCGGCGATGGCAGCAGGGCCAATACGAAGGCCAGAGCGAGCACGGATACAATCCCCACGGAGACGGGTCTCGACTTCACGCAGCTACCGTAGCACGGTGCCGAGCGAGCCTGAGTACCGCGAGAGTGTCCGCCGGAGGGCACCCTTGATCCCGGCGGCCTCGTTCTTCGGTAGGATGTGCGGTGGACCGTAGGGCCGTTCTCCTTGGCTTCGCATGCCGGGTCCGGCCGGTTCAGGAGGCCGAGAGTGCGAATCCAGAGCCAAGCGGTCGTGGCGGCACTTGCCTGCTGCGCCGCTTGCAGTCCGGGCGGCCAGCCGCCCATTGACCTCATCACCGTTCCTGACGGGTTCACAGTCGAGATCGCCGCAGCGCCACCCCTTGTCGAGCGCCCGATGATCATTGATGCGGACCACCTAGGGCGCCTCTACGTTGCCGAGTCGTCGGGTTCGAACGACAACGTTCAGAAGCAGCTTGAGGAGCGGCCGCACCGGATCCTGCGCCTTGAGGACACGAACGGCGACGGAGCCTACGACCGACGGACGGTGTTTGCTGACGGCATGATGCTTCCCGAAGGCGTCTTGTGGCACGACGGTTCGGTCTACGTGTCGGCCCCGCCCAGCATCTGGCGCCTAACCGACACCGACGGCGACGGCGTGGCTGACGAGCGCGAGGAGTGGTTCCAAGGCAAGACCCTCACCAACTGCGCCAACGACTTGCACGGGCCCTACTTGGGGCTGGACGGGTGGATCTATTGGACGAAGGGGGCCTTCGCCGAGCAGACCTACGAGCGCCCGGGGATGGAGCCGTTAGTCACTCGTGCGGCTCATGTGTTCCGACGCAACCCGGGCGGTGGCCCGGTGGAGCCGGTCCTGACCGGCGGCATGGACAACCCGGTTGAAGTCGCCTTTACGCCCGAGGGGGAGCGACTACTCACCGCCACGTTCCTGATCCATCCACAGCTCGGACGGCGCGACGGAATCGTGCATGCCGTCTACGGCGGGGTGTACGGCAAAGTGCATGGCGTGACTGACAGCCATCCGATGACCGGGGGCTACTTGTCTGTGATGACGCAGATGGGGGCTGCTGCCCCTGTGGGGCTGGTCCGCTTCGAATCGTCCGGCCTAGGGCAGGCGTATCGAGGCCGGTTGTTCGCGACATCGTTCAACCTCCGCAAGGTCACGTCGCACCGGCTCGTTCCCGACGGCGCGACATTCGTAACCGAGGACGATGACTTTCTTGCCTCCGAGAGCCGGGACTTTCACCCGACGGACGTGATGGAGGACGCCGACGGGAGTCTGCTGGTGGTCGACACCGGCGGTTGGTACAAGCTCTGCTGTCCGACGTCGCAGCTCGCCAAGCCCGACGCTCTCGGGGCCATCTATCGGATCCGCAAGAGGGGTCAGGCTGCTCTGTCCGACCCGCGGGGAGCTAGTCTTGACTGGCGGGGAATGGAGGCGGATGGACTGGTCGCACTGCTCGGAGACGAACGTCCGGCTGTCCGGAGGCGCGCGCTCGCCGCACTGGCGCGTTCGGAGCCCGTGGCCGAGCTCGGCTCGGCCCTCTCGGGAGCGGACTCGGAGAATGTGCGCCGGAATGCGGTTTGGGCGCTCACGAGAATTGATTCGAGCGCGGCGAGGGTCGCTGTTCGGGCGGCGTTGAGCGACTCCTCAGCGAGTGTGCGTCAGGCTGCGCTTCAGTCTGTCGCGTTGCATCGCGACAGCCGGGCCGTCGAGCAGGCGGCGGCACTGCTGACCGATCCGGAGGACGCCGTCAGGCGCGTGGCAGCGGAGGCGCTGGGGAGGATCGGCGATGCTTCGGCGGTCGGCCCCTTGCTGCATGCTTCGGCGACGGCGGACGGTGAAGTGTTAGCGCATTCCTTGATCTATGCGCTGATCGAGATCGGGAACCCTGAACTCACGCGGGCCGGCTTGAACGAGCAGTCGCCTCGGTCCCGGCGAGCGGCGATGATCGCCTTGGACCAGATGGACCGGCCCTCGCTGGGTGTGTCTGCGGTCCTCCGTCTGCTGGAGTCGTCCGAGCCGTTGATCGCCGAGACCGCTAGCTGGATCGCCGGCCGGCATCCCGAATGGGGCGGGCAGCTCGCGGGGCACTTGCGGCGGCGCTTGGGACGGGCGTCGCTGGCGGAATCGGCACGACTGGCCGCCGACCTGGCGGGGTTTGCCACGTCGCCGGAAGTCCAAGCCGTGCTGGCGAGTGTGGTCGGCAAAGGCGCTAGTGGAACGGCCCGATCGATTGCGCTGCGAGCGATGGCCGAGGTATCGCCGGACGAGGAGCCGGAGGGATGGTCAGCCGCAATTGCAGCATCGTTGCGGGGCCAGGGCAGCTTGGCAGAGTCGCTGGCGGCAGCCCGGGCCTTGCCCGAGAGTGAAGAACGCAGCGAGGACCTGCAGCGGGCTTTGCTGGACCTGGCCCGCGATCCTTCCGTGGACAGCGAGTTGAGGCTCCGCGCCTTGGATGCCGCTGTCCGGGAAGGCGAGGGGCTGGATGGAGACCTCTTTGATCTGTTGGCCTCTAATGTGCTGCCCTCAGTGCCCGTCAGTGCTCGGGCGACCGCCGCCAGAGTACTTGCGAGAGCTGCCCTGGAGGACCGCCAATTGCTGCGTTTGGGAGACCTGTTGGGTGATGTCGGTCCGATGGAGCTACCGCAGCTGGTCTCGGCTTTCGGACGATCCCAGTCTCCTGAAGTAGGCCAGAGTCTCGCCGAAGGCCTCTCACGCTCCAAGTCACTAGCGAACCTGCGTTCCGACATAGTCGACTTGGCCGCGGAGAACTTTCCGGAGGCGGTGCGTGCTCGGCTGAACGAGCTGCTGGCCGGCGAGGTGGAGGACCGCGTCTCGCAGGCGAAGCGCATCGAAGACCTGCTCACTTCGCTTGCGGGCGGCGATGTGGAGAGGGGGCAGGCGGTCTTCAATAGCACTGAAGCCGCCTGCCTCTCCTGCCACGCCATCGGCTACCAGGGCGGCCAAGTGGGCCCGGACCTCACTCGGATCGGGCAGATCCGCACTCGGAGGGACCTGCTGGAGTCGATCGTCTACCCCAGCGCCAGTTTCGTGCGCAGCTATGAGCCGGTCGTCGCCGTGACGGCGGATGCCAGCGTTAACGGTGTTCCAGTCGAGGAGACCGAGACCCATCTCGTGTTGGCAGTCGATGCTGACGAACGGGTTCGGCTGCAGCGTTCCGCAATCGAAGAGGTCCGTCCTGGCCTGGTGTCCGTGATGCCGTCTGCCCTTGACGAGCAGTTGAGCCGAGCGGAGCTCGCCGACCTGCTGGCATTCCTTGAGGCGACGCAATGGGGGCCGCCCGGCAGCCGGCGCTAGAATCAAGTTCCTAGGGACTAACTATGAGAACAACCGTCTTGGCCGCCGTTTTGGCGTCGGCTTGCGTATCGCTCGGTGCCGCGGATGAAGCCGCCGAGCCGCAGCGCCCCAACATAATCTTCATTCTGGCCGACGATTTGGGCTACGGCGATCTGGGCTCCTACGGGCAACGCGTCATCCGCACTCCCCAGCTCGACAGGATGGCGGCCGAAGGGATCCGCTTCACGCACTTCTACGCCGGCGCCACTGTGTGTGCGCCGTCGCGCAGCGTGCTGATGACGGGCCAGCACACCGGGCACACCCATGTCCGGGGCAACGCTCCAGGCCCCGACATGACAGCGCAGTCGCTGCGCGACATCGATGTAACCGTGGCCGAGGTGCTCAAGTCCGGGGGCTACTCGACCGCGCTGTTCGGCAAGTGGGGGCTGGGCGAGGTCGGCTTGGAAGGGCATCCGCTTAGGCAGGGTTTCGACGAGTTCTTCGGCTACTTGAACCAAGTCCACGCGCACAACTACTACCCGGAGTTCCTGTGGCGAGGCCTTGAGCGGCACCCGCTGCGGAACAACGTTCAGCGGCTAGACCGGGTCTACGGAGGCTTCCGGGGAGGCTGGGCTACGGAGCGCAACGAGTACTCCCACGACGTGATCCTGCGGGAGGCGACGCAGTGGATGGAAGTCCGACGGGAGGAGCCGTTCTTCCTCTACCTCGCGCTGACTATCCCGCATGCGAACAACGAAGGCACTAGGGGCACCGGGGACGGAGCGGAAGTCCCCGACCACGGCATCTACTCCGGAGAGGACTGGGACGATCCAGACAAGGGCCAGGCGGCGATGATCACGCATATGGACCGGGATGTCGGCCGTTTGCTGGACACGCTCGAAGAGCTCGGCATCGCCGAGGACACGCTCGTCATGTTCTCGTCTGACAACGGGCCCCACAACGAGTCCAACCACGATTTGCTCAAGTTCGACCCCTCCGGGGAGTTCCGTGGCATCAAGCGCGCCCTCTACGAAGGAGGCATCCGGGTCCCCTTCTTGGCTTGGTGGCCGGGCACGATCCAGCCGGCGCGGGTGTCGGGCCACATCGGGTACTTCGGTGACGTCATGTCGACCGCGGCGGACTTGGCAGGCGTGGAGACTCCCCCGAACACGGATTCGATCAGCTTCGTTCCTACTTTGCTGGGCCAGCCGGGCCAGCAAGCCGCCCATGATTACCTGTATTGGGAGTTCTACGAGTCCGGTTCGGCGCAAGCGGTGCGGCTGCGACAGTGGAAGGGGGTTCGCAAGCCCATGCTGACCGGTGGGATTGAACTGTACGATGTCGTCCGCGATCCCGGCGAGAAGTACAACGTCGCACGCAACCACGCCGAGGTCGTGGAGGAGATCAAAGCGGCTATGGAGGAGGCGCATGTGGAGCATCCCAATTGGAAGGTCCGACCGCGTCGTTAGCGGCTGGGGCTGACGGCAGGCTTCAGGTCGCTCGGTCAGTTCTGGCAGCGGTCCTAGCGGCGGCAGGGTGCGGGACTCCTGCCGGGCCGCCTCATTCTCCGGAAGCAGCCCTTGAGCTATTTGAGATCCATCCGGACTTCTCGATCGAGCTGTACCTCGCCGAGCCGGAGGTCGCCGATCCAGTCGCGATGGCCTTCGGCCCGGATGGCCGCACATGGGTGGTGGAGAACTCGGGCTATCCACTGGACAAGGAGGGCGGGCTCGGACGCGTCCGGCTGTTGCAGGACCGGGACGGTGACGGTCGGCCCGAGGCGTCGACCCTGTTCGCCGACGGGCTGACCATGCCGACGGGAGTGATGCCGTGGAAGCACGGCGTGATCGTGACGGACGCTCCAGATGTCTTGTTCTTGGCAGACAACGACGGCGACGGCCGTGCGGACGAGAGGCGTCGGCTGCTCACAGGATTCGCGTTCACCAATCCCCAGCACACCGTGTCCTCGCCGACTTATGGGCTGGACAACTGGATCCATCTGGCCAACGAGGGGCCGATACGGTCGGTCGTCTTCCGTGACGAGTTCGGCGATCCGGGACAGGCGATCCATTTTCCGGAGGCGGAGCGGTCGCCGCGGTTCGATGTCGGCCGTCGTTCCTTGAAGTTTCGTCCGGACTCCTTCGAGGTCGAGCCGCTGGCTGGAGCGTCGCAGTTCGGGCTGGCCTTCAGTGCTTGGGGTGACATCCTCACCCACAACAACACGCTCCATGTCCGGCACGAGGTGATTCCGGGGCGCTATCTTCGGAGGAACCCCGCCCTGAACGTGCCGAAGACGGCGCAGAACGTGTACGAAGTGTCCGAGCCAGCACCGGTGTATCCGATCACCGAGAACCCTCGCTTCGAGCTGCTGTCGGGAATGGGCCAGATGACCTCGGCCGCCGGGCTGACGCGGTACTTAGGAGGTGCCTTTCCGGGATATGAGGATCTCACCTTCGTGGCGGAATCCGTCCACAACGTGGTCCATGCCGACCGATGGGAGCCCGCCGGCACAACCTTCGTCGCCAGACCGCTGAGGCGGGGCCGCGAGTTCTTGGCGTCGAAGGACGCTTGGTTCCGCCCAGTGAATTTCGCTATCGGCCCCGACGGTGCCCTCTACGTGGTCGACTACTACCGCTTGGTGATCGAGCATCCAGAATGGACGGCTGCTGAGACCTACGAGTCCGAGGGACTCTATGACGGCTCTGACCGCGGGCGCATCTGGCGTGTCGTCCCACGGGGCGGACTGCCACAAACGACGGCGCGGCTTGACAGGGCGAGCGCTGAGGAGCTGGTCCGACTGCTGGGGTCTCGGAACTCCTGGCAGCGCTTCGCGGCGCAGCAACTGCTGGTGACTCAGAACGATCTCGGTGACGAGCGGGGCTTGAGGGAACTGGCTGCTGATGACGCGAATCCATTAGGCAGGCTCCATGCCCTCTGGACGCTGGAGGGCTTGGATGCACTTCCCAGTGGATTGATCCTACAAGCGCTGCGCGCTTCGTCGGCAGGCGTCCGGCGGAACGCGATCCGTCTGGCCGAGGGCAGGTTCCGGCGGAATCCCGCGCTGTGGGAGGACGCCTTGTTGCGCTTGGAGGGGGATCCAGACTCGAAGGTCCGGCTGCAACTGATGCTGACGCTAAGGGAGTCTCCGTCCGAGCGGCTGCGCAGCATGCGCGACCGGATGCTGCTCGCCGAGGGGGGCGATGAGTGGTTTCGAGTCGCCGCGCTGACTTGGCCTGAGCCGGACCCGGTCAGGCTGCTGCGAGTTGCCTCAGGAGTGTCGGAACCGGACGAGTCCGGTGTCCTGCTGCTTGAGTCCGTGGCGGCGCTCGCCGGCTCAGGCGGACGCAGCTTCACGACGGCGGTCAGAATTGCGCAAGACATCAAGGACCCGGTGCGGCAGGCAGCGATGCTGCGGGGCTTGCACGACGGTGCGGCCGCCGAAGTCCGCGTCCCGCCGGACATCCAAGAAGCAGTGCTGGGATTCGCGACCTCGTCCGACGCCGGATTGCGCAAGGCCGCCTTGCAGCATCTCATCCGGATCCGGGCAGCGAAGCACCCAGCTTGGGCGCGTGCGGTCGTGTGGGCGACCCGGATCGTTCAGGACGAGAAGCGGGGAGCCGCGCTCCGGGCCGATGCAATCCGGCTGCTGTCGCTGGGGAGGGACTTGGGTCTCCGTGACATCTTCCGAGGCGCCATCCGGCCCGGAGAGCACCCTGCCGTCCAAGCTGCGGCAATCGTTGCGCTCTTTCGGATCGACCCGGACGGTTCGGCACCCTTCCTGATTGACCGGTGGCCAGCGCTGCCGCCCATGGCGAGGCGAGCCGCCGGCGAGTCTCTCTCCTCCAAGGTGCGATCTGCTGGCGAGTTGGTCAACGCGCTGGAAGCAGGATCGGTGCAGCCCTGGATGCTGGAGTTCCGTTCCAAGCGCCGCCTGATCATGCATCAAGACTCCGGCCTGAGGGAGCGGGCAAGGAGAGTTCTTACCCAGTCCGAGGCCGAACTGGGCGCTACTTTGCAGCGGTATCGGGCGGCGTTGTCAGCGGAGCCCTTTGACGAGTCACGTGGCAAGAGGGTGTTCCAAAGCCACTGCCGGGATTGTCACCGGTTGGGGGGTGAGGGGGCCGACTACGGTCCGGACTTGGCGTCCGTCCGGACGAGGCCGGCGCTGAACGTCCTCCACGACATCCTGCTGCCTAACGAGTCGATAGCGCAGTCCTACGAGTCCCACGTAGTGCATTTGTCGCACGGTGAGGTGGCGGAGGGGATTCTGCACTCGCAAGAGGCGGGATTCGTTGCCCTGAGGATCGAGGGGGGCGAGCTGCTGCGGTTTGACCGGGGGAGCATCGCGTCAATACGGCCAGCCCAGCTGTCTGCCATGCCGACGGACCTATACGTTCAGATCGCACCCGCTGAGATGGCGGACTTGGTGCGCTACATTCAGTCGGCGCCTGTGCAGGCTGGACCGTCTGAGTAGGGGGGCCGTGCGGCCACCTCTGTGAGCAGGTGCAGTTCAGCGGTTGGGACGCTCCTTGGATGGGAGCTGCGGGCCCTCTGCAGTGCGGACCGGAGCGGCGATCCAGCGTAGTCCTTGGGAGCGTCCAAGACAGGCGCTTGGGGCTGCACTAGCTGACCAGTTGCGGAATCAGTTCACCATGCACGTCAGTGAGTCGCATGTGCCGACCGTTGAAGAAGTAGGTCAGTCGCTTGTGGTCGACTCCGAGCAAGTGGAGCATCGTCGCGTGCAGGTCGTGGTAGGACAGGATCTGCTCGGCGGCCTTGTATCCGTACTCGTCCGTCGCTCCGATCGACTGCCCACCTTGGATGCCCGCCCCAGCGAGCCAAGCGGTCATGGCGTGCGGGTTGTGGTCGCGCCCGACCCCTCGCTGCGAGATGGGCATGCGACCGAACTCGGAATGCCACACCACCAGCGTGTCCTCCAGCAGCCCAGTCTTCTTCAGGTCTTCCAGCAGCCCCGCGATCGGCTTGTCAACTTCCTTCGCGTGAAGGGTGTGGTTCTCGACTAGGTTGCTGTGGGCGTCCCACGTGTCGATGTTCTGTTGGCGAAGGGCTCCGCTGTACAGCTGCACGAATCGCACGCCGCGCTCCACCAGCCTCCGCGCCAGCAGGCACTGCCGCCCGAAGGGTTCGGTGAGAGGATCGTCCATGCCGTACAGCGCCTTGGTGACCGCCGACTCTTGGGAGATGTCCACCGCCTCCGGTGCGCAGCCCTGCATGCGATAGGCGAGTTCGTACGAGGCGATGCGGGCTGCCAGCTCCGACGAGCCGGGATGGCGCTTCGCGTGATCTTCGTTCAATCTAGCCAAGTGGTCCAGCCGCGCCCGCTGCTGCTCTGGTGCCAGCAGGTCGCTCGGCGGCCTGAGATCGAGGATGGGGTCGCCTTGAGAGCGGAACACCGTGCCTTGGTACGTCGCCGGCAGGTACCCGCTGCTCCAGTTGGCGGGACCGGAGAAGGGACCGCCGCGGTGGTCGTAGACGACCACAAAGCCCGGCAGGCTCTGGTTTTCCGATCCGAGGCCGTAGGTCACCCAGCTTCCGACGCTGGGATGGCCCATCAGCACCGAGCCCGTGTTCCATTCGTAATGAGCCAGGACATGGTCGTTGGATCGTCCCTTGCACGAATGGACGAACGCCAGATCGTCCACCTTCCCGCCGATGTGTGGGAACAGTTCTGAGACGCTCTTGCCACACTGCCCGTAGCGCTGGAACTCGAACGGGCTCCGCATCAGCGGCCCCGGGAAGCCTTGGCGCACTCGGACCCTTCCCTTGCCGGTTAGTGGCTTGCCATGGTGCTCCTCGAGCATCGGCTTGTAGTCGAAGGTGTCGACATGGCTCACCCCGCCGCTCATGAACAGCGAGATCACGGCCTTGGCTCGGGGTTGGAAATGCGGGTCCTTGGGTGCTGTCGGGGAGGTTATGCCCTCGCCGGAGCAAGCGCTGTCCGCTGCCAGCAGGCCGTCCTGCTGCAGCATGCAGGCCAAGGCGAGGCCGCTGATCCCCTCCCCGGCCCGGAACAGGAAGTCTCGGCGCGAGACGTAGCGTCGCTTAGCTGACATAGAGGAACTCGTTGAGGTTGAGGATCACGTCGCACAGATCCGTCAGGGCCGCGAGCGCGTCGCCGCCATGATACTCCGTTTGGCGCTGCAAGAACGACCGGTTCGCCTCCATCTCGCTCTGCGTTGGCGCGCGCCCTAGGGCAATCCGGTAGGCGTTCCGGATTCTGCTCTCGCCGCTGTCACCCAGCTTCCAGACCCGCTTCGCGAACCGCTCCGCCTGGCGCAGGGCGAATTCGTTGTTCAGGAGCGTCAAGGCCTGGGTTGGCACTGTCGTCGTCGTCCGCCGCTCGCAAGTCACGTTCATGCTGGGTTGGTCGAAGACCTCGAACAGCGGGTAGCGCAGCCCGCGCTTGGCGTACGCGTAGACGCTGCGCCTCCAATTCGCAGGGCCATCCGGCATGGCGTCCCACTTGCCTTTCGGGAACGCCTCCCTGACTTGGTCCGGGATAGGCGGGAAGAAGCCCGGACCGCCGGCTTGGAGGTTGAGGTTGCCCGCAACGTCCAGAATGATGTCCCGGATGACCTCGCCCTCAAGCCGCCGCTGCCGGTAGCGCCACAGCAGCTTGTTCTCCGGATCAGCGGCTTGCGCTCTGGCGTCGGCGTGAGAGGACGCCATCTGATAGCTCTCGGACGTCATGATCAGGCGGTGCATGGCCTTGATGCTCCAGCCTTGGCGCACGAATTCGGTCGCCAGCCAGTCCAGCAGTTCGGGATGCGTAGGCCGAGTCCCCATCCGCCCGAAGTTGCTCGCGGTGAAGACCAACCCTTCGCCGAAGTGATGCATCCAGATGCGGTTGGCCATCACCCGGGCCGTGAGGGGGTTGGCCGGGGAAGTGATCCATTGCGCCAGAGCCAGGCGCCGGCCGGACGAGACCCGATGGCTGGGGCGCTGCGGACGGAAGGGCTGGTCTCTGGAGAGCGCTTCGATGTAGCCCGGTTCGATCACCTCGCCCTTGTTGCGGTAGTCGGCGTTGGGCAGGAAATGGGCTGCGGGCGGCTGGTAGCCGGCAGTCGGCAGCCAAGTTCCCTGGATGCCGCTGAAGTCCTCGCGGTCGCCCTTGCCCGGTTGCGGCTCGTCGCCGAGACCGTCCGGGGCGAACCGATAATCTCCGTCACGGATGCCCATGGCGGCGGGCAAGGGCTCGGGAAATTCCTTCTCAAGCTCGGCGATGCGCGCCTTGATCTCGGCCACGCGCTCTCTGTCCGCGGCAGGCATGAGCTCCGCGTGCCCCCCGGAGCCGATCGACCGTACCTGGGCCGCGAGCAGCTTCTGGCCGGGCGTACGCTGCTCGTCGGGCGTGCGGACGGCGATCTGGATTTCTTCCGGGAACTCTTCCAATGCGCGCTGGCGCGCCAGCTTCTTGTAGGGTGCCTCAAGCGAGGCGATCTGCTTCTCCAGCGGCTCGATCCGCTTGTTCACTGCCTCCGTCGCCTCTGCGTGGCGCCGCACGGCTTCCGGATCTGCCAGCGGGAAGTCGTACCGCACGTACGGGAAGAACACGGCCATCGTGCGGTAGTAGTCCATCTGGGAGATCTCGTCGAACTTGTGGTCATGGCAGCGAGCGCAGTCGACCGTCAGCCCGAGGAAGACTCGGCTGGTGGTGGCGATTATGTCGTCGAGGTAGTTGTAGCGGTACTGGGGATTGTCCTTCTCGCGGAACAGCACCCTCGGCCCCACCCTGAGCATGCCGGTCGCGGTCAGCGTCTCGAAGTTCTGATGCTCCACCTCGTCGCCGGCGAGCTGCTCCTGCACGAAGCGGTCGTACGGCTTGTCGTCGTTGAACGCTTGGATCACGTAGTCCCGGTAGCGCCACGCGTGGGGCTGGTCGTAGTCGTGCTCATAGCCCGAGGAGTCCGCGTAGCGGACCGCATCCAGCCAATGTCGACCCCAGCGCTCGCCGTACCGTGGTGAGTTCAGCAGCGAGTCCACCAGCGTGGCCCAAGCCTCTTGCGTCGGGTCCCCAGCGAACGCATCCACCACGTCGGGCGGCGGCAGCAAACCTACGAGGTCGAGATAGGCGCGACGGACCAGCGTGCTTGGATCGGCCCTCGGGGCTCGCTCCACTCGGTGCTCGGACAAGCGGGCTGCGAGGAAAGCGTCAATTGGGTGGGCGCCGTCGTCGGGAGGCGCCTTCCGGACCGGCTTCTGGAAGGCCCACCAAGTCTCGTCGCCATCCGAGCCTGCGGCATCCCAATCAGCGCCGCTATCAATCCAGCTCTTCAGCGTTGCGATCTCGCGGTCGTTCAGTATGCTCCCGAACGGCATCCGGGGTTCGGCCAAGCCTGCCACATGCTGGTAGAGCAGGCTCGAAGCCGCGTTTCCCGGAGTGAGTGCCGGTCCCTTCTGTCCGCCCTTGAGAAGCGCCTCGCGGCTGTCCACCCGCAGGCCTGCGAGCTGCTGCTTGTCACCGTGGCACTGAGCGCAGCGTTGCTCAAGGATTGGCGCGACCTCGGCTTCGTAGGTTGGGCCGTCTGCAGCCAGCGCCGGAAATGCCGACGCAAGGAAGGCGAGGACAGCTATAGAGCGATTCATTACCAGCAACCGTACCTAACGCAGTCTACGCCAATTCGGCTCGCCGGGTCAACCCGGAAGCGCGTCGAAGTCTATGGCAGCGTCTTGGCATCTCGGCTGAGATCCGGGCTGCTGGTGCTCAAACTAGGCTGGGATACCTGCGGTTCACGGTCGCAGTTTGGCTGGACGCGACCAAGCCGGCCTCGTGCAGCCGGGCCGACATCTTCCGCAGGGCCCATAGGGGCGCCTGCGCCGACATCCTTCTAACCGGAGTTGGCAAAGCCGGCCGCGGGCATCGACGGATTCGGCGATCAATGCCTTCAGCTGCCCCCACTCCGAGATCCGCACCCGAGTGCGCTGCACGGCGGCCGTCGGAATCGAGCGCCCCGGACCAGCCACACACCTTGCGCGTGAGGTACCAGTACGGCCCGTGTCAGGGATCCCCGGTAGATCCCGCCGCAACTCGTCCAAGCGGGCTGCCAAGGTCGCCGTGGCCTCCTGCTGCGCCAGCTGCTCTTCCCACTACTTCCGCTTCCTGCAAGCGTTCCGCCTGTCAGAACTGCTCGTAGCGACCGTCCAGCTTGCTGAAGCGCAGCGTCAGCACCGCGCAGGCCTGCTCAACCGGCCGATGCCCGTCGAGGCTCTGGGGAAGGACTCCGGTCACGCCCAGCCCTATGCGCACGACTGGGCTGGAACTTGTCCGCTGGCCTGCTCCGCACAATGTGTGGGGCCGACGATGGCTGAGCATGGCTTGGTGGGCGGTACGTGGGCTCGCGTCAAGTAGCGGCTCTTCCATCTTGCAGTAGTGGTTTGCCTGCATCGGCTGAGCTGCGGGGTCCGCGCCAGGGATACGGCATGGTCCCGGACATGTGCCAGCATGGCACTGTATGTATGGTGTCCCATGCGGATCACCACGATTCTCATCTCAATCGAGTTCACAAGACACCCGGCTTCGTGTACGGCAAGATCCGGCTGCTGGAGAATGCCGACGGGGACGGGCGCTTGGAGGTGCAGGTGCGGCCCCGTGCCGGCAACCGCCCCGTCTGCTCGGTCTGCGGCATGCCCGGACCTAGATAGGACCGGCTCAAGCCGCGCCGCTTCCAGTTCGTGCCCGTGCTGGGCCTGCCGGTCGCGCTGGTGTACGCCATGCGCCGCGTCGACTGCAAGTTGTGCAGCCAAGCCAGGTGAAGGTCGACAGAGTGCCTTGGGCCGACGGCAAGCGCCCGGCCACCAAGGCCTTCGCCTGGATGCTCGCCGGCTAGGCCTGCCGTGTAGCTACAAATCGCGCTGACAACGAGACAATGGGACCCGGGGCGCACCTCCCCCGGGGACCGATCGAGTCCACGGCCGGCAACCAGGACTGGACAACAGCAAGGCGATTGTGCTAGACAATACTGAGTGCGGGCGCAGTCGCAAATCCAGCGCACCTTGGGCCGGGCCGAGGCGGTCGACAGGATCGCCGGCATTCTGGCCAGCGAGCAGTTTCCGAGTCGCAGGGCGTTGGGCCGTCGCATCTGCGCCGAATTTGGCTTTCAGGATGCGCTGGGCCGCTGGCAGTTGGCGGGTTGCCTGAAGGCTCTCAACGTGCTGGCCCAGCGCACGGAGCGCATCGTGCTGCCGCGCCCGAAAAAGGGTGTTCCGCGGGGCCGCAAGCCCTATCGCTTGGTCTCGGGCGTGGGCTTGGCCGAGCACCTGCCGCCGCGGCTGGAGCAAGTGCGGGAACTGTCGGTCCAGCGCGTGGACGGGCCCGGCCGGAGGGCCGTCTGGAACACGCTCATCGAGCGCGAGCACCGCCAGGGGATGACCATCTTCGCCGGGGCCCAGATGCGCTACCTGGTGCATTCAGCTGAGGGCTGGCTGGGGGCGCTGGGGTTCGCCGCGGCGGCACTGCGACTGGCGGTGCGCGAGCACTGGATGGGCTGGAGTGACGAGCAGCGGCAGCAACATCTGAACCGCGTGGTGGGGCTGAGTCGGTTCCTGATCCGGGGCGGCTGCCGCAACTTGGCCAGCCATGTGCTGGGCCAAGTGCTGCGTCGCTTGCCACAGGACTGGCGGCAGCGGTACGGGTACTGCCCTTGGGTGGTGGAAACGTTCGTGGCACCCGGACAGCGGGGGACGTGTCTGAAGGCGGCGAACTTCGTGCGGCTGGGGGTCACGGCGGGACGCGGGCGGCAGGACCGGCGCAAGCGGCGCGCGGCGGGGCGCAAGACCGTGCTGGTGTACGAGTGGAGTCGCCGCTGGCGGAGGCAGCTGGGTGTGCAGTGGGTGGATCCGGCGCCGCGGCTGGAGCCGGGCCAGGGCTTGGACAGCGAGACGTGGGCCGGGCAGGAGTTCGGAGGGGCGATGCTGGGAGACCAGAGACTGACCAAGCGACTGGTGCATAGCGCGCAACTGCTGGCGCTGCATCCGGGAGAGTCGATCGCGCGCAGCAGCTCAGGCCCGGGCCGGAATGCCTCGGTGGACGGGTATTACCGGCTGATTGAGAAGCCCGAGGACAGCCGGGTGCGGGTGAAGAGTCTGCTGGCTCCCCACCGGGCGCGGACGATCCAGCGCATGCGGGGGCAGCGGACGGTGCTGTGCGTGCAGGACGGCAGCGACCTGCGCTACGCGCGGCGGCCGGGGTGCAAGGGGCTGGAGGTGATCGGGCGCAACCAGACGCGCAGCAAGACCAAGGGGCTGCATCTGCATCTGACGCTGGCGGTGACGGCGGAGGGGCTGTGTTATTTGTCACATTATTTGGCACGAAAATGGGCTGTTTTTGTCAAACTGGATGATTCCAGATAAGGGAACTTTCTCATTTAATGTGACAAATCCATCGGCGTGGGTGAGTCGGCCGGTAGGCTTTCGGACATGCGTTGGAGGTGCTGCGCGGCAGTCTTGCCTGCAATTGCGTGCGCGCAGGGCCGGGAGCCGGGCGAGAACGCCTACGCTCCTCCTGACCCCTTCCTTTTCCTTCTTGCAGTAGCAGTTTTCGAGCTCGCCCTCGCCCCCAGCCAGACGCAAGCAATCCGGAAAATTCCGCTCCCCGCCTGCCATTTAATCCGGAAAACGCCTTGCCAAATAAACCGGAAGACAACAGGCTGCCGCTGGGCGTGCTGCGCTGCGGTTTCGGGACGCCGACCAAGCAGCAGGGCGGCAAGAGCCAGCGCTGGATTGACGGCTACCGGGACACTGCGAAGGCCGCGCAGGAGCTGACGCGGAGGACGCAACTGATTGCGGTGATGGACCGCGAGGCCGATTTCCTGGACCTGTTCCGGGAGCGGGACAGGGACGGGCGGGTGGAGATCCTGGTGCGGGCCAAGCACAACCGAAACCTGCGCCCGAAGGGGGCCAAGTTGTTCGCGAAGCTGGCGGGCGGGAAGGCTGCCGGGAGTATGCAGGTGCAGGTGGAGGGCTTGACCGAGCGGCCGAAGGCGAGTCGCAAGCGGGCCCGCCCGGCGCGCAAGAAGCGGCTGGCGAGCTGCGAGCTGCGTTACCGGCGGCTGGAGTTGCCGGACACGGGCCAGGGCGGAGAGCCGGTGACGATGTGGGGGGTGCATCTAGTCGAGGTGGACCCGCCGACGGGCGAGCAGCCGGTGCAATGGTACTTACTGACAAGTCTGGAAGTGACCGGCGCGGACAGCGCCGAGAGGGTGGTGGGACATTATCTGCAGCGCTGGAGGATCGAGGACTACTTCCGCGTGCTGAAGACTGGCTGCGGGGTGCAGCGGACTGCGTTCCGGAGCGCGGTGCGACTGCAGCGCGACGTCGCGATCAAGAGCGTGATTGCGTGGCGGTTGATGGTGTTGACCCTGCTGGGGAGGCAGGTGCCGGAGCTGGGGGCGGACCTGCTGTTCACGCAGGAGGAGTTGGAGTTCCTGCGCGACTACGCCCACGAGTACCAGTTCCCACAGCCGGACAACTTGGGCGCGGCCATGCACTTGGTAGCGCATTTCGGGGGACACCGGGATCGGCGGCACGACCACCCCGCCGGTCACCAGACAATCTGGCGCGGCTACAACAGGCTGACGACGGCGACCGTCGGGCATCTGGTCTGCTCAAAATGGGGAGCGGGCCGTCGCGAAAAGGGTTGACGAAAATCGTGTTGTCCGGTCATAGTTGTAGCTACACGGGAGGGCTAGGCCCAGAGCCTCTCTTGGAAGGAGACCGCCTCGCCTTCGGCGTGTCCTGGGAATGCGTGGTGCATCGCTCGGTCGCCATGGCGTGCGATGGGGCCGCGAGCCTGTTTGCCTCAAAGACATCCGGGTCCTCGGCGTGGACGAGATCGCGTGGCACAAGGGCCACCAGTACCTGACGCTCGTGTACTGAGGGGAGCAAAAGTCATTTCCTTGCATTCTGGAACTCTATTCCACCTCAAATGCGCTTGCGCACCGGGTTCTGAGCATGGTAGTATCGCATTATGGATCCATACTTTAAGCGGGACTTCAGAACGGTCCCACTCTTGGAAAAGGTCGCCCTCAGGAAACAAATCGTTTCGCTGGTGCAGAGTGGACTCCAGATTCCCCTTCTGTCCGCCCTCTTCTCTGTCACTCAACCGACCATCATTACTTGGCTTGTCAAGGTGGCTGCGGATGGCTTTGGGGCCTTGGAAGACAAGCCGCGTGCTGGCCGTCCGCCCATCCTCAGCGACGAGATCCTGCAGTGGATGTTCGCCACTGTCCGTGACAAGACCCCCCAGCAGCTGAAGTTCTCGTTCGCCTATTGGACTGCGGGCCGCGTGCGGCAGGTGCTCCTCGACCAGTTCGGAGTCAAGGCCAGCGTGTGGACTGTTCGTCGCGCCCTCAAGCGCCTGGGCCTGACGCCCCAGAAGCCCAAGTTCCGCTCCTATCTCCGCAGTGTCGGCGACATGAAGGCTTGGATCGAGACAAAATATCCTGAATTAAAGGAAAACGCACGCGAAGAAGGCGCTGTGATCCTGTTCGTGGACGAAGCCGGGATGCGAGCGGACTACCATGTCGGGCGGACCTGGGGCGTGCGTGGCAAGACCCCTGTGGTGGTCGACACGGGCAAGAGGTTCCGCTGGAACATGTTCGCGGCCATCACCCCCGACGGTCAGCTTCACTTCCGCATTCAGTCCGAGAATTCCAAGGCGGCGAGTTTCATTGAGTTCTTGCAGACCATCCAAGCGGAGCAAGGGAAGCCGATCTACGTAGTAGTCGACAACTGCAGCATCCATAGGGCGCGCGCCGTGAAGGAGTTCTCAGCCGCATCCGAGGGTGACCAGCAGGTCAAGTTGTTCTTCCTGCCGGTCTACTCTCCGCAGTTGAATCCGGTGGAGCTGCTGTGGGCTTGGGTGAAACGCAGGGTTGGCCAACAGGTGTTCAAGACCCAGTCGGAATTGAAGGACCTGCTGACGGATGCGATCGCCCAGCTCAGGAAGGCCCCTCAAGTCGTTCAGCAATTCTTTGAGCAGGAGGACTGCAAGTACATCTTGGCGTGACACCTCGGACGGCAATCACTTTTGCTCCCCTCAGTACCAGCTCGACGCCGGCTGCTGTGGGTTGGCCAGCATCGCAAGAAGAAGACGCTCGAGGGCTTCTTCGACTGGTTCGGCCAGGACCGCTCGGCAAGCCTGCAGGTGGTTTGCTCCGACCTGTGGAAGCCCTACCTGACCGTCGTCGCGGACCGTGCTTCGCAAGCTGTTCGTGTCTTGGATCGCTTCCAGATCATGAAGAAGCTGAGCGAAGCCATCGACAAGGTCCGCGCCGGCGAGGCTTGCCGGCTCAAATCCGCACCACAAGATCGTGCCCGGCCTGCGCAACAGCCAGACCTGTCTAACCAGACCTTGACAGTCGAGGTGCACTCCCAGAACGCTGGGCTCCCGGCTCACTCGCCGCACTGCGACTGGCACATCGAGGACCGCTGCCGAAGCCCGGCTCGCCCATTGGAACTACTACTTTGGGAATTGCTGGTGAATGGGAGCGACGCGACGCTGGACACGGAACCGGTCAGCTGTTATCATGATTTTCTCAAGTTGTCGTTGGTGGCAACTCGAGCAACGCGGACAAACCTTGGAGCGGCGCGACACGCTCAGTACTTCCCACACAATTTCCGGCGATACGGACCGATCGAAGCGATGGCACACAAGACCTTCATCTCCTACAAGTACAGCGAAGCGCGGGACTTGCGCGACAGAATCGTAGATGCCCTCGGCGATGACGCCACCTACTATCAAGGGGAGACCGCCGACTCGCCCGATCTGACGGACGAGGCCACTTCGACCATCAAGGCCACACTCACGGACATGATGTACAGCACTTCGGTGACCATCGTCATCCTGTCCCCTGGTATCAAGAGCAGCAAATGGATCGATTGGGAGATCAGTTACTGCCTAAAGGAATTTTCTAGAAAAGGTCGGACATCTAGGACTAATGGCCTCGTCTGTGTCGTTCAGAAGGTTGACGGATCCTGCGACTGGCTGGTAACAAAGCAACGCAGAAGATGCGGATGCTGTGTACGGATCATTGACCACAGAATGCTCTATTCGATCATCAACAGCAACAGATATAACGTGACCAAGTTGTCCTCTGAGTGTTCACACTGCAGGGCATACGATGGCCTCGCCGACTCGTACATGTCGATCATAGATGAAGATGACTTCCTTGCCGAACCGCAGCGCTACATTGACAACGCTTTCGAAAAATCTGAGAACTCGGCCAAATTCACACTAAGGAAACAACGCAGTTCGTAGATGCAATTTACTGCTTGTGTGCTCAGATCATAGCTGTTGACCACCGCAATCGGCACCAGCAGATTACCGAAGTGTAGCCAATCATCCGAGGCCACTTCTCCCGGCTCACAAGAGTGTGTCGAGTGCTTGAACAAACTGTAGTGCCAGCAACGGATATGCTCTTGATCGCTCGAATGTAGCAAGACCAAGTGTTTCACAGTCCTGCATAGGAAGCTGAGACGCCGCACCACCTGGCCCCGCAACTGGGATGCATAGTGTCCTACAATCCTGACCCTTGACCATGTCATATTCATCACTGATTCCTTCCATTCCACCGATAAAAAGGGCACCTGAGTATCGTATGGACTCAATCATCTCCGCTCGCATGAGTTGTAGACTCTCGTCACGGGTGTTCTCTTTTCGTGTCCACTTGACCACCCCGAGTTGCTCATCTTCGATCTCGGCCACCTCTGGAATCTGCAGGTCCTCGAACCAACGAGACTGGAAGACGATCACCGAGTCCTTCACTCGCAGCTCTCTGGAGATCATCAGCACGAGCGGGGTAATCGTCGGATGGCCACCAAAGACCAGCCTTCCGTTGCTCTTGAGTATCGCTCGCGAAAACGCCGACACGGCATCGGCGATGCCGGACGGGTCGTACGGCTTGAAGCGCCTGCCGCGTTCTCCCGAGGGAAAGCTGGCAGACAAGAGGACACTTCCACGCTTGAGGTCGACCATTCAGCAGTCTCTCACAGTGAACACGTCTCCACGGTTGCGATCTCCTTTCCAGAAAGGTCTGACAGCCAGCACATCACTTCTTGAGAATCGTCGGTCAAACGCCCTGACTCATGCACGACGACGCCCGTCAGGGCCCCTTCTCCTTGCTCTATCAGACGTTCATGTTGCTGGCTTATTCCAAAGAAGTCCCTAGTTGCTGGGCGACGCGGCGTAATCCAGAACAGACCCGAAGCCCTGTTTCCTGGCTGCTTCGCCAAGATACACCAATCATCCGCCGGCTGGCATTCGCAACCCTGCGCACACAACTTCTGCCTCACGCTACCAAGGATCTGCTCGCGGCGGCGCCGGAGCGCACGGGCATGCGCGAGTTCTATCGCATCCAGTGCGTCGGCAAGGTAGTCCGCCGACAGTAGTCCATCGCTCGTAACGTTACGCTTGGGGTAACTGCCCAGGTAGTCGAGCTGCAGTTCGGATCGGGTTAGAGGAGCCAACGGAAGTCCGTCGAGGGTCGCGTGAGGGCCGGACTAGAACTTCAGGCTGGCGAACAGCTCGTCCGGGGGCGTCAGCAGGGCCTCGATCGCATGGCGGCCTTGCTTGCGCGCAGTCGAGAGCACGCTGCGCAGCGTGGCGAAGTCCCGCGCCCCTTGCTCGGTGCGGAAGCACCCCGAGATCTTCATGCGCAGCTTCATCATGCGCAGGTCTTGCTCGGCCAAGTTGTTCGTGAACGGCACTGCAAAGTCCGTCAGGAAGCGCAGCACGTCCGCTTGGCGGTCCCGCAGCCGCAGCGCCAGATTGTGCCCCGGTGTTATTTGTCACATTATTTGGCACGAAAATGGGCTGTTTTTGTCAAACTGGATGATTCCAGATAAGGGAACTTTCTCATTTAATGTGACAAATCCATCGGCGTGGGTGAGTCGGCCGGTAGGCTTTCGGACATGCGTTGGAGGTGCTGCGCGGCAGTCTTGCCTGCAATTGCGTGCGCGCAGGGCCGGGAGCCGGGCGAGAACGCCTACGCTCCTCCTGACCCCTTCCTTTTCCTTCTTGCAGTAGCAGTTTTCGAGCTCGCCCTCGCCCCCAGCCAGACGCAAGCAATCCGGAAAATTCCGCTCCCCGCCTGCCATTTAATCCGGAAAACGCCTTGCCAAATAAACCGGAAGACAACACCCGGCCGCCGCTTCTTCCGCCCCCGCCGGCCCCGCGCCAGCGGCTCCAGCCCGCGGTGGTAGGCCAGCCCCTCCTGCACCAGCCGCGCGTACCGCTTCCGGATCCGCTCCAGCAGCGAGTCCGGCAGAGGCACTCCCAGCCGCTTCGCGATGCGCACTGCCCGCGCCGCCCGCCGCAGCAGCCGCTGCATGCGCCCCGCCCAATCCTCTTGGTCGATCTTCACCAGCGCCTGCAGCTCGCGCAGGATGTGCGCGTTGCACAGCGCATGCACCACCCCCGGCACCCGGAAGTACGACTGCCAGCAGTCATGCACCAGGCAGCCCACCAGGCCCCGCCCCACCGCGCTCCGCTTCGCGCTGGTGCGATAGAACGTCAGCAGCGGCGTGCTCAGCACGTGCAGCCACTGCGTCCGGCCCCGGATGCGGTAGCCGGTCTCGTCGAGATGCTTCACCGGTGCCGCCGTCCGGATCCAAGCTTGAACCTGCTCAGTGAACCCCCGCCAGCGCTCCGCCAGCGTGCGCGTCATCCGCGCCGCCGTCGCCGCGCACAAACTCACTCCGAACAGGTCTTGCAGCAACTGCGCCAGCCGCCGCTCGGGCAGGAAGTGCGCGCACTGCAGATACACCACCACCGCCGCCAGGCGCGGCCCGTACTGCACCGGGCCCTGCACGCCCTCCGGGAACTCCGCCCGTGTCGTGCTGCCGCACTGCTCGCAGCGGCAGGCGTGGGCGCGGTGCTCGGTCACTTCCGGCGGCTGCGGCTCGGGCAGGTCGAACACCTGCCGCGCCACCGGCTGGCCCGTCGCGTCCGCGGCCTCCAGCGGCGCGCCGCAGTCACTGCATTGCTGCGGCCAGTGGTTCTGGACCTGATTGGGATGATCCGTGCGCTGCAGCGTGGAGCCCTTGTGCCCCTTCTGCCCGCCCGGCTTGCGCTTGGACTTGCCCCGCAGGCTGGAGGTCCGGCGCCGGGCCGGCGGCTTCCGCGCGCCGTCGCTGGAGGGCGGCTTGCTGCTGGTCGTGCTGTCCAAGCCCAAGCGCCGCTCCAGCTCGGCCACGCGCTCCTGCAGCCGCGCGTTCTCCGCCTGCAGTGTCGCGTTGGTGGCCTGCAGTGCCTTGTAAGTGGCTTGCAGCTCCTGGTAAACCACTGCCAGCTGCTCTGGCACTGCGGCCTGCTGGCCGGCTCGCCGCTGGCCCTCGCTACCTCTCGCTGCGCGCCGACGACTCATCTCTCGCTTCCCACTCGGCCCGAACGTCGCTCGCCCGCCCCAAGTCCTGCAACGCTCCTAGCATAGCATGTGTTTTCACGGACGGAAACGATTTCTTTCGTGCTTTTTGTGTCAGCACTCAGCTCGATGGTCCAGAATGCTTCTCCAGAGCCCGTCCCGTGCCGCTCGAGTTGCGTTGGCTTGGTGCGCAGCCGGTCAGCACTCGGGATGCAGGGTGCGGACTCGGTTGCGTGACCAAGACAGGCCCGCACCCATCGCTGCAGACTTGTGAACCGCCTTGCATGGCACACCAATGCAAACCGCCGCCCCCAACCACCGACCCCTCCGATGCACTCCGGCTCGCACTGCATCAGCTCCTAGCATGCTCTCTGCAACGCTGACACGCTACCGAGACGCCACTCTCAACGCCAGTTCTGACCACTGTGGTGCAACCCTACCTGGGCAGTTACCGCTTGGGAAGCTCGTGCCGGAAAGCGTCGTCAATCTCCCTCATCCGACTTGTGCAGTCGGGAAGTGTTAACGCCAGAATCTGGATACGGTGGGCATGCGCGTAAGCGATTTCGTGCCGCACCCACTTGGATTCTCCCAGCCCGTCGCTCTCCAAGAGCAGCACGAACGCCTTGTCACACAGATCGTCTTCAAGGCGACGCTGGAAATCGACTCCGGGTTCGATTGAGAAGCGGTCCAGGAATACGTCGAATCCGCGTTGGACCAGCTCCGTATGCAACTGCGTCGCCATTTTCCGGGTCTCGGATTGGCGATATGATATGAAGATCCTCCGTTCCGCCTCCACGAGGCCCAGCATCCGCAACAATGACCTAGCCACCTCCGCTCCACCGTGTTCCCACAACGCCGCGTTGACGCACCTAAGTGCCTCCGGCAGTTTGTTGGAAACGGTGCTGCCTTCGCCTGCCCTCACCACTGGCAGGATCGCGATGTCGTTATCCAAGGCATCTTGGATCACATGATTCACGCAGCTATCGTCACGACCAGCCTCGCTGGCGAGATAGACCACCACCTGCGGGATAGGTTCGTCGGAGAACGGCCCCGACTCGAACTCCAACAGGCCCCCCGGGTACGACAGGTCTTCCGCAGCGGCGTGAGCGACTTGTTCGACTTCCTGCGCGAACGCGTCTTGGCCCCTATGCGCCAGCACAATGCGGTAATGCATATCTGACCGTATCCGTCTCTCGACAAGAGCTGCAGTTGGGTTCCGGTCTTTCCATGAGGTTCCGCTCGCGGCACACGGGCTAGCCATTTCGTCCGACCGTTCGGTCCATTGTACACGCTCAGAGGCAGGGTCGCAGGAGATGTGACTGCTTGGAGTGGGAGAGAGCGCACAGCGGCAGGGTGAGTCTCGCCGGGTTGCTGCAGATGCGGGGGCTGCAGCCGAGGACAACGACAGAGTTCCGGCCATGGGGTGGTTTGGACAGTGTGGAGTGAGTTGTTGAATGGCGTTGGCGAAGGCCTCCACCCCAATCGCTCTCTGCCGCGCCTTCGGCTTCCGCACCTACGACGCCTGCCAACTCGCCCTCTGCCATACGTTCGCTCATCTTCCCCAGTCCCTCGATGCCCACAAAGTCTGCCGATGAGCCGTCCGCTGTAACCCGATTGACCGGCTAGACCGACCGATCCAGGAATCAAGTCGTACAACCCCGCTGCGAGTGCCCTTCACCGCACGGTCGTCGGTTATCATGGCGCCATGCCACATGCCAATTCATCGTTGTACGCCGCTGTCTTGGTAGTCTGCCTGCCGCTGTCCGCCGCCGTTCCGGTGGACGACAGCGCCTACCGCGAGGGGCCGGTCTCCGTGGAATCGCGGGAGTCGGAATTGCTGGTGGAGTGGGCTGACGAGAGCGGTCACGGCTGGCAGGCGGTCTTCAGCCGGGAACCGTCCGAAGCGCTGATCCGGTCGGTCACTGCCGGCGACCGGGTAATCCTCCGCGATGCTCGACCCTTCTATCGCGTCGAAACAGGTGTGCGGCGCAAGGGCTGGAACGCCTTCTTCGACTACCCCCCGGCGCATCCCGACGGGTCGCGGGCTCACCACGGGGAGCTGGAGCTGGAGTCGCTACAGGTCGAGACGTCGGGGAACCGCGTCTCGGTCCGCTGCAGCGGCTTCCGGGCCGGTCCCTTTGCGGGTGACGTCGTTTACACCTTCTTCGCGGGGTCTCGCCTCGTCCAGCAGCACGCCGAAGTGGTGACGTACCAGCCCGATGTGGCTTACATCTATGACGCCGGACTCGAATTCCGGGCGCCCGAGCAGGAGCAGGTGGGGCGCAACATGAGCACGCCGTTGGCGTTCTACGACACTGAGGGTCGATTGCGGCAGGAGGTCGCCAGTGGTCTCCAGCCCGAACGGGTCAGCCTTAACGTCCGTTACCGGACCGTAGCGACGGCTGCGGGGCAGGGAAGCGTAGCAGCCTTTCCAGCACCACACCAGTTCTTCTTCCCGCGAGACTTCACCTCCAACCTCTCCCAGAACTGGCACCGCTCGTGGCGCGGCCAGGTGTCGCTGGGCATCCGCGGCGTCCGTGACACCAACTGGCGCTTTTACCCTTGGGCCAACGCTCCACCAGGCAGCCGGCAGTCCTTGGGGATGTTCCTGCTTGTCAGCGAGGAGGGACCGGCAGCCGTGCTGGAGGACGCCCTGCGCTACACCAACCGGGACCGATTCCCCGAGCTGCCCGGCTTCAAGACGCTCGCCTCCCACTTCCATCTAGCCTTCACGGTCCAAGCTGTCGAGAAGGGCCCGGACTGGGTGCCGCCGTTCAAGCCGGTCCTCAAGGAAATGGGCGTGAACGCCGCCGTGATCATGGACTTTCACGGAGACGGCCACCCGCGAGACCTGACGGAGCTGCGGCTGCGGGAGCTGGAGAGTTTCTTCCAGTCGTGTGACGCCCAGTCCGACAGCGATTTCCTGCTGATTCCCTCCGAAGAGGCCAACGTGCATCTCGGAGGGCACTGGGCGCTCGTGCTGCCGAAGCCCGTGTATTGGTGGATGGACCGCCCGGAAGGTGGCAGCTTCGTCAGCCGGCACCCGCGGCTGGGCACGGTCTACAGCACGGCGGATGCGGCCGAAATGCTGCACCTGATCCGCTTGGAGAATGGCCTGGCCTACCAGACCCACGCCCGCACGAAAGGATCGACCGGCTATCCCGACGCGATCCTTGGCACGGAGCACTTCCGGGACGATAGCTATTTCGGCGCGGGATGGAAGGCGATGCCCGCTGACCTTTCCTCGCCTCGCCTTGGGGAGCGTGCGCTCACCCTGCTGGATGACCTGCACAACGGAGGCTTCAACAAGCGTCTGCTCGGAGAGGTCGACGTCTTCCAGTTCGACCACACCCACGAGGTTTATGCCCACATGAACGTAAACTACGTCAAGGCCGACCGCCTGCCGCCCTTCGACAGCTACGGCGAGCTTCTCGAGCCCGTCCGCAAGGGCGAGTTCTTCGTGACGACCGGGGAGGTCCTGCTTCCGTCTTGGTCGGTCGGCGGAGACGACAACGAAATCGTCGTCGAGGTCGATGTGGTCGGCACCTTCCCATTGCGGTTCGCGGAGATCGTGTGGGGCGACGGAGCCGGGACGCAGCGGCATGTCGTGGACCTGTCGGACAGCGGCGAGTTCAGCTCCGCAAAGCATGCTTGGAAGGTGCGGGCCCCGGACTGGAAGTGGGCCCGCGTCGCAGTGTGGGATGTCGCGGCCAACGGAGCCTTCGTCAATCCGGTCCGCCGCTGACCGACAGCCGCAGCCAACTCGCTCCCCGCACCCGGATATTGCCACAATCGTGGGCATGGGATTGCCTAACGCGAGCCGGCAGCGGCGAACGACGCTGAATCTCTCCAAGGTTTGCCTCGGCACGATGACATTCGGGTCGCAGGTCGCCGAGTCCGACGCGGCGCGCATGGTGGATTGCGCTCTGGACAGCGGCGTGAACTTCATCGACACGGCTAACGTGTACAACCAAGGGCTGTCCGAGGAGATCACCGGGCGCGTGCTGGGCGCACGCCGCCAGCATGTGGTGCTCGCCACGAAGGTGCGAGGGAAGATGGGGGCCGGACCCGACGCCTACGGCGGCCTGGCGCCGGCGGCCGTCAGGCGGGCGGCGGAGGCGAGCCTCCGCAGGCTGGGGACGGACTGCGTCGACGTCTATTACCTGCACATGCCCGATCGAGAGGTGCCGATTGAGGACACTCTGGAGGCCATGCAGGAGCTGCGCCAAGCCGGCAAGATCCGGCACTTCGGCGTCTCGAACTACGCTGCTTGGCAGATGGCGGAAATGGACGCTTTGATGTGCGGGTGGGGCGTCGAGCCGCCGGCCGTCGCCCAGCCCATGTACAACATGCTCGCTAGGGGGATCGAGCAGGAGTACTTGGAGTTCACCACGCGCTACGGGATCGCGAACGCCTGCTACAATCCGCTCGCCGGAGGCTTGCTCACGGGCAAGCAGTCGCTCGCCTCCGGCCCGCTTCCCGGTACCCGCTTCGACGGCAACCAGATGTACTTGGACCGCTTCTGGCACGGCCCGTACTTTCGCGCCGTCGAGTCACTGCGAGGGCTGGCTGGCGACCTCGGTATCTCCATGGTGGAGCTGGCCTTACGGTGGGCATGCCACCAGGAGGGAGTCGGCAGCATCATCGTCGGGGCGTCCAAGCAGGCGCACCTGGAGGATAACCTCCGCGCGGCTGAGTGCGGCCCGCTTGCAGAGGACGCTTTGCGGGCCTGCGACCGGGTCTGGCAGGAGCTGCGTGGGCCGACTCCCCACTACAACCGCTGACGGGGTCCGGGGGCTGTCCCGCGTGGCTGCGTGGAGAGCGGTGTGGTACGCCCGGCAGGATTCGAACCTGCGGCCTCTTGCTCCGGAGGCAAGCGCTCTATCCAGCTGAGCTACGGGCGCCCACCGCTATACTAATTCTACAGGCTCGGTCAGCCGTTGGATGGATCGCCCGTCACTGTGGCTGCCTACGCGCCGTGATTGAGAGCAAGGTCGCTTGATGATCGATAGATTCCGCTGGCTTCGTTTTCCCCTGTCAGGCCTCGTCGTCTTCGTTGCCGGCGCATCTGAGCCGGGCCCGCCCGAGAGGTCGGAGACGCTGTTCGCGCTGGAGATTCAGCCGATGCTCAGCGCCAAGTGCGCGGCTTGCCACGGGCAGGACCCAGCAGTGCTGCTGGCGGAGTTGGACGTCACATCCAGAGAAGGGCTGCTGCGAGGCGGGCAGTCTGGCGAGCCCGCGCTGGTGCCGGGTAACGCGGGCGGGAGCGCGCTCTTCCAAGCTGTGAGCGGGGACGCTGCGTGGCTTCCCATGCCCCCCAAGGAGAACGACCGTCTGAGCCAGGAGCAGGTCGCACTGCTCAGGGAGTGGATTGACTTGGGCGCAGCTTGGCCTTCCCCGGAGCGAGCCGAGTCGATTCGGGCCGCAACCGGAGAGTGGGGAGGCCCCTCCGGCGGAGTGGAGGTCCCCACTAGCGGAGGGCAGACGGATGAGTGGACCCGGCGCCGGTACAAGCCGGAGGATGTCTGGGCGTTCCGTCCGGTGGAGGCACCTCCCGTCCCGGATGTCGAGGCCTCCAATCCGGTTGACGCTTTTCACCGGGCGGCTCTTGACGGCGCCGGTGTGGAGCCCGCGTCGCGGGCTGAACGTCTGACGCTGCTGCGCCGGGCCAGCTACGGCCTGACCGGCCTGCCGCCGACTCCCGAGCAAGCTCGGGAATTCTTGGGCGACACTTCGCCAGGTGCGTGGGATCGCTTGGTCGATCGGTTGCTGGCCAGCCCCGGCTACGGCGAGCAGTGGGGCCGCCACTGGCTCGACGTCGTGCGCTACGCCGACACGGCGGGCAATTCCAACGACTACGAGCGCTCCAACGCCTGGCGCTACCGCGATTACGTGATCCGGGCCTTCAACCGGGACAAGCCCTACGACCGCTTCGTCAAGGAGCAGTTGGCGGGGGACGAGCTGGACCCGAGCGATCCGGAGATGGTGGTCGCGACCGGCTTTCTGCGGATGGGTCCGTGGGGGTCCGCGATGGTCCCCAAGAAGATGGCTCGCCAAGCTTACTTGGATGATGTCGTCCACAGCGTGGGCCAGGCGTTCCTGTCCCTGCCGCTGCGCTGCGCCAAGTGTCATGACCACAAGGCCGATCCCGTTCCGACTCGGGACTACTACCGCATCTACGCGGCTTTGGCCACCACGCAGATGGCCGAGCGCGAGGCTCCGTTCCTCCCGGACGAGAACTTGGCGGGCTTCGAGTCTGGACGCGAGCACGTGGCCAAGCTGCGTGATTTCGCCAGCCAGCACAAGCAGGTGCTGGAGCGGAAGATCGAGGACGCCGCCCGCGAATGGTTCGCCGAGCGCGGGCGCCCCTACGTGCCGGAGAAGCAGAGGACCAACCTGCCCGACGAGGAGAAGCCGCCCCGGCACTACGGACTCAGTTCGGAGGAGGAGGGCCGCCTCAAGGTGCGCCGCCAGGATGAATGGATCTGGACGAGGCGTCTGGAGCGCTATCGGCCCTTGGCGCAGACGGTCTTCAACGGCCCCGACTATGTTCCCGGGAACGGCCGCAAGCTCCGCGTGCCCGAAAAGCTGGACCTGAGCTGGCGTCCCGACTCGGCGATTCTGGACGGGGGATCCGTACATGCTCCCGGAGAGTCGGTGTGGCCCGGCGTGCTCAGCGCCGCGCAGCTGCCGACCGTCCACGGCGGCGGGCGGGACGAGTACGCCCTGCCTGACGACTTGGCGGGGCGGCGCCTCGCCCTCGCGGAATGGATCGTCGACCCGCGAAACCCGCTGACGGCGCGATCGATCGTCAACCGCGTCTGGTCCTACCACTTCGGGCGCGGGATCGTCGCCACGCCGAACAACTTCGGCGCGTTTGGCTCCAAGCCTGTCAACCCGGAGCTGCTGGACTGGCTGGCGGCGGACTGCGTCGCCGGCGGATGGTCGCTGAAGCGTCTGCACCGCACGATCATGGGGTCCGAGGCCTATCGGCAGAGCGGGGAGCGGGCCGACATGGATCAAGTGCGGGAGCTGGATCCGGAGAACCGCCTGCTGGCCTACTTCGAGCCTCGCAGGATGGCCGCCGAAGAGTTGCGGGACAGCCTGCTGCTGGCTGCGGGAGAGATGACCGCCTCAGTCGGCGGCGTGCCCGCCAAGCCGGAGATCAACTTGGACGTGGCGCTGCAGCCGCGCATGATCCAGTTCTCGATCGCCCCCGCCTACCAGCCCTCGCGAACTCCGCGCGAGCGGAACCGCAGGTCGATCTACGCCTACAAGGTGCGCGGCCAGGCTGATCCGCTGATGCAGGTGTTCAACCAGCCCAGCCCCAACGACTCCTGCGAGCGGAGAGACTCCTCCTCGGTCAGCCCGCAAGCGCTGACCCTAATGAACTCCGACTACGCGGCCCGCCGCTCGATTGCCTTCGCGCGACGGCTTGAGGCGGCAGCTTCTGATGTGGCCTCGCAGATTGACAGGGCCTTCTGGCTGGCCTATTCCCGCGCCCCCGAACCGGAGCTGCGCGGCAAGCTGGCCGACTTCGTCTCCGGGCTGGAGCGTGAGTTCACGAGATCGACGCCCGAGCCCCCTGTGTTTCCGACCCGGATCACGCGTTCCTTGGTGGAGGAGTTCACAGGGGCGCCGTTCGAGTACGAGGAATGGCTGCCGGTCTACGAGGACTACGTTCGCGACCCGGGGCCCGCCGACGTCAGCGAGCGGACCCGGGCTCTGGCCGAGCTTTGCCTGCTGCTGATCAACTCCAACGAGTTCGCCTATGTCTACTAGCACGCCCTTCCGCACAGCGCCCTCCGTCCGCCGGGAAGCGGACCTCATGGGGAGGCGCCAACTGCTTTTCGGATTGGGAGCCACGGCTGGCACCTTGGCCATGACCGACCTCCTGGCGGGCGAGGAAGCCTCGTCCCGAGGTCCCTTGGCGCCAAAGCCCCCGATGCTTCCGGCCAAGGCCAAGGCGTGCATCTTCGTGGTGCTTGAAGGCGGTCCGGGCCACATGGACACCTTCGACCCGAAGCCCAAGCTCACAGACTTGCACCTCACCGAGTCTGCCCGGGATCCGAACCAGGTTCTGGTCGAGCTGACGGCGAAGACCTACTACGTGGGCAGCCCGTTTCAGTTCCGCAAGGCGGGTGCGTCCGGAATCGAGATGTGCGACCAGTTCGTGCATCTGTCCGACCCGGCAGTGGCGGACAAGCTGTGCATCTACCGGGGCTGCCAGGCGCAGTCGGTCAACCATCCCGACGCGCTCTACCACCTCAATACCGGCAGCACGCTGGGGGCCGACCCCGGAGTCGGCGCTTGGATGACGTACGGCTTGGGCAGCCTGAACCAGAACGTGCCCGGCTACGTGGTGATGACCGAGCTGGCATTCCCCCAAGGCGGGGCCGGGAACTGGTCCAACGGCTTTCTGCCCGCGCACTATCAAGGCACCTTGCTGCGGCCGTCCGGTTCGCCGCTGCTGGACCTCGACCGGCCGGCGTGGAAGTCCCGTGACCAGCAGCGCCGCAGCCTCGACATGCTGGGCGAGCTGAACCGCCGGCATGCCCGTCGCCATCCGTCTCACGGCGAGCTGGCGGCCCGCATGGAGAGCTACGAGCTGGCCTTCCGCATGCAGGCGGAGGTGCCGGAGCTGGTCGATCTCGCGAGTGAGCCCGACCGCGTCCGGAGCCAATACGGCTTGGAGGTCAAGGAGAGCGCCGCCTTCGGTCGCCAGTGCCTGTTGGCGCGCAAGCTGGTGGAGAAGGGCGTGCGGTTCGTCCAGATCTTCTCCGGAGGCTGGGACAGCCACGACTTCCTAGAGCGGAACCACTCGGCCCGGATCCGGAGCGTCGACCAGCCGCTGGCGGCCCTAATCCGGGACCTCGACACCCGCGGGATGCTGGACGAGACATTGGTAGTCATCTCCGGCGAGTTTGGCCGTACTCCCGACAACAACCGCCGTGGCGGCGTGGATCCCAACGGGCGCGGGCACAACGCCGACGCCATGGCGGTCGTCATGGCCGGTGGTGGAGTGCCTCAGGGAGCGATTGTCGGCGCGACCGACGAGGTCGGCAACCGGGCCGTCGAAGTGGTCCACCCGCTGCGCGACCTGCATGTGACTTGGCTGCGACTGATGGGCTTGGACGACAACCGGCTCACTTACTTCCACGGGGGCCGGTTCAAGCAGCTCTCCCAGATCGGCGGCCAAGTGATTCCAGAGCTGATCGCTTGACGATGCCTAGAGTAACGGAGAGTTCCTAACAGGTTGGAGACGCGCAGCGCCAGTATGTCTGACCGATAAGCCGTGACAAGCTACGCAACCAGTAGGACTATAGCGACGGCTGTGCAGTGAATTAGACGTTTCATTAATTGTCATCGGATGCAATGTTGAAAAGCAGAGTATGTGTCAAGTGCATCCAGTTCACCGAGGTGGTGTGTTGGGTTGATTCGCTCTTCGCAAGAAAGCAGACGAGGTTAGTATTCCGGTGCCAGTCGTGAATCTTTATTCTCATCGAAGAAAACTCATCGAAGGAAGTTATCCTGATATTTATGTCTATCACAACCTACCTAAGGAACTTCGCATTCAGATAGTTCATATTTGGCGTACAGCAATTGGAAGCAACGAGACAATCGTTCGATTGAGTCATTCACGTTCGTGGAATACTGCACATGTCTGGAAAGGTATCGAAAGTACTATTTCACGAGAGCACGGTGTTATGGATTTGAGTGATGGCCGTAATAGGTACCCGAACTGCACTCCGCACCAGAACTGCATTTCTTGCTTGCTTTATTCGCCGCAAGTTGATATGGTCATTGATATCATTGAGTACAGTTTTCGGTTCATCTGTACTGACCGGTGCAAAAGTCTTGCACTCATAAAGCGGGCCAGATTTCGCAGGCTCGCGTTAGAGAACATCGTTGCACAGGCACCGGGAGATGTCGAGTGAAGTACAGAGAATTCAAGAGTCAAGCTATAGAGGTTCGCCTGTTCGAGCAGTTGGATTCCCCAAGTGATGTGACCTACAACTAGACTCATGCTGCCTTCAATGCCTGCTCAATGTACTTGCAATCCTGCTCACTGAAGAACTTCTTCACCAGCTCACTGTCTTCGCTCAGTCGTTCTAACGCCGCTTTCAGGTTCTTCCTCATCTCCGCCTTCGTCTTGCTCAGCATCCGACTCACCCGACTCTTCACCCACGCCCACAGGATCTCCACCGGGTTCACTTCCGGGCTGTACGTCGGCTGATACTCCAACTCGATCTGGCCCTCTTGTGCCTTCGACCATTCCCGAACCAGTTTCGCTGTATGCACGCTCGCATTGTCCACAACCACGATCACGGTCCCTGCAGTAGCCTGCTTCACCTGCTCCAGGAACTCAATGAATGTCAGTGCGCTCACGGAACCTTCATGCAGCTTCCAGTGCAACCTGCCGTCCGGACTGATCGCTGCCAGCATGCTCACTCGGTACTTCGAGTTCGCCGTCTTCACAATCGGCGTCTCTCCCTTTCGGCCCCAGGTCCTCCCGTACACGCACTGCGCTGCTAGGCCCGACTCGTCTGCGAATACTATCGTCTTGCCCTCCTGGACCGCACGCTTCACTAGTGCCGGAAACGTCTCAAACTGCCATTTCCGGACCTTCTCACGGTCATGCTTCAACGCTCTCTTCTTGGGTTTCTGCGGGGTGAGATTCAACTTCTTCATGGCGCGTTGCACCGTCCAGCGGCTCACTTGCAATCCGAATTTCTCCTGCAGAGCCATGCGCACCATGTTGGCGGTCCACAGGGCGAACTCGAACCGCAACTGCTGCGGCGTCTTGGTCACCACTGTATTCAGCATCCATTGCCAGTGGCGGTTCTTCAGCTTGGGCGGTCGTCCTGTCCTCTTGCGTCTGTGGAGTGCGTTGACGCCCTTAGCACTGTAGAGGACCCACCAGCGGAGAACCGTGGACTGATGGACGCCTACCATTCTGCTTACAGCCCAAAAAGACCGGCCATTTCTGATTTCTTCAACGACTGCTTTCTTTACATCGAACTGCAGCGCTTCAGTGAGTTTGGAGAAGACAAGGAGTGGCACCAAGAACATGACCATAGGATACCACACAGCGGAGTGTGGAGGCAACTGGGGGGCGGACGGATCGACGTCTATGACAGGGAGGACTCGCACAGTATAGATTCAATGCTCTCCAAATGGTCCGCTCCATAAACTCCCTATATGAATAGTAGCAGCCCCACATTCTCTGCAGGAACTCCTCTGACCCTGCTTGCGCACGACACCCCTCACGCGAGGTGGCACCTGCGCAAGACTTTTGCTCCGGTCAGTAAAATTGGCAATCTGTTGACAAGACGTCAACGTCTGGACGTTGGAATTACTCAAGATTCGGATGACGCAGTTCAGGAATTGAATACTCGATTCCAGCGTGCCGGTGTTGGATATCGGTTTGAGAATCAACGAATTATTCGGATCGATTCAGAACTTGTGCATACCGGGGTGGTTCAGCCAGCCCTTCAATTCTTGAGTCTCAAGGGATTTGAACGTCCACGTGACGAGTTCATGGATGCTCATTCTCACTATAGAAAAGGAAAATTAGAGGCTGCAATTGTCTCTGCACACTGCGCATTCGAGAGTACGATGAAGACGATATTTCACAAGAAGGGATGGTCATTCGAAAACCAACACACGGTATCAATGCTCCTGAAAACCGCAAGAAAAAAAGGGCTGTTTCCATCCTATACGGAACGACCATTTCAACAACTCTATGCCACATTGAAGTCAGGACTCCCGGAGATAAGAAACAATGAAGGAGCACATGGAAGAGGTCCAGTTTCAACAAGTACACCAGATTATATTGCTGCGTATGCGCTGCACCTGGCCGCAGCTGCGATTTTGTTCCTCGGAAGAGCGTTCGAGCATAATGATCGGTAGAGTCTAGATCCGTCAGTTGTTTTCGCTTCGCGTCTTGTGATTCGCTAACATAAGGAACGTCAACTAACCCTCGGTGTCGTCGGAATGGAAACTTCTGGCGAACCCTTGATTGGGTGGAACTCTGATTCTAATTCTCGGCTGAAGTTTGTCCAGATTCCCTTAGGAACTCGTCCCAAGCTGTGGCCTCGCCATGGATCGGGGCCACCGTATCCGGTTCAAGCCGATTCTGCCGGACATTGCGCAACAGCACCTGCTCGGTCAGCGTGGGCCGCGCGGCCTCGGCGGGCGCCAATCCCGGATCATACAGGTCCGCCTCGATGAGGATGCGCTCTTGGGGCAGGTATGCCATGAGCATGCCCTCCACGTGGACGCCGAGCCCTTGCACGTAGTGAATGGACATTGAGCGCTGCCCGTCGCTGAGGACGTACTTCTCGTCCACATCCTCCATCGTGTATCCCTCAGAGATTTCTGTTGGCGGATGCAGCGAAACCATGTCGGGCTGCAGCGTGCGGGGCTCGTAGTTCAGCAGTTCGGACTCGTAGAAGAGGCGGTTCCTCTGGTGCGTGATGATCGTGGCCCCGATGTGGAGGTAGGTGCGCAGCCCGCCCAAGTGGTCGTAGTGCGCGTGCGTGTTGACGAGGTAGCGGATCGGCTTCTCAGGCACGAGCTCGACGATCTTCTCGATGACCTCCAGGGACCGGACCTCGTCCAGCGGCGCCTCAACTACCGCCACGAAGTCCTCAAATTCGACCAACACGCTGTTGTGCGTCGAGCCTCCCAGCAGCCAGACTCCGTCGGCGAGACTCTCGGCCGTGAGCGCGGGTTCCGCAGGGGCGTTCTGCCTGACGTGCTCCGGCACCTCGGGTGCTTCGCAGTCGTTCATCCGCATGTCAGGGAATGATCCGCCGAAACTGTTGTGGCCGCCGCTCAGCAGCGGCACCTGGCGCTCGTCGTCCCAGCCGTCGTGGTGGTGCCATCCCGCCGGGAACACGACTCCTTGGCCGAGATCGTGCCATTCGGTGTATTCGTGCTCGTAGTTCATGTCGCCGAGGACGGGGTGGGGAACTCGCGTTTGCGTGCGCTGGATGATGTCGCCCTGCCGGACGGTGGCGTTGACACGGTACTTGCCCAGCACCGTGGCTGAGAGCACGATGACCTTCTCGATGGAACCCGTCGTGGCGCCGTCGCGGCCACTCTCACCCAGCTCCCAGCGCCAGATCGCGGTGGTGTTTGCCTCCGGAAGCCGCGCCGCCCGCACGAATCCATGGGGCGTCATCCAGATGTCCAGCTGCCAGAGTTCAGCGTCCTTGGGCGCCGGCACGGCAGTCGAGTTCTCGCCATCGACATGCCATCCGTACGGTCCCGACACCGCGAAGGTTTGGCGCGGCCGGCTCTGCCACGGCGTGCCGCCCCGCCAGCCCGGGCCGTACTTCCAAGATGCCGGGTTCTGTCCAGTCTCGCGAGTGAACCGCTCGACTGAGGAGCGGCTCTCGAAGTCGATGGTGCGCTCGTATTGCTCCAGGGGCTCGCCCAGCGGCCAGTCGGTGTTCTGAGTGACGTTCTGTCCAACCATTCCCGCGTAGCCGGTTCCCGCGAAGCTGACGCACTTCAGCCGGTCGACGCCCATCGCCGCGGCGACGGCCTCCAGCACGGGAGCAGGGTCCACATGCCCGGGTGGGACCTGCGGGGAGGCGGTGACCACGGCCAGCATCAAGGTGGCGGCCAGTGGAGCGGTTGGCGGGATTCTCATCGCTTCTCAGGACGGCGCCGCCGAGACCAGCGCCGAAGCTGCCAGTGTACAGCTTCCAGGCTGGACCTCGTCCCTGAGGCGGTCGAATACACTGGTTTCGATGCATCAGCGCCCAAGTCGGAGAGAGTTCTTGGCCGTTGCGGCTGCGGCCGCAGGCCTTCCGGGCTGCGAGGGGGGCCGTGCCGGGGCTGGCATGGAGCTCTGGTATCCGGTTCCCGCCCAGCAATGGGTCGAGGCCCTCCCAGTGGGGAACGGGCGCCTCGGAGCAATGGTCTTCGGACGCGCGAGTACCGAGCGCATCCAGATCAATGAGGACTCCGTGTGGCGGGGCGGCCCGCGCAGCTACGCCAACTCAGGCGCACACCGCTGGCTGGGGCCGATCCGCGCGCTGCTCGACGATGGCCAGCAGCGGCAAGCCGAGGAGCTGGCGATGCAACGGTTCATGAGCGATCCGCTGCGGCAGGAGGCGTACCAGTCGTTCGTGGACTTGCTGATCTCGCGCCCCGAGGTCGACGAGTCCGACCTGTGGG
Source organism: Bryobacterales bacterium (assembly GCA_963662745.2). GTDB lineage: Bacteria > Acidobacteriota > Terriglobia > Bryobacterales > UBA6623 > VXMF01. The sequence continues at coordinate 426,779 of CAXXUI010000001.1, forward strand.
GCTACCGACGCTCGCTGGACATCGACGAGGCGGTGGCGAGGGTCCGCTTCCGCTCGAACGGCACCACTTACTCGCAAGAGGTCGTCGCCAGCTTCCCGAAGCAGCTTCTCGCCGTCCACTTGACAGCCGAGGGAGAGCGCAAACTCCGGTTCGCGGCCAGCCTGCGTACTTTCCATGCAATCGAGGCGATCGGCGAGGATCGCGGCATGTACCGTCTGGCTGGCGGGGTCGAGGGCGGCGCGATCCGCTTCGAGGCCCGGGTTGCCGTGACGACGGACGGAGTCGTGACGATGGAGGACGACGGATTTCGGGTGGACGGAGCCGGCGAGGCGCTGCTGGTCATCGCAGGGGCAACCAACTTCGTGAACTACCGTGATGTTTCGGCGAGCCCTCAAGACCGCAATCTGGCGGTCTTGGAGGCGGCAGGCGGCCTGTCCTTCGAGGAGTTGCGCGAGGAGGCATCGGCCAGCCACCGCCAGCTCTTCGGGCGAGTGCGGATCGATTTGGGCAGCACGCCCGCCGCCAGAGACCCGACGGACGAGCGCATCGCCAAGTTTGCTTCCCGACCCGACCCGCACCTTGTGGCCCTGCTGTTCCAGTACGGCCGTTACCTTCTGATCTCGTCCAGTCGGGGATCCGGGCAACCCGCCAACCTGCAGGGCCTCTGGAACGAGTCGGACGAGCCCCCGTGGGAGAGCAAGTACACGGTCAACATCAACACCGAGATGAATTATTGGCCCGCCGAGATGACGGCGCTCCCGGAGACTCACGAGCCACTGTTCACCGCTCTCCGGGAGGTTGCCGCCTCGGGTGCCGAGACCGCCCGCGAGCACTACGACGCTCGCGGATGGGTCCTGCATCACAACTTCGACCTCTGGAGGGGGACGGCCCCCATTAACCACTCCAACCATGGAATCTGGCCGACCGGCGGGGCCTGGCTCTGCCAAGACCTCTGGCAGCGGTACCAATTCAGCGGGGATGTGGGCTTTCTGGGAGAGACCGCCTATCCGCTCATGCGGGGCGCTTGCGAGTTCTTTCTGGACACTCTGGTCGAGCGGCCGGACGGTTCGCTAGTCTCGGGCCCCAGCAACTCGCCCGAGAACGGCGGCTTGGTCATGGGCCCCTCGATGGATCACCAGATCATCCGCAACCTAATGGGGAACACCATCGCGGCGGCTGAAGTCCTGGGAGTGGACGAGGACTTCCGCGAGCAGCTCTCGCGGGCGCGCTCCCGAATCGCTTCCAACCGGATCGGTCGACTGGGCCAGCTCCAAGAGTGGCTGGAGGATGTGGACGATCCCGAGAACCAGCACCGCCACGTGTCCCATCTCTTTGGCTTGCACCCGGGAGTCGAGATCACCCCCTACGGCACTCCGGATCTCTTCGCGGCGGCGCGCAAGTCCCTTGAGCTGCGCGGCGACGGCGCCACCGGCTGGTCAATGGGCTGGAAAGTCAATCTGTGGGCCCGCCTGCTGGACGGTGATCGCGCCTTCCGCATACTTGAGGGCTTGCTGGCCCCGGTGCCCGACGAGTCCGCGCGCCAACTCGATGGTCGACGGGGCGGCCTCTACCCGAACCTCTTCGATGCCCATCCCCCGTTCCAGATCGACGGGAACTTCGGCGCGACGGCTGGCATCGCCGAGATGCTGCTGCAGAGCCACGATCCACACGGTACGCCCTTGGGGGACAGCGAGGTGCAGGCCGGTCAAGCGGGCTACCTGCACCTGCTGCCCGCTCTTCCCTCCGCGCTGCCCACCGGCAGCATTGAAGGCTTGCGGGCGCGCGGAGGATTCGTGGTGGACATCGAATGGCGGTCGATGCGGCTGGTCTCGGCACGCGTGCTGTCCCAGCGCGGCAATCCATTCGTTGTGCGTTACGACGGGAAGGAGCTGGACGCGCAGGTCCCGGCCGGGACGGCCGTGCAATTCACGGCGGAATCGCTCTAGGTCCTCTAGCGGGCTCGGGCCGAGTGCGCTCGGCAGCCTAGCTGTTCAGGATTCGCTGCTGGATCTTCTCCAGCGGGACACCCTTCGTCTCCGGCATCACTTTGAGCACCCAGAGCAGCTGCAGGACCATCATGCTGGAGTAGAATGCGAAGGTATATCCCCCCGAGATGTCCGCGATGACCGGGAAGGTCCAAGAGATCAGGGCCGCGAACACCCAGTGCGTGAAGCTGCCGAGCGCTTGGCCGCGGGCGCGGACGCGATTGGGGAAGATCTCGCTCAGGTAGACCCAGATCACCGCGCCTTGGCCGAATGCATGGGATGCGATGAACACCATCAGGCTGGCGAGCACGACTAGGCTGCCCGCGGGGGAGAAGTCCGTGCCGAAGGTGAAGAACGCCCCCGCCGTAGCCGCTAGGCTGACGATGTAGCCGATCGATCCCACGATCATCAGCTTGCGCCGACCGAAGCGGTCGATAACCAGAAGTGCTGCCATGGTGAAGACAAGGTTCGTGCAGCCTACGATCACCGACTGCCCGAGGGAGGAGTCTGTTCCGGCGCCTGCCATGCGGAAGATATGAGGCGCGTAGTACATCAGTGCATTGATCCCCGACAGCTGGTTGAACGTTGCGATTGCTACCGCAAGCTGCACGGAGCGACGGTACTTGGCTTGGAGCAGCGGCTCCGGGGCGCCCGTCGCCGCCTCGGCCAGCGACTGCTCGATGTCTCGCACTTCGCGGTCCACGTCGGCTGCTCCGACCATCCGCAGCACGTCGCTGGCTTCCGCAGTCCTTCCGCGGGCCACCAGCCACCTCGGGCTCCGAGGAGTGAGGAACATCAGCGCTAGGAAGATTGCGGCTGGGAGGGCCTCGACGCCGAACATGGCCCGCCACTCCAAGGCGCCCAAAGCCGCTTGGGCGACAACGTAGTTCGAGAGGTAGGCGGCCAAGATGCCCAGCACGATGTTGAACTGGGTGATTGCAACCAGCCGCCCGCGGAATCGAGGAGGGGAGATCTCCGCGATGTACATCGGAGCCACCACCGAGGACGCTCCGACTCCGAGACCGCCCAGCCAGCGAAACAGGAGAAACGACACCCAGTCCCAAGCCACGGCGCTGCCGACGGCGGAGACCAGGTACAGCACGGCGATCCAGATCAGAGTGCTCCTGCGTCCGATGGAGTCGGCCGGGCGACTGGCGAGCAGCGCGCCGAGGATGGTTCCGATCAGCGCGCTGGCCACAGTGAAGCCTAGGCTGAACCCGCTGAGGCTGAAGACCTCCCTCAAGTGATCCGTGGTGCCTGAGATGACCGCGGTGTCGAATCCGAACAGCAGGCCGCCCAACGCAGCGATGATCGAGCAGCGAAGCAGGGTAGTGTTCATGGTGGCGCTGGAGTGCCGGAGCAGCCGCAGAGCGGCGGCCAGCCCCAGCGAGGGTATAGCATCGCACAGTTCGAGCGGCCTCCCGAAAGCGTGGCGGATCTGGACAGCCGCATCCATTCGGGTTGTCTTGGAATGCCTACCAAGCCCGTTGCAACGTTACGCAGTGTCGCGATCACAGCCGACGAGTGTTGGACGCCAGCGTCGACCTAGCCAAGGAGAGGCTGCCCCTCTACCGAGTCACGCACCTCGACCAGCTCGCTGACAAGCTCCGCGAGACATGCGTCCGGCGCGTCACAATCGCGAGGCTGGCGCTGACCGGCGCCAGATCGCGGCCCTCGCAGGTGTCGCTCCCTACGACTGTGACTCGGGCCAGTTCCGCATTACCCGGTAACTGCCCAGGTAGTCGAGCTGCAGCTCGGATCGGGCTAGAGGGGCCAACGGAAGTCCGTCGAGGGTCGCGTGAGGGCCGGGCTAGAACTTCAGGCTGGCGAACAGCTCGTCCGGGGGCGTCAGCAGGGCCTCGATCGCATGGCGGCCTTGCTTGCGCGCAGTCGAGAGCACGCTGCGCAGCGTGGCGAAATCCCGCGCCCCTTGCTCGGTGCGGAAGCACCCCGAGATCTTCATCCGCAGCTTCATCATGCGCAGGTCCTGCTCGGCCAAGTTGTTCGTGAACGGCACCGCGAAGTCCGTCAGGAAGCGCAGCACGTCCGCTTGGCGGTCCCGCAGCCGCAGCGCCAGATTGTGCCCTGGCCGCCGCTTCTTCCGCCCCCGCCGGCCCCGCGCCAGCGGCTCCAGCCCGCGGTGGTAGTCCAGCCCCTCCTGCACCAGCCGCTCGTACCGCTTCCGGATCCGCTCCAGCAGCGAGTCCGGCAGCGGCACTCCCAGCCGCTTGGCCATGCGCACCGCCCGCGCCGCCCGTCGCAGCAGCCGCTGCAGGCGCCCCGCCCAATCCTCTTGGTCGATCTTCACCAGCGCCTGCAGCTCGCGCAGGATGTGCGCGTTGCACAGCGCATGCACCACCCCCGGCACCCGGAAGTACGACTGCCAGCAGTCGTGCACCAGGCAGCCCACTAGGCCCCGCCCCACCGCGCTCCGCTTCGCGCTGGTGCGATAGAACGTCAGCAGCGGCGTGCTCAGCACGTGCAGCCACTGCGTCCGGCCCCGGATGCGGTAGCCGGTCTCGTCGAGATGCTTCACCGGCGCCGAGGTCCGGATCCAAGCGTGCACTTGCTCAGTGAACCCCTGCCAGCGATCGGCCAGCGTGCGCGTCATCCGCGCCGCCGTCGCCGCGCACAAACTCACTCCGAACAGGTCTTGCAGCCATTGCGCCAGCCGCCGCTCGGGCAGGAAGTGCGCGCACTGCAGATACACCACCACCGCCGCCAGGCGCGGCCCGTACTGCACCGGGCCCTGCACGCCCTCCGGGAACTCCGCCCGCGTCGTGCTGCCGCACTGCGCGCAGTGGCAGGCGTGGGCGCGGTGCTCGGTCACTTCCGGCGGCTGCGGCTCGGGCAGGTCGAACACCTGCCGCGCCACCGGCTGGCCCGTCGCGTCCGCGGCCTCCAGCGGCGCGCCGCAGTCACTGCATTGCTGCGGCCAGTGGTTCTGGACCTGGTGGGGCTGATCCGTGCGCTGCAGCGTGGTGCCCTTGTGCCCCTTCTGCCCGCCCGGCTTGCGCTTGGACTTGCCCCGCAGACTGGAGGTCCGGCGCCGGGCCGGCGGCTTGCGCGGGCCGTCGCTGGAGGGCGGCTTGCTGCTGGTCGTGCTGTCCAAGCCCAAGCGCCGCTCCAGCTCGGACACGCGCTCCAGCAGCCGCGCGTTCTCCGCCTGCAGTGCCGCGTTGGTGGCCTGCAGTGCATTGAAAGCCGCTTGCAGCTCTTGGTAATCCACTGCCCGCTGCTCTGGCACCGTGGCCCGCTGGTCGGCTCGACGCTGGTCCTCGCTACCTCTCGCTGCGCGCCGACGACTCATCTCTCGCTTCCCACGCGGCCCGAACCTCGCTCGACCGCCCCAAGCCTTGCAACGCTCCTAGCATAGCATGTGTTCTTGAAGATGGAAACAACTTATTGCGTGCTATTTGTGTCAGAACTCATCTAAATGGTCCGGAATGCTTCTCCAGAGCCCGTCCCGTGCCCCTCGAGTTGCGTTCGCTTGGTACGCAGCCGGTCAGCACTCGGGATGCAGGGTGCGGACTCGGTGGCGTGACCGAGACAGGCCCGCACCCATCGCTGCAGAGTTGGGAACCGTCTTGCATAGCATACCCATGCCAACCGCCGCCCCCAACAACCGACCCCTCCGCTGCACTCCGGCTCTCACGGCAGCAGCTCCTGACAGGCTCTCTACAACGCTGACACGCTACCTCAGACGCCACTCTCAACGCCTGTTCTGACCACTGTGGTGCACCCCTACCTGGGCAGTTACATTACCCGCAGGATCCGCGGTGGACGCCGGCATGTGCGCAACGCGCTGTACATTGCCGCTGTCTCTGCCAGAGGCTTCAAACCCGACATGAAGAAGTTCTACGAGAGACTCAACACCTAGGGCGACAAGTCCCCGAAGGTCGCTCTGGTGGCCGTCATGCGCAAACTGCTGGACCTGCTGGGAGCCCTGCTGCGCGCCGATCGACTCCGGATAAGCGACGGCCCCACAGCGCAGCTCGCCCCGTGACTCCCCAGTTCCCGGCCACGGATCTGCGCTGTCGTGGTCTCTCTCAGCGCGCTGCTGGCTGTGGTCCCGGTGGGAACCCTGTCGGAGAGCACCCAGCCGAGCAATACCCGTCTGGGAACCTATCGGTGCGTGGCCCTGCGGAGGGAGGGGTGGCGGCCAAGGAGAAACCCAGCTGCTGATGGTCGCAGTCTCATCCGGAACTACCGGCACCCGCTCATGCCCCCTGCCTGTCGATGCACTCCCCCATGTCTGCAAACACTCCGGGGGTGCGGGGCCTGGCCCCGGCAGCTGCGCCGGACCTCTCCAATCTTGCAGTGCAAGGGGTTCCTCACGGCTTCGCGCATGCTCTTGAAACCAATGTCACGGGATGAGTCGCCATGGGACGAGTCCCACAATGCTGCTTGTTGCCCTTGACAACGGGTCGAGAGTCCACCGGCCCATTGGTCTGGCGCACACCAGCTGGCCGACGCTAGGACGAGAACTGCTTTCCGCAGCTATGTCGGCTTGACATCCATCACGGAAGCTACCGCAATACGGTCCTGCATTAAGAAGGGCGGACGCCGCGGCGTCCGCGACGGAGTACCGCTTGTTGGAGCCGGCGCGGGTTTCGGGGAGTGCGGAGGCGAACTTGCGGAAGCTGGCTAGGAGGGTGACGACGGCTGGGGAAGTGAGAGTGTCGGTCGGGCCCCACGATCAGGAGGATCCGAGAAGATGTCAAGAGGTTGGAGACTGTGAAATCCCTGTCCTTAACCTGGTCCCGCTCTGCCCGGGCCCAATAACAGCACAAGTCGGGGCGGGCCTGCCGCTGCGGTCCGCATAAGGCCTGCTCCTCCCACCTCGCAGCAGCTTAGGCCAGAACGGATCGGACTCCCACTGGCCGAAGCCGGTTCCGGCGCTCGCATTGTCCAACAGTGTCGCCGCTTGGCTAACTCGCCCGGTTGCTGGCATCGCGTGGGAGACTGGCGGATCCGCCGCACACGGGCCTTGCGGCTCCTGTGCGCGCGGGAAACACCGGACTTCCGGCTCGCGCCCCGCTGCGCTGTGCCGCTACCGCCGCACTGGGACTGACGCTTCGAGAGCCTCCGTCCGCGCCCATCACGCCCTCAGCCATGCTATTGCGAGGATTGTCGCTCCGGCCGAGACCGGCTAGGCACCAGCGATCGTGCATAATGCGTTTGTGGGTGATTCAAGCCGAACTAAGCTTGGACTTGAGGAGGAGCAGCTGGTTAACACCGTGCTTGGTAGCCCATTGATGGAAGCGCCGGAAGTGCCGATGGGAAGCGGCTGGTCGCCGAATCTATCGCCGGACCAGATGGATCTCCTCGCCAGCCTCTTGGAGGACGAGTCTGAGGAAGGCGAAATCTGTCGGCAGTGGATCGGGGCGCTCTTGGTCGCCCAAGCTGTCCAAGATCGAATGCTGGACCCGGAGTCCGGCATTCTGGCGTACTTCGCAACCGCCCTTGACGAGACGGCTGCCATGGTGGACAGGTACTTGGAGTGCGCAAGGATTTGAAGTCAGGGGCGCTGAGTCCAGAGAAGGACGAGGGCGGCCACGGCGGCAGCCAGAGTCCCAAGCCAATCCCTAAGGCCATTACGGAGTTCGTCGCTGCAAGCGTGACCTCCCGGCCGTCTTCCACCCGCTCTCTTAGAAGCTGGATGGTGAGCACATCACTCAGCTCCTAGAGAATGCCTCGTCGAGGGACAGAGACGCTGCGGCACAGTTGAACGCCGACCGCTGGTTTCGGCTCGTGTATGCATTGATCGGGGTGGGCGTGTTCGCGTTTCTGACCCTCTCGCTACTGCCCGAACAATCCGAGTTGTACTTCAAGATTCTTCAGGCTCTCGGCTTGTTCTTGGCCGGCGGTGCCGGCGGTTACGGGCTGAGCTCTCACAGGTCCCGCCGAAAGCGCTAGGGCGTCGCGGTCTTCGCCTGCGTCACGGGACTGGCTTGTGAAGCTTCAGGGACATGCCCAGCAAGAAGTCTCGGCTCATCCGCAGAATTTGTGGGCGTCGGGGGCTGGGGAAGGTGACCGAGATTATGGTAGAGGGCGAGTTTGCAGGCGTCGTAGGTGCGGAATTCCACACTGTCCAAGTCACCCCATGTCCGGAACTCTGAGCCCCCACCCCGTGAGGCGAGCAAGCCCCGCTTCGAGCCGCCACAGACCACAGGGGAGCGCACCGACGCGCGACGATCCTCTCCCCTCAACCGTCCGTCACCCTCCCGCGTCGCCTCCGCCCTCCCGCCGAGGGCTGCCACCCACCGGCCAGCGGCACACCATCCGGCCCCCTCCCAGCCCATGCCTCTGCTCCTTCAACGACTCCTCACCAGCCGGACCGCACCAAATTCACCGCCTCCGCCGGCGCTCCCGCCAGAGCCGGCCAACCCCTGACCGCCCCACGCTCGCTTCCCGAAGCAACCCTCCGGGACTCAGCCGGAGTCCTGTCGCGGCACTGAGCGGCAGGTCAGGCACAAGGCGTTGCGGCCACGCAGTGCAGGCCTGATCCTTCATCCGCACTCCTCCGGCAGGCCGTGCCGCCTCGCGGACTGCCGGAGGAGCGTTCCGCCCGGCCCCCCGCGCATCCAACAGACACTACGTGAAGTATTGCCTGGAGCAGACTGGCCGTATCTGGGCGTCCTGCGGCGAAATGCAGTCTCGCCCGCACCAAGATCCGGTTGCCGACCGGTGTGCGGTCCTCTCAGAGGTTCTTGTTTGTCAATGGTGCAGCTCCAGAACGCTGTCCTTCCCCGCTCGGCACGGACTGATAACCTGCAGCTAGTGCGCGGGAGGGCTACGTCGCTACAGTCACGCTCCGCGGCTTCAGACGAGCGCGGTGAGACGCTCAAGCCGCCACCGTGCCGTGTAGTGGTCACTGGGACCACAAGTGAGTTGGCACGCAGCTGCGGGTGGCGACACGTGAGAGACCGAGGCGAGTGGCCTCTTCCGGCAGCACTACGGATCGCGATGCAGGGCGGTGTTCGCCACCGCAAGGGGGGAGCAGCATGGAGAGTCCGAAGAATCTAGAGATCCGCATAACGAAGGACGAAGGGTACCGCGTAGTTCCGGTCAACGGCGGGTGGGGCGGGGTGACGCCCCAAGGCGATATCTTCATAGATGTCTATCACGAGGCCCAAGTGCTTCCGGAAGAGATCACGCAGCAGGTGTCGCCAGATGGTGAGCTGGGCGATGTTCTGGAGCGATCGCCGGAGTTCGGGTTGCAGCGCAACGTCTGGGTCGGCATGGTGCTCACTGTGGACAAGGCCGACAGTATGGGCCGCTGGCTGCAGGAGATGGCAGATCAGGCACGCAACATGACGATGGAGGAGGGAGAAGGGATCGAGGAGGGGACAGATGTCGCCACTACACACTGAACCGTCCATTGACTCGCCTCCGGCAAGGTGCCTCCCTAGTCCGCCATCGACTCCACGCTGCGGGTACCTGCGCTTCAGAGTCTGCGGGCCGGACGTCTGCGGGCGCGACATCGTCCCCAACGACGTGATTCGGGCCACTGGTCGCATGCCTGCTGAGTCGAGGAGAGGAGCAGTGGTCAAGCATTGGCCCGACAGCGGTTTCCTGCCGACCCACCCCTCTCGGTTCCGAGCCGGATGGCAGCTCACTCCGCTGGCCACGAGACTTGTGCGTGGACACTTTGAGGATTGGATAATTCCGAGCGTCGAGCACCGACTCATCGAGGACTTGGGCGAGCCCGGCTATTACCTCTTGAGGCCGATTCCCGCGGAAATCTCCCAAGTCGGACCTGCAACCTTCGAGGCGTCGTTTGCGGCAGCGAACATTGCGATGGTCGGCACCGACACCGATGATGCCTTTCAGGGGCTGGTAGCTCAGCTCCTAGACACCTTCGATGGGCTCGTGGATGCTGAGTCGCGCTTGGGACGGAGTGCCGCTGAGGATCTTCGAGTCCTTCGCACCTACCTTGTAATGGAGGAGCCTGTTCACACCGAGAGCAGCCCGTAGGATCGACAGGAAGCTGGGAGCGGAAGTCAGGGAGGGGCGCAGGCACAGCTTGGTCACGGTGACGATTCGAGGCAAACGGATAGGGCGGTACGGGATCTCCCGGAACCTGCGCTCCCAACTCAACTACATCCCGCAGCAACTTCGCATCAGCATGACGCAAGCACAGGGGCTAGCGAATTGCCCTCTCTCCAGAGAGGATTACGTGAGGATTCTGGAATCCAAGCATGACGTACCAGCTAGTTCCGAGGACTTAGGCTGGCCCACCTATCTCGAAGCGTCAATGACTGAGAGCACCGATTCAATCCCCAAGCATCACACGCCACCGGCCCGAAGGCAGGAGTGGCGAGTGTGGCGTGGGCGATCTAGGAGCCGCAAGGAATGGGCGGGAAGCCGAGGCGGCGCCTGGAGGTCTCGTTCTAGCACGAGGCGTGGGATCACGGTCCGCGAGGAAGACATCGACGGCTTCGTCAGAGAGCTCGGGGAAGTCGGTCTGCAGTGTCACCTTCCCCAGCCCCCCGATGCCCACAACATCTGCGGATGAGCCCAAGATTCTTGTGGGAGCAATTTCCGGTGTCTGGAGGCGCGCCTTGGGCCTTCTCGGAGCTAGGCGAATCGATTGCGGTCCGGGGGCATCGCCGGCGAGCTGACACTGCACCGGCACCGAGAACAATATACTGGTCCTAGAACACCTGTGAGCCGTCAGCCCCATCGCCTTCGGACAGCGAGACTCGTTTGCTGGGCGGCTCTGCTTGCCTGCCTCGGTGGATCATCATCAAGACTGGCGGCCCAAGAACCGTGGGGCGACTACACGGTCGTGCTGGATGTCCCGTCAACCGGCGAGCGCCTGCGGGCCTCCGGGCAGACTCCGGCGATGGGCCCGCGGCCTAGGGCCGCGCTAGCTACGATCCGCCAGTTGCGGAGGGCGGTTGCGCGCGACCAGGACTCGAGTGTTGCCGCCATCGGTGCCACCGGCGCGACCGTACTAGGTGCGACGCAGAATGTCCTGAGCGCCGTCTTTGTGAGAGGCGACGAGGAGCAGCTTGCAGCGATCCGCCGTCTTCCCGGCGTGCGGGCGGTCGTGCCAGTCCGTCGCTACGCGCCCGCACTGCAGTCTTCGCCGGAAATTATCGGGTTGCCCGCCGCTCGCGCGTTGCGCCAAGGTGCGAGCCTACTGGGCGAAGGTATCAAGATCGGCATCGTCGATTCCGGCTTGGACTTCGAGCACAGGGCGTTTCGTGACGATTCCTTGCCTGCCTTGGCCAGCTATCCCCGCGGCGATCCGGAGTATCTGCATCTGACGAGCGCGAAGGTCGTGGTTGCCAGGAGCTACGTCCAACTGCTGAACACTCGCTCACCCGCCACATCGACCCCCGATGACGAGTCACCTTGGGACGCCAGCGGCCACGGCACCGCAGTGGCGATGATTGCTGCGGGCAAGGAGGTCGACACGCCCGCGGGCATGGTCAGCGGGATTGCTCCCAAGGCTCGCATTGGCGTCTACAAGGTCTTCGGCACTCCGGGGCTGAACTACTACACGGCCGACCACACCGTGATTTCCGCCTTGGACGACGCCATTGAGGACGGCATGGACATCGTCAACTTGAGTCTAGGCAATCCCATGTATTATCGCTGGGACGCAAGCGGTAGAGACTGCGGCAGAGCGTTCGCCGACGACCCGTGCGACGCGCTAGTTGTCGCGGCGCAGCGGATGGCGGAGGACTTGGGCGTGGTGGTCGTCGCCGCAGCCGGCAACAACGGCGGGAGCGGCATTCGCGACGAACCCGCCGCGAGCACGATCATCGTCCCCGGCAACGCGCCCGCGGTCGTCACGGTGGGGGGTACGGGCAACTCTGCGGCAGTCGAGCAGGCTGTCCGTGTGGGTACGGCGTCGTTTCCAGCGAGAACGGGCACCGGACCTGACGCGGATGGCCCGCTCTCTGCTCCCGCGGTCGTGGCCGCCGACCTAGGCGATCCACGCGGCTGCCATCCCTTCCCTGAGGGATCGCTGTCTGGCAGGCTGGTCATCATCGATCGCGGTAGTTGCTACTTCGTGGAGAAGGTTGAGCATGCGAATGCGGCGGGGGCTGCGGGCGTGTTGGTCGTGAACCACCAAGGCGAGTCGCTGGTGAGGATGGCGCTGCTGGAGGACACGGACATCCCGGCGTTCTTCGTTGGCAGCACGGACGGCGAATCGATCGCGGAGCTGCTCGAAAACACTGAGGCGCAGCTGATCTTGGATCCGGCTCCCGTGATTTCAGAGCAGGACTGGGCGTTCATCAATTCGAGCAGCTCACGGGGGCCCACCCTGGCGCTGCATCCCAAGCCCGATCTCGTCGCTCCCTCCTTGGATGTGTATTCGGCTGCTCCCCGCTACAATCCGCAAGGCACGCTGTACACGCCGAGCGGCTTCCGATCGGCCAGCGGCACCAGCTTCGCCGCGCCCATGGCTGCCGGTGCGGCGGCCTTGGTGTGGCAGTCGTTTCCTGAGTTGACGGCGCGCCAGGTCGCCTCCGCCTTGATCAATTCGGCATCTGCCGACATGCTGGAGGATGAGGAGCCCGTTCGCCTGACCGCTGCCGGGACGGGCGTGCTGAATGTAGCTGCGGCAATCGATGTGCGGGCGACGGTCGTGCCGCCTACAGTCGCGCTTAGCCCATCGGGTTCATCCAGGTTTCCCCAATCCCGTCAGATCCGGATCGCGAACCCAACCTCGGAACTCCAGGTCTATTCCCTGGCGGTGGTACCGCGGGAGAGCGGGAGCTCGGCACGCGTGACGGTAGGAGGGCGAACGCAGATGACTGTGCGGTTGCAGCCGGGGCGATCGGTCCTGCTCGAGGTCAGGCTCGAAGGGAGACTTCCTCCGCCCGGCCACTACGAAGGTTCGCTCCGCCTTACGGCTCGCGGCGCGGACAACTCACTGTCAGTGCCCTACTACTGCGTCGTAGGGGACAACGTGCCCCATGATGCCATCATCCTCCGCGGGCGCAACGCCACCGGGCTCGAAGGGGAAGCGTCCCGTGAGTCCGTCGTAGCGCGAGTAATCGATCAATTCGGAGTGCCCGTGTCGGGCCGCGATGTGCGGTTTGTCCCCGGCGGCCAGTCAGTACGGATCTTGCGGACATCGCCGATGACGACTCCCAGTGGCCTCCTGTTCGCCACTGTGGAATACGGCGCGGATCCGGGCGAGCAGTTCGTGGTGGCGAAGGTGGGGGACCTGAACGTCGAGTTCAGGTTCGAGCGGACGGAGGTCAAGCCCTCCCTGACGTCGGTTGCCAGCAGCGCGACCTTGGAGCCGTCCGCCGTGGCTCCAGGGTCGCTGGTCACGATCGCGGGTGCCGCCTTCGGGAGCCACTCGTCCGGTAGGCCGCCCGAACCCCAGGTCCGCCGCCTGCCGCTGTCAAGAAAGGGCGTGACCGTCTCATTTGACGCGCCTTCGGCGGATGTGAGCGTTGCGGGGAGGATTGCTTCCATCACAGTGCCGCCAGAGGGTTCCGAGGCCCTCCAGTCGCTGGTCGTCCAAGTTCCGTGGGAGCTGGCAGGCGCCGAGACCGCCTATGTGAAGGTTCGAGCCGGGAGACCCTCTGAGCCGTTGAGCATTCCGCTGGCCGCAGTGGCTCCGGGCATGTTCCACTACCAAGCTGGCGGTCGTTCCTATGCCATGGCTTTGCGACCCGACGGCACGATGGTGTCTGACAGCAATCCGGCCCTCCGGGGCGAGCCGATCACGTTCACGATGACGGGCAACGGCCCAGTCACCGGAACGCCGCCCACTGGGATGGCGGGCAGCTTGGTGAACACCATGATCGAGCGCGCGACGGTCTGGATCGGTGGCGTTCAGGCGCAGGTGACGTACTCAGGGCTGGACCCGGGGCTGGCGGGTCTGTACCTGATGACCGTCATCATTCCGCAGGCGGTTGAAGCGACTCGGCCAGCTGTGTCGGTCCAGATCGGCACAGTGAGTAGCAACACTGTACTCCTCCCCGTTGGATCCAGAGAGCTCCGCTAGCCGTGACTCCTCGGGAACCAGTGAGCGGCAAGGCAGCACCGCTCCCCGCTTGATAGGAGGTCTCCTACCGTGAGCGGACGAAGGACCTGAGTTCGCGGAGGTTGGGCACTCGGCCGAAGTGGCAGTGGAGCGCACCTGCGGCGCACGCGAAGCGCATCGCCTCCTTCTCGCCACTGCCTTGGGCTAGCGCCAGCGCGAAGGCGCCGTGAAAGACGTCACCGGCTCCGGTGCTGTCGGTCACAGTCACCGGGAATGACGGCACGCGCCCTCCTTCGTAGGCAACTCCGCGCGGTCCCAGCGTAACCGCGCCCCAGACTCCCAAGTCCCCTATCCTGCGGAGCATGGCGTCAGTCCCGCCGACCGCCTTGGCCATGTCCTCGTCAGCGATGGCGTGGGTGGACCGGCCTGCGATCTCCCAGATCTCTGGCCGATCCTGGTCGAAGTCATGGACGATGGGGATACCCCGGGCGGCCGCCCGGGTGGCCACACGCATCCCGCCTTCCGGCCAGCGTCCATCGATCAGGACAGCGTCGGCACGGTCGATGGCGCTGTCAGGTATCCAATCAGCGCCAGGCGGCATGCCGTCCCCCAGATACGGGAAGAGGTAGCGCTCGCCGTCGGGAGGAATGAAGACCTCGCAGGTCGGGCTGGTGCAGGGGAAGGCTCGGTAACCGGCCGTGTCCACGCCGTGCGCGGTCAAGAGTGCAGCGATCCTCTCTCCGGCCGGGTCCGAGCCCCGCCGTCCCCAAAATGAGGCCGTGCCGCCCAAGCGGACGACCGCCACCGCGCCGACGGTGGCGGGGCCTCCGAGGGCGTCGTACCGCTTCAGGGCCACCTCGCGGTGCTGCTTGGGCGGGAACCTCTCCACCACGAGCCGTGTGTCGAGGAAACCCACGCCTACGCATAGGACGTGAGCTGGGCTGTCGCCAAGCATGGTCTCTAACCGGATTGTCGCGTCGGCGGGGTCCGGGCGGATTCAGGGATTATACCCGCTTCCGGATTCCGCAGGTGCCGCGGGATGGCCCCGTACGCCTCTACTATGGCGGTTCTGGCTGGTGCATCGACTTGCGGGAAGGGGCCCGAACGGCCGGATTCAACGCTGAAAGGGAAGGGCCTCATCCGTAGCATCGGTGTGGGTCCTCAGGTTCAGACAGGCTGCCGAGGGTGCGGTCGAGAGCGAGTTCGAGGTGCTTGTAGGAGCCGAACCGAAGGCTTGCGGGAGGGCGAGCCTAGCCTAGCCTTGACGTTCATGCCCTCGACGGCTCTGGAGGTAGTCGGTGTATGGTACGCTGCGGCTGTGGGGGGTCAACTACTACGCGTGGACGCTGGCCTACCTTGACGCCTGCGCGCGGAACGGGGGGCGGGCGCCGGAGGATCTGGACTCGTGGCTGCCTTGGGCGATGGACGACTAACCGCAAGATCAACCCGGGGTGGCCAGCGCCCGCCTTACTGAATCCTAACGGTGTAAGATACTCGTGCTCGAACGCACTAGGTGTTCTGGCTAGGCGCTCAGGGGCGCATGTGCACCCCCGCTAGACTGTTCCAGATGTAGCAACCTCAGATGCCCGGACCGCAAGTCGACACACTGGTAGACCAACTTCGGAGAGTGCGCCCGGAGTGCCCAGACCTTGAAGCCGCTGTAGAAAAGGTCCGTATTGAAATGAAGCGCTTTGGGCTGAGCGTTGACGCAGAGCTCGCGGAGGCCCAAGCGATCATCGAGCAGGAAGATGGACCGATCGAAATCCTTCACACGCACACGGTTGCCGCACTGCGGCCTCCTTGGTACTTTCCCAGGCTGACTGGCAGGCATTGGCCGAAACTGAGGGCGTATCTCGAAAACGTCAAGGGGTGGCGGAGCGGAAGCATAGAGGGACTTGACAAGGCCTCGAGCGAGGTCGTGTCACTGCTCTGGAATCCTAATCTGGATCAGTTTCGTTGCCGCGGTCTGGTTGTGGGGCATGTGCAGTCCGGCAAGACCGCCAACATGACAGCGGTCATGGCCAAGGCTCTCGACGCTGGATATAACACCGTTATCGTATTGGCGGGCCTCACGAACAAGCTGAGGTGTCAAACGCAGACACGCCTTGTCAGCGATCTCGTCACTAGGAACCCGATTGACTGGCAAGTGCTCTCGCCGCAGGACGTCGACGACGACTTCCAAGTGCCGCCTTATGGCGGCATCCCCTCGCACACCGACAAAGCCCAGCTGGCTGTCGTCAAGAAGAATGTGTCTCCTCTCGATCGGCTGAAAGTTGCCATACGGAAGACACCGCGGGTTGCCCTGAAGCGACTGCGAATCCTCCTCATTGACGACGAGTGCGACCAGGCAAGTGTCAATGCGGCGCGCGGCGCGCTGGACATGACGGCGATCAACCAGCGAATCCGCGAGTTGCTCAAGATGCTGCCTGCGGTTTCCTATGTCGGATACACCGCGACTCCGTTCGCGAACGTGCTGATCAATCCCTACCCCGGCGAGGGCCAGGCACTGGACGATCTCTACCCACGCGACTTCATAACGGCACTTCCAACGCCGAGCGAATACTTCGGGGCCGAGCGGCTCTTCGGGCGGGTGCCGGTTGATCCCGAGAACCTGCAGCCCGAAGAAGAAGGGCTCGACATGATCCGGATCGTCCCACGCGAGGAGCATCAATTGCTGCAGCCCCCGAGTCAGCAAGAACGCGATGCCTTCAATCCTCAGTTGGCACCGAGCCTTGAGGACGCGGTGCTCTATTTCTTGGCCTGCTGCGCGAGATCGCGGGCGACATCACAGAGGTGAGCGGCGAGGACATCCCCGAGCACGATGTGCTGCTCGCTGGCTTCCCGTGCCAGCCCTTCTCGATCGCCGGAGTTTCGAAGAAGAACGCCTTGAATAAACCCCACGGCTTCCTTTGCGAGACACAGGGGACCCTGTTCTTCGACGTGGCGCGGATCATCGAGGCCCACCGCCCGCGCGCGTTCCTGCTTGAGAACGTCAAGAACCTTGCTAGCCACGACAGGGGCAGGACGTTCCGCGTGATTCGCCAAGTCCTCAGTGAGGAGCAGGGATATCAGGTCCACTGGAGGGTCTTGGATGCGAAGGCATGGGTGCCGCAGCACCGCGAGCGGATTTTCGTGGCCGGATTCCGGGAGCCCAACAGCTTCACCTTCGACGACCTGTACGTTCCCGACCCCTCGCGCGGGCCCCGTCTTGAGTCCATTCTTCACTCCGAAGACGGCAGCGAGGAAGCGGAGCCGCCGTACACCAGCGGCATGGATGCCCAAGTCGCCGACAAGTACACGCTCTCAGATCACCTCTGGGGCTACCTGCAGTCCTACGCCAAGAAGCACCGCGCCGCGGGCAACGGATTCGGGTTTGGCTTGGTGGGCCCCGAAGACGTCGCCCGAACGCTTTCCGCGCGCTACTACAAGGACGGGTCGGAGATCTTGGTCCGGCAGGAGGGTGAGAACCCCCGCCGGCTCACCCCCCGGGAATGCGCCCGGCTGATGGGGTTCGACGTGCCGGGCGGAGAAGACTTCGTGATTCCCGTGTCGGACACGCAGGCGTACCGGCAGTTTGGGAATGCAGTGGTGCCGCACTGTGTCGAGGCCGTGGCCCGCCACATGAGTCCTTGGCTGGGCCTTCCGGCAGCTGCAGCCCTGAGGGGCCGCCAAGTGAGGCTTCCGCTGGGTGTTTGACACTGCTATCCCGGCCAAGGACTTGCCGGCCATCAAGCGCGGACAGCTGCGCGACTACTTCCGCGGCGTCGGCGTGAAGCGACTGTCGGCCGTCGATGCGGAGCCCAAGAGGTCGAACCAGCATGAGGTCGGCACGACTAGGAAGATGCGCGACCATTTCCTCGGCGAGGATCGGCGCCAGAGCTTCAAGTCCGTTTACCTGTGGCTGGGCCAAAACGAGCACACGCTATCCGCTGAAGGGACCGCGACGCATTACGACGCGCGGGAGAGACAGTCCCACCGGGGACCCGAATGGCGCCTCTACTACCCTTCCAATCCGGTAACCGAGGCAATGCGGGAAGGCGACACGCTGTTCTTGGCAAGACACAACGACGATCGTCTCTTCTTCATCGTCAGCCCCCGGGAGTCCAGCAGTGAGCAGCAGCTCTCCTAGCTCTTCGGCCTGCGGCCGAGGGGGCTGTCTTTCCATTCGCGACAGTTCGCGGAGGACGACCCGGAGCTGCACTTTGCCGCGCGATTGCTGTTTGAAGAGATCGGAGTCGAGTTCGAGGGGCCTGACGATGACAGGCTGGACAGCATCATCGAGGGCTACGAAACGTTCCCAACCACCAAGGAATTCTCGCAGCGCGCCCGGAACACGCTTCCCGGAGTGACTGCCGAAGAGGACCCTGACGCTGCGCTCGTGGAGTGGCTGGACTGGGAGGAGGCTCTCTTCCGGCGGCTGGAGCGACGCATCGTGGCGGAACGCTTGGAACAAGGATTCGTCCTCGACGGCGAGACCGACGTGGATGGCTTCATCAAGTTCTCCCTCAGCGTTCACAATCGGCGCAAGTCTCGTAGGGGACATTCTCTGGAGAACCACCTGGAGGCTGTTCTTAGAGCTTCCGACGTGGCATACGTGCGTGGGGCACTCATTGAGCACCGGCAGAGGCCAGATTTCCTGTTCCCTAGGCTCGCCGCCTATCACGCCGCTCCCGAGGCAGGAGATGGGTGTCTGACCATGCTGGGCGCCAAGTCTACGTGCAAGGACCGATGGAGGCAGGTCTTGGCAGAGGCCGCCAAGATCCCGGCGAAGCACCTGCTCACGCTTGAGCCGGGCATCTCGGAATTTCAGACGGAGCAGATGAGAGAGTTGAATCTCCAGTTGGTGGTGCCCCAATCGATCCACGACAGTTATTCGGACTCCCAACAGGACTGGCTCCTGAATCTCAGAGAGTTCATGGAGTTGGTCAGGGCTCGTGAGTCGAGGTTCGGGCTCCGGTGAGCCGAGCACGCGTCCTTGGGCTGTGGGACGAGAAGGACTATCGAAACTGATCGTGATGGTGGACAACGAAAGCGTGCATACAGCGAATCTGATGGGGGAGTGGTCGAAGTAGAAAACGGAAATATGGAGTTGGAGTATCAGCCGACCTAGAGCCCGAGAGTGAACCGGGTAAAGATCCTATGGACTGGTGTGAAGAGTCACGTAAGTCGGATGCTGAGCAATACGAAGGCGGAGGTTAGGAAGAACCTGAAGGCGACCATGGAGCGACTGAGCGACGACAGTGATCTGGTGAGGAAGTCGTTCAGTGAGAAGGAGTGCAAGTACCATGAGAAGGTATTGAAGGCAGAATGAGTCTGGATTGAGATCGAAGTTCTTGGGAAATATCACTACCAGAATAGAAAGATACCTATAGCTTTACTCTTAAATTCTCTGTACTCCAATCGATATCTCTCATTGGCCGTGCAACGATGTTATGTAACTAAATTCTACGAACTCTGTCCGGATTCTTGAACGAAAGACTCTTGCACCGGTCAATAACAACCCCTCGGCAATGCGCTGGAACTGCGGAAGACACTCACTAATCTTGCAGACGAGCCAAGTATAATCTAGGACCCAAGTAGCTCAATGTGGATGCGCAGGCGTAAGCCTTTCGTCTCTCACTTGCCAGCTCCTAGTTCGAGCACCTCTGCCAAGCACCAACAATTTCATATTCAGACGGCGACGCGTTACATTCCACAATTAGCGTAGTCTGACGCCGTGCACTCCCGTACCATCGCCGTGGCCTGTTCGATCTGGGCTCTGGTCATCCGGTGCTCGAGGGAGTCTCCGAAATCCCTGTAGGTATCGTCGTTTGCCGCTGCGATCTTCAGCCACATGTGGGCAACAACCAGATCCCTCAACACACCGCGCCCGTTGGCGTACATCCAGCCCAAGTTGAACTGCGCGCTGGCAAGTCCCTGCTCCGCCGCCAGCTGGTGCCACCGTTTCGCCTCGGCATCGTCCAGCGCCACACCGCGCCCGTTCGCGTACATCCAGCCCAAGTTGAACTGCGCGCTGGCAAGTCCCTGCTCCGCCGCCAGCCGGTACCACCTTGTCGCCTCGGCATCGTCCTGCGCCACCCCGCGCCCCTTCCGGTACATCCAGCCCAAGCTGTACTGCGCGCTGGCAAGTCCCTGCTCCGCCGCCAGCCGGTACGACCCTATCGCCTCGGCATCGTCCTGCGGCACCCCCTGCCCGGCCGGGGCGGACGAGGCCCGGGTCCCTGCCCGCTGCGTCATCGCCTCGGCATCGTCCTGCGGCACCGCCTGCCCGGCCGGGGCGGACGAGGCCCGGGTCCCTGCCCGCTGCGTCATCGCCTCGGCATCGTCCTGCGGCACCGCCTGCCCGGCCGGGGCGGACGAGGCCCGGGTCCCTGCCCGCTGCGTCATCGCCTCGGCATCGTCCTGCGGCACCGCCTGCCCGGCCGGGGCGGACGAGGCCCGGGTCCCTGCCCGCTGCGTCATCGCCTCGGCATCGTCCTGCGGCACCGCCTGCCCGGCCGGGGCGGACGAGGCCCGGGTCCCTGCCCGCTGCGTTATCGCCTCGGCATCGTCCTGCGACACCCCTTGCCCGCCCCCGTCCAGAAAAACCAATAAGCCTGTCAGCATCACGAACGACCCTAGTATCGACAGGGCAATTCGAATCCAAGCCCGACCAGATACCCGATGCTTAGTCCTAGCTGCTTCTGTGCTGCGGGCAGGCTTCCTTGGCCGTGGCGCAGGCTTGCTCACTCGGCTGGGATTCTCGCCGTTGGAATCACGTCCTTGCTGCGGTAGAGTGGGCGCTCCGTCCCCGGCTGCCGTGACCCTCCCCATACTGTGCTGCAGTGCCTCGCAGCTTCGCATGCGAGATTCGGGGCGCAGCTGCAAGCAGGAGTCGACAGCTTGTAGGATCCTGCCCGAGAACCGGCCCTTGCCAACCTCGGTGGCTGACGGCATGGGGTCGGGCCGTCCTGACAGAGCGGCCGCCGCCCGCAGCTCGACCTTCTTCGGGTTCGGGGGCGTCCAGGGCGGATTGCCGCCCGCCACCACCCTCCACAGCACCGCACCGACAGCGTACAAGTCCGTCCACGGCCCGAGCCGCCCCTCGCTCACCTGCTCCAAGGCGGCGTAGCCCTCGGTGAACGGCGCCGCCGACTTGCTGTGCACGGCCGCACCCTGTTTGGCCGCGCCGAAGTCGATTAGCACCGGCCTCCCGTCCGACCGCCGCACTAGGATGTTCGATGGCTTGAGGTCGCGATGGAGCACATCCGCCCTGTGAAGACCGAACAGCGTGTCCAGCAGCGGCATCACGAACGACAGGAGCTCGGACTCGTCCAAGGGGCGCCCCGCCGACTCCCGCTCCCGCAGCAGCTCCGCCAGCGACATCCCGTCCACATAGTCCATCACGAAGTACGCAGTGCCGTTGGCCCGGAAGAAGCTCAGCCCCGTTACGACTCCCGGATCATCCCGGAACTGCATGACCTGCAACGCCTCTTTCTTGAACCGATCCATGCCGTCCTCGTAGTGCGGCAGGCACTCCGTGCCGCGAGGATGCACAGACGTCCCTTCCCTCACTGCCAAGTCGGCGGGCAGGAACTCCTTGACCGCCACCGGGTAGCCGAGCTCCTTGTGACGGGCGCGATAGACGACGCTGTAGCCCCCGTACCCCAAGACACTCCCCAGCTCGTAGTCGCCAAGCACCGTGCCGGGCGCCAAGGCGTCTCGGAGACCCACTGGGCCCCCTCTCGTTCCCGTGTCGGACGCCCGTAGCATGCCCCCCACTGTATCGCTGCAACCCCCGAGCCCCGTGCGGCGCACTGACGGCCCGGCTCCGACAGGATGCTCGCCGTCACACCTCGCCCCAAGGCAGCCGGACGCACCGCCCTGCGAATCGCAGTAGACTGCTGGTTGAGGCTAGCCGAGCCACCCGGACGGCCTCAAGGCCACACATGAAGCCTCGTCGCGCTGAAGTCGCGGTCTTCTCGATCGCAACGCTGGATTTGTTCGCCTCAGGCATGGGGGCCTTCATCCTCTTGGCCGTCATTGCGATGCCGTTCTTCCCCAACACAGGGTCGTCGTCAGCGCATGCGGAGCGCATCCAGGCCCAGCTCGCGCAGGCCGAGCGCGACAAGCAAGCGTTGGAAGCAGCACTGGCTAAGGCAAGCCTTCAGGAGGAGCGCATTCAGGCCCAGCTCGCGCAAGCCGAGCGCGACAAGCAAGCGTTGGAGGCAGCACTGGCCAAGGCAAGCCCTCAGGAGGAGCGCATTCAGGCCCAGCTCGCGCAGGCCGAGCGCGACAAGCAAGCGTTGGAGGCAGCACTGGCCAAGGCAAGCCTTCAGGAGGAGCGCATTCAGGCCCAGCTCGCGCAAGCCGAGCGCGACAAGCAAGCGTTGGAGGCAGCACTGGCCAAGGCAAGCCCTCAGGAGGAGCGCATTCAGGCCCAGCTCGCGCAAGCCGAGCGCGACAAGCAAGCGTTGGAGGCAGCACTGGCCAAGGCAAGCCTTCAGGAGCTGGAGCTGGTCGTGTGCGTCGACGTGACGGCCAGCATGACCGAGCAGATCGAGGGCTTGAAGCGCGAGATCGGCGTCCTGGCACGGATCCTGGAGCAGCTCGCGCCGTCCGCCGGAATTGGGGTCGTGGCGTTCGGCGACCGTTTGTGGGCGCAGGCGATCCGGTCGCACGCAATCGCCGACACCGCGGACCTCAGCTCCCTGCGCGCCTTCGTTGCCCGTCTGCAGCCGAACATGCAAGATCCCGGAGCAGGCCGCAACCGAGACGGCCCCGAGGCGGTGGCAGCCGCATTGGACTCAGCCGCCCGCATGAACTGGGGAGCTGCCGGCGACCGCAGGCACATCGTGGTCATCACCGACAACGCTGCGTACCCGGACCGCGAAGCGGCGGCGCTCGAGACGGCGCGGCGCTTCGCGGCGACCGACGGGCGTCAT
Source organism: Bryobacterales bacterium (assembly GCA_963662745.2). Lineage (GTDB taxonomy): Bacteria > Acidobacteriota > Terriglobia > Bryobacterales > UBA6623 > VXMF01. The sequence continues at coordinate 449,653 of CAXXUI010000001.1, forward strand.
GTTTCAACGGTCCGAGCCAACTTCACGCAGGATCCCAGAGACCGACAGGAGGCCGATCGCTTCCTGCGGCGGCTCGCTGAGGCGGGGCGGGGACAGTTTGTCGACGCCGCTGGCGGCGAGTCGATGATCGGTAGCCTCCTGTTGGCCATTCTCGGCGTGTGAGGCGGAGGGGGTAGAGCGCGCCCCATCGCCACTCCAGTAGGATTAGGGTGCCCTCCCGCCCCTTCAGCCCGCGAGCGCCGGCACCGATCAACAAGGACCAAGGACAGTGAGAGTATCTGCGCAAGAATTCACCCACATCGGGCATATGGACGAGAATCAGGACCGCTCAGCGATCCTGACCGCTCCGTACGGCGAGAGGACCTTGCTGGTCGTCGCGGACGGCCTGGGAGGGCATTCCGGCGCGTCGCTTGCCGCGCAGACCGTCATCGACACCGCCAAACGGCTGTGGCGGCAGAAGGCCCAGCCGTCGAAGCCGGAGGACTTCCTGCAGCGCCTGGCCCTCGAATCCCATGCCGCCATCAACGATGCGGCGCGATCCACCGGGCTCGAGCCTCGCACCACGCTGGCCGCCTTCCTTGCCATGGGCTCAAGCGTCCTCTCCGTACATGCCGGCGACAGCCGGGTGATGCAGATCAACCATGACGGCCTGGTCAAGCAGACTCTCGACCATTCGATCGCACGGATCAAGGTGCTGTCCGGAGCAATCTCCGAAGAGGAGCTCGCCACGCACTCGGACCAGAAGCGTCTCTACAGCCATCTCGGAGGCGAGGAGGATCCCCACTTCGAAATCACTCGCTGGGACCTTTCCGCCGGCCAGCGCTTTGTAGTGTGCAGCGACGGCTTCTGGGAGATCTTCCCCGTTGCCGAGATCCAGTCGCTCTTCGACGCGCACGATCCGGGACGCACGCTGGCCACCGGATTCCGGGAGAAGCTCGCATCCCTGAAGTCGCACGACAACACCACCGCTATCTTGGCGCAGGTCCAACCCGGGCCGCGGGTCGTCTGGTACTGGGCCGCTGTCGCAGCCCTTGCTGCGCTGGCAGCTCTCACACTCGGGCAGCCAGGCAATGTCGCCGCGGAGCCGCCGGCGCTTCCGGTCCCGCTGGGACACCCGGAAGCCGCCGGAACAGCCAGCGCTCGCCGCGCAACGAGGACCGTCGTCCCTCGAATGGGGCCGACTGGACCCTCGGGCCTGCTTGCGGTTCCCGCTCTCGCTGCTCAGGTGACCACATCGGAAGGCGCGGAGTCCGGCTCCGAAGGCAGCCGGCCTTCCACCGCAATTCCAAACGAGAGGATCCAGGTCAGGCCCGCTGACCTGGTCATCCCTGACGGGGAGTTGGCTGCCTCAGTCGTGGAGGAGGAATTGCGGCAAGCCGGCCGGCTCGGGCCCGACGACGCCCTCAAGCCGCAAGGAGAAAGCAGCAGCCTCGGCCGGATGTCGAGCCACCGGCTCCAGCAGATGCACCAGGGGATCCCGGTCTTTGCGGCCGAGGTCGTGGCAACCACTTCCGGCACTCGCGTGATCAGCGTCCAAGGCCACACCGCCTCGAACATCGACATCGACACCAACCCGGCGAACGACTACGCCGAGACCGTTGCGCTCGCCGGTGCATCGGTCCAGGACAAGCTCGAGCCGGATGGCGACGGCTCGCTGGTCATCCTCGCCTCGGGGAACGACCATCACCTGTGCTGGCTCGGAATCGTAGCAGTCAACGGTGTGCAGCAGCGCCTGATCCTAGACGCGAAGACCGGTCGGATTCTGCTTCGCCTACCCGTGTCGCTCGACTAGTTCATGAACTGCAGCGCCGAAGGTAGCCTCTGGAGCGCGAGCCGGCCCGGCCCGCCCCGAGCGGCGGCGATCATCTGCGCAACGATGATGCTCATGGCGGTGGCGGGAGCCACCGGACAGGGCACTTCTCTGTACCCGCAATCCCTTCTCGGCAACGCGCCGCAACTCGTCAGCGACCGTGCTGTGGAAACTTGGGTTGCCAGCGAACTTGCCGCGAAGCTGGATCTCAGACGAGGGGACACCCTCGGCGTGACAGGACCGCCGCGACGGATCGGCGGCTGGTCCGCCTACAGCATCCGGCGAAGCATCGATGGCGTGCCGGCGGCCCACGAAGACGCAAGACTGGTGATCGCCCCTAGCCACCGCCCAGCGCACTTGTTCGGCAAACAGCTTCGCATTCCCGCACCAACCCGCCGCGAGCCCAGCCTTGAAGTTTCCGATGCACTGGCGGCGGCGGCCGTCGCAGATACCGATGCGTCCAGCGCTCGCCTCGTCTACATGCCGCTCGCGAACACCTTCACACTCAGCTACGAAGTTGAAGTCTCGTCTGCGAAGGACATGGTCGGATCCGAGCGGCTTTATGTTGATGCGAAGACAGGGGCTGTCATTGCGAGATTGCCGCTTGTCCATGGCGCACTGCAGCGGCGAGTCTACGACCACGCATCTGCATGCCGGTCGGCAGGAGTCCGGGGACCGATGAACGCACGGCAGTCGCTCCGGCTCCTCGTTGAGACGGGTTCAAGTCACCTCGCCCGGAGCGAAGGCACTCTCCCAACCGGGGACTACGGGGTCGACGGACTCTACGACTTGATGGGGGAGCTCCATGCGTTCTTCAGCGCAGTCTTGGGCATGGACAGCTTTGACGACCGCGGCGCCACAATGCGAAGCTTCGCCAGCGTGCGATTCCGCTCCGTCGCGCCGAAGCTCCCGCAGTGCGTCGGAAACGGATTCAATGCATCTTGGTTCGAAACGATGGGAGTCGCCATCTTCCCGCATAGAATCCGGGAGCTCCCGGAAGTGATCGGACACGAGTTCGGCCACGCATTGGTCTCGCACGGCAGCCGCTTGGTCTACAAGGACGAGCCTGGTGCATTGAACGAGTCAATCGCCGATGCCCTAGGAGTTGCGTTCCGCGCTTGGAGCGAGACGGGGGGCCGGTTGGACTCCCCTGTGCGGGACGAAGTGTGGACTCTACGCAGCGCGAACGCCGTCGAGCGCGACATGCAGAATCCAAACCGGGTCAACAACCTGCCAAACCACTATCGGGACTACCGATTCATGGGGCAGCTCGACAACGGAGGCGTCCACATCAATTCTTCCATTCTCAATCAGGCGTTCTACTTGCTCGCGGCAGGCGGACGGCATCCCGACTCCCCCGCGGGCCCCAGAGTGCAGAGCATCGGCATCGACAAGGCCGCCGCAATCTTTGGCCGTGCAGGATTCAACATCTTGGTGCCCAATTCCGACTTCCACGACGCCCGGTATGCGTTCGCGCTCGTCGCCGAGATTCTCTATGGCCAGAACTCCGAGGAATGGGTTGCGACGCACATGGCGATGGATGCCGTCGGCATCCCGGGCCACTGGTCTAGCCCCTCCGCCGGACCAGTCGCGGCTGCGGAGCCTGAAGCGGCTGCGGAGCCTGAAACGGAGACGCCAACCGGAGTAACCCCCGAGGCCCACCCTCCGCCCAGACCCGCCGCTCCGGCTACGCGCGAACGGCAAGCGGCATCGGACACAACGCCGAGCCAACCTCGGCAGGTCCCAATGCCAATACGCGAGGAACCTGATGAAGCGGCTCAAGAACCCGACGCCACTACGCCACCATCGCCTGCCCCTACCGGAGGTGGACACTCGGAGCCACCCCCAGCCAGCAAGAGTGAGACTCCTCTGCCTACAACGGAACCTGCCCACCAGTCGGAGACTCCTTGGACGACCATCTCGATCGCGATTGTCCTCTTGCTGATGGCGGCAGCCCTGCTGATGGTTGTGGTCGCCGCAAGGCAGCGGCGTGCGCTTCAGTCCCGTACCACTGCTGTGCAGCCGAAACACAACGCATCGGTTCCCACACGACCTCCGGCACTTAATTATATCGGTGTTCTCAGGCTGATTGGCGGATCGTTCGGCATTCATCTCAATCGTGCTGACCTTGAGTCATCTGAAGGCTTCGTGATCGGCAGGGCTTCCGAACTCTGTCATGCCCAAGTGAATGATCCAACCGTTTCCAGACGCCATGTTCGCTGCCGGCTGGTCGACGGTGCCCTCTGTGTTGAGGACTTGAACTCTAGGGCCGGGACAATAATATCCGGAACAGCCCTCAAGCCCTTCAACCCAACGAAGCTGTTCCAAGGCGATACATTGAATATCGGTGGATTGACTTTCATCCATACTAAGGAATCCTGATCTAGTCGGTACAGGAATCTCTTAGCTAACCGAGAGCCGTATGCAGTCCCCTCCACGACCGCGTCAAGAGTCAGTTGGGAGTCGGCTAGGAGACAGGGTAGCGACGGCGGACGCTGGATCGTGTGCTCGCACGATCTCATTGGCATGTCGAACTTAGATGATGCACGGAGGCGATCCGTTGTGTTAGGCGTCCGCTAGTATTTCAGGCTCGCCTTCAGGGATTCAGGCCCTTGTATCAGGACTCGAATGCAGTTCAGGCCCTGCATTGGGCAGTCGAGAGCACGCTGCGGAGCGTGGCGAAGTCTCGTCCTCCCAGCTCCGTCCGGAATCTGCCCGAGATCTTCATTCGCAGTTTCATCATCCGCACGTCCAGCTCGGCCTGATGGTTCGTGAACGGCACCCTCAGATCGGTCAGCAAACGCAACACTGCCTCCCGACAGTCCCGCAGACGGAGCGCCAAAGTGTGTCCCGCTCGACGCTTCTTGCGTCCCCGCCGCCCAGTCTTGAACGGCGGAAGCGCACGGTGATGCTGGAGTGCCTACTGCACCAACTTCTCGTACAGCTGCTCGATCCGCTCCCGCAGCTAGAGCGGCACCGGACTGCCCCTCGGACGGGCTCTGGACCACACCCGATGCGCCAGCCTCAGTAGTCGCTACATGCGTCGCGCCCTCGATTTCGACCAAGGCCTGAAGCTCGCGTAGGTGATGGGCATGGCACATGGCGTGCGAGACATCCCGGACCTTGAACTACGAAGCCCTGTGATCGTCGACCAGAATGCCCTTGAATCCCTCCTGCACGCTTCCCCGCTTGGCATGGGTGCGAGGTAGAGGGTCAGCTAGGGTGTGCTCAGCACGCCCAGCCATTGCGTATTGCCCGCAATCTGGAACCCGTCTCATCGAGATGCTTGACCTCGGGCATGTGGAGCAGCAGATCACGGACCCAGTGGGTGAAGCTCGTCCAACGCTGAGCTCCCTTACGCGAGATTCCCGCCAGTGTCGCCGGGCAGAACCGCACCTCGAACAGCTGCCGGAAGACTTCAGCGAGACGCTGCTCGAGCAGAAACTGGACCGCGTGCAGGTAGAGCGCGATGGCCGCGATGTTGGGACCGTACTGCACCGGGACGTCTGTCTCCTCCGGAAACTCGGCCGGCGTCAGGCTCCCGCAGTCTGCACAGCGGCAGGTCTGGGCCTGATGTTCGGTCAGCTCCGGTGGTGGTGGCGCGGGCAAATCGAACACTTGGCGACGAATCAGCTTGCCCACCGTGTCCTCGGCGGACAGCGAGGACCCACAACCCTCGAGAATGGGTGGAACATGGATCCGGACCTGGTTCGGCTTGTCAGTCTGGCGCAGCATGGAGCCCTTTTGCCCGCGCTGCCCGCCGGGGTGTTTGCCGGAGCGCCGCCTCTGACTGCGGGTCCGCTGCCGGGCGGCTTAGCCGGACCATCACTGGAAGGAGGCTTGCGGCTGTTGAGGTCCAACTGCTGACGGTACTGCTCCGCCTGCTACTGGGACTTGGCATGCGCATTCTGCCAATCCGAACGGGCCGCTTGAAGCTCAGCCTGCGCCGTCCGAACTTCGTCGAGCTCCGCCCGGAGCTGAGGGTCGTCGGTTTGCAGTCGCTCGATCGAATCCGCAGAGACTCAGACATCCTGACAGCGTGGTGTAGGAGCCTGCCAATTGGCCGATTGGGTCTGCCCAGGGGAAGGACTGACAGGGAGGTGAGGAACTGGGTTCCAAGCCTTCCTGGAGTGACGCACCACCACCCTCCCAGGGGGCCGGATCTGCCGTATATCGGTCGTATCTTCGTCATTCATTCTTCGAAACTCCCGCTCTAGTGCGCCCTGCCGGGTTGGCAGCGGCCAGCGCACGGCCTGCAACTCGACTGGGGCCGCCTCCTGCCCGTAACTCACAGTGCCGCGCTAGACCGCTGCGGCCATCGGCGGGGCTGTGGTGCAGGCGCGGGTGCAGATCGACAGCGGCAAGGAGTTCTCCGGGCACCGCGGGGTTGGGGAGACACTCGGGGCGGAGTTCTATTGCGCCACGCCCTACGCCTCGTCGCAGCTCGGGCTGAACGACCACACCAACGGCCTGCTGCGGCAATATTCCGGCAAGGGCTGCAGCTGCAGCGCCGCCGACGAGCCACTGCTGGCGAGGGTGCAGGACTGGCTCAACGACAGGCCGCGCAAGGCGCCCGGCTTTCGCATCCCCGCCTCGGTCTTCGGCTCCGTCCGCGCGCCCGCCTGAGTCGCCCCCGGAAATGACGGCCCGCAGAGGGCCCGCGGAGGCGTCGCCAACGCTCCGGGGCACCGTGCGCCGCGCCCGCAACGCAGGCCCGGTCCCCGGTCCTCATCCCGCGCGCAGCGCGCGCGGGATGAGGACTGTCATCGTGGTTCAGTGTCCTAACGATCCTGCATCCGGGGCTCCGGCACGCGCCATCCCCTTCCAGCAGCAGCCCTTCCCGCCCCCTCCGCACTGCCACTGCATCTGGTGTAATGCTAGGATCGCTCTCGTCGCCACCCGGCCTCCACACCTGTGAGGTTTCTAGGTAGAAGCGGCCAAGAACCGCATCAATATGACGGCGAAGAGGATGAAGGCCCCGCGCCTGATGCGAACAGATCCAATGTGACGATCAAGAGGACTGTGACTTCAGCGCGACTGCACAGGCTCTGGAGTGGAGCGATATAGTGGGGGGCATGACAGGGGCGTCCGACACGGGAGCGAGCGGGGGCCAAGTGGGTCTCCGAGACGCCTTGGCCCCCGGCACAGTGCTTGGCGACTACGAGATTCGGAGTGTCTTGGGGTACGGAGGCTACAGCGTCGTCTACCGTGCCTGTCACAGGGAGCTCGGCTACCCGGTGGCCGTGAAGGAGTTCCTGCCCGCCGACCTGGCGGTGAGGGAAGGGACGTCAGTGCATCCTCGCGGCACGGAGTGCCTGCCGTACTACGAGGACGGCATGGATCGGTTCAAGAAAGAGGCGTTGCAGCTCATGCAGTTCCGCGACGATCCGGGAGTCGTGAGGGGGCTGAGCTTCTTCCGGGCCAACGGCACTGCGTACTTCGTGATGGACTATGTGGACGGGATGTCGCTGGCGGAACTGCTGCGGGAGCGGGAGTCCGCGGGGCGCCCCTTGGACGAGTCCGAGCTGGTGTCGTTCGTGATGCCGCTGCTGGACACGCTGTCCGATCTCCACCGGGAGGATGTGCTGCATCGCGACCTCAAGCCATCGAACATCCTAGTGCGGCGGTCGGACGGGAGGCCGGTGCTGATCGACTTCGGCGCGGCCAAGCAGGGTGCGGCTGTGCACAGCAAGTCGGCGGCGCCGTTCACGGAGGGCTACGCCGCCTTGGAGCAGGTGAGCGACGGCCGGCTCGGGCCGTGGACGGACTTGTACGCTGTTGGTGCGGTGATGTGGAGGGTGGTGGCGGGCAGCAATCCGCCGTGGACGCCCCCGAACCCGAAGAGAGTCGAGCTGCGGGCGGCGGCGGCTCTGTCAGGACGGCCCGACCCCATGCCGTCAGCCACCGTGGTTGGCAAGGGCCAATTCTCGAGAGGGCTCCTACAGGCTGTCGATTCATGTTTGGAGGTGCGCCCCGAGTCCCGCATGCGAAGCTGTAACGAACTGAAGCAAAAGATGGGGGAGGTCGCGACAGCAGGGGAGAGAGCGCCCAATCTGCCCGAACAAGGACGTGACTCAGATGGAGATGATTCCTCCAACCGAGTGAGAAATCCTGCGCCACAACCAAGGACTCCTGCGCCACAATCAAGGACGCCTTCCAGAAGAAAACAGGAAGCCAGTACTCAGTATTTTGTATCTTGGATTGGTCGATTTTGGATTGGAATTACTCTTTGGACCCTAGGATCAATCATGATGCTTATTGGCATGATGAGTAGTACATTGATTGTTGATGTTAAAGACGTACTTGTTTCGAAAGTTTCGATTATTGCTTGGACTATTTGGACTACCAGCACTGTTATTATAGTCTTGAATCTAAGGCAGGGACCCGTACTATGGAAGGCAGCTCGGTGGAGTGCATTGATTGTTCTATTTGCTTCTATATGTCTATTTCTTGCAGGACTATTCGGACTACTAATAGAAACTTCAACTGGCATCTTATTGATTATTGGTTCTCTTTTCTTGTTCTATAATTCGACCAAATTATTTCCAAGTACTAGCTAACACTGCGCCCATTCAACTCCGAGACATCACACGCGACTGAATTGGAGAGAATGTCGGGATAGTGCCATATAGAGTGTGCGCCGTGCTAAGGCACTGGCTCCCAGCGGGTGCGAAGCCCGCCCGGCTAACTGTCGCTCCAGCCGGAAGCCGTCGGAGCGGGTCATGGAGGTAACGACATGGGCTGAAGCACTCCGACGTGACGGGCCGCCTTTTGGGCGGCTCAGCGAGCACGCAGGCCGCAACGCGAGTGAACGCCGAGCAGGCCTCGAAAAGCATAATGCGGAGGCCGACCCGCCGCTCTATCGGGGAAGGCAGCCAGCGTCCGGGAAGCGAGCGATGCGAGCACCGGGCGTCTCCGCCGGGGTATGGGCGGCAGCATGCGTGCCAGAGGGAGACGGAGGCAACACGGGAAGCCCTGTCGGTGGCGTGCACGCGCCAACCGGACTCCCGCGAGGGACAGGCCGGGCCGGTCAGGGTGGCGGAGAGGCCCGTAGTACCGGGGAAGCCGGGTCATGCCGGTGGAGGGAAGGGGCCTCAGTTCGAGAGCGATGCAGGCAGGAGGACAGGACCGCTGGAGACTGGCGCGAGCCTATTAGCTCCGGAAAAGTTCGGAGACTCCAGAGCGCATCACCTGCGCAAGCGAAGGAAGACCCGGACCACCGCGCGCAGCAGTGGCCGGGAGAACTGGCACGCGCCGTTGACGCACCTGCGGACCAGCGGCTCAGCCAGTGGCTGTGTCGGCAGCACCAGGCGAAGTCGGGCCACCCCGTGCGGTACCCGAGCGAGAGGCTGAGGATGGACTTCGGCCTCGTGCGCCTGCCAGTGCGGACGGCCAGCTTTCCGTGGGCGAAGGCAGGATCTCGTCCGAGAGCCGGATGCTGGAAATTGGCACGTCCGGTTCGATGAGCGGGGAGAGGAGACGTAGGAACAGCCAGGCTAACTGGTGATGGACAGGCGGTGAGAGTCCGCCAGAGCAAAGGAGCGAGTCCTAGCCATGCTCACCGCGAGTCATGCGTTGTCAGCCGCGAGGCTGGGAATGAAGCGTTGACAGCGGCGCGTGCGGGCGGAGTAAATGAGCACCGTAAAACTCAAAGTTCGGAGTGCCGAGGCTTGCTACGTGGTCGAAGGCAACATCGTGCGGACCCAAAGCAACGTTAGGACGAATGGTCGGCGCGGACTCCGCGGTGTCAGAGAGCTCAGGCACGTACGTACGTCCAGAACCGGGACCTGGGAGGTCTGCGTGCCGCCCCGGCGGGTCGTCGCCGGGGCCGCAGCGGGAATGACAGGAGTCAGAAGTCGATGAGGTACGACACGCAGAAGTCAGACTCGGGCGTAGTACCGACGAAGGCGGCGAACCAAGGGGCGCGAGTCCCGGCGGAGTGGCTGGAGGGAAGGGCCGGGATCGAGAGGAATCCGGGAGGGGGCCGCACGGACCGCACGCAGAGGCGGGAGGTCGTGTCACAAGGCGCCGAACGGATACGGCAATTTGTAACGAGGAATCCGCAGGAGAAGCTGACTGCGCTGCTGCACCACGTCAGTGAGGAAGCGCTGGGGGAGGCGTATGCCGGGCTGCGGCCCGAGGCGGCCCCGGGCGTGGACGGAATGACGTGGGACGCCTACGGGGTAGGGCTCGACGAGCGATTGTCGGACCTGCACCGGCGGGTGCATGTGGGAGCGTACCGGGCGACGCCGTCGCGGCGGGTGATGATACCCAAGCCGGACGGGGGCGAGCGACCGCTCGGGATCGCCGCATTGGAGGACAAGATCGTCCAGAAGGCGGTGGTGGACGGGATCCTGACGCCGATATACGAGGCGGAATTCCTCGGATTCAGCTATGGTTTCCGACCGGGGCGGAGTGCGCATGACGCGCTGGACGCCTTGGCGGTGGGGATCGAGCGGTGCAAGGTCAACTGGATCCTTGACGCCGATGTGGCCAAGTACTTCGACACGCTGGACCGGGATCGACTCGTCGATCTGCTGGGCCGCAGGATCGGGGATCGGCGGCTGCTGAGGCTGATCCGGAAATGGCTGAACGCCGGAGTGCTGGAAGAGGGCCTGTGGGCCGACACGGGGCGGGGCACCCCTCAAGGTGCCGTGATTTCCCCGGTGCTGGCCAATGTCTACTTGCACTACGTGCTGGACGCATGGGTCCGCCAGTGGCGGCAGGAGCAGGCCCGGGGCGAGGTCATCATCGTGCGTTATGCCGACGACTTCGTGCTGGGGTTCCAGCACCGCGGCGACGCGGTGCGGCTGCGCGAGGCCTTGGAGGCCCGGCTGGCCGACAACGGGTTGGCGCTGCACCCGGAGAAGACGCGCCTGATCGAGTTCGGGAGGTTCGCCGCGGCGAGCCGCGCCGGGCGGGGAGAGGGCAAGCCGAAGACCTTCGACTTCCTCGGCTTCACGCATTACTGCGGGAAGACGCGGCAGGGAAGGTTCCAACTGGGGCGGAAGCCGATTGCGAAGCGGATGAGCCGCAAGCTGAAGGGACTCAAGCGGTTGCTGCTGCGGATGCGGCACGCGGACCCGAAGGACACGGCGCGGTGGCTGGGGCAGGTGTTGAACGGATGGCTGAATTACTACGCCGTTCCGGGCAGCTACCGGTTTCTGGCACGCTTCCGGGAGCGCCTGAAGCGCATCTGGGCGCGGACGCTGCGACGGAGGTCACAGAAGGGCCGCATCGACTGGAAGAAGCTGGACGCGCTCTGCAAGGAGCTGTGGCCGGCGGTCCGGATCCGACACCCATGGCCGAATCAACGATTCGCCGTTAGACACACGAGATAGGAGCCGGATGCATTAGCGTGCACGTCCGGAATCTGCGCGGGGGGCGCCGGGTAACCGGTGTCCCTACCGCAATCTAAGCGGGAAGGTCAGTGAGGCACCTACCGATGGCGAAAGCCGTAGGAACAACCCTAAAACAGCTACTGCTTCCTTGCTAAGGCCAACGCGCCTCTCCTCGACTCTACATGATGCTGGAAGGAGTGAAGCGGGGCGGAGATCCTGCGAGGAGGTAGAGGTGAGGCACGGGCGTGCTATGGGCGTGCATTGCAGTCCCTGAGTTGCGAGAAGCGGTGCCGGATTGACGCGCTCCGCAGTGCCGAGTACTCGGTGTCGGCGATCGTGCGACAGCTGGGCTGGTCGCGGGAGACGGTCAGCCAAGAGCTGAGCCGCAACTCGGGTCCAGTGTTGTTTTCCGGATTACTTGGTAGGCGGGGAGAGGGATTTTCCGGATTGCTTGCGTCTGGTTGGGGGAGGGCGAGTGTGAACTGGCAAACTGCTGCTGCAAGATAGAAAGAGGGTCGAGGAGGCTGTTGATGGCAGATTATTTAGAAGCTAGTCGACACACACTTTGGGATTGATCCGAGCGAACTTAGTTCTTCCATGAGAAAGCGTCATCACAGAATGGAATGAAACGAAGAACAGTCTTACCAATGCTGAACTGATTCCCAGGTTCTAATGCAATTGGGTCCATTACCGGTTTGCTATCCATATAGGTGAGATTCGTTCCCTTTCCGTTTGCTAAGAAGAATCGATTGCTCTTCCAGTCGTACGTCACTATGGAATGAGCGGCACGGGCAATCTGCGTGTCACCGAAGTCGAGGCGAAGACGAGAGCTCTTCCCTCTTCCAACGGTGTTCTGACCGCTTCCAAGCACAACGTACGAACCCTTGCCCGGCCCAGCCACGACGACAAGCCATCCAACAACCGGATCGTCCGACATCCGAGGCGAGAGTCTTGGTTCCGGGTCTTGGCCGACACGTCGTGCTTCCGTGGTGTGGGCGGGTGATCGCAGCCATCCTGCACCTCTTGTTCGCGTTTCTTCCTGATCGTCAGGCGCATCTGCGCCAAGCGCGGAAGTCGGCGGCAGCGTCGGCGCAGCACTAGGCTGCGGGTTCGCATCCGGTTGAGGCCGCTCGGGCAGCTCGCTGCCGGTCTCGTGTCTTGGGAGAGCGGCCTCAGCATGCGCTTCCTCCGCAGCCTCTCGTCGCTTTCGTCTGCGAAACGCTACGATGCCCGCGAGAAGCAGCGAGACTGCAGCAACTGCCCCTGTAATGATCAGAAGCGTCTCAAGCCGTGATTCCCGGTTGAGTACGCGGTCCAGTTCCGCCTCGGTCGCTTGGTTCCGCGTTTCGAGCTCCGCCTGCTTTCGAGCGATCTCCTCGGCTTCGTCTTGCTGCCGCGAGAGTTCTCGCTCCTTCCCCCGAAGAGACTCCGCCAGTTCGGAACGCTTGGCATCCAATGCTTGCAGTTCCGCTCGGCTCTTCCGGTCTCCTTCCTTGATTTCGCTCTCAAGCTTCGCCACCTCGGAAGACAGAGCGTCCTTCTCGGCTTGGAGCTGCTCGCTCTTCTGGTTCGCCTCAGTATTCTGATCCTGCAGCGTCGGGCAAGGGCTCGATGCCGTGCGGCCAGAGACTCCGCTCTCCAGCAAGAACTTCATCATGTCAGGCAATGACCCGCTCGTGCCGCTGCTGCCTCCCCCGCCGGGTGCGGATTGGCCAACGGCAAGGAGCTCGTCACAGTTGTTCATCAGGGGAATCCCTGTCTCGAAGGCTCTAGGCGCCGGAATGAATCGGTACCTGCTCTGGCCGCGCTGATCCTCGAACAGGCCCTCGAGGACGCCATCGCGGGAGCTTCCGCCGAGCGACCTCAATTGCACGTAGCTGTATCGCTGCGGTGGCCTCTGGGCAATCGTTACAGGATCCTCTTCAAGGCCGGCTAAATGCAACAGGGCCAAGTCAGCCAACGCCTCACTGGCTCGCACTTGAGCGTCGTTTCGAGCGCCGGAGGGTCCGTGCAGCACGAAGATTCGGCTGCCTTGGTCCACGAAGGTCGCATTGGTCAAGACTAGTTCGTCTGAAATCACGACTCCCAGCCCGAGGATCTCGTCTCCACTGTCCAGCTGGACCGCGACCCTCACCACTGAAGCCATCGTGCTTGCTGGAACGGCGCACAGGAATCCGATCCCAGCTGCCAATACTCGAAGAGCCGTCATCTATAATCCTCGCTGCAGGTCGCTCTCATCCTCGATCCGTGCCAAGATCACCGTCGCGTTGTCTTGGTTGGTCCGGTCGCGCATTCAACTCAATTCTTCCCAAGATTGATTCCACAGCTTGGGATGGCCGGCCGCGAGACGAAGCCGCAACTCTGATCAGCTCCGCCTCGGTGCAGGTCTCGACACCGTCCGTTGCTGCGAGGAGCCGATCCCCGGCGCACAGCTCAGCCGGCTCCACCGGCGCATCGACCCAGTTGATGTCATCGCCCAGCACAGCTTCGACCAACTGCGGCCGGTCCGGCGCAGCTGCGGCCTCCTCCGTGCTGAGCAGTCCTTCAGCCGCCTGCTGATCAAGCAAAGCGCCGACCGTATGCCGCTCATTGAGCCGCTGTATGCTGTGGTCTCGCATGAGCCAGCAAGGACTGTCGCCGACGCTCACCCACCATGCCTTGGAAGCGACTAGGCAGACCGCGAGAAGTGTGGTCCCCATGCTCGTGCAGGATGGCTCGGCTGCGATCTGATGGAACAGATTGTCGTTGGATGCTTGCAATGCTGCCAGCAGACGGTTCCTGATGGGCAGGTCGGAGGCTTGGACGAACGCCTCCCGAAAGCTGTCTACGACGGTCGCACTGGCGATGTCGCCGCACGGTCCGCCGCCGATGCCGTCTGCCACGACCAGCAGATGCATGCCGCCAGGCCAAGCCATGCAAGCCACTGCATCCTGCTGGGTGGGACGTCCCCCTTGGATCTGTCCCCACGCAACCTCGAAATGCACTGGGCTACTTAACCTTCTTCGCGCTCGTTCCAGCTGAAGCTGCCGTCGCAGAGAGCAACGAAGCGCAGCGTCGTCTCGCCGATCGTGATCCTAGCTCGGTTGGGGAGAGGCGTTGCGCCCAAGACAGGATCATCCTCAAGGTAGGTCAGGTTCACGCCGTTCCCCGGCTGCACGTAGAACGTGTCGCCTCGGTGGTCGTAGGTGACGCTGGCATGGTTGGATCGAGAGATCTGCATGTCTCCGTAGTCGAGCCGCACGCGAGCATCGGCTCCTCGCCCGATGGTGTTCTGCCCCATGCCCAGTCGCAGCGACGCACCTAGGCCGGGCCCCTGAACGATCACCAGCCAGCCCACTACGGGATCGGTGGATGGGCTCGGCTTGGCCTGTGTGGATCCCTGTGCCGTCTCGTTGAGAAGCTGACCCTGCCGGTGACGGAGCCCGCCACCCGCGATGACAGTCCTAGGATCATCGGATCGTGGCGGCCTGATTGCTGGGGGCAGCCCCCCAGGCAGCCCAGCCGGCTTGGTCGCAAGATCGTCGGGATGCATCTCTGCAGCCGGAGCCGCCCGGCGTTCCGCCGTGGGAGCTTCTTCAGACACTTCCGGGCCCGGGTCGTCTTTGGGGACGGGTAGGATGTCGTCAAAGAGGGTCGTCAATGGCCTCTTCTTGCGCGTGATCGATGGAATATCGATCGGGACCCCGTCCGGGCTGAGCTTTTTCGCCATGGCAGTCGTTCCTCTCCTCACTCCTCGTACAGTCGGTTGATCAGCCGGTCAAGGCAGTACTGGCCAGCATCGTTGAGTGCACCTTCCTCTTTCCCTTGCGCAACGTGTAACAGGAACACCAGTATCGCAGCCATTAGCAGCGCAAGCAGCGTGGTGTTGAACGCGACGCCCAAGCTGGCGGTCACTTCGCCGAACCAAGCCTGTACCTGGGTGGAGTTGTCGAGTGCGGGCAGATCGCCGGCCGCGGCCAGTGCGAGAGCGATCCCCACAATCGTTCCAATGAAGCCCGTCGTCGGGATGAGCCAGACAATGTACCGCAACATGCTGTACTTCAGTTCGATCTCATGCTGGACGAGTTCCAAGCTTGAGTTCATCAGGCTGTTCGCCTGATCGATGGACTTGCTGATCTGGAACTGCTGGACTACGCGGAGGGCGACTCGTTGAAGGCGGAAGTTGCGGCCTCGCCCCGACTGCACTAGGTTACGGTAGACGGGGACCAAGTCCTTGGCGCGGTACATCGCAGCCTCATCATCAGGCAGGATTCCGGCTCGGGGTTGCCGTGCTTCCTGCTTGGCGCGCCGCAAGCGGGTCCAAGCCTCTCCGAGGCCCACGGCGAACAGGAGCCACATGGCGTTCTGGATCGTCAGGGGGAACAAGCTGCTGCCTCGATCCAACAGAATCGCAGAGGCCGACATCTCCCCGGAACCAGTCTCGGGTTCTGACAGTGACAGACTCAGAGCGGCAATCCAGACGCACCCTGCCAAGAGGGCGACCAAGGCAGCAATGCACCTGTAGTACTGTTCTTCGTGCTCAAGTTCGTTCATCGGTTCAGAGGCAGCTCGGACTCAGAATTCGACTTCCCCGGTCTCACGGTTGCATCGGGGCGGCGGGGAAGGGTTCGCGGCACCTTGGCCGGCTGGACGATGCGGCAGGCACTCTCCCATCAACTCTCTCACGGCCATACTGCATTTGCCGAATCGGACCACGCTGTCCAAATCAACATACCCTTGGCGATGCCGCTGCCACGAGCCATCCTGCCGCACCCAGGTGCCGCGGAGAGAGCACTTGTCCGCGAGGAAGCACCTGCCGCCGCCGGAGACGGTCAGTTCAGCATGCAGCCTGCTCACGGTAGCGTGCCCAAGACGGATGTCGGCGCTGCGCGCTCGGCCGATCGTGAAGGTGCGGATTGCCATGTATGACTGCAGTGTGTCGAATCGATGCAATCCTCTAGGTGGCCGGGGTCGTTGTTCGTGCAGGAGTGTGCTCAGGCTGTTCCGCTAAGAGCTGTACGTGTCGGTTTCACAATCGGCGTGTGCCCGATCGGAGCCTCCACCGGCTGAGCGACATGCAGCATCCTTCCGTTTCCAACGAGGCTCAAACCTAATGATAGGCTACCACCGCACCGCACCTTGAAGCTTGGTTGCCCGCCGCCGCAGCTTAGCACCCGTTGGTGCCTGCAACGTTCTTGGCGTGTGCGCAGAACTCTGTCCACCGGACTGGGCAATGTTCTTGAGACTCGCTGCCCGACCAGCCCTTGAGCGCGGTCCACGCTTCCGCTCATTGCTTGAGCCGCAAGGGCAGTGAATGACGGAACCTGGCAATGGTAACTGGATGCGCAATGGGTTTGAAGCCGCGTCTGGGGATGAAGTCGGCCCCTTCAGCTTGGAAACCTCACAGGTGGGGAGGCCAAGTGGCAGCGAAGGCGATCCTAGCATGCCACAAGAATCAGTGGCGGTGCGGAGAGGGCGGGAAGCCCTGACGCTGGAGGGGGATGGCGCGTGCCGGGGCCCCGGCCTACGTTTCGGGCGGCGCCGAAGACCGCGGCGGGAGTGCGGAAGCCGAGCGCTGTGCGCGGCCTGTCGTTGAGCCAGTCCTGCACGCTCGCCAGCTGCAGCTCGTCGGCGGCACTGCAGCTAGAGCCCCTGCCGAACTACTGCCGCAGCAGGCCGTTGGTGTGCTCGTTCAGCCCCCGATGCCACGAGGCGTAGGGCGTGGCGACAAAGCCCACCGCCCCGAGGGCCTCTCCGACCTTCCGGAGCGCGGAGAACTGCTTGCCGTTGTCGACCGTGAGGGTAGGCTCCAGCGTCTGGCAGGGTTCCAGTGCCTGCACCACAGCCCCGCCGACCGGCCGCAGCGGTCTGGCGGGGCCCGCAGCGCAGCAGAGCGTACTGGGAATGGCAGTCCACAACGGTGACGAGGTAGCCTCGATGGCCTTGGCCGACCACCGTGTCCACTTCCCAGTCCCCGACCCGGCCCTTGTCCTCTGCCTCCGGCGGGCGATCAGAGAGGTCCACCCGTCCTGGAAGACAGCCCGCACCGACCCTTCCGGCCGCCCGGCGGGCCTTGAGCTGGCGCCCCCGGCGCCGCAGGTGCAGCTACAGTTTCCCGCCCGCAGCACGATCCTTGGCGATCCAGCATCAAATCCACCAGCAGCTGACTTGGACCACGCCCTCCAGCCGCAGCCGCCCCGCGATCTGCTCCGGGCGGCACTGCTGCTGCATGTCCCGCACCCGGCCACAGATCTCGGCTGTCGCCTGCCGCGGCGTCGTTCCTGCGCCATTCGGTCAGCCCCTTGGCAGTCGCAGTTCCGCGGACCCCAGATGCGATTCAGTTTCCGCCTGATCGTTTCCCGCGGTCGGCCCAGCTGCCGCGCGAGCTCCGGCACCGCGTGCCCGGCACTGCACAGCGTGTCCATCCGGCACCGCTCCTCGCAAGTCAGAGGACTGCAATGCACGCCCATCGCTTACCTCCTCGCAAGAACTTCATCTTGCTGCACTCTTGCCAGCGTCATACTGTATATGGCACCATCCCGATCCTTCCCTCCAATTCAGTGGCCTGTGATGCTTGAGAGTTGGGCACATCCGCAGAACTTGTGGGCATCGAGGGACTGGGGAAGATGAGCGACGGTATCGCAGAGGGCGAGTTGGCAGGCGTCGTAGATGCGGAAGCCGAGGGCGGGGCGGAGAGCGAGCTTGGCTTTGAGGTGGAGGCCTTCGCCAACCCCATTCAACAACTCACTCCACGCTGACCAAGCCACCCCATTTCCGGAACTCTGTCGTTGCCCTCGGCTGCAACTCCCGCATCTGTAGCAACCCGGCGAACCTAGCCGCTGTGCGCTCTCTCCTACTCCAAGCGGTCACATCTCCTTCGGCCCTGCCACTGAGTGTGTACAATGTATAGAACGGTCGGACGAAATGGTTAGCGCGTGTGTCGCGAGCGGAGCCTCATGGAAAGACCGGAACCCAACTGCAGCTGTTGTCGAGAGACGGATACGGTGAGATATGCATTACCGCATCGTGCTGGCGCATAGAGGACAAGACGCGTTCGCGCAGGAAGTCGAACAAGCCGCTCACGCCGCTGCGGAAGACCTGTCGTACGCTAGGGGCCTGTTGGAGTTCGAGTCGGGGCCGTTCTCTGACGAACCAATCCCGCAGGTGGTGGTCTATCTCGCCAGCGAGGCTGGTCGTGACGATAGCTGCGTGAATCATGTGATCCAAGATGCCTTGGATTACGACATCGCGATCCTGCCAGTGGTGAGGGCAGGCGAAGGCAGCACATTTGCCGACAGACTGCCGGAGGCACTAAGGTGCGTCAACGCGGCGTTGTGGGAACAAGGTGGAGCGGCGGTGGCTAGGTCATTGTTGCGGATGCTGGGCCTCGTCGAGGCGGAACGGAGGATTTTCATATCTTATCGCCAATTCGAGACCCAGAATATGGCGACGCAGTTGCATACGGAGCTGGTCCAACGCGGATTCGACGTATTCCTGGACCGCTTCTCAATCGACCCCGGAGTCGATTTCCAGCGTCGGCTGGAAGACGATCTGTGTGACAAGGCGTTCGTGCTGCTCTTGGAGAGCGACGGGCTGGGAGAATCCAAATGGGTGCGGCACGAAATCGCTTACGCGCATGCCCACCGTATCGAGATTCTCGCGTTAACACTTCCCGACTGCACAAATCGGATGAGGGAGATTGACGACGCTTTCCGGCACGAGCTTACCAAGCGTAGGGTTACGAGCGATGGACTACTGTCGGCGGACTACCTTGCCGACACACTGGATGCGATAGAACTCGCGCATGCCCGTGCGCTCCGTCGCCGTCGCGAGCAGATCCTTGGCAGCGTGAGGCAGAAGTTGTGTGCGCAGGGTTGCGAATGCCAGCCGGCGGATGATTGGTGTATCTTGGCGAAGCAGCCAGGAAACAGGGCTTCGGGTCTGTTCTGGATTACGCCGCGTTGCCCAGCAACTAAGGACTTCTATGGAATAAGCCAGCAACATGAACGTCTGATACAGCAAGGAGAAGGGGTCCTGAAGGGCGTCGTCGTGCATGAGTCGGGGCGATTGACCGACGATTCTCAGGAAGTGATGAGCTGGCTGTCGCACGTTTCTGGAAAGGAGCTCGCAACCGTGGAGACGTGTTCACTGTGAGAGACTGCTAGATGGTCGACCTCAAGCGTGGAAGTGTCCTCTTGTCTGCCAGCTTTCCTTCGGGAGAACGCGGCAGGCGCTTCAAGCCGTACGACCCGTCCGGCATCGCCGATGCCGTGTCGGCGTTTTCGCGAGCGATACTCAAGAGCAACGGAAAGCTGGTCTTTGGTGGTCATCCGACGATTACGCCGCTCGTGCTGATGATCTCCAGAGAGCTGCAAGTGAAGGACTCGGTGATCGTCTTCCAGTCGCGTTGGTTCGAGGACCTGCGGATTCCAGAGGTGGCCGAGATCGAAGATGAGCAACTCGGAGTTGTCAAGTGGACACGAAAGGGGAACACTCGTGACGAGAGTGTGCAACTCATGCGAGCGGAGATGGTTGAGTCGATACGGTACTCAGGTGCCCTTTTTATCGGTGGAATGGAAGGAATCAGTGCTGAACATGACATGGTCAAGGGTCAGGACTGTAGGATACCATGCGTCCCAGTTGCGGGGCCAGGGGGTGCGACTTCTGAGCTTCCTATGCAGGACTGTGAAACACTTGGTCTTGCTACATTCAAGCGATCGAGAGCATATCCGTTGCTGGCACTGCAGTTTGTTCAAGCACTCTCCACACTCTTATGAATCGGTAGAAGTGGCCTCGAATGATTGGCTACACTTCGGTCATTTCCTAGTACTGATTGCGGTGTCCAACAGCTAGTCTCTGAATATCTAAGCAGTAGATTCCATCTAATAACTGCGTTGTTTGTTGGTGAGAATTTGTCTGAGTTCTCAGATTTGTTCACTAGCATTGTCAATGTAGCGCTGCGATTCGGAAGGGAAGTCATCTTCATCTATGATCGACATGTCCGAGTCGGCGAGGACATCGTATGCCATGCAGCGTGAACACTCAGGGGACATATTGATCAGCCTAAATCTGTTGCTGTTGATGATCGAATCCACCTCGCAAGAACTCCGTCTTGCTGCCCTCTGGCCAGCATCATACCATATATGGCACCATGCCGACCCTTCCTCCAACTGCTCGGCTGGCAAGTCGCGGTCGCTGCCACGCCAGCGAACACCGGCAAGTTGCAGCTAAGTTCCGGCTCACTCAGGACAGCAACACAGGGCCAACGCGTGTCCTGAGTGATGCCGTGCCAATGCCGTGCTCCGGGAATCCGCGAGCCCGCACCGCTGCCCGTTCTCAGAGCACGATCCCGAAGCGGTTCTTGAGCATGTAGGCCGTCAAGATCGAGATGCCGAGAAACCAGATGACCCAGTGGGTGCTGAGGCCGCCCAAGCCCACCTCGCGGGAAGGGTAGTCTACGGTGACGGCGCTCACTGCACCAGCGGAGAAACCGCTCTCGCCGGGCGCGAGCAGCAGCCGTTCCCACCAAGTGCCGGTGCGGGTCGCAGAGACGTACTGCGCGGCGGCCGAGGCCACCAGCCTCTTGCCGATCTTCCCGCCGCTAGAGTGCAGAGTCGCCTCGTCGTCACCTTCGCTAGTCGCCTGAATGCGCCAGACCACCTCGCCGCTGGCGTTCACCGTGACCGAGTCGGCGGTCACTTCGAAGCCCGCCGGCACGGTCAGAGACAGCTCCTGCCCGGAGAGGCTGGTGCGGGCTGAGATCAAGGCTGACTCGCCGACCTGCAGCGGGCGTCTGCCATAGACCGCGTCAAAGTGCCCGAACAGCACGATCATCGGCAGGGAGAGCACTGCTGCCGGCCGGAGCATGTGGCCCAAGTACCGGGCGTTGCTGGCGAGCAGCTGCGCCTGGGCCCGCACCAGCACGGCAGGCTCGTCCCTGTAGACACGCATCTCCAGCAGGTGCGCCTGCATGCGCTTCTTCGCTCGTTCAATCGCCGCCTGGTTCGATGTCCTGCCGACGACCCAGAGCATTCCCATGCCGATCAGAACGGACGCGACGGACAGGCCCAGGAGCGGGTGGATGGGATCAAGGATACCTGCCAGCCCGGCCACGACCGCCCGGAGCAGGGCGTTGAATCCGTCCAGGAACATTGCGCTAGGCCAGCCTAGTCGATGTAGCCGAGACCTTGGAGCTTCTTCAGGACCTCTTCGTCGGTCGTTCCGCCCTCGATCTCCCTGAGCTCCTTCTCGACGGCGTGCTCGACGAACTCCTGCGGCGAAGAGTAGCCGGCGGCGTCGGCGCAGCGCTTGACGCGTTCGAACAGCGCCTTGTCGAGCTTGATTGTGTTTGCTGAACCGAACATGTCAGATCTTCATGATACGTTGGCCGGTCGTCATCCGCCGGGCGTCCGAAGCCCGTCCCTGAGGAATCGGAACCGGTCGGCGAGACCGGCTGCGAGGTCTCCGACGGTCTGCGGGTCCAGCCGATCCAAGACCGGCACTTCGGCGACGACTCTCGTGCGGCCGTACTTCTCGATGGCGTTGCGGTTTTCCTCGTTGGCTGCGCCGACCATGACGACGCCCGCCACCGGCACCGACCTGCCGCGCAGTTCCGAGATCGTGAGCAGCGTGTGGTTGATCGTCCCCAACCCGGATCGGGCAGTCACGACTGCTGGGAGCCCGAGTTCCTCCATCAGGTCCGCAAGTGTCTCCCGGTCGTTGAGTGGCACCAGCACGCCGCCGGCGCCCTCGACAATCCAGTGGCGGCTGGCTGGCAGGCGCCCGGCCCGCCTCGCGAACTGCCCGACGCTTAGCGAACGACCTGCGAGCCGGGCCGACAGGTGAGGTGAGAGCGGACGGGGCAGCCGGATTCCACCAGCCCCCATCTCGCCCTCGGCGCAGCGGGCGAGCCGGCGAACCTCATTGGCGTCGTTGTCCTGTTCAATCCCGGTCTGGACAGGCTTCCAGTAGCCCACCGGCCCGAACCGTCGCAGCGCCGAGACCAGCAAGGCGGAGGTCACAGTCTTGCCGATGCCGGTGTCGGTGCCAGTGACGAAAGTGCCCTTCATTCCGCAACACCCCCAAGTTCCTCGGTGACTGAAGTCAAGTCCTTCGTGAAGCGCCGGAAAACAGTCCTGTCGAGTTCCGCATGGAGCGCGATTCGGAGGCGCGCCGTTCCCGGAGGAACGGTCGGCGGACGGATCGCCCGCACATCGTACCCCTGCTGCTGTAGGAGCCGCGCGGCCCGGACCGCCGCTCGGTTGGGGCCGAGGACGACTGGCACTATGGGCGAGTCCCCTCCCGTGCGGCCGAGTGCTGACCGCAGGGCCCGGCCGTAGCCTCGCAAGCGCCGGCGCAGCCGATCCGACTGCTGGAGCAGGTTCAGGCTCTCGTCCACGGCCTCGGCGACGGCCGGGGGTGGGGCCGTCGAGAAAACGAAGGGCCGAGCGGACTGCGTCAGCAGTTCGACGGCCCACTCCGGCCCGCAGGCGAATGCCCCGGAAACGCCCAGTGCCTTGCCCGCCGAGTTCACCGACAGGAACACGCTCCCTCCGCAGCCGGCTTCTTCGATGAAGCCGCTGCCTGTAGCTCCGTAGATGCCTACAGCATGCGCCTCGTCAACGATCAGGGAGAACCCGTGTCTCCGTTGCAGATCGGCATAGCGCCGCAGCGGCGCTAGGTCCCCGTCCATGCTGAACAGCGACTCCGTTACAACGAACCGGTGACCGCTACAAGGCTCGTTCGCCAGCACCCGCGCCAGCTCCCGCCAGTCGCGATGTGGGAAGACTACGCGACGGGCACCGGACAGCCGCATGCCGTCGATCAGGCTCGCATGGTTGAGCTGGTCCGAGAACACCACGTCGCCTGCCTCCAGAAACGTGGTCAGAACTCCTAGGTTGGCGGCCCAGCCGGTGCCAAAGTACAGCGCGGCAGGCGTGCCCTTGAGCTTGGCGAAGCGCTTCTCAACGTGCCCGAATCCTGCGCGGTGGCCGCGCAGCAGGCGCGATCCTGTCGAACCCGCACCCAACTGCCGGGCAGCGGACGCGAACCGCTCGCGAATCCGCGGGTGGCCAGCGAAGCCCAAGTAGTCGTTCGAGCAGAAGTCCACCCCCGCCGGTTCGTCGAGTGTGCGCCACAGCTCGAGGGACCGCAATCTGGCTAAGCGCTCTCGGACGCGCCGCTCCAGAGCGCTCTCGGCCGCTGCCCCTGAAGCGCGCGGCTCAGACAAGGTCAGCCCGTGCTTGGCAGTGGTGCGCACGTGACAGGCTCGTCACCGAGGCGCATGCCCATCTTCGACAGCAGGTCCTCGTCTGACTTCGCGGGAGGGTTGGGGGTGGTCAACAGCACGTCGCCAAGAAAAATCGAATTTGCCCCGGCCAATAGACAGAGCGCTTGACCTTCCTCCGACAAGTCGAGACGGCCGGCTGAGAGGCGGACGATTGATGCTGGCATCGCGATCCTGGCAGTTGCGATGATCCTCGCGAATTCGAGTGCGCTAACGGCGGGCCGTCCTTCGAGCGGCGTTCCGGTCACGCTTACTAGGCTGTTGATGGGCACGCTCTCCGGATGCGGGTCCTGCTGGGCGAGTTGGAGCAGCAGGCCTAGCCTGTCGCTGATGCTCTCCCCCATGCCGATGATGCCTCCGCAGCACACGGTCACACCCGTCTTGCGGACCCGCTTGATCGTCTCGAGCCGCTCCTCATAGCTGCGCGTGGTGATGATCTCCCCGTAGAACTCGGGGCTCGTGTCGAGGTTGTGATTGTAGGCCGTCAGGCCGGCCTCGGCGAGGCGGTCAGCTTGATCCTGTGTCAGCATGCCGAGCGTGCAGCATGCCTCCATGCCCAGCTCGCGTACGCCACGGACCATGGACAGAACCTGCTCAAACTCGGGCCCGTCCGGTGCCTGCCGCCAAGCGGCCCCCATGCAGAATCGCGTCGCCCCATTGCTCTTGGCGTTCTCCGCCGCCTCCAGCGCGTCGTCCACACTCAGAATGCCCTTGGCCTGCAGGCCCGTGTCGTAGTGCGCCGACTGCGGGCAGTATGCGCAGTCCTCGGGGCACTGCCCCGTCTTGATGCTGAGCAGTGAGCATCCTTGGACAGACTCTGGGTCGTGGTGTGCACGATGCGTGCCCTGCGCACGGTACAGCAGCTCCGGGAGCGGCAGGTCATGGACTTCCCGCAGCTCGTTAAGCGTCCAGTCGTGGCGCACCATCCCTTTCACCTTATTCCATCCGGGCCGCCGGCAACGCTTGGGCGGGCATCGCGCTACTCACCAGAGGGATTCTTCCCGTTCCCAGTCCCTAGCGCCGGGTTGTTGGCTCGAGTACGATGGCCCTGTCGCATGCCCGGCTTACCACTCCTTCATCCCCTGCAGCGGCCACTACCCCGAGGGCAAGTGGTTCGAGACCGGCACTCCCAACCAGTTGGTCAAAGTGCTCGCTTGCCACGGCGTCATCTTCGGCTCACTGGAAGGAGAGGAGGCGAGCGAGTCCGACTTGGGCGCGTTCGACATCGACCGCACCTCCGACCAGTCGCTGCTGTTCCAGTCCGGCTTCCTCGCGCTGATCGGTTCCAAGCAGCGCCAGGGGAAGATCCTACACCGGCTGGTGCATCCCAACCGCGGTGCGCGACAGTGCTTCTAGGGGAAGGGGGGGCGACCCGCTGGTCGGCAGCGAGTCGCGGCCCGAGGCGCGTTCCGATGAGCTGGACAGCTGCCTGCGGGAGGCCGACTTCGAGGGCAGGAAGACCGCCAATCGCCCTGCTTGCTCAACCAGCGTCGCACCATCCGCGGCCCGCACAGATCAACCGGTGCCCTGTCGCTTGACTACACGTGACACCGGTATGTGTGCTCTTAGACAAGGGGAACATGCGTGTTGTGACCCGTGTTCTCCAAGCCAAGACGGTGGACTGGTTGCGCAGCGCGCTGCTGGGCGGGATGCTTACGCGTAGCGGCATCGCGCGCGAGCTGTGCGAGCGCGAGAACTGGCGCAACCGGAGGAAGTGTGTGACGCCTCGGTGCGCAGGGCGCTGTCCCAACTGGCTCAGCGGCTCGGGCTGGGGTTGCCACCGTCGCTCCCACAGCCCGTGCGCGGGCTTCAGGCGGGGCAGGTCGAGGTACCCCGGCCGCAGTTTCAGGGCTCGCTGCAGGCCCTCGGCAGAGTTCACCTGGTGCTGGTGGTGGCCGTGCCGGACCGCTGCCTGTGGCGGGCCATGCTGCAGGCCCAAGACCCGGAAGGGGAAGCCCGGGCCCTTGGCAGGCGGCTGACCTACCTGATCGAGGCGCCGGCCGCCGGCGTGGTGGGCGGCCTCGGCTTCGTGGCCGCCCCGATGCGGCTGCGGGCGCGCGACGAACTCATCAATTGGAGCCCGCGGGCGCGCGGTGCGAACTTGGAGCCCGTGCTGTCCAACGACCGGTTTCTGATCCTCGCGGACGTGCGCGTGCCGAACCTGGCCAGCCACGTGCTGAGCCTGGCGGCTCGGTAGCTGAGGCGGGACTGGAAGCAGCGGCACGGAGCGGAGCCGTTGTTGCTGGAGACGTATGTGAATCGGCGCTACCGGGGCACGAGCTACCAATCGGCGGGCTGGAAGAAGCGCGACGAGACCGCCGGGCGCGACGACCGAGGCGCGCCGAAGACGGTCTGGACGCGCCGCTTGCGCAGGGACTGGAAGGGGCAACTGTGCCGCGAGCCGGCGCGCCGGCTGGGGCAGTTCCCGCCGCTGGAGCTGGAGGCGGGAGCCTCGTGGGCCGAGCGCGAGTTGGGACGTTCGGACATGCCCAACTGCTGAGGCAGCGCTTGGTGGAGCTGGGGGCGGTTTGGGAGCGGGCGCCGGGGATGCCGCTGACGGTCGTGTTTCCGAAACGCGCCGAGCAGGCGGCGGCGTACCGCTTCGTGGAGAATGGGAGAGTGACGGGCGAGGACATCCTGCATCCGTACCGGCGGGAGGCCTTGGCGGAGCGCTGCCGGGAAGAGGGAACGGTGCTGCTGGCACAGGACACGACCACGCTCAACTACACCAGCTGTTGTATTCCGGATTATCTGGGTACGGCGATTTCGGGCTTGAATGGCAGGCGAGGAGCGGGATCTTCCGGATTGCTTGCGTCTGGCTGGGGGGCGAGCGTGAGCTGGAAAACTGCTAGTGCAAGAAGGAAAAGGAAGGGGTCAGGAGGAGCGTAGCAGTCCTCGCCCGGTTCCCGGCTCTGCCTGCATACAACCGCAGGCAGGACTGCCGCGCAGCACCTCCAACGCCTGCCCGGAAGCCTACCGGACGATTCACTCACGCCGATGGATTTGTCACATTGAATGAGAAACGTAACTGCCTAGGTGGTTGAGACTTAGATCGGACCAAGGGGCGGCCTGATTGCGGCACAGACGGAAGTCCGTCGGGGGCCCCGGGAGGCCGGGGCTAGAACGTCAGGCTGGCGAACAGCTCGTCCGGGGGCGTTCCACGAGGCCGTCGAGCCCCAGCGCACACGGGGGTTGGCGAAACGGATCGAGTTCCGCTAGACGCCGCAGCACGGCAGCTGGCCCAGTGGCGCGCCAGCGGAACTCAGCACTCTGTCGCGGCAGTGCCTCGAGCAGCATCGGATCAGCGATCTCGACACTCTCCAGCGCGAGATCGCTGCCTGATCGACAAACGTGGACCAGCGGCAGCGAGGCGCCGACTGGCACATGCCCACCGACGACGCCCGATCCAAGCTGAAGCCGGATTGCCCAAAGACTGTGACGGGACGGCGCACTAGCTCGGAGTCTCAGGCCCCGCCAAGATCCGGATGGCCTTACTTGGCGAGCAGTCTCTGGCGCAGCGCCTCAAGTTCCTGCTCGGCCCTCAATCGGGCTTGCCTCTCCTGCTGCCGGGCCCGCTCAGCCTGCTGCCGGGCTTGCCTCTCCTGCTGCCGGGCCCGCTCAGCCTGCTGCC
The DNA here is from genome assembly GCA_963662745.2 of Bryobacterales bacterium. Lineage (GTDB taxonomy): Bacteria > Acidobacteriota > Terriglobia > Bryobacterales > UBA6623 > VXMF01. The sequence goes on from CAXXUI010000001.1 coordinate 476,700, forward strand.
GGGCTTGCCTCTCTTGCTGCCGGGCTCGCTCAGCTTGCTGTCGGGCCTGCTCCGTCTCCTCCAGCTCCGCCTCGGCCTCGCCAAGGGTTCGCAGGTACCTTCCCGCGCGCGGATCCCAGATGCGCAACGTGTTGCCGCGGGCATGGAACTGCAGGCCCAGCACCGGGCTGTACAACGCCAGCCGCGCTTGCGGAACCTCGATCCGAGGCAGCGGCCGGTACGCCGAGCCGGCCAAGTGCAGCCCTTGCAGCCGCGGGCTGATGAACTCCCCGTCCGGATCGAACAGCCAGACCTCCCGCACCCCCATGCGGCTGTAGGCCCGCTGCTTCTTGTCCGGTTCGGTGTCCTCCTTGTACGTCGCCTTGGACACCACCTCCAGCACCCAATCCGGGGGCCGCCCCTCCTCCCACACCTTGTAGGTCCGCCGGCGGCGGTCATTGCGGACTCCGAGGGCCACCAGCACATCCGGCGCCACCCTGAGCTGGGTGTTCTCCCGGTAGTACACCAGCACGTCAGGGCACACCTCCACATCCGGCCGGTCGCGGTAGTGGTGCGCCAGCGTGTAGTAGGCTTGCGTCAGCTCCGTTCCTTGCAGCTTGCTCTGCGCCATGGGCCGACCGTCCTCACTGGGATACCTCCGCTCCTCTTCGTCGTCCCAACCCGGCGGCTGCCCGGGAGGACTGCGACGCTCGCGGGGAGGTGTCGCCACCGCCGTGCTCTGCTTCGCAATCCTGCTGGACACGCCAAACTCTCGCCGGAACAACCCCGTGCCAGCGCATTGTAGCAGGGGCGACGCAGGATGGTGGGTAACTGCCCAGGTAGTCGAGCTGCAGTTCGGATCGGGTTAGAGGGGCCAATGGAAGTCCATCGAGGGTCGCGTGAGGGCCGGGCTAGAACTTCAGGCTGGCGAACAGCTCGTCCGGGGGCGTCAGCAGGGCCTCGATCGCATGGCGGCCTTGCTGGCGCGCAGCCGAGAGCAAGCTGCGCAGCGTGGCGAAGTCCCGCGCCCCTGGCTCGGTGCGGAAGCACCCCGAGATCTTCATCCGCAGCTTCATCATGCGCAGGTCCTGCTCAGCCAAGTTGTTCGTGACCGGCACTGCAAAGTCCGTCAGGAAGCGCAGCATGTCCGCTGGGCGGTCCCGCAGCCGCAGCGCCAGATTGTGACCCGGCCGCCGCTGCTTCCGCCCCCGCCGGCCCCGCGCCAGCGGCTCCAGCCCGCGGTGGTAGGCCTGCCCCTGCTCCACCAGTCGCTCGTACCGCTTCCGGATCCGCTCCAGCAGCGAGTCCGGCAGCGGCACTCCCAGCCGCTTGGCGATGCGCCCCGCCCGCGCCGCCCGCCGCAGCAGTCGCTGCATGCGCCCCGCCCAATCCTCCTGGTCGATCTTCACCAGCGCCTGCAGCTCGCGCAGGATGTGCGCGTTGCACAGCGCATGCACCACCCCCGGCACCGGAAGTACGACTGCCAGCAGTCAGGCACCAGGCAGCCCACCAAGCCCTGCCCCACCGCGCTCCGCTGCGCGCTGGTGCGATAGAACGTCAGCAGCGGCGTGCTCAGCACGTGCAGTCACTGCGTCCGGCCCCGGATGCGGTAGCCGGTCTCGTCGAGATGCTGCACCGGCGCCGCCGTCCGGATCCAAGCTGGCACCTGCTCGGTGAACCTCCGCCAGCGCTCCGCCAGCGTGCGCGTCATCCGCGCCGCCGTCGCCGCGCACAAACTCACTCCGAACAGGTCTTGCGGCCATTGCGCCAGCCGCCGCTCGGGCAGGAAGTGCAAGCACTGCAGATACACCACCACCGCCGCCAGGCGCGGCCCGTACTGCACCGGGCCCTGCGCGCCCTCCGGGAACTCCGCCCGCGTCGTGCTGCCGCACTGGGCGCAGCGGCAGGCGTGGGCGCGGCGCTCGGTCACTTCCGGCGGCTGCGGCGCGGGCAGGTCGAACCCCTGCCGCGCCACCGGCTGGCCCGTCGCGTCCCCGGCCTCCAGCGGCGCGCCGCAGTCACTGCATTGCTGCGGCCAGTGGTTCTGGACCTAGTTGGGCTGATAATTTGGCGCTCAACAGGCGGTCTGCTGCCTGACGACGGTCCTGCTGGCTGGTGGGCCAGGTGGAACGCTCGTTCGGCAGCCGGCGAGGCGCCACGGTCCGCCGGGTGGGTGCCGGGGGGCGTTGCTGCTGGTCGGAGACCGGCTGCTCACTCCGGAGGGCGGGGCTGAGCGGACGGCGGACGGCTGCGTCAGTCCGGGGCGGCGTCGGCCGAGCCGGCTTCGGCAGTGCCGACCGTCTCCCACTCCACCCGGGCCAGGTTGCGGGTCTCGCGGCTGAACTCCACGCCCACTAGGTGGACCGGCTTGCCGGAGCCGAGGTGCTGGTCCGCGTAGCCCTTGGCCTTGAGCTGCCGCAGCGCCCGGCCGGAGCCTCGGCTCCCGGGGACGGTCTTGAACTCGAACAGCACGATCCGCTGGCGGGTCAGCACGGCCAAGTCCAGGTTGCCTCGGGAGGACGCCTGCTCGGGGCGGGCGTCGAGGCCGCAGCCGTTGAGCAGGGCGAAGAAGACGGAGGCGTAGTAGCCCTCGTAGCGGTCGAGTTCGTTGTTGCGGTGCCAGTCGTGGGGGATGCTGGCGAAGAAGGCGCTCAGGGAGCGGTACATCTTGGCGAACTTAGCCGTGCGGATGTGGACGGCCAGCGAGGTGATCTCGTCCTGCAGCGCAGCGGCGGCTGCGGGGTCGTGCTCGGGCGGCGGGGGTGTGAGGGCCGCCAGCAGGTGGCGGTTGAGGCTGGTGCGGACCTCGCGGTTGGGGTAGCGCAGGCGGTAGTGCCGCTGGCCGGCCCTGAGCTCGGAGCGCTCGATGGTGAGGTAGCCGGTCTGGAACAGCAGGGCCGGGGTGGAGATGGAGCCGACATCGAAGGCCGACAGCAGCTCGTCGGTGGCGTGCATGCCGTCGAGGCTGGGGACGGGGACGCGGCGCTTGACGAGGGTCTCGGCCAAGGAGAAGCTGGGTGTGCCGGTCTCGAACCACCAAGCCTTGAATTCACGTGTGCGGAGCAGCAGGAGGAGGTCGTAGGGGTTGTAGAGCCTGTCCGGGCCGCCCCAGCTGTAGCCGTTGTACCACTTGCGGACCTCGTCGCGGTCGAGGCCTTCGAGCTCGGCGGCGAAGACAGTGTCGAGGTCGTGGTCAGTGAAGCCGCAGACGGAGGAGAACTCGGGTTCGAGGGTGAGGTCGGTCAGGTTGTTGAGACCGGAGAAGAGGCTGACGTTGGAGAACTTGGAGACGCCGGTGAAGAAGGAGAAGCGGATGTGCTCGTCGCAGTCCTTGACGACCGAGTAGAGGGCGCGGAGGTAGTCGCGGTTGTCGCGGGCGAGGTCGGGCCTGCCTAGGTTGTCGGTGATGGGCTTGTCGTACTCGTCGACCAAGACTACGACGCGGCGGCCGGACTGGTACTGACCGGTGCAAAAGTCTTGCACTCATAAAGCGGGCCAGATTTCGCAGGCTCGCGTTAGAGAACATCGTTGCACAGGCACCGGGAGATGTCGAGTGAAGTACAGAGAATTCAAGAGTCAAGCTATAGAGGTTCGCCTGTTCGAGCAGTTGGATTCCCCAAGTGATGTGACCTACAACTAGACTCATGCTGCCTTCAATGCCTGCTCAATGTACTTGCAATCCTGCTCACTGAAGAACTTCTTCACCAGCTCACTGTCTTCGCTCAGTCGTTCTAACGCCGCTTTCAGGTTCTTCCTCATCTCCGCCTTCGTCTTGCTCAGCATCCGACTCACCCGACTCTTCACCCACGCCCACAGGATCTCCACCGGGTTCACTTCCGGGCTGTACTTCGGCTGATACTCCAACTCGATCTGGCCCTCTTGTGCCTTCGACCATTCCCGAACCAGTTTCGCTGTATGCACGCTCGCATTGTCCACAACCACGATCACGGTCCCTGCAGTAGCCTGCTTCACCTGCTCCAGGAACTCAATGAATGTCAGTGCGCTCACGGAACCTTCATGCAGCTTCCAGTGCAACCTGCCGTCCGGACTGATCGCTGCCAGCATGCTCACTCGGTACTTCGAGTTCGCCGTCTTCACAATCGGCGTCTCTCCCTTTCGGCCCCAGGTCCTCCCGTACACGCACTGCGCTGCTAGGCCCGACTCGTCTGCGAATACTATCGTCTTGCCCTCCTGGACCGCACGCTTCACTAGTGCCGGAAACGTCTCAAACTGCCATTTCCGGACCTTCTCACGGTCATGCTTCAACGCTCTCTTCTTGGGTTTCTGCGGTGTGAGATTCAACTTCTTCATGGCGCGTTGCACCGTCCAGCGGCTCACTTGCAATCCGAATTTCTCCTGCAGAGCCATGCGCACCATGTTGGCGGTCCACAGGGCGAACTCGAACCGCAACTGCTGCGGCGTCTTGGTCACCACTGTGTTCAGCATCCATTGCCAGTGGCGGTTCTTCAGCTTGGGCGGTCGTCCTGTCCTCTTACGTCTGTGGAGTGCGTTGACGCCCTTAGCACTGTAGAGGACCCACCAGCGGCGAACCGTGGACTGATGGACGCCTACCATTCTGCTTACAGCCCAAAAAGACCGGCCATTTCTGATTTCTTCAACGACTGCTTTCTTTACATCGAACTGCAGCGCTTCAGTGAGTTTGGAGAAGACAAGGAGTGGCACCGAGAACATGACCATAGGATACCACACAGCGGAGTGTGGAGGCAACGGGGGGGCGGACGGATCGACGTCTATGACAGGGAGGACTCGCACAGTATAGATTCAATGCTCTCCAAATGGTCCGCTCCATAAACTCCCTATATGAATAGTAGCAGCCCCACATTCTCTGCAGGAACTCCTCTGACCCTGCTTGCGCACGACACCCCTCACGCGAGGTGGCACCTGCGCAAGACTTTTGCACCGGTCAGTAGTGCAGCTTGACCAGCAATTCAGCGAAACGATCCGCCCCTTCTACCTCCGAGAGCGTGATGTCGGAGGCTAACCGTTGCAGGTTCAACTGCCGCAGCAGGTTGTGGTGCAGTCCGTCGGGCTTGGTGTAGTGGCCGCTGGCGAAGGACAGGCGGGCGACGGGGCGGCGGACGGACCAGTCCCACTGGTCGTCGGCCGCCAGACCATGGAAGAGATCGCGGCGGCCCTCGAAGAGCGCCTTGAGGGTGCTGACGAACAGACTCTTGCCGAAACGGCGGGGACGGGACAGGAAGTAGTGCTTGCCTTGCCTTGAGAGTTGGCAGGCGAAGTGCGTCTTGTCGACGTAGCAGAGATTTTCAGTGCGGACTTCGCGGAAGGTCTGGACGCCGGTGGGGAGGCGTGCTCTAGGGAGGGCGTGGTTCACGGGGCGGGGCGGCTGTGTCTTGATTCTAGGGGAGGGGCGGACTCGGAGGGCGGGGTTGGTCCCGTTTCGCGGCTCGGCGTCCGACCGATTCAATGAATGTCATTGCTGAGACGGGGGGCCGGTCGTGCCCGCTAGCGGGTCGGGTGCTCGGCGATGACCGCATCCTAGGCGTCTTGACGGGGGGCGAGTGACGCCGGGTGGATTCCGGGCGGCAGCGAGGTGAGGGCGTGGCGCAACCTCTGGGAGACCTAGCCGCTCTGAAGCACGGTCCGTTCGGCCCCGGTGCGGAGGGCCTTCGCAGGACCGTTTCGGGCGCTCAAGTCGGGCACGCACAATAGAGACCGACGACTGCGGAGCGTGGAGGCGCTGAGGAAGTGTCTGGTACTGGACGCGCTGTCGGCTTGGCTCACGTTCGACTTGTGCCGCGCGGCGCGGGTGGACACCAGCGCGACGGCGAGTGACTACCTGAGTTCGGCGGAGATGCTGGCCATCCGAGCGGTGTCGGAGGAAGAGCGGATCCTGCCGCGACAGTTGCAGAGTGTGGAGCCCCCGGAGGATGTGCTGTGGTGGGTCTCGCGCATGGCGGGGCTGGCAGGTTTCCATCCCTGCAAGGGCCGGCCGCTGCCGGGCAACGAGAAGCTGCGGCAGGCGTGGCAGCTGCTGCGCCCCATGCCGCGGGCTACTGAGGCCTTGCTGAAGGCGCTGCACCGCCAGCAAGCCGCGGGTGTCGCCGACCGAGGCCGGGCATGGCCGTCAGCGCCTACTTGGCCGGATCTGCAAGCCGCGCGTGTCGCCAATTGGTCGCCGCCGGAACAAGTCGATTCAGAACGCCTGTCCCACGCTTCCAAGCCTGCCTGAGCGTGGTCACCGGGGCCCTGCCGAGCGCTCAGCGGCACACTGTCCACCGGATTTGAGTGTGCTTGAGCGACAGACCGGTGACGGACTGGCCTTCCACGCTTGGGGGCGGCTGCCCCGGCTGCAACAACTGTCTTCCTGAGAGCGACCTCCGAGGCCTCCCGGATCAGATCAAACCTCCCATGCCCGGCGCATCCCGTGGTCAAAAGTTGTGCGATGCCGGAACGCTACGGCTAGGCGGTTGCTACGATGGTCTCAGGACCTCGGAGCTGTGTGGCGGCGGTGCGCGGAGGCGCTTCGAGGGTGACTGCCGGTCGAGAGCACCGCGCTTCTTTGGGCGGGAGCGGAATGCAACCCTCCCACACGGCTGGCTAGGCATTGCGGACATCAGCCGAATCCCCCGGCTGCGGAGGGCCGTCTTCATGTTCGACCCACTCGAATACCTGTTCCGGTTTCCGGAAGCCTTGGCCCGGTCCTTGGAAGCCCTGCGGAACGACTGGACGAGACGGTCCAAGTCCCGCCGGTTATGGGCCCGTGACGAGTCCCTGTGGACCTCTTCCGGAGAGTCGGAATGGCTCGGCTGGTTGGACTTGGACGATCCTGCCGTAGCCGACCTAGTCCGGCTGAAGAGTCTCGCCGAGGATGTGGAAGGGAGGTTCAAACACGCCGTTCTGCTGGGTATGGGAGGCTCGAGCCTCTGTCCTGAAGTGCTCCGCAAATGCTTCGGCGTCACAGACGGATTTCCGGATCTTCGAGTCTTGGACTCGACGGATCCTGAGCAGCTGCGGGCTTGCGAATCGGCGATCGACATAGAATCCACACTCTTCCTCTGCGCCAGCAAGTCGGGATCGACACTGGAGACCAAGCTGCTGACGGAATACTTCTTCGATCGTGTCAGCGGACTGCGTGGCACTTCCCGGGCAGGTAGGCAGTTCATTGCCATTACCGATCCCGGTTCGCAGCTGGAGCGGACGGCCGCCTCGCTGGCCTTCTCGAGAGTCCTGCCTGGCCTGCCGTCGATCGGGGGCCGGTACTCGGCCCTGTCCCACTTCGGCATGGCGCCGGCGGCTGTGATGGGGATCGATGTCGGCAGGCTGATGTATCATGCACGAGCCATGGCGGAGGCCTGTGGGCGTGGTGCCCCGGCAGGCCTCGGCCCCGGCGTCGATCTGGGGCTGCTACTCGGTGCCGCGGCGCTTGGCGGATGGGACAAGCTGATGCTGTTCCTCTCGCCTTCCGTAGCCCCGCTCGGCGCATGGATCGAGCAGTTGCTCGCGGAATCGACAGGCAAGCTCGGCAAGGGCATTGTCCCCGTACACGGGGGCTGCATTTCGGAAGCGGGCGCATGTGGCGAGGACCGTCTCCTGGTCCGCATCGCTCTGCTGTCGGATCCTGCACCGCTGAATGAAGAGGCTCGGGTGTGGAAGGGGGCCGCCCCCGGCGGGCACCCCGTCGTGAGCCTCAGACTTCAAAGCCTGTACGATCTCGGCCAGGAGTTCTACCGGTGGGAGGTCGCCACTGCCGTGGCGGGCTCGGTCTTGGGAATCAACCCGTTCGACCAACCAGATGTGGAGTCTGCGAAGGTTGCCGCTGGACGGATAACGGATCGCTACGAGAGAGAAGGGTCGCTTGAGGCCGGGCGGCCGGTGTGGACGGATTCCTCGATGCAGGTGTTCGGTTCTCGCCACGTAGCCGCCGGAGCGGATGCTGCTTCCGATCTCTCGACGCTCCTGCAATCGCACTTGGCCAGTGCGCGGCCCGGGGATTACTGCGCCCTGCTAGCCTTCCTCCCGAGCAATGCGGGGACGCGGTCGTGGCTCGACCGAATGAGGCGTGGCGTGCAAGAACGCCTCGCTGTGCCGACCTGCGCGGGATTCGGTCCCCGCTACTTGCACTCGACCGGCCAGCTGCACAAGGGCGGTCCGAACTCCGGAGTGTTTCTGATGGTCAGCCGTGAGGGCGGCGAGGATGTGCCAGTCGTCGGTCGCAGCCTAAGCTTCGGCGTGGTGAAGGAGGCTCAGGCGGCAGGTGACTTCAAGGTGCTGTGCGAGAAGGGCCGGCGCGCCGTTCGGGTGGTTATTACTGGAAGTCTCGAGGAGGGCCTTGCCAAGCTGGAGGACGCCTGTATCGGCGCTCAGTAGGATCGCGGCAAGCCGAGTACCCTCTCTCCTATGTACGCCAGGATCAGGTTCGTCGAAACCGGAGCGACTTGGTACAGCCGCGTCTCCCTGAACTTGCGCTCGACATCGTAGTCGGTTGCGAAGCCGAAGCCTCCGTGCGTCTGCAGGCAGGCGTCAGCGGCTTCCCATGAGGCGTCCGCTGCCAGCAGCTTGGCCATGTTGGCCTCGGCTCCGCACGGCCTGCCGCTGTCGTACAGATCGGCGGCGCGGAAGCGCATCAGATTCGCCGCTTCGATGTGGGCGTAAGCGCGCGCCAGCGGAAACTGGATCCCTTGGTTCTGGCCGATGGGCCTGCCGAAGACCACTCGCTCGCGGGCGTAACCGCAGGCCTTGCGCAGGAACCAGTCGCCGTCCCCGATGCACTCGGCGGCGATCAGGATGCGCTCGGCGTTCAAGCCGGCGAGCAGTGAGCGGAAGCCTCTCCCCTCCTGGCCGACTAGGTTCTCGGCGGGCACCTCCAGATCGTCGAGGAACACCTCGCAGGTGTGATGGTTGACCATCGTGCGGAGCGGGCGGATCTCCAATCCACGCCCTAGGGACTCCCGCAGATCGACGATCAGGATGGAGAGGCCCCGGGTCTTCTTGCCGGCCTTCTCGACCGGCGTCGTGCGAACCAGCAGGAGCATCAAGTCCGAATGCTCGATCCGAGAAGTGAAGACCTTCTGTCCACGCACGACATAGCGGTCTCCGCGCCGTTCCGCCCGGGTCTGCAGCTGGGTCGTATCCGAGCCGGTAGTCGGCTCAGTGACGCCGAAGGCCTGCAGGCGCAACCTCCCGCTTGCCAGCCGCGGCAGGTAGTGCTGTCGCTGCTCCTCGGTGCCGTTCCTCGTCAGCACATCCATGATGTACATCTGGGCGTGGCAGGCCGCGGCGTTGCCGCCGGAGGCGTGGATCGCCTCGACGATCAGACTCGCCTCGGCGATTCCGAGTCCGCCTCCACCGAACCGCTCGGGGATCAGTGCGGCCAGCCAGCCTCCCTCGGTGAGGGCTTGGACGAACTCGGTCGGATAGTCGCGATCCGCATCCAGCCTGCGCCAGTACTCTCCAGGGAACGACGCGCAGACCTCGCGGACCGCAGCGAGGATTTCCCGGTCAGACTCGCTGCGGGGCTGGATCATGGCGAGCGCTTGGGCACCAGGACAGTCCGCTTGAGCGTCAGCACCGTCTCGTCCCGTTGGTTGAAGCCGCGGCTCTCGACGAAGACCAGGCCCCTGTCCGGTTTGGTCCGTGATTCTCGCAGGCCGGCGATCGTGCTCTCGGCGTAGATCGTGTCGCCGTGGAAAACCGGACGGACATGCCGGACCTCGCTGTACTCCAGGTTCGCGATGGCCTTGCCGCTGATGTCGGAGACGCTCATGCCGACCACCACGCTGAACACCAGCGGCCCCACAACCAGTCGCCGGCCGTGCTGCGTGCCTGCGGCGTAGTGCGCGTCAATGTGGAGCGGGTGCTGGTTCATGGTCAGCAGGGCGAACCACGTGTCGTCGGCTTCCGAGATCGTCCGGCCGGGCCAGTGGCGGAAGACCTGGCCGACTTGGAACTCCTCGAAGTAGCGTCCGAATGGCATTGCAGCACCGTATGCGCCCGCGCCTCGCGGGCTGGCCGGCCCGTGACCATTATGATCGGGGTCGGACGGGCCGCCGGGAAGTGACGCGAAGCCAGCAGGCAGAGACGGCTGCCCGCTTCGGCGCGGTCCGCAGCCTTCTCTTCGTTCCCGGCGACAGTCGGCGTAAGCTGGCCAAGGCCGCCGGCGTGGCCGCTGACGCGCTGATTCTGGACTGGGAGGATGCGGTCGCCGAACAAGCCAAGGACGCCGCCCGGGAGGCGACTGCTGACGCCATGCCGCTGTTCCGGGCGAGCGACCACTTCGTCCTGATCCGCATCACCAGCTCGCAGCCCGACCGGATCGAAGGGGATTGCGAGGCCGTCGCGGCCTGCCGGCCTGACGGCATTGTCCTGCCCAAGTGCGAGCACGCTAGTCAAGTGGTACACGCAGCCGGCCGGCTGGCCGGGGACATGGCGTTGATGCCTCTTGTCGAATCTCCGCTGGGTGTGCTGCGGGCCGTCGCGATCGCCTCGTGCTCCGACCGCGTGAGGGCGCTGATGTTCGGAGCGGAGGACTACAGCGCCGCCGTGGGAGTCCGGAGGTCGGCCGGCGAGCCGGAACTGGCGTTCGCGAGAGGCTCCGTGGTCAATGCCGCCCGGTGCTTCTCCATGGAGGTATTCGACTCCCCCTCGATGGCGTATGCCGATGCCGTCGCAGTGCGCGAAGCGGCTGGCCGGGCGCGCGCGTATGGGTTCACTGGACAGGCTGCGATCCACCCCGGCCAAGTGCATATCATCAACGAAGCGTTCACTCCGTCGCGGGCCGAGGTTGCCGCGGCGAGGGCCGTGCTGGACCGCTTCAAGGAGCGGGGAGGGGGAGCGTGGGGGATTGGTGGCCGGCTGGAGGACCTGCCAGCCGCACGGCATGCAGCGGCGGTCTTAAGGCGGGTGCGCTGACAACCCGCGTTCGGCCAGCGCGTGTGAGCCGCCTAAGCCCCCAGTGTCGGGTCCGATCGATCAGCTGGACCTGACCCTCCGCGTGCTCTGTGCTCCGCGAAGCGGAGGTGAGGCCGGACCGATGACGTTCGAGGCCGGAAGCTGACCCCGCTGGGCCGGTATACTCGCATCCAATGACCCCATCGAGCTCGGAAACCGATGTCGGCACCGTCCTGCATCCATTCACCAACCCCTCAAGCCATGAGAGCGGTGGCCCACTCGTAATCGAGAGCGGCGACGGCTGCTGGGTCCGAGGCGAGGACGGCAGGACTTACTTGGAGGCCGCCTCCGGGCTGTGGTGCGCTTCCTTGGGCTTCAACGAGTCGCGGCTGGCCGAAGCCGCCTACCGGCAGCTCAAGACCCTGCCGTTCATGCACCTGTTCACATCGCGCAGCCACACTCCAGCGATCGAGCTGGCCGACCGCCTGCTGCGCGTCGCTCCAACGCCCATGTCCAAGGTCTTCTTCGCCAATTCCGGTTCGGAGGCGGCGGACACCGTGGTCAAGATCGTCTGGTTCTACAACAACGCCTTGGGGCGACCTGAGAAAAAGAAGATCGTTGCCCGCAGGGACGGCTTCCACGGGTCCACGGTCGCTGCCGGCAGCCTCACCGGTATCGCGCGGAACCACCTGAAGTTCGACCTGCCGATCGCGAACGTGATCCACGCCGAGTGCCCGCACTACTACCGCGGAGCTAGGAGCGGCGAGTCCGAAGAGGCGTTCTCAAGCCGCTTGGCCGAGCAGCTGGATCGTCAGATCCTCGATGAGGGTCCCGGCACCGTCGCTGCCATGATCGCCGAGCCGGTCATGGGTGCGGGGGGCGTGCTAGTACCGCCTCGCGGCTACTTCGAGAAGATCCAGAGCGTGACAGCCGAGCACGAGATGCTGTTCATCGCGGACGAGGTGATCTGCGGCTTCGGCAGGACGGGCAGCATGTGGGGCTCTCAGACCTTCGGGATCCGCCCGGACATGCTGACCACTGCTAAGCAGCTTTCTTCGGCTTACGCACCGATTTCCGCCGTAATGGTGAACGAGGATGTCTACAGCGTCCTCGTGCGCGGCAGCGACGAGGTGGGGACGTTTGCCCACGGCTTCACCTATAGCGGCCATCCCGTGAGTGCTGCCGTGGCTCTGGAGTGCCTCAAGATCTATGAGGAGCGCAACTTGGTGGAGCGGGCGGGGCAATTGTCGACCCGGTTGCTCGGTGGATTGCACGACCGGTTCTCGGGCCATCCACTCGTAGGAGAAATTCGAGGCGTTGGCCTGATGGCCGCGGTCGAGTTGGTAGCTGATCCGGCGTCCAAGAGGCGGTTTCCGGAAGCCATGGGCGTCGGGCCGCACTGCATGCAGCGGGCGATCGACCGGGGGCTGATCGTGAGGGCACTGGGGGACTCGATCGCGTTCTCGCCGCCGCTGATCGTCACGGAATCCGAGATCGACTGTGCGCTGGACCGATTCGGCCAAGCTCTGGAGGACACGGCCGAGTGGGTCGGGAGTCAGCGTTCAGCGCTCTCCACCGCAACCGGCTAGTAGGGGCTCGCGCCGGGACGGGTTGAATCCCGTGGTCCGGTGCTCGAGGTGGCTCGGCAGCCCACGCTCGGCCTGGTGGCGTTAGCGGGACCTTGCTTCTCGACGCCACGGCGTTACTTGCACTGTACGGCCCTCGCGGTCATTCTCGATTTCCGGTTCGGGTCGACGGTGGCGCATCATTCCCTCTTTCATGATCAGCCAGCCCCCTCGTCGCAGCTCCATCAGCCTAGCGACGACCATCACATTCACCATGAGCTCGTCGCGTGCACACCCGCGATCCGGCCATCATCGTCGATACCGATCCCTACGACTCCGCCAGCTGAGTTTGAGAACGCGCAGATAGCTCTCCCGATCTTGGTGAGATTGCTCACTCACCGCTCGAATTCGACACGACCGCCCTCGTCTGCATGAGAACCCTAGTGCCTCGTCAACTCTAACATTTCTGCAGAATACCGTTCAAACTCAACAATTCGGTGGGATAGTGTTTGGATGGAATTCCACTCTGGGGAGGAAGTTCGATGAAGAAATACATCGTGCGACTGAGCGACGAGGAGCGCAAGATTTGTGAGGAGACAATCAATCAGCTCGCGGGCAGCAGCCAAGAGGCGTGTCGCGCCCGCGTCCTGCTCCCAGTCGACGCCGACGGTGCGGCCTGGACGGACCGGCAGGTCGCTGACGCCTACCGCTGCCGTGTCAAGACGGTCGAGAACGTGCGCCGCCGGTGCGTGTTGGAGGGCTTCGAGCTGGCCCTGTGCGGCCGGCAGCGCAGTCACCCGCCGGTGCCCAAGCTGCTGAACGGCGAGCAGGAGGCTCGAGTGATCGCCTTGCGACTGGGGTCGCCGCCGCCCGGCTGCGGCAGCTGGTCCCTGCGGCTGCTGGCGCGGCAGGTGGTCGAACTGGGGATCGTGGCCTCGATCAGTCACGAGACCGTGATGCAGACGCTAAGAAAAACGGCGTCACGGGCCGCAAGCTGCGGTATTGGGTGATCCCATCTGAGGAGGACGCGGAGTTCGTCGACTGCAGGGAAGAGGTACTGGAGACCTACGAGCGCCTCTACGATCCGCAGCACCCGGTGATTTGCATGGATGAGCAGCCAGTGCAGTTGATCCAGGAGACCCGGGAGGCGCTGGCGGCGACGAAGCAGCACCCTCAGCGAGTGGACTACGAGTCTGAACTGGCCGGCACGGCCGCGGTCTTCATGTTCTGCGAGCCGTTGGGAAGCTGGCGTCAGGCGAGCGCTCGCGAGCGTCGCACCAAGGCGAACTGGGCGCAGGAGGTGGCCACCTTGCGGGAGGGGTGCTACGCGGACTGCGAGCAGGTCGCGGTGGTGTTGGACCATCTGAACACGCACATCCAAGGGGCCTTCTACACAGCGTTCGAGGCGCCGCGGGCGCGGGAGTTGGTGCGGCGCATCGAGTTCTGCTACACGCCGCAGCACGGCAGTGGGCTGAACATCGCGGAGAACGAGCTCGCCGCGATGACGAGGCAGTGCCTGTGCGGACGCCGGATTGGCGATCTGGAGACGCTGCGCACCGAGCTCGCGGCTTGGTCGGAGGCCGTCAACACTCGCCAGCGCGGGGTCGACTGGCGTATGAAGATCGACGCTCGTCGCAACCTCAAAACCGTCTACCCGACAATCCTGCTTTGACAAAGCACGAGAGACTGCTCCCCAGTCCGGAACGCCAGTGCACCCGATTGAACACTGACTCGGTAGGCTCCACGTGCAAGTAGGGCCCGCCAAGGCCGCTCGCCCAATGGGAGGCCTCGCATCCAAGCCGGAGTCCGGCGGCGTGGCGATCAGGGCTCCTGCGAGGGCGGGGGATGGCTGTTCGAGGAGAGCCGGCGCTCCAGCGCCCTCAGCAGTTCCTTGAGACGCCGGTTCTCCGCCTCGGTTTGCTCGCGCTGGAGGGCCTCGCGTGCGGCGCGTGCCTCGGCCTGCTCGGCGCGTGCCTTCTGGGCGTCGCGTTCGCCCTCGGCTTGGTCGGCGCGTGCCTCGGCTTGCTCGCGCTGGAGGCGTACTTCGCCGAACCGCCGCTGCAGTTCGGGGCTGGGCCGGTAGTCCTCGCCGGTGGCGGTGTTGCGGATGATGAGTCGCGAGCCCTCGGCGCGCAACGAGACGCCCAGCGCGGGAGTCTCGACTGCTCCGTCACTTCCCGGCTGCAGCGGGGCGCCGTACTGGCCGGACCGCTTGTCGAGCCGGTAGCCGAGCAGTCGTTCGGCGGGCTGGTCGGCGTCGGGGTCGTAGAGGAAGTACTCGGGGATGCCCAGCCGCTCGTAGGCGCTCTTCTTGAGCTTCTTGTCGTTGTCCGTGCTGGAGGGGGAAACGACCTCCAGGACGAAGTCGGGCAGCCGGCCCTCGATCCAGCTCTGGTAGGTCTTGTCGCCTTGGAGCTCGTGATTCAGCGTCACCATCAGGTCCGGAGCCAGCACGGCCCGGTTGTTGCCCTGCTCCCAGTACAGGGCCGCGTCGACCGCCAACGCGACGCGCGCGCTGTGGAAGTGCCGCCTGAGGGCCTCACTCGCGTAGACCAGCTGTTCCGAGTGGGTGAAGTTCTGCAACAGGAAGCTCCCGTCTGAGTCGGGGTAATGCACCTCCTCCGCGGGAGAGGGCGGTGCCGGGGGGCGGAGCAGCGGGGCCGGGGGGCGCGGGGGGGGCGCGGAGATCTCGGTGTGCTGCCTGATGATCGCGTTCCTCGCCATGTCGCCACCGCGGCCGCGGGCCGGCTGGCCTCAGTCTAGCAGCGCTCCCGTGAGGAGGCCGGGGCGGCGGAGACTCTGCCAAGCCGATTAGCTCCGCGGTCGGGAGGCCCGCCCGCCGCCATCGGCGTCCGACAGCGTCGCGCTACTGGCATCGCGCCCCAGCCGGGTCACCCCATTCCTCGAACAGCTTGGCCAGCACGTGCAGCCAACCGGCAAGACGGGCAGCTAGGCGGAATCCGTCGTGCTCAGCTACCTAGACCACAATCGCGATCAGCGCTTCGGGCATCCCGTCGCACACGACCAGAGCGGACGCCTCGCGGCGGTCGTGGAGCGCACCAGCCACCCTGCCGAGCAGTGCTGCGCCGGAGCTGGGGGCATGCCAGCCTCGCCCGGGCCATGCCGAACCGGCCCGCGCAAGCCGCCTTGGCGGCCAGCCTGCTCGCCCGGCAGCACGTCAATGAGGAGGATGCGGAGTTCGTCGACTGCAGGGAAGAGGTGCTGGAGACCTATGAGCGCTCCTACGACGCGCAGCACCCGGTGATCTGCATGGCTGAGCAGCCGGTGCAGTTGATCCAGGAGACCCGGGAGGCGCTGCCGGCGACGAAGCAGCACCCTCAGCGAGTGGATTACGGGTCTGAACGGGCCGGCACGGCCGCGGTTTCCACGTTCTGCGAGCCGTTGGGAGGCTGGCGTCAGGCGCGCGTCGCACGAAGGCGGACTGGGCGCTGGAGGTGGGCCCCTTGCCGGAGGGGCGCTACGCGGACTGCGAGAGGGTCACCGCGGTGTTGGACCATCTGAATACGCATGTCCAAGGGGCCTGCTACACAGCGTTCGAGGCGACCCGGGCGCGGGAGTTGGTGCGGCGCATCGAGTTCTGCTACACGCCGCAGCACGGCCGTGGGCTGAACATCGCGGAGAACGAGCTCAGCGCGATGACGAGGCAGTGCCTGTGCGGACGCCGGATTGGCCATCTGGAGACGCTGCGCACCGAGATTGCGGCTTGGTCGGAGGGCGTCAACACGCGCCAGCGCGGGGTCGACTGGCGCATGAAGATCGACCACGCTCGTCGCAAGTTCAAGTCCGTCTACCCGACACTCCTGCTTTGACAAAGCACTAGGACTGCGAGCCGGTGCTCTGAGCGCGCGTCCTCAGAGTCGCGCCTGAGTGCCGGACAAGCAGACTCCGGTCTGGCGGCGGAGCGCCTGGTGGCTGCTCAGTCCGTAGGCCTTCGTGGTTGGGCGAAGAGGGCAGAGCCGAGAGACCGCCGGTGCCTACAGGGGCTGGCTGGGCTGGCCGCATCGCTCGCAGGCGGCGACTTGGATGCCCAATTTGAATGGCGGCCGAGAAAGTGTAGACTGCGCCGTCCGGCAGCCGCGGCGCCGCGTCAGTCGAACCGCCTCTCTGCCGCGGTTTCCGTGAACTGCCCGCCCGCTTGATCCGCGGGCAGGGCGTCCGCGCCGTCCCCGACCGGTTCGGTGCGGCCAGTCGGCTCAGCGGATTGGTCCGGCTGTGGCTCAGGTTCGGCGTCGTCCGCCGAGTCGCTGCGGCGCGTGAGGCGGGGCCGTTCGTCCTCCGTGTCCGCCTCGTCCGCATCGCCCGGCAGGATCGGCTCGCTGCTGGACTTGCGCTTGAGGGTCGGGCGGTCGGGATCGAGAGCAGGGGCCTGCTGGCGCCGGTTGAGACGCGCCAAGCGTTCCTTCACGTCCTCAAATTCCCGCGTTGTGACTGCGTAGGCGGGCTGGTCCGGCAGTAGTTCGTCAATGGCTTTCTGCACGGCTTTGATGCGGCTGGCGGTCAGCGGGTGGGAGCTGAATGCTCGCGCGACGGCGTTCTTCTTCTTTTTCTGCATCGCCTTCAGTCGCTCGAAGAACTGCACCATGGCAGTCGGGTCGTACCCGGACTTGTAGAGGTACTGCACGCCCAGCAAGTCCGCTTCGCGCTCGAAGTTGCGGGAGAACTTCAGCATCGTCATCGGGATTGCGAAATTGGCCGCCTGCTGGATCCCGTAGCCGGCCCATCCACCGATGAAGATCAGCGGGATTGAGGCGTACTGCACCAGCTGGGCCCGCGACGCGGCGCGCGTGCCGTGCCGCGCGGCGACATGGGCGATCTCGTGGGCCATGACTCCAGCCAGCTCGGCCTCGTCCTGAGCTAGCTCGATCAGACCGGTGTTCACATAGAAGTAGCCACCCGGCAGCGCGAACGCGTTGACCTCGTCCGAATCGATCACCTTGATGGTGAAGGGCACCTTGGCGTCAGAGTTGCGGACGATGTTTTGGCCGAGCCGGTTGACATACTCGCTGATCACAGGGTCGTCAACGATCTTCGCCGTACTCTCGACCTCCTTGGCGAGCTGGCTACCCAGCTGAATCTCCTTTTCCAGGCTGTAGAGGTTGATGGCCTTTCCTACGTCCCTGTCGCCGATCTTGGAGACATCCTGCTTGGGGTCTTTCGGCTTCTGCTGCTCAGCCTGGCGTGTGCCTTGGTCATCGGCACTGCACAGCGCGGCGACGAGGAGCAAGGGCGCGATCGATCGCAGAGCGCACCGCGCTCCGCGGATCGCCATGGCGAGTGAGGCAGGCATGTTCTGTCGTGCGGTCATTCTATGGTTGTTGACGGATTCTGCCGGCCTCCCGTTCCGTCTGACGGCTCCGAAAGCACCGCGCGGGCCATCTTGACAATCCTTTTGCAATGGGGCGGTCAGGTTCCGGCTGGCGGGCCGCTCCGCAGGCGCTGGAAGAGCGAGCGTCAGGCCGCGCCCTACAATGGGTTGGACTTGATCTGGTGGCCGGTCGTGCGTTGGATTCTGGTGGCGTTGTGGGTGGCGACACCTTCCTTTGCGGCGGAGGGCGCTGAGGCACTGCGGGCGATTCGCTCGTTGGAGCTGGACCCCGAGCGCTGCTACCGCATCCGCGATGTATTCCTCGAGCGGGAGGATGTCAAGCTCTACTTCACCGACGGCCACCTGATCTTCGCCAAGCCCGTCCTCGGCCGGACGGTGGCCGCTCTGTTCCTGGCCACGCGCCAGACCGACATCGGCGAAGTCCTCGTCATCCCTCCCTATCCCGCCGAGCGGCAGTCGATCGCGAGGTTCTTGGACGAGTCCATCCTGAACGAGCAGTTCCGCAACGCGATGCTGTTCTTCACCGACGACACCCCGCAGGTGCTTGAGGAGGCTGTTGCCCGTGCGTCCGTCCGGGAACTGGACCCCGGCGAGGGGGAGCGGATCGCCACTCGCTGGTCTGTGGTGCTGCGCAACCTGATCGAGGGCTCCTCGTTCCGCGTACTGCTGGATCTGCGCTCGGGCCGCGATCCAACGGTTGGATTCTTCGCGGCTGTAATCCGCGGGAGCAAGCTGGGTCGGTTCGACGTGGTCGTTGACCCCCTGATTCCGGAGCAGGTCGTGATCGGGCAGCTCGTGCGCTCGGGCAGCGATTCCTACTACGAGATCTGGACCCGCTTTCTGGCGCGGTCCTATCGCAACGGCGCGGCGACGCCTCCGCCGGAGGCGGCCCGGCTCGATGCCTACCGGATCGAAGCGACGCTGGGCGCGGATCTGCACATGCGGGTGCGGGCCTCCGCAAACCTCCGCCTGATGAATCCCCGTGCGCGGGCGATCGGGTTCGAACTCTCGGACAGCCTGGAGGTCACCAGCGTCCGCCTCGACGGTGAGCCGGTCGAGTTCCTTCAAGAAGGGCAGACGCTGCAGGCGGACCGCAGCCAGCGGGACGACGCGACGGTCGTGGTGATGGTCCCTGACGGCTTGGCGTCCGGCGACCGCCACCGGGTGGAGTTCGAGTACCGCGGCAGGGTCGTCTCCGACGCTGGTCAGGGTGTGTACTTCGTGGACAACCGGCGGAATTGGTACCCGCGGGCCGGCTTCGGCAACGCCCGCTATGAGCTGGAGTTCCGGTATCCACGCAGCCTCGACTTGGTTGCGACCGGGACATTGCTGGAGGAGCGCGTCGAAAGTGGCCTCCGCATATCGCGCTTCGACAGCGGCAAGCCGATCAGAACGGCCGCGTTCAACGTGGGCGACTACGCCTCGACGCGGCGAGAAGTGAATGGCTACGGGATCGAGGTTAAGGCGACGCGATCGGTAGAGGCGCGGCTGCAGCCGCGGCGCATGCCGGTCGTGATTCCGCCTCCCGCGATTCCGGGCCGCCGCCGAGGCCGCACCGGGGCTCAGGTCGTGGTCGTCCGTCCGCCGCCTGTGGATCCCTCGACTGAGATTGAGCGAATCGCCGACGACAGCGCCGACGCATTCGACTACTTCATGCGCCTGTTCGGCGAGCCGGCCATGCCTAAGACGGTCATCTCGCCGGTGCCGGGCGGCTTCGGCCAAGGATTTCCCGGCTTGGTCTACGCCTCGACCCTGAGCTACTTCGAGCGAGGCGACCGACTCTTGCAAGGGTTGCCGCCGAGCGCCCGGAGGTTCTATGCGGATCTGATGAGGCCGCACGAGATCGCCCACCAGTGGTGGGGCAATGTCGTGTCCTCGCGGCTGGACCGGGATGCGTGGATCATGGAGGCGCTGGCCACCTACTCCTCGCTGCTGTGGCTGGAGGAGCGACAGGGAGTTGAAGAGCGAAACCGCGTTCTGGCGGAGTTCCGCTCCAACCTGCTTCGCAAGGTGGACGGCGACACGGTTGAGAGCGCTGGCCCGCTGACTCTGGGCCGCCGGCTACGGACGGCTGACTTGCCCGAAGCGTACCGCGTGATCGTGTACGAGAAGGGGGCTTGGGTCATTCACATGCTGCGCGGGATCTTGGGGGACGAGCAGTTCTTCGCCATGCTGGGCGAGCTGGTCAGCCGCTATCGCGAGAAGGCGGTGTCGACCGAGCTGCTTCGGACGTTGGCCGCCGAGTTCGCGCCCGAGGGCCACTACGACCCCGGCCTGCGGGACTTCTTCGACCAATGGGTGCAGGGCACGGGGATCCCACAGCTGTCGGTGGATTGGCAGCAGGACTCCGGCGGCGCGCGCTATACGCTCAACGTGCGTTTGCGCCAGAGCGGCGTGGACGAGTACTTTCCGGTCTCCGTGCCGGTGGAAGTCCATACGCTGCCGGGCAGATCGCTGGTGAAAGAGGTGCTCAGCGGCACTGGGGACGAGGCGGGCTTCTCGGTAGTGCTCCGCAACGCGGCCTCCCGAGTGGTCGTCGATCCGGACGGCTGGCTGCTGGCCGACACGCCGTAGGTATCTCCGGCGGGCGCTCCGTCCGGGCCGCTGGACGGGCGTTTCGGAGTACCATGAAATCTGAAGATGCAGGTCAAGGCGTGGATCGCGTGGATCTCGGCGGCCGCAGTCGCCTGTGCCGTCGCATGGTGGATGCAGGAGCCGGCGCAGGCTCAGGCTGGAGCAGCAGCCGAGCGGGCGCTGCAGGAGGCCCGCAACCTCGGCAAGGCCTTCTACGAGACTCCGGGCTCGTCCCAGCTGGCTGTCGAGCAGCTTGAGAAGGCCCTGGAGCTCAATCCAGGCTCTGCTCGCGAGCACCTCAACTTCGGGCTCGCGCTGCTGCGCGCCGGCAGACGGGAGGAGGGTGTGGAGCAGCTCGTGGCCGCGCAGAAGCTGGACCGCACCATCCCCCACACCTACTTCAACTTGGGAGTCGAGTACAAGAAGGCCGGGGAGGTGGAGAAGTCGATCGACCAGTTCCTGCAGATGGAGAAGCTGGTACCGGACGAGGCCAAGACGCAGTACAACCTCGGAGCGCTCTACAAGCAAATTGGGAATATCCGGCGCGCCATCCAGAAGTTCGAGCGGACAGTCGAGCTCGATCCGTCGCTCGCGGCTCCGCACTTCCAGCTCTTCGGTATCTTGCGCCGAACCGATTCGGAGCGTGCGATGCGGGAGTTGGAGACCTTCAAGTCGATTAAGGAGGCTACCGAGGACGCGGCAGTCGGGGAGGATGTGGACTGGAGCTTCTATGCGGAACTCTACGATCAGTCGCTTGCAACCGGAGCGGCAGCGCCGGCCGTGCCGTTCTCGTTCGAGGTGCGCAAGATTGCTCAGCTGGTCTCCGGAGCCGTCGGGGCCTTGAGCCTCGACGCCAACGGCGACGGCTTGGCCGACGCATTGGTCTGGTCGGCTCAAGACGCTGTAGTTGCCCTTGCTAGGTCAGAAGCCGGGCCGTCCCAGTCCGGTCTCGAACTGCCGGGTGCAGTGAGTTACGCGGCCGGGGATTTCGACGGTGACGGGATGGCCGACCTCTGCAGGGTTGACGAAGGCGGCGTCCAAGTCCTGCTGAACCGGTCCGGGCGCTCCTTTGAGGCGGATGCGTACTCGCCGGGCGACTTCAACCTCTGTCTGTTCGCCGACTACGACCATGACAGCGACTTCGACCTCTTCGCGCTGGGCGAGGACCGGAGGCTCCTCCAGAACGACGGCGAAGGCGGTCTGACCGATGTCACCGCCCGGTTTCCATTCGCTTCAGGGCCTGTCCGGGCGGCATCGTTCGCCGAGCTGTTCGAGGACAACGGCCAGGACTTCATTGCTGTCTACGGGAACGGAGTCGCGGTTCACCAAGATCGCAAGCTCGGGTTGTACGGTGAGGCCTCCCTCGTGGATGGCGTGGTCGTCCCGGACGGACCGTCGCGTCTGGATGTGATCGACACAGACCACGACCAGTTCTTGGATGTGGCCGTGACCGCCGGGGAGCGGACGGCGCTGCTGGAGAACCAGGGAGGTGAGCTTGCGGCGCGGCATGCCGTAGCCGAGGTGGCGGCTTGGGGCGACTTTCAGTTGCGCGGCCGCTTCGATGCCGCCTCAGGGAGCGGCTTCTTGGTCAATCGGGAGGCCTTCGAGCTTGAGAGCGCCTCTTCGTCGCCCGGGCTTCCCGAGGGCGTAGCGGTAGCGGGTGACTTCGATGCCGACGGCAAGCCCGATTTGATGGTCGCGGCACCGGACGGATCGGTCTCCTTCGCCGCGAACCGAACGCAAACCGAGTACCACGGGCTCACGGTCCGACTGGAAGGCGTCAAGAGCCCGAAGATTGCCACGCAGGCCCGCGTCGAAGTCAAGGCAGGCCTCTCTTATGCCAAGCAGGTCTACCAAGGCGTGCCCTTGCACTTCGGCCTAGGTCGCGCGGCGGCGTTCGACACGGTCCGAGTCACGTGGGCGAACGGATTGATTCAAAACGAAATGCCCGAGGAGCCCGTTTCCGAGCTCGCAGTCAAGGAAGCTCCCAGGCTCTCGGGGTCGTGTCCGATGGTCTTCACTTGGAACGGCTCCAAGTTCGAGTACATCGGCGAGGTGCTAGGGGTGGCCCCCTTGGGGGCGAGCTTGGCCCGCGGCGTCTACTTTCCCGTGGACCACGACGAGTACATCAGCGTCGGGGGGGATCAGCTTCGTGAGAGGGACGGCTACCTAGATGTGCGCCTGACGGAAGAATTGCGCGAGGCTGCCTACATCGACATGATCCGCCTCGTGGCGGTCGACCATCTCGACGACATGGCCGTCCTGTCCAACGAGAAGGCGAAAGGCCCTCCGTTTCCCGAGTTCCGGCTGTTCGGAGTCAGGTCCAGGATCCGGCCCGTTGCCGCCTCGAATCAGCGGGGCGAAGATGTCCTGGCGAGACTGTCCGCCAGCGACCGCCGGTACCCACCCGTCAGCCGCGACTTCAGGAATCGTGCCGAGCGCCACTCATTAACGTTGGATTTCCCGGCCTTCGATGATGACGACGCCGTCCTGTTCTTGGAGGGCTGGGTCGACTGGTCGTCGGCCAGCTCCATTGTGGCCGCTTCACAGACCGCACAGTCCGCCGTGATGCCGCCCTTGCTGCAGGTGCAGGACGATAGCGGTCGATGGATGACCGTGGTGGCGGATGTTGGGCTGCCTGGCGGGACGGTGCGCACCATCGCGGTGGATCTGAGCGGCAAGTTCCCGGGCCGTTCGCGCAAAGTGCGGATCGTTTCGAACATGAGCGTGTACTGGGATGCCGCCTACGTCGGCTTGGACTCGAGCCGACCCCGGGTGCGCCTGACCCGCTTGGTGCCTTCGGTGGCCAACCTGCGGTTCCGCGGGTTCTCTCGCAACCATGTCGCCGAGGGTCGGCTGCAGCCGGAGCGATTCGACTACCACGAGGTCTCCGCGACTTCGAACTGGAACCCGACACCGGGTCTGTACACGCGCTTCGGCGATGTCCGAGAGCTGCTCTTCGAGGAAGACGACCGCATCGCGATCATGGGGGCCGGTGACGAGATCGAGTTGCGGTTCCGGGCTGGCGGCTTGCCGCAGCTGCCCGAGGGCTGGAGGCGGGATTTCTTGCTGCTGGTGGATGGGTGGGCGAAGGAGAATGAGCCCAACACCGCGTTCGGCGACACCGTGGCGCCTCTCCCGTTCCACGCCATGAGCGGCTACCCGTACAGGTCCGCAGAGGCGTATCCAAGAACTCCGGAGCATCAGGCTGACTTGCTCCGCTATCACACTCGTCCCGCCATGCGCCTGATCAGGCCGTTGGTTGCGGGAAGGCTGCGCCGGTGAACGCAAGACCTAGCCCGTCGAACGAAGCAAGCAGTTCCGGCATCTACGGCTGGCACGCGTCCCGTCTTGGCGTGTTGGCAGGTGCCGCGTTCCTGTTTCTCGTCCTCAATGCCGGTTGGATCTGGGCTTTTCCGGCAGCCAATCTCGCCTATGTCGCCAATGTCCTCCTGCATGTTGTCGTCGGAGCCGCTCTAGCTGTCGGCCTGTTGCTCTCCGGCAGGAAGACGATCAGCCTCGCAAAGCGGAACCCTGTCGCAGCCGGGGCCCTGGCTGCATGCGCCGCAACGGGCGCGGCATTGTGCGTGCTCGGAGCGATCCGCCCTCATCTGGGGCTGGTGGTGCTGCACGGCGCCCTCGGCTTCGCAGGGGCGGTCGCGGTCGCGGCGTGGCGGAGGGACTGGAGGGTGGCGGCATGCGTGGCCTGCGCTCTCTCCTTCCCGGCCGCCGCCGAATTGCGGGATCGCTGGTTTCCCAGCGAGCGGGACAGGATCGCCAATCCCACCGAGGCCCCGCTCTCGATGGAAGAGGAGGGCGGGGGGGCGTCGAGCCCCTTCTTCCCCTCAGCAGCTCAGACGGCGAGCGGGAAGCTGATCCCGTCCGACTTCTTCATGGAGTCCGCCGCGTGCGGCGAGTGCCACACGGATGTCTACCGGCAATGGCGCTCCTCGATGCACCGGTTCTCATCGTTCAATAACCAGTTCTATCGCAAGTCGATCGAGTACATGCAGGAGACGGCGGGCGTGGAGGCGTCCAAGTGGTGCGCGGGCTGCCACGACCACGCCATGCTGTTCAGCGGCATGTTCGACACACCGGTAGCCGGGCAGCTGGACCGGCCCGAAGCGCATGCCGGCCTGGGATGCGTCTCCTGCCATTCGATCGTGCATGTCCCGGACACCATGGGGAACGGCGGCTTCGTCATCGAGTATCCGCCGCTTCACGACATCGCGTTGAGTCCGTTCCGGCTGGTTCGCGCCGCTCACGACTACGTGACCAATACCGCTCCGGCCGCCCATCGGCGCGCCTTCCTCAAGCCGTTCATGCGCCAGAACAGCTCGGCCTACTGCTCATCGTGCCACAAGGTCCATCTGGACGTGCCCGTCAACGCCTACCGGTGGGTCCGGGGCTTCAACTCCTATGACAACTGGCAAGCCAGCGGCGTTTCGGGAGAGGGCGCCCGCTCGTTCTACTATCCGGCCCATTCCCAGACCTGTTCGGACTGTCACATGCCCCTTGTGCCGTCGGACGATCCGGGCAATCGCGGAGGATGGGTCCGGTCGCACCGGTTCGCCGCGGCCAACACCGCCGTGCCCTTCGTGAACGATGACGAGGAGCAGCTGGCCAAAGTCCAAAGGTTCCTGCAGAGCGGCATCGTGTCCCTCGACGTGTTTGCTATGTCCCCGATTGCTGAGGACGGACTCGCCCCGAGGATGCTCCGCAGGTCCGGCCAAGTATCGGCGGCGACAAGTTTCGCAGTCGGCGAGGAGTCCGGCTCGCGCCGCGGCGCCGTCCTGCTACGGGAGGTCGGCAATCTCGCTGCGCCGATCGATCGCTTGGGTCCCCGCGTCGAGCCGGGCCGGACAGTGCGGGTCGATGTCGTGGTGAGGACTCGCAAGGTGGGTCACTTCTTCCCGTCCGGGACAGTGGACGCGTTCGACGTCTGGGTAGAGTTCGAGGTCTTCGACGGTGACGGCGACCGCATCTTCTGGAGCGGGAAGGTGGCGGACGATGGTGCGGGTCCCGTCGAACCCGGTGCGCACTTCTACCGCACCCTCCAAGTGGACGCGCACGGAAATCCCATCGACAAGCGCAACGCCTTTCACATGCGGGCGCTGGTGTACGCGCGGCTGATCCCGCCGGGGGCGGCGGATGTGGTGCATTACCTCGTCGAAATCCCCGAGCAGGTGAAGGGCCCGCTTACAATGCGGGCCAAGCTGAATCACCGCAAGTTCTCGCACCGCTACACCGCGTTCTCGTACGCCGGCCAGCCTGGGGAAGGCCGGTACGGAGTGGGCTTCGATGACCGGGAGTTCACCTTCGATCCAGCTAGCATTCCCTCCGACGTCCCCCACGCGATTCGCGACCGCATTCCCGCCCTGCCCATCACGGAGCTGGCGTCTGCGGAAGTTCAAGTTGCCGTCGGGCCCGACGCCGCTGCTTGGCAGCCGGCGGTCGCTTCAGAGGACTGGGAGCGCTGGAACGACTTCGGGATCGGATTGCTGCTCCAAGGTGACCTCCGGGGAGCCGAGCATGCCTTCCGAATGGCGACCCAGGCGGACCCGGAGCACCCGGACGGCTGGCTGAACGTGGCGAGGTCCATGGTGGAGGAGGGGCGACTGGCCGCTGCCAAGCCCTATCTTGACCGAGCGCTGAGCTTGTCGCCCGGATTGCCGCGCGCCCTGTATTTTCGTGCTTTAGTCCGTCGCGCTGAGGGCAGGTACGAGGAAGCGCTGTCGGACCTGCGCTCGGCTGCCGAACAGTTCCCACGCGATCGTGTCGTATTGAACGAGATTGCCAACATCCTCTTCCTCCAACGGAGCTATTCGGAGGCACTGGAAGTGCTGGACCGGGTAGCGGGGATTGATCCCGAAGACCTCCAGATGCACTACACGAAGATGCGCTGCCTGCGGGGGCTGGGGGATGTCGAAGGCGCCGAGCGAGAGGAGATGCTGTTCCTGAGGTACAAGGCGGACGAGGCGTCGCAGACCAAGACCGCGGA
Organism: Bryobacterales bacterium; assembly: GCA_963662745.2. Classification (GTDB taxonomy): domain Bacteria; phylum Acidobacteriota; class Terriglobia; order Bryobacterales; family UBA6623; genus VXMF01. The sequence continues at coordinate 503,035 of CAXXUI010000001.1, forward strand.
GCTGCGAAGGAGCAGCCCGGAGGACAATAACGAGCGGCAGAGCATTCATGAGCACGTATCGATTCCGCTGTAAGCGCCTTGCCGTTCTGACGGCCTGTTTGGCCCAAGGATGCGCGACGCCGGAGGAGCAGGCAGGGAAGACCGCCACGGAGGCCGTCCGGGTGACGGTCGCCTTCACGGACGTGACGCAGGAGGCCGGCATTCGCTTCGAGCATCACAACGGGAGGTCGGGGCGCAAGTACCTCCCGGAGACGCTGGGTTCTGGAGCGGCCTTCTTCGACTACGACAATGACGGCGACCAGGACCTCTTCCTAGTCAATTCGCGGCCTTGGTCCGGAAGTGCCGGGGATGTCACTTCAGAGCTGTACAACAACCAAGGGGACGGTCGCTTCGAGGATGCCACGGCCTTCGCCCAGCTGGATGTTCCGATGTACGGCCTGGGGGCTGCGCCCGCGGACTATGACAATGACGGCTTCAAGGATCTCTACGTGACCGTTCTCGACGGAGACCGCCTGTTCCGCAATCGGGGGGACGGCACCTTCGAGGACGTGACCGCAGCGGCGGGGATCGACAACGCCCGTTTCGGCACCAGCGCGGCTTGGTTCGACTACGATCTGGACGGACACCTCGACCTGATGGTGGCCAACTATGTCCAGTGGTCGATCGAAGGGGACTTGTGGTGCTCAATGGATGGCACCAGCAAGACCTATTGCACGCCGGAGTCGTACGAAGGCCAGCCGAGCGTGTTGTACCGGAACTTGGGCGACGGCACCTTCGAGGACGTGAGCGCGGAGGCGGGGGTGGCTGACCCGACGGCCAAAGCCCTCGGCATCGTTGTGTTCGACTACGACTCGGACGGATGGCCCGATGTCTTCCAGGCGAACGACACCCAGCCGAACAAGCTCTATCGGAACGAAGGGGATGGAACCTTCACCGAGCACGGAGTCTCAGCCGGGATCGCCTACGCTGAGGACGGCAAGGCGCGGGGAGCCATGGGCGTGGATGCGGCCGACTACGACCGGAGCGGGCGCTCCCACCTGCTGGTAGGCAACTTCGCGAACGAGATGCTGAACCTTTTTCACAACGAAGGCAACGGGCTGTTCGTGGACGAGTCTCCGACCAGCTCCCTCGGGCGCGACAGCTTCCTCTCGCTCACGTTCGGTGCGTTCTTCTTCGACTACGATCTGGACGGGCATCTCGACATCTTCTGCGCCAACGGGCATCTGGATGAGGAGATCGAGATCGTGCAGCCGGCCGTCAAGTTCGCTCAGTCTCCGCTGCTGTTTCGCAACGACGGAACCGGCCGGTTCGGGCTGGCTGGATCGGATGTCGGTCCGGACTTCTCGGAGCCTGTGGTCGGCAGGGGCGCGGCGTACGCTGACTACGACCTCGACGGCGATCTGGATGTCTTGATTACGACCAATGACGGGCCGGCCAGACTGCTGCGAAACGACGGCGGCAATGCCAACCGCTTCCTGCGCGTGCGGCTCCGGGGCGTCGACTCGAACCGCGACGGGATCGGGGCCCGGCTGGAGATGCGAAGCGCTTCCGGATCGCAAGTGAGAGTGCTGCGCAGCGGCTCCAGCTATTGCTCGCAAAGCGAGCTTGTCACGACGTTCGGGCTGGGTCAGGACGCATCCGCCACTTCGTTGGAAGTGCGATGGCCTAGCGGACGTATCGACACGCTGCACGCACTGGAGACTAATCGTGAGCTGCTCTTGGAGGAGGGCGGAGAGGACCACTGATTGCGCCTGGCTCGACCGAAGCGCAGGCACAGCGACGCCCACTGTCGGAGGATGAGATTCTGACTCGTCGTTGACACGTTGCCCTCCGATCGAGAGGGATGCCGGAGATTTTCTCCGGCTGGGGGTGCCTGTTGGGCTGCTGCAGGCCCACGCTGAAGGAGTCTCGGGAGCAGGTGCTGACCGACGGCCCACTCAAGTCCAAGGATGCAGGAGAACGCTGCCGGAACCGCCAAGTCGCGTCTCGGCGCGGTCAGCTTGGACAGGCTCTGGGCAGGTCAGCCACATCGCGCCTTCGGTCGGCGGATCCGGCTGCCCTGCGGTCGTCAAGCCTGTCTACGCGCTTCTCCAAGCGTCCGTCGCGCCTATCTGATCGGGCTGGGCAGCTACGGCGAGCCTCTCACAGTGTTCACCGTTGCGGGCCTTGAGGAGCGGATCGCGGAGCGGGAAGAGCTGCAAGGGTCTTGGTCGTTCCGCTGCGGGAGGCGCTGAGGGAGTCTGAATGGGGGCTGCCGCAGTGGGCAGTGGGCTGGGTGCCGGAGGGTTGCTTCGGCAAGCGAGGGTCTCTGGATCGGGGGTGGGTCGGATCCGGCGGGAGGTCCCAGCTGGGGGCGGGGAAGTGGTGCGATTCGGCTGGTGCGGAGTCTTACGAGGAGAAGGAGTGTGGACGGGGAGGGGACCGGGAGGACCGGTCGCGGTGGTGCCGGGAGACCTGGGGTGGTTCGCGCAAGGGGGCCGCATGGTGTGCCGCCGGTGGGTGGCAGCCTTCGGCGGGAGGGCGGAGGCGATGCAGGAGAGTGTCTTCCGGTTGAGGAGAGAGCGTCCTAGGGTGTCGGTGCGTGTCCCTGTTGGTCTCTGGCGGCTCGAAGCGGGGCTTGCTCGCCTCGTGGCGGCGAGATGGGATGGCGGGGGGCTGCTTCAGTCCAGGTCGGCTGCTGCTGCGGCGTCGGCTGAGCCGGCCTCGGCAGTGCCGACCGTCTCCCACTCCACCCGGGCCACGTTGCGCGTCTCGCGGCTGAACTCCACGCCCACCAAGTGGACTGGCTTGCCGGAGCCGAGGTGCTGGTCCGCGTAGCGCTTGGCCTTGAGCTGCCGCAGCGCCCGACCGGAGCCTTGGCGTCCGGGCACGGTCTTGAACTCGAACAGCACGATCCGCTGGCGGGTCAGCACGGCCAAGTCCAAGTTGCCTCGGGAGGACGCCTGCTCGGGGCGGGCGTCGAGGCCGAAGCCGGACAGAAGGGCGAAGAAGACCGTGGCGTAGTAACCCTCGTACCGCTCGATGCGGCTGTTGCGGTACCAGTCGTGTGGGATGGAAGCGAAGAAGGCGTGCAGCGATTGGTTGAGTTGCTCGAAGTCCCCGGAGCGGATGTGTTTGGCGACGTTGCGGCAGTGGGTGAGGCGCTTGGAGAGGCTGTTGACGAGGCTGGACAGCAGCGCGCGGTTCAGGCTGAGGCGCACTTCGCGGTTGGGGTAGTCGAGGCGGTAGTCTGTCGCGCCGTCGTCGCCCTTGGAGCAGTCGGTGACGGTGAGGTAGCCGGTCTGGAACAGCAGCGCCTCGGTGCCGATCTCCTCGATGTCGAAAGCCGACAGCAGGGATTCGTCGGCCGTGAGGCCTTCGAGGTCCAGCGTCGAGACGTTGCGGCGGACCAGCAAGTCGGGGAGGAACTTGGGGGTGCCGGTCTCGAACCACCAAGCTAGGAAGTCGCGCCTGTCGAAGAGCAGGAGGACATCGTAGGGGTTGTAGAGTCGCTCGTCGCCGCCCCAGCTGTAGCCGTTGTACCACTCACGAATGCGGTCGCGGTCGAGGCCGGGGAGTTCGGCAGCGAAGACGGTGTCGAGGTGGTGGTCGGTGTAGCCGCAGATGGAGGAGTAGCGGGGGTCAAGGGTGAGGTCGTTGAGGTTGTTGAGGCTGGAGAAGAGGCTGACCTTGGAGAACTTGGAGACGCCGGTGATGAAGGAGAAGCGGATGTGCTCCTCGCAGCCCTTGATGACGGAGTACAGCTTGCGGAGGTAGTCGCGGTTGGCCTTGGCGACCGCGGGAGTGTCCAACGCATCAATGATGGGCTTGTCGTACTCGTCAACGAGCAGAACGACGCGCCGCCCGGAGCGGCGGTGCAGGGTGACGATGAGGTCTTCGAGGCGTCCGGCGGGGGTTGTGTAGCGGCGCTGCAGGCCGCAGTCGGACTCCAGTCGGAGCAGTCTCTCCCCGACGGTGGTCTCCACCTCGCCGGGGAGGGTCGCTCCGGCATGGGCTAGGTTGAGCAGCAGGACGGGTCGGCGGACGGACCAGTCCCACTGGTCGTAGGCCGCCAAGCCATGGAAGAGTTCTCGGTTGCCCTCGAAGAGTTCCTTGAGGGTGCTGACGAACAGACTCTTGCCGAAGCGGCGGGGACGGGACAGAAAGTAATGTGAGCCCGCCTCTTTGAGCCGGACCGCGAAGTGCGTCTTGTCGACATAGTAGTAGTTGCCACGACGCAGGGTGCGGAAGGTCTGGACTCCGGTAGGGAGGCGTCGTTTGCGGGCGGGCTGGCTCACGGCGCGAGTCTCGCGTGTCTTGATTCTAGGGGATGGTAGACCGGCCGGAGTGGCGGGCAGGGATGAGCGGTGGGCAGTGGGAGGCCGCTTGGGGTTCGGTTGAGTGGCGCCTTGGCTGGGGTCGCAGGCGCGCAATGCTACGCGACGCCGGTCTGGCTGGCTGGTGGGCCGGGCGGCACGGTCCGCCGGGTGGGTGCTGGGGGGTTGTTTCGGTGCCGCTGCTCGGAGACCGGCTGCTTACTCCGGAGGGCGGGGCTGGGCTGTCCGCGGGCGGCTGCTTCAGGTCGGGGACGCTGCGTCGGAGGTGCCGGCTGAGCCGGCCTCAGCAGTGCCGACCGTCTCCCACTTTACCCGGGCCAGGTTGCGGGTCTCGCGGCTGAACTCCACGCCCAGCAGGTGGACCGGCCTGCCTGAGCCGAGGTGCTGGTCCGCGTAGCGCTTGGCCTTCAGCTGTCGCAGCGCCCGGCCGGAGCCTTGGCTCCCGGGGACGGTCTTGAGCTCGAACAGCACGATCCGCTAGCGGGTGTTGAATTCCAAGTTGAATGGGGATGGATGGTTCAGATTGTTGGACGCGAGCCCACGTACCGCCCACCAAGCCATGCTCACTCATCATCGGACCCACACTCTGTGAGGAGGAGGCCTGAGTGCTTTGTCTTGACTCGGCCATCTCTGGCGGGAAGTCGTGCTGCGTGAGCATGTACAGCCAGCGTGGTGCGGTGCATTCCACCAACAGCCGTTCGTAGTCGATGTTTGGATTGCGAGGGAAGAACGGAGCCAACCGAATCCCGGTCATCGTCTCGGTGGACTACGGACCTGCGAGGCCCCAATTCCGGGCCAGCAGGTCGGCCAGCACCTCCGCGTCCGAATGGTCGGCGGGCCACCCGTAAGCGGCGGCCACGGCTGCGTCCAGCCGGGCATGCGCGTCGGCAAGCCACTGCGGACGGGCGTTGTAGAGGTCGGTCAGAGTCCGTTTCTTGAGCGCCTTCCCCCTCGCCGCGTCGCGCGGCACCGCACGCCGGGGGTATCCGGGCACGGGTTCCTCAACCCACCGGACCCACTCGGGTGGGTTGAGCCAGCGGTCGCGGAATTCGACGAGCCGCCGCGCCGCCGAGGCGATGGCCTGCGCCCGTGGATCATTGAGATAGTCGGTCGCCGGTACGTCCGGTGAGAGTCCGTCCGGGAACGGGAAGGTCTCGAAGGTGGTGGTGGGTGTGTAGCGGGGACGGTCTTCCAAGCTGGTGCCTTTCCGAAGCGACCACACCTCGTGGAAGCGGCTGTGCAGGATTCCGAACGTGGTGTCGTCGTCACGAGCGATGGCTATCAAGGCGCTGTCCGGCAGGACACGGACATCGAGCCAGTCGAATAGGCGGTGCTTGGCGACTCGCGGCGTAACGATGTACCTCGACAGACCATCTAAGGCAGTCCACATCCCCTGTCTTGGCCTGAGGTGCCGCCACCAGTTGAGACGGTGGGCCTCGCTACGATTCCGTTGTCGCATCGGGTGGACGTGCTCTTGCGCGTGCTGGAAGGGCGCTTCGTAGAGAGCGGCGTCTCCTTCCCTCATGGTCCAACCGAAGTCGATGATCCACTTGTCGGCGGAGCGCCGGGTGATCGCCATGCCGTTCATCCACGGCTTGAGCACGTCCGAGTTCGGTCGGCCGTTTGGATTCGAGGGCTCCCGCAGCCAGCTTCGGGCGAGGTCGCCGGGAATGTCGAACGGCCCCCCCTTGGTGTCGCCCATGAAGGCCACGCCGCGATTGGGGGCAAGCCGTCGGGCCTTCGTCAGGTCCGCTCCTGCCTTCCCCTCCGTTGCCGCCGTCAGGTCCGTGTAGATGGCATCCACCACCTGGCCGTCCAGCCGGAGTTCCTTGAGTTCGTCGTCCGGTGTCGCGAAGCAGACCAGAGAGACGCGCACGGCAGCGCCGGCGATCACCCATGGCTCGTCGCTCCACGCGTCAAAGATTGCCCGTCCCTTCGTCGCCCTCTCCAGTGCTTGGCGGTTCGCTCCGCCACGGATCGAGTTGGTCGCGACCAGTCCGACCCGCTTCGAGGCCCCACGGCCCAGATGCTCTCCGGCCTTCATGAACCAGTAGCAGACCAGATCGGCCTCGCGCGGCACCCGGCCCTCGTAGGCGCTGAACATCGCGGCGACATACTCCTCGCCGAGGTTGGCGATGAGTCGCTTGCCGCCCAAGAACGGGGGGTTGCCGATGATCGCGTCCGATTCGGGCCACTGCGGCTCTCGACCCTCCGGGGCCAGGATCGAATCGCGGCATTCGATGGTTTCCAATGGATCGAGGATCGGCTTCCGCGAACCCGGAAACCCGTTGCGACGCATCCACTGGATCTCTCCGATCCACACCGACACGCGGGCCAGTTCAGCCGCGTAGGCGTTCAACTCTATGCCCTTCACGTTCGCAGGACCGACCGACGGGAAGGCGCGCTGGAGCCCCATCGCCTCCGCTTCCAATTGCACCCGGTGTTCCAAGTCGTGGAGGGCGTGAAGTGCCAAGTAAAGGAAGTTGCCGGACCCGCAGGCAGGATCAAGTACGGTGAACGTTCGCAGCCGCTCCAGGAACTCACCGAGCGTATTCTCCGCCTGCTTGCGGCGGCGCGTCTCCACACCCTTTGACTTGGCTGCGTTCGCGCGCTTGAAGCTCTTGGCTATCTGGGCCTTCACGGTGTCCCACTCGGCCAGCAGGGGACGAACGACCACCGGGTTGATGATCCGCATGATCTTGTCCCGGTCCGTGTAGTGCGCCCCGAGCTGAGAGCGCTTGTCGGGGTCGAGGCCCCGCTCGAACAGCGTGCCCAGGATCGAGGGGTCGATGTTCGACCAGTCGAGTCCGGACGCCCTCAGTGTCGTCTCGATCTGGGCCTTGTCCATAGGGAGGGTCGCGTCATCCTCGAACAGCCCGCCGTTGAACCATTCCACAGTCTCGAACCCTACCCGGCCACCAACGGACATCGCCCCGAACAGATCGCGGGCCAGTATCGCGAAGGCATCGGGCTGCTGGCGCGCGTGCTCGAGCATGCGAGTGAACATGCCATTGGGGAGCAGTCCCACGTCCTCGGCGAACATGGAGAACACGAGGCGATTGACGAAGTGGGCCACCTCCTGCGGGGCGTGGCCCTGGTGCCGGAGCGACTGCGCGAGCTGCGCGAAGGTCTCGGCGGCCCGTTCCGTGAGCGTCTGTCGGGTCTCCTCTGGCCGTAGCCGCTCGGGATCGGACATCGCCCACTTGACCTTGTCTCGGACGGCCCCGTCCGCAAGATCGTCCAGCCCGAACTCGTGCGTATTGCTCACGGAGTTCGTCCAGTTCGTCCGGATCCGGAACTGGAGCATGTCGGAGACGATGAGGAGCGGCGGATTCTCCAGCGCGAGCGCGTACTGCCTCAACTGGTTGAACGCGGCGTCAAGGTCCGCGTGCTTCCCCTTGTACTCCCAAGCGAAGCAGTGGCGCTTCCAGACATCCGCCCAGCCTCCTCCACCAGAGTCCTTGAGGGCTCCGCGCTCGAAGCAGTAGTGGTCGCCCTTGGGGTCGGCCTCCGCTGGCGTGGGTTCGTCGAGCAGGCGGCACAAGTCGATGAAGTGTTCCTGCGCTGCGGAGCGCTCCTTCAGCTCCGAGGCATGCCACTTCGCAATGAATTCGTTCGGGGTCACCGTTCTCCCGGTGTCGAAGGGTTCTTGCCGATCATGTACCTACCTTCGTCGCCCGGCCGGGCGTATGTCCATGCTCGGCAGCCAGCGGATCTGAATGTCAGCCGGATCTCACACCAGCAGGGTGCGGGAAAGCTCGAGAGCGTCGCTGAGAGCTCGACGGATCCCGTTGGCATCCAAGGGAGCGGCTCAATGCCAGTATGGCACACGGTTCCGTTGGCAAGTGGGTGCGGACACGGCAAACGCCAGATCAGGGTCGATCGGCAGGATTCGGGTGGGGGACAGGGGCAGGGGCGTCCCATTCTTGGCGGGACAAAGGGAGTGGGCCCGACTGTTGGGCGATCACCGCGGTCCGTCGTGTCGTCGTTAGTCGTGTTTGCGTAGTTCCAGCTTAGCTACGGTCTCGCGATGCACTTCGTCCGGCCCGTCCGCAAGCCGAAGAGTTCGCTGGCTCGCCCATGCGCTGGCAAGGAACGTGTCTTGGCATACGCCGAGGGCTCCGTGCGCCTGGATTGCCCGATCCAGCACCCTCAAGGCGAGGTTCGGCGCGACCACCTTGATTTGAGCAATCTCTTGGCGCGCCACCTTGTTGCCGACCGTGTCCATCATGTGGGCCGCCTTCAGCACCAGCAGCCTAGCCTGCTCGATTTCGATGCGGGAGTCGGCAATGTCCTTGCGCAACGCTCCTTGCTCTGCAAGCGGTTTGCCGAAGGCCACGCGGGACTTGGCCCTCCTGCACATGGCCTCCAACGCCCGCTCGGCGATGCCGATCGATCTCATGCAGTGATGGATCCTGCCCGGACCGAGACGGCCTTGGGCGATCTCGAACCCCCGTCCTTCGCCCAGCAGCATGTTGGACGCCGGAACGCGTACGTTCTCGAACGTGATCTGCGCATGGCCGTGGGGGGCGTGGTCGTAACCAAACACTCTCAGCGTTCGCTCGATCGTCACGCCCGGTGTGTCGAGCGGAACCAGGATCATCGCCTGCTGCTTGTAGCGAGGGGCCGAAGGATCCGTCTTGCCCATGAAGATCGACAGTTGGCAGCGGCTCTCCCCCGCGCCCGACGACCACCATTTCGTCCCGTTGATCACGTAGTCATCGCCGTCGCGTCGGATAGTCGAGCGGATGTTCGTGGCGTCGCAGGAAGCGACGTCCGGCTCGGTCATGCAGAAGCAGGAGCGGATCTCCCCCGCCAGCAGAGGGCGCAGCCAGCGTTCGCGCTGCTCGTCCGTCCCGTACCGGACCAGCACTTCCATGTTGCCGGTGTCCGGCGCCGAGCAATTGAACACTTCCGGTGCCAAGGGGGACCGCCCCATGATTTCGCATAGTGGTGCGTACTCTAGGTTGGTCAGTCCCGCTCCGTGCTGGCTGTCGGGCAGGAACAGGTTCCACAGTCCCGCCGACCTGGCCTTGGGCTTGAGTTCCTCAAGGATCGTGGTTGGCTCCCAGCGGTTGCCTTCATCGATTTGCTCTCGGAATAGGTCTTCATTGGGGTAGATGTGCTCGTCCATGAAGGCCAGCAGGCGCTTGCGGAACGCCTGTGCTCTCGGTGAGAAGTCAAAGTTCATGAGGTCACTCCGTCAGCCCGCCATTGTACAAGGCCCCGGCCGGTCTCTTGGACGCTTGGGGGGAGCAAGGTCAAGGGACCGCAACCGATGGTTCAGCCTCACTAGACCGACCTATGGACAGCACAGCCGCAATGGTTCGCCGGACGGCGGGTCGTGCTAGCGATCCCGGGAGAACTTCCTCCGCTCCGCAGCGGCCACCTCGTGCTCGTCCATTCCCAAGTGATGGGCGAGTTCGTGCCAGAGAGTCTCGTAGACTGCCTGCCGAATGTCACCGCCGTGCCGCTCGATGGGGCCCTGGAACAAGGTGATTCGGTCCGGGAGCACCATCTGGTAGCCCCATCCCCTGCGGTCCCGTGGCACGCCCTCGTAGAGGCCGAGCAGTGTGCTGTCGAGCGGCACTCCGGCCGACGTCAGCTGCTCGCGGGTGGGCTCGTCCTGGACGGTGATCGCCAAGTTTGAGAACTCCCGCCGGATGGCTTCGGGAATCCGCTCGAACGCCTGCTCAACCCACGAACGAAACAGCGATCTAGAAGTGCGCATGGCTGCGTTCAGGTGATGGGGCAGGCCCGGCTACTTCCGTTGCTCCTGCGACCACGCCTCGTACTTGCGCCCGACCTCAGCCTCGTCCGTTCGTCCTGCGTGGATCAGAATCCTGAAGCGGAACCGGAGCGTCTCGCCCTTGGCGATCGTGATGCTGCCGTCGCGAGACTCGTCTTGGTGGAAGTCGTGCTCCCCGAACACGTTGGCCGCGAACAGTCCATAGCCTCTAACGTGCCAGTAGGTAGGGTGCTTTGGATTTGCTGGGTGGTCGAAGATCGCCACGCCCACCGGCTTGCCGGCCAGAGCTCCGGAATAGTCGACCCACGCCGATCGCTTACCCCACGTGTTCGCCTCGGTAGCGATGCCTTGGGCATTGACGATCCGACCTGTACGCTCGATGCCTCGCGCCCGCCAGTGCGGCTCCTCCAGCTCCGTCGCCAGTCGCACGGCGAACGCTCCCTCCTTCGTATCCCCGAACCGCACCGACTCCGTGGCCGCCTCCAGCACGATATCGAAGTCTACGAAGTTGTCGCCTTCCGATTGGCCGAACCGCATCAGCCTCCTCTCTGTCAGCAGCCGCACTCCGTCGGGGGCATTCCATGCGAACTGGGCTTCGATGTGTGCTGTGTGCTTGCCTGACTCGCCTTCCAGGACGTCGTCAAGCGAGATCGTGCCCTTGTCCCCTCGCCCGCGCTGCCCGACTTCGTTCGCCCAGAAGTCTACGCCGTTCACCGCCCCGTGGCTGAACCATGCGCCGCGGTGGTGCGGATGGTCGCGCTGCTCTCCGTCCACATCCTCCATCGGATACGACCGCGTAACGACGGATCCGTCCGCCGCCCGCAGCGGGTGGAGATAGGGCTTGGTGTCGTCTCCGTTGAAGTGGAAGCTAGTGAAAGGGGCGCCAGAGATTGCGATGTCGATCCGTTCCCCATGGCGAGTTGCGGTGACTGTGGCGTGCAGCGATACGGCGAGGAGGGCTAGCGCGGCGGCTAGGCGGAATATCTGCATGCCACCATTGTCAAACATTGCCAAGGCCGGGAGGCCGGGAAGGTGATGCTGCACTGCCTTCCAGTCGGCTCGAGAGTCAATGTCAACGCAGGCATGCACCAAGCGATTGCGCATGCCCTCGATTTTCCGCCACGGAGAACGGCCGCGCGTCCCCGCCCGGTGCCTTTGCGAACGCAAGCGGCGGCTTCTCCAGCAATTTTAAGTGCCTAGCAACCTGAGAGCTGGGTCCGAGGGCCCCGAAGCGGACCAGCACTTCAATGGCGCTCTCCGGTCCGAAGTCATAGCGCAGTATGGAACCAAACCAAGGGAGTCCCTCAACCTGCCACCGCTGGCAGAACGCTTCGATCACACCCCGCTCATCGGCACTCCAACTAAGGAGGCGAGCCGCTTCCGATCATCAGTCGGTCCGCTCCTCGACGGTGCTGGAGTGTCCATCGCCCCAGCCCCGATCCTGAACTGCTCGCCTCCCCGGTCTTCGACGACCTTGACTGTCCCATCAGCTTCCGTGGCGACAGCAAGCCGCCGCTTGCCGTGCAACGGAATGCCCCGCAGGGACACTAGAAGCCGTAGCGCAGTCCCAGTTGGAATATCCTGCCGGAAGCACCGGGGGTCAGCCCCGTGATGTTGCCGAATGCCCGGTTCTGGGCGTTGCCCTGCGGCAGTCCGAAGTTCGCACGATTCGGCAGGTTGATGATCTCGCCGCGGAACTGGACCGTGTGGCCCTCCCAAGGCAGCGAGAACGTCTTGATCATGGAGAGGTCGGCGCGGAGCGCGCCGGGTCCGATGAAGGCGTTGCGTCCGACATTGCCGAACGTGAACCGCGCCGGCCGCTGGAATGCCGAGGTGTTGAAGAACGTCTCGCCCTTGACATTGTCGCGCCAAGCTCCGTTGGCCTGGTATGGCGCCGTGGCGTCCGCCCGCACGCGCGCCGCCGTCGGATAGACTTGGCTCGCGTTGCCCCAGAAGAGCGAGAACGGCGGTCCAGTGCGTGCCTCGATGATGGTGCCGATGGACCAGCCGCCGATGATCTGATTCAGCGCGTTGCCGAAGTCCACTGGGCGGCCCTGTCCGACCGGAATGTCGTACACGAGGCTGCCGATGATCCGGTGCGCGATATGACTTCCGCCCACAGACCAAGCGATCCGCCGGTCGTACTGGTTCGAGAACGGTACGTTGCCCGCCTCGCCGCCCAGCTCGTTGCGGCCCTCCACATTGTCCATCGCTTTCGACCAGGTGTAGTTGGTCTGGAACTGGAGACCGTTGGAGTAGCGCTTCTCCAGCTTGAAGTTGACGCCGTGGTACTCGGAGTCGCCGAAGGTCGGCGAGATCATCGTCACGTTTGAAAACTGCGGGAACGGCCGCAGCACCTGCGGAGCCACACCCTCGCTGTCCACCAATCCGATCTGGGACGGGTGGACTTGGTTCTGCGTGGCCGAGCCGGGGATGGTCAGCTTCTTTCCGATGGTCGAGAGGTAACCCACCTCGAACAGCATGTCGCCGGGCAGCCGGCGCTGGATGTTGAAGTTGTAAGTGAGCAGGTAAGGGTTGGGACGGTTCTCGGGTTGGAAGAACTGCGGCGAGAAGGTCGGCTTGTCGCCGATGGCGACCGCTCCGAAGCCCGGAACGAGGTCGGCCTCGGTCGGGACTGTGATCGACGGCAAGCCGTCGCGCAGCAGGAAGGCGGCGTCGGTCGGGCGCAAGGTTCCGAATGAGCCTTGGATCGAGAATCCGGCGTTCGTGACGATAGGCGTTGCTTGGTCGTATTGGCCCGTGTAGACGATCGACGCCCCCGTGCGGATCACCCAGTCCTCGGAGACGCGGTAGGAAAGCCCGAGGCGCGGTCCGATGTTGCCGGACACGAAGTTGTGCGCGTACTTGCTGCCGCCCCGCGCGTCCCTCCCGGACCATGTGATCACTCCGGGGCAGTTGCAGGCTGGGTTGTTGCCCGAGACGTCGAACGAATTCTGTCGGTTGTCGATTGCCTCGAACCGCGGTGTGTCAAAGTCCCAGCGCAGACCTAAGTTGATCGACAGGTTGGGCGTGACCTTCCAGTCGTCCTGTACATACATGCCCATGGCGTTCGCGCGGCTGCGAATGAGGAATGTCTCGGTGCGGCTCCCGCCGGCCACCCAGCCGTACAGCAGCGCCGCCACCGAGTCGCCGGTGGCGTTCTGGTTGAAGTTCATCGATCCGCCCGCGCTGGGCAGGAACTCGTCGTCGTTGATCGACCAACGGAACTCACCGCCCCACTTGAGGGTGTGCTTGCCACTGACGTAGGTCCAGTTCGACACGATGTGGTTGTCTCGGATGGGGAACTGCCGCCGCTCTTGGCCCCCTCCCCTGCCGATGCGCTGGATGCCGCCCGCCAGCCCGAATCCCGGGAAGAACTCAGGGTTGTTCCCCTTGAATCCGATCTGTTCGGACAGCCCAAGGCCCTTGGCCGGGATCACAGGGTGCCACTTGCGCTTGTTCCACGTGAACCGGTTCTCGGTGACCATCTTGTTGGTGACGTTGGAGATTTCGGTGACCGACCAGTTGAAGTAGTGGAAGTCGATGACCCGCTGGTTGTTGTGCACCGGGTCCGGCCAGAAATCCTTGAAGTCCTCCCGGTCGCCGACCGTGTGAACATAGCGCCCGTAAATGCGGTGCCGCTGCCCGAGCGTGTGGTCCACGCGCAGCGAGAGCGTGTTGTTGTCGTTCAGGTTGCGCCCGTTGTTGGTGAAGTTCCGGCTGCGCGAAGCCCGTCCGGCGATGTTCGGTTCTGGCCAGAACTGCGCGACAGCCGCGCCGACCGGGTCCAGCTCGCTCGCCGGGATGATGTTGTTGGGCACCGGATCCCCCGTGACCGGGTTGAGGACGGTCGCCGAGATTGCGGAAAAGTCGCCGCGCGTCTCGGCCGGGTCGGGGATGTTCTCGATCCGCGGGCTGGCCGTGCGGATCGACGTGAACTCTTGGCTGGCAAAGAAGAAGGTGCGATCCTTCGCGATCGGGCCGCCGAGCGCCCATCCGTACTGGTTGCGGCGCAGGACCTGCTTCCTGTCGCCGGCGAAGAAGTGCCTCGAGTCCATCGCGTCGTTGCGGACGAACTCGTAAAGGGCCCCGTGGAACGTGTTGGTTCCCGACTTGGTCGTCATCTGGATGAACCCGCCTCCGGAGCGGCCCATTTCCGCCTTGTAGTTGGAGACCTCGACATTCATCTCCTCCAGCGCCTCGATGGGCGGATCATAGTTCAGCGAGGCCACGCCCAGCAGGATGTTCTGGGTCGATCCGCCGTCCAGCGTCCACATCGCGTTGTTGCTGCGTCCGCCGGCGATCTGAAACTGAGATCCGGTTCCTCTCTGCACTACAAAGCCGCTCAGCCTCACGAGCTGCGCCGCGCGCCGTCCCAGCAGTGGCATGTTGGCGATGGAGGTGTTCTTGATGACGCCGCCCACCGAGGAGTTCTCCGTCCTGAGCAAGGGGACGTCGGCCTCCACTGTGACCGACTCGGTGACCTCGCCCAGTTCCATGACGGCGTCAGCCCTGACAGCCGAAGCAGTTTCGAGCCGGATCCCCGCCCGCGTGTATTGCTTGAAACCCGGCGTGGTGACGATCAGCTCGAACGTGCCGGGCTTGATGAATGGGATGGTGTACGTCCCGGTCTCGTTGGTCGTCGTGGTGTACGACTCGCCAGTCTCCATGTTCAGGATCACCACCTCCGCTGACGGGATGACCGCGCCTGACGCGTCGCTCACCGCACCGGTCAGCGTGGCGTTGGTCTGCGCCAAGGCAGGCAGCGAGCACAGTAGCAGGGCTGCGACGAACTTGTACCTCAACATGAATTCCTCCTCAAACTAATCCTTGCGACGTTACCCAGCCGGCGCCGCACTCCCAGAACGAAAAACCGCTGATCCAGAATGTTACCACAACGGTGTCGTCTAGTGCGGTTGGTGAGGCTGATGGATCGCACTCCGGAGGTGCCGCGGAGAGGCCAGGGACGGGGTGGCCCGCAGGCGTCCCTCGGACGAGCCGTTGCGGCAGGGTCAGTGCTGCCGGGCAATGCTGTGTCCAGTGCTCCGCCCCAAGGATTCAGCAGAGCATGGTATAAGATTTAGGCAAGCCTAAATAACTTTCTTGCCATGCCATTACTTGTAATCTTGCTAGCCCTAACTGGCTTGGCTGCCCGCCCTCCCGCTCTCGGCCAGGCCTCCGCGATGCTGAGCGGCGCGGTGGTTGATCCGGCAGGAGGCGCCGTCGCAGGTGCCTCCGTGCGGCTTGTGAACGTGGTGTCTGGCTTGGACCTGTCGACCTCCTCAGACAGCCGCGGCGGCTTCCGGCTAACCAACATCCCATTTCAGGAGTACCACTTGGAAGTCGGTGGCCGGGGCTTCCGCACCTTCGCCCGAAGCTTGGATCTGCGCTCGAACCTCCCGGTCTCGGTGAGGGTCGAGCTGGAGCTCGAGGTGGTGACCGGAGCCGTCGAGGTCGCGGAGTGGGCGGGACCCGGAATGCTGGACTTGGAGGCCAGCGGCACCAGGGCGAACCTCAGCGCCGGAGCCATCGAGCAACTCCCGCTGCCTCCATCAGCGCGGGGGCTGGAGGCGGCCCTGTTGAGCATCCCTGGATTCGCGGCCAACGCCAACGGGGCGATCCACCCCCGAGGAGCCCATAACCAGATGACGTATGTCGTCGACGGCATGCCGATTAGCGACCAGTTCTCCGGGCAGTTCGCCACTTCGATCGATCCCGGCTTGGTGCGCACGCTGGAGCTGTTCACCGGCAACGTGCCACCCGAATACGGAGCCAAGGTGTCTGGCGTCGCGAACGTCACTACGAAATCCGGCTTCGATGGCGGCGGGCGCCCCTTTGGCCAGGTAGAGGTCTCGGGTGGGGGATTCAGCACACTGGCCCAGGCGCTGCAGGCCGGAGGTGTCCGTGGGCGGCTCGGCTGGCTGGCTTCCGCTTCCGCCTTGAAGACCAACCGCTTCCTCGACTCTCCTTCGTTCGACAACCTTCACAACGGCGGCAACGCCCAGCGCGCGTTCACCCGCCTCGACTGGCACGGCTCGCCCAGCCAGCTCCTCCGCCTCAGCCTCATGGCCGGCCGGTCCTCGTTCCAGCTTGCAAACCTCAGGAGCCAGCACGCGAGCGGTCAGCGCCAGCGTCGCCGGCTCGGCGACCTGTCGGTCTCCGTTGGCTACGTGAGAGTCCTCGCTCCTGCTGCGACCTTCGACTCCACTACCTCCTACCGGGGCACGGAGGCGCGGCTGGCGCCCAGCGCCGGGGATACGCCCGTCACGGCCGAGCTGGTCCGCAGCTTGGGGACGCTGTCCACCCTGAACCGCCTGAACTGGCGGCGCGGAATCCACAAGGTGCAGGTCGGTCTGGACGCCCAGCTGTTCCCCATCCGCGAGGCCTTCTCATTCGGGCTGACCGATCCGGATGCCAACCGCCCCGGCAGCCCCGACTTCAACCCGAACCTACTGCCGCACGACCTGTCGCGCGGGGGCGCCCGTTTCCGCTTCGCGGACCGGGCGGCGGGTCGGTTGGTGACGTGGTTCCTGCGGGAGCGCGCGCGCTGGCGCGGCCTCGCCCTCGACCTAGGGCTGCGCCAGGACCATTATTCTTTGTTGGTCCGGGACAGCGCGCTGCAGCCTCGCGTGGGTTTGGCGTACCACTTGCGGCACACGGGAACGGTCTTCCGGGCCTCGTTCAACCGCAACTTCCAGACCCCGCCGAACGAGAACCTGCTGCTCTCCAACGCGGCCCAGTCGGCCGCCCTGGCCCCGCCGGCCGTGAGGCGGACTCTCAACGGAGGAGTGCTACCGATCCGTCCCCAGCGCCAGAGCGTCTACGAGACCGGATTCCAGCAGAACCTCGGCGGATGGGCGCAGCTCGACGCCGCCTACTACCGCAAGCACTCCGCCAACCTCCAAGACAACGACAACTTCCTCAACACCGGGATCATCTTCCCTACCTCCCTGGCGTCCTCCCGCGTCAGCGGCTTCGAGGCGCGCCTCGTGGTTCCCGAGGTGCGCAAGGTGACGGGCTCGGTGTCTCTCACGCACTACCGTGCGATTGTGACTCCCCCGTTCACCGGAGGACTGTTTCTCGGTTCCTCCGCTCTCGACATCCTCTCCGAGGGCCCGTTCGTCATCGATCACGACCAGCCCTTGGGCATCAGCGGCAACTTGGTCCTCCGCCCGCGGCGGCGCTGGTGGACGAGCTGGCAGGTCCGGTACGACAGCGGCTTGGTGTCGAATCCCTCCGATCCGCGCGCAGTGGCGTCCGATCCGGACTACGCCGACCTGCTGCCGTTCGTGAACTTAGATGGCGACCCGCCGCGAGTCCGCTCGCGAACCGTCGTCGACGCCGCGGTCGGCTTCGAGGGCTACCGCGGCGACCGGCGCCGGTGGGAGGCCGTGCTGCAGGTCTCGAACCTCACCAATCGCCAAGGCTTGTACAACTTTCAGTCCGTCTTCGTGGGCACCCGCGTAATCCAGCCCTTCGCCGCCAGCCTCCGGTTAAGGTGGTTCTGGTGACCTCCGTGCCTGCTCGTGCTGCAGTGGGCCGCGCACTCGTTGTCCGGCCCGGCAGAGGGCTACGGGGTTGGTTTCGCCTATCATGGGCTTGGGTGCCGTCGGCGCCCGCAGCCGTGCTGCGTCGCTGCTGGGTCGTTGCGCTCGGAGCGGCTCTCGGGCGACCCGACTATGCCGGAATGCGCTGAAAGAGTGGACGCCCTGCGCCGGCGCGTGCAGGGCGACGCGATCTATATTTCCGAGGGCGCCAACATCCGCTACCTGACTGGGTTCAGTGGGGAAGCTGGCCATCTGCTGGTGACCCCCGATCGCGTGACGCTGTTCACTGACGGTCGCTTCGGCGTTCAGGCCGAGCAGCAGGTGGACGCGAATGTGAAGGTCGACGTCGCTCGCGGTGACCCCCGGCCCAGAATGGTCGCGGAAGCCCGCTATCGTCGCCTCAAGCGGCTCCGCTTCGAAGCGGACAGACTCCGGTTCTCCGGCTACAGGTTCTTGTCAACCGAGTTGCGCAAGTGCCGGCTGGTGCCCACTGGGGGAGCCGTGGAAGGCCTGCGCATGATCAAGAGCCAGGCCGAGATTGCTGCCATCCGCAAGGCGGCCGAGCTAAACTCAGCAGCCTTCGAGCATGTCTGTGCCGCCATTCGTCCCGGCTGGACGGAGGCTCGCCTAGCAGCGGAGATCGAGTACTGCTTCCGCTCGCGGGGGGGCGACGGGCCGTCCTTTCCGACCATTGTGGCGAGCGGGGCGCATGCGGCGCTGCCGCACGCCATGCCCCGCCCGGTGCCGATCGAGCCGAACTCCCTGGTGGTGGTGGACCAAGGTGTTACCCTCAACGGGTACTGCAGCGACATGACCAGAATGATTTCGATTGGTCAGCCGCCGGACAAGGAGCTGAGGTTGCTGGAAGCGGTTCTCGAGGCTCAACAGGCCGCACTCGACGCGGTTCGGCACGGCGCGGAGTGCAAAGCGGTGGACGAGCGGGCCCGCGACGTCCTCAACCAGCACTCGGCGGCGGGAGTGCGGCTGGCCAAGAGGTTCATCCATTCCTTGGGGCACGGCGTTGGCCTCGAGATCCACGAGCGGCCTGGGATCGCTCCGAATGAGAAGCTGCGCCTCAAGCAGGGCATGGTGGTCACCGTCGAGCCAGGCGTTTACTTCAAGGGATGGGCCGGGGTGAGGGTCGAGGATCTCGTGGTGGTCACCAGCGACGGCTGCGAGGTGCTTTCCAGAACGGAGAAGGGCCTCCGCATGATCGGGGGCACGGGGAAGTGATTCAAGATGGATGACAGCAAAGCGGTTCGATCCGAAATTGAGGCTCTGGCTGACATCCTCGACGAGAAGGGCCTGACCGAGATCGAGTGCGAGCGGGCCGGCCTGCGGATTCGCGTCCGCCGGGCTGCGGGCACCGAAGCCGTTCCGCCGACGTTAACACCCCCCGCGCGAGCCCAGCACAGCGAGACTGCACCGTCCTTGCCAGCCGGGGAGGCGGATGCCGGCTCCCAAGTCCGCGAGATCCTATCCCCGATGGTAGGCACCTACTACGAGGCGCCATCTCCTGAATCGGAGCCGTACGTCAGGGTCGGGGACCGCGTGGGCAGAGGCCAAGTGGTCTGCATCATCGAGGCGATGAAACTGATGAACGAGATCGAGTCCGAGTTCGAAGGGGAGGTGCTGGAGTGCCCCGTCTCGAATTCCGAACCAGTCGAGTACGGCCAGCCCCTGCTCCGTCTCGCCGTGGACTAGGCCTCCGCCGCCCATGTTCGAGAAGCTCCTGATCGCGAACCGAGGGGAGATCGCCCTGCGAGTGATCGCGGCCTGCCGTGATCTCGGTATCAGGACCGTGGCCGTGCATTCCACCGCCGACCGCGATTGCCTCCATGTCCGGCTTGCCGACGAGTCCATCTGCATCGGGCCACCACCGGCGGCCGGCAGCTACTTGAGCGTGCCAGCCATCATCAGCGCGGCTGAGGCGGCCAATGTCGATGCGATCCATCCCGGGTACGGGTTCCTAGCTGAGGATGCGGGCTTCGCAGAGATTTGCCGCGACTGCGGCGTGCGGTTCATCGGGCCGGAGCCTGCTGCGATCCGCTTGATGGGCGATAAGGCCGAAGCCAGGAAGGCGGCCAGCGCAGCCGGGATCCCGGTACTCCCCGGCTCCGCCGAGCCGCTGAGCAGCCCGCTGGAGGCGGCCGGCATAGCTGAGGAGGTCGGGTACCCGGTGATCCTTAAGGCTGCTGCCGGAGGGGGTGGCCGCGGGATGCGCATCGTGCGCGAGCCTGCGGCCATCACGGGAGCCTTCGAGCAGGCCCGGTCGGAGGCCGGAGCGGCCTTTGGAAGCGACGCAGTCTACTTAGAGAAGTTCATTGATCGCTCTCGGCACATCGAGTTCCAAGTGCTTGGCGACATGCACGGCCGCGTCGTCTCCTTGGGCGAGCGGGAATGCTCCATCCAGCGTCGCCACCAGAAGCTGCTCGAAGAGGCTCCGGCCAACGGGTTCAGTTCCGAGCAACGGGCCGAGATGGGGAGCATCTTGGAGCGAGCGCTCGGCGCGATCGGCTACTCGAACGCGGGCACGGTCGAGTTTCTGATGGACGGGCAAGGCCGGCTCCATTTCATCGAGCTGAATGCACGGATCCAGGTCGAGCACCCGGTGACCGAGGCCGTGACCGGTGTCGACTTGGTGAAGAGCCAGCTGCTGCTCGCGGCGGGGGAGCCGCTGTCAGCGGTGCTGACCCAGCCAGTCCGAGTCCGCGGGCACGCCATTGAGTGCCGCGTCAACGCGGAGCATCCGCGCACCTTCCTTCCGTCGGCCGGCACGATCGAGCGGTTCGTGGCTCCGGGAGGGCCCGGCGTCCGAGTCGATACGGCCGCCTATTCGGGCTGGACCGTGCCGCCGTACTACGATTCGCTGATTGCGAAGGTGATCGCGCACGGAGTGACCCGCTCGGACGCGATCTGCCGCATGCGACGGGCTCTCTCGATGTGCTTGGTGGAGGGAATCCACACTTCGATCCCGTTGCACCGGGAGATCCTCCGACTGCCAGCCTTCGAGGCAGGGCGCTACGACACGCACTTCATTGAAGAGCAGCTGGGCCTATGATCTGGGCGCTGCGTGGATTGCCTGCGAGCAGTGTGGCGCGCACTCGGGTTGGCTGACCGCGCGGGCGCCGAGGGGACCGGGATGCAGCCTGCGCAGCCACGGCAGCCTGGCTAGGCCTGCTCGGCCTTGTTTCTTGTGGTCGGACCCGCGTCGCCGCCGGCGCGGAACTCAAAGCTGCGCAGCCCGATTGAGAGGCTGGAGCCAACGGGCTTGGCCCAAGCTTGTTCGGCGTCCAGATTCGAAGCAGGACGTCGTACTCGCCTCCCACCGGGCAGTCGCTCAGCGTGCGCGACTCGCGGGCCGCCGGCCCGCGGTCCGTGAGCGCCAGAGGGTTGCGGCCCCTTGGGCTTGGCTCCAAGTAGTCCGTTGCGGCGCCCGGCGAGGCGCGGCTGGCCGCGCCGTCAGCAGCGGAAGGCGATCGGGCGGGCGTCCCCGCCGAGGTGGCCGGCTAGCACCGTCCAAGGACCAACGGGGCTGAACCATCCCTTACCGTGGCTGGGTCGCCGTGCAGTTCGCCCGGGCCCGCTCGTCGGAGGTCGGGATCCCGCTGTGGCGGCTGGCGGCCTCCCGTCTAGGTTCAAGCCAGCGTGCCAGATCTCCACCTCGCCCGGAGCGACCGACGCCTGGTTGGGCTGGAGCAGCGTCTTGGCGTCGAGTTCCGGGTTCACAATTCTTCTCGTCTTCTCGCACCTCACACGTGGGCGCCTGCGGCCCGATTACGGCTGCTGGTAGATTGACACCATGAATCCTACGATGTCCCATCTGGTTGCGGCGTTTGCAGCTCTGACGGCGGCCGCTGCTGCCTGGTCCCAGCCAGTGGCAGCCGGTCCCCCCCGGGACATGCGGCCGAACATCATCCTGCTGCTGGTCGACGACATGGGCTACGCCGATACGGCGCCCTACGGCAATGCCTATCACCGCACTCCACACATCGATCGCTTAGCGGCGGAGGGAGTCCGTTTCACGAATGCCTATGCAGCAGCCCCCAACTGCTCCCCTACAAGGGCCAGTATCCTGACCGGCCGCTGGCCGGCTCGCACGGGTGTTACCCAGTATCTTCCGGGCAATGTGCTGCCGCACGCCAAGCTGACTCAAGCTGGCCTGCCGCTGGGACTGCCCCGGTCCGAGACGATTGTGGCGGAGCCGCTGGCGAGGGCGGGGTACGCCGCGGCCTGCATCGGCAAGTGGCACCTTGGGGCGGGGCAGTACGCGCCCGCCAGTCGCGGCTTCGGGGAGAGCTTCGCTGCGGGCCACTGGGGATCCCACAGGACCATGTTCGCCCCGCACACTCGCATCTCTGTGCCCGGCGCGCGGGATGGCGACTACCTGACCGAGGGCCTGACCGAAGCCGCCCTCCGATTTATGCGCTCCAGCGAGGGCCATCCATTCTTCCTGTACTTGGCGTACTATGCCGTCCACAGCCCAATCGAATCCAAGCGCAGCTGGATCGACAGCTACGCGGGGCGGCGGGATCCCACTGGCAGGAACCACGCCGCCTACGCAGCGATGGTCGAGGGCGTGGACCGGTCCGTGGGGCGGATTCTGGACGAGCTGGAGCGCTCCGGAATGGATTCCAATACCGCGATCTTCTTCTTCTCCGACAACGGCGGAGTGACGAGCAGGGCCTTCAACGGCAACTTGCGGTCGGGCAAGGGATACCTGTGGGAGGGCGGGATCCGAGTCCCCTTCATCGCCCGCTGGCCCGGAAGTTTCGCGCAAGGCGCGGTTGATCGCACGCCCGTCAGCAGCGTCGATTTCTATCCCACGCTCCTCGGTCTGGCCGGAACCACCGACGCGCCCGGCCACGATTTCGACGGTGCCGATCTCTCGCCGCTGCTGATGAGGACCGGGGGGCTTGGGCGCGATGCACTGTACTGGCATTATCCGCATTACTCCAATTCCGGTTCCAAGCCGGCCGGAGCGATTCGAAAGGAGAGCTGGAAGTTGGTCGAGTTCTTCGAGGACTCCTCGGTGGAGCTGTACGATCTGGACTCGGATCCCAGTGAAGCGAACGACCTGGCTGCCGCGGATCCGAGCCGGGCCTTGGCGATGCGCACCGAGCTCGCTGCTTGGCGGGAGTCAGTCAGTGCGGAAATGCCCGCTGAGAACCCGAACTGGGATCCAGACAGGGAGCGCGAGCGCTTCGGCTTGCAGTACAAGGACAAGTGGGATCCTGACGAGCCGCTGATTCCCTGGCCCTGAGGCCCCTCCCACGGGGTTCATCCAAGCAGGTCAAGCCACTGTCACAGCTGGCACCTTCAACCTTGAAGCCTTACAGGGGGGGAGGTCAGGTGGCAGTGAGAGCGATCATTAGGGCTCTCGCCAAAATAACTTTACCGTTTGCGCTTGCTGGGCAGAGGTCCTCGTGTGGTCAGAATGGGCTGGGAACATAGCGGTGGCCCGGATGTGGTGTCGGGGTCACAGCCGCTGAATGAGGCCGGATCACGGGCGCCGAGCGCGAGACTGGACTGGCGACTGCAACCATGTCGGAGACGGAACAGCACTGCCCTCACAGCCATGCTGTGCTATGTTCTGAATGAATCGGGTCTGAAGCGTGTTTCTCACGCTGTCGCGACGGATGAACCAGCAGGCCGCATTGCTCAAGGAGAAGTACGAGTCCTTGGTGCCTGTGTTCAACGAACGGCTGCGGCGGCTGTGGGCGGCGACCGAGGCGCGCGCCTTGGGGCGAGGAGGCATCACCCAAGTGGCGCGGGCCACCGGCATGGCGCGGGCCACCGTGCGCGCCGGGCTGCGGGAGCTGCGCGCTGGGCCGGACCGCGAGGCATCCGCCCCCAGCGGCCGCGTGCGACGGCCCGGCGGGGGGCGCAAGCGGCTGACGGCACGCGATCCGCAGCTGACCGCGGCGCTGCAGCGGCTGCTGGAGCCGGTGACGAGGGGGGGCGATGTCCCCGCTGCTGTGGACCTGTCGCAGCGCGGCGCGCTTGACGCGGGAGTTGCGGCAGGCGGGGCGGCCCGTGAGCGAGCGCACCGTGAACCGGCTGCTGCATGAGCTGGGATTCAGCCTGCAGGCCAACCACAAGACCTTGGAAGGGAAGCAGCATCCGGACCGCGACGGGCAATTCCGGCACTTGGCGCGGCGAGTGCTCGCGTTTCAGCGACTGCGGCAGCCGGTGATCTCGGTCGATTGCAAGAAGAAAGAGCTCCTGGGCCGCTACCGCAACGGCGGGCGGGAATGGAGACCGCAAGGCTGCCCGGAGCCGGTGAACGTGCATGACTTCATGGATCAGAGCTTGGGCAAGGCGATCCCATACGGTGTGTACGATGTCGGTGCCAACGTGGGCTGGGTCAGCGTGGGAGTGGACCACGACACGGCCGAGTTCGCGGTGGAGACGCTGCGGCGGTGGTGGTGGCAGATGGGTGTTATTTGTCACATTATTTGGCACGAAAATGGGCTGTTTTTGTCAAACTGGATGATTCCAGATAAGGGAACTTTCTCATTTAATGTGACAAATCCATCGGCGTGGGTGAGTCGGCCGGTAGGCTTTCGGACATGCGTTGGAGGTGCTGCGCGGCAGTCTTGCCTGCAATTGCGTGCGCGCAGGGCCGGGAGCCGGGCGAGAACGCCTACGCTCCTCCTGACCCCTTCCTTTTCCTTCTTGCAGTAGCAGTTTTCGAGCTCGCCCTCGCCCCCAGCCAGACGCAAGCAATCCGGAAAATTCCGCTCCCCGCCTGCCATTTAATCCGGAAAACGCCTTGCCAAATAAACCGGAAGACAACAATGGGTCAGGCAACCTACCCGCTGGCGCGGAGGCTGCTGGTGACAGCGGACGGCGGCGGATCGAACAGCAGTCGCAGCCGGCTGTGGAAGCTGGAGTTGCAGGGGCTGGCTGACGAGCTGCAGCTGGTGATCTCGGTGTGCCATCTGCCACCTGGAACGAGCAAGTGGAACAAGATCGAGCATCGGATGTTCAGCCACATCACGCAGAACTGGCGAGGCCGCCCGCTAGTGAGCCGCGAGGTGGTGGTCAACCTGATCGGTGCCACGACGACGAGGCAGGGCTTGCGAATAGCATCGGCCTTGGATGAGAACGAGTATCCCTTGGGCCGCAAAGTTGCCGAGGCGGAAATGGAGGCGCTCAAGATCAAGCGAGACAAGTTCCACGGCGAGTGGAACTATCACCTCTCTCCGAGGCAGTAAACGGTAGAGTTACTTTGGCGAAATCCCTTACAGGCCACAGGATGCAGCGGCGGAGCGGAGGGGGCGGGAAGGGCTGCCGCCGGAAGGGGACGGCGCGCGATGGGGCCCCGGATGCAGGGTCCAGGGGAACTGAGACGGAGCTTCGGACCACCGGCGCGGACGGCGTCGAAGCCGGACTTGATCTCCGCAACCTGCTTCCACTCCAGCGGATACTCGCGACCGGCGAGGCGGCGACCGGCGTGGATGTCCACAGACGCGATGTCCTGAGCCGTCCAGCCGCAGGCCTCAAGCTCCCCGTCGACCCCCTCGCGGGCTCGCTGTTCGGGTGTCAGTGGCACGCGTGTGGACTCCGGTTCGAGCGCGTTGTCAGAGAACAGGCGGTCACGCCACTGCGAAGCGCTCGACGGCGATCTCCCCCGCGCGGCCGCGAGCCTGCCAGAGATCGTATCCATCTGCATCTGGAGCCAGGCCTCCGACATCGCACCGAGCCTCTTCGATAGCCGGATCGCCATCTCGACCGACACCCCGGTGTGCCCGTTCGACAACTCCGAAAGCGTCTGCTGGGTGACGCCCAGCCCCTCGGCCGCCCGCGTAACTGTCAGACCCAGCGGTTCGAGGAACTCCCGCCTCACGATGCCGGCCGGATGTGGCGGGTCGTGCATGGCCACGATCTTCGCTTCTCTCCAGTGACAGTCCACGTAGTCCACATCGACCGCCACGCCGTCCTCGAGCTGGACCGTAACCTGCCAGTTGTGGGACACCGAGACCGCGTCGTGACCCGTTGGCCGTCCGTTGAGCGCGTGCAGCCGGAAGCCCGGCAGCCCATGCCCTCCGGCCTCCGGCTCAAGTCCAGCGCCGCTAGGATGTCCTGCAGCTTTTCCACGTGCTCCGGAGCGACCCGCCGAGCCGTCCGGCCCTCGTAGAGCGCCCTCAGGCCACGGTGGCGGAACGATGCGATGATAGTCACGGTCTGGGATGTCGCTCGCCGGACGACAATGTCGGGCTACCCAAGCGTCGGCACAACGGGTACACTAAGCCATGGTCCGCAAGAATGTCGCGTTCAAGATCCGGCTCTTGGAAGAGTTGCACCGGGTGTTCGCCAATGCGTGCCGCATGGAACACCGGCCTGCCGCCCAAGGCGTTCGCGGGTTGATACGCGGGTTCATCTCCGGCGTCCAAGCTGACCCTGCCCTGTCGTTGACGCAGGCGGCGGCGGGGAGGAGACCACCGGGGAGGAGATGGTCAGGTGAGTGAGGTGCGTCGGGCAAACACTCCTCAAGCAGTGTCGGGCGCTCACGCCTCCCACAATCGAAGCAGAACCGACTCCTCCGTCCGCGCCGTCGATCTCTTCTGCGGAGCGGGTGGGCTCACACGAGGACTGGAGGAATCTGGGATTGACGTAACGCTAGGCGTCGATGTTGATTCCGTCTGCCGATATCCCTACACGTACAACAACAGGGCGAGCTTTCTCCAGAAGTCCATTGAGGAAGTCACAGCGGAGAACCTCCCGAGTGTGTTCCGTGGCGCGTCCTACCGGCTCGTTGCCGGGTGTGCGCCGTGCCAGCCGTTCTCGACCTATAGCCGGTCACGGTCACGCATTGCAGCCGGTCGGTGGAATCTCTTGGACCATTTCGGCCGGTTGGTAAGGGAGGTGAAGCCCCACCTCGTCACCATGGAGAACGTCCCGATGCTCCAGCGGGAGCAGGTGTTCTCCGACTTCGTAGGTACGTTGCGGGACGAAGGCTTCTCCGTCGCAACCACGATCGTCAATTGTGCCGACTACGGCGTGCCTCAGTGCAGGCGGCGTCTCGTGGTTCTCGCTTCGACACTGGGACCGATCGACTTGGTTCCCCCGACCACGCCCGACGCTTGTCGCCCAACAGTTAGGGATGCCATCGCCGACATGCCACCCATTGACGCTGGTGGCGTGTCAGGCACCGACGCGCTGCACCGGTCATGCCGGCTGTCACCTCTGAATGTCCAGCGGATTCAAGCCTCTAGGCCGGGCGGGACATGGCGCGATTGGGACCAAGGGTTGATAGCAGAATGTCATCGGAAATCTGCGGGGCGCACCTACCGAAGCGTGTACGGCCGTATGGAATGGGACCATCCGTCCCCCACGATGACGACGCAGTATTACGGATTCGGCAACGGTCGATTCGGCCATCCGGAACAGGATAGAGCCATTTCCCTGCGGGAAGGGGCGATACTTCAGAGTTTTTCCGAGGAATATCGATTCGTAGAGCCGGGCGAGCCGATATTCGCAAAGACGATCGGTCGCTTGGTCGGCAATGCGGTTCCCGTAAGCCTTGGACACGCGATCGGGAGCAGTCTGTTGCGTCACGTAGAAGATCATATCCGATCTCATAGGAGCCCTGTATGACCGACACAAACGTTGGTGATAGCAACGATTCCTCCGCCCAACCTATCCCGCATCCCTACGAGATGACGGTCGATCTGAACGTTATCGAACATCTCGGAATCAATCTCTACAGCAACATCGCGGCCGTCCTGACTGAGGCGGTTGCCAACGCGTGGGACGCCGACGCGGATCATGTGGAAATAAAGGTTGACCCACAAGAGAAGTGGATCTCGATCTCCGATGACGGAGTGGGTATGTCGATCGCCGACATCAACGAGAAATACCTCCGCGTGGGCTACCAGCGGCGAAAGGATACCAATGTAGACAGCATCACGGCCAAGAGAAGGCCGGTGATGGGACGCAAGGGTCTCGGCAAGCTGTCCTTGTTCTCCATTGCGGAAGAGATCGATGTTCAATCCACCAAGAACGGCGAGGCTCATGGACTTCGCATGACGGTCGAGGGGATCCGCCAATCTCTCAAACGTGGCGATCTAGCATATCATCCCGAACCGCTGCCGACGGACCAGATCGAAGTCTCCAAAGGTACTCGGATAGTTCTCAGGCAGATCAAGCGAAGTCGTCTCACACCCGGTGTAAATGCACTTCGCAAGAGGTTGGCCCGACGCTTCTCAATCATCGGAGAGATGCATAGCTTCCAAGTAACCATTAATGGTTGCCAGATCACCGCCGCGGATCGTGGTGATCTGTCCATCGCCCAGTTCCTGTGGACCTTCGGCGACTGCAAACTCTCACAACAGGCCATACCGAAGGTGGTCGAGAGAGAAGGCCTTCCTGAGCGTTCCCCAGATTGGGAAGAGAATCGCGTTGTTCGTGGCTGGCTAGGCACGGCCTGCAAACCGAAGCAACTGGATAATCAGGAGGCCGGCAATCTCAATGGCATCGTCGTCTTCGCGAGGGGACGCCTCTTCCACGAGAACATCCTCGACAAGGTGAACGATGGCCGCCTCTACACTAAGTACCTCACCGGACAAATCGAAGCCGAATTCCTCGATCGAGACGACTGTCCCGACATCGCCACGAGTGACCGGCAACGGATTCAAGAGGACGACCGTCGTTATGAAAATCTATTGGACTTCCTCAGATCCAGCCTCTCTCGTGTCGAGAAGCGCTGGACGGAGTGGCGGCGCAAGCATGAAGTGAAGCAGGCGAAGGAAGCGTCTCCCGCCCTTGGAAAATGGCTCACCACACTACCGGAGGGTCACCGGACGACTGCCGAGACACTGATCGCGAGGCTTAGCGCTCTGCCGATCGACGAGGATGCTGATCGAAAGCTCTTGTATCGCCACGCCATTTTCGCGTTCGAACGAATGAGGTTGCGAGGATCGACACACGAGTTCGTGGACAACTTGGAGAACATCGACAGGCTGCTGAAGGTTCTGGCCGACCGGGACGCTCTGGAAGGTGCGTTGTATCGTGACATTGTGAAATCAAGGCTCGAAATCATCAGCAGATTTGAAGGCCTTGTCGATGCAGACGTTATCGAGAAAGTGCTGCAAGAGTATCTCTTTGATCACCTTTGGTTGCTTGATTCATCATGGGAGCGGGCAACAGGTAGCAAACGGATCGAGTCTCGCCTGCAAGAGGTTGGAGTGATCACAGATGACCTGGACGAGAAAGAAAAACTGAGCCGCGTTGACATCGCGTACCGGACGAATTCTGGCAAGCACATCATCGTAGAATTGAAGCGTGCAGGGCGACTGATCAAGCTCTTGGAGTTGCAGGGACAAGGCGAAACATACGTTGACAAGCTGAGAAAGATCCTGCTTTCCATGGGACACAACTCTCCTAACATCGAGGTCGTTTTCGTGTTGGGAAGGCCAATACACGAACAGACTGACAATCCTGATCGACTGAAATATTCGATGGCGGCCGTGTCTCCTGGTAGTCGGATAACATACTACGACACCTTGATCCAAGGTGCGCACGAGGCATACTCAGAGTACTTGGTGGCGAGCAAGAACCTGGACCGTCTTGAAGGCATCGTAGAGAGGATCTGACCGAGCTCATGACCCGGATCCAGACCACGCCTCGCCGATCTGAGCGCATGACACGCCTGCAACGAGAGCGGACCGCGGCGGAACATGCGGTCTGCAAGATCCTGTAGTCGATCGGCGTGAGGTATCAGCGGAGCGTGACAAGTATTCCAGGAACCTCGGATATCGACAACAAGGCTCGGCGGAAAGCACCTTTCGTGCAGTTCGAGGACTGGCTCCTAGCCACGAAACGCGAACCCTCCTGCCGCCTCCTCCTACTCAAAGCTCTGCGAGTGTAGTGGAACCAGATACCGGAGGTCCGCCACCGTCGGGCTGAACTTGCGGTAAGGCGGCTCGTACGGACTATGTGTCAGAAAGCCGCGCCCGCCCCGCACGGGGGATGCGCCCTCCAGACCAAGCCGGTCGTGGTTCTCGCCCGCGTTGAGCAGGTTCGTTTGCCGTAACCGCTCAATCAATCCGCCGGTGCAGGGAAGACGCTCTGCGGCCACTTCGTGTTCGGCCGCCAGTGCGCCGCCGTCGGGAACCGCCTGCCAGTCGATTGACGAGGCCCACAGGAACAGCCCCAGACCGACAACGCCGAGGACGACGCCCGCATTCACGCTCCAGATCCGTCCGACCATCACCGCGCCGAATCCCCAACCTGAAACGACATCCGATCCGGGCAAGACAGACGCGACGGATGCAACGTGTAGCGCGATCGCCTTTCTGCAAGGATAAATGGAGGGGAGCGACTCCAACAGGGGGTGGGCACGAGCGTGCGAGAACGCGCGCGGACCCGCCCCCGAACGGGGCACCTGTGCCACGGTTGACTGCGCGGCGATGCCGCAAGATCTTGCCGCGCCAGCAGATATGCAGGCAGTCTGGTGCGCATCACCGGAGCGTCAAGACGTGCATCGGCCCCCATGGTTTCTTGCACACGTCCAGTACGGCCCACGACATCAGGTCTCCTACTACTGACCGGTGCAAAAGTCTTGCACTCATAAAGCGGGCCAGATTTCGCAGGCTCGCGTTAGAGAACATCGTTGCACGGGCACCGGGAGATGTCGAGTGAAGTACAGAGAATTCAAGAGTCAAGCTATAGAGGTTCGCCTGTTCGAGCAGTTGGATTCCCCAAGTGATGTGACCTACAACTAGACTCATGCTGCCTTCAATGCCTGCTCAATGTACTTGCAATCCTGCTCACTGAAGAACTTCTTCACCAGCTCACTGTCTTCGCTCAGTCGTTCTAACGCCGCTTTCAGGTTCTTCCTCATCTCCGCCTTCGTCTTGCTCAGCATCCGACTCACCCGACTCTTCACCCACGCCCACAGGATCTCCACCGGGTTCACTTCCGGGCTGTACTTCGGCTGATACTCCAACTCGATCTGGCCCTCTTGTGCCTTCGACCATTCCCGAACCAGTTTCGCTGTATGCACGCTCGCATTGTCCACAACCACGATCACGGTCCCTGCAGTAGCCTGCTTCACCTGCTCCAGGAACTCAATGAATGTCAGTGCGCTCACGGAACCTTCATGCAGCTTCCAGTGCAACCTGCCGTCCGGACTGATCGCTGCCAGCATGCTCACTCGGTACTTCGAGTTCGCCGTCTTCACAATCGGCGTCTCTCCCTTTCGGCCCCAGGTCCTCCCGTACACGCACTGCGCTGCTAGGCCCGACTCGTCTGCGAATACTATCGTCTTGCCCTCCTGGACCGCACGCTTCACTAGTGCCGGAAACGTCTCAAACTGCCATTTCCGGACCTTCTCACGGTCATGCTTCAACGCTCTCTTCTTGGGTTTCTGCGGTGTGAGATTCAACTTCTTCATGGCGCGTTGCACCGTCCAGCGGCTCACTTGCAATCCGAATTTCTCCTGCAGAGCCATGCGCACCATGTTGGCGGTCCACAGGGCAAACTCGAACCGCAACTGCTGCGGCGTCTTGGTCACCACTGTGTTCAGCATCCATTGCCAGTGGCGGTTCTTCAGCTTGGGCGGTCGTCCTGTCCTCTTACCTCTGTGGAGTGCGTTGACGCCCTTAGCACTGTAGAGGACCCACCAGCGGCGAACCGTGGACTGATGGACGCCTACCATTCTGCTTACAGCCCAAAAAGACCGGCCATTTCTGATTTCTTCAACGACTGCTGTCTTTACATCGAACTGCAGGGATTCAGTGAGTTTGGAGAAGACAAGGAGTGGCACCAAGAACATGACCATAGGATACCACACAGCGGAGTGTGGAGGCAACGGGGGGGCGGACGGATCGACGTCTATGACAGAGAGGACTCGCACAGTATAGATTCAATGCTCTCCAAATGGTCCGCTCCATAAACTCCCTATATGAATAGTAGCAGCCCCACATTCTCTGCAGGAACTCCTCTGACCCTGCTTGCGCACGACACCCCTCACGCGAGGTGGCACCTGCGCAAGACTATTGCACCGGTCAGTAGAATCGAGCCCTCGCCAGCCGATCTGTCATCCACGTGTCGACGGATTCCATCAGCCCTCGGCCCGCACGCCTGCGCACGCGCTTCTCAAGTGCGATGACGCGCTTTAGGGCGGCCTGCAAGCCGCCGTATTCGTCGAGGACGCGGACATCTCCCCGAGGATGGCCTGCTTGCTCCGGGTCTCCCCGTCGAGTTCGGACGGGCGCGGAACCGGCGCCCAGTTGGTCAGCGCCCGGCTCACCGTGCCGTACTCGTTCCATCGTCGGACGCCCACCACCACTTCGATCTTGTGGCCCAAGTCCCGGAGCGCCTTCCAGAGGTCGCCGTGCTTCGGGCCCTCTCAACCTTGAAGCCTCACAGGGGAAGGGCGGCTGGCAGCGAGAGCGATCATAGCAAGCCACAAGATGCAGCGGCGAGACTCGGCCATGCCTTGAGTGAGAGGGGATGACCGCAGCGAGCCGCGCCGAGCAGGACACCGAACCCTCGGGCGGTGGTTGCCCCTTCGACACCGCAGCATTACACGCCATGCGATGTGCGAGCGGGCGCCACCGACTCGGGCAGTGCCTTGGCGACATGGGCCGACTGCGCTGCTAAGAGGGTCTCGGTCCGAGCGGCGATGACCGGGTAGACGCCAATAAGGACTCAGACGGGGGGGCGTGACCATTTCCGCTTGCGTTGAAGGGACAAGGGCAAGTGGGAAACTGACGAGCTGCTCGTTCCGTCGCCCTGAACACGCTCTCCCCGGTCGGCGGACTTCCGCCGCGGGCTAGAATGGATTCGATGGCCTTGGTGGTCAATGGCGAAGTCGTCGACGACTCCGTTGTAATGCGCGAGGCGGAAGCCCTCAGTCTCAGGTTCCAAAACCTCTCGGCAGAGGAGCGCGATAGGCTCGGGCTGGGTCCCGGCGGGCTGCGGGCGAAGGCCATGGAGTGGGCCCGGGAGACCGTGATCGAGAGGATCGCGGCGAGGCAAGTGGCCATGAGGGACCGGATGCCGCTGGACGAGTCCGAGTTCAGCAAGAGCGTAGATCGCGAGGTCAAGCGTCGCGGCGGCTTGGCCAAGCTGGAAGAGTCGGGCTTGAACCTCGACGGGCTGCGGGAGCAGGTTGAGCAGGACATGAAGGTCCATCGTCTGCTCGACTCCGTTGCCGCCAAGGCGAAGCGACCCACTCGGAAGCAGCTGGCTGACTACTACCGTCGCAACATGGACCGGTTCCGCACGCCGGAATCCGTCCGTGCCGCCCACATTGTCAAGAACGTCGAGCAGGGCGTTACCGAGGACCAGGCGAGGAACGCGGCCCAAGAGCTCCAGGGCCTCCTCGAGCAGGGCGCTGACTTTGCGGAGCTGGCCGACAGCCACTCCGACTGCCCGGGTGACGGAGGCGATCTCGGCTACTTCTCTCGAGGGAAGATGGTCAAGGAGTTCGAGGATGTTGCGTTCGGCCTCAAGGCGGGCCAAAGGAGCGACGTGTTCCGAACTACGTTCGGGTTTCACATCGTCAAGCTGCTGGACCGCCGCCCGGGGGGTTGCCCGCCTTTCCGGCAGGTGCAGGACCAGGTTCGGGCGCAGGTCGTGCAACAGCGGCGCCAAGCGATGGTCGAGCAGTACTTGGACGGGCTGATCAAGAGCGCTGTCGTCGAGCACCGGCCCTGACCGCCGGCCGGCGAGGCGTCCCGAGGCGCGTGCTAGAATCCCAGAAGCTGTGGCGGCGAAGCGTCAGATGCCGTTCGGCGGCGTGCCCTCTCCGGCCGGTAGCCCGCGTGCCAGTGGCGCTGGCGGCTCAGCCGCCCCGCACCCTTGCTGCGTCCCCAGCATTGCCCGGGCGCGACGGCTGGCCGAGTCGGAGGCATGCTCGGCGGACCGCACCGTGGCGCTGGCCGGCTCGACTGCTGGCATGCTCGAGTTCAATGGAGGACGGTTCCAGATGGGCACCCAGACCGATGTGGGCTTTCCTGCCGACGGGGAGGGACCGGTTCGGGAAGTGAAGCTCGATCCGTTCTATATCGATGAGTGCCCCGTCACGGTGGAGGACTTCGGACGCTTTGTCAAGGCTGCCGGCTACCGTACGGACGCCGAACGGTTCGGGTGGTCGTTCGTGTTTCGTGGGCATGTCCCGGAGGATTCCTACTCCGATCTGGTCGACGACACGGTCGCCGGCCAC
This sequence comes from Bryobacterales bacterium, assembly GCA_963662745.2. GTDB lineage: Bacteria > Acidobacteriota > Terriglobia > Bryobacterales > UBA6623 > VXMF01. Next base: position 536,827 of record CAXXUI010000001.1, read on the forward strand.
GAGTGGTGGTGCAAGGTGACCGGAGCCGACTGGGCACACCCCGAGGGTCCGGGTTCGACGGTGCTGGACCGGCTCGACCATCCCGTCACGCACATCTCCCACGCCGACGCGCTCGCATTCTCCCGATGGTCTGGCAAGCGGCTGCCGACCGAGGCCGAATGGGAGTTCACGGCGCGGGGCGGCCTTGAGCAGCGGACCTATCCGTGGGGCGATGACTTGGAGCCCGGCGGCAGACACCTCTGCAACGTCTGGCAGGGCCGGTTCCCCGACCGGGACACCGCCGACGACGGGTATGCGGGCACCTGCCCGGTCGACGCCTTCCCCCCGAACGGGTTGGGCGTCTACTCGATTACTGGCAACGTGTGGGAATGGTGCGCCGACTGGTTCCATCCCTCCTACCACGTGACCGCGACGAAGTTAAACCCGGTGGGCCCACCAACGGGCCGAGCCAGAGTCATGCGCGGCGGGTCCTTCCTGTGCCACGAGTCATACTGCAACCGCTACCGGGTTGCCGCCCGTTCCTCGAATACGCCGGACAGCTCGACGGCCAACTTGGGCTTCCGCTGCGCCAGGGACGCCTAGCAGTTCGGATGCCTGCGCATTCCCACCCTAACCCAGCCCGACGGCTGCAGCCGCGGCTCTGCGCGGCGTTGACTTGCTTGGCGCTGGTTTCTGTCGGCTCCCGAACGGCGCACCCGCAGGCGGGCGAGGCTGGCCACCAGCCGGAGGACGCGGACCAGCAGCCTGTGCCGGTCGAGCAGCCCCTGCCCTACAGCCACAAGCTGCATGTGGCCATGGGGATGCAGTGTCGTGACTGTCACAGCATTCCCGAACCCGGCTTCTTGGCCGGCTACCCGGCCGAGGCGACCTGCATGGCCTGCCACACCTCTGTCAAGGCCGACAGCGTCCACATTCGCAAGCTTGCGCAGTTCAGTTCGGAGGGGCGGCCCGTTCCGTGGAACAGGGTGTACAGGGTGCCTGATTTCGTGTGGTTCTCGCACGCCTCCCATGTGGTGGACGCCGCAGTCAGCTGCGAGGTCTGCCACGGGCCGGTTGCCGAACGCGACGCGCTGTTCCAGGAGAGGCCCACCACGATGGCCTCCTGCATGGAGTGCCACGCCGAGTACGGGGCCTCCAACGACTGCGACCTGTGCCACGATCCCGGCTAGCGGCCAGCGCGTCGCGTCCCCCGTCCGGACGACCTATGCGAATCTCCTTGCTCGGCTCTACGGGTTCCATCGGAACCAGCACGCTGCAGGTGGTCCGCGAGCTCGAGGGATCGGTGCGGGTCGTCGCACTCGCCGCCGGCACGAACGTGGCTGCGCTGGCTCGTCAGGCGGCGGAGTTCCGGCCCGCCTTGCTCTCGGTCGGCGATCCGCAGTCCCTCGCCAAGCTGGAGGCCGCGGTCGACTCGATCCCCGGGTATCGTCCACGGTGCGTGTGCGGCCCGGAAGGAAACCTGGCTGCGGCGACCGAATCCGGATGCCAGATGCTGGTCTCTGCCGCGGTCGGCGTCGCCGGTCTCGAGGCCACCTATGCCGCGGTCCGGGCGGGTCTGGATGTCGCGTTGGCCAACAAAGAAGTGCTGGTCGCGGCCGGCGAGTTGGTCATGGCGGCCGCCGCCCAGTCGGGCTCCGTGCTGCTGCCTGTCGACAGCGAGCACAACGCCGTGCATCAGTGCCTGCGAGCGGGCCGGCGCGACGAGGTGGAGCGGGTCATCCTCACGGCTTCGGGCGGGCCCTTTCGCCTGACGCCGGCTAGCGAGCTGGCCGGGGTGACTCCCGAGCGCGCCCTCAGGCACCCGACTTGGAAGATGGGCAGCCGGATCACGATCGATTCCTCGACGCTGATGAACAAGGGATTGGAAGTGATCGAGGCCTGCCACCTCTTCGGTCTGCCGCCCAGCCGGGTGGACATCGTGGTCCACCCTCAGTCGATTGTCCACGCCATGGTCGAGTTTCGCGACGGCTCCTTGATCGCGCAGCTGAGCCCTCCGGACATGAAGCTTCCGATCGCTTACGCGCTGACTTATCCGGCCCGCCTGTCCGGGCCCCGCATGCGGATCGACTGGAAGAATGTGGCACAATTGGACTTTGAGCCCCCGGACCGGGAGAAGTACCCGCTGATCGACCTCGCCTACGAGGCGATGCGCTCAGGGGGGCTGGCAGGCTGCGTGCTCAACGCGGCGGACGAAGTGGCAGTGGCGGCGTTCTTGGCCGGCGAGATCGCGTATCTCGAGATCTCCCAGATCGTCAGCCAGACGCTGGATTCCACACCGCCCCGCTCAGCCGCGTCGGTGGCGGAGGTGCTGGAGTGTGATCGCGACGCCCGCCGGCGCGCCCGTGCGCTGGTCCGGCGGTCGCGCGGACCCAGCCCGGCCTGAGGCAGGAGGATTCGAGTGGTCACGTTCCTGATCGTCCTCAGCATCTTGGTCGTCTTCCACGAATTCGGCCACTTCCTCGCAGCCCGGTACTTCGGCGTGACGGTGGAGAGCTTCTCGCTAGGATTCGGCCCCCGGCTGCTGGGTGTCCGCCGCAACGGAACCGACTACAAGGTCTGCCTGCTGCCGGTCGGTGGGTACGTGAAGATGGCCGGTATGAACGAGGGGTTGGAATCTTCGACCTCCGATCCGGGATCCTTCCAGTCCAAGCCCCGCTGGCAGCGATTGATCATCATCGCCATGGGGCCGGCGTTCAACGGTGTCCTGGCGGTGGCGCTGCTAGCGGGCCTGTACACCTACCAGTTCGAGCAGCCGACGTATGTCGGGCGGGAGGCCCTCATCGGGTATGTCGCGGATGGCACCCCTGCCGATCGCGCGGCCTTGGAGCCGGGCGACGTGGTGCGGTCGCTGGACGGCCGCGAAACGCCGACCTGGCAGGTCCTTTTTCTGGAGACGGCCATGGCGGCGGGCCGCCCGGTCACGGTCGAGTTCGAGCGTGACGGGCGGCTCCTCACGACGTCAATCGACATCCCGGAGGCCGAGTCCAGGGACGAGCTGGCGGCGCCGGGCTGGTCATCCAACCATCGTGTGGTGCTCGGCCGGGTGATGGACGGTCGGCCCGCAGCTCTGGCGGGCTTCCAGCGCGGCGACGAGCTGCTGGCGATCAACGGTCGCGAGGTGGTCGGCGTGGACCAAGTAATCGACTCGATTTCCACCTCGGGCGGGACCCGGCTGGATTTCGGCCTGCTCCGCGACGGAGAGCGCCGCAGCGTCGCAGTCCAGCCCGAGCTGCGTCCCGATGACGGCCGCTGGAGGATCGGCGTGGCTCTGGTTTCCCGTTATGAGGTGGAGCGCAGCGCGCTCTCCCCGACCCAGGCCCTGGTCCGTTCCGCAGACGCGAACTACGTCTATGCCGGCCTCATCTTCCGCACGCTCCAGCGGCTGATTTCCGGCAGCGTGCCCATCGACACGCTGGAGGGCCCGGTCGGCATTTACGAGCACACCAAGGATGCCGCCGCCTACGGGTTCGGGGCGCTCGTCCAGCTGATGGCGCTGATCAGCGTCAACTTGGCGATCATCAACTTGGTACCGGTGCCCGTTCTGGACGGCGGACAGATCTTGGTGCTGCTGGTGGAGTCCACGATGCGGCGGGAGGTCAGTCTGGCTGTGAAGGCGCGTATGTTCCAAGTGGGGCTGGCCTTCATGGTGATCCTATTCGGCATCGTAATGTACAACGATTTGGCGCGCAAGCTGGCCGCGCCTTAGGCAGGGCGACCGGGCGTGCCAGAATGGTGGCCCGGGTTTCCCACAGCGGAGAGAGGATGAATCGGATGAAGAAGCACTCATGGATGCTCGTTGCGGCGCTGCTGCTCGGCGCGGGGTCAGCCCGCCTTGCCGCGCAGACCAAGATGGCCGTGATCAACTTTCAGGAGGCCTTGCTCAACACGGCGGACATGCAGAAGGAGTCTGCGGCGCTGGAGGCCAAGTACGCGTCGCGGCAGGGGGAGATCGAGAGTCTCTCGCAGGAGCTGCAGGACATCTCCGCCAGGCTGCAATCGGCCCAAGGGGACGCGGCGACGCGCCTGCAGGCCGAGGGGCAGCGCAAGCAGCGCACCGCGCAGCGGCTGACCGAGGACTTGCAGTCCGACGTGGAATTCGACCGCCAGAACATCCTGGCCGCCGGCAGCGGTCGCATGCGGGAGATCATTCAGACGCTGCGGGTCGACCAGGACTTGGACCTGATCGTCGACGGCTCCGGCGTGCTCGCGCACAGCGCGTTGATCGACCTGACGGCCGAAGCCACGCGGGCATACGACGCCAAGCATCCCGCCGATTGACCGGCCGCCTCGGAGCCGTCGCATGGAGTACTTGGAGGCCTATGCAGGCCGCGGCGTGCTCGCCGCGCGCCTGATCAAGCTGGCGCTGGTGGCGCTAGGAGTCGCGGCCATGGTCGGATCCTCCTACTACGTGTTCTTCCGCAACTGGAGGGAGGAGCGGCAGGCTAGGCAGTTTCTTGAGCTGGTGATGGAACGCCGGTACGAGGACGCCTACTCGATGTGGGGCTGTTCGGTCGAGGAGCCCTGCCGCTACTACCCGTTCGGGGAGTTTCTGGAGGACTGGGGGCCCGAAGCACCTTTCAAGTTCCTGCGGCAGTACGACTTGATCCGGTCCTATACGCAGCCCAATGGCGTGATCATCCGCGTCGCCGTCAACGGCTCCGAGTACGACCCGCTGTTCGTCGAGTCGGACCCGGCGAAGATCAGCTTCGCGCCGAATTGACCGCCCACCGGGCGCGGCTCCTCGTCAGGCCGTCCGCGTCAGTTCCCGCCACAGCGCGGCGTAATATCGCAGGTATCGGTCCGGCTCGCAGCTCTGAGCCGTCTCGGCCAGCGTGTAGCGGTCGTAACCGGCGGCCCGCAGCAGCTGGAACAGCTCGCGATGGGGGTAGTCGGGCAGGTCCCGCAGATGCACGTTGCGGATGAAGCTCCGCAGCAGGCCGAACGACTCGCGGATGGATCCGTCGCGGATATCGGACGGATTCGAGTTCCAGCAGGCGCCTACGGAAGGGTGGCCGCAACGCTCTAGGATCGCGCGCAGGACTTCGGGCTGGCGGGTGCCCCTTCCGTGGACTTCGACCCAGATCTCGACGCCGTAGCCGGCGGCATGCTCGCCACAGGCTCGCAGCGAGTCCGCGATGCGGGGGACGGTGACGTTGTGCGGCACGCCATCAGGCAAGCCGTTCGGACGGACCTTCACGCCCCAGCAGCCCAAGTCGTGGGCCAGTTCCACGAAGCGCGCGGTTTCCCGCACGTTGGCGCGGCGCTCGGCGGCGTCCGGAGAGTGGAATTCACAGGCGGAACCCAAGCTGAGCAAGCGGACTCGGCTGGCCTCGAACCGACGGCGGACTTCGTCGACGCGGGCGGGTTCCAACCCTGGCTCCACGCCGTGGCGATGAGTGCTCCGCAACTCGACCGCCTCGAAACCTGACGCCTCCAGCTTCTCGATGATCGTGTCCACATCCCAGTCTCGGCCCACGTTGTAGGTGACCAGCCCCAGCCTCATAGCAGCGCTCCCTTCCCGTTCACGACGGCCCGCCGGCCGTCACTCGGACGGCCGCCATTGTCTCAAAATGGGAATCCGCAACTCAATGAATTTATCCGCCCACTGGAAGCGACTTCGAGACAGCGCAGCACGGCCAATTATAGCCCTATAGAGTGTCGCATTCGATTCGCCATGTCCTATATATTGTAAGCAGGTTGTTTGGAATCAGGAATTTCCCACGGAAGGTTGACACGGCGGTCCTCGGCCCCCCACAATCGGGTGGTCCGAAGTGGCCGAAGTTGGCTGGAAGTAGCCTATAGTGGTTGAAACGGGCCCGAGCAATGTTCCGAGGAACGCAAACCGGTAGCGTGGACGCCAAGGGGCGTCTGAAGCTGTCAGCGGCGGTGAAGCGGCGGCTTAAGGACTGCTACCGGCGGGGCGAGGTGTTCATTACAAGCTTGGACGGCAAGGCGGCTAAGGTCTTCCCCCTCCGGGAGTGGGAGGACGTCGAGGCGCAGCTGTTCGGAAAGGCCCCCGGCCCGGCTCGGCAAGTGAGCGCCACAGTCAGGAACAAGATTCTGTTCCAAGCCAACCGCTTCGGATCCGAGGAGCGGGTCGACGCCCAAGGCAGGGTGCGCGTTCCGGCCATGCTGCGGGATGCCGCCGGCCTGCGCGGGCCGGTCCGGGTCCAATGGCAGTCCAACCACATGCTCGTCTTGACTGAGGACCTCTTCAACGAGGCCGTGGAGGCCAACCGGCTCTCGGACGACGACATGGCACTGGCCGCGAGTATGGGCCTATGACGTTCCAGAGGGGCCATTTCCCGGTGATGGCGGACGAGATGGAGCGCTACCTGCTCGGAGGGGCAGCTTCCGTCGGCCGGGCATCTTATTGCGACTGCACGGCGGGGGCGGGCGGCTACGCCCGGCGCATCCTGCGGGGCAGCCGGGGCTGCCGTTTGGTGGCGATGGATCGCGACTCGCGGGCGCTGGCCGGGTGCAGGGAACGCCTGCGTGAATTCGCCGGACGCGTGACCTACTTCCGCGGCCGCTTCTCGCGGATCCGGGAGGCGGCGGAGGACCACCTGCCGCTGGCCGGCGTGGTGGCTGATCTGGGCTTGTCCCGGTTGCAGCTCGACGATGGCGCGCGAGGCTTCAGCCTGCGGCTGAACGGTCCGCTCGACATGCGGCTGGACCGCCGCCAAGAGCTGCGGGCCGACGACTTGGTGAACCGGGGAGGGGAGGCTGAGCTGGCGCGCCTGCTCTACCGCCTCGCCGACGAGCGCTTCAGCCGCAGGATCGCCAAGGCCGTCGTGCGTGCCCGGCCCATACGCGACACCCGGCACCTCGCCCGCGTGGCGGAATCGGCCGTGCCCCACGCCGCCAGGCGGAGGATCCACCCTGCCACCAAGACATTCTTGGCGCTTCGCATGGCGGTCAACGGCGAGCTGAAGGAGCTCGCGGCCCTCCTCGAGGCGGTTCCCGCCTTGGTGGCCCCTGGAGGGCGATTCGTTGTCGTGAGCTTCCACAGCGGCGAGGACCGCCTCGTCAAGCGCGCCTTCCGGCGCCAGGCCGCTGCTGGTTTCTGGAAGCTTCTCACGCGCAAGGTCGTGCGGCCTACGCCTCAGGAGGTCCGTCGCAACGCTCCCAGTCGCAGCGCCCGTATGCGGGCGGTCGGCAGGACGAGCCAAGGCGGCCCGAACACATGAAAAATCAAGGATCGGTACACATGGAGAAGCAGTACAAAACGCATGCGCCGCTGCCCAGTCAGCCTCAGTACGGATGGAGCCACACCGCGATGCCCGAACGGGCGTTGCGCGGCTCTCCTGGCAGCGGCGCCGGAGCCAGCAGGCCCGGCACGAGCGGTACTCGTCCCATGGGCATGGAAGGGACCATGTTGTACCAGAAGACCATCGACAACAGCAGGCTGCACTACCGGCACGATCCGCAGGACCGGCGCTTCCTGCGGCGCAATCTCAGCTTGGCGATGTTCGTCGGGCTGGTGATCCTGGCGTTCTCCGGGCCGCGCTTGTGGGTGCGGCAGGCCGGCTACCGCCAGGCGGAGCTCGTGCAGACGATCGAGCGGCTGACCGTGGTCCGCAACACCCTCAAGGTCGAGAAGGGCCGTCTCGAGGACCTGCGACGGGTCGCGGCCATCGCTGAGAGGAGCGGACTGCGCGAGACCGAGGAGGCCAGCTACACATGGTTCGCTCCCGTGTACGACGAGGCCGGGGTCGACGCCGAGGTGGCCCAGCTGCTCGGCGGCGAGGGGCAGTTCAATGAGGACTAGCGCCCGCCCGTTCCGTCGACTGGCGACTGCGCCGGGGCAAGGTGCGCCGGGTCCGTCCGGAGGCGGGGCTCGCCCCTGGACGGAGGGGCGCTAGCGCCATGCCGGATCGCCGGCGGGAGAGCCTGCTCGAGCGGACTTGGAGCGCGGTCACTCGCGGTGCTCATACCGCCAAGTTTTCGCTGCCCATACCTCGGCAAGGCTTGGACCTCTCGGCCAGGCGGCGCGTGCTGTGGTTCCGGTTCGCGGTGCTGCTGTGGTGCGTCGTCCTGTTCGGGCGACTGGCCGATCTCCAGATTCTGCGCCACGCCTCCTTGAAGGAGAGGGCGTCCAAACAGCACCAGTCGACGATTGAATACGCGGCGACCCGTGGCAGCATTCTGGACCGCCACGGGCGGGACTTGGCGCTGAGCACACCTACCGAGTCCATCGGGGTCTTTGCTTCGAGGATTGACGGTTCGGGCATCGGACGGGAAGACCTGGCGAGGCGCTTGGCCCAGGCATTGAACATCGACGCGGCCGATCTGCACGAGCGGCTGCTACGGGGCGGGTTCCAGTGGGCGAAGCGCTTGGTGACGATTGACGAGGCGCGCCGCGTCCGGGAGCTGGGACTCGACGTGCTGCACTTCGAGACCGAGAGTCGGCGCTACTACCCCCAGGCCGGGGCCGTGGCCCACGTGGTCGGCATGGTCGGCTTGGACCACGGAGGCCAGGCCGGCATCGAGCAGACCTACGATGAGCGGCTGCGGGGCGAGTCCGGCCTGCTGGTCCTCAACTTCGACGCCCGGCAGAAGCGCTACGGAAGGCAGGTCGTGCGTCCCTCGATGGCTGGTGACGACATCATTCTGGAGCTGGACCTCGATCTTCAGTCGATCGCCGCCTTGGAGCTTGAGCGCGCGATTCACGCGACCAAGTCCAGAGCGGGCACGGTGGTCCTGATGGACCCAGCGAGCGGGGCCGTGCGGGCCATGGCGAGCTGGCCGGTGTTCGACCCCAACAGTCTCAGCCGGTCCCAGGAGGACCTTGAGCGGACCAGGAACTTCGCCGTCAGCTTCTTGGCCGAACCCGGCTCGACATTCAAGGTCCTGACCGCGACGGCGGCCTTGGAGGAGGGGCTGGTCACGCCGGACGACGAGTTCGATTGCGAGATGGGGGGCATCTGGGTCGGCAGCCGCCGCATCCGGGACCACCATCCTTACGGGCTGCTCACCATGCCCCAGGTGCTGATCAAGTCCAGCAACGTCGGCATCATCAAGATCGGCCAGCGGCTGGGCAGGGAGGGCATGTACAGCTACGTTCGCCGGTTCGGCTTCGGCAGCCGCACGGGCGTGGCCTTGCCCGGCGAGGTGGCCGGATTGGTGCGGACGGTGGACCGCTGGAGCGGCTCTTCCTTGGCCTCGATGTCGATGGGCCAGGAGATCGGTGTTACGGCCTTGCAGATGGCGCGGCTCTTCTCGGCGGTGGCCAACGGCGGGCTGCTGGTCCAGCCGAGCGTCGTGCATGCGATCCGCAGGCAGGATGGTTCCGAAGTCGTGCCCGAGCGGCCTGAGCCCGTGAGGGTTATGAGTGCCGAGACAGCTGCGACGATGAAGGCCATTCTGGAGCAGGTTGTCGAGACGGGAACCGGGCGCCGGGCGCGCATTCCCGGATACCGGGTGGCTGGCAAGACCGGCACGGCCCAGATGATCAACCCGGTCTCGAGGTCCTACCGCGACGGCTTCTACTTGGCGAGCTTCTGCGGCTTCACGCCGCTCAACAAGCCCTCCTTGGTCGGCGTGGCGATGCTCTACGATCCCCGCGGAGGGCAGTACTACGGTGGCAGCATCGCCGCGCCCTTGTTCCAGAAGGTCGTGCGCAGGTCGCTCCGGGTCTTGGACGTGCCGCCGCTGAAGACCCGTCCCGTGCCGCCTGCTCCGCCGCCGCCCGATGACGAGCTGCTACTGGCGGACTTCGTTTGGCAGGACGCCGAACTTCAGGCGGAGCGAGCGCTGCCAATTTTCGACGAGCCTGCGGACGCGGGGTCCGCGGCGGGTGTTGAAGCGGCCTCTGCCGAACCACCCGGCGCCCGGGACCTGGAGGCCGCCTTTCCGAAGTCCGATCCTGCGGCGCGCCGGTTGCCCTCCGAACTGCAGGCGGCCGCCACGAGTCGTCCCGACTCGCTGTCGGACGCGTTGCCCGCACCTGACATGCGCGGGCTGACCTTGCGGGAGGCCGTCGTCGCTGCGGGCCGCCTTGGAGTGGAGCTCCGGCCGGCAGGCAGCGGGCTGGTGCAGACCCAAGTGCCCGCCCCTGGCGAGCCGCTCCCGGCCGGAAAGCCATTGGTGCTGCAGTTCGAGCTCCTTCCGCCCGTACTGGACGGCCGCACCGCTGCGCGGGGGAGCGTGCTGTGACGTTGGCAGCGATGCTGGCGGGAGCCGCAGTCGGACCGGTGCCGGCCGTCGAGGTGTCCGGTCTGCAGTACGACTCCCGGCGGATCCGCTCGGGGGACGCGTTCTTCGCCTTTCCCGGCGAGAACGTGGACGGCCACGCCTTCGTCCCCGATGCTCTGCGCAAGTCGGCCGTCGCCGTGGTCAGCGAGCGGCCGGCCCCGGCCGGCATGGATTCCCAGTGGGCCAGAGTGCGGCACGGCCGCAACTCGCTGGCTCGCGCCAGCCTGCGGTTCTACGGACGGCCCGACCGCGACCTGTCGGTCACGGCTGTGACGGGCACGAACGGCAAGACCACCACCGCGCACCTGATCGACAGCGTGCTGAGGTCGGATGGCAGGACAACCGCTCTGGTCGGAACGGTCGAGCACCGAGTGGGCGAACGGTCAGCCAAGGCCGTCAACACGACGCCGGAATCACTGGACTTGGTGCGTCTGCTGGCCGAGCTGCGGTCGATCGGCGGCACGCACGCGACGATGGAGGCGTCCTCGCACGCCTTGGTGCTGGGCCGCGTCCGCGGCATCGAATTCGACGTGGCCGTCTTCACGAACCTCACTCCGGAGCACTTGGACTTCCACGGCGACATGGAAAGTTACGCCGCCGCCAAGCTGCGGCTGTTCGAAGGGGCCGGAGCCCGGCCGCCCCGCTACGCCGTCGCGAACGCGGATGATCCGGTCGGGCAACGCATTCGCGCGCTCGGCCTCTCCAGATCGATCTGCTACGGCCGATCAGAGGGCGCTGAAGTGCGTCCCCGGAAGGTTACGGTCGGCGAGCGAGGCCTCCGCATCGACATCGAGACAACCTCGGGACCGATCAGGGCCCAGACGAGGCTGCTCGGCGGCTTCAATGTCGAGAACGCGTTGGCGGCCGCCGCCGCGCTGCAATGCTTGGGGCTCAGCGCGGAAGCGATTGAGCGTGGCTTGCGGGTGGCCCCCCAAGTCCCTGGCCGCTTCGAGTCCGTTGATGTCGGCCAGCCGTTCCAGGTCATCGTTGACTACGCGCACACCGAGGACGCTCTGCGTCGGCTCATCGCCGCCGGCCGGGAGATGGCTGGCGAGGGGCAGCCGCCCGGACGCGTTCTGACGCTGTTCGGGTGCGGCGGGGACCGCGATCCCGGCAAGCGGGCGCCAATGGGCAGGGTCGCCGGACGCTTCAGCGATTTCGCCGTGCTCACATCGGACAACCCCCGCGGCGAGGATCCCTCCAGGATCTTGGCGGAGGTGCAGAAGGGCCTGCAGGGCTGCCCGGCCCGCTGGGCGTCCGAGCCCGACCGGGCGGCAGCGATCGCCTTGGCGCTCAGCGAGGCCGACCGGGGCGATGTCGTGCTGATCGCCGGTAAGGGGCACGAGACCGTCCAGATCGCGGGCGGCCGGGCGAGGAAATTCGACGACCGGCAGGCGGCGCGGGAGGCCCTTGCGGAATTGGGGTACGCGCGGTGAACCTGCGGCTCTCCATTGTTCGAGACTGGCTGCGCGTGCCTCCCGGGCGCCGCGATCCGCTCGTGCGGGGCTACTCGATCGATTCCCGCACTATCAGGCCGGGCGACTTGTTCTTCGCGATCCGGGGCTCGAGGCTTGACGGGCATGACTTCGTCGAGAATGCACTCGAGCGGGGAGCGGTCGCGGCCGTGGTGGCGCGGCCGGCCCGTCCGGGCGAGAGCGGGAGACGGCTCGTCGTAGGCGATCCTGCGAAGGCCTTGCAGGACCTGGCGGCAAGAGCGAGGCGGCGCTGGGGGCGCCCGGTGGTGGCGGTGACTGGCAGCAGCGGGAAGACGACCACCAAGGACGCAACGGCTGCCCTGCTGGCCGCGTTCGTCCCCGCGGCCAAGTCAGAGGGCAACCTGAACAACGACTTCGGCCTGCCGCTCTCGATCCTCCGCATCCCGGACGCGGCGCGCGCCGCCGCGCTTGAGATCGGCATCAACCATCCCGGAGAAATGGCTCCGCTGGCGCGTATCGCCGGGCCCGATGTGGCCGTAGTCACCAACATCGGAGCGGCGCACCTCGGCCACTACTCGTCACTGGATGAGATCGCTAAGGAGAAGGGGCGGCTGGTCGAGGCGCTCACCGAGGACGGCGTCGCCGTGCTCAACGCCGACGATCCCCGCGTGATAGCGATGGAGCGCTTGGTTCGCGGCAGGACGCTCACCTACGGAATCGATGCCGCTGCCGACATTCGGGCCCGCAGGCTGCGAGACCTGGGGATCGACGGCTTCCGGTTTGTGGTCCGGGGGCGAGAAGTCTCGTTGCCGCTTGCAGGCCGCCACAATGTCTACAACGTGCTCGCCGCGATGGCTGCGGTCCGGGCGCTGGGTCTTGAGTCGGAGAGCGTGGCGAACGCGGTGGCCGGGCTGCGTCCTTCGCCGATGCGAGGCGAGGTGCATCGACTGGCCGGCGTCGTGCTGATCGACGACTGCTACAACGCCAGCCCGCCGGCCATGGAGGCGATGCTGCGGCTGCTGCGCGGCACTCCGGCTGCACGGCGGATCGCTGTGCTGGGCGAGATGCGCGAGCTGGGCGGCCGTTCGCGGGAGCTGCACCGGCGCGTGGGGCGAGCCGTGGCTCCCGCGGGTGTGGACTACCTGGTCGCCGTAGGCGGCGACGCGCAGGAGATCGCCTCCTCGGCCGGCGTGCCGAGGGAGTTCTGCCGGGATGCCGGCGAGGCGGCGAGCGTCTTGCCGGGCTTGGTCCGGCCCGGGGACGCGGTCCTGCTCAAGGCATCTCGCGGGGTGGGCCTCGAGCTGGCGCGGGACTCGCTGCTGCGGACGCTCGCAGCGAGAGGATCCGGGGAGTCAGGGGGAGGCGCAGCATGCTGTATCAGTTCCTGATCGAGCACCTGTATCCGTTCCTGAGTCCCGTGCGGGTCTTCGGTTACATCACCCTGCGGACCGCCTTGGCGAGCCTCACAGCGCTGGCCATCGGCCTGGCGGTCGGCCCGTGGCTCATCCGGCGGCTGCGGCAGGCCCAAGTCGGGCAGTATATCCGCGAGGAGGGCCCCGAGTCGCATCAACGCAAGGCTGGGACGCCGACCATGGGCGGCCTGCTGATCTGCCTGTCGGCGATCGTGCCAACCGTGCTTTGGGCGGACTTGGGGAATGCCTACGTCTGGATCGCCGTCGCGGCCATGGTCGGTTTCGGCTCGATCGGCTTGCTGGACGATTACCTCAAAGTGGTCCGCAAGCGCAGCCTGGGCCTGCGCACGCTGCCCAAGTTGGGCTTGGAAGCCTGTGTCACGCTGCTGATCGGGCTGTGCTTGGTCAGCTTGGTGGCGGAGGGCCTCTACTCCCCGGAGCTGGCTCTTCCATTCTTCAAGAACATCCGCCCGGATCCGGTGGTCCACTCCTGGGAGGCGACCGCCCTCACGGCCCCGCTCGCGTACCTGCCGTTCTTCGTGTTCCTGTTCTTCGTCCTGGCGGGAGCCAGCAACGCGGTCAATCTCACCGACGGCTTGGACGGCTTGGCCATCGGGCTGACGATTATCTGCGTGGGCGCTCTCGCGGTGCTGGTCTACATCGCCGGGCACAGCGATCTAGCTGCCTACCTCGAGGTTCCCCGCGTGCCGCTGGCGGCGGAGCTAACCGTGTTCTGCGGCGCGATCGTCGGGGCGAGCTTGGCGTTCCTTTGGTACAACGCCCATCCGGCGCAGATCTTCATGGGTGACGTCGGCTCGCTAGGCCTGGGCGGGGCGATCGGAACCGTGGCGGTGCTGGCCAAGCAGGAGGTCGTGCTGCTGTTCATCGGCGGGGTGTTCGTCTTGGAAACGCTGTCGGTGATTGCCCAGGTGGGAAGCTTCAAGCTGACCGGCAGGCGGATCCTCCTGATGTCCCCGCTGCACCATCACTTCGAGCAGCTGGGGTGGCCAGAGTCCAAAGTGATTGTCCGCTTCTGGATTGCCGGCTTCATCTGGGCCTTGTTCGCCCTGAGCACGTTGAAACTGAGATGAACTGGGCAGGCAGAAGGGCGCTCGTGATCGGACTGGGCAAGTCGGGCGTGGCTGCGGCTCGCTTCCTCGTCGCCGCGGGCGCTCGGGTCACCGTGGCGGACCGCCGCTCCGCGGAGTCCTTGGCGGACTCGGTCCGGGAGCTTGCCGACTGCGACCTCTCGTATCACTTCGGCGGCCATCCCGAGGGGCTGCTCGCGGCGCAGGACCTGATCGTGCCGTCCCCGGGCGTGCCGTGGGACTTGCCCGAGCTGCGTCGCGCCCGAGAGCGCGGCATCGCAGTCTGCGGCGAGGTGGAGCTGGCGGCGGGCGCGCTGCGCGGACGGACCATCGGCGTGACGGGCACCAACGGCAAGACGACGACCGCCACGCTGATCGACCACGTGCTGCGGTCAGCCGGCGTGCCAGGCCGTTTGGCGGGAAACATCGGCACACCCGTGCTCGCCGTGGTCGAGCAGTCGCGCCGCCAGGACTGGCACGTGCTGGAGCTGTCGAGCTTCCAGCTGGAGGCGGCCCGGTCGTTGCGGTGCCATGTGGCTGTCGTGCTCAACGTGACGCCCGACCACCTCGACCGCCACGGAACGTTCCAGCGCTACTGGGCCGCCAAGGCGCGGATTCTGCGCAATCAGGCTCGCCGAGACTGGGCGGTGCTCAACGCCTCCGATCCGGGGTGCCGGCACATGGAGCCGCGGGCGGCCGGTGAGGTGGTGCGCTACCGCTTGCGCTGCGGCCAGGCAGTCGACTCCTGCGCTGCGGGTGGCAGGATCAGGTTCCGGGGCGAGGATGTCGGACGATCGGACTTGCCGATTCCCGGCGCGCACAACCTTGAAAACGCCTTGGCGGCGACTGCTGCCTGCCGACTGGCCGGCGTGCCGGCCCGCCGGATCGGAAGATCGTTGCAGAGCTTCCGCGCTGTGCCGCATCGCATGGAGTTCGTCAAGCGCGTGGGCGGAGTGGGCTACTTCAACGACTCGAAGGCCACCAACGTGGCCGCGGCTGCCAAGGCTTGCGGTTCGTTCCGCTCCGGCTTGTGGGCGATCCTCGGCGGGCGGGACAAGGGTTCCGACTTCCGCCCGTTGGGCGACGTGCTGCGGCCCCGCGCCCGGGCGGCGCTGCTGGTGGGCGAGGCCGCGCCGCTGATCCGGCGGCAGATCGGATCCTCCGTTCCCGTCCAGGAGGTCGGGACGTTGGAAGAGGCCGTGCGGCAGGCCGGCCGGCGCGCCTCCCCAGGCGACACTGTGCTGCTGGCACCTGCCTGCGCCAGCTTCGACCAATACGCGAGCTATATCCAGCGAGGACGCGAGTTCCGGCGCCTCGTAGGTCGGCTGGAGGGCTGAAGCAATGCCGATCCTGCTCAGTTCCGACCGCAAGCTCGCTTGGGCCATCTTGATCATGACCCTGTTCGGGCTGATGATGGTGTACAGCGCGACGGCGTCTTCCGATGGTGGGGGCCTGTACTTCGCCAAGCAAGCCATAGCCGCGACGATCGGCCTGTCGGCGATGTACGCCCTAGTGTTCCTCGACTACCGCCGGCTGCGCAGTCGGAAAGCCGTCCTGTGGGCGCTCGGCGTCTGCGCGGGGCTGCTCGTGCTGGCGGCGGCCTTGGGCACGGGGGCCAACACGCGGCGATTCCTGCGGCTGGGGGTGCTCTCGCTCCAGCCGTCCGAACTGGCCAAGCCCGCCATGATCCTCTACCTCGCCTACTACTTGGAGCGCAACCGGAAGGGGCTCAACAAGCTGAGCACGTATCTTGAGCCGCTGGCCGTGCTGGCCGTGCTCGGGGCGCTGATCATGCTCGGCACCGATTTCGGAACGATGGCCTGCCTCGCCATGATCGTGCTGGCTATGCTGTACATCGCCGGCATGCCCTTAGGCTTTGTCGCGGGTCTCGTGCCGCTGGCGATGCCGCTGCTCTACTTCGTGGTGTGGCGCGTAGACTATCGGCGCGAGCGCCTGTTCGCCTTCCTGGATCCCGAGTCCGACCCGCTCGGCAGCGGCTTTCAGATCCTGCAATCGCAGATCGCGGTCGGCTCCGGCGGCCTGTTCGGGCTGGGCTGGATGCTCGGCAACCAGAAGATGCACTTCCTGCCGGAGGCGCACACGGACTTCATCTTCGCCCTGATCGGCGAGGAGGTCGGTCTGCTGGGCGCCACGGCGCTGCTACTGGGCTTCCTGCTGCTGCTGCGCCAGGGCGTGCGGGCCTCCATCGCGGCGCCGGACCTGTTCGGCGCCTATCTGGCGGTCGGGATCACGTCCATGGTGCTGATCCAAGCCATGCTCAACTTGGGCGTCGTGCTCGGCTTGCTGCCGACCAAGGGCATGCCGCTGCCACTCATCAGCTACGGCGGCACTTCCTTGATGGTCACGCTCGCTTCCTGCGGCGTGCTTCTCAACGTGAGCAGGTTCGGGCGGTGAGCGCGATGCAGGCAGCGGATGCAGACGGCCGGCAGCGGCGGTGTGCGCTCATCGCCGCGGGCGGCACCGGAGGGCACGTGATTCCCGGCATCGAGGTGGCCAAGGCCCTGCGGAGCCGGGGGTGGGAGTGCGTGTTCCTCGGCACGGCCCGCGGTTTCGAGAACCGCTTGGTTCCGGCTGAGGGCTTCGCGCTGCACACGCTGCGGGCGGGTTCTCTGCAGCGCGTTTCGCTGGCACGCAGGCTGCGTACGGTCCTCTTGGCTCCGGTGGCGCTTGGCGCCGCCCTGCGGATCGTCGGCGACCGGCGTCCGCAGGTCGCTCTCAGCCTGGGCGGCTACGCGGCGGGTCCTCTGGTCGCCGCCTGTGCGCTGCTTGACGTTCCGCTGGTAGTCCTCGAGCCGAACGCGTCGCCCGGCTTGGCGAACCGGCTCGCCGCCCTTGCGGCTAGGCGGGCGCTGCTGGGCCACCCCGGGGCGGCCTCGTTCTTCCGTCAAGCCAGCTGCCAAGTTACTGGCCTGCCGGTGCGCGAGGCTTTCTTCCGGATCGCTCCCCGCCCGCCGGACGGGCGGCTGGTCGTGCTGGTGCTCGGAGGGAGCCAGGGAGCGGCGCGGCTCAACGCCGCGGCCGTGGGAGCGGCGCGGCTGTGGCGGCGCAACGGCCGGGAGGTGCCGCGCCTCGTCCACCAGACGGGCGAACGCGAGCGGGAGTCCGTCGCCCGCGCCTACGCGGAATTGGGTGTCGACGCGACGGTCTCGCCGTTCTTCGACGAGATGGCGGGGGTTCTCTCGCAGTGCGACTTGGTCGTGTGCCGGGCGGGGGCGTCGGCGATCGCCGAACTCTGCGCCGCGGGCAAGCCCGCTGTGCTCGTGCCGTTCCCTCACGCGGCCGACGATCACCAGCTCGCCAACGCGAGCGTGCTCGCGGCAGCCGGCGCGGGGCTGCTGGTGGAGGATCGGGATTGGACAGGGGAACGGATGGCGGAAGAGGTCAACCGGCTCGCCGCGGACCGCTCGCGACTTGCCGTGATGGCGTCGCGGCTGGCGCCGCTGGCGCCTGTCCGGGCCTGCGATGATGTGGCCGACGCCTTGGAGGCCGCCCGCAATCGGGCTGGAGTAGGAGTCTAGAGTGCTGTTCAGCAAGCAAGCGTTCCGGCAGCGGCGGCTGCATTTCGTCGGCATCGGCGGCATCGGCATGAGTGGCATCGCGGAGATCCTGCTCAATCTGGGCTACACGGTGACCGGCTCGGACCTGCGCGAGTCCCCGATCACGCAGCGCCTCCGCAGGCTGGGGGCCGAGATCCATGTCGGCCACTCCGCGGAGCATCTCGACCGCCCGGCGGCCGTCGTCACCAGCTCGGCGATCCCGGGCAGCAATCCTGAGCTGGTGGCGGCCCGCCGGCGGAAGCTGCCGGTGATCTCACGTGGCGAGCTGCTGGCCGAGCTGATGCGGGTCAAGTACGGCATCGCGGTCTCGGGCAGCCACGGCAAGACTACGACTTCGTCATTGTGCGCCGCGGTTCTGGGTGCGGGCGGCAAGGATCCGACGGTCGTCATCGGCGGACGAGTCGCCTCGATCGGCTCGAATGCGAGGCTGGGCAACAGCGAGTTCCTGCTGGTCGAGGCGGATGAGTCGGACGGTTCGTTCTTGAATCTGGGCCCCATCGTGTCCGTGATCACCAACATCGACCGGGAGCATCTGGATCACTACGGATCGATGGACCGGCTGCTGGACGCGTTCCGGGACTTTGCCAACTCCGTGCCGTTCTACGGCGCGGCCGTCGCCTGCCTGGACGACCCGCTGGTAAGGCGCATCGCCGGGGAGGGCCGCCGCCGGTGGCTGACGTACGGGCTGCGGGCGGTCTCCCCGGAGGCGGACCTGGTCGCAGACCGCATCCGGCTGTCGCGGGCCGAGGCGTCGTTCCGCCTGCTAATGAACGGCGACGATCTCGGTTCGTTTGCCGTGTCCGGTGTGGGCCTGCATACCGTGCGGAATGCCATGGCAGCGGTGCTCGTTGGCTTGGAGCTGGACATTCCGCCGGACCGCATCCGGGAGGGGCTGCGGGCGTTCACGGGAGTGGACCGGCGCTTCCAGGTGCGCGGTACGGCGCGCGGTGTGACGGTGATCGACGATTACGGCCATCATCCGACTGAGATTCGCGCCACGTTGGCCGCGGCCGCCGCCTGCGGTTTCCGCGGGGTGAGCGCGATCTTCCAGCCCCACCGGTACACCAGGACCATCGACTTGGAGAGCGAGTTCGCGGCATGCTTCGAGGAGTGCGATCGCGTCTGGGTGCTGGACATCTACTCGGCCGGCGAGGACGCCCTGCCGGGTGTCTGCAGCCCGCGGCTGGTGAATGCCATCGTGCGCTCGGGGCATCCGCAGGCCGATTACTGCCCGACGATGCAGGACGCGGCGAGCCGGGCGGCGGGCGTGCTGGAGCCGGGGGAGGCGTTGATCACCTTCGGGGCCGGCAATGTCTGGATGGCGGGTGAGGAGCTGCTGGCACTCTTGCGGGGGCCGGACTCTGGATCCGAACCGGAAGCTGAGCGCATCACGGTCGCTTCGAGCACGGGAAGGGGGAGATGAGGATGTTGACGAAGAATGGTCGCAGCCCAACGGCTGTAGGTTCGGCCACACGGAGAAACGGCGCTGGGTCGCAGCCCATTGCGCGAGCGGGCGACGAGTCCGTCGGGAGAGCATCACTGCGGATGCTGGCTGTAGCCTTGGGCTTCGCGCTCGCCGGCGGTCTCGCCTACCTCTTCGTGCTGCAGGCATCCGTCTTCCAGTTCGAGCCTGCATCGGGCGGGTTGCTGGTCGACGGGTTGTCGGCGGTGCGGCTCGAAGAAGTCGAGGCGGTGTTCGCCCCTGTTGCCGGTCGCAGCTTGGCGTTGGTGGATGTCGGGAAGCTGCGCGGAGAGCTGGAGGCCGTTCCCTGGGTGCTCAGCGCGCGTGTGGCGAGGATCTGGCCGTCCACGGTCCGGGTCTCGGTGGAGGAGCGCCAGCCCGTGGCGTTCTTGCGGGACGCCGGTTCGCGGTCGGTCCAGATGGTGGATTCCAACGGAGTCATCCTTGACCTTCGATTCTCTGGGGAGACCTCGCTCCCGGTTATGACGGGCATTGACCGGGAAATGCCCCGTCCGGAGCGGCTGGATCGACTGCAGCTGTTTGAGGAGGTCATGGTCGCCTTCGGCGAGGCTGCCAGCGAGCTGAGCGAAGCGGTGTCCGAGGTCGACGTGACCGACGCTCGAAACGCGGTCGTGCTCACCAAGCACGACGGTCAGGTCGTGAGGCTGCAGATGGGGGACCGGCACCTCCGGCACAGGCTCGAAGTCTTCCTCAGCTACATCGGTGCGTGGCGATCGGAATTCGGAGCGGTCGAGTCAGTCGACCTGCGCTTCGAGAAGCAGGTAGCGGTGCGGCCGTCCGATTCGGCAGGGAGGCAAGGATGACTGACAGGCCGAACACGTTTGTGGGCTTGGACCTGTCCGGACCCGTGACTCGCTGCCTCGTGGCGACCGCCGAAGGCTCGCGGCTTGAGTACCTGGGCTGCGGCTCCATGCCGCCAGTGCGCTGGGACGCCCACGACAGCTGGGACGAGCAGATGTCCAAGCAGTCGGTGCAGGAAGCCATCTTCGAGGCTGAGCGAAGCGTCGGCCAAGCCATTGTCTCGGCCGTCGTCGGGCTCGGCGGCCATCGGGTCGCCAGTCACTACGTGCAGCAAGACACCGTGCTGGCCTCGCGCAAGTCCCTGGTCACGATGAGTGATGTCAGGGACGCGGTGCAGCAATGCGCCGCCAAGGTGTCAGGCAACGATTCCATGGTCCTGCAGCTGGTGCCGCTGGAGTTCGGCGCCGACTCGCTGCGCGGCCTCACCAATCCGGTGGGCTTGCGGGCCCAGCGGTTGCGGGCCTTGGTGCGCGTCATCACGACGGACCGCTCGGCGCACGAGCGGGCCAGGGACTTGGTGAACCGGGTGCAGATCAACGTTCAGGAGACAGTGCTGGGCGGTTTTGCGGCGGCCTACAGTTCACTGGACAGGGAGGAGGTCGAGCATGGCGTCGCGCATCTCGATCTCGGCAAGGAGTCCAGCACGCTGACTGCGTACTGCGGTGGTGTGTTCCGCCATGCCAGCGCCATCCCGCTCGGGCGCGACCAGATCGTGTCGGATGTGGGCCAGGTCTTCAACACGGATTCCGCGGTGGCTTCGGCGCTCATCACGGACTTCGGCCGCGTCCACTTGGGCGGCAAGGGCTCTCCGTGCTACGTCCTGGTGCCCGAGACTGCCGGAGATGGGTCCCGGCTGCTGAACCGGCCCCGTCCGCGCCGGACTCTGGACAAGATCATCACCTTCCGGCTGCAGGCCTGCTTTGAGCTGGTGCGGGACGATCTTAGCCACGAGGGCCTGATGAACGGTGCGATCCGCTCGCTCGTTCTGACGGGTGATCTGGCGGAGTTGCCGGGGATCGCGCAGTTGGCGGATAGAGTTGTCGGCCTGCGCACCAGAATTGGCGTGCCAGCAGCGCCGGAGGCGCTGCCGATCGACCTGCGCAGCCCGAAGTGGGCCTGCGCCGCGGGTTTGGCGTCATATGCACTCCGGCTTGCCGGCGGGCTGGAAGGTTCGCCCGGAGCAGTTCCGGAGCGGGCGACCGCAGCGTCGCAGTTTTTTGGGGTTCGAGGCTAGAAGGAAGTAATCATGAATGAGAATGAGACCTACACGCAGGGACTGGGTGCTGAGCCGGATGCTGAGGAGCTGAAGTTCCAGATCGAGGAGTCTCCCTCCGAGCGAATCACCGTGAAGGTGGTCGGCGTCGGCGGCTGCGGCTGTAACATCGTGGACGGCATGCTGCAGTCGCCGCCGAGCGGTGTCGAGTTCGTCACCGTCAACACGGACAGCCAGGCACTCAAGCGTTGCGGCGCTTCGAACAAGATGCTGATTGGCCAGCGCGTGACGCAGGGCTACGGAACGGGTTCCGATCCGGCGGTGGGCCGCGAGGCGGCTCTTGAGAGCACGGACGAGCTGACCGAGCAGCTGCGCGACGCGGACATGGTCTTCCTGGTCGCGGGGCTGGGCGGCGGCACTGGCACCGGGGCGGCACCGGTTGTCGGATCGCTTGCCAAGCAGATGGGGATCCTCACGGTCGCCGCAGCAGTCAAGCCATTCGCCTTCGAGGGGCGGCGCAAGGCCACGATCGCCGAGGAGGGCTTCGCGCGCCTCGTTGCGCAGGTCGACACCGCGATCGAGATCCCGAACGAACGCGTGTTGGAGCGGATCAAGGGCGAAGTGGGCTTCTTTGAAGCGTTTCGCGCGGCAAACAACATGGCATGCTCCATTCTGCACGGAATCTCGGACATCCTCCGCAAGCCGGGAGTGATGAACAGCGACTTCGCCGACATCCGCGCCGTCTTCGAAGATGCCGGGCTGGCGGTTGTGGGGCAGGGTGACGCCGAGGGTCGCGACGCCGCCGTTACGGCGGCCAAGGCAGCCTTGAAGAGCATGGATGTTGGAACCGGCAGCCTTGCCGCTTCCCGGAAGGTGCTGATCAATATCACGGGTTCGGGCCAGTTCCAAATGCGCGACACCAGTTCGGCTATCAACCAGCTGGTCCGCGAATTCGATACCGATGCACAGCTGATGCTCGGCGTGGTCCGCGAGGAGTCGGAAGAGGACCGCGTTCGGATCATGGTCGTTGCTTCCGGGTTCGATGGCAGTGAGGGCGCGGCCGAGGACGAGGTGCTCATCGCAAGCGCAGACCAGGATGACGGCGGGGCGCTCTCCCTCACGCAAGAGGACCGCTACTGGGAGCGAGAGGCGATGCCGGCCGCTGAGAGGAGGGCGGACCCTGAGCCGTCGGGAGGTTCGGACTTGGACGACGAAGCGGATGACCCGTACGCCGAGTACAGCTCCGGCTCGGAGCCGAACGAGGAGCGATTCGCTGAGACCGCCGATCCGGAGGTGGGGGCGTTCCAGCCGCTTCCGACGAACGGCGCCCCGATGGAATTCATTCCTCCCCCGAGCATTCGCGAGAAGAGTGCGGAACCCGAGCCGGAGACGGCAGGCCGGGGATCGATCTTCCGTCGTCACTCCCTCTTCCGCTAGCGCCTCGCGCAGGGGGGCGCTGGGCGCCCCCCTCGCAACTGGCAGTGCGTCACGATTCGCCAGACTTCGTTGCATCTGCGCCACCAAGATGGATGGTCTCTGGACCTTGGCGGGGCAGTAGCTGCTTCCGCGACGGTCACATCTAGGCTGATTGGGATCGGTTGCGAGAACCCCGCGATCGGAGGTGTTGGAACTGTTTCGCACAGTCCGGCAGCCGCACCGGTCCGCAATTGATCCGGAACTGTCCTGGTCCGCTTGATGCGCAGCAGGCTGAGGCAGTCAGCCGGGGCGGTTGGTAGGCTGGAGCCGCACAGAATCCGCGCCGTAGTTGATTGCTAGCGGGGGGATTGGGCCCGGACTCTCGGTGGGCGCCTAGCAACTGACGGGCAGGCTTGTTCCAGTGTGAGGACGAATCTTGGGCGGCCGGTCCAATTTCGCTGCACGCCCAGCCCGGAGGCCGCTCCCGGACCGCCGTAACCTCAACGACGCTGGCCCGGCCAAAGCAGCCAAGCCGGCAGCGACGCGAGCTGATCCTTGGAGCACCGCGCTGGACCCCCAGCCGAAGAAGACTTCCTCAATCCCGAAGTCGGTGTCCCACTCTGACTTCCTCACCTCACCTGGGACGCGCACTTGCTGGAGGCTCCCCGCGATCGCGGGCCGTCGGCTAGTTGCTGTGTTCAGGCGTCCCTCCAGCGATGACCGATAGCAGCGCATGGGGTCGGTTCTGCGATCGATGTCGACCGACGAGAACTCCCTCAGATCAGAATTGGCGCTGTTCCGCTACGAGCGGATCGCGGCCGCGAAGCCTCTGGGGCGCGGATCGAGTAGGCTCCGTGAAAGTGCCGGGCAGGAGCTCCGCATTCCCGGCACCCTGCGGAGGCGGGACTCGGTCTGGACTTGCGGCGCTGGATGGCTCTCTACCGCAGGTAGGTCGGGACAGCCTGCTGCTGGAGGTGGGCAGCGACGGTGTGTGGGCCCTGTCCGTGGCGAAGGCGAACCTTCCCAGCGCGCACCACGGTGCAGGCCCTCCGGCTGATGTGGCCCGTGCGGGCTGCGGCGCAGAGCAAACAAGCTCGGGCTCCGCAACGACGAACTCGCTGCCTGCCGGACTCTCGACAACCTGACTGTCCTGGGGCGCCCAACTGATTCTGGGAATGAGCCCTGTGCTTCGAACGGTACCCTGCCAAGCGTCGGGCGTCGTGATCAGTGCTATAACTGGGGCGTGGACAGACGCAATTTCTTGGCCAGCTCCTCGGCGGCGGGCTTGGCGGCCGGATCCGCCGCCGGAGCCGGCGAGGGTCAGAACCAAGTCTTCGAGCTGCGCTGCTATCAGTTGCGTTATTCCAAGGCCAACCAGTACCAGAGGCTGACCTCGTTCTTGGAGTCCGCGCACCTGCCGATGGCGCGGCGCCTTGGTCTCGTTCAGGGCTACTTCCGAGTGACGCTGGGAGAGTTCACACCGCGGATCTATACGCTCTCGGCGTTCTCCTCGCTGGCCGACATGGGTGACAAGCTGGCGGCGAAGCGGACCGACAAGGAATGGAGCGAGGCGGCCGAGGCGTTCGGGGCGGAGGACGAAGCGCCTTTCGATCGCGTCGAGAGTTGGCTGCTGCGCGCCTTTGACGGAATGCCGTCGATCGAGGTTCCTGATCCGGGAGACAAGTCCAGGGCGTTCGACTTGCGCGTCTACGAGCAGGAAACGTTCCGCGACACGCGCGAGAAGATGCGCATGTTCAACGAGGAGGAGATCCAGATCTTCCGCGACTGCGGCATTCATCCGCTCTTCTTCGGAGAGACGCTCGTCGGTTCCCACATGCCGAGCCTGATCTACATGTCTCACTACGCCGACATGGACGCGCGGGCGGACGCGTGGTCGGCGTTCGGCTCCAACGAGGATTGGAACCGCATCAAGAACCGGCCCGGCTGGAGCAACGCCGAGATCGTCTCCACGGTGTCAAACATCCACTTGGCCGGCCTTCCGTTCTCGCCGATTCGATAGTCCAACCTGCTGGCCGGGAGCGGCCTCTCGGCGTTCTCGGATGCCGGCACTAGCCTCAGCTGACGCCTCGGGCGAACTGAGCACCGCCGGAACTCCTGCGCGGCGAGCGATGTGCGGGGGCCGGCGGCTTGCCGCTGTGTCGCGTGGCGACGGTACAATGGCGGCTCATGCGTCGCCGTGAATTCATGCGGATCGGTTCCGCACTGCCGGCCTTGGGGGCGGCCTGCTCTTCAAGCGGCGGCCCCCGCCCCAACATCCTGTGGATCCTAGCGGAGGACTTCTCGCCCGACTTGGGTTGCTACGGCAACCCCTACGTCAGCACGCCGAACCTGGACCTCTTGGCCCTGGAGGGCGTCCGGTACACGAACTGCATCTGCACGGCTGCGGTGTGCTCGGCGGCGCGGTCCGCGTTGATGACGGGCATGTTCCAGACTTCGATCGGAGCCCACAACCATCGCAGCCACAGGGATCACCCGTACGAATTGCCGGATGGCGTCAGAACGGTGACCGATCTCTTCCGGGAGGCAGGCTACTTCACTGCGAACTGCACCGAGCCGGCACCGGGAATCCGGGTTGGAGGCAAGACGGACCTCAACTTCCGCTTCGATCGCCCCTTCGACGGAACGGACTGGGGTCAGCGGCCTGATGGTGTGCCGTTCTACGCGCAGGTCAACTTCCCGGAGACGCACCGCGCCTTCCGCCGCTTCGACGCCTCCCCGGTGGATCCGGCCTCGATCGAGCTGCCCCCCTACTATCCTGACCATCCGGTGGTGCGTGAGGATGTGGCGCTGTACTTGGACGCGGCCCAGCACTTGGACGCGCGAGTGGGCGCTGTGCTCCGCAGGATTGAAGAGGAGGGTCTGGCGGAGGAGACGATCGTCTTCTTCTTCAGCGACCACGGACAAGCACTCCACCGGGGTAAGCAGTGGCTGTATGAGCAAGGAATCCTCATTCCGTTGATCGTGCGCATTCCGGAGGCGTTTCGTCCGCGAGGCTTTCGCCGTGCCGAGGTGGACGACCAGCTGCTGCAGCACATTGACATCACTGCGACTTCCCTCGCGCTGGCCGGTGTCGATCGGCCAGCGGGCATGCAGGGTCGGCAGTTTCTCGGCTCGGCCGCCGAACCTGAACCCGAGTTTGCGTTCTCTGCAAGGGACCGCTGTGACGAGACGGTCGACCGGATCCGGTGCGTGAGGGAGCGGCGCTTCAAGCTGATCCGCAATTTCCTGCCTGAGCGGTCTTACTCCCAGAAGAACCACTACAAGGACACCAGCTATCCGGCGCTGCAAGTCATGCGCCAGCTGCACGAGGCAGGCAGGCTGGAAGGGCCCGCATCGGACTGGATGGCTCCCGGCAGGCCGGAATTTGAGCTGTATGACTTGGAGGACGATCCGCACGAGGTGCGGAATCTGGCGTCGGACGCCTCTCACGCGCAGATTCTGGTCCGCCTGCGCGACGCCTTGGACGATTGGATCGCCACGTCTGGCGACCGAGGTGCCGAACTGGAGGATCCGCTGCCAGCCGAGTACGGCTTGCGCACCATGGTGGACGGTTGGTACACCAACAACGGCTCGCTCTCGAAGTCCGGCGGCCTGCTGCTCTTGGCTTGGACGGGGCAGGGCCGCAGGGCGCAAGAGGTCGTGGTGCCGTTCGTGGCCGAGGGTCGTGGCTTGAGGCTTGAGCTGGAGCTGCGCGCGGAGACAGCCACTCAACCTGAGGTCCGGTGGGGTACGCCGGCCAGCATGAGGGGCGCCGGCAGCGCGCCTGTCGTGATCAGCGCGGGCCGGCACTGGCAGAGGCTGACTGTTGACCTAGAGCTCGAGGGCTGGCTGACGTGGTTCTCCCTGCGGTTCGGCCCGGGCCCGAACCGGGTTGAATGCCGCCGGGCCGCGCTGGTGGACACCGTGCGTCGCACGGAGCTTCGGGAGTGGCGCTTTCCCTGAGTTTCGGTTGGCTGCGCCGGCTATTTCCGCGCCGCGCTGCGGACCGGATTGGAGGAAGCTGGCTGCTCCCGCAACAAGAAAAGGGGCCGCCCAGCGGGCGGCCCCTCGTTGTTGCGACCGTGATCAGGCCGCCAGGCGCTCCTACCAGCCCAGCCGTAGGCCGAAGCGGAAGAACCGCTCGTCGATTCCCTCGCGCCCGGTGTTGCGGATGCGGTTCAGAACCATGAAGTTGCTGGCGTTCACGTTCCTGCCGTTGGGGCGCTCGAAGTGCGGCGTGTTGGCCATGTTGAAGCCTTCCGCGCGGAACTGCAGCTCGAATTTCTCTGAAAGTCTGAACTTGCGGAACAGCCCTAGATCCAAATTCACCAGCCCTGGACCGCGCACGTTGTTCGGGCCGCAAGTCCCGAACCGCGGTCCTGTCGGTTGGGCGAACGCGTCTGGGGCAATCCACAAGGCGTTGCCTCCTGCCTTAACGTAGTTCGGGTTGCCGAGGCAGTCGGCGATCTGAGCTGAGCCGGCCGCGTTGAGGTCGCCGGTGTTGGCCAACACGGAGAAGGGGGTTCCCGTGTAGGCGCTCATGAGTCCATTAAGCTGCCAGCCGCCGAGCAGCTTCCCGAGCGGGCTGTCTACCAACATGGACTTGCCTCTCCCGAACGGCGACTCGTAGATCGCCGTCATTTGGAAGTTGTGACGGATGTCTTGATTGAGATCAGCGTAAGCTCGGCTGTAGTAGTTCGGGATTCTGAAGAAGCCGACGCCATCGCCCGAGTCCTCGTCGGTGTACCCGCGGCCGTGTGCCCACGTGTAGGCGAGGTTCATCTGGAAGCCGTTGGCGAACCGGCGCTGGAGCTTGGCCTGCAGCGAATCGTACTTGGCTGTGCCGAGGCTGCCGAACAGAGTTGTGCCCGCCGCCCGGCCGAACTTCTTAACCAGCTGCCGCCCTGCGTTGCCTTCGCCGATGCCGCCCCAGTTTTGCTCAAGGCCCGCCAGCTGGTTGACGGACCGCGTCGCCACGTAGCCGGCTGAGCCGATCCAGTCTCCGAATCGGCGCTCCAGCGTGAGGTTCCAAGACTGGATGTAGCCGCGCGTCAGGTTGTTGGTGTCCATGGTGCGCACGACAGTGTTGGAGGGCATGTCCAGCACGCCATTGCCCAGATCCGGTTCGGTGATGACGTCGATGCCCTGTCGCAGCGTCGTCGAGAATCCGTAGCTGTTGAGCAGCGGCGGGCCGTCCTTGGACATGATCGGGTAGTTCGTGCGCAGCGGGCGGGCCCAGTTGAACGGGTCCACAGTGACGCCGTAGCCGACGCGGAGGACTGTCTCGTCGTCCAGCCGATAGGCGAGACCAATGCGGGGCACCACGTTGTTGGTTCCGATGTCGATTCCGCAATCGGTGGGAACGGACCCCACTCCGCAGGCCCAGATCGTGTCGTTGTCGAAGTCGTAGCGCTCCAAACCGCGCACCTCGCGCGTCGGGAACGGGAAGATCTCGTAGCGCAAGCCGTACGAGAGCGTCAGCTTGGGCGTCACTTGCCAGCGGTCGCGGATGTAGAAGCTCAGCAGCCGCGTGCGCGTGAAATACCCGTTCTCGTCGAACTGCCAGATTTTTCCGGCGTTCTGAGGCATGCCGAGCAGCCAGGCGGCGTGCGCGTTGAAGTCGTTGCCGCTTGGGCCGCCA
Organism: Bryobacterales bacterium; assembly: GCA_963662745.2. GTDB lineage: Bacteria > Acidobacteriota > Terriglobia > Bryobacterales > UBA6623 > VXMF01. The sequence goes on from CAXXUI010000001.1 coordinate 565,092, forward strand.
CGCAGCTCGGTCGTGTTCTGGCGGAAGCGGAACTCGCCGGAAGCAGCTCCCGTTCCGCCCGAGAACTCAGGCTGGTTGTGATCCAGATCCTGCAGGTAGATGTCCGTGCCGAAGCGAATGTTGTGCGTGCCCTTGGTCCAGTTGCCGTTGAACACGAACTGGTTCTGCGGATCGGAGCGATAGTAGGGCTGGAAGCTGTTGGACATGCCCAGGCCCTCGAATCCGTCGATCCTCAGCCGCGGCCAGCCGCCGTCGATGAAGCGGTTCGATTGGAGGCCCGGAATCCCCAGCACCGACCAGCCGAGGTTCTCTTCCAGCCGCTGCTGCTCGACGTTGGTGTCGACGAGCGTGTACCCGTAGTACCCGTCGATCAGGAAGGTGGGCGTTACGACATGCGTGAGCGAGATGGTGCCCGAGTAGGTGTTGCCGAAGCCCGTGCCCGGGTTGGAGTTCGTCGGGTGCAGCCGGTTGCCACCGAACTGACCCAACGTCTGTCCGTTCGACATGCGGTAGTCGAGGAAGCTGAAACGGATGAACCCCGTGGTGTTGCTGGACAGGTTGAAGTTCGTCTTGGCGTCGACCGTGTCGCGGAAGAAGGTCGTGGAGCCGTCAGCCCGGTAGTTCTGCGTCAGGCCTAAGCCGCCCCCGCCGGCCTGGTTGGGGTCAGGGAACGCACCGTCGTGGATCATGTTGGCCACGCCCGAGTCAATGCGTGACATGGGGATCACATTGCCGGCGAAGGGCTGCCGGTCCAGTGCGTAGTCGGCCGCATTCTGGTCCTGGTTCCCGGTGAGCGGGTCGTAGATCATGGTCGGCGAACCGGTCAGGTCGCCGAAGCGCATCGCCTGGGTCGGCATGTCGATGAACCGCTGGGCGAACTGCGACTCGTAGCTGCCCTCGTAGCTGAAGAAGTAGAACCACTTGTTGCGCATAATCGGCCCGCCGATCGTACCGCCGAACTGGTTGTTGATGTACTTCGGCTTCGCGGAGTCGCGATTGCTGAAATACGGGTAGGCCTTGGTGTTGTTGTTCATGTGGTACTCGAAGGCCGAGCCATGCACGTCGTTGGTGCCGGACTTGATCTGCAGGTTGATGGCCGCTCCTCCTGCCAGCCCCTGCTCTGCGTCGAACGAGTTGGTGACCACGTTGACCGTCTCGATGGATTCCAGCGCCGGATTGTAGCCGGTCATGTGGGGGACCCAGATGTTGGTCGAGGAGGCGCCGTCGATGCGGGTGTTGTTGTTTGAGCGGCTGGTGCCGTTCACCGAGAAGCGCACGGCCCGGCTCGGGTTGGTCGGCACGGAGTGCGCGTTCTGGGGCGGGGAGAAGCCCGGCAGCGTCACGAACAGCATTTGGTAGTTCCGGCCCAGCGGAACGGGGACGTTGCGCAGCGTGGTCTCGGTGACCTCCTGGCGCACTTCGGCGCGGTCCGTCTGCAGCGTCGCGGCCGTCGCCTCGACCGTCACGACCTCGGTGACCTGGCCGATCTCGAGCCGCGCGTTCACGCGGGTGACGTTGTTCTGCGACACAACGACGCCGGTCGTGGTGTAGGCTTGGAATCCCTCGGACCGCACGGTCACGGTGTAGTTGCCCGTGTTGACAGTCGGGAAGCTGTAGTTGCCGGCGATGCCGGTGGATGTCGTGCGTACTTGCCCAGTGTCCTCGCTTGTGATCGTAACCTCTGCGCCGACGATGGCGGCTTCGGTCGTGTCAGTGACGAGGCCGTCGACGCCACCTTGGATAAGCTGAGCGGCGGCTGGCGGCGCGAGGGCAGCGCACAGGGCGAACAAGGCACCGGCTGCTAGCGCTGCGCCCAGCAGCGAGCGGCCAGTAGGTGAATATTGCATTAGGAATGACCTCCGTTAGATGTGTGCAACTTGGAAGCGCTTCAAGGTCGCGGTCGCACGAGGCTTCGTTTTCCGAAGCCTCGTCGCAGCTCCCCTAGCAGGTGGGGGGCGGACGCAGCACGGCGCCGACGTCGGCCCAACCAAAGACCACACCAGTGTAGCATCGCAGCTTGGCGCCGTGGGGAAGTGCGATTCACCGCATCGCGATTTGCTCCGAATCAGTGATTCACAGCTCGCATGCCGATCCAGCGTCGAGGACTCCGCTGGCGCCGCGCGTCCGTCCGCGGTCGGAGCGGGACTCAGCGAGAACCGGCTGGTTCGCCGAGGGTCGTCAGGGCAGCGTCGATCCGATTCACGAGCGCAGCTTGCCCGAGTCGGACCGCACCGCTTCGTGACTCCCGAAGAACGGCTACGGCGCGGACGCGCTCGCCTGACGCCAAGAGGGCTCCGGCGAGGTGGAACTGGTACGCAGGCGTCCTCTCCGACTGCTCGCGCGCCGCGCGCTCGAAGGAGCGGACTGCCCGCGCCGCGTTCCTCCTCTGCGCCCACAGCAGGCCGATCTTGTAATGTGACAGCGCGTGGTCGGGCTGGTTGGCCACTGCTCTCTGGTAGTGGTTCATCGCTTCGTCGGGCCGCCCCTCCTGCTCCAGGATCTGGGCTAGGTTGTGATTGGCCGAGACGTGGTTCGGGTTGAGGGCCAAGGCTCTGGTGAACGCCTGCTTGGCTTCGTCGAGGTGGCCTGCCCGATACGCGATCACGCCGTGGTTGTAATGCAGCTCGGCGCTCTCGGCTCCGTGCTCAAGGGCGAGCCGGTATTGCTGCTCGGCCTCGTCGAGTCGCCCTTGGCGGCCGTACAGGATCAACAGGTTGACCCGGGCCTGCAGCAGCGCGGGGTCCTCTTGGAGGGCCTTCTCGTGCAGCGCGATCGATTCCTCGATCCGGCCCGCCTGCTCGGCTTCCGCCGCGCGCTGCAGGTGGTCCGCTGCGCCGGAGCGGAGCGCGCGCACCGCGCGCAGCAGCGGGTCGTCATCCGGAGGCTCAGCGTGGGGATCACGGCTGTAGCGCTCCAAATGCCGTCCAGCCTCCTTGATCTGCCCCGCGCTCCGGTAGACCATGGCTAATTCGTAATGCGCCGCCGCATACGCCGGTTCAAGCTCCAAGGCCCGCAGCAGCAGTTCTGTCGCCTGCTGGGACCGGCCTGCCGAGACGCGGGCGCGGGCCGAGCCGACCAATGTCCTCGGGTCTCGAGGGTGCTCCCGTTCCAGTTCCAGGTAGGCTGCGAGCCCTGCTTCGGCGCCGCCCGCCTGCGAGACGGCGGCTGCCAACCGCCTTCTGGCGGGGAGGAACGCCCGGGAGATCGCCTTGCAGCGCCGATAGCGCTCCGCCGCTTCGGCGTGTCGCCCCAAGCGACCGAGCGAGACTCCCGCTAGGTAGTGCCAGCGCAGTTCTCCCGGCTGCAGGAGCCGTGCGCGGTCCAAGTAGGGCAGTGCCAGCTCGTGCTGCTCGTAGGCTTGCAGCAGCATGCCCGCTCTGCCGGCAGCGCCCGGGTCGGAAGGCAACGCGGCCAAGGCTTCCAGCTCCGGCCGCAACTTCCGCGACAGCTCCGGTCCCAAGTTCTCGGCGGCAAGGTCCGGAATCGGTTCCGGTCCGGCGGGCTGGGGCGTCGCACACCCTACCGCCAGCATCCACAACGCCAAGGGCAGCGCCGCTCGCATCGCGTCCATTGTAGGGGCTGCGGCAGCCCATGCCGCTGCGGGGGCGACCGGGACGGCCTCGTGCGCCCCAGTTTGACCGCGGCCCGTCGCTGCGCTAACCTAGAAGGTGCGACGGGCCTGTGCCCCCGCTCCAAGTGCCGCTCATGCTCAGCAAGACTTATGTTCCGAAGGCGTCCGACCTCAAGCACGACTGGTACGTCATGGACGCCGATGGCAAGACCTTGGGCCGTTTGGCGGCGCAAGCTGCCACTCTGCTGAGGGGCAAGCACAAGCCGGACTTCACGCCGTTCCTCAAGACCGGGGACTTCGTGATCGTGGTCAACGCCAGCAAGGTGTGCCTGACCGGCAAGAAGGAGACCGACAAGTTCTACTATCGTCACTCGGGCTATCCGGGCGGACTGAAGAAGGAGTCGGCGCGGCAGGTTCGCGAGAGGCACCCGGAGCGCCTCGTGCAGCGCGCCGTGGCGGGCATGCTGCCGAAGAACAAGCTCGGCCGGCAGTTGAGGACCAGGCTGAAGGTGTACGCGGGCCCGGACCATCCGCATAAGGCGCAGCAGCCCAAGCGGTGGTCCTTCTGACGGACCGGGCGGGAAGGGAATCGAAGTTGACCAATCAAGTGCAGTACTTGGGGACTGGCCGGCGCAAGTCGTCGGTTGCGAGGGTGTTCCTGCGGCCGGGTTCGGGCAGAATCCGGATCAACCGGCAGAGCCCTGATGAGTACTTCCCCACGCTGATGCTGAAGCTGAAGGTCCGCCAGCCGCTGCTGGCCAGCGAGACGGAAGGCAAGTTCGACGCCTTGGTGACGGTCAAGGGCGGGGGTAAGGCGGGCCAGGCGGACGCCGTGCGACTCGGCATCGCGCGAGCGTTGCAGAACTACAACCAGGAGCTGCGGCCCTTGCTGAAGACGAGCGGATACCTGACCAGGGATCCCCGCAAGCACGAACGGAAGAAGTACGGCCGGCCAGGTGCTCGCAAGCGCTTCCAATACTCGAAGCGCTAGCCGGCAGCCTGTCCGCACGGCGGCACGCGTCCGGAATCCGAATCCTGCTTGGATGGATCCGGCTGTAGGGCTCTCGGCCCGCCGCTTGCCGTCGCAGGGCGCCGAGGTGCCCAAGGAGGGAACGTGACGCCAATCACAATGAAGGAACTGCTCGAGTCCGGCGTTCATTTCGGGCACCAGACCAGGCACTGGAATCCGAAGATGAAGGAATATATCTTCGGCGAGCGCAATAGAATCCACATCATCGACCTGCAGAAGACGCTGAAGAACTTCAAGGCCGCCTTGGAGTTCATCACCGACCAAGTCGGCCAAGGCAAGCGGCTGCTGTTCGTCGGCACCAAGCGCCAAGCTCAGGAGGCGATCGCCGAAGAGGCGACGCGCTGCGAGATGTTCTACGTGAACCACCGCTGGCTGGGCGGTCTGCTGACCAACTGGGTCACCGTCCAGAAGTCGCTGGACCGCTACGGCGAGCTGCAGCGTCTCAAGGACGAGGAGGGCTACGAAGGACGCAGCAAGAAGGAGGTCTCCCGCCTCGAGCGCGAGCGGAAGGCGCTGCGCGCCAACATCTCGGGCATCCAGCACATGGGCGGGCTGCCGGACATGGTGTTCGTTATCGACACGCGCAAGGAGGACATCGCGGTTCGCGAGGCGCGCAAGCTGAACATCCCTGTGATCGCGATCGTAGACACCAACTGCGACCCGGACATGGTGGATTACGTCATTCCGGGGAATGACGACGCGCTGCGCTCGATCTGGCTCTACACCAAGAAGGTGTCCGAGGCCGTGATCGAGGGGCGGGCCATGATCCCGCCGCCGGAAGAGGAGGCCGAGGAAGAGGCCGAGGAGGAGGCGCTGGTCCTCGGATGAGGCCCGGCGCGGCGAGTTTGCGGGACGGAGCGGACAAAGAGGTGTGCCATGGCAGCGGTTAGCGCCAAGATGGTCAAGGAGCTGCGCGACAAGAGCGGCGCAGGTTTCATGGATTGCAAGAAGGCCTTGGTCGCCGCCGGCGGCGACATGGCCAAGGCCGAGATCGCTTTGCGGGAGCGGGGCATGGCGATCGCGAAGAAGAAGAGCGGGCGGGCCGCCAACGAGGGCGTGATCGGCAGCTACGTTCACGCCGGCTCGAAGCTGGGCGTTCTGGTCGAGGTCAATTGCGAATCAGACTTCGTGGCGCGGACCGCCGAGTTCCAGCAGTTGGTCAAGGACATCGCGATGCAGATCGCCGCGGCCGCGCCGCGGTGCGTCACGCGCGAGCAGGTTCCGGCGGAGCTGGTCGAGGAGGAGCGCCAGGTCCAGAGGCAGAGGGCTCTGCGGGAGGGCAAGCCGGAATTCATCGTCGAGCGCATTGTGAACGGGCGCATGGGCAAGTTCTACGAGGAGATCGTGCTGCTTGACCAGCCGTTCGTCAAGGAGCCTGCCAAGTCGGTGGGCCAGCTGCTGCGCGAATCCGTCGCCAAGCTGGGTGAGAACATCGCCGTTCGGCGGTTCCAACGCTTCAAGGTAGGCGAGGATGCCTGATCCGGCGGCGGGAGGGTGCCGGCCCATCCGTGCATGACGGCTTCCCGGCGCATCCTCTTCAAGCTCTCCGGTGAGATGCTCGCCGCCCCTCAGGGGACCGGCATTGATCCCGCGCGGCTCGCATGGCTGGCTGACGAGGTCGCCGTGGCCCGCCGCACGGGGGCGCAGCTGGGACTAGTGCTCGGCGCCGGAAATTTCGTCCGCGGCGCCAGCTTGGTCTCCAGCGGCATCGGGCGGACCGCTGCCGACCACATGGGGATGCTGGGCACGGTAATCAACTCCTTGGCGCTGGCCGGGCTGCTCGCCGGCCGGGGCGTGCCCGCCACCGTCTTGAGCGCCATTGCCATGGAACCCGTCGCCCGGACCTACACCCACGGGGCGGCGGTGAGCGACTTGGAGCGGGGAAACGTCGTGATCTTTGCCGCTGGGACCGGAAACCCGTACTTCACGACCGACACCGCCGCGTCGTTGCGGGCTGCCGAGATCGGGGCGGACCTGCTGGCCAAGGGCACCAAGGTTGCCGGAGTCTACGACCGGGATCCGGCGCTGCATGCGGACGCCAAGGTCTATGCGAAGATATCGTACGATCAAGTGCTGGCGGGCCGGCTGGCAGTGATGGACGCCACGGCGATCGCGTTGTGCCGCGATAACGCGCTGCCGGTCCGAGTGTTCGGCTTGGACGAGGACCGGATCCTCGCTCGTGTCGCCGCGGGCGAGGATGCGGGCACCCTCATCGCCTAGGCCCAACGCTGAACAACAGGTGCTGGGAGGATACGCATGACCCATATTCAAGGTGATTCGGTTGCTGAGGTGACGGCTGAGGCCGAGGTCCGGATGAAGAAATCCGTCGCCGATCTAGGGCGCGCGATGTCAACCATCCGCACCGGCAGGGCCTCGATCGCTCTGCTCGATCCAATCAAGGTCGACTATTACGGTACCCGTACGCCCCTCAGCCAGATGGCGACGCTGGCCACACCGACATCGACTACCCTCACGATCCAGCCTTGGGATGCGAGCCAGATTCCCGCGATCGAGCGCGCCATCCGCATGTCGGACCTCGGGATCAACCCGGCCAACGACGGCAAGCTCGTGCGGCTGGTCATCCCACCGCTGACCAAGGACCGCCGGAAAGTGCTCGTCCGGCAGCTGCACAAGATCGTGGAGCAGCATCGGATCGCCGTGCGGAACATCCGTCGCGACGCGAATATTCGAATCAAGCAGCTGGAGAAGGACAAGTCAATCTCCGAAGACGAGAGCAAGCGCGGCTTGAAGCAAGTGCAGAGCGTGACCAACGCGGCCGTCAAGGCGCTGGACAAGGCGGGCCAGGTGAAGGAGCGGGAGATTCTGGAGATCCACTGATCCGACTGACAGGCGTCGTAGCCTCCGTCCTGCCGTGACCTCTTGCAGCGAACACCTCTTGGCGCATTGGCCCAAGGTCTACCCCATCTTGGACACGGCTGCCTTGGATGTGGCGCGCGTCAGTGCCCTTGAGCTGGCGGAGGCGATGGCGGCGGCCGGAGTGCGGCTCGTGCAGTTCCGGCACAAGGGACCCTTCACACGAAGCGTCCTGCGCTTGGCGCGGGAGGTCCGGGCCGTGTTCCGGAGCAGTGGTACGGGCTTCGTTGTCAATGACCGTGCGGACATGGCTCTAGTTCTCCAGGCCGACGGAGTTCATGTGGGCCAGCAGGATCTGCCGCCGGAGGATGTCCGGAAGCTGGTCGGGTCGGGCATGCTCGTGGGTTACTCGACGCACAACGCGGCCCAGCTGGAGGGCGCTTCATGCCCTGCAGCTGATTACTTGGCCATTGGCCCGGTGTTCGCCACTTCGAGCAAGGCCAATCCGGATCCGACGGTCGGGTTGGAGGGAGTCGCTCAGGCTAGGCGCCTCGCCGCGAAGCCGCTGGTCGCTATTGGTGGGATCGGCTTGGGGAGCGCTCCCGATGTGCTGCAAGCCGGTGCCGACTCCGTGGCAATGATTTCGGCCCTGACGCTGGACAGCTTGCCGGCTCTGATGCGGTTGGAGCGATAGCCGGGTCGGCAACGGTGAGTAGGCCAGCCTGCCGTCTCCCGAGGTGTCCGACTGACGTGACTGTTCCGGTGACCGTTACCCTCACGCCGCTGCGATCAGCCAGGACGTTTCGGCCGTGGGATCCGACGGTAGGCAGCCGTCGAATTCGGCGCGGCCGGAGCGGTGATGGGGACCCGGTTGCGGATCGGAGCCGCTTGCGACGCTTAAGGCGGGTCGAGGCTAGTTGCCCCACACGCCGACAGCGGTCCGTCAGGGCCAGAACGTGGTGTGAGTGGGGTGGGAGCACGAGGCGCACGTCGTGCGTCTCCAGTTCGCAGCTTCGCTTCACAACGAGCTTGACAGGCGTGACAACAGTGCGGCACTGACGGCCAGGTCCCTCGCAGCGACGTTCGACGCCGGCAAAGCGGATGCGAATGGGATCTCGTCTCCGGCAACTTGGATGGCCGCGCACGATTCGACCGGTACCTGCGACGTGCCGCCGCCCCCGGGTTGCGGGACGGCCTGGAGCTGACGTTGCCTCACCACTCGGCCTTTGACGGCACCTTGGCTCTCGTGGAACTGTTTCCGAATCACGGCTCCGGCATGGGAGCTCCTCAGCAACGAGAAGTACGCGCGGCACGCGCTTCGATCACGCCGCGCCAACAGGCCTGTCGCAACGGACGGCATCGGGTTGCCGCGTTTCTGGAATCGCGAGGCTCCAGGTCGCTTGAGGGCCAAGCGCCGCTCGATGCGCGTTCGGGTAGGGCACTAGCTGAGGAGTAGAGGGATATGGATGGACAGGCGGGCATGGCTGGCTGAGCTGCCACGGGTTCGCTCCTGCTGTGCCACCATTCCGGACGGCTCCCACCGAGCACAGCCCGAGTTCCCGGCTCGGCAGGAACCGCCCCGCCAAGTGCACATTCACCCGGAGCCGCATCCACTACGCTGCGGGCCCGCCACACCGGACCGCGCTTCTGTTCGGCAGTTGCCGCTGGTTGAGCTGCTGTCGGCGGCACAGTTCTAAAATAGGGGGGCCCTCGGTGCGGCCCGGAGTCCCGGGCTTGCAGATCCTATGACTGGCGACGACATTCGCGAGCGCTTCCTGCAGTTCTTCGAACAGAAGGGGCACCGCAGGGTCGCAAGCTCCTCGCTGGTGCCGGCCCGAGACCCTACCCTGCTGTTCGCGAACGCAGGGATGAATCAGTTCAAGGACACCTTCCTTGGCAACGAGGTGCGGTCCTACTCCCGGGCGACGACTTCGCAGAAGTGCGTCAGAGCTGGCGGCAAGCATAACGACTTGGAGAATGTCGGGCGCACACGCCGCCACCACACCTTCTTCGAGATGCTGGGCAACTTCTCCTTCGGAGACTACTTCAAGGAGGATGCCATCCGTTTCGCCTGGGAGCTGGTCACCGAAGCTTACGCGCTGCCTAAGGACCGTCTCTTCGTGACGGTCTTTCGCGAGGACGACGAGGCCGAGGGCCTTTGGAAGAAAGTGGCCGGCGTGCCGGGAAGCAGGATCCACCGCTGCGGCGAAAAGGACAACTTCTGGCAGATGGGCGAAACCGGTCCGTGCGGCCCTTGCTCGGAGATCTTCTTCGACTACGGGCCCGGGGGGTTGGAGCCGGGAGAGGCAGATGAGCCGTTCCCGTCGGAAGTGTCTCGATACGTCGAGATCTGGAACTTGGTCTTCATGCAGTTCGATCGCGACAGTGACGGAACGCTGACGCCGCTGCCAAGGCCGTCCATCGATACCGGCATGGGCTTGGAGCGCACTGCCGCGGTGCTGCAAGGGAAGCTATCCAATTTCGACACCGATCTGTTCTGCCCGCTGATCCGCCGGGCCGGAGAGCTGGTGGGCCTTCGCTACGGCGCTTCCGTCCGGACGGACACCGCTTTGCGCATCGTCGCAGACCACGCTCGGGCGGCGGCGTTCTTGGTTCATGACGGCGTGATTCCGGCCAACGAGGGCCGCGGATATGTGCTGCGCAAGATCATGCGGCGCGCCCTGCGTCACGCCCGCCTCGCCGGCTGCGAGCGCCCGTTCCTGAGTGACCTGACGGGCTTCGTTGCGAAACAGATGCGCGCCGCCTATCCAGAGTTGCTGGATTCGGTGGAGCGAGTGGGCCGGGTGGTCGGTGACGAGGAGGCCCGCTACGAGCGGAACTTCGCGATTGCCGAGCGCGAGTTCGAGACTGTGCTGCGGAGAGTCGAGCGCGACGAGATTCCAGGCAAGGCGTCCTTCCGGCTCTATGACACCTTCGGGCTGTCCCTTGACGAGCAGCAGGAGCTAGCCCGGGAGCGGGGTCTCACGATCGACCTTGCTGGTTTCCAAGCCGAGATGGAGGGGCAACGGGCTCGCGCGCGGGCGAGCTGGCGGGGTGGCGTTCGTGCCGAGAATGCCTGCGCTCCGGCGGTTGCAGCCATCGCGAAGCGAGGGGGCACCCGGTTCCTCGGTTATGACCGGACCCGCGAGGACCGGCTGCAGGTGCTAGCCGTCTTGGAGGATGGAGCGCCTGTGGAGGTGGCCCGGTCCGGATCGCGGGCCGACATCGTTCTGGATCGGACGCCCTTCTACGCTGAGGCGGGCGGGCAGGTCGGCGACCGTGGCACGCTGCTGTTCGGCGACGAGCGTGCGGCCAGCGTGAAGGATGTGCGGGCACCGGTCCGCGGCACCGCAGTGCATCGATCGAGCATCGTGCGGGACATTGCCGTGGGTGATCTGTTGACTGGGCGCGTGGACGCCGCGCGGCGGGACGCCATCCGCCGGAACCACACGGCCACGCACCTGCTGCACAGCGCTCTGCGGCAAGTGCTGGGGGCACACGTCAAGCAGGCCGGCAGCGTCGTGGACAGGGCTCGACTCCGATTCGACGTCACGCATTACGCCGCGGTGGAGCCGGGCGAGCTGGACGAGATCGAGAACCTCGTCAACGGATGGATCCTGGCCGATGCGTCCGTCGGCACCGAAGTCCGGGACCTTGACGAGGCTGTCCGGGACGGCGCCATGGCGCTGTTCGGGGAGAGGTATTCAGAACGCGTACGAGTCGTCAGCGTCGGCGACTTCAGCAAAGAGCTGTGCGGTGGCACGCATGTTGGCCGTACTGGTGAGATCGGGGTGTTCAAGGTGACTGCTGAGACCAGCAGTTCGGCCGGTGTGCGCAGGATCGAGGCCGTCACAGGCACTGGCGCCTTTGATCGCTACCGGGAGGCATTCCTGAGCGTGCAGCGAATCGGCGCGCTGCTGCGAACGCGCGGCAGGGGGGTAGAGGCCGCTGTCGAGCGGTTGCTCACCGAGCGCAGGCAGCAGGAGAAGGAGATCCAGCGCCTCAAGTCCCGCCTCGCGCGCTCGGGGGCGTCGGAACTTGTCTCCAGAGCTCGGCAGATTGGCGGCATGCGCGTGTTGGCGGCAGAGGTGAGCGGCGTCGATCGCCGGCAGATGAGAGACTTGGCGGACGTGCTGAGGCAGCGGCTCCAGTCCGGCTTGGTCGTCTTGGCGTCGGTGCGGGACGGGCGGGTGGCGCTGGTCGCCGCGGCCACCAAGGATGTCGCAGGCAGCAAGGTGCATGCCGGCAAGATCATCCGCCAAGTCGCCAAGGCAGTTGGCGGCGGTGGCGGCGGACGTCCTGACATGGCCGAGGCTGGCGGACGGAATCCGGGAGCTCTGCAGAAGGCCCTGGATCTCGTATATAGCTTGGCCGGTGGCTAGCGCTTTGACGGGTCTCCGCCTGCCAGACGCAGGCGCAGCGGAGGAGGAACGGATGAACACGGACAGGACCGCACCCCGGACGAGGGCAGCGTGGCTCGCCTGTTTGGTGGCGCTGGCCGGCTGCGGCGATCCGCCGCTTGAAGAGCGCGAAATGGCTCCGGCCATCCCGCAGGCTGAAGCTGAACTGATTGCCTCCGACCCGACTTGGGGCAATACGGAGGGTCCTGCCGTCGCCTCGGACGGCGCCCTCTACTTCACTTCCCGAGGCGCCTACAAAGGAATCGTGCGGTGGACTACGGATGGTGGCGCGGAGCAGCATGCCGCCGTCGCGCCGGCTGCAGGTCCCGGAGGTCTCTGGATCGACGGCGAGGACAACATTTTCCTGACCGCGACCGGCGAGCGAGAGGTCCAGGTGCTGGCTGCCGATGGCGAGGTCCGGGTTGTGGCATCCGGATTCGAGGCGGACGGTGATCTGGCTAAGGGCCCCAATGACATCACTGTCAGCTCCTCGGGCACGGTGTACTTCACTGATCCGAACGGCTACTACGGCGAGTCTGAGCCCGGAACGGTCTACCGGATCGGGACGGACGGGCAGGTGACGGTCTTCGACGACAGCGTGGTGGGCCCGAACGGGATTCTGCTCTCGGCGGACGGCCGGACGCTCTATGTCGCGCACAACGTGGCGCGGACGCAGTCCCGGGTCGTGCGCTGGCCCTTGGCTGACGACGGATCGGCGGCGGGGCCGGCCGAGGTCGTGGCCGAGATCTCGCCCTGCGTAGCCGACGGCATGGCCGAGGACGCCGAGGGGATGATCTGGCTGACCTGTTACTCGTTCGGTATGGCGCACCGCATCGACGTCTCCACGGGGGACGTGGTCGGCCGGATCTCGACCGAGCAGAAGGCGCTCACGAATGCGGTGTTCGGGCGGGCAGCTGACGCGCACCACCTGTACCTGACCAGCTCGGACATGGACCGCGTGACTGGCTATGTCTATCGCGCCCGCGTGAAGACTCCCGGCGCGCGCTAGAGGCGCTAGGCCCCGGGAGGCTTCGACGGCCGCATCTCGACGCGACTTGCCAGATTGCGCGCTGGAGTCTTGAACAAGTGGACGGCAGTCGCGGCGATCGCCGCTGGGTCTAGTTTCCAATCCCCGCCCGCCGTTGGCTTGCCGCGGAACGAGGTCTGCACGCTGCCCGGCATGATCGTGCTGACTCGGATGTCTGAGTGGCGCAGGTCGAGCATCATGGCGTCCGTGAACCCGGCCAAGCCGAACTTCGAGGCGTTGTAGGCGGCCCCGGAGGCGAACGGATGCTTGCCAGCCAGGCTGCCAATGTTGAGGATGAATCCGCCCCCGCGGATCCTCATGCGCGGGACGGCTAGGCGGGAGCAGTAGAACGGCCCGTTCAGGTTGGTGCCGATCACCTCGTGCCAAGCCTCGAGCGTCAGTTCGTCAACGGGCGCGAAGCGCCCTACGCCGGCGTTGTTGACGAGGATGTCCAGCCCACCAAGTTCACGATCCACGAACTCGAACAGGGAGGCCACTTCCGCTGGCTGGCTGACATCGCAGCAGGATCCGACGATCGCCCCACGGGGGGACAGCTCGCTGAGGCAGGCCTCCAAGTCGGCCGCGTTCCGCCCGCACACCGCCACGTGGGCGCCTTCGCCAAGCAGGGCAGCGGCGATCGACTTGCCGATGCCTCTCGTGCCTCCCGTTATCAACGCGGCCCTGCCGCTCAGACTCACCATGAAGTGTCCTCTTCCTGCGATCCGCCATGGGGCGACGGCTGCGAGCGGACCGGTTGAAGATACAATAGCAAGCGATGGCTCTAGTGTTCTCAGTAGACGGCTGTCGCACGGATGCTGGCGGCCTGATTCGCACTGCGACAGCTCTCCTAGCGGATTGTTTTCGTCATTGCGGCCAAGCATTGGAGCGTGGCGGACGCTTTGGGGCCACGACTAGGCGGCCACGGAGGTTAGCCGTGCCGGCCGGGCTTCTCCTGACGGCGGCGGCGTTGGCCGGTTCGCATCCGGTGGCGGCGGCGGAGGTTTCAGGGCAGCTGAGCGGCTTGAGCCGGGCCCTGCAGGAGAGCAGGGCAGCGGCTGACTTCGACGCCTTGGAGAGTTTCGCGGAGTCGGCGGCCGGCAGTCAGCGGTCCTTGGCGTGGTTCTCCGTCGGCATGGCGCACTATCGTGCGAAGGACTACCCGGAAGCTGAAGCGGCGTTGGCGCGAGCGTCGGACGCGGCGGGTTGGCTCGGAGAGTACGCTTCGTACTACTTGGCTCGCTGCGTCTCGCTGGCGGAGGACTTCGAGCGGTCGCTTGGCGTCCTGAAGCGATTTGACGAGCGGTATCCCCGCAGCAGGTTCCGGGCCGCCTCCGAACGATTGCGCGTAGAGAGCTTGCTGCGGCTGAGACGGCTGGAGGAGGCCCGGTCGCTGGTCGCGGCCGAGGGCAGCAGGCTGGATGAGCCGGTGCGGCTCTACTTGGCGGCGCGAGTCGAGCATGTCGACGGGGATTGGAGAACGGCGGTTGGCCTGTACCGTCAGGCGTACTACCGCTACCCCTTGAGCGATCAGGCTAAGGCGTCGGAATCCCACTTGAACCGCATCCGGAGAAGTGTGGGCGCGGCCTATCCGTCGGCCCCCGCCCAGTCGAGGCTCGAGCGGGCGGGCAAGCTGTACGACAGTCGGAGCTATGCAGCGGCTTCGGCGGAGTTCACCAGAGCCCTGAGCGCCGGGCTGGCCGGCCCCGACCGTGACCTTGCCGCAGTGCGTCGTGGCGCGGCTGACTACCACCGCGGCCAGAACTCGACCGCCTACACGGCTCTGGCCAGAGCCCGACCCAGCCAACCCGCCTTGGACGCCGAGCGGTTGTACCTGCTGGCCGCCTTGGAGCGACGCCAGGGCTTGGTGCGGGCAATGCGGTCGAGCCTCGCCAAGCTGTCCGACCGGCATGCTGGATCGAACTGGTACCAGGAGGCGCTGCTGTCGATCGGGAATTTCTACTTCCTGCGAGACGACCGGCCCGAGTACCTGCGGTGGTTCCGTCGCCTGTACGAGGCGTTCCCCGAAGGCGAGCACGCGCCTTACGCCCACTGGAAGGTCACTTGGCGGGCGTGGCTGGATCGTGCGGGGGACCGGCAGCGCCTGCTGGCCGAGCATGCCGAGCGCTATCCGGCCGCGCCGACCGCGGCCTCCGCCCTATACTGGCTCGGGCGGCTGCACGAGCTGGAGGGCCGGCACGCCGAGTCACAGGGCCATTTCCTGGCGGTGCTGACGGCCTTCCCGCACTTTCACTACGCCGGCTTGGCGCGAGAGAGGCTGGCCAGCTCGGTGGCAGGGGCCGACTTGGCGCGGAGAATCGTGGCCCGGTTGCCGGCCCGCCGCCGTCTGGCGGAAGAGCCGTCCGAGTACTTGAAGGAGCGGTTCCAGGTCGGGGATGCCTTGGCGGCGCTCGGCTTGGACGAAGAAGCGCTGGGCGTGTTCCGGGAGGCGGATTTCAGAGCTGAGGACGCCCCCATGGCCGGTCTGCGGCTGGCTCGGCTGCACAGTCGCAACGGCCAGCCCCACTTGGCTGTGCGAGCCTTGAAGCGCTTCGCCTTCGGCTATCTGAGGATGCCGCTCCGGGAGCTTTCGGACGAGTACTGGAATCTCCTCTACCCGCTGGAGTGGAAGCAGGAGCTGTGGGCACGCTCCGAGCGTCACGGCTTGGATCCTTACTTGGTCGCCGGTTTGATTCGGCAGGAGTCGGAGTTCGACCCGCGGGCGAGGTCGGGCGCTGGAGCAATCGGTCTGATGCAGATCATGCCGGCCACCGGCAGGGGCCTGTTCCGCCGGCTCGGGATTTCCGGGTACTCCTCACGCAAGCTGGAGCAGCCGGACATTAGCCTGCGCTTGGGCACGTTCCACCTCAAGGAGGTGCTGGAAGACTTTGGCGGGTCGGTCGAGCAGGCCTTGGCGGCCTACAACGCCGGGGAGCGGCGCATCCCCGGCTGGCTCAAGCTGGGTCCGTTCGACGAACCAGCGGAGTTCGTGGAGACGATTCCGTTCAGCCAGACGCGTGGCTACGTTCAGTCCGTGCTCCGCAACCGGGCCATGTACGAGCGGATCTACGGGCGCTACTGAGAGTTCCGGACGCGATCGATCCGGCCGTCCTTCATGTGCAGCACGCGGGACGCGCAGTAGTCGGCTGCATCAGGGTTGTGCGTGATCATCAGCACCGTCTGGCCGAGCTTCGCATTGAGGAGCTTGAGCGCGTCCAGCACTGCCCGCGAGTTCTCGGAGTCCAGGTTGCCGGTGGGCTCGTCGGCCAGCACGATGCGGGGCTTATTCACAAGCGCCCGCGCGATCGCCACCCGCTGCTGCTCGCCGCCCGAGAGGGCGAAGGGCTTGTGGCGCAGCCGGTGCTGGATGCCTAGGATGCGGATGACCGTCCCGAAGTGGCGCTCGTTGGCTCCGGCAAGCCCGGCGATGTGCTGGGCGATGCGGATGTTCTCCTCAGCGGTGAGGGTGGGAAGCAGGTTGAATCGCTGGAAGACGAAGCCGACGGACAGCTTGCGAAGGTCGGTCCGTCGGGAGTCGGAGAGCTTCGCGAGGTCTTGGCCGTCGATCCTGACCGAGCCGCTGGTGGGAGCGAGCATGCCCCCGATGATGTGGAAGAGGGTGGACTTGCCACATCCGGACGCCCCGAGAAGCGACACGAACTCGCCCGTGGCCACGGAGAAGGTGACACCTCGCAGCGCGGGCACGTCCAGCTTGCCGAGCCGGTAGACCTTCTTCAGGTCTCGCACGTCGATGATGGCGTCCTCGCGCAACATGACCCTCGATTCAGTGCTACTCGTACGACAGCGTCTCGCACGGGTCCGCGGCCGCAGCCTTCCAAGCCGGGTAGGACGCTCCGGCGATCGAGCCGAGGACCGTCAGGGCCGCGGCGCCGGCCATCCAGCCCGGGAGCAGGATCACCGGAACCAGCGGGTACTGCACGGCGATCAGGCGCTGGCCGCCCACGCTCAGCACGTAGCCGACCACGATTCCGACGCAGCTGAGCACCAGCGTTTCACGCATGATGATGGATCCGATTTGGCCCTTGGAGGCTCCTAGCGCCTTCAGGATCCCGATCTCGCGGGTCCGCTCCAAGATGGCGGTGTACATGGCCAGCATTACTACGATGAAGCCGATAGCGACAGCGATGGAGATGATGATGTTGACAAACTGCGACGACATCTGGCGGACGCTGGTCGCGGTGAGCGCCAGGAAGTCCTCGACGGAGATCACCGATCGATTGGGCATCATCTCCCGCAGCTGCTCGATGAGGGTCCTGGCGCCCGCCGAGTCCGAGAGCTTGATGTAGATCTGACTGTAGCGGTCCTGCCAGCCCTGCAGCTCGGACATGGTGTTCAACGGGACGAATACGCGCGACATCTTGCCCGTCTCCACGATGCCGACCACCTCGAATTCGTGGTTCATGAGCTCGATGCCGTCGCCGACGCGCACGCCCTCCTGCTGGGCGTAGATCTCGTCCACGACAGCCTCGAAGGAGGTGCCCCCGTCCGGCGCCTCGTCACGGTAGGGGCGTCCCTCGAAGATCACAATGCCGCCGGCCATGTCGTCAAACTGGACCCAGTCGACTCCGGTTACCGTCTGGAGGTTGCCGGGCGTGAACACGGTGGCGCCCATGGCGTGGCTGATCTTGGGGAAGCGCTCCTGCAGGATGTCCGGAAGCTTCCCGGAAATGTCCGCGCCGGTGATCGTCGCGCCGGAGATCTGCGGTCGGATCAGGATGTCCGCTCCGACTCCTCGGGTGCGGCGCAGCGACTCCCGCAGCAGGCCCTCCGACACGCCGACCATCAGCACGATCATCATCACCTCGACCGCGATGGCGAGGATCGTGAGACCGGTGCGCACCGGTCGATGGAAGAGGTTGCGAAATACGAGGCGCTGGACCATGGAGCGTTACGCCTCGGTCGAGTTCTCCGGCTCCGTGCCGACGGTCTTCCGCTCGACGTCGTCGGGAAGATCCAACTCGAACGAGGAGTCCGGCACGTCGGCGTTTAGCCCGGGCCTGACGATCCGGATCTGGAGGGTGTAGCCGTCCTGCGGGCGCTCGATGCGGATGAACTCCGGATAAGGCAGGCCGTTCTCCTCGCGCCAAGCCCGGTACCAAGCGTCTGTTACGAGTTCCGTGCGCTCGTCAAGCACCATCATGCGGGCCAGCTGCAGGTTGTCGCGCCCGAACCAGAACTTGCGCCGGATGCGCAGGTCTCCTTGCTCGTCGGGTGCGACTTCGTGCAGCACCTGGTAGCCGGATCTCCCGTAGGCCTCCACATCTAACAGCAGCTGGCCGCCGGGGTCAACCGGCTGTAGCATGATCGCGTCGAGGATGTGCTGCGGACGGATGTTCTCCACGCGATTCTCCGACAGTTCGGTCAGCTTGTTGCGGCCCTCATAGACCTCGTTCTTCCACGGAAAATGCACTTGGAACGCCTCGCCGTCGGATACCATGTCATAGACCACGGCGATGCCTCCAGGCGTTTCCAGATTGGTTCGGATCCAGTCCGGTCTGCGCGCCACGAGGGCCCCTCTAGCGTTGCGGTACCGCACTTCCCGCGTGCGGTTCTTAGCGAGATGGTAGAGCGTCACGTCGATCACCGCCCGGAAGGACTCGATCGAGGCGAAGCGCTGCACCGTGGCAAGAAGGTCGGCCTTGCTGGCCGTTTGATACGCCGGCGGCGGGGCGACCTGCGACGATGTGGAAACAACGCCGCAGCCGAGTGCTCCGGCTACGCACAAAGATACTGCAACAAGTCGCAGGGACACGTGAGATACGAGTTCGAAGGCCGCGCGAAGCCTTGGATTCCTTGATTGTATCAGAGCGGTTCTGCCGGACGGCGAGGCCCGCTGTCTGCTGGCCGAACCGCGCTATGATCGGCTCAGTCCGATGGAGAAGCTGCAGCAATTCGCGATCGCTCCTGAGGCGGACGATCTCGGCTTGGCCCGGCGCGAGCTGGCCTTCCACCCCGTGCGCAACAACTCCCCCAGCCGACTCACCGCCCAGCAGATCGAATCCTTCAACCGAACAGGCTTCCTGACCGGCGTTCCGGTCTTCTCGGAGGGCGAGATCGCGGAGATTCGCGAGCAGTTCGACACCCTGCTGGAGGCGGCCCTCGCCGCAGGTGGCGACAGCTATTCGATCAGCTCGGCCCACCTGCGGCACGGCCAAGCGTGGGACCTGCTCTCAGAGCGGCGGATTGTCGGCCTGGTCCGGGATCTGCTCGGGGAGGACGTCATCGGGTGGGGCTGTCATTATTTCTGCAAACTGCCCCATGACGGCAAGCGGGTCGACTGGCATCAGGACGCCACCTACTGGCCCTTGACGCCGTCCAAGACCGTGACTGTGTGGCTGGCCATCGATGATGCGGACGAGGCGAACGCCTGCGTGCGATTCATTCCGGGGTCGCATCTCCGCGGTGCGATCTCGTTCGAGGCCGGCGGCGATGATCCCGCCACGGTCCTCAACCAGCGGGTCGAGCGGGTGGGCCGCTTCGGTGAGCCGGTCAGCAACGTGCTACGCGCCGGCGAGGTCTCGCTGCACTCTGACCTGTTACTGCACGGTTCGCGGGCCAACGACTCGGATCGGCGTCGCTGCGGCCTGACGTTGCGCTACTGCAGCGCCGACGTGCGGGCCTATCTGGACTGGAATCGCAAGGGAGTGGTGGTCAGCGGACGCGACCGGTCGGGACATTGGGCCGACGCGGCGCGCCCGGATTCGTGATTCGCCGGTGGTTGGCTAGACTCGAAGGATGCCCACCGACGCCCCCGGGCTGCGGATCCCGCTCACGGACTTCCTCATCAT
The DNA here is from genome assembly GCA_963662745.2 of Bryobacterales bacterium. Lineage (GTDB taxonomy): Bacteria > Acidobacteriota > Terriglobia > Bryobacterales > UBA6623 > VXMF01. Next base: position 584,740 of record CAXXUI010000001.1, read on the forward strand.
CGTCGGCTACCTGATCGGTATCCTCGCCGTCGGCGTGCTTTCGGTGCGCCGTCAGAAGATGACCGGCGAGGTCTACTTCCTCGCCGGTCGCTCGCTGGGCTGGGGCATGATCGGCGCGGCGCTGTTCGCGTCAAACATCTCCACGATTCACTTGGTAGGACTGGCCGCCTCGGGCTACAACGAGGGCCTGGTGTGGGGCAACTTCGAGTGGATGGCAGCCTTCACGCTGGTCGTTCTGTCGCTGTTCTTCGCTCCGTTCTACTTCCGCAACCGAATCGAGACTCTGCCCGAGTACCTCGAGCGCCGGTTCAGCCCGGCCGCCAGGTCGTTCGTCGCGTTCATGGCGATTTTGGGAGCGCTGTTCATTCACATCGGCATGAGCTTGTATGCCGGAGCGACCGTGTTCGAGCAGTTCTTCGGCATCGACGTCTTGGCCTCGATCCTGATCATCTCGGTCGTGACCGGTCTGTACACCGTGCTGGGAGGCCTCAAGGCGGTCGTGGTGACGGAGACCATCCAGACCGTACTGCTGATCGCCGGATCGCTGCTGGTGACCTTGCTGGCGATTTGGGCGCTGCCGGAGCGCGGAATCGAGACGATGGCCGAGTTCGAGGCCGAGCTGCGCCCGCAGCAGCTGAGCATGGTGTGGTCCGACAACTCGGTAGGCTTGGCTTGGTACTCCGTGCTGCTCGGGTATCCGGTGCTCGGGATCTGGTACTGGTGCACGGACCAGACCATCGTGCAGCGTGTCCTTGCGGCGCGGTCCGAGTACGATGCCCAGATCGGTCCGATCTTCGCCGGCTTCATCAAGATCCTGCCGGTATTCATCCTGGTCCTGCCCGGCGTGATCGGCTATGTCCTTTATGGAGACCGCATTGGCGAGGACGCCAACCAAGTCCTGCCGGTGCTGATCCAGGAACTGGTTCCCACCGGGCTCCGCGGCCTGATCTCGGCGGGCCTGCTGGCAGCCTTGATGAGCACCATCGCTGCGGCACTGAACAGCTGCGCCACGCTGGTCGCCGTGGACATTGTCGGGCGGTTGCGGCCGGGTACGACCGATGTGGCTCAAGTGAGGATCGGTCGCTGGAGCGCGGTGATCGTGATGCTGCTGGCCATGCTGTGGTCCACGCAAGGAGACAAGTTCTCGAGTATCTTCGAGGCCGTCCAGGAGATCGGCGCGGCCTTGGCGCCGGCCATCACGACCGTGTTCGTCTGGGGAGTGTTCTGGAGGCGGGGCACGTCGCAGGCGGCCGTGACGACGCTGGTGGTCGGCTTCGCCCTTGGAGCGACCGCCTTCGTGCTTGACTTCAAGGACGCTAGCGGCTTCAAGCTGATCACGGACGGTTGGGGAGTGCCGTTCATGCTCCAGGCGTTCTGGATGACGGTCTTCTGCAGCGGAATCTTCTTTGTGGTCAGCAGGCTGACGCCGGAGCCGTCCCGGGAGCAGGTCGAAGGGCTGACTTGGGAGAGCCCGCTGGGCGCCTTGGTCGGGAGGTGGTCAGGTTCGGGAGCGGATCCCCGCCGGCTGGCGGCGGTGCTGTGCGTGACGATCAGCGTTCTGTACTGGTTCTTCAGCTAGCAGAGGCGCGTGGGGGCATGGAAGGAGGAGCGGCATGAAGCGACCGCGCATCGTGGTTCCAGACGACTATCCGCCGGTGCTGGGGCCGAGCGCAGCGTTCCGGGTCCTGAAGGACGGCGCTGCAGTGGGCTACCACGCCAGTCTGCCGGATTCAACCGCCACGCTGCTGGAGCGCATCGGCGGAGCCGACTCGGTGATCAACATCCGATCGTCGGTCGAGTTCGGACGAGACGTGTTCGACGCCTGCCCGCATCTGCGGGTGCTGTCACTGTGGGGGACGGGCACGGACCATGTCGATCTGGCATCGGCGGCGGAGCGCGGCGTGATCGTAACGAACACGCCGGGCGTCTCGGCGGCGGCCATGGCGGAGCACTCGCTGGCGCTGATGTTGGCGGTAGCCCGCGACATCCCCCGCATAGACGCCAAGACCCGGAAGGGGGCGTGGCCGCGCGGCTTCGTCAGCCAGTTGCACGGCAAGATCTTGGGCGTCGTCGGCCTCGGGGCGATCGGCCAGCAGACCGCTCGGATCGCCAGGGGCATCGGCATGGAGGTCGTGGCGTGGACACGCACTCCGGCCGGCAAGCCGCTGGAGGACTTGGGTGTCCGGCTCGTGAGCTTGCCGGAGCTCTACCGGACGAGCGACATGGTGAGCCTGCATGTGCGCCTGACCCCTGAGACCGCTGGCATGGTGGGTCGGCGGGAGCTGCGGTTGATGAAGCCGAGCGCGATCCTGATCAACACCTCCCGCGGCGCGGTCGTGGACGAGGGCGCGTTGGTGGAAGCGCTGACGGAAGGGGGCATCCAGGGAGCCGGGCTGGATGTCTTCGCTACGGAGCCTCTTCCGCACGGTCACCCGCTCGCTGGCCTGCCCAACGTCGTGATGACGCCCCATTCGGGCGGCGTCACGCCGGAAGCGCTCGAAGCAGGCTTGCGCCTCGCCGTCGACAATGCCTTCTCGGCCTTGGCAGGCAATCCCCGCAACCGCGTGGCCTGATCGCTCAGGCAACTTCCAAGCGCGGGACGAAGCGAGGTGGTCGTTCAACCTGCGGACCCGCCAGAACCGGGAGCCCCGGGGGCACCGCTGCCGCTCCCGTCGCGATGGTGGGTCCCTCACGGCAGGCGTTGCGGCAGCGCTCGATACTCGCCTACCGCCGGCGGGCTTGGACTTGGGGTCATCAATAGGCTCACGGCTGTATCAGGGCCCGAGACCTAGGGCATGAGTTGGCGGGAGGTGTCCGCCGAGAGCGCCTCCCAAGGTGTGAAGAAGTCCGAGTGCCGGCTGCAACGGCCGCAGGGCGGAGAACGCTTGCTGGGGACTGAGAATCCTGCGCTGTGTTCCAAGAAACGGCCCGTGGTGCCGGCGGGCGTCGCCGTTGGTCGGCCGGCCAAGCGGAATTCTTCCCGAGTGTGCTGGGAGAGGCTTCCGGTGCCCGGCACTTCGCCGCAACCCGGTGACGGACAGCGGCAACCCGGCCAGTCCGCCACCCAATCAGACCAACGGGGAGGCTTCCCGTGCGGCACGGATCGAACGCTCTCTGCTGCGGTGGCGGAACCACCGTCTTGAGACCCCGGCACAGGGATCCGCACCGAGAGTGCGAGGCATCTCTTCCGTCCGCCCGCTTCGAGATCCGGGAATGGGCTACAATGAGGTTGCTAGACGGGTTTCCGCCCGTCTGGGCCTTCCCTGTCCGGGAACCGCCCCGGTGGCTCTGCGGCCACCCGTTTGCCCATGACCTCAGCCCAACTGCGTCAGCAGGACATCAAGTCCTTGGCAAGGTTGGCTCGCAGCTTGGAGATCGAAGGCGTCGGCGGCCTTCGCAAGCACGAGCTAATCTTTCGGATTCTTCAAGCGCAGGCCGACGATGACGGCCTGCTGGGTGTGGAGGGTGTGCTGGAAACCCTGCCCGAAGGCTTTGGCTTCCTGCGCTCGCCCGCATCCAACTACCTGCCCGGACGCGACGATGTGTTCGTTCCGCCGACGCTGCTGCGCGAGCACCAAATCCGCAACGGCGACACTGTCGGGGGCAAGGCGCGCGCACCTCAGCAGAGAGAGAACTACTTCTCCTTGGTAAGCGTGGACGCTCTGAACGGCTGCGACCCCGGCGAGGCCCGGTACAGGATCGCCTTCGACAGCCTAACGCCCTACTACCCGGAGCGGCAGCTGCGTCTTGAGACCGCCCGCGAGAACTACAGCGGCCGGATCATGGACCTGATCTCGCCGCTCGGCAAGGGGCAGCGGTGCTTGATTGTTGCGCCGCCTCGCACGGGCAAGACGATGCTCCTGCAGTCGATCGCCAACTCGGTTACGGAGAACCACCCGGAGGTCAGGCTGATCGTGCTGCTGATCGACGAGCGGCCAGAGGAGGTCACCGACATGGAGAGGTCAGTGCGCGGTGAGGTGGTGAGCTCCACCTTCGACGCCGCTCAGACCAGGCATGTCCAAGTCGCCGAGATGGCGATCGAAAAGGCCAAGCGACTGGTGGAGCACAAGCTGGACGTCGTAGTCCTGCTGGATTCCATCACCCGCCTCGCCCGAGCCTACAACGCAGTAGTGCCGGCTTCCGGTCGCATCCTGTCGGGGGGCGTGGACTCCAACGCCCTGCAGCGACCGAAACGGTTCTTCGGCGCCGCGAGAAGCATGGAGGAGGGCGGATCGCTCACGATCGTGGCCACGGCCCTGGTGGAGACGGGAAGCAGGATGGATGAAGTCATCTTCGAGGAGTTCAAGGGAACCGGCAATATGGAGGTTCACCTGGACCGCAAACTGGTGGACAAGCGCATCTTCCCGTCCATCGACATCCACAAGAGCGGCACGCGGAAGGAGGAGCTGCTGCTCGACCGCGCCACTCTGCAGCGCTCCTGGGTGCTGCGCAAGGTGATGAGCAACTTGGGAACGGTCGAATGCATGGAGTTGCTGCGGGACCGGCTCAGCAAGACCCGCACCAATGCCGACTTCCTCGCCTCCATGAAGAGGTAGCGCAGTGCGCCGCACGGTATCCATCAGCCGCATTCGGGTGCGGTACGCCGAGACGGACCAGATGGGAGTGGCCTACTACGCGAACTACTTGGTCTGGATGGAGGTGGCCCGAGTGGATTATTGCCGGGAGGCCGGCTTCGAGTACCGTGAGATGGAGTCAGACGGCGGCGCATTCCTCGTGGTCACCGAGGCGCACTGCCGCTACCGGGCCCCGGCGCGCTTCGATGATCGGATCACAGTGGCCTGCTGGGTCGCGGAGTCGCGGTCCAGAACGGTCCGCTTCGCTTACGAGATGCGGCGCGGCGACGAATTGCTGGCCAGCGGCGAGACACTGCACACCGTCACAGATCGCAGGGGCCGGATGATGCGTCTTCCTGAGCGGTACCGGGAGTTCATACCGTTGCAGAAGCGGGAGGCATTCGGCCCCAAGAGGGCTTGACGCTTGGGTCGGCCTGCTCGGCTGCAGGCCCCGCCGGTCGCCCGTTCGGGCGACGGTGCATTGCCCGCCGGCGGCGCACGAGTGGGCTACACTGGCCTCTGGCCCCCATGAGTACGCATCGAATCGCTACAGTTCTCGTCGCAGTTGCGGCCCTGACTGCCTGCGCGGCACCCGCGCCCCAGCCGGCTGAGGAAGCGCCGGGCTACCTGCTCCGATACGAGCCTTCTGGGGCGGGTGCCGGTGGCGGCCGGCATGTTGTCCTTGTTTCTGGAGACGAGGAGTATCGGTCGGAAGAGGGCCTGCCCATGCTGGCCCGCATGCTGTCGGAGCACCACGGGTTCCGTAGCACGGTTCTGTTCGCTATCGATTCTGAAACCGGGATCGTGAATCCACATGCCAACACCAACATTCCCGGCATGGAGAACCTTGATGATGCCGACCTGATGTTCATTCTGACCCGCTGGAGGGTCCTTCCGGAGCAGCAGATGGCGCCGATCGACCGGTACCTCAAGGCCGGCAAGCCAGTCATCGGCCTGCGGACCGCGACCCACGCCTTCGCTCCGCAGCCCGAGCTCCACCGGGAGGTCCTCGCTCATCTACGCGCCCTCCGCAGGGCCGACGATCCCGAAACGGTCCCGCCGCCGGACATTCCGGCCGACGCTTGGGGGCCGTACGACCACTACGGTGACGGATACCCCGGCCCCATGCAAGAGTGGCTAGACGGTTTCGGACGCCTCGTGGTGGGCGAGCGGTGGGTGGCGCACCATGGTCGCCACAAGCACGAGTCCTGCCGGGGTGTGGTGTCGGAAGCAAGCCGGAGCCATCCGATTCTGCGGGGCGTGCAGGGCGATGACATCTGGAGCGCCGCGGATGTGTACACCGTGCGCCTCCCGCTGCCCGGCGATTCGGAGCCGCTGGTGTACGGCCAGGTCATGGCGCGGGCCGGAGAATACGACGAGGAGGATCCCACCTACGGTATGCGGCCCACCGACAGCGAGCCAGTCGAGAGCAAGAACGATCCGATGATGCCGGTTGCGTGGACGAAGAGCTACCAAGTGCCAGGAGGGGAGACAGGCCGGGTCTTCGGTACCACGATGGGGACCTCGACGGACCTGCTTGAGCACGGTGTTCGGCAGATGCTCGTCAATGCTGCGTTCTGGGCCTTGGGCGAGGAGGATTCGATTCCCGAGTCCGGCGCCGAGTCATCCCTGGTAGGGGAATTTCACCCCAGTCGGTTCAACAACCATCCGCCCGAGTACTGGGTCGAGAGGGCGGCCGTGCCGGCGGACTTTCGCTAGCGGGAGGCCCGCCCGCCGGGTAGCTCAGGCGCTCAGCCGGAACTTGCAAACGATTCCGACGTCGTCGCAGTACCACATCCACCCGTCCTTGATGGTCATTCCGTGGGGCAACGGGTCCGAGTCGGCCAGCTGGATTCGCATGTCGGCCTTGCCGGTCTCTGTGTCGAACCGGAAGAACGCGTTCTCGTTGGACTCGGCGCACCAGAGCCACTTGCCTTCCCAGCCGAGGCCGTGGGGCCGGTTCCCGGCGGTCGGGAACTGCTTCTCGATCCGGAAGGTATCGGGTTCGATGCGGTAGATCGTCTGCGACGGCGGCACTGCGACCCAGAGCCTGCCGTCGCGCCACTCCATGCCGTGCGCTCCGGTAGCGTTTCGGCGCTGCGGTTGCGCCAGCCCCACGGACGGCTTGGCCGGGGGAGCCAAGGGGCTCCTGCGACCGATTGTCCAAGCCACGACGCCCGATCCGGGCGACTCGAACTTCTGGATCGTCTTGCCGCTGTGAGCGTCGATCTTGATGATCTCCCGGCTGTACGTTGAGGCCGTCCAGATGGCGGAGCCGTCGAACGTGATGCCGCTCCCGGCCTGGGTCTCGGTGGCCAAGTCCCGTAGCACCTTGCCGCTGCCGTAGTCCACCAGGTAGGCGTGGTTGTCCCCCTGGTCAAGGATCCACAGGCCTTCGTCCGTGGCCTGCAGGCCATTGGGCTTCGGCCCGGGTGAGTCGAACACCTTCTGGACGTGGACTTGGCGGACCTGCGTTGAGGCCAGCAAGGGGGAGGCCGACGCCCAAGCGATGAATGCTCTTCGTGTGATGCTCATTTGGTTCCGCTCCGTTCGTTGCTCAACGGCGGTTGCGCAAAGCCCCTGCCGTTGCAGACGCCCCGATTATAGAGCTCTCAATCGACCGTCTCCCTGAGCGGTACGTAGTTGGACGGGTCCGACTTGCGGAACCTGCCCTCAGGCACTTCGACGAGCCGGCGCTGCGACTCCGGCAGTTCGTTGTACTGCTGGACATTCTTGCGGCTCGGCTCCTTCGGAAGTAGCGCAGCCAGCCGGCGCTTGGTAGCGGCGTGGTTCTCGCTCGTGGCGAGGTTCCTCCATTCCAAGGGATCCACTTCGTGGTCGTAGAGCTCCTCGCCGTCGGGGTGTCTCATGTAGCGCCAGCGTTCGGTCCGCACGCTCACCTTGTCCGGACCGATGCTGGTAATTGCAGGCTTGGCCCATTCCGCATCGGGATCCGCCAAGAGGGGCCGCAGACTCCGCCCCTCTAGTTCCGGCCGATCGGGCAGTCCGCAAAGGTCGATCAGGGTTGGGTATAGGTCGAGCAGTTCGACGGTGCGCCCGCTTTTCCTGTCCCGGGCTGGGACGCCCGGCCCGGCCAGCATCAGCGCGACGCGAGCCGAGCGCTCCCAGAGCGTGAATTTCCGCCACTGCCGCTTCTCGCCCAGCTGCCAGCCGTGATCGCTCCAGACCACCACGACTGTGTCGCGAGCGTTCGGGCCCTCGTCCAAGGCTCGCAGCACCCTTCCGACGTTGGCGTCGGCGTAGTTGATGCAGGCGAGGTAGCCCGCCACGGCCTTGTTCCACTCCCCGTGGCTGGTGACCCGGTCGTGATCCCGGAAGCTGCGCAGTGCCGAAGCAGGGACATCGTCGACATCTCCGTCGACGGTGGGAGGGAGTTCCGTGGCTGACGGCGGGAATCGGTCGAAGAACTCTTGGGGGGCGTACCAAGGCAGGTGCGGTCGGTAGAATCCCACGGCGAGGAAGAACGGCCGGCGATGCTCCTCAAGCAAGTAGCGCTCCGCCCACGCGGCCAGCTTGTGGTCCTCGGTCTCCTCGGACCGCGCCGGCAGTCCGCTCCAGTCGAAATGGCCGGTGCCCGCGATGCCGTTCGCCGGCTTGAGCTTCGGATGCAGGAATCCCTTGAACTGGTAGTACGCCTCCCACGACGCCGCCTCGTTCTGAGGGCCGTGGAAAGTCTTGCCTCCGCCTAGAACCTCGTAGCCGTGCAGCATGAAATGCTGCGGGAGGGTCACGGCGTCGGGTAGTGCGTCACGCCACACATCCGCGTTCCCGTAGACGCCCGACGTCGAGGGGCGCAGGCCGGTCATCAGGCTGGTCCTGGACGGGTTGCAGGCTGGGGCCTGGCAATAGGCGCGCGTGAACGTCACGCCGCGCTCGGCCAGCCTGTCCAAGTTCGGTGTCCTTGCCTGGGGGTGCCCGCCGAGCGGCCCAATCCAGTCATTGAGGTCATCAATGCCGATGAACAGTACATTTGGGCCTTGGAAGCGGGGGCTTTGAGGATGCAGCGGTAGGGTGGCGCAGAGGGCCACTAGCGTTGCCACAGCGGCGGTTCGCATGGGCGCTGGCAGACGAAATGGATGTCGCATCGGTGTCTCTTGATTGCTCGCGGTCTTGGGTGGTTGCAGAAACAAGGTCCATGATACGCGCAGCGCCACTATGCAGGATGCGGGGGCGGGCCGGGCGAATCTCTGGACCGGAAGCCCCATCCGCGCGTGAGGGTGTCAGAAAACTCCGTGTACGCCTTGGGACCGTGGCATGTCGGTAGCGAGGGGCCCCAGCAGGCCGCTGCAGCTCCTTGAGCACTCTCAGGCAGAAGCTGGCACCTTGGGCCGACTCGATCCACATCCCGAGCGCCCGCTTGCGTCCCGAGTAGTCCGCACCGATTGCCAAGTAGACGGCTTGGGTTGTCACGCAATCTGAGCCGAAGCGGAGCAGCCAGACCGACCGCCAGCTAATCGGGTTCGGCGCCTTGCTCGGTCTCTCCGGCGACCGACTAGGCCGACTCTGGACCGAAGAGAGTCCAGCCTTCCAACCAGTTCCTCCCTCCGAATGCACCCACATACCGCACAGTCGTGTCCAGCCGTCCCCCGGTGGCACGGAGGACGCGCCGGCCTGCAATGGCGCTGACCTCAGTCCCAGTCGCGGATCCGGAGACGCCTCCCAGCGGACAATCCCAGCATCAGGTCCTTGTCGCTCCAATGCGGGTCCGACAGGCCCGCTGCTCACGGCAGTGAGTCACCACGCTTGGCGACAACAGGTGTGATGGAATGGCCCTCGGAGCCAATACCGGCGGATGCCAGCTCGTCCTCTAACTTACCGGCGCTCCGTCGAAGCCAGTCAGGGCTGGTTTCCGGACCATGGCTGCCGCTCCCGGGCGCCACAGCGCCTGCCCCGCACTCGCCGGCAGCCTCCGCGGAGCCCGCTCAGGTGACGTCGTACAGCCGCTACCCGCCCCGGATTCCGAGATCGTTCCCGCCCGCTCCGAGAGCGGTTATTCTGGAATCGTCAGTTAGTTCTGTCACCCATTCGGTTGGAATTGAGGATCTTGCCACATCGGAGCCGCTCGGATTGCTCTTCGGACACCGACAGCGGCAGTGCATCCGCAGTTCACACGGTCGAACTCGCATCGGGGGCCGTGCGCTGGATCTACACCGCATTGGGCGTGCTCTTCGTGGCTTTGGGTGGAATCGGAGTGGTCCTGCCCGGCATTCCCACCACGCCGTTCCTCCTCCTAGCGAGCTACTTCCTGATCCGGTCTTCGCCGCCGCTCTACCGGCGCCTCGTCCGCTCAAAGACATTCGGCCCGATCCTTGAGGGCTGGAACCGGCACCGGGCAATCGGTCGCCGAGTCAAGTGGGTTGCGATCGTCGGTGCCGGGGCGGCCGTCTGCCTGTCCATCGCGTTCGGTGGCCTGCCGTGGGCCGCGCGCGCTGGAATCGCAGCCGCCGGCGCATACGGACTGTACTTCGTCTGGCGAATCCCGGTGCTGGATGACGTCTCGCGATAGTCACTTGGTGCCTCCTACCAGTCGGATGGCGGCCCGTGCCATGGACTGCCTTGCAGGCGTCCTGAGAGCGGCCGGAGTGCGGGCGGTGGATCTCCTTCCCCAAGGTTGAGTGCAGGTCCCTGGAGGTGTCATGGATTCTCAGAAGCGCTTGCGAAGCATCGCCGAAGTCTTTGCCTGTTCTTCCGGTTCGGGCTGATAGCGTTCGGAGGGCCGGCAGCCCATGTCGCCCTCTTGGAGGACGAATTTGTGTCCCGGCGGGCATGGATGGCGCGACAGCGCTTTCTCGACCTGATGGGTGCGACCAACCTGATTCCGGGGCCCAATTCCACAGAAATGACCATGCATCTCGGGTACGAACGCAGCGGTGCCGCGGGATTGGTCGCAGCAGGGACAGGCTTCATCCTGCCTGCCGCCGGAATCACCGCGGCCCTCGCTTGGCTCTACGTGGAGTTCGGAGTGCTTCCCGCCGTGGAGTCCGTACTGGCGGGAGTACGCCCCGCAGTGCTCGTGATCATCCTTGCTGCGGTGTGGAAGCTGGGCAGAAGGGCGATCCCGGACTGGCGCCTTGCGGCTATCGCGACGGCAGTGGCTGCAGCTGTCGCCGGTGGTATCGGCGAGGTTCCGGCCATCCTGCTGGGAGGCTTGGCTGGAGGTTTGTTCCTCCAGCTGCCTCGCGTCTTCAACGCTCTCGCGGCGAGCTGGTTCGCGCTGGGGCTCGGGCCCGGAGCCGCTTCGGCTGCTTCGGAAGCCAGTCTGCCCAAGCTGGGACTGTTCTTTCTCAAGGTCGGTTCCGTGCTGTATGGCTCCGGATACGTCTTGGTCGCCTTTCTGGAGGGGGGGCTGGTCGACAGCTATGGCTGGTTGACAAGGCAGCAACTGCTGGATGCGATCGCGGTCGGGCAATTCACACCCGGTCCAGTACTTACGACGGCGACATTCGTCGGCTTCTTGGTCGGAGGGCTGCCAGGCGCGGCAGTTGCGACAGCGGGGATCTTCCTGCCGGCGTTCGGATTCACTTGGATTCTCAACCCGCTGGTCGCCAAGCTGAGGGCATCTGCGTGGACTGCGGCCTTCCTGGATGCGATCAATGCTTCGGCCGTGGGACTGATGGCGGTCGTTGCGATCGATCTCGGGCAGGCGACGCTGTACTCGTGGCCCGCTTGGATCATCGCCGTTGTCGCTGCAGCACTGCTGTTCCTGGCCCGCTGGCCGGCAATGCGGGTTGTGGCGGTTGCTGTTGCAGCCGGCTGGGTGGCGTCAGCCGGAGGATGGCAGTGAGGCCGGCTGGCCTCCCACCCTTGTTACGGCGGACTCTCCCTGATTGGCGGTATCCTAGAGATTGGCGTGGGGGCGGTCGAATGCCCCCCGCTAGGCCGGGCGACCGGTCTGGCGCCGAAGGGATTTAATGAAAGACAGTCCATCAAGCTTCAGTCGCTTGGAGCGGCTCCTTGCCCGTCTCGACTTCAGCTGGCAGGTCAGTCAGTCTCAGTTGGCCTACATCGCCGAGCATGGCCTCTGGGGGCGGCGCTTCCGTCCCGGAGGGCCCCACGGACTCTGGATCGCCGGTCATCTCGCCTTCTACGAGAGGGGTTCGCTGCGGTTGTACCGCGGCCTGCGGCATCATCCGCTCGCCGACTGGAAGGATGTCTACGGCAACGGCAGCCCCTGCCTCGACGACTTGGCCGCCTATCCCGCACCAGAGAAGATCCATGACGAGCTGGTCCAGGGGAGAGAGGCGGTCCGGGTGGCCATAGCCGCCTTTAGCGAGAGCGATCTCGATCGTCCGGTTTCGAACGAGCGGCTGGCGATTCGCGACTGGCAGTCACAGGTCGAGTTCATGATCTGGCACGACTCGCACCACGCCGCCCAACTGGGGGCGATCGTGAACAGCCATCGCGACGAAACGAAGCCGTAGGCAGGGCCTGCGCCGGCAGGCTATTGGCGTTCCGGCTTGGGACCTTGGTTCCAGTAGATCTTCAAGTTGTGCGTGCTTCGGCCGGAGGCCACGATGTCGGGCCGTCCGTCGTCGTTCAGGTCGGCCGCGATCACATCCTCGGTCGCCATTCCACCCCAGTCTATGATCTGCACGTCTCCAGTGCTGGGATCGTAGATCGCCACACCCGGCCGGTCGAACGGCATGCTGCCCTTCAGCCGCCACCCGAATACGAGTTCTTGGTCCCCGTCGCCGTCTAGGTCAGCGGTCCAGAGCGCGTGTCCCCCGTTGAGACGGCGGACCACCACGGACCGCTTCCAACGCGTCAGCGGATCGTCGGGTTCGTCGTAGATGACGATGTTATTGGCATGCCATGGTTCGACCGTGGCGATGTAGCGGCGACCGGATGCCAACGTCCCGAACTTGACCTCCCCAGCGCCGCGAATGGATGCGCCTTCAAAGCCTGAACCTATGCGTGTCCGAGACCATCCTCGGCCCTCCCGGTCCAGCAGGTGGACCCCCTCGTAGGAGGCGACCAGCAGTTCGTCTGCCGGATCGGTGTCGAAGTTCAGCGCCCAGAAATTGTGGGCGACGTGGAAGGTGTTGTCGATGACCTCCTCCTGCCATGCCGCGCTTTCCGGAGCGTCGGGTGGCGTGAGAGCCAGCAGTCGGATACCTTGGCCAATCCAATGCTGCGGCCCGCTCGTGCCTCTGCCGTGCAGCGGGGCCACAATGAGCTCGGACCTGCCGTCCCCGTCAGTGTCGGCCCACCGCATGCGGTGCGTGGTGGGTTCGTTGCCGAGCGGGAACAGCTCCCACTCCAAGCCGGGATCGCTTCTGCGCCGGATCCACTGCAGCGTGCCTCCGCCCGCCGTGTCGCTCGGTCGCCAAGCCGCTCCAAGAGCGAACTCGATCTTGCCATCTCCGGTGATGTCCTGCGCCGCGATCGCCACATTGTCCGCTTCCGTCTCGCCATCCAATACCACGTGCTTCTCCCAAGACGGGTTGCTCCACCATGCGACCTGCGTCTCGTTGAGGGCCACGATGTCGGTGTCACCGTCGGCGTCCACATCCTCGCAGAGCACGGCGTAACCAATTCCCAGCTGGTCCTCGATTTGCTGTTCGCGGAACTCAATTTCGCCCAAGGCTGTTCCGGCCGCAAGAGCTGCGAAGGACGCGACGAGCATCAGTAACCTCATGGCGACAGGTTAGCAGCGCCGGCGGGGCGGGCGAGGCGGCTCGGATCTAGGTGGCGCTCGGGTCAGTCGCTGGTGAGTTCCAGCACCTGCCCGTCTTCCAGCAGGCGGTCCCTGAGCACCTCGTAATCCAGTTCCTGGACGGCGAGTCCGCCACTGGCGGCGAGCACGGCCGCAGTTCCCGCGGACTGGCCTAGGATCATGAACACGGGTTCCATCCGGATTGACCCGTAAGCGATGTGGGTCGCCGCCACGCACACCGGGACGAGCAGGTTGGTCAGTTCTTCCCGCTGGGGTGTCAGTGCGCCGTATGAGATCCGGTACGGCTTGGAGGGCTTGACACCGATGTCTCCCTCGTTCTGGACATGGCCGTCGTCGGTCACGTAGCGCTGCACATGGTGTGAGTCCATCGCGTACGACCCCATGCCGACCGAATTCGGAGTCTCCCGCAGCGCCAAGCAGTCCTGCTCAGTCATCAGGTACTCGCCGTCGAGCCGGCGCGCCTCCCGCACGTACAGTTGATGCGGCCAATGCCCTGTGGCGGCGAATTCGTCGGCTGCCAAGCCCCATTGGGAGAACTCGTCACGCACATCCTTGGGCACTCTCGGATCGTTGGCCAGGAAATACATCAGGCCTTCCTGGTAGCCCTTGTGCTCGTCAATGATCGCGGCCCGGACTTCGTAGCTGCCGTCCGGGTAGCGGTAGTTTCTTCCGATGTTGTCCGTGCTGAAGGGGCCGTGGTTGTTGGTGTCGGTCTTGGCGTTCGGCACGGGGTCGAACTTCTGGAACGTCTCGCGCCAGCCCGTGGCGAAGACGCGGAGCAGCAGCTCGTATTGGGAAGCGTCGTAGCCGGGCGGCTTGCTGAAGGGGATGCGGTTTGCTGGGACCTTGGTCAGGCACATCCGGTAGCAGTAGGCTTGGATGCGTTGGTCGCCTTGGCCGGCCTCGCCGGGCGGATCCGGGCTGATGCGGGGCAGCAGGCCGCTGGAGGGGTCCCCAGGGACGATGTAGGGATCCACGCCGGGCGGGAAGTGGTGCCGGTGGTGTCTGGCGCCCTTCTGTACTCCAGCCCAAGTCTCGCCGTGTTCCTGGCTGCTCTCCCGTCCCACGCGATAGCTGGCCCCGGCTGCTGCAAGCAGGTCTCCTTCGTACGAGGCGTCGATGAACGAGTCTCCCCTGAAAACCGAGCCGTCCAAGGTTGAAAGCGACACGATCCGGGTGTCGGCCACGGTGACTCCTCCGTCGCGCTGCAGCGGGGAGTTGCGCCGGAGCTCGATGCCCGCTTCGCTAACGAAGTCCTCGAAGACCCGCTCCGCGACATGCGGTTCGAAGATCCACATCGTGCGACGGTCGCCGTCAATCGCGAGCGTGCCCTGCCCGCGATTGCCGTACTCCTCGCGACTCTGCCACTTCCATGCCTCCGGCCGTTCGTAGTGCAGCCAGATCCGGTGGTAGAACTCACGGGCTAGTCCGCCGATCACGGCCTTGTTTCCCGTGTCGGTCCAACCCAGCCCGCCCGACGACAGCCCGCCGAGGTGCTCGTCTGGGGAGACGAGGGCCACCGTAGATCCCATGCGAGCCGCTTGCACGGCCGCTGCCACTCCCGCCGAGGTGCCGCCGTAAACAACCACGTCGAAGACCTCTGCCGCATCTTGTGCGGGGCGAGAGGAGCAGGCCTGCAGACCGCCAAGCCCAGCCACCGCCCACACAACGAACCAAGCACCCGCCAAGCGTCGTGGCGGGCTGTAGCGGTCGGGTCGGTGGCGGTCTTGCATGGCTCCCTCTCACCCGCGCCCAGCGCGGTCAGTCCAGCACCAGTTTACAGGCCGCCAGCCTGGTCGCCGGCCGAGGGCAGGGCAGTCGAAGTCAGCTAAAGGGTGGTTCAAGCGTCGATGACCGTGCGCACCAAGCTGGGGCCGAGCACTCGCTCCGCTTCGCACCGGGCGAGATCCAAGATGCGTCGGGTGCCATGCCGGCTTGCAGCCACAGCGGCCACAACGACCGTCGAGTCGCGCAGGCTGTCTTGGAATCCAACCTCCGCCACTGACACATTGTGCCGTCTCCGCAGGCGGTCCTTCAGGGACCGCAGCACGGCCCGCTTGTCCTTGAGCGATCGTGAATGGTCGATCCGGACTTCCAAATAGAGCGTTCCGAGTTCGAAGTCCACGCTCGGCAGGCCCTCGCTTCACCCGGGTGGCGGCAGCGGGCAGGATGCCTTAACTGCCATTGGGCCGCCCGAACGGCGCAGGCGGCCCGGCATCCGCCGTCAGATAGTGATCAGCTCATCAATGTCTTGGGCGATCTCAACCACTCTGAAGAGTTCGATCTCGTCGCCCTTCTTGACGTCGTTGAACCGCTCGAAGTGGATGCCGCATTCTTGGCCCGCGCGGACCTCCTTGACGTCGTCCTTGAATCGCTTCAACGAACCAAGACGCCCGGTATGCACGACGATGTTGTCCCGGAGCAGGCGGGCCGAAGCTGTGCTTAGGGCCACACCTTCCTCCATCAGGCAGCCCGCGACCGTACCCACGCCGGTGATGTTGAACACCTCCAGCACTGCGGCACGCCCGAGGAACTCCTCTTCGCGGATCGGGTCCAGCAGCCCGGCCAGCGCCAGCTTGAGCTCGTCTACGAGCTCGTAGATGACGGTGTGGAGCCGGATGTCGATGCCTTCACGCTCGGCCAGCGCCGCGGCCGACCGTTCGGGGCGGACATTGAATCCGATTACGATCGCGCCCGATGTGATGGCCAGCAGGATGTCGCCTTCCTTGATGGCCCCCACGCCGGAGTGGATCACGCGCACTTTGACCTTGTCGCTGGTCAGCTTGCCGAGCATGTCGCCCAGCACCGTCGCCGAACCCTGCACGTCCGCCTTCACGACCAGCGGCAGCTCCTTCACATGGCCGGCGGCAAGCTGCTCCTGGAATTTTTCCAAAGTCTGGCGGGCCGTCCTTGCCAGAGCCTGCTCGCGGGCCTTCTCGCTGCGGTACTGAACGATTTTCTTGGCGCGGTCCTCGTCGGTGATGACGGACAGCTGGTCGCCGGGCTCGGGGATCTCCTTCAATCCCAGCACCACCACCGCGGTCGCCGGACCGGCCTCCCTGACCTGCTGGCCTCGATCGTCCATCATGGCCCTTACTCTGCCCAGGACCGAACCGACCACGAACGTGTCGCCGATGCGCAGCGTGCCGTTCTGCACCAGCACGGTGGCCACCGGGCCTCGCCCGCGGTCCAGCTTGGCCTCGATCACCACGCCGATTGCCGAGCGGGCGGGATTGGACCGCAACTCGCGGACCTCGGCGACGAGGTTGATCATTTCCAGCAGGTTCTCAATGCCTTCGTGAGTCTTGGCCGAGACACTGCAGAAGATGGTGTCCCCGCCCCAGTCCTCGGCCACGAGACCACGGTCGGCGAGCTGCTGCTGCACGCGGTCGGGATTCGCCTTGGGCAAGTCCATCTTGTTGACAGCGACGATGATCGGGACGCCGGCCGCCTTGGCGTGATCCATCGCCTCCAGCGTCTGCGGCATCACTCCGTCGTCGGCTGCCACGACGAGCACGACTATGTCGGTCACCGACGCGCCGTGGGCGCGCATCTTGGTGAAAGCCTCGTGGCCGGGCGTGTCGATGAACACGATCCGCTTGTCGTTCTGCACGACATGGTAGGCGCCGATGGCCTGTGTGATGCCGCCGGCTTCTCGATCCGCGATGTTGGTGGACCGAACGGCGTCCAGCAGCGAAGTCTTTCCGTGGTCAACATGGCCCATGATCGTGACCACCGGCGGACGGACCTCGTTGTCTTCGGCCGCCTCGTCCTGCTCGATGTCGAGAACGGCCTCCTCCTCGAAGGTCAGCTCTTCGACCGAGGCTCCGAAGTACTTGGCGATCTCCTTGATGGCGTCCAGCTCCAGTGGCTGGTTGATGGTCGCGAACTTCCCTTTCTCGACCAGCGATTTGATGATCTGGCTGGCCTTGATGCCCAGCTTCTCGGCGAGCTCCTTAACGGTGGTGCCGTCGGCGGCGAAGATCTCCCGGTTGGGAGCCTTCGGGATTTCGACCCGGCGCCGTCGCTTCTGGATCTTGCTCTCACGCAGGGCCTCTAGGTCGCGGCGCTTGCGCTGGGGTGGTCGCGGGCGGCGGAAGCGATGTGGACGCCCCGGAGGCCCGCCCGGCCGGCCCCCCATTGGTCGTCCAGGCATGCCGGGCCGCATGAGAGCGCCGGGTGGCCTTCGCCCGAAGCCCGGAGGCCGCCCGGGGGGAGGCGTGGGGATTCCCGGTATCGGGGCTGCCTTGGCGCGATTGGGAAGGATGGGCCTTCCCGGGACTAGGATGTTGGACCGAGCCGCGGGTGCCGCAGCCGGCCGCGCCCTGGCGCCGGGCCGGGGCCTGCCCACGCTGGGAGGTTGAATCGGCCTGACGGGGATTCCTGGCCTAGCTGGGCCCTGGTGCGGTCGCGGCTGCCTCGAGACGCTTGGTGCTGCAGGCTGCGGTCTCCGGGCTGGAGGCCGCGGCCTGCCGGGCAGAGGCCCTGTCTTACGCGTGGCGACCTTGGCAGGCTGGGGCCGAAGAATTGCCTTGGGTGGCCGGGCCGGCACGGTCCGGGTCTGGGCCGTCGGCCGCGCTTGGACAATCGGCCGTGGCTGGGTCGGTGCCGGCCGCTTGGCTGGCGGAGGCGTGAGCGGCGGAGCCGGCGGCGTGGCCGGCTGCCCGGTGACCGGCCGTTTGGGCGCCGCGTGCTTGGGCTTGGCAGGTGTCGGGGCTGCTGGGGGCTTGATGGCGGGTGCCGGGCGTGGCGCAGCCTGAACAATCGGCATGCTCGGCGGCTTGGCGACCTGCGGAGCCGATCGTCTAGGTGGCAGTCTCGGCGGTGCGGGCGGCCGCAGGGGCGGTTGCGCCTTGGGGCGAGTAGGCTGTGCGGGTGCGGCTCGGGCAGCGGGCTGCGACTTAGGCGGAGCCGGCGGCCTGCTGACTGCAGGCGGCTTGCTGACTGCGGGCGGCTTCGGCGCGGCCTGCGGCTGAGGACGCGACCGGATTGGAATCGATGGACTCGCAGGCGGCGCGGCCTTCGCCTTGGGTCCCCGCTGGCTCCTGGCGGGCAGCGGTGGCGCAACCTTCGGCCTCACGCGCGCTCCAGGCGTGGCTGCTCCGCCAGAGACTGCTGGGCCGGTCGGGAACCGTATCGGGCCGGACGGCTTCCGGACGGGGGGACGCATTGGGCCCACCGGCGGACGGAACGGTGCTCGCGTCCCGACGACCGGAATCTTGGGCGGAACGGACGCGCCGAACCCACGCCGACTAGGCTTGGGCTTGGGGTGCCGCACGACGCGACGCCTCTTGCGGCTAGGCAGCTTCAGCTCCTGCAAGGTCGCTGCCTTTTTCTTGCGTTCGCGCTTGCCGATTCTCTGGCGAACCTTGTCGGCGACCGAAGAATCCAAAGCGCTTGAGTGGAACTTGATCTCCTTGACTCCTAACTGGGGCAGAATCGCGATGATCTCGCTGGAATCGACACCCAGCTCCCGGGCTAACTCGTTAATCCGAATCGTAGTTCTCCTCTTGCGCTGACTTCCCAGCCGCGCCCCCGCGCACAGCCGCCGGATCGGTCACGGCGCCGTCACCGGTTCGGCCCCCTTCAGGGAAAGGGATGTCCGAAGCCGGGCCCCTGTAACGATTCATTCTACCAAAGCCTTCCAGTTCGGCCAAGTCGTAGTCGACTTCCTCGTCGTCCTCTACCTCCTCAGTGGTTCCAGCGTCCGGTTCGCCAGGCAGCACCGGTGGGGGGGCCGTGCTGGCCGGCTCCTCCGGCTGCGTGTCTTCCTGGTCCGGCTGCGAACGTGAATCGCTTGGAAGCCCGATGGGAACGGCTCCCGCCGTTCGGGCCAGATGGTCGAAGCACTGCTCGGCGGCGATCCGGATCCGCTCCACCAGTTCCGGCCCCACGCTCGGAATCTCCTGCAACTGCTCGGGAGTCCTTTCCGCCAGCCTTTGCAGCGTCGCCAGCCCGGCGCCTTCCAGCGCACTGATCAAGCCGGGGCTGAGGCCGTAGTGGAGCAGGAAGCGGACCGGTGTCCCTCCCTCGCGCATGGCCGCCAGCGCCCGTTCAACTTCCTGCCGTTTCTCGTCCTCACTCTTGATGTCGATCCGCCAGTCGAGCAGCTTGGAGGCCAATCTGACGTTCTGCCCCTTCTTGCCGATCGCCAAGGAGAGCTGCGACTCGTCCACGATCGCCTCCATGTGGCGCTGGACAGGATCCACCAGCTCCACGCGGGTCACCCTTGCCGGGCTCAGTGCTTCGCGCACGAGGTCCACCGGATCCTCGTAGTACTGGAGGATGTCGATCTTCTCCCCGCGCAGCTCGCGAATGATGGTCTGCACCCGCATGCCCCGCATGCCCACGCAGGCGCCGACTGGGTCCACGTTCCTGTCCCTGGACGCCACAGCGATCTTGGTTCGCTCGCCCGCCTCGCGGGCGCAGGCCATGATTTGCACTGTGCCGTCGAAGATCTCAGGAACCTCCTGCTCGAAGAGCCGCTTGACTAGTTCCGTGCTGCCGCGCGAAGCCACCACAGCCGGTCCGCGACCTGCGATATCGACCCGCTGAATCGCGACTCGTACCCGGTCACCTGGCATGTAGCTCTCCAGATGCGACTGCTCGCGGCGTGGCATCCACGCCTCTGTGCCCCCGATATCGACGACCAAGTCCGAACCCTCGCTCCGCTTGACCGTGCAGTACTCCATCGTGCCGATCCGATCCTCGAACTCCTCGCAGACCCGCTCGCGCTCAGCTTCGCGGATCTTGCTGAGGATGACCTGCTTGGCTACCTGCGCCGCGATCCGACCCAGCTGTCGCGTAGGCTTGGCGAAGCGCACTTCCGATCCGATCTTCGCGCCCGGGTCCACCCTGCGCGCCAGCCCTAAGCTGACCTCTGTGGCCGAATTGGCCACCAAGCTCGTGACCCTCTTGACGGCGAAGACGTCGATCTGTCCAGACTCTGAGTTGATCTCAGCGATTAGGTTCTCCTCGGACTGGAGGTTCCCCCCAGACTTGTAGTGTCGGCGGGCCGCTACCAGCATGGCGTCCTTGACCGCCTCGAGGACGATCTCGGGATTGATGCCTTTGAGCTGGCTGAGCTTCTCGATCTCGCCGAGGATTCCTTGCGCCATCTGTTCTCCCTCTGCTCCGCAGCCGCCTTGGTCAGAACTCGACCACCAGCCTCGCCAGCTCGATGTCTTCGTACGCGATCTCCAGCAGATCGCCCTTGTCAGTCCTGAGTCGTACACAGCCTCGACCGGTGCCCTCGATCCGCCCGTCGACGTGCCGCTGGCCTCCCAGCGGCTCGCTGACGCGCATCCTGGTCCTGTGGCCTCGGAAGCGCGAGAAATGAGAGGGCTCGGACAGCTTGCGGTCAAGTCCCGGTGAGGACACTTCCAAGCGGTACGACGAGGGGATCAGGTCCTCCACATCCAGCACAGCGGACAGCTGGTGGGATACCGTCTCGCAATCGGTGTGCGTGATGCCGGTGGGCTTGTCGATGAAGACACGCAAGGTGCCACCCTTGGACGCGCCCTTCCATTCGGTTTCGACCACTTCCAAGCCCTCCGCCGCAGCTATGCGCCCCGTCAGGAGACGGACGCGTTCGACGATGGCTTCCCGGTTGAATGGCATCCCGCTCAGTCCACAAAAAAAGCGGGCGCCGGCCCACTTCCAGACGCAGCCTGCGCAGCGTCTGTTCCCAATGTAGCCGATTCCCGGGGCCGATGCAATTCCAAGTCGCTGATCCTACTCCCTCATTGGCAGGGTTGCTCGCGCAACGGTCCAGCCTACCGGCAGCGCAATTCGTCGCCACCCTAACAGGGTTCCGCGATCTGGAGTGCAGGGCCGGCTACCGCCGCACAGCGGGTCCGGTGGGGCGCTCTCCGGAGAGTGTCCGCGACCCGAGATGCCACACCCGCCCGACAGTCGGCCTCCGGAACTCCCTGGGTTCGGAATCGGAGCGTGACTCGGACGAGGGCCTGGCGCTTGGCGGATCGCGTTCGGGAGACACGGAGCGGACGCGTTGACCCGTGCGACGGCTCGCCAGTCATCGACGAGGCGTAGGTTGGCGGTAAGGAGACGACTCCCAATCTCCCGATACTGTGGCCCCCGAAACCCCGGGGCATTGGGCGGCGTGCGTCGCATGGCGGCGCTGGCCCATGCCATCCTCGGCGGGCGGCTGCGTCGCGCTCCCAGATGCCGGTGCTGGATTCTTGCTGCTGGCGCAGGCCTTGGGGGTTCATGCACAGTTGCCGGTGGCGTGCCCGAAGCACCGGCGCTGCGTAAGCTCCTAAGCGGTTCCCAGTCCGTGCAGCTTAAGGCAGCTGCTCTCAAGCCCCTGAGTCTCGGCGGCTGACCTGTCCGAGCGGTAGTTGGTTAGCAGCCGCGAGGGCTTCGGCTCCGAGGTCCGCAGCTGTGGCTAAGATGGTCCGTATGGACCGCTTCGGGTGCGTCGGCAGCATTGATCGCTTCGACAGAGCGCTGGACAGTCTGCTCCCCGCGGGGACGCGGATCGAACTGCTCGAGCTGGGCTTCGCGTGGCCGGAAGGTCCCGTCTGGAGTGCGCGGCAGCGCTGCCTGCTCTTCTCGGACATCCCTCGTAACGCGATCTACCGCTGGAGCGAAGCCGATGGGGCGTCCACTTGGATGCAGCCGTCCGGCTACACGGGCGTCACCTACTACGGCAAGGAACCCGGGTCGAATGGTCTGACCTTCGATGGTGAGGGGCGCTTGCTGGCGTGTGAGCATGGCGACCGTCGCGTCTCCCGCTTGGAGCACGGAGGCGGCAAGGTCACGGTGGTGGACTCCTATCGGGGCAAGCGGCTCAACTCGCCCAACGACTTGGTGCTGAACGCCCGCGGCGACCTGTACTTCACAGATCCGGCCTACGGGCTGCACCGCCGCTACGCGGACCCTCGCCGAGAGCTCGACTATTGCGGTGTGTACCTTGTGCGCGAGGGCACTCGCGAGGCCGCGCTGGTCAGCGACGAATTGGAGAATCCTAACGGCGTGGCCTTCGCTCCGGGCGAGCAGTTACTGTATGTCACGCAGTCCAACCCGGAGCGCCCCGTAGTCCTCGGCTATCCAGTCCGGGACGACGGCATGCTCGCATCGGCGCACACGGTCTGTGATTTCGCCGACCGCACCGGCGATGGCCCAGGTCTCCCGGACGGGATCAAGGTCGACTGCGACGGCAACCTTTTCTGCACTGGCCCGGGCGGAGTCTGGGTGCTGCGTCCCGACGGAAGCGCGCTGGGCCGAATCTCCCCGGGGCGGCGCGTCGCGAACCTCTGCTGGGGGGACGATGGCTCGTCGCTGTACTTATGCGCGGACGACTACCTGTGCCGTGTCCGAACCCGGACAACTGGTACGATTCCCGGCCCCGGCGGGGCAGCCGACTCCGCCTAGCTTCGGGTCGCCAGTTGAGTCTCCGAAATCGAAGCTGAGCCGGCGGGCACGGGTGGAGTCGCGACTCGACGCCATGGACCTAGGGATTCCCGATTCGGTCCCGCGAACCGAGACTGCCCCGGCCGGTGTTGGACAGTCCCGTGACTAGTGTTCACGCGCAGGCCGCCTGCTAACGGGACACAGCCCGTCCGCTTTCGCCGAAGGTGCAGGTGTTGAATGCCAACTTGAATGGCGATGGATGGTTCAGATTGTTGGGACATGGCAGAGAGGGTGTTGTTCCACGTTGGGCGGACAAGTGTGCGGTGCGGGGGAGTGCCGGGTCGTGCGAGGTGCGCAGCCGTTTCCGCCCGGAGGTGCCGGCGGAGGTCGTGTCGGTCGCGACCGCGACGCGACGTCTGGGCGTGACCCGCCAGACCATTTGGAACCGCGTCCGGGCGGGCCGCATGGAAGCCTGCCCTGTCACTCACGGCCGCCAGCGCGGGCTGCATGTGCGGCTGCCGGAACCTGGCGTGTCTCGGTTGGAGCCTCTCGCCACGGACGAGGAGGGTGGAGCATGAACCACGAGCAGGGCTCAGGGCGGGCACCTATGGGAGCTGAGGCATGGACTGCACGGCAGGCACCCCTTGGGGCGCAGCGATGCCGGAACGACCGGCCCAAGGCCTTCGGCACGACCTAAAGCAACTGGGAGGATCCCGTGAATCGCGGCCAACACACTGTTTTCAGGCGCTATTGCTACATTGCAAGCACCTCCGGTGGGGAGCAGCAGTCTGATGCCTGAGCCTCTGCCAGCAACACCGGGTGGCCATGAGCCTGCAAGATGTCGTGCGCCAGGCGGCGCAGGCTCAGGCCCAGCACCCTCGATGCCAGATTCTTGCGGCCTTCAGCGGCAGGTGGGATCACGAAGCGAACATTCTGGGCGATCAGATGCAAGCGGCGCAGCTTCTGCTGTCGGGACCAGCCGATCCAGCGGTCGCGCACGGCCACGCGCAGAGCTTCGGGCTGTCATCCCAGCAGCGCCAGCCAAGTCCCGTTCAAGGTTGCGACCTGCCGCAAGGCTCGCCCGAACGAACATGCGCCGAAAGGACAGCTGGTGGTGTGCGGCTACCAGTCGGTCCTCGCAGCCGTCACGAGTGGGGCGCACGCGTACAGCGCGCAGGTCAAAGTGCGCATCCGGCACTCTTCCTGCCATCTGCAGGCCGGCCCCCAAGGCCCACTATGACAGAATCCGACGCAATTGCCCGCGGCTTGAATCACTGACATCCACCCTCGCAGCGGTCGGAGCTTGGACCCCGAGAGACCAAGGACCTAGATTTGGACCTGCCCCACATCTCGCTCCTATGTGGGTGCTGCGGCCAATCAGTGCGCTTCTCCGATACCCCCCTCATGGAATGGTTACCGCACCTGAACCTCGCGCAGCGGGATCGGGCCGTGTGCCACTCTCTCCCTAATAACAATCCCGGGGCACTGTTGTCCACCCCCTGTCCAACCGTCTCCCAGCCCTAGGCCGGTCAGTCCAACATTGAAAAGCCCTGTCCATATCGCAAGCCAACGGGGCGAGTCGCGGCTCCAGTGCGAGCGGGTCCGGGGCGGTGGTATGACGTAGCTATCAGGCGGTGACGGGCGGTTCCGGCGTCCACAGGCGATCCTGCTCAACGAGGGCATTGGCGAGGACGACGAGCTTTCTCGTGACGGCCGTGATGGTGACCTTGGGCGGCTTCCCGGCTTCGAGGAACGCCGCGTACTTCCGTCCGATGGCGGTATTGGCTCGGATGGCGGCCAGCGCAGGCATGTAGAGCATCCGGCGAGCCGTGTCCCTTCCGCCCTGGATGAAGCTGCGCCCACTCCAGGTACCGGACTCCCGGGTCACCGGAGCCAGCCCAGCGAGGCTGACGGCCTAGGGGCCGGTCATGGTGCTCAGCCGAGGTCGACGAGGCCTTTGGCCAGCTCTCCGGACCCGTCACCA
Organism: Bryobacterales bacterium; assembly: GCA_963662745.2. Lineage (GTDB taxonomy): Bacteria > Acidobacteriota > Terriglobia > Bryobacterales > UBA6623 > VXMF01. Next base: position 609,371 of record CAXXUI010000001.1, read on the forward strand.
AGGTGATCCTCGGGCGCATGTGCCACGTCTACGGCGACGAGCGATTCGAGCGCCTCGCCCACATCTCCACTGGCCACATCTACAACCGCAGGAAGTCCCCGCGAGTACCGGACCGGCCGCCTCACCTTCCGCAAGACTCAGCCGACTCCCCGTCCCCATCGGCATCCGCCGCAAACCCCAGCCCGATGGCCAGCCCGGCTTCCTGCGCGTCGACACCGCGCATCTCGGCGACCGGAGCGGCAACAAGGGCACCTACCTCGTCAACATCGTCGACGAAGTCACGCAGCTCCAACACCTTGGCGCCGTGCCGCGCATCTCCCACCACCAACCGACCACCTGCTTCGGGCCCGGGCTCATCACTCGCCCGTTCACACCCTCCGCGTTCAGGCTTCGGACAGGGGGGGCGGTGCAGCGGCTTCTTGGTTGGGAGAGCCGGTCCCCGGAAGAGAGACTGCGGTCGGCAGCGCGGGCGTACTCTGAATGCTCAAGCTAGGCCCAATTGTCCGTCAGTGGCACTCGAATCCGAATCTTGGTATACTCGGGAGATCCGAACGACTACCTATTCCATGTGACTCGAGGCGGCACTCTCATCCGTCATCCGGGCTTCGCTGAGACTCCTGACGATCCCTCCAATGTCTCCCTTCCTGCTGCATGTCGTCTGGCACCCTGGTCTCTCGGACGGTGCGGCCATCGCGGAGCGTCTTCGGGAACAATTTGGCGGAGACCGGTTCCAGAACCTAGTGGGAGGTGCAGGCGTCCCCGTGCTATTCCGCAACGAGAGCGAGGTCGCTCACGGGGTCCCGATACCTGTCCCGTGGGATGATGCGGATGTGGTTGCCACGGTCGTCCTCGTTGATCATTCACTGGCCGGTGACGCGATGTGGATGGACTACCTCAAGGAACTTGCGAACCAAGCCGACGCTAAAGGCCTAAGCAAGCGGGTGTTCCCTGTAGCGATGGAGACAGGGGTGTTGAGGATAGGCCTGCCGCTGCAGGCTTTTCGCTGGGACACGTGGGACGGAGACAATGCCCAACGGCAGCAGCGCCTCCACCGGGAGCTCACCTATCAGTTCAGCCGAATGATGCGTCACCATATCGGACAGGAGCTTCGGAATGGCTCAGAGAAGCCAAACAGGGCCTACTTGCGGAAAACCCAGATATTCCTGAGTCATTCCCAGCGTGACGGCGCACCTGTAGCTAGTTCCATCCGGGACTGGATTCACCACAATACCGCTTTGGACAGCTTCATGGACGTGTACGACATCCCACCCGGCCTGTCCTTCGAGGCCGTGATCGACGAATCCATTGCGATGAGCGTGCTGGTAGCGATTCACACGGACTCCTACTCCTCCCGCGAATGGTGTCGCCGGGAGGTGATCTTGGCAAAGCGCCGCCATCTGCCGATGGTGGTCGTGGATTGTCTTCACTCGATTGACGAGCGCGCATTTCCCTACCTCGGCAACGTCCCTGTAATCCGAATGAACCCATGCAACCGCGATCGAATCGAGCGGGTCATCGGTGTCCTCTTGGACGAGGTGTTCAAGGACTACCTGTGGCACTGTCGAACAGCGGGGCTACGGGCGGTCGACCCGGGAGTATTGTTCCTGCCGCGGTCGCCCGAGCTGTTCGCGCTTGCCACTCTCTCAGCACTTGGCGAGGATGGCACGCAGAACATCGTGTATCCGGATCCTCCGCTCGGCGTGGAAGAAAAGGACTTGTTCACAGCCATCGCAGGGTCCGTCCGGCTACGAGCCCTCAGTGAATGGCTGCGGCGGAATTGAGTATGATGCGCACGGGGAACCTTTGGCGCAGGATGATCGCCATCTCGATCTCCGAAAGCCCCGACATGGGGACGTACGGGCTGGGCCTGGGACATCTTCGTGAAGCGCTGGCGGATTTCGCGATTCATCTGCTCGCTTCTGGAGACGATCTTGCCTACGGCGGCGACCTTCGCGCGCACGGGTTCACCGAACTGCTGTTTAACTTAGTAGCACGCTATCGCCGGTTAGCTGAGGCCAGCGTTCGGCCTCCCGTCACCAACTACTTGGCTTGGCCCGTCCATATCAGCATGACAGCTGAGACGCTATCCGGCTTCGAAGCACACATCCGCGGCTCGGCTCAGCTCGCCCTTATTGCACGAGACGGATCGCACCTCACGATGGAAGAGCGGCATTCACTTCAGCGCCATGAACCCGACGAGAGCGAGTGGGCCGAGGGCTTGACCAGAATGCGCCAGGTCATGCGGACGGAGACAGACGCTCGCGTTGTGCTCGGCGGCCGGGTTGAGGACTACAAGGGACGGATGCCCGGAATCGCTGAGGAAGCCCTGCTGTCTCTCAAGTCTGGGCAGGCGCTGTTCCTAGTGGGTGGTTTCGGCGGTTGCACACGTGACGTCGCTGAGACTCTGGGGCTCGTTGACCGAGGAGCAGGATCCGACGCAGGATGGCCGGGACGGCAAGCTTTCGAGCAGTGGGGAATCGGGGACCTGCACAACGGACTATCGGATGAGGAGAACCGCCTGCTGGCACGGACTCCCTATGTTCAAGAGGCGGTCGATTTGGTGCTTCGCGGCATCGGCCGTCTACGGCAAGACCCTACGCACGGAGAGCACTCTCAGATTCTCGGTGAGCAGGAAGAAGGAGTCTCGAACTAGATGAACCCAGATCATGCCCAGGGAGAAGTCAACACGACAACGCGGGATTCAAATGCAGCCGATGTAGACATCTCCTATAAGAACAACTGGAAATACAAGACGTGCAGCGATCACACGCACTGTCTAGACGCTAGCACAACGAAAGTGGTTGCAGAGGTCTTGAGCACACTCAGCGAGCAGCGGTTGGAGACGAGATACTATACATTGACCTCGGATTGCCTGACCGTCAAAGAAGATTACGCATGGGACGGTGCCAGCGGGCCGACAATTGACACCCGGACCTCAATGAGAGCGAGCCTTATCCATGACGCTCTCTATCAAGTGTGCCGCAGTTATGTAAGCGATATGGGCTCGGCGATTTGGGGACGGCTGCGCAAGGTTTCAGACTGTGACTTCCGCCGTATCTTGAAAGAGGACGGTGTGTTCTTTCTGCGGGGTTGGGCGTGGTGGGGAGCGGTTCGCCGTCTTGGATGTCCGGCTGCAAGGGGGATACCCTATGCGTTCGGTTGCCCAGCACTAATGAGCAAAGAGGAACGAGCCGCTGTTGCGATATGGCAACTCATCATGCGTCGCTCGTCACTGTCGGTTAAGGAATCGTGGGCGCACAATGGTCCGGGTGAACCGATTCCGTGCGCGGCGAACCCATCATCGATGACCATTCAAACGCGCGAGTGTTCTGGCAGGGGGTAATTATCTATGCACAAGGTGTTCATCAGCTACCATCACTCCAATGATCAATGGTACAAGAACGAACTTATAAAGATAGGGGAGCAGAATGCGGTGTTCATCGACAAGTCTGTCGACACAGGTGACATTTCAGAGGCGCTCAGCGACCAGGCGATACGAAGACGAATCAGGGATGAATATTTGAGAGACACCACTGTAACAATCGTGTTGGTCGGTACTGAGACTAAGCAGAGGAAACATATCGATTGGGAAATCTACTCCAGCATGTACAATGGACCGGTCAATAAGAAATCGGGGATCCTCGCGATTTGTCTGCCTCGACGGGACAGTGTGCCGTCCACGCTCCACACGGAGACCATGAGAAGGGGCTGTTTCCTGACATCGTTGACTGGAGTTCGATCACTAGCAGGTCAGAATACGAGAACCTGTATCCGCATATGCCGGCGCGGATTATCGACAACCTTGTTGGATCGCGTGGAAAGATCTCTGTCGTACCCTGGGCTAGGGTCGCCAATGGCGGCAATACGCTGGAAACGCTGATTGATGTGGTTTTCCATGGCCGAAGCCAAAGCGATTACGATTTGAGTACTCCGATGAGACGGCGGAACTCCTAGGGCCAATGACTCTCAGCAACGAAGGCGAGACGGCGCGTTCCGGGAATCTGGGCGTGACTGGCGGCATGCGGGATAAGGTGATGGCGGGGTTGGGTTCGGGCTGTACGTGAGAACGTGATGCACAACGTCTTCATCAGCTACCATCACGCCGGGGATCGCGAGTACAAAGACAGGCTGTCGGCATTCGGAAAGAAGCATTCCATCTTCATCGACCGGTCCGTCGACACCGGATCGATCTCGGAGTCGCTGGGGCCGGACCAGATACGGTCCAGAATCCGGGATCACTATCTAAGGGACTCGACCGTCACGATCGTCTTGGTGGGAACCGAAACAAGGCGACGGAAGCATGTCGACTGGGAGATCTACTCGAGCATGTACGACGGGCGCATCAACAAGAAATCGGGAATTCTCGTGATCAACCTGCCGTCGACCGGGTCTAGGTGCATCCACGCTCCACGGGGGAGGGAAGAGGAGCGACTTTATCAGCCTGCACACCTCTGTTCGCCAATCAGACTCAGGGCCGCCTACGAACGGCGGTATCCCTACTTGCCAGCGCGGCTGATCGACAACTTGATCGCACCAAGGGCAATGGTTTCGGTAGCTCCCTGGAACAGGATCATCAACGCGAAGCGGAGGCTAGAATCGCTGATTGAGTTCGCTTTTCGGGACCGCAGGGTTTGCCGATACAGTCTGAGACGGCCGATGAGGAAGAGGAACTCGTGAGTGCGAATGGGAATCGGGTTGCCGATCGTCTGTGGTTCGCAGGTGCCCTACGACGCTCCACGCACAGTGGGTCGCTCGGAGGCATTCACCGGTCGAGTCCGCGCGGAGCCGAGGGAGCTTCAGATGAAGCCGTTCGACGGGCGACCGCACGTCCGGGCCAAGCAATTGCGACATCCTGTGAACCGAAGTGGGTCCCAGCGCGAAGAACCGCATAATGCCTGAATTGAGAGAGCTCGATCGAGCCCGTAAACGATGGGCGCGCATGCGCCAAGAAATGGGCCAGAGTACCGATGCTAGCGTCCGATCCCTAGGGCTAGCCCGTCGGCTGGAAGACCTTTCGGCACGGCTGGTAATCCTACCAGGTGACCCATTCGCAACTGATCTCTCCTTCGATGATGAGTTCTGGGGATGGTGGACGAATACCGGGGCGGCGCCCTTTGGAGGTCACGTTCAGTGGACGAACACTGAACCGACGGTTGATGCTGCGGTCAAGTACACAGGACGCCCGGAGAAGTGGACAACGTACCTCGCCGTGCATCGAAATGGAGGTGTCGAGATAGGCTGCGATCGGTGTGGGTTTCGTGGTGGGGGAACGCGGTGTTTCAGGCTCGTTGACACAGTTGGGCTGGTGTGGATCGGTGCTTCGATCCAGGCCGAGTCAGTCGGTCGCTTTGGCCTGACCGGTCCGTGGGAATTGACCCTAGTGCTCCACGGGACGGAAAACGCGTACCTTGCCGGGTTCGGAGTCGGCTGGGCAGAGCCGGTCCCGGGTATGAGGTGGGGTTTCCGGCCACAACAGGATCCCCAAGTCGTGATTCGCCGAGAGTGGAATACCTTCCCGAAGACCGAGAATGACATCCGGGACCTAGCGTTCGACGTCGGTGCTCGGATCGGGGATGCTTGGGGAATGAGGGAGCGCCGGTTCCTCGATAGGGGCGGCGACATGGATGGAAAGTTCAACGCTGGCCAATGGAGGTTGTAGGGGAATCGCTGCATGATCCGTGGCGCGGCCGCGATTCCGTTGGAGTGGCCACCCGCACGATGGCGGTTGGTCGAGAATCTCTGCTGCTGCGCGTCAACTGCACGCGTACGGCCGGATCCGGGCGTATTGTCCTTCGCGGGGGCCGAGCAGTGTCCAGCGGGTTCGTCCCGGATTCCCGCCATTCGACGCCGTTCTCCCGGAATGTGAGAACGGTACGTCAGACCAAGTGTGACGGCGACTCCGCTGCAAGATCGGGAAGCCTCGGCCGCACTGGCTGACCGAAGGGTCGCCCGGCAACTAGACTAGCTGCTCCATGGTTCTCCCTGCGGTGCGCCGACCAGCTCCGGCCTCTCCTGTTCTAAATGGCAGTTCAGCGTCGTTGGCTCCGCGGTCGCGGCCCGCCGGCCGCGCTCTAGTACCGTGTAGCAGGTAAATCTTCGGATACGCTGATAAGATGTTGGCAACCTTTGGAGGAGGTTGTCATGGCACCCAGATATCGAGTGACGTTGGAGCCCGAGGAACGCGAGGAGTTGGCTTCTCTCACGCGTACCGTCAAGACGTCAGGCAAGCTGTTCGCGAACGCTAGGGCGTTGCTGCTGTGCGACAAGGGCCCTGCAGGGCCCGACCCGCATTGGACTGTCGCCAGGACGGCCGAAGCGCTGGGAGTCTCGTCGCGCACGATAGAGCATCTCAAGCGGCGCTTCGTGGAGGAGGGGCTGGAAGCAGCACTGCGTCGCAAGCCGCGGCCACGCAAGCCGAGGGCCTCAACCTTCGACGGCAAGTTCCAGGCGCGCCTGATTGCGCTGGCTTGCTCGCCGGCGCCGGAGGGGCGCGCCCGCTGGACGGTGCGCCTGCTGGCTGAGAAGGCTGTGGAGTTGGGCCTCGCCCCGCGAGTGTCGCCAATGACCGTGCATCGGATTCTAAAAAAAACAGGTTGCGTCCTGACTTGAAGAAGTACTGGCGCATACCGCCGAAAGCGAATGCGGCTTTTGTGAGCTGCAGGGAGGATGTTCTGCCAGTCTACGCCCGGGCCTACGATCCGAAGCGGCCCGTGGTCTGCATGGATGAGACGAACCAGCAGTTGATCGGGGAGGTGTGCGAAGCGCTGCCGCCACAGGCCGGACACGTGCGCAAGATCGAGCATGAGTACGTGCGCAAAGGGGGTTGCCCAGATCTTCCTGGAGGTGGAGCCGCTCAAGGGGCGGCGACATGTTGAGGTAGGCGAGAGACGCACGCGCAAGGACTGGGCACGCTTCATCCGCGGAATGCTGGAGGAGCGCTATCCCCTCGCGGAGCGGGTCGTGCTAGTCATGGACAACCTGAACACGCACGGGATCGAGTCACTGTACGCGACCTACGAGCCGAAGCTGGCACTGGCACTGGCCGAGCGCTTAGAAATCCACTACACGCCCAAGCACGGCAGCTGGCTCAACATTGCAGAAATCGAGCTGAGCGCACTGTGCGGGCAATGCTTGAATCGACGCATCCCCGACCTCGACACGATGCGCAGCGAGATCGCAGCCTGGGAACGGGATCGAAACAACCGCCAATCCGAGGTCGACTGGCAGTTCACCACGTCCGACGCCCGCGTTAAGCTGAGGAGCTTATATCCGAAATTTTAGAGGGTACATTGTACTAGGAGGCCAATCGGCGCCGCGTTCCGAGTCCGCCCGGACACTCCTCGGACTGCCAGCAATGACGACGCTGTCGGTCGACATCGCTGCCGGGCGTTGAATCCCGACTGGTAGTCACGGGCGGCATCCCGCTGTTGACCGCAAAGCGTCACGCACGCCAGGACCTAGGCCAGATTGAGGGCTAGATCTTCGGCCGAAAGACCCGGACCTCTAGCGGTGCCAAGGCTTCGCAAAGCTGGCGATAGTGCGACTCGTCGCGGTAGGTTCCAATGATCGTCCCGCCCGACCCCGCGAACTTGGCCGTTGCGCCCGCCTTGCGGGCCGCTTTGACCATCCTCAGGTTCTCGACTCCGATCCGGAAGATCTTGGACCGCAGGTCGAAGTTCGCGTCGATCAGGCGCTCGAACGTGCCGTTGTCGCCGGCAAGCAGCGCCGCCCGACCCCGCTCGGCTATGGACGCCCAGCCGTCAATGGCTTCCACTACTGAGCGTTCGCCGGCCTCGAATCGCTCTCTCAAGTCGTTGTGGAACACCTCGGTTCCCTCGCTCAGGTTGGTCCGGTAGGCCACGTAGAGGTTCGGCAGAATGGCCGGGTCGAGCCGCTCGTACCGCCCGAATCCCTGCCGTTCCATCAGGGACCGGTCGAAGTCCATGTAGATCAGTCCCTCGTATGCTTGTACCACCCTGTCCTGCAGGCCTGCCGGGACACCCAGCTCCCGCGTCTCGGTCTCGAGGACCAGATTGGCCTGTACCGGCAACGGGATCTCCAGCTCGAAATACTGCATCAGCGCGCGCAACGCCGAGGTGATGATCGCCGACGAGCCACCCATGCCGAGTCGCAGGGGGATGTTCGATTCGTACTCGACGGTGAAGTTGCGGTCTTGCAATTCGATGCCCTCGGCGTCGCAGTAGTCGCACAAGCGCATCAGCAGGGCACGGATGATCCGAATGCCTCCGTAGTAGCCTCGCCAGCGAGTCTGCTCGCGCATCTCGCGAAGGTTCTCCCAAATCGGGATATCGGCAGCGGAGGGCTTGATCTCCAGCCGAGCGCTCGGATAGAGCAGCGTCCGCGATCGAAAGTTCCTCAGCGACAGGGCGATGGTCTTGCCGAAGTATCCGTCGGATGGGTTCCCCAGCAGTCCGGCCCGAGCGTATGCCAGCGTCTCGATCACGGTCCGCTACCGGAGTGAGGTGACCTCTCCTGCCGCAGCTGACGCTTGCTCACGGGCAGTGTCCGGCGGCATCAGCAACCAGCAGACGATATAGGCCGACAGGCCCGGGAAGAGCGGGGGAATCAGCGCTGCCACGGTCCAGACGATGCGGACAATGGTCGCGTCCTTGCCGAAGTGGGCGGAGAGGCCCGCGCACACGCCGGCGACCATGCGCTCGCCCTTGGGACGCCGGCATGGAAGCGACGCCGGTCTTCCTTCCCGGTCATGCACGGCGCCGCCGCATGCCCGGCAGAACCGGTCGTACTCCTCGATCGCTTCGCCACAGGACGCGCAGAACATCGCCTAGGTTGAGAGTACTCCAAGTCGAAGCTCTCGGCCGGCGGAGTGTGGGCCGCCTTGCCCGACCCAGCCGGGCGGCTGCTTAGGGAAGTCAGAATCCCCCGGCGTCATCGGAGGTTCTTCGGGAGGATCTTCGGCTCGCGCCCTTGGGCCGTGGTCAGCTCGTGCAGCAGGGCCGAGGCGTTGTCCATGGGCCAGATGTCCGCGATCGAGATGGCCGTGCGACCGCCCTCGTCAATCGGATCGGGGTCGGCCCCCTTGCTGGCGAGGTAGCGGATTAACCGGCATACTTCGTCCTCCGTCGACACGAAGGAGGTGAACAGCACTGCCTCGTGCATCACCGTGCGTCCAGCAGCGGTCTTCGCTGTGACGTCACTGTCGTACTCGTAGGCGAACTCGACGATCCCCAGCTCACCGCTGCGCACGGCCCGCATCAGCAGCGTCCCGCCCTCTTGGTCGCGCGCGGCCGGGTCGGCTCCCGCGTCAAGCAGTAGCCGCATCACTTCGATGTGGCCGCCAGGAGCGGCCGCCAGCAGCGGGGTGTCCTCCCCTTCCGGACGGCGGAAGCTCCGCGCCGACTCAGCAGGACCCGCGGTCCCGGTCGCGACATTGGGGTCGGCTCCGCCCGCCAGCAGGATCGAGACGCACTCGGCGTGGCCCGCCTGCGCCGCTTGGTAAAGGGGAGTTTGGCCTTCGTTGTCAGGACGCCCGGGATCGCCTCCTGCCTCCAGCAGCAGCTGCAGCGCCTCTGCATGCCCGTACGAAGCGGCAATGTTCGCTGGCAGGCTGCCGTCGGAGGTCGCGGCGTCCAAGTCGGAGCCGGCCTGAATCAGGGTCCTCAAGGACTCCACATCGTTGCGCCGGGCGGCGAAGGCGAGTGCGGTGAAGCCGGTTCGGGAGGCGATGCGCACATCGGCACCGGCATCGACCAAGGCCGCCACCGCTTGCGAATGCCCGCCCGCCGCAGCCCACATCAGGGCGGTCTGCCCGCGGCCCGCCTCGACGGCGTCTAGTGGCGCCCCTTGGGCGGCCAGCGTCCCGACTACCCCGTGCAGCCCGGTACCTGCCGCCAGCATCAAGGCTGTCTCCCCGCTCCACCGCTGGGCTCGCGCATTGGCTCCCGCCGCTAGGAGCCTGCGGGCCAGCGACGCGTCTCCGTTCGCGCAGGCCAGCGTAAGCGGCGTGTCCCCATAGTCGTTGGCCGAGTTCGGGTCCGCCCCGGAGGCTAGCAAGGCCTCGACGGTTGCGGCATCCTGCAGGTGGACGGCCAGAGTCAGCGGTGTGGTCCCGTCGGGAGCAGTCTCATCTGGATCGGCTCCTGAAGCTAGCAGCGCTTCCAGCGACGCGTGGTCTCGGTGCTTCACAGCGTCGGCCAAGGATGCGCCTTCGGCGCCACCTGCGCTGAGTAAAGCGCCTAGGGCCACGGCTGCTGCGAGCGGGCGGACGGACGCTGCGGGCGGGCGAAGGCGGGTCATCGATCGCTGCGCTGCAGTGGCCTTTCTCGCGATCCTCAGGTCGTCGTGAGACCTTCGAGCCTCCCCGTGCTGTCTCCGAGGCGCTCTGTCGGGGCGCCGGCCAAGTCCAGCAGGCTGAGCAGCAGGTTGTTCATGGGCGTCTCGCGCGGATAACGCAGGTGTCGACCGCCCCGCAGGCGGCCACCGCCTCCGCCGGCCAGTACTAGCGGCAGGTCGTGGTGCAGGTGCCGATTCCCGTCGGAGATCGAGCTGCCGTAAACCAGCATCGAGTTGTCGAGCAAAGTTCCGCCTCCCTCAGGCGTCCCTCGGAGTCGATCGAGCATGTAAGAGAACATGTCCACATGGTGCTTGTTGATGAGCACCGTCTTGGCGATCTTCTCCTTGTCGCCGGAGTGGTGGGTGACCGCGTGGTGGGCGTCGGGCACCCCGATGTCGGGGTAGCTTCGCCACGTTCCCTCGCGCCCCAGCATGAAGGTTGTCACTCGGGTCAGGTCGGCCTGGAAGGCGAGCACTTGCAGGTCGATCATCAGCTTGGCGTGCTCGGCGAAGCCTCCGGGTATGCCGGCTGGCCGCTCGACCAGCGGCAGTTGGTGCTGGCTCCGCTCTTCGGCGCGCTCGATGCGCCTCTCCGCGTCGCGGATCGAGTGGGCGTACTCGTCCAGCTTGCGGCGGTCGTCCGCGCCAAGGTCGGCCCGCAGCCTAGCAAGGTCGTGCCGCACGAAGTCGAGAATGGTGCGCTCCCGCCTGAGGACGGCCCGCCGGTCTGCGGCATGGGTGCTCTCACCGTCGCCGAAGAGACGCTCGAAGAGACGTCTCGGGTTGTCCTCCACCGGGTTCGGTGCTGTCGGCGACCGCCAGGAGATCGTGTTGGTGTAGGCGCAGCTGTACCCCGAGTCGCAGCCCCCAGCGACGCTCGCCTCCTCGATGCCGATCTCCAGAGAGCCGAACTGCGTGTGCTGGCCAAGCTCTCGTGCCGCGAGCTGGTCCGCCGAGACTCCTGCCCGGATGCCCGCGCCCTCCGTCTTGACGGGCCGCACTCCGGTCAGGAAGGTGGCGCCCGCCCGCGCGTGGTCGCCTGCACCGTCGCCGCCGGGGCGTCCGTTGAGCTGGGCCAGCCCGCTCAGCACGGTGAGGTGCTCGCGGAAAGGCGCCAAGCCGCGGTTGATCTCGCTGAACTCGAAGTCCCTGCCTTCGCCTTGCGGTGTCCACTCGCCTTCGAGGTCAATGATCCCGTTAGGCACGTAGACGAAGCCGAGGCGCACAGCCTGCCGTGGCCGGACTGGCGTCGCGGCTCCGAGCGCCGGAACCATTGCGTCTAGGAAGGGAAGTGCGACGGCGGTTCCGAGCCCGCGCAGCAAGCTGCGCCGGGGGAGGGCTTTGCGTGTCAGGATCATTGCTCCGAACTCCTTCTCATCTGGAACGGCATGCTGCCCGCGATGCCGACCACCATGTCGGCCAAGCGGTAATCCGAGTCTCTGGCCTCGCGAGCCAGCAGCCTCACCGTCGGCCTATCGTAATACTCCAGCCCCCGTCCGAGCGCGTAAGTCAGCATTTTCTCGATCAAGGTGCTCGCGAACTGGTCCCTGAGGGAGACGCTCAGCGCCCGCTTCAGTTGCGCTGGCCCGTCGAATTCGACACCGCCTGGCAGCTCCCCTGAGGCGTCGATTGGGGCTCCGGCGTCCGTCTCCCGCCAGCGGCCCACGGCGTCGTAGTTCTCCAAGGCGAACCCGATCGGATCCATGCGCACATGGCAGCTGGCGCAGGTCGCGTCCTCGCTGTGCAGCGCCATCCGCTCCCGGAGGGTCCGCGCGACCCCGGCGTCCCGCTCCTCCTCCAGCTCGGGGATGCCCGGCGGGGGCGGCGGGGGCGGCATGCCGAACAGATTCTCCAGAACCCACTTGCCGCGGATCACCACCGAGGTGCGGTTCGGGTAGGAGGTCACCGTGAGGATGCTGCCGTGACCCAGGATGCCGCCTCTGCGCTCGTCGGGAAGTTGCACCGGGCGCAGCTGGGGCCCGTGAACGCTCTTGATCCCGTAGTGCCCAGCGAGTCGGCCGTTAAGGAAGGACCAGTCGGCCCCCAGCAGGTCGAGAGCGCTCCGGTTGTTGCGAAGGAGGTCCTCAACCAACAGCTCGGTCTCCCTGCGCATGGCGAATCGCAGTTCCGCGTCGAAGCCGGGGAAGAGGCGTTGGTCGGGTTTGGCCCCGTCGAGCTTGCGCAGCTCGAGCCACTGGCCAGCGAAGTTCTCGGCCAAGGCCCTTGCGCGGCGGTCGCCCAGCATGCGGCGGGCCTGCCTCTCCAGCTCACCGGGCAGGCGGAGCCTGCCTGCTTCGGCAGCGGCAAGCAGCTCGTCGTCCGGCAGGCTGCTCCACAGGAAGAACGCCAAGCGGGACGCCAATTCGAAGTCGCTGACCGGGTGGGCGGTGGCCGGCGCGGCTCCCTGAGGGTCCCGCTCAATCCGGAACAGGAAACCCGGGGCGACCAGCAGCGCCTCGATGGCGCGCGCCACGCCGTTCTCGAATCCGCCCTCGGAGCGGCCCGACTCGTACATCGACAGCAGGGACTGCAGGTCGGCCTCGGTCACCGGGCGCCGGTAGGCTTGGCGGGCCAAGTCCGCGAGGATCCGCTTGGCGCAGGGCCGCTCCTCGCCGGCGCTCTCAGGCCGGCACTGGAAGATGCGCCGCCGGCTGGGAGTGCTGCCAAGGCCACTGGGCCGGAACGGCCCTGCCACGGAGACCCGCCGGACCCGGAACGGCGACGCGCCGCGAGGCAAATCGACCAGCTTCAAGCGGACGCCGTCCAGCCGCAGCTCCAGCGGCGGCTGCGGCGCTTCCGGGCCGTCCCCCTCCGGTCGCGTCGGCTCCGGCTTGGAGGACTCGGCGAGGAAGGCCACGCTCACCGTGCGCAGGCCGGCCTCCACCGCCAGGCTGGCCTCAATGTGCTCATAGGCGGCGCGGCTGTCGCCCCGGTCGACGGCGGCGCTGATGCGGTAAGTCCCCGAGAGGGGGAAGTAGTAGCGGAAGGCGGCCCCGCGCTCAGCTCCCAGCGGCAGGTCCGTACGGTAGGGCCGTCCGTGGCCGGCGCGCCGAAAGCCGGTCTCGCGATCCCTGACGAAGATCTCCTTGGTAGCCTTGGCCGGCCCGACTCCGACAGCGAGGCGGCTGATTCTCCGTGCCGCGAAGAGGTACCGGTCGAGCAGGGCCGGGGAGAGCGTCAGAACCTCGGCGATCGTGTCGAAGCCGTATCCGGAGTCGTCCACTGGGAGCATGGATGCGAAGTCGATGTCCAGCGCCAGCAGGTCGCGGACGGCGTTGGAGTACTCGGCGCGATTGAGTCGGCGCGCGGGCGTCCGCCCGGGATTGGGGCGTGCCTCCGCCTCCGCGTCCAGCGCCGCTTCAAGCGCCCTGAGGAATCCGGCCCGAGCCGATTGCTCAGGGGCGGGCATGCCCGGTGGCGGCATCTCGCCGGAAGTCATCTTGCGGAGCACCTTCTCCCAGACGGCGGGATGCTCGCTCGGCGAGCGCGGATCAAGGCCCTCCAGCGAGATCCCCGCTGTGCGGGCCGCGTCGCTGTGGCATCCAACGCAGAACTGGGCGGGCAATTCCTGATCGGCCAAGCCGTCCGGGGCCGCCTTCAGCGGCGCGGCTGCCAGCGGCGCGACTAAGCAGATTGCTGCGATTGCCGACTTGGAATACACCGCTACACCGTGCTGTCATTTTATCCCATTACGGGCTTGCGCTCCGGCCCCGCTCTGACTGCCCAACTGGGCGGACCGATCCGCGAGCCCGCCCTCCTCACCAGAACCGCCGACCCTCGCGTAGTCCAGCAAGGCGACACCGCCCGCGACCTTGGCCACCCAGAGTTGCAGCGCCGGAACCCGGACCGCGCCGCGCCGCCGGGCCGGAATGGTTGCACGCTCGCCCTCGGTTGGATTGACGAGCATGGACCTGCCCGAGAGCGTGAATTGCAAAGGCGAGCCCGGCGCCGCTCCTTCCACGATGCGCGAACCGCCCCCGGGACGCATTTCGAGCTGCAAATGCAGAACGCGCTCATCTGGCAGCCACCCCCCTTCGGCATGCGAGGCGAATCCGTCCCGCGCGACGAACACCGTCACAGGCCGGTCTCCGGCCTGCAGCTGCAGTGTCGCCCGTCCCCGCTGGTCGGTCTCGGACCTAACGCAGGGCTGTCCGACGGGCATCGCTGTCACCGTGGCGTTCGCAACGGGCTTGCCGGCGGCGAAGACCCGTACTGTCGGGGGGATTCTCGGCGGAGCGGCGGATCGAACCATGCGCCATGGCACGAACCTGCCGTGCGAGCGATTCTGGACGCGATCGCCGCCGTAGACGACCGCCAGATCGCTGATTGGACAAGCGGAGGCGATGCGTTGCCGCACCCGCTGTGCGCGAGCCAGCAGGCTCCCCTTCGGCGTGGCGGACGACTTGGCCTCGATGAGGGTGAGCCGGCGCGGAGCGCCGACGACCAGGTCGAGCTCCCGGCCCCGGCTGTCTCTGTAGAACGACAGGCCGCCGGTGCCGCCGCCGTGGTTCGTGCGGTGCTTGAGCACCTCCGAGACGACCCACGTCTCGAACAGTGCGCCGCGCAGCGGATGGGTGCGCAGCTGGCTCGGTTCTCGGATGCCCAGCAGCCAGCAGGCCAGACCCGAGTCGAAGAAGTACAGCTTCGGCATCTTCACCAGGCGCTGGCGCACCTTGGCATGGAAGGGGGGCAGGTGGAAGGCAACATACCCCGCCTCGAGGATGCTGAACCAGGCCTTGGCCGTGGGCTGTGAGATCCCGCAGTCGTCGGCCAGGCTGGAGTAGTTGAGCAATTGCGCCGTGCGGCCCGCGCACAGCTCCACGAAGCGCTGGAAGGCGGAGAGGTCCCCGACGCGCCGGATCGAGCGCACATCACGCTCGAGGTAGGTCGCAACGTAGGACCGCAGCCAGTCCGACGGATTCAACGCCTGGTCGAGGATGCGCGGATAGCCTCCCGTGAAGACGGCCTCGTCCAAGCCAGCCGGGCAAGTCGGGAAGCGCCGTGCCTCGTCCCAGGACAGCGGCAGCAGCTGATGCATTGCGGTCCGTCCCGCCAGCGATTGGCTCACCGACTCGAGCAAGGCCAGATTCCGGGATCCGGTCAGGATCCAGCGCCCCGGGGCAGGATCCGCGTCGATGATGCCCTGCAGGTACGACAGCAGGTCCGGCACTCGCTGCACCTCGTCAAGCACGGCTCCCGCCGGGAACTGCGCCAGGAACCCCCTCGGATCTTCCGTGGCGAACATGCGTTCGTCAGGCGCTTCCAGCGACCGGTACGGATGCTCGCTGAAGATCGTCCGGCAGAGCGTGGTCTTGCCGCTCTGCCGGGGGCCCGTGAGCGTGACCGACGGTGCCCAAGTGGCCGCATGGCGCAGCTGCGAACTCAGATCTCGTTGGATCACGCCCAGATCATAGCACAATCGGGTACAAATCAATTTCCAATTTTGATTTTGTGCAGAACAGAGTTGTTGCGGGAGGAGGCAACTCGTTTGCGTCGGGCGTCGATGTGCGCGGGGTCGGGCCTGAGGCGGCCGGTACGGTGAAGGTTGTCGGCGACATGCCGCGCTGGCCTCGCCCAGTGAAGTCCGGACCGCGGTGGACGGCCGAGGAGTCTCCGGCTTCGAACCGGTTCGGGCTGAGACGCCGCTGCTGGCGGTCGCGGCTGATGGCCGCTCCGGGCGGAGCGGGCACCGCTGCCGGGATGCCTGCCCGTCTTGGGGTATAACGGACTGAACCGCAGCCGCCGTCCTTCTCTTGCGTACAAGCCAGACGAGCCACCCGGTGGTCGCGGCGCTGAGGAGGATCGAGCGATGGGGGACCGACTGAGTCGTCGAGAGCTGCTGCTGGGAGCCACGGGAGCCGCCGCGCTCCAAGGAATCGCTTGCGGGCCGCTGGCGTGCTCGGCCCAGGCAGCCGACCCGCCGAACGTCATCCTCTGCATGGCCGACGACCAAGGCTGGGGCGATACGGGTTATAACGGCCACCCATTTCTCCAGACGCCGAATCTGGACTCGATGAGCAAGTCCGCCCTGCGGTTGGATCGCTTCTACTCGGGCGCCCCGGTCTGCTCTCCCACCCGCGGCAGCGCGCTAACCGGGCGCCATCCGTTCCGCTACGGCATCCCGACCGCGAATGCCGGACACATCCTGGAGCAGGAAGTCACTCTGGCGGAGCTGCTTCGGGGCCGTGGATACGCCACCGGGCATTTCGGAAAGTGGCACCTCGGCACGCTGACCAACGAGCAGCAGGACGGACGCCGAGGCGGCCGCAGGCCAGAGCACTATGCCCCGCCACGGGATCACGGCTTCGACGAGTCCTTCTCTGCCGAGGTCCAGATGCCTACTTGGAACCCGATGGTTGAGCAGGCGTTTCCTTCCAAATACTGGACCGGGCCGGGCGAGTTCGCCACAGAGAACTTGGACGGGGACGACTCCCGCGTCATCATGGACCGTGCGATCCCGTTCATCCGGCGGGCGGTGAGCGAGGCCCGGCCCTTCTTCGCGGTGATCTGGTTTCACGCGCCCCACAGCCCCGTGGTGGCCGGGCCCGAGCACCGGGCCCTGTACTCGCAGCTCAGCGAAGGCGAACAGCACTACTACGGATGCATCACCGCGCTCGACGAGCAGGTGGGGAGGCTGCGAGCCGAACTGAGGGCGCTGGAAGTCGCAGACGACACCATGCTCTGGTACTGCAGCGACAACGGCCCGGAAGGCAGGACGCCGCAGGGGAGCAGGAACCGCGGTTCGGCGGGTGGTTTGCGCGGGCGGAAGAGGAGCCTGTTCGAGGGCGGCCTGAGAGTCCCCGGGATCTTGGAGTGGCCGCGTCGAATCGAGGGGGGAAGATCGACCGCCGTGCCCTGCACCACGAGCGACTACTATCCGACCGTCGCCGCCGCCACGGGCATGGAGGGGGCCTTGGATGCCAGGCTGCTGGACGGCATCAGCCTGCTGCCCCTGATCGATGGCCGCATGGAGCGGCGTGGCTCTCGGATCGGCTTCCAATGTCCTGACGGCGGGGACCGCGGGGCGGCGAGCCGGCTGGGATCTCCCGACCACGCCTTGGTGGGAGACCGCTACAAGTTCCTCTCATATCTGGACGACGAGCGGGAAGGCCACGACATGCTGTTCGACTTGGCTGTGGATCCGGGTGAGCGCCACAACTTGGTGGCCGAGCTGCCGCAGCAGGCCCGGGAAATGAAGAACGAACTGGTCGCATGGGACCGCTCCTGCGCACGGAGCGGGGAAGGGGCCGACTACTCGGACGGCTGATCCGCCAGCCAGAGCGCGGCTGCCGGGGACGCTTTACCGGGTCGGCTTGGCGCCGATCCGCGACAGGGGCCTGATTCTGCTGCCGTTACAATAGTCCCTAAGACAGATGACTAGGCAGCAGTTTCGCGCCATCCAAAATCGTCGCGAGTTTCTCCGCAGCGCGGGGGGTGGCGTCGGAATGGCGGCCTTGGCGCGGCTGCTGGCATCCGACGGCCTCACGGCCGCCGTTCCCGGCGGGCCCCACTTCGCTCCGCGGGCCAAGAACGTGATCTTCCTGTTCATGGAGGGTGGGCCCAGCCAGTACGAGCTGTTCGATCCCAAGCCGGAGCTGGAGCGCTGGGACGGCCAGTCCCTGCCGGAGTCCATCACCAAGGATCTGACGCTCGCCTTCATCAAGCCGACTGCCAAGGTCATGGCGAGTCGCTTCCGCTTCGAGCGCCGCGGCGAGTGCGGCATGGAGCTGTCCGAGCTGGCGCCGCATCTTGGTTCGGTGGCGGACGACATCTGCCTCGTGAGGTCGATGCACGGCGACGCCTTCAATCACCATCCGGGCCAGCTCCTGCTGTTCACAGGTTCCACCGTCCCGGGGCGGCCCACCTTGGGCTCGTGGCTGCTGTACGGGCTGGGTAGCGAGTCGGAGAATCTTCCCGGCTTCGTGGTCTTGGCGTCCGGGAAGGGGACTTCCGGAGGCACGACCAACTTCTCTGCCGGCTTCATGCCGTCCCACTACCAAGGCACGCTGTTCAGGAACCAAGGCGACCCGATTCTGTATTTGACGAACCCGCCCGGAGTGACTCCCGAGATCCAGCGCGAGACGATCAGCTTCGTCAACGACATGAATCGCATGCGGCACGGCCGCACCGGGGACGAGGAGATCGCTTCCCGCATCAGTGCCTACGAGCTCGCTTTCCGCATGCAGACGGAGGCGCCCGACTTGGTGGACCTGTCGGACGAATCGCCTGAAACCATCGCCATGTACGGCATCGAATCGGAGAACGAGCATAGGCGGCAGTACGCGACCAACTGCCTCCTGGCGCGGCGGCTTGTGGAGCGAGGCGTCCGGACGGTGCTCATGATGGACGCTTCGTGGGACGACCACACCTATCTCAACGAGAAGCTCCCTAAGAGGATGCAGGAGACCGACCAGCCCACGGCGGCACTAATCAAGGATCTCAAACGGCGCGGTCTTCTCGACGAGACGCTGGTGGTCTGGGGAGGGGAGTTCGGGCGCACGCCCATGGTCGAGATCCGCAAGCCGGAGGAGGCTGCCAACGCTGGCCGGGACCACCAGCCGACCGCGTATTCGATGTGGATGGCGGGCGGAGGAGTCAAGCCCGGACACGTCCACGGTGCGACCGACGAGCTGTGTTTGAACATCACGTCCGATCCGGTCCACGTGCATGACTTGCAGGCGACCATCCTGCACCTGATGGGATTCGATCACGAGAGGTTCACCTACCAGTTCATGGGGCGGGACTTCCGCCTGACTGACGTCAGCGGCTCTGTCCAACCGGGCCTGCTCGCCTAGGAACTCGTCATGGGCCTCTTGGCTCGCGCCGCGCCGGTGACGGCTTCGGTCGCTAGCATGGAGTAGCATGGCCCGAGTAGAGATCGCCGTCTTGACCTTGCTCGCAGCTGCGGCTGCGGGCTCAGCGCAGACGAGCAGCCCCAACATCCTGTTCGCGATCTCCGATGATCAGTCGGCGATGCATGCCGGCGCCTACGGCGATCCGGCGACTTCGACTCCGGCCTTCGACGGCGTCGCCCGCGAGGGCGTCCTGTTCCGCTACGCCTTCGCGACTGCCCCCTCCTGCACGCCGTCGCGCAGCTCCATCCTCACGGGACGCAACATCTGGGAGCTGGAGGAGGGAGGGATCCTGCTGGGTATCCTGCGGGCGAAGTTCTCCGTTTTCACCCTGCTGCTGGAGGATGCCGGTTACGAGCTGGGGTCGACGGGAAAGACTTGGGGGCCGGGCCAAATGCAGGGCTGGCGGCGCGAGGTGTTCGGCCAGCGGTTCGATGCCCGCCGGCTAGCCGAGGCTGACCGGCGCCCCGGTCTCAGTTCCTTGGACTATGCTGCGAACTTCGAGGCGTTCCTCGCTCAGAGGGACCGCTCCACGCCCTTCTTCTTCTGGCTGGGCACCTCCGAGCCGCATCAGCGCTACGACGTCGGGGCTTGGCAGCGGGAGGGCAAGCGACTGGAGGATGCCCGCCTGCCGGGGTCCCTGCCCGACAGCCCGGAGGTCAGGGGAGAGATTCTCGACTACGGCCTTGAGATCGAGCACTTCGACAGTCACCTGGACCGAGCCTTGGCGCTGCTGCAGCGTGACGGTTTGCTCGACGACACGCTGGTCATCGTGACCAGCGACCACGGCAACCCCCTTCCGCGCTCCAAGTGCAATCTCTACGACTCGGGCACGCGCGTCCCGCTCGCCATGAGGCTGCCCGGGCAGATTCCCGGGGGCCGCGCGGTGGACGATCTGGTCAGCCTGGCGGATCTCGCGCCGACCATCTTGGATGCGGCCGGTGTCGCGACTCCTTCGGAGATGTCAGGCCGGAGCCTCTGGCCGGTCGCGACTTCAAGCGATTCGGGACGCGTGGACCGCGAGAGGGACTTCGTGGTCACGGCCTTCGAGCGCCACACCATCGCGAGGCGGGGCGGCCTCGGGTACCCGATGCGCGCCATCCGGACGTACGATTTCGCCTACATCCGCAATTACGAGCCGGACCGCTGGCCGGCCGGGGACCCAGACTACAACGCTCCGCCCCAAGGCTTCTTCGGCGATGTCGACAAGGGGGCTACGAAGACCTTCCTGCTGGCGAACGCTTTGGATCCGCGCGTGAGGCCGTACTACCTCATGGCGTTTGGAAGAAGGCCTGCCGAGGAGCTCTACGACATGCGGGTCGACCCGCACCAGCTGCGCAACCTAGCGGCGGACCGGCAGCTCGCCGAGATCAGGCAGCGGCTGATCTGGCAGCTCAACGCCTACCTCCGGCAGCACGGCGATCCGCGGCAGGTAGGCGCTGCGGTCTGGGACGACTACCCGTTCACGGGATCTTGGGGCCTGCTACGGAACCCGGCCTGGAAGGATCAAGGCATGCCCTCGCCGCTGCCCGAGTAGTCCCCAGCCGAATGCGCCGGGCACTCAGAACGGGCGCGAGGCGGTCATGTCGAAGACCGCCGAGCGGCCGGCTTCCCGGTCCGCACCCGCTTCCTCCATGCCGTGCTCCTTGTTCCAAGCCGCCACGGCTTGGTCCGTTGCCCGGACGAACCAGTTGTCGTAGTAGGGCCGCTCCGCCTCGTCCATCCAGCGGTCGAGCCGCTTCCACAGACGCGCTCGGGTCTGGTTGTGCGCAGGGTCGTCCAGCAAGTTCACGCTCTGATAGAGGTCGCCGCCGGACCACAGGCGGTGCTCGCCCGCTTCGGTCACGGCGTAGGTGAACTCGTCCGTGACCATCCCCCGCCAAACCAGTTCGTGGCGACTGCCCCGATTGTTCATGTTGGACGGATGGGCTAGGAAGACCGAATCGGGCCTTGGCGCCTCGGGGTCGCCGCGCAGTAGTTCCGACAGATCGGTTCCCGGCAGGCTCGCCACGTAGTCGGCAGACTCGCCAAGGCCGGCGGCCTGCAGACCGGCGAGGGACGCCAACGTGGGGAAGGCATCGATCGTCGAGGTGGGAGCGGCGAGGCGGAGATCCGCGGGCAGCTGCCCCGGCCACCGGACCAAGAACGGGATGCGCACCGATTCGTCATTCGGATGCCGTTTCTGCCCGTAGGCCACGCCGTTGATGCCGGTCATGCCTCCGTGATCGGACGTGTACTGAGGGGAGCAAAAGTCATTTCCTTGTGTTCTGGCACTCTATTCCACGTCAAATACGCTTGCGAACCGCGTGCTGAGCATGGTATTATCGGATTATGAAGCTAAGCTTTAAGCAGGACTTCAGAAAGGTCCCACTCTTAGAAAAGGTCGCCATCAGAAAGAGAGTCGTTACGCTGGTTCAGGGTGGACTCCAGATTCCCCTGCTGGCCTCGCTCTTCTCTGTCACTCAAGCGACCATCAATACTTGGCTTGTCAAGGTCGGTGCAGATGGCTTTGGTGCCTTGGAAGATAAGCCACGTTCTGGCCGTCCGCGAATCCTGAGCGACGAAATCGTGCAGTGGGTGCTCGTCACTGTCCGTGATAAGACCCCCCAGCAGATGAAGTTCTCGTTCGCCTATTGGACGGCGGGCCGCGTGCGACAGGCCGTCCTCGACAAGTTCGGTGTCAAAGTCAGTGTCTGGACTGTGCGTCGCACTCTCAAGCGCCTGGGCCTGACACCCCAGAAGCCCAAGTTCCGCTCGTATCTCCGCAGCATCGGCGATGTGAAGGCTTGGATTGACAAGACATACCCTGAATTGAAGGCGAAAGCACGCCGGAACGGCGCTGTGATCGTGTTCGCGGACGAAGCCGGGATGCGAGCGGACTACCATGTCGGACGGACCTGGGGCATGCGTGGCAAGACCCCTGTCGTGGTCGACTCGGGCAAGAGGTTTCGCTGGAACATGTTCGCGGCCATCACGCCAGACGGTCAGATTCACTTCCGTATTCAGTCGAAGAATGCCAAGGCGGTGAGTTTCATTGAGTTCTTGCAGACAATCCAAGCCGAGCAACAGAAGCCGATCTACGTAGTAGTCGACAACTGCAGCATCCATACGGCGCGCGTGGTGAAGGAGTTCTTAGCAGCATCAGCGGGTAACGAGCAGGTCGAGTTGTTCTTCCTGCCGGTCTACTCTCCGCAACTGAATCCGGTGGAGCTGTTGTGGGCGTGGGTGAAGCGCCGGGTTGGCCAACAGGTGTTCAAGACCCAGTCGGAATTGAAGGACCTCCTGGCAGATGCGATCGCCCAGCTCAGGAAGGCCCCTCAAGTTGTTCAGAACTTCTTTGAACAGGAGGACTGCAAGTACATCTTGGCGTGACACCTCAGACGGCAATTACTTTTGCTCCCCTCAGTACACCAAGATAGTGTTGCGGGCGACTCCAAGCTCTTCCAGGCGGTCCAGCACGAGCCCCAAGTCGCGGTCCATTCCGCTGATCAGGGCGTGATAGTCGCGATGCTGGTCAAAGTCCCGGATCTCGTCCAAGGGATGGAAGGGGAGCGCGGCCTCGTCAGCGTACAGCGCCTTCATCTCGTCTGGCGCGTCGTGGAACGGGCCGTGAGGCGGGTTTAGCGAGATGATTGCGAAGAACGGGGTCTCCCCGGACGTCGCGTCTCCAATCCATTCCAGCGCCTGCTCGGCCGTTGCGGTGGAGTTGGAGAGGCCTTCCCAGTCGACGGGGGAGGCTCCGTCCACAGAGTACCGGCAGCTGCGGTGGTTGTTGGTGCCCTGCCAGACGATCGACTTGTCGAAGCCGAACGGGCGGGCGTCGAGGCCGCCCAAGTGCCACTTGCCGAAATGCGCCGTTGCGTAGCCAGCGTCGCGGAACGCCCATGCGAGCGTACCTCGGTGGGTATCTCCCGCAGGCAGGTCGACGCGCTTGCTGAGAGGCATGTGATTGGCCATCAATCCCTGCTGGTAGGGCCAGCGGCCGGTCATCAGCAGCGCGCGGAAGGGTGTACAGATCGGAAGGTTGACGTAGTGCCGATCGAGCGACACGCCCTCGCGGCGGAGCCGTTCGAGGTTCGGAGTCACGACATGGGGGGTCTGCGTGAACGACATGGCGCCCCACCGGTGGGTGTCGCTGACGATCAGCAAGACGTTTGGCTGACTGTCGGTCTCGCCGTTACTCGTGCCCGAGCATGCCGCAACGAACAAGGCCAGCACCGCTGCCGCGAGGCGATTTCCAGTACGCATTGGCCGCATTGTAGGCCAGCGTGAGATCGCGGTCGCCCCGGGTGCCGGAAGGTGCAGGCGCCCAGTGTTGCGGACCTGCGCGTCGCTAGGCCGGGGTGGGAGCGACGCTGTGCCGCTCGGGCCGCGGCACCCTCGGGTCCTCGGCCCCAAGGCCCGTTGACGGGCCTGTATTATGCTGAGGGTTGAGGGCCGCCGTGTCGACAGCGGGGCGGTTCCCAAGGCCTTGGCGGCTAGGAGATTTCGTGCGCAAGCCCACCGTAGCTGGAAACTGGAAGATGTACAAGACTGCAGCCGAGGCGGCTGCGTTCATCGGGGCGATCAAGCCGGCTGCTGCCGGAGATCACGGTCGCGAGATCATTCTTGCTCCCAGCTACCCGGCGCTGGGTGCGGCGGTCGAGGCCGCGCGAGGGACTTCGGTCCAGATTGCGGGGCAGAACCTGCACTGGCAGGAGAAGGGCGCGTTCACGGGTGAGGTCTCGGCCGACATGCTGACCGCAATCGGCTGCACCCATGTGATCGTCGGGCACAGCGAGCGGCGCCAGTACTTCGGAGAGACTGACGGAACCGTCAACTTGCGAGTGCAGGCGGCTTTGGCGGCGGGCCTGACGCCCATCGTATGCGTGGGTGAGACGCTCGACCAACGCGAGTCCGGGAACACGGCTGTCGTACTGAAGGAGCAGTTCAGCGCCGGGGTCGGCGGGCTGGCGCCGGGGCAGTTCGCGCGGTTGATCCTGGCCTACGAACCTGTCTGGGCGATCGGCACTGGACTGACGGCCACTCCCGAGACCGCTGCTGAGTCCCATGCCCTGCTGCGGTCGCTGATCGCGGAAGGATTCGGGCCCGAAGTGGCGGACTCCGTGCGAATCCTGTACGGCGGCAGCGTCAAGCCCTCCAACTTCGCCGGTCTGTTGGCGAAGCCGGACATCGACGGCGGCTTGGTTGGCGGGGCCAGCTTGGACGCGGAATCGTTTTCTGGGCTCATCCGCGCATAGCGGGCGGCAAGGAAGGCATAATGGTAACGAGATGGTCATCCTGCTGACGGCTCTGCATGTGTTGGTGAGTTTCTTCCTCATCATCGTTGTGCTCCTGCAAAGCGGCAAGGCCGCGGATCTTGCGGGAGCGTTTGGAGGAATGGGGTCTCAGACCGCGTTCGGCCCGCGGGGCGCGGCCACAGTCCTGTCCAAGGCGACCACCACGGCGGCGGTGCTCTTCATGGTGACCTCGATTGCTCTGGGAATCTGGCAAGGCCGGCGTGTTGGGGGCCAATCAGTGATTGAGTCGTCAGGGGTGGCGTCCGAAGCGGTCGGGAGCGAGGCTGAGCCAGTCACCGGGTCAGATTCCGAGTCGCAGCCTGCAGCTCCCAGTGGGCCGGCGGAGACCGAGGATGGCACGGAGCAGCCGGATCAAGCGCCGCAGTAGTTCGGCGTGAGCGGAGGTGGCGGAATTTGGCAGACGCGCTAGCTTGAGGTGCTAGTGGGAGCAATCCCTTGGGGGTTCGAGTCCCCCTCTCCGCACCATGCCATTCTCGACTCTGGCCAGAGGGCTGGGCGTGAGGCATGTCGGCTGGATACGGCTGCTACGTGGCAGCTGGGTCCCGGTTGCCTATGCCCGTCGCCGGGTTATGCGCGTGTCCCTGCCGAGCACTGCTTCGCCAGCCCCCAGCGCCGCCAGCGTCGGCGCTTGGGGCACGCCAACCGCGGCCGGGCGCTGCAGGATCAGCCCGCGCAAGCCGCCCTGACGGCCAACCTGCTCGCCTCGCAGTACGTCAAGATGCTCTGCGGGACCCTTGAGGGACTGCCCCGCGCCTGGGCCGCACTCGCCCATCGGACGCTGGCTGGAGCCGAGCCGCTCTAGATCGCCCCAAGCCCGACGCCCACCTGCAACGCCCCATCCGACACTCGGAAACCGACACCCAGGGTTCTCCCTAGATGCCTCTGGCATCCCCTCTCGTGACCGCTCCCAAGTCCTGAAGACCAGTGCACCCAACCGAATGCTGACGCGGTAGGCCGCGAGTCTATAATCGGTCTTGCTGAGTCTCTAGGGCCTCATGAAGCGGCATTACTTCGACCACAATGCCACCACACCGGTTGACCAGCGTGTCCTCGATGCCATGCTGCCACATTTCCGGGATGCGTACGGCAATGCCTCCAGCCTGCATGCGTTCGGGCAGCGGGCGCGGAGCGGAGTCGAGCGCGCTCGCAGCCAAGTGGCTGCCCAGCTAGGCTGCCAGCCTCGCGATATCGTGTTCACCAGCGGCGGCACGGAGGCCGACAATCTGGCTGTGTTCGGCACGGTCCGCGAGAGCCAGATGCCCACTCGACATGTCGTCACGACGTCGATCGAGCACCCGGCCGTCCTGAACGCCTGCGAGAAGCTTGAGGACGAGGGTGTCGAGGTGACCTATCTGCCGCCCAGCGAGGAGGGATTGGTCTCGGCTGCCCAAGTCCGTTCCGCGCTGCGCGCCGACACCGTCTTGGTGACGGTCATGCACGCCAACAATGAGCTGGGGACGCTACAGCCGATCTCCGAGATCGCCGCGGTGACTCGGGAAGCTAGAGTCCCCTTCCACTCCGACGGCGTGCAGAGCTTCGGCAAGGTCCCCACCGACGTCGAACACCTCGGTGTCGACTTGTTCAGCGTCAGCGCTCACAAGATCTATGGGCCCAAGGGCGCCGGGGCATTGTACATCCGGCGCGGGCACCAAGTGCAGAAGGTGCAGTACGGCGGCCGGCACGAGCGTAACCGTCGTCCCGGAACAGAGAACGTGCCGGGGATCGTGGGCCTTGGCGCGGCGGTGGAACTCGTGGCGTCCGACATGGCCCAAGAGCAGGAGCGCGTCGGCGCTCTGCGGGCTCGGCTGGAGAACGGTCTCGCGGAGCGGATCCAGGACTCGCATGTCCACGGTATTGGTTCGTCGCGACTGCCGACCACCTCCAGCATCCGGTTTGAGGGCGTCGAGTCGGAGTCGCTTCTCATTGCGCTTGACCTGCAGGGATTTGCCGTGTCCAGTGGTTCGGCCTGCTCAAGCGGTGCTGCCGAACCGTCCCATGTGCTGACTGCGATCGGCCTCAGCCGAGAGAGTGCCAAGTCGACCCTGCGCTTCTCGCTGGGTCGGCAGACGGGCCGGGGCGACATTGATGCGCTGTTGGAGGTGCTGCCGGGCATCGTCCGCAGGCTGAGAGCCCTGTCTCCGACTTGGTGCGATCCCATTTGAGCCGACTGAACGGCCTCCAGGTCAGACGGTCAGGGCGAACCAGCGCTTCAGCACGAACTCACGCCGCGCGAGTGCGCCTGTTGCCAGCCCGCTCGATTTCCAATCCGTCCGGTTCCTGTGCGGCACGCCGCAGGGCCTGCCTCAGGCGCTCGCCAATATGGTGCCAACCGGACCGGCCACCGCCGGTCCGGCTGTCGACCGCTCCGCCCGAGACTCCAACCCGCACCAGCGCACCGACAGCCCAGCTGTGGAGAAGGTACCGCGACTGCCGAGCCGTAATCGCTTGGGTGCCGCGCATCCGCAGTGATCGACACAGGGTCAGTGTGCGCGCTGCCAGAGCTTGGGCAAGATCGATACGGACGGCGGCGCTACAACGCCACCTCTAGACCGAGGTGTGCCTCTTCGAAGCTTGGTTGCTGCGATGACCCGAAAGCTGCCGCCGCCCCGCGGCAAACGCCCTAGACCCCAATGATGCGGCGGATGGAGGATCCGTCTGGAGCCCTCCAGCCGGGGTTCCGCTGAATGTTCACCCAAACATGCACATGCGGGGCGCCGCGGAAGTACCAGACCATTGCGGGGCTCTCAAGCTTCCAGACATCCCAAACGCCATCCCGTCCAAGATCCAAGTTCCGGTAGAAGGCCATCGTCAGACCGGCCACTCCGCCGTTGGCGTCAATCAGCCGGAGTGCTTCCTCGCGGTCCCGCCTGCGGAAGGGCTTCAGCAGGTCGCCGAGCGTCTGCCGCACCAGATCGCGCTGGTCGGGCGTCATCTCCGACACCGGCAGGCCGTCCGGCTCAGCCGACGGCTCGACCGTGTAGACTCCCCGCTCCCGCGGCGCTCTCGGCTGCAGCGCCAGAGCCCGCTGCTTGCCGTTGAGAGCGCCGAAGACTTCATTTGCCTGCTGCGCTTGGTACCAGAACACGTTGCCCGGATGCGTCGGTTTCTCGTAGAAGGACTCGCCTTCGTGGCCGTAGAAGATCGGCCCGCCGAACGCCGCCCCGTCGACGGAGTCGCCGTCGCAGCGGGCCGTGCAGTGCCGGCCCGTGATCACGAACTCGAACTTCCCCGTGCCCGGCTCTCCGAACAAGGCCACCGAGAGGTTACGGACGCTGCCAAAATCGTCCGCGACATGCTTCCTCAAGTCGCCGGCGAACTCCGGGGCGTGAAGGTCCATGAAGATGTGCTCGATGAGCGCTTGTTGATCCCGGTCAAAGAATCGCCCGACGCGAGCGTCAGTGATGTGCCAGTTGTTCTCGACGCGCGACCGCAACGGGCTGTCGAAAGGCAGGACTACCGTCTCGCGCTGCTTGGCATTCAGGCCGTCGTAGAACTGGGCCACCAAGGTCTCCGCCTTGGGCTGGGTCTCCCGTGCGGCCGCCAGCGATGCGCCAGGCAGCACCAGCGCGGTGGCGCCCAAGAATTCCCTGCGATCCAATATTCGGCTCACGACTCATGCCCTCCATATGAATTGGCCGGATCCGGGGCTGCTTGGTTACCATCCGTTGAGCGATCGCCAGCTGGCCCCGTAAGGCGGTCCGGCCGGACCGCTCCTCGTGCGGCAGTCTCGGCTGGCCGGTACTCGTCAAGCTGAGAAGCGTCGTAGGCGCGTAGTCTCTCGGCGATTACGTTGGCTATTCTGTAGCTAGTGTCTTTGAAGCTGGTCTCGATTGATTGGCGCGACGGAGTGTTGCTAGCCGCCGTGTTGCTCGGATTGCCCACAGCAGCACTCGCGCAGCCTACTCAGGACGGTGCCAGCCCGAACACACCTCCGGCCGACTCGGCCCAAGAGGCTTCCGACCGGCAGGCGACCGACGCCGACGAGTCCTCTGAACCCGGCGATTCAGCCGCCAGCCAGCGTACTAGCCTCAATCTGCTTGGACAAGAGGACACGAAGTCGGGGGAGTCGCGCCGCAACGAGAATGTTCAGTTCAACCTTGTGGACACCAACACGCTTCAGGAGTTGAACATCCGGCTCGGCGCCACCGCCACGATTGTCGCCGACTTCCAGCCTGATCGCGATTACTACGGCGCTGAGTACGGCCGTCGGGCGCCGCCCAACCTGCACCTTCCCCCGCCCAGAGGGGCTGGCCTGCGAGGCAACCTCAACTGGTCGCACGGCAACAGCGTGTTCTCCGCTAGGTCGTTCTTTCAGGTCGGTGATGTGCAACCGGCCAATGAGAACCGCTACGGCTTCCGGCTGACCGGTCCGGCGTGGTCCGGTGCCCGCTTCACTGTCAACGCCTCGCAGCAGAAGATTCGGGGGCAGGTCAACGGCAATGTGCTGGTGCCGCTCCCGGAAGAGCGGACCCCGCTGCTGGTCGATCCGTCGAGCGGGGAGCGCACCGACGAGGACACCCGCCGGATTGTGACGCAGCTGCTCGAGGCCTACCCGAAGCAGCTGCCGAACCGCACCGACATCGATCCCCGCGCCCTCAACACCAATGCCGTCCAGCGCATCGACACCGATTCCGCCAACCTGCGACTCGATCAGGACATGGGCTCGAGAGGCCAGCTGGGGCTCGCCTACATTTTCACGTCGCAGAGCGTGGACGCTTTCCAGTTCGTGCGAGGCCAGAACCCGGACACGGAGATCAAGAACCACCGACCGCGCGTCACCTGGTCGAGGACATGGTCGCCGAGGACCGTCTCGAATGTCTCAGTCGGGTTCGATCGAGTCGGTTCACTGCTCATTCCTGAACCCAACAACTTTGGCCCGACTGTCGGTGTCTCCAACGCCATCGCCGGCCAAGGGCCGACGCCCCTGATCCCCGTGGACCGCGCGCTGAACAAGTTCCGGTTCGCCGGCCAAGTGAGTCGGGAGTTCGGCCGCCACAGCGTCAAGCTCGGGTTCCATGGTTCGCGCGTCCAGCTGAACGGCGTCGAGCAGCAGGCCATCCGCGGCAACACGCAGTTCTCGAACAACTTCGGCAACGAGGCGATCACCAACTTCCGCCTCGGCAAGCCCACGCGGCTGCTCAAGACCGTGGGCAGCTTCCATCGCGGATTCCGCCAGTGGGCGAACCAGTTCTTCGTCTCCGACACTTGGAAGGCCGGCGCGAACCTGACGCTCAGCTTCGGCCTGCGCTACGAACTGGTGACGCCGCCGCAGGAGGTGAACGAGTTCGAGACGCTTCCCTACGGCTGTGACTGCAACAACTTCGCGCCGCGTTTCGGCTTCGCCTACCAGCTGCCGGATCAATGGGGCACTCTGCGAGGAGCCTACGGGATCTCCTACGGCGAGATCTATCCGGTCACCTACAGCCAGTACCGGATCAACGCGCCCAATGTCGTGCGCCTCGTCGTGCTGGCCCCGAAGCTGGTCGACATCATCAGCGGAGCCGCATTCGCCAACGTGACGCCCGGTTCGCGCTCGACGCTGTTCGACATTGCTGACAACCTCGTCGAGCCGTACAGCCACCAGTACAGCCTGAGCTGGGAGTTCGGGCTCTCCCGAACGACGAACGTCCAGCTGGGCTACGTCGGAAGCCGCAGTCACAAAGTCTTCCAAGCTTGGTTCCTCAATCGGGGGGAGCGTCCAGCAGGCGTGCCGGTCACGGTCCGGACAACGAACGTTCGCCGCGCCGACGCGCGCTACAACGACGTGCTGCGCCTGCACAACGCCTCGCGGGCCTACTTCGACGCGGCCCGCGCGGCACTCGTCATTCGCGGACTGAAGGGCTTCACTGTCGATGCCGCCTACTGGTTCAGCAAGTCCATCGATCTGGGGAGCGACTACACCAACACGATGAACGGCGGCGATGCGCGCCGGGCCGTCAGCCAGACATCCTACGACATCCATTCCGATGTCAAGTCCCTGAGCTTCTTCGACCAACCCCATGCCATGCTCTTGCGGGCGGTCTACGAGACGCCCGCAGGCCGCGGCTGGGCCGGACGGCTGTTCGGCGGCTGGCAGCTCTCCACGGTGACGCTGTTGAAGACAGGCACGCCATTCACCGTGCAGACGGGTTCGGACGGCCCGGGCTTCGGCAATGTGGACGGAGCCTCGGGGGACCGGCCCCACCTTCTGGATCCGTCGCTGCTCGGCGCGACGATCGGCAACCCCGACACGTCCCGGCAGCTGCTGCGCAGGGATGCCTTCGCCTACCAGCAGCTCGGTGACATTGCCGGCACACTGGGTCTGCGGACCTTCCGCCGGGGCAAGATCGCCAACGTCAACGCGAGCCTTTCCAAGACTTGGGCGGTCGGTTCCGAGCAGCGGCTCACCTTCCGTGCCGAGTCGGTGAACTTCTTCAACACGCCGCAGTTCGCGAATCCGAATTTCAGTCTGACTTCGCCTAGCTTCGGAAGAATCACCAACACTCTCAACGACGGGCGCACGTTCCGCTTTTCATTGAGCCTCGATTTCTGATTCGCGACGGCTCCTTCGGCTGGCGCCGGTGCTGCTTCGCGGTTCCGATGCGCAAGTCCGGGATTGTCGGAGCGGACCTGTTCTCAGTCCGGGCGCGGCCCTGCGCGTGGAGGCGCATGGGCTGGGCAGGCGAGACGCCCAGATGCGCGGATGCGATGGCGCGTACAGATCCCTCTCCACAGCGCCTGCCGGTGTTAGCTGCGTTTTGGACGAGCTGTGCAAGTCACCAACGGGCGGCTTGAAACCAATCCAGCGCTGCGCGGACGCACCGGAGTGCGCCATCGCCCGGCGAACGGCAGCAACTTGCGATCCGCTGTTCAGGTGCCATTGTGGTCCAGATTCTGACCAGTGAGCGCGATGGTTGCCGTTACGTTCTCCGCAGCGAGAACAGGTGTGTCCGTAGCGGGGCCGCTGGGTCAGACGCCCGCGACCTCCCCGTTCAGCCGCTCAGGGCGGTTGGGCTTGAGATCTGAGCGACGCGTCGCGGCCCGCTGCGAGGCGCTTTCTCGGTCGTCCTAAGTCGGCTTTGCGTCCGCGGACCGACACTCTTCCCACGATCGACTGATCAATCGCACGCTCGAAGGCATGTTGAGCTGTAGAATAGCGTCAACAGCCCGACCATGTTTTCGTACCAAGCTCACTTAGCCCTCCTGCCCCTCCTTGCAGTGCTGCTCGCAGCAGCTGTCCAGGGAGCGACGGCCCCGCCGACCGCGGAGCTCAAGTCCTTGGCTCTCGCGGGGAAGCCAGCGGCTGCCAAGGAGCTGTTTGAGTCGAGCGTTCCCGATAGTGACTGGCTCGATGCCGAGTGGTTGGAGGCGATGTCTTGGGTCGCGCGCGCCGGCGCTATCGGAGAGGACTGGAACCAGGCCGCCGAGTATTCCGAGCGCACTCTCGCGGGTTGCGAGGGGCTGCTGAAGGAGGCCTCGCTGAGCCAGGATCCACAAGCCTCCCTGCCGATCGCGCTGGGAGCTGCCATCGAGACGCTCGGCAAGTTCTATGCGGCGATGAACGACCGCGGCCAAGCAGTGGCGTTCCTGCGGAGGTACGTCGGCACCTACCACGGCACGTCGATCGAGACCCGCCTGAACAAGAACCTCAACGCTCTCAACCTGGCGGGCCAGCCAATGCCGGCGCTGTCCGCCAGCCAGTGGCTGACCGAGCGGCGTTTCGATCCGTCCGACCTGAACGACAAGGTGACGCTGTTCTTCTTCTGGGCTCACTGGTGCAGTGACTGCGAGGCGCAGAAGCCGGTCCTAGCGGACCTCCAGCAGGAGTACGCCGGCCGCGGATTGCGAATCGTGGCCCCGACGAGGCTCTACGGCTACATCAGGCGGGGTTCCAAGATCGGCGCCGACGAGGAGCGAGCGTTCATCGAGCAGTCTCGCGTGCAGGGGCACTCGCTGCTGGCCCGAGTGCCCGTGCCCTTGGACGAGGAGAACTTCGTAGCATTCGGAGTTAGCACGACTCCCACGCTCGTGCTCGTGGACCGGAAGGGCATCGTCCGGATGTACCATCCGGGCGAGATGCCGCGGAGCGACCTTCAGGAGCAGATCGAAGCGCTGCTGTGATGCGCTGCCCCGGCCGCCGGGCGTCCGTCGTCAGGGAGCGACGGTGTGCAGGAGCGATTCTCCTCGCAAGCCGCGATGCAGGTTCTTGATTGAGACTTGGGCCATCTGGCGACGAGTCTCGATGGTCGCGCTGCCGAGGTGGGGGAGGATCGTCACGTTGGACAGACTAAGGAGCGGATGCCCCCTCGGCAGCGGTTCTGGATCCGTGACATCCAAGCCGGCGCTCTCGATCTCGCCGTCGCGCAGAGCGGCGCACAGGGCTTCGGTGTCGACCACCGGGCCGCGAGCGATGTTGATCAGCGTGGCCGTTGGCTTCATCCTTCTCAGGGCTGCCGCATTCATCAGGTGATGGGTTTGGGCCGTTAGTGGGCAAGTCAGCATCACGTAGTCGGACTGCTCCAACAGTTGGCCGAACGATGCGAATCGGGCTCCCAGCTTGGCCTCCGCTTGCGGCCGCCGACGCCGGTTGTAGTACAGCACGCGCATGTCGAAGCCTCGTGCCCGCCGCGCCACCTGGCTGCCGATGTTCCCCATGCCGATGATGCCCAGAGTGCTCGAGTGCACTTCCCGGCCGAGCATGAACCCGGGGTCGTAATGCAGGAACCCGTCCGAGCGGGCATAGCGGTCTCCTTCTACCACGCGGCGCGCCGTCGCGAGGAGCAAGGTGAAGCCGGCGTCCGCGGTGGCGCCGTCCAGGATGCCGGGGGTGTTGCCGACCGGAATGCCGCGTTCCGCTGCGTCCGCAACATTGATGTGGTCCACGCCGACGCCGTAGTTGCTGATCACTCGCACTCCATGGACCCTGTCGAGCATGGCGCCATCGACCAGTGGATGACCGTATGTGTAGATCCCGTCGGCCGACTCCTCCGTGGCGCTCGTGGCGGCTGGCCAAGGCAGGAAGCGAATGTCCGGGCCCGCGAAGCCGGTGACGGTGGAGTCCAGCGGGCCGTCGGCGATGACTGTGTACTTCGGCATGTCGAGTCCTCTTGAATGATCTGTGCCGGGCCTCACATCCTCGCCCAGCGGGTGGTACCGCCGGAACGGCGCTTGTCCACCCTCCCGTCCCTTGCCATGAACTCTAGGTGCGAGAGTCCCTCAGACATTGCGAACCGGCGGTCGGGCAGGCTCAGCTCGCCGCCCCACACGGCTCCGGCCACTTCGTAGCCCGTAAGCGGGCCGTCGGAGAGCGAGGCCAGGATCGTCTCGCACCGTCGGATGTGGTGCCGTCTGGTGCCCGCGACCCACTTCCGAAGAGGCTCCTCGAATGGCCGCCCGTGCGACGGCGCAACGAGGTCCACATCAAGGCGCTCAAGTCGGGAAAGCGTGTCCAGATAGTCGCCCAGCGGATCGCTTTGGTAGAACCATTGCATCCCGATGTTCGGGGTTACCATTGGCAAGACGGCGTCGGTCGAGAACAAGATCCTCTGCTCAGGGCAATAGAAGCAGAGCAGCCCCGGGGAGTGCCCCGGCGCGGCAACTGCCTCCAGCGTGCCGCCGCGGAATTCCATTTGGTCGCCCGGACTGACGGCTGCGTCGACCACCAGCCGCTCGTAGGAGCCCCGGAATGCGGCCGCCCGACGGCGCAGCTCCCGCACTCTGTCGACCGGCATGCCGTGCCCACGCAGGAAGCTGGCGGACTTGGCGAAGAACTCCTCCCCCGGTCCGAGCGGTCTGACGAGGCCGGCCTCGGTGCTCGGCATTCGCACTCTCGCCCCGGACCGCCTTCGGATCTCCGCTGCCGCGCCGACATGGTCCGGGTGCAGGTGGCTCACCAGCACCTCGGCGATGTCTCCCCACGCCACTCCGAGGCTGGCCAGCGAGGACTCCAAGGCCGCCAGAGACTCCGGTGTCTTCAAACCCGTGTCCAGCAGCAGGAAGCCTGATTCGGCAGAAAACAGAAACGCGTTGACGCTGGTCAGCGTCCAAGGGAGGGGAAGGCGTATCTGCCAAGCGCTGTCGCCAGCCGGCCAGACCTTCGGGGGCGGCAGAGAAGGGGGCAAGGTGATGGCGGAAAGGTGATGGCGGAAAGGTGCCGCCACGCGGTAACTTCAGTCTATCAGGCCTGCCCCGGACCGGGTTGATACCCTTGAGTCGAGCTGGGCCTGTGACTGGAACGCTGTGCAGGATGGCGGTTTGCTTGGCCTTGGCCGCGGCGGCCTTGGGGGCGGCGCTTCAGCCGCAGGCCTCATTGAAGTGCGTGGGCAAGGGGATCGGACCGCATCTGGACTTCGAGTTCCGGTTCGTGGCTGGATTGTGGTTCCGGCTGCCTGTCAAGCAGTTTTGGGACCGCAAGATCGACCTCCGGTTCGTCATGGAGGTCGCCCCTGTCGACGGCACGCCCGGCGAGCCGCTGGTAGTCGCGCACCGCATGGGGGCGGATCAAGTCGTTCCGAATGGGCTCCGCGGGGATATGACGTTCTCCACCGGCGTGCTGGTCGGAGTGGGGAGGTACCGCGCCCACTGGAGGATCGTTGACAGTTCCGGAGTCTCTTGCGAGGGCACGCAGCGTTTCCGGGCCGCACTCTCGCGTGGCGAAAGGGGCGTCCAGGTCGCGCTGCAGCCTGGGGCGATCATCAACGCGGAGGTCTTCCCCTTCCGTCCCCAAGAGGATGTCAGCATGGCACGCCGTCCCAACGCCAGCCGTCTCAAGATCTTCCTCAGCCTGGATGCATTGGGCCGCAGGGGGCGGGTGGTCCGGCCGAGGATGCTGAGCCTGCTGCCCCACTTGGCCGCCTTGCGCAGGCTGGCTAGCAGCCGTCAGTTCGACCAGTTCTCGCTGGTTGCCTTCAGCTTCGAGGACCAGAACGTGCTGGTACGGCATGACTACCAGGATCGGGTCGACTTCGAGTCCCTTAGGGGCGTCGTCCGTAATTTGCAACCTGACACGGTGGATGTCAGCCAGCTTCTCCGAGGCAGCGACATGAGATTCTTCGAGCGTCTCCTGGCGGCGGAGCTGCTTCAGGGGCGCGAGCCGGACGCGGTCGTGTTTCTCGGCCAAGACCTGAAGTTCGGCCGGCAGCTCCCCAGTCCGGCGGTGGCCCGCTTCAAGAGGCTTGGCTTGGCCGTCTCGTTCCTTGATGCGTCGCGCTTCGCGTGGCGGGGTGTGATCGGCAACTTCGTGCGGGCTCTTGACGGCAAAGAGTTCGCACTGCGCAGGCCCGCCGATTTGGCCAAAGCGGTTTCCGGGTTCGAGGACCGTGTTCTGCGCGCTAGGGCGCACTAGTGTCTCTGCGCCGCCAAGTCCGACCGCGCCCTCTCCACTAAGGGCTTGGCGGCGGTCTTACACTGGAGGCTTGCACACGCCCCTAGCTAGGCCAGCCGGGCGGTGCCGACCATGCCGATTGGACGCC
The DNA here is from genome assembly GCA_963662745.2 of Bryobacterales bacterium. Taxonomy (GTDB): domain Bacteria; phylum Acidobacteriota; class Terriglobia; order Bryobacterales; family UBA6623; genus VXMF01. The sequence continues at coordinate 645,287 of CAXXUI010000001.1, forward strand.
GCGCCTTCCTAGCTTCGTTCTCCGCGCCGGCGCTGCGCCCTCGGCCGGGCCGGTCGGCGACGACCGAGGCAGCGCCCCAGTTCCGCGCCGAGGATCCCTGCCCTGACTTGCGGGGGCTGGTTGATCCGGGTAGCGACCGCTTCGAGGCCGAGAAGCGGGGCGCCGTGATCGAGCGGACCTTGAATGCCGGGCTGCTCCGCAACGACCTGCCTCTCCGTCCGGGCTTCGCGGGCAAGTCCCCGATGCCCGCTCGGTATGTTCAGCGCGCGGAGTGGTTTCAAGCAGAGTACGCGGATGGCTCCGAAGGGTTCTCCGACGGCTTGCAGCGCTGGATCGACTCGCTGGGCGAGGTGCGCCGCTCCGAATTCCATGTCCTTCCCGAAGACTTCGTTCGATACGAGGTGGCCTCAACGACGGCTCAAGGCCTTGAGTACCGCGTGGGCCGCTGGCGCATTGGGTGGCAGGGCGGTGCTCTCACATCCTTCGAGCCCGTCGAGGAGACCTTGGTGCGCTCAGTCCGGCCGTTGTTCGAGGACGTCACGGCCCAGCTGTTCCAGCGAGCGCCCAGCGTCAGCGAGCAATTGGCCAAGGGCATCCCCTACTGGCGTTCCCGGCTCGATCCCGCCACTGGAATCAGCGTCTACGGCAATCAGGGCATCGCTGTGGGCGACATCGATGGCGACGGCTGGGACGAGGTCTATGTCTGCCAGCCGGGCGGATTGCCGAATCGGCTCTACAGCCGCGGCGGCGACGGGGACTGGCTCGACATTACCGCCCAAGCGGGCGTCGGCATCCTCGACAACACGGCGCAGGCCCTCTTCCTGGACTTGCGCAACAGCGGTACGCAAGACTTGGTGGTCTTGGCTAGTGGGGGGCCGCTGCTGTACGTCAACGACGGTTCGGGCAAGTTCCGCTTTCGAGCTGAGGCGTTCCGCTTCGCCACCGAACCGAGGGGCACCTTCGCCGGCATGGCAGCGGCCGACTACGACCGGGACGGACGACTGGACCTCTACTTGTGCTCGTACCTGTACTTCCAGAGCGAGGACCAATACCGCTATCCGGTTCCCTACCATGATGCCCGCAATGGCCCGCCCAACTTCCTCTTTCGCAATCGCCTACGTGGTGACGGTTCGGGAGTGTTCGAGGACGTGACGGCCGAAGCGGGGATGGATGAGAACAACGACCGCTACAGCTTCGCAGCGGCTTGGTGCGATTACGACGAAGACGGCTGGCCGGAGCTGTACGTAGCCAACGACTTCGGACGCAACAACCTCTACAAGTGGACCGGCGGCAGGTTCCGGGATGTCGCGGAGAGGGAAGGGCTGCAGGACACCGGACCAGGGATGAGCGCCGCTTGGTTCGACTACGACCGGGACGGCCGGCTCGATCTCTACGTGACGAACATGTGGACGCCCCAAGGCCAGCGCACGGCTCGCGACCCCTCGTTTGGGCCGTCCATGGGGGGTGCGCGCCAAGCGGACTTCCACGGCCACACCAAGGGGAACTCCCTTTATCGGAACCGGACCGACGGGGCGTTCGACTATGTCGGGCTGGAGCAGGGAATCGAGATGGGGCGCTGGTCGTGGTCCGGTGACGGCTGCGATTTCGACTTGGACGGGTTCCCGGAAGTGCTGGTCACGGCTGGCATGATCACGCATGCCCCGGACAAGGACCTCGGCAGCTTCTTCTGGCGCCGGGTCGTCGCTGCGTCGCCTGTGGATGCCTCTCCCCAGCCCAAGTACGAGCAGGGTTGGAACTGCCTGAACCAGCTGGTTCGTGAGGACTACAGCTGGAATGGCGGCGAGTCCAATGTCTTCTATGTCCGCAAGGGCGGCAAGTTTCGCGACTGCTCAGGGGTGTCCGGGCTCGACCGGGCGCTCGACAGCCGGGCGTTCGCCGTGACTGACTTCGACGGCGATGGCCGCCCTGACCTGTTTCTGAAGAGCCGTCTCGGTCCGCAGCTGGTCGCCTATCGCAACCAGTGCTCCGGCCGCCGACGGTCGATCGCGTTCGACTTGGTGGGGACGGAGTCCAATCGCGACGCTATCGGAGCGATCGTCAAGGTTTCCACCGCCGACGGAGTCTCGGCGCAGTCCCTCTCAGCCGGGTCCGGCTACATCTCTCAGCACACTAAGCGCCTTCACTTCGGCCTCGGCAGCAATGCGGCTGCCAAGGCGGCGAGTGTGCTCTGGCCTTCAGGGTTGCGCCAGGAGTTAGGCACTTTGGAGGCGGGGTTCCGCTACAACGTCGTTGAGGGCAGGGAAGAGGTCAGCCGGGTTCCGTTTGAACCTCGCTCGCCGCGGGAGACTGCGGGGCGTCCAGTGGAAGGCAGGAACGATCTGGGCTTGGATCCCACATGGCTGCTCGACCCGGTGCCGCTGCCCGTTTCCGCTCCCGAGGGCTTTCTGTTCCTGACCCACGGAGGCTTGGAGGACCCCCCGCGGCGCGTGCCCCACCACGTGGTCGATCTCGGCGCCGAGGTGCCGGGCCGCGCGGAGGTGTTCGCCCTGCTGCGACGCTACCTGTTCGACTACCGGGCCGGTCTCAGCCTGCCGTTCGTCATGCTGGTGGGTGCGGGATCGCGGATCCGGAAGGTCTACCCTGTCGCGCCTGACCAGCGAGAGCTGGATCGTGACTGGGCGATCCTGCGCGCACCGGCGTCCGGCGAGGTCGGTCTCTCGCTGCCGTTTGAGGGCCACTACCACGGCGCTCCGCGCCGCAATCACTATCAGTTGGGATCGGCGTTTCTTGAGGCTGGGTACTCGGCGTTGGCGCTGCCCTACCTGCAAGAGGCGGCGAACGGGCCGAGCGGCTCGCACAAGGCTTGGCTTGCCATCGGACAGATCCAGCTGCAGGAGGGAAGGCTTGAGGACGCTGCAGCTAGCTTGGAGACAGCCAGAGCCATGAACCCGGACTCGCCTCAGCTATGGAATAACTTGGGCGGCTTGGCCATGGCCAAGGACGATCTCCGCGCTGCCTTGGAGAGCTTTCGCCGCGCGCTGAGCCTCAATCCGGACTTGCCGTACGCCTTGGTGAACGCAGCCCAAGCGCATCTCGGCTTGGGTGATCCAACCGCTGCAGAACGCTTGCTGCGCAGGGCCGTCGAACTGGATCCGACCGACGCCGATGCAGCCAGCAAGCTCGGCTTGATCTTGGCCCAGAGCGGCCGGCTTGGCGAGGCCCGAGCGCTGTTCGAGCAGGCTATCGAGCACCAGCGAGACCACAGCGAGGCGATCAACAACTTGGCGGTGCTCTACATCCAGGCCCGGCAGATCAACGACGCCATTGGCGCGCTTCGCTATGGCATCGACCAAGTCCCCGACTTCGCACCGTTCTACATGAATTTGGCGCGAATTCACGCTGACCGAGGAGACTTCGCTGCGGCCCGGGATGTGGTGAGCAGGCTGCTAGAGAGGCAACCGGATCACCAAGCAGCCCGGCGAGCCTTGCTGCAGATGCGAGGGCGTTGAGCAAGGGGCCGCCGGTCCGCTACGCCGCGGTGCCCGCGCCTGCGTTTCTGCAGGGACGCACGCGGTTGTCCGCGCCAAGTGTCTGGCCGGCACAGGCAGGGCCAGTTCATCTCACTTCGCCGAGTTCAACCGACACCCACCTAGGGTGTAAGAATTACTCCAGTCCAGACTTGAGCACCCGTCGCTACTCGAGCGACCCAGCCCTTGGCCTGCCAGCCGTAAGGACGAACCACCCGAGTGGCGACGAGTGCTCGCTCAGCCTACGGCGTGAAGAGTTGGCTGGTCGTCGCCGGACTCTCTTTCGCCGCCTCAGCGATTTGATGCTTGACTGCCAGCTGCTTCATCTCGGCGATCCGCAGCAGTGGCTCAACGTCCTCGGCCGCCGACCGACGGGCCAAGCTCGCCCGCAGCATTTCCATGTCGCGTTCCTTCGCCATCTCAGCCTCGGCAACCTTGTCTCCGGCCCAGTGCCGAAGCCAGGAGTCGCTCTGACTCTGCTGCTCAGCTCTCAAGCCGTCCAACAGCTCGTCGTACAGGGCGTCCAGCTCGGCGATCTGTTCCGTGACCTGCTGGCGCACGCTGCGGGGATCGGTTTCGGCTTCGGACGCTCCACTGGAAGCTTGCCGCCTCCCGCCACGATCTTGGCCCCACGTGTAGTTGACTCGCACGTAGAAGTTCGCGCCGTTGAATCCGAACGGGGAGAATTGCCCGTAGAGGTTGCCGACCGTCAGGGCTCCGTACGGGTTCATGTCCGGGTAGGTGTTCAGGATGTTCTCCCCGCCGACCGCTAGATTGACGCTGTCCCCAAGCGGAATGCCGAGTTCGACGTCAAGCAGGGCCTTGCCCGAATAGTTTGGGTACAGGCTGGGCGCGGAGATGTTCGCCGCCGCTTCGGCGCCGTTACGTGCGTCCTCACTGTCCCAGTACTGGCCGAAATAGTTCACGCGACCCAGCAGTCTCCAGCGACGCGCGTCGTGCGTGACGCTGAAGTTCCAGCGCGTGTTAGGCAGCCCTCGTTCCAAGGTGGCGATTCGGAAGGCATCGATGACTGAGGACTCAATGTCCCTGAGCTGCGTGTCCGTGTAGTTGAACACCGCACTGAACGTCGTGTTGCCCAGCAGGTAGGTTGAGATCAGGTCGATCCCTTGGGTCGTCGTGGAGAAGTCGTTCAGGAAGAAGCGAAACACGGGGAAGTTCCGCGCTTCCGGAATGCCTTCGGCCAGCAGCGTCTGGATCTCGTCCTCCGACAGGCGAACCTCTTGGGACAGGGCGACGCGGTCCTCGATGTCGACGCGGAAGAAGTCCGCCGTGAACGTGAAGGGACCTTGGGCAAGGACGACGCCCCCACTGTAGTTGACCGACTTCTCCGGTTGGAGCTGCTCGCCGCCGCGCGCGACAGCCACCGCCGAGGTCGCCGGAACGGTGCCGCTGTTGGTCAACTGGCCGCCGATGAAGGCCGTCGTCACGTTGAAGGCGTTCTGCTGCCCTGGTGTCGGAGCACGGAAGCCGGTGCTCACGGCAGCCCGCAGCGCGACTAGGTCGTTCACCTGCAGGCGCCCGGAAACCTTGCCGTTGAGGGTGGAGCCGAAATCCTCGAAGTTCTCGAAGCGTAGGGCCGTCCCCAGCGTCCATCTGCCGGCCTGAGCGAATTCAACATCTCCGTACACGGCGACATTGCTGCGGCCCCATGTTCCGGCAGTCGTGTCCGCGCGGTAGCCGTTGAAGCCGTTGGAGCCAGAGCTGAAGCCCTGCGCGGCGTACGGGCCGATCTCCCAAGAAGACGGGTCACCGGCTCCGATGGTGAACTCCTCGCGCCGCCATTCTCCTCCGGCAGCCACATGGACGATGTCATTCACCGGATACGACACGTCGAAGTTGAGGTTCGTCTCGTCTTGGCGGTAGATGCCGGGGCGGAACGACGTCGGAGTGTCGAAGCCGACGGACGCGTTGACCGTGTCGAAGATGAACTGGTCGATCTCACTGACGCCCTTGCTGACGCTCAAGTCCCACGCGAACCCGCTGCTGGCGAATCCCCGCAGCCCGCCGACCAGCGAGTAGTCGATTAGGTCGCCACCGAACTGGGGCGTGAAGCCGCCTGGAAACCGGCTGTAGAGCGTGAAACAGTTGGGATCCGCCTCTACTGCCGCCAAGGCGTTGGCGTCCGGGACGTGGTTATTGATGGGGATGATGGGGCAGCCCCCGGCGCCCGGCTCGCGGCCAGGCGGCGGCGTGGTGCTCGTCGGGGCCGTTTCGGCCCAGACTCTGTCGCCGACCCTCAGAGTCGGTGTGCCGTCTACCTCCGGGCCGCGGAAGACGCCCGTTCGGGTATGCGGGTTCCTAAAGTAGAAGCCGCCCGTCACCTTGCGCGTCAGGTAGTTGCCGTGGCCGTAGAGCTGGACGCGGTCGGTGACCCTGTGGCCGGCGTTCACGAACAGCTTGAAGTCGTGGTTGATCCTCGGCGAGCCCCAGACCTGCGCCACGTCACGGAGGTTTGTGTTGCCTGCGCCGATGATGTTCGCGGCATCTTGGCGCTGGATGGTGCGGTTGGTCGGATCGGCAGTGCCGTACTCCAAGCTGACGTTTATGAAACCATCCTCGCCGAGCGGGGCGCCGACATTGCCCGCCAGCGTGAGGGTCTGCCCGCGGCCGCCGATCCCGTTGCACGAGTGCTTGATGTCTCCGATCACTCCCGACCCGCAGGTGGAAAGGTCTCCCGCGTTCTCGTCTAGGAAGGCTCCGGTCTGGACCTCCAAGCTGCCGCCGAACGGGTCGTCCTTGAGCTGGAAGTTGATCACGCCGGCGATGGCGTCGGAGCCGTATTGCGCCGCGGCGCCGTCGCGCAGCACCTCAACTTGGCGGATGGCGATCGAAGGGATGGTCGAAATGTCCGGGCCCTGCGACCCGTCGGCGATTCCGTTGCCCAGCCAGGTGATGACTGACGACCGGTGCCGCCGCTTGCCGTTGACCAGCACCAAGGTGTGGTCGGGCGCCAAGTTGCGCAGGTTTGCAGGACGGACCACCGTCGCCGCGTCGCTGATCGGCTGAATGCTCACGTTGAAGGACGGGATCACTGTCCGCAGCTGCGTCGCCAAGTCGCGGCTCCCTTGGCTGGTCAAGTCGTTTGTGGGGATGACATCCACGGGCACGGTCGACTGAATCGCCGACCGCGGTGCGGCACGACTGCCGATGACCACCACGGATTCGGTGACTACCGCCACGAGTAGAGTGAAGTCCTGCCGCGCCTCTTGGCCAGCACTCAGTTCGATGCCGTCCGCAGCGTCGGATTGGAAACCCAAACTCTCTGCCGAGACCAAGTACGTGCCCGGTTCCAAGGCCAGAGTGTAGCTGCCCGTGGAGTCGGTCGACGCGGACTTCTCCTCGCCAGTCGATAGATTGCTCGCGGTGACGGTGGCTCCCGGAATGACCGAGCCTGACTCGTCGCTGACCACACCGCGCAGGCCAGCAGCCTGCTGGGCTGTCGCAACGCCGGCCACCGCCCCAAGAAAGGCGGCGACCACAAACAGGAGAGTAGTACCGGGCACAAGACATCTGTTGCCTGAGCGTACAGCTTCTGAGATGATTCGTATAGACATTCGTGCTTCCTCCGTGTGGGTCAGTCCTCGGGGGGGGCAATTGGGTCGGAAGTGCGCCGTACAGCCAAGGGCTGTCAATGCGGAAGGCCCTTGCACTCAAGGGCCGCACCGCCGGGGTACTTGCGAAGCCATCCCATACCGCTTTGTCCCAATGGCGGCCAATCCAACCTTGGTTGCGGCTGCTGGAACCAACCACGCTGCGATTATACCGTGCCTGCCCGGTGCTGGTGCCTCCGACGCCGCGACGCCGCGACAAGCGGAGGTCGGACAGCCGCCGCAGGGACCTCGCGCCCGAGTCAGTAGCACTACTCACGGCCCTGTCGTTCAGTGCGTCTCGTCGCCGTAGCATGCCTAACTGCAGCCGATCAGGTCCTGAACGGACTAGCGCGGTTCCTGCCGTTGGCCAAGCCGGCTTGCACCGCCGTCGCTCTATAGGGGGATCGGTTGGGCCGCGTCTCGCGCCGATGCGGCGGGTTAGCGGCGCACGACTCGGACCTGCCAAGCGCCTTGGGGCCGTCCGCCCGCCTCCAGGCTGGCCTCGAACGATCCTGCTCCAGTGTCCAAGGTCACGCCTTCGAAGACGGCGTCCTCGGCCCCACGGGAGACCGGAGCCGTCAATTGCGCGCTGCCGAACGTGACCCGCACCGTCCCGGCCTGCCGCGCCGGTCTGGCGAAGGAGACTCGGATGTCGTAGGGGCCTTCCGACAGGTTGTCGACCTCCCAGCGGCCCAGCACCTGCTGGTCTCTCCCCCAGCCGTCGACCGTAGTCATCCGCCAGTCCTGCCGCGTGAGAGTCACCGCCGGCTGTGGTTCGCTTCCAATGGCGAATCGGACCGGCTCGAACCCGCGGCTGGCCGAAACATCGTCGAACCACTGGTCGTAGTCCTGCTTGAGGCGTTCGGCAACGTCCGGCAGCTCGTCGGCCAAGTCGTGCTGCTCGCCCGGGTCATCGATCAGATCGTAGAGCTCGAGTTTCGCGTCGTCCGGAGCCGGGTCGCGGAAGCTCAGCGGTTGCACTAGCTTGTACCGCTGCTCGACTGCGGCGAATGCACGGTACCGCTGAGGCTCGTTTCCGCGGTGGGCCTGCACGAAGTAGGTCCTGTCCGGTGGCTCGCTCTCCGCGCCGCTCCAAAGTGGCAGCAGGTTCCGTCCGTCGAGGCTCGTCTGGTAAGGATGCGAGACACCGGCGGCTGAGAACAGCGTCGGAGCAAGGTCGACATGAGCTCCGAGCGCATCGACCGTCCGCGGCTCCAGCCTTTCCGGCCACCGCACCAGGAACGGCACGCGGATGCCGTTCTCGTACACGCTGCCTTTCTGGGCGCGGAGCCCGGCATGGTACAGCCTCGTGGTCGGCCCGTTGTCGGTCATGAAGATCAAGATCGTGTTGTCTGCCAGCCCGTCCGCCTCCAAGTGCGCCAGCAAGCGGCCGATGTTGTAGTCGATGTTGGTGATCATCCCGTAGATTCGAGCGTCCTTGTCGGACAGGCCTTGGCCGGCGTACGGCTCGCGATACGAGTCGGGAACGAGGTAGGGCGAATGCGGGGCGTTGGTCGGGATGTAGGCGAAGAACGGCTGCCCTTCCGAATCCATGATCCACCGGATGGCCTCGTCAAAGTAGACATCCGTGCAGTACCCGGCATACTGCTTCTGCTCGCCATTGTGGAAAAGGATCGGGTCGAAGTAGTCCGAACCGGGCGGATCGGAGGGCTGGCCGATGCCGCCGCCCATATGCACCACCGACTCGCCGAAGCCTTGGTCCACCGTGCGCTGCGGGTAGTTGTCCCCGAGGTGCCATTTGCCGAAGATCCCGGTGCGGTAACCGCTGCCGGCCAGCACCTCCGCGATCGTCACCTCATCGGGGGCCATCATGGCCCGTCCCAGATAGGTGTCGACCACGCCGGTCCGGTAGTTGTAGCGGCCGGTCATCAGCGCCGCGCGGGTCGGAGCGCAGACCGGGGACACGTAAAACCGCGTCATTTCAACGCTCTCGGCGGCGAGGGCGTCCAAGTGCGGTGTCTGGAGGATGGGGTCCCCGTGGAAGCCGACCTGCGCCCAGCCTTGGTCGTCGGTCATGATCAGCACGATGTTCGGCTGGCTCGAGCCTCCGATCTGGGACAGGCCGCACGCGAGGCACAGGAGCACGACGGGAAGGAGTGGGAGACTGCGTGTCAGCACAACTATCTAGGCTGACCGATGCGGGCCGGGCGCGTCAAGTGGCGGCGGCCGCAGGGCCGGTTCGCCGCTACTTCCAAGTCACCTCCATGGCGAAGAAGTGGTCGAAGACTTCGCGGCCCGGGTGGTTGGCCTCGTTGACCTCGGGGCTCCGGATGTAGAAGTCAAGCTGCTGAAGGGCGGGGTTCACCGCTCCCGCCTCACTCGCCTTGCCGGGCAGTGGGTAGTGGGCCACGAGATCGCGGCCGCGCATGCCTTGAGTAACCATGAAGTGGATCTCGTAGTTCTCGTAGAGCGGCTCTCCATCGAGCGTCGCCGAACCCAGTCCCCATCCTGCGATATAGAGCAGGCTCTTGGGCCAGTTGGCGTCCCCGCAGCCAGAGTCGCCGTGCTCGAACAGAAAGGCCGCGATTCCGCCGTCTTGGCAGGGCGAGAACTCCCGGATCTCTTCCAGCGTGATGACGTACCTGCCTTCGGGGAGGTCGAGCGTCGCCGTGAACGAGCCGGTGTTGGCGAGCTCGTCAACATCGATCTCGGCCGTTCCGCCGACCGGACGGAGGTTCCCGCCCTCGTTGCCCATGTGATCCCACGGGCTGTCGTCGTCAAGCGTGCCGACTTGGTAGATGCGCGAACCGGAGATGATGAACCGGCCATCGTACAGCTCATGCTGGGTGGGTGCGTAGAGGCCCATCTCAGTCCCGGGCTGCGTCCGCGGGCCGCGTTCGACTCCTGAAGACTTGTCTTGGTCCTCGGCTGTCGGCCCTGAGCAGCCACCGCCGAGCGCGATCGGAACGGCGACTGCGAAAGGCAGCGCGATCGAGCGGAGTAGCCTCGCCGCCGAAGTTCGGGCCCCTGCAAAGGCCGATATCTGAAGTCTCACGCGTGCCAGCGTAGCACCGCCGGCCCCCGGAACTGCAAGGACTCGCCCGGCCCGGCGCCGCAGCTCGGCCAGAGCCTCTCGCAGCAGCTGCTATCCCAGCGACGCGGCCGCCGCCGCGGTTAGCCGATCAACCAGTCGCTCCAACCATGCCTCGGCGTCCGCGGCCCGGTCGCCGAGCGACTGGACGGCTTCCACATGGCCATGGCCACCTATACGGGCCTCTCCGTAGGCGTCCACCAGGCCGGGAGGCGGGCCCTCATCCTGCGGACGGGAAGCCAAGACCGCTCGCAACCGTTCCCAGCCATCGATGAGGCGGGCGTGCTCGGCGGCCAGTGGTGCGCCGGAAGCTGGCGGGGCCGATCCTGCTGAGAGCTTGTCCACCACCTTGCCCAAGCGCCTAACTCGTTCGCTGGCTTGATCTTCGATCCTCAACCGGGCGGCCTCCAGGAACGGCTTCTCCCCGGACCGGGCGCAGGGCACACGGATCTGTTCGTACCATCGGTCCAAGGCCCGCAGCGTCGCCACAAGCTTGGCGGTCACGAGAAACTGGCGCTTCAGAGGCCCGTACGAGGTGCGGTCGAATCCTCTCTTCCGGACCCGGCGGCCGGCTGCGGCAACCAGCTCGCCCTCGCCCACATCCTTGCGGATCACCGACCCCGCCGCTGTGACGGCACCCAAGCCAATCTCGAGCGGCGCAACGAGCCCGCACGATCCCCCGATGAAGACCGGCGCCGACCGGAGCAGCAGGCCGCGGATCGTGCCGATCAGGCTGCCCCACTTGTCTCCGCGCGGGTCAAAGTTGTAATGGACGACGCCAGATCCCACTTCGGTGTGGTCCTGCCGCGATGTCCCTCCGGTGAGGAACAGGTCGCACAGATTGATCATGGAGCCCGCAACGCAGCACGACGTGAACGTAGTGTTCTTCAGGCCTACGTTTTGGGCTACCTCGGCTTGCTCCTCCAGTAGGGTACTGGGCCGGATCTCTGCGAAGCCCCGCACCTTGGCGCCACTGAGGAAGGTCGCGCCATGGTACAGCCCCGCGCCCAGCTCCACGTTCCGGCCGACTTGGCAGTCATTGACTTCGGCATGCCCAGATGCCCCGATGATGGCGCCGGCGGCGATCCGGAGGCTGGGCCCCGACAAGGTCGCGTTGTGGAGAACCGCACCGGGTTCGATGCTGTTCAGATCGACATCATCGTGCAGGTAGACTCGCTCCGGGCCCCAAGCCTCCACGCCCTTGCGCTGCAGTCGGCTGACGCGGACTGCGTTCTCGGCGGCGTCAAACACCATCTCCAGACCAGTGTGCCATCGCAGACCCTTGGAGCGCGTGGTTCGCGTCGCCGCCTGCTCCGGGTCGGTCCACTGGGCGACAATGGATGGGCCGTTGCTTGCCGGGAACAGTCCGGCCGCCCGATCCGCTGCGGCCTGGTTCGGGCGCTGCAGGCCCGGCCCCACATGGCTCGTATCGACCCTACGGCACGCATCGCGGCTACGGCCGCGGTTGCACCGACCGCTCGCATCGGGCCGTCGGTGTCCATTGGTGAATATTGCGTCATCGAGGACGACGTGCGGATCGGAGCCCGCTGCCGGATTGACTCCCACGCCGTCGTCAAGCGCTGGACCGAGCTGGGTTCCGACAACCAGGTCTCATCCGGGGCGGTGCTCGGCACCGAACCCCTTGACAAGACGTTCTCTGGAGAGCGGTCCTACCTGCGGATTGGGGACGCCAACCGGATCCGGGAGCACTTCACGATCTCCCGCGGGACGGCTCCAGAGTCCAAGACAGTCATCGGCGACGGCAACTTCATCATGACTGCCGGACATATCGCCCACGACTGTAGGATCGGGAACGAGAACGTGATTGCCAGCTGTGCCCTGATCTCAGGCCATGTGCGGATCGAGGACAGGGCGTTCGTTTCCGGTCACGTTGCTGTGCAGCAGCACTTGCGGATCGGTGAGCTGGCCATCGTGGGTGGGATGACCCGCGTGAACCAGGACGTCACGCCCTACTTGATGCATGCAGGTCCAACCATGGCCGTGCACGGCTTGAACTTGGTAGGGCTCCGCCGCGCAGGCCTGGGCAAGCCGGAGATCGACCGCATCCGGCGTGCCTACCGGATCCTGTTCCGCTCCAGCCTGCCGCTGGCCAACGCGCTAGCTAAGGTGGAGGCGGAGGTGGACGGCCCGCACGCCGGCCATATGGTCGACTTCATCCGCGCCTCGCGACGGGGCGTCTGCCGTCGCAAAGGACGAGACAAGGGAGGAACCTGATGTTCAACGGAATCGAGCACACCGCCATCGCCACCAGCGACCCCGAGGCCCTTGCGGGCTGGTACGAGACGAACCTAGAGATGCCGATTGTCCATCGCTACGCCGGGAACGTGTTCGTGAGGGCCAACGACGGATCGATGCTCGAGCTGATTCCGGCGGAAGGCGATGCGGCCGATACGGGCATGCGGACGCCGGGGATACGCCATCTGGCGATCAAGGTGGACGACTTCGACGAGGGAGTGAAGGACCTCGAGTCCAAGGGGATCGAAATCGTGCAGTTCGTGGAGGCCGGCCCCAACCGCTTGGCCTTCTTCTTGGACCCGGAAGGCAACATTCTGCACCTAATCCACCGTGACGCGCCGATCTGATCACGGCGCGGAGTTCAGCGCACGGGCAGGTCGTTGAGTTGGCAGCCGGTCCTGCGAGGATCGGGTCGGAGCCGAGTCTCGCGCCCGTGTGGACTCTTGCCCGCCGACACGCCGCTGAGGCGCCGACCGAAGACTGCGTTCTGCCGCCGTGCCTCTCTGCTCGCAGCTGGGCGTGCTTGGAGCGGCTGAGCCGGGCGCTGTGCGAGTTGCGATGCGGCCAGCCGCGTCCAATGCCGCCGAGCGCGCGGCCGCTGCATCTCAGCTGCGGCTACTTCCTGTTGGTGTTCGCTGCTAGGGCGGGGAAGCGCCTACCTCGACCCGAGGAGACCGATCGCAAGAGCACTCATGCGCCGACCGAGGGCCTCACCAGTTCGTGATTGAGCCGTCGGGGCGTGCAAGCAGCGGAATCGGGGTCGAGGGCTCTGTTATCTCGAACTCAAGGTCGGCTTGGCCCGCGTCGAACTCGACTCCTAGGCCGGGCCGCTGGTTGGGCCACATCTTGCCGTCACGGAAGTCGTAATGCACCGGCAGGTGTGGGTGGGTCTTGGCGCCCGCCCCGGTCATCTCCATCATGGCGGGCCCGGGCAGGGCTGCGCAGCAATGCACCAAGGCTGCCTCCGCGACCGGCCCCGTGAAGTGCGGGATCAATCCCACGTAGTGTGTCTCGCACAGCGCGGCGAGCTTCATGAACTCGGTGATGCCGCCGCAGTTGGGGATGGTGACCCGCGAGTAGTCGATCCACTGGTTCTCAATCAGCACGTTGGCGTCCCAGCGGTCCCCGAAGTGCTCCCCGACCGCGATAGGCACTCGGACCATCGACCGCAGCGTGCGGTACACCTCGGGATTCTCGGACCGAACGAGGTCTTCGCAGAACACCGGCCGGAGCGGCTCTAGCAGGGAAGACAAGCGCACTGCGTCGGACAGGTCGAAGCGCGTGTGGTAATCGATGGCCCAGTCACCGTCGTTTCCGACGCCCTCGCGGATCTCCTCGCACCGTCGCGCGGTCTCGTCCACGGCTTGCCGGTGCTGGAACGGGTCCTGTGCCCCGGATCCGGCCGTGCCTGTCCGGAAGGCCCGGAAGCCGGCTTCGATGCAGGCTCGGGCCGTCTCTCGCAGCGAGCCTTGGCTGGGGAAGCCGGTCGAGTAGCACTCCACATGCTCCCTGGCCTGTCCACCCAGTAGCTGCCAGACGGGGACATCCAAGGCCTTGCCCTTGATGTCCCACAGCGCCATGTCGAGGGCTCCGAGCGCGTGGATCTTCTCGCGTCCCGGAGGGTAGAAGTACCCGCGGTACATCAGCTGCCAGAGATGCTCAATGCGGAAGGGATTCTCGCCGATGATCAGCGCAGCCAGCTGCTCGACGGTGTCCGGCGAGCCGCCTTCGCCGATGCCCGTGATGCCCGCATCGGTCTCGACGGTCACGATGTGGCTGCTCTGGTTGAAGATGGGCCGGGAATCGCGGACACGGTGGAAGCGGACTGCCCGGATCTTGGTCTCGGGGAGCGCAGCCGAGGCCCGTGAGGCCGCCAGTAGAGCGGTGGACGCCGGGAGAGCGGCTCGGAGAAAGTCTCTGCGGTGCATGGACAACTGGATTATACGGGAGCAGTGGAGTTAGCCCAAGTTTGTCAGGTGGAGCATCGCGAGTACAGCGACCGGACTCGGGAGGGTGCCGTCGGATCTGGGTTCCACCTGCTCGAGAATGGCGAAATATGTAATGTCTTGTCTATGTATTGAATCCACTGCAGCTGAATGGGCCTATCTCATACGCTGTCTATCCACCCAAGTCACCTCTCCGACCGGCCAAGCGGGGCCGCTTGCCGGCGCGCTCGGCCTGAATCCGAGAGGTAATGCCATCAAATGAAGCCCGGGCTTGACTCCGGGGCCCGACCATGCTGCGCTGGAGGCATGTTGGTGTGCCGCACCCCTACCCGCTCCCGCGGTGACCAGCAGTACTTCACCTTCCGCCTCGTCCGCTCCGTGCGGCGCGGTGAGCACGTGAAGCAGCAGATCCTGCTCAACCTCGGCGCCCACTTCCCCCTCCCCAAGGCCCACTGGAAGACCCTCTGCCAGCGCATCACGCAGATCCTCGCCCCCCAGCCCGCTTGGCTGGACATCGAGACCTTCCCGCCGGTCGAGGCCGAAGCTCAGCGCATCGCTGCCCGCCTGCTGCAAGCCGAGCCCTCCCCCCTCGGCCCGCCCTCCGCTGCCCGCCCCGCGACCGCCGAACAGCCCGACTTCCACGCCCTGGATGTCAACTCGCCGCACATGACCCGGCCCCGCAGCGTGGGCCTCGAGCATGTCTCGCTGTGGGCCGCCCAGCAGCTCGGCCTGCCCCAGCTGCCGCAGCAGCTGGGCCGCAGCGGCCCCCAGCGCAACGCTGCCCCGGGCTTGCTGATCGCTCGCATGGCCGCCCCGGCCTCCGAGCGCGCCACCTGGATCTGGCTGCGCGAGCGCAGCCCGGCCGGGGAGTTGCTCGGCTGCGACTTCGAGACCGTCGGACTCAGCGCCCTCTACCGTGCCGGCGACCGCCTGCTGCAGCATCGCAAGGCCTTGGAGAGCAAGCTGTTCGCACGCTGCGCGGGACTGTTCGACCCCGCCCCCACAGTGACCTTGGTGGACCTCACCAACACTTTCTTCGAGGGCTCTGCCCAGCGGCAGCCGCTGGCGCGGCCGCTCGCAGGAGAAGCGCAGCGACTGCCCGCTGCTGTCGCTGGGCTGGATGCTGGACGGGAACGGATTCGTGCAGCATGCGCAGGTGCTGGCAGGCAAGGTGAGCGCAGCGGGCACCCTGGCGGGCATGCTGCAGGCGCTGGAGGCTCCCGGGGACGCGGTGATGGTGATGGACAAGGGCATTGCGACGGCCGCGAACGTGGCGTGGCTGCGGCGCAAGGGGTGGCAGTACGTGGTGGCGAGTGTTGAATTCCCATTTAATTGGGGATGGCTGGTGCAGATTATTCGGACATGGCGGAGAGGGTGTTGTTCCACATTGGGCGGACAAGTGTGCGGTGAGGGGAGTGCTGGGTGGTGCGAGTGTGCATCCAGCGCCCCCTTGGCGGGGGGCCCTGCTACTGCAAAACCAAGCTACTGCAAGAAAGAAAGAGGGTGGCTGCTGCCGCCGCAGGTCACGGGCCGCTCAGGGCGCCCCAGTCCCCGCCTCGCCGAGCGGCCGTGTTCCGGATTAGTTGGAAAAGTGAGACCATCCGCCGTCCACGCAGACTGCACCAAACCGCCCCCTACGTGGCCAAATAATCTGGCGCTCAACACAAGCACCAGGCGGCGGGGAACTCAGTCGCGACGCATCCGGGGGTGTACTGCCTGCGCACGAACATGACGGCTTGGGACGAGCAGCAGTTGTGGAGCACGTACGTGCAGCTGACGGATCCGGAGGCGGTGTTCCGCAGCCTGCAGCAGGAGCTCGGCTTGCGGCCCGTGTACCATTCGAGGCCGGAGCGCTCGGAGGCCCACCTGCTGCTGACCGTGATGGCCTACCAGCTGGTGCAGGTCATCCGGAGGCGCTTGCGGGAGGTCGGGGAGACAGCGAGCTGGATGACCCTGCGGCGGCGGCTGACAGGGCAGCAGCGGGTGACGGCAGTGTTCCGGCAGCAGGACGGGCGGAACCTGCACGTGCGCAAGGCGACGCGGGCGGAGCCCGGGCAGCAGGCGATCTACGACGCGCTGGGCGTGACGCACAGCCCGGATTGAGCGGATACTCAAGGTTCGTAATCCGCGTCTCGGCGATCTACGACGCGCTGGGCGTGACGCACAGCCCGGGAGGGGTCAAGAAGCTGACCGTGGCAGCGACCCGCAAGCCACAGAATTGACGGAATGTAGTGCCAGACTCCGAATCTGGCACCTCGGGGAAACTGCCGGCAAGGGGCGGTGACCAAGACGGGTAGCATACAACAGAGTGGGTTCCAGAATCACGAACCGGATACATGTTGTGGCTAGAGGCATCTCGCCAACGGCGCCAAGAAAGGCCCTCGAGGACCCGTCTCAAACCGCACCTGACAAGCTTGGGCTGGGACAGGCCGCTGCGCTGGTCGGCGGCCCGCAGCAGGAGGGCACCGCCATCGGAGGACATGCGACCGCCGTCAAAGCGGGCTTGGACTTTGCGGCGGCCGTGATTGGGGAGATCGATTGTGATACAGTTTCAGTATGATTGTGCTCGCCCCCCCCCCCCCACCCCCGAGGGAAGGCCCCCGGATGGAGATCAACGATGAAAAGCATGCGCTTCCTGCTGGTCCATTCGTTCTACTTGCTGGTCTTGGCCGGTCCTGCACTGGCGGACCAACTGATTCTTCACAACGGAACCGTTATCGAGGGAACTTACGTTGGTGGTGACGCTCGGTCGGTCCGCTTTATCGGGCCGGCCGGCAACGTCCAAACGTACTCCGTGGGGGACGTATCCAGGATCGGTTTCGCAACGCCCCCAACGACCGCTGCTCCCCCATCTCCCGGGGCTTTCTCACCGAGACAAGTGGCGAACTCGCCGATGGGCGTCACGGTACCGGCCGCGACGCTGATTACGGTTCGGCTGATTGACCCGATCGACGCCGACCTTACGGGAGTCGGCGAACGCTTTCGGGCGAGCATTGACGATCCCATTGTCGTGGGCAGCCAAGTTGTGGTCCCACGCTATGCCGATGCCACCGTGCAGGTGATGCGCGTCGAGCAAAGCGGTGCATTGAAGGGTAGCGATGAGGTTGCCTTGAAGATTTACGACATTACCGTGAACGGGCGGAGCTACCACGTAGCCACGGACTACGCTGAACTCCAAGGCAAAGGCAAAGGCCGCAAGACGATTCGGAACACTGCAATCGGCGGCGTCGGAGGGGCCGTCCTTGGAGGAATCTTCGGTGGCAAGAAAGGTGCCGCGATTGGTGCTGGTGCCGGTGCTGGAACGGGGATCGCCGTGGCA
This sequence comes from Bryobacterales bacterium, assembly GCA_963662745.2. GTDB lineage: Bacteria > Acidobacteriota > Terriglobia > Bryobacterales > UBA6623 > VXMF01. The sequence continues at coordinate 662,959 of CAXXUI010000001.1, forward strand.
GCGGCGAGGGGAACCAAGCTCAAGATTCCGTCAGAGACCCGTCTCGAATTCGTGCTCCGTGCTCCCTTTAGTCTCTGAAAGCGCATTGTCGCCCTGATTTCGTTCTGGCGCTCGCAACTCACATTTGCGAGCGCGAGCAGGCTGTCAGGTCGTTGACATCCTCGTAGTCCAGCCCAAGATTGTCAGGTGCGGTTTGAGACGGCTCCTCGAGGGCCTTCCTTGGCGCCGTTGGCGAGATGCCTCTAGATACAATATGTATACGTTTCATGATTCTGAAACACACTCTTTTGTGTGCTACCCGTCTTGGTCACCGCCCCTTGCCGGCAGTTTCCCCGAGGTGCCAGATTCGGAGTCTGGCACTACATTCCGTCAATTCTGTGGCTTGCGGGTCGCTGCCACGGTCAGCTTCTTGACCCCTCCCGGGCTGTGCGTCACGCCCAGCGCATCGTAGATCGCCTGCTGCCCGGGCTCCGCCCGCGTCGCCTTGCGCACGTGCAGGTTCCGCCCGTCCTGCTGCCGGAACACTGCCGTCACCCGCTGCTGCCCTGTCAGCCCCGCCGCAGGGTCATCCAGCTCGCTGTCTCCCCGGCCTACTGCAAGCGCCTCCGGATGACCTGCACCAGCTGGTAGGCCATCACGGTCAGCAGCAGGTGGGACTCCAAGCGCTCCGGCCTCGAATGGTACACGGGCCGCAAGCCGAGCTCCTGCTGCAGGCTGCGGAACACCGCCTCCGGATCCGTCAGCTGCACGTACGTGCTCCACAACTGCTGCTCGTCCCAAGCCGTCATGTTCGTGCGCAGGCAGTACACCCCCGGATGCGTCGCGACTGAGTTCCCCGCCGGCTGGTGCTTGTGTTGAGCGCCAGATTATTTGGACGCGTGGGGGGTGGTTTGGTGCAGTCTGCGTGGACGGCGGATGGTCTCACTGTTCCAATTAATCCGCAACACCGCCGCTCGGCGAGACGGGGACTGGGGCGCCCTGAGCGGCCCGTGACCTGCGGCGGCAGCAGCCACCCTCTTTCTTTCTTGCAGTAGCTTGGTTTTGCAGTAGCAGGGCCCCCCGCCAAGGGGGCGCTGGATGCACACTCGCACCACCCAGCACTCCCCTCACCGCACACTTGTCCGCCCAATGTGGAACAACACCCTCTCCGCCATGTCCGAATAATCTGCACCAGCCATCCCCAATTAAATGGGAATTCAACACCAGCGACAGCAGCGGGCAGTCGCTGCGCTTCTCCTGCGAGCGGCCGCGCCGCGCCAGCGGCTGCCGCTGGGCAGAGCCCTCGAAGAAGGTGTTGGTGAGGTCCACCAAGGTCACTGTGGGGGCGGGGTCGAACAGTCCCGCGCAGCGTGCGAACAGCTTGCTCTCCAAGGCCTTGCGATGCTGCAGCAGGCGGTCGCCGGCACGGTAGAGGGCGCTGAGTCTGACGGTCTCGAAGTCGCAGCCGAGCAACCCCCCGGCCGCGCTGCGCTCGCGCAGCCAGATCCAGGTGGCGCGCTCGGAGGCCGGGGCGGCCATGCGAGCGATCAGCAAGCCCGGGGCAGCGTTGCGCTGGGGGCCGCTGCGGCCCAGCTGCTGCGGCAGCTGGGGCAGGCCGAGCTGCTGGGCGGCCCACAGCGAGACATGCTCGAGGCCCACGCTGCGGGGCCGGGTCATGTGCGGCGAGTTGACATCCAGGGCGTGGAAGTCGGGCTGTTCGGCGGTCGTGGGGCGGGCAGCGGAGGGCGGGCCGAGGGGGGAGGGCTCGGCTTGCAGCAGGCGGGCAGCGATGCGCTGAGCTTCGGCCTCGACCGGCGGGAAGGTCTCGATGTCCAGCCAAGCGGGCTGGGGGGCGAGGATCTGCGTGGGCACACCTCGACATCCGGCAGGCCGCGGTAGTGGTGGGCCAAGGTGCAGGACGCTTGAGTCAGCACCGATTTTCATTGCCGTAACTAATACCTATCTCTTGGCGAGCAGCAGGACTCAGGCAGAGTTAGGATGTGGTCGCTCCGCGAAACCGCAACTGGCGGTTTCCGAGCCACGGGATGGAGTGTGAACCGATGGATTGCAGTGCCTCCAGCAAGGCGGGCAAGTCCCGCTTTTTCTTCAGTGCGACCTCGCAGCGTTGCGGGGAGAGAGTGATCTGTGCGGCGTTGGAGAGGAACCTCTCGAACAACGAGCGGGGTGTCAGGCGCCGATAACCGGGCGGCAGGTCGTGGGCCAGCAGGCGCAGCAGGTTGTAGGCCAGCACGGTCATGGCGAGGTCGAAGTCGAGCTTGATGACCATGGCCGAGGAGAGGCGGTTGAGGTGGAAGAAGGAGAGCTGCTCGGAGATGGACTGCTCGACCAGCCAGCGGCGGGCGTAGAGGCGCAGGATCTGGGAGAGGGAGGCGTTGAAGTCATTGGTGATCAGGAAGGCTGGACGGCGGTGGGGGCCGCGCAGGAGGGTGATCTGGCGCAGGGAGCCGCGATAGGTGCGCAGTGGCACGGTCTGCTCGTGCACGGTGAGCAGGCGGGTGCCGGTGGCGGTGGGCACGCGGATCTGGCGCAGTTGGGCTGAGTCGAGGTCTTGAGAGCCGGCCAGCAGGGATTTGCCGCGGCGTCGGACCGTCACAAACAGGATGCCGTCGTCGTTGAGGCGGGCGAGGTTGGCGTAGGTCGTGAAGCGCGAGTCGAAGACCAGGTAGCGCACCGGCAGGTTGTTCTGGCGGGAGAAGGAGAGGAACTCGAGGACCGTGTCGGGCCCGCTGCTGTCCCGGCCGCCGGCATCGGAGCTGAGCAAGAGACCGGAGTCGGGATCTTGGGCCAGGGCGGCTGAGATGCTGAGCAGGGCCCGGCCCCGAGTGCTGGACCAGTGCTTGCGAAGGGTCTCATCGTCACCCCAGTGCGGCAGCGTGGTGAAATCCAGATTGGCCGTGTCTCCGAGCAGGCCCTTGCGCTGCCAGATGGTAGCCAAGGAACCGAGCAGGCTCTGGTGCATCGAGTGCGTGGCGCGGTCGGAATAGGCTGACAGGGTGGCGGTCTTGGGGAGCACGTTGAGACCGGCGAAGAGTCCCAGGCCACGGTCCATGCACCACAGGTCGTCGGCGCTGTAGCGCCGGAAGTCGGACAGCTTGAGGGCCACGAAGGCGAGCACTGACTGCAGGGACGGCAGCACCGAGGTGCCGGGATAACCGGCCTGCTGGATGGCCTGGTCCAGGCCGTAAGCGCGGATCCAGGGCAGCAGGCAGAGGGTGCCAGCAGCGCGTTCGGAGAGGAAGGACTCCTCGCCGTGCGGATCGAGCAGGCGGCTGGCGGGAGCGCATAGGGGCGCGGCGGTGGCGTGCGCCCGTTCGGCCTGCGTACGGCGTGGCAAGCGCTGGAAGCCAGCCTCGCGCAGGACACGCCAAATCCTGCGCAGGCTGGGCGCGCTGCCGTGCTCGGCATCCAGGCGCGCCTTGATGTCGGGCACCGACAGGCGCGCCTCGCGTAGCTCCACGATGCGCTGGAGGATTTCCTGCGGCGGGTCGGAGACCGGCCGACCGGGACTGTGCCGCTCCCGAAAGAAATGCTCGCCGGGGTCGTCGAGACGGCGGAAGTTGCGCACCAGCGTGTAGACGGTGCTGGGAGAGTATCCGAAGCGCTCGGCGACTTGACGCGCGGTGCGGCCCTCGTACAAGAAGGCCCGCAGCGCCTCGTACTGACGGTGTGCAGACTTCTCGGGCCGCTCGAAGAAGGTGCGAATGGCACGCTCTGAGAGGGGCATGTTAGGTATTATATACGATCCTGAGACAGATTGTACAGGATGTGCAGTACAGGCTCTGGAGGCGAAAAGCGCTGTTTTAGCCCAATCGCTGCAACGGGATCACTTTCAAGCTTGGCTGATTCCGGAGTTGCGGCCGCCGTGGTGGGCCGCTCCACCAGCTCGTGTTCTTGTTGCGGCAGGAGAGCCGGTGTGTGGGATGAAACTGTAGGGCGGGTGTCGGCAGCAGGGCTCGATGGCCTGATCCGGGCGGCACGGGCGGTCGGCAGGAAGGGTCGTGCCCGTCGAGCTGAGCACTACCTCGAGCTCGCCGGCGGAGGCGCTGCACGAGATCGGGTGGGGGTTGGTAGCGGAGTGATGCCGTGGCATCCCGCAGCACGGTCGGTGTTCACTGCGACGTGGCGACCCACCGGCCAAGGCCGGATGGGATGTCTCTGCGGAGGCCGCCAGCGGGCGCTGCTAGTCCCGCCCGTTCGACTGCCAGCCCCCCGCCAAGTGTGGCAGGGAGTCTGGAAGTAGAGCAGTTATGCTTCAGACGGGTCACAAGGTGACCACATATACTCCATTTCAAGCGATTGCCTGCCTGATCTGAAACAGTTGGCATGGTCACGGCATCTCTCCCGCCCCGGTACCGGAAAAATCGACAGCCACATGGCAGAACGTAGAGACCGTCTTGCAATGGGCCAGCGCCGGACACTGAGCGGCCCGCTGAGGCCTGAGACGCTACCGACAACCATGTGCCAGCATGCAAGCTCCCTGCATCCGAGTGCTTCCTTGTGTCCATGGCAGCTGCGGCCCAAGTTGTCAGGCGGGAACGAACGAACCTACTGCCACCGCCACCGCTTCCCGATATCTGGAGCGGCACGCGATCAGCCTCACTCCGCTCTGCCAGCATCATTGCTCAACCACGAACTGACAACCACTTGCGCCCATTGACGACCATGGGACTGTTGTCGATTCTTCTACCGTTTTAATTCCGAGTTAGGATGCAATTACGAAATGAAAATCCGTGGTCAGTTCCACGGCCAAACACCATGAGCGGCCCCCGATCACCCCGGCAGAATGAAATCCGGCTTCGGCGAGACACCGAGCGGCGGTGGGTTTCCGGGCAGCATTCCGAGCCTGTGCTCGGATAGGGAGGACGGAGGCGGGACAGTGGTCGCAAAACCTATTGGTAGGAGCAGTCTTCGAAAGCCAAACTGGCCCGGCATCCCCGAGTCGTGCCCCGGATTGTTCCCACGCCCGCTGCGGGCCTGTGGACGGACAGCAAATTGACGTCGTCCACGAGACGAGTGTCCCATACCGGGAATGCCTCCCCGCCGCCGTCGGAAGGGAGCATGCAACCTGCAAGACACGATCAGATCCGTTGACGAGATGCACGTCGTCGAACCGCGCGCCGCGGGCATCGACGTGCACAAGATGCAACTCACGGTCAGCCTGCGCCTGTGCGAGGCGGGCGGCCCAGCCGCACAGTGCTTGACGCAGACCTTCGCCACCCATCCGCAAGGGCTGCGCAGCATGGTCGCCTGGCTGGGTGAGCACCGCATCGGGGCGGCCACCATGGAGAGCACCGGCGTGTACTGGGAGCAGCCGTACCGGGCCTTGGAACAAGCCGGAGTGCGCGCCAGGCTGGTCCACGCGCAGCACGTGCGCCAACTCAAGGGGAGGAAGACGGACGTGTGCGACAGCCTGCGGCTGGCCCGCATCTGCCAGTTCGAGCTGGCCCAAGCCAGCTTCGTGCCTCCCAAGGAGTTCGCCGATCTGCGCCAGATGTGCCGCTATCGGCGCAAGCTGGTGGCTGACCGCGCGCGCATGCGGCAACGCATCCACAAGCTGCTGGACCGGGACGGGCTGCGCATCGGCGGAGGGCTAACCGACATCTTCGGCCTCAACGGACGCGCCATGCTGGACGGGCTCGCGGCCGGCTGGCCCGCGCAGCAGCTCCTGGCGGCCCTCACAGCGCACGTGCGCCGCAAGATGGAGCCTCTGGCGCTGGCCTTGGAGGCGGAACTGGACGGGCACTCCATGTGGCGCCTGAGCAGTCTGCTGCAGGACTGCGACACGCTCGAGGAACCCCTTGAGCAGCTCGACGCGCGCGTTGAAGAGGCCCTCGCCGAGCACAGCGAAACGCTGAACCTGCTCGAGACCATCCCGGGCATTCGGCGCACGAGCGCGCGCGCGATCCTGGCCGAGCTGGGCCCGGATCCGGTGGGAACCTTCGGCCACAGCGGCAGCCTGGCATCGTGGGCCGGGCTGTGCCCGGGCAACAACGAGAGCGTCGGCCAGCGCCGCTCCGGTCGCATGCGCCCCGGCAACGCCAGCTTGCGAGCGACGCTGACGGAGTGCGCCCACGCCGCCGGGCGGACGCGCGACTCGCAGTTCCACGGCTATCATCGCCAGCTGACCGCCCGGCGCCGCTACCAGCGGGCCACCTCCGCGACGGCGCACAAGCTGCTGCGCGTGATCTTTGCGGTCCTGCGCGACAAGCAGCCGTATCGGGATCCGAACATCGATTACCGACAGCTGTTCGTGAAGCGCAACGCGCCGCGCTGGTTGCGGATGCTGGAGCAGTACCACTACCTGCCGCAGCTGGCCAGCCAGCAGAAGACAGCCAAATCCTGAGCACGACCAGCACCCCAAGCTCCCAACGAGCCGGGCCTAGCTGTCATCGACGGGACATCAGCGGGAACGGGCATCGAACGGCACAAGGGTCGGTCGCACTCAGCAAATCAGTCGCCGCGCGCGGAACACTCCGCCCGCTGCTAGGGTGAGGTGCGTCTCCCCATCCATGGGATTTCAGGCTCATCCGCAAAATTTGTGGGCGTCGGGGGGCTGACGAAGGTGGCCGAGGGTATGGTAGAGGGCGAGTTGGCAGGCGTCGTAGGTGCGGAAGCCGAAGGCGCGGCGGAGGGCGAGTTTGGCTTTGAGGTTGAGGCCTTCGACGGCGCCGGAGGAGTGGCAGCGTCCGGTGCGGAACCAGTTGAGGATGAGGGGCCTGTGGTGGGTGAGCATGCGGGCGAACTTGGCGAAGGGCTGGAGTTTGGTGCGGTAGGCACGGCGGCGCCAGCGTTTGAGGAAGCGGTTGGCTTGGGTGGGGGAGCGGGCATCGAAGAACTGGCGGAACTCCTCCTTGAGCAGGTAGGCGCGGACGGTGTCGAGGTTGAGTTTGAGGAGTTCCTGCAAGCGGGGCACTTGGAGTTCGCTGAGGTGCTCGCGCCACTTGAGCAGCAGCCAGCGGGAGTTCTTCAAGACAGGCTTCTTGCCTTGGGCCTTGAGCTGGCGAGCCTCGCCGGCGCGGACCTTGTCGATGGCCTCGCTGAGCTTCTTCATGATGTGGAAGCGATCCAGAACGCGAACAGCTTGCGAAGCGCGGTCCGCGACGACGGTCAAGTAGGGCTTCCACATGTCGGAGCAGACCACCTGCAAGCTTGCCGAGCGATCTGGGCCGAACCAGTTGAAGAACTCCTCGAGCGTCTTCTTCTTGCAGTGCTGGCCGACCCACAGCCGGCGGCGACAGCCGGCGTCGAGCTGGTACACGAGCGTCAGGTACTGATGGCCCTTGTGCCAGGCGATCTCGTCCACACCGAGGACCCGGATGTCTTTAAGGCACACATGCTCGCGGCCCCATCGCACGGCCACATGCATTCCCAAGACACGCCGAAGGCTGAGGCGGTCTCCTTCCAAGAGAGTCGCTTGGCCCAGCCGGCGAGCCTCCAGGCGAAGGCCTTGGTGACCGGGCGCTGGCCGTCGGCCCAAGGCACCTTCTCGACCTTGACCTTGCGGCACCACTTGCAGCTGACGCGGCGCATGGCGTACACCAGCGCGACCGGCAGGCTCAGCACGGGCACGAACTGGAAGCGGCGCGGCTTGAGTCGGTCCTATCCCGGTCCGGGCATGCCGCAGACCGAGCAGATGGGCCGGTTGCCGGCACGGGGCCGCACCTGCACCTCCAAGCGCCCGTCCCCGGCAGCATTCTCCAGCAGTCGGATCTTGCCGTAGACGAAGCCGGGAATCTTGTGAACTCGATTGAGAATCGTGGTTAGTCGCATGAGATACCGCATATACAGTACCATACTGGCACATGCCCGGGACCATGCGATATCCTTGGCGCAGACCCCGCAGCTCAGCGGATGCGGGCAAACCACTACTGCAAGAAGGAAGAGCAGCTACTGGACGCGAGCCCACGTACCCCCCAACAAGCCATGCTCACCCATCATCGGACCCACACTTAGTGCGGAGGAGGCGGATTTCAGAGCAACAGTTTGCTCTGCGCCAAGGGCTGGCCGTCCGAGCTGGGATATCTCCGCTCCTCTTCGTCGTCCCAGCCAAGCGGCTGCCCGGGAGGCTTGCGGCGCACTCTGGATGGCGTCGCCAAAGCCGTGCTCTGTTGAGCAAACTTGCCCGACACGCCAGACCCAGGCCGGTCCCATCTGGTCCCCGAGCGGATGGAAGCACGGCCCGCCGGATGAACGAATCGTCGCACTGAGCCAACGCAGGTTCAGACTTGGTCGGACCCGCGCCACCAGGGGCATCGGCTCGCACCCCTGGCTGTACGAACCCTTGGGGGTGCGAATTCCGCTCCGGCGGCGGTCGTGCCGAGGACTAGAGCGGACCGGCGGAGCGAATTTCCAAGTACGTCGCAGTGGTCGAAGTCCAAGTAGTCGTGCCGCCCTCGCGGCTTGGGCAGTCAGACCACGCACTGGCTCGCTTCTCCCTTGCCGCGACGCCGGATGATCCTCCGCGGGGCACGCCCAAGATGCGTGAGTCCCGTCTCCCGGAGGCATGGAGAGTCGTTCCTTCGGCGCGCCCTCGGCCGCGATGAGACCGTCTCTGGTGCAACAAGCGTCCCGTCAAAGTCGAAGGCTTGCCCATCTTGGTGACGTTTGTCTAGCGAAGTCTCTAGCCTGCGGCTTCAACCTGAGCTTGGGGGTCCGGACGCCGTCCGTCACGGGGAGTAGGTGATCCCCGCAGCCTGCAAGCCAGGCTGGCCGCCAGCCAAGGGCACCTTGGGCCCGATTCGCGTTGAGCTAGGGCTGACTTGGGTGACTCTGCAGTCACAGGGCCAAATTGCCGCCGAATCCGTCCGCCATTCTGTGCCGACCCGACCAGCCCATTGCTCACCAGGTGATCACCATCACAACAGGCTGCGCAGGCGCATCTTCGTCGAGATCCGGCCGCTGGGCTTGGCCGGCTGGGCGAAATGCAGTGCGCTATCCTTGCACCTGTGCGCTGCGTGTGGCCCGTCCTCCTGCTCCTCGGTTTCGGCTGTGGGGCGGATCCGCCCGCCGCCCGTTATGTCCACGAGACGGCGCACAGTACCGATGCCGGGGCTGCCGAGCTGATCGTTCTCAGGGACGATGTAGGCGGCGTTGAGGCGGCCATAGCCCCCCATCAAGGTGCGGAGCTGAGCGGGCTGCGGGTCCGCTGGGACGGATCTTGGCTGGAGACTCTCCAGCTCGCCCGGGATTACTCCCCGCGCGAGGGCTTCGGCGGCAAGGGCCCTTGGCTCTGGCCCGCGACAGGCCGCAACTTCCCTCCGGACTTGCTCGCGAGGCGCGAGGCGGGAGAGCAGTTCGACGGCGGCGCTTACGAGCATGGCGGAGTGCGACGCGCGATGCCGATCCACGGCTTCGCCCGAGACCTGCCGTGGCGAGTCGAGCGAGCAGGCGCAACCGACGCCTCGGCCAGCGCGCTGTTGAGCTTGCAAGACAGTCCTCGGACCAAGGCGTCCTACCCGTTCAGCTTCCGCTGCACGGTCGAGTACGTCGTGGCGGACGGCAAGCTGGCCATGCAGTTCATCGTGCGGGCTGCCGAGGGCAACAGCGAGCCGATGTTCTTCTCGATCGGCAATCACATCACCTTCAACGCGCCGCTTGTCGAAGGGAGTGACGCCGCGGAGATGGTGCTGATGAGCCCTTCCACGGTCGAGATCCTCAAGACCCCCTATGGGATCCCGACGGGCGAGACGGGGCCGCTGTCGTATGCGGACGGCTATGCTCTGGGCAACTATCCTCCCCGCTCAGCGACCTCCTTGACAGGCTATGCGGCGGGTGCCGATCCGTTCGTGGAGTACCGAGACCCGGCGGGCCTGGTCCTGAGGATCTCCCACCGCGCCTCCCAGATTCCAGACCCTCCGGTGATCCTGTTCAACGTCTGGGGGGATGTGCATAGCGGATTCTTCAGCCCGGAGCCGTGGGTCGGCTTGCAGAACTCGCTCGTGCAGCGGCAAGGCCTGATCTACCTCGACCCGGGCGAGAGCTTCGTCTGGGACGTGAGCGTGAGTTACGGGTAGGTGCCCGGCATCCGGCTGCAGTCGTTCCCTCTCTGGCTACCACGGGCGCTTCCGGGTAACTTGATGCAGTCTGGCCAACCACTCAGAAGCGGGGCTCGCCTGCGGGACTAACAACACCGCCGGACGATGTAGAGCCGGATCGCAGGCAGGCGCTTCGCGGCCTCCGAGCATCACCGCCATGCACTCCGGGACTCCCGCGAGTAACGTCAGGAAGCCGTCCTTGGCGGCGACATAGGTGTCCTGCATCGCTACGTGTAGGAGCACCGAGCGGGGCGAGACCGGCCTGCAGGCCGGCAGCACTTCGGGGAAGGGCGTGTCCGCCCGGAGATCGTCGTTCTGGTTCGACGGATAGCGAGCGCGTGGGCGACCGCCAGCAGCCCCAGATCGTGGCATTCGCCTAGAGAGCAGGATAGGACCGCTCGGACGCCTCCCGGCGGCATGCCGCGAGGAGCGCTCTCCATGAGCGCCCGCAGGCGTGACGAGCAGATCTAGCCGGCCAGGTGCTCGCTGGCTATCGAGCAGCGGCCTCGCGAACACAGCAATCCGATTCGCTCCAGAGCGGGAATGGCGACGGCGTCGGCCGGCCGCTCCGGGGACAGCGAGCGGATGGCCTCGTCGAAGGCCCGGTGCAAGCTGGGGGCGTCGATCTGAAGCAGCGTCGACGGCACGCCGGATCCACTGTTGCGCGTGACCCCCAAGCTGATGGGGCCGGCGTTGGGTTCCCGCATCTGCGGCTGCGGGCGCCCATCGATCAGGCGGTGGCGAGAGGCGCCGGAAATTGCCCGCCCGCCACCGTCAGCAAGCGTCTCACGCAGCAACCGAGGATCCCAGCCCCGCAGTCGCCCAGTCAAACGAGTGGTCGATTGGTTCGGCCTAGGATCGTTGGGTTGCCGGCCTCTGCCACTGTATTACCAGGTCGACTAATTCGAAGCCCAATACGCTCGAACGTCGGACCTTCCCCGCAGGATTTCGTCCGACCGCCCTCGTCCTGCCGCGACCAGCGCGGTCGCGAGCCCATCCGCTTGGGCTCCTGTCGGCGCCACCACGCTAACCGCTGCCGCGGGATCGGAGCACAGTCCCGGGGAGAGAGTCACGACGTGGGAGCATTCTCGCCCGTTCAGCACCCACCGCTTCTCGCGGCTTCCCGAGGTCGAGACTGCCTGTCGTCTCAGCACAATGCGCCGTTCGGTGCTTCCCCGTGGGCCGACCGCGTCGAGCCCGACTGTCCAGCCCGGCTCTCTAGGAGGCGGGTCCCCGGCGACGATGTCGCCAGCGATGGCGACGAGGGCCCTCGAGATGTCGGCGCTCCGCAGCACGCGCATGGCTTCGTCGGCGATGAAGCCCTTGGCAATGCCGCCCAAGTCAAACTGGACGCCCCGTCTGCGGAGGAAGACTGTTTGCGCCTCTGTGTTCATCACGGCAAGTCGCCAGCCGACCTGCTTCCACGCTAGGCGAAGGGTTTCCTCATCCGGTCCCCTCGGCTTCCCGTAGGATGAGCGTGCGAGCCGCGTTACTCGCCCCAGCGTGGGGTCGAATGCTCCCTCGGTTTCCCGGGCCAGTTGCAGGGCCATGTCGAGAACTCGCCCAAGCGATGGCGATACTGGAACCGGCTCGCGCCACGACCGTCGCTCCAAGATGCGTAACTCGGAATCCTCGCGGTAGCTCGACAGCCTGTGGCTGAGTTCGCCGATCCGGTCGAAGACGGCCCGGAACACCTTCGCGGGATTGGCCGCAGCCGGCATCCACGCCTCGATCCGGACCACGACCCCCATGTGGGGCTCCTCGGCGAAACGCCAGGCCAGTCCCGTGGCCGCCTGTCCGGCAGCCGCAAACTTCGTGGCCGTCGCTCCGCACAGCAGGACGGCGACCCAAGCAAGGCTACTTCTTGCCAGCCGCCGAACTCCAGTAGGCATGCATTCTCTCGGATGACGGCAATTCGACGGGTCGAATCAGGCGGAACCCGAGCCACGGCGCATCGGTGTGGTACCAGATGCTCTTCGGAAGCTGAGGATCCTGCATCTTCCAGTCCTCGCTCGACGCCTTGCGCGCTCCGCAGCGCAACGCCGGGGCGTCATCCATCCAGGATCCGCCACGAGCCGCACGGGGGTAGAGCCGGTCGGCGACAGCCCAAGGATTGCCGATCGGCCCGGACGGGGCGGGGTAGCGGTCCTCGTAGCGGTCAAGAGTCCATTCCCACACATTGCCGTGCATGTCGTACAGCCCAAACGCGTTCGGCTTCTTGGTGCCCACTGGACGGTACTGGGCGTCGCTGTTCTCCCAGAACCACCCATGCTCCGCGAGTTGGGACGGGCTGTCGCCAAACGAGTAAGGTGTCACGCTTCCGGCGCGACAGGCGTACTCCCATTCGGCTTCCGTGGGCAGCCGGTAAAAGCGGCCCGTCTTGGCGCTCAGCCACTGGGCGTACATACTGGCCGCATGTTGGGTCATGCTGATGGCCGGATAGCCGTTGATGCCCATCCCGAAGCTCATCTCCACATAGGGGGGCGTCGGGCTTGAGACCGCTGCCGCCAGCTTGTCCGGATCCCGGAGCACTTCCGCTTCGCGAAGCATGAAGTGGCGGAAGGCGTCCCAGGTCACTTCGTGGGCGGACATCCAGAACGCATCGACCCGGACCGTGCGCTGCGGACCTTCGTCGTCGTTTCTCCCCGCCTCGTCCTCGGGCGTGCCCATCAGGAATTCGCCTCCGGGTAGGGGCATCATTCGCAGCACGGCATCTGTCTCCGGGACTGGTTGGTCGTAAGCCTCGAAGGGCGCGGCCGGGGAGTCGGCCGCCTTGGCCTCGATTCGCCTGCGGATCCGCCCCGCCAAGGCCAGCTCCTCGCTGGCCGCCTGCGGGGCTGCGAGTGCGGCCCGCAGCGAACCCTCCCACGGGGCTCCCCCTTCGATCCACTCGCGCACGGCTTCGACCTCGGCTTCGGTCAGTCTCGCTCCGGCGGGCGGCATGGCTCCCGACTCGCCCGCTGGAACGATCAGCCGCGTCCAAAGCGGGCTAGCTTCGGCGTCTCCAGGCACGATGGACGGACCTTCCTCCCCCCCCAGCAGCGCCGATTCCCTAGTCTCGATGCTCAATCCGCCCAGAGCATTGCCTGCGCGGTGACAGGCTAGGCAGTTGGCTTCGAACAGCGAGCGGACGGTGGCGTCGAAGGCAGCCGGCAAGTCGGACGGCCAGGCCGCGAGGGCGATCCAGACGAAAAAGCGCACAGTCAGACGAACTCGGTCTGGCCCGGGCGGGCCAGAGGCGGGACATCCAATGGCATGTCCCACCGGAGATTCTTCGGGAAGCGCTCCTCCTTCGATTGCATCGCCTGACTCCAAGTCAGCTCCTGACCCGTGTAGGCCGCCATCCTACCCATCAGCGCCAGCAGGGTGCTGTCGGTCATCCGGACACCGTCGTTGACCGGCTCGTCCCGCCGAATGGCGCGGAACAGCACATCATGCTCCTCTTGGTACATGTTGTTCTCCGGTCCACGGTAGACCCACGGGTTCTCACCTTGGATGCGCGGCATCAGGCCCCGCCCGATAGTGAGCTTGCCCTTGGTGCCGAGGATGTAGTCGGCGTTCTCTCGGTGGCAGCCCGTGATCTGCCGGCATCCGAGAAAGGCGCGGACGCCTTCGGGGTACTGGTAGTTGATCTCGAAGTGGTCAAAGATGTTGCCGTCGTGTGCCGGAATCTGCCGCCCTCCGACCGCGACGCAGCTCTCGGGCGGCCGGTCCTGCATTGCCCACGCGATCTTGTCGACGCTGTGGACCGCCTGCTCGACGAGCCCGTCGCCGCACAGCCAGACGAAGTTGTACCAGTTGCGGATCTGCCACTCGACGTCGCTCATGCCCAGCGGGCGCTCGAAGCGAGGAGGCATCGGCTTGACGGGGTTGGTGTAGAAGGTCGCGTAGTACGCCACGACGTCCCCGATCGCCCCCGAATGCACCTGCTCCATCGCCGCGACGATCTTGGCGTTGTACCGCCAGCAGAGCCCCGACACCAGCGAGAGCCGCTTCGCGGACGCCAGCCTGACCGTCTCATACACCGAGCGGGCTCCCGGAGCGTCCACGGCGACGGGCTTCTCGCAGAACACGTGCTTGCCGGCCTCGATGCAGGCCTTCAGGTGCTGGGGGCGGAAGCCCGGGGGGGTGGCCAGCAGCACCACGTCGACACCGCTGTCAACCACCCCTTGGTACGCGTCCAAGCCAAGGAACTGGTGTCGCTTGGGGACTTGGACCTTGTGCGGGGACTCGTGACGTTCGGCGACCGCCGCCAAGCAGTTGTCGATGCGCTCTTGGTCCACGTCTGCCACGGCCGCCAGCACCGCGTAGTCGTCCGCTTGCAGCGCTTGGGCAGCGGCTCCGGTGCCTCGTCCGCCGCAACCTACGAGACCGACTTTGATCTCGCCCGGAGACTGCGCCGAGCGGAGGACCCCTGTGGCGGCCGTGAGCGCGGCCGTCTCTCGCAGGAAGCCTCGTCGGGACCGACTCGTAGCATCGGGTTCTCCTCGCATGGTTTCAGTATCAGGCATCGCTCGCGCTCGCGCCCTGACCGCGACGCGCGTTGCGTGAGCGGACGGCGCTGCTATAAGGATAGTAGCCGCTAGGTGGCTCGCATGCGCAGTGCCGGATTGTTGGACTCCCGCGGTCAGAACCCCGCGCGCCCCGGTCCGCTCCGAACGCCGGTCTGGCCGCTGGTGCTGGCCGCTTCGATCCTCACCGTCCCCTTTGCGGCGGTTGGGTCCCAGCCCTCGTCGCAGACCGCCCCGGGGGATGACCAGGCCGAGGAGGAGTCGCTTTCCTTGGAGAACCTCGACCTGCTTGACATGCGGGACGGCTTCGCCATCAGCGAGGACACGGTGTTCTCCCCGAGCGACACGGTCCATCTGTACTTCCAGGTCAAGGGGTACCGGGTCGCGCCACAGGACCGCATCCACCTGAGTTGGGGGGTCGAAGCGCTGGACCCGCAAGGCCGACGCTTCTTCCCTCCCGACAGCGGGGAGGTCGCGACCGAGCTCGCTCCCCAGGACAAGGGCTGGATGCCGATAGTCCGCTACTCTCCCAGGATTCCCGACCACGCCGGCGGGGGGAAGTACTCCATTCGAATCTCGGTCCGCGATGAGCTGGCGGGCACCGAGCTCGCCCATGTCGTGGAAGTCGAAGTCGAGGGTCCTGTCCTGAGAGCGGCGGATCCCCTGTCGGTTCGGGGCTTGCGACTGACACGGCAAGCGTACCGCCGAGTGGCTTCGCCGGAGGCGGACCTGTCCCCGGCCAGTGTTCTGGGTAGCGATGTCGAACCCGGCCTCGTCTTCCAAGGCGGGGAGGAGATCGTCGCATCGTTCCTCATCACCGGCTTCCGAGTCGAGGCCGACAACCGATTCGAAGTGGAGTGCAGCGCTTGGGTGCTGGACGAGGACGGCGAGCTGGCGGCGGCCTTCGGCTCTCGCCGGCAGACGGGCCGCTCGTCCTACCCGCGGCAATGGCTGCCAGCCGAGCTGAGCATGCATCTGCAGCCCGACCTCCGGCCAGGCGCGTATGCCTTGATGCTGGAGGTCCGCGATGCGATCACTGGGACGGTTGCCTCCGAACGGTACCCGTTCTCCGTGCGGTGAATGCGCCCGGCCGCTATAATCGCTGACGTGGCCCTAACACGATCCACCATGCTTCCGCTGGGAACGGCTGCGCCGGACTTCTCGCTTTCCGACACGGTGTCAGGCCGACCCGTCTCGTTGGCGGATGTCTCCGCAGGAAACGACGGCCTGCTGGCGATGTTCATCTGCGCTCACTGCCCCTTCGTCGTGCATGTCGAACAGGAGCTGGCCCGGCTCGGTCGTGACTGCACGGCACGAAACCTCGGCGTGGTCGCCATCTCGTCCAACAGTGTGATCTCGCACCCGGCGGACGCGCCTGCGAGGCTCCATGCGATGGCCGGCCGGCTCGGCTTCACGTTTCCCTACCTGTTCGACGAGACACAGGCAGTGGCGAAGGCATACACCGCCGCCTGCACACCGGACTTCTTCCTGTTCGACCGCCGAAACCAGCTTGCCTACCGGGGCCGCCTCGATGGCAGCCGGCCGGGCAATGACGTGCCCGTCGACGGGCGCGACCTTCGGGCGGCGATCGACGCCGTGCTTGCCGGCCAGGCCGTGAAGGGTCCGCAGCTGCCGAGCATGGGCTGTAACATCAAGTGGGCCGCCGGCAACGAACCGGCCTACTTCGGCTAGCTGGCAGATCCGCCAAGTGCGCCTGGCGGGCCGTTCGGGAATCCGGTGCGGCCTTGCCGGAGGGCCCGCCGTCAGCTTGGCAAGCGCTTGCGTGAGAGCTGTACGCGCACTCGTGCTGCTTTCTTGGGCGGCGGCCAGCGCGATTGCGGCCGGCGACTTCGAGGCCGGACGGGAAGCCTTCGAGCGGCATTGCGGCAGTT
Source organism: Bryobacterales bacterium (assembly GCA_963662745.2). Taxonomy (GTDB): domain Bacteria; phylum Acidobacteriota; class Terriglobia; order Bryobacterales; family UBA6623; genus VXMF01. The sequence goes on from CAXXUI010000001.1 coordinate 679,396, forward strand.
GCCACGGAGCTGAAGGCCGGGGCGGGGAATACGCCCCCGACATCGTCACTCGTGCCGCGGCAGCCGCCAAGACCGACGAGGAGCTGCGTCGGATCGTCCGCGACGGGCTTCCGGACCGAGGAATGCCGGCAGTGGCAGTCGGCGAAGCGGAGCTGACCTTGCTGCTGAGTTACTACGCGGCCTTGACCAGGCCAGCGATCAAGAGTGCAGCTACAGGCGACGCTCAGCGCGGTGAGGCGCTGTTCGCCTCCCTGGGCTGCGCCGGCTGCCACTCGGGCGGACAGGGCCAGCGGGTCTTTGGCCCCGGCCTGGATCGGATTGGAGCGGATCGCACGCTCGATTACATCCGCCGCTCGGTGCTGGAGCCTGACGCGGAGATCGCCGGCGGCTACGAGGTGGCCGAGGTCCGAACGAAGTCCGGCGAGCTGCTGGAGGGCTTCCTTCGTAACCGCAGCGCCGCAGACCTGCAGCTGCAAGCCTTCGACGGCAGCTTCGCCTTCCTGCCGATGGAGGATGTGACGGCCTTGCGCGAGAAGGCCGTCTCGATGATGCCGGCCGTCGAAGCCGGCCCGCAGGACGTGGAGGACTTGCTGGCGTTTCTCAGCCGGCAGGACGGGAGCGGAGCCCTCTCGCGCCGCCGCGCCGCCGGGAATGCTTCCCTGCCGGGTCTCGACTTCGATTGGATTGCCGAGCCGCGTCCGGGCGAGTGGCCAACCTACAACGGCCGGCTGGACGGCAACCGGCACAGCCGGCTGGACCAAATCGAGCGCGGGAACGTCAGCGATCTCGAGGTGGCGTGGATCTACCCCCTTGATTCGCCGAACCTGCTCGAGACCACACCCGTAGTGGCCGGCGGCGTGATGTACGTGACGTTCGCCAATGAGGTCCACGCCCTTGACGCGCTGCACGGCCGCCCGATTTGGACCTATAGCCAGCCCCGCACTGCGGGCATTCTGGGAGCCGCCGCCCGGGCAGCCAATCGCGGCGTCGCGCTGCTCGGCGACAAGGTCTTCGTCGTGACGGATCACGCGCACCTGCTGGCGTTGGACCGCCGGACCGGTCGCAAGGTGTGGGACGTTGCCATGGCGGACTATGCGCAGAACTACAACGCCACGGCGGCCCCGCTGGCCCTCGACGGACGGATCGTCTCGGGAATTTCCGGCGGCGACCAAGGTGCTCGGGGCTTCCTGGCGGCCTTCGATCCAGACACCGGAGCCGAGCTGTGGAGATTCTGGACTGTGCCGCTGCCCGGCCAACCGTTGGCTGAGACCTGGAGGGGCTCGGTCCTCCCGCACGGCTGCGCAACGACTTGGCTGACCGGATCGTACGATCCGGACTTGGACCTGCTCTACTGGCCGACCGGCAACCCCTGCCCCGACTTCAACGGGGACCAGCGCCGGGGCGACAACCTGTACAGCAACACCCTGCTGGCCTTGCGCCCCGAGACCGGCGAGTTGGCTTGGCACTTCCAGTACACGCCGCACGACGAGCACGACTGGGACGCAGTGCAGACGCCTGTGCTGGTCGACATGGCATGGCGAGGGCGTCCTAGGCGGCTTCTGATGCACGCCAACCGCAACGGGTTCTTCTACGTGCTGGACCGGACCGACGGGCAGCTGCTGCTAGCCGAGCCCTTCGTGCGCAAGCTTACGTGGGCCGAGCGCATCGATGCGGCCGGCCGCCCGGTCCTCGTGCCGGGCAAGCGGCCCACCAGCGCAGGGAATCTGGTTTGCCCTGGACTGCAGGGGGCCACCAACTGGCCGTCCAAGTCGTTCGACCCCGCCAGCGGCCTCTTCTTCACGATGGCCTCGGAGTTCTGCCAAGTCTTCGTGAAGCGCGACCAGCGGTGGGCTGCCGGCCAAGCGTTCTACGGCGGATCGGCCCGCGACGCCCCGGGCGAACCGGCGGAGCGGTACCTCCGCGCCTTGGCAGCGTCCGACGGTCGAATCGCTTGGGAGCGCAAGCTCGGTGACTCGATCCGCACGAACTGGTCCGGCGTCATGTCGACCGCCGGAGGCCTCGTGTTCTTCGCGGACAACCAAGGGACCTTCGCCGCCGCGCGGACCTCCGACGGCCGCCTGCTGTGGAGCAGGCACTTGAACGCCGTGGTGCGCGCCTCGCCGATGACCTACATGGCGGCGGGGCGGCAGTTCGTGGCTCTGGCCGCCGGCAAGAACGTGGTGGCGTTCGCGCTGCCGACGCGCCGCCGAGCCGGGCTGAGCGGCCCGGCGGCACCGTAGTTCGGTTCAGACCGCGTGGCGGTAGCTGGCCTTGCCTTGGAAGGTCGCGGTCGAATCGCGGTCCTGCTGGCAATCGAGGCAGATCGTAGTCCAAGGAATGGCGTCGAGCCGCTTGGGATTGATCTCCGCGTCGCAGTCCTCGCAGATGCCGTACTCGCCCTCCGCGAGGAGGCGAAGCGCCCGCTCAACGGACTTGCGGGTCTCCCAGTCCTTGTTGATCACGCTGATGGTGAGGTCCATCTCGTAGCGATCCTGCATTTGGTCCCACGGGTCGCTGGCCCGTTCGCGGACCAGCTCCTCGCGATTATTCCGCTGCCCGAGATCCTCGAGCTTGCTCAGCAGCTGCTGACGCACAACTTCCTCGTTCTGATGTATCACTCTCACGGGATTCTCCCTAGGGATTTGCGAGCTGGCCGGGCATCCGGCCGGTTGCTGCCGGTGCAAAGCCGGCGAACCTTGGCGCGGGCTTCCGCCACATGCCAGTACCAGTATAGACTGCAACCACTGGCCAGTGGTTACACGTCGGAAAGAAACCTCTCCGAGCTGCGAAATGCGGACCGTCCAGTCTGCGGACGAGTCGCTCCACGTCGCTCCTCGCCCACATCCAGGAGCGACGCGGGCCGCCGTGCACCGGCAGCCTTGATCCGCTTGCGGACGGAGCCGTCTTGTTCGACAGCTCAGTCGCGATGAGGGTGCCTGTCCGGCCTGCCTGCGGCTCCCTCCGGCCCTGGCCGGGCCGGAGGGAAGGCGGTTGACCGACCGTCTGGCCGTCGCCCGGCCAAACTCCGGCACTCGCCGGCGAACTCCTCCTCGCCACGCTCGGAAACCTATACCGCGTTCCTCCACCCGTGCTTCCGGGTGGCGAGGAAGGGCTCTGAAGTGGCTGTGTGCTAGTCATTCCAAACTCCGACCTGAGCAGCGGTCCTAGGCAAGCGCCAAGGGGACAACTTCGCAGGAATCGTCTTGAAGGATGAACCCGTGCGACTACAGGATCGCACGGGCGTGAAGGCAAAGCACGTTAGACGCTATGCCTTGGATCTCTGCCGCCCGCCTGTTTGTCAGGACAGCTTGCGTGCTGCCGCCGACAGCGGACGGAAGACGCGTTGCGCGCGGAGGCGCTCGCCGTCAGGCCTAGGCCGCGTGGCGGTAGTTCGCGGGAAGGACCTTGGCGCCGCTGCCGTCCTGATCCTCCTGGCAGCCGACGCACAGCGTTGTCCAAGGAATCGCCTCGAGTCGCTTGGCGTTGATCTCGCTGCCGCAATCCTGGCAGATTCCGTACTCGTCGTAAGCCAACATCTTGAGGGCCCGCTCCACGGACTTGCGCGTCTCCCAGTCCTTGTTGATGACGCTGATCGCGAGGTCCATCTCGATTCGGTTCTGGATCTGATCCCACGGGCAGTGTGCGCGGTCGCGGACGAGATCGTCTCGAGCGTCCTTCCGTGTGAGGTCGTCCAGCTTGTCCAGCAGGCGCTGGCGTACCACGTTCTTGTTCTGAGGGGTCATCTTCTCGCAACTCTCCTTGCTTGACCGGCCCGCTAGGCCAGTGGGTGCTGACAGCCAAGCGCGAGGGCAGTCCGGCCGGGTTTTGCTCGGAACCTCGCGCCCAGCAAGATTAGTATAGACTAGGTCCACCGCCCGGTGGTTGCACATCGCAAGAAAAAATCTTTAGACGGCTGAGATTAGGCGTTTCAAGCATTTTCTTGAGCCACGGTTTCCTTTGCGCAGCGCAGCATGTCCCGGAACATGTCGGCCGTGAGCCGTCCGGTCCGAGTGTTCTGCTGGCTGGGGTGGTAGCTGCACAGCAGGGCCGGGCCGCCGGGCGGCTGCAGCAGCCTGCCATGGGCGAAGGCCAGCCGCCGCTTGATCAGCGCCACGCCCCGCGCCCGCAAGGCGTCCAGATAGGCGTCGTGTGCGAAGCGGCCCAGCGCCAGCACGACCCGCACCCGAGTGAGCAGCGCCAGCTCCCGCACCAAGTAGTTTCGGCACGCCGCCTTCTCAGCGGCCAGCGGCCGGTTGCCCGGCGGGGCGCAGCGGACGGCGCAGGTGATGTAGCAGTCCGTCAGCCGCAGGCCGTCATCGGCGCTGACCGAGCGCGCCTGCGAGGCGAAACCGGCTTCGTGGAGCGCAGCGTACAGGAAGTCGCCCGAGCTGTCGCCGGTGAAGACGCGCCCAGTGCGATTCGCGCCGTGCGCGCCCGGGGCCAAGCCCAGCACCAGCAGTCGCGCAGCCGGGTCGCCGAAGGAGGGCACCGGCCGGCCCCAGTAGATCCAGTTGCGATAGGCCTTCCGCTTCACTCTTGCTAGCCTGGCGCAGTGATCGACGAGCCGGCTGCAGCGTCGGCAGGCCGTGACCTCCTGGTTCAGGATGCCCAAGTCGTCCGGCGGTGCCTCGCGCATCAGCGCAGTCTAGCATCGGCTGGGCAGCGGCCCGCGTCCGGATCGCCGCTCCGCGTCCGGATCGCCGCGGCACTTCCACGAAGGCGTCCGGCTTGCCCCGTGCCCGCCAAGTCTGCAATAATCTCGCAGGTTGAACCAAGCTTGATCCCTACGGCAGTGCGCTTGGAGGCGCGGAAGCGTGCGAGAGGCTGCGCCGGCCCAAGGGCCGGGCGGGGAACGAGAGGCAGGATGGCGAGGAGGGCGCCAGAGGGACAGGAGCCGCGGCTGCAGGGAACCCGTGGCGCTCGGCAATGAGGAAGAGCACGGTCGCTAAGAAGGAACTGCTGAAGCTGGAGCGCCAGCGCCGGGCTAGGCAGCGTCAGCAGGCTCAGATGGGTCGGGCCGCCGAACTGTTCAACAAACGCAGGTATGGCACGGCCAAGCGCTACCTCGTCCGGGCTGCCAAAGGCCCCGATCTCGGCTTGGCCCACCGCGCTCGGGTCTTCCTGAGGATTTGCGAGGAGAAGAAGCGCGCCCGATTCAAGCTGCGCCTCAAGACTGCCGAGGACTACTACAACTACGCCGTCAAGCTGATCAACGACCAAGACCACGACGAGGCGGTGGCCGTGGCGGCCAAGGGGCTGATCCGGTATCCCGACGACGCCGACCTGCTGTATGCGAAGGCGGTCGCCAAGGTGGCGTTGGGGGAGATCGTGGGAGCAGTGAGGCCCCTCAAGCGGGCAATCGACCTCGATCCGCGTCTCCGCCTTGTCGCGCGCCAAGATCCAGACCTCAAGCCCATGCTCGCCAGCGTCTTGTTCAAAGAGGTCTTAGGGGCCGTCGGTTCTTGATCTGCCGGCGCTGGAGGATCAGCGCGCCTCAGCCGCCGTCCGGCGTGAACACGATCACGTGCTGGGACGGCAGGAAGTCCAGCAGCTCCACGAAGGCGAACCCGGCCGGCTCGACCTCGGCGCGCACCTGCTCGACCGTCATCTTGTGCAGCGGGTGGATCGGAATCGACGGATCTTCCTCGCGGTACTCGACCAGCACCAGCCTGCCTCGCGGCTTGAGGGAGCGGCGCACGGCCCGCATCGTGCGGAGCGGCTGGGAGAGTTCGTGATAGACATCGACTAGCAGCACGAGGTCGGCGACCGACTCGGGCAGCCCCGCATCGTCCTGACGGGCCAGCACGGTCTCCACGTTCCGGATTCCGCGCTCACGGAGGTTCGACCTGAGCAGCTCGATCATCTCCGGTTGGATGTCGGTGGCGATCACCTTGCCTGTGGGTCCAACGCGCTTCGCCAATCGCCAAGTGAAGTAGCCAACTCCGGCACCGAGGTCGACCACCGTGGCTCCGCGCGGGATCTTCAAGGCTCGGACCAACCGGTCGGGCTGCTCCTCGGCACGGCGCTCTGGCCGGACGAGCCAGTCGGCATGCACATGGCTCATCACCGGCGCGATCTGCCTGGCAGGGGCGGTCGACCGGGATGTGCTCTCGGACGGGGCCGCTTGGGCGATTCCGTCCGTCGCGAGCGGCAGAGCCGCCAGCGCCGCTGCGACGGTCCAGAGCAGCTTGCGGCCGAGTTGCGTCATCGCTACCGATCCAAGCCAGTCACGAGGCCGGAGCGCTCCATCAGCCGGCGCAGATCGTCACGGTCACCCGGAACCATGGGGGTCAGTGGTGGGCGGACCACGCCGGGCTGCAGTCCGGCCAGCTCCATGCCGGCCTTGATCATCGACACCTTGTAGCCCGGGCGCCGGGTCCGCAGCTCGTACATCGGCGTGACGACCTCGTCGAGAATGCGGTTGATCGCGCGAAAGTCCCCCGCTTCGGCGAACGAGCGGACGCGGAGCGTGACTTGGGGCATGAAGCAGGCCAGCCCCGACGTGAAGGTCCGCACGCCGAGATTCCAGTAGCTTGGCACGAACGGCTCGGCCATGCCGTTGATCCAGTGGAATCGGTCGCCGAAGCAATGCCGCACCCGCAGGTAGTGCGACAGGTCGCCGTGCTCGTCCTTGACCATGGTGATGTTCTCGACAGTCGCGAGACGCTCCAGCAGCGTCAGAGGCAGGACTCCGCTCCACTTGGTCTGGTACAGGATGATCGGGACTCCGGCCGCGTCCGCCACGGAGCGGTAGTAGTCCGCCAGACCCGGTTCGTTGGGGTCGGCCATGTATGGCGCGACGCACAGGACCGCGTCAGCTCCCGCCTTGCGCGCGAGCCTCGCTTGGGACCGGGCGGCCTCCCAGCTCTGACCCGCCCCGAGGATCAGGTAGCCCTTGTCGGAGGCAACTGTGGCTGCTACCTCGCAGATCCGCTCGTAGTCAGCCAAGCCCAGCGCATGCAGCTCCCCGTTGCTCCCGCAGAAGGTGAGGGCTTCCAGTCCGTGGCGCAGCATCCAAGCCGCGTTGGTCTCTAGGGCGCGCTCGTCGAGCGAGTAGTCCGCAGCCCACGGTGTCACGGGGAAACCGATCGTGCCGATCGGGAAGCTGCTGGCAGATGGCATGTGCCGTCAGGCGGGGCGCCGCCGTTCCCACGATACAGCAGTCCGGCGCCGGCATCAACGCCCGGCCTCCGGAAGCGGCGGTCCTAGGAACGGGCTTGCCTATGCTAGCTTAGGAGTACGGAAGGCCTCGCCTCCTTGCGGGGCCGCACCGGTGCCCCGAGCCGTTCGATCAGGCAGCCCGGAGCTCAGCTGCTGCTCGCGGCGGTCGTCATGACCCAGTCCTCTGCCACGCTCTACGCCAGCGCCCTAGCTGACGTCGTCACGCAAGCGGATTCCCCGGTGTCCCCGGAGCAGGCCCTCGGCCAGCTGCGGGCGTTCAGCGCCACGCTCGGCGAGTCGAGGGAGCTCCGCGCCGTGCTCGGCTCGCCGGCCGTGTCGCCCCCCCAGCGGCGGAGCCTTCTAGAGGGCCTCGCCACGGCGCTGGGCCTCGCCCCAGCCGTGCGGGAGCTGGTGCTGCTGCTGGTGGATCACCGCCGGATCGCGCACTTCGCCGCAGTGCAGCGAGGCTTCGAGCGCTGGCTGGACGCCTACCGTGACCGCGTGGCGATGCAAGTGCGCGTCGCCCGTCCGCTCAGCGCTGAGCGGCGCGCGATTCTGGAGGCGAGGTTCCGGCAATTGACCGGGAAGGGCGTCCGCGCCAGCTATGTTGTCGAACCGGACTTGATCGGCGGCAGCTCCGTGAGAATCGGCTCCATGCTTTTCGACGGATCGCTCCGGTCCGCCTTGGAGTCTTTCTCCAAGGACTTGGCGGCAGGCTAGCGCCGGGCCCGCGTTCAGAAAGGAAACTGTCCGAATGTCCCAGATGAGCGCTGCGGAAATTTCGCAGCTGATCCGAGACCGGATTCGGAACTACGAAGCCGCCATTGAGGTGGCGGAGGTCGGTTCGGTCATCTCCCTCGGCGACGGCATCGCGCGGCTCCACGGCTTGGAGCGCGTTATGGCGAACGAAATGCTGGAGTTCCCGCACGGGATCTCGGGCATCGCCATGAACCTCGAGGAGGACCAGGTCGGCGCCGTCCTACTGGGCGACTACTCACCGCTGAAGGAGGGTGACGAGGTGCGCCGGACGGGGCGCATCATCTCGGTGCCCGTCGGTGACGCGATGATCGGCCGCGTGGTGAACGCGTTGGGTCAGCCCTTGGACGGCAAGGGGCCGTTCGAGATCGATCGCTACAACCCGGTTGAGCGGATCGCCCCCGGCGTCATCGACCGTGAACCCGTCAAGCAGCCCCTGCAGACCGGCTTGAAGGCGATCGACTCCATGATTCCCATCGGGCGCGGGCAGCGCGAGCTGATTATCGGCGACCGGCAGACCGGCAAGACGGCGATCGCCATCGACACGATCCTGAACCAGAAGGGCGGTGACGTGATCTGCATCTATGTCGCGATCGGGCAGAAGCGGTCCACCGTGGCCCAGGTCATCAAGACCTTGGAGCAGCACGATGCGATGGAGTATTCGATCGTCGTGGTGGCTTCGGCCTCCGACCCAGCGCCCATGCAGTATTTGGCTCCGTTCGCCGGCACGGCGATCGGGGAGCACTTCCGCGACACCGGACGGCACGCCGTGTGCATCTTCGACGACTTGTCCAAGCACGCCGCGTCCTACCGCGAGATCTCGTTGCTGCTGCGGCGCCCGCCTGGCCGCGAGGCCTATCCCGGGGATGTCTTCTACCTGCACTCCCGTCTGCTGGAGCGGGCCGCCAAGCTCAACGACGACCGAGGCGGCGGCTCCCTCACCGCCCTGCCGTTCATCGAGACGCAGGCTGGCGATGTCTCGGCCTACATCCCAACCAACGTCATCTCGATCACCGACGGACAGATCTACCTGCAGGCGGACCTGTTCAACTCGAACGTACGGCCCGCCGTGGATGTTGGCATCTCGGTCAGCCGGGTCGGCGGCAACGCCCAGATCAAGGCCATGAAGTCGGTGGCCGGAACGCTGCGCCTGGACTTGGCCCAATACCGGGCCTTGGCTGCCTTCGCCCAGTTCGGCTCCGACTTGGACAAAGCGTCCCAGCAGCAGCTGCACCGCGGCGACCGGCTGGTGGAGGTCCTCAAGCAGAAGCAGTACACTCCGGTCGAGGTCGAGAAGCAGGTGGCGATTATCTTCGCCGGCACGCGGGGCCACTTGGATGACTTGAAGGTAGGGCAAGTCGCGGACTTCGAACGCGAGTTCTACGATTTCTTGGACCGGCAGGGACCGGGCGGTGCCGTGGCCCTCATCCGCGAGCGAGGCAAGCTCGACGAGGAAACGACACAGGCCTTGGAGGATGCCATCCGATCGTTCAAGGAGCAATTCGCCGCGGTGCATACGATGGCCAAGGCCAGCTAGCGATGCCCTCACTGATCGATCTCCGCAGGCGGATCCAGTCCGTCAAGAACACGCAGCAGATCACCAAGGCCATGAAGATGGTGGCGGCGGCCAAGCTGCGCCGCGCACAGCAGGCCGTCATCAATTCGCGGCCCTACGCGACGCTGCTGGAGGAGATGATCGGCAGCGTCGTGGCGCGCGAGGGCGACAAGGAGGCGGCTGTCTCCCACCCCCTGCTGGAGCGGAGGTCCGGCGGCGGCGTCCTGCTGCTCGTGCTGGCAGGCGAGAAGGGTCTGTGCGGCGCGTTCAACAGCAACGTCTTCAAGGCTTGCGACGAGTTCTGCAGCGAGCGCGGCGACCGAGTCGAGCTGGAACTGCTGGGCCGCAAGGCCGTGGAGCATTACCGGCGCAGCGGAGTGAAGGTGGGCGGCCGGCGCGAGCGGCTCCTGGGAGCGGTCGAACACAGCCGGGCACGGGAGGTCGCGGCAGGCGCGATGCAGCGGTTCGTCGACGGCGAGGTCGATGAGGTCTGGGTGCTCTACAACCAGTTCCAGGGCGTGCTCCGTCAGAGGGTCACCTTGGCTAGAGTGCTGCCCATTCTGCCGGCTGCCGCAGGCGACGACCGGAGCGCGGGCTACGACTACGAGCAGCCCCCGGAGCAGTTGCTCGGAGCCCTGCTGCCGAGGAAGGTGGTCACTCAGGTCTTCGTGGCGATGCTGGACTCCGCCGCCGCCGAGCACGCGGCGCGCATGACGGCGATGGACGCCGCGACCCGCAACGCTGGCGAGGTCGTGGACAAGCTGACGCTGCACCTCAACAAGGTGCGGCAGGCCAGCATCACCACCGAAATCATTGAGATCGTCTCGGGAGCCGTGGCGCAGGAGTAGCGCCCCGTCCCTTACGACCAGTCGAGGAATTCTATCGATGCAAAACGAAGGCAAAGTCATTCAGGTCGCGGGCCCGGCCGTCGATGTGCAGTTCACGGGCGACCACCTCCCGAACATCCACGCCGCCCTGCGCGTGACCGGAGAAGGTTTCGAGACGCCGACCCCGATCGATGTCGTCCTGGAGGTTCAGCAGTATCTGGGCGAAGGACGCGTGCGGACGGTGGCGATGCAGCCCACCGAGGGCATGGTGCGCGGTATGCGGGTCGCCGACACCGGCGGCCCCATCTCCGTGCCGGTCGGGCCGCAGGTGCTGGGTCGCGTGCTGGACGTGCTGGGCGAGCCCGTGGACGAGCGCGGACCCGTCGAGACCGAGAGGCGCTCACCGATCCACCGGGACGCTCCGTCGCTGGCGGACCAGTCGACGGAGGCCGAGATCCTAGAGACCGGAATCAAGGTGGTCGACCTCATCGAGCCGTACCTCAAAGGCGGCAAGATCGGCCTCTTCGGCGGCGCGGGAGTCGGCAAGACCGTCTTGATTATGGAGCTGATCAACACGATCGCCCTGCAGCACGGTGGCGTGTCGGTTTTCGCGGGAGTCGGGGAGCGCACTAGGGAGGGCAACGACCTCTGGCTCGAGATGCAGGAGTCGGGAGCCTTGGATCCCGACGACTACGAGAAGTCGAAGGTCGCCCTGATCTACGGCCAAATGACTGAGCCGCCGGGAGCACGGCTCCGGGTCGGCCTGACCGGCCTGACCGTCGCGGAGTACTTCCGGGATGTCGAGGGCCAGGACACGCTGCTGTTCATCGACAACATCTTCCGGTTCACGCAGGCGGGCGCGGAGGTGTCGGCCCTGCTGGGCCGGATGCCTTCGGCAGTCGGGTACCAGCCCAACCTGGCGAGCGAGATGGGGGCGCTGGAGGAGCGCATCACGTCCACCAAGCAGGGTTCGATCACCTCGGTGCAGGCCATCTACGTTCCGGCGGACGACTACACGGACCCGGCTCCGGCTACAACCTTCGCCCACTTGGACGCTACCAGCGAGCTCTCGCGCGAAATCGCCTCGCTCGGCATCTATCCGGCGATCGATCCGCTGGCCTCGACTTCGCGGATCCTCGACCCGAACGTGGTCGGGGAGGAGCACTACCGCGTTGCCCAGTCCGTGAAGGGCACGCTGCAACGCTACAAGGAGCTGCAGGACATTATTGCGATTCTCGGCGTCGAGGAGCTTTCCGAAGAGGACAAGCTGACCGTGGCGCGAGCGCGCAAGATCCAGCGCTTCCTGTCGCAGCCCTTCTTCGTCGCCGAGCAGTTCACGGGCCAGCCGGGACGGTACGTGAAATTGGCCGACACGATCCGCGGCTTCAAAGAGATCGTCGGCGGAGAGCACGACGACCTTCCCGAGCAGGCCTTCTACATGGTCGGCACGATCGAGGAGGCGCGGGAGAAGGGCCGCTCCCTAGCCGGCTAGGAGAGGACCGCAGATGCCTGGCAACTCCATCCAGCTCACGGTCGCCGTGCCCGATCGGCAGGTTCTGGACGCGCGCGTGACCGCGGTGCAGATTCCTTTGACGACGGGCTACATCGGGATTCTGCCTGATCACGCTCCGCTGCTGGCGGAACTGGGAACGGGCGTCCTGACTTACCAGCAGGTCGGCGCTGGCGAACGGTGCTTGGCCATCGACGGGGGCGCCGTCGAGGTGCTGCCGGAACGGGTTCGAGTGCTCGCTGGAACGGCGGAGAACGCCGACGAGATCGATGGCGAGCGGGCGTTACTGGCGCTGGAGCGGGCCAACCAACGCTTGGGCCTCCAGTCCTTGGAGATTGATGTCGAGCGGGCGCGGAGGGCCGTCGAGCGGGCCCGGGCGAGGATCGACGCCGCCGATCGCAGTTAGCGCACTGCCGGGGCCCCGCCCGGGCGACTGAGACCCCGCCCGGTCAATAGGAAACGGCCGAAGATCGCAGCTTGGGCCAGCTCAATGACCGTTGGGCTCTCGACCAGTTGAGCGACTGTGCGCGACGGTGAGTCCGTCCGACAAGCCGCCAGCCTGAGCTGCCGCTAGGCAGCCTCGCCAACGCACGGGTTGACCAGCTCTCCCACACCGTCGATGCCCACCGTGCAGATGTCGCCCGGCTGGAGGAACACCGGCGGCTTCCGCGCCATCCCAACGCCCGGCGGGGTCCCGGTAGAGACGATGTCTCCGGGTTCCAGCGTCATGACCGTCGAGAGGTACTCCAGCAGAGCCGGCACGTCGAACACGAGCTGGTCGGTGTTCGAGTCCTGCAGGATCTTGCCGTTGAGGTCGAACCAGATCCTGAGCTGGTTGGCGTCGGGAACCTCGTCCTTGCTGACTAGCGAGGGCCCCATCGGGCCGAAGGTGTCGAACGTCTTGCCAATCGTCCACTGGCTCGTCGCCAGCTGGTAGTCTCGGGCGCTGACGTCATGCACACAGGTGTAACCGAAGACATAGTCCTCCCAGTCGGCTGCTCGGACGCCCTTGGCCCGCCTGCCCACGACGAACGCCAATTCGGCCTCGTAGTCCACCTGCTTCGACACGTGCGGCAGCACGATGGGGTCTCCGTGGCCGCAGACGGCGTTGGAGTACTTAGTGAAGACGGTGGGGATCTCAGGAATCTCCATGCCGGACTCGATGGCGTGGTCGCGGTAGTTCAATCCGATGCAGATGAACTTGCCCGGCCGGGGTAGCGGCGCGTGGAGGCGGACGTCGCTCAGCGGGAAGCCTCCGGGACGACTCGCCGCGTAGCGCCCGGCCTCGGCAATCGCGGCCTCTCCGCCACGCAGGAACGAGAGGACGTCCGGATAGCCGATGCCGGCTAGGGGATGCACTACGGAGCCGACCAGAATGCCGGCCTCCTCTCGATGCGGGCCGTGGGTGAACGTCACCAACCTCATGATTCCCCATGGTACGACGAGCGCCCAACAGGGCCGTGTCGACCGGCGCATGCCGGCTGGGCCGCTGTGGGGGTGCTACCCGCTTCCCATGGCCCAAGCCAGCAGGGCGGTGAGAGCCGCGAGGGCCCCGAGCAGGGAACCGGCGATGATCTGCCAGCGCGGCAGCTCGAAAGAGCTGTCACTGACCGCCTCCGGGCCCTTCGCCTTGGTCCGGATGCGGGACCGGGGGACGTCGATGGCCCGCCCTCGCATGGCCTCCAATGCTTCGCGATTGGTAACCATGATGGTGCAGGACTCCGGCTTGGGGAGGGTTTCCCGAACCAGCCGGCGGACCTCCGGCGGACATTCTTCGAACGAAGCGAACTCCGTTCGTCCCTCTTGCGTGCCGACGATGATTCGCGACGTCTTGAGCACCCACTTCATCGCATCCTCCCGCCGCCAGCCAGCCCGAAGCCCGTCGTGGTCGCGAACTGACTCACCAGCCTGATGAAGCCCAGCGACGCCTTAGAGAGCGCCTTGTCCTTGCGGTAGATCAATCCCAATGTCCGAATCATGGGCAGCGGCTGGAGGCGGATCGCACTGAGCCGCCCAGCGCGCACTTCATCCCTTGATTCAGTCACAGTCACAAATGTAACACCCAGCCCAGCCGCAGCGAATCGCTTCTGCATTTCGCTGGACTCAACCTCCATCGAAACCTTCAGATCGTCCTCGAAATCCTCCAAGTACTCGTTGATGCGCTTACGAGTTCTTCCGGCCTTGGGCAGGATCAGGTTCTCTCCGGCGATTTCCGCCGCCCGGACGGACTTGAGTGCCGCTAGAGGATGGACTGGCGAGGTCACGAGGCACACCTCGTCGGAATGAACCTGGACGATCGCCAGCTTCTTCTGGCGCAGAGGCAGCTGCGTGAGTCCGAAGTCAACCGACGTGTTCAGCACGGATTCGACCGTCTGTTGGCCGTACGAGCGAACCACTTGGATCTGGACCCTCGGGAACTGGCGCTTGTACTCGGTGAAGACTTCGGGCAGCACATGGATGCAGGTGGACTCGCTGGCGGCGATGCTCATCTCGCCGCGAGGGACCTTCTCCAGTTCTCGGACTGCGTCGAAGGCCTGCCGCCTCAGATCCAGGATCTTGCGGGAATGCTTGGCGAATGTACGGCCCGCAATGGTGAGGCTGATGCGGCTACCGAAACGATTGAACAGCTGGGTGCCGAGTTCCTGCTCCATCTGCCGGATCTGGGCGCTGATCGCCGGCTGCGTTCGGAAGCAGGTCTTGGCGGCCTTTGAGAAACTGTTCAGGCGAACGATCTCAAGGAAGGTATGCAGCTGGTCGAAGTCCACAGCGCTGGCAGGCGCCTGCCCCAGGCGCACATCCGGAGGCCTCCGGCAACCGCGCCGACACCCCTTGCAGTGTACACCAGCCTTCCGTTTCGGATTCCGTCCGCACGGCGCGGGGGAGGCCCCGGGGCTGCCCCAGCTCGGCGCGTGGTGGCGGGCGGTAGAATGAGGGCAGGCGCGCAGCGATGAGGCCGAGGATCTTCTCGGGCATGCAGCCCACCGGTTCCCTGCACCTAGGCAATTACCTGGGGGCGTTGCGCAATTGGGCAAGGATCCAATACGACTACGAACCGATCTTCTGCATTGTGGATCAGCATGCCATCACGGTCCGGCAGGATCCGCGCCGCTTGCGGGAGAGCTGCGAGCAGGTCGCGGCCTTGTACTTGGCTGCGGGCATCGATCCGCAGCACTCCGCAGTCTTCGTCCAGTCCCAGATCCCCGCTCACGTCGAGCTCGCTTGGATCTTCACCTGCACGGTCCCCTTCGGCTGGCTGGGCCGCATGACTCAGTTCAAGGCCAAGGTCAGAGGATCAGGCTCGAACCAGGACTCGATCGGCGCAGGCCTCTTTCTGTACCCGGTCCTGATGGCGGCCGACATCCTCCTGTACCAGGCCAAGGTCGTTCCCGTGGGCGAGGACCAGTCGCAGCACATGGAGTTGACGCGCAACATCGCTCTGCGGTTCAACAAGCTGTACGGACGGACCTTCGAGGTGCCGCGGACCGAGCTGCCGGCCGTTGGTGCCCGCATCATGGGCCTCGACGACCCGACGGTCAAGATGAGCAAGTCGTCGGCCTCCCCGAATCACGCCATCGGCCTGCTGGATCCGCCGGGCCGCGTCCGCAAGCTCGTCGGACGAGCCAAAACGGATTCCCAGCCGTGCGTCGATTGGGCCGCTCTCAGCCCCGGCGTCAAGAACCTGCTGGCGATCCACCAAGCTCTCGCCCAGGTGAGCGATGAGGATCTGCGGGGCGAGTTCGAGGGGCTGCGTTACGGCGATCTCAAGAAGAAAGTGGCCAGCATGGTCAACGCCAAGCTGGAACCGATCCAAGCTCGCTACCGCGAGCTGATGGGCAGCCGGGACTACCTGCGCGAGGTGCTGCGGGCGAGTGCCGAGCGCGTGGCTCCCATCGCCGAGCAGACCGTCCGTCGCGCCAAGGATCGCACGGGCCTGTATTCGGCCTGAGTGGATCCCGTTGGCGGCACGGGTCAGCTTGGCCGGCTACTGGCACCTGCTGCGCCACTCGATTCAGTTCCGACGGATCTGGCTGGCGCAGCTGATTAGCGGCTCGGGGGACTGGTTCTACTCCGTCGCGATCTATTCGCTGCTGCTCGAGCTGACCGGGCGGGCGGGCACGGTCGCTTGGGCTGCAATCCTGCAGATCCTGCCGATGATGCTGCTCGGGCCGCTGGCCGGCGCAATCAACGACCGGCTCAGCCGGCGCAAGGTCATGCTCGCCAGCGATCTGGTGCGGTCGGGCTTGGTGGTCTGCATGGTCTTGATCCGCAGCGAGGAGCAGATCTGGATGCTGTACGCGCTGCTGGCTCTCGAAATCGGAACGGCCGCCTTCTTCGAGGCGGGGCGCAACGCCATCCTGCCCAGCTTGGTCAGTCGGGAGAACCTGCCGGTGGCCAACGCGCTCGGGTCCTCGACCTGGTCGATCACCGTCACGCTGGGAGCCGCGCTGGGCGGAATTGCCGTCGCCTATTTCGGGAGGGAGTTCGTGTTCGTCGCCAACGGGGTTTCGTTCCTGCTGTCGGCGGTCTTCGTATACCGGGTGCGGGTCCTGGAGAGGCACTTGGCGGGGAGTCGGCAGACCTCTTGGACCGACGCCGTGAGCTTTCGGCCGATCGCTGAAGGATTCGCCTACATGGCGCGCAACTGGAGATTGGCGACGCTGCTCACGCTGAAGCTGGGATTGGGTGTCATGGGTGCCCGCGTGGTTCTGACCACCATCCTTGGCAGTCGTGAATTCCTGATCGGCGGGAGCGCGGCACTGGGCATGGCCGTCCTGTTCGCCTTCCAAGGGGTAGGATCCATTTTGGGCCCGCTGCTCCTGGGCCGCCGCATCAGCGCCAGCCAGCCAATGATGCGCGTCACCGCGCTGTGTGGATATCTCGCGGCCGGCGTGGGCTACATCTGCTTCAGCTTTGCCCGCACCCTGCCCTTGGCGGGCCTGTTCCTCGTGCTGGCCCACGGCGGCGGGGCCTTGGTTTGGGTCTGCTCGACCACCTTGCTGCACCTCAACGCAGACCATCGCTATCTAGGGCGCGTCTTCGCCGCCGACATGGGCCTCTTCATGGGCACGGCGTCCCTGTCCACCTACTGCATGGGCCGGGTGCTGGACGGCGGCCTACCGGCTCGCACGGGTGCACTGGGCTTGGGCGTCGCTCTGCTCGTGCCCGGCGCGGTGTGGGCGCTCTCGCTGGGCCGGGAATGGAGTGAGCCGAGCGACTCGGCACGTGACAAGCAGGACGGCCGTCAGGGCAGGTAGCTACGGACTGCTTGGGCCCGGAAGCCGTCGATCGGGAAGCGAGCGGCTTCGGACGGAACGAGGAACGCGTCGCCGGCCTCAAACCCGGTCGTGTCCACCGTGCCGCAGCCGCGCACCATGAGCAGCACCTCGCAGCGTCGCGGATCGGGAGTGTACAGAAAGGGTCCGGTCCAGCTGAGCAGTTCGGCTTCAAAATACGGGCAGCCGCCGATCCTATCGATTCTGCAGGGCTTGGAGCTTCGCCTGGCCAGCCCGCGCACTTGCGGCTTCAGCCGGGTGTTCGCAGCGGCGACCGCCTTGCCGACCTGCAGCGCGCGCGGCTGGCCGTTGAGGCCCGATTGACGGTGGTCGAACAGCCTGTACGTCAGGTCGGAATTCTGCTGGATCTCGCAGAGGACGACGCCGCCCCGGATCGAATGCACCGTCCCCGCCTGCACGAGCACGCACTGGCCGCGGCTAGCAGGGACCCACCGCATGAGGTCCTCGATGCTGCCGTCCTCCGCTGCCTGGGCGAGGGTCTCCGCCTCGACAGGCTGCCTGGTGCCGAGTCCGAGCAGCGCGCCGGGCGCCGCGTCGAGCACGTGCCACAACTCAGTCTTGCCCAAGGCTCCCTCAAGGCGGTGGGCTGTCGAGTTGTCCGGGTGAACTTGGATGGAGAGACTGCCTGCAGCGAACAGCAGCTTGCCGACGATGGGGAAGGTCCCGGCCTGGGGGGCGTCTCCAGGGGCGCCGGACTCAGCCAACCGCCTCCATCGGGCTCCCATCAGGCGGTTGCCGAACTGCCTGACCAAGGCGGCCAGGCGGCTTCCGTCCATGTCTCCTCCGGAAACTCTGCTGCCGTCGTGCAGGCACCACGCCTCCCCGATCCGGTGCTCGGTCTCGGCGAGCAAAGGCCGCAGGTCCCGGGCGCCCCACACCTTGCGCCGCAGAGTTGGGCGGAAGCGCAGCGGTGCCAGCCGGGTCACGGCAGCTCGGCTGCGAATGCGCGAATCCGGCGGATGCCCTCTTGGAGGTCGGACATGGAGGCCGCGTAGGAGATGCGGATCTGGTCCGCTGAGCCGAACGCCTCTCCCGGCACCAAAGCCACGTGCTTCTCGCTCAGCAGCCGCTGGGCGAACTGCATCGAGGACCCGATTCCGCCTCGGCCGAAGAACGCGCTCACGTTCGGATACGCGTAGAACGCGCCGCTAGGCTGAGGGCAGCGGACACCTGGGATGTCGTTGAGCGCTGCAACGACGAACTCGCGCCGCTCCCGGTAGGTTTCCAGCATGGCGTACACGGGGTCCATGGGTCCGGTCAGGGCGGCGATCGCCGCCTGCTGTGAGATCGAGGTGGGGTTGGATGTCGCGTGGCTCTGGAGCTTGTTGACATTGCTGATCAGACTGGCCGGGCCCAGCAGGTAGCCCAGCCGCCAGCCTGTCATGGCGAACGTCTTGGACAGCGAGCCGGCCACTGCCACATGGGGCTTGGCCCCTGACGCCGCGGCGACTGAGAACGGCTGGGAGCTGTAGACGAAGTGGCTGTAGCACTCGTCGCTCAGCAGTGTGATCCCGTGCTGTGACGTGACCGCCAGGATGCGTTCGAACTCCTCGCGTTCCACCACGGCGCCCGAGGGATTGTTGGGAGAGTTGACGATCACGACCTTCGTCTTGGGAGTGACCGCCCGCTCCACATCGTCAGCGGTCAGGGAGAAGGCGTTCTCCTCCCGCGTCTCAACTGGGACGGGCGTGCCGCCGTAGTAGTTGATGACGTCGAGGAACGTGACCCAGAAGGGCGCCGGCAGGATGACTTCGTCACCGTCCTCAACCAGCGCTGCGAGGCAGTTGAAGATCGCTTGCTTGCCGCCCACGCTGGCGATGCACTCGCCGGGCTGATAGCCGGTTCCGAACTCGCGGTCGTGCCACGCCACGATGGACTCGCGCAGCTCGGGCGTTCCGCCAGCCGGCGTGTAGCGGGTGAAGTTGTTCTCGATGGCGCGGACCGCGGCCTGTTTGATGTGGTCGGGGGTGGGGAAGTCCGGCTCTCCCGCCCCAAGCGCCACCACGTCGACGCCGGCCCGCCTCAGCCGGCCGGCTTCCGCGGTCACCGCCATCGTGGCGGACTCGCTGATGCGGCCCACGCGTTCGGAAAAGGTCATAAGCTTCCAATCTAGCCGTTCGGCCTGCTTGAGATCCGGAGTGTCCTCAGCCGTTCCGCAACATGGTCCGGCACGAGGCCCTCGATGCGGCCGCCGTGCCTGGACACCTCCTTGACCAGCCGCGAGCTGAGATGGCTGTAGGCCTCGCCCGGCAGCATGAACACCGTCTCGATCTCCGGCGCCAACGTGCGGTTCATCATGGCCATCTGCAGCTCGTATTCGTAGTCGGACACCGCGCGGATGCCACGCACTATCAGCTGGGCTCCTTGGCTCCTGGCGAAATCCACCAGCAGGCCGTCGAAGCTCGCCACTCGGACATTGTCGAGTCCCCTCACGGCTTGGTGGATCATGTCCAAACGTTCGGAGATCGCGAACTCAGCGCGCTTGGTGTCGTGCTGGAGGACGGCCACCACCACCTCCTCGAAATGTCGGGAGGCGCGCTGAATGAGGTCCAAGTGCCCGTTCGTGATGGGATCGAACGAGCCCGGGTAGATCGCGACGCGCTGAGGGCGCACTGCCGCTATTGTACTGGGAGGGCCTAGGCCGCCGTCGGCCTAGTCTCAGAGGTGCTTCCGGAACCACTCCACGGCGAACCGCTGGGCCTGCTCCCTGGCTTCGCGGTAGATTCCGTAGTGGCTGATGCCCGGAACGGTGACGAGCTTCTTGACGCCTGTCGCCGCCGCGTGCGCCTTGATGGCGTGGTCGGCATTGTCGAACAGCTCCTCCTCCTCGGCGATGACGAACAGCAGCGCGGCATGCGAGGCTAGCTTGGCCAACTCGACCGGGGCGTAGTGCATGAGCTTGTCGCGGATCGGCGCCCCGCGGAGGGCTCCGACCTGGACGGCGCCGGGCTCGGGATACGCTAGCTCGCCCCGGGCTCGCCGAGTCGCTTCGTCGAGAGTCCGGTCGGCCTGCTCCGGCGTGGCGACGACGAAGCGCGAGTCCATGCCGCCGACTTGGCTGTAGACGGCCTTGACGCGACGGTCGTGAGCCGCGGCGTAGAGCACGTGGCCGCCCGAATAGCTGCTGCCCCACACGCCGATGCGGTCGGTGTCGCACATCGGTTCGGCTTGCAGCCAGTGCAAGGCGTTGAGCCAGTCACGGCCTTGCTCGAGAGGGTCGACCACTTCGCGAATGGCGATCACCTCGGCCCGGAAGCGCCCGGCCCGGCCCTGAGGAGCCGGCTCCGCAAGTATCACGCGGGGATCGCTGGCCCCCCAGCCCCGGTAGTCGAACGCCACGGCTAGAAAGCCAGCGCGCGCGAATGCGACGGCGTCGCGGCGGAGGCCGCGAACCGTGCCGCCCCATCCGTGGGCCATGAGGATGCAGGGCAGCGTCTGCCCGGAGAGCTCCTGCAGCGAGAAGATCTCTGCGGCCAGGCGCGTCCCCTCGCTGTGGATGGTGCCTAAGCGGTGCTCGATCCCCTCCGGAGGCGCCCACTGTCGCCCTTCCTGTGCGGGGGACGGCGAGGCCGCAAGCAGGAAGGTCGTCAGGAGAAACGCCGCGGTCGATCTCTTCGTCACGACTGCTCCCTCAGCGGTAGAGCCGGTAGAGGTGATCGGCCAGCGCGATATCCTCCACCGCGAGGCCCTGCGACTCGAACAGCGTGATTTCATAGTCAGTCGTCCGCCCCGGTTGGGTGACGGCCAGGATCTCGTGCAGCTCGATGACCCGATTCCAGTCCAAGGCGCCTTCCTCGGCCGCTTGGGTCAGATCGCCGGCTTCCATTCGCGCCTGCTCCAGCGAGTCCACAGTGATCAACCCGCACTTCCGGATCGTCTCCGCGTCCAGTTCGCGGCGCAGCACGTGATTGCTGCCGACGGCGTTGATGTGGGTGCCGGGGCGGAGGAGCGCGCCGGGAAACACGGGGCGGGGGGAGTTCGTGACAGTGGTCACGATGTCGGCCCCCTCCAGTGCCGCCTCGGGGCCGGCCGCCGGCCGCACGTCGATTCCGAGCCGCTCCGCCATGCGTTCGGCGAACCGCTCCCGGCGCTCGGAGCTCCGGCTGTAGACGCGGGCCCATTCCAGCTCTCGGGCGCAGGCAACCGCTTCGAGCTGCGTCTCCGCTTGGAAGCCCGTTCCGAACTGCGCGAGCCGGCAGGCGTTCTCCCGGGCAAGCCGGCGCGTCGCCACGCCGCTGGCTGCGCCGGTGCGGATCTGCCCAAGCGCGTTGGCTTCGATTTCGGCCAGCAGCTCCGAGGTGCGGGAGTCGAACAGCAGCACGACGAAGTTCGGGACTCCGACGCCCGGAGTCGACGAGTAGACCTTGATGCCAGTCACGCCAGCGGTGTGGTCACCGCCCGCCATGTAGTGCAGCAGCGTGTGGTTGCGCATCGCCACTCGCCGCCGCACGTGGTTCACCGCCGTCCCGTTGCAGAGGCGGTATAGGGCGGACGCGACCAAGTCCATAGCCAGCGGCATGGAAACAGACTTGCGAACTTGTTGCTCGGTAATTCTCAGCACTGCTGCCTATGCTCGCACAGGTTCCGTCAAGTTCTGACGCGCGTCGTCAATCGCCCCGGTAGTTGATCCAGACCGGGCTCGCCCAAGCCATGTTCTCGTCGTCTTGGATGACTCGCACGTAGTAGTAATGCTCGCCCGTCCCGATGTCGGCATCCGTGAAGGACAGGGTCACCTCCCGCACGCCCGGATGGGCGGTGTAGACGAAGGAGTTGTCCTTGATGATGTCGATTTGCCGGAGGTTGGCGGTCCCGATGACCCGCACTTCCAAGCGCGGTTCCTCGGAAGAGGAGAACGCCTCCCCCATGACGTGCCCGTCACACTGGAAGTCGACGATGATGTTGTCGGTAGCTGCGTAGGTGCGACGGGCGTACAGGGAGTCCCAGATGGCCTCGTAACTGCGTTCCGGAGTGTACACGGCCGCGTAAGACATGTGCGTTGAGCGATGGTCGGAGCTGGCGATGAAGCCCATCTTGTACCCTTTGGCCAAGGCGTTCCAGATGAAGCCCTTAGGGTGCATGTCGCCCGAGGTGATGTAGCCGCCAACCTGGATCCGCTCGGCTGTTGCGCCGCGCGGCGCTCCCAGGTACTCGTAGGAGTCCCGGTTGCCTTGGAACATCTCGACAAGCCGCTCCACCCGCTCGTCGTTGTCCCGCCAGTCGGTTCCCATCTGCGTGGCCGAGGTGTGAGGGATGCTGATCGCTTGGGGCGAACCGCCCTGCGTCAGCTGCTCCCAAAGGTGCTTGGTGTCCTCTTCGGAGACGCCGTTGGCCTGGCTGCCGGGCAGGATGCGCACGGGCTGGTAGCCGCGTCCTTTCCACACGATGTTGCGATGACCGTCGGGATAGGCGACGGTCCGCTCGTAGTTGAGCATCGGATAGAAGGCTCCGGGGAGCTTGAACGCGTCGACCGCCCGGTCGACCATTCGCCATTGGTAGGAGCTGTCGACTCGTTCGGGCAGCAGATGCTCGGACGGCCCTAGAAAGTCCATGCCGGCGGCGTCGATAGCGTAGCGGTACATGTCATACAGGCTGCCGTCGCTGTAGCCGTCGAAGGAGAGGTCGGAATGACGGTGCAGGTCACCCCAGGCCAGGTGATACTCTTGGCCGGAAGACTCCATGCGGTAGGTCTTCCACAGCGGCGCCTCCAGAGACGGAGCCGAGTCGTCGACAGCCTCCGGGGCCGGCAGATCGTTGGCGCCCACCAAGTACTCGTCTCCCGGGGCCCCGCCCGGCACGGTCGTGAGATCGACCTTGCCCGCATAGAGGTCGTACTGCCAGAAGCGGTCTGAGTCGGCCCGGTAGCTCTTGCCGTCGGTCTGGGAGGCGATCCACAAGTTACCCGACGCATCGGTCGCCACTCCCGGCCGCTGCTCGTTGCGTCCGTCGGAGAACGGGATCCACAAGGGGGCGGTCCAGCCCTGCCCGTCGAACATGATGAGCTTGTAGTCCCAGTACGGGAAGATCGAGCGGGCTGCGACAGAGGGCGGATTGACACGCCCCAGCGTCCTCGTCCTCAGCAGGGCCCAGACGCGCCCCTTGCCGTCCACCTGCAGCACGGGGTACTCGGTGAAGGTCCTGCGAGCGCTGTCCAGGCCGAGCGCCATCCAGCTGCCAGTGATTGGGCTCGGCGGCAAGCGATGGTCGATCGGGGGTGCGGCCATGGCGATCCTGCCGCGGTCGAGCACCCGCACCTGCGCCTGCCGATGGAAGTAGAGTCCGCTCTCGCCGCGGTGGATGCCGGCGATGCCGTAGTGGTCCTTGCCCCAGTTCGGGCCGCCGTTGTCCCACGCCATCCACAGCCGGTCGCGCTGGTCGTAGACCAAGCTCACGTGGGCTTGAAAGTCCGGGCTGGCCGTGACTCGCTCCAGCGGTCCCAGCTTGCCGCCGGACATGCGGCGCAGGAAGATGTCGTAGTGGCCGTGCCGGTAGCTGTCCCAAGCAATGGCTGCCTCTCCCCGCGAGTTCACTGCCACAGCCGGCTCCCAGTCACTGGCGGGGTGGCGGGTGACGGGCATCGGCTCGCTCCACGAGCCGTCGCGCCGAATGCGGAGGGCGATGTCGGTGTGGCCCTGGCTTCCGGATTGGTAGACCAGATAGACATCGCCGTTGGGGGCGGCGGCCATGCGGGGGAACGTGTCCGGACCCGGCCCGTGGGTGAATTCGGCGGCGCTGGGTTGGCCCCCGATGGCGTAGTCAATCTTGTAGAGGCGGACGGCGCCGTCAGAGATGACCGACGCCACGGCGGTGGCCGCGTCCGGCTCGGTGGCGATCAGCGCTAGATGGCGGTAGTCACCGGGCGGGGCGATCGCCACCTCTGGCTCCCAAGCCTGGCCGTCCGCCGACGAGCGCAGCTGGATCGTGTCTGCCCCGTCCGCGAAGGCGATCCAAGCGATCCAGACCCGTCCGTCCGGCCCGACGGCGACGGCGGGGTGGTCGTCGTCGGCCAAGCTCTCCGAGAGGCGCCGCATGCTCGGCACGCGCTCGACGCGAAGTCGACCGTCGAGTAGTCCTAGAGGTTCCAGGAACGGAACTTGGTCCGGTCGGAACTCGGCATCGCCTTGGGAGGTCTCGACCCTGACGGCGGTCTGCTCCCCGCCGGAGGCCTCTAGGAGCACGCCCTTCCAGCGCGTGGCAGGGAACCCGGCCTCGTCGCGAGGCTCCATCTGGAGCTTGCCGTCCCATTGGTTGCTGCAGCTCCAGCTGTCCGCGTCGAACCGCTCGTCTGGCCCGAAGTGGTGGGCCTCGATGACCGCCACGGACCCAGAGGAGGATACCGAGCCGCTCCAGTCGGCGACTTCGCTGTCGGCTCCACCGAACAGCAGGCGGAAGTGCTGGCCGGCAGACGGCTGCACGAACAGGGCCAAGACGAGCCATGCGGGAAATGCGAGGGCGGCGGGGCCGGAGGCGATTCTGAGCGAACAGGACAAGTTGCCCCAATCATACCCGGATCCCTGGGCCGGCCGACGGCGGCCAGCCGGCCCTGCGAGACAGTCAGCCGCAGACCGCGTCGATTCCGGTTGGCGGGCTGGGTCGTCTGAGCTCCCGATCGTGGCTGGCGGCGCGGTATAGTGGGAGCAAGGTGGCCGTCAGCCTCGTGCGGGGCGTGTCGCCTGAGGCGAGCCTTCGCCGGAGGGGTGGTGCAGCAGATCAATGGCAGAAGTTCACGTGACGGAAGGCGAGCCTTTGGAAGTGGCTTTGCGCCGCTTCAAGCGCAAGGTCCAGCAAGAGGACATCATCAAGGATGTCAAGAGGCATTCCTACTACATGAAGCCGGGTGAGAAGAGGCGTCTCAAGCAGGCGCTGGCCAGAAAGCGCCTGCGCAAGCGCAATCGGATGCGGCGCCGGAGGTAGCCCCGGGCCGGACGGGAAGGGAAGTCGGTCGCGCCTCGATGAGGGCGCGGCCGATTGCTTCAGCGGCTAGGGCTACCGCTAGCAGGCTCGACCCAAGGGACGCTGTGGTCTCCGTCGACCGCCAGCGTCTCAGGCGGCGAGGCGATGTGGAAGATGGACCATGGCCCTGGGATGAACGGGTAACGGTCGACGACCGACTCGTCGACTTCGACTCCGAGGCCCGGTCCGTCCGGCATCACCAAGCATCCGGCTTGAAGGTCGAGCGGGTCGGTGAGGATCTCGTCCGCGACGGGGAACTCGTACATCCCGGGCTTTCCGTCGTTGGAGTGCAGCGGGAACTCGAGCCACTCGACGACCGACTCGTCCCAGCAAACGCCGAGCTGGGCGGCGGCGATCACCTCGAGCAGCGTGCCCCAGCTGTGGAAGGCGAACCGAATTCCCTGCCGGGCGGCGGCCTCGAAGACTCGCTCGCCCATGGCGAAGCCTCCTTGGCAGCAGACGTCCATCTGGACGAACTCGACACCTCCGGACACGATCAGGTCCCGGAACGACGCTTCGTCGGGTTCGTGCTCGCCTGAGGCCAGCGGCAGTGGTTGGGCGCGGCTGAGCGCCCGGTAGGATGCGTGGTCGTCGGGCGGCAGGGGCTCCTCAATCCAGTAGGGGGCGGTCGCTTCCAGCGCTAGGCAGAGGTTCTCCACGACCGGCAGCGAGTAGCTGCGGTCACCCATCCGCCACCAACCGTGGCAGTCGAGCATGATGCCGAAGTCGTTGCCCGTAGCTCGGCGCACCGCCTCGGCGATTTCGAGGTCGCCCTCAGGTCCGGCGGCGGGCCGCAGCTTGTAGGCGGGGAAGCCCAGTTCCTTGACCGCCGCGCCCTCCTCCGCGTAACCCGCGGGCGGCATGTACATGCCGGCTGAGCCGTAGCACTTGATGCGGTCTCGCTTCCGGCCGCCCAGCAGTTCGGACATCGTCGCGCCTTGGGCTTTGGCGGCAGCATCGATGACCGCCACCTCCACCGCGTGGTAGGTCTTGCGGGTCTCGAGTGGCGCCCGGAAGTCGAAGGATCGCCACTGTCCCGGATCGCGGCCCTCCAGGTACGGGCCAATCTGGGTCTCGATCTCCCGCGCCGCCCTCACATGGGCCGGTCCTGGAGCGAAGCCCTTGATTCCGGAGTCGGTCGAGACGCGAATCAGCATCGCGTCGCGCTTCAGGACGGTTCTCAGCCCTCCGTAGAAGGGCAGCGGAATCGGTTTCTCAAAGGGGCAGGACATCAGCAGCCCCTCAACCTTGGTGATCTTCATGGCGAGTCGGCGGGCCCGGTCGGCGTGCTGGATGCACGCCCGCTCAGGCGCCTCTAGTCCATGGTTTCACACAGGCTGGCCGGGGTCGCGAGCGCGAGGCCCGGCTGCGGCCTCGGCAGGAGCGACCGCAGTCTCGACTAGCTGCCGCCGTGACGCGCGACGGCCACGCGGTCAATGCCGGCGAGGTCGGTGAGGAAGCGGCGGCCAGTCCACCCGCCGGCCCTCAACAGGCGCTCGACCGCGGCGCGACTGCCGAAGCCGATCTCCATGAGCAGCCAGCCTCCCGTCTTCAGGATCCTGGGAGACTCTCGGGCCAGCCGGGCGATCACTTGGAGGCCGTCCTCCCCGCCGTAGAGCGCCACCGAGGGCTCGAATCGCAGCTCGCGTTGGAGGCTCGCCGCCTGCTGTAGAGGGATGTAGGGGGGATTGGAGACGACCATGTCGAACCGGCGGCTGCGAAATGCCGCGCACAGGTCAGTTGCGCACAGCGGGACTGGGCAGCCGAGCCTCGCCGCGTTCGAAGCCGCGACGGACAGTGCTGGACGCGAGACATCCGCTGCGAACACGCGGGCGTCGGAGCGGAGCTTGGCGAGCGTCACGGCCACGGCCCCTGACCCGGTGCCGATGTCGAGGACGCAATCTCCTGGAGAGATCCGCTCCAGCGCCGCCTCGACCAAGTGCTCCGTCTCCGGGCGGGGGATCAGGGCGTCGGGCGTGACGCGGAAATCGAGCCCGTAGAACTCCTGCTTGCCCCGGATGTACTGCAGTGGCGTGCCGCCGGCCCGCCGCCGCACCATTTCCCGGAATGTGCTGAGCCGGTTGGCGGTCAGTTGCTCATCGCCGTGGGCCACGATCCAAGCGTGATGGCGCGCCAGCGCGTCGCCAAGCAGGACGCGAGCGGTCAGCCGCGGCGCGTCGACCCGGCCTCCAGCCAGCGTCTCCTCCGCTTCCTCCAAGGCTTGATCGACCGTCACGGTGAGGCCCGGCAGCCGGCCGCAGAGATCGCGAGGCCGCCGACGCACTAGTATGCCGCCTCCGAGCTTCCGCCCGGCCGCGGTCGTGGCGCGAGTCGCGAGCGACTGACGCGCCGATGCGCGCGTTGGCCGTCCTGCCAGTCGCGCAGCTTGGGCGGAGCCAGCGGGCTAGAAGGTGGAGCGCAGCGCGAGACAGACTTGGCGGGCGTTGCTGCCGTAGGCCTGATCCGGTTGGTCGAACACCGCCAAGCCGGGGATCGCGTTGTCAGGCGTGATGTTGGCGTCGACTGCCAGAAGGCTGTTCAGCGATTCCAGCGCCTACCGCGGATGGTTCAGAGCGTTGTAGAATGCCGCCCGGATTTCGAACGCCTGAGAATCATCGATCGGCAGCCGCTTGCTGACGCTGACATCGAAGTTGTTGAGGCCTCGCAGCGGGATCGTGTTGCATCCCCCGTTCGGGTGGCCTCCGGCCCCGGCCTTGATGTGGCGCGGCGGGGTTGGCGGCCAGATAGCCGACGACCTCGCCATCTCAACGCCGGTGCTGGCCGCTCAGCCGCGTGCTGGCACCCTACTGAACTAGCCGCGACCCGTGTGGCCAGTGGCAAGGGCCCAAGGGGAGGGTCGCCGGTGAGCCACGGTTATCCTAAGGTGGCAGGGGCTAGGCTTGGAGTTCGGGCCCGCGCCCCGGCGTTCCCCGAACCGACGGCGTTGGCTCCGCCGAACCGGAGAGTCAGTCTAGTGGCCGCTCCAGCAGCCGTCCGGAACGACCTTCGGGCGGCCAGTCAAGAATGTCCGAACGCTTCGCTCGCGACCGGCAGCTCGGCCGGCCTAGTCTCTGGAAACGGTGGTCGGCCTTCGCGGCGAGGTCGCGTGTGGCGGCGAGCTGGCTGCTCGCCCTCGGTGCTTGCTGGCTTGCGGGACCAACCGCCGAGAGCATGGCTGCGGGCGTGCCCATCTCCTTGGTCGGTCTGGCAATACGGGCTTGGGCGGCGGGGCACCTCAGCAAGAACGAAAGACTCGCCACCTCAGGCCCCTACCGGTACGTTCGCAATCCCCTCTACATCGGAAGCTTGATCGCCGCCACCGGGCTGGGGGTCTGCTCGAACGATCCCTTGGTTCTTGGAGCGATTGCGACGGTATTTCTCTTCTGGTTCCTGCCGGTGGTCGGCGAGGAGGAGAGCCACTTGCGGAAGATCCTTCCCGAGTACCGCGCTTACGAGACCCAAGTGCCCCGGTTCGTGCCGCGCCTCGCTCCGGTTCTTGACAGCTCGACGGCCTTCGACGCGAGGCTGTTCCTGCGGAACCGAGAGTACTCGGCGTTGCTGGGATTCGCGGCCTTCGTGCTGGTTCTGTTGCTCAAGATCCTGCTGCGCTGAGGTTCGGGCCTGGCCCGCGGCGCCGCTTGTCGACCTAGGTGTCGGTGGACGAGGTCAGCCGAAGATCCTGTACGCTGCGTATCCCGTCACATAGGCGAGGGCCAGCATGTAGCCGAACTGGAGAATCGGCCACTTCCAGCCGCCGGTCTCCCGGCGCACGATGGCGACCGTCGACATGCACTGCATGGCGAAAGCGAAGTACATCAATAGCGCTATCGCGCTTCCGAACGAAAGGTCCGAGCGCAGCGCTTGCTGTAGGGCGGGCGACGCCTCGTCGGATTCCATGCCGTAGATCGTCCCGAGCGTGCCGACAATCACCTCCCTCGCTGCCAAGGATGTGATCAGGCCGATGCCGACCTTCCAGTTGAGTCCGAGCGGCTCGACCAGCGGCTCGACAGCCTTGCCGATCGAACCGGCCAAGCTGTCGCCGATCTCGGGTGGCTGCCCGTCCACGTATGGCACGCTCGCCAAGAACCAGAGGATGACCGTCGTCAGCAGGATCACAGTCCCGGCCCGGCGGAGGAAGATCTTGGATCGGTCCAGCAGGCGAAGGGACAGAGACCGGATCGTGGGCCAACGGTAGGGCGGCAGCTGCAGCATGAACGGTGCGGGCGTGCTCTTGAGGACGGTCGACTTGAGGACCCACGCCGTTGCGCAGGCCACCGCGAAACCCAGCACATAGAGGCCCAGCATCACGGCGGCCCGTAGGCCCAGCACCGGGCCCAGCAGCGGCTCGTCTGGGATGAATGCCGCGATCAGGAGCGCATATACCGGGAGGCGGGCCGAGCAGGTCGTCAGTGGCGCGATGAAGAGCGTGGCAAGGCGGTCCCTCTGGTTCTCGACGGTTCGCGCGGCCATGATGGCGGGTATCGCGCAGGCATACGCCGACAGCAGCGGGATGAAGGAGCGTCCCTCCAGCCCCACGGCCCGCATGGATCTGTCTGCGATGGCTGCTGCCCTAGCCAAGTAGCCCGAGTCTTCTAGGATCCCGATGAACAGGAACAGGATCAAGATCTGCGGCAAGAAGACGACAACTGCTCCCACACCGCCCCAGATCCCGTCCACGAGCAGACCCTTGAGCATCGAGTCGGGCAGCGAGGCACCGAGCCAGCCACCTGAAGAGGCAATTAGGGACTCCACTCCGTCCATCAAGGGCACGGCCAGCGTGAAGATGCTCTGGAACACTGCGATGACCACGCCGAGGAAAATCAGGGGGCCGGCCACCGGATGCAGGAACACCGAGTCGAGCCGCCGGCCCCAGCGGGACGGCTCGGGAGGGTGGTAGCCGGTCTGCCGAACTACCGAGCGCGCCCAGCCACGCTCAGCGGGAATGCTATTCAGCACGGGCAGCTGGACCGGCGGGGGAGGCGCCAGCGAACCCTCAAGGAATTCCCGGACACTCTCCATGCCCGTGCCAAGCCGGGCACTGACTTCGATGACTGGGGCTCCGACTTGGCGCGAGATCGCATCCGTGTCTACAGTCCCACCCCTGGCTGCCAAGTCATCGGCCATGTTCAGCACGACCAGCACGGGCACGCCGAACTTTAGAATTCCGGGGACCAGCCTTAATTGCGCTTCCAGATTGGTGGAGTCCAAGACTAGGATCACCG
Source organism: Bryobacterales bacterium (assembly GCA_963662745.2). Taxonomy (GTDB): domain Bacteria; phylum Acidobacteriota; class Terriglobia; order Bryobacterales; family UBA6623; genus VXMF01. Next base: position 709,671 of record CAXXUI010000001.1, read on the forward strand.
CCTCCGGCTTGCGATTCTGCCCCCCGCCTTCCAAGACCTCCACGGCGACTCTCTCGTCCTCGGATCGGGGGTGCAAGCCCACGATCCCCGGCAGATCAATCAGATCGACTGTTTCCCCGCTTGGCAGCGCCAAGGTGCCGATTCTGCGCTCCACCGTAATCCCGGGGTAGTTCGCGACCTTCTGGTGCAGGCCAGTCAGTCGGTTGAAGAATGTGGATTTCCCCACATTGGGGGCCCCGCAAATGGCGACCGCCTTCGGCCTCGAGGCAGTCGCAGCGGCCGAATTCGGGGCGGCTGCCATCATCCACCGCCTCTGGCTACTTGGGGCCGGACGCGAATACGCTCCGCCGTCTCCCGGCGCAGCGCGATCTGCGCCCCATCCAGCTGGTACACCGCTAGGTCCCCGAACGGGACCCGCCTCTGGCATGAGACGGAGCTGCCCGGGATGAAGCCCAGCTCCATCAGCCGCACCGCGTCGGCCGAATCGAACAGCAGCTCGTCAACGACGGCAGTACGCCCCGGTTCCAAGTCGACAAGGATCTTCATAGCGGTAGCGCCACAGTGGGACCAACGGCCCTCGCCGGCTGCGGAATCGTCGGGCGGCCCCGAGTGAGCCGCACGCACACAGCCCGCCCAGTATACGGCCGTATTCCCCAGCCTCCGATCGGCCCCTCGGTAGTCCATGCCGAGCGACGAAGGAATAGGCTTGGCTCGAGAGGCGGAATCCGCCCAAGGAGTCTCCGGAGCTCGCACCGCGAGACCAAGGTGCTGCGACGGGGATGGCCGCCTCTGTCCGGGGAGTTGCGATCCCGCACCGGTCGACGAGCGCGGCCTCTTGTCGCTGCAAGGGAGTCCGGCGCGGAGGACTCGGACGTTCAAGACTTCAATCGTCGACTGTGTGCGCTGGGACTTGGATGATGGTGAGGTTCTGCAGTGCGATGTCGCCACCTGGCGGCACGAGCACGATGACTGGCTCTACCACCGCAGCCAGAGTTGGGTCTCCTCGGCGGCCAAGGCGCTCCTTCCTCTGGCACGCCAGGTGGCGCTGGTCCTGCCAGTGCTCACCGGCTGGATGCTCGCGGACCGGCCGCCCAAACCACAGATCCGAGCCCCACCGGCTGCCCAAGGGCCCGTCGACTTGACAAACCTGACTCGCCGCCGGCGGAGTCAGGACGAGGTAACGGGACTGTCCATCGATAGCGGTGCAGTGTCAGATCCGCCGCCCGCGTGCGCTTGAGCGAATGGTCTAGGTGCTATTCTCGCCACTGCGATGCGCTACCCGTGGGCGCCACTACTCGCTGCGACCTCGCTGGCCGGGCAGAGCTCGACGCAGACAACACTCCTCGATCCGCCTTCCGGGAGCGAAGCAGTCTTCTTGGTCACGTTGGGTTTACGGGACAATCAACCCACTTCTTGGGACGGATCGGTCGAGGTTGAAGCGGGGAACCTGCTGGCTCTGATCGGCAGGCAGTTCCGAGTGGGGGACGTCGTGCATCCTCCGAACCGGTGGGAGCCTTCGAGCCGACCTGGTTTCGTGATGGCCGCCATGATGTCTTGGTATTCATAACCGCGATGCGCGGCGCGGAGCGGGGCCGCACGGGAGCCACCCCATTCACACTGTCTCACTCAGAATCCCTCTCAGTGTCGTGTCCTTGGTCCACAGCTCATGCTCCGATACAGGTGGCCAGTCTGCCGGAAAACCATTCCCTCCCGGTGACCAGAGCTCAACGCTGTCGGCGTGCCTCTTGAAGTAGTCCGCATCGGTGGTGATACGAATCGAGGATGCGCGGCCATGTACGGTCAGCGAATACTCACGCTGCCCGAGCGGCTGCACGGTGTAGCCATCGGGTAAGAGCTCGGGCCGTCGGATCACTCGGTCGAGATCGTCCATTGTCACCGAGGATGCTGTGCGGTTGGTCAAGGCGATGGTGGTATCCGCAGCTGCGTCAATGTCGATTCCGGGTGCAGCCTCGGCGGCCTCACGATCCACCTCAGCCGTCAGCCCCGCCCGTCCGTCGTCGGTCGAGGCGCGACCCTCCAACACTGCTTGGGTGATCGTTCCCGACACTTTCGCAAGAATGGGTTGAAGCTGGCCTACGACGCCGTGGAAGAGTCCGATGCGCTTGGCCAGCGCTCGGTAGATGTCCGCCTCCACCGTGTCGCGGTAGTGGAGGTTGAATATCTGAATGATCGGGTGTCTCTGACCCAGCCGGTCGATTCGACCGATTCTCTGCTCCACTCGCATGGGGTTCCAGAGCATGTCGTAGTTCACGAGCGCGCCGCAGAACTGGAAGTTCAAGCCCTCGGCGGCCGCCTCGGTGCAGAGCAGAACGTCAGCTTCTCCTTCTCGGAATCTCCGCTTCGCCTCGTCGCGGCTGATCGCCCGCCAGAGTCCGCCAGCGTGCGGCACCTCGCCGCCCCGCCCGGTAAAGCACATCAGCCGCAAGGAAGTGTCCTTGCGGAGCTCTTCCCGCAGGAAGTCGATGGTGTCGGTGTACTGAGTGAACACCATGACCTGGCTGGCTTTCCCGCTCTTCCCCCGCAAGTTACCCAGAATCCGTTGCAACTCCCCGAGCTTGCTGTCGGGCGGAAGTCGCTCCGCTATCTTCATCAATCGGCGAATGTCGCCCGTTTCCTCAAGCCTCAGGGCCGTGTCCGCAGCCTCGGCGACATCCTCCGGAGCGCCAATGACGTCATCGGCGAGCTCGTCGTCCGACAAGTCTTCGTTCCACTGACCCGCGGTTTCCGACACCCCGCCCTCCGCCGACTCCAGCCGCCGGCGAAGCGTATTCGTCAGCGCTTCACAACTACTCGCGAGGCGGCGACGATACACGGTCATGATGAACCCAACCGCATTTCGCTGGGTACCGGTCGCCTGACCATAGGTACGGGAAATGTAGCTTTCGACGGCTTCGTAGAGTTCCCGTTCTCCCTCCGTCATCTCAACGAAGCAGTCCTTCACCCTCCGCTCGGCGATCGGCGCCGCCAGTAGACCCTCTTTGTGGTACCGGCGCAGGAGGGTGCGCGTGTGTCGTGACAACAGTCGTCTCACCGGCGTCCGGGCTCGCATGAGACGCAATGCCGCCGATCGTTCGACCGATCCAAGTTGCTTTCGGGGAATCGTGGACTGATCCCGAAGCGCTGACAGCACCCTCTTCGCCTTGAGTCGGGAGAGGGATGATAGGTGCCGGTCCTCGGGCTCCGCCTCGACTCTTCCAGCCGCCTCCTCCGCTCGAAACAGCCGTGCCATCATCTCGAACGCCTCGGCCGTTAGGTCGGGGTTTTCCAACAGTTCGAAGAACTTGACGAACGCTTTCGCGTTCCACTCCGGTGGGAGGCCCAGCAGATCGAGCAGATCCCAGAACTCGACGGGATGCACCTGCATCGGCGTGGCTGTCAGCAGGATCAACCCGTCCGTAAGGCCTCGCTCGCGCATTCCGCGCATCAGGCGAAGCAGCTCGTTCGGTCCCTTGTCGCCGGGTCCGCCCGCCCCGCGCCTCCGCGCGTGATGCGCCTCGTCCAGCACGACCAAGTCCCACTTCTTCGCCTCTTCCAAGATGGTCTTCTGCCGCTCGCGACGCCGCATCAGATGGCTCGACGCGATCACCACGTCTTCGAGGTGCCACCGATCCGAACCCACGACGCGCGTTCTCGGAGGCCGCTCCGGATTGGGCGAATACCAGCGTAGTCGCCCGTAGGCATAGATCGGCCAGTTGAGGTTGAACTTCTCGTACAGCTCGATCTGCCACTGCTTCATGACCGCGGCGGGCACCATGATCAGGATGCGCCGCGCGCGACCCGACAGCCACGCCTGCCGCAGCACCATTCCCGCCTGAATCGTCTTGCCCAATCCGACCTCGTCGGCGATCAGGAGCTTCGGCGGCCAGTTGTGGTACATGCGCTCGAACGCGCGGATCTGGTGGGGCCAGGGGGTGAGCGGGGCTGTCTCCTCGCCGACCATCTCGCCATTGGGAGTCAGCGACGGAGCCTTGCGAATGAACGACCACACCCGTTCGCGCAACAGTCTCGCCTTGGCGTCGGGTTCCCTTACCGGCGTTACTAACGGGTCAGGTTCCTGTTTCAGCCGCTTCGGAAGACCCTCCTTGGGCGAGAACTCCAGCAACTTCTCTCGCACCGCGGCCGGCACGTCGATCACACGCGCGCGCTTCCGACGGTCGGCCCAAAGGTCAGAGAAGTTGTCTTCCTCGCCCTCCACGCGCGCCGGAACCGCGCCCCAACTGGTGAAGACATTGATCGTCTCCCAGTTGTGCTGCCATCCGCTGGCGGTCTCGTTTAGGCTGCCTGTCCAGGCGATCCGGTCGCCGTTCGTATCCTCGATGATCCCGGTCTTCTCGTGGAAAAGCGCCGACTCGGAAACGGGCCGGCCCAACGTGTCCGCAGGAATCGCGACCCTCACATCCAGGTGACCGTTCGCAACCATCCACGCAAGCAATTCGAGCGCGTCGGCCTCCTCGCCGTCTCCCGGCTTGAGAGGCCAGCGGCGCAGGTGCTCCGTGACCTTCCCGTGCAGCTCGGCTCCCTCGTGGATCGCCGCGATCTCGGGCGCATCCAGTGTGCAACCGACGATGAGCCGCATCCGGCCCTTGTTGCGAACCAGTCCCTCGATTCCGCGCGCCGCGAGAGTCAGCTCGCTGGCACTGAAGTAGCCGGTCAGGCGATCGTACCGCTTCGCATCCCCAAGCGCGGGCAGGTAGAAGAGCTTGACCAGATCGCCGTCATCGGGCGTGTACTTGAGCTTCCAGTCGACCGCGCGATGCACCGTTCAGGCGGTCTCCTCACGCCACAGCTTGAGCTGCTCCGGTTCGTCGACGACCTCGTTGAAAGCCAAGCGGCGGAGCCTTTCAAGTGCGTCGAAGTCTCCGCTGGCGGACTCCAGAGCCGCGGCCTTTGAACCCAGATCGAAACCGCGGAAGTTCCGCGAGACCGGGAGGACTTCGAGCACCGCTTCGAGTGCGGTGGCAAAGTCGGGGCTCTTTTCGACGCCCTGGTCCCTGAGCATGTCGAGAGCCGCGTCCAGGGACCGGCTGCGCGCCAGGTGTGCGGCGTGGTGGAGAACGTCGATCATGCCCCGCGAGCCGTCCGCAGGACCCAATGCTCCCTTGGCGGCTCGGTGGGGTGCGTCCCAAAGCACGAGGTTCTGCCCACTCTTTGCCCCAAGTCGGCGGACGACATCGGTTTCGAGGTTGACGCCGACCGCGCGTGCGAGCTTGAGCCCTTCGTCGTAAGCGAACTTCGGCGCCTTAAAGGCATCCCAGGCGAGCACGAAGAAGGCGGTGACGGGATCGAGATCGTCGTGGGAACGCATGTGCGCGAGCTGGTCAAGCCGCCAGCGTTTGACCTCCCGCCGGGCAACGTCGAGCGCGTCTTCGGGCGTGGTCGCGTACGGGTCCCATTCCTCTTCGAAGATGTCGAACTGCCGCTTGCGTTGCTTGGGCTTCGGTCGGGGGCTCCGGCGCTCCAGCGGCCAATGGCGCGAGAACTCCTCCAGCGCGGGGCCGAAGGAGGCCAGGTAAAGATCGACGCCGCCGATGCCCGCCTTCTGGAACTCCTTCACGCGTTTTCGCACGGCCTTGGCCACAAGCGGTTCCGCATCCTCCCACCACCGCGCCTCCCGCTCGGTGTCCGGCTCGTGACGTTCGCGCGGACGGCAGACCAGAAAGATGGTGCTGTTCGCCGCCGCCTTGTCCTTGATGTGCATGCTCCCGGGGGCTTCGGTATTGATCGGCCACGACGCCGTGATCATGAATCCGGCCTTCATCAGCCCCGTGGTCAATGCGTCCCAAGCGCCGGCCGCCTTGTGGGTGAACATCAGCGTCATGATGCCGTCGGGCTTGAGGACGCGGTGGCACTCGGCGAAGATCGCAGCCATGCGCTCCTGGTAGTCGCGGGTCGCACGCACTGCCGCCCCCTTCTGCCCCTTGAAGCGTGCGACGTTGGCAACCGCCTCGGTGTCCTTGTCAGTAAGATGGCTGCGGAAGAGCTCGGGGAAGACGTGTCCGGCGGTGCGCTTGAGCCAGACGTAGAAGAAGTCCGACAGCTCCGCGTACATGACGTTGGCTTCCCACGGCGGGTCCATGACGATGGCATCGATGCTGGCGTCCTCGAGGTGGTCGAGGTTGTCGGCTGACTTGCAGGTGATGGTGACGGGGGGCCGGTCGGTCGGGGTCGTGGCGGGTTCCGGCGGATCGCCGTTGTTGCTGAAGAGATCGTGATGCTGGACGGCGACTGATTCCGGGGCGACGAGCTGTACCAGTTCCCGGATGGCCTTGGCGGTCTGTTTGACGGCCCAGTCGTAGCCAAGGCCGACGATGAGGGGTGCCATCTCAGCATATGACCACTTGAAGGAATAGTCGTGCTGAGAGAATGTGTTGGTCATTACCGAGCGGTTGGAATGCCACACCGACATTCGCGAGTTGTAGTCGCGCAGTTTGTCGAGGAACAAGGCTAAGTACCCATACGCTGCCATCCGCACCGGTGTCAGCTTCCCCTCCCGCCGGTCGTCCTCCAGCATCTCGCGGTAGACCTCGACGCTGGTTCCGTGACAGAGCAGTTGGCGCGGCGAGAACAGGTCGCGCCAATGGGTCATACCATATTGAATCGGTCGACTGTCGTTGCTAACTTCCGGAAACAGGCACATTTTATTGTCCTGATTGCAGCGGTCTGGGAGAGTTTGAATCGTGCTTCCACGTTCTGTGCAGTCGCTGGGAGCGGCCCGAGGGTCTGCTGCGAGGGACCTAGGCAGGCTCCCCGGGCGACATCGTCGGCTGAGGCTGAAGCGCCGACGCAGCGGTCCCGTTCCGCCGGGTCAGGCGGAACCTGGCTGGCAGCCGGGCGAGCCGCCCGGGCTAGCGCCGGGGCGGGGCCAGCAGCAGATCGAGCGCCTCCTGCGACCGCGCCTGGAAATGCCGGTGGGCCTGCGGCACGTAGGCGAACTCGGTCTGGCAGCGGATGATCGATATCGCCGCGTTGCTCAAGCAGGCCAGATTGCGCGGCAGCTGGCGCACCCAGACCCGGCAGCGGTCCTCGTCGTAGGTGAAGTCGCGCACGTAGTGCAGGCAGTTCTCGATCTGCCAGTGGTTGCGCACCAGCGCCGCTAGTTGCGCGGGCGTCGCCTGCTGCGCTGGCAGCGAGGTGAGCGCGTAGCTCACTTGGGTGCTGCGCCGCCCGGTCTTGAGCACCTCCCGCTGGCGCTCGATGCGGATCGCCTGGCAGCGGCCGTACAGGTCGGCATAGCCGTCCCAGTCCGGGTCGCTGAGATCCTTGACCCAGTAGCGCCGACGGTCGATGCGACCGTGCTCCTTGTCGAGCGTCTCGTAGTACGGGCAGCCCTCGAACAGCATGTGCTGCAAGTCGTCCAGCAGCGTGGGCTGGTTGCCCTTCACGGCGGTCACCACGTAGTGCGCGTCGCAGTCGTCGAGCAGGCTGCGCGCCGTCTCCTGCTGCGCGTGCAGCGCATCGAGCGTCACGCAGCGCCCGGACAACTCCAGTTGCCCGGCCAAGCTGCGCACGGCCGGGATCTCGTTGGTCTTGCTGCCGACCTCCACCTGGCCCAGCACCAAGCCGCTGCCGTGCTCCACCGCCGCGACCAGCATGCGGCGGCCCTCCGCGGTCTGCCGGGAAGCGCCGCGGACATCCTTGCCGTCCATCGCGATGCCCGCCGGCAGCGCTGGCCCAGCGCCCTGCTCGGGAGGCGGGCCGGTCGCTGGCGGCGAGTCCCCAGCGGCCTCATCCGCCAGCCGCTGCGCACTTTGCTGGCTGGCCCACGCCGCCACCGCCTGTTCTAGTGTCTGCGCTGGCAACCTAGACAAGATGTTGTGGAACGTCGTGATCGAGGGGGTCGTGTAGCACTTCCGACTGGGACTGAAGAAACACTCCAGCGCCTGCCGCTGGGACTGGTTCAGCAGCGCCGCGAACTGGGCGAACGCCGTCACGCCGCGGTAGCCGCACAGCCGCGCTGCCATGGCCAGCACCAGCACCGTGCGCAAGCCGTAGCGCCGCCCGCGCGCACAGCGGTAGTCGGCCACCTCGGCCAAGCAGTCGAACATGCTGCGCAGCTCGCTCGCCGGCGGCGGCTCGCTGCGCTGCGGGCCCTGCCAGGCCGGGTCCTCCTCGGGCTGGCTCAGCGCCACCCTCGCATCGGCTTCCAATTCGTACACTAAGACCTCCTTGGGCTGGCCGTGATGGCGCCACTGCGGCTGGGCACCCGGCTGCCGCGCGTAGCCGCCCGTGAACCCCAGCGAGCGCCAGTTCGCCGCCCGGTAGCAGCTGCCGGCGAACTTGGCCCGATCCACGAACGACTCCGCCAGCAAAACTGAGTGCCCATGCTCGCGCTGCATGTCCCCGGACAGCCGCCGCAGGCTCTGCCCCAGCACCCGCGAGGCTAGGTTGGGCACCCCCTGGTAGGCCGGCAGGATCACGAAGCGCGCGTTCTGCACCACCAGATGCAAGCGCCGCAACTGCTGCTCCAGCGTCCAGCCGATCCACTCGTCGCGCGCCGTCAACTTGAGCGCCGCCGCCTGCCAGCCGACCAGCGCCACCCAGGCCGGGCCCAGCGTGGCCACCTGCCGCAAGCTCCTGCCGAACAGGCCCCTGAACCCCAAGTAGTGGTGGGCCCCGACCAGCCGGTCCCAGAGCCGGTGCTCCTGGGCACCGCAGGTCGGACGCACCCTGATCGAGCGCAGCTGCAGGGCGCCACGCGGCGGCGACAGGCTCTCCACAGGACCCACCCTGACAGATCGAGAAGGAAATGTCCAGCCCTTGCGGCAAGAAATTACCGGCACCGACGAGCGTAGTGTCTAGTGGATCCGGTGCAGCGGATCCCGTTCGCACAGACTCTTGTTACCACTGCCCTTCCGAATCCGAGAAAAGAATAGCCCTGCTTCCGGAAACCGTTCGCTCGGCACGATGTCGAACGCCTCCCACTCGGGGAGCTTCTCGTCCAAGCGTGCCTGGACTTGGGCGCTGTTGTCGTCCGCCGGTCGCGGTGCCCGGTAGCCGCGCACCCACCTGTCCTTGCCGCGCTTGCCTGATTTCAGAATCCTCTCGACACGGCGCTTGTAGATGACTGCGTAGAGCTGCGAGCCCATCTCGCCATCCTGCGCCTGTTGCTTGATCTCGTCACCGTCGATCACCTGGCCGCAGTCGGGATAGGGGCAGGTGCCGGTTCCGCGGGCAACCGTCCCTGGAGACTGGTCGCTCGACTTCTTTACGATCTTGAAGGTGCAGATGCGGTCCTCGGAACCGTGGTCGCCAGCGGTGTTTGGCCGGAGTCGGACACCGGTGCCGTCGGAGGCCAGCCGCCAGTTGGGGGACAGAGGTACGAGCCCGAAGCAGTAGGGACAGCGGACGGTGTGGGCGTGGAGGTAGGTCACATCCACGATGTCGGGCAACCCAGTCTGAACGAACAGCTCTTTCAAGGGCTCTTGGATTCGTTGACGCCAATCCTTTGCCAGCGCCTCGAACTCGCCGCCAAGCTCGTTCGGGAACTGTGCAGGCCATGTCACCGTGGCGTCGGCAATCAGGGCTGCGACCGGATTGAGGTCGTTTCCGAGCGTAACGAGCCCTGACCTTTGAGTTTCGAACGGGATCGAGCCTCCGCCAGCAGTCGGATCTAGGACACGGATTGATCGCCAAGTCCGCAAGCCGTTCTGTTCCAACCAGCGCCTGTCAGCCGGAGTGGGACAATACTTGAACGCCCTGTCGTAATCGTAGGGATTCTTGATCCGCCTTCCGCTTCGCTTCGCTCTGTCGATGGCCTGCCGCGCCGCTACCGGATCCCCGTGAATCCCGAGCACATGCAGGAACTTCTCCCGATCCGCGTCCTCCGGTAACAGCGAGGCCAGCACCGCAGCCCGAGACGCGACCAGCGGTCTGCGTGCCCACCAGACGTGGAGGCGGTTCGGTGCCGGGAACGGAGTCATCGGAGTCCTTTCGCGCGGACCCTCGACGCTCAACTCCGCAATCGGCAACCATTCCTCGATCAGGCGCCGGTCGTTCGCCAGGTCGTCCCTGGATTGCTTTCTCACGCCGCAAGCTCCTGCAGGTAACACGCGGGGCCGAGCAGCTCTACCCGCCACGAACTCTCCCCCGTCATCGATCGCCGCAGCCGGATCATCCCGGATGTGCCGAACTCCGGCCGCAATCTCGCATTCACGCCTCTCAGCTTCTTCTTGACCCACCGATCCAGGGGCACTCTACCGGGTGCCGCCTTGGTCGTGGCGTAAGCGTTCGGGGTGCGCGCCAGAATCCGGTTCACGTCCCCCTTCCTTGGCAACGATCCACCGCCCCGCCGCCACGGCGCGAGAATCGCAAACGGTTCCGGCTCCAACAGCTCGTCCCAAACGCCTTCGAGATGAGCGTTCGCGGACCCGTGATGCGGAACCTTGAAGACCGAGGACCTGCACCGGGGCTTCCTGTCGTCGCTCAGTATCGCCGTCCAGCCGCGCCGCTCGAGATCCGCACCGAGGAGGCATGAGACACCGCCTTCGAAGCGGACCAGAAGGGCAACGGAGAGCTGATTCGGAGTCGGCAAGGCGAAGACGCGTTCTGGCTCGGCGTCGGATGGGGGCGCAAGGGACTCGAAGAAGGAGGTGTAGGCTTCGTCGTCAGGTGAGAGCGACCACACGTCGCAGCGGGGCGAGCGGTGGATTCGGCGGCTTGCGGTCGCCCAGAGTGGAGACACGCCAACCTGTCCAAGGTGGGCGAATACCGAGAAGATCTCCCGCGTCCCGAAACCGGCTGCCCGTGAACCCTGTGCACGAAATCCCTCGATCATGCTGAGGAATTCGAGACGCCGAAGGGTGCCCGCACAGCAGAACCTTGCAGACCTGCCGGCTTCGACCAGCGTCCCCATTCCGCGAATGTGGTCGTCGTGCCAGTGAGTCGCCACGATCAGCTTGATCGCTTCGGCGGGGTCGTACCCCAATCGTTCCAAGTAGGCGAGCGCGGATGGGCGACGGTCTGAGTTGAGGAATGAGTCGACGACCATCCATTCGCCATCGCCGGTGTGAATCAGGATGCTCTCCCCGTAACCGGGTCCGAGCGTCGCGACCTCGATCTCGGCGGGGTCTGGCGCGCTGCTACTCAGATCCCCAGCGGTCATGAAGCCATTCCGCCCACCTGCGGCCGCGTTCAATGTCGCGCCTGGTCAGGCGTGGCGGATCCAGAAAGACGATTCGCGAGACATTGCTCCGGGTTCCGTTCACGGTCTCGTAGCCCATCACCCAGTGGAAGAGCGAACCGATGCGGATTCGGTCCCGATCCTCCAGGCTGAGCTCCTCAAGGTCGATGGTGGCGACCTCCCGTCCGCCGCCAGTCAGATCTTGGAGGCGGGCGTCGAACGAGCCGTTGTCGATGGCCGTCACTCGTCCCGCCCACTCCTGCTTTGGGAAGAATGAGGGAGAATGCTCTGGAAAAAACTCCGGGACCTCCGGTCGAACCACCAAGAGGCCATTCCGAATCGCTCCGTTCGACGCTCCCTTGACATTCGCTTCCCCGTCCAGTGAGGCCGATGAAGCACCGTTCGCCAACTCCCCGTTCCGTCCTTCGTTGCGGGCCATGGTCCCACTGAGCCGACCACTGCCGGAGACGCCCGGCAGAACGGCAGGGGGCTGCAGCGACGGCGACGTCCGCACAGCACCGTTCGAGTCGGTTGCCAAGCTCATCGCTGTAACTCCAATCTGTGCCATCGTGCGTATTAGCCTCTTGACTGTGCGAGGGACATGATGTGGTCCACGATGCCTTCGCTCCGTTTGAGAGATCCTTCGAATTCCGTCGCAAGGATTTCCATGAGCTTTTCCGCTGAACCGGGAGACCCCGCGTCTTCGGAAAAGTGATCGTTGACGCTCACAAAGACTCCCGTGCCGCTGCTCGTGCCCACTCGGTTGGATGGCGCCACCACCACGTTGATCTGTCCACCCTCATCCCTGTCCTCCGGTCTTAACTGGGAGATTCGGAGCGATGTCATACCTCCGTGGCGACCATCGAGATTCAGGTGCTCTCGCCACGGACCCCATGGCTCCAGCGGCACGAGAGTGGTCCCCAAGCGGTCCCGCGTCGCCAGGCTGTACACCAGGAAGTGGGCCGAGTAGTTGATTCCAAACCCTCGAAGCGGCGTGTGGTAGAGGCATTCGTGAAAAACACGGTGAACGAGATCCCGCAAGCGTACGAATGGAGCCTGCAAGCTCCCGGCTGCAAACCTGTCCCGGGTGACCTGGATCCGAAGCCAGTCCGCTGTGAAGTCGGCGATCTCTTGGTGAACCACTCCCAGCTTGGCCCTGTCGGCAACGGCGTCGTGAATGAGACCGTTGGCCGAAAACCACTTCGGCGAGAAGATAGCGGGATTGAAGTCGCCCACCAAGACGATGTTGACGTCCACGATTTCCGGTTCGATGCGCATTTCGCCTACCGCCCCGCTTCTGTCCCGGCCCCAGCGGCCACCAGGTAGAGTTCGTCGCTGGGTTTATTCTCCGGTTCGGTCAGGAGGAGCCGCAACCCGGCAAGTACCCTCCTCGGATGCTCCCTGTGGATCGCCATGCCGAGCCAGTACGACGCCTCTTCGCGCTCCATCTTCTCGATGCCGTCGGCGACCGCCCACATGCGGTCGCGGTCGCGCATGGGGGCGAGTGCGCGGAATATCAGGCCGAGTCGCACAGCCAGAGTTTCCGGCACCGGTCGGCTGAACCCCGTCCGGCCGGGGACGCCCACAAGCCGGATGCGTTGCTCTGCCAGGATACGGAGGATTCGATGCTGCACGAGTTCGAGATTGCGGCCTTCCAAGCCAGCGATCCGCACGGGTTTCCGGATCTGGGGGGTCCCGGCCGAGGGAATCTGCCACACTTCGTAGCAATCCCGGCCGGATCCCGCGGGCCGGATGCGCATTTCGTAGCGTGGAGCCGACTGTCCGGCTTCGCCGTGCCGAAGGTGTCTCGGGCTGGCCATCTCACTCCTTCTCCTGAACCGGCCTAGCGGTGACGTGGGCCGAGCCGCTCACGAACCGGGAGAGCCGTTCGGTGAGCTTCCCGGGATCCGGGCCGTTCAAGGTAAGGCCATCGGGGTAGGAGAGCGTCAGCGAGATCGTCGCGTTCTGCTCCACGGCAGAGCGAAGCTGAGGTTCGAGGAAATCCGCGACCGGTTTCACGTCCGACACCGGCCCTTCAAACTCCAGTTCCAGGTTGCCCCCATCTGTGGACTCGTAGGATGCGGTGAGCTTCGCCTCCTTCCGAGCCTTCGGAACCGACGGGGCCACGCGGAGCAGCCGGAATCCCAATTCCGTGTCGAAGATCCGGATCGTCAACTCGCAGATCTTCTTGACCTCTTTGTTCGCCCTGGCCTTTTCCCAGACCTGAACGAGAGCTGCCCGCAGGATTCCTTCGGCGGCGAAGATGACTTCCGTTTCCTGTTCGGATGGCGTTACGGGAGGTGGATCGGGGGGATCATCCGGTTCAACCGGTGTATCTGGCTCAACCACCCTCGGACGTGGCCAGATGCCCTGTTTCTCCGCATACGCCATGGTCAGAACCATCGACTGTTGGTCGATCTTGATCTGTACCGTGGGCTCGTCCGGTCCCCACAGAAGGTCGCCGCTCCGGTAGACGTAGAGCTTGCCCTGCACTCCCTGTCGCACGCCCTTCACAAAGACATCGTCACCGATCAGCATCGGCAGCTTCGGATTCCTTCGAAACTCGTTGCGCAGTGCCTGGGTCGTGATCTCGCCCTTGATGTTCAGCGGCGTCGCATCGCGAACGTAGGCCGGTTGGTCGGGGCCGTCCTCCGGAAGCCGCAGCTTGCCCAACTCGCGCAAGACCCGAACGACCTGAGTCTGACCGGCCCCCGGTTGGTCAGAGGTTGACGGGAGATCGATGGCCGTATGCGCCAGCGCAACGCCCGTGGCCGCCGCCTGCTGCGACGGGTAGAACAGGTGTCGGTAGCACGCCTGGATTGCACCCGCCACCTTCTGCTCGGCCTTTCCGTCGAGCTCCTTCACCTTGGTCTGCTGGTACTCGGCCAAGTTGCCGAGCCGGTCGGCCCGGTTCAACGCGGTCAGCGCCAGCCGATGACGCACGGCATCCCGCATCTTGTCCCGGAATCCGCCGTCGGCCACCAGGAAAACCACGTTGTTGCGCAGCTCCCGCATCTTCTGTCCCTCATTCCCCGTGCGCTCATAGATGCGCCGGATCAGATCGGGCACCTGCACCTCTCCCTGGCCGATAAACAGACCGTCGTACGACAGAATCGCCAGCTTGGGGCGGCCAGCCCCCACGTTGTCGTCGACATCGTAGGGGCCGCCCGGGAAATGGACGAGATCGAAGACTCTCCCGCCGAACACCTGTTGAATCCGGTCGTTCAGTTGAGCCCGAGCGTCGCCGGCATCTACATTGCGCTCCTCGTGCCGGATGATCTGGTTGAGGTTCGCGTCGACGTGAAAGCGCATCGTGGCGCCCGGCTTGTCGTCGAGATACGCCGATTCGGCCACGAACTTCTTGCGGGCATCGTCGATGAACGAGATGTCCAACACCGGACCGACCATCGAAAACCGGACCCCTTCGGGCGGCAGTCCCCTGAGTGCATCGTTGAACGCGAGGCTGTGGAGGAAGATCGTTCGCGCCACATACTCGGTGTAGGGCGGCATGCCGCTGTAGGACGACGCGTCAATCTGCTGGGCGAAGGATGGCTTATCGGGCGAACCCGACGACACGTCGTTCGTGATCGCCGGACGGTACTGCCCCTGGCCGAGACGCGTGACGATCTCGGCTCGAATCGGTTCGTGGCCCGGATCGATGTGGTGCAAGTGGATGGCGCATGCGTCTTCGGGGCGCGTCTCCCAGAGGTGGGCGACGGTCTTTCCGAGAAGGCGTAGCATCCCCCGGACGCGCTGAAAGCTCTCGAGCGTTGCCGTCTTCGTCGTGAGCGTCTCGAGCACTTCGGGGTGGAACGGATAGCTCGCGCGAAATCCCTCAACGGTCGTCGGTCGGCCGATATCCGGCGGCAGGAACTCCTGGTGAGCGTCCCAGCGCTTCTTGTAGGCCTGAACGACCTCTTCGGCCGGGGCTTCATCGATGGCTTCGAAGAGGCGTCGGCGCAGTACCTTGACTGTCTCCTCTTCCCGGGTGGGATTCAGAAGGGTGGCCTTGCGAGCCGAGACCTTCTCAAGCTCTGCCATGGCTTCGGCGATGAACTTGTTCTCGTCGCTGTACGCGTCCGTTGCCTGATTGTCCTTGCCGATGGCCAAGGTGTACACGAGGGCGGCATTTGGGGAACTCTCGACCGCACTGAGCAGGCGGGTCAGGAACGCCGTTAGCTGGCCCCGTGCGTGGGCGATCGACTGGACGGACCGGAGATAGACCGACAACTCGTCAAGCAGGATGAGGATCGGCTGGTCGCCGAACAGCTCCCGGAGCGTGCTCGCTCCCGGTGCCATGTGCTTGTCATCGCTGCTCCGGACGCGCTCGAACCCTTGCTTGCCGGCTAAAGCGTGGGCCAACTCGCCCCAAGGGGTCCTGGCCTTCACGCCGTCACCCATGTCACGGCCATTCGCGGGATCGGCATTCTCTCCGTCAAAGGCCGCAACCCGTACCGGCCCGCTCGGAAGAAGCGAGGGATCGACGAACTCTTCCGGGTTGGCGACACCTTGCATCCCCTTCGCCGCATGGGCCAAGGCGATCAACCCATGCGTCTTCCCGCCGCCGTACGATGTGTCGAGCCGGAAGATCGCCGCGACCTCTCCACCCGCGCCGGAGAGCCGGCGGCAGACGTTGGCAAGGAGGTCCTTCAAGCCGCGCGTAGGATAGGTGTTCGCGAAGAACCGTGCCGGATCAGTGTAGTCCGCGTAGTCCGTGCCGTCCTCATTCGCAAGCACCCGGGCCAGGTCCGCCGCGAACTCGGCTTCGGTCACCCGCCCCTGGAGGATGTCGCCTCGCGGCGTGCAGAGATCAAAGATGGTCGGGAGGGGCATCTTGTACCCCGATTCTACCCCTACGGGACCCACGGAGATGGCGAACCGGCCCGGACAGTACTACCTTCGGCTGCGACAAGCGGACGCGGACCGGCAACTGGCTTGGAGTTCGCCGATCTGGGTGGAGTGATTCGACACCACCGCCGGAGGGCGGCAGCCGCTGCAGGCCCGAGCGCCTGTCGACCGGAGAGAGCGAAGCCCGCGTGGGCGCTGCCATAATGAAGTTGGAAACGGTGTTGCTGGATGGTGACCTACTGGCAGGCCGCTTTCTGAAGCCACACGGTGGCTGCCATGCGTGCTCTGTCCTGCCTGATCCCGGCCCTCCTAGCCCTCCCGTCTCTCGTCGCCGACTGGAACCAGTGGCGGGGGCCCAGTCGTGACGGCAAGTCCACCGAATCGGGCTTGCTCGACGTTTGGCCGGAGTCCGGTCCGGAGCTGCTATGGCAGGTCGATCGTCTCGGTGCCGGCTATTCCTCGCTGGCTGCAGCTGACGGCAAGCTGGTCACGCAGGGGCTTAGGGACGGCAAGCAGTACCTGATCGCTGTCGATGCCGGGAGCGGGGCCACGGTCTGGGAGACACAACATGGCGGGCGGTATTCCAATCGGCGGGGCGACGGCCCGCGCGGAACGCCCGTGATCGACGGCGAGCGGGTCTACGCGCTCGGCGGTGCCGGGCACTTGATCTGCGCCAGTCTGTCGACAGGCGAGCGAATCTGGGAGAAGGACCTGCTCCGGTCCTATGGCGGACGGAACATTCGCTGGGGCATCAGCGAGTCCCCGCTGGTGGACGAGGGCCGAGTCGTGGTCAACGCCGGCGGCCCAAGAGCGTCCGTCGTGGCCCTAGACAAGCTGACGGGCGCCGAATTGTGGAAGACCCAAGGTGACGAGGCCGGGTACTCCTCTCCCATGCCGGCCGTGGTCGGCGGCGTGCGCCAGTACGTGGTGTTCACGGGGGAGGCGGCGATCGGAGTGCTCGCTGAGAACGGCGAGCTGCTATGGCGCTATGAGCCGGTCGCCAATTCCACTGCGAACATCGCGACGCCGATCGTTTCGGGCGACTTGGTCTTTCTGTCCTCCGCATACGGAACGGGATGCGCCTTGCTCCGCTTGCAGGCTGAGGGCGGGGCCGTTCGCGCGAAGGAGGTCTACTTCCATCGCGACATGATGAACCACTACGGCAGCTCGATCCTGCTCAACGGTTACCTGTACGGCTTCTCGAACCGCATTCTGACCGCGATGCACCTTGAGTCTGGCGAGGTTGCGTGGAAGAGCCGATCCGTGGGCAAGGGGCAGATCATCCATGCTGACGGACGGCTGTACATCCTCGGCGAGGACGGCGTGGTCGGATTGGTGGATCCGGATCCTGCCGAGTACCGGGAAATCTCACGATTCGAGCTGGAGCGCGGCGATTTTCCGACTTGGACGCTGCCAGTGATTTCTGGAGGTCGGCTCTATCTGCGCGATCAGGGTCGACTCTACGCCTACAACATCAAGGCTCCGTAGCTAACTCCGCTGCACCAACCGGTCTTCGGTCGGCCAGAGAAGCAGCGAGGTCTCACTCCGGCGAGTGATCGGTGCGAGAGCAGGGCGATTGCTGCTCATTCGGGGATGGCGATGCGTCTCGAGACGACTGGGGACGGCAAGCAAGTGTGCTGTGCCAGTTGGAGATTGCCGCGGCAGGGGCACGCGGCGGCCTACCTGCGGAGATCGGCCAAGCACCGGGGAGGTTGCCCACGGGTCAGTTCGACACTGTCACCAAGCCTCGCCCCGAACCTCCCGGTTCTTCCTCTCGTTCAGCGTCACGTGCCGCATCAAGCTGGGAATTCCCGGTTCGTAGTACCCGATGTCATGCTTGACGACCGGCCAGATGAAGCCTTGGTGACGCAGGGAGCGTTCCGCATCGAGGGCTGTCCGCCCGTCCGACGCTCTTCCTTTCTCGCGAAGCGACGCCTCGATTGCCATCGTGACCCGCTCGCGAGGCACATGCTGGACCGAGGTGAACTCCGCAGCTACCGCTGCCGCTACTGAGACCAGCCGGGCGTCATCCAGCTCTTCCAGCAGCTCGTGGTAGAGGTCTTCGCGCCGCTGCTGGAATAGCGGACGCATTCTGTCTATGTCGGCTAGTGAGGAGGGTGCGGACGCGTCGTTGCATTCCGTCCACAGCAGGTCCCCCCAGATCTGCAGGAAGAACGGGTAGCCGTGGCTCTCCGCCACCACCTGCTGCAGGGCCTCCTGCTCGATTGACCGGCCGCGCTCCTCCAGCGGGACCCGGATGGCTTCGGCGGCGGTGTCCGGCTCCAGCCGGCCAATGCGCAGCCGCTGGTTCCTAATCCAGAAGGAGGCCCCCATGGCGCGGAGGTGGCGCGGTAGGTCGGGCGTGCCGGCGAGGACCAGCAGCACGGGCACTTCCACGCGCCGGAAGGCTTGGACGGTCCCGAGCAGCGACCGACCGGGCGCGACCCCGACCATGTGAGCCTCGTCTACGAGGATGACCAGTGGCTGCTTGCGAGTTCTGCGGGAGAGGGCGGAAGAGACTGGGCCGGGAGGCAAACTCTCCAACCGGACGCTGACAGGCCCTCGTGTGAAGGCCCGCAGCGCGTCCAGCCAGCGCCTCCCGGAAGACAGCGCCGCAGCCAGCTGCTCGACGGTCAGGAGGTCGCCCCCAAGCAGGTCGGCCACTTGGATCTTGAGCGCCTCCGCCTCGCGCCGAGACCATTCGAGCAGGGCGGTCTTGCCGTTTCCCCTCGGCCCGTACAGGATGATGTCGCTGGCGGGCGCAGCTCGCTGAGCCAGCGTATTGAGGAATCTCCGGATCAGAGCTTGCTCCGGCTTCCGTCCGGCGAAGTAGGGCGGGAGCTTCCCGGTGCCTGGCTGAAAGGGGCTGCGCTCTGTTGCCGAGTCTGGCCGATACGAGAGAGGTCCTGCCACAGCATATTCAGGTTAGACCGTCTCAATGCTTCGCAGCGCGATGGGCCTCAGTGCCGAAGGTGGACTGTTTCGATCTCGAAGCGAAATGGCTGGTGGTTGCTGCTCCCCGGGGTGGCTAGCGTGCGTTGTCGTGATGAATGGCCAGACAGATCGGGCCCCGGCAGCCCGAGGGCACGTCACGAAGTAGGGATTCTGGCTGTCGCAGCTTCACAGTCCGCGGAGTTCGTTACATCGGTACCACTAAGACCCATGACTACTCGTGCTCCCCAATCCGGAAAGAGGCAGTAGCGCTCGGAGGGGGTTGTCTACATCTGCGGGCGCTGTGGCGACTGGCAGTCCTGCGCGGGCTCCCGAAACCGTGCCAGCCTCCCCGGAGCGATTCGGGCGTAGTAGCCCAGTATGCAGAGCTGGTGCCGAGCCGTGACGCTCCAGACACCGTCCCTCATCCACCGCCGTGCCGACGTGATCACGCTTCCTGCCGCCAGTTCGATCCGTCCGAGTTTCTGAAGCCGACGAATCAGGTCGAAATCCTCCATCACCGGTAAATCCGAGAAGCCGCCAGCTCGACGGAACCGTGCCGCCGGCATGAAAATCGCCTGGTCTCCGTACGGCAGCCTGAAGAGCCTGCATCTCAGAGCCACGACTCGCTCCACCAAGCGATATTGCCAGCCGTCCGCGTCGAGACGGAAACGGAATGCTCCGGCGCTCACTTCAGGCGACGAGAGTGTCTTCCGAACCTGTTCGGGAAAGCCGCGCGGCAGGACTGTGTCGGCATGCAGGAACAGCAGGTATTCCCCCTTCGCCCGCCTGGCTCCGAGGTTCTGCTGCAGTCCACGGTTGGCCCGCGTGCGCAGAACGATCGCCCCGAGATCCGACGCGATCTCCGCTGTCCGGTCCTCGCTGCCACCGTCCACGACGATCACCTCGCTGACGTCGGCCGCGAGCACGCGGCGCAGAGCGGCAGCGATGCGACGCTCCTCGTTCAGTGCCGGGATGACTACCGAGATCGACGCTCCCGCGCCCCGCGCGCTGCCTGCCTCATCGGGCCGCACGCTACTTGCCGTGCAGGCGAAGCATGAAGCTCAGCAGCCGCTTCACGCCCGGCGTGAGCCGTGTGCGCTGGTACGCGTCCGCAGTCTTGCGGATGGCCTCGGCCTGAGTCGGGTACGGATGGATTGTGCCTGCCAAGGACTTCAGTCCACCGCCCGCCGTCATCACCGCCGTGATCTCCGAAATCATCTCTCCGGCGTGTCGGGCCACGATCGTGGCACCAAGAATCTTGTCCGAACCCTGCTTGCAGTGAATCTTGACGAAACCCTCCGACTCGCTGTCCAGGACGGCGCGATCCACGCTCGCCATATCCGTGCGGAAGGTGTCGATCGGGACACCCTTGGAGTGCGCCTCGCTCTCGCTCAGCCCCACATGGGCCAGTTCGGGATCCGAATAGGTGCACCACGGCACGTGCAGGGAACTGGCCTTGCCGCGCCCGAAGAAGAGCGCGTTGCCGATTACGATGCGCGCCATGGCGTCGGCCATGTGTGTGAACTTGAACTTCGACGAGATGTCCCCGGCGGCGTACACGCGGCGGTTCGATGTGCGCAGCCGGTCGCCTACGATGACGCCGTACCGGTCGTCGTATCGGACGCGGGCTGCGTCTAGGCCCAAGCCCTCGAGGTTGGGCACTCTTCCGGCCGCCACCAGCACTCGGTCCGCCATGACCTCGTCGACCGTGCCGTCAACTTGAGACTCAGCGCGAACGGTAGTCAGCGAGCCCAACTTGGAGACGTTCGTGGCGAAGGTCGAACGCAGAATGGTAATCCCGTCCCGGACCAGCGACCGCTCCACGATTTCGGTGGCGTCGGCGTCCTCCCGCGGAAGAATGCGGTCCGCCCCTTGGATGAGTGTGACCTGCGACCCGAACCGGGCGAAGGACTGGGCCATCTCGACACCGATCGGTCCGCCTCCGATGACGACCAGCCGTCTCGGCAGCTCGGTCAGTGAGAAGACTGTCTCGTTGGTGAGCGCGCCGGACTCGGCCAAGCCGGGAATGGGAGGGATCCTGGCTCGCGTTCCAGTCGCGATGCAGGCCTTGGAGAATTTGAGTTCGGTGTCCCCCACCAGGACCGTGTCGGGGCCGGCGAACTGCCCCTCTCCTAAGAAGACATCGACTCCGAGGTCTGAGAACCGAGCCGCAGAATCGTGAGTGCTGATGCTGGCGCGCAACTTCCGCATGCGCTCCATGACGAGGCCGAAGTCCACATAGGGAGGCGACGTGTCGAACCGGACACCGAAGGGTCCGGCGTCCCGCGCCGCCGCTGCCGCGTGGGCGGCTCGGATGATCGCCTTCGACGGCACGCAGCCGGCATTCAGGCAGTCGCCCCCCATCAAACTTCTCTCGATCAGCGCCACCCGGGCTCCGAGGCCGGCGGCACCCACGGCAGTGACCAAGCCCGCAGTGCCCGCCCCGATCACCACCATGTGGTAGCGGCCCTTGGGCGTCGGGTTCGTCCAGTCGGACGGATGCACGTTCTGAAGAAGGCGCTGGTTGTGCTCGTCGAGTGGCTGGACGATCGCAGTGGATTCTGGCTGCACTGAATGGTCTCCCTACGCTCTGCGAACGCCGCAACCGCTCGCCGGGCAGCGCTGCCCGGCGAGCGGTTCCGCTGCCGCGCTACCGGCATCGGACAACAGTGACCGGACAGCATCTTTCTGGACATACATGTACCCTGCGCCCAGCAAGCAAGCGCCGGCCAGTACCAAGGTGAGGACGGCCCGGCCCAGCGACGGGGCGGTGGCTGGAGCAGCCTGCACGGGCTCCCCGACCGAGGCCGCTTCCGGGGCATGCTTGGCTATGGCTCGGGCCGCGGTACGGGCGATGTAGACGGTTACCCCAAGCGTCGCGAGCAGGCCTACGACCTGCAGTCCCAGCTTGAGAGCGTCGGTGGATCCCGATCCGCCGACCGCCGCGGCCGCTGCTCCTCCCGCGAAGCCAAGGTACACGTAAAGGAACGTGCCGGGCAAGATGAACGTCACGCTGGCCACGAAGCAGGGCCAGAAACGGATGGCAGTCACCCCGAACAGATAGTTCTGCAGGCCGAAAGGGAAGACTGGGGAGAGGCGCATCAGCGCCACGATCTTCCAGCCCTGCTCGCCGATGGCCTTGTCGACGGCTGCGAAGCGGGGACGGGTGGCCGCCAACGCCTCCACTCGCGCCCGAGCGAGGTATCTCGCGATCAGGAAAGAGAGGGCGATCGCAATCGACGCTCCCGCCCAAACAACCAACGTGCCGATCCAGACTCCGAACAGCACTCCTGCCGCCAGCGACAACGCGGATCCGGGCACCAGCAGCGTCGACGCCACTCCGTACAACGCGGCGTACGCCAACGGAGCGAAGACCCCCAAGCCTTCGATCCAGCCTTGCAGAGCTTCCAGAATCGCGTCGAAGGGGAGCGCTGTGACCAGCAGTACGGCCGAGAGGCCGAAGCATGCCAGCGAGACCCACCTCGCAACCGTGGTCAGCCGATGCTGCATGTGTTCGTCCCTCCGTTTGGATCCAAAACTTGGAGTCGACGGGCCCGACGCTAGGTGCGCGTCGGCCTGGACGTCCTCAGCATGGTGGCTCCGCAGTCCACCAGAACAGTCTCGGCCGTGATGGCGGTGGCGTCGGCTGCCAGAAACAGCACCGTGGACGCCACCTCCTCAACGGAAGCGATGCGCCCCAGCGGCGAGGTCCTCCGGCCGGCCTCAAACGCTTCGTCGGGCCAGCCCGCGAAGCGGGTGCGGACCAGTCCCGGAGCGATCGAGTTGACCCGTATGTCCGGAGCTAGGACGCGTGCGAGCGCAGTTGTCATGTTGATCATGGCAGCCTTCGACGCCGAGTACACGATTGAGCTGCCGGCGGCGGTGTAGGCCGAGGCCGAGGCGTTGTTCACGATCGCGCCGCCGCCTCCCCTGCGCATCAGCGGCACCGCGGCGCGGCAGCAGTAGAACGCACCGCGCAGGTTGGTGTTCAAGGTCCGGTCCCAGATCTCGTCAGTGAGCTCGTCCAGCTGCCAGTGCGGGGTCAGCTTGCTCCACCCGGCGTTGTTCACCAGCACGTCCAGACGCTTCCAGCGCTTCTCCACCGAGTGGATCATCGCGCGGACCTGTGCGTCAGACTGCACGTCTGCCGCATGGGCGACCGCACTGCCGCCTCTGCTTGAAATCTCCTCGACGACCTCGCTGGCGGGGCCTGCCGAGGCACGGTAGTTGACTACGACCTTCGCCCCAGCGGAGGCCAGCGCGAGGCAGATGCCCCGTCCCATGCCGGTCGCGCCGCCGGTAACGAGGGCTACCTTTCCATCCAACTTGCCGCCGTCCATGGTCCAACCAGTGTAACCGTGCTCAGCGCATCGGCGGCGCTGCCGGATGGTCGTGGCCGGGGTTACTGGCGTGGGAGCCGCCGGATGCTGAGCCGCTGAAGCCTCCAGCTGCCAGGCGCCTCGACACCGAGGTGCGGGTCGCTGTCCAGCCGCAGGCGCTCCCCCCTGGGCAGCACGCCCAAGTCGCTCAGAACCCCGCTCTGGTTCTTGTCGTCGATGTCTCCATCAAGGCAGTAGACCTGCAATGGGGACCGATCTCCGACTTGGTAGAAGCCTCCAACAACGCCGTTTCCCGCGACGAGCTCCGCTGATTCGATGAGGATGTCTTCCTGAAACAGGATCAGGATGGCCTCGCCCCCGTCCACGGCGCCGGAATCGCCTCCGGCGACACCGAGACCGGTGGTACTTCGGGTGAGCTGGCGGCCTTGATCTGCCTCGATCTGGACAAAGAGGCCTGCGGGAATGACGGGGGCGTCCTTCTTGGTCCAGTCCAGAGTCTCGCGAGGGCCGGTCGCGAACTCTGCCAGCCGATGCCCTCCGGCGGCCCGATGCAGTGACGCTGCGGCTGCCAAGTGGCGGACTAGCGGCTGCAGCTCTGCGTTGGGGAGCAGGTTGTGCCGCTCTTGGGGATCCTCCTCCAAGTTGTACAGCTCGCTCGGCTCAGCGCTGCCGTATCTCAACAGGGATGGACTGAGAAACAGCTTCCACTTGCCCGGATAGGCAGTTCCCCCTAGCCTCGGCGAGTCGGTCCGGATGGCCGGTGCAGCTCGATCGGCCTTTGCCTCCTTGTGGTCGTTGAAGAACACGGGCGGGCGCGCCGCCAGCTTCTCCCCTCGGAGCGCCCTGTTGTTTTCCGGAATAAATGGCACGGCGTTTTCCGGAATAAATGGCAGGCGGGGAGCGGGATTTTCCGGATTGCTTGCGTCTGGCTTGGGGAGGTGGGAGGGTGGGCTGGAAAACGGCTACTGCAAGAAGGAAGAGGAGGGGGTCAGCAGGAGCGGACCAGGAGTTGGTTCCAGTCCTTGGCGCCGGCAGGGGGGAGGCGTCGGGCGGCGGGATGGCGTTCGAGGAGGCGCTGTGCGGCGAGTTGGCCAGGGGGGTCGTTGTCGAAGCCGCACAGCAGTTGGTGGGGGGGGATGGAGTGGAGCCAGGCGGGGATGGAGTGGGCGAGGCCGGCGGCTGAGGCGAAGAGGGTGTGAGGTGGGAGTTGGGGGAGTTGGAGCAGGGCGGCGGAGAGGGCGTCGACGGCGGATTCGCAGAGCAGCACGCAGTGCGGGGGAGTGTTGGAGCGGGGAGCCTGGGGGGCGATCCAGAAGCCGCCGCGTTGTTTGCGGGAGCCGGGGGCGAGGCCTTTGAAGGTGGCGCCGGAGGGGCTGGGGCGGGAGCCGTTGAGTTCGGCGCCGGCGGGCTGTTGTTGGAGGTCGCGGCAGAGGAAGACGGCGTTTTGGCGGGCGTCGGCCCACAGGATGCCTAAGTGGCGGCAGTGGTCGAGCAGGCGGGGGTCGAGGCGTCGGGAGCGGGCCAGGTAGTGGCGGACGGGAGGCCAGCGGGCGTGGCAGGGGGGCGGCAGGGAGAGCGCCCGGTCGGAGGTGGGCTGGGCTGGCGGAGGGTGTGCCGGGGTGGGGGGCAGGGCGTCGAGGAAGGCGAGGGCCTGGCGGAAGGAGCAGCCGCGGGCGTGCAGCACGAGGTCGATGGCGCCGCCGCCGCCACGGCCGCGGCGGTGGTCGAAGAAGCGCGCGCCGCGGATGGCGAGCACCGAGCCGGGTCGTCTCCAGCGCAGGCGGTTGCGGGGGTCGCGGCGGTAGCCGAGCTGGCGAGCGACCTGGGGCAGCGGGCGGTTGCGGGCCCGGGCGAGGCGGTCGGGGAGCGGGGCGGGGACTTCAGGCCGCACGGCGCGCCAGCGGGGAGCGGGCCCGCGCTTCGGGCACGGCCCGCTCGACATGCTCCGCGCTGACGGTGGCGGATTTGTCCAAGGCGGCGGCCAGCAGCGCGTAGTGGGCGATGCGCCCGGCGGGGCGCAGCGCGCCCTGGGAGGCTTGGAAGACGGCCTCGACGGCGGGCGGCTCGAACAGCTCGCGCCGGCAGCCGGCCAGCTGCAGGCGGTGGGCGAGATAGGGTGCGGCCTCGTCGCGCTGCAAGCCGCCGAAGCGGTGGCGCATGACCACGCGCTGGTCGAAGGAGCGGTGGATGGCGAGCGCCAGGCGGCGCTCGAGGGCGGGCAGGCCGACCAGCAGCAGGCAGGCGCCGCGCACCGCCTCAAGGCCCGGGTCGGTGAGCAGGCGCAATTCCTCGAGCACGTCATTGCGCAGGTTCTGGGCCTCGTCGAGCAGCAGCACGGGCAGCTGGCGGCGGCTGTTGACGCGGTGGGCGAGCTCGTTGCGCAGCAGGCGGTAGCAGCCCGAGCGCGTGTGCAGCGGCTCCAGGCCCAGCTCCCAGCACAGCAGCCGGTAGGCGTCGAAGGCGGTGCCGGTGGTGAGCGAGACGTAGCAGACCTTGCAGCGCCCGGGATGCAGGCCGGCGGCGAACTGGCGGCAGGCGGTGGTCTTGCCGCTGCCCGGCGGGCCGGTGACCACGCCGATGCCGCGCAGCTCGACCCAGTGCGACAGCCGGCTGGCCGCCTCCTGGCCGGCGCGCAGCGAGAACAGTTCGTCGCAGTCGGCGAGCGGCTCGAACGGGTAGCGCTCGAGGCCGAAATGGGGTCGGTAACTCATGATGGATCCTCCTGTTGCCCCGCTGGCAGGTCGCTGAGCCGCAGCGGGGCGGGCGTCGCCTCCGGGGCGGGCGGCGGCTCGCGACGCGGCCCGGGGGCGTCCCGGGCTGCAACATTGGGCTGGCGCCGCACGCGGCTGTTGGCGACGCGGTCCAGCGGTTGGGCCAGCCCGGCGGGCCGGCCTTCGCACTCGACGGGGATGGGCCGCTCCGGCGGCGCCGCCGGATCGACCAGCAGCACCACCTTGCAGCCCGCCAGCCCGCCCGGCACCTCGTAGCAGTGCGAGCGGAACTGCACTACCCGGTCCCGGGACACCGTGCGCCCGTAGCGCAGCCGGCACAGCTCGTCGAGCTGCTCGGGGCTGCCGGCCGGTCGGACGCCGGCCGCCGTCAGCGCCCAGGCGTCCAGCGGCGTGCGCCGGCCTTCCAGCCCGCGGTGGGGCGTGCAGTGGTACTCGCCTTCCAGCCACAGGCCCAGCCGGCGGTTGAGCTCATCCAGGTCCAGCCGCTCCGGCTCGGCCAGCGGTCGCAGGAATTGCTCCCGCAGGGTGCGGTGGAAGCGCTCGATCTTGCCTCGGCCCTCGGAGTGGTAGGGGCGTCCGCGCAGCAGCCGCACGCCCAAGCCGGCGCATAGCTCCCGGAGGTGCCGGCTGCGGTAGGCCGAACCGTTGTCGGTGAACAGCCGGTCGGGCCGCCCACGCTTGAGCAGGGCGCTCTTGAACACCGGCAGGAAGGCCTCGTAGCTCTCGGAGAAAGCGAACTCGGCGTGCGTCACCAGTCGCGTCGCGTCGTCCAGAAGGCCGATGTAGTAGGCCTTGCGCCGCCGGCGGCCGTCGGCTGCGCAGCGCACTCGCGGCCCGTGCAGCACGTCCGACTGCCACAGCTCGCCAGCGGCGGCGTAGCTGAAGCGCCGCAGGTCGCGCCCCTCGCCGGACCGCTGCTCGCGCCGCGTCAGCCCGCGCTCGCGCAGCAGCCGGTAGACGGTGGACGGCGCCAGCCGCACCTCGGGCCCCAGCCGCTGCTCGCGGCGAGCCCGGCGGATCACCAGCCGCACCGGCAGGCTGCGGTCCTGCTCCTTGATCCGCACCAGCGCGTCCGCCACCTCCGGGCGCAGCGCCCGCGCCCGACCGCGGTCGCGGCGGGCCCGCGGCTGCAAGCCCTCCAGCCCGTCCTTGCGATAGATCGCCATCCAGCGCCTCAGCGTGGACTGCGACACCCGCCTGCGCCGCGAGCCCGGAATGTCGAACCGCTGCGCCGAGCGCTCCCGCAGCCGCTCCCGCAGCTGCCGCGATCCGGGTTCCAGGCGCACCAGGTCCCCGATCCGCTCGAAGCGGAACACCGCCACCTCCATGGCTGCCCGTTTCCGGTCGCTCGGCCTGTGGATTCCGCCCCTCACAGCCGTCACCCTACCGAGTGCCGGCCGCAGGGGCACGGTCCATGCCGTGTTGGGCCCCCCCCGGGCCCTCGTTTTCCGCTTTTCTTGGCGGCTCCCGCGCCGGACCGCGCCGGAAACCGACCGGCGCCGGCAAGCCCGACAGCTGTCCCTCCGCCTGCAGCCGCAGACTCACCAACAGGCCGCCCTTGCCCGCTGCGGCGCGCCGGTCGAAGCTCGCCCACCGCCCCGGCCAGCCGCCGAACAGCGTCGGCAGCAGCGTCGGCAGCACGCACAGCAGCTGCACCACAGCCGTTATCCGCCGCTGCGCCCACACCTTGGCTCGCCCGTTGTAGTGCTTGGCCGGATGCAAGTCGCGCCAGCACGGCTCGCCCGGCTTGGCCCGCTCCACCTCGCGCAGCACCTGCTCCACCTCGTCCAGAGTCCCCATCAGGCAGGCTGCCAGGAACTGCGGCAGCATGCTCACCGTGCCCCCGCCGGCGGGGCAGCGGAAGCGCCTCACGCGCATGCCCGGCGGCTCTACGCGCCGATAGCTGCCGTGCGGCACCAGCGCGCACCCCCCATCCGGGTGGAACGGGCAGGGGGGCGGGGTTGCATCCCACCACGCCTTGGCGCTAACATACTCTTCGGCGCTCAGATCGGTTTTGTGAAGGAACTGCACGCGAGTCGCCCGCGGCCCGGCGAGTGTCAGTCGTGCGGGCCGACCCTCTATCCTGACCCCTCGCAGTCGCCGTACCGCGCGACCGCTGGGGCCCGCGCCTGCCAAGCCGCGGCGCGCAGCCAGCGCCGGCCACGCTCCGGCAGCGCTGCCGGACCGACCGGCCAACCGGAGGTGTTGACTGCCCACCTCCCGTAGCAGCCCTCGCCCGGCTCCCGGCCCTGCCCGCACGCAACCGCAGGCAGGACTGCCGCGCAGCACCTCTAACGCAGGCCCGCAAGCCTACCGGCCGACTCACCCACGCCTATGGATTTGTCACATTGAATGAGAAAGTTCCCCTAGCCAGAATCATCTAATCTGACAAAAAATCCCGTTTTCGTGCCAAATAAGGTGACATACAACAGCCCGCAGAACGCTGAAGCTGTCCTCGGCTCCCTTCTGGCCGGATCGCACGTCTGGCAGCGGCGCGCCAGCGATCTCGGCGATGGTCGCAAACCTGTCGGTCAAGGAGATCAGGCTTGCGTCAGTCCTCCCGGGCGTAGAGGGGTCCCCATCGCCGACGCCGCCCGCGGGCCATGATGCGAGGAACGGCACTCTGTGCCCGCCCTCGTAGGCCGATCCCTTGTTTGACCGGAAGGGGCCGGTGGCCGTCTTGGTGTTCCGTTCGGCCCCATTGTCAGACGTGAAGACCACCAGTGTCGTCTCGGCCAGGCTGCGGCCCGGCTCCCGCGGATCACGGGTGGCGGACAGCCAGTCCAGGATCCTGCCGAGGGCTACACCGTTCTCAAGAATGAAGTCGTGGCGGGCGTCCAAGCGCTTGCTGGACTTGGTCCGGGACTCGCCCGCTACGGGCACGTTGTCGATTCCGATATCGGGCGTGTAGGGGCCGTGGTTGGCGTTCGGCGCGTAATACAGGAAGCCTCCTCCGCAAGTCCACGTACAGCACCGCCACGCCCGCCTGCAGCTGCTCGATCCAGGCCACCAGCGGCTCGAACAAGCCGCTCAGCCGCCGCAGGCCCACAGAATGCGTCGACCGCTTCATCTCCAAGCCCAGCTGCCCTAGGTCCAAGGCCACCTTGAACTGCGTTCTCAGCAGCGCGAACACCTCCACCAGACATAACGTCCACACGCTGGTGCCCGGCTGCGTGCCGGGCACCAGCCGCGGTCCCACCGCCGCCCGCGCGCCTTCGCAGTCGCACTGCGGGCGCAGCCGCTGCCGCACCATCATGCGCGCCACCGCCTCCAGCTGCAGCTCGCAGATCGTGCTCTGCCGGTTCCCGTCCTGGCGGTACGGCTTCCCGTAGTCGGGGCATGCGCACTCCTGCGGCTCGCTCACCTCCCGCCGCCGGGGCAGATGGTCGCGGTCGGTGCGCCCGGGATTGGGCTGCCCCGGCTGCCGCCCGCGCCTGCGCTTGCGCTGACCCCCTTGCGGCGGCTCGGGCCCGTCCGTCGTGGACGGCGGCTGGTCCAGACCGTCCTTACCGGGCAGCGACTCGGGATCGTCTGCGACCTCCACCGCTCCCCGGGGCAGCGACTCGGGATGCTTCGCGCCGTCCGCCGAGCCCACATCGATCACCTCGCTCCTGCACCCGAACTGATCCCGGCGCAGCTCCTGCAGCTGCGCCTCCTTGGCGGCCAGCTTGGCCTAGTACGCCTCCAGCAGCGCATCCTTGGCGCAATTCTCCGCCGCCCGAGCCTCCCCCTCCGCGGCCAGCTGCTGCTCCAGCTCTGCGCTGCGGGAACAGTTGCATGCCGCTCCCGACGCCTGCGCTGCCACCTTGCTCGCCATTACCCCGAACTACGCTGCGTAAGGATTCAGTAAGGGACTACCCAGCCCCTCTTTCTGAATCTTTACATCAGTTCGGTGCCACGCTCGCGAATGAGGCGTATAATCACGCTGCAGCCCAATTCACGCGTTGGGCAGGAGGATTCACTCATGAAGAACTGCATTGTACGCTGGGTCGCTGCGATCGGCATGCTTCTACCCAGCCTAGGCACACTAACCGGCCAAGTCGACACGGGAGTCTTGACAGGATATGTATATGACGACTCTGGAGCCGTGATCCCCGGCACGGCCGTGGTAGTCCGAAACACGGGCACCAACTATGAAGTAGACCTACAAACGAACGCTTCGGGCCTATACGTCAGCCCTCCTCTGCCACCCGGGGAGTATCGGCTGACGGTCCGGCTGGAAGGCTTCGCCACGGCTGCGAAGGAGGTGCCCCTGCACCTCTCCGAGAGACTCGCTGTCGACTTCACACTGCAGGTGGGCGCGGTCGCCGAGACCGTCACGGTGGAATCCGTTGGCGAGGTTCTCCAAACGGAGAACACAACGCTGAGCACGCTTCGCACCGAGCGGGAAGTGAAGGAGCTGCCCGTCAACAGCCGAAACTTCGCCGAATTGCTCCGGTTCAGCGCGGGAGTCGTCCCCGGGCAGTCTCAGGCTGGCGGATTGGCGCTGTCGCAATCTCGCGGCAACACGACAAGCAGTGTGAACGGAAACAACTTTGGAGACAACAATTTCTCGATTGACGGAATTCAGAACAACAGCAACCACCAAGGCCAGGGAATCATGAACTTTATCGAAGTTGAGGCCATCGACCACTACCGAGTCGAAACGTCAGTGCCTGACGCTCGTTTCGGTCGCTCGGGTGCCACGATCAACGTCGGATACAAGTCAGGCACCAACGAATTCCATGGCGTGCTCTTCCACTTCCTGCGGAATGACAGGCTCGATGCCCGCAATTACTTCGCCCGGGGCGACAAGGCTCCTCTCAGGCGCAACTTCTACGGTGGCACTTTCGGTGGGCCTGTAGGAGGAAAGGAGGCAAAGACGTTCTTCTTCCTCTCATACGAAGGACAGCGGAGCAGGCAAGGCATCACGCACTTGTCAACAGTGCCGACACCT
This sequence comes from Bryobacterales bacterium, assembly GCA_963662745.2. Lineage (GTDB taxonomy): Bacteria > Acidobacteriota > Terriglobia > Bryobacterales > UBA6623 > VXMF01. Next base: position 740,601 of record CAXXUI010000001.1, read on the forward strand.
GCGATGAAGCTCGGTGATTTCGGCGAGCTCCTGTCCGGCGGAAGACCCGTTACGATCTTCGATCCCCTCACGCATCGGTCCAACCCAGAAGGAGGAGCCGCGATTCGTGACCCCTTCGCCGGCAACTTGATACCAGCCAGCCGTTTCAGCCCGCAAGGCAAGGGGGTTATCGATCTGTATCCGGATCCCAACTCCGGAGGCTTGGCGGCCAACTTCTCCACCACCTCGTCACAACCCACGAACGGTGATCAGGGAACCGCCAAAGTGGACCATGATTTTGAAGACGGGTCCCGACTCTTCATCCGCTTCACCAAGGCACATTGGGAGTTCGTCGACTCAAGCCGGCAGACTCTCACACCAGACGCGACTCCGTTCATTGGAATCGCCGTGCCGTTCTGGCAAGCGGTCGTCAGTCACACAAAGGTGCTCTCGTCTCGCACGATCAATCAGGCCCGAGTTGGTTTCTCCCGGCAACCCCTCGTCAGCAGCAGCTTGAACGGCGGGCGCAACCTTGCTGAGGATCTGGGGATTCCCAACGTGAATGTTGATCAGTTCTCAACCGGCCTCTCGCAAATGGACGTCACCGGGATGGCCCGTCTAGGTGATTTCCAGTTCAGACCTGCGGTGATCGTTTCGAACAACTTCCAAGTAAGCGATAATCTCGACATGAATCGGGGGAACCACTCGATCAAGTTCGGCTTTGAGGCAGTCAGGAGGCAAACGAATGTCTTCCAAGCGCAACGGCCTCGTGGCCGCTTCCAGTTTGCCCCGACATTCACCAACAATCCGGCACAGAGGCTCAACACGGGCTCGGGGCCGGCCGAACTCTTGCTCGGTGCGCCTCGTCGCATCGATCTGAACGGCATCGTCGGAACGAGGGGCTTGCGACGGACAGACTGGGGAGTGTACCTCCAGGATGACTGGAAAGCCACATCCAGATTAACGCTCAATCTCGGCCTGCGCTACGAAATTGCTGACGATTATCCGCAGTCCGAAGTCAACGGGCGTATGCTGCAGTTCGACACAGCCACTGGCAACCCGGTCCCGATCGAGAGCGGAAGTGGCGTCGCGACGGACATGAACAATCTTGCGCCACGGATCGGCTTGGCTTTTCGAGCGACCGACTCGACGGTCGTCCGATCTGCCTACGGAGTGTACTACTCCCTGATTCCCATTGCACTCGGAGGCACTCTGGCTTCGAACCCCCCGTTCTTCGTTAATACGGCGGTTGTGAACAACCAGAATCGTTTCACGGCGGCACGCACCTTGGCGGACGGACCCCTAAGGACCAGCGACCCCAATGCTGCAAACCAAAGCCGAAGGGGGATTGCCGAAGACTTCGCGATTCCCTACATACAGCAGTGGAACCTCTCGATTCAGCAGCAACTTCCAAGGCGCCAGCAACTGACGGTCTCATATGTTGGCTCGAAAGGGACGGGGATGACGCAGCCGGTGGACCTCAACCAGCCCGTGCCGGGTGAGGGGCCAGTAGCCAGCCGGCGACGCTGGCCGCAGCATGCGAACGTCCAAATCTACCAAAGCCGAGCGCACTACAGCTACCATTCGTTGCAGTCTACGCTCGTCCGGAGATTCTCCGGAGGACACTACCAAGTCGCGTACACTTACAGCCACTGCATCGATGACCGGTCCGTTGGTGGCATCCCGATCTCCAACCTAGCGCTGGCCAAGGGGAACTGCGGCTTCGATGTCCGCCACAATCTGCGCGCAACCTGGGGCTGGGAGTTGCCGTTCGGTCGGGGCAAGGCCATGGGGACAAATGCCAATCCGGTTGTCAATCACCTGATCGGGGGCTGGCAGGTTAACGGTGGTGTGAGCCTTTACAGCGGAATTCCGTTCTCAGTGGTTTCGGGCAGCAACACGCTGAACAACGGGGTCGGTGGCGTGCGTCCCGATCGGCTGAGGGATGGCAACCTGCCACCCGGCCAGCGCCAAGTGACGCAGTGGTTCGACACCGAGGCCTTCGCGAATCCGGGATTCCGGCTGTATGGCACAGCAGGGCGGAATATCTTAGTCGGGCCGGGAACGAAGCAAGTCGACTTGTCGCTGTTCAAGAACTTCCAACTGACCGAGAGAGTTCGTCTCCAGTTCCGGACTGAGTTCTTCAACGCCTTCAACACTCCACAGTTCAACAATCCCAGCGGAGCAGGTGTCCGGGTGGGAGCGGCCGCTATCGGTAGAATCACGCGAGCCGGCAGCGAGGCGACGCTCCAGCGCACGCAGCGTCAAGTGCAGATGGCGCTGAAGCTGTTCTTCTGAGCCGCGAGGCGATCCAGCGGAGCGCGGTGATTGCCACTGCGCGGTGTGGCTCGATCGGCGGCACGCCCGCATCCTCCAGGCCCTGTGGGCTGAGATGGATCTAGATCCTTCCGGGCTCCGAGCCGTCAGCCCTCGCGCGAGTGGCGCCAAGCGCCCAGACGGTTCCGGACTCCTTCTCCTCGGCCAGATGCCGACACTTGGCCCAAGTGAATCGTGTGTGCTGGCGATGGCGGCAATCGACCTCTCTGGTACCCCCCGGTCGGATTCCAGGCGGTTGCAATCTCAATAGCGCAGAAGGCCCGCAAGGCGTCCCGCCGGCACAGAGTCGCACTCGCTCGATCGCGACCGCGGGCGCTTGGTTTACGCTCGGCGACATCGGTGCTTCTGTCTGCAGTGTGGCAAGGGATGAGGCTGCTCGGACTGGTCGTCGTCCGGGGCGCCCCCCGGCTGGAACCGGAGCTCTGGGCGCCGAGTGCCTGCCTGCTAGACCGCCACAGCCCTGGCCGCAGCCTCGTCGATCTCGATTCCTAGGCCGGGCCCAACTAGGATTCGGTTTCTTGCTCCGTCCACTTGTATCGGGCGTATGACGAACCAGTTGGCGGTCACGAACACGGCGTGGTTGTATTCCGCCAGCGGCACACTGTCGAGAGCGGCCGCGTAGTGCAGCGCCGCCGCGGTCTCGAGGTCCTGCTGGCCCTGATCCGCAACCCCAACTTATCCCCGGCACGGCTGGCACGCAGCTTGCGGGGCCACTCCCCTCCCATCCGGCTGGCTAAGATCACCCCCGTCCTGCAGCGTTACGACCTCCAACAGGTCGCCGAATAAGGGGGACCAGCAGCCTGCTGATCCTGCTGCAGGCCCGCCCCCCGACACCCGCTTGGGCCAAGCAGCGCATCCGGCGCGCCCTGCAGGCACACCGCCAGGGTCTGCCGCTGATCGACCTCTCCCGTCCGTCCGCTATTGCCTCGGCTGCAGCGGCGAACTGCGCGTCCGCAGCGGACTGCGCAGCCTGCTGCGAGCACAGGCCCGCGAGCCCGCGGCAGACGCCCGCCAGCTGGACCTGCCGGTCCTGCTCCTGTGGGCCTTGCAGGGCGACCGTCGCAAGCAACCGCCCTATCCCTTCGGCCTAGCCCACTGGAATCTCTACCAGCGCTGCCACCAGTTCGACGAGCTGGCCCGCAGGCGTCTGCCCCGTCCGCGCCCGCGACTTGAGCAATGTACGGTCGAGCAGGTCCGGGACCTGCTGCAGCCACTGTCGTCGGACAACCTCGAACTGCCCGCCACCGCCGCCCGCATTCGAAGCCGCCCAGCGCTGTTCGACGCATTGCGCCGCATCCTTCGCCTGCGCCACGACGAGCTGCGCGGTCGGGAGCTCCGCCCGCCGCCTGCCGCGTCCGACAGCGTCGCGTTGCTGGCATCGCTCGCCAGCAGTGTCACCCAATTCCGCGAGAAGCTCCGCCAGCCCATGCAGCAAGCCGGCATGACGGGCACGTCGGCGGAATCCATCGTGCTCAGCTACTTGGACCGTTATCGCGACCAGCTCTTCGGGCATCCCGTCGCACACCACGAGAGCGGACGCCTAGCGGCGGTCGTGGAGCGCACCAACGAGACTCCCGAGCACTTCTTCGCCAGCCCCAAGCTCCGCCTGCGCCGCCGCTTGGGGTATGCCAACCTTGGCCGGGCCCTGCAGGACCAGCCCGCGCAAGGCGCCCTGACGGCCAACCTGCTCGCCCCGCAGTACGTCAAGATTCTCTGCGGGAACTGCGAGGGACTGACCCGCGCCTTCGCCGAACTCGCCGCATCGCACGCTGGCTGGAGCGCAGCCGTTCTAGATCGCCGTAGGCCCGACGCCCACCTGCAACGCCGCAACCGAGACTGGGAAACCGACACCAAGAGTTCTCCCTAGGTGCACCTGGCACTCCCTCTCGAGACTGCTCCCACGTCCTGAACGCCCGTGAACCCAACTGAACACTGACGCGGTAGCTAGGCGCTCCATCTCGGGAGTGAGTAGCTGCTCCGAGTTGGCATTCCGCGTACAGTCTTGGTACGCGATCGTGTCGCCCATGCCCATGTCGTCCGCCGGCATGAAGACGATGTTAGGCGGCTCGTCCGCCGACTCTGCCCCGGAGCACGCCTCCAAACGGCCGGCCGCCAAGACGCATCGGTGGATCGTCGTCGTCATGTAGCTTTGGAGCCCGGCCGTCGGCGGAATAGCGTACGCTCACCACCCCTGCGACGCGGGTCTGAGTCGACCGACGCAGCGCTCCCCGTTCGGTTGCAACTGCGCAATGAGAATTGGACCACAAGGACACTGGAGCTGCGGGCCGATTCGCGGCCCCCAGTGACCCCTGCTGAGGGTCGGCCGGGAAGGGGACCCCTGCCGGCTGGGCTTCACCCTCGACCGTGGCCGCCACCGCGGCTTGCACGAGTCATGCAATTGATGGCATTCTGTCACTTGGCCTTCGAGGCGGCTTGGTTCTGGACTTTGCTGGGGTGCGCTAGGATCTGCGGTCGCCGGATCGCATGGCTCCGGCCGGGTCTGCCCGCGGTCGCGCTGGCATTGTGCCTAGTCCTGCAGCTCCAGGGGCAGCCGGATTGCCCGTGGTGCGGAACGACAGGCGGTGTGGCGCCCGCCAGCCTTCAGGGCGTCGTCGATCTGCATGTTCATTCCGCCCCAGACAGCGGCCCGAGGTCCGTCAGCGCTTTGCAGATCGCGCGGATCGCCCGAGATGCCGGCATGCGAGCGTTGCTGCTCAAGAACCACTTCGCTCCGACCGCGGGATTGGCCTATGTCGTGGAGCGAGCGGTTCCCGGCATCCGGATCTTCGGGGGCATCGCCCTCAACGCGTCGACGGGGATGAACCCCATTGCGGTGGACCACATGGCGCGGATGACGGGCGGCCACGGCAAGGTGGTCTGGATGCCGACCTTCGACTCCGAGCACTATCATCGAGTCCTTAATCCGAACGCGAACCATGTGCCCGTCTCATTGGAAGGCCGGCTGCTGCCTGCAGTCCTAGCCGTGCTGGACGTGATGGCGCAGCACGAGCTGACCTTGGCGACCGGTCATTCGTCGCCCTCCGAGTCGCTGCAGCTGATCCGCGAGGCGAAGCGGCGGGGGATTGAGAGGATCGTGGTCACGCACCCGTTGCCCCCTCCAGTGGGCATGTCGGTAGAGATGCAGCAGCGCGCCGCCGCGCTCGGAGCAATGCTGGAGTACCCGGTGGGCACCGCCTTGGAGTCCAACCCTCACTGGGAAGGCACGGCCGCGGCGAAGTTCGAGGCCTATGTCGAAGCGATTCGGGAGGTCGGCCCGGAAAATGTCGTGATCACCAGCGACTTGGGGCAGTCCATGAATCCGATCCATACGGACGGCTTGGCGGTGTTCCTGGCCAAGCTGCTGGCGGCAGGTTTCTCGCAGGAAGAAGTCGATCGGATGGCGCGGCGCAACCCAGCTTTCCTGCTGGGCTTGGAATAGGATGCAGGCTCGCGCCGACCGGGGAATCCTGAAAGTCCGCCACTGGCGCAGGCACAGTTGGCTGGTCCACGGTTTCTCCACCCGTGCCGCGGGCGACTTTCTGGAGTGGCCTCCGGACGACGTGATCGCGGACCGCTTCGGAGCGGAGGGCTTGCGCGGGGCGATGTTGCGGCAGATCCACTCATGCCGGCATGTACGTGCCGACGGGGCTTGGGGGGCCGTTCGGCCTGCGGCAGACGCCGTAACCACTGACCGGTCCGGAGTGCTGGTGGGCGTGCGCACCGCCGACTGCCTGCCGGTGCTGCTCGTCGACCCGCGGACCCGGACCGTGGGAGCGGTACATGCTGGTTGGAGGGGTGCTGCAACGGGCGTGCTCCAAAACGCGGTCCGGGCCATGGTCGAGCAGCATAGTGCGCGCCCCTGCGACGTCGAGGCGGCGATCGGCCCGGGAATCGGTCCGTGCTGCTTCGAGGTGGGAGAGGAAGTGGCCCGGCGGTTCGGAGCCGAGTTCGTGACCCGGCCGAATGGGCGACCCCATGTGGACCTCGCTGGCAGCCTCGGGGCCGAACTGGCGGCACTGGGCGTGCAGCAGGTCGAGAATATGCGGGAGTGCACCAGCTGCAACCTCGACAGGTTCTTCTCGCATCGGGCTGAGCGAGGGCAGACCGGCAGGATGCTGTCAGTGGCAGGGCTGAGGATGGCTTCTTGACGCGTCCCGGAGCGAATCAAGACCCAGCGCAGGTACCGTTGGTCCTCGGGCCCGTGCTGATCGATTCCGCTCGAATCGAGGCCCGCGTCCGAGAGCTGGGAGCGGAGATCAGTACGGTTCACGGGAGCACGCCAGTCCACTTGGTGGTCGTCATGACCGGCGCTTGGATGTTTGCGGCGGACTTGGCCCGGTCCATTCGGTCCCCGGTGTATTGTCACTTCGTTCAGGCCTCCAGCTACGGTGCGGGGACCCTTAGCTCGCCCAGCGTCAGGGTCTCAGGGGCTGCCCCACCCGGCTTGCGAGGAGAGCATCTGCTGTTAGTCGACGACATCGTGGACACCGGGCGGACAGTGGCGGCTCTGATCGCCCGCCTGCAGGCGCACCGGCCGCGCTCGCTCCATGTCGCTTCGCTGCTGAGCAAGCCGGCTAGGCGGGCGGTCGAAGTCCCGATAGATTTCTTGGGATTCGAGGTGCCCGACGAGTTCGTGGTCGGGTACGGGCTGGACTTTGCCGGACACCATCGGGGACTTCCCGATGTTCATGTCCTCGTGCCGAAGCAGGCCTAGAGAGCGGCTGGGCGCGCCGGCGAACCATCCAAGGCAACGGCCCAGCTTGCCAGCGAAGTGAAATCCGAGCGGCCTCTTTATCTCGCACGGCAACTGAGGTTCCCATATAATGGCGTCAGGGTGCCTGCATGCTGACCATTCCGAATCGACACGCTGCTCGCTTTTGCGACGGATCCTCCCGCAGGGAGTTCATGAAGATCGGGTCGCTAGGCCTGTTCGGCCTGACGCTGCAAGACGTCCTTCGACTCCAAGACACCGCTAAGGCTTCGACTGAGCCTTCCCGGTTCGAAGGGACCACGGGGTTCGGTTCGGCCAAGTCAGTGATCGTGCTGTTCCTGCAGGGCGGTCCGTCCCACATCGACATCTGGGATCCCAAGCCTGACGCCCCTTCCAACGTTCGGGGCGAGTTCCAGTCGATCAAGACGAAGGTTCCCGGCATTGAGCTGAGCGAGACGATGCCGATGCTGGCGGAGACGGTGGACAAATGCACCCTGATCCGCTCGATGAGCTACACACCGGCGGGCTTGTTCAACCACACCGCCGCCATTTACCAGATGCTGACCGGTTACGAGCCGACCGAGGTGTCGCCCTCCGGGCAGTTGGAGCCCCCCTCGCCGAACGACTACCCGACGGCCGGATCGTGGATCACGAAGTTCCGTCCGCCTGCCGAGCCGGTGCTGCCGTTCGTCGAGCTTCCGCGCCCCCTGCAGGAGTCCAGCGTTATCGGCAAAGGCGGAGCTGCGGGATTCATCGGCAAGGCCTTCGACCCTTATCGTCTCTACCAGGATCCGGCCAAGCCCATCCAGCTCGACGACTTGGAGCTCCGCAAGGAAGTTCCCGCCCAGCGTCTGCAGAGCCGTTTCGAGCTGCTGCAGGGGATCAACCAGTCGATGCCCGCATTGGACAAAGCCGTCAGCAGCTACGCGCTCGACCAGTACTACCAGAACGCGTTTGACCTAGTGCTGTCCGGCAAGGCTCGCAACGCGTTCGACTTGGCCTTCGAGTCGGATGCGATGCGCGACCGGTACGGGCGCTTCACGTTCGGCCAAGGCGCGCTGATGGCCCGGCGACTGGTCGAGGCAGGGACGCGCATGGTCCAACTGAACTGGCCCTCGGTGGCCAACGGCAACCCGGAGACGACTGCGTGGGACACTCATGCCGCCAACTTCGGCCCGCTGCGGGATCTGCACTGCCCGAAGCTGGACCGCACGCTCTCGGCGCTGCTGACGGACATGGACGAGAAGGGACTGCTGGCGGAGACGCTGGTCGTCGCGGTCGGGGAGTTCGGGCGCTCGCCCCGGCTTGGCGTCTCGACTTCCGGCAACACCAACTCGCCGGACGGCAGGGACCACTGGCCGTACTGCTACACGGCGCTGGTGGCGGGAGCGGGCATCCCGGGCGGCCGCCTCTACGGCGAATCCGACGCGACCGCTTCTTCGCCCAAGGACAAGCCGGTCCATCCCAACGACCTGCTGGCCACGATCTACTATTCCTTGGGCATCGATCCCAACCAAGAGATCCACAACCACCTCGACCAGCCGAGGGACCTAGTCAAGGGCAAGCCCTTGATGGATCTCTGGATCGGGTAGCGCGAAGCGTCTCGCGACAGTTTTGATCTGAGCCGGTACCGAAGCGTGCGCTGAACGCGCGAAGAACTGCCCGTCGCATCGGGTGCCCGCCAGACGAGCACGGACTTGGCGGGGCAGATCGCGGAATGCGGATCCCTGCCCGCACTTCGTGTCTTGTCCAGTAGTCTGCCCGGAGGCGCAAGACGGAATTGGCGAGGCTCGCTGGCCGACCGGCCCGGTACACTGCTGGCAGCTGGGGATCGTGAAGTTGCCAGCGCTGCGCATTGGAGGAGCGAGCCGTGTTCCGAGTTGCGGACTACAGTGGCATCCTTGAGAACGCGCTCGACAACATGGAGCGCTATCGGGCGCTGATGCATGACCTCCCGCGCCGGTTCCACCGTCTGACGCCGGAGGCGCAGGTGAGGGCGTTGCGCCGTCCTGCGCGCCTGACGGGCACGGGGTGGGACGCCTTTCTGGCAGCGGTTGTGGAGCATGTGGCCCGGCTCCACGGGCACTCCGTCCCCAGCTGGGCGTTGGAACCGGCCCGCATTCTGGATCCTCAGTGGGTCGTCTCCACCGATCCCGACACCGCCAAGGAGTCAGTGCAGTTCGCGCCGGCTGCGTTCGCGCGGCACGGAGTGTATCCGGACTTGGCAAGCTTGGACGCGCGGGGAGGAGAGCGATCGACTTGGGCTCCCAGCCGCGACGGAGCAGGCTGGCCGTACCCGGCTGCTCCGCCGGATGTGCAGGCCGGCGGAGAGCCCTGTGCGGAGTGAGTCCGCCTCAGGCGCGGCCAAGCTCTTGGATCGAGAGGGCTTGCAGAGGGCCTTGCGAAGACTCTCGGAGCGGATTGGGCTGCGGGGCAGGCGCGCGAGGATCCACATTGCCGGTGGGGCGGCGCTGGTCTTGGGCCATCGGCGCGCCCGCTCGACAATCGATGTCGATGCACTCTCGATTGACGAGCGGGAGGTCGTTCTGAGTGCCTCGCGCGAAGTTGCTGAGGACCTTGGCCTCGACGAAGCGTGGCTCAATGACGACGTAAGGGATCTCTTCTTCCGCACCTCGCTCGTGCTCGAGTCCGGCGGCAGCGGCCCCACAGTGTTCGAATCACCATACTTGGTTGTGACGACTGCGACTGCCTCCCAGCTGCTGGCGATGAAAGCGCAGGCCAGCAGGGACGCCGATGCGGAAGATATAGCCTTCCTGATGCGCGAGCTGCAAGTGGCCGATATGGACCAAGTGCGCGAGATTCACGATGCCGCGTTTCCCTACGACCCATTGCCGCCGACGAAGGAGGCCCGTCTAGAGGCGATCCTCCGGCACGTGCTCGGAGCGAAGCGGGCGCACCAAGATGTTCCCGGGTGGTCCATCCGGCCGCCCCCCGGCCCGCAGCTAGCAAACGCCGGTCCTGAGGAGAAGTGACGGAAGGCGGCCAGCCATTTACCTGCCGGACCACACCGGCTCGCGCTTCTCGAGGAACGCGCACATGCCTTCCTGCGCATCCGCGGCCAAGGCGTTCAGGCTCATGACCTCTTTGGCGTACCCGTACGCTTCCGACTGCGCGAGGTCGATCTGCGAGTAGAAGGCCTGCTTGCCCAAGCCCACGGTCAAGCTGCTGGCGGACGCGATCTCCAAGGCCAGCTGGCGAGTCTCACGCTCCAGCCTCGCCGCCGGCACGACGCGGTTCACCAGGCCCCACTCGGCGGCCCGGTGCGCGTCGATGAACTTCCCCGTGAGCAGCATCTCCATGGCACGCTTCCTTCCAATGCAGCGCGACAGGGCCACCATGGGCGTGCTGCAGAACAGCCCGATCTTCACGCCCGGCGTAGCGAATCGCGACCGCTCGGAAGCGATCGCGAGGTCGCATGTGGCGACGAGCTGGCAGCCAGCGGCGGTGGCGACGCCGTCCACTTGGGCCAGGACTGGCTGCGGGATCGCTTGGATCGCCTCCATCATGCGCGTGCATTGGTCGAAGATCCGGCGGTAGCGGCGCAGGTCCCCGCCCGTCATCTCGCTCAGATCGTGGCCTGCCGAGAAGGCCGGGCCCTGCGCGCCCAGAATCACCGCGCCGACCGACTCGTCATCGCCGAGGTTCGTGACCGCCTTGGTCAGGGCCCGCATCGTCTCCATCGAGAGGGCGTTGCGCTTCTCCGGCTTGGTGAGTGTCAGTACGGCGAGCGGAGGCTCCACCTCGACCCGCAAGGCTTCGTCGGTCATCTCCAGCCCAGAGTAGCAGCGCGTTATATCCTGATCGGAGTCCATGCACCCTATCTTGATCCTGCTGGTCGCCATGGCGGCCGTCTTCTTGCTTATCATCCGCTGGAAGGTGAACGCCTTCGCGGCGCTCATCCTCTCGGCGATCCTGATTGGCATTCTCTCGCCCGAGGTGGCCGTCAGGGACATCATGGGCGCCGTCACAGAGGCCTTCGGTGGCCTGGTGGGACGTATCGGGGTGGCCATCGCCATGGCGGCGGTGATCGGCCAGTGCCTGATGGAGAGCGGTGGCGCGGAAAAGATCACTCGTCGCTTCGTAGCTTGGCTGGGGGAGAGATATTCCTCCTTGTCCATGGTGATCAGTGGGTATGTCCTCTCCATCCCGGTATTCCATGACACAGTGTTCTACCTGCTGGTGCCGCTGGCCCGCTCGATGAGCATGAGGACGGGCGGCCGCAACTACCTCCTCTACACGTTGGCCATCGGCGCCGGGGGTGTCACGACGCACATCTTCGTCCCGCCCACGCCGGGCCCGCTCGCCATGGCGGAGACACTGAGCATCGATCTGGGACTGGTGATCATCGTGGGCTTGGTCGTGGCCGTACCCTCGGCCTTGGCCTGCTGGGCGTACGCCTGGTGGATCGACCGCAAGCTGCAGATACCGATCCGGGAGGCGCCCGGCCTCACTCTCACCGAACTGGCCGAAGTCGCCAAGCGCCCGGAGAGCGAGCTGCCGGGCTTTGTCAAGTCCCTCCTGCCGATCGCGATTCCGGTGTTCCTGATCACCGCCAACACGGTCACCAACACTTTCTTCCCCGGTTCGGCCCTGAGCGGGCTCACTTCGTTCTTGGGGAACCCCAACTTGGCGCTGATCCTCGCCGCCGCCGCGGGTCTCTGGCTCCTCGCTTCGCACAAGGGGCTCGGCCTGCGGGAATTGGCGAAGCCCACCGAAGAGGCGATCAAGAGCGCCGGGCTGATCATCCTGATCACGGCGGGCGGCGGAGCATTCGGACGCATGCTGGTCAAGGCCAATGTCGGCACCGTGCTGGGCGAGTACGCCCAGCAGTTCGGCTTATCGCTGCTGCTGCTCGGCTTCGGGATCGCGATGCTGTTCCGCATCGCGCAGGGCTCGGCCACGACCGCGATGATCACGACCTCGGAGATCCTGGCCCCGCTGATCCTCGCCCATCCTCCGGGCCACCACGCGGTCTACATCCTGACAGCCATCGGTTCCGGGTCCATCGTGGGCGGCTGGATGAACGATTCCGGCTTCTGGGTCTTCAAGACGATGACCGGTCTTACCGAGGTGGAGGCGCTCAAGACCAAGACCGTCTCCCTGTTCGCCTTGGGAGGGGCGGGGCTCCTGGCGTCCTACCTAGGAGCTACCCTGATGCCGATGCAGTGAGGGCGTCCGGCACTGGCTACGGGCGCGCCCTCAGCTTGGCGTGCTCGTAGAGCAGCTTGCCGTTCTCGTCGTAGAACCGGAATTCGGCCCGCGCTGAATCACCCTCTGGAGCGACTGAGATCACGAGGAAACCTCCGCTGGCTTCGGGGGAATGGAACGGCTGGCGGATCAGACCGTCAGGATCGGTGGTGTTCTCATCGCCCGGGAAGCTGCCTAGGATGGCGTTGGCGTCGATCAGGGCTCCCGAGGAGAACTCCTCGTACCCGTTAGGCCGGATCGAGTGGTACTGCCAGTGGCGGTCGCCGCAGGCGATGAAGAACTCCTCGGGCGTGACGCCGCTCGCGGCCAGCTGCCGGAAGAACTCGTCTCCTTCGTGCCGGTAGCCGTTTAAGTTGGTGTGGTTGTCCCGTTTGCTGGCCGAGTCCGGGCCCACCATTGGAGTGGCCGACAGCAGCAGCTTGAAGGTAGCGTCGCTGTCTCGGAGGGTCCTGAGCAGCCACGCTTTCTGCTCCGCCCCCCAGATGGTCTTGCGGGGCCCGTCGGGCTGGTCAAGCGGGCTGCGGTAGTCTCGGCCTTCAACGAGCCACACTTGGAGGTCGCGGCTCACCCGCAGCGTCCGGTAGGTCACCGGGTCACGCTCTGCAGGATCGACCACTGGGAGCTGTTCTCGGAACATGGCGACACCGAGGCTGTGGGAAGGCTCGAAGCCGGACCCGGACTCCCCTTCGTGAATGTTCGTGCGCGGGTAGTAGTTGAGCTGTTTGGGGGCGCGGATGCGGACAGCGTTGACGGCGTCAGAGTCGTCGAAGCGATGGTCGTGATCGTCCTTCATCCAGTAGGTCGCCACGTTCCGGAACAGGTCGAGGAAGCGCGGCTGGGAGTATTGCTCGTGATGCTTCTTGCGCATCTCATGCTGGCTCTGGGCGCGGCCGCGATGGCCGGGATGGTCGTAGTAGACGTTGTCGCCGGTTCCCACGAAGAAGTCCGGCCCGAGCTGCAGGATTGACTTGAGGGCCGGATAGCCGAGCGCCTTGTCCGCTCCTTGATAGGGCCCTCTCCTGCCATTTCCGGTGTAGTGGAAGAACGAGTAGTTCATTCCGGTCACCACCGCGAAGCTGTATCCAGCGGCGATCTCGCTGCCGGCCAAGGTGCGAAACGTGGCCGCCTCGGAGGTCCGGAGAGCGTCCGTGTCGGGACCGTAGTGGAGCCGGTAGTGGTAGCGGGTGGCCGGCCGGAGACCGCTAACTTGTTGCTTTACGATGAAGTCCGAGTACGGGGATGCCTCCATCCAGTCCGTCGTGCGACTGGCATCGAACGCCGGATTGCCCGCGATCTCGAAGCGAGCTCGGCCCCTCGCTCCGCGAATGCCCTCCCAGCGGGGATCCTGCAGGGGATTCGAGGATGTCAGGCGGGATTGCAGGATCACCGAGTCGGGACCCACCTCGCCTGCCATGATCCCTTGGCGCAGCTCGATCGGGAAAACGGGCTCCTGCGCCAGGCAGGGGGTGCTAACGGAAGTCGAGGCGAACGTCAAGGCCACGATGCAGGTCAGTCGGGCTCCCAGCCCGGTCATCAAGTTTCGGTCCTCCGTACGCCGCCCAATCGGTGGCTGCTTGACGAGGATTGCAGCACCCACTAGTCTTCCGAGTCGAGCGAGGGAAGACTGGAGCCCATGCTTGCTCGCTCTGGAACGCCAGCGATGGATCGTTTTAGCGCAGACGGAGAACGAGACTGCGACAAGAGCATTCGGCTTTCGTTGTTGGACGAGAGAGGCGACAAGTCTCCGCATGGCTGGCTTGTTACCGAGCGGTAGGTTCCGGAAGTCCACTACGGGGAAGTTGAGCACGCGGGCATCATACCAGCCTGAGGGTTCAAGACGGCCCGGCACCACGCGACTGAGTGCGGCGTCCCGGGCACTGCCGAGCAGTGCGCACCAGCCTTGGACAAGCTGCACTTGGCAGCTGGATGCGGCAATCGGCACAGGCTGGACGCCGGGCGGCGTTCGGTGTGAGCTGGACCCCAAGCCGCCTCCAGCTTGGCCCGTCGCGATGGCCTTAGCGCAGCTTCTTGATTCGCCTGCGAAGCGCCCGGATCTCGCGCGCAAGGTCGGGCAGCCGGCTGAACACCGCTACCGAGCGGAGCCATCGCCGATTGTCGAACGCGGGCGAACCGGAAACCTTGGATCCGTCCGGAATGTCGTGCCCGACTCCCGACTGGGCCGTCACGAGCACGCGGTTGCCGATCGTTAGGTGGTTGATCACGCCGGCCTGCCCCGCCAACACGCACTCATCGCCTATGGTCGAGCTGCCCGCGATTCCGACTTGGGCGCACAGGATGGTGTTCGCTCCCACGTTCACCGCGTGGCCGATCTGGACCAAGTTGTCCACAATGGTGCCGCGCCCGATGCGAGTCTCGCCGATTGCGGCCCGATCGACGCAGGAGCCGGCTTGGATCTCGACATCGTCTTCAATCACCACCCGCCCGGTCTGGGAGATCTTGCGATGCGTGCCGTCGGGCCGGCGTGCGAAGCCGAAGCCGTCGGAGCCGACCGTGACCCGGTGATGCAGGGTGACGCGGTTGCCGATCCGGGAACCGTGGCAGACGGTGGCGCCGGAATGCGCGGTGAAATCGTCGCCGATTCGGGCCCCCTGCTCAATCACCACGTGCGGGCGCAGGACGGAGTTCCGGCCGATGGTGACGTCGCCCTCGACCACCGCATACGGCCCCACCGAAGCGCCCTGGCCCAGCCGCGCGGTCGGGTCAATGACCGCGGTTGGGTGGACGCTCGGCCTGCGCTCGGGCTTGGGGTGGAAGAGGTCTAGGGCACGGGCGAAGTCAAGGTAGGGGTCCGTCGACAGGAGGTAGGCGGCCTTGAGGCCGTCAATCGGTGCTCGCGCGATCAGCGCCGCCGCTCGGGTGCGCTTCGCCAGCCGGGTGTACTTCGGATTTGACAGGAAGGACAGCTCGTTCGGCGACGCCTCCTCCAAGCCTGCGACTCCCGCGATCTCCAGGTCCGCATCGCCTCTCAGCCGACAGCCGAGTGCTTCTGCAATTGCGCGTAGCTTCATCTCAGTACGAACTCCCAGTATCGGATCAGAACGGCGTCGGCAAGAAAGATGCTCCCCGCCGCCGCTGCGCAGAGATAGCTTCCGTACGGCAGAGGCTCGCGCCATCCCCGCCGCCGGGCCAGCGCAGCGCCGACGCCCCACGCCGTCGCAAGAATGCTTGCCACGATAACCACCAGCAGCGTCTCCGAACTCCCTTGGAACGCCGCGATCATACTAACCAGCTTCACGTCGCCGAGGCCGAGCCCCTCGATCTTCCTGAGTCGGTAGAAGGCCTCACTTACTAGGAGCAGGATGCCCCCGAGCACGGCTGCTGACAGCGCCGACTCCGCGGCCGACCGAAACGGTTCCGGGGCCCGGAGACCAGCCAGCACGAGCGCTCCGTCCGCCATTCCCAGCCTCAGGGGCACGAACCAGCTGAACCCGAATCCCGCCGCAATCCCAGGCAGTGTGACTCTGTCGGGCAGAATCAGGTGCTGCACGTCAGTGAAGTACAGCACGATCAGCATCGAAGCGAGCACGGCCAGCTTCACGGCCTCAATGCCCGTGCCGTGAGTGCTCACGACCAGGGCGAAAGCGCTACCAGTGGCCAGTTCGACGAGCGGATACCGCCACGAGATTCTCTGGCGACAGGTCCGGCACCGCCCGCGTAGCAACACGAAGCTGGCCACCGGGAGATTGTCGAACCACCGCACCGGAGCGCTACAGCGCGGGCAGCGCGAGCGCGGGGCGACCACGGACTCTCCGATCGGCCAGCGGTGGATGCAGACATTGAGGAAGCTGCCCGCCAGCAGGCCCGCCCCGGCTGCAATGAGGAACGCCACCATAGTGAGCTAGCTCCGCGTGAGGGTAGAACCGTGCGCGGCTTGGCGATAGGCCTTGGCCGTCAGTTCCGCCGTCCGTCGAGGCGAGAAGTCTCGGCGGACCCTGCGCCGCGCTTCGCCTGCCATCTTGGCTCGCAGCTTGCCGTCGGCTCGCAGCGCGTGGATGGCGGCGCAAATGCCGGTCACTTCGTTGTCAACCAGCAGCCCGGTCGCGCCGTCGGCGACGATTTCCGGGATACCCCCGACCGCACTGGCGACGACCGGCAGTCCGTGGGCCATCGCCAGCAGGATGGCCGACCCCAGTCCCTCAGACCTCGACAGGTACAAGAACGCGTCCGCATCCGGTAGGTCGTCGGGAAGGCTGTCGGAGAGCACGAGGGCTGCGCCCGCTCGGTCGCATGCCTCGATTGCTAGGTCTCGGCACTTGAGCGGGTCCTCGAGGTTCGGGCATACGATCCGGAAATCACGGCCGTCCTCGCTGCCGGCGAGACGCGGGGCCGCCCGTGCGGAGCTGCCCGTCCGGGGCGTTTGGACGCAGTCGTGCGCAACGCTGATCTTCTCAGCGGGGACCCCGCCCTGCCGCAACACGGAAGCCACGTGCCGGGAGATCGCCACGAAGCGGGCAGCCTGCCGGTACTTCCAGCGTGAGGCGAAGCCGCGGCCCAGAGGAAAGGCGACGCGACGCGACACGACGACGGGCCTGCCTAGGCCGAACAGAACGGCGAGCGAGTGTGCGCGAGCGTCGTGGGCGTGGATGATGTCGCTGTTTCGGGCGTACACCAGCACCGAGCGCCAAGTCGATGCCTCTGCGGCGCGGCATTCGCGGATGGCGGATCCTGCGAGCAGCCGCTGGTTGAAGCCCCGTTCGGCCAAGGCATCGTGCAGCAGCAGCACTTGGTACTGCCCGCCACGCATCTCCCTTCCTGTGTCAATGTGCAGGACCCGCATCCTTACCTCGTCGCCAGCTTCCTAGCCTTGGCATTCTTCAGGTAGACATATCGGGCGGCCATGGCTGCGATCGTCAGTCCGGCCTGCCCGTCCAAGAAGCCGCGCTGCAGGACGTACGCCTTGACGAAGGCCAGCGGCGGGCCGATGGCCAGCTTCCATGCCGGCGGCGCCAGGCCCTCGGCTAGCACTTGCTTCGCCGCTAGGTCTGTGTACCGCTCCAGACTGCGCCGGTGCTGCTCCAAGGAGTCGCAGGTGAAGTGCAGCAGATCGCCGTGCAGCTGGCCGACCGGACCGTTCACCCGGACGGATTCATGGATGTATCTGCCGAGCCATCGACCGGAGTCGCGCCGGTAGAGGCGGACCTTCCTGTCTGGGTACCACCCGGAATGCCGAATCCACCGCCCGCAGTAGCGGGCCAAGCGGGGGAACGCGAATCCGGTGCAATCCGACTGGTCGAGGTCCAAGGCACGTATCTCATTCGCGAGGGGTTCGCTGACTTCTTCATCGGCATCAATTGAGAGGATCCACTCGTGGCTCGCCTTGGCAGCGGCGAGATTCTTCTGGGCGGCGTAGCCTGGCCAAGGATTCTGATGGACGGCGGCCCCGAGCGCAGACGCGAGACTGGCGGTGCGGTCGCTTGAGCCGGAATCTACGACGACCACCTCGTCGCAGAAATGCACTGAGCGGATGGCTCGTTCGATGTTGGCCTCCTCGTTGAGTGTGATGATCGTCGCTGTGATCCTCGCCACCGGACTGGGCTCCGCGCCTCAGCTCCGAGTCAGGGTCGCACCGGGGCGGAGGCCGGATGTCCCGCCATCTCCGGCAGCCGGCGGGTCATCAGCTCGGTAGCCTCGCCCACGATCCGGTCGAAGAGCTCCTGAACGGTGGGGATGTCCCGGATCATGCCGATGACTTGGCCGGCCGACAGCACGCCTTGGTTGAGGTCCCCCGTCTCGATCATCTTCTTGCCTTCGAGGCCCGACAGGTACTGCTTGATGTCTTCGATCGCGGTGTTGCCGCGCGCTTCGATCTCGAGGACCTTCTCCGTGTTCGAGTTCGCTAGGAATCGGGCTGTGTTGCGCAGTGTGCGCATCAGCAGGCGAGTGTCTCGCTCGCTGGCGTGAACGAGCGCCTGCTTGACCGCGTCGTGGATCGGGCACTCTGCGGTCGCTACGAACCGCGTGCCCATGTTCATGCCGTCCGCGCCGAGCGCGAGGGAGGCCGCCAGTCCGCGGCCGTCTCCGAAGCCGCCTGAGGAGACCACCGGGATGTCCAAGGCGTCGGCGGCCAGCGGGACCAGGATCAGGGACGTGACATCGTCCTCGCCCGGATGGCCGGCGCACTCGAACCCATCGATGCTGACAGCCGCGCAGCCGATGCGCTGGGCAGTGAGCGCGTGGCGGACCGACGTGCATTTGTGGATCACCTGGGCTCCCGCCTCATTCAACATCGGCATGATCGGCGCGGGGTTGCGCCCCGCGGTCTCGATGAATCGAACGCCCTCGTCGATGCAAGTCTGGACGTAGGCCGGGAAGTTGTGGGGCCGCAGCGAAGGCAGGAACGTGATGTTGACGCCGAAGGGCTTGTCAGTCAGGTCGCGCACCTTCCGGATCTCGTCGCGTAGCTTCTCAGGGCAGTCGTGAGAGAGGGCGGTCATGAACCCGATCCCTCCGGCTTCCGCGACCGCAGCGGCCAGCTCCGCTCTGGCCAGCCACATCAGGCCTCCTTGGATGATGGGATACTCGATCCCGAACATTCTGGTTATGCGCGTTTCGAACATGCCCCTCCGACGGCCCGCTGCTGACCGGCTCGGTCCTTGGACTCAACCATAGCCGATCACGGACGGTGAGTTCGGACGGGCTGTACCGATGCCTCCCGTGCTTGGACCGCTCGGCCTTCGATTGGGCCGGGCAGCGGGCAGGAGCCGGCCGGCGGGCCCAGCATCCGACGGGCGCGGGCCAGCTCGTCGTAGCACCAGTCAAGCAGCCATTTCGGAAGCCAGCCGATGACCGCCAGCGCTCGCCAGGGCCAATCTAGGCGCCGCGCGATGAAGGCGACTGCGGCAGACTTCGACAGCGGCCCTGCCCGCCCCGGGTGGCTGGCTGGGAGCACGAGAACAGAATCGGGGAGCTCATCCTGACCGTTGCGGCCACGGAGCAGGCCTCGCGCTCGGTCACTTCCAAGCGGCAGGAAAAGCAGCTCATCTGACGCGGGGAGTGACGCGACGGCTGCAACCAAGCGGCTGCACAGACCGCAGCCGCCATCGAACAGGACTACGCTCTGCTTGCTGCCCCGTCGTTCAGCCATGGAACCAGCGCCTTCGAGGAGTCTTGGATCTGCGACAGGTCCGTGTACCAGTAGCGCTCCCAACCGTCTTCCGGAAGGCCGGTGAAGACCATCAGGTTCAAGGGATACTCGCCCGGCGAGTCGGCACATTGGCGGAAGTCGTCTCGGAACAGGAAGGTCGGCTTGCCCAGTGCGATCGCGACTCCCAGCTCCACCATCACGCCCTCATCTGGAGGGCACCCGTTCACGACTGCAAAAATCCCGTCCGACTCTTGCACGTCCCGCAGGTCCGCTTGGCCAATCCGGTAGGCCCAGCCGGCCACCTCCCGGAAGACGGAATTGTTCCGTGCGAACGGCTCCCAGACTCTCGCGCCCGCCGCTTCCAAGGTCGCCACCAGCTCACGTAGCGGGCCGGACCGCTGCTGTGCGGAGAAGCCGTAGGGGTTTGCTAGGTACAATGTCTTCCGCACTCTGCTGCTGGAACGATCCTGTTTCAGTCCAGACTTCAGGCTATCACCGGACTGCTGGCGAGGTCTCGTGGTCGTTCGCGGTTCGGCGCCCGAGGGACAGCCTGACCGACGGACGGCGAGTCCGGCGCCCATAATGGGAGCATCTTGAGACGCATTGTTGTTGCGATCAGCGGCGCGAGCGGCGCAATCTACGGTTACCGCCTGGTGGAGAGGCTGGCGTCCGCACCGGGCGTCGAGACGCACTTGGTTGTGACCCGTCCTGGTGAGATGACTCTCCAGCAGGAAGCGTCCAAGCGCCTGTCGGATCTCCGGGCCGTCGTTGATCAGGTTCACCCAGTCGAACGCATCGGAGCGACGATAGCCAGCGGTTCGTTCCTGTTTGACGCCATGGCCGTCGTGCCCTGCTCGATGCATACCATGTCGGCGATCGCCCACGGCCTGACCTCCAATCTCGTCACGAGGACGGCGGATGTGGCTCTGAAGGAGAAACGGCGCTTGGTGCTCGCTGTCCGGGAGACGCCACTCCATCTAGGCCACTTGCGGACGATGGTTGCGCTCGCCGAGATGGGCGCGGTCATCGCCCCGCCTGCCCCGGCATTCTACATGCGTCCCAAGACCTTAGAGGAGGTAGTTGAGCATCAAGTCGGACGCTACATGGATCTGCTCGGCGTGACTGATGTGGACGCCCAGCGCTGGTCGGGAATCTAGAGACTCGCGAAGCGGCGGGTGAGGCGCTCGAGGCACGGATCAATGCTCCGTTGACGGACTGAGCGTGTGCGGGCGCGACGCTGCCAGCCGGGTGACGCTGTCCTCTTGCCAGGCGTCAGAAAGCATCGCCGGCGATACGCTTCGGCGTCGACCGGCCGGAATTCGCGTCTCCCAGGACTGGCGGATTCAGCTTCACGGTCGCCGCCGGAATCCGGCCCTCCGGCCCTCCGCCCGGCACTGGTCGCCGCACTGGGCAGATGGTCCGCCTCACCGCTTTGCCAATGTGCGGATCTCCGGCCGAGAATGCCACCGGGCACCCCAGCAAGCAGGATGGACGGGGCGCATCAGTCTGTCCTCGAGTCCTCGTTTCTCCTCGGGCTCCCTACTGACCAGCGCAAGAATTCGCTCACGCGATTCCAGCCGGCTTGACACTCTGGCGGGCCACATAGCCCTGTCCATCGTGCCGTGATGAATGCAACGGTCAGTAAGCCACGCCAGCGGATGGGGCTGCCAGTGGCCCCCGCCGCCCACGAAACTGTCCGACGGCAGGTTCGGTTCGACCTGCCATGCCTCGGTGCGCGACGGCAATTGTTGCCGCGCCGACGGCTGACGCAGTCGCAAGGCGCCGCCCATCTCTTACCGCTCATACCGTTGTGCCACGACGGCCGGCATTGCATTCCCTAGAATTAAGACACGGGAGACCCGCCCTGTGAGCCAGCCCGCGCCCAGAGACCGCCTCCCCACCGGAGTCCAGACTTTCCGCACTCTTCGTCGGGGAAACTACTATTACGCCGACAAGACACACTTCGCATGCCAACTCTTCCGGCAGGGCAAGCACTACTTCCTGTCCCGACCCCGCCGCTTCGGCAAGAGCCTCTTCGTCAGCACGCTCAAGGACCTCTTCGAGGGCTACCGCGAACTCTTCCATGGTTTGGCGGCCTACGACCAGTGGGACTGGTCCGTCCGCCGCCCCGTCGTCCTGCTCGACTTCTCCGAGGTCAACGCAGCCCTCCCCGGCGACTTGGACGAAGATGTCAGCGAGCAGCTGGACGGCTTGGAGCGCACTCACGGTATCGAGCGCCACTACAACACCGTGCGAGGCCGCCTGCGCCACCTGATTCGCACCCTGCACGAGCGTTCCGGGCGGCGCGCCGTCTTTCTGGTCGACGAGTACGACAAGCCCATCGTCGACGCCCTCCGCAAGCCGGACCTCGCGACCGAGAACCGCGACTACCTGCGCAGCCTGTACTCGGTCGTCAAGGGCTGCGACGCCAGCCTGCGCTTCTCGTTCCTCACCGGCGTGACCACGTTCTCCAAGTCCAGTCTCTTCTCCGGCGCGAACAGCTTGATCGACCTCACGCTGGAGGCCCCGTTCTCCTCCCTGTGCGGCTACACCGAGCGCGATCTGGACACCGTCTTCGCCCCTGAGCTGGAGGGCCTCAAGCGGGAGGAGATCCGGGCTTGGTACAACGGCTACAGCTGGGGTGGTGCGGAGAGGGTCTACAACCCGTACGACGTGCTGCTGACGTTGCGGACCCGGGTGTGCAAGGCGTGGTGGTTCCAGACCGGCACGCCCAACTGGCTGATCGAGTTGGCGGTGGCGGCTGATCTCCCGTGGCACCAGCTGGAGGGGATGCTGGCCTCCGAGGAGCTGCTCTCGACGCTGGATGTGGACGAGGTGGTCCCGCACGCGCTGCTGTTCCAGTCCGGGTGCCTGACGGTCCGCGGTGTGGAGCGGATCGACGGGCGGCTGCGCTACCGACTGGGGTTCCCCAACCGAGAGGTGCGCGAGTGTCTGAACCGGGCGCTGCTGAAGCGCCTGACGGGCTGGGGTGACTTCGACTTGCAGCGGTTGGACGACGAGGTGGCTTGGCGCCGGATCCTGCGCGCGGGGGACATGGAGGGCATGCGGAAGCGGTTCAAGGCGCTGCTGGCGTCGATCCCGAAGGACTGGCACGTGAAGAGCGAGATGGGGAAGTACGAGGGGTATTACAAGAGCGTGCTGTACGGGCACCTGTCGACCTTGGGGCAGGTGCGGACGGAGCAGAGCGGCAGCCGCGGGCGGGCGGACTTCTGCTTGGAGGGATGCGGCTGGGTGTACGTGTTCGAGTTCAAGATGCGGGGGCGGGGCGGGGCGCGGCAGGCGCTGCAGCAGATCCGGGAGAAGGGCTACGCGGAACGGTACAAGGGCGGCCGCCGGCCGATCCGGCTGGTCGGCCTGCAGCTGAGCCCCGAAACCCACGAGCTGACCGAGTTCGAGTGGGAGGCCTACTGACCCCGCGCCGTGCCTGTCGCAGTGAGGACGAAGAAGGGATCCCGAGGCAAGCACAGCCCGGAGCCGCGCATACTCTCCGCGCTTGCGGAGAAGGCCCGCCAGGCGCACCTCTCCTCTGGAGTTCGCCATTCAGTTCCGGTTCCGGAAATCATAGCCTCAGCGATCACGACCAATGGTCGATTCAGAGAGATTCGGTCACTACTCTTGTGGCGTGCTGGCAGAAGGTGTCAATCGCCCTAGGATCTGTCAGTGGCGGACTGCGGCTCCCCGCTCCAACGGTCCCGGCCCGGCAGGTCCGCCTGCCAGATCGACTGACGCCTCCTCCTCCCAGCCCTCCAGCCTGCCCCTCGCAGCCGCTCAGAACGCTCAAGTCCCAAGCACAGAATTCATTCCTCCCGCAATCCGCCTTACCACGATTGCAGGCAAGTGGAGACGGCGCCGATTACTCCTTGGCCGCATCAGATCAACGCATTCGAACGCCTGTACAGAGACTGGCCACCTAAGCTCCTGATCGCTGACGAAGTCGGCTTGGGCAAGACCACTCAGGCGGGGATGCTGCTCCGCCAAGCTTGGCTGTCGGGCCGCGCCAAGCGAATCGTGACGCGATGGCCGCTCGTGGTCCATCCCGTCTTACTAGAGTGGATCGGCTCATAGAGACCCTCCTGCGTCTGCCGCTGGCCCAGCACGCGCTCGTCCGGATCCTCGGTCTTCAGCATCCCCCCTGATCGGATCGAACACCTAGAACTCGTACATGCCTTGCCATCGGTAAATCTCCTTCTTGTCTTCCAAGGCGTTCGCCTTCGTGGTGTGCGAGTGCACTTCCATCCCGAGCTGAAGCGCGATGCCGGTCTCCCACGCGTTGTAACAGGATCTCGGCATGCGCCAGGAGCCGCAGACAACGAAAACAGTAGGAGTCACTCTCACATCCGGGCGTCCTTCCTCGAAGTACACGAACACGTCTCCGCGCAAATGGAAAGCGGCACGGTTGCGGAAATGACAGGCCAGCGCGTTCTTCGCATAGGCGACGGCGTCGAATTGGAAGTCGTGCTGGCCCATCGGCTCGCCGTCGAAGTGCGGATATTCGATCTCGATGCTGGCTCCGGGAGGCTCGGCTGTCAGATAGGGTCGACCCTTCCGCTACTTCTCTATGGACGGGCCCGAATCGGCCGGGCCTCTCCCACTGTTGACCAGCGGCGCCGGTCTCGGCTGTCAGCGGCGGGCAGAGTCTGCGGCTGCAGCCTCGAGCGGCAGGAGGCCGACTTGGCTTGGCGGCGGGAAGCGCCTACAGGGAGCGAGCTCGTTCCTTCGTGCCGGAGACGGCCTTATGCCAGCGCCCGGCTCCCTTGTGCCACGCTACGGTCGGCACAGCCGCCATCCGGCCTCCCCTGTGAGGCTCAGGGTTGAAGGGGCGCTGCGACGGGACCCCCGCAGAGGCTAGGTGCTACCATTGCCAAGTAGCGACTTGGAGCGATCTGCTCGGGGAGTCGGCCACCTTTCCGATGTCCCGGTGGTTGTCGGAAGGGGCTTGGCTATTGCCTATGCGGGAATCCTTTCAGTCACAGCCGAATCCTTCAGCTGGTCGCTGGACCGCATGGCACACAGGGAACGTTCGAGGAAGAGGTCTAGAGGCCTCGACTCTGCACGGGATGGACTCACATCGACATGGTGGCGACGAACCATCACGGGTGCCACTTGACGGAGCAGAAGAATTCCAGTCCGGACGATAATTGATCTATGGCGCCCCCGGGAGGACATGATGTCTTGGGAGTACCGGGCAACGAGCTCGAGGGATCGCTGAAGCGAAGTGCAGGAATCGTGGACCACGTCATGTCGCTGGCCGAGCGTACGAGGAGGTGACTACGAAATGCCGGGAATAGAAGACACGATTGATCGAGCGGCCAATGGGATCGATGACGAGTCTACTACTGCCAATTACCGGCCATCCATCACTTTGGATCGACACCGCATCAAGTCACTCTTAGAAACCGTTCATCCTGTCGACTCGAAAGCACATTTGAAAGGAATCGACGGAAAGCACAACGGAACTATTGCACACTCTGAATCTCAGTCATATCAGTGGTCTCCCAATAACAATTCTTTCAGTATCTTTCCGCCGAAGGTTGTTAGGACTCCCACTGCAACGCTACACCCAACCCAGGAATGGGAGGGGCGAGTCATCAAGATTGAGCGCAACGAATTCGAGGCATGCCTACTCGATTTGACGGACGGAAACGATATAGACCGCGAAGTCGCCACAATACCGCTGCAGGAAGTGGGTGCCGAAGACCGAGCACTCATGAAAGTGGGTTCCATCTTTCGCTGGGTGATCGGGTACGAGAGATCTGTGGGAGGCACGCGGCGCCACGTGTCCCAGATCGTATTCCTTGATCCGCCCCGGCTGACTGAGCGAGATCTAAGAAAAGGGATCGAGTGGGCCGAATGGTTGCGGGAAGCATGGGACGCGGAATGACCCATACGAGGCCTCGCAGCGATGAAGCGGAAATCACGCTCTTCGGGCCGGGATATGGCGAGAGCTTGTGGTGCATGCCGGTGGAGGTGAATGGCTGGTGGTGGATTCGTCCCTTGGTGCGGATCGCGCACCGGCCGCTTTGGGCTACCTTTGCGAGCTGAACATTGATCCCGCTGCCGCCGTCAGCCCGCCGTCGAGACCACGGCTGTTCGGGCGCATAGTGGCCAGTAGACGACCGCAGCAGATTTCTGGCCACAGTCTGGAGCTGCACACATTGAACACAAAGGAGTGGTGACTTGTCCGACCCACCTTGGCAGTTACATCCCGATGTGCATCCGATGACCGTCAGCACCCTTCTCGACGCTGTCATGGATCTAGGCATGGCCGTGGAAAGTTTGAGCAACAAGCGGTCGCTGTTCAACACCGAAGGAGGCTGGCGCGTGCTCCAGGCCGCCGTCCGCCAAGTCTCAGTTCCCTTGCGGAACATTTGCATCGACAGCGAAGGCGCACTCCTCAAGAAGACCATCGATGGCCCGACCTTCCACCCCCTCGGTGGTCGAAAGGGTCGATATCGCCGTGCAACGATGTCGTGGCGCTCTAAGCGCCGAGAATTGGTCATCGAAGATGTCGCGGGGAAGAAGCAGGCAGTGGTCGTCCCAGAGACGAAGCACGAAATCGCGTTCGGAAGACTCTACGGCGTCGACTTCCTCGACGACAGGTGGTGCGTGATTCACAGCCCTTTCGATCTGACTACGCGCCCCATTCCAATGGACGCTTGGCTAGATGCCAAGGCCCTGCAGGTCAACTCAGTCAGTTACACCGTCAGAGACGCGCTAAAGATCGTAGCCGACTACGAGGGCGCCCACACCAACGAACTACCTGCCTTGCTTGCGGTCGGCGTCAATCCTGAGGACGTCGACAAGGGCAGGAACATGAAGTACCGCTTGGTCAATTCGGTGTACTTCGGATGCCTGTCGTACGTGCACATCGTCGTTCTCTACGCGGCGCTGTACCTCACGGGGAGATTCCAGGAACTCTTTTCGGAGTCCGGCAACCCGCCTTTGGGCTTGGATGCCCCTCCTGTCGAGGGCTTGATTCGGCACATCCGCTCCGACCTCGTCTTCCGCGCTAGAATTGTCGACGCAACCCATGAGCTAATCATGGTAGGTAGGTCCGATGTCCTAGGAACCCGTCGTCGCCGCCCCGTCTATCGCCTGTGGTCGGGTTCGCCCGAATGGGACGCCCCTGCCCCTGTCTCCCACCCGAATCCTGCCGATCAACCCTGATCTGGTCTTTGCCTTGTCCGCACCCACTTGCTAGCGGCACCGTGTGCCATACTGGCATTCAGTCGCTCCCTTCGATGCCAACGGGATCCGTCGCGCTCTCAGCGGCGCTCTCGAGCCTTCCCGCACCTTGCAGGTGTGAGATTCGCCTGACATTCAGATCCGCTGGCTGCCGAGCATGGACATACGCCCGGCCGGACGACGAGAGTAGGTACAAGATCGGCAAGAACCCTTCGACACCGGGAGAACGGTGACCCCGAACGAATTCATTGCGAAGTGGCATGCCTCGGAGCTGAAGGAGCGCTCCGCAGCGCAGGAGCACTTCATCGACTTGTGCCGCCTGCTCGACGAGCCCACGCCAGTGGAGGCCGACCCGAAGGGCGACCACTACTGCTTCGAGCGCGGAGCCCTCAAGGACTCTGGTGGAGGAGGTTGGGCGGATGTGTGGAAGCGCCACTGCTTCGCTTGGGAGTACAAGGGGAAGCACGCGGACCTTGACGCCGCGTTCGACCAGTTGAGGCAGTACGCGCTCGCGCTGGAGAATCCGCCGCTCCTCATCGTCTCCAACATGCTCCAGGTCCGGATCCGGACGAACTGGACGAACTCCGTGAGCAAGACGCACGAGTTCGGGCTGGACGATCTCGCGGACGGGGCCGTCCGGGACAAGCTCAAGTGGGCGATGTCCGATCCCGAGCGGCTACGGCCAGAGGAGACCCGACAGACGCTCACGGAACGGGCTGCCGAGACCTTCGCGCAGCTCGCGCAGTCGCTCCGGGACCAGGGCCACGCCCCGCAGGAGGTGGCCCACTTCGTCAACCGCCTCGTGTTCTCCATGTTCGCCGAGGACGTGGGACTGCTCCCCAATTCCATGTTCACTCGCATGCTCGAGCACGCGCGCCAGCAGCCCGATGCGTTCGCGATGCTGGCCCGCGATCTGTTCGGGGCGATGTCCGTTGGTGGCCGGGTAGGGTTCGAGACTGTCGAGTGGTTCAACGGCGGGCTCTTCGAGGATGACGCGACCCTCCCTATGAACAAGGCCCAGATCGAGACGACACTGAGGGCGGCCGGACTCGACTGGTCGAACATCGACCCCTCGATCCTGGGCACGCTGTTCGAGCGGGGCCTCGATCCCGACAAGCGCTCTCAGCTCGGGGCGCACTACACGGACCGGGACAAGATCATGCGGATCATCGACCCGGTGGTCGTTCGTCCCCTGCTGGCCGAGTGGGACACCGTGAAGGCCGGGATAGCCAAGAACTTCGAGCACGCGAATGCAGCCAAGTCAAAGGGCACGAAGACGCTCGACCGCAAGAAGGCGGAGAATGCGCTCAGTAAGTTCCTGGAGCGGCTGCGAAGGTTCACCGTACTTGATCCTGCCTGCGGGTCGGGCAACTTCCTTTACCTAGCACTTCACGCCCTCCACGACCTGGAACACCGGGTGCAATTGGAAGCGGAGGCGATGGGGCTCCAGCGCGCCTTCCCGTCGGTCTGTCCTGCGAACGTGAAGGGCATAGAGGTGAACGCCTACGCGGCTGAGCTGGCCCGCGTGTCGGTGTGGATTGGAGAGATCCAGTGGATGCGTCGCAACGGGTTCCCGGGTTCGCGGCAGCCGATCCTCGATCCCTTGGAAACTATCGAATGCCGCGATGCGATCCTAGCCCCGGAGGGTGGAGAGCCGGAGTGGCCCGAAGCGGACGCGATCATCGGCAACCCCCCGTTCCTGGGCGGCAAGCGACTCATCGCCAACCTCGGCGAGGAGCATGTCTCCGCAATGTTCAGCGCCTACGAGGGCCGGGTGCCGCGCGAGGCCGATCTGGTCTGCTACTGGTTCATGAAGGCCGGAGAGCATCTGGGCCGTGGGGCCTCGAAGAGGGTCGGACTGGTCGCGACCAACTCGATCCGTGGCGGAGCGAACCGCCAAGCGCTGGAGAGGGCGACGGAAGGACGGGCAATCTTCGAGGCGTGGAGCGACGAGCCATGGGTGATCGCCGGCGCTGCCGTGCGCGTCTCTCTGGTCTGCTTCGCGACATCGGACGACGAACTCAAGGAACTCCGGCTGAACGGCCAAGGGGTGGATGCCATCTACACGGACCTGACGGCGGCAACGGAGGGGAAGGCAGGAGCGGACCTGACGAAGGCCCGACGGCTTGCCCCCAATCGCGGGGTGGCCTTCATGGGCGACACCAAGGGGGGGCCGTTCGACATTCCCGGCGACCTCGCCCGAAGCTGGCTTCGGGAGCCCTCGAATCCAAACGGCCGACCGAACTCGGATGTGCTCAAGCCGTGGATGAACGGCATGGCGGTCACCCGGCGCTCCGCCGACAAGTGGATCATCGACTTCGGTTGGACCATGAGGGAAGTAGACGTCGCCCTCTACGAAGCGCCCTTCCAGCACGCGCAAGAGCACATCCACCCGAAGCGACAACGGAATCGTAGCGAGGCCCACCGTCTCTACTGGTGGCGGCACCTCAGGCCGAGACCGGGGATGTGGAAGGCTCTCCACGGGCTGGCGCGGTACATCGTGACGCCGTGTGTCTCGAAGTACCGCCTCTTCGCTTGGCTAGATTCGCGCATTTGTCCCGATCACGCTCTCATCGCCGTCGCCCGCGACGACGACACCACGTTCGGGATCCTGCACAGCCGCTTCCATGAGGTCTGGTCGCTCCGCATGGGCACTTGGCTTGGCAAGGGCAACGATCCGCGCTACACCCCCACCACCACATTCGAGACCTTTCCGTTTCCGGAAGGGCTCGGACCGGACGTGCCCGCGTCCGACTATCTCAATGATCCACGGGCGCAGGCCATCGCTTCGGCGGCGCGGCGGCTCGTCGAACTCCGCGACCGCTGGCTCAACCCACCCGAGTGGGTCCGGTGGGTCGAGGAACCCGCGCCCGGATACCCCCGCCGTGCGGTGCCGCGCGACGCGGCGACGGCGAAGGCGCTCAAGAAGCGGACCCTGACTGACCTCTACAACGCCCGGCCGCAGTGGCTTGCCGACGCGCATTCCCGGCTGGACGCATCCGTGGCCGCCGCTTACGGGTGGCCCGCCGACCATTCGGACGCAGAGGTGCTGGCCGACCTGCTGGCCCGGAATGGGGGCCTCGCGAGTCCGTAGTCCACCGAGACGAGGACCGAGATTCGGTTGGCTCGGTTCTTCCCTCTCGATCCAAACATCGACTACGAACGGCTCTTTGTGGAACGCAACGCACCACGCTGGCTGTGCATGCTCACGCAGCACGCCTTCCTGCCAGAGATGGCCGAGTCAAGACAAAGCACTCAGTAACATCAGCTCCATCCACCAACCCAACTGCGCCGGGCCTGACTGTCATAGACGGGGCTACAGCGGGGCCTAGTGTCGCAGTTCCGGGACTTGCCGAGCACCAACCTGTGGCCGCTAAGAACGCGGCGGCGGCCTATAGGGAGAACTGTGCCTCGGCCCCGACCAGATTTCACAGCAGGCACCGGCGAGCCTAACAGCTGCGGCCGATCCCGGCGGCCGGCTCGGGACGGAGTCGCGCCGAACAATGCACCGCCGTGTCAAGTTCCGATGTCGGGCGCAGTCAAGAGAGGGCGGTGAAGTTAGCAAGGCTGAAGCGCTGCGGAGTCCCGGACCCGCCGAGATGGGCGATCGATTGCGTCCCTCGCAAAGAGTGCCGCGACGCGTCCCGCTTGCGACGAGCAGCTCTTGCTGACTTGCTGGGAGCTGCTTGGCGACCGCCGATCTGTGTTGGCGCCCATTGCTGAGGCTGTCGCACCACGAAGCCTCGGTGCCGCCTCGAGAATCCGCGGGGCCCGGCGTTGCGGGTTTGCCTCAGCGGTAAGATGGCACTCAGCGCTGTGACTTGGCTTCAAGCAGCCTTAGTGGCCGTTCTCTCCGCAGGAACTGCTTCCGCGGAAGACTGGCCCCAGTTCCGCGGTCCCGATCGGGACGGAGCGTATCGGGGTGCTGCCACTGTCGCGCCCTTCTCCGACTCAGGTCCGGAACTGGTGTGGGACCGGCAGGTTGGTGCCGGATTCAGCGCCCCGGCGGTGGCGGACGGACGGCTCGTGCTCTTCCACAGGCTGGGAGGGCAGGAGGTAGTTGAGGCCTTGGATGCCGGCACGGGTTCGACAGTGTGGAAGTTTGAGCGGCCGACCTCCTACCGGGACGACTTCGGATTCGACAACGGGCCGCGGGCGACGCCCGTGATTTCCGGAGGAAGGGTGTACCTCTTCGGAGCGCAAGGCGTGCTGACGTGCTTGGACTTCAACGACGGCCGGGAGGTCTGGTCCGTCGACACTCACCGCGAATTCTCCGTCCCCAAGGGGTTCTTCGGCGCGGCATCGACCCCGCTGGTCCTCGACGGCCGGGTGCTGGCCAATGTCGGCGGATCTCCCCAGGCCGGCATCGTCGCCTTCGATGCGGACACCGGCGAGACTCTGTGGACGGCCACGGATCACGAGGCCAGTTACTCATCGCCGGTGGCCGCCGCATTCGACGGGCGCCAGCTCGCCGTGTTCTTCACGCGGGAAGGCCTCGCCGCGCTGTCTCCCGAGTCTGGAGAAGTCGTCTACGAACGGCGGTGGCGCTCGCGCAGCCGGGCCTCGGTCAACGCCGCCACGCCGATCGTCTTCGGCGACGTCGTCTTCCTGTCGGCGTCGTACGGCACAGGCTCAGTCGCCGCCCGGCTGTGCAATCGCGAAATCGAGGTGCTGTGGTCGGGCGAGGACGTGATCGACAACCACTACTCAAGCTGCGTCCGCTCCGGAAGGACGCTGTTCGGCTTCCACGGCCGCCAGGAGTACGGCCAGAGCTTCCGCGCTGCCGACCTGCTGACCGGCAAGGTGCTCTGGTCGGCGAGCGGCCTCCGCGCTGGTTCCGTGACTCGGGTCGGGAACCGCCTGCTCCTCCTGCTCGAGACTGGCGAGCTGGTGCTGGCTCCGGCGTCCCGGGAGAAGTTCGAGGTGCTCGCCAGAGCACAGGTGCTGGCCGGCGAGACGCGTGCTTTCCCCGCGGTGGCGGGAGGCCTGTTCTTCTGTCGGGACAAGGACACTCTGGCCTGCTACCGCCTGTGGTGACGCCCCGACAGGGGCCGCATGGCAGCGATCGGTCCGGCATCCGCTAGAATGTTGTATCGCCCGGGGCCAGCCCGGGCGCAGGAGGGACCATTGAGTGCAAGATGCATGGCGTTCCTGGCAGCGGCGGCCTTGGCTGTGCCGGCGGCGGCGCAGCATGCCGATGACGTTGTCAAGAATCCGTTCACTTCCCAGGACGATGTGGATGCCGGCGGGCTGATCTACCGCTCGCACTGCGCAGTGTGCCACGGGATTGAGGGCGAGGGCGCCCGCGGCGTCGACCTGACGCGAGGAGTCTTTCGCCACGGCTCGACCGACCGCGACCTGTACAACACGATCTCGGTCGGGATTCCCGGCACTGAGATGCCGGGAATCTTCTTCAACGGTCGCCAGATGTGGCAGCTGGTGGCGTTTGTGCGCTCGTTGAGCGCGGGCCGCGCCGCCCAGCAGGTCTCCGGCGACGCGGAGAACGGGAAGGCGGTCTACGCCGCCAACGGATGTGCGGGCTGCCACAAGATACTGGGGGAGGGCGGCCGCATGGGGCCGGACCTCAGCGACATCGGCGCCGTCCGCTCCTTGGGTCACCTGCAGGCCGCAGTCCTCGACCCCGACGCCTCCGTACTGCCGCGGCACTGGACGGTCCGCGGAAAGACCAATGCGGGCCAGCCGGTCTCGGGAATGAGGCTGAACGAGGACACCTTCTCCGTGCAGTTGATCGACCCTGCCGGGCGGCTGGTCTCGCTGAACAAGGAAGACTTGGCCGAGTTTGAGGTGGACCGGTCGTCCGCCATGCCGTCTTTCGAGGGCCAGATCCAAGGGTCCGACATGGACGACCTGATGGCCTACCTCGCTGGGTTGAGACTGAGAGGACCGATTGATGCAGCCGAATAAGCCGATGATCGCAGCCTCGTGGCTGCTTCTCGCCGCCGCCTTGGCGCCGGCGCAGGTCACCTACGAGCGCATCGCGCGCGCCGGCGAGGAGCCAGGCAATTGGCTCACCTACAACCGCACGTACGACAGCCGGCACCACTCCTCGCTGGATGAGATCCATCGCGAGAACATCGGTGACCTCGAGCTGAAGTGGGTCTTCCAAGCCGCGTCGCTCAACAAGTTCGAGTCCACGCCGCTGGTTGTCGACGACGTCATCTACATCGTCCAGATG
The DNA here is from genome assembly GCA_963662745.2 of Bryobacterales bacterium. Classification (GTDB taxonomy): domain Bacteria; phylum Acidobacteriota; class Terriglobia; order Bryobacterales; family UBA6623; genus VXMF01. Next base: position 773,364 of record CAXXUI010000001.1, read on the forward strand.
CCCAACGACGTCGTCGCGGCCGACGCCGTCACGGGCCGCAAGTTCTGGCAGTACAGCCATGTCCTCGAAGGCAAGGTCAATGTCTGCTGCGGTCGAGTTAACCGTGGCCTAGCGATTCTCGGCGAGACGCTCTACATGGGCACCATCGACGGCAAACTGGTGGCCTTGGACGCCAAGATGGGAGGCGTCGTTTTCTCCAAGCAGATCGTCGACCCGTCCGGAGGCTACTCCCTGACGCACGCGCCGTTGGTCGTGAAGGACAAGCTCATTGTGGGCAGCGCGGGCGGAGAGTACGGCATCCGAGGCTTTATCGCCGCGCTGGATCCCGCCAACGGCGAGGAGATCTGGCGCTTCAACACCATTCCCGGACCGGGTGAGCCGGGCAACGAGACTTGGTCGGGGGACTCGTGGAAGCGCGGCGGAGGATCGATCTGGGTGACCGGGTCTTACGACCCCGAGCTGAACCTGACCTACTGGGGCGTCGGCAATCCCGCCCCGGACTGGAACGGCGACGTCCGCCTCGGCGACAACCTGTACTCGGACTCGGTGGTGGCCTTGAACGCGGACACCGGAGAGCTCGTCTGGTATTTCCAGTTCACCCCGCATGACGAGTGGGACTGGGACGCGGTGCAGATCCCCGTACTGGTCGATCGGGAATGGGAGGGGCGGCAGCGCAAGCTGATGCTGTGGGCGAATCGCAACGGCTTCTACTACGTGCTGGATCGCGAGACCGGCGAATTCCTGCTGGGCAAGAACTTTGTGAAGGTCACGTGGGCCGAGGGCTTGGACGAGAATGGCAGGCCGATCAGAATTCCTGAGGCCTCTCCCACCCGAGAGGGCGTCCGCGTGTGGCCCGCCGTTCAAGGCGGGACGAACTGGTACTCGCCCGCCTACAGCGCCACGACCGGCCTGTTCTACGTATCAGCTTGGGAGTACTCGAGCATTTACCACAAGGGCGATCCGCTCTACACGCGCGGCAACCGGTACGTCGGCAGCCTGCCGCAGGGTGTGTGGCCCGACACCATGAAGGATTCTGCCGAGCAGCAGGGCTACGGAGCCATCCGGGCGCTGTCCCCGACCACCGGTGACATGGAGTGGGAGTTCCGGATGACCGGCGTCGGTCAGGGAGGCCTGCTGTCCACAGACGGGGACATCTTGGTCACGGGCACCAACGAGGGCTACATGCTGGTGCTGGACTCGTTCACCGGCCGGAACCTGTTTCGGAGGAACTTGGGCGGTCTGATCGCCGCGTCCCCGATCACGTTCACGGCGGACGGGAAGCAGCGCATCGCCATCACCTCCGGCAACGCCATCTTCGTGTTCGGTCTCAGGGAGTAGTGTTGCGATCGGCCGTTCCGGAGGAGCACTGCCGTGATCGGGGGACCCGTCTCGCTGGGCCAAGCGAGGGCTCGGGCGAGATAGTCGCGAGTTGTTCTGGCAGTTGGCGCGACGGTCCTGCGCGACGGTTCCTCCTTCGCCTCGCCTTCCACCGTCTGCTCGGACTGGTTCGGATTGGGGACTGGGCGGTTTGCCGCATGGGCACCGTCCACCCAGTGACGGTCCTTGTCGGGGCGCTGCTAATGCCGGTGGCCTTGCCGTCCGCCGAGAATCCCGAGTCGCTGCGCAAGGCGCTGCAAGTCGTCGGCTCGGTTCAGGAGGCGGTGGCGCAGTCCCCCGTTCTGAGCGGCACGGAGGGCTTTGATCTAGAGACCTTCCGCCAGCTCCTGAGAGGTATCCGGGGCGACACTCCCTACACGGACTTCCTGACTGCCGAGTCAGTGGAAAGGTTTGCCGCCGGCGCGGGGACCTACGCCGGCTTCCTTGCCTACTTCGATGTGGGATGGGCCGCTTTGGAGGTGAATTGGGCTGTCGCGACACTGCTGGGGGAGGGCGAGATGGCTGCCACGCTGGCGCAGGAGAGCCAACGGCTCTTGGCCCGGCATCCGCTCTATGTCGCGAACGTCACGAGCCAGGCGCCCGGGCAGGTGTTCGCGGCGTACTTTCCGCGCTACGAGGCCAGCGGACGAGCGATGCTGCTCAGGCAGGCGGCCGCCCAAGCCAGCTTGGCGGGCTACCTTCCCGACGCTGCCGATCCGGAACGCCATGTCCGCAGCCGGCTGCGGGGACTGTTCGACCGGCTGACCAACAGCGCGGATCTGATCAGGGACGCAGGCGAGGCCTACTCGCCGTACTGACCCGCGAGTGCCGGTCAGCGAGCGGCGCGGGGCAGCAGCGAACTCGCCAGGACGCCGACCGCAACGCAGCTGAGCACGCCCACCGCTCCATACAAGAAGAAGTGCAGCTCGGTGTGCTGCTGAACCCAGTACAGGATCACCACGCTAGCCACCGCGCCGGTCATCGCTCCGCGGCCGTTGGCCCGCTTGAAGAAGATCCCGAGCGCGAACAGACCGGCCAAGCCGCCTCCGAGCAGGCCCATCATTCCCTGGAACGCGTCCCACAAAGACCCGATGTCGAAGGTCGCCAGCGCGATCGAGGCCGCTGTCGCCGCCGCTCCGAGGCCCGCTGTGAGCCAGCGGGCTAGCTTCAGTCGCACCGCCTCGGACGAACGCGGACGGAACCGCGCGTAGAAATCCGTCACCAGAGCCGCTGCCACGCTGTTCAGGCTGCTGTCCAAGGTCGACATGGATGCCGCGAACACGCCGGCGATCAGCAGGCCGGCGACGCCGACCGGCAATTGCTGGGAGATGAACAGCGGGAAGATCGAGTCGGTGGGCAGCGCCGGGTTGAGCAGTTCTGGATGCGTCCGGTAGAAGGCCCACAGGCCGGTGCCCAGCAGGAACAGGGTCAGCGTCGAGGGGACCAGCAGCACCGCATTCGTCCAAATTGACCGGGCGGCGGACTTCTCGTCCTTCGTCGTGAAGTAGCGCTGCACCACCGCTTGGTCCGATGTGTACGGGACCAGGTTCATGAACAGGTTCCCGACCAGCACCACCCACACGGCCGTGGTGGTCCAGTCCCAAGTCCAGTTGAACATGTGGAACTTGTCGTACTCCAAGCCGGCCGAGACGATGCCGCTGAGGCCGCCGTCGAGGCTCTGGATCAGGATGATCAGGCTCAGCAGGGCCCCTCCGTACAGCACGAACACCTGCACGACATCCGTCCAGATCACTGCCCTGATGCCGCCGATCACCGTGTAGGCGGTTGCCATCACGCCCATGACGAGAATGCATAAGTACACGTCGATCCCGGTCACCGCGGTCAACGCGATGGCTGGCAGGAACAGCACGATGGCCATGCGGCCCAGCTGGTACAGCACGAACGACAAGCTGGCGTAGAGGCGCACCGGAAGGTTGAACCTGGCCTCTAGGTACTCGTACGCGCTGGTCATCCTCTGCCGGCGGAAGTGCGGCAGGTACAGGAAGACTACGGGGAAGGCGATCATGACGATCGTCATCTGCAGCAGGAAGTAGACCCAGTCGGTGGCGAAGACCTTGGCCGGCACGGCCATGAAGCTGATCGAGGACAGCTGCGTCCCGAAGATCGAGAGGCCCGTGGCCCACCACGGCATCCTTCGGCCCGCCAAGAAAAAGTCCTCTGTGTCGGAGCCCTTGCCCGCGAAGTAGAGGCCCATCATCACCAGCCCGAGGAGGTAGCAACCGAGGGTCAGGTAGTCTACCGGTGAGAACTCGGAGGTCTCTGGAGCAAGGGCGGCCTGAACTACTGGCGAGCCTTGCTCGTCGGACGGCAGGCCAGAGCCGAGGACTGCGATCGCGCCGTTCCAAGCCAACGCGGCCTGCGGAGCGGGGCCCGTCCGAGCACCGCCGAGCAACACCCACGTGTCGGTCACCGTATGGTACGCCGCCGCTGGCTCCGCAGCCCGAAAGAGCGCCACATGAGTCGGCCCCAGTGGCGCGGCCGCGATGTTTCCCTGGCCCTCTGGAGGCGGGGCCAGCACTTTCCAGCCGCCGTCCGGCTGGTAGCGGTAGGCGCCCACCAGACGTTCTCCGCTGCCGCCCGCCGACGCCGGTTGACGTCCCCCGAACAGGTAGAGCGCATCCTCCACCGCCACAACCGCCGGCCCGAGGCGCCCGGGACCGGGCAGCGGCTCCTCCGGGTGCCAAGCATTGCGCTCCAGAGTCAGGTCCAGACTCCAGACCGCGTTGTCGGCGCCGGCCGAGCTGGACGGGGTCCGACCTCCGGCCACGTATAGGACGCCGTCAAGGACGGCGCCCGACGCCAGCGCGGTGGGGCGGGGAAGGAGAGCCAGCGAGCCGTAGGCGAGGGCGCCGCCGTCGAATCGGGCCGTGACCACGGCCGCCGAGGGTTCGAGGCTATCGCCGGCCAGCCCGCCCGCGAAGATTGCCAAGTCCCCAAACGATGAGGAGGCTCCGAAGGCAGCCGGGCGGGGCAGGGAAGTCGTCTCCTCCCAGTCGCCGTCCGGGGAGTTCAGCAGCCAGGCCCGGTTGGTGGGAGCGCCCCCGCTCAATCCAGGAATTCCGCCCGCCACCACCAGCCTGCCGTCGACGATCGCAACGAACGCTCCGTCGGAGCCGGCTTGCCGCGGCAGGCTTGGCAGGTCGGACCACTCCAAAGTGGCGGCTCCCGCCGACCCCGCGGCCAAGAGCGCCCAGCCCAGCGTGTTGAGCACCGTCCGGACCGACATTCAGATGGAATGCTCCTTCCATTTGCCCCGGCGGAACATCACGTAGCCCACCACCATCCAAGTCGCCCCCGAGATCACGAGCGCCCAATACGCGCCCATAACGCCCACGCCGGCCGGCTTGGCCAGCCAGTAGGCGAGCGGGATCTGCCAGAACCAGTAGCAGAATAGGTTGATCCAGGTCGGGGTGGCGGTGTCCCCGGCGCCATTGAACGCCTGTCCGAACACCATCGAGAAGCCCGCGAAGACATATCCCGAACTCAGGATCTTGAGGCTTTCGACGCCCCGGGCGGCGACCTCTGCGTCGGTAGTGAACACGCCGACCAGCGGGTCGGCGAAGTTCCAGAACACGACGGCGATGACCGCGAGCATCGCGAAGTTCGCGAACCCGGTCTTGAGGACCGCCTCCTCGGCCCGCTCCGGATGGCCTGCCCCCAAGTTCTGGCCGACCAATGTCGCTGCGGCGTTGCTAACCCCCCAGGACGGCAGGATGGCGAAGTGGATCAGGCGCAGCGAAATCGTGTAGCCGGCCAGCACGAGCGGCCCGAACAGCGCGATGATGCGCATCACACCCAGCCAAGCCGCCGTGGCGACGAAGAACTGCAGCATGCCGGTGGCCGAGACGCGCAGCAGACGGCGGAACACTTGGCCGTCCCAGCGGATGCTGGCCCGCGTGATCGCGACGCGGCTGGTGCCCCGAAACAGCACGACCAACTGGTAGACGACGCCGAGGCCCCGCCCGATCGTCGTGGCGAGGGCGGCGCCGACCAGCCCGAGCCGGGGGAACGGCCCGATCCCGAAGATCAGCAGCGGATCCAGCACGATGTTCACCAAGTTCGCCAGCCAGAGCGCACGCATGGCGACGGCCGCGTCGCCCGCGCCCCGGAAGATGGCATTGTTCAGGAAGATCAGGAAGATCGTGACCGAGCCGGCGAACAGCACGGCGGTGTAGCCGTAGCCGGCCACGACCGCCTCAGTGCCGCCCATCAGGCCCAGCAGGCGGCGGGAGAAGAGGGCTCCGAGCACGCTGACCGGCACCGACGCGAGCACTCCCGCCAGGATCGCCTGCCAGGCGGCCACGGCCGCCGCCTCGGGCCGGCGCTCGCCCATCCGCCGGGACACCATGGCGGCGGTGCCCATCGAGAGGCCCATGATCAGGGCGAACACGACGATGATCAGTGATCCGGTCAGGCCGATGGCGGCGACTGCGGCCGATCCCAGCTTGCCGACGAAGTAGATGTCGACGAGGCCGAAGGTCGACTCCATCAGGAGCTCGAGCATCATCGGCACTGCTAGCAGCAGGATGGCCCTAGACAAGGGGGCCTTGGTGTAGTCCTCCTTGGAACCTCGGATCGCGTCCGGAATCGCTCGCCACAAAGGGCGGAAGGCTGCTCCGTCGCCGCCGTCTGACGGGTCGCGGCTCGCGTCTTGCGGCATGAACGTAACCGAGCTGGACCTGCGCGTGGCTGCTCAATGCCATTGTCACACAGGGGCGCAGGAACTAGGCCGAGCGACCGCTCGGGCGGGGCGCTGTCGACGGCGGGACCGCCGTCCGGTCAGATAGGGCGCGACGCTCGCCGCGTCGGTGGGGTGCGCGACTGGCCACGCCTCTCGCCACTACCGCACGAAGGCGTCGGAACGAATTCCCAGCGACTTCATCTTACGGTGCAGGTTGCTCCGCTCCAGGCCGAGCGCCGCTGCCGCCCGCGTCACGTTGCCCTTGGTCGCCTCCAGCGTGCGGATCACGTACTCGCGCTCGTAGGCTTTGCGGGCCTCCTTGAGGCTGGTGAACCCCGCCACCGGGGCGCGAGGACGGTCTCCGAGGCGGCCCGCGTCGGGAATCTGCCGCACGCCGACGGTGGATCCGTCGTGCAAAATGACGATTCGTTCCATCAGGTTGCGCAGTTCTCTGACGTTGCCCGGCCAGTTGTGGGTGGCTAGCACGGCCGCCGCCGACTTGAGCAGGCGCTTGGGCTTGCGGCCATACGACGAGGAGAACTCGTCTAGAAAGTGCTGCGCCAGCACGGGGATGTCTTCCAGCCGGTCTCGCAGGGGAGGCACGTGGAACGGCACGACATTCAGCCGGTAGAAGAGGTCCTCCCGGAAGTTGCCGATCGCGATCTCCTCCGCGAGGTGCTTGTTGGTCGCGGCTACCACGCGCACGTCCACTTGAACCGTCCGGCCCGAGCCGACCGGCTCGAAGCGCTGCTCGTCGAGAACGCGCAGCACTTTGGATTGGGTCTTGAGGCTCATGTCGCCGACTTCGTCGAGGAACAGCGTGCCGCCATCGGCCAGCCGGAACTTCCCCGTCTTGTCCTCCGCGGCACCTGTGAAGGAGCCGGCCACGTGCCCGAACAGCTCGCTCTCGATCCGCTCCTCGGGAATCGCCGCGCAGTTCACTTCGACGAAGCGTCCTGCGGCGCGCTGGCTCTGGGCATGAATGGCGCGGGCGACCAGCTCCTTGCCAGCGCCGCTCTCCCCGTAGATCAGCACGCGCCCGTTAGTGGGAGCCATCAGCTCGATCTGGTGCCGCACAGCCTTCATCGGCACGCTGTCGCCGAGGATGCGGAAGGCCGTCTGGGAGGAGGAGCGGAGCGCGGCGTTCTGAGCGAGCAGCTCCCATCGCTCCAGCGCGTTGCGCACGGCCAGCACGACCTTGGGGACGGAGAGGGGCTTCTCCAGGAAGTCGTGAGCTCCGAGCTTGGTGGCGCGCACCGCGCTCTCAATGCTCCCGTGGCCGGAGATCATCACCACCACCGGCCGCAGTCCCTCGTCCAGCTCCGAGATGCGTTGCAGCGTCTCCAGGCCGTCGATTCCCGGAAGCCAGATGTCGAGCAGCACGACTGCGCAGCTCTTGACTGCGAGCAGGTCCAGGCAGCTCTCGCCGCTGTTCGCGCACTCCGTCTCGTAGCCCTCGTCGCGGAGGACGCCTGCCAGTGTCTCGCGAATGCCCGGCTCGTCGTCGACGATCAGAATCCTGCCTTTGGATGCGCGTCGCATGCCCTCGCCTCTATGAGGCCGCCGCCACCGGCACAGTCGCCGGAACCTCTATGATGAACCGCGAGCCAGTCGGATGGTTGTCCTCGATCCTAATCCTCCCCTTGTGCTCCTCGACGATGCTGCGCACGATCGAGAGACCGAGACCGGTGCCGCGATCCTTGGTGGAGAAGTAGGGGAGGAACAGCTGCCTCCTTGCTGCTCGGGGAATGCCCGGTCCGGAATCCGCAACCTCGACCTCGGCGTAGCCGCCGTCGCCGCGGAAGCGGGTCGACACCACGATCTCCTTCATCCAGCAGTCCTGCACTCCTTCGGCGGCGTTGTCGATTAGGTTGACGATCGCCCTCTGGAACGGCTGGGGGTCGACCATCACGGGGGGCAGGCCCCGACCAGGCGCGAACGCCAGCCTGATGTCGGTCAGGCGGCCGTCGAAGACGCTCACCGCGTCTCGCGCCACCGCGTTCAGGTCGGTCGGCTCGGGCCGTATCGCCGGAAACCGCGTGATGTCGGAGAAGCTGTCCACCAAGGACCGCAGCGACTCAACTTCACGATCAATCGTCCGCACGGACTGCCGGAGCCGTGCACGCAGGTCCTCGCGCTCGTCGGATTCGGCCGCTGCATCCAAGCGGTCCAGCAGCAGATCGATCCGGCCGGCAGCCAGTGCAACGGGCGTGAGCGGATTCTTGATCTCGTGAGCCATGCGCTTGGCGACCTCCTGCCACGCTTCGGACCGCTGTGCGCGCGCGATCTCGGTGGTGTCCTCGACCACCACCACGAACCGGACGCGGCTGTCCTCTGGATCCAAGGAGGAGACGGTGACGTGAAGGTGTCTCGGAAGACCGCGCTCCTCGGTCCGGAATTCCCTGGCCGACTGGCCGGTTCGTCGCGCGGTCTTGAGCATTCTCCGAAACGCCGCCCGATCGCCGTCGCCCAGCAGGTTGGCGATCGCGCCCAAAGAGTCCATGGGGCGGCCGCCTGCGAAGCGGCGGGCGGCTTCGTTGCACTGCAGAACCTCTCCATCGCCAGTCATTGAGACCACAGCCGGCTTGATGCTCTCCAAGATAGCGTCGATGAAGCGTCTCCGCTCCTCGGACTCCGCGTTCGCGCGCGCCAAGTCGCGATTAGTCAGCCGCAACTGCTTGGTCTTGGTCTCCAGCGCTTGGCTCATCTGGTTGAACGAGGAGATCAGGGCGGCCAGCTCGTCCGTGGCCGGCGTCTCGACGCGGTAGCCCAGTCGCCCGCCGGCCAGCTCGCCCGTGGCCGTGACCAAGGCTTCGATGGGCCTGGTGATCAGTCGCGAGGCGTACAGCGCGATCCAGACAGCGACGAACAGCATGAAGATCGTAATCAGGGCGAGAGTGAAGGCGAAGTTGCGCCACACGACGGGGCGTGCCGCCTCGAGTTGCTGCCACTGCTGAACCTGCGTCGCGATGAACGCCTGCTCCTGCAGGATCGACTCAGGCAGCCTGCGGCCCAGCACCAGATGGCCCCTCCCGTCCGGAAGTGCCGCCGCGGCGCGGATCCAGCCCTCAGCACGCTCGGCGGGCCGATCGGCAAGCAACCGGGGGCTGGGTGACCGCACTGCTTCGGGAGCCTCCTGCGCTCCGTCTCCCTGCACCAGGACCGGCTCTCCGTCAGTGCTGAGGACGGCGGCGAGGTCCGCCCCGGTCTCCCGCAGCGCGTCTCTAAGGGCGTTCCTTAAACCCTCTGGGTCTTCGGGCAGAGATGCCGCCCGCTTCCCGGTGTCGCGCAGCAAGCTCGACGCCAGCTCTTCCGCCGTGCGGGCCGCCAACCGCTCAGCGCTCTTGAGCACTCCGACCGTGGGCTGGGAGAACCACTTGTCGAGATTGCGGTTCAGCAGTGTCACCGAGTAGTAGACGTGCAGCGCGATTGGCGTGATGCTGATGGCCACCACGCCCGCGACGAGCTTGGATCGCAGGCGCGAGCCTGGCCGGTTGCGCTGCCTCTGGATGTAGAGCTTGACTAGGCTGCGGAACAGCAGGAAGCCCAGCGCCGCAGTGCCGAGCACCACGCAAGTAGAGAGCGCCCAGAGCACGAAAGTCACGGTCGGGCTCTGCGGGCGGAAGTCGCCGAAGCTCAGCGACGTCAGCCAAAGGCACAGCGCGAGCAGGGCCGTCAGCAGCAGGCCGGAGCCGGCCAAGGACAGCAGTTCGCGGCGCCGGGGCAACTCGGTGTCATTCTAGCGGCCCGCCCTGATGCGGCGCGGTCCCGCGCAAGGCGGAATTCGCGGGCCGAGTTTCGCGCCGTCCCGCTGGAGGGGGGGGGGATTCGGCGCTTTCCTTCGAATCCCGAACCGCTTGGGCCCGTCGCGGCCCGTTCCAAGGGCTACAATCCTACTGCGAGCGGATTGCGCGTTGGGTCCGGCGACGGGGTACAGATTAGTAAGCCAACGGTGTTGGCAGAATCTCGGCACTGGGCTGTTGGGGCGCAGCTCGCGGAAAGAGAGGAGACCATGACCTACGGGTTGAGAGCGGCTTGTGCCGTTCTCGTTTGCATGCTAGTTCCAGCCGGGGCGTTTGCCCAGACCTCGGCCGGGTCCATCTCCGGACTTGTGTCCGATACATCTGGAGCCGTCATTCCTGGCGTAGCCGTCGAGGTCACCGACATCGACCGCAACGTCACCTTCGACACCTCGACCAACGAGGCCGGATTCTACGTCTTGGCGCAGCTGCCGCCCGGCGACTACCGCATCACGGCCGAGAGCGACGGCTTCCGACGCTTCATTCTCGAGCCCTTCCCGATCGTGACCCAGCAGAAGGCCGGCCTCGACATCGAGCTCGAGATCGGAGAGGTCACCGAGTCGGTGACAGTCACGGGTACGGCCCAGTTGATCGAGTCGACCAACTCCACACTCAGCGGCGTCGTCCAGAACAAGGAGATCATGGATCTCCCGCTCAACGGCCGCAACGTCTACTCGCTGGCGGTGCTCACGCCGGGGGTGTTCACGAGGGACCCGGCCAGAGGCAAGTTCCGCGAGGGCTTCCACTCGATCGGCATCTTCCAAGTCAACGGCGGGCGTGACTCGAGCAACATGATCATGATGGACGGAGTTCCGGTCACCATGAACTCGAACACCAACAACATGAACGCCAACAGCGCCCTTCCGACCATCGAGGGCATTGAGGAGTTCCGCATCCAGACCAACTCGTATTCCGCTGAGTACGGACGCAGCGGTGGGGGCGTGCTGACGCTGACCACCAAGTCAGGCACCAACGAGGTGCACGGCACGGTCTTCAACTTCCTGCGCAACAACAAGATGGACTCCAACAACTTCTTTGCCAACCGCGCCGGCAACGATCTGGGGACCTTCCAGCGCAACGAGTTCGGATTCAGCGTCGGGGGGCCGATCGTCCGCAACCGCACGTTCTTCTTCGAAGCCTACGAGGGTCGGCGGCAACGCACCCAGGCGGTCCGGCTGATGACCCTGCCGACCGCGCTGCAGCAGGTGGGCGACTTCTCGGAGACGCTGAACTCGCAGGGCCAGCTGCGCACCATCTACGACCCCAACTCAACGATGCCGGACGGGGCCAGGCCCGGGGAGTTCCTGCGCGACCCATTTCCGGGCAACCGAGTTCCGATGTCCGCCATGGACCCGGTGGCTCTGACCACGGCCACCTACTACGGGGCCCAGCCCAACGTCCCTGGCCAGCCCTTCACGGGCCGCAACAACTTCCAGTTCGCCGGCGGCCGGCCCAATGACTCCAACCGCAACGTGTTCAAAGTCGACCACCAGCTCAGTCAGAACCAGCGCATCTTCGTAAGGCACACGATTCTCGACGTCGTGAGTTCGGCACCGGAGCTATGGGAAGGGCCGGGGTGCCCCGACGGTGGCTGCTTCACCAACAACGAGGCCCTCAACAACGGGGCGTTCGAGTACAGCAACACGCTTACGCCGACCTCCCTGCTGGCCGTGCGCTACGGATTCGCACGGTCAATCCTAGACCGGGGATCTTGGTTCCAAGGCTTCTCGCCGTCGGAGCTGGGACTGCCCAAGCACCTTGAGAACGGAGCGGACTTGCTGGTCTTCCCCGAGTTCAACATCGAGGAGATGACCGCTCCAGGGCTGCGGCACCACTGGAACTTCCGGTCCGCCAACATGTCGCACACGGTCAACGTCACCTACTCGCGAGTGGTCGGCAGCCACAACCTGAAGGCTGGTGGAGAGTGGCGGGTGAACCTGATCAACCACATGCAGGCCTCGTGGCAGATGTTCTACCAGTTCACGCGCGGCATGACGCAGGGGCCTGACCCGCGGATAGTCTCGCCCACGGCTGGCTTCGGCTACGCCTCCTTCCTGCTGGGAACGGGCAACAGCGGCCGCGTCAACAACCGCATCCGCCCAGCCTTCTCCAGCAAGTCGTTCGGAGGCTATATCCAGGACGACTGGAAGGTGTCCCGCAAGCTGACGCTGAACATCGGAGTGCGCTGGGACGCCGAGACTGGCTTGACCGAGCGCTACGACCGGTTCTCGATCTTCGATCCGGACATGCAGAGCCCGCTGTCCGCTACGACTGGGCTCGACCTGCGTGGGGGCTGGCAGTTCGCCGGCCGCGATCTGGACTCGGGCCGGAACCTGCGCAACCCGGAGTGGAACAACTTTGCGCCTCGCCTCGGCCTCGCCTACCAGCTCGCTCAGGGCACCGTCCTGCGGGTGGGCTACGGGATGTTCTTCGCCATGGCGCCTTGGGGAGCCAACTACTACCCAACTTCGCCATACGCGACGACGACTCCCTGGCTGGCTTCGCTGGACGGCGTCACGCCTCACAACAAGCTCAGCGACCCGATGCCTGACGGCGTGATCCTGCCCCCCGGTGCCAGCGGCGGCGTGTTGGCCGGTCTCGGCCTCAACGGTAACGGCCCGGTGCCCTCAATCATGAGGACGCCCTACAACCAGCAGTGGAATTTCACCATCGCCCAGCAGTTCGGTCCGCTCGCGGCCGTAGAGGTCGCCTACGCAGGCAACAAGGGCACCCACGTCCCGTTTCGCAACGGGTGGCAGACGGACCAGCTGGATCCGAGGCACATCAGTCCGGACAGCGGAATCCTCGACTTGGTGGACAATCCGTTTCACGGCGTGATCCCGGCGGGGGTGATGAGCAGGCCTAAGGTGCAGGCCGGGCAGCTGCTGACGCCATACCCCCACTTCCCCGGCGTCGTAAACGCGGCTCCGGGCTGGGGCAACACCAGCTACCACTCCCTGCAGGCGAAGTTCACCAAGCGGTTCGAGGGCGGAGGCAACATGGTCGTGGCCTACACGTTCTCCAAGCTAATGTCCGATGGCAGCGACAACGCTTGGACGTCGGCCTTGTGGCGTAACTACTACTGCCGCCGTTGCGATCGTTCGATCTCCGCCTACCACCAGCCCCACCGTCTCATCGTCAGCTCGACCTACGAGCTGCCCTTCGGGCAGGGGAAGCGCTTCGGAAGCGGTTGGAACGGGGCGCTCAACGCGATCCTCGGCCAGTGGCAGATCAACGGCATCGCGACGCTGAACAGCGGCCTGCCGCTGCGCATGAGCGTGCCGGGCAACACCAGTCACTCGTTCGGCGGACGGCAGTTCCCGGACTCGACCGGCGTTGAAGGGCGGGTTGAGCACAGCAGCTTCGATCCGACCGAGCAGACTTGGTTCGACACGGACCAGTTCTCCATTCCCAAGCCCTTCACTTTCGGTACGCTCGGGCGAGTTCATCCGTCGATCCGCACGGACTTCATCGAGTCTCTGGACTTCTCGATCTTCAAGAGCTTCCGGATCACCGAGCGAGTGACGACGCAGTTCCGGGCAGAGTTGTTCAACGCGCTCAACCACCCGATCTTCAACGCGCCCGGATCCCGGGTCGGCACGGGCGGCTTCGGCCGCGTGGCGTCCCAAGCCAACCTGCCGAGGCAGGCCCAGCTGGCCTTGAAGGTCATCTTCTAATCCAAGGCGACACGGGGCCGCGCCGGAAGGCGCGGCCCCTACCTGCCGCCAATTGGCCTCGCGCTACGCCTCGCCGCGCCGGGCCGATCATGAGTAGCGCGGGGTTGTGGTTCGGTGGCCGGAGCACTCGGTCACGGGGAGTGCAGCCCGCAGGAGGGCATCAGGAGTGCAACACGAATTCGGTACGACGCAGGTTAGCGCCCAGCCGTACCTCGGAATCCGGGCCAAGGCCGGAATGAATCAGCTCGCCGACGTAATGGGCGAACTCTTCGGCGAGGTGTCCGGCTGCATGCAGCGCCAAGGCCAGCAGCCGGCGGGGCCGCCGTTCGCGATCTACCACGAGGTCCGGGACGGCACTGCCGACTTGGAGTGTGGCATTCCCACGCGCGATGCGCTGGCTGGATGCGGCCGCGTTCAGGTTGGCGAGCTGCCGGCCTGCACCGCGGCCTCAGCGACCCACTGGGGCCCGTACGACAAGCTGGAGCAATCTTGGGGGCCGCTTCTCAGCTGGGTCGCGGCGCAAGGCCTGCGGAACAGCGCCCCTCCGTGGGAGGTGTACGTCACGGATCCAGGATCTGAGACGAATCCTGCCAAGTGGCGAACCGACATCATCGTGCCCGTTTCCTGACTGGCTCGCAGGGAGCCGTGCCGGCCTCAGCGCCGCATTCCCTCCTGGAGCGAACGAATGCAGGCCTCGATCCGCTTGGCGAAGTCGGTGTAGCTCTCGCCTTCGCGAGAGGCGATCGGTGCGCCGAACGCGACCCCCACGGGACTTGGACGCGGCCACGAGTCGTGCCTCGACATGACCTCGTAGAGGCCATGCAGGTAAACGGGCACGACGGTGGCTTCTAGACGCTGCGACAGCGCGGCGATGCCGGGACGGAAGGGCTGCAGAGCCCCATCCGGAGTCATCTTCCCCTCCGGATAGACGAGGGGGCAGAATCCGGCGCTGACAAGCTCCCCTGTGTAGCGGAGGGAATCGCGAACTTGGCCGACCTCCTGTGACAGCGGATAAGCGTTGAAGAGGGAGCACGCCAGCCAGTACAGCGCCGTCATGCCGACTCTCTCGCCCAGCCGGTGCCGGCCAGAGGATGGAAAGAAGTGCTGCTGGCTGGCAGCTGGAGCGAGGAGGCGCCTCCAGTCCCGGGGCAGGGCAGCGAGTACCGCGACCGTGTCGAGGTGGCTCGCGTGGTTCGCCGCGAACAGGACCGGGGGCGTGACGTCGTCAAGGGCGCTGGCCCCGGAGACCTCCAAGGGAATGTAGCGGCGGAACAGAGGCAGGACGAGACAGCGCCGCACCGCCCGCCGGATCGCGCGAACGGGCCGGCGGCGGGCCCAACGCGGAGGTCGGACCCGAGGCCCAGCGCTGCCCTGCCGGGCGAGGGGGCCGCGGAGAGTGCTGGCCGGCCCGTCCCTTGAGGAGCGGCCGGACTGACTTGCGACCCAGTCGCGCACTTGGCCCACGGTGGACAGTCGCGCCAGTTGCTCCTCGTTCAAGCTGACCCTGTAGGTGTCCTCCAGCGAAGCGAGCATGTCCACCCGCTCCAGCGAGGACATGCCTAGATCCTCCGCCAAGCGGTGATCCGCGCTGAGGTGTCCAGCACTGCGTCCCGTCGCTGCCAGCAGGGCCGCATCTAGCCCGGAGGTGCCGGAACGCGTCGGAGGTCGGCGCTCCGACACCAATCGCTTCAGCACCCTGCCTCGTTGTGTCTTCAGCGTCGAGGCCGTTCGAGGGAACTCATCGCCCGGCCATTCCGAGGCGCTCTGAATTCTCTGGTGCGGCTCGAGCCGAGGATTCACCCGTTCGGCGACGGCCCACGGATCTGCGCCCGGGTTATCAAGGATCAGCACGGCATGCACTCTGGGGGACGCAGACCGCCCGTAGCCCACAACGACAGCGTCCTTCACCTGCCCGTCAGCCACTAGGACGGCTTCGATGTCGGCGGGGTGAACGTTGCGACCGTCCGACAGGACGATCACGTCCTTCTTGCGCCCCAAGAACACCAGTCTGCCTTCATCGTCGAGCGCTCCCAGATCTCCCGTATGGAACCAGCCCTCGTCGTCGACGGCGGGGACGGCTTGGCCGTCCTTGAGGTACTCGTCGACAACACTGTCGCCCCGCACAAGGATCTCGCCGTCTGCGGCGATGCGGACTTCGTGGCTGCCAACCACCTCTCCCAACGTCCCCCTCCGAGCGCGAAACGGGTGGTTGACCGCCACGACCGGGCTAGTCTCGGTGAGGCCGTAGCCCTGAATCACGAGCAACCCGAGCCGGGACCAGAATGCTTCGGCGCGGGGGTCCAGCTTCGCGCCGCCCACAACAAACGCCCAGAACTTCAGTCCGAAGCCGCGATGGATGTCCCGATGGCGCCACCAGCGTTGCAGAGGGCCTCCGGGGCTCTCCCTGTCGGCATCCGCGTCGGGGAACTGACGGCGGACGTCAGCCTGCAGGCTACCGAGGATGCGGGGCACGCACGCCAGCACGGAAACGCGCTGGCAGCGAATCGCGTCCCGGATCGCGGCGGGGTGCAGCTTGGTGGTGAAGACGGCGGAGCCTCCCAGGAGGAGCGGCACGTAGATTCCCATGGACTGCCCGAAGAGATGGCTCAACGGCAGGATGTCGAGGATCCGCACTGGCTGGAACGGCGCGGCCAGCCACCTGTAGCGCTCGATCTCGAGGCGGATTGGATCCAGGTTCGCGCAGATGTTCCGGTGTCGATGCATCACGCCCTTGGGCTCGGAGGTCGTTCCGGACGTATACACGATCTGCGCGACATCGCTGCCGCGCACCGGCGCGGGCTCCAGAGGCCCGCCCGTCGGCAGATCGCCAAGGGCCTCGATCGCGAACGTGTCGATTGGCTCCGAGAAGCGTGGGCAAGTACCGCTGTGGACGAGCAGGGCCGCTCCAGACTCGCTCACGATGCGGCTTACGAACTCTTGTGAAGACTGTCGGTCTAGCGGAGCCACCTGTACTCCGCGAGCCAAGCAGGCCCAGAAGACGGCCACCCACTCGGGCCGGTTGCCGGCCCAGAGCACGACGCGCTGCCCAGAGCCGAGTTCGCGACGGGCCAAGTAGGCGGAAAAGCGGAGGATGCCGTCGTACAAGTCGGCGAAGGACCAGCGCCAAGTCCGGTAGCCGTTGGTGTGCCGGTACGCCTCTCTCAAGCCCAGCTGCTCGATCCTTGGCAGGAGTTCGAGAAGCGTCTCCATGCGGCTTCAGAGTTACTCGGGCTCGGGGCCCGAGCAGCCGGGAGCGGCCTTAGCGCCGCTCCCGGCTGGCCGGCATCATACCAGCGATGAAGACCGCTCTCCCGGGCGCCCCGCAGCCGCGCTGAGCAGCCTGCGAGGAGTTCCGAGGCGTGGGCGTCGACGTACGGCCCGTATGCTGTTGTCATCCAGCCGCAGCCGGCTGATCGCACGGTGTCGGCTGGCCTCGGCACTTGATCCGCAGGGATGTCTATCGGGCCGGTGGCGAGTGAACGCGACCGATGTAAGACCTCCGGTGGCAGAAGCCGGATGCTGCCGCTGGGTTGCAGAGTGGAGTGCGTACTCGCTATCTACCGGGCGGCCTCGTGCGGACCGGCGCCACGTAGTCCTGTCGTCTCTCGGTTCTGTCCGAGCCGACCGCCCGCTCTAGTATTGAGGGCACAGACCGTGCGTTGCCGAGCACCGCTGCGTCCAGCGGCCCTCTACGAGCAAGGCGCTGGGACGCGTTGGGGCTCCACCACGTTGGATCAGAGCCGGGGGGATCGTTCGCGACGGGCCTTGCTCTCTCCGCAACGGGGAAGCCGTGCGCGGACCAGACGCAGACGTCGAGACTTGCACCTGCTGCTGGAGGTTCAGCGCTTCGTCGCCCCACGAGGTGTCTGCTGACCATGGTCGTGACACCGACCTCCGACCGGTCACCCCGCTCCCGCTAGTCCTGCTCGAATCGACCGTGCTCGTCGTCGGACGAATCCGCTGCCATGTCTCGAGAATTGAGCTGTTGCTCTCTCAAGGCTTGGTCTGGCGGCCTAGCGAGGCCTGCACCAGCCTCGGTGGCGACCCCTTACGCTGATAGTTCGGCTGGCTCCAGTGAGTCTGCCCACGCATGAGAATCCCTGCCATCCGCCTATTCCTTCTTGCGTTGCTGCCGCAGCTGTTGTACAGCCAGCCGGCTGCGAACCAGCTGCTGGAGGACCTCAAGTTCACGGAGGTGGTCCGGGGAGTTGCTGGCGTCACAGCGCTCACTCATGCCGGCGACCGGTCAGGGCGGCTCTTCATTTCCGAGCAGATCGGACGCGTGATGATCTACGACGGCGAGAGTCTCGTCGAGGAGCCGTATCTCGACATTCGAGACAGAGTTCGAGCCGGCGGCGAACGGGGCCTGCTGAGCGTTGCGTTCCATCCTGACTACTCCTTGAACGGCTACCTGTTCGTCAACTACACCGATCTCGACAGCAACACGGTCGTTTCCCGATTTCAAGTGACGGAGGATCCGAATGTTGCGGATCCTAGCTCGGAGGTGATCTATTTCGCAGCAGACCAGCCTCGGAGGAACCACAACGGCGGACAGATCCAGTTCGGACCGGACGGCTATCTCTACATCGGAATGGGCGACGGTGGCGGAGCGGGGGATCCACCGAACCTCGCGCAAGACCTCACCAGCGTCCTCGGCAAGATGTTGCGGGTCGATATAGACCAAGGCGCCCCGGCAGTTGCCCCGGTGTCCAATCCGTTCACGGGCCGCTCGGGCGTCCCTCCGGAGATCTGGGCCTACGGTCTGCGGAATCCGTGGCGGTTCAGTTTCGATCGACTGACCGGGGAGCTCTTCATCGGGGATGTCGGCCAGAATCGTGTTGAGGAGATCTCACATCAGCCCGCCGACAGCTCCGGCGGCGAGAACTACGGTTGGAGGCTGATGGAGGGTTCGCAGTGCTTCCGTCCGGCGACAGGCTGCAACAACGGTTCCTTGGTCCTTCCGATTCTCGAGTACGAGAACTCTGGGGGCAATTGCGGAGGCTCCGTCACTGGAGGATACCGGTACCGCGGAGCCGCGTACCCCCAGTTCGAGGGTGTTTACTTCTACGCCGACTACTGCACCGGAGACTTCTACGGGGCTGTCTTGGAGGACGGTGCTTGGGCCGCCCTCGGGCCGCTCCCCACAGCGCTGAGCATCCGCACGTTCGGGGAGGACGAGGTTGGCGAAATCTACTTCGCGGATCCCAGCGTCGTCTACCGAATCGAAGCCATCCGCCCGGCGCCACGAATCTCCGATGGAGGCGTGGTGAATGCCGCGTCCTTGGAGCTGGGGCGAGGACTCGTGCCCGGAAGCTTGGCCACTGCGTTCGGAATCGGCTTGGCCGAGGGCGCGGCGGCGGCCACTGGTAGCACCCTCCCGGTCGACCTCGGAGGTGGGCGGATTGTGTTCAACGATTCTGTACTCGCACCACAGGTCCTAGCCTCTCCCGGGCAAAGGAACTTCCAGGTGCCGTGGGAACTGGCCGGGCTCCGCAGCGCTCGTCTCTCGGTGACGGTCGGCAAGTACGCCAGTCCGGCAGTCGACGTCCCGATCGCCCGTTTCAATCCGGGAATCTTCACGCTGGACACGTCCGGCCAAGCCGTGGCGCTGGCGACGGACGGCATGGTCGTGTCCGGCCGAGGCCTGTCAGTCTTCGGCTATCGACTGGCCCGGCACGGTGATCTGTTGAAGGTCTTGGCCACGGGGCTAGGTCCAGTGGAGCACCCTCAGATATCCGGCGTGCCCGATGGCGGAAACCCTCCGGCGGTTACGATGGAACGGGTGGAGGTGCGTCTGGGCGGCAGGCCGATGCCCTTGGAGTTCGCCGGTCTCGACCCCGACTTGGCAGGCCTCTACCAAGTTCAGTTCTGGGTGGCGGACAGCGCTCCCGCAGGAGCTGCCGTTCCGCTGGTGCTCACAGTGGCCGGTGCCGATTCGAACACGGCCTTCCTAGCGATCGAGGAACCTGCCGCAACGCCGTAACGCCGTGCCGCAGCCTCTGCTGAATGTCCTGCATCGAGCGTCGCGCTGGGGCAGGGACCACGCTGTTGAGAATCGCATCGTCTTGAACATGGCGGACGAAATCGGTCGGAAAGGGCTGGCCGAACCGCGGAACGGCTATGTCCCCAACGGATGCTGGACGGGCAACGTCGCGTCCTGAGACTAGCTCGCCTCTTCGTAGTTTGACACGTATTGCATCAAGCTGGGGATTCCCGGCTCATAGCACGGCGTTCCTTCATGGACGACCGGCCAGATGTAGCCGCGGTCCCGCAGAACGCGATCAGCCTTCCAGACCGCGGCCGGGGCCGGGGTCTCGCCCCCGCGCTCCAGAGCCGACTGGATAGCAGCCTTGACTTGCTTGCGCAGCACTCGCTCAGTGTCAGAAAACTCCGCCGCCACCCTAGCAGCGACGGAGACCAGTTCGGCACGGTCCAGTTCGTCGAGTCGCCGGTCGTAGTAGAGGTCGCGCCGGCGCTCGAACAATGGCCGGGTGCGGTCGATGTCGGCGAGCGAGATGGGCACAGCCAAGTCGGTGCAGCCTTCCCACAGCGCGGCTCCCCAAACTTGGAGGAAGTAGGGGTAGCCGTGGCTTTCCTCCACCACCTGCTGCAAGGCCTCGTCCTCGATCGACCGGCCGTGCTCCTCGAACGGAACACGAACGGCGGCGGCGGCAGCGGCCGGATCCAGCCGGCCGATAGGCAGCTGCTCGCTGCGGTCCCAGAAGGACGCGCCCATGGTGCCTAGGTGGCGAGGCAGGTCGGGCGTGCCGGCGAGGATCAGCAGCACGGGCAAGCCCCTGCGCTGGAACGACTGGACCGCGTTGAGCAGAGACTGGCCGGGCTCAGTGCCGAGCATGTGCGCCTCGTCAATCAGGATGAGCTGGGGCCGTTTGCGAACCGCGCGGGCGAGGGCAGAAGCGACCGGGCCGGACGGCAGGTCCCTCAGACGGACGCCGACGGGCCCCAGCGAGAAGCCGCGCAGTGCCTCGAGCCAGCGTCGCTCGACCGACAGCGCGGAAGCCAGCTGCTCCTCGGACCGGAGGCTGCCGCCCTGCAAGTCGGCTGCCGAGATCTTGAGTGCCTCCGCCTCGCGCCGGGCCCATTCGATGAGGGCGGTCTTGCCATTCCCTCTCGGCCCGTACAGGATGATGTCGCCGGCGAGCGAACGACGCTTGGCGAGGATCTTGAGAGATTTCTGGATCAGCGCTTGCTCCGGTTCCCGGCCAGCCAAGTAAGGGGGGAGATTTCCCCGGCCGGCCAAGAACGGACTGTCCCCCATTGCCGCTTGGGGCCCGTGCGAGAGGAGGCTGGCCATGGCAACCTCATGATAGACCGTCTCGGTTCACATGGGCGAGAGGTGGCGCAGGGAGGGGCGACAACCCTGGTCAATATCGGCTCCTGCGCCGTGGGGTCCGACAAGTGTCCTCAATCTGAATTTCACGGGGTGGGCCGAGTAGGATTCCCCTGATTTCGGGGCAATCGAGAATGAATTGGACGTCGCAGTCAGGCAAGTCAAGACCTCTTGTGTTTGAAACAGTGGCCAGCACAGCACAAACGGGCCGGAACAGCGGGCAGGGTGCCAAGCATTCTGCGACACTGTCGTCACCGGCGCGGCTGGGGGCTCGGGTCCCGACCGCGGAGTTTCGCGCTGCTGGGCAGCCGCTGATGGCCGGGATCGAGCAGCTGCAGGCGGGCGCGGCGGTGCAATATGTGGACGAGACGGCCTGGCCGGTGCAGCAGGTGGAGAGCGGGGGCGGGCGCCAGCGCTGGTGGCGGTGGGTGTGCGTGACTGCAGGGGCGGTGCGGATGCGGATTCTGCCGACCCGGGGCTCGCCTGCGGCGCAGCAGCAGCTGCGGCGGGTGCTGGAGCGGGCGCAGGGGCTGCCTCCGGCGGCGTGCGATCGCTGGAGTGCGTACCAGTCCATGGCACGGCGAGCGGGCGGCACCGTGCGGCTGGCATGGTGTTGGGCTCATCAGAGGAGAGATTTCCGGCGGGTGGGGACTGGCTACCCGGAGTTGGAGGCCTAGTCGCGGGACTGGCTGCGGTGCATCGGCCAGCTGTTCCATCTGGCGAAGCGCCGGCGGGCGGTGTGGTAGCCGGACCGGCCGTTGGCTGCGCAACGGCCGGAGTTCCACGCGGTGCAGCAGCGTCTCGAACAGGCCTTCTTCGGATCGGGCAGCGAGGAGGGGGCGCTGCTGTACTCGGTCTACGGGACGCTGGAGCTGTGGGGACTCAACTACTACGCCTGGACGCTGGACTACTGACCGGTGCAAAAGTCTTGCCCAGGATCCGGCCCAAGTAACGCGTGACTCTACGAAATCTGTCCGGCTTCTTGAGTGCAAGACTTTTCACCGATCAGTACCTCGACGCCTGCGCGCGCAACGGGGGGCGGGCGCCGGAGGATCTGGCCTCGTGGCTGCCATGGGCGATGGACGAGCGGCGCCGGGCGCAGTTGTCGCAACCCCCGGCCCTAGCGGGAGCACCGTCGGACACGCCGGCTTCCGGGCCAGGCGGGGACGCCCTGCCCTGGGCCGCCTGATCCGGCCCGCCGTCGGGCTGCCTGACGATGGCAGCCCCTCCCCATGGCTGTCTCCTCCCGACCTCGACGCGTTAGCGATGCCGCCCCCATCCATCCAACACGCCCTAACCGCAAGATCAACCCGGAGTGCCCAGCGCCCCCCCTTACTGAACCCTTACGTCGAGTTGAGCGGAAACAGCTGTCGCCGCGGGAGACTGCCGGGCGTGTGACCGAGATTTCTACGATGTCGGCGGCCGGTCCGTAGCCTGCATCTCAGAATTGGAAGCGCACGCCGAGCTTCATCGCGATCGGATCGAGCGCGGCGATGACCCGCTTGTCGTCGCCTGTCCTCAAAGAGAAGTTGGTCACCGCGTTCGAGTTGAATAGGTTGTAGATGTCCAGCATTAGCATGATGCGGCGTTCGGGACCGACGAAGACCGCCTTATCCACCCGAATGTTGGCGATGGTGACGTTCTCGGAGCGGTTGTGGGCCAGATCAGTGAGGAAGACCGGCTGATTCGTCCCTGTCCCTGGGATATTCACGCGCTGGATCAGCGCGTAGGGCCAGCCGCTCTGGTGGCGGACATTGCCGGACAGGCCGATCTTGTAGGGCAGCGTGTAGCGGGCCATCAGGCGGCCGCCCCAGTTGGTTGTTGCTTGCCGGGCGTCCACTTCCAGACTGTGGTTCTGCCAGATCCGGCCGTGCCCGCCGGACCCGACTCGGAGTGGGTCGGCGAACAGTGGGCTCCGCGATTCGCCATCCGCTGCTCGAAATTCAGAACGCCACTGGTAGTCGAAGCTGGCTTGCAGCAGGAAACCGTCCGTAAAGCGCCTGTTCACGGCCATTTGGACGGTGTTGTAGAGGGCATCCAGGCCGGGGAACGCGGAGATCCTGTTGTCCACTTCACCTGCCACAGTGCTTGGAACACGCTGGACACCTAACGGCGTGCCCGTGAGCCAGTTCACCGGACAGTCCCAATCGGGATCTGCAGCGCACGATACGCCGTGGCCCGCAAGCAGCGCGCCTTGCTGTGGCGCGTTCCAGATGCCGCTGTCGCCGTTCCGCTCTTTGCGGACGTAGGACATTCTGAGAGCGGTGCCTGGGGCAACTTCGTGTTCCAGCGATACGCTAATCTCGTCGACGTACTCTTGCGGAAGGTTGGGGTCAACCGGCGTCCCGCCGGCACCAAGCGCCGTCCCGCTCGTGCCCTGCTCGTCCAATTTGGAGCCCAGCTCGTCGGGGCCGTCGTAGATTCCGTTGCTGTTCTGGTCGAGAAATGCGTACCGGATCCATGCAGTGCTCGCCGGATTGGTAGCCGCGTGCGAGTCGGCCAAATTCAGGTAGTAGCGGCCGTAGTGTCCCTTCAGCACGGTCCGTGACGCCAGCCTGACTGTCAGCCCGATCCGCGGGGCCCAAGTGTTCCAGACGACATTCGTCCGGCCGGCGGCGGTGCCGCTGGGAAAGAAGTCCGCCAGGAAGGGGGAGGACTCCGTGTCAAGGAAGTAGGTTCGCTGCTGCTCGAAGCGCACTCCCAGGTTCAACGACAAACGTCCCAGCGGCTGCCACGTGTCCTGGACGAAAAACGCGTGGTGCCGGTTCCGGTTGTCAGAAGAGATCTCGCCAGCGGCCGGCATGCTGAAGAGCATGATGCGATCCACATTGAAGGGGCGCTCGTTGGCGCTGTCGTCGAGGTAGCGGACATGCCCGGAGTTGGCGTTCGAGCCGAACCGGCTGCTGTCGATCTGGAACTCGTAGCCTATCTTGAGATCGTGACTGCCGCTGAAGTCCGGCACATAGTGATGCACGATCGCACTGGCCTGGGGCTTCCAGCGCACGAACGTGAACGGTGGCGAGCCGTTCTCTCCCGGGAACCAGCCCGCACCGCTTAGCCGCCCAGTGGCCGTGTCTAGGCGCGGCACGTGTTCAGCCGGATCGACCTGCGGCACCATCGGCCAGCCGAACCCAAAGTGCTTGGCGGCCACGGTCATGAAAGTGCGGTTGCCCCAGACGCGCTGCCACTCCGCCTTGTGCGCCCAACTCCAGCTGGCCTGTGCAAGCACCGAGTCCGGACCGACATCGGCCGACAGCCCGCGCTTCGGCTTCTCCTTCAATCCCCACTGCGAATAGCCGATCAGGCGGTCCCGGTCGGTCAACCGCACTGTGACCTTGCCGCCGAACGAATCGAAATCGCCCAGATCGGTGGCCAGCGAGCGGTCCACTCCGGACACCGCCTTGTCAATGCGGAAGTGATTGTAAAACGTGTAGAACCAGGCGCGGTCCCGCACGATCGGTCCCCCGATGTCGGCGTGCGTCTCAAAGAACAGCAGGTTCGGGTTGCCCGTGTAGCCGCGTGTGGCGAGTTCGTCGTCGACGTTGTCACCGACGAAGCTCTCGTGCTCGTAGTCGCTGTGAATCATCCCGCTATAGCGGTTGCCCCCGCTCTTCATTGTCATTACGACGAGCGAGCCTGGAGCGGTCATTTCCACATCGGCGCCGGCCGCTGCGGTCGTGAACTCCTCGATCGAGTAATAGTCGAAATAGAACCCCGTGCCTCCGCTGCCCTCGGTCGTGTCCACTCCGTCAGCGAGTATCCGGTTCTGATTCCGCACGCCAAAGCTCTCGTAGCCGGTCTGTTGGCTCTTGTGCGAGCCACCGACGTCAAAGCCTCGCATGCGGACGCCTGGCGTTTGGCCGAGCACAGACCACACGTCTGTGGCGGAGGGCACGTCTTGGAGTTCTACCTGGCCGAAATCATTGACCAGCGCGGAGGTCCTGGTATCGACGACAGGCGCGTCTCCAGTGACGGTGATCGTCTCTTCCACGAGCGCCGGCTCCATCACTGTGTCGATCCGTATCACCCGGTTGCCTTCCACGATGACGCCTTCGCGAACAACCGTCCGGAAGCCCGGCAGCTCGAACGCAAGGTGATACGATCCGCGCCTGAGCGCTCGGAAGCGGTAGGAGCCATCCACAAGGGTGGCTGCGACCAGCGGAGCAATGAGCGCCTCTCCCTCAAGCGTGACGTGGGTACCAGACATAGCAAGCCCCTGGGTGTCGACGACAGTGCCCTCGATCGTGCCCGAGGTCTGAGCTGCTAGCGTGTTGCTAGCACCCATCGCCAGCAGCAGTGCGGCGCACCAACGGGCGACCCGCACCGCAGCGCAAGCCCCGTCCGACGCGCTCCCAGCCTCGGGGTCCGAAACATTCCGTACAAGTCCATAGCCGAGTCTGGGATGTGTGTATTGATGCACCAATTCGTTGAGCATGAAATCGAGTCTAGCCTCTGCAGCAGGCCGTCACGATTGGGCAGCTCCGCGCTGCAAGCTGAGACTCGGTCAGCGCCGCACAGGGCTCGTTTCTGGCCGCTGATCGCACCAAGGGGTTCATTCTTTGAGTCGGCGCCCGACTTCGGCGAAGCGGGCTCCAAGTTCGCGAGCTTCCTCGATCTCGTGCTCTCCGACTCCCTTCTCGTGCTCGGGAATGCCCGTGGTTGCCGAGGCTCCCAGCCCGCCGTGTGGCGTGACCAGCACCATGCCGTACTGCAGCATCCCGAGTGCCATGCTCAGCATCGTGAATTCCTTGCCGTTCGATGGCGCTCCGCCGGTTGCGAAGACTGCGCAGGCCTTGTTGGCAAGGCCCTTGCTGCGCCAGAATCCGAAGCCGTAGGCCCAGTCTACCAAGGCCTCGCGGATCGCGACGGCGACATCGCCCATGTGCACCGGCGACCCCAGCGCTACACCGTCCGCCGCTTCCAGGTCCGCTTGCGTGACGTCCCCGATTCGCTTGACAACGGCTTCTGCGCCCTTGCTCCGGGCGCCGTCGGCCAGTGCGTTGGCCATCGTCTCGGTATTTCCCGTTTGCGAGTGAAACGCCACTAGCACGGAAACTTCTTGGTCATTCGCACAGAGTGCCCCGCTGCCAAGCGCAAGTGCCCAGATCAGTGTGTTGAATCTCATGGTGGGTTAACCTTGGCTCGCTGAGAGCCGGCAGTCCCAGTCTAGCCCGTCCAGCCGCCGAGGCCGGTCAGTATTCCGGGCTTGGTCCTGCTCTTGGCTACTCGGGATCGGACAGGACTCGCCGTTGACGGATATTGAGAACGGGACGCCTGCCGGCATCGCGGTGATGGTGTCGTCGATGTCGTATCGCACCTCTCCCGGGTATACAACGTAGAGCGCATCCAGCCGGAGATCGTTCACGGCGACGGTCATCGAGCCGGTGCGGCGCGGAGCATCCAGACCTTTGATCTCAACGCCGATTTTCCGGCCCTTTACGAACAAGAGCAGATCGAGTTCAGCACCGTTGTGAGTCCTCCAGAAATAGGCGTGGTCCGGCGAGGCCTCGGCAATGATCTTCTCAAGGACGAAACCTTCCCACGTACCGCCCACCAAGCCATGCTCACCCATCATCGGACCCACATTTTGTGCTGAGGAGGCTTCCCTTGAATGCCCGCGGTCCGTCGAAGTAGGCGAATGTGCTGACGATGAGTGATTCCCGAGCCGTCGAGATCAGCTCCTGATAGACCTGCCGAGTATCACGTGAATGCACTCCTTCCGCCTCCGGACCGGTCCAGACAAGGCTTGCGGGTGCGACATCTGACTTAGTCTCATTCGAAGCCAGAGCGCCCGGAGTTCCACCTGCTGCTGATCGTTATGGCCTACCAGCTAGTGCAGGTGATCCGGAGGCGCTTGAAGGAGGTTGGGGAGACAGCGAGCTGGATGACCCTGCGGCAGCGGCTGACGGGGCAGCAGCGGGTGACCGCAGTGTTCCGGCAGCAGGATGGGCGGAACCTGCACGGGCGCAACGCGACGCGGGCGGAGCTCGGGCAGCAGGCCATCTACGACGCGCTGGGCGTGACGCACAGCCCGGGAGGGATCAACAAGCTGACCGCGGCAGCGACCGGCAATTCACAGCATCGGCGGAATGTAGTGCCAGACGCTCATCTGGCACCTCGGGGAAACTCTTGGAAAAGGGCGGTGACCAAGACAGGTAGCACACAACAAAGTGGGTTGCAGAATCATGAAACGGATACATATCGTGTCTAGAGTCATCTCGCCAACGCCGTCAAGACAGGCCCTCGATGAGCCGTCTCAAACCCCACCTGACAAACTTGGGCTAGTGACGGCTTTCCGCTCCGTGAATTCCCCTCTGGCGGCCGTATGGCCTGTGAGCGCCCCCCAGCGTGCTCCAGGCCCGCGCCGAAGGCGTGGTCGCTTGCGGCGAGGAATCCGTCCTCCGCGTCGTTGGCTGCCTCACGGAAGGAGCAGACCGGTTGCTCGCGCAGATGCGTGACTCGGCGTTGGCCGGATGGTTCGCCCTCTCTGGGGAACCTCCCGTCGGCCTCGGCGCCGCTCATCGCCATGGGCTGCTTGCGGCAGATCACCTCGTTGGCGTCCGAGGCTGTCACGACCATGTCAAGCTGAAGGCGGCTCGGCACGTAGATGCCAATTCTGATCGATGTCCCCTCGGCGCGGGGGGATCTCTATGCTGCCAGTCGGTCGGCAGAAGTTCGGGCCATGGACTGTCCTGCAGATTCGTCCCCGAACAGTCCGGGCCCGCATCGCCCGAACCGGCGCTCAGAATCCGTAGAGGGAAACTACTGTCTTGACGTATCGGCACCTTCGGCCTCCTCCCCGACCTCGAAGGCCTCTCCGCGGGGATTCCGGGGCGGCGGCTCGCCGGGCTTCGGAGATTGCGGGAAGCGACGCCCCGGCCCGGTCGGCGGCAATGCCCGTCCGATCAGGACGCTGGTGGAATGATCCTTGGTTCGACACAGCTCAGTTCCTCGTGATCTGCGGAGCCCTGCTGTGGCTGACGGTCTCGGGGGCCGCGAGCATGGGTTACGCTTGGCAGTGGTACCGCGTCCCGCAGTTTATTTTCCGAGTTGTAGACGGGGAACTGATTTGGGGTCCGCTCGCAAAGGGTCTGGCGGTCACCTTGCAGATCACGGCCTGCAGCGTCGTGCTGGCTCTAGCGGTCGGGCTGGGGACGGCGTTCCTGCGACTCTCCGACTCCTTGGCTGGAAGGGTGGTCTCGAGGGCCTATCTCGAGATGGTTCGCAACACACCGCTGTTGATCCAGATGTATCTGTTCTACTTCGTCTTGGGACCGATCGTCGGTCTGGACCGCTTCTGGGTGGGAGTCGCGTGTCTGTCGGTGTTTGAGGGTGCCTTCGCCTGCGAGGTGATCAGGGCCGGAATCCTGTCCGTTCCGCGCGGCCAATGGGAGGCTGGTGACAGCATCGGTCTTGGCCGAGCGCGGGGTTACCGCTATGTGATTCTTCCGCAGGCCGTGCCCCTGATGCTTCCACCGCTGACCGGGCTGATGGTCTCGCTCATCAAGAACTCGGCGATCGTCAGCGTCATCGCAGTACTCGACCTGACGACTGCGGGACGCGATATCGTTGCCGATACGTTCCTCAGCTTCGAGATCTGGATGACAGTCGCGGCCATCTACCTCGGGATAACTCTCCCGCTGTCGGCATTCATGAGCCGCGTCGAGCGTCGCGTTCGAACATGCAGCTGAGGTTGTGGCCTGCCCGTGGTAAGCAGCGCCTTGAAGGGAAGGGAGAAGCCGATGGGATCCACAAATGAAGGCGTGAGGCTCGAAACGGCTGCCATGCTCTGCTTGATGCTCGCAGCCGGATCCTGCGGAGAGAGGGCCGGGCAGCCGACTTCGTCCGCCAGCGTCGTCGAGACGATCAAGAAGCGCGGGGCGCTGAAGGTCGGAATGTCGACATTCGTGCCGTGGGCGATGCGGAACAAGGAGGGAGAGCTGGTAGGCTTCGAGATCGACGTTGCCAGACGGCTCGCGACCGATATGGGAGTGGCCGTCGAATTCGTCCCGACCGCTTGGGACGGGATCATCCCAGCCCTGCTTGCGGGCAAGTTCGATGTGATCATCGGGGGGTTGAGCATCACTGCGCAACGCAACCTTACCGTCAACTTCACAGTGCCATACGCGCATTCGGGCATGGGAGTGGCGGCGAACAGGGAGCTCAGCGCAGGCATGGCCTGGCCGGAGGACTACAATCGCTCTGCGGTTACGTTCACGTGCCGGCGCGGTGCCACGTCCTGCACCGCGGTGGAGGAGCTGTTTCCGAGAGCGGCGCTTCGCAGGTTCGACGACGACCCGCAGGCGGCGCAGGAAGTGCTCAACGGCAACGCCCACGCCTTCGTCTCGTCGTACCCGAATCCGACGCTGCTGGCCCATCGTTACGGGGACAAGCTCTTCCTGCCGACCACGGAAAGCCTGACCCGAGGCAACGAGGCGTTCGGGCTGCGGAAGGGCGATCCAGACGCACTGAACTTCTTCTCGAACTGGATCCTGGTGAACACAAGCAGCGGATGGCTGGAGGACCGGCACACCTACTGGTTCAAGACCGCGGACTGGGCCGGGCAGATCGATCTGAACGACTCCTCTGAACAGCCGGCGGCGAACGTCGAGCCTAGGGGCAGCAATGGCATCGCGCCGCAAGCAACTCCAGCTGAACTGGATTGACTTCGCAGTCTTCGCGGTGTTCATCGCCGCACTGGCCTATACCGCCTACCGGGTCGATTCGGTCCTGAAGTACGAATGGGACTGGTCCGGCATCTGGAACTACATGTACCGCTGGGACGAGGAGCAGCAGCGCTGGGTCAAGAACCTGCTGGTGCAAGGGCTCTACACTACGCTGCGGCTAGCGCTCTGGGGGATCGGCCTGGCCGCGGTCATCGGAGCGGTGTTCGGCACCATGCGTACCAGCAGGCGCCTACTTCCCCGCATGCTGAGTCGGACCTACGTCGAGTTGGTCCGCAACATTCCGCCCCTAGTCCTGATCTTCATCTTCTACTTCTTCATCAGCAGCCAGATCCTGCCCCTGTTCGGCGTCGAGGAGTTCATCCGGCACGCCGGCCCCGGGACCCTGGCTTGGCTGCAAGTCCTCCTTGGCCCTCCGAATCTCATCCCGAACGTCGTCTCGGGAATCCTGTGCCTCGCAATGCTAGAAGGGGCCTACGTGACTGAAATCGTGCGTGCGGGAATCCAGTCCGTCCCCAAGACCCAAGTAGAGGCCGGCGTCAGCGTCGGCCTCTCTCGCCGGCAGCTGATGCATCACGTCATCCTTCCCCAAGCAGTCCAGCGCGTGGTACCCCCGCTAGCCGGGCAGTTCATCACGCTGGTCAAGGACTCGTCCATCGTGTCGCTGATCTCGGTCCAAGAGCTGAGTTACCTAGCCATGGAGACGGCCGTGTCGACCTCCCGGGTCTTCGAGGTGTGGATCACAGTCGCTGCCCTGTACTTCGGCGTGTGCTTTTCGTGTGCGCTGCTGTTCACCCGTCTTGAGAAGCGCATGGCCGTGAGGCGACAATGAGTCTCCGGAAAGGCTCACACGCGCATGCGAATGTCGCGGTCGAATTCAAGGGTGTGAACAAGTGGTTCGGTGACTTCCACGTTCTCAAGGACATCGACCTCCAGGTCAGGGAGCGCGACCGCGTCGTGATCTGCGGACCCTCCGGTGCCGGCAAGTCTACTTTGATCCGTTGCGTCAACCGTCTCGAGGAGCATCAGGAAGGCCGGATCTTGGTGGACGGGCAAGAGATCGGAACGGACCCGAAGAGTGTCGCAGCAGTCCGGCGGGAGGTCGGAATGGTGTTTCAGCAATTCAACCTCTTCCCCCATCTGACAGTGCTGCAGAACTGCATGCTGGGGCCGACCAAGGTCCGCGGACTATCGAAAGCCGAGGCTCGGAGGCTGGCGATGCAGTACCTCGACCGCGTGAGGATCCCGGACCAGGCCGAAAAGTATCCCGGGCAACTCTCCGGCGGCCAGCAGCAGCGGGTTGCCATCGCCCGGTCCCTGTGCATGAAGCCAAGAGTCATGCTGTTCGACGAGCCGACATCTGCACTGGACCCCGAGATGATCAAGGAAGTCTTGGACGTGATGGCCGATCTCGCTCAGAGCGGAATGACGATGCTGGTCGTCACTCACGAAATGGGATTCGCCAAGTCCGTTGCCGACGTGGTCGTGTTCATGGACGCGGGCAGGATCGTCGAATCGGCACCGCCTGAACTGTTCTTCGCCAAGCCCAGGAGCGATCGTCTGAAGCTCTTTCTCAGCAGGATCCTGCCCCACTGATCCGGGGGGTCGGACTGCCGGAATCGCTAGAGGACTCACCCGGTGCGGCCGCGCTGCCGGGACGAAGCTGCCGGCACACACTTTGGGAACCCGGGCAGGCGCCGGCCCAAGGCGCATGGCTGGCCGCATCCGGGCCCCCGCTCGCGGGCTCGCGACTCACCTCCGCCAAGAACGCACTGGCACTGGTGCACGCAATGCCCGAACCGGTCCCCGGCAGATCCAGCTGGCGCTCCCGCGAAGTCTGCGCCGATTCGACCAAGCAGCCGATTCCCTGCCGGCGATCGTTCGCCAAGTCGAAATCCGCCAGCAGGCCCGACGCGAATCAAAGCGTGGCAGACGACAGCCCTGCACCCAGCATGCGCGCGAGCGGCTCCGCCGTGGCCCGCTCGTCCTAGGTCAGCCCGTCCATGAAGTGCTCGACGCTGCCGCGACGCTCGACGCTGTCGAGAATGTGCCGGCCGTCGAGAACCAGCAGGTCCGAGAGAGCGCCCCCCCAGCCGTAGTCCGTCGTGATCCAGCGACTTCCGCAGGCGGTTGTGGATGCAGGCGCGTTCGGCGACGGCCTTGCGCCAGTCGCGGCACTTGTGTCGCAGTTCGGAGAGCGCGTGCTGGGGAGTGTAGCTGGGCCGGGCCTGACCGAACTGGCACACGCAGGCCAGCCACGCCGCATCTTGAGTGTCGGTCTTGCATACTTTGCCTTGGCGCGACTACACCGGAACCTTTCCTCAGGCCGCCGAAGGGGCGCCCGCAGTCCTCGGCTCGATCCCGCAGGGTCCGTCGGCCAGCTCACGGCGGCCTGTCGGAGCATGGCGGTCGGGACTGGGGGGCGAAAAGCGTGCCGAAGAGACCGTATCGCTGTGGGGGTGGGACGGGCCGCAAGCGAGTGAAGCTCAGCCCAAGCACGCTCATTCCATCCGGCCCACTTGGAGGGGAAGGATTGCGTGTCGCTGTCAGGACTTGATCAAGGTGTCGCGCGACACTAGTTGGATCAGATGCGCTTGTCTCGCTCGGTTGCATTCCGTCCGGCTGCCATGTCAGCCGGTCGCAGCTCGACACGGTGCGGAGGTTCGCCGATCCAAGCCTGATTCTGCGCGCCCTGACCGGCGCGCCACTGGCCGGCCACCGGACCGTCGGTGCCGGCTGGTCCGGGCATTGTTCGGTCGTCGGCTCCAAGACAGGCTTGGAATCTTGAGCTCTACGCTGATCAATCGCTATGACCGAGCCATCTCGACACGAGGGAGGGTGGAGCAGGGGCTTGCACCCGGCCCTGCTCGCCCCCTTCACGGGCGAGTCCTAGGAAGACGGCATTTCGACGCGCTGCCCCAAGGTGCGCCAAGGCCGCCCAGAACTTGTTCGTGGTGTGCCACGCGGTGCCCCTGCCGCCCTCTAGGCCGTTGGACCACGATCCGATGCAAGCCAGCACAGCAGGACCGCGTCACGAGTTGGGTGCGGACCGTCGACGGAGGGCTGATCGAGATCTGCCAGGAGTCAACCTCGAGCCCGCAGGCGATCGCAATCGCGCGGGCCATGCGAGTTAAGTCAGAGCCACCTCAAGGTGTGCCAGCCGAGATCACAAGTGAAGTGCCAACTCAAATGCTGTAGCCAAGATCGATTGGTCATGAAGATTCTCTCAGTACATGCCTTGGATGCGGCTGTCGAGCTTCAGTTCGACGACATCTGGATTGCCGACCAAGGACGACAGCACTCCAAGGTTGCTGGCGGCGCAACAGAGCGGAAACATGTCGGACACAGACGGCGCCCAGCCAGGCGTGGCTGGACTGGGCGAGAATCGACACGGCGATTGGCTGCCCAAGGTAGGGAGTCTCTCCTGGTCGGTCTCGTCGCGGTCGATCCCTGCCCCGTTCTTGGACGCGTCACACCGGCGCTTCCACCGGGAGGACCAAGAAACCGGCGACCAAGCCAGATCTACAGCCTCGCTCCAGCACGTCAGCTGTAGGATCAGGCGATGCTGGTCAGGTGCTGTTCCGCATGCCTCGCTTGCCGAGCAGCAGTGTAAGCACCCGTCCATAGCTGGCTAGCCAGATCGCATCTTCCTCGATTTCGAGCGCAGTTGGCGCGCCGATGAACCAGTCGCACGCCATTCCGGCAGAGGACCGGCCCCAGCCATCCTCCAGTCCGACGGAATCGCGCGTGAGACTCGATGTCGCTGTGCCCCTCGGAACCGGAGCGCCAGGCGCGAGGGTGTTGTGCCATTCGCATTCGCGCAGCCTCGCGGAGAGGAACACCCTCTCGAAGGAGCCGTCGAGGCAACGGACAGTCGCGAGGATTCGGTCGGTCAGCTCGGCGTGGCGATTCGCCATCATCGTCAGCGAAGTTCCGAACTCTTGGGCGAGAGCAATGACCGTTTCGATGGAAGGCTTGATCTGTCTGATTCGAGCCGCTAAGTAAGCAGTCGGTGCGAGGAGTTCCGATGCGAACCAGTTCGCCTCGGCTTCCAATCGGGCTTCCCGTCCTTCGTCACGCCCTTCGGCTGTTCCGATCAGCCCACCCGTGGCCGGGCCTGCCTGCTCCAAGTGACCGTCAAGATGGTAGTGCCCGAGTTCGTGCGCCAGAGAAAACCGTAGATGCGCTGTCGTGGGGCAGGATTCCGAGACGATGATGCCGAATCGGTCCCCGTCCTTCCACAGAGCCGAGAAGACTTCGGGCGGGAGCGCACGTTCCTGGATGGTCAGACCGAGCCGTCGAGCGATCCAAGCCGGATCAACTGGCGGTTCCGTAACTCCGAGGTGGGCAAGCAGATCGGCCGCGCACTGCCGAACCTCCCGCTCGCGCGCGCTCATTGGCCCTTTGCCCCCTCTTCGGATTCTTGATCCAAGAGCACTTCGATTAGGCGAACTGCCTGATCGATGGTTTGTGCGGAAGCGCTCGAGAGTCGACGGAAAATAGCCTGCACCCGATCTTCACGAAGGTCGATCGCTTCGGTTCGTCCGAGAAGATAGTCGACAGAGACGGACAGGGCCGAAGCGAGCTTGACCAGATTGGCCGCCGACGCGCGCTGCCGGGTTCCAGTCTCAAAGTGGCTTATGACGGCAGCCGGGATATCTGACTCCCGAGCAAGGCGGTGCTGGGTCCATCCACGAAGCTTCCGTACTTCCCGAAGGCGTGTACCGAAGATCGAAGGGGTCATCAGCCTAAGCTACCCTGCCTCGCGCAATGCGTGATTCTGAGTGCCCCGAGACAGGCACCGCACGGTTCGACGACGACGTATCTGCAGCATCAAGCGTCCTCATCGCCAAGGCTCCTTTGCGAGGAGCATCACACGCCCCTCGCTAATGCCAAGACCTGCGCACCCTCAGTCTTCGTCACCGTTACCAGCGAGAGTTCCTTGACGCAATACTATCCGTTTGTGTATGATGGAACTTGGCGGCAGCGCTATGTCTATGTGTCACTCAATCACCGATCCGAGTCGCAAGAACATGGCGAGCACATTCTGATCATACCTAACCGCCGATCGCCTGCCACCGTCAGGAGGCAGGTCCGAAATGACTGTCCAAGGGTCGAATCGCTATCGAGGGACACGATGTTCCTGACTCTCCAAGGTCCCCGCGCCCGTGTCAAGGGCTCCCGAGATTCGCTTGGCGTCCGGCCAGTCTGGACGGCCTTCGCGCGACAGGCCGTTGCCAATCTGACCACGGTGACGGACTCGCTTCGCGGAATCACTGTGTTGCTTCTCGGTCGCTACTTCGGGGACCGGCTGATCAAGGGAGGGCAGATCGAGGAGGCAGACGTCGTTGATGTCTTTCTTCGCATGGAACAGACTTGCGGGTACGCACGCTGCCTAGCACCGAAGGATAGCGGAGCAACCGCGCGTCGGATACTGGGAATCGACCGAATCAGCCGGCGCATCGCCCAGGGCGGGGGCTCGGTCAGGATCGGGTCCGCCTCGACGGCGACGGAATAGGCGCCGGGAGCTAGGCGCATCGCCCAGGGCGGGGGCTCGGTCAGGATCGGAGCTTCTGTGGCTGCTGCGATTCTGTCGGACCAGAAGAGCTACGGGTTCTGGGACCTCTTCTCAGTATCGGCAAGGGCTTCGAAGCTGCTTTCCGACGGACCAGTCGGCCTCAGCCCGGAAGCCCGAGCATTTGTCGAAAGACAGTACCTCCCACCGCTGGGCCCTGCGCCGACTGAACTCTGGAAGCTGATCGCCAAGGGTGGCGACGTAAGCTTGGAGCCACTGGATCCAGTCTTGGAGCGCCTGCGAGGCGTGGTTGGCGTGGAGCCCTCGCCCGCGGAACGAGAGTTCTATCGATCGTACGTCTGTGACGGAAGCCGGTGCGACCAGCTGCCGGCGGGGCGGCAAAGGGCGTTCCGTCGCCTGCTGCAATCGCACTCGGCGCTCCACCGGAACGTGAACCGGGACGATTTCGTGTCAATCCGCGAGGCCGCCCAAGGCCAGGACCCGGAACTGGCGAGACGGATCGGCC
This sequence comes from Bryobacterales bacterium, assembly GCA_963662745.2. Lineage (GTDB taxonomy): Bacteria > Acidobacteriota > Terriglobia > Bryobacterales > UBA6623 > VXMF01. Next base: position 808,996 of record CAXXUI010000001.1, read on the forward strand.
ATGTCATCGCGCTCGGGTGGGACCAGATGGCAAGGGTGCATGAAGCGCTCTTGACGGGTCGGTTCCGGACGACACTCGAGCACTTGCTGGAGTGGAGTCGGCTCGTAATGATGCGCCGATCCTCTTCACCATGGGTGCGGTGCTTGTGATCCAGCCTTCTGAGGCTCCAAGGGGCAACGCTTCGTGATGGCTCCCTGGCGGGTCCCGTCGGACCAGATATCCTCCGCGGTCGGCGGATGCCGGATCACAGCGGCTGTCTTTTCGACCTTCTGGTTCGATTTGGTAGTCTTCGAACTGGAGATTCTCCCATTGCTCTTCAAGGGCCTGGTTCGCAGTGGCTTCAGCCACCTGGAGAAAGTGTGTCGCGTTCAGCTCGAAGAATGCCAGCGCGACGCAGTCGAAACCGAGGTCTTCTACGACCGCAGGGGCCTCGCAGGAAACGCCGAATCGGCGTCTCTGGATTTCCGGCGCATTGACGTCGGCCGGAAAACGGGGGTTTTCCATCCAATGCTGGTCCTGATCCTGGACGAGAATCCCGCGTCGCGGAACGGCGTGGACCTGCACCCGAGACTAGTTGTGGCCGCGCTGTCGGCGAACCTCACGCGGTCCGGCTGGTGGGAGAACGTCGGGACCGGCCAGGTCGAGGTGATCGAGGCCGAGTCGCGCACCAATCGGCGCTGCACATTCCGTCACGACCTGCTGTTTGCCCTCGAGCGGGGGATGGACTCCGCTGGACCTGAGGAGCGAGGTGGGGCACTGTGGACGATCTACCGCTTCGTTCGGGACACTGCCCCGAAGCATGGCGCGCACATTGGGAGCCGGCTTGGGCGTTACAATACGCGTCTGGATGCGGGGCAGGCCTCCTCCTCCGATTGGCTGAGAACGCTGCGGATTGCAGATCGCGAATGGAATCTCGAAGTCGTGTCGCCGTGTATTGACGCCCAGGGAGCGCAAGGGCTCAGCCATGTCATCCGAGCTACCAAGCCCAGTGAAGTGCGGATCTTGATGCCGACCGAGGCGGACGGATCCCCCGCCGTGACAGGGGAACAGTTCGATGTCGTGGCGGACCCGGCCAACTGGAGTCGGTTTCGGTCAGCCATCACGGGGTCCCCGCGAAGAGCGCGTTCTGAAGGAGACGCTCCCCGCAGGATGCCTGCCAAGGTCTGCCGCTTCTGGCGCCGTGGCAAGGGAGTTATCTCGGTGGTCGGGTCCGTGAACCTGACCGGGGCCGCCCACAGCCCGGCCAGCGCGGGGAACCTCGAAGCCGCGTGCCTAGTCAACACCAGCTCCGGCGCCGACAGCTCCGAGTCATGGCTCAAGCCACTTGACGAGCAGCCACAGCGGTTCCGAGAGAAATCGGCGGACGAGGAGGGAAGTTCCGAGCGGGTAGGGCTCGCCCTTTCCCTGCGCTACAACTGGCAACGCCATGCGTTCGAGTGCCCGCTGGACGACCGCCATGACGGCGACGTGCGTCTTCGATCGATCGCGAGGGAAGAGTTGCACACGAGTGCTGAGCCCGTGCAGATAGATTGGACAGCCGGCGGCACCTGCGCCGCTGACCAAGTGAAGAACCTGCTTGTATCGACCAGCCTTGCCGAGGCTCGAATATCGCCCCCCCGCGGCCCGCGCGGATGGAGAATCGTCATCCGCGAAGAGGGCATGACCCACAAGCCATCGCTGATCACGCAACTCACGCCTGAAGAGATCCTTCAACACTGGTCGCTGTTAGTAGCCGTTCGGAGCGGAGGTGAACAAGGTGGGGGTGGGATAGCAAGAGAAGGCTGCCATAGAACGGTACTGGACACGGGTGTGCACTGGACACTTGGCAGGTGTTTGTGGCACACAACAGTCATGCCTGCGGATGGTCCAGACGTCGTAAGGCGCCAAGCGGGGGCAGAGGCAGGCTTGCAGCTGGCGGCGGGGGCCTGCCGGCAGAGTGAAGCACTGCTTGGGGAAGTGCAGTGGCTGCGCTCGGAGAAGCTCCGCCTGGAGGGGACTCTGGAGCGCTTGCAGGAGGATGTCAAGCATGGCGCAGCGAAGGTTGACCGGCTGGAGGCGCACAATCGCAAGCTGGAAAGGATGCTCTTGAGACGCAAGAGCGAGTACGACAACGCTATGAGCCGGTCGAGCGGCATCTCCACGCCGAACCGCTGCGGCCGGGGCGTGCGCGAGAACATGCACGATGCGCAGTGCCCGGCTAGCAACTCCTCACCTGTGCCGACCGGCCGAGGTACTTGGCGCCACCCCGGCCGGCCCGGCGACGGCCAACGGATGGGTGCCTAGCAATGTCGACTCTGTCGTGGATTGCATTCGACGAGAACGAGCGTCGAAGGGCGCGGAGGATCATCGCGCTGTTCGAAGAGAAGCAGACAAGGGACGAACTCGGACTCGGGCCAATCCGTGACTCCATCTCGGATCTCCTATTTCCTGGCACCACCACGATCCAGACGCGGCTGAGATACATGCTATTCGTGCCTTGGATTCTGAAGCGCGTCGAGGATGAGGCGCCGCGGATCATGAAGGGAGCCACGCACATTGACGATGGCTCGGACAAGCTTGCGGTGGAGGCCAGGTCCCTCGAGGTGCGCCTGCAGGAATCGCTCAGGTCAGGAGGCGAGGAACAGGGAGTCATAGGCCAGATAGCGGGGGGTCAGCTCCTCAGAATGCCGAGTTCGATATACTGGAACGGCTTGGGGAGTTGGGGAGTCCGGCGGCTTCGGGGGTCACAACCGATGTTCTTCCGCGCTCTTGGCGGCCAGGGATCGCACGATTTCTGGCACCCATCGGTTCCGAGAGCTCCCAGCGGTCTCCTGCAGAGAACGACATTTCAGCTAACCTCCGAGGAGGCCGGCTTCTTAGTTGATCGAATATCCAACTCACATCCGGATAGCTTACTCTGCCACCTTACTCGGAAGAGAATTGATGACGACCCGCCCACTATCTGGGACTACTCCGGCTTGGATTCCTGCCCAATAGCGGCGCGCCGCTTGGCCAAGAATGCGGAAGTGTTCTCCGCAGTGATGCACGGTGCCTCACTGCTCTACAACCTAATTCTGTCGAAGATGAGAAACAGCGAAGAATGGGTCCAGCGCTATCTGGACGAGATAGAGACGTGGAGAACTGTGGAATTCAATGTTGAGGCATCTCAGGGTTGGATTCTGGACCGTTTTTGGGATATCACAGACCATCCGGATCACCGGATCCTGCTTCCGACTCGACGTTTCGTCACCGAATGGCATGAGTGTTGCACTGCCAAACGCGGTCACATTGCGTCCGATTGTAACGCACAGAACCTCGTGAAGGATCGGGAGATGTCACTGAAGGGTGCGCGTTCGCTCTTTCGGAATCGGGCGGCTCTGGACCGCTGGGGCGGCCGATCCGGAGCTGACCGCTTGGAGTTTCGCTGGCAGATTGCAAAAAACACATTCGGGACCTAGCCAATGCCAGCTGACTTGCCCTTGCACCCAGGCCGGCTGGCGCTCTATGGAGAGAGCCTCCGACCGCCGCGTGGTACCGTCTTCGACGCTGGTGTCGCCACTACCTATTCGCTTGATTTCGAGACTGCACTTACCGTGCCAGTCGCCTTGGCCCTGTTCGCACACGAGAATCGGGACGAGCTGCTGGGGAGTCCCCTAGCCCTGCTGCAAGGGCTGGACCGAGTTGCCGACCACCTTGCAGTCTTCTGCGAGGCGGGTCGCATCCAGGCACGCGCTGCGCGTCAGACGAGCCTCTGCAACCTGCTCGAGCGCTTGGTGATCGAAGTGGATCCTCCCGAGGGAGGCTCCTTCCACCCGAAGCTGTGGGTTCTGCGTTATCGCTCGGCGGAGGACGGGGAGCCCGTAAGGATGCGCCTGCTGGTGATGTCACGAAACCTCACCTGCGACAGATCCTGGGACGTATCGCTGTGCCTGGACGGCAGGGTCTCGCCGGGTCGTAAAGCGGTCAACTTGCCGCTGGTTCAGCTGCTCGAGCGGCTTCCGTCATTGGCGAACCAGAGACTGCCCGATCACGTGCCAGACCTCGTGAAGGGGCTCCAGCAAGATCTCGATCGAACGGAATGGACACCGCCACCCCCGTTTGAAGAGGTCTCGTTTGCATTCAACGGACCGGGTCGTCATCAATGGGAGCCTCGGCGCGGTATACGCTTGGCCGTAGTCTCTCCCTACTGCGATGGAAGTACGCTTGCGATGCTAGCGGGCCGCGCCCGCGAGCCCGGGCTGCTCGTCAGCCGGGCCGAGGAGTTGATCGGAGTCGATCCTCCAGATCTTGAGCGGTTTGACCGAGTCTTGGTGATCGACGAGCTGGCGCGCCACGAGGACGGCGAGGCCGAGGCGAGCGAGAGTGACGGCGCGGAGCCGCAATGCGGCCTGCATGCCAAGCTGTTCGTGCAGGAATGGGACTGGCGCACCACGATCACTGTCGGCTCCGGAAATGCGACGCGACCGGCCTTGCTGGACGGCAGGAACATCGAGGTCTTCGCGACATTGACCGGCTTGAGCTCGCGGGTCGGTCGCATCGATGAAATCTTCGGGCCCGACAGTTTGGGCCGGATACTCCGTCCGTTCCGGCCCGGCGAAATCGACCCCGCTAACACCGAGATGCGCTCCGCGGAATGCAGGCTTGAGCTGGCGCGACGGGAACTGGCGAATGCCGAGTTGGCTCTCAGTTGCACGGCGAGGGAAGACTCTGACGGAACCGGCCCCACTTGGCGCGTGGCACTCCATGTAGCCAAGCCCGCCGGACTTGAGGGACTGGGCGGGGCGGCATCGTGGCCGGTCACGCGGGGCAAGGATCACTCCGTTGATGTGCTGACGGAATTGCGCCGCGGCGGAACGGTCGTGCTGGGAAACCTCCCGCTCATCGACATCACGCGGTTCATCGCGTTCCAACTCGAGGATGCGTACCAAGCCGACGCCCGGGTGGTGTTCGCTCTCGGCCTGAGAATTGATGGACTCCCGCCGGGCCGCCATAGTGTGCTCCTGAATTGGGTCGTCGACAGCCGCGAAAAGTTCCTCAGTTACTTGCGCCTATTGCTTGCCGACCTCGGCGATCCACTCTCGATGCAGTTTGCTGCCGGTTCCGCGCGCGGTAACGCTCCCGGTGGCGGGGCGCGTGATGACGAGCCGCTGCTCGAAGACATGGTGGAGGCTCTGGCGACTCGGCCGGACAGGCTCCACGCAGTGCGTCGGTTGATTGAGCGACTCGAGCGCGAGTCCACTGATGCTGGTGCGCGAGTCGTTCCAGAAGCCTTCCGCGATTTGTGGGCTGCGTTTTGCAGCGTGCTGGACGAAGAAGAGGGGAACTCCCATGCATGAGGGCGGCCGGTTCGACGCTGAAGAGGCACTGAGTCCGCTAAAGGACTTCCAGCGCAAGACGGTCGACTACGTGTTCGATCGTCTCTACGAAGACGACGACGGCGCGAGGCGCTTCCTAGTTGCAGACGAGGTCGGTCTCGGCAAGACCATGGTCGCTCGGGGAGTGATCGCCCGTGCGATCGAGCGGCTCTGGGCGAGCGTGGACCGCATCGACATTGTATATGTGTGTTCGAACCAAGCGATAGCACGTCAGAACATCAATCGGCTGAACGTGCTCGGCGAGCGTGCGATTGCGCTGCCGACACGCATGACGCTTCTCGGGTTGGATCAACTCGTCCGGCACGGCACGGACAGCGCCAAGGTCAACTTCTTCAGCCTTACGCCCGGAACGACATTCAATCTGCGCTCCAGCACCGGCCTCGCTCGCGAGCGAGCCTTCCTCTTTCGCTTGACAGCAGACTTGGTGGAACTACGGTCCACACTCCGGAGGCTCTTGCGGGTCGGGGCCAGCCGGGAGAATTTTGATGCTCAGATCAAAGCGATCAGCCTCGACAGCGTCTCCAGTGACTTGACGAAAGCCTTCCGAGACAAGTGCGTCAAAGAGCACCTTGTCAAGCAATTGGCCGAACTCTGCCGCGAGCTCTTCCGTAAGCCAATGGAGGGCCTTACCGATGAAGAGAGACGAAAGCGCAATGAATTGGTCGGCCGGCTCCGTGGCTGCCTCGCACATGCATCTGTCGAACTCCTTGAACCCGACTTGATCATCCTCGACGAGTTCCAGTGCTTCACGGAACTTCTGCACGGGGAGGACGACGCCGCAGGGCTTGCGCAAGCGCTCTTTGAATTCACGGACCGTACCGGCCACGAGGCGCGGACACTCCTCCTGTCAGCCACTCCGTACCAGATGCTGACCCTCTCTAGCGATACCGCAGACGAGGGCAGCCACTACAACGAGTTTCTGGATGTTATCCGGTTCCTGTACGGCCCTCGCAGAGGACCGCTGATCGCTGACGATCTGACTCAGGAGACGGAACGGTTTCGCCGCTCCCTGCTCTCGTTGCCGGAATCCAAGAAGGAGGCGAAGCGTCACCGTTTGAACGTCGAGAAACTGCTACGGGCTGTCATGGCACGCACCGAGCGCATTGCCAGTACGCACAAACGCGACGCAATGGTGACTGAACCGCCGGTCGACGTCCGGATCCATTCGGATGATCTGCGCGACGCAGTGGCGATCGCTCGTCTCGCCCGGGTCGTTGGAGCTCCGTGTACGATAGAGTATTGGAAGTCCGCCCCGTATCTCCTCAACTTCATGCGAGACTACGTGTTGAAGAACGAGCTGAAATTGCGCGTGGGAGCAAGCACCGGTGCTGAGCTGTTAAGCGCCCTCAAGGCAGCCCGCCCATCGTGCCTTGATCGCAGCCACATCACTTCCTACCGCGAGCTCTGCCCCCGCAATGGACGCATGCGGGCCCTGCTCGATGACGTGTTCGCTGACGGCTTGGCGGAGCAGTTATGGATTCCACCATCCTTGGAGTATTACCGGGGCGAAGGCACGCCGCGAGCAGACTTGACCAAGGCACTCCTGTTCTCGTCGTGGGCCATGGTCCCTGATGCTGTCGCGGCGGTCGTTTCCTATGAGGCGGAGCGCCGGATGGGAATGGCGAAGGCCGGCTTGAACTACTTCCATCCCAAAGGATTGCGTGCAATCCAATTCCAGAGGAAGGATGGCCGCTTGACAGGGTTGCGGGCAATGCTGCTGATCTATCCGTGCCCGCTGCTTGCAAGGATCGCGGACCCACTGGGCGCAGTAGCGAACCATCGCGAGCAGATTACATATGACGCAATGCGCGGCTACTTGGCACGGCGACTGAGCCCCTGCTTTGAGCGACTCCGGTCTTCAGCTAATCAGGAGGCCGAGCGGAGCACTTGGGAGTGGGCTAGCCCAGTTGTGCTTGACGCCATCGACGGGAATCGGGGCGGTGAGTGGCTGGACTCGGACGGTGGCTTCGTGGCACTCGGGGACGAGAAGGCATGGCCCGACCACGTGAGGGCTCTCGCAACTTCATTTCAGGACGGTCGAGTCGCGGGCGTCGTGCCCGAGCGATGTCTCGATCTCCTGGTCGACTTGGCTCTCGGAAGCCCGGCCATCTGCGCACTGCGAGCACTGCGCCGCATCGCTCCCGAGCTTGAGTGGGACGATCCGAGACTGCTTGCCGGGGCGTCGCGCATCGCTTGGGGATTTCGGACTCTCTTCAACATCAACGAGTCCGTGGCACTCCTGCGTAAGGAATCCAAGGACCGCCTCTGGCACGGTGTGCTGACCTACGCCGCTCGCCACAACCTCCAAGCCGTCTTGGATGAGTACATTCACTGCTTGGTCGAGTCCGAAGGGCTCGTGGCCGCTGAGCCAGATGCTCGGGTGGAGGGAGTAGCGGATGCGGCGCGAAGAGCACTGTCCCTCAGGCCGTCGCACGTCGAGGTTGACGATCCGAAGATCAATGGTGACACCTTCGAGGTCGATCGCTTCAGGATGCGCGGGCGGTTCGCCATGCGGCTCGCGGACTACAAGGCTGAAGACGGAGCGGTGCAACGGTTGACCAGCGTTCGAGAGGCGTTCAACTCACCGTTCCGACCGTTCATCCTCGCAACGACCTCTATCGGGCAGGAAGGCCTCGACTTCCATCCATACTGCTATCGCGTGTATCACTGGAACCTACCCAGCAACCCGGTCGATATCGAGCAACGCGAGGGCCGAGTCCATCGTTACAAGGGACATGCGATCCGCCTCAATGTCGCTGACAAGTATGAGTCTGCCGTCCGGGGTTCCGGCACGGCACCGGTTGACCCATGGCGCGCCATGTTCGAGAACGCTCAGGAGTCGGCCGAGGTCGACGATGGCATCGTCCCATTCTGGATCTGCGAAGGCCGCATCAAGGTCGAGCGCCGGGTGCTCGTGCTGCCGTACAGCAAGGAGGCCACTCGCCTAGAATGGCTCAAGAAGAGCGTCGCCGTCTATCGTTTGGCGTTCGGCCAGCCGCGCCAGGACGACTTGCTTGCATATCTGAGAGTCGTTGGCAGCGACATGACGCCCGAAGAACTGGATGCACTGCAGATTCGACTCAGCCCGGCTAACGAGGTGCGGGAAGGTCCGACCGAAGCTGGATGAGCCAGAGCGTCCGCCCCACGGAGGAAGCGGCTTGGCTATCCCGTTCAACCAAGGATCTCATCGAAACGACTGCGGGGGATCGACTCAGTCCCTGGCACCCAAGTGCAGTCTGCGCCCTCAGCTCTCGACTGCGTGACGGAATGCCAGTGCCCCGACCAATGGAAGGCAGCACTCGTCACCCTGCCAGGCATTGTAGGCTGCGAAGGCCCACGCTAGGACCAGGGCCGGTTGAATCGCGCCAGAGACAAAGTCGCCTAGGAAGCCGAAGACTGACAATGCTGCTGCCACCACCGACAGCAGGATGCCGCCCAGTGCGAGGGCACCCGCGAGCACGATCGCGGCCAAGGTCAGGAACAGGCATTGGCAGCTGTGAAACTGGATGAACCGATTTCTCCGATACGGCTCGAAGATCAGGAGCCCTAATGCCGGGATCAGCGTAACGGGTACGTGGCCGACGCCGCGAGTGCTAGGTCGACGGCGGAGGAGGCATGATTCCAAGGCCGGGACTGACGCCCACGTTCGCGAACTCACAACTACAGAATCAATTCGTGGGCCATATTCGATCTGCTAATGTACCATCGAACCTCGACATGCCAATGAGATCGTCCGAGCCCAAGTTCTGGCATCCGCCCTCGCAGCCCTGTCTCATGACCGACTCCCAACTGAATTCTGCCGCGATTGTGGGTCTCGGTCTCCTGCTTGCCGCCATTTCTTCCACACTGGTTCCACCTCTAGGAGCCCAGGACAGCTCCGGCGGCCGATCTACCGAGGCCGAGGCAGTCACGCAACTGAAGCGAGCAGGTCCAGGTCTGGCTCACTTCAAGACGTTTCTGCACCGGGATGTGGGTGCGGGGCGATCGCTGCTGGTCGTCGCCGGATCCGAGCAATCGCTTCCGGACTGGCAACAATGGCCTGACCTCCAGTGGATCCCATGGTTCCCGGGAGACGCAGTCGGCATATTCCTCGCTTCGGGCTCGCCACCTGAGACGGTCTGGTCTATCGAGACCTTGGTGAGCGACGGCGATTGGGCCTTGCGGATCGAGTGCGTCTCCTCAGAGTCGATCACCTTCCTTCAAACTGACGGTGACTATGGCATTGAACAAGGGGCGATCAAGATGGTCTTCGACATCGATGCTCAGCAGGCAGGCCAGCTGCTTGAATTCCCGACGGTCGGCGTGCGCCGGTTCGAGCCGGTTGACGGACAGTTGTACGCCCTGCTTGGGGCCCGTTCCGGCACTCACTGGACGTCTCAGCAGGTCGCGCGAATCACCGGCGGCGGGCCGGAATTGCTCAATCCAGAGGACAGTCGCTTGGTGCTGGCCTCCCTCTCCGGCACTCCGCACAACGCCTTGGACGCCCACCCCGTCGCTCTAGAGAGGCCACCGCAGTCAACGCAAGAGGCTCTCTCGCGCTACAGAACTCTGGGAAGCCCCGGCTTTGAATACGAGGTCAGGGAGGAGTTTGGCCCCGTCCAAGTTGTCGGTGACCGCCTGTGGTTCGGAAAGACTTTCTACGACGGCGAAGGGAATTCTGGCGTGGGCGGATTCGGGTACCACAGTGCTTCGGAGGATCGATTCGTGGTGGTCTCGCCCCCTCAGGTGCGCGAGTGGTCCGTGTCGGCCATCTTGGTTGAAGGCAACGTGACTTGGGCGGGCCTGCACCGCCGTCCAGAGGGAGAAGAGCAGCCCGGCGGCCTGCTGCGCTATGACTGGCGGTCCAGAGAGGCGCGCCGATTCAGCATGCGGAGCATCGTCCGGCAGATTGTGCGGTGGGGCGGGAATCTCCACTTGGCGACCGACGGCGGTTTGTACCGCCTTGCAGCGGAAGGGCGACTGGATCGCTGGGTCTTCGAGCCGGGTCAGAACGGCGAGACGCTGTCATTCCCCTGCCAGCCCTGAACATCCCAGTGAGTCACTCTGCGGGTAGCAAAGGGCAGGTGGGTGAAGCGCCGTCGCTGAGGCGAGACCGCCCGTTCGGCCGCAGGATCAGCGAGCTTCAGTCTCAAGCCTCCTAGCTGTTGCATTCTCTCGGACTTCTCAGCAGTCGCTTCCTCGGCCCAGCGAGGAACCGGCGCTGTCGTTGATTCCTCCGGACTTGCCTTGGCCGGCGGTTCGGCCCCATGCTGGCATGGCGGCGTCGGAAGTCGGCTGTATAGTAGTGTGCGAGCGGGTCTTGGAGTCGGCTAGCAAGCTGACCGGACTCCAGAGGGAAGTAGGAGGAACCATGCGCAGAGCAATTCAGGTCACGGCCTTGACGGTCCTGTCCGCCGCAGCTGCCTTCGGGCAGGTCGACGCTGGGACGATCACAGGAACAGTTCACGACTCGACCGGCGCGGTAATCGCCGGCGCGACGGTGATCATCGAGAGCGTCGGCACGGGCCAGCAGATCGAGACTGGAACGGGTGCCCAAGGCATCTACGTGTCGCCGCCCCTGAGGCCGGGGGAGTTCACAGTGGAAGTGCGCTCGGACGGGTTTGAGCCCGCCGCGAAGCGGTTCCAGCTTGAGGTGAACCAGCGGGCGGTAGTCGACTTCGACCTCAACCTCGGTGCCGTGACGGAAGTGGTCGAGGTCTTGGATGTGGCCCCCCTGCTGCAGACCGAGTCCGCGACGCTGTCCAACCTGCGGACCGAGAAGGCGATCAAGGACTTGCCGCTCAACGGGCGCAACTGGGCCCAGCTCATCCTGCTGAGCTCGGGGGCGCAGCCGGCCGACACGCAGTCGCAGGGCAGTCCGATCACCCGCAAGCGGGGAGTCTCGAACGCCTCCGTGAACGGCAGTCGCTCCAACGACAACAACTACCTTATTGAGGGCGTCAGCAACTCGGAGAATCACAATGGGCTGGGGATCTTGATCTTCCCGTCGATTGACGCCATTCAGGAGTTCCGGAGCGAGACCTCCGGTGCTGACGCGCAGTTCGGCCGGGGCGGCGGGGCAACCGTGAACCTGACCTTCAAGTCCGGGACGCGGGAGTTCCACGGAGGGATGTACGAGTTCCTCCGCAATGCGCGGCTGGACGCCAAGAACTTCTTCGACCGCGCCGACGAGCCGATTCCGCCTTTCAAGCAGAACCAGTACGGCGCCTTCGTCGGAGGCCCCTTGGTTCCCGGTGCCGCCAACCACAGGTCGTTTTTCTTCGCCAACTTCGAGGGGCAGAGGGTCCGGCAGGCGCAGACTCTGATCAGCAGCGTACCGACGGCAGACTTTCGGATCGGCAACTTCGCCCAGTCGCCCTTCACGATCTTCGATCCCACGACCCAGCTGCAGCTGGAGGACGGCGGCTATGTGCGGGACCAGTTCCCGAACAACGCGATCCCAAGTTCGATGCAGTCGCAGGTCGGGCAGAACATCCTCAACCTCTACCCCGACCCCAACCGCAACGCTGAGACTACCGACAACTACCTGTACAACCCGGTTCGCAGCATCAACGGCGAGCGGTTCGACATCAAGGTGGACCACCTGGTATCGGACGCCAACTCGATGTTCGTGCGCTACAGCTTCAGCGACGACGACCTGATCGAGCCCAGCTTCCTGCCGTCTCCCGCCGTCGGAGCCGGACCCGGAGTGCCCGGGCCGGCCGACCAGCCGGTGAACCAGGTCGTGCTCAGCGACACGCACATGGTCTCCCCGACCAAGATCAACGAGTTCCGGGTCGGGTGGACGCGCCTCAACTTGCGGTCCTTCAACCCCAACTACGGCCGCAACGTGAGTGACGAGCTCGGCATCCCGGGCTCCAATGTCGCGGGCGACGACCTCACATCCGGGCTTGCCATCATCACCGTGGCCGGATTCCGAAGCATGGGCGGCAACGGATTCTCGCCGGCCGTAATCGTCAGCGACAACTACCAGGTCAGCGACACCTTCAGCATCATCAGCGGCCGCCACAGCATCAAGTTCGGCGGCGAGGTGCGGCGGCTCCGCTACAACGCGCTGCAGTCGAACGCCCTGCGGGGCACGATGCGATTCAGCAACAACTACACAATCAATCCGGCGTCGAGGCAGGGGACGGGGCTGGGGCCGGCCGACGTTCTGCTGGGCAAGCCGAGCAGCGGCTTCATCCGCTTCGTCCGGGGCACGCGGGGCTACCGCCGCACCGAGATCGCGTTCCACCTGCAGGACACCTACAAGGTCAACGAGCGGCTGACACTGAACCTAGGCGTCCGCTACGACAACTTCCTTGGGTGGCCGTGGACCGAAGTCAACGACCGCCAGCACAACTTCCTGAGATCGGCCGGCACAGTCGTGCAAGTCGGCAGCGGCGAGGTGCCGTGGAGGTCCGGCAGCCCGGGTGACAACAACAATTTCTCGCCCCGCTTCGGCGTGGCCTACAAGGCGGCGCCGCAAACCGTGTTCCGCTTCGGATACGGCCTGTACTACTCGACCGGCCAGCTCGACACGACGCGCAACCTGGGGGCCAACCCGCCAGAAGTGATCAGTTCGAACTTCAATAACAACCTGTTCGACTTCATGGGCGCTCGACCGGCCTCGATGGGATTCGACCGACCGGCGCTCGGAGTTGTGGCCGGAACGCTGCGCTCCATCGATCTGAACACGGTCATCCCGTACACGCAGCAGTGGAATGCCACGATTCAGCAGCAGGTCGGGGAGATGTCGTTCACGATCGCCTATGTCGGCAGCAAGGGCACCAGCCTTCAAGGCCAGACCGACATCAACCAGCCAGTGCCCGGCACGGGCCCGGTCGCCGCTCGCCGGGACTTCCCGGCGTTCGGGGCGATCCGGCAGATCCAAAGCCGCTACGACTCCAACTACCACAGCCTGCAGCTGTCTGCGGAGCGGCGGTTCAGCAACGGTCTCGGCTTCCTGGCGAGCTACACGTGGGGTAAGGCGATCAGCAACTTGGACGGCCAATTCAGCACGCCGACCGACATCCGCAACATCGCCCGCGACCGCGGCCCGGCAGGATTCAACTCTCCGCGACGCTTGGTGACGAGCTTCATGTACGATCTCCCGTTCCGAGCTGACGGTGCACTGAACCACGTGGTCGGCGGCTGGCAGATCAACGGGATCCTGACACTCTACGACGGGTTCCCGATGCGCGTGGTCTCGCCGAACACGCTCAACTGCTGCACGTCGTACCCGGACCGGATCGGGGACGGCAGGCTGCCTCGAAGCGAGCAGACGCTGCGGCGTTTCTTCGATGTCGACGCTTTCGAGCGCCCGGGCCCGCAAATGTTCGGCAACGCCGGGCGCAACATCCTGTTCGGTCCTGGCACCAAGACGCTGGACTTCTCCGTGTTCAAGGAGTTCTTCTTCAGTGAGGACCAGGCGCGGCGCCTGCAGTTCCGGGCGGAATTCTTCAACTTCACCAACACGCCGCAGTTCAACAATCCGACGACCAACATCGGCAACGCGAATGCGGGACGGATTCGGTCGGCGGCGTCGACCATCACGCTGCAACGGATTCCGCGACACATCCAGTTCGCGTTGAAGCTGTACTTCTGAATTCGGCGGACCGCCGCGCGATTCTGGCTGCGGCGCGAGCTTCCGCGAGCGGCGGGGAGGGCCGTCAAGCAGTCCTCCCCGCAGGCTGGGCCGTCTAGCGGGCCGTCGGGAATTCTCGGTTCAGCAGGGCGAGCAGGTCAACCTGCTGGTGCCGCACGGCGAGTTCGCGCGCCTCTCGAGCACGCCGCGCGGCCGCCTCGGGCCGTCCAGCTCCGCGTTCCGCTCGGGCCAAGACCACCAAATAGCGGGCGGCTTGAGCGTCGCGTACCAGCACGGCGGCGCGGAAGTGCTCGAGTGCCCGCTCCACCTGACCGCGCCGGTGCAGCAACAGGCCCAGCCGGAAGTTGGCCAGCCGGTGGCCGGGACGATGCTCCAATACGTTCCGGTACTGCTCCTCGGCGGTTTCGCCCTGACCCAAGTTCTCCAAGGCATCTCCCAAATTGACTCGGGCATCTGAGGAATACGGATTGATCGAGAGGGCTCGCCGGTAGGCGGCCACGGCCCCTTCGTAGTCTTGACGCCTGCCCAGCAATAGGCCGTAGTTGTAGTGCGCCTCTTCCAACTCGGGGTTCAAGGCGCAGGCGTCAGCGTAAGCCGCTTCGGCTTCATCGTTGTGGCCCAGCGCGCCGTAGGCGCTGATCAGGTTGACCATGGCATGCGGCTCCCCGGGTTCGGCTTCGATGGCCCGCAGGTACTCAGCGACTGCGTCCTCGAAGCGGCCCGCAGCCTCCATCCGCATGCCGCGATTGAGGTGGTGCAGGTAGGATCCGGTCCTCAGCTCCTCGACCTGCCGCAGGTAGGGATCCGCGAACGGAGGACGGCGAACGGGCCCTAGAGCGGCATGCAAGTCCAAGAATTCCTGAGCCTCGCGGACCCGCCCGACGCTGCGCAGCGCTAGAGCGAGACGGTAGTAGAGCGGACCGTAGCCCCCCTCGATCGCTGCTGCCCGCTCCAGCGCCCGGACTGCCGCCTTGTCTTGGCCGAGGCCGGCCAAGGCCGATCCTCTGCCGAGATGGGCGGCCATGGATTCGGGCTCCCTTCGAGCGGCGGAATCGAAGATCTCAAGGGCCTCTTGGAGCTGGCCGGATGCCAGCAGCGTGTTACCGAGTCTCAGGCGAATGAACGATTTGTCCTCCGCCAAGGCCGCAGCGGTGCGCAACGAGTCCTCGGCCAGTTGCGTGCGGCCCAGGCTCGCGGCTGTCAAGCCTAGGAGATAGGGCCACTGCGGATCAGTTGGATCCACCGCCGCCGCTCGGCGGTACAGGTCGAGCGCGGACTCGCGAACCTCGTAGGCATGGAGCGCCATCCCGGCCCGTCCGAGCAATCCGGCGTCGCCGGGCGCTCGGGCCGCCGCTTCCAGACGCTCTCGAGCCAACTGCTGTCCGCGTGAGCCGAGGGCAGACAAGTCGGCCTCAAGTGCAGTCCAGTCGGTTCCTCCGCCCGATCCGCAGGAAGCGGCGAGCACCCACAGGAGCGCTACTGACACTGGCGGCCTACGCCAGGTCGATGATGGCTCCGGGATGGGGGCCGAAGTTCGCAGGGCTGGGAGTCGCACGGCCACAGGCCTCGGAGAGGACCTCCTCCGCCCTCCTGAGTCTACGGAATGCGCGAGCCGGCATCAACCGGCATTGGTGCGCTACAGGGCCGGGGGCGGAGGGGCGGCTCGGCTGAAGCAGGACGGCTCGGCGGGCACCGCCGTCTGTGCTACCGTTCCGGGGGGGGGGGCGTACAGGCGGCCGTTTCGACTACCGGCGTCCCCATAGGTTGACTTTGCGAGAGGAGGAAATCATGAATCGCATGTCATCGAACGCGAGCGCTTGGAGGTGGCTGGGTGTTGCAGCTGCCTTGGTTTTGGCGGCCAGCGGGCTGGCCCAGAACTCCGGCATTCAGGGCGTCGTCGCTGACGACACCGGCGGTGTCATACCCGGAGCGCAAGTCACTGTTACCAACACCGCCACGGGAGTCGAGTATTCAGCTGGGAGCAACGAGACCGGCTTCTACTCCGTTCCGTTCCTGAGTCCGGGCACGTACAGCATTTCGGCTCAGTCGGAGGGATTCGCTCTCTCGACACGCGAGAACCTGAAGCTCGATGTCCAGCAGATCGCCCGCGTCGACTTCGCGCTCAGCGTGGGTGCGGTGACCGAGACCATCGAGGTCTCGGCCGCAGCTGCCCTGCTCGAGTCGGAGCAGGCAGTGATGGGGCAGGTCATCGAGAACAAGCGCATCGTCGAAATGCCGCTGAACAAGCGCAACTACCTTGAACTGGCGCAGCTGTCGGTCGGCATTCTGCCAGGCGCCACAGTCGGTGCGGGCACCCGTCCGGGAAGAGACGAGGCGGGCTTCGTCGGAATGGGGATGCGGGGCTACCAGAACAACGTGATGATCGACGGTGTTGACAATGGCTCCCGGGCCGGCGGCGGCCCGCTGGGCTTCGAGGCGCAGGCGTCGAAGCCATCTGTCGATGCGGTCGGGGAGTTCAAGGTCGTCACCAACAACATGTCCGCCGAGTACGGCTTCCGCATGGGCCCGAAGGTGCTGGTCTCGATCAAGTCGGGGACCAACAGCTTGCACGGTAGCGTCTTCGAGTTCATACGGAACGAGAAGCTCGACGCCACGAACTTCTTCGCGAACCGGTCCGGTTCGGTCAAGCCGACGCTCCGGCAGAACCAGTTCGGGGGTACGCTCGGCGGTCCGATCATCAAGAACCGGACATTCGGGTTCTTCAGCTACCAAGGTACGCGTATCCGGCTGGGACGGACTTTCCTCGCGACAGTGCCGGCGCAGCTAACCCGCACGGGCGACTTCTCCATGGAGCGGCAGAACTTCAATTCCATCTTCGATCCCGCGACCACGGCCGGAACCGGCGCGGAGGCCATCAGGGAGCCGTTTCCCAACAATGTGGTCCCCGCCAGCCGCTTCGATCCGGTCAGCTCGCCCTTGCTGGGACGCTATCCGCTACCCAACGTGAGCGGCAGGGAGTTCACCTTCAACAACTACTTCCGCGCGCCGTCGGACGCCGACGACACTGATCAGTACGACTTCCGGGTGGATCACAACTTCTCGGACATCGACCGCGTCTTCTTCCGGATGAGCGTGCGCCGGCAGTTCCGCGTCAACCAGAGCCCGCTGCCGGTTGAGGCCGGCGGTCAGGGCGGTCAGACGGTCGATCTGAATGGGGACAATCTGGCGTTCAACTGGACCCACTCCTTCACGCCCTCGCTACACAACGAGGCGCGGTTCGGCTTCACGCACTTCCCGACCCGCTTCGACACGTTGATCCAGGAGCCGCTCAACGAGACGCTCGGCATCAAGGGCGCTCCCGGCGACGGATTCGGTGACGGATTCGAGCAGGGCTTCAGCTTCTTCAACATCAATGGATACAACAACCTCGGAACGCCGTGCTGCTGGCCCAACATCAACAACATGGACAATATCCAGATCGTAGACAACTTGATGTGGCAGCGAGGGAGCCACAGCATTAAGATCGGCTTCGACTACCGGCGCCTCAACATCTTCCGCGAAGCGATGCGCTTCCGTCGCGGGCAGTTCCTGTTCAACCGCGTGTTCACGGCGGAGCAGCCCAACATCGGGCGCAGCCGGTCGACGACCGGCAACGGATTGGCCGAGATGATGCTGGGCGTGGTGGGCCAGACGCGCGTCGGCAATCCGGCCGGCGAGAACGCGATCGTCCCCTATTGGGGCGGCTACATCCACGACGACTGGAAGGTCTCTCCCCAACTGACCGTCACGCTCGGCATGCGGTGGGAGCTGTTCAACCGGGGCTTCTATCCTCACGGGCACATTCCCGGGCGCACGGGGGTCAGCAACTACATCACCGAGCGCAACGGCCTCGGGGCTGGCCAGGCGGAATACTGGGACCGGCCTGAGGACGGAAGCGACTGCGGCTGCGAGCAGGACATGAACAACTTCGCGCCGCGAGTAGGCGTTGCCTACCGTCTCAACGACAAGACCGTAGTCCGGGCCAGCGGAGGTTTGTTCTACGGAGAGGCCGACATCGTCACGGAAGGCTCGGCGTGGTCCCGCCAGGTCCCGGACTTCACAGAGATCATCACGCCGACATTCGACAACATCACTCCCGTGACGTTGGTCAAGGACGGCTTCCTGCCGGTCACACTTCCGGCTTCCGAGCCGCTACCGAACACCGGCGCGACGGCCTACTACCAGAAGCGCCCGACCCAGTACGCGGTGCAGTGGTTCGTCGACATCCAAAGGGAGCTGCCGCAAGACATGGTCTGGATCGTCGGATACCAAGGGTCGAGCACCAGCCACATGCAGTACCGGCTCGACATCAACTTTCCCGGTCCGCATCCCACGATTCCGGCTCGACAGCGGCGGCTGCGTCCAGAGCGGACGGGCGTCACGATCCACCAGCCGGGGGCCAACGCCAGCTACAACGCGCTGGTGACGCGGCTGGAGAAGCGGTTCAGCCGGGGGCTGACGTTCCTCACCTCCTACACTTGGTCTCACAACATCGACAACAACACGCAGTTCCTCGACTCCGGGTTGTTCAATGTCGCCAATCCGTATGACCGCAGCGCGGAGCGCTCAAGCGCCAACATTGACATGCGGCAGAGCTTCACGAGCAGCTTCACTTGGGAACTTCCGTTCGGGAAGGGACGCCAGCTGGGGACCAACTGGGGCGGCGGCCTCGATGCGGTGCTCGGAGGCTGGCAAGTGGGGGGCGTGGTGTCGCTCCGCACCGGCTTCCCATACGAAATCACGTTCCCCGGGGACCCCCAGAACTCCGGCAGCACGAATCGCGGCAACCGCGTGGGCGACGGCGACCTGAGCAATCCGACCATCGACAACTACTTCGACCAGTCGGCCTTCGTGGTCAGCGAACCTGGAGTCTTCGGCAACACCGGACGGAACGCCCTTCGGGGCCCCGGCGGCAACAGCTTCGACTTCATGCTGGGCAAGCGGTTCCGGCTGCCGGCGGAAGGCCACACGCTCCAGTTGCGGTTCGAGGCCTTCAACTTCACGAACACACCAAGGTTCGGCCAGCCGGCCGGAGGGATGCTGCGAGCGGCGACGGGTACGATCAACCGCGCGGACGAGCCCCGGCGCATTCAGTTTGGCTTGAAGTACCTGTTCTAGATTGGCGAGGGCTTGGTCGTCGCTTCGCTCCGATGGTCACTCGACGCTTCGGGCACAGCGTTCGCTGGCCTTGCCATAGGACGTTTGCATTGGTGCGAATGAGAAGGAAGGAGCAGGCTGGGGCGCCTAGAGACTAGCGCGATAGCCGCATGCTGGCCGCAGTCCCTAGCTCACCAGCCTGCTGTCCAGTGTGGTTCGGAGGCTGAGAGTCCACGGAATCTGCTGTAGTGGCCATTTCGTCTTCGCAGTATCTCCAGAATAGATCAATCACGTACGGATTCTAGTGCTCTTTCCACCGTGAACGGACGGCTCGGCGCACCATTGCTTCCGCAACACTCCCAAGCCCTTCTCCAAGTTCGGATCGAGTTGAAGCGCACTCGTGATTCCGAACAGCAGCCTACAGTCGAGAGCCTTGCGGGTCTCGTCGCGATACGCCTCGTTCGCGGGCAGGAACGACCGACCCTTGAATTCCTCAAATATCGCGTGGCAGTGATCCAGTTGCTGTTCAGTCAAAGTGCGCGGATCGAGGACGGGAAGGCTGGGGAGCTTGGTGATCGTGATGCGTGTCCGCCCAGCCTGCTGCCTTGTTCCGTGCCACCAGAACAGGATCAGACCTAGCGTCGAGTTGGCCCAGAGCAACAGAGGAATCTCGAATCGGCGTTTGTAAGGCATCACGTTCGGCCAAGCCGTTCCTCCTAAGCACTCTTCCGGTGTTAGGCACATGGCTAGGCTCTGGGAATTGAGCCGGAAGTCCCGGTTGGAGTGCAGGCGTGACGCGGCGCGGTTCCAGCGCTCAGCCGCCCGCGCCTCGTCACCGGGGCGCGGATCCCCGCAACGGTCGGGCTGCACAACGAACGCCCGTTCCCGGTCGGCCCTGTGCACCCACAGCATCGGCCAGGTCGGCACCTCGCCGAGGCTCACGGCACGCACGGTGAACGGGCCTTGGGGCGGGCCGGTCTTGTCGCGGTCCGTCGGGCCGCCGTTGATGTCCCGATCAACCAAGCCTCGCTCCGCCACGCGTGCGAGGGCCGTCACTGGAAGTTCGATCTCCTCGACTTGTCTGGGCAGTCGCAGCTGCCCCGCCGACAGCCCGCGCGCCGCCTCAATCACGCTCGTGGATCGGACCCCCGCTGCACCGCCGTCGAGGATGTCGCCCTGCACCGCGTCACCGCTTGCGGTCCGGGCTCTCACTGCGGCTTCGAGAAGCTGGCGCGGCCGCTTCTTCAGATTGGAATAGGTGGCGCGGCCCCCGCCTCCGTCCCGCTTGGTCGCGACGACCAGGCACTCAGCCATGCCGGTGTCCGCGGAGAACGCCCGCTCGGTCGAGCCCGTTGCGGCGATGGACATGACATGAATCTTGCTGTAGTGATCCTTCAGTGCCTGGCGCGCCCGCTTCCACGACCGGCCCCCCACGAACGCGAAGGGCAGCACCAAGGCCAGCACGCCCCCGTCCTTCAGCTTGCTGTGGCCCAGGTCCATGAAGTTCGACGCAAGGCCGGCGTGGCCGCTGCCGAACAGGCTCGTGGCCTGCTTGAGCTTGGTCCCCATCGCCTGCTGCTCGGCGTGCGAGGTGCTGAAGCCCGCGAATGACGGCGTCGGAATCCCCGCGTGAGTCGCCTCGTGGTTCGTCGGCCGCGTGAAGGGCGGATTCATGATGACCAGATCGCAGGACTCGTCCTTGACCGTCACCGAGTGCTCGCTGCGGCTGTCCGGCGCAGTGCCGCCCAAGGACTCGCCCGTGGCGAACAGCGAGTAGGCGTGGTCGGAGTCGAGGAGGTCGAGCGCTCCGATGTGCGTCCCGACTCCGTCAATGCCATACGGCATGGTGTGGATGAGGGAGTTCCCGCAGGCCAGCGAGGGATGCGAGCTCGACAGCATCGAGCACGTCAGGTGGGTGGCGGCCGGCATGATGTCCAGCCCGATCAGGACGCGCTCCATGAGGGCCCGATGCAGCTGCTTGTCGTCGCCGCCCGCCCGGCGGAATCGCCGGAAGACGGCCCGCTGCGCGGCCGACAGAAGGGCTCCGGTGCCGCATGCGAAATCCGCAATCCGCAGCCCCTCGATGGCTGCCTTGTCCCTCCAGTCCACTTCCAGTCGGTCGACCGCCAGTTCGGCCAGCAGGCAGGCCGACTCGGGCAGCGTGTAGAACGTGGCCAGGAACTTGCGGTCCGTGATGAGCGTCTGGAACATCCTGCCGGTCAGGTCGTGATAGGTCGTCGCGCCTAGCTCCGCCAACTCCGCAAAGCGTTCCGCGACGCGGCCCATAACCGGCGGCACGCAGCGAACCGGCAGCCGGTCCACGATGCCCCGGGCGATGCTGAAGATCGGCCAGTAATTGACCTCTAGGATGGCATCCCAAGCCTCCAGCAGCGGCCACTTGTGGATTGGGCGCTGCGTCGGGAGCGGCGGGATGCCGGCCTGCCCCTCGATGGCGGCGTGAAATACGAAGGCCGAGACACAGATGGCGGACGCCATACGCCGTGTCTGCTCCCCCGGCTCCTGGCGCAGGTCCCGGGCGATTCGCGCCAGCGGCAACGGAGGGACCTCTCGCGCCAGCATGCCCGCCCCGTGCCGCACCGCCCGCTCCAGCGCCTCCGTCCCCCGCGCCAGCTGCCGCCCCGAAAGGGACAGGTGTTCGACAGCGTCCGCGAGATCGTCCAGCCGCCCCTGCAGCCACTCCCGCCCCTCCGGCCAGCGTCGGGCCCGCCCTCCGGGGCCCAAGTAGTGGGCAGCGTAACGGAACGCCGCCCCTTCGATGGCTTCTAGGTCACCTGTCTTGAGACTCTCCGGCAGCACGACTGACAGCACGCCCTCGATCTCAGCGCCCGAGCCCTGCAGCTTGGCGCCCAGCCGCTCGTGCGCGTCTTGCTCGACCGTCCGGGCAGGTGCGAACTCCGTCTCCACGATCACTGGCTGGCGGCCGGGTGCATCGATCAAGACATCGGGCCTCTTGCCGGCTCCCGCACCCGGCACACCTTGCCGAATCACATGGGTCCGCTCGGCGTGGACGGTGCTGTCATTCCAGCTTGGATGGCGCCGCATGAGCGCCTTGGCCAGCGCAACGTTCGCCGACGGTTCCGTGTTGCGCGGGCCCCTCATCTCGCCATGCACCTTGCACTGGATTCCAAACCGCTACTCAAGTCAAGGTCGCGGGGATGGGGAAGGCCACCGTCCATTGCACACGGGTCGGGAAAAGCATTGTCGTGGAAATCGAGCATCCGTTGCTGCATCGCGTTGACGGATTCCTTGTTAACCGAATCGCTGGGTTGGATGGCAGCCTGACTGGTTCTAGAGTCGTTCACACAAACCTCTTCGTCCCGCCCATCGTACCACGACCAAGGCTGGCGATTGCCTTTCGATCAGGTATTCTCACTGTCTCGCCGGTCCATCGTGCTGGTGGTGCAGACGCATCGTTGTTGGACACAGCTGGGAACGGCGGGCTGGCTAGATCTTCGGGGAACGGACCACGGAGTGCCGATATGCCAATGCTGGGCGAATGCGTGGCAACACTCTTGTGCCCGGCACATTCGGTCCGGCAGGCACAGCCCCCGCGGGCGTGGGCTGGCCCGGTGCGCCATGTCTAGCTACCGGGACGACGAAACGGCCATCCCTTCACTCTCTCCCAGCCCAACTGCCGCAGCAGCTGCCAAGTCAGTTGCCCGGCATGTCCGGCAGCGCAGTCCCACTCAGTACTACTGATCGGTGCAAAAGTCTTGCGCAGGGGCAGGGACGCGTGAGGGGTGTCGTGCGCAAGCAGTGCCAGAGGGGTTCCTGCAGAGAACATGGGACTTCTACTACTTATGTAGGGAGTTTCTGGAGCGGACCCTATGGAGAGCATTGAATCGATCCTGTGCGGGTTCTCCCTAGTATAGACTTCAACTATACTGCCCCTTAGTTGCCTCCGAAACCCCCTGTGTGGTATCCTATGATCATGTTCTTGGCGCAACTCATTGCCTTCTCCAAACTCACTGAAGCCCTGCAGTTCGATGTGACGAAAGCAGTCATAGAAGAAATCAGCACTGGCCGGTCGTTTCGGGAGGTAGGCAGAATGGTAGGCGTCCATCAGTCCACGGTTCGCCGCTGGTGGGTCCTCTACAAAGCTAAGGGCGTCAACGCACTCCACAGACGCAAGAGGACCGGACGACCGCCCAAGATGAAGAACCGCCACTGGCAATGGATGCTGAACACAGTGGTGACCAAGACACCGCAGCAGTTGCGATTCGAGTTCGCGCTGTGGACCGCCAACATGGTGCGCATGGCGCTGGAGGAGAAATTCGGATTGAAGGTGAGTCGCTGGACGGTGCAACGCGCTATGAAGAAGTTGGATCTCACACCGCAGAAACCCAAGAAGAGAGCGTTGAAGCATGACCGTGAGAAGGTCCGGAAATGGCAGTTTGAGACGTTTCCGGCACTAGTGAAGCGTGCGGTCCAGGAGGGCAAGACGATTGTATTCGCAGACGAGTCGGGCCTGGCAGCGCAGTGCGTGTACGGGAGGACATGGGGTAGGAAGGGAGAGACGCCGATCGTGAAGACGGCGAACTCGAAGTACCGAGTGAGCATGCTGGCAGCGATCAGTCCGGACGGGAGGTTGCACTGGAAGCTGCATGAGGGTTCGGTGCACGCACTGACATTCATTGAATTTCTAGCGCAGGTGAAGGAGGCTACTGCGGGGCAACTGATCGTGGTTGTGGACAATGCGAGCGTGCATACGGCGAAATTGGTTCGGGAATGGTCGAAGGCTCAGAAGGGCAAGGTGGAGTTGGAGTATCAGCCGACGTACAGCCCGGAAGTGAACCCAGTGGAGATCCTGTGGGCTTGGGTGAAGAGTCGGGTGAGTCGGATGCTGAGCAAGACGAAGGCGGAGATGAGGAAGAACCTGAAGGCGACCTTGGAACGACTGAGCGAAGGCAGTGAGCTGGTGAAGAAGTTTTTCAGTGAGCAGGATTGCAAGTACATTGAGCAGGCATTGAAGGCAGCATGAGTCTAGTTGCAGATCGGATCACTTGGGGAATCCAACTGCTCGAATATGCGAACCTCTATAGCTTGACTCTTGAATTCTCTGTAGTCCACTCGACATCTCCCGGTGCCCGTGCCACGATGTTCTGTAACGCGATCCTACGAAATCTGGCCGGCTTCATGAGTGCAAGACTTTTGCACCGGTCAGTAGCGAGCCCGGAATTATCCCCGATACAGTGTCGCTGGCGGCCACGGTCCCGAATTCCTAGGCGCGAGACGATACGGCTTAGGCGGCAGACTTCGTTACACTCAGCGACCGAGGACAGGGGTGGGCCGTCTGCCGACGCATGCGACTACTGGACTGTGCGAGACGGTGCCAGCACCAGGAATAGGATGGGAATCGCAACCGACCCACATCACTGAGTAGTCGTCGGCGACGCCGTCGCGGATTGGGCCGTGGAGAGGCGCCTGCCAGAGTGACCTCTGGCGCATTTCCATCGGCCGCCACGACTGTGAATGGCCATCCGCCGAGCCCATCCGCGATCGGCGGGTCTCGATTCATCCCGGAACTGGGAATTCGGGCCTTCCGCTCGATCTCAGCCTCGATTCGAGCGTTGCGGGCACACTCAGCGGACGGCTAGGGCGTGGAGATTGTTCATCTTGATGGCACAGATGTATCAACGTCTGGACTTGGCCCGGGCGTTTGCCAAACCGATCCGATTCGGTCCAGCCACCGCCGCTCCAACGATCAACCGCAATGCTAGAAACTCGGCGCTACGCTCTCTCGCCTACCTGCGATCGACGGAGTTCTGTAATGACTCGACACACACCAGCTCCGCTCCCAGTCCGTCTCCGTGAGCAACCCTACCGTCGCCGTTCCCAACCGAATCCTGACGCGATGGGTCTGGAGCCTGGTCGGCCCGTCAGGTGCAATGATGTCTTGTTATAGAATCTGCATCGCTAGATCGACAAGAGGACGCACCGAACGCTGCACTTGAGGGGCACATTGGAACGGCGCGTTAGTCTTCGTCGTTGTTCGTCTCTCGCCATCCGAGTTCCGCAAGGATCTCTTCGGTGTGCTCACCGACGGTCGGCGGTACCCGCCGGGTCTGCGGGCGTTCCCCGTCGATCTTCACCGACATCCTCAACTCCCTGTAGTCCGAAATCCGGGGATGGCTCTGCGACTCGAAGATCCGGTTGGCGCGCACCTGCGGGTCCTCGACGACCTGCCGGATGTTCTGGATCGGAGCGCACGGCACGCGATGCCTCGCTAGGACGTCTCGCAGCTGGCCGGTCGTGAGCCGCTTGGTGCGGGCTGCTAGCACGCCTCGCAGTGCCGCGCAGTTATCTACTCTGGAAGGGTTGCTCGCGAACTTCGGATCATCAGCGAGTTCGGGAATCCCCAAGCCCTTGCAGAGTCGGCGGAAGATTCCGTCATTGCCTCCGCAGATCATGAGTTCGCCGTCGAGCGTAGGGAACGCCTCGTATGGCGCGATCATGGCCAAGCCGGTGCCCATGCGCTGGGGAACCTCGCCGCTTGCCATGTAGGACATCATGTGGTAGCCGATCCAGCCGAGCGAGGTGTCGAGCAGCGAGCACTCCACATGCGAACCCTCACCCGTCCGATCGCGCTTCCGCAGCGCGGCCAGGATTCCGAGCGCCAGCAGGTTTCCCGACCCGATGTCCACCACCGACCCTCCGACCCTGGCCGGCGGGCCGTCTGGATAGCCAGTAATTGACATGATGCCGCTGTACGCCTGCAGCAGGGGGTCGTAGCCTGGCACTTCGGCTAGCGGCCCATCGGAACCGTAGCCCGTGATGGAAGCGTAGATCAGCTTGGGACAGTCCTTCCGAACCGCTTCCCATCCGAATCCGAGCTTCTCGATGACTCCCTTCCGGAAGGTCTGGACCAATACGTCCGACTCAGCCAGCAGGCGTCGGAGGACCTCTCTCCCCTCAGCGGACTTCAGGTCGAGGGCGATGCTGCGCTTGTTGCGGTTGAAGGCCAAGAAAATCGGAGGGTCGCCGCCCCAGAAGGGCGGGCCCCACATGCGGGCAGCATCCCCGGATGGCGGCTCCACCTTGATCACATCCGCTCCGAAGTCGGCTAGGATCTGTGTGGCCTGCGGCCCGGCGATGTTCTGCGAGAGGTCAAGCACCCGGATGTCGTCGAGCATTGTTCCGTTATACCGTCGTTGCATGGATCAGAGGCCGCGTTCCCGACTCGACCACCGTGGCCGGGGGAAGGGGTGGAGCGGACACTCGTTCGCGACTCGTCATGAACACCCGCCGAGTTGACCGCTGCGCTCAGGCAGCACGGAAGGTCGAAGCACCTTGCCGGTCTGGCTCAGGCTAGGATCTCGCGGATCACGGCACCGTGGACATCGGTCAGCCGGCGATTGATGCCGTTGTGATACCAAGTCAGCCGTTCGTGATCCAAGCCCAGCAGGTGCAGCATCGTCGCGTGGAAGTCGTGGACGGTAGTGATATCCTCCACGGCCTTGCCTCCAAACTCGTCGGTCGCGCCGTAGCTGGTTCCGCCACGGATTCCGGCCCCTGAGAACCACACGGTGAACGCGTTCGGATTGTGGTCGCGACCGACCGTGCCTTCTTGGTGCGTCGGCATCCGTCCGAACTCCGTCGCCCAGACGACCAGCGTGTCATCCAAGAGGCCGCGAGACCGCAAGTCGCGCAGCAATCCTGCCGTGGGCTGGTCCAGCACTGGGCAGTGCCGCTCGTAGTCGGCCTGCAGTGTCTTGTGCGCGTCCCAGTTGAGCAATCCGTCCACACCGGACGCCCGAGAGGCACAGAACAGGCTGACGAACCGGACGCCTCGTTCGAGTAGGCGCCGTGCGAGTACGCAGTTGCGGGCATAGGCGGCCTTGAGTGGATTGGAGTCGTTGGCCCCGTAGAGGTCGAGCGTTGCCTTGCTCTCCGCCGACAGGTCAGTGGCCTCCGGGGCGGAAAGCTGCATCCGTGCGGCCAGCTCGTACGAGGCGATTCGCGCGCGCAAGTCCTGCTCGCCGGGGTGCGAGTCGGCATGCGCTTCGTTCAAGGAGCGTACGAACTCCTGCGTGGCTTGGTCGGCGCTCGCGTTGATGCCCGGCGGTCGCGCTAAATTGCGAATCGGGTCCTGGGCGTTGAAGGTGACGGCTTGGTGCTCGGCTGGAAGAAAGCCCGCTCCCCAGTTCGCCGGCCCGGCCGGCGGAATGCCGCGGACATCAGGGATGGCGACATAGGCCGGAAGATTGTTGTTCGCCGTGCCCAGAGCGTGGCTGACCCAAGATCCGGCGGAAGGAAAGCCTTCGAGAATGAAGCCGGTGTTGAGCAGCACGCAAGCGGGGCCGTGCGTGTTCGTCTTGGACTGCATCGAGTGAACGAACGCTATCTCGTCGGCCAAGGCCCCGATCTCCGGCAGCAGTTCTGTGATCCTCTTGCCGCTCTCGCCGCAGCGCTTGAACTCCCAAGGAGACCCCATCAGCGCACCGTTCCTGCCTTGGAACGTGACCGCGTCCAACTCGGCCGGGGCAGACTGTCCCGACCTGCGCTGCAGCTCGGGCTTGTAGTCCCACAAGTCGATGTGCGAGGCCGCGCCCGGGCAGAAGATCTGCAGCACCCTCTTCGCCTTCGGCTCGAAATGCAGTCCAGTGTCTCGCGCCTTGGCGGCTTGGGGAAGCAGCGACGCGAGGGCGACGCCTTGCAAGCCGGTGAAGAAGTCCCCGAACCAACTTCTCCGGGACAACCGGTGATCGATTCGGTCAGACACAGGCACACGATCCCAGTTGAGCCCGCAGTCGGTCTGCGTCCGCATGGCGACGATTCGCCTCGTGGCTCCGCATCCTCGGCAAGGCAGGCATGGCAGTCAGAACACGTACAGGAACTCGTTCGAATTGAACAAGGCTCGTGCCAGAGACTCAGCGCCGTGTTCGGAGACGAGCGACTTCGCCCTGGCGAGTTCTTCCTCGGTGGCATCCCGGCCCAGGACTAGCCGCCAAGCCTCGCCGATCGCTCGGTCCGGGTTATCTCCGGAGGTCTCCAGAGCACGATGGGCTAGGCGGTTGGACTGATCGATGCTGAAGCCTCCGTTCAACAAGGCCAGTGCTTGGAGCGGCGTGGTTGTCGAAATCCTCCTTGGTGCAGGCAGGGAGGAGTCAGGGCAGTCAAACTCGCCCAGCAGGCCGGGCCGTACCGATCGGGCGTGTTGATGGTAGACGGATCTGCGGTGAGACGGCTGCGACACCTCTTCGGAAGGGTAGTAGGTGGCTACATTGTCCACAGTGTAGCGATAGAGGCGGAAGCCCGGACCGCCCATGCGCCGGTCTAATGCGCCGCTGGCCGCCAAGACCGAGTCGCGTACCTCCTCTGCGCTCAGACGCCTCGGAGAGAACCTCCACAGATAGGCATTGTCCCTGTCCACGGCCGCGGCTTCGCTTCGGAAACTGCTGGACTGGCGATATGCGGAGGACAGCACGATCTCTCGGTGCAAGGGCTTGAGCCGCCATTGATGCTGCCGAACCAGTCTCGCGGCGAGCCAGTCGAGCAGTTGAGGATGAGTGGGTTCGCCGCCATTGATGCCGAAATCGCTCGGATTCCGGACGATCGCGCTGCCGAAGTGATGCATCCAGATGCGATTGACGATGACGCGTGCCGTGAGAGCGTTCTGGTCCGACGCGATCCATCGGGCGAGTGCCAGCCGGCGCTCGCCCTCCGGGGCGTCCTTGGGGAGTTCGAAGCCCGCTAGCAGGCCTGTCAAGGCGCTGAGGCTGCCCGGCTCCACCTGGGCTCCTTGGTTCATGGGGTCGCCGCGAACCATGATGCGGGTCGGACCG
Organism: Bryobacterales bacterium; assembly: GCA_963662745.2. Classification (GTDB taxonomy): domain Bacteria; phylum Acidobacteriota; class Terriglobia; order Bryobacterales; family UBA6623; genus VXMF01. The sequence goes on from CAXXUI010000001.1 coordinate 837,840, forward strand.
TCGGGCTGCTGGAATTTGCCCGCGAAAGCAGTGCGCGGCTTGGGAAGTCTCGCCAGCTGGCGCCTCGCCCGGTCTCTCGCCCCCTCGTGGTGGGCATACCGCTGTCGATCGTCGGAGTCAAGGACCGCGTTCAGCAGCAGTCGTTCGCGATCTTGCTCTGAATACGGAAGACGTCCCTGCGACGTAGCCACCTTGGTCCAGGCCTGACCGTCCATCGAGACCTCGACCGCGTACTCTTCGGGCTGGGGCCGGACGTATCGCCCACCGAACCCGCCGAGCTTGTCCGACGACCATTCGACTCTGTGGATCCACTCGACAGCAGGGAGTTCGATCTGGACCCAAGCCGGCAGGCCCGGAGCGGAGATCCAGCGCTTGTCGAACTGGCCGTCCACCAGGTTGCGGGGTGAGTAAGTGTCGGGGCGGGCCGAGTCCACCCTGGTTGAACTGGCAGTCACCAAGCCGGAGAGCGCGACATTCCGGCTCTCGCGGCCGGCTGTCCAGACCGACAGCTCGTCCAACTCCACCGCGTTGCGCCCGCCGGTCGAAGCTGTCACTGCTAGGCGGATGAATCGCGTCTCGACGGGAGCGAAAGCTTCCTCTGTGCCACGTTGATCTACGCTGGGGCGGTAGGCACCGAGAATGTCTTCGCGTTCGGAGGCAAGTCTGCTCTGAACCGTCTCCCGAAGCGATGACATCGCCGCTTCGTGTCGCTCGGCGTCCTCGCGGTAGCCGGCCGCCGCCGCCCGAAAGGTCGCGAGGCGCTCCGGCTCCTCCCAGATGCGACTGCCGTGCCAGACTCCGGCGAAGACGGCTTGCAGCCTGTAGTAATCCTCGTTCGAGATCGGATCGAACTTGTGGTCGTGGCACCGAGCGCAATGAACCGTCAAGCCGAGGAAGGCCGAACCCGTCGCCATGATCATGTCGTCGAGGTGGTTGGCCCGCTTCTGCGCCTCGCCCGCCGGATTCTTGATTCCGACCGTGTCGTGTGGGCCGGCCACTAAGAAACCGGTCGCGGCCTCTATCTCCAAGTCCCCGTCAGCGATCTGATCGCCGGCTAGCTGCTCCACAATCATGTCGTGGAACGGCTTGTCCTGGTTGAAGGCGCCGATCACCCAGTCCCGGAACGGCCAAGCGTTTTCTCGCAGATGGTTCTGCTCGTAGCCGTTGCTCTCACCGAAGCGGACCACATCGAGCCAGTGGCGACCCCAGCGCTCGCCATAGGCCGGCGAAGCGAGCAGCCGGTCAACCAGACGCTCGTAGGAGCCGGGATGCGTGTCCTGCTCGAACGTACGGATCTGCTCGGCGGTGGGTGGCAGCCCGTGCAGGTCATAAGTCAGCCTGCGGATCAGTTCCCGTCGCGACGCCTCTGGGGACGGCGCGAGCCCCTTGGTCCGCAGGGCAGCCAACAGGAAGGCGTCGATCGGGCTGCGTGTCCAGCGCTCGCTGGTTGGTGGCGGCGCTGCTTCGAGCCGAGGCTGCAGCGACCACCAGTCGGGGCTGGTAGCCACCTCCGAACTCTCGGCGCCGGCCTTGGCTCCGGCTTCGATCCAAGCCTTGAGCGCCGCGACCGCACGTGGCTCGAGAGGTTCGCCCACGGGAGGCATAGCCGGCTTCTCACCGGTCACTTGCAAGACGACGAGGCTCGCATCCGGATCTCCCGGGATAACCGCGGGTCCCGACTCGCCTCCCCGAAGCAGCGCCTCAACAGTGTCCACGCGCAGGTCCTGTTGTGCGCCGGGAGAGGTGTGGCAGGCACCGCACCGACGAACCAAAGCAGGTCGAACGTCCGCGTCGAAAGTGACCTCTGCAGTCTCACCCAGACACTCGGCCGCGGCTGCGAGGAACAGGAGCACGCCCCCAATGCCAGCCTTGAGGATCCGTCCCGCCGGGATCGTGGCAGAACGCGTTCTGGTCTCGGATTGCACAGCGATACTCAACGGCTTGGATCGTTGGCTCTAACCCGGCGAATCGAATCGAATGAACACGCTCGATCGCCGTGTCGCCCTCCATGCTAGCGAATCGGCTGCGTTTCTGGGCGGACGATCTCAGTGCGGACTGGTTGCTCGCTCTCTTCCGTGCGTCCGCAGCAGCTCAGTTCGACCAACTCTTCGCTCCATGTCCAGAATCTCGTTGCAGATGTGCCGTCCATGCCGAGGATGGCCCGGGACGGGGACTTGAGGGAGACACCTAGCGGCGGATGCCTCGTAGCGATCTCACGATCGGTGTCGGAGAACCGCATGTCGGCTTGATTAGGGCATGCCTCGTGGCAGGACGAATTCCCGCCGGCCACCGTGACAGTCGGCCTCGCGAACTGCGTCTCCCGCAGCCGGCCCAGCTGCCGCGCGACCGTCGACACCGAGGGCTGGTCGAGCTGCAGCCGCCGGAGGCGCGCCGCCAGCGGGGGTGGAGGCCGGGCTGGTGCCTGTCGAGCAGATCCATACGTGGCCGGGAGAGGATCCGCTGGAGTGGTTCCTGCTGAGCACGGCAGGCGGGTTGAGCAAGCGCTTGGTGAAGCGCATCGTGGGCTGGTATGAAACACCTTGGTTGATCGAAGAGGTTCTCAAGGTGCTCCAGAGCGGCGCGCGAATCCAGGACCGCCGCCTGCGCACGGCCGCTGCGCTGGGCAAGTGCCTGGCGTTCGAGAACGTGGAAGCACGATTCAGACTCTCCCAGACCGCTGCAATCAGAAGAAACTTTGTGTTGCTTACTTGACATCAAGGATCTCAGGGTCTACACTGGGCCCGCCATGGCACACTTACGATTTCCTATTCTGATTCTGGGCGTAGTCTCGGTTCTTGTAGCCTTGCCATGCTCCGCCCAAGAGGTGACTGGAGCGGTCGTAGGCGTTATTCGCGACGCGTCCGGTTCGGTGATCCCGGGCGCCGCGGTGGAGATTCAGAACGAGGACACCAACGCTGTGTATACCGGATCGACGTCCGACATCGGCTTCTACAGCTTCCGAGGCTTGCCGGTCGGCATCTACAAGTTGCGCGTCGAATCGGCTGGATTCCGGACGCACGAGGCCACCGGGATTCAGACACAGGTCAACGAATCTGCCCGGGTCGACGTGACTCTGTCGATTGGACAGGTCACCGAGACCGTCGAGGTAGCCGCGGAGGTCATCGGAGTTGACACGCAGACGGCAACTCTGAAGACCGTTGTTGACCAGCGGAGAGTGGTGGGCCTTCCGTTGAACGGTCGCGATCCGATTCAGCTGATGCGACTCGTCGCAGGAGTCTCGATCTACCGGGGAGCGGGCGTGACCTCGGGCACGACCTATCCCGGCGTGACGCCGGTTTCGGTCAATGGAAGTCGGGGGAACGCGACGAACTATGTTCTGGATGGCGGGCAGAACAATGACCACTACAGCAATGCCCCCGTACCGTTGCCGAATCCGGATGCTCTCCAGGAGTTCAGCGTTCAAACGAACAACTTCAGCGCGGAGTTCGGCCGGAACTCGGGTGGGATCGTCAATGCCGTCACCAAGTCGGGAACGAACGAACTTCATGGAAGTGGTTTCCTCTACATGCGACACCATAATCTGAACGCGGCGCAATGGAACGCTCCTCCCGACCCGGATGATCCTTCCAAGAAGGCCAATGACGGCCTGAAGAGAAATCAGTACGGAGCGACAGTGGGCGGCCCTGTAGTGCGAGACAAGACCTTCTTCTTTTTCTCGTTCCAAGGCACGCAGATTCGCCGCCGCCCGAACCAGATCAACCGCAACACCTTCACTGCACTCGAGCGGCAGGGCGACTTCTCGCAGTCGGGCATTGGCCGGGACATCATGGACCCGGTGTCAGACATGCCTTTTTCCGATATGGTCATTCCCCAATCTAGGTTGTTCCCAGGCTCAGTGACGTTCGCCAACGAGTTCCTGCCCGTTCCCGACGGGGGGGGCCGTCGGACGACAGTCACGCAAGTGGCGAACTTCGATGAGAACCAGACGCTCTTCAAGATTGACCAGCAGGCAGGGAGCAAAGTACGCATTAGTGGCCGGGCCAGTTGGAATCGCGCGGCTCAGCCAGGGAACTTGAACCAGAGCAATATCTACCAGGACACCACGCAGCGTGAATGGAATAACACGAGCGTCGTGGGCAACGTGCAGTGGATCGTGAGTCCGACAACGCTGAACCAGACGATCTTCGGAATTAGCCGGATGGAGGGTCCCTCGAAGCAGATCCTTCCGGACAGGAACTGGAACGATCTCGGGGTCGACATCACCTTGGACGAGTTCACCCAATACCACACTACATTCCAGACCATCAACGGTCCCAACACCGGCGATACCAACAATTTCCTCAGAGACGAATGGCAGTTTTCGAACACCACGCGGTTGACAAAGGGGCGTCACGGCTTGACATTCGGGGGAGAATGGGGGCACGGAATCGGAGATATAACCAACAACTTCCGCGCTCAGGGACGGTTTCGCTGGCGGCACAGCGCCGGCTATACGGGGTTGGACATTGCCGACTTCATGCTGGGTCGGTTCGAACGGTTCCAGCAGGGAGTCGGGGAGTTCAAGAACACCCGGTTTGACATCTTCGCGCTCTTTGCAAACGATTCTGTGAAGCTCTCTCCGTCCCTTACGCTTGATCTCGGGGTTCGCTGGGAACCGTTCTTTCCGTACACCGATACGCTTGGCAAGTTGGCCGCCTGGCGCGGCGTCGGATACCAATCGACTCGTTTCGTCAACGCGCCCGAAGGAGTTCTCTACCCGGGCGACGACGGTCTTCCAGACGGCGGCTACGATGCGGCGTTGGGAAATTTTGGCCCGCGCCTGGGCTTGGCATGGGACATCACCGGGGATGGCAAGACGAGCCTGCGGCTGGGCTATGGCGTCTTCTATGACCGCTCCAACACCATTTCAACCAACAGCCAGGCGAACCAGGGGCCCTTTGGCACTGTTGTCACGATCTTCGGAGGCCCGAACGACACGATTGCCAATCCGTACGCGAGTTTTTCCGGTGGCAATCCATTTCCCGTGATCGGTTTCGATGCAGTCGGGACCGAACTGCTGGATCCGCCCTCGGATGCGCCGTTCATCTTCCCGCACCGGGCGCACGTGTACGCGCCTGGCATGCGCAATGCCTACATGCAGTCGTGGAACCTAACCCTTGAGCGGCTGTTCGCAAGCAACTGGGTGGCTAGGCTGTCCTACGCGGGTTCAGCCGGAGACGCACTGGTCAGCGGTCGTGACATCAACGCTCCACTTCCCGATGCGACAGCCTCGACAAGCACAACCAACCAGCGCCGTCCCACGTACCCCATCTATGAGCGGATCACCCTGATCGAGCCTTCGGGGTTCTCGCGCTACAACGCATTGCAGGCCACGCTCGAAAAGAGGATGAGCCAAGGATTCACCGTGCTCGCGAACTATACACTTGCTCAGACAACTGACAACAACCGGGGGTCGGCGAACAAGGCAACCGGCACCTCAGTCACCAACCCGCTGGACCAGTCATATGACGAGGGACCGGCCGATTACCATCTCCGACACGTGGTCAACTTCTCCGGCATTTGGGCCCTTCCGAACAATTTCACCAACCCGGCGGCCCGTTTTCTCATTGGCGGCTGGACGCTTACGTCGATCGCAAACTGGCGCAGCGGATTTCCGTTTACCGTCCTTAGTGACACCGACAACGCTAGGACAGGCCAGGGAGGGCAGCGTGCCGAGGTGGTCTCCACTCCGTTCCTGGGTGACGACCGACCCCGCTCCGCAGTCGTTGACGAATACTTGAACCGGGCTGCTTTCACCCCAAACATCCTCGGAACTTACGGAACGCAGGACCGCAACGTGTTCCGGGGGCCACGTTCCTTCAATTTCGACTTCGGTCTGCACAAGGACTTCCCGGTCACGGAACGCTTTGGATTGCAGTTCCGATTCGAGGCGTTCAACCTGCTCAACAACGTGAATCTGGGCCACCCCGAAGTTCGGCTGGGGAGGGGCAACTTCATGGAGATCAACAGCGCAGCAGATCCTCGAATCCTGCAGATGGCCTTGAGAGCATCGTTCTAAGGTCCGCTGGATCACGGGGTGCCGTCTCCGGGATCCGCCAGGCCGGAGGGGCCAAGTCAAGAAACGGATTAGCCCTTCCGGATGATTGACCTTACTCCCCGTCGGGGTCCCAGATCGTGGCGGCGATGTAGCGTTCCGGGCCGGTTTGGTCATCGCTGAAGTAGTAGACGGCCACCACTTTGCCGTCCGGGCGCTGTACGGCGCGCACGTAGCCGATGTCACGGCTGGACCCATCGGCCCGCAGCAGGATTTCGTCGCCCCAAGTCCGGCCATTGTCGGCGCTCAGCGTGGCTCGGATGCTGTAGGGCTCCCCGCGGAATCCGTACACTAGGCAGATCCGGCCATCCGCCAGCCGGATCATCGCGGGAGGATTGCCAATACCTGCATCCGGAACTGGAGTGCTCAGTTCGCTCCAACTCACGCCGTCGTCGGTGGATAGATACGCTTGAATCCACCGTCGCGGTCCCTCCCGGTGACGTGTTGCAACCAGAATCTCGGTAGTTGACAGTCGCACCGAAGCCGGCATGATGGAAAAGCCCTGCGGCTCTGGGCCAATCCAGGAGATCCGAGTCCAAGTCTTGCCGCCATCGGTGGTTCGGGCGCAGAGGGGACGCCCCTCTTCGGCGTCCGACTTTGCAGCTGTGAGAAAACTCATGCAATCGCTCGCGCCGTTGACGATGTAATCGGTGCGGGGTGCGATTCCCGGGGCCCCGAAGTTCGGCAAGCGGTACGGGCCCTCCCACGTCCGGCCGCGGTCATACGAGTAGAAGAATCGCCCGGTCCCCGCGTCGACGCTGTCCGTTCGCAGCGCCATGGCAAAGTCCGGATGGGCGAAGTTGATTCCCCCGGTGCTGTCCATGAGTTCCGGGACCTCAATGTCGTGACGGCCCGTACCGTGTAGGATGTCGCCTTCTGTAATCAAGTACCCCTTTGCTCCGGGGTCCTCGATCACCCATGTCTCGCCCCCGTCAAGACTGCGGGCGAGCATGTGCGCCTCTGGCTTTTCCCTGTCGATATGGTGGCGATCGCCGAGATCCTTGTAGTATCCCTTGGAGAAACCGACCAGGATCTCGTTCCCCCAGATCCAGATCCCATGGTTCGCGGGCCAGCCGCCGAATCTTCCTCTCTCGAAATAGACCTTGACGTGACGGGTGGCCGAGGCTAGTCGCAAGGTTCGGGATTCGGTTGCCGTCTCCGGCGCTACGCAGCCCGCCAAGCTGGCCAGCAACCACGAAACAGCAGTCAATTCCAGAATCACGATCCTTCTTGTCATCAGGCTAGTGTAGCATGACCGATGCCGTGCGAACTCATTCGAATGAGGCAGGCAGGTAAGTTCAAAGTTCGGTACCCCATCGGGTTAGGCGCGTAGGTAAGGCGTTCTGAATCGCACAGTAAGGCGACATAGTGCCCGATCAGGGATGGTTGGGGCCAGGAGCAGGAATACGGTCTCCGCACGCTCGCATCGAGGCGCAACGGTGGCGAGCTCCACCGCTTGGGCGGGGCTGAGAGTCGGACGAAACGGGCTGGGGTGAGTTAGCTGAGCAGGAGGACAGCGGCCCCGTTCGGGTCCAGCGACAGCTGGCTCATGCGACGCTGGATATTCTTCGTCTCCAGCAGCCGCAGGATCGAGATCGCGAGATTCGAAACCGCCGCCATCAAACGTGGTGGCGAGCCCTTGCGGATGCTGCATTTGTCTTCGCCGACGGCCACGTCCCGCACGTAGTGGACCCGATTCTCGATGCCCCAGTGGCTGCGCTTCAATTGCAGCAACTGCTGAGGTGTCACCTGTTCCGGTCCCAAGCTGGTCACCAAGTAGACGGTCTCGGGCTGGCGCTGCTTGCCGGTCTTCTTGTAGGCCACCTCCCGCCGTACCTGCGCGATGAGGCGGACACCGGGAAAGGTCACATACGGGACCGCGGGGTCGAGTTCGTCCGAGACCCGGACCGAGCGGGTTGCGATCCGTCCGTAATCGCCATCGGTGGTCGTGTACGCCGGCATGCAGTTCCAGTGAAAGCCATCGCGCACCTCCTCCGAGCAGGGTGGGCTGGTTGTCTTTCCCTGTCTCCTAGAGAGTCGCTGGGCCCAGCCGGCGAGCATCCAGGCGAAGGCCTTGGTGACCGGGCGCTTGCCGTCGGCCCAAGGCACCTTCTCGACCTTGACCTTGCTGCACCGCTGCAGTTGACACAGCGCCTGGCGTACACCAGCGCGACTGGCAGGCCTAGGACAGGCACGCACTGGAAGCGGCGTGGCTTGAGTCGGTCCTATCTAGGTCCGGGCATGGCGCAGACCGAGCCGACGGGGCGGTTGCCGGTACGGGGCCGCACTTGCACGTCCCAGCGCCCGTCCCCGCCGGCACTCTCCTGCAGCCGGCTCTTGCCGTAGACGAAGCCGCGTATTTGGTGAACTCGATTGAGGATCGTGGTTAGCCGCATCAGAAACCGCACATACAGTGCCCTGCTGGCACATGTCCGGGTCCATGCCGTATCCTTGGCGCAGACCGCTCAGCTCAGCCGATGCGGGCAAACCTCTACTGCAAGCAGGAAGAGCAGCTACTGGCCGCGAGCCCGCGTACACCGCCCACCAAGCCATGCTCAGCCATCATCGGCCCCACAGTTTGTGCGGAGGAGGCTCATTTCATTGGCTATATGGCACCATCCCGACCATCGCTCCAATTCAGTGGCCTGTGGTGCTTGGGAGTGGAGTGGGCGAGATATCCAGCACTACGAGCCGGGGACCCCTAGCTTGATGATGTCCGTGTCTCGAGGCCCGGTTCCCACCGCGAAAGGCTGGGCCGCGTGACGGCAACACCCGATTCGTCGCTGCGGGAGTCGGCGCGCGACCGTCCGGAGACTGTCGACTCGTCGCAGTCCACTCCGTGGCCGTTGTACACCTTGGCGCTCCGGGGTTTGGCAGCGCAGCCAGTAGACTAGTTCGAGATGGGCTTCCGCTTGGATTCGGAGTTTACCCCGTGCGGTGACCAGCCCTCGGCCATCCAGCAGCTCGCCGACGGCTTGGAGAACGGTGATCCGCATCAGGTGCTGCTCGGCGTGACTGGCTCCGGAAAGACCTACACGGTGGCCAAGGTCATCGAGCGGTTGCAGCGCCCCACGGTCGTGCTGGTGCACAACAAGACGCTGGCTGCCCAGCTCTATCACGAGTTCAAGTCGTTCTTTCCTGACAACGCAGTCGAGTACTTCGTCAGCTACTACGACTACTACCAGCCGGAAGCGTACATGCCGGCGAGCAACACCTACATAGAGAAGGAGGCCACGATCAATAACGACTTGGACAAGTTGCGCCTAGCTGCGACCAAGTCGCTGTTCGAGCGTCGGGACTGCATCATCGTCTGCAGCGTGAGCTGCATCTACGGTTTGGGTTCGCCCGAGGCGTACTACGGCATGCTCCTCATGCTCGAGCAGGGAAGCACGATGCCGCGCGAGGACCTCGCCCGCAAGCTCGTCAAGATCCAGTACGCGCGCAACGACGGCGGAGACTTCAAGCCCGGCTCGTTCCGCATGGCCGGCGACATCGTTGACATCCACCCGCCCTATGACGACTTCGCCTACCGAATCCAGCTCTGGGGGGACGAGGTGGACTCCCTCTCGCAGATCGATCCGCTCCTCGGCACGGTGAGGCGGACCTACCGGCGGCTCCCCATCTATCCAGCTAGCCACTACGTGATGCCCGACAAGACGAAGCGGCGGGCCGTAGAGAGCATCACCGAGGAGCTGGACTGGTGGTGCGGGCAGCTCCAGTCCAACGGCAAGCACCTTGAAGCCAAGCGCCTGAGCGAGAGGACCCAGTTCGACCTAGAGTTGATCAACGAGATCGGATACTGCCACGGCATCGAGAACTATTCCCGACACTTCTCCAAGCGCAAGGCCGGCGAGCCGCCCCCGACGCTGCTGGACTACCTGCATCGCGACACGGTCCTGTTCGTTGACGAGAGCCACCAGACGATGCCTCAAGTCCGAGCGATGTACCACGGGGACCGCTCCAGGAAGGAGCGGCTGATTGAGCATGGCTTTCGGCTGCCCAGCGCACTGGACAACCGCCCGCTCACCTTCAAGGAGTTTGAGGAGCGGACTTTCCAGCTCATCTACGTCTCTGCGACGCCCGCGCCGTACGAACTGGCCAAGGCCGAAGGAGTCATCGCGGAGCAGGTCATCCGTCCGACCGGCCTAGTGGACCCGGAAGTCGAAGTGCGGCCGGTTCAAGGGCAGGTCGACGATCTGCTGCAGGAGATCCGGGCCCGCGCTGACGCGGGGGAGAGAGTGCTCGTGACGACGCTCACCAAGAGAATGGCGGAGGACCTAGCGGAGTACTACACCGAGGCCGGCGTTCGCTGCCGCTACCTGCACTCCGAAATCGACACGCTGGACAGGGTCAAGCTGCTGCGAGACCTGCGCAAAGGCGAGTTCGATGTCTTGGTGGGCATCAACCTCCTGCGAGAGGGCTTGGATCTCCCGGAAGTGTCCCTCGTTGCGATCCTGGACGCGGACAAGGAGGGCTTCCTCCGCTCAACCGGCTCGCTCATCCAGACCATGGGGCGCGCCGCGCGCAACGTTAAGGGCAAGGCCGTGCTCTACGCGGATCGCATTACCGACAGCATGCGACGGGCCATCCAAGAGACGAATCGTCGCCGCGAGCGGCAGCGCGAGTACAACGAGGCACACGGCATCACCCCAGAGACGATCGTCAAGCCCATTGACATGACCTTGGTCCGCATCGTAGACGCCGACTATGTCGATGTGCCGCTCGAGGAGGAGCCCACTGGCGATCCCCAGACCCATGAGGAGTACGCAGCGTTGGTCGCTGAACTCGAGGCCAAGATGAGGGCAGCGGCGGAGAAGTTCGAGTTCGAGAAGGCGGCGCAGTACCGGGACCGCGTCAAGGATCTCAAGCAGCGAGGCCTGTTCTCGCTCGACGCGCCCAGCGCTGCCTGACGCGGACGGGCCGCGAGTCCCGACGCCTCAGCTGTCCATATACTGGGACTGGTTCCCGAGTTACATGCAAGGCGGCAATCGCATTCTGCTGGGCGTTTCGGGCGGCATTGCCGCCTACAAGGCCGCGGACTTGGCGCGAGACCTGCGGGCTGCGGGCTTCGAGGTCCGCGTCGTGATGACGCAGGCCGCCACGAGGTTCATCAGCCCGCTCACGTTCTCTGCTCTGACTGGACGGCCCGCTGCAGCGGAGCTGTTCGAGGATGACCCTTCAGCGAGCCCCCAAGGCGGCCCCATGGCGCACATCGACCTGGCGGCGGAGTCCGACCTGCTGCTGGTGGCTCCGGCGACCGCCAATCTCATGGCGAAATTCGCAACCGGGCTGGCGGACGACCTCTTGACGACTGTACACTTGGCGTTCGCTGGACCGACAGTCCTCGCACCAGCGATGAACACCCGCATGTGGGAGCACCCAGCCACCCAGGCGAACCTCGCGAAGCTCCGGGGCAGGGGAGTGCGCCTCGTGGAGCCGGAGACCGGGGAGATGGCTTGCGGCACGTTCGGGCCGGGCCGGCTCGCCGGGACCGAGCGAATCGTAGTAGCGGTGAAGGAGTCCCTGCCCGGCCCCGGCGGGATGGAGGCCGACACTGTTCTCGTGACCGCCGGGCCCACCCGGGAGGCTGTCGATCCGGTGAGATTCCTGTCGAACCGGTCCAGCGGGCGGATGGGCTTCGCTCTCGCAGCGGAAGCGGCTCGGCGAGGCGCCCGCGTGGTGCTGGTCGCCGGACCGGTCTCGCTGCCCACGCCGACCGGCTGCGAGAGGATCGACGTGGTGAGCGCGCGCGAGATGCACACTGCTGTCATGCAGCGTCTCGCGCAGTCGACGATCGCCGTCATGGCGGCAGCCGTATCGGATTTCCGCCCTACCTGCGCTGCGGACAAGAAGTTGAAGAAGCAGAACGGAGTTCCCCGTCTGCGCCTTGAGGAGACTGAGGACATCCTGCGTGACGCCGGCAGGAGCGATGGCGGGACCACGCTAGTCGGCTTCGCCGCCGAGACCGACAACCTCAAGACGAACGCCCTGCGCAAGCTGGAGACCAAGAGATGTGACTTCGTGGTCGCCAATCCCGTGGGGGGCGAGACGGGATTCGATTCCGAGTTCAACCAAGGGCTGCTCTTGGCGGCGAACGGCGCGGTCGGGCAGGTAGGCCCCATGTCCAAGGCCGCGATGGCCGGCCGAATATTGGATTTCGTGCTGCAGCACCGCCGGGAGAAGGCGGCGTAGCGGCGGAGGACGAATGTTGACAGGCCAGATTCGAGACTACTTGAAGTTCTACAGAGACCTAGGTGTGACCGATCTCTACATGGACCTCCCGGACGGTCCGACCGATGCCGCCGCAGCGGACGCGCAATCCTCCGAGATGGACGCTCAAGCCCGGGCCGCGGCGCTACAGGTGATCCGGGAAGACATTGGGGAATGCACCCGATGCCGGCTGCACCAAGGCCGGAACAAGATCGTGTTCGGCAGCGGCAACCCCTTGGCGAGGGTGGTGTTCGTCGGGGAGGCGCCGGGGGCGGATGAGGACAGAGAGGGACTGCCGTTCGTCGGCCGGGCTGGGAAGAAGCTGACCGAGATGATTGACGGCACCTGTAAGTCCCTAGGGCTGTCAGTCACGCGCAAGGACGTCTACATCTGCAATGTCGCGAAGTGTCGCCCGCCTAGGAATCGCAACCCGAAGCCGGACGAAATGGACATGTGCCGCCAATTCATGGAGAGGCAGATCGAGGCAATCCAGCCCAACGTGATCTGCGTCCTCGGAGCTGTGGCGGCCAAGGCTCTGCTGAGGACCAAGGAACCGATCGGGAAGCTGCGTGGAAGCTGGCAGGACTGGCGCGGCATACCAGTCATGCCCACGTTCCACCCGTCATACGTGCTGCGCCAGTACACGGTGGCCGTGCGGCAGACCGTCTTCGGGGACCTGCAGAAGGTCTTTCGCCGAGCCTACGACTGATCTCCGCCGAGACCAAGGCGGCTGTGCTGGGAAGCCAGTTGGCGACCGACGGGCGAGACGGATCGCCGCTCAAGCCCGCCCTACGGCGGATGCCGAGGCCTACCGCTCGACGCGACCCGAGCCCTTGCCTCTCGCCAGTGCCAAGACCTCAGCCGCCGAGAAGCGATTGAAGTCGCCCGGGACGGACTGCTTCAGGCACGAGGCCGCCACGGCAAACTCCAAGGCCTGCTGAAGGTCGGATCCGAAGCGGTCCAGCCCGCCGATCAGCCCGCCAGAGAACGAGTCCCCGCCACCGACACGATCGACGATGTGCGTGATCTGGTATTTTCTGCTGAGATAGAACTTCGACCTGTCGTGAAGGCAGGCGGACCAGCCGTTGTGGGATGCCGACACCGACTCCCGGAGCGTGATGGCCTGCATCTTGAGGTTCGGGAAGGTGTCTAAGACCTTGAGCGCGAGCTGCTCGTAGCGCCCCACGTCCAAGTGCCCCGACTGGACGTCGACCTCGTCGACCGAGATTCCGAGGGACTTCTGGCAATCTTCTTCATTGGCGATGCCCACATCCACGAACCGCACGAGCTCGCTCATCACTTCCGGGGCCGTCTTGCCGTAGTTCCAGAGCTTCTTGCGGAAGTTGTAGTCGCAGGACACGACGAGGCCCTTGGCCTTGGCCCTCTGCACGGCTTCGATCGACAGCGCGGCGCAGCCGGCGCTCAGTGCGGGGGTAATCCCGGTGATGTGGAACCAAGTGGCTCCGTCGAAGACCCGGTCCCAATCCACGGCGCCGGGCGTGGCGAGCGCGATGGAGCTGTCAGCTCGGTCGTAGAGCACCTTCGACGGGCGCTGGTTCGCCCCCACCTCCAAGAAGTAGATGCCGAAACGCCCCGGGCTGCGCACTACCTGGTCGCAGTCCACGCCGAAGCTACGCAGCTGCGCGACGCAGCCGTCGGCCAGGAAGTTGTCCTTGGGGAGCAGGGTGACGAAGCTGCTACGCATGCCGAAGTTCGCCACTGAGACTGCCACGTTCGCCTCTCCTCCACCGAATGTCGCCACGAACATCGGAGACTGGAGCGGACGCTCAAGATTGGGAGGGGCGAGACGCAGCATGATCTCGCCGAAGGTAACTACTTTGGCCATGATCTAGTCTTTCTGAAGTCCCTCAGGCAAGCCGAAAGGACCGGATGGGATCGCCGAGCACTCGTGAGGTCTTCAAGACGACCAGCGCCGAAGTATGGAATAGAGCTCGGATGCAGCTGGGGGAAGCCGCAAGGCAACGGCCACCAGCACTTAGCCGACTAGGTTAACACAGCCGGGCCAAGTTGCGAGTGCCGCCGGCGGACCGTCACAGCAGCCAGCGCGGCGTCGCGCGGCAGGCCGCTAGCGGGAGAGTGCGCCCCGGGGCATCCAGTACAGGTGCCCGTCCTCGGCGCCCACGAGCAGTTCTCTCCGGCCGTCGGAATCCCAGTCCACGGTAGTGGGGCTGGTCGTGTGGCCGGCCAGCTTGGCCGGGGTCAGCGGGCCACGGTCCTTGAACACGGTGAGGCCGCCCTGCGTCCCTTCGTTGCGCATCCAGTGGACGCTCTCGCTGTTCACCAAGAGGTCAAGGCGGCCGTCACCGTCCCAATCAACCAAGTCGATCTTCCGCCGGCCGCTGCGGCCCGCCCACCCGTCATTGAGGCGCAGCAACCCCTGCTCGCCGTTCCTAGGGACATGCTTGCGGTCGAAGACCGACGCCGGCTCGGCGGCGAACACGCGACGCCCAGGCTCCAGCACTCGCCTGCCGTCGCTGATCGTTCGTCGGAACCACGCCAGATATCCCTCGTGGTCAAGCATCACCAGGTCCGCCAGGCCGTCCTCATCCCAATCGACCACGACGGGGCGCGTCCTCCATTGAGTGGCGAGCTCCGAGTCGCCAGGTTGCCACCAGACCCATTCCGGCTTGCGCGCCGTCCCGGGCCACTCAACGCGAACAGGCTGGGCCGCTGCCAGGCGCGGGCTTTGGCGAGTGCCAATGTTCCGGTACCAGACCACGCGCCCCCAGATCGAGTTCGCCACGATGTCCGCCAATCCGTCGCCGTCCCAATCCGCAACGCTGATCGTCGTGTACCCCCACTTCGCCTCGCAGGGCCCTTGGATCGAACCGCTCGGTCCGGCTTGGATGCGGATCACTCTGCCGCCCGCCTCGAGCAAGCGTGGTTCCGCGAAGCGGGGCGGACTCTCGCCGAGGTTCTCGATCAGACCGATGTACCCGGCGGTGTTTCCGGCGACGATGTCCTCGTCGCCGTCACCGTCCCAGTCCACGCCCTGTGGCGTCACCAGCGCTCCGAACTTCACGAAGTCCGCCTGCTGCCGGAAGTACTGAGGCTGACGGAACGTCGGCAAGCCGCCGACCGACTCGCCCGTGTTCTCGACTAGGGCGACGCGACCGTCCTCGTCCCCAACGATCAAGTCGGAATCGCCGTCGCCGTCCCAGTCGACGGCAGTTGGAGTGATCATCTGCAAGTCCATCGCTAGCGGCATGCCGCGCGCCTCAAGCCGTCGACCAGTCACCAGCTCCGGACGACTCCGCGTGCCGATGTTCTCGAAGTAGGTGAACCCGTCGAGAAACTCGCCGCAGATCAGGTCCAGATCCCCGTCACCGTCGAAGTCGGCCAGATTGGGGCTGGGCATGCCGTACACATCCACTGGCTCGCCGCCGGCCACAAGTTTCCGCGGAGGTCCGTAAGTGCCGTCGGTCCGCATCAGGGCGAGATACACCCAGCCGTGCAGCGGCCCTCTCGTCCAGCGGCCGCGGTCGTCGAACGCGTCGTCCCAGCCGTACTCGCCCCAGTCGCCGACACCGATCAGCAGGTCCAGGTCTCCGTCTCCTTCCCAGTCCGCCAATTTCCACTGCTTGGCGCGAATTCGTCCGCTGGACGAGTAGACATCCTCAGTGGCTACCGGAAACGGTGAAGGGTCTGAGAAGGACGCCGCGACGAAGTCGTCGTGGCGGCTGCCCGGCGTGGTCACGACCGGCGGATGCCCGTCGTTGTGCGAGATCTGTGCGTTGGTCCGGTACTCCCCGATCCGGACGGCAGGCCGGAACACGGGCATGGCGTCGGCGCTCTCCGACTCCGCGGCGTTCTCGAAGAAATACGTGCCCTCGTAGGGCATACCGCCGCTGGAGACGACGAGATCCATGTCGCCGTCTCGGTCGTAGTCCATCGGAAGGGGCCATGCCCACAGCCCGACTCCGAGATCCACCGTCAATCCCGGATTCGAGTACCGCATCCGAACCAAGTCCGATTCGGACTGCTGGGCGAACAGTGGCGCTGCGGCTAGCGCTGCGATTGCGAGTCGCATAATGCTACTGTGACACCGTTTGGGATCGAGTGCCATGCCGGGGTGGTCGTCGTGTCGGCTGGGCTCGCAGGCCGCTGGCAAGTGGGGTGCGGAGCGTCCGGGCGGCAGGTGCTGCGGCGACTGGGTCACTGCAGCCGCCGAGGGCCGGGCGGCCGCGACGAGCCGGGACGGTGAAACCGATAGAATTCAAGTCTGAGGGCTCGTGTCGTGACTAGGCCAACCATTCAGCAGGTGCATCGGGAGATCGTGGAGGAGTTTGAGTTCCTTGACGACTGGATGGATCGCTACCAGCACATCATCGACCTCGGAAGGCAGCTGCCGGAGTTTCCGGTCGAGCATCAGACGGACGAGCACAAGGTGCGCGGCTGCCAAGCCCAAGTCTGGCTGGTGGCGGACCACCGAGACGGCCGGCTGCACCTGCGCGCCACCAGCGACGCGGCCATCGTTTCGGGCTTGGTGGCCTTGCTGCTGCGCGCCTACTCTGGGTTCAGCCCGCGGGAGGTGCTGGACTCGGGTCACGGATTCATCGACGAGGTGGGCCTCACTGAGCATCTCAGCCCAACCCGAGGAAACGGCCTGCATGCCATGCTGCGGACCATCCGCACGCATGCCGCTAAGGCCCTAGCCGGCCTCTCCTAGGACCGTGTGGCGCTGTGGCTGGCATTGGTCCGGCTAGCGGCCTGCGTGGTGCCGTCAGTCCGTCCCTGTGTATGGCCGGCTAGCCGGTCGACAGGCCCCCGCGCGCCTGGCACGGCGTCGATGCACCAACTTCGACGCACGGTGGGGACTGGCCGGTTCTGCAACACTCTTGCAGCACGCCGTGCGGCGGAGGGAGGGCAGCCAGAGCGGGTTACAATGTCCTTCTGCCTCTTAGAGAAGGCCACCCGGAATCATGGCATACAGCAAGAACGGCGTCAAATTCGTGCTAACAGCCCCGGACACTGAAAGCACCGAGCAAGCGTTCAGTCCGTGGAAGCAGATGATGTACGCTTCCGCACCGGCGCAGTTTGTCCCGAGATTCCTGTACAAGCGCAAGTTCGATCAGCCTAGGTACGCGGACGGAAGCGCCAAGGTCATGCCCTACGGCGTGCGGGTCGCCGAGGAAGTCCTGCGGCGGCACTACCCGGACCACGATGTAGTGGTCTGCTATCCGGACGATCTCGACACGTTCGTCGGGCCACGAACGGTGGCGGTCGGAGTCGGCGCCCACAACCCGATCGGGACAGCGTTCTCGACAGGTGTCTACTCCAACATTTTCGGCTCTTCGGCGCGACCGATCAACGCAGCTGAGTCGAAGCGCGTCTACCGACATCCTGCGATTCGGCGCCACCGCCCCAAGGTCATCGTGGGGGGTGCCGGCGCCTGGCAAATCGACAAGACCGGCTCCCGCGAACGCTTGGGAGTGGACTGCATCATTAACGGCAGGGCTGAGTCGACGATCCTCGACGTATTTCGGATGGCCGAGGACGGGCAGCCGATACCCCCAGTCGTCAACGCGCCCGAACCCGCGGTGGAGAACTTGGTCATCCCGCGCAAGCGGTCCACCTACGGCATTGTTGAGATGACGCGCGGCTGCGGCCGGCAATGCGCCTTCTGCTCTCCGACTCTGGAGACGCGCATTTCCGTGCCGATGTCCGACGTGATGGCCGCCGTGCGAGCCAACACGAGCAACGGCGGCCGAATCATCTTCCCGGTCTCGGAAGACATCTTCATCTACGGGGCCTCGCGTCCGTTCTACATTCCCAACTCCTCCCAAATGCTGAACTTCTACGGCTCGATCGCTGAAGAGCCTGGGGGCGACTACTTGCCGCTCTCGCATGCGACGATCGCCCTGGCAGTTGTGAACCTGAGTCTGATCCGCGACCTGTCCCGCATCCTGCTCGACAATAGCGCACTCCAGAATCGCAACTCGACTCACCGGGACAAGCGGTTCCTCGCCCCCCTGATCGGAATCGAGACGGGATCCCGGAGGCTCGCTAGGCTGACGATGTCCGGCAAGTCGCTCCCGTTCGACATTCGCGACTGGCAGGAGATCGTCGTGGAGGGGACCAACATCCTCAACGACAACAACTGGTTCCCCGTCTACACCTTCATTGTCGGCCTGCCCAACGAGAACGACGACGACATCAAGCAGTCGTTGGAGCTGCTGCACCGCCTGAAGAACAACAAGGTGCTGTACGTGCCGTCCATCTTCACGCCGCTCGAGGACACGCGCATGGCTTCAGGGCGTGCGATGAAGGCGCGAGAGCTGTCCCAGTTGCAATGGGAGTTCATCATGACGGCATGGAAGCAGAGCCGCGACTTCGGAGAGATGAGGGAGCGTTCCAGGAAGTACTTCAGCATAGGAACCAAGATCTTCTACCATCTCCGAGGCAAGCACGTGCACGGTCCGGCCTTCAAGTGGCCCGCGATGCGATTCGCCGGAGAGCCCGAGGAGCGGTTGTCCAAGCACTTGCATCAGAACTGGGACTTGCCGCCGGAGGACAAGGCCGTGCCTCCGAGGCTGATACCCAAGCATCGCAACGACAAGCTGGAGGACTTGGCCAAGTTCAACGACCATCAACCGTTCCACATCTACGGCACGTCCCGCGTGGAAGATGAGGGGTCCTTGCCGACCGACCCGCTGAAGGTGATTGTCAACGAGGGGTCGGGGCGCATGGCGCATGACAGCCCGATCCGACCGGGTCCGCAGCGGCGCCGCCATGAGCCCGTGGCTGGGGGCTGACCGGCAAGACATGTTCAGGAGGTGCGTCTTGAGTTCCAGCTGCCGCGCCCGCGGCGCTTGGCGAGGCACTGCTAGGGCTGCACCTTGGGGACCTCTTCGCCGACTCGCATGATCGGACCGATGCAGTCAACTCACGCAACCGACCCACTGGAGCTGGTGCCCGAGCCGCCAAGCTTGGCAGCGTTGGACTTCGACCAGCATGTTCCCAAGAAGACGTACCGCTCGCGCCTCAGGCACTTGCAGCGCCAGCTCAAGAAGGTGGCGCTGTCCTATTTGGCGCAGAAGCGGCGCGCTGTAATCGTGTTTGAGGGAGGCGATGCGGCTGGCAAGAGCGGGGCCATCCGGCGCATCAGCTGGCCTCTGGATCCGCGCTGGTTGAAGGTTTGGCCCATCTCGGCGCCGACTACGGAGGAGAAGGGGCAGCACTACCTGTATCGGTTCTGGAAGCGCTTGCCACGCCCTGGCCAGATGGTGATCTTCGACCGGTCTTGGTACGGGCGGGTGCTGGTGGAGCGCTTGGAGGCCTTCGCCACAGAGGAGGAGTGGAAGCGAGCCTACCACGAGATCAACTTGTTCGAGAGGATGCTCGATGACGATGGGATTCGACTGGTGAAGCTGTATCTGCACACTACGAAGGAGGAGCAGCTGCACCGCTTTCGGGCGCGGTTCCGGGACCCGCTGAAGCGATGGAAGCTGTCCGAGGAGGACCTTCGCAACCGCGCCCGTTGGGACGACTACGAAGTTGCGGCGGACGACATGTTCCGCAAGACCGCGACCCTGTCCAACCCTTGGGTGGCCATCCCAGCGAACAGTAAGAGGCATGCCCGCTTGGCGGCCCTGGAAGCAGTAGTGAGCGGCCTGTCCAGGGATGTTGAGCTCACCGTGCCGCCGCTCGAGCCCGACTTCGAAGCCGTGTTGAGAGGCGTCCTCGGGATTGACGGCTAGGAACCGCTGACGTCATTCCGGGCAGTCGGCCTGTCATCTAGGCCCCTTTGGGCGGAGGCGGAATCCGGGGCGCCCGCCCGCGTCTCCAAGCCTCAGCGTCCTCTCAAGCCGCCGGTCGGTTATAGTTGTGACCGGCTGGAGTTCTCGCCCGAGTGCTTGGCTACCGGCCGTTGCCGCTCCTTCCGGAGGTTGAAGTCAGCCGAACCGGCGGCGCGGCGTTCGCAAGGAGGCCCAACACGTGAATCGTCGTCGCTTTCTGGAGTTGGCAGCACCGGCTGCCGCCATGACTGTCCTGCCTGCCAGAGGCAAAGTCGAGGATGACCTGCGCATCACCGGAGTTCGGCTCGTCCGCATGCGCCGCAAGCGGCCGGTGCCCTCCTTCGAGCCGGCTGCGGGGTCTTGGTCGACCGGCGGAGTCGAAGTAGCGAACCCTGTGTCGGTCTACCCCAAGTACAAGCCGATGCGGAGCCTGTTCGGGGCGGACGGACCGCGGGCCAGGAGCTTCTGGGTTGAGGTGTCCACCAACAAGGGCGTCAAGGGCTACGGACCAGGTGGCCCGGGAGGCGGCGTGATCGTCGAGGATCACCTGAAGCGGCTCGTCACCGGCGAGAATCCGCTCGACATCGAGCGCCTTTGGGACATCATGTGGCGAGCGACCATGTCCTACGGCCGCAAGGGCGTGGTCGTCAACGCCATCTCCGGAGTGGACATCGCGCTCTGGGACATAGCGGGCAAGGTTTGGGACGCTCCGGTTTGGCGGCTGTTGGGAGGCCGGATCCACCAGCGCATCCCCTGCTACTGCACCGGGAACGATATCGAGCAACATGTCGAGTTCGGCTATAAGCGCCTCAAGCTCGCCCTCCCCTACGGACCCGCGGACGGCCGCGAGGGGATTCGCAAGAATGTCGAGCTGGTGAAGCGGGCCCGCTCCGCCGTCGGGCCCGACGGCGACGTGATGATGGATTGCTGGATGGCCCTGACGGAGCGTTACACGCTTGAGTTGTGCGAGGCGTTCGAGCCGTACAACGTCTACTGGATCGAGGAGGCGCTGCCGCCGGACGATTTCGAGGGGTTCGGCCGGCTGCGCCGGCAGATCACGTCGACCCGCATTGTGACGGGCGAGCACGTCTACACGCGCTATGGCTTCCGTCAGCTGCTGCGCGTCAACGGAGCCGAGATCTGGCAACCGGACATTCATTGGTGTGGAGGGATGAGCGAGCTGGTCAAGATCGCCCACATGGCGGCTGCCCACGACATTCCTGTGATCCCTCACGGCGGAGGCCAGCGGGACGCGGTGCATTTCATCTACGCGACTCCCAACTCTCCTTGGGCGGAGATGTTCATGCCAGCCCCGGGCGGACCCGAAGTCGTGTACGAGCGCTACGAGGAAGATAACAACTTGACCCGAGGCCCGGAGGGGATTTACACTAGACCGTCCGACGGTCCGGGATTCGGATGGGAGGTTGAGCCTGACGACTGATGAGCAGCTGGTGGCTGTCAGGTTGCGTCGCTGGCGGACAAGCCAGTCGATCCGAATAGTCGTTCGCATCGTACGAAACCAAGGAGGAGAAACATCCGCGACAAGGACACCACCGACCAAACGCGGGACGTGGAGGCCGGGTTGATCGGGCGGCGTTCGCTCTACCAGTACCTGATCGCCGACAACGGCTAATCGCCGGTAGCAAGCTAAAGCATGGCCACGTGAAACATGTTCTCCGATCAGGCAGAACTGCATGCCGAAGTCGATTTTGAGGCGCTGATTTCCGATTGACTGTTCGCCAAGTTTCGTTATCCACACTACGCCATCAAGCGGAACCATTCGCTGCAACCACTCCGGATTCCTCGCGAGAGAAGAACAGCGCTCTACCGTCCCAATCAAGTGCTCTATGATCGACGCGACAAACCGAAGTTCATCCTTGACACCAAGGCACCTTCCGAAAACGCCGACCCGTTTCGATGGCAGCTTGCGGGATATGGGCTTTGTACCAACGAACGATATGAACACGAAAACCCTGTCAGGTACGTTGTGGTCACCAACGGCCTTCGGTTCGTGATACAACGTCCAGAACTTTGATCCAGCGCTAGGTAGTCCTCGATCAGACGGCAGTGATCGGTCTTCAATGGGAGTTCGTTCTTCCCACGGTGTCACGACACTCGCTGTTTGTGAATCCCATTTCTGCGAGGAATCGAGATGGCTTCTTCGGCCACCCTCTGTACTTGCCTGCCCACGACAGGATTAGACGTTGCTTCGCCCTAGTGATCGCTACGAAGCATCCCCTTCTTTCTTCTTCCAGTGCTGCACTGCGATCTCCCTTCTTGACGCTGTGCCAAGAAGGCAGAACCTCCTCGGCCATCCCAATGACATAGACGATGTCGAACTCCAAGCCCTTTGCCCCATGGATGGTGGCGAGAGACACTGCTCCTCGTTCGGGAACGGGTTCTTTGGATCGCAGTTCCATCTCCTGCAGGAATCGATCGAGAGACGCTGGTCCTATCGCCGTCCGGATTTCGCTCGATAACCGTCTCCAAGCGCTCAGGTCGTCTTTAAGGTCTTCACTCATTTCGTCATTTCTAAAGTGATCTAGGATCTGATCGACTGCCGATGTGGGATTCACTTGTCCGGATATCAGACTCGACACCGAGGCAATAATCTCTGACTCTAGAGGTGAGAGCTCGGCTGAACGTGCCATATCTACCCAAGAAATAAGGAAGGTAACTCCCTCAGTAGCAGACCGATCCATTAAGTCATAAATGTCCAGGTCCATAGAGGAAAATCTACTGAAAGTCTCGACTAGAGTGACTATATTTCGTTGGTCCAGTGGCCGGTCTATCTGCTTGAGAAAGGCTACTAGCCAACGCATCTGAGGCGATGCGAATTCGTCACGACGTGCTAGGATCATAGCGGGAACGTTTTCCTCGTCCAAGGCTTTCCGCATCAATTCCAAGAGATTTCGCGTTCTAGATAGTACCACCGTATGTCTGCGGTCGGCGATATCTAGACTGGCGATTGTGGCCGCAATTCCAGCCACCTCGTCGCTGTCAGTTTCGAACCTCCGGCACTCAATTCTACTGTTGCTGACCGGCTGATTCTGTTCGTATGGTTCCGCCAACATCTTGGACTGGTCACGGAGAACGTTGTAGACGACAAGACGATTCGCTGCTTCCACGATGGACGGTGGGCACCGGTAGTTGGTTGGCAGTTGTACAACATCGCAACCGAAGTCCTGTACCAAGGTGCTGATCCTACGGACGCTTGCACCGTTCCACTCGTAGATTGTCTGATCGTCGTCCGCAACCGCGAAGACCTGGCGATAGTCGTGGCCAGCCATGCGCAGAAGAAGCTTGTACTGCCCGCGATTAGTGTCTTGAAATTCGTCGATAAGCCAATACCTGTACACGGTTTGGTAATGGCGAGCCATGGCTGGAAATCCAAAGAGCTTGTATGCCTGTAAGATCAGCGAGTTGAAGTCCAACGCGTTGGAGCGACGCAACTCATCTTCGTACAGGCGATACGCACGAGCCACGCGACTGGCTTCCTGCCTCGAGGTTCCACACCGGACGGCAACCCAGTTCTCAGCCTGGGAGGGATCTATGCATCGGTTCTTGAGAGCATCGATCTTGGGCAGGAGACGGCGGTCGTCGCTAGACATCTGCGGGTATTTGCGCCCGAGAGCATCCTTCAACACGGCTTGACGATCGGTCGTTCTTGAGTAGATTGCGAAGTCTGGCTTGATCCCCAGATGTACACCGTGTTGTCGCAAGACTTGTGCGCAAAAGCTATGGAAGGTGTGGATCTCAGCTCGTTCCTCAAGTCCGGGCACAAGTGTCGTCACCCGGGTTGACATCTCGTGCGCGGCCTTGTTCGTAAACGTCAGTGCGAGCACCCGGAAGCGCTCATTCTGCGATCGATCTAGGAGTTGAGCGACGCGACAAGTCAGCACGCGAGTCTTTCCGGAGCCGGGTCCGGCCAGCACAAGGAGTGCTCCGTCTTCCCAGTCGACAGCTTTGCGCTGCATGGCCGACAGTTCGTGCAAGGTGGCTTCGAGAATATTTTCCACTATGTTAATCCTCTCAGTTGTGCGATGGCCGTTCGGAACGCCTCTGGCGCACGACATGCCATGTCAGCGTCCTGCCGAAGTCGTGCAGCCAATTCAGCCGCATAGGATGTCTTATTCTGTTGCAAGCAGGTCACTAGCCTGTCACCTTCAAGCCGTGACACATTCGGGATACCTGAAGTTTCAAGTGCGTCACGCAATTCCGATTCAAGGCCGTCAGCCACCAGTTGTTGTTCCAAGTTACCGTCGGGATGAGTTTGACATCGTCTTTCTAGATCCTCATCGCTGAACCCACGCTTGGCAATCGAACTCTTCATTTTGTTTCCAGCAGGATCGCCGTCGAAGACCGCGATCCAAGGAATCTCCAACGCCCGTGCCAGGGCAGCAAAGGTGGCTGGACCGCCGTTGTTCTGCGCGTCTATGACTGAGATGCTATGCTGATCGAGATCGTAGTCAAGTGCGTGTGCGATGGCATGTACAAGAAGATGGTCTGTCTGTCCTTCGACAATTAGCCAGCGCTCCGCGAAGAATATCTCCCCACGCATACGCCGGGAGAACGTCTCCAGTTTCTGCAACTCTCCATCCTCGATGTACAGCGACGAGCGTACTCTCAAGCAGCGCAGTCGTTTTTCAATCTCGGTACGCCTATTGTCCTGACCGCAGCACTGGAGCAGGGCTCGAAATGTGCTTTGGTCAAGCTGTCTGCGGACTGTAAGCGTTTCCGAAGCAGATTCGTAAGTTAGCATATTATTCGAGTTGGAGACAACGTAGTCGAGGCCATCGAGGGCTGGAATCGATACGGAGTAACGTGCTGGAAGTGATCGAACTGCGGTGCCGGTAGGCGTGAGACGCACTAATCGTAAGTCACGAAATGGGACATGTTGGACAAAATATGGTGAGTGAGTAGTAATGATCTTCTGTCCAGTCAGTCCGCTGATGTGTCGCCACAGCGTACGAACGGCCTGGGGGTGAAGGTGGGTCTCGGGTTCCTCAATGGCGAGCAGTGGCTCACTTCCTGTTCCGTATAATTCGTGCAGCAGATGATCTACGAATGCTTGGAACAGGAAGATCACTGACAGACTCTGGATTCCCTGTCCTTGGTGTCGCAGGGGCAACCACGGTGACTCCGGTTCGTTACGGAGTATGATTTCGGCTCTAGAGAGCAAATCCCAGCTCTTCAGTGGCACCATCCGCATAGCGAGGCCACCTTCCTTGTCTCGAGCAGCAATGCGAGTGGCACCGGATAGAGTATTTGCAATATTCTCAAGACGAGGGTCGGCTCTTAGCAGGCGGCGATTTAGCAAATCGAGAACTCGTAGTGCCCGGGATTCAAGGTCAGACGGAATTTCCAGAGCTCTGAGAAGCTGCCCCCAGAACCGCGAAGATCGAGGTGAAAACTCACCGCGCACGTCGCGCAATGCACCGAGATAGAAGACGGGAAGATAGCGACGGAAACGTTCTAGATTCACACTGCGTGCGCTCTTGCCGACGAGCGGTTCGCGCTTCGCGTCGAGGAATTCCCAAGTCCGTTCAAAGCTACCCGTGTCCTTGCTCCATGAACACCGAGTTCTCAGGTCAACGACTCGCCGATCGGTGGCTAGATCGATCTGTACGATGTCCGCAAGGTCTTCTGCAACAGTATTGGGCCACTCGCCGGGCTCAGTCTCACTGGACC
The DNA here is from genome assembly GCA_963662745.2 of Bryobacterales bacterium. Lineage (GTDB taxonomy): Bacteria > Acidobacteriota > Terriglobia > Bryobacterales > UBA6623 > VXMF01. The sequence goes on from CAXXUI010000001.1 coordinate 863,556, forward strand.
GTAGTTCAATGCTAACTCCGCTGGACTCCTTTGGATCGGCCGTATCGTCGGAGAGGTGAATGTCGTATTCGCTAAATCCCGTTCCGCGCTGCCCCCTAGGGGGTGTGAGAGCGAACCGCAGTGCGTCAAGGATTGCAGTCTTTCCGGCGTTATTCGGCCCCAAGAACACAGTGGTTTCACCAAGGTCGACGGCCAAGTTCCGGATTGACCGAAAGTTGCTGATTTCGATTCTGGTTATGCGCATTTGTAACAACAGCTCCGATGCGTAACCGTTCCTGTCATGCAGTCTGTCCCGCGTACTACCTAGTCGCCTAGTCGATCACGCTTCCCGGCACATCATAGTAGCAAGCCGCGACAGTCTCCTTCTGCGCGTAGTCCAGTTGCTTGGCAGGGCTCTGCATGATGACAAGCATGCCGTCCGGGCCTTCGAACGGATCCCATACTACGTACAACCAATGCGCGTCACCGAATTGCTGCTCCTTGTACCATTCGTTCGTCGTGCGCCAGGGTGTCCGCCCGCTTAGCGTGGCTTCACCTTGATTCGCCGCACACCGGCGCTGGGTCACGGTGTCGAAGCCGATCTTGAGATGCCCAACCCGCTCGCGATCACGGTCTCGGGCCTCTTCGTAGGTGCCTACGATATCCTTGGCGGCAAGCTCGGGGCGGGGCTTCAGCCCCGCATCTTGGTTTTCAACCAGCTCGAGACAGCTGTCGACTGCTGTGGGCGGCGACGGCACCAAACAATTGGCCACGTGGCGCACTGGACCGTGACGGACAACGCCGAGCCGGTCGATCCCGGCGATGCGTTCCCGCCGGCTGCGCTCAAGGCCGGAGAGGTCCTGTTCCGCCCGCTGTTGCTCCAAGGCAGGCTCGGGGTCGTTCGACTCCCCGCTCTTCAGGCGCATCACCCGGTCTCGGGCAGCTCTTAGCCGAGCATCAAGAGCCCCCATCGGATAGTCGTGGGCGACATCCGCATAGGGGGCTCGTTGGTCCTGCATGGACATGCAGCGCGTCCTCTGCACCTTCGTTCTAATATACTCGCCTACAGGTCCGTGGTCGGGAAGGTGGATCCGGACATCCTAGGAACCAGCCAAGACTGCTCGGCGGAGAGTGTGATGCGGATTGAATTCCGAGGTGCAACGCAAGATGTTGTAGAGAGAGGGTAGGATAGCGTAAGAGGTAGGGACTGGGTTGCCTACGCGGCACTGAGGAAGGAGAGCACGGAGATTCCCGGATGCTACTGTCACGTGGAGTACGAGGTGCGCTGCCCAATCCAGATCCTGCGCCGGCAGGATTGGTCGGTGAGCGAGGTTGCGCGCCAGCTCTAGCGGGACAACTCCACCGTCAGCCGCGAGCTGCGACGCAATTCCGGCCAGGCGGGCTAGCGGTGTAAGCAGGCCCGGAGGCGGGCCGCGGAGCGACGCTCCGCGGACTTCTTGGCCCCCTGCAAGCTGACGGCCGCGGTTATGGGCCCCGATGCGCACCCTGCTGCTGCAGTGGAGTCCCGAACAGATCGCCGGGCGCCTGGAGCGCAAGGGCTTGGTCAAGATCAGCTGGGCCTGGCTGTACCGCAAGATTCATCAGGACCGCGCTCAAGGCGGCGTGCTCTACGTCTGCCGGCGCGAACTCGGGCGCCAGCTCCGCCGCACCTCGATCGCCGCGACGGCCGGGCGCGGCTGCATCCCCGGTCGAGTGGACGTCTCCGAGCGCCCCACCAGGTCGACGAGCAGCGGCGGCCGGGCGACTGGGCGGGGGATAGGTCCAAGTTCCTAAAGTGAGCAACGCCAGAGCCGGTCGTGCGGGTGTTGGTACAGCTTCGGAAACCACTCAAGCCCCGGTCGAAATGCCCCGGAGCCGTCTAGGATGGTAGTTAGTCCAGTAGGGCTTTTCGCGTGTGGTGGCAGAAGTGCGTAGAAGTGAGGCTAGGTCGTGGCGGCTGCCTCTCGCCAGTTCCAGTGAGTGCTCCCAATCGGCTGAGTGAATCCCGGCCTAGCCCGTCCAGCGACGACTCACCCGGTAACGAGAGATGAGGTCGTCTCCTCGCCTCCATGTCTTGGCCCCTAGCGGATCTGCAGCTATACTCGCCGCCATCCATTCTTGGATTAACCCGAGCCAAGACCCACAGACCTAGTCCCTTCCGTCCGGGGAAGCACCTGTCGGCGCCAATTCGCCTCTCGCAAGCCGGCAGCGTCGCACTACGAATCGCGGGCCCACCGCTTCTGAGCAGCCCCGCAGTAGGGCCACGCTCTGGAGCACGCACTTCCGTTTTCTGGCGGAAGGGGCTCCTGACACTCCACTCGACCCGTGAGCGGCTGCTCTACGACATCAGCCGAACCACCCCATGGCTAGAGTCGCGATCCTCTCCCCTCGCTCCCGCGCCAGCTGCCGCGGAACGGCCAAGTTCGGGAATGCTCCAAGCAACATCTGTTGGTGTGCTGACCCGGAAGTGGGCGGTCTCGTCTACGAACCTGCGAGCCGGGGCGTGGTTTGTCAGTCGCCGGACGCCCCGGCCAGGGCAGTGTCGGGATGGCTCGCATGCCACAGCCGGCGGAACCATTGCCCAACGTCATCGAGGAGGACGTAATACGTCGGCAGAACGACTAACGTGAGCGCTGTGGATGCAATCAGTCCGCCGATGATTGTCCGCGCCAAGGGGAAGTAGTTCGTGCCCATCAGGCTCGCGTCTCCCACCGCCAGCGGGATGAGGCCCACCACCGTGGTCGCGGCAGTCATGCAGATTGGCCGCAGTCGCTCGCGGCAGCCGGTCATGACGGCCAGCCGTCGCAACATGCCTTCCCGCCTCAGGTTGTTGATGTGGTTGATCAGGACGATGCCGTTGTTGACCACCACGCCCACTAGAATGATCAGGCCCACCTGCGCCATCTCCGTGAACGGCGTTCCAGTGACCAGCAGCACGATCACGATGCCGACGAGCGAGAAGGGTAGCGAGAGCATGATGGCGATCGGGTGCAGAACTGACTCGAACAGCGCGGCCATCACGAAGTAGACCATCACGAACGCTAGCACCAAGTTGAGGACGAAAGCCTGCACGTCCTGATTCTGCTGCTGCGTCCAGAAACCGAAGCTCCAGCGGTAGCCTGGTTCCAGAGGCAGGCTATTCAGCACATTTTGGACCGTCTCGCGCCCGTTCTCCGCCCGGTCACCTTGGTAGACAATGGCTATTTCGGCGAAGGCCCTTCGGTTCTCTCGATGCACGCTTCCCGGAACCCTGCTCAATTGAAGGTGGGCGACATTTCCGAGCAGGATCGGCTCGCCGGATGAGCCGCCCCCGACTACGACGGACTTGAGGTCGTCGAGGTTCTGCATGTCGGCCGGGTGCAGGCCGACCCACAGCTCGACCTCCCCTTGGGGCAAGCGGAATTCCCGCATCCTCTGCGAGCGCACCGTGATCCCGAGCACCTGGGCGATGGTCTGGGGCGAGATGTCGTACCGGGCCGCCACCTCGCGCCGCATCCGGATGCTCACTTCGTTCCGGGAGCCGGTGAGATCGGTGTATACCTCGGTGATGTCCGGCTGGTCGAGCAGCAGCTGTCGGGCTTGTTGCGCCAGCTCCCGCAGTGCCGAAGGGTCGTCTCCGTAGAGGTTGACCGAGATCCAATTGCGGTCGCCGTCACCCTCCCGCCCCATCGCAATCTTTGCGCCGGGAATCTCGGGCAGCGCGTCGTTGATCGCCACCCGGATGGCCCCGACCTCGTCGGTCGTGACCGCTTCCGCATCCAAGTACACGCGCGTCCACGCCATGTTGTTGCCGTAGCCGCTTGAGGTTGACTGGATGTTGAACTTCTCGGAGTTGGAGTGCAGGAACTCCTCGACCGGACTGACGAAATCCTCCTCAATCTTGACGTAGTGGTAGTCCTCGGTGAACTCATACTCGATCCGCAGAGCGGCCATCGCCTGCGCGTCCGGAGAGTTGTTGGGCACAACTTCGACCAAGGCCCAGCCGGCTGCTCCGAGCAGGGCCGGAACAGCCACGAGGCCGAGCGCGTAGCGACGATCCAAGTGCCACTCGACAATTGACAGATACCGGCGGAAGAAGGGTGAGGATTGGGCCGTCGTCGACCGCTGCGCAGCCAGATCCTCGCTAGGCCCGCCTTCGGTGTGCGGAGCAGGGCCCGATCGCAGTACCCTGGACAAAGCCAACGGGATCAACGTCAGAGAGATGAAGAGGGAGCAAAGGAGAGCGAAAATGATCGACAATCCGACATGGCTTAGCAGAGTGGACAGCTGGGACTCGGTGTCCAGCAGCAGCGGCACGAAGATGATCATCGTCGTGGAGGTCGCGGCAATCACGGCCACGGTCACTTCGTCCGCGCCAGCCGCAGCCGCAACAGCAGGCTTCACACCCCGTTCAAAGCGCTGGAAAATGGCCTCGAACACCACCACGGCGTTGTCAACCAGCATTCCGGCGGCCAGCATCAGTCCCATCATCGAGAGGATGTTCAACGACCCGCCACTGAAATAGAGCAAACCGATGGCCGAGAGCACAGAGAACGGGATTGCTAGGCTGACCGCCAAGCTGGCGGCGACCCGGCGCAGGAACAGGAAGAGCACTGCGACCGCCAGGACGGCTCCAACGGAACCGGCCGCCAGCAGCTCCGTGAGGCCTTCCTCAATCTGCTCACCCGAATCGTGCCACCACTTCACCTCCAAGCCGTCCATCGAAGGATCGCCTTGCCACTGCTCGAAGGCTGCCTTGACTTGGCGGACGACCTCCACAGTGTTCCCTTCCGAGGTCTTCTGGATGGCTAGACCGACGGCGTCCACGCCGTTCTGATGCCGCCCCGAATTCCGCGGTCGCTGGTCGAAGACCACATCCGCCACATCAGCCAACACCAGTCCGTGCTGCCCGACCGGAAAGTTCTGGATCTCCTCGACTGCCTCGATCGCCCCTCGGGCGACTGCTGTGAAGCGCTGGCCCCCTGCCGACACTCGGCCTAGGGAGAGGTTCTGCGCCGAACCCTCCAGCGATCTATACAGCGCTCCTACATCCACGCCGTAGCGCTTGATATCGTCGATCCGCAGGTAGATGTCGACTTGCTTACGACTGGCTCCCCAGAGATCGACATTGCCCACTCCTGGGATTCTCTCCAAGGGCTTCTTGACTCTCGAGTCCAAGTAGTCATAGCTAGACCGCAGGTCCCGGCGGGCCGTTAGCGTGCCTTCGAGAATCGGAATCTCGTCGGTAGTGAAGTTTCGAATGTCGATTTGTCGCAGATCCTCGGGCAGTTCGTCCCGGATCCGCTCGATCTTCTCGCGCATCGCGGCCCGCAGCATGGAGGTGTCGGCTCCCATGCCACACCAGATCTGGATCCGCATGCCATTGGCGGAGGAGGTCGAGTTCATGCGCTGGACGCCGGGCACGGTCGCGACGGCCTCCTCGATCGGCTTGGTGATTGACTCGAGGACTTGCTCGGGGCTGGCGTTGTAGTAATCAGCCGAAATGTACATCACCGGCGCGTCGAGGCTCGGAAAGAGCACTAGCGGGATGCGGAAGAGCGCGATCACCCCCATGACCACGATCGACAGGAACAGCATGCTGACTGTGACCGGATTGCGAATCGCCCGAGCAGCGAGACCTGAGCTCGAGCCGCGACGGAGGGAGTCCTTAGGGGGTGCTGTCATGTCACGCCTGCTCGGGGGATTCGGCCGCGCCTCGCACCGGCTGGCCGCCGGAAGCTGTCGCGAATCCTGCTCTGGGAAGGAACGAGCGCTTGCGATCCACCAGATCGTAGACCAGTGGAATCACGATCAGCGTGGCCGGTGTGGCCGCCAACAGCCCGCCGATCACGGCGACGGCCATCGGCGTCCTAAGTGCGTCCCCTTCGCCCCAGCCGAATGCCATTGGAACCAAGCCGAGCAGCGTGGTTAGAGAGGTCATGAGGATGGGGCGGAGACGGACTCGCCCTGCCTCGAGTATCGCCTCCCGCTTGCCGAGCCCCCTCGCGCGCAGTCGGTTCACATAATCGACGAGCACGATTCCGTTGTTGACGGCGATGCCTGCCAGCACTATAGCGCCGAGCAGGACGACCACGTTCAATGTCTCTCCGGTCAGGGCCAGCATCCACACGACGCCCACTAAGCCCAGCGGCACCGTGAGCAGGATCACGAAGGGGTGCAGGAGCGATTCGAACTGGGACGCCATCACCAAGTAGACCAGGAACACCGCCAAGGCCATCGCGAAGCTGAGGCTTCGAAACGAGACCTCCAACTCTTCGTTCTGGCCCCCTATCGCGACGGTCGCCGACAGCGGGAGTCGTGGCCGCAGCTCGTCGAGCGCCGCCCGGATGTCAGCCGTCGCGGAACCGAGGTCGCGACCGCTCAGGTTGGCGCGCACGACGGCGGCCCGTTGAGTGCGAATCCTGCGAATCTCCGCCGGTCCGCGTTCCACGCTGACGTCTGCCACTTGGCTCAGCCGAATGGGCACGAAGGACGGCTGGGTGTCTTGGACAGCACCAGCACCCTGCTGCTCAGCGGAGCCCTGGTCCCGCTGTGGGGCCGCTGGGCCGGTCTGCGCCGACTCCTGAGATCCTCGCCCACGATTCCCGGCCTCGCGTTGGGTGTCGCTGTTGATCACGAGCTGCCCGATATCCGAGATAGCGTCCCGGGCGGACTCGTCAACACGCACCAGGATGTCAATGAGCCGGTCTCCCTCGCGAAACCGCGATGCAACATCGCCGCGAATCTTGTTGCGCAGCACTCTAGCGACCTGCTGCTCCTCCAAGCCGAGACTATTCAGGCGGCGCCGGTCGAACCGGACGCGGATCTCTGGGTGGCCCGGTCGCATCGTCGTTTCGATGTCGCGCAGGCCCTCGATGTCCGCCAAGCGTTCCGCGACCATGTCGGCCGCCTGCTGCTGATCTCTCAGGTCGAAGGCGAACACCTCGACCTCGACCGGTGTCTTGAACGTGAACAAAGCGGGGCGCCCCAAGGTAGGCTCGACCTCGGGCAGCTCGGACACCACTTGGCGGATGCGGTCGATCACGCGCTCCTCGGCGCGCGAGTCGTCAGGGTCCTCTAGCAAGATGTGAAGCGCCCCTACATTCTCTTCCAGTTCGGCCGTCGCGAACTGCGAGTCTTGGCTCCCACCCACGGTTGCCACTACTGACGCTACGCCCGGTATGTCGATTGCCTCGTCTTCGACGCGGCGCATCACTCGATCAGTGGCCTCCAAGGGGCGGCCCTCGGGCAGAGCGAGTTCAAACGAGAATTCGCCTTGCGTCAAAGGCGGAATCAGCTCGCCACCTAGGTACGTCGATGCTAGACCGGCGGCGGCCACAGCCGAGAGCACGGCGGCTAACGCAACGGCCCGGTGATCCAATGCCGATCGCAGCACTGCTGAGTAGCCTGCCGCAAGCTGGTCGAAGCCCCGATCGAATCGCGCCAGCACCGGTTGCAGGACCCGCATGGAGCTGGCGCCTCCAATCCTAAGCAGCCGGCGCAGGTCCGCAGCCAGCGTGGCGGGAGCCTCAACCGCAGCGAAGCGAGCTGCCTGTCCAATCCACGGCGGCAATCTACCGCCGTGGCGGCCGTCGTCGTGCAGAGCGCTCTTCTTGGTTCCGGCCTCGGGAGGGCGCAGGCGGGCGGACAGCAGCATCGGAATCACGGTCAGGGCGACGCCGAGGGAGGCGAGCAGCGAGAAGGTAATGGTGAGGGCTTGGTCGCGGAACAGCTGGCCTGCGATGCCCTCGACGAATACGAGCGGCAGAAACACAGCGACCGTTGTCAGCGTGGACGCAGTGACGGGCATGGACACCTCGCTTGCGCCGCGATACACGGCCTCAGCCAAGTCGCCGCCCTTGACTCGATGGCGATGAACGGCCTCCAGGACGACAATCGAGTTGTCCACCAACATTCCCACCCCTAGCGCCACGCCTCCCAAGGACATGATGTTCAACGTGATGCCGGCTTGGTGCATCGCCGCGAAGGTGGCCATGACAGAGATCGGGATGGACGCCGCGATGATGCCCGTACTGCGTCCGTCCCGCAGGAACACGAACAGCACCAAGGTGGCCAGAATCCCTCCTGCTAGCGCTGCGGCCAGCACGTTGTTGACGCTGCTGCGAATGAAGCGGGCCTGGTCGAAGACGATCGTGGTGGCGACACCCTCTGGGAAAGTTGGCTCGGACCGCATCGCCGTGAGGCGGCCCTCGACTGCCCTCGACACCGTGACAGTGTTGGCGTCGCCTTCCTTGAAGACAGCCATTTCCACGCTCGCCTGCCCGTTGAACCGGGCGAGGATGTCGCGGTCCCGCGAACCGCGCCACACGCGGGCCATGTCGCCCACCAGGATCCGGCGTCCGTCTTGCTCGGACACCACGATGCCGCGCACGTCCTCGACCGACCTGAATTCATTGACCATGCGGACCATGTAGTTCATGTCCAGGTCGTAGAGGCTTCCGCTGGCTTGGTTGAGGTTCTCTTGACGGAGGATCTCGGTCACGCGCGTGATCGGGATCCCCAGCTCCGACGCACGCCGCTCGTCGATCTCGACGCGGATCTGCTCCTCTCGTCCGCCCACTATCTTGACCGCGGCGACGCCCTCGACGGACTCGATTCGCTTCTTGAACTCCCGCTCGGCCACATCCCGCAGCCGGGCGGGCGTCAGGGAGCCGTGGACTTGAATGCGCAGAATGGGGTCGTTGGAGGGGTCGAACCTCAGAATGATGGGCCGGCCGGCATCCCTGGGGAACTCGATCAAGTCGAGCTTCTCGCGCACATCGATGCCCGCGACATCCATGTCGGCGCTCCAGTTGAATTCCAAGACCACCTCGGACTGGCCGGGCCGCGACACGGAAGTGATCCTGTTGAGGCCGCTCACGACACCTACCGCCTCCTCCACAGGGCGGGTGAGCAGTGTCTCGATCTCCTCTGGCGCGGCGTCTTCGTAGTCGGTCTGGACTGTCAGGGAGGGGTACGAGATCTCTGGCAGCAGGTTGACAGGCAGCCGCTCGACCGAGACGTACCCGAACAAGGCGACAGCCGCCACCGCCATCGACACCGTGACGGGCCGGCGGATGGCGACGCGCGTGACTTGCATCGGATCGGGCTCCTCGGCAGCGACCGAACGCCTAGATCGAGACCACTCGGACGCGGTCGCCGTCGTTGAGCTTGCCTTGCCCCGCCGTAACGACCCTGTCTCCAGCCCGCACGCCCGACCGCACTTCGACTGAGGTATCTCCCTGGTAGCCCAGCTCGACCTTGGCTCGACGCACGGTGTCGCCCTCTTCGACGACTACCACGTACATTTCGCCCTCCTCCTCGATCACCGCCTGCTTCGGGATAAGGACGGCTTCGGGCCGCGTGTCGGTCTCAATCGCAACGCGGGCGAAGGCCCCCGGTCGGAATGCAGGGTCAGGAGGGTTGAATCGCACCGTCACCTTGACCGTGCCGGTTCTGGCGTCAACCACGGGGCTGACGCGGTCCACTCGGCCCTCAGCCGTGCGTCCGCCGCCAGTTCCCAAGCTGATCGTGGCTCCCTGGCCTGCCGCGGCCGCATGCGAGTCCGCTTCGGGGAGGAAGACCTCGGCGTACAGCGGCGAGAAAGTGCCGATCTTGAAGACCTGGTCCGCAGCCCTCAGCGACTGTCCCAGCTCGACGGACCGCTCCGTGACGCGCCCGGCGAACGGCGCAGTGATCAAAGACTGAGAGATCAGCAGCTCGACCTTGCGGATCTCGGCCTCCAGCTCCGCCTGCCGCGACAAGTTCTCCTTCACGGTGGACGCCACGGCGCGGAGTTCGTGCTCAAGGTCCTCGATCTCGTGCCGCTGTACGGCTACTTCGGACTCGGCCAGCAAGCCTTGCGCCAGGGCCTGCTCGTTCCGCTCCAGCTCCGCCTTCCTGTTGCGGACCTTGGCCGCGGTTTGCTCGCGCCGGATGTTGGCTCCCTCAAGCTGGATGCGGGTCTGGGCCAACCGTTGTCGGGCGAGCTCCAAGTCGATCTGCAGGTCGCGATCGTCCAGCGTGCAGAGGATCTGGCCGGACTGGACAACATCGCCCTCCTCGACCAGAATCCCAGTCACGATGCCGGGGACGAGGGCGACGACATCGACCTCCCGCCGAGCGCGCAGGTTGGCGGTGGAGCGAAGAGAGTGCGAGATCGGGCCCAGGAAAGCCGGCTCGGCCGACACCGGGGCGGCCTCGGCCGCCTCGTCGCCCGATCCTTCTCCCCCGCCTTCGTTGTCTTCCGCGAGCCACGCATGCGCAGCGAAGGCCGCCGAGACGACCGTCAGCAGGAACGCCAGAAAGAGATAGGATTTTCCGCGAAGGGACATATCGGTGGGTGCTGGGACCCGGGTGCCGGGCCGTAGTCTGGCACCTAAGACGAGCCGCCGACAAACACCGTTAACCCGTGCTCTTCGACCGTCGCTGACAGCCTAGGCCTGACCTGTTAGACGAACCAGCGCCAGATTGGTTCCGGCTGTTCACCTCCACTGTTGATTATCGGTAACTGCCTAGGTAGGGTTGCACCACAGTGGTCAGAACAGGCGTTGAGAGTGGCGTCTGAGGTAGCGTGTCAGCGTGGCAGAGAGTATGTCAGGAGCTGATGCCGTGAGAGCCGGAGTGTGTCGGAGGGGTCGGTTGTTGGGGGCGGCGGTTGGCATGGGTTTGCCATCCAAGACGGTTCACAACTCTGAAGCGATGGGTGCGGGCCTGTCTTGGTCACGCCACAGAGTCCGCACCCTGCATCCCGAGTGCTGACCGGCTGCGCACCAAGCCAACGCAACTCGAGGGGCACGGAACGGGCTGTGAAGAAGCATACTGGACCATCGAGGTGATTTCTGACACGGAAAGCACGAAGCAAGTCGTTTCCGTCTGGGAAATCATATGCTATGCTAGGAGCGTTGCAAGGCTTGGGGCGGTCGAGCGACATTCGGGCCGCGTGGGAAGCGAGAGATGGGTCGTCAGCGCGCAGCGAGAGGTAGCGAGGACGAGCGTCGAGCCGACCAGCGGGCCGCAGTGCCACAGCAGCTCGCAGTGGCTTATCAGGAGCTGCAAGCGACTCACAAGGCACGGCAGGCAACCAACACGGCACTGCAGGCGGAGAACGCGCGGCTGCAGGAGCGCGTGGCCGAGCTGGAGCGGCGCCTGAGCTTGGACAGCACGACCGGCAGCCAGCCGCCCTCCAGCGACGGCCCGCGTAAGCCGCCGGCCCGGCGCCGGACCTCCAGCCTGCGGGGCGAGTCCGGGCGCCAGCCGGGCGGGCAGCAGGGGCACAAGGGCTCCACGCTGCAGCGCACGGATCAGCCCAACCATGTCCGGGACCACTGGCCGCAGCAATGCAGTGACTGCGGCGCGCCGCTGGAGGCCGGGGACGCGACGGGCCAGCCAGTGGCGCGGCAGGTGTTCGACCTGCCCGAACCGCAGCCGCCGGAAGTGACCGAGCACCGCGCCCACGCCTGCCGCTGCGCGCAGTGCGGCAGCACGACACGGGCGGAGTTCCCGGAGGGCGTGCAGGGCCCGGTGCAGTACGGGCCGCGCCTGGCGGCGGTGGTGGTGTATCTGCAGTGCGCGCACTTCCTGCCCGAGCGGCGGCTGGCGCAATGGCTGCAAGACCGGTTCGGAGTGAGTTTGTGCGCGGCGACGGCGGCGCGGATGACGCGCACGCTGGCGGAGTGCTGGCGGGGGTTCACTGAGCAGGTGCCAGCTTGGATCCGGACGGCGGTGCCGGTGAAGCATCTCGACGAGACCGGCTACCGCATCCGGGGCCGGACGCAGTGGCTGCACGTGCTGAGCACGCCGCTGCTGACGTTCTATCGCACGAGCGCCAAGCGGGCGCGGTGGGGCAGGGCTTGGTGCATGACTGCTGGCAGTCGTGCTTCCGGGTGCCGGGGGGTGGTGCATGCGCTGTGCAACGCGCACATCCTGCGCGAGCTGCAGGCGCTGGTGAAGATCGACCAGGAGGATTGGGCGGTGCGCATCGCCCAGCGGCTGGGAGTGCCGCTGCCGGACTCGCTGCTGGAGCGGATCCGGAAGCGGTGCGAGCGGCTGGTGAAGGAGGGGCTGGCCTACCACCGCGGGCTGGAGCCGCTGGCGCGGGGCCGGCGGGGGCGGAAGAAGCGGCGTCCGGGTCACAATCTGGCGCTGCGGCTGCGGGACCGCCAGGCGGACGTGCTGCGCTTCCTGACGGACTTTGCAGTGCCGTTCACGAACAACTTGGCCGAGCAGGACCTGCGCATAAAGATCTCGGGGTGCTTCCGTTGGCCCCTCTAACCCGATCCGAACTACAGTTCGACTACTTGGGCAGTTACATCGTCTATAATGTTTCAGGAGCATTTCGGCAAGATGCCCGAGTGGCCAAGGATCGACACGGGAGCAATCACACGAGGGCGGACCTCGGTGTATTGATCAGTGTTAGCGATGGGTCTGTCCTTCGAAGCGAAGTGAATCTGCGGCACCCTGTCAACCCGTTCTCCAGAATAGATCGCTACGAAGTGAATGATTGGATCGTCTCAACGACCGCTCTGAGTCGGCTTAGCCAAAGAGGAGTCGCTCTTAGATGCACCCTATGAACATGAGGCCCCTACGTCACACCAAATTGCCTGTACCACGCCTCTTTAGTCGACAGAAGGCGCTGTTGGCATTCCTAGACGCCCACGATGGACGTTTGGCGAACCGTGATCTTCAGAAACTATTGTTTCTATACTGCAAGGAACTGCGAACACCTCCTCCATTCGATTTTGTTCCGTACCGTTACGGTGCTTTTTCGTTCCTGTCATACGCAGACCGGCGCAAGCTTATCCAACTAAAGCTCATTGCTAATCAAGATTCCGATTGGGTGTTAACATCGGACGGTCAGAGTATCGTGCGCACCATCGCAGACCCATTGATGATCGCCTTTGCGGCCCGCTATAGAGACTTGCGAGGCGATTCATTGGTGGCTGAGACATATCGTCGATTCCCATTCTACGCAGTCCATAGCATAATTAAGTCCCGTGTGCTACGAGGCGATCAAGATACACTCTTGGCGATTGAGCACTCTGTTCCCAGTACAAGAGGGATACCACCTCTCGTAACGATTGGCTATGAAGGACGAACAATTGATCGATTCTTGACTGTCTTGCTTCGGGCTGGAGTTACACTACTCTGTGATGTCCGAAGAAACCCAGTAAGTAGGAAGTACGGATTCTCGAAGAAGACACTCAAGCACGCTTGCGAAGCAATCCACATTCGATACGAACATCTTCCTAGACTGGGAATACCGTCAGAGTTACGTCATAACCTCCACAGTCAGGCGCAATACGACCAACTCTTTAGGGCTTACGAATCTGATTCCCTGTCGAATGAAGGAGAATCCATCTTGAGAATCTCAACTTGGATCCAATCAACACCTTGCGTCGCACTAGTCTGTTTCGAGCGTCACCCGGAGCAGTGTCATCGCCGAGTAGTGGCCAAGGCTGTTGAGGCTAGGACCGCTCCGCCGTTTGAAGTGGCGCATCTGTGAGTACCTGTCGTCATGGAGAGACTTCTCATCACTGTTAAGACATATCCCACTCTATCTGAGAAGTATGGCGAAACGGTCTGCACAGCGGCTGTACGGGAAGACGGTTCGTGGGTGCGACTCTATCCGATCCCATTTAGACGACTGAACGAACAGGAAAAGTACAGGCTATTTGACTGGATTGAATGCCGAATGATTCGTAATTCCAACGATCATAGGCCCGAAACTCATCGCCTAGAGGAAGACACTCCAATCCGTAAAATCGGTCATCTAGGAACGAGAGACAATTGGAGGGACAGGCGGAAAGTCATGCTTGAGAATGGCCATGTGTACTACTCCCTCGAAAATGTCATCAATGACGCCAAGGAAAACAAGATTTCGTTAGCGACATTTAAGCCGACTAAAGTCCTCAATTTCAAGTGGACCAAAACGGAAAGGGAGTGGGACCAACAAAAGCTGAATAGGATGCGATGGACCCAGGGTCAGTTTAGTTTATTCGACAACGTGCGCCGTGCTAAGGCACTGGCTCCCAGCGGGTGCGAAGCCCGCCCGGCTAACTGTCGCTCCAGCCGGAAGCCGTCGGAGCGGGTCATGGAGGTAACGACATGGACTGAAGCACTCCGACGTGACGGGCCGCCTTATGGGCGGCTCAGCGAGCACGCAGGCCGCAACGCGAGTGAACGCCGAGCAGGCCTCGAAAAGGATGATGCGGAGGCCGACCCGCCGTTGTTTCGGGGAAGGCAGCCAGCGTCCGGGAAGCGAGCGACGCGAGCACCGGGCGTCTCCGCCGGGGTATTGGCGGCAGCATGCGTGCCAGAGGGAGACGGAGGCAACACGGGAAGCCCTGTCGGTGGCGTGCACGCGCCAACCGGACTCCCGCGAGGGACAGGCCGGGCCGGTCAGGGTGGCGGAGAGGCCCGTAGTACCGGGGAAGCCGGGTAATGCCGGTGGAGGGAAGGGGCCTCAGTTCGAGAGCGATGCAGGAAGGAGGACAGGACCGATGGAGACTGGCGCGAGCCTATTAGCTCCGGAAAAGTTCGGAGACTCCAGAGCGCATCACCTGCGCAAGCGAAGGAAGACCCGGACCACTGCGCGCAGCAGTGGCCGGGAGAGCTGGCACGCGCCGTTGACGCACCTGCGGACCAGCGGCTCAGCCAGTGGCAGTGTCGGAAGCACCAGGCGAAGTCGGGCCACCCCGTGCGGTACCCGAGCGAGAGGCTGAGGATTGACTTCGGCCTCGTGCGCCTGCCAGTGCGGACGGCCAGCTTTCCGTGGGCGAAGGCAGGATCTCGTCCGAGAGCCGGATGCTGGAAATCGGCACGTCCGGTTCGATGAGCGGGGAGAGGAGACGTAGGAACAGCCAGGCTAACTGGTGATGGACAGGCGGTGAGAGTCCGCCAGAGCAAAGGAGCGAGTCCTAGCCATGCTCACCGCGAGTCATGCGTTGTCAGCCGCGAGGCTGGGAATGAAGCGTTGACAGCGGCGCGTGCGGGCGGAGTAAATGAGCACCGTAAAACTCAAAGTTCGGAGTGCCGAGGCTGTCTACGTGGTCGAAGGCAACATCGTGCGGACCAAAAGCAACGTTAGGGCGAATGGTCGGCGCGGACTCCGCGGTGTCGGAGAGCTCAGGCACGTACGTACGTCCAGAACCGGGACCTGGGAGGTCTGCGTGCCGCCCCGGCGGGTCGCCGCCGGGGCCGCAGCGGGAATGACAGGAGTCAGAAGTCGATGATGTACGACACGCAGAAGTCAGACTCGGGCGTAGTACCGACGAAGGCGGCGAACCAAGGGGCGCGAGTCCCGGCGGAGTCGCTGGAGGGAAGGGCCGGGATCGAGAGGAATCCGGGAGGGGGCCGCACGGACCGCACGCAGAGGCGGGAGGTCGTGTCACAGGGCGCCGAACGGATACGGCAATTTGTAACGAGGAATCCGCAGGAGAAGCTGACTGCGCTGCTGCACCACGTCAGTGAGGAAGCGCTGGGGGAGGCGTATGCCGGGCTGCGGCCCGAGGCGGCCCCGGGCGTGGACGGAATGACATGGGACGCCTACGGGGTGGGGCTCGACGAGCGATTGTCGGACCTGCACCGGCGGGTGCATGTGGGAGCGTACCGGGCGACGCCGTCGCGGCGGGTGATGATACCCAAGCCGGACGGGGGCGAGCGACCGCTCGGGATCGCCGCATTGGAGGACAAGATCGTCCAGAAGGCGGTGGTGGATGGGATCCTGACGCCGATATACGAGGCGGAATTCCTCGGATTCAGCTATGGTTTCCGACCGGGGCGGAGTGCGCATGACGCGCTGGACGCCTTGGCAGTGGGGATCGAGCGGTGCAAGGTCAACTGGATCCTTGACGCCGACGTGGCCAGATACTTCGACACGCTGGACCGGGATCGACTCGTCGATCTGCTGGGCCGCAGGATCGGGGATAGGCGGCTGCTGAGGCTGATCCGGAAATGGCTGAACGCCGGAGTGCTGGAAGAGGGCCTGTGGGCCGACACGGGGCGGGGCACCCCTCAAGGTGCCGTGATTTCCCCGGTGCTGGCCAACGTCTACTTGCATTATGTGCTGGACGCATGGGTCCGCCAGTGGCGGCAGGAGCAGGCCCGGGGCGAGGTCATCATCGTGCGCTATGCCGACGACTTCGTGCTGGGGTTCCAGCACCGCGGCGACGCGGTGCGCCTGCGCGAGGCCTTGGAGGCCCGGCTGGCCGACAACGGGTTGGCGCTGCACCCGGAGAAGACGCGCCTGATCGAGTTCGGGAGGTTCGCCGCGGCGAGCCGCGCCGGGCGGGGAGAGGGCAAGCCGAAGACCTTCGACTTCCTCGGCTTCACGCATTACTGCGGGAAGACGCGGCAGGGAAGGTTCCAACTGGGGCGGAAGCCGATTGCGAAGCGGATGAGCCGCAAGCTGAAGGGACTCAAGCGGGTGCTGCTGCGCAACCGGCACGCGGACCCGAAGGACACGGCGCGGTGGCTGGGGCAGGTGTTGAACGGATGGCTGAATTACTACGCCGTCCCGGGCAGCTACCGGTTTCTGGCACGCTTCCGGGAGCGCCTGAAGCGCATCTGGGCGTGGACGCTGCGACGGAGGTCACAGAAGGGCCGCATCGACTGGAAAAAGCTGGACGCGCTCTGCAAGGAGCTGTGGCCAACGGTCCGGATCCGACACCCGTGGTCAAATCAACGATTCGCCGTTAGACACACGAGATAGGAGCCGGATGCATTAGCATGCACGTCCGGATCTGAGCGGGGGGCGCCGGGAAACCGGTGTCCCTACCGCAATCTAAGCGGGAAGGTCAGTGAGGCACCTACAGATGGCGAAAGCCGTAGGAACAACCCTAAAACAGCTACTGCTTCCTTGCTAAGGCCAACGCGCCTCTCCTCGACTCTACAATGAATGGCGGAAGACATTTAGAGTCATAGAGAAGCTTCCATACGACTTCTCCTATCAATTCCAAGATTGTAATGGGAAGGAAAGTTCACTCAAGATATTTGAGTGGCAGCTTGGTGCCCTATTCTGGAATTGCCTCAAGCAGTCAGGGAGTGAAGAGATCGCTCTAGAAAAGGTCAAACAGAAGTACTTTGGAGAGTTCCTGAGTAAGGACTTGCACTTCTTTTTGGGGACGACGCTTAGATGGCACAGTCGTGCGCCCAATCCATGGGTCATTATTGGAGTGTTTCCAATTCCCTTTGAGAGACAACTGACGTTTAGTTGGTAGCCGGCTTCAAATGGATCGCAGTCAATTAGGATTGTCTTGTTGCCTCCTCCGCACAAAGTGTGGGGCCGATGATGGCTGGGCGGGCGGTACGTGGGCTCGCGTCCCGTAGCTGCTCTTCCTTCTTGCAGTAGTGGTTTGCCCGCATCGACTGAGCTGCGGGGTCTGCGCCAAGGATTCCGCAGGGTCCCAGACATGTGCCAGCATAGCACTGCATGTGCGGTGTCTCATGCGGCTCACCACGATTCTCAATCGAGTTCACAAAATACCCGGCTTCGTCTACGGCCGGATCCGGCTGCTGGAGAATGCCGCCGGGGACGGGCGCTGGGAGGTGCAGGTGCGGCCCCGGGCCGGCCACCGCCCCGTCTGCTCGGTCTGCGGCATGCCCGGACCTGGATTGGACCGGCTCAAGCCGCGCCGCTTCCAGTTCGTGCCCGTGCTGGGCATGCAGGTCGCGCCAGTGTGCGCCATGCGCCGCGTCAGCTGCAAGTGGTGCAGCAAGGGCAAGGTCGAGAAAGTGCCTTGGGCCGACGGCCAGCGCCCGGTCACCAAGGCCTTCGCCTGGAGGCTCGCCGGCTGGGCCAAGCGACTCTCTTGGAAGGAGACCGCCTCAGCCTTCGGCGTGTCCTGGGAATGCGTGCATCGCTCGGTCGCCATGGCCGTGCGATGGGGCCGCGAGCAGGTGTGCATCAAAGACATCCGCGTGCTCGGCGTGGATGAGATCGACTGGCACAGGGGCCACCAGTCCCTGACGCTCGTGTACCAGCTCGATGCCGGCTGCCGCCGCCTGCTGTGGGTCGGTGAGCACCGCAAGAAGAAGACGCTCGAGGACTTCTTCGACTGGTTCGGCCCAGACCGCTCGGCCAGCCTGCACGTGGTTTGCTCCGACATGTGGAAGCCCTACCTAACCGTCGTCGCGGACCGTGCTTCGCAAGCTGTTCGTGTTCTGGATCGCTTCCATATCATGAAGAAGCTCAGCGAAGCCATCGACAAGGTCCGCGCCGGCGAGGCTCGCCAGCTCAAGGCCCAAGGCAAGGAGCCTGTCTTGAAGAACTCCCGCTGGCTGCTGCTCCAGTGGCGCGAGCACCTCAGCGAACTCCAAGTGCCCCGCTGGCCAGCACTCCTCCAGCTCAACCTCGACACCGTCCGCGCCTACCTGCTCAAGGAGGAGTTCCGCCAGTTCTTCGAGGCCCGCTCCCCCGCCCAGGCCAACCGCTTCCTCAAACGCTGGCGCCGCCGTGCCTGCCGCACCAAACTCCAGCCCCTGGCGAAGTTCGCCTGCATGCTCACCCACCACAGGCCCCTCATCCTCAACTGGTTCCGCACCGGGCGCTGCCACTCCTCCGGCGCCGTCGAGGGCCTCCACCTCAAAGCCAAATTCGCCCTCCGCCGCGCCTTCGGCTTCCGCACCTACGACGCCTGCCAACTCGCCCTCTACCATACTCTCGGTCACCTCCCCCAGCCCCCCGACGCCCACAAAATCTGCGGATGAGCCCTCCTTCTCATAGCGTCGCGATGATTCACTAACGACCTCCTGGCTGCCAACAAATCCGCCAACTTCCGCAACGACTCCTGCCTGGGCGAGCTGCCCTTGCCCAGCCCCAAGCGCGCGAACAGCGCCAGCAGCTGCGCGTCCGCCAGATCGTTCTTGGCCTCCTGCCTGATCAAGCGCGCGAAGTGGCGCGTGCGGCGAGGATTCTGCATTGCTGCGGCCAGTGGTCCTGCACCTGGTTGGGCTGATCCGTGCGCTGCAGCGTGGAGCCCTTGTGTCCCTGCCGCCCGCCCGGCTGGCGCCCGGACTTGCCCCGCAGGCTGGAGGGCGGCTGGCTGCTGGTCGTGCTGTCCAAGCTCAGGCGCCGCTCCAGCTCGGCCACGCGCTCCTGCAGCCGCGCGTTCTCCGCCTGCAGTGCCGCGTTGGTTGCCTGCAGTGCCTTGTGAGTCGCTTGCAGCTCCTAGTAAGCCACTGCGAGCTGCTCTGGCACCGCGGCCCGCTGGTCGGCTCGACGCTGGTCCTCGCTACCTCTCGCTGCGCGCCGACGACTCATCTCTCGCTTCCCACGCGGCTCGAACGTCGCTCGACCGTCCCAAGCCTTACAACGCTCCTGGCGATGCAGGGTGCGGACTCGGTGGCGTGACCAAGGCAGGCCCGCACGCATCGCTGCCGAGTTGTGAACCGTCTGGCATGGCACACCCATGCAAACCGCCGCCCCCAACAACCGCCCCCTCCGATACACTCCGCCTCTCACGGCATCAGCTCCTGACATGCTATCTGCAACGCTGACACGCTACTTCAGACGCCACTCTCAACGCCTGTTCTGACCACTGTGGTGCAACCCTACCTAGGCAGTTAGGGCTCTCGCAAAAATAACTTTACCGTTTACTGCCTCGGAGAGAGGTGATAGTTCCACTCGCCGTGGAACTTGTCACGCTTGATCTTGAGCGCCTCCATTTCCGCCTCGGCAACCGTGCGGCCCAAAGGATACTCGTTCTCATCCAAGGCCGATGCTATCCGCAAGCCCTGCGTCGTCGTCGTGGCACCGATCAGCTGGACCACCACCTCGCGGCTCACTAGCGGGCGGCCTCGCCAGTTCTGCGTGATGTGGCTGAACATCCGATGCTCGATCTTGTTCCACTTGCTCGTTCCAGGTGGCAGATGGCACACCGAGATCACCAGCTGCAGCTCGTCAGCCAGCCCCTGCAATTCCAGCTTCCACAGCCGGCTGCGACTGCTGTTCGACCCGCCGCCGTCCGCTGTCACCAGCAGCCTTCGCGCCAGCGGGTAGGTTGCCTGCCCCATCTGCCGCCACCACCGCCGCAGCGTCTCCACTGCGAACTCGGCCGTGTCGTGGTCCACTCCCACGCTGACCCAGCCTACGTTGGCACCGACATCGTACACACCGTAAGGAATCGCCTTGCCCAAGCTCGGATCCATGAAGTCATGCACTCTCACCGGCTCCGGGCAGCCTTGCGGTCTCCATTCCCGCCCGCCGTTGCGGTAGCGGCCGAGGAGCTCCTTCTGCTTGCAATCGACCGAGATCACCGGCTGCCGCAGTCGCTGAAAGGCCAGCACTCGCCGCGCCAGGTGCCGGAATTGCCCGTCGCGGTCCGGATGCTGCTTCCCTTCCAGGGTCTTGCGGTTGGCCTGCAGGCTGAATCCCAGCTCATGCAGCAGCCGGTTCACCGTGCGCTCGCTCACGGGCCGCCCCGCCTGCCGTAACTCCTGCGCCAAGCGCGCCGCGCTGCGACAGGTCCACAGCAGCGGGGACATCGGATCCCCCCTCGTCACCGGCTCCAGCAGCCGCTGCAGCGCCGCTGTCAGCTGCGGATCGCGTGCCGTCAGCCGCTTGCGCCCCCCGCCGGGCCGTCGCACGCGGCCGCTGCGGGCGGATGCCTCGCTGTCCGGTGTTGTATTCCGGATTATTTGGCAAGGCGTTTTCCGGATTAAATGGCAGGCGGGGAGCGGAATTTTCCGGATTGCTTGCGTCTGGCTGGGGGCGAGGGCGAGCTCGAAAACTGCTACTGCAAGAAGGAACAGGAAGGGGTCAGGAGGAGCGTAGGCGTTCTCGCCCGGCTCCCGGCCCTGCGCGCACGCAATTGCAGGCAGGACTGCCGCGCAGCACCTCCAACGCATGTCCGAAAGCCTACCGGCCGACTCACCCACGCCGATGGATTTGTCACATTAAATGAGAAAGTTCCCTTATCTGGAATCATCCAGTTTGACAAAAACAGCCCATTTTCGTGCCAAATAATGTGACAAATAACGTGCGCCGTGCTAAGGCACTGGCTCCCAGCGGGTGCGAAGCCCGCCCGGCTAACTGTCGCTCCAGCCGGAAGCCGTCGGAGCGGGTCATGGAGGTAACGACATGGACTGAAGCACTCCGACGTGACGGGCCGCCTTTTGGGCGGCTCAGCGAGCACGCAGGCCGCAACGCGAGTGAACGCCGAGCAGGCCTCGAAAAGCATAATGCGGAGGCCGACCCGCCGTTATTTCGGGGAAGGCAGCCAGCGTCCGGGAAGCGAGCGACGCGAGCACCGGGCGTCTCCGCCGGGGTATTGGCGGCAGCATGCGTGCCAGAGGGAGACGGAGGCAACACGGGAAGCCCTGGCGGTGGCGTGCACGCGCCAACCGGCATCCCGCGAGGGACAGGCCGGGCCGGTCAGGGTGGCGGAGAGGCCCGTAGTACCGGGGAAGCCGGGTAATGCCGGTGGAGGGAAGGGGCCTCAGTTCGAGAGCGATGCAGGAAGGAGGACAGGACCGATGGAGACTGGCGCGAGCCTATTAGCTCCGGAAAAAGTTCGGAGACTCCAGAGCGCATCACCTGCGCAAGCGAAGGAAGACCCGGACCACTGCGCGCAGCAGTGGCCGGGAGAACTGGCACGCGCCGTTGACGCACCTGCGGACCAGCGGCTCAGCCAGTGGCAGTGTCGGAAGCACCAGGCGAAGTCGGGCCACCCCGTGCGGTACCCGAGCGAGAGGCTGAGGATTGACTTCGGCCTCGTGCGCCTGCCCGTGCGGACGGCCAGCTTTCCGTGGGCGAAGGCAGGATCTCGTCCGAGAGCCGGATGCTGGAAATTGGCATGTCCGGTTCGATGAGCGGGGAGAGGAGACGTAGGAACAGCCAGGCTAACTGGTGATGGACAGGCGGTGAGAGTCCGCCAGAGCAAAGGAGCGAGTCCTAGCCATGCTCACCGCGAGTCATGCGTTGTCAGCCGCGAGGCTGGGGATGAAGCGTTGACAGCGGCGCGTGCGGGCGGAGTAAATGAGCACCGTAAAACTCAAAGTTCGGAGTGCCGAGGCTTTCTACGTGGTCGAAGGCAACATCGTGCGGACCAAAAGCAACGTTAGGACGAATGGTCGGCGCGGACTCCGCGGTGTCAGAGAGCTCAGGCACGTACGTACGTCCAGAACCGGGACCTGGGAGGTCTGCGTGCCGCCCCGGCGGGTCGTCGCCGGGGCCGCAGCGGGAATGACAGGAGTCAGAAGTCGATGAGGTACGACACGCAGAAGTCAGACTCGGGCGTAGTACCGACGAAGGCGGCGAACCAAGGGGCGCGAGTCCCGGCGGAGTGGCTGGAGGGAAGGGCCGGGATCGAGAGGAATCCGGGAGGGGGCCGCACGGACCGCACGCAGAGGCGGGAGGTCGTGTCACAAGGCGCCGAACGGATACGGCAATTGGTAACGAGGAATCCGCAGGAGAAGCTGACTGCGCTGCTGCACCACGTCAGTGAGGAAGCGCTGGGGGAGGCGTATGCCGGGCTGCGGCCCGAGGCGGCCCCGGGCGTGGACGGAATGACGTGGGACGCCTACGGGGTGGGGCTCGACGAGCGATTGTCGGACCTGCACCGGCGGGTGCATGTGGGAGCGTACCGGGCGACGCCGTCGCGGCGGGTGATGATACCCAAGCCGGACGGGGGCGAGCGACCGCTCGGGATCGCCGCATTGGAGGACAAGATCGTCCAGAAGGCGGTGGTGGACGGGATCCTGACGCCGATATACGAGGCGGAATTCCTCGGCTTCAGCTATGGTTTCCGAGCGGGGCGGGGAGCGCATGACGCGCTGGACGCCTTGGCGGTGGGGATCGAGCGGTGCAAGGTCAACTGGATCCTTGACGCCGACGTGGCTGCGTACTTCGACACGCTGGACCGGGATCGACTCGTCGATCTGCTGGGCCGCAGGATCGGGGATGGGCGGCTGCTGAGGCTGATCCGGAAAGGGCTGAACGCCGGAGTGCTGGAAGAGGGCCGGTGGGCCGACACGGGGCGGGGCACCCCTCAAGGTGCCGTGATTTCCCCGGTGCTGGCCAATGTCTACTTGCACTACGTGCTGGACGCATGGGTCCGCCAGTGGCGGCAGGAGCAGGCCCGGGGCGAGGTCATCATGGTGCGTTATGCCGACGACTTCGTGCTGGGGTTCCAGCACCGCGGCGACGCGGTGCGGCTGCGCGAGGCCTTGGAGGCCCGGCTGGCCGACAACGGGTTGGCGCTGCACCCGGAGAAGACGCGCCTGATCGAGTTCGGGAGGTTCGCCGCGGCGAGCCGCGCCGGGCGGGGAGAGGGCAAGCCGAAGACCTTCGACTTGCTCGGCTTCACGCAGTACTGCGGGAAGACGCGGCAGGGAAGGTTCCAACTGGGGCGGAAGCCGATTGCGAAGCGGATGAGCCGCAAGCTGAAGGGACTCAAGCGGTGGCTGCTGCGGATGCGGCACGCGGACCCGAAGGACACGGCGCGGTGGCTGGGGCAGGTGTTGAACGGATGGCTGAATTACTACGCCGTTCCGGGCAGCTACCGGTTTCTGGCACGCTTCCGGGAGCGCCTGAAGCGCATCTGGGCGCGGACGCTGCGACGGAGGTCACAGAAGGGCCGCATCGACTGGAAGAAGCTGGACGCGCTCTGCAAGGAGCTGTGGCCGGCGGTCCGGATCCGACACCCATGGCCGAATCAACGATTCGCCGTTAGACACACGAGATAGGAGCCGGATGCATTAGCGTGCACGTCCGGAATCTGCGCGGGGGGCGCCGGGTAACCGGTGTCCCTACCGCAATTTAAGCGGGAAGGTCAGTGAGGCACCTACAGATGCAGGCACATTTTATTGTCCTGATTGCAGCGGTCTGGGAGAGTTTGAATCGTGCTTCCACGTTCTGTGCAGTCGCTGGGAGCGGCCCGAGGGTCTGCTGCGAGGGACCTAGGCAGGCTCCCCGGGCGACATCGTCGGCTGAGGCTGAAGCGCCGACGCAGCGGTCCCGTTCCGCCGGGTCAGGCGGAACCTGGCTGGCAGCCGGGCGAGCCGCCCGGGCTAGCGCCGGGGCGGGGCCAGCAGCAGATCGAGCGCCTCCTGCGACCGCGCCTGGAAATGCCGGTGGGCCTGCGGCACGTAGGCGAACTCGGTCTGGCAGCGGATGATCGATATCGCCGCGTTGCTCAAGCAGGCCAGATTGCGCGGCAGCTGGCGCACCCAGACCCGGCAGCGGTCCTCGTCGTAGGTGAAGTCGCGCACGTAGTGCAGGCAGTTCTCGATCTGCCAGTGGTTGCGCACCAGCGCCGCTAGTTGCGCGGGCGTCGCCTGCTGCGCTGGCAGCGAGGTGAGCGCGTAGCTCACTTGGGTGCTGCGCCGCCCGGTCTTGAGCACCTCCCGCTGGCGCTCGATGCGGATCGCCTGGCAGCGGCCGTACAGGTCGGCATAGCCGTCCCAGTCCGGGTCGCTGAGATCCTTGACCCAGTAGCGCCGACGGTCGATGCGACCGTGCTCCTTGTCGAGCGTCTCGTAGTACGGGCAGCCCTCGAACAGCATGTGCTGCAAGTCGTCCAGCAGCGTGGGCTGGTTGCCCTTCACGGCGGTCACCACGTAGTGCGCGTCGCAGTCGTCGAGCAGGCTGCGCGCCGTCTCCTGCTGCGCGTGCAGCGCATCGAGCGTCACGCAGCGCCCGGACAACTCCAGTTGCCCGGCCAAGCTGCGCACGGCCGGGATCTCGTTGGTCTTGCTGCCGACCTCCACCTGGCCCAGCACCAAGCCGCTGCCGTGCTCCACCGCCGCGACCAGCATGCGGCGGCCCTCCGCGGTCTGCCGGGAAGCGCCGCGGACATCCTTGCCGTCCATCGCGATGCCCGCCGGCAGCGCTGGCCCAGCGCCCTGCTCGGGAGGCGGGCCGGTCGCTGGCTGCGAGTCCCCAGCGGCCTCATCCGCCAGCCGCTGCGCACTTTGCTGGCTGGCCCACGCCGCCACCGCCTGTTCTAGTGTCTGCGCTGGCAACCTAGACAAGATGTTGTGGAAGGTCGTGATCGAGGGGGTCGTGTAGCACTTCCGACTGGGACTGAAGAAACACTCCAGCGCCTGCCGCTGGGACTGGTTCAGCAGCGCCGCGAACTGGGCGAACGCCGTCACGCCGCGGTAGCCGCACAGCCGCGCTGCCATGGCCAGCACCAGCACCGTGCGCAAGCCGTAGCGCCGCCCGCGCGCACAGCGGTAGTCGGCCACCTCGGCCAAGCAGTCGAACATGCTGCGCAGCTCGCTCGCCGGCGGCGGCTCGCTGCGCTGCGGGCCCTGCCAAGCCGGGTCCTCCTCGGGCTGGCTCAGCGCTACCCGCGCCTGGGCTTCCAATTCGTACACTAAGACCTCCTTGGGCTGGCCGTGATGGCGCCACTGCGGCTGGGCACCCGGCTGCCGCGCGTAGCCGCCCGTGAACCCCAGCGAGCGCCAGTTCGCCGCCCGGTAGCAGCTGCCGGCGAACTTGGCCCGATCCACGAACGACTCCGCCAGCAAAACTGAGTGCCCATGCTCGCGCTGCATGTCCCCGGACAGCCGCCGCAGGCTCTGCCCCAGCACCCGCGAGGCTAGGTTGGGCACCCCCTGGTAGGCCGGCAGGATCACGAAGCGCGCGTTCTGCACCACCAGATGCAAGCGCCGCAACTGCTGCTCCAGCGTCCAGCCGATCCACTCGTCGCGCGCCGTCAACTTGAGCGCCGCCGCCTGCCAGCCGACCAGCGCCACCCAGGCCGGGCCCAGCGTGGCCACCTGCCGCAAGCTCCTGCCGAACAGGCCCCTGAACCCCAAGTAGTGGTGGGCCCCGACCAGCCGGTCCCAGAGCCGGTGCTCCTGGGCACCGCAGGTCGGACGCACCCTGATCGAGCGCAGCTGCAGGGCGCCACGCGGCGGCGACAGGCTCTCCACAGGACCCACCCTGACAGATCGAGAATGAAATGTCCAGCCCTTGCGGCAAGAAATTACCGGCACCGACGAGCGTAGTGTCTAGTGGATCCGGTGCAGCGGATCCCGTTCGCACAGACTCTTGTTACCACTGCCCTTCCGAATCCGAGAAAAGAATAGCCCTGCCTACAGATGGCGAAAGCCGTAGGAACAACCCTAAAACAGCTACTGCTTCCTTGCTAAGGCCAACGCGCCTCTCCTCGACTCTACGTGCGCCGTGCTAAGGCACTGGCTCCCAGCGGGTGCGAAGCCCGCCCGGCTAACTGTCGCTCCAGCCGGAAGCCGTCGGAGCGGGTCATGGAGGTAACGACATGGACTGAAGCACTCCGACGTGACGGGCCGCCTTTTGGGCGGCTCAGCGAGCACGCAGGCCGCAACGCGAGTGAACGCCGAGCAGGCCTCGAAAAGCATAATGCGGAGGCCGACCCGCCGCTGTATCGGGGAAGGCAGCCAGCGTCCGGGAAGCGAGCGACGCGAGCACCGGGCGTCTCCGCCGGGGTATTGGCGGCAGCATGCGTGCCAGAGGGAGACGGAGGCAACACGGGAAGCCCTGTCGGTGGCGTGCACGCGCCAACCGGCATCCCGCGAGGGACAGGCCGGGCCGGTCAGGGTGGCGGAGAGGCCCGTAGTACCGGGGAAGCCGGGTAATGCCGGTGGAGGGAAGGGGCCTCAGTTCGAGAGCGATGCAGGAAGGAGGACAGGACCGATGGAGACTGGCGCGAGCCTATTAGCTCCGGAAAAAGTTCGGAGACTCCAGAGCGCATCACCTGCGCAAGCGAAGGAAGACCCGGACCACTGCGCGCAGCAGTGGCCGGGAGAGCTGGCACGCGCCGTTGACGCACCTGCGGACCAGCGGCTCAGCCAGTGGCTGTGTCGGAAGCACCAGGCGAAGTCGGGCCACCCCGTGCGGTACCCGAGCGAGAGGCTGAGGATTGACTTCGGCCTCGTGCGCCTGCCAGAGCGGACGGCCAGCTTTCCGTGGGCGAAGGCAGGATCTCGTCCGAGAGCCGGATGCTGGCAATTGGCATGTCCGGTTCGATGAGCGGGGAGAGGAGACGTAGGAACAGCCAGGCTAACTGGTGATGGACAGGCGGTGAGAGTCCGCCAGAGCAAAGGAGCGAGTCCTAGCCATGCTCACCGCGAGTCATGCGTTGTCAGCCGCGAGGCTGGG
The DNA here is from genome assembly GCA_963662745.2 of Bryobacterales bacterium. Taxonomy (GTDB): domain Bacteria; phylum Acidobacteriota; class Terriglobia; order Bryobacterales; family UBA6623; genus VXMF01. The sequence continues at coordinate 890,602 of CAXXUI010000001.1, forward strand.
AATGAAGCGTTGACAGCGGCGCGTGCGGGCGGAGTAAATGAGCACCGTAAAACTCAAAGTTCGGAGTGCCGAGGCTTTCTACGTGGTCGAAGGCAACATCGTGCGGACCCAAAGCAACGTTAGGACGAATGGTCGGCGCGGACTCCGCGGTGTCAGAGAGCTCAGGCACGTACGTACGTCCAGAACCGGGACCTGGGAGGTCTGCGTGCCGCCCCGGCGGGTCGCCGCCGGGGCCGCAGCGGGAATGACAGGAGTCAGAAGTCGATGAGGTACGACACGCAGAAGTCAGACTCGGGCGTAGTACCGACGAAGGCGGCGAACCAAGGGGCGCGAGTCCCGGCGGAGTCGCTGGAGGGAAGGGCCGGGATCGAGAGGAATCCGGGAGGGGGCCGCACGGACCGCACGCAGAGGCGGGAGGTCGTGTCACAAGGCGCCGAACGGATACGGCAATTGGTAACGAGGAATCCGCAGGAGAAGCTGACTGCGCTGCTGCACCACGTCAGTGAGGAAGCGCTGGGGGAGGCGTATGCCGGGCTGCGGCCCGAGGCGGCCCCGGGCGTGGACGGAATGACGTGGGAGGCCTACGGGGTGGGGCTCGACGAGCGATGGTCGGACCTGCACCGGCGGGTGCCTGTGGGAGCGTACCGGGCGACGCCGTCGCGGCGGGTGATGATACCCAAGCCGGACGGGGGCGAGCGACCGCTCGGGATCGCCGCATTGGAGGACAAGATCGTCCAGAAGGCGGTGGTGGACGGGATCCTGACGCCGATATACGAGGCGGAATTCCTCGGCTTCAGCTATGGTTTCCGAGCGGGGCGGGGAGCGCATGACGCGCTGGACGCCTTGGCGGTGGGGATCGAGCGGTGCAAGGTCAACTGGATCCTTGACGCCGATGTGGCCAAGTACTTCGACACGCTGGACCGGGATCGACTCGTCGATCTGCTGGGCCGCAGGATCGGGGATGGGCGGCTGCTGAGGCTGATCCGGAAAGGGCTGAACGCCGGAGTGCTGGAAGAGGGCCGGTGGGCCGACACGGGGCGGGGCACCCCTCAAGGTGCCGTGATTTCCCCGGTGCTGGCCAATGTCTACTTGCACAACGTGCTGGACGCATGGGTCCGCCAGTGGCGGCAGGAGCAGGCCCGGGGCGAGGTCATCATGGTGCGTTATGCCGACGACTTCGTGCTGGGGTTCCAGCACCGCGGCGACGCGGTGCGGCTGCGCGAGGCCTTGGAGGCCCGGCTGGCCGACAACGGGTTGGCGCTGCACCCGGAGAAGACGCGCCTGATCGAGTTCGGGAGGTTCGCCGCGGCGAGCCGCGCCGGGCGGGGAGAGGGCAAGCCGAAGACCTTCGACTTCCTCGGCTTCACGCAGTACTGCGGGAAGACGCGGCAGGGAAGGTTCCAACTGGGGCGGAAGCCGATGGCGAAGCGGATGAGCCGCAAGCTGAAGGGACTCAAGCGGTGGCTGCTGCGGATGCGGCACGCGGACCCGAAGGACACGGCGCGGTGGCTGGGGCAGGTGTTGAACGGATGGCTGAATTACTACGCCGTTCCGGGCAGCTACCGGTTTCTGGCACGCTTCCGGGAGCGCCTGAAGCGCATCTGGGCGCGGACGCTGCGACGGAGGTCACAGAAGGGCCGCATCGACTGGAAGAAGCTGGACGCGCTCTGCAAGGAGCTGTGGCCGGCGGTCCGGATCCGACACCCATGGCCGAATCAACGATTCGCCGTTAGACACACGAGATAGGAGCCGGATGCATTAGCGTGCACGTCCGGAATCTGCGCGGGGGGCGCCGGGTAACCGGTGTCCCTACCGCAATTTAAGCGGGAAGGTCAGTGAGGCACCTACAGATGGCGAAAGCCGTAGGAACAACCCTAAAACAGCTACTGCTTCCTTGCTAAGGCCAACGCGCCTCTCCTCGACTCTACACCCCCCCCGGCGCGCAGCTCCCGCAGCCCGGCGCGCACGGTGGCCCGCGCCATGCCGGTGGCGCGCGCCACTTGGGTGATGCCTCCTCGCCCCAAGGCCCGCGCTTCGGTGGCCGCCCACAGCCGCCGCATGCGTTCGTTGAACACAGGCACCAAGGACTCGTACTTCTCCTTGGTCAATGCGACCTGCTGGTTCATGCGTCGCGACAGCGTGAGAAACACGCTTCAGACCCGTTTCATTAAAAACATAGTATATCATGGCTGTGAGAGCAGAGCCGTTCCGTTTCCGGCATGGTTGCAGTCGCAAGTCCAGTCTCGCGCTCGGCGCCCGTGATCCCGCCTCATGCAGCGGCTGTGACTCCGACACAACATCCGGGCCACTGCTATGTTCCCAGCCCATTCTGACCACACGAGGACCTCTGCCCAGCAAGCTCAAACGGTAAGGTTATTTTGGCGAGAGCCCTTACGATTATCGAAGCACCCTCAACAGACTGACTGGCGGTATCCTGAACGGTCAGGGTGGACGACGGACGATGTGCGGACGTATTACTCAGGATGTGACTGACGGCGACCTCGCCGATCTCTACGGGCTGGACGAGGAGCCTTGCGCAGCCGTCCCGAAGCGCTGGAACGGTGCTCCTACTCAGGACTTCGCCGTCTGTCGGGCGGCTCGGAACGGACGGCCCACCCTCGTCCGCCACCGTTGGGGCTTGGTGCCAGGGTGGGCCAAGGACACCAAGTTCGCAGCGCGACTCATCAACGCACGCTCCGAAACTGTCGATTCCAAGCCGTCGTTCCGCACGGCCCTCCGCCGTCGTCGGTGCTTAGTGCCGGTCAATGGCTGGTTCGAGTGGGAGCGCGCTGCCGGCGGGAAGCAGCCTTGGTGGATCTCGCTGCGCGCCGAGCCGTTCTCGCTCGCCGGTCTATGGGAGGTCTGGAAGCGCGGGCCCGAACCGTTGCACACCTTCACTGTGCTAACTCGGGCCGCTGTGCCTGAGCTGCGTTGGCTCCACCACCGCCAGCCCGTGATCGTGGAGCACGACCGGTACAAGGCCTGGCTCGACCCGGCGACCCCTCAGCCAGAGGCGCTCGAGCTGGCGCGAGCGCCCAGCCGCGGCCCGTTCCATCGCAGGAGGGTGAGCGTCCTCGTAAACCGCGTGGCCAACGACAGCCCGGAAGTGCTGCGCCCGGCGTAGCCGTCTCCGGGCGATTGCCGGCGCTCAATCTGCCGCGGTGGGCGCGTCTTCCGGAATCGGCAGGCCGGCTTGCTTCATCAGCTCCAGCGCGTTGCCGTGCAGCGCCGGACCCGCCTGCAGCTTGTAATCGAAGTGCATCTTGCCGGCCTTGAAGACATCGCGGAAATGGACGTTGGTGATGCGGTCCTTCTTCTCGTCCGCCCAGCGCGTCACGTTGCGGTCGTGTGTTGACAGGACGGCGAGCGAGGACTTGTGCTGGAGCACGAACGCGGTCAGCGCGACGGCACCGGTGAACCGGTCGAAGGAGTTCGTGCCCGCAAACAGCTCGTCGATCAGCACGAGTGTCGGCATGCCCCCCCGGATGCCGTCTAGGAACATTTCGACTCGCCGCAGCTCGGCGGCGAATCGCGACAATCCATCCTTGAGCGAATCCTGCACCCGGATGGAGGCGACGGTGTACATGGGGGAGATGACGAGCGACGAGGCCCGGACTGGCGCGCCAGCATGCGTCAGCGCGATGTTGGTGCAGAGCGTGCGCAGCAGCGTGCTCTTGCCGGCCATGTTGGCTCCGCTGACCAGCAACACGGGGCGGCGTGAGTCGAGGGAGACATCATTGGCGACCGCCTCGGCTCCCAGCAGCGGATGGGCAAGGTCTCGACCGTGCAGCAGCGGGCCGTGCTGGACCACTTCGGGAAACCGGTAGTCGGGATGCTCGAAGCAGAAGCAGGCCAGCGAGGAAAATGCCTCGAACTTGCCGAGCGCGCCAATCCAGCGGACCACGGCCTCGCGATGCCGGCCGCGCCAGCGCTCAGCCGCCAGAGCTAGCTGGACCTTGTAGAGCACCAGCGGGCCGAAGATGGCGACGATCTGGTTGTGACTGGCCTCTACGAACGCCATCAGCCTAGCCCCGGAAGTCAGCGTCCGGCTAGCCTCCTGGCCTTGCTCGCCATGCAGCTCCGCGGCGATGTCACGCAGGCCTTGGGCGCGGAATTCGTGCTGCTCTAGAACCCTGGCGAGCTGGCACAGGGCCTTGAAGTGGGGATGGAGGAGGTCGTCTGGCAGCGCCACCTTCTCCAAGCGGCGCGACGCCAGATTCCGGGCCAGCAACAGTGCGCCGAACGCTGGCAGCAACGCCAAGTACGTTGCCAGGGAAGGGCGGGCCCAAGCAACGGCAGCCATGGACAGAAAGAGGCAGCTCGCGACGGCGCAGACTGCCGGGATCCAGAAGGGGATCGTCACTGCCTCCGGACGGGACCAAGCGCGAATTCTGGCGGTCCGCACATGGGTGCGGGCGATGGAACCTAGGACGTAGAAGCGCTCTCGCAGGCTGACCTCGGGAGCCAGCTCTCGGACGGCGGCTTGCCGCCGATCGATGACGTCCTTGGTACGACTCGAGATCAGCATCGCGGTCAGCCGGGCGAGGCCGGTGGTGGTGGTCGCGATGCTCACGTGCTCCAGCAGCCCTCCGCTCCCGACGATGTCAGCATCGAACGCGTAAGAGTGCTCCGCCTCCACGTTGACGTCCTCACAGCTTGGAGCGCCGTGCTTGCGCCGTGCTTCGGGCCTGCTCTCAGGCTGATACAGCACCAGAGCCCGCTGAGCGTACTTCCTAGCTCGCTCCAGCCTGAAGAAGGCGACTGCCGTGGCGGCGAAGGCAGCCGCCAAGAGGCCTGCAAACGGCCATCGATAGGCGGGGGCGTAGGTCTCGACGGACCAAAGGACCAGCAGCGCGATCCCTACGCCGATCAGCCTGCCCGTGCCAAGCCGGCCGTGGAGCCGCGCCAGGCGGCGCTCCTCCTCACGCCACTTGCGCTCGTGATCTTTCCAGGGTGCGTCAGATTCCATGTCGGTACTCATCGCTCGGTGCGTCCCGGAAAGCCTGGGGGCGTCTATGTCGGCCCCTCAGCAACCTTGGCTGCCCGACACTCGTCTGGGCGCAGCGATGTCAACGGCCGCACTCCGGCGCTTCCGACGGCGTTGTGCGCCACTGTGCGGCGTCGAATCCCCAGTGGTTGCAAAGCAGCAGGCCCCCGCCAGTCTCCAACGCGTCGCCGACCTCGAACGGTTTGGCGACCGACCCGTTGCGACCTCCCTCGTGCCTCAGTTGCTGCCAAGCTTGGTAAGGGCTCGAGGCCTGAACCTCAGGCCCATCGTGATAGTGCGAGCGGGTCAGAACGTACGGCGCCTTCTTGGGCGCTTGCGATTGGAACGATGCCACCTTGCCGTCGTCTAGATAGAGTGCGCGGAAACGGGGCATCACGTCGCCCTTCTATTCTGACCGACCGCCAGGGCTTGGCCTGGAAGCCGAACCGCGGCCGGGAGGTCGGTCATATCCCGTCATGCCGCCGGGCGTCCCCTCAGTCGGCGCTCGCGCTCTCGGATGCGGGTCGCCGCAGTGCTTCGGCCAGCATCGTGCCGCCGGCATAAGAGAAGCCGGCGGCGAACAGTCCGATCACCGGAAGGCCCATCCAGTGGCCGATCTGAACGGCAACTCCCAAGCAGCCTAGGAAGTAGACCGCGGCAGCAAGGTTGGCGACAGTGCGCCAGCCCCCCCGTACGGCGTAAGCGCGGCGCACCGCTGTAGAGTTGTCGGGCCGGCCTCCGAATTTTGCAGTGCGCTCGAAGTCCGACGGGAATCCGAACAGAGCTCCGCCGACAGCCCTCGCGTTGCTGATCGACAGCCCGATGCCGGCCGCCACCAAGGGCGGGATCATGGGAAGATGGCGTTGGGGACCGCCGCGTCCCAGTTCGGCTTGTGCCAGCACGTAGAAGCCCGAGAGAGAGCAGAACGTCAACAGGAACGCCGGCAGGTCCAGCCACAGCAGCCGCCCTTCCAGCTCGGCATGCCGCAGCAGCATCGAAGGCAGGATCAAGACCGCCATCGCGAGCATCAGCGGATAGGCGGCATTGGCGGCGAGGTGGAAGACGGCCTCAAGCTTGACGGCCGCGGGCTGGCCGGAGCGAAGCAGGTCCGGAAGCAGCTTGACGCCGGTCTGCACCAGCCCCTTGGCCCAGCGGAACTGCTGCGTTTGGAACGAGGCCATGTCGGTTGGCAGTTCGGACGGGACCTCGATGCTCGGGAGGTAGAGGAATTTCCAGCCCTTCATCTGGGCGCGGTAGCTGAGATCGGTGTCCTCGGTCAGCGTGTCATGCTGCCAGCCGCCGGCGTCCTCAATCGCCTCCTTGCGGAGGATCCCGGCGGTGCCGTTGAAGTTGAAGAACCGGCCGGAGCGGGAGCGGGCGCCGTGCTCGAACACGAAGTGCCCGTCGAGCAGCATCGACTGGATGCGCGTCAGAAGGGAAGCGCGACGGTTGTGGAACGTCCAGCGGGCCTGCACCATCCCCACCTCGGGATCGGCAAAATAATGCACCAGCTCCTCCAGGAATCGGGGCTGGGGCCGGAAGTCGGCGTCGAACACGGCGATCAGCTGCCCGGTTGCCCGCTGCAGACCGGCTTGCAGCGCACCGGCCTTGAAGCCGGTCCGTTGCGATCGCCGAACGTACTCGAACGGTTCGCCCGCTTGTCGCAGCCGGCTCACCAGCTGGCGCAGCAGGCCAGCGGTCTCGTCGGTCGAATCGTCCAGCACCTGCACTTGGAGGAGGTGGCGGGGGTAGCGGATCGCCTGCACGGCCTCCACCAGGCCGCGGACCACGAAGCGCTCGTTGTAGATCGGCAGCTGCACAGTCACGCGGGGCAGGGAGTCGAATCGCCGCGTTGGCGGCCCCGGCACGCGGTCACGGCAGCGGTAGTACAGGTAGATCAGAGAGTAGCGGTGCAGACCGAAGAGGCTCAGCAAGGCCATCAGCCCGAAGTACGACCAGAGCACGAGATGATCGATTGGCCCCATCGGAGTTGCGCTCGGTGACGATCCTGCGACGGCGTGGCCGCGACGCAGATTGCCGTCTCGCGGAGCGGGTCGTCCAGCGTCACTTCCGAACTGGGCTCATGCTCTGCGCCGTCGCGGTTGAGCTGGGCTGCGTGGCCTTGGCTGGACTGGTCCGGCCGGCGAGCGACGTGCCGACCTTCCTCACATATTACTTGCTGACTGGCGTGCCCTACCTGATCGCATGCTGGCTCGTCCTGGCGCGGGGTAGAGCCTGCGGTCGCGGCACCACCCGCTGGATCTGGGCGGCCGCGATCGTGTTTCGGCTCACCCTGCTGCCGCTTGAACCCAGCCTCTCGGAGGACTCGGTGCGCTATCGCTGGCAAGGGATGATGCAGGATGCCGGAGGAGATCCGTATCTGGCGACGCCGGACGAGGAGCGCTGGGCCGGTCTGCAAGACGCGACTTGGCGCCGCGTGACCGGCAAGGACAAGGCGTCGGCCTACGGGCCCGTCTTGGAGCAGTTGAACCTGTGGTGCTACCGGGCGGCCCGTTGGCTGCATGGGGATCCGTGGACGCAAGTCTGGCTGTTCAAGCTGCCGTTCGCGCTAGCGGACCTGTGGGCGGGGCTCTGCTTGGGCTGGCTGCTGGCCGGAGTCGGCCTGCCCCGATCCTTGGCCGTCATCTATTTGTGGTCGCCCTTGGCGCTGACGGAGTTCTGGATCGAGGGCCACAACGACTCGGTCGCCGTCGCCTTGACCATCCTGGCCCTCGGCTTCACGGTCAGGCAGCGGCTGGACCCAGCCTTGGTGGCACTAACTCTGGCAGCCCTGAGCAAGTTCTGGCCGGCCCTGCTGCTGCCGTTTGTGGCTTGGCCGCGCGTGGCTGGGAAGTGGGTCGTGCCATGGCGCGGTCTGGCGTTTTCGGCCGCCATCGTCTGCGTGGCCTGCTGGCCGTACCGGGAGGGCCTCCCGGCAGTGCAGGACAGCCTGCTCGGCTTCGCCGGCGGATGGAGGAACAACGACAGCTTGTTCTCCATCCTCGTGCTCCTCACCGGAGGCGACACGCAGCTGGCGTCGGGAGTTGCGCGCTGGAGCCTGATGGCCGTATTGGTCGCAGTGCGGTTGACGCGCATCGGCCCCGTTGCCGCCTCCTTGGCGGCGGTGAGCTCCCTGCTGCTGCTCGCGCCGAACTGCTTCCCGTGGTACCTCACCTGGATGCTGCCGCTGCTGGCGGTCCATCCGGTGCCGGCTCTGCTGCTGTGGACCCTCCTAGCGAGCTTGGCCTACCATGTCGTACCCGCTTACGAGGCAGTCGGAGAGTGGTCGTATGACCCGGCCTTGACGGCCTCGGAGTACGTACCTGTGGTGGGCTGGCTGGCTGTGGCGGGAGCCTCTCTGCTGGCTGGGCACGAGGCCCTGCATTGCACAGCTGGGCGTTGGCTGCGAGAGGTTCGGATCAAGCTGGCAAGACGCTGATCATGCGGCCCTTGCGGCCTCGATTGCGAAACTCCACGACGCCGTTGATCTTGGCGAACAGGGTGTCGTCCTTGCCGCGTCCAACGTTCAGGCCCGGGTGGAAGCGCGTGCCGCGCTGCCGGACCAATATGCTGCCGCCAGTCACTCGCTCACCGGCGAACCGCTTCACGCCAAGTCGCTTAGAGTGGGAGTCCCGGCCGTTCCGTGAGGTGCCTTGACCTTTCTTATGCGCCATTTGCTCGCCTATGCCTCGCTTGCGTCTTCCGCCGCTTCAGCTCCGGATGCCTCGCTCGCGTCTTCCGCCGCTTCAGCTCCGGAATCGTCTTCGGTGTCGTCTCCCGGTCCGGAGATCGAATCGATGCGGACTTGGGTGTAGGACTGCCGGTGCCCGATCCGACGCCGGTACATCTTGCGGCGCTTGAACTTGAAGACATGGATCTTCTTGGCACGCCCTTGGGAGGAGATGGTGCCCGACACGATCGCCGTCACGTCATCGCCGGTTCTCAGCCTCCCGTCCTGCTCGGAAACAGCGACGACCCGGTCAAACTCAACCCGGTCGCCCACATCCCCGTCGAGCCTCTCAACTCGAACCTCGTCTCCAGGAGCGACCGAGTATTGCTTGCCGCCGGTCTCAATGATTGCGTACATACAGATAGACCTCGATCCGGAAGAGCGGCGGAGCCCGCCGGCGCGACGCGCCCGGACAATTCCAGTATATCCGCTGGCAGCGAAGGCCGCAACTCTGCAGCGCGGCGGTGGCCAAGCGACGGCGGAGCCGGCCCACCCCGCCGTGCCGGACAAGCGGCCCGCCTGAAAGAATTGCGTGGCGGCCGAAATTCTCGTACGCCGACCCGCGAGCGGCGAAGGTGGCTGCCAAGCTGCCGGGATCGGTGCCGGCATTGACGAACTGGCCAGCGCCGCGGAGGTGGAGGACCGCAGGACGTCGTCGCGGTCACGTGATCCCGCCCAGCGCCAGCCGCTGCCTCTCGTAGTTCGCCACGAAGCGCATCACGGTGGGGATGCCCGGTTCATACGACGGGGTGCCCTCATGGACAACCGGCCACACGAAGCCTAGGTGGCGAAGGACGCGTTCCGCTTGGAGTGCGGCCTCCGGGTCCGAATTCCTCGCCTTCTGCTGGAGCGACGACCTGATGGCGACCGTGACTCGGTCGCGAAGCACATGCTCCGAGGCGGCGAACTCGGCCGCCACCGCGGCCGCCGCCGAGACTAGCTGGGCGGCTCTCAGCTCGTCGAGCAGCTCGTCGTAGAGTTCTTCACGACGCTGCTGGAACAGCGGCCTTGCGCGGTCCACGTCGGCCAGCGAAGCGGGTACGGACGGGTCGGCGCATCCCGTCCACAATAGATCGCCCCAGACCTGCAGGAAGAACGGATACTGGTGGCTCTCGCTGACCACCTGCTGCACGGCCTCGTCATCGATCGATCGACCGCGCTCCTGCAGCGGTACTCGGATGGCGGCGGCGGCCCCGTCCGGCTCCAGCCGGCCGATGCGCAGCCGCTTGTTCCTAACCCAGAACGATGCGCCCATGGCGCGCAGCTGGTGGGGCAGGTCGGGCGTGCCGGCAGGGATCAGCAGCACGGGCAGGTCCCTGCGTTGGAATGCTTGCACAGTGTTCAGCAGGGATTGGCCGGGTTCTGTGCCGAGCATATGGGCCTCATCGACTAACACGAGGAACGGGCCCTTGCGTACCCGGCGGGCGAGAGCGGAGTAGACCGGGCCGGCGGGCAGGCTGCGCAATCTGCCGGCGATCGGTCCGAGTGTGAAGCCGCGCAGCGCATCCACCCAGCGCCGCTCGACCGACAGCGCGGCGGCCAGTCGCTCGATGGAGCTGATGCTGCCCCCTTGCAAGTCGGCCGCCGGGATCTTGAGCGCCTCCGCCTCGCGCCGACACCATTCGATGAGGGCAGTCTTGCCGTTCCCTCTCGGTCCGTACAGGATGATGTCGCAGGCGGGTGCGACCCGCCGTGCGAGGGCCTCCACGAACTCTTGCATCAAGGTCTGCTCAGTCGCCCGCCCGGCCAAGTAGGGTGGGAGCTTCCCCCGGCCGGCCTGAAACGGGCTGTCTCCCGCCGCCGAATCAGGCTGGCGCATGAGGATGCCTTTCATGGCGTACGCATGATAGTCCGTCTCGGTGTTCGCCAGAGGAAGGTGGCTAGGGGCCGGCTGGATGAGCGGGACGCTGCAGGTGTGGTCGGCAGGATCACCCCCCTCCCGGAAGAGTTGTCTTGCTGCCGTGGGCTGACAGCTCGGCGCGCCACTGTCGGCGCGCTGCTCTCAGCGCTCCATGGCGGACCGCGCGCCCGCCGCTTCCCGTCTGGCGGGCAGCGTGTCGACTCGCGTCGCGGAGGGCTGCGCTGCCGACAAGTAGGTCTCATCGTGGCACAGGTGCGTTGAATTCCGGGGCTCGGCGGACAGAGGCAGCTCGCGCGACCCGGCATTCCGTATACTCTCTAGGCGGCATGGCTAAGCGGCACTTCGATGAGATTGAGATTGGCGAGACGCACGAGACGCCCGCCGTCACCGTCACGGAATGGCACGTGATGAGCTTCGCTGCGATCTCAATGGATTTCTTCGAGCTGCATACCAGCGCCGAGTACGCCCGGAGCACGCAGTTCGGGCGCCGCGTCGCTCACGGGCTGCTGGGCTTGGCCATGGCGGACGGACTCAAGCACCGCTCCGCCTTCCAAGTGGAAGCGATCGCGTCCCTGCACTGGTCGTGGGACTTCACCGGACCGATCTTCCTCGGCGACACGATCCGGGCCCGACTGCAAGTGACCGACAAGACCGTTTCCCGATCCAAACCGGACCGCGGAGTGGTGACGGTGCGCTTCGAAGTGCTGAACCAAGACGACGAGCTCGTCCAGCGGGGCGAGAACAAGATGATGGTGAGAAGATGCTGACACGAAGAAGCCTGCTCTCAATTCCACTGCTGGCCACAGGCGCAGGCCGAGGGCTCTCCGGCGAGTGGCCGCGGTTCCGGGGGCCGAACGGCAACGGCGTCCCGTCCGAAGAGGATGGATTCCCGGACGCGTGGGGCCCTGTCCGCAATGTGGCGTGGAAGTCCGCGGTGGACGGAAGCGGCTGGTCTTCGCCTGTGTCGTCTGGAGGCCGCGTTTTCTTGGCCTCTGCGGTGGGCGCGCCGGAGGGTGCGGTGCCGGAGGGCGGATTCTACGAAGGAGGCGTCGAGAGTCCGAAGTTGGACCGCGCGATCCAGTGGCAGTGCCACTGCTTCGACTTGGGCACCGGCGAGCGCCTCTGGCAGGCTGATCTGCACCGCGGCGTGCCGGAGGTCGGACGACATCGCAAGAACACCTACGCTTCGGAGACTTGCGTGACCGACGGCGAGCGCGTGTACGCCCATGTGGGCGATCTGGGGACGTGGTGCCTCGACTTCGAGGGGCGCCTGCTGTGGTCGAGGCGCTGGGAGCCGGTCCGCACGCGCTGGGGCTACGGGACGGCGTCCTCGCCGGCGCTGCACGGCGACCGACTGTACGTTGTCAACGACCACGAGGGCCGCTCCTACCTGCAGGCGCTGGACCGACGGACTGGCGAGCAGGTGTGGCGTGTGGAGCGGGACGAGCCCACCACTTGGTCCACCCCGCTCGTCTGGCCGAACGAGGATCGGGTCGAGATCGTCACGGTCGGACGGGAGCGGGTCCGCTCATACGACACCGAAGGAAGGCTGCTGTGGGAGCTGGGCAATCTCTCGGCGCTCGCCATTCCCAGCCCGTTCCATGCCGACGGACTGCTGTACGTGACGTCGGGCTACATGAGTAGCGAGCACCGACCCATCTACGCGATCCGGCCCGGCGCGACGGGCGACATCACCCTGCCCGCAGGGGAGACTTCCAGCCGGCACGTGGCGTGGAGCGTGCCTCAGGGCGGCCCCTACCATCCGTCCGGCTTGGTCTATCGCGGGCTGTATTACACACTCTTCGACCGCGGCTTCCTGACATGCCACGACGCCGCCACCGGGGAGGAAGTCTACGGCAAGCGCAGAATCTCGCGTGAGGCGGTCAACTTCACCGCCTCGCCTTGGGCCTACAACGGAAAGGTCTTCTGCCTTGACGAGGCGGGCACTGCGTTCGTGGTGGCCGCTGGAGCGGAGTTTCGGTTGGTGCGGACCAACCGCCTAGCCGAGATGTGCATGGCGACCCCCGCGCTTGTCGATCGCGGACTCCTCGTCCGCACTCACTCAAGCCTGTACCGGATCACCAGCTAGGAATTCTGCGCCGGTCAGGCCGCCCACGGCGGGTCCTCCGGCAGCAGCGCCTCGAACTCCGCGATGCGGGCGTCTTGGTAGGCTCCTTCGTAAGTGCCTCCGAAGAACCGCTCGAGCGCCTCGTCGCACAGCCTCTCCCAGGACTCCTCCTCGCGGCCGGGATTGACCGGGTAGAAGAGACAGCCCGTCGCTTGCGCCGCCTTGCGGTCACCCGGAGCGTCCCCGATCATCAGCTTCTTGCCGGGTGCGTAGCGGTCTTGGCCACACAGCTCGGCCAAGTGCTCCGTCTTCTTGCCCAGTTCCTGGCCAGCGATGAGCTGCGGATAGTCCGAGATGCCGTTCTCGTTCCACTCGCGATGCAGCGCTTCACCGGGAGTGCCCGAAACCACGGCCAGGTCCGCGAGGCCGATGATGCGGTCCAGCGTCTCGCGAACCTTCGGGAAGGGCGGGACACCGAAGACGATGTCCTTGACGGCGGCGTTGACCGCCAAGCTCCACTCCATGGTGAGATCGAGCAGCGGATCAGGGCACTGCTGCCGATACCCCTCCAGCCCGTCGTTGCTGGGCGGGAACCTTGAGTTCAGGAAGCCTTGGAGCGGTTCTAGGTCTGGTACGCGGATGCCGCGGGATGCGGCTTCGGGCCAGCCCATCAAGAGGCCGAGAGTACGTACGCAGACCGGGAACCGGTTCATCCCACGAGTCTTCGAGTACAGGTTGGCGAACTCCCACGCCCGGCGCGCGTACTTCGAGGCCGCCTGCAGCCGCCAATGCTTGATGAACATTGGCGTGAAGCACTCCTTGTGCTTGATCTCCATCGAGTCGAAGACGCAGCCGTCGGAATCGAGGCCGATGAAGAACTCTCTCTGTTTGCGGAAGTCTTGCAGGGTCTGCATGCTGGGTTCGGTGTCTGGGATCGTGCTGCCGGTCGGCGCTGGGGGGGCTAGCGGCCCCACTGAGTGTGGAAGGTTCCCGCCTTGTCAAGGCGACGGTAGGTGTGGGCTCCGAAGTTGTCCCGCAGTGCCTGCAGGAGATTGGCCGGAAGGAACTCGGATCGGTAGCTGTCGAGGTAGGCCAGCGTGGCCCCTAGGCAGGTTGTCGGCACACCGCAGCGGTTGGCCAGCTCGACCACGCTCCGCAGAGCCGGCACAGACCGGTTGATCACCTCGAGGAATGGCGAGTGGGTCAGCAGGTTCTCTATGTCGGGCTGTTGCAGGTAGGCCTCCCGGATCGGTCCCAGCAGTCTGGAGCGGATGATGCATCCCTGCGTCCAGATGCGCGCTACCTCGGCCAGGTCGGTGCCGTAGCCGTACTCCTTGGAAGCCGCTTGAATGAGGTGCATGCCCTGCGCGTAGCAGGCCAGCGTTGCGAGGTGCAGGGCCTCGTGGAGCGTCTCGGGCAAATCCGCGACGGCTTCGAGGTCCGCCTCCGGCCCGTCGAAAAGCTTGGACGCCTCGACGCGGGCCTGCTTGAGTCCTGACAGGATGCGGGCGTTGACGGCTTGGGAAAGAGTCGGAATGGGAATCCCGAGGTCGAGGGCGCTTTGCGCCGTCCACTTGCCGGTGCCCTTCTGCCCGGCGGTGTCGAGGATCTTCTCGACCAGCGGCTCCCGGCTGTCCGGATCGCGCTGGGCCAGGCATTCGGCCGTGATGTCGACCAAGTAGCCGCCTACTTGCTCCGACTCGGTCCAGTCTTGGAACACGGCTTGGATCTGAGGAGTCGGAAGCTGGGCCGCACGGCGCAGGATGTCGTAGACCTCGCAGATCAACTGCATAATGCCGTACTCGATCCCGTTGTGAACCATCTTCACGTAATGACCGGCGGAGGAGCGGCCGCAGTAGGTCACGCAAGACCCTCCGCCGTCAGTCTTGGCGGCGATCTTCTCCAGCACGGGCGCGATGCGGTCGTACGCCTCGCGATCCCCCCCGGGCATGATCGAGGGCCCCCACAAGGCGCCCTCCTCTCCGCCGGAGATCCCGGACCCGACGAAGTGCAGGCCGGCCGCCTTGAGAAGGCCGGCCCGGCGCTCCGTGTCCGGGAAGTGCGCATTGCCGCCGTCGATCACGATGTCGCCGGGCGAGAGGTGCTCCAGTAACGCCTCGATCACCTTGTCCGTTCCAGCTCCGGCAGTGACCATGAGCAGCACGCGGCGTGGAGGGTCGAGAAGGGAGACCAACTCCTCGATTGACTGCGTGACGGTCACGTTCTTGCCGGCAGCTTCAGCGCGCATACGGTCGGCGTTCGGGTCGCTGCGGTTGTAGGCCGCCACCGGAAACCCGTTCCGCTCGATGTTGAGGGCGACGTTGCGCCCCATCACTCCAAGTCCGGCGACGCCAAAGTTGTCTGTGTCCATTCGTAAGTCCTTCAAGGTGGCTGCAGGCTCACAGGCCGTGGCCGGCTGCGCTTGATCACCCAGCGGGGCGGCTGGCTTCCCAAGGCCTGAACCAAGAGACTTGCCAAGCCGATGCTACCTGTATTTTACGGGAATTCCGGCTGCCCGCCCAGCTTGGGTGCCGGCACGGGGTCTGGGGTGTCGACGCGGACGACTTGGCGCGCCGCGGGGTGTAGAATCGCGCGGCTTCCGCCTCAAGTCTCACGTGGCTGCGCCCCCAGTCGAGTGGCCCTTCGAAGTGAAAACGGGCGAGGGATCGGTGCGCTGGTTCGCCGGACCTGGCGAAGTCGATCTCAGCCGCCCGCTCCAGCCGTTCGAGATATGATCTAGGCCAATGGCACGACACTCTCGAAGAGGCGTCCGGCTGACGCAGCCGCTGGTCCGCAAGAACGGTGCGCTCCGTCCGGTGAGCTGGGACGAGGCTTTGGATGCCGCAGCCCAAGGCTTCCGGCGGTCGATCGAGCGCGGGGCCGCTCGCTCGTTCGGCATGTTCAGCTGCTCCAAGACCACCAACGAGCTGAACTTCGCTGCTCAGAAGTTTGTCCGGACCGTCCTCGGCAGCAACAACATCGACAGCTGCAACCGCACTTGACACGCCCCCAGCGTCGCCGGTCTGGCGGCAGCGTTCGGTGCGGGAGGCGGCACCAGCTCCTACGAGGAGGCGGAGCAGACGGATCTGATCGTGCTGTGGGGCTCGAACGCGCGAGAGACCCATCCCATCTACTTCCACCATGTCCTGAAGGGGATCCGCAACGGCGCCTCGCTGTATGTTGTTGACCCTCGTCGGACGAGTTCGGCTCAGTGGGCGGACCGCTGGCTCGGCATTGATGTCGGCACCGACATTCCGCTCGCCCACGCCGTGGGCAGGGAGATTCTTCAAGCCGGCTTGGAGAATCGCTGGTTCATCGACCACGCCACCAGCGGCTTTCAGCAGTACCGCGAGGCCGTGCAGCCATGGACGCTGGAGCGTGCCGAATCAGTGACCGGCGTCCCCAAGGACTCGATCCGCGAGCTGGCGAGAGCGTACGCCGCGGCGCCGACCGCGCAACTGTGTTGGACGCTTGGCATCACCGAGCATCACAACGCCGTGGACAACGTTCGCGCGCTGATCAACCTCGCCCTACTGACCGGCCATGTCGGGCGCTATGGCTCCGGTCTCTGCCCGCTGCGGGGCCAGAACAATGTTCAGGGCGGCGGCGACATGGGAGCGCTGCCCGACCGCCTGACCGGCTTCCAGCACCTTGAGAACGATGCCCTGAGGGTCAAGTTCGAGCGGACTTGGAACTGCGTCATCCCCCCCCAGAGCGGGTGGCACCTCAGCGGCATGTTTGACGCCATGGAGCGCGGCGACCTCAACACGCTGTACGTGCTGGGTGAGAACCCCGTCAGCTCGGAAGCCGACAAGAATCGTGCGCTACGGCTGCTGCGGGGCTTGGACTGCCTCGTCGTGCAGGACCTGTTCCTGACGCAGACGGCGGAGATCGCCCATGTCGTGCTGCCCGCCCAAGCAGGCTGGGTGGAGTCCGAAGGCACGGTGACCAGTAGCGAGCGAAAGGTGCAGCGCGTGCGGAGGGCGGTGGATCCTCCGCCTGGGGCTCGGGACGACATGCGTATCCTGTTTGACTTGGCCAATCGTCTGGGGCATGACTGGGGCGAGCCCGACGCCGAGGCCCTGTGGGACGAGCTCCGGACACTCAGCCCCATGCATGCCGGTATGAGCTACGAGCGGCTGGAGCGCTTGGGCGGCATCCGGTGGCCTTGCTACGACGAGTCGCACCCCGGCGAGCTGTTCCTGCACGGCCGCCTCTGGGCGCAGCCCAGAATCGGACCGCGGGCGCCGTTCGGTCCTGTGGAGCACCGACCGCCCGTCGACGCCTTGGACGAGGAGTTTCCGATCCGCCTGACCACCGGGCGGCGCTTGGATTCCTACAATACCGGGGTGCAGAGCGGCCTGTACAGCTCGCCCCTGCGCTGGGGGGAGACGCTGGACATCTCGCCTGAGGACGGCCGGCGTCACGGTCTGGCCGAGTTCGAGGAAGTGCGGGTGACGTCCCGGCGGGGATCCGTCGTGGCCCCAGTGCGCTTTGATCCGGGCCTGCGTCCCGGCCTCGCCTTCATGACCACCCACTTCCCGGACCAGGTGGATACGAACCGGCTCACGATCGACGCCGTGGACCCGAAGTCCGGAACCGCGGAGTTCAAAGCGAGCGCGATTCGGATTGATAAGATGGTGCCGCCCAAGGCTCTCTAGACCTTGTCGCGCCCCCCGACCCCGCCGAAACGGCTGACAGAAGCACGGATCGCTCGTGGACCTGCACTTCACCCCCGACACGCCAACTGAGTCTGAGAAGCTGGCAGTAGACTCTGTCCTGGGTCCCGCCCAGTCGAGGTGGGAAGGGGGGGAACGCTCTGAGGCGTCGGAGGGGCAGACCTCCCGTGGCGGCTTCCGCTCCTCTCCAGGGCGTGACCTGCTGCTCCCGGTGCTGCACGCCGTCAACGGCCGCGTGGGCTGGATCAGCCCCGGAGCGCTGAATTATGCCTCGCGACGGCTCCAGGTGCCCCCTGCCGAGGCGTACGGCGTCGCCAGCTTCTACGATCTGTTCGCCTTGTCGCGGCGACCTCCCGTCGTCGCCAGAGTATGCGACGACATCGCTTGCCAGGCGCGGGGTGCCGAGGAGCTGTGTGACCGCTTGGAACGCTCCTTGGGGCCTGCGAGCGCCGGGGCTAGGGGTGACAACGCGACCTGGGTGCGCAGCCCGTGCCTGGGCCTGTGCGAGAGAGCGCCTGCGGTGCTGGTGACGGGGTCCGGCGAGACCCCGTGGAACCGGGTCGTGGCTCCCGCCGGAGCGGCCGGCATCGGAGCGGCCATCGGAGGCCGCCCGACGGATTCCTGCGACCTCCAGGCGGTGTCCAATTCCGTTCCCCAAGCCGGATCCCAGTCGCTGCGGCTGCTGCGTCGAGTGGGCAGCGCGGCCAGCGAGACCTTGGAGGGCTACCAGCGGGACGGGGGGCTGGCCGCCTTGGAGCTGGCTCTCGCCAAGGGCGGTGGCTGGGTGCTCGACCAAGTCGAGGCCTCCGGACTGGTGGGTCGCGGCGGAGCCGCGTTTCCGACCGGGCGCAAGTGGCGCGCCGTCGCGTCAGCCGAGGGCCCGAAGTACCTCGTCTGCAACGCTGACGAGTCCGAGCCGGGCACGTTCAAAGACCGCGTCCTGATGGAGGGCGACCCTCACGCTGTCGTCGAAGCGATCGCCGTTGCCGCCTTCGCGACGGGTTGCGACCGGGCCTATGTCTACATTCGAGGGGAATACCCTAGGGCGGCCGAGCGGATGCAGGCGGCCATCTCCTCCTTCGAGCAGGCCGGGCTGCTCGCGCCCTGCTGCCCCATTGAGATCCGCCGCGGCGCGGGGGCATACATCTGCGGGGAGGAGACGGCGCTGTTCAATTCGATCGAAGGCTATCGCGGGGAACCGCGCAACAAGCCGCCCTATCCGACCCAGTCCGGGCTGTTCGGCAGACCCACCGTGGTGAACAATGTCGAAACGCTCGCCAATGTGCCCCTGATCCTCCAGCGGGGCGGGGAAGAATTCGCGGCTGTCGGAACACGACAGTCCTCCGGCCCCAAGCTGTTCTGCCTCTCCGGCCACGTGTCCAAGCCTGGAGTCTACGAAACCGAATTTGGTGTGACCGTGCGTGAGCTGATCGACCTGGCGGGAGGAGTCTCAGGCACCGGGAGACTGCAGGCGGTGCTGGTGGGGGGCGCCGCGGGAGCCTTCCTCTCCCCGGATGAGCTTGAGGCGCCGTTCACCTTCGAGGGCATGCGGGCGATCGGCGCCGCGGTGGGTTCCGCCGTCGTGATGCCCTTCGACGACAGCGTCGATCTCAGCCGGATCCTGCTGCGGATAGCGGAGTTCTTCCGGGAGGAGAGCTGCGGGCAGTGCGTCCCCTGCCGTGTCGGCACCGTCCGGCAGACGGAGTTGCTAGAGCGATTGCGATCCGGCCGTCCGCTGGGCTCCGTCAGGAGCGAGCGGCTGCTGCTGAAGGAGATATCCCAAGTCATGCGCGATGCATCGATCTGCGGCCTCGGGCACACGGCGTCCAGCGCCGTGGACTCCGCCTTGGCCCGCTTCCCAATCCTGGGCGGTGGCGCCCAATGAAGGAGCAATCCACTTCCGACGCGCCAGCCCTCAAGATCCCGGTCCCTCGCGGGCCCATCCCGCAGCGCCCGCAGCGAGCGGCGCGGCCGACGGTGGAGGTCACCGTCGACGGAGATCCGGTGACCGTTCCCGAAGGCTCTACGCTGCTCGACGCGTGCCGCATCCGCGGCATCGACACGCCGACGCTCTGCTACCTCGAGACACTGGAGCCAGTCAATGTCTGCCGCGTCTGCGTGGTCGAACTGGAGGGCTCGCGGACGCTGGTTCCGGCCTGCTCGCGCAAGGCCGAGCATGGCATTCGGGTTCGCACGGATTCCGAGCGCGTCCGTCTCAGCCGCCGCATGGTCCTGGAGTTCCTGGCATCCAGCACGGACGTCTCGACCGCCCCTGAGCTGCAGGCCTACTGCGCCGAGTACGGCGCTGATCCCGGGCGCTATGGAGACCGGGAGAGGCCGCCCGCCGCCGCGAACGAACCGGTGAAGGTAGACAACGACCTCTACGTTCGGGACTACTCCAAGTGCATCCTCTGCTACAAGTGCGTCGAGGCCTGCGGCGTCGACGCTCAGAACACCTTTGCCATTGCGGTCGCGGACCGCGGGTTCGACGCCACCATCGCCACCGAGTACGACGTCCCTCTGCCGGAGTCGGCCTGCGTCTACTGCGGCAACTGCATTGCCGTGTGCCCGACCGGTGCGCTGATGTTCAAGAGCGAGCACGATCTGCGCGAGGCGGGCGAGTGGAACGAGGCCCAGCAGAGTAAGACCGACACGATCTGCCCGTATTGCGGCGTCGGATGCACGCTCACCCTGCACGTCCAGGACAATCAGATCGTGAAGGCGACTTCGCCCTTGGACCAGGAAGTGACTTCCGGCAACCTTTGCATCAAGGGGCGCTTCGGCTGGCAGTTCGTTTCGCCCGCGGACGGAGCTGGAAGCGGCGAGGGCGCGCCGGACGACGGAGAGTAGCGCCAAGTCGGAGTGCCGGATCCGCGCCACGCGGGCACGCGGCAGGTTCAGCCGGGTTGGTGCCGCCCCTCGTGGCGTGCAGCGGCGGATTTCCGACTAGAATGGCTAGGCATGCAGAAGCTCCTTGCCATCGCATCCGTCCTGCTCGCATTGGCGGCTGTGCGGTTCGCAGCCGGGCCGGCCAGCCCTCCGGCAGTAGCGGCCTTGGCCCAGACGCCGTCCGCTGAGGCCTGCGAAGCAGGCGGGCGGGTGATGTTGCGCCTCGGGTTGGCCGACGCCGCCCCGGCTGACTGGAGCGGCACGGCCAGTGGCTGGGTCGCGGGCGGGAGCGTGAGTTGGGAGGCGGAGTCCGAGTCCAGCCCCGTCAAGCTGGCCGGAGGAGCCAGCCGTCCGCGGGTCCTGCCGGCCACCGTGCAGTTCGGCTTGCCCGCATCCGACTGCGTGGCTGATCCGGGCCCGGATCGGACCGTCGTCGTCGAGACAGCGGGCGGTAGCTTCGAGTTTGCGCCGGAACAGCTTGCCATGGGGGAGACTCGGGCCGCGCTGGGCGGCCAAGCGGAGATCGCGCTCACTCCTAGTTCGGAACCAGTGGCGACCAAGGGTTTGGAAGAGGACTTCCCGGACTGCGAGAACCTACCCGACGGCACCGTCCTATGCGCGTTCGTGGAGTACTCTGACGGCTCGCCGATCGACGCGCCGGCCGCTCTTGCCGGCGATTTCCGGTCGATTGAGTTCCAAGGCAACGGAGACCGGGTCGTGCTGCTGCGCCGCAGCTCGTCGGGTTGGAGCTACCCCTTGTTTGTGACGCCCCCCTCGAGGGATGTGTGGAGACCGGTCGTGACGGCGCTGCCCGGAGGGGAGGCCGCAGCCGTTCTGTGGTCTGAGCAGAGGAGCGGCAACTGGGACATCTACCTGCGGGAGATGCGCTTGGCCAGCGGCGTTCTCGGCCCGGAGCGCAGGCTGACCAGCAATCCGGGGCAGGACTTCAACGTGGTCGCGTCGGGCGGCTACTACGCATGGCAGGCCCGGCGGGACGGCGGCTTCGACATCCTCGCGGCCCGTATCGGGGAGGCTCCGCTGCGCGTGTCCCCTAGCGACGCCAACGACTGGCGCCCCTCGATCGCTACGGACGGGTCCGGCGCGGCCTGGGTGGCGTGGGACACCTACGACGCCGGGAATTACGACGTCTATCTGCGCAAGATCGAGGGGCAGCGCTTGGACGATATGGTCGCAGTGGCCGCTTCAGCCCGGTTTGAGGCAAGGGCATCCGTTGTTGTCGACGGTCGCGGCCGTGCCTGGGTGGCGTTCGAGGACTCGGACGAACAGTGGGGCAAGGACGCCGGAGACCGCTGGGAAGGCCGCCAGGCCGCCCCCATGTACCTCAACAAGAACATCCTCGTCAGGGTTTGGGACGGATCCTTGCGGGAGACAGCGAACCCGCTTCGCAGCCCGACGGTGGACTACTACCACGACGACACTCGCATCGCGACGAGCCAGCGCCACAAGGCCAGTATCCCGAGCATGGCGCTGGATTCCGACGGGCGGCCTTGGCTCCTGTTTCGGAAGCACCCTTTTCAGACGGGGCGCGGCGAGGTGTGGCGGAGCTTCGCCGCCTACTACGAGGCGAACCGATGGTCGCATCCCGTTCCGCTGCTGGGATCGGATCATCTGCTGGACCGCCAGCCCGGACTGGCAACCCTGCCAAGTGGCGGTCTGCTGGCGCTGACCGCCTCGGACGGCCGCGAGCGCGCCGCCGACAGGCAGGACAGCAATCTGTTCGAGTCGGTTCTCGCAGTGCCGGGGACCCCGGCGGAGCCGACGCTGGTCCGCACTTCGGCGGTCGGCCCGGAGCGGTCCGCCACGCCGGTCCATCCGGACGAGGCCGCCGATGTGAGTAGGCTCCGCTCCCGCAGAGTGCAGGCCGGCGGCAGGACACTGCAGTTCCTGAGAGGCGAATTTCACCGCCACTCCGCGTTCTCTTCGCACCGGGACTGGGACGGTCCGTTCGAGGAGGTCTGGCGCTACGGGCTGGATGTGGCAGCGCTGGACTGGATCGGGCCGGGGGATCACGACTACGCCGTGAGCCACGGATACCTGTGGTGGCTGCAGCAGAAGGCGAGCGACCTTTACCACGATGCCGGCCGCTTCAGCGCCATGTACAGCTACGAGCGCAACGTAAGCTATCCCAGCGGCCACCGCAACGTGATCCTACCCCGCCGGGGAATTCGCCCGGTCCCTCGGATGAGGGGTAGGGAGCGGATGAATGGCACTGAGGAGGACGGCTCTCCGGACATCCGCAACTTGTACGCGTACCTGGAGCACTTCGGAGGGATTTGCTCGTCGCACACCTCAGCCACCAACATGGGGACGGATTGGAGGGACGGCAGCGCCGCGGTGGAGCCGGTCGTGGAGATCTTCCAAGGCCATCGGCAGAGTTACGAGGTCGCCGGCGGCCCTATGGCAGCCAGCGGTCCAGAGGACACCATCCAAGGCTACCGGCCAGCGGGTTTCGTCTGGGAGGCGTTCCGCAAGGGCAGGCGCCTCGGGTTCCAGGCCAGCAGCGACCATGTCTCTACGCACATCAGCTACGCCGTCGTGCTGGCCGAGGAGAACTCGCGCCAGGGCGTCATTGACGCCTTCAAGCGGCGGCACTCCTACGCGGCGAACGACAACATCGAACTGGTGGTCCGCTCCGGCGAGCACTTGATGGGGGATGAGTTCACGTCGCAAGCTGCTCCCCGGCTGCGCATCGTGGCGCGGGGCACGTCATCGATCGACAGCGTCGAGATCATCAGGCAGGTCGGCGCGCAGGCGCCAGCGGTGATTGCATCGATGCAACCCCGCACGCAGGATGTCGATTTGGACTGGTCCGACGCGGCTGCGGAGCCGGCAGAGTGGAACATGTACTACGTCCGGCTTCGGCAGAGAAACGAGGCGATGGCGTGGGCCAGCCCGCTGTGGATCCATTACGAGCCGTGAGCTGCGACAGTCTTCCGCGCCGAGAAGATCAATAGGATGTCAGCGCCCGGAATTCCTTGAACCGGCGGTCGATGCGTTCGGCCGTCAGCTGCCGGAGCGCTTCCACGCCGAACTGCTCGCAGCAGAAGCTGCCCATGATCGACCCGTAGACCACCGCGCGGCGCAAGTCCGCCATGGAGGGTCCGGCCGCGTCTTGGCTCGACTGGGCCGCCAGGTAGCCCATGAACCCTCCGGCGAAGGCGTCGCCGGCTCCGGTAGGATCGACTAGGTCGTCAAGGAGAAAGGCCGGTGTCAGGAAGCACTCGTCCCCTCGGAAGAGTGCAGCCCCGTGCTCGCCGCGCTTGATGACGACCGTGCCGGGCCCCATGGCGCTGATGCGCCGCGCCGCCGCCTGGAGGTTGTGCCGGCCCGTGAGCTGCCACGCTTCCTCGTCGTTGATCAAGATGGCGTCCCAGCGCCGAATCGTCGAGGCCAGCTCCTGAGGAGTCCCCTCGATCCAGTAGTTCATCGTGTCGCCGACGGCGTAGCGACTGCCCCGGCCTTGGTCCAGCACCAAGTTCTGCAGGTCGGGATGGATGTTGCCGAGCATGATGTGGGACGAGTTGCGGTACGAGCTCGGCAGGCGGGGGCGGAACTCGGCGAAGACGTTCAGCTCGGTGGCGATCGTGCGGCGCTGATTCATGGAGCGGGCGTACTCGCCCTTCCAGTAGAATGTCTTGCCCGCAGCCCGCTCCAGCCCCTTCAGGTCGATGTTCCGCCGCCGCAGGACCGCTTCGTCTTCAGGTAGGAAGTCGTCTCCTACCACAGCCACCAGCCGCACCGGAGCAAAGTGGCAGGCTGCCAAGGCGATGTAGGAGGCGGCGCCCCCTAGGACTCTGTCCACCTTGCCGCGCGACGTCTCGATTCCGTCGTACGCTACCGATCCAACAACTAGCAGATGCATCAGACTAGGGGGCGGTGCTGAGGCACCGGCAGTGACAGCGACAGCTACAGGTACTGGCCTGCCAGCAGTGCGTATTTCTCGCGCACGCGCTCGGAGATCGCGGAGCGATCGGTGATGATGGCGTTCTTGAGCGCCGAGGCATGCGGACTCGGACACTCAGGGATGCGTCGGACCGCCTCGACTGCCACTTGCTGTGCATGGGCCGAGTTCTGAGTGAGGTACTCGATCACCGTGTCCACGGTGACGGCGTCGTGGTCTGGATGCCAGCAGTCGTAGTCAGTGACCATCGCGACAGTGCAGTACGACATCTCGGCTTCCCGGGCCAGCTTGGCCTCTTGGAGGTTGGTCATGCCGATCACGTCCATGCCCCAGCTGCGATAGAGGTTGGACTCCGCCAGCGTCGAGAAGGCAGGGCCCTCCATGCAGCAGTACGTACCACCTCGGTGGACCGTGACGCCCGCTCGCTCGCAGGCTCGGGCAGCGATGTCGGAGAGCACTCCGCAAACGGGGTGCGAGAAGGTGATGTGGGCAGTGATTCCGTCGTCGAAGAAAGTTGACGGGCGCCCCTTGGTGCGGTCGAAGAACTGATCAGGGACCACGAAGTGGAGCGGCTCCAGCTCGGCCCGCAGCGAGCCCACGGCGCTGAACGAGAGGAGGTACTCGACGCCGAGCTGCTTGAAGCCGTAGATGTTGGCCCGAAAGTTCAACTGCGAGGGGTTGATGCGGTGGCCGCGCCCGTGCCTAGCTAGGAAGGCGACCTCGCGATCGGCCAGCCGCCCCACGACGTAGGAGTCTGACGGCGCCCCCCAAGGAGTTTTGACGGCAAACTCGTGGCGGTCGCGCAGAGCGTCCATCTCGTAGAGGCCGCTCCCGCCGACGATCCCGATTCGGATGGCCATGAACTCTCATTCTACCGAGCGGGCGCTAGGGCGCCTTCAGCGCCCGGTTGGCTCGTGCGCCGGACCGGGATCACGCCCGTAGGGACGGCTATAGTGGGACGCGACGCCCCCGGACCGGGCCGCGCCCTCGGTGGCCGGCCGCGGCGTCCCGACTGCTGGGAGGTTTCGTGACCCGAGTGTGTAACGTGGTGGGCAAGCTGCTGATGTCGGTGGGACTTACAGCAGCCCTCATCGCGGCAGCTTGCGTAGCGCGAGCAGATACTCCATTCGATGTGCTGATTCGCGGCGGCCTCGTCGTGGACGGATCGGGCCGAGCTGGATTCTCGGCCGATGTGGGGATTCGGAAGGATCGGATCGCCCGGATCGGGGACCTTTCGGAAGCGTCTGCCGCCCGGGTGATCGATGCGTCTGGCCTGGTCGTAGCTCCTGGCTTCATCGACATGCACAACCATTCAGACTTCACGCTGCTGGAGGAGCCGCGCTGCGAGAGCATGATTCGGCAGGGCGTGACGACCATGGTCCTAGGGGAGGGAGACTCAGCCGGACCGGTTCCAGCGGGCGAGCGGAAGTGGACCACGCTCGGAGGCTACTTCGACCATGTGGAAGGGCGCGGTGTCGCCGCCAACATCTGCTCTTACGTCGGACTGACAAGGGTCTGGCGGTACGTGAAGGGCGACGCCTTGGAGCCTGCGGACGAGGAGCAGGTCGCGGACATGGCCGAGCTAATCGACCAAGCCATGCTGGACGGCGCCATGGGCCTTTCCGACTCCTTGCTCATGCCGCCGTCGAGCTTGGTGACTACCGAGCAGCTGATTACATTGGCCAAGGTGGCCGCGCGTCGCGGGGGCATCTACTCCACCCACATTCGAGACGAAGGCAAGGGCGTGCTCGACGCGGTCGACGAGGCGATCCGAGTCGGCTCTCAAGCGAATATCCGCGTGGACATCATCCACCTCAAGATCGCTGACCAAGCCCTTTGGGGCAGGATGGGCGAGGTTGTCGGGAGAATTGAGGCAGCCCGCCGCCGCGGGTTGGACATCCGAGCCAACGTCTACCCCTACACAGCCGGCCAGAACAATCTCCGTGCCATCATTCCCCCTTGGGCCCACGACGGCGGCAATGCAGCGATGCTGGAGCGTTTGCGGTCCGCCGCCGCGCGAGAGCGGATCCGGCGGGACATCCTCGACGCCGACCAGGACTGGTACAACCACTACCTGGCGGTCGGAGGAGACTGGAGCAGGATGCTCCTAGTCCAGCTAGCGCACCCCGACAACCGGCCGTTCGTAGGCCAGCGCATGCAGGAACTGATCGATTCCAAGGGCGGTGACCCGTTCGATGTGCTGTTCGACGTGCTGCTCCAAGAGGACGGCAGCGTGCGCACCGTGTACTTCCACCACCGCGAGGATGACATGCTCCACGCGCTCCGCCAGCCCTACGTGTCGGTCGGCTCCGACGGAGCTGCGATCAGCTCGGACGGGCCTTCGGCCGCAACTCATCCGCATCCGCGCTGGTATGGCACGTTTCCCAGGATCCTCGGGCGCTACGTGCGTGACCAAGGTGCCCTGTCTCTGGAGGTCGCGATGCGCAAGATGACCTCCATGAACGCTGAGAAGCTCGGAATCCTGGACCGCGGGATGCTCCGCGAGGGCCTGTACGCCGATGTCGTGATCCTAGATCCAAGGACGGTGACCGACCGAGCGACATTCGCAAGTCCCCACCAGTACCCGGACGGGATTCCCCATGTGCTCGTCAACGGTGTGGAAGTGCTGGCATCCGGCCAGCACACCGGCCGGCTGCCCGGGCGGGCGCTCCGTCACCCGCCTCTTGAGCCATGAGCGGGGACGCGACCATCCAGACCGTGCTAGGTCCGGCCCGGGCTGGTCGCGCCGAACTCGGCGGGGCCTTGGCCCGCATCGCTGCGAGCGTGCGCCGCCTGGTTGGAGCGGTGCCGAGTTGGCGCGAGGACGGCCTGCAGGCGTCTCTGCCGCTGGGTCTGTCCGCCTGGTGCTCGTGCCTTCAGCGGCCCGCCGGGCAGGCGAACTAGAAGTCGAGATGGCGGACTGCCTGACGCCAGAGCAGCGGCGGCGGGCGATGCAGGCCGTCAAGAGCAAGGACACCAAGCCGGAAATGGCCGTGCGCCGCCTCGTGCATAGCATGGGCTATCGCTACCGCCTGCACAAGAAGGGTCTGCCGGGTCGCCCGGACTTGGTGTTTGGCCCCCGCAGGAAGGTCATCTTCGTGCATGGGTGCTTCTGGCACGTGCATGATTGCAAATACTTCCGCATGCCTGCGTCCAACACGGACTACTGGCTGCCCAAGCTCAGGCGCAATCAGGAGCGGGACGCGGAGAACAGGGCCGCGCTCTGCGCCATGGGGTGGCAGGTGCTGACAGTCTGGGAGTGCGCGATCAAGGACACCGCCGGCCTCGCTGCTGAAATCCGGCACTTCTTGGACGGCCCACAGCCCTGATTCGCTCCAGCGAAGCCAGCGGTGACCGCAGCAGGTGGGGGCTGTCTCCCGACCGGTCCGCTGGTACTCTGAGTCCTGCCCATGGACTTCAGCGGTGCTCTTGCGTGCGCGATGGGAATTTTCCTGTTGCGGGACGCGTACGCGCTCGCTTCCCGGCCCCGAGCGGCCTCTGGAGCCGCGGCGCTGTGGTTTGCAGCCGCTGCCGGTTGCGGGCTGCTGGCAGAGAGGCTGTCGGACTCCGCGGCGGAGAGCTGGATCCGGGACGCGCGCATCTGGCTGCCCGCCGCCGTGATCCATGTCGGTCTTGCGATTCGAGCCGCGAGACTCGCTGGGCGCGGCAAGCCGCCCAGCTGGTCGGTCCTCGCGCCCTCTCCGGTGTGGTGTTTCGCCGTCGTGTGGTTTGTGCGGCAGGCGCTAGTAATCTGGCATGGCTGGACGGGCTGGAGTGCCGGACTCGTGTTCGGCTGCGCCTATTCCGCTATGGCAATCCTCATCGCGTTCGCCTTTCGAGCCCGTCGCGATCCGAGGCAGGCACTGCAACTTGCGGCAGTGTCACACTGCAGCGCGCTGTTGCTGATTCCCGTGGCGGCGGTCGCGAAGGAGACGGTCCCGCTCCACGGCGGGGACTGGCGCGTCACGTCGGCCGTTCTCGCCGGCGTGGGGGCGATTCTAGTCTCCTCGTTCGCTTGGCATCGTCGCCGGTGCTAGCTCAGAGCTGCTCGGTGACGCTCGCCGGCGGCGTCCGGCTGCATTGGATGCTGTCCGTCATGCCCGCGGAGATCGTCGCGCAAGCGGTGTCCGTGGCGGTGCGAATCGCCTCCTCCTTGGTCGTTCCCGAGGCGGTGGCGCAATTCGTGCGCCCCTGAAACTCCATGCATACTTCGTAAGTGTGCTGCTTCAAGCCCAGCGACGAGTACACCAGCAGCGCCAGAACGGCGCCGATGAAGAGGATGGCCAACCAAGCCGACTTCGACATCGCCCGCCCATTGTACGCCCCTCCCCCGGGCCGTGGACCATCGTCGCCCGGCCCATTCCTAGAGGGCTACCATGAAGGGGATGCCGGCCCTGCCAAGAAATGCCCGTGCCCCCGATTTCGAGCTGACTGACGCCGACGGCGTCCCGTTCCGGCTGCACGAGGCGCTGGCAGGCGGACCCGTTCTGCTGACGTTCTTCAAGACCGACTGCCCGACCTGCCAGTACGGACTGCCGTACCTCGACCGTCTCGCGAGAAGCCTGGAGGGCCGACCCGCGACAGCGATCGCTGTTTCTCAGGACACGGACCGCGAAGGCGAGATGTTTCGCCTTGAGTTCGGGTACGAGACGCGCCAAGTGTTCGACACGCTTGAGTCAGGTTACGAGGTTTCTGACGCCTACGGCTTGACGAATGTGCCGACGGTCTTCCTCGTCGAGCCCAGCGGACGGATCGCTCACACCATGGTGAGTTGGTCCAAGGCCGATGTGGAGGCCATCGCCGCCAAGCTCGGCGCTCCTGCGCCGTTCCGCAGCGGTGAGTCCGTGCTCCCGTTCCGGCCCGGTTGAGGGTCCCGGAACTAGTTCCGGTCTGGAACTCACCGTTTGCGCTTCTTCCCGCTGCCGGCTAGCCCGGCCGGGTTCTCATGCACTCGCTCCCGCCTGGCGTGGCCCAGCGAGGCCGCCAGTCCTACGGCGGACTCTCCAAAGCGGTCTCGCAGGGAGTCCACGGCTGCCAGCGCGCGCTCCCAGCGATCCCGGGAACCGGGGTCGAACAGGTCCAACTGATGGCTGGGGCTCGGCCCGAGCGCACTCGCCTGCACGCCGAGTAGCCGAACTGAGCGGTGCTGGGCGTAGTGGCGGTCGAACAGGGCGCGCACGGTCTTCAGCACCTCCCCGTCCAGCTGGGTGGCTTGCCCCAGCGTTGCGGCCCGGGTGTGCGTGGTGAAGTCCGCGTAGCGGATCCTCAGCTGCAGCGTGCGCGCCCACAGACCGTGCTCCCGCAGCCTTCTGGTCACGAGCTGGCATAGTTTGGCCAGCGTGGAGTCGATCAAGTCCCGGTCCCGCGTGTCCTGCAAGAAGGTCGTCTCATGACTGATCGACTTCGGGGGAGCTGCCCCGCCGAAGCCGGCGCTGAACCACGCCCCGCTGTCCAGCCCGGCGGCCTTGCCGGCCAATGAGCGCCCGGCCTTGCCGAAGTGGCGCTCCAAGAAGGCGCGGCCCTTGGCTCGCGCCTCGCCGATCGTCGTCACTCCCAGGGACTTGAGACTCCGCTGCATCACCTTGCCGACTCCGGGAACGCGGCCCACCTCCAGCGGCGCGAGGAAAGTCGCTTCGTGGCCGGGCCGAACCAGCAGCACTCCGTTGGGTTTGGCCAGGCCCGAGCAGATCTTCGCCACCACGCGGGACGCGCCGATGCCGATGGAGCAGGGAAGCGATGTCTCGCGCGCGACGGCTTCGTGCAGCTGGTGAGCCGCTGCCAGCGGCGGGCCGAACAGCTTCTCGGTCCCCGTCATGTCCAGGTAGGCTTCGTCGATCGACGCCGCCTCGACCACTGGGGAGAAGTCGCGCAGGACCGACCGAACGCGCCGGGAGTACTCAAGGTAGCGATGGGGGTGCCCGTGGACGAAGACCGCTTCGGGGCACAGCTGGTAGGCCCTTCGCAACGGCATCGCGGAACGAATCCCGAACTTCCGCGCCGGATATGACGCCGCCGCGACTACACCCCGTTGGTCGGGCTCTCCTCCGACGACTACCGGCCGGCCCTTCAGGCTCGGATCAGTCAGCTCCTCCACCGACACGAAGAACGCATCCATGTCCAGATGGAAAATGACGCGAGTGCGCTGGTTCGAGCGTTCCGTCATCGGCTGACGCACTCACTGCCATCCACGAAGAACCGAAGCGGCAGGTGGGCCGCCTTGGAGATACCGATCCTCCGGCTCGTTGCGACTTCAACCCTCTGACTCCTGCTCGCCAGGCGGATCGTGAGAGGTCCCCGCAGCAGATCTGCCCCGTACAGGTCCATGCCGATCGCCATGGCGCTCGTGAGCTTGCCTGGCCCGCTGCAGAGGTCGCGTCGGCGCTTCGCCGCCTTGCGACGCGATTGCATGTCCAATCGCCCGCAGAGTGGTTCCAGTGCGCGGATCAGGACGCAACCGGGCATGCCGTCCTGCTCGGCCACCACGTTCAGGCAGCAGTGCAGGCCGTAGATCCGGTAGATGTAGGCATGACCCGGCGGGCCGAATACAGCGCGCGTGCGCCGAGTCAATCCGGCGCTGCTGTGCGCGGCGGCATCGCCTTGGCCCAGATAGGCCTCCACTTCCACGATGCGCCCGGCCAGCAGCCCGGCGTCCGTCCGATGGGCCAAGACCGCTCCGAGGAGGTCCTTGGCCACATTTTCGCTGCGGCGAGCGTAGAATGACCGGGTCGGCAGGCAAGTGCGAGCGAGGATCGCTTCAGCTGATGCCTCGCAGCCGGCGCGCCCAGCCATCTTGAGGCACCTTCCCGCTAAGCCGCCAAGCCGAGCCGGCGGAGCAATGCCTCCGGATCCGGGTCACGACCCATGAAGCGTCGGAATAACTCCTCCGGCTCCGCGCTGTTGCCACGCTCGAGGATGTTCCGGCGGAACGAGTCGCCCACTGCGGCTGAGAACACGCCGTCCTTCGCGAATCGCGTGAAGGCGTCCGCATCCAGCATCTCGGACCACTTGTAGGAGTAGTAGCCTGCGCCATAACCCACCGGGCTCGCGAACAGGTGAGTGAACGCAGTCACCATCGAGTAGTCCTCGGGGAGTATCGCCGGGGAGGCCCGCTGCAGAATCTCGCGACAGAACGCGACTACGCTCTTGTCCGAGTCTGGGTCGTACTCTGTGTGCAGCCGGGCAAGGCCGTGCTGCAGACGATGACGTTGTCCGCTCTTGTCCGAGTCTGGGTCGTACTCTGTGTGCAGAGCCAAGTCGAGCGTCGCGAAGCCCAGCTGCCGCATCTGAGCGTTGGCGCTTCGGAAGTTCTTCGCCCGCCGCAGCTTCAAGTACAGGTCCTCGGGAATCGGCTCCCCGGTGCGATAGTGCTTGGCGAACAGGTCCAGCGCCTCGCGCTCCCAGCACCAGTTCTCCATGATCTGGGAGGGTAGCTCGACCCAGTCCCAGGCCACGTTTGTGCCCGCCAAGCTCTTGACCGACACCCGACTCAGCAAGTGGTGCAGCAGGTGCCCGAACTCGTGAAACACAGTCTCGACTTCTCGATGCGTCAGCAGCGCGGGGCGCTCCGCTGTGGGTGGCGTGAGGTTGCCGCAATTGAGTCCCAAATGCGGTGTGAACCCGCCTTCTCTCGGCTCGCCCGTGATCAGCGAGTCCATCCACGCGCCGTCCCGCTTGTCCTCCCGCGGGAAATAGTCCGCGTAGTAGCTTCCCAGGTGGCTGCCGTCGGCGTCCAGGAGGTTGTAGACCTTGACGTCGCTGTTCCAGACGGGCATGTCGAAGCGCTGCTCGACTCGGATTTCGAATAGCCTGTTGGCGATCTCGAACAGGCCTGCCAAGACACCCTCGTAGGGGAAGTAGGGGCGCAGGTCCTCCTCGTCGAAATCGTATCGAAGCTTGCGGAGCTTCTCGGCTGCGTACAGCACGTCCCAAGGCTGCAACTCTTCCCCCGCGAATGCAGACACCTCCTCGTTCTCCCGCTGGAAGGCATCCTGGGTTCGGGCTCGCAGGTCGTTCACGAAGCCCCACGCGCTGGCTGCGCTCTTCGCCATCCGGTCCTCCAGCACCAGGTCAGCGAAGCTCTCGTAGCCGAGCAGGCGAGACTTCTCGCGGCGCAGCGCAAGAATCCGGTCGATGTTGCCGCGGTTGTCGTAGCGCCCGTCGGCCGCGCGCCGGGAATGGGCGCGAAACATCCTCTCTCGCAAGCCAGCGTCATCGAGGTAGGTCATCACGGCCAGGTAACTCGGCGCCTGCAGCGTGAAGCGCCAGCCCTGCTGGTCACGCTTCGCCGCGCTCTCCCGGGCCGCCGCGACGGCAGTCTCAGGCAGACCGGCGAGTTGCTGCTCGTCCGTCACGACCATGTCGAAAGCGTTGGTGGCGTCCAGCACGTTCTCGGCGAACTTCGTCGTCAGCCTTGCCAACTCGACATTGATCTCCAGCAGTCGCTGCTTGCCGGCTGCGTCGAGTTCCGCCCCGCTGCGGCGGAAGTCGTCCAAAGTCTTGCTCAGGAACCGCCGCTTGGTCGGGCCGAGGTCCTCCGCCTCGTCCGTGGCAGCGAATTCCTGCACCCGCCTCCAGACCCCGTCATTCAGCGGGATGGCGGAGAAGAAGGCGCTGACCTTCGGCCGGACTTGGTTGTACGCAGCCCGCAGCTCGGGATAGGTCGCCACGCTCTCCAGATGGCCCACCACGCCGATCGCGAAGGCGATCTTCTCGCCCAACCTCTCCAGAGCCGCCAGCGTGTTCCGGTAGGTCGGCGCGGAGTCGTCGTGGATCAGGGAGTCCAGAGACTCTGCGGCTTCTTGGAGCAGTTCGTCAATCGCCGGCTCGACCTGCTCGGCCCGGATCGTGTCAAAGGGAACCTTGAATTGAACCTCGGTCAGGCTGCTGCTCGTCGACATTCCAATCCAGCGTAGCAGCGGCCTCGCCGCTGGCTGGGTCCGTTCCCGGCCGCCCGCGGGTGGCCGCCGGAGGGGCGCTAGAAGCGGCCCGCCAATCCCGTTTGGCGCACACTGGGGGAGTGCCCACCCTACCGTTCGTCAAGGCCCACGGGGCAGGCAACGACTTCCTGGTCGTGGAACGCTCGGCTGTGGAGTCGCTCGGCGTTCCCTCCGAACAGCTTCGCAAACTCGCTGCCAGACTCTGCGACCGTCGATTCGGAATTGGCGCCGACGGCGTGGAATTCACCGTCGCGGTTGAGCATGCCGGGGCGAGCGCTCGCGCCAGCCTCTATAACAGCGACGGCAGTGAAGCGGAGATTTCCGGCAACGGCACCCGCTGCGTGGCGGCCTGCCTCGCTTTCCGACAGCCGGAGGCCTCGACATTCCGGATTGAGACGGATGCCGGTGTGCGGAAGCTGCGGCTCGTCCGCCGTCGGCATCCGCAGTACGAGTTCCGCATGGCCTCGGATCCGGACCGCTGTCGCGTGGTGGTGGAGTCGACGCTGCTGGAGGCGGCCGGAGCCGCCAGGCGGGTGACGACCGTCGATGTCGGCAATCCTCAATGCGTGTGCCGGGTGGAGTCCTTCCGGTTCGACTGGCGGCGGGTGGGTGCCGCCCTAGAGCGCCATCCGCGGTTCCGCAACGGCTCCAACGTGTCGTTCGTGAAGGTCGGGGCGGGGCACGGTCAGGTGTCACGAATCCAAGTGCGGTTCTGGGAGCGGGGAGCCGGAGCGACGCTGAGTTCCGGTACCGGGGCGCTAGGCGCTGCGGTCGCCGCCCGCCACTTGGGCTGGGTCGGAGATCGAGTGCTGGTCGCGACGCAGGGCGGGGACCTAGCTGTCGATTGGGACGACGGGATCGGGCTGACCGGTCCAGCCCGCATCGTGGCCGAGGGACACTACGAATTGGATCCGCCCGCGTTGCGCTAGTCCCGGGTGGCAATTCGGCTTGGCCACCGCGGTCTGCCAAGCTAGGTCCATGCGAGCTCTCGTTGCAGTCTCCGTTCTCGCTTGGGCGCCGTGGGCCCTGCTAGCTCAAGAGGAGGGCGTGCTCTCGCAAGGCTTGGCGACCCGGGCGTTCTCTTGCGGCAGCCTCCCGACCGCCTGCAGCGGGCCCGCCCGCCGCTTCATGGAGGCCCGCTGCGGCCTAGTCGAGGCCGAGGACGGATCGAGCGTGCAGGTACCTGCCGTGCCGGCGGAAGGGCCCGATCCGACCGACCTGTTCAACGACTGTAAGGGCCCGGGCCCCAACCCAAACTACATGGACGAGTTGGAGACGGTCGTGATTGACGAGGGCGGCGACGAGGTGACCGGGCATCTCTTCGCGGACAATTACTTCGAGCTCTACGTTAACGGCTCGATCGTGGCCCGCGATCCGATTGGCTTCATCCCGTTCAACTCCAGCGTCGTGCGCTTCCGAGCTCGACGTCCGCTGACCATCGCCGTGAAGCTGGTGGACTGGGGGACGCACCTCGGCGTCGGCATGGAGTACGATCGCTGGAACGTAGGCGACGGCGGCTTCATCGCTCTCTTCAGCGACGGTACTGCCACCGGACCTTCCTGGCGGTGCAAGGCACACTACATCAGTCCCCTCGAAGATCGCGGCTGCCTAGCGCCCGGACCTGACTCAGCGGCTTGCCCGGAGCGGCCGCCGTGCGTCGAGCGTGACCCGGCCACGTGCCGGGCCTTGCACCTGCCCGTACCTGAGAACTGGGCCGAGGCTGGATTTGACGACTCCGCATGGCAGGAGGCCGCCACCTACCCGGCCAGCGCCGTCACCAACCAGCGCGCCTATCGCGACTACGCTGACAAGTTCGGCGACGCCGAGTTCATTTGGTCTCGCAACCTCGACCAAGACAATCTCGTCCTGTGTCGTGTCACGGTGCAGTGAACAGGCGGCCGGCGACTGTCAGGGCGAGGCGGTGACGCCCTTGTCGTGGGTCGCCCGGCCGTTGACTAAGCGCAGCCCGCGCCGGCCGTTGAGGATCTCGACGAGGTCCTGCCCGACCAGATCCACGGCCCGTGCGTCAAGGATCTCCGCCGTTCGCAAGTCGGCGACGCTTGTGAATTCGCCGCGCAGCAGGTTCACCATCTGATGGCGGTCCGCAAGCAGACGGACAGGCAGCGCGTTGTCGGCTGCTAAGGCATTCATGAAGCACCTCAGGACCACGAGCGCCGCGGACTCCTTCGGGGTTGGTCCCCGACGTCCGCTCGGCTTTTCGTAGCCGGCCGGAGGTGACTTGACACCGCGGCTGATGGCCTTTAGCAGGCGGCCTCTGCTGCGTGACTTGCCAGGGGCGTTCAGGCCGCGGAAGTCGGCCAGCTGCTTCTCGCTGCTGGGCCGCGTCGTGGCGAGGCGGATCAGCAGGTTGTCGTCCGCAAGCCAGCGGCGCGGCAGGTTCCGTCGGCTGGCCTCCTGCTCCCGCCACGCGACCAGCTCCCGTAGGGCACCGTAGGTGGGCTCGTCCATCCGGCGGCCGCCGGCGATCCGGGCGGTGAGCGCGTCCGGCTCGAAATGCGCCTTGGCCTGCTTCCCTTGTAGGCTGGACAGCTCTATGGCCCAGTCCTCCCGCCCCTTGGTGCGTAGCCGCTCCACCAGAATGCGACCGGCCTTGGCCAAGTGGCGGACATCCTCGGCCGCGTAGACCTTCATTTGCTTCGACAGCGGACGCTTGAGCCAGTTGGTGCGCCCGTAGCCCTTGGTCAGCTTTACGTGGACCACCTTGCTGAGCATCTTGGCGAGACTGATCTGGTCGCCCAATCCGGTCAGCGCCCCCGCGATCGATGTGTCCAGCACCGGTTCAGCCACGATCCCGTACGTGCAATGCAGGCACATCTGGTCCTGATCGATCGCGTGAGCGACCTTGAGCACGTCCTTCGAGCTCAACACCTCCAGCAGCGGCTGCATCGCGTCCTTGGCCAAGGCCACGGGATCGATGAGCCAAGCCTGTTCCTCGTCGGCCACCTGGATCAGCCCCAGCTTCGGGTAGAACGTACGCTCCCAGAGGAACTCAGTGTCGAACGCCACAATCGGCTGCTCGGAAAGCCGCGCGGCGACGGATTGCAATCCGTCGCGATCAGCGACAAGGGGAATTCCTCCGCGGGCGGATCTGGACTTGATGCGAGCCAAGCTAGCCTCAGTTGCACCGGAATCGGGCGTGAACTATCACCATACCACCTGGCCCGACACACGCCGGTTGGCGACGTGCGCGCCCGTCCGGCACCCCACCGGCCAGAGAGGTCGAACCTCCACAGGCCCGTTCGAACCACGCTTCGTGATGCGCTCGTCCGCTTTGGATCGCTAGTCCCAACACGCCTCAGAGAGATGTAATATTAATAAGACAGGGATCAAAATCTAGAAACAACATTCATTTAAATCACTTGAAGGGAGTCCGTGTCCGATTCGTTTCGGCGACGGAAACTGCCGGTGCCGAAAGGCGCAGGTCCGCGGATGCGTCCCAGCAGGTCTCGCTTCTTGGTCTCGGATGCCTGGCCGGCGGCAGCCGTCAGGGCTGGGCAGCTCGGTGCTCGGATCCGGATGCGCCCCGGGTCTCGAGCCAATCGGTCGAGGTCCCGAAGCCGCTCAGCACGACGGACCCGATGGCAATGCTCCACAAGACAGCCATTACCAGCCAGCCCAGCACCGGAACCAGCTGGACCGAGATGATCAGGACCGCGCCCGCAGAAGTTGCTGCCAACGTTCCTAGGCGGCCGAACAGGTTCCGTCCCACCAAGTAGGACACACCGGAGTACCCGGCCGCCGACAGGACCAGCAGCACGACCAGCAGCGGGACGGAAACGGGCAGGAGCAGGATGACGATCAGTCCGGCCACGACCAAGGCAAAGCAGGTGCCCAAGCCGTGGAGAAAGCAAGAATGCGCCTTCTCCCGCACTGTCGCAGCCAGAACCTCGAGACGCCTGGTGCCGAGCAGGAAGTAGAGGAGCGTGTTGAGTGCTGCCAGAATCGAGAGGACTGCCACGGCGCTCAGAGACAAAGCGCCGATCACGCCGGAAGCGACCAGCAGGCCAACCCTGCGCTTGCCGAAGTGCTGAACCGTTCCGCCAATCGCCTGCTCGCGAACGCCGTCCTGCAGTCCTAGGACGGAGATCAGGTCGCCGTTGATCCGCACCTGACGGCCGTCGGCGACCGTGTCGCCGAGGATCGACATCACGCTTCCTCCGACCTCGCCGGCGAGGATCAGGCTGCCGGCAACCACCACCGCGTTGCCGCGTACCGTCCCCTCCGAATGCACAGTCCCCCCCAGCATGACGGTGTCGCCACCAATCTCGCCGTGGTTCAACAACCTGCCGACCACCACGACCGCCGCCCCGGAAATCGCTCCGCCGTCATGCACGGTGATCTCGCACAGGAAGCAAGTAACCGACTCCAGCACCTCTCCGGGGCGCACCTCCAGCCGTTCGCTCACAGCGAAGCGGTGGTCAGCGGCATAAGCCCAGCCGGGAGACAGGAGCAGCGCGCCAGCAGCTACCGACGCGAGTCGGATCCACATGCGGCCTCTCGGCAGGCTCACAGGCACCATCCTAGGGTAGAGTTGGTGTCCAACCGCTGGGCGAGCGGGCAGTGGCGCGCGGCACCGCCCGGGAGCGGCCGGCGGGCCGCTCCACCGCAGTGGAGGCCATGCGCCAGCCCGAATCGCCCGGCGCCCTTCACGGACTCTGCTGCAGGCATGCCAGCGCCAAGACGATCCGTCGCAGCCCCAGTTCGCGGCCTCGCGGGTCGTACCATTCCCCGGGCGCATGGGTCTCGCCGCCCCGGCCGCCTGCGCCGACCGCAACAGTGGGCACGCCCGCCGCCAGCGGGATGTTGGCATCGGTCGACGCGCAGTCCAAGGCGGAGTGGATTCCGAGATGCGAGTCCACTGCCTGGAAGCAGTCGGCGACCGGGTTCATGGCCAGCGGCTTAGCCGCGGGACGGAAGCCGATGTCACGCAGCTCGAAGCCCTGCAGGCTGTCCGTGGATCGCCGGTTTTCAACCGCCACGGCGGCGCGGGCGGCGTCCCGGACCATCCGCGCCGTCTTCTCGATCGCGCTCTCGTCCTCAGAGCGGACATCGATCTTGGCTCGGGCGCGCGAGGGAATCGAGTTCACACTCGTGCCGCCGTGGACTACGCCGACGCTCAGGCTGACCTTGGGCTGCTCCGAGAGTTCGGCCGCCGACATCAGCGACACGGCTCGGCAGAGGGCGTGAATCGGATTGGCCCGACCGAAGTCGCTCCAGCTGTGCCCGCCGTGTCCCCGGATCACCAAGTCGAAGCGCCGGCTGCCGAGGGCGGCGGCAGTGATGTGACCCAGCGACGCGCCGTCAACCACCAAGTAGCGGTCGATCTTGCGGCGGTACGCTGAGTGCTCAGCCAAGAAGCGGATGCCGTGCAGGTTTCCTTCGCCCTCTTCGGCCACGTTCGCGACCAAGACAGTGTTGCGCTGCGGATCCTCCACGAGCGGCTCGGCAAGCATCCTCGACAACGCCACGATAGCGGTCAGCCCGGTTCCGTTGTCGGTGACGCCTGGCCCTCTCAGCAGGCCACCGGACGCGATCCGGACATCTTCAGGACGGCCCGGAGACAGGATGGTGTCCATGTGCGCGGTGACGGCTACGAAGGGCCGCCGCGCCGTATGCACGATGGGCACGACGACATTGCCCGCCCGATCGATCGTCGCCTTGTGGCCGTGCTCACGGAATCGCCCGCGTAAGTAGGCCGCCCTGTCTCCTTCCTGGAATGTCGGAGCGGGAATGCGGCATACCGCCAAGTGCTCGCGATTGAGCCAGTGCTGGTCTCGGCAGGCCCCCGCCATGGCTCGTCGAACGCTTGGCGCTTGAGCGGCTTCGACAACCCGCCGGTCCCAATCCGAAGCGGGCGGAATCGCGTTCCGCGCTCTGCGAACTGAGCGGCCAAGCATCCCTTGGAGTTTATCAGCGCCGGCTTGGCGCAAGCCTGGCCCGAACCGTGGTACTTTGCAAAGAGCGGGCGAGGCTGCTGCGGCCAAGCGTGTTGCCCCTCCGCGGCGTTGCAAGCGGCCCGCCACTCGGCCGGCCCCGACGGAAAAAAGGGTACCGTTGCCCGGAATGCGCAAGAGCTTTGAGGTCGTTGGCGTAGGCCTCAACGCCACGGACACGCTGATTCTGGTGCCGCACTTTCCGGCCTACGGGGGCAAGGCTCCGTTCGTCAAGGAGATCCTCTCGCCTGGCGGGCAGGTCGCCAGCGCGATGGTGGCGTGCGCCCGGCTCGGACTGCGAGCCAAGTACATCGGAAGCGTGGGAGATGACCAAGGTGGCCGCATCCTAATGCGCAGCCTGCAGCGGGCGGGAATCGATGTCTCCGACGTCCAGCTGCGTCGCAACTGCGCGAACCAGTCAGCCTACATCGTAATTGATCAGGCCACTGGGGAGCGAACGATCCTGTGGCAGCGCCCGGACTGCCTGCGGATCGACCCCTCCCACATCGGCGTTGAGCAGATCACTTGCTCGCAGCTGCTGCACATCGACGGCCACGACACCGCGGCTGTAGAACATGCCGCTCGGATCGCCGCCAAGCACTCCATCCCTGTGACGGTGGATGTGGACACAATTTACCATGGTTTCGACAAGGTGCTGCCGTTTGTCGACTACCTGATCGCGAGCACCAACTTTCCGGTCGAGTGGACTAGCCAGCGGGACCCCTTCCTCGCCCTCGAGCTGATTCAGAAGGAGTATGGGATGCGGGTTGCCGCCATGACGCTTGGCTCTCACGGCGCCATGGCCTTGGTGGACGGCGAGTTCCTGTACTCGCCGGCCTTCGTTGTCAACTGCCAAGACACGACTGGCGCGGGGGACGTGTTCCACGGGGCGTTCTGCTACGCCGTGGTGAGGGGCTACACCATCCCCGACGCGCTGGAGCTCTCCAACGCCCTGGCCGCGCTGAACTGCAAGGTCCTAGGGGCGCAGGGGGGCAGCCATTCACTGGCAGACGCCGAGCGGCTGATCGCCAGCGGCGAACGCCGATCCAATCCCGACTTCGTGCGGCGGGCCACTTTCTGAAGCAAGAGACTGGCCGTGATTCCGATCCGGGACGACGCTCCTCGCCTCACCACACCGTTTGTCACTTGGCTGCTGATCGCAGCCAACGTCGGCATCTTTCTGTATCAGACCGGCCTCGGTGTGGCGTCCCAGCAGGAGCTGCGGGCGTTCTTGGGCGCATTCTGGCTGGTCCCTCAGGACTTCCAGCTGGCCATCACGGGCCAGGGTCCATTCTTGTCCGGCCTGTGGCCCGTCGTGACGTCGATGTTCCTGCACGGAGGCTGGATGCACCTCATTGGCAACGTCTGGTTCCTAGCCATCTTCGGGGACAATGTCGAAGACGAACTGGGCCACTCGATCTTCCTGCTCTTCTACCTCGCTTGCGGTGTGACTTCGGCCCTAGCCCAGTTTCTCGCAGACCCTGGCTCAACGGTGCCGATGGTGGGGGCCAGCGGAGCGATCGCAGGCGTGATGGGCGCGTACATGATCCGGTTCCCCCGAGCGAGGATCACCGTCTGGATCCCGATCTTCGTCATCGTCGGCACCAAGGTGCGTCTAGCGGCTTTCCTGATGCTGACCTATTGGCTGGGCATCCAGGTCCTCGGTGGCTGGAGCGCAGGCGGACAGAGCGGAGTCGCTTGGTGGGCCCATGTGGGCGGCTTCATCGCGGGGGTCGGACTGGTGCTGCTCCGCCCGCGCCGCCGGGAGTGGCATCACCGGTGGGTGCGTTAGCCGGTGAGGCCAGCCGCTGCGATACTGGAACTTGGCATGCCGAGAGTGACCATCTATACCCGACCGGGTTGCCTGCTTTGCCAGGAGGCGAAGGGTGATCTGCTCAAGGCGGTCCCGTCGGTCAGCATAGAAGAAGTCAGTATTGACGACGACCCAAGCCTCCGACGGCGGTTCGGTCTCGACATTCCAGTTGCTTTCGCGCAGGGAAGGGAACTGTTCCGCCATCGGTTCGATCCCGGATGCGTTCGCTGGCTTCGCAGCAGGTAGCCCCATGACAACCACAACACCATCCCAAGACAGCGAGAGTGCGGTTGAGCTGGCGACATCGAACATCCGCTTTGGCCCCGGCGTCACACGTGAGCTCGGGCACGACCTTGCGGATCGAGGCATCAGCAGCGTTCTGCTGCTGACCGACCGGTTTCTAGCGGACCGCGCCCCCGTTCAGACCGCGCTGGAAGCGTTGGATGAGAGCGACATCCGTGCAGAGGTCTACTCAGCAGTCGAGATCGAGCCCACGGACGAGTCCTTCCACCGCGCCATCCGCGCTGCGGAGCGTTCCCGGCCTGACGCCTTCGTTGCCGTCGGCGGCGGTTCGGTGATCGATACGGCCAAGGCTGCCAACCTGTACACCACGCATCCGGCGCCCTTCCTGGACTACGTCAACCCTCCGATCGGGCGGGGAGTTCCCGTGCCAGGCCCGCTCAAGCCGCTCTTCGCCATCCCGACCACCGCAGGTACCGGCAGCGAGACCACAGGTGTGTCGATCTTCGACCTGAAAGAGATGCATGCCAAGACCGGGATCGCCGACCGCTCACTCAAGCCGACGCTCGGCCTGTTGGATCCAGAGAACACGCTGACCCTCCCCCCGGCCGTGGCCGCTTCGACGGGCTTGGATGTCCTGTCGCATGCAATCGAGTCCTACACGGCGATGGACTTCCGGCAGCGCCCGGCTCCGACCCGGCCCAAGTACCGACCGGCCTACCAAGGAGCGAACCCGATCAGCGACTTATGGGCGCTGGAGGCGTTACGGATGGTGCGGACCTACCTGCCAAGAGCAGTGGAGCACCCGCAGAACGACGAGGCGAGGGGCAAGATGCTGCTGGCAGCCTCCTACGCGGGAATCGGCTTCGGCAACGCGGGCGTCCACTTGCCTCATGGCATGTCCTATCCCGTGTCAGGCATGGTTCGGGGTTTCCGCATGACGGGCTACCCGACGGATCACGCGATGGTGCCGCACGGCATCTCGGTTGTGCTCAACGCTCCGGCGGTGTTCCGGTTCACGGGCGCCGCCAGTCCCCAGCGCCATCTGGACGCCGCCGCAGCGCTCGGTGCGGACACGGAAGGCGTGGGTCCAGTCCACGCCGGCGAGCTTCTTGCGGAGACGATCATCACGTTCATGCGCCGGCTCGGCTGTCCGAGCGGCTTGGCCGAACTCGGCTATTCCGACGCGGATGTGCCGAGACTGGTGGAAGGCACTCTGCCTCAGCACAGGGTCACCAAACTGTGCCCGCGGGAGTTCACCGAGCAGGACCTGGCTGGCATGTTCCGCGACGCCATGCGGCACTGGTAGCGTGCCGGCCGGAACGCGCGCCGTCGGCGCAAAGTGGCCAATCCTCGACGAGCGCGGCCGGCTATTGGCGATGCCATCCGCCGCGCTGGGCTGCGAGGATGATCGCCCCCTGCGAGACCGCGCCCTCCTTCAAGGCGGAGGGGACAATCTGGAAGCTTTTTCGGAAGTAGCGGACGACAAGCGGTTCAACTTGGGCCGAAATCAGTTCGATGAGGCGCGGGCTTGAGGTTCCCAGCCCGCCCCCGATCACGATCCTCTCCGGAACCAGCAGATTGACCGCGGCGGCCAGAGCCGTCGCCAAGTGCCCGGCCGAAGCCTCCATCACCCGGCTTGCGAAGCGGTCACCCCGTTCCCAGCATCGAACCACGTCCTCGCTCCGGACTGGCCGCCCGTCTACCGCCGCTGGCAGAGCGGAAGAGCGCCACTCGCCCGGGAACTGGTCCGCGAAGCGGCGGCAGAGATTCGCTAAGCCGGGCCCGGAGCACACTGACTCGACGCAGCCGCGGCCTCCGCAGCAACAGTCCAAGCCGCCCGGGTCGACCACAATGTGGCCGATCTCAGCCTCCCCGAGATCGCCGCAGGCGAGGATCGAGCCGTCATGGATGTACCCGCCTCCAACTCCCGTGCCGAGCGTGATGTAGAACAGGGACGCGGCTCCGCGGCCGGCTCCGAAGTGTGCCTCGGCCAATCCTGCCAGCTTGCAGTCGTTCTCGACCGCAACCGGCACGCCGAATCGACGCTCCAACTCGCCGACAACATCCACTTCTTCCCAGCCTTCCTCGTGTAGGCAGAGGTGTGGTCTGTTGATGGACCTGCGGACTGTGCCTCCGAACCCGAATCCGATTGCCGCTAGCGCGTTCCGGCCACCGGACTCTCCGTCCAGCAGGCGCTCTGCCGCGGCCACGATGCGCCGGAAACTCTCAGGCCCGCGATCTGACGAAGCGCGACGAATCGCCGTTGATTTCCTTATCCGCAGGTCGCTCCCGGCCAGCGCAGCAACCAGTTTCGTTCCTCCAGTCTCGAAGGCGAGAATCCGGCCGGCGGACCTCATTACTTCGACAGCAGCCAGTCCATCATGGAGCGGAACGCCTTGCCGCGATGGCTGTGAAGCCACTTCAGGTCCCGATCGATGGAGCCGAAGCTGGTTCCGAGCGGCGGAAAGTGGAACAAGGGATCATAGCCGAAGCCCTTGGTGCCAGTCGGAGCGCGCAGGATCAAGCCCTCGGCTTCGCCCCGGAAGGTCGCGACGAGGCGGCCGTTGCGGAGCAGGGCGATCGCGCAGATGAAGCGAGCCGTCCGATCGACCTCCGGTACCGTCTCGAGCTTGCGCACCAAGAGGCGGTTGTTGTCGTCATCGGAGCAGCCCGGCCCAGCGAAGCGGGCGGAGAGGATGCCCGGGGCGCCGCCCAGAGCGTCGACCGCCAGCCCGGAGTCATCCGCAAACAGCCACTCTGCACCGACCGCCCTGTAGTAGCAGGCGGCCTTCTGCAGGGCGTTGGCCTCGAACGTGTCCCCGGTCTCCGGGCAGTCCGTTACCGGGCACTTCCGCATGATGACACTGTCCCCGCAGGAGGCTCGGAATTCGGCCAGCTTGTGAGAGTTGGATGTGGCGCAGAACAGTTCCACCATCGATCTAGAAATCGATCAGCTTCTGCTGCAATTCAACCAGCGAGCGGATGCCGTCACTGGCTAAGCCGAGCAGATCGTCGAGTTCGGGCCGCGTGAACGGGGCCCCTTCGGCCGTGCCTTGCAACTCGACAAACTCGCCAGCCGAAGTCATGACCACATTCATGTCGACTTCCGCCTTGGAATCCTCCTCGTAGCACAGGTCGAGCATCGGCTTGCCGTCCACCAAGCCCACGCTGGTCGACGCAACGTTGCACCTCAGGGCCGTCTCGGGGATGGCTTCGTATTCGACCAACTGCTGGATGGCCGCCGCCATTGCGACCCAGCCGCCCGTGACGGAGGCCGTGCGGGTTCCTCCGTCGGCCTGCAGGACGTCGCAGTCCACGATGATTGTCCGTTCCCCGAGGCGTCGTCGGTCGACCGCAGCCCGCAGTGAGCGGCCGATCAGGCGCTGGATCTCGGCTGTACGGCCCGAAGGCCGCCCTTGAAGCCCTTCGCGTGGCCGGCGGGTGGAGGTCGAGCGGGGCAGCATCCCGTACTCGGCCGTGATCCATCCCAAGCCGGACTTCCGGAGGAAC
Source organism: Bryobacterales bacterium (assembly GCA_963662745.2). Classification (GTDB taxonomy): domain Bacteria; phylum Acidobacteriota; class Terriglobia; order Bryobacterales; family UBA6623; genus VXMF01. Next base: position 935,194 of record CAXXUI010000001.1, read on the forward strand.
CTCGGAACCCTCTCCTCGACCGAGGCGGCGCACAGAACCTTGGTGTGCCCGACTTCGATCAGTGCCGATCCCTCCGCAGTGGCCAAGACTCCGGGCTGAATCCGGGTCTGCCTCGCCTGATCGTGGCGTCGCCCGTCGGTCCGCATTACCGTCATTGTCGCGCACAGGCTCGACGAGGCCCTGACGGCTGGACCACACGGTCACAGGATTCCCCGTCGACCCTCCGCCGTTCCGGCTGGCGCGCGCTGGTGATGACTTAGGATCGCAGCATCCAGCTTGGCACGAATTCGTCAGATTGACTGACGTCTTGACTGCTATCGTCAAACATGCGCTACTTGGAGGACGGTGGTACACGAACTCAGATGTGGTTACTGACGATCTGGAGGCTGAATCCGATGGTTAGCAACGTCAGCCCGAGAATAGGAGACGAAACGAGCTCGCATGTAGCGCCTATCGTTCCTCTCCTGATTCTCCTCCTCGTCTGGCCACACGAGTACAAGGCCTCCGCCCTTATGCAAGTCCGGAGGAATTGCGAAGAAAAATAGTAGGATGACGCCGAGGATGTCGAGGATGAGGCCAAGGGAATTGAGTGTGGCTGGGGAAAGAATCTGCTCCACGACTATTGGACAATACCCAACCGATTGTCATTGGCCTCTTCCGCACAAAGTGCGGGTCCGATGATGAATGAGCCGAATAGCCCTGCCTCGGCCCGATGCTGTCGTCCGGCCACCGGGCACAGCGGGAGACTAGAAAGGTACGTGTCCGCCATCTTCGGGTTGGTCCCCCCCGGAACCCGCATCCTCTCCTCCTGTACCCAAGTCAGGGGGCTCCTCATAGTCGCCCTCGGGATACGGTTCGGGTTCCGGTCCGTAACCGCCCCCGTCTTCGTCGTCCTCCCGCTCCTCCAGCATCACGAACTTGGCGAACTCCTTCTGGAAGGCCAGCTTGACCCTACCGGTCGGGCCGTTCCTCTGCTTGCCGATGATGAGTTCCGCCTTGCCGGCCAGACTCTGGTCGTCGGGGTTGTACACCTCTTCGCGATAGACGAAGCAGACCATGTCGGCATCCTGCTCGATGGAGCCGGAATCGCGCAGGTCGCTCAGCCGCGGCCGCGCATTCTTCCGGCGCGGATCCTCCGGTGCCCTGCTCAGTTGCGAGAGTGCGACGACCGGGACGTCCAATTCCTTAGCCAGCAACTTGAGCCCTCTGGAGAATCCCGAAACCTCCTGAACGCGACTCTCTGTTCTCCCCTTGGATCCCAGCAACTGCAAGTAATCCACGATCACCATGTGCAGCCCGTGCTCCGACTGCAGCCGCCGGCACTTGGCGCCGATTTCGATAATGTTGAGGTTGGCTGTGTCGTCGATGAACAGCTTGCTCGCCTGAAGCTGAGGCAGTGTTTGGCGCAGCCTGGCACGCTGCTGCTTGTCGATGTAGCCCCCGCGGAAGCGCCGCTGGTCCACGTTGGCCTCCGCGCAGACAAGTCGCGTCAGCAGCGCTTCGCGGGACATTTCCAAGGAGAATAATGCGACGGTAGCCTGTGGCTGGTCTCCCTGTCGCATAGCCACGTGCGCGGCGATGTTCAACGCGATCGCCGTCTTGCCCATGGCGGGCCGACCAGCGATCACGACCAACTGGCCGCCTCTCAATCCATTCGTCAGCTCGTTGAACCGCTGAAAGGGAGTTTGCACGCCTTGCGTCTGCAAATGCGGATTGAGAAACGCATTCTCCCCACCGTCGAAATTGGCCAAGGTCTCCTGCGGGCTCTCCAGCCCCTTCCGCAGGAGCTGGCTTCCGACTCCCGAGACAGCCTTCTCTGCCTGGTCTAGGATTTCGGCGACAGAATCGGCTTCGTTCCGGCACTCAGCGATGATGCCGCTCGCGACCTCGATCAGTCTGCGCAGCACGGACTTTTCTTTGACTAGCGAGACGTAGCTGTCGATGCTGTCGAGCCTGGGCATCCCCTTCGTCAGCGAAGCAAGGTAGACGACGCCCCCCGCGTCCTTGAGACGGCCAGACTTCTCCAGCTCATCTCGCAGCGTCAGGTACTCGATTCTGTCTCCCCGTTCGTACAGCTTCTCCATACAGGAGTAGATCCGGCGATGCTTGTTGGAAAAGAAGTCCGACTGTTCGAGTCGACCAGCTACTTGGGCGAACATGCTGTGATCGAGCAGGACGGTGCCGAGGACGAATTGCTCCGCCTCGACATTGTTGGGCACTCGTCCAACAGCCTCGGCTGGGTCGGGTGGGCCCGTCCTCGACTGCGCCTGCAGTTTCCGCTGCTCAGCTACCTTGGGCTTCTGGTCCGCTGCCATGCTGTCGTGTTCCGTCAACCCTGCCTAGAGCCCGAGTGTCCGGCAGGCCCTTCGCCGTCCAACGGGTGGCCGACCCAACCAAGCACTTCACCGTATCCCGCGCAATGCACCGCTCCAGCTTCCGCTCGCCCACGTTCAGCGACCGCTGCCGGCATCCACTCAGCCAGTCGCTTCCGAACGTGTGGCGCAGACCCGTAGCGGGGTGACCTGCCCATCATACGACCGCAGCCCGGTTGGGAAGGGGAGACCGTGATACCTAGAGGCTTGTTACGATACGGCCGTGGCATCGTTCAGCCGGCGGAGCTTCTTCCACCTAGGCGCGGCTGCTGGCCTCGGCCGGTCTCGCGGCCAGGTGGGTCGGGACCGCCCCAACATCGTGCTGCTAATGACCGACCAGCAGCGGGGCGATTGCGTGGGCGCCGATGGGAACGGTTCCGTGAGAACGCCAAACCTCGATCGGATCGCAGCGGAAGGGGCATTATTCCGGCACGCTTATTCCAGCACGCCCAGCTGCACACCGGCCCGGGCCGGGCTGCTCACCGGGCAGTCACCTTGGCATCACGGCATGCTGGGCTACGGACGGGTCGCCCCGCAGTATCCCCAAGAGCTGCCCCGCCTGCTGGGTGACTCTGGGTATGCAACCTGCGCGATCGGAAAGAACCACTTCCATCCGCAACGGAACACGCACGGTTACCACCGGGCGATCTTGGACGAGTCGGGACGGGTCGAGTCGCCCGAGTTCCGTAGTGACTACCGGGCTTGGTTCTGGAGCCAAGCTCCGAATCTGGATCCCGACGCGACAGGGATCGGCTGGAACGACTACCGCGCGGACCGGTACGCCCTGCCTGAGGCGCTGCATCCCACTGCGTGGACTGGCGAGACCGCAGTGCGCTTCCTTGACTCGTACGACGGCACTGCACCGTTCTTCCTCAAGGTCTCCTTTGCGCGGCCCCACAGCCCCTACGATCCACCTGGCCGCTACATGGACGAGTTCCGCGTCGAAGACATTCCCTTAGCTTCCGTTGGTGCTTGGGCCGACGAGTTCCGGCTGCGCAGCAGCCGGGAACCGACGTTGTGGCACGGCGACCTCGGCGCGGCCCAGATCCGCCGCTCCCGCCAAGGCTACTACGGCTCGATTCGCTTCATCGACGACCAGATCGGCCGCATCCTCGACGCTCTCCACCGCAACGGATCGTACGAAGAAACGCTGATCCTGTTCGTGTCCGACCATGGCGACATGCTGGGAGACCACCACCACTGGCGAAAATGCTACGCGTTCGAGGGTTCCGCACGGGTCCCGTTGATCGTGCGATGGCCGGCCGGCTTGGTTTCCGCCGAGCGCGGGCAGCTTCGGGACGAAGTCGCGGAATTGCGGGACATACTGCCCACCTTCCTCCAAGCCGCGGGAATTGACGTGCCCGACTCGGTGGACGGCCGCAGTCTTCTGGACCCGATCAACGGGCGTGGAGAGGCTTGGCGCCCCTACGTGGACCTTGAGCACAACACCTGTTACAGCCCAAGGAACCACTGGAACGCCTTGGTTGACGGCAGCTGGAAGTACGTCTATCACGCCTTGGACGGTGCCGAGCAGCTTTTCCACCTAGACGCGGATCCGGGAGAGCGAGTGGACGTTTCCGGAGATCCGTCCCACGCCAGCGAACTCCGCATGTGGCGCGCGCGCCTTGTCGAGCATTTCTCCGAGCGGGGCGAGCCCTACCTCAAGGGCGGCAGCCTCAGCCCGCGGCCTGGGGGCCTGCTCTACTCCCCGCACTATCCAGAGAACGCGAACGCAGGGGCGGCGCGCGCCTGAGGTCAATGCAGCAGGATCAGGTAGCAGTAGGCTATCGGCGCTGCGAACAAGAGGCCGTCCAGTCGATCGAGAACGCCTCCGTGGCCCGGTAGGATGGTGCCGCTGTCCTTCACCGACACTGCCCGCTTCATGACCGACTCGGCTAAGTCGCCGAATTGGCTCGCAAGGCTCAGGACCAGCCCCAAGACCAAGCCGGCAAGCCAGCCCAACTCGCCTTGCAGGAAGGCGTGGGCGTAGCCGGCCCCGACCAGGCTGCCGACCAGCAATCCGCCAAGCGTGCCCTCCCAGGTCTTGCGCGGGCTGACGACCGGAGCCACGGGATGCCTGCCCCACGCTCGCCCCACCCCCAAGGCACCAGAGTCAGCACAGGCGACCACGGCTGCGAGGAACCCCAGCCAGTGCGGCGAGACTTCGTACAGGAGCATGGCGCACAGAGTCGGGCCGGCCACGTAGATCACGCCGAAGAGTGTCACGGCTGCGCTGGGAAGGGCGTCGGCGACAGGCTTGCGGGCCAGTATCCCGGCGCTCAGGAGCAGGATCAGCAGCAGCGTTGAGACGAGGCCGCGGTCCAGGTTGGGAACCAGGAGCCACAGTAGGACGGAGGCGTGGCCCGCGATCCGGAACGGGCGACGCCCAAAATTCTCCGCAATGGCGAAGAACTCTCTCAGGGCCAAGACAGCCGCCAGAACTAAGCCGGCCACCAGGGCCCACGCAGGGGCCCTGAAGATCAAGACCCATCCTGAGCACGCCAGTGCGAGGCCGGTGATGATCCTCAGCAACCTCAGTGCCTCACTTGCTCGCGCTGGCCGCCAACAGCTCCGCGCCGGGTACTCCTGAACCGCCCCTGCCGGCAGATGGCCCTGCTGGAAGGCCTCCGAAGCGACGTTCCCTGCGCTGGAACTCCACCAACGCCTCAAGCAGGTCGGTCGTGCGGAAGTCTGGCCAGAAGCGGGGAGTCACCCAGATCTCGGTGTATGCCAGCTGCCAAAGCAGGAAGTTGCTTAACCGGAACTCCCCGGAAGTGCGGATTAGTAGGTCCGGATCGCCCACGCCAGCGGTCCACAGGGACTTCCCGAACTCGTCCTCGTCCACTTGAAGCGGCTCACCCAAGCGCCACGATTGTCGCAGGAAGGCGTTGACGGCATCGATGATCTCGGCGCGCCCGCTGTAATTGAGCGCGATCGTCAGGCACAGGCCCGTGTTCGCCGCAGTCTCTACGATGGCGTGGTCGATGTCGCGGCAGACCTCCGCGGGCAAGGCGTCGAGATGCCCTGCGGTCTGGAACCGCACGTTGTTGGCCTTCAGGTCCGGCAGCTCTTGGCGCAGATACTTGCGCAGCAAGGCCCACAGCGTGCTGATCTCGTGCTGCGGTCGCTTCCAGTTCTCCACCGAGAACGCGTAGAGCGTCAGGGCCTCGACTCCCAAGCGGCAGCAGGCCTCGATTGTCTCGCGCACGGGCCTCACGCCAGCTCGATGTCCCGCCGCCCGCGGCAGCAGCCGCCTCCGAGCCCAGCGTCCGTTGCCGTCCATGATGACCGCAATGTGCCGGGGTAACCGCTCCGGAACCAAGAGCCGGGCCAAGCTCTGCTCGTCGCTGCCTGCCGCAGCCCAGTCAAGGAAGTCCTGCATCTTGCCAGATACGAGTCTAAGCTCCATCGTACACTGCCAATCATGCGCCGCCGTGTCTGGCCGCGGCAGGAGTGCGTCCCGGCCGGTCCCGGCTGCCTCCGACGAGCGCTGGCTCGTTCGGCCCGCGCCTGCGGCCCTCTAGGTAGGCTATGATGATGGCGTCATGGTAAGAAAGTCGAGACTCTGGCTGCTGGCTGCCTTCTCCGTGGCCTTCGCGGGCTGGGCTCAGGAGTCCGAACAGGTCTCCCAAGACGGCAGCGCGCCCATCCGCGTCGAAGTCAACGTCGTCAATCTGCCAATCACGGTCACCGACTCCGAAGGGCGCTTCATCGTCGACTTGGACAAGGAGGACTTCACGGTCTGGGAGGACGGGACGCAGGTTGAGATCCGGTACTTCACGAGGAGCGTGGAGGAGGAGAAGAAGTCACCCCTTTACGCCGGTTTCATCATCGATCTGAGCAACACCGCGCGCCTGTACTACAAGACGTACCAGAACTCGATCGGCGACCTTGCATGGATGCTCGTCCCCGAGGGAGGCCGCAACCGTGGATTCCTGTTCGGGTACCACACCGAGGTCGACGAGCTTGTGGACTTCACGGACGACCCGGTGATTCTGACGGAAGAGATGGAGAGCCTCAAGCACGGTGGCGGGAGCAGCATGTTCGACGCGATCTACAAGGCTTGCACGGAGAAGCTCGTCTCGCTGCCGTACCAAGGGGCCAGCGAGCCCAGGAAGGTGCTGGTCGTGGTTGGGGACGGTCACGACAACGCCAGCCGGAGGTCGCTGGACGAGGTGATTCATGTAGCCCAGATGCACCAAGTGACTGTGTACGCGGTCAGCACGGTGGGCTGGGGCTACCACCACGCGGAGGAATCCAACCTCTTCAAGCTGGCACGCGAGACGGGAGGCCGGGTCGTGCGCCCGATGCAGAAGGTTCACAAGGACGTGGCCGGCTACCTGTCGAAGCCCCAGGACGCAGGGAACTATCAGTACGAGGTTGGGACGGGGGGCTACGCGGCAGCCCAATTGGCGGCTCTGTACCAAGCGATCATCGACGTTGCGGGCAATGTCCAGAGCCAGTACATCCTCGGATACGTTCCCGGGCGGCCCTTCACGGACCAGCAGTTCCGGCAGATCGACGTGGAGGTGGGCTTGGCCGGGGCCGACGTAGAGATCTACCACCGCAGCGGCTACTTCCCTCCGTCGCTAGACCAGTTGCAGCAAGACTGAAGGCTGGTCTCGTCGCGAACGGCAGGCCAGCCGCTCGGTATAATCGGGCAGGTGGAACTGGAGGTTCAGCGTCGCCGGCTGCATGACATCGGCCTCAACCACTACGAATCCAGTGCCTACATGGTCTTGATCGGCCACGGCCAGTTCAAGGCGCTGGAGGTGGCGGGGCGCGCCAACGTGCCGCGGGCCAAGATCTACGAAGTGCTCAACGGCTTGGTGGACAAGGGGTTCGTGCGGGTGGTGCATGGCAAGGTCAAGCACTTCTCGGCTGTCGAGCCCCGGCTCGCCCTTGAGGGATTCCTCAACCGCCGCCGCGAGCGGTTCCTGCGCGAATGGGAGGACCGGCACAAGCTGGTCGAGGCGCTGAGCAGCGACTTGGCGGAGGTGTTCCGCGACGGCTCCAACGGCCACAGCCCGCTCGACTACCTGCGCATTATCGGGCACCGCCGCCAGATAGTCGAGGAGTTCCGGCAGATGCTCCGGCAGACTCGGAACGAGTACCTTGAGTTCGCTAGGCCTCCCTACGGAGTCGACCCGGGCCACGAGCCGATGGTGCGGGATTTGGCGGACCGCGGCACGACCTGCAAGCTGATGTTCGATTCCTCGGACCTGAAATCCTCCGGCCGGAGGGCGAAGCTGAGCCTCTTGGAGGAGGCAGGAGCCAAGGTGCGGGTCGGACGGAACATCCCGATGAAGCTGGCCCTCTTCGACAGCCACAGCGGCATGATCTCCTTGGACGACCCCGTGGTCAGCCAGCAGAAGATCACGGCCTTGGTGTTCGAACATCGCAGCTTGGGCAGCGCGATGCGGACGCTGTTCGTGGACTGCTGGAACCGCAGCGCCCGCCTAGACGACTTCGGGTTCGACTCCGCCGATGAGAGCGCCTGAACCGGCCCGTGCGCTGGCGGAGGAGTGCCCTGTCAGGAACGCGGTCGTTCCGGTAGCGGGACTCGGCACACGCCTGCTGCCGGCGACGAAATCGCAGCCGAAGGAGATGCTGCCGGTCGCCCGGAAGCCGATCGTGCAATACGTGGTCGAGGAGCTGGCACGAAACGGCATCCGGAACGTGCTGTTCGTCACAGGCCGAGGCAAGACCGCGATCGAGAATCACTTTGATGGGGACCGTGGCCTGACGGCCTCACTCGCCGAGGCGGGGCGGCAGGAGTTGCTGGCGGAGCTGGACTTCGAGAAGCTGGGGATCAACCTCCTCTACACGAGGCAGAGCGTTCCGCGGGGCCTCGGCGACGCCATACTGCACGGTGAGGCGTTCACCGGCCGGGAGCCCTTCGTGGTTGCACTCGGTGACTCAATCATCGGCATCCGTGGCGACTCGATGGTATGCCGGCGGATGGCGGAGGCCTTCGTTGAGCATGACGCTGACGTGGTGATCGCCGTGTCGGAGGTCCCCGCGCATCGGGTCAGCCGGTACGGGATCGTCGAGCCAGCGGGCGCGGCTGGCAGTGAGGTGTTCCCGATCCGCACTTTGGTCGAGAAGCCGGCCCCGGCGAACGCCCCTAGTCGGCTGGCCGTCTCCGGGCGCTATGTATTCTCGGCCGCGATCCACGGCATGATCCGAGGCCTTGGACCGGACAGGCGCGGCGAAGTTCAGATCACGGACGCCATCCGGAGGATAGCGGCAGGCGGAGGCAGGGTGCTCGGGCTGCGGCTGAGGTCCGAGGAGCGGCGCTACGACATCGGGAACATGGCCAGCTACTTCGAGACCTTCATTGATTTCGCCTTGGCAGATCCGGACTTCGGCGGGCGCGTGCGAGATTACTTGACGAAGGCTGTGGGAGCGTCGCGGGAACCTCTGGCAGGATCATGAGGCGCTCATCGGACGGAAACGGAAAGCACCAGCTTCAGCGATGGACTGCCTGATCCTAGTCGACCTGCAGAATGACTTCATGCCCGGCGGGGCGCTCGCGGTCCCCCGCGGCGACGAAGTGGTCGAGGTAGCCAATCGAATCGCCCCTGAGTTCGATCTTGTGGTCGCCAGCCAGGACTGGCACCCGGGCAACCATCTGAGCTTCGCCTCGCAGCATTCCGGCCGCAGCGTCGGTGACGTGATTCAGCTGGCCGGGGCGGACCAAGTGCTGTGGCCGGACCACTGCGTCCAAGGGACGCGCGGTGCCGAGTTCCACGACGGCCTTGCGGCGAGTCGCATCGATCTCCGCATCCGCAAGGGCACCAACCGGCGCATTGACAGCTACAGCGCGTTCTTCGACAACGCTCGCCAGCGGTCCACCGGCTTGGCCGACTTACTGCGCGCGCGGGGCGTGACGGCCGTCTGGCTAGTCGGCCTCGCGACCGACTACTGCGTGAAGTTCACGGCCTTGGACGCGCTGGAGCAGGGATTCGAGACCGCGGTGGTAAGCGATGGGTGTCGCGGAATCGACCTCGCTCCAGGTGACGTGGCAGCGGCTTGGGCTGCAATGGAGCGGGCGGGAGCGAAGATCGTGACGGCTGGGAGACTCCGATGATCAGCGAGACATGCCATGCTGAGGGGCGCTTCTTGCGCTTGGTCGAGCGTGACGGCTGGGAGTACGTGGAGCGGGTCAACGTCCGCGATGTGGCCGTTCTCGTGCCGACGACCGATGATGGCCGGATCGTCTTGGTGGAGCAGTTCCGGATTCCAGTGCGGGCGCAAATGATCGAGCTGCCGGCTGGCCTGGTGGGCGATGAGGCCGACCACCGCGACGAGAGCTTGCTGGATGCTGCGAACCGCGAGCTGGAGGAGGAGACCGGCTACCGAGCCAGCGCACTGCGCCTGCTGGTCCGCGCGCCGAGTTCGGGAGGAATGACCAGCGAACTGATTTCCTTCATTCACGCTACCGGGCTGACGAGAGTCGGACCCGGCGGAGGCGTGGGCGGGGAGGACATCGCCGTGCATGTGGTGTCGCTGAAGGGACTTGAGAGCTGGTTGCGGCACAGAGAAGAGCGGGGTTGCCTCATTGATCCCAAGATCTTTGCCGGCTTGCACCTCATTCAGAGCGAAGTCATGGCGGACCAGTCTGGTCTTCAAGCCGAGCGGGGCTAGGGCCGATGGCTCAGAGCGGGTTGCCGGCAGTCTCCAATCCGGCCAAGTGCTGCTTCTGGACTTTGCCCATGGCGTTGCGGGGCAGGGAAGCCACCAATACGATTCGCTTCGGCACCTTGTAGGAGGCCAAGGCCGCTTGGCAGTGCCGTATCAGCTCAGCTTGCTGGAGCTTCGGAGTGCGGCTGACGACGAAGGCCGTCACAGCCTGGCCCCAGTCCGCATCCGGCAGTCCCACAACGGCGCACTGCTCCACCGCGGGATGGCGGGCGAGCACTCGCTCTACTTCCATCGGATAGACGTTCAAGCCTCCCGTAATGATCATGTCGTTCAATCGACTCTTGAGTTCGAACCGACCCTTGGCGTCACGCAACCCAATGTCGCCGGTGCGGAACCAGCCGTCTGGCGTGAACGCCTCCCTCGTCTTCGCTTCGTCTCTCCAGTATCCGGCGAACACATGCTTTCCGCAGGTCTGAAACTCTCCGACCTCGCCATCCTTGCAGATCGATCCCGTTTCTGGGACGACGACGCGCATCCGAACGCCTGGCAGCGGCAAGCCGACTTGGCCGGGCACGCGGTCCCCGTCCAGAGGGTTGGAAAGCATGATTCCTGTCTCCGTCATGCCGTATCGCTCGACCACTCGGTGGCCGAGCCGCGCTTCAATCTCCTCGAACAAGTCGACAGGGAGGCGGTCAGATCCGGAGGTCAGCAGGCGCATGTGAGACAGATCGAGGTTCTGGTCGCCGGCTGCCTTGAGAAGGCGGCGGTAGATCGTCGGAACGGCCATGAACACCGAACACCGCCCCGACCGAAGCTCCTCAATCACGTGTTGAGCGTCGAAGCCGGAATGCATGATGCAGGTGGCGCCGGCATGGAGAGCGGCCTGCAGCGCGACCAGCAGGCCGTGCAGGTGGAACAACGGGAGCGCGTGGAGGAGCGTGTCGTCGCTCGACCATTGCCAGGCCGCCTTGAGCATTTCAAGGTTCTCGGTGAGGCTGCCATGTGTTATGCAGGCTCCCTTGGGCCTTCCCGTGGTCCCACTCGTGTACAGCATCAGGGCCAGCCGGTCCGCAGGGAATGCCTCGATTGCTCTGGAGCGGCTCGAATCGAGACTCGAACCGTCGAAGCCTCGGGGATTGATCGAAGCAACGGTCCCCCTCCATGCAGATCGTGACGACGTGGCCGGATACCGGCGCGCCCGCTCGCCGGGCAGCACCAAGACTCGCGCTTCCGAGTCTCCGAGCACGTACCGCAGCTCTGGAAAGGAGTAGGACGGGTTCAGCGGCAGAGAAACCGCGCCCGAGCGGCAGGCAGCCAGATGCAACTGGATTGCGGCAATGCTCTTCGGGAGGCAGACCGCCACCCGGTCCCCGGGCCGGACACCGAGGGATGCGAGCCACTCCCGAGCCTCCGACACGCCGGCCAGAAGTCGCTGGTAGCTAAGCCTCGCGGTCGACTGCCCATCAACGAACTCGATCGCTGTCTTGGATGGGTGCTTCGCGCAGTTGGCTCTGAGTTGGTCGAGGAACAGCACCTGGAATCCGGCTGGCGGGAACTCAGCGGCCAGCCCCTACCATTCTCGCGCCACGGCACGTTGGAATCTGGATTCTCGGACTCAGCGGGCGGCGACACTTCCAGGCAGCCGGCCCACCTTGGCTCAGGACCTCCTCCCGTGCAACTAGGGCAGTGCTGCCTGGCAGGGAAGCCACGGAGACCGTAGCAGCGATGGGCCCCAGGACGCGACGAAGCCAGCCCAGGCTGGAAGACGCGGAGGCCCGACGGCCACTTTCCTAGGTGTCAGACGCCACGGACCGCCGTCAAGCGGCAGAAGACCGCTCCTACAGGCATCCCGTCCCGTGGCCCGCTAGCAATCGTTGGCAGGGCAGGGCTGGCAGCTGTTCGAGGTGGACTGATGCTCGCCGTCCCTGCGCGATACTGGATCTGGTGGGACGAACTGATTTCGACGCCTTGCTGGTGGTCTCATTCGGTGGGCCCGAGAAGCCCGCGGACGTGATGCCGTTCCTTGAGAATGTCGTCCGCGGCAAGCCCGTTCCTCGGAGGCGCCTGCTCCAAGTGGCTGAACACTACTACCAGCTGGGTGGACGGAGCCCGATCAACGACCAGAATCGAGCCTTGATCCGGGCCCTGCGAACGGAACTCCACTCCCGAGGACTGCGTCTGCCCATCTACTGGGGCAACCGGAACTGGCACCCGCTGCTTCCCGACGCGCTGCGATCCATGGCGTCCGACGGCGTCCGGCGCGCTCTAGCCTTCGTCACCTCCGCATTCAGCTCCTATTCAGGATGCCGCCAGTACCGGGAGAACATCGAGCACGCAGTCCGATCGCTCGACCGAATCCCTCTAGCGGTTGAGAAGATCCGCCCGTTCTTCAACCACCCCGGCTTTATCGCGGCCAGCGCCGCGAGGGTGGCCTCCGCCCTAGGGCAGCTGGACGATGACGCCCGCTCGGGAGTGAGGGTCCTCTACACGGCCCACAGTATTCCGAACGCCATGGCGGCAGGATGCCAGTACGTGGCCCAGTTGCGGGAAGCTTCGCGCTTGGTCAGCGAGCGGGTCGGCGCGGCCGATTGGGAGGTGGTCTTCCAGAGCCGCAGCGGTCCTCCCATGCAGCCGTGGCTGGAGCCGGACGTGTGCGACAGGATCAAGGCGCTGCCGGACGAGGGAGCGACAGGAGTCTGCGTCGCTCCGATTGGATTCCTGTCCGATCACCTCGAGGTCATTCATGACTTGGACACCGAAGCGGCAGCTGTAGCAGCTGGAGCAGGGCTGCCCTTCGTGCGGGCGGCCACGGTGGGGACGCATCCGCGATTCGTAGCCGCAGTGCGCGACCTCGTTGCGGAGAGAGTCGGCGCGACCGCCGAACGCGCTGCGGTCGGAACACTGCCGCCTTGCCCGGACACCTGCCCGCAAGACTGCTGCCTGCCGGGGCCGCGTCGCGTTGCGGCCCGCTGATCCGAGAGGTCGGACGCCCTGTAAGCCGGTTTCTGTCCCCGCGCCGAGCGGGCGGCAGTCATTCATCTGGGATGCTAGTTGCCAAGCACCTCTAGCGACCTACCCGGAGCTCAAGTGCGACGGGCCGCCGCATCGCCCCCTATTTGGTCTTGCACCGCGTGGGGTTTACCCTGCCGTCCCGGTCGCCCGTGACGCGGTGCGCCCTTACCGCACCATTTCACCCTTGCCCCGGGATTGCCGGGGCGGTATATTTTCTGTGGCACTTTCCGTCGGCCCCCTCTCGCGAAGATGCCGCCCGGCCGTTAGCCGGCACGCTGCCCTGCGGAGACCGGACTTTCCTCCGTGCCCGAAGGCACCGCGACTGCCCGGACGCCCGACCCTGCCCTTCAGTATAGAGCGAGTCGGTCAGGCGAGGATCGGCTCCACCACGTGCGCCGCCTCCACGCCGGTGAGCTTGGCGTCCAGTCCTTGGTGACGGTAGGTGAACCGCTCGTGATCGATTCCGAACAGATGCAGCAGCGTCGCCTGGAAGTCCCGGATATGGACCCGATCCTTGACGATGTTGTAGGAGAACTCGTCCGTCTGGCCGTGGACCATGCCCCCCTTGACGCCGCCGCCTGCCATCCAGAGGCTGTAGCAGCGCGGGTGGTGGTCCCGCCCGTAGTCCGTGGGAGTCAGCGCTCCCTGGGAGTAGATCGTCCTGCCGAACTCGCCGCCCCAGATCACGAGCGTCTCATCGAACAGCCCTCGCTCCTTCAGGTCCTGGATCAAGGCCCACGCCCCGCGGTCGGCATCCCTCGCTTGGGCGGGAAGCACTAGCGGCGCGTTGTTGTGGACATCCCAGCCGCGATGGTAGATCTGGACGAATCGCACGTCCCGTTCGATGAGCCGCCGCGCCATCAGCGCCGCGTTCTGGAACTTACCCGGCTGGCGCGCCTCCTCGCCCCAGCGCTCCCAAGTGCTCGCCGGCTCGGACGACAGGTCGCTCATCTCGGGCACGGAGGCCTGCATGCGGAACGCCATCTCGTACTGCTCGATGCGCGCCAGAGTCTCCGGGTCACCCAGCCTCTCGTGCTGCAACTGGTTCAATTCGGCGAGGCCGTCGAGCATCTGTCGGCGCACGGTCTGGGAAACGCCTCGCGGATCCTTGACGTACAGCACGGGCTCGCTGCCCGCCCGCAACCCGACTCCAGCGAACTCAGGTGACAGGAACCCAGAACTCCACAGCTTGGCTGAAATGGCCTGCTGGCCTGCCTTGGGGTGGCTTTTCTCCGCGTTCATCACCACGAAGGTGGGCAGGTCGCGGTTCAGACTTCCCAGTCCGTAGGAGATCCACGACCCGATGCAGGGACGCCCCGGCAGCTCGCGGCCGGTCTGTATGAACGTGATGGCCGGTTCGTGGTTGATGGCGTCGGTCTGCATCGAATTGATGATGCAGATGTCGTCCGCCATGCTGGCCGTCAGCGGGAGCAGCTCGGAGATCCAAGCTCCGCTCTGGCCGTGTTGCGAGAACTCGAAGACCGACGGGGCGATCGGGAATCGCGCCTGGCCGGAGGTCATCGTGGTGAGGCGCTGGCCCTGCCGAATCGACTCCGGAAGGTCTTTGTCGTACCAGTCCTTCATCGCCGGCTTGTAGTCGAGCAGATCCATTTGCGGCGGGGCGCCCATCATATGCAGGTAGACGCAGCGCTTGGCCTTCGGCGCGAAATGCGGCAGCGCCGCCAGCCCTCCGGCCCGCTCGCCCTCCGAAGGCCGCGCGTCCTCCGCCATCAGGCTGGCGAGCGCGATGCCCGCGATGCCCTTCGCCTGGCGGCCGAAGAACTGCCTGCGCGTCTCTGTCCGTATCGCTTTCCGCTGGATGGAATTCATGTCAAACCTCCGTCGCTCCCCCGCTCTGTCCAAGCTCAGGGCGCGCCTACTTGTTCAATGCCTCGTCCAAGTTCATGAGCTGGTTGGTCGTCATGGTCCATGCCGCCAGCTCCTCCTTTGGCAGGGACTCGTCCGCGGGGTACTCGCCGGTCGCCAGCAGGTCTTCGGCGGCCGCCTCGTCGGCTCGATAGTTGGCTAGGAAGCGCTCGAAATCCCTCTTGACCACTGCTAACTCGGACGCGGCCAGCTCCCTGGATAGCAGTCGCATCGTCACGAAGCCCAGCCGCTCGGAGAAGTCCGGGCCAGCCTCGGTAATGGCCCTCTGCGCGAGAAAGCGGGACGCCTCCACGAACTGAGGGTCGTTCATCGTCACCAGCGCCTGCAGGGGCGTGTTGGTCCGCTCGCGCCGGACGACGGCGTGCTCGCGGGTCGGGGCGTTGAAGACCTGCATCGAGGCGGGTGGCGCCGCGCGCTTCCAGAACGTGTACAGGCTGCGCCGGTATAGGCTCGCCCCCGAGTCCCTCGAGTAGCTCTTGGTGTTGCTGCTCGGCATCGCTACCGACTCCCAGACTCCGTCGGGCTGATAGGGCTTGACGCTCGGTCCACCGATCTTCTCAGTCAGGATTCCGCTGGCTGCGAGCGCGTAGTCCCGCAGCATTTCCGCATCCATGCGGAACCGCGGCCCGCGCGAGAGCAGCCGGTTGCCCGCATCCTTCGCCAGCTTCTCCTCGGTCGCCTGCGAAGACTGCCGGTAGGCCGACGAGGAAAGCATCAAGCGCAGCAGCGCCTTCACGTTCCAGCCGCTCTCGCGAAACTCCACGGCCAGCCAGTCCAGCAGCTGCGGATGCGACGGCGGCTCGCCCTGCGAGCCGAAATCGTCGCTCGTGCGGACCAGTCCTTCGCCGAACACCTGCTGCCAGAAGCGGTTCACAGCGACTCTGGATGTCAGCGGGTTCCTGCTGTCAACCAGCCACCGGGCCAAGTGAAGGCGGTTCACCGTCCCCGGGAGGTCGACCGACGGGAGGAAGCCCGGCGTTGCGGCCGGCACCTTGTCGCGACGCTGGTCGTACATGCCGCGGAACAAGATGTGAGCCTCGGGTTCGGCGCCCTCCTGCTCCTGCATCACGTGCGTGACGGCGCCCCGGCGGCGTACCTCGCGGATCTCACGCTCGGCAGCCTTGGCCGTCTCGATGCCGGAGCGGTACCGCCCGTCATGGACGCTGAGGTAGTGCAGGCCCAGCACCGTTTTCTGCTCTTCGTTCAGCTCGGCCACGGCCTTCTCACGGGCAGCCTTGATCGCAGGCCAGCTGGCGACCACTTTGGCCTCCTCCAAGCTGAGTTCGCGAGCGTACATCCTGAAGTCCGCGACCGCGCCTCCGCCCAGACCGCGATGCTTCACCTCGTCATCATCCCGGTAATAGCCGCGGCCCAAGAGAACTGGAGCGTCGGCCGTTGCCCGGCCCTTCAGCTTCTCGAAGTACTCGCTGCCTTGGAACGGCATGCGATCGCCGTTGTAGTAGAAGCTCAAGCCGGCCCGCTCGCCCGATCCGTCGTAGGTCACGGTGACGTGCTTCCACTCTCCGGGAGTGAGCTGGTACTGGTTGTTCGGGCGGATCTGAATGGAGGTCTGCTTGCCGTCCCGCACGGCAGTCATCGAGAACACGATCTGGCGTCCGCCCAACGTGACGGTCCAGCCCTGCATCTTGTTCTCCGGGTCCGTCTGGCTTGCCACGACATAGGAGCCTGCGTCCTTCGGATGCCGCACCCAGAACGCCAGCGAGAACGGCTGATCGACATCGATTGCCGGACTGTCCAGCTCCAGATAGCCGTCGTCGGAGAACTCAAGGGCGGGGGCGTTCGGGGCCGGGCCATCTCCCTCACGAATCCCGTCGGCCAGCGCCGCCGCCGATTCAACCCCGTCCGCAACCACCCGCTGCGGCGTGACGTGCAGCGTCGTCCCTGGCGTCTGCAGCGGCCTCTGAAGTGTCTGGTACTTGCCGGAGGCAAGCCACTTCTCGAATTCGGGGCCGGGATCCCTTGTCGCGGCCTCGAGGTCGGCCCGCGCCTGGCGCAGCTCCGCAAGCACCTCGCTGTAATGCTGGCGGTCCCCGTCAGCCGGCACGATGATGTACGGCGGCGTGTCGGAGATGTTGCCGTCCATCACGTACTGGGTCGTGTTGCGGAAGAACGCGGTCATGGCGTAGAAGTCGCGCTGCGTGATCGGGTCGAACTTGTGGTCGTGGCAGGTTGCGCACCCGACGGTCAAGCCCAGAAACACGGTGCCCGTGGTGTCGGCGCGGTCTTTCGCGTAGATGACCTCGTACTCCTCGGGGATGACCCCGCCCTCGTTGGTCGTGGCGTTGCAACGGTGGAATCCTGAGGCGATGAGCTGGTCCATGGTCGGATCCGGCAGCAGATCTCCCGCCACCTGCTCGACAGTGAACTGGTCGAACGGCAGATTGCGGTTGAACGCGCCGATGACCCAGTCCCGGTACGGCCACATCTCGCGGTAGTTGTCGATGTGGATGCCGTGCGTGTCGGCGTAGCGCGCCGCGTCCAGCCAGTAGCGCGCCCTGTGCTCCCCGTATGCCTTGGACGAGAAGAGGCGGTCGAGATAGCGCTGGTAGGCGCCGGGCTGGGAGTCAGCGAGGAACTCGTTAAGCAGCTCGACCTTGGGGGGCAGGCCCGTCACGTCCAACGCCGCCCGGCGAGCCAAGCTTCGGCGGTCGGTCTCGCGGGCCGGTGCCAAGCCCTCCCGGTCCAGTCGCGCCAGCACGAAGCGATCAATCGGGTTGCGGACCCGGGACGGGTCGCTGACCGGGGGCAGCTCCGGTCTGCGCGGGATCTCGAAAGCCCAATGCCCGGTCCACTCAGCTCCCGACTCGATCCATTGGCGCAGGATTTCTACGTCGCCGGATTCAAGACTCTTGTGCGAGTACTCGGGCGGCATGCGGAGCGCCGGATCGGAGTGTGTGATGCGCTGGTACAGCGTGCTCCGTTCGGCCTCGCCAGGCACGACCGGCACGCCGTTAGGGCGATCGCCGAAGACGCCCTCCCTGCGGTCGAGCCTCAGGTCCGCCATTAGAGTGGCCGCGTCTGGGCCGTGGCACTGAAAGCACTTGTCCGCCAAGAGCGGCCTTACTTCCGTTTGGAAGTCCACGGCGCCCGCGGGCACGGCGAGGGCCAGTACCGTCCAAGCAGCCAGCAGCCAGCCTACAGTATTCCTCGATTCGTCGTTCATGCCATATAGATTATACGCGAGCCAGCAGGCAGGCCCTTACCAGATCCCGCCGATTGCAAACCCGAGTCCACGCGCCAGGCCGGGCTTCGGTGCCTTTTCGCGGAAGCTGCGGCGCGCCTGCCACCTCACAGGCAGGCGTCCTCGGCGCCGGCAAAGGGCTCTCGGGCTACGGGGTTAGAATCGGGGCAGCATGCGTCGCCAGCACGATTGGATCCCGCTCTTGGTCGCCGTGGCAGTGGCAGTTGGGGCCTGCAGCCTTGAGCCGCGCCCGGCCGGCGAAGACTTCGAAGTGGCCGCTGGACTGGAGCTGACGGTCTGGGCCAGCGAGCCTCTGCTGGTCAATCCCACGAACTTTGACATTGACGAGCGCGGGCGCGTGTGGTTCATCGAGTCGGTCAACTATCGCAGCGACCTCAAGGGCCGTCCTCGAACCGACTTGGACGGGGACCGGATCGTGATTCTGGCCGACACGGACGGCGACGGCTTGGCGGACTCGCGCAGGGTGTTCGACCAGCACCCCGACATGCTTGCCCCGCTCGGCATTGCCGTGCTCGGCAGCAAGGTGGTCGTCTCGCAATCGCCGGATTTGATCGTCTACACCAAGGATGAGGACGACCGGATCGTCTCCAAGGAGACTTTGCTGTCCGGCTGGGCCGGAGTCGACCATGATCACGGGCTGCACGCGATCATCTTCGGCCCCGACGGGCGCTACTATTTCAATTCCGGCGATCAGGGCTTCGAGACGACCGATCAGTCGGGAAACACGTACCGCAGCAGCAACGAGGGGCCGTACTACGCAGCAACCGTGCAGTCAGTGCGACCGGACGGGACCGATTTCCGGGTCCTTGCCCACAATGCCCGCAATCCGTACGAGGTCGCCTTGGACTCGTTCGGGACGGTCTGGCAGACCGACAACGACGACGACGGCAACCAGTGGACCCGGCTGCTGCACGTCATGGAAGGAGCGAACTTCGGGTACTGGGGCCCAAGCGGCCGGAGATGGCGAGAGGATCGAGGAACGCACTTCCACGAGGAGCGGCCCGACACGTTCCCCTACGTCGCCCGCACCGGTCCGGGATCACCCGCCGGGCTTGTCGTCTACGAGGGCGATTTGCTGCCCCCCAAGTACCGCGGGCAGCTGCTGCACGCCGAGCCCGGGAAGCGGCTGATCCAGACCTTCTTCTTGTCGCCCGACGGCGCGGGCTACTCGATGGCGCCCGAGAACACGGTGGTCTCGACGGACCCTTTATTCCGGCCGAGCGACTTGGCGGTGGCGCCTGACGGCTCGGTATTCATCGCCGATTGGCAAGACCCCGTCGTGGGCGGCCACAACATGCTGGACATCGAGCGCGGGCGAGTCCTCCGCCTCGCGCCGGCTGGCCACCGTTCGACGCCCCCCGAGTTCGACCTCGGGAGCGACGAAGGCGTCTTGGCCGCATTCGCGTCGCCCAACCAAGCCACGCGGTACCGCGCCTACGAAGAGCTGCTGCTGAGGGGCGAGGCGGACCGCGCCGAAGTCCTCTCCCGGGCGTGGTCTGCCGGAGGCGTTGCGAGCGCACGCGGCCTGTGGCTCCTGGCCGCGCTGGGGGAGGCTGGAAGCGCCGCTCTGGAGGAGTCGATCTCCTCTGAGGACGCTCGGTTCCGTATCCTGGCGCTTCGAGTCGCCCGCTTACATGGGCTGGACTTCGGAGAGAGGTTGAGAATGCTGGCGGAGGATCCTGACCCGCGGGTGAGGGCCGAGGCAGCCGTGATGCTCCGAGACGCACCCACGGAGGTCCGCGTTCCCGCTTGGCTGAAACTGGCGCAACGGTATGACGGCGAGGACCGCTGGTACCTGGGCGCCTTGGGCATCGGCGCCCGGGGTGCCGAGAACGAACTATTCGAGGGGTTGCGCTCTTCCGACGGCGAGTGGTCTGTGAAGCTGGCCCACTTGTACCGTGTCCTGCAAGCGCCGGCTTCGCTTCAGCTGCTCGCGCGTGTCGCCACTAGCGCCTCGTCGCCCGCATCCCAGCGGCTGCAGGCACTGGAAGCACTGGGATGGATGGACTCGGCCCAAGCCGCCCGCACCGTCGCGCGCCTCGCGGCGAATCCGCGAGAGAGCGCCGACATCAGGAACCGGGCGCTGTACTTCCTGGGCAAGCAGTTGTTCAGCGAGTGGTCCGACCATCGCGGGCACGCGGACGTTATCGCAGCTGTGAACCGGGCCATCGAGAGCGGCCAGACCCGGTCGCAGGCGCTGGAGCTGGCCGGGGCTCTCGCCAGTCCCGCCCTGGCTCCGGCCCTCAAGGAGCTGGCCGCGGACCCGGAAGGCGACGACGCGGACCGCGCCACTGCGATCCGAAGTCTGGGCGCGGTGGGCGGCGAAGGCGTCGCGGAACTGCTCGCGGCGCAGGTCACGACGGGTCCGTCGATGCTCCGGATCGCGGCGATCGAGGGCCTCTGGGCCCAGCTGCGGGCCCAAGCTGAACCGATGCTTGTCGATGTGATCCTGTCGGACGCTCCGAACGAAGTCCGAACAGCCGCATTGCGCACGCTCGGACGAGTACCCTCCGGGCAGCGGGCGATCCTGAATCTGGAGCGGTCCCAAGAGCTCCCGGCCGAGCTCCGCGCGGCGGCTGCGACGATCGTCAATTCCTCCCGCGACCCCGAGATCCGGGTCGCAGCCGCGGAGGTCCTGCCGCCGCCGAAGAGCAGGAACGACCGCCCGGTGGTCCGCGCGAGGGAGATCGTCGAGGGCGTGGGCAGCGTCGAGCGGGGCCGGGCGGAGTTCGAGCGCAAGGACGGCGCGAACTGCGCCAAGTGCCACTCGCTGGTGCCGGGGGAGGAGCTGGTTGGCCCCAGCTTGGCTGCCATCGCATCCAAGTACGGCAAGGAGGGGATGCTGAACGCGATCCTGCACCCGAGCGAGGGCATCGCTCCGGAATACGTCACCTGGATTCTTGACACCTCAACCCACGGCCTAGTGACCGGGATCCTGCTCGAAGACTCGGCCGAGAGGGTGGTGCTGCGCACCGAAGCAGCGGACGAGATCCGGCTCCGGCCGGCGGATATCTTGGAGAGGCGCCAGGCCAAGCTGTCGATCATGCCGGAGGACCTCGTCAGCGCGATGACCACGCAGGAGTTGATTGACTTGATCGAGTTCCTGGCCACCCTGCGGCACGCCGGCTAGCCGGGGACGGAGCCGACTCTCAAGCCGGTGCGGTGGTGGTCCTCCGCCCCTTCAACTAGCGGACCAGCTCGCCGCTCCAGAGCTGGTCGAGAAACACCCGCCAGGGCAGGATCCGGATGCCGTCCGAGATCGCGCGGGGCGCGCTCTCGTTGCTGACCACGATCGCTTGGCGCGGGCGGTGCTCCTCGGCGAACGCCCGGATGCCGTTGAGGTCTCTAGGCCCCAACCGGTGGGCGCCCTTGACTTCGACTGCCGCCTCCGCGTCGCCGCCGAGGACGAAGTCGCACTCCAAGCCCGACTTCGTGCGCCAGTACGAGACGGGGAAGCTCAGTTCGGAGTACGTTCGGTAGGCGAGCAGCTCCATCAGGATGAAATGCTCGAACGCCCTGCCGAACTCCTCGCCCGCCTCGCGCCCGATACGGCGTCCCGCGACATGCCCGGCCACGCCGACATCGAATAGGAAGAACTTCGGGGCGCGCACGATGATGGCCCGGGACCGCCGCCGGGCGAAGGGCTCCAGCAAGGTGCCGACCAGCGTGTCCGCCAGGATCTGGAAGTACTCTCGAACCGTCTTCGATGAGACGCCGCAATCCCGGGCGATATTGCTGTAGTTGAGTAGCTCGCCGTGGCTGAACGCCAGCGCGTCGAAGAATCGCGAGAACGCGCCCACTCGCCTCGTAAGGCCCTCGTCGAAGACTTCCTCCTTGAGGTAGTCCGTCACATAGCCATCCAGCGACCGGCGGTGGTGTTCGGAATCGTAGTGCTGGGGCACTAGGCCTCGATTGAGCGCCCGCAGCAGGTTGAAGTCGGGCACCTCGGCCCGCGTAAGGGGATGCAGTCCGTAGCGCCAGGCGCGGCCTCCCAGCAGGTTCGAGCCGCCGCGCTTCAGCTTCCTGGTGCTCGACCCGCAGAGCACGAAGCGGAGCCCAGCACTGTCGATCAGGCGCTGCACCTCGTCGAGCAGCCGGGGCGCCTTCTGCACTTCATCGATGACGACGGGCTGGGAACGCTCTCGCGTGTCGAGCGCCATGAGGCGCTCGGACAGCCGCCACGGCGCGCGACTCAGCTCGAGGAGCAGGCGGGTGTCCAACAGGTCGAACCACGGCGAACCGCCGAACTGCTGGCGCAGGAGGGTAGTCTTACCAGTCTTGCGGGGCCCCCACAGGAATGCTGACTGGCCAGCGGGCAAGTCCAAGCGGAGAATGCGCCGGTAGTCGTCCATTTCGCACCGTTCTCCCATCTAGTCTAACCAATTCGGAGTACGCTCCGAAATGGTCAGCCCTAGCGGGGGCTGGCGACTCGCTCGGGAACAGTCTGTCTCCTTCTGATCAGGGCCCGCCGTCCCGCCAGCAGGAGGGGCGAATCGGCATTCAGTCTCCCGCCCGTTGGAAGCGGTACGGCGCGACGCTGCCCGCTCCGTCGTGACGCAGTGGCTGCCGATCTCGGAGCGGCCTGTCCGAGGGGGCCCGAGTCAACACGGCTCGCCTGGCGCGAGCCTCCGCGGGAGTCCGCTGCGGGGCACTCTCCCGGCTGGCCCGACCGTGGTGGAGTCCAATCTGAAGCAGTCATGCAGTGAACGACACAGCAGAACCCGCTCCAAGCCGAGCGGGCGGCGTATGATACTCAAGGAGACGTGCGATTCTTCAACACCGAAGGGCCGGTCATGCCGGCCGAGCACTACTGCGTCCCGCCGCTGCAGCGAGTGGACCTCAAGGAAGTGCTGACCCTGATCCGCAGGAAGAAGTACTTCGTGCTCCACGCTCCGCGCCAATCGGGCAAGACCTCGACCCTGCTCGCTCTGGCGGAGAGGCTGAACTCGATGGGAGGTGTGCGGTGCGTGTACGTGAACCTCGAGGTGGCGCAAACCGCGCGCGAAGACGTGCCCCGGGCGATGCGTGCGATTCTCGGCCAGTTCGGCGAGCGGGCGCGGACGATGCTGCAGGACGGCTTCATCAACCAGGTCATGGCCGATCTGCTCGACAAGTACGGCCCCGACAACGCGCTCAACGTGGCCTTGGGCCGCTGGGCGGAGTCATCGCCCGGACCGCTGGTGCTTCTGATCGACGAGGTGGATTCGCTGGTCGGGGATTCGCTGATTTCGCTTCTGCGCCAGCTGCGAGCCGGCTACGACCTGCGCCCGTCCGGTTTCCCGCAGAGCGTCGTGCTGTGCGGCGTCCGCGATGTCCGCAACTACCGCGTCTATTCGCGAGAGGACAGGCCCGCGATCGCGAGGGGCAGCGCCTTCAACATCAAGGCCAAGTCGCTCCGCCTGGCAAACTTCACCGAGTCCGAAGTGCAGGTTCTGATCAACCAGCACCAGGCCCAGACCGGCCAGCGGTTCGAGGAAGGCATGGCGGGCCGGATCATGGAGATGACCGGCGGGCAGCCCTGGCTCGTGAACGCGCTCGCCTACCAGGCCTGCTTCGAGGATCCGGGCGGGCTGGATCGCTCGGTGCCGATTCGCGTCGCGTCGCTCGCCGGCGCCAAGGACGCCCTGATCGGGAACCGCCCGACCCACTTCGACCAGCTCGCCAACAAGCTGCGCGAGTCCCGAGTGCGACGCGTCGTCGAACCGCTCCTGGCGGGCACCGAGCGCCACCAGTTCACGAGCAGGGACTTGGAGTATGTCAGGGACCTAGGCCTCGTTGCTCCGACCGCACCCGTGCAGATCTCCAGTCCGATCTACCGGGAGGCAGTTTCCAGAGAGCTCACCTACTCATTCCGGGACGACTTGGAAGAGGATGCCGCCAGATACATTGACGCCGTCGGCCGCCTCGATGTCAGCGCCCTGATGGAGCGCTTCCAGGAGTTTTGCCGTCAGAACTCAGACCACTGGGCCCAGAGGTTCGGCTATTACGAGGCCGGCCCGCAGCTCAACCTCCAATCGTTCCTCGGCCACATCGTCGAAGGCATCGGCACGGTCGAGCGCGAGTCGGGCTTGGGCCGCGGGCGTACGGACTTGCTCGTGCGCTGGCCGCATGAGGGCCGCCGCGAGCTGCGCTACCTGATTGAGTGCAAGATCCTCAGGGAAGGCCGCCGCATGGAGGTGGTCATTGCCCAAGGAGTCCACCACACCGCCGAGTACATGGAGCAGTACGCCGCGGAGTCGGGACACTTGGTAGTGTTCGACTTGCGGGAGGGCAGGACTTGGTCGCAGCGCCTGTTCCGGCGGCAGGAGTTCTGCCGCGGGATCGAGATCACGGTCTGGGGGATGTGACACCGCGGCGGGGGCGGGAAGCGTCGCTGAGTCGCGGCGGCGGGCCCCGTCTAGCGCTGCTGCAGCTCGGCCCGGCGAGTGGCGGACAATGGGGGCCAGACGCCCTTGTCATGGATCGGCCAGCTTGGGGAGTGGATCGGGTCGGTTGCCCGGTTCTTGGGCCCATGGGGCGCCTTCCTTGTTTCCTTCGCCGACAGCGCGCTGATCCCGATGCCGCAGGGGGTCGACGCCCTGCTGCTCGCCCAAGCCAAGTTCAGCCCCGATGTCGCCTACTGGTCCGCCTGCCTCGCGGTCCTCGGCTCCACCCTTGGCAGCATGGTGCTCTACTTCATCGGCCGGGGCGTAGGGGCCGCCACCTTGGCCCGGCGCCTGTCGCCGGACGGACTGGACCGGCTGGAGTCGCTGGTCGGCGGATGGGGGGCGGCAGTCCTGCTGCCGGTGGCCGCCATACCGCTGCCCCTGCCGATGAAGCCCGTCGTGCTCGCCGCCGGCATCTTCCGCATGTCGCTGCTGCCGTTCGCGGCGGCGATCGCGTTCGCTCGGCTGATCCGCTACGTCGGGATCGTGCTGCTCTTCCGCATGTTCGGCGACGCGGCGCTGTCGTACTTCCGGGACCACCTCGCCGCTGCCGTGGTCTGCGGCATTCTGCTGGCCGCCCTGTTCCTCGCCGTGCACCGATTCTCGAACCGGTGGCTCAACCGAGCCGCCTGATCACCGGAGGACTCGGAATGCCTGAGGCTAGGGGTCGGGAGGCAGAATCGGCACGCCCGACGGGATCTTGAAGACTTCCGAGCTCAGCGGTTCGTTGACGAGGTAGCTCTCAGCGTAGAGCTCGAACACGCGCTCGCCGTCCCGCTCGCGACGCACGATCCACGGCAGCAGTGCGTCCCCCACCGGCTTGTACCGCCCGAATACGGACTTCTCCTCGTAAGGGATCCGCGACTTTGGGTCGCGGCGCAGGTACTCCTGCTGCACCGGCACGCCGTCCGCCTGCCTGAGGTAGAGGGTGATCGCCTCGCCGTCGGCGTCAACGATGTCCACGGCGTCGCAGGGGACGTTGTCCAGAATCTCCGTGCCCTTGTGGAAGTAGTAGAGGCCGGGCTCCTCCATTCGGTAGCGGAAGAAGTGGAAGATGTCGCGCCGGGCCGCGAGGCGGTAGCGCTCCATGTAGTCCTCCGGTTGCAGGGCCGCGCCCCGGTAGGTGACTTCGTAACCCTCGCCGTTGAGGAACAAGGCGTAGTAGTCCCCCTTCTCGGTGTAGACCTCGCGCCGGCTGGTCGGAAGCCAGTCCTGACCCTCGTCGGGGCGCAGTGGGCCGAACCGGTCGTAGATCGTGATCCTGGCTTGGCCGCGCACTTGGCGGTTGTAGAACGAGTAGGCCCGGCCCGACCGAACCTGGGTGCGGATGTCCAGGAACTTCGCCCCCCCCACTGCCGCGAGCGCCTCCTCGACCAGCCGCTTGCCCTTCTCTTGGCGAGTCTCTCCTGACGCGGCGCCACCGGCTGCGCAGGCGAGTGCAAACACTCGTCGGGTCATCATCTGCAAGCCTCCATCCCCTCGCCCCATTGTGCTTCAAGGGCGTCTGAGATTGCAATGCTCCGGTGCGATATCCTGCGAGCACGCCCCCGGATATGCAACTCGACCGCCAGGGCGGGCGCCACACGGCCGAACTGCTCGCCCAGCTGGAACCGCTCGTCCCCCGCAGCGCGGCAAGGAAAGTCCCGAAGCTGCTCGAGACCGTTCCGGACCGGGATGCGGCCCTGCGCAATCTCGTTGAGCACTTCCGCAACCTGCCGTGGAAGCCCGAGCCGGAAGACTGCGACGGGAGAACCTTGGACGCGGCGCTGACGGTGTTCGGCAACAGCCGCTACCTCTCGAATTTGCTGCTCAACTGGCCCGAGCTGCTGCGCTGGGCTCTGAACCCAGACAACCTCGAACGGACCATCCCGCACGGCGAGCTGCGATCGGACCTCGGCTCCTTCATCGCCCACGCCGACGACGAGGCCGCCGCGCTGCTGCTCGCCCGCTTCAAGCGCAAGCACATGCTGCGCATCGCCTTGCGTGATCTGCTGTCGGTCGCCCCGGTGGCTGACATCGCACTCGACCTGTCGACTCTGGCGGATGTCACCATTCAGGGGGCGTACGACCACATCCGGCAGCAGCTGGTGCGGCGCTTCGGACGGCCGCTGTGCGACATCGACTCCGCCCAGATCCTGTGCCACTTCTCCGTGCTCGCCCTGGGCAAGCTCGGAGGCGGCGAGCTGAACTTCAGCTCGGACATCGATCTGATGTACCTGCATACTGGCGCGGGAAGCACTTGGGGGCCCGTCGTGACCACCAACGACGACTTCGCCACCCAGCTGGCGATGCGTCTCACCCGAATGCTGTCGATGATGACCCCCGAAGGCTTCAGCTACCGAGTGGACTTGCGTCTGCGTCCGGAGGGCAGCGCCGGCGAGCTGGTCGTGCCGATGTCGTCCGCCGTGCGCTACTACTTCAACCGCGCTAGGGACTGGGAGCTCCAGATGCTCCTCAAGGCCCGGCCCGTGGCCGGCAACTTGCCGCTAGGACGCCGCTTCTTGCGCATCGTCACGCCCCGGATTTACCGGACCACGACGGACTTCTCGCAAATCGAGAAGCTGGCCGAGACCAGGGACCGCATGCAGAAGCAGAGGCGCCTGCGGCCGGCCGGCACGCTGGACGTGAAGCTGGATCCCGGAGGGATCCGGGATGTTGAGTTCTTAGTGCAGTGCTTGCAGCGGCTGTATGGGGGGCAGGACCGGTTCCTGCGCAGCGGCGGGACGATGTACGCTCTGCACCGCCTGCGCGAGAAGGGCTATCTGGGGCGCTGGGACTACGCCAAGCTCTACGAAGCGTACAGCTTCCTGCGCACGGTGGAGCACCGCCTGCAGCTGGCGGACAACCGCCAGACGCACGAGCTGCCGGCTCGCGGGGAGGCGCTTGAGCGCGTTGCGTTCCAGATGGGCATTCGGAAGGACGCCGGTCCCGGAGCGGCCCTGCAGGCCAAGGTGAGGGAGCACTTCTCGGCGGTCACCGAGATCTACGAGCGGGTGATCCGCGACCGGAAGACCGAGACTCCTAGCGCGAGGACGATGCGCGTCCTCAAGGTCGCCGACGCACCGGCCCCCAAGCCGCAGCGAGCTCCGCCGGTCACCTCGGCCGCATGGCGCGCCTACCTTCCGCAAGTGCTCCAGTTCTCTCCTCAACTGGCCACGCACTTCGACGGCCTGAGCCTGCGCTGGGGCAACCGCGCGATGGAGCAGTTCCTGGAGCGTGTCGTGGCCGAGCCGGCGGTGATGGGCATCCTGGAGCAGCGTCCCGGCTTGGTGTCCTGCGTTCGCGAGATCATGGAGTACAGCCCGCACTTCGCGCGCTATTTGCTGAGCTTCCCCGAGGATGTGGCGGAGCTGTCCACCGGCCATCGGCCGGCCCCGCGCACGGTCCCCATGGCCTCGGACGGCCAAGGCAGGCCGATCCATCCGGCCGTCGGCGCCGCCATTGACCGGTCGCGGGATCCCGACGAGTCTGCGGCCATGCTGCGCCGCTTTTTCCGCCGGCAGATGCTGGCGATCCAAGCCCGCTCCCTGTGGCGCGGGGACGACGTGTTCTCCACCACCTCCGAACTGAGCGAGCTGGCGGTTTGGATTCTCCGCGCCGCCTACAGCTTGGCGCTTCGCGAGACGCTGGCTGCGGCCAAAGGGCCAACGGAGACCGAAGACGGCATGCGCATCATAGCCTTGGGGCGCCTCGGGATGCGCGAGTTCGACCTGGGGTCCGACGCCGACGTGGTGTTCGTGATTCCCGACAGCGAGAGTGGGCGAGCAGCATTCTGGACGCAGGTCGCCAACCGGATCATCGGCATCGTCAGCAGCTACACGGCGGACGGGCAGATGTTCGCGCTCGATCCGCGGCTGCGCCCGCTGGGCAGGGACGGTGAGCTGGTGCAGGCCGAATCGCAATACCTGACGTACTTCTCCGGCGCGGCGGAGCCCTGGGAGGCCATCACCTACATGAAGGCGCGCATGGTGGCGGGGGCCCGCGTTGGCGGCAGAGAGTTCCTGTCCGGCCTGCAGGAGGTGATCTGGCGGGGCTTCGGACGCAAGGGGGAGGTTGCCGACCGACTCGTGCGGATGCGCCGGCGCATCGAGGCGCAGAAGGGCCAGTCGAAGCCGCTCAAGTCCGGCGCGGGCGGGTACTACGACATCGACTTCATCCTGCTGTACTGGCGGCTGCTGCACGCCGAGTCGTTCTACGAGTCATTGAACACGCCTCAGCGCATCGAGATCATCCGCCAATCGCGGCCGGAGTACGGGCAGGACCTCGACGACCTGCTGCGCGCCTCCCTGATCTTCCGGACGCTGGACCACGCTGGCAGGCTGGCGCGGGGCTCCTCGTCGCAGTCGCTGCCGCCCACCGAGTGGCAGCGCGAGCAGCTGGCCGAGCTCGTGGCGCGCTGGCTGCCGGCCGAAATCCGTAACCAGCCGCTCGGCAAGCTCGTTGAGAACACGCGCCGAACCGTGCGCGGCATCTTCCGCAACGCCTTCCGGCAGTAGCGGGCACGCGCCCAGCCGCGCCCGGCGACCGAGCGCCGGCGAGGGCAAGCCGGGAGTCCGGTACAATGACCGCGTGAAGAGTACAGTCATCCAGCTTGCCTGCGTCGCGCTCCTGCTCGGCGCAATCTCGCCCGCGGCGGCCGACGATTGGATCGACCTGTGGGACGGCTCCACCTTCGACGGCTGGAAGCTGAGCACTGAGAACCAAGGCACGTTCCGGATCGAGGACGGGGCCATCGTCGCCAACGGCCCTCGAGCCCACCTGTTCTACGCCGGGGAGGTCGGCGGAGCCGAGTTCCGCAACTTCGAGCTCAAGGTCGACGTGATGGCGAGCCACAACTCCAACGGTGGGATCTACTTTCACACCGAGTACCAGGAGGAGGGCTGGCCGCTCAAGGGCTTCGAAGTCCAAGTCAACAACACCTTCGCGCGGGACCCCCGCAAGACGGGCGGGCTGTACGCCGTGCTGGACAACCTGGTTCCTCCCGCCGAGGACGACGTCTGGTTCGAGGAGCACATCGTGGTGCGCGGCAACAGCGTCAAGATCTATGTCGACGGGCATTTGATCACCAACTGGGTCCAGCCAGACGACTGGGACGGGCTGCGCCCGCTTCCCAGCGGCAGAGGGCAGGACTTCCCGGGGCGCCGGCTGGACCACGGGACCATCGCGCTCCAAGGCCACGATCCGGGCAGCGTGGTCCGCTACAAGAACATCCGCATCAAGCTCCTCGACTAGGCCGTCCGCCGCCTGAGGGCCGCCGCTGAGGGGCCGATGGATTTCGCCCAGCAAGTCAAGGCCTCCGCCGACATCGTCACGGTGATCGGCAGGCATGTCCGGCTCCGCCAATCCGGGTCGAGCCGCTACATCGGGCTGTGTCCCTTCCACTCGGAGCGCACGCCCTCGTTCTCGGTGCACAGCCGCCTGCAGATCTTCAAGTGCTTCGGCTGCGGAAAGGGAGGGGACGTGTTCTCCTTCTTGATGGAGCTGCAGTCGCTGAGCTTCTTCGAGGCGCTGACCGCCTTGGCCGAGGAGCAAGGCCTGCAGGTGCCGCGCAGGGCCGGAAGCCCGCAAGCGGACTCCGCAGCCAACCGGCGCGAGGCGGTGCTGAGAATTCACGAGCTGGCGCAGGAGCTCTACTTGGAGAAGCTGCGGGGCCCGGCCGGAGCCCAAGCGCGCCGATACTTGGGCGGGCGCGGACTGGCCGCGCCTGAGATCGAGGAGTTCGGGCTGGGCTTCGCGCCGCGGCGCGGAGGCTTGGTGAACCACCTGTCGAATCGCGGCTTCACTTGGGGCGACGTCCGGGATTCCGGCCTCGTCATGTCGTCCAGGGAGGACGGGTCCAAGTTCGACCGCTTCCGGGACCGACTGATGATTCCCATCCACTCGGACATGGGCAAGATCATCGCGTACGGCGGCCGCGTCCTCAGGCCGGAGGTCCAGCCGAAGTACATGAACTCCCCGGAGACGCCCGTGTATCGCAAGCGAGCGGTGCTCTTCAACCTGCACAGGGCGCGAGTCGAGATGCGGCGGACCAATCTGGCCGTGCTCGTGGAAGGGTACTTGGATGTGATCGGCGTATGGCGCGCCGGCGTCCGCAACGCCGTGGCGACCTGCGGCACGGCGCTGGCATCGGCCCAGATCGGCCTCCTCCGGCGGCATTGCGACACGGTGACGGTCAACTTCGACTCGGACCGTGCTGGCCGAGAGGCCGCTGAGCGCTCCGTGGAACTGCTGCTGCGCGAGGGGATGAACGTGCGCGTGCTTGAGCTGCCGGGCGGCTTGGATCCGGACGAGTACTGCCGGAAGCACGGAGGAGCGGCCTACCGGGAGCGGCTGGAACGAGCCCCGCGCTACTTCCGGTGGCTGCTCGACCGGTCGCGGCACCAGTTCGACCTCTCGGCTTCGGAAGGTCGCACCGCGGCCTTCAAGAAGCTGCTCAAGACGGTCCTGCTGCTTCCGGACGAAGTGCAGCGGGCGACTACCGTGACCGAGCTAGCGGACCACATCGGCTTGGAGCAGAGTGTGGCGTTGCACCGGCTGCATCGCTCGAGCAACCACGGAAAGCGCCGCCGGCAGGCTCCCAAGCTGCCCGATGACGGGCTCTCCCACGGTGAGCGGCTGCTGCTGGTGCTGCTGGTCGAGAGTGCGGCGGCGCGCGAAGAGCTGCTTGAGGAGGCGCAGGAGGCTGCCCGAAGCGGCCTGCCCAGTCGCGGCATCCTGCAGGCGGTGGCCAACGTCCGCAGTTCAGGAGAAGCCTTCGAGTACGCCAAGGTCGAGGGCCGGCTCGAGGAAGAGGACCGGGACCGTCTGGCTAAGCTGGTCTTCGACAAGGACCGCCCGCGGCCCACGCTGGATCAAGGGCGGCAGGCGCTGGCGGCGATCCGGCGGGCGGTTGCCGCCGATTGCCTCCGCGAAGTGCAGCGCGAGATCGGGGAAGCGGATGAAGCGGGCGACTCGGGCCGCGTGGAGGAGCTGCTGCTCAAGAAATTGGACTTGGAGCGGGAGCTGCACTTGAGGCCGAACTGACCGCGGGCCTCGCGGCCGCGGAGGGGCGGGGAGTTGGTTGGCCGGAAGGGGCGCGGGCCGCGGCCTTGCGCAGCAGGCGCTTCTCGCGGTGATCAATCTCAGGGGATGGCGCGATGCGTTTGGCGCTGCGAGTCATTCGCAGCGCGAGTCGGTAGTCCTTGGTCCGGTGCTCGTAGTGCTTCGCTAGGTCGATGAGGGCCTTCGCTCGGTAGTCGCTCGGGATCCGGGACAGGTCGCGGAGCAGCCGGACCTGCTGCTCGTTGTTGCCGGCCCGGCGCTCCAGGTGCGCCGCCTCCCACAGCGACGCACATCGATCAGGGAGCGGTAGGCCGGCTCGGATGGCCCTGCGGTGTAGCGCGATCGCCCGATCCCCGTCGCCCCACCGCGCCAGCCAGCGGGCCAGTCCTAGCAGTTCCGACCCGTGGCGCAGTCGAGCTCGCTCGCCGGCGGCGAAGGCCTCCATCAGCAGGTGCGCGACGCAGGCCAGCGAGGCGATGTCCAGCACGTTGTGGCGCAGGACGCGCCGCAACGCCTCGGACCGCCCGGTGCGGAGGAAGTCAAAGTAGGCCTGCGGAATCTCCGCACCCGGGATGTCCCCCCGGCGCCGGACGCCGAACAGCTCGGACTCCAACGTGCCCAGCCGGCAGTTCGGCATGCGGCCCTTCCAGATTCTGCGGGCCGGGTGGAGCATGTCAGCATGTCCGATGGCGGAAAATGGATCGGGCATGCGCTGCATTCGGAACCGGGATTGGAGCAAGGGCAGGTCGAAACTCGCGCCGTTGAAGCTCAGCAGCGCGTCGAAGCGTCCCAGATAGCCTGCCAGAGACTCCAGCATCGCGGCCTCCTCGTCAAAGTCCCGCATGAAGAACAATCGGACGCGGAAGCCGTCGCTGGCGACCGAACCCACGCCAATCAGGAAGGCGAACGTGCCCGTGCCGCCCGCCAAGCCGCTGGTCTCCGTGTCGATGTATGCCCAGCGCCTCGGGTCCGGTGCGCGAAACGTGCCACCCGCGCAGCGCTCCAGCCAGTCGGGCGAGCTCGCCTGCAGCCTCTTCACCGGGAATCGGCCGTGCAGGCCGTCCGCAGGCAGCAGGTGGCGCTGCAGCAGGAACGAACCCATCTCGTTCTGGACGACTTCGCCGCCGATGGAGGAAGCGGGGCGCGGTCGGCCCTGCCCGCCGTGGGTCCCGGACGGTCCTGCCGAAGAGGGCTGCGCCCCTCCGCGACCTACAGCTTGGAGCCGCTGGCGCAGCCGCGCAAGGTCTGGGCGGGCTCGGCTCGGCACGGACCGCTTGCGCTCAGTCGCTCCCTGCAGGCCCGTTCTCGGTCGCGTCGGACAGTGATTCGGCCAAGCGCAGCGCCACTTCCTTGGCGCGCTCGCCGACCTCGCCGGGTGCCCCGACGCAGCTCGGGCAGCCGCCCTCGCACGGGCACGCGTCGAGCAGGTCCTTGGCTCGTGCGCCCAGCTGACGGCGCAACCGGAACAGCGGTTCGCTCTGCCCGATGCCGCCGGGATAGTTGTCATACAGGAAGAGTTCTGGATCCAAGTGCGATTCCCGTCCTGCCTGCTCGTTGAGGGCGGCCACGCCGAGGTCCCTCGCGTCGCACATCAGCATCACGGCGCCGACCGTCCTCAGCACGTTGCCGAGCCCGATCAAGCCGTCCCGCCGAGCCGCGGTGGGGTAGGGAAGCCCGCGAAGGAACCGCATCGGGAAGCGGAGCCAGAAGGCGGTGGTGTGCATCTCCTGCTCCGGCATCGAGAGCTTGCCGTCGCCCACACTCTCGTTGGTGTAGAAGCGAATCTTCTTGAAGCCCACGACCAGCCGGGTGACTCGCACCTCCCCGTGCCGCGCCAGCGCGGGACCGGATGGCCCTTCGCCAAAGTCCTCCAAGGTCTCCACTTGCACGTGCTCGATCGCGTCCGTGTAGTAGCCGCACTCGACCCGCCGGACATAGGCCTTGCGCTCCCCGTAGGCGAAGCGGTCCACATGGTACAGGCGGCCCTCGTGCAGGTAGATCGCCTTCTCGTGCAAGGAGGAGAGAGCGGCGGGGAATGAGACCTCGCCGATCACGCGCGAGCCGCTGCCCACATCGACCACCACGAAGTTGTCGCTGGTGACGTTGCGCAGGCTGATGGCGTCGGCCGGATAGGAATCCGAGATCCAATGCCACGCCCCCCCGGCGTGGTGGGCGACGCCCGCCTCCTCCAAGAAGCGGCACAGTTCGCCGATCGGATGAGGTCCGAACTCCTCGCAGTCCTGGAGCGGCAGCTCGAAGAGCGCGCACTTGACATGCTCCACGAGGATCTCGAGGTTGTCCGGATTGATGTGGGCGTGCTCCGGGGAGCTCTCGAAGAAGTGCTCGGGATGCTGGACGACGTATTGGTCCAACGGGGCCGACGATGCGACGAAGACGCACATCGAGGCGCCGCGGCGCCGTCCGGCCCGGCCCGCCCGCTGCCAAGTTGAAGCGATCGAGCCGGGGTAGCCGGCCAGCACGACGGCGTCCAGCGAGCCGATGTCGATGCCCAGCTCCAGCGCGTTGGTGGCAACCACGCCGAGCAACTCGCCCTCGCGCAGCTGACGCTCGATCTCGCGCCGCTCCAGAGGCAGGTACCCGCCCCTGTATCCGCGCACGGGGGCGTCCCCGCCCGGAGGGTGGCCCACGGCCCGCTTCAGGTAGCGCGTGAGGACCTCCGCCGCCAAGCGATTGTTGGTGAACACGAGCGTGGGACGGGAGCGTCGCAGGAAGGTTAGCGCCATGCGACGCGTCTCGTTGATGTAGCTGCGGCGGATCCCAAGCTGCTCGTTGACCACGGGAGGGTTGTAGAAGACGAAGTGCTTCTCGCCGCTCGGGGCCCCATTAGCGTCGACCAGGGCGAAGGCCTCCTCGGTGAGGGACTGCGCCAGCTCCTGCGGGTTGGCAATGGTGGCTGAGCAGCACACGAACTGCGGTCGCGAGCCGTAGAATTCCGCGATGCGCTTGAGCCGTCGCAGAATGTTCGCCAGATGGCTTCCGAACACGCCGCGGTAAGTGTGCAGCTCGTCGATGACCACGAAGCGCAGATGCTCGAAGAACCTAGCCCAGCGCGTGTGATGCGGCAGCAGGCCGGTGTGGAGCATGTCCGGGTTGCTGAGCACTACGCTGGCCCGCCGGCGAATGGCCCGCCGGGCGTCCGTCGGAGTGTCACCGTCGTAGGTGAAGGCCCTGACGTCGTCCCCCAGAGCGTCGCCGAGGCGGTTGAACTCCTCCAGCTGGTCTGCCGCCAGCGCTTTGGTTGGGAACAGGTACAGCGCGCAGGTGGCGTCGTCCGCCGCTAGCGCGTTCAGAACGGGAAGGTTGTAGCAGAGCGTCTTGCCGCTGGCGGTCGGCGTCACGACGACGACATGCTTGCCGGACTGGATGCGGTCCCAGCTGGCGGCTTGGTGAGTGTAGAGCCGCTTGATCCCGCTGGCAGCCAAGGCCCGCCGCAATCTCGGATCAACTCCGTCGGGCAGGTCGGCGAACTTGGCCTCCTTCGCACGGCGGGTCCGAATTGCCGTGACGGGTGAGCCGGACTGCTGCTGCAGGCTGGAGAACTGAGCCACCAAGCCAGCGATCGACTGATCCTCGACAGTGATCGGCGATGCCTTCGTGCGGGCGACTCCGGCCTGCGGAGCCAGCCCCGGCAGAGTCGCGATGGTCGGCTTGACCACTCAGGAACCTCCGCAAGGACGGCCTCGGCGTCGCGCCGCAACCGTCGCTGACGGTCCGTGCCCCTGGCGCCGACCGATTTCAACGAAGGAGAGCCGGCCGTCGGCCCGCTGGACAGCGCCTCGAGACGGGCTCATTGTTGCTTGCCATGACTGCAATCTTGCGGCCCTTCCCCAATCCAGAGTACCGCATGATTGCTTCCCGCCAGAGAGGTTCGCGGGGCTATGGCCTCGTCGCAGGCGGCTACGAGTCCGTCGGGCACACGCCCGTCGCGCTGCCTCTACCGTTTCGCGCTTCGTGAACAGCAACTAGGCCCTTCGTTCGTTCGCGAGGCGAGAGTTCTGGAACTCGCCGAGCTAAACGCCTTTCTCCAGAAGGGGGTACCAGCGACGCCAAGAACGGGGTCACACATCCTGTCCACTGCAGAACTCTAGCCTTGGGCTGGGGAGCAGCAGGAGCGGCTCCGGTGATCGGTGCCGGAGGTGGCGGAGCTCCACCGCGAACTCCAGTGATGACTGATGCTGCAGACGATCGTGGGCCGGGACACGCTGAGTGTTGCGGCGCGCGCTGCCTTCGGCAACCCGGAGCTGGACATGCTGCACGACACCGCCTAAGACGGCGGCCTCCTCGCTCCAGCCATCACTTGAGGGGCACGCAGGACAGAGGCCGTTGGACCGGACCTTCCTTCCAGCTGTGGCCTGTCGCCGTGGTCTCCGCCGGCTCGATCGATCGTGGGAATTGCGTGCTGGAGAATTGAGACCGTCAACGGTGGCGATGCGGCTAAGCTGGCAGTGTTACCGGCAGCATCCGTACTTGGGCACCAAGAAGCTTGGGGAAGGCTGCAGTCCAATGGAGTCCATGATGCTGACGGATGCTTGTCCGGAATAGCTCGGCGGATGGCGCTGTCTCCCGCCGAGAGGCATCCAGCCGACGTTCCAGTTTCACGGGCAGACGGCTGCGGGTCCATCAAGACCAATCGAGCGGTCCTCGCTGCTGGATCTCTGGGCGGCGTCACGGCGATGGGCTGCCGAACCCGGTCGAGGTGGGGCAGCAACATGCCTGCCGGCGCACGCCGCCACAGGGCATTGCCATGTGCGTATGCCATCATCTAGTTCACAAGGCTCGGGTCGCACTTCGCGGTCGGTCCCAGCTTGGCAAAGGCACCCATGAGGAAGCTCGCGACCCCATGCCTGATCACGCTGCTGGCGATCTTCGCGTCGCCGGTTGAGCGGACTCGGGCGGATTCGACCTTCAAGGTCACCTTCTCGGCAAAGACCCGTACGCACGGGCGGGTCTGGAATGGCGGCGTGGCCGAGCCAGGCCGGCTTCGCGCCATGCAAGGCTGGCACCTTCATGATGAGGACCGGCTGCGGCCACCCGGTCGATGGGACATCGTCACGCGGTCGGTCGGCGGCGATGTGGCTTCGCCCGGCATCATCCTCGCGCTCAACGGCCCAGAGACGCAGCCGTTGCGGTTCTTCACCCGCTTGGGGGACACGGAATTCACTCCAGCGGACATCGCATTCGGGGAACCGCACTATCCGGCCGGCCTGCAGGGTAACGTCGCGGTTGAGCGAGTGCCGACCGCCTTGAGGATCTCGTCCAGCCTGTCGGAGGACGACGATCCGGCCCTTCTCCGAACGCGTAGCGGCGAGTACTGGCTGGCATGGATTTCCTACCGCACCGAGCGCAGGGACGGGGATTACCTGGTCGGCGCCGATCGAGTCTTGGTCTCTCGCAGCAGGGACGGCCGGATCTGGTCCGAGCCGATGTCGGTGACGACCCCGGGAGACCATTTCCGCGTGGCGTTGGGCGAGGATCTTGAGGGCCGGATCTGGTGTGTGTACGGGCTGCAGCGCGTCGCCGGAAGCGGCAACTTCGACCTGTACGGATCCTACCGAGGCGAACGAGGTTGGTCCGATCCTGAGCAACTGACCCACGATCCGTTGCCTGACGCCTTCCACCGCATGGCTTCCGGTGCCGACGGCAGTCTCAACTTGGTCTGGGCCGGCTTCCGCCGGTCGTCAGAGGGCGCGGCTGCCCAGAGCGACATCCTATTCCGTCGCCTCGGGCGAGACGGGTGGGGCCCGGAGTTGAACCTCAGCAATTCCCCCGAAGACGACTGGGAGCCGGCGGTCGCCACGGACGGCGCGGGACGGGCTTGGGTGGCTTGGGACTCTTACCGCCAGAACGGATTCGACATTCTGCTGCGCACTGCCGCGCCGGGGGAATTGGGGCCGGTCATCGAGGTCTCGGCCACGCCGAAGGCGGAGATGCGAGCCTCGGTGGCGGTGGACGGAGCCGACAGGATCTGGGTCAGCTGGGAGGAGGGTGCCGCAAATTGGGGCAAGGACTACGGGTACCAGAATCCGTTGCATCGCATCCAGCTCAAGGAGGGTTCCCGCCTCTATGACCCCAATAACCCCAGGCAGCCCCGCGTGGCCGTTCTCGATAGGGGGAAGTTGTTCCAGCCGGCCAAGCCGGTTTCCGAAGCAACGCCCGCGTTCCTCAACCCCCGCCTCTTCCAGAATCCCCGCATGACCGTGGACGGAGAAGGCAACGTCTGGGTCATCCTGCGCCACCAATGGCGGGCCAGCGGCCGGTACGGCGGCCACTTCTTCGACAACTACGTCACGACCTGGGCGGGTGAGGGCTGGCTGGCGCCGATCCTGCTGACCGCCAGTACGGGGCGCCAGGACACCGTGGTCGCCACCGCTCCAAGGCAGGATGGCTCGCTGCTGGCAGCTGTCGTGGGTGACGGTCGGCGAATGCCAGTCGGCCTTCCGCGAAGGGCAGAGATTTCTGTCCTCAACGTCGAAGGCGACGCCGTGCGGGGAGAGCGTGGAGACCCCGAGCTAGTTCCGTTCCAACCCAGCTCAGCGCCGGACTACCGTCCCACGCATCCTGACGAAGCTGGGGACTTGGCGCGCGTCCGGGGACACCGCCTCGAGTTGGGCGGCTCGACTTGGAAGATCGTTCGTGGCGACTTGCACCGCCATACGGAGATCTCGATGGACGGCGCTATCGACGGGTCCCTGCTGGACGCCTATCGCTACGCGGTCAGCGCGGCGCAGTTGGACTTCCTCGGCGTGAGCGATCACAACTACGGGCAGTGGCTGGACACCGACGAGCCCTCCGATCCGCAATCGGACAACGAATTCCAGTTCTGGCGCACGCAGAAGGCGGCGGACCTGTTTCACGTCCCGGGGCGGTTCACTCCGCTGTATGGGTACGAGAGGACCACCAACTTTCCGCTCGGGCACCGCAACATCTTCCACGCCAAGCGGGGAGTCTTCAGCCTTCGCGTGCCGCGCCTGCATGTTCGGGAAGTTCCGGAGCTGCTCGATCGCGACCCCCCGCGGCTGTGGGCGTACCTACGGCGTACCGGGGGCATCGGAATCCCACACACTCCAGCAACCACGATGGGGACGGACTGGAAGCGGCGCGACGACGAGGTGATCCCGGTCACGGAGATCTACCAAGGGGATCGGAACTCCTACGAGACGCAGGGGGAACTCCGCGCTGCGGTTCCGGAGTCGCTGGGCCCGGGCCGGGCGGGAGCGGCGCCGTACCAGCGCGGCCTGGTGCAGAACGCCTTGGGCGCGGGCTACCGCATGGGCTTCATCGCCTCCAGCGATCACTACTCGACCCATATCTCCTACGCGAACCTCATCGTTCGCGACGGAGTTACGACACGCGAAGACCTGCTGGACGCCTTCCGGAACCGCCGGACATACGCCTCGACGGACAACATCGTTGTCGACTTCCACGCCGCGGAACAGCATCAGGGATCGGTCATCGAGGCGAGGGAAGCGCCCGTCTTCTCGGTGACGGTTCGCGGCACGGCGCCGATTCTGAGGGCCGAAGTCATCAAGAACAACCGCACAGCGTACACGCTGGAAGGGGACGGTTCGGACGAACTGGCATTCGAGTACCGGGATGAGAACTTCCAAGACGCCTCCATGGGGGAGACTGCCACAATCAAGGACTGGGGACGCCCTGAGACCGGCATTCGGGCCCGGCCGCGGCCCAATGAGAGCTACTACTACCTCAGGATCGTGCAGGGCTTCAGTGCCGAGGAACCGGATAAGGAAGGTGAGGTGGCGTGGTCGTCGCCGATCTTCGTCCAGCGCGTCCAGTGACGTCGGATCGGTTGCTTCCGACCGGTGTAGAAGGCAACGTGCGTCGGACGGGACGATAGTCCCGGTCGACGGCTCCAAGCCTGGGCCCGGACCGCCCGCAACAACGATGGAGAAGCGTAATGATTCAGTAAGGGGGACGCTGGGTACTCCATTACTGAATCCTTGGGCAGCGTAGGTGCTGGTTCTGGGAACCGGATGCGGGTGCCCGTGGCGGGGAGCGGGCAGAGGTGGTGCGGCGATGCGGTGCTGGCTGACCGGGCGGGTCTGTGCGATGCGGTGCCCTAGGGAACGGCGCAGGAGCGGCTGCAGCGGTGTAAACATTGGTGGACGGCATGTTTGTACTCTAGGTGTTCGGGGCCGTGGCGAGGAGGGTGGCAGCGCAGGCGTCGGGAGCGGCATGCAAATGTGCCCGCAGCGCAGCACCGTCTGGGCCTCCTGCCAGCCGCCCAACACGCACAGCACCTTGAGCGGAAGGTCCATGAGGTCGGACGCGAACTTCCGTCGCAGTGAGTGCCAGCCTCTCCCGCGCTCGCGCTCCAGTCTCGCGAGCCGCTCGGCCTTGTGCCACCAAGTGACCGCCCGCCCCCGGCTCATGCTCGCCGAACGGTTCGGCGGCGCGGGCAGCACCAAACTCTCCCCGTTCCCGGGGTTCGCTTCCCGCGCTTCCTCCAACACCGCTACCGCCTCGCCCGTCATCGGTCTGACGTGCTCGTAGCCAGCCTTTCCGTGCTCGGCGCGCCACCGCACCTCGCGGCCCTCGAAGTCGATGTCGGCCCACCGAAGATTGCGGATGGCCCCGATTCGGTGTCCGGTCTCGTGGGCGACCGCGAACGCGACGTGGATCCGCCAATCGACCTGCCGGGATATCCCGAGCATCGCTTGGTACTCCTCCTCGGAGAGAACGACCCGCGTGGGGTTCTTCTCCTTGGGCGTCTTCAGGCCCCTCAGCGGGCTACCGTTAGGGCGAACAGGCGAGTCTCCCTTCTTGCCCGGATCGCCATAGCTACCCGTTTTTCCCTCGATCCGACGAGTCCGAAAGCAACAGCAACGCGCCGATTC
Source organism: Bryobacterales bacterium (assembly GCA_963662745.2). GTDB lineage: Bacteria > Acidobacteriota > Terriglobia > Bryobacterales > UBA6623 > VXMF01. The sequence continues at coordinate 975,677 of CAXXUI010000001.1, forward strand.
GCCGTGCGGTGTCGGTGAAATGCTGAACCTCCTCCGGCCGTAGTCTTCGGCCGAGAACCTTCCGCTCCCGGTAGGAGAGCCATTTCTTGAGCACTTGGTAGCCGCCGAGCCTGTAGTCCCAGACGGCGGACGGGATGTTGCGCCAGAAAGCCTCCTCGTTGAGGTAGACATCGAGGGTCGCTTCACCAAGAGCGGCAAACTGTTCCGCGAACGCGGCACGCTCCTCCGGTCGATAGTCTCGTTCGACGAGCCGGCCCTTACCCGGCATCACGGCGTCCCCCGCTCCGAAGTGACCCCAGCCCGCAGTTACGGCGAAATCGTTGCCCGCCATGTAGCGTCCCGCGACCGTGCTCGGCACGGCTATCTCGGGGCGCAAGGGCGTCCCAGCGCCGCTTGACACGGGCTGCTCCGAATCGAGCAGCGCGGCCAGCAAACGCCCATGGGTTACCGAGCGGGCAAGAGCCTGCGCCGCGCCCTCGGCATCGCCGTCCGGCCATCCGGGCAGAGGGATGCGCGGCCATTCCATGCGCAGCGCACCCACGTTGACTTCTCGGTACGCCGGATCGTGCAGGGTAGCCAGCACGTGGTGGAACAGGTCCTCGACTCCGAGGCCCAGTCGGTCCAGATACTGTTGCGCCGACCCCGAGAGATTGGCACGACGTTCCGTGCCCGTAACCGCGCCCAAGCCTTCCTCGCGAAGCCATGCCGGAAACCAACTGGACAGCCCGTTTCCGCAGTTGTCCGCGAGGTCGCGGACTAACGTTCCGCGAGAGAAATCCTCCTTGGCCTCGCGCTCGCGGGCTTCGAGCCAAGAGTTGCCCTTGAACACATGGGGACGGTAGTCGGTCCTCGGTCGATCCAGAAGGCCATCCGGATCCCAATAGAGCCAGCGGTTGTCGAACGGCCGGTAGGCGAAGCGGATGAACCCGGATTCGTCAGGCCCGCCGCGTTTCAGGTAGCGGTCGCGCACAGCGTGCAGCGCCTTGGACTTCATAACTTTGGGATAGCGCCGGGCGATCTCTTCGTGGCTCAGGGACGAGTCGAAGTACTCGCCAACGCGCGCCCGGAGGCGATCCAAGTCGGTGTCCACCAAGAACCCGTCGCGACTCGTCTTGACGCCCGGAAACGAAGCGGGGAACAGGTCGGGCAGCGCGGGCCAGTCGAACCAATCGGGGCTCACCGCAGTCTCCGCGAACGGCAGGCCCAGCGGCAGCAACGGAGGGACGTCGGAGTACAGGGCGTCCGGTTCCGCATCGGCCGTGGCGGCCAACTCCGCCGGTTTGGCCTGCCCCCACAAGTGCCGGAACGCGACGACTTCGGCGGGTGCATGGTCCACCTTGCGCACCAGCGTGGCGATGGCCGTGCCGACTTGGATTCCGACTGGATCTCCCTCGGTGGAGAAGATGCTCGGGTCGGGCGAGCCGTCCGGCGCGACCTTGCCCGTCTTGTACTTGTCGCCGTTCAGACAGTCGATCCGGATCGCGTCGAATGCTTCGATGAAGCGCTCCCGCATCCCGGTGAAGGACAGCCCATCGAGCCACGAGTAGTTGGAGATGAAGCAGACCACGCCTTGGCCGGTCTCCTTCGCGATGCGCCGCTCCGCCATGCGGAAGAATCGGACGTAGAGATCGTTGAGGCCTTGGCCTTTGGGCTTCCGAACGCGCTTGACCGTGCGGTAGGCTTCCGAGAGTTCGCGCTCCTCGTCCACCGCCATGCCCGCAAACCCGTTGTAGGGCGGGTTGCCCAGGATCACCAATATCGGGATGTCCTGCTTCACCGCTTCCGCAAGGTCGCGCTCTTCCTCGAGCGCCGGGAAGTAGGGGAGCGGTTTGTTCGCTCGCGACTCCCAGCCCGTCAGCGCGTTGGTAAGAAACACTCCGGCGCGCTCCGATCCGTCCTCCGCCAGCGGCGCGCCCAAATCCTGCATGGTGAGGCCGACCTGCAAATGCGCCACCACGAACGGCGCGGGCATGATCTCGAACCCGAACACCCGCTCGGTTGCCGCCCTCCGGACCGCCGCGCCAGCGAGCGCCCCGAGACCCTGCTCCCCGAGATTGTCGGCGATGCGGCTTAGCACTTCCGCGAGAAAGGCGCCGGTTCCGCAGCACGGGTCCAGCACATAGACGTTCTCCGCCGCGAGCCCCGCCGCGATGCCGAGATCGTCCTTGAGCGCCTTGTCCACGCGGGCCACCATGTAACGGACCACCTGGTCCGGTGTGTACCACACCCCCAACTGCTTGCGGAGGGCCGGGTCGAACGCTTCGAGGAACGGCTCGTAGAAGTACGGCACCGCCTCGCCTTCGTTGAACCGCGCGAAGAACGCGGTCCGGTCCACCCGGTCGAGCACCGCCGATGTCCGGTCCAACACCTCGACAAGGCCGAGGGATTGCAACCCGCCCGGGTCGGACAACTGCCGAAACAGCGCTCGAAGCACTGGTGCCCGCAGGTGCCAAGCTGCCTCGCGCCACCTGAACCGATGTGGACCGAAATGACCTTCGAACAGCGGCCCGTTCTTCTGCTCGTCGCGGGACCACAGCACCCACGCGGAGAAGACGCTGTAGAACAGCGTCTGGATCAGGGTTGAGCGAAAGAAGCGTTCACCGTGCTCGCCCTCGAAGCGAATCCCGAGTGCCTCCTCCATCGCCGAGCGCACGGCCAGAAGGGAGGAGAGTTTGCCCGCCGCTTCGACCCGTGCCAAGCCGTCACGTGCGTAGGAAGCCAGCAGCCACGCCAAGTCCTTCGGCTCGGCCAGGGCGGCCCGGTGCGAAAGCACCCGCGCCAGATACTCACCGAGGCCCGTGCCAACGTTGCGGGCGAAGGCACGGGGTGTCTCCACGTTGCGCCAGAAGTCCTCGACATCTTGAGCCAGCGTGAAGGTTTCTAGCTTGCCGGGGCCTCCTCCCACTCCCGCACCCACCAAGACGAAGTTCCGCAGATTCGTGACGAGCACCAGTCGGTAACGGTCCCAATAGCGGCTTACCTGATCGGACCCTGCCGTCAACCATGCATCGTCAACAACACCCTTGACTTCGACGACGCCACGTGCGGGAACCTGCCCCGGCCTCGGGCGGCCCTTCTGAACCTGCCGCGCCGTGTACAGGGCCAGATCGGGATGACCGGCCCCCTGATCCGCCAGTTCCTGAACACAGAACACCTTGGGCTTGAGCGTGGCTCCAACCGCACGCAACAAACCCTCAAGCGCCGGATAGTACGAGCGCTCCCCCGTCGCGCCGCCGGAGGCGCGCACACGCCCGAGATCGGCGAAATACGCCTCCGCCGCAGCGACCAGTTTCTTGTTCGGTCCGACCATCGTGTTCCCTAGCGAATCGGCCCGCGCCTCCGCGTTAAGGCTGCCTTCCGACGATTCAAGGAAGATACCACGTCGCAAGGGTTCACGGCGGCCCGGAAAGCGCCTCCACGCCGCCTGTTACCCGATGCTCCGAAATCGGCGCGGGAAGCTGGGGCCGAAGGGGGGCCAGCACCCCATAGGCGCTAACTCATAGATGATGAGGATGAGCCCTGAATCCTTCCGGACGGACCGTTGGCTAGAATCGGTCCGGTGACACTCCTCAGTGTCGTTTTCCTTGCTCTGGCAGCAGGCCCTGCCTACGCCGCACCGAACATCCTGTTCGTCATGAGCGACGACCATGCCGTGCCAGCAGTCAGCGCCTCCGGCGGGCCTCTCATTTCCACGCCGCACCTCGACCGGATCGCGAGAGAGGGGGCAAGGTTCGATTCGGCCTTCGTGACGAACTCGATCTGCACGCCCAGCCGGGCAGTACTGACCGGTGCAAGAGTCTTGCACCGGTCAGAACCACCACCTCTGGCCGTCTCCCGCCACCTGTCCGCGGGGGCTCGAAGGTTGAATCTGGCAGGTTTGGTCGCGTCGCCGGTCTCCCGCAGGATCGCCTCCGGGATTGCGCTCCGCTTGGTGGAGCGCGAGGGAAATTGCCCGCCACCGAAAGCGCAGCCAGCCCTCAAGTACCTAGCTGGACGAAGTACCTAGCTGGACGGGCGGCAATCGGTTGCCTCGCGGGTCGCGGCCTCGTTCCGCTGGCCCCAGTGGGGCGCCTGCCGGGTCTCGCGTCCCGGTCGACCAGAGGCGGACCCACGGACCAGTCGCGTCCGAGGCATGCCATACTTGGACGGGCGTGCGGTTCTTCAACACCGAGGGCGAGGTTGTTGCAGCCAAGCACTACTGCATCCCTCCCCTCCAACGTGTTGATCTCGACGAGATCCTAACACTGATCGATCGAGAGAAGTACTTCATCCTCCACGCGCCCCGTCAGACCGGCAAGACAAGCGTCCTGGCTGCGCTCGCCGACCACCTTAACGCCACCGGCCGCTTCCGGTGCGTGTATGTGAATGTCGAAGAGTGTCAAGCCGCCCGACAGAATGTCGCAGCCGGCATCCAGACCGTCCTGGACGCCATCGCGGAAGCGGCCGAAATGACAACCTCGGAGCAGTTTGTCGAGGAGATCTGGCCGGCAGTGCTGGCCAGGTCGGGACCGCATCGAGCGCTGAGGCGCGTGCTGGCCCAATGGGCGGCAGCCGCTACGAAGCCCCTCGTTCTATTCCTCGACGAGATTGACGCCCTGATCGGCGACACGCTGATCACGGTGCTCCGCCAGTTGCGCAGCGGCTACCGCTACCGGCCGCGGCAGTTCCCCCAGAGCGTAATCCTGTGCGGCGTGCGCGATGTGCGCGACTACCGCATCTTCTCGGCGGAGAAGGGCTTCCACATCACCGGGGGCAGCGCGTTCAACATCAAGGCCAAGTCCCTGCGTCTCGGGGACTTTCGCGAAGACGAAGTGCGCTCGCTGCTGCTGCAGCACAGCGACGAGACTGGCCAAGCGTTCGAGGCCGGTGCGGTCTCCAGAGTCTGGGAGCTCACTCAGGGCCAGCCCTGGCTGGTCAACGCTCTTGCCTACGAGGCCTGCTTCGAGGGCCAGCGGGGCCGCGACCGGAGCCTCCCGGTGACGGTCGCGGCCATCGATCAGGCCAAGGAGACGCTCATCCTCAACCGCGTCACGCACCTCGACCAGCTCGCTGACAAGCTCCGCGAGCCGCGCGTGCGTCGAGTGATCCTGCCGATGATCGCAGGCACTTCCGGATCCCAGTACTCGAAGCGCGACCTCGAGTACGTCCGCGACCTCGGCCTCGCCACGATCGCCGGCCCGGTCCGAATGGCCAACCCGATCTACGCCGAGGTCATCCCCCGCGAACTGACCGAGCTCCAAGAATCCGACCTCGTGAGCCTCATCTCCCCACACTGGTACGTCAAACCAGACGGCCGCTTGGATGTCGCGGCGCTGCTGGCCGGGTTCCAGGACTACTTCCGCGAGCACTCCGAGTCGTGGGTGGAGCTCTACGGACACCGGGAAGCCGGCCCCCAGCTGGTGCTGCACGGCTACCTGCACCGCGTCGTCAACAGCGGCGGACGGGTCACGCGGGAGTACGCCGTCGCCCGCGGGCGCTCGGACCTCGTCATCGAATGGCCCCACTCGGGCCGCCCGCTGTCTGACCGTCCCCTCAAGTACGTCATCGAATGCAAAGTAGTCGGCGAGAAGTCGGCTTTGGAGAGCACGATCTCCAAGGGCTTGGATCAGACGGCTTGGTACATAGATCGCTGCGGCGCCGAGTCCGGGCATCTGGTGGTCTTCGACCTGCGTCCGGACCGGTCCTGGGAGGAGCGGGTGTTCCGCAGAGACCCCGAGGCCGGCGCCCGGCCGATCACGGTGTGGGGCCTGTGACTGGAACGCGGTCCAGGTCCACCTTGATCGCCGACCCACCCGTAGCGGCGCGCCCGGCCCTGTAGCGAAGCGCGGAGTGCGACCCGCCAGCGCACCTAGGGTGGCCGCCACGCGCCCCGCCGTATCGTGCGTCGCGCGGCACTGCGGATCCCGTTGCTGGTGCGATGGCCGGACTCCATCCCCGCGGGCAAGGTGGTCGGCGAGCTCGTGCCCCGACGCTGCTGGCCGCCGCAGGAGTCGGTATCCCGCCGGACATGCAGGGCGGGAGCTTCCTTGGCCTGGCGACGCATCGACCTACGGCAGGATGGAGGGATGCGATCTACTACCGCTACTGGATGAATCGGGCGCACTTCCACGTTCCGGCTCACCTCGGAGTCCGCACCCGCCGCTTCAAGCTGATCCACTTCTACGACAGCAACCTAGGTCCCGACGGGCGGACGCAGGTCCGTGGTGCAAGGCCGGGCGTCCGCGAGCCGTTCTGGGAGTTCTTCGACCTGCAGGAGGATCCGCTGGAGACCCGCAACGCCTACTCAGATCCGGCCTATCGGAGCCGCATCGCGGAGCTCAAGCGAGTTCTTGAGGACCTGCGCGCGACGTATGGAGACGATCGGGATGGCTTGGTCATCGGGGACTGACGCCCGGCCAGTCTGCTGAGCACAGAGGCGGCGGAGACCTGCTCGGCTGGGGCGAGGGCCCGCCCCGCGTCCTCCCGAACCGTCTCCCAAAGGGATTGTTGCCGTCTGCTGCGATCGAGCGGCCGACCTCGCAGTCTCAGTCGATCAGTCGCAGCCCGAACCAGCTCAGTCCGCCCACGAGCAGGAGCAGACCGGCCAGCTGCACTCCCCGCTGCCCTGCGAACCGCAATCGGACGGCCCCCAGGCCGCACGCCAGCAGGGCTTCCGTTCCCAAGGCGCCCGGCAGATAGTAGAGCGGCTCCATCTTCGCTGCCTGCAGGAATGATGCGAGGAACAACCCGTGAATGCAGCCCATCGCGCCGCAGACCGCCCACCTTCCCGATGACTCGGGGAGGAACAGCACTTCGGAGGCTACGTACGCTACGGTCAGCGCCGCCGCCGCCTCCAAGAACCGAGCGGGAGGAGCCCATCCGGACGCAGCCGCGACGGCCGCGACCGACGCCTGAGCCCCTAGGAATCCAGCCGCGCAGGCCAGCAGTTCCTTTCTGGAACGGGCGGCGAAGGCGAGAGCCAATAGGAACAGCACCATCTCGGGGCTGGTCGCCGCCCGACGGACCCCTGCCGCCAAGGCAGTGGCGAGGATCTCCGCGCGAGTGGGGGGAGTGAACCGGATCTCGGCTTCTCGCACCGTGATGTCGAACACCGTCTGGCGGGCGGCGTCGCCCTCTCCCGACTTGAGGATGTGGATGTGGTTCGGGACTACGACGGCCGGATAGTCGCAGCGCACGCTGACGGTCTCAGGCACCTCGTGGAAGGAGAACTGGGCCTCGCAGGCGAGCACGCCCTGGCCCGCCTCCGCTTGGCACTCGGTGTCAGTCCTGACTCCGGCCTTGCCGTCCACTCGCACATCGAACGCATCCAGCAGCGCCTTTCCGCGCTCCGAACCCTCCGGTACTTCTGACAGCGGCATTCTCAGCTCGTAGCGCACCGAATTCGCGCTGACCTGCAGCTCGCCGTGGCTCACGCTCATGACGTGCGCGGCCGCGGTGGCCGTCCAAGCCGTAGCCGCCAGCGCCGCCGCCACCAAGCGACTGCCGGAAGGCCTCATTGCAAACCGAAGCTGTACGTAGCCTGCAGTGAGCGGATGTAGATCCGACCGTCGACGATGGCGGGCGTGCCGAAGCAGGTTCCGTCCAACCTGCCCGTCGCCAGCACCTTCCAGTCCGCACCGTCCGCAGTGGGTTCGAGGGTTGTAATCACGCATCCTTCGCTGATCGTGTAGATCTTGCCGTCACCTGCCACGGGCGAAGCCCAGTACTTGTCGATCGCCTCACGCAGCCGGGCTACGCGATGCGGATTCCCGGTGGAGGTGTCGATGCTGCTGAAGATGCCCCCATCCTTGATCAGGTACAGCGAACCTTGGTACAGCAGCGGCGAGGGGGTGTTCGGAAGCGACTTGTTGTAGCGCCACAGCACGCCTTGTTTCGTGATGTCGCCTCGCAGGTCGCCGGGCCGGATTGCGACTAGGTTGTTGATCGGGGCGCGACGAGCCGCGTAGAACTGCCAGTCGCGCTCGTCCAGCTTGCCGTCGCCGTCGAGGTCCGCTTCTGACCACCGGCGGTCGTTCCGGAGGCGCTCGTCTGGAGCCTCGGACTGCGACAGCAGGCCGTCTCCGTCCGCGTCGTGCGCAGCCAGCACTTCCCTGAACTCGGGCGTCTCCTGCTGCTGGCCAGGGTCTCCGTTGATTTCCCAGCCGTTGATGTAGATCGTGTCACCTTCGAACAGCGGGACGCACTTGAGCTGCCAAGCGAACCCCGTGACCCACCACAGCCGCTCGCCGGTCTCTAAGTCGTAAGCCACTGTGCGGTATGCGCCCGGCACCACCACTTGAGGCTTCCCGCCGGCCGGACGGAAGACGCCGGCTGTGCCGTACCCGCGCGTCGTCTCTGATCGCTCCGCCTTCCACACCTGCTCGCCGGTCTCGACGTCTAAGGCGATCAGGTAGGAGCCGACCTGCTGGTCGCAAACGATCAGGAGCTTCCCGTCGGCCAGGATCGGGGACGATCCGTGGCCGTTCTGGTTGACGAACGGCCCCATGGGATGCCTCCAGCGCTCGTTGCCGTGGGCGTCGAACGCGATGGCGCCGAAGTCACCGAAGAAGGCGTACACGTTCTCGCCGTCTGTGACGGGAGAGGGGGATGCGGGACCGTGCGTCGGCTGGAAGTGCTCGCGCCGTGGCCGCGGCACTGGTCGAATCCAGAGCACTTCGCCGGTGCTGCGCTCCATCGAGAGCACCAGCAGCCGCTCGCTCTCGTAGGCGGTCAGGAAGATTCGCTCTCCCGCCACGACCGGCGAGGAGTGGCCGGGAGGCGTGGCCTGCTTCCAAACCAAGTTTCCATGCTCCTCGCCGAAACGGACCGGCAGGGAGCTGCCTTCCGCCACGCCGGTGCCTCCCGGACCGCGAAACTGAGGCCAGTCTGCGGCGAGCGAAGCAGCGGCACAGATCAGCAGGGACAGAGCGATTCGCCACAGCATGCTCCCACTATATAGGGCGGCAGGGCGGCACTAGGACTCGTTCCGGCGTGATAGAGTGCAAGAGACGAGCCCATTGATGGAGAGGATCGGCCGGTACGAGATTGTTTCCGAACTCGGTCGCGGAGCGATGGGGGTTGTCTATCGTGCCCGTGATCCAAAGATCGGTCGCGATCTGGCCGTCAAGACCATCCGCCTCGGAGACCACGCGGCTTCGTGGGAGGTGGAGTCGCTGCGCCAGCGGCTGTTCCGGGAGGCGCACTCCGCCGGGCGCCTCTCGCACCCTGCCATCGTCACGATTTTCGACGCTGACGAGGAGAACGGCGTAGCCTACATCGCCATGGAGCTGGTGGAGGGCCGGGACCTCTCGGAGCTGGGGGTGTCCGGCTGGGAGGCCGATTCCAGGGTGGCCTTCGTGGCCGACCTCCTCCGCATGGCCGGATCCGGTCTCGACTACGCCCACGCAGAGGAGATCGTACACCGAGACATCAAGCCCGCCAACATCATGATCACCGCTAGCGGCGTCAAGATCATGGACTTCGGCGTCGCTCGGATCGCGTCGTCCCAGCTGACTGTCACCGGAACGCTAATCGGAACTCCCAACTACATGTCGCCGGAGCACATTCGCGGGGAGAAGGTGGACGGTCGCTCGGACCAGTTCTCTCTCGGCGTGATTGTCTACGAGCTGCTGACGGGCCAGAAGCCGTTCGCCGCACGAAACCTCAACGCCACGCTCTACAAGCTGGTGCATGAGGATCCGGCACCCTTGCGAGAGGTTGCTCCCGATATCAGCGATGAGGTCTCCGATGTAGTGCAGCGCGCTCTCTCCAAGCGGCCCGACCGGCGCTTCGCCTCGTGCGGGGCGTTCGCGGCCGCCTTCTCCAAAGCGGCTGGCGTCGGATACACGCCGAGCGGCATCGCTGTGGGTCTGCAGGCCAGTCCGGCCGCAGGGCGGCCGCAGGAGCCGACAGTTAGCGGCGCGTACCCGTCGGGCCTTGGGGGAGACGAGACGCTGTTGGACGACCCAGATCCGCCCGCCAACCTCACCCATCCGCTGGGCAGGCTGCCAGGCGGACCCGAACCCACCGTACAGCCGAGACTCCCCCAGCCGACCCGCAACGACGACGATTCGTGGAGTGCTCAGGGGGGGCCGGGCACCTCGTCCGAGCACCGGCCTGCGACAGCGCGCGGCTCGATTTGGCCGGCTGTGATCTTCGGCTTGCTGCTGGCTGCGATCGGGGTCCTTTCGCTCTTGCTAGTCAAGTACCCCGGACTGCTCGACGATCCCAGGGAACTGCTGAGGACGATCCTGAACATCGAGTGGCCGATCAGCCAGTCAGAAGCCGGTTCCGCCACGGCCGCAGGCGGTGACGCTGCCAGAGAACCAGCCGGAGCCTCGCCGGCGTCCGTGAGGGCAGCCGGCACGGAGGCCGCAGGCGAGCAGACCGCGGAGGCGGAAGCCAGTCTAGCCGCTCCGCCAGAGCCCGCCGCAGAGCGAGCGACTGCTGCGGCCGTCAAGAAGGCACCCGAGCGGCCGTCGGAGCCGGAACGGCGAGCGGCCGCAGACACCGCCCCACCCGCCACGCGTCCTGTGCCCGTGACCGGGACCGTCTCCTTCACCAGCCCTTCGACGGGCGTTGTGGTCACGGTGGACGACAACCGGCAGGATTGGCGCTGCAGCGCGCCGTGCAAGCTGTCCGGCATTCCGCACGGCGACCACACCGTAGTGGCGAGGCTCCCAGGCCACAGCCTGCAGCGCAGGACCATCACTGTCGGCTCCGAGCCGTTGAGCGTTCATCTCGAGCTGACGCCGGAGCTGGCGCCCGTCTTCATCTCCAGCGAGCCCGAGGGAGCCCTGATCGTGATCGATGGCCGCGACACGGGCAGGGTCACCAACGCACGGCTCGAGCTGCAGCCGGGAGTCCATAAAGTGCAGCTCCTCAGAGGCGTGCTGTCGGCCACGAAGACAGTCGAGATCGAAGCCGGAATCAACGAGCTGGAGTTCCGGCTGGGCCTGAACCAGTAGCTCCGGGCCTAATGCTTAGAGGAATCCGAGTCCAAGGGGCGCGGCAGCACAACCTCCGAGATATCGACGTCGAGATTCCGCACAACTCGCTGACGGTGGTGACGGGCCTGAGCGGCTCAGGCAAGTCGTCCCTAGCGTTTGACACGATCTACGCCGAAGGCCAGAGGCGCTATGTGCAGACCCTCTCCCCGTACGCTCGGCAGTACCTGGCCCAGCTGGAACGGCCCGATGTTGATGCCATTGACGGCCTGAGTCCGGCGCTGTCAATCGAGCAGAAGTCGGCGGTCCGGAACAAGCGCTCCACGGTCGGCACCGTGACTGAGGTCTACGACTACCTGAGAGTGCTGTTCTCGGCGGCGGGCACTCCTTACTGTGCCCAGTGCGACATCCCGATCCAGAAGCAGACCCCGGAGCAGATCGCGTCCAGAGTGATGCAGGGGAACGCGGGCGAGCTGGTAAGGATCCTAGCGCCGGTAGTCCGTGACCGGCGAGGAGCCTACCGCAAGGAGCTGGAGGGATTCGGCAAGAAAGGCTTCTTGGTGGCTCGCATTGACGGCGAGCTGGAGCGCCTCGACAACTATCCACTGATGATCCGGCTGAATCCCAAGCAGCGCCACACCATCGAGGTGGTCGTTGACCAAGTCAACCTTCGGGACGGCGTGTCGGCCCGCATCACACGTTCCGTCCGCTTGGCGGCTGAGCTAGCCAACGGGCTCGTCCTGGTCCTGAGGTCTGACGGGAATGAGGAGCTGTACTCGGAGAAGCTCGCGTGCGCCCGGTGCGGGGCGAGCGTGCCGGAGTTTGAGCCCCGGTCGTTCTCCTTCAATTCCAAGTTCGGGGCGTGCCCCCGCTGCCTTGGCCTCGGCGAGGAGTGGGACTTGGATCTCGCTACCTTGGTGCCGGATCCAGACCAGCCGTTCACGAAGATCCCATGGCCGACGAACGCGATGGTGAAGAGCCAGGTAGAGCTGTTGACCACAGCCGGAGAGGCGGTCGGCATCGACCTGAGCGTGCCATGGAGGAATCTGCCCGCGAGTGTGGGTCGATGGCTGCTGCATGGAGATTCCTCCGGCCTGAAGGATGTTCCCAAGGCCCTTCGTTACATGGTCCAAGGCATCCTCCCCGTTCTGCGCGCCGAACTGGACCGCCATGCGGGGTGGAAGATCGACGCGGTGTTCGGCCGGGACATTCGGCGCGCTCCGTGCAAGCAGTGCCAAGGTGGCCGGCTGCGGCCCGAGTCCTTGGCGGTGAAGATCGCCGGCATGTCCATTGGCGAGCTGGCCCAAATGCCCATCGAGGGTCTCCGGCGAGTGGTCCGCGACCTGAGGCTCGACGGTAGAAAGGCCGCGGCTGGCGAGGGCGTCCTAGCCGAAGTCCGCCAGCGCGTGGCGTTTCTCGCCCGTGTCGGCGTGGGCTATCTGTGGCTGAACCGGGCCAGCTCGACGCTGTCCGGCGGCGAGGCCCAGCGCATCCGGCTGGCTACGCAGATCGGTACGCGGCTTCGCGGTGTGCTGTACGTGCTGGACGAGCCGTCGATTGGTCTCCATGCCCGCGACCACAGGCTGTTGCTGGAAGCGCTGGCCGAGCTGCGGGACATCGGCAACACAATCCTAGTTGTCGAGCACGATCAAGGCACCATCGAGGCAGCGGACTTCGTGCTCGACCTTGGTCCGGGGGCCGGACGCTTGGGCGGCGAAATCGTGGCCCAAGGCAGCCCTGAGGACATTCGGAAGGCCGAAGGCACGCTGACGGCAGACTACCTCTCGGGCCGCAAGACAGCGGTTGTTCCAGCCTCCAAGCCTCCGCCCGCCAAAGGCGAGCTGGTAGTGCGCGGGGCGCGCCAGCACAATCTGAAAGACATCGACGTGGCCTTCCCGCTGGGTCACCTGTGCGTCGTCACCGGGGTGTCCGGCAGTGGCAAATCAACGCTGGTGAACGGAATCCTATATCCAGCCTTGGTGACCAGCCTCCAAGGCTCGATCCGGGTCGACCCGGGGGAGCATGCGTCGATTGAGGGTCTGCAACGCATCGACAAAGTAATCCGCATCAACCAAGCCCCGATCGGGCGGACGCCTCGATCGAACCCGGCCACCTACACCGGCGTATTCACGCCCATTCGGGAATTCTACGCCAAGCTTCCTGAGTCGCGGGCCCGGGGCTACAAGCCGGGGCGGTTCAGTTTCAATGTCAAGGCAGGGCGCTGCGATGCTTGCGAGGGTGCCGGTCTGCAACGGATCCGAATGAGCTTCCTGCCGGACGTCTTCGTGCGATGCGAGGCCTGCCGCGGAAAACGGTTCAATCGCGAGACGCTGCAGGTGCGGTACCGGGAACACTCGATAGCCGACCTGCTGGCAACGACGGTCGAGGAGTCGATCGCGCTGATGGGACGACTGCCCTACGTGAGAAGGAGGCTGCAGACGCTGCTCGATGTCGGGTTGGGGTACCTCCAGCTGGGCCAGCCGTCGACGACCATCTCCGGTGGCGAGGCGCAGCGCATCAAGCTGGCGCGCGAACTGAACAAGCGCCAGACGGGGAAGACGGTGTACGTCCTCGACGAGCCGACGACTGGGCTGCACTTCGAAGATGTCCGCAAGCTGCTCGCTGTCCTTCGCAAGTTGGTGGACCATGGCAACACCGTGATCGTGATCGAGCACCAACTGGACGTGATCCGGTCGGCTGACTGGATTGTGGACTTGGGGCCGGAAGGAGGCGATGACGGGGGATGGCTGGTGTGCTGTGGAACGCCGGCCCAAGTGGCGGCGACGGAAGCGAGCCATACGGGTCGCTGCTTGCGGGAGGCGGGCCTTCAATGACCTCGATCACGAACTCTCCAGTCCCTCCCGAGGCTGGCGCAGCGGAAGCGGGCAAGTCGCTCTCCAGTGAACTGCTTTGGGGCTATCGGGAGCTGCTGATCTTTGCGACAGTGATGGTGGTGGCGCAAGTGCTCGTCACTGCGGCAGCCGTGATGATCGGCGAGCGCTTCTACGCCTTGGACCAACAGGCGCTCAGTGCGCTGGTCGCCAGCGAACCGGGGGTGGCCGTTCCGATGCAGCTGGCCGCCTGGGTGCCTCCCCTCTGCTACATCGCCTTGGTGGTGACGGTCCGCTACGGACGGACGTTGCGTGCGGGTCTCGCTTGGCACCCGCTGCGCGGTTCGCTGTTCCGCAACGTGCGGACCGGTATCGGGTTGGCGATCGCCTCCGCCATCGCCAGCGTCGCCATCGGCGACCCCGAGCAGCAGCAGCCCATGGAGCGGCTGTTCGAGAATCGCGATAGCCTCTGGATCCTCGCCCTGTACGGAGTCGCCATCGCACCCTGCATCGAAGAGGTGGTCTTCCGCGGATTCGTCTTCGGAGCGATCGAGCGCCGGCACGGCACGTGGACAGCGCTGGCCGTCACCACCGTGGTGTTCTCGGGGCTGCACGGTGCGCAGTATGGCTGGAGTTGGCAGCACCTAGCGGTCTTGACAGCTGTGGGGTGTGTACTCGGCGTGATCAGGATCCGCAGCGGCTCCTCGCGGGCTAGCGCGGTGACGCACATCAGCTACAACGGCACGCTGCTGCTGGCCGTCACGTCGCTGCAACACAGCGTGGGATAGACTTGGATTCTGCGCGGAGACCGCCGAGTCTCGTGCGCAGCGAGAACGCATGGTTAACACTATCGAATGGACCGATGACGGCGTGGTCATGATTGACCAGCGAAAGCTGCCGGCCGAGGAGACGTTCCTCACCCTCCGAGACCACCATGAGGTGGCCGACGCCATCCGGGACATGGTCATCCGCGGTGCTCCGGCGATCGGCTGCGCGGCCGCCATGGGCGTGGCGATCGGCGTGCTGAAGGCCGACGACGAGGACTTGGACCAGCAGTTCGACGAGATCTGCGACATCTTGGCGGCGACCCGCCCGACGGCGGTCAACCTCTTCTGGGCGATCGAGCGGATGCGGAAGCTGTACACCAGCCTGCGCGAAGCGGGAGCGGGGAACGACTCGATCCGGCAGCGCTTGGTGGACGAGGCCCAGACGGTGCTGGCCGAGGACATCGCCATCAACCAGACGCTGGGCAAGCATGGCGCGCCGCTGCTGCCCGACGGGGGCACGGTGATGACGCATTGCAATGCCGGAGCGTTGGCGACAGGTGGCTACGGCACGGCGCTAGGCGTGATTCGCGCGGCGGTGGAAGACGGGAACTCGCTGGCCGTGCTAGCCAATGAGACCCGCCCGTTCATGCAGGGCTCGCGCCTCACCGTGTGGGAACTGCAGCAGGATTCCATTCCTGTCAAACTGCTGACTGACAGCATGGCGGGTCACATGATGCGCAGCGGCCAGGTCCAAGCAGTGGTCGTGGGAGCGGACCGAATTGCCGGCAACGGTGACGTCGCCAACAAGATCGGCACCTACTCGGTCGCAGTTCTGGCCAAGGAGAACGGCATACCCTTCTATGTCGCGGCTCCGACCTCCACGGTCGACCTGAGCTTGGCTTCGGGAGACCAGATCCCGATCGAGGAGAGGTCACCGGAAGAGGTGACGCAGATCAGGGGGCATCAAGTGGCCCCCGAGGAGACCGAGGTCTGCAACCCGGCCTTCGACGTGACACCCAACCGCTACGTCGCGGGCATCGTCACGGAGAACGGCGTGGCGCGGGCGCCTTATGTCGAGTCGCTCCGCGCGATGTGCCTCGGAAGCGGCGCGACGGACGCCTAGATCTGAGCGCAAGCCGTTGAAGTTCTCCGAATTGCTGCTGGAGACGATTCGGAATGCCGAAATCCCCCTGCGCTTCGAACCCGGCGCGGAGGAGGCCATCACCAAGCCCGTCACGGAGCTGCTCAAGGCGTGGGTCGCCATCCACAGCCCGGAACACGCCCGCGACGATTTTGACTACGGCCAGAAGGCGCTGGTGGTGCGCCTGCTCGGCGAGCTGGATGACGAAGACGAGATTGTTGTGGCGGACGGCGAAGAGAGTTGAGTCCGTCCGCTGCAGCGAGGGAATGCAGACGTGCTAGAGCCACGCCGCTCCAGCACCTGTCAAGCTGACACGGAATCCTCCAACAAGAAGAACCGGTCAGAGTCCTCCACTCTACCCGTCCGTCTTGGCATGCTTCGGAGTGTCCGAGCAGGACCTCGTCACCACCTGCCGGTGAAGCTTCCACGTCCCGCGACCCGGGCCAAGTGGCACTGCGACTTCCGGCCCCTCGCCATCGAGTGCCAAGTCGTAACCCAACGTCCTGGCGGCACCTCCCGTCAGGCCTCCTGCATCTTGGGCGTCGCGAAGGCCCGCTTCCACCTCCGGCTCGCGCCGCTACGGAGCAGCACGTTCGCAATGTCCGTTTGGCTGCTCCCGCTTGCCTCTGCCCGGCGCAGCAAGATGGCACCCCAACCTCACACGTCGTCCGTTGCCCCGCGCGGCCCTGACGACTGCCTCGCCACCAACTGGGCTCGCAACAGGTTCGGCGCAGGCCACCTCAGGTCTCTCCTTCTCACTTCCTTCCGCTCCGCCTGTCTTGGCGAGTCGCTCGCAAGATTAGTTCAGGCTAGAAGGTCGGAGCTGCGTGGCCCTGGGGGCCTCATGGGCCAGCCCGACGACTCCCTCGTCGAGCCCACCAACCATGTCGTGCCTCATCGCAAGCGCCCCCGTGCGGGAGGGCACGGCCAGTCCACCGCACTATGGCGGCAAGACGGCACCAACTCTCACGTCGCCAACTACCTGCGATGCGTCGGCTTGGGCCAGGTCACTTATGGCCGGCACGCCGCTGGTCCGCGCGGACTGCGCCTGCGCCAGACTTGGGCTCTGATTGAGGACTACAGGTCCGTGGCAGGCTCGCAGCCTCGGCAGCAGCCCTGCCAGAGTCGGTGAGGACGCGAGCGGGGGGATGCATGGTTGGATTTGAGGCAGTCTTCGCTAGGCTTGCTGAACGATGCTTTTCCAGAGTCACGGCCAGCTGGAGACCTGAGTGCTCGGCTCGCATGCCAACATGCCTTGTGGTCGTTCTCGCTGTCGCAGCCCCGTATGTGCCGCGTCTTGGTCACGCCGCTCCGGGAGAAGGACGGACGCTTGAAATCGCGGAGGACTCAAGTCTCCACAGTCCGATGCCCGTCCGAACAACGCTCTACCGCGGTCGTCACCTGCCGTATGTCGTGATTGACGGTACTGCGGTTCATTCTGGTGATATAGTTCTTGGCCCGGTCAAGGATTTGGAGGTCTCGCTACAGTCGATCGATCCTGTCAAGTCCGATGACGGTAGAGTATCCGTCCGGCGTGACCTTTCATCACGGCTAGGGAGCCAATTCCTTTGGCCTGATGGCGTGGTCCCGTACGTCATCAACAACGATGTCAGCACTGATCAGCGCGGGAACATCGAACTGGCAATTCGTGCATGGAACGACCGTACAGTCATTACCCTGATGCCCCGCACGACTGAAGTGAACTATGTGAGGTTTTCCAGTGTTGCTTCCGGATATTGTCGCTCTAGTGTAGGTATGATAGGCGGAGAGCAAGAGATTTCCTTGCCACCGATCGGGTGCTCTCTCCATGCGGTAGCGCACGAGATCGGTCATGCCGTAGGCCTCTGGCACGAACATGAGCGCGAGGACCGCGACCTGTACGTGACGGTCATGGGCGAGAACATCCATCCACAGAGAATTCACTGGTATCAGGCTGCGCACCCAGCTGTCGGTCCTTACGACTACGCTTCTGTTATGCACTATTCGGGAAGGAGTGCCAGTGCGTGGACCGGTGACGAGATCTTCGAGACTATCCCTCCCGGAATGCGCATTCCGAGCGCGGGTCTCTCGGCTGGAGACATTGACGGAGTAGCTCGCCTGTATGGACAGCCTCCGACCGCAACTTCGATAACAACGAATCCTCCGGGTTTAGAGATTGTTGTGGATGGAGTAACCGTAACTTCTCCAGTTCGTTTTGA
Source organism: Bryobacterales bacterium (assembly GCA_963662745.2). Taxonomy (GTDB): domain Bacteria; phylum Acidobacteriota; class Terriglobia; order Bryobacterales; family UBA6623; genus VXMF01. The sequence continues at coordinate 993,539 of CAXXUI010000001.1, forward strand.
GTGGTCCGAGGGTACTGTTCATCTCATAGAGGTTCCGATTTCCCAGACTGCTGGCGGCACACGTTACGTGTTTGGACGTTGGAACGATGGTGGCAGTCGAGTACGAGAATTCATGGTGCAGGGGAACCAGACTTGGCTGGAAGCCAATTTCATTGTGCAGCATTTCGTGGGCACGCGCGTGTCATCAGAATTGACGGGCTCAGTCAGCTTGCATCCGGAGGAGCCATCCGGATTCTACACTCTGCGAACGATGGTCCAAGCTGAGGCTAGGCCTAGTCCTCGTTCTCCACAGGCATTCTGGATTTGGGGTGGCACCCTCAGTGGTGATTACGGTCGCTCCTCGAATCCCGCTACTTGGCAAGTGGATCGAACCGGAAAGATATTCGAGGCAGTCTTCACTGAACGGCCCCTGTTGCGGATTCAGTCCAATGTTGACGCTTTCCAACTTCATCTAGCCAATTACTACGTGGGTAGTATGGAGTACTTAGTATTTGGCCCCATCAACCTTGTTACTGATATTCGCCGTGACCGCATTGGTGTGAGGATTGATGAAGTCCACCGAGCACCAGGACCTGACCTCCAGCGACTTCGTTTTGAGAGCTGGAGTTCGGGGGGATCTCGGTCGGGTACAGTGAATCTTCCCCCGAGGGGAGGCTCCCTATCTGCGAAGTTCACTAAGGAGTATCCTCTCCTTGTAGAAGTTGCGAATCCGGCATCAGGAACGGTCCGAATAGAACCCGGGTCCGCGGACAGTCACTACCCAGAAGGTACTGAAGTGCGCCTGTCAGCTGAACCGAGTATGGGGTGGGAATTCGTGGCATGGCGCGGTGGAGCCACCGGACGAGACATCGTCAGTACACTGGAGATCAATCGCCCTACCGGCGTTGAGGCCGTGTTCTCTCAGTCTCGGGAAGTCCGTCCGGCTGCGCCAGCACGGGTCTCGCTGCCAGCAACGAATTACAGATTCAAGGTCTATGACTCAGAGGATGCCTACCGTATCGTACACCCGTCCGATGCCAGTGAGATCCGCGTTGGATTTGAAGCAACGAGTCCCGGCGTCGAAGTCGATCTGTTCGTCAGGGCTGGCTCCGATGTTCTTCCTTGGCACTACGGAAACGACGGCCGAACGCCGGAATTTGAAGCCGACTTCCGGTCGGCCGCGGATGGCAGCCACGAATCGGTCATCATCAACGCCCGTTCCGACCCTCCGCTAGATCTGTCTGAGACCTACTACGCTTCCCTAGTCGTGTTCTCGCCCCGCGCTCGGATCGAAGGCCTGCTGACAGTGGAGGCAGCCCGCCGCAGCCATCGGCCACAGTGAGTCCTCAGGCCCTGACCTACGTGTCGTCCACTGGAGCCGCTCCGGCAGCTCAGGTACTGACCGGTGCAAAAGTCTTGCACTCATAAAGCGGGCCAGATTTCGCAGGCTCGCGTTAGAGAACATCGTTGCACGGGCACCGGGAGATGTCGAGTGAAGTACAGAGAATTCAAGAGTCAAGCTATAGAGGTTCGCCTGTTCGAGCAGTTGGATTCCCCAAGTGATGTGACCTACAACTAGACTCATGCTGCCTTCAATGCCTGCTCAATGTACTTGCAATCCTGCTCACTGAAGAACTTCTTCACCAGCTCACTGTCTTCGCTCAGTCGTTCTAACGCCGCTTTCAGGTTCTTCCTCATCTCCGCCTTCGTCTTGCTCAGCATCCGACTCACCCGACTCTTCACCCACGCCCACAGGATCTCCACCGGGTTCACTTCCGGGCTGTACGTCGGCTGATACTCCAACTCGATCTGGCCCTCTTGTGCCTTCGACCATTCCCGAACCAGTTTCGCTGTATGCACGCTCGCATTGTCCACAACCACGATCACGGTCCCTGCAGTAGCCTGCTTCACCTGCTCCAGGAACTCAATGAATGTCAGTGCGCTCACGGAACCTTCATGCAGCTTCCAGTGCAACCTGCCGTCCGGACTGATCGCTGCCAGCATGCTCACTCGGTACTTCGAGTTCGCCGTCTTCACAATCGGCGTCTCTCCCTTTCGGCCCCAGGTCCTCCCGTACACGCACTGTGCTGCTAGGCCCGACTCGTCTGCGAATACTATCGTCTTGCCCTCCTGGACCGCACGCTTCACTAGTGCCGGAAACGTCTCAAACTGCCATTTCCGGACCTTCTCACGGTCATGCTTCAACGCTCTCTTCTTGGGTTTCTGCGGTGTGAGATTCAACTTCTTCATGGCGCGTTGCACCGTCCAGCGGCTCACTTGCAATCCGAATTTCTCCTGCAGAGCCATGCGCACCATGTTGGCGGTCCACAGGGCGAACTCGAACCGCAACTGCTGCGGCGTCTTGGTCACCACTGTGTTCAGCATCCATTGCCAGTGGCGGTTCTTCAGCTTGGGCGGTCGTCCTGTCCTCTTACCTCTGTGGAGTGCGTTGACGCCCTTAGCACTGTAGAGGACCCACCAGCGGCGAACCGTGGACTGATGGACGCCTACCATTCTGCTTACAGCCCAAAAAGACCGGCCATTTCTGATTTCTTCAACGACTGCTTTCTTTACATCGAACTGCAGCGCTTCAGTGAGTTTGGAGAAGACAAGGAGTGGCACCAAGAACATGACCATAGGATACCACACAGCGGAGTGTGGAGGCAACTGGGGGGCGGACGGATCGACGTCTATGACAGGGAGGACTCGCACAGTATAGATTCAATGCTCTCCAAATGGTCCGCTCCATAAACTCCCTATATGAATAGTATCAGCCCCACATTCTCTGCAGGAACTCCTCTGACCCTGCTTGCGCACGACACCCCTCACGCGAGGTGGCACCTGCGCAAGACTTTTGCACCGGTCAGTAGTCCGCCTAGCAAACCACGGTTCGGATCCCCTTCGATACCAAGTTATTGCTGCCCAGGCATGGCTGACGGCAACACCCTCAAGCGGCTCAGTCCGTGTCGGTGCTGAGGTGGAGGTAGCTGTCTCTCCTTTGTCTTCAGGCCTCGTTCAAGACACGTACAGCGGTGAACTCACGATTCACGCTGCGGATCTTTCCAGCTTGGTCTTGGGACATGTCGCCACCGTTCCGGTTGCTCTGGCCGTCATCCCTACGCGGGACCAGAGCATCCTCGACGATGGGCTCGCCCCACCGATCGTAAGTGACGCTTGGAATCGTGCCAGCCAAGCTGCCGGTGAAGCGGCTCCCGGTTCCAACATCGTTCTCTGGGGTTCCGACCTGGCTACTGAACGGGCGTTCGCGGATCCCTCTGAGAACGGATCTGGGGCCCAGCCTACTGTGCTGCTGGACACGAGTGTGCTGATCACAGACAGCCTCGGCACTGACCATCTAGCTAACGTGTTGCTGGTCCAGCCCGATGCAGCGAGTCTGGTCGTCCCAGAAGGAGTGTCCTTGGGGACAGCCCAACTGACAGTTTGGCGCCGCCGGGCCGCATCAGCGCCGTTCTCGATCGAGGTTGCCCAAGTAGCTCCCGGGCTGTTTTCAGCCAACCTCAGCGGCACGGGACCAGCATGGGGCGAGGTCATCACAATGGATGCTCGCGGGGACGAATTATCCCAGCCGTTGGCGAACTATCAAGCCCCGGTTGGAAGCCGTCCAGCGATCCCAATCAGCCTTGGAGCGGAGACCGATCAGGTGTACCTCGGGATGTTTGGAACTGGAATTCGGGGCTGGAGCCAAGCGGCGGCGGCAACCGTCGGCAGCCTCAGCGTCGAAGTCCAACAAGTCAGCTCCTACTCCCCGGGTCTGGATTGGGTCGTCCTCGGCCCGTTGCCTCGGACGCTCGCTGGCCGGGGCCAGGTAGATGTCGCGCTTATCATTGATGGTCGCATGTCGAACATTGTCACGATCTTGATCCAGTAGTTAGCTACTCTGGGCCACTGGAAGGAGACCGCCTCAGCCTTCGGCGTGTCCTGGGAATGCGTTCATCGTTCGGTCGCCATAGCGTTGCGATGGGGCCGCGAGCACGTGTGCCTCAGCAACATCCGGGTCCTCGGCGTGGACGAGATCGACTGGTACAAGGGCCACCAGTACGTGACGCTGGTGTGGCAGCTCGACTCTGGCTGCTGGCACCTGCTGTGTGGGTCGGCCAGCACCGCAAGCAGAAGACGCTCGAGGACCTCTTCGACTGGTTCGGCCAGCACCGCTCGGCAAGCTGGCAGAGGTGGTTTGCTCCGACATGTGGAAGTCCTACCTGACCGTTGTCGCGGACCGCGCTTCACAAGTTGCTCGCGTTGTGGATCGCTTCCATAGCATGAAGAAGCTCAGCGCGGCCATCGACAAGCTCCGTGCCGGCGAGGCTCGCCGGCTCAAGGCCCAAGCCAAGGAGCCCGTCTTGAAGTACTCCCGCTGGCTGCTGCTCCAGTGGCGCGAGCACGTCAGCGCACTCCAAGTGCCCCGCTGGCAAGAACTCCTCCAGCTCAACCACGACACCGTCCGGGCCTGCTTGCTCAAGGAGGAGTTCCGCCAATTCCTTGATTCCCGCTCCCCCACGCAGGCCCACCAGTTCCTCAAGCGCTGGCGCCGCCGTGCCTGCCGTACCACGATCCAGCCCTTGGCCAAGTTGCCTGCATGCTCACCTACCACAGGCCCCTCATCCTCAACTGGTTCCGCACCCGGCGCTGCCACTCCTCTGGCGCCGTTGAGGGCCTCCACATCAAAGCCAAACTCGCTCTCCGCTGCGGCTTCAGCTTCCGTACCTACCGCGCCTGCCAACTCGCCCTCTACCATACCCTCGCTCACCTTACTCATCCCCCCGATGCCCAAGAAAACCTGTGGATGAGCCACTCAAGTGTCGTTGTACAGGGGCTTTGTCGCAAGCACGAACAAGGAAGAATCCGCACTCACAGACTAATGTCCTAGCTCAATTCAGTGTCAGACAGCCTACGGATATGGCGTCTCTTCGCAGGCACGAACTAGTGCAAGAGGGTCGTCAGACACCGCCCCAGTTCCATGCGTTCTCATCCGCTACGCTAGCCTTCGACGCGGCAGTGACGTACCCCATCAGGCTCGGAATCCCCGGCTCGTAAGCCGGGACCTGCCCGTCGTACACCCGCCAGATGTAGCCGATGTCGCGCAGCTTTTCGCAAGTCTCCATCACCTCTTCCCGGCCCGCGGCACGCCCAATGGCATTCGTATAAGCGTTTGTGAATGATTTGTAAAGTTTGGCCCGCAAAGCCCACCAGCAGCGCTAGATGGAGGGGTGTCGCGGGGTGGGCGGCGGATGAAAAAAAGTTCTCGCCAGCGCTTGACATTTCGCTTCCGATTTGCCATCGTGGAATCGCCGCCCTACCACCGCTGGCCCCCATGGATCCGCGCATCCGCAACTTGCCCTCCACCACGTTCTGCGGCGAGCGTCTGAGCCGCCACCAGATCGTCGAGATCCAGGAGACGGTGAAGTTCTTCCCCCACCTCAGCCGCACCGAGCTGGTGAGCACCGTGTGCGTGCAGATGGACTGGCACACGCCTGGCGGTGCCCCCCGAGTGGGCTTCGGCTTGCGCGTGCTCAAGGAACTGCAACGCCTCGGCATTGTCCAGCTGCCGGCTAAGCGCGGCGCGGGACGGGGGCCGCAGCAGCCGCTGCAGTTCGACGACCGCACCGCGCCCCGGCCGCCGGTGCGCGAGCCGCTGGCCCAGCTGGCGCCGGTGCGCTTGGAGACGGTGACCGAGCCGCAGCAGGCGGCACTGTGGAATCAATGGCTGGAGCGCTATCATCCGCTCGGCTATCGCCAGCCGCTGGGCGCCTCGCTGCGCTACTTTGTGCGCGACCGGCGGGACCGGCTGCTGGGCTGCCTGCTGTTTGACCGCGCCACTAGGCGGCTGCCTTGCCGCGACCGCTTCATCGGCTGGCAGGCACAGGACTTCCACGCGCGGCTGCAGCTGGTGGTGCGCAACGCGCGCTACCTGCTGCTGCCTTGGGTGCAGGTCGGGAATCTGGCCTCGCATGTGCTGGGGCTGGCGGCGCGGCAGCTGCCGCGGGACTGGGAGCGCTGGCATGGCTGGCAGCCCGTGCTGCTGGAAACGTATGTGAATCCGCGGGAGCACTCAGCGGCCTGCTACCGGGCCGCCAACTGGCAGTTGGTCGGCCAGACGCAGGCCCGCGGAGCGCGCGGCAAGGCCCCGGCCAAACAGCCCAAGCAGGTCTACGTCCTGCCGCTGCACGCGCAATGGAAGCGCATGCTGCTGGCAGCTCCGCCGCGACCGCCGCCGCAGCCGCGGGCCGACGAGGACTTCGTGGATATGTGGCGGGACATCCTTGGCTCGGTGGCGCGGGCTGCCGACCGGCACGACCAGCGCTGGCAGCGCCGGCGGCGGTCGATCCACACGCTGCTGGTGGTGCTGTTCGTGTTCCGGCTGGTGCGCACGCCGCGCCGGCAGGGCTACGCGCGGGTGCTGGCCGACCTGTGGGAGTGCTGCCGGCGGCTGGGCCTGGAGCTGGCGCAGCCGCGCCCGGTGGCGGCCTCGTCGATGTCCGTGGCGCGGGCCAAGGTGGGAGCCAGTGTGTTCCGGCGCATTCACGCCGCCGTGCTGCGGCATGCCGGCCCGGACCGTGCCACGCTGTGGAAGGGGTTGCGGGCCTTCGCCGTCGACGGCTCCAAGCTCAACCTGCCCCGGGAACTGGTGCGGGCCGGCTACGACCCACCAGGTCCGCAAGCGCACTACCCGCAGGGACTGCTGAGCTGCCTCTACCAGCTCCGCCGCCGCCTGCCGTGCGACTTCGAGCTGGTCTCCCATGGGGACGAGCGGCGGGCCGCGCGGCAGCATCTGGCCACGCTCGGTCGCGGCGACCTGGTGGTCTATGATCGCGGCTACTACAGCCGCGCCCTGCTGCAGGCGCACCACGACCGCCAAGTGGAGGCCGTGTTCCGCCTCAAGCGCGACGCCTGCCGACCAGTGCGCGACTTCCTCGCCGGCAGCAGCTGTGACGAAATCGTCAGCTTGGAGTCGGCCGGGACGGCCCCGCTGCGGCTGCGACTGGTGAAGTACGACGTCCACGACACGACCTATGTGCTCGGCACCACGCTGCTGGACGCGGGCCTCCATCCGGTAGATGATTTGTCCGACCTGTACCACGGAAGGTGGAGCGTCGAAGAGCTGTACAGAGGGGCGTCATACTACCCCATTCCACGAGTCTCGACAGGAGCAAGTGCGGATTTGCCGCCGGGGCCACCCGTTCGACGGCTGGCCGCTCAAGATCGTGTCCAGCCGGAGACGTGCCAACGGCCAGCTCCGGCTGTACGTTGAGCTGCCCGACGGTCGGCGGCGCTCCTTCCCGGCTGCCTGGACCACGCTGCAGCCGCCGCCGGAGGGCGACGAGTGCGTCCGCGCCCGCGTGGCTGACCTGCGAGTGTTGCGTACTCTGGTGCAAGCGTTGCAGAGGCGCCATGCGGGACCCAGGGCAGACAGCGGGGCTGGAGGGCAGGCTGCTGGCGGTGCTGGAGCAGGAGCAGCGGCAGGCCCGCTGGCGGAGTCTGCCGGCCGGGGCGCGGCGGGAAGCGGTGGAGCAGCTGGCGCGGATGATGCCGCAGGCGCTAGCGAGGGGGTGGGTCGATGAAGCGGGAGACGCTGATCCAGCCGATGCATCTTGAGCGGCTGGCGTTGGTGTACGTGCGCCAGTCGACGCCGGGACAGGTGCTGGAGAACCGGGAGTCGACGCGGCTGCAGTACAGCTTGCGAGAGCGGGCGGAGCAGTTGGGCTGGCCGCGGGAGCGCATCCAGACGATCGACGAGGATCTGGGCTGCTCGGGATCGGGGGAAGTGAAGCGCGCGGGGTTCGCGCGGCTGCTGAGGGCCGTGGCGCGGGGGCAGGCCGGAGCGGTGTTCGGCCTGGATGCGTCGCGGTTCGCGCGCAACGGGGCGGAATGGTTCAAGCTGCTGCGCTGGCTGCGGGCCACGGAGACGTTGCTGGTGACGGACGAGGGGGTGTACGACGCCAACAGCGGGGACGACAGTTTCGTGCTGGGCATTCACGGGGCACTGTCGGAGGCGGAGCTGTACCGGATCAAGGCGCGCATGGACAAGGGGGTGCTGAACAAGGCGCGGCGGGGCGAGCTGTACATGAATGTGCCGACGGGTTTCGTGGTGGACGGCAAGCGGTTGCGCAAGGACCCGGACCGGGACGTGCGCGAGGCGGTGGGGGAGGTGTTCCGGAGATTCCGGGAGTTGGGGACGGCCCGGCAGGTGACGAGGCAGCTGCGTGCGGAGGGGCTGAAGCTGCCGACGCGGCATAGGGACGAGCGGGGCTTGGAGTGGCGCGAGGCGACCTACTCGCGGGTGTGGAACGTGCTGAGGAACCCCGCCATGGGCGGGGCGTACGCCTGGGGCAGGACGCGCACCAAGCTGCAGTTGGACGAGCGGGACCGGGAGCGGAAAACGAGTCGCAAGTTGCCGCTGGAGGAGTGGCGGGTGCTGTTGAAGCAGCACCACGAGGGCTACGTGGAGTGGGAGGAGTGGCTGGCGATCCAGGCGCGGCTGGCGGGGAACGCAGTTGGGCAGGGCGGACGAGGGGCAGCGCGGGAAGGGCGGGCTCTGCTGCAGGGGCTGGCCACCTGCGGAGGCTGCGGGCGGCAGATGAGCGTGCGTTACGCGAGCGCGGTGCAGTACCGCTGCGCGCCCGGCCAGAACGGAGAGGGGGGCTGCCAGTATCTGGGGGGCGAGCGGCTGGATCAGCTGGTGGCGGAGCTGTTGCTGGAGGCGCTGGGGCCGGCGGCGGTGGAGGCGGCCCTGCAGGCGGAACGGCTGCGGGAAGAAGAAGCGCGACGGCAGCTGCTGGGGTACCGGCGGGAAGTGGAGCGCAAGGAGTGGGACGAGCGCAAGGCGCGCCGGGAGTACTTGGCGGTGGAGGCGGAGTTCCGGCGCGTGAAGCGGACGCTGGCGCGGGACTGGGAGCGGGCGCAGCAGGAGCTGGAGGGGGCGTGTTATTTGTCACATTATTTGGCACGAAAATGGGCTGTTTTTGTCAAACTGGATGATTCCAGATAAGGGAACTTTCTCATTTAATGTGACAAATCCATCGGCGTGGGTGAGTCGGCCGGTAGGCTTTCGGACATGCGTTGGAGGTGCTGCGCGGCAGTCTTGCCTGCAATTGCGTGCGCGCAGGGCCGGGAGCCGGGCGAGAACGCCTACGCTCCTCCTGACCCCTTCCTTTTCCTTCTTGCAGTAGCAGTTTTCGAGCTCGCCCTCGCCCCCAGCCAGACGCAAGCAATCCGGAAAATTCCGCTCCCCGCCTGCCATTTAATCCGGAAAACGCCTTGCCAAATAAACCGGAAGACAACAGGGCGCGGGAGGCGTTGCAAGCAGCGCGGCAGGAGCAGCAGGCGACCCGGGCGGGCGACCCGGCTGTGCTGTCGCGGGAGGAGCAGGAGGGCCTGAGGCAGTGCTGCGAGGACTTGCGGGCCGTGTGGGAGCATGCGGCGACCACTTGGCGGGACCGCAAGCGACTGCTGGGCGCGGTGATGGAGGAAGTGGTGCTGACCAGTGACCGCGAGGCGGGCAAGCTGCGGGTGCTGCTGCGCTGGCGGGGGGGCTGGATCGACGAGCGGGAGCTGACCCTGCGGCCCGTGCCCGAGCCCGAGCGCACGCCGGAAGCGACTGTGGAACTGGTGCGGCGCCTGGCGCAGCATCAGTACGACCACGAGGTGGCCGAGGAGTTGCGGCGGAGAGGGTTGCGCACCGCACGCGGCCTGGAGTTCACGTGGCGCCGGGTCGCGGCCTTGCGAGAGCGGCACCGCATCCCCGGCTGCCCGCGCAAGCAGGCCGGCGGTCCGGAGCCGGTGTCGGTCAAGGTAGTGTTATTTGTCACATTATTTGGCACGAAAATGGGCTGTTTTTGTCAAACTGGATGATTCCAGATAAGGGAACTTTCTCATTTAATGTGACAAATCCATCGGCGTGGGTGAGTCGGCCGGTAGGCTTTCGGACATGCGTTGGAGGTGCTGCGCGGCAGTCTTGCCTGCAATTGCGTGCGCGCAGGGCCGGGAGCCGGGCGAGAACGCCTACGCTCCTCCTGACCCCTTCCTTTTCCTTCTTGCAGTAGCAGTTTTCGAGCTCGCCCTCGCCCCCAGCCAGACGCAAGCAATCCGGAAAATTCCGCTCCCCGCCTGCCATTTAATCCGGAAAACGCCTTGCCAAATAAACCGGAAGACAACAGTAGCGGCGCGGGAGCTGGGAGTGTCGGTGTCCTCGCTGTACCGCTGGATTGAGCAGGGCTGGGTGCCGGCCGAGCGGTCGGGGCCGGAGGGCGCCATGCGGGTGCGGCTGGACGCGAGGGTGAGGGCGAAGTTCCGCGCGGCGGTCCCGGAGGGTTACGTGCGGGCCGAGGCGGCGGCGCGGAAGCTGGGAGTGTCCCGCCAGACGATCTGGTCGCGCATCCGGGCCGGCTCGCTGCCGGCGCTGCGCGTGGTGCGGGGCGCGGAGAGGGGCTTGTACGTGCGGTTGGGCAGCGTGTCGCAACCGCAGTTGCCCGGCTTGCAGGACGCCGCTGAGGGGAGCGGTTGATGCCGGCGCCGCGCAGCAGCACGCGACCGAGGGGGCCGCTTTCGCGGCGATCCGCGGGCCGCCCGCCCGCCCGCCCGCGGCGTTCCCACGATGCAAAGTGCCTGGCGAGGCGCACTGGTGGGCAGGCTGCTGGCAACTGCCGGCCGGCGGGGGCTGCCGCCGGCCCATTCTCAGGGACGGGAGCAGGGGGGCAGGCCGGCGGGAGCCCGGAATCCGTCGTCAGGGCGCATTCTCACGACGTAAGCGGACGCTGCGCGCTGGAGCCAGACGGGACGAGCGCGGCCCGCATCCTCCCCCTTGCCAGGCCCCGCGGGACGCCCTTGCCGCAGCGGCATCGCCCACTCTCGAAGCGGCGACTCCCGGAATGCTCCGGACGGGCGGGCCGCTATCCGCCCTCTGCTGCGGAGACCTCCCGCAGCCCGTCCGGGGGCCCAACAGGAGCGATCAGGCGTTCCTCGGACCAATTCGGCCTGTCCGGGCCGCCATTGCGCAGGGAATGGCAGCCATGGGAGGGTGCCTACGGCACCCTGGAGCGTCAGGCCCAGCCTAGGATGGACTTCCTCGGCCTGCCGGTCGGCATCCAGACTAGCGGAGCAACGCACACCCTTGCGCGACCCGATTCTCTGCAAGCCAACCACTACACAGCGTGCAGTACCATAACGGAGGTGCATTATGAAGCGTAGCCGTACAAAATTTCGAAGGAGCTGCTGCGGGTCGAGGGCTTTCACGGCCGCAGCGAGCAGGCAGTCCAGCAGGAGCTGTACGCGCATTTCACGCTGATCGCCATGGCACGGCTGTTCGCCAGCCACAGCGAGCGGCACTTCGAGTCCCGGGACGGGGAGGCGGGCCGAGCGCCCCTGCGGGTCAACTTCAACCAGAGTCTGGGCGCGGTGGAACGGGAACTCGAAGGGCTGTTGCTGCAGGCCCCGCAGTTGCGGGACACCCTGAACCGAGTGCTGGAGCACGGGGCACGCAGTCCCCAACGGGAGCGGCCCGGCCGCTCCTACCCGCGCCGCTCCCGCCGCCCGAGCAGGAAATGGAGGGATCGCAAGCCCACCGACGCCCCGACCAAAGACTGAATCGCACCCCGGATCGACCCCATCCGGCGCCCCTTAATCTAATCTACTTCCATCCTTAAACGAATGCCATTGGCGGCACGCCCCGAGCGCTTCAAGGATGCCCCCACGGCCTGATGCACGCGGCCCGGCGTCTGCCTCTCCTCGTCGCCGAACAACGCGGCCACCGCCGCTGCGACCGGCTCCAGTCCCGCCTTCTCCAGTTCCTCGTGGCGCTTGCCATAGAACAGGCGCTGCCTCAGCTCGAACACCGGCCGGAGGCGGCCGACGTCTCCGGCCGATATCGGTTCGGATGCGTTTGGGCAGCCGTCCCAAAGCGCCCTGCCCAACAGCTGCAGGAAGAACGGGTAGCCGCAGCTCTCCCGCACCACGGCATCCAAGGCCTCCGGAGAAATGGACCTGCCGGCCGCCTCGAAGGGCACCCGCACGGCGGCCGCCGAGTCCTGAGGCCCGAGCCGCCCGATCGGCAGGTCCTCGCACCGGTCCCAGAACGACGCATCCATGGTGTTGAGGTGCCGCGGCAGGTCCGGCGTCCCCGCCAGGATCAGAGTCACCGGGCGGTCCTGCCGCTGCAGCCGCTGCACGATGTTGAGCAAGTCCCCTCCCAGCACTCGGTCCATCCTGTGCGCTTCGTCCAGCGCCAGCAGAAGGGGACGCCGGCAGGCTATCCGCGTCAGCATCCGCGTTAGCATGCCGTCCTCCGAGTCGCTCATCCGGATCCCGAATCCCGGCACCCTCGCTTCGCGGAACCGGCGCAGTCGTCTCGCCGCCCAGCCTGGTAGCAGGGACAGCCCGGCGAGCAGCGACTGCTGCGCCTCGCTCTCGCCCATTGAGAGCGAGATCACGCGGATCGCCGAGGACCGCGCATAGCGCACCGCCCACTCCAGCAGCACCGTCTTCCCGTTCCCGCGCGGCCCGTAGAGGACGACATCCGAGTGGTAGGGGCACCCCTCCCCGAGGGCGTCCAAGTGACTCCTCAGCACGGACCGCTCGCGAGCCCGGCCTGCCATGTACGGCGGCAGCCCACCTCGGCCGGGATCGAACGGGTTCCGCCCCGAGGCGGCCCCCCTTCCTCCTGTATCCAAGAGGCGCATTCCGCATCCATCCTAGCCCTGCGGGCACTCGCCAGCTGCGTCCGGCGGAGTAGTGTGGAGCCCCCCCCCCCACGACTGTGGTGGGAATGCAAGATCAAGAAGTACAGGCCCTAGGCGATGTTGCTGAGGCAAAGGCCGGGAGGAAAGTTGGAGATGCAGCTGCGGTATCCGGCTGGCGATGTCGCCGGCATCCATCACCGGCTAACCGCGATGTCGGATCGGGCAGTTGCTTCGAATCGCGTCGAGGCAGGACTTCCGCTAGTTCTTCCTCGAGAAATCCCACAATTCATAGAAACTCTGACGACGGGCCGAGATGATTGCGACTCTGTGACCTGCAGTGCGAATCCGACCTCAAGCGATTGGTCTGGGCCGCCCGCGCTCGGCGTTGGCCACACTGGTGAGACTAGAATCCTGAGGCGCCACAAGCGAATGGGAGCTGACAGTTCTCGATCGGTGTGGCGCGTTCGTGCGATGTCTTCATCCGTAGGGGCCTGCGGAGGGAGACGATCCTTGGACCATACCTGCCCAACAGGCGATCACTGTCGCAGAGTTCCGGACATGGCGTGCCTTGGACAGTGTGGAGTGAGTTGTTGGATGGCGTTGGCGACGGCCCAAGAAATGGGCAGTCTTGGACACCATGGCGGGTCAAGGCGCCGATATTTTTGCTCCACACGGTGACAAGCAGGCATCCCTGAGAAAACTGACAGGGTGGTCGGAGAGGAATCGGGCTCTGCAGCACTGGCTAACATCACGTGTCCTGCGAGCCGCTGCTGGGGAGGGCTTGCATTGGGCTGGGCAGGGGGCGGCCGCAGGTACTGGAAGGGTTGAGTTGGCAGGGCCCGGCGGTGGGTCAAGACCGGGCAGGCCCGCCTGCGATCGCCGGTTAGCGGTTGGCCTCGGGCAGTCGCCGCGACCGGGGGCCGCAGGAGCAGGTGGCGCTGGAGACCCCCTGACGGCCTGTCGTCAGCCCAGCAACGCTTCCGCCTGCCGCCACAGAGGTGCAAGCGGTGGGCGGTGTCCGCGCCTGGACAGTTCCTGCGGTGGCCGCCGTGAACGGCCTCGACGCCCGCAAGCGGGCCTTTCCCGCCGGAACGCCTGCCCAAGTGCAGAAGGTATGACGAAGAGATTAAGTAGGAATATTATTAATATACATATATATCACGTATTTCAGCCCCGATTCTGCTCTGTTGGCCCCATGGAGGCGGAAGCCATGGACAAGGGCTCGCAAACTGTCCTCAACCTGCCGCCGCACGTGGCGGTCATCGACGCATAGGCCCTGTCAGTCGACAGGGGGCGGCGGAGCAGCATCGGCCCGCACCGTCTCCGCCCGCCCATTACCATTGGCAGTTTCATGCATTGCACTCGTCCCAGCAAACTGCTCTCCCTCGCCTTGGCGTGTCTCCTAGCCCTCGCTGCCGGCGTCGCCACCGCTAAACCCAACATCGTGATCATCCTGGCCGACGACATGGGTTACTCCGACCTTGGCTGCTACGGCGGAGAGATCCGCACCCCGAACCTCGACCGCTTGGCTGCAGGCGGCCTCCGATTCACACAGTTCTACAACGCGGCCCGGTGCTGTCCGACGCGTGCATCCCTGCTGACCGGTCTCTACGCTCACCAAGCCGGTATCGGACACATGACTAGCGAGAACGAGCAGCAGCGCTTCGACTTGGGCTATCCCGGATACCGCGGCTTCCTTAACCGCAGCTGCGTAACGACTGCCGAGGCGCTCCGGCCGGTCGGCTATAAGACGCTGATGGCGGGCAAGTGGCACGTCGGGACCTTCGAGGGGATGTGGCCTGTCGATCGCGGCTTCGAGCAATACTTCGGCATCGTCCGCGGCGCGTCCAACTTCTTCCGCCCCGCACCGGACAAGCTGCTCGTTCGCAACCGCGAGCGCATCGTGCCAGACGAGGACTTCTACACCACGGACGCCTTCACCGACCACGCAATCGAGTTCGTCCGCGAGGCCGAGGGCCGCGACAGCCAGCCCTTCTTCTTGTACTTGGCATACACTGCTCCGCACTGGCCGCTGCATGCGTGGCCAGAGGATGTCCAGCGCTACCGGGGCAAGTACCTCGCCGGCTGGGACGCGGTTCGCGACGCGAGGTTGGAGCGAATGGTCTCGATGGGGATCATCGACGAGCGTTGGAGGATGACGGTCCGCGACGCCGTGCCGTGGGAAACGCTCCCGCGGGGCAAGCGAGACGAGATGGACCTGCGGATGGCCATCTACGCCGCTCAGGTCGATCGTATGGACCAGAACATCGGAAGGCTGGTCGGTGCGCTCGAAGATCTCGGTGAGCTGGAGAACACGCTGGTGCTCTTCCTCTCAGACAACGGCGGGTGCGCGGAGGGCGGCATGCTGGGGCGCGGACCGGCGGCTATCCTGCAGACCAAGAACGGCTACAGCCAGTCCTACGGCCAAGCGTGGGCGAACGCCTCGAACACTCCGTTCCGCAAGTACAAGCACTGGGTCCACGAAGGGGGCATCGCGACTCCCTTGGTCGCGCATTGGCCCGCTGGCATCGAGGACCGGGGCCAGTTGCGCACCGAGCCCGCACACTTGGTCGACCTGATGGCGACTGCGCTGGAAGTGTCTGGAGCGGAGTACCCCAAGAGGCACGCGGGAAACGTGATCACGCCGTTGGAAGGTGTCTCCATGGTGCCCATCTTCGCCGGGCAGCCGACAGGCCGGGAGGCGCTGTACTGGGAGCATGAAGGCAATCGAGCCGTGCGCCTCGGGAGATGGAAGCTGGTGGCCGAGAACCGTGGACCGTGGGAGTTGTACGACATGTTGGCGGACCGCACGGAGACTCGCGACGTGCTGCGCCAGCAGCCCGAGACGGCCAGCCGCATGATCGCGATGTACGTTGACTGGGCGAGAGAGCGGAACGTGCTCCCGGGCCGGCCCGTTCGGCGGCCCGGCTACGTGCCGGCACCGCTTGAGTACCCGGAGACGGCCGACTACGAACCGGCCCCCAACGCCCCGTAGGCCTGCGCTCCGGCTCATGCCCGGATCGGAGGCGCCTCGGCACGGCTGGAGCGGCTCTCGGCCGGTGGGTCCTCAAGGCCGTGAGACAATGGCTGGAGAATATGGAACGCAGGACCTTTATGGCGGCGGCCGCCACGGCAACCGTCGCATCGCACGCTCGTGCCCAGTCGTCGACGAGCAAGATCCGGCTCGGGGTCATCGGCGTCGGCCGCCGCGGCCGGAGCAACTTGCGGTCGGTCCTCAAGCTCAAGGACGACATCGAAGTTGCCGCCGTCAGCGAGGTCTACAAGCCCAATCTCGACGCTACCTTGGCAATGGTGCCGAATGCCAAAGTCTACCCTGACTTCCGCGAGTTGATCGCCGACGACAGCATTGACGCCGTGCTAGTCGCGACTCCCGACCACTGGCACGCTTACATGACCGTCGAGGCGTGCAAGGCCGGCAAGGACGTCTATGTCGAGAAGCCGATCTCAGTCACGGTCCATGAAGGCCAGATGATGGTGCAGGCCGCGCGGAAATACGGGCGCGTGGTCCAAGTCGGGACGCAGCAGCGATCAGGAAAGCACTTCCAAGAGGCCAGAGACATCGTGCAGAGCGGGAAGCTGGGAACGATCAGCTTCGTCCGCTCATGGAATTACTCGAACGCCTACCCTGGAGGGATCGGGCAGCCGCCCGACACGGACCCTCCCCCGGACCTTGACTGGGATCTCTGGCAGGGGCCCGCGCCCGCCCGCCGGTTCAACAAGAACCGATTCGGCGTCAACCCCTACTCCTTCGCGCACTTCCGCTGGTACTGGGACTACGCCGGCGGCATGATGACCGACTGGGGCATCCACTTGCTCGACATCGTGCTGTGGGCGATGGCCGAGCCCGGTCCGAGATCAATCTCGACCTACGGCGGCAAGTACGCCTTGCAAGACAATCGCGAGACGCCGGACACGATCTTGGCCAGCTACGAGTTCCCTTCGTTCGTGTGCACGTACGAGAACCGCGTGGCCAACGCCTTCACCGGCGGGCTCCCGGGCTACGGAATTCTGTTTCACGGCACGGAGGGGACGTTGTACGTCAACCGCCAGTATTGGGAGATCACTCCGGAGAGCCGCCGGTACCGGGAACCGGAACCGCGCGTCGAGCAGCGTATGGCAGCTGCCCGGGGCAAGGCTAGCAATGCCACCACGGACGACCATTGGCGAGACTTCGTTGCTGCAATCCGTGACCGCTCCAAGCCGATCTGCGACATCGAGGTCGGCCACAGGTCCACCACGATGGCTCTGCTCGGCAACATCTCGCTGCGGAGCCGGCAGCGCGTCGACTGGGATCCAGAGGCGGAGACTACTGAGAACGACGAGGCGCGGACGTACCTGCGGCGTGAGTACAGGCCGCCATGGAAGCTCGAACTCTGATGTGTGTCAGTGGACCGGTCCGCCCTTGGTCCAACGACCTCAGTCTCCGCTGCCGGGCGAGGATGGCGGCGGACGGCAGGTTAGGGAGATGCAGTGACGAGGGCAGGTGCAGAGACTGCACACGCTTGCAGGTCCGTACGGAATCCGTTGCTGACTGCTTGACGAACTGTTAGGACTCCGGCGCGTCCGGTCCACACAGCCGCTCTGGAGCGCAACCAGGCAGGCAAGGAGGCTGGCCGGGTGGAGCTGAACTTGCAGTTCTAGTCGACTCCGCGCCTGGTGTCGCTCGTGACGCCTGCACGTTGGTCACGATCGGACCAATTCACATTGGCGGCACAGATGTAACGAAGTGTGACGTCCAGATCTTCCGTATAGTCAGCTACTGCGAACCGAGCAAGCGTTCGCGGCCTGCGTCATCCGGAATCTGGATCAAGTTCGCGTGGCGCGAAGTACAGCGCCAGCAGCCGCCGCGGGTCCTTGGCGCTCGTGAGCGAGCCCACCACGCATCCGACAGCGCTGACGGCCAGCGCCCAAACGAAGGGGTCCATCCCCAACCAGCTCCTCGTGCCGTACAGGGCGTACTGAATTAGGAATGACAGAAAGCCCGCGATGATACCCGACAGACAGCCCAAGCGGTTCATGCGCGGCCAGTACACGGCCAGCAGAGTAGGTGCGAGGAACGTGGCAGCCAGCCCGGTTCCCGAGAAGATGACGATGTACTGCAGGTAGTCAGGCGGCCTGAGCGCGAACGCCACGGCGACGGTCGCCACGACCGCGATCGAGAGGTGGGTCATGAGGCGGGCTTGGCCCACGCTAATGGGCTCCTTCGAGTTCCGCTGATAGAGATCCCGCGCGATGGCTCCAGACGCAACTAGCAGGAATGAGCTGATGGTCGACATGATGGCCGCCATGGGAGCTGCCAGCACCATCCCGGCGATTTGCGGCGGCACCGCGGCCAGGATGGTTGCCGGCATGGCGTGGTCGCCCGCGGCGAGGTCCGGCACCAAGACGCGCCCCAAGATCCCTACGAAGATCACAGCGGGGTACAGCAGCAGGATGTAGCAGCCGATCAGCAGCGATGCCCGCCGCAGCGACGGCGTGTCCTTCGATGCCAGAAAGCGCGTAATCAGCGCTGGCTGCCCCGCCACGGCTAGGGGCCAGATGAAGAAGAACGAGATTGCGGACGGCAACGGCAGGAAATCGTCGGGGCCGACCGGCGTCACCAAGGCTTGGCTCTGCGCCACCAAGGCGTCGTAAGTGGCAGGCAGCCCGCCGGCCTTCGAGATTCCGAAGGCCACGGTGGCGAGCACTCCGACCAGCATCACAACGGCTTGAAAGCTGTCGGTCCATGCAACGGCTCGGAAGCCGCCGTAGGCCGTGTACAGGCTTACGATGACGGCGAAACCCAGCACGCCCCACACGTACGGCAAGCCCATCACGGCCTCCAGGACTCTTGCCCCGGCGATGTACTGGGCAACGATGAAGCTCGTGTGGAGGACGAGCATCGCGATGCCGGACACAACTCCGATGGCTTGGCTTTCGAACCGGTCGCGCAGGAGATCCGGAAATGTGAGCGCACCCGTGCGGCGCCCGAGTTCGGCGATTCTGCGGCCCAGCAGCCCGAAGCCGACGGTCGCTACGACGATATACCCGGAAATCCACAGCATCACCGACCAGCCGTTGGCGTGGGCCAGCGCGGGCGCCCCGATGAACGTGCCGCCACTAGCCGCCGTCGCGATCCACGTCAGGCCCAAGACCCACGGGCCGATCGAGCGGCTGCCCACGAAGAACTCTGGCAGAAACCCTCCTGATCCCCGCCTCTTCCGCGCCAAGTACGCCAGAACGAAGGTCAGCGCCAAGTACAGGCCGAATGCCACTCGGACCGATTCAGCGGATTCGTACATGCGAGGACTACTCCGGCGATTCGCCGGCAGCGCCGCGGCGGCAGATCCAGACATGCATCACGAAGAACGCGATCCACGGGAGCAGGATTCCGACCAGCGCCCAGCCGGGCACTCCGAAGTACGCTCGTCCCTCAGCCGCCCCCAGCCAGGTCGACAGCCCAACCGTGACTATCAGAGCGGCCAGCCAGACCGTGGCGGCCTGCAGCGCCTCGCGCCTGGCGGGCCGCGAATCCGGAGCGTCGCCGCGCAAGGCTCTTTCGCGATTCGTATTGCGATCAGTAGTGTCCGGCATGAACACCCCAGTCGGACTCGTAATCCAGCAGATCCCGCAGCGACCGCGCCTCCCGCCGATCAAGGATCAACTCGATGTGGTCAGGAGATACCAAGCCCGGGCTCGCCACCCCGCAGGCCCTGCTGAGCCGCGTCAGCTCTTGGCGCATCGCGATCACGTAGTTGGCCAGTCGTTCGGCCTTTTGACCGGGGTCGAGCCCGCGCTGCAGCCACCACTTCTGGGTCGTGACTCCGGTGGGACACCAACCCGTATGGCAGCGCTGCGCCTGAATGCAACCGACCGCTAGCATGGCCTCCCGGCCCACGTTGATCATGTCGCATCCCATTGCGATCGCGAGCAAGGCGTTCGCCGGCAGGCCCAGCCGGGCCGAGCCAATGAACACAATGCCGCCTTGCAGTCCGAGCCGGGCGAACTCCGCATACACGCGAGGGAAGCCCAGCCGGAAGGGAAGGGCGACATGGTCTGCGAAGGACAGCGGTGCCGCGCCGGTGCCGCCTTCTCCTCCGTCGACGGTGACGAAGTCCACGCTCCTGCCTGTGGAATGAATCAGCCGCGCTAGGTTTCGCCAGAACAGCTGCTCGCCGACGGCCGACTTGATCCCGACCGGCAGGCCGGTCTCGGAGGCGAGCAGTTCGACGAAGTCCAGCAAGCCGTCCTCGTCTCTGAAAGCCGTGTGGCCGTTAGGGCTCACGCAGTCCCGCCCGAGGGGGATGCCGCGGATGCGGGCGATCTCGGGGGTGATCTTGGCTGCTGGCAGAACGCCGCCCAATCCCGGCTTGGCACCTTGGCTGAGCTTGATCTCGATTGCGCGGACCGGACACTCTGCCACGCGGTCCTTGAACCTTCGCAAATCGAACCTGCCCCGGCGGTCCCGGCATCCGAAGTAGCCCGTCCCGACCTGCCAGACCAGCTCGCCGCCGTGCAGGTGATGGTCAGCGATCCCCCCTTCTCCGGTGTTGTGCAGGCATCCGGCTCTCCGCGCGCCCCGGTTGAGGGCCTGGACCGCCCGTGCCCCTAGGGAACCGTAGCTCATGCCGCTGAGGTTGACGATCGAGGCGGGTATGAAGCTCAGCTTCCGGTTTCGCTGCCCGCCCAGCACCTTGCCGCAAGGGAGCGGGAAGTCCACCGGATCGCCGCCGGGAGGCGGCTCAGCAGGAAAGGCAGCCTGCTTGATGATGACGTAGTTCGTCGGGGCGTCTAGGTCGTTGTCAGTTCCAAATCCGAAATACGGGTTCTCCCGCTTGGCCGAACTGTAGATCCAGCGCCGCTCATCCCGGCTGAATGGACGCTCCTCGTCGTTGTTGGTGACGATGTACTGGCGCAGCTCGGGACCTATGGACTCCAGCCAGTAGCGGAAATGGCCGATGATCGGAAAGTTGCGAACGACCGAGTGCTTGGTCTGGGCGATGTCGTACAGCGCCACAGCCGCAAGCGCAGCGGCGACAAAGAGTAGCCACTCCATCCGGTTGCTGGCGTTACTCCTCGAACGCCGCGTCGAACGCTAGCTGCGAGGGCTCGAAGTCCACTCGTTTGGTGAACCGGCACGCCTCGGCGGCCCCAGCTTCGCGATCCATCCCGCTGTCCTCCCACTCGATGGACAGGGGCCCGCGGTACCCGATGTGGTTCAGTGCCCGGATGATCTCCTCGAAGTCAACGCCCCCGTGGCCAAGCGACCGGAAGTCCCATCCCCGGTCGGGGTGGCCGAAGTTGAGGTGCGAGGCCAAGATCCCTGACTTGCCGTCCAGCTGCAAGGCCGCGTCCTTCATATGCACGTGGTAGATGCGGTCCTTGAATTCCCGGAGGAACGTCACGGGGTCGACCCGCTGCCAGTGCAGGTGGCTCGGGTCGAAGTTGAAGCCAAACGCTTTGCGGTGCCCGATTGCCTCCAAGGCGCGGTGAGCCGTGTAGATGTCAAACGCGATCTCGGTGGGATGGACCTCCAGCCCGAACTTCACTCCGACTTCGTCAAACACGTCGAGGATCGGGTGGAACATCTCGGCGAAGTAGTCGAAGCCGGCGTCGATGGTCGCGTCAGTGACGGGCGGAAAGCTGTACAGCATGTGCCAGATGGAGGATCCAGTGAATCCGTTGACGACTTCGAGTCCGAGGTTGCTGGCGGCACGCGCCGAGTTCTTCACGGCCTCGACGGCCCACGCCCGCTTCTTCTCCGGGTCACCGGCGGCTTCCGGCGGTGCGAAGCCGTCAGAGCGCGAGTCGTTGTTGGGATCGCACACGAGCTGGCCGGCCAGGTGGTTCGAGATCGCGAACAGCTGCAGGCCGTGCCGGTCCAGAATCGACTTCTGCTGCTCACAGTAGGCCGGGTCCTCTGCGGCGCGGAACACGTCCATGTGGTCGCCCCAGCAGGCTAGCTCCAAGCCGTCATACCCCCAGGACGCGGCTTTCGCGGCGAGCGTCTCAAGAGGCAGGTCGGCCCACTGGCCGGTGAAGAGCGTTACGGGTCTTGCCATGAATCGAAATGGGTCTCCTTCGAGCGGTGTCGAGTGGTGGAAAGGGAAGTTTAGCAAACCCAGTCGCGCAGTTGGCGAATGCTCCGAAGGCGGGCCTGCTCCGTGCTACCATCACCAATGCCGGCAGTTCGTGCTCGTTCGTTGATGCGACCGTCGTTCCCTCGCTGCATATTGGTGCTGCTGGGCCTGCTGGCATGGCCCGCCGGCCCGGCCCCGTGCATGGAGGTCGCCACCGGGTCGATGCTGGGCCCGCGCTACAAGCAGGACCGTTTCTACACCCGCTCCGGTCCGCGGGCCGACTGGGCCTTGACCTACACCAGCGGCCCGTTCCGGCGTAAGGTCCGCGGCAGCCTAGCCTTGGTCAGGGTCGTGCAGGGCGTCTTCGACGACGAGTGGCTCAGGGAGCGGAGGTTCGACCCGGACGACAACACCGACCGTCTGATCCGGGAGCTGGATAGCTACCGCAAACACGGCGTCGGCGGCATCGTTGTCAGTCTGCAAGGGGGGGATCCCAGCTACTCGGACGAGCGGAACGGCATCAGCCGCGGTTCCAGCGCTGACCTTGGCCCGTCCTCGGGCGCACTGGTCAGCGCCTACAGGCCGGACGGCTCGCTCAAGACGGCTTGGATGGGGCGCTTGGACAGGCTGATCGAGCAGGCCGACCGGCGCGGCTTGGTGGTCTGCCTAGTACTCTTCCAAGAGGATCAGGACGAGGTCCTGTCCTCCCCGGAAGCGATTGTCGCCGCCGCCACCAACGTTGCCCGGCATCTCATTGAGAGTGACGCCCGCAACGTCATGATCGACATCGCCGACGCATGGGACGAGCCGGACGGGCGCTGGGACCATCGCCGCTTCGTTCCCCGCTACATCGAGCACCTCATTCGCGCCGTGCGCGAGCAGTTCCAGCATGCCGCCTTCAGCCTTCCCATCGGGGCCTCCAGCGGCTCAGGGATGCTGTATCCCATGTCCTTGGCCCGCCTATGTGACATGGTGCTGCTGCAGGGCAGCGGGCGCAGCGCAGCCGAGAAGCTGGCCCGAACTAGGCAGTTCAAGGAGTACGGTCGGCCGGTTCTATTGGTGAGCGACAGCAACGGCGGCCGGGCGACGACGGACGAACTCCACCGGGACCGGGCGGTCGCGGAGGCGTACCTCGGCGGGGCGTCGGGATGGAGCTTTGTGCCGGCGGGCCTGGCCGGCAGCTTCCCGTTCAACTACCAGGCGGCAGAGACTGCGGCGATCGACGACTCGTGGCCGGACGACCGCCGCCGTCCGGCCTACTTCCGGGCCGTGCTTGAGCAGGTGGCCCGGATCGTGCTGCGCAAGGCGCCGTCCACAGCTAGGCAGGGCAGGTAGCCGCGTGCCGGGCCGGAGCGACCCGCCAGGAGTCCTGCTGATAGGGGCCGGGATGATTGCCCACGATCAGATCCTTCCCACGTTGCTGCAGATGCGCCGCGAGGGTGTGATCGGCGAGGTCTCAGTCTGCTCCCAGCGCAGCCGCTCCGTGAGGGCGCTGGCTGAGGCTCCCGCGCTGCGTCGGGCCTTCCCTGAAGTAGCCTTCAAGCCTGTGCTTGACCCCGACGCCGGTCCCGACGAGGTGCGTCCGAGCCACTACCGACGGGCGTTGGCCGCCATGCCGGCGGGTTCAGTGGCAGTCGTGGCGGTCCCGGACCAGCTGCACCGGGCGATCGTGCTCGACTGCCTCCGCTCAAACCTGCATGTCTGCTGCGTGAAGCCTTTGGTCCTCAAGCTGGAGCACTCCCTGGAGATTGAGCGGGAAGCGGCGCGGCGCGGGCTGCTGGTGGGAGTGGAGTATCACAAGCGCTTCGACCCTCGGAGCCTGATGGCGAGGGACCTTTACCGAGCGGGAGAATTCGGTGAGTTCCGGCTGGGGACGGCCCGTCTGATGGAGAAGTGGCACTATCGTGACTCGAACTTCCAGCGATGGTTCACGACGGATGAGACCGACGCGTTCGTCTATATCGGGTGCCATTACGTGGACTTGGTCCACTTCATCACCGGGTTGCTGCCTACGGCGGTTTCCGTCTACGGCATCCCGGACGGGTTTCCGAACGGCAACACGGGGTACCTGTGGACCGACGCGCGGGTGCTGTGGGAGAACGGCGCCTGCTTGAATGTCCAGAACTCCCTGAGCTTTCCCGACGCCGGTCCGGGCCCCAACACGCAGGGGCTGACGCTGTACTGCACCGGCGCGGGGCGGGGGGCCTCGCTCGACCACTCCGATCAGTATCGCGGCATCGCGTACAGCCTGTCCCAGCCGCGTCCCGGCCCGGGCGGGACGCAGTACGCGGAGCCGAGCCCGGACTACTTTCTCTACCAAGACCTTGGAGGGCCCGGACTGGTGCCGACTGGCTACGGCGTGCGATCGGTGCGCCGCATTGTTGAGCAGGCGCTCCTCATCGAGGCCGGTGGAGAGACGGTCGAGCAGCGCCGGCGGCTGCTCGGCGAAGTCGACCGCGCCGGCATCGTGGCAACACCCGCCAACAGCCGCTACAACGAGGCCGTCTGCGAAGCGGCTCGGAAGTCGATTCTCGACAGCGGCAGGCTGGTGAGCGTAGAGCAGCCGGCCGGCTGAGCCGGGCCCGGAGTCCGCCCTAGGCGCTGCTATACGCTGGAATCTATGCCCGGCAGCAACGAATTCCGCGTGGAGAGGGACTCGATGGGGGAGGTCCGCGTGCCTGCGGACGCGCTCTACAGGGCGCAGACCCAGCGGGCGGTGGACAACTTCCCGATCAGCGGACTTCGCTTCCCGCGGACCTTCATCCGCGCTCTCGGCCTGGTAAAGGGCTGCGCGGCAGCCGTGAACAAGGACCTCGGCTTACTAGAGGCCCGCATCGCGGATGCCATCCTCGAGGCTGCCTGCGAGGTGGCAGAAGGGCTGCATGATGAGCAGTTCCCGATCGATGTCTTCCAGACCGGCTCGGGCACCTCTACGAACATGAACGCCAACGAGGTGATCTCGACGCTCGCCACCTCGGCGCTCGGTACGGCCGTCCACCCGAACGACCACGTCAACATGGGCCAATCCAGCAACGACGTGATCCCGACCGCCATCCACGTTAGCGCTTACTTGGAAACCTTCTCCACCACGCTGCCTGGCTTGGAACGGCTGCGCTCCGCCTTGGAGAAGAAGGCGCAGACCGTCGAGGAGGTCGTCAAGACCGGACGGACGCACCTGATGGACGCGCTGCCGATCCGCCTCAGCCAGGAGCTCGGCGGATGGGCTGACCAGTTGCGGCAGGGCCAGCAGCGGGTCCGGTCGGCACTGTCCAGGATCTCCCCCCTGGCTTTGGGGGGCACGGCGATCGGAACCGGCGTGAACGCCCATCCAGAGTTCGGCCCGCGCGTGGCGAAGCGCCTGTCGGCCACCACCGGCCTGCCGTTCATCGCGAGTCGCGACTACTTCGCAAGCCTCTCGAGCCAGGATGCCGCGGTCGAGCTGAGCGGGCAGTTTAAGACGGTAGCGGTCTCCATCATGAAGATCGCGAACGACCTCCGATGGATGAACAGCGGTCCGGTCGCCGGCTTGGGCGACATCGCCCTCCCGGCCCTGCAGCCGGGATCCAGCATCATGCCGGGGAAGGTCAATCCGGTGATTCCCGAGGCCGCGGCCATGGTGTGCGCCCAAGTGATCGGCAACGACCTCACCATCACCGTGGCCGGCCAGTCCGGAAACTTCCAGCTGAACGTCATGCTGCCGGTCGTTGCGCACAACCTGCTGGAGAGCGCCCGGCTGCTTGGAGCCGCGGCCACGGCCTTGGCGGACAAGGCGGTGGCCGGATTCGAGGCGAACGCGGCCAAGACCCGGCGCTTGGCGGAGCGGAACCCCATCCTGGTGACGGCCCTGAATCCGGTTATCGGCTATGAGAAGGGCGCCTCGATCGCCAAGCAGGCGTACCAGCAGGGCCGTCGGGTCGTCGAGGTCGCTGCGGAGGAGACGGAGCTTTCTGACGCCGATCTTGAGCGCCTGCTTGATCCTGCGGCGATGACAGAAGGCGGGATCGCGAAGAAATAGGGTTCGGGCCAGAGGTTTCCGCTTAGCCGGCGACTCGCCGCCTCAAGGTAGCCTGTCGCCGTCTGAGGAAGGATCGGGCAGCTGCCGGGCCCGCGACGCTCCCAGCACGCAATCCATGAGCCGCCCGGAGCTCTCGACCTCGAGATTAATCTCCAGCCAGAATGCGGGTAGGCCCAGATCCGCCGCTGCCTCCAATTTGATCGCGTCCTTGGCTGTCGTCACCAAGACCTCGGCCCGCGCCTCGCGCGCCTGTCGGCACAACGCGTCGACCTCGTGCGGGGAGTAGCGGCAGTGGTCCCGGAATGAGCGCGTAGCGACGATCTCGCAGCTAAGGCTGTCAGCCATGGAGAAGAACGAGTCTGGGTTGCCGATGCCGCAGAAGGCAGTGGCACGCCTGCCTAGCAGCCCGTCTAGGGGCAGCGTCCGGGCGGTCCCGAGTTCGATCCATCTCCGAGGGACCATGCTGGAACGGAAGATCCGCACTTGGGGATTCCAAGCGCGGACGCGATCCTCCAGCCAAGAGCTGTCCAGCTCCGGCGCGCAGCGGGTGAGGACCACGACATCGGCGTACCGGAGCGCGGACTCCCGCTCTCTGAGGCGCCCCAAGGGGAGCGTGCTGCCGTTCCCGAACGGCTGCGTTGCGTCCAGCAGGACGATGTCCAGGGACCGCTTGAGGCGGAGATGCTGAAATCCGTCGTCGAGGACGAAGAAGTCAGGCGCTCCCTGGCGCTCCGCCAGCTGGCCCCCCGCATAACGATCAGCGCCGACTACGAAGGAGGCACTCGGGGCGGTGCGGGCGAAGCGAGCGGCCATCATCGCCGGCTCATCGCCGACGACGGCGGGATCCGGCGCGTCCCCTGCCCGAAAACCTCGCAATCGCCGATCCGACCGGCCGTATCCCCGAGTGAGGACGGTCGCACTGCGCCCCCGTTCGTGGAGGCGCTCCACCAGCCAAGCCACCGCCGGCGTCTTGCCTGTTCCCCCGGTGGTGAGGTTGCCGACAGAGATCACGGCGGAGCCCAGCTCCCGGCTGGGCAGCAGCCCGACCGAGTGCTTCCACCTGCGCCCCTTGGCGACAAGGCCCCAAGCGGCGGACGGACCGCCGAGCAGTGCCGTTGCCAATAAGCGGGGCGGGGAACTAGGCAGCGCCCGGCGATACAGCCTGGCAGCCTCCGTTGCGGCCCGCTCGGACGCTCCCCGGCAAGCCAGAGCGGCCTCCAGCCCCTTCCTCCCGACGGCCTCCCGGCGCTCGGGAGACGCCATCAGCGCCGCCAAGGCGGCGGGGAGGTCCTCCGCTGAGGAGACCTGCACCAATCCACCGGCGGCTAGCAGGTCCGCCGCGATCCGGCGAAAGTTCTGCATGTGGGGCCCGACGACCACGGGCTTGGAGAACGCGACGGGCTCCAGCACGTTGTGGCCGCCCCAGCCGTTCAACGATCCTCCGACGAAGACCATGTCCGCCCGGCCGTACAGCGCCGCCAACTCTCCCAAGCTGTCCAAGACAAGGATCGCGGGCAGATCAGCGGGCGAGTTCTCGCCGATCTCGGAGCGGCGCAAGACTGGCAGTCCGCTCCTGCGCAACACTTGGGCCGCCTCGTCAAACCGATGCGGGTGCCTTGGGGCGACGACCGCCAGGAGGTCGGCCTTGATGCGGCGGAGGGATCGCAGCGCGGGCAACAGCAGGCGCTCCTCCCCTTCGCGCGTGCTGCCGGCGACGAAGACGAAGCCCGGCCGGCACCGGTCGAGGAACGATTGGATTGACACCGGTATGCGCTCGCCGTCATCGCCCTTTAAGTTCAGGTCATACTTTAGATTTCCTCCTTGAACTGTTGTAGATTCTTTAGATCCCGCTGCTAGGAAGCGTCTACGATCATCTTCGGACTGGGTGAGGATGGAGTTAAGGGTGCGCAGCGCCGGGCCGAACAGGATCCTGCCCTGGCGGTACCTTGGGGCAGAGCGATCTGAGATCCTGCCGTTCACGATCATCGCGGGTACGCCGAACCGGTTGGCCTCGAAGAACCAGTTGGGCCAGATCTCGGTTTCGGCCACGACCAGCAGGCGGGGGCGGAGCCGACGCAGCACGACGCTCACGCACCAAGGCAGGTCAACGGGAGCGCGGAAGACGCCCTCGACGAGGCCCTCGAGCTTCCGGCGGGCCAAATCGCCGCCGGTCGCAGTGCCGGTGCTGCACCAGATTGGGGCGTCCGGTAGATGGCGGCGCAGCGCGCGAAGCAGCGGCACGGACGCTTGGACCTCGCCGACCGAGACCGCGTGAAACCAGATCGGCGCTCGCTGTGCCTTATGCTGGGAGGGCTGGATCCAGCCCAGCGCCTCGCGGGCGCTATTCCAGTCGTGGCCCTTGGCTCGACTGCGCAGCAGCCAGTACGGGAGCGCGACAGGGGCGAGCAGGGCCAGCACTAGGTTGTAGAGGAACCGGACCAAGGGATTTCGCGTCTGAAGTTATCATGCCAGCAATCGTGATTCGGGCAGCTGCCATCGCCTGCGGGGTCTCCCTGCTGTGGATAGGAGGGCTGGCGGCCGACAAGGCATTTCGTGCCAAGACGGCGGACAAGTACCAAGCCAAGCAGAAGCAAGGCGACCTGATCGTGGCTGTCAAGGCCTTCGTGACGGAGAAAGACCAGCGGGACGCCTTCGGCAAGACGCGACCCTACAAGTACGGAATCACGCCGCTGCTGGTCGTCATGTCTAACACTGGCACCGACACCTACTCCCTCGAGAGACTCCAGGTGCGCCTGCTGGTCGGCGCCGGAGCGGAGCTGGAGCCGATCCGCGGAGAGGATCTGGCGACCTTCAACCCGCGGGGCCATCAGCCCACCCGCCGGACGGTGCCCGGAGTGCCGGGCCTCAACAGGACTAGGGTGAAGAAGGGGCCTTTGAACCGTCCTGAGATTCAAGGGAGCGAGTTCCTCGCGCCGCTCGTCGCGCCAAAGAGCACCGCCAGCGGATTCCTCTACTTCGACACCGGGACCGAGCGGCCTGTGCGGCAAGCATCGGCCTACCTCACGGGGATCGTCGACATCACCAATGGGCGGGACTTGTTCTATTTTGAGATCCCGCTGGGCAAGCGTCGCTGAAGGGGCGGTCGGGGCATCGGCCTTGCTTCCTCCTGCCGTAGGAAGAGGCAGATGCTGACAGCCTTGGCGCGTCGCCTCCGACTCCGTCGCCAGTCGCAATAGGGCTGCTCGCGGTCAGTAGGCGCGGACTTACCAGAGCGGCGCAGCTTGATCCAGCAGCATGCGCGTGTCTGGATGGAGGACGCCCCACGCCGTCGCACTCAACCGACGAGACTGCGCCTGCTCCCACACCCAAGGTAGGAGGACGACATCGTCGGTGAGCAGTCCCGAATGGCGGTCTTAGGGGACGCTTGCATTGCTCGTGGTGATGGTCGCGCCTTGAACAGCGGATCGGCCGGATGCGCCCGCAGATGGTGCAGGACTGTCCTCGGCCGCTTGGCGAATCGACTTCCAGTGGTCTGGTCCGGAGGCTGAATCGGCCCTGACGCCGCGAATCGGGGGAGCGCTGATACACTAGCCATTCCAATGTTGGAGTTGACGTCCGCAGACAACAGCCAAGAGGCGTTCCGCACGGCCCTGGAGTTCGCCCAGCGGCAGGTGCGAGCCACGGTCCGGAGTGAGCCGGACTTCTACCCGATGTACACCGAGCAGGGAAGGTGGCGACACGGCAAGCCGGCTTGGACCCACTGGTGCGACGGCTTCCTGCCGGGCATGATGTGGATTTTCGCCAAGCGCACGGGGGATGCCGAGTGGTTCGAGCTCGCTGAGCGGTACACGACTCCCCTGGAGCACCGGAAGATGGACCGGGATGTGCATGACCTCGGCTTCATTTTCTTCTCGACCTACCACCGATGGTACAAATTGACCGGGCGCAGCGAACTCAACGACGTCGTGATCCAAGCCGGCCGCACGCTCGCCCGGCGCTTCAAGGAGAAGGGCGCTTATCTGTCATCCTTCATGGGCCCGGAGTCTATCTTCATCGACATCATGGCGAATGTCGGCATCATCTTCTATGCCGCGCTGCAGACGGGCGACGACGAGCTGCTGGATGTCGCCGCACGCCACAGCCTGACTACAAGCCGCGTCCTAGTCCGCGGGGACGGCAGCACCTCGCATGAAGGGATCTATGACTTGGAGACGGGAGAGTTCCTCCGCCAGTCCACCCAGCAGGGCTGGCGGTCGGACTCGTGCTGGGCGCGGGGGCTGGCTTGGGCCATCTACGGGTTCGCGTCCTCGTACAAGCTGGCGCGCGATCCGCGGTTCCTCAGGACGGCCGAGCTGTGCGCCGACTACTTCCTAGCGCACGTCCCAGCGAACGGAGTTACTCCGATGGATTTCGACGCGCCTGCAGTGGAGCACCGCGACGAGACCTCGGCTTCCGCCATCACTGCCGCGGGCCTGCTGAAGCTCGCTCGGCTGGCGCCGGATCCAGCCAAGCGGATCCTGTACGACCAAGCGGCGCGGCGCGTGCTCCTCACACTCTGTCGTCCGCCGTACTTGGCATCGGAGTCGCCGGGCTGGGAGGGCATCCTCCGGGAAGGCATATACCACCTCAACCTCGGCCTCGGAGTAGGGGAGTCCGTGATGTGGGGCGAGTACTTCTTTGTTGAGGCCCTCGACCGAGCTCTAGGCTAACCGCCGCCCGACTGCCCGGACTTCGATCAACGGCCGCCGGTCTAGGATTGCGAGCGCTAGCGAGGGGGACTCTGGAACGGTGAGCTTCCAAGCTGGTATACTCGGCTGGACATTCGAGGGTGCCTCAGACGGTGCCCGGAGTCAAGGAGATTGTACAGTGAGTATCCTTAAGATCACCGGCTACTGCATTCTAAGCGTGGCAGTTCTGGCCGCATTCGGCTGCGAGGCTGAAAGCGCACCCGAAGGCGAAGCCGAGGAAGTCGCAGCCGAGGCTGAGGCCGAGCCGGAACGGGCCAGTCCCCACGAGAGCGTCAGCGCAATGGTCGGTGAAGCGAACATTACGGTGACCTACGGTAGGCCGTACAAGAAGGACCGCGACATATACGGCGGGCTCGTGCCGCTGGGCGAGGTGTGGCGGACGGGGGCCGACGAGGCCACGACGCTGGAGACCGACCGGGACCTGATGGTCGGCGAGCTCCATGTGCCGGCCGGCAAGTACGGCCTGTTCACGATTCCTGGTGAGTCCGCGTGGACGCTGGTCGTCAACAAGGTCGCTGACCAATGGGGGGCGTTCAATTACGCGGAAGGCGAGGACCTTGGCCGAGTGGAGATGAGCGTGTCCGAACTGGACTCGATGCTGGAGCAGCTTACGATCAGCATCGCAGCGGGGGAGGGCTCAAACGGCACACTGAGCATCGACTGGGACATGACCTCGGCGAGCGTGCCGATCATGGCCCACTGATCGGACGGCACGTCAGGCCCCGGCTTCGCCACGTCAGCTTCGCGACGAAGTACAAGCCCCTAGGACGGGCGGGTGTCTCCCGCCCCAAGGGCTGATCGAACCTCAGCTGCGTGCAGCAGGAGCCGCCCACGCCGTCGGCTCGAGTCCCGGTGCCTGCTCCGCCGACGGCTCGGAGACTGCCGGCTCGGTCTCGGAGCAGGGGCCTCGGCTGCGGGCTAGTTGCTCGCGGCCGCGGCTTGCGCGCCGGGCGCCGGTCGCGGCCGCCTCACGACCCCGGACAGAATGTTCTGCCGCAGTGTCTCGACATGCAGGCCGGCCTCACGAGCCGCGGCCCGCAGGCTGCGGCCCATGGCCAGCGCCTACTCGGCCAACGTGCGGGCCGCGTCGCTGACGGCGGTGCGCGGGCTCGGCTTCCGGGGAGCGTAGAAGCCGCGCTAGCATTGCTCGGCCCACAGCTTGCGGGCGCGATAGACGCGGCGCGCTGAGGCCGCAGGCGAGACCCAGCTTGGCCAGTGTGCCGGTGCCGAGGTGGGCGAACTCGCCGAGCCGTAGCTGCAAGGCGCGTCGGTCGTCGGTGGCCTGCATGTCCACTGGCAGCAGGAAGTGGAACCACCCCATCTGGTCCTCCACCTTCAGCACCCTCAGGTATTGATTCACGCACTCCGCCTCGGGCGGTTGCAGGGAGAGCAACAGAGCAGCCGGCATGTTAGCCATGGTATACACGACACCCGTGTCGCCTGAAGAGTGGCGACATGGGCGCGGGCCGCTCCATTGCGACACCTCAGGGGCGACAGCGACACCGTCGCCTGCGGGCCGGCGGAGCAGCTCGCTTGCGGTCCCACGGAGCGCGGCCAAGGCGGCCGCAGCCGAGCTTCAGGCAGTGCGCTGGCCGCTGCACACCCGGAACGGCGTCGCTACACCAAGCGTTTCGAAGAGTGAATAACGAAAAGGCAACCGATACAAGGCAGATCCAGCCCGCTGGGTCGGTGGTGGCATGTCACTCTTGGAAGGCTTGGAACGCAGTTCCCCACCTCCCGGTCAGTCCTTCCCTAGGGCAGACTCAATTGGCCAATTGGCAGGCTCCTATCCCACGGTTTCAGGATGTTTGAGACTACCTTTCAAGTCCGGGAGGATCATCGGTGAGCGGACTCAGAGTTCTGACCATGGGCTAACTAGCTGTGTCCAGAATTCTGCGGCAGAAGAGGGGGTTTTCAGGCTTCCGTTGGCCGGGACGGGGACCGATAGCGCGTCTTAGGAGCGCGCCGAGTAACGGGCTCACGGCGAGTGTGACCAGCTAGGCTGGCGAGTGGATGGGGCCTGTCCAGCAGCTGCCGCCGGGGCCCTGCGGCACTCTGGCCGCGCCGTCGCGGAACGCCAAGCGGTACGGAGGGTGGTCCCGCACGCGCGGCGGTTCAGGCCCCAGCTCGCCACATCCGCCAGCCGCTGGGGGAGCGCGCCACGGGGCCTGTCCGCAGCTGCCAGTCGGCCGGCTGGGCCCCGCGACCGCAGTGCGTCGGTAGCGGTCTCAGGCAGCGGGCGGCCGTGCCGCCGCGGGCACGCCGCTGGCCGGCGCGGAGACAAACTCGTACACCAGCCGCAGCTGGGTGCCCGGGTACAGCGTGCGGGTCTGGTTGAGCGCGGTCAGCAGCGGCTGCACGGCGGCGTCCCATGCCTGGCGTGACTGGTGCAGCAGGCGCACGCGCAGGATGCCGGCCTGGTGGTCCGGCTGCAGGCTGGCCTCGGCGCTGAGCAGCGACTGGCGCACCAAGGCATGGGCCTGCTCGGGCTGGGCCAGCTGGGGAGCGATCGCGGCGGCCAGACTCAGCTGCGTGCGGTAGACCAGCATGCGCAGCGTGTCCATCAGGTAGCGCAACGGCTTGGGCAGGGCTTGGTAGCGCAGCTGCTCGGGCAGTTCCCCGGCCAGCACGTAGTGCGGCGTGCCGCGGCGCACCTGCTCGGCCCCGTCGAGGGCAGTCTCGACTTGCTGGATCTCCGCGCGCAGGTCGTCGGCCTGCTGCTGGAGCTTCGCGCGCCGTTCGTCGGCCTGCTGCTGTCTCTTCGTGCGCTGTTCGTCAGTCTGCTGCTGGAGCTTCGCGCGCCGTTCGTCGGCCTGCTGCTGGGTCAGGCGGTCTGAGCAGCGTTTCAGGCGCACCGTCAGCTGGCCGCAACGAGTCTTCAACCGGCGGGCCAGATTGTCGGCTTGGCGCCAGGTGGGATGCACCACGCGGGCGGCGGGGTCGAGCGCTGTCAGCCGGTGCTCGGGCAGCGTGTCGAGCGCGAAGTGCTCGCGCATGAATTTGAACAGCTACGCTTCATAATGCACCTCCATTGTGCTACTGCACGCTGTGCAATGGTTGGCTGGCAGAGAATCGGGTCGCGCAAGGGTGTGCGTTGCTGCGCAAGTCTGGCTGCCGACCGGCAGGCCGAGGAAGTCCATCCTAGGCTGGGCCTGAGGCGGCAGGGTGCCGCAGGCAGGCTGCCATGGCTGCCATTCCCTGCGCCATGGCGGCCCGGACAGGCCGAATGGGTTCGAGGAACGCCTGATCGCTGCTGTTGGGCCCCCAGACGGGCTGCGGGACGCCTCCGCAGCAGAGGGCGGATAGCGGCCCGGCCGTGCGGAGCATTCCGGGAGTCGACGCTTCGAGAGTGGGCGCTGCCGCCGCGGCAAGGGCGTCCCGCGGGGCCTGGCAAGGGGGAGGATGCGGGCCGCACTGGTCCCGTCCGGCTGCAGCGCGCAGCGTCCGCTTACGTGGTGAGAATGGGCCCTGACGACGGATTCCGGCCTCCCGTCGGCCGGCCCCCCTGCTCCCGTGACTGAGAATGGGCCGGCGGCAGCCCCCGTCGGCCGGCAGTTGCCAGCCGGCAGCCCGCCAGTGCGCCTCGCCAGGCACTTTGCATCGTGGGAACGCCGCGGGCGGGCTGGCGGGCGGTCCGCGGAGCGCCGCGAAAGCGGCCCCCTCGGTCGCGTGCTGCTGCGCGGCGCCGGCATCAACCGCTCCCCTCAGCAGCGCCCTGCAAGCCGGGCAACTGCGGTTGCGACACGCTGCCCAACCGCACGTACAAGCCCCTCTCCGCGCCCCGCACCACGCGCAGCGCCGGCAGCGAGCCGGCCCGGATGCGCGACCAGATCGTCTGGCGGGACACTCCCAGCTGCCGCGCCGCCGCCTCGGCCCGCACGTAACCCTCCGGGACCACCTCGCGAAACTTCGCCCTCACTCTCGCGTCCAGTCGCACCCGCAGGGCGCCCTCCGGCCCCGACCGCTCGGCCGGCACCCAGCCCTGCGCTATCCAGCGGTACAGCGAGGACACCGACACTCCCAGCTCCCGCGCCGCTGCCGGGACCGACACCGGCTCCGGACCGCCGGCCTGCTTGCGCGGGCAGCCGGGGATGCGGTGCTGCTGTCGCAAGAACCTGACCCGGCGCCGCGTGAACTCCAGACCGCGCGCCGTGCGCAACCCCCTCCGCCGCAACTCCGCGGCCACCTCGCGGTCGTAATCGAACTGCGCCAGGCGCCGCACCAGCTCCACGGTCGCTTCCGGCGTGCGCTCGTGCTCGGGCATGGGCCGCCGAGTCAGCTCCCGCTCGTCGATCCAGCCCCCCCGCCAGCGCAGCAGCACTCCCAGCTGGCCCGCCTCGCGGTCACTGGTCAGCACCACTTCCTCCACCACCGCCCCCAGCAGTCGCTTGCGGTCCCGCCAGCTGGTCGCCTCGTGCTCCCACACGGCCCGCAAGTCCTCGCAGCACTGCCTCAGGCCCGCCCGCTCCTCCCGCGACAGCGCAGCCGGCTCGCCCGCCCGCGACGCCTGCTGCTCCTGGCGCGCTGCTTGCAACGCCTCCCGCGCCCGCTCCAGCTCTTGCTGCGCCCGCTCCCAGTCCCGCGCCAGCGTCCGCTTCACGCGCCGGAACTCCGGCTCCACTGCCAAATACTCCCGGCGCGCCTTGCGCTCGTCCCACTCCTTGCGCTCCACTTCCCGCCGGTACCCCAGCAGCTGCCGCCGCGCTGCTTCTTCCCGCAGCCGTTCCGCCTGCTGGGCGGCCTCCACCGCCGCCGGCCCCAGCCCCTCCAGCAACAGCTCCGCCACCAGCCGATCCAGCCGCTCGCCCCCCAGATACTGGCAGCCTCCCTCGCCGTTCCTGGGCACGCAGCGGTATTGCACCGAGCTCGCGTAACGCACTTGCATCCGCCGCCCGCAGCTGCCGCAGATGGCCAGCCCCTGCAGCAGCGCCCGCCCTTCCCGCGCCGCCCCTCGTCCGCCGTGCCTCACTGCGTTCCGCGCCAGCCGCTCCTGGATCGCCAGCCACTCCTCCCACTCCACGTAGCCCTCGTGGTGCTGCTTCAACAGCACCCGCCACTCCTCCAGCGGCAACTTGCGCCTCGTCTTGCGCTCCCGGTCCCGCTCGTCCAAGTGCAGCTTCGTGCGCGTTCTGCCCCACGCGTACGCCCCGCCCATGGCGGGATTCCTCAGCACGTTACACACCCGCGAGTAGGTCGCCTCGCGCCATTCCAACCCCTGCTCGCCCGCATACCGCGACGGCAGCTTCAGCCCCTCCGCCCGCAGCTGCCTCGTCACTTGCCCGGCCGTCCCCAACTCCCGGAATCGCTGGAACACCTCCCCCACCGCCTCGCGCACGTCCCGGTCCGGGTCCTTGCGCAACCGCTGGCCGTCCACCACGAAACCGGTCGGCACATTGATGTACAGCTCGCCCCGCCGCGCCTTGTTCAGCGCCCCCTTGTCCATGCGCGCCTTGATCTTGTACAGCTCCGCCTCCGACAGGGCCCCGTGAATGCCCAGCACGAAACTGTCGTCCCCGCTGTTGGCGTCATACACCCCTTCGTCCGTCACCAGCAACGTGTCCGTGGCCCGCAGCCAGCGCAACAGCTGGAACCATTCCGCCCCGTTGCGCGCGAAGCGCGACGCATCCAGGCCGAACACCGCTCCGGCCCGCCCCCGCGCCACGGCCCTCAGCAGCCGCTCGAACCCCGCGCGCTCCACTGCCCCCGATCCCGAGCAGCCCAGATCCTCGTCGATCGTCTGGATGCGCTCCCGCGGCCAGCCCAGCTGCTCCGCCCGCTCTCGCAAGCGGTACTGCAACCGCGTCGACTCCCGGTTCTCCAGCACCTGTCCCGGCGTCGACTGGCGCACGTACACCAACGCCAGCCGCTCAAGATGCGTCGGCTGGATCAGCGTCTCCCGCTTCATCGCCCCACCCCCTCGCTAGCGTCCGCAGCATCATCCGCGCCAGCTGCTCCACCGCTGCCCGCCGCGCCTCGGCCGGCAGACTCCGCCAGCGGGCCTGCCGCTCCTCCTGCTCCTCCTGCTGCAGCAGCGCCAGCAGCCTGCCCTCCAGCCCCGCTGTCCGCCCCTGGTCCCGCATGGCGCCGCTGCAACGCTTGCACCAGAGTACGCAACACTCGCAGGTCAGCCACGCGGGCGCGGACGCACTCGTCGCCCTCCGGCGGCGGCTGCAGCGTGGTCCAGGCAGCCGGCCAGGAGCGCCGCCGACCGTCGGGCAGCTCAACGTACAGCCAGAGCTGGCCGTTGGCACGTCTCCGGCTGGACACGATCTTGAGCCGCCAGCCGTCGAACGGGTGGCCCCGGCGGCAAATCCGCACCTGCTGCTGTCGAGACTCCTGCCGAGCCTCGTGGAATGGGGTAGTATGACGCCCCTCTGAAGGTATTCTCCTGCGCCCAACGGGCCCTTAGACGGCCCAGCACGTCCTCGGCCGCCAGGCTGACGTGGTTGGTGATCAGCGCGGGCTGACGCTGGTGCTGGGCGGGCGACGCGCAGGCTTGCGCCTTGCGCGCCTGGCCGTTGCGCGAGGGCATCGGCAGCCGCGACTCGTCGAAGAAGCGCAGCTCGCGCACCGTGTCCAGCCGGTTGGTGGGGGGCGCGGGATCAGCCTGGGCAACCTTCTTTGCGTCCTGGGCGACTTGCTTGGCGTCCTTCTCGCGCAGCGGGACACGCCGTTCGGCGGCGCGCGCCTTCACGCGGCGCTCGCCGAGCGGCGTGGCCACCGCGTAGGTCAGCTCCTTGAATTTGGACTGGGGCCAGCGCTCGGTCTGGGGGCCCTTGCGCCAGGTGATGAAGGCCACCCCCAGCCGGTCCAGCTGCTCGAAGAGCTCGAAACTCCACCCGCCGCGGTCGAAGACCAGCGTCAGGCGCGGCTCGGCGCCTTGGCTGGGACGCCCGGCCGGCTCGTTGAGCAGGTCCAGCTGCTCCAATTGCGGCAGCACCAGCTGACGGATCTCCTGGGCCAGCGAGGTGTTCAGATCGCCGTGCAGGCACAGCAGCGGGACTCCGCCGGGCGCGCTGACCCAGCAACTGGCGGCGCCGGGCAGCTTGAGCTTGTCGCGCGCCACGAAATGCTTCGGCAGACGGCCTTGGCCGCAGTAGGACAGCACGTGGCCGTCGACGTACAGCGTGTCGGTCGGGCAGTCGGAGGCCCACAGCTGGGCCAGCTGGTCCCGCCAGCTGGCCAGCGCGCACTCGTCGGCGGCCAGCAGGCGCAGGCGACGGCGCAGCGTGCTGGTAGCGGGGCCGCGGTCCAAGCCCAGCAGGGCGCCCAGCTCGCCGGGTGGCAGGTAGCCCAGGCGCTCGGGGTTCTTGGTGCCCGACAGCAGCATGAAAGCCACCGTCAGCAGCACGGAGCGCAGCCCGTAGAAGCCCTGGGGCAGGCTGAGCGGGCCGGCGCAGGACAGCAGGCCCTGCTGCAGCAGGGCGGGCAGGGCGACCAGCAGGCCGCCCCAAGTGACGGTGGTCAGCGCCTGGGGGAAGCTCGGCAGGCGCTCGGTGAGCGCTTGGCCCATGCTGGCCAGAGCGCGGCCCTGGCTGTCGCAAGTGGCGCGGCCTTGGGGTGCGGCCGCGTCACGCAGGTTGCGCTGCTGCTTGTCGAGTGGGCGCGGGGGGCCTAGCCGGCCCGGGTCGGAATTCCGCGGCGGCGCGTCGCCCGGCATGGCGCCGGCGCTCGGTTCCGGGGGAGCCGGCTGGCCCGGGTCGGAGTTCTGCGACGGCAGGGCCTCCCCCGGCGTGGCGTCGGCGCTCAGCTCCGGGCCCGGCCGGCCCGGGTCAGAATTCCGCGGCGGCGCGTCGCCCGGCGCGGCGCCGGCGCTCGGTTCCGGGGGAGCCGGCTGGCCCGGGTCGGAGTTCTGCGACGGCAGGGCCTCCCCCGGCGTGGCGTCGGCGCTCAGCTCCGGGCCCGGCCGGCCCGGGTCAGAATTCCGCGGCGGCGCGGCGCCCGGCGCGGCGCCGGCGCTCGGTTCCGCGGGAGCCGGCTGGCCCGGGTCGGAGTTCTGCGACGGCAGGGCCTCCCCCGGCTCAAGGTCTCCGTTCGGCTCCGGCTGGTCTTGGTCGGGGGGCAGGCCGGGCAGCCGGCCGGCCCGCTTGTAGTTGCGCAGGGTCTGGTAGTTGATGCCCAGCTGGCGGGCCGTGCTCCGCAGGCTGGTTCCGCCGAGCAGCAGCTCGGCCGCGCGTGCGAGCAGCTGGGGGTCTTGGATGGCGAGCGGTCGTCCCGGGCGTGGGGGAGTGTTGAAGAAGGCCGCCGGGCCACCCTCTTCGAGACGCTGCTGGGCGCGCTTGACGGTGCGCGCGGAGATCTGGTGGACGGCCGCGAGTTGGCTGGCGGAGGCGTGACCCATCTGTGCCAGACGGGCCAGCCAGAGGTTGCGCTCCACGCGGTCGTCGAGGCGGTGGAAGCAGATGCAACGGCAGCCGAGGTAGTAGTAGCAGGTGTCGCCTCGGCTGAGGAAGTGCAGCTCCTTGGTGATCGAGCTGCAGTCGCCAGGTGGGGCGTTGAAGATCAGCTGGGCGCCTGCGAAGGTGTTCTCGTCAGCCACCCTGCGAGTATACCACATTTAGTCTCGATCAGTCAAGAGTATGTTGACAATCATTGCTCCTGTCAATGACTGATTGCCACTACCATGGTGTCAGTGTCCATGCAATCCGAATGCAGCGAGAAAATGAGTTGCCTGCGGAGACAGCCAGCGCCATCTTGGGAAGCAGCCCATCGCCCCGCCCTGCCCGACCGGCCGGTCCTCGCCCGCCCTGCTGCGGCCGCAGGCCAGCCTGCCGCTGGCCGCGCTCGCTGCCGTGGTGTCGTGGGCGGCGGAAGCAACGGCACCCGAGCCGCTCGGCGTTATGGCCAGCAGCACGCCCCGCCGCAGCGTGCCGGCTCATCCACCGCTGGCCGACAGCCGCCTGCGGCCCGCACTGCGCCACCGCAGTAGGCGGCTCGGACGGGGCCAGCACAGCAGACCCTCAATCGGACTCTTGCAGTTAGTCTCGTCTTTGACACTTTGCCCCCGTTCGAGAGGGGGGAGTGAAGGGTCTCCCGGGCACCTATCTGCGGCGTCGGACTCCGTCGCTGCAGGCTGTGAGAGGCGTGGATTCCAGAGACTCCGCTACCTACTATATTTGGTGCTATCTACCGCATTGATGATCAATATATTGCCCGTCTGACGATGGTTCCCCGCTGAAGTGGTGGTTGGGCACTGTGGCCTATCCGCCAGTCCTGCCACGGTTCGCGAAGCAGGATCCACGGGTGCCACGAACCGGCCCTGCAGCCTGCCTTGAGCACTAGCATGTGGTGGCAGAAAATTTTGGTTCTGGCGCCCGATTTTTTCGTCTTACCGGACCGCCGTACGGTTCGTCCAGCTGATCGTCAAGACTGCCTGACTCGCCCCTCTCCCCGCTCTTGTTCAGGCACTACTCGTGGCGACCGACAAGCAACCCTCGCGCCCCCCTCGGCCCGTCTCCTCCCAGCTCAACGGTGCCTCCACTCGGCTCCCCGCCAGTCGTACTGGCAGGACGAATCAGGAGCCTGAGTAGCGGGACTGTGGCCTCCAGCAGCCCGCCAGACGGCACCCAAACACCGAAAGCGTGGTATCAGAGTTCATTCCCTCCGCCGCGGCACCTCCCTCCCGGTCTCCGAACCTCACCCTGCAACCACTCCGCCAAGGTCCTCCCAGCCTCCATCGACGACTGCACCACCGCTCCCACCCGCTCCTTGAAGCGTCCCTGACGTGCCATCACACCAGCCCCTCTTTCCCGGTACCCTCAACCACCCTTCGAAACCACCCCTGAGGCCCCTTGCAGCACCCCTGACCGACCGTAACCTGCCGCCCCTTCCGGTCGTCTATAGTAGTGACAGTTCAAGACCCATGTTCCTGCGCAAGAAGAAAGCCGGCCCACACACCTACCTCCAGCTCGTCGAGAACCGCCGCGTCGACGGCAAGGTCCGCCAACGCGTGCTGCTCTCCCTCGGGCGACTCGACCGCCTGCAGCAGAACGGCCAGATCGACCGCCTGCTCCGCTCCGCCGCCCGCCTGTCCCAAGTCGCCGGCGTGATCGCCGCCCGCCAGGCCGGCCCAGCCGTGCGCTCCCGCTCGATCGGCCCCGCCCTCGTCTTCGACCGCCTGTGGCGCCGCTGCGGCGGCCGCTCCGTGGTGCGCGCCGCCCTGGCCGGGCGACGCTTCCGCTTCGATGTCGAACGCGCCGTCTGGCTGACGGTGCTGCACCGCCTGTTCGAACCCGGCTCGGACCGCCAAGCCGACCGGTGGGCCGCCGGCCTGCAGCTGCCCGGCGCCGAGCAGCTGCAACTGCACCACCTGTACCGCGCCATGGCCTGGCTGGGAGAGCCCTTGCCCAAGCAGCCCGAGCAGTCCGAGCAGTCCGAGCGGCAGCCGGGCGAACGCCAGCCGGCGCCTGAAGCCTCTGCCGCCCAGCCGGCCGCGGCCCAGCCGCCGGATGAGGAGCAATCGGCCGAGCAGCGGGATGAGGAGCAGGCCGAGCAGCCGGACGAGGAGAAGCGGGGCGTGGAGGCGGTGCCGCGCTGCGTCAAGGATGAGCTCGAGGAGGCCCTCTTCGCGCGGCGGCGCAACCTGTTCACCGGGCTGGACCTGGTGTTCTTCGACACCACCTCGCATTACTTCCACGGCGCGGGGGGCAAGGTGCTCGGCCAGCGGGGCAAGTCGAAGGATTACCGCCCGCAATGCCGTCAAGTGGTGGTCGGACTGGCCTTGGACAGCGAGGGGCGACCGCTGTGCACCGAGATCTGGCCCGGCAACACGGCCGACGTGACCACGCTGCTGCCGGTGGCGGACCGCCTGCAGGAGCGCTTCGGCGTGCCGTCGGCCTGCCTGGTGGCCGACCGCGGCATGGTCAGCCGGGCCACGCGGGAGGAGCTGGAGGAGCGCGGCTGGGGGTACCTGCTGGGCTGTCGCATGCGCACGCTGAAGGAGTTTCGGGAGCAAGTGCTGGCCGACGGGGAGGCGGACGGAGTCGAGCGACTGGACGAGGAGGTGCTGAAGCTGGAGCGGCAAGGGCGCCGGGAGCCGCTCCAGCTGGCGGTGCGGGAGGTACGAGTGGGTCCGTCGGGGGGCGGTCCGGGCTCCCAGCGCCGCTACGTGCTGTGCCGCAACGAGGAGCAGGCCCGGCGGGACCGCGCGGTGCGGGAGGCCATTCTGGAGCAGCTGCGCCCGAAGGTGAAGCAGGGCGGCAAGCGGCTGGTGGGCAACCGCGGCTACCGGCGCTACCTGAAGTCCGGCCCGCAGGCCTTCGAGCTGGACGAGGACAAGATCCGGGCCGAGGAGCGCTACGACGGGCTGTGGGCACTGCAGGTGCACGGCCCGCTGACCGCCGCCGAGGCGGCGGTCAAGTACAAGGAGTTGTGGCGGGTGGAACGGTGCTTCCGGGAGGCCAAGTCGCTGCTGCGCACGCGTCCGGTGTACCATCGCACCGACGAGGCCATCCGGGGGCACATCTTCTGCTCGTATTTGGCGCTGCTGCTGAAGGGGGAGCTGCAGCGGCTGATGGAGCGTGCCGGGGTGGAGGTGGAGTGGGCGGATGTGATCCGCGGCCTCAAGGATCTGCGGGAGGACGAGGTGCGGACGGACGGGAAGCGGTTCGCGCTGCGCACCGAGGTCCGCCAGGACGTGGTGCGGGTGCTGCGCTGCGCGGGAGTCAAGCTGCCGCCGGCGATCCGGTTGCTGGAGCCGGAGGAGGGCGCCTGAAGCGGTCGCAGCGGGCGGCTGGGGGAGTCGGCGGGTGTAGTGCCACAGCCCGCTCAGGCGGCGCGCCGGAGCGTCCGGCGGCGCGCCGGGCGGCGCTGTGCCGGCTTGGGTTTGGCAGGGATCAAATTGCGCCGCACCCCCAACATACTGCGCATATCCACTCCAGACCTACTGTATGAGTGATCTTCACTCGGACGTGAACTCCTTCCGTCCGGGGCGCAGGTGTCGTCACCTCTCACCAAGTCCGCCTCCGTCCCAGAACCGAAAGTGTTGAAGACGAGTTAGTCGCGGCGGTCGACCCAGCCCATCCGATGCGAGGCCGATCTGTTTCCTGAATCGGTGAAGAATCCACCATTTACAACATCTACATGACTGCAGAAGGAGTATTTCAGGCAGTCAGGAGCTATATCGTGCATAATCACACAAATCTATAGCGATTGATGTGACTTGTGTCCCGGCAGCTGCTCCACTCTGGATAACTGCTAGGACACACGATGACCAGAAGTCTGGGACTGGGCAGGTACTCGCTCAGCCGGTTGCCACTGAACACGGGAATGGCAGCGAGACATCCGCTTCCTCCGCCGTCGTCTTCGTTGCATCTTTCCCAGACGCGATACATCTTGCCAGTCCTCGTATTGTAGAGCCATGTCGCTCCGTTCACAGGTAGTCCGGGTAGTCCGCGCGTTCCCGTACTGAATTCGCTGCCGCCCGACCCTCCAGACCCTCCAGTTCCTGCTACGTTCCCGCCGAACATGCTCCATTCTTGCGCTTCGGCAACGTCTTCCGATTGCGCTGCGACCGTGTTGCCGGACCCTCCGGCAAGCCATCCGGCGACGAGCAGCACCGTGGCCGTCAGGATGAGTGTGATGTGTGTTCTCGAGTTCATGTGGTCCTCCTGTCTGGCCAGGCAGAGGTGCCGGGCCTTGGGACCACTCGTCTGGAAAACAGAGGTGTCACGTCTATTCGCCATAAGACTGGGGAGCTAACCCGGTCCCGGATACATGGCTGTCGTATTCGACGGAGAGCCCGACTCACGGGATTCCAGATGAATGGTTTCGGGACAGATCCTAGCACACGATCAGGTGGCATTGCCTTGTCGTCCACCAGCTCGCGGTACCGTAGCGGATCCGTCGTGAGGATGCGCTTGACTGCGTCCCAAAACATGTATGGGTTGTTGCGGTTGTTGAAGCGCCACTCCATCTCTGCGATGTATCGGTCCAGATGCTGCTTGCTGATCTTGTGGAAGGCCCCT
This sequence comes from Bryobacterales bacterium, assembly GCA_963662745.2. GTDB lineage: Bacteria > Acidobacteriota > Terriglobia > Bryobacterales > UBA6623 > VXMF01. The sequence continues at coordinate 1,036,979 of CAXXUI010000001.1, forward strand.
TTCTTGAACAGCGCCCACACGCTCTCGATGCCGCTGGTCTGCACATCGCCGACAACTCACTCTTCTTCGGAGTGGTTCACTGTCTCGTGGCGCGTGTCGTCGTCCGCGATTCCGACGTAAGATTTCAGCGTCCGTATAGATCGCTTCGGCTTCGTCTTTGACATTCCTGCCGATGAAGTCGTGGAGCGTGGCTCGCGTGACATAGGGGATCTATTCGAGTCGTACCTGACGCAGACATCCTGACATCGTGGGGTAGGAGCCTGCCAATTGGCCGATTGGGTCCGCCTTAGGGAATGACTGACAGGGAGATGAGGAACTGGGTTCCAAGCGTTCTTGGAGTGACGTGCCACCACCGACCCAGCGGGCTGGATGTGCCTTGCATTGGTCGTATATTCGTCATTCATTCTTCGAAACGTCTGTTGTAGTGAGGTCGTGCCGGGTGGGCAACGGCTAGCGCACTGCCGTCACCGACGCGGTCCGCACGGTGGCCGAGCAGGCGCCGGCCATGGGCCGCAGCCTGCAGGCCACGGTCGCGGAAAACCAGCCCGCAGCCGAGGCCCCTGCGGCCGAGACCGAGCCGACCGTCGCGGAGTCGGTGTTGAGCTCCTGATTACTCGGCCGGGCGGAGGGCGGCCTTGCTCAGTCTGTGGGGACGGCGGATTGTCTCACTCTTGCAATTAGTCCGCAGCACCGCCGGTCGGCGAGGCGAGGGCTGGGGAGCGGGAGGATCGGAATGATCCAGTTCGATTGCTACTCTGGTGCGGGCGGGATCAATGCCTGCCCAGCAGCTGGCCCCGAGTCTGAGCGCTCCGGCAGCCTTGGCGGGATTTGGCCACAGGACGAGAATGGATCCGACTCTTGGATCGAGCCCGGTTGAGAGTAGCGCTCCTTCTGCCAGAGGCTTGCAGGCGGCGGTCGGCCACCTCAAGCAGCAGCTGCTTGACATCAGCAAGCGGAACCGACTGATCAACGCGTCGGTCAGCTCTTCGAGCACCAAGCAGCTCGTCATCCGCGACGAGCTCCCCGACGAGCTGTATCGGATTCTCTACGTCGAGGGGAAGCGGATGGCCTTCGAGCCGGCCGATGTCGAGCCCGAGAACGAGATCGACGAGGACCAGGACGAGGTCATGCTGCCGGAGGACCGGCCCGGTTCGGACTCCGCCCCGGCTGCCCGCCATGTCGATCTCAAGCTCGGCACGCGCCACGCCGCCAAGGGCCTGCAAGCGCGTCTGCTGCGGCTCTACCGGGAGGCTCGAACGGCCGAGGAGGAGCTGGGCGTTAGCATCCTGTTTCTTGCGATGGGCTACCTGAAGTGGTATGAGAGCGAGTCGTCTGAGCAGGAGCGGTTCGCCCCGCTGATCCTGCTTCCCGTGGACTTGGACCGCGACAGCGCCCGCGGCCGCTTCAAGCTGCAATTTCGTGACCAGGACATCGAAGCCAACCTGTCCTTGGCCGCGATGCTGGCCAACGACTTTGGCCTCAAGCTTCCGGAGTTTTCGGCGGACTCCGAATGGCTCCCCTCTGAGTACTACCGGGCCGTGCGGCAGGCGGTGGCCTCGATGGACCGGTGGGAGGTGCAGCCAGGACTGATCAATCTGAGCTTCTTCTCGTTCGCGAAGTTCCTGATGTGGCGGGACCTGTCGGGGGACGAGGAGTGGGCTGACGGGCAGGGGCTCGAAGGCCACCCCCTCGCTGAGCGACTGCTGGTAGGGGGCGACTTCTCCACGGCCAGCGTCATCAACAGCGACGAGAGTCTAGACCAGCGGTTCGCTGACCCCAAGGACCTCGGGCACATTCTGGAGGCCGACGCCTCGCAGACGCAGGTGATCGCTGCAGCCTGCTCGGGCCGCAGCTTAGTGGTTCAGGGCCCTCCCGGAACGGGCAAGTCGCAGACGATTGCCAATATCATCGCGGCCTCCGTTCGGGACGGCAAGCGCGTGCTCTTCGTGGCCGAGAAGCGAGCGGCCCTCGATGTAGTCCACGACCGGCTCCAGCAATGCGACCTCGGCCCGCTTTGCTTGGAACTGCACTCTCACAAGGCCAACCGCAAGCATGTCTATCGGGATCTCAAGGACACGCTCTCGCTGAATCGGCCCAAGGACGTCAACGAGAGCCTCATCGCCGAACTGCGAAGCGTCCGGGACGAGCTGAACAGCACTTCCCAGATACTTCACGAGATTGACGCGCCGACGAGAGACACGCCGTTCCTAATCATCGGCGTACTCTCTGACTTCGTGGAAGAGGAGTTCCCGCGGCCGGACTTCCGTATCGAGGGTTCCGAATCGTGGGGCAGGGACGAGGTGCGGGAGCGGCTCGAGGCGGTCGGCAGCCTAGCTGACCTCACCAAGGAATTTGGTCGCGAGGAGCGCCACCCGTGGCGTGGCGCGACCAAGCGGCTCAACCCGATCGATCGGCAGCGCCTAGCGGATGGAGTGCGCAGAACAACGCGGCTGCTCGGTGAGCTGCAGGCCACCGCCGAAGCTGCGAGCAGGATCGCCAGCCTCCGCGGACGGCCCTCGCTGAAGTTCGTGGACGACCTCCTAGCCCATTTGGACGCGCTCGCTCGAGTGCCCGACTTGGTCGGCGAGCTGTTGGCGTCGCCGTCAGTCGTCCGCGATCCGCTGCCGGCCGAAGCGCTGTGTGAACGGATCGTCCGGTTGCAGGCGCTGGAGTCGGAGCTGCTGGGCGAGGTGATCCCCAGCGCGTTGGAGGCTGGATGGGACCAAGTCAGAGTCGAGATCGCGGCCCGCGGCACGTCGCTGTTTCGTTGGTTCAGCGGGTCCTATCGCAGCGCACTCGCCCGGCTGCGCGGCGTCGCTTACGGGATGCCGCCCAAGTCGCACGGAGAACGGCTGGCGCTGCTGGACAGGCTCTTGGAGCATCGCAGCCAGACCCGCAGCGTCGAGGCTGAAGCGCGGACCGGCCAGCTGCTGCTCGGGCCGCGCTGGCAGGGCGCCAAGACTGACGTGTCGGAGCTTCTTCCGGCGCTGCGCTGGATTGTGACGCAGGCCGAAAGTCTCGGTTCTGGAGACGCCGCGAAGCGGCAGTTCGAGTCCGCCGGCCCGACGGAGCAGATCGAGAAGCTGGCCAGGAAGCTCCGCGCGGACCGGCCCGCGTGGGTGGAGGCGTGGAAACGGGTCGCCGAAGCAGTGGGCTTGGATGTTCGCATCGCGTTCCAAGTCGGGACGATCGACGAGGTTCCGTTGCCGGAGATCCGCTCTAGGCTCGCCGCTTGGGCCTCCACCATGGACTCGTACGAGACGTGGCACCGGTTGAGCACTGCGGGTGGCCACGCTTCTGAGCTGGGTCTGCAAGAGGTTCGTGACCGACTCTCCGACGGGCGTCTGGCTCCGGATTCGGCAGTCAGGACACTTGAGTTCGTCCGAGCCGAGGCTGTCTGGGAGAGGATGTGCCGGGAGGAGCCCCGGCTGGCTTCCATGGGCGGCGAGAACCGAAGCGCCTTGGTGGCGAAGTTCAAGCAGCTGGACCGGGACCTTCAGGGTCTGGCCGCTCAGGAGATTGCGGTGCAGCACCACCAGGCCCTGCCTTCCGGCTCCTCAGGCCAAGTCGGCATTGTGCGTGGTGAAGCGGCCAAGAAGATCCGTCACATGCCGATCCGGAAACTGCTGGACAAGGCGGGCGAAGCAGTGGCAGCCATCAAGCCCGTGTTCCTGATGAGCCCCCTGTCGGTGGCACAGTACCTTCGCCTAGGCGGGCTCTCCTTTGACATCCTGCTGATCGACGAGGCCAGCCAGGTGCGGCCCAGCGACGCCATCGGAGCCATCATGCGGGCCCGCCAGGTGGTCGTCGTCGGCGATCAGCACCAGATGCCGCCGACATCCTTCTTCGACCGTCAAGTCCAGGTTGACGACGAAGAGGCAGACTTGGAGGACCTTGAAGAGATCCAAGCCGCGCAACTAGGGCACATGGAGAGCATCCTCGCGCTGTGCGAGGCCCGGGCGCTGCCCAGCGGAATGCTCAGGTGGCATTACCGATCCAAGCATCCGTCCCTCATCCAAGTCTCCAATCATGAGTTCTACAAGGACTCGCTGATCTGCCCGCCCAGCCCGGATCGGGCCGGCAGGGAGTCGGGTTTGCTCTTCAGTTACGTGGATGGCAAGTACCAGCGAGGGAGGAAGCGAGACAACCCGCTTGAGGCCGAGGCGGTCGCGCAGGCAGTGCTGGTCCACGCCCGCGAGCGTCCGGAGGAGCCCCTGGGCGTGGTGGCCCTGTCCATCGCCCAGCGCGACGCCATTCTGAACAGGCTGGAGTGGATGCGCGGCGAGCACCCGGAACTGGAGGCGTTCTGCAAGGAGGGTCGGACCACTCCGTTCTTCGTCAAGAACCTTGAGACCGTCCAAGGCGATGAGCGGGACGTGATCTTCATTTCGATCGGCTACGGGAAGGACGAGGGCGGCTACATGTCGCAGAGCTTCGGCCCGATCTCCAAGGACGGCGGGGAGCGGCGCCTGAACGTGCTGTTCACCCGGGCAAAGCGCTTGTGCAGGGTGTTCTCGTCGATCCGCCACGGCGACATCCGGCTGGATGCCACCAAGCACCGCGGGCCTCACGTGCTGAAGCGCTTCCTCAAATATGCGGAGACTGGGGAGCTGGACATCCCCGTCCTTACCGGAGGGGAACCCGACAGTCCCTTCGAGACGGCGGTAGCGCGGGCCTTGCAGAGCCACGGCTACCGCGTGGCCGGGCAGGTTGGATCGTCCGGCTTCCTGATCGACTTGGCGGTCTACGATCCGGAGGATGACGGACGATTCCTGCTGGCCATCGAGTGCGACGGGGCACGGTACCACTCCTCAAGCTGGGCGCGAGAGCGGGACCGCCTCCGCCAGGTCGTCTTGGAAGGCAAGGGCTGGAAATTCCACCGAATCTGGAGCACAGACTGGTTCTACAACCGCAAAGTGGAGCTCGATAAGCTGCTGGCGGCCATAGAACGGGCCAGGACCGCCCCTTCGGCAGCGCCCGATCCTACTGAGGCCAGCCGACCGCCAGGCATCGTCAGAGATGAAGAACCCACCGAAGTGGAAGCAGGCCCCGCACAGTCGACACCCTATGTCGAGGCATCGTTCCCCATTCCGGAGAGCGCCAGCTCGAGAATCCGCGAAGTGCCCACTGCCAAGATCGGAGACTATGTCGCCCGCGTGGTGGAATGCGAAGGCCCAATCCACCAGCGCGAGGTGGCACGTCGCGTGGCACGCCTGTGGGGCTACAAGCGACTCGGGTCCAAGATTTACAGCGCGGTCGAATCAGGCGTCCGGCATGCCGTCCAGAAGCAGAAGATTCGCTACGCCAGTGCCGAGTCCAATGACTTCCTAGACCGACCGGATGCCTCGGACCATGAGACCGTCCGCAACCGCCGCGCCGCCGCCAGCACGACCCGCGACGTGGCCATGCTTCCCCCGACGGAACTTCGGGCCGGCGTGCTCCAAGCGGTCCGCGCCAGTGTTTCCGTCGGCCCAGAGGAGTGCGCCAAGGATGTGGCGCGCATGCTGGGCTTCCGTTCCACCTCTCGCCGCCTGCGCAAGGTGGTGGTCGAGCAAGCCCGATGGCTAGTGGAGAACGAACGCCTCGTCGAGGTGCGGGGGGAACTGCGCCTGCCATAGCCGGAGGAAGCCCGGCCGACCACTCCGCATGGCCTAATCACGAGGCCCGCCGCTACGGTATAAGATGACCCTTGACTGACATCGACATCTCTCGTTCGGCGACGCTCCGTCCGGTGCGGGAGGTCGGGGCCGAGCTGGGCATCCCGGGCGAGCACCTGATCTCGTACGGCCCTTGGATCGCCAAAGTGTCGGCCGACTTCGTCGACTCGCTCGCCGCCAAGCCCAAGAGCCGGCTGATTCTCGTCACGGGGATCAGCCCGACTGCTGCCGGGGAGGGCAAGACGACCACTGCGATCGGCCTCGCGGACGCCTTGAACCGGATCGGGAAGCGCACCACGGCCTGTCTGAGGGAGCCTTCCCTCGGCCCCTGCTTCGGCATGAAGGGCGGAGCGACAGGCGGCGGCTACGCGCAGGTCGTGCCGACCAAGGAGATCAATCTTCACTTCACGGGGGACCTTCACGCGATCACCGCGGCCCACAACCTGCTCAGCGCGCTGATCGATAACCATGTCTACTGGGGCAATCAAGCTGGCATCGACCTGAGAAGGGTGGCTTGGAAGCGCGTGCTCGACATGAACGACCGGGCCCTGCGCGAGATCGTCTCATCGCTGGGTGGCGTCCTCAACGGCTTTCCCCGCCAAGCGGGTTTCGACATCACGGCCGCATCCGAGCTGATGGCCATCCTGTGCCTAGCGCGGGATGTTGCCGACCTCCAGCGCCGCATCCGCCAGATCGTCGTCGCCTATCGGAGAGATCGGACGCCGGTCTTCTCGCGGGATGTCCGGGCTGAGGGGGCCATGGCCGCGCTGCTGGAGCAGGCTCTTCAGCCGAACCTCGTGCAGACCCTCGAGAACAACCCGGCGCTGGTTCACGGCGGCCCGTTCGCCAACATCGCGCACGGATGCAGCTCGGTCGTCGCCACGAGGACCGCGCTAGGCTTGGCCGACTACGTCGTCACGGAGGCAGGGTTCGGAGCGGATCTGGGCGCTGAGAAGTTCTTCGACATCAAGTGCCGCCAAGCCGGTCTGCGGCCGGACGCAGCCGTGATTGTCGCGACCGTCCGGGCGCTGAAGCTGAACGGCGGAGCGGGCAAGTCCGACTTGTCCTCCGAGAATGTGGATGCCGTTCGTCGCGGCTGCGCCAACCTAGGCAGGCACATCGAGAACGTCAAGCAATTCGGTGTGCCGCCCGTCGTCACCGTGAATCATTTCTCCGGCGACACGGAGGCGGAGGTCGCCGCGATCGAGGATTTCGGCAAGAGCTGCGGTACCGACACGGTGGTCAGCCGCCATTGGGCTGACGGCTCGGCGGGTGCGGAAGCGCTAGCCCGACAGGTTGCGGAGACCGCCGACAGCGGTGCCGCCTGCTTCCGGCCCCTGTACTCCGACGACCTCCATCTGCTCACGAAGATCGAGACGGTTGCTAGGCGGATATACCGAGCGCAGCGGGTGGACGCGAGCCTCGCGGTGAGGAGGCAGCTGGATGCTTGGGAGAACGAGGGGTACGGACGGCTGCCGGTCTGCATGGCGAAGACGCAGTACAGCTTCTCGTCGGATCCCGCCTTGCGCGGCGCACCAACAGGGCACGTGCTGACCGTCCGAGAGGTGCGGCTGTCAGCGGGTGCAGGCTTCGTCGTGGCGGTCTGCGGAAACATGCTGACCATGCCCGGGCTGCCTCGCAGGCCGGCGGCCGAGTCGGTCCGGCTCGCAGGAGACGGAGCGGTAGAAGGCTTATTCTGAGCCGCAGATCGGACGAGTGCCGGCCCTGCTGGCCTAGCCGCGGCAACTCGGTCCGCCGCGACTGAGATGCGGGCTCGGATTCGACGACTCTTGCACATTCTTTACACCTATAGCCGCCTCGGCTGATAACTAGGCATAGGGGGAGCATCGTCTCATAAACTGGCAGAGGGAGAAGGCTATCCGAAAGATGAGTGGTTCCAATCAGATTCGAGATGCGGCGAATAGGCGTAAGGAGGATCATCCGGGGCGGACGATCAAGACTTCTCCGCGGAAGCTGCCGGAGCCTCGACCCAAGCTGCAGCCGGACCCGGGGCAGCCTCCGATTCGATTCGATTGGAGGTCCAAGCTAGGGCTGGTGGCGCTCGGCGCGCTGCTGGGCGTCGGCCTCGTCGAAGCCTTGGGGGACCGACGCGGGCCGATGACTGCGTCAGGACCCGCCAGAGTCGCCACCGTGGCGGCGGAAGTGAAGCGCTTCGAGAACACGCTGCGCGTCGGCGGGACCATTGGGGCTACGGACTTCGCGATGATGCGCGCTCCTCGGATGCGCGGAGGGCGGGACCGAGGTGGCGGAGGTGGCGGGGGCGGTGGAGGTGGCGGGAGTGCCGGTGGTGGGTCGCTCACCATCGAATTCCTCGCTGAGGCCGGAAGCATCGTGGAGAAAGGTGAGGTGGTTGCCGCCTTCGAGTCGAAGCGGACAGAGGATTTCCTCGACAACTACCAATCCACCATGGCACAGACTCGAAGCCGCACCGCCAGCCGGAAGGCGGATGTGCTGATCTCAGCCGAGACGCTTCGCCAGAACTACCGGAAGTCGCAGGCGGAAGCCGACAAGGCCGAGCTCGACCTGCGCACGGCCGAGGTCAAGTCCGAGATCCAAGCCGAGATCATCAAGCTGCTGGCTCAGCAGAACCGGGAGACCGCAAAGCAGTTGCAGGACGAGGTGCGGTTGAGCGCGATCGCCGACGCCGCGGCGCTGCGCAGCTTGGAAATCGATGTGCAGCAGACCGAGAGGCGCTACGAGCGAACTCTCAGCGACTTGGAACGCATGCGGATCCGAACGCCCGTGAACGGCCTCGTGGTGGTGGAATCCTTGTTTACCCGAGATGGGATCGCGCAAGTTTCAGAGGGCGACCAAGTGAATCCGGGATCCTATTTCCTGAGGGTGGTGGATCTGTCGACCATGACGCTGTTCGCCACGGTGAACCAAGTTGACAGCCAGTCCATCGATGTCGGAGCCTCCGTCTCGATTCGGCTGGACGCCTTCCCTGACGAGGTCTTCGAAGGACGGGTGGCCTCCATCGGAGCTGTGGCGGTCGCCGGCGGATCGACGGGCGGCGGCGGTCGATCCCGCGGCGGGTCGCGCGGCACACCTGGCCAGTGGGTGCGCCAGGTCCCGGTCGAAATCCGGATCCTGTCCATCGACGATCGCATCATGCCGGACTTGTCGGGCAGCGGCGATGTTGTTGTCGAGAGCCGCGACAACGCCTTGGTCGTCCCTCGGTCAGCCGTCGGGAGATCCAACGGGCGGGATGTCGTGTGGGTTCAGGTGGACGGCGGATTCGCCGAGCGCGCCGTGATCGTCGGGCTGCTCAGCGAAATCGAGGCCACCGTCGATTCGGGCCTGCAGGCGGGCGAGGTCGTAGCCGCCCAGCCCGTCACCGACCCGCGTCTCCTGGTGAGTGGCGGATCGTCCTGAAGTCGGACGTCGCGGCGCCGGAGGGCGCTCAAAGACCGGACAAGGCCGCCCGGATCCGCTCGACCTGCGATTCGTAATCCGCGAGGCTAGTCCGCACGGAGTCCACCACCCGCGGCGGCGCCTTCGTGACGAACTGCTCGTTTCGCAGCTTGGTCCGAGCGCTCCGCGCGACCTTCACGAGCTTGGCAAGCTGCTTCTCGAGGCTCTTCCGCATGGCGGCCCGGTGCGCCTCTGGAAGCTCGATCGCAAGATCGAAGTCAGCTGTGTGGCGGCTGGCTTGCCCGGACGGCGCTCCAGTTCCAACCGCCAGCCGAATCCGGGCCAGACCGGCCACCGCCCCGCTGCATTGGCGCGCCACCTGCAGCACTTCGGGAATCTCGGAATGCACGGTCGCGCTGAGCATCTCGCTAGCGGGCAGCTTCAGCTCAGCCCGCAGGTTCCGGGCCGTCGCCACGAGGCTGCGTAGGATTTCGACCAGTCGTTCGGCCTTCGGGTCACCGTCCTCGGAGATCGATACGGGGTAAGACGAGAGAGCGATCGAGGACGGCCTGCCGGCGGTGTTCTCGGTGAGGCGCTGCCACAGGTCCTCGGTAATGAAGGGCATGATCGGATGCAGCAGGCGGAGCGACCTCTCGGTGGCCGCCAGCATGTTCCTCCAAGCATTGGAGAGGCCCGATCCCTCGGCGAAGGAGAGCTTCTTGAGCTCGATGTACCAGTCGCAGAACTCGTGCCAGAAGAAGTGGTACAGCACGCCCGCGACCTCGTGGTAGCGGAACTGCTCAATGTGCTCGCTGGCCTCTGCCGCCACCTTGCTGAGCCTGGAGAAGATCCATTGGTCCTCCAAGGGCACGCGCCCGGTGCGCTCGTCAGGGAGCGGTCGGAACGCCGCTAGGTCGGGAGGCGTCCACACCTCGGCGCCGGCCTTCTCTAAGCTCATGCCGACGAAGCGGACGGCGTTCCAGATCTTGTTGGCGAAGGTCCGGTATCCGGCGATGCGCTCCTCTTTGAGCACCACGTCCGATCCCTGGCCGGCCGACGCGACGAGCGCGAAGCGGACCGCGTCGGTGCCGTAGCGATCGGTCATCAGGATCGGGTCGATGACGTTGCCCTTCGTCTTCGACATCTTCTGCTTGTCCGCGTCACGGACCAGGCCGTGGATGCAGACCTTGGCGAACGGCGGCTCGCCGGTCATGGCGATGCCGAGCATCATCATCCGGGCCACCCAGAAGAACAGGATGTCGAAGCCCGTGTTGAGCAGCGAAGTCGGGTAGAACGTGCGCAGGTCCTCGGTGTCGTCGGGCCATCCCATCGTGGAGAAGGGCCACAAGCCCGAGCTGAACCAAGTGTCCAGCACGTCGGTCTCGCGCCGCGTGATCCGCTGACCGCGCCGCGCCGCCTCCGCCTCGGCGTCCTGGCGCGACCTGGCGACGACGAACGAGCCGTCCTCGAGGTACCACGCGGGGATGCGGTGCCCCCACCAGAGTTGCCTGGATATGCACCAATCCCGGATGTTGCGCATCCACTCGAAGTAATTGCGCTCCCACTGCCCGGGGACGATGCGGGTGCGGCCGGACTCCACGGCGCGGATCGCGGCGTCGGCCAGCGTCTCGGTCTTGACGAACCACTGCGTGGAGACGCGGGGCTCGACGGCCAGGCCGGAGCGCTGGCTGCGGCCGACATTGTTCGTGTAATCCTCGACCTTCTCGACCAAGCCCAGCGCCGTGAGGTCCTCGACCACTCGCCGGCGGGCCTCGTAGCGGTCCAGACCGCGGTATTTGCCGCCTCGATCGTTGATGCGGGCCTCTTCGTCCAAGACCGTGACGCACTCCAGTCCGTGGCGCTGGCCGGCGGCGAAGTCGTTGGGGTCGTGGGCGGGCGTGACCTTGACGATGCCCGTTCCGAACTGGGGATCGACGAACTCGTCGCAGATGACTGGCAGCCGGCGACCGACCAGCGGCAGCGTCACGAACTCGCCGTGCAGGTGCGCGAAACGCGGGTCGGCGGGGTGGACGGCAACCGCGGTGTCCCCTAGCATCGTCTCCGGGCGCGTCGTCGCCACGACCACGTGCTCGGAATCGGCTGATCCGCAGACCGGGTAGCGCAGGTACCACAGGTGCCCCTGCTGCTCCTCGTACTCGACCTCTAGGTCGGAGATTGCGGTGAGCGTGCCCGGATCCCAGTTCACCATGTACTCGCCGCGATAGATCAGGCCCTGCTCATAGAGGCGGACGAAGCACTCCCTGACCGCCCGTGAGAGGCCGGGGTCCATCGTGAATCGCTCGCGGGTCCAGTCGCAGCTTGCTCCCACGCGCTTGAGTTGTCCGACGATGCGTCCGCCGTACTCCTCCTTCCAAGCCCAGACATGCTGTAGGAACTTCTCGCGGCCGATCTCGCGACGGTCGATGCCCTGCTTGGCGAGGTGGCGCTCGACCAGCATCTGAGTGGCGATTCCGGCGTGGTCCGTACCCGGCAGCCAGAGGACGTTCCGGCCCCGCATGCGCTGCCACCGCATGGTGATGTCGACTTGGGACGACTCGAACATGTGGCCCATGTGCAGGGCACCCGTGACGTTCGGTGGCGGGATTACCAGCGAGAAGACGGGCTTCGAGGAGCTGCTGTCGGCGCGGAAGAGGTCTTGCTCAACCCACCGCTCGGCCCACGCCGGCTCGATTCGCGAGGGTTCGTAGGCTTTTGCTAATTGCATGGACCGGCTGCGGCAGAAGGGCCACAAATCCACTGTACACCACGCCGTTCAGGGCCGTATCGAGGCTGGCGCGCTGTCCGCCCGCCGCTCTGGCTGGAGGCGGGAGTCGCCTTGCCCGCCGGGGATATCATGTAGAGGATGCCGCGCCCGATGGATGTGTACGAAGAGTTGGTCGCGTTGCGGCGCGCTGGGCTTAAGTGCGCCGTGGCGACGATCGTCGAGGTGGAGGGCTCGATTCCGAGCTTCCAGAGCGCCAAGATGCTGATCCGCGAGGACGGATCGATGGTGGGGACGATCGGAGGTGGCTGCACTGAGGCGGAAGTGTGGCAGGCCGCCCGGGACGTGATCGACAGCGAGCGTCCGCGCCTGCTGGAGTTCAACCTCGGGCAGGAGGCGGCCTACGACAACGGCCTGATCTGCGGCGGCCAGCTCAACGTGTACGTCGAACCGGTCCTGCCGGTGCCCAAGGCGCTGATTTTCGGCGCCGGGCACATCTCGAAGAGCCTGTCCCAGGTGGCGACCTTGGCCGGATTCGCCACCACGGTGGTCGACGACCGGGAGAACTACGCCAACCGCGAGCGCTTTCCCGAAGCGACGGAGGTGATAGCTGACGAGTACGAGGCAGTGTTCCCGCGCCTGCCGGCCAACAACGCCACCTACGCGATCATCGTCACCCGGGGGCACCGGGACGACATGCGCGTGCTGCGATGGGCTGTCGGCCAGCCCCTGCGCTACATCGGGATGATCGGCTCCAAACGGAAGACGCTGGAGGTGGCGAAGCACCTGCGCCGGGAGGGTCTGCCGCTGGAGAGGCTGGCACGGATCCACTCCCCGATGGGCTTGGACATCGGTGCCGTCACTCCGGAGGAGATCGCCGTGTCGGTGGTGGCGGAGATGATTCGGCGGCGCCGCGACGCTGAGAGCGGATGGAGCCCGATGTCGATGTCCATCTTCGCGTCAGGCGTGCCCAGAGCGCTGCAGGAGGCGCCCGCGGCCGCCCCAGAGGCTGCCGGTGCGGGGCGGGCCGTGACAGCCTCCAGATGAAGCTCGCGGGCCTGATCCTGGCTGCCGGGCGCTCCTCGCGCATGGGCCGGGACAAGGCGCTGCTGGACTACCGGGGCAAGACCTTCCTCAACCACTTGGTCTACCTGCTGCTGCCGAGGGTGGACGAGGTCGTGGTCGTCCTCGGGCACAACGCCGCTGCGATCCGAGACACGCTGCCCGCGGCGCCTCGCGTGCGGGCCGTCGTCAACGAGGGCTACGACCGTGGCATGCTGTCCTCCCTGCAGAGAGGTCTCGGAGCCTTGCCGGCGGACACGGACTGGGTCCTGTGGGTGCTGGTGGATCATCCTGCGGTCCGGGGCCGCACGCTCGACGCCCTGCTGGCGGCAGCGGAACGCGGAGGCGCTCCGCTGGTCATCCCTCGGTTCGAGGCGCGGCGAGGGCATCCCGTCGTGCTGTCACGGAGCGTCGCCGCCGAGCTGACCGCGCTGGAAGCCGACCGCAGCCCGCAGGATATCGTGCGGAGCCACTACGCTCGGGCCCGGTTCGTGGACCTCCCCGACCCGGCCGTGCTGCTCGACATCGATCGACCCGACGACTACCGGCTACTGCGCCGGCCGGCGGGGCGCTGACGGCGAAGACGGCCGGGCGCCACCTGGGACAGGCGGCGTCACTCTCTTCGCGACTCAGCCGCGGCTTGAAGTGGGCAGGAACAGCGGAGGCAGGGAGCCGCGCCAGCCCTCGCGCAGCATGTGCGCCAAGCCGTTAACGAGCGATCCGTGCTCCGGGCGGTTGGCGATGTTGCGGAGCTCGTTCACTGAGTCCTTGTAGTCGTACAGTTCGGCGGTGCTGTAGGGGCTGTCCGTGGCGGACCATTCCGTGTAACGATGGCGGGCCGTCCGCATGGAGTAGCCCATGCCGGGCCCGACTCTAGGGATCGCTCGCGGATGCTGGCTGAAAGCGGCGCGCTTCCAGAGCCGCTTGGGGTCGTCGAACAGACCGCGCCAGCTCGAGCCCTCGAGGCGCCCGGGACGCGGCACGCCGCACAGCGAGCACAGGGAAGGGAACAGATCGACGGACTCAACCAAGGCCTCCGTGCGGCGGCCCGCGTTCCTCTGCCCGGGGGCCCGGACGACCAGCGGAGCGTGCGTGGCGACCTCGTAGTTTGAGTTCTTGTTCCACAGGCCCAGCTCCCCGAGGTGGGACCCGTTCACGCCCACCACCGCGACGACGGTGTCCTCGGACCGCCCCGCCTCCTCCAGCGCGTCGAGCAGCAGTCCGATCTGGGAATCCACGAAGCTGACGCTGGCCCGGTAGGCGCGGATCAGCTCCCTGGCCTTGGATTCAGGGATCGGACCTTCGTCCGGGATGTCGGCGTAGCCCCGAATCTCCTCTGATCGGTGCAGCGCGAACAGAGGCGCGTCCCGAGGGGGCTCGGGCGCCTGGGGCGGCCCCCAAGTGGGGCGCGGGTAGAGGTCGAAGTGTCGTTGCGGAGCCACTAGCGGGAAGCTCGGTCGCTCGAAGCCCACCGCCACGAAGAACCTCTCGCCGCTAAGCTGGCGGATGCCGTCGGCGGCGGTCCGTGCGGTCCGTGCGTCCGGCAGATCCGAGCCGTCCCCCGGCGTGGTGCTCCAGGCCGCTGTAGGCTGCGAAGCGGAGGACTCCGTGGTCTCTTGGTCGTCGGAAGTCGCTCTCCCCGCTTGCCATGCGTTGCGACGCAGACGCTCCCAATGTTCAGTGGCCTGCCTCCGGCTGGCGGCGCTCCGCCAAGCCGGCCCGTCAGGGCGCCACGGAGGGGTGCTCCATGACGGTAGGTCCTCCAGTTGGGGCGGCCCGAAGATCCTGCCGAAGGCCGCGGTCTCGTAGTCGAAGGACCGGAAGTGCTGCGGAATCGAAGGCGCGCGGGGCGCGGCCCGACGGAAGTGGGTCTGATCGTCGTAGACGCGCGTCGTGTCCGGCCGCAGGCCGGTCAGCAGCGACGCTCGGGAGGGGCCGCTCGCGGCCTGCTGGCAGTAGCAGCGCAGGAACGTGAGCCCCGTGGCCGCCAAGGCGTCTATGCGCGGCGTGCGCACTCTAGTGCTGCCGAAGCAGCCCAGCTCGGTCCGCAGATCCTCTACCAGCACCAGCAGAACATTCAGCCGCGGAGTCGCGCTGGCCAGCTGAGCACCGCGGGCGGGGCTGCCTGTGCCCAGCAGGGGAGCGCAGGCGGCACCGGCCCGCAGCAGGCGGCGGCGGGAGATGGGAGGGCGCCGAGTCACGTGGAAGCCATCTCTGTCGGTGGCTCGCGGGTCGCGGAAGCCTGTCCGCGCGGCGGCGGGCTAGGAGACCAGCTGGCCGACGTGGTGGTCGATCTTCTCCGCCAGGCGCGCCTCGGGAACCGAGCCCACCACCTGCTCGACGGGCTGCCCGTCCTTGAAGAGCAGCATGGTCGGGATCCCGCGCACGTTGAATCGCTGCGCGACGGCAGGGTTGTGGTCGACGTCGAGCTTGCCGACCTTGACGCGGCCGGCATACTTCTCGGCCAGCGAGTCGATGACCGGGGCCATCATGCGGCAGGGGCCGCACCAGATCGCCCAGAAGTCCACCAGCACGGGCTTGTCAGACTGCAGGACCTCGGCGTCGAAATCGGCGTCTGTGAAGGTGAGAGTGTGGGAAGCTGGCATGGTTCGGTCTCCCTGCGGGAGCAATCTCAGCGTAACAGACCGCGAGGCTGAGGGCCAGCTGCGCAACGCCTGCCGGCAGAGTCGGGAGGATGCATTGATGCTCGAGGACCGGAGCCGTTTCGGGACGCGTTGGCGGTATGCGCGGGCGGCAGCCTCAGGACTGTGGCGGTGCGGCGACGTTGCGAGACAGCAGGCGTCTCGTTCCAATCACGCTTCGATGGCCGTCTGCCATTCGTAGAGCAAGGAGAGCGCCTCTAAGGGGCTCAGCATCGCAATGTTGAGGTTCCTCAGCTCCTCTTCGATCGGCTTGGGAAGGTGCCTGAAGATGGTCTCTTGGCTGCGCGCCTGGCCGGACCGCTCGGTCCCGGGCATTCCGGCCGCTGACCGCTCGTGCTGGGCCAGCACGTGCTTGGCGCGCTCGAGGACTGACTTGGGCAGCCCAGCCAGCTGGGCGACCTCGATGCCGTAGGACCGGTCAGCGCTCCCTGGCTTAATCCGGCGCAGAAACACCAACTTGTCGCCGGCTTTCTTGGCCGAGACATGGAGGTTGACGATGCCGGCGTGGTGGTCGTCCAAGGCGGTCAGCTCGTGGTAGTGGGTGGCGAACAGCGTCTTGGCGCGAACTTCCTCAAGCAGGTGCTCGGCCACGGCCCACGCGATTGCTAGACCGTCGTACGTGGACGTCCCGCGCCCGACTTCGTCAAGCAGGATCAGGCTGCGGTCGGTGGCGAGGTGGATGATCTGAGCGGTCTCGGTCATCTCCACCATGAAGGTGGACCGCCCTTGGGCGAGGTTGTCGCTGGCCCCTATGCGGGTGAAGATCCGGTCAATTAGCGGCAGAACGGCCTTCCGGGCCGGCACGAAGGATCCCATCTGGGCCATCACCGCGATGAGCGCGATTTGCCGCAGGTAGGTGGACTTGCCCCCCATGTTGGGGCCGGTGATGACGGCCAGTCGATGCTCGCCGCCGTCCAGGTAGGCATCGTTCTCGATGAAGCGCTCGCCGGAAGTCTCCTCGAGGATCCTCTCCACGACCGCGTGGCGGCCGGCCTCGATTTGGATCTCCCCTCGGTCGCTGAACCGCGGCCGCGAGTAGTCCGATTCGACAGCCACCTCCGCCAGGCAGCGGAGCACGTCCGCTTCGGCAATCGCCCCGGCCGAACGCCTGATCCGCTGGGCCTGCGCAGCGATGTCTTGGCGCAGCTTCTCGAAGACGCTCCCGACCCGCTCCCCGATCCGCTCTTCCGCCTCCAGCACCTTCGCTTCCAACTCCTTCAGCTCCCGCGTGGCGAAGCGCTCGGCGTTGAGCAGAGTCTGCTTGCGCTCGTAGTGGTCGGGGACCTTGGAGAGGTTCGCCTTCGAGACTTCGATGAAGTATCCGAACACGCTGTTGTAGCGCACCTTCAGCGACTCGATTCCCGTATCGGACCGCTCGCGCTGCTCGAGTTCGGCCAGGATCCGGCGACTGTCGCGCTGGATCGTCCTCAGCTCATCCAGTTCTGGATCGATGCCGTCGGCGATGGCGCTCCCGTCACTTAGCGTTGCCGGCGGATCCGGTACCAGCGTGGCCAGGATCTGGGCGCTCACGTCCTCGAGGTCGTCCAAGCGGTCCAGAATCGCCCTCACGCGTCGGCCGGGAAGTTCCGAGACGAATCCCCGGATGCCTGGAATGCGATTGAGGGACGACCCGAGGTTGAAAACCTCGCGCGGGCCGGCTGAGCCCAGCGTCACCCTGCCCAGCAGGCGCTCGATGTCGTACAGCGGCGTCAACTCCCGCTTGAGCTCGCTGCGCACGATCGTGTTCCGGCACAGTTTCTCGACAGCCTCCAGACGATCCTCGATCTCCTGCTGGTCGAGGCTGGGGCGCAGGAGCCGGCTGCGCAGCAGCCTGGCACCCATGGAGGTCGTCGTGCGGTCCAAGGCGAACAGCAGCGTCGTGCTGGTCTTCTGGTAGAGGGGGTCGAACAGTTCGAGGTGGCGCACGGTCAGCGGATCCAGCACCATCCAGTCCTTTCGCCCGGAGAAGACCGGCGGCGCAAGGTGGGGCAGGGCGGTGCGCTGCGTCTCCCTCAGGTAGTGGACCAAGGCCCCGGCCGCTGCGATGCCGAGCGGGTGCCCATCCAGGCCGAGGCCCGCGAGGTTATGCAGCTGGAACGTCTCCAGCAGCAGCCGCCGCCCGTAGTCGGGCTCGAACGCCCAAGCCTCGACCTCGGTCACCATCGAGGGCGGTACGGCCGCGTCATCCCGCGAATCGTCGTCGAGGTCCAGCAGGCGCTGGCCGCCCGCCTGCAGGATCTCCGTCGCCCGGATCGCTTCGACCATGTCGCGGACCTCCGCTGAGGGGACCTCGGTCGTCCGGAATTCGCCAGTCGACACATCCGCGTACGCTACGCCCGCCGTACCGCGCCTCTCCCAGACGGCCGCAAGGTAGTTGTTCTCACCGGCCTTGAGCAGGCTCGGATCAATGGCCGTGCCCGGGGAGAGCACGCGGACCACTTCCCGGCGGACCAAGCGGCCGCCGGCCTTCTTGGGATTCTCGACCTGGTCGCAGATCGCTACGCGGTGACCGTGCTCCAGCAGCTTGGCCAAATAGCCGTCGGCGGCATGCACCGGCACGCCGCACATCGGTATGGCTTCGCCCTGCCGGTCGCGACGCTTAGTGAGCGTGATGTCGAGGGCCTGGGAGGCGGTTACGGCGTCTTCGTAGAACATCTCGAAGAAATCACCAAGCCGGAAAAACAGAAGACATCCGGGATGCTTCGCTTTGGCAGCGTGGTATTGCCGCATCACAGGAGTCGCTCTCGATCGCTTGGCCATGGCCGTGCCCAGTTCGGAACGATTATATGTCGAATCGGCGACTGCCAGCTTGCGCGGGCGGTCCTAGTGCGCTGTAATGGGGCAATGAGTTCCGTGGGCTTCCCGTCTGGAAAGGTTCGGTACTTGATTGTGGCGCTCTTCGCGACGAGCGCAGCCTGCTTGGCATGGGCCTTCGTCCTTGACTACCGCGAGACCAAGGAGGCGGAAGGCGCCCGGCTCTCAGGACTCTGGGAGGTGACCTCGGTGAGGAACCTGACCAAAGGCGAGCTGCAGCCGCTGCGCCGCGAGTTCCACTTGTTCAGCGACAAGCACCAGATGATCATTCTGGCCGGCGAGAACCGCCCCAAGCTGCCCAAGTCCCTCAGCGACATGACTCCCGAGGAGTTTCAGTCGCAGCAGCCGATCGGCGCCGGCTTCTACAGCTATCAGGTTGAGGGAGAGAAGATCGTGCGCACCAACATCGTCGCCCTGTCGGCGCATTACGAGGGCCTCTCGTTCATCGGCGAGGTGGAGGTCGTGGCGGACACCTTGGTTCTGCGAGACCGCCATTCCGCCGACGGCGACCTGCGCGAGTGGACGATGCGCCGCGTAGAGTGATCGCGCTGTCGGCTCCCCGCCGCTTTGTTCCATGACATCCAGCCAGCCACGGCGCTTGCCAGCGCCCTTCACCTGCCGCATCGCGATGGTCGCGGTGCTTGCCTTGGCCGGGAGCCTCGGCCACCTCGGCGCGCAATCCGACGCGCTGTTGCGCGGAACCGTCACAGATCCTCAGGGACGTGTGGTGAGCGGAGCGGAGATCGTCCTGGCGAGGATCGGCGCGGGCCTCGGGCGAACCGTTGTCACGGACGCTTCCGGGCGCTATGCCGCGGCCGGGCTGGAGGCGGGCCAGTACTCGGCAGTCGTACGGCACGGCGGCTTCCGCCCGGTCGAGGCGAGCGGCATCCTGCTGACCAGCGGGCGCGTGGCCCAATGGGACGTCCAGCTCGAGCTGGGGGCCGCGCGGGAGGTCGTAGAAGTCACCGCGGAGCTGCCGCTGGTATCGACCAACGCGGCGGACTGGGGCGGCTTGGTTCCCGAGGGCAGCCTGCGCGACCTGCCCCTGAACGGGCGCGACTTGTACGAGCTGTCGGCGCTGGAGCCGGGAGCGACGCTGCCGGCGTCGGCCCGCGTAGGCCTGGCGCAAGGAATAGGGCGGCAGATCTCCGTCTTGGGCGCCCGGCCCAATCAAAACAGCTTCCAGCTCGACGGCGTGTACGTCAACGACGCTGCGTCGGCCTCTCCGGCCAGCGCCGCGGGCAACGTGCTGGGCTTGGAAATGGTGCAGGAGGTTCACTTGGTCACCAATCCGTACAGCGCCGTGTACGGCCGGACCGCCGGCGGAGTCTTCACGGCTGTTTCCCGCAGCGGCGGGCCGCGGCTGCACGGGAGCCTGTACGAGTACTTTCGCAACGACGCGCTCGACGCGCCCAACTACTTCGATCCGGCCGAGGCCGGAACTCCGCCTTTGCGCCGCAATCAGTTCGGAGCGCTGCTGGGGGGGCCTCTCGTGGCGGGCAAGGCCTTCTTCTTGGCCAACTACGAAGGCCTGCGCGAGCGCTTGGGCCGCACGGCCAGGCCAGCCGTCCCGACCATGGAGGCGAGGCAAGGCCGCCTGCCGGGCGAGGATGTGGCGGTGGCCCCCCAGGTGCGGCCCTACCTCGATCTCTACCCGCTCCCCAACGGCCGGGACTTTGGGGACGGCACGGCGGCTTCCATCCGGCAGCTGTCCGACCGGACCGACGAGACCTACCTGTCCGGCAAAGCGGACTTGGTGTTGAACCAAGCCGCGCAGCTGGCGGTGCGCTACACCTTCGACGACGCCGCCAGCCGGGCACCGGATCCGCTTGACTTGTGGGTGTTCGGCTTGGATTCCAGCGACCACTTCCTCCACACGCAGCTGAGAACGGTGCATTCCGCCAAGACGCTGTCGACGTGGCGGGCGGCCTTCAGCCGGGTCGACAACTTCGAGAACAGCACCACCACCGTCCCGGCCGAGCTCTCCTTCGTGGCGGGCCAGCCGATGGGCAGCATCACGGTCAACGGGCCGTCGGACATGGGCGGCTTTCAAGCCCGGGCGCGCCCGCGCCGCTTCATCCTCGAGAGCTACCAGTTTGGGGCCTCCGTGGTGCGCGCGACGGGTCGGTCGACCCTGCGGGCCGGGGCAGGCTACGACCGCGTGCGGTTCAACCAGCGCTCCGACCTCAGCGCCGTGGGAGGGTACACCTTCGACTCGCTGTCGCTGCTGCTGCAAGGCAGGCCGAGGATCGCGGAAGTCATGCAGCCCGGTTCGGACACGGTCCGGGGCTGGCGCTACAACCAGTACTTCGCGTTCCTGCAGCACGAGTTCCGCGTCAGCGAGCGGCTGACCGCGAGCCTCGGCCTACGCTACGAGGCGGCCTCGACCCCGACCGAGGTCAACGGCAAGATCGCTGTGCTGAGGGACTTCGTCAACGACACCGAGACCACGCTGGGCGGCCCACTGTGGAGGAATCCGTCCAAGGACAATTTCGCTCCGCGCGTCTCGGTGGCATGGGATCCCGTCGGCGACTCCCGCACTGTCCTGCGGGCCGGCGGGGGGATCTTCTTCGACCTGCTCGGAAGTCGCGAGCTGACGATCGCGGGGGTGCGCACGCCTCCGCTGTTCAACCGGATCTTGGTGTTCGGGCGCCCGCGCTTCCCGGACATCCTGCAGGCCGCGGAGGGACGGAACCCGTCCTCCTCCATGGACGGGCTGGACTACAACCTTAACCAGCCCTACATGGCGCGCTGGCAAGTGAACCTGGAGCGGGAGATCGCCCCGGGGACGGCGCTGCGGGCTGGGTACAGCGGGGCGCGGGGCATCCATCTAATGGGGCAGCTGATCAGCGTCAACTCGCCGACGCCGGAGTTCCAAAGCGACGGGCGGGTGTACTTCCCGGAGGGCAGCCCGTACATCAACCCCGGCTTCTCGCGCATCGGAATGCGCCGCTCCCAGTTCAACTCCTTCTATCACGGCCTCACCTTGGGCCTGCAGAGCCGCCTCGGCGACAGCTTCACGCTGCGCGGCAAGTACACTTGGAGCCGCTCGATCGACGAGGCGTCCAACCACACCTTCAACGACTTCGTCGCCAGCGACCAAGTGCCCACCATTTGGGACTATCGGGCCAACCGGGGCCTCTCGGATTTCGATCAGGACCATGTGTTCGCTGCGAGCCTCTCTTGGACTCCGTGGCAGGGCGGCGGCTCGCCGGCCGGAGCGGTCTTCGGCGGCTGGAGCGTCCACGCCATCATTCAGGCGCTGGCAGGCACCCCATTCGTCCCGCGGGTCGGCTTCGACCGGGCGCGCCTGCGCCCGGGCTTCGGCGACGTCGGGCAGCGCCCCGATCTGGTGGGCGGGAGGTCGGCGGCGGACATCGTCTTGGGCGACCCGGCGCGGTACTTCGACGCTGAAGCGTTCAGTTTGCCGGCAGCCGGCTATCTCGGCAATCTAGGACGGGGAACGCTGCGGGGCCCGGGAATCTTCACGGCGGACTTGGCGCTACATAAGCGGCTGTTCTCGAACGACCGCCACAGCGTGGAGCTGCGGGCCGAAGCGTTCAACGTGACCAATCGCCCGAACTTCCAGGTTCCATCCGGAAGGGCGCTGTTCACTGCCAGCGGAAGTCGCATCGGCAGCGCCGGACGCATCACGTCCACCAGCACGACATCTCGGCAGCTCCAGCTCGCTCTGCGCTGGGACTTCTAGCGGTTCGCACCTCCTTGCGGGGCCGTCGCGCGGCGCGAGCGGCGAATCCGCTGGTTGCTAGACTGGATTCCGATGCTGCAGGCGATTGCTCGGGACACTGACGCGTACGACGTGATCGTCGTCGGCTCTGGAGCGACCGGAGGCGTGGCCGCTTGGCAGTTGGCAGCAGCCGGCCTGAAGACCTGCGTCCTAGAGGCCGGGCCGATGGTCGCTGAAGCGGACTTCACCGAGCACGTGATGCCCTACGACCTGAAGTATCGCGGCAACTCGTCCCCCTTCGTTCCGGGGATTCGGAAGTCGCCGGAGCTGCTTCGCGACCGACCGATCCAAGGCTTGGTCTACGCCTGCCGGGAGTCCAATTACAAATGGTTTGCCAATGATGTCAAGAACCCTTACCAGACGGACGACGGCAAGCCGTTCCGCTGGATCCGCATGCGGGTACTCGGCGGCAGGTCGCTCTCCTGGGGGCGCCAGTCTTACCGCATGGGGGACATCGACTTTCGATGCGCCGACCGGGACGGCTACGGCGAGAACTGGGGCATTGAGTACGCGGACTTGGTGCCGTACTACGAGAAGGTGGAGCGCTACATCGGGATCTGCGGAATCGAGGAGGGTCTCGACCAGCTTCCTGACAGCGTGTTCCAGCCGCCAATGGGCTTCACTTGCGGCGAGCACCGCTTCCGCAACCGGCTGCGCTCCGAGATGGGGCGGGTGGCGACCATCGGCCGGACAGCGATCATCACGCAGCCGTTGAACGGACGCCAAGCCTGCCATTACTGCGGGCCTTGTGAGCAGGGGTGCGTGACCCATTCCTACTACAACAGCCCGACGACCACGCTCAAGGCGGCCTTGGACACCGGGAACTGCGACCTGAGGGTCAACGCCGTGGCCAGCCACGTTACCAAGGACTCGCGAACCGGCGGGGCTTCCGGAGTGGCGTACATCGACCGGGCCACAAGGAAGCCGCGCGAAGTGCGCGGCAAGGTGGTCGTGCTGTGTGCCTCCACCTTGGAATCGACGCGGCTGCTGATGCACTCTGCCGACTTCGGTCTGAACTTCAACTCCAGCGGCATGCTGGGCCACTACCTGATGGACCACATCTACCAAGGCGGGGCGGCGGGGCGAATGCCTGAACTCGAAGCCAAGCCTTGGGTCGGGATGCCCTCCCGCCCCAACGGAATGTACATACCGAGGTTCCGAAACATTGATCGGACGCATACGAACGGAATGATTCGGGGCTACGGTTACCAGGGCAGAAGCTCGCCCAGCTTCAACCTGCGGGCCAAGGGCTTCGGGGCGAGCTTCAAGCAGGCGGTTCACGAGGAAAGCGGATGGTCGACGGGCTTCGGCGCATGGTGCGAGTGCCTGCCCAGGTACGAGAACTACGTCGAGCTGAATAGGGACCGGCGGGATGCCTGGGGCATACCGACGCTGGACATCCACTTCGACTGGTCGGACAACGAGCTGGCGCTGTGGAGAGACGCTCGCGTCCAAGCCGCCGAGATGCTGGAGGCCACCGGCCACCGAGATGTGCGGATGACCGGCCGCCCTTCAGTCGGCGGATTCTGCATCCACGAGGTCGGGACGGCCCGCATGGGCAAGGATCCCAAGAAGTCGGTGCTGAATCCGTGGACGCAGACGAACGATGTGGACAACGTGTTCGTGACCGACGGAGCGGCTTGGGCTTCGATCGGCTGCCAGAATCCGACTTTGACGATGATGGCGATCACCGCGCGGGCGGCAGACTACATTGTCGAAGAGGGCAGCAAGGGGCGCTGGGCCTAGCGTTGTTTGTCGCTCCGGTAGCGTCTTGCTGGAAGCGTACCCGGCCCCTGAGCTGCAGTTCGGGCGGCTGGCCGCTTGAGGAGCCGGTCTGACAGGCGGGCTGGCATGACAGCGGCCCCGGGGCTGGCCGCCACGAGTCGGCTGCGACGGCCGCCACCCAGACAACTCCCCGCGGTCGGGACGCTCCGCCATTGGATCGGTCGCCGGAGCAGACTGGTAGACTGTCACGATGCTGCAGTCCTCCGTCGCGGA
This sequence comes from Bryobacterales bacterium, assembly GCA_963662745.2. GTDB lineage: Bacteria > Acidobacteriota > Terriglobia > Bryobacterales > UBA6623 > VXMF01. Next base: position 1,061,018 of record CAXXUI010000001.1, read on the forward strand.
TCAGGGCGAGTACGATGTTGTCGTCGTGGGGTCAGGAGCCACGGGGGGCGTGGCCGCGTGGCAGCTGGCGACGGGAGGACTCCGGACCTGCGTTCTGGAGGCCGGCCCGCAGGTCACCGATTCGGACTTCACTGAGCATGTCGCGCCCTACGATCTGAAGTACAGGGGCAACTCCCAGCTAATGCTGCTGGGCAAGCTGAAGTCTCCCGAGCTGACGCGGAACCGCCCGGTGCAGAGCCTCTGCTACGCGTGCCGGGAATCCAACTACAAGTGGTTCGCGGACGACATCGAGAATCCGTACCAGACACCCGATGGCAAGCCGTTTCGCTGGATTCGGATGCGGGCTCTGGGCGGCCGCTCGCTGTCTTGGGGCCGCCAGTCCTATCGCATGGGTGATTTGGACTTCCAGTGCGCGGACCGTGACGGGTACGGTCGCAACTGGGGCATCACGCATGCTGACTTGGAGCCCTATTACGAGCGGGTCGAGCGCTTCATCGGAATCTCGGGCCGTCCCGAGGGCCTGCCCCATCTTCCTGACAGCGCCTTCCTGCCCGCCATGCCGTTCACGTGCGGCGAGTCACTGATCAGGAGCCGCCTCCGGGAGAGGCTCGGCCGAGTCGCCACCATCGGTCGGGCCGCAGTCCTGACACGGGCCCACAACGGACGGGCGGCGTGCCACTACTGCGGTCCTTGCGAGCAGGGATGCGTGACGCACTCCTACTACAACAGTCTCACGACCACTCTCGCGGCAGCCGTCGAGAGCGGGAATTGCGACGTGGCGGTCAATGCGGTGGCGAGCCACGTGACTCGTGATCCGAGTACGGGCAAGGCTTCGGGCGTGGCCTATGTGGACGGCGTGACCCGCAAGGTTCGAGAGGTGCGGGCCAAGGTCGTCCTGCTGTGCGCGTCGACGCTGGAGTCGACTCGGCTGATGCTGCACTCGGGCGAGCACGGCCTGGATTTCAACTCCAGCGGCATGCTCGGGCACTACCTGATGGACCACATCTACATGGGCGGGGCGGTCGGAGTCCTGCCCGAGCTGGAGGCCAAGCCGTGGACCGGCCCTCCCGCGCGCCCGAACGGGATGTACATACCCCGCTTCCTTAACCTCGACCGGCGCGAGACGCGAGGGATGATTCGCGGTTACGGGTATCAGGGCTTCAGCGCGCCGACGTTCCACTTGGCGGCGAAGGGATTCGGGGAGCGGTACAAGACGGCCGTGCATGAGCAGAGCTTCTGGCAGACCATGCTGGTGGCCTTCTGCGAGTGCCTGCCCCGCTACGAGAACCGTGTCCAGCTGAACAAGGACCGCAGGGATGGGTGGGGCCTTCCCACGCTCGACATCCACTTCGACTGGTCACCGAACGAACTCGCGCTGTGGGAGGATGCTCGCACGCAGGCGGCCGAAATGCTGGAGGCGACGGGCCACCGCTTCGTTCAGCGCTTCGGCCAGCCGTCGGTCGGCGGCTTCGGAATCCACGAGGTGGGTACCGCCCGAATGGGGAAGGATGCGAAGCGGTCGGTGCTGAACACGTGGGCCCAGAGCCATGACGTGGAGAACGTGTTCGTCACCGACGGCGCTGCATGGGCATCGATCGGCTGCCAGAATCCGACTCTGACCATGATGGCCATCACAGCGCGGGCGACGGACTTCATTCAGGAGGAGGGGCGCAAGGGGCGCTGGGGCTGAGACTTCGCTACACCGAGCCGCCGATGACAGCTCCCAGCGGACTGAGAAGGCACGCTCCCGCCGGTCTGAGTCAGGCTGGGCCGCCACAGCGGCTGGAGCCGGTTTGCGCCGAGATCCCATCGTGGAGTCCTCGCCGGCGACTCAGCTGTGCTGCCCTCGTCTTGGCGTGGGCTGCTCGTCGCGAGCCGCGGCGGCACTGTGCATATGGCAGCCGCTCCGGCAGTGCGGGATAGCGACGGACCGGCTGGAGCTGCCGCTACAATCGGTCGGGAGCAAGGTGCAGCGCGTCGAGTTCGGCGTTGTTTGCCGACTCGGGTCTAGTTGGTGCGAGCATCGTCGCGCTGGCTGCTGGACGGTTGGAGCGTTGGAGCTGAGAATGTTGATCCGGCGAGTTTCGGGGCGGGTGGCTCGATGGACGCTCTGCCTGCTGGTGGTGCAGACCGTTGTGCCTGCTCCAGCTCCCTTCACGAGGGTGGCTAGGACGCAGTTCCTAGAGTTGCTCAAGATACCGTCCGAGTCTCCTGCGGTCTCCGCCCGCAGTCATGGCAGTGCGGCGGAAGGCGGTCTGATTGTCGAGGACCTCTCGTGGGAGTCCGCTGACGGAGAGACTGTCCCGGCGTTCCTGATCCGCCCGGAGAGGGCCTCAGGACGGCTTCCCGCGGTCGTGTGCCTCCACGGTTCCAGTGGAAGCAGGGAATCGATGGCCGCAGCCGAATTTGGACCGGGCGAGTGGATTCGTCCGGGCCGGCAAGTCCCCCACACGAGGCTGTTGGGGTGGGCGAGAGAGCTGGCCCGAAGGGGTTTCGTCACACTCGCGATCACGCAGCGAGGTCTGGATCGCAGGACGCCCCCCATCAACGACCAAGCGAATGCCCTGCTGGTACAGGGGCGGACGGCCATGGGGGCGCTGGTCCACGAGATCCGGCAAGGAGTAACGCTGCTGCGCGAGCGGTCCGATGTCGGAGGAATCGGCATCGCTGGCATGTCCTTCGGGGGGATCACATCGTTCTACACATGGCTGGCCGACACTCGCGTGACTGCCGCCGCCCCGATTTGCGGAGGCGTGGGATCTCTGGAGTCGTTCGTGCTGCGGGGGAGACTGTCGTATCACGGAACCTACTGGTGGGTGCCTGGAATGCTCGAGGCCGGGGATCACGGTGATTTTGCGGCGGCGAACGCGCCGAGGCCCCTCATGCTCTGGGCGCCGACCTCGGATGTCGGAATGCCGCGCGAGGGTGTGGACCGGTTTCGTGAGACGGCAGCCGCCGCTTACCGACAAGCCGGAGCAGCATCCGCTCTCCAGGTCCACCAGCCCACCGGGGAGCATAGCTTTACCGTAGAGGCCTTCGAAGCCATGGCGGCGTTCTTAGCACAATCCCTGCGCTAGCGGGGCTGCTATCGGAGGAGTGGGCCGGGTGCGCTGCTTACGCTTCGATGTCAGGGGAAGGCAACGACCATTTGCGAGCAAGGCCTCCCGCAACCGGTCCGCCGAGCCAGCTAGGCTAAGGCGGAGATGAGGGCTGCGACTTGGTCGTGCCGGATCCCACCTGACTTCCTGGCCGGAGTGACCCGCTGGTTGGAGAGACAATCCGTTGGGGTGTCCGTCATCCTCTATTGATTGCGATCACCGGGGCATTCCCGGCAACCGACAGCAGAGACCTCGCAGGCTTAGTAGGCAGAGGCGCGCTCATCCGGACTGAACAACGCCGTTACACCAGATACCGCCTTTTCAATCCGACAAGGGCTGTGCAGCCGGTCCAGATTGACGCGCACGGTAACCTGCTGCGACCGGCGGGCGGGGAAGCGGCCTCGGCCACGGGAGACCTCTGCGGCGAGGCAGCACAGCGGTCCAAGCTGGTTCGCTGCTACGCGCGGTTCTCAAGCTTGGCCAGCATCTCGTAGAGGCGCTCCCACGTGTAAATGCCAGTGGAGTGCCCGTCGCTCCAGTAGATCTGAATCGCGTAGCGTCCCACCGGCTCGACCTTCGTCGGAAACACGAGAATCGGTAGCAGACTCTCCTTGACGATCCGCTTGCCGGTCATCTCGTCCACGCAGGTCGCGCAGGGGCATTGGCCCCGCAGGAACCGCGCCGGATAGACTGAGTCCTCCCCGGACTTCCAGCGGATGCGGATGTCGTGCTCTCCCGCGCGACTAATGGTGAGCGGCAGAGGGCTCTCGTCAGTGGCCATCGTTCCTCCATCGCGGTCGGCCGTCGCGTCCGCCATGCTCCGGCGGCGGAGGCCGATCCGTCAGTAATCCTTGAAGGGCCCTCTCGGTTCGGCGGCCTGCATTTCGCGGACCCATTCCCGGTAGCGCCGCTCGATCCTCTTCCTGACCTCGGGGAGGCCGGCGCTGAGATCCTTAGTCTCGCCGATGTCTTCGGAGAGGTCGAACAGGCCGCCGCCCCTGCGGGAATGTACCAGCTTCCACGTGCCGACTCGGGCGCCGTACTCGCCCTGCCTTGCCCAGAACATTGATTCTCGCGACGACGACCGCTTCCCCTGCAGCACCGGCAGCATGTCGAATCCGTCCAATACGACAGCTTCCGGCAGTTCGGCCCCAGCGGCCTGCACCAAGGTCGGAAACAGCTCCAAGCCGGACAGGAACTCGTCGGACACCGTCCCCGGAGCAATCTCTCCGGGCCACCGAATCAGGAACGGGACTCGCACTCCGCCCTCGAACATCTGCCCCTTGTTCCCGCGCAGCGGCCCGGAATCGCCGGCACCTCCGGCGCCGTTGTCCGACACGAAGACCACGATGGTGTCCTTAGTCAGGCCGTGAGCCTCGACCCGGTTCAGGACACGCCCGATGGAAGCATCCATGCAGGTGACTGCAGCCATGAACTTGTGCCTCCGCTCGCCGTCCAGCCGGTTGGGCGATGGGTACTGGTCCAAGCACTTCCCGGGGGCTTGCACGAAGCCCCGGATGCCCCGGTTTAGGCTGGATGCGCCATGGGGCGCGTTGTAAGACAGATAGAGGAAGAACGGGCGGTCCTTGTGCTTCTCGATGAACCGGACGGCCTCCCTCTCGAACAGCTCGGTAGTATAGGTGCCCTTGTCCTCCTCGGTCGGGTCATTGCGCCGGTACATCGATGGAACGCCGTAGCGCTCGTGCGTCCAGTAGTCGATGCCGGTGTTGACGAAGCCGTAGAACTCCGCGAATCCTCGCTGCAGCGGCAGGAAGCGCCGCAGCGAACCCAAGTCCCACTTGCCGAACACGCCGGTGGCGTATCCGGCCTCGGCCAGAACCTCCGAAAGCAGGACCTCCCGCGTATCCATGCCCAAGACCCTCTCGGGGCTGATCGCGTACTCATAGAGCGGATACTCGTAGCCGTCGTTGACTCGGTCGTTGCGGAAGTTGTCGTAAGTTCCGTTGCGCTGCGGATACCGTCCGGTCAGCAGCGCGCCTCTGGAAGGCGTGCAAACCGGGAATGCAGAGTAGTACGAGGTCAGCCGGGCCCCTTCGGCGGCTAAGCGGTCGAGGCTCGGTGTCTTGATGTCAGGGCTGCCCATCGATCCGAGGTCCATGTAGCCCTGGTCATCGGACACGATCAGCAGGATGTTGGGCTGTCTGGCCGCTCCCAAGGCGGCCAGCGAGAGCAGCAAGGCTCCGATCCGTACCAGCATCTCGCCCATTGTATTCCCGGACCGCAGGAATTGACGGATCCCGCCGGTACTGCCGGCTCGGACCGGCAGCCGGAAGGAACGGTGGCTACTCACCGGACGGGAGCGAGCGGAAGTATTTTCGGGCCTCGCGCATCGCCTCGGGAGACAGGATCAGCGCAGATGTCATGGTCGGGATCGCCATCAGCGCGAACATCCCGTCCGTCAGGCTGATGGCGGCGGAAATCGAGGCCATCGCGCCACCCACGATGGAGGCCACGTAGAGGTACTTGTGGATGTACTTGCGCTCGGCGCCGATTATGAAGCAGAGGGACTTCTCGCCGTAGTAGCCGGTCGACAGCACCGTGGTCACTGCGAAGAACACGACGCAAGCACCGAGGATCCAAGTCCCGACGCCGGGCAGGACCTGCTCGAAAGCGGCGGCAGTCACGGACACGCCGCCGAGCCCAGGGTCGCTCCACGCTCCGGTGACCAAGATCACTAGCGCCGTCATGGTGCATACGACTCCCGTGTCCACCATCGGTCCGAGCATCGCCACCAGCCCCTCCCTGGTCGGCTCGTTCGTCTTGGCCGCCCCATGGGCCAGCGCTTCCGATCCGATTCCCGCCTCGTTGGAGTAGGCTGCCCTTCGAACGCCGGTCACGATCACAGTCCACACGGCACCCCCGGCGACGGCCTCGCCCGTGAACGCGTCCCGCAAGATGAGCGCCACCATCGCCGGGACTTCCTGCCAGTTGGCGGCCAGGATCACGAGGCCCGTGCCGAGGTAGACGACGACCATCGCGGGTACCAGCCGGGCAGCGATGCGGCCGATGCGGGGTATGCCGCCCACCAGGCTCCATGTCGCGAAGGCCGAGATCCCGAGACCGACCGCTAGGTTGAACGCCCACGGATTCGATGGGTCGGCGATCCAGCCGGCCGGAACGGCGACGGTCTCGCGGAGGATCTGCGTGACCTGGTTCGCTTGGAACACCGGGAAGGTGCCGAACAGCGCGCAGACCGAGAAGAGCACCGCGAAGGGCCTCCATCTCCGTCCCAAGCCATGCACGATGACGTACATCGGTCCTCCCTGAATCGCCCCCAAGCTGTCGGGCCCACGGAACTGGATAGTGAGGGAGCAGGTGAAGAACTTGGTCGCTATCCCGAGCAGGGCGCACACGCACATCCAGAAGACAGCCCCGGGGCCGCCGGTCTGGATGGCGAGCGCGACGCCGGCGATGTTGCCCATCCCGATCGTGCCGGCCAGAGCGGCGCTCAGCGCTTGGAAGTGCGTGACGTAGCCGGTATCGTTCGGGTTGTCATAGCGTCCCAGCAGCACGCGGACGGCATGCGGGAAATGCCGGAACGGCAGCAAGCGCGAATAGGCGAAGAAGTAGGCTCCGCCGCCCAGCAGCAGAACCAGCAGCCACGGGCCCCACGCCGCTGAGGCGAACCAGTTCAGAGCCGTCTCGATGGCGAGCATCCAACTAGCGTGGGGTCCGCTTCGCCAACACGGTTCGGATCACCGCCCGGCAGGCCAAGCTCGTCCGGCAGCGGGACGCAAGTCCCACAGTCGGCGGGCGCAGGCGCCTGCAGCTCCCGCCCCTTCCGAGGCCGCTCGCACGAACAGTCCTCGTAAGGCGGGGCCGCCTAGTTCGCCCACTCGGCAATCATCCGCTCCACGGCCGAGCGGTCGTAGTTCCGGCCTCCCGGAGGGAAGTCTTGGTTGGCCAGCAAGTCCTCCATCGAATACGGCCCAGACTCGATGCCGCCGGCAGGAACTTCCGCGCCCGCGATCCAGGCGATGGCGTTCAGCACGAGCTTGCGGTAGTCGGGGTGGGCCCAGTTCCAGTGGACGTGCCCGCCCGTGAACCCGAAGCCCCTGCCGCCTCCGGGCCGCTCGCTGGCCCACATCACGGTCTGGATGTCACCGCGGCGCACGGCAGCTCGGGCGTACGGGTTTCCGGAGGCGGGCCCGTCAGGCCGCTGCATGCTCTCCGGTGGCGGAACGGCTTGCAGGATCGGCTGGACGCCCTGCATGGCCGGGCGGAACCGGATGTTGAAATACCACTCGTCCTTGATCTCGAACGGCTCGACCCCTCGCGTGATGGGGTGGTCGGCGGCGAGCTGCGCATTCCTCACCGTCCAGTGGGGGTTGACGGACCACCAGCGCTCGAAGTAGCCGCCGATCCAGTCCAGGAACTTCGAGCCCGGCTCCCCTTCGGGCACCTCCACCGCGAAGTGAATCGCTCCGATGCCGGCCCTGCGGGCTGCCAGCTGATCGATCTGGCGCGTGGCTGCCAGCCACGGATGTCGCAGTCCGCCGTCGCTGTAGAGCACTACCGCGTCGGCGTTGTCGAGCGCTGTGGGGTCTGTGGGGTGGCCGTCGAAGTATGCGACGGAGTGGATGCCCGGGAAGTTGCGGTCCAGCGCGTCCATCAGCAGCTGGATGCCGGCCGTGTGCTCGTGCGAGCCGAAACCATGGCTCTTCGGCCCGCCGATGAACACCACCTTCCTGCCCGGCGTCATTTCCAAGCGCTTGAGCTGAATGTTGCGGAACCTCACCGTCATCGGAGGGCCACGGTGGACCTGCAACCCGAGCAGGCCGGAGGTCGGGGCGTTCGGGTCGTTGTCGATCACGTCCACCATGACGTGGCCGTTGATCTTGTGGAGGTAGTGATTGCCGCGGGCGATCACGTGGAACGTGTTCCAGCCGTCCAGCCGGATCAAGGACTGCAGCCTCTCGGGGTCCCCAACGCTGCCTGTGACCTCGGGCTTGCCGTCCTGCCCCACCGCGACCCTCTGGCCTCGCCGCGCCAGAATCCGCCGCGACCGCTCGCCGTACAGTCCGCCAGTGTGCTGGGTGCCAGCCTCGAAGTCAGCCTGCAGCCCGCCCAAGATATGTTGGCCCCACTCCGCGGGCTTCTCGAAGCCGCGGTACTGCACTCCGGAATTCCCGCCCTCGATCCGGTACTCGAACCGGAGTTCGAAGTTATCCACTACCCCCAGCCTCCACACTAGGAAGGAGTTGGCTGCGATGGGGTCCTCGGCGGTGGTCCGACCGACGATCGTGCCGTCCTCGACGCTCCACAGCTTGGGATCGCCCTCCCAGCCCTTGAGCGAGACGCCGTCAAAGAGCGGCACGAATCGCCCCGCCGGCTGGGCGGCGCTGAGCGCGGACAGGCCGGCGGCGGCGAGAAGGATTAGGACTCGGGAGGTGCGCACGATGAAACGGCCTTGCCACCAGTATGGGGCAGGCTGCCGCTATCATACCCCGCTCGCCCTAGCCGGCGCCACGGGCCGGAGCCGACGGCGGAAGGCCTGCGGACCCGCCGGCTGCTAGGGCGAGGCGCTACCGTTCAGGCAGCGCGGGCTGCAGCCGCGACACGGCGGCCCGCGTGTCCGGAGCTGCTTGCCTGTCGGGCAGGGAGAACCAGAACGTGGACCCTTCGCCCAGCGTGCTTTCCACCCAGACGGTTCCGCTGTGCGCCTGCACGAGGTGCTTGACGATGGCTAGGCCGAGGCCCGTGCCGCCGACTTCGCGGGAGCGCGCCTTGTCCACACGGTAGAAGCGCTCGAAGAGCCTCGGGATGTGTTCCTCCGCGATGCCGATACCCGAATCGCGCACGTAGAAGTCCACCTTGCCGGTCCGTTCGACAGACCCCATGGAGATGTGGCCACCTTCCGGGGTGTACTTGGCGGCGTTGTCCAGCAAGTTGCCTAGGATCTGCTGGACCGCGCTCTGATCGCAGTCGACGACCAAGCCTCCCTTGACGGGCTGCACGGAGAGGGTTAGGCCGCTGCGCTCTAAGACCGGCCCGATTCCGTCGCTCGCCGTGCGGAGCAGCTCGGCGACGGAGCGTCTCACAAACTCGAACTCCCGGGCCTTGACCTCGATCTGAGACAGCGTCATCAAGTCAGACGTCAGGTCGGCCAAGCGCCGGGCGTTCTTCCAGAGGATCCGGACGAAGCGCAGATTGTTCTCGGAGTCGTGGATGGCGCCGTCCATCAAGGTCTCGGCGTAACCAGTGATCGATGCGAGGGGCGTGCGCAGCTCGTGGGAGACGTTGATCACGAAGTCCCGCCGCATCCGGTCGACCCGCTCCAGCTCGGTGATGTCGTGGAAGACGGCGGCGACCGCTCGGATCTTGCCCTTCCGGCTGGCGATCGGCGCGCAGGAGACTCGCCACGAGCGTGCCTTGGGCTCGCGGACAGCGATTTCAGTGGAGTACGGCGCTGCTGTGTCGATAGAGCGCTTGAAGATGGCGGCGACATCCTGGTTCTTCCATCGCTTGAGGGAGCCGCCGAACTCCAAGTTCTCGTCGGGGAACATCAGCTCGATGGCTGGGTTGAAGAGCACGATCCGCCGCTTGCGATTGGACACCAGAATGCCTTCCCGAATGCCGTTGATCGCGGCCGCGAACCGCGATCGCTCCTCCTGCAGCTGGTTGAAGGTCGTGCGGAGCTTCCAGGCGGCCGCCTGCAGGCTGGAGGACAGGTCGTCGAGTTCGCGCAGGTCACCGCGCCGGTGGTCCGGCGCCCGGATCTCAAAGTTGCCGTCGGCGATGTGGTCGGACATGGCCACGATCTGAGACAGCTGGCCGGAGATCCGCTTGGCGGACCAAGCCGTCACGAGGATCAGCGGCACCACGATCATCGCGATCAGCCCCATCATCGTGTTGCGGTTCTCGGCGGCCAGTGCATTGACGTGATCGAGTGGCAGCGCGAGGCGCACGGCGCCGCCGCCCTCCATCGGGGCGGCCACGTACAGGGAGTCGGTGCTGAGCGTGCTGGAGAACCGTCTGCGCACCGCGACTTGGCCGGCCAGCGCCTCGACGAACTCCGGCCGGTTCGCGTGGTTCTCCATCTCGGCCGGATCGGCGTCCGAATCGGCTAGCACGCGGCCCTGGGGCTCGATCACTGTGATGCGGGCGTGCGCGCGCCGGGCTAGGTCGGCTACTAGGTCCTGATGTTGCTCGGGAGGCTTGTCGTGCAGCGACGTCTCGACCAGCCTCGCCTTCTCGGACAGGACCTGCTCCAGCCCGCCCTCGAAGCTCCTGACGAGGAAGCCGGGCACGACCAGCAGGAGCGCCGACGAGCCCAACACCAACGGTAGGATCGTGAGCAGCCCCAGCTTGAGGAGGATGCGTGCTGTCACGACGGGATTTCGAAGCGGTAGCCGAAGCCCCGCACGGTGCGGATCCAGCGGGGGCGCTTGGGCTCCACCTCGATTTGCTCCCGCAGCCTGCGGACATGAACATCGACATTCCTCGGCGCCACGTGCGAGCGCCCGTTCCACACGCGAGCGATGAGCTGCTGTCGAGTGAAGGCCCGACCAGGGTGCCTGGCGAACATTTCCAGCAGGGAGAACTCGGTGGCAGTCAATTCCAGTGGAGACCCGTTGAGGACCGCCTGGCGCGCCTCCCCGTCGATCTCGAGACCCTTGGCGGCGATTGCCTCTCGGGGGTGGCGCTTGGCCCTGCGGCGCAGGTGGGCCCGCACCCTGGCCAGCAGCTCGCGCGGGCTGAACGGCTTGGTGATGTAGTCATCACCGCCGATCTCCAGCCCTTGCACGCGGTCGATCTCCTGACTGCGCGCCGTCAGGAACAGGATCGGAACGTCCTCCGTCGCGCCGTGCGACCGCAGCCGTCTGCAGAAGTCGAAACCGTCACCGTCGGGCAGCATCACGTCCAGGATGATCAGGTCCGGGCTGTGGTCACAGATCTTCTCGAAAGCGCCCCTCAAGCGGCCGAGAGTCTGGACGACGTACCCGTTCTTGGAGAGGTTGTACTCCAAGAGAGTACACAAGTCTCGGTCGTCCTCAATGACAATGACCGTTTCCTTCATCGGCTACTGACCATCAGTATATGGTGCCGGAGGGCTGTGGCAGCTCGCGGCTCGACCGTCATCGGGCCGGCCGGACGGGCCAGCCAACCCTGACTAAGATACAGGGTTGGCCCTGACGGGGCCACTGACAGAATCCCATATGAAACTCACTGGAAAATGCGCCATCGTGACAGGGGCCGGAAGCGGAATCGGCGAGGCGATCGCGAAGTGCTTCGCCGAGGAGGGTGCCGAAGTCATCTCGGTCGGCCGGACTGCGGCAAAGCTGGAGCGGGCGAAGGCCGCCGCAGGGCGGGCCGGAGCGCGAATCCACCCCTGCGCGGCCGATGTGTCCGAAGCCGACGCCGTGGGCGTCGTCGTGGACGGAGCCTTACGACGGTTCTCGAAGGTGGACATCCTGGTCAACAACGCCGGCACCAACGTGCCCAACCGGCGGCTGGACCAGCTGAAGCGCGAGGACTTCGACCGCGTGGTCCAAGTCAATCTGAACGGAGTGTTCTACTTCATGCACGCCGTGCTGCCGGGGATGCGGGAGCGGGGCGACGGAGTTCTGATCACCGTGTCCTCGATCGCTGGCGTGCGGACCTCCGTAATCGGGGGGCCGAGCTATTGCGCGAGCAAGCACGGAGCCCGGTCGCTCAGCTTGGCCGCCCATTTGGAGGAGGGGCCTCGTGGCATCAGGTCCTGCGTGATCAATCCCGGCGAGGTCAACACGCCCATTCTGAAGCAACGGCCGGTCGTGCCGTCCGAGGAGAAGAGAGCCGCGATGCTGCAGCCCGAGGATGTGGCGCAGGCGGCGCTGCTGGTGGCCACGCTGCACCCGAGGGCGTGCATACCCGAGCTGGTGATCGCGCCGACGGTGCAAGCCTTCTCGTGAGGCGCTGCCGCCCCGTTGGCGCGGGGGTCACTCGTCGGTCTCGGTCAGAACGCGGATCAGCTTCTCGTCCGGAGTGAAGCGCACCGCCTTGCCAGGCGGAATCGGCACCGCTTCGCCGGTGTGGATGTTGCGAGCCATGCCTTTCCTGCGCGGACGGGTGCTGAACGTTCCGAGGCCCTCCAAGGACACTTGCTCGTCCTTCAGCAGCGCGCCCATGACGGACATCAGGACCAAGTCGAGCGTCCGCCTCGCCTCGGACTCGGTCAACCCGGTCTCCGCCATCACGTGTCGGATCAGTTGCGCCTTGGTCATCGGAGGATTCCCCATCGGGCGGCCAATGGCGAATCGGGCAGCTGGGAGCGGCGTGGCGCAGCCCGACGCGCGCAGCGGTGGCGGTCTCGCGGCGGGGGGGCAGCGAATCGGACGGCTGTTCGGCTACGGGTTCGCACTGGCAATCATGGTACGATAGCTACGCTTGCAGAGCGAAGACGCGCCGGCCGCGAGTGAGGACGGCCGGGCAGGTGGGGTTGTGAGGGAATCACGGAGCGACGGAGGCTGGCTGCCGCGGACTGATTCGGACCGCGCTGGTGTGCGGTCAGCGTCCGGCAATCCCTGCGAGCGAGGAGGATAGCATTTTCCGGAGACGAAGGCGCCCAATCAGACGGGTCAGAAGGAAGAACGTCAACGAGACCATTCGAGCGCGGGAGGTGCGCGTCGTGTTCCCGGACGGGAGGACGAGCGTGATGCCAACGAGCGAGGGCATCCGCATGGCGAAGCAAGTCGGCCAAGACCTAGTGCTCGTGTCGCCGACCGCTAGGCCGCCGGTCGCCAAGATCATCGACTACGGCGAGCACTCGTATATCGAGAAGAAGAAGAAGAACGAGGCCAAGAAGAAGCAGCACCGCATCGAGGTCAAAGAGGTCAAGTTCCGTCCGAGCACTGACCAGCACGACTACCAGTTCAAGAAGAACCACGCGCTGCGATTCCTCAAGGACGGCAACAAGGTCAAGGCCACGATCTTCTTCCGTGGCAGGGAGATCACGCACCCGAAGATTGGGGAGCGCATCCTGCTTGAACTGGTCAAGGACGTGAGCGAGCTGGGGACTCCCGAGACCAAGCCGCACATGGAAGGCCGGACGATGACTATGCTAATCGGGCCGCATCGGAACACCAACAAGCCGAGCCGGAAGAAGCCGGGTCCGTCCCCTCAGATGAGGACGGATAGCCGGTTCGGTCGCTATCAGCAGCCCGCCTGACGGCAGGGGCGGCTGAAGACAGCGACGCGCGGCCATGAAGCGGCGGGCGGCGGCGGATGGGGTCCTGTGGGCCTGCTGGACGTTGTTCGCCATCGCGGGCCCGGTAGCCGCGGGGCAAGCCGGCGACGAGATCCGCTTGATCGTCCGAGGCGACGACTTCGGCTACACCCATTCCTCCAATGTCGCCATGGAGGAGGCGTTCGCGGCCGGCTTTATGACGTCCGCCAGCGTGCTGGTGCCAGCTCCGTGGTTTGCAGAGACAGCCGCGATGGCGCGGGAGCACCCCGAGTGGAGTGTGGGAGTCCACCTAACGATCACGAGCGAGTGGAACCGCCTGCGTTGGGGGCCGATCGCAGCCGCAGCGGCAGTGCCGAGCCTGTTGGCCCCAGACGGTCGGTTCTGGGGATTCGGCTACTTCCGGCCGCCACCTTCGAATCGGCCCTCTGACGGCTCTCCTTGGACGCTCGCCAAGCCGGATCCCCAAGAGGTGGAGACGGAGTTCCGCGCGCAGATCCGTGAGGCCCTGCGGGCCGGCGTTCGCTTGGACTATGTCGACTGCCACATGGGGATGGCCTGCCAAGAAGAACTGCTGCCGATCACCGAGCGGCTGGCTCGCGAGTACTGCTTGGCGATCTCAAGCCCGGGCCGCAACGGAGCAACGCGGTTCGCTCCGGACTACCCGGCGGCAAACGATGACACGGGAGTCCGGCAGGCTCTGCTCGACGCCTTGGCAGGTCTGCAGCCGGGTCTGCACTTGTATGTCGGGCACCCGGCCGTCCGAACGCCCGAACTGCTGGCGGTGGACTCCTCCAGCGGAGAGTACTGGTACCGTCGGCGCGGAGCGGTGCTCAAGGCATGGACGGACCCGGAGGTACTGGCCATGGTCCGGCAGAAGGGCATCGAACTGGTTTCCATGCGGGAGTTCGTACCGCAAGGGTGCTCGTCCCGGTAAGGCGCTCTAAGCGGGCGGTTCGGTCGTGACGATCAGCTCGGCCCTCACTTGGCGGCCCGATGTAGCCGTAGCGAGAATCGTCTCGCCAGGCAGCACGCCGGCCAAGCCGCGGACGGGAAGCGTCCCGTCCTGAAGCGTCCGGGCCCCGCGCAAGGGCCGGCCTTCCACGGTTGAGAGCAGCACGTCGGCGTCGGGCAGCAGCCGTATGGACGGAAGGGAGCAGGTCGGCGGACGACCTGTGCGAGCCGCCACTTCTCGGACCGAGCCGCCGCCGCGGGGTGCTTCTCGCGGGGAATCAACTAGGTTTCGCACTCGCAGGCCGAAACCGGGATCGGCTCCCCGCGGGTCGAACTCCATCTCTAGGAAGTTCCAGTAGAAGGGGCCGTCTGCCTTGGTGAGGTCGGGCGCGTCGTAGCGCTGGTGGTAGAGGGCCGCAACCTCGACATCCCGACCTTCGAAGTCGCGCATGCGGGGGCCAAAGCCTTCCTTAACACCGCGGCCGCCGCTGCGGCCGATCGGCCCGAACGAGCACTCGTAAACGCGTTGCTTCATGTTCTTGAGGATCATCCCCACATGGACGTCGCCGTATACGGTGACGACGCCATCTCGCGAGCCGAGCACCTCCAGCACGCGATCGGCGCCGGCGGCGACCCATCCCGCGTAGTCCGCCGCAACGCGGTCGCGCTCGCCGAGCACGGTCTTGGCGTCCGGCCGGCGACCGTTGCCGGTCCAGATGGTGTGCATGCCATTGATGCCCGTGAGGCAAATCAAGGTGGAGGAGTCCGTGCGGATCGTCTCGCGCAGCCAGGCGAACTGCTCCTCGCCCAGCAGGCTGCGAGTGACGTCCCGTCTGGAGTACAGGCTCTCCTTCTCGCCCCATCCTTGGTCGTCCCAGATGCTGGTATCCTGGCTCGACCGCCAGAGTCGAGAGTCGACGATCAGGAGGCTGAAGTCGCGATTGGGCATCTTCCAGCGGCGCCACTTCTTGGGATTGGCGGTGCCGGACGGGGCTTCGTCACCGGTCACAAGGTGATGGACGATCTGGAAGTTGCGGCGCATGTAAGCGGGATCCTGGCCGAGATCGCGGTGGGAGCGGATGGCGATTTGCTCCGGTCCCTTGACATCGTCCATCCCGTAGTCGTGGTCGCCGGGGTTGATCGTGTTCCAGTGGCGCATCATCTGCCAGCGGGTCGTCGGCCCGCACAGCGTGGTGGTGACGATCTTGTAGGCGTCGTCGGTCGAGGGAGGGTACAGGAGAAGCTCCATGTACCAGACGTCGTCCTCCCACATCATCACTTGGAAACCGAATTCCTCCAGATGCTCGTAGGCCCGCGGGGTCGGCTGGTCATGCACGAAGAACCCGCCGCCACGTCCGGCGTCGGGCAGCTTCGGTCCCCCGCCGTGGATGGCATGGCAGGACAGCCCGCACAGCTTGTAGGGGGCAGCCAAGCGAGGCAGGCGGCCAACGTAGGACCCGGTGTCCGGTACCTCACCGACCTGCCCGGTGCCGATGCCGACAGCGTCCGTGCCGAGTCGGGGGTCGGCCGTCACGTTGGCTCCGTCTTTCCAGACCGTGAAATAAAGGTCTGTCTCGGCGGGATCGCGGGGCAGGGAAGCGTCGATTACGGCGGTGTTGCGCCGGAAGTCGTTGCTGACGATAGCGGCCGTCCCCGCCGCCGGAACTGAGGACCATCCGCCTTCAGGCGTCGGAGTGTCGGCGATTCGTACTTCGGCGCCCTCGCCGTCACTGCGGAAGAGGCCGATGAAGCGAACCTGCCAATTGTCCCCGTCGTGGCGGAGCGTGTCCCCTAGGGCGTAGCAGACATGGCAGTCGTTGATTGCGGGGGAGAGCGGGGCGTTCTCGCCAGGCTCAACCGCGATTTCGTCGATCGAGAAATCTAGGAGGCCCCTCCCGGTGATACCTACGAAACCGGAGAGGTGCTTCTCTCGATCGACGTCTTGGACATGAATAATCAATGGATTGCCTCCATTGATCTCAAGCGTTGCCTCAAGATTAGCCGAGTTGCGATCTCCGCCCGCAACTCGCACCGCAATCCGAAACCTGTCGCCGGCCTTAGGTGGGGGCGCGGCAGCGGACTTCACGACGTCGCGGGATCCATGCTCCCGGACCGCGAAGCGGCCGTCGTCCGTCCAAGCGGCGATCCATGCGGCCTTTCCGTCCTCGCCGCCCATCCCGAACGACTCGTAGAGGGTTGCGGACGCGAACGACAGCCCGAGGAGCCCGTAGCCGGGCTGGTAGAGGCGCCAATCCGCATCGTCACCCTCCAGCGGGCCGTGCGCTTCGGCTACGACAGTCCCGCTGATCGTGGCACCATAGTTGCCCTCGAGGCGCCACTGGCGGAGCCAGATCAGGCCGGACGGCAGCGTCGGATCGTAATCGACCGGCATGCTGTAGCTGCCGAACCGGTCACCGTGGGTCTCGTAGTGGTACGGAAAGCCGGTGTTGCGGGCCCTGTCGCCCAAGGCGTGGATGCTGCGACGGAGCGCCTTGCCCTCGATCCGCCAGTAGCCGGGGTTGAGGGTCTCCCACTCGTCGCCATGGTACAGAGAATCGGGCCGATCGAAACTCAAGGTGGCAGCCGCCGCCTTGGGTGCTGAGGCCGAGGCGAGCGTGCCAGCGGTTGTGGCAGCAAGAAACGTCCGGCGGTCTATGCCATCGTTCATCACTGAGTGATTCTAACAGCGGAGGAGGTGCCAGCAGCAGGGGACTGCGACAAGACACCGCGATTAGCCGAGACTCGGGCTATCACCTTGTTCTGAACTGCCGGCCTCGGTCTTGGCCAGCACGCTTCTGCGATAGACCGGAGGTTGCTCGCCAAGTATGGTCGCTTGAGAACTGACCAGTCATTCGCCGGCCATCCGCGGGAGGCTACTACAGCGACGAGGTGCTGGAGCGGATAGAGGCGCTTGGGGTGGAGTCGCAGGTTCCCGGGCCGCAGCGGAAGGCGCGGAGGAGCAGCGTTCGCCTTCACAATCTCCGGCAACGTTGCCGCGAATCCGACTGACTCAGCACTTCCCTTGCAAGAGGTCCCCCGCCATGCCACAGCGAGAGCGTAGCCTAGGGCCTACCTTGAACCGGTTTGCCGGGGCGATGCCGATGGATGTTCCCCTCAGCATCTCCCACCACTGCGATTGGAGACGGTCTATCATGAGGTTGCGATGGCAGCAATCCTCTCGCATGGGCCACCTTCGGAAACTGGGCGCAGTCCGTTTCGGCCGGGCCGGGGGACACTTCCGCCCTACTTGGCCGGACGTGAAGCAGAGCAGGCGACGATCTGCGAGCACTTGGAATTCGTCGCTGAGCGAGCAGCTCCATCCCGAGACATCGTAGTGTACGGGCCAAGGGGTAACGGCAAGACGGCCTTGCTTCTGTGGGCCCAGCGCGAGGCAGCAGCTCGGGGGATCGATGTGCTGCGCATTCCCGGCGTGGAAGCACGCACGTTGGGAGTGCTGGTCCGAAGAACCTCCGCGATGCCGCGTTGGCTGCGCTGGCTGAGGGGTGCATCGCTGTCGAGGGTCGGTTCCGTGACTCTCAAGGACCGCCGCTGGGAGCAACTGACGGCCATTCTGTCGCGCAGGTCGCGCAACCGCCCCACGCTGCTGCTGATTGATGAGGCGCACAGGGTCGGTGCCGATGCGGGCGAGGCACTGCTTAACGCCGTGCAGGACCTCCAAGGTGAAGATGAGCCCGTGCTGTTGATCCTCGCCGGCACGCCCGACTTGCCCCGCCACCTCGGCAAAATGGGAGCGTCATTCTGGGACAGGAGCAAGCAGCTGCCCCTCGGTAGGCTGGAGCTGGCCGCGGCAGCTGATGCTGTACGAGTGCCGCTGGAGGAGCATGGTCGGGCTATCACGCCGGACGCCTTGAACCAAGTGGTCAGGGAAAGCCACGGATACCCATTCTTCCTGCAGATCTGGGGGGACCTGCTGTGGAAGGGATGCTCGGACCCGTCCAAGGCCGCCTCGCTCCCTGACTTGGACCGCGTCAGACCAATGTTTGAGCAAGAGCGCGGACTCTACTACGACCGGCGCTTTGATGAGCTGGACGATGCAGGACTAGTCTCAGTGGCTGCTAGAGTGGCGGCAGAGTTCTCCGGTGCGAAGCGAGTCCTGCGTGAGCAAGTCAAGACCGCTATCCATTCGGCGTTGGAGCAAGAAGGCAAGGGCACGGCACCGGACCGGGCCGCGGTTCGGGAGGCTGACCGAGTCCTGCGTCATCGGGGCTACATCTGGCCTGTTGTCCACCAGCGGACCCCCTGCTACGAACCGGGTATCCCGAGCCTCATGCAATTCGTGTATGACTACGAGGGTAAGAGACGGGCTCTCGGCAAGACTCAGTGACCGTGGCGAGGAGGTTGCTAGGCCACTGACTGTTTCATGTGTCACGGCACCCTAGGCGGGACTATGTTGCCCGCCGGAGGGTCTCAGACCTAGGTATCGGAGGTACTCCACCATGGGCAGCGCCATCGAGCGGTCCATCGTGGACTGCTGCTCCACCACGAGATACACCCGTTGCCACGGCCCGCAGCCCCGCCGGCGCACGGGCCACACAAAGTTGTTGCGGCGCTTGGCAAGACGGTCCTGGATCTGCTCGAGTTCTGGGGCGGCTTGCAGGCTGGCCACTATCACTTCGGATCGGGATTGATCTTGGCTCTGCATACGTCTGTTTGGTGCCACGAATCCCGATCCTTGTAGCGAATCGAAGCACCAGCCGAATCATCGATACTTCTCTCCGCTTCCACTGCAAGGTCGAAATGAATCAATGCCACTTGGCACGGGGCCACAGTATGCAAGTCACAGGCTCGACAAGCCGACAGCGAAGCTCTTAAAGCGAGCCGGTCCAGTCCTATAGCGGGTCCCGTTGGGCGGACCTTGACGGCATCGCTCGTCCTTCGGCAGTCCGATGGTCAGCCGTTCGACAGGCTGGCCAGCCTGCGCAGCTTGACTCGGTCTGCCGAGGTCGGCTCTTGCTCGGTGCAAGCCGTCAGCCAGCCGAGCGCCAGCGTGCCGGGGCGCCTCTGCGTGATCCGCAAGACCCGAACGGCCATTCGCTTGGCGCAAAAGAAGCTGCGGCGCTAGGCCTACAGGAAGGGCAGGGAGCTGCGGGCCGAGACCTTGGAATACGCCCAGTACGTGATCGTGTTCACGACCCTTCCGTCCGAGGAGTACGGCGCCCGGCAAGTCTTGGCCTGCAGAATGTTGCAGACCACCAAGTTGTCGGAGATGGAGTTGTCAATGTTGTACGCGAAGGAGATCAGCTCGCCACAAACACGGTGGCTCCGGTGCCGCAGGGTCAGGTCGAGGCTGAGCGAATTCTGGGCGGCCAAGTCCGGGTTCCCGACATCGAAGGCCAGAGTGCAGACGAGGGGGCCGATGCTGCTCAGCTCCGACCCCCGGGCCACGGTGCGAACGGTCACGTTCGCGACATCTCAAGAGGCAATCGACCAATCGGCCTACGCTCAGTCTAGTAGAAGCGTACCAGGTAGCTGAAACGGACGCCTCGCCCGATCTCTGGGGCGAGGTCCTTGATGAACGACGAGTGGTTGCGATAGAGCTGGTCGCCGATGTTGAACACGTTGGCCGAGAACTGGTGAATCGCCCCGCGCGTCGGGATCGTGTACGACGCTCGCAAGTCGAGGACGGCGAATCCGGCCGTCGGCGTCTCCAAGTCGAACGTCTGGCTCTGCCGGTTCGCCAGCAACAGTTCGGGTCGGATGCTGAATCCTTGGCGCTCATACTCGATCCCGACGCGGCCCCGCAGCGGAGGTATTCGCGGCAGCGGGGTACGCGTGAGCGTCGCTCGCGCGTCCACGAAGTCCATCCCGAGATTGAGCCGCAGGTCTCGACGCAAACCGAAGCCCAGCCGGGCTTCGCTTCCGGTGAAGCGGCTGTCGCGCTGCACGAAGTGGACCACCGGCAGCCCGTCCTCCTCCTCGCCCGTTGCGAACGGGAAAACGAAGTTGCTGAAGTCATAGTAGAAAAGGTTGATTTCACCATCGACTCGTCCGGAATTCTGCCTTAGGGACAGGTCGATGCCATTGCCCCGCTCGGCGCGGAGGCCGGGATTGCCCACCTCGAAAATCAACGTGCCGACATGCGGGCCAAGGTTGTAGAGCTCCTCGAGGGCAGGGGTGCGGTAGGAGTGGGAATAGTTGGCGACGAAGCCTCCGCCCCGCCAGAGGTCTGCGTGGAGGCCCGCAGCGACCGAAGCGCCCGTGAAGCGGCGGCGAGTCGCGTCCGGGAATTCTTCCTCGTGCTCTTCCTCTTCGCTGCCCTCTTCTTCGTGATGGCCGTCTTCTTCATGATGGCCGTGGGCGCGCTCGGCGAACGCCGGATCGTAGCGGGTACTCTCTAGGCGGCCGCCGAACTGAAGCTTGATCCGCTCCAAGTCGACTTCTTCGAGCGCGAACAGAGCGAACGACTGCTGATCGATCGGCGGCGAAAGGGCCTCCTCGCCCGCCGCCGCGAAGTCGCGCTCCATGCCCCAAAACCCGAATCGACCTGTCAACGGTCCACGCTTGCTCTGTTCGAAGACGCCTCGATAGACGACTTGATTGTTGTCGAAGCGGGTGCCGATGCGGCGTTCCTCGCCTTCGAATTCGATCTCGTCGTGTCGATAGGTCGCGTAGCCCAGCTTCATCACGAATCTTTCGACCGCTGGCCCGAGACTTCGTAGCCCCCAGTTGACCTGATAGGCCTGTTGGCGCATGTGGAGATCGATGTGAAGATCCTCCTCGTGCGCTGCCTCCTCTTCCCCCTCTGGGTGATGTTCTTCTTCGCCTTCTTCGTCGTGATGGGCTTCCTCTTCGTGATGGTGATGGCTGTGGAATTCGCTGGCGAAGGGAACCCCGTACTTGGAATTGTTGCCGCGGACGCCGAAGCTGATGAAGGCTCGATCTCCAAACCAGCCAAAGCCGCCATAGCCGTTCGTGGACCGGGTCCGGGAATTCTCAACTGCTCCCGCGGGCACGACGTAATCGCCGGTGCGCAGACCATTCGTGCCGCCCCACAACCGCCAGGAGCCGCGGGCGAAATCGAAGCCGGCCGCTCCTCCCGCCAAGGCGTTGCCGGTTCCCGCTGAGCCCTGAATGTAGCCCTGCAGGCCGTCCGGATGCGAGACGAAGCCCGCATGGCTGCTGACGGCGTTCACGACTCCTCCCATGGCGTTGCTGCCGTAGAGCAAGGTCGCGGGGCCCTTCACCACTTCGAGCCTGTCGAACGACAGCGGATTGAACGTCTCAGCGTGGTCGCCGGAGGACGACGAGATAGAACCAGTCCGTAGCCCGTCGGTCATGATTAGAACCCGGTCTCCGTCGAATCCACGAATGAGAGGGCGTGACGAGCCCGGCCCGAACCCCCGGTAGGCAATTCCCGAGCCCGGCTGATTGCCGATCGCTTCACCCAGAGCCGCGGCCGTGTGTTCCGCGCGAGCGAGCTCAAGCGCGGTCAGCGAGTGCGTCGGTTGGAAAGCCTCGAAAGCGGACTCGGGCCGCCCCGCCGCGCTGACGGTGATCTTCGTTCTCTGCGTCGGGAACGACAGCAGCAACCTTGTCTGAGCCGTCCCGTCAGGAGCGACCTCGATCGTCTCGGAAACGCCCTGCAAGTGGCTCTCGAGGTGAGCGTGCAGATGGTAGCGGCCCGGCTGTACCCCCGTGAACTGGAAGGTCCCTTGTTGATCAGCGGTTGTCGAAGCCCCCGTCTCGAGGAGAATGACGGTCGCCCCGGCGACGGGTTCACCCGTCTGTGCGAGCAACACTTGGCCCTCAATAGCGGCGGTTTCCTGACCGTGGACCGCGGATACGGCGAGCAGCGCCCATATGGCGGCGCAGAGCACTCGTTTCATCATCTTCTCTCTCCCTTTCTCCCTCTTAACTGCTAGAACTTCAACGTTCTGTCACCGTCGCGCTCTCGCGTAGAAAGCACCGGGATCGACGTTCGAATCCGGGGCGTGCCCCTGCAAGTGACGCCACCAGTCAGAGACCGGGCGGGCAGAGGAACGCGACCGCTCCGCAAGGCGCGTAGGCACACACTTGGGGCGCGGCGAAGTCGCCGGCTATCCCGGCACGACAGGTGATCGGAGCTAGGCGGGAGGGCCGCGGGCGGGCTGGCGGCGGGGAGAACCGGATACGATCCATTCACCGTCCGCAGTCGGAACGAGAGGCTGCGGAACGTCCACGAATCCGAATTGCAAGGATGCGGGAGGCTCGGCGGCAGATTGGTGCCGGAGATGGCAGGCCGCGCAGTCTTGGTCGGAGGCCTGCTCCTCTAGGCAGATCGTGTGGCAGATGGCCGCGGCGACCGTGGCGCAGGCAAAAGTCATCGCTAGAGCGACGATCCAAATGCGCCAAGCGGGGCCGCGTCGTGCGAGACTCGCTTGCTTTGGTCTTCTCCTGACCATCTGCGAGTAATCTGAGTTCGGCCTAGCCCTGCTTGGAGCCGCCCGGCCAAGTCTCGTGCATGGCGCGTTGCATCTACCGTTTCCTTGGAGTCTCAGGTGCTGGCCTGCCGGCTCGGCCCACTCATTCTCCTCTCTGCAGCGCGCGGCCTGTGGCGGGCCGGCGGAATCCGACTGGGACGCGTCATGACGCTGGGACGGGTACGCGTCCCAGATGGTCCACCGTGGTCTGCTGGGTACCTCCGGGACGGATCAGCAAGCATGGCCGTTGTTGTTGTCACCTTATTTGGCACGAAAACGGGCTTTTTTGTCAGATTAGATGATTCTGACTAGGGGAACTTTCTCATTCAATGTGACAAATCCATAGGCGTGGGTGAGTCGGCCGGTAGGCTTGCGGGCCTGCGTTAGAGGTGCTGCGCGGCAGTCCTGCCTGCGGTTGCGTGCGGGCAGGGCCGGGAGCCGGGCGAGGGCTGCTACGGGAGGTGGGCAGTCAACACCTCCGGTTGGCCGGTCGGTCCGGCAGCGCTGCCGGAGCGTGGCCGGCGCTGGCTGCGCGCCGCGGCTTGGCAGGCGCGGGCCCCAGCGGTCGCGCGGCACGGCGACTGCGAGGGGTCAGGATAGAGGGTCGGCCCGCACGACTGACACTCGCCGGGCCGCGGGCGGCCTCGCCAACTCCATCCCCGGGTGGCTCCACTCCATCCCCCCTCACTGCCTGCTGTGCGGCTTCGACAACGCCCCCTCAGGCCAACTCGCCGCCCAACGCCTCCTCGCCTGCCATCCCACCGCCCGACGCCTCCCACCGCCCGGCGCCAAGGACTGGAACCAACTCCTGCTACTACCTTCCTCCTGCCCCCTTCCTCTTCCTTCTTCCAGTAGCAGCTTTCCGGCTCACCCTCGCCCTCCGCCAGCCAGACGCAAGCAATCCGGAAAATCCCGCTCCCCGCCTGCCATCTAGTCCGGAAAACGCATTGCAACATGATCCGGAAGACAACGTGCGCCGTGCTAAGGCACTGGCTCCCAGCGGGTGCGAAGCCCGCCCGGCTAACTGTCGCTCCAGCCGGAAGCCGTCGGAGCGGGTCATGGAGGTAACGACATGGACTGAAGCACTCCGACGTGACGGGCCGCCTTGAGGGTGGCTCAGCGAGCACAGAGGCCGTAACGCGAGTGAACGCCGAGCAGGCCTCGAAAAGCATGATGCGGAGGCCGACCCGCCGTTGTTGCGGGGAAGGCAGCCAGCGTCCGGGAAGCGAGCGACGCGAGCACCGGGCGTCTCCGCCGGGGTATGGGCGACAGCCTGTGTGCCAGAGGGAGACGGAGGCAACACGGGAAGCCCTGTCGGTGGCGTGCACGCGCCAACCGGACTCCCGCGAGGGACAGGCCGGGCCGGGCAGGGTGGCGGAGAGGCCCGTAGTACCGGGGAAGCCGGGTCATGTCGGTGGAGGGAAGGGGCCTCAGTTCGAGAGCGATGCAGGAAGGAGGACAGGACGGATGGAGACTGGCGCGAGCCGGTTAGCTCCGGGGCGCGTCAAACCGGAGTCTAGCACTCCGATGGCGCGAATCGGGTTGCACAACGGTCGGCTAGATCAAGCCGCTTTCCCAAGGCCCGGTCACGGCGAACGAGATTCCCGGTTGCTGTGCGTTAAAGAAGAGCCAGCGCCCGTCTGGGCTGTAGGTTGCCCCTGCGAACTCCCCGTCGCGGAAGTCGCCTTCCAGCCCGTTACGCTCACGGGCAAGAATCACATTGTTCTTGGCGAACGGAAAGATCTCACCCTTTGTGGTAAGCCCCTTCACGTAGTCCTCGCTGTCGCCATCTTCGCAGAGAACGAGGCCTCCCCTAGGGCTCACGCAGATGTTGTCCGGCATGTCCAGCACTTCGGGCGCGGGCGATTCGTACAGCAGAACGATCCGGTCCTCGGACGGGTCGTATTCCCAGATCTGTCCGGACTCTGCGTTGCCGCCGTTGGTCGAAACGATGTAGATCCTCCCGTTGCCGTGCCATGTCCCCTCCAGGCGCCCGAACGTCGCCCCGCCTGCCTGCACGCCCTGCTTGTGAACGCTGTTCGTCTCAATGGGGTCCGGGTCCGGCTCGCTAATCGGAACCCACCTAACCGGCTCCCAGTCTCCCGCTGTTTGCCCTCGCCTCGTGTCTGCTCCCGGGCGATTTGCCAGGGCCAGCATCTCAAGGCGTCCTCCTGACGCCAGCCGTCCCACCTCGTTCGGGATGAATCGATAGAAGCCCGCCTCAGCCTGGTCTTCCGTCTCGTACACGATTCCCGTTCCCGGATCGACCGAGACGGCCTCGTGCACGAACCGGCCCATCGCCCGGTACGGCTCGGCCGTTGCAGGCCCGTCCGCTGGAACTTCGAACACGTATCCGTGGGGCATCCCGTAGGCATTCTCTCCGCCCGGCCCGAGCACGGTCTCCTCGCACGTCAGCCACGCACCCCACGGCGTCGCACCGCCCGCGCAGTTAACCGCCGTTCCGGCCAGGCTCGCCCACGCCTCTATCACCGAACCCGATCCCGTGTCGAACTCGACCGTAGTCGTGCCGCCGCCTCCGTTCGGGTCGTAAAGCGGTTCGGATGCGAACGCTGTGCCCGTTCGCAGTTCGTGATTCCGGACCAGGCGGACCCGGCTTCCGCCCGCTGCGAACGCAGCCATGCCGTCGTGCGCACCCGGCGTGTGCAGTCCTTCCCGCAAAGGGTCGCCTGCCCACCCGAACGATAGGTACCGGAATCCGGCCGGAAGATGGAGTAGCGGGAGTCCCGTCGTCTGGTCATTGGCCGGCCGTAGCGGTCCGTACCCGGCTCGGCCAATGGGCTCGCCTGACGTTTCAGTTCCGTTACTGCACGCAAGGGAACCGATCGACGCGGTGCCGGCAATGGCGCAGTTCAGGGCGAGAAACTGGCGTCGGAGGAGGAGCGAGGATGCCATCTGGCTAGTGTACTAGCCATTCCTTGCGGAGGGTTGATGGATTTGGCCTCTCTGCACGACAGGCGGTGCCAACACACCGATTGGCTGGAATGACTTCACGGCAGGCCTAGGGCTTAGTCCGCGCGTAAGAGCCGTACACTACGCGCTCCCAGGCACTTCGACACCGGAAGACTCACAGTTCCGGACATCGGGAGATCTGGGACCTGCGCCTCGTGGTGGGACTGTACTGCGCAGATAGCGGAATTCGTCCAAGCATGGCGTTGATGTCTGCCTGAGCAGACTTGGATTGCCCGTTCAGTTCGCGCAATATGTCGAACGTCGAAGTCGCGCCACAGGTGGTGACGCACGGACGTTCCATGGACCGATGCCGCCCGCGTCGCGCCAGCCGCGCTGAACTAGACGCCGGCTAACTGCTCGCGTCGCGCCGGCCGGCGGTCCGGCAGTGGTTGGAAGGGCACCAGGGGCTCGCCGAGACGCAAGCAGTGCCGGCGGACAGCTTGCAGGGCACCTCGATGTGCCCGCATGGGGCGGCCCACCGGGCGACGGCCGCGTGACGGCCTGTCTCGGAGGACACGCTGCGACGATCGGCCGTTCGCAGCAAACCGGAAGCTGTCCCGTCAACTGCACCCGGCACCCCGGAAAGAACAAATCAGGAGCATACAGAAGATCTCTACCAGTCTTAGACCACATTTACATTGAATCCGAACCCGGATCTGGCCGTAATTTGGAGCTCCACATTACGCTCGGATGCGAGCGGGCGTCCAGGCGCTGCTTGCTGACGTCGACGCCGACGGTGGTTCCGATCGCGGGTTGCGGCGCGCCGGCGGGGGTCTCCGGGTGGTTCATAGTGCTATCCTCCGAGTGTACTCATGCCACGGCCGAGTGGTGCTTCCTGCTTCTCCTAGCCTCTGGGATGCGATTCCGTTTCCGTCTTCCGTACAGGTCTGACAGGAAGCGCTGCGGCGGGCGGTCCAGCTGTCCGACGAACCCTCGTTCCAGGCCCAAGCGACCCGACCCACCGCACGCCGCGAGGTTCGGCCGAGCCTCGTGGCGGACCCCCGCCAAGAGGCGGGGGGACATTGATCCAGGCCCGCTGCGGAGCGGGCGCTGCTGGCCGGCAGCCGCCTAAGCGGAGCGGTCCGGCGACCGCATGAGGCAGCCCCAGCGGCTGCCCAGCAGCGCGCAACTCTAACATGAGAGGCCCAAAACCCACTCGCCAGTCTGGCTGGTCACCAGCGCCGTGAGCCCGCTTCCCGGCGCGCTCGTAAGACGCGCTCTCGGTCCCCGTCCCAGCCAACGGAACCCTGAAGACACCCTCTTCTGCCGAAGGATTCTGGACAATGCTCGTTAGTCCATGGTCAGAACTCTGGCATCCGGGGTGTGTGCGGAGGCTGGGGGTCCAGCACGAGGCGGTGAATGTGTCGGCGGCCGGGAGGAGCGCGGGAGCTATCACATCCAGACGGTGACCAATCGGCACCAACAGTTCAAAGCGTGCCTGCAACCGTTCTGGGGGGGACTCCCTACCATTTGTCAAGGGCGAAATGCGGTGATTTTGGGACTGATTTGAGGACATCGGCATGCCGCGAGGGATGACTGGCATGGCGAGATGGGATCGGTTGACAGTGGCAAGCGGGGGCCAGCCCCCGCACCCCCGGAGTTTATGAGGCATGGGGGAATCTATCGACAGGGAGGGGGCAGTAGCGGGTGCCGGCAGCGCAGGACCACCCGGCTACGATTCGTAGCGGGGCGCACCGCAGCCCGGCACCCGCGGGATCACCTGTCGATGAGTTCCCAGCCGGGTATTCCTCGGTGGGTTGCTCTCCAGCAGGGCCCGCCTCCGCTTTCCCGACCGGCTGCCATTGTAATCGGTCGTCAGGCGCTGGCCTTGGCGTGAGTGGGGTCAAAGAGTGTGCCGGCACGAAGCATGGCGCAGCACACGCCCAGCAGCCGGTCGCCGACCGAGCGCAGGGCGCGGCCGTGCGTGTGGCCTCGCGCGCGCAAGGCGCGGTACTTGGCGCCGCTGGTGGGGTCGTGCTGGACGGCGACGCGACTCCAGTGATACACGGCGTTCACCAAGCGCGGCTGGGAGGCCCGCCGTCGCACCACGCGCTTGGCCTTGCCCGAGCGCTGGGTTACCGGGGCCACGCCGCACAGGCAGCGCAGGGCTTGGTAATCGCGGTCCTGCAGCGGGCCTGAGGCCTCTGCCAGCAGCGTGGCGAGGACGGTTCGCCCCACGCCCGGCAGTGACTCGAGGACCTGCACGTCACGCTGCTCACGCAGCTGCTGCGCGGCACTCTCGCCCTCGCCCCTCAGCTGGGAGACCAGGGCGGCGATCGAGCGGTCCGCCGCTCGAGCCTGCTCGTTGAGCATGCCAAGCTGCTGCGCCAGCAGGTCGCAATGCGCCCGCGCGGCGGCCACGACGCCTGGCGCCGCGTGAACGGGCTCTTGGCGGAGCGCGGCGAGCGCCGATTTGGCCTCAAAACGACGCAAACGGTGCTTCTTGAAGAGCTTGGCGACGCGGCAGGGCCGCATGCGCCGGGCGTCGGCCGGCGTGGGGACGAGCTTCCAGAGGGCCAGCGTCCAGTCCGCGGACAGGTCGGCCTTCAGTTCGAGGAATTGGGGGTAGTAGCGCCACAGCTGCTCGCGCAGTTGGTTGGCGAGGCGGATGCGCTGCTGGGTGAGGTCGTCGGCCATGCGCGACCATTCGCGCAGTTCGACGACGGCGGAGTCGAGGGGCTGCAACTCGCGCAGGCAGTGGGGGTCGGTGCGCACGGCGCCGGCGAGCACGCGTGCGTCGCGGCGATCGTCCTTGGCCCCGGCGGGCGAGAAGCGATCCCGGAAGCGATCCAGCTGCTTGGGGTTGATGGAGTGCACGGCGAAGCCGCGCTCCAGCAGGCTGTCGACGACCGGGCCGTGAGGGACCTCGATGGCGACGCTGACTTGCTCGGCAGGCTGTTCGGTGCGTTCCAGGATCCACTCGGCGAGCCGCTTCAGGCCGCTGCCCGAGTGCTTGAATTGCTGCTCGGCCAGGACGGCGCCCTCGGCGTCCAGCAGGCACGCCTGGTGCCACTGGGAGCCCCAGTCAACGCCGGCGAAGAAGGCCGGCTTGGGTGGTGGTGTCAAAGGTTGATGCTCCTTTCGATGTGCTGCCGAGTCGCCGCGACATTCGACCAGTCCCTGTATTGGTGCTCCAAGGCACAGACTCCCTACGGGGTGTATGTCACGGCACTCCCCGGGGCACAGGTCCCCCCCAGGCGCTCGCAGCAGCAGGGGGTGGTAGGTTGCTCCCGGAGAGTTGACTCGTCAAGACAGGACGCCAGACGAAGGCCGACCGCTGTCGTGAGCGGCGCACAGGGCTAGCTAGGCCCGGCCGCGGGGTCAGTGAATCACGCCCACCAGAGGCACGCTTCCCGCCCCAAGGATCACAGCGTCGCTGCTCCTCATCTCGCATCTCCTAGAAGATACAGGGGTAGCGACCAAGTACTTGGACAGCTACCTATGCTGGCTTCAGCAAGTCGGATTGGTGCCCGAGGCGTCGCCGCGTAGCTGCTTGGTGGCCTCCATGGCACCCAAGTGCATACGTTTCGCTAATTGAGCCGATGCGTTTATCGGCAGAAACGTAACAATGGTTTCGTATGGACGCAACTTCAATGCAATCCAAGCCGCTCACGCTATAAGCAGATGACGGAAGGGCTTCGCCCTCTGGGCAAGCCGGGGGCACGATGGAGACCATTCTGACCTACTGGGATCGATCTCCCCAAGCAGCTGATCGCTTCAGGACAGGCGTCTCCCTGCACAGCCACACGCTGCACTCGGAGGAGAGTGCTCTGCAACTTGGGCAGTACTTGCGCAGGTTCGCGTACATGCGTGGAATTGTGGAGTGCGCCCACGAGCGTTACGGGGATCACACGTTCGAGCACGATCTCTCGCGAATTTGGTGGACTCCGCCTTTGGCACCGCGCCAAGCGCTTGATCTTGAAGCGCAGCAGATCCGCTCCAAGCTCGGCCTTGATCCGATCGTGTCGATCTCCGACCACGACTCGATCGCTGCACCTATGCAGCTGCAAGTGCTGGGCCGGTCCGAAACGGTGCCAATATCGGTTGAGTGGAGCGTGCCGTATCGGGACACGTATTTCCATATCGGAGTTCACAACCTGCCATCGCAGTTGGCCAGCTCTAGGATGGATCAGATGGCGGAGTTCACCGGGGCACCGGTCGACTCATACTTGGCGGAACTGCTCGCGGAGTTGTCCGCGGACCCCGACACGTTAATTGTATTCAACCATCCGCACTGGGACCAGCCCGTGATCGGCGACGAGCTGCACGAACTGCGCCTGGTGGAATTCCTGAAGGAATTCCGCCCGTGGATCCATGCGCTAGAAATCAATGGGTTGCGCGACTGGAGGGAGAACCAGAAGACAGTGGAATTCTCCAAGCGCTACGGCACGCCGCTGGTGTCCGGAGGCGATCGACACGGGCGCGAGCCGAATGCAACCCTGAACTTAACCAACGCTGCAAGCTTCGGCGAGTTTGCGTCCGAAGTTCGCGAAGGGGTGAGCAATATCGTGATGATGCCACAGTATCGACGTCCACTGCCACTGCGATTTATCGAGAACTTCTGCGACATCGTCAGCGAGGCCCCGGACCATGGATTGGGCTGGACACAGTGGACCGACCGTGTCTTCAGACGCTGCGACGACGGAGCGATCCGGACGCTGGGAGAGTTGCATGGCGACCAAGAACCGCTTGG
Source organism: Bryobacterales bacterium (assembly GCA_963662745.2). GTDB lineage: Bacteria > Acidobacteriota > Terriglobia > Bryobacterales > UBA6623 > VXMF01. The sequence goes on from CAXXUI010000001.1 coordinate 1,091,339, forward strand.
GCTGGCCATCGTGACAGCGGTCGTCCGAGTGCTGAGCAACCGGTACGTGGTGCCGGCGCTGGAGCGGGCGATGCCGCAATCAAGGGAACTGGGATAGGTGCCTGCTAGAGCGAGTACTGGCAGGCTGCCGCGAGTCGCCTACTTTCCCGACACCTACCACGAGGTGAACGGCGTTGCAAGGACGGCGCGCCATCTCACGGACTATGCACTGCGCAAAGGTCTTCCGTTCATGTGCGTGCGACCCGGTGCGGGATACAAGCGCTGGAACCAGCGCTCGGTGGAGCATATCGAACTGCAGCGCGGGCGCCTCGCCGTGCGAGTAGAGAAGGACTTGTGGCAGGATCCTCGCATCCTGCGCTACAAGAGTCTGCTGTGCTCGCGTTTCGAGGAATTCCGCCCCAATGTCGTGCATGTCACGTCAATGGGGGACTTTGGCCTGCTCGGCTGGCGCCTGGCGCGCGAATTTGGCTTGCCCATCGTGGCATCGTGGCACACCAACATCCATGAGTACGCCGCCTGGCGCTTTTGCAAGGCGGCTCGTTTCGTTCCAGCAAGGCCGCGCCAGCTGGTGTCGCGGGGCATCGAACAGATCTTCTTGGAGTTTTCTCTGTGGTTCTATCGCAAGGGCGCCGTGGTCATGGCCCCGAATCCGGAATTGGTCGAGTTGCTGCGCCACAGCACGAGGAAACCGGCGTACTTGATGGAACGCGGGGTCGACTCGGAGCTGTTCGATTGTGCTAAGCGCGGCCGCAACGACGGCGAGGTCGTCTTGAGGACGGCGCTGCCGGTCTCGGGGACTACCGTTTCGAGTTGGTCGGCCACGGATCGGAATCGGAGTGGCTGAGATCCAATCTCGAGAAGGCGACTCTGAGGGGGGTGCTGCTCGGCGAACCTCTGGCGCAAGCCTATGCCGACATGGATGTGTTCTTGTTCCCGTCACGCACCGACACATACGGCAATTTCGTCTGGGAGGCGGCCGCCTCGGGCGTGCCCGCGATCGTGATGGGCGCCGGAGGTCCGCAGTACATCGTGCGCGATGGCCTAACGGGCATTGTGAGCCGGTCCGACGCAGAGTTCGTAGCCAATGCCATCCGCCTGTACCGCGAAGCCGAGCTACGCCAGAGAATGGGGCACGCGGCCCGCACAGTCGCGCAAGCGCAGTCTTGGGATGCTGTGTTCGATCGCCTGTATGACGAGGCTTATGCTACCGCTGTTGCCTCATCATCGGGGCTGAGTCCATCCTAATCATCGAGACGTCGCTCCGCTTCCACTGCAGGGTCGAACTGAATCCATGCCACTTGGCACGGAGTCGGGGGACGCAAGTCTCCGGCCCGCGAGGCCGGAAGCGGAGCGCTGAGAGCGAGCCGGTCCGGTCCTGCAGCGGGTCCTATTGGGCGGGCTTGGGGAAGCCCTGCCAACGCGGTGGCCCGACTCGCTCCAACGATTCCAAGTCCAACCATCGCGGTGCCGAGGGCCAGCCCCAACCCGAACCCGTCGGTTGGCGACGCGGCGCGGCTATCGACGCGAACCTCTCCGTCTCCGCCCTCACGGCCCAGCAGTGCGAGTTCCGGTACTAGCGACACTCCAGCGGCAGGTTTGACGACTCGTCCGCAATTCACTATGTGCTGAGATGGCAAGCGGGCGTCGGAACTATCGAGCTGCCACCCAGCATCTGCGTGAGGCTGCTCGTTAGCACTGCAATCGCCATCTCACGGTAGGGCGCGAGTAGCGAGGTTCAGTGGAGTGGAGAACCGTGCCGCCCATCCGAGTGCGATCGCATCAAGCTGCGGCTTGCAATCGGCATCCAGATCGTCGAAGTGTGGCTGCCCCGCTGGATTGCAGCCGTGCCGGCGCGGATTCCCCGCAGGGAAGTGGCACGCTGGCTGGTTGTCCTGCAGTTGCTACTGGGAGCTTGCCAAGCGGCTGGAGAATGCGTCCCAAGCAGCTCGATAGTCCTCTTCCCGGTCGCAACGAGAGAACGGGGCATGGTACTCGATCGTGCGTTTCACGGGGCCTCCGGGTAGCGTGTCGTCGAGGATCTCGCGTGTTACGAAGCCAGCCTTCAAGTGGCGGATGTCCTCCCAGCCGAGGGCCAAGCCGTTCTCGGTGCGGTCCGGCAAGACGAGGCCGTACTCCGAGTCGTCCCGGCGGTGCTTGCGAGGCAGCCCGACGCCAGTGAGGCCCTTGGACGGGGTGAAGGCGATGCGGCCGTTGGCGTCGTACCAAGTGTCGGCCTCGTACTGTCGCATCACGGGGAACTGGACGCGATAGAGGGCGGTCAGCTCGTCGAGCGTGAGGCCCAGCGCCATCGAGGCCAGAACGTCGATCTCGACCAGCGCCTGACGGCGCTCGTAGTCGGTCCGCACGGCGCAGTCGCGATTCCACAGGGGATCGAGCCGTGCGAAGAAGGCGGGGTTGAGGTTCCCTGCTGACTGCGTCCACCCGTCTGCTCTGAATAAGTCGTCCCACGCTGACCTCCACAGGAGGCTGTACCTGGTGGTCAAGCAGTTGAGGGCCGCGGCGCGCACATGCAGGGCCCAGCGGATTCGCGGAGAAAACAGCGGAATCGGCAGAGTGCTAATGAGTGACAGATTGGCGTGACCAGCGCCGAGCACCTTCACATAGCAGTCGAGAGGAACCGACAGGCACATCGCATGGAAGTCGAGCAGTTGCCGCGTGTTCTCGAAGGCCGTGCCGAGGCAAGCATGCACATAGCTGCTGCCGGGCGGGGCAATGGCGGAGTTCAGAGTCCGCTCGCTGGCAGGGCCGATCATTTCCCGGTTGACGTGGCGGTAGAAGTCTAACACCGGCCGCGCGAATGCGTAGCCCTCCCCATCACCCAACTTCACTGTCGGGATCCGCCGCTGGTACTCCTCGTCCCCGCAGTCCGGAAGGTAGTTGGTCCGCGGCAGGTAGTCGTCGGGGATGGCTGTCAGGTCGATGCAGTCGTAGTGGCTGCTGAGGCGGCAGGCCCTGCGCGGCGTCTTGTACAGCGGGTTGCCGACGAAGAAGTGCGGCCCCGACAGGATCCACTCCCCGGGGGCGTCCGGGAACCGCGTCTCCCGCCGGATCGTCCCGTCCCGCTGCGCGTTCGTCTCGTTGTGGATGGTGTGACTGTCGCAGCGCCCCCGCAGGTCCCGCAGCCGCCGCGGCTGAGCCGCCAGCTTGCGCAGGAACCCGACCAGTTCCCGCGAATGCACCGCCGGCAGCCGCGCCTCCCGCGCCGGCGTCCCGGCCTTGTCCAACGCCGCCGCGAATGTCCGCAGCTCCGGGCTCCCCACGCGCACCACGCGCCGCCGGTGGCCGGAAGTGTCCCACTTGCCGGCCTCGTCCTTGATGCCCGGCACGGGGCCGTCGCCTGGATGGTCGTAGCAGGCGTCCACGGTGGCTGCCGCGTACAGGTTGGCTACATGGTCAAAGCCCGGCTGCTCGCGCGCCGGCCCGTACACGTTGGCGCTGAAGCGAGTCTCGTGATGCACCTCCGCGAACAGCTTGCGCTCGTTCTGGAACTGGAAGTGGGCCCGCAGCCGGGCGTACAGCTGCGACCGCAGCGCCCCGCCCTTGGGGTCGTCGTACACCCCCTCCGGATGCAGGAAGGCCGCCACGCCGCCCCCGCGGACCAGCCCCCAAGCCTGCGGCAGGAAGCACTTGTACAGGTTCGTCCGCACGCCCTTCAGCGCCGGGTAGTTCTGCACCGCGCTCAGGTAGGACTTGGTCGCCTCCGACGACGCCCACTCGGCTAGGTAGGCCTCCCGCAGGCCGGGCCGCTCCTCCAGCGCCTCCTCCCGCATCCTGCGCAGCTGCGGCGCCCGCATCTTGCGCATCCCGACCAGCGGCTCGTAGTCCCCGACCACCCCCCGCTCGTCCCACTCCACCTTCACCCACGGCGGGTTGCCGACCACCAGGTCGAAGCCCCCGCGGGCCGTGCCGTCGGCCCGCGCGCCGTAGGACAGGTCCGCGAACTCCAGCTCCCAATGCAGGCACCGCAGCCGCTCCGCGGCCAGATCGCGCACCAGTTTCAGGCGCGGGAAGAGCTTGAAGACCTCGTCGAGGTCCATCGCCCCCGCCTCGTCCAGGATCCTCGCGGCCAGCTCCTCGTTCTGCGCGGCGTACTCGTTGCCGAACAGGAACCCCGCGTCGCCCGGCGCGATGCCGGGCAGCTGCATCTTGCCGGTCAGCACCAGCTCGACCTCCGCCAGGAACTCGTCCCGCGTCGGGGGCTCCTCCGCCCGCTCCTCCAGCGGCCAGAACCACAGCGCGCACCAGTAGTCCATCACCAGCCGCAGGCGCCGGCCGGGCCCGGCCGAGAAGGCCTCCGTGCCGCCCACGCCCTGCCGCAGGATGCGGTCCTTCCACCGGTTCTCCGTCCGCCGCTGGGGCGCTTCGCGCCCCCACACACCGAGGTCGTCCGAGGTGGCCGCCCGGTCCCGCGCCAGCTGCTCGGCGTGCAGCCCCCACAGCCGGTCCGCCGCCTCCGACAGCCGCTCCAAGGCCGCCACGTCCGCCTTCGAGAACGGCTGGCAGAACTCCTTCCGCCAGCGCCGGAACATCGCCATCCGCTCGGGGACCAAGGTCTTGACGAAGCGGTCCTTGTAGGCCGCCATGCCCGGGTCCGGCAGCAGGAAGTGGTACACCGTCCCCGTCGGACGGCACGGCTCCAGCCCCGGCTCGACCCGCTGCGGGGCCGCGTTGTGCCACCGGTCGGCCTTAACGACCCCTCGGGCGATCGATTCGCTGCGGTAGAAGGCCCGCCGCGCCCCGACCAGCGAGTTGCCCGAGCGCAGCTGGAAGCCGAACCACGGCACGTGCCCGTCCCCCACGATGCAGTTCAGCCACAGCGACACCTCCGCCAGCTCCACCGCCACCGGGTTCAGGTCCGCCCCGTACACGTTGCGGTCGGCCAAGAAGTGCCGCGTCCGCTGCAGCTCCCGCTGGTAGCCTCGTCTTCAACACTTTCGGTTCTGGGACGGAGGCGGACTTGGTGAGAGGTGACGACACCTGCGCCCCGGACGGAAGGAGTTCACGTCCGAGTGAAGATCACTCATACAGTAGGTCTGGAGTGGATATGCGCAGTATGTTGGGGGTGCGGCGCAATTTGATCCCTGCCAAACCCAAGCCGGCACAGCGCCGCCCGGCGCGCCGCCGGACGCTCCGGCGCGCCGCCTGAGCGGGCTGTGGCACTACACCCGCCGACTCCCCCAGCCGCCCGATGCGACCGCTTCAGGCGCCCTCCTCCGGCTCCAGCAACCGGATCGCCGGCGGCAGCTTGACTCCCGCGCAGCGCAGCACCCGCACCACGTCCTGGCGGACCTCGGTGCGCAGCGCGAACCGCTTCCCGTCCGTCCGCACCTCGTCCTCCCGCAGATCCTTGAGGCCGCGGATCACATCCGCCCACTCCACCTCCACCCCGGCACGCTCCATCAGCCGCTGCAGCTCCCCCTTCAGCAGCAGCGCCAAATACGAGCAGAAGATGTGCCCCCGGATGGCCTCGTCGGTGCGATGGTACACCGGACGCGTGCGCAGCAGCGACTTGGCCTCCCGGAAGCACCGTTCCACCCGCCACAACTCCTTGTACTTGACCGCCGCCTCGGCGGCGGTCAGCGGGCCGTGCACCTGCAGTGCCCACAGCCCGTCGTAGCGCTCCTCGGCCCGGATCTTGTCCTCGTCCAGCTCGAAGGCCTGCGGGCCGGACTTCAGGTAGCGCCGGTAGCCGCGGTTACCCACCAGCCGCTTGCCGCCCTGCTTCACCTTCGGGCGCAGCTGCTCCAGAATGGCCTCCCGCACCGCGCGGTCCCGCCGGGCCTGCTCCTCGTTGCGGCACAGCACGTAGCGGCGCTGGGAGCCCGGACCGCCCCCCGACGGACCCACTCGTACCTCCCGCACCGCCAGCTGGAGCGGCTCCCGGCGCCCTTGCCGCTCCAGCTTCAGCACCTCCTCGTCCAGTCGCTCGACTCCGTCCGCCTCCCCGTCGGCCAGCACTTGCTCCCGAAACTCCTTCAGCGTGCGCATGCGACAGCCCAGCAGGTACCCCCAGCCGCGCTCCTCCAGCTCCTCCCGCGTGGCCCGGCTGACCATGCCGCGGTCGGCCACCAGGCAGGCCGACGGCACGCCGAAGCGCTCCTGCAGGCGGTCCGCCACCGGCAGCAGCGTGGTCACGTCGGCCGTGTTGCCGGGCCAGATCTCGGTGCACAGCGGTCGCCCCTCGCTGTCCAAGGCCAGTCCGACCACCACTTGACGGCATTGCGGGCGGTAATCCTTCGACTTGCCCCGCTGGCCGAGCACCTTGCCCCCCGCGCCGTGGAAGTAATGCGAGGTGGTGTCGAAGAACACCAGGTCCAGCCCGGTGAACAGGTTGCGCCGCCGCGCGAAGAGGGCCTCCTCGAGCTCATCCTTGACGCAGCGCGGCACCGCCTCCACGCCCCGCTTCTCCTCGTCCGGCTGCTCGGCCTGCTCCTCATCCCGCTGCTCGGCCGATTGCTCCTCATCCGGCGGCTGGGCCGCGGCCGGCTGGGCGGCAGAGGCTTCAGGCGCCGGCTGGCGTTCGCCCGGCTGCCGCTCGGACTGCTCGGACTGCTCGGGCTGCTTGGGCAAGGGCTCTCCCAGCCAGGCCATGGCGCGGTACAGGTGGTGCAGTTGCAGCTGCTCGGCGCCGGGCAGCTGCAGGCCGGCGGCCCACCGGTCGGCTTGGCGGTCCGAGCCGGGTTCGAACAGGCGGTGCAGCACCGTCAGCCAGACGGCGCGTTCGACATCGAAGCGGAAGCGTCGCCCGGCCAGGGCGGCGCGCACCACGGAGCGGCCGCCGCAGCGGCGCCACAGGCGGTCGAAGACGAGGGCGGGGCCGATCGAGCGGGAGCGCACGGCTGGGCCGGCCTGGCGGGCGGCGATCACGCCGGCGACTTGGGACAGGCGGGCGGCGGAGCGGAGCAGGCGGTCGATCTGGCCGTTCTGCTGCAGGCGGTCGAGTCGCCCGAGGGAGAGCAGCACGCGTTGGCGGACCTTGCCGTCGACGCGGCGGTTCTCGACGAGCTGGAGGTAGGTGTGTGGGCCGACTTTCTTCTTGCGCAGGAACATGGGTCTTGAACTGTCACTACTATAGACGACCGGAAGGGGCGGCAGGTTACGGTCGGTCAGGGGTGCTGCAAGGGGCCTCAGGGGTGGTTTCGAAGGGTGGTTGAGGGTACCGGGAAAGAGGGGCTGGTGTGATGGCACGTCAGGGACGCTTCAAGGAGCGGGTGGGAGCGGTGGTGCAGTCGTCGATGGAGGCTGGGAGGGCCTTGGCGGAGTGGTTGCAGGGTGAGGTTCGGAGACCGGGAGGGAGGTGCCGCGGCGGAGGGAATGAACTCTGATACCACGCTGTCGGTGTTTGGGTGCCGTCTGGCGGGCTGCTGGAGGCCACAGTCCCGCTACTCAGGCTCCTGATTCGTCCTGCCAGTACGACTGGCGGGGAGCCGAGTGGAGGCACCGTTGAGCTGGGAGGAGACGGGCCGAGGGGGGCGCGAGGGTTGCTTGTCGGTCGCCACGAGTAGTGCCTGAACAAGAGCGGGGAGAGGGGCGAGTCAGGCAGTCTTGACGATCAGCTGGACGAACCGTACGGCGGTCCGGTAAGACGAAAAAATCGGGCGCCAGAACCAAAATTTTCTGCCACCACATGCTAGTGCTCAAGGCAGGCTGCAGGGCCGGTTCGTGGCACCCGTGGATCCTGCTTCGCGAACCGTGGCAGGACTGGCGGATAGGCCACAGTGCCCAACCACCACTTCAGCGGGGAACCATCGTCAGACGGGCAATATATTGATCATCAATGCGGTAGATAGCACCAAATATAGTAGGTAGCGGAGTCTCTGGAATCCACGCCTCTCACAGCCTGCAGCGACGGAGTCCGACGCCGCAGATAGGTGCCCGGGAGACCCTTCACTCCCCCCTCTCGAACGGGGGCAAAGTGTCAAAGACGAGGTAGCGCTGGCGCGGGATCCGCTGCCCCAGCTCCTTCTGCCGGCGGTCCAGGTACTTGGCCGCCAGCTGGTTGACCGCCTCGTTCAGGAAGGCCGCCGACCCCATGGCCGGCTCGCACACCGTCAGGTCCAGGATCCGCTCGGCCGGCATGTCGTCCGGCACCAGCTCCCGCAAGGCGTACCGCACCACCGTCCGCGTCAGCTCCTGCGGCGTGTAGAAGCTGGCCGACCGCCGCCGCTCCCGGCCCGTCAGCCGGTACAGGAAGCTCCCCGTGGGGTGCCTCAGCAGCGTCTTGCGCCCGCGCCGGTCCTGCGTGTACACCTTCTCGCTGTTCCGGTAGGACCCCAAGTCCTCAGCCGTGGCGAACCAGGCCTCCTTCAGCTCGTCCCGCTTGGACTTGGCGCGCTTCACCTCGTACAGGTCCTGCTTCGCGAAGAAGCCCCGGAACGACAGCAGTGCCTCGTAGACCGCCCCCAGCTCGTGGATGCCCAGCTGCCCGTAGGAGATCCGCCCCCGCCGCTGGTCCCTGCCCGTGGCCGGGCGCGTCAGCGACAGCAGCCGGATCACGCGCTGCAGCACCGGGTCCCGCAGGCGGGCCCTGGCCAGCAAGGGCGTCTCCAGCTCGTCGAACAGCGAGCTGTCCACCCGCCGCATTTCGAACACGTCGGCGAAGTGCGACTGGCGGTAGCCGTGCGAGTCGTCCCCGTCGGGCTGGGGCTGGTAGCCCTCCCGCACCAGCCGGAACAGCAGCGCCAGGCTGCGCTGGATGTGGGTGCGCTGCAGCGCCGTGGCGGTCGACAGGCGGGACAGCTCCATGTCCCGCAGCCGCTCCAAGCTGTAGCCCTGGCGGTAGGTTTCGACCTTGATCGGCGCGTAGCCCAGCTCCGGGCGGGCCTCGATGTAGAACAGGAACAGCAGCCGGTACAGGTAGCGCAGGCACTCCCGCGTCACCTGCGCAGCGAACTCCGGCCCCCGCTCCAGAGGCTCCACGCCGTCCGCCCGCAGCGACTTCCCCAGCTCGTCCCCCAGCAGCTCGACGGCCTCGCGCAGGGCGTACTTGAGGTCGGTCGACACCCCGTAGGCGTGACGGTGGCTGTTCTCGTTGAGGGCGTCCGCCAAGGCGGCGCCGGAACGCGGCACCAGCGACTCGCGGTGCAGCAGGCAGGCCACCGCCTGCAGCGCGGGCGTCTCCAACCGCCCCAGCAGCTCGCCCCAGTCGAAGCGCAGCAGCCGCTTGCGGGCCCACTTGCCGCGATCGATCAGCAGGGTCTGGCCGCAGGACAGCAGCAGCACCCAGCGCGGCGGGTGCAGCTGCCCGAACACGCGACGGGTGATGACCTCGTCCCAGGTCTGCTCCAGCAGCCCCTTGGCCGGCGGGGCCTCGCCGCGGAACTGCCGCCGGCGCGGCGTCAGCGACAGGGGATCGACATCCTCGCCTTCGGCGTCGAAGGCCTCCACGGCCACCAGCTCCTGGCTGCCGCACTCGCTCAGCGCCGGGATCTCGGCGTCGTCCTCCAGCGGGAGGTCGCACGGCTTCCACGCGTGCCCGAGCGCCTCAAGCTGCCGGCGGTGCCACTGGCGCTGCAGGGCGATGCGGCGGGCGTCGTCCTCCTCGGCCTCGAACGCGCTGCGGAACTCAAGGTAGGGACCGGCCAAGGCCCGCAGCCTCTCAAAGGGTGTCTTGGACGCTCCCTCCGCCTCCTGGGCATCCTCACGCCAGCGCTTGAGCGTACCGCGCAGGTCCCGCGACAGGATCTCGGCCAAGTAGTGGTCGCTGTAGTATTCGCGCTCGTTGCTGATGCCGGCGAACCCGGCCCCGCTGCTCGGAAGCATCAGGTCAGAATACTCTCTGCGCCAAGCACCGGAGCCGCCGCCCCCCGGCCTCCAAGGTCATGGCACCGCCAAGTCTCACAACGGCTTCGGCGGCTCGCTCCGAGGTGATAAAGAAGCCCCCAGCGCATGACCGGGCAGGCCATCGGTGTTTCTTCTGCCAGTCTCGAGTCTGCCACGAGGCGTGCCGCGCTGCATCAGGCCGTGCTGCTTGGAAGGCGCTGCCGCTGAACTCCTCGTCCTGATCGGTGGGAATGCTCCTCATGGAACTCCGGCCATCACAGTCAGGGCAGGGAATCGTAATCCACGTTAGAAGCAATGCTAGGCTACCTCGACCCACAGCTCCTTCGCGCCTCTGAGGACGGTGTTCACTCCTCGAACCGGCTCGCTAGCTAGCCGGATCGAGGGGAACCTGTCCAAGATCGCCCGGAAGGCGATCTCAGCTTCCAGTTCGGCTAGCGCAGCCCCGAGGCAATAGTGGATCCCGCGCCCGAAGGCAAGGTGCGGCTTGCGCTCGCGACCGATGTCCATGCGGTCCGGTTCGGCAAACACGTCGGGGTCGCGATTCGCGGCGCCAATGAGCGTCAACACCTTGGTGCCACCGCGAATCCGCCGGCCTCCCAGCTCCACATCCCGGACGGCCGTGCGGCTGTCGATCTGTACGGGAGGGTCGTAACGCAGGAACTCCTGCACCGCCGCTCCCATCATCTCGGGCTCCCCTCGAAGCCGCTGCATCTGGTCGGGATGCTGAAGCAGAGCTAGCATGCCGTTTCCGATCAGATTCTTGGTTGTCTCGTTTCCCGCCACGAGCAGCAAGTTGAGCGTGCCCCGAAGCTCCTCCGGGGACAGCCGGTCGCCAGTCTCGCGCGCCGCCAGCAGTGCGCTGATGATGTCGTCCGTGGGCTCCCTGCGCCGCACCTCTAGCATCTGTCCGAAATACTCGACCAAGGCCTGCCTAGCCCTCCCAGCTCGCCGCTCCTCCTCCTTGGTGAGGAACGGGTCGACAGACGCGATCACGTCGTTGGACCACGCCTCGAACCTCTCAGTGTCCTCCTTTGGGACGCCGAGCATCTCTGCCATCACCATCACCGGCAGCGGATGGGCGAATGAGGACACCAGTTCGAAGCGCTCCCTGCCAGCCACTCGATCCAGCAGCCGCTCGGCTATGGACTCGATTCGCGGTCGGAGCCTGTGGACGGAGCTGTGCGTGAACGCCTCGGAGACCAGCGAACGCAAACGTGTGTGCTCGGGCGGATCCAAGTTGAGCAGGCTAACCGTTCCGGCCCCCTCAGGAATCGCGACCTTCTGCTGGATGGCGCTCGAAAACCGGACATGGTCCCTCAGGACTTGGTCGACATGCTTGTAGCGCGTCACCACCCAAGCCTCCATCAGCCGCATCCTATGCACTGGATCCGTCTCCCTCATGCGCTTGTACAAGGGGTACGGATCTTCGAGGATCGCACGCGCCCGTGGGAAGTAGGCCACGCCCGATTCAAAGCGCTCCCAAGCGAGCAGCACGGGCAAGAGAACCGGCGCCAGGACGCGACGAATGGTGGTGGGGAGGGAGTTCACAGTGTTAGGTTCGCACTGCACGGGCAGGTACAGCAACCCCTCCGACGGATCTGCGTGCCCGGGCAGATGCCGGGCTTCTTGGGCATCGCTCGAACTCGCCCAGCGGTGATAGGCTCACCGATCACGCGGCTCGCGGAACGCCTGCCTCAAGCAATGTACGAGAAATCGCAGCGTTCCCGGACTGGACGGCCCGTGCAGCGCTGGGAGGCGGGCAACCACTTGTTCTCCTAGTCGGTCTCTTTCCAGCGACCGTCAGTCGCCCATTTGTACCGCTGCAGCATGATATCATCCTGATTGGATCGCAACTGGAAATTGTCCTATCGGTTTGGCACAATACCCTTTCTCAGCTGGCGCATTGCACTCTTGGCAGCCACGCTGCTCGTTGGAAACTGCGGTGGCCCGGCGGAGGAGACGTCCGGCGGGGAACTGCCTCCGAATATTGTCTGGATCCTGGCCGACGACCTCGGATATGGCGACCTCGGGGCGTACGGCCAACAGAGGATCCTGACGCCCCGGCTGGACCGCATGGCCGCCGAGGGCATGAGGTTCACGGACGCGTATGCCGGCTTCACCGTCTGCGCCCCGTCCCGCAGCGTGCTGATGACTGGCCAGCACACGGGGCACACGCGAGTGCGCCGCAACGGCCAACGCGGCCTCTTGGACCAAGATGTCACGGTAGCCGAGCTGCTGCGGGCTGAGGGTTACGCTACCGCGTTAGTCGGCAAGTGGGGGCTGGGGATGGAAGACACCCCCGGAGCTCCGTGGCGGCAGGGCTTCGACCACTTCTTCGGATACCTCAGCCAAGGGCACGCGCACAATTACTACCCGGAATTCCTCATGCGCAACGGCGAACGCGTGCCACTTCGGAACGTCGTGCAGCGGGCTGAGCGCTACGGGGGAATGAGCGGAGTCGCCATCGAGCGCCCGGACTATTCGCACGACCTGCTGGCCGAAGACGCCCTGCGCTGGATCGAGGCCAACGCGGGCGGCCCGTTCTTCCTCTATCTCGCCCTGACCATCCCGCATGCCAACAACGAGGCTGGCGGCCGCGACGGGGGCGGCAGCCCTGGAATCGCGAACGTCGTCGCGGACTTGGGCGATCACCGGGAGCGGATCGGAATGGAAGTCCCAGACGCAGGCCCTTACCGAGACAAGGACTGGCCCGGCCCTCAGAAGGGCACGGCGGCCATGATCACGCGCATGGACACGAGCGTGGGAGAGCTCTTCGACCTGCTCCGGGAACTCGGGCTTAACGAACGAACGATCGTCTTCTTCAGCTCCGACAACGGCCCGCATGCCGAGGGCGGGAACGACCCGTTCTTCTTCGACTCCAATGGCCCCTTGCAGGGATACAAGCGATCGCTGCACGACGGCGGGATCCGCGTGCCGGCGATCGTCCGCTGGCCGGGCCGGATCGAAGCCGCATCCACCAGCGACCATGTCTGGTACTTCGCCGACTTCCTCCCCACCGTCGCCGACCTCGTCGGCTTCGCCGCGCCGGAGAACTTGGACGGAGTCAGCATTGCCCCCGTGCTGCTGGGGAATCAGGTCGAGGCCGAAGACCGCTTTCTGTACTGGGGCGGCACAGCAGGACGGGCCGAGGCAGTCCGATGGGGTCGCTGGAAGGCGGTTCGCGAGGTTCCCGACCAGCCAATCGAGCTATTCGATCTGTCGGCGGACATCGGCGAGGAGTCCGACATCGCCGGCGACCACCCTGCCATAGTCACCCAGATCGAGCAGTATCTGGAGTCCGCCGTCACGGAGCTGGACAGCGATGATTGACCGCACGCCTCCTGTGGACTGCTCCAGCCACGTAGCGGCGTCAGCGCGGAGCAGTCTTGGGCTGCGCCACGTGAGGCGCTCACCAGCGAGCAATCGCCGTCCGCCGGACGGGCCGTGCTACGTGGCTGCTGCGCCAGGAGAGTGGGTCGACGCAGGCTGGCGGACGTTCTATGTCTGGGCAGGCCCCCGCGCCGAGAGCGCCGCGACACACCGGCCGCAGGCCGGGTTGGCTGGTCATCGCCAGCCTGAGGCCAGCCTGCAGGATCACCGGGGGCCAGCGCGGTGAAGCTCTCTGTTCTGGCCCTCGCCCTCACGATTGGAATCCTGTGGGGGCTCTCGATGGGGGGCGTTGCCCTCTTGGCCGTGATCGTGCCCGGCTATGCCTCGGGCTTCCTCGCGCTGATGGCGTCGATCTATCCGGGTATTTCCCAGACGGGTAGCTGGCTGAATGTGGCCGTCTGCGCAGCCTACGGGCTGGTTGACGGCCTGCTGTTCGGTGCCCTGATCGGCTGGGTCTACAACGTCATGGTAGACAAGGTCGCCAGGCGCTGACTGCCGGGGAACTCCCGGTCGCCAAGCCGAGCCCGCCATTTGGCGAGCCAACCGCTGTTCCGTGCGAGAATGAGTGTGCCGACGGGCTCGTAGCTCAGCTGGATAGAGCGGCCGCCTCCTAAGCGGCAAGTCGGGGGTTCGAATCCCTCCGGGCCCGCCATTCCGCCGGGAGCCGGAGCGCTTCCACTTCCGTCTGCCGATCAGCCTTCCGCCAGGATCGACCGCAACACGTCCGGCCCAATGTTGCCTCCGCTAAGGACGCACACCACGGGTTCGCTTCCGTCCGGCGGCTGCGCCAGCAGGGCGGCAACCGTCGTCGCACCGGCGGGTTCGACGACCAGTTTCTGCTCCAAGGCCAGCCATCGTGTGGCGTCCGCCATCTGGGTTTCCGAGACGAGCACGACATCCTCCACATGCTCGCGGATGATAGGGAACGTAAGCGCTCCTGGAGTTGGGACGGTCAGCGCATCGGCCAAGGACGGGGAAGGATTGGTGCGGACCGGCCGGCCCTCCTCCAGCGAGCGCTTGGTAGCCGGACTAGCTTCCGCCTGCACACCGAAGATGCGGCAGTGCGGCCGCACCAGCTTCAGAGCCAGCGCCGTTCCTGAGATCAGTCCCCCACCGCTGATTGGAGCAAACAGCGTGATGTCGACTGGCACCTGCCACTGCAGCTCGGCCCCGAGCGTGGCGTTGCCGGCGATCGTTTCCACCGTATCGAAGGGATGCAGCAGGAGTTTGCCCTCTTCCTGCCGGATGCGCTCCGTGGTGCGGGTCCGGGCCTCATAGCTGTTCTCGCAATTGATGACAGTCGCCCCCAGCCGGCGCGTACGCTCCCGCTTGTAGGACGAAGCCCCCTTCATCATCACGATCGAGGCGCTGACGTCGAGTTCGGAGGCCGCGTAGGCGACGGCCTGCGCGAAGTTCCCGGACGAGTTCGTCACCACGCCTGACTGCCTGCACTCTCTCAGCTTGGCCAAGATGGAGTTGAATGCCGGCCGGACCTTGAACGCCCCAATTGGCTGCTGAGTCTCCAGCTTCAGGTAGACCGGACGGCCCAGTCGCCGGCTCAACTCCACCGACCGCACGGCGGGAGTCGGCACCAGATAGGGCTTCAGCCGCATGGCGGCCGTCCTGATCTCACGCCTCCAGTGCAACGGGTCGGTCGAGACCTCCGCGCTGCCCGACGGCGCAACTGCTATCGAGTCGCTCTGCTCGCTCGATGCCTGTTCAGGAAGCGCTGGACAAGCCTCATCCGGCCGGTCTGCAGAGAGATCGAACTTGAACGTCATTCGCGCAACACGAATCGTACCAGACGCTCGCGCAAGGCATTCCGCAGCGCCGCTGTGAACCGTCGGACAGCGATCCTTGTGCGATTCAGCTTGGCATGGTCCGACTTCGGACTCGATCCGGATCCGCAGGCCAGCCCCTCGCTAGCCAAGCGTCCGCGAATCGCCACCGATTGGGCGGCGCGAGAGCCCCCGGAGCTACGTTCCCGCAGGCTGAGGCCGCCAAGTGAGGCCACCAGCCCCTTTGGTGGGCTTACACGTAGGCGATGACGTCAATCTCGACCAAGGAGTCTCCCGGGATTCCGCCAGCCGCCGCAATCGTCGTTCGGACGGGCGGATTCTCGCCGAATCGTCCGCGGAACACCTCGTTCATGGCGCGGTAGTCGTCGAGGTCGTGCAGGTACACATTGCACTTGAGGACTTTGTCCATCGAGGAGCCGACACGTTCCAGCTCCTCGCGGATGGTGTTCAGGACATGGTCGGTGTGAGCCTTGATGTCGCCGTCGAAATGCGCACCCCTGCCGGCCACAAACACGAGGGTTCCGAACGTCACGACCGGGCTGAACAGCGGGTTGTCGGGCTTCTCACCCCGCCAATGCACTTTGCGGTCCGGTCCCTGCGCCTCGGCAGACGCGGGAACCGCGGCCGCCGCTGCTCCGGCGATCAGCGTGCGGCGCGAAGTCTTCGAATTTGCCATCGCAACGCTCCCTCAGGCCTTCAGCCACTTGAAGTAGTAGAACAGCAGGTCCTTCGATCCGGTGTTCTTGATGCCGTGCGACTCGTTGGCATTGGTGTACATCATGGATCCGGGGCCGGCCTGTGTGACTTGGCCCTTGACGATAATCTCGCCGCTGCCTTCCGCGACTAGAAGGATCTCCTCCTCCGGGTGCTGGTGCGGGGGATGCGGCTCCATGCCTGGTTTGAGACGCTGGCTGCCGCCTTCAAAGACGTTCAGCTCGTTGGTCGCCCCTTGGTAGTAGATGTGCTGCACGCCGAACGGGTGGCGGATCTCCTCCGCCTGCTGCGAGGTGCTGACATCCGCCCGGATGCCGGCCCGCGCCCGAGCCGCCCCACCCGGCAGCATGGCCGCCCCCATGGCGGCCGAGGCCATCGACACAAAGAATCTGCGATTCTCCATACAACGCTCCTTCACTCTCAACTCTCGCCCCGGCGGCCCGGCGGCCGCCGTCGCTTCGACAGTCGGCCTTTGGACGAGGCCCCGTCGCAAGTTGCATTCTATCTGTCTGTCCGCTAGCGGGCTGCCCTCTAGCGAGTCGACCGCCGTTACGGCCCGGCCAACCCTTCCGCCTCCAGAACTGCATCCGCCGCTGCGTAGCCGCTGCGGACGGCTCCTTCCATCGTGGCCGGCCAGCCAGTCGAGGTCCAGTCTCCAGCCAAGAACACGTTCGAGTATTCCGTTCTAACTCCGGGTCGGAGCCGCTCCAGTCCGGGCCGCGCTGAATAGGTCGCCCTAGCCTCTCGAATGACGCGCCCCGACGCCAAGGCGGCGTTCCGAGCGTTGGGGAAGAATTCCCGCAGCTCAGAGACCGCCAAGCGGAGGATCTCGGCCGTGGGCATCGACTCCAGACTGCGAGCTGCGCTGACCACGGCGAGATAGTACCCCGCGCCGCGGTGGAACACCCATTGGATGGTCCGGTCAAGCAGCATTGCGTGCTCCAGGTCCGTGATGCGGCTGTCGAACCACAGGTGGATGCCCGCGATCGGCGAGTGCTCGAAGCTGCGGACCGTCGCGTCGAGCCCTGACGCCGGGAGCAGCGCCGTGACGCGGTCGAACGGGACGGCGCTGACATAGTAGTCGGCATTACCGCCGCCCGGATCGATCGCGCCGACTTTGGATCCCAGATGTACTCTGACGCCTCGCCCGAGGTGCCCGGCCAGAGCACCCGAGTAGAGTTCGTCCAAGGTGACGGTAGGGATCCCGATCTCGTAGCTCGACCGCCCTCCTAGCAGGCCGTCGCCGAACACCTGGAGGGCCGGTAGCGCTGAGGCCCTGTCCGGCTCTTCATTCAGGGCGCTCACCACGAAGGGTCGCCAGAATCTGGCCACGGCCCTAGGAGTCGCACCGTGCTCGTCGAGCCACCCGGTGAACGTCAGCGAGTCCAGGTCGGAGCGCCGCCTCTGCCGGCGCACGGCGAGCAGGCAGCGCACCACGGAGGCCTTGTCTCGCCAGTCCAAGGCCTTCATCGACAGGAGCGAGCGTGTCAGATGCAGTGGAACCGGCAGTGGATCCGCGGCTATGCAGTCCACGGCGCCACCGGGACTCACGATTGGAATCTTGGCGTGGAACTGAATCCTGTCCGCTACGCCACAGCGGCGATAAAAGTCCATCAGCGCCGTGCAGCGCCTCAAGAGGACATGCTGGCAGTTGTCGATCCGCTCCGAACGGGGATCTCCCGGCCGGAGCGGGAAGGACGCCGCACGACCGCCTAGGAAGGTCCGCGCCTCGTGGAGGTCCACTTCCATTCCGGCCGCTCCGAGCTTGGCGGCGGCGGATAGGCCGGCCAAGCCCCCGCCCACGATCATTACGCGGGGAATGGAAGCTCCCTTCCGACGGCACGCCACAGGGACGCCCGGGTGACGATCGCCAGCTTCTGACTGGTCGGCAAGCTGACTCTGCTCCGGAACACGTCATATCCGGACTGCCGGATCCGCAGCAGCAGGCCGTGGTATGTCGACATCAGCGCCCAAAGTGCGGGGCGGCTCGCGGAGCTGATCATCCCGAGCAGGCCGGCTGATTCCGTGTAGTAGCGCTCGGCACGGAGCCACTGGAACTCCATGAACCTCTGGAACCGCTCGTCGGAGGATGGCACTTGTTGGTGCAGCAGGTCCTCCCGGGCCAGACCGAACTCCCGGAGCTCGTCGGACGGCAGGTAGACGCGGCCCATCCCGGCGTCCGCCGCCACGTCCCGCAGGATGTTGGTGAGCTGGAAGGCGATCCCGCAGCGCTCAGCCAGCCGGATGGCCGCCTCCCGCTCGAAACCGAGGACATGGATGGTGGCCATCCCTACCACCGAAGCAGCTCGGTAGCAGTACCGGTACAGGTCCTCGAACGACTGGTAGCGCTGGGCCACCAAGTCGCTCTCCATCCCGTCCAGCAAGTCGAAGAAATAGCTGTGCGGAATCGAGTATCTCTCAACCGTGTCGCTGAATGCGGACAACACCGGTCCGCCCGCGGTTCCTCCCCGCAACGCCTGGCCAAGTTCATGCCGCCAAGTCGAGAGCCTCTCGCCGCGGACGGCCGGTTCCTCCAGCACGTTGTCGGCGATGTCGTCGGAATGCCGCATGAATGCGTACACCGCGCACATCGCCCGCCGCCGCTCCCGTGTCAGCAGATGGAAGGCGTGATAGAAGTTCTTGGCCTCGGCCTTGGCGACTAGTCGGCAATGGGCATAGGCCGAAGCGAGGTGTCCCGAGGGGCCATGCCTGACGTCTCCGGTCCGCGAAGCGTCCCTCTCCGTCAAGTCCGACGGCGCAACCGGTGCGAGAGTCCCGCGGCTCCGGACCCGGCGCACCGCATGACGGCCGGCAACACTCAAGGAGAGGAGCAGCAGCCGCCTCTTGGAGAGCGCCGGGCGACTCGCGATCGTGTCGTAGCGTTGCGCCTCGATCGCGTCCAGCACCAGTAGGCCTGAGCGAGCGAACAGTTCAATCTCGCAACCCAGACGCCGCGGAAGCCGGTCCGCCAGCGGCAAGCCTTGGAGGAAGAGGTCCCTGGTCTGGCCCACGAGGTCCCGGAGCGTCCTCCTGAAGGACGGAGACGCCTTGGCAGCCGCCATGTCCGAGGCAAGCCGCTCGTAGCTGAATTCGTGGGCGGCCATCGTGTCCTCCGGCACGTAAACGCGGCCCATGTCCCAATCCCGCCGCACATCCTGCCAGTGGTTGGCTAGCTGCAGGGCCGTGCAGACGGCGTCCGAGAGTGCGAACAGGGAGTCGTCTCGGTATCCGTTGAACCGCAGCACGAGCCTCCCGACGGGATTGGCCGAATTGCGGCAGTACCCGAGCAGGTCGCCGTAGGAGGCGTAGCGGGTCACGGTCTGGTCCGCCTCGAAGGCGGCCACTAGGTCCTCGAACTCGGATCGGGGCAGGGAATGGCGCACCGCCGTCTCGCGCAGCGCGACGAACACGGGATGGAAGGCCTCGCCGGACTCCATAGCGACCAGTTGCTCGCGCCACCACGAAAGCAGCTCCAAGCTCTGGGAGGAGTCGCCGATCTCGTCGCCCAAGTCATCGGCCCACCGGCAGAAAGCGTATAGATTGCAATAGTCTTGGCGGAGGCGCTTGGGCACGAGCCAGCCAGCCACGAGGAAGTTCTCGTAGTGCGCCTTCGCCAAGTCCCTCGTGTAGCGCAGCGACTGCTGCAAGCTCCAAGCCGGGAACTGCGTTCCGTACTCCCGCAGGAAGTCCGTGGGGTAGAGCACGCCGGTCCTTGTCAGAATCCTGCCGCGAACCCTTCGCTGCGGGAATCGGCCGCCCCTGCCAGCAGCCCGTCCCGAAACTCGATGGCGACCACATGGCCCAAGCCGCGTCCGAAGTCCAGCTGGTGCCCGAGGGCCCGGAGGGCCTCCTGCGTGTCGGCGGAATGCCCGGACGGCTCCAGATAGAGCAGGTCCGGCATCCATTGGTGATGGAATCTGGGGAAGTCGACGGCTTGCTGCACGTTCATCCCGAAGTCCAGTAGATCGATGATCACCTGCAGCACGGTCGTGATGATGGTTGGCCCTCCCTGCGCCCCCAGCGCCACCCGCGGCTGGCCCTGCTCAAGCACGATCGTGGGCGACATGGCTGATAGGGGTCGCTTGCCAGGCTCGATGGCGTTGTTCTCGCTCTGCAGCAGGCCGTAGGCGTTCGGACTGCCGGGCTTGGCGGTGAAGTCGTCCATCTCGTTGTTCAGCAGCACGCCTGTGCCTGGCACGGTCACTCCGGAACCGAACCCGCCGTTCAGCGTGTGCGTGACCGCGACGGCGTTCCCGTCGGCGTCCATGACCGAGAAGTGCATCGTTTCCGCGCTCTCGTAGCCGGAGGGGGCACTGTCACCCACCTCGCCGCTCGGTGTCACGGCCTCGGCGCGGATGCTGCTGCGCCGCTCGGCCGCGTACGACTTCGAGAGCATGCCGGCCAGCGGGATCTCGACAAAGTCCGTATCGCCGAAGAACTTAGCACGGTCGGCGAAGAATCGCCTCATCGCCTCCGCGACGAGGTGGATCGTCGCCGCGGATCCGGGGCCCGTCTCGCTGAGGTCGTAGGCTTCGAGGATGTTGAGGATCTGAATGACGCCGGCCCCGCCGGAACTGGGCGGCGGGGCGCTGAGCACTTCGAAGCCGCGGTAGGTGCCCGCCACAGGATCGCGTTCGACGGGGCGGTAGGCCGCAAGATCTTGCGCGGTGATCGCCCCGCCGTTGGCCTCCATGTCGGCTGCGATGAGCCGCGCCGTCGTCCCGGTATAGAATTCGTCCGCACCGTGCCGGGCGATGCGTCGCAGAGTGCCCGCCAGATCGGGCTGTTTGAGGATGTCGCCGAGGTCGAAGTATCGGCCCTGCTTGAGAAATACTCTCTTGGACTCGGGAAACTTGGCCAAGCGGGAATTGCCGCGCAGGGACCGTGCAAGGTGCCATGTCACGGGGATGCCGTCGTGCGCCAAGCGCCTCGCGGGTTCGACGACGCTGCGCCAAGACCTCGTGCCGTACCTCTTCAAGGCGTGTTCGTACCCTCGAACGGTGCCCGGGACCCCCGCAGCCCTGTAGCCGACCCAGCTCGCATCCGTCGGGTTGCCGTCCTCGTCGAGATACATGTCGCGATGCGCTGCAGCAGGCGCCTTCTCACGGAAGTCGATGAACGATGTCCGTCCGTCCGCCAAGCGCAGCAGCATGAAGCCCCCGCCTCCCAGTCCTCCAGCGTTGGGCTCGGTCACAGCGAGGGCCAAGCCGGCGGCAACGGCTGCGTCCACCGCGTTGCCGCCGCTGCGAAGGACGCTCAGGCCGACCTGCGTGGCCTGACGTTCCGCTGTCGCGACCATCGCGTTCCGGGCGTAGGTCGGGAGAGGCTCGAAAGCGACTGCCTCAGCTTGCACCAAGGCGAGCGCCCCTGCAACGAGGATCGCTGCCGGGAGGGGTTGCCAGCCCAGCGCAGTCGCAGGGGCGGGGGCGGTACCGGGTCGCGAGGTCCGGCTGTCTCGCTTGCAATACTCAGCTTCCACTAGCAACACCCATTGTCGCGAAGGCTAGAGTCGCCAAGCATGATCCGCCTCGCCCCGCTGAAGGGGCGGGGAAGCACGAGTACCCTTGGCCGATCAACTGCCACTCCGCCGCTGTGTGCCTCCAAACTGCTCCGTGCGGGTCTGAATTTCCGCGTCCGGCGGCACCGATGATCTGGATGCGTTGGCGCCCGTACAGGCTTGGCGCGTCCCGCCTCTCGCACTCTGAAGCCCTGCCTGCGACGGCAGGGTGGCTGCTGTCCGGCATCCTTCTTTGGTCAGGACGCACGCCATAGCGTTGGCGGATCCTCCGAGAGCCAAGCGAGCACGCAAGACAGCACTGCCCATCATGGTATCTGAGACGGCGGAAGGCATCAGGCCCGAACGCAGCACCGCGCCCTGCCCATACCCAAGCCTCGACTCAGTTCAAGCATGGGCGGCGCATCTTGCACTACTCTGGCTGTTCTCGACGGGAGAGAATCGACCTCGGATCGGCACCGAGACTCTTGTGGCAATAATTCGACAATCTCTGCAATCTCGGTGAACTACGCCTCCTCGGTCACCACCTGCCGCTACTGGTCCATGCCGGACCACCGCAGGCGCCAGGACCTCACTCCGCCAGTCCCGTAGGCCGTGACGCCTCCGCCATCCGGCTGGAACACGACGCCGAGCACTGAGATCAACCCGGACTCGATCACCGCCAACCCGTCACCGGTCTGGGAATCCCAGATGCGTATCGTCCTGTCTGCGCCGGCCGTGGCGATCCAGTCTTCGTTCGGCGACACCGCCATGGAGCGGATCGAGCCACGGTGCCCAGCAAGCCCGAACAGCCGTTCACCCGTTCGCGAATCCCAGATGGACGGTTCCGGACGGAGCCGGTGTCGGACGAGCACTCTCTCTCCATCGGTGAGGAACCTCGCCTCAGCGATTCGCAAGCGATCCTCGACGATGTTGGTCAGTTCGACCTGCGCGCCGACTTCCCACACCTGAGCTACCGGACGACGGAAGTCACGGCTTAGAGTTAACAGCAAGGACCCGGCAGTCGATTCCTCCACATACGCGGCACCCCCCGACGGACGAACCTGGGCCACAACCGCCCCGGTCCGCCAGTCCCACGCAGTTGCCCCCGAGTCGGCCGCACCCAAGACTCGCGCCCCGTCACGCGACCATGCCACATGCGCAATCCTCGAGAATCCGCCCCCCGCCGGCTGTTCCAAGTAAACAGGTCGCCGACCAGGAGACGAGAAGTCCTTGACTGAGATCGACTGGCCCGCAGCTGCGGCAAGCCTTAGCCCGTCCGGCGACCAAGCAGCTGACTCGACGCTGTACGCCCCATGAATGCCCGGCCCGACCGCTGTAGTAATGTTCCTCACTTCCAGCAGGCTGCCCGACATGTGATCCGAAACCAGAGCCACGCGATTCGAAGTGGGAGCATACAGAACGGAGACCGCCGGGCGCGCAGGCCTGACCAAACGAGGCGCTCCGTCATCCAGGGCAGGCAGCGTGAACAGTGGAACCAGCGTGGGGACATGCCAGATCCGAACCGTTCCATCCTGGCCGGACGTCGCCACGCGGGGCACACCGGGAGCGTAGGAAAGCGAAAGCACGGTTCCTCGTCGATGGCCGCGGAAGCGAGCCACTTCGATGCCGGCAGGGGCCTCCCACACGAGTGTGGTCCCGTCCTCGCCTGCTCCCGCGTAGCGACCGCCGTCGCCGGACCAGGCCACTGAGCTGACGGCGCCGAGGAATCGCTCGTGACTGGCCAGTTGCGTCTGACTGTCGACATCCCAAAGCTTCACTGTCCGGTCCAAACCTGCGGACACTAGGTGCCGCCCGTCGGGCGAGAATGCGAGTTGCGTGACCTGACCCCGGTGAGCTTCGTACGAGTCATCCTCCGCCACTGCATGCCAGTGAACTAGTTCCTCACCGCTCGCGGTCGACCAGACCCGCAACGAGGAACCAGGAACGCTTACGGCGATGCGATTGCCAGTCGGAGAAAACGTGATCGCATCGATTGGGGACCTGCCGTTGATCTGGATGCTGCCCTCGTTGCGGAGCGTCTGCGCGTTCGACCAGTCCGTGACGTCCCAGATCCTGACCAGACCGTCATTGGCACCCGTTGCGACTCGGCCGCCGTCGGGCGACCAAGCAAGCCGTGCCGCGATGGAGTTATGAGCCTGCGTTTCAAATGCGAGCGCACCGCTCTCGATGTCGAATACTCTGAACTCCCCTCGCCTTCCCAAGACTGCGATTCGCCGCCCATCCGGCGACCACGCTTTCTGCACCGGCCCCGCCTGTCCGATTCCAGACAGGTCGAACTGATCGTGCAGCGCCCCAGTGTGAGCATCCCAGAGGAAGATTGCTTCGCGAGAGCTTGTGGCGATCCAGTGGCCCGTTGGGGACCACAACGGCCAGATTGACTGTCCCGGATCGGCGCTCCCGAATTCCAGCACAACCTCTCTGGTTCGAGTGTCGAGGATGCGCGCTCCGCTGCGAGTGGCTGCGACAACCAGCGACCGGTCCGGTGAGACAGAGTGACCGTAGAGGCGGTCGCCGTCGATGAGATTCCAGACAATCTTGGCCGGCGTCGCAGTCCAAGCGATCAAGGAATCGTTGGCGACGGTGAGTACCCAGCCGCCCCCGTGCGAGAGAAACTCAACGCTCCGCACCGCGCTTCGATGGCTCGTTGTCGCGCCAGCCGGAGTTACGGCCAGCGACTGGGCGGCGGTGCCGGCACGGCCCGCCAATAGAGCGGCCACCGCGAGCAGGCAACAGCCGCCGCGGACCACGCTGAGCAAGCCCCGGAGCATGGCGGATGCCCCGCAGGCCAAGATATCCGAAACGTGGTCCGGGCATTGCGACGACATTGCTGGCATGAGTTCACTGTATCAGGTGGACGATGGAGTCCAAGCCTTCCGAACGCTCCGCATCCACAACCGCTATTACTGGCTGTTGCATAAGTCACGACACTTTGGACGGGACTACGTAGCTCACCAGAGCGTCACATAGCCAAGAATCGCGTGAGCGGACTATACTGACCGGTGCAAGAGTCTTGCGCAGGATCCGGCACGAGTGAGGGGTGTCGTGCGCAAGCAGTGTCAGAGGATGTCCTGCAGAAAACCTGGGACTGCTACTCTTCAAATTGGGATTGATTGGAGCAGACCCTATGGAGAGCATTGAATCGAGTCTGTGCCGGTTCTCGCTGTCATGGACTTCAAATATAGCGCTCCGAAGTTGCCTCCACTCCCCGCTGTGTGGTATCCTATTATCATGTTCTTGGTGCGACTCATTGTCTGCTCGAAACTCACTGAAGCTCCGCAGTTCGATGTGACGAAAGCAGTCGTTGAAGAAATCGGTAATGGCCGGTCCTTTCGGGATGTGAGCAGAATGGTAGGCGTTCATCATCCACGGTCCTCCGATGGTGGATCCTCTTTAAGATGGACGGCGTCAACGCCCTCCACAGACGCAAGAGGACCGGACGACCGCCCAAGATGAAGAACCGCCACTGGCAATGAATGCTGAACACAGTGGTGACCAAGACACCGCAGCAGTTGCGATTCGAGTTCGCCCTGTGGACCGCCAACATGGTGCGCATGGACTTGGAGGAGAAGTTTGGATTGGATGTGAGGTGCGGTTCAGGAAGGCAAGACGATTGTGTTCGCAGACGAGTCGGGCTTGGCAGCGCAGTGCGTGTACGGGAGGACATGGGGTAGGAAGGGAGAGACGCCGATTGGGAAGACGGCGAACGCGAAGTATCGGGTGAGCATGCTGGCAGCGATCA
This sequence comes from Bryobacterales bacterium, assembly GCA_963662745.2. Classification (GTDB taxonomy): domain Bacteria; phylum Acidobacteriota; class Terriglobia; order Bryobacterales; family UBA6623; genus VXMF01. Next base: position 1,116,303 of record CAXXUI010000001.1, read on the forward strand.
GGCCGGACGGGAAGCTGTATGAAGGTTCCGTGAAGGCACTGACATTCATTGAGTTCCTAGAGCAAGTGAAGCAGGCTACTGCGGGGAAGATGATCGTGGCTGTGGACAACGCTAGCGTGCATACGGCGAAACTTGTTCGGGAGTGGTCAAAGGGTCAAAAGGACAAGCTGGAGTTGGAGTATCAGCCGACGTACAGCCCGGAAGTGAACCCGGTGGAGATCCTGTGGACTTGGGTGAAGAGTCGCGTGAGTCGGATGCTGAGCAAGACAAAAGCGGAGATTAGGAAGAACTTGAAAGCGACATTGGAACGACTGAGCGAAGACAGTGAGCTGGTGAGGAAGTGTTTCAGTGAGCAGGATTGCAAGTATATTGAGCAGGCATTGAAGGCAGCATGAGTCTAGTTGTAGATCGGATCATTTGGGGAGTCCCACTGCTCGGATTGGCAAACATCTATAGCTTGACTCTTGAATTCTCTGTACTCCACTCGACATCTCCTGGTGCCCGTGCAACGATGTGTTCTAACGCGATCCTACGAAATCTGTCCGGCTTCATGAGTGCAAGACTTTTGCACCGGTCAGTAGCACCAGAGGCAGTACCGTCTAGGGGTGAAGCTGAGGCGGCACCTGCTCTTCCGCGGGCCTGTGGAAGCAGGATGGAGCATCTCTGCCCCCAACACGCCATCTGGTCGGCTCTTGCCACGGACAGTTGAGGTCTCGCCACCCGGCCGCCGACTGCATGCCGATTCATGCGACTACACTTGCCGGGGGATTGGGAGTCGTCGTGCGCCGGCGGGCGCCAAGGGCCGCCAGATGGGCGGTCGCGCGGCACCGGTCACATTCCCCACACGGTGATCGGCGGGCCTCCGGGCTCGGGGTCCCTGCGGAACACCCGCTCCTCCCAGGACTTGCTGGGACGCACGTCGAAGATCACCAGATGCCCGTCTTCGGCGCCGCAGCGGTCCATGTACCAAGCCGTCTGCTCCCTGCCCTGGCCGATGGTGCTCTCCAGGCCCTTCTTCTGGTCGACCACTTTGCACTCGATGACCTGCTTGAGGGGACGGTCAGCCAACGGGCGGCCCGGGCGGGGCCATTCGACGACTAGGTCCGAGCGTCCGCGGGCGACGGCGTACTCCCGCGTGATATGTCCGCCACTGTTGACGACGCGGTGCAAGTAGCCGTGCAGCACCAGCTGGGGGCCGGCCTCCCGGTGGCCGTAGCGCTCCAGCCACGACTCGGAGTGCTCGCGGAAGTAGTCCTGAAACCCGGCCAGCAGCGCCTTTAGGTCCAAGCTGCCGTCCGGCTGGATGTACCAGCGCGGGGAGACGAGGTCCTTGAGCTCGCCTTCTTGGACGGCGGTCAGCTCGCGGGGGATGACTTCGGAGTAGATCGGGTTGGCCATTCGCGGCGGGTCGGCGAGTGCGACGAGGCCGAGGTCGCGGACGTACTCGAGGTCGCGCTTCGAGTAAGGGTCTCCGAACGAGCCCGCGATCATCGGTAGGATCACCCGCCGGACCCGCTCCTCGCGAAGCTTGTCAGCGAGCTGGTCGAGGTGCGTGACGCGATTGAGGATGAGCGTCTCCTTGGCTTGGTCAATGGCCGCGACCATCACGGGCCGACTGCGGTCTCGGCCCCGCCGGTCTCTGAAGCAGGCTTGGTAGGCGAGGGCGTTGACCAGCCAAGGCTGGCCCTGGGTGAGGTTCCAGATGTGATCGATGGCACCGGCCTCGAACTGCTGGCCGGTCTCGTCGCTGTGCTGCAGCAGCAGGGAGCGCACCTCGCTCTTGAAGAAGTCCCCCAGTCGCAGGGACTCGGCCTTGATGTTGAACGCGCTGCCCCCGGTGATGTGGGAGCCCTTCTCCGCCGAGAAGATGCGGTAGTCGCGGACATCGCGGACGCCGCACAGCACCACGCTCTGGGGGAACCACCGGGGCCGGTCGCGGTAGCCGGCGCGCAGCTGGCGCAGCACCGAGATCAGGGTGTCCCCGATCAGGGCGTCGATCTCGTCCACGAACAGGATCAGAGGCTTGGCACTCGAGGCCGCCCACTCCGACAGGACGCTCATGAGGGCCGAGTGAGGGCCGTCCTCCGCCAAGACGCTCCGCCAAGTCTTCTTTACAAGGTCCTCCCCAGTGGTTCGTAGAGCCGCAACCGCGACGCGGGCTAGGATCGTGCGTATGCCTGCACCGACATCTTGGCGGGCGGTCTGCGCCGGCTCGACATTGACGTAGACACAACGGAAGCGGCCGCTTGCATTGAGGTGGTCGGCGAGCGCAGCCAGGACGCTCGTCTTGCCGGTTTGGCGAGGCGCGTGAAGGATGAAGTACTTCTTACGCTCGATCAGCGTCAGGATCTCATCGAGTTCCACGCGGTCCAAAGGAGGGATGCAGTAATGATCTTCAGCGACAACTTCGCCCTCGGTGTTGAAGAATCGCACTCGCTATTGAGTATGGCATGCCTACGGGAGGCGATGGTTCACCAGGCGCTGCACCCTCCGCAGCTGAGGAGTCATCTGGTTCCAGTTCAAGAGGCGGAATAGGGCCGGCAAGGCACCGGAGACCGCTCTCGGACGAACGGTCTGTCCATCCTGTATCCACGCCAGTTCCCACTCGGACTCCTTCGTCCTAGAGGAGCGCCATCGATGGGCACGCCCTCCACCGACTGCAGGCCCCCTGCACCGGCCAAGAGCAACCAGCAATCCAGAGTCCCCGCCCCTCCTCACCAGAACTCCCTCCGCACCGCACTTGCCTGCTCCCCAGTGCGCCTCCCAGCAAGATCCCGACCTAATCTGTACAATCGCAAGCCAGACGAACACTGCTCGGAGGGGGTTGCAACCTTGCTTTGGATCGGTCATCGCGGAGGCGGGTGGCGGGTGCCAGTGGCTGCGGGCTGTGGGTCGGGGCCGCCTTGGCAGGAGGGCGGCATGGCAAGGCAGAGCGTTGTCACGGATCAGATCCAAACCGTCATGAACGGCTTGGGCGTTCGCCCCGACGGCATGAAACACCTCTATAGGCGAGGCCGGCGGCATCCTCAGACGCCCGTGCTCCAATAGCGGGTGGCGAAAGCGGGGCATGATCGAATTTTCTATTGACGGTTTCGTCTTCGAAGTCCAAACTGACCCTGCGATCCCGTGTCGAGCCCCGAATTGTTCCCGCTGCTCCCTGTCCGGGAAGCGTGGACGCATGGCAAAGAGTGCCCCGCCCCCCGGGCGGGTGTCCAGTTCCGGGACCGCTACCCGCTTCCGCCGGAAAGGAGTATACCCGATGCACGATCACTTCGTCGCGGACTCGCTGCGGGTCGCCGTGCCCCGCGCGGCCGGCGTGGATGTCCACAAGATGCAACTCACCGTGGCCGTGCGCCTGTACGGGCGTGACGGCGAGGACGCGCAGGCTTCCATCCGCATCTTCAGAACCGACCCCGCAGCCCTGCAGGAGTGCAGCGCCTCGCTCCAGCAGCATGGAGTGACCTCAGTCGTCATGGAGGGCACGGGCGTTTACTGGCTGGCGCCCTTCCGGGCGCTGGAGGAGGCCGGGATTGAGCCGCAACTGGTGCATGCCCAGCATGTGAAGCGAATCAAGGGCCGCAAGACGGACGTCCAGGATGCGCTGTGGCTGGCGCGCGTGTGCTAGTTCGGCCTGGCCCGGCCCAGCTATGTGCCGCCGCGCGAGTTCTCCGAGTTGCGCCAGCAGTGCCGCTACCGGCGCAAGGTGGTGGCCGACCGCGCGCGCATCCGCAACCGCCTGCAGAAGACGCTGGACCACGACGGCCTGCGGCTGGGCGGGGTCCTCTCGGACCTGCTGGGGCTGAACGGCCGGCGCATTCTGGATGGCTTGGTGCGGCGTCACAGCGTGGCGCGCATTGTGGGCAAGCTCACTTGGCACGTGCGCGAGAAGCTGGAGCCGATCGCGCGCACGCTGGAGGCCCGCTTGTCGCAGGCCGCGCTGTGGCGCCTGTCGCGTCTGCTGCAGGACTTCGACGCGGCCAACCAGCGCTTGCAGGAGCTGGATGGCTTGGTGGGGCAGGCGCTGCAACCTTGGGAGCGCCAGCTGGAACTGCTGCAGACGATACCGGGCATTGCGCGCAGCAGCGCCCAGTCGATCTTGGCCGAGCTGGGCCCCGAGCCCACGCGAGTGTTCCCGGATGCAGCCAGCCTGGCGGCTTGGGCCGGCGTCTGTCCGGGCAACACCGAGAGTGTCGGCAAGCGTCGGCCCGGTCGTGTCCGCGCGGGCAATGCGGCTCTGCGGGCCACCCTGACGGAGCGTGCTCTGGGAGCAGCCCGCACCTGCAACTCGCAATTCCACGGCTACTAGGGCAACCTGAAGGCCCGCATCGGCTACCAGCGGGCGACCTTGGCGACGGCGCACAAGCTGCTGCGCACGATCTGCGCGATGCTGCGAGACGATCATCCGTACCGCGACCCCCAGGTCAACTACGAGAGCCTGCTGGTAAAGCGCAACGCGCCCCGCTGGCTGCGCATGCTGAGAACGCACAACTTTCTGCACGAGGTAAGGGCAGCCGCCTAGGCAGAGCCGGGCTGGCTACAGACAACAGCGCAGCTGCTTCCACTCACCGTCGTCGGGCCCAAGGCCACAAATCGGGGCTGCCTTGGGACGGCACCAACCGGAGGCGCCAGCGTCACACTGCCGCGGCAAGCGAACCGCGCCACGCGAGAGGAGAATTGTGTCCACCCAACCGAGTGTTTCATGGCAAGAATGCCACATCAGCAGCTCCGCCTTCCTCCGCACTTGAAACACTCTGCTGACAGCGGAAGAAGGTCTTTGACTGGCTGCGGGGGGCGAGAGCGCTGGCCGGACGTACACGCCAGCAGGATCACCTTAGTGCTGGCGTCGTCCGGTGTCCAAGTACGAGCCTACCGATACAGCCCCGGTCCCGCCGCTGCGAGGCAACTTGGCGAGCGGCGAACCGAAGGCCTCAGAGCCTCTCCAAGCGGAAGCTCGTAAACCTCCGCTCGCGATCCTCCTCGTCAGAGTCCTCCGGCCGACGGACGGGGATCCGAGTGCCGTTGGAGGCGTTTCGCATCGCAGCCCTCTCGCGCGTGACTTCAATCCCCTCGCCGTCCAGCTGGCCGCGAAACTTGTAGACCACGATCGTGATCTCGTTGCCGAACTGCTCCAGTGTTTCCACTTCAAACTGGATTCGGCTGTCGACTACCGATCCGTTGATCACTGGATCGCTCAGCCCGCCACTCTGGTACGACTTACCGCCGAGATCGCCCCCTCGCTGTGTGAACTGAAACGAGACATCTCGCGCGGCAGCCCGTCCGCGCTGAGCGATGGTGCCGATCCAGAATCCAGAAAGGTCCGCCCCAGCCGCACCTTGAACGAGGATCGCCGCCAGAGCCGCCAGCGAGGTTCGCGGCCCGGCCCGGCTACGCATGCAGCAGTCCGCGCAACGGCCCCTTGCTGTCCGCGAAGCGGTCCACGGGCGTGCCGAAGGCATCCAGCATCGACACGTAGAGGTCGGCCAGCGGATGATCCTCTGCGTAGACCAAGTGCCGCCCGGAATTCACGCGCCCGCCTCCTCGCCCGCCCAGCAGCACCGGCAGCTTGTGCGGGTCGTGCTTCTGCCCGTCCGCGAGCGCCGAAGCGAACACGACCATCGAATTCTCCAAGACCGTGGAGTCTCCTTCAGGCATGGCCCGGAGCCGCTCGAGCAGGTACACGAACTGCTCGACATGCCAGCGGTTGATGAGCTTGTACTCGGCCAGCTTCTCCTCGTTTCCTCCGTGGTGCGAGACCTGATGGTGCCCCGAAGTCACTCCGTCGAGGAAGCGGAAGCTGACGTTGCTCACGGCGTTGCCGAACATGAAAGTCGCGACGCGGGTCGTGTCCGACTGGAAGGCCGTCGCGATCATGTCCAGCATCAGGCGCACATGCTCGAGGTGTCCCGCTGGCCGGTCCGTCGGCGCATCTTGCTGGGAGAGCGCCTTCAGCGGCTTCCAGGTGTTGCCGCCGGACCGCTCGGAGCGATGCACGCGCTCCTCGATCGAGCGGACGGACGAGAGGTACTCGTCAAGGCGGATCCGGTCGGTTGAGCCCAGACTCCTGCGCAGCCGCTTAGCGTCCTTGAGCACTCGGTCCAGCAGCAGGGCGTCCAGCTTCGCCTCTGCGGAACCGGTCCCGGTTGCGGCGCGGAACATCCGTTCATAGACCGCCTTGGGGTTCAGTTCACGGGCCAGCGGCGTGGTCGGCGTGCTCCAGGAGATGTGCGAGCCGTACACGCGGGTGTAGCCCACCACGGCGTCGTTGCCGACTGCGACGGGAGTGACGCCCAGCTCGAGGGACGGCAGCGGCGTCACTGGGCCCTGCGCCTTGGCGGCAACTTGGTCGAAAGACACGCCGTTGCGCAGGTCAGCGCCCTGGGTCTTCTTGATGCGCGAGCACGTGAGGATCGAAGCCTCCTTCACGTAGTGTCCGTCGCCGTCCTTGGCCTGCTCGTTCCACAGGTTGCTAAGGACGGTGACTTGGTCGCGGATCCCCGCGATGGGCTCAAGGCTGGGCGTCAGCTCGAAGTCCCGCCCTTCGGCCTTGGGCGTCCACGTCTCAGGATAGGCTCCGTTCGGCATGTACAGCGCGGCCATGCGAACCGGCCGCCGACTCTCTGCACCGTTCCGGGGCTTCGCTGGTGCCATGGCCTCCAGCCAAGGCAGTCCCAGCGCCACGCCTCCGCCCCGCAGCAGAGCCCTCCTGGAAATCCGAGGCCTACTGACGATGTTCATGCAACTCTCCTTCTGCTCCAGCCGCCCCAATTCCTGAGGCCAGGAACGCGTCGCTGCGGACGATCTCCCTCACGAGGGCCCAAGACGAGAACTCACTCTCGGTGACCCTTCGGACGATCGCCTCCACGGCGCAAGTGTCGGACAGCGCCAAGCCTCTACCGAGAGCATAGCCCAACATGCGCTTCGCAAGGTTCCGCAGGAACAGCCCACGCCGGTCCAGCAGGGCCCGCTTGAGGCCTTGCGGGCCTTCGATCAAGGTCCCGTCGGGCAGGCTGCCGGAAGCGTCGATCGGTGCGCCGGCCTCCGCTTCGCGCCACCGGCCGAGCACATCGTAGTTCTCAAGTGCGAAGCCCATCGGATCGATCCGATCGTGGCAGCTCGCGCACGCGCTGTGGCCGCTGTGCGCTGCCAGCAGCGCCCGCACTGACTGCGCCGCCGAATCCGACGCAGGCTCCTCCAGCTCTGGAACGTCGGGCGGCGGTGGGGGCGGGGGAGTGCCCAGCATGGCATCCAGAATCCAAACCCCCCGCAGAACGGGGCTGGTGCGGTGCGGGTGAGAGGTGACGGCAGCGATTGCGGGCATGCTCAGCAGGCCGCCTCGTCCCAGCTCCGGCGGCAGCGCCATCCAGTTCGGATTCTTGCCGTCCTGTTTCTTTTCGATCGGAAGGCCCAAGTGCTCGATCAGCGGTCGCGTCAGGATCGTGCCATCCGAGTCCAAGAAGTCGAGGAGAGACCGGTCTTGGCGCAGCACTTCCTGGAAGAAGAAAACCGGCTGCAATAGGATGTCGCCGCGAACCTCGGCATCCTCTGCGTACTCGGGAAACAGGTCCGCGTCCGGTCCGTTGGGCCCTTCCAGCCCTCGCGTGCGCAGCCACTGCTCGACAAACCGAGTGGAGAACTCCAAGGCGCGGTCATCCCGCAGCATCCGAGGCACTAGGCGGTCCAGCACGGCCGGATCATCCATTTTGCCCGCCGCCGCAACGTCAAACAGGAACTCGTCCGGCATGCTGCCCCATAGGAAGTAGGACAGTCGAGACGCAAGGGCGTACTGGCGCGCTGCTGCGTCCGGCCCGTCGAGGCCCGCGTGAAACAGGAATGCGGGCGAGACGAGGGCGCTTCGCAGGGCGAAGAAGACTGCCGGCTCGAAGTCGAGACCGCGCCGCAAGGCGGCTCGGAACAGGCGGAGATAGTCCACCTGTTCACGGTGGTCGACCGGGCGGCGGAAGGCCGATGGCAGGAAGCGACCGAGAATCGTGCGGGCCGCATCCTCCTCCGTGAGCGCTCCTCCCGGTTGGACTATGAAGATCCTGGCCCGGGCCTTGAACTCCTTGGACGCCGCGTCCACGACGAACCGGGCCACCTCCATGTACTTCTCGGCCAACAGCGGGGAGATGAACAGGGTCTCGCCCGCGTTGTCAAAGCCTTCGCCGCCCGGCCCGTCTGCCGGGAACAGTCCGCTGACGTCGAGTTGGATGTCGAACAGGTCCCGGACCGTGGCGCTGTACTCGTCGCGGTTCAACCGGCGGGCTGCGTTCGGCGCTGGCTCGAAGTCCGCCGAGCAGGCATGGTGGCGCAAGGCGCCGCCGACCCAGTCGACAAATTGCACGCGTTCCTCGAGCGCCGGCTGCAGTGCGCCCCTTGGGGGCATGTCGTGGTTCGCCAACCGAGCAGCGAGCAGCTCCCAGGCATGCGGCTGCTCCGAGAAGGAATCTTCTGTGGACAAGAGCGCATCGATCCGGAACTGTGACGATGCGCCCGCTCCCTGATGGCAGGCCACGCAATGGCCCAGCAGGAACACCCTGCCGTCCTCGAAACCGTAGTCTTCGGCTCTTGCCTGCAGGCCTTGGCCGGGCGCAAGTGGAGGGCAGGCAGCCAGCAGGGCTGCCGTCGGGAGCATTCTGTAGAGGCGCCTCGCCAAGAGGCCAGGCACACAACCGCTTCCCGCTCGGACGTCTCGGAAACTCACGGCACACCTGATTGTCGCACCGTCATTGAGCAACATTCGATTCCGCCGCCCGGAGCGGGTCTCACGCCGGCAGCAGCTCGCCCATAATGGAGGGCGCTAAGATGACTCGCAGACGATTTCTCGCCGGATCGGCCGGAGCCTTCGCGGTCGCAGGACGCGACGCTAGTCAGGCAGCCACCACCCAACCCGACCCGGACGGCTTCTTCACGCTGGAGCAGGGACCGCACCGTTGGTGGTTGCTCACCCCCGACCGACGGCCGTTCTTCTCGCTCGGCCTAAACCACATCGATCCCGCGAGCCTCCGCTATCCGGAGAACCTGCACATCTGGAAGGAGAAATACGGCGGGAGCACGACGAGATGGATCCGGGAGTCCGTTGTTCCGAATCTGAAGAGCTGGGGATTCAACACGGTCGGCTGGGTGCAGGAGGTCACGGTCCGCAAGTGGAGGCATTCCCGACCGTTCACCAACGACGAGTATCGGGCGCTCGACATGCCGTACTGCCACCTGCTGCCATTCACTGAGTCCCACCAATGGGAGCAGCACACGAGGCATTTCGATTTCACCGGATCGCAATGGTCTGACTGGGCTGACTACGTCGCCCGCTCCCATTGCGCCGAGCTGGCCGACGACCCGAACTTGGTCGGGTACTTCTACAGCGACTGCCCGACTTGGATCCACGATCGGCCGGACAACCGGTGGCGGGGGCCGATGTTCGATTCGGACCGGCTCAGCTCCGAAGCAGGGCGTGCCGAACTCGTCGCACTGGCGACCAGCTATTACAAGACGGCGCACGACGCGATCCGTCGCTACGACCCGCACCACTTAATTCTCGGCGACCGCTATGAGGCCAACGCAGCGATCGCCGCTGAAGTCGTCCAAGCGGCCGATCCGTACGTGGACGTCTTGTCCTTCCAAGACTTCCGGGACCCTGTGCGGCACTTGGAAGAGTGGCACCGCCGCACCGGCAAGCCCGTGCTGCTTGCGGACGCGGCCAAGATCAGGCCTGCCGACGCGATTGGCTTCGTGCCCAACGACGGGGCTTGGTACAGCGAGGTCGTAGCGGGTTTGTTCGAGAACCCCGGCTGCGTCGGTTACCACCTCTGTGGCGCGTACCAGCGCAACAAGGCCCGGCGACGAGGCCTGCTTGATGAGCTGGAAAGGCCCGACCGCGTGAACGTAGACCGGATCGCCGCCGCGAACCAACGAATTGCCGAACTGGTAGGAGAGTAGCCTCGGACCAGCTCTTGGACCGCAATTCGGAAGGCGGAAGGTGCTCCACGGCAACTGGTCACAAGATCCGGATCGCGTCGCTCCAGCTGTGTGCTATCGTGAGGTCAGGCGGGCGGCACGGCAGCGCTGATTTCTCGCCACGATAGCTCAGCTGGTAGAGCAGCGGTTTCGTAAACCGCAGGTCGTCGGTTCGAGTCCGACTCGTGGCTCCATCACCTCCTTCCTTCCCTCACTTGGCCGCTGTCAAGCAGCGGCTTCCTTCCGGCGACTTGAGCGGTGCCGCCCCCAGCCTCCCGTAGCCGTTTCTAGGCTTGCCGGAGCCATTGTGGGCCTGCCCTTGCGACCGTGGCGCGGGCCGCCCTGCCGAAGGCATCGGGCTATGCTCGAAGGTCGGACGGCCGCTTGAAGACTCGGGCGGACGCTCCCAGCCGCCAACGAGCCCAATGAAGATCATCGATGTAGAAGCCATCTACGTGCGGCTGCCCCGCGTGAAGGACCAGTGCGATTCCGGTCAGGACGCCTTGGTGGTCAGGGTCCACACGGACGCCGGCATCTCGGGGCTGGGTGAGGTCGATTCGAACCCGATGGCTGCCAAGGGGGCCATCCTCGGGCCATTCTCGCATTCGGTCGCGTGCGGGCTGCGCGAACTCGTGATTGGAGAGGATCCCTTCGAGACCGAGAAGATCTGGCACAAGATGTACACAGGGAATCTGTACGGGGGGCGCCGGGGCGCGGCGTTCCATGCCATGAGCGGCATCGACATCGCGCTGTGGGACATCAAGGGCAAGGCCATGGGCCTGCCTGTCTGGAAGCTGTTGGGCGGCGGCTTCCGTGAGAAGATCCGCTGCTACGCCAGTTCGCTGTGGGGTCCAACTCCGCAGGCGACGAGGGAATTGGCGGCACGGTACGCCGATCGCGGATTCGACGCTGTCAAGTTCGGGTGGGATCCGATGGGACAGGACGAGGCGACTGACGTGGCCTTGGTGCGGGAGGCGCGCCAGGGATTGGGCGATGGCCCGGACCTGCTGGTGGACGCCGGCCTCGCGTGGGACGCCAAGACTGCGATCCGGAGAGCGCGGGCGTTCGAGGACTACAGGATCTTCTGGCTGGAGGAGCCGCTTATGCCCGACAACTACGATGGCTACCGGCGGCTCAGCGAAGCGGTGGACATTCGCATCGCCGCTGGCGAGGAGGAGAGCGGACGGGCTTCCTTCTTGGAGTTGATGGACCGCGGCAGGATCGATGTCGTTCAGATCGACCTCACACGGGCGGGAGGCTTCACCGAAGCCGTCAAGATCGCGTCACTAGCTCACGACAGGGGGCTGCCGGTGGCCAATCACGGGTTCACGACCTACATCAACGTCGCAGCGGCCCTGCACTTCCTGAACTCGGTGCCGAACGCGCTGATCGCGGAGTACGTGGCCGAGGAAGAGACGACCTTGCGCGACCATCTGACGCAACAGCGGATCGTCGCCCGGGAGGGCCTGCTCGACATCCCGTCCGAACCCGGACTGGGAATCGAGTTGGACGAGGAAGCGGTCGAACGATTCCGAGTGGCGTGACGACGGCGCTCAGCGCCAGATCGCAAGGACGGAGCGCTGGAAGCGGGCGCGTCCGAACCCCGGACCCGCGACGGTGGCCGGGCTACTCGTCTTCAGTCTCGATGCGGAACGAGTACTCCCGCAGCGCCTCGACATGCTTGCCAGCGGACTCCTCACTCAGAGGGTTGCCTTGGAGGGAGACTGTCCAGTATCGAGCGAATCGGCTGTCGCCTGCGATGTCTTTCTCCGCCATTTCGACCAGCGGCCCGATGTCGGTGACTTTGTTGTCTCGCAGGGAGAGTCGCTGGAGCGAGGTCAGATCGGCTAACGGCGACAGGTCGGACACCTCGTTGCCGTCCAGATTGAGGGTGGACAGGCGGGTCAGCCCGCTGACAGGAGAGATGTCAGTGACGTCATTGTCCGCCACATCCAAGGTCCAAAGCTTGGAGAGGCCCTTGGTTGGCGTGAGGTCGCTGATCTGATTACCCGAGAGGTAGGCTGAATTCATCGCCTCCAAGCCGGCGAGCGGCGAGATGTCGCTAACGCTGTTGCCGGACAGCTCGATGTACTGCAGGCGCTTGAGGTCCTTGAGCGGGGCGATGTCCTCCACTCGGTTGCCGGTCAGGGTCAGGCTCTGGAGCAGGTCGAGGCCCGCGATGGGCGAGAGGTCGGAGACTTCGTTGCCCGGAAGCTCCAGCAGCATCAGGCGCTTGCAGTGCTCAAGGCCGGTCAGGTCGCGAATTCCCTTGTCGCGAGCCGAGATAGTGGAGATCGTGGCGACGTCCTCGGCCACGATCGGCTCGTCCGTGTGTCGCTTCTCGAACACGTACTGCCGAACCGCCTCTTCCAAGTTCTTGTCGGGGAAGATCTGGGCGGCCAACGGAACTGCCGTGAGAGCGGCGGCAACAGCGAGTGCGGACCGGAGCAGCCACACTGCCCGGAGGGGTGCGAACGACAGGATCATCCTGCCCATGATACTACCCGGATCGGACGGAACTAGCCCTCACACGGCGCGCAGCCGCGAACGTCGCCTGCTCAAGGACGTCGGCGGAACACCGATCAATCGACTATCGAGGAGTAAACCAGGGCGGCGAACCGCTGACGGAGCTTCAGCTCACCGGGCGGACGAACTTGGACCATCAGGACGCCAACCAGTTCCTCAGCCGGATCGATCCAGAACAAGGTGCCTTGTGACCCGCCCCAGTAGTACGAGCCGTCCGTGTAGGGAAGGGCGGAGCTGGCTCGGTCGGTCACGACGGCGACTCCGAGACCGAAGCCGTGGCCTGGACGGAACTCTGTGCCCGGCTCCAAGTGGTCCTCGGCCATGAGGCTGACGGTTCTCGGCCCGAGCACCCGCCGCCCGTCGAGCTCGCCGCCGTTCAGGAGCATTTGGCAGAAGCGCCAGTAGTCGACCGCCGTGGATTGGAGGCCGCTGGCCCCCGAGACGAATGTCTTGCGGCGGGCGGCCTCCGGTGGCTCCCGAGAGCTCCGCGTCGGATCGTCGGCCCCGTCCACGACTAGCAGCGCTCGGCGATCCTGCTTGGCGGCGGGTGGCCAGTAGTGCGTGTCGACCATGCCTAGCGGGCCGAGGATCCGCTCCTGCAAGACATCGTCGAGACTCTGCTCCGCAACCCGTTCCACAATGTGGCCGAGCAGGTCCAGGGAGTCTCCGTAGATCCACCGCGAACCTGGCTGGGCGCGGAGCGGGAGCTTCACGAACTCCTTCATGTAGTCGGCCATAGTGGGGAAGGAGTACGTCTCGGCGCGATTTCTCGGATCCGAGACACCGGAGGTGTGGGTGAACAGATGGCGTATCGTGACGTCCCGCTTGGCGGGAAGCAGCCAGCCCGAACCTAGGTCAACCCGCCGACCCGCGAATTCCGGAAGGTGATCCGCGACGGCGTCACCGAGCGTGATCCGCCCGTCCTCCAAGAGCGTGAGGGCGGCGACCGCAGTCAAGGGCTTCGTCATTGATGCGATGTCGAATAGCGCGTCCGGCGGCATGGTGTCACTCCGGGACATCCCCAGCCTTCCCGAGGCTCGGTGATGCACGACTTGGCCTCGTCTCGCCACAAGCGTGACGAACCCGGAAGCGCGCCGCGCTTGGACCATCGAATCGACCCAGTGGCTGATCCTTGACAGCCGCTCCCCCGAGAATCCGACCGATTCTGGACTCGCCGTTGGAATCTCGGCTGTGCCGGCCACGGCCAGAGCGGTGAGTAGCAGAATGGAGCAGGCAAGGTAGAGAACAGTCTGGTAGGAAGTGCGTCTGGATGGCATGGCCCAGCCATGCTACCACTCGCCCCAAACTCGACACCCACATAGGTATAGCTGGAGTCTCAATGAACGATCTATACTCCATCACTTGTGGGACTGGAAACCTGCAAAACGTAGCCCGAAATGGCCCCATATCAGGCCCAATGGCCGCTTGGGCACAGCCCAGATGCGAGAGTACATACAGTGACTGTGGAGCCGCCAGCCGACGGAAGGCGGCCCACGTCGCAGCAGACAGGAACCGGCCGTGCTGTCGGCTTAGCTAAGCCAGCAGCACGTAGACGAGCGTAAGGGTTCAGTAAGGGGCCTCCTCCGCACTAAGTGTGGGTCCGATGATGGGCGAGCATGGCTTGTTGGGGGGTACGTGGGCTCGCGTCCAGTAGCTGCTCTTCCTTCTTGCAGTAGTTGTTTGCCCGTATCGGCTGAGTTGCTGGGTCTGCGCCAAGGATACCGCAGTGTCCCGGACATGTGCCAGCATGGTACTGAACTGTCGCTTGAGCTCACTTGAATCCGGTGGACAGTGCGCCGCTGAGCGCTCGGCAGGGCCCCGGTGACCACGCTCAGGTAGGCTTGGCATCGTGGGACCGGCGTTCTGAATCGACTGGTTCGGGCGGCGACCAATTGGCGACACGGGCGGCTTGCAGATCCGGTATTGGACACTCGTCCCGTGGACGAGGTCAACTTGCTGTCCGTCCACATGCCCGCCGCGGGCGTGGGAACAATCCGGGGCACGACTCGGGGATGCCGGGCCAGTTTGGCTTTCGAAGACTGCTCCTGCCAATAGGTCTTGCGACCACTTTCCCGCCGCCGTCGCCCCTATCCGAGCACATGCCGGGAATCCTGCGCGGAAACCAACCGCCTCTCGGTGTCTCGCCGAAGCCGGATTTCATTCTGCCGGGGTGATCGGGAGCCGCTCATGATGTTTGGAGCTATGCCCCCCTGCCATACTGGGCATGACGCAGCATGACGAGAGGGGACGGACGCCGCCGCGAGGACGAGGAGCACCGCAGAATGCGGGCTCTCATCGAACTCGCTGCGAAGCGCTCCGCCAAGCTCACCGCCGATCTTGCGGCGGGACGCGACTCGCGCGGCCGACCGTTGCCTCCCCAGCCATTCTGGCACGTCGCAGAATACGTCCGCTGCATCGAGAACGGACGCGACGACCACGAGCGCTACCGCATGCTGATCTCCGACCTGCCCCGCCGGTTCCACCAGTCCAGTCGCGACAGGCAGGAATTCGCCCTCCGCAGGCCGCCCCGGCTCACACGCACCAATTGGGACGCGCTGCTGGCGGCCACTGCGGAGCACATAGCTATCACGCACGACCATCCCGTGCCGTCGTGGTGTGATGATCCGAAACGGTTCCTGCACATGGTCTGGGTGCCCCTGCCCGTATTCGGCGGATTTCGTATCTTTGACTACGTGGAGACTCCCGCGGCCTTCCTGCGACACGGCGTGATCATCGGCGGTAGAGAGTTTGGGGAACGAGAGGGGGAACGCGAGTATGGAGCCGTTTTCCGCAGATAGACTGGAGGCCGCTTTTCGCGAATTGTCCAAAGAGCTGCGGTTTCGCCGAGCGCGGGCCCACATCTACATCATCGGGGGTGCGGCGATCGCGCTGGGCTTCGACAATCGCCGGCTGACGCTCGACATTGATGCCGTCGTGCGGGACGGACACGGTCACCTCATGGAAGCCGTGCGGAAAGTCGCGTATCGACATCGCTGGCCCACAGCGTGGCTGAATGAGCAGGCGGTCATGGCCGTGCCCCTCCGCAAGGATCACTTGGCGCAGACCGTGTATGCAGACAGCAACCTGACTGTCACTGGCGCTTCCGCCAAGCACCTTCTGGCCATGAAGGTGCGGGCCGCACGTCCCAAGGACGCAGACGACATTGCGTTCCTGGCACAGCACCTGGGAATGAACAAGGCCAGGCAAGTCTGGGACCTGCATGATCAGGTGTTTCCTCGCGATCCGCCACAGCGGACCAGCTTTCAAGATGCGACGGCCCTCATGGTTCGACTCTGGCCTCGAGATCGATCCATGGACAGCGACGACCGCTACGGGTACAGGCACGACCGCAATGCAGGCCGCGAGGACGTGTGCCGTTGAACCGTTGACGCCGGATGCTGCATTCGCGCTGCGGTTCGGCTGGGAACGGCGCCTCTAGGCGGTGGGCCGGCCGGGTCGCCCGCAAGGGGCCGATGCTGGGTGAGGCCCAGTGAGCGCGGGGGGTTCCGTCGCCCGAGCCTATTTCACCCTCATGGTAATACTGTAGTCTGTTGGGTTATGCTGGGTCAGACGCTCCGGACGGCGCTGCCGACGGCGCGGAGAACACCCCCGTTGGGGCTCCCGAAGCCGGCGATGCGAGGCTCGGCCACACAGTCGGCCCGCGTGAGGCGCAAGACGGGGGAGGCGTGCCCTCCGGCGAAGTCCACACTCGGCGCGGCGCCGGACACGGCGGCGTACTTCGTCTCAGCCGTTCGCTCGGAGAGTCGCTACCGCGCGGCCTCCGCTCATATTGATGGGATCAAGCGACTTGCCATGCAGGATCCAGACGGGATGAACAGCCTGCCCGAGAGGATCATGGAGTACGCAGAGGCCACGCCGATTCAGGCGGCCGACTTCCTGCACCTCAGCGACCGCGTCGCGATGGCTTGGTGGCTAGCCCGTTGGGCGTGCTCGGAGCGGATCCTACGGATCTGCCGTGGCGTCTACATGCGCTCCATCCAGACCAGATTCGGCCTGCGAGCGGCGCGCCTGAGGAAGGCGCTTGCTTCCCAATCGGCGCTGTGGGGCGAGATCATCGTTCCAGAATGGGGGCCGTGCGGCCAACTGGCAAACTGGTTGGGTTTGACAACGCAGAACACTAGGCGCTCGGTCTATCTCACCTCCGGTCCGAATCGGCTCCTGAATTTCGGGACTCAAGCGGTGGCGTTGTGCCATGCCCCGGCTTGGCAACTGACAGCGCCACATGGGGCCGCTGGCGTGGCTCGTTTCCAACAGGATCGAGAAGAATTCGATGCCGTGATGACACAACTTTCCGAGGAGTACTTGAGCGATCGTGTCGTAGATCGGACCGCAGTTCCTGCGTGGAAGGCTGTACCAATCGGTAGGCTGTACCAATCGGTAGGAGTTTGGTGCATGCATATCATCCCATACCAGCTTCTCCCGCTACGGAAGGACACATGATCGATCTTGGGAGAGATCAGAAGCCGATATGACAACCTTCGACATTACCAAAACTTCATTGACGGATCTCCTGCGCGAAATCACTGAAGGTAAGATCCAGTTGCCGGAGTTCCAGAGCGGCTGGGTGTGGGACGACGACCACATCCGCGATCTGCTTGTGAGCACTGGTCGATCATTCCCAATAGGGGCCATAATGCTGCTCAAAGCCGGTGGAGAGATTCGCTTCCAGACCCGTCCAGTGGAAGGACTGGAAGAGAGAGTTCCGAAGAACCGGGAGCCGGAAAGACTAATACTGGATGGACAGCAGCGTCTCACGACCCTGACTCAAGCCATCTCACTCAAGGGTCCGGTACGCACCAAGACCGTCAAGTGGAAGAAGATAAAACGCCACTACTACTTCGATATTAAGCGAGCCGTGGATGACGCTAATGTGCTGAATTAAGCGGTCGTATCTGTCGATGAGAACAGGGAACTCCGAACCAATTTCGGTCGGGACGTGATGCTAAATGTATCCACGACTAGATTGGAGTGCCAGCGCCTCCATTTTCCATGCAGTCAGATAATGGATTCGGACGATTGGGAGCAAACGTTGTACAAAGTGGCGCCGAACCAATGGGGACTCTACATGGATTTTCGGAAAAAGGTGCTGAAGCCCTTTCGCGACTATCAGATTCCGGTGAT
This sequence comes from Bryobacterales bacterium, assembly GCA_963662745.2. Classification (GTDB taxonomy): domain Bacteria; phylum Acidobacteriota; class Terriglobia; order Bryobacterales; family UBA6623; genus VXMF01. Next base: position 1,133,922 of record CAXXUI010000001.1, read on the forward strand.
CCAGTTGGAGAAAGAGACCACTAAGGAAGCCGTTTGCTTGGTATTCGAGAAGGTGAATACCGGCGGGGAACCGCTGACCGTGTTCGAGCTTGTGACGGCGAGCTACGCAGCGGAGGGCTACAACCTGCGGGACGACTGGTTCGGATCACAGCTTCGGAACGTTGAGTCGCGCAAGGATCGACTGGAGACCTACGCGCTTCTCAAGGGCATCCAGGCCACAGAGTTCCTCCAAGGAATCAGTCTGCTGCATACCCACGACTTGAGAAAGGGGGATTTGCGGGCAGGCAAGACTGGGAACCAGGTACGTCCGGTAAGCGGCAAGCGGGCCGATGTCCTCCGGCTACCGCTTGACGCTTGGACACGATGGGCAAATAAACTGGAAATTGGGTTTCACAATGCAGCTAAATTCCTGAGAAAAGAGTGCTTTTACCACCGGCGTGAACTTCCTTACCGAACGCAAGTCGTGCCCTTGGCGGCGGTTCTCACGCGCATAGGTGACCACTGGATTGAGCCCAAGATCCATGGAAAACTGGCGCGCTGGTTCTGGTCTGGAGTCCTTGGAGAGCTCTATGGTGGTGCAGTAGAGACTCGTATGGCCAACGACTACGATGAACTTCTCTGTTGGTTCGAGGACGACGACACCCTTCCGCGAACAGTGCGCGATGCCAGTTTTCAACCGGAGAGATTCGACACATTACGCACTCGAGTGAGCGCGGCATACAAAGGGATCAACGTGCTTGTTCTGCGGGAAGGAGCCAAGGATTGGTTCTGGAGAGCTACAATAAATGAGTTGGATGCAATCGAAATAGGATTGGACATTCATCACATATTCCCCCGGAAATGGTGCACTAATCAAGATGGAATTGGACGAGATCAATATGAGAGCATCCTCAACAAGACACAGATATCGTATAAGGCCAATCGCAAGATTGGTGGCGACGCACCTTCCAGATACGTGCCGAAGATCCAGTCAGAGAAGCAGGTGGATCTGGACAACGATGCGATGAATGATCTGCTTGCCAGCCATGCGCTCTCGCCGGAACTTCTCCGGATGGATCAGTTCGCTGAATTCCTCCAAGACCGACGACAGCGATTGAGTCGGCTAGTCGAGAAGGCGATGGGGAAACCAGTCACCAAGATCGCCACGGTAGCCGACTAACTCGACGTGGAGGGATTAGCCATGAAGATCCTGCCTGACGGCCATCGCCAGACGGATGGAGCGGTGGGCGGAGCGTGAACTGGAGGCGATGGCAATGGATCAACCACAGACCGTGATGCCCGGCGACGTGCTCGGACCGCTCAACGAATTCGAGTTGAAGGCCGCTCCCCGCCAGCTGTTCTTGCAGGGCGATTTGTCGTTGCTGCAAGGCGGGCCTCGCATCGCCGTTGTGGGTTCCCGACGGGCCTCGGCCGAGGGCTTGGAATTGGCCCGGAGGATTACCGAGATGCTGGTTGCGCACAATGTCACGGTGATGAGCGGGCTCGCATTGGGGATCGACACCGTGGCCCATGCGACAGCGATGAACAATGGCGGCAGGACGGTGGGCGTCTTGGGCACATCGCTCGACCGGTACGCGGTGATGCGAAACCGGAGTCTCCAGGACGTGATTGGGGAGAACCATCTGCTGGTGTCTCAGTTCCCGTCCGGTCAGCCTCTACACCGGTCGAACTTCCCGCTGCGCAACAAGACGATGGCTCTTCTGTCGGATGCCACGCTGATCGTCGAGGCGGCCACCAATAGCGGGACGAGGCACCAAGGATGGGAGTCGATCAGGCTTGGGCGGCCCATTCTCTTTCCCAAGCGGTCGCTCGAGAGACAGTCGCCCGCCTGGGCCGACGAGATGATTCGTTAGGGACTTACATCGGATACTTGACAAACTAGCCTGAAACTGCGACCATAAGTGTAGGAGATACACGGCGATGGAACGACAGAAGGCACCCGGAAAAGCGCACCGCAAGGGCATCACTCTGGTGGAGCTGATGGACATGTTTCCGGACAAGCAGGCGGCGACCGAATGGTTCGAGCAGCAGGTCTGGGGAGATTCCGGCCGCTGTTGCGGACACTGCGGAAGCGTGCAGACCAAGCAGGTTCCAAGAGCCAAACCGATGCCCTACTGGTGCCGGGACTGCCGTTCCTACTTCAGCGTACGCACCGGCACGCTGCTGGCCTGCTCGAACGTCTGCATCCGCAAGTGGGCGATTGCCGTCTACCTCGTTTCAACCAGCCTCAAGGGCGTCTCGTCCATGAAGCTCCACCGCGACCTTGGCGTCACCTAGCGCACCGCGTGGTACATGCTGCACAGGCTGCGCAAGGCGTGGGAAGAGGAGTCCGACGATCCGTTCGACGGGCCGGTCGAGATGGACGAGACATACATCGGCGGCAAGCGCAAGAACATGCCCAAGCACAAGCGCGAGGAGCTGACGGGGCGCGGGCCCGTTGGCAAGGCCGCCGTGGTTGGGATCAAGGATCGCGACTCGAACAAAGTGGCGGCCGCTCCCATGGCGAGCGTGAACCAGGAATCGGTCGGCGAGATGGTCGGAGCGGAAGTCAGCGCGGAAGCGAAGGTGTATACTCAAGATGATGAGAGCAGCGTGTACAACCAGCTTGACAATCACGAGACGGTCAACCACAGCGGCGGCGAGTACGTGCGCGGCGATGCCCACGTCAACGGCATCGAGTCCTTCTGGTCGATGTTCAAGCGCGGCTACTACGGAACGTACCACCGGATCAGCGCGAAGCACCTGCACCGGTACGTGGCCGAGTTCACGGGTCGCCACAACGTGCGCGATCAGGACACGCTCGACCAGATGCGGGCGATGGTCGCCGGGATGGTCGGCAAGCGGCTGCTCTACAGGGAGCTGGTGGCGTAGCGATGGGAGCGACGGGCCGGTACGTGTTCGATGACATCACGGACCTGATGTGTCTGTTCTGCGCGCCCGGCCTTCTGTGTGCCGGACTGCTAGTCGCTGTTTGGCTTCTTCCCCCGGGAACGGTCTGCGAACCAGTAGGTGATAACGCCGGTGGCAATGGGCAGAACCGACAGGAAGATGTCCTTGGCCGTAGCGAAGTCCTTGCACACCAAAGCCCCGATGACCAGAATGATCGCACCGATGAACACGTATCCGGCGGCGATGTAGGTAACTCGGACCCGGACTTTGCTCTTACTCCTCGCTAGGTCCTTGTCTGCGTCCGTTGCCGACGACGGATTTGCATTTTCTTGTTGATTTGACATTTGGCCTCCTTGCTCATTGCCCGATTCCCACCCTCTTGAGCCGCGCCACGAACGTGGCCTGATCGATGGTTCCCTTCATCGAGTTGCGGGCCGCGCAGAGGAGCTGCAAGTTGCCCAAGTGGTCCGTCCCTCCCTTCGACTTGGCGACGATATGATCCACCGCGAGATTGCGGAACGGGAAGTAGTGCTTGCAGGCCGCGCAGTAGGCTTCCTGCTGGCCGTAGAGCGTGTGCCGGTGCGTCTTGTAGGGCGGCAGCTTGCCCACGTCGGTTCGCTTGGGGATGTCGGTGCGGACGATGGGGTTGAACTGGGTAAGCAGCGTCGTATCCCGGCGCATCCGCACCTTGACGAGTTGCGATTCGAGTTGAACGGAGGGTGTAGGTAGATGAGGTCCACGGACTCCGAGTTCATGCCCCGGAGCATGTCGAGGTTGTCCGCCGTCCAGATGGTCCGGTTCTTCCAGTTCGGTATCATGTGCTAGCGATGCGTAACCCGTTCGAGGGCGCAACCTAGGAAAAGCTGGCCAGGGCGCTGCTCAGGCCGAAACCGCGGCCGAAGGTCCCGCGCAAGCGGAAATACCTCTGGCCGCGAATGGCCGAGGCCAAGGCGTCGAAGCATTGAGCGGTCCACTTACGGGATGATCGCAGTCTTAGGCTGGTTTGTCAAGTATCCGATGTAATCCCCATTCGTTACGGGGCTTTCAGCTTCGACGCGAGGACGCTTCCGCTGGTCCTCGACGATCTCCCGTCCCGGTGCGTCGGGTCGGCGTCGCGAGCGCATGACCTACCCTTCTGAGGGTGTTCCGTTCGGATCGCTGGCCGCGCACCGTCCCGGTCGGCCTCGCTCCGGCGACACCAGCATGACCCGTCAAGGCTGGGAACTCGTCATGGACCTCAAGTACTCCGATCCGGAGAGAATCAGTTGCGTCTGCTTCCATCTTCCGAGCTTGCCACCGCCATTACTCCAGCGGAACCGACCGGTGCTCGCGTCGCTCGCTTCTCCGTACTGTGGGCGAGTCGGCCCTAACCTTATGCGTTCGAGGCCTGCTCGACGTTCACTCGCGTTGCGGTCTGCGCGTTCGCTGAACCGCCCAACGCGGTCCTCTCCTTCGAAGTGCTTCAGGCCGCGTCGTTACCTCCGCGAACCGCTCCGATGATTGCCGGCTGGAGTGACAGTTGCCGGGCGGGTTTCGCACTCGCAAGGACAGAGCGCCTCTACGGCGCACTGCAACAAGTACATTGCTTCCCTCACCTAGAAGACCGACTATCGGTGACACGAGAACGGTCGGCGGCGAGTCGCCGGACTCCGCTACTCGGCCCGAACGCTGGCGAGCCAGGTTCCAAATTCTTGGAGCAAGGCTTGGACCAGCTCCGGGCGGCTGAGGGCAAGGTCGGATGATTCGGCAGGATCTGTCCGCAAGTCATACAGCTCGGCAGGTGCGCCGGAGGCGGGGCGTACCAGCTTCCAGCGACCACTCCGCATGGCAATCACGTCCCGATACCGGAAGAAGAGGCTTTGGTGCGGGGACGGAGCGCCGTCTCGCATCGTCTGCAGCGGGTCGGCACCGTCAAAGACGATCTCGGGCGGGGGAGGCAGCCCGGACGCCCGCAACGCCAGCTGGAACAGGTCCATGGTGACCAGCGGCTCGCGCACCACCTTGCCGCTGGGGAGAACTCCGGGCCACCGGATGATGCATGGCGTCCGCACACCGCCCTCGTACAGCGATGTGCGCCCGTCCCGGAACGGCAGGTTCGAGGCCACTTCCAGCTGCGGCCTGCGCGGCCCGACCCATGCGCCGTTGTCGGAGGCGAGCATCACGAGCGTGCGCTCGGCTAGGCCGAGCCTGTCCAGTTCGTCAAGAACGCGGCCGACACCCGCATCCAGCGCGGTCATGACCGCTCGGTACCCGAGCACAGGATTCTCCGTGTCTGGATCGTAGCCGTAAGCCCGGAAGAATTCAGCCGGGGCCTGCCATCGGAACGGCTGGCCGGGCCGCTTGTTCTTCGGATTCGGGTAGTGCGCCGCGTTGAACGGGACGAAGGCGAAGAACCTCCCGTCCGCGTTGCGCCGGATGAAGTCCCGCGCCGCGTCCGCGAAGGTGTCGGTCGTGTACCCGTCCAGCTCGGCTGGCTCCGTGCCCAACCGCATGTCGAGCCGGCCGTTGTAGATGTGCGTGAAGTAGTCGCAGTTCCCGGAGATGCACCCGATGTACTCGTCGAATCCTCGATCGGTGGGCCGGCTGCCTTCGGCGAAGCCCAAGTTCCACTTGCCGAAAGCACCGGTCGCGTAGCCGGCCTCCTTGAGAAACTCGGGCAGTAGCCGCTCGGAATGCGGCAGTCCGATGCCTGACCAGTTCTCCTCCACCGAGAGCTGGTGAGTCAGGCCGTTGCGATCCGGGTAGCGCCCGGTCAGCAGGGCTCCGCGGGATGGCGAGCACGACGAGGTCGGGATGTAGAAATCGGTCAGGCGGACGCCTTGGCTCGCCAGCCGGTCCATGTTGGGGGTCCTCGTGACGGGGTTTCCGTAGCTCGCCAAGTCCCCCCAGCCCACGTTGTCGATGTAGATCAGGACGATGTTCGAGGTCTCTGGGGCAGCCGACACCGCTGCCACGGCCAGCATGCTGGCCAAAGCGAGCACGGTGGCCCGACCCAGCACTCGCCGCAGCCGTGTGGCCACGAGACGCTCGCCTTCCATGCCCGCCACCCTTGTCACGGTCGCCGATCCCTGGGCCCCTGCAGGCATGAGCCGGCGCAGTACGCCCGGCCGCTGGCCAAGACCCTTATCATTGGGATGCCGACACTGATTGAGAAGTATACCGCCGACACGCTGCGGACCTCCTGCTGAACCCAATCTGCATCCCTCCGAGCCGGTCGTTCTGACTGGGAGCGATCCTGCGAGAGCAATCACCTCGCGGCACGCTCCGAGCTCCTAGGCCCAAGCCTCTCCAATTGGCCGCGGGCGCGAGTCTCGCATCGACGGTTCAGCGCGATCGCCATTCCTCCGCTTGACGGAGTCGCTCCCAAGCGACTGCTCAGCGCGTCTGCTTGTCAAGCGTTCTCCGGCGATAGGGCTTGGACTCCAGTCCAACCATCCCAACCCGGAAGACTACTGCCGGCCGGCCTCGATCTTGGCGAAGAAGTCCGTGAACACTCGGTCACGGTCCACGCGATAAGCGACCTGCACCTCCTGGCGGTGCGGGCTGTGGAGCCAAGTCAGAGACTTTCCGAGCGATGGGCTGGATAGCCGCATCGTCGGGACCCACGTCGGATCCACCAGCGCTGCGATCGCCGCTAGGTCCCAGACGGGGAGGGTGTTCGAGGCCCCGTCCGACTCGCCGCCAACACCGGCGAACTCATTGACCAGATCGAGCAACAGGTCCGCGACCCGCGACCTGCCTCGCATGCGATCATTCAGCTCTTCTCGACTGACAGCCAAGTACTCCGCCACTCCCGCTGCCGGTATGTGGACCAACTTAGCCCCTGAGTCGAACAGCACGCGGGCTGCAGCCGGATCGGACTTCAGATTGAATTCCGAAGCCGACGGAAAGTGATGAGGAGTGCCGCCCAGCCAGACCACAGTGGTCCTCTCGGCCAGCTTGGGCTCCTGCAGCAGCGCCGAAGCCACATTGGTGGCAGCCCCAAGAGCGACCACGTAGTCGATTCCGCGATCCGAGGTCATGACCCTCTCCACCATGTCGTCTACGGCCGCGTTGGGAACCGGCCGAGCCTGCTCGCCCATCCAGCGGCGCGCCCCCGGCAGAACGGGGAGCGACCCTTCCGCGCCCAGCGCACTGAGGACGCGGCGGATCACGACTAGACTGCGATCTACGCCGTCGCCCGGATCGGCAGCCCGCGAGTTCACGAACGGCGCGGCATACGCTGCCTCGACCCGTATCCGTTCGCCCGACAGAGCGGCGAAGGCCAGCGCGAACGCATCATCGTAGTAGTTGCCCGCATCGGTGTCGATCAAGATTCGGACTGGGCCGAGTCCGCGCCGAGTCTCGTCGTCGGGCCCGTGTTGCTGCGCCGAGCCGGCCGCGGTCAAGGCGAGGTAGAGCACTCCCGCAGCCGCCGTCAGCGCAATCCAGAGGGCGACCTGCGAGGTCCAGAATCCTTGAACAACGCTTCCTGGTGATGGAGTGCCAACCTGCATCCGTTCCAGAGAGTAGCACCCAGACTGCGAGTCGGTGCACTCGCTGTTTCGAGCGCGGGCCGACCTAACGGGAGCGGGAGTCAGCAACAGCCGACCGGCATGCCCGACTAGGCCGCTCTGTCAATCCAGCGGTAGGCAGCCTTGCCGTTGAGTCGGAAGTACTTCTCCTGCGCAAGGCGACTCTTGGTGGAAAAATACTTCTGCACGATCCCGATGACTTGGGCGTAGGTGCCCAGCGGATCGCTGTTGGGCCAGTCGCTGCCGAACATCACTCGGTCCTCCCCGAAGGCGTCGGCGATCCTGTCGATCGTCGATCGGTAGTCATCCAGTTGGTGCGACACGGTGCCGCCGCGCTCCAAGAGAACGGCGGAGATCTTGACGTAGGTCTGAGGCCGGGCGGAGAATTCCCGCAGGACCTGCTCGTACCGCCCATCTTGGGATGCCGGGACCTCCATCTTGGGAAGGTGGTCCACGACCATCCTCAGCGAAGGGACCTGGTCGGAGAGCCGAAGCATGGCCTCCAAGAGGTCCAAGTTGGGATTTGCCGTGTCCAAAGACAGTCCTCGCTCCGCCAGCAGCTTCATGTCCCGGAGGAACTGCGGATTGCTGAGCTGATCCCCTAGGTCGCGGCCCCAGAGGTTTCCGTACCGGATCCCGCGAAACAGCGGATCCTTCGCGAACCGTGCCAAGTGCCCACTGAAGCCCGGCTGGCCCACATCCAGGAAGCCCACCAACCCCACCACGGTCGGATCATCGGCTGCGACATCCAAGACCCATTGGTTGTCCTCGATCCGCGGACTGCACTCTACAACCACCGCGCCAGTCACTCCGTGCGAGGCCGCGACGCCCCGGAAGCGTTCAGGATAGGTCGGTTTGGAACGAATCGGATCGTTCGCCGGCGGCCACGGTATGCCGCCAGGCCGATCGGGGTCGAAGAGATGGATGTGCGTGTCTACGGCTGCGAAGGGCAGGGGAGCGGCCGACGCGGCGGCAGCGACCGACAGGAGGAACTTGCGCCTTGTCACGCCACAAGTATAGGCGGCGGCGAAACGATGGTTTTGCGCCGCGGCGAGCTGCCTCTGAAATGGTGGTTAGATGGAGGCGATGGAACCGACAGCACCGGAGGCCTCGCTGCGCTCGCTTCCGAGCGTGGACGCTGCCGTCCAGGCCTTGGACGTCGCACCGGATTTTCGAGACCTGCCGCGGCAACTCCTCACCGACCTCGTGCGGGAGGCAATCGACGATCTTCGTGCCGAGATCCTAGAGGGCCGGCTAGAGGATCAGCGGCCGCCTCTGGAGCGCATCCGAGACCGGTGCGCTGAGTCCGCCCGTCAGATCCTCGCGGGATCGCTTCAGCCTGTGATCAATGCTACCGGCGTAATACTCCATACCAATCTCGGCCGCGCCCCGCTCGGCCCTTCAGCCCGCGATGAGCTGGCGCGCATAGCCGGGCGATACACCAATCTCGAGTTCGACTTGCAGACGGGCCGGCGCGGCCGGCGGGATGACCATGTGGGGGGGCTGCTTCGGCGACTCCTCGGCCTTCCGGCGCTGGTCGTCAACAATAACGCCGCAGCTATCTTCTTGGTGCTTCGCGAACTCGCTCGGGGCGGAGAGGTCATCGTCTCCCGGGGCGAGTTGGTCGAGATTGGCGACGGATTCCGGATCCCGGAGATCATTGAGGCCTCAGGGGCCTCACTGCGCGAGGTCGGAGCGACCAACCGTACCGGCATTGAGGACTATCGCAGAGCCATCGGCCCGCACACCAAAGCCTTGCTGCGGGTCCACCCCAGCAACTTCCGCCAGATCGGATTTACTGGCAAGCCGTCGGTCGGCGAACTAGCGGAGCTGGCCTTCGAGAGACAACTCCCCCTGGTGGAGGACTTGGGAAGCGGCTGCATCCTGAACTTGGAGAGCGCTGGCATTGATGGCGAGCCCACAGTCGCCGCCAGCTTGGAGGCGGGAGCGAGCATCGTGACCTTCTCGGGCGACAAGCTGCTGGGCGGGCCGCAGGCCGGCATCATCGCCGGGGATGAGGCCGCCCTTGCGCGCATTCGCCGCAACCCCCTGTTCCGGGCGCTGCGTGTCGACAAGCTCGTCCTGGCAGCCCTGAGCGCCACGCTGCGCGACTACTTGAAAGATTCTGAACGGCGGATCCCAGCAATTCGGCGCGTGCAGATTCCTATGGAGGAACTCCGCCGCCGCGCCGAACGGTTTGTCAGGCGTCTTCGGCAACTGAACGGCCCCCCTGCGGAAGCGACCTCCGGGGATGCGGTCTTGGGCGGCGGCTCGACGCCGATGCAGACCCTCGCATCGGTAGTAGTGGCGGTGACTCCCCCCGAAGACCAGCCCGTGCATCGCATGGAAGCAAGCCTACGCAGCCATCAGCCGCCCGTCGTGGCACGCATCGAGGGCGGTCGCATCGTCCTCGATTTCCGGACTGTTGCCGAATCCGAGGACGAGGAACTGCTCGCAGCCGTGGTGAGCGCCTCAGCCCAGGAAGTCTCTCGCTGACGAAGCGCGAGCGCCCGCTCCCCGTACTGAGCGCGTCCCAATCCGTACTCCGCAGCCGGCGGATTCGTTACTGTCTGGGCTAGAATTGAATTCAGCGAAGGATTGCGAGCCACAAAGCGATACGGGTCTTGTTTCCGAAGACCTTCTGGCTTGGGGCGGCAGGATCCCGGCACGAGTACGCCGCTGGTGGTGCGGAGACAGGGCTTGAGTTCCGGAATGACGCGCTCATCTCACCGGCAAGGGCGGACAGCCATGTTCCCCACCCGGCGAGCCGTGATGTGCTGTGCAGCCGTTGCCGCCTGGCTGCTCATGGCTTGGCCTCCCTCCGCTGCAGCGAAGGAGGCGGTCACGTGGATCGCTTCCTATGACGAGGCGATCGCCGTGGCGCGCAGCAGCGGCCGGCCCATCTTCCTTGAGTTCCGCTGCGCCCCTTGAAGGGCCGGCCGCGTGTTCGATGCACAGGTTGTGCTGACTGAGGAAGGAACTAAGCGGGGTCGACTGCTCCAGCAGTACGTGACAGCGCGAATTACGCGCATGGACGGCATCAACATCGGCCTGTTCGACTACGACCGCTACAACACGCTGTACTTCTTCATACTGAACGCTGACGAGCAGATCTACCTCCGCTACGGCGGCCGCGACGAGAGGTCGCCGACTACCTACTTGAATCTGGAGAGTCTCGAGCTGGCGCTGGAGCAAGGCCTTCGCCTCCACCAGCTGCATCAGCAAGGCAAGCTGGAGGCGCGGCCCTCACCTCCAGCCAAGTACCCACGGCAAATCCCAGCGCTGTACGAGCGGACTGCCGGTCGGGGCCGCTGCGTGGAATGCCACCTGATCGGAGATCTGGAGAATGTCCAGCGCGAGCGGGACGGCACGCTCGACACGCTCAAGCACCTCTACCGAGCACCCGAAATCCGGAAGATCGGGATCGAGCTTGACATTCCTAAGGGGCTCGCCGTCGCTCGCGCGTCCGGCAGCGTCGAAGCTGCGGGAATGCTAGCCGGCGACATCATCCGTGCCGTCAACGGTGTGGATGTCTGGACCTTCGGCGATTTGCAGTGGGAGTACGGGCGCGTGCCGCACACGGCCCGGCGGCTCGACCTGACGGTCGAGCGGGACGGCGCAGAGCTCAAGCTCGACATCGAGCTCCCCGATTACTGGTGGCAGACGGATCTGACCTACCGCAACCTGTCCGTGGAACCGCGGGTCTACTTCCGCAGCGCCCCCTTGGACAGGGCAGAGAAGCTGGCCCTCGGTCTCGTGCCGGACGGCTTCGCGGGCCGAGTCAACCATGTCGATTCGATCTCCGAGCTGCTGGGCAGCCACGAGTTGCAGGAAGGGGACATCATTTACGGAGTCGACGGCGAGGTCAGGGACTCGCTGGCGTACGCACCTGAGTACTACATCAAGTGGCGCAAGCAGGCCGGCACGCGGGTGCTGCTGCAGGTGCTGCGCGGAAGCGAGCGGCTGGAATTGCCGCTGAAGACGGAAAGGATGAGTTTTCGCAAATGAGGATCCTAGTGACAGTCGCCGTCGCGATCGCGTCGGTCGGAGGGCTGCTGGCCGGGCAGTGGTCCGAGCCTTCCGAAGCGGTCTCGCGAGACGGCACTTCCCTCGTCACCTGCCGTGCCAGGCTGGCCGGGGACTACTTGTTGGTCGAAATGCGAACTGCCGATGGCTGGCATGTCTACGCCATGGACAACGAGCAAAGAGCTCAGCAGGCGCTGGCCGGCAAGATGTCGCTCGGCGTCGAGCAGAACACGGAAGTGGAGGTCAGCGGAGCGCTGCAGGTCGTCGACGACTGGCTCCAGACGCAGCCGGCCGACTACTCCCAGCCGGCCTTGCGCTGGTACTCGTACGGCTTTGCGGGGACTTCTCTGCTTGCCGCCCGCGTCAACCGGGGCGATGGGGACCGGGCGACGGTCGAGCTGCGCGCTCAGGCCTGCGACAGCTCCAGCTGCGTCAGCGTGGAGGCTCGGATGGAGGTCAGGACCGACGGAGACAGCGGGTCAGACTTTGATCCGACTGGTCTGGTGCGGGTCCGCGGAAGCTAGGCCGGCCTTCCCAAGCCGAGCGCTGCTGGCTAGGCTAGCCGCAAGCGCCGCCCGGCCCGGCTGCTGCCGACAACCGCGGCGGCGGGCAGGTCCTCGGAGGGAGCGTCGCTGCTACCAGCGGGGAGGATCGCAGTGGAAGTGGGCTGGCAACGGCAGGTCCACCCATTCGCGCCGGCTGCGAGCCTGATAGGCGGCCTGCACGATCTCGAGCGCCTTCAACCCGTCCCGCCCGTCGGCCACCGGAGGTGAGCCGCTGTCGATGGACCGGAAGAAGCTCCTCCACTGCAGCTCGAAAGTGCGGGCCCGAGGCGGCCAGATGTTGACCCAGCCCGGTTCGAGGTCGCCCCACCAGCGCCCAGGCCGCGTCCATTGGAGAATATCCGGCGGAAGTACGGATGCTGGGTCCTGCTCCAGATGGATGGCGACTGGGGCGGACTGGTACGGTGCGGCGATCATCGCGCTGCAGCCGAGCGTGCCCTCCGTGCCGAAGACCATCAGTGGCGACGTGAAGGCCCTTGAGAAGCGGTTCCAGCTCAGTGAGCCGATTGCCCCCGACTCCATGCGAAGCGAGAGAACCACGTTGTCGTCGCAGTCGTGGGAAGGCAGCACGGAATCCATCTCGCAAGCGAGTGAAGCGACATCTCCCACCAAGTCCCTGAGCTGGTCGATCCTGTGCTGCCCAACATCGACCAAGGTCAGGCCGCCGCCCAGACGCCGGTCGAACCGGTAGTTCCGCACGCCGCCGGGAATCACGTCGAGCGGTTCGGAGAGCGTTCCGCTGAACGCCCGGACCTCCCCGAGCAGGCCCGCCTCCAGCAGCTGCTTGGCGCAACGGTGTTCGGAGCTGAATCGATGGTGGAATCCGATCTGGAGCACGCGCCCGGCGCGTTCGGCGGCTCCGCGCATCGCCCGCGCGTCTTCCAGCGACAGGGCCACCGGTTTCTCGCACAGCACGTGGCGGCCCGCTCCGAGCGCGAACTCGACCTGCTCGCGATGAAACGAGTTCGGCGAAGCGACCAGCACGCCGCTGGCTTCGGAGTGCTCGATTGCCTGCTCGAAGCTGGCCGCGACGCAGGGGATGCCGAAGCGCTCGGCCGCCGCTCCAGCGGCGTCCGGTGAGGGATCGAAGACACTCACGGGCCGGCCGGCGACGGCCCGCAGGGCAGGGAGGTGCCGTGCCACCGTAACCGCCCCGGCGCCGAGCACCGCAACCCCTCTGCCAGCCATGCTCCTCGGCAATGCCTTCGCTCGCTCCTCAGCCTCGCTGACCGTCGGTTCCCGCGGCCTAGCCGACCGGCCCCCCAATCGTAAGCCAGCCGACAACTGGCATCCGGCACTCTCGCCAGCGGCCGGGGGCGGTGATGGGGCACGGCCGGCCAAGGCGCGTCGGCAGCAGGCCCCCGCTGCCTGTCATCGCTCGATCCGATAGACTCGGTAGGGCAGTACCGGCATTTCCGGGACGCAGTTCAGGCCCCCTTGCACAAGTACGTCATCCTCGGCCCGCAGGGATCGGGTAAGTCCACTCAATGCCGGCTGCTGGCCGCGCGGTTCGACTTCGTCCACATCTCCGTGGGAGACATCATTCGCTGGCACCTCGAGAACCGGACCAAGCTGGCGTCCAAACTGAACCTGATCTTGGACTCCGGGAACTTAGTGCCTGACGACATTGTCACGGACCTCATCCGTAAACGATTGCAGCAGCATGACTGGAACTACGGCTTCCTGCTGGACGGATTTCCTCGGACGCGGGCACAGGCGTACTTCCTCTGGCAGAACTGGGACATCGACCGGGTCATCTACTTGGACGTGCCCGACGAGGTCACTTTCAGGCGCGTGTGGGAGCGCGGTCAGGCGGGCTGGGGCTCGGGCTACACCAAGCGGGCGGAAACCAACCGCGAAGGGCTGCGGCGCAGGGTCCGCACCGATCACCACAGGACGAAGCCGCTGCTGGATCTCTACGACCGGCTGGGCATGCTTGCCCACATTGAGGGGAACCTGGCGATCTCGGCAGTCTTCTCGCGCATCACGAGAGCGCTGAACCTGATGGAGGGCAGCGTTTGAGCTGACCTCCCGCACCGGCGACGAGACGGATCGTCCGACCGCGCTGGTATCAGTGCCTAGGCAGGGCCTCAGGGAAGCGCGGTCGCGACGGCTTGGGCCGGCGGCGACCATTCGTACTCCACGCCGCCGTCAACATTGTGAAGTCGGAACGTGACGGTGCTCTGGTCGTTGAGCCGGTCCGCAGTCACTGAAGCGAATCCGCCCGCCACGCGATGGAAGCGGTGGTACTGCGGGTTCAGGCCCGGAGTGCCCCCGGCGTGCTCGTCGGTGGCCGGGCCAGTCGAGAACTCCTGGACGCCGGTGCCGGGATGCACCGAGTGGTACTGCCAGTGCCGGTCGCCGCAGACAATGAAGAAGTTGTCAGGAAGGTTCTGGCTGAACCACTGCCGGATCTCGTCACCTTCGTGCTGGAAGGCCAGGTTGGCGTGGTTGTCACCCTTGTTGGCACGGTCCGGCCCGACGATCGGAGTCGGGCTGACAAGGACCTTCCAGTCCGCGTCGCTGGCCAGCAGCGTCTCCTTGAGCCATTGCTTCTGTCGCGCGCCCCAGATCGTCTTGTCCGGACCGTCGGGCATTTGGTTGGACGAGCGGAAGTCGCGGCCTTCCACGACCCACACCTGCAGCCCCTTGCCCCAGCGGAAGGTTCGGTACGGCAGGCTGCTCATCGGCACCTGCTCCGCGTAGACCTTGAGCCCCTGCTCCCAACTGAAGGTGCCCATGTATTTCCTCGACATGCCCGGCCAGTTGTCGTTGTGGTAGGAGTCGTGGTCGTCCTTCTCCCAATAGCCCGGAACGGTCAGGTGAAAGCGGACCAGCGTCGGGAAGCTGTACATCCGATGCCAGTGATAGCGGGCCAGTTCCAAGGAGGTCGCGAGCGGAGCGTCGCTGTCGTAGTAGACGGTGTCGCCCGTCGGGACGATGAAGTGCGGAGCCAGCTCGAGCATCGACTTGTAGATCTTGAAGCCCTCGGGATCGTCGTGGTCGCGGTTGGCCTGCCCGGTGACCGACGAGAAGGTCACCCTCTGGTAGTTGAACGGCATCGGCGCCGTCTCAAACCGGCCGATGACTGGGCGATGGTGCGTGACGCCGTCCAGCTCCTTCGTCTCCACTTCGAAGTGGTAGGCGGTCGCCGGGGTGAGGTCGTGCAAGGCGAAGTGATGGGTGAAGTCGTCCTCAGGGCCTACCGCGAACCACTCCGTCTCGACTGGGTCGAAAAAGTTGACGTTGTTGGCATATCGCAGGCGGACGAATCCCGGGGCTCCCGGCACGGAACCGTGCAGGTCGTTCGGGTTCAGTTGCTCGACCGGCTCGCCGGCCTCTGGCTTCTCCGGGCGCCCGCGGATGACCCTCCCGTCGGCGCGGCGCTCCGCGCCAGCCGTGAGGCGCGTCCACACGATTGCCGAATCGAAGGAGACCTCGCCAACCTTGACACCGGTCGCCTGACGTGTCTCCAGCAGATAGGTGTTCCCTGGGCCGCAGCCCGCCGAGGCGGCGATGCAGGCGGCAATCACGAGCATTCGAAGCATAATCCGGTATCTTACCGAAGCGCTGCCGAGCGCAGGCGGGCGACTTGCCGTTCCAGCGCGCGAACCCTCTCCATCAGCTGCCGGTTGGCCAATCCCGCTCCGGCCGCCCCAACCTGCCTGTTCTCCAGTTGGATCACGCGTACTTCGAGGCGGTCAAGCTTGCCTTCGGACTCCAGAGTGAGGCGGTCGGCAACCTCCTCACGGTTCCACTCCTCGCGCTGCGCGGCCAGCTCGGCCTCCACCGACGCGATTCGGTCCTCGATTTCGGCCAAGCGGTCATCCAGCGTGCGCCTGAATGGTGCCCCTTCTTGGGAGAGCAGGGCGGCGGACGCGGACATCAGGACTGAGACTAGGGCCAAGACCTTGAGGGACTTCACAATCATGCTCCGCTGTGAGTGTCGCACACACGCATCGCAACTTAGGTTCGGCAGGCAGGAGGCTTGCCGAACCGGCCTGGCCCGCGGACGACGGCCCGTGCCGAGCGAAGTCGCTACTGGATGCTCAGCATCCTGTCGATCGCCAAGTGCGCCTTGTTGGCCGTGGCAGGGTCGATCGTCACCTCGATGCGGTCCTCTTCCAGTGAGCGGAGCAGCTTCTCCAGCGTGTTCATCTTCATGTACTCGCAGACTGCCTCGGGGCTGACAGGGTAGAAGCGCTTGTTGGGGATGCGGCGGCGAAGCCGGTAGACCATCCCCAGTTCCGTCCCCACGATGAACTCCTTAGCCTCGGATCGGGCGGCATGGTGGACCATGCCCTCAGTGGAGAGGAAGAACGCCTTCTGGTAAGGCGAGTTGCCCTGCATCACCTTCGACATGCAATGGGAAGCGCAGCCGCACTCGGGATGGATGAGCAGCTCGGCTTCAGGATGCCGGTCGAACGCCTCGTCCAGCGCCGACTCGCCGATCTTGGCATGCACATGGCAGAATCCGTCGTAAAGATCGACCAGCGAGGGATCCACGGACTCGCACTGCGAGATTGAGACTGCGCCGAGGAACTTGTCGGGCAAGAACAAGATGCGCTTTCCGGGGTTGCGAGTCGCCGCGTGATCCATGACTTGAGCCGCGTTGCGGGAGGTGCAGATGTAGTCGCTGAGGGCTTTGGTGGCCGCGTCCGTGTTGACGTAGGAGATGACGACTCCGTCGGGGCAGGCCTTCTTCCAGCTTCTGATACGGGCTTGGTCGATGGAGTCCACGAGCGAGCATCCAGGCCGATCCGGCATGAAGACCCTGGTGCGGTCGCCAAGGATCGTCTTGGCCGTTTCGCCCATGAACCAGACGCCGCAGAAATCGACGCGCGGAGCGACGCGGCGCGATACGAACTGGCTGAGGCCTAGCGAGTCGCCCACCTCCACCGCGACCTCCTGCAGCTCTGGATACTGGTAGTTGTGGGCCACGACCATGGATCGCTTCTCAGCGGCCAGCTCCCGGACGCGCCGAGCGGTGTCAGTGAGGAGCGACACGTACTCTCGCGTGTAGCGACCCGGATAGAGGTCGCCGGCCAGTCGATTGAAGGCGTCGTACCAATCGGAAAGGGCGAGCTGTTGCATAGCGGTACACTCCTTGTCTTCAGCGACTGTGCGGCGCACGGCGGTGGTAGCGCCTGCGGGGGCAGTGGCTAGACCTGAAATGACTTGCCACAGCCGCAGCTCCTGCCTGCGTTCGGATTCTTGAACAGGAAGCGCTGCTCCAAGAGCGTCTCGACATAGTCCAGCGTCATCCCGTCAAGGTAGCCGTAGCTCTTGGGGTCGACGCACAGTCTCACGCCGTCGACCTCGAAGACTTGATCGGCCTCTCTGGCCCCCCGCTCGTACTTGAACTTGTACTGCAGGCCGGAGCATCCTCCGCCAATGACCCCGAGCCGCATCAGGCCGCCGGGATTCTCGGCGGCCAGCATGGTGCGGATCCGCTCGATCGCGCTGGACGTCACATCGATCATGGCCTGAATGCCTTATGATACCCCGGTCGCGAGTGCGCGATTGGCAGCGGTGCCGGCCGCCAGTCCCGAACCGTCCGGCAATCTAGGCGGAGCGGCCTCAGCGCGGATCCGTGCGCGTCGGTCACCTGGACGGACGCAGTACGTGATGCGCTGGCAGCCCGGCCCGCTGGGAGGTGCCCGCAGTGGCCGTTGTGTTCGGCATTAACTCCGGGCATACTTCCTGTTCGACCCGGTGTACGAGGACCCGGGGCATGATGGCAACCCGCAGGGCCTCTTCCGGTCGGGCG
Organism: Bryobacterales bacterium; assembly: GCA_963662745.2. Lineage (GTDB taxonomy): Bacteria > Acidobacteriota > Terriglobia > Bryobacterales > UBA6623 > VXMF01. The sequence continues at coordinate 1,151,684 of CAXXUI010000001.1, forward strand.
TGGGCCGGTCGAGTTCTGGCCCGGCGGGCCGGCCGGGAGCGGGAAGGAGCTAACGAGCGTGGCGCTGCGCCTGCACCCGGAGGGCATGCGGGTCGCGATGGCGGGGGAGCGCCGAGCCCGGGTCCAGTGAGGAGAGGGAGCAGTTGATCCGGCAGCTCAACCGGCAGATTGCGGAGGCCGACCGCCGGACCGCGGTGAATGAGCGAGAGACCCAGCGAATCCACTGCGAGCCGACGGAGATCGAGCGAGAGACCGAGGAATTGGAGGAGGTGCGCTGCCGCCTGACTGGCCGGGGCCGCACACCGCGAAAGGGAGGGCTAGCCTCATCCGCGCTCCATGCACCGGAATTCCGACACCAGCGGGCCACAGCGGTGTGACAGTCCGAGCGGTGGGCCCGATGGGGAGGATTCCTGGCGGTCGAGGCGCGTCCCGGTCCGCCGCGACGATCCTCTCCAACTAAGCGCCATGCATCCATGGCCGCACAGCTTGCGCTGTGCGCGAAGCGCTGGATGTCCCAGTACAATGGCAGTATCCGGCCGACCCTGTGCTGAAAGACCTCCTTCACCGACCGCTGCGGGACCTGCGACTCTCGGTTACCGACCGGTGCAACTTCCGATGCACCTACTGCATGCCTCTGGCCCAGTACGACTGGATCGCGAGGGACGAGATTCTCACCTATGAGGAAATCGCGCGCGTGGCGCGAGCTTGCGTGGCCCTCGGAGTGAGGAAGGTACGGATCACCGGCGGCGAGCCCCTGCTCAGGAAGGACTTGGCGGAGCTCGTGGAACTGCTGGACGGGATCCGAGGAGTCGAGGACCTTTGCCTGACCACGAACGCCTTCCTGCTGGGGGCCATGGCGGACACGCTGCGCTCGGCGGGCCTCAAGCGGGTCACTGTCAGCCTCGACTCACTGGACGAGCGAACGTTCCTGAGAATGGCCCAGCGAGGGAACCTAGGCACCGTCCTTGCCGGGATCAAGGCCGCCAAGGATGCGAGTCTCACTCCGATCAAGATCAACACCGTGGTCGAGCGGGGCGTCAACGACCACGAGATCCTGCCGCTGCTGGAGTACGCCCTCCGAGGCGGGCACGAGATTCGCTTCATCGAGTACATGGATGTCGGAAACGTCAATCGGTGGACATCCTCGCAGCTCGTCAGCAAGGGGGAGATTCTGGACCGCGTGCGCGCTCGGTACCGGTTTGAAGCCGAACCGGGGCGGGGAAGTGCCCCGTCCGAGCGCTACCGGCTGTCGGACGGCAGCGGCACCTTCGGGGTGATCGCCTCGGTCACCGCGCCGTTCTGCGGAACTTGCACCCGGGCCCGGCTCACTGCCGACGGGAGATTCGTGACCTGCCTGTTCTCGACGTTCGGGCACGATCTGAAGACCGTCCTGCGCTCGGGAGCGGGCGACGCCGAAGTCCGGGATTGGATCGCGACGGTGTGGAGGGCGCGCTCGGACCGCTATTCCGAGCAGCGCTTGGCCGCCATCTCCTCGGATGGCGGCTACAACCCCGAGTCCGTGCGCAAGCTGGAGATGATCAGCCTCGGCGGCTAGATTCCCTAGCGCCCGGCGCCGTCCCCATGCTGGTCGCCGATGTCGGTGGCCGCCTCGCGGCTTGCCAAAGACCGCTCTTCAGGCGTCAATATGGCAGTGAAAGCGGCAGTCCATGGCCAGCTTGTTGGCGTCGGCCATCTCCCGTGAGAAGCCCTGCATCTCCTCCGCTGACATCGGGCCGAAAGCCCTGGCGATCTCGATGTTCTCCCGGAGCATCTCCAAGGTGGGCATGCCCACCACCGCCGCTGACACCGGCAGCGAGAGCGTGTACCGCAGGAGCGGCTCAATGCCGGCCTTGCTTGGGCCGTCGCCGACCAGCTCCTCTTGGCCGGTGACCTTCATCGCCAGGATGCCCATCCCCTTCCGGATTGCGACCGGCAGCGCCACATCCTCGAAGCTGTCTTCCGGGGCCGTCTCTGTCGCTTCGCGGGAGTTGGTGCTGCGTCCCTGCTTGGCCGCGTTCAGCGCCATTTGGGTGCAGTCGAAGTCGTGGCGCTCCAGCGCCGTCGCCAGCACGTCGGGATAGGTGTGGCTCGTGATGCCGGCGAAGCGGCAGACGCCTTGCTCGCGCAGCTCCATGAGGGCCAGCAGAGAACCGTTCTCGATCGCCGACAAGTCCTGCTCGTCGGTCAGGTTGTGAATGTGGATCAAGTCCAATTGGTCGGTCTGCAATCGCTGCAGGCTCTTCTCGGTCTCGCGCAGCGCCTCGTCGTAACCGCGCACGGAGATCTTGGTCGTCAGGAACACTTCGTCGCGGCGCTCGGCCATCACCTCGCCGACCCAGGTCTCGCTGTTGCCCCGCCCGTAGGTCTGGGCGGTGTCCAAGTACGTGATTCCGCCGTCCAAGGCGGCATGCAGCGCTTCGACCGCCTTCTCCTTGTCGCCATACATCGCGAGTCGGCTGCCGCATCCCATGGCGAGAATCGACGGCGTCGCCCCCGTCTGCCCGAGCGGCCTCGAAGGCAGCCCGCCCGGCGCTTCAGCTTGCTCGGTGGCGGTCTGGCAGCCGGTCGAGGCAGCGACGGCTCCGTAGAGGAAATGGCGGCGTGTCAAGTCAGTCGGCATGGCAGTCTCCCTAAGCTCTTGAGAATACAACATTAGAGGCACCTGAGGGGCACCTGATCGCGGACGCTACGCGGACCGCTCAGCGCGTCGCCCCACGGACCGGGCGCGGGCTGCTTGGCAGGCTGGTCAGGCCCGAGGTTTGGCGAAGCCGGGTGGTGGCGCCATCACGGTCATCACCACCAAGGGGTCCGGGCCGGGATTGCGCAGCGAGTGGGGCACGCCCTCCTCGGCCAAGACGAGGTCGCCTGCCTCGACGCCGTCCGTCCTCCCGTCCACCGTGACCTGGCCCCGGCCGCGCAGAACGAAGTAAAGCTTGTCTTGGCCGGGGTGCGTGTGCAGGCTGTGGGCCTGTCCGGGCAGGAAGCAATTCAGGCCGGAGAAAATCCTCTTTCCGGCCAGCAAGTCCGCCTTGCCCATCTTGGACTCCGAGAAGGCCGCCCGATCCGCCGCCTGCCGGACGATCACTGCGAACCGTCCGATCCGGAACCGCGCATCATCTCACCGAACATCCGGTTCTGCTCTGCAGTGAGGTGCTGGGCGATCCGGTCGCGGGCGTCCATCTGGTTCCCCAGCAGCTGGCTGAGCAGCTCGGCCTCCTCCATGATGACGTCGTCGAGGATCACGCGGATCTGTTCCATCTGGCTGGGGTTGAGCGCCAGTTGAGCGGCCAAGTCGTCCAAGGCGGCTTCGATGCGCCGTTCCGGCGCTGCCTCTGGATCGGGCGCGCCGCGAACCACGGCCAGCCAGTAGCCGGTGGCGACGCCGCAGCAGAAGACCAGCGCGACCAGCCCGCCAGCCTTGCACCCCGGTCCTGCGAGCAGGTCACGCACTAGTCGTGCCATAACCCCGAATCCATCACCGCCACGAGCATCGAACTGCGGTTCCGCTCGATGTCCGGCCCGAGCCGCACATTGCAGTAGTCGGCGCTCTCGGGCGGCTGCGCCAGAACGACGCGGGCGCTGACCTCGGTCGCCGCCTCCGCCGACTGCTGGTAGAGGCCGGTAGAGACCAGCGCGAGCAGCCACGCGCAAGATGCCAAGGCCAACCTCCGGACCACCGGCGGCTGCACCAGCAACTCCCAGAACGGCGCCTTGCGCTCGGCGGCGATCCGCTGCAGGACGCGGGCATGAAAGCCGGGCGCGGGACCCGGGCATCCGCCGGGCGGCAGCTCGACGGCATCGAACAGCCTCCTGATCTGGGCCGCCCCCCCGGTGTGGCCGTGCAACTCCGGCCTCACCATTGGCCGGCGCCCGAAACCAGCCCCGCCAAGCCAACCGAAGAGGTGCTCCCAGAACGGCTCCTTGCGCTCGGCGGCGATCCGCCTCAGGACGCGGCGATGAAAGCCGGGCGCGGGACGGGGGCTGCCGCCGGAAGGAAGTCGGAAGGCCCCGAAGAGTGCCTTGATCCCTGCCGTCGCACCGATCTCGTCGCGCAACTCCGAATCCTCAATGAGCCGGTGTTCGAACTCAGCCTTGTCAGCCTCGCCGAACTCGCCGGAGAGGTAGTCCTCCGAGCGGGAGTCCAAGAATCCATCCATGGCTGTACCGTCCTCAGTCCTTGTCTCGAGTCAGCGGCCCGGCCCGTTCCAGCGGGTTGGGCCGCTCCTCGTCCATCGTGTGCGCCGCCTTGACCAGCTTCTTCCGGGCGCGAAACAGCTTGACCTTGATCGTGTTCGGGTTGATGCCCGTCAACTCGGACAGTTCGGCGATCGTCAGGCCCTCGACCTCCTTCTGGAACAGCAACATGCGCTCTTCCTCGCTGACGTGCTGGAGCAGCTTCATCAGGTAGTCGCGCTGCTCGGCCTGGCTGGCCACTCGGGAAGGCCGGCCGTCCCACGACTGCTGCGGTTCCGTAGACGCGGCGGCGGCGGGCAGGTCGCCTTGGTAAACCACTTTCCGGGTCTTCAGCTTGCGGAGGTAATCGTAGCTCTCGTTCAACGCGATGCGGTAGATCCAAGTGGACAGGGACGAGCGGCTGTTGAACCGCTTCAAGGCGTAGAAGATCTTAGCGAACACCTGCTGGGCGATGTCCTCGGCATCCATCGGCCGGCGCACCATGCGGTAGGCGAGCCGGTAGACCATGTTCTGATGCCGCTGGATGATCTCCACGAAGGCTTGCTCGTCGCCGCGCTTCGCCCGGCGCACGATCTCAGCCTCTGATGCCTTCGCGATCGGCACGGATCGGGCTCCTGCAATCGGGCTCGGCGCAACCACGGCGTAGCCTCTGCCCGTCATTCTACCCTCCCCCACTGATACAGACCTACCATCTCGGCTGGTTTGACGAGCTAGGTGCGTATCCGGTTGCACTCCCCGGGCCGTCGCAGCAGTCTTGTGGCGGCCTGAGGCGGGTGGGAAACTGCATTCTCCGACGGGCGAGGCCCGTTGAGGGAGCGTGCGCTGCTGGGACTAGGGAGGGCTGGCGGTCCGCCCACCGCCGGCCGCGCCAGTGGCGCCGATAAGCCGCCCTTGCGAGTTGGCCCGCGAATTGAGTACAATGCCCTTAGTAATGTGCTTGGGCCAGAATATTTGCCGTGACGGGAGCGGAATCGCGATACGGCCGCCAGCTGCTTCCCTGAATGCGCACCCCCTCAGATCCCTCTCCCGCGCCTTCGGCTCAGCTGCCGCGGTCTTCCGTCCTGACCGAGTGGCTTGGGGCCGGTAGCCATGCCTACCTCGAAGCGCAAGTCCCGGAGGAAGGCCCCGACTCTCGTTAGCAAGGGACCCTCGGCCAAGCGGGCGGCCTCCAAGCGCAAATCGAAGAAGCTCCTCCCCGGCCCCCGAGTCAAGCGCGCCGTGAGGAAGTCCGTCAAGCTGACCACCACCAAGGAGAAGCTGCGGATGGCCAAGCAGTCCGCGGTGGAGCACGGAGACAGGCCGCTGGACGGGATCCGGGTGCTGGACCTGAGCCGACTGCTTCCTGGCCCCTACGCCAGCCACATTCTGGCCAGCTTCGGAGCCGAGGTCATCAAGATCGAGCGGCCGGGCGAAGGGGACTACTTCCGAGAGGGCCCACCCGAGACGCGCGGCGTCAACGCCGCGTTCTGGGCGATCAACCGTGGCAAGAAGAGCCTGGCTGTCGACCTCAAGACGAGAGCCGGCAAGCAGGTCTTCCTCGCGCTCGCTGAGAAGGCCGACATCGTGCTGGATGGTTTCCGGCCCGGCGTGATGGACCGGCTCCGCTTGGGATACAAGCAGCTCAGCGAGGGCAACCCGCGCCTGATCTACGCGGCACTGACGGGCTTCGGCCAGACGGGCAAATACTCGAACGTGGCAGCGCACGACCTAAATCATGTCGCCTTGTCCGGGCTGCTGGACTTGGTGCGCACGGATGGCGGCATCGCCGAGGTTCCTGGCATCCAGATCGCGGATGTGGCCGCCGGAGCGCTGCCGACCGTCATCGGCGTGCTGCTGGCGCTCCAGCACCGATCAACCACCGGGCAAGGCCAGCTGGTCGACATCTCGATGTACGACTCCGTACTGGGCCTGATGCCGCTGCAGATCGCCGAGTACGCGGCGACCAAGCGCCGCCCTAAGCGCGGTTCGGAGCGGCTGTTCGGCAAGTACGCTTGCTACAACGTCTATCCGGTCCGCAACGGCAGGGCGCTCGCGGTTGCCGCTCTCGAGCCCAAGTTTTGGGCCCGACTGTGCGAGATCATCGAACGCGAGGATCTGATTGACGACCAGTACGTCGAGGGGGACGCGCAGGAGATTGTCAAGGCAGAGCTGACTCGCACCTTCCAGAAGAGGGAGGTGGCGGACTGGATGGAGATCTTCCTAGAGCACGACGTCTGCGTTACGGAGGTGCGCGAGCTGTCGCGGGCGGCCCAAGAGGACTACGCCGTGGAGCGGCACATGGTGGTGCCCGAGCGTGACAGCGACGGCAATGTGTTCCAGCAGCTCGGCGTGTTCCCGAAGCTGAGCGCAGCGCCGGGTTACATCGAAGGGGACGCACCCCAGCGAGGGGGCAATTCCCAAGATCTGCTGGAGTCCTTGGAGTACTCCGCCGCTGAAATCGACCAACTCATCGAAGACGGGGTGGTCGAGCAGGCGTAGGCCATCGGATCGCAGCCGAGGGGCTGCTGAAGCGCCCGGGCTTGGAAGGCGCTGTCACCTTGGCCGTCGGCCACCTAGCGCCCCGATCGAAGGAGCTGGCCGACCAACTCGCTAGCGGCCGAGCACCTTGCTGAGCAGGCCGGGCTCGTCGGTGATGATGCCGTCCACGCCGAGCGCGATCAAGCGCCGCATCTCGGACTCGGTGTTGACCGTCCAAGCGTAGACCTGCAGGTCCTCGTCGTGGACTTCCTCGATCAGCTCGCGCGAAGCCAGCCGGAACTGCGGGATGACGTAGTCGATGGGGCTGTTGTACCTCGACTCCTGCTCCTGGGTGCGGTTGAAGATGAATCCGAGCTGCAGGTCGGGCTGCAGGTCGTGGACGCGGTTGAGCGTGTCGGTGTGCAGCGCCGAAATCATCACGTTGCGGAGGTCCGCGCACCCGCTGATCAGCTCGATCGCCTGCTCTTCGAATCCCGACTCCTTCAGTTCGATGTCCAGGAATGTCCGTTCGGAGAACTTCTCCAGCACATCCTCTAGCAACGGGATCTCGTAGCCGTCTGGCAGCTTGCGGAATCGATCGTACTCTGTGGACTTGACGAGCAGCCCCGCCGCCACGGAGTTATGCACGACCACCAAGCGCCCGTCGACGGACCGGCGCACGTCGAGCTCAATGCCGTCAGCGCCCTGCTCAAGGGCGCCCTCGAAGCTCGGGATGGTGTTCTCCGGGTGCCCCTTGGCGCCCCTGTGCCCGATGATCGTGACGTTCTGCCTGTGCATGCTGATTGGCTCCGGCCGGCGGGAAAGTCCGGCCTAGCAGTGCGGCGAGAAAAAACAAGTGGGGCGGAATCCGAGGTCGCTCCGCCGCTGGCCGCACGGGATTCGCATTGCGATACCGCATTATACCCAGACCGGGCGGCCCGGCGGGGGAGCGCGGTTCGCTGTCACCGAAGCCGGCCGCTGCGCGGCGCGACGGCACGGCCGCCAGTTCGCTACATTGGGTGCCTATGCCGGAAGACTTCAAGCGCCGATCACTGCTGCAGGGGGCGGCCGCCGGGATCGCCACTGGGGCCGCACTGGCGCAGTCGGCCGCGGCGGCCCCGGTCCCGTTCTCGGACACCCTCAAGATCACCAAGCTCGAGACATTTCTCGTCAAGCCCCGCTGGCTGTTCCTCAAGATGCACACGGACGCGGGGCTGGTGGGCTTGGGCGAGCCGATCGTCGAGGGACGGGCCAAGACCTGCGCCGAAGCGGTCCGCGAGATGGAGCCGTACCTGATCGGGAAGGACCCGCGCCGAGTCCAGCACCACTGGCAGGCCCTGTACCGCCACGCGTTCTACCGGGGCGGCCCGGTGCTCACCAGCGCGCTGAGCGGGATTGAGCAGGCCATGTGGGACCTCACTGGCCAGGCCTACGGAGTCCCGGTGTACTCCCTGCTCGGAGGGCCCACGCGGGACAAAGTGAGGCTCTACAAGGGAGGCACCTCTCCGGACACGATTCGCGATGACATGGAGCAGGGCTTCACCGCGTTCAAAGTCGGCCCCTTCAAGGAGCGACCGGCACGGATTGTCGAGAACCGGGCCTTCGTCGGCAAGGTCGCGGAGCACTTCCGCGCTCTCCGCGAAGCTGGCGGCGACGAGGTCGACATCGGCATAGACTTCCACGGAGCTATCAGCCCGCAGACGGCCAAGCTGCTCATCAAGGCGCTGGAACCCTACCAGCCGATGTTCATCGAGGAGCCGATCAACTGCCAGAACCACGACATCATGGCCGAGATCGCGCGTGGCACTCACCTGCCGATCGCGACCGGGGAGCGCGTGTTCACCAAGTGGGGCTTCCGGGAGGTGCTGGAGAAAGGCGCGGCGTCGATCCTGCAGCCCGATCTCTCGCACTGCGGAGGCATTATGGAGGCGCGCTTGATCGCCGGGATGGCGGAGTCCTATTACGCCGCGCTCGCTCCGCACAACCCGCTCGGACCGATCGCTACCGCCGTCTGCGTCCACCTCGACGCCACGATCCCGAACTTCATGTGTCAGGAGTTCCGTTCGCTCGGCGAGGGATACTTCAAGAATCCATTGAAGTCTTCCGACGGATACGTTGACCTTCCTAGCAAGCCCGGGTTGGGAGTGGAACTCGATGAAGAGGCGCTCGCGGACAAGATCGATCACGACTGGACGAATCCGCAGCCCTACGACACCTTTGACGGGTCCGTAGTCGATTGGTAGCCGGCGTCGCCAAGCGGCCGGCGGCGGATGCGCTCCCGGGTGCGCTAGGTGTTGGAGGCGTCCTCGTCGAGTTCCTCCAGCCGTACTTGGAGACGATCCGCGGTGAGCGCGAGTTCGAAGAAGCGGCGCTGCATGGCATCCAGAGCGTGGCGGGCCTCGTCACGGTCGCGGACGAGCGCTTCCACCCTTTCCTCTGACTCCCGGAGCTGCTCGGCGAGCAGCTTGACAGCGCTGTCCCGCTCAGCCAAGTCCGCTCTCAGCCGCTCCATGGGCTGGCGACGGCGATTGGTCACTAGGGCCAGCAAGCCCTTGCTCTCACCTTCGCGTCGCGCGGGCGCCGCCGCGCCGATCGGCACGTCGGCGGGTGAGGGGTGTGTGTCCGGCGTTCGGATCTGCACTGCGGCCGGCACGGCTTGGGCTGGGGGTGCCCGTCGCAGGTCGTCTTGCTGTGACCGGCGGCGCAGCAGCCGTTGGGTCTGTGCGAAGGAGACGACGTCGAGACCGAGCCGGAACTCGTCCAGCGTGGCCGCCGCAGCGTAGTTCTCAATCCAGCGCCTGACCAGCAGCCCGTCGTCTTCCGAGTTGACCCGGGAGGCTTCGACCTGCGCCTGGCCAAGCGGCTCGCTATCGATCAGACAGCCGGGGGGGTAAATCCTGACGACCACGTCGCCGCCCAAGATGTGTTGGCCGACTGCGCTGTTCAAAGCAGCGGTGGACCGGCGCGGCAGGACGAACACCGTCATGATCCCGACCATCGACTCAGCCATCTCTGAGGGATCTATGTGCTCGATGTGCTGTCCGGGCGTCTCCAGTAGGAGGGCGGCCGTGAACCGGCGCTGTGGGTCGGACAGGGTCTCCAACAGGAGTCCCAACTCGGACCGCGTGCCCACCCAGGTCGGGAAGTCGGTCAGCTGGGTCTGCCCGGAGTTCAGTCCATACCGCCGGGCGATGTCGCGCACGAAGCTCGGGATCTCCGGAGCCGACTCGGCGAGCGCCGCCGAGTCGTGAGGCGTCTCGAAAAAGATGCGCACGCTCAGTTCGGGAGAGTGACCGTGCCGATGATCCACGACAGTCTCGAGATTCCAGGACACGCGGCGGTCCTCCGAATCCACAGCCTGGAGGCGAAACGCCCACGCGGACCGCAACCGGTGGAGGTCCGCGACAGCCTCGCAGGCAGCGTGGTCAGTCCCTGCGCTGAACGGCTGGCCGTGCCACGAGCTTGCTGGGAGGCGGAGGCCTAGGAATCGCTCGGTCCAACGCAGTACCGAAGCCATGGCTCCCGTGCTCGCGCGGCGTCCGTCCTCGTCGATCGAGCTGGAGTCGGACCCAGACTGCGGCTTCGCATTCAGCCGGAAGCGCGATCCGGGGAGAATCCGGCGCGAATCCGGCGGCCGTGCGCTGGGGGAACCGAGAGCGGCGGAGAAGAGACACAGCTCAATCGTCCGAACACCTTCGGGCGGTCGGCCGTCCGCCTCCGGAGGGGCAGCACGGTGGCTGGTTGAGCGGACCCGGTCCACCTTCCGATTCTGACCTGAAGGCGGTTCCGGGCCGAAACCGGGTCTGAGGACGCCGACGGCGCGCCCGCCACTGGCTGTTGGGCGACGGGTACCCCTAGGGCTGTTGCCCCGGTCCGATGGGTCTGGTTCAAGCCCCGTCAGCCACGCGTCGCGGTCTCGCGGTCTCCACTGCGCCATCACACGTGCCCCGGCATTGAGGCGATCACGACCTGCTGGTTGGTGGCGTCCCAAACGTAGTAGATCCGCAGGCAGCGCTCGGGATCCATGGTGTTGGTGTTCTTGACGTGCCAGCCGACCTCGGCCTTTCCGCCGCCCCATTCGATCTGGAACGAGTCGCCTCCGCAGCGCTCGTTCGACAATCCACGGGCGCAGGGTCCGCGCAGGTCGCTGCCCGTGCCGCTGATGCGCGCGTCACGGTACCGGGTGGCGAGCCAGATCACGCCGCGTGCCGCCGCAGCCACATCCTTGAAGGCGGTCTTCCTGATCTCCCGTCTGGCCCGCGAGTGCAGCTGCACACTGGCGGCGAGATTCTCGTCCAGCCAACTCTCGAACCCGGCCCACGACTCGGGCATCGGGATGTCCGGGTCCTCGCCGCGGTCCCGCAGCCGCCGCTCCAGCGCCTCAAGCTTGGGGCGAAGCTGGTCCAGGGCCGCCTCGGCCGCCTCCGCGCGTTTCTCGGCGTCGGCATGCTCATCGGAGTACCACTTGTTGTCATCCTCCTTCTCCTTCAGCTTCTCGGTGAGGCGGCGGACCTCGTCCCGCTGGGCTGCCAGGTCATCCATCAGCCTGGCGTTCTCACTTCGCTTGGCTAAGTTCGACACGGAAGCCCGGACAGCTCGGATCAAGCGGGCCGGCCGCAACCATCCCGCCCTAGCTCCCGGCGTCGGCGAAGCCTCAGCAGGTGCGCCGGCGGCTGGGCTTCCGCTCCCGCCATGAGGTCCGGCTGGTTCGCGTCCCGTCCCGCGTCCGCGTCGCCTCAGAAGGGCTCGGCGAGACTCATCGAACGGCGTCACGTCGCTCCGCAACTGGAATTGCTCCAGACTGACCGTCGTCGCGACGCTCATCATCCAGTCCGCCGCCCTCTCGGCTCCCTCGACTGAGGCGAGCTCGTCGGAATCGAACTTGAGCTGGCCACTCCAGTCCGTGTCGCTGCCAACACCCGGCGAGACAACTCGCACGCTGGTGCCGCCCTCGGCCACGTCAAGCCCGAGCCAGCCGCTCAGCGTCCGCGCCGAATCGGCAGTCAGCTCAAAGACCTTCGCGATTCCGGCCGCGGATTCGGACAAAGCGTCAGCTCGAAGCTGGCCGGCAGCGCCCTCCTCGGAGCCCATGACCAGGATTGCCACGCACTTGCGGTCTGGATTGAGCAGTTCTCGGCCCAAGCGCGCAGTGGCAGTCTTGCCTGCCACCCGAATCGGATTCGCGCCGAGGCGCACTGCGCCGCTCCACAAGCCGAACTCCCGCGCGATTCCGCCAACGAACTCCGGCATTCGGCGGAGGGGCGAGTGTTCCGTCTCCGAGTCCGGACTTGCCACTTCCGTGTGGATCCGCACGGTCAGCGTCGGCGCCGATCCGGCGAGGTGCTCGACAGTTGCTTCCCAGTGCCAAGCCAAGCGCGGGTTGTCGGGGTCCAGCTCGCGGAGTCGGAATAGCCACAAGGAGCGGAGAGCGGACTGGGCGGCGATCGCCCGGCAGCGAACAGTCCTGTCCGGCGCTTCAAACCGAAATGATCTGCAGTCCCACGCGTGCCGGGGAAGCCGCGCGGCCATCAGTTGCTCGGACCAGCTGAGGATTCTCGCGATCGAGCCCTTCCAAGCCCGATAGCGGCTCGCCCGGAGCGCCTTCTCTTGAAGGATTCGCTCGGTCGTCGGCCGCCCGAGCACCAGCCGCTCCCGCAGCTGCGACGACCAGCGCCGCCAACGCCCTCGGATCTCGTCGCCGGCGGTTTCGGCAGTTCCGATCTCAGCGGCGAGCAAGCAGATCTCGCGACGTTGCGCCTGATCCCTCAGGCGGCCCTTGAGATCCTCCAGTCGCATGTAGAGATTCTGGACTCTCCGGCAGCGCGTGTCAACCGTTGGCGGCCCTGGCAGCCTGCTGTCTACCGAGCATCAGGCCCGTCCAAGGATAATGCTGCCACCGTGGGTTGAAGTGAAGCACAATATCGCTGCCAGTAGTCGCCCACGGTCCACATACGGTTCGCATTCGCTCTGTGGTGGCATTTTGGTGCAGACTCTGGCTAGCTCGGAAGCCGGACCGCTGCAGCGGAGATTCGATCGACGCTCTCCTCGGTCGCTTCCGTCGTTCCAGCTAGCCGGATTCTTGGTGAGTGCGGCCTCGGTGCTGAACTCGTCGCTAGCCAACCGCCCGTGCCGGGAACGGCCTCCCACGCACTAGAGGCCAGTCCATCGTGGTAGAACGCAGTCGGCCGATTGCCCAGCCGCGAGAATCATGACGAGGAGCCGAATCGTCCCGCAGCATGGCCGCGTTCCGGCCAGCAGCGCTCCACGGGTGGTCCTTGCGCCGGTCCGTCCGGCGACGGAGATGCATTACCCGGCCGGAGCCGGGAGCTTCCTGTATCGGAATCACGAGCACCTGAGACTCTTCGGTGACTGCACTTGGGTGCCTCCTGCAGTGGAGCCGCAGCAGACCCGTATGGTTCAGACTAAGGGATTGAGCTGCGCGTCTGGTCCAGTCCGGGGGGGTGCTTGGCCGTGTCCTCGGGGGCAACATCCTGAAGGAGGTTGTGCGGACAGGCCAAGGGGGCAGGGGAGACGGTGGGCGCTAGCTTGGGTGTGTAGGAGCGCCCGTGGCTGGGCTGACCGTCGGAGGGCACACGCATGACTGCATTGGAGGATCTTGACCGCCTGCTGGCCGATCCGGACCGACACGCGGTCTTGCCCCGCGAGGTCGCGGGCAGCCCCTCGTCCGTGCAGCGTGCTCTGAGGAAGCGGTGCGCTGATCGCACGCTGCAGCGCATTGGTCGCGGGATCTACGCGCGCAGTAAGTCCAAGCTGTTCGATGTCGTTCCCGAGGTCCTACCGAGATTGGGCTACAAGATCCTCCCGGCGCGGAAGCTCACGAACCTGAACTTCAAGCACGGCGGCAGCGTGTGGCGCGTCGACCGGCCCTGCCGGCGACTGATAGTCAAACACGGCGTCAAGGCCGTGTTCGAGTCCCCGCGCGGTAAGCTGTACAGAACGAGGCCCGTCAAAGTGACCCCCATGCAAGAGCCGCCATCGCAGAGGGAGACCGAGCTCAACTTCTCCCTTTTCGACCGCTGCCAATCCTACGCGCGCGCCGAGAAGGACCTGATCGTCAAGAAGGCGCTCCGCGCCTGGGAGAGTTTTGACCACCCGGACGCAACGCTGGCGCTCGAGGGCGGCACCTGCCTGGTTGTCTATCACAGGCTGCGGAACCGCTTCTCAGATGACATCGACATCCGCGTGGTCCTGAAGGACGAACTTGAGCACGGGCCGCCGGAGCGGCGGATCGCGGCGTTCCGCGAGGTCAGCAAGGCATTCGCGACGCATGTGCATGCGGCGCTGTCGTTCCTGAAGCCCACGCGCAAGGGCCGCTTTCGCCGGCGCGACGGTCGCTTCGAGAGCCACATCTTCGACTACCAGGGGCGAGTGTCCCACCCCCTCGTGGTCGAAGGACTGAAGTTGGAGTTGCTTCAGCGACCCAACAGGTTGCCGCTGCATCCTGTGCCGGGCTTGAGTGGCAAGCTCCACTCGGTCATTGGCCCGCTCGAGATCGCCATGGGCAAGTGGAGCGCGGTTTTCTCCCGACTACCCGGACGTGCGCGAATCTATCCCGATCTTGTACGGCATCCATGGGACTTGGGTGCCATGCGGGCCACGCTTGCCCTTGTCGCCCCCAGCCAGGACACCTCGCTTGCCGCATGGATCGAGGAGGTTCGCGGGCCCAACGTCAAGGACGGACTGCGCGGGCTCGGCGATCCGGCTTGGAGTGACAACTACGTCGACTACGCGCACCGGATGGGAACGCAACCCATTGCGGACGGCTTCTTCGAGTATGCCGACCCCACATGGGAGACGTTGAGGAGGGAAGTCGCGCTGGCGGCCTTGGCCATGGACCTGGTCCCGGTTCACGACCGGCCTGAGGTGCAGGCGATGGCCGAGGGTCGGTGGGAGACTGCCGGGCCGAGTGCCTAGAGAGGAAAGTTTACATAATACATGTTATCTGAAAATTCATTACGGTCGGCGAGGCTGGTTCTCGGGCTGGCCTGCTTGGCCTCCGTTTGCCTCGCCTCCTCGACCGTGCTGCGCGGTCGGCTGGCCGGTCCGGAGGTGGACGAGCCGCTGGGGCTGATCACGGCCGGCGGCGAGGGCGTCACGCTGGAGCTCGACGAGGTCCTCGACCAGATGATGCGCGACCCGCAGCTGGCCGACAGGAACTGGGAGGTCCGCGGCGAGCGTCGCGAGGACGGCCGGTTCGCCGTGCTGAAGGCCTTCACGATCAAGGACGGCGAGCTGCACCGCGTGACGTACTACTGCGAAATCTGCCACATCACGACCTACGCGCCCGGCCGCTGCATGTGCTGCCAAGAGGACACCGAACTCCGTGAGCTGCCGGGCGAGTGATCGTCCGCCGCTGCGGTATTCTGGTCAGCCTTCCATGCCTTCCGCATCCCACTCCGCCGTCCGAGAGACGGTTGACGGCGTGCCCGTCGTTCGCCTGCGCTCGCCGCAAGGCGCGTCGGTGTCCATCGCGCCCCGCATCGGCAACCTCGCCTACGAATTCTTGGTCGGCGGCCAGAACGCGTTCTGGTTCCCGTTCTCCTCGGTCGGCGAGTTCGCCGCGAGTCCGGCCCTGTGCGGCAATCCGTTCCTGGCGCCGTGGGCCAACCGGCTGGACGAGCACGGCTTCCAGTTCGGAGGCGCTCGATACGCCCTCAATCGCGGGCTTGGAAACTATCTCTTGGATCAGTTTGACCAGCCGATCCATGGCCTGCTGCTGTACGCCCGCCAGTGGAGGGTCGTGAGCATGGACGACGGGGAGAGCGGCGCCAGCGTCACCAGCCGGCTGGAATTCAGCCGTCACCCGTCCCTGATGGCCCAATTCCCATTCGCGCACGAGATCGAGATGACCTACCGGCTGACCGACCGGACTCTGCAGGTGGCGACCGTGGTCCGCAACCTCGGAGCGACGGCGATGCCCGTGTCGGTGGGCTTCCATCCGTACTTCCAAGTGCATGACAGCCCACGAGAAGAGTGGCGCCTGCAGCTCGCGGCCGATTCGGTCTGGGACCTCAACGAGCGCTTCACGCCTACCGGGGCCAAGACGCCGATCCAGAGCGTGCTGCCGGACGCCGGTTCGATGCCGCTGCGCGGGCGCGCCTTGGACCACGTGTTTGGCGACCTGCACCGAGGCGGTTCCCGCTGGCCCTCGTTCCACGTCACCGGCGCGCGCGAGCGCGTCCGCGTCGATTACGGTCCGGGATACGATGTTGCCGTGGTGTACGCGCCCTGTGGCGAAGGCCAGTCCTTCGTCTGCTTCGAACCGATGTCGGGTATCACCAACGCCTTCAACCTAGCCAGCCGGGGCGTTTACGACGCTCTGCCGGTGATCGCGCCCGGAGAGGCGTGGAGCGCCCGCTTCCGCATCGTCGTCGAGGGTTTCTGACCGGCGGAAGCCACCCCTTCCTGCAAGCGGAGGCGCGAACTGCGGTCGTACGCAAAGGCGGGCGCCGGATTGGACGAGGCCGCGGCTGCCGTCCGCAGGATGAACTTGGGCTCTCGTCTCGAACACTCTCGGTTCTGGGACGGAGGTGCCCTTGGTCAGACGTGACGACCGTATACCACCGGCTGGAAGCAGTTCGTGATTGAGCGAGGGGTGCTCAGGAAGTAGGTCTAGAGTGGAAGTATTCAGCATGTTGTAGATGTGGCGCCATCGGATCCCAGCCAGGCCCAAACCGGCACTGCTCCGCGCGCCACAACTCCTGGTGCTTGACCGCCGCCTCGACCGCGGTCGGCGGGCCGTGCATCGCAAGCGCCCACAACGCGTCGTAGCGCTCCACGGCCCAATTCTTCTCCTCGTCCAGCCCGAAGGCCTGCTGGCCGGATTTCAGATGGCGCCGGTAGCCGCCGTTGCCCACCAGCTGCCGGCCGCCCGGCTGCAGCTTCGGGCGCAGCTTCTCCAGAATGGACTCCCGCGCCGTCCGATCCAGCCGGGCCTGCTACTCGTTGCGGCACAGCACCGTAGGTGGTCTGCTAACCACGCTTCTCAGGGCCCGTAGCGACGGAGTCCGCCGCCGCAGATGGGTGCTTGGGAGTACCTTCGTCACCCCTCTCGAACGGAGGGCAAAGTGCCAAAGGCGAGCTGGGACTGGCTGAGGGTCCGCGACATCGGCTCTGTACGGCGAGCCGGCGTCAGAACGAAAGCTGCAGCCGGAAGCGGAACGATCTGCCGTCGTTGAGGGTGTTCGTGACGGCCGCGAAGGTCCGGGACGCCAGATTGATGTCCGGCTCGGCGAACTGAGGGTGGTTCAGCAGGTTGAGGGATTCCGCGCGAAGCAGCATCGACATCTCCCGTGGCAGCACGATGCGGCGAGACAGCCCGAGATTGACGTTCCAGACGCTGTCTTTGCGGAACGTGTTCCGCCCGAGGTTGCCGGCTGCGGCAGTCGGATTGATGTACGCGAACGCCTCCTGCGGCAGCTGTGCGAGGGCCGTGTCGGGATGGTTGACGACGCGCCCTAGCACCGCGGTGTCCACTAGGTCCGGGCGGTCGCTGCCAGCGCCGTCGACATTGCCGATTCCCGGAGAGTCCGACCCGGAGCGAAGGGTGAATGGCGTGCCGGACTTCCACAGCACGACGGAACTGGCCTGCCAGCCCCCAAGCACGGCCCGCAGCGCCCTCGGAAGCGCTCGGACGCCGGGCGGAGCGTAGCTGACGCGATAGAGCGTGGCGTGCGGCTGGTCGAAGTCGCTGACGCCCTTCATCAGTCCCCAGATGTCGAACTCGCTCGGGCTGCGCGCCCCTCGGCCGTCTCGCCCGGTCGCTGTGTTGGTGTAGTCGGATGCCAAGTCGATGGCCTTGCTCCACCAGTAGGAGGCGTCGAGACTCAAGCCGGCCCACGATGGGACCCGGAGGGTCACCTTGGCCGCGTCGAAGTACCCGATGGATCCGTTCACGACACGCAGAATGTCGAAGTATCGCGGGTCCGCACGCCGCTGGTTGATGGTCCTGGTGACCTGTGGCACGCCCTCGACGGGCTGGGCCCGGTTGGTGTAGCGCTGGTTGAGCAGTCGGTGGGAGCGGCTCCCCACGTAGCCGAGTTCCAGCGCCCAGTCCCGCCTCGGCTGCAGCGTCCACGAGAAGTTGTACTGGTGCGAATACGGAGTCGACAGCTCAGGATCTAGGCTGAAACTCGTGCTCCGGGCGTTCGGGTCCAAGTCGAGAGCCTGCAATCCGGCCAGCGGAGCGACGAGGTCCGGGGCATTGACTTGCAGCGACAGAACCCCGGGAGTGTTGAACCGAGACTGCATGAACGTGGCGTTGAAGATCTCGCCGTAGTAGAGGCCGTAGGCCCCCCGCAGGACGCCCCACGTTCCTCCCGGGTCGAACGCGAAGCCGGCTGAAGGCGCGAAGTTGTTCCAGTCCGCGTCGTACGGAATCTCGCTGAGCCCGTCCACCTCGCTCGGCGCGCTGACCGGCTCGTATCGCAGGCCGGCGCTCACGGTCAGGCCCGGACGAACCTTCCAGGCGTCCTGCACGTACAGCAGCTGGGCGCGGTTGCGGAAGCCCCGATGAGCGTTGCCGATCGCCAGCCGGAACTGGCTGGGAGTGCCCGCCAGCAGGTTGGCCAGCGCGCTGCGGCCGAAGTCGGCGCGGAAGCTGAACGTGCCGCGATGGTTGTTGCTCTCGAAGCCGTTGATCTGCTTGCGGAACGTCTCGGCGCCGACGGTGAGGGTGTGGTTCCCCGCCGTCCTCTGCACCCGGCCTCCGAACCGCAGCAGGTTCTGCACACGATCGATCGGAATGTTGCTGGACGGGCCGATCGACTGCAGGATGCGGCTGAAGAGGTAGAACGTCCCGAGAGAGGTCTCCTCCGGCACCAGCAGCGAGCCGATGCGGTCGTAACCGACCGAGAAGTCGGTCGTTATCGCGGGGCTCCACGAGCGGTTCCACGTGAGCCGGGCGTTGTGGTTCTTGGTCGTCGTGTCAGGGTTCTGCCCCCCGACCAGCTGGAACGCCTCCACATGCTGCAGCGTGACGCTGTAGCGCATCGTCAAAGCGTCATCCCCGAACGAGTTGTCGAGCGTGGCGCCGACGCGGTCGTTGTGGATGTTCTGTGGCGCATTCGTGTTCAATGCGCGCTCGTTGATGTCGGTGCGGTTGGGCAGCTCGGCCGGATACGCTCCTAGGATGCGCTGCACCAAGGTGCGGGCAGCCGGGTCCGGTGTGGTCGGCACGCGCTCGTCGGCCGCCGGCACCAGCACGTTGCCGTTGACTTGGCCGAGCAGCAGGCGCTGGCTGGCTTGCAGCGTGACCACGGAGCGGGAGCCCAGCGGTGCCGCGACGGTGGCGCCGTAGTCGTTGGTGCGGGCCGGCCGCACCTTACCGACCTGGAAGAAGGACCGGGCGCTGAGGGCGCTGTTCTGGTGGCTCCAGAACATCTCTCCATGCACTCCCGCCCGCCGGGAGCGAGGCAGATGCAGGCTGGGCCCGGGCGAGCCGCCGTACTCGAGTCCGAAGTACGAGCGCTCGGCGTGCGGCTCCTGGATGAGGGTCGCAGTTGCGCCCATTCTGCGGAGCAGCTCCTTGAGCACGTTGTTGTCGATCAGCGTCAGCCGCACGTTCTCGTTGCGGCGTCCCTCGCCGGAGCTCGAGTCGACTTCCCCGAGCAGGTTCAAGCGTGTCCGTTCCCCGGACGGGGCCTCGCCCCCCTCCGGCCGGGGCAAGGCGTCCGCCCCACCTTCTGGCTTGGCACTTGGCGAAGGCACTCCCTCGTTCAAGGCGGCGGATCCGGCGGGCTGGCCGTTTCCAGGCACTGCCGACACGCAGACGGCCAGCAGGAGCAGCACGGCGCCGCTGGCCCTCACTTCCCTACCCCAAGTCCTCAAGCCATCCAAGTCCCACCTCATCCTGCCATACACTCTAACTATGTTGACACGAAGGGACTGGTTCCGGCGGGCAATCTGTGCCGCCCCCTGCGGGCTGGCGGCACGAGCCGCGGTCGGCGACGTCATCGAGGGCGTCGCGCTCTATACGGCGACCGTCGCTCCTCGCTCCTGGGTGCTGGTCCAGCTGCGCACCTCCGGTGGCGTGACGGGTCTTGGCGACGCCACGGCGAACGAGACCGTGCCCGTGCGCGCCGCCGCTGCGGCCGGGCGCCTGTTCGAGACGATTCGCGGTCGGACACCCTTCGAGATCGAACGGCTCCGGAGGGCGGCGCTCGAGGCGGCAGCTACGGCCAGCTCGCGCGACAAGCGTCCCACGGTCGGGGTGTGCTCGGCGATCGAGCAGGCCATGTGGGACCTGCAGGGAAAGCTCCTTGACCTGCCGTGCCACGCTCTGTTCGGCGGGAAGCTGCGGGACGAGATTCGCAACTACGCCAACATCAACCGGGCGACACGGGGCGAGGACCGCACGCCCGAAGGTTTCGCCCGTAACGCGGCCAGAGGCGCGGACGCCGGCTTCGACGCTTTCAAGCTCGCGCCGTTCGACCACATGGCCCGCAACGAGCAGGACCCGGCCAAGTTCGAGGCGGGTGTGCGGCGCGGCATCAGCTTCATCGAGGCCGTCCGAGAGGCGATCGGCCCCGATCGCGATTTGCTGATCGACGGACACAGCAGGTTCGACGCAGAGCAGGCGGAGGGAGTGGCAGGCCGCCTGGAGCCTTACCGCCTGTATTGGATGGAGGAGATGTGCCGCGAGATCGAGGACTTGGCCCGGTTCAACGAGGCGACCGAGGTCCAAACGGCCGGCGGGGAGATGCGCTGGACGGTGAAGGAGTTCTCGCCGTACATCCGAGCTGGGGCGGTCGACGCGGTGATGCCGGACGTCAAGTACTGCGGGGGCATGTACGAGCTGAAGAAGATCGCCGCGATGGCGGAAGGGGCTGGCATGCTCACTTCGCCGCACGGGCCGGCGAGCCCCGTCGGGAACATGGCGGCCGCCCATGTCTGTGCCACGCTCCCCAACTTCGACATCCTCGAGCTGGCCTTCGGCGAGGTCGATTGGCGCGCGGACGCCGTCCGCCCGGCCGAGGACCTGCGCAACGGCCGGTTAACCGTGTCGGACCGTCCGGGTATTGGCTATGAGATGAACCCCGAGCGCTGGAGGCGCTACGAGGGCTGATCCGGATCCGGTCGGGATGGCTCAGGGGTGAAGCAGCTCCTCGATCACTTCGTCCAGGACATGCAGCACCACCGCGAAGCTGCGCGGGGCCAGCTTGGCCATCGAATCCTCGCGCGTGTGCCAGAACCGGTTTCCCGGCCCGTACTCGAAGTCGATCAGATTGATGCTCGGGATTCCCGCCTGCAGGAAGGGCACGTGATCGTCCTCGACATAGCCGGATCGCGGTCCGAACTC
The DNA here is from genome assembly GCA_963662745.2 of Bryobacterales bacterium. Classification (GTDB taxonomy): domain Bacteria; phylum Acidobacteriota; class Terriglobia; order Bryobacterales; family UBA6623; genus VXMF01. The sequence goes on from CAXXUI010000001.1 coordinate 1,172,655, forward strand.
CCGCTGGTAGCCCAGCCTCCGCCCGACGCTCCACACCTGCTCCCGTAGCCAGCGAGTCGAATTCAGCTCGCCCAGCAGCGCCAAGTCCCGGTCGCCGATCATGTCGACGTTGATCAGGGCCCGGACCCGCTCCGCGGTGCCGTCTGAAACCCATCGGCGGGCGGTGCGGCGGCTGCCGTAGGTGTGGTCCTGATCCCGCCAGGCCACGGTGCTCTCCTCGCCGTCGAAGAAGGCCAGCCAGACCGGCCCGGGCTGCGTCTGGTCGAGCCGCTCGGCGAGGGCCATCAAGAGTCCAGCCGAGGACCCTCCGTCATTGGCGCCGACGAAGCCCCGAACCCTCCTGAAGGTGTCATAGTGCCCCGAGACTACGATCGCGCCGCGGGCCGCCGGCGGCCCGAAGCGGGCGATGATGTTGCGCATCGTCAGGGCGCCGACGGGTGTGGGCTCGACGAACGCATCCACCTCGACTGCGCAGGAGAGTGCCGAGAGCGCGTCCCGAATGAGGTTGAATTGCGCGAACAAAGGTAGCGAACCGGCGGGTCGGGGCCCCAGCTCGACGAACCGGCGGGTCCAGTCCATGGCGGCCTGGCCCGCTCGGACGAACGCTTGGGGAGTTTCGCCGCGGCTGGCGGAAGGCGCGACCATCGCCAGCGCGGGCCACACGGGTGAGGCTAGGGCGCGGCATGCTGATCGCCGGTTCACAAAAAATCCGGATCTGCCGACAGGCGCCGGCCACTTCAGAATCGCAGAGATTCCGGAACCCGGCGGGCGCTGGTTCCAAGGCCGGGGCGAACCGAGACCTAGTGTGCCGTTACGGCACGATCAGCGGATCAACTGACTTCAAATTGGACCGGGCATCGTCGATGGTCCTGCGCCAGTCCACGCGTCGAGATCGCGGATCCGACATTGCCCGAGGCACTGCTGCGACAGAGCGCCGAGCTCAACTACCGCAGCATTCGGCCAGCTGCCGCGCTGTGGCCGGCAGCGGAACTCGATCTGCTGCGCCAACTCCCGGGCGTGCTGGGGCTCACAGTCTCCGTAGGACGGTCCCGGCGCGTAAGTGTTGATGTGGTCCAGCACGAGCGCGACTCGTTCGCAGTCCGAGCGGCGCCCTTCCAGCAGGCCGCGACGTCCTCCGCCCAACCCCGCTGGACTAGTCGTCCAGCCGACGGGCCGTGACCAGCAAGCTGCCCCCGGATCCCGAGATCGCTTCAAGCAGGGTGAGCGGCGACACCGCGGCCGCCAGAGTCCAGAACAGCAGGTCGTTCGCCGCCCTCGTGAGAAGCGACCGGTCAGGATTCAGGATGCGGTGGACCGCAGGGTGCAGCGACGGGGCGACGCTAGCCGCCAAGCTCAAAGCATCCTCCGCCCCGAACAGGCGGTGACACTCGATGAGTTCGTATCCGCACTCGCTGAGCAGGCGCCCGAGGCCGGCCGGACGGAAGAGGAACCGCCGGCGCGGAATGTCGAATCCAGCCCAGCCGCCGCCCAAGAGCAGCGCCGGCCAACAGTCTGGATTGGGCAACTGGAGCAGCAGTTTCCCTCCAGGTGCCAAGTGGCGGCGGAATTCCTTGAGAAGGGTCATGGGATTGGCCGCTCGTTCCAGCACATGGAGCAAAGTGACCGCCTCGAAATCAGCGCCGCCGAGCCCTAGATCCGCAAGCATGCACGACACGCCCTCATCCGGTGGAGACCCTCTTCGGAGGTCCAGCCGAACAGCGGGCTTGCGAGTCCTGCCGGCAAGCCACGGTCCGCTACACCGTACTTCCAGAACCGGACCCGGGCCTTGGATGTGCTTGAGGGCGCGACTCCGCCGCAGCCATGCAGTCGGCCGCTGAAACCAGGTCGCGATCCGGCTGGGCAGCACCGTCGGCCCGCCCCACAGCGTTTCGCCAATCGGCCGACTGATGCCTTCCAGCTCGACAGGCGGCGGATCTAGCCGGAGCAAGCCGCACACGGCACACTCCAGAATGCGGTACCTTCGGAAAGTGCTGACTAGGAATCTGTCGTAGCCCGTGAACAGTTCATGACAGGCGCGGGAGCCGCATAGCGGGCACGGTCCGAGCCCGCGATGCGTCCTTCTTGGGTCCGTCATTGGTTTCCTAGCGGCCCGCTTGGCCAGCACGACCAGCTCGAAGGAATCAGATGCATCGGGTTCCGCCGGGGGTCGCGCTACGGCCCACCTGTCCCAGTTTCTATAATCAAGGACAGCCGTTCAGTGCGTATGCCCGCCAGTGAGCAGTCCCTAGGCCAGCGACTCAGGGCCGCCAGACGGGAAAAGAATCTGACTTTGGCCGATGTGGCGGAGGTCACCAAGATACCGACCCACTTCCTCCGCTGCCTAGAGGAGGAGCGCTACGGTGCCTTACCGGACCAATTCCGGCTGGTCAGCTTCATGCGGCAGTATGCCGAGCACCTCGGCATTGACAAGAACGAAGCTGTGGCTGCGATCCAACGCGTAGTCCCCCCGTCCACCCAGAGTGTGGATCTCGGACGACTGCTGGTGGAACCACAGAAGCCGGGCTTGATCAACACTCGCCCCATCGTGTCCGTGATCAAGTCCGGCGTGAAGAACCAAGGCCGCATCACCACCTTGGCCGTCGCGATAGCCCTCATTGTCGGGGGGGCATACTGGGGCATTGGCTTGAGCGGCTCCGAGGACGAAACGCCAGAGGCGGCTGAGGCGCCGACAGCCCCTACAGCAGGACCGGTGGAGTCCGACTCCGACGGCGCCCCGACTCCCAGCGCTGCTCCCAGTTCTCCCAGTTCCGATCGATCTGGGAATCCAGAGTCCACTTCGACAGAGGCGCCTACAGCCGCTCAGGCCGCCCCGTCAGCGGGGATTCAGCCTCAGCCGGCTACGCCTGCCACCGACTCTGGCTCTGTCAACACAACATCGTCTCCTATGCCGGCCGCCGACTCGATCATCGTTGAGCTCTTGGCCTCGGAGATTGTCTGGCTGCGCATCCTTGCCGATGGCCGCGAGGCCCACCAAGTCATGCTGCGCCCCGGGGACCGCCATCGGATTGCGGCGACAGACCTGGTCCAGATTACGTTCGGCAACGCAGGCGGTGCCAGGATGATTGTTAACGGCGTCCGGCAGCGCCCGGTTGGTGCTTCAGGAGCGGTGCAACACGTGCAGATCACCAAGGAGGGATGGCGCTCAGTTCCCCCGGGGACGTTCTAGCCTTGCCCGCCCCGACAGCGACGCAGGGTGACCGCGACTTGGAGGGCGCAGCCTGCCAGCCGGCGAATCCTAGCGCGAGGGCTCCGGAGTCCGGCTCGCTCTGCGGATCACGATGACCTGCTGTCCGTTGAGGCCCTGTACAATCGGGTCGGGAGAGCCCTCCGCGGGGCCTGCTCCTCCGATTGAGTTTCCATGAGTGTCAACCGCCGAACGTTTCACCAGCTGCTTGCAGGGGCAGGCGCCGGAGCGCTGGGCGCCACGCCGCTGAGGGCCGCGCAGGCCGAACGGGGGTGGAGGATAGCCAAAGTGGAAGTACTCCCGGTCGGGATCGAGTTCCGGTCCACCTTCGCGATCGGCGTTGGGCTGGTCGGCGGTAAGGGCAAGCCCGGAAGCTACGTCCTGGTGCGTGCTGAGACTGAAGACGGACATGTCGGATGGGGAATGACCAACACCGTGCCTGCATGGTCGTACGAGACCCTCGAGGCCGTGGTCGGAACGCTGCGCCACCACTTGGCTCCGATGGCTGTCGGCAAGTCTCCCTTCGAGTGGAACGCCCTGAAGCGGCAGATGGACGCGGCGATCCGCCCCGCGGTGAGCAACGGCGCTCCGTTCGCCAAGAGCGCACTTGAGATCGCGATGCTGGATCTGGCGGGCCAAGTAACTGAGGTGCCGCTCCACCGTCTGCTCGGGGGAAAGGTCCGCGACACCGTCGAACTGTGCTTCGCCGTGAGCATTGACACGCCGCAGAAGATGGCCGACGAGGTGTCGAAATGGCCGGCCTGCCGATGCTTCAAGGTCAAGGTGGCGGGAGACGCGGAGGAGGATGTGCGGCGGCTGGAGGCCATTTCCCTAGCGCGCCCGGACATCGACATTTGGCTGGATGCCAACCAGTCGTACCAGCCCATCCAGCTTGAGCGGTTCCTAGAGGCGCTGAAGGACTTCAGCAACATCCGCTGCTTCGAGCAGCCGGTCCGCAGTGAGGACTGGATGGGCCTGCGGAGGGCTCGGGAGAAGAGCGTCTTCCCGGTGGCCATCGACGAAGGCTGCTTCTCGATCTTCGACGTCGCGCGGGCGGCGGAGATGCGGGTGGCCGACCTAGTCGTGCTGAAGGTCTCCAAGAGCGGCGGGGTGACGAACTGCGCGAAGAGCGCGGTCGTCTCGGAGGCGCATGGTCTGGGGCTGCTCGGCAGCGGCCTGACGGACGCCGGAATCAGCCTCATGGCGTCCGTGCATCTCTACTCCACCTTGGACCTGCTCCTGCCGCCGGAGCTGAACGGCCCTCAGTTCCTGGCAGACCTGATGGCGGAAGGAATCGAGATGGATGGCGTCCAGGTGACGGTGCCCGACGGCCCCGGCCTCGGCATCCAGGTGCCTGAGGAGAGGGTCCGCGAGAGCTTGCTGGAAGTGGGCTGACAGGCGGGCCGGGGCCAGTCGCGCAGGACTGGCGGACGCTGCAGGTCAGCGCTTGCGAATCAACGTCAGCCCGTCGCCGATGTGCAGCATGACGCTGTCAACCCGGGAGTCGGTGCGGGCGAATTCGTTGAACTCGCGGATGCCGACGGTCTCCTCGTCTTGGTTGGAGGCGTCCATGGACCAGTTGTGCCACAGCACGTTGTCCACGGCGATCAGACCGTTGCGGCGCAACTTGGGCAGGATGGCCTTGAAGTAGGCCACGTAGTTAACCTTGTCGGCGTCTAGGAAAGCGAAGTCGATGCGCAAGTCGTCGGGCAGGGCCTCCAGCGTGTCGATGGCGGGCGCGATTCTCAGGTCGATTCGATCGGCGACGCCGCAGCGCTGCCAGTAGCGGGCGCACAGGGAGGCCCACTCGTCGCTGACGTCGCAGCAGATCAGCTTCCCGCGGGCTGGCAGGGCCATAGCCATGCAGGCGGCGCTGTAACCGGTGAAGGTTCCCACCTCGACTACGATTCGAGCCGCGGTGGCGGCCACCAGCATTCTCAGGAGGGTGCCCTGCTCCGGGGAGATCATCATGCCGGCTTGGTCGCCGGCCTGCCGGACTGTCTCTTGGCGCAGATCCTCCAGGACGGGCTGTTCGGGGGCTCGGTGAGCGAGCATGTACCGGCACAGGTCCTGCGTGAGGGGCGTGATCTTGGCCATCTGACGACTGTATCGAACGAAGCTGAACAGCTCACCGCCGACAGGAAGGCCCGTCAGTGGCAACTTGACTCGTCTGGACTGCGTCGTCACTTGCCAGCCGAGACGTAGGAAGCCGGCTAGATCCTTGCGCCGTGGATTGTGGGCCGCCAATCGATCAGGACGATCCGAGGCTGAGCCTCCTCCCTGACGCGACAGCCCATCCCCGCCTGACGGCCCCCCGTCTCGGTGGGTGGTAGACAAGCGCCGGCCCGACTCGATAAACTGAAGAGACTTACCGGATGCTGATCCCTGCGCCGTTCGTAACCTTCTTGGCTAAGGAGCTCGCCAAGCGGCTTGTTTCGAGATCGGGGTGCGTGTTCAGGCAGCCCGACCGGGTTGCGGAGGCGTTCGAGACGATTGTCTACGACGATCTTTCCTTGGAGGACGAGATCAACGCTGAGGCTCGGGCGCTGCTGGCCCAGTACAACGACTACATCCGCCTGCAGAGCATTTCCTACCACGAGATGTTCAGTCGAGTGAAGCGCAAGATCCTCGCAGAGCGGAAGGTGACCCCGGCAGCCCACTCGGGCCGGGGGCCTCGCACCATGAAGCTCAATAGGGAGAAGGTGCTGGAAATCTCCCACAAGCTGGCGTCGGTGCTCCCCAGGATTCCCGGGACGCTGATGGGCAAGGGCTGGAACCAAACGAGGATCGAGATCCAGAAGCACCTAACTGACATCCTCATGCTGGAGGAGCGGTGCGACCAGCATGCCCGGGGGATGATCACGTCGCAGGAGCGCGAGATCCAGCAGGGCAGCGAGGAGTGGCAAGTGATGCATCGGAACTACTACGAGGAGGAACTGAAGAAGTACGGAGTGCATCTCCGGTGGGAGACTCCTGAAGTCCCTGCGTAGTTTGGCCCCACAGCGGGCCGAAGCCCAGTCCCCCGTACGTTCTTCCCAGCAGCGGCCGCAAGTGGCTTCCCCGCCCCCAACCAGCGGCTAGCAGATTCCGGCGATGCAGAATTCCTCCATGGTGGTGATGAAGTTCGGCGGGACGAGCCTCGGCTCGCCGGAAGTGATCCGGCATGTGGCCGGTCTGATCGCGGACGAATCGAGCAAGAGGCCAGTTGCGGTCATTGTCTCCGCGATGTCACAAGTGACCAACCGGCTGTTGGCTACTCTCAAGTCGGCGGCGCACGGCGACTCGGAGACGGTGGAGCGGAATCTCTCCCGGCTGCGGGGCAAACACTTCGCGGCCTGCGACAGTCTCGTTCCCGCCCCGCGCCGAGACGAAGTCCGGAAGCGGATGGAGACGATTCTCGACGACTTCGCCCGAATCGCGCATGGCATGCTCCTGCTGGGGGAACAGCCGCTGCGGTCCGTCGACGAGGCCGCTCCGACCGGTGAGCGCCTGTCCGCCCTCCTCCTGAGCGAGCGTCTCAGGGCCCTCGGCGTGAGTTCCACACCGGTGTCGGGTGCCGACTGCATCGTCACGGATGCTGAGTTCGGCAGCGCCCTGCCCGATATGGAAGGAACGACGGTCAAGGCCGGAGCCGTCCTCAGCTCGCTCCTGAGTGCAGGCACGGTGCCGGTCATAACCGGCTTCAACGGGGCCACGCCCGACGGAACGCCGACCACCTTGGGGCGGGGCGGCTCGGACTACTCCGGAGCCATCGTGGCGGCCGCTCTAGATGTGGCGGAACTGTGGATCTGGACCGATGTGGACGGGATACTCAGCTGCGACCCTTCAATCGCCGCCAATGCGCGCCTCCTGACGGAGGTCACCTACAGCGAGGCGGCGGAGCTGTCCTACAACGGCGCCAAGGTGCTCCATCCCAGAACGCTGACTCCGCTCGCCGAGCGAGCCATCCCGGTGCGCATCCGGAACACGTTCCGTCCAGAGCGTGCGGGTACCAAGATCTCCGACCGCCCTGCACGGCGGCGGGGGGTTCGAGCTATCACGTCTCTGGCCTCGGTCTCCCTGATTGCCATCGAAGCCTCTCAGCTGTCCATGTCGGGCGCACAGCTGATGGCTCGTGCTCTGGTCGCCGTGGCTCGTGCCAAGGTCGAGGTGCTGCTGCTGACTCGGTCGAGCTTCCGGCACAACTTCTGCATGCTCGTACGAACGGGTGACGTGAGCGCCGCACTGGAAGGTTTGCGTGAGGAACTAGCGCTAGAACTGGCTCATGGGTACTTGCGCCCGATCGATGTCGATCACAGCGTAGGTCTGTTGGCCGCGGTGGGTGAGGGCATGCGAGGAACACCCGGCTTGGCGGGCCGCCTGTTCACTGCCATTTCCGAAAGGCAAGTCAACATCATCGCAATAGCTCAAGGATCAAGTGAACTTACAATCGCTATCGTCGTGAATGAGCGAGACTTGCGCACGGCTGCCTCAGCAATCCATAGCGAGTGCGAACTAGGCTGTGACCTCGTTGCCTGACCGGCAATCCGGCTAGCGTTGCCCAGCCGGAAGAGCGAATGTTCCACTCCGGCTGGCTGCTTCGATAACGTGGCACTTCTCGACTGGCGTTTCCAGCTCGCGATTCGCCAGCCAGGAATCGCAGAACACTGGCGGTGTGTCTGCTGTGAGGCGAGACGTGACCAAGCGGACCCAAGCCTGCGTGGCAAGCTAGTGTGGCGCCTGCTGGACCCCATCGTCCTCCTGAGGTCGTACCGTTCAGAACCATGCATGCCAACGTACTGAGACGCGTGGCGCTCCGTGTTCACCCGAACTCTCGGTGAGATCGTGCAGCTGGCGTATCCCAGTAGGTTGGCTGGCGGCCGTGCTAGCTGCGTCAGGAATCCCCTCATCGCACCCGCAGCCAAGTCCTCCGCCTGCCGCTGACCGTTCGGTGCCAGTCTCCTGAGGCCTCTGGGCAACCAGCCTCTGACGCAGCAGCGGCCGTGAGCGAGAATGGTCGTCAGGATCGTTCTTGAGTGAAATTCGAACTCTATGTTGCCCAGCGATACCTGCGCGCCAAACGCCGAGAGCAATTCTTCTCGATCGTCACTGTGCTGTCGGTCACCGGCGTTGCTGCTGGCGTGGCATCGCTGATCATCGCGATGGCGATCAACAACGGCGTCCAAGGCGGTATTCGGGACCACCTGATCGGAGCCAGCTCGCATATCAACCTGGTCGAGACGACACCGGGCTTCGGCATCGAGGACTACACGACGCTAGCCGCCGACCTGAGCCAGCTCGAACCGGTGGATGCCGTTGCTCCAGCGCTGTACGGAGAAATGATGATCTCCACGCCCGTTCGGGCCAAGGGCTGCTTCCTGAAGGGGGTCCTGCTAGAGGAGGAAGCAAGGGTGTCCGACCTGCTCTCGAAGATCGTTGAGGGTTCGGCTGAGGATCTTGAGCGCATGGCGGGCGAGTACCCGGGCGTCCTGCTGGGACGTCATCTAGCGGATGGAATCGGGGCACGAGTATCGACGATCGTGACGATGCTGAACCCGCAGGGAGAAATCACGCCGCTGGGCCGCATCCCGTCCTTCAAGCGGTTTCAGGTTGTCGGCATATTTGAGACGGGCTTCTATGAACTCGACAACCTATGGAGCATCTGCCTCCTGCGAGACGCCCAGCGAGCCCTGTCGCTTCCTGACGTGGTCAACTCGCTTGAGGTTCGACTTGTCGACTTGGAGGTATCCGGCGAGGCCGCACAGCTGATTGAGACCGCCGCCGGCGAGGAGTTCTCGACCTCGACCTGGATGGAGCGCAACCAAGCGCTGTTCGCAGCCTTGAACACGGAGAAGCTCGTCACCGCGCTGATCATCGGCATCATCATGGTGGTGGCGGCGCTCAACGTACTGATCTCGCTCGTGATGATGGTGGTCGAGAAGACGAAGGACATCGCGATCCTCAAGTCCATGGGGACGCGCACGCGCCAGATCCGAAGCGTCTTCATGTGGCAGGGGATCATCATCGGCACTCTGGGAACGGTAATCGGTCTGATCTTGGGCCACACGGTTTGCTGGCTCTGCGATCGGCACCAGCTGATCCGGCTCAACTCCGAAGTCTACGGACTGGAGTACGTTCCCTTCGCTCCTCGCCCCTTGGACGCGGTATTCGTAGCTCTAGCGGCGGTGGCAATCAGCTACGTGATCACGATCTATCCATCAAGCAGCGCCGCTGGCGTGGAACCTGCTGAAGTGCTGCGTTACGAGTGAGCGTCAGGCTGGTAACTCCAAGGTCTCTTGGCAGGAGGTGCCTCCAGGCCTTCGCTGTCCGTGACGGTCTAGACTGGTGAAGGCATGCCCTACGCCTCAAGAATCTTGATCGCCGGCCTCGCTGTAGCCGCATCCCTCCTGCTCCCGGCCACCACCGTAGCCTCATCGGGCGGGGGAATCCCGTTTCTGAGAGGGACCGACTACTTCCCCAACGAGTCCTGCACGCAGTGCCACTACGGAGGTGTGTCCAACGGTCCTGCCGCCATGGTCGAGATCCTTGTCAACGGAGCGCCGGCCTCGGACTACTCTTACGAGCCGGGCGAGACGGTGTCGCTTGTGATGAACTTCACTGACGACACCGCAAATGTGGTGGGCTTCTTGGTGATGGCCCGGTCTGGCCCGCCAGTCGCAGAGGGATCCCAGAACCGGTGCGGAACTGGTGGCACTATGCAACCCGGGAGTACCGAGGCTGGTGCTCTGGTGAAGGTTCGGAATGGGGACAATCTCGGAACGAAGCCAGGGCCATGCGGCGACCTGCTGAGCGACGTATGGTGGGCCACCCATATACGGCCGGTCGTGGGGAGTTCCGCAGCATGGGAAGTGGCTTGGACGATGCCATCCGAGAATGTGGGGCCCATCACCCTCTTGTTCGTCGGCAACGGCGCCAGCGGGGGGCGGGATCAAGTGCGGGACAACATATTCTCCCAGCGACTCACGATCGAGCCGGCAACTCCGAGGGAGCCGCCGGCCATTTCCGAAACAGGTGACATACTCCAGACCACGGTCGCTGCTTCTCCACACTGGGCACTAGGTGCCATTGCTTCAGTGGCCGGATCAAACTTCGTAAGTGGCAGTGAGGGTCCGACGAGCTCCTTGGACAATGGGGGGAGGCTGCCTGAGCGCGTCCACGGGGTCTGTGTCGAGGTCGGCTCTCGACGGGCACGGCTCCTGAACGTCTCGTCGGACAAGGTCACGTTCCAGATTCCGTCCGATGCGGGATTGGGGGCGTCGACCGTCAGACTGGTGCGGGATTGCGACACACCGGACGCGGTCGCAAGCGAAGCGGTCGCGATTCAGATCACTGCCGTACAGCCTAGCCTGCTGCAGTTCCCGGACGGTTCGGGCGTATCAGCCGTTCGGAGGAGTCTGGACTTGGCCGCTGCCACTGGGTCATTGCCGGGCCTACGCACTTACCCAGCCGTGCCGGGTGAGACGCTGACCTTCTTCGGTACGGGGTTCGGATCGGCGATGCCTGCATATGCGGACGGCGAACTCGTTTCGGACCTGCGCCCCCTAAAGGCTGCGAATCTCAGAGTCATGATCGGCGAGATGGAAGTTGATTCCAGCAATATTCGCTACGCTGGTGGCGCGCCACACTTCGCGGGCCTGCAGCAGCTTGTCGTGGCGATTCCTGAGGCCGTGCCGTCTGGGCCGCATGCTCTGGGCTTGCTTGTAGATGGAGTGGCATCAGCAGTCGGACCGATCCTTGAAATCGACAGCGCGCAGTCCCTACTGCCAGCCGTCAGCTGCACAGTCGGGCTAGTCCTCAATCTGGGCGATCGCTGCCGCACTTCGGTGGCAGGAATGCAAGGCATCGTTGAGGTCGGATCGGATGGTGAGGCGTGCGTACTACTCTCCATCGTCGATGATGCGGACGGGTGGCAGTGCAGCACCGAGCAGCTCAGTCTCGGACAGTTAAGCTGGTCGTTGCGCAAGAACCAAGATACGACATGGACTATTGTCGAAGCCAGATGACTCCCCGTGGCCGGATTGATTCTCGCTTGGCAACCTGACTACGATCGAATGAGAGTTCACCAAACTGTCGTCTCGGGATAAAAGACATATCTTATTTGATGCTCAGTCGATTCGTATTTTGTCCCGGAACAAGTTGAATATTAGTTAGCGTCCATGACGTGTCGCTAGGTTATTATCTGTCAATCTTGGCAGCAAGAATATCCAATGAGCGGCAAATCTGTCTTGGTTCGAGAATCGCGTTGTTGCGTCTCCTCACAGCAGACTATACCTCACTATTCATATCGTAGGTGTCTTCTTGAGGACGCTCCCTCCTTGTCTCCAGTCTCTCGGCCATCACTTGTGTCAACTCCTCTACCGAGTGTTTGATTGAAGCAAGTATAGGTTGGGAGTCTTCCAGAATTCTGTCACAGGATCTCTACTGCGTCAGGATTCGGTTGGATTAGATGAGGATTGGGGCGAATCCCAGTCGCGAATGAGCTGTCGCATGTCCGAGGCGCGTTGGTGGCGATCCTAAGGTCGAAATGGAGACCGACCAGTGCAGCTGGGCGAAGGCGGCCGGCAGCTCGTCCAGAGTGCCGCACACGATCTCCACCTAGGCCGGTTAAGAGCAGATTGGTAGCCAGAACGGCTTGCTCGGGTTGATCCTGCATGTCATGCACCAAGGCCTTCACTCGTCGACGGACGTCTCCGCAGTAGTCTTCGGCGCGGGCCTCGAGCGCTGCCAGCCACTGCGCCCGCACGCCCACGGGGCTTGTCTTCGGGTCCCGGTTGGTCAGCGCGTCGTGGCTCAGGCCCAGCAGGTCGCGCAGTTCGTGGAACAGTCCATGGCGTTGATGCCGATTACCGTCGATCAGTCGGCAGCCAAGGCGGTTTCGATCAAGTCCTGCTGTGACTGGACCAACTCAACATCCAAGCAGAGAGATTGCAACTCTCGAATCAAAACGTTGAAGGACTCGGGAATGCCAGGCTTCATGGCCGACTCACCCTTGACGATAGACTCGTAGATCTTGGACCGGCCGAACACATCGTCCGACTTAACTGTCAGCAGTTCTTGGAGAATGTGAGCTGCGCCGTACGCTTCAAGTGCCCAAACTTCCATCTCTCCGAAGCGCTGCCCACCGAACTGGGCCTTGCCACCTAGAGGCTGCTGCGTGATCAGGGAGTAGGGTCCGATTGACCGAGCGTGGATCTTGTCATCAACGAGGTGACTGAGCTTCAGCATGTAGATGATGCCGACTGTGACTTCCTGTTCAAATTCCTCGCCCGTCATTCCGTCATACAGGACGGTCTTGCCTGACGACGGAAGGCCGGCCCTCGACAGCTGCTGCTTGATGAATTCCTCGCCCTTTCCTTCAAACACGGGCACGGCATATTTGAGACCCAGCTGATGGCCAGCCCAGCCGAGGTGAGTCTCAAGAATCTGCCCTACATTCATTCGCGACGGGACGCCTAGAGGATTGAGAACGATCTCAACAGGGGTCCCGTCAGGCAAGAATGGCATGTCCTCTTCAGGTAGCACTCGGGCGATAACACCCTTGTTGCCGTGCCTACCGGCCATCTTGTCCCCGGCGGAGAGCTTGCGCTTCATGGCGACATAGACCTTGACCGACTTGATCACACCGGGAGCCAGCTCGTCCCCCTTGCGCAGTTTGGCAATTTTCTCGTCCGTGAGGTCGTCGAGCGTCTGGATCTGACGAATTGTCATCGTCTCGATGGAATCGATTGCACCATCACGGTCATCTACATCATCTTCCAGTCGGAGCCTCTTGAGCTCCCGAGCGGGAAGCCGCTCGAAGTGGCTTCGCTCCAGAGTCTCGCCCGCCTTGACCAGCACCTTGTCAGTCTCTTGGTCATGGAGGACATCCAAGACCAGCTTCCCTCCTATCAACTCCTCAAGGCGGTCCGCCCGCTGATCAAACAGGATTCGCTTTTCATCATCCAAGTTCCTCCGGAGCCGCTCAATCTGGTCGGCCTCAATCTGTAGGGCTCGCGCATCCTTATCGACTCCCTTGCGGGAGAACACTTGGGCGCCGACAACGATCCCGCTGACGCCGGGCGGGCAGCGCTTGGACGCGTCCTTCACTTCGCCAGCCTTGTCCCCGAAGATCGCTCGCAGAAGCTTCTCTTCAGGCGTGAGCTGAACATCTCCTTTCGGCACGACCTTGCCGACCAGGATGTCATCCGGCCCCACTCGCGCACCAACTCGGATGATGCCGCTCTCGTCGAGGTTGCGCAGGTAGCTCTCCGAAATGTTCGGAATGTCGCGTGTGATCTCCTCCGGTCCAAGCTTGGTGTCTCGCGCATCCACCTCGAACTCCTCGACATGGAGCGAGGTGTAGTAGTCGTCCTTGACCAACCTCTCGCTGACCAGGATCGCGTCCTCGAAGTTGTATCCGCGCCACGGCATGAAGGCCGCCAGCACGTTGCGACCGAGCGCCAGCTCACCGCTGTCGGTACACGGTCCGTCTGCCAAGATCTGGCCTCGAACGACTCGCTGACCCGCGACAACGATCGGCTTCTGATTGATACACGTGTTCTGATTCGAGCGACGGAACTTGATGAGCTGGTAGATGTCCGCCCCGACCTCCCTGGACAGCTCCTCCTCGTGGCCAGTGTCCTCCACACGGACGATGATGCGCTCGGAGTCTACCGAATCGACAATCCCGTCGCGCTTGCAGAGAACGACCGCTCCAGAGTCGCGCGCCGCGATCTTCTCCATCCCAGTTCCCACGATCGGCGAGTCTGCACGGAGAAGCGGCACAGCTTGGCGCTGCATGTTGGAGCCCATCAGCGCCCGGTTGGCGTCGTCGTTCTCAAGGAACGGAATCAGGCTCGCAGCCACCGATACCAACTGCTTGGGACTGACATCCAAGTATTGGACCTCTGCCCGCCGCTTCAACTGGAAGTCTCCAGCCACACGGCAGTTGACAAACTCCCTGTCGATGAAGCCCTTGTCGTTGATCGGTATGTTGGCTTGGGCGATGACGTACTGGTCCTCCTCCCAAGCGGAGAGATAGTCGCAATGCGTGGACCAAACGGCCTTTTCCGGCGGATCAATGTCTGCCGGTTCCGCCATCTTCACCCGAGGCGGCTGGTAGTCCCGGAAGGAGCAGGCATCATCCTCCGGATTGACCTCTTCGGCCTCTTCCCTAGAGAGCATCTGGCCCTCGGCCAGCCCTGTGTCGCCCGGATCCTCCACGATCAGCAGTTGTGCGAAGTCCTCCTCGAGCTTGCTGACGGCGTCGATTGCAACGACCTCGCCGACTTGGAAGTCGGAGTCGCCCGCGTCCTCCACCACCGCTTGACCGGCAATCTCGCCATTGGCGCGGTCGAATTCCGCGAGCGAAACGACTTGGCCCACCTCAAGCCCCGTGTCGCCCGAGTCCAGCACCACCGCCTGAAGCCGGGCATTCTCCGCTTCGGCTACCTCTCTCGCAACGACTGTCCCGGCTTGGAGGCTCGTGTCCCCGGCGTAGGAGACGTTCACCTCGTCGACGATCTGCCCGTTCTCCACCCGGCGGTAGGGGCTCTCGATGAAGCCGTGCTCGTTGATGCGCGCGAAGCAGGCCAGCGAGCTGATGAGGCCGATGTTGGGGCCTTCCGGCGTCTCGATCGGGCAGATGCGGCCGTAGTGCGTCGTATGCACATCCCGGACGTCGAAGCCGGCACGTTCCCGCGACAGCCCGCCGGGCCCCAACGCCGACAGCCGTCGCTTGTGAGTGATCTCGGACAAGGGGTTGATCTGGTCCATGAACTGCGAGAGCTGCGAGGACCCGAAGAACTCCCGTACGGCGGCCATGACCGGCTTGGCGTTGATCAGGTCGTGCGGCATGGCGCTCGACATGTCCTGATAGATCGTCATCCGCTCCTTCATCGCCCGTTCCATGCGAATCAGGCCGATGCGGAACTGGTTCTCCAGTAGTTCGCCCACTGCCCTCACGCGACGGTTGCCCAAGTGATCGATGTCATCGGGCTGGCCGATGTTCCGGCGCAGCTTGAGCAGGTACTTGACCGTGGCGAAAAAGTCGTCTGCAGTCAGCGTCCGATCGTCCAGCGAAGTGAAGTCCGGATCGTTGTGCAGCTTGATGTTGAACTTCATGCGGCCGACACGCGAGAAGTCGTACTTGCGGTCGTCGAAGAACATGCCGTGGAACAGATCCCTCGCCGTTTCGGCTGTGGGAGGATCGCCGGGGCGCAGCTTGCGGTACACCTCCAGCAGGGCATCTTCCCTAGTCTTGACGGTGTCTTTCCTCAGAGTGCTCGCCAGCACCGTACCGCATGGGTCAATCTCTGGAAAAACCACCTCGAAACTGCTGATCCCGCTCGCCACGAGCTCTTCGGCTGCCCCCTTGGCCGTTACCGGGGCGTTGGCCTCGCAGCCCTTCAGCACTTCGCCGCTCTCCTGATCCACCAAGTCCTCGGCGAAGACAGCGCCCGACAAGTCTATTAAATGGCACCGTACTTTCTCAATGCCGTGCTCCTTCAACTGTTGAATCAACCGCGGCGTCACCTTGCGGCCTTTCCGGGCCACAGTCCGGCCCTTCAAGACGAAGTCCGTATCGAAGGTCCTCCCGATTGATTGTTCTAGCGCATCAATCGCACGATCGACCTTCGTTCCCGCACTCAAGAGCAATACTCCAGAATCGCTCCCGCGGCCCGGCATTGGTTCTTCGACGGCGGTCGCGGCCCCCTCCTCGTTCCGGGGCAACTGCTCGGGCGGGTCGTCAGTCTCAAGGCCGAGATCGCGACTGGTTTGGCTAAGCAAGCAATCTGCGGCCAATGCTCGCCGCCTCATGCGACGCAACAATCGAATCAACCCTTGGTCAACTGTGGTTCCAGCCTCTGCCACGACCTCGTTGGGAGCGACAATCGTCTCTGTCAGCGACGCGCCGATCATGCTCTCAGAAACGCGCCTAGCCAAGCTGCCATTTGAATCCACCAAGATCTCGTCGGGCTCGTAGAACTTCTTGAGGATTTCGCTGTCCGAATTCAGCCCCAGACTGCGGAGGAATACGGTGCCAAGGAACTTGCGCTTCCGGTCGATCCGCACTTGCAGCAGGTCCTTTTGGTCGTACTCGAACTCGATCCAGCTCCCCCGGTAGGGGATGATCTTGCCGAGAAACGACTTCTTGGGCTTGGACGACTCGAAGAACACTCCCGGCGAGCGGTGCAGCTGGGACACGACCACGCGCTCGGTCCCGCTGATGATGAACGTGCCCTGGTCCGTCATCAGTGGTAGCTCGCCGAAGAAGACCTCCTGCTCCTTGATGTCGCGGACCGACTTCTTGCTTCCAGTGCCCTCCTTCTCGAACACCGTGAGCTTGATCTTGACCTTGAGCGGCGCCGCGTACGTCAGCCCGCGTGACTGGCATTCCTCCACTTCGTACTGCAGCTTCAGGCCGACCGGGTCACCGCACTGCTGGCAGAACGTGACGTTGTTGGAGGTCATGCGCCCGCACTGCTGGCACAGCAGCCGCGGCGGCCCCTTCGGATCGCTCTGGATCGACTGGTGGCAATGCTCGCAGCGCGTGCGGAGGTGGAACAGGCCCTTCAGCTTGCCGCACTTGCACTCCCAGTCCCCGATGGTGTACTCCACGAAGTCCAAGGAACTCATCTCGCGGAAGTCGGAGATCGGGAACACGGACTTGAAGACGGCCTCAAGACCGATCAGGTCCCGCTCGCCGGGCAGCAGCTCCATCTGCAGGAACCGCTTGTACGACTCCCGCTGCACATCGATCAGGTTGGGGATCGGAATCGCTGAGCGAATCTCCGAGAAGTCGTGGCGTTGCGCCGTCTCCGCAACGCCGACCGAACCGTTCCCGTTCGACGCCGCAGTCTCGTAGGCATCAGTCGTCATATCAACATCCTTGCCGAGCGCTCAGCGCTGGAGCGCCACATGTTCCGGGAGTGCGGGAACGACCCTGCACAATGCCCGATGGCCGTGGGCCACGATGGCCGGCCTTGTCGGCGCGTGGCAGCAGGCGTGCCAATACGCCGGTTCCAATGCGTTCCAAGCAAACAGCTGGAGAGCCCGCCCAGCCGGGCACCCACCGCCGTACCCAGACTACTTCACAGTGTAGCAAACCGTCCCCTCGCCCGGCCGAACCGAGCGTTGCCGCCCTGCCAGCGACCTGCCGGGAGCGGGATGCTCGCAGCAGGTCCGCAGCGCCGCCACATCCGCTGGGTCACCGCCTGCCGCCACCGCGACACGGCCTCCGACCACCCAGCGGAAGCCACGAAAGGCTGTACTCTCCATGTCGAGCCGCGCATCACGCGGCCGTGCCAAGAAGCCGCCGCCCGCTCGCCTGCACCGACACTCCCGTCGGCCAAGCGAGCAAGGAGGCCCGCCCATGCTCCGGCCCGGAATCGACGCCACGGCTGGCGCCAGCAGCCAGGCCGCGCAACTATTGGATTTCCACCTCTGCGCCGACACCGGCGAGCCGGTCCCGGACCTGCTCCGCCTCGTCCTTCGGCACGGCTTCCTTCACCGGCTTGGGCGCCTGATCCACCAAGTCCTTGGCCTCTTTCAGGCCGAGGCCCGTGATTGCACGAACCTCCTTGATGACCTTGATCTTCGCCTTGCCGAAGCTCTTCAGCATGACCGTGAATTCGGTCTGCTCTTCCGGCTCGTCCTCGGCGCCTGCAGCGCCGCCCGCCGGGATCGCCGCCACCGCGCCGGCGGCGGAAACGCCGAGTTCGTCCTCGAGTTTCTTCACTAGGTCCGCGGCCTCCATCAAGGTCAAGCCCTTGATCGATTCCGCGATTGCAGCGATGTCCGCCATCTTCTGTACTCCTTCTCGTAGTTCCAAACGAAACTTCAGGCCCCGGCTGGAACCGGAGCGCGCCCCGCACGGGGGCTAACTGTTGAACTTTTCCTTCTCCACGCCCTGCTGCAGCACGGCCGCGATGTCGCGGCCTGGGGCGTTGATCGCGCTCATCAGCCGTTGGGCCGGCGAGTTGATCAGGTAGAGCAGCTGGGCTTGGATCCCCTGCTTGCCCGGTAGCTTGGAGAGCTCGTTCAGCCGGTCGACATCCAAGGCTCGGCCTTCGATCACTCCCGCCGTGAACTTGAACGTGGAATGCTCCTTGGCGTAGGTGACCAGCGCCTTGAGCGAGGCCACCACGTCCTCGCCGGCGAATGCCAAGGCGGTCATGCCCCGCTGTCCCTCCAGCGTCGACTCGAACGGAGTGTCCTTGGCAGCCAGGTACGCAAGGCGGTTGGCGATCACCTGGTAGCGACCGCCCAGCTCCCGCAGCGCTCCCCTCAGCTCCTGGTCCTCCGCGACCGAGAGTCCCTCAAACTTGCACACCACCACCGCCGGGCAGTCGTCGAACTGCCGGCGGAGCTTCGCCAAGTTGGCTTGCTTATGCTGTTTGGACTTCATGATCCCTCCGCTAGGCGCCGAACTCGGCCACATTCAGCGCGAGAGACGGGCTCATCGTCGAGCAGATGGAAGCCTTCAGCAGGTAACGGCCCTTGGCTGCCTGTGGCCGCGCCTTCATCACCGCCCCAATCAGTGTCTCCGTGTTCTCGGCCAGCTTGTCGGCCGCGAAGGCCAGCTTTCCCACCGGGGCGTGGATGACCGCACCGCGGTCCACGCGGAACTCGACCTTTCCCGCCTTGACCTGCCGGACGGCCTCCGCCACGTCAAACGTCACTGTGCCGGCCTTCGGATTCGGCATCAGGCCCCGCGGGCCCAGGATGCGACCGACTCGCGCCACAAAACGCATCATGTCTGGCGTCGCCACCACGGCGTCGAACCCGAGCCAACCTTGCTTGGCGATGCGGTCGATGTATTCCTGCCCGCCGGAGTAGTCGGCGCCGGCTGCCTCTGCCTCCCGGAGCTTGTCCCCGGAGGCGATGACCAGAACCGTCTTGGCGATGCCGAGCCCGTGGGGCAGCACCACCGTCCCGCGGACCATCTGGTCAGCATGCCGGGGATCAACCCCTAGGTTGAGATGGATCTCTACGGTCTCGTTGAATCGCGAGATCTGGTTGGTCTGAAGAAACGGTATCGCCTCAGTCAGGGCGTACGGACGTTTCTCGATCTTCTCCGCGACCGCGCGGTACTTCTTTCCTGCCATGTGCCACCTTGGTGCCAGCGACGGACGGAATTGTTCCCGCCACGTCTCCCACGGGGTTTGATTTCCCGATTATACCACCTGCACGCCCATGCTCCGCGCCGTCCCTCGCACGCACTCCATCGCTTGCTCGACGGTGTGGCAGTTCAGGTCCGGCATCTTCTGCTTGGCGATCTCCTCCAGCTGTGCCACCGTGATCTCGCCGACCTTCTGGCGGTTCGGCTCGCCCGAGCCCTTCGCCAAATTGGCGCTGCGCTTGATCAACACGGCTGCAGGAGGCGTCTTGGTGATGAAGTCGTAGTTGCGGTTCTGATAGACGCTGATCACCACCGGGATGATCAGCCCCTCCAGCTCCTTCTTGGCAGTGCGGGCGTTGAACTCCTTGCAGAACTGCATGATGTTCAATCCGGCCTGGCCCAAGGCCGGGCCCACCGGAGCCGCGGGCGTCGCCTTCCCCGCCATGAGCTGCAGCTTGATCTGCTGCGTGACCTTTTTCTTCCGCTTGGCTGCCATTTCGCCCGTTCCTGCCTTCAATCCGCCGCCGCTCTTCGAGCCGCCGGCTAATTTGCCTTCTTCACCTGGAAGTATTCGAGCTCTACCGGGGTTCCGCGACCGAAGATCGTCACCATCACCTTCAGCGTGCTCCGCTCCTCGTTCACTTCCTCAACCTGGCCCTTGAAGCCGGTGAACGGCCCGTCCACGATCGTCACGCGATCGTTGCGGGAGAAGCTCACGTGCGGCTTCGGGCGGTCCTTGGAGGACAGCTGCCGGTTGAGGATCTGGTTCACCTCGCTGGCGCTCAGGGGCGTCGGCTTGACCCCGCCGCCCACGAAGCCGCTCACGCGCGGGGTGCCCTTGACCGCATGCCAGAGGTTGTCGTCCATCTTCAGCTGCACCAGGACATAGCCCGGGTAGAGCAGCCGCTTGACGGTCACCTTCTTGCCTGCCCGCATCTCGACCACGCTCTCTGTCGGGATGAGGATCTCGCCCACCTGCTCTTCCAAGCCGAGCGCCTGGACGCGCGACTCGAGGGTCTCCTTGACCTTCTTCTCAAAGCGGGAGTACGTCTGGATGATGTACCACTTGAACTTCCGCCCGCCATCACCGTCCGCGGCTGGCCCCGAGGAGAGAGTCTCGATCATCACGGCCTCCTTAGCCTGCTTGGGTGAAGGTGGAGTACACAATCCGCTGGCCCCACGCTAGGAAGTAGTCCACCACCCCGAAGAAGAGCGCGAAGGCGAACACGGTGACCAGCACCACCATCGTCGTAGCGCGGACTTGGGCCCGTCCGGGCCAAGTGACGAGGCGCAGCTCGCGCATCACGCCGTCCGTGTAGGTGCGCATCCGCACCGGCAGTGGCGCACGCTTCAGCGCATCCTTCTCGGTCAGTCTTCTGGCCATGAATCTCCTGCTCCGGGGAACGCCTCACGCAGGGCGCGACTGGCGACGAATGGCAGGGGCGGAGGGAATCGAACCCCCATTGGCGGTTTTGGAGACCGCTGGTTTACCGTTAACCGACGCCCCTAGGCCACTGCTCCCGATTGTAGCCTATTTCATCTCCCGATGCAAGGTGTGCTTGCGGAGACGCGGCGAGTACTTCATCAGCTCGAGGCGCCCGGTCCGCTTGCGCTTGTTCTTGGTGGTCGTGTAATTTCTGTCCTTGGTCACCGTGCATTGCAGGGTGATGACTTCTCTCGCCATGCTGACCTCCCTTGATCCCTCACTCGACGATCGAGGACACCGTGCCGGCGCCGATAGTACGGCCGCCCTCGCGGATCGCGAAGCGCAGCCCCTGCTCCATCGCGATCGGCACGATCAACTCCACGTCCAGCTCCACGTTGTCCCCCGGCATCACCATCTCGGTGCCCTCCGGGAGCCGGGCCACGCCCGTCACGTCCGTCGTCCGGAAGTAGAACTGCGGCCGGTAGCCGCTGAAGAACGGCGTGTGCCGCCCCCCCTCGTCCTTCTTCAGCACGTACACCTGACCCTTGAAGTGCGTGTGCGGCGTGATGCTGCCCGGCTTGGCCACCACCTGCCCGCGCTCCACAGCGTCCTTCGCCAAGCCGCGCACCAGCAGGCCCACGTTGTCGCCCGCCTCCCCGCGGTCCAGCAGCTTCTTGAACATCTCCACGCCCGTGATCACCTTCTTGTGCGTCGGGCGGATCCCCAAGAACTCCATCTCCTCGCCGACCTTCACCGTGCCCCGGTCCACGCGGCCCGTCACCACCGTGCCGCGCCCCGATATCGAGAAGATGTCCTCGATCGGCATCAGGAACGGCCGGTCCACATCCCGCTGCGGCGTCGGGATGTAGTCGTCCACCGCCTGCATCAGCTCGTCGATGCCCGGCTCGGCCGCCGCGTCCCCGTCCAGCGCGTTCAGCGCCGACACCTGCACCACCGGCACGTCGTCGCCCGGGAAGTCGTACTCCGACAGCAGCTCCCGCACCTCCAGCTCCACCAGCTCCAGCAGCTCCTCGTCGTCCACCATGTCGACCTTGTTCAAGGCCACCACGATGTACGGCACGCCCACCTGCCGCGCCAGCAGGATGTGCTCGCGGGTCTGCGGCATCGGCCCGTCCGTGGCCGCCACCACCAGGATCGCCCCGTCCATCTGCGCCGCGCCCGTGATCATGTTCTTGATGTAGTCGGCGTGGCCCGGGCAGTCCACGTGCGCGTAGTGCCGGTTGGCCGTCTGGTACTCCACGTGCGCCGTGGCGATGGTGATGCCCCGCTCGCGCTCTTCGGGCGCGTTGTCGATCGAGTCGAACGAGCGCACCTCGTTGCTGGGGTCGTGCTTGGACAGCACGCGCGTGATCGCCGCCGTCAGCGTCGTCTTGCCGTGGTCGATGTGCCCGATGGTGCCCACGTTCACGTGCGGCTTCGAGCGGTCAAACTTCTGCTTCGCCATGTTCCTGTGTCCTCTTGCGTCAATCCTGAGGGCGCTGGTTCGCTTCCGCGACCGGAGAGTGGTGGACGGGGAAGGATTCGAACCTTCGTAGGGCGTAGCCCGACAGATTTACAGTCTGTTGCCTTTGACCGCTCGGCCACCCGTCCAGAGAAAGTGTTCCTCGGCTACAGCGTCCCTCTTAGAATCGTCAGGGCACCGGACCGCCCTCGGACAGCGGAGCGGAGCCGAGGCCCGGCTGCGCCGCCGCCCAAGCGGCCGGTGCGGCAACTTCAGTTAGAATAGCGCACGCCAGCGGCTCGTGCAAGACCCGTTGCGGAGCGCCCCCAGCGGCCGGCACGAAATCGTCATGGGACCGGAGCGTGGTCCGGTCAGCGTGGCGCCAAGACAGCTGTTCGCGAGGGATGCCGACCCGTGCAATCCGCTTCGGCATCGTCACCACCAAGTCCACCAGCCCGCCCCCCTCGGCGCCAAGCCGGTCGCAGGCTTGAGCGTTCTCGTCCGATGTGCCAAGCACTAGACGGCCGGGCGGGTCATCGTCCCGCTCTCCCTGGCCGGCTGAGGCAGGCTGAGCGAAGATGCACAGTCTTGGATCCGGCTGGCGTCGATGGAGTCTCTGATTGGCCGAACTGTAGTTGGTTCCTCGCCAAGTGTGCTAGGCGGGCCTCGGACTTGGCTCCGGTGTGGCCCTTGGCGGCGAGACGGTCACCCGGAAGCGCGGAAGGTCGATCCGGAACCCCGGATCGTCGTCAACATAGGCCCGCACGTCGCGGCCGTCCCTGCGCCAGACCTCCATGATCGCGTGCAGGCGCCGAAGCGGCATCCTGTAGCCCTTCTGCGCATCGTTGAAGAACGCCTCGATCCACTCCGCGAGCGTCTCGGGGTCGGACGAGGCATTCCCTAGTCTCCGATCCCGTCGCTGTTGGCCACTTCGCACCCTTCGAGCCGCTTCCCCGCCGCGGAACATCCCCGTTGACGGAATCTGGCGCCCGATCAGGCCTAGAGCCCTCGGCAGTGGCTGGTTGTCACCTCGTCCCCACATTGCATCCTCAATAGTCTTGGACGCATACTTGCGGCAAATTGTTTCACGAAAACTCTCGATCGCGCCTTGCAGCGGGCTCAAGCCGCACCGCTCTACGGGCCCCCTTCCGGCCCCCAGCTACTGCGCCGCGTCCAAGAGTTCGCTCAGGATGTCGTCCTCCGTCCGACCGTCCGCGTGGGCTTCGAAGTTCAAGATGATCCGATGGCGCAGCGCCGGCAGCGCTAGAGCCCGCACATCGTCCTTACTGATGTGCAGCCGTCCCTGCATCGTCGCCATGACTCGGCTGCCGAGGATCAGCGCCTGCGCACCTCGGGGCGAGCTGCCGTAGCGGATGTACTTGCGGGCCAGTGCGTTGCCGCGGCCGGGCCTGGGCTGCGTGGCGAGCACCAGGCTGATCGCGAAGTCCCGGACATGCGGGGCCACCAGGACCTCCGCCGCCGCCTGGCGCAGCTCCAAGATCTGGCGGCGGTCCAACACGGCCTCGACGCGAGGCTTGGTCCGAGTAGCCGTCCGATCGACGATCTCCGTCAGCTCGTCGCGCTGCGGGTACTCCACCAGTAGCTTGAGCAGGAAGCGGTCCAGCTGCGCTTCTGGCAACGGGTACGTTCCCTCCATCTCCAACGGATTCTGAGTCGCCATGACTAGGAACGGCTCTTCGATGAGGTGCGTGGTGGTGCCGCTCGTGACGGTCTTTTCCTGCATCGCCTCCAGCAGCGCCGACTGCGTGCGCGGCGTCGCCCGGTTGACCTCGTCCGCCAGCAGGAGGTGCGTGAACACCGGGCCCTTCTCGAACCGCAGAGACTTCGTTCCGACCCGGTCGGTGTCCATCACCGCGCTTCCCAAGATGTCGGCCGGCATCAAGTCCGGAGTGAACTGAATTCTTGAGTAATTCAGATGCAGCGCCTCGCCCAAGGTCCGCAGCAAGGTCGTCTTGCCTAGTCCGGGCACTCCTTCCAGCAGCACGTGGCCGCCGGCCAGGAGGGAGACCAGGACGCCGTCCACCACGGCCCTGTGTCCGACGATCACCTTGTGGATTTCCCTGCGCACGCTGTCGACCTGGTCGGCCGCGGCCCGGATTGTGGTTTCTGCCTCGTTCACTTATTCCGCGCTCCTTCTCAGCGTCTCGAAGTAGTTCTGGATGTAGGCCCTGTAGGCCGGCGGGATCTCGTCTCGGCTGACCGCTCCGCCGCGATCGGCATGAACGGTCTCTCGTTCGCGGTAGGGCACGCTCGCGGTCTGTTCGGCCCGGCGCGTCTCCACAGTGACGTCGCCTTTCATGTTCTCGGCCCGCTCCATGTAGAGCTGCTCAAGCGCCCCCAGCACCTCCAGCTGCTCCGCCTCCGCGAACTCCTTGTCGCCGTCGCTCGTGCCCGCGGCCGACGCGTTCTCCCCGCTGCTCTGATCCCCGCTGCTGTCCTCGCCGCTGGTGTTGCCTGCCGATGCGGTCTCTCCCGCCTCTTGGCCGGCCTCGCCGCCCTCCATGCTGGCGTCGGCCGCCTCGGAGGCCATCTGGTCGTCCGGACTGCCGGACTCGGCCGGCTCGCCCGACGCGTCAGACTCTTCGGCGCTGCCGCTGCTCTCGTCCTGGCCGGGCTGTTGCTCGGGCCCGTCCGTGGAGGCCATCTCCAAGGTCTGCAGCATGTTCTCGAACGCCTGCTTCAGCTTGTCCAGCAGGCTCTGAGCCTCCTCGTCCCAGCTGTCGTCCGCGGGATCGGGCGGTGCGCCCGAACCGTCGTCCCCGCCGTCGTCCCCCGGGGCCTCCGACGGGCCGCCCGCCTCCTCGATCACTGGTTCGGTGAACTCATCCAAGGGCACCGTGATCAAGCCTTCGACCTCCGGGGCCTCGTCCGAGCCCTCCTCCTCGTCGTACCATTCGCCGGGCAGCTCGCGCCCGGCCGGATCGGGATCGCTCTCAGCACCGGTCTGCGGGCCGGCATCTACGACAGCCGCCACCTCCTCAGGACTCTCCTCGATCCCGGCCGCGCGCAGGGACTCGTCCCGGCCGCTTCCCTCCGGCCCGAGCAGGTATGCCAGCAGCGCCGAGGGCAAGGGCGGCTCCAGCGATAGCTCCTCCTGGACCGCGGCCCGCAGTCCGAACAGCAGGACGGCGGCAGCGACCAGTATCGCGCTGGCCTTGCGAGACTCGGACGGGACGTCAGGGAACAGCCGGGCCGGCTCCGCTGCCTCCGACCGCGTGCTGGCGATCTCGTACTGCGCCTCCACCACGGATCGCGAAGCCCCGCCGACGCCCGCGGTGCGGAAGTGGTAAGCCGTCGCGACTTGGTCCGGCAGGCCCTGCCGGCCGTCGATGCGCTGTGCCACCTCGTAACCGCTAGGCAGACTGAGGTTCCAGCGCCTCACCGCGGCCCAAGCACCCAGGCCAGCTACGAGAGGCAGCGCGGCGAACGGCACGTAGCGAGTGCCGAGCAGCAGCAGGCAGCAGCCTCCGGCCAAGGCGGTCGCGAGCGCGAAGAAGCACTCCCGCCGCCGCGCCTGGCCGACGAGCCTCAGGCTGCATACGCGTACAAGGGCCTCGATCGGGCCTCGGGCAGCGGAAGGGTCATGCATGTGGGGGGACTGCCGAAGCGACCCCATGATTATAGGCGGGCCTGACGCCTTTCCCTCAACACCCCGCGCTAGGGCTGTGAACGCCTGCGGATGGTCCGGCGACGCAGCTCTCGCGTACTATGGTCCCACCATGCGGTCCGCAGCGGTTGTCCGGCTCTGGCGCACGCTCGTGTGCGCCTGCTGCCTGCTGCCTCAGACCGCCGCCCTCGGCCAGTCCGAAGCCCAGCAACTTGTCCGCAACGCGGCCGACGCCCTGCGCTCGGGCGACCCCGCCGAAGCCGAACGGATCGCGACCGCTGCACTCGAGGAGCCGGGCGGATCGGAGCGCGACGCCCTGTGGGTTCGATCCGTGGCCAGGGATCGGCTGGAGCGCTACCAGGAGGCCTTCGACGACTTGAGGCTGGCAGCCTCCACGGGCGCTCCCGGGGCCCGGACGCTCGTGGCCTTGGGAGAGGCGGCCTTCAAGGCGGGCGACATGCAAGCTTCGATCGATGCGTTCGACAGGGCGGCCGGACTCGACCCGGGCCTCGGACCGCACCTGTGGCAACGCGGCATCGCGCTCTACTACGCCGGGCGCTACGAGGACGGGGCCCGCCAGTTCGAGGTCCACCGCACCGTCAACCCGCAGGATGTCGAGAACTCCGCCTGGCACTTCCTGTGCGTCGCCGCGGCGGACGGGCTGGCAGCGGCGCGGGCGGGGTTGATTCCAGTGAACGAGGACGCCCGCGTCCCGATGGCCGAGGTGCTGGCGCTATACGGAGGCACTGGCTCCGCGGAGCGCGTCTTGGAGGCAGCCCGCCGGGCCGGCGAGTCCGGCCGCGCCCGAAGCGCCAACCTCTATGCTTGGCTCTACTTGGGCCTCTACCACGAGGCTCTCGGCGAGCGAGA
The DNA here is from genome assembly GCA_963662745.2 of Bryobacterales bacterium. Lineage (GTDB taxonomy): Bacteria > Acidobacteriota > Terriglobia > Bryobacterales > UBA6623 > VXMF01. Next base: position 1,199,348 of record CAXXUI010000001.1, read on the forward strand.
GCCGGCGGATCAAGCGGTCTCGCGAGCCTTGGAGGACGGGCAGCCGAGCCATTACATGTGGCAGGTCGCTCGCGTACATCAGATCCTGCGCGGGCGACGGCACTGATCCGAAACCTCGGCCCGGACAAGGTGCTTGGCCGGACCGCGTTCGCTACAATCCGTCAGGGAGCGCGCCTGCAGTGCCTCGAGGGCCGTCCGGCGGCCCGCCCCGCCCAAGATGCCGGAAGCGGACCGACTTGATGACCGACCGGCCACCGCGGCGGTCTTCAAGGCGCGAGGGCTCACCAAGGTCTACGACATGGGTGAGGTTCAGGTACACGCCCTGCGCGGCGTGGACTTCAACCTGTTCTCCTCCGAGTTCCTCGTCCTGCTCGGCCCCTCGGGCAGCGGCAAGTCCACGCTCCTGAACATACTCGGCGGCTTGGACGCTCCCACTGGCGGCACCGTGTCCTACCGCGACCTTGACCTCACCAAGGCTGATGACGACATGCGGACCGAGTACCGCCGCCGCCATGTCGGATTCGTGTTTCAGTTCTACAACCTCATCCCCAGCTTGACGGCCAGAGAGAACGTGCAGCTGGTGACCTCCATCTCGAACGACCCCATGGACGCTCTCGACGCCCTCAGCATCGTAGGACTCGGCGAACGGCTCAATCACTTCCCGGCCCAGATGTCCGGCGGCGAGCAGCAGCGCGTCGCAATCGCCCGGGCGATTGCCAAGAACCCCGACGTGCTGCTCTGCGACGAGCCAACGGGAGCGCTCGACATCAAGACGGGCGTGGTCGTGCTCGACGCGATCGAGAGGATCAACCGGGAGCTCGGAACGACCACCGCGGTCATCACCCACAACGCCGCCGTGGCTGCCATGGCTGACCGCGTCGTCCACCTTTCCAACGGCCGTATCGCGTCGGAGAGCCGGAACGAGAACAAGGCCGCAGCCAGCGAACTGCGCTGGTAGCTTCCCATGCGCCCCCTCCACCGAAAGCTGCTGCGCGACCTGTGGAAGATCAAGGGCCAAGCGTTTGCCATCAGCATGGTCATCGGCGTGGGCGTGCTGATGTTCATCATGTACCTCAGCACGTTCCACTCCCTGCAGTTGACGATGGACCGGTACTACCAAGAGCAGAGGTTCGCCCATGTCTTCGCCTCCCTGAAGCGGGCTCCGCTGTCGCTGAGAAGCCGTGTTGAAGCCATCGAGGGCGTGGCGCAAGCCGAGCTGCGGGTGGTGATGGACGTCACCTTGGATGTCGAAGGCATGGAGGAGCCCGCGACGGGACGCTTGGTGTCCGTCCCTCAGCAGCGGCGCGAGATCGTCAACGACATCGTCCTCAGCGCCGGGCGCTACCTAGCGCCTGGGAGGCCGGACGAGGTGGTGGTCAGCGAAGGCTTCGCCGAGGCCCATGGGCTCGGTCCGGGCGACTCGGTGAGGGCAGTGCTCAACGGGCGGCGGAGGCAACTGGAGGTGGTCGGCATCGGTCTCTCGCCCGAGTACATCTACACCATCCGCCCGGGGGACATGGTCCCTGACGACGCCCGCTTTGGCGTCTTCTGGATGGAGCGGCGGGCCTTGGCGGCCGCCTTCGACATGGAGGGTGGCTTCAACGATGTCGCGCTGCTGCTGATGCCCGGAGCGCGCCCGGAACCAGTCATTCAGGAGCTCGACCCCCTCCTCGAGCCGTACGGGGGTTGGGGGGCGATCCCACGGGCCTTGCAACTGTCCCATTGGTCCGTGGAGAACGAGCTGAAGGGCCTGCAGGGGGCCGGAATCGTCATACCGATGGTGTTTCTCGCGGTGGCAGCGTTTCTGCTGCATGTGGTGCTCGGGCGAATCGTCGCAGTGCAGCGCGAGCAGATCGCCACCTTGAAGGCCGTCGGCTATCGGAAGCGGGAAATTGCCGCCCATTACACTTGGTGGGCCTTGGCTGTGGCCTTCGTGGGCACGGTGATCGGCACGACCGGGGGCGGCCTGCTGGCGCAGGGCATGCTGCAGATGTACAACGCATTCTTCCGCTTCCCTGTGCTCACCTACCGGCTCGAACCCGAAACCGTCGCCACGGCGGTGTTGATTGGGGCTGCGGCAGCCGTGCTGGGGGCCAATTCGGCCGTTCGCAAGGCGGTCCGCCTTCACCCGGCGGAAGCCATGCGTCCCGAGCCGCCGGCCACCTACCGGGTCAGCTTGGTCGAAAGGCTCGGCCTAGGCAGACTGCTCTCGCAACCCGCCCGGATCGTCGTGCGAAACATCGAGCGTCAGCCGCTGCGCTCATTGGTCACCATCGCCGGGATTTCGTTGTCGGTAGCCATCTTGGTCGTCGGCACCTTCTCCATCGACTCTCTCGATCTCATGATGGACATCCAGTTCCGACTCGCCCAGCGCCAGGACGTGCAGCTCAACTTCGTGGAGGCCGTATCGCCCGCCGGCATTCACGCCCTGCAGCGGCTGCCGGGAGTGATTGCCGCCGAACCGGTGCGCAGTGTGCCGGCGAGGATCCACTCGCGTGCCAAGTCGAGGCAGCTGGCTGTCACGGGCCTGCTCCCCGAGACCGAGCTATTCCGCGTGGTGGACGTCCAGTCGCTGCAGCAGGTCGGGCTGCCCCCACACGGCTTGGTAGTTTCGTCGAGCCTCGCCCGGGTGCTCGAGGTGGCTGCCGGCGACGAGGTCTCGCTGGAGTTCCTAGTGGGACGGCGGTCGGTGCGGACTGTCCGGGTGGCCCAGGTCGTGAACCAGTACATGGGCCTCTCCGCCTACATGGACATCGACTCGCTGCGCAGGTTCATGGGAGAGGGGCGGACCCTCTCGGGCGGGCACTTGCGAGTCGACCCCGCACGGCTCGGCGACCTGCTGACGGACATCAAGGCCATCCCTGCGGTCGCCGGAAGCGGCGTCAAGGGCGCGGCCTTGGAGGCGTTCAACGAGACCTTTGCCGAGAACATCGGCATCATGATCTTCTACAACGTTCTGTTCGCTTCGATCATCGCCTTCGGCGTGGTCTACAATGCGGCACGAGTGTCTTTGGCTGAGCGCAGCCGAGAGCTGGCCAGCCTGCGAGTGATGGGCTTCCGCCGAAAGGAGATCTCGGCGATCCTGCTCGGCGAGCTGGGCGTGCTGACGCTAGTCTCCTTGCCGCTGGGGCTGGCAGTCGGCTACGGCCTCTCGACCGTGCTGGTTCGGGCCTTTGAGACGGAACTGTACACCATACCGATGAGCGCCAACCCTTCAACCTACGCGCTGTGCGCACTCGCCGTGCTGGCCGCCACCGTGGTGTCCGGGCTGATCGTACGGAGGAAGCTCGACCACCTTGACCTAATGGAAGTGCTCAAGTCGAAAGAGTAGCCAATGAAGATCCGACCGACTAGAATCCTGGTCTGGCTAGTGCTGGCCGGCGTCGCCTTCGCGCTGTATTGGGCCTTCCAGCCCCAGCCCCAGCCCGCCGATTTCGCGGCCGTCGTGCGCGGCCCCCTCCAAGTGACTCTTGACGAGGAGGGCCAGACCCGCGTACGAGACCGCTATGTCGTCTCGGCCCCGGTCGACGGACGGGTGCTGAGGATCCACCACGAACCCGGAGACGAGGTGCGCCGAGGATCCACGGTGCTGGCGAGCTTCCTGCCCACTAGCCCGGCCTTCCTCAACACCAGGAGCCGAGCCGAGGCCGGGGCGCAGGTCGCCACCGCCAGCGCCACCGTGGAGCGGGCCCGCGCCGAACTGGACCAAGCGCTGGTCGAACGAGCCCGGGCGACGGCGGAGCTGGAGCGCCGCCAGAAGCTCCACGACGCGGGCCTGCTGGCCGATGACCGGCTCGAGGCCTCCCGATTCCGCGCCGAGGCCTCCCGCGAGGCCGTCAGGGTCGCCGAGTCGGACATCGCCGTGGCCGAAAGCGAGCTGGATCGGGCGAGGACAGGCCTCATCGAAGCCGCCGACACCAGCCAGGCCAGTCGCTCGGCGGTCAACCTGCCCGCGCCGGTGTCCGGAGTCGTGTTGCGCCGCCTCCAAGAGAGCGAATCGGTGGTGGGGGCCGGCGAGCCGCTGCTGGAGATCGCAGATCCCGAAGCGCTGGAGATCGTATCGGACATGCTCTCCACAGACGCGGTGCGAATCCGTCCGGGCTTCACAGTGCTGGTTGAGCAGTGGGGCGGCGAACGGCCGCTGCGCGGCACGGTCCAAAGGGTCGAGCCCTACGGATTCACCAAGATTTCGGCGTTGGGAGTCGAGGAGCAGCGCGTCAACGTGATCGTGGACTTTGATGACGCTCGGGAAGCCTGGCAGGCCTTGGGCGACGGTTACCGCGTTGAGATCCGGGTCGTGGTCTGGCAGCAGGAGAACGTGCTCAAGGTGCCCACCAGCAGCCTGTTTCGCCAGAACGAGAACTGGGCCGTGTACGCGGTGCGATCCTCCGAGGACGGCTTGGCGGCCGAGCTGCGGGTGATTGAAGTGGGGCAGCGCAACCCGCGGGAGGCTCAAGTGCTGGGCGGCTTGGAGGAAGGGGACTTGGTGATCGAGTACCCGGGCGACCAGATCGAGGACGGTGCCGCCGTGGAGGACCGGTCCTCGGCGCAGAGCTGAAGCCGCGAGCGGCCGAACGAGCCGTTGCGGAGGTCTCACTGCGCTAGACTGGGCCTAGAGAAGGCCGGCCCCGCCACCCTCCGCCAAGCCGCTGGTGGGACGGTTGGGCGCTCGGGACTTCTGCCGCGCCGCAGGCAAGGCGCATTGCTCACCGGCTCCCGGTTCTTAGCTGCCCAGCGGCCGACCTGATCGCTTCAAGACGAGAGATCCATGTACGTCCGAAAGGGCAGATTGCTCACCCCCGGGCCGACCCCGCTGCTGCCTTCGGCGGTGCGGGCCATGTCGGCCGCCGACCTCCACCACCGCACCCAGGACTTCAAGTCCGTCTACGGCTCCGTCATCGAGGACCTGCACTACTTCATGGGCACCGCCAATGGGATCGCCCTCTTCGCAGCCTCGGGAACCGGAGCCATGGAGGCCGCGGTCTCCAACCTGTTTTCCTCCGGCGACCAAGTCGTGGTCTGCGTGGCCGGGAAGTTCGGCGAGCGCTGGGAGCAGTTGGCCGCCACCTACGGCCTCCAGCCGATCGTGCTGCGCAAGCCGTACGGAGAGTCGGTTTCGCCGGACCAGGTCGCAGAGGCCTTGCGTCTCCATCCAGGAGCGCAGGGCGTGTTCGTACAGGCCACGGAGACATCCACCGGGATATCCCACGATGTCGAGTCGATGGGCAGGCTGGTGGCCGACACGGACGCCATTCTGGTGGTGGACGCCATCACGGGGCTGGGCAGCAGCGTCCTGGACATCGACGGCTGGGGCCTCGACGTCGTGATCGGAGGCTCGCAGAAGGCGCTGATGATTCCTCCTGGGCTGGCCTACTGCTCGGTCAGCGACAAGGCGGCGCGTCGGGCGGAGACCGCCACCAATCCCAACTTCTACTTCAACCTCAAGAAGCACATTGACGGCGGTCCGCTCGGGAACTCGCCGTTCACGCCGGCGTCCTCGCTGATCCTGGGGCTTGCCGACAGCCTGCGCTACATCCGGGCCGTGGGCCGCGACAAGTTGATCCAGAACGCCCAGCTGCTCGCGAGAGCGACCCGGGACGCCGCCCGCGCCCTAGGCCTGAGGCTGTTCCTTCGGAACTCCACGCCGGCGGGGGCGGTGACTGCCGTGCGTCCACCCGACGGCATCGATTCCGGCCAGATCGTTAGCGCCTTCAAGCAGCGCTTCGAGTCGATCATCGCGAACGGCCAAGGATCGATGAAGGGCCGCATTTTCCGCGTCGCCCATCTGGGCTACTTTGACTTCCACGACCTGCTCGCGACGGTCGCCGAACTGGAAATGATCCTCCGCCTGCTCGGCCACGAGCTGCGGCTCGGAGACGGCGTCCGAGCCGTCCAGCAGGTCTACCTGGACGAAGCTGCCGCAGCGGAGGTCTCCAACGCATGACCGTTCTCGTGGCTGACGCCTTGGACCCCGCGGCCATCGAGCTGCTGCAGTCCGACGAGTCGCTCGATGTCATCGTCTCCAATCCGAGCGAGTACCACGCCCACCTCGACCGTGCCGAGGCACTGCTCGTCCGCAGCAGCGTCAAGGTGACCAAGGAGGTGCTGGCCGCGGCCTCCCGCCTCAAGGTGATCGGGCGCGCCGGGATCGGCGTGGACAACATCGACTGCGCCGAAGCGACTAAGCTCGGCATCGTGGTGATGAACACCCCGGGCGGCAACGCGACGGCAGTGGCGGAGCACACCGTGGCCCTGATGCTCGGCTTAGCGCGGCCCATCGCGGCAGCGAACGCGTCAACCAAGGCGGGCCGTTGGGAGAAGAAGCGGTTCAAGGGGCGCGAAGTGTTCGGCAAGACGCTGGGCATCATCGGATTTGGCAGCATCGGACGCCAAGTGGCCGAGCGCGCCAAACCGTTCGGAATGAAGGTCTGCGCCTACGATCCGTTCGTCTCGTCCGACGCGGCGGTGGACGCGGGCGTGGAGCTGCTGGACCTTGATTCCCTGCTGGCCGAGGCGGACTTCATCAGCCTGCACCTGTCGCTGACGGCCGAGACCAAGGGCTTCGTCAACCCCGAGACGCTCTCCAAGATGCGGGACGGCGTCTGCATCGTCAACTGCGCCCGCGGAGGCCTGGTGGACTCAGCGGCACTCGAAGAGGCGCTGCATTCGGGCAAGGTGCGCGGCGCCGCGCTGGACGTCTTCGAGCAGGAACCCCCCGGGGATTCGCCACTCTTCGCTTACGAGCAGGTGCTGGCCACTCCGCACATCGGCGGCTCGACGGCTGAGGCGCAAGTCAAGGTCGGGCTCAAGATCGCTGCCCAAGTCCGGGACTTCCTCAAGCGAGGGGTCGTCCTCAACGCAGTCAACACGGTGTCAGTGACAGCCGACCAGTACGGGCGGCTGGCCCCCTACTTGAAGCTGGCCGAGCGGCTCGGCTCCTTCGCGGCGCAGACGGCCCGCGGCCGGCCGGTGAGGATCAAGATCACCTATGCGGGCGATTTCGGCGAGAACGACACACGGATGCTGCGCAACGCGGCGCTGTCAGGCGTGCTCAACTGCTTCCTCGCAACCAGGACCAACCTGATCAACGCCTCCGAAGTCGCGCGCGACCGCAAGATCGGCATCAGCGAGTCCAGACGGGGACGTGCCCACTTCAGCGACTCGCTCACCATCGCGCTGAAGACCGAGGATGTGGACCGTGTCATCGAGGGAGCCGTCTTCCCGGACGGGTCGCCGCGACTGCTGAGCGTGGACGGAATCTATGTGGAGACTCCCCTGAAGGGCTCCCTGCTCTACGTCACCAACCGGGACGTGCCGGGCGTGGTCGGGAGAGTCGGCACGATCCTCGGCCAGAGCGGCATCAACATCTCGGATTTCTCGCTGGGCCGTTCGGACGTGCGTGACGGGGCGGAACCGGCCAAGGCCGTGGCAGTCGTACATACCGACGAGCCCCTGCCCGCAGCGGTGGTCGACAAGCTGTACCGCATGCATGCGGTCATGTCCGCGAAGACGATCGAACTCTGAGCGCTCCGCCTCCGTAAGGCGCGAGACTAGGATCCGAGGGGCAGAGCGCACCCCCGTGGCGCTCGCAGTGCGGGTCGGGGTGTCGGTCCGCGACTAGAGCTTCACGCCACGACGCTCGAGGTCGTCGAGGACGCGGTCGACGCCACGCTTGTTGATGATCTTGATGCCCTTGGCGCTGATCCGGAGCTTGATCCAGCGCTTGCGCCGCGGCGACCAGAACCGTTTGTCTTGGATGTTCGGGTAGAACTTCCGCTTGGTCTTGTTGTTCGCGTGGGATACGTTGTTGCCCGTCATGGGGCGCTTTCCGGTGACGACGCAGACTCTTGCCATGGGATTGCCTTCCTTGACCTCGTCCTCGCAGTGCGACGGGTCTCGATCGGGGTACGGCGGACGCAAGCTGCGCGCGTCCCAGCCCTCTCAGCCATCGTATCACGGCGGGCCCTTCCGCGTCGTCAGCCGCTGGCCTCCGCACGGTGACTCGCTCGCCAGTCGCTCAGATCTCATGCGCGACCCCAGGCCCTAGGTGGCGCTTCCCTGAGCCGGATCTGAGGAAGGGAGAGGGTTGTTGCCCCGACGAGCGGGCAAGCGACCGACGGACGGATGGGAGAGGCGGCGATGGTTCCGCAAGACGAAGCGGCTGGCGGGGTTGGACTTGCCTCGCCGGGGAGGAGGCTGGCTGCCTCCCCGCCGCCGTCACGAGATCCCGCCGAGCGCCAGCCTCTGACGCTCGTAGTGCGCCACGTACCGCATCAAACTGGGGATTCCCGGTTCGTAGGAGGGTGTCCCCTGATGAACAACCGCCCAGACGAAGCCCAAGTGGCGAAGAACGCGTTCCGCGGCGAGGGCCGCCTCCCGGTCCCACTGCCTCCCCTTCTGCCGGAGCGACGACTGGATCGCCATCGTGACCCGTTCGCGAAGCACGTGCTGGGAAGCGGCGAACTCCGCAGCTACCGCGGCAGCCACCGAGACTAGGTGGGCGTGTTGCAGCTCGTCCAGCAGTTCGTCGTAGAGGCCTTCGCACTCCTGCTGGAACAGTGGCCTCACACGGTCCACATCGGCCAGCGCGACGGGCACGGAAGGGTCAGCGCATCCCTTCCACAGCAGGTCTCCCCACAGCTGCAGGAAAAATGGGTACCCGTGACTCTCCTCCACTACCTGCTGCAGGGCCTCGTGCTCGATCGACCGTCCGCCCTCCTGCAGTGGGACTAGGATGGCGGCGGCGGCGGTGTCCGTCGCCAGGCGGCCGATGGGTAGCCGCTTGTTTCTGACCCAGAATGAACCTCCCATCTTGCGGAGGCGGCGGCGTAGGTCGGGCGTTCCGGCGAGGACCAGCAGTACGGGCAGCTCCTTGCTCTGGAAAGCCTGAACGGTGGCAAGCAGGGACCGGCCGGGCTCGGTGCCGAGCATGTGGGCCTCGTCAACCAATATTAGGAATGGACCCTTGCGGACCCGGCGGGCGAGAGCCGACGACACTGGGCCGGGAGGCAGGCTTCTCAGGCGAATGCCGACCGGTCCAGAGGAGAAGCCGCGCAACGTATTGAGCCAGCGCCGCTCCGTAGGCAGAGCGGCAGCCAACTGATCGACGAAGGCGATGTCGCCTCCCAACAGGTAGGCAACATGGATCTTGGCTGCCTCCGCCTCGCGCCGGGTCCACTCGATCAGTGCGGTCTTGCCGTTGCCCCTCGGGCCGTACAAGATGACGTCGCTGGCCGGCGGGACCCGCTTCGCGATGGACTCGAGGAATTCCCGAATCAGCTCCTGCTCCTGGGCCCTGCCGGCCAAGTAAGGCGGCAGCTTCCCGCGGCCTGGTTGAAACGGGCTGCGCCCTGGTGCCGAGTCCAGTTGGCGCACGAATATGGCTGCCACGGAATGCTCATGATAGGTCGTCACCAGGCGCGGCGGAGGACCGCCGGCCGGGGATCAAGCATCATCCGTGCGAGGAAGCAGCAGGGCCAACGGAAATCCGAGCAGCGGCAGGGCCGCCAGACCCCAGAAGGCCGCCGACAGCCCGATGGCGTCGGCAAGCAATCCGATGACCGGCATGAAGACCAATCCAGCGACGCCCCAAGCGAATCCCATCATCAGGGCCGAGGTAGTGCTCGCCTGCGTCGGAACGAGCCTTTGGGCCATCACGACGTTTACGGGCAGGGTCGTCAGCAGAAGCGTCCCTCCGCAGAACAGCGACCCGATCGAGAGCCACCCCTCGGTCAATAGGAACGCCGCTAGGAAGGGGACGGCCGCGACGTACGACATGCGGACCACGATCCTGCCTCCGAACCGGTCCGCGGCAACTCCTCCGAGGAAGGATCCCACCGGGGCGCTGAGCATGAAGATCGCCAGCGACAGGCTCGCCGTCGCGAAGCCACTGCCGCGGACTTGAACCCAGAAGACCGACAGGAACTGGGTGATGCCCACCTGGACGATGGAACGCAGCACCACCAGCACGTAGTGGACGGCCAGTGGCCGCCACTGCGCCCGCAGGGCCGCCCAGTCGACCGCCCCCCCGCTTCGGGATGGGGATGCGGCGGGCTCAGGGAACCGCCAGAGCAGCAGCGGCACGATGGCCACCGCCGGGAGCGAGGCAGTCCAGAGCGAGTCGAACCCGAAGCGCTCGATGACCAGCGTCAGGTACAGCGGCCCCGCAGCGAGCCCAGCCGTGCCCGCGGCGATGAACACCGCCGTCGGGAAGCCCCGCCCCTTGCGGCCGAACTGGCCGGCCTCGCTGGTGCTCTGCGGATGGTAGAGGGCCACGCCCATCCCTCCCACCAAGAGCAGCGCCGCGAGGTGCCCGAACCCGGCGGCCGTGCCCAGCGAAGTCAGCGCGAGGCCCGCGACCACCGGTCCGGCGATGGAATAGTAGCGGCTCGGGCGGCGGTCGCTGAGCAGTCCGAACGGCAGCTGCAGCACAGCCGAGGAGAACATGAAGAAGCCGCCCAGTACCCCAACTTGGGCGAGGCGGAGGCCGAACCGCTCGACGAGCAGCGGCTGCACCGTCGGCAGTGCAGCTCCGTAGCAGTCTACGAAGAAGTGCGTGATCAGGAGCAGCAGGAAGGCTTCGGTGCCCGTGGCTCGCGCGGCCGCTCGAGAGACAGGCGGAGAATGGCCTCCGGGACGCCCCGCGACACCATTCCGGCTGGCGGACGCCCTGTGCATGCTTGCCTTCGCCCCGCCATCTCGGCCGCTCCGCAGCGGGATGCCGCGACGCCTCCGCCTCGCCGGGGGCTCCGTTACTGCGGCAGGCCGTCCCAAGTGCCGGCACGCAGCTCCTCCAAGCGATGCTTGGCCGCGTCCCTGATGTAGAGGTACTTGTCCTCGGTCGCGACTCGCTCGACCTCGGCCTCGTCCGTAATGACCTTGACTACCTTGCGGCGGATTTCCTCGTCTTCGGACTCGCGCATCAGCCGCCGGTAGTGGCGCTCGTCTGGCTTCATGTCCCGCAGCGCACCGAGGGCCTCGTGCCGCACGAACCAATCCCGGTCCCTGAGAACGATGTCCACCAGCACGGCCGGATCGTCGATCTCAGCAAGCGCCTGGCGACGAATGTCGGAGTCTGAATGCCGCCAACGAGGGCGGAACCTGTCCAGCAAACCCATACTTGCCTCGCACCCTTGTCAGCCGCGGCGTCACTCGCCGTAGCTGATGCGCCAGATCTTGCGGCCTCCATCGTCGCTGACGAGCATGGAGCCGTCCTTGAGGAGCATGATGCCCACCGGCCGTCCCCACACCTCCGACTGATCGGGAGACAGCATCCAGCCGGTCATGAAGTCTTGGGGGCCAGACTGCGGGCGTCCGTCCTTGAACGGGATGAACGTCACGCTGTAGCCCACACGCTCCGCCCGGTTCCACGAGCCGTGGAAGGCCATGAAGAGACCGCCGCGGTACTTTTCGGGGAACTGGTGGGCCGTGTAGAACCGCATGTCCAGGACGGCGACATGCGCGCCCAGCAGGACATCCGGGTAGAGCGTGCTCTGGACTTGGTCCGGGGCGACGCCCTTATGCCTCGGCTCCTCGTGCGGGCCGTTGTAGGCGACCGGCCAGCCGTAGAACTCGCCTTCCTGTACCCGGACCAAGAAGTCGTTGGCGAGGTCGTCGCCCAGCCCATCCCGCTCTTGGACGGCGGCCCACACGTCGTCCGTGCCCGGGTACCACTGCAGGCCGATGATGTTGCGTAGGCCGGTCGCCACCGTCTCGTGCCCGGTGCCGTCGGGGTTGTAGCGGTGCAGCGCCGCCCGCATCGGGTCCTCGCCGAGGTCGATGTTGGATTCGGACCCCACGGTGACGTACAGCTTGGTGTGATCCTTGTTGAACAACAGCGACCGTGTCCAGTGCCCGCGACCAAAGTCCTTGTAGGAGATGATCTCCTGGCCGTCGCCGACCGTCATTGGGTCGGCGTCGTAGACGTACCGCTTCACGGAGGTGGTTTCGGCCACGTACAGCCACTTGTCGTGGAAGGCTAGACCGAACGGCCGGTCCAAGCCGTCGATCAGCGTCTTAACCGAGCCGTCGACGCTCACGTACACGGCGCCGTCGGGCTCGTTCCGCGAACCGGAGTCTGAAAAGACCAGCTCGTCACTCGGTCCAAGCGTCATGAAGCGCGGGCGCTGGAAATCGCCGGTCAGGTACTCCTCGACCTTGAAGCCTTCAGGGACGCTCAGCACGGCACCGTCCGGGCGCTCTACCACGTTGGGCCGGTTCCTGGCCGATTCGGTGTGGAAGGGTTCCGGCAGGCCGTCCTCCCAGTTCACGGGCTTGCTTGGTTCCGCCGAGCCGACGGCCGCGGCGCACAGCAGGAGAAGACAAGATTGCAGCCGAATTCGCATGATTCCAGAGTAGCGAATCTCGGGGACTGCGGGCGGACCAAAGACTGATCTCGCTTCGGCATGGTCAGTGCCCTGACGCGAAGTCTCATCCTCAGCGTGCAACGCTGAACAGCATCTGCCCCATCGGCGCGCAACGGTGAGCCGACCTGACCGACGAACACGTGTGATGGCGTTCCAGAATGCCCCGGCAGGCGGTCTAGCCGCGGCAAATCGCAGCCATTCGCCAAGAGCGCGCGACGTAGCTTCGAAGTGCCTGGGAACGGGTGCCGAAAGAGTAAACCGAGGCACGAGCGCCGAATCCCTAGGTCAGACCTGCTTGCAATATGGCGCGCATTTGTACCAGAAGGGATCCGGCAACGCATCCAAGGGTCGGGTTCAGCCGGGAGTGCCGACGACTATCAGCATCAGCGCCAGCTCTTTGCTCCGCCGGTGTTGCCCGTGCCGAGCAGCACCATTCCCGGCTCCGTAGCGAGAGTGTGCGCTTCGCTTACCGCAAGTAGCGTGGGGTGCTTGTGAGCCCGGCGCGCCAAGCTTGCGCTCACCGCCTGCTCAGCAGCCTCGAAACCCACATCATCGATGCCCGACAGCGAGAAACACCTCAGCCAACGGAGCAGTCTCGGCTCGCCGCGGTGCGGTGGGCCAAGGATTCCGTCGGAGCGATTCCATAGCCCGGCCTACCGAGCTGCGGGCAATGCACGAGGAGTACCAGCGCGTGAGACGCCTAGCGGGGGAACTGCCCCAGTTCGGGCACGGATGCCGGAACGGGAGTTCGTCTGGGCTGGCAGGGACCAGAGACCCGCTGCCGGCTGCATCCGCAAGGAGACTGATCAGACCGGCATTAGGTTCGCTCAGACCCGCACTGTCGACTCCGCATCAACCGCTCAGCAGAGGGCCAGACCGTAGGGTTGGAGGAGCCCGGTCGACTGGACCAGCGCTGCTCAGTCATTCCCCTTGGGCGACCTCATTCGTGCGCTGGTCACTGGGTTGCACGGGGCGCTCTTCAGCATTCGTTGCCGGCAGCCAGGCCGCCAAGTCGCGCATCGCCGCTTCGTAGAGCGGGTCACCGGCCAGATTGGTCCATTCCATCGGGTCCACGCGGTGGTCATAGAACTCCTCTGAACCGTCGGCGTAGCGAATGTAGCGGTAGTCTTCCGATCGGACAGCATGGTTGAGGCGTCCGTGCGTGGTCACGGTTGGCTGCCAAGGCATCTCCGGATTCCGCAGCAAGGGCACCAAGCTGTGGCCGTCGAGTCCGGGCTGAGGTTCTAGCCCGGCGAGTTCCAGCAGCGTGGGATAGATGTCGAGCAGGTTCACCGGCCGGCCTGAGGACGAGCCGGCGCGCGTTCCCTCCGGCAGTCCGGGCGTCCCTTTGGGCACGGAAATCAGCAGCGGGACACGGGTGGCCTCCTCCCACAGCGCGAACTTGCGCCAGTGATGCTTCTCCCCTAGGTGCCATCCGTGATCGCCCCACAGCACGACGACGGTGTTCTGCGCATGTCCGCTCTCCTCGAGCGCGTCCAAGACGCGGCCGATCATGTCGTCCGCGAAGTTGACCGAAGCCAAGTAGGCGCTGACAGCCTCGTTCCACTGCCCGTGCTCGGTGACCCGCTTGTGATCCCGGTCGGGGCGGGCCATGCGGACGCCAGCTTCGGGCACGTCGCTCAAGTCGCCTCCGAAGACCGTCGGAAGCCGAGTCAACGCTGCGGGGAACCTGGCCAGGTAGTTCTCCGGCACGTACCACGGGAGGTGCGGCCGAAATATGCCGCAGGCCAAGAAGATAGGCTGCTCGTGCTGCTCGCGCAGCTTGTCGGCCACCCATGTGGCGACCTTGAAGTCCGACATCTCGGCAGTCTCGACATCGAGCGCCCCCCAGTCGAAGTTGCCGGCGCCGGGTATTCCGCTCGCGGGCCGCTGGTCCGGCAGCGGATCGGACTCGCGCTGAACCTGCTTGGACGGCCAGAACTCGTCCCACGAGGGCGGATCCGGGTAGACGCCGTGGTAGATCTTCCCCGCCCCGCCGGCCCAGTAGCCGGCGCTGCGAAACGCCTGAGGCAGCGTCACCGCATCCGGCATCGCGGGACGCCATGCCTGGTTGTTGTTGTAGACCCCGGAGCGGTAGGGCGCGACGCCCGTCATCAGGGCCGCCCGGGACGGATTGCAGGCCGGCGCGGCAGTGTAGGCCCGCGTGAAGACGACCGACTGCCGAGCCAGCCGCGCGAGGTTGGGGGTCTTGGCCTGCGGGTGCCCGCCCAGCGGCTCGATCCAGTCGTTGAGGTCGTCCACCGCGATGAACAGGATGTTGGGATGGTCCGCGCCGAGAGCGGCCGGCACCGCCGCCAGAAGGAGGATGGGGAGGAGTCGCTTCATGGTCCCCCAGATTCTAAGCTCTGGAGGGGCTGTCAGAACGGCGCGGTCCGGCTCGCTTGCCGGAGAGTGAGAGGCCCGCCAGCACGGTCGCGAGGCACCCGATCGGATTCAGCCACAGGAAGGCGAGGCCCGGAACGGCGAGCTTGACGCCCCACACCGTGACGAGTCCCAGTGCCGTGCCCCAGAAGGCCCCGTCCGCCGTGGCTCGCCGAACGAGGAAGGCCAGCACGAACACGCCCAACATCGGACCGTAAAACAGCGAACCCACGAAGTTCACAGCTTCGATCAGAGATCCGAGGCGGCCACCGAAGCTAGCGAACACCGCGGCATAGCCTGCCCATGCCACGGTGGCCCACATCAGGGCCCTCCGCGTAGTCCGCTCCCCCGCCCCGGGGCGGATGTAGCGCGTATAGTGGTCCACCACGGTGGAAGTCGCCAGCGAGTTGAGTTCGGACGAGATGGTCGACATGGCGGCGGCGAAGACTCCGGCCATGATCAGACCGATCAAGCCGGGCGGCAGCTGGCTCAGGATGAACGTGAGGAAGATGTAGTTGGTGTCGCTGTAGGGGGCGCCCGAAGAGTCCCGCTCCGCCAAGGAGACCGCCTCCGCCCGGACTTCCAGCAGCCGGCGCTCCGCCCTGCCGAACTCCTCCAGCCGCGCGTCGTCGCGGGCCTGAAGGAAGCGTTCCGCCGCGCCCTGGCGGTCGCGGTGGGCGGTCGTGAACTCGGCCTTCAGCCGATCCATCTCTGCCGGCATCTCCCGCTCGAGGCGCTCCCTCTCGGCGGGGTGGAAGAGGACCGGAGGCACTTGGAAGAGGAAGAAGCAGTACACCAGCACGCCCGTCAGGAGGATGAAGAACTGCAGCGGGACCTTGAGGACGGCATTGAACAACAGGCTGACTCGGCTGTGGTACAGCGACTTGGCCGTCAGATAGCGCTGCACTTGGGACTGGTCCGTCCCAAAGTAGGCGAGCGCCAGGAACGTGGCACCGATCAGTCCCGACCAGACCGTGTAACGACTGTCCCAATCAAGTTCCGTCTCGATCGCGTTGAGCTTGCCGGAGGCCCCTGCCAAGTCCAGGACTCCTTGCAGCGAGGCCTGCTCGGGCAGCCCGGCGACCGCGAAGGCAAAGGCAAACGCGATGCCGAGGAACATAATCCCCATCTGCAGGGCGTCCGCCCACATTACGGCCCGGATGCCGCCCAGCACCGTGTACACCGACACGAGCCCGACCATCAGCAGGATCATGGGCCACTCCGGCAGCCGCAGCAGCACCGACAGCGCCACCGCCGGCGCGTACAGTGCCAGTCCCACGCCTAGCCCCCTCTGAACGAGGAAGATCCAGCTGGCCAGCGTGCGGGTCTTGGCGTCGAAGCGCTTCTCAAGGAACTCGTACGCCGTACGCACGCCGGACCGGTGGAACGCCGGAGCCGCGAAGGCTGAAATGAGCACCATCGCGATTGGCAGGCCGAAGTAGAACTGGACGAAGCGCAAGCCGTCCGAGTAGCCTTGGCTCGTCGTGCCGATGAAGGTGATGGCGCTCGCCTGGGTGGCCATGATCGACAACCCGATCACCCACCACCGCATCTGCTTGCCAGCGGACACGTAGGAGTGGACGGACCACGCGCCGCGGGAGCGCAGGAGGCCGTAACCGACCACCCCGGCGAACGACGCTACGAGAACGATCCAGTCCAGCCAGCTCATGCGCGTCTACAGCGGCCACCCCGAAAGCCACCACAGGGCGGCGATCCACACGGCCAGGTGGGCCAGCACGCCAACATAGATCCAACCCCATGACTGCCGCTCCCGGGGCTCCTCTCCGTTCGCGTCGCCCCGCGGCGGCAATAGGCTAGCTGGCGCCAAGACGGAACTCACCCTTCGGCCGGTCCGGCTCGGAATGCAAGTCGGAAGCAGCTGTCGTCCATATCAATGGTCCGCCCTTCCGTCATCCCCGGGCGACGAAGCGGCCATGGGCTATCCAAGGCCTAGGGCAGCCCTAGCCGGTCGCCCTCGGCCCCCAGTCGGTCCGAGCATCCACAATCATACTCGGGCCGGCCGAGAGCGCCAGCTCCACGATCCGTGGGCTGCCGCGCTGGGCGCCGGTCTACGGGCTGGCAGTCTGACCGCTCGCCCGCGCCATGGTCTCCGTGCCGACGATCCGCTGGAAGCCCGGCAACTCGTGCATGGCCTCGAACGCCTTGTCCTTGGCCACTCTACGGGGGCTGCTGTAACCCTCCTCCAGCGCCTTCCTCAGATACAGGATGGCTCGGTCCCACATCTCAGCCCCGGAATAGGCCTTCGCCATGAAGTAGTAGTACTTGGCGCGGTTGGCTACCGAGCGCTCCTGCAGCAACGTGCCGAACGAGCCTCTGGTCTCGAAGACGTTGGGATCCAGTTCCAAAGCCTTCAGATAGGCCTCCGAGGCCAGCTTGTACTTCTTCCTGGCGAAGTACGAAGTGCCTAGGTTGCTGTACACCGAAGCGGAGTAGGCCGAGACCGCCAGAGCCTTCTTGTAGGTCCGGATCGCCCGCTTGTAGCTCCCTTGGGCGTGATGGACGGTTCCTAGGTTGTTGAGCGCTTGGCTGTACGTCTTGTCGATCTTCCAAGCCCGCTCGTACTGCCTGCGAGCGTGACCCAGCAGCAAGAGCTGGTGGTAGGAGATGCCTAGCTTGTTGAACAGCTTCGCTGATTGCGGATCCTGGCGAATCGCCTCTTGGTAGGCCTCGCCCGCTTCCCGGTACATCTTGCGGGCCATGTAGATGTCCGCCCGCCGCTCCAGCGACAGCTCCCGGACATCCGGATCGACACTCACTCTGGCCGTGCGGTCGACCAGCTGCGCTGGCAGCGCTGAGACCGCACCGAGCAGCACCACCGTCAGCCAACGCCATTGCTTCGGCATTTCAACACCCCGCCCCATTAGTAAAGCACACATCCGCCCGCGATGTCATCGGCTGGCCGGCGTCGGGACCGGCGCCGGCCCATCCTCTCGCCTCTCGCCGCGTTCCAGCCGCACCCACATAGCCAATAGGTCGTCGGTCGCGAGCTGCTGGGCCCGCAGCCCGGAGCGCGGGTCGTCGTCGAGCACGGAGCGCCTGTAGCTCTTCAAGAGGTTGTTCTTGAGCGTCTTCCGCGGCTGGCGGAAGCAGGCGCTCAGGAACCGCTCGAAACCCTCCGGCGGATCGGGCCCGCCGAAGTCCAGTGTGACCACCGCCGATCGGACCCTCGGTGGCGGCGAGAAGGCACGCGGAGATAGTGAGAATCGCTTGGCCGGCCTGCAGTGCAGCTGGCTCAGGCAGCTGAGGTAACCGTACGACCTGCTCCCCGGAGATGCGACGACCCGGTCAGCAACCTCCTCCTGCATGAGGAAGGTTGCTGACCGGAACAGGTGTCGTTCCGAGAATGCAGCTCTCAAGACCGGAGATGTGATGTAGTACGGAAGATTTCCAGTTATAACTGAATGCTTCCTCAAGCAACCGGACGTTAGTGAAACGAGGTCGCAGCGCAGGAAGTCTTCCCGAAGGATCCGCAGACGCCGGCTGTGGCCGCAGCGCTTGGGCAGCTCGGCAGCGAGTTCCCGATCCAGTTCCACTGCGATGACTCGCGACGCGATCCGCAGCAGCTGGCGCGTCAGCGCCCCGCGGCCTGGCCCGACCTCGATCACAGTGTCGCCTGGCACGGCCGCCAGCCGGGCAATTCGTCGCAGTGCCGGCCGGTCCCTTAGAAAGTGCTGGCCGAGGGCTGGCCTTCTCCTCACGGTCCGAGTCTAAGCCAACGCCCGACGCCCGTCGCCCTCGGGCGCACCGCCCGGCATCAGGCAGTCCGACTGGTCGGCCGGCGGCTGGGACTGCAACACCGACGGCGACCAAGCCGGAGATTCCGGTTCGCTTCGCGGATCGGACCCTCGCCGTCCCCAGACGGGCGCCTCCCTCCGTGCGATAGACTGGAATTCTGGCGCGGCGCCGGACCGTTTGATGACTGAGACTGGCAGCAATAAGACTGGCGCGGGGACCGACGAGCTGAACCTCTTCGTTCAACTTGAGATCCCTTGGATATCCGTGAAGAAGGAGCGCGCTAGGCTGCTGCGTAGCGCCCAGAAGAACACCTCGGTCCACGGATTCCGGAAAGGGAAGGCCCCGATCAAGATCCTGGCGGGGATGTACGAGAAGGAGCTGCGGGAGCACTTGGCCGAGGGCCTCATCCGAAAAGCGGTCGTGACCGAGGCCCAGCAACGAGCCCGCGAGGGCAGTTTCGAATTGGCAAGTGGCCCCTACCTGCGGCGCTGGGAGCTACGGGAGCGGCGTCCGCTGCGCGTGGAGGCGGAATTTGAGAGATTCCCCGACTTCGATCTGCAGAGCTACGACGGGATCCAAGTGCCTGTGCTGCATCGC
Source organism: Bryobacterales bacterium (assembly GCA_963662745.2). GTDB lineage: Bacteria > Acidobacteriota > Terriglobia > Bryobacterales > UBA6623 > VXMF01. Next base: position 1,218,448 of record CAXXUI010000001.1, read on the forward strand.
GAGGTTACCGATGCGGACGTGGACCAGCAGCTCGAGCGGCTGCGGTACCAGCACGCCAGCCTCCGGAACGTCGATGCTCGCCCGGTCCGGCAAGGCGATCTGGCTGCGGTCCATATCGCCAGCATGGAGGGCGGCCAGGCCGTCAGCGGATCCGGTATGCAGCTGACGCTGCATGTCGGCCAAGGCGCCCAGCCGCAACTCGAGCAGGCTGTCACCGGCTTGGCGATCGGCGATGTCTTCGAGTACGAGAGTGGCCGCCCACCTGGAGAGGCCGCCGAGTCAGAGCCCACGCGCTACCGCGGCAGGGTTCTGGGCATCCAACAAGTGGAGCTGCCGGAACTGGACGATGACCTTGCCTTGGATGTCGGTCACGGCCTCACCACCTTGGAGGAGCTCAAGGGCAGGATCCGGCAGGAGCTGAGGCAGCACCTGTCCGAGCAATTGACCCGGGAGGCTGTCTCCGAGCTTCGAACTCTGCTCTCGTCCTTGCACCCCATGCCGCTGCCGAAGCGCTACTTGAAGGAGCGCGTCCAGCATTTCCAGAAGCAACTGGCCGCCTCCAACGGGGATAAACAACCTCCGACAATGGATGCCGTGAAGGTCGTTGAGCGCATTGTACGGTCGGATCTGGTGCTGGACCGGATCGCCAAGCTGGAGAACCTCTCGGTCTCCGAGGAGTCGATCAACGAGGGCGTCCGAGCCTACGCACAGCGCGAGAAGCTGACCGAGCAGGAGGCCCGAGCCAGGCTCGAGGCTTCCGGAGGGCTGGAATCCAGCGTGGCAGACAACCTGCGCAACCAAGCGCTGGGCATCATCCTCGAGCGAGCCAAGATGGTCACGTATGTGCCGAGGCCCAATGCCGAGGCAGAGGCGAGAGAGCAGCCGGACCAAGGCGAGGAGGCATCCGTGGCGGATGAAGCGGCGGCCGACACCGCTGAGGGTTCCCCGGACCGGGACGGCGACGCATGACCGACTCTCGACCGATGGCCGCTTCCAGCTTGGTGCCGATGGTCGTGGAGCAGACCAGTCGGGGCGAGAGGGCCTACGACATCTACTCGCGGCTGCTCAAGGACAACATCATTTTCTTCGGCTACCCGGTCGACGACGCGGTCGCCAACCTGATCACGGCCCAGCTGCTGTTCTTGGAAGCCGAGAACCCGGAACGGGACATCTGGCTCTACATCAACTCACCAGGCGGTTCGATCACGGCCGGGATGGCCATCTACGACACGATGCAGTTCGTGAGGCCAGACATCACGACGGTTTGCTTCGGCCAAGCCGCCTCCATGGCGGCCGTGCTCATGGCAGCCGGAACCAAGGGCAAGCGCTACGCCCTGCCGAACTCCCGATTCCTGCTCCACCAGCCTTCGCTGTCCGGCTTGGCCGGCCAAGCCACGGACATCGACATCCATGCTCGCGAGATCCTGCGCATGCGGAACAACCTCAACGAGCTGCTGGCGCGGCACACCGGGCAGAGCACGGAGCGCATTGAGCGGGATGTGGAGCGTGACTTCATCTTGGAGTCCCAGCAGGCCAAGGACTACGGTCTGATTGACGAGATCATCGTCCACAAGTGAAGCCCGTGGATCGGTGCGCAGGACTCCTTGCATCGCACCGCCGGTCGCTGACTCTCGCTGTTCACGCGACACGGCCTTGGTAGGCTACCCCTTATGAAGGCTTGGCAGGTCACCCATTACGGCGAGCCGGAAGAGATGGTCCTTGCGGAGGTCGACACCCCCGCGCCGAAGAGCGGCGAAGTCCTCGTCCGCAACCGCGCGTGCGGCCTTAACTTCTTCGACCTGCTGCAGTGCCAAGGTAAGTACCAAGCGCGCCCCGCGTTTCCCTTCACCATCGGAGCCGAAGTGGCAGGGACGGTGGAAGCGGTCGGCGAAGGCGTGCGCTCGCCGGCTCCGGGCGCGCGGGTGCTGGCTCTGCCCCGCGGCGGTGGATTCGCAGAATTCACGGTTGTGAAAGCCTCGCGAGTGTTTGAGATCCCCGCCTCCATGAGCTTCGAGCAGGCCGCCGGGATGCCGGTGGTCTACCAGACTTCCCTGTTCGCACTGGAGCATCGGGCGGCGCTGAAGAGCGGCGAGTGGCTGCTCGTCCACGCTGGAGCGAGCGGCGTCGGCACGGCCGCGATCCAGATCGGCAAGGCCTTCGGCGCTCGAGTCATAGCGACGGCCGGCAGCAAGTCGAAGCTGGAGTTCTGCAAGGCGCAGGGCGCGGATCACGTTCTGGGATACGGAGACCCGGCATGGATCGACGAAGTCAAGCGAGTCGCGGGCCGGTTCGGGGCCGATGTGATCTACGACCCTGTGGGGGGCGACGTGTTCGATCTCTCTACCAAGGTGATCGCTCCCGGCGGTCGACTGCTGGTCGTCGGATTCGCCAGCGGCCGCATCCCCTCCCTGCCGGCCAACCGAGCCTTGCTCAAGAACATGTCCTTGGTCGGTGTCTTCTGGGGGCGGCACTGTGACGAGAACGCCGGCTTCATGGCGTCACTGCACGGCAAGCTCATGCAACTGTACGACTCCGGTCAGGTCGAGCCGCAGATCGGTGCCAACTTCCCGCTCAGCGAAGCTCCGAGCGGGATTCGCTCGCTGGCGAATCGGGAGGTTCGGGGCAAGGCGGTTCTCACTGTCGCCTAGTGCGCCGCCCGGAGTTGCGTTTCGAGCAGACGCACCCATGGGGGCGGCCCACTCTAGCCATTAGCCCCGCGGACACTGCTGAACGGCAAGGTCCGCAGCAGGAGTTCCGGAACCGTTCCGGAGCGCTTAAGACCCGCTCGCGCTCACTCTTGGCGAGTGGAAGTGTCCTGAGGCGCCCGAAATCGATGTGACGGCGGGCTCGTTGTGCCGGACGATGATGCCTTCATGGTCGTGCTGCACGGCCGGCGGATTCCAGCAGCCGCGGGCTAAGCGGGTCTGCTGACGAAGGCTCGACAATCGGCGTGTCCCGAGTTGGCAGCCGACTCCAGCCATTTGCGGTCTTCGTCCTCCTTTCTGCCAACTCCGAGCCCGTGTCGGTACATGTGGCTGTTGAGGGGACGAAGGCGGCGGCCCGGCAGGACGGCACTCACGGCGACCATGGCAGATTGGATGACGGATGCTGAGCCAGCGCTGCCAGCTGCGCTCCTAGCGGCCTCTGAGCAGCTTGGACGCGCGCGCCGGCATCCGCGTCCATGGCATCATCGCTTGCGTCGCGTTTGAGATCTGGATCCGATTCCGGCTGCCTGCAGGCGGAGGTCTCGCCGCCATGCGCAGCCGATTCCAGTAGTTCTCGAGCTTCGCACGAGAATTGGCGATGTCGGAAGGCAAGTTCTGCCGCTGCCAGCCAACCCACGACCTCAGGTCAGAGGCACGCTGGCTGCATCGGGAGCGTGGAGGCGCCATCACTCCAGAGGCAGACGGCGGCGCGAGCTCTGGACGGGCACCGCGCCGGTGCTCGTGGCAGGCCACAATCTGGCCCAACGTGAGACGCGCCGCCCCTGCGCTAGGAGAACGAGCCGATGTTGATTGGGGTCGGCGTGAAGCACACTGCGAACACCGCCAGCAGGACGATTGCTAGGATCCCGCGGCCGCGGCCGAGCGGCAGCGCGTCATTCTTAGTCTCGCGATGGCGGATACCCGAGAACAGGAGCAGCGCCAGCAGCAGCGCGAATTGCGGCGACACTAGCACGCAGGACACCGCCATGGCTGCGAACGCCAGCCGGGACACTATGGCGCTTCGTCTGGCGAAGACTGCGTGGCAGATGTGGCCGCCATCCAGCTGGCCGATCGGCAGCAGGTTGAGAGCCGTCACGAACAGTCCCACCCAGCCGGCGAACCCGTAGCTGTTCAGCAGCAAGACGGTGTCGGCCTCCGAAGGGCCGTGCAGGATCCGCTCGAACGCCTGAAATAGCAGCGGGTCGCCCAGCTGGATTCCCACCGGGCCCGCTTCGCTGATTAGCTCCTCCAAGGGGATCCGCTCGGAGGTCAGGATCCCGTAGAAGCTGACCGGGATGGCCAGCACGATCCCCGCGATCGGACCGGCCGCGGCGATGTCGAACAGCGCCTTGCGGTGGGGCATGCCCGACGACATGCGGATGACGGCTCCCATCGTGCCGAACAGGAACGGAGCCGGGATGAAGAACGGCAGGGACGCCGTGACGCGGTAGTAGCGCGCGGCGAAGTAGTGGCCGAACTCGTGCGCCGTCAGGATCGACATCAGGCACAGCGAGTAGACAGCCGACTGCATCACGACAGTGGTCGCGATCGTCGCCAGGAACAGCAGAATGTGTAGCCAGAGCTTCTGCCGTCGCTTGGGGGCGGCGGGCGGTGCAGGTTGATTCCAGTTCTCAGCCCTCCAGCCAGGCCCGATCGGGTCGACGGTGCGCGCTTGGGTGTCCAAGGCCCGGTTGCGCCAGTGGTCTCGCTCCCGCGGCAGGTGCTCAGCGTCGCCCTGCTGCGGCTGCCGAGGATCGTCAGCCAATTCTCGTACCCGCTCTATGCCGGCGCCGGCACGGGGCTCAGCCAGCCGAAGCGGTCTTCCTTGTCTCCGTTCGTGATCGCCAGGAATTCGGACTGGAGACGCTCCGTGATCGGCCCACGATGCCCGGATCCCACCTGGATCCGGTCCACTGATCGGATCGGAGTCACCTCCGCCGCCGTGCCAGTGAAGAACAGCTCGTCGGCGATGTAGAGCCACTCGCGGGGGATCACTTGCTCCCTCAGCGGGTAGCCGAAGCTCTCGGCCAACTGGATCACCGAGTCTCGCGTGATGCCGGGCAGAACCGACGTTCCGAGCGGAGGCGTGTAGATGACTCCGTCCCGGACCAGGAAGATGTTCTCGCCGCTACCCTCGGAGACGTATCCCGCGGTATCCAGCGCGATGCCCTCCGTGTAGCCATGCTGGACCGCCTCCATGACGATCAACTGCGAATTCATGTAGTTCGCCGCGACCTTGGCGATCGCTGGCAGCGTGTTGGGGGCAATCCTCGTCCACGAGGAGACGCAGACGTCGACGCCCTGCTCCAGCGCCTCGGCACCTAGGTAGCGGCCCCACTCCCAGCAGGCGATGTAGCATTCGATCGGATTGGCGACGGCGCGGACTCCGACGTCGCCGTAGCCGCGGAAGGCCACCGGGCGGATGTAGCACGAGGTGAGACCGTTGACCGCCGTGACCTGCTTGCAGGCCTCGACGATCTCCTGCTGCGTGAAGCCCAGCGGCTCCATGCGGTAGATCTTGGCCGAGTCGAACATCCGGCGCACATGCTCAGCCAAGCGGAACGCTGCTGGCCCGTGTCGTGTCTCGTAGCAGCGGATCCCCTCGAAGACGCTCGTGCCGTAGTGAATCACGTGCGATAGCACATGCACCTTCGCGTCGCCCCAAGCGATGAGTTCACCGTTGTGCCAAATCTTGGCGGTTGGCGTGATCATGGTATATGGCGACCCCTGCCCCTTAGTATCGCATTCAAGCCGGGCGCTTGGTGGGTCGACAGGCCGGAGCGCCCCCACCCGGCGGACCGCACCGCGGATGGCAACCCCGTCTGCCAATCCCGCCGGCAGGGATTACACTGATTCCCGAATGAGCATCGCAGCGCCCCGGCTGTTCCTAATGGACACCTTCGGGATGATCTTCCGAGCCTACTATGCCCGCTCAAGGGCGTCCGTGCAGAGCCTGCGGACCTCGGCTGGGATTCCCACCGAGGCCGTGTATGTCTTCCACAACATGCTCAGGCTCCTGTTGGACGAGCATGACCCGACCTACGTAGTCGCCGTCTGGGAGGGCCGCGGCCCCACGTTCCGGGAGGAGATCTTCCCTGAGTACAAGGCCAACCGGGACGAGGTCCCTGATGATCTCGTCGAGCAGCTGCCGTACATCCGGGAACTCCTGACCGCCTGGCGGATCGCCGTTGTCGAGGAGGACGGTTACGAGGCTGACGACACCATCGGCCGCTTGGCTCCGCAGGCGGCCGCCCAAGGCATCGACGTCTGGATCATCTCCTCGGACAAGGACTTGATGCAGCTCGTCGGGGAGGGCGTGTCATTCTTCGATCCGGTCAAGAGCTGCCGGTACGGGGCGGACGGCGTCAAGGAGTTCCTGGGAGTGTCGCCGCGGCACGTGCCGGACTTCTTGGCGCTGGTCGGAGACACGGTGGACAATATCCCAGGAGCGCCCGGGATCGGCAAGGTTGGAGCAAAGAAGCTCATCGGCGCCTACGGCGACGTAGACGCCGTCATCCAGAACGCCGCCGCGGTCCGGCACAAGACCTACCGCAGGAGCCTGCAGAGCAACGCTGCGCAGATCCGCCTGAGCAAGCGGCTGGCCTCGCTCAACACCGATGGGGCGGTCGACCTGGATCTGCCCGCGGCCCGGTACGGCGAGCCGGATATCGACCGCCTGCTCGGCCTGTACCGCAAGCTCGAGTTCCACTCCCTCGCCAACCGTATCGAAGGTGCGTCGGGATCTGCCGAGATCGAGCAGAACGCCGAAACGCTGGAAGGGCCCGAGGACTTCGACGCATGGCTCGCTGAGCAGGATGGACCGGTGGCCGTCGCGGTCCTAGGCAACCAACAGGCCGAGCTCGGGCTGTCGTCCGAGCACGGCGGCTCCAGGAGGCTGCCGTCCGAACTGTTGCCTTGCGCCAAGGAGTTCTTGGAGCGCCCGCCAACCGACCTCTGGATCCACGACTGGAAGACCGCCTGTCACGCGCTCGCGGATTCGGGAGTCACGCTCGCTCCGTCCAGCGACGACACGATGCTCATGGCATTCCTCATCGACTCGAGCCGCACCAACCACTCGCTGCAGAAGACGGTCGAGCGCCAGCTCGGAGCGCAATGGAAGGCCGATCCGGCAGTGGCAGCCGCGCAGACGCGCTTGTTCCGCGGCAAGCTCGGGAAGCGGGTCGAGCAGCTGGGCCTCTCCGACCTGTACCGGACCGTCGACCTGCCGCTGCTACCCGTGCTGGCAAGGATGGAGTCGAGGGGCATCGGAGTGCGACGCGGCATCTTGGACAGCCTCTCCTCTCAGCTGGGGAGCGACATCGAGCGGCTCGGCACGCAGATTCACCAGCTCGCTGGCCGCGAGTTCAACATCGGTTCCCCGAAGCAGCTAGGCCAAGTGCTCTTCAAGGAGCTGGGCCTCCCGGCCCCCAGGAAGCGCGGCAAGAGCAAGTCTCCCTCTACCGCGTCCGATGTGCTGGAGTCGCTGGCCGGCAGCCACGAGATCGCCGGTAAAGTCCTGAGCTGGCGCAAGTTCTCCAAGCTCAAGAACACCTATGTCGACGTGCTGCCGAGCCTGGTGCGGGACGACGGCAGGATTCACACCACTTTCAACCCGACCGGTTCCGCCACGGGGCGACTGTCGTCGGTCAATCCCAACCTGCAGAACATACCGGCCCGCACGCCGCTGGGGCGCGAGATCCGCAAGGCGTTCGCGGCACCGGATGGTTGGCGGTTCGTGGCAGCCGACTACTCCCAGATCGAGCTGCGGGTCTTGGCCCACATGTCTGCCGATCCCACCTTGGTGCAGGCCTTCCGACAGGGAGACGACATCCACGCTCGCACCGCCGCGGAAGTGCTGGGCACGCCCATCGACCTCGTCAGCTCCGCGGACCGGAGCAAGGCCAAAGCCGTGAACTTCGGCATCATTTACGGGCTCAGCCCGTTCGGGCTGGCCAAGCAGCTGGGCATCACCCAAGCCAGTGCCCGCAAGTACATCAACCGCTACTTCCAGCGCTACTCCGCGATCCGCAAGTTCATTGACGCGACAGTGGAGCGGACCCGAGAGGCGGGATTCAGCCTCACCCTCTTCGGGCGCCGCCGGCCGGTCACCGACATCCGCAGCAAGAACGCCATCGCGAGGCGCTTCGCGGAGCGGATTGCGGTCAACTCGCCCGTGCAGGGCACGGCCGCCGATCTGATCAAGATTGCGATGGTCTCCACCGAGGCGGCCTTGGCGGCGCAAGGCCTTCGCGCCCGGATGCTGCTGCAAGTCCACGACGAGATCCTGCTGGAGTGTCCGGAGGAGGAATGCGAGGCGGTAGCCGAACTTGTGAAGCGGGAGATGGAATCCGTCGCCGAACTGAACGTGCCACTGGTCGCCGACATCAGCAGCGGACCGAATTGGCGGGACCTTGAGAAGCGGTCCTGACTTCCCCGCCTAGCGCGGACGCCGGAGTCAGCGATACGACCTCGTCACCCATTCCGCGACAAGGCAAGGCTTCTTGGAGTTCTCGACCTCGACCAGGACCGACCAGACGGTCTGCACGCCCCAGTCGCGCTCGTCTACTGACAAAGGGCTAATGTGCCCCCGGATGCGGCTCCCGGACGGGACTGGAGCCGGGAATCGGACCCGGTTCAGGCCGTAGTTGATGCCGTGCCGGAAGTCTCCGGCCACGCGGACGGTGTTCATCATCATCGGAGCCAGCATCGACAGGGTCAAGAATCCGTGGCCGACCGTGGTCTCGTAGGGGGACTCAGTGGCGGCGCGATCGACATCGACATGGATCCACTGATGATCCTCGGTTGTGTCAGCGAAGTGGTTGATCCGGTCCTGAGAAATTTCGTACCAGTCGCTGACGGCCACCTCCTGGCCGATCTGTGATCGAAGCTCTTCCACGGGGACTTGGCGTGCCATCAACCAGAGTCTAGCGAACGGTCTCGCGCCCAGCCCGTTGGCCGGCGATGACGACTAGCTTCCGGCGCGATTTCCGCCGCCGCGTCACACTGCCGCCGCGATCGGACCGGCCTCAGAGATCGTTGACGTCGTTGCCGCTGGCCATGTACCAGATGGCGACGAGGCCCAGCACGGCTCCATTGAGGCTCAGCACGTTGCGCGCTCCGAACCGCTCCGCCAAGAGTCCGCAAGTGAGGTTGCTGATGGGCATCACGCCGCGGAAGGCCGTGTTGTGGACGCTCATGATCCGACCGCGCATGGTCTCATCCACATTGAGCTGCACCAGCGAGGTCACCATGGTGAACACCGCCAGAATGGCCGCTCCGCTGCACAGCAGCGTGAGCATGCCCGCCCACAGTTGGGTGCAGAACGCGAAGCCCACCACCGCCAGCCCGAGGAACAGCTGCATCTGCAGCGAGTTGCGGCCCTTTCTCGGGGCGTTTCCCAAGCTCGCGACGGTGAGTGCTCCGACCACGGCGCCCAACGCCAGGACCGCCCCCATCTCCCCGTATCCGCCGGCGTCCAAGCCGTACACATCCTTGGCGAATACTGGCAGCAGGAGGTTGATCGGCACGCCGCAGAATGCAGTCACCACGGCCAGGACCATCAACGACCGCAGCACCGTGCTCGCCCGGACGGTCCCGAGGCCGTCCAACAGGCTCCGCAGCATGTTCTTCTGCCCGGCCGGCGCCTCGAACGGGATCCGGATCGTGAGCAGGGAGAGAATCACAGCGAAGAAGCTCAAGCCGTTGACCAGGAAGCATGTCGCCGGGCTCCACAGCTTGAACACGAAGCCCCCGATCGGCCGCCCGAGCGTCCCGGCCAGATTGAATTGGATCGACAGCAGGGCGATCGCGTTGGGCAGGTGCTTCCTCGGCACGAGGGACGGGATCAGCGCCTGGTAGGCCGGACCCCCGAAGGCCTGGCCTAAGCCAGCCATGAAGGCCGCGGCCAGAATGTGCCAGATCTCGATGCGCCCGGTGTAGAACAGCGCAGCCAAGCCGAAGGCGGCGGTCATCTGCATGATTTGCGAACCGATCAGCAGATAGGTCCGATCCATGCGGTCGGCCAAGACGCCCCCCACGATCGAGAACAGCAGAATGGGCAGGCCGTTGAGGAAGAGCGTGGTGCCCAGCAGGGCCTCCGAACCGGTTTGCTCGTAAATGTACCAACTTTCCGCTACCTGAGCTACGAAGAACCCGGTAGTCGACGTGAACGCTCCGAACCACAGCCAGCGGAACTTCCGGAAGTGGAATGACCGGAAGGTGCGGTTGATTAGCCCGATCCTGCGCTTCCTAGATTGCGAGGGCATCAGCTGGCCCGGCCACTCCGTATCTTTCGTACGTCGTGCCGCTTGCGGCTACCCAATCTTCCCACAAGCGCGCTGGTCGTCCATCGGCTCAGGCCGGGCCAGGTGTTCAGGTCGCGCACCATGCCCAGCGACCCGATCCGAACTTCACCTCGGCGCCGGGCGTGATGGACCTGCGCCCGCAGCATGGCAGGAGGAGATTCGGAAGGCGGCGGAGCGGTACCATGTGAGAACCGCAGCCGAGCGGGAATCGGCCCGGCACCCCGCCCGGCGGGACTGCGGCTCAGAGAGACACCGAGTGGAACCCAGCCAGATTGCGCCGCAGGAGCGCCACCCCAAGGGCCTGTACGTCTTGTTTGCCTCGGAGGCTTGGGAGCGCTTCAGCTTCTACTCGATGCTCTCGCTGTTCACGCTCTACCTGCAGGACGCTGAGCAGGGATTCGGTTGGAGCGCGGCCGAGGCGACGAGCCTCTACTCGTGGTATCTCACTCTCGTCTACGCCAGCCCCTTCGTCGGTGGCCTCCTGGCGGATCGCTACTTCGGCTACCTCCGCACGACCCTGATCGGCGCCTTGTTCTTCGTCGCCGGCCATATCCTGCTGTCGTTCCAGTCGCTGACCATCGTATACGTGGCGCTGGGCTGCCTCGTGGTCGGAAACGGCCTTTTCAAGCCCAACGTCTCGACGATGGTCGGGAACCTCTATCCCGACGGCAGCCCGCTCAAGGACCGGGCTTTCGTCATCTTCTACTTTGGCATCAATGTAGGCGCGTTCGTGGCGCCTGTGGCGATGGAAGTGATCAAGCGGACCGCCGGCTATCATCCGGCCTTCGCCGTGGCTGGACTCGGGATGATCGTGTCGCTCTGCATCCTCTACTTGATGCGAGGCCATGTCCGGCAGGCGGACGCGGCTGCCCCTGCCGCCACTGGATCGGCTAGCGCTCTGGAGCGCGTTCCGGAGGCGCGGCGTGTGCTCGCCCTGCTGGCCGTCTTCGGCATCGTGATCGTGTTCTGGATGGCGTTCCACCAGAACGGATCGACCCTCACCTACTGGGCCAACGACAACACCGACTGGGAAGTCTCGGGCACGATCTCCAACGCGATCAACCCGGCTTGGATCTTGGTGCTGTCGTTCCCGCTGGTCGCCTTCTGGGGCTGGCTCGCCAAGCGCGGCAGGGAGCCGTCCACGCCGGTCAAGATGACCATCGGCATGCTGCTCACGGGCCTCTCGTTCTTCGTCCTGTACTGGGCGGCCCGACTGGGCGAGTCCGAAGCCGAGCGGGCCGGTGCGGGGATGTACGACTACACGGTTTCGCCGGCCTGGCTCATCGCCTCCTACGGCATCGTCACGCTGGGCGAGCTGCTGCTCTCGCCGATGGGCCTCTCGCTGGTGTCCAAGGTGGCTCCGAGGCGCTTGCGCGGCATGATGATGGGCGGCTGGTTCGTGGCCACGGCGATCGGCAACAAGCTGACCGCCATCGGCGTGTACTGGATGATCTGGCGGCACTCGACGTTCTTCGCCGTCCTAGGCTTGATGTGCATCGCTGTGGCCGGGGTGCTGGCCTTGTCGCTGAACCGCCTCAAGAGGGCGATGCCCGGCGTGTGAACCGTCGATCCGCCAGAGTCCGGCGAAGCCCGGGACGCCCCTCTGCGGCCACCGAGCAGCGCAGGTCCAACCGTCCGACCGTGCTATTCTGAAGTTGTCGCAGCCAACCGGCCCGTCGCGGGCCGGCGACAGCGGGGGCGTAGTTCAGTTTGGTTAGAACGCCGGCCTGTCACGCCGGAGGTCGCGAGTTCGAGTCTCGTCGCTCCCGCCACTTTCCCCCACTCCCTAGCGCTCGGCCAGCCCAGCCCGGTGCGCTAGGCTGGCAGTGCCCATGAAGGAAAACGCGATCAAGGCTACGCTGCAGGCGGGCGGAACGGTGCTCGGGACCTGCATCACCGACTGCTTCAACCCCGAAATCGTCGTGGCCGTCCAGCAAGCGGGTCTCGACTTCTTCTTCATCGACAGCGAGCACGCCAGAACGAGCTTCGACGATGTCCAAGGCTTCGTGCGGGTGGCCAAGTCCGTCGGCGTGGTGCCGCTGGTCCGCGTCCCTCAATCGGAGTACTTCTTCCTCGCGCGAATGCTGGATGTCGGGGCGCTCGGCGTCATCAGCCCGCGCACCGAGACCGTCGAGGAGGTTCGCAAGATCGTTGCGGCGATGAAGTTCCCTCCCCAAGGACGCCGCGGCTACGGTTTGCGGAGCATCGTGACCGACCTCGACTTTAAAGGCGCGGCGGCCGAGATGGAGTCCGCCAATCGGGAGTCCATGGTCATCGTGCAGATGGAGACGCAAGGCTGCGTGGACGACATCGAGAACATCGTCTCCGTAGCCGGAGTCGACGCCACGATGGTCGGCCCGTTCGACCTCTCCGTGTCGCTCGGCATCCCCGGGGACTTTGAGCATCCGAAGTTCTGGGCCGCTTTCGATCGCATGGTCACGGCCTGCAACCAGGCCGGCGTCGCGCCGGGAGTTCACTTCGGGACGACCAAGATGCTGCAGCGCGCCCGCGACCACGGCGCTCGGTTCCTAGTGTGCGGCACGGACATGTCCGTCCTGCTGAACGGATTCCGCGCCATGCGCGCCGAGATGGACGCGGCGGCTGCGGAGCGAGCCGGGGCGTCATCCGGCGGCTACATGTAAGGGGTTTCCGCCGGGGCGGGATTGATCGCCTTCCTCCGGGGCCCGAGTTTGAGGTATCGCCATGAGGCCAGTCCGCTGGGGCATTCTGAGCACGGCCAAGATCGGCCTTGAGAAGGTGATTCCCGGGATGCAGGAAGCTGCTTCCTGCGACATCGCGGCGATTGCCTCCCGTGACCTTGGCAGGGCCCGGAAGGCGGCGCGGTCGCTCGGCATCCGGAAGGCCTACGGCTCGTACGAGGAGCTCATCGAGGCGCCCGACATCGAAGCGGTCTACAACCCCCTGCCGAACCACCTTCACGTGCCGTTGTCACTGGCCGCGGTGCAGGCTGGCAAGCATGTGCTCTGTGAGAAGCCCATCGCCCTTACCGCCGACGAGCTGGCACCCCTGATCGCGGCTCGCGACGCGGCGGGAGTGTTGGTCCAAGAGGCGTTCATGGTCCGCCACCACCCCCAGTGGATGCAGGTCCGGGAAGATGTGCGATCTGGCCTAATCGGCGAGCTGCGGGTGGTCCAAGGCTTTTTCAGCTACAACAATCGCGATGCCAGCAACATCCGCAACATCGCCGAGTGCGGCGGCGGCGGGCTGTACGACATCGGTTGCTATCCGATCACCTGCGCCCGCTACTTGTTCGAGGACGAGCCACTGCGCGTGATGGGGCTGATCGAGTGGGATCCGGAATGGAGGATCGACCGGCTGACCTCGGCGATCTTGGACTTCCGGGGAGGCCACGCGACCTTCACCTGCTCCACGCAGGTCACGCCGCACCAGCGTGTCAATGTCATCGGCACCAAGCAGCGCATCCAAGTGCTGATCCCGTTCAACGCCCCTTCCGACGAAGGATGCGTGACGCTGATTGACGACGGGAGCCGTCTCGGCGGAGCCAGTGCCAAGCTCAACGAGTTGAGTCCGGCTGATCAGTACCGCCGGCAGGGCGAGGCGTTCTCGCGGTCCGTCCGGACAGGCGAGCCGTTGGAATTCCAGTTGGAGAACGCCGTGCTGGGCATGCGCGTCATCGACGCGGTCTTCCGCTCCGCGCGCAGCGGTCACTGGGAAGTGCCCTAGGTCGGGCCGTCAGCGCACCAGCACGATCTCGGCCAGATCCCGGTCGGTGTGGAGGCAGTATTTCCCTTCCCTTGGATGGACCCACACGCCCTGTTCCGGGCCGTGGTTCGGGAACTCCTCGACCGTTGCGAACAGCTCCCCACCGGTGTCCTCCACTTCAGGGCTCAAGGGCCCGATATGCAGGTGGGCATGGCACTGCGTGCGGAAGAAGTGGCTGTTCTGTGCCACGCCCCAGCGCTCACCGAACAGCTCCTCCCCCCGCCGCGCCGCGCCCCGCCACAGCTTGGCGCGAAGGTCTTCAGGGAGGTCGAAAGTGGACTGGTAGCCCGCCGCGTGCGCTTTGGGCAGAGCGAGGTGCCGGTTCGGCTTGTGGGGGTTGATGTCCTTGAGAAAGTAGATCTCCGCCGGCTGCTGTTCCGCGGTCCCGCACAGGCTGCACACGCGGTCCGCCAGCGTCTTCAGCGCGGCGTGATCGCACGGGCAGCTGACGATCGGCATCGGAGCCAATGGCAGCAATGCACCCAAGGCCAGGCAGCAGATCCCAGTCCGGATCCACCAGCGCCCTCTAGGCTGGCGCACGTGCCGCTTTCTCACGATCCCGTCCCCCCAATACCTCTTCGTGACGCTTGAGAAAGTAGACGTCCGTCATGCCCGCGATATAGTCGCACACGATGTCGTGCAGCGGGTCCTTGCCGAGCTGCTCGACATGGTCGTTCGGCAGTGCTTCCGGGTGGCCCTCGTAATAGCGGAACAAGTCTCGCACGGCTTCCGCGTAGCCCGAGGAGATCCTGCGCATAGCGTTGGAGCTGTAGTAGGTTCGAGTGAGCAGCTGCCGAATCTGGCTCATCGTCTCGCTCGCCGATTCGGACGCGACCGCAATGCGCCGCGGGAGCTGCCGCACTTCGTTGATATCGGACACCCCGGATCTCTCGACAGCTTCCACCGTGCCTTCCACCAAGCCCCTCACCAAAACGCCGACCAGCTGCCGCTGCGTCTCACGCATCGACCGCCCGCGTCCGATGCCCCGGTTGGCCCCGGTCACCCTGTCATAGAGTTCGGCGAAGGCGGGAACGCCTTCCCGAAGCGCCTCGACGCTCAGTAGACACTCCTCCACCGCATCCTCCATGTCCGCGGTCAGGTAGGCGATCTCGTCCGCGCCGTCGATCAGCTGAGCTTCAAGGAGAGGTCGGAGGCTGGGCAGGTACTCGCGATGCCGCTCATCCTCCGGATCCAGCTCGCGAGAATGCTTGATCAAGCCTTCGCGCACTTCAAACGTGAGATTCAGGCCGCGGAACGAAGCGTAACGGGTCTCGAAATGCTCGACAATCCTCAAGGCGTGGAAGTTGTGGTCGAAGGAGGAGCCGAACCGCTGCATTTCGGCGTTGAGAGCGGCTTCTCCGGTGTGCCCGAACGGAGGGTGCCCTATGTCGTGAGCGAGGGCCAGCGCCTCGACCAAGTCGACATTCAGCCCCAGTGCTTTGCCCACGGTCCGAGCAACTTGCGACACCTCGAGGGTGTGCGTTAGGCGCGTTCGGCAGTGGTTCGAGTCGGGAAGCGTGGTGACCTGTGTCTTGGCGGCTAGGCGACGGAAGGCGCGGGAGTGGATGATGCGGTCGCGGTCATGCTCGAACGGAGTGCGGTACGGCCCCGAAGGATCGGGCGGCTCAGGGTGCTTCCGCAGACATGACCGCTCTGACGGAAAACGGAGCCGTGACGTCATCGCACTCCTTCCCGTCAGCCGCCGTCGGGAAGAGTCTCCAGCACGGCGGACGCCATCGCGCTCGCCGGAGGGTGCTCGGTCTGGACCTCATTGAGGATTCTCCGCGCTTCCTCCGGGTCGCTGTCAACATAGGTGCGGGCCAGCTCGATCGAGGCCCTGGCCTGAGTCACCGTGCGGGTGGGGTTGTCCACCACGGGTTGCAGCACCTCTCGCGCGGCCGCGCTGTCGCCGTCCTCAAGCAGCATCGCCCCCAGAGCCATTCGGGCTTGGGCAGGCAATTCGGACCCCGGTCCTCGGATCGCCTGCTCGAGGTGCGCCTTCGCTTCGACGCGGTTACCCTGCTCAAGGTCCAGCAAGCCGGAGTAGTACGCCGCTCCAGCAGCGGCCGCTGTGCCGCTGTAATTCAGACTTACACCGTCCAGGGCTCGCGTGACGCGCTCGGTTCGCTCCGCCTGCGTAGCGAACGTCTGCATGCCCGGACGCTCCTCCAAGGTCACGACCCCGTGATAGAGGTCGATGGCTTCCTGCAAGGCGGCGTTGGATGCCACCGCCCTGTTCCGCGCATAGCTCCAATACGCGCCGCCGCCAATGATGAGGGCCAAGGCGACGGCCACGGCAGCCGTGACCTGCTTCCGGTGTCCGGTTACATACTCGACTTGGTGAGACACCTCCTCGACAAAGCGATCACGCTTGAGATCCTTGCGCCGAAATCTCTTCTTCAATGGAACACCCTACCGTTGCCTTTCCGTCCGCACAACGTACGAACTTGTGCTGCGTTCATTGTAACCGAAGCAGTGACTTGGTCTTGAAGCACGGTACGCGACCACCGTAGGAACGACTGAAGGCAACCCGTAGCCTAGGGCCGCAACGGCTGGCTCCGGCCGCCTTCGCCTCGACTGCGAGCAGGCAGTCGGCGTCTCCGGGCGGACGGCGAGGACGGTCTCAGAGGCCGCGGCGTACGAGGCAGCGCACGGGCGCAGCCAACTGATCCCCGGCGTCGCGGCCGCCTCGTCAGGCCATCAGTTCCCGAACGACTCGGCCGTGAACATCCGTCAGGCGGAAGTCCCGCCCGGCATACCGAAACGTGAACCTCTCGTGATCAAAACCAAGCAAGTGCAGCAGCGTCGCATGAAGATCGTGGACATGGACCCGGTCCCTCTCGGCCCGGAAGCCGAAATCGTCGGTTGCCCCATGCACGTACCCTCGCCGGACGCCGCCACCTGCCAGCCACATAGAGAAGCCGTATGAGTTGTGGTCGCGACCGTTTTGGCCGGCGTTCGAGCCGAACGAAGTCAGCTCCACGACAGGGGTTCGTCCGAATTCCCCGCCCCAGACCACCAACGTGTCATCGAGCATCCCCATGCCCTTGAGGTCGCTCAGCAGGGCTGCGATCGGCTGGTCGCACTCGTTGGCGAGCTTGCGATGGTTCCGCTCAATCTCGCTGTGGGAGTCCCAAGGTTGGCCTGCGCCGTGCCAAACCTGAACGAACCGCACGCCCCGCTCCAGCAGGCGTCTGGCGATCAGCATCTGGCGTCCGTGGAGAGTGTCGCCGTACATCTTCCTGACCGCGGGAGTCTCGGTCGAGATGTCGAACACGTCGGCCGCTTCCATTTGCATTCGAAACGCCAGTTCGTAGGACTGCATCCGGGCCTCCAGCAAGGAGTCGTTGGCCCGCCGGTCGGCGTGGACGCGGTTGAGCGCACCTAACAGGTCCAGCTGCTGCCTTTGATCCGTCGCCCCGGCGAAGCGGCTCCGCGAGTGCGCGATCAAACGGTTGGGCTGGGTGTGGCGCGTGTCCACGTGAGTGCCTTGGAACGCCCCCGGCAGGAAGGCGGAGCGCCAATTCTTGGCACCCCACACTGGAAAGCCGCGCGGGCAGAGGACGACGAACCCAGGGAGGTTGCGATTCTCGCTGCCCAAGCCGTAGGTGAGCCACGATCCGAAGCTCGGGCGGGACTGCTGGGTGGTGCCCGTGTTCATCATCATCAGGGACGGGCCGTGGTTCGGGATGTTGGTGTGCATCGACCGGATGACGCACAAGTCATCGGCATGCTTGGCAACTTCCGGGAAGATCTCACTGACCGGCAGGCCGGATTCCCCGTGCCGCCTGAACTCGAAGGGAGACGGGAAGGCGGATCCCGTGGCCCGCTCGGTCCGCAAGTGGATCGGAAGGGCGGAACCCACGTGCTTGGAGAGTGCGGGCTTGGGGTCGAACGTGTCGACCTGCGACGGGCCGCCGTTCATGAAGACGTGAATCACCCGTTTCGCCTTGGCGGAGAAAGGCGGCGGCTTGGGTGCCAAGGGGGCCGCAGGGTCGTAACCCGCGCTGGCTGATGCTCTGCGCCTTGAGAGCATGGTGCCGAGGGCGCAAGAGCCCATTCCCATCGTTGCGTGTTCCAGGATGGCACGGCGAGAGAGGACGCTGGATCGCTGCATGAAGACTGCTCCGGCTTCTCGGCCAGCTCCTGTCAAGCTGGCCGGCCACCAACATTCTACAGCGCGGGAGGCGCAGACCAACCCAGCGGGGCCGGTTCGTCGCGGGTGGGGCCCGGAGCTGTCGAGGGGAGGCCGGATTGGGCGGAGGTTCGCGGGGAACTGCCCTCGGGGCCCGCGGGCACCGGCTTACAGGCTGGCTCGGGCGGCCTAGGTGTGGCTGACGCACAAGATCTGGGATAGAGGCCTCCGTGTATTCCTTGCCGGTGGCTGGCGTGTGGTGTGGTTGCTGCATGTCGCCGGTCGCGGCCCGGAGCTGCCAGTGCACGGGCCGCACCTCCCTTCCGGGTTCCGGACCATAGCCTGTCGCGCCGTCTCGGCGGGTCCCGGAGGACCTACGCCGAACACCAGTCCGCTTGTCGCCGCCCACCGAGGCCGTCGCAGCGGCCTCTCATGACACGCTCCAGCATTCCGGACTAGACCCTGCAAAATCTTGGAGAGTGCGAAGTAGTCAGCCCAAGAAACGCTCTGTTCCGCTGGAATAACCTGACTGTCTACCGGGACGCCCTGCCAGCGCCCTCGGAGGTGCATCAAGCGTGCGACAGTCTGGAAGCGACGGAGCTAGTGCTTTGTCAAAGCAGGATCTTCGGGTAGACGGTCTTGAGCTTGCGACGAGCGTCGTCGATCTTCATGCGCCAGTCGACCCCGCGCTGGCGCGTGTTGACGCCCTCCGACCAAGCCGCGATCTCGGTGCGCAGCGTCTCCAGATCGCCAATCCGGCGTCCGGACAGGCACTGCCTCGTCATCGCGCTGAGCTCGTTCTCCGCGATGTTCAGCCAACTGCCGTGCTTCGGCGTGTAGCAGAACTCGATGCGCTGCACCAACTCCCTCGCCCGGGTCGCCTCGAACGCTGCGTAGAAGGCCCCTTTGGTGTGCGTGTTCAGATTGTCCAACACCACGGTGACCTTCTCGCAGTCCGCGTAGCGCCCCTCCATCAAGGCGCCCACCTCCTGCGCCCAGTCCACCTTCGTGCGACGCTCGCGGGCGCTCGCCTGACGCCAGCCTCCCAACGGCTCGCAGAACATGAATACCGCGGCCGTGCCGGCCCGCTCATACTCGTAATCCACTCGCTGAGGGTGCTGCTTCGTCGCCGGCAGCGCCTCCCGGGTCTCCTGGATCAACTGCACCGGCTGCTCATCCATGCAGATCACCGGGTGCTGCGGATCGTAGAGGCGCTCGTAGGTCGCCAGGACCTCTTCCATACAGGCGACGAACTCCGCATCCTCCTTAGGTGGAATCACCCAATACTGCAGCTTGCGGCCCGTAACGCCGTTTTTTTTGGGAATTACTGACGTGAGTGCCCAAGATCCAGATGTTGTATAGGTTCCGGCAAGGATTCAGCATATGGTACTCGTGTCGAATCGGAATAGTCTGCATCTATTTGCGGCAGTCTGCCGCTCTCACATCGTGATAGGCGCCCATTCCACGCAGTATTTGTAGAACTCATTCTGGCCTCCATGAGCACGTACTCTGTGCCGGGCAGTTCCCCCGTCCCTGACCCGCCTCTGGTGCGCTAGCAGCCGACCGTCGCGCGCGGCGGCTCCAACTCCCAACGCAGGTTTCGCGGATCAGCCCCGGCTGGGCGCCGGCACCCGCCGCGGCTCCCAGCCGGGCCGGCTGCCGCTGGCGGCTCCTCGCCGCCGGAGCCGCTGGTGCGTCAGGCGGCCGCTGTCCGGCCCGCCAGCATGGCCCAGGTCAGACGCCTGCCCTGCAGCCCCAGCGCCACCTGCCTCATCTGCTCCGCAGTGTTCAGGGTGCGCAGGTTGCTGCGCCCGCAGAACTCCTCCAGGTAGCGATGCAGGTGGCGCACGCTGACGTGGTGGTAGATGCCGTACAATCCGCGCTTGAACAGTGCCCAGAACGACTCGATGCCGTTGGTGCTCACCTTGCCGCGCACGTACTCTCCGCTGGAATGGTTCACCGCTGCGTGCTGGAAGCCCTCCAGCGACTGGTAGCTGGAAGAACTGTCCGTGTACACTTCCGCGCCTGGAGCTGCAATCTTGTTCACGAAATCTTGCAGTTCTTCTTTGGTAGTGTTCAGCACGGCCTGCGCATGCACCCGCCCGGTGGCGCGGTCGCGCCCTCCGACCACCGGCTGCTTGCCGACCGTCCCGCGCCCGGCGTTCAGCTTCTTGCTGGCGTGCTTGTTCTTCTCTTTGCCCCCAATGTAGACCTCGTCCACCTCCACCGGGCCGGCGAACAGCCCGGCGGGGGCGGCCAACCCGGCCCGCACGTGATGGGCCAGATGCCAAGCCGACTTCTGAGTGATGCCCAGCTCGCGGCTCAGCCGCATGCTGGAAACGCCCTTGATGCTGGTGCAGATCAGGTAGATGGCCAGGGCCCAGAGGCGGTAGCCGAGCTTGGTGTCGGCCATCACGGTGCCGGTGCGCACGGAGAAGCGCTTGCGGCAGGCGCGGCAGCGATAGGGCATGGAGGGGTGAGCACAGCCGGACTGCACGTTGTCAGAGCAGCAATGGGGGCACTCGGGGTCGTGGGGCCAGCGGAGTTCAGCGAACCAGCTTTCGGCCGCTTGGTCGTCAGGGAACATCTCCATCACTTCGATCATCGAGACGCCCTTGCGGAACCATTTACCGGGGCTCTTATAGGCCGAACCGTTCTTCCCAATCACTCTATTATTATACACTAAAACCAGTTCACATGCAGCCAGAATCTGAGAATAAAATGCTCCAATTATGATCTTGGGTACTCACGTCAGTAATTCCCTTTTTTTTAGCGTCTGCCTCACCGTCTCGTGACTGATCGAGGGCACGATCCCCAGTTCGACCACCTGCCGCGCCAGCAGCCGCAGGGACCAGCTGCCGCAGCCGGGCGGCGGCGAACCCAGTCGCAAGGCGATCACTTGAGCCTCCTGCTCGCCGTTCAGCAGCTTGGGTACCGGCGGGTGGCTGCGCTGCTTACCGCACAGGGCCAGCTCGAAGCCCTCCAACACGCACCGTCGGCGCGTGTTCTCGACCGTCTTGACACGGCAGCGGTAGGCGTCAGCGACCTGCCGGTCCGTCCAGGCCGCACCGTCGGCGTCGACTTGGAGCAGGATGCGGGCACGACGTGCCTTTTGGCTGCTGCCCGCGAGCCGATCGATCGTCTCCTCACAGATCTTGCGCTCCTCATCGCTCAGTCGCACGATGTATTTCTTCATCGAACTTCCTCCCCAGTGTGGGATTCCACCCAGACACTATCCCGCAGAAATGTTGCGGCTGAACACTATTCTACAGAAATGTTAGAGTTGACGAGGCACTAGGATCTCTAAGAGTGGGTGGGTGGCGCGTTCGCGAAACGCCAGCGTAGCCCATGATGTTCACTCGGGCAACCCGTGGACTGCCAGTCGGGGCAGGCGCTACTGAGTGCCGGGCACACAGAAGTTGGCTTCTCGGATGCCCAGCAGCGTGGCGGGCCCGATTCCGCTAACCGAGTCCAGTTCGTCCAACGACTGGAAGGGCCCGGTCGACTCCCTGTAATCAATGATGGCCTTGGCCTTGGCTGGACCGATGCCGTAGATCGACTCAAGCGTCTCTGCATCCGCTAAGTTGATGTCCGAGCACTCGGACGCAACTTCGTCACCAGCTGGTGCGACGACCGGTTCCTCCGTAGGATCCGCCTCGGCGGCCGGCTGGTGAGGTGGCTGGCCTTCGGCCGCCGCCTCTCCTTGTGGACTTGCCTCGGGCGAGTCTTCCGGGGCGGCCGGATCTGCCTCGTCTGCGGCCGGCTCTGGAGGCTTCGGTCCCTCGCCGCAGCCTTGCAGGACACCCTCAACCGCGAGGCGCTCCTCCTCGTCCATAGCCAAGCCCCACGTCGCCTTGTGAAGCACCCATTCCCGAACATACTCGCAGTGATGCTCCTCCCTCGGAGGAAGCCACGCGGCCGGGTCCCTGTCGCCCTTGGAGCGGTTGACTGAAGCGCCCACCGCAATCAGCGCCCGCAGATGGTAGAGGTCATTCGCGAATCTCTCGCGACGTCTATCGTCCCAGCTTGCCGCCCCGCTGCGATGGGCCTCGCTCAGCGGCACGAAGTGGTCGATGTCTAACTGCGACGGATTTGTGAACGTCTCCCCGGTAAACGGGTCGAACCACGAACCCGAGATGACACGACATCCGTTCTCGTCCAGCTCGACCGGCTCCAAGCTCTCGGAAATCAGGACCTCCTGCCGCGTGTCCTGGCAGTCCCCGTCGTCGTCGGTCCAATGGTTGTACAGGGACCGGTCGTACGGAGGCGGCCGCTCCTCCCCGTCCTGGCCGGATAAGGTCGCAGCAAGTACGAGCAACATCCCGG
Organism: Bryobacterales bacterium; assembly: GCA_963662745.2. GTDB lineage: Bacteria > Acidobacteriota > Terriglobia > Bryobacterales > UBA6623 > VXMF01. Next base: position 1,240,662 of record CAXXUI010000001.1, read on the forward strand.
CCACGACGCCTGCAGCGGCGGGCGGAAATCGATGTCGCTGCCGCCGTCGGATCACTGAGCGCAATACCCGGCTTGGCGGATGTTGCGGAGCGTCGCCGGGCCGATGCCGCTGACTCGACCCACTTGGTCAATTGCCGTGAAGGGCCCGTTCCGTTGGATGAAGTCCAGGATGGCCCGCGCCTTCGACGGACCGATGCCAGTAATCGACTCCAGCATCGCAGCCGTAGCCGAATTGATGTCGGTGCATTTCCCTATCTGGGGCTCTTCAGCGGCAGTCGGCTCCGACGGCGCGGGTCGAGATGCGGCCGTTTCTCCTGAAGCGGTCGATCCGCCGCCGACGCAGAAGCCAGCCACTCGAATGTTGGCCAGCGTGGCGGGGCCGACCCCGCTGACTTCCGCAACCGCCTCGATGGTCCGGAACGGGCCGTTCCGCGTGCGGTACTCCAAGATGGCTCTCGCTTTGGACGGCCCAATTCCGGTTACGGACTCCAAGGCTGCGGAGTCTGCGGCATTGATGTCGGTGCATCCACCTGTGCCGGCAGCCGCCTGCGCGGGCCGGGCTGCAACGGATACGGAGGCGATTCTCGGTTGCGGCGACACGGGAGGCTCCGCTGCCTCGCCCGAGACGCAGAAACCCGCTTGGCGGATGCTGGCTAGAGTCGCCGGACCGATGCCGCTGACTCTGGTGACTTGCTCGATGGACTCGAATGGTCCGTTCTTGGTCCGTTCTTCCAAGATGGCCCGCGCCTTGGCGGGTCCGATCCCCCGGATGCGCTGCAATTCCACCGAGCTCGCCGAGTTGATTTCCTGGCACTGGTCGGACGCGAACGCCGCCCCAGGCAGTGACGCCCCCCCTACGGAGAGCGAGATCGACAGGGCCACCAGCAAGAGTGCCCAGAGGCCCGAACTTGGGACCCCCAAGGCCCGGGCAGCGAAACCACCGTCCGGCATGCGACTCGGCTCAGCGGTAGTCGGTAGGTCCTTCGGGTGAACATCAAGTGCCGGCACAACCCGGCGGCTACTTGGCATATCAGTAGATCTGCTCCGTCTCGGCCTGCACGTGCTCCGGCGGCACCACCCCGCGCTCGATCATCACGCGGCGCAGAGCATCGATCGTGACCTGAGAAGGCTTGAAGTTCCCGAACCGGTAGCCTGTCGCGATCACCAGCGGAGTCCATCCGTGTTGGTTCGGCCGGTTCCAGACCTTGATGTCTGCCCCCTCCACGGCCAGAAGTTCAACCACCCTCGGAAGGTTCTTGTACGCCGCCCCGTGCATCGCGGTCTCCCCGTTGGCGTTGAGAGCGTTGATGTCCAAGCCCAGATCCAACAGCAGTTGCACCGACTCCAGCACAGCCTCCTCAGTGCCTGCATCCTCTCCCGGCGACCGCGTGCCCAACCCGGCAGCGGCCATCAGGGCCGTGCTGCCGTCCTCATTGACGGCAAACGGATCTGCCCCCAGATCGAGGAGCGTCCTCATCAGCTCCGCATCGGCGCTGTGCGCCGCCAGCAGGAACAGCGTGGTACCGAGCCGGTTGAACCGCGTGTTGCCCAGCTTCACGTTCTTGGTCATACGGGCATCGACATCCGCGCCCCGCTCCACGATCTCCCTGACGAACTCGAGGCTTGTCATGGATCCGGAACCGTCGGGCGGAGGGTCGTTGTCGCCTATCCCGGGCTTGCGAACGCGGGCGATCAAGTGCAGGGGCGTGTATCCGGGAATCGCGGCGTTCGGGTCGGCCCCTGCCGTCAACAGCTTGCTGGCGAGGCTGTAGTGGGCGTTCTCGACAGCGATGTGCAGGGCGCTCGCCCCGAAAGGCGGAGCGCCACGGACACTGCGCGCCCTGCTCGGGCCGTCGGGCGGCGGTCGAATCGAGTCGTTGGGGTCTGCTCCTGCTTCCACTAGCGCCTCGACGGCCGGGATTGATCCCTCCCGCACCGCGAACAGCAAGGGTGTGAATCCCGAACCGAGGCGGTAGTTCACGTTCGCCCCCGCATCGACGAGCAACCGCATGACTTCGACGTGCCCCTCGGCCGCAGCCCACATCAAGGCCGTTTGGCTGCTGACGCTCTCCCGCGCCCCTACTGCCGCACCGCGCTCAATCAGGGCCCGGACCACTTCCGCGCTACCCGACCGCGCCGCCGTCATCAATGGGGTCTCCCCGCCTCGCGCCGCCAAGCTCGGGTCGGCCCCTGCCGCCAACAGCAACGCGGCGACTTCCGAACTACCGTTCTCGCAGGCGAGGTAGAGGGATGTCACCCCATAGCGGTTGGAGGCGTCTGGATCGGCCCCCGCGGCCAGCAGCAATTCCGCCGTGTCCGCATCCTCGTGATAGGCGGCCCAATGCAGAGCCGTCATGCCGTCAACTTGAGTCGAATTCGGATCCGCACCGCCCTCGAGGAGACTGCGCACCAATCCGTGGCTCGCTCGCTCCGCTGCGTCGGCGACCAAACCAACCGTGCTGGCTGCGCTCACCAACGAGCAAGCGCACAGTGCCAATACCGCAGCCCTTCCCGATGTCGCGGGCGATCTCATCGCATGGTGGCCTCGGTCAGACATTGAGCGGCTGAGTGAGGGCGTCCAGCTTCCCTGTGCTGTCGCCGAATCGGTCCAAGTGGATGCCGACCTTGTCCAGCAGCGTGAGGTGCAGATTGGCCAAGGGGGTCGGCTCAGAGGACTGGATGTGCCGTCCGCCCCGCATGCCGATTCCCCGCCCGCCGGCCACCACGATCGGCAGGTTTGTGTGGTCATGCACGTTGGGATTGCCCATGCCGCTGCCGTACAGGTACAGCGAGTGGTCGAGCAGCGATCCAGTGCCATCCGGCGTGGCCGCCATCTTCTCAAGGAAGCCCGCGAACAATGACACGTGGAAGGCGTTGATCTTCGCGACCTTGGCGATCTTCTCCGGGTTGTTCCCATGGTGGGTCAGAGGATGATGCGGCTCTGGAACGCCCGCTTCCGGATACGTCCGAGTGCTAGTCTCCCTCGCGAGCTGGAACGTGATCACGCGGGTGATGTCGGCCTGCAAGGCGAGCACCTGCAAGTCGAACATCAGCTTCGCGTGGTCCGCGTAGGCCGCCGGCACTCCCGCCGGGCGGTCCAAGTCGGGCAGAGCGGCGTTGTCCGTCGACTCCTCCGCCTTTTGGATCCTCCGCTCCACCTCCCGAATGCTGTCAAGGTACTGCTTGACCTTGACGCGATCGTCAGCTCCCAGCCCGGCCTGCAGCTTGGCTGTGTCCTCCATCACCCAGTCGAGCAGGCTCGCCCTCCTGCGCAACGCTGCCCTGCGCTCCTCGGGCGTCCCGCCCTCGCCGAACATGCGCTCGAAGACGATCCGGGGATGGGCCTCGGACGGCAGCGGAGTGGTCGGAGAGGACCATGAGAGGTTGTTCTGATAGACGCAGGCGAAGCCGTTGTCGCACTGGCCGACCATCGACATCAGGTCCATCGCCATCTCCATGGACGGCAGCTTGGTCTCCTGCCCGATCTCGCTCGCCGCGATTTGATCGACCGTGGTCCCCAGATGATAGTCCGTGCTCTCAGTCCACTTCGCCTTGGCCGCGCTTAGGAAGCCGGCGTTGGACGTCGCATGCGTCCCCGGGTAGGAGTTCTTCAGCTCCATGTTGGTCAGGACCGATACGTCATCCTTGACGGGCGCGAGCGACGACAATGCCGGCGAGAGCTCGTCGAGGCCGGACTCGCCCGGAGGAGTCCAGCGCGTGATGTCGCAACCCATCGGCATGTACACGAAGCCCAAGCGCCGGATCGGCTTGGCAGGCGTCTTGGCCAGCGCGGTCAGCGACGGCACCATGGCGTCGAGCAGTGGAAGGGACAATGCCACACCAGCGCCCCGCAGGAACGTGCGACGGGGCAGGGACTTTCTTGTCAGGATCATTTAGACCTCCTCATGAGGAAGGGAGTGCTGTCGACTACGCCCAGCACCAGCGCCGAGAACTTGTAGTCCTCGGCCTTCGCCATCTCTACGGCCTTGCGGATCGCCGGAGCGTCCGAAAACTCGACACCCCTCCCCAAGGCGAATGTCAGCAGCTTCTCGGCCACCGCGCCGGCGAACAGCTCGGGCCGTCGCAGGATGGACTGCTCCAGCCCGGATACGCCGTCAACCTTGCTGCCGTCGGCCAGCTCGCCGGACGGATCGATCGGCTCGCCTCCGTCGTGCGTGCGCCAGCGGCCCACGGCGTCAAAGTTCTCCAGTGCGAACCCTAGCGGGTCCATCGGATTGTGGCAGCTGGCGCAAGCCGGATTGGCCCGATGCTCGGCCAAGCGCTCACGGACCGAGAGCTGCCCGGAAATCGTGGCCTCCTTCAGCTCTGGAATGTCCGCCGGCGGCGGCGGCGGAGGCATGCCGAGGATGTTCTCCAAGATCCACTTGCCCCGGATCACAGGGGATGTCCGCGTAGCGTAGGAGGTCACCGTGAGTACGCTGCCGTGCCGCAGCAGTCCTCCCCGCACGCTCTCAGGGCCCAGCTCGACTCGTCGGAAGCGGCTGCCGTACACGTCTGGAATCGCGTAGTGCTTCGCCAATCGCTCGTTCACGAACGTGTAGTCGGCCCGGATCAGGTCCAGCAGGCTGCGGTCGTCGCGCACTACGCTGTCAAGCAGCATCTCCGTCTCAGTGAGGAACGCCTGCCGGAGGTTGTCGTCAAAGTCCGGGAACGACCTCATGTCTGGCCGGACCGAGGCCAGGTTGCGCAAGTGGAGCCACTGCGCTGCGAAGTTCTCAATCAACGACTTCGACCTAGGATCGGCGATCATGCGGAGGACCTCGCCTCGCAAGCCCTCCTCAGTCTCCAAGGCACCGCTGGCAGCTGCCTCGCGCAACTGGTCGTCGGGCAGGCTGCTCCATAGGAAGAACGAGAGCCGCGTGGCAAGTTCGAAGGGACCCACTCGATAAGGCGTCTCGGGTGCGATCCCCTTGGGATCCCGCTCGACACGGAAGAGGAATCGCGGGCTCACAAGGACCGCCGCGAGGGCCCGTTCGATTCCGGCCTCGAAGCTCCCCCCTGCCTCATCCCTCCCGTCGCGATAGAACCGCATCGGACCCTCGATGTCGCGGTCGCCCACAGGCCTACGGAACGCCCGCGCGGCCAGCTTGATAAGGATCGAACGCGCACACTGCTCGTCGTTAGCCGGATCGTCAGGCTGACACGTCAGGATTCGCTCCCGGCTGGGAGTCTTGCCAGGTCCGGTGACGACGAAGGGTCCGGTGACAGTTAGCGAGTAGACGGCGGGCTGAATGCGGGGATGTCGGTAGTAGTTGAAATGCGCCTGGTAGGGCTTGCGCTGCGTTTCCAATAGCGCCGACGAGTCCTTCAGAAAGGCCGCGCCCACATTGCGCGGGCCGGCAGCCACCTTCACCCTCACCTTCAAGTGGCTGTCGGCATTCCGATGGTCGTCGCCTCGCGGGGGCGGTCTAATGCTGAACAGGCCAACCCTCTCCCGGCCAACCAGCAACTCCATCTCGTGCGGGCGGCTCAGGCCCTCGATGTCCTCGTTTCGATCTCGGGCCAGGCGGACCGAGATCTCATACTCGCCGTCGACCGGGAAGGTGTGCGGCACCGAGACGCCCCCGCGCGTGCCGATCGGAAGCCCCGGTATGTGATTCTCCTGCGTGAGGTCTGGAGGAACTCGGATGGTAGTGGCGTCGGGCAGCCTTCCAGTCCTGCCCATTGCGAGCCGGCTGACTTTCTCCGCGGCGGAGACATACCTCTCTAGCAGAGTGGGCGGCAAGTCGCCCACTGTGATGTTGTCGAATCCGTGGCTCGCTTCGTCTGCGGGGAGCAGATCCTCGACCCTCACGTCCAAGGCCAGCAAGTCGCGAACGGCGTTGCGGTACTCAGTGCGGTTGAGTCGTCGGAACGTGTCGATCCGTCCAGGTTTCGGGTGGAGTTCGGCATCGGCGTCCAACGCGTCCGTGATCGCTGCCACGGCTCCTTCATACATCGATTCGGAGGGCTTCGGTAATCCGGGCGGAGGCATGTGGCGTCCCGCCAGCTTCTTGACCACGTTCTCCCAAGTCTCGGCCCTCGCATGGACAGGGGCGTCCTCAAGCGAGGACAGGTCGAGGTCTGAAGCGGGATTGGAACTGCCGTGACACGTCAAGCAATGCTGGCTGAACAGTGCGTCCACCGGCTCACGATTCAGACTGGTCTCCGCCGCTGCGAGCAGTCCCGCCTGCAGCAACGCAATACACACACAAAGCAGTGCGAGCGCTGTGAGTTCGCGTCTCATTCTCAGCTTGAACCGGCCGATATTCTAGCACAGCCGGCAATTGGTCAGTCTTTCCGACGCCGCAGTCAGTCAGATTCCGGCGCTACGCGAACTGCCTGCCTGCCTTCCGCTTCCACCAGATGCAACAAACCTAGCGCTTCGCGAGCTGACGGAGTGCTGAAACGGCCAGTGTAACCCGCCACGACGGGCCGCTCTGTGGCTGACCTAGCGCTAGATCGTAGTTAACTCATTGCTGTAGCTGCGAGTTGAACTTGGCCTAGCCGAATCTGTGAGAGGCCCCGGGGCTCTGGACCAAGTCTGGAAAATGACCGCAGCGGTGCGGACGGGTTAGTGGCCAGCGGCGTCTTAGGCGTGCTCTAGCCCGCCGTCTGCGGGGGCTAGCGCTGACTCGCACTTGACACCGGGGGGTTGGATCGTATAGAAGAGTGGTGTGCGGGTTGGGCTGCGCATGCTGAAGCCGGCCACGGTGGAGTGGTTGCGCCGGGCACTGTCGAAGGGCACGTTGACGCGTGCCCAGGTGGCACGGGGACTGTGTCGGCAAGACGGCTGGCGGAACGCCCGCGGGAGGCTGTGTGCGGCTTCGGCGCGCAAGGGCCTGCCAGCGCTGGCGGCGGAGCTGGGGCTGCCCATGCCGCCGGTGCTGCGCCGGACGGGGGGCTGCCGGCGGCGCTCGCGGCGCCGGGCGCGGCGCAGCGTCCCGCCGCTGCGGCTGCAGTGCTCGCTGCCGGAGCTGGGAGAGGTCAGCCTGCGCCTGGCCGACACGGCCCCGCTGCGGCGGCAGTACGGGGATCTGCTGACGGCGGAACATCCGCTGGGGCGCGGGCGGGCACCGGGCTGCCGGCTGGTGTACGGCATCCGGGCCGGGGGCCGGGAGCTGGGAGTGGTCAGCTTCGTGGCCGCGCCGATGCGCTTGGGTCCGCGCGACCAGCATCTGGGCTGGGACGAGCGCACCCGCCGCCGGAACCTGCCCCGGCTGGTCTCCAACGACCGTTTCCTGGTGCGGCCCGGCGTGGTGGTCCACAACCTCGCCAGCCACGTGCTGGGCCTGGCGCTGCGGCGCTTGAGCAGCGACTGGGAGCGGCTGCACGGCAGCGCCCCGGTGGCGGTGGAGACCTGCGTCGAGCAGCGGCGACGGGCAACTTGCTACCAGGCGGCGGGCTTTGAGCGCCTGGGGGAGACGGAGGGCCTGCCGTGGGGCGCCCGGCAGCCCACGCGGGCGCAGCGCGCCCAGCCGGACTTCCGCGAGCCGGAGCGCCATCCCAAGCAGGTCTGGGTCAAGCCGCTGGTGCCCGATTGGGAGCGTGTGCTGCGGGAGAAGGCGCGGCTGGTGCTGGGTAGCTTCCCGCGGCTGGACTTCGACAGCGAGGAGGCGCACTGGTCGGCGCGCGAGTTCGAGCGCTCGGACCTGCCGGACCGGCGCCTGCGGGAGCGGCTCAAGGCCATGGGCGGGGCCTGGGAGCAGCGCCCGGGCGAGTGCCTGCCGGCCATCTTCCCGCGCGGCAAGGACCAGCAGGCCGCCTACCGCTTCCTGCGCAATGAGAGGGTTTCCATGCAGCACATTCTGGCGCCGCACCGGGAGGCCATGGTGGACCGCTGCCAGCTGCTGACGGGCACCGTGCTGCTGGTGCAGGACACGACCACGCTGAACTACACCGGGCTGGGCGAGTGCACCAGCGGCCTGGGGCCGCTCAAGAAGCGCAGCGAGAGTGCGCGCGGGCTGCACGTGCATGCCTCGGTGGCCTACACGGAGGGCCGCCGGCCGCTGGGGGTGAGCGACTTGGAAGTCTGGGCCCGGCCGCTGGAGGAGCCGCCGGACGAGTGCGAGCGGGAGAGCCAGCGCTGGTTGCGGGGGCTGCGGCAGGGTTTCGAGCTGAGCCGGGCCTGCCCGGGCCAGCGCATCGTGGTGGCGGGCGACCGCGAGAGCGACATCTACGCGCTGTTCCGGGAGCGGGAGCAGCGCGAGCAGGCCGGCGAAGAGGACGTGGAGCTGCTGGTGCGCGTGCACCTGGGCCGGCAGCGCAAGGTCAAGGTGTGGGACCCGAGCCTGCGGTCGCTGATGCTGCGCTCGATCCCCATGCAGGCCGACTTCCAGCAGCGGGTGCGCTTCCGGCGCACCTTCCGGCTGAGCTCGCAGGGTGGGCAGCGGGCCCGCCAGCGGCGCAAGGTGAAGACCCAGGTGAGCATCGGGCCGGTCGAGCTGCAGCCGCCGGAGGCGCGCCGTCAGCGGGGCGAAGCGGGTGTGGAGGCCTGGCTGGTGCATGTCGAGCAGATCGATACGCGGCCGGGGGAGGATCCGCTGGAGTGGTTCCTGCTGAGCACGGCGGGCGGGTTGAGCAAGCGCTGGGCGAAGCGCATCGTGGGCTGGTATGAAGCCAGGTGGTCGATAGAAGAGCTGTTCAGAGCCGCTTCAAACTACCCCATTCCACGATTCTCGTCCGGAGCAGGCGCGATTTTGCCGCCGGGGGCACCCGTTCGACGGCTGGCCGCTCAAGATCGTGTCCAGCCGGAGGCGTCCCAGCGGCCAACTCTGGCTGTTCGTTGAGCTGCCCGACGGTCGTCGGCGCTCCTTCCCCGCTGCTTGGACCACGCTGCAGCCGCCGCCGGAGGGCGCCCAGTGCGTGCGCGTCCGCGTGTCTCACCTGCGCGGCTTGCGTACGCTGGTGGGAGCCTTGCGGAGGCGCCATGCGAGAGCAAGAGAAGCGGCGGGCAGCGGTGGAGCAGCTGGCGCGGATGATGCTGCGGGCGCGAGCGCGGGAGTTGAGCGATGAAGCGGGAGACGCTGATCCGGCCGCGGCATCTTGAGCGGCTGGCGTTGGTGTACGTGCGCCAGTCGACGCCGGGGCAAGTGCTGGAGAACCGGGAGTCGACGCGGCTGCAGTACGAGCTGCGGGAGCGGGCTGAGCAGCTGGGCTGGCCGCGGGAGCGCATCGAGACGATCGACGAGGATCTGGGCTGCTCGGGATCAGGGGAAGTGTTGTCTTCCGGTTTATTTGGCAAGGCGTTTTCCGGATTAAATGGCAGGCGGGGAGCGGAATTTTCCGGATTGCTTGCGTCTGGCTGGGGGCGAGGGCGAGCTCGAAAACTGCTACTGCAAGAAGGAAAAGGAAGGGGTCAGGAGGAGCGTAGGCGTTCTCGCCCGGCTCCCGGCCCTGCGCGCACGCAATTGCAGGCAAGACTGCCGCGCAGCACCTCCAACGCATGTCCGAAAGCCTACCGGCCGACTCACCCACGCCGATGGATTTGTCACATTAAATGAGAAAGTTCCCTTATCTGGAATCATCCAGTTTGACAAAAACAGCCCATTTTCGTGCCAAATAATGTGACAAACAACGTGCGCCGTGCTAAGGCACTGGCTCCCAGCGGGTGCGAAGCCCGCCCGGCTAACTGTCGCTCCAGCCGGAAGCCGTCGGAGCGGGTCATGGAGGTAACGACATGGACTGAAGCACTCCGACGTGACGGGCCGCCTTTTGGGCGGCTCAGCGAGCACGCAGGCCGCAACGCGAGTGAACGCCGAGCAGGCCTGTTATTTGTCACATTATTTGGCACGAAAATGGGCTGTTTTTGTCAAACTGGATGATTCCAGATAAGGGAACTTTCTCATTTAATGTGACAAATCCATCGGCGTGGGTGAGTCGGCCGGTAGGCTTTCGGACATGCGTTGGAGGTGCTGCGCGGCAGTCTTGCCTGCAATTGCGTGCGCGCAGGGCCGGGAGCCGGGCGAGAACGCCTACGCTCCTCCTGACCCCTTCCTTTTCCTTCTTGCAGTAGCAGTTTTCGAGCTCGCCCTCGCCCCCAGCCAGACGCAAGCAATCCGGAAAATTCCGCTCCCCGCCTGCCATTTAATCCGGAAAACGCCTTGCCAAATAAACCGGAAGACAACAAGGCCTCGAAAAGCATAATGCGGAGGCCGACCCGCCGTTATTTCGGGGAAGGCAGCCAGCGTCCGGGAAGCGAGCGATGCGAGCACCGGGCGTCTCCGCCGGGGTATTGGCGGCAGCATGCGTGCCAGAGGGAGACGGAGGCAACACGGGAAGCCCTGTCGGTGGCGTGCACGCGCCAACCGGACTCCCGCGAGGGACAGGCCGGGCCGGTCAGGGTGGCGGAGAGGCCCGTAGTACCGGGGAAGCCGGGTAATGCCGGTGGAGGGAAGGGGCCTCAGTTCGAGAGCGATGCAGGCAGGAGGACAGGACCGATGGAGACTGGCGCGAGCCTATTAGCTCCGGAAAAAGTTCGGAGACTCCAGAGCGCATCACCTGCGCAAGCGAAGGAAGACCCGGACCACTGCGCGCAGCAGTGGCCGGGAGAACTGGCACGCGCCGTTGACGCACCTGCGGACCAGCGGCTCAGCCAGTGGCTGTGTCGGAAGCACCAGGCGAAGTCGGGCCACCCCGTGCGGTACCCGAGCGAGAGGCTGAGGATTGACTTCGGCCTCGTGCGCCTGCCAGTGCGGACGGCCAGCTTTCCGTGGGCGAAGGCATGATCTCGTCCGAGAGCCGGATGCTGGAAATTGGCATGTCCGGTTCGATGAGCGGGGAGAGGAGACGTAGTTAAGCGGGAAGGTCAGTGAGGCACCTACAAATGGCGAAAGCCGTAGGAACAACCCTAAAACAGCTACTGCTTCCTTGCTAAGGCCAACGCGCCTCTCCTCGACTCTACAGGAAGTGCGGCGCGCAGGGTTCGCGCGGCTGCTGCGGAGCGTGGCGCGGGGGCGGGTGGGAGCGGTGTTCGGGCTGGATGCCTCGCGCTTCGCGCGCAACGGGGCGGACTGGTTCAAGCTGCTGCGCTGGCTGCGGGCCACGGAGACGTTGCTGGTGACGGACGAAGGGGTGTATGACGCCAACAGCGGGGACGACAGTTTCGTGCTGGGCATTCACGGGGCCCTGTCGGAGTCGGAGCTGTACAAGATCAAGGCGCGGCTGGACAAGGGGATGCTGAGCAAGGCGCGGCGGGGCGAGCTGTACCACCACGTGCCGACGGGCTACGTGGTGGACGGCAAGCGGCTGCGCAAGGATCCGGACCGGGATGTGCGCGAAGCGGTGGGCGAGGTGTTCCAGCGATTCCGGGAGCTGGGGACGGCCCTGCAAGTGGCGCGGCAGCTGCGGGAGGAGGGGCTGAAGCTGCCGACGCGGCATCCGGACGAGCGGGGCTTGGAGTGGCGCGAGGCGACCTACTCGCGGGTGTGGAACGTGCTGCGGAACCCGGCCATGGGCGGGGCGTACGCGTGGGGCAGAACGCGCACGCGGCTGCAGCTGGACGAGCGGGGTCGGGAGCGGAAGACGAGGCACAAGCTGCCGATGGAGGAGTGGCGGGTGTTGCTGACGGAGCACCATGAGGGCTACGTGGAGTGGGAGGAGTGGCTGGCGATCCAGGCGCGGCTGGCGGGGAACGCAGTGAGGCAGGGCGGACGGGGGGCGGCGCGGGAAGGGCGGGCTCTGCTGCAGGGGCTGGCCGTCTGCGGACGCTGCGGGCGGCAGTTGACCGTGCGTTACGCGAGCGCGGTGCAGTACCGCTGCGAGCCCGATCTGAACGGCAAGGGGGGCTGCCAGTACCTGGGGGGCATGCGGCTGGACCGGCTGGTGGCGGAGATCGTGCTGGACGGGCTGGGGCCGGCAGCGGCGGAGGCTGCCCTGGAGGCGGAACGGCAGCGGGACAAGGAGGAGCGGCGGCAGCTGCTGGGCTACCGGCGGGAAGTGGAGCGCAAGGAGTGGGACGAGCGCAAGGCGCGCAAGGAGTACTTGGAGGTGGAGCCGGAGTTCCGGCGGGTGAAGCGGACGCTGGCGCGGGACTGGGAGCGGGCGCAGCAAGAGCTGGAGCGGGCGCAGGCGGCCTTGGCGGGAGCGCGGAAGGAACTGCAGGCGGCGCGGCAGGGCGCGCCGGCCAGTGTGTCGCCGGAGGAGCGGGAGGGGCTGGCGCGGTGCTGCGAGGACCTGCGGGCGGTGTGGGAAGACGCGGCGACCACTTGGCGGGACCGCAAGCGACTGCTGCGGGCGGTGCTGGAGGAAGTGGTGCTGACAGCGGACCGCGCGGCGGGCAAGCTGGGAGTGCTGCTGCGCTGGCGGGGGGGCTGGATCGACGAGCGGGAGCTGGGTTTGCAGCCCGTGCCGCGGCCCGAGCGCACGCCGGAAGCGACCGTGGAGCTGGTGCGGCGGCTGGCGCAGTTCCAATACGACCCCGAGGTGGCCGCGGAGTTGCGGCGGAGAGGGCTGCGCACCGCTCGCGGTCTGGAGTTCACGTGGCAACGGGTGGCGGCCGTGCGGAGGCAGTACGGCATCCCCGGCTGCCCGCGCAAGCAGGCCGGCGGTCCGGAGCCGGTGTCGGTCAAGGCAGCGGCGCGGGAGCTGGGAGTGTCGGTGTCCTCGCTGTACCGCTGGATTGAGCAGGGCTGGGTGCCGGCCGAGCGGTCGGGGCCGGAGGGCGCCCTGCGGGTGCGGCTGGACGCGAGGGTGAGGGCGAAGTTCCGCGCGGCGGTCCCGGAGGGTTACGTGCGGGCCGAGGCGGCGGCGCGGGAGCTGGGAGTGTCCCGCCAGACGATCTGGTCGCGCATCCGGGCCGGCTCGCTGCCGGCGCTGCGCGTGGTGCGGGGCGCGGAGCGGGGCTTGTACGTGCGGTTGGACAGCGTGCCGCAGCCGCGCTTGCCAGGCTTGTCGGGCGCGACTGAGGAGAGCGGCTGATGCGAGCGCTGGGGAGGAGCGGGCGAACGAGGGGGCCGCTTTGCCGGCGCGGGACGGGGCACTCCGCGAGCCGTCCCGTCGGCCGCCCGGCAGCTTCTCACGACGCAAAGTGCCTGCTGGGGCGCACTGGCGGGCAGCATGCCGGCCCTGTGTTGTCTTCCGGTTTATTTGGCAAGGCGTTTTCCGGATTAAATGGCAGGCGGGGAGCGGAATTTTCCGGATTGCTTGCGTCTGGCTGGGGGCGAGGGCGAGCTCGAAAACTGCTACTGCAAGAAGGAAAAGGAAGGGGTCAGGAGGAGCGTAGGCGTTCTCGCCCGGCTCCCGGCCCTGCGCGCACGCAATTGCAGGCAAGACTGCCGCGCAGCACCTCCAACGCATGTCCGAAAGCCTACCGGCCGACTCACCCACGCCGATGGATTTGTCACATTAAATGAGAAAGTTCCCTTATCTGGAATCATCCAGTTTGACAAAAACAGCCCATTTTCGTGCCAAATAATGTGACAAATAACACCTGGCCGGCGGGCAGCGGCTGCCGCCGGTCCATTCTCAGTGCCGGGAGCAGGGGAGCCGGCCGGCCGGGGGGCTGAAACCGCCGCCCGGCCGCATTCCCACGACGTAAGAGGTGCTGGCGCACTGGAGCCAGCCGCTCCGAGCCAGGCCCGGCGCTCCCAATTTGCCATGCCTGGCGGGACGCCCAGGCCGCGGTGGCATGGCCCGCTCTGGAAGCGTCGACTCCGCGACTGCCGCGGGCGGGCGGGCCGGTGCTCTGCTCGGGCTGCGGAGCCGCACCGCAGCCCGTTCCGGGTCCCAGCGGGAGCGCTGGGGCGCTTCGCGGGCGAATTCAGCGCGTCTGGGCCGCCATTCCCGCCGATATGGCAGCTCAAGGAGGGGGCATCCGCCTCCTTGCAGCGTCAGGCCCACCTCGGATGTGACTGGCATGGCCTTCCGGACTGCGCCGGGGCAAGAGCAGAATCGAACCGTCTTGCGGGTCCCGATTCTCCAACCGGCGCCGCCCGCCCAAGGCGCTGTACGACAATGGAGGTGCATTGTGAAGACTAACCGTTCAAAGTTTTGAAAAGTGGTGCGCGCATCCAGGACCGCCGCCTGCGCACGGTCGCTGCGCTGGGCAAGTGCCTGGCGTTCGACGCCGTCACGGCCTGGCAGGTCTGCTCGCTGGCGCGCTACGCGCGCGACGCGCCGCAGACGCCGGTGGACGCCGTGTTGACCTGGGCCGAGATCACGGCGTTGTGGATCCACGTGCAGGCACAGGAGCTGTGGCGGCCGAGCGAGCGGGGGCGCGCGCCACCGCGCGACATCCGGACTTGGGTGGTGTGGCTGGCGATGACGGCCGGCTTCCGGCCCTCGAAGCGCCGGCCCCTGCCGGGCAACGCCGTGCTCTGGCGGGCCTGCGTCGTGTTGGGGCACTGGGTGCAGCACCAGCAGGCCCAGCCGGGGCTCATGCCGAGCCAGCCCGTCTTCGCGGAGCCGCCGCACGCAGCCGGGCCGCAGGCCAGCGAGTCTCCGTAGCGCCCCGCCGGAGAGCTCGGGCCCGGCGCGACAGCTCGCGGCTCACCACTGGGCCCCTCAGCGGGGGGCTCAGCCCGGAGCCCGTGCGTCTGCAGCCGCTGCGGGGTGGGCCAGTCTGCTGGCTGAACCCCGCACCGCCCCTTGGCGGGGGGGCAGTCGCCGGCCAGGGGAGGCGCTGGCGCCCCAGCGACAGCGGCCGCCCACTTTCCCGTCCCATCCCCCGCACACGGCGGCCTAGAGCACGCCTAAGACGCCGCTGGCCACTAACCAGTCCGCACCACTGCGGCCATCCTCCAGACTTGGCCCAGCGCCCCGAGGCCTCTCACAGATTCGGCTAGACCAAGTTCAACTCGCAGCTGCAGGAATGAGTTAACTACGATCTAGCGCTAGGTGGCTGACGCTTCCCGATGCGACCGGCTTCCTAGCCATCCATCGGAGAAGAGCTGATCAGGGCCCGCGGCCCCTCACTCGCTGCGAGAACGCTCGGTCTTGTCCCCAAGCAAGCCAGCTAGAACGGTGCAGGTGCGCCAAACGAACTGGCGATGCAAAGGAGGAGGAGGTCCCCTGCGATGAAGGAAGTGACTAATCCACACAGCTTTCTGGCCGTGAGGTCGCGCCCACGAGCTTACCGGCGAATCGTCCGAGGGAGCGCCTGCGCACGGGACGATTGAGCTACCAGAACGGCTTGGTTCGGAGTGCCGAGATAGTTGCCGGCGCCGAATGAGACACGGCTCGAAGCGCCCGAGTGAGGTCCGGGAGCGATCCGCGGAGCGCGGAGTAGCAGTCCTGAGGCGCGCAGGCAGATGCGATGTCGGGGCTCGGGAAGCCCCCCGGTTGCTGTCGTCGTCGGCATCTTGGCCGCCGCTGGGAAGGCGGAAGCCTAGCGGAGCACGGACGGGGGGAGGAGTCGGACTTGGACAGAGTCCTGGCGAGGCGGGCCAAGGCGGGTAGGCCCGCGCCGGACTCAGTGCAGGGCATGCCCGAGCGCTTCAGGAGGCGTGCAGGGAAGGCCACGCTGAGAACACCGAGTCAGCAAGTCCCGCAGACAGGCTGTGCACTGGACCGCAACCGAGTGGCACGACGGCCTTTCAGGGGAGCTGGCAGGAGCGGAGCGAGGAGCCGGATGCGTTGGCGCCTAGGTCCGCGTCTGCGGTGGGCGCCAGGCAACCGTCGATCTGACCCAGCCACGATGGACGGCTTGGCGAGCACAGCCCGGGCCGGGACCTGAATTCCAGTGAGTGATCCATTCCAATCAGAAGTCTTCATGACATGAGAGTTCATGCAGTCATGTGAAGGATGTGTGCAACTGGAAGACACTTGATCCACCTGCTGCACAGTGCTATAATGAGTGCATATGGCGAACGACCTTGAGAATGCGAGAGAGCGGGACACTCCCGCCGCCGAGCACGACCAGGAACACTGGCCGGCAAGGAAGGTCGAGTTGGCGGGCCTGTTCGGGCAGGCCGTGCGAGTCGGCGCGACCGACCCGCACGACGGCGCTTGGAAGCTGATGCTGGGGGAGCAGGTGGTCTCGGCCGGCATGCTGCTCTCCCTCGGCGCGGCCTGGGTGGACGAGCTGGACCTCAACACCCTGGAGCGCGAGCCCACCGAGCAAGTCGGGGACGACCTCAAGCGGCGCGTCAACGACCTGGTGTGGCGCGTGCGCCGCAAGGGGGACGGCGTCGTGCAGCACATCCACCTGGTGTTCGAGCTGCAGTCCTCGGTGGATCAGGACATGGCGCTGCGGATGGTGGATTACTCCTGCGCCAAGTACAAGGAGATGCGCCGGCGGCTGGGTGCGGGGCGCTGCGCGCCGGTGTTGAGCGTGGTGCTGCACACCGGGGACGGGGCGTGGACGGCGCCGCGGGACATCGCGGAGCTGATCGAGCCGGTGCCGAAGTCGATGCGGCATCTGGTGGTGCGGCAGGCCTACGAGCTGCTGGAGCTGCGCGTGCCGCCGGGCGAGGGGGTGGCCGACGAGGCCAACTTGGCGCAGGCGATCCTGGCGGAAGGCCGGGGCACGGAGGCGGCGGACATCCTGGCGGCCCACCAGCGGGTGTGGCGGTTGCTGGCGGGCCAGCCGCGCTTGCAGAAGGTCTACATCCCATGGAGCCGTTACAATTTGTGCAGGCGGCTGCGTCGCAAGCAGATTGATCTGCCGGCGCAGCTGGACGACTGGCCGAAGATTCTGGAGGGCAATCTGGTGAAGTTCGGAGCGAAGCTTGAGCGGAAGCTCACCAAGCAGATCACGGAGCGAGTCACCGAGCAGGTGACGGAGCAGGTCACTGAGCAGGTGACGGAGCAGGTGACGGAGCAGGTCTTGGATGGACTACGCGGCACCGTCGTGGCGGCTGTACGGGACCGTTTCGGGGAGGCTGCGGCGGCACAGGCACAGGCATTCCTCGCCGGGATCACGAGCGGAGACGCCGTCCTCGCAGCGCATCGTTGGGCGCTGACGAGCCGAAGCCGATCCGAGCTGATGGACCGGTTCGCAACGGCCTGAGGAGCGCCTCAGGCGCACCTCGAAGCGCGTCGATCTTGCCAAACGGGGACCGTAATTGATTGTGCGGGAGTCGTATCCCGGCCCGTAGCTGCAGGCCGCTAGCAGTGCTCCGCAGCCGCCGGCACCAGCGTTGCCGGTTGTTGCAGGGTATGAAGACTCCCTCCCACCGCCCGGGCATGCCTGCGAGCGACTGCCACTGTCAGGACGGATCGCCGGCCAGACGGCCCACGCGCTTGCACAGCCGACGGGGGCGGCAGTGTCCCGTCGCCTAGGAAACTAGCGTGACGACGAGTCGCCTCGACGGTAGGTTCCATGCATCTCTGGCCGAAGTTCGCAGCACACCCTGTCGTGTCACCGGCGAAGCCAGTTGCCCGCTGAGTGAACCGCGACCGGCTAAGCCATGCGGTGCTCAAATCGGATTCCGGGCGGACTCGGGATCCTCGCTCAAGCCCTGCTGGCACGCCCCGGCCGGCCCGCAGTTGGTGCGGCACGCCTTCTTGCAGCAGGTGGCCAACGGCGCTGATCGGGTGGAGCGAGAGATCGGTCTGAGTAGGCGGCGCAGGGACCGCCTGATCGTCTGGCCTCTGCCCGGCGGCCGACGCGTGGAGCGGCATGTGATCGAGTGCGAGGTGGTACTGAGGGGAGCAACAGTCATTTCCTTGCCTTCTGGCACGCTATTCCACCTCGAATACGCTTGCGAACCGTGTGCTGAGCATCTTATGATCATCGTCGGAGGTGTTCCATGGACACTCGGATCATTCGACGGGGTGCGGCCATCGCCCTGTTTCTCGCCTGCCCGGCCGCCAAGTTCTGGGGGCAGGTTTCGACAGGCTCCGTCGTGGTCAACGTCCTCGACCAGAGCGGCGCCGCCGTCCCCGGCGCGAGCGTCGCCCTGAAGAACGAGGCCACCGAAGAGAGCCTTGGCGCGGAATCCAACGAGCAGGGGGTTGCCCGCTTCGTCTCTGTCAGGCCCAGCACCTATTCGCTTGCCGTGACAGCGGGGGGCTTTCGCCAGTTCCAGCAGGCCGGGCTCACCGTCCATGTCGCAGAATCGATCAACCTGACGGCCGAGATGGAGGTTGGCGCTGTGACCGAGGTCGTCGAAGTCGTCGGCGCGGCACCGCTGCTCCAGACGGAGAGTGGCGAGCTCGGGCAGGTCGTGGAAGAGCGCAAGATCCGCGAGTTGCCGCTCAACGGGCGCAATCCGTTCGCGCTCGCGGCGCTGGCGCCGGGAGTGGCCCCCGGCCAGAACTTCGGCAACAATCCGCTGCTGCTCTCCAACCTCGGCATCAATGGCGGCCGGGGAGGGGCCACGGAAATCCTGATCGACGGATCGTCGGCCACCGTTCCCGAGAACAGCCCTGGCACGTACGCCACGGCGGTAATGCCCTCGGTCGACCGCATTCAGGAGTTCAAGGTCCAGACGAACTCGTTCTCGGCCGAATTCGGGCGCACGGCGGGAGGCGTCATGAACGTCGTGATCAAGAGCGGCTCGAACGAGTTCCACGGCAGCGCGTACGAATACGTGCGGAACAGCCGGCTCGACGCGAACAACTTCTTCCTCAATCGCGCGGGCCGGGACCTGGGCGTCTTCCAGCGCAACCAGTTCGGGTTCACATTGGGAGGCCCCGTCATTCGCAATCGCACATTCTTCTTCGGCGGCTACGAAGGCTTGAGACAGAGGGTCCAGCAGACCAGGGCGGCGACCGTTCCGGTGGCGGATCAGATCGACGGAGACTTCTCCACCACTCTCAACCGGGCGGGGCGCCCGGTCACGATCTACGACCCGTTCAGCACTCGGCCCGGCCCGGGCGGTTCCGGCCCCGTCCGCGAGCCGGTCCCGAACAACGCCATACCCGCGTCGCGGATCGACCCGGTTGCGGCCCGCGCCGTGGCGCTGTATCCGTCCCCCAACCTGCCGGGGACGGGCCCGGCCCGCATCAACAACTTCATTGCCGCGGGCAGCGGCGCAACCGACGATGACAACCTCGACGTGCGCCTCGACCATCGCTATACGGACTCGCACACGACCTCCTTCCGCTGGAGCTACCGCGATTACGGGGATGTCCGGCCCAACTTCTACGGCACGATCGGCCAGCCCGGCGCTGCGGCGATCCCCCGGCCGGGCCGCAGCGCCGCGTGGCGCCACAATTGGACGCTCCGGCCGAACGTCCTCTCCGACATCAGCGTCAGCTACTCGGACCTGTTCACCCGCCGGCAGTCTCACTCGTTCGGGACAAACATCAACGAGGCCCTAGGACTTCCCCGGGAATTGGCCGCCCTCAGTGACAACCGGGGCCTGACAACCTTCGTCGTGCCGGGCTTCGGGGCTCTAGGCGAGTCGTTCCTGGCGCGGTTCCGCCTGCAGTCCTACGGGCTGCAGTACAAGCTCAGCTGGGTGCGCGGCCAGCACACGCTGAAACTCGGCCACGAGACGAGGATCAACCGCACGCACTTCTTCCAGGGGCAGGACCCCGCCGGCCAGTTCAACTTCTCGCCTGCCTTCACGCAAGGCCCGGACCCCACGCGGGGATCCGCCATCGCCGGGAACTCGATTGCCTCGCTGCTCTTCGGCACTCCGGCCAGCGGTTTCGCCACCCATGACGAGGCCATCTCGACGCACAGCCCCTACGTGGCTTGGTATGTTCAGGATGACTTCAAGGTCACGCCCGCGTTCACGCTCAACTTCGGCCTGCGATACAGCCTCGACTGGCCCCGGAGCGAACGCTATGACCGCCTGAGCGTTTTCAACCCGACCGTCGCGTCCCCCTTGTCGGGCCCGGCGTTCCCCGACCTCAAGGGCGGCCTCGAATTCGCCGGCGTGGATCGCGAGGCACAGTTCGACCTCGACCGGAACAACTTCTCTCCCCGGTTTGGATTTGCCTGGCGCGCGCTTCCCGAGACCGTGCTCCGCGGCGGGTACGCGATCTTCTTCCCGCCCCCGGCCGTGACCGCTGCCGGGACGCTCGGGGGAGGGGGCGTCGCGGGGTTCAGCTCCAATTCGAGCTTCGTCAGCTCTCTCGACGGGGGTCTGACGCCGAATGACGCACTCTCCAACCCGTTCCCGAACGGCTACACCCTGCCGCCGGGGAGTTCGCAGGGCCTGCTCTCGTTCGCCGGGCAGAACTTCCAGACCAACAACATCTTTGACCGGAACCCCTACGTTCAGCAGTGGAACCTGAGCGTTCAGCACGAACTCGCGAGAAGCCTGCTGCTGGAGGTCGGCTATGCCGGGGCCAAGGGCACCGGCCTCTCGGTGAACTTCGCGTCCCCCAACATGCTCAGGCAGGAAGACCTGCGGCTGGGGTCCGGCCTCATCGAGCGGATAGACAACCCATTCTTCGGCGTCATCACGGATCCCAGCTCGCCACTGAGCAAGCGGACGGTGGCCCGCAACCAACTGCTGCGGCCCTTCCCCCAGTTTCGGAACATCTCCATGGAAAAGGGTTCCTACGCGAGTTCGACCTATCACGCGCTGCAGGTGCGCGTCGACAGGCGGTTCACCAACGGCTTCACGTTCCTGCTCTCTTACACGGCGAGCAAGCTGATCGACGACTCGTCCACTTCCGGGACCGGGCTGTTGCCCCCGTACGCCTTCATCCAGCAATGGCACAACCGCAGCGCGGAACGCTCGCTCTCGGTGACCGACGTGTCGCAGCGGTTCGTGGTCAGCTCGCTCTACGAGTTGCCGTTCGGCCGCGGGCGCAGGCATGGCGCGGACATGTCCCGAGTGGCGGATTTCCTCGTGGGCGGATGGCAGGTCAACGGAATCTGGACCCTGACCCGCGGCACGCCGCTGATTCTCGTGAACGCGCAGGACAACTCCGGGGCGCTGGGTTCGGCTGGACTGGGGGAGCCGGGCACGCAACGGCCCAACAGCAACGGCCAGAGTGCCAAGCGGAGCGGGCCGGCGGTGGACCGGCTGGACGAGTACTTCGACACCTCCGCTTTCTCCCAGCCGGAACCATTCACGTTCGGGAATGTCGCAAGAACGATGCCCGACCTGCGCAGGCCTGGCGTCGCGCAAGTCGACTTCTCGGTCTTCAAGGACTTCAGCGTGACCGAGGACATGGCGCTGCAGTTCCGCACCGAGTTCTTCAACCTCACGAACACACCGGTCTTCGGCGCTCCGAACACTCGCTTCGGAACGGGGGCCTTCGGCGTGATCGGGCGCCAGGCCAACACCCCGCGACAGATTCAGTTCGCATTGCGACTGACGTTCTAGGCATAGGCGTCCACCCCGGGAGTCCGGGCTGATGGCCAAGGCATGGCCCGGCGGCCACTGGACCGGCAGCGTGCGCGGGCTGGCCTGGAGGCCGAGTCAAGGGCCCCCGCGCGGCGCCCGCGCGTGGACGCTAACAACGACGCCGGCATTGGACGAAGGCCAAGTCGGCGGGATTGGCTCCGGGCGGCCGGATGGACAGCAGGTCCCGCACGGACCGGGGCCCGAGGCAGAGCACGGTCCTGACTGCCTCCGCGTGTTGAGCTCCAGAACCGCAGGAGAACGGGCCTCGAAGCCGGGCTTTTCCGTTCGGGCACGGTGCGGAACAACAACACCGGTGGGACGGCTGACGCCGAGCTTCCTTCTTCGCCGGCCTGCCCGCTCAATCCCGGAACGCGAACTCGTTCGTCATCAGCAGCACTTGGGCGTAGCGCTCCAGAGCTCGGAGCGGACGCTCTGCAGACACCTCGAATCCGTCTTCCACGCGCCAGACCCGAACCGTAGGCCCGATCGATCCTCCTCCAGTCGGAGACTCCTCGATTTCAGGTGCCCACCGGAAGGAATCGGACTCATAGTCGCCCAGCGAGTCAACCACGAAGTCCAAGTGATCGCCCTCGGCTACCTCAAGACCTCTTAAGGAGGTCTCGACGGAGTACCCACGAACCGTCCAGATCGCGAGGGCTCCGCGCCTCCTACATACGATCCAACCTCGCACGCCGTTCGAGTAGTCGAAGCGCAACGCTTGGTCGTTCATTGAGTGCGAGAGTTCACCCGCAATCGACACCTTCATCGCCTCCGGGGCACGCCATCTACGAACCACCGCGCTGTCCGGGCCGTCGCCCGGAAATCCCCCGCTCGGTGTGAGGCTCGCCCGTCCCGTGCTTGGCGCGGGGAGCATCGAGTCCGGCTGCAATCGATCGCCGACCCGGTACGCCATCGGACGAAAGCCGCTGACAACCCCAGTCTCAACGTCAATCCGAGCCACCCCGTTCGACCATGCCACCCCCTCTGCAGGTTGTTTCGGCGCTTGCGGGGCCTCTGCCTCGGACCGAACAAACTCCATGGCCTGCTCCAACTCCCGTGGATCGGGCGGCCGTCCCAGAACTGTACGGTGGACTCGCTTGACGCAATCCTGAGTCGTTCCGCAGCCGGATGCCACCGCCCGCGCCTGCTCTGCCAGGAAAGGGCTGTTCATCAGGAACAGCGCCTGCTGCGGCACGGTAGTCAGCTGGCGGCGCGGGGCGTGTTCCTCCGGATTGGAGAAGTCGAAGCTGCGCATCAACTGCGACGGTTCCTCGCGGGAGACATAGGCGTAGAGCGTGCGCCGGGGGGAGGACGGCACGGCGTGGATGTCGAACGGCGGCCCGCCCGTCTCGGAGTCCAGCCGTCCGGCCGCGACAAGCATCGAGTCGCGCAGCGACTCGAAGTCCAGTCGCACTCGGTTCTGCCGCCAGAGCAGCCGGTTCGCCGGATCGATACTCGTCCCCGGCCCAGAATTCGCGCTCGACTGCCGGTAGGTTCGTGAGAGAACGATGCGGCGGACCAGCCGCTTGATCGACCATCCCGAGTCCATGAATTCGACCGCCAAGTGATCTAGGAGTTCGGGGTGTGACGGACGGTCCCCGCGCAGGCCGAAGTCGCTGGGCGTTCTTACTAGCCCCTCTCCGAAGAGCCCAGCCCAGACCCGATTCACCAACACTCTCGCGGTGAGCGGATTCGCGGGACTCGCGATGGCTCGGGCGAGCTCAAGTCGACCGCTCCCGGAGCGGAAGGCGGCGCTCTCCGACAGCGCGGACAGGAACCGACGCGGCACTTCCCTGCCCTTGTCATGCTGGTTGCCGCGCACGAACACGAACGACGGCTGCAGGGACTTGGCGTCCGCCACCACCGAGGCATGCCGCGGTCCACCACGGTGGCCCCATTCGTTCAGCACGGCCTCGTACTGCCACTTCAGGGCCTTCATCACGTTGCCATCGCCCTCGTTCTGCACCCACCAGAAGTCCTCTAAGGGCACATCGGTAGGCGATCCGTTGCCGCGCATCGCGAGCCGCAGGACCTCCTTCTCCGTGTCCGGCCAGCGGTACGGCCCCTCCGCCGCCGCCATCCGCTCTGCCAGCTCGACCGCTCCTTCAGGAGCGTCAAGCGCCCGGAAGACATCCACCGAAGGGCCCACCAGCCCCTCTAGGTAGCGTCGCCAGCGTTGCAGCATGTACAGGTTGAGGTTCCGCTCCTTGGAGAGCGCCTCCATCCGGCTGTTCGAGGCACCGCGCGCCCGCCAAGCGACCTCCAGGTAGCGCGCCAAGACTTCTGGCCGGCGGAATTCGCGGACATGGTCAGCCAGCCGTTCGCGACGGTACTCGTCGAGCCATTCGCGCCGCAGCGCCAGCTTGTCTCTGAAGAACTCCCCATCCGCCCTCGAGCTGGGCTCTTCCAAGGGCGCGGGTTCCAAGACATCGGGGGAGTTTAGGAAGACACCGTACAGGCCGTAGTAGTCCTCCTGTGTGATTCGGTCAAACTTGTGGTCGTGGCAGCGGGCGCAAGCCACTGACAGGCCGAGCAGGCCTCGAGTGACGACGTCGATCCGGTCATCGATGTTCTGAGGCAGCTCGATCGCGCGAGGGAGGTTGATGCCGAGTGCCAGCAGTCCCAGCGCCGGCAGGTGGCGCCGCTGGGCCCCGACCAGGTCGGCCGCCAGCTGGTACGTGACGAACTGGTCGTATGGCATGTCCTCGTTCAGCGCGTCCACAACCCAGTCGCGATACGTCCAGGACATCGGAAACGGGTGCGCGGCGAAGCCCTCGTCGGCGTACCTGGCTACGTCGAGCCAGCGGCGGGCCCAGCGCTGGCCGAACCCTCGCGAGGCCAGCAGCTGTTCCACCACTCTCTCGTACGCATCCGGTGCCGCCGCGGCTGCGAAGGCGTCAACCTCGTCGGCGCTGGGCGGCAGGCCGGTCAGGTCGTAGTGGACCCGCCGGATCAAAGTACGGGCTGGGGCATCCGGGGACGGGACCAAGCCGGCCGCCGTCAGGCGGGCCTCGACAAAGCGATCAATGGCCGTCTCGGCCCAGCTGGCCACCGAAGGCGGAGGATCGACCGCCACCGGCTGAACCAAGGCCCAGTGGACCGCGTCCTTCCCCGCAGCAGGCGCCGCTGGTTCGGGATACGGTGCCCCGCTGCGTACCCACGCCTCAACCCGCGCGATCGCAGCGTCGGGAAGCTTGCCAGAGGGCGGCATCCGGAACTCGGCGTCGTAACGCAGCGCCCGGAGCAGCAGACTCGCCTGCGGATCTCCCGGCACAATGGCGGCACCACGATGCCCGCCACGGAGCATCCCCTCCAGCGAGTCGACCCGCAAGCCTGCCTGCAAGACTGGAGCTTGCTGGCTATGGCACGCGTAACACTCCTGCGCGAGCAGGGGACGGACATAGCGCTCGAAGTCGTCGGTAGCGTCGCGGTCTGCGCCGCGGGCGGTAGTGACGAGGACGCACAGCGATGCGATGGTGCTGATCCGGTGGCGCGGATGCATGGCGAGTCCTACAGATCGTATCAGCCGTGCCCATCCCGCAGCGCTCCGGACGCGCTGCGCGTAGCCGGACCGTGCCGCTGCGCGCTGCCCAGTTAGTTACGGACTCTACTTCAGGTGCTGGCCGAAGAAGTCGATGGTTCGCGTCCACGCAAGGTTCGCGGCAGACTCGTCGAATCGCGGCGTGGTGTCGTTGTGGAATCCGTGATTGACGCCGGCGTACATGTGGGCCGTATATGTCTTGTCGTTCGCTTGGAGCGCTGCCTCGAAGTCCGGCCAGCCCTGGTTGATGCGCGTGTCCAGCTCGGCGTAGTGCAGCATCAGCGGGGCGTTGATTTGCGGAACGGCGCTAGCTGGAGGCTGGCGCCCGTAGAAGGCGACCCCGGCTCCAAGGTCGGGTATCCGCACCGCCAGTGCGTTGACGACGAACCCACCGAAGCAAAATCCGACGATGCCCACCTTGCCCGTGCAGTCGGCGTGGCCCTGTAGGTGGGAGACCGCGGCCGCGAAGTCCTCGACCAACTTGTCGCGATCCAGCTCCGCCTGCAGTCGGCGTCCGTCGTTATCGTTGCCCGGATAGCCACCCTTCGGTGTCAGCCCGTCCGGGGCGAGGGCCAAGTAGCCAGCCGCGCCCAAGCGGCGGGCCACGTCCTCGATGTACGGGTTCAGGCCGCGGTTCTCATGGACCACCACGACGCCGGGAAGCCGGCCCTCGGCCGAGGACGGCCGGACTAGGTAGGCATTGATGGATCCATGCCCTTGGCTCGACTCGTAGGTGACGCGCTCGGCGCGGATCCGCGAATCCTCTTCCTGGACTTGCTGGGCCCGGGCGTAGTCTGGGCTCAGGCTCGCTAGCACGGCTGCGGCGCTGGCCCCGGCTGTGAACGGAGCCGCCCGATCAATGAAGCCCCGGCGGCTCAGGGCGCCGTGGACGTATGCGTCAAACAGTCTCAGGACTTCAGGGTGATAGTCCTTGGCCGTCAGCTGCTGCATGGTGAAATCATCCTTTCGGCCCCTTCGCGGGCCTCATCGCATCATGCCGGTTCCCGGACTGGCGCGGAGTCTTCGAGGGCGTGGAAGTGGCCCTTGGTGAGTTCGGTTCCCGAAGCAACGTACTCGTCGATCCTCCGGCCCAGGTCGGCCACCACTTCCGGGTGCTCAGAAGCGACATTGGTCAGCTCGTCGGGGTCGTCCCCGCGGTTGTACAGCTGCGGCTCGTAGTCGTAGCCGAGCTTGTCGCGGTCCAGCACCTTCGAGAACTGCCAATCCTCCGTGCGGATGGCACCGACCCATCCGTAGCCTTGCACCAGCCCGTCATGCGGGCTGGGCTCGCCACTGGCGAGACCCCAGAGGTTCTGGCCGGTGGCTCGAGGCGGAGGGTCGAGCTCGAGCAGATGGAACAGAGTCGGAAGCACGTCGGGGTGATGGAGGAAGCCCGACGCTCGCGTGCCCGCCTTCTCCTTGCCCGGCAAGCGCACCAGGAAGGGATTGTGTGTCACCTGCCGGCGGATCCGCGTGGGTCCCTTGAGGAACTCACCCTGCTCGCCGAGCAGCGATCCGTGATCGGAGAAGAAGGCCACGACGGAGTTGTCGAACAGGCCCAGCTCCTCGATCGTCGACAGGATCTCCCCGATCCAGTAATCGACGCACATCGACTCGCCGGCGTAGTTGGCCCGCAGCCGCTCCACGCCTTCCGGCGGCACCTCGATGTTGGAATAGGGGGGCTCCCACCACTTGGGCCCGGTCGCGTTCGGCAGGTACTCGTCCAGGAAGCGCTTCGGCGGGTCCCACGGCTCATGAGGATCAAACGCCTCCAAGTGCAGGAAGAACGGCGTGTGCTCGTGATTCCTGCGCAGCCAGTTGATGACGTTCTTGGCGGTGAGCTCGATGATCGCTTCGCACTCCTGCTCGTACCGCTTGCGGTTGGCCAGGAACTGGCGCATGAACGACGGCCGGCCCGGGTCCATTTCCACCCAGCGGTCCCAGAACTCTCTGGGGTAGTGCTCGGGCACCACCTCGCCCAGCTCGAACGGGGCCGTCTCGTAGTAATCGACCTCATGGCCGCGGGTCCACTCGTAGTAGCGGTAGCCGCGGTGAAAGTTCTTCCCTGGCCGCTGCAGGTGAGGTATGTCGGCGAAGAAGGCCGTGCTGTAGCCCGCCTCGAGCAGCGTCTCGGCCATCGTCTGGTCTTCGTAATAGAGCTCGTGCCAGCCCGGCGTCTGGACGGGTTCGTGCTGGTGGAAGTAGTGGTACGGCAGGATCCGGCGTCCGGTCATCAGCACCCGCCGGATCGGAATGGTCGGCATCCCTTCCGGATAGACGTCCTCGAACACCACGCAGTCCTCCGAGAACTGGTCGAGCCTCGGGCACCTGACCAAGCGGTTGCCGCCGTAGGCCTGCAAGTTGTCGGCGCGGAACGTGTCGGTGTTCAGGAAGATCAGGTTCTGGCGGTTGCCCTTGCCGCGCTGGTTGGGTGGCCGCTCCCAGACGCCCCCGGAGGCCGCCGCGGCCGGTTGTGGCGAGCAGCCCGCCAAGCCTGCGACTGCCCCGGACGCGGCCCCCGCCGAGGAGCCGGCCAGGAATCCTCGCCTTGACAACTGGTCCCGATCCTGCTTCGCCATCTTCGTGAGGCTAGCACATCATCCAAGGCCCGGCCTTGGGCCGTGCCGGCAGGCTCACCGCAGCACCGGGAGGAACGTGAAGCACAGCGCTCCCAGCCCCACCCACATGACGACCCACACGTAGTTGTAGCCGATGTAGGTCCGGAAATCCATGCGGGCAATGCCTGCAGCGATCACCGCCCAGAACGGCGACACGAGGTTGCCGACGTGATCGCCCACGCTGAGGGCGAGCAGGCCGCGCTGCGCCGACACGCCGACGGCAACCGAGGCCTTGGTCGTCACGAAGCCTTGGATCACCCACTGGCCCCCGCTGGAGGGAACGAAGATCGAAACGACCGCGGCCGCCAGCAGCGTGTACAGCGGAAACGTGTGCTCCGTCGAGACCGAGGCGAAGAAGTTGGCGAAGTCCGTGCCGATCGAGGTGTGCTGGAGCAGCCCGGCGACGCCCGCGTAGAGGTGGTAAAGGACGATGACCGGCCAAGCCGTCACCACCGCCCGCGGCAGCGAGGCGGTGAATCTGCGGACGCTGCCGTGCAGCAGCAGGCCGAGTGCCAGCAGGGCCGTGATCAGCGAGTTCAGCTGCAGGCCCCCTCCCCGGACCGCCACATGGTAGGCCAGCCAACCGAACAGCGCCGCGGTTAGCACGCTGCAGGGCAGGCGGCTGGCCTCCAATCGCTCGGCGAAACGGTCCGAGCGCGGCGGGTCCTGTGGGGGGTTGGCCGCCTTGTGGAGCGTCCGGTCCGCCAGCTCGCGCGACTCGGGAAACAGCGAGATGGGCCGCGCCCGCTTCGGCATCAGCAGGACGGCCAGCACGAACACGCTGCATAGATAGGCGGCGAGGTAGACCAGCGTAGCAGGGGCCCAGATCGTCGTCGACAGCGGCATCAGGCCGGTCTCCTCCTCCAGGAAGTGCCCAGGCGTGTTCATGAGCAGCGGGGCGCTGGCCGAGAATCCGAATTGCCAGATCGCTCCGGCAGCCGCGTTGGCCGACAGCAGGAACGGGAAGTCGACCGGAAAGCCCTTGCGCTCGGACTGGCGGGCGTAACTGACGGCGACTAAGGGGGCCAGCGCCAGGCTGAGGCCCCAGAAGCAGTAGGCCAAGCAGCAGGTGGTCGCCATCGAGAGAGCGAGCGTTTGCGCCTCGCTCCGCGGCAGGTTCGAGAGCACGTGAATCATCCGCCCGAAGAAGCGGGTCGACGCGAGCGCCGATCCGAGGACTAGGATCAGCGTCATCTGCATCGTGAACGGAAGCAGCATCCACAAGCCCACGTAGTAGGCGTCCATCACTTGCAACGGGGAATTCCCGATCCAGAGCGCAGCGGCGGCCAGCACGACCATCAGCAGGATGGCCATGGTCATGGCGTCCGGGATGTACGCCCCGATGAACTGCGCCATCCGGAAGAGCCGGTCGGGCGGAGGGGTGGCCTCAGGGGTTTCTGCGGGGTCGGAGAGCGGGGGCATCGAGACGGTCTGCGCGGCAGGCGGTTTCGAGAGTATACGAAACCCCGCTGCTCGCGGGCCCTGCCACCGGCCGTGTCGGGGCCAGCACCAGCAACGCAGCGCGTCCGATTCCCCCCAGATCCCTTGGAAGACACCTCGTCTGCTCGGAAATTAACGGAAGCATTGCATTAGAAATATTCATTGGAATGATTGATTTTCCATCCCAGACTCGACGGATTGCCTAGCCGGTCGGAAGCATTGGCAACGCAAGACTCGCCAGCCGGCCAAGCTGGTCCGCGCTAGGAGGCGGGTTCGGCCCGGCGGATCGCCCGAGCCTTGGTTAGACTGCTCAAGATGAAGACTGTGATCCTCGCTTCCGCGGCCGCGCTGGCGGCCGCCGGCTGCGGCCAGAACACGCAGCCGAGCCCGAACCTTGTCGTGATCCTCGCCGACGACCTGGGCTACGCCGACTTGGCCGTGTACGGCAGCGAGCGCAACAGTACGCCCCATCTCGACCGCATGGCCGCCGAGGGACTGCGCTTCACCGACTTCCACTCCAGCGGCCCGATGTGCTCGCCCACGCGGGCGGCGCTGCTCACCGGCCTCTATCCGCAGCGATTCGGCACCAATTTCGAGGGGGCGCTGTCGGGCGTGGAGGACTATGACACGGGTCTGCCGCTCGAGGCTCGCACCATCGCCGAGGAGCTAGGCCGCGCGGGCTACGCGACCGGCATGTTCGGAAAGTGGCATCTCGGCTACCAGCCCCCATACCTGCCCACTCTCCAGGGCTTCGACGAGTTTCGCGGCCTGGTCAGCGGAGACGGCGACCACCACTCCCACGTCGATCGATCCGGGCGCCCGGACTGGTGGAGCAACGAGAGCCTCAGTCCGGAGGACGGCTACGGCGTGGACCTCATCACGCGCCACAGCGTCGACTTCATCGGCCGCAATCGGGACAGGCCCTTCTTCCTGTATGTTGCCCATCTCGCGATCCACTTCCCGTGGCAGGGGCCTGACGACGCGGGCTACAGGAAGGAGGGTGGCAACTACCACGACCTGTCCAAGCTGGGCCAGCTGGACAGCCTCGACGTTTCCACCAAGGTCAACGAGATGGTCGAGGCGGTGGACGCCAGCGCCGGCGCCATCTTGGACGCCGTGCGCCAAGCCGGAATCGCTCGGGACACGTTGGTCGTCTTCACGTCCGACAACGGCGGCTACCGGACCTACCAAGGCGGCTACCACAACATCTCCGAGAATGGACCGCTGCGCGGCCAGAAGACCCAAGTCTACGAGGGCGGCCACCGCGTGCCGGCCATCGCCTGGTGGCCCGGGCGGATCAGCCCGGGGGAAACCGACGGACTGGCTGTGACACTCGACCTGTTTCCGACCTTTCTTGACTTGGCCGGGGTCCAGCCTGAGGGCTTGGCCCTCGACGGCATCAGCCTGTCCCCTCTGCTGCTCGGGCAGCAACCACTCCCTGAGCGCACGCACTTCTGGCGCATCCGTGACAGAGCAGCGGCTCGCCGCGGGCGCTGGAAGCTGGTGCGCATCGGCGGCGAATGCCCCGAACTCTACGACTTGGTCTCGGATCTCGGAGAGACGACCGACTTAGCCAGCAGCCACGCGGACACTGCCGCGGAGTTGGCCGCCGCCCTTGCCGGCTGGGAAGCCGGTATAGCCGCGGACAAGCGCTGACCGCTTCCTCAGGCGAAGTCGTCGGCGGTGACAGTTCGCCGCTCGTCGATGCTCGTCCAAGCGGCGTAGGCGAGCTTGGAAGTCTCGATGGCGAACTCCACGTTCAGAGCTGGCTCCGAACCCTCCCGGATGGCCCGGAAGAAGTCTCGGTACAGCTGCGCCTCCATGCTTGGCCCGCGCCCATCGTCGCCGCTGAGGTCCAATTCACGGGCGTTCGCCCCGCGGATGCGCGCCAAGCCGGACCGGCGGTCGTATTGCAGCGATCCCGCGCTGCCGGCGATCGTGAGATGCCAGTCCGCCCCCGGAGAGCTGCCTGAATAGGCGTGCTGCACGCGCATAGCGCCGAACTCCGCGATCACGGCGATGTTGTCCTCAGTCGTTCTCTCCGGCCAATGCACCGCCCCGCCGGTCGCCGCGCAGTAAGTTAGCGGCGTCCCGATCATCTCGTACAAGAACGCGTAGGAATGCACCGAGAACTCCAGCAGGCTGGACCCGGCCAGCGAGCGCAGGTGCCGCCACGGCGTGCGCCGGCCGGACTCCGGGTCGGTCCAACGCCAGGTGCGGGGGTTCCAGTCCCCGCGGTACTCGTTGAGCGCGAAGAGGTAGGGTGTGCCGATCTGCCCGCTGCTGACGGCTTGTACGATCCGGCTCAGCGCGGGATCGAAGTGGCGCTGCATGCCTACCGCCAGCACGCGGCCTGTCTGCTCGACTGCCGCCGCGACCCGCAGCGCTTCCTGGTACGTGAGGGCGATCGGCTTCTCCAAGAGCACGTCCTTGCCGGCTCGCAAGGCCGCGATGGCCATTTCAGCGTGGAGGTAGTTGGGAACGGCGATCGCCACCGCCTCGACGCGCCGGTTGGCAATGAGTTCGCGGTAGTCCGTGTATAGTTCGGCGGCCGCCGCCGGCCCCTGCCTGGCCTCGCGCATCCGGTCCGCCTGGATGTCGCTGAGCGCCGTGACTTCGACGTCACCCAGTTCCTCGAAGGCCGCCAAGTGTCGCCGGCTCCGGTTGCCGAGCCCGATGAGGCCGATCCTCGGTGGCGTTCCCGGCTCGGCTTGCTGCGCCTCTGCCCCTGCAGCCGCCAGTGCGCCGAACCCGCTGGCCAGCGCGGCGCGCCTTGAGCACCGATCCTTGCTCCAGTCCACTGGCATTCCTTCCGTCCGATTATTCTGGCAGATCCTCGCCCTTGGTCTCGGGCCCGGCGACGATGACCGCCGCTCCCAGCGCGAACAACGCGCTCAGCAGCGACGCAGCACCGCGCAGGGACAAGCCCGCGTCTCGTTGCAGCCACCCCGAGGCAAACAGCACTGGCGCCGCGAGGATGCGGGCCACATTGAAGCAGAATCCGGCGCCGGTGCTGCGGACGCTGGTGGGAAACAGCTCGGGGAAGTACACCGCGTAGCCGGAATGCATGCCGAGCGTGAAGAAGCCGAACACTGGCAGCGCCGCCAGAAGGGCCACGGGCGAGTCGATCCACTGGAAGACGCCCAGCGAGGCGACCAAGCCGGCGACATGGTACAGCGTGAAGGCGCGGCGACGGCCCAGTGCCTCCGCCACACTCCCGAAGGCCAGCAGGCCGGCCCCGCCGCCCGTGGTGGTGAGCAGCATGCCGAGCATCTCCCAGCGCTTCAGCGTCGCGAGCCGGTCCGCCTCGTCCGACGCCGGCAGCTGCTCGGCAGCAAGTCTCTCCGCGACTTCCGAGCGCAGCAGGTCCTTCCCGTAAATATGCACTCCCCAGAATGTCGCGAGGCCGACCGACGCCAATGCCACGCCCACTAGCGTCCTTCTCCTCAGGTCTGCCCGGAGCAGAGTCAGTGGCAGGGCTAGCGCGGACTTGGTGTCGCCGCGGCGGTAGGCCCGTCGCGGCTCGCTACCGCCCAGCTTCCATCGAATTACGAGAATCAGCAGGGCCGGTACGGCCCCGGCGGCAAAGCCAAGCCTCCAAGCGTCCACGGTCACTCCATCTGTGAACGGCAGAGTGATGCTCCCACGGGCCACGATGAAGGTTCCGACGGCGATCGCGAGCCATGTGCCCAGCACGCTGGACGCGTGGAAGATCGCCAGCGAGCGGGCCCTCGCCCGGCTCGGGAACGCCTCCGCGACCAAGGCTGTCGCGACCGCCCATTCCCCGCCCACACCCATGGCCACTAGGAACCGGAAGGCCACTAGGTGCCACCACTCGGTGGAGAATGCCGACAGGAACGTGAAGACCGAGTAAGCCGCGATGGTCAGGATGAGCGTCCTGATCCGTCCGATGCGGTCGCCTAGGACGCCGAACGCCAAGCCTCCGGCGGCGCCGCCCAGCAGGAAGGCTCCGAAGGCGAGATTGTTGAAGAACGCCAGCCGACCGGCCCGCTCGGATGGAGCCAGCCCGTCCAGGCCCGGCAGCAGTCCGGGCATCGCCTCGTTCATGCTGGACACATAGATCTGGCCCTCGAAGGTGTCGAAGATCCAGCCTAAGGAGGCTATGGCCAGGACGGTCCACTGGCCGCTCGTAACGCCCTCGTACCATCGGCCGCCTCCCGCGCCCGCCACGCTGCTCGCCATTCCACATAATTTACGCAATATGAGCATCCCGGCGATTCCGACGCTTCCTGGCCGCGCCGCCGAAGTACGCGGGCTCAACTCGCTGGCCCGGGCCGAACTCGAGGCGAGGGCGGGCCGACACCTCGCCGTCGTCCAGGACTTGGACGCGCTGCACGAGCACTTCGCGGAGTCCGTCCTCGCCACGCTGGGCGCCAGCCGCGAGGTTGGACGCCCGCCGGCCTTGATCCTGCCATGGGGGCCGACCGCCCAGTACGCGATCCTGAGCCGCCTGCTGGCCACCACCGGTGTGACACTGCGGGGCGCGACGCTGCTCTTCATGGATGACTATGCAGGGCAGGACGGACGGGCCCTGCCGTCCTCCCATCCCCTCAGCTTCCGCGGGGAGGTCGGTCGCTGGCTCCGCAGCCTCGACCCGGGCCTGAGGCCGGCCAGAGAGGACGTGCTGTTCCCCGATCGCGGCAGCGCTGGGCGCATCGAACAGCGCATCGCCGAGGTTGGAGGCATTGATGTCTGCTACGGTGGCATCGGCGTGCATGGGCACCTAGCGTTCAACGAACCCCAATCCGGCGTCTCAGAAAGCGGCATTCGCCGGGTCGCATTGAACGAGTTCACCAGAACGATCAACGCCGTCCGGGCGGGGGTGGGCGGCGACTTGGAGAACTTCCCGAAGTCGGCTTGGACGCTCGGGATGCGCCAGTGCCTCGGCGCGAGGCGTATCGAGCTGTACTGCCGTAGTGACTGCGGAATGGACTGGGCCAAGACGGTGCTGCGCCTCGCGCTCCTCGGGCGCTCCTCGGACGACTATCCTGTAACTTGGATCCAACATCATCCGAATTACAGGGTCGTTACGGATCGGCAGACCGCCGAACCGCCCTCCGTCCGCCTAGCGTGACCTCGGTGCCGCGACTCGCAGCCCGGTCGATATGCGCCAGCGGCCGCCCCGCGAGTCTGGACCGACCGATGAGCCGCGTTTGAGCGGAGGAGCGCCCAGCGATGCCTTCTGAAGCAGAGCCCTCCAAGTCGCTCGCCTTCCCCGAGCCCGATGATCGAAGGGACGACGCAACCGGCGACCAGCAATCGGCGCCGGCGTTTCGGGTGCAGCTGGACCAGCGCGCGACAGACCTTGATTCCCTGCTCCACAGGGCCAGGTCGAAGCGACTCGACATTGTCGAACTCTGCTTGGCTGCAATCACAGGCCAGCTGCTGGATTTCGTCCGGCGGAACCAAGAGCAGCCCTTGCACTCGCGAGGGGAGAACGTGCTGACCACAGCTCAGTTGATTTTCCTCAAGTCCAAGGCGCTGCTCCCTGACCCTCCTGCTGAGGCTGGCGGCGAGGACGACTCCGCAGGGCAAGTCCGAGGGGACGGACTACCAGCGGGCGAGCGGGAGCGGCTGCGGCAGGCGGCACGGATTCTGGAGCGGTTCCTGTCTGCCGAGGAAGGGGCCCTGCCGGCTGGGCCGCGGGACGACGACCTCACGGACGAGGACGAGGCGGACGAAATCGACGCTACCGTCTTTGACCTAGTGCGGACTTTCGGTCAGATTCTGGAGCGGGCGCAGGACGATCCGGCCCTTGAGTTCGAGCGCGAGACTGTGTCGGTTGCCAGCCGGATCCGCCATGTCTTGGAGCAGCTGTCCGAATCCGGACGGGCTGTGACGATTCGCGATCTGTTGCGGGACGGCAGCTCGCGGCGCTCCGTCGTCGCCACCTTCCTTGCGCTGCTGGAACTGGTTAAGGCCGGTGCGGTGGCGCTTTTCCAGCCGGAGCGTTTCGGCGAGATCGAGATTCGCCAAGGCGACAGGTTCTCCGAGGTCCGGGATTCCGCGGAGGCCAGCCCGATGGCGGGTGAAGGGTCCGGGTACATCCATTGAGTGACTCGATCCTCATCTTCCCCGAATCGGAGGACGATCAGGCCGGGGACCATGGCGGTCCGAGTGCTGAAGCCCAGCAAGCGCAGAGGCTTGGGCTGCTGGAGGCGATCATCTTCGCTGCGGAAGCCCCTCCGACGCTGGAGCGGTTGGCTGCTGCGCTCGACTTGCCCGAGGAGACCGTCAGCGCGGACTTGGAGCTTCTTCAGT
This sequence comes from Bryobacterales bacterium, assembly GCA_963662745.2. Classification (GTDB taxonomy): domain Bacteria; phylum Acidobacteriota; class Terriglobia; order Bryobacterales; family UBA6623; genus VXMF01. The sequence continues at coordinate 1,275,737 of CAXXUI010000001.1, forward strand.
CGTCCTGCCAAGCCAAATCGCGCGGCATCGAAGTGCGCCGGCTTGCCGGGAGCTATCGTCTCCTGACTAAGCAGGAGCATCGCGATGCGGTCAGCGCCTTCCTGCGATCCGAGCGGCCGCGCGTCAAGCTCTCCCAAGCGTCTCTTGAGACGTTGGCCATCGTCGCCTACCGCCAGCCCGTGACGGTGCCCGAGATCGCCTCGATTCGAAGCGTCGCGAGCGCCGGCGGTCCGATCCACACCTTGCTGCGGCACAAGCTCGTCGCGACCGCCGGTCGCAAGAAGGTGATCGGGCGGCCGATGCAGTACAAGACGACGGAGGAGTTCTTGGTCCGATTCGGTCTCGACAGCCTTGCTGAGTTGCCGACGGCGAAGGAACTGGCGAGTCTGGGGGCCGAGGCGGAGGCGGACGCGTGATCGCGATCCGAGTTCCGCTCGGCGCGGGCGTTCGCGCCCGGTCATGGAGGAGTGCCTGTTATGCCTGAACGCATTCAGAGGATCATCGCGAGAGCCGGCATCACGTCGCGGCGCAAGGCCGAGATCTTGATGACCGAGGGCCGCGTCACAGTTAACGGCCTCGTCGTCACCGAGTTGGGATCCAAGGCGGACGCCTCCTCGGACACGGTCTGCGTGGACGGCAATCCAGTCCGCCCAGACGCTGAGCGGCGGTATTTCGCCCTCCACAAGCCCAAGGGCTGCGTCACTACCACCAGCGACCCGCAAGGTAGGCCGACGGTCATGGATCTGTTTGACCGAGGATCCAGGAAGGGCCTGTTTCCCGTGGGGCGGCTGGACTACAACACGGAGGGCCTGCTGCTGATTACCGACGACGGCGACTTCACGCAGAGGATCACCGCCGCGAAGCACGAGGTTCCCAAGGTTTATCACGTCAAAGTGAGCGGCTGCCCTACCCCGGAGGCAGTGCAGCGGCTCCGCGACGGGATTCGCCTTGACGGATGGCTCGCCAGACCGCAGTCAGTTCGCCTGCTCCGGCTCGCCCGCAACCCGTGGTACGAGGTCACCTTGGTCGGGGGGCGCAACCGCCAGATCCACCGCATGTTCCAGCGGATCGGTCACCTGGTGGAGAAGATCCGGCGCGTCAGCATCGGGAGGCTCACCTTGCGAGGGCTCGAACCCCGGCAGGTTCGTGCGCTCACAGGCAGGGAGGTCAAGGACCTGCTCGCCGGCGGCGGTCGTCCCGCGCATCCAGTGGAGCTGCCCAAGCCGCGCAGACGCAAGCGCAGGAGTGGTTCGGAAGGCGGCACTCGACGCCGTTCGCGAGGGACACGAGGGTCGGCCAACCCCAGCCGGGGGCGGTACAATCGCACGGCGGAGCGGCCCGGGCAGCCGCGGCGCGCGGACGGGCGTGGGAACCGCCAGACGGCCCGCTCCTCGCGGTCTGAGGGGCCCAACCGCAACCGACGGTATCGCTCGGGTGGGCCGGGCAGGTCCGAGAGGGGCGGCAGCGGCCTGCCGAGGGGCGGCCGCGGGCGGCCCGCCCGGCCACGGAGCGCCGGTGGCCGCCGCCGGCCCGCAGTGTCTGGAGACTCACGCCCGGACGCGCGACCACAGCGCGGGGGCCGTCCCACGCCTTCGGGCGCTAGGCGACCAGCCAGACCCCCGCGACCACGAACGCGGCGCCGAGCCAGCGGCGGCCGTCGACCTTCTCCCGGAGGATCCAGGCCGCGAGCAGTGTCTCGACAGCGTAGGTCAGGGCGGTCGCCGGGACGACGAAGCTAACATCCTCGTAGGAAAGCATGGCCATGAAGGCCAGCAGCGACATGGCGTAGGCAACGAGAGAGAGGGCGAACCATCCGTTTCGGGCGGCGTTGGCCGCGAAGCGCCGCAAGGCGCGGCCGCGAAGAGACGAGGGCGGCCCCTGCCGCCGCATCGCGTAGGCCTTCAACAGGTCGCCGCAGACCGTGCCGATGATCACCATCAGCAGCAGTACAGCGGTCATGTTGTGGAGTCCACTGTGGATTCGGGGGTCGAGCCTGCGATCCAGACGCCGCACGCGATCAGTAGGGTGCCGGCCCAACGCGCGGCGGAGATATGCTCTCCGAGGATCGTTGCGCTCAGCACCACAACCAGCACGTAACCGATGGCTGAGACCAAGACGACGAAGCTGAGGTCAGCCCAACTGAGCAGCAAGGTGTGGGCTGAGAAGAATGCGATGAGCAGGACCAAGCCGCACAGCACCCAAGGGCTGGCAACGCTCGCGAAACCGGCAGCCAGCATTTCGATCGGGGGCAGCGAGCTGATGTCACCGCGACTTCGCATACCGTAGCCGAGCGCCAGATTGCCGGCCGCGTTCGCGACAACGACGATGGCGAGCAGCAGCTTGGTCTTGAATGTCAATTGACGAGTCTAGCAGCGAGTGGCGACTTCCCTTCCCCGCGCGGCGCGGGGGCTTGGGTGCAGGGGCACAGGTAGTCGCAGTCAGTGTCACTTCGCTTCGGCAGCGGACTCCGCCCGGTCCTGAGGTCAGGCCGTCCAGCGCGGAAGATTCGGTTATCGTCGTTCCCGCAGCTAGACTCGGGGGTATAATGCAGGCAGGACGCAACGACCGGTTGCGTGCCGAGGAAGGGGGGCGCACTGGATTCGACGGAATCGTAGTCTCTGTTGGGAGGCATGCCGGGCTCCGAGCACCCGTAAAACGATCGGAACACCATAACTGCCAACAACAACATGCAGTTTGCACACGCTGCCTAAACACTAGGCAGCCGTCTCGCCTGGCGGGCTCGCACGCTGGGACCGGGGCGTCATTTCGCGAGATGGGCTTCCGGGCTTCTGTCCGCAGTTTTGGAGCCGAGATCAATCGGACTGGACCGGCGGCGACTTGTTCGTTAGTCAGCCGGCGGTTGAGACCTAGCAACGAACTAAGCATGTAGTCTCTCTTCGGTGGTCTTTTCCGGACGCGGGTTCGATTCCCGCCGCCTCCACCACTCCCGCCCGCGCCTTGCCGGCGCGGCCAAGGCCAAAGACTTGGATTCGCGGACTTCCAGTCTGAGGACCCGCAGGACGGGGCAGCTGCCGATTCCCGGTGCATTCCGTCGCGATGGAACCTGCGCTGGACGGTTCGGCGTCGCGTAGCCGCAGGCAAGGCGGGTCTAGCTAGCAGCGACTGCGCCTGCTGGGGCGACTGGCCGCCTTCGCAAAGCCAGATCTAGGGTTCAGCGACTGGTGCCGGCCAACGCGCTGCGGATCAACGCTGCGCTGTTGGCTGCCAGCTGCGCCGAAGCCTCCTTGGAAAAATGCACGTTGTCGGGCCGGATGTGGGGGATGCCCTCTCTGGCGATGAAGGCGTTCATGTCGTCCACTAGAATGCCGTGGCGCTGAACCACCCGTCGGGCCGCTTCGTTGTAGCGCCCCTGATCCTCTGGGAACCGTCCGCCAGCGCCTGGCGGAACGGGAGTCGTCGGTCGCCAGACGAGCTTCGCCCCCGTCCTCTCCAGCCGCTGCACGAGCTCCTCCAGATTGGACTGGTACTGCTCGAGCGTGCTGACCTGCTTGCCCTTGGGGGGCAGAGACAGCTTTCCGTCAGCGTCCACGTACTTGAGATCGTGCAGCCCCCAGTTGAAATGGATCAGGTCCCACTTCCCCTTCCCCAGCCACCGGTCGAGCGCTTCCAGCCCGCGCCAAGTGTGCGCGCAGTTCTCGGGAGGCCGGTGGACATTCGCGGTGCCCGTCAGCGCCGCGCGGACCGGGAGCGTGTAGCCGATGGAAATCGAGTCTCCAATGAGCAGCACTCGCGGAAGGTCCGGATCGTCGGTCACGGGCGCGAACTCCGGCCTCACGCTTCCTTGCTGAGCAATAGCGGAAGCTGCGGCAACCGCCAGCAGCAGAGGCAAGGCCAGCATGAGTCGGTGGACGGGATCGACTTTGGCAGGTCGCAAGTACGTCATGGCGTTCAACTCCGATAGTACTCGGATCCGTGCGGCCTAGTGCCCGTCAACGACCGCTTCCCTGAAATTGCCAACTTAGCGCGCCGGTCCGGTGGTTCGCAATGGAGAGAGGTAGCCAGTAAGCGGTGGGCCGATTGCGGAGCGCGACACTGAAGGAGTTCCCTTGTGAGATGGTGACGACATCGTCCGGCGCACACTGTGTCTGTGCGACCCGTTGCTTGGCGATTCGCCGATCCGTGACCTCCCTCCGCCCCAGCTGGCGGTGCCAGAACCGTCCCGACTGTCTCGTTTCGACCGTAGTTCGGTAGTGCGACGCCCTTGGCCCGCCGCCCGCTGCAGCCTTGGTCGCCGGCGGTACAGCGCTCAGCGGCCCCGCTCGCCCCCCTGCCATTGTGCTGCAATATCCCTTGTACGCTGAGCAACCCGGTCTCGGCTGCACTCGTCCCTCCGCATGGCCCGCAAGCTGCACTCGATGCTTCTTCCCGGCCCGGCAGGCCGACTCGAAGCGCTGCTGGAAGAGGTGAGAAGCGATTCCGCCGTCGTCCGCACGGCGGTGATATGCCACCCTCATCCCCAGTACGGTGGCACTATGCACAACAAGGTGGTCTATCGCATGGCCAAGGCGGCCCGCGGTGAAGGAGCGGCTGTCCTGCGATTCAACTACCGGGGTGTCGGCCAGAGCAGCGGGACGTATGACGGTGGCGTGGGCGAACGGGACGATCTCCGAGCCGCAGTACGGTACATGCGCGAGAAGTTTCCGGACGCAGGCCTGACCGTCGGAGGCTTCTCCTTCGGTTCACGGCTCGCCCTGCAAGTCTGCTGTGACGATCCAGACATCGAGCGCGTCGTGGCCGTCGGCACGCCGGTCAAGCGAGGCAATTGGTCGTTCCTGCGCCACTGCGGATGCCAGAAGCGGTTCATCCAGAGCACGCGAGACGAGTACGGCCCCCAGTCCGACATGTTGCGGGTCTTCAATCAGGCAGGGAGGCCGAAGAGCCTCGCGTGGATCGAGGCGGAAGACCACTTCTTTGCTGCCGCGCTGGACGAGCTGGAAGCCGCAGTGAGGATGGCGTTGGGCTTGGGCTGAGGGTATCCGTGCGATTCGCGATCTATGGCGCCGGAGCGGTTGGTGGCTTCCTCGGCGCCCGGCTGCTTGAGGCTGGTCACGAAGTCAATTTCCTCGCCAGAGGACCCAACCTGGAGGCGCTTCGCCAACGCGGCCTCGTCCTGCAAAGCGAGGTCTTCGGAAAGCGCAGATACTCAGTCCGCGCCACGGCCAGCCCCGTCGACGTCGGGCCCGTGGACTGCGTGATCCTGAGCGTCAAAGCAGGATCCCTGAGGCAGATCGCTCCCCTGACGGAGCCGATGAAGAGTGACGGCACGGTATTCCTGTCCACGCAGAACGGGCTCCCGTGGTGGTACTCTCACGGGCTCCGCGGGGACGATCGTCCGATTCAGGCCGTCGATCCGGACGGCGGGATCGCCCACCACATCCCGCCTGATGCCGTCATAGGATCGATCGTCTACTTCTCCTGCTCCAAGGCTGGCCCCGGTCGCGTGCTTCACTCCAGCGGCTCGAAGCTGCCCCTCGGTGAGCCCGCCGGAGGACGGTCGGAGCGCGTCTTGGAACTGGCCGCCGCGCTCCGCTCCGCAGGGATCAAGGCCCCGGTGCGCAGCGACATCCGCCACGAGCTCTGGGTCAAGCTGATGGGGAACGCCTCGCTGAATCCGCTCAGCGCCCTGACCCGGAAGACGCTTGCTGACTTGATCGACTCCCACGACGGCCGCCGGCTCATCGAGGCCATGATGAACGAGGTTCGCGAAGTCGCGGCCGCCGTCGGCATCAGGATCGCGATCTCCAACGCTCGTAGGATCGCAGGGGCCCGGGCGGCCGGGTACCATAGGACCTCGATGCTGCAGGATCTCGACAACGGGCGCGAGCCGGAGCTGGACGCACTGCTCGGCTCGGTGATCGAGCTGGCGGAGAGGAACCATGTCGCAGTCCCGGCGCTGCGAGCCATCCACGCTGCAACCCGCGTCCTGTTCCTGCCGCCCTCGCCCGGGGCGAGCTAGTGCGGCGGCGGGGGAGACCGGTTACTCCCGGGGAGTCACAGCGGCTCCCGGAGACCTAGTAGGGCTGGCGGAGCACTTGCAATGAATTGGGATTGTGCGGAAGTGCGGGAGCTGATCGCGTTGGCGCTGCGCGAGGACATCGGCGACGGCGACGTGACAACCAACTCCTGCGTCACCCCGAAGGCCAGAGCGCACGGTCACTTCTTGGCCAAGCAGCGCTTGGTCTTGGCCGGGACACCGCTGCTCTCGATCGTCTACGCCAGCGAGCAGGTCGAAATGACATGCCAGGACGGAGAGACTGTCGAAGCAGGCCAAGTCTTCGCCCGTATCCGAGGCAGCGCGCGGCGCCTGCTCACTCTCGAGCGCACGGCCTTGAATATCCTGCAACGTACCTGCGGCATAGCCACGCTGACGCGGCAGTATGTGATTGCGATCCAAGGCACGGGCTGCACTCTGCTGGACACGCGCAAGACGCAGCCGGGCATGCGCGTCATCGACAAGCTCTCGGTCCGCGCGGGCGGAGGCACCAATCACCGCTTGGGCCTGTTCGACGCCGTGCTGGTGAAGAACAACCATATCGACGCCGCCGGAGGCGTCCGAACAGCCATATCCCGGTGCCTGCGCTCCGGCCTGCCGGTCGAAGTCGAGGTGCGCGACTTCGCTGAGATCGAGGCGGCGCTCGCCAGCGACGTCAGCCACCTGCTGCTGGACAACTTCAGCCCCGGCGACGTCAAGAAGGCGGTTCGCCGTATCGCGGGCCGGGCCCGGATCGAAGTGTCTGGAAACATCGATCTGTCCACTATCCGGACCTATGCCGAGGCCGGAGCGGACTTTGCCTCCGTAGGAGCGCTCACCCATTCGGCACCGGCCGCTGACATCAGCTTCCGCATCGAATGAGCCCGGATTGCCGGCGCTATCGCAGCAGCCGTACTTGGCGGTCGTATCCAGTCATCTCCAAGTACCCCTGCCCCTTCACCGGCTCGCCGCGCCGCACTCCTCCGTACCGAACCGCGCCTTCCCAGTACACAGGTGTCAGTCCCGAGCCGCTGACGATCTCCTGAGCGTCGAGTAGCGGCTCGACGTCCAGGTCCAAGCCGAGACCGGGGATCTCCACCCGCCACTCGACTGGATAGGCCGCCCCCGTCTCGCCGCTCCGCCACAGCCGGCCGGGGATCAGCCGTAAGTCGTCCGCCATCAGGTGCCGCTGGCTGCCGTCCAGATTTACGAGCGTCCCGCCAGTGAACCGATCGTGCCGTCCGTCGACGCCCCGCATGCCGTACAGCATGAGGTCGCTGCCGTCGTCGAGCTGGATGCTCATCCAGTCCCAGCCAGCCTGATTCTCCGCAAGGTTGTGAGAGAAGAACTCGTGATCCATCCACGCCAGCCCGCGAACCTCGAGCTCATCCCGGCCCACCACGACCGAGCCGCTCGCGCGGAGCCGAGTGAACGAGGTGTAGTGGGATGCCTGCCCCTCGCCGCCGGCCTTGACGCTGACGCCGTCCTCGCCGTGAACTACGACATCCTTGAGCGGGGTTAGTTCCAACCTCAGTGACGCGTCGCTTCCGATTGCGCTCAGCCGCTGCATCGGACGGAGGGGGTCTCCGGCAAGAAACTGCACGTTCCAGTTGCCATTCCAGATCGATCGTTCCGCCTCCGATGCCCCCGCCAAGCCCGGTCCTCTACGATTCACCCGTTCGTGGTAGTGGATGCGGCCCTCAGCGATATCGGTGACGACGAAATGCGCCAAGTACACCTGGTCCGCGTCCCAGGCGGACTCCGGCGGTGCAGCGCGATCGATGCCGGCGCGAAAGAAGGTGAGCTCGAAGCCGAAGGACCGACCGTCGGCGGACTCCAAGTTGCCTGTGTAGTACCACCATTCCGCCGCGTACGCCGGATGCTCGAAGTAGTCGCGGGGGAACGCGAACTCGTAGCCTGGTTTGGCGGTCTCGAAGGACGAAGATGCTAGGCCGTGCGAGGCGAGGGCCAAGAGGCACAGGCTGGTCACCAGAACGCCGGACTGCGGGAACCGGCTTCGCCGGAGAGAGACTCTCGGGGTGCAGGAACTGGCAGACTCGTAGCCACAGCACTTGGAACTCCTAGCCTTCCAAGACATGAATCTGACTTTCTGCATGAACTGTTAGGTTGCAAAAGGTTGATATGTCGAGTCAGCCTTGCTGTCCGACACGATCCGGCCGTCCGACATGGTCAGCACGCGGTCGGCGCTGCGTGCGTTCTCGCGGCTGTGGGTTGCCATCACGATCGCCGTCCGGAACTCCGTGTTGATTCTGCGGAACAGGGCCATGATCCCATCGGCGGTCTCCGAATCCAGGTTGCCGGTCGGCTCGTCGGCCAGCACCAGCCCGGGCGACGAGCTGAGAGCGCGGGCGATCGCGACCCGCTGCATCTGCCCTCCCGAGAGCTGGTACGGGAGCCGGTCGGCGAGGCCTGCCAAGCCCACCACGTCCAAGAGATCCAGCGCCCTCTGCCGAGTTCCCGGGCGGTCCGCGAGCTGGAGAGGCACCTCGACATTCTCCAGCGCGCTGAGGGTCGGAAACAAGTGGAAGAACTGAAAGACGAAGCCGATGCGGTCCCGGCGGAGGCCGGTCAGCCGGTCGTCGCTGAGCTCGCTGGTCGACAGCCCTTCCACCAAGACGCGCCCGCTGGTTGGAAGGTCCATGGCACCTGCCAGATGGAGGAAGGTGCTCTTGCCGCAGCCGCTGCGCCCGACCAAGGCGACGAACTCGCCACGCTCGATCTCGACCGTCACCGACCGCAGCGCTGGCACGGAGCGCTCGGCTAGCCCGTACTCCTTGGAGGCTCTCTCCAGTCGCAGTACCGGCAAGGGCTCAGGCTAGCACGAGCAAGTTACCCGCTGACGATCACGCCCCCGCGCTGGCGTCAGTGGGACGATGCGCGGCAGCGATCCTAGCCGGGTAGGTGCCGGCCAAGAGCGTGGCGGCAAAGATCAAGGTGATCGCCCCCGTCAGAATTGCGACCGGCCAATGGAACTGGATCGTCCACCCGAAGGACTGCTTGTTGATGACCTTGATCAGGACGATCGACAACAGCCACCCCAAGGCGCATCCCAGGCTGTTCGCCGCCAATCCGAGCATGCCGGCCTGCACCAGGACGAGCCGCCGGACTTGGCTTCGCGTGGCTCCGACCGCCCGCAGCACACCCAACTCCGTGCGCCGATCAAGCACCAACGTGAGCACCGCGCCGGAGAGGCCGAGAATCGCCACGAACACGGCCACGGCTTCCAGCGCGTAGGTGATCGCGAACGTCCGGTCGAAGATCTTAGTGGCTCCGTCCCGCAGCTCGGCAGTCCGCGTCACCACGACGCGGCGACCGCTGACCGAGTCCATCACCGACCTCCTCACCTCCTCTACCTCCGCCCCTGGAGCGGCGTAGACCGCGACTCCGGTGAGGCGGCTGTCCGGCAAATGTCGCATCAGGATGTCACGATGGCCTAGCACGAAGCCCTGCTCGCCGGAATAGTCGTAGTAGACTCCCGCCACGCGGAAGGCCTCCTCGCCGCTCCCGATCGGCAGCACGACCGAGTCTCCCGCATCCAGCCCGTGCTTGGTGCTGAACGCTTCGCTGACGATGACGCTGTCCGACGAGACGAGCATGTCGGCCACCTCCGCCGGATCGCGGCCGTCCAGAAAGCGCATCCCGGAGCGTTTCCTCAGGACGCGGAAGTCCGCGAGGGCGAGACCTGCCGGCAGTCCGCCGTAGCTGATGGAATAGCGGCGTAGCCGATCCACGGCCTCGACCGAGGGAATGGCCTCGATCGCTCGGGCCGCATCTTCGGCAATCGTAGCCGAGCCCCCCACTCCGGGCCGTGATTCCGCTTGGATGTACAGATCAGCCTGCAGCTGCTGCTCCATCCAGACGAGCATCGTCTCCCGGAGACTGCCCACCATGATGCCGACGCTGACCATCATGCTGGTTGCCGCCGCCAGCGCCGCAACGATCACCGCCGTCCGCCCTAGGGATCCGGCCAAGCTGCGGGTGCCGAGCAAGGCGGCAGGGCCGAGCAGCCGATGCGCGGGCCCGCTCGCAGCCCGCAGGGCAGCCGCAACGAAGGCAGGCGTCAGCATCGCCATCGCGAGAATGAGGCCGAACGCTGCTGCGAAGCCGGCGTACGGCACGCGGTCCCAAGCCGGCAGCATGCATAGGATCGACGAAAGGACGGCGCATGCAATCGACGCCAGCGTCCACAGCCCCCGGGAACGACGGATCTCGTAGTCCCGCCGCGATCTCGCCAGCGCCTCAGCCGGCGGAATGGATGCGGCCTCGGTCGCAGGCCACCATGCCGAAGCCATGCACACCCCCCATCCGGCGAGCAAGGCCAGACCAACGGTCCAAGGGCGGATCTCAATCTCACCCGGTTCGCTGCTGACGTACAAGGAGGTGACAGTCTGGCCCATTAGCTGGACCGCAACGCTCGCCAGCAGCCGGCCGCCCGCCAGGCCGAGGGCTGTACCAACCGCACCGAAGAAGCAGCCCTCCGTCAGAAAGGCGTTGCGGACCATGCCCTTGGTCACACCCAGCGCACGCACGATGCCGATCTGCACCCTGCGCCGCACGACGGAGACCGACACCGCGTTGTAGACTAGGAACGCCCCCACAATGAGCGCGATGTAGCTGAGCACTTGAAGGTTCCAGCGAAACGACTTGAGCAGCTTGCGGCTCTCCTCGGTGCGGGCTCCGGCGGCCTCGAGGGACGCACCGGCCGGCAATGCATCCCCCACCATGGATGTCCACTCCTCAGGCCAGTCCGCTCGTCCATAGACATAGATGCGGTCGAGCAGCCCGATTCGGTCCGCCACCTGCTGCGCGAGTGCAATGTCGACGACGACTATCTCCTGCGGCGTCCCAGCCGCCTCGGCCGTGCTCGCCAGCAGGCCTTGCACGGTGAAGCTCTCCAATCGGTCGCCGATCACGAGTTCGAGGGAGTCCCCCGTTTGAAGACCCAAGGACTGCGGCACCCAGGCCGGTCGGGACTCGAACAACGCGCCGAGCTCCGGGAGATCCGCGCCGACGCCGCTACGGACCCGCCCGTCGCCCAGCAGGTCCACTCCGAACAGCGGCAGTCGTTGCCCAATGGATGGAAGCCAGGCGTAGGTCTCCACACGAGCCGAGAACTCCAGGGGGACGGGGAGTCTGGTCAAGTCGCCGAGGACCGAGTCCGGGATTCCACCGACTTTGGTGATCTCATAGGCGGCGTCGCCGCGCAGCGACTCCATTGAGGAGCGGAACGACCCGGCAGCCGCTTCGCCCGCCAAGTCAATCGCGACTACGACGGCGACCCCGATCGCCACGCAGAGCGTCGTCACCCAAGTCCGGGAAGGCTCGCGCAACAGTGGCCGGCCGACTAAACGCCAGAGCAGGATCAGCCGAACCGCGGCTGCGGCTGGCCGGTTGGTCGGGAGCCGCGTGCGGGATTCGCTGGGTGTGCCCAAAGGACCCTGTCGCCGCTCCGCCGTCGCAGAACTGCCTAACACTTAGAGTACAGCGGAGTCCGCTGGTCCCCCTGTATGAGACGACGGCTAGGAAATCATGAAAATTCTGCCGGCAGTCATTTGCTTCGTTCTCCCCAACATCGAGGCCCAGCCAAGGTTCGATCTGGACTGCCCCGGTCGGGCTAATCGCACTCGCCGGATGATCCAATTCCCTCCCAAGGGACTGCATCCGCAATACCCCCCACTGCTACGGCGACGGCTCTGATCGCTCGGGGAGCGGGCGGACAGGTGGTCGTCAGGACGGATGGAGACCGCCCACCCACTCACCGCCGGGTCCTCGCCGGCTTAGCGGACGGCCATCGCTCAAGGGGCCCCGAGCCAGCCCCTGGGGTTGCTCCCGAGCGCGTTGTTCATGCGACGCAGGTCTTGGGCCAAGCCAGCGTCGATATCAGGGAACCTCGCCGACACGTCGTAAGACTCCGACGCGTCAGCGTTGACATCAAAGAGGAACGGACCGTGGTTTGCCATCCAGTACGCGCTGTTCTCGCTGCGGTGCGCCGCGACATGCTTGAGTCCTTCCGGGCCAAGCACGCCAGAGAACTCCCCGTCACGCGCGAAGTAGAGACGTCTCTCGACCGGGGCCGGATCCACTCCGAGTAGAGCGGGCATCAAGTCGAGACCGTCGATCCGACGGTCCGCGGGCAGCGGGACGCCCGCCGCAGCAAGGATCGTGGGGAACAGGTCGGTCGCCATCGCCGCGGTCGTGAGTTCGGCCGATTCCGGAATCGTTCCCGGCCATGAGGCGATCATCGGCACGGCATGCCCGCCGGCGAAGCTGTTGGCCTTCCTGCCCCGCCGCCCTCCCGGCGAGCCCTCGTGCCAGGGACCGTTGTCGCTCGTGAAGAGGAACAGCGTCCGCTCAGTCAGTCCTCGGTCCGCAAGGCGCCGTCGGATCTCGCCGACGCTCCAGTCCAGCTCCTCGACGCAATCTCCGTACGGGCCGGCCTCGGACCGTCCGGCGAATCGGTCGCTGGCATGTGGTGGCACGTGCGGGAACGGCGTGGCGTAGTAGACGAAGAAGGGGGAATCGGCGCTGCGATCGATGAAGTCCAGGATCGACTCAGTCAGCCGAATGGTGAGAGTCGACTGATCAACAGGCGCTTCAACCTCGATTTCCTCGCCCTTGTACAGCGCGTAGGGCTGCATGTCATTCGAGTAGTAGCTGCCCAGAAAGTGCTCAAACCCCTTCTCAGTCGGAACATGCGGACTGCGGTCCCCCAAGTGCCACTTGCCGAACATGCCCGTGGAGTAACCCGCGGCCTGTAGCGCTTCGGCGACGGTGACCTCGTCGGGAAGGATTCCCCGCACGCCGCGCGGAAACATCAAGTTGTTCACGAGCAGTCCCATCAGCGTCCCAGTGGGGAAGAAGACTGAGTGAACGAAGCCCCGGGCCGGGTAGCGCCCCGTCAGCAGGCTGAACCGCGACGGCGAGCAGACTGGGCTTGCAGAGTAGAAGTTCGTGAGCCGGACGCCGCTGTTGGCGAGCGCGTCGATATGAGGCGTTCGAATCGGCGTGGATGCGAAGCTGCCGACATCGCCGTAGCCGAGGTCGTCGGCGAACACCAGCACGATATTGGGCGCCGTAGCGGGGGCCACTGGGCGAATGCCTTCCAGATACTGGCGGTGCTGCTCGATGCGGATGTCTGGATCTCCGCGAGCCATCCAGAGACCGAGGACGACCGGCAGCAGCAGCACACATGCCACACCAACAGCAACGACCTTGGCCACCGTCGCGAGCGTACGGTTGATAGACAACATCCTCAGCGCACCTCGTCCGGCTTCGAAAACAGCCTGGCTGGCTCCGAATCGAGCCGGGTCGCCGTTGGGGCGCCCCGCTTCGCGCTTGCACTCGGAGAATCGCGAATAAATGAGTCACCTTGGTCCGCGATTGGAGTACGGCTGCCTTGATCAGCCATGGGAGATGCGAGTATACCGAGCAAGTCTGCCACGAACTACTGATCGGTGCAAGAGTCTTGCACTCAAGAAGCCGGACAGATTTCGTAGAGTCACGCGTTACTTGGGCCGGATCCTGCGCAAGACTCTTGCACCGGTCAGTAGGACCGTCTTCATCCGTCGTGCGACCAGTTGCGACAGTGGAGCTGAGTGCGGTTGGCGCTGCCCAGACGCGGGCTGGCCACTGAGGGCGGCACTTACACGGCAATTCCGTGGCACCGCCCGGCCTCTGACCCGACCACCTCGCATGGAAGGACGAGAGACATGAATGCTCAAGCCACAGCAGGCAAGTACGCCCTCGAACAGAGGCGGTACGAACTGCTCTTCGAAGTCCGGCGGTCCGTAAGGCGCCATGATCACTGTCTCAGATTCTCCGTCGGCGTCCAAGCATGGATCAACTTCACAAGTGTGATCTTGGGTTCAGCCGGCGTGGCCCAAGGGAGAGGCAGTCGACAGCGGAAGGGTGGCTGTTGAGCGGAGCGGTGTCGTCTGGTTGATGGCAATTGGCCTCGGAGGCGAGCGCGGGCCATTCCACTCGCGGTCACGAAGCTTGACCTCGCGCCTCCCGACCCTTCTGCTCATTCCTTGTCACGAATCGCATCAAGCTGGGGATTCCCGGCTCGCAGTACTCGATGTCCTTGACTACGACAGGCCAGATGAAGCCTAAGTGCCGCAAGACCCGGGCGGCCTGCAGGGCCGCCCCTCGGTCCGACGCTGTGCCCTGCTGCCTGAGCGAGGACTGGATCGCCATCGTTACCCGCTCGGGCAGCACCCGGTGTGCAGCAGCGAACTCGGCAGCCACTCCGGCAGCCACCGCAACCAGCTCGGCCTCCCTCAGCTCGGCTAGGAGCTCGCGGTAGAGAACAGCTCGCTTGACCTCGAATCTCGGCTGCGCCCGGTCCACGTCGGCCAGCGAGATGGGCACGGACGGGTCCGCGCATCCCTTCCACAGCAGATACCCCCAGATCTGCAGGAAGAACGGGTACCCGTGGCTCTCGCTTACCACTCGCTGCAGGGCGTCGTCCTCGATCGACCAACCTCGCTCCTGCAGCGGGACCTGGACGGCGCACGCAGCCTGGCCCGGTTCCAGCCGGCCGATGCGCAATTGCTCGTTCCGAACCCAGAACGAGGCGCCCATGGTGCGGAGGTGGCGGGGCAGGTTGGGAGTGCCGGCGAGGATCAGCAGCACGGGCAGCTCTTGGCTCTGGAATGCCTGCACGGCGCCGAGCAGGGACCGTCCAGCCTCGATGCCGAGCATGTGGGCCTCGTCGACCAAGATGAGTAAGGGCCCTTTGTGAACCCTGCGGGCGAGGGCCAAAGAGACTGGACCGGGGGGCAGACTTCCATGGCGAACTCCGACGGGCCCGAAGGAGAAGCTGCGCAGCGCATTGAGCCAGCGCCGCTCGACCGACAGCGCGGCGGCCAGCTGCTCCACGGACCGGACATCGCCCCCCAGCAGGTAAGCCACCGGGATCTTGCGCGCTTCCGCCTCGCGCCGAGACCACTCGATGAGGGCGGTCTTGCCGTTCCCCCTCGGCCCGTGCAGGATGATGTCGCTAGCGGGCGCCACTCGCTCCGCAATCGACTCCAGGAACTCCCGGATCAGCGCCTGCTCAGGTTTGCGGCCCGCTAGGTAGGGCGGGAGCGCACCACAACCCGGCTGGAACGGACTGCGCCGCACCGCCAAGTCCGGCCGGTGGGGGAGTAGGCCAGCCACGGCCTGTTCATGATAATCCGCATCGGTTCGCGGCGGTGGGAGGCTCCTCAGCGTGAGAGAGATTCGATCTCGGAGCGACATGGGCCGGACATGCCGCTGCCCGAGGCCGAGGCGACTGCGGCTTGGAATCGGGATGCATCGGGCCCGTGGATCGGCGTCCAGATCGACCAGCAGCCGTCCAAGAGTGCGACAGCGACCAGTGTCGGGCTGGCGGCAGTGAAGGAGACTCGCAGATCCTGACCTCTCTGCCGCCTCGAGACTGACGCAGTTTGGTGGTCGGTTTTCGGGGCGCTGGCTGGACAGTTCTGAGCCGCATCGGACTCAGGCTGTGAACTCGTAGATCAGACGTAGGTCGGTGACGGGATACACCGTGCGGTTGGCGTAGAGTGCGGCGAGCGGGTGCTCTAGGCGGCGGTCAGCGGCGGGGCAGCTAGGCCGTGGTCCCGCGGGGCGCAGGAGAGGCGGCCCCAGTCGATCTGCAGGGAGTGTGATGGTCGCTGCCAACCCGGCACAGCATCGATACGACTGGCATTTCGAAGAATGAATCACGAAAACAAGACCGACACACGGCAGATTCAGTCCGCTTGGTGGATGGTGGCCCGTCACTCTAGAAAGGCCCAGAAACCAGTTGCCCGTCTCCCTGTCAGGCCTTGCCTCAGGCAGACCCAATCGGCCAATTGTCAGGCTCCTACGCCACGGTGTCAGGATGTCTGAGGCTAGGCGCCATTGATCTGCCTCGACACCTGAGTCAGCCACTTGCGAGAGGCTGGAGGCCACCGTCCCCAAGCCACTGGCTGGCGCGCGATACCGCACTCGACTGAACGCGCAGCGCGACCAGTGATCAGCGCGGACAAGCGAGTGCTGGTAGTACCATAGGCTCAACGCTTGCTTGGATTGACCGCACGGTAAGCACACCATGGCCGCTCGGGGCGGCCGGCGTCGCGGAAGGAGGAACGCTTGAGAGTCTGGTCTAGTGCGGCGTGGGTCGTTGCGGCGGTGCGGACGCGGCGTTGGGTTCCGGTGGCCGCGTTCGTCGCAGTACTGGCGGCTGCGTCCACTCTCAGGAGCCAGCCACCTGTAGACTTCGTCGGCGATCTGTATCCGCGGCTCCGGTCGCAGAATTGCCCGGCCTGCCACAACGCGTCCGGTGTGGCATCCGGCACGAGGCTCCACTTCCCTGTCGAAGGAGCCTCGCCGGAGGCAATCGCCGCCTTCGGCTACAGCCTCGACAGCTTGGTTGATCAAGCCGACGCCGGTCAGTCCATCCTGCTCCTCAAACCGACCAACCGCACTCCGCACACCGGCGGAGCGCTGATTGAAGCCGGTAGCGAAGATGAGCGCCTGCTGGCCGCATGGATCGCCTACCTGGCATCCGATCCGGAGGGCCAGGAGGGCCCCGCGGTTCCCACTTCCCCGCGCGCTGCTGAGCCCTTGCGGCGGCTGACCCATGTCCAGTACGACAACACCGTTCGAGACCTTCTGGGCGACCGCACTCGCCCGGCGCGGCGGTTCCCGGCGGAGGACTACGTCAACGGATACACCAATCAGGCATCGGCGCAAGCGATCACTCCCGTGCTGGCCGAGACCTACAGTCGCGCTGCGGAGAAGCTGGCTGCGAACGCCTTCCGCTTCGGAGACGAGAACGGACTGCTGCCCTGCGACCCCGAGGGGCCAGCCGACCGCGGGTGCGCCGAAGCCTTCGTAAGAGAGTTTGGCGGCCGGGCCTTCCGACGCCCGCTGTCTGACGACGAGGCCGGTGCGTTGACCGACCTCCTGGTGGAGGCGGGCACTGCGGAATCCGACTTCTTGGCCGGAGCCGCGGTTGCAATCGAAGCCTTCCTGCAGGCCCCCCAGTTCCTCTTCCTGCTGCCCCAGCCCGCGGGCTCGCCGCTTGAGACTTACGAGGCCGCCTACAGACTGTCCTACGCGTTGTGGAACACGATGCCGGACAGGACGCTGTCCGCCGCCGCCGCCGAGGGCCGGATGGTCTCCAGACACGGCGTTGAGGAGCAGGCTCGACGGCTTCTGGCCGGTGCGGCGGTGCGGGAGACGCTGGACGGGTTCTTCGCGCAATGGATGCGCTTCGACCGCCTGCTGAACTCGGTCAAGGACCGCAACCGTTTCCGGGAGTACAGCGGCGAGGTCGCCGAGAGCATGGCCGAGGAGTCTCGCCGCTTGTTCCGGCATCTCGTGTGGAACGACCGTGACTTCCGGGACTTCTTCGCCGCCGACTACACCTTCGTGGACGACTTCCTGACCCGGATTTACGGCATGGCCGACCCCCCGACCG
Organism: Bryobacterales bacterium; assembly: GCA_963662745.2. GTDB lineage: Bacteria > Acidobacteriota > Terriglobia > Bryobacterales > UBA6623 > VXMF01. The sequence continues at coordinate 1,293,202 of CAXXUI010000001.1, forward strand.
CCTTCGGCCAGACCGCCTATCCACCCGGATCGGCGCGCGGGGGCATCCTAGGGCACGGCACGTTCCTGTCCCAGACGGGCAAGCCCTTGCAGACCTCGCCCACCGAGCGGGGATTGTTTGTGCGCGAGCACTTCCTGTGCCAGACGATCCCCCCGCCGCCACCCGGCGTGGACGCGTCCCTCCCGCCGCTGACCATCGGGGCGCGCCCGATGACCGTGCGGGAGATGATGGAGGGCCTGCATGCCTCCGACGCCGCCTGCGCTTCGTGCCACAGGCTGGTCGACCCGATCGGCTACGGATTCGAGCATTTCAACACGATCGGCGCCTACCGGGAGACCGAGCCGGTGCGCGTTGAACCGACTCCTCAGCAAGAGCGGCAGGGCCTCAAGGCGGAGACTCACGAGCTCCCGATCGACTCTTCCGGGTACATTGCGGGAATTGGGGATTCCGCGTTCCGGACGCCGCGCGAGGCCGGGCTGATCTTGGCCGCGGCGGAGGTCTGCCACAAGTGCATTGTGAAACAATTCTTCCGGTATCTGTTCGGAAGGCATGAGACTGCGGACGACGATTTGCTCATCGAGCGCGCGTATAATCAATTCAAGGACTCTGGGTTTCTAATCCGGGAGCTGTTGGTGGCGCTCTTGGCGAGCGAGGAGTACCTGCAGGTCGAATGGAGTGACTAGCGTGAAGACAAGCCCCCTGCCTCGCCGATCGTTCCTCAAGGGGATGGCCTTCGGAGGTGCCGCCGTGCGAATCGGGCTCCCGCCGCTGGCCTGCATGTTCAACTCGGCGGGCACGGGCTACGCCGCGCGGACCGGCCCGGACGGTGCGCCCTTGCCACCCAGCAAGCGGTTCGTCCTGTGGTTCAATGGCAACGGCATCCCGGAACGCTACTGGATCCCTAGGGACGAGGGCTCCGACTACTCCCTCACGCCCTGCCTCTCCCCGCTGGCCAGGCTGCGGGACGACATCCAGATCCTCTCGGGACTCGACAACCCCAACGGGCAGGCTAGCGGAGCGGGAAACGGCCATCAGAAATCGATGAGCGCCCTGGTGTCGGGTGAGAAGTTCACCGGCATCGGCGCCGGGGGGCCATCGATCGATCAGGTCGTGGCCGACCGAATCGGGGGCGAGACCCGCTTCCCCTCCCTGCAGGTAGGAGTCTGCCAAGAATCGTTCGGCTCCAGCATGCAGCGCAACATGAGCTGGAGCGCCAAGAACCGGGCGCTGCCGCCGGAGGTGATTCCCCAGAAGCTGTTCGACCGGCTCTTCGGACGGCTCGACGCTGGCTGGGTGAATCGTAAGCGGAGCATCTTGGACGCGGTGACGCGCCAAGCTAGGCAGCTGCGCTCCACGTTGGGTACGGAGGACTCCCACCGGGTGGACGAGTACCTGACCTCGATCCACGACATGGAGCGCGCCATCGCTGGCTTTCCGGCTGAGTACGCCAGCGAAGTCGAGCAGCCTGAAGCCGGAGGCGACGCCCGGGACTACCCCCAGATCGCCAGGGTGCAGAGCGACCTCCTAGTGCATGCCTTCGCGTCCGGCCAGACTCGAGTGGCGTCCTTCATGCTGACCAAGTGCCAAGGGTTGACGCGGTTCCCGTGGCTCGGTCTCTCTTTTGCCCGGCATCACGAGTACTCGCATCTCGGTGGTTCGCACCGACAGCGGCAGCAGGAAGTGATGCGGGACATCTGCCGTTGGCATGTCGAGGAGTTCGCCTACTTCGTGGGCAAGCTGAAGTCCACGCCCGAAGGCGACGGGACGCTGCTCGACAATTGCGCGTTGCTCTACGTGCACGAGCATGCCGAAGCCAATGTCCACAAGAACAGCGGCGGGGCCGTCATCGTGGCGGGCCGGGCCGGGCGCCTCAGTCCCGGCCGGCACACGCGGGTGACCGGCACTTTCGGCGATCTCTACCGCACGGTGGCGGCCGAGGTGGGAGCGAGAATCGACAGCTTCCCGACATCCTACGGCTCGCTCTCAGCCGTGACGGCCTAGACTGTACCTCGGCGCAGGCCGCTCAAGCCGACGCTCAGCGCACGACGGACCGACCGGCTGCTCCCGACTCGAAGCGGGCCGCAGCTTCATCACTGACAGCTGCTCCGACCGCAACGATCCGCCGGAGGGCGGGGTGCGCGTACAGCGAATCCAGCCCCGCGTCGCCGAACTGAGTGTAGGAGACATCCAGCACCTTCAGCGCCGTGAGGCCCGCCAAGGCCGGCCCTGCCTCGTCCCGGAGCCCAGTGCCGTGCGCGAGCGTAAGCTCTTCCAGCCGATCCAAGCCGTTGAGCGCCTCGATGCCGGCTATCGTCACGGCGGACCGAGTGAGGTTGAGCCGCCGCAGTCTGGCCAGCCGGGCCAGGTGCGACGCTCCAAGGTCCGTGACGCGGATTGCACCGCGCAGCCGCGGCACGCCAGTGCTGATGGCCTCGACGTATTCTGAGCTGGGAGCCGAGAGATTGAGGCTCTCCAGACTGCTGATAGAGCTGATCTCGTCGAGGTTCAGGTCGGAGACGCTGACCGCCCAAATCCCGCTGTCTGTGACCTGTCCGCCGCTCAGGTCGAGGTGTCGGAGATGTACCAAGCTGCGCAGGCTGGAGATGCCCGCCTCGCTGATGCGGTTGCCTCCGATGGCCAAGTAGTGCAGCTCGGGCAGTGCTTCCAGCAAGTCGATCGACGGGTCGTCGATTTCTGCGATCCCAATGTCCAGCCACTGCAGGCGGGACAGCTCGGTCAGGAACTTCACACCCGAGCCGCTGATCTTGGTGCCCCGCAAGTTGAGCTTCTCCAAGCCTGCAGCCGATCGAAGCTGCGACGCTCCGGCATCGGTAACATGCTCGCAGAAGAACAGGTCGAGTTCCTTCAGGGACGGCAGTGACTCGACGATCGAGAGACCTGCGTCCGTGACATGCGTCTGGGCGAGACGGAGGACCTTGAGGCTCTGCAGTCCGCGGATCCGCTCTAGGTCCGTGTCGCTCACCCAGCTCCGGCTCAGATCGATCGCCACGATGCCTCCGGCCGGACTGACAACTGCGGAGCCTCCTTGCTCTCGGACCCAGTCAGCAACGGCCGGCGGATCGGATGAACGCAGGTCTGCGGCGAGCAATGCACCTACAGCCGCGAGGGCCAAGCACGACCGTGCGTGATTCATGGCTGGCTTACCTGCGGCGAGTTGGCTGAGCCGAGTCGCGATCCCACGCGATCCGGCATTCCGGAAGGGCCTCCTGCAGGACATCCGCACCGGCCTGCGTTACGAGCGTGTGATAGAGGTTCAGCGAGCGGAGCGATCGGAAGCCCTTGATCGTCTCGACCCCGCTGTCGTCTACATCGGTGTTGTCCAAACTCAACTCGACGATCTCCAGCTCGGGCGCCAGCTTGGCCACGCCTTCGGACGAGACATCGGTGTAATCCAGATTCAGCCGCCGCAGGCGTCGCAGCTTGGCCAAGCGCACCAATCCGGCGTCATCCATCCGAGTGGTGCCCAGATCCAAGTCCGCCAAGCGCTCCAAGGCTGCAAGGTGATCCATGCCGTCCGCTGTGACGTCGGTGAAGGCCAGTCCGAGACGCTTCAAGCCCTGCAGGGCTTGAACGGACTGCAGCCCGTCATCACCGACTCGATTGCCCGTCAGGCCAAGCTCGGTCAATCGAGAGAGGCGCTTGAGGTGTGGCAGGCCGTCCGCGGTGACCTGCGTGTAGTCGAGGTTGAGGGCCGTCAGCCCCACTAGCGCCCCGATGTGAACCAGTGCCTCGTCGCCGACCGCAGTGCCCGCCAAGGACAACCTCTCCAAATGCCGAAGATCGGCCAAGCGTTCGACACCGCGCCCGTCGATCAACGTCTGGTCCGCGACCAGCTCGCGGAGCGACGCCAAGCGACCCACCCGCTCGAGTCCGTTGTCGGTGACCTGCGTGTTGGAGATGTTCAGCCGCTCCAGCCCCGTTAGGGTCGCTAGGTGCTGCAGCCCGAGGTCGCTGACGTCGGTGGCGCTGATGTCTAGGTCTCGGATCTTCCCGAATGCGCCGAGCGCCTGAAGATCCAGATCGTTCACCGGTCTCGACCGAAGCCGCAGAGATACGAAGCCGTCGGCCAGCATCTCCAATTGGCCGCCGACGACTCGGGCCCATGTAGCCAGGCTCTCCAAGCTCTTGCCAGGTCCTTCCCCGCCCTCTCGCTGAGTGAGGCCAGGTGACATGTCGACGAACTTGACCTCGACAACGCCTCGCGCCGCCACGAGGTCGGCCACGCCAGAGGTAGTCACCCGGCTGTAGCGGAGGTCGACACGCCGCAAGCCGGGCAGCGCCGCCAGCGCGGGCACGCCCGCGTTGGTGATCTTGGTCCGGTACAGCCCCAAGTCGGTCAAGCTGGTCATCGCAGCGAGGTGCGCTAAGCCTGCATCGGTGACGGCAGAGCCTCGGAGGTCAAGCACGCGGAGGTTGGATAGTCCGGCCAGGCCGCACAGTCCGGCGTCGGTCAACTCAAGGTCCGCCAAGTCGAGTTCGACAAGCTCCTTCAGGCCGCCAATCAGCTGCATGCTCTCGTCGGTCAGGTAGGTGCTTCTCAGGCGGAGGGTGCGGAGACGGTCCAGCCGGGCAATGTGCCGGAAGCCCTCGTCGTCGACATCGGTCTGCGTGAGGTCGAGCCGTTCCAGTAGCGGAAACGCATCGAGGTGGCGGCCTGTGACACGGGTCGACTTGAGTTGGAGCGAGCGCAGGTTGCGGAGGGGGGCGAGCTTCTCCATGGCGTGGTCGAAGATCCGGATGCCCTTGAAAACGCTCATGAAGTGATGGCTCAGGTGCAGTGACTGCAGCGTCTCCAATCCTGCAATGTCAGCCAGCAGATCGCTGTCGTCCACGTTTCCCAAGGTGCCGCAGCAGACCGGGTTCCACATCGTGCCGGGCAGTGTGAGGGTCTCCACACGCTTCAGCGGCTGCAGGTTGCGGAGGTCCTTGGGATGTACGAGCGTGCCCGTGAGCATGACTTCCCGTATCCAGAACTGCCCGTCCGGCAGCTCAGCGACAGAACTGATTACGTCGGTGGAGCCGTGCAGGCGAATCCTGCCTTCTTGGGCAAGAATCCAAGCTGCGACCGACTGCTCGCTTCCGCTCGCGCCCGCCGAGGAGGCGACGGCCGCCGCCGGCGCTAGGGCGAGAATCGCAGTTGCGAGGATGGCAGCTAACTTCGCACGCATACAGACACCGTGGCAGGCGCATCCCCGAGATACCAGCCAGCCCTGTTGACACGCCCCAAGCCATTGTACCCGCAGCTTCGGTCGGATCAAGCGAGGGCAGGTGGACAGTCACCGAACTCCCACTGCCGGCATCCGCTCGACGCGCGGGCCCGCCAGGCAGCCCGTGACGGCGATCAAATCAAATCGTGGTCGCTGCCGCAAACGAACACCTCGATCCCCAGCTGCCGCATGGCTGCGATCTTGGCACTGAGGGCAATTCGCGCCGCCGAGAGGTCAGGTGCGTAAGCGACTTGGATGTGGTTCGACTGGTGTCGGCCCATCATCCTGTCGCGGCTGACGCCCCGCGTGACGGCATGCATGATGGGCCATTGAGGCGTGGTAATGCTCCAGCGTCGCTCGGTCTCCTCCTGCGGCAGCTCGACCACCTCCGCCAGCCCGACATCGGCCTTCAAGCAATCATCCTGGACGAAAATGCGGCTCCAGACGACTTCTCCGGGCTTGCTGACGCCCTTGATCGTTCCCCCGCCGAGCGGGAAGTACATCGGAGGCTGGCGCTCGCTCACCGCACCTCGGTAGCCCTCGATCAGATGCTCGGGCGGCACTGAGCCTGAGATCTCGAACACCCACACGAAGCGGCTCGTTCCGTCGACCTCGAACGGCTCGCCGTATCGAAGATCGTGCAACGTCGTCTCGGGGGAGTAGCCGAGCCGCGTCCAGACGCGGTTCGTGATCAGAGCGTCCAGACCGGCGCACTCATCGACTTCGTTGAAGTGAGGCAGGGCCCGCCCCTCAAAGAGGGTCCGGCCGTCCTCGCTCTTGGCCGGCGGCCGGTCTACGTTGTTGAGCAGCCCCTCGACTAGGTCCGAGGCCGGGCAGATATCCTTCAGCCCCTGCTGGTATTGAATGCCGATCGCGTCGCAGCCGAACTCGTCCGCAATTCTCAGCGCCGCGACGTACATCTTGCACTGCCACAACAGCTGAGCATCGGTGAGGTCGGTCTCCTCGTCGCCGCCGGTGTTGAATCGCATTCCCTTGGCGTCCAGCCAATCCCGCACAGCTTGCGCCTCTTCGTCGCCGACCCGCTGCATGGCCGCCCAGAGAGCCGACTGGCTAAGGCGCTCCTTGAAGACGCCGGTCGGATTCAGCAAGTGGTCGGGGATGATGGCGTTGTACATCCCCATGCAGCCTTCGTCGAAGACTCCCATGATCGCCTTCTTGGAACGCAGTTCGTTAGCGACCGCATGGCCGGCTAGCATGGCTCGATGAGGCAGAATGGCGTCCGCTGCTGGCAGCACGTGCGGTTGCCGGTGACGGATCGCGGTGCCGCCGATCCAAGATCGGAGAGCGGTGCAGAAGAACTCGTCGTTGAAGTCTTCGCTCCACAGCGTGGAGTACTGGACGCCGGCCTTGGTCAGGCTGCCGTTGAGATTCAGCATGCCGACCAAGCCCGGCCACTGCCCGCTCCAGTTCGCGACGGTCAGGATCGGGCCCTGATGGGACATGAGACCCGGAAGAATGTGCTGGGAGTACTGCCAAACGGCCTCCGCCACGATGAGGGGGGCCTTTGGCTGGACGGACCGGAACACTTCCAGCCCGCGCTTCTGGCTATCAATGAACCCGTGCCCCTTGGAAGCGTCGAACTCGTGGGCGCGCCTCGCCGAGCCCCCTAGGCGCTCGATGGCCGAGACCAAGCGGGCCTCCATGTCCTGCTGCGCCGGCCAGCACATCTGGTTGGCTGAGAGTCGGAGGTCACCGTTGGCGACGATCAGGATTTCCTTGCCCATTTCCTACGAATTGTCGCAAATCTCCAGCAGTCGATGGGCTGGGAGAGCGCACGTCGCGAGTGGCCGCGGGACGGTCGCGTCTTGGATCCGGCCTGGCCGGTGCCACGAAGTGGCTGCTGGCCACAGGTGTTCCGCGAGCGGGGTGCCAGCCACCAGAGGAGCTTGCGATGGTTCTCGCGCACTGTCGCGCCACGCTCGGCGTCTTGGTCGCCACCTCGGCTGGCCCCCGGGTCTTTGAAGACCATGGCTGAATCAGCCGCTCAACCTGACCAGGCCTGATCAATGGCATTCTTCGACTGGGCTGCTGAAGGAACTTGCAGATGACAGCAGGTCTACCAGTCCAAGTCAGAAGATGTTCCTAGAAGTTACGAATGGCCCTCGGACAGCGATGTTTGGTCGGAAGGGCGGGCCGCGTGGACTATGCCCGAGAGTCCGCGGTCCTGAGAGCGAGGCGCACCGGGACCTGCCCGCGCACTTGCGCGGCTGCGGGCCTTCGACGGTGTTCGTTGGTTGTCGAGCATCAAACCTGCGGAGGGCCGGGCAGTGCGCCCGTTACCTCGATGCCGTCACGAACACTCGCCCCGAACCTCACGATTCTTTCTCTCGTTCATGGTGACGTGCCGCATCAAGCTCGGGATTCCCGGCTCGTAGTAGCCAATGCCCTGCTTGACGACCGGCCAGACGAAGCCTTGGTGTCGCAGGACCCGTTCCGCGGCAAGGGCCGCCCCCCGGTCTGACTTCCGAGCCTTGTCCCGGAGCGCCGACTGGATCGCCAGAGTGACCCGTTCACGAAGCACCTGCTGCTCAGTAGTGGAGAACTCCGCGGCCACTGCGGCCGCCACCGAGACCAGCTGGGCCTCTCTCAGGTCGTCCAGCAGTTCGTCGTAGAGGTCTTCGCGTTTCTGTCGAAATAGCGGTCTCGCGCGGGCCACATCGGCTTGCGAGGCAGGCGCGAACGGGTCATTGCATTCCGTCCACAGCAGGTCCCCCCACAGCTGAAGGAAGAACGGGTACCCGTGGCTCTCCGCCACGACCTCCTCCAGGGCCTCCTGCTTGATCGCCCGGCCGCGCTCCTCCAGCGGGACCCGGATGGCTTCGGCGGCAGAGTCCGGCTTCAGCCGGCCAATGCGCAGCCGCTTGTTCCTGACCCAGAAGGAAGCTCCAATGGTACGTAGGTGGCGAGGTAGGTCGGGCGTGCCGGCGAGGATCAGCAGCACAGGCAGGTCCCGGCGCTGGAAGGCCTGCACGGTGTTGAGCAGCGACCGGCCGGGCTCGACGCCGAGCATGTGGGCCTCGTCGATTAGGATGAGCAGGGGCCGTCTTTGAACTCTGCGGGCGAGAACGCGAGAGACCGGACCCGGTGGCAACGTTTCCAGTCGGACGCCGATGGGCCCTAGTGTGAATCCGCGCAGCGCTGTCAGCCAGCGCCGCTCGACCGCCAACGCGGCGGCCAGCCGCTCCTCGGACGTGAGACTGCCTCCCTGCAAGTCGGCCACCGAAAACTTGAGCGTCGCTGCCTCGCGCCGGGCCCATTCGATGAGGACGGTCTTGCCGTTTCCTCTCGGCCCGTAGAGGATGATGTCGCTGGCGGGCGCAACCCGCTCCGCGACGGCCTCCAAGAACTCCCGAATCAGCGCCTGTTCCTGCCCCCTGCCGGCCAAGTAAGGCGGGAGTTTCCCCCGGCCCGGCTGAAATGGGCTGCGCCCCGGTACAGAGTCAGGCTGGTGCGTGAAGAGGCCTGCCACAGCGCTCTCATGGTAGACCGTCGGGGGGCCACAGCGCCGGATGGGGGTGCTTGGAGATCGGGTTGGTCGGAGCTGGGTGCGATGTTGGCTTCGAATCCCTAGATTGGGGAGGGGTTACGTGCGCTGACGGGTCGGCTCGGTAAGCTGGGCCGTGCACGGTCGGCTTGGGGGCGCAGGAAGGGGCATCGAGGTTTGAGGCATCGGAAGGCCTCGGAGAGGCAGCTTGGGCTTGCGGGCATGACTGTTGCGAAGGGCGCTGCTCTCGCTAGCGCCGGAGCGAGCGGATAGTGACGGCAGCGTGTTGGATCCGGGGCGCTCAATTGAGATGCACTTGGCCGCCGGGGTTCAGGTTCGGGACCTTAGCCAGGCATTGAGCCGCTCTCGGGCAGGCTCCAGCCGTTTGCAGTCACCCTCACTGCACGTCCTACTCTTCTCGATGTACTCGCCCAGCAGCACATGGCTGTGCTCTCTGATGTCGCTACCAAGAGCAGTACGGGCGGAAGATGAGGTCGTTCCGGAGACGATGCCGTTGGAACAGCGGCTGAGCACCTCCTGTACCCCCAAGGAGTCTTCAGCCGCAGCACGAGACAAGACCGGGTCCTCACCAAGTTCATCAACCTGGAATCGCTAGGTATCTGGCACCGAATCAGCAGGGATGATCCGATCGAATCTCGGTATCATCTGGCGCTCAATTCTATTGGTTAAAACCTAGACTCCGATTCACTCGATCCTAGTCAGACCTCTCAAGAGAGTCAGTAAAATCAGATGTCAACGCCTAATAAACACTCCAATAATCCAATATACTCCGTGCGCCGTGCTAAGGCACTGGCTCCCAGCGGGTGCGAAGCCCGCCCGGCTAACTGTCGCTCCAGCCGGAAGCCGTCGGAGCGGGTCATGGAGGTAACGACATGGACTGAAGCACTCCGACGTGACGGGCCGCCTTCTGGGCGGCTCAGCGAGCACGCAGGCCGCAACGCGAGTGAACGCCGAGCAGGCCTCGAAAAGGATGATGCGGAGGCCGACCCGCCGTTGTTTCGGGGAAGGCAGCCAGCGTCCGGGAAGCGAGCGACGCGAGCACCGGGCGTCTCCGCCGGGGTATTGGCGGCAGCATGTGTGCAAGAGGGAGACAGAGGCAACACGGGAAGCCCTGTCGGTGGCGTGCGCGCGCCAACCGGCATCCCGCGAGGGACAGGCCGGGCCGGTCAGGGTGGCGGAGAGGCCCGTAGTACCGGGGAAGCCGGGTAATGCCGGTGGAGGGAAGGGGCCTCAGTTCGAGAGCGATGCAGGAAGGGGGACAGGACCGATGGAGACTGGCGCGAGCCTATTAGCTCCGGAAAAGTTCGGAGACTCCGGAGCGCATCACCTGCGCAAGCGAAGGAAGACCCGGACCACCGCGCGCAGCAGTGGCCGGGAGAACTGGCACGCGCCGTTGACGCACCTGCGGACCAGCGGCTCAGCCAGTGGCTGTGTCGGCAGCACCAGGCGAAGTCGGGCCACCCCGTGCGGTACCCGAGCGAGAGGCTGAGGATGGACTTCGGCCTCGTGCGCCTGCCAGTGCGGACGGCCAGCTTTCCGTGGGCGAAGGCAGGATCTCGTCCGAGAGCCGGATGCTGGAAATCGGCACGTCCGGTTCGATGAGCGGGGAGAGGAGACGTAGCTAAGCGGGAAGGTCAGTGAGGCACCTACAGATGGCGAAAGCCGTAGGAACAACCCTAAAACAGCTACTGCTTCCTTGCTAAGGCCAACGCGCCTCTCCTCGACTCTACCGGTTATAAGTCGCATTAATGCCTGACTAAGTTTCCATTAAAAGCAACTATCTCAAGCAGTAATTCGGTGAGCAAATGCCGCAGAAAACCGGCGTTCTCCCAAGTCCTCAAGCCAGAAAATATCAGCTGGAAGATGTGGAAATCGAAAGATAGATGATCGCTCACCATCGATGATTTGCTGTGGTATTTCGAATCGAGACGGGTTTAATGAGAATCCAGTCCCTAGGGCCTTTATGAGTGCTTCTTTTAGACTCCAGAATCGGTAGAACATCTGCATCTTGGCGTCTCCTTTGGATGAAGACAATGCGAGCTGCTCGTGCGGTCCGTACACTAAGCGCCCGATCCCGTCAAAGTCGCGTCCCGGTGTGCGTACTTCCACATCTACACCCAGTCCACTTTGGCTTGAGAAAGCGATCAGGGCGTGCCTCCCGCTGTGGCTCACATTGAAGCTGATGTCTGAGCGTACACCGTTCATGTTGGCGAACGGCTTTCCATGCTCAAGATAACCGAATGACAAGTCTTGGTTCGAACATCCCAGTCTCTGACATAGATTGAACCTGAGTGCCGCCCGGCAAAGCGCAAACTGAGACTTAGCATCGCTCACTAAGAATCGATTGAATCGCACTCGTTCCGACGCATCCAGAGTATCAAACGCTCTCTCTTCGCGCCTGATGTCGGGTCGGAGGTCGACATGAAGGATGGTCAAATCCCCGACTTCGTGCCACGGGCTCCACCAAGTATCGTCTGCTGTCATTAGATGATCCTGCTAGTCGAAGCTAGGGTCACCTCCCGCATGTAAGCCTCAATCCCGCGGTCGCTCTGCCACTGTCTCGGATATCCGAGCGAGACTTCTTGAAATGGCACGCCGTCAAGCCAGCGAGTCCCTCGGATGTGTAGGTGCCCGTACACCACTGCACAGGCGTTAAACCGTCGGTGCCATCCCCGAGTGCGACGTGTGCCGCACCACGGAGTGAAGCGCGGAATCAATGGCAGTACGGCATGCCCCTCTTCAAGTGGAAAGTGATTCACAAGCACCTTCGGAATGTCCGAAGGGCAGTCCGCCAGCCGAATGGCGGCGTCGCGGCAGCGTGCGGCGCACCATGAGTCCCTGTCAGGAAATGGATCAGCGTGTAGCAGCAGTTCGTCTGAACAGACCGAACCAGCTTCACTGGCCCAGCGGACAACTTCGCTGCGAAGGACGTATCGCGGTCGATAGCTGTAGTCGTACAGCAGAAACAGCGGCACGATCATGACGGGCCCGGTCCGCAGTTCAACCACCTGGTAGGGGTCCTCTGGCGTGAGGACGCCGTGGGAGCGGGCGATCCCCACAAGGTGCTCATAGAGATCGACACCGCGGAGGTTAGGAGACGTGTTCGGAACGGTCCAGAGTTCATGATTGCCGGGCACCCAAACGATCTGGCGAAACTTTGGCGTGAGTTGCCGAAAGCACCAGTCGAGCTCTCGCACACCGTGTGTGACGTCGCCACCCAAGATCAGCCAGTCGTTGGGAAACGATGGCAGACGCTGCAGGGCCGCCCTGTTCTCCGCATGGGAGACATGCAGGTCGGACACGGCCCAAAGGCGCAACCGTTGGTCGGTCGGGACGGTCGGCTGAGTGGTCGGCGAGAGATGGGAGCCTGGTCGTTGGTCGGACGCACTCGTCGCGTCACGCTGTGGAGTGAGTGGCGGTGTGGCACACTCTCGCAGCGCGAGTGGGCCACAGGGGTTGCGTTGCGTCCCTGCCGGCACGATGTCGCCGAGGCTGCGGCTCTCAAGCGGCTCGGCGCGAGTCGAACCGGCGCGCACCAAGGCCGAACCGGCGCCCTTGCTGTCGCCAACCCTTAGCACAGGACCTCGGACATCGAGTCCCGACGCTCTAGGCTGGCCTTCGTCAACTGTGATACCGCACTCCGCCTTGCAGTTGGCGGGACGGTTGGAGAGGTGGGACTTGGTTGCGTTTGCGCGATATGCTCGCGAATGATCATTTTGTGCGGCACGGGATGGCCTGCCGCGTACGCTTCGAGATTCGCCCTTGATCCCGCGCCATGTCGGCGGCCCCATATCCGGTGCCAGCAAGCCACGAAGCGCGAATTGCGGGATGACGCTGCGGAAGTAGGTGCTGCGACTGCAATGCACGGGTGACCGTGGCAATCACCCTGTCGTTCCAAGCGACTCATGCCCCCAAGTGAGCGGGTCCCTTGCATGCTGTCGATAGGCGGCCAGTCACCACCTGCCGAAGCTCGCCCCGCTCGTGATTTCAGGTGGAAGGATTGCACGAACTTCGACTCAGGCCGGTTCCGAAGCGCGACTGGTCAATCGGTCGCGCGTCTTGCCTGCCGAGCTTCGCTTGGCCGACTCCTCATTCTAGTCCGACCGCTCACCGTTGGAGCGGCCAGTCAAGGACCTACACCGAGCGGAGTGTGACGAGTGACCATCTTGGTGTGTGCAGCAGCGATGACGTGGCAGAGTACCGAGGTTAGCGGTACCGGTGGCGGACGCGTCGATTGCCGGGTTGAGCACCGCCAATGCACCTGCGTCTGAGTACGTGTGGAGCGGCTGACACCGCGGCTCATCGGGGACGCGAGCAGCGGACTGTCGGGACTGGTCCGAGTCCGCACTCACAGCACCCGGTCTCTCCAGGAAGGAGGGCAGGCACGATTGCGGCAAGGGCCAGCCTGCCGTTGCCGGATCCGCCGGCGACAGCCTCTAGAACCAACCTGCCTCGCGATCAAGAGACATTGCTAGCGAGCGCTCCGGGCTCGGAGTCGCGTGGCATGTCCGCCCTGCCAAGGTGACTTCGGCGTCCTGCCTCGCGCGACAGCCGATAGTCGCTTGGAGCGAGCTTGTAGGCATTGTTGGAGACTCGGCGATACGGTGTCTGAAGCAGGCAGGCCTCATGTCTGGCTTCGCTTGCCAGCGCTGTCAGTCCAAGCTGTCTTCGGACTCTTGCTGCCACTGTGGATCGGCTCTGGCATGGGACGGCTTCAATCCGAATCGAGACATTGCGCAGATCAATTCGTCCACGATTTCTGCTTCCGCCTTTTCGTGTTCATACCAGTCCGTATACACCGAGAATGCAGAGATTTCAATCGGTATTCCAAGTCTGTCCATTGGCAGCTGTCGCACGTACTGAACATAACCAATACGCGAATCATTGGCCAGATAGTCCATCATCCACAGTCGGTATTCTGTTAAGTTGGATGGCTTTTCCCCTTCGTGAACTACTGTAGAAACGTCTGTATATATCGGTTTCAGTATATACATCCCTCCCTGTTCTATCTGGCTTCTGTAGTTGCGAAATCCTTCTCCAGTCAAGAGCTGATTCATCGGAATATAGGAAACAGTTCTGTCCCAGTTCTGAACTTCAACCGCTTGCAGTGTGATGTCGATCACTATACCGTCTGCCGTCCCAACTTGAATCCAGTCTCCAACGCGAACCATATCGGCTGCCACAACTTGCAGGCCTGTGACTAGGGAAGAGATGCTGTCTCGAGTAATGAGCAGAACAATGGCCGCTGAGGCTCCCAATCCTGCAATCAGAGTAAACACAGAGCGACCGCTGATAGCTGAGAACGAGACCAGCACTGTGACTACGACTGCCAGAATCCTACCGACTTGGACGTAAGCCCGAATCGGCAAACGCTTAGCAATGGAGAGCGTCGCATACCAAGCCAAGAAGGCAGTCAGTCCTATGTTGGCGATCCACAGCAGGTTGATCGCTGTATACACGACAGCCAATCTTGAGAGCACCGTGGCCGTCTCAGCGTGATGAAGCACCTGAGGAAACGTGATTTGAAGGGCGAGTGAGGAAAGTAGGTGCCAGCCAGCTTGAATGATTCCACGCTCAATAAGTACATCGTCCCAAGGGTTCTCCGTCTCGGAAACAATTCGGTTGAGACGGCGCATGATCGGCTTGCGCAGTCGTCGAAACAGCCAATGTAGGATGATGATCGGAGCAATAACGATCAGAGCGGTTGTGAGGTCTTTCAGGACATCATCCATGGTCTAGAACTCTCTGTAGTACGGTGCCTCTTGCTGAGCCGCGCGAATCATCCAGCCTAGCGGGCTGTGGTGATCCACCTGTCGCTAGCATCTCGCAGGCCCAGCTCGACTACTCCCGCGCCATGTGTCGAGGCGGCGGAAGCGGAATCGCTCCGGTACGCGCGTACCAAGGGCGAGGGCCGCGAGTCTCGCACTAGGATCGCAAGGGACCCTCCAGCAGAGCTCCCCTCCGAGCCGACCCACTGGAACCCGCTTCGCAGCGGGATGCAATGATTCAAAGCTAGCACGGTGGGTCACGGGCCTAGGACGCTGCATTTCGAGCGGCCGATTGGCGTCGGCCGCTTCCGGCGGACGGCGTGTGGGCGCGCATCAACGATTGTAATGCGTTCCGTCCCCGTGTGCCTCCCATCGCTTGGCTGATGTCGCTGGAGCGCAGACCGCCCGTCGCGGCCCCGAGGCAGCTCCGCAGCCGGTGCTGGACGTCACTAGCGGGTCGCTCTAAGATTCCACTGAGCGCTACCATCGGTTCGATGCGCCACGCGATACCTACCGCCCTCTTGGCCGCCGCCGCCATCGCCCTCCTTCCGGCGGCTGACAACGCCAGTGTCCTGATCGTAGTGGGACCGAGCAACCATCCTCCCGGATCGCACGAGGTTGCGGCGGGGGCGCGCCTGCTGGCAGATGCGTTGGGCCGCATGGCGAACGTGGATGGCGTCCGCACGAGCATAGTGTACGAGTGGCCGAGCGACGAGCGCGTGCGGGAATCGGCCTCTACGGTGATTTTCGTCGGCGACACCTTTCCGGCCAACCGGTTCGACCATCCCGCCCGTAATCTCGAGCAGCTCGGGGAAATGATGGACCGGGGGTGCGGAATCGTCTGCCTCCACTACGCGACGGGCCTGCTGGGCGAGGATGTTGCGCGGGACGGACGCCACCCGCTGCTGCAATGGATTGGCGGTTACTTCGCAAACCGGTCGTGCGCCCACCACCAGTCGGTGGCGAGGGTCTATCCCGAGGCCATCATCGAGCCGGTTGACCCTTCGCATCCCGTTTCCCGCGGCTGGAAGGCGTTCTCGATCCACGACGAACCGTACATCAACAATTACTTCGGCGGACCAGGCAACCGGCTCGGCCCGCATGTCCGAGCATTGGCTGCGTCGATGCTCCCTCCCGATGCTCCGCAGCGCGAGGTCGTCGCGTGGGGCCTGGAGCGCCCGGATGGCGGACGGGGATTCGGAATTGTGATGCCGCACTACTATAAGAACTGGGCCGACATCAACCTCAGGCGGATCATCCTGAACGCAGTCGTCTGGACGGCCGGCCTCGATGTCCCTCCCGGAGGCGTCGTCACCCCCGAGCCTGATCTGGAGGCCTTTTCGCCGGACTCGGTCGAGTTCGTTCCCCGCCGGCGGGTGGAATCGAGGAAGTGAGCCTCGGCGGACGCTCCTCCTAGCCACTGGACAGCCTAGCTGTCGTCCACCCTCTCGACTGGATTGGCGCGGTGCCCGCTACCGCGCCATTGGCTCACTTCTTCGCACAGACTCGAACCCGACTTCGAAGGCGTGGTACCTGAAGCGCTATTTCTCTGTGGCGGACCGCTGGCTCGATCCAGCCCGACCGCGCGAGCTGGGGCGCACGGTTGCGGCGGTGACGCAGGTCGGCAGGATCTCGGCTCAGTTCTCCAAGGCGATCGACATGCTGTTGCTGGCCGCTAGCCGCCCCGAGGGGGCTCGAGCTCTCTCTTGCGCCAACGGCGCGCGGCTGCGGGCCCAAGAGGCGGCAGTTCTCGTGCTGGCAGGCGACTCGGCCGTGCCACGAACGATCGGGTCACTCAGCGTCCGGACGGCAGGGCGTTCCCGAAGTCTTGCAGCTCGCATCCCGACGGTGACGACTCGATGGAGACCCTATTTCGCTCGGCGCAGGCCGCCGGCGCGGGCAAGACCCGATGAGTCCTGGTTCCGCTGGCCGGCCCTGCGGGCCGAGGCATCGGGTAACCTATGACTTGCGCCGTCCATCGTCGCTACAGCGCTGCGGAGGGCCCTCGGAAGTTCCGCCGGCATGTCTGCGCTGGGACGGATTCCGTCCCACACGGGTTCACAGACGGCCGGTTGGAAGAGGTCCCGCACCGCAATCCGGCGTCCCATGCGCCACGGTGGGAATTCGATCTCAGGTGCGCGGAGTCAGGAGGATCGCTTGGATCGTCACGACATAGAGAAACTGCGAGTCAAGCTGCGCTGGATCATATTCGGTGTCAACACGCCCTCTGGCCGGTTGTTTGATGTGGCGCTGCTGTGGGCGATTCTCATCAGCGTTTTCTGCGTCGTCCTTGAGAGCGTCACCTGGATCCGCTCGGCATACGGCCAAGCGCTGCGGAGTGCCGAGTGGGCCTTCACGATCCTCTTCACGATCGAGTACGGGCTCCGGATCTGGACGGCGAACCGGCGCAAGGTCTACGTCACCAGCTTTTTCGGCATAGTGGACTTAGTGGCGATCCTGCCCACGTATGTCGTGGAGCTCGTCGCGGGCTCCCATTCGCTGTCCGTCGTGCGCGGTGTCCGCTTGATCCGCGTGTTCCGCGTGCTCAAGCTCGTTCGGCACCTGAAGGAGGCCCACCAGCTGCTGCGCGCTCTGCAGGCGAGCAGGCCGAAGATCGTCGTCTTCCTGTCGGCCGTGCTGACGTTGGCTGTGATCACCGGCACGGTGATGTACGAGCTGGAAGGCGAGGAGGCCGGCTTCACCAGCATTCCGACCAGCGTCTACTGGGCCATCGTCACGCTGACCACCGTCGGCTACGGCGACATCGCGCCGCGGACGGCGCTCGGGCAGTTCGTGTCAGCCTGCCTGATGGTGCTCGGATACGCGATCATCGCTGTGCCGACCGGGATCGTCTCGATGGAGTTCACTCGCGGGCGGGTGGTCGTCGCGAAGCGGCTAAGATGTGCTAGGTGCGGTCACCAGAGCACGGATCGCCGAGCGCGGTTCTGCAGTCGCTGTGGCGCGAGAATGGAGCGACGCAGCCGCAGCCGGCGGTTAGCCGGGACGCCGCCGCATCTGGGGTAGCTGACGCCGTCAGCTCTTCCGCAAATCCACTACGCTCGGACGCAGCTTTCCGAAGTCGGCTCCGGAGATCACGTAGTACCAGTCTGCAAACCGGGCCCGCAACTCGTCGGCCAGTTCCCGGCCCTGCTCAGCGTCGCCTTCGTATTTCTTGGCTAGTTCCTCGCTAAACGTCACCGAGATCATCACGAAACGTCGCTCGGTCTCCCCTTCGGCCCCGTCGACGTTGGAACCTGACCCGCCGGGAGCCACTTCCCCGAAGCGCAGCACGTAGGACAGCCCGTCCTTGGACTCCACCAGCAGCTCTCCCTCGTTCGACAGGATCTGACCGGTGTATGGATTGGGGAAGAAGCCCTTGCCCTGCAGGGAGACGAAGTTCTCCCGGGTCGGCTGGATGCCCGCCTGAGCCTTCAAGTCCTCACTGAGACCCTGGGGCTTGGGCTGTACATCGACGATCCGCAGCGCGTCCAGCGCCGTGGTCAACCCGCTCATCGTGTCGGAATTCGGCTCCCGCCCGCCGAGCTGCCACTTCTCGTCCTGCTTTGTCAGCAAGGTCCGCTGCCGATTCTCGATTCGCCCCATCCGCTCGTTGATGGTGTAGCTGTTGATCTCTACGCGGCGCAGGTCGAAGGGTGAGACCTTTAGCAGGTCCGTCTCGATCCAGTCCTGGAAGCGGGCCGAGACATCCGCTTCGGTCTTCACCTCGTAGGTCCGCTTCTGCCCTGGAACTCGCAGGTACCGGTAGCCGCGACGGTCCTCCACCTCCGCGCCCACGATGAAGTCGGCCAGCACGTTGGAATCGTCGTCAAGGATCCTGACCCGCTTGCCTCGTCCGGCGAGCGAGGTGGCCTGATCATCCAGCGGATCGACTACCGAGTAGGTGGCGTGGTCCTGGGCTAGGTCCGATACCACGCGGTCTTTGCGGAGTTCGATCAGGGCCGCCGCGGTCTTAGCCAAGCGCTCCTCCGCATCTGCGGGGTAGGAGTGGTGGGAGGGGATCACCCACCTGCTGTCGACGAACTCGACCTTGAGCGGTGTCGCCGTGGCCGTGGCCTCGTCGTAGTCAATCACTTCGATCGACCGCGGGGCCTGCGGGTCCGTGAAGCCCTCGAAGAAGACCTCCCCGACATCGTCGAAGATGTCCGGGCGAGTCCTGCTGGGGTCTACCACTACGGCCGCCGCGGTGGCGGCTACGGCCACCAGCACAAAGTACAGGGTTCTTGTCATTTCAGTCATGACTTCGCTACCTCCACCAGCCGGTCCCGGGCGACTCCCATCTGCTCGCGCTCGCGGCGTTTCACGGAGACGAACAGGAAGAGCAGGAAGGCCGGAACGGGCGAGAGCGCCACGGCGACGATCTTGATCGTGTTCTGGATCCCGCGCACCGCCGCCTCCATGTCGGCGCGAGCTCCCTCGATCAGGCGCTCCTTCTCGTCCTCGATGTTGCTACGTGCCACGGCCAGCCGCCGGTTCTCGATCCGCTCCTGGTTGCGGATCATGATCTGCTTCGTCTGGGCGTCCAGGTCGCTGCGCTCCTGCAACACCTGCACCGCCGCGTCCAAGCGGGCCTGGGCCGCCTCCAGTTTCTCCTCCGCCTCTTGCTCCGCGCGCCGCGTCTCCTCAAGGCGGCCCTCCTCGTAGACGCGCGTCCGGGCCTCTACCGTCTCCAGCGTGCGGTGCTGCCGGCGCCGCTTGCGCAGCGAGATGAACGACTCGTCGCCGGCCAGCTGGTCAACGGCGTTGAGCAGGAAGGTCACGTTGTCGAAGCTGAGACTCTCGATGCCCTGCCGCCGCAGCTCGAAGAACTGCTCGCCCATCATGTCGGTGTCCGCTATGACGATCGCCTCCACCGCGTTCTCGTCGCTCTGGGAGGTGATCTTCGCCGCCAGGACGTGGCTCTCCTCGTCCGGCTCGTGCGGCAGGTTGGTCGCCAGCTGCGTGCCGAAAATACCTTGCTGGACCAACCGGAACCACAACGTCGTTCCCGAGTCTGTGCCCGTGCGGAGCAGGGGGGTGAATTCAGTGCCCGCCTCGTTCTCCTCCGCCTCCTTGAGGACGCCGCCGTAGATGAACACTACCTCTTGGAGGCCCGAAGAAACCGCCTCGTCTGGGTTGAACGTCGCGTCGTACCCATTGCCCGACCCAAGGAACACGATCTCCTCTTGCAGCGTGCGGAAGGTGGGGTGGGGATTGTACTTGTCCCACGCGATGCGCTCGGTCTCCCACTCCACGCCCAAGGCCTCCATTAGCGGGCGCGTGTCGGTCGGCACACGCTGGGGCTGGCCCTGCTGGAAGGGCCCGGGCGGAAGCTGCTGGGGCGAGTGCTGGATGTTGAAGGCGGGTAGCGGATCAACGGCCACCAAGGTCGGGTTGCCGGCCTTGACCCACTCGACCAAGCGGTCCATTTCGTCCTGCTGCAGCGTGTTAGGCAGTACTACCAGCAGCACGTCGAGGTCCTCCGGGTAGTCGGCGGCTGCAGGCACCTGCACCACGTCGTACTGCTTCTCCAGCTCCGAGACGATCGACCACGGCCGGGACTGCCGGCGCGCTTGGAAGTCGAAGCCTCCGAACAGATTGACGGCCGTTCCCAGCACACCGACCTTCCTGCGGTCGGCGTCGGCCACGACGCGGACCGAGCGCATGATTTCGTACTCGACCGGCAGCCCTGTGTCAAAGAACGGGATGACGAACTCATCGGCGCCGCAGCTGAACACCAGGCCCAAGAAGATCTCGTCGGGGCTGCCCTGCGCCTGGAGCACTGGGGGCACCGGTCGCGGCTGAATGTCGAAGCGATCCCGCGCCTCTCTGGACTCCTCGGTGAACTTCTCCGTCGCGATGATGTTGGCGTGGATCTTGTCACCGCCCCGGGCGTCGAACTCGCGGAGCATGGAGACGATGTTGCTGCGGGTCTGGACGAAATGACGCGGCACCACGGGGCTCAGGTAGGCTTGAATGAACACCGGACGGGAGGCGTCAAGGCTGGAGATGAGCTGCCTGGTGTCAGGCGAGAGGGAGTGCAGCCGCTCGGCCGTGGCGTCGACCCGTCCGCCCAGACGCCCCACGAGCACCGTCACTCCCGCCACTGCGACGAGGGCAGCGAGACCCCGCGCGGCGTAATGCCAACCCAGCCGAGGGGCGTCCTTGCCGGTCGCCCAGTGCCGGCGGCCCAGCACGGCCACGTTCAGGTAGATCACGGCTGCGCCGAAGCCCAAGAAGTAGAGCATCCCGGAGAGCGGCAGCACACCGTCTGCGAAGTCCCGGAACTGTTGCACGAAGGAGAGGCTCTCCAGCAGGCGCCGCAGGGCGCCGCCGAGCAGGTTCCCGGCATGGTCGATGAAGATTGGCACCGAGCACAGCAAGGCGCCCAGTATGTAGGCGACGGTGAGGTTCGTCGTGAGCTGCGAGGCGACCATGCCGACGGCCACGAGCGCGGCACCCATGAGCCAATAGCCGAAGTAGGTGGCCACCAGCAGCCCGAGGTCTGGACTGCCGAGGATTAGGAGTACCACCACGTGGCTCAGGGAGAAAGCCAAGGCTACGGAGTAGATCGACACGTAGGCTGCGTACTTGCCCAGCACGATCTCCAGATCGGTGGCGGGCAGCGTGAGCAGCAGCTCGTCCGTGCCGTGCAGCCGCTCCTCCGCCCAAGCGGTCATGGTCAGCGCGGGCACGAGGAAGATCAGCAGGTACGGGAAGTAAGCATTCAGCGCGTTGAGGTTGGCCAAGTTGCTGGCGAAGAACGACTGCTGCCAGAAAGCCGCTATGGCGCTGAGAAAGACGAACAGCGAGATGAAGACGTAGCCCGTCGGGCTACTGAAGTAGGAGGTCAGCTCGCGGCGGAAGACCGCTCGGGAAACGTACCAGCGCTGGTTCACTGCGCACCTCCTGCGTCGGCGGACGGAGCGTCTTCGGCCTCTGAAGTGTGGCCGGGGAAACCATCCCGCGGTGGGCTGGTCATACGGTAGAACGCCTGCTCCAAGCCGTCCTCGCCGGCCATCTCACGAGGCGTTCCGTCGAACACGACTCGGCCCTCACTGATGATCACGACATGGTCTGCCACGGCTTCCACCTCCTGCAGTATGTGAGTTGAGACGAGAACGGTCCGGGACGCGCTCAGCTCCCGGATCAGGGAGCGGACCTCGCGGATCTGGTTGGGGTCCAACCCCGCCGTCGGCTCGTCCATAATCAAGATGTCGGGCTCGTGAAGCAGGACTTGGGCCATGCCCACGCGCTGGCGGTAGCCCTTGGAGAGTTTGTGGACGGCCTTCTCCAGCACGGCGGAGAGGTTGCACTGCTCGACCACGGCTTCGACCCGGTCCGCGAGACGGGAGGCCTCCAAGCCACGGGCCTCGCCGAAGAACCGAAGCAGCTCAAGCGGTGTCATCTGCGGATACAGCGGCCCGTTCTCGGGCAGGTAGCCGATGCGCTCGGCGGCCTCGATGCGGTGCTTGGATATGTCCAGCCCGGCGATGCGGGCCGTACCCTCGCTGGCCTGGAGGAAGCCAGTCAGGATCTTGAGGGTAGTGGACTTGCCGGCTCCGTTGGGGCCTAGGAACGCCGCGACCTGGCCGCGCCGGACTTGGAAGGAGACGTCGCGAATCGCGACGAAGTTGCCATAGAACTTGCTGAGTCGGACGGCCTCGATCGCGACCGTCCCGTTGGTGTGGGACATAGGGATGTGAGGTGTCTCAGGTTTCGACTGCCGCGGCGCGCTGGCCTAGACATGCCGGCTCGCACGGCCTGAACGGACACGCAAGCGGCGTCCGGACGGCGGAACCTTCAAAATAGCGAATTCCGAGCGAACGTTCAAGTCGCCACGCTGAAGCGACCGTCGCGTCTCGCGCGATTCTCTCACCTTGAGACGACTGCCCCTGCCGGAGTTCGACCAGTTCCTGTCGCAGAACGTCAAATCGCGCTGCCATGCGAGCCTCGATGCGAGCCATGCCGTTCCATGACAGCGCCGCGAGCGCCACGAAGCTCGTCTTCCTTCAGCAAGTGAATCACGTCGATTTCCCAACTGGCGCAGAGCCTATGAAGCCCGACCGGCGCTGCCTCAGCATGCTTCTCTCGACGGCCGCGAGCGAGGCCGTTGAGTTCAGAAGCCAGCCAGATTGCTAGCGCGCACTGCCAATGTCGCGACGTCACAGATGTCTACTGGGAGAACCGAATCCGGCTCACCTCCAAGATCCGTGGGCGTCACAGTGTTCAGGGGGTGGTAGAGAGCGAATCCGTAAGTTCTGGTAGGTGTGGAAGCCGCAGGCTTTGTGAAGGGCGAGCTTGGCTCTGATTTCCCTATCCTCGGCCCCTCGACGGCTCAGGAGGAGTGCTGCCTGCCGGTGGAGAACTAGTAGAGTTCGAGGGGCTGGTGGTGCCCGTGCAAGTCGGCGAATTCGATCAGGGCTGACAGTTCGAGCGCTCTAAGCACTTGCTGCGGCGTACTCCTCCCACTTGGCCGGGCGCGAGCGGGGCAGGCGGCTTAGGGCCCATCTGGCCGAACTCGCATGCGAGGCGGTGGCGTGCAGTGACGCGCACGGTTAGGCCGCAGCCAAGAATTCCCGGTGCCGGAGCAACACTTGAGAAGTGTGTCGGGATCTTCCGGGAGTCTCTTGCGAGAGGATCTGGAGGATACTCCCTCCGACGGGTTTCCCGATGCTGCATCCACAACGGCGCCCTAACGATCCTCACCTGCATACAGCCACCTCCTGTTCCCAGCCAACTTCGCTCCCGGGCACGCCGAGGGCCGTCTGGGTAGGATGCACCCACACTGCCACTGGCTCCAGCGAGTGCCAGAAGCACGGACGTGGCAGCCCTGACGCCGAAGGGTCCAAGTGGTCTCGATGCTTGGATCCCGCAGGCAACGCTGTGCCCGATGGAGGCAGTCAGCGGCCTCGGAATCGATAGGCGAAGGCGAGCGTCAGGGCTGTCGCGACCCTTTCTCGGGTGACCGTTAGCGCTACAATGAGGGAGATGCTGAAAGTTGTAATCGCAGGCGCGGGCCTAATCGCCCTGCTGAGCAGCCCCGCAGTGGCTCAAGGACCGCTGGCCACCATCGGCGAGGAGGAGATCACGGCGGAGGACAGGCAAGTCACCGCACAGGAGCGGAAGCTGGTGCAGCAGCTATACCAAGTGCAGCTGCAGTCTCTGCAAGGGGCCATCACGGCCCGCCTGTTGGAGATCGAGGCCGAGCGCCAAGGCATTCCGGTCTCGGAGTTGGTGCAGAAGGCGGTCGCCCCCCGCGTGGGGATGCCGACCAACAAGGAGGTCAGCGACTTCTACAACGAGCGGAAGGAGCAGATCGGCAAGCCTCTCAAGGAGGTCCGCGCCCAGATCGTGAAGGTCCTTCGCGACCAAGAGGCCCAGCAGCACCTCAGCGACTATGTTTCCGAGCTGCGAAGCAACTCGCAGATTGAAGTCCACTTGGACGCGCCCCGGCTGCCGGTGGACTTGGACGGGGCCCGGATCCGCGGCCCGGAGGATGCCCCCGTGACGATCGTCGAGTTCTCCGACTTCCAGTGTCCTTACTGCAAGAGAGTCCAGCCAGTGCTAAGCGAGCTGGCGGAGCAGTACGGCGATCAGGTGCGCTGGGTGTTCAAGGACCTGCCCCTCGCCGACATCCATCCCGACGCCGTCCGGGCTGCCCAAGTGGCGCGTTGCGCGGGTGACCAAGGCAAGTTCTGGGAGTACCGGTCGAAGCTGTTCGAGCAGGAGTTGTTCACGGACGGGACGTACCAGGAGATCGCGAAGGAGCTGAAGGTCAAGCCGGCCGCCTTGATCGAGTGTGCCGACTCCAAGAAGCACGAGGAGGCCGTCACGCAAGAGACGGCGGAGGCGCGAGGATTAGGGATCGACGGCACGCCGGCCATCCTGGTAAACGGAGTCCTGCTGACCGGAGCCCGGCCCATTGAGGCCTACCGGGCCGTGATCGACCGCGAGCTCAAGGATGTCGAGACCGCAAGCCCCTAGCGTCGGCGGCGACGACGGCCGGGTGCCGGCGAGGCTGCAAGAAGGCTCGGGCGGAAGCATCGCGATGACGCGCAGAATATTCCTCGGAACTGGTACCGGCGTGCTGGCCCAAGCGCAATCCGTTGCTCCGAGCGACCGAATCACTGTCGGCATGATCGCGACGGGCTCGCGATCCCACGAGCTGCTGGAAGCCATCAAGAAGGTTCCCGGCGTGGAGATCGTCGGCGTCTGCGACGCCTACCAAGGGCGGGTCGAGCGGGCAATCGAGCGCACCGGCGGACGGGCCCGCGACTATGGGGACTACCGCGAGATCCTCGCGGACGAGTCGATCGACGCCGTCACCATCGGCACTCCAGACCACTGGCACAAGCAAATGGTGCTGGAGGCTCTGGAGGCGGGCAAGGAAGTCTACTGCGAGAAGCCGCTGACCTTCGCGGTGGACGAGGGCTTGGAGATCGCATCCGCCGCTGAGAGGGCCGGCAAGATCCTGCAGGTGGGCAGTCAGACCATCAGCGGCAACAGCGCGAGACTGCTCCGGGACTGGATCCGGTCCGGAAGGCTCGGGCAAGTGACACTGATCCGGGCGTCCTACAACCGCAACAGCCCCGGCGGGTCGTGGATCTACCCGATCCCCCCGGACGCCTCAGAGGAGACCGTTGACTGGCAGGCGTTCCTCGGTCCCGCCCCGCAGCGCGAGTTCGACTTGGAGCGCTTCTTCCGATGGCGCTGTTACAAGGAGTACTCGGGCGGGATCGCGACCGACCTGTTCGTGCATCTCTGCACGACAGTCCACTTCGTGATGGACGCCGCGATGCCGGCACAGGTGATGGCGATGGGGGACCTGTATCGCTGGACCGACAGCCGAGACGTGCCCGACACTCTCAACGGAGTGCTGCGCTATCGCGAAGGCTTCACCGTGAACCTCAGCTCGACCTTCAACAGCAGGGCCGGCGGCGGATCGCTGTTCCAAGTGCTGGGCACGGAGGGATCGGCCGAGCTGGCGGGCCGGAGGCTGACCTACTATCCAGACTCGAACTACGACAACAACAGCTGGATCGTCAGCGCGTGGCCTTCCCGTTTGGAGGCCGAGTACTACCGGACGCCCGGTGGCCGGGCCGAGCGGCAGGGCCCGCCGCGCATAACCCCGGAGGAGCATCGAGACAGCGGCCCGGACGCGACGGTAGCCCACTTCACGGACTTCTTCTCTTCAGTGCGCCATCGCAAAGCCCCTGTCGAGGACGCTTGGGTCGGACATCACGCAGCGTCCTGCGCCCACATGATCAACGCCTCGGCCGACTCCGGGCGGATGATGCACTGGGACTTCGAGAAGCACCGGCTGGCCTGACGCCTAAGCCGAGGTCAGTCTCGCCCGCCCGGGCGGCAAACGAGGAGCGACACCATGAATCAAGCAGGTCTCGGATGGCTGGTCTACGCCTTGATGACCGTGGCGTGCTGGGGGTTGTACGGCAACTTCCTCCACGCTGGCCAGCTCGGCATGGCCGATCCATTTCACGGACGCTACAAGGCGTTCCTGTTCGTCGGAATCGCCTACTTCCTCGTGGCCGTCCTAGCTCCGGTGGCCCTGCTGGCGCTGACCGGAGCCAGTTGGAGCATGCCGACCCGCGGGATGGCAATCTCCCTGATCGCGGGAATGCTAGGGGCGGCGGGAGCGTTCGGGATCCTGCTGTCCTTCGGGGCGAAGGGCACACCGGCCGCGGTAATGTCAATCGTCTTTGCCGGCGCACCGATCGTCAACGCGGTGGCTTCGATGACCTTGCACCCTCCTGCCGGAGGGATCGGCGGCGTGCGCTGGCAATTCTTCGCCGGCATCGCCATCGCAGCCTTGGGCGGGTTCCTAGTCACCTATTACAAGCCGAATCCAGCTCCTCCGAAGGCTCCGATCGGCCAGGTTGCGGCCGCTCCCGCGCACCCAGGCGGGAGCAGGTAGCTGCAGGACTGCTGCACTTCCCTGCCCGTCGACAGCCGCTGCCGTGGATTCTTCAGCCAGCAGGATGAGGGAGCCGACTGCCGCTCCGCCCAGAGGAAGGGCGATCACGGCGAGCGCGATCGCTGGCGGAGCTCTGATGGGGCTTGCCAACTTGGTCCCGGGAGTGTCTGGCGGCACGATGCTGCTCGCCGTCGGGGTCTATCCACAGTGCATCGAGGCCATCGCCAAGGTGACGGCCCTCCGACCTGACCGCGAGTCCGCAAAGCTCCTGGCGTCGATCGCGACGGCCGCCGCCTTGATCGTCCTGTTGTTGGCCGGCCCGGTCCGCACGCTGGTCCTAGACCACCGCTGGGCGATGTACAGCGTTTTCTTGGGATCGACGCTGGGCGGAGTTCCCGTGCTGTGGCGGCTGATCGGCCGTGTAGGCTGGCGGACGGGCATCGGAACGGCCGTTGGCTTGGCGGCGATGGTGGCCACTGCGTCGGGATCCTCGGACCAAATCGCGACTACTGGCCTGCAGGCGCCGATGCTGTTCCTAGCCGGCCTCGGGGCGTTCGCCGCGATGCTGCTCCCCGGTCTGTCCGGCAGCTACCTGCTCGTGCTGACCGGCCAGTATGTGCCAGTCCTGGGAGCTGTTGACGCCCTGAAGAACGCGCTGCTGGGCTGGGAAGGATCCCGTGGCGCAGCCGCGCTCGACGCAGCGGCAGTGTTGCTACCGTTTGCCGCCGGATGCCTTGCAGCGCTGATCGGAATGAGTCGCCTCATCCGCACGATGCTGCGCCGTCACCGCTCTCTGACGTTGGGATTCCTGCTGGGACTGTTGGCTGGGGCCATGGTCGGGTTGTGGCCCTTCGCCGACGAGGCTGCACGCCTAGCATTCCCTAACGTTGCTGAGGGCGTTGCGGCAATGGTTCTGGCGGCGGGAGGTTTCGCCGTGACAACCGGGATCGCGCGTTTGGCACCGACCGCTGCCGACACAATTACGACCCCATCGCAGCCGAACGGCGCGTGAGTTCCAGCTCCGGGCCTGCCTTCACTCGCAAGCTCGGCGGCGCTACGCCAGATCCCGGTGCTGTGGCGGCGCCCGCCGGAGTCTTCCGGCAAGCCTCGCATAAGATAGGTGCTGCCATGCCGAGGAGCAAGTCCATAACTCGGCATCGGCCAGCATCATGTTCGCGCTAGAGCTCGTAGCCAGGCAGCGCCTTGAGATGGGCACCCTGCCAGACCCCCCAGATCCTGGTACCGGAGAGGTCTTGGTTCGCCTGAAGGCTTCAGGCGTCTGCGGCAGCGACATGCATGCGTTCAGCGAGGGCGCGATCACGGGTTCACCCGCCAACTATCCGTGCGTGCTGGGGCACGAGCCGGCCGGAGTTGTGGTGGACACCGGGCCCGGAGTGGCCGACCTCCCGGTCGGAAGCAAGGTCGCGGTCGAGCCGATGGTGGTCCGCGCCGAGTGCGAGTTCACTAGGTCGGGCCGCCAGAACTTGGCGCAGCATCACGAGTTCATGGGCAAGGAGATTCCGGGGGCGCTCCGCCAGTATGCCGTCATGCCGCGGCACAACCTGCTGCCAGTACCGGAATCAATGTCGCTGGCCGACGCGGCCTTCGTGGAACCCTTGGCGATCCTACTGCACACGTTCGAGCTAGCCGATCTCAAGATGGGTGAGACCGTGGCCGTGATCGGCACCGGCCCCATTGGACTGATCGCCGTCGCTGTCGCCAAGCTCGCGGGAGCGTCGGTGATCGTCGGTGCCGACAAGGTGGACCACCGCATCGAGCAGGCGCGTCAGCTCGGCGCGTCCGCCGCGGTCAACGTCAACCGGAGATCCCCGGTCGACGCGGTAATGGACCTCACCGGCTGCGGAGCGCACGTGGTTGTGGATGCCGCCGGTAAGGCGGACTCCATCAACAACGCCTTGGCATGCCTCCGCCCGGGTGGGCGCATGGTGCTGGTAGGCATCCCCGAAGAGGCGGTGATTCCCGTCAACTTCTGGACGGCGCTCGACCGGGAGGCGCGCATCCATGTGCAGAAGCGATCCAACGGCAACGACCGCGAAGCGTTGCGGATGCTCGAAAGCGGCGTCATCTCGTCCGACCCGTTCTTGAGCCATCGTTTCCCGATCGAGCGGGGTCAGGAGGCGTTCGACATGATGGAGGCCTACGAGGGCGGCGTCATCAAGCCGCTCATCGAGTGGTAGCGGCGCGGTCCGAGTCGGCCCCGGTTCGGAGATGGGCAGCGCAATCCGATAGACTCGGAAGAGTCATGCAGTCGTTCCTCTCCCGACGCGATTTCGCAGCCTTGGCTGCGGCTCCCGCCCTGCTCTCGGCCCAGAACACCGGCAGCAAGGTTCAGGTCGGCTGGGTCGGCCTCGGCAACCGGGGCGGCCGCCACATCCGGTCCCTGATGAAGTACGCCAAGGACGACGCCGTCGTCAAGGCGATCTGCGACACGTTCGCCCCCCGCCTCGCCAAGGGCAAGGATGACGTCATCAGCGACCAAGGCATGGCCCCGGAGACCTACGACGACTACTACAAGATGCTCGAGGACCCGGAGATCGACGCGGTCTTCATCATGACCCCCGAGCACCTGCACCGCGACATGGCCCTCGCCGCGTTGGAGGCCGGCAAGCACGTGTACTGCGAGAAGCCCCTCTCCCACACGATCGAGGAGGGTTTCGAGATTCTGGAGGCAGTCGAGAAGAGCGGCCAGCTGTTCCAAGTCGGCACGCAGCGGCGCAGCTCCAAGCTCTACATGAAGGCCAAGGAGATTTACGATTCGGGCGTCCTAGGCAACGTCGTCTACGCCCGGGCGTTCTGGTATCGCAACAGCCCGCTGAGCAGCCCCGCGTGGCGGTACACCATTCCCAGCGAATCGGAACCGTCCAACACCGACTACGAGCAGTTCCTCGGTCCCGCCCGCGCCACGGCGTTCAACAAGCAGCGCTACTTCCAGTG
This sequence comes from Bryobacterales bacterium, assembly GCA_963662745.2. Lineage (GTDB taxonomy): Bacteria > Acidobacteriota > Terriglobia > Bryobacterales > UBA6623 > VXMF01. The sequence goes on from CAXXUI010000001.1 coordinate 1,322,611, forward strand.
GCGGCTGTACTGGGACTACTCGGGAGGGATCTCGACGGACCTGCTGGTGCATCAGACGGATGCGCTGCACATGATCACCGGGCGCCATTACTGCGACTCGGTGATGTGCAACGGTGGAATCCACCACTGGACACAGGACGACCGGGAAGTGCCGGACACCGTCACGGCCGCCTTCGAGTATGACGACCACTTCCACATCAACTACAGCGCTGCGTTCAGCACGTCGCATTACGGCTACGGCGAGCAGCTCTGCGGCAGCGAGGGCGTCATGGAGATCATGAACCTCCGCTACCTCAACGTCTACCCTGAGCAGGCCCGCGGCCTGCCCGAGAGCGTCACCTCGCGGCCGGAGATCCACTTCGACGCGCGGGAGGACTTTGACGAGAGCAACTCGACCTACGACCACATCAAGAACTTCATCGACGCCATCGCTCACGGAGCCGAACTGAACTGCCCGGCCCAGCTCGGTCACGAAGCGGCCGTTACGGGGCACTTGGCTACTCTCTCTCTGCGCTCCAACAAGAAGGTCTACTGGAACCAAGCCGAGGGCAGCTACCACTTCGGCTAGCACGGGCGTCACTTCAACGACGTCATCGCGCCTAGCTCCGACACCGCTCACTCGAGAACGGCGTTGGTTGCAACGTCGGAAGAGCCGTCGTGAGTTGATGGAGACCGGCTAACGTTAGCTACATCGGAGCATTCTCGAAGCAGGCCGCTCGTTGGTGACGGTGTACTCTCGCGAGCGGGATGCTAGGCGAGCAGTATCGAGTCTGGCTGCGTCCGCTGCCGATTAGGACTGGAAGCCTCGGGCCGCCGTGGCAATGCCGCACGTTTGATTGCGGTCCTCGCGGCTGTTGCCCCGAGGCCGCGTCCGAGATCTCGTCTCAGGGCTGCGACGTGCCGTCTTCGCCGGTAGCGGACGGCGAAACACGGCTAGGGCATGCGGCCTCCAGCGTTCCGGGAGGCGACTTGGACTCCGAGGCGACGACCACGATCTGTGCCACCTCAGGACCCCAATCGTAGATCTCGGGCGGGAATCCGCCGCAGCCGTGAATCCCGCTATGCACGTGGACGAAGCCCTCCGCGCCGCCCGGCGAGCACGAGCCGGCTCGCCGCGGCGAAGGACAAGGCGCTGGAATCTGCGAGCACAGCTCCGAGTTGGCCTCGGACCCGGCATCCCAAGCCCCCACCAAGAAAGTGCGGGACCCCTCGCAGGGCACCTCAACCGACAGCACCGACACGAAGCCGTCGTTCGTCATCTCCAGCATCGAAGCCGAGGACAGCAAGCGATGGTTGGCGTCAAACGTGATGTCGACTGACGCAGTCCTTCCCGGTCGGACGAAGGCGGCCAGCCTCGTGACTGACAAGACGCCGGGGTCGGCTCGAAATAGGTTGATGAGCCCGATCGTGCTCCCTTGTTCCGCGATCGCCGCAAGCTCTCTGGAAGCCGGCTGTCCCGGCACGAACAGCGGACTCGAGTCCGGACTATGTGTGATGAACACCGCCGGCGTAAGGATCTGACCCTTGGTCAGGTTGGTGACTTCAACCGTGGCGACCGCGGGATCCGGCATGTCGCTAGGTTCCGATTCGTCTTGCTGCGCCGAGGCTGGGCTCCAAGGCGTCGCGAGCAGCGCGATTAGGACTGCCAATCGTCTCACGCTTCAAGGCTAGCACTGCCCGCACGAGAAATCGTCGCTTCGCGGCGCTCGTCATCCCAATCCCGCCGACCAGCTGAGGCTAAACTACGAGCATGGTCCATCTTCCCGCCCTGCGCTGGGGCAGTCCCTATGAGAGCTTGGACTCCGTGGAGGCCGTCCACTTCGATACTGGAGAGCCCGTAGTCCGCGTCAGCAGCATCCTCGCCGCGATGGTGCGCCACGACCTGAAGCATGCTCCCCGGGCCCAAGCGGCCCTTCGGTCCGAGTCCCCGAAGGAGCTAGTGAAGAGGATGGCACGGGCCGGCGAGCTGTTCATGACGGCCGAGCTGCCGCTGGGTGCCAGTAGCCAGACGCCGGAGGAGTTCGTGGGCCAGCAGTCGTCCACGACCGGCCTGCCCGAGTCGATGTGTCGCGCCAACATGGACAAGCTCGCCTTCGTCTGCCAGGAGATGGGGTCCATTCTCGATTCGCTCACGCGCGGGTTGGACTTGGACATCCTGGCCCAGGGGTTCGGGATCGACGGTGCGGGCCGGATGCTCAGCTTCCAGGCACAGTCGGATGTCGTCGGGGCCGTGCTGCCCAGCAACTCGCCAGGCGTCCACACCCTCTGGCTACCGGCCGTGCCGCTCCAGACCGGGCTGTGCCTCAAGCCCGGCTCGCAGGAGCCGTGGACGCCTTACCGGATGGCCGTAGCCATGATCGAGGCCGGTATTCCGGGCGAGGCGCTCGCGGTCTACCACGGGGGACACGATGTCGGCCAGTCCATTGTCCAGCGTTGCGGGCGCTCGCTCGTCTTCGGCGGGCAGGCGACCGCCGATCTGTATGCCGGGAATCCGGCCGTGCAGGTTCATGGCCCTGGATACAGCAAGATCCTGATCGGCGAGGACGCGGTCGACGATTGGGAGCGTCACTTGGACGTGATGGCCGACAGCGTCTTTCTGAACAGCGGACGAAGCTGCATCAACGCGTCGTCGATCTGGGCTCCCAGGCACGGCCAGGAGATCGCCCAGGCGCTCGCCGAGCGCCTCGCTGAGGTCCGTCCGCGCGACCCGCGCGACTCCGAAGCCAGTTTGGCCGCGTTCACGGTGGCGGGTGTGGCCGAGGCCGTTTCGGACCTGATCGACGGCGCGCTGAACCAAGGAGGTGCCACCGACTGGACCGCCGCATTCCGGTCAGCGTCGCGCGCTGTCACCCGCGAGCACTGCTCCTACCTGCTGCCCACTGTGGTCCACTGCGACTCTCCCGACCAGCCGCTGGCCAACAAGGAGTTCATGTTCCCCTTCGTCAGCGTCGTCGACTGCCCGCAAGACGAGATGCTGGACCGCATTGGCCCCACTTTGGTCTGCACGGCCATCACCGAGGAACCGTGGTTCCGGAACCGCCTGCTCGCCTGCCGCTCGATCGACCGGCTGAACCTAGGGCCGATACCCACCACGAAGCTGGACTGGCTCCAGCCACACGAGGGCAACATCGTCGAATGGCTCTACCAGCCGCGGTCGTTCCAGCTGCTCGCGTCGTAGACTGTCTGGGGGACCTCAGGCCGTGCCTGTCGCGGCTCCGCGGATGGGCTACTCCCGGCCGGTACCCGCGGGACCGCGCAGGTCTCGCCGGACTGCCCTTCGAAGCTTGGCCATGAAGCGACGCGCCCCGATGGCCCACATCCTCCAACTGTGTGCCGCCACCGCGCTCCTCGTCGTCCTTCGAGCGCTGCCGTACCGCGTATCCGTAGCCGTCTCCGAGCTCCTCGGCCTAGTGAGCGGAGCGGTCGTTCCCAAGTGGCGGCGCGTCGCTGACGCCAACCTGCGCAGGGCATTCCCTCGCCTCGACGGCGCCGGCAGGCGCCGGATCACCAGGGGTGTCTACCGCAACCTTGGCCGCGTCGCGTTCGCCTTGGCCCAGTGCCCGCACTGGACGGCTGACCGGACTTGCAAGAGGGTGGAGTTCCGGGGCCTTGAGTATTTTCGCGCCGCCCGGTTGCGCGGGCGGGGCGTCCTGCTGTTGACTGCGCACTTGGGGAATTGGGAGCTGGGGGCGCTGGCCCACGGCGCCGTCGTCGGTCCACTCTGCGTGATGGTCCGCCCGCTGGACAACCCGCGGCTGGACCGGCTCGTTACGAAACTAAGGAGCGCTCATGGCAACCGAGTCATCACCAAGGCTAATTCGGCGCGGTTGGTACTGCGCGCCCTGCGCAACAACGAGACCGTGGGGATCCTAGCCGATCAGAATGCCCAGCCCGAGGAAGCCGTGTTCGTCCGATTCCTAGGCCGGACCACCGCGGCGAACCGGGGAATCGCCCGGCTGGCACTGCGCTCGGGAGCTGCAGTCGTCCCGGCTGTCGTTTACTGGGACGAGCAACGGAGGATTCACGTGATTGAGTACGGCTCCGAAGTCCGCGTCGTTCGCACGGGGAGCCGGACCCGGGATGTCCAACACAACTCCCAGTCGTTTCAGAGTGCGCTGGAGGAGCGAATCCTGCGCAGACCCGAGCAGTGGCTTTGGATCCACAGGCGCTGGAAGACGCAGCCGCCGGCGAACGACCGCCCCGGCTCGGTTGCGAGCTGATCGGAGCGGCTATACTGGTCCCAGAGAATGCGCTTTCAACGCCCGGCCGCTGCGGCTGGAAGCTGGAGGGGCGCGGCAAGCGCCCTCCGCCTCGGCGCAGCACTCGTCTTGCTTCCGGCGATACTCGCTGCGCAGGCCCCCGACTCTGCCGGGAATGAGCCAGCGGAGAGCGACCGCAGCGCGGCCTACTACCATTTCGCGCTCGGGCACCTGTATCACCAGCTGGCCCAGCAGTTCATGCGAGACGAGTACGTCACGCGGGCCGAACAGGAGTACCAAGCCGCGCGGAGGGAGGACCCGCAGTCGGTCGTGATCCGCACCGAGATGATCAACCTGTATGCGGGGGCCGGCCAGCTTCCCAAGGCCGAGGCACTCGCCGCGGAGGTCTTGGGGGAGGATCCGGACAATGTCGACGTGCTCCGGCTGATGGGACGGATCTACCGGAGCTACGCCTCGAAACCGCGTCGCGGGTGGGACGAAGAGCTGCTCGCCAAGTCGATCCGGAACTTCAGGCGCGTCGTGGAGCTGGAACCTGGCAAAGCGGAGAACTATGTTGACCTAGGCCTGCTCCAACGGGCGGCGGGGCGGCTGCCCGAGGCCGAAGCGGCGCTGCGCAAGGCGCTGGAAATCGATCCCGGTCAGGCGGACACGGAAGCGACACTGGCCAATCTGCTGCTGCAGACCGGCAAGCACCGCGAGGCAATCGAGGTGTTGGAGCGCGTCATTGAAGGCGATGCTGGCGGAAACCCACGCCACATGGACCTGCTGGCCAGCGCCTACCAGCAGGTCGGGCGGTTCCGCGACGCGGCCGTCCTGCTTGAGCAGTTGGCGGAGCGCGGCGGCAACCTGCTCCAGATCCGCAGCCGGCTGGCGGACAGCCTGTTCCGGTCCCGTCAGCTCGAGCGCGCCTTGGAGGAGTACCAAGCGCTGGCCGAGGTGGATCCGAGCAATGTCGAGAGCCTCCTCCGCGTCTCGCAGATCCAGCAGCAGCTGGGTGATCACGCGGCGGCTTGGGAGGCGCTGGAGGCGGCTCGGCAGATCGACGCCGACCACTTGCAGGTGCAGTTCCAGTCGATCAGCCTCTTGGAGGGCGAAGGAAGGCTTGAGGAGGCCGCGGAAGCCGTCGATGAGGTCTTGGAGGCCGGGCGCAAGCCGGAGTACGCGCCGGCTGAGAGGCGCCGTCGCGTGATCCTGCTGGACAGCCGCGGCCGGCTGCTCCGGCAGCTGGACAGGCACGCGGAGGCCGTGGCGGCGTACCGTGAGATCGGCCTCCTCAACCCGGATGCCCGCCCCGGCGTGCTGGCTGAAATCGTAGAGACATGGCGGTCGGCGGGCGATTTCGCCAAGGCTGAGAGGACCGCCCGCAGCGCGGCTGCTGAGTACGAGGACAACTTGATGCTCTCGCTTCTGCTAGCGAACGTGCTGTCCGACCTCAACAAGACCAAGGAGGCCGTCCGAGTGGTCGAGCGGCGCTTCGAGGACGGCAAGCCCGACATCGACGGCCTGCTGACCATGGCGCGCATCTACGAGCGGGGGCGCCAATTCGGCAAGGCGGAGGTGCAGATCGAAGCGGCGAGCGAGCTGGCCGAGACCGACCCCGAGCGCATCGGTGTGCTGTTCGCCTACGGGTCACTTCACGAGCGAGCCAAGCAGTACGACCAGGCCGAGGCGAAGTTCCGCGAATTGCTGGAGAAGGATCCAGAGAACGCAGGTGCACTGAACTACCTCGGGTACATGTGGGCCGATTTGGGCGTTCGCTTGGACGAGGCGCTCGACCTGATCCAGCAGGCTCTGGAGATCGAGCCCGACAACGGCGCCTATCTGGACAGCCTCGGATGGGTCTACTACCGCCAGAACAAGCTCGACCTTGCCGCGAAGTACTTGGAGCGCTCCGTCAAGCAGTACGCGGACGATCCGGTCGTCCACTCCCATTTGGGCGACGTGTACTTCAGCCAAGGCCGGACCGAGGACGCCCAGCGCCATTGGAGCCGGGCGATCCGCGAATGGACGCGTTCGGCTCCGGTCGAGCGCGACGGCGAGGAGATCGCGAGCCTGAAGCGCAAGCTGGCCGGCCTCAAGGTCTCGCTCGCTGGAAGCAAGACGAACTCGAAGAAGTAGGGGCGATTCAGCCGGAACCATTGAAGCCGGCGAAGCGGGAGCGAAGCCCAGCCGGCTCGCGCCCTGACCGCAAGGAACCAGACATGAGAATCTTTATCGACAGCGCCAACTTGGAAGAAATCCGCAAGGCTGCAGCCTACGGCATCATCGACGGTGTCACCACCAACCCGTCCCTGATCGCCAAGGAGGGCCATGATCACCACGACCAGATCCGGGCGATCTGCGGGATCTTGGACGGCGACATCAGCGCCGAGGTCGTCTCGACGGATGTTGACGGTATGGTCGCCGAAGGCCGCGAGCTGGCGAGCATCCACGATTCGGTGGTCGTGAAGATCCCCTTGATCCGGGACGGCATCAAGGCCGTCGGAGCCTTGGCGAGCGAAGGGATCCGCACCAACGTCACGCTGTGCTTCTCCCCGCTTCAGGCGCTGCTCGCGGCCAAGGCCGGAGCGTACCTGATCAGTCCCTTCATCGGTCGCTTGGACGACATCTCGCTCGACGGGATGCAGCTGGTGCGCGACATCGTCGCCATCTACGACAAGTACGGTTACCCGACCCAGGTGCTGGCGGCGTCGGCTCGGAGCCCGCTGCACATCAAGGAGGCCGCGCTAGCCGGCGCCCACGTGTCGACACTTCCGTACAAGGTCTTCGACAAGATGTTCGACCATCCGCTGACCGACATCGGCCTTGAGCAGTTCCTCGCTGACTACCGCCGGACCTTGACTCCGGCCTAGCGGGACTCAGAAGCAGGGCCACGTGCCAGCAAGCTCTCCAGCCACGTCCGCCTCAGCTGCGCCGTCGGGACGTCCCAGCAATGTGCGCCGCAAGGTGATGCTGGGGCTGTTCCTTCTGTCGGTGGTCACCTATCTGCATAGGATCTGCATCAACCCGGCCGCGCTGGACATGCAGCGCGATCTGGGCCTGTCGAATTCTCAGTGGGGGGTGGTGCTCAGCGCGTTCTTGGTCACCTACGGCCTGTTCGAGGTGCCGGCCGGCTGGCTGGGCGATCGATTCGGTCCCCGCACCGTGCTGGCCAAGATCGTCGTCTGGTGGTCCGTTTTCACCGCGCTCACGGGAGTCGTCCGCAACTACTGGCAGTTGCTGGCGGTGCGGGCGCTGTTCGGAGCTGGCGAAGCCGGCGCCTTTCCGAACGCCTCCTGCGTGGTGTCGCGCTGGTTCCCTTCGCACCAGCGTGCGCGGGCGCAAGGGCTGGTGTTCATGGCTACGCGCTTGGGCGGCGCCCTGTCGCCGCTGCTGGTGCTGCCCCTCGTGGACAACTGGGGCTGGCGCAGTGTTTTCCTAGCCTTCAGCCTGCTAGGCGTGGCTTGGTCGATCTGGTGGTGGAGGTTCTTCCGTGACTATCCATCCGAGCACCCGGATGTCAACGCCGGGGAAATCGCAGCGATCGGCTCCACGGGCCGCGGCAGGGCGCACATCCCTATCGGAGGAATGCTGACGAGTTGGAACTTCTGGGCGATCTTGGGAATGTACCACTTCTTCTGCTATGCGTCGAACTGGTACCTGTTCTGGACTGCGCGCTACCTTTCGTCCGAGAAGGGCTGGGAGAGCGGCGAGCTGGCGGCCTACACGGCACTGCCCTTCCTCTTGGCTGCCGGTGCGGACTGGATCAGCGGCTCGCTCAGCGATCGCTTGGTGCCCCGCATCGGACTGGTGTGGGGGCGCCGGCTCGTCGGGATGGCGGGTATCGGCGTCGCGGGCATCCTGATGCTCTCCTCGCTCGCCATCGAGGACCGCGTGGCGGCGAGCATCGTTCTAGCCTTCGGCTTCGGAGTCTCCGATGTGATGCTGCCCGTGGCTTGGGCCGTGTGCGTGGATGTCGGAGGGAAGGCTGCGGGGACGATCAGCGGAGCGATGAACACGGCCGGACAGATCGGCGGAGTGATCATGAGCATCGGCTACGGCGTGCTAGTGGACACCTACGGCTGGAACCTCCCGCTGGCGCTCATTGCGTGCTCGTGCTTCGTATCGATGCTGTTCTGGCTGAAGATCGATCCAGAGAAGCCCCTTACACGCGACATTCAAGGGTGACGCCCTCGGCGACTGCTGGTGACATAGCCCGGATAGGGAGTGGAATTGGCTGGCCAGTCGCCGAGGTCTTCTGGGCCCTGGGGAACCAGTGTGCCGGCTGGAGACTGGGCTGGAGCGCACCGCCATGGGGCCTATCTCCCCGAGATGCAAAGGAAAGCTGGTCTCCGCCGGCGGGAGGACTGCCATGTTCAAGCGAGTTGAGAAGCATGTCTGGGCGTTTGACGCCGAATGGGTGCCGGACGCAGCGACAGGCCGCGCATTGTACGGGCTGCCCCCGGACATGCCCGAACGCGAAGTGTTCGAGGAGATGTGGCGGCGCAACGGAGCCAGCGACGACAACCCGCGACCTTTCCTCAAGCTAGCAATCTGCCGAGTGGTCTCCATCGCGATGGTGATGCGGTCACGCGGGGCCGGCGGGGCAATCACACTCGACCTCCGTTCGCAGCCTAAGGATCCAGCCAATGCTGACGACTGCGACGAGCGGAGCATAATCAGCAAGTTCCTAGTATCCGTCGGTCATAGGAAGCCGCAGCTGGTAGGCTTCAATTCCTCGGGGTCCGACCTGCCGATCTTTGTGCAGCGAGGAATCGCGAACGGCATAGTCGCGCGCGACTTCGCTCAGAGGCCTGAGAAACCATGGGACGGCGTAGACTACTTCTACAGGCACAGCGATTACAACGTGGATCTGATGAGCACCGTGTCGGGCTGGGGCGGTCGAGGCCCGAAGCTGAACGAGCTCGCCGTAGCCTGTGGAATTCCCGGCAAGATTGATTCGTTCGGCGGGCCGAGGGTCGCAGAGGCATGGCTGGACGGCGACATCGCCCGCATCGTCCGGTACAACGAGCACGACGCGCTGACGACCTATCTCGTGTGGCTGCGGACCGCGCACTTCGCGGGCCACCTGCCGACAGCGGCGTACGAGCAAGAGCAGCTGCAGTTGCGATCGCTGCTCGACGATCGCGCCCAGTCTGCCGAGAACGGCCACTTGGCCAAGTACATCCAAGAGTGGGACCGCCTCAGAGCTTTGCTGGACAGCAGCGAGTCAGCCCCTGCCCCTGAGAGCCAAGCAGCGATTGCTCAGTCCGCCGAAGCGCGCTGACACTGCGGTCGGCAATCAGGCCACATCGTTACCAGAGGCCCAGCCCGCGAACTCGGTAAGTTACCGATGGATGCCCCAACTGGCCGGGGCCCGCCGTGGGCCCTCAGGTGCTGCTGGAGTGGCAGATTACCAGCCGCCCAGCGAACTCTCCTGGAATTCGCCACAGGCCAGCTGGACGCGACCGCTCTGAACCGAGACCCTTCCGTCACGATCACCGCAGGCCCTAGAGGACTCTTGGGACGGGCTAACCTGTGCCTGCTCTGCGCTCAGGCGTCGAGCAGAATCGGCATGACGACCGGCCGGCTAAGGCGCGAAGTCCGGCGCGAGATAAACCGGCGGAGATCCTTCTGAATCCTATCTTCCACCAGTGTGACGTCGCGGCGCACTCGTGCGGAACATCCCTGCACGCTCCTACGAATGACGTCCTCGGCGCCGTCCAGAACCCTCAGGGCACCGGGTGTGACAGCGAAGCCGCGATCGAGGATCTCGACATCGGCTGCCTGTCCCGTCTTCTCGTTAATGGTCACGACCGGCACAAGCACGCCGAACTCAGAGAGATGGCGCCGTTCCCGCATAGTGCCGTCCCTGTCGATCTGGCTCCTAGTACCGATGTCGATTAGTCTTCGGCCAACGGGCACGCGGTCTTCGAGCACTCTCGCCCCGTACTCGTCGATTTGTAGCACGGTGCCGTTCTCGATCACAAAGGAATCGGCCAGTCGCTTCCCGAGCACGTCCACCGCCAGCTGCCGGTGCTGGGCCAGCTGCCGGTACTCGCCGTGGATCGGCACGAAGTACTGGGGCCGCAGCAGGTTGAGCAGGATCTTCAGCTCCTCCCGGCAAGGATGGCCAGATGCATGCAGGCCCGGGCACCTGTTTCCGTACAGGACCTTGGCTCCTGAACGGTGCAGGTTGTCGATCACTCGGAAGATCGCGCGTTCGTTGCCCGGTATGAACTTCGAGCTGTACGCCACGGTGTCACCTTCCTCGATCGTCACGCCACGAAGCTGCCCCTTGGCGGCGCGGGTCAGCGAGGCCCGGTGCTCGCCTTGCGACCCGGCGATGATCGCGACCCGCTGGGACCGCGGGTACGTCTCCAGAGCCTTGTCGTCCACCAGCGTGCCGGCCGGTACGCGAAGCAGCTGCAGCTTGCCCGCAATGTCGCACGAGGTCTTCAGGCTCCGACCGACCAACGCAACCTTGCGTCGGTGCCGCACAGCTTGGTCGAAGACCTGCTGGATGCGGTGAATGGCGGACGAGAAGCAGGTGAAGTGCAGCGACTCCTCGGCCTCCGAGAACGCTTGATCGATGGCACCGCCCACGGATCGCTCCGAGGCGCTGAGTCCTGGCACATCGGCGTTGGTCGAGTCGGCCAGCAGCATCACGACGCCGCGCTTGCCATAGGCCGCGAGCGTCTCGAAGTCGAAGGGCCGGCCATCGACGGGCGTCTGGTCGATCTTGAAGTCGCCGGTATGCACGATGCAGCCGGCCGGCGTGGAGATGCCTAGCGCGAGGCACTGCGGGATGCTGTGCGTCACGTGGATGCCTTCGATGCTGAAGCATCCTAGCCGGATCTCCTCGTTCGGTCGAATCGTCCTGAGATCGGGCGGATTGGAGAAGGTGAACTCGGAGGCCTGCTTGCGGACCAGCCCGAGCGCGAAGTCTGTGCCGTAGATTGGCAGGTCCATCTCCTGCAGGAGGTGCGGCACGCCCCCGATGTGGTCGAGGTGCCCATGAGTTAGGACAACCCCTCGGATTCTGTCCCGCTGGCTCTGCAAATAGGTCAGATCGGGGACGATGGCGTCGATGCCGTGATGCTCCTCGCCCGGAAACAGGATGCCGGCGTCGACGAGGACCATGTCCTCGCCGCACTCCAGCGCCATCATGTTCATTCCGAATTCGCCGAGACCGCCGATCGGAAGGATTCTCAGTGCTTGACTCAATGCTCTTCCCTTGCTCCTCAACCTCTCGCAATCCCTGCACCCGGGGCCGGCAGGGCGACGGCTAGAGTTCGTCCGCCCCCGCCTCGATCCTCATCCGCAGCAGCGCCGCGGCGAGAGTCTTGCCTTGCGCGTCGGTGCGGAGCGACACTGTGCCCCCACCGTCCAGCGCCTTGTGCAGGAGGAAGTTCAAGGCTCCGAGGTTGGGTAACTCGAAGCGCTCGACCCGGCCCTTGCACAGGCTTCCGAAATGGCGCTTGACCCGCTCAGAAGTAACCTCCCTCACGAGCAGGGGGTAATGGTGCTGCTTGAGCGCGATCAGTCCGATGTTCGCCGTATCTCCTTTGTCGCCTGACCTTGCGTGAGCGACTTCCGTCAATCGGACGCGCAAGCCCAATTGTACTGCGGCTGTCCCCGCGGCGCCCCCAGAGTCAGCCAGCCGCGGCAGTGACGCTAGCCGGACAGCAGGCCGAAGCCTGACGGCCCGACGCCGAAGCGCCTTCCCGCAGCTTCCACGCGGGCTCGGATCGCCCCCAGAACCGAAGCTTGGAACCGCGGATCATGCCACTCCTCGAAGCCGTTGGCCCGGCTTACTCGGACACCCTCCGGCCGCGTGGTGGCTCCGCGGGGCTTGCCGGCTCGGCTGTGCAGCGGGTCCGCGATGACAGCCCCGGAAGTCGAGCTGAGCGCCAGGTCAGCGAGAGCCTCGGGATCGCACGGCAGCACCGGAGCCAAGGTGCAATGCACCGCCAAGCCAGCCTCCTCCAGCGCCCGGATGGCGCAAACGCGATCCTCGACGGTCTCGCACAGCGGTTCGTAGAGCCGCCGGACCCCGTCGCGATTCGTCGTGAGCGAGAAGCTGATGCGCAGCTGCGTCCGACATGCGAGCCGCAGCAGCAACTCGAGGTCCTCCAGCACAAGCGCCGACCGGGTCTGCAGGACGAACACGGCGGGCGGGCTGGCGGTGAGCGCCTTCAACAGTTCCGGCATCGCCCGCTCCGATCTCTCTGCCGGCTGGTAAGGATCCACCAGCGGAGAGCAGTAGATCCTCTGGTCGGGCCGGAGCTGTCGCCTCAGCAGCGCGGCGGCGTTCTCCTTGTAGGTCGTATGGCGGCCCCATCGCTTCCAATCGACCGGCTTGAGGCCTCCGTAGATGCCCAGAGTGGGGACGTAGCAATACGAACATCCGTAGACGCAGTTTCGAGAGGGCGTGAGCGAGTGTGTGAATCCGGCCTCCGCGAGGAACCCGCTCGTCGAGCTGAGGATCGTCCTCGCCGGAGCGCGGTAGATCGGAACGCGACGACCTCGAAACTCTAGTGTGCTGGCAGCGGGCATCGCAGTGCCGGCCTCCTTGTGCGCCGGCCGGAATCAGCCTCATCGGAATTGTACCGATTTGCACGGATCGATCCACTCCTGCCACAGGGGCTAGCGGGGTGGGCGAGTCGAGCAAGTCGGGCGGCGCCCACGCTGGCAGCCGCACTTGCGTCGGTCTCGACACCGGTGCCGCCCAATGGCGACAATGAAGAGTAGGTCCCCAAGACATGCCCGACCGAGAGCGCCCTGCAACCACTTCGCAAGACCAGAACGCCTCCGCGTCATCCGATGAGCTGAGGGGCTTCGAGGCTGGCTCGAAGGGCGAGTCGCTGCGCCAGATGGCATCCAAGCCCGTGGTCATCGTGGCCGCAGTCATGGCCGTGCTGATCTTGGGCCTCGTGCTCTATCTGCAGCAAGACCCCGAAGCGCTGCGCTTGGCGGCTCCGGAAGCGCGCTACGAGCTGCTCCCGAACCTAGGTCGCACGGAGGGCATCCCGATCGCCATCTACCTAGGGCCGGTGACCGTGTTCCAGATCAGCGACCCGGCCGCCGGAGGCGGCGGAGCCATCCGGGCGCGGCAGGTCGTGGACAACCTCGCAGCTGCTGTGCAGCAGCTAATGGATTCTCCGGGGCGCGTGATCACCATCGGTTCGGGCGGAGCCGAGGGGATGCCGACGATCGTGCAGAAAGAGAAGGAGGACACGCCGGACTCCTTGGAGATCGTGCAGGTCACAGCCGACGACCTCACTCTGGCCATGGGGGACGATCCCAAGCTACTGGCACGCGTGTGGGCGGAGCGGCTCACCGACACCCTCCGCCTGCTGATCTTCGGCCAGCCGCCGGAGTTCTCCCGCGACACGGCGTTCGGCGGCGCGCTGGACACCCTGTACGTCAACGTGCTCAACGAGGACGGCAGGCTCACCACCGAGGGCCTCAGCACAGCATTCGAAGCGCTATCCGACGAACTGCGCAGCGACCTGATTTCCTTCCCTGCTCTCCCGGAACCGTCTGACGCCCAGCCCAACTCGTAGCGCTTCCCGTCTCTCGGTCCATCCCATCTCCCCGGGACCTCGACCGATCACCGCTCGGAATGCGGCCGCCGCTAACCTGACGGCGCCTTCGGCGCGTTGCTGACGGAGCCCCCTCGGTTGCGGTAGACTGGCCACGGCTTGCAGCGTCGTTGCCTCTCATTGTGGTTGCCGGCCTTGATTGCGATTCCGGCCTCGGCGATCGACTTCGACCGGGACATCCGGCCTGTTCTCGCCGAGAACTGCTACACCTGCCACGGACCCGATGCAGCCCAGCGGCAAGCCGGATTGCGGCTCGACCTACAGGATCCGGCGCGTCGCGCAGCCGCCGAGTTGCTGCGCCGAGTCACGAGCGACGATCCAGCACGCCGCATGCCGCCGCCCTACGTCGGCCATGATCGGCTCGCTGACACTGATATCTCTCTGCTGCGCGAGTGGGTAGGAGCCGGGGCGCCGTGGAGCGCCCACTGGGCGTTCGTGGTGCCTGAGCGGCCCGAGGCTCCCCGGACACGGTGGGAAGGCCGGGTGAGAAACGCAGTCGACCGCTTCGTGTTCGAGCGCCTCAGCGAGGCCGGCCTTGCTCCGGCGGCCGAAGCCGACCGCAGAACGCTGATCCGCAGGCTCAGCTTGGACCTCACCGGCCTCCCGCCGGATGTTGCCGCAGTGCGCGCCTTTGTTCGCGACGATTCGCCGGACGCCTACGAGCGGGTCGTCGACAGGCTGCTGCGGTCCCCGCGCTATGGCGAGAGGATGGCGGCGCGCTGGCTCGACGCGGCTCGCTACGCCGACACGCAAGGCTACCAGAACGACGCCCCAGTACAGATGTGGCGCTGGCGGGACTGGGTGATCGAGTCGTTCAACGCCAACCAGCCCTATGATCGCTTCGTCGTCGAGCAAGTCGCGGGCGACCTGCTCGACACCCCAACGCTCGACCAGGTCATCGCCACTGGGTTTAATCGCAACCATCGCAGCAACAGCGAGCTCGGCATCCTCGACGAGGAGTATCGGGTCGAGTATGTCGTGGATCGCGTGGAGACCATGTCGACGGTCTTCCTCGGCCTCACTGTGGGCTGCGCCCGCTGCCACGACCACAAGTACGACCCGATCACCCAAGCGGAGTTCTACCGGCTGTTCGCCTACTTCAACAATGTTCCCGAACGCGGCCGGGTGCTGCGGCCGTTCAACTCGCCGCCCCGGATCGCCGCTCCCACCCCCGAGCAGACCGAGGAGCTGGAGCGGCTGGAGGACCGCATTGCCCGCGCCGAGGATCGGTTCCAAGCCACCCGACACTCCTCTGTGGAGCGCTTCGCGGCGTGGGTGAGCGAGCTATCGGGGCAGAACCCGGGGCGGGACTGGCATCCCGTCCGCGGTCTCTCAGCCCGGTACGGCTTCGAAGGCGACCTCGGCGGAGCTTCCGCAGCGGGAACGGTCGAATTCTCGCCGGGCAGCCCGGGCCGGGCGCTCTCGCTGCTGGGGAACGGCCATGTCGAGCATCCGGAGCAGGCCGACTACGACTACAACGACCGATTCACCCTCGCCGCCTGGATCAGGCCAGAGAATCCAGACGGGGTCATCCTGAGCCGGTCCAAGGCGTTCGACAATCATGACGAGGACGCAGGCAAGGGCATCACGCTGGCTCTTGAGGATGGGCGGCTGAAATTCAAGATGATTGGCCGCTTGGACGACTGGATCGCGGTGAGCACACTGGAGACGCTCCCCGTGCGTCGCTGGTCGCATGTGGCGGCCACGTACGACGGTTCGAGGCTGGCTTCCGGCGTCACGATGTTCCTCAACGGCTCGCCAGTCGGCACAACGACCGAGCTGGACTTCTCGAACGGCACAATCCGGAACAAGGAGCCTTTCCGCATCGGCTCGGGCGCAGATCGGGGCAGACGCTTCGCTGGAAGAATCGACGAAGTCGCCGTTTACGGGCGGGCGCTGGAAGCCGACGAGGTTGCGATCCTGTCGGTTGCTGAAGACTTGACCGCCATCGCCGCGATCGAGGAGGATGTCCGGACCCCGCAGCAGGCGCTCAAGCTCGAGCGGGCCTTTGCCGAGGTGAGCGGCCCAGCCGAGCTCACCTCGGCTTGGGCAGGCCTCATGGACCTGAGACGCTCCCAGGAGTCCTTGGAGCGCCAGGTCTCCACCGTGATGGTCATGGCTGAAATGGATCCCCCCAGGGAAGCGTACGTGCTGGAGCGCGGCTCCTACGACCAGCGTGGGGAGCGCGTCTCCCCCGGCGTGCCGAGCGTCCTCCATCCGCTGCCCGTCGCGGAACGCAACGACCGGCTGGCGCTGGCCCGCTGGCTGGTGGCCCCAGCCAATCCGCTAACCGCCAGGGTGGCGGTGAACCGGTTCTGGCAGATGCTCTTCGGTGTGGGACTCGTCCGCTCGCCTGAGAATTTCGGAGCCCAAGGGGAGCGTCCGACTCATCCGAACCTGCTGGACTGGCTGGCGGTGGAGTTCGTAGAGCGCGGGTGGGACGTCAAGGCGCTGCTCAAGACCCTCGTGATGAGCGCGACCTACCGGCAGGAGTCGAAGGCGGCTCCAGCCGCAGCCCGCAGGGATCCGCAGAACCGGCTGCTGTCCCGAGGCCCTCGATTCCGGCTGCCGGCTGAGGCGGTCCGGGATCAAGCGCTGCTGCTGGCTGGCCTGCTGAGCGAGCGTCTCGGAGGGCCCTCGGTCAAGACGTACCAGCCGGAAGGGCTCTGGTACGACATCGCCGCGGGCGGTGGGTACGAGCGCGGCAGTGGCGACGAACTGTACCGACGGAGCTTGTACACCTACTGGCGCAGGACGATCGGGCCGCCTTCCATGCTCAATTTCGATTCGGCCACGCGGGAGACTTGCACGGTGCGGACGGAGCGCACCAACACGCCGCTGCAGGCTCTGAACCTGATGAACGACATAGCGTTCGTCGAAGCGGCCAGGAAGTTCGGCGAGCGCATGCGCCGAGCCGGCAGTGCAACAGTTTCCGAGCGCCTCGCCCACGGGTTCGAGATGGCTGTGTCCAGACTGCCCGAGCCTCCCGAAGCGGCGATCCTTCAGCGTGCGTTCGTGCGCCAGCAGGGTTCCTTCCGTGATGACCCAGAGGCTGCGGAGGCGCTGCTCTCGCAAGGCGACAGCCCTTCCAGTGGAGGTGCGGACGCTTCCGAACTGGCGGCCTACGCCATGGTCGCCGCTATGATCCTCAATCTCGACGAGACGGTGACGAAGCAATGACCGCGCACGACCCTACGACGAGCCTCACGCGCCGCCTCTTCTTCGGCCGCGGAGCGGCCGGGCTGGGCATCGCGTCGCTGGCCCACCTGCTGAGTGGGAGAGCCTCAGCTGGAGGCGGGCTGCCCGGAGTGCCGCACTTCGCCCCCAAGGCCAAGCAGGTGATCTACCTGTTCCAGAGCGGCGGGCCCTCCCAGCTCGACCTCTTCGACTACAAGCCGGCACTGGACAGGCTTCACGGTTCGGAGCTTCCGGACTCGGTTCGCCGCGGCCAGCGTCTGACGGGCATGACGGCCGGCCAAAGGTCGTTCCCGATGCACCGGAGCTGGTACGAGTTCCGGCAGCGAGGGGACTCGGGCGCTTGGGTCAGTGAGCTGCTGCCGCGCACGGCCAAGATCGCGGACAAGCTGTCGTTCATCCGCACGATGCATACCGAAGCGATCAACCACGACCCGGCTGTCACGTTCCTGCAGACGGGAGCGCAGCTGGCCGGCAGGCCCAGCATCGGGGCGTGGCTCTCCTACGGGCTCGGAAGCGAGAGCGAGGACTTGCCGGCGTTTGTGGTGATGACCTCGCGGGGATCGGGCCGGGTCGGGCAGGCCCTGTATACCCGCCTGTGGGGCAGCGGATTCCTGCCGAGCCGATTCCAAGGTGTCAAGTTCCGGTCGCAAGGCGACCCGGTGCTCTACCTGTCCGATCCAGACGGAGTGACCCGCGAGCGCCGGCGGATGTTCCTGGACGATCTCGGAGCGCTCAACCGGGTGCATCAGGAGAACTTCGCCGATCCGGAGATCGAAACGCGCATCGCTCAGTACGAGATGGCGTTCCGGATGCAGGCGTCCGTGCCTGAGCTGATGGATCTCTCGGGCGAGCCGGAGTCCACCTTCCAGCTGTACGGCGAAGCCGCTCGCCGGCCCGGGACCTACGCCCGCCACTGCCTCGTCGCCCGCCGGCTGGTAGAGCGCGGCGTGCGTTTCGTCCAGCTCTTCCATCGCGGCTGGGACCAGCACCGGGCCCTGCCCAACCAGCTGCCCAAGCAGTGCGCGGACACCGATCGGGCCTCGGCGGCGCTCGTGGAGGATCTCGAGAGTCGCGGCCTGCTGGACGAGACGCTCGTCGTGTGGGGCGGCGAGTTCGGCAGGACCGTCTACTGCCAAGGGAAGATGGGCGAAGAAACCTACGGGCGCGACCACCACCCGCGCTGCTTCACGATCTGGCTCGCGGGCGGGGGGATCCGCCCCGGCGTCACTTATGGCACCACCGACGACTTCGGCTACAACGTGGTCTCCGATCCAGTGCATGTGCATGACCTGCATGCCACCCTGCTGCACCAGCTGGGCATCGACCACACCAAGCTGATCTATCGTTACCAAGGGCGGCAGTTCCGCCTCACGGATGTCGGCGGCAGCGTCATTCGCGATTTGATCGCGTAGGCCTGCTCCGCTGGAGGCGCAGCGTCGGATTCCTCCAACCGGACGGCCCCTCACCGAGTGCGACCATACAGGCGTGACCAGCCTGACTCGTCGGGCCATGATCGCCCAGTTCGGCTGCCTGTGCTGTAGCCAGCACCCCGAGCCTTCACCCGGCAGCGGTCGGGACTCGGCCCCGTGGCGTTTTGCGATCGGCCTGAACGGATTCGGATCCTCCGAGACCCATCACGGCAAGTCCTACAACTACGAGGAGATCCTGAGGTTCGCCAGGGACGAAGGTTTTGACGGCATCGAGCTGTGGCGGGGCTGGCGGGACGGTTATCCGGATCCGGACGATGACGAGGCCATCGCCGCGTTCCGGAGGAAGATCGAGTCCTACGGCCTGCAGGTGTTTTCGATCCAAGCAGGAGTGCGGGGCGTCAACCCGGTGGCGGACGAGGACTCGGAGCGGGCGGAGTACACGGCGAAGCTGCTTCGCCAAGTCGACTTGGCTTCGAAGTTCGGGTGCGATGCCATGGGGCTCTGGGCAGCCGGACGCGTCCCGGAAGGCCTCTCCGAGGACGGGCTGATTGATCGATTCGCAAGTGTGGTCCGGCCAGTGGCCCGCCATGCGGTGGACAGCGGGATGCTGCTGGCCATCGAAGGAGAGCCGCCGTTGCTGATCAATTCCGCCAGGCGCTACCGCGAACTGTTCGAAGCGGTCGGCATGGACGAGTTCAAGTCCATCTTCGACCCTGCGCACTTCGACGTCCTCAATGGGGCAATGGGGCGGCCCGAAGACCTGCTGCTGGAGTTGGGCGTGGACCGGATCGGCTACGTTCAGTTCTGCGACGGCGACTCGACGCTCAGGCCGTTCCCGAACGGACGGGGCGGCACTTCGCGCCACCTCCCCTGTGGCGAGGGTGTCTACGACATCCCCAAGCTGTGCTCTATCCTGTACCAAGGCGGATTCCGCGGATGGTTCCAGATGGACAGCTGGGGCACGGCGGATGCCTACCACGCCTCCCGATCCTGCCATGCGGCGGTCGCGAGCTACCTGCGCACTGTCAGGGACGAAGCCTGACCGTACGATATGACCTCGGCTTCGAGCCCCGAGGAGGCGGTGCCACAGCCGCGGTAGGGGCCCGCCTCTCCGGAGCCGAGCAGGCGGCCGGCTTGGTCAGCCACCGGTACGGGAGCTGCTCGATACTCGCGCGAGCACAGCTCGCTGGGCAAGCTCCAGCTCCGGCAGGCCCATGAGCCGGCACAGGCTGTACAGCGTGGCGATTCCGAGCGGGATGGAGGTGCCCAATGCAGCGAGCCTCCCTAGGAACGAACCCGCGCCCACAGCGGATTCCACGGCTCCAGCGCAGAGCCAGCAGCAAGCACCCATGCATGCCGAAGCACCGCCTATCTTGACCGCGGCGGAGAGCAGCCGGCGGCCTTGAATGCCGCCCACCTTGGCCCGCATGGCTGCGGCCAACAGCACGAAGTTCAACGTAGCCACGAGGGAGGTGGACAGGGCCAGCGCCCAATGCCCTAGCCCCAATCCGTCTATGAAGGTTTTGTTCAGTGAGAAGTTCAGCGCGATCGACAATAGCGAGACGAGCATCGGAGTCCGAACGCTGTTGAGCGCGTAGAACGCTGGCGCCAGCACCTTGGTCGCCGCATAGCCAACTAGGCCGAGGCAATAGAACGACAAGGCCAGCGCCGTCTCCTCGGTGTCGGCTGCCGTGAACCGGCCCCGCTCGTAGACGACTCCTACGATTGGCCGGCTCAGCACCACCAGACCGACTGCTGAAGGAATCGTTAGCAGCAGGACCAGTCCGAGCGAGCGGGACAGAGTCTCCCGGAATTCGTCCATCCGGCCCGAGACGGCCTCGCGCGAGATGACCGGGAGAGTCGCCGAAGCCACGGCGATGCCGAACAGTCCCAAGGGCAGCTGCATGAACCGGAAGGAGTAGCCCAGCCACGAGACCGGCCCGTCAATGATCTCTCCCGCCGCGTCCGTTACGCGGGAAGCGAAGACGCTGTTCACCATGACATTGACTTGGACGGCGGCAGCTCCGATCGTGGCGGGGCCCATCAGTCGCAGCACCTGCCGCACTCCGCTGTCCAGTACCGTCGGGTCCACTCTGAACCGCAAACCCGTAGCCCACAGGCTCGGAACTTGGCAGCCGTACTGCACCACTCCGCCGAGGAGCGTGCCGACTGCCATGCCCACGATGGGTTCAAACCCCAGCAACGGCCCGGCAAGGAAGCCGAGGGCTAGGCCCGCTCCCACCGAAGTGAGGTTGAAGAAAGTGGATGACAGCGCCGGAACTCCGAACTTGCCGTGCGAGTTCAGCACCCCCATCGCCTTGGCCGCCAGAGCGATGAACAGCAGGAACGGCATCATCACTCGCGTCAGCAACACCGTCAACTCGTGCTTGCCTTCGATGGCGGAGTACCCGGGGAAGATCGAGCCCACGAGATTGGGGGCCCAGATCGCACCAGCGATGCAAACGACCGAGATGACCGGCACTAGCAGCGTGGTGAGCCGGTTCGACAGTGCCTGCGCCTCGGCCCGTCCCTTCTCGGCCAGGCGCTGCGAGTAGGTCGTGACGAAGGCCGCCGACAGAGCTCCTTCGGCCAGCAAGTCTCGGAGCAGGTTTGGGATCCGGTATGCGGCCACGAAAGCGTCGTAGGCCATCCCTGCCCCGAACAGGCCCGCGAACGTGACTTCGCGAACCAGGCCCGTCACTCGGCTGAGCGCCACCGCCAAGCTGACTACGCCAGCCTTGCGCACGACCTGGTCGTGCGACGATTCCCGCTCAGCCACTGGGCACAGCCGCGAGTCTACTTGGGAGTCCAGTACTCCTCGCTCGGCGGCCACCGGTCCTCCGGACAGCGCGCGGCTGCAGCACCGAGGCCTGCTCGGCAAGCGTCTGGCCGGACCTTCGCGCTTCGGCGGTTGCGGGGCCGGTCGGGTCCTCGAGCATTGCAAGCGCTGGCAGGCTGGCTAGATCTGGGCGAATATGAAGCTCCAAATGTCGGCCCATTCGTCCACGACCTTGTGCAACGGCTTGCCCCGGCCGTGGCCGGCGGAGCGCTCGTAACGCAGCAAGACTGGTGCGTCGCCCGAGTTAGCGGCCTGCAGGCGAGCAACCATCTTGCGCGCATGCATCGGGTCCACTCGGGAGTCCGAGTCGGCGGTGTAGATCAAGGTGGCGGGGTAAGCGGTGCCGTCGCGAACTCGATGATAGGGAGAGTAGGCGTGCAGCCACTCGAAGTCCGCGGCGTTCTCGGCGCTGCCGTATTCGGAAACCCACAGCTTCGCCATGCGGAACTTGTCGTACCGCAGCATGTCGAGCAGCGGCACGCCCGACACGGCGGCCCGCCACAGGTCCGGCCGCTGCGTCAGGGCCGCCCCGACCAGCAGCCCCCCGTTGCTGCGTCCGTGGATGACCAAGCGGTCTGGATCGACATCTCCCTGCTCCTTGAGATACAGCCCGGCGGCGATGAAATCGTCGAACACGTTCTGCTTGTTGCCGAGCATCCCGGCCTTGTGCCACTCCTCCCCGTACTCGCTCCCGCCACGCAGGTTGGCGATCGCAAGCAGGTTCCCCGCCTCGATCCACGGGAAGATCCAGGTCGAGTAGCTGGGCGTCAAAGCGATGTTGAAGCCTCCGTAGCCGTACAGCAGGCCGGGAACGGTGCCATCCGACGGTGTGCCCTGCTTGGCGATTAGAAAGATCGGGATGCGGGTGCCGTCGAGGCTCTCGTAGAACTCCTGGCGCACCGAGAACGCGTCCGAATCCACAGGTGATTCCACGCCAGCCCATCGCTCGGGTTGCGCTCCGCCCGTCTCGATCCGATAGATCGTGGGCGGAGCGACGAAGGAGCTGAAGGAGAAGAACGCCTCCTCGGAAGACTGCTTGGACGAGAAGGCCCCGACAGTCCCGAGCCCCGGCAGCTGGACCTGCCGGACATCGGAGCCGTCGAGAGCGAACGAATGCAGCTGGGAGCGGGCGTCTTGCATGCGACCTACGAACAGCCTGCCGCCGGCCACGCTGGCGAACTCGATCACCGCGTCGCTCTCAGGAATGACGTCCTTCCAATGCTCCCGCCCGGGATTGCCTAGGTCAACCGCCACGACTCTGTACCGCGGCGCCTCCCAGTTCGTCAGCAAGTACAGCGTGCCGCCCAGCATCTCTCCGGTGTAGCTGTGCTCCCCGTCCTCGGCCACGGTCACCGTGCGCCCGGTCTGCAGGTCGCGCACGTACAGGTGGTTCCGTCCCCAGCCGAGAAACGTGTCGAGCAATAGGAATCTCTCGTCATGGCTTAGATTCGCATCCGGAATGTGCTCTTTTTCCAATCCCTCTCCGAACAGCATCCGATCCTGCTCAACCGGCTCGCCCAACCGGTGGAAGTACACCCGGCGGTCGTAGAGCTCCTCGCCGGGCCCGATCGAAGTCACGTCGCGAGGTCGGGAATAGTAGAACCCCGAACCGTCCTCAAGCCACTGCGGGTTGGCGAAGCGCACTTTCTCAAAGACATCTCCCAAGTCGGATCCGGCTTCGACATCCAAGATGAACATCGTGCTGGTCTCCGTTCCTTCGACCGACTTGCCGTACGCCAGCAAGCTGCCGTCCTTGGACGGCACGTACCAGTCGATGGTGGTTGTGCCGTCGTCGCTCATCTCGTTGGGATCCAGCAGGGCGCGATCCTCGCCGTCAAGTGTCGCGCGCATGTACACGACAGGCTGGTCCTGATTGCCGTGCCTGCGGGAGAAGAAGTACCGCCCTCCGGCTTCGACAGGCGTCGAGATGGAACCCGAGCCGAGGATTTCTGCCATGCGCCTCCGAATCGACTCGCGGGAGGGCAGCCGGCCTAGGTATGAACTTGAATAGGCCGACTGAGCATCGATCCAAGCTTGGGACTCGGCGCGGTCGGCTTGCTCCAGCCACCGATAAGGATCTTGGACTGTGACTCCGTGCAGCTCCTCTTCGATCATGCGCACCTCGGTCGGCGGTGGGGGACCGGCATCAGGCCCGGAGCAGCCGCACAGAGCGATTATCCAAGCCGTAAAGGCTGCGGGCGCGGCGGACTTCTGATGCATGCGCCTATCGTAGCCCGTCGGCAGCCGACCTGCTCTGGCACGCCGGACCCTGCGCTTCGGTAGCCCGACACTCAGCCACCGCCGCCGAACCGGACCGGCTTGGCCCGCACGACCTCGCGATACATGGGTTGCCGCCGGCACCATAGCATCGGACTGTGGCAACGGTCGCGTCGGCACTGTGAGTGGGCGGAAGGTGCGGGCTGCTCCAAGCGGCTCGACTTCGGGCTGACAGCGTGCCGCCGCGTCCGGCACGAGACGCTACGCAGGTGTGGATTGCAGCCGGTGAGCCAGTAGGTTCTACGGCGACAGCCAAAGTCGGTGCCAGCGCGCGAGGGTGGACGATGGCGATCGCGGGGTCAGTCGCGCTCCCAGCGCGGCCGCGCTGCAGCGCTTGAGGCCCGGCTGCGATCCAGGGGAACTTGCAGGCCCTGCCGAGGCATCGAGCCGAGTGCCCGCTCCAGCTTGCGGCGAACCTCTCGCGTCCCGTCGTCGGCCGGATCGAAGGGATGGCGCTCGTCAGGATCGCTCCGGACATCGAACAGGTCGCCGCCGCCGTAGAGCTTGTAGCGCTTGTCCCGGACATAGACGACCTCGGGATGCGTGTAAGGAGTGCTGAACGAGTCCGTGGCATACGGACGCGGGAAGTAGTACGTGAACAGCCACTCGCGAGGCTTGCCGGGACGCCCTTGGAGCCGATCCCAGAAGCTGACGCCGTCGGTGGCTAGGTCATCGGGAAGCTGGAGGCTGGCCGCATCTGACAGCGTGGGCAGAAAGTCGGTGAAGTCAATCAAATCGTCGAGCACTCGCCCGCCCGAAACCAGCCCCGGCGCGCTGACGATTAGCGGGACATGGGTGCCGGCATCGGTGGGGGCGCCCTTGTCTCCACGGATCCGCGAGCCGGACAGGGACGATGTCAGGCGGTTGTGCGATCCGTTGTCTGCTGTGAACACGAAGATGGTCTGGCGCAATAGCCCCAGCGACTCCAGCTTGTCGTGGAGGCGGCCCACCAGATGGTCGGTGTAGGCCACCATGTCCTCGAAGTTCCGCTGCTCATCCTCGGACCCGCGGTCTGTGGAGTGTGGCGTGGGGTCGAACGGGGAGTGCGGCAAGATCATCGGATAGTAGGCGAAGAACGGTCGGTCCCGGTTGTCCTCGATGAAGCGGAGCAGGAAATCCACGACCAAGTCCGGGCCATAGGCGTCCTCGCCGGCCTCTACGATCGAGCCGTCGCACTCGATCGACGGATTCCAGTAGCGACTCCTCCCTGTCTTGGCCGTGTTCCACAAGCAATACGTGTCGAAACCGTCGCCGGCAGGCACGCCAGCGGCGTTCGTGCCGCCCTGCAGCTGCCACTTGCCGGCCACCGCGGTGACGTAGCCGCTGTCCGAGAACGCCTTGGCCATGGTGAATTGGTCCGGAAGGAGAGCGCCGAAGTCGGCGTAGTTCCGGACATTGCTCAGCCCGGTCATGAGGGCGACCCTGCTCGGCGTGCAGAGCGGCGTCGCGTAGCAGTTGGTGAAGCGCACGCCGCTGTCGGCCAGACGGTCGATCCGCGGGGTCCGGTACTGCGCGCTGCCGTAGGCCCCGAAGCATTCGAAGCCCACGTCGTCCGCCATGATGAGCACGACGTTCGGCGGCCGCTCCGCTCCGGAGGCGGGAGCCGATACCAGCAGGGCCAGCAGGCAACCCACGGACGCAATCGTGCCAGTCGCTCGTGTTCGGGGACGCCCGCGCGCGATTCCGGCGCTACTGCTGCGGCTCATCTTCGGGCAGGGGTTCCAAGTCTTCGATCTCGTCAAAAGTGATGGTCGCCTCCGCCGTGAATTTCCGGTACAGCCGGAACTCAAGGTCGTTTCGGGTCAGCAGGCGCCCGGTGCGGATGTACGCCTGCGCCTTGAGTGGCAGCAGGAAGGATTCGCCGCTGAGGTCGATGAAATCGTAATCGAGGCGAGACCGCGCCTCGTGCATCGGGAAGTCGCTCGGAATGCCTTGGGCCTCCATCAGGATGCGCAGAACTTCCCCGCTTCGCTTGTTGAAGTAGACCAATCCGGTATAGCCGGCGCGAATAGTGCGCATCCCGTCGGCGGATGCAGCTCCGTGCGATGTCAGTGTCCAGTTCGAGCGGCTCAGCGGAACCTCCAAGTGGAAGACATAGACTGGCTTGCCCCGAAGCAGCGAGTGCCGCGCCCAGCGGAACTGCGCATCCGTCTCGTACGCGAACAGGCTCTTGAGGATCGTTCCGAACTCCCCGGTGCTCGTCGTACCGCCGAGTTCTCGGAAGCCTTTGGTGGTGGCGGTGTCGTTCACAGTGAGGATTTCGTAGTCTTCGGACCCATCGACATAGCTGACCCTGGTCTTGATCTCGTCGTGGCTGAGCCAATCCATTTCCAAGCCGGTCGGATCGAAGAACCGGCGTGTCACCTGCAGGCAGACGTAGTTGGGTAGCTCGTCAGTGTAGGCCCGGGCCTTCTCGCGGGCAGTCTCGACGATTCGCCGCTGCTCCTGAGGACTGGGCGGAGGTGGCTGGCGCGGCTTAGCGGGCGGCTCTTCCCTCGGCTTTGGGGCCGGCTCGGGAAATCCGGCTGTCGTGACCTGCAGCGCCTGCAGCGCCTTCAGTGTGCGCGGGCCAATGCCCCAGCCGACAAACTCGTCCACCAGCTGGTCCGTGATCGCGAAGTGAACCACCTGCCGCTTGAGGTAGTTCGCGACGTCCTTGTCCCGTAGCTTCTGCTCGACAGAGGACTCGATGAATTGCCGCAACTGAGGGTACGTGAGGCCCGACTGGGCCCACAGGGCTGCAGCCACGGCTGCGGCGAGCACAATCCTAGCCGCCGAACCCATGGCCTCATTCTACTGGTACAGCGTCGCTCCGCCCCACCAATCCACCAGAGGCTTCCTCGCCCTCGCTACGAGTCCGGCAATTCGCCTCCGAGACTCCACGACTAGTGCGTTCCCAATCCCCCACAGGCCGCGGGCGGGCCAGCCAAGCACGCCGGCTTACAATCGGAGCGGCGCGGGAGCATGCTTGATTACGAGATCGAAGGAAGTAACTTGGAACTGGTCCGCATCCGGCTCGAGGCGGGCACGGAGGTGTACGCCGAGGCCGGCCGGATGATCTACAAGACTCCCGATGTGAAGCTGAAAGCGACGATGCGCGGCAAGGGGCTCGGGAAGATCTTCGGCGGCGTGAAGCGCAAGCTGGCCGGAGAGTCACTATTCCTCACGCACTTCTCGTGCCCGCGCAGGCCGGGCGAAGTGGGCTTCGCCGGGCCGCTCCCCGGACGGCTGCGTCCAGTCCGCATTGAGCCGGACCGCCCGCTCCTCGTGCAAAAGGGCGGATTCTTGGCCTGCGAGGCGGGCGTCCAGTTGGGCATCGCCCTGACCAAGCGCCTCGGGGCGGGAGTGTTCGGAGGAGAGGGATTCATCCTGCAGCGCCTGTCGGGCCACGGCCTCGCCTTCGTGCATGCCGGCGGCGACTTCGTCGACTTCGATCTGGACCACGGCGAGACGATCCAAGTCGATACCGGCTGCATCGTCTGCTTCGACGAGTCGGTTGGCTACAGCATCCAGCGGACCGGGGGGATCAAGGCCTCCCTGTTCGGCGGCGAAGGCCTGTTCTTGGCCACGCTGACAGGTCCGGGCAAGGCCGTGCTGCAGACGATGACGTTGTCAGCCTTGCGTCAGGAGCTGGCGGTGCCGGCGTCGTCTGGATAGCCGTGCGCAGGTGGGCGTCGCGCACTTCCGGCCCCGGCCTCCAAGGCACCGATCGCTCCCCAGCGGGCGGGGATGTCCAGCCCTAGAAGCTCAGCGCTAGGCTGGAGTAGCCGACATGGGCCCGGAAGCCCCGCCGCCCGCGAAACCGCTCCGAGTAAGCGTAGTACTGCCATCCCAGATTCCAAGTGACGGACTTCGCGACGCGGACCGACAGCCTTCCGCTGGGTGAGTGGTAGCCCATGGGTAGCGAGGACAGCAAGACGGCATCCGTCAAGGAGAAGCCGTCGTGCTCGACCGCCTCGATGTCACCTCGCCCGGCGCCGACATCCTTGGTGAGCGAGTAGGCGAGCGCCAGAGTCACTCCCTCGCGGGCTTCCCATTGAAGGCCTAGCTGCGCGTTGTGAATGCGGCTCCGGTAGGCGCTCCGGCTCCTGTCGGGCTGGCCCGGCGTTCCGAAGTCGAAGAGGTTGAGGATGCCGGCCGCGACATCCAACGAGAGCAGCGCGTAGCTGGCGTCGGCGGTCAGTCCCCAGTCGGGGCGCAGCCACGAGCCGTTCAGCCCCCACGAGGCGCTCTTGGAGCTGAAGGCGAGCAGCTCGGTTGGATTGTCGTTGGACCTTCGCTTCCAGAACGCTCCCGCGCCCCATTCCCCGTCGCGCCACCGAACGCGCAGCGAATCGTTGCGAAACTCCCGCTCGGCGGTGGGGGCCAGCGGCCGGTCGGCCCGGCCGACTTCCAAGTCGGCGGACGCCCTGACGCCAGGCAGCGGCATCCAGCGCACTCCGGCAGCCGTGGCGTGAACAGCGTTGTCCACCTCCTCCGAGTCCAAGCCGAATCCGAAGTCCCCGAATCGCAGCGCTTCCGACGATCGCACTCGGCGCGTCGAGTAGCGGTGAGCGCCGAACAATCCGACTTGGCGAACCGGGCGGAAGGTCGCTTCCACCGCGTTGGACAGTCGGCGGACACCGAGATGCTCCAACGCCAGAAACTCGTTCTCGTAGAGACCGGTCTCGAGGAAGGCGACCTGCCCGTCGATGCGGGTGTTGTGGAAGGCTGATGTGTTGGTGAGGGTCCAGCGACTGCCCGGCAGAATGACGGCCGTGAACTCGCCCGAGCTGTGCTGGCGTCGGCCGCCGCCGCTGACTAGAGTGTCCCGGACGGTCGAAGCGCTGCTAGCTGGATCCTCGACGGTCACGTTCTCCAGCAGCCTTGAGTTGCGGTAGCCTCCGGAATGCACGAGGCGCGCGGTGAAGCCGAGGGCGCGCTCCTTCGCGGTGCGTACCGCCAGCGTCGTGACCGGGGTCCGCCCACGGAATGGCTCGGACCGAACCAGAGCCTCGACCGGCTGCACGTTGTCGGCGAGCGTCGGGAGGTGCGCGGCGTCCGCCGAGACCGCCCGCTCGTCATACAGGTCGGCTGCATGCAGGATCGTGACCGCGAGGCCGGCAATTCGGGCGGAGAGGCCGCCCCGATAGGTGTTGGTTCTCTGGCGCAGGTCCGTCAGGAAACGCAGGAAGCTCTGCCGGTCGAAGCCCGCGAATCCGTCGGCGACCGCCTCCGACCCGAAGGCCGGGCCGGAACGGCTGTTGCGGTCGTAGCCCAACTGGACCTCGAGCCGCGTCCCCGGGCGCAGCGTCAGCAGGTGCGCCTGGTCGGAGCGCTCCGTTCGAAGGCCGCGTTCGCCCGACCACAGGGTCGGCAGCCGGTTCTGGTACTGGTGCAGCCGGTACCGCATCTCGTAGCGAAAGATGCTGTCCTTCTCCACTTGGACCGAATGCGACTGGTATGGATCGCCCGGCGCTCCCGACGTGCGCGCCACGAATTCGTCCACGGCGCCGCGCCCCTCCAAGCCGGCCACCCGGACACTACCGGCGAAGAGGCGGGCACCGGCACCGTAGTTTGCGACGGCCCGATACAGGTCGGCATCCCCGCCCACGGCCCGCGCCCGGTAACCGGCCTCGAACGAATTCGACACCAGGTAGCTGCCCGCCTCTCGTGACTCGCCCGTGCCGGCTCCAGACGGTACGATCGGCTCCTGCGCCGCCAGCATCGAGGTCGCGACCAGCAGCATCGCCAGCGTCGTCGCCGGGGTCATCGGCGGAACCACCGGTCCACGTTGGATCCGTGGATCCGGGAGTGGCAGACCACGCACTCGCGCACCGCGGGGTCAGCTAGGTTGTGCGAGAATCTGCCGGGCCCCGGGATGGAGGTGCCCCGCGCCCCGAAGCCGGCGATGTCGCTGTGGCACTCCAAGCACAGCGTGAACGGGTTCGGGCGGTGCAGCAGCCGAGGATTCGTGCTGCCGTGCGGCTCGTGGCAGCTCTGGCAGCCCTCGACCCGGACCGGTGCATGCTCGTGCACGAACGGCCCGCGCTTGTCGGCGTGGCAGCCGACGCAAGGCTGGCGGTCTCCAAGCGCTGAGCTGACCATGCGCGGAGCGTGAGCGGTGCGCCAAGTCGAGACCGGCGCGCCGTGCGGATTGTGGCAATCCGTGCAGTCGACTGAGCCCTCGTTCACGCGGTGCTTGAAAGGCATACTGAACCGGGCGCGGATGTCGGCGTGGCAGCCGTAGCAGAGCTCGCGCTCCACACCCGCCAGCAGGGGGCCCGGGCCGCGCGCCTGATGGATCGAATGGCAGCTGGTGCAGCCGACCTCGCCCGTGGCGTGCGCCGACCGACGCGCGTGCATCTTTCCTAAGTCGTCGGAATGACACCCGAGGCACAGGTCTTGGGCGCCCGCTTGGGGCATTGAGGAGAATCCGAGCACGGCCTCGGGGTCGGCGCTGGTGGCATGCAGGAAGCCGGGCCCGTGGCAGGCCTCGCACCCGGAACCGCGCGGATGCCGGCTGCCTGGATCGGCGGCCTGCCAGTGGGGGTTCGTCCGGAACGCGACCGCCTCCTGCCCGTGGCAGCCGGCGCAGACGGCACCGCCGACGTACTGGTTCGGGGGACCGTCCGCTGGCGCAACCGGCCGCTCCTGCCCCAGGACAGTCCAACACGCCACCAGCGCGACCGCGAGAACGCGCGCTCCCACGCCGCACCGGCAGCCCGCCCGCACTCCGCGTCGCCCCCCGCGGGGTGCCGGGCCAAGATCGACGCCGCTCACCGTTTCCATGATGGCACGGACGGAGCGGATCGCGAGCGGATTCGAGGCTACATGTGCCGTTCCGAATGAATTCGCGCGGGCCCGGCCCCGGTCTGCTAGACTGAAGTCAGGCCAAGCAGAGTTGGATACGGAAGGAGACCGGACCTGAGATGCCTCTCGCACCTGAGGCGAAGCAAGAAATCGTCAAGACACATGGAGCCCACGTCAAGGACGTAGGCTCCTCGCAAGTCCAGATCGCGACGCTGACGCGTCGCATCAAGGACCTCACGGAGCACCTCAAGGCCCACCGCAAGGACTTCGCGTCCAGGCGCGGGCTGTTGAAGATGGTGAGCAGGCGGAGGCGCCTGCTGCGGTACCTAAGTAGGAAGAATCCGCAGGAATACGTTAGGGTAGTCGAGTCGCTAGGTCTCCGGGGCTGAAGCCCGGCCCGGAGCGGGCCCAGCCCAAGGCGTGGCCGCTGATGCGGTTGCGGCCTTGGGTCCACGGCAGCGACTCGTCAAGTCCCTCTTACTACCGCTTCCCGCCACAGAGTCCCCTGCGGACTTGGCGGGCGAAGCAAAATCCGCACCGCATCTCTGGCGCGGCCACGGGCCAGCCGAGCCCAACCGGGGCTCGGCCTGACAAGAACAGAAGGAAAAATGAAACACACTGTAGAGTTCGAACTTGACGGGAAGACGGTCTCGCTGGAGACCGGTCGCCTCGCCAAGCAAGCGGGCGGCGCCGTCGTCGTGCGTTGCGGGGACACTCAAGTCCTTGTAGCCGCCACCTGTGCCGCTGAACCCCGAGAGGGCATCAGCTTCTTCCCGCTGACCGTCGATTACCGGGAATACACCTATGCGGCAGGTCGCTTCCCAGGAGGGTACATCAAGCGCGAAGGGCGCCCGTCCGACAAGGAGGTGGTCACCTGCCGCCTGATCGACCGCCCGCTGCGGCCGCTGTTCCCGGATGGCTTCCGCAACGACACGCAGGTCATCGCGAATGTCGTGTCCGCCGACCCCACGCACGACCCCAGCGTCTACGCGATGCTCGGCGCGGCGGCTGCCGTGGCAATCTCCGACATCCCCGTGGAGCTGACCACCGCGACCGTTCGGATCGCCAGAGTTGCGGGGGACGAGTGGATCGTCAACCCCAACTACCAGGAGACGCAAGAGGCCGACATCAACATCACCGTCGCGGCCGCGACGGACGGCATCGTGATGGTCGAGGCTGACGCCAATGAGGCTGGTGAGGAGGGCATGCTGGAGGCCATTCGCCGGGGCCACGAGGCCGCCAAGCAGGCCATCAGCGCGATCGAGGAACTCAAGAGCCTGGCCGGCAAGGCCAAGCGCGAGTTCGTCCCGATGACGGTCGATCACGAACTCCGCGCCGAGATCGAGGAGCGCTGGGGCGAGCGGGCCGCCGACGCGCTCGACACCAGCAGCCATCCCAAGCTCGAGAGCTACGCGCTGTTCGGGGCGATCAAGAAAGAGATCCAGCAGGCCTATGCTGACGATCCGGAGCAGGCCGCGCAGGTCAAGGCCTTCCTGGGCCCGTGGCAGGAGAAGATGTTCCGGCAGCAGGTCTTCGGTATGGGGCGACGGCCCGACCGACGGGCCCCCGACGAGATCCGCGCGATCAGCTGCGAGATCGGCGAGCTGAAGCGCGTCCACGGTTCGGCGGTGTTCACCCGGGGCGAGACACAGGCGCTGGTCTCGACCACCTTGGGGACGAAGACGGACGGCCAGCGCCAGGAGCGCATCGAGGATCCGGACCACGAGAAGCGCTTCATGGTGCATTACAACTTCCCGCCGTTCTGCGTCGGCGAGACGGGCTTCATGCGCGGAGCCGGGCGCCGGGAAATCGGCCACGGCCTGCTGGCGGAGCGGGCTCTGACGCCGGTCATGCCCAGCCAGGAGGACTTCCCCTACACCATTCGGGTGGTGAGCGACATCCTGGAGTCGAACGGATCGAGCTCGATGGCAACGGTTTGCGGCGGCGCGCTGTCGCTGATGGACGCCGGCGTGCCCATCAAGAGCCCTGTGGCGGGCATCGCCATGGGCCTCGTCTCGCAGGACGAGGAGTTCGTGGTTCTCACCGACATCGCCGGCGCCGAAGACCACTTCGGCGACATGGACTTCAAGGTGGCTGGAACGCAGGACGGCATCACCGCGCTGCAGATGGACATCAAGCAGCCGAAGGTCAGCCTGGCGGTGCTTGAGAAGGCGCTTGCACAGGCGCGCAAGGCGCGCCTCGAGATCTTGGAGACCATGCGCGCGACGATCGAGGGGCCGCGGGAGGACATCTCCGACCATGCTCCGCGCATCACGCAGATCACGGTCCCGCGGGACAAGATCCGCGACGTGATCGGACCGGGCGGCAAGACCATCAAGGCCCTGACCGAGGAGACCGGCGCGAAGATCGACGTCAGCGACGACGGCACGGTCAGCATCGCCGCCACCGACGGCAAGAGCGGCAAAGTGGCCATGGAACGCATCAAGGCGCTCACGGCCAGCCCGGAAGTCGGCAAGGAGTACCTAGGGACGGTCACCAAGATCGCCGCCTTCGGCGCGTTCGTGGAGATCTTCCCCGGCACAGAGGGCCTGCTCCACATCAGCGAGATCTCCGAGCACCATGTGCGCGAGGTGAGCGATGAGCTGAACCAAGGCGACCAAGTGCTGGTCAAGTGCCTGGCGTACGACGGCAAGCGGATCAAGCTGAGCCGCCGGGCGGTCTTGGCAGACCGCAGCGGAGGATCCTACCGGGAACGGCCGGGACGGGATCGGCCGCCGGGACGGGATCGGCCGCAGGGGCGGCGCCCCTACCGCTCCAGGCCCAGGGATGGTGACCGCGACCGCGGGCGGCCAGGGCCGCGCGGGCGGCGCGGTTCGCGACCGCCGCGGTCCCGGTCCGGAGGAGGGTACCCGCGACGGAGGTCCTGAGCGTCCGGCTGGACTTCCCTCCCCCGAGGGCGGCCTCCAGCCACTAACGGCCGCTCAGCAGCTGCGAAGGCGGTTTTCCAGCAGCATCCGAGGATGAAACCCACGGATGCGCAGGCGCTCCGGGTGGGCCCCCAAGGCGGCCCGGGGCGCCAAGCCCACCAATTCGCTGCCGAGCACGGCCACGCCGCGCTCGGCAGCTTCCGCACAGACCGCGTCATAGGCGTCCGCCACATTGACGCGGTCTAGGCGCGTGATGTTCATTGAGACTTGGGCCCTGTCGGCGGACGCCATGTAAAGGCCCAGCGCCTTGACACCCTTCAGGCCCCCGGAGGACTGACGCACCGCCTTGGCGATCGCGCTGGCCGCCAAGGCGTTCCGGGCGTCAAACAGCACGTTGAAGGCGACCATCGGCTCGCGCACTCCCACGCAGCAGGCTCCGGCGGTGGGATGCAGTTCTGGGCCTCCGACATCGGGCTGCACCCGTCCCGCCCGCACGAGTTCACGGAGCCGCTCGAAGCCGATCTTGCGCACCGTCTCCAAGCGGGCCCGCTCCGCGATCCTGGCTGCGGAACCGTACAAGTAGACGGGAAGCCCGAGATCATGCCACAGCGCCTGGGCGAGGCTGCGGGCGAGCCGCAGGCAGGCGGGGGTCGAGTTCCGGACGAGCGGGACGACGGGAATTACGTCGATCGCTCCGATCCGCGGATGGGCGCCCCGGTGCGCTCGCAGGTCGATGTTCTCCATGGCCCAGGCGGCGGCGCGAGCCACGCCCAGCTCCAGCTCCCGCTCCGATCCGGCGCAGGTGAAGACCGACCGGTTGTGGTCGGGGTCGGCATGCACATCCAGCAGCGCTGCCCCGGCTGACTGGATCGAGACTTGCAGGCCGTCAAGCGTCGCGGCGCGGCGCCCTTCGGAGAAATTGGGCACGCACTCGATTCCGATCGGCGGCGCCGGCCGGCTGCCCTCCGGCCGGCTTTGGGGCTGCGGGCGAGCGCTGCTCACGAGGGCCGGCATGCTTGGGTACACTTGGATGGAGCGTTGCAGAGAATGCGCAAGGCGATACCGAATCCACTAGGAGCGGCCGCGGCCCTGATGGTGCTGGCGTCCATGTACCTGATTTTCGTCTATGTGCCCAACGAGGCGTCCATGGGCGTTGTGCAGCGCATCTTCTACATCCATGTCGCCTCCGCTGCGGTAGCGTTCGGCGGGTTCTTCGTGGGCGGCTTCTCTGCCGTCGGGTACTTGTCCAGCCGCAAGGCGTCGCTGGACGACCTGTCGGTGGCTTGCAACGAGGCGGGCCTGCTGTTCGCCTGCGTCAACCTCATCACCGGCTGCCTGTGGGCCAAGCCCGTGTGGGGGGTGTACTGGGCGTGGGACGCCAGGCTAACGACCATGCTGCTGCTGGCGCTGATCTACGCGGCGTACCTCATCCTCCGGCAGTCCATCGAGGAGCCCGGCCAGCGGGCGGTGATCTGCGCCGTGGTGTCGATCTTCGGCATGGTGGATGTGCCGATCGTGTACATGGCCAATCGCTGGTGGAGGACACAGCACCCCGCTCCGGTGATCGGCGGCGGCGGTTCGCTGGATCCGAGGATGACATTGGTGCTGCTGTTCACGATTGTCGCGTTCGCGCTGCTGTACGCCTGCCTGGTCCGCCGGCGCCGCGCCATCGAGCGGCTGGAGCGGGCCGTAGACGCGACGAGACGGCGGGTTCAGGCCGCCCGCTGACGGGAGAGGAGTCGAGACGATGGAAGAGAACCTCAAGTGGCTATGGGCCGCGTTCAGCATCGCTTGGGCGCTGCATGCGGGCTATCTGGCGATGCTGGGCAGTCGCACGCGCAAGCTGGAGCGCCAGCTGAAGGACCTGCGGGCGCAGCTGCCTGCAGACCACTAGGCCGCCGGCCGGCGGCGCCCGCGGCTTAGCCCGCGCCGAGGCGGCGTCCGTTAGACCTGCTCGGGCACCACCCAGGGATCGCGGTAGTCCCTCTTGAGGAGTGTGTCGGCGCCGAAGTTGCCGATGAAGCGCTCCTTGTCGGCGTCGAACAGCAGCTTGTCACCGGTCCGGTACGAGATGTTGGCCAAGTGGCACAGCGCGGCGGACAGGTGCCCTTCCAGCACGTCGCAGTTCAGATCGCTGGCGCGCCGGCTCAGCACGGCTTGGCGGAAGTTCTCGAAGTGGAGGGCGGTCGTGTCCTCCCGTTCGGCCTGCCGGCTCGGCCCCGGTTCGCGCTTCTCCCCCAAGTAGGTCTGGTAGCCCCGGTTGGAGACGGTCAGGTATCCGTCGCGTCCGAAGAAGATCACGCCAATCGTGTGAGAGCCGTTGCCTGAGTCCTCCAGCAGGCGGCACTCGCCCCCGGTGATCAGCCCGCGTACCTCGAACTGCAGCTGGCGGTCGCCGTAGTCGAAGGTTGCCAGCTGCGTGTTGGGGGTCTCTTGATCGTCGTCGTAGACGTAGTGGCCGCCGGCGGAGAAGGCCGCTGCCGGCAGGTGGTCGAGTCCCATTCCCCAGCGGGCCACGTCCATCTCATGGACGCCTTGGTTGCCGATGTCGCCGTTGCCGAACGCCCAATGCCAATGCCAGTTGTAATGGAACCGATTCTGCTTGAACTCGTACGGCTGCGCCGGCCCCAGCCAGATGTCGTAGTCGACTCCCGGAGGGACGGCGCTCACTTGCGTCGCTCCGATCGACTTGCGTCGCTTGTAGCACAGCCCCTTGGCTAGGTACACCTCGCCGATGACACCTTCGCGGAGCTGCTCGACCGCCTCGATCTTGTACGGAGTGGATCGCGACTGCTGGCCAATCTGGACGATTCGCCGGTGCTTGCGCGCCGCCTCGACCATCTTGCGGCCTTCCCAGATGTTGTGGCTGGCCGGCTTCTCGCAGTACACGTCCTTGCCTGCCTGCACGGCCCAGATGGTGGAGAGGGCATGCCAGTGGTTGGTGGTGGCGATCGAGACGACGTCGATCTCGTTGTCGGCGAGCATGTCCCGCAGGTCTCGGTACTCCTTCGGAGTCGACTCTTGGAACTGCTTGGTGTAGGCAATCGCCTTCTCGGCAACCGCTTGGTCGATGTCCACCACGGCCGCGACCTGCATGCCGGAGTTCGTGGCGGCGGCCTTGATGTGGGACTTGCCCCGTCCGTTGACGCCGATCACGGCCGTCTGCAGGCGGTCGTTGGCGCCCAGGACCCTTGAGTACTGGGCGGCGGTAAGCGCTGCAGCGGAGGCCCCGGTGGTGGACAGGAATTCGCGTCGGTTCATGAAAGGCTGATCCTGCAGCGATTGTAGCGCTTTGCGTCCGTGGCCGGCGGGCCCGTTGCCGGCCTGCGTCAGTCCAGCGGAACCTCGAAGTACTCCAGCGCCCACTCGCGCATGAAGCGCACGCGGGCGGGCGCTATGCGGTAGAGCATGAACTCGGGGTTGTCGATCGAACCGAGAAGCCTCCTCAGCAGCGGGTTAGCTTCCCAGATCTTGCCACGGACTCTCGAGTCGGTGACGATCTCGGCGCGGCCCTCGATCCGCACTTGGTCATGCCGGTCGTCGAGGTAGCACAGCTCCACTGC
The DNA here is from genome assembly GCA_963662745.2 of Bryobacterales bacterium. Taxonomy (GTDB): domain Bacteria; phylum Acidobacteriota; class Terriglobia; order Bryobacterales; family UBA6623; genus VXMF01. The sequence continues at coordinate 1,359,405 of CAXXUI010000001.1, forward strand.
CGAATTGCGCCGCAGCTCGGCGGTCTTGCCGGAGCTGCGCAGCGAGGCGACGAACACCGTGAAGCCCTGCGTCTCGACTGGGGAGACCGGTCGCAGACGGGGGCGCGAACCGTCGACGCTGCCGAGCATCGGGAACTTGGCCCGTTCCATCGTCTCTCGCGCCAGCTGGGGCAGCTTGGCCGGGTCCACCGGCCGGGACTCGGGTCTCATGACGGCAGTCTAACTCCCAGCGAGCAGCTGGCCGAGCACTACAATGGTGAGTCGCCCCATGGGCCTGCTCGGAGTCGCAACCGCCGTCGGAGTCGCCTTCGCCCTGTCCTCGGCTCGCAGCCGAATCCGATGGAGCATGGTCGGATGGTGCCTCGGGGCGCAGGTGCTCCTCGCGGTGCTCGCGCTGAGAACTCCGTTCGGCGGCCTGCTGAGGTCCTTCGCCAGCGGCTTCACGCGCTTCGTCGAGCTGGCCGAGGAGGGCAGCGGTTTCGTGTTCGGGCCCTTGGGCCGTTCGGGCGGGGAGTACATTCTCGCGTTCCAGACCCTGCCCGTGATCATCCTCATCGCCTGCATTTCCGCGGTCTTGTACCACCTCGGCGTGATGCAGCGGATCGTAGCCCTGCTGGCGCTGCTCATGCAGCGCGGGCTCCGCGTAAGCGGCGCGGAGGCGCTGACCGTGGCGACCAATCTGTTCCTCGGCCAGTCTGCCGCGCCTCTTACCGTGCGCCCGTACTTGAGTCGCATGACTCGGTCCGAGATGATGCTGGTGATGACGGGCGGCATGGCGACCGTTTCGGTCGCCATCCTGTTCGCGTACGTGCAGGTTGGAGGAGTGCCCTTGGAGCACTTGGTGACGGCGATCGTGATGAATGGTCCGGCCTGCATCCTTTTCGCGAAGCTCCTCGAGCCCGAGTCGGAGGTTGCGGAGACCTTCGGGCGAGTCCCGGCCCAATCCCCGGGGGCGCACAGCAACGCCGTGGACGCGGCTGCGAGCGGAGCGTCGGAGGGCCTGAACATCGTGCTGCAGATCTCGGCCATGCTGATCGCCTTCGTGGCGCTGATCGCTGTCGTGAACGGGGCGCTGGCCGGCATCCAAGGCCTGCTGGGCGCTCCTTGGTTCCCTTCGAGCATCCAAGCTGTGCTGGGCCCGGTCTGCGCCCCGCTGGCTTGGCTGCTGGGCGTCAGCTGGGCTGACGCTGCGGCGGTCGGGAACCTGCTCGGCACGCGGGTGGTGCTCAACGAAGTGATCAGCTTCGCGGGACTGGCTCAGATCAAGGACGCCATCGCGCCGCAGTCGCTCTTGGTGGCCACCTACGCGCTGTGCGGCTTCGCCAACATCGGCTCGATCGGCATCCTGATCGGCACGCTCGGAGCGGTCGTGCCCGAGCGGCGAGCGGAGGTCGCGGGCTTGGGGCTGCGCGCCCTGCTGGCGGCGACCCTCTCCAACTTCACGACGGCGGCGGTGGCGGGCCTGATCGCCCTGACTCCGATCCTTGACACTTGAAGATCCATGGACATCGACCTTGAACTCCTCCTCAAGCTCCTCGGGAGCTTCCTCATCGGCGCGATCCCGTTCTCGCCCATCGCGATGCTCGGATCGGGCACCAGCTTGCTGGACATCGGCTCGGGCAACCCGGGATTCAACAACGTCCTTCGCTTCGACAAACGCCGGGCAGTGGTGGCCCTGATCGGGGACGTGGGCAAAGGCTTTCTCCCGGTGTGGCTGCTATGGAGCCCCGAACAGCCACTGAACCACGCTTGGCTGTTCGCCCTCGGAGCGGTCTTCGGCCACTGCTACTCGCCGTTCTTGAAGTTCCAGGGCGGCAAGGGCATCGCCACCGGCGGCGGCGCGATGCTGGCCCTGTATCCGCTCATGGCAGTCTGGTCGGGGGCGTGTTTCCTGGTCGTGCGGATCGCAGGCAGCCGTTTGAAGTACGGCGAGGGCGGCGCCTTGGCCTCATTGTCGTCGTGGGTGTTCTTCACGGTGTTGCTGCACTTCCATCCCGACCTCGGCATGCCGCACACCAAGTACTCGGCGCTGATGACGCTGTACCTGTTCTGGCGCCACAAGGACAACCTCCGTAGAATGCTCGGGCGGTGAAGGCCGAGGCCCGCTCCGGCCTGTCTCCGCCGGCCGGCAAGCCCGGCGGAAGCCCGAGTGCCGGCTCTGCTATCCTGCCTGCTGGATGGCGGCACCGAACCGACAGTACTGGCTAGTCAAGACCGAACCCAGAGCCTACTCGTGGGACGACCTAGTGGAGGACGGGTGGACCTACTGGGACGGCATCCGCAACTACGAGGCCCGCAACAACCTGCGCAAGATGTCCGTCGGCGACCGCCTGCTCTACTACCACTCGGGCAGGTCCCGCACGGTCGTGGGAGTGGCCGAAGTCACCCGTGAGCACTACCAAGACCCGACCACCGAAGACGCTCGCTGGAGCGCTGTGGACATCCGGCCGGTCAGGCCGCTGGAGCGGCCGGTCACGCTGGCCGAACTCAAGAGGGATCCAGACCTCGCCGACATGGTGCTCGTCCGGCGTAGCCGGCTGTCGGTGACACCCGTGACCGCGACTGAGTACGGCATCGTCCTAGCCAAGGCCGGGATGGGCTAGCGGCCGGCCGATCTTCCGGGACCCCGATTGCAGCCGCTCGGGGAGCGTAGACCGTCGGGTGACGGGAATCCGAGCGACTGGACCGCTCAATGCATGACGAATCGGTGGCCGCCGTAGAGCGTTCCATACTCTTGGCTGGTTAGGCTGGCCTGCACCGCGTGAGGCGTCAGCGCCTCGTCGACCACCTTGGGATAGTAGCCCAGCACGTACTCGGTCGCAGCCAGTTCCGAGAGCGATCCGAGGATGTGGCGGATGACCTTGCTGTTGATGACCTCCAGGTCATAGCTCCGCCCGCCGGTCTTGGGCCCGATATCGGCGAAGATGCGCATGCGGTTCTCTTGATCCCGTGAGCTGGAACCCCGATTGAGCGCGGGGACCGGGTTCCTGGATGGGCCGAGGACATTGACGCTGCGACCCCTCTGCGACCGCCGCACGACGCGGTCGTGACCGAGCACGACCGGATAGAGTGGAATGCCGAAGGCCCACGCTGCTCGGACGGCAACCTCCGGATCGATCTTGGTCGTGCTGAACCCGTCCGAGAACACGATCATCATCCGCGAGACGTTGCCGCCTCGATCCGTGGCATGCTTGGCGGTCTGGATGATCGCCTCGTAGACGCGGCTGCCGCCCGCTTCCGAGGCATGGGCCTGATTGAGGGCCCACTGGAGCTTCGTGAGGTCCCGCGTCGGGCCGGTGAAGTGCTTGAGGTTGCCTGCGAACCCGTAAATGGAGATCAGCACGTTGTCCCTGAGTCGATCCAGCATTGTGTTGCGGATGGCCGTGAAATCGAGCAGCCCGGGCGTCATGACGCTGTAGCTGAAGTCGATGAGGAAAATGATCTCCGTCGGCACGTCACGAGTGGACTCCTCGCCCTCGGCTGGCGGGCCCTCCACAAACGCGATGTCCTGCAGCACGCTGTCTTCATGCAGCGCGAAGGCCTCCTTAGTCAGCCCGTTGACTGACTGCTTCTTGCGGTAGACATGCAGCGGCACGACGACCAAGTTCGATTCCGCCGTGATGACGAATCCGCTCTCCTCGACCGGTGGCTCGGCCTCATCCTGAGCCATGCACAGGCCGGCACCCAGCAGGAGCCCGCAGGTGGCAAGTCTCCACGGTGTCACCATTGCAACGCTATGCCTGCGACGAGGGCAGCCGGGCACCTACGCTCGGGCAAGTCCGCCCGCCACGGCGCTCTAAGTCTACCACCAATTCCGGGGAGTCGGATCCCGCGTGGAGGCAGGAGCGGGCCGATCCCGTCCTGCCGCCGGCCGTGCTGGCGGCCGAGCGCGGCGCCTCAGCCGCCCACTACCCGCTGCATGGCGTCGTACGCGCCGGGCGAGCGGGCCTCCGACCAAGCCATGTGGTCCTTCGCCACGGCTTCCAGGTTGCCCAGCAGGTGGGGGTCACTCATCGCCTCCCGAAACGCGCCGAGCAGCGGCTCGACCCGGATCCAGACAGCGAGCATCTCGCTGGAGTTCTGGAAGAACAGTTCTTTGTGTAGCACGCCAGCGGCCACGAAGGACGCCGCCATCTCCCAGTAGCTCACGACTTGCCAGTACTGGCCCATCTCCTCGCTACCGGGCGGGCACCGCTCCTCGAACTCGGCCAGCGAGGAGAAGTGCCCGCTGGTCGCGAACCAGGCCCGCGCCTTGCGCATCCGATCGTCCCGCCGAAGGTCGTAGAGCCTGATGACGAGGTTGACGTCGTCGTAGGTTGCGCAGGGATCCATCCCTCCGAGACTATCAGCCGGACGCTGGCTCCCGCGCGGGACCCGCGCCAGTCTCGGGGGCACCTTCCGCTCAAGGAAGGGCGCCTCCGGGCGGGCGGCCCGACTCCATTCCCGCATCGCTCCCGGCCGGTCGCTGCGGGGCGTCGCTCGATGCAGAGTGAACGGACTCGCCGGTGCTAAGATAGGCAGGTTCGAGGCGTTGCCAGCGCGACCGCCCAGCCCCCGGCGCAGCCGGGACCCACCAACATGAAGAACAACCAGCTCTCGCGACGCACTTTCGTCTCCGGCGCAGCATCCGCTTCCTTGGGGTTCACGATCGTCCCCTCGTCCGTCCTCGCCACGCCCGCCCCGAGCGACCGGCTCAACTTCGGGCACATTGGACTCGGCGGCAGGGGGCGCCGCTTCCTCAGGCCGCTCGCCCACGTGGACCAGAAGGTCGTGCCGTGGGAGAACCTTGGAGGTGCCGGGGACCGCTACATGCGGCCAGCGCTCTCGACCGCGCTGTGCGACGTCGATTCAAGTCGACTGGACATGTCGGCCACCATGGTGGGCGGACGCCCGCGGCTGTTCAAGGACTTCCGCAGACTGCTCGAGCTCAAGGACATTGACGCCGTCTTTATCGCCTCACCCGACCACTGGCATGCCCTCATGACGATCATGGCCTGCCAAGCCGGCAAGGACGTGTATGTGGAGAAGCCGGCTTCGAAGACGGTGGAGGAGGGGCGGGCCATGGTCACGGCCGCCCGCAGGTACGGCCGCGTCGTGCAGGTCGGCTCGCAGGGGCGCTCGCAAGAGGCCGCCTACCACGCCAAGAAGTACATCAACAACGACCAGATCGGCACCGTGCGGGAGGTCAAGTGCTGGCACTATGAGAATCCGCGCGGCGATTGGACCGCAGACACGGAACCGCCACCCAGCTTGGACTACGACAAGTGGATTGGTCCGGCCCGCGAGGTGCCCTACAACTCGACTAGGACGCATGGGCGGTTCCGCTGGATGCTGGACTTCGGCGGAGGTCAGATCCGAGACCGCGGCGCCCACGTGATGAGCGTCGCCCAGTGGATCATGAACGCTGACGCGACGGGGCCGGTCAGCGTCGAGGCGACCGGCGAACCCCATCACGGCGGAATTTACGACACTCCGCAGCACATGACGGTCACCTATGAGTTCAAGGACCCGGACTGGACTCTCACCTGGGCCCAGCCGGGCGAGCCGTCGCCGGATTTGGACGCCCAGTACGGCGCGGTCTACTGGGGGGACAACGGTCACGTCACAGTCACCTACGGGGATCGCAACACGACCGACACCGACCAGAAGGCCAAGGACTACGAGATTCCCTACGGCGGGGTCGAGGTGTTCAAGAGTCCCGGGCACGGCGAAAACTTCGAGGACTGCATCCGCAGTCGGGAGCGGCCCATCATGGACATTGAGGCCGCCCACCGGGTGTCGAACTTGTGCATCCTCGGCAACATCTCCTACCGCCTCCAGCGCAAGCTGGACTGGGATCCGGTGAACGAGATCGTTCGCAATGATCAAGAGGCGAACCGGATGCTGAGTAGGCCGGGCAGGGGGCCTTGGCACCTCTAGCGCGCGAAGACGGCACCTATGGCTGGACGCAGAGAGAACTACCGAACGGAGACCTGATTCGAATGACTAAGACAGCGATGAACCTCACGGGATCGTCGGCCGGCCTGCGGGCTGGCATAGGCGTGGCGGCCTTGGCCGCGGCTCCTGCCGCGGCGGCAGCCGAGGCGGAAGACCAGTTCCTCGCCGGCCTCCGCAGCGAGGATGAGGACGCGAACTACGAGGCGTGGTCCGGCGCCGCCGATGTCGACGCCAGCGTGATCCCTCAAGTCAGCGCCTTGCTGACCGCCGACCAGCCGAACGTCCGCAAGAGCGCCGAGGAGGCGCTGAAGGTGATCGTTCACTCGGTCGGCAAGACGATCGATCCCCGCAGGCTGGGAGCGAACGTGGGACGTCCGGACGCCCCTGGGGAGATGGATCCCCGGCAGCAGGTCGTGATGCAGCTGCTGTCGCTGTTGGAAGGCGAGCGAGCCTTGGTGGAGAAGACGACGGCGCTGCGCCACCTCTCACTGATCGCGACCACGGACGCGGTGAACGCGGTGATGAAGCATGTCCACGAACCCGAACTGCGCGAGGAGGTCACCTTCTGCTTGGAGCGGATCCCCGGCAAGGCATCGGAGGAGGCCCTGCTGGCCGCCCTTCCGGAAGCTGCTGATGATTTCAAGCCACGCATCCTCGCCGCACTGGGTCACCGGCGCGCCGACGAGGCCGTCGGGGCATGCCTAGAGGCGATGGAGTCCGCGAATCAGGAAATCGCGATGGCCGGGATGAAGGCTTGGGCGCGGATCGGGGCGCAGACCGGCCTCGACTTGGATTTTCCCGAGCTCGACTCCCTTTCGGAGTGGCAGCAGGTTGAGTTCCATGACAGCGTGCTGCGGTACGCGGACGCGCAACTGGAGCGAGGCAACCCCGAGGAGGCCTCCGGGATCTACGAGCGGGCGCTTCAGCGGGACGAGGAGCACCTGCAATGCGCGGCCGTAATCGGGCTGGCGAAGATCGGAACGTCGCGGGCGGCGGCCGCAATCTTCCCTAAGCTGAGCAGCGACAACAGCATCGTTCGAGTCACCGCTCGCCAAGCTTGGTCAAGCCTCGCCGGCGGCGAAGAAGAGGGCTGACCTGCGGCAACCGGGTCCTAGACCGACGCTGGAGGGTGCATCGAATGGGAGCGGACTGACCACTCCTTCCCTGCCCCACGGTTCGGCGCAACAGTCGCAGGGCCGGCGCCGAGCAGCTCCATCACGACCGCTCACCAAGGGCCGACCAAGCCCCGAGCGGCGCATGGTCAGCGTGCGCCTCACTCCAAGGGCTTCCCGCGATCGGATTCGGTTGGCTCGGTTTGAGAACGAGACCGTCGGCTACCGGGCGTGGGTCACCGCTCCTCCCGTTGCTGGCAAAGCGAACTGCGCACTACTGCGCCTGCTGGCCAAGGAACTCGGAGTCTCGAAAGCGAGACTCTCAATCGTCGGAGGACGAACCGGCCGGCGAAAGCTGGTGAAAGTCGCTCGGTAGTGCTGCAGTTGCGCCGGGGACTAGTCGCTATCCGGATCGTCCAAGCGCCAGCGTCTCGGGTTGATGGCGGCGATCTACCGCTTCAAACGGCCTAAGGGTTGGTTGCGGGGGAGGGATTTGAACCCTCGACCTTTGGGTTATGAGCCCAACGAGCTACCTGACTGCTCCACCCCGCTCAATCAAGATAGTGCTTGCGACAAAACCCCATTTCCGAGTGATTTATGGTATGGAATTGAGCTAGCTTATCAGGCTGTGAGCGGAGATTCGGGCTGATTCTGCAAGATTGTCGGCTCTACGTTCCGACTCCAGGATGAATCCCGCATGGCGCCCGTACGCAACGCGCACCTCCGCCCGACGAACCCTAGTTCGCAGTCCAATCCGCCGGGTATTCCGCCGCGCTAGGCGGCTTTTCGTAGTCGCCCGCCCCCTCGATCCAAGTCCCGACGCTCCTTGGCAGCCGCCCGCGCTGCCCGCTGCAGCAGCAGACCCATCCGATGCACGTTCGCCGCTAGGATCGACCGTGCCACCACGCGCCGGAACCCTTCCTTGCCCTGCTCGAGAACTCGGTCCAGCCCCCGCTGCTCCAAATTGTTAATCGCCGACTCCACCGCCGAATGCTCCCTCCTAGCCTCTTTGAACCACTTCTCGCTCTCCCGCTCCTTGTCCGCCTTGGACAGCTTCCCTTTCTTAGGTAGTGCCGGCTTGCCCAACACCCCTCCCAACGCCAGGATGTTCGCTATGCTGGAGAACCCCTTGTCAAAACTGCACCCTTCCAAGTCCGGCCACTCTTTCTTCATATCCTCCATCACTTGCACTGTCACCTCCACATCCACCTCCTTCCACAGATTCTTCCAGCCCAGCACGAATCCTTCCTTGCTCTCCACAATCACCACCGGCACACCCAGCTCCACCGGCTGACCCGCCTTCCCTTTCGAAATCCACCGCGTGTGCTCCGCGTGAATTGAGAACACCTTCTCGGCATGCGGAATCTGCTCCCCTTTCAGCAGCCTCCTCCGGACTTGATCCTTCAGTCGATACGCCAGCTCCAGCAGCCTGTCAATCTCTCCCAGTTGCCCCTCGTCCACCTCGCTGCCCTCCAGCTGCGGGCGCAGCTTCTTCAGTCGCTTCAGCAGCTTCGCCCCCGCTGACAGCAGTCTCTTGACCTCTTTTTTCTTGTTCTTCCTCTTGTAGGCCACTCTGAGTTGCCTGTATGCCAATTCCACTTTGCTCTTCCAGTGCTTGTGCTGCCGGCAGCCCGACACCCCCGCCGTCTCGCAGGCCGTCACCACCGCCAGCAACGCCGCCACCAGCGCGTTCCGCAACAGCCAGTAATCCGTCGGGTAATCCACGTTCGTCTCCACCACGAAACTGTCGCAGCGGGCCGTCAGCTCTTCCCCTTCCTGCCATCCCGCCAGTCGCTGTCCTGCCTTCACCACTTCCCGGTTCACCTTCCTTAACAGCTCCGGCGTCAGCAGCTGCACATTCCGCGCCACCGTCCGGCTGGTGAACTCCTTCAACTCCATCGATCCGATCCCCAGCATCTGCCTCAGGTCCAGGTGCTTGCTTGCCAGCTCCGCCAGACGATCGAAATCACATCCCAATCCCTGCTTCACCAGGGCCAGCACCAAGACTGCCCACAGGTCCATCCCCGGCCGACCGTTGTTCGGATCCAAGCCGCTCACCGCTTTCGCTTCCCCTGCGTCCTGCCCGCCGTCCTGCGGCCGGAACAGCTCTTCCTTCAGCAGGCTGAAGATTCTGTCTCTCAGGTCCTTGCTGCTGTAGATGAACTGGATGCCCTTCAGCACTGCGGGGATGTCGTCCCGCGACTGCGGGTTGATGTCGATCGCTTCAATCGGCACGCTCCCCAGCTCCAGCTGCGGGTTGATGACCTTTCTCATGCCTTCCTAATAGCACACTCCGGTCTCCGATCGCAACCCTTGAAGTCCGTGCGGGAGCCTGATCTGGAAGGCTGTCCAACCGTCTCCCGCCCTCCTCAAGATGGGGTCCGGTGCTCAGGAGGGCAGTCGGTTGAGAAGCTCAGTAGCGGTCTGATCCACGACCTTCAGCATCCTCTTGCAGAGCAGTTCGCATGCGAGTCTCGGCAGCCTTCGTCCGGACTAACGCGATCTGTTTCCCGCTGTTTCGGCACCGGCTCAGTCCATCCGCGCGGCTCCTGAGGGCTGATTCCGCCTCACGCAGGCTGCGAAGATGGCCCCTCCAGCTCCGGATCGGCCCCCGCCGCGGCATTTCGGTGCGATCTTCGCAGTCGATGAAATCACTCATGTAGTACTAGTTGCCCAAGCTTCATACTGTATATTCCGTCTTGCGCACATCCCGCATCTTTTGTCGCAGGCACAAGATAGCACAGGGCGGGGGCAGTGGCCGCAAGGAGCTGATGCCACACCGTGTGCCAGCCAGGATCTGGCCCGTTGCGATGAGCGGAATCCTACTGTGGGCCCCTCCGCCGTAAGGGAGTCCAGCGCATCGGACTGTGCCAGCACTAGCCTGCGGCCGTTACTTGCCTCGGCGGAGACGTGCGGGCGCGGAACGATTTAGGACGCAATCCGCGGCTCCGGTGGCCAGCGCCTCAGTAGCGTGGCCTGCATCGGTGTGCATCGTGCGCGTGCTGAGTCTGGCCCGAGACCCGGCCACCTGCAAGCGGTGCACGGCTTGGATACTGTTGAGGAGGGGCATCGTCACCCCTCGGTGACGAATCGATGGTCGTTGGCCACCAACCCGCGCGATTTGTGGGAACGGGGGAATCTCATCATCGGGGTTGATGCCCGGGACTGCGACCCCTATCTCCACTCCTGTGCCGGGGGCGGCTATGTTGCCCAACGACTAGTGGGCGCTGTCGTACAGCGCCAGGCACAACGACCGCGGGAACTCCCAAGGCGGGTCCTCGCCGACGCACGACACCGGAATATCCAGCCGCTGGGGAGGGCTCCGGCACTCGGCGAGCAGGGCGGTCGACAAGCCGAGGTTGGCGAGCAGCGCTGGATGCAGTCGCCAAGACCGGTCTCGGACGGGTTGGAGTAAGCCTCCGTGGACTTGCCGACCGTGGCTTGCAGGCGCAACAAGCTGCCCTGTTGAGGGGCGCTGCGTCGTGATGTGCCGCCGAACCGGTCAGGCCAAGCCCGCTGGTGGATCCAGCGTGGACGGCCGCCGGTTGGTTGCGGGGGAGGGATTTGAACCCTCGACCTTTGGGTTATGAGCCCAACGAGCTACCTGACTGCTCCACCCCGCTCAATCAATATAGCACAAGCCGGCTGCGACGGCAACCGCGGACCGACGCCATCGCAATTCAAGCCCGGACGCTCAGCGCGCAGCCGATAAGCAGCCGGAGCAGTGGACCCCGTCACTCCGGCATACGCCATTCGGACGGAGCCTTCCAGCCCTCTGGCGGGGGAGCCGTCATCGGTGGAACGCCGCCGTCGGGACGCAGCGCACGGAACGTTCGCAACCGCCCCAGCATGGTCTGTACTCGCTGTCTCTCGGTTGCCGACACGTCGCGACGCTCCAGCGGATCGGAAGCCAAGTTGAACAACTCGACCGACTCCTCCCGGACCGAGTTCCGCGCGGAGCCGGCTCCCGGCGGCGGCTGGTCCTCAGGATTGGGGCCCAGAATCGCCGGCCCGCGGCGGACGATCTTCCAATCGCCGGAAATCAGTGCGAGCTGCTCTCCGTTGTACCGCTCGTAGTACGAGAAGAAGTCTCGCTGGGCAGGGGGGGCTGTGCCGGCGATCAGGTCGAACATGTCCTCGCCGTCCAGAGGCTCCCCGGGTCCTCCGGCCGACCCCAGCCCGGCGATGCGTCTCAGCGTCGGGAACACATCGAGATAGCTAATCAAACCCGACACCGTTCGTCCTCCTCCGTCCAAGCCGTGAGGCCAGCGAATCGCGGCCGCCACTCGAGTCCCCCCTTCGTAGACAGTTCCCTTCCCGGCGCGTAGCGGCGCGTTGTCTGCCAGCGCCTGGCCGCCGTTGTCGCTCGCGAACCAGACCAGCGTGTCGCCTTCGACGCCGCTGCGCTGCAGCGCCGCGAGGATGCGCCCGATCGCGTCGTCCATTGCAGCCACCATGGCCATGTAGATGCGTCGCTTCTCGTCTTCGACGCTTGCGAACGGCCCCAGCCACCGGTCCGGGACCTGCAGCGGTGTGTGCGGAGCGTTAAACGGGACGTATAGGAAGAAGGGTCCGTCGCCGGCATGCCGGTCGATGAAGCCAACAGCCTCCTCGGCGATCAAGTCGGTCGAATAGCCCTCATCGTGGTTTGCCTCAAAGCCCCGATGCCAGTCGAGTTCGCCTTCGCGGTGGTGCGTGAAGTAGTCAATGTTCCCGTTGAAGTGACCGACAAAGAAGCTGAAGCCTTGGTTTAGCGGATGGAACTTGCGAAAGGCGTGGCCGATGTGCCACTTCCCCGCGATGCCGCGATGTCGGTAGCCCGCCCGCCCGAGCATCTCGGGCAATGTCTCCTCCCCTGGAGGCACACCGACTTGCAGGAATGGTCGACACACGGCGCGTTGCATTCCGAAGCGGATCGGGTAACGGCCCGTCATGAGGCCGGCTCGGGTGGGCGAGCAGACTGGGCAGGCATAGAAGCGGTCCAGCTCGACCCCCTCGGAGGCCAGTCGATCGATGGCGGGAGTGGGGATGTCGCCACCGTGGAATCCGACATCGTTCCAGCCGAGATCGTCGGCAAGGATGAGGACGATATTCGGCTGAGCGCGGATCGCGCAGTGAGCAGCTAGGAATGCGATCACCAGCAGGCAGGATCGTTGCATGGATTTCTCCCTCTGAGGCTAGCCTACGCTTGCGAAGGCGACAGCACTTGGCGGCGGACGAATTCAACAACCTCCCGGCTGCAATAGCCAGGTGGCTGCACAGGGAACACGGGCTTGGTCCGCAGCAGCGCGGCGTCGAAGCCCGGCCATTGCGGGTCTGCTGCGGGAGCGGGATGGATGACGAAGGCGTCAGCAGCCGAGGCCAGTCTTGCTGCGCTGGCCTTGCAGTCCGAGCAGTCGAGTCTCAGCACGGACAGGTAGGCGTCGGGGATCCAATGGCCGACGATGCTGTTGGACTCGAACAGCACGTTCCGACGACCGCTCAGCCGCTTCCGGATCGCAGGGATGGCTCCGCCGAGCTGGCCCATCGCAACCCGCACCCAGAGCACTTCCGACGCGCCCGCCGCCAGCAGGCGCCCCGTGTCCGTAGCCGGGTTCGAACCGTCCTCGGCCCAAATCTCGTACGGGCAGGCCGGATCCTCGATCGCGCAGGAGCAGGGCGCTCCCGATCGCGAGCAGATCCCGTGGCCGAAGAGCGTCAGCTTCACAGCCGTCCAGCCGGCGTCGCGAGTTGCCGAAATCACGGACGTGGCAAGGCTCGTCTTGCCCACACTGCGGCTGTTGCCTCCGATGGCCAGAGTTCTCACGGTGTCTCCAGCCTGCGAACTCTGCGACGCAGGCTTGCCAGGTCCTTGATCAGCCGAGGCAGGCGGCGGACGAGCGCTTGGCTGGCCAGCACTTCCCTCAAGGGGCGGGCCGGAGTGCCCCACCACGCGCCGGCCGGGCCGATGGACTTGTCCGGCAGCAGCCCGCCCTGCCCGCCCAGCTGGACGCCCTTGCGGATCCTAGCCCGGTCGCCGACACCCGCCTGTCCGCCCAAGACCGCGTAGTCCTCCACGACGACCCCGCCGGACAAGCCGACCTGCGCCGCCATCATCACGTGCCGTCCGATCTGACAGTTGTGTCCTATGTGGACGAGGTTGTCGAGCTTGGTTCCGCAGCCGATCCTGGTGTCATCCAGTGCCCCGCGGTCGACGCAGGCGTTCGCTCCTATCTCGACGTCGCTCGAGATGCGGACACCGCCGATCTGGGGGAACTTCCGGTATCGGTCGGCCTCGAAGGCCCAGCCGAAGCCGTCGGCTCCGATGACCGCTCCCGAATGCACTACGACCCGGTCTTCGAGCCGGGCATTCCCATGAACGGTGGCCCCTGCGTAGAGCCGGCACCTTGAGCCGAGAACGCCACCTGCCCCAAGAAACGCATTCGGGCCGATCGCCGAACCCGGTCCGACCACGGCGCTCGCCTCTACGACGGCGCCCGGCCCGACATGCACTCCCTCGCCTAGCGTCGCCGACAAGTCAACAATCGCGGAAGCGTGGACGCCCGGGTTCGGCCAAGCGGGCGGCACTAGGGCCCGAAGGGCACGGGCGAAAGCATTGCGCGGGTGCTGGCAACGGATGAGAGTCCGGCGCGGGTCCTCGATGCCGGGCTCTACAATCACGCAGCCGGCCTCGGTCGAGGGCATCGCGCTCTGACCGCTCCTCCGCTCCCAGAACGCGAGTTGGTTCGGTCGCGCTCGATGCAGCGCCTGCGCCGAAGCAAGCTCAAGGCCGCCGTCGCCGGTCAGGTCTCCTTCCACAAGGGCTGCGATCTCGGCTGCTGTCATGCGCGGAATGCGAGCCGTAGGCCTTGGTTCGGCAGCTGGAGGCGCACCGTGGCCGGCTGCACTATCCTACAAGTATGAGCGGTTGGAGTCTAAGTGGCTGCGCAAGCTTCGTCGCAGCTGCGGCCCTGTCGGCGTCCCCGCTGGGGGCATGGGGCGAGACCGGCCACCGGATTGTCGCGCTGGCGGCGCAAGAGGTCCTCACTGATCGCTCCAAGGTGAGGATCACCTACCTGCTGGGTCGGGAGACGGAGCTGATTGATGCCGCGGGAGCCGCCCACGAGATGCTCTCGGAGCGTCCCGAGACCGAGGCGTGGCATTCGATCGCGATTCCGGCCGAGGCGGAGGGGGTCGACTTGGATCGAGACTGCCCGCAAGGGGAGTGCGTCACATCGAAGCTTCGAGAGTGCATCGGCATCGTGCGCCTCGCGATTCGCCCTCGGAGTGAGATCGTCGAGTCCTTCAAGCTGCTGGTGGGCCTGACAGCCCACCTGCATCAGCCCCTGGTTAGCGGACATCCGCCAGGCGACGACAAGGCGAACGCGGAAGTCCAGCTCGACGGGGAGACGATGTCGCTGATGGAGGCGCTGGACAGCGGCCTCCTGGAGCGGCTGGGGTCCGAAGAGGAGGTCCTCGACTTGGTCCGTCAGCAGGTCTCCACGTTGGACCGCGAGCAGGTGACAGCGGGGACGTACCGGGATTGGACATGGGAAACTCATCGCGTTGCGCTGGACAGGGTCTATTCACTAGTCACCCCGGATGAACCCAACGAGCTAGACGAAGCTGCGCGGGAAGCTCTATCCTCGATCGTCGTCGACCAGCTTGCGAAGGCTGCGATCCGGATGGCCCACATCCTGACTGTCGTCTGGCCCTGAGGCGTCAGGCGGATCCAGGAATTCCAGCCAAGCCAAGGGAGGCCCCGTCCCGGGCCTGCCAGTTCTTGGTTGTGAGCGGGCGGCGGCGTGGACGACAATACCGCTACCTGATCTGCCTCGCGGTGCGCGGCTACCATGATGGGTGACCGGTCCGCCCGGCCGCTCGGTTGGGTGTCGCCCAGCCGAGCGAGCCGTGGTACGGCCGGTGGCGCTGGCGTCCATTCAGTAGGGGCGGAGGTTGCGCCAAGGTCCACTTCCATGAAGCGTCCGCACAAGCCCGTCGAATCCGCTTGGGAAGCGATCCAGAGAGTCTCGTCCGGGAGTTCGGTGGCCATAGGGGGTTCTGGAGCGGGCCACGCCGTGCCGGACATCCTGTTGAGGGCGCTGGGCGATCGGTTCCGCGCCACAGGCTCGCCCCGAGAACTGACGCTGCTGCACCCCTTTGGCGTCGGAGACCAGAAGTCGAGGGGCCTGCAGCAGGCGGCCTGCCCCGGCATGTACCGCCGCGTGGTAGGCGGGCACTGGTCGATGGCCCCGGAAATGGCCCGGCTTGCTGGAGAGAACCAATTCGAGGCCTATTGCCTGCCGGCCGGCGTGATGGTGCAGTTGTTTCACTGTGCGGCTGCGGGCAGTCCAGGCTGGCTGACCCATGTCGGCCTCGACACATTCGTGGATCCTCGCCGTGAAGGCGGTCGACTGAACGAATTGGCCACCGAGGAGCTGGTGGAGTTCGTCGAGTATCACGACCAGCCTTGGCTGTTCTACAAGACGCTGCCCATCGATGTCGCGCTGATCCACGCATGGGAGGCCGACCCGCACGGGAACCTGTCCATGCGGCAAGAGGCGGGCTTCTGGCACAACTGCGCCCTCGCCCAAGCGGCGAAGGCCTCGGGCGGCCTGACCGTGGCCGTCGTGCGTCGCATGGTCGGCGAGGGAGCCATCGATCCGCGGTCGGTGCAAGTGCCTGGATGCTTTGTCGATGTCGTCGTTCTCGACGAGGCGCAGGGCCAGACTTACCAGACGGATTTTGATCCGTCCTACTGCGGCGACCTCCGCATGCCGGCCGAGGCATTCGAGGACATGCCTTTCGGGCCACGCAAGGTGATCGCCCGCCGGGCGGCCCTGGAGCTGCGACCCGACGCGGTCATCAACGTGGGATTCGGGATGCCGGACGGCGTGATCGCAGTGGCGCGGGAACAGGGGATCGTGGAGCGGCTCACGCCGACGATCGAGCACGGCCAGTTCGGCGGAGTCCCGGCCGGAGGGCTAGACTTCGGGGCCGTCTACAACCCCACGGCTATCGTGGAGACCGGCCACATGTTCGCCTTCTATCACGGGCGGGGAGTGGATCAGACCTTCTTGGGCTTCCTCCAGATCGACCGGGACGGAAACGTCAACGTGAGCAAGCTGTCCTCCCGGACCATCGGGGTGGGGGGCTTCATCGACATAGTCCAGAAGGCCGACAAGGTGATTTTCTGCGGATCGCTCTCGATTCGCGCTGAGACTGCCATCGAGGACGGCAGGTTGCGCTACATCTCCCACGGCCGGCCCAAGGTAGTGGACCAGGTCACTCAGGTGACGTTCAGCGCCGACTACGCCCGGAGAAACGGACAGGAAGTTCTCTACGTCACAGAGGGGGCCGTGTTCCGGCTGGAAGAGAAGGGCCTCGTGCTGGAGGAGATCGCGCCAGGTGTTGACTTGATGGAGGACATCCTGCCCCAGCTCGACGCGAACCCCTCGATCAGCCCCAACCTGAGGTTGATGCCCGCTGAGATCTTCTCTCCCGCCAAGCTTCCCGACAAGCTGTTTGCGCCGTTCTCTCCCAGTCGCTAGCAGGCCCATCCTCCATGGCCCGGCTTGCCACGAGCGGTTAGGCGTGGCCCCAAACCTCCGCGCAAGCTAACCGATCCGCATTCGCCAAGAGCAACAGTGGCATTTCGGCTGTTGAGCGTCTTGGCAGCGCTTGAGGCGGCTGGTATGCCGACGAATGCTTAGGCGGACGGTCACGACCACAAGGATCTCTTGCCGATCAATGTGGTGTGGCGCAAAGCTTGATACTGCCAACGCCCGGGCAGGAGGCGGGACGGGGCCACCTGCCCGCGGGCCGATGATCAGGCACGGCGTTCTTGAGGACGACCTAGCGACTGCCGGGCGCGCATCGGCGACGGTCTCGCCGTCCTGACGTACCACGAGGACCTCCTCGGCGTGTGCTGGAGTCTCGAAGAGCAGTGGACTGGCCAACCTCTATCGCGCCAAGACAGCAGGTCAGCGTTCGCGAGATCAGCCCATTGCAGTCCCTCATGAACGAGTGCCCATTCAGCCCGACGCCCTCCGAAGCACGGCGACACCGGCCCGGAATCGATCCCGCTGCCGCCGGCCGTGCGACACGGCCAACGGAGGCGGGCGGATGCAAGGTACGGCGTTGTAGGCCCGTCACACCACCGCTCAGTTCGGCGAGGCTTCCACTTGCTGGCTTCGCTGGCCCTGCCAAAGCGGCGCAGTTCAGCTCTCGCCTTCGGGCATCACCCCAGCGCCGGGGCGGGACGCACCGACGCGTATATTAGGACGCGCGAAGCAAGACCTGTGCTGCTGGCCCGAGGACTGCGTGCGGAGGTCGGATGTGCAGGACAGCAAGGCCTGGACGGCGGGCATGGGCTTGCCGCTGAGCAATTGAAGCGAGGCCCCCCCTCCCGTCGAGATGTGGACGATACGCTGCCCCGTGCCAGCCACGCGGATTGCTCGCTCCGAGTCGCCGCCGCCGACGATGCTCATCGCTTGGGGGGAGGCCCGATCTACGGCTCGAGCCACCGCGACTGTACCAGCCGCAAAAGGAGCCAGCTCGAACACTCCCATCGGCCCGTTCCACACGATCATCTTGGCCTGACCGATGGCTGCCTCGTAGTCCGCAACCGTTTGGGGCCCGATGTCCAGGCCCATCCAGCCTTCCGGAATGCATCCTTGGACGACGCGCGTCGTCGCTGAGGCGTCGAATCGCTCCGCCACGACGTGATCGGATGGCAGGACAAGGCTCTCGCCGGACGAATTCAGCAGCTCCGCTGCCAGGTCCGTCTTCTCGTTCTCGACGAGTGACGCCCCTACCTCGACTCCTTGGGCCTTCAGGAAGGTGTACGTCATGGCACCGCCGATGAGGACCTTGTCGGCGAGGGTCAGGAGGTTCCGGATGACATCGATCTTTCCGGAGATCTTCGCTCCGCCGATGATCGCGACATACGGATGCCGGGGAGACGATGTGGCCAGCGAGATGGTCTCCAGCTCCTTCTGGAGCAGCAGGCCCGCCGCCTTGTTGGGAATGAGACTCGGAAGGCCGACGGTTGATGCATGCGCCCTGTGGGCCGTGCCGAACGCGTCATTCACGAAGACATTCGCCAAGGACGCCAGCTGTCGCGAGAAGGCAGGTTCGTTGGCCTCCTCACCGGCGTGGTATCTGAGGTTCTCGAGCAGCAGGACTTGGCCAGGGCGCAGTGATTGAGCCCGTGACTCCGCTTCCGGCCCCACGCAGTCTGGAGAGAACTCGACCGGGCGCTGCAGCAGCTCCGAGAGCCGCTCCGCCACCGGGGCGAGGCTCATCTTGGGGTTGGGACGGCCCTTCGGGCGGCCGAGGTGCGAGGCAATCACCAGGGGAGCGCCACGCTCCAGCAGGGCCCGCAGCGTCGGAAGCGCACTGCGGATCCTTGTGTCGCTCCCGATCTTGCGCCCGGTCTCCTTGTCCAGCGGGACATTGAAATCGACTCTTACGAAGACCCGTCCGCCATCCAGATCCAGCTGATCGAGCGTTCGGTAACTCATACGCTCCCTCTGTGGCGAGCCCTGCGGCGTTGCACGCAGGGCCCGCGACCTTCCGTGGACCTAAGCGGCAAGCCTTACGGCGAGGTCGATCACCCGGCTCGAGTAGCCCCACTCGTTGTCATACCAAGCCAGCACCTTGACCATGTTGCCGCCGATGACTCGCGTCATGGAGCCGTCAACGATTGAGGAGTTCGAGTTGCGCATGAAGTCACTGGAGACCAGCGGCTCCTCGGTGTAGCCCAAGATGCCCTTCAGCCTGCCGCCTGCGGCTTCGCTCAGGGCGCCGTTGACCTGGTCAGCCGTGACATCCGCTTTCAGCTCGGCCACCAAGTCGACCACCGAGACGTTGGGCGTCGGAACGCGGATCGAGAAGCCGTCGCACTTGCCCATGAGGTCAGGCAGCACCAGCCCGATGGCAGCAGCCGCGCCGGTGTTTGTCGGGATCATGTTCAGCGCCGCGGCGCGGGCGCGGCGGAGGTCCTTGTGAGGAAGATCGAGCGTCCGCTGGTCGTTGGTGTAGCTGTGGACGGTCGTCATCGTCGCCTTGGCTACACCGAAAGTGTCGTGCAGCACCTTGGCGACTGGAGCGAGGCAGTTCGTTGTGCAGGAAGCGTTCGAGACGACGACATGCGAGTCGTCAAGCTGGTCGTCGTTAACGCCGAGCACAATCGTGATGTCGGGCTCCTTAGCGGGTGCCGAGATGATGACGCGTTGGACCGTGCCGCCCAAGTGCTTGGACGCCAGCTCCTTCGACCGGAACAGCCCGGTCGATTCGACGACGATCTCGGCTCCCACACTCGACCAAGCGATCTCTGCAGGGTCGCGCTCGGAGAAGACGCGGACTTCGGCCCCGTCGATGCTGAGTCCGTTCTCGGTAGGGGCGACGTCGGCGTCCAAGTTGCCGAGGACGGAATCGTGCTTGAGGAGATGCGCGAGCGTCCCCTTGTCGGTGATGTCGTTGATGCCGACGACTTCGATCGCGGGGTTGCCGATCTGGGCGCGGAAAATGTTGCGCCCGATCCGGCCGAATCCGTTGATCGCTAGTTTCACAGCCATACTGGCCTCCTGTTGCTCGGGGAAGGATGTATCCCAAGCTAGCGGCCCGGTGTTACGGTTGCGCTACCGTCGCCGCGCTGGTCCTTGGGGATGTGTCGAGGGCCGCACCGGCCGCCCGGTCCGGAAGGCAGCTGCCGTGTCCGGTGCCGCGCCCCTCCACTTGATGATAGCGAACGGCGCGGTTGCCCGGAGCAGCGGGCGGGACGGCCTGGTGCCGGCGCTTCTGGGGGCCGTTCCGCGAGCGTGCGATAAAGGAGGCAAGGTGACGAACCAAGCCGCTTCATTGACCGATCGCGCCTCCCGCATTCGCCTCCTGCTGATGGACTGCGACGGCGTCCTCACGGACGGCACGATCTACTTTCTACCCCACCCGGATGGATCCGTCGCCGAGACGAAGGCCTTCGACTGCAAGGACGGCATCGCCCTGCAGTGGGCGCGCCGGACGGGCCTCCTGACCGGGATCATCACAGGGCGCGGCGGACTCGCCGTGCAGGAGCGAGCTCGCTCAGTCGGCATGAAATACCTCGTCGAGGGCCGCACCGACAAGCTGGAGTCATTCCAGGAGATTCTCGACGACTGCGGTCTCTCGGCCGACGAGGTGGCCTTTGTGGGCGACGACGTGACGGACCTGCCCCTGCTGAACCGCGTCGGCCTCGCCGTGGCCCCCGAGGACTGCCGACCCGAAGTCCGCAGGGCGGTTCACTGGGTCTCGCCTTCCATAGGCGGGCGGGGCGTGATCCGAGACGTCATCGAACTGATTCTGAAGGCCCGCGGCGAGTGGGCGGCCGTGCTAGGCCGCTACGACATCTGATCCGTCCCGGATTCGCTGCTCTTTATCGCTAGCATCCCTGCCCCGAGGCGTCGTTCCCGTGGCGCTACCGGTTGTTCTCGGGCTTGGTCGACGGCTGGGTTTTTGGCAACGGCTTCCTCGGAATCAGCTCGTCGCGGTTGGCCGCATGGTACACGAACGAGGCGATGACCATCGAGGCGTGGATGAGGTCGGGGGCCTGGATGCGGTCGTAGCCGTCCATGTTCGAGTGATGCGTCCGCGTGTCGTACTCGACGCGGTCCTGTATGAACTGGAACCCGGGTAGACCGACATCGTCGAACGAGAGATGGTCCGTGCCGCGCGTTCTGCGGATCGTAAGGGTGGTGGCTTTGAGGTCGCTGAACGGGGCGAGCCACTGTCGGAAGATCGGGCGAACCCGGTCGTTGCCCTGCAGGTAGACTCCGCGAATCCTTCCTGTTCCATTGTCTAAATTGAAGTATGACGAGAACTTGTCATGCGCAGCCTTCAGATTCATCGTCTCGGGATCTCCGAAGTGGTTTTTCACGTAAGCCTTCGAGCCGAGCAGCCCTTGCTCCTCCCCTCCCCACAGCGCGATGCGCACGGTGCGGGCGAGCGGCAGCTCCAGCTGCCTCAGGATCCGGGCGACCTCCATCATGACGGCGCATCCGGCTGCGTTGTCGGTCGCCCCCAAGGCGGCCGCTGTGGAGTCGAGGTGGGCGCCCATCATGACCAGCTCGTCAGCCTTGCCGGAACCTGGGATCTCGCCGACCACGTTGATCGAATCGAGGTCGTCGCGATAGATTGTGGCGCGCACCTCGGCTTCGAGCGTTGCCCCGACGCCGCGGTCGACTAGCCGGTAGATGCGGTTGTAGTGCTCCGGTGTGAGAGCGATGGACGGTGGCGGCAAGGCATCCTCCACATGCCGGTTCCCTGCGCGAGGCGGAAACACGGTTCCGCCGTCGCCCCTGGACGCGGGATACACGGCCAGCGCCACGCCCTCCTCGACGAGGAAGGCGTTGAACTTGGACTGAATTCGCCGCTGCTCTTTGGAGCGTTGCTCCCGGTGCCACCGCGGCTGGCGTCGGAAGAAGTTGGCCCGATCGACGGGCGACTCTGGAATCTCCAAGTCTGGATCGAGAAAGTCGATCGGCGGCTGCGGCGGTCTGGCTTCGCTCAGCTGCTGGAGGTCGCCACTGGAGAACCGGTGCAGCGCCGGCGAGTCCTGCGGCTGGAGCCGCTGGGGCTCGCGCAGCATGACGATCGCGCCGTCTAGACGACCCTTCCAGCGCGCGATGAACGCATCCACGGCCTGCTCGTCTCGGTCGAGGAGGCCCTCCCGGCGGATGGGCGCCAGCACAGGAGTGCCTTCCACTTTCCCGTCCGTAGAAGGGCTCCATCCGAGCGGAACGCCGATCAGCTGCTCGTACTGGGGCTCCACTAGGTGCGCCGAGAAGTACTCTCGCGACCAACCTTGGCCGAACGGCCCCCATCGCTCCAAGGCGACATTCTCCAAGCCCCAGTCTTCCAACTGACCGGCCGCCCACTCAGCCGACCCCATGAAGCCTGCTGAGTTGGTGATGCGGGGGCCGTACACCTCGACGAGGTGGAACAAGTGATCCATGACCTTGCTGTTCTCTTCGGCCTCTAGCCGGATCCTGTTGACCACCTCCAAGTCGGGGCTGTCGCTGGCACCCGCCAAGGCGGGGAGCATCAGTGCAACGAAAAACTTCCGCATTCAGCCACGGTAGCAGCCCAGTCTGCCGAAGTCGTGCCGCGTGAGCGGCTTTGGCGCGATCCACCAGCGCATGCAGCCTTCCGATTGTGAAATAATGCAGCCGGAGGTGTAGGTTGACCTTGACTCAAGTTCCTGTCCGCTTGGCGCTGCTGGCCGCCTTCTGGGTCGCTCTGCTGCCTGCGCAGCAAGGGCAGCGCGAGGTGACGGAAGAGTCCCTCACGCCCGAGCAGTTCCGGAACGCGCATGCCGGATTGGTGAAGCCCCGGGACGGCGTCTCTACCGCGGGTGATCTGGCGGAGCGCGTGGCCGGTCCAGGGGTCGTTGCCTCGACACGGCCGGTCGAGCGCCGCAACCTGATCGACGAGCACATCTTCAGCCGGATCGAGGCGGACGGCATCCCGCACGCTGGACTGGCTGACGACGCGCAGTTCCTGCGCCGCGTCCAGCTCGACCTCATCGGGCGGATCCCCACATCGGGCGAGATCCGGTCCTTCATTGCGGACGACACGCCCGACAAGCGCGCCCGGAAGATCGACGAGCTGCTGGGGCGCGAGGAGTTCGGCGAGAAGTGGGCCTACTTCTACATGGACCTCTTCCGCGCCAACGGCAAGATGGGCCGCGGGCGCGAGCTGTTCCATTACTGGCTCAAGGAGAATCTGCGCTCCGACCGTCCCTACGACGATTGGGTGCGAGCCATGATCACTTCCGCCGGCAAGAGTAGCAACTCCCTGGCGGCGGCCAACGTCATCGCCCGGGAGCATGTGCAGGGCAAGGCCCAGCCTGACGACGGGCACGACATGGGCATGGTCCACCAGCTCGACACGCACGACGAGCTGACGATTCTGTACGGCAAGGTGTTCCTAGGCATCAACCTGTCCTGCGTTTCTTGCCACGATGGGGTCGGCCATCTGGAGGAGGTCAACGTCCATCTCACGTCGCTAACGCGCAACGACTTCCACCGCATGGCTGCCTTCCTAGGCAACACTCGGTACTTGATGTACTGGGAGAACGGCGACGTCAAGGCCAACGAGTTCCTCATCGACGATGGCGCTCCGGGGTACGACACGCTGGGCGAGAGCATGCTGCGGGTGCCACGCTGGGGCGGCGAGTCCTCGCCGAAGTTCGTCCTCACGGGCGAGCGGCCGCGGGAGGGAGAGCTGCCCCGCGAGGCGCTGGCCCGTTTGCTGACGAGCCATGACCAATTCGCGATCGCCACGGTCAACCTGTTCTGGAAGCAACTGATGTCCTACGGGATCGTCGAGCCCTACGACGAGTTCGACTTGGCCCGGCAGGATCCAGGGGCGGTGCCCGCGGGCTGGCAGTTGCAGCCTACGCATCCGGCGCTACTGACCGAGCTGGCGGCTGACTTCCGCGAGTCGGGATACAGCCTGCAGCACCTGTTCCAGAGAATCTGTAACTCTAGCGCCTACCAGCTGTCATCCAGCTTCCACGGCGATTGGCAACCGGCGTACGCCAAGTACTTCGCCCGCAAGTTCGTCCGCATGCTGACGGCCGAGGAACTCCACGACGCGATCGCGGTCTCGACGAGCCGGCCGGGCAAGTTCAACTTCGGGGATGATGTGGTGGGCATGGCGATGCAGCTCAGCGAGCCTCAGGGTGGTACGGATCTGAAGTACCTGCTGCGGACCTTCGGGCAGTCGACGCGCCGCAATCCCCCCAAGCCACTCAACGGCTCGGTGCGGCAGCCGCTGGCCTTGATGGAGTCCCCGGTCGTCAGCGAGCGCGTCAAAGCCGAAGGGGACAGCCTCGTGCAGCGCCTGCTGGACAGCTACGACGATGACACGAGGGTGGTGGAGGAGCTGTTCCTTTCCACGCTCGCACGAGAGCCCTCCGCACAGGAGCGGGAGGTCGCCTTGGTGGAGATGACTGCGGATCGCACGCGGGGTGCCGAGAACCTGCAATGGGCGCTGATCAACAACGTGGAGTTCTTCTTCAACCACTAGGAACCCAACGGGGAGGCAATTCTGATGAAGACAGTTGCACAGGCGTTTGGCACGCGGCGGGATGTGCTGCGGATCGGAGGCCTCGGCTTGGCCTCAGCCGCCGCGGACGGGATCCTGCCGCGCCGCCTCTCAGCAGCCTCGGACGTCACTCCAAGGGGCAACGCCCGGAACGTCCTGTTCTACGAGATCAACGGGGCGATCAGCCACTTGGAGTCGTGGGACTTCAAGGAGAACGCGGGAACGCCCGACGACCTCGAGGTCGCCCAGGTGCGGCCGGGGCTGCACCTCTCTGCCAAGTTGTTCCCGTCCTTCACGGAGCACATCGACAGGTTCGCGATCCTCAGGACGCTGCTCAGCCACGAGGAGGTTCACTTCCGCGGACAGACCTACGTGCAGACTGGCAGGCCGCTGAACCTGGCGTTCGCCAGCGAGATCCCCGCGATCGGCTCGGTCGTGGCGATGGAGCTGGAATCGCGGCGCAGGCCGACGGACACCTTCCCGACCTACATGTCCTTCAACCTTGAGAAGGCCTTCCCCGGGGCGCTCTCGACCGGATTCCTCGATCCGCGCTTCTCCGTCGTGGACGTCAACCCGGAAATCGCCGGGCAAGGGACCTCCCTAGACGAGTCCGCTGTGCGGCTCGTGGAGGAGCGTTGGCGGCTGCTGAAGAGACTGAGGCAGGCGCAGCGCGCACGTCACGGCATGTTCGAGCGAAAAATGGCGGGCTACGAGGACTTCTACGATGCGGCCCACCACCTGATCTCCGACGACCGTTGGACCAAGGCGTTCCAGCTCACCGACGAGGACCGGCAGCGCTATGGGGACTCGGACGTGTCGACGTCGTGCATCTTGGCCCGCAACGCTTTATCGGCGGACGCCGGGACGAGGTACGTGCATGTCTGCCATCCGGGCTGGGACCATCACAAGTACATCTGGGACCACTCGGCGAAGACCAACCACTATCAGCTGTGCGCCGAGTTCGACCGTGCGTTTTCCGCGTTGATGGAGGACTTGTCGACGACTCCGTCTCCGACGAGCCCCGACCGGACGGTGCTGGACGAGACGCTGGTGATTGCCATGAGCGAGTTCGGAAGGACCCCCGGGGCGCTCAACAATCTGGCCGGCCGCGACCACTACAACCAGGTGTTTCCCGCCCTGTTCGCCGGAGCCGGCGTCCAGCCCGGCCTGATCCTTGGAGAGACCGACAAGGACGGCGCGCAGTGCGTGCGGACTGGCTGGCATCGCAAGGAGCAGCCCCGGATCGAGAACGTCGTGACGACCATCTACTCGGCGCTGGGCATCGACTGGTCGAAGAAGGTGCATGACACACCGTCCCGGCGAACCTACGCCTATGTGGACGAGCTGGGGGCGCCGGGCTGGATCCCCACCGACGAGATCGCATCGATTTATGGCTAGGGCCGCTGCCTCGGCGGCCGCGGCATTGGCGCTCGCTGCGCTAGCCGCAGCGCAGCAGCCGGAGACCGTGCGGATTTCCGCGGGCGAGTTCCCGATGGGTCGCAGCCACGAGCTGCCGGACGACGGCTTGCAGTGGTTCCCGCACCTGTTGCGGGACGATAGGCCCGTGCATGCAGTGGCTCTGGACGCATTCGAGATCGATGTTAGCGAGGTCACGAACCAGCAGTACTGGGCGTTCGTCCTAGCCTCCGAGGGCCGGCAGGCGGCTCCGCACCATTGGCCGGGCGGTCGGCCCCGGGAGGGCCGGCTGCGCGAGCCTGTCGCGAACGTCAGCTGGCAGGAAGCCCGCTCCTACTGCAGGTGGCGTGGAATGCGCCTGCCGACGGAGGCTGAATGGGAGCGTGCCTGCCGCGGAGGGCTCAATCAGCAGAAGCACCCGTGGGGGGACGACGACGCCGATGCTGACAAGGCGCACTTCGACTCGGTCAGAGGTCCGGTCGCCGTGTGCGGATTCGAGAGCAACGGTTACGGGCTGTGTGACATGGCGGGCAATGTCTGGGAATGGACCGCCGACCGCTACGGAAAGGAGTATTACGTCGAATCGCCCCCCAACAACCCGCAGGGTCCCTCCGCGGGCCGCTACCGGGTGATGCGGGGCGGCTCGTGGGCCGACGTGCCGAAGGTTCTCACTTGCGCCCACAGGAGCTTCGCCCGGCCGGCAGAGCGCAGCCCGAACCTCGGTTTCCGGTGCGCTAGAACCGCCCGGTGACGCCCGGCTCCATCGCGGCAACCCCGGCAACGTACGCCGAGCGGCGCTGCCCGGCGGTGGCGGGACCACAGGCCGGCCCCCTATCACTCTCCGCACGAGTACCGCAGACCACGCTGGGGCGGCCGCGGACATTCCATGCGCCGCGTCCGGCCGGCGGCGCTCCACCGATGACGGTTCGTCCGCCAGAGAGCTGGATGGCGTCGTGCGAATGGCGAATGCCGGAATGAAGGGATGCACTGGTCCGCGGCCTTATTGCTGGCGCTGTGCGCCTTGGCTTAACCAGCGATGTCGCCGGTCCGCGGTTGCCGCTGCGCCCGGCTGGTGCCCTGTTGATTGAGCGGTGTGGAGCAAGCAGGTAGCTCGTTGGGCTCACGACCCATTGGTCGAGGGTTCAAGTCCCTCCCCCGCAACCAACTTGCCGCTGCTCCGGCCGCGGTCCACGATGGGTTCGCCAGCAGTCCGCAACCTGCCTGCTCGCATGCATCCCCCGCCCCAGCGCCCCCAGCACATCAGCAGGCGCCTTTCCGCTCCCCTGCCCTAGGTGGGCAACAGCGGGCCGGAGTTCGCTGGCTTGGCAGCGACGCCGGGTTGCCAGTGCCGCGGGAAGTGGCGCAGTTTGGTTCGCCCTTGATGCAGCGTCGTGCTCCCCGACAGCGGCTGCGGCCGGGACAGATCGAGAACCGCCACACGGCCCACCTGCTCGCACAGCGGGTCTATCCGCAGCTGGTTCCCGCCCTCGGTCCGGCCGTCCTAGTTGGAGGTCATGCAGGAGAGGACGCCCAGCGCGGCAGGGGGGGCGACCCAGTGAACGGCGCGATGGACGGGTGCTAGGCCCTGGCAGCTCGTGAGGAAGTCGGCCAGTCCGCGAAGGCGCGGGCCCTGGCGCCGGCGGTGGGGAACCCTGGCGAACTCCAGCGCGGTCCGGCTTGTTCCAGCACGGCTGCCCCGGCCGCTGCCCTCCGGTTCCGGCGTGCGCGTCACCCACTCGGCCGCAGGTCCCGCGCGAGGCGTGTTCAGAGGCTCCTCCGACTGGACTTCCAACCCCCACGGAAGGGCCGGTGCTTCAGGAAGTGGCTGGCGTGACCGCGCCATACAGCCTGCGCAGCTACCTTCCCCGCCCGCATGGCGGTAGCCGCGGGCCGACCTACCAAGGGCCGGGGGCCGAGCCGCGGCGCCACTCCGGTACCAGCGCTACGCCAGCGCACTCCCAGCGCCTGCGGGGAGGTGCTGCGGCCCACTCCGACGGCCGCGCTGCCTCGCGACGCGCCGCTCAGTCGAACGCGAGATCGCCGAACACCTCCGCCAAGGACGAGGCCACCAGCGCAACCGCGAACCAAGCGTCCAGCTCCGCCAGCGACGCCCCTCGGACGCGCCGCACAACCGCCGCCGGCAGCGGGCCAAACCGGTGCTCCAGCAGCATCAGCAACGCCTTGGCCTCGCCCTCGGCCTTGCCCTCGGCCTTGCCCTCGGCCTTGCCCTCGGCCTTGCCCAGGACGATGCCCTCGGCCTTGCCCAGGACGATGCCCTCGGCCTTGCCCCGATCCAGCAGCTCCTGCACTACCTCACCCACGAAATGCTCCCCCCTTCCGGGCTGGGCCGCCTCGGCCGCCGACTGCAACTCCAGCACCGAAACCCGCCACACCCCCATAATGTACACCACCACCTGCTTGGCGAATTCCGACTGCTCCGGCAGCTCTCCCAGCACCTGAGGCAGCGCCGCGCGGCGGGCTTCCTCGCCGGCATGCGAGCCGGCCAGCGCCGCCAAGCCGGCGCGGGCCCCCGGATCCGCCGCCAAGTCCCGGACCGGAATGCGGCGCAGATCCCTCAGCACGTAGCCGAAGCTGGGCTCCATGGCCCGCACCTGCGCGTCGTCGGTGCCCAGCATCGCCGCGATCGAGCGCGGCGCCGACCACGGGCGCGGCCCGTGGTACAGCACCAGCGGGAAGATCGGCGGCAGCGCCCGCAGGAGGCTCGCCCGGCCCTGAGCGTACCGCTCCCAGATGCGCGTCTTGTACTTCCAGATCTGCAGCGCCGTGCCCGGGTCGGCATACGACTTGTGCTCCAGCAGCACGTGCGCGAAGCCCGGCTGCCCGCTCTTGAGCCGCACCCGGAACAGCTTGTCGCTGCGGCTGGCGCGCAGCTCCTCGTCCACGAAGCTGCCGTCGAGCGCCTCGGGCAGCGAGTCGGCCAGCAAACTGGACATCCAAGGCTCCAGCTGGGCGCGCAACACCGAGCCGGCCCGCTCCGGGCTGGCGAGCAGCGCGTTGCAGAACGAATCGTGCGAACGGGCGTGGGCCGACAGGTCGACAGCCATGGTCTGCCAAGCCCGGCCGGCGCGGGGCCGCCGAGCGTTCACGGGCTAGGATAGCACTTTCGGAGACTAGCTCCTAGGGGATTCTGGCAATGCACGACTCGCAACAAGGGGCCCTGCTTGAGAGGTGGAATCCGAATTGGGAGCCTTCACCATCCCCTCGCAGAAAAGAGTTACTACGGCGGTGACATTCACCTCCAGCCATGTTCCGGTCCGGCGCCTGCCAACAGGCGGGAGCTGATCTGCAGTCATGGAAACATGCTCTTTGAAAGACGGCGGTTCTGGCCTGCAACCGTCGCTGGGCGGCGCGGGAGCGGGCAGGACGGCGAACTGACCCGCCGGCGTCACGTCACTCGGCGGTGCCACTCCCGCGACGAGCTGCGCGGCACCTCAGCCGTCAAGGCCGCCCCGCCCTGTCCCGCCAGTTCGGGAAGCTGAGGACCGATCGCGGCAGTCGGCAGTGGAGGATCCGGAGCACGCTGCGGAGCGGGTGTTGCGGAGTGCGTAACGTGCACGTATGTGGGCACGGTGGAGCAGCTGCTGGTCGAGCGAACCAACCTGCCGCGCCGCCGCTGGCGGGAGCAATCCGCGACCGTGGCGACTCAGTGCGACTCCGCAGGCCGTGTAGCCGGCCTGCTGCCCACGCCGGGGCAGCCGCTGTCGGGGACCGCCCAGCCGACCCCGCAGTAGGGCCAGCGAAACCGCGTCCCTGCAGGCAGATTCCGGCCTGCTCAGGACAAGGGAGCGGTGAGCATCCTTGTCATACGGGCTGCAGTGACAGGACCTCAGGAAGGGGGCATGCGCTAGGCTGAAGGCAGGGCTGCCCCCTCGTCGGAAGGAGCGCAGGTCGCGGAGGATTGATGAAGGTCGCGGTAGTCACGGAATCGATGGCCGAGGAGCGTCGCGTGGCTCTCGTGCCGCGCGATGTGGCAACGCTAGATAGACTCAGCGCTAGCGTCACCGTCCAGCGGGGTGCGGGCGAAGCTGCATTCTACTCCGACAGCTCGTACCAGAAAGCGGGAGCGGAAGTCGCAAGCAGGAGGGCCGCGCTGGCTGGCGCCGACTTGGTGCTCACCGTGAACGGGCTGCCCGACGACGACTTGGACACACTCTGCGAGTCCGCGGCGATAGTCGGCTTCCTGGGGCCGCTCGACGATCCTGTCGCCGTCCAGGCATTGGCCGCGAGGGGATTGTCTCTGCTGGCGGTGGAGATGATCCCGCGCATCACGCGGGCCCAGAGCATGGACGCGCTGAGTTCAATGGCCACGGTGGCGGGCTACAAGGCTGTGATCCTTGCAGCGGAGCATGCCCCGCGCATGTTCCCGCTGCTGATGACCGCCGCCGGCACGGTGAGGCCCGCGAAGGTGTTCGTGATTGGAGCGGGCGTGGCCGGCTTGCAGGCCATCGCGACGGCACGACGCCTCGGTGCTGTGGTGGAGGGCTACGACATCCGCCCCGAGGTCAAGGAGCAGGTTGAGAGCCTCGGGGCCTCGTTCGTCGAGCTGGATGTCGGGATGGAGCTGGTCCAAGGCAAGGGAGGGTACGCCGCTAACCAGTCCAAGGAGTATTACCGGAGGCAGCAGGAGGCCTTGGGCGACCATCTGGCGGGCGTGGACGTGATCGTCACCACCGCGGCTGTCCCCGGCCGCAAGGCGCCGATGCTGCTTCCACCGGGAATCACCAACCGCCTCCGACCCGGCACGGTCGTGGTGGATCTGGCCGCCGAGCGCGGCGGCAACTGCGCACTCACCGTGCCTGGCGAAGTCGTCGTGCGCGACGGGGTCACTGTCATCGGCCTGACCAACCTCCCGTCCAGCACGGCGTTCCATTCAAGCCAACTGTACTCGAAG
Organism: Bryobacterales bacterium; assembly: GCA_963662745.2. Lineage (GTDB taxonomy): Bacteria > Acidobacteriota > Terriglobia > Bryobacterales > UBA6623 > VXMF01. Next base: position 1,389,849 of record CAXXUI010000001.1, read on the forward strand.
AACATGGTCAACTTGGCAGCGGTTTTGATCCGGGAGGGGCGCTTGGCTCTGGAGGTCGAGGACGAGATCGTCCGCGGCACGCTGGTCGCCCACGGCGGCGCCGTCGTCCACCCCATGGTCCTGCAAGCACTGGAAGCGCTAGGCGAGCCCCGGTAACGGAGTCTGCAATGGAAGCCTTTCTCGTCTCAGTCACCGTCTTCGTGCTCGCGGTCTTCGTGGGCTTCGAGGTCATCACGAAGATCCCTTCGACGCTCCATACGCCCTTGATGTCGGGCTCGAACGCGATCTCGGGCATCTCCGTCGTGGGCGCCTTGGTCGCCGCCGGCTCCGGCGCGAGCGAGGCGGCCCAGTACTTCGGCCTCGGTGCCGTGATCCTCGCCACGATCAACGTGGTGGGTGGCTTCATGATCACGAATCGAATGCTGTCCATGTTCCGCAGGAAGAAGTAGGCGCTGCAATGGCCGGGAACCTGATCAACACCGCGTACCTGCTGGCGGCGATTCTCTTCATCTTGGGCCTCAAAGGCCTCACTTCGCCGCGGACGGCGGTCCGCGGGAACCTGCTCGGCGCGGCCGGCATGCTGCTGGCGATCGTGGCGACGCTGCTGGATCAGCAGATCGTGACCTTCGAGATGATCGCGGCGGGGCTGGCGATCGGCACTGCGATTGGCGTGGTCTGGGCTCTCAAGGTGCAGATGACGGCGATGCCTCAGCTGGTGGCGGCCTTCAACGGATTCGGCGGAGGTGCATCGGCCTTCGTGGCTGCGGCCGCCGCCCTGATGCCCGGAGCGATCGCCGGCGTCCCGGCAATCCAAGTGCATGTCTCTAGCGCCCTCTCGGCCCTGATTGGCTCCGCCACCCTCAGTGGCAGCCTGGTCGCTTGGGCGAAGCTGCAGGGGCTGGTTCGCTGGCAGCCGCGCGGAGCGGCCTTCCAGGCGCTCAGCGGCGGAACCGCCTTGGCAGCCGTCGGTCTAGGCGCGGCCTACGTGCTCTCCCCCGATTCCCTGTGGCTGTTCGCCGGCCTGTCGGCGGCGGCCTTGGTGTATGGATGCCTACTCACGGTGGCAGTCGGCGGAGCCGACATGCCGGTCGTCATCGCCCTGCTCAACTCGTGCTCGGGGCTGGCGGCCGCCGCTACTGGATTCGTACTGGGCAACAACGTCCTGATCATTTCCGGTTCCCTGGTGGGGGCTTCGGGATTCATCCTCACCCAGATCATGTGCAAGGCCATGAATCGGTCGCTGTGGGACGTGCTGCGAGGCGACTTGGGAGAGGCGGCCGCGAAGCGGCCCGAAGAGGACGTCTACACCGGGCGCACCAAGAGCGCGAGCGCCGACGAGGCGGCGCTGCTGTTTGAGACTGCGAGGATCGTGACCGTCATCCCGGGGTACGGCATGGCCGTCGCTCAGGCGCAGCACGCCGTTCGGGACTTTGCCGGCTTGCTGGAGGCGCGGGGCATCGAGGTGCGGTACGCCATCCATCCGGTGGCAGGCAGGATGCCGGGCCACATGAACGTGCTGCTCGCGGAGGCCGACGTGCCCTACGATCAGCTCTGGGAGATGGACCGGATCAACCCGCTCTTTGCCGAGACCGACGTCGCCGTCGTGCTTGGGGCCAACGACGTCGTCAATCCCGCAGCCCGGGATGAGCCCGGCAGCCCAATCTACGGCATGCCGATCCTGGAGGTCGACAAGGCGCAAGTGGTGATCGTCATCAAGCGCAGCCTGAGCCCGGGATTCGCGGGCATTCCGAACCTGCTGTTCACGCGGAACAACACCGTGATGCTCTTCGACGACGGCAAGAAGGCCATCCAAGACCTGAGCAAGGAGATTCGAGAGTTGTAGGGGCGCCTCTGGGACGCCCGGCGGACCGATCACCGCGCCTCCCGGCTAGTGGATCAGGATCAGCTCCCGTTGCGGCTCGTGGAGCAGCTTCGCTCCGTTGGCGGTGATGACGACATCCTCCTCCAAGCCGATGTGGATCTCCCCGACATCCTCGTAGGGGGCGTACAGGATCGGCTCGACCGCGAAGGTCTGCCCCTCCTCAAGCTCCAGCCAGACCGTGGTCCCGTATCGCTCGGACCAGTCGGGTCCCAGTAGCGGTCCGACGTCATGCACGGCGAACCCAATCGCGTGGCCGGTGCCGTGCGGCGGGCCCTCATAGCCGTTCTCAGCAAGAGTCTTTCTGGCGACGGCGTCGATCTCGGTACCCGTCACGCCCGGCTTCATGGCCTCGAGCTGGCGGTCGAGGGCCCGGCGGGCCGTTCTCCACATCTTCCGGATCGACTCCGGCGCTTCGGTTTCCCCGATTCGCAGGACGTAGGCTGTGCGCTGCAGGTCCGTGGAGTATCCGCGCAGCGTGATGCCGAAGTCTATCCGCACGAGGTCGCCCCGCTCGATGATGCGGGAGCTGGGATCGGCGTGGCCTCTGGACGGGCCGGCCACCACGCTGAGGAACGGAACGGTGGCGCCGACCATGGCGGTGCGCGTCCTCAGGAACTCCCCCACATCCATCTCGGAAGTGACGCCCGGTGTGATGGCGAGCGGGGACAGCGCCTCGCGAATCATCGTGTCGGTATGCCGGGCGGCCTCCCGCAGGACCGCAACCTCGCTCGGAAGCCTCCGCCCGCGGAACGAAGCCACCAGCGGCTCGGAGGACACGAACCTACCCGACAGTTCCTCGCCCAGCACCTCTTCGAGGTAACGATGCATCCCGACGGTGAGACCGTCGGCGATGGGCATGTCCCTGGACATGTTGATCGCGATCCGCCCGGGGTCGAGCTCCCGGACGAACTTCAGGAGGTGGGGCTTGATGCCTTCGCGCTTGTAGCTGATCACCTCGTCGTACAGTCCGCTCTCACGGAGCGGCGTGACGTCGTAGCTCGCCGCAACGGCCGTCTTGCGGAATCGTTCCTCGTCGCGATCGAACAGCAGAGCCATACGGGCGACCGCGGCGCCGCCACCCAAGTCCTCGGCAAGCGGGTCCTTGGACTCCTCGCGCGTGAACACGAGCCACAGGTCCACATCATGCATTTCCATCGCGCGAGGAAGCAGCTTCTCCAGCCGCTCACGCAGCACGGCGAAGTCGGCGCCCCAGCAGGGCGGCAGGGCGGCGAGGAGAAGGAGCGACAGGACGCGACAGGTCTTCATGGGGAGGCATCCGCCTTGGCTACCTATCCACGAACCCGTCCGGGGCGCATCCGGATCAGGGCCTTGGAGCAGCAACCGGCGGGATTGCGTTAACCTAGCACGGTGGCATCGTTGGTTGCAAGGGACGCCGAGTGCATTTGGCACCCGTTCACTCAGATGAAGACCGCTCCCGATCCGCTGCCGATCGCGGCCGCCGAGGGCGCGTACCTGGTTACCGAGGACGGACACCGGATCCTAGACGGCATCTCGTCGTGGTGGGTCAACGTGCATGGCCACTGCAACCCGAGAGTCGGACGGGCGATCGCGGACCAGGCGCGGAGGCTTGAGCACGTGATGTTCGCCGGATGCACGCACGAGGCCGCCGTCGAGCTGGCAGAGCGGCTGCTGAGCGTCCTGCCCCCGAAGCTCACTCGGATCTTCTACTCCGACAACGGATCGACGGCCGTGGAAGTCGCCTTGAAGATGGCGTACCAATACTGGACCAACCGGGGCGAGCCGCAGCGGCGGACCTTCCTAGCTCTGGAGCACGCGTACCATGGCGACACGGTAGGGGCCATGTCGGCGAGCCATGGCTCTTTGTTCACCGCGAGCTACGCGCCGCTCTTGTTCCGGGTGGAGCGGGTAGCGGTGCCCCAGGACTATCTGGCGTCGGTGGATCCGAGTCTCGACGGCGCGGCCACCGAACCGCTCAGCGAGATCGAGCAGCTTCTGGCCCGGAGGGGCGACGAGCTCGCCGCCGTAATCGTCGAACCCATGCTGCAGGCTGCCGGCGGCATGCTCGTCTGGAAGCCCGGATTCCTGCGTCAGCTGCGGGAGCTCTGTGATCGCTTCGGGCTGCTGCTGATCGCAGACGAGGTAATGACCGGGTTCGGCCGCACCGGGCGAATGTTCGCATGCCAGCACGGACCGGTCGAGCCGGATCTGATGTGCCTTTCCAAGGGGCTGACGGCCGGCTACCTTCCGCTGGCGGTGACCGCGGCTTCGGACGAAGTCTACAACGCGTTCCTGAGCGATGATCGCAGGAAGACCTTCTTCCACGGCCATTCCTTCACGGCCAACCCGTTAGGCTGCGCAGCCGCCTTGGCCGGTTTGGACATCTTCGCTGAAGAGGGCGTCTTGGACCGCATCACGGAGATTGGTGGGAGGATGCGCAAGCACCTCGAGGCGTTTGTGGGGCGCGGATGCATTCGCGATGTGCGGCACATCGGCGGAGTCGGAATTGTAGAGCTGGAGACGGGCGGGCAGGGCTATTTGGCGGATGTCGGGCCCCGCATGGCCGCGATGTTCTTGGAGCGCGACCTGCTGCTGCGCCCCAACGGCGACATCGTGTATTTCATGCCCCCCTATGTCGTGACTGATGACGAGATCGATTGGGTGTTCGAGCAGATCGGGGATGTCGTGGCGGAGGTGACCGGATCGGCAGCGTAGTCGCAGGGGGCGCTCCCGCTTGGTGCTGTTACGCCGGTCGGTACAGAGACAGGCGGCTGTTGCCGGCTCTCACAATCCGTACCTTCTCGAGGCTCCCGTAGCGGTCCCGCAGGCGGAGGTCCCGACCGTGCTGGGCGATGACCCAGTCGGAGGCCTTCCCTTGCAGCGCCGCCATGGTCCGCGAGTACTCGCGGTGCTCGGCGTAGGGTGGGCCAAGGAAGAAGACGTCCGCTCGGACGCGACCGACGATGCTCCGCACGCGGCAGACTCGCACCCTAGCCCGATCTTGCAGAGCCAGTGCGGACAGGTTGCTGCGGATCACGGCCGCCGCCCGCGGGTTGGATTCGACAAAGATGGACTGGCCCGCGCCGCGGCTCAGCGCCTCGATGCCGACTGCGCCGGTGCCGGCGTACAGGTCCGCGAAGACGCGGCCTACAATCCCGTCCTGCAGGATGTCGAAGAGGCGCTGGCGTAGGCGCCCCAGCATCGGCCGGGTCCCCGCCCCGTCTAGGGACCTGAGGCGGCGGCCTCTGAACTTTCCCCCGATCACGCGCACGGCTGATGGCGACCGGCGGACCCGTCGAGGCAGCTGGGCATAACGGGCGGCGACCGGCTGTCAGGCTTCGGCCGAGGTTGCCGCCGGCGCGGGGATTGCATGCTCGGCAATGCGCGCCACCGCATCCTTCCCACGGATCTTCGCCTGCCTGTAGAATTCCCGCTGGGCAGCCCGGCTGAGACGGCGACCTTCGCGGAACCAGTACTCCAGCGCTCGGCCGACCGCGTACGTGCCGGCAAACGAGACGAGCCCCTTGGCAACCAGTCCCGTGCCGGCAGGGATCTTGGAAACCAACTGCCGAGCCAAGGCGCGCCAGCCGAAGGCGCCCGCGACGATCGACGCGATCTGCGGCGTCTGCCGGTCCAAGCCCACGGCGCGGTTGTGGACCGCCGCGAGCAGAAAGCTCAGCCGCACTTGGTTCGCGGTCAGCACGGTGGTGTCGGTAGCGAACTCTCCGATGGCCCAAGGAAGCACAAGGGCGGACGGAACGATGTTGGGCAGCGCGGTGCTGACGGTGAGCAGCGTGTTCTGCTCAGCAGTCTTGCGGATGAGTCTCTCGCTGGCCAGCCGGCGGAAGCCGGGGAATCTGGCGGCCAGCGGAACCCATAACCGCTCGTCGTGATCCTTCAGCAGATCTATCGCGGACCCGGTGCAGTCGGGCCACCGCAGCGAGTAGAAATGCGACGGATGCGGCAGGCCGGGTTCGGAGAACCCGACATCCACGCGGGAGAAGTCCTCCTCCGTATCGATGCGCAGGCAGTCCTTGGGTGGGAAGTGGCAAGCATCCGGCGACAGGAATTCCTCGATGCGGACGGCCACCGATTCGGACTCTGCCAAGATTCCGAATCGGACCCTGCGGGTCAGCAAGCGTCGGACTTCGACAGGGTTCACCGTACGGATTCCCCTCAGCAGGTTACCGCCTCGGCTCCAGATGCTCCGGTTCTGCCGCGGCCTGCCGCTGGCGCGGTGACTCGCTGAGACCTTCACACGTATCCCAGCCGCGTATTCTGCACGGTCTCATTATAGGCTGGCATTGGCTGCTCCGACCGCGAGACCGGACTTGGGGGATGACTGCCGGGACCGTCCTGCGAGCCGGCCGCTAGTGGTAGATTGAGGCTTGCTGATGGCCCGAACGATCGCTGCCCCGCGATCCACCGCCCACAAGTTCGCAGCCACGAGAGGACTGACCTGATGAACTCACTTCCGTCTGCTTCGAGGGCGCGACTCCGCAGGTCGGCAGAACGGCCGGAGCGCTGCATCCTGGCCGGCATCGACTTGCGAGCGGCGTCCTCTGCGGCGTCCGTGGGGCCGGAGACCGTCACCGCCGAGGAATCGCTGGCTGAGTTGAAAGAGCTGGCTCGCAGCGCGGGCGCGGAGGTCTTGGGCAGCGCGCTGCAGATTCGGGACCGTCCCGTGCCGGCAACGCTGCTCGGATCGGGCAAGGTCAGGGAGATCCAGGCTTGGGCCGCCGAGATCGACTGCGACTTCGTCCTCTTCGACCACGACCTCACGCCATCGCAGCACCGCAACTTGGAGCGCCAACTGGAGGTGTCGGTGCTTGACCGGACCCAGTTGATCCTTGACATCTTCGCGAAGCACGCGCGAACCCACGAGGGCCGCCTCCAAGTGGAGCTCGCCCAGCTGGACTATCTGCTACCCCGTTTGGCCGGGAGAGGCGCCGCCATGTCGCGCTTGGGCGGGGGAATCGGAACGCGGGGGCCCGGCGAGACCCAGCTTGAGCACGACAGGCGCAAGATCCGGCGGAGGATCGCTAAACTCCGTTCCGACATCGCGAAGGTGCGCTCGGTACGCCAGCTGCAGAGAGCCAAACGCACCTCCGTGCCGATACCGACGATTGCGCTGTGCGGCTACACCAACGCCGCCAAGTCGACGCTCTTCAACGCCCTGACCTCGGCCAACGTGGTCTCGGACCAGCGGATGTTCGCCACGTTGGACCCCACGATCCGCAAGCTGCGCCTTCCTTCGCGGCGCCCGGCCCTCCTCTCCGACACGGTCGGATTCATCCGCGACCTGCCTCCGGCCTTGGTGCAGGCCTTCCGGGCAACCCTTGAAGAGGTGACCGAGGCAGCGCTCATCCTACATGTCGTCGACGTGTCGGCCGATCGTCGGGCTGCCCACCAGAACCAAGTGAACCGTATCCTGGACACACTCGGCGCACTGGAAAAGCCGCAACTGCTGGTCTTGAACAAATGCGACATGGTGGAAGAGGATGAGCGCCGCTTTGCCGAGCGCCGTCTGACCGGCGCATCCGGCGCGGTGTGCGCGGTCTCCGCCAAGACTGGGGAGGGCCTGAACCGGCTGCGGCAGGCCATCGAGGACGGATTGGGTTATCGCGACCTGCTCGTCCGCAGGTTTCGATTTCCCTACAGCGCCGGCAAAGGGCTGGCATTGCTGCACCGGCGCGGGCAGGTCCTCAAGCGCAACGACGGCGACGACGGGGTCGAGGTCTTGGCCGAAGTGACCGATCGTCTGGCTCGGCATCTTGCCGAGTACTGTGTCAGCGCCTAGCCTCAGCCGAATCGCGGATCGCCGTCGGCGGGAAGCGTCGGCGACAGGTTCGAACGCGGTTGACTTAGCCCCGGGCGCTCCGTAAGCGAGACCTCATGAGTTGACTAGAGGGACTGAATCCGATATGCCCTTGAGACATGACGCCGGAAGCGAGTAAGCCCCTGATCGAGGACTGAGATCTGCTCAGGTCGTTCCTGCCCTCCAACTGGGAGGACTTGGCGGGGCGAACGGGCGCCTTGAGGAAGTACCGGAAGGACAAGTCGACTGACAGTCTCCTGCGCACCTTGCTGCTGCACTCGGCGTGAGTTCTCATTCGTCTTGAACCAAGTGCGGCGTGCCATCGACCTGCCAGTCACGCTGGCCGAAACGATCTCCGATTGGAGTACAATTTCGAAGGGTTTGGCGGATCCTCCTCGCAAGCGTCGACGCCAACTCGCTCACTACTTCTAGCCTGCGCTCATGAGTTGGCGCCTATGCTTGCCTCCTCCCGGCCAAGGACCGCAGCAGCAGCGCGTCCAAGGCGAGGGCGGCGTCCGGATTATGAGCGGGCTCGTACCGCAGGATGCAGCCCGCCTCCCGACACCTCGCCCACCATGCGGTCAGCGAGGTGAGCCATGTCGGTTGGCGCCATCGACGAGGTAGGATGCGCGAGAGCGAGTCTCCAAAGACAGTGGCCCCGAGGCCCGGAGGGACATCTGCTGGCTCCCTGACGGTCCGAGCCAGCAATTCGCAGCCGAGCAGGAACGAGGCCTCGCCCACTGCGCTTGCCAGTCCGAGGACGCGGCACGCCGGCCGGAGGACGAGCCGCATCTCTCGCTGCCGCCCCTCACCAGCGCATCCACAGAGTTCCGGTCAGAAGTCGGTTCTGTGGCGCCGTCAGGAACCGAGGCATCCGAATGCTCACGCTTTAGAGATTGCCTTGCTGAGGGGCGCGCCGCAGCGGATGGTCTGCACATTCTTGCGTAGGTCCCGGAAAGTGATCATCTTGCTACTGCTCCGCAAGGCCCTACGGTCCCGCATGTGAATCCTGCGGCCGTGCACCAGCACCGGGACGAATGTCGGAGCTGGGCCTGACGGGATCCAGCTGCTGGCTATGTCGGCACCCGCCTGAAGCTGCTGGACCGCTTTCCCAAGCCTGACACTGCCGCTCTTGAGCTCAATCGGCACAATACACGCCAGCCTGCCCGACTCGGCCGCGAAGAAGACATAGTCGCACCGCGTGCGGCCCCTGAGGATCGTCAAGTCCGCACAGTCGAGATCCACCAAGACGTGATCCCGGGGGACGCCGGCCAAACTCACACTACACCCTCCCCGGCGGCAAGTGGCCGCTTCACAGGAGGGAGGCACGAGGTCGGAGAGGACTTTGCGGGACGATGTCATCCTTGTCGGAGGTCCTGCATCTGATTGTGGATCTGCGCACCCGTGTTGTAAAGCGTTTCCTGCACATCGTCCCAGTCAGCGGGAAAGAGGCCTGTGTCGCGATCAAGGGCCAGCTCCCTGACCTTCACACTGGTCGCTTCGTCCGTGCGGTCGAACAACCAGACCCCGACCTGCTCCGGAGTCAGGGCGCAGTCGGCGTCAGCGAACTTGCTGCGGGCCTCTGCTGGCAGCTCGGAAAGCCTCACGAGGTTTCCCAGCGCTTCCAAGACCCAGTCGCTGTGCGTCGTGACGAGCAGGCGGAATCCGGCCCGCACGAGCCGGGCCAGGGCAACCGTCAGGTCCGCCTGCTTGGCTGGATGGAGATGGGCTTCCGGCTCTTCGATGATCAGCAGATCCCCTGGGCGCACAGTATGGCGCAGGAAGAGGGCGATGGGGGCCAACTCGGACACCGTGGAGGAGGCGCGCTTCAAGGGCAGCTTCTTGGACCAGCCCTTGGGTTGAAAAGTGAAACTGGGATAGAACGGGTTGGAACGGTCGCGGCGGACTTCACCGTTTAGAATGTCCTCTTCAATTCGCGAAGCAAGCTGGCAGGCCTTCTTCGCTCCGTAGCTCCGTCTCTTTGTTGCTCCAGTCATTTCTACCAAGTTGCTGAGGAAGTCCGCAAAGACGCCTGTCAGCAGCGGAACGTTGGGGGCGTGATGCAGTCCTGCGGATGCAGCGTCGCGAATCAGTGTGCCGACGAGGGCTTGGTGGCTGTGCATGACGCCTGCACGGTCGGCAGGCAGATAGTACGCCTGCGGAATTCCCTCCACCAAGGAGTGGTGGATGGCGCGAAACGTCCGAATCCACACTTGGAGTAGCCGCCAGTCGTCCGAAACATCGTCGTTCAGCACGCGTAGCGATAGGTACTTGTGTAGGCGGGCGGTTATCGGCTTCAGTTCGGGGATCCGGCAGGATACTTGAATGTGGCTGGATTCAAGGGAACAGCCGTATCGCGCCGGACTGCCAGCACCATGGCTGGGCACACCCAACTCGAAACATGCACGGCCCGCCGTGGATCCTACTCGGATCAGGTCGTCTAAGCTCTCCAACCCGAAACAGCGTTCCAGCTCCACCGTGATCGCAGCATCCAAGCCCGCTTCCTGTTCGAGCCAGACACGGAAATGGTCTGACATCTGAGACGGAAGCTTGGCCCGCTTCTCGTCACGATGCAGCCGCCGAAGCCACTCGAGTACAGGTCCTCGGAGTTTCGCAGGAAGGTCCGAAGGACGAATGTGTGGCGTCCAGGCGAGCTCGCGCCGGATTGTGGCGTACCCGTGAAAGGAGCTGCCACCCAACACTTGGTGCAAGGCGTAGATCAAGATCGACAGGTATGACTTGCCTGTGTCACTCGGCCCCACGAAGACCGTGAGCGGACGAAGGAGCACATTCGCCTCCGCGATCGGGCCGAAATCAGTTGCCGAAATGCACAGATTTGGAGAAGTCCCAGCCCGTTCAGATGCTTCAGCCATCGTTCACCGTGCTTCCTCTGGTCGGAGGCCGTGAAAGGCAGCGCTGGCCAACTACAGTCTGCCGATGCCCACAGAGTCTAGGGTAGCAGTTTCTCTGGATCGAGGTCCGGTCCGCCCAGCCGAGCAGGCGCTATCGACGCACTCGGTTCCTCTCATGGAATCCTCGCTCAGGCAGTGTGGATCGAATGCAAGAATCGGGCCGGCGGCACGGGCGGTCGCGATGGACTCCCTGCATGCGCTTCCGGCTGACGAGGCTCGCTTGGCTGCGCCGCGAGACCACTCTCACCAGATGCTGACGACTTGGTGCCGGAAGCGGGACAGCCGCCTTCCGTTGCCCGTGCGCCTGTAGTAGTCGCAGATCAGCGAAGGCAGGCGCGGGCTGTAGTGCACCCGCCACAGCGAGCCAGTCCAGCCCGGCTCGTTCACCGTCGTCCCATCAAAGGCCCGCACCTCCGCGGCACAGGTAGTTGCACGGGCCGCCAAGCCCTGTTCCCGGAACAACTCGACGCACAGTGCCTGCAACCAATCCCGCGACTTCCTCAGCCGCTTCAGCAAGGCCACATCCGACAGGCCTGCCAATTTCGCCCGGCGAGACGCCACCACCCTCTGCCGCAGCGAGTGGCCGCACCCCAAGTGCAGCAGCAAGGTGCGCAGGGAACTGTCAGTCGACTTGTCCTTCCGCAACATCCTCAAGGCGCCCGTTCGCCCCGCCAAGTCATCCCAGTTGAAGGGCAGGAACGACCTGACCAGATCCCAGCCCTCGATCAGGGGCTCATTCGCTTCCGGCGTCATGGCTCAAGGGCACATCGGGTTCAGTCCCTCTAGTCAACCCATCAGGTAGCGCTTGTGCCCGGGTGGCCGGCGCTCCTCCGGCGTGGGTCAGCGGCCTACGTCCCCGCCAAGGCCACGCCTCCTCCAACTGCGCAGCGAGCCGGACGAGGGTCGACTCGGCCCCGTACCTGCCCGCGAAGTGGACACCGATCGGGAGGCCGCCAGCGCTCCAGTGCAGAGGTAGGGAGATGGCCGGCTGCCCTGTGGCGTTGGCCAGCTGCGTGAAGGGGACGAACTCGCGGACGCGCCTTGGAAACGGCCGTAGGTCGGCCTCGCCAGGACGCGGATGAAGGTATCCCAGCGAGGGCGGAGGGCTCGCCACGGTCGGCGTCACCCAGACATCGAACGAGTCGAAGAAGGGGGCGACCCTTCTGCTGATCCGCTGGATCCGCGCGACAGCCGCGATGTAGTCCGCCGCCGTACACTGCGCCCCGCGCACCGCGAACTTCCAAGTCAGCGGTTCGCAGTCACGCTCGGTCAGCTCGCGGCCCAGCTGCCGTCCCATCCAGCCCAGATTCGCCGCCAAGTTCGAGAACCACAAGACGTTGAACGCCTTTCGGAACGCGCGGTCGTCGTAGTCCGGCTCGCCCTCCGTGACTTCGTGCCCTAGGTCCTCCAGCAGCTCGGCGGTCCGCTCCACCGCCCGCACACAGCTCGCATGAACGGCCGTCCCCATGGGAGACCGTGTGGAGAATGCAATCCGCAACGAGCCCGGATCCCTCCCGACCTCTTGGAGGAACGGCCTCTCCGGGCAAGGAGCCCAGTAGGGATCACCGGGCACGGGTCCGGAGGTGGCGTCCAGCATCGCCGCGCTGTCCCTGACCGAGAGCGTCAGAGCGTGCTCCACAACCAGTCCGTTCATCACGTCGCCAGCCTCGGGAGCCAGCGAATTGCGGCCGCGGGTGGGCTTGAGTCCGACCAGGCCGCAGCAGGCTGCCGGAATCCTGATTGACCCGCCACCGTCGCTGGCATGGGCAACAGGCACCAAGCGCGCCGCGACCGCAGCGGCCGAGCCGCCGCTGGAGCCGCCCGGAGTGAGCTGCAGATTCCAAGGATTGCGAGTCGGGCCGAAGGCGTGCGGCTCGGTGGTGGCCGTCAACCCCAGTTCCGGGGTGTTGGCCTTGCCCACGCAGACTAGCCCCGCCCGCTTGTGGCGGGCTACGATCTCGCTGTCGAACGCACGGGGAGTTTTACAGAGCAACGCGGAGCCGTCGGAGGTCGGCGCGCCGGCGTACCCGGCCCGCAGGTCCTTCAGCAGGTAGGGAACTCCTGCCAGCGGTGCTCCCAGGCGGACGTTCCTGGCCGCCTCTCGCGCCCGGTCGAACATCGGCGCCGTAACCGCGTTGAGCTTGCTGTGGGTCCGCTCGATGCAGCGAATCGCCGATTCTGCGACCTCCAAGGGATGCAGCTCCCGGTCGCGCATCAGTTTCGCCAGTCCGACACCATCCAACCCGGCCGTTCCTGCAAGCATCTCCATCGGCAATCGGCCGCCACGGCGGCCACGGTCCATCATAGGCGCCCGAACTAGACCTCCAGCGATGCGACGCGACCGGCGTCCGGCGTCCGGCTGTCGGAGGCATCCGGGTCACGCCGCCGGATCGCGCCGGCGCGAGGAATCGCGAATCCGGAAGACCTGTCCGCACACCATCCACACGATGCAGGACACGGCAAGCCCGGCAACGGCGTCCACTGCATAGTGGTACCGGCCGTACACGGTCGCGACCGCGATTGCGGCCGCCAGCACGGTCATCGACGCTCCGAACATCCTGCGTTCAGGCAGCGAGAGCAGCAGTCCGAAGGCCGATCCGAACGCCGAAGAGACATGGCCGCTTGGAAAGACGCTTGTGTGGATGCCGCCGTGGCCGAGGATCCACCAGTTGATCCGGCGGAACACGGTGTCGACTTCGCTGGCCAGCTCGCCCGGAAAGATCGTTCTTGGCGGCTCCGACGGGAAGTAGGGGTATAGCGCGTAGGCGGCAACCGCAGATCCAGCGTACAGCGCCAGATAGCGGTCTGCCCGGCCAATGCAGCCGCAGGCCGCTAGGATCAGCAGACCGGCCGGACCTACTGCGTAGGTGAGCAGATAACAGAACTCCATCAGGGCGGGAAGCAGCGCACCGGTAGCATCGATGACTCCAGTCAAGCCCCACTCGGCAAGGATCAGCTGGTCCCATCGGACCCACGCCTGCTCAAGCAAGCGTCCCTCCTGCGGCCTAGCGAACCAGCCGATCTGCCGGTAGGCGAGTAGCACGCCGCCGATCGGCAGGAGGTTGCGAGTCGGCCCGGGGAACCAAGCCCGGGGAAACCTGCCCATGCAGTGCAGGATGCCCAGCGCCGCCAAGCTCGCGACGGCCACCCGTATCCTGAGACCGTAGTCGAGTCCGGATAAGATGATCGCCAGCGTGCCGGTGTAGGCGAAGTAGGCGGCGAGGATCCACTCCGTGACGCGGGGCCGGTTCCCATGGCCGGAAGGAAAGAGAAGCTTTCCGGACCAGCCGGCCTGGATGCGGCCCTGCCGAGCCGTCGCGAAGCGGGAACTCTTGCTCACAAGCCGAACGATCTTATGGTATCGTTGCAGCAGGAGCATTTCATGAGCACGGGCAAGCGATTAAGCCGCAGACTGTTCTTAAGGGGCGCCGGAGCCGCTGTCGCGCTGCCCTGCTTGGACGCCATGACGCCCGCGTTCGCCGCGGCTCGGACGGACCAACGCAATAGCCCCACCCGCCTAGCGTTCGTCTATATCCCGAACGGCGTCATCCAAGAAGCGTGGACTCCCGCTGCCGACGGGGATGATTTCGAGTTCACGCGCATCCTCAAACCGCTTGAGAGTCTCCGACAGGACGTGCTGGTCCTGTCCGGCCTGACCCACAACACGGGCCGGGCCTTGGGCGACGGACCGGGCGACCACGCCCGGGCAGCGGCCAGCTTCCTAACCGGCGTCCATCCCAAGAAGACTTCGGGAGCCGACATCAAGCTAGGGATCTCGGTGGACCAAGTGGCGGCCAACGCCATTGGCGGGGAGACGCGGTTCGCTTCCCTTGAGTTCGGCATCGAGCCGGGCAGGCTGGCCGGGAACTGCGACTCCGGCTACAGCTGCGCCTACTCCAACAGCGTCTCCTGGCGCGGCGAGAAGACGCCCAACCCGCCCGAGATCGATCCCAGCCAGGTATTCGACCGGATGTTCGGCGAGTCTGGCGAGCTGGTTTCGGAATCGGAGCTGGCCCGCAGGAGGGCCCGGCAGCGCAGCGTACTGGATCACGTCCTCTCAGACGCCCAGCGCCTCCGCAGCTCCGTCGGCCCGGCCGACAGGCAGAAGCTCGACGAGTACTTCACGAGCGTGAGGGATGTGGAGCAGCGCATCGCAGCCAGCGAGGGCCTGCCCTCCGTCCCCGGCGCTGCCATGGACCGCCCGCAGGGGATCCCCGCCAACTACGCTGAGCACGCGCGATTGATGTTCGACCTTACGGCCTTGGCCTTCCAAACCAACATGACGAGGGTGGCGACCTTCATGATGGGCCGCGAGGGCAGCAACCTGACGTATCCCGACATTCAAGTCAACCGCGCTCATCACGGCATGACCCATCATCGCGGCGACCCGGACAAGATCGAGGACATCACCAAGGTCAATGTCCACCATGCCGAGCAGTTCGCTTATTTCGTGAACAAGCTGGCCTCGATCGAGGACGGAGACGGGCGGCTGCTCGACAACGCGATGGTCGTGTACGGTTCAGGTATCGGAGACGGCAACCGGCACACCCACCATGACCTGCCTGTGGTCGTGGCCGGCGGAGGCGGCGGCACGCTCCATCCCGGCCGGCACGTGCGGTACCCGCTCGAGACTCCGATGAACAACCTGTACCTCTCCCTGCTGGACCGGGTCGGCGTCCATGCCGAGACCCTTGGCGACGGCACGGGAGAGCTGGATCAATTGAGCGACATCTAGGGCGGTCCGTGGCTGCCAGGCCAGCCGGCGGCGGGCAGGTGCTCGCCCTGCAGGGGCGGTCAGCGAGCGCGCCGTGCGCGGAGAATGAGACCTGCCACTGAGCCAGCCGGGGCGGGAATGCTCGGGATCGTGCTGCTGCAGCTGGGCGGGCCCGAGACGCTGGATGATGTCCAGCCCTTTCTTGAGGACATGTTCCGGGACCCGGACCTGATCGGTCTTCCCGTCCCCAAGCGGCTCCGCAGCTTTCTGGCCCGTAAGCTGGCGGCATGGAGAGCTGAGCAGGCTCGCCCGCTGTACGCATCCATCGGCGGGGGATCCCCGATCGTCCGCCACACGCTCCGACAAGCGGAACTGCTGCAGCGCCGGCTCGGCAGGTCCTTGCCCTGCCGCGTCGTCGCTGGCATGCGCTACGGCAGACCGCCGATCGACTCAGCGGTCCGAGCGGTGCAGGCGTCCAGCTGCGACCAAGTACTGCTGCTGCCGCTGTACCCGCAGTACTCGGTTGCCACTACCGGCAGCTCCTTGAAGGAGTGGTACCAGTGCTGCTCGGCAAGGGGCCTCGATGTCCCTACGGACCGCGTTGAGTCCTACGCGGCCCTGCCGGCCTTCGTCTCGGCAATCTCGCAGAGGATTGGCGAGGCGCTGGAGCGCTTCCCGCCGGACTGCTCACCGCATCTGGTCTTCAGCGCCCACGGGCTGCCCGCCAAGCTCGTACGTCAAGGGGACCCCTATCAGGAGCAGGTTGAGAAGACTGTCCGCGCGGTGCTAGCGCACCGTTCGTGGCGCGAGAACCATACGCTCTGCTACCAGAGCCGGCTGGGACCGCAGCGCTGGCTGGAGCCCAGCCTGACGGACACTCTCCAGCAGATCGGCAGGGAGGGCGAAACGGCCGCCCTCGTCGTGCCGATCTCGTTCGTCTCCGATCACCTCGAGACGCTCTCGGAGATCAGCATCGAGGCGCGGAATCTGGCCCGGCAGTCGGGCGTCACCCGCTTCGAGGTGACCGAGGGCCTCAACGACAGCCCGAAGTTCATCGAGGCACTGGCCGAACTCGCGCTGACGCACGCCCGGAACCTAGCGCCCGGCTGACCGCAGCCGCCTACTTCGAGCCGGCGATCTCCAGCACTACGTTCCACAGAATCTCCACGTAGTCCTGGAAGGGCTTCACGTAGAGGTACTCGTTGCGCCCGTGGATGCCGCTGGCCAAGTCCCATTCCGGCCGCGCCGGCCCGAATCCGTAGCTGGCGATTCCCGCGTCCCGCAACTGGGCCGAGTCGGTCGCGCCGGTCGACATCGTGGGCAGGACGGGCACGCCGCTGTAGAGCCTGCCCAACACTTGCTCGAACGCCAGAAACACGTCGCTCCCGAGCGGCGATGGATCGTGAGAAGGCCGTGTCTGCGGGTGCGGCATCAAGTCTACTGCCGGCTCGTTCATGACGCTCTTGAGCAGCGAGAACAGCTGCTCCGGGTCCTCGTCCGGCAGGGCGCGGATGTCCACCGTCGCTCGGGCTTCGGACGGGATGACGTTCTTCAGGTAGCCCGCTTGGAAGATGGTCGGCGAGATCGAGGTCCGCACCATCGAGTGGTAGACGGGTGACAGCTGCCGCAGCTTCTCGTAGTCGGCGGCGCTGGGCTCGGGACTCAGGATCGCGCGGAATACCGCGGCCTGCTCGGGCTCAGCGATTTGGGCCAGCCGCCGGAAGTACTCGCGAGTCGTCTCGTTGAGACGGGGTGGCATCTCGTGGTCGAACAACCTGCCCACGGCTCTGGCCAAGGTGCCCACGGGGTTGTCCTTGAGCGGAATCGAGCCGTGGCCAGAAGTGCCCGACGCAAGCAGGTCGATGCGCCGGGGCGTCTTCTCGGCCGTCTGGATCTCGAATCTGGTGTAGCGCAGGTCGCGGTCGAAGACGCCCTTGCCAGCTTCGTTGATGGCGAATTCGGCGTCGATCGCCTCGCGATGCTGCTCCAGCAGGTACGTGATGCCCAGCACACCGCCCGCTTCCTCGTCCGCCACCCCGAGGAAGATGACGTCGCGATCCAGTTCGGGCTTGTGGCGGTGCAGCTCCAGCAGGACCTGGAATGAGCCGGTCACCACTCCCTTGTCGTCCGACGCCCCCCGCGCATACAGGATGCCGTCCTTGACTTCGCCGCCGAACGGATCGAACGACCACTCGTCGCGTTCGACCGCCACCACGTCCAGATGCCCCAGCAGCAACAAGGGCCGCTTGCGTCCGTTCCCGCGGAAACGGGCCACCACGCTGGCTCGCCCCGGTGCGGACTCGAAGATCTCGGAAGGGATCCCTTCCCTATCGAGTCGCTCCTTGAGGTAGCGGGCTGCCAGGATCTCGTTGCCTTCCGGCTGCGACGTGTCGAGCCGGACCAGCGCGACCAAGGTCTCCAGCGCCTCCTGCTTGGCCTTGGCCCAGTCGGGCTCCGCCGCGGCCGCGATGGCCGCCGCAGCCATAAAGCAGGTCGCGACACGTGCAATCATGCTCTACAGCATAGCCCGGCCTGCATTCGAGCGATTCGAAGTCGTCCTTTGTTCCTGCCGGTGCCGAAACCGGACTTAGGCGCGCCGCTCTCCTCCGCGGCCGCGATCCCCGACCTGATCGGCGAAGACGCGACCGTGCCGATGTGTCTCCGTAGGGACCACCAGCCGGCCGTCGGGTCGGCCAGGAGCGCCAGTGCTGAGCCCGGCGCCCTGCTCGCGAGCAGTACAGGAAGCGCCCGAATCTCAGAGCCGGTCACGCAGACCGTTCCGGCCCCGCCCCTCGCGTCCTCTCATTCAACTGCACGAACCGCATCAAGCTCGGTATTCCGGGCTCGTAGCAGTAAACGGACGCATGCACTGTCGGGCAGATGTATCCGAGGTTGGTTAGCTGGTCGCAGGCATCCATCGCCGAGTCCTCGTCCGAAGCTCGGCCCGATCGCTCAAGACCCTCTCGAGCCGCCCGCACCACCTCGTCCGCGATCCTCCGCTCGGAGCGAGCGAACACCGCAGCCAAGCTCTCGGCGACAGGAAGCAGCTTGGCCCGCGCCAGCTCCCGGTACCGATTGAGGTAGAGGCCGTCCCTTTCCTTCTCGAACTGGGGCCTGACACGATCCAAGTCCGCGCGGCTCAGCTTCCTGCCCGCGTCCCCGCTCGCCTCCCACAGCAGCTCCCCCCACAGCTGCAGGAAGAACGGATATCCGTGGCTCTCCTCTGCGACCGGCGCTGCGGCGTCGTCTGAGATGGATCGCTCGCGCTCTTCCAGAGGGATGCGGATGGCATCGATGGAGGCATCGAGCCCGAGGCGACCGATGAACAGTCGTCTGCTCCGCTCCCAAAAAGAAGCTCTCATCGACTTGAGGTGCTCGGGTAGGTGCGGCGTGCCCGCCAGAAGCAGCATCGCATGCGGCCCGCTGTGCTGCCAGCGCTGCCCAGCGCTGAGCAGCGCCCGGCCAAGTTTCGCTGGCAGCGTATGGGCCTCGTCGATCGTCACTAGCACCGGCCCTCTGCGGGCCTTTCTCTCAATTGCAGCCACCAGCTTGCGGGGCGGCACTTCGCGCCAGTTGACGCCCGCCCCGCCGATCGAGAAGCTGCTCACCGCTCGCAGCCACTGGAAGGCGCCGCGAGCCAGTCGTGAGGCCTCTTGCGGTCTGTCCGATTCGCCTAGGCGGATGTTGATCACTCGGATTCTGCGGGCCTCCGCTTGACGCTTCGCCCAGACCAGCAGGGTAGTCTTTCCGTTACCCCTCGGTCCATGGAGAATGACAAACGTGCCGGGAGTGGCGTCGCTTGCCAGCCTTGCTAGGCGACTGCGGATCAAGGCTTGCTCGCCTTCTCGGCCCGCCAGGAATGGCGGAAGCATGCCTAATCCGGCGACGAATGGATTCAGACGCTCCGCCCCGGACTCTCTCCGAGCGAACCAGTTTTGCACAGCGGCCTCATGATAGACCGTCGCGGTCGGCTGTCAGACGGGCGATCGCTGCGTTCGAGCGTCTCCCGGCCTCGTCCTGCCGCAGCCTGACCTCGGGATCAACAAGTCCAACCGCCCGACATCCCCGCCGACTACACATCCTCGGACTTCCCGCGTTAACCGACCCGTCTCCGCCGCCAGGAGGAGCATTGCCCGTCGACAACTGCACTCCGCCACCATACGCCCGATAGAATTGGACGGATCCGGTTGCAGACGTTGGCGCTGGAGCGTTACGCTAGCTGCAAGGCCACTGCGAATGCTGATGGAACGAATCCGCGCGATCACGAAGGCGACTTGCCTCGTTCTCGGAACCCTGTTGGCTGGCGCTTCGCTGAGCGCTCAGCCTGTCCTCAACAGCATCCGGCCGCGTGGCGCCTCGCCGGGCTCCACCGCAAGGCTCGTTCTGGAGGGGCGGCACCTGAGCGAGCTCCCCAAGCTGCTAGCGAGTGTAGCCCTAACGGCAACGCCGCTGACCGGGACCAACTCCGACGCGGCGGGGGCTGAGGAGAGCATCGCCTTCCTAGTTGAGGTCAGTCCCGATGCCGCTCCCGGCGTCTATCCCTTGCGGATCGAGACTAGCGAGGGCATCTCGAACGCGATGCTCTTTTCGGTGGACACACTCCCGGTCGTGCAGGAGCAGGAGTCACTCCCTGACTCGGAGGGCGAAGACTCCCCCAATGACTTTCCCGAGACCGCCCAGCCGGTCACCATCCCGGTCACGGTCGAGGGCCGGCTCCAAGGTGCGGACCGGGATGTCTTCAGCTTCCAGGCACGAGACGGGCAGCAGCTGGCCCTTGAGGTCGGCGCGAGGCGGCTGGGCTCGGCGATCGACTCCAGCATCGAGCTGCTCGCTCATGACGGTTCAGTGCTGGCGCGCAATGGAGACTCGCCCGGACTCGGGCTCGACTCGCGGCTGGCATTCCGGGCCCGCTACGACGGTGAGCACTTCATCGTCATCCGAGACGAGCGGTTCAGCGAGCAGGAGCAGAACTTCTACCGATTGACGCTGGGCGAGTACGAGTTTGCCGACACCGTCTTCCCGCTGGGCTGGACGCGAGGCGGCAAGGTGAGGGCCGAGTTCTCGGGCGGGAACCTGCGGGAGCCCGTCGTGCGGGAAGTCGACCTCGACGGCGCCCCCGACCATGCGTCCGAGACCTGGATCCATGTCACCGGTCTGGGGTCTTCCCTGCCCTTCCTTCTTAGCGACAGCGAGGAAGAGATGGAGGCGCCCGGCGGACGGACGCTCCGCGACGGAGTCGTCATGAATGGCCGCGTCGAGACGGACGGAGAGGTGGATCGCTATACGCTAGCCGTTGAGCCGGGAGAAAAGTGGTCGTTTGAACTGAGGTCCGGCGAGCTGCCCGGATCGTCGCTTTATGGAGTGATGACGATTTCCAGCGGCGAGGACGTGCTGGCGGTGGCCGGCAAGGACGCCGGCGATCCGAACCCATACGTCATCACGAGCACCGGCCAGACCGCCACATATCCGTTCGTTAACCTCTCGATCCCGCCAGAGACCACGGAGATCTCTGTGTCGGTTGAGGATTTGTTGGGGCGCGGTGGTCCCGGGCACTCCTACCGCCTGCTGGGCCGAAGGCAGGGCCCGCACTTCCTGCTGACGCTCAACGAGCCGTTCCTCAACATCCCACGCGGAGGATCGGCCGTCGTCTCCGTCACGGCCGAACGCCGCGGCTACTACGGGCCGATCGAGCTGTATGTCGCCAACGCCCCGGAGGACTTGGAGGTCTCCGGCGGGCACCTTCCGCCCACCTCGACGCTGGGGAACACGCTGCCGCGATTCGAGACTGGGGTCCTGACTCTGTCCCCCAACTCAGACGCTGCGCCCCGGCTGGTGAACCTGGAAGTGCGGGGGCGGGCGGTCGAAGCCGGTCACGAGCACCTCGACCGACGCGCATCCGGCCCGGGCGTCAAGGTGGTGGTCGGAGGAGTCAAGCAGCCGCCCGTTACCGCCAAATGGCTGGGGTACGGCCTGCCGGCGCGCATCAATCCAGAGCAGCCTGCCTCGCTGGAGTTCGAGGCGCCCCGGCGGCTGAGAATTGTCCGCGGCGGCCGAGGTCTGATCGCCAAGTGGAGCTACACCGCCCGGGATCCAGGAGTGCGCATCACCGATCCGGCCGGAACGCCCCGCAACATCGGCAGCGGGAGGCTGCGCCTGCGCCGCATCGGCGAGAAGCCGTCGCCGGAGTCCGGGGAGTTCCGGATCTTCACTCACGAGAGGACCTCTTCGGGCATGGTGAACTTCAACCTCTCCACCACCGTCACCGCTGCCGGGCGCGAGCACGTCATCTATTCCAAACCGCTGGAGATCGAAGTGGCCGACGGATACGGCCTGCGCCGTGCTGGCGAGCCTCTCCATTTGGCCCCCGGATCGCTGGCTGCATGGCCGGGAGAGATCTGGAGGGACCCTGAGTTCGGCAGGACCGTGACTGTCACGGCAGTTGGCCTGCCCGGCGGGGTGCAGTGCGAGAAGGCCGAGCTGTCGGGTACAGAGACGTCCTACGAGCTGAGCTGCCGAGCTGCCGCAGACGCGGACCGGGGTGAGTTTGACGTCGAAATTCGGGCGGAGTCGGTCCTGTCGGACGAGGGCACGACCAAGTACATCGTCGAGCCGGTGCAAGCCCGCCTGTCGGTCGCGGACTGATTCGAGCGTCGGGCGTCCCGAACCTACGCTTCCCGCCGGCGCGCTACCGCTGCGGACGCACGCGCTTCGTGCCCGGAGCGAGAGGGAGCTTGAACTCGCTGGATTTGAAGGCGGGATTCACCTCGATCTCCGAATAAGAGTAGTTGCGATAGTCTCTCGTGGCCCTGTCGTAGACAGTCTGGCTGACAGGCTGCCAGAGGCGGGTCGAGATCCACATGTCAATCCTGCTGTTGTGCAGCTCGCCCTTGGGGTCCTTCGGCTGCAGACCGACTTTGACTGCTGGATGGTCCTCCACCGGCTCGGTCCCGGCGAGGCGCATATCGTAGTGCTGGCTCAAGTAGCTGCCCCGCGTTCCGAAGCCGAGCAGCAGGGCGTTTTCCAGCTTGTCTCTCGACTTGCCGGCATCGTACTGCTCGACGGTCTTGATCCGTGGCTTGTAGATCTCGACCTTCGCGCCACGGACGGACAGGTAGTACGGAGTCGGCTTCTCGAACTCGATCAGCATCTCCACTGTCCCCGACCGCAGCCTGCGCACGGCGATCCGCCCGGACTCAACCGACCGGTCGTCGACCAAGGAGCGGTACCGCTCCCAGCGAACCTTCGCCCGAGTCCCCTTCCACGCTGCGGCGGCCGAGTCCATGTTGCGGACTAGGTCGGCCAATGCGGTCTCGGCCTGCGCCGCCGGCACTAGGCCAGCCAACCCGGCTAGGAAGCACCTTCGTGACCAGCTGCGGGGGACTGCCATGGATGCGTCCGACACGGGCCGGCTCCGACGACGGCTGGCGCGCCTTCGAGTCATGCCGCGAACGCGCAGCAGCCGCTACGGTTCAGCGTACACCAAGAAGCCCCGGACGTTGCCGGCGGCGTCCCGTGCCGGCTCCGTCCGCATGATCGTCATCTGTTGGCCGTGCTCTGCCCGCAGGAGCCCGAGCAGATTCCCCTCCGCTTGGTCTGGATTGGCGCGGTCCAGCGCCCCCGGCTCGACCCAGAAGACTCGCACCTCGGTCGAGGGCGAGGCCACTTCTTGTACGACCGGCGCGCTGGGCCGGTCGTTGAACGTGCTTCTGGGCAGGAGGAAGATGAACGCCAGAATCAGAATGACGATGATGTCGTACTGCCATGACCCGCGGCTGTAGCCCCACAGGATTGCGGGGCGCACAGCAGCCCAGAACTTGGCAACCATGCTGCCAGTGTATCCTAAGCAGGGAAGGGCGAGGCTGCTCGTCGTCCAAGGGGCGCACCCGCGATGTGGAAACCAGTTGATTTCATCAAGGCTTGGGCGGGCAATTCGCTGCTCGCAGCCATGCAGACCAGCGATGAGCCGCTGATCGGAGGCCAAGCGGTCATGGAGGGCGTAATGATGCGCACTCCGCAAGCGTACTGCGTCGCTGTCCGCAAGCCGGACGGGGAGATCGTCAATTCTGAGAAGGCATCCTCCCGCCTGTCCGACCGAAGCCGGTTCTGGTCTCTGCCGATCGCTCGCGGCTGCGGCGTGATTGGGCAGTCGATGGCTATCGGGATGAAGGCCCTCAACTACTCGGCCAGCCAAGCCGTCGAGGCCGAGGACGATGACGAGGCGGCGAGCGGGGAGCTGCCCGGATGGGTGCTGTGGCTCAACATCGCTTTCTCGCTGGGCTTCTTCATCGTGATGTACAAGTTCCTCCCGCTGCTGGCGACGCGCCAGGTGCAGGACTGGCTGCCCGCGTTGGACAATCAGGTGGGCTTCAGCGTCGTAGAGGGAGGGATCCGTCTGTCGATTTTCCTCGCGGTCCTGTATGTGCTGTCGAGAATGAAGGACATCCGCAGAGTCTTCGAGTACCACGGCGCTGAACACAAGGTCGTGTTCAACCACGAGTCAGGTCAGGAGCTGACCGTCGAGAACGCGCAGCGTTTCCTGACGTGGCATCCGCGTTGCGGAACTAGCTTCCTGATGGTGGTCATGCTGGTCGCGATCGCAGCGTACGCCCTCCTTCCCTTCGACGGCTTCGCGGGCCAGTTCGCGGCCAGGATTGCCCTGCTGCCGATCATCGCGGGTGTGAGCTACGAGATCATCCGGTATTCGGCGCAGAACCAGGGCGGCCTGTTCATGCTGCTGGCCCGGCCGGGCCTGTGGCTGCAGCGCATCACCACCAAGCAACCGGACGACAGCCAAGTGGAAGTTGCCATCCACGCGCTCCGGAAGGCGCTGGACTTCGAGAGCCGGATGGGCGGCAAGCCGGTCTTGGCCTAGCGGCCCGTCGATCGTTGACAGGTGGCCGGCCTGTACGCCGGCGCGCCGGAGACGGTGGGGCGAGAGACAGCGAGGGAGGCTGTGATGGAGTGGATTCGAAGGGTTGAAGAGGTCGAGGCCCAGTTCGACGGCTTGGGGCAGCGGCTGGCAGATCCGGCGGTTTTCAAGGATCGTAACGCCTACAAGCGGCTGGCCCGGCAGCATGCGGAGCTAGGTGACCTAGTTGAGAAGTTCCGGCAGTGGAAGACCACCGGTCAGGAGATCGCTGGCGCGCGGCTGCTGCTGGACGAATCTGATCCAGAAATCGTCGAAATGGCGGAAGAGGAGATCCATTCACTGTCCTCGGTCCAAGAACGGCTGGCCGAGCAGATCCGAGTGCTACTGATCCCGAAGGATCCGGCGGACGAGAAGGGGGCGGTGCTGGAAATCCGGGCCGGCACTGGCGGAGACGAGGCGACGCTGTTCGCGCACGACGTGTTCCGGATGTATTGCAAGTACGCGGAGCTGCAGTCCTGGAAGGTCGAGGTCACTACGCGCAACGACTCGGAAATGAAGGGCATCAAGGAGGTCATCGCGCTCGTCACAGGCGATCGCGTTTACTCCAGGCTCAAGTACGAGAGCGGAGTGCATCGCGTGCAAAGAGTGCCCAAGACCGAATCACAGGGCCGGATCCATACGTCCGCCGTAACGGTCGCAGTCCTGCCGCAAGCTGACGAGGTCGACATCGAAGTGAACGAGAGTGACTTGCGAGTTGACACTTACTGCTCCTCTGGACCGGGCGGGCAGTCGGTCAACACGACTTACTCGGCCGTGCGGGTCACGCACGTACCGACAGGGTTGGTGGTCACATGCCAGGATGAGAAGTCGCAGATCAAGAATCGCAAGCGAGCTCTGAGAGTGCTGCGCTCAAGGCTGTACGAAGCCGAACGCGCACGGCAGCATTCGGCGCAGGCCGAGCAGCGGAGGGCCATGGTGCGTACCGGAGACCGTTCCGAGAAGATCCGCACCTACAACTTCCCTGAGATGCGGGTGACCGACCACCGCATCAGACTCAAGGTCCATCAGCTATCGCGAGTGATGGACGGCGACCTGGACATGCTGATCGAGCCATTGGCTGCGGCGCAGCAAGCCCAGCTGCTGGCTGCGGCCGCGGCTTGAGGTAGGTGGGCCAGTACCACTGGATCCAGGGTTGCGGCGAGAGGCCGCCGACCGATTGAATGCGGGGCGACGGCGACTGTCTCACGCGGCGGAAAAAGATGATCGGCGGTGTCGGCAAGCCGAGGGAGCAACGAGTCCGTGACGATTTCTGCGACACTCGCAAGGCTACGCTGATCATCACGGCCGACGCCGGCGACGATGCGACTTCGGCCCAAGAGAATCCCATACAAGCTGCCCTTGCTCGCTTGGAGCACCAAGGATAGATAATGGCCTGTCGCTCTCGCAGATTCGGTGGCTGCGCCGAGTCCAGACTGCCCCTAGTCGCTTGGGAGGGACAACCTCCACTGACGATGCACGGCGACCTTCGGCTGAAATTCGCAAGTTGCGTCCTGTTGGTCGCCCTGCTCCTGTCTGCTGCCCGCGATTTGGCTGCCACCCCAGCCGGCAACGCTGCTGGATCTCCAGACCAGGCCCCGGGCGCGTCAACCTTCCACCCCCTGTTCAACGGCGTTGACCTTGACGGCTGGGACGGCGACCCCTCCCTGTGGCGGGTTGAGCATGGCGCGATCGTCGGCTCGTCGGACGCACGGCCTCTGACAAGGAACTCGTTCCTGATCTCAAAGAGCGCCTATCGAGACTTTGAACTCCGCTTCGAGGTCAAGCTCCGCAACGGCAACAGCGGCATGCAGTTTCGCAGCGAACGCACCGAGGACTGGACTGTCCGAGGCTACCAAGCCGATCTGGCATCCGGCAAGGGCTGGGGCAACCTCCACGGTGAAGGCCTCCCCCGGGGTCTGATTCTCGACGGCTGGCAGGACAAGGCCGAGTTCTTGGTTGGGGCAGGCTGGAACGAGATAGCGATTCTCTGCCAAGGCCCTCGGATACGGATCTCGTTGAACGGCACGGTGGTCAACGATGTCCTCGACCCCGGCCCCGCGGAGGGCGTTCTGGCGATGCAGCTGCATCGGGGCGAGGCGATGCGAGTCGAGTTCCGCAACATCCGAATTCGCGAGTTGCCAGCGGAGTAGCTCTCGCTTTGGTCAGCCACCGTGCTCACTCAAGCCGGCGGTTGAGCGTGTAGGCCGCGATTCGTGCCGCGAGGGGCTCGCCATCACGGCTCACGATCAAAGCCGGGCGCAAGTCGTAGAGCCAGCCCTCGGAGAGGTCTCGGACCGCCAAGTCGGCGCGCAGGCCATCCGAAGAGACCCGGACCTCCGCTATCTCAACCGGGGTGATGTCGGTCTTCGGCGAACCGTACGCAGCGTGGTAGCGATAGTAGTACCTCGTCAGGGAGTAGTTGGCCGGGTCCGACGCCGAATCGTGATCGGCCGGCTTGGTGAACGTCAGGGTGAACCCTTCGCGCGTGAGGCGCATCGAGAGGATGTCGAACGGGACCTCGCCCTGCCACACGATCCGCTGCAGGCCCTCCGTCGCTCCCCAGATTCGGGAAGTCTGAGCGACGTACAGGCTGTCGCCGGTGCTTGAGAACGCCAGCCGGTTGTTCGCCATGCGCAAACCGTTCCCCTCCACGAACACGAACGCAGCGCCCTGCAGCGTGCCCCGGACCCGCTGGAGCTCCACTCGAAGCACTCGCGGATACGTCCATTCCGCGACGAACATCTGGCCTTGGTACGGGCCGAACGCCCCGGCCGTCTGGTCGAACGCCATGCCCGCGTTCGATCCGGCCATGTCGCCTTGCGGCAGCAGGATGGCAGGCCGCTTGCGACGACGGTCGAGCTCCGCAACCTCCGCCTCCACCGGATTGATGCCTAGGAATTGGGGATGCCAGTGCAGCGACGCCGGATGGCCGTGGAAGGCACCCTCCGTGACGTGGTGGATCGGTGACGTCCCCACCCAACCGCCTTGGTTGTCCGCGGCAAGGATGTCGCCTTCCGGGCTCGCCACGATCCCGTTCGGCTGCCGAAAGCCGCAGGAGAACGGCCGCACTTCGCCATCCGCTCGAATCTGCAGCGCGCACCCTCGATAGGGCGTCGGAGAGTAGTGCCCGAAGCTGTTGACGTTGCCCGCCACGGGAGCGGTGGCCGTGCGCGGCCGCTTGGTCCATTCCCCCCGGACCGGAGGGCGCGGATCGGCGTTGCCGGACGACAGCCCGAGGGAGACGTAGAGGTTGCCTTCGCCGTCCCTCGCCGGGCCGGCGATGAATTCGTGGTAGTTGCCGGATAGGCCCCACCCGTCCGACACCGTCTCGAATAGGTCCGCCTCACCGTCTCCGTCCGTGTCAGCCACACGCGTCAGCTCGGGTACCTGGGCGACCAGGAACTCGCCGGGGCGCTCTCCGGCGGCGATGTCCAGAGGAGTGTGTAGGCCCTCCGCGAAGCGACGCCAGCGGCGCGAAACCGGATCGTAGGAATAGATGTAGCCGCGACGGAAGGCCGCGTATAACTTCCCGTCGTCAGCGACAGTCACCGCGCTGATCTCCGGGGCGACGTCGCGCGGGCCGGGCACGGTCTCCACCTTGTAGCTGCTGGCCGGAACCTGGGCGAAGGCGGTAACGCACAGCACGCATGTCAGTGCCGCGGGCAAGCCCGCACGGAACCTACTGCTGCGCGACAACATGAACCTCGAAGTCCGCATCGCCCCCGCGCGGAATCTCGAATCCCTTGAGCGTTGAGCGAACGGTCACTCCTCGTGACTCCGCCGGCACGAACCACATCGGCCGATCGGACGGCCCCACTCGGAACCGACGCACCAGTCCGTCCGGGGCCGCCTCGATGCGTTCGTACACGTCGATGCCGTCCACTTGGTAGTGGAACTCCGGAACGGAGCCGACCAACCGGTAGCCCCGAAACCGCCGTTGTGGGATGCGCTCCCTGTCTCCGACCCGGATGGGGTACGGTCCCTCGCGGAAGAAGATTTGCCCGATGATCTCGGCCGTCTCGGTCAGGTTGGTGTCGCGGTTCTTCTTCGCGTAGAGCGTCCTCCCCATGTCTAGGAACCCGCCTCGCCACGCGTACCGTAGTCGAGCCTCACCGGCGTCGAAGCAGAAGGAGACTCCGCCGGGCAGGCCGACAGCGATAGCGGCAGGAGTCGCCTCCGGCAGGTCCCATCGGATCACGATGGCCCGGTTGACCGGCACAGGTCGCGCTTCAGAACCCTCCTCCGCATCCCCGGCCTCGAAGCCCCACGGAGCCGGCAACGTAGCAGCTGAGCGAAAAGCTGCCCAGAGGTCTCGGACCGCCCGCCGGTCCTCCGGTGTTTGGGCGCTGAAGTAGCCGGGCATCGAGGTGCCGGCCGCGATCCGAGCCGGATCGCGCATCCAGCGCCCAAACCACTCCTCTCGCAGTCTGCGCCCCGCCTCGTAGAGATTGGGGCCGTTCTCTCCCAGCGAAGCGTGCTCGCCCCATCCGTGACAGCCGATGCAGCCCATGCCGCCGCGGCCCCCGTCAGCTCCCAGCCGCGCCAAGCCGGCCTCCGCATCCCCTGGCGCTTCCGCGCCGCCCGTCTCCCCGGGGTCAACGCCGCTCGCTTGGGCGAAGGCGCGGGCCAGCCAGCTGGCTTGGGCCCGGCCGAACCCGGGCATCCTCAGTTCCTGCCAGTCTAATGACCGAGTCTCGTGCTCCAGCGCATGCGCGATCCATCCTGCCCGGAGCTTTGCTCCGACACCGGTGAGCGTCGGAGCCGACTCAGCGAGCGGTCCGGTCGGAGGAGATCCGTCAATCTCGTGACAGGCGCCGCACCGAAGCTGCCTGAGTCGGCGCGGCAGGTCGAAAGCCGGAGCTGCGACGACATCCGGCCTCTTGCGGTAGCGGGCAACGAAGTCCTGCAGCGCTTCCCGCTCGCCATCCTCGAGCTGGTACCGGGGAAGGCCATTCGAAACGCGATCGGCCAAGCAGCCGCTCTCTGCATCCAGCTCCGCCAAGGGCGGAGCGACATGGTCTGACTCAACGCCCTCCAGGCTGTGGCAGGCTAGGCATCCCGACTCGCGGAGCAGTTCCCTGCCCGCCTCCGCATCGCCGCCGGCCTGCAGCTGCTCGAAGCTGCCGTCTCTCGAATCAGTCAAGAACCCAGCGAGAGCGAGTGCTTCGGCTTCGTCGAGATGGAAGGTCGGCATGCGTCCGTCCGGGCTGAACCGCAGCGGGTCGAGCAAGTACTCGGCAACGCGGCCGGGCGTCATCTTGGATCCTAGACCGCGCATCGGCAGGTCCGACCCATGGCAGGCCCCGCAGCCGATGGACTGGAACATCGTCCGCCCGTACTCGATTTGAGAGTCGCGGATCCTCGGCTCGGAGATCGGCTCGGCTGGCGACGAGGCCAGAAAGGCGGCAACATCCGCCCGCTGTGGGCCAGTAAGCATGACCGGCATCGTCGCCCAGCTGCGAAACCGGGCTGGATCGTCGAGCCAGTGACGGATCCAAGGCTCCAATCGCCGGCCGCCGAGGCCCGTCAGCTCGGGGCCGGGCCGCCGCTGGATTGATTCCGAAGCGGCATCGTGGCAGTTAGAGCACCCCAAGTCCTCGAACAGCATTCTCCCGTCCGGGGCGACCGTGGCGGGGCTTTCCCTCGCAAGCAGTCGCGGGGGGATCGGTTCCCGCCCGAACCCCGGCCCTTCCCATTCGACGGCAAGCCGCCGCGGACCGGTTCCGCGGCGGCCCAGGAACCGCAGCGTATGGTTTCCGGCCGTGAGGCGCAGAGGATCCGGACCGGACGGCCGGCCATCGATCAACAGCTCGCCGCTCTCAGGAAAGAACTTGTACTCCCCGGCACGGTGGACAGAGAGCGCCCCCGTCCACTGGCTGTCGGCGGTCGACGAAGACGGAACGAATCCCTCGCCGTCCCCTAGGAAGATCGCCGGAAACGGGCGAACCGCGCTCACCCCGGCGCTGGTCGCATCCAGCCCCTGCTCCGCACCGAAGGCAAGCGCGCCCCCGACACAGAGGCACACCCAGAGAAGCATCGGACGCTTCCGTGCGAACGAGCGCGGCACCGGCCGCCAGCCGGTTACGGCTTCGGCGGCCGCCGCTCCGCAGCGGATCGCAAGCGACTGACCTGCAGTCCGGTCCGCAGCGGCCCTCATCCGAACTGCGGCTCCTCCCAAGCCCCGCCGAAGACAAAGTCGGAAAGCGGCCTCCTCTCCTTGGGCCGGTCGTCTCTGGCCTGCAGCTGGGGAGGGGCTGAACCGGGTGCGGCAAGGTACCCGAGTGCCAAGCCGGTCACGACTTCGAAACCTGGAGGAATGCCGAACCGTGACCTGGCCACTTCCGGCAGTATTCCGGCCATCTGATGGACATACACTCGGTGGCGCATCGCTTCGACGGTCAAGCTCATCGATGCGAGACCCAGGTCGTGCAGCGCAACCCGGTTCTGGGCGCCGTTCCTGCGGAACGTCGTGCTGGCGCAGCCCAAGGCCAGCACGGCCGCGCGGCGCGCCCAAGCCTGATTGCCTTCCATCAAGCATCCTAGGATGCCCTCGAAGAGATCCGGGTCGGACCTGCGGGCCACGATGTATCGCCACGGCTGCTCGTTGAAGGAGGAAGGTGACCAGCGCGCCGCCTCGAAGATGGACCTGAGGTCCTCGTCTCGGATCGGCCTCCCAGAGAGTGCGTAGGGGCTCCAACGCTTCCTGAGCAGGTCGTGAATTGGGTGGTCCGGCTGGGGCGTGCTGGGCACTTCTACAGCATAGGGAACGCGGCCAACCGCGCCTGGCTACTGCGCGGCTCCCCCGTCGCCGGGGCGTGAGCCCCGGCGCACGAGGCGTCCGGTGCCCGGTGCCCACTCCAGACAGTGGTACAGTGATTCCCAGCAGGAGGACCTAGTTCATGTCCATCACCAGACGCGAGTTGATCGCGGGCGCGGCCGCAGCATCAGCCGTGCTTCCCGGCCTCCGGGCCGAGTCCAATGTCCAGCACTACGTGCGCTACCGCCACAACCGGCGTGTGGCCTACGGCGAGCTGGAGGGAGACACCATCTACCCTCTGGAAGGGACGGTTCTGGAGAGCCGCAAGAGGGCTGGCGCCAAGCTGGCAGTCTCGGATGTGAAGCTGCTCTACCCGGTCCGGGTGCCGAAAGTGTTCGCCGTGGGTCTCAACTACAAGAGCCACTTGGGTGATCGGCCTTCGCCGGAGAGGCCCGAGATCTTCTTCAAGCCGACAACCTCCCTCCAGCATCCCGGCGATCCGATCGTCATTCCCCCGGGCTCGCAGAACACCCACTACGAGGCCGAGTTCGTGATCGTAATCGGCAAGGCCGCCAGCCGGATCAAGGAGAGCGAGGCCGCCGATCATATCCTGGGCTACACCTGCGGAAACGATGTCTCCGAGCGGGACTGGCAAGGTGGCGACCTCCAGTGGTGGCGCGGCAAGGGCTGCGACACGTTTGGGCCGATGGGTCCGTCCATCGCTGTCGGGCTTGACTACATGGAGTCCGACATCAGCTTGCGGCTCAACGGCGAGACCAAGCAGGAGCAGAAGATCAGCGACCTTCTCTTCAAACCCGAGAAGATCGTCAGCTTCATCAGCACCTACGTTAAGCTTCAACCGGGCGACGTGATCTTCACGGGAACGCCTGGCTCTACGAGCGCCATGAAGCATGGCGACACCTGCGAGGTGGAAGTGACGGGAATCGGCGTCCTCTCGAACCGCGTGCGACGGAGCAGGCCGGCGTAAGCTAGACCGAACTCGTTTCCGAGATCCGCGCTAGGATTGGGGCCCAATCGTCGCCGAGCAGCGGCCCGCCCTAGGGCCCTCAGCGGCCGCGACGCTGAGCGGTGTCGAGCGGAGGCGGACGGGGAGCTGCGCAGCGAGACAGCCGATGCATACAGTACTAGTAACCGGAGCCACAGGATTTCTCGGGCGGCACTTGGTGGACCGCCTGCTGCACAGCAATCTCGAGCTGCGAGTACGTGCGTTCAGCCGATCCACATCCGCGGGCTTCCCAGCCGACCGAGTAGAATCCGTGCGCGGCGACATCACTGACCCGGACGATGTGGCGGCGGCGGTTCAAGGCTCGGACGAGGTCTACCACTTGGCGGGCATGGTCGCCCGCAATCCCGAGAACCACTGGGACCTGTACCGAACCCATGTCGCGGGGACTAGGAACGTTTGCGAGGCCATCCTGCAGGGAGAGCCTCGTCGTTGTGTCGTAGCCTCATCCTCCGGGACGATCGCGGTAAGCAGAGAGCCGGTCGTGCATACCGAGGAGTCGGGTTACAAGCAGGACGTGGTGCATGAGTTCCCTTACTACCTCAGCAAGATCTACCAAGAAAAGCAGGCTCTGTGGTATTGGACGCATCGACAGGTCCCCGTCGTGATCGTTAGCCCGAGCCTGCTGCTCGGACCTGGGGACGACCGCCTGTCGTCGACCAATGATGTGCGCCTCTTCCTGAAGGGCCAGATCAAGACCGTGCCGTCAGGAGGACTCAACTTGGTCGATGTCAGGGACACCGCTGCCGGGCTGATGGCGGCCATGCGTGACGGCACGCCTGGGCAGCGCTACCTGCTGGGTGGAGAGAACCAGACGTTCCGGGAGTGGATTGCCAACGCTTCCCGCCTGACCAAGCGATCGGGCCCGCGCGTGGGACTGCCCGAGTCCCTCGCGCGGGCCGGGGCGGCGGTGCTGCGGGGCCTCTACCCCTTGGCTGGGAAAGAGTTCGAACTGGACGATGCGACGGTGCGCATGTCCTCGCTATTCTGGTATTGCGACACGACCAAGGCGCGGCGCGATCTGGGGTTCCGGACGCGTCCGGCCGAGGTCACGCTCCGGGACACGATTGAGTACTTGAGGTCCTCCGGAGCGGTGTAGGAAGCGAGACAGGAGCGAGAATGGCAGGAATCAAGCAAGGCGTCACCTTCGATGTGCAAAACGACTTGGTCGGGATGCTGGAGGCGGCGGCCAAGAAGTACGGGCTGCCCAGCCGGGACAAGGCGCTGCGCTGCATCTTGGACTACGTTGCTCAGGACGGCAACTGGGACGAGATCTTCACAGAGGTCCGGTGCCTGCGCTGCGGGCGGCGGCCCGGGTGGACGCCCTCTGACTGAGCGGAGCGGTGGCTGAGACCAGATTCCGCTCGCCGTGCGCCATCCTGAACCCGAGGGCGGCCAGCGGAAGGGTCCTGAAGCTGTGGCCCGACCTGCGGGCCTGCTTGGAGGAGGCGATCGGATCGGTGCGGGTCTGCTTCACCGACGCACCGAACCACGCAAGTGAGCTCGCACGCGAGGCAATCGTGGCGGGGGCTGACCTCGTCATCGCTGTCGGTGGGGACGGCACTCTCAACGAGGTCCTCAACGGCTACCTCGCCGACGGTGCGCCGGTCTCCCCGAGCGCGTGCCTCGGGCTGTGCCCTATCGGGACAGGCGGAGACTTCCGGCGGGGCGCCGGAATTCCGGCGTCCCGCCCAAGAGCCATCGAAGCCTTAGCGAGACTGCCGCCGCGGCGCGTGGACGCGCTGCGGGTCCGCCTTCGATCGCACGAGGGGGGAATCACGGACCGCTACTGCCTCAATGTGGCAAGCTTCGGGCTGGGAGGACAGGTCAGCGTCGCTGCGAAGAACAGCCCCTTGACTCCCTACAGCGGCAAGTCCGCGTTCCTGTGGGCAACGGTGACTAGCTTCCTGCGCTACCGGGCGGTGCCGGTCCGACTGAGACTCGGAAGCGAGCCGAGGGAGCGATGCTACCGGATCATGCAGGTGGCATTAGGAAACGGTATGTATCACGGCGGGGGCATGCATGTCTGTCCGGAAGCGCAGCTTGACTCGGGCAGGATGGAAGTGACGGTCATCGAGGAACTGGGCTTCTTTAACTTTCTGAGGTCCCTGCCGCTGCTGTACTCTGGGAGGGTCTACAGCCACCCGCGCTGCCACCAGTTCCGCGCGCACCGGCTGTCGGCGGATTCCGATGCCACGGTGCTGGCTGAAGTCGACGGAGAGGCTGTCGGAGCGTTGCCTCTGGAGGCCGAAGTCCTTCCGGGGGCAGTGCTGATGGCAGGCATCGAGCCACGCTCTCGGCCGGCGTCGAACCATGGTCTCACGGAGTCCTGAGACGATCCATGCCTACATCCACCAAGACTGCGAGCAGTCAAATCCGGTTCGAGCCCGACCAGCGGCCAGGCCTGCCCTTGACGACAGGGCTGGGCCTGCAGTACTTCCTGCTGTCGGTGGGGGGCATTGTGCTGACTCCGGCTACGGTGGTGCGCGTCGCGAACGTCGGCGAATCGTACCTGACTTGGGCATGCTTCGCGGCGCTGTTGATTTGCGGAGTGTCGACAATCCTGCAGGCCGTGCGGATCGGCCCGATCGGCGCGGGGCACATTCTCTTGATGGGCACGTCGGGCGCGTTCATCGCCGCTTCAGTGGCTGCCCTCAACGCCGGCGGACCAGGGCTGCTGGCGACGCTGGTGGCCGCCTCGGCGCTGTTCCAGTTCGCGCTGGCATGGCGGCTGTCGCTGCTGCGGCGAGTCATCACTCCGCTGGTCGCGGGCACCGTGATCATGCTGATCGCCGTCACCGTGATGCCCATCGTCTTCGGGATGTTCGAGCCGGGGGAGGGCGAGGTGCATTCGACCGGAGCCCCGCTCAGTGTCATCGCGACACTGGGAGTGACCGCAGGAATCGCCTTGGTCGGAAGAGGGTCTTGGCGACTATGGGCACCGATCCTCGGCGTGATCGCGGGCTGCGCAGTCTCGTCGTCATACGGCATGTATGACACGGCCCGAGTGGCGGCGGCGCCGTGGATCGGCATGCCTGGACTCGGCTGGCCGGGTCTGGAAATTAACCTTGGCAGCTCGTTCTGGACACTGCTGCCGGTCTTTGTGCTGGTGACGGTGATCGGAGCCGTCGAGACGATCGGAGACTCGATCGCCATCCAGCAGGTCTCTTGGCGCAAGCGTAGGGCGACCGATTTCCGAGTCGTCCAAGGGTCGGTCGCGGCGGATGGCGTAGGAAACTTCCTCTCGGGACTGGCGGGGACGATGCCCAACACCACCTATTCGTCGAGCGTCGCAATCGTGGAGCTGACGGGCGTGGCCTCGCGGGCCATCGGGGTATGCATCGGCTGTATCTTCATTGCCTTTGCCTTCCTACCCAAGGCGACCGCCGTCATTCTCGCGATTCCCGAGCCGATCGTCGGCGCCTACCTGCTGGTGCTGCTTGCGATGCTCTTCGTACTGGGCATGCGGATCATCGTTCAGGACGGCGTCGACTACAGGAAGAGCATTGTCATCGGGCTGGCGTTCTGGCTGGGTGTCGGATTCCAAGGCCAGTCGATCTTTCCGTCGTTCCTAACGGGAATGCTGGGCGAGACGATGGCCAACGGGATGACGGCGGGCGGGCTTGTGGCGATCCTGCTGACAGTCGTGCTGGAGCTGGCGAAGCCGCGAGCGCGCAAGATGAAGTCGGCGCTAAGCCTCGACGCACTGCCGGCGGTGCTGGACTTCCTCCGCCGCACAGCCAAGCGGCGGCGCTGGGACTCTGGGTCCCAGAACCGCTTGTGCGCGGCTGCCGAGGAGTCCCTGCTGAGCCTGCTGCCTGAAGGAACGGAGCAATCAGGGGCTGCGGAAGCGAAGCACTTGATTGTGTCCGCGAGAATGGACGACGATAGCGCCGAGCTGAGCTTCATCGCCTCGGCCATCGAGGACAATCTCGAAGACCGGCTCAATCTCCTCGCAACGATGCCCGAAGAGGTGGTCGAGCGCGAGTTCTCGCTCAGGCTGCTGCGGCACTACGCCAGCTCGGTCCGCCACCAGCAGTATCACGACATCGACATCTTGGCAGTGGTCGTCAAGAGAGAGACCTGATGAGCATCGGCGCCTTGTGACTGGAGCTATCCGCTCCGCTGGCGACGGCTAGCAATGGCGCTGCTCATTCGGAAGCGGAGCGCGATTCGCAGAGGGGCTGCTGCTGGCGAGGAACGTCTCCGCGTACAATACTCACCAACGCAATGCCGGCAGCGGTTCCGGCAGGACGGGAGGGTTTCGTGAGACGCTTGATGCTGGCAGGTCTGTGCGCAGCCCTCACCGCGGCCTGTTCTCAAGGTCAGACCTACGATTTGCTGCTCAAAGGCGGGCATGTCATTGATCCGAAGCACAGTATCGACGAGGTGCTGGATGTGGCTATCTCCGGAGGCAGAATCGCAGCCGTGGAGGCCGGCATCCCGACGGAGCAAGCCGCCACGGTAGTCGATGCGGCCGGGCTGTACGTCACGCCGGGGCTAGTGGACATCCATGCCCACTTCTACGCTTATCGCCCGCCCGGCACGCCCTACGAGGACTCCAGCAGTGTCGATCCGGACGCCACATGCCCTAGGACGTGCGTGACGACCGCGGTCGATGTCGGGACGGTAGGGTGGCGGGCCTTCCCGGACTTCCGCCGCCGGATCATCGATGTCGCCAAGAAGACGCGGGTCCTAGCGATGCTCAACATAGCCAACATGGGGATGGTGAACTACGATGCAGAGCAGAATCCTCTCAACCTGCAACCGGAAGAGACCGCCCGCATGGCCAAGGAGCACCGGGATGTGGTCGTGGGTATCAAGTCTGCGCACTGGAGGCAACCGGATTTCCTGTCCGTGGAGCGAGCCGTGGAGGCGGGAGAGCTGGCGGGACTTCCAGTCATGGTGGACTTCGGCTACTTCCTGCCCGAACGCCCCTACCAGACCATGGTCCTTGAGAAGCTGCGGCCAGGCGACATGAGCACTCACTTCTACCGCTGGCCGGCACCGCTGATGGACGAGGACGGCACCAAGCTGCCCTACTTGGATCGCGCACGGGCGCGCGGCGTGAAGTTCGATGTCGGTCACGGCGCGGGAAGCTTCCACTTCCGCCAAGCCGAGCCGATGGTGCGGCAAGGCTTCTGGCCCGACTCGATCTCCACTGACCTGCACATCAACTCCCACAACGGAGCCATGATCGACATGGTTACCGTGATGTCGAAGTTCCTAGCGATGGGCGTTCCCTTCTCCGAAGTGGTGCGGCAGTCGACCACCAACCCGGCCGCCCAGGTACTGCGCCCGGAACTAGGGCAGATCGCGGTCGGCGCCGAGGCTGACATCGCGGTGCTGCGCCTGGATGAAGGGAATTTCGGATTCGTGGACGTGCGTGGCGGCCGCATCACTGGCGACCGTCGGATCGGGTGCGAGATGACTGTTCGCGCCGGCAGCATTGTGTTCGATTACAACGGTCGCTCCGGGGCACCTTGGAGGGAGGCGAACATCGACTACCCCAAGCGGTAACTGTGGAACTGACGCCAACTTGGAAGTAAGGGAGGAAAGGGTTTCGAACGCATCTTGAATCCCGTGGATTCCGAAGGGGAGAACTTAGTAGTAGAGTGCTATTGCATGATTGTGGTGACTTGGAAGCAGAGTTCTCTAGAAATCTAGAAAGACAAGCCTGCAATAGTCTCTTGCGGGCAATTAATCCATACTATGAGCCACTCCGAGACAGAAAGGAGATTGCAACTATACTTCGGAACAACGAGAGGAAGTATACTAATAAGATCATGCGACGACTCTCGAAGACTGCTCCATCACTAGCTAGAACAATGTCACGACAGTTTCGAAGACCTATTGACCGCATGACAAGAGGTATTTCATGACCCAAGGACTTGAAGCGAGAATGCGACACTTGACCGAAACTCAGCGTGAGGCTGTTGACTGGGACACTGGATCTCTCCTCGTGTTGGCAGGTCCGGGTGCGGGCAAGACCCGAGTTCTTACAACACGGATTGCAAGACTCCTGGAGGATTCTCAGAACAAACTATTTCGGATATTGGCTCTAGCCTTCACAAATCGAGCAGCCGATGAGATGAAGCGACGGGTGGAAGAACTCATCCCTGTTCCACGCGATCGAGTGTTCCTCGGAACATTTCACAGCTTTTGCGCTCAGCAGCTACGTCAGCACGGATCCCATATCGGTATCAAGTCGGATTTCAGTGTATACGGAGACTGGCAAGATAGGAAAGCATTGTATCGAGACACACTAAGGCAAGCCCAACGTGCCAAAATCAACGTATCAGAGAATGATGTCGGTAGCCTTCGAGTAATCGATAGGTACCGATCCAGACTAGAGAGACCCCCCAGAACGAGCGGACGATTGCGATTGCTGTACGATCTATACGACCAAGCGCTCGTAGACAATAACGTCTTGGACTTCGAGTCACTCATTCTTAGAATGTGGGAGCTGTGCCATGCACGTCCAACTCTGTGTAAGAGAATCTGTCGGGTCTATCGATACTGGATGGTTGATGAATTTCAGGATATGTCTCGCTCACAGTATGAAATATTATGAGTTATTGCGGGCCCAAAATTCAGGAACCTGTTTGCGGTGGCCGATGAAGATCAGATGATTTATTCTTGGCGAGGAGCGAAGCGAGAAGGTCTTCAAGAATTCAGGAAGGAATTCGACGCGACAACCCTGTACTTTCAGGAGAATTTTCGCTGTTCTGTGAACGTAGTCCGATTAGCGAATCGATTGATTGCAAAGAATAACCATAGAGACACAAGAAATCCACAGGCGATTCCAGCCAATACTAGCGGTAGTGCTTCTGTCCGCTGTAGAAAGTATTCCAACGATACAGTCGAGGCTGCTGCTGTAGCCGACTACTTCTCAAAGCTAAGTCCAGAAGAGAGGGAGAAGGCGGGAGTGTTGGCTAGAAATCGAAAGGTCCTAGAAGTTGTATTGAATGGGTTTCGTCAACGCAAAGTAGAGGCCATGATTATTCGTGGCGGCCGCGAATTTGCTTCTCCTCAGATTCGGTGGCTCGAGAGTTGTATGGAACTTGCTATTCGACCACATGACAAGCAAAGACTGCGTAGGATTGTGGTTGATTCTCAACGATTTGTTGATCACTTGGAGTTGGACCCCGATGATTTGATTGCAAGTGCAGAGGCAGAACATACAAGCTACCTAGAAGTGTGGGCTCGATCGACTCAAGTGTCTAAGGACGCTGTAGCGAATAGACTTGGTGCCTTGGCCTTGGAGTTGGTCGAATCGAGACAAGATTGGAGGAGAATTCTCAATTGTGCAATCGAAGTCCTTGAAGGGACCGAACTTAGCAATGAAGGATCAATTAGCGATATGAAGGAAGACTTGGAGATCTGGCAGGGTGATACAACGCAAGTGCTTGGTGAGCATGGACTGAACATCGATCTGCCTAAGTTCTCACAGATCATGGCGCTTCGTACTCATAACCAACGTGTTCCTCCAAGAACGGTTCGACTTGCTACGATTCACTCCGCTAAAGGACTACAGTTTGAGCGAGTATGGATCGCTGGAGTTGCGGATGATATTCTTCCATCGTATCAGACAAGTCAGAGTGGATCACGGGAGTCAATGGAAGAGGAAAGAAGGAATTTATTTGTGGCACTTACGCGATCATCGGGTGAAGTGACTCTATCTATGGCTGCTCTGCAGGAAGGAAGATGGCGTCGTGTTCCCTCTAGGTTTATTGCGGAGATGGGCCAGATTCGGTAGTTCGGCAAGCAGCGGAGTGCTGTCCCAAGACTTCGTTATGCCGAGTCATCGACGACAGTACTGGGTTGGCTGCAGACATGCACGGCTGCAGGGCTGGCCAGTACCGTACCACCAAGGTGTACAGGGCGGTCATCGGAATCGAGGCCATTCCTCAGTGCTCGGTGGCGAGCACCGATGAGCCGCACTCGCGACCGTCGCCGTAGCGGCTTGGCTGTCAGATCGAGAGCTGTCTCGCTCCTTCCCGGCCACGACTCTGATGGTCACCTGCGACACACGTTCACGAATGGTGAGACCAGCATCCCGCCGGCGAGAGGAATGCGAATTGTCAGCTCGCCCTTGGTCGCGCTGGGACGGCCTCCAGATCAGGAAGCATACAGCCAAGGTCGGATGATCACTCACCGTGGAGGTTCATGTGAATCGAACTCTAACCCCATGCCATGCATCTCACCAGTATCGGTGCTCGGCTAGCGGGCTGGTCCAGCAGTGTTCCAGGACTCCAGTTGTCAAGTGCCAGTGGCGGACGGGGTCCGGAGACTTGTGAGCCAAGGACGCCGGAGTGGTCGACAACCGTCATCGGAGGAAGCAAGCCCAGTGGCATCGACCTACCTAGAAGGGGGGAGCCCTTGAGCTCGCTTCGTAGCGTCTGAAGTCTTCATCGCTGGTCGGTCATGGAATCTGCTTCTCGGCC
The DNA here is from genome assembly GCA_963662745.2 of Bryobacterales bacterium. Lineage (GTDB taxonomy): Bacteria > Acidobacteriota > Terriglobia > Bryobacterales > UBA6623 > VXMF01. Next base: position 1,430,290 of record CAXXUI010000001.1, read on the forward strand.
GATGGCATGCCGGACCAAGCGTTCTGTCACTCGGCTCGAGCGGTCGAACGAAAGTAACCGCCGACGAGTCGTGCGATGGGCGGGATCCCTGATCCCGGATGCCGAACCAGGAGAGGCCTGCGGTCCGTCTCAACGGCCCACCAAGCAGTGCTCCGCCCTATCCTGAGGGCGAGACCGGCGGGCGGCCCAGCACCGGCCCGGATGGGCGTGATAGCATTGGAATCGAAGGCCCGAGGCCAATGGCTACCGATATCTATCTGGCCTGCCAGCTGCAGGAGCTGGACCAGCGCATCGCCGGACTGACCAACGAGATTGACGCTCTGCCCAAGCAGGTGGCAGCAATCCAAGGCCGGCTGGCTAGGCACAAGCAGGCGTTGAACGCCAAGAAGGAGTCTCTCGCTGAGAACGCGAAGGGGCAGCGGCTGCTGGAGGGCGAGGTCTCCGACTACAGCCAGCGAATCTCCAAGCTGCAGGTTCAGTTGAACGACGCCAAGACTAACGAGCAGTTTCATGCGTTCCAGCACGAGATTCAGTACTGCAAGGACGAGATCACGAAACGGGAGGACCTGATCCTCGACCGGATGGTGCAGGCCGAGGTCTTGGAGGAGCAAGTAGGGCAGGCCGAGGCGGACTTGCGGGTGGAGAGCGCCAAGGTGGCGGCGGACATCGAGCAGGCTAGACAGAGGATCCAGGCCAACCGCAACGAACTGGTGATTCAACGAGCGGCCAGGGAGAAGCTCAAGGCACGGATCGATCCCCAAGTCGCCAGAGTCTACGAACGAATCTTGAAGTATCACGGAACTGTAGTGGCCGCCATCGTCCATGAGACCTGCTCATCGTGCCATGTGCGCCTAAGGCCGAAGTTTCTCCAGGACCTCCGCACGCTCACCGAGGGAGTCCTGACCTGCGAGAACTGCGGGCTGATCGTCTACCTGCCCGAGAGCATCGAAGGAGCCATTCCCTAGTAGGGCTTGGCTGGCGAACGAGGAGGCATTCGGCGCCACATGACTGCCCCGCCCGCCCTGTCAGTTCTTGGCGAGGACGAGCGGCTCTTCTTTGACGCCGTACTCCAGTTCGCCGACCAGGAGGTCCGGCCGCATGTTCGGGACATGGACGCGGCGGGTCGGCTGCAGCCCGCAATCATCCGGCAGCTGTTCGAGGTCGGGCTGATGGGGATCGAAGCCCCCGAGGACCTTGGTGGGCAGGGCGGCACGTTCTTCGAGGCCGTGCTGGCCGTCCAGGCCCTCTCGCGCGTAGACGCCTCCGTGGCGGTCGTCGTCGATGTGCAGAACACCTTGGTGATCAACGCCCTCCTACGCTGGGCGAGCGAGGCCCAGCAGCGCAGATTCCTGCCACGTGTCTGTCGTGACACTGTCTGCAGCTACGCCCTCTCCGAAGCCGGCTCGGGGAGTGACGCCTTCGCCATGAAGACCACGGCTCGACCTGCGAGCGGCGGCTTCGTGCTGAACGGACGCAAGCTCTGGATCACCAACGCCAAGGAGGCGGGCCTGTTCCTCGTCTTCGCCAACGCGTCCCCCGACCGGGGACATCGTGGAATCACGGCATTCCTAGTCGAGCGGGAGGCGGACGGCTTCGCCGTGGGCAAGAAGGAGGACAAGCTCGGCATACGGGCCTCCTCGACCTGCGAGCTGCTCTTCGACAACTGCTTTGTGCCCGAGGAGAACATCCTCGGAGCAGTCGGCGAGGGCTACAAGGTGGCCATAGAGACCCTCAACGAGGGGCGGATCGCGATCGGGGCTCAGATGCTGGGGGTGGCCGAGGGAGCGTTCGGCCACGCCTTGGCCTACCTCAAGGAGCGGAAGCAGTTCGGAAGGCGCCTTGCGGACTTCCAAGGAGTCCAATTCCAAGCAGCGGAGGTGGCTACGAAGATCGAAGCAGCCCGCCTGCTGGTTTGGAACGCGGCCCGCCTGAAGGACGCTGGAGCGGACTTCCTGCCGTCCGCCGCCATGGCGAAGTACTACGCGACCGAAATGGCGGTTCGCGTCACGGCGCAATGTGTGGACTTCTTCGGCGGCGTGGGATTCACTGAGGACTACCCTGTCGCAAAGTTCTACCGGGACGCTAAGATCGGCACGATCTACGAGGGTACATCGAACATGCAGCTGCAGACTGTGGCGAAGCGACTGCTAGGATGAGTCCTCCTCGACTAGGACATCTCTTGAACGTCCAGAGCGCAACGCAGTGACCGACAGTTCCGTCCCGCGAGGCGCCAATCGTGCGGCTTGGACCACTTGGAAGTGGCCGGTCGCATTCGCCGCGGCGTTCTGCCTGGTGCAGGTCGCGGTCGGCGCGTTGCGCTTCGGCTTTGGTTGGTTACTGGCGGCGCCGAGTCCGGAACTCGCTCTCGGGCTGGCTCAGATGTTCGCAGCCGGCCTGATTTCGGGATGCTTCCTGCTGGCCGTGCTCAGCCGGGCCGGCGGGAGGTGGCGGATCGGGCTGGCCGTCGCAGCCGCAGTTGCAACGCCGTTCTCGGTGCTAGGTGCCATCGTTGGAGGGGTGCTGGGACCGGTCGGCGTCGTGGTCTACGCAGCAGCCCCTTACCTGATCTTGGTCGGTGTGCCGGCGCTGGCCAAGAGCATCTGGCAGCGGATCATCGGCACATCGGACCGGCAAGGCTCGTGCTGCTGACCAGCGATTCTCAACACCCGAGATTCAAGCAGGCTGCTGGCGTCTCGCCGGGCGTTCGGGGGTGATGAGGAGAGGTTGCGAGGGGGCCAGTGGCGCAGCGGCAGAGGCGGGGGCCCAGTGCGTGACGCGCCCGAGGCCGCACCACGGGTTGCGAGGCGCAGCTGCGGAAGCCAGTGGCACACACTTGGACGGCGCCGAGCGCCTCAGCAGCGGTTCCGGCGCCGGCGGGGCAGAGCTCTGCTGTGGGCTCGCGAGCGAGTCCTGCGGTCGCCGCCCGATGCGGTGGCCATCTCATGCAAGTGTGGGCGGAGGGCCGGCCCGCGGGCCGTCGACTGCCAGCATCTCCTTGAGCAGGCTCCTCCAGTTGGGGAACCAGCAGCGCTGTGACAGACGACGCAGGTCATTGGAGAAGTTGCGGCGCGTGCCGGCATTGTTGCGGCAGTCCCGCCACAGGCCCCGCAGGCCGTCCAGCAGCGTGTGCAGCGCGAACGCGAAGAGGTTCACGGTCGCCAGCAGGTTCGGCAGGCCGTCCTTGCCGTGCCCGAAATTGTGCTTGAGGTAGTAGCCCTTGCAGGTCAGGCCATTGAAGGCCTCGCTCTCGATCTTCCAGCGAGCCCTTGCCAAGCGGGCGATCTCGGCCATGTTGCCGGCGCTGACCTTGAGGCTGGTGAGGAAGGTGTTGTAGCAGGTGCGCCTGGCACCGCGCCGGATCTGGAACTCGATCCAGGTTCCCGGCACCGCATCGTCGCCGTCGCGGACGGGCAGGCCGCGCATCCAGCGAAAGCAGTGCAACTCGCCCTGGCGCTTGCGGTTGCGGATGCGGACCCAGCCGCTGGAGTGGGTGAACCCGTCGTGGCGCAGTTCGTGCAAGCGCCTGTGAGCGCTGGGCTTGCAGGTGAACAGGAATCCGGCGCCGAGGGAGATGGGCCGCAAGGGGCGCAGCTGGTGGGTGTAGGCGGACAGCCAGCGCTTGGCGGCGTTGCGTTCGCAGTCCTGCTTGCGGTCCTTGTCGGGGCGGTGGTCGTTGGGGTTGTGCTGGGGCTGGACGAAGTGGGGCATCAGGCGCAGGGCTTGGTTGTGGCCGTCAGCGACGACGGCGGCTGCGAGCATGGCGTGGAAGAACTGCTCGGTGCTGTGCTTGCCGACATGGCGGGTCGAGCAGAGGTCGCAGCGGATGCGGTTGGAGCAGTGGAACTGGATGCCGTGTCCAGGGCGACAGCGAGGCGGCCACCGAGGCGCAGGAAGGGCTTGAAGGCGCCGTGCTTGCGGGCGGCCTGCAGGCAGTCGGGAAACAGGGGGGCGCAGAGGTCGGGGTCGTGGCCATCGAGGAGATTGCGGATCGTGTTGTCACAGTGGATGGACTGGACACGGAACAGGGACTGGCAGTTGGAGCGGGCGGCCTTTTTCAGCATGCGGCGCTGGAACTCGAGCAGAGAGGGTGCCTGGAGGAAGAGTTACGAGGGTGACCTCGACTGGTCGCAGCGGCAGGATGCGCTCGTGATTCGCAGCCCCCGAGAGGATGCGGGAAAGTATGCCTTTGTGTTCGAGGTGACGCTGGACTAGCCCCGGGACAAAGCGCCTGCGGTCAGTCTCCGGCGAGACGCACGAGGGCAACCCAGTCTTGGGAGGGCTCGCCTGGTGCCGGTCCGAGCTGAACGACTCCCGGGCCGGAGACGGCAGTTCCATCGGACAGGCCGCCCCCTTCGGCCGGATCAAGCCAAGAGACATCGAAATCGTCATCGTTGTCTTCTAGGTCCAGGCTTGCTCTCCCGCCCGACGGAACATAGACGGCGTAGGCTTGGCCGAGCTTGGCGAGCACGTAGGCGCCGCTGTTCGACGCGAGGTGATCGGCCGGGGTCATCTCGTGAAACGCCAGATGCTCGTGGAAGAAGTCGAGCGCATGGCGGGTCATCGACCAGATCTGAGTGCGGGAGCGAAAGTCCTCGAGGTTGAGATCGTTGTGCGGATACATGTAGCCGAAGTACCATTCGATCCCCCAGCTACCCGCCATGAGCGTCGCCCAGAGGTGGTCGCGACGCTCGTCGTGCCGCGAATCGTCCTGCGCATCGGGCGCGACGCCGTCGCGGCCAGTGCGCTGCTCGTCGAAGGACACAATCCATGGCCGGCCCGCCTCGCGCGACCTCCGCATCCACTCGATGAGCGCCGTGTGGACGATCGAGTCATCGCGGATCTGCATGGACGCGCCTTCGAAGTCCTCGAACCCAAGCAGGGGTGTGTAGTGCCGTTCGTGGTGGTCGACCGTCGCGTGAGTGTGCATGACGACGGGGTGGTCATACGGATCGAGCCGATGCAGGGCGGATGCATGGGCCTTACGCTGTTCGGTGGAATTGGTGTTCTCTTCCCCCAGGTTCCAGACCAGGGCGGGATGGTGGGCGAATCGGGCAACGAGTTCTCGGTAGTAGAGTTTGCGATCGGGCCCCAGGTCGCCACCGTCGAGCAAGTGGTCGTTCTCCGTCTCGGCCGTGACGACATGCAGCAGGATTCCCAGCCGGTCAGCGTGCGAAAAAACAATCTCCCATTGCTCGAGCTTGCTCACGTCGAAGCGGTCGAAGGTCGTGGGGGCGATCCAGGGCCAAGTGTCGTCGCCGTCTCCGCCGACGTTTTGCGGCAGGAAGTAGATCGAATTCACGCCCTCCGACGCCAGGTAGTTGAGAGCCCCGATCAACCCTTTGCCCTTGCCGTCCTGCCACGAGGGGTCGCCCTCTTGCCAGTCCTGGATGTGCGGCTCGTACCTGTGCAGGAAGGGTTCTCGCCGTCCTGACTCGGCGTCTTGATCACGAGTCCCATCAAAGTCCGTGTAGGCCAGCAGGTTCTCCGGACTGTCGGCACCGCCCTTGAGAAAGTACTTGCCGTCTCCGGCGAACTTCGGGTACCGCTCTCCGACGTATTCGAGGCGTCCCCGAGAGCGGAAGTCGGGTGGTTGCTTGTCGGAAGCCGCAACCATGAACTCGCCCGATGCGCCGTCAAAGGCAGTGGGCTGGCCAGCGGCGGGATCCTCCGCGAGTGCGACCCCGGGCCCGGCTCGAAACGACGCTCGATAGCGCCACTTGCCCTCGGCGCCGGGCGAGAACCGCACCAGCCAGGTCGAGCCCGAGTCTGCCGATGTCTCGGCAGAGCGACCGTCGGCGGCAAAGAACCCCGGGACGACAGACTCACGGTCCGACCCGGTGAACGTCACGTCCAACCGATAGTCCGTGAAGGGATTCGGCTCGCCAGTCTCGGAAGCCTCGGGCCCGTCGAAAGCAAGCGTGACCGTGTGCCAGACCTGCTGGTCGCCCGACACATCCGCCTGCGGCCCGCCGCAGCCCGCAAAGACTAGCACCAGAAAGGATGGAAGCCACGTGCGCATACGGCGATTCTAGCCCGCAAGCGGCGCGGAGATCGTGCTGATCGGGATTAGCGACAACGTTTTCGCCGTGCAGCCCGCCGGACGGGCACCGGGCGCCAAACTTGATGCGGCCGAGCATCCCGGAAGCGGCTCATGTGCCGCGAACCAATTGCCGACAAGCGACTGGACAGTGGCACTGGCGCAGCTGTTCGTCGGGCCACACCACCCGCACCCGCACTGCTCGCAACGGGATCTCGTCCGGGACCACTCTGCGGGATTTTGCAAGACGAAGGCCTGTCTGCCCAGCCTACCGCCTTGGTCCGTCTGTCACTCACACACCGCTGCCGAGACTAGAAGCGCCATGCGCATCGGAGCGTTGCGGACAACCGCGGTTGGCCCGATACAGTGAGGCCATGGAATTCAAGAAGCAGCCGATCGCAAGGGCTGCACTCCTGATCCGGAAGCCTGTCGCCGAGGTGTTTGAGGCCTTCATCGATCCTGGCCTCATCACCAAGTTCTGGTTTGACAGGAGCACCGGGCGGCTGGAAGCCGGCAAGACAGTCCGCTGGCACTGGGATCTGTTCAATGCCAGTGCCGCGGTTCGAGTGAAGGAGATCGAGGAGAACAGGCGGATCCTGATGGAATGGGGCGATGACGATTCGAGTGTCGTGGAATGGACGTTCACCCCTCGGTCCCCGGGGACAACCTACGTGAGGGTGGCCAACTCGGGCTTCGAGGGCGGGGGCGATGAAATCGTGAGTCAGGCGCTTGATTCGGCTGGCGGGTTTGCGCTCGTGCTTGCGGCGGCGAAAGCGTACTTCGAGCACGGGATCGCGCTCAACATCGTTGCCGACCGCTTCTAGCGACCTTGCAGGCCTTGCTCCGGGGCGGACGATTCCGGGCGCCGGACCGGTGAGCGCACTTGGGGAAATCAAGGGCCTGACCCCGCCCCCTTGCTCGCCCAGGCATTGCTCCACCCGCCAGTCGATGGCGGTACGCTAGGTGGCGAGCCGGGCCTTCGTCCTGCTTCAGGCTTGAGTTGCCAAGGTCATGCCGAACGTTGTCGAGGCCATCCCCGCTGAGTTGAAGCCCGCCGCCGAGGCGGCGCTGGCCTGGATCAACAACGAGCGCGGCGCGCAGTTCGAGATCACAGCGCTCGTGGACCCCGAAACGGCGACGCGGCAGGAAGCGGGCCAGCCGATCGAGCTGGGGCTGGTGCTGTGCGACGGCGACCAGTGTCGCCGAGAGCAGGTGCTGGTCGAGCCGACGGGCCAGGGCTTCGGGGTTCGCGCGATTGACGCTGTGTCGCCAGTGATCCCGCCCCACCTCGATCCACCCGTCGGTGCCCGGGAAGGCTGGCTTGAGGGCGAGCTCGGGAAGCACGCCTTCATCGTGCTCCTCTTCTATCGCGGACTCTGGTGACCACCCTGTCGCTCCGAGTTGCGGAGCTACGAGGAGTCCGGGATTGTCGGCGCGATTCGCGAGGCCGGTGGCGAGGTCTTCGGCCTGACGAGCGAGCCGCAGAGCCTGGCGACCGAAGCCGAGGAGTCCTGGGAGATCGGTTTTCCCTGCGTTGGTGATCCCCATCACGAGATCCGGCGAGCCTGCCGGGCGCACGGTTTCCTGGACCTGTACGCGAACGAGGACTACGGGCACTTGTGGACGAGGCCCTGGGCCGCCCATCCGAAGGGCTTTTTCCAGCCGGGCGTGCTGGCGGTCACGAAGGAACGCCAAGTGCTCTACCGGTGGCGACTGCGCCCGACACGCAAGAACATGAGCGGTGCGGGCCAGCGGCCGATCCCTGAATACGTCTGGTCCGAGATGCAGCCGCGGCTTGCGGACGGGACTGGTGACGCGACGCTGGACGAGTCTCCTGAGCTTGCCAAGAGAGACCGGTGGTGGCCGTACAACGTCGCGATCATGCTTGCACACGGCTGGTTCGTGCGCACGAGGGCGTTCCCGCTTCCGCGACCCGGCGACAGGCCGTCCGCGAAGCCTCACCGGATGATATGGCGGCTAGCCGCATTCCTCGGCGCTTGGATCGCCGCGTTCAAGCTTCTTCCGACCGGTTGGGTGGCACTGGGGCTGGCCGCGTGGGGAGTAGTCGCCATCCCCACGGTGGTGGACCTTCACCGCCAGTTCCAGAACATCCCGAAAGGTCGTGAACCCGACCCGTATTGACGCCCGGGCGCCCGGACTCCTCGCCGCCTTGCCAGCGGATTGCCGGGCATCTTGCGCGGAGAGGGAGCGGCTCTTGAGCTGTCGAACGGTGGCCGATATTGCCTGCGGACCGACACCCCAAGTGCAATCGCCGTGCATGCAGTCGTGCAACGGCTCGCTGGCCGGCTTCAACAAGGCTGGCGGCGGCTTGGGCAGGAGGGCTTGCCGGGCACAATCTGAACACCGAGCGAGGCCGGCAGTCGATCGGACCGCCCGGTTGCGTGGAGCCCCACGGCCATCAGGAGCAGGAGCTCTCGTCCGAATCCAGCCTCAGTTCCTGCCGCCCGGGCCTCCTGGACCACGGCTGCGACCGCGCATTGAGGACAGCTCATCCCGATCCAGGAAACCGTCGCCGTTAGTGTCGAGCTGATCGAAGCGCCGCTCCGTTTGAGGCGGCACCTCATCCATGCTGAGCTTGCCGTCTCCATCGCTGTCTCCCTGCATCAGGCCGCCCGGTCCTCCGGCAGGTCCGTTGGGAACCCCTCGGCGCTGCATCATGGATTCAATTTCCGAGGGATTGGCATAGCCGTCCCGGTCCAGGTCAATCCGATCGAAGCGCGGCCGCATCTGCTCGGGAAGCTCCTCCAAGGCAAGCCGGCCATCTCCGTCGATGTCCGCAGCCCAGAGTCGCTCGGTGAGGCTCTCGGCGCCTGAAGCGCCGGCCGGTCCGGCTTGACCGCGTCCCTGGCCGCGTCGCCCGCCGGAGCCAAGGCCCCGCCCGGGCCTGGTGGCACGGTTGAAGTCTATGCGTTGCGACCTCACCCGCCCTGCATAGCGGTCCACTTCCCAAGTGATCAAGTATTCCTGCGAAATGGGCCTGCACCAAGTTTCCGTGCAAGCGAAGTAACGAAACTTCAGCTGTAGGGGCTCTCTCGAACCACCGAGATTCACGTCCACCAGAAACTCCCGCGGGTCTGCATCGGCATCTTCCTCGACTCTCGGTCCTTCCAGCCTGTCCGGGGCGATCTCGACTCCCTTCGGCGCAGACAGCGACAACTCCATTCCCGGTGCCCGGTTGTTCCAATGCACCCCGTGCAGGGGGTCGGGCAGGAATGCCAGGTACAGCTTGCCCGAGCCTGTGGCAAGCAGCGACCGTTCGGCCTCGGCACGCAACTTGACGTAGAACGGATCATTGGTCGTCGCAAGCTGTGGTTCCGTTACCAGCGTGCGGTAGGTCCCGGGCTTTGAGATTCTGGGCACCACGCCTGTCGGGGCATGCTCCGGCGGGGGCTGGAATCTCATCTTCAGGTCCGACACCTCGGTCCGGGCCTCGACGGGCCCGACCAAGGCTTCCAGATCCCTCCGCAACTGGTCTGGGTCGCTCCAGGCGCGCGCCTGCAGCACCTGGCCCTCGGGGTCGAGCAGGTACTCGGAGTTCTGGCGGTTCCCGAGAGCGCGCTTCAGGTCATTCGCCATGGTGTCTGCAACCCAGGGAATCTCCGACCCCAATGTGCGCTTGGCTTCCTCGATATGCATCAGGCGCTCCTCAAGCGTTACCGGATTGACATAGCCGTTCAGCTCCGGGTGCGCCAGGGCCTTGTAGAGGTACACGAACCTGACGCCCTTCGGCGAGTAGTCTCGATAAACCGTCTCCAACCTGGGGACGTTGCGGACGAAGGGCGGTCAGGTAAGGCACCCGTTGACGATGACGGTGTACTGCCCTTCAAACCTCTTGGTGTTGAATGGGTTGCCGGCCGCGTCGTAGATGTCAAGTTGCGGGAATGGATCTCCTGCCTCGAGGGGCATCGGCCTGGGACCCTGCCTTGGACCTTGGGCTACGCTGGTGGTCGTCGAGACGAGGAATGCCAATGCCAAAGCGGAGGAGCGTGAGCGGTTCATTGTGGGAGTGACCTCTCCCATCAGTAAACACCACCTCAGGTGCCAGCCGTGTGAAGGCGCGGTAAAGCTTTGCCGCTGGACCCCTCGCCTGCCAGGGAAATCCTTGGGGATTCTGCAAGGGGGTCCTCGTCTCCAGCGGCAGACCTCGAGCCCATGGCGTGGCAATGGGACTCGAGTTCTGTGCGGTGCCTGCACGAGTTGAGCGCGCCTGCTCCGTGTTCGCAACTCGCATTCGGGCGCCACGGCGCCACACACCCGCTTGAAGTTGCCGCTTGCCCTCCGCCGAATCGCCTTGCTGCCCCCGGGACCGTGCGAGCCTCTTGTCCGGTTAGCTTTGCAGTGTCGGTGCAATCCGTCCGGTCAGCAACACCAGCATCGAGTTCGATTCTTCCGGGTTCGTCCAACTTCCCGCGACGGCGACCGATGTGCCCACTCTGGCGGTGCATGTCGCCTTGAGCGTGAAGGTGCCGGACAGCGGTTCCGAGGGGCGCGCTGTCCTCCACCGGCTCGACAGGAACTCAGTCCGTGGCGCAATCGGGCCGCTGCCCTTCCCCGAGGCCTAATGCGAGTGGAACTAGAACCCGGCGAGTCCCTCGGTCAGCGAAATGAACCTGCCCCGTGGATCGGTGCGAGCCGCTTCGGAAACCCCTGCCCCCGTGACTCGAGTGAACGGCTGGTCGAGGCGAACGCCCCTCCGGACAAGGGGCCTGCAACGCCTCTCGAGACCATCGACCTCGAAGCCAATGTGATCCAGCACCCCGCCCTTGGTCGGCTCGGCCGGCCCGGCAGACCGAGCGAACGAGAGCTCGAGCCCCGGGAAGTCCACCTTCCGGAACAGCTTCCGTGTTGAATGTCAAGCTCGAAGCGCCAGAAAAAGGCACCTCCGGAGGGGCTGCCGTGAGAGGCAGACGGTGGTGGGTTCACGCTGACGGGTGACGGTGCGCGGTGACGACACCTCGGCATGCACGACTCTGGCGGACGAAGGTGGCGCGGTCGGCAGGGCTGTGTCAACGGATGGCAGGCCGCCCGTCAGGCGGCCTGCCGCAGTGCTGTTGCTGGAGGGGGGGCACCCCCCTGCTCCCTGCAGTCGCCCCCCCAAGGTTTGCTGAGGCATGGGACGACTCCGATGTAGTCCCCGGCGGCCGGCCGCTGCCGGCAGTGACCGGCCGCCTTGTGAGGCTGTGCCGCATTTGGCTGCCAACTGTCGCGCCGATGCTCCCCTAGGCGAGGCTGAAGGGCGGGTACCGGTCGGTGACGAGCAGTAAGGCGTAGCCCCCGACACGCAGGGACCACCTTGACACGCCGACCACGAAGTCGAACAGGCTGCGCGGGTAGCGCCCAGTGAAAAGTATGGCGAACCAGGCCATGACGATGCAGGCCAGGGCGGCCAGCGAGAGAGGCACGAGAAGCAAAATGTGCGGCAGGGCGAGAAGCCACTTCACAAGGGGCAGCCACCGCGTCAGGTCCCCCTGGACATCGGGGTAGTCGATCTCCAGATGCACTCCCTGGTGCTCCACCGTTGACGGATAGCGGTCGGTCATGAGCGCCATGTAGGCCGTGACGCGTGCAGTGAATCGCGCCATCTCGCACTGGAAGTCGAACCACCAGCGCGGATAGCGCTGGCGGAACAGGATCATGAGGGCTGTGGCGATGGCGATCAGCCCGATCACGGTGATGGAGTTCTCGCCGTTCTCTTCCGGTTTCCCCCACGGTCCGGTTAGCAGGCTGACGATCACCAGAATTGGAATGGCCAGCACCAGGCGAAACGCTGTTGTGAGGCGGTCGCGCGCTTCCGGGTAATCGATCTGCAGCCGCACCGGATAGGGAGCCGGGTCTTCGTCCATGGGACACATTGTAAGGGCAGGCGCTGGAGCCCCGGTTCATCGGTCGGCGATCCCCCCTGAGAACCCCGATGCAGTCAGGGCCATGACGAAGAGCATGCCCCGGTTTCCGGGGCCCGCCTGCTGGCAGGTAGTGAGGAGCCATTCGGCGAGGACGCTGGCCGCCTCGCAACCTCTCCTCAACACCCCCGAACGCCCGGCGAGACACCAGCAGCCTACTTGAATCTCGGGTCTTGAGAATCGCTGGCTGCTGACGGCCAACCGGCTGACCGTTTTCGACTTCGGAAGCGCTCAGAATGGCAGCGGCAGTTTGCGCTCCGCTTGGTCCGTCTTGCGCAGGAACGAGAAGTCGCACCCCTCGTCGGCCTGTAGGACGGAATCCAAGAACAGCTTGCCGTACCCGCGATCGTAGAAGCTCTCCCTCGGCCGCCATGCACGGCGCCGACGCTCCAGTTCGGCACCGTCGACCAACAGGTCCAGCCTGCGACCCTCCGCGTCCAAGCGAATTCGGTCTCCCGTCTGCACGCAAGCCAGAGGCCCCCCGATGGCCGACTCCGGTGCCACATGCAGCACCACCGTTCCGTAACTCGTGCCGCTCATTCTGGCGTCGGAGATCCTTACCATGTCCGACACACCTTGCTTGAGCAGCTTGGCCGGTATCGACAGGTTGCCGACTTCCGGCATGCCCGGAGCCCCGATGGGACCGGCGTTCTTGAGCACCAGTACCGAGCGAGCATCGACCTCCAAGTCGGGGCTGTCCACCCGCCGCATGAAGTCCTCGTGGTCCTCAAACACCAATGCGCGGCCCGTGTGCTGGAGCAGCGAGGGAGTTGCCGCGCTGGTCTTCAGCACGGCGCCCCTCGGGCACAGGTTCCCCCGCAGGATGATCGTGCCGCCTTCGGACTGCAACGCCCGGTCCCGTGTGCGAATGACCTCGCGGTTGTGGCATTCCGCAGCAGACACATTCTCGCGGACGGTCTTCCCGGTCACTGTGGGCGCGTCGCCGTGCAGTTGGTCGAGCAAGTCCCGCATCACCACAGGGATGCCGCCCGCGTAATACATGTCCTCCATCAGGTGCTTGCCGGACGGCTGCACATTCGCGATCACGGCGGTCTGTCGCGAAAGTTCGTCGAACTGCTGCAATGGGAAATTGATGCCGAGCCGGCCGGCGATAGCCTTGAGGTGGATGATGGCGTTCGTTGAACCGCCGATCGCCATGTCGACCCGCACCGCGTTCTCAAGAGCCTTCCTCGTCAGGATCTGGGAGGGCCTCAGATCCTCGCGCACCATCTCGACAATGCGCTCTCCGCTGCGATGCGCGATCTCGAAGCGCCGTGAATCTGCGGCCGGGATGTTGGCGCAGCCCGTGAGAGTCATCCCCAGCGCCTCGGTGATGCTAGTCATCGTCGAGGCAGTGCCCATCACCATGCAGTGACCCGCGGAACGCGACATGGCGCATTCCATCTCAGCCCAGTCCTCCTGCGTGATACGGCCTGCCCGCAGCTCATCCCAGTAGTGCCAGACATCGGTCCCGGAGCCGATTTCCTTGTTGCGCCAGATGCCCTTGAGCATCGGCCCGCCGGTTACAAAGATCGACGGTAGGTTGGCGCTGGCGGCCCCCATGAGCTGGGCCGGAGTCGTCTTGTCGCAGCCGCAGAGCAGGACCACGCCGTCCATAGGGTTGGCGCGGATCGACTCTTCCACATCCATCGCCATCAGGTTCCGGAACATCATGCTGGACGGCCGCATGAACGGCTCGCCCAAGGAAATAGTGGGAAACTCGAGCGGAAATCCGCCGGCCGACCAAACGCCACGCTTGACGGCTTCAGCCACTTGGCGCAGGTGGGCGTTGCAGTTGGTTAGTTCGGACCAAGAGTTGCAGATGCCGATTACCGGCTTGCCTTCGAACACGCTGGTTGGGAAGCCCTCGGCTCGTATCCAGGAACGGTGCAGGAAGCCCAGCTTGTCGTTGCGTCCGAACCAGTCCTGGGATCGGAGTTTGCCGTTGCTCATTGGCATGGGATGCATTGTACGACGGTCGGCGAGCGAGGTTCCGCCAACCTGCTGGCCACGACGAACACTCTTCCGGTGGCCTGCTACGACCGCCCCACAGGTCCTCGCAGGGACGAGTGGACGGTGTCAAGCGCGAAGTCAGGCGGCGGGGGAGAACCGCCGAAGCGGGCAAGTAGGCGGGTCGCAACGCCACGACGCGTGCAATTGGACCGCCGGCGCGGACGGTGTTGAGGGCTCGGTCAGCGCGTCAGCGTTCCGCGAGACGAATCGAGTCGCGCGATCAGGCCCGGACGACCTGCTGAACGAGGTCAGCTGCTGCGACGACGGGTGTGCGCCGCCAGTCGGACCAGAATGCTGCCACGATCAAGCAGCTGGGCAACTGGCCCTCAGGCCGGTGACTCCAGAGCGTTGACTAAGCGCAGCCCTCCAACCAGCCGCGCACTCTCGCCGTCTCGGGCCCCTCCGACGGGCGAGCGAGTCGTCTAAGCCGGCTGGCCGGCCGCTCCGCCACTTGAGATCTCGGTCGGCAGCTCGCCGGCCAAATTGTAGATCTCGTTGAAGGCGACCTTGCGCTGCTCGTCCATCGCGTAGTTGGCAAGGATGACTGCAATGGAGTCCTGCAGCCCGACCTTGATGTCGGCCCGCGGGTGTCCGCCAGTTGCCACATCGGTTAGGAAGCTGGACAGCTCGGCATACTCTGGATCCACGGTCTCGTTCGGCCTCAGGATGCCCTTGCGGTATGCCCAGGTCTTAGCGAAGAAGATCTCCTTGTCGATGAAGCCGACTTCGTTGGGATTAATCGCTTCCGGATCAATCGGCAGACCGTCTCCTTGCTCCGCCGTGTCCATTCCCACAGTGGCTCCGGCAACCCAGTTCTCGTCGCTCTTGGGGGCCTTCTCCTGATCCTCCATCTTGACCTTCATCACGTCCGGGTAGAGCATTCCGTCGCCGTACGGAATGAGCGTGAGCTCGATCGCCCCATCCGTCCCCAAGATAGTCTCTCGGCATCCGTCGCCAGGCACTCGCCGGCCCGCGATGTGGCGGTTGGTCATGACCGAGCTGTACTGCAGCTTCTGGCCGCCGGGATACTCGAAGATGAGCTGGATATTGTCGTAGATGTCGCGGCCGTCCTTCCAGTAGTCCAAGCCGCCGACGCCCATCACGGCGGACGGATGCTGGTCAAGGATCCAGTCGGCGACATCCACTTGGTGGGACATCAGCTCGGCGCACAGGCCACCTGAGTACCGACGGTACAGCCGCCAGTTGAACTGGTCCTCGAATTCCTCGGAAGCCTTGCGACGCCAGTTGGTGTTGCGGTGCCACTGGGCCTGGATGTGGGTGACATCGCCGATCGCGCCCGCGTCGATCAGCTCCTTGGCGCGCTGGTAGAGGAGGCTGTAGCGACGCTGCAGTCCCACTTGGATCGTGAGGTCGGGGTGCTCCTCGTTTAGCTTGCGGAGCGCGAAGACCTCCTGCGGCGTGAACACCAGCGACTTCTCGCAGAAGACATGCTTGCCAGCCTCCATGGCAGCCTTCATCACCGGGAAGTGCAAGTACAGGGGCACGGTGATGAAAACGGCGTCCAAATCGTCCCGCTCCAGCAGCTTGTTGTAGTCGTCGTAGGCGTCAGGCTCGTTGTCGAAGACCTTCAAGGCGCGATTGAGGTTCTTCTCGTAGATGTCGCAGAGCGCGACGCACCGGCCGTGCTCCATGTGAACGAGGTGGCGCTCCAGCAGTCGGCGTCCGCGGCTGCCCGGACCGATCATGGCGTAGTTCACGACCCTCTCTTGGGCTGCGCCCTTCGCCACGAAGGGACCCGCGCTGGCCACCGCTGCCGCCACTCCAGCGGCTGCGGCAGTCTTAGTGAACTCGCGACGGTCGACTTGCTTGGGGGTCTCGTCTTGCATTTCCATATTCAGCAGCCCGGAGGGCTCCGTTTCAGTTTACAGGAACGGCGAACGACCACCCGCCTTGCCACACAGCCGCGAGCCGCGGTCGGCCCGAAGGGGCGAGAATGTACACTGGTTCCGCCGGCCTCCAGCGAGCTGGTCGCGGGTGAAGGGGAGAGTACCACGATGCAGAGACGACGATTCCTTCAGGCCGGCGCCCTGTCGGCCTTGGCCTACCGGCGCGTGCTCGGAGCGAACGACCGCATCGGAGTCGCGCTGATCGGGTGCGGCGGACGAGGCCGCAGCGTGACCTCGTACGCGGCCCGAATGGAAGGAGCAGAGGTGCGCGGCGTCTCCGATGTCTACGTGCCGCGCCGGGAGCAGGCGGCCGAGCAGTTCGGGACGTCGGCCGTGGCGTTCGGCGACTACCGCGACGTGCTGGCGTCTGAGGAGATCGACGCCGTGGTCATCGCAGCGCCGGATCACTGGCATGCCCCGATGACGGTCGAGGCGGTCCAGGCCGGCAAGGACGTCTACGTAGAGAAGCCCGTGACGCACGACCTGAGCGAAGGCGACGCCTTGGTCGAGGCAGTCGAGGCGTCTGGTCGTGTGGTGGCGACCGGCACGCAGCAGCGCAGCTGGAAGCACTTCACAGAAGCCAAGCAGCTGGTTGACGACGGAGTGCTGGGCAAGGTCACCTTCGTGCGGTGCCACTGGTCGCAGAACTACTCGGGCCGCACGGACCGGCTCAGCGAGCGATATGACCAGAGCCAGCTCGACTGGAACCAGTGGTTAGGGTCCGCCCCCCGGCAGCCGTTTGATCCTGTCCGCTTCCGGTTCTGGCGCTTCTTCTGGGACTTCGGTGGCGGCAGCGTCACCGACCTGATGACGCACTGGATCGATGTCGTCCAGTGGTACATGGGCAGCGCCAAGCCGACAGAGGTACATGCCGCCGGAGCCACCTACACGCAGGACTGGCTGGAGGCGC
Source organism: Bryobacterales bacterium (assembly GCA_963662745.2). Classification (GTDB taxonomy): domain Bacteria; phylum Acidobacteriota; class Terriglobia; order Bryobacterales; family UBA6623; genus VXMF01. Next base: position 1,447,078 of record CAXXUI010000001.1, read on the forward strand.
CCGACACCGTGACGGGGTCCATGCTGTTTCCGGAGGGCTACATGGCAGCTTGGGAGGGCAACATGACGTTCGCCCTGCTAGGCGGAGGGATCGTGTTCCGCGGCGACAAGGCGATGATGACTCTGGACCGGCTGGGATACAGCGTCTACGAAGAAGGGTCCAAGCCCTTCGAGGCGGTCAGCCTTCCGCAGCCGGTTCATCACTACTCGCGCTCCGAGGACACGTCGGTTTCAGAGCGCGTTGATGGCAACGGCACGGCCGACAATGTCCGCAACTGGCTGGAATGCATCCGCGACGGTAAGACTCCCAACGCGCACATACGGGCGGGTGTGGAAGCGGCGGCCACATCGCACTGGGTGAACAAGGCGCTGCGGGAGAGGAAAGTGCTGACCGTGGCCTGACCTCCGCGTGCCGGCCCGACGCAGTAGCGCGGCTCGGCATCTTTGCCACAAGGGTCAGGCCGGGAGACGAAGTCGCAACGTATCTGCCTAGGCAGTCACGTCGCAACCGCATGGAGACAAGGCCATGAGACCTAGTCGCGCCGCCCGACCGGTCCTGCTGACGGGATTCCTGCTCGTGCTGGTGCGCTTCGGGATGCTAGAGGCCTCAGCGGACGGGGAGTTCGCTCCCCTGATCGAGAGACTGAACTGCATCCACGGAGACACAGAGTTCTGACCATGGACTAACTAGCTGTGTCCAGAATTCTGCGGCAGAAGAGGGGGTTTTCGGGCTTCCGTTGGCCGGGACGGGGACCGAAAGCGCGTCTTAGGAGCGCGCCGAGGAACGGGCTCACGGCGAGGGTGGCCAGCTTGCTTGGCGAGTGGATGGGGCCTGTCCAGCAGCTGCCGCTGGGGCCCTGCGGCACTCTGGCCGCGCCGTCGCGGAACGCCAAGCGGTACGGAGTGTGGTCCCGCACGTGCGGCGGTTCAGGCCCCAGCTCGCCGCAACCGCCAGCCGCTGGGGGAGCGCGCCACGGGGCCTGTCCGCGGCTGCCAGTCGGCCGGCTGGGCCCCGAGACCGCAGTGCGTCGGTAGCGGTCTCAGGCAGCGGGCGGCCGTGCCGCCGCGGGCTCGCCGCTGGCCGGCGCGGAGACGAACTCGTACACCAGCCGCAGCTGGGTGCCCGGGTACAGCGTGCGGGTCTGGTTGAGTGCGGTCAGCAGCGGCTGCACGGCGGCGTCCCATGCCTGGCGTGACTGGTGCAGCAGGCGCACGCGCAGGAGGCCGGCCTGGTGGTCCGGCTGCAGGCTGGCCTCGGCGCTGAGCAGCGACTGGCGCACCAAGGCATGGGCCTGCTCGGGCTGGGCCAGCTGGGGAGCGATCGCGGCGGCCAGACTCAGCTGCGTGCGGTAGACCAGCATGCGCAGCGTGTCCATCAGGTAGCGCAACGGCTTGGGCAGGGCTTGGTAGCGCAGCTGCTCGGGCAGTTCCCCGGCCAGCACGTAGTGCGGCGTGCCGCGGCGCACCTGCTCGGCCCCGTCGAGGGCAGTCTCGAATTGCTGGATCTCCGCGCGCAGTTCGTCGGCCTGCTGCTGGAGCTTCGCGCGCAGTTCGTCGGCCTGCTGCTGTCTCTTCGTGCGCTGTTCGTCAGTCTGCTGCTGGAGCTTCGCGCGCTTTTCGTCGGCCTGCTGCTGGGTCAGGCGGTCTGAGCAGCGTTTCAGGCGCAGCGTCAGCTGGCCGCAACGAGTCTTCAACCGGCGGGCCAGATTGTCGGCTTGGCGCCAGATGGGATGCACCACGCGGGTGGCGGGGTCGAGCGCTGTCAGCCGGTGCTCGGGCAGCGTGTCGAGCGCGAAGTGCTCGCGCATGAATTTGAACAGCTACGCTTCATAATGCACCTCCATTGTGCTACTGCACGCTGTGCAATGGTTGGCTGGCAGAGAATCGGGTCGCGCAAGGGTGTGCGTTGCTGCGCAAGTCTGGCTGCCGACCGGCAGGCCGAGGAAGTCCATCCTAGGCTGGGCCTGAGGCGGCAGGGTGCCGCAGGCAGGCTGCCATGGCTGCCATTCCCTGCGCCATGGCGGCCCGGACAGGCCGAATGGGTTCGAGGAACGCCTGATCGCTGCTGTTGGGCCCCCAGACGGGCTGCGGGACGCCTCCGCAGCAGAGGGCGGATAGCGGCCCGGCCGTGCGGAGCATTCCGGGAGTCGACGCTTCGAGAGTGGGCGCTGCCGCCGCGGCAAGGGCGTCCCGCGGGGCCTGGCAAGGGGGAGGATGCGGGCCGCACTGGTCCCGTCCGGCTGCAGCGCGCAGCGTCCGCTTACGTGGTGAGAATGGGCCCTGACGACGGATTCCGGCCTCCCGTCGGCCGGCCCCCCTGCTCCCGTGACTGAGAATGGGCCGGCGGCAGCCCCCGTCGGCCGGCAGTTGCCAGCCGGCAGCCCGCCAGTGCGCCTCGCCAGGCACTTTGCATCGTGGGAACGCCGCGGGCGGGCTGGCGGGCGGTCCGCGGAGCGCCGCGAAAGCGGCCCCCTCGGTCGCGTGCTGCTGCGCGGCGCCGGCATCAACCGCTCCCCTCAGCAGCGCCCTGCAAGCCGGGCAACTGCGGTTGCGACACGCTGCCCAACCGCACGTACAAGCCCCTCTCCGCGCCCCGCACCACGCGCAGCGCCGGCAGCGAGCCGGCCCGGATGCGCGACCAGATCGTCTGGCGGGACACTCCCAGCTGCCGCGCCGCCGCCTCGGCCCGCACGTAACCCTCCGGGACCACCTCGCGAAACTTCGCCCTCACTCTCGCGTCCAGTCGCACCCGCAGGGCGCCCTCCGGCCCCGACCGCTCGGCCGGCACCCAGCCCTGCGCTATCCAGCGGTACAGCGAGGACACCGACACTCCCAGCTCCCGCGCCGCTGCCGGGACCGACACCGGCTCCGGACCGCCGGCCTGCTTGCGCGGGCAGCCGGGGATGCGGTGCTGCTGTCGCAAGAACCTGACCCGGCGCCGCGTGAACTCCAGACCGCGCGCCGTGCGCAACCCCCTCCGCCGCAACTCCGCGGCCACCTCGCGGTCGTAATCGAACTGCGCCAGGCGCCGCACCAGCTCCACGGTCGCTTCCGGCGTGCGCTCGTGCTCGGGCATGGGCCGCCGAGTCAGCTCCCGCTCGTCGATCCAGCCCCCCCGCCAGCGCAGCAGCACTCCCAGCTGGCCCGCCTCGCGGTCACTGGTCAGCACCACTTCCTCCACCACCGCCCCCAGCAGTCGCTTGCGGTCCCGCCAGCTGGTCGCCTCGTGCTCCCACACGGCCCGCAAGTCCTCGCAGCACTGCCTCAGGCCCGCCCGCTCCTCCCGCGACAGCGCAGCCGGCTCGCCCGCCCGCGACGCCTGCTGCTCCTGGCGCGCTGCTTGCAACGCCTCCCGCGCCCGCTCCAGCTCTTGCTGCGCCCGCTCCCAGTCCCGCGCCAGCGTCCGCTTCACGCGCCGGAACTCCGGCTCCACTGCCAAATACTCCCGGCGCGCCTTGCGCTCGTCCCACTCCTTGCGCTCCACTTCCCGCCGGTACCCCAGCAGCTGCCGCCGCGCTGCTTCTTCCCGCAGCCGTTCCGCCTGCTGGGCGGCCTCCACCGCCGCCGGCCCCAGCCCCTCCAGCAACAGCTCCGCCACCAGCCGATCCAGCCGCTCGCCCCCCAGATACTGGCAGCCTCCCTCGCCGTTCCTGGGCACGCAGCGGTATTGCACCGAGCTCGCGTAACGCACTTGCATCCGCCGCCCGCAGCTGCCGCAGATGGCCAGCCCCTGCAGCAGCGCCCGCCCTTCCCGCGCCGCCCCTCGTCCGCCGTGCCTCACTGCGTTCCGCGCCAGCCGCTCCTGGATCGCCAGCCACTCCTCCCACTCCACGTAGCCCTCGTGGTGCTGCTTCAACAGCACCCGCCACTCCTCCAGCGGCAACTTGCGCCTCGTCTTGCGCTCCCGGTCCCGCTCGTCCAAGTGCAGCTTCGTGCGCGTTCTGCCCCACGCGTACGCCCCGCCCATGGCGGGATTCCTCAGCACGTTACACACCCGCGAGTAGGTCGCCTCGCGCCATTCCAACCCCTGCTCGCCCGCATACCGCGACGGCAGCTTCAGCCCCTCCGCCCGCAGCTGCCTCGTCACTTGCCCGGCCGTCCCCAACTCCCGGAATCGCTGGAACACCTCCCCCACCGCCTCGCGCACGTCCCGGTCCGGGTCCTTGCGCAACCGCTGGCCGTCCACCACGAAACCGGTCGGCACATTGATGTACAGCTCGCCCCGCCGCGCCTTGTTCAGCGCCCCCTTGTCCATGCGCGCCTTGATCTTGTACAGCTCCGCCTCCGACAGGGCCCCGTGAATGCCCAGCACGAAACTGTCGTCCCCGCTGTTGGCGTCATACACCCCTTCGTCCGTCACCAGCAACGTGTCCGTGGCCCGCAGCCAGCGCAACAGCTGGAACCATTCCGCCCCGTTGCGCGCGAAGCGCGACGCATCCAGGCCGAACACCGCTCCGGCCCGCCCCCGCGCCACGGCCCTCAGCAGCCGCTCGAACCCCGCGCGCTCCACTGCCCCCGATCCCGAGCAGCCCAGATCCTCGTCGATCGTCTGGATGCGCTCCCGCGGCCAGCCCAGCTGCTCCGCCCGCTCTCGCAAGCGGTACTGCAACCGCGTCGACTCCCGGTTCTCCAGCACCTGTCCCGGCGTCGACTGGCGCACGTACACCAACGCCAGCCGCTCAAGATGCGTCGGCTGGATCAGCGTCTCCCGCTTCATCGCCCCACCCCCTCGCTAGCGTCCGCAGCATCATCCGCGCCAGCTGCTCCACCGCTGCCCGCCGCGCCTCGGCCGGCAGACTCCGCCAGCGGGCCTGCCGCTCCTCCTGCTCCTCCTGCTGCAGCAGCGCCAGCAGCCTGCCCTCCAGCCCCGCTGTCCGCCCCTGGTCCCGCATGGCGCCGCTGCAACGCTTGCACCAGAGTACGCAACACTCGCAGGTCAGCCACGCGGGCGCGGACGCACTCGTCGCCCTCCGGCGGCGGCTGCAGCGTGGTCCAGGCAGCCGGCCAGGAGCGCCGCCGACCGTCGGGCAGCTCAACGTACAGCCAGAGCTGGCCGTTGGCACGTCTCCGGCTGGACACGATCTTGAGCCGCCAGCCGTCGAACGGGTGGCCCCGGCGGCAAATCCGCACCTGCTGCTGTCGAGACTCCTGCCGAGCCTCGTGGAATGGGGTAGTATGACGCCCCTCTGAAGCTGTTCTCCTGCGCCCAACGGGCCCTTAGACGGCCCAGCACGTCCTCGGCCGCCAGGCTGACGTGGTTGGTGATCAGCGCGGGCTGACGCTGGTGCTGGGCGGGCGACGCGCAGGCTTGCGCCTTGCGCGCTGGGCCGTTGCGCGAGGGCATCGGCAGCCGCGACTCGTCGAAGAAGCGCAGCTCGCGCACCGTGTCCAGCCGGTCGGTGGGGGGCGCGGGATCAGCCTGGGCAACCTTCTTTGCGTCCTGGGCGACTTGCTTTGCGTCCTTCTCGCGCAGCGGGACACGCCGTTCGGCGGCGCGCGCCTTCACGCTGCGCTCGCCGAGCGGCGTGGCCACCGCGTAGGTCAGCTGCTTGAATTCGGACTGGGGCCAGCGCTCGGTCTGGGGGCCCTTGCGCCACGTGATGAAGGCCACCCCCAGCCGGTCCAGCTGCTCGAAGAGCTGGAAACTCCACCCGCCGCGGTCGAAGACCAGCGTCAGGCGCGGCTCGGCGCCTTGGCTGGGACGCCCGACCGGCTCGTTGAGCAGGTCCAGCTGCTCCAATTGCGGCAGCACCAGCTGACGGATCTCCTGGGCCAGCGAGGTGTTCAGATCGCCGTGCAGGCACAGCAGCGGGACTCCGCCGGGCGCGCTGACCCAGCAACTGGCGGCGCCGGGCAGCTTGAGCTTGTCGCGCGCCACGAAATGCTTCGGCAGACGGCCTTGGCCGCAGTAGGACAGCACGTGGCCGTCGACGTACAGCGTGTCGGTCGGGCAGTCGGAGGCCCACAGCTGGGCCAGCTGGTCCCGCCAGCTGGCCAGCGCGCACTCGTCGGCGGCCAGCAGGCGCAGGCGACGGCGCAGCGTGCTGGTAGCGGGGCCGCGGTCCAAGCCCAGCAGGGCGCCCAGCTCGCCGGGTGGCAGGTAGCCCAGGCGCTCGGGGTTCCTGGTGCCCGACAGCAGCATGAAAGCCACCGTCAGCAGCACGGAGCGCAGCCCGTAGAAGCCCTGGGGCAGGCTGAGCGGGCCGGCGCAGGACAGCAGGCCCTGCTGCAGCAGGGCGGGCAGGGCGACCAGCAGGCCGCCCCAAGTGACGGTGGTCAGCGCCTGGGGGAAGCTCGGCAGGCGCTCGGTGAGCGCTTGGCCCATGCTGGCCAGAGCGCGGCCCTGGCTGTCGCAAGTGGCGCGGCCTTGGGGTGCGGCCGCGTCACGCAGGTTGCGCTGCTGCTTGTCGAGTGGGCGCGCGGGGCCTAGCCGGCCCGGGTCGGAATTCCGCGGCGGCGCGTCGCCCGGCGTGGCGCCGGCGCTCGGTTCCGCGGGAGCCGGCTGGCCCGGGTCGGAGTTCTGCGACGGCAGGGCCTCCTCCGGCGTGGCGTCGGCGCTCAGCTCCGGGCCTGGCCGGCCCGGGTCGGAATTCCGCGGCGGCGCGTCGCCCGGCGCGGCGCCGGCGCTCGGTTCCGCGGGAGCCGGCTGGCCCGGGTCGGAGTTCTGCGACGGCAGGGCCTCCTCCGGCGTGGCGTCGGCGCTCAGCTCCGGGCCTGGCCGGCCCGGGTCGGAATTCCGCGGCGGCGCGTCGCCCGGCGCGGCGCCGGCGCTCGGTTCCGCGGGAGCCGGCTGGCCCGGGTCGGAGTTCTGCGACGGCAGGACCTCCCCCGGCGTGGCGTCGGCGCTCAGCTCCGGGCCTGGCCGGCCCGGGTCGGAATTCCGCGGCGGCGCGTCGCCCGGCGCGGCGCCGGCGCTCGGTTCCGCGGGAGCCGGCTGGCCCGGGTCGGAGTTCTGCGACGGCAGGACCTCCCCCGGCTCAAGGTCTCCGTTCGGCTCCGGCTGGTCTTGGTCGGGGGGCAGGCCGGGCAGCCGGCCGGCCCGCTTGTAGTTGCGCAGGGTCTGGTAGTTGATGCCCAGCTGGCGGGCCGTGCTCCGCAGGCTGGTTCCGCCGAGCAGCAGCTCGGCCGCGCGTGCGAGCAGCTGGGGGTCTTGGATGGCGAGCGGTCGTCCCGGGCGTGGGGGCGTGTTGAAGAAGGCCGCCGGGCCACCCTCTTCGAGACGCTGCTGGGCGCGCTTGACGGTGCGCGCGGAGATCTGGTGGACGGCCGCGAGTTGGCTGGCGGAGGCGTGACCCATCTGTGCCAGACGGGCCAGCCAGAGGTTGCGCTCCACGCGGTCGTCGAGGCGGTGGAAGCAGATGCAACGGCAGCCGAGGTAGTAGTAGCAGGTGTCGCCTCGGCTGAGGAAGTGCAGCTCCTGGGTGATCGAGCTGCAGTCGCCAGGTGGGGCGTTGAAGATCAGCTGGGCGCCTGCGAAGGTGTTCTCGTCAGCCACCCTGCGAGTATACCACATTTAGTCTCGATCAGTCAAGAGTATGTTGACAATCATTGCTCCTGTCAATGACTGATTGCCACTACCATGGTGTCAGTGTCCATGCAATCCGAATGCAGCGAGAAGATGAGCTGCCTGCGGAGACAGCCAGCGCCGTCTTGGGAAGCAGCCCATCGCCCCGCCCTGCCCGACCGGCCGGTCCTCGCCCGCCCTGCTGCGGCCGCAGGCCAGCCTGCCGCTGGCCGCGCTCGCTGCCGTGGTGTCGTGGGCGGCGGAAGCAACGGCACCCGAGCCGCTCGGCGTTATGGCCCGCAGCACGCCCCGCCGCAGCGTGCCGGCTCATCCGCCGCTGGCCGACAGCCGCCTGCGGCCCGCACTGCGCCACCGCAGTAGGCGGCTCGGACGGGGCCAGCACAGCAGACCCTCAATCGGACTCTTGCAGTTAGCCGCGGCGGTCGACCCAGCCCATCCGATGCGAGGCCGATCTGTTTCCTGAATCGGTGAAGAATCCACCATTTACAACATCTACATGACTGCAGAAGGAGTATTTCAGGCAGTCAGGAGCTATATCGTGCATAATCACACAAATCTATAGCGATTGATGTGACTTGTGTCCCGGAAGCTGCTCCACTCTGAATAACTGCTAGGACACACGATGACCAGAAGTCTGAGACAAGGCCGCTTGGACGCACCGTTCGGCAGACTTGGTCGGCCAAAGCAGCGGTGATGCCATGCTGGCAGGGCGCATCCTGACCGTGGAGCGCTTCGGCAACTTCGTCTGGCGGTTTGAGTTGCAGCGCGGCGGCGGTACGGCGAGCGTCTTGGTGCCGTCGGCGATTCACCCCATCCCCTAGCTCGGGGGCGATGGGTTCGAGCTGGGGCACGAGGCCGATGCGCTCGCTTATCTGGACTTCCCGGACTTCGCGAAGATGGCACAAGCCCGTGCGGAGGGCATCCCCTACTCCAACGCCGAAATGCAGCGCACTTGGAAGTCTCCTTCCGGAGCTGACGATGCGGAGTGGGTACAGTATGAACTGGCCTGCCTCGGAGACCGACTAGTCCTGACGGAGGGCGTGGTGTTTGTGGCCCGCTACCGCCACCAAGCAGGGCCTGCTGAGGGATCCGTCGGATTCTAGGTGTCTGGTTGAGAACCGGTCAGATTCCGAGCGATCCAGCTTCAGATGCTGGGCGCGGCGAAGTGGAACTCTACGCCCCAAGGCGGAGACTTGTCTGATGAGCGGATCGACGGCTGGCAGGCGCAGGGCAGCCCCCCGCAGCGGATCCGGGACCGGGAATGGTCGGCTGAGACCGCGGAACTGCTGCGCATCGCCCGGGGCTCGGATGGCGTCCGCCCGTTCTTTGACGGAGACGCACCGGACCAATGGCACGAGTCCGCCAGCTTCTGGTCCGTCGAGAACGGAGTGATCTGGAGAGCGTCCCGCAACAACTTGCTTGTTACCCAGCGCGAGTCGGCTGATTTCGTGTTGCGAGCACAGGCGCGGATCACACCACCGTCGGGCCACTCAGGCATCCAAGTGCGCAGCAGGATCTCAGGGACCGGCATGGCGGGTTACTAGGTGGACATGGCAGTGTTCGAGCTCGGAGAGAGCCAGATCCCATGGTGGGGGCAAGTCTATGGCAAAGAGCTGAGCCGGGGCTTCCTGTTAGGAGTGGACGATCCGTCCGATCGACTGGGCTTGATCCGGCACGGCGACTGGAACGACATGGTGATCGCCTGCCGGGGCAACCATTTGGTGGTCGAGATCAACGGGGAAGTGACGGCGGTCCCGGTGGACTCCTACGGAGGCAGAATTGGCAAGATCGGATTCCAGCTCCAAGTGGGGCGCAGATGGCGGCCGAGTTCCGCGATGTCAGAATCCTCGAATTCTGACTGGCGGCTGCCCTTCCCCACTTGGGCTGTACCCGAGAGAACCGGGCTGAACACGACCTAGGAGATCCGGCCTGCGGATCGCTCGGGCTGCCTCAACGAGCAGCGACGTCCTCGCTCAGTTCAACAAGCTCCACCAAAGCATCGAAGTAGGCCTCAGCCTGCGCGTCGACGATCTCGCCAGCCCCCGACTCGCTACCAGGTTCCACGGTCCCTTGGGATACCGGCTGGTGATTGCGCTCCAAGGACCAGCGCACTTGGCCAGCCGAGCTAATCGAGAATCTGGCCGCGTCGGGCGCGGACTTGGGAACTCGAGGGCAGCGTCTCCGGGCGTAGCCCATGTTGCAGCCCAGCATCAGCAGCTCACCTGAAGGCTCATAGTCGCGGCGAGGGTCGGCCTTGCAGACACCCGCGAACGGGCGCCCCAACGGCGGGATCGGGTGCCGGCCCGTCCACAGACTCCGCGGCAGTATCTCGTCTGGATAGAAGCACGGGCAGGCCACGAGAGTCAGTGTACAGTGTGGCTGCCCCTGCCGGGAGCGAGGCACGAGACCGTGCGGCTGGTTGCTCTGTTGCGGGTATTCCGGCAAGTTTTCCGCAGCTGGGAGTCGGCCTCAGGGAGAGACCAGTGCTTACTCCTGCAATGGCTATTCCGGGGCCAAGCTTCACACGCAGTATGGCAGTAACGACAGAGTGCGCTGGGGGTCGAGTGCGGGTCCGGTGTCTCCCTAGTCCCTGATGGTGGCAGCGTCTCGCCGGATCAGCCAACCGAGTGCTTTCGCACAGGGCGCTGCTACTCCTCCGGCGCCGCCGAGGGCCTCAACCTCAAAGCCAAACTCGCTCTCCGCCGCGCCTTCGGCTTCCGCACCTACGACGCCTGCCAACTCGCGCTCTACCATACCCTCGCTCACCTTCCCCGTCCCCCGATGCCCACAAGTTCTGCGGATGAGCCCTACTCTGAAACACCTCTCCGGGGCAGCGTCGGCCACACAAGCCAAGCCCGCAGCACGCACTAAGACGCAATCCTCCACGAATTCCCGCGAGCTGGGCGGTTCCGAGCACGCCACAGGCTCTGGAGACCGGCGCGCGACGCCGGCGAGGAACAACCAGCGATCCGGCAGGGTGGGCTGACGGAAGGCAGTCAGTCTGCCATGCGCGACAGCCTGGACACATCTCTGAGGGCAACACCTAGTGCGACGTCCCTCACCGCGCCGGCCAACCGCACCCGCGTGCATCCCGTTCACCCGGCTCGGAGTGCGTGTTTGTGAGCTGCAATCCGCAGCCAGAGAAATGCAATCGCCCATCGAGGCCGTCAGGACCCCAGTATTCATGACACCCCTCGCAATCTACAGCAGACCGAGTCTCCGGGGCGTCGGCGGTCAAGGCCTCCGACAGCCGGATCCAGGTCCGACTCTAGGGGGCCGCAGATATCCAACCGTAATGAACTTGGCACTTCTGGCTCGTTCCTAAGATTAGTGGAATAGACGTCATGTAGATCGGTGAAGAGTCTTCGGCGCATAGATGTCACGGCGCCTGCCGCCTGCGTTGCTGCCGCGAAGGCCTCCCGAGACCGCGGTCCAGCCGCCTCGCGCGGACGGAGGCTGAAGCTGCCGCGGGCGGCGGTCCACGGTCCCTCGATCCCCTCTGGAACAGGGCCAGCCCTTCGTTTCGGAGATTCCGGCCCGTCGTAGTATGCTGGCAGTTCGGAAATGGACAGGATTGCTGCTCTGCGGGCCATGCTGGAAGCGGCCCCCTCCAACGAGTTCGCGCGCTACGGACTGGCCCAGGAATTCGCCAACCGCGGCGACGACGAGCGCGCACTGCGGGAATTCACCCGGATCCTCAAGGCGAACGCCGACTACCAAGCCGCCTACTACCACGCGGGCAAGGTGCTGGAGCGCCTTGGCCAGATTGCCGAAGCGAGGTCCATGTACGAGCGTGGCGTGGAGGCGTCCTATCGTACGGGCGACTCCCACGCTAGGAGCGAGCTGCTCGGCGCTCTCGACGACCTTCGCAGCTGATTCTGACCAGCGCTTTGACTTGTCGTCGGACTCGTGAATCCAAGCGCGGGCCGGATGTCGGCTGCGCCAGAAGGCGCAGCGATACGGTGGATTCCGAGGCCACCGAGCATGCGAGCTAGCGGTCCGAGCCGGCTAGGCTGCTGCCTCGTTCTGATCTCGTGGGCAGCTCTAGGAGCAGACTTCGCCGGTCTCGCCGGCCTTGACGGTGCATCGGGGGACGAAGGGCGGGTGCTGGACTTTGTCCGCGCCGCGATAGACCACCCTCTGAAATCCGGAGTTCGGGGTTCCTTGGTCGCCGAGTTCGGCCGGGGCGAGCCGCGGACCCTCGTCGTCGCCGGGATTGACGAACCGGGTTTCGCAGTCTCCCGTGTGGACGACGAAGGCTATCTGCAGCTGAGGCCGCTTACGAAGCTGCCGTTCGGCAATCGTCTCGACGAGCACTTCGCAGGCCAGCCAGTCTGGGTCTCGACGCGATCCGGCACGCTGGTCCGAGGCGTGGTGGCAGCCCCGTCAGTGCATTTCGGACAGTCTGGGCGCTTCCGAAGCTCGGCGGAGAGCGAAGTGGTGGTGGACATCGGCGCCCGCAGCAGAGCCGAGGCACGGCAAGCGGGCGTCGGACTCCTGGATCGGGTGACCTTGGAGAAGTCTCCAGTCAGCTTGCCCGGGGGCTGGCTGGCCGCGCCTTGGATTTCCAGCCGCAGCGGCGCGGCGCTGCTGGTTTCCCTCGCCCGCATTCTCTCCCGAGAGACCGCGCCGGGTCCCGTCACGCTCGCATGGGTGCCGCAGCAGCACTTCTACAGCGCTGGCATCGCCGCCGCACTTGAATCGGTCGCGAAGACGGAACGGACTCTGCTGATCCTGCCACACGGCGGTCACGTATCCGAGGTCAGCGTAATGCCGGGCAAGAGCGGAGGCCTAGCCGATCGCTTGGTCGAGTTGTCTGAGAGCTACGGAGGAAGGTTGGACAAGAGAGCTGCTCGCAGCTTCGACTTCGGCCCATTCGGCGCTCTAGGTCCTTGGAACGGGCACCAAGACTTGGCCGTGCTCCGACCAGCCGTTCGCAACCGAGCCAGCCCTGCGGAAATGGTCGACCTAGCCGAGATGCAAAGGCTGGTGCGCCTGCTTGCTGAACTTGCCGGCGCGAAGGTTGCGAAGTCAGGTCGGATCGGCTTCCTTGAACCACCGACGGACGAGGCTGTCCCGGCGCCTCCGGCTCCCAAGGATCCCGATAACCTGCAGCAGCTGCTGAGGTTCCTGATTCCGATACCTGGAGTCAGCGGCCACGAGGGCCCGGTGCGCGAGGCGCTGTCCACTATCCTTCCGCAAGTGGAGCGGGCCTCGTACCAGTCCTCTGTGGACGAGGCCGGCAACTTGGTCGTGAGGCTCGGCACCGGAGCCGCTCCTTCCGCCGTCTTCTTGGCGCACATGGACGAGATCGGCTACTCGATCCGCAGTCGTGCATCCGGAGGACAATTGTCTGCTGAGCTCGTCGGAGGGGGCACGCCGAGGCTCTTCGCTTGGCGGCCTGTCACGATCCACGCATTGGACGGGGCCCGGCCTGGGTTGATGACCCGGCCCGGAACCATCGAGGCCGGCGGGTTAGGGGATTCACCCAGCAGTGTGGCGGGCGGCACGGTCACCGCTGCCAAGAAGTACCGCCAGCTGGTCGGCTCTCGCGTTTCGGCGAGGTCTCTCGACGATCGCCTAGGATGCGCGGTACTCGTGAGGGTCATCGGGCGCTTGCTGCCCAAGGCCCGCCGGGCACGCGGCTGCGTGGACTTCGTCTTTACGGTGCGGGAGGAGACTGGCTTGCACGGGGCCCGTGCCTACGCCGCTCGAGAGAGGCCGGCGCGGGCTTACGCAATCGACACATTTGTGACGTCGGACACGCCGCTGGAAGCGCGGCACTACGCCTACGCGAGGCTGGGTGCGGGCCCCGTCCTGCGCGCCATTGACGAGAGCAGCATGACTCCGGTAGCGGAGCTGGCCCGGCTAGAAGGGCTGGCCCGGGAGGCTGGCGTTCCGTTGCAAGCCGGAATCACGGCGGGCGGCAACGACGGTTCGGTCTTCCGCGTGCTCGAGACGGCCAACATCCCGATCGGCTTCCCCCTGCGGTACGCCCATACGGCGGTGGAGACAGCGGACTTGGCCGATGCGGAGGCCTTGACCGATCTGCTGGAGCGAATTGCCTTGGAGGAGCTGCGGGGCAGGCGTTGAAGCCTACTTGAACAGAGACTCGTCGATGCCCGGTATGAGCCGCACCGCATTCTTCCAGTAGATGTGCTGGAGCGTGTCGTCGGGCAGGCCCAATCCGTAGAGCCGCCAATGGGCGTGGTAGCGCCGGTAGTACTCGAAGTACTCGTCTCGTGTCTCCAAGACGCGCCAGTAGTAAGGGAACTCCGAAGGCTGGTAGGAGTCCTTGCCGAAGAGCACGCGGTCCTTGTAGCGATTCAGGAACTGAGGCCCGCTGAACGGCACGCGCCCCAGCTCGTAGAGTACTGCGGCGATATCGACATGAACGTTCGGATGCTCGTCCAGCAGCTGTGCCAAGGCCCGGAGGTCGTGTCCCTGCCAGCCCATGTGCGCCAGGATGAACTTCACGTCAGGGTGGCGGCGCAGCATGCGGTCCCGCTCCTGAATCAACTGCTCGAAGCTGGGCGGCGCGACGCGCTTGCGACGGGCACGCAGCTTCAACTCCAGCCAGCGCTCGTTGCGGGCGTCATGGTCGGACCAGAATTCAGCGGGGTCGGCGACATGGATCAGCACGGGGATCCCGAGACGGGCGCAGGTCTCGAAGAGCGGGTCCATGGCGGGGTCGTCCACGGGCACGCGACCGCCTTGGTCGTCCCTGACTGACGTGCCGAAGTTCTTGAAGATCTTCAGTCCTTGCGCCCCGGCTCGGACATCGGCCTCAAGTTGCTTGGCGGCCCGCTGCGGCCACCCGGGTGTGCCGATCCCTTGAAAATCCGGATTGGCGAACACAGCGAACCGGCCCTCGTGCCGAGAGCGGAAGTTCTGGACGGTGGCCTGCAGCCTGTCACCGAAGCCGCCGCTGAGGTTGACCAGCACGGCCAAATTCAGCGAGTCCATCTCCTTGACGATCTGATCCAGCCGATCCTGAGGCGTGGAACCCCGGTGATGGCTATGCACATCGATGACGGGGAACTTAGCCCGCGGGACCGGGTGCTCCTCCACCACCAGAGTCGAGCGAGGGTCCCAGTCCTCCACGGACAGCTCCTGGCCAGCCAAGCAGGAGCAGGCCAAGGCCAGAACGGCTGTGCGTCGGTTCATGCGCCCATGCCTCCTGGCGGCGGCAGAGCCGCCGGGCCGACATGTTGGCTACTGTCGATGGCACCCAGCCTGCAGCCAGCAGACGAGACTGCAAGCGTCGTCGGGGGCCAGAAGCCGGATCTCATGGCAATGCGCGAGACCCTATTGACGATGTGGAGGCAGGGGCTCGGGCGAGTCGTCGCCGCTGGCTTCCCCACCAGGCAGGACCGAGTCCTGATCGGGGGTCGGCCACGACTCCCCTTCGGCGAGGATGTCCACTTTGACCTTGCCCTGGCGGACTTCTTCCATCGCAACCTTCGTGGACTTCCGCGAGGCGGTCGAGACCAAGGGCAGGGCGCCTGATTGCAGGTGCCGCGCCCGGCGCGCAGCCGCGATCACAAAGCGGTACACGCCATGCTCTGGATCGTCAGGGATGGTCCACTTCTGGTCGGAAGGCTTTTCGTACGCCCCGAACACCCTGTCTTCTTGCTCGCTCATGCTTTGATTTCCTCCCCGGTGACGGCTGGAATGCCGAATTCCCTGAGTACGGGCTCGATGACAGCTCGCATTTGGCCCCGCTTGCTCCGCTCGGCCTCGATGATGGCCCGGACGCGCCGTATGGCCAGGTCCAAGTCGTCATTGACGACCACGTACGAATACGATCGGTACTTCTGCACTTCCGCAGACGCCTGCCCCAAGCGTCTCGCGATCGCCCCCTCGTCATCGGAGGAACGCGACTTCAAGCGCTGCGCCAGCTCACCCTTCGAGGGTGGCAGCATGAAGATTGTCACCGCATCCGGCAACTTGCTCATCAGTGATGCCACTCC
Organism: Bryobacterales bacterium; assembly: GCA_963662745.2. Lineage (GTDB taxonomy): Bacteria > Acidobacteriota > Terriglobia > Bryobacterales > UBA6623 > VXMF01. The sequence goes on from CAXXUI010000001.1 coordinate 1,462,575, forward strand.
TTGGACATCGATGTCCAGCAGCAGGTCCTGCCCCTTGGCCGCAGCGTGGGTCACGGCGGAGCACGGCGTGGCGTAGCAGTGGCCGTAGACCTCGGCCCACTCAAGAAACTCTTCCCGTTCGCGCATCGCGACGAATTCCTCACGCGTCACGAACCGGTACTCCTTGCCATCAGACTCGTTGGGCCTCGGGGGGCGGGTCGTCACCGAAACAGCGAACTCAAGCCGGTCGTCAGTTGCCAAGACAGCCTTCGCCAAGGTCGACTTGCCGGTCCCCGAAGGAGCGGAGATGATGAAGACGATCGACATGCGAGAAGGCCGCCCGACCGTATCCGAGGGCGGTGCGTAGGCAGGCGCGAATCACGGAGGCACTTCCTAGTATACAAGCATTGGGCGGTGGCGATAGCCTTGCGCGAGCCTTGCGCGCGCGAGCCAAGGTGGCCGGTACACTCTTCGCCAGCCGATTGAATCGGTGTCGCTTCCCCGCTGGGTGCAGGCCGTAGGTCAGTCGGGCCGTTCTGGTAGGCAAGCCAGCGAAAGGCGTCTGGCGGTGACTTGGAGATCGGAAGGTAAGCCGCGGCTGGACCCCGTGCAGCAGGAAGCCCTTCTCCGCCAGACACGGTTTGTCGTGCCAAAGGCGTATAATCACAGCAATTGCCGGACTGCCCCGGTCAGCTGGCTACAGTCGCGACGGGGCAGGACCGTGTGGCCCGGTGACATGCGATCCGCCTTGACGGATCCCAGCCGGGCTGATCGGCAGGAACAGCAAATGCCCGTAGCAAACACTCGGTTGAACACGATCCTCTGGCCACTTGCGGCCCTCTTGCCACTTGCGGCGTTGCTCACGCCGGCATTGGTGGCGCAACAGGCGAGGACTCCGCAATCGGAAAGGATCGTGCCGCCAGATCCAGTCTTGACGGCCTACATCTCGGGCACAGTGACGATGGCGGACGGAGGCTTGGTACCCAAGGAGACGAATGTCGAACTGGTCTGTGGCGGCTTTCCCCGCGCCACCGACCGAGTCGACCCTAGGGGTGAATTTGACATTGAGCTGTCGGGAAGGGGCGTTGGGCTCACCGACGCGACGCAGTCGTCGGGCAGAGCAGACGGCGTGCCCACAGCCAATCACCTCGGAGTGGTCAACATGAACAACTGCTACGTCCGCGCCGAGCTTCCAGGCCACCGGTCATCCGAGATCCAGCTCACGAACCGGTCGATGTTCGACAACCCCGATGTCGGGCGGTTGGAGCTCACAGCGGTAGAGGGAGGGCGTGGCCACGCCGTGAGCATCTCCATCGCGCAAGCGCCAAAGAAGGCTCTTCAACACTACCAGTGGGCGGTGAAAGAGGTTGCCAAGCCCCGCCCGAACTTCGAGAAGGCAGGCGCGCGGTTGCAATCTGCCGTCCGGGAGGACCCGCGCTTCGCGGGCGCGTGGCAGCTCATGGGGCAAGTCCACGAGAAACTTGGTCAGCCGGAGGATGCGCTCAGTTCGTACCAGCAGGCTTTGGTAGCCGAACCAGAGCTGTTTCCGGTGTACCGTCGCATCGTGCCCTTGCTGGTAGACGCTGGCGACATGGAAGGCGCGATCAAGGTGGGTGAGAAGGGATTGGAGATCAACGCCGATCTCGATGCGCTGAGGTTCTTCGTGGCGGGCGCATACTTGCGTACGGGGCAGAACGAGGAGTGCATCGAGAAGGCGCTGGAACTGGTTGAGAGAGAAGCGACGAGCACCTACCCGCAGGCTCATCAGTTCTTGGGCGCTGCCTACACGAATACGGGGCAGTTTGAGTTGGCTGCATCGCACTATCGCCAATTCCTCAATCTCAGCCCGGAGGCGACCGCCGCAGCTGGCATCACGAAACAGCTCAAGGAGTGGACGATGCTGGGCGTGATCGAACCCGCGGCCCAAGGGCGCTAATCGGGCCCGTCCGCGGTCTGGAGCTTGCAAGAGCCTTGGCCCCTGCAGCCGTGCTTCGTTCCCACTCAATCCTCACGAACAGATCCTCCAACCCTGCCGGGGCCAACATAGGAGCATGATCCGCCTGCCCACCCGGCGTCCGTTCGTCGCGATCGCCGTATTGGCCTGCCTCGCCGCTTCGCTATTGGGATGCGCTACTGAGGACTCCGGTCCGCCCAATGTTCTGTTCCTCAGCGTCGACGACATGAACGATTGGGTCGGCGCGCTGGGCTGCGACTGGGCGAGGACGCCCAACATCGACCGGCTGGCCGCCCGCGGCACGCTGTTCACCAACGCCCACGCCCCGTCGCCGAAGTGCAACCCTTCAAGGACGGCGATCCTGTCGGGGCTGCGCCCGTCCACAACCGGCATCTACGGCAACGGGGAATGGTGGAAGCCAAATCTTCCGGATGCCGTGATGCTTCCCAGGCACCTCCGGGAGAACGGCTATTACGCGGCGGGCGGCGGCAAGGTGTTCCACCACACGCCCGGATTCAACCCGCCGGGCTCGTGGGACGAGTACTTCGACCTCGTGGACGACCTCCGAACCGAGGACTTCCTGATTCCGTACCGCCGGCCGAACAACATCTCCAGCTTCGACTGGGGCCCAGTGGCCAAGGAGCCCATGGAAATGGGGGACGGTGCCACGGTTCGCTGGGCCGAGGACTTCCTCGCCCGCGACCACGACAAGCCTTTCTTCTTAGCGGTCGGCTTGTTCCAGCCTCATTTGCCGTTCTACTTTCCGGCCCGGATTGGCGAGGGCCTTGGTCCGGACGATGCTCCCGTTCCCTTGGACCTGCCCGGCGACTTGGACGATGTCCCCGAACCGGGACGCAGGATGGCGGCCTCCCGCAGGGACGACCTGGAGCTGATCGCAAGTCACGGCGACCTAGCGGACATCGTGCGCGCCTATACGGCCTGCATCCGGCATGCGGACCTGCTGGTAGGGCGGGTGCTCGACAGCTTGGACAGCAGTCGCTACGCTTCCAACACGATCGTCGTCTTTTGGTCCGATCACGGCTACCACTTCGGCGAGAAGCACCACTTCGCCAAGGACACGCTCTGGGAGCGCTCGTCGCACGTCCCGCTGGTGATCTCCGCCCCGGGCCTTACCGAGCCCGGCGGCCGCTGCGCCCGACCTGTGAGTCTGATTGACCTCTTTCCCACGCTGATGGATCTGTGCCGCCTCTCTGCGCCCGACCGACTGGAGGGCGTCAGCCTGCGCCCGCTCCTCGAAGACCCGAGCCGCGCATGGTCCAGACCGGCTCTGATGACCTTCGGATACGGTAATCACGCCATCCGTTCCGAGCGATACCGGTACATTCGCTATGCCAACGGCGAGGAGGAGCTCTACGATCACGCCGCAGACCCCAACGAGTGGACCAATCTGGCCGGCGACCCCGGTTACGAAACTGTCATTGAGGAGCACGCCGCGTGGGTGCCCGCGCTGAACGCTGAAGGAGCCCTCAGGAAATCAGCGTTCCGCTTCCACCCGACCACCTACACTTGGACACTGCGAAGCGACGAGGAGCGGCGATGATTGGCCGCCGCGCATTCCTGTCGGGCCTCGCGGGGGCCGGTGGGTTCGGCAGCCGGTCGCCGGCCGCACCGCCAGCCGGCGCCATGAACGTGGTGTTCATCGCGGTCGACGACCTGCGGCCCGAACTGCCCTGCTACGGCAACCCGGCCGTCAAAGCCCCCAACATCGAGCGGCTGGCTCGACGCAGCTTGGTGTTTGAGCGAGCTTACTGCCAGTCCGCTGTTTGCGGGCCGTCCAGGGCATCCCTGCTGACCGGGCTGCGGCCCGACACGACTCGGGTCTGGGGCAACCGGGCACACTTCCGCGACGCCCTGCCCGATGCTGTCTCGATCCCCCAGTGCTTCCGCCAGACCGGCTATCGCACGGAGGCATACGGCAAGGTGCTGCACGGCAAGATGGCCGACCCTCCCTCATGGAGCGTCCCCGTGTGGCCCGAAGGCGGTCGGCAGGCTGGCATGCAGTACGTCGACGAGGAGCGCCTAGCCGCTATGCGGGCCGAGGCCCCGGGCCGGGAATGGGAAGGCCGCGACATCCCAACGCTTGAATGGACGAAGCGGAGCTCTTCGCAGGCTCCCGATGTGCCTGACAACGCACTCCAGGACGGGCAGGTCGCAGATCGCGCGGTGCAGGCCCTGCGACGCAGTCACCGAGAGCCGTTCTTCTTGGCGGTCGGGTTCCAGAAGCCGCACCTCCCCTTCACGGCGCCCAGGCGCTACTTTGACCTCTACGATCCGAACGCCATCAAGCTGGCGAAGGATCCAGTGCGCCCGGCGGGCGCACCGGAGCTGGCGTTCACGAGATCTAACGAGCTGAGGGGCTACACGGACATCCCAGACGAGGGTCGGATTCCGGAAGCCAAGGCCCGCGAACTGATCCATGGATATTACGCTGCAACTAGCTACATGGATGCTCAGGTCGGTCGGGTGCTTGACGCCGTGCGCGCGCAGGGGCTGGAGGACTCCACAGTGGTCCTACTGTTCGGCGACCACGGCTGGCACTTGGGAGAGCAGGGGCAATGGGCCAAGACCACGAACCTGGAACTGGACGCTCGGGCGCCCCTACTGCTCCATGTCCCCGGCATGCAAGCTCGCGGCGCCGCCACCGACCGGATCGTTGAATTCGTCGACTTCTTCCCGACTCTCTGCGACGCCTGCGGCATCGAGCCCCCGGAGGGACTGGAAGGAGTGAGCATGGTGCCCCTGCTGGACGATCCAGGCCGTCCGTGGAAGCGGGCGGCGTTCACTCAGATCCCGCGGCCGTACCTGGCGGATCAGGACTGGACCTATATGGGCTACAGCATGCGAACTGCTGGGTGCCGCTACACGGAGTGGGTAGACCGCAAGGGAGATGTCGCGGCGCGGGAGCTGTACGACCTAGAGGCCGCTCCGCTGGAAACGGTCAATCTCGCCGACCGAGACGAGCACCGCGCACAGGTGCTCAGGTTGGCGTCCCAACTGAGGGCGGGTTGGCGGGGCTCCCTGCCGCCGAGCCAGGGGCGAGTGCCCTGAATCGGCGCCTCAGCCCGCAAGAAGGGCCCCAGCCGGGCCATCGCGCTCGACCGCCCGCTCGAGAAGCCTACTTCTCCTCCAACCATACGGGGCTTGACCAAGCGATCTCGCCGTCCGTCTGCAGCACACGCAGGTAGTAGTAGCTCGATCCCGCGAGGGGCGTCCGATCAGCGTACTCGATCTCGGCATCCGTTCCGCCCGGCGAGGCTGAGTAGACGAACTCGTTGTTACGGCAGATCTCGACGCTTCGGATCGGCTGTGGGGAGTGGACCACGGCCTTGACCGAGACCGGACCCTCGCCGCGCCCGGAGACTTCGCCCATCATGCGACCGTTGACCCGGAAGTCAATCTGGATCCTCGCCGCAGTGGTTCCGAAGGTCCGTCGCGCCCGCACAGCTTCCAGGATGGACTCCCTCGTCAGCTCCTTGGCCCACACCGCGGCCTTGCCGAGACCGCCTCCGTGGTCTGGACTGGCGATGACGCCGATCTTCAGACCGCGAGCCCATGCGTCTTGGATGTAGTTCCCCGGCTCGCCGGTGGCGTTTCTGGCGTGACGCGGGGCCTCGGCGTACTCGTAGGAACCGCGCGTCTGGAAGATCTCAGCGACCGGTTGAGCGGCCTCGTCCGCGTAGTCCCAGTCCACGGGCACGTTGCCAGTGTCGGCCAGCTGGTGCGGAATCTGCACGAAGTCGGCGTCCATCTCGCGAAGCTCCTTCCACAAGTCGGCCGGGGAGTCGCCATTGTAGGCCGTCCACCACTTGGGGAAATAGGGATCGGCGAACACCAAGTTGCGGTGGCCGTAGTACCCCCACGGTCGCTGGGCGTCATAGTCCTCGAAGCTGGACGTCCATTCCTCGCCCAAGAACGTGACGAGCCGGCCGGCATCGTAGTTGGCCCGCACCATCTTGGCCGAGTAGTTCCATAGGTGCGGCACGATGTTGTAGCCGTGGTCGGTCATGGCGACGAAGTCGAGACCGTTGATGTCGCGCCGGCACTGGTAGTTCTCGTCAAGCGACTGGTCGCCGCAGCGGTTGCAGATCGAGATGTCAGAATGCTCGTGGAACTCCCCGTAGTAGAGGTGAAGGGTCTCGCCGTTGTACTGCAGGGTCGGAGTCTCGGCATCCTCGCCGTAGACTTGGTGGAGAGTCGCTGGATCGAATGGCTGGGCCGGCTGCTCCAAGGAGGCGAGGCGCATGGCTCCGGCGGCCCCCGGCGCCTGCCCTGTGTCCACCGACGCCAGCAGAATCTGCGACCGGGCGCTGTCGGTGAAGTCCGGGTCGGATTGAGACCACGTGTCCGAGAAATTGTCGGCCTGGAAGGCCAGCAGCAACCGATCGCCGACCGCCGCCATCGGTGCGGGGCGGTCCATGGACCTCCTCTGGGAGAGACCTCGTGGCCCGATCCAATCCTGACCCGTGTAGCCGGCGAGCCTGACGGACCAACCGCCGCGCGGCTCCCTGGGCTGCTGGTAGGCGACCCACAGGCGGCCGTGCGAGTCGAACAGGGCTGATCCCGCCTCCGATCGATGCCTGACCAGCGGCGAGGCATTCCAGTAGTCCGGCGGCGCATGCAGGCCGCCGGGCGTCACCTTCGCCACCACCAAGTGCCGCTCGTCGGTGCGCCCTACGTAGTACTTGTCCATGCGGGCGTGCTCATAGACCACCCAGACCTCCTCGCCCCGGGCCAGCAGCCGGGCATGCCGGTCGATGCCAGGGGCATCGGTCAGCCGCCGAGGCGCCTCCCAGGCGCTCGTTGCTGGCTTGGTGCGCAGGTAGATGTCGTAGTTGTGGTCTCGATAGGAGTGCCACGCGACCGACATGCGGCCGTCGGGCCCGGCCGCCACGCTCGGGCTGTAGCTGGACCCGCCGACCGGGCTCACCCGCTGCGCTGGAGTCACGACGCCATCGCGGAGCGAGGCGGCGTGGACTTGGCGCTGGGAGCCCTCGTTGCTCTCCCAGGCCGCGAACAGGGTCCCGTCTCTCCAATCCGCAGCGGGCTTGATCTGAGTCGCGGACCCGGTTGCGATGACGACGGGTTCAGCAGGCCCGGCGCGGTCCACTCGGACCGCGAACACATCCCAGTCCCCGTCGATCTCCTGAGAGAACAAGAACCAAGCGCCCTCATCCGCAGGTGCCGCCTCCAAGCCGAGCAGGTAGGTCCCGTCGCCGCCGAGCGCCACCCACTGATCCTGCTTCACGAACCGATCCCCCTCGTGCGAGTACCACGCGATCACGAGCGAGTCAGCACCGTCTCGATAGCTGAGCCACCCGACGAAGACATCTCCAGATGAAGACACCGCTAGCGCCGGCTCGTCATTGAAGCCCTCGTATGGCTGAACCGCCGTGATCCACGGCGACGGCATCGGATTCGGCGGCCGTGGGCCGGCGGCTGCGGGACTTGGCGACTGACTCGCGAGATCCCCGCCGGAGCAGGCGCTCAGCAGAGCTACGAGCGCCGCGCAGGACAGGATTGGAAGGCGGTTCTCAAGCATTGCGACCATCTTGCACCAAAACTCGTGCCGTGGGGGTTGGCGTCTGGATCCCGCTTTCGCGTGACTCAGCTCCGGTGCCAGTTCGGTCGGAGTGCGAACGTGCGAAAGCTGACTTCGAGAGGCTCCCGGCCGGTCCCTGCTACACTGGGCCGGCTTTCACTTGGGAGCTGGCATCGCAGCGACACCGCCAGATTGCTCATGCCCAAGCAGCGGCCGGTCCATGGCCCGGCTCGTTGCGGCCGGATCGCGGGTGGTGGCGACGGCCTCGGTGGCGGAGAGTCCATGGCACACGGCAATCTGCACCATCACGCGCTAGCCTCGGCGACGGTGGCCTTCCATGCGATTTTCGAGAATCGCTCCGATGCGCATGTGAGAGGTGGTGTGACGATCCACTACCGGAACGAAGGCTCCGACGCGAGCATCACACCGGATGTGTTCGTGGTGGTGGGGGACGTGGACGTGCCGGAAGTGTCCTACCAGGCTTGGGAGGAGGGTGCCAACCCCGACTTCGTCCTAGAAGTGATGAAGCCGTCCAACACCCTTGAGGATGTCCGGGCAAGCACGGCCACCTGCGAGCGCCTCGGCATTCGTGAGTACTGGGCCTTCGACCCGTCTGGGCAACTGCTGGAGCCGGAGTTCGGCCGGCGGGTCGTCGGCTACAAGATGCGGCTCGATTCAACCTACGAAGAGATTCCTGCGACGGATGACGGAAACTCCTACAGCAGCGCGCTGTTTCTCTACATCAAGGCGGTTGAAGGCCATCTCAGCATCTACGACACCGTTGCGGACCAATTGTTCTGGAACTACTACCGGGAGAGATCGCGGCGTCAGCACCTTGAGGGGCTGGTGGAGAAGGCCTATCAGCAGTCCCTGAAGACCGTCAAGTCGACCACTGCGATCATGCGGGTGACGAAGCTGGCCTGCGTTGCGACTGAAGCGGCCGCGAAGGCGTTGAAGGAGTCCCGGGCCGAGAACAAGAGACTGAAGGACAAGCTGCAGGAGCTGTCCCCCAAGTGGGTAGTGTGATTGGGCGTGGGCGGTTTGCGCCGCCCCGTCGGGAACGCTGAGGGAACTGGAACCGAGCGGTCCGGCATGGTCGCTTCGCCCGGCGGCATCCGAGTCCAACCGCGATGGAGGGCGATCGGCTCCGACACGTACACCTACACGAGGTTCGCGGCTTGCTCCCGGATCTTGCCGATTGCCTCGCGGATCCGGAGTCCGTGCCGAGTGATCGACAGACCTCCCGCGCCGAGCGCCTGTGCCTTCGAGAGCAGCGTGTTGGCCTCGCGATGCATCTCCTGCGCCAAGAAATCGATTCGCTTGCCGAATTCCGGAGCCCCTTGGCCTGCAAGGCATCGGTGAGCAGACTCCAAGTGGCCGTGGAGGCGCTGGAGCTCCTCGTTGACGTCGGCTCGCGAGGCGAGGACCGCGACCTCCTGCGCCAGCCTCTGCGGATCCACGGCAGTGTCCGCCGCCAGCTCGCCTACCCTGCGGTGGACCCGCTCCCGCATCAGGTCCAAGGCACCGGGCAGCTCCGCCATCAGCCCCTCGCGGTGGTGCGAGATCGCAGCCAGCTGCGTCTCGAGGTCCTTGACGATGCCTTGGCCCTCGTTGCGCCGGCTGACGTCCCAATCGGCCAAGGCGCGCCGGAGCGCGCTGCGACTCAGGTCCCGCAGCTCCTTCAGCCTCGGCCCGTCCGCCTCGCCCACCACCAGCACGCCCGGCGCGTCCAATATCGCTTGGGGATCAGGCCGCACTTCCACTCCGCAGGTCGCCGCAACTTCTTGGAGCGCGGCCAACCTAGCATGCACCACTGCCGCGTCGACTCGCATGTCGACCGACTCCTCCGACTCCACCACCACCGACACCCGCAGGCTGCCCCTTCGAGCAACCACGCGGACCGTGCGCCGCATCCGCATCTGTTGATCGGCCAGCTCGGGAGGCAGCCGGAGCTTGAGGTCGAGAGACTTGTGATTGACGCTGCGAACGGTCGCCCGGACGACGACGAAATCGCCTTGGACGCGGGCCGTGCCGAAGCCCGTCATTGAGCGGGCGTTCACGACGGCACCCCCGCGGTTTGCAGATCCACCAGCCGGCTGTACAGGGCGCAGGTACGCAGCAGGGACTCATGCGTACCGCGGTCCACGACGCGGCCCTGGTCGAGGACGGCGATGCAGTCGGCGGAGCGGATCGTGGCGAACCGGTGCGCACTCACGACGACGGTGCGGCCCCGGATCAGATTCGACAACGCACGCTGCACCAGCAGCTCGGACTCGCTGTCGAGGTGCGAGGTCGCCTCGTCGAGCAGCAGGATCGGAGAATCCTTCAGCAGCGCCCTAGCGATCGCAATGCGCTGCCGCTGCCCGCCGCTGAGGCGGGTTCCGCTTTCGCCGATCCGCGTGTCGAAGCCCTGAGGCATGGCCTCGATGAAGGCGGTGGCGAACGCCGAGTCGGCGGCGGCCCGCACTTTGGCTGGATCCGTGCCGGGCCGCCCGTAGGCGATGTTGTTGAACACGGTGTCGTCGAACAGGACGGTGTGCTGCGTCACGATCGCCACCTGGTCCCGCAGGGAGTCGACGGTGACTTGCCGCAGGTCGAGTCCGTCAATCTTGATGGAGCCCTCAGTGGGGTCGAAGAAGCGTGGCAGCAGGTTCATCAGCGTGGACTTCCCCGCCCCGCTGGGCCCGACCAGCGCGACCACCTCCCGTGCCCCGACCCGCAGGTCGACTGCCTCCAACGCCGGCTCGCCGGAGCCTCCGGGGTAACTGAAGCTCACTCCATCCAAGCGGATTGCCTCGCGCAGCGGCGGCAGCACGACGGCGTCGTCCGCCTCGCGGACATCCCGCGGATGGTCCATGTACTCGAACGCGCGCCGAACGGCTCCCAGAGCCTGCTGGAAGATGTTGTGGATGCCGATCAAGCGCTTTACCGGCTGGAGGAGCATCACTAGGGCCACGACAAAGCTGACCACCTCGCCGGCGGTCATCTCACCGGCGAGGATCCGGCCGCGGACATAGATGAGCAGGAACAGAATCATGCCGGCACCCAGCACCTCGATGATGGGCGAGACCACGGCCTGCTGCTTGACCATTCGCAGGCTGGCGGAGAAGAGCCGGTCGGCGCGCTCCCGGAAGCGGCTAATCTCGAAATCCTCCATCGCGAACGCCTTGACGATGCGGTTCCCCGCAATGGTCTCCTGCATGATCTTGACGAGGCTCGCCAAGTACTCCTGAGCGAGGGTGGAGGTGCTGCGCAGCCGCCGCCCGATCTTCGACGCGGGGAGCAGCACGAGCGGCAGCACCACGACGCAGGCCAAGGTCAGCAGCGGGTCATGCTGCAGCAGGACCAGCAGCAGCGCGAGGACGGTGAAGACTTGCCGCATCAGATCGGCCAGGAAGTGTGAGCAGGCGGACTGGATCCGTTCAATATCGCTGACCATGGAGGAGATCAGCTCACCGGTGTGCTTGGCTTGAAAGAAGGCCGGAGACTGGTTGACGACGATGGCGTACATCTCGTTGCGGATGTCGCGGACGGCCGAGAATCCGGCGAAGTTGACCAAGTAGCTGGCCGTGAAGTCGCACGCTCCCTTGACGACGGAGACTCCGAGGAAGACGGCGCAGAAGAATCCGAACGCCTCGCTGGGCGCGGCGGGCAGGAAGTCATCCAATGCCACCGTCCAGCTCGTGAACGGCACTTGGAAGAGCTCGACAGGGTCGGCGCTAGGGGACGGATTGAGGAAGCGGTCGAGCAGGGGCTCGAGCAGCAGGGCGAACAAACCGTAGCAGGCGCCCACCGCGGCCATGAGAGCCACAGCCACGACGATCCGGACGGAATAGGGGCGAACGTACCCGAGCAGACGAAGCAGTTCGCTCACGAAGTCATCATGGCACACGGCCCACTCGGCTGGATTGGCCCGTGGAGAGGTCGCAGCGCCGCCCGGTCAGGTCCGCCCGGCATCACTCAGCCGTGCGGGAAGCGGCACACAGCCGCAGGCTCCAGACTTGTAGGCAGCGGTCAGCTGCCGGATGCGAGGCGGCGAGTGCGCGAGATGCTTTGAGCAAGTGCCTCGCCATACAGGAAGACATCCGAGCTGTAGGAGATCAGGTCGAATCCGATATCCAGCCACTGGCGGGTCTGCTCCGCGCTGCCGGGCTGGATCCCGGCGAACAGTCCCCGTCGCTTCGCGACCCGCGTCACGTCCCGCATGGCAGAGAGGAACTCCGGGTGCTCCAGCTGCCCGACCACGCCCATAGACTGCGTCAGGTCCATGTGGCCGACCCAGAGGCAGTCTACGCCTGGCTCGGCAGCGATGCGCTCCAAGTCGCGGACGGCGGTGCGGCTCTCGATCTGGCAGATCAGGAGGTTGCTGGCATTGGCCTCAGACATGTACTGGACTGGGTCCGGGCGTACGAAATCGTTGTGGGAGACGCCCAGTCCCAGCCCGCGGCGCCCTTGGGGGGCATAGCGCATGGCGTTGTTGAGCAGGCGGGCCTGCTCGGGGGAGCGTACGTTCGGGGCCATGATCCCCTGCGCGCCGGCATCCATCACGCGGGCCACGAAGTGGTACTCGGAGGACGGAATCCTGACGATTGGCGTGATGGGCGTGGCCTTGAAGCGGGCGATCAGACCGGCCACTTCGGACAGCCCGAACGGGCCGTGCTCCATGTCCAGGATGACGAAGTCGACGCCTGCGGCTTGGCAGACCATGGCGATGCCGGGCGTGTTGAACTCCATCACCATGTGGCCCACCGGCACTCGGCCGTCGGCGGCGACCTCACGAATTCTGTTGGGCTTCATCTGGACCTCCATGGAGCGAGCTTGGCCTGCACACCGGGCCGCTGGGCGGCGGTTGGATCAGCGAGGCACGGGGGCACGCGGCCTGAAGCTACGGCGAGCAAGTTTCGGCAGGCGTCGTCGCTGTTGCCCGCCATGGCCTCCTGCGTCCAGGCCATGCTGTGCGGTGCGACGATCACATTGTCCATCGCGAGGAGTGGGTTGTCGGGCGCGGGCGGCTCCTGCTCGAAGACATCGATGCCGGCGCCGGCGATGCGGCCCGCCCGTAGGGTCTCGATCAAGGCGCTCTCCTGGACGATCGGCCCGCGGGCGGTGTTGACGAAGTAGGCAGACGGCTTCATGAGCGCGAACTCCCGGTCTCCGATCAGTCCGCGGGTCGAATCGTTGAGGAAGGCGTTGACGGTCACGAAGTCCCCCTCGGACATCACGGTGTCCATGTCGGTCAGCTCGACTCCCAACTCGCGGGCTCGCTCCGGCGAGCAATAGGGATCGCATGCCAGCAGGCGACCGAATCCGATGCCGCGAGCCATGCGGAACAGCTCCGAAGCGATCCGACCGAGGCCCACGGAGGCCAGCGTCTTGCCCACTACATCGATGCCGAGCAGCGGCAGGTTGGTACGCCACTGCCCCGCCCGGGTTCGGCGGTCCAAGTCGGGAATCCGCTTGGCCAGCGCGAAGATGAGCGCGATCTGCGCCTCGGCGACGGCCCGCTTGACAGCGTTGGGAGTGAGGGCCACCATGACGTCGGCGGCAGTGGCCGACGCCATGTCGATCGCGTCGAAGCCCACCCCCCAACGGGCGATGCAGATGAGCCTCTTGGCGGGAGAGAAGCTGGAGGAGTCGAAGCGCGTGCCGAGGATCACGAGGCCGTCGTAGCGGTCCGCCACCTCCCCGGGCACGGTGCCGCTCGGGAAGGGTTCCATCACCTCCCAGCGAAAGTCCCGTGCGGATCCGAAGTGGCGACGGACAAACGGCGCGAGGGTCGACTCGAACTGGTCGCCCCAGCCGGGGTCGATGCCGATGCGAAACGGGCTGCTCATTTCAAGTGCGAACAATTGTAGTGGGCGGAGGGTAAGCGGCCGAAACACCCGCGGAGGACGAACCAACAAGGCGCAGTGGCAGCAGCATAAAGGCGCGATCGCGGCTTGGGGAGAAGGTAAGAGGCCTCGTGGCGGGCCAGCCTGCCCGGCGGTTGACGCGGTTGACGAGTCGACCGTCAAGGCGCGAATCGGATGCCCTGCTGCCGGGGGAGCCGGCTCGGCACTGCAACCGCCCAAGCGGGCTGGGGGTCCGGCTCCTCGTGGTCAGGTGTTGAAGTGTCCTCATCGGAACGGCGGCGGCGCCGTCAGCCGCGGCCGACCGAGACGGACTATCATACGGTTGCCATGGCTGCCCTCCTCTCAGGCCGGCCGGACTCGGCAACAGCGGACAGTCCGTTTCAGGCTGGCCAAGGGAAGATCCCGCCCTATCTGGCAGGTCGGCAGACGGAGCAGGCGCTGATCCGGGATTCCCTCAGGACCGTCGCCAAGCCAGACGCACCCGCCAGCGATATCATCCTTTACGGGCCGCGGGGAAACGGCAAGACAGCCCTCCTCGAATGGTCTCGGCGCGAGGCGGTTCAGCTCGAGATCCAAGTGGCCTACTTGCAGGGCGGCCAAATCAGGTCCCGGGAGCAGCTGGCCGCCGCGCTGGCGGTCAAGAGGCGCTGGCTGGAAGCACTGCGCGGCTTAACGGTCGGTGCCTCGAGCATCCAATCGGGAAGCTTGCCGCCCGGGCAAGTCCCTTCCGCGCTCGCCCGCAGGGTGCGCAGGGGGCCGTTCCTCGCCCTAGTCGACGAGGCGCACATGCTCGGAGTCGAAGCCGGCCGGTCCCTTCTGAGCATCATCCAGACATTCCAGAGCATGGACCTGCCGGTGCTGCTAATCCTAGCCGGCACGCCCGACCTGCCCCGCCACCTACGGACCATGGGGGTGTCCTTCTGGGTCAGGAACCAGCGGCTGCCCATCGGCAGGCTTGAGCGGGGAGCCGCTGCCGCTGCTGTTCGAGTTCCGTTCGAAGAGCGCGGCCGGTCAATCGAGGACGATGCATTGCAGGAGATAGTCAGGGAGAGCCACCGCTACCCGTTCTTCCTGCAACTCTGGGGTGACCTGCTGTGGAGGGGCAGCAAGGACCCGTCCGCGCCGGCCGCGCGAGCCGACATGGATGCCGTGAGGCCGTTATTCGAGCACAGGCGCGAAGGCCTCGACGACGAACTGCTGGAAGAACTGAGAGCCGCTCAGCTTGTATCAGTGGCAGCCCGAGTGGCCGCCGAGTTTGCCGCATCCCGGCAAGTGCTTCGCGAACGAGTGACGATGGCGATCCAGTCGTCGCTCCTGGACAAGCGGGCAAAGTCAGACAGGGAGGCGGCCCTCGCTGCGGAACAAGTCCTTCGTCACCAAGGCTACATCTGGCCAGTCGTCAAGCAGGGTATCGGATACTATGAGCCGGGAATACCTAGCTTGATGCAGCACGTAACGCGAAATGACAGAATGAACAGGGAGGTTCGGGGCGAGACTGCTTGACGTCGACGGACGGAGAGGGAGACTGACCCACTTCAGGTCACTTCCAAGATCGGCCACGAGTGCAGGTCGCGTCGCACCTTGCCGTTAGGCCCCACCTGCAGCCTCTCATCCGCCTCTCCGGCGCTCGAGACAGGCCCCAACCCTGTTCCGGGCGAGTATTCCGGAGACTCCCAGTCCCGGATCCACATCTAGGAAGGAGTTCAAGACCGCGTTGCGAGTGATGGGACGCCGATAAGCGGTCCCGCCGGTGTGCTATATTCGCGCTCGTGCGCCTAGTTCATGTGCTCATCGCGTTTGGCCTCGCAGGCGGGCTCAGCGCCCAAGTGGACGGCTTCGGCAAGGAAGAGCTGCTCAAGTACACACGGGCCAACCCATTCGGGCGCTTGCCTGACGGCCGCCCCGACATTCCTCAGAACCTGCTTGACGGACTTCGCTCGGCGAGTTCGGAGATGCTTTGGGGCCCGCTGCGACGCGCCGGCTACGAGCACCAGTGGTCGGGAGGATGGAAGATCGTCCACCCCGAGAAGAAGCTGCTTGGCCGGGCGGTCACGGCCGTGTTCATGCCGGTCCGGCCCGATCTGAGCGAAATCATCGAGGAAGATGCGCAAGGCCGCGGGCTGGGAGCGAATGGCAACCAGCGCGTGATTGACATCCTGCGTCCGGGCGATGTGCTGGTAGTGGACCTGTTCGGGAAGATTGACGGAGGGACGTTCGCCGGAGACAATCTCGCGACGGCCATCCATGCCGCTACGGGCCAAGGGTTCGTGATCGACGGAGCGATTCGAGACTTGGACGGGATCCACCCCCTGAACATCCCGATCTATGTCCGAGGATTCCATGTTTCGGCCCTCCGCGAAGTGATGCTGATGGGGATCAACGTGCCAGTACGGATCGGGGAGGCGACGGTGATGCCGGGCGACTTGGTGGTCGGGGACAGGGAGGGGCTGACGTTCGTGCCTCCTCACCTGGTCGAGGACTGCGTGCGACAGGCGAAAATCACTGAACTACACGATGTCTGGACGAAGGGCAAGCTGGCGACCGGGAAATACACGGCGAGCGAACTGTATCCGAGCCCCAAGGACGAGGCGTTGAAGCGGGAGTACTCGGAATGGCTGGCGGAGAAGAAGCGCGAGCTGGGGATCGAGTAGGAGTTCCAACCTCAGACTTGCCTGGTCGCTGAGTGGCAGCGAGGTTGCGCCGTGTCGGCTTGCGCGGATGTCGGCCTGTTTGCGAGTCGGGCTCCACCGGCATCCAGATGCTCCCTTGAGCTACGGCTTCATCTAGCGAGGACGAGCGGACGGGTCGTTGAATTCGCATCCTAGCCCCACCCACGATGATCGTCAGGACTCGCGTCAACCATTAGCCCAGTTTCTGGGGTTGCTCGACTGAAGGAACACTCGCCGGGGGGCAGACCAGCAGCCCGCGGAGTCGGGTCATCGGCGAGGGCGTTCAGCCTTCATGCCGGCGGCGGGAGCGGCAACAGCAAGTCTCGCTCAATCAGACCGCGAAAGTGCGCCACGGCCGTCCGGGCCAGCGCCGGGTCGCGGAGCAACAGCCCGATCTCGATGTTGCGGTCCATGGCCGCCTCGGTCAGGTTGGCAGAGGTGACGAACAGCCTCTTCTCGTCGCTCACGACGGCCTTGGCATGGAGCACTCCCTTGCGACGGCCGGGATCCAGCGATCGTGGGTCGTAGAACACGCGGGGACGGACGCTGCTGGGCCAGTCCTCGGTCCAAAACCGGCTCGAGTAGTCTCGGACCAGCTGCGCACGAGGAGCGGACTTCCTCGCCCGTCTCATGATGTTCAGCAACAGGGTCACTTCGAGGTCAGGCAGGCGCTCCATGCGCCAAGCGAGTAGGCTGAACGCGTCGGGGCCATTGAAGTACGTGAAGCTACTGATCCAGAGGGAGCGGGTCGAGCCCTGAACAAGCTCCTCGAACACTTGACGCGTCCTCCGCGAGTGCAGGCCCTTGGCCGGCGGGCCGGTCCAGACAAGGCTTGCTGGCGCCACGCTGGAGACTGCCTCTTCCAAGCTCCGGATCCAAGCAGCGGCAACCCGCCCGCTGACGCCTTCGCGCTCCCACATCCGAAGCACGTCGAGCAGGTCCTCGGGGACATCCGAGCGACCGATCGCGGTTCGGATCGCCAACGAGGTAAATGGTGGACTTAGCAGGCCAGACTCCAGCGCGTCGGCAAGACGGTGCCGGATGAAGGGCGGCAAGTTCAGCACCGCGCCGGTCATGGGAGACCATCCGAGAGTACAGCCAGCCAAGACTCCGGCATTATGCGGACGACCGCCCTCCTTGGGAACCTTAGATCCCATCTCGCGCTTGGCATCGTGGCCGGGCAGCTGTCCGAGGGCCGCACACTCAAGTCTGCCACTTGCAGACGTAGCGAACCGCGCCTCGCGACACCTACTTGCTCGGTTGGAGGATCCTCTGGAGACCGACCTCGGACCAGGGCGGAACGCAAGGTGAGACGCTGGGGCACGACGGGTCGAGACGTAGTGAGGCTTCGCATCCTGCCATGCGAGTGGCACGAGTGCCACCCCGGGAATGACTCTCGGCCCAGAGATTCGGACTTCACCAAGGCGGAGGTTGGCGATTCCAGAAGAGCGGTCGATGCGCCCTTGCTGCAGAAGGACACAGCCCGAGCTTCGCTGTCATCCCGGTAGATCGGAGCCCGCCCCACTCGGGCCCGTGATGCGGAGAAGGCTGCTTCTGCGCATGCCGCTACCGATTATCATTGGAGAGTGGCAGGCATCCTGTCAAATCGGCCGCACTCTGCAACTGACAGCAACCCATTTCAGCCGGGTCGGGGCAAGCTCCCGCCCTATCTGGCGGGCAGGGAGAAGGAGCAGGCGCTGATCCGAGAATTCCTTGATGTCCTCACGAAGCGCGACTCACCTGCTAGCGATATCGTCCTTTACGGACCGAGGGGGAACGGCAAGACCGTCCTACTAGAGTGGTCTCAGCGCGAGGCGACGACGCTCAATTTAACTGTCGCTGACCTGCAAGGGGGTGACATCGGTTCCGAGGAGGACTTGGCCGATGCGCTGTCTGTCAATAGGCGCTGGCTGGAACCGCTGCGCGGCTTCACGTTGGGGCCCATCAGCATCCGATTGGGCACCGTGCACCCGGGACGGGTCTCTTCCGTCCTCGCCCGCAGTGTCCGCACGGGCCCCTTCCTCATCCTAGTCGACGAGGCGCACATGCTTGGCGTGGGACCTGGCCGGTCCCTCTTGGCTGCCGTCCAAGCCCTCCAGAGGAAGGATCTGCCCATACTGCTGATCCTCGCCGGCACGCCCGACCTCCCCCGCCACCTAGGCAGGATGGAAGTGTCCTTCTGGGACAGGGGTGAACAGCTTCCCATCGGGCGGCTGGATCCGGGCTCGGCCGCCGACGCTATTAGAGTCCCTCTGGAGGAGCATGGCCGGTCGATCGAAGATGGAGCGTTGCGACAGGTCGTAAAGGACAGTCACGGCTACGCATTCTTTCTGCAAGTCTGGGGGGACCTTCTCTGGGCCAGCTGCAAGGATCCCTCGGTCGCGATTTCTGTGGTCGATGTCGACTCTGTGAGACCTGCTGTGGAGCGGAAGAGGCACTTATACTATGCGCGCCGGTATCAGGAGCTGGTCAGGGCTGACCTGCTGCCGGCGGCCGTGGGCGCGGCCGGAGCGTTCTCCGGTTCAGACCGAGCGAGGCCTGAGCAAGTGTACCCAGCGATCCAGTCAGCGCTGAAGGAGGCCGGCCTAGCCTCAGACTATGGTGCGGTAATCGAAGCGACAGGCCATCTGCACGATCTCGGCTACCTCTGGCAGGCAGGTGCTGAGACAGGCGACTACTTCGAGCCAGGGATCCCAAGTTTGATGGGCTATGTGGAGCGCAGGCCGGATCTCGGGATTCGGCGGTAGCGCCACCCGAGATCGCCCCTTCGTTCGGCTGAGGACTACGTTCCGTCGGTCCGGGCATCGATCAACGCCAGCCTCAGACATCTTGGCACCGTGGGGTATGAGACTGCCTATTGGCCGATTGGGTCTGCCTGAGGGAAGGACTGACAGAGAGACGAGGAACTGGGTTCCAAGCCTTCCCGGAGTGACGCGCCACGACCGACCCAGCGGGCGGGATGAGCCTTGCATCGGTCGTATTTCTTCCCTTCCTGCTTCGCAACGCCTGTCGTAGCGATGCGGTGTAGGGCTGGAGGCGGCCATCGCACTGCCTGTACATCGACTAGGATTGCCTCTCCTGCGCCCCGTGGGACCGCAGCCGAGCTGGCCAGCGCCGCGCCGCACATCTTCTCCTCCAGCTCTCGCCGCCCCGGTCCCTCCGGCACGGGCCACGACGGCCCCGGCCGCGCTGCGCTCCGCAGCACCTTGTTCACCGTCGAGGTCGGACTCCCGCGCCAGCCCGCCACCTCCCGCTGCGCACAACCCACCTCGTGGCGCAACCGCAGCATCTCCTGGATCTGATCCGTGGCAATCCTCTGCCTTGCCATGCCGCCCTCCTAACAGGGCGGCCCCGACCCGCAGCCCGCCGCCACTGGCACCCGCCACCCGCCTCCGCGATGACCGCTCCAACGCAAGGTTGCAACCCCTTCCCAGCAGTGTTCGTCTGGCTTGCGATTATTCGGATTAGGTCGGGATCTTGCTGGGAGGCGCACTGGGGAGCAGGCAAGTGCGGAGCGGACGGAGTTCTGGTGAGGAGGGGCGGGGACTCTGGATTGCTGGTTGCTCTTGGCTGGCGCAGGGGACCTGCAGTCGGTGGAGGGCGTGCCCACCGATGGCGCTCCTCTGGGATGAAGGAGTCCGAGTAGGAACTGCCGTGGATACAGGATGGCCAGACCGTTAGTCCGAGAGCGGTCTCCGGTGCCTTGCCAGCCCGATTCCGCCTCTTGAACTGGAACCAGATGACTCCTCAGCTGCGGAGGGTGCAGCGCCTGGTGAACCATCGCCTCCCGTAGGCATGCCATACTCAATAGCGAGTGCGATTCTTCAACACCGAGGGCGAAGTTGTCGCTGAAGATCATTACTGCATCCCTCCTTTGGACCGCGTGGAACTCGATGAGATCCTGACGCTGATCGAGCGTAAGAAGTACTTCATCCTTCACGCGCCTCGCCAAACCGGCAAGACGAGCGTCCTGGCTGCGCTCGCCGACCATCTCAATGCGAGCGGCCGCTACCGTTGTGTCTACGTCAATGTCGAGCCGGCGCAGACCGCCCGCCAAGATGTCGGTGCAGGCATACGCACGATCCTGGCCCGCGTCGCGGTTGCGGCTCTACGAACCACTGGGGAGGACCTTGTAAAGAAGACTTGGCGGAGCGTCTTGGCGGAGGACGGCCCTCACTCGGCCCTCATGAGCGTCCTGTCGGAGTGGGCGGCCTCGAGTGCCAAGCCTCTGATCCTGTTCGTGGACGAGATAGACGCCCTGATCGGGGACACGCTGATCTCAGTGCTGCGCCAGCTGCGCGCCGGCTACCGCGACCGGCCCCGGTGGTTCCCCCAGAGCGTGGTGCTGTGCGGCGTCCGCGATGTCCGCGACTACCGCATCTTCTCGGCGGAGAAGGGCTCCCACATCACCGGGGGCAGCGCGTTCAACATCAAGGCCGAGTCCCTGCGACTGGGGGACTTCTTCAAGAGCGAGGTGCGCTCCCTGCTGCTGCAGCACAGCGACGAGACCGGCCAGCAGTTCGAGGCCGGTGCCATCGATCACATCTGGAACCTCACCCAGGGCCAGCCTTGGCTGGTCAACGCCCTCGCCTACCAAGCCTGCTTCAGAGACCGGCGGGGCCGAGACCGCAGTCGGCCCGTGATGGTCGCGGCCATTGACCAAGCCAAGGAGACGCTCATCCTCAATCGCGTCACGCACCTCGACCAGCTCGCTGACAAGCTTCGCGAGGAGCGGGTCCGGCGGGTGATCCTGCCGATGATCGCGGGCTCTCCCGGATACGACTACTCAGGGCGCGACCTTGAGTACGTCCGAGACCTCGGCCTCGTCGCTGCCGCCGGCCCAGTCCGGATGGCCAACCCAATCTACGCCGAAGTCATCCCCCGCGAGCTGACCACTGTCCAGGAGTCCGATCTCAAGGGCCGCGTCGCCCCGCGCTGGTACATCCACTCGGACGGCAGCTTGGACCTCAAGGCGCTGCTGGCCGGGTTTCAGGACTACTTCCGCGAGCACTCCGAGGCGTGGGTGGACCGCTACGGCCACCGGGAGGCCGGCCCCCAGCTGGTGCTTCACGGCTACTTGCACCGTGTCGTCAACAGTGGCGGACATATCACGCGGGAGTACGCCATCGCGCGCGGACGCTCGGATCTGGTCGTCGAATGGCCTCGCCCGGGCCGCCCGCTGGCTGACCGTCCCCTCAAGCAGGTCATCGAGTGCAAGGTAGTCGGCGAGAAGAAGGGCTTGGAGAGCACGATTGACAAGGGCTTGGAGCAGACGGCCTGGTACATGGACCGCTGCGCTGCCGAAGCCGGGCATCTGGTGGTCTTCGAGCTACGGCCCAACAAGTCCTGGGAGGAGCGGGTGTTCCGCCGGGACCCCGAGCCCGGAGCCCCGCCGATCACGGTGTGGGGAATGTGACCGGAGCCGCACGACCGCCCATCCGGCGACGCTTGGCCTCCGCCGGCGCACGGCGACTCCCAATTCCCCGGGAAGTGTAGTCGCATGGATCGGCATGCAGTCGGCGGCCGGGTGGCGAGACCTCAACTGTCCGTGGCAAGAGCCGACCAGATGGCGTGTTAGGGGCAGAGATGCTCCATGCTGCTTCCACAGGCCCGCGGAGAAAGCAGGGGCCGCCTCAGCTTCACCCGTAAACGGTGCTGACCGGTGCTATAGTCCGCTCTCGCGATTCTTGGTTATGTGACACTCTGGCGAGCTAGGTAGTCCTGTCCAGCGTGCCGTGACCTATGCAGCAGCCAGTAGTGGCGGTTGTGGATGCGGAGCGTTCGGAAGGCTTGGACGCCATCGCCCACCTGATCTCGGGCTGCGCAGCGGGGACCCCAATCCAACGAGGGTTGGAAGTTCGGACTGTCGCTGTGCGCAAATGCACAGCGAATGGAGGCGAGGAGGGAGGGCCATTCTCCCAGCGCCAACTTCCGTTCAGTCTCTGCCGCCCGGCTATTCCAAGTCAATGGGGGGACGACACGTCATTGAAGAAAGCAGCGCTGGGCGAATCGAGCGTCGGCACCACTAGAGCCCGGTCCAGGAACTCGTTGCGCATCTCGCAAGATGTCTCGGCGATCAGCGAGCAGTTGTGGCAGGCGGCACCGTGCAGCCACCTCTCCTCCAATCTATCGTCCGGCCTGTGCTGGGCGCAAACAGGATCGCTGGAGCACAAGGCACCTGCCCGAAGTGCTCGCTCAAGGTGCGACCCGATCCTCCGAGCTTGCTGGACGAGTCCGCCGAGAGTGCCCTCGGCATCGGGACTTGCCGTGTAGAGGAGGATGCCGTAGGCTTTCTCGGTGAGATAGATTCGCTCTCGGATCGATGTAGCTGGATAGCCGCATTCCAGCGAGATCGAATGCATCAGGAGGTGGGAGAGAGTGTGGAGCAAGATGTAGGGACCGCCGGGAAATGCTGGAGTGCGTCCGGTCCGTTTCTCTCGGTAAAGGGACCGCAGACGAGCTGGCCTGCGGGGCGCCGTACACTATCTCCTCCAGCTCCCGCCGCCCCAGCCCCTCCGGTGCGGGCCACGACAGCCCCGCACGCGCTGCGCCCCGCAGCACCTTGTTCACCGTCGAGGTCGGACTCCCGCGCCAGCCCGCCACCTCCTGTTGCGCACGATCCACCTCGTGGCGCAACCCTAGCGTCTCCCGGATTTGATCCGTGGCAATTCTCTGCTGTGCCATGCCGCCCTCCTGCCAAGGCGCCGCCGCCCCGGAGCCCGTCGCCACACGTACCGGCCACCCGCCTCCACGATGACGGCTCCAACGCAAGGTTGCGTGCCCCTCCCAGAAGCGTGCGTTTGGATCTTGATTGTGCAGATTGGATCAGGATTTGGCTGGGAGGCGCACTGGGGAGCAGGCAAGTGCGTTGTGGAGGGAGTTCTGGTGAGGAGCGGCGGGGTCTCTGGATTGGTGGTTGCTCTTGGCCGGTGCAGGGGACCTGCAGTCGGTGGAGGGCGTGCCCATCGATGGCGCTCCTCTGGGATGAAGGAGTCCGAGTGGGAACTGCCGTGGATTCAGGATGGACAGACCGTTCGTCCGAGAGCGGTCTCCGGTGCCTTGCCGGCCCGATTCCGCCTCCTGGACTGGAACCAGACGACTCCTCAGTTGCTGAGTGTGCAGGGCCTGATGAGCCATCGCCCCTCCCGTAGGCATGCCATACTCAATAGCGAGTGCGGTTCTTCAACACCGAGGGCGAAGTTGTCACTGAAGAGCATTACTGCATCCCTCCTTTGGACCGCGTGGATCTCGATGAGATCCTGACGCTGATCGAGCGCAAGAAGTACTTCATCCTTCACGCGCCTCGCCAGACTGGCAAGACGAGCGTCCTGGCTGCGCTCGCCGACCACCTCAATGCGAGCGGCCGCTTCCGTTGTGTCTACGTCAACGTCGAGCCGGCGCAGACCGCCCGCCAAGATGTCGGTGCAGGCATACGCACGATCCTGGCCCGCGTCGCGGTTGCGGCTCTACGAACCACTGGGGAGGACCTTGTCCGCAAGACTTGGCGGAGCGTCTTGGCGGAGGACGGCCCTCACTCGGCCCTCATGAGCGTCCTGTCGGAGTGGGCGGCCTCGGGTTCCAAGCCCCTGATCCTGTTCTTGGACGAGATCGACGCCCTGATCGGGGACACCCTGATCTCGGTGCTGCGCCAGCTGCGCGCCGGCTACCGCGACCGGCCCCGGTGGTTCCCCCAGAACGTGGTGCTGTGCGGCGTCCGCGATGTCCGCGACTACCGCATCTTCTCGGAGTCGGAAGGCTTCCACATCACCGGGGGCAGCGCGTTCAACATCAAGGCCGAGTCCCTGCGGCTGGGGGACTTCTTCGAGAGCGAAGTGCGATCCCTGCTGCTGCAGCACACTGACGAGACCGGCCAGCAGTTCGAGGCCGGCGCAGTCGATCACATCTGGAACCTCACACAGGGCCAGCCCTGGCTGGTCAACGCCCTCGCCTACCAAGCCTGCTTCAGAGACCGGCAGGGCCGAGATCGCAGTCGGTCCGTGACGGTCGCGGCCATCGACCAAGCCAAGGAGACTCTCATCCTCAACCATGTCACGCACCTCGACCAGTTGGCCGACAAGCTCCGCGAGGAGCGCGTCCGGCGGGTGATCCTGCCGATGATCGCGGGCTCTCGCGGATACCAGTTCTCAGGGCGCGACCTGGAGTACGTCCAAGACCTCGGTCTCGTCGCTGCCGTCGGCCCGGTCCGGATGGCCAACCCGATCTACGCCGAAGTCATCCCCCGCGAGCTGACGACCGTCCAGGAACGCGAGCTCGAGGAGCTCGTCTCGCCGCGCTGGTACATCCAGCCGGACGGCAGCTTGGACGTCAAGGCGCTGCTGGCCGGGTTCCAGGACTACTTCCGCGAGCACTCCGAGTCGTGGCTGGAGCGCTACGGCCACCGGGAGGCCGGCCCCCAGCTGGTGCTGCACGGCTACTTGCACCGCGTCGTCAACAGCGGCGGAAATATTACCCGGGAGTACGCCATCGGCCGCGGACGCTCGGATTCGGTCGTCGAATGGCCCCGGCCCGGTCGCCCGCTGGCTGACCGTCCCCTCAAGCAGGTCATCGAGTGCAAGGTGGTCGGCGAGAAGAAGGGCTTGGAGAGCACCATCGGCCAGGGCTTGGAGCAGACGGCTTGGTACATGGGCCGCTGCGGCGCCGAAGACGGGCATCTGGTGATCTTCGACATGCGTCCCAGCAAGTCCTGGGAGGAGCGGGTGTTCCGCAGGGACCCCGAGCCCGGAGGCCCGCCGATCACCGTGTGGGGAATGTGACCCGTGCCGCGCGACCGCCCATCTGGCGGCCCTTGGCGCCCGGCGGCGCACGACGACTCCCAATCCCCCGGCAAGTGTAGTCGCATGGATCGGCAGGCAGTCGGCGGCCGGGTGGCGAGACCTCAACTGTCCGTGGCAAGAGCCGACCAGATGGCGTGTTAGCGGCAGAGATGCTCCATGCTGCTTCCACCGGCCCGCGGAAAACTAGGGGCCGCCTCAGCTTCACCCGTAGACGGTACTGACCGGTGCTATAGTCCGCTCACGCGATTCTTGGCTATGTGACGCTCTGGCGAGCTACGTAGTCCCGTCCAACGTGCCGTGACGTATGCAACAGCCAGTGGTGGCGGTTGTGGATGCGGAGCGTTCGGAAGCCTTGGACGCCATCGTCCACCTGATCTCGGGGTGCGCGGCAGGGACCCCAATCCAACGAGGGTTGGAAGTTCGGACTGCCGCTGTGCGCAAATGCACAGCGAATGGAGGCGAGGAGGGAGGGCCATTCTCCCAGCGCCAACTTCCGTTCAGTCTCTGCCGCCCGGCTATTCCAAGTCAATGGGGGGACGACACGTCATTGAAGAAAGCAGCGCTGGGCGAATCCAGCGTCGGCACCACTAGAGCCCGGTCCAGGAACTCGTTGCGCATCTCGCAAGATGTCTCGGCGATCAGCGAGCAGTTGTGGCAGGCGGCACCGTGCAGCCACCTCTCCTCCAATCCATCGTCCGGCCTGTGCTGGGCGCAAACAGGATCGCTGGAGCACAAGGCACCTGCCCGAAGTGCTCGCTCAAGGTGCGACCCGATCCTCCGAGCTTGCTGGACGAGTCCGCCGAGAGTGCCCTCGGCATCGGGACTTGCCGTGTAGAGGAGGATGCCGTAGGCTTTCTCGGTGAGATAGATTCGCTCTCGGATCGATGTAGCTGGATAGCCGCATTCCAGCGAGATCGAATGCATCAGGAGGTGGGAGAGAGTGTGGAGCAAGATGTAGGGACCGCCGGGAAAAGCTGGTGTGCGTCCGGTCCGTTTCTCTCGGTAAATGTTGTGACCCCGGTCAAGCTGGCTCACTCGCTCCCGAACAGCGGGCTGGTTGGACCAGCTCTTGATCGCATCAGGTCTCAAGGCGAGGAAGATCCCTTCGCCGCGATTCTCGACGGCTGGGAACCAATCCGGATCCTCCGCTAACGGAGCTCGTTCGGCTTCGGACTCGTACTCGCCGTGGATGTCGGGCAAAACAGCGTCCAACCGTGTGAAACCCACGAGCGCGGACACTTCTCGGAGCCGGTGGGCTTGGACAACGCGCTCCACTTTGGCGAAGGCACTGGTCAGGCCAGAATCCTGCTGCCACTCTAAGTCGGACAGGGCACAGGCGTGGAAGTTCGCATCCATGGCTCCGTGGCGGCCGTGGCCCTCCGGAGCGTCTAGGAATGCGTTCGCCTCGAGCTGCTTGCTGCTCACCGGCGAGGAAGGGCGGCCCTGCTTGCTGGCGATCGCGCCCAAGATGTCCTCGTCGGCAAATTCTCTGCGAAGACCGGCAACGTCTGGATGCGTGGTAAAGCCATCGAGCATCTCCGGAGTCGCGATATGCTGCACCAGCGGCCACTTCTTGGCAACAGCCTCCTCCACGGCGGACTCTTGCTCAGGCACGGACAGCACCCGGACAACCTGGGGAAAGTAGGCATTGGTCGCGGTTCGAATAAGCAGCCGACTGTCCAATCCGCACTGCTCCCTATTGTTTGGCCCGAGCCAAGGGCGAGTTCCCGGGCAACGGCCGAGGCTGCGCAGGCCGCGGTCGGCGGCTTCACCCAACCTTTTGCTTGTGCCACATTCGCAGCGGACGATTAGGTCAGTCAGGTCACCCCCTGTGCCCCTGTCAATCAGCCACAGCGGCCTCGGGCACTGTCTGTCACCGTGAACGAACCATCGCCAATCGATATCCGCGACATGTCCTTTGGGGCACGCCCGGACGAATCGCGTAGCCACCAGTCGCTTGGGGCCATCACGCGGCGGCTTCACGCCAGTATCCTTGAGTTCTAGCAAGCGCCGGCCGGTCTGCCCACGTTTCGTTGGGGCTTCCTGATCCTCCTCTTGACGGACGAACCACTTGGGGAAGGTGCGGACCGCGACATAGCTCGGTCTCACTCCCCGCCGGTACTGGAATCCACTCTCGGAAGCTGGTGGGGCGTGCAGCCGCGGAGGATGTGACAGGCCAGTCATAGCCATGAGCTTGGCGGAGAGTCTTGGCTCATCGATCTCGCTCTCTGGATGGCGCTGCCAAGCGTCGATGCCTGCGACAATGACGGAGTACTCCGGCAGATCGACGAACGAGCCGGGACCATAGGTCGTGATGATTTGGCTCGCCCGTAAGGTCCCGATGTCCTTAGTCTTCTTATGCGGTGGCATTTGGTCAATGAAACGTCGGCAGGATTCTCGAGGGGGCTAGCAATTCCGTCCCTCAGGGCAGGAGACGCAGCGTGACCTCCGGCTCAACATCCCGCAACGACCTGCCTGCTCGAAACTTCCGCTGATCATCATTCGTTGCCGAGTCCAGCATTCCGATCAGGAGAGGATCAGCCCCCTTCTTGCCCTCGTACTTTTGGTAGCGGAGCGACGTAGTGGCGCCGTCTCGCAGCTTGACCCACGAGTCCAACAGGCCTTCGATACGTTCCCGGACATCCTGTCGCTGGTCGGCTGCATCATCCTTCGAGCTGCGCTGGTGATCCACCCTCTGTAAGAAGGCATCCTCAAGTATGCTCTCCAGCTGGGTCTTGGCAGAATCAATCCTAGAGGCCCGATCCCAGCTGGTCATAGCGGGTACGGCATGACGAGCTAGCGCCACGAGGGCCCCGGCCAAGCCCTTGTCCAAGGCTCGTGCGGAGAAGGGCGTGACACTCGTGACCTCGACTGATCGATAGAGCGTCTCGTGAACATGCTTGAACCGCTCATAGTGGGACCGGTCCCGCGGGCGATAGACATTGAAGAGCGTGATGACGAGACCTGGCCTGTCGGTGTCTCGTCCGACCCGGCTGGTGGACTGGATGTACTCGGAAATCGTCTTCGGCTGACCGATTACCGTCATGAGGCCCAACCGCTGGATGTCAAGACCAACCGAAATCATATTCGTGGCGATCACAGCATCTACGGCCATGGAACCCTTCGAGCGCGTGCCGGTGAACTTGATCCGATACGGATTCTCCAGCTGCCGGCGAGCCTTCGCAACTTGATCGGTCGACACTCGAGAAGTCAGTTCTAAGACTTCGGTGAATCGCCGGCGGTCCCTGAAGAGTCCCTCGTCGTCCATCCTGCGGCGCGCACCAATTCTGCGGATGCCGCTGCGAACCTCTTCCTCAAGGATCCGCCTCCCCCCGCCCAGTTCACGCAGGCTGTTGAAGTAGCCGACGAGGGACATGTAGGGGTCGGCCGGGTTGCTCTTGAGATCGTCACCGCCTGCATTGCAGTAGGCCTTGAACGCAGCGCCCATGAGGGCGACCCAGACCCTGCGCATCATCGACTTGGCATTTCGACCTTGGGCGGAGATGCCAAGATACAGCCGGGCTTGGTTAGGGTTCTCGATCGTCCGCGCGAAGAACGAGTCCCGGCGGTCTGGGCCAAGAGGAGGGAACACCATCGTCTGCGTCCGTGCGAACAGCGACTGTACTTGGTCCCGGGCCCTTCGGATGGTGGCAGTTGAGGCGACGATCTTGGGGCGCACATCTCGATCGGGCGAATTCCTTGAGCCCAAGGCGTCTATGGCGGTCTCGTACAGCCCCACCATCGTGCCCAAGGGGCCAGAGATCAGATGCAGCTCGTCTTGGATCACCAGATCAGGTGGCAAGAGCGGGCTTGAGAGCAGGTTGCCTCGGTGTTGATCGCACGGCCCGTAGAAACCCTCACCGTCGAACCGATCCGCACCGCCGAGCAACAGGCCCGACTCACCAGTCCATGGCAGGGCCGCGAACTTGTCCACCGTGGCGATGAGGAAGGCGGGAAGGCGTCGGTACACCGACTCGTCGACCGCAACGACTGGGACACCTGGAGGCTCACTGAATTCGCAGTCCAGCTCCTTGCACGTCAGTTGGAGGCGTTTCGGTTTCGCATCCGTTGGGAGCAGCTCATACGAGTATTCGTCAAACTCCTCTCCACACCACGGACAAGCTCCAAGTGGGAGAGGGGCTGGATTGCCAGCTGGATTCTCTTTGTAGGAATGCACCTTCTTGCGGGCCGATCCGCGACGGCTGTCGTCCTTACCGCCCATTCTGTTCGGCGTGGCCGCCATCCCGACCCAGAGACCGATCTCGAAGGGCCATTTTCCGTAAGTGTCAGGGTTGTTCCGCCGTTCCAGTTCCAAGGCGCAGACCACGCCAGCCGCCCGATTGAGCTGATCCAGAGTAAGGAGCCGCAGCGTGTACCGCATGATCACGCAGGTGCCCGCACCGGCTCGACCTCCATCACCGGGATGCCTGATGCGGCGCAGCACCATCGCGATCGCGGCCAGACCCAGGTATGCCTCGGTCTTGCCACCGCCGGTTGGAAAGAAGAGCAGATCGACGAAGCCCCGCTCGGGATCACGGGGATTGGCGATGCCGGTCAGATTGAGCAGGATGAAGGCCAGCTGGAACGGACGCCATGCCGGATCATCGATCTGCAGGCGCTGGCGGAGACTGTGCGCGACGGCACGATTCGCGACGCGGAAGGCATCGAGCAGGTCGTCGTCTGCCGAAAGGCATTCGATTCCCCGTTCCATGCGCTTGGCCGCATGTCGGGCATTGGTCAGCAGGTGTTCCGCTGTCTCGGAATGGTCGATCTCCGCATCTTCGGCAAGGGCTTGGTTATCAATCCAGCTACGATACTCATCGACCAGCGGCTTGAGGACGGAAGCGGCCTCGGAGCCGTCCCGAACCTTGGCGAGCTGATTCATCGAGAGGACCAGCTCCTTCTGGCTGCTGGTCCTGGAATGTGGAACGGCGGCCTCGGGAATCCAGGCCGTTGAGACGTTGTGGCACTGGCCGTTCACCACTTCCCAATCGACCGACACCCCGTGCCCGGTGGCGTACGCCGGTACGTCAGCGTAGTGTAGGGCCGCGATCTGATCGTCCAAGTCTCCGCTTGTCGTGGATTGTGCAATCGACCTGCGAGGTAAGGGGAGATCCGACTCGACTCTGATCTCCGGCTGGAACACGTAGGTCGGATCTCGCTCTTCGGGAGACTCCCCGGACGAGGGCGGGCGGCGGTTCACCAAGAAGATCGAGACCGTCTTGAATTGAGCGCCACTAGGCAGGTGAACGGACCGGGCAACCACATGCAGCGTCAAGCCGTCGGAACCCGGCAGGGGGATGTCGTCGTTGGGATCGTCTTCAGGCGGCACGGCAACCAAGACGCACTCTTCACGAGGTGTCCGCTGCCAGATCCATCCACCATCGACCGTTTCCCGGTTGTAGTCTCCCCAACTGACGGTGACTTCGAGCTCTTGTGTCCGGCGATCCACTTGGAAGCTGAGGCCGATTGATGCTGGGAAGAATCGCCGCTTTGGCGCCTTGCTGTCGCTAGCCTGTTCGTCCGGGGGAGGATTCTCAGGGACGACACCGACATCCTCGTCAGCCTCCGCTTGCAATGGGATGGTCGGCTGCTCCTCCGACGGAACGAGAAAGCCGGTCAAGTACCGCTGGGACGGGCTTGTACCAGGCCCGCTTGACATGAAGCGTTCGTCAGCGAACTCGTGGCCGGGCCACGGTCCGACTAGATCGAGCCGCAGGGCATCGACGAGCCTACTCCGAACATCCACCGAGGTCGCTGGTGGCGGCAGAGCGCCCTTACGCGCCGCGCTCAAATCCGTACCAGCTGCAGCGGGATCCTTCGGCTCCGTTACAGGCGGCATGAACAGGTTGCAGGGCGCGGGGTCAGAATCAGTCTGAGGGGGGCGAGCCGCACCACTCGCCAGACCGGAATCGGTGCGAGTCCCAAGTATAGGAGACCAGATGCGAGGGTTATGGCTGAGGCTGGCTGCAACAGTCTGGGACGTGACTGGAATGGTCGGCAAGTCCAAACCCCGGCGAGGCGGGAGAGTTAGGGGGCGGGACACTAGGAAGCATCGTTATGGCGAGGAGTCGCTGCGTCGGTCTAGCCGCGAGCTGTCAGCGACTCGGGATCGTCCGCGACCTCCGCCTCTCCCCCGGGCAGCGACTCGGGATGCTTCGCGCCGTCCGCCGAGGCCACATCGAGCACCTCACTCTTGCGCCCGACCCGATCCCGCGCAGTTCCTGCAGCTGCGCCTCCTTGGCGGCCAGCGCCGCCTGGTGCGCCTCCAGCAGCGCATCCTTGGCGCATTTCTCCGCAGCCCGAGCCTCCCGCTCCGCTGCCAGCTGCTGCTCCAGCGCTACGCTGCGGGCACAGTTGCAGGCCGCTCCCGACGCCTGCGCTGCTACCTTCCTCGCCATGGCCCCGAACCCCTGCCGCATAAGACATACCGTCCATTCAAGTTCACTCCGCTACAGCCGCTCATGCGCCGTTCCCTAGGGCACCGCATCGCACAGACCCGCCCGGTCAGCCAGCACCGCATCGCCGCACCAGCTCTGCCCGCTCCCCACCACCGGCACCCGCACCCGGTTCCCACAACCAGCACCTACGCTGCGTAAGGATTCGGTTCCGAATTCCCCGAGGGCCTGCCAAGGTGAATTCTTGTTTCCTTGTAGCCTGCCGTCGCCTTCTACGGCGACTCCAACCCCGATCGCAACAGCCCCCGGGTCGTGCCGCGCCCGGAACCATCCGGGCAGGTCGGAAACCTACCACTGCCGGTTCTGCGGCTTGGTCGCGGAGAGGGATGTCAGCGCCGCACTCAACATCTTGGCGGCCGGGGTAATCGCCGCCGGAGCCACCAGTGTCCGCGGAGACCGAGACGCGATGGCACTCCCCGGCCGGGTGAGTTCCCTTCTGGGCGAAACCTAGGGCTGGCACTGCTGACAGTCCTAGCGCTCCGTTCAAGCAACGGCGTCTTGTGGCGCCCTTCATGGTGATATTCCCTTCGGTCGGACCCCTACGCGGGGAATGGTCACATCAGCGTGTTGCGGTTGTTCTCGGGCAGAGTGTAGTCGATGAATTGGGTCGGGTTGGTGCCGTTCAGGTACTCCTCGATGTTGGTGTAGCCGTCGCGGTCGCTGTCCTGCGTCGGCTCATCGGCAGTTCTAGGATCCAGCCCGTACTCTACTTCCCAAGCGTCGGGCATTCCGTCATTGTCGCTGTCGGACGGCGGTGGCAAAGAGGCGAACTCGGGCCAGCCGCCCACGTCGTGCGGCGAGTCGATGATGCCGGACGGCTTGGACGCATCGATTTCGGGGTGGGCTGCTTTGTATCCTTTTCCTTCATACGTCGCTTCGCCTCGGCGGGTCTCCTCGACGATGCGTCGGTCAATCACATCTCGCTTCGGCAAGGTCGCTCCTGCATCACGAAGGACGTCGTGGTAAGCCTCTTCCGCTGGCTGCTCGTGGATCGGCATCGCCGGCCAGGGTTCCATCAGCCTCAGCTCGTCGGCTCCCGGTTGCTCCTCCTGCGGATGCACGCCTCCGTTCCAGTTGTCGGCAGTGACTGCGGCATTGCCGTGCATGAAGTTGTCGGCGACGAACCAGCTGGCGAATCCGCGGTTGCTCGAACCCGGGTTGACGATGCGACGACTTACCTCCCCCGGAATCGTCGCGGGACCGGGCTTATAGTAATTGCCCACCATGTTGACGACACAGTGACTGAACCTCGGGTTGCCTTGCTGTCGTTTCTCGCCTCCATAGGCGCTGTTGATGCCCCAGTTGAAGATCACGTTGTTGCGATGGTCCGTGTGCCCGCAGCCTGAAGCGAACCGCGGATTCCGGCTACTGTGGTGCGCCAGCAAGTTGTGGTGGAACGTGCTGTAGTCGGACCCCCAAATCCCTCCGAACCCGTGATGGCCTTTGACGTGGTTTGATTCGTAAAGGCTCTCCGAGATCAAGCACCACTGCACCGTCACATTCTCGCCGTGATAGAGCGAGACGGCTTCATCGATACTCCAGCTCGCGGACACGTGGTCAAGAATGATGTTCTTGTGATAGCGGCTCGAGATGGCGTCATCGTCGTCGCCCGATTCATCGCCGAGTCGGACCCGGATGTATCGGATCACGACTTCGTCGGCCTCGATCTGGATCGGATATTTGCGAAGGGCGACGCCGTCTCCAGGGGCCGTCTGGCCGGCGATAGTGATGTAGGGATGGGTGATCCTCAGCGGGCTCTCTAGGACAATCGTGCCTGAGACGCTGAAAACGACGGCCCTGGCGCCTTCAGCTTCAACTGCCTCTCGCAAACTACCCGGACCTGAGTCGTCCAGGTTCGTCACAGCGATCACCCGTCCTCCCCTGCCGCCTCGGGCTATCGAGCCGTAGCCTTCCGCGCCCGGAAACGCGGGAACGCGCGGAGACTGCCCAAACACCTCCAAGCCGAGGGTGGCCACGAGCAGGCCGCCCAACACAAAGATGGTTCGGAGGGGTTGTCTAGAGTTCAATTCGACCTCAATGCCGGCACCGGTCTTGGAGAGCTGATCGCCACTTATCCCAATCCTAGCGCATGTTTGAGGTAACGATTCAGTAAGGGCGGCGCTGACTACTCCCTTACCGACTCCTTACGCAGCGTAGGTGCTGGTTCTGGGAACCGGGTGCGGGTGCCGGTGGCGGGGAGCGGGCAGAGCTGGTGCGGCGATGCGGTGCTGACTGACCGGGCGGGTCTGTGCGAGGCGGTGCACTAGGGAACGGCGCATGAGCGGCTGTAGCAGCGTGAACATTGGTGGGCGGCATGTTTCCTTTGTAGGGGTTCGGGGCCATGGCGAGGAAGGTGGCAGCGCAGGCGTCGGGAGCGGCCTGGAACTGTGTCCGCAGCGCAGCGCTGGAGCAGCAGCTGGCTGCAGAGGAGGCTCGGGCTGCGGAGAATTGCGCCAAGGATGCGCTGCTGGAGGCGTACCAGGCCGAGCTGGCCGCCAAGGAGGCGCAGCTGCAGGAGCTGCGTCGGGATCGGCTCGGGCGCAAGAGCGAGGTGCTCGATGTGGGCTCGGCGGACGGCGCGAAGCATCCCGAGTCGCTGCCCGGTGAGGGCGATCCGGACCAGCCGCCGTCCGGGGCGTGCCGGCCCGAGCCGCCGCAAGAGGGCCAGCGCAAGCGCGGGCGGCAGCCGGGGCAGCCCAATTGTTGAATTCCAACTTGAATGGCGATGGATGGTTCAGATTGCTTCCTCCAAGCCCCGGCTCGGACGCAGCGTCTTGCACTCGATCACGTACCTCTCCCCGCGCCACGGACTCCCGCCATCGCGGTCCAGCCAGCGGATCAGGATGTCCGTCCGGCCCCGGCCTAGCGCGTGCTCCTGCTCGACCTGCCCGCCGCGGTTCACCACGCGGTGCAGGAACCCCTGCAGCAGCCGGTGCGGGCCCGCCACCTTGTACTCCACCTCCGCCAGCCAGTGCTCGGAGTTCTCCCGGTACCAGCCTTGGAACGCCTCCATCAGCCGCTACATCTCACGAGACAGTCCGATAGCGGGTTCGGGCTCACCCGGCAGACCTCCGGTCCGCGACGGCGATTCGTGCCAAGCCACTGACCAGCCCAGCCGCCGGCGGCCTCCCACCTCCCACTGCTCATTCCGTTCCGCCACCCCGGTCGGCCTCCCATTCCCTAGAATCAAGGCACGCGAGACCCGCGCCGTGAGCCAGCCCGCCTCCAGAGTCCGCCTCCCCTTTGGCGTCCAGACCTTCAGCGAGATCCGCCAAGAGAATCTCTACTACGTCGACAAGACGCACTTCGCCTGCCAACTCTTCAGGCAAGGCAAGCACTACTTCCTGTCCCGTCCCCGCCGCTTCGGCAAGAGTCTGTTCGTCAGCACCCTCAAGGAACTCTTCCATGGCTTGGCGGCCTACGACCAGTGGGACTGGTCCGTCCGCCGACCCGTCCTGATTCTCGACCTCACCAACGTGAACGCGGAGGTCGAGGGCAACCTCGAAGGCGAGCTAGGCGACCGGCTTGTGGACCTTGAGGACGACGCCGGCATCAAGCGCCGCCACGCCACCGCTCCCGGCCGATTCCGGTACTTGATCCGCACCCTGCATGAACGTTCCGGACGGCGCGTCGTCCTGCTCGTCGACGAGTACGACAAGCCCATCGTTGACGCCCTCGAGCAACCGGACCTCGCCACGAAGAACCGCAACTTCCTCCGCAGCGTCTACTCCGTCATCAAGAGCTGCGACCAGCACATCCGCTTCTCCTTCATCACCGGCGTCTCCAAGTTCTCCAAGGTCAGCCTCTTCTCCAGCCTCAACAACCTCAACGACCTCACCCTCGCCCCCCGCTACTCCTCCATTTGCGGCTACACCGACCACCACCTCGACACTGTCTTCACTCCCGAACTCCCCGGCCTCGACCGCGACCGCATCCGTGAGTGGTACAACGGCTACAGCTGGGGTGGCGACGAGCGGCTCTACAACCCCTACGATGTCCTCCTGCACCTCGCTTCCCGCGACTTCGAGGATCACTGGTTCGAGACCGGCACCCCGAAATCCCTCCCCGACCTGCTGGTCCGCCGCAACGTTTCCACTCTGAACATCGAAGGCCTGCCAGCCGACCAGAAGCTGCTGTCGGCCTTCGACATCCACCATGTCTGCACCGAAGCGCTGCTGTTCCAGACCGGCTACCTCACCGTCACCGAGGTGCTGCGCGACCAGCACGGCCGTCGCTCCTACCGCCTCGGCTATCCCAACCGCGAAGTCCGCCTCAGCCTGAACCGCGCGCTGCTGTCCAGCCTCGTAGACAGCCTCTCCGAGCGCCGCCTCACTCACTGCTGGGATGTCGCCCAGCATGTCCGCGCCGGGGACTTCCGGCAGCTGCACCAAGCGCTGCATGCCTTCTTCGCCTCCATCCCCCACGCTTAGTACCGCAACAGCCGCATCCAGCGGTACGAGGGTTACTACGCCACGGTCTTCTTCGCCCTCCTGTCCGGCTTCGGCCTCGACACGCGCCCCGAGGAAGCCTCCTCACGGGGCAACCTCGATCTGGCCGTGCTGACCCGCCAGCGGGTCGTGCTGTTCGAGTTCAAGACCGTGCCCGGACGCCAAGGCTCCGGCCGGGCGCTGTGGCAGCTCAAGGCCAAGGGCTACGCGGACCAGCACCTCGGCTCCGGCAAGCCGGTCCACTTGGTGGGCGTGGAGTTCAGCCGCGAGACGCGCAACGTGGCCCGGGTGGAGTGGGAGACGGTCGGCACTGCCGAGGCCGGCTCAGCCGACGCCTCCGCCGCAGCCGCCCCGGACTGAAGCAGCCGCCGGCAGCTCGTCCCACGGACCTCCCAGTCCCGCCCTCCGGGCGGAGCAGGCGGCCTCCGAGCAGGGCCAAGGCTCCGAGAGGGCAACCACTCTTGCACTCTGCCACACAGCGCGCCGGCCGCTTGGCAACGCTCGACTCCGTCTCGGACTCCGCGCCGAACCAAGCCCTTGGAGTCCGCAAACGAATGCAGTCCGTGCGGGAGCCAGATCTGGAAGGCTGTCCAACCGTCTCCCGCCCTCCCCGAGGTGGGGTCCTGTACCCGGGAGGACAGTTGTTTGAGAAGCTCTGTAGCGGTCTGATCCACGACCTTCAGAATCCTCTTGCAGCGCAGTTCGCATGCGGGTTTCGGCAGCCTTCGTCCGGATTATCGCGAACTGTTTCCCGCTGTTTCGGCACAGGCTGCGTCCAGCCGCGATGCGCCTGAGCGACGATTCCGCCTCACGCAGGCTGCGAAGAGGGCCCCTCCAGCCCCGGATCGGCCCCCGCCACGGAATTCCGGTGCGATCTTCGCAGGGGATGGCACCATTCATGTAGTGCTAGTTTCCCAAACTCATACTGTATATTCAGTCTTGCGCACATCCCGCATCGTTTATTGCAGGCACTACTTGGTTTGTGCTGAATCGGGGCCAGCCTGAGACGCCAACCGTTAGCCTCGGACCAGCAAGCAGTGGCCGGCGCTCCAGCGGCAGGTCGATTGACGCAGGATGCCCGGTAGGTTTCTCAATTGCGTCGCCAAGGCGTGGTGCCACGGACCTGGAGCATGATCGGCCTACCCCTCCGGGCCTTCGGCCACCGTCGCAATCATGTCCAGCTTGGCCGTGACCTCGGGATCGATCTCTCCTTTCGGCACGAACCTAGCTAGTTCGTAGAAGGTCTTCTTGGCCATGAGGTTGGGCATGCTGAGACGATCGAAGAAAGTCCGGAAGACTGGTTCCAGCAACTCGTCACTGACCTTCAGGTCCGGCCCCCATGGCGACTGTTTGCCTAGGGTTCGAAGTGCCGTCGAGACTTCTCGGATGGCGGCGCTCATGGCATCGGAGCGTGCCGCGCTAGCTGGGTCGGGTAGGTCACCGGGGCCGCCTACTGCCAAGACACTGCATGCGTACCCATCCAGCGTGCGCTCCGTGCAGAGGTAGTTCTCGATTTCTCGCTGGCTCCACTGGAGCTTGGCGAGTGGGCCGTCGCTTGAGAGTTCCCGTTCCAGACGGTCAAACAGCGCCACGCCCCGGAGACCGGGCACCGCCTCGCGAATGCCGAAAAAGTGCCTTTCGGCACCTTGGACATGGTTCCCGACATAGCGGACGAATGGGCTCTCAAGGGCTCGAATGGCTCGCCCGTGCGCCAGTCGAGACGCCAAGGCTCGCAAGATGGCAAGGTCGGTAGATCCCTCCAGGTAGAGCACCCAGCCGGTCTGCCGTGCCTGCAGGTAGTCCTCGAACCCGATCTCTCGGAGCGCCTTGAGCACTTGGCTTCCGGACCCGTCAATCCGATGCGGCTGCCCCACGAACGCAATCACCATGTCGCGCCGGGCAGCCTCATTCAGCAGGACTTCCGAATGGCTCGCTGCGATGATCTGGCTGCCCTGCTCCGAGGCGACTTCGGACAGCAGCAAGTAGGTCTGGCGTTGGCGGAGAATTTCAAGCGCGGCGTCCGGATCGTCCAGCAGGAGTACGGAACGCGGATTCGCATACATATAGCAGAGCAGCAGGAGGGTCTGATGGAATCCGCGCCCGGCGGCTGACAAGTCGAACCTGCTTCCCGCCTCGCAGTAGGAGAGGCTGACTTCGCCTCTGCGTGACAGGTACCGCGGTGCTTGCAGTTCGCAACCGAATAGCCCCTGCATCCTGCTGACGATCGACTTCCAGTCGCCCGGGCTCTTGCGGTAGACGAGGTGGCACAAGTTGCGGAGGACTTCGCCGGGCCTGCCTTCGCTTATCCTGAGGTTGATCGCGCCGAGGTCGAGTCGAACCTCGCTGGAGACCAAGCCCGATACGGACGGCAAGTACGCGACTTGCAAGTTCTGAGCAGCCTCCGGAACTGTCATTCGCCGTCCGTCGCCGGAGCGATCGATGCTCAGTGGGCGGCAGTAGAACGATTCCGCGTTGGCGTACTCGAACTCAACCCCGCAAGTCCACGATCCTCCCGGTCCAAGTCCGTCTACGACGACCTGAATGAGGAGGCTGGATGCAGTAGTAGGCTCGTCTGGTGGAGTCGCGGTCTTGACCCTGCTGTGGTGCCAGAGAGATTCGACAGTCGGTATTGGTGTCTCAATGAGGTCCCTTCGATTCATCGTGACGGTTGGGTGGCCATTGTGTGGCTCCGGGTGCGAGTCTTCCCTGTCAAGCAACAACGCAACGCCTCGCCGCCACAGAGCCAAGGCCTGCAACGCGCTCGTCTTCCCGGAATTGTTGGGTCCGATGAAGACTACTGGGCTGCCCAGTTCGATATCGATCGACTCGAAGCGCTTGAAGTTGCGGACTTGGAGCCGTGTTAGCACGGACGGGATCCTCGGGTCAGGGGAGAATTAGTGAGGCCGACGGATCGGCTCCCCGAGGTCTGGTTTGCTCTCGACTGGCAGCTCATGGTGAGGTCTACCCGGGGATTTGCTATCTCTCGTCCGCTTCTTGAGGTTCGCGATTGGCGTTGAGTTCGATCAAGCGTCCGAGGACCTCTTCCTGCACGGAGTCTGACCATCGGTACCGGTCCTTCTTTCGACTGCGAAACTCGTCGTCGTCATGCGCTCCGTCCGACTGGAAGTCACACTCGACTGCGAGGTCCGTCCAGCCGTAGGCGTCCCGCACGGCCCGGTCCATTCGGTCGTGCAGCTCGCGGAGGCGGTGGATGTCGGGATCGTCCTCGTAGTAGCTGTGGACCCGGTTATACGTCTTGGTGAGGCCCTCGCCGCTGCGCCGCATGACGGATGCTCGCAGCTCGTAGTACTCTCGGCCGGCGGTCTCCAGCGCCGGCAGCCCTCTCCAGCCCTCGGGGAACGGGAAGGTCTCGAAGCAGTCGGACGGAGGGTAGCAGAGTCGATCTTCAAGTGTCGAGCCGAACCGCCGGACCCAAATCTCGTGAACTCGGGACTGCAGTGCGCAGAACGCAGCGTAGCTCTCGATTGGAATTATCACAAGCCGGTCTGCGTAGACAAAGTGCGCAGGTAGGAAGGTAAAAGCCATGTGCTGCCCGACGCGGGAGATGGCCAGAACGCGGTCGAGGCCCCGGACGGCTCTGTAGAGGGCGGGGCTATGCTCGGCATAGTGCCACCACCGCTCCTTGCGGGCCTTGCGTCGCAGCCCCTTGCGCACCGGACGCACCTTGGCCCGCACGATCGCCAGCATGTCCGGCCAGTCGGCCGCCACCGGGTGCGGGTAGTCGGACGGCACCCTGCCCCGCAGCAACCATCCCTGGACCGTTGCGATCAGGCCTAGGTAGCCGGCAGCGGCCTGGCTGCGGGGGCCGTTGACTTCGGCCGCCCGTGCCCTGCAATCGCGAAGCGAGCTTAGCAAGACTCTGCAGCTCGCCGACAACCGCCCACTCCTCACCAGCCCGCTCAGCCCGAACCCGGAACCGAGCGCCCCGGCCTCCGTCAGCACCTGCTCCCATCCCGGAGCCAAGCTCGGATCCCGCTCCAGCGGGTAGTCACGGAAGTTGATCACCCAGCGGTGCGGGGAGTGCGTCGGGCTCGAGTTCAGCTCCGCCCCGCCGAGGTAGGGCTGGACTGCCTCTCGGTTGCGGGGGTCCGCCTCCAGCAGCCGCTCCATCTCCGCCAGCGAAGTCGCCACGCCCTTGCGGTCGGTGTCGTCGAAGGTGAAGCCCATGCCGAGGATATAGCTGCCGATGAAGCTGAGTCCTTCGTTCGCCCTCAGCCGCGCCGGGTCGTCATGCATCGCGCCCGGCACCAGGAACGCCGAGATCGCATCCACTTCGCGCCCGTCCAGCACGCAGCCCCGCCGCCCGGACAACGGTGTGTTCATCCGCCGGTCGTCAGACTCCTTGGCGACATGCACCACGCTGACCACCACCGCGGCCTGGCCGGGCCAGCGCAGCCGCCGGGTGGCGTCGTAGATTGTCCCGCCGTGGTTGCAGATCCAGCGCAGCCCCGTGGAGCGCGTGTCGCCCTGCGCGATCGTGTTCGTCGCGACCAAGCCCAGCGCGCTGTTCGGGCGTATCAGGTCGAAGGCCCGCCGGAAGAAGTGCGCCGCCAGATCCGCGTTGCCGTGGCTGCCGCTGTGCAGTGTCCGCAGCCAGTTCAGGTAGCCCGGCTGGTTTCCGGCGATCAGAGGATTCTTCCCTGCGAACGGAGGATTGCCGACGATGGCATCGAAGCCGGGCCTGTGCCTGTCAAACACCTCCGGGAACTCGATCTCCCAATGAAACGATGCCAGCGGCCGCTCAGAACGCCGGTGCTCGTCCAAGGGATTGGGGAGGGCCTCCAACTCGTCCTCGGAAAGGACCAGCTGAGCGTACTCCCCGCGCTGCTTCTCCGCCGCCTTCTTATTGCCCCTGGCCCCAAAGTAGGCGGCGATCAGCAGATCAGCGACTAGCCGCAGGCCCTTCAGCTCCTCCCGCGCCGCGTCCCACAATTCGGCGGACTCCATGTCCAAGGCGGTCGGACTCCTGCCCTGGATCTTCGCTCTGAGAGCCGCGACCCGAGCCAGCTTGTCGCGAATCCGAATCGCCTCGAATCCAATCGTGAGGTTCTTCAGCTTGCCGTGCCAGCGGAACTCCTCAATCTGCTGCCGAGTCAGACCAAGCAGCGAGTCCCCGTGGCGCAGACAGTGGTCCAGGAACGTCAGCGGCAGCTGCTTGGCGAGCGTGGCCAGCCACAGCGACATCTTGGCCAAGTCCACCGCCATTGGGTTGCGGTCCACCCCGTACAGGCAACGCTGCGCCACCATCCGCCGGGCGACCACGATCTCGTCTTCCTTGCCGACGCCCTCCGGCGCCCCACCATGGGCGTGCCAGCTCTCTAGCAACGAGTCCGCCAGCTGCCGGCAAACTTCGACCAGGAACGCCCCCGACCCCATCGCCGGATCGCAGACCTTCACCTCCAGAATGGACTGCGGGCTCGGTGGCCCAGCCGCTCTCAGCCGCCGCAGCACTGGCCCCAGTGTCTTGCGCACGATCGGCTCTGTCAGCGTGCGCGGCGTGTAGTGTGACCCCGACGCCCGCCGCTCCCGGCCCGGCTGCAGCACCATCGAGCCCGCCGCCACCTTGTCCGGCGTCGCCTTCCGATCGAGCACCGGCCACAAGGCCGCGTGCAGGCCCTCCACCGTCACTGCCGAGCGCACTTCGGCGTTCACCTTGGGTGAGACCAGGCGGTCGGTGCGGTCCCGGATCCACTTACGCCGGCGGCCTGGAAACACACTGAGCAGCGCCTCTAGGTCGATGGTCGACGGGGCACCGTTCCTCTCCGGAGCCTTGATCGACACCGACTGGCCGGTCGCCACCTCCATGCGGAAGCCCATCATCGTCTCGTACACCGAGCCGATCTGCTCCACGTCCAAGGCCCGGTACGAGATCCGCTCCCCGTCCACCACCAGCAGGTTGCGCAGCATGCCCAGCACCGTGCCGTCCGGCACCAGCGGCACCGTCGACCGGCCCCCCGGCCCGCTCCCGGCCGCCGCCGGCGCCCGCTCCAGGAAGCGGTAGCGCCGCGGATCGAACAGGTCGCCCTTGCGGGCCGGCAGCCGCAGCCGCCCCGCCCGCGCCCCGTCATGCACCATCCGGAACAGCACCGCCAGCTGCGCCCAAGCCCCGAAGCGGTCGCCCATGGTCATCGGATGCTGCGCCGCGTCCTCCTCCAGGCGTGTGAATAGCCCGCCCAGCGCGTAGTGCTTGGCGAAGGCCTCGTCCTGGGGTAGGAGGTCCCGCTGCTCGGCGTACAGCAGGAACACCATCCGCAGGATGACCGTCAGCAGCGCCCGGTAGACCTCGTCCGGATCGCGCTGCAGCGACTCGGCCAGCAGCCGCCCACCGGAGCGGTCATGCGCCGACTGTAGGCCCCGCACTAGCTCGTACAGCGCGTGCAGCACCTGCTCGGCCAGCCGCTCACTCACCTCCGCCTGGTACTGACGGCTCTTGGCCAGCAGGGCTGGCAGCCGGGACTGCCGCGCTACGCGCAGCAGCCGGGCCTGGCCCAGCAGCAGGTGCAGGGCGGCCGCGATGGGCCGCCCGGCCGTCTCCAGCATGTCCGCCACCTGGAAGTCGATCCAGCCCGAGCTCTCGCCTCGCGGGGCCGACACCAGCCGCACCGCCCGGCCGTTCCACAGCATCCCGGCCTCGACGCCGGTCTCGCGCAGCATCCGCTCCAGCCGCTCGTGGGCCGTGTCGTCGAGCGTGCCCTTGCCCCGCTCGTGCCGGTCGAACTGCTGACTGGCAGGGACCACGCGGACCAGCAGCTGCCACTCGGGCAGGCCGTCCTCGGGCGAGTCGCGGTGCCGCACGGCGTACTCGGGACGCAGGACCTCTCCGAACGCCGAGGCGTCGGTCAGCAGCGTAGTGGGCACCTCCTGCAAGTCCGCCGTGCGGACGTAGAAGTTGGGGTGGAACGACCAGTCCAGCACCGAGCGGGCGAACTCCTCGAAATCCCGGATCTGAGGCCCCGCATCGGTCTCCTCCACGCAGTCCGCCAGCCGCTGCTGGCGGTGGACATAGTTGCGGGGCAGCACCGCGCCGAGTTCTTTGAGCGCGGGCACGGACACCACCAGCCCGTGCGGCTGCACATAGCCCAGCCATTCCAAGTGGGCCCGCGAGTTGGCATCCAGCTGAAGCTTCGGCATCAGTTCGTGGCCGGCCACAAGTAGACTAGACCCACGGGCTCAAGGCGTCGCGTCGCTACGTTGTACAAATCGCGCACCCTCTTCGGATCGCGCTGGATCTCCACCTTGAAGTCTTCCAGCCGCTCTCGCCACATCCTCATATGCGCTTCCGCCTCCTGTCGATCCTCCTTGTTCTCTTGAAATGCAATCCTCATCTGCTTCTGCCGCGCCTCTTCCTTCTTCAGCGCTGCGCGGACCCTCTCGCGTTGCTCCTCCAAAGTCCGCTCCAGCTTCAACCGCTCCTCCTCACCACGCTCCCGGAGCTTGTTCTCGGCGATCTCAGCAGCCTCGCGGCAACGCTCCTTGAGCTGGGGAAGCAGGTCCTCGATGTCTCTCGCCGCGGCCCCCAGCAGCGTCTTGCGGATCACCTCCGCAGGCTCGCTGACCGAGGGCTTCTCGAACGCCTGGTCCAGCAGGTTGAGCGTCGTCTGCCTGCCTGTCAGTCCATAGCCCCGCAGTGGTTCGGCTCGCTGCGACGGCTCCCGCCACTGCGCTGCCACGGCCACCAGCTCCTCATGCAGCCGCTCCGCACGTTGACCAAAGAGCAGCAACCGCCCAAACAGCACCACGCGTCGCAGAGAGTCCTCCGACTGCACCACGCATGTCCTGGAGAGATCGTGGTGCAGGAACCCCTGAGACCGGAACCGAGACAGCAGACGGTAGGCCAGCCGCTGCTCCAGATGCACATGAACAACCTCGTCCGTCAGCGTTCCTGGATCCTCGAACACGACCGGCCGGATCGGCGCATCCCTGCGCCAGTCCGTGAACTTCTCACCCTTCTTCCTCGGCTCACGCAGCGAATCCAGCGTGATCGCCCAGCTGTTGTCACTCGCCAGGCTATCGAGCGAAGGCATATCCCAAGCATCCTTCACGTTTGCCCTAGTTGAGGCCTTCAGCGGTTTCGCCCCTTGCATCTCCAGAGCACACGACAACGCATTGCGCAACCGCGTCGACCTGAAGTCTACCCTCTGGCGGGATCGACTCAGCATCCGCCGGCACCGCTCCACCTCCTTCTTGACGTTACGCGTGCGAGCCGACTCCAGCTCCTCATTCGCCGCCATCTTCCCGGCGGCCTTCGCGCCGGCCTCCCCCACGGCGGCAGCCAAGCCCTCGGCAGTCTTGTGAGGTATGCCGTCCTTACGCAGGCGCTCCT
Organism: Bryobacterales bacterium; assembly: GCA_963662745.2. Lineage (GTDB taxonomy): Bacteria > Acidobacteriota > Terriglobia > Bryobacterales > UBA6623 > VXMF01. The sequence goes on from CAXXUI010000001.1 coordinate 1,506,634, forward strand.
CGATTGATTCCGCGATGACGTTCGCCAAGCTTCCCAGTTCCTTCTTGATAGTCTCGGTCTTCTCCACCAAGACCTCCAGGACCCGGTCCTCAGCCCGCTGAGGCAACACGAAGTAGTGGCACCGCACTTCAGGTTCCGGCTGCAGCTTGCGATCGATCCGTCCGTTGCGCTGCTCGATCCTGCCCGGATTCCACGGCAGATCGTAATGGAACAGATCGGAACAGTGGGCTTGGAAGTTGAGGCCCTCCCGAGCCGCGTCGGTAGCCAGCAGGATTCTCAGCGGGTCCTCTGAAGGTGGAGCGTTGAAACGGCGCTGGATCTCCTTCCTGCGAGTAACGCTGGTCAGCCCGTCCACGACCTCGATCCTCTGGTCCGCCAGCTCAGTGCCCTGGATGGCGAACCGAAGCATGTTCCGCAGATACACTTTGGTGGACTGCCTGTTCTCCGTGAAGATCAGCACTCTCCTATCAGTCCATACACGCGCAGCCCCGGATGCCGTCGTGCGTAGGCCGATCCCTTCACACAGGTGATCCTGTAGCCACTGCAGAAGCCACCGCACCTTCACATCCGGCTTCGCACGAGCGCGCTCAGCCACGTCCCGCATCTTCTGGCGCAGATCCTCCTCCTGCCTCCACAGAGCCTCGCCCACATCTCCAACCTCCGCTTCACTCCGGGCGGTGGCCGCTTCGACCTGATGATCCTCTTCCTTGCCGAGTTCCTTTCCGTCGAAGGTGCTCCGCACATCGTCAGCCCCCGCAGTCTTGTTGAGAAGGTCGCTGGCAGCGGCTGCGGCCAGCGCGTCCAATTCCTTCTGCCGGTGCCTCTGCACAGTCCTCGAGTGAACCGCCAAGGTCCTCGCGAACGCCTCAATCGAGGAGAGCAGCCGCTGCTGAAGTCCGATCACCAGCAGCGCCGATGTCGCTTGCGCAAGTCTAGAAGCCTTCCTGAACCGTTTCAATCGCACTCTTCGGTATTCGTCCAAGAGCCGCGAGAGCACCAGCTCTGGCGTGTCGTTCGGAAGGTCGTCGAGCTTGATGGGGACCACCTTCCTCACCGGAAATCCCCCTTGGATGCGCCGGATGTCATTCTTGAGCCTCCGGACCATCACCATCCCTAGCTCCTTCTTCCGGACCATCACACCCCGCGTGAAGCGCTGCGGGTCCAGCAGCGCCAGCAGCGAGGAGAAACTTCGCGAGTGCCCGTTGTGCGGCGTCGCTGACAGGAAGAGCCGATGCTCAAATCGAGCAGCGATGTCCCGGATCGCCCGCGTGAACTTCGTCTCGATCCCGAACCTGCCCCCGCTGGACGGGGCGGCGTGGTGAGCCTCATCCAAGATCAGCATGCTGCCGCGCTTGCGAGCCCCCAGCCACGACAGCAGCGGTGTCCGGTAGGTTGCGTCCGTCAGCAGGTTGTGGGAGACCAAGAAGAAGTTGTGTGTCTGCCACGGATTGATTCCGAAGCCCCGACGCTGCCGGACGCGAACCAAGTAGGCCCTGTCCAAGATCATGAAGTTCAGGCCGAACCGTTCGTCGAGCTCTGCTTGCCATTGCCCGAGCACCGACGGAGGCGCGGACACGACGATCGAGCTGACCTTCTTGCGCAACAGCAGTTCCTTGGCCACCAAGGCGGCCTCAATGGTCTTACCCAGACCCGTGTCATCAGCGATGAACAGATTGACGAGCGGCAGCTGCAGCGCCTTCCTGAGCGGCTCAATCTGATACGCATCCAGCTTGATTCCGGCCCGGAAGGGCGACTGCACGAGCCCAGCGTCGGTAGCTGTGACGCAGTCCCAGCGCAGCGCGTGCAGGAACGAACCAAACTCCCGCGGTGAGTCGAACTTGCCGTTGCCATTGGTCAGCCCAGTCCATCCCTCCTCCGCCAACGGCCAAGCATCCACCTCGTAGTCCCAATAGACTTCCAAGGTCTGGCCTTGGGAGTCGTCCTCCGCGCAGGCCAGCCGCACTAAGGGCGACTCACCTGAGGGAGCAGTGTCCACTCGCTCAACCAGCCACCGCCGGGACCTTACGTGGACCAGCTGGCCTGGTTCGGGAAGCTCATTGGCTGGGAGTTTGGAATTCAACATGGCGTCTCCGATGTGTCCATGAAGTTGTAACGGGACACTACTCTGTATCGCATCCAACGCCTGGGCCGGCCCCTGGCGGATGCGCCAGCTCGAAGTCTCGCTCCAAGTCGACTGAACTCGCGATCCGTCGCATCGCACTCCCCTCAGCGCTCGCCCCGGCCCAACCTGCCCCGAGTGCGGCTCAAGACCCGCCATGTCTGAAGCCGACACCCAAGCCGAACGAGGGTAGAGCGTTTCTAAGGTACCAACTGACCGCCAGGCCTCCGAGATCGCGCGACCAGTTCGGCCACACTGAACCAGAGACTCAGCGCTGCTGGAGGCCGTTGAGGGCTCGCCTGGGAAGTCTAGTCGTCACCTTGCCAGGGCTCTCTTCCGCAGCTCGGACGCAGCGCTCCAGCACATGCCTGATCGCTCTCTCCAAGTCATCCCCGGCGGACTGCCCGGCGTACCAGTCGATGCTGCCCAGAGTCTCCAGAACTGCGGTGGTTCGCCTGCGTGGCGGTTGACCACGCGCCGACTTGCTACACCCCCCAGACGGTGATCGGCGGACTGGCCTCCGGCTCAGGATCCCTCCGGAAGATCCGCTCCGCCCAGCTCTTAGCGGGTCGCCGGTCGAAGACCACCAAGTGTCCAGAACTGGCCTGGCAGCGGTCCATGTAGCGCGCCGTCTGGACCAAGCCGGCCCTCACGACTGCCTCCAAGCCCCGGCCCGGACGCACCGTCTTGCACTCGATCACGTGCCGCTCTCCCCGCCACGGACTTCCGCCCTCGCGGTCCGGCCAGCGGATCAGGATGTCCGTCCGGCCCCGGCCCAGCGCGTACTCCCGCTCGATCTGCCCGCCGTGGTTCACCACGCGGTGCAGGAACGCCTGCAGCAGCAGGTGCGGGCCGGCCTCCTTGTACTCCACCTCCGCCAGCCAGTGCTCGGAGTTCTCCCGGTACCAGCCTTGGAACGCCTCCATCAGCTGTCGCATGCCCAAGCGGTGGCCGGGCCCCACATACCAGCCCTTGCGATCGGGGATGTACGACTCCACGGTGCTCGCCAGCTGCCGCGGGATAACCTCCCGGTAGATCGGGTTGGAGATCTGCACCGGATCCTCCCGGCGCACCAAGCCTAGGTCGCGGACATAGTCCAAATCCTCGTCGGACAAGCTCCTCGGCGCCTGCGTGCCTGCCAGCAGCGGCTCGATCACGCGTCGCACCGGGCCCTCCCGCAGCTTTGCGGCCAGCTGGTCCAAGTGGGTGACCCGGCTCGCTATGAGCGTCTCCTTGGCGTTCTCGACATTCCCCAAGTCGATCGGGCGAGCGCGGTCGGCCACGCCCCGCTCCCCGAAGCAGGCCTCGAAGCAGAGGGCGTTCACCAGCCATGGCTGGCCGCGGGTCAGCTCCCAGACCCGCTCCAGCGCCCCCGCCTCGAACTGCTGCCCGGTCTCCGCGGTGTGCCGGCCCAACAGGGTCGCTACCTCTTGCGGAGAGAAGTCGCCGAGCCGCAGAGCTTTCGCCACGATGTTGAACGGGCTGGCCCGAGGGGCGGACCGCATACCTCGGACCGCTCGGATGCGATAGTCCCGCAAGTTGTGCTGGCCGCACAGTACGACGCTCTGCGGGAACAGCGTCGGTCGGCGGCGGTAGCCCTTGCGCAGCTGCTGCACCACGGAGAGGAGCGGCTGATCGCCCAGAGCGTCAATCTCGTCCATGAGCAGGACCAAGGGCTTGGATTCGGCTATCGCCCAGCGCTTCAGGAATAGGTGCAACGCGGACGGGGGCGAGACGCTGTCCATCACGCGATTGACCAAGGGATACAGGTGACTGTCTTGAATTGCCCCTTCTGCGCCATCGGCGCATTGCTCAAGGACAAACCGAATCCCTCGCTCGAGGTCCTCTCCCGCCCCCTGCCCTCCTTGCAGGTCAATTAGGACGCAGCGATAAAGACCTGAGGCGTTCAGTCGACCTGCCAGCGCCTCCAATATCGAGGTCTTGCCGGTCTGTCGCGGGGCATGTAGAAGGAAGTACTTCTTGCGCCGGACAAGTGTCAGAATGCCCTCTAGGTCGACTCGGCTGAGCGGCGGGAGGCAATAATGGTCCTCCTCAACGACCGGGCCCTCAGTGTTGAAGTAGCGTTCCACGCCTAGTCTAGTATCGCACGGAGGATACCGAGTCCATGAGGTGAAGACACTCCGCAGCCTTGCGCCCCTCGCCGCCGCTGCTGTAAAGGCGATCGGAGCAATCAGAATGCCATGCATCTTGGAAATCGACTATATGTAGTATAAAAATACTCTTGTTCTGCCTATATATTGTATTGAGTGTCGATCCAATTTCCGTAGTCGGCTCGAGTATTCGGTGCGTCGAGTTCCCGAACACCTCGCGCTTGGTCGCCTCGCCGGTCAGGCCTGCACCCGAGAGTAGAACGGCTATACTTCGCTCTCGACAGCGACCTGCTTCAGCGTCTCGTCCGCGATGAGTCGGCCGCTCCTCTAGCAGGATGCGGATCGCGTCGACCGAGGCGGCTGATCGGCAGCTCCTCGCTATGCTCCCAGCACGACATTCCGAGCTTGCTAAGGTGGCGCGGTAGATCTGGAGTCCCGGCGAGCAGCAGCAGCGCGGGCAGCCCGCCAGACTGCCACCGCCAAGCAGCGCTCAGCCCAGCCGAACCGGCATAGTCTGCGCCCTATCAATCGTCACCAGAGCCGGTCCCGTGCGCATCCTCCGATCAATAGCGTGACCAGTTTGCTCGGCGGAACTTCACGCCAGTTGCCCCCTGTGCCAGAACGGAGAAGCCGCTAACGACTACCGGTCACTGACCGAGTCGCAAGGTGCGCGAGTCCCCTACCCGAGCAGCTCGGCATCGCCCAACCCGATCTCGGTCACACGGACTCCGCGGGCCTCCGCCTCGCTCTTCGCCCATGTCAGTAATTCGCCTCCTAGAGGCCCCCGGAGGACCTTTCTCGGGGGCGTACGAGTTGCAATAGAGGCCGTTTGGCACGGCGAACGGTTCGCCGGGGCGTACGAGCAGGGCCTACTCTCCGTACAAGCACGGCCCGCTTGGGGGGCCCGAGGCCGGCCGCGAAGCGGTGCGCCGGCACGGCGCCCAGTGCCTCGGCGGAAGTGCGCGCCTCGACCCGCTGCGTTCCGAGATGGGCGCGGTCGCGAGGCCCGCCGTCGACCTCCGCGGAGACCTCGTAGTCGCGCCAGCCGTGCCGGAGTCCGCGCCGCAGGTCCCGCTCGACCAGTCGCTCCGCCCAGCAGAGGCCGAATTCCATGCCCCGGAAGCAATTGCCCCGCACCACGCCCAGCTCGGCGCCCTGCGAATCCAGGACCCGGTTCCGGCCCTTCTCCTCGTCGTACTCGAGGCGGTAGGCCCGGCCCACCGGGCGGGCCGTGGCGTCCACGGGCTGCTGAGAGGCGCGTCGCCCGCATATGGTGCGGAGCAGACAAGCGCTCCGGACCTGCTAGTATTGGATCAAGTTCAGGTAAGTCGATGTTTGCCGAGAGATTAGAGAAGCCAAGGCCCATTACGACAACTGAGTGGGCGCGGGCGTCAGCGGATATTGTGACGCCTCGGTTGGACGTACTGGGGGTTGTGTGGTGGAAGCAGGGAGCATAGCGGCAAAAACTCTGTTGCCGCTTGGTAGGGCTGTCTCAGTCAAGGTCGCTCAGCTCCGGGCGGAGCGGGTGGCAGCTAGAGAGCCTTTCCGAGTGGAACGAACGGACCTGCTGAATCAGCAACTGGAGGAGACGCTGGGTCGATTCCGTGGAGGCGCCGTCGAAGATGCTTGGTGGCGCCGTGTACTGACCAACATGGAACTAGCGTACGTGGCGCCTAAGTTCTTCAGAGTGTCGCCGGTGCAGAGTTGGTTGGGCGAGAAGGATGTACAAATCGATATTGTCTCGCTTGCTAGAGCCAGCGTGTTGGGGCACTTGGCGGGAGGCCAAGCCGAGGCCAGAAAGCGCCTGTCAGAGAGCTACTCGAAGCATACCGGAGAGCCGGAACACTCCGGGGAGCATCCTATCAACGCCGTAGTTTCCAGTCTGATTGCCGGATTCTTCGCATCAATTCCCAGGAACCAGCAGTCCCTAGCCGGGGTGTTCCAAGCCGTGTCTAGCCAAGTCGAGGGCTTCGACAGGAAGCTGGATCGGTTGCTTGAACGGTATCCGGTCGTCCGAAGTACGCACACGAAGGTTGCAGAGGAAGAGCTGTCAGCGATCCTCGCTCTCACGATGATTGACCCCGGCGACGCACTTGAGCGCGTGGGCAATCTGTGGCGCCGGGTGGATGGCCGAGACCTAGACGCGGTGTCCGAACGAGTGAAGACAAGCGTGCGGTATTGGGCGTCACGGCTGCGCGCGTCGACATTCGAAGCCGCCGACGATGCGCGATCGCTTCGCCAAGGCCTTTCCGACGGCGACATGGACGAGAGCTTGCATGTGTTGGACGCTCTGATCAAGGCAGCCGACGCCGACGCCGACGGTGCGCTTCGAATGCTTCGGAAAGAAGAGAACCCGGATGCGAGATCCGTCCTGCTGTCGCTGATCGTGCGTTTTCGCGGAGTACAGGCGGCGTTGGAATGGTTCGCGGACCTGCAACCGGAGGAAGACCCTGAGCACTTCACCGCCATCGGATGGAGGGATTGGGCTGTGTGTCTGGGTAGTGTCGGGAGGTGGAGGGAAGCCGCGGACGGGCTCAGGGCGTTGGCGTCTAGTTCCAACTGGGGGCCGGGCCTGGCGAGTATTGAAGGCGTAGTCAACGCAGCGCTCTTAATACCGGAGGAGCACCGGAAGTCGGTGTTCGAAGGCATACCAGCCTATAGGGAAGCGGCACCGAATCTCGGTGGCGAAGCGAGGGCAAGGCACGGACGGGCGAAGGAGTGTTTTGGGCACGCTGTCCGGTGTCTGTCGGACAAGGCAAGCGAGGGGCTGAGGAATCTCCTAGCTGATTGGTGCGCGTGGGTCGATCTCATGGACCCCGTCGCCGCTCGGGCAGATCTTGCTCGGAGTGGGATTCGGGAGCGCCTCGAACGCGGCGACATGCGTGCAGGCCTGATCTCGCTCGCGTGGGCGTTCGGGATTGAGTTCAACACGAAGAAGCTGGACGCACGGCTGGTCAGACTCAAGAGGCTTGGGGGGCTTGGTCGCGACGAACTCCTCGTGGAGGTCCTCCTGAATCACAGGTCGATGAGCGCCCGGGAGTTCGCGACGTACCTCGAAGGACGGACGGAACGCCTTGACCATGTGATCTCAAAGTCGGTGACGACTGCCATGCTGTTCGAGGCCCTGCTCTCGGACGGCCAGGTTGAGCGGGCGCGGGCAATGGTTGAGAAGCGTCGGGCCCATGTGGACGAGGAACTCGCGGCAAGGCTGGATGTCGCGCTCGATGCAGAGGGGGGAACGGATCCTAGGGGGCGCTTGGGAGCGATGTACAGGGAGTCGGATGAGCTGGTCGACTTGAAGAATCTCATCGCGCACCTGATGTCTGTGGACGACAGGGAGGCCCTCCGTCCCCTCCTGCGGGCATTGTTTAATCGGGAACCGACGCTAGAGCACGCATACGCGGTCGTCCGTTGGCTCGGCCATCCGCCCGCGGACCATGGCGCGATCCTGGAGTTCCTAGAAGCCAATCCGACAGTCGTGGAAGGGAGCGACGACATGAGGTCGGCGCTGGCGTGGGCACTGTTCGGTATGGGGCGGACCCCCGAGTCGCGCGTGATTATCGATGCGCTGCTGACTGACAGGCACAGCCGAACGGACTTGGAGCTCGACTTGAACATCGCACTTGCAACGGGTGACTGGGAGCGAATCTCAGCCATTGTTGGCAGGGAGTGGCCCCGTCGCAGCGAACGCGACGCGGATATCCTGATATTGCTCGCGCGTCTAGCCAGTCAGGTCGGGCATTCCGCCGAGAGGGCGATCCAGCTGGCCAAGTTGGCAACCGAAAAGGCACCGGCGAATCCACAGGTGCTGGCTGAGGCGCTCGCAATCCACCTTGAGCTGGGGCGCGAAGCAGACGCGGATCCTAGCTGGTGGGAACAGGCCTTGGCAAGCTCCTCGGCGGAGGAGGGACCGGTCTGGCAGGCTGACCTCCAGCAATTCGTGAACGACTTGCTCCCGCGTGTGCGGGAGCGGAACGAGCAAATCGACCGCATGCTGATGGGGGGCGAAGTCCCGCTCGCTCTCGCGGCTGGGGTTCTGAACATGCCGTTGTCTCGCATTCTTCTGTCGAGCCAGAGCGGAAAGCTACTGGACGGACGGAGCCGGGCGGTCGTTCCGATCATCTCGGCTCTCCGTCACAGCGTGGATCTTCAAGAGGGCTGGACGGTTGGGATGGACCTGACGTCAATCATGGTGCTCTCTCGCCTCGGACTGCTGAAAACAGCCTTGGGCGCGTTCTCTCACGTCAAGCTTGCGCCGGATGCGATGGCATGTCTCGTCGCGGATAGAGCATCGGTGCGGTTCCACCAGCCCACGCGAGTGGATTCGGCAAGCTATGTTCGCAGACTCATCGACCAGAGTCGGATCAAGGTGGTGGACCAATTGAAGTCTCCCCCTACCAGTCTCGCCGAGGAGGTCGGGACGGAATTGGCGACCCTGCTGGAAGCGTGCGCTGGAGGCCGAGGCGTGGTGGTTTGCGTCAGGCCGATTCACAGAGCAGGGTCATTGAACGATGAGGTCGCGGACACGGCTGCGTACGACGAGTTCATCTTGTCTCTCGCGGACCTGTGCTCGATGGCACACCGGGCCGGACTGACCGACACGGATCAAGACAAGCGAGCCAAGATCTTCCTGGCCGGCGAAGGCCAGACCGCAGTGGGGGGACTGTCGTCATCGAGTCTGAGCGGTCCGATCTATATGCACAGCCTAGCGCTGTCGTACTTGCAGGCTGCTCAGGTTCTGGCCGCAATCGCCAATCGTGGCTTGGACCTTCGCATTCACCCGAATGTGGCAGACGAGATGAACGCGCTAGTCGATGCGGGCGATGCAGGCGAGAAGTTGTCGATAGCCATCGAGAGCATCAGGGATACACTTCGGGCGGAAATGGAGTCCCGCAAGCTGACTCTGCTGCCGTTGCAGCCCGAGCGAAACCGGGAGTCGCGTGCTCTGGAGAGCGTGAATTCGCTTACGGGACTGATATTCGGGAGCGCGGAATGCGATGCGCTGTGCGTCGATGATCGATTCGTCAACGCCCGCGTGAGGGTCGAGAGTTCAACTGGGAAGTTGGCTCCAGTCGTGTGCGTTCTGGATGTATTGCGCCATCTCCATGCCCGCGGCGTGATCAGCGACGAACGGTACTGGGGCGCCAGACATAAGCTTCGCGAGGCTGGGTTCGCTTTCATACCAGTGGAATCGGAGGAGCTGCTGAAGCATCTGTCGGTCGCCGAATTCGAAGATGGGCGGATGCTGGAGAGCGCGGAACTGAGAGTCATACGCCAGACCGTGAACCGCATCGCCTCGCTCGAACTTCTCAGCGGGGGTGAAGCACGTGCTATGGGCGAACGGATGACGTTGGCTTGCAGGGAAGTCATCCAGAGACTCTGGGCGAATGCAGAGCTCGAAGCGCCGGTCGCGGGGGCGCTGTGTAGCTGGGTCTGGGAGCACCTTGGAATGGAGACGTTCCTACTGCGGCAAGGCTCGGAAGAGGATGGTAGCTCAGCGGCCTTGCGCGACGGGGTCGTGCGACGGCTGAGTCTGCTGCTGGTGCCGCCGATAATGGACTCCCCTAGCCGAAGATCAGCGTATCGCGAGTGGCTGGAGCAGTCGGTGCTCGCAGCATTGCGGCCTGCCAATGAAGATGTGATCGAGGACGCGGCAACTGCCATCCGCTCAATGTTTAAGGGTTCGGGCAAGATCGAGAGGGTAGTGGCGAGGCTGTTCTTCGAGTGCTTGCCGGAGGCGTTGCGGGGGCGGATCGTGAACGCGGACCCGATGTTCGCGGAAGACTTTGGGTTCAGCTTGACGCAGCGTGTCGAGTTCGCAGGGAGCTTGAGCATTGCCGTGCCAGATCTCTTGAACGCAGCTAGGACCGTCTACGCCGGAGCTAGGACCGCTCCGCTAGCGGATATCAGGGGTGCAGGCGCCGTGCTGGCTCGTGCGGGTGACGACGAGACGCTAGTTGCAAGCTGGATCGACGCCCAAGGGGAGAGGCGTCGCGTTCAAGTTCCTGAACTGACGCTCGTCAGCGGGAACGCCGAGTCGCGGATTCGGGTGCTGAATGAGATTGTCGGGCGAGTCGGGCCCACAGCACGAGGGACCCGCGCACTGCTCGAGCACGCATCCTCTAGACGATTGACGGACGACGAGATTGCCGTGGTACTCGTCGAAGAGACGACGGGAGTGGCCGCCGTACAGTCTCGGCTGTTGCGCAAGATCGCTCGAGGTTGGCACACGAATCTCGTTGACATCGTTCCACCGTCCAGAATCTACTGGGAGAGGTTCTGCGGTCCGGTTCCAGATCGCCCGGATGCCGAGACCTACTTTCGCGAGCAGCTGATTCCATATCGCAAAGAGCTAATCGAGGCGGACTTGCGAGTCGGGCTCGACATCGGCTGTCTCGGGGCTCTGCGGGACGATTTGAGCCCCGGCGCTTGGCTTGACGGGATAGACGACGAGACCGTTTGGGACGCGCTCACGTCGCTGCCTGCGCAAGGTAACCCCATCGCATTGCTTGCCGTGCTGGATGTGGCGTTGTATCGGGCCGGAGATGATCGGTTTCAGAGGCTCGCCGACGACACAATGGGGATGTTATTGGACGACCACCTCGGGCTACCGGCGGATTTCGATGTATATCGGTTATTTGAGGTTCTGGCCGACTTCGAAATGGACCGTTTGGGTTTGGTCGAGGGCGCGGATAGGTATCCAGGTTTCTGGCGACGGATTTGTGCCTGGATGCAGGCCGGCCTGATCGTCCGGATGGCGCTGGTCGGTCGAGCGGTGCCCGAAGTCGGGCTCTTAGAGGAGTGGTGCAACCAGCACAGGCTTCCGGCTGGATTTCTTCGTCGACTAGCGGACTTTCAGGCAGAGCCGTTGGTGCTGGGTCACATGCGCCCGGCACGGACCCTGCGGCATGAAGTGCTTGGGCGCCTTGTGCGTCTAAAGGAACGACACGAGAAAGCCGGTCGAAGCCTGCCAAAGGCGGCGCAAATCGAATCTGCGCAATCACACACGGGGTGGAACGGGTCAGGATCGGAACCAGTGGTGCCCGGCCCGGCGGCGATGCACCTTCGCCCCCACGGGCCAACTCCCGACGATATCGCCAACACACTTGCCAAGGCTTGGAAGGTGGAGAGTCTGGCTGTGGCGCTCGCTCTGACGGCGCATCTGTCACAGTGGTTCCTTCTGGATGACAGCCAACTGGCGAAGGTACGGGAGGCACTGCCGTCGATTGCGGAACAGGCGGGCAACGAAGATCTCGGTAGCGTGGCCAATCACTTGCATGCCGCGAGCATTGTCGCCGCTGCAGCGAGGGACACGGGGCTGGCCAACTCGATCGGTGAGGTCGTGAGCAAATTGGTCGGCAGAGTGTCGCGACCTGAGGAGCTGACTTCAATAGTTCGTGTCCTGTTCCAAGCGGCTGCGGGTCACGCGGAGGAATCGCAATGGGGCAGATGGCTTGACACCCATTTGGCCGAAGTCGCGGAGCAGTTGCCCATGGACCCGAGCGAGTGCAAACAGTGGCTATGGTACTTGCTGGATTCGATGGCCGTGGTCCTGCCGATCCGCGACTGGGTTCACCTACGAGCGAAGCAGAAAGCGGGCGTTGCGCTGGAAGCGGCGCCGTAGGAGACATCTGGCGCTAAGCATCCAGTGTGGGCCTGGACAGCCGATGCGAGCAAACAATTACTGCCAGAAGGATGAGCAGCTACCGGACGCGAGCCCACGTACCGCCCACCAAGCCATGCTCAGCCCTCATCGGCCCCACACTTTGTGCGGAGGAGGCAGTTTTGATTGTCGCCAGACACTCCCGTCCCATCCCCCCGCCGACGGCGGGCTAGAGCACGCCTACGACGCCGCTGGCCACTAACCCGTCCGCACCACTGCGGCCATCCTCCAGACTTGGCCCAGCGCCCCGCGGCCTCTCACAGATTCGGCTAGGCCAATTTCAACTCGCAGCTGCAGGAATGAGTTAACTACGATCTAGCGCTAGCCTCCGCAGGCTTGCGCCCCTCGCCGCCGCCATTGTACCGGCGACCGGAGCCAACAAAATGCCATGCATCTTGCTAATCTACTATATGTAGTATATTTTAATTCTTAGTAAGTCTATATATTGTACTTAGTAGCGAGCCAGAATCCATTGTCGGCTCGGGTATTCGGTGCGTCGAGTTCCCGAACACCTCGCGCTTCGTCGCCTCGCCGGTCAGGCCGGCACCTGAGAGTAGAACGAGTGCCCTTTGCTCTCGACAACCACCTGCTGCAGGGTCTCGGCCGCGATGAATCGGCCACACTCCTCTAGCGGGATGCGGATCGCGTCAGCCGAGGCGGCTGATCGGCAGCTCCTCGCTACGCCCCAGCACGACATCCCGGACTTGCTAAGGTGGCGCGGTAAATCTGAAGTCCCGGCGAGCAGCAGCAGCGCGGGCAGCCCGCCAGACTGCCACCGCCAAGCAGCGCTGAGCAGCGCTCAGCCCAGCCGAACCGGCATAGTCTGCGCTTCATTAATCGTCACCAGAGCCGGTCCCGTGCGCATCCTCCAGACTTCTGGTCATCGTGTGTCCTAGCAGTTATCCAGAGTGGAGCAGCTGCCGGGACACAAGTCACATCAATCGCTATAGATTTGTGTGATTATGCACGATATAGCTCCTGACTGCCTGAAATACTCCTTCTGCAGTCATGTAGATGTTGTAAATGGTGGATTCTTCACCGATTCAGGAAACAGATCGGCCTCGCATCGGATGGGCTGGGTCGACCGCCGCGACTAACTGCAAGAGTCCGATTGAGGGTCTGCTGTGCTGGCCCCGTCCGAGCCGCCTACTGCGGTGGCGCAGTGCGGGCCGCAGGCGGCTGTCGGCCAGCGGTGGATGAGCCGGCACGCTGCGGCGGGGCGTGCTGCTGGCCATAACGCCGAGCGGCTCGGGTGCCGTTGCTTCCGCCGCCCACGACACCACGGCAGCGAGCGCGGCCAGCGGCAGGCTGGCCTGCGGCCGCAGCAGGGCGGGCGAGGACCGGCCGGTCGGGCAGGGCGGGGCGATGGGCTGCTTCCCAAGACGGCGCTGGCTGTCTCCGCAGGCAACTCATTTTCTCGCTGCATTCGGATTGCATGGACACTGACACCATGGTAGTGGCAATCAGTCATTGACAGGAGCAATGATTGTCAACATACTCTTGACTGATCGAGACTAAATGTGGTACACTCGCAGGGTGGCTGACGAGAACACCTTCGCAGGCGCCCAGCTGATCTTCAACGCCCCACCTGGCGACTGCAGCTCGATCACCAAGGAGCTGCACTTCCTCAGCCGAGGCGACACCTGCTACTACTACCTCGGCTGCCGTTGCATCTGCTTCCACCGCCTCGACGACCGCGTGGAGCGCAACCTCTGGCTGGCCCGTCTGGCACAGATGGGTCACGCCTCCGCCAGCCAACTCGCGGCCGTCCACCAGATCTCCGCGCGCACCGTCAAGCGCGCCCAGCAGCGTCTCGAAGAGGGTGGCCCGGCGGCCTTCTTCAACACGCCCCCACGCCCGGGACGACCGCTCGCCATCCAAGACCCCCAGCTGCTCGCACGCGCGGCCGAGCTGCTGCTCGGCGGAATCAGCCTGCGGAGCACGGCCCGCCAGCTGGGCATCAACTACCAGACCCTGCGCAACTACAAGCGGGCCGGCCGGCTGCCCGGCCTGCCCCCCGACCAAGACCAGCCGGAGCCGAACGGAGACCTTGAGCCGGGGGAGGCCCTGCCGTCGCAGAACTCCGACCCGGGCCAGCCGGCTCCCGCGGAACCGAGCGCCGGCGCCACGCCGGGCGACGCGCCGCCGCGGAATTCTGACCCGGGCCGGCCGGGCCCGGAGCTGAGCGCCGACGCCACGCCGGGGGAGGCCCTGCCGTCGCAGAACTCCGACCCGGGCCAGCCGGCTCCCCCGGAACCGAGCGCCGGCGCCGCGCCGGGCGACGCGCCGCCGCGGAATTCTGACCCGGGCCGGCCGGGCCCGGAGCTGAGCGCCGACGCCACGCCGGAGGAGGCCCTGCCGTCGCAGAACTCCGACCCGGGCCAGCCGGCTCCCCCGGAACCGAGCGCCGGCGCCGCGCCGGGCGACGCGCCGCCGCGGAATTCTGACCCGGGCCGGCCGGGCCCGGAGCTGAGCGCCGACGCCACGCCGGGGGAGGCCCTGCCGTCGCAGAACTCCGACCCGGGCCAGCCGGCTCCCCCGGAACCGAGCGCCGGCGCCATGCCGGGCGACGCGCCGCCGCGGAATTCCGACCCGGGCCGGCTAGGCCCCCCGCGCCCACTCGACAAGCAGCAGCGCAACCTGCGTGACGCGGCCGCACCCCAAGGCCGCGCCACTTGCGACAGCCAGGGCCGCGCTCTGGCCAGCATGGGCCAAGCGCTCACCGAGCGCCTGCCGAGCTTCCCCCAGGCGCTGACCACCGTCACTTGGGGCGGCCTGCTGGTCGCCCTGCCCGCCCTGCTGCAGCAGGGCCTGCTGTCCTGCGCCGGCCCGCTCAGCCTGCCCCAGGGCTTCTACGGGCTGCGCTCCGTGCTGCTGACGGTGGCTTTCATGCTGCTGTCGGGCACCAAGAACCCCGAGCGCCTGGGCTACCTGCCACCCGGCGAACTGGGCGCCCTGCTGGGCTTGGACCGCGGCCCCGCTACCAGCACGCTGCGCCGTCGCCTGCGCCTGCTGGCCGCCGACGAGTGCGCGCTGGCCAGCTGGCGGGACCAGCTGGCCCAGCTGTGGGCCTCCGACTGCCCGACCGACACGCTGTACGTCGACGGCCACGTGCTGTCCTACTGCGGCCAAGGCCGTCTGCCGAAGCATTTCGTGGCGCGCGACAAGCTCAAGCTGCCCGGCGCCGCCAGTTGCTGGGTCAGCGCGCCCGGCGGAGTCCCGCTGCTGTGCCTGCACGGCGATCTGAACACCTCGCTGGCCCAGGAGATCCGTCAGCTGGTGCTGCCGCAATTGGAGCAGCTGGACCTGCTCAACGAGCCGGCCGGGCGTCCCAGCCAAGGCGCCGAGCCGCGCCTGACGCTGGTCTTCGACCGCGGCGGGTGGAGTTTCGAGCTCTTCGAGCAGCTGGACCGGCTGGGGGTGGCCTTCATCACCTGGCGCAAGGGCCCCCAGACCGAGCGCTGGCCCCAGTCCAAATTCAAGGAGCTGACCTACGCGGTGGCCACGCCGCTCGGCGAGCGCCGCGTGAAGGCGCGCGCCGCCGAACGGCGTGTCCCGCTGCGCGAGAAGGACGCCAAGCAAGTCGCCCAGGACGCAAAGAAGGTTGCCCAGGCTGATCCCGCGCCCCCCACCAACCGGCTGGACACGGTGCGCGAGCTGCGCTTCTTCGACGAGTCGCGGCTGCCGATGCCCTCGCGCAACGGCCAGGCGCGCAAGGCGCAAGCCTGCGCGTCGCCCGCCCAGCACCAGCGTCAGCCCGCGCTGATCACCAACCACGTCAGCCTGGCGGCCGAGGACGTGCTGGGCCGTCTAAGGGCCCGTTGGGCGCAGGAGAATACCTTCAGAGGGGCGTCATACTACCCCATTCCACGAGGCTCGGCAGGAGTCTCGACAGCAGCAGGTGCGGATTTGCCGCCGGGGCCACCCGTTCGACGGCTGGCGGCTCAAGATCGTGTCCAGCCGGAGACGTGCCAACGGCCAGCTCTGGCTGTACGTTGAGCTGCCCGACGGTCGGCGGCGCTCCTGGCCGGCTGCCTGGACCACGCTGCAGCCGCCGCCGGAGGGCGACGAGTGCGTCCGCGCCCGCGTGGCTGACCTGCGAGTGTTGCGTACTCTGGTGCAAGCGTTGCAGCGGCGCCATGCGGGACCAGGGGCGGACAGCGGGGCTGGAGGGCAGGCTGCTGGCGCTGCTGCAGCAGGAGGAGCAGGAGGAGCGGCAGGCCCGCTGGCGGAGTCTGCCGGCCGAGGCGCGGCGGGCAGCGGTGGAGCAGCTGGCGCGGATGATGCTGCGGACGCTAGCGAGGGGGTGGGGCGATGAAGCGGGAGACGCTGATCCAGCCGACGCATCTTGAGCGGCTGGCGTTGGTGTACGTGCGCCAGTCGACGCCGGGACAGGTGCTGGAGAACCGGGAGTCGACGCGGTTGCAGTACCGCTTGCGAGAGCGGGCGGAGCAGCTGGGCTGGCCGCGGGAGCGCATCCAGACGATCGACGAGGATCTGGGCTGCTCGGGATCGGGGGCAGTGGAGCGCGCGGGGTTCGAGCGGCTGCTGAGGGCCGTGGCGCGGGGGCGGGCCGGAGCGGTGTTCGGCCTGGATGCGTCGCGCTTCGCGCGCAACGGGGCGGAATGGTTCCAGCTGTTGCGCTGGCTGCGGGCCACGGACACGTTGCTGGTGACGGACGAAGGGGTGTATGACGCCAACAGCGGGGACGACAGTTTCGTGCTGGGCATTCACGGGGCCCTGTCGGAGGCGGAGCTGTACAAGATCAAGGCGCGCATGGACAAGGGGGCGCTGAACAAGGCGCGGCGGGGCGAGCTGTACATCAATGTGCCGACCGGTTTCGTGGTGGACGGCCAGCGGTTGCGCAAGGACCCGGACCGGGACGTGCGCGAGGCGGTGGGGGAGGTGTTCCAGCGATTCCGGGAGTTGGGGACGGCCGGGCAAGTGACGAGGCAGCTGCGGGCGGAGGGGCTGAAGCTGCCGTCGCGGTATGCGGGCGAGCAGGGGTTGGAATGGCGCGAGGCGACCTACTCGCGGGTGTGTAACGTGCTGAGGAATCCCGCCATGGGCGGGGCGTACGCGTGGGGCAGAACGCGCACGAAGCTGCACTTGGACGAGCGGGACCGGGAGCGCAAGACGAGGCGCAAGTTGCCGCTGGAGGAGTGGCGGGTGCTGTTGAAGCAGCACCACGAGGGCTACGTGGAGTGGGAGGAGTGGCTGGCGATCCAGGAGCGGCTGGCGCGGAACGCAGTGAGGCACGGCGGACGAGGGGCGGCGCGGGAAGGGCGGGCGCTGCTGCAGGGGCTGGCCATCTGCGGCAGCTGCGGGCGGCGGATGCAAGTGCGTTACGCGAGCTCGGTGCAATACCGCTGCGTGCCCAGGAACGGCGAGGGAGGCTGCCAGTATCTGGGGGGCGAGCGGCTGGATCGGCTGGTGGCGGAGCTGTTGCTGGAGGGGCTGGGGCCGGCGGCGGTGGAGGCCGCCCAGCAGGCGGAACGGCTGCGGGAAGAAGCAGCGCGGCGGCAGCTGCTGGGGTACCGGCGGGAAGTGGAGCGCAAGGAGTGGGACGAGCGCAAGGCGCGCCGGGAGTATTTGGCAGTGGAGCCGGAGTTCCGGCGCGTGAAGCGGACGCTGGCGCGGGACTGGGAGCGGGCGCAGCAAGAGCTGGAGCGGGCGCGGGAGGCGTTGCAAGCAGCGCGCCAGGAGCAGCAGGCGTCG
Source organism: Bryobacterales bacterium (assembly GCA_963662745.2). Classification (GTDB taxonomy): domain Bacteria; phylum Acidobacteriota; class Terriglobia; order Bryobacterales; family UBA6623; genus VXMF01. Next base: position 1,524,245 of record CAXXUI010000001.1, read on the forward strand.
CGGGCGGGCGAGCCGGCTGCGCTGTCGCGGGAGGAGCGGGCGGGCCTGAGGCAGTGCTGCTGTTATTTGTCACATTATTTGGCACGAAAATGGGCTGTTTTTGTCAAACTGGATGATTCCAGATAAGGGAACTTTCTCATTTAATGTGACAAATCCATCGGCGTGGGTGAGTCGGCCGGTAGGCTTTCGGACATGCGTTGGAGGTGCTGCGCGGCAGTCTTGCCTGCAATTGCGTGCGCGCAGGGCCGGGAGCCGGGCGAGAACGCCTACGCTCCTCCTGACCCCTTCCTTTTCCTTCTTGCAGTAGCAGTTTTCGAGCTCGCCCTCGCCCCCAGCCAGACGCAAGCAATCCGGAAAATTCCGCTCCCCGCCTGCCATTTAATCCGGAAAACGCCTTGCCAAATAAACCGGAAGACAACACTGCGAGGACTTGCGGGCCGTGTGGGAGCACGAGGCGACCAGCTGGCGGGACCGCAAGCGACTGCTGGGGGCGGTGGTGGAGGAAGTGGTGCTGACCAGTGACCGCGAGGCGGGCCAGCTGGGAGTGCTGCTGCGCTGGCGGGGGGGCTGGATCGACGAGCGGGAGCTGACTCGGCGGCCCATGCCCGAGCACGAGCGCACGCCGGAAGCGACCGTGGAGCTGGTGCGGCGCCTGGCGCAGTTCGATTACGACCGCGAGGTGGCCGCGGAGTTGCGGCGGAGGGGGTTGCGCACGGCGCGCGGTCTGGAGTTCACGCGGCGCCGGGTCAGGTTCTTGCGACAGCAGCACCGCATCCCCGGCTGCCCGCGCAAGCAGGCCGGCGGTCCGGAGCCGGTGTCGGTCCCGGCAGCGGCGCGGGAGCTGGGAGTGTCGGTGTCCTCGCTGTACCGCTGGATAGCGCAGGGCTGGGTGCCGGCCGAGCGGTCGGGGCCGGAGGGCGCCCTGCGGGTGCGACTGGACGCGAGAGTGAGGGCGAAGTTTCGCGAGGTGGTCCCGGAGGGTTACGTGCGGGCCGAGGCGGCGGCGCGGCAGCTGGGAGTGTCCCGCCAGACGATCTGGTCGCGCATCCGGGCCGGCTCGCTGCCGGCGCTGCGCGTGGTGCGGGGCGCGGAGAGGGGCTTGTACGTGCGGTTGGGCAGCGTGTCGCAACCGCAGTTGCCCGGCTTGCAGGGCGCTGCTGAGGGGAGCGGTTGATGCCGGCGCCGCGCAGCAGCACGCGACCGAGGGGGCCGCTTTCGCGGCGCTCCGCGGACCGCCCGCCAGCCCGCCCGCGGCGTTCCCACGATGCAAAGTGCCTGGCGAGGCGCACTGGCGGGCTGCCGGCTGGCAACTGCCGGCCGACGGGGGCTGCCGCCGGCCCATTCTCAGTCACGGGAGCAGGGGGGCCGGCCGACGGGAGGCCGGAATCCGTCGTCAGGGCCCATTCTCACCACGTAAGCGGACGCTGCGCGCTGCAGCCGGACGGGACCAGTGCGGCCCGCATCCTCCCCCTTGCCAGGCCCCGCGGGACGCCCTTGCCGCGGCGGCAGCGCCCACTCTCGAAGCGTCGACTCCCGGAATGCTCCGCACGGCCGGGCCGCTATCCGCCCTCTGCTGCGGAGGCGTCCCGCAGCCCGTCTGGGGGCCCAACAGCAGCGATCAGGCGTTCCTCGAACCCATTCGGCCTGTCCGGGCCGCCATGGCGCAGGGAATGGCAGCCATGGCAGCCTGCCTGCGGCACCCTGCCGCCTCAGGCCCAGCCTAGGATGGACTTCCTCGGCCTGCCGGTCGGCAGCCAGACTTGCGCAGCAACGCACACCCTTGCGCGACCCGATTCTCTGCCAGCCAACCATTGCACAGCGTGCAGTAGCACAATGGAGGTGCATTATGAAGCGTAGCTGTTCAAATTCATGCGCGAGCACTTCGCGCTCGACACGCTGCCCGAGCACCGGCTGACAGCGCTCGACCCCGCCGCCCGCGTGGTGCATCCCACCTGGCGCCAAGCCGACAATCTGGCCCGCCGGTTGAAGACTCGTTGCGGCCAGCTGACGGTGCGCCTGAAACGCTGCTCAGACCGCCTGACCCAGCAGCAGGCCGACGAACGGCGCGCGAAGCTCCAGCAGCAGACTGACGAACAGCGCACGAAGAGACAGCAGCAGGCCGACGAACGGCGCGCGAAGCTCCAGCAGCAGACTGACGAACAGCGCACGAAGAGACAGCAGCAGGCCGACGAACGGCGCGCGAAGCTCCAGCAGCAGGCCGACGACCTGCGCGCGGAGATCCAGCAAGTCGAGACTGCCCTCGACGGGGCCGAGCAGGTGCGCCGCGGCACGCCGCACTACGTGCTGGCCGGGGAACTGCCCGAGCAGCTGCGCTACCAAGCCCTGCCCAAGCCGTTGCGCTACCTGATGGACACGCTGCGCATGCTGGTCTACCGCACGCAGCTGAGTCTGGCCGCCGCGATCGCTCCCCAGCTGGCCCAGCCCGAGCAGGCCCATGCCTTGGTGCGCCAGTCGCTGCTCAGCGCCGAGGCCAGCCTGCAGCCGGACCACCAGGCCGGCATCCTGCGCGTGCGCCTGCTGCACCAGTCACGCCAGGCATGGGACGCCGCCGTGCAGCCGCTGCTGACCGCGCTCAACCAGACCCGCACGCTGTACCCGGGCACCCAGCTGCGGCTGGTGTACGAGTTTGTCTCCGCGCCGGCCAGCGGCGTGCCCGCGGCGGCACGGCCGCCCGCTGCCTGAGACCGCTACCGACGCACTGCGGTCGCGGGGCCCAGCCGGCCGACTGGCAGCTGCGGACAGGCCCCGTGGCGCGCTCCCCCAGCGGCTGGCGGATGTGGCGAGCTGGGGCCTGAACCGCCGCGCGTGCGGGACCACCCTCCGTACCGCTTGGCGTTCCGCGACGGCGCGGCCAGAGTGCCGCAGGGCCCCGGCGGCAGCTGCTGGACAGGCCCCATCCACTCGCCAGCCTAGCTGGTCACACTCGCCGTGAGCCCGTTACTCGGCGCGCTCCTAAGACGCGCTATCGGTCCCCGTCCCGGCCAACGGAAGCCTGAAAACCCCCTCTTCTGCCGCAGAATTCTGGACACAGCTAGTTAGCCCATGGTCAGAACTCTGATCCTCCGATCAATAGCTGTGACCAGTTTGCTCGGCAGGACTTCACGCCAGTTGCCCCCAGTGCCCAGAACGGAGAAGCCGCTAGCGGCTACCGGCCACCGGCTGAGTGGCAAGGTGCGCGAGTCTCCTTCCCAATCTGCTCGGCCTCGCCCAACCCGATCTCGATCACACGGACCCCGTGGGCTTCTGCCTCGCCCTTCGCCGATATCAGCACAGAGGTCTCGCCGATGCCCGTCGGTCCTGGCAGAACCACGACGGTGCCAGGCGTAGTTCCGTGCTCAAGCCGGACCAAGTACTTCGACTCCCCAGAGCCTTCAGGGATCCGGTGGTTCGCCTGCGTGGCGGTTGACCACGCGCCGACTCGCTACATCCCCCAGACTGTGATCGGCGGACTGGCATCCTGCTCAGGGTCCTTCCGGAAGACCCGCTCCGCCCAGCTCTTGGCTGGCCGCCGGTCGAAGACTACCAAGTGTCCCGAACTGGCCTGGCAGCGGTCCCTGTAGCGCTCCGTCTGGAGCAAGCCGGCCCTCACGACTGCCTCCAAGCCCTGGCCCGGACGTAGCGTCTTGCACTCGATCACGTGCCGCTCCCCCCGCCACGGACTCCCGCCCTCGCGGTCCGGCCAGCGGATCAGGATGTCCGTCCGGCCCCTGCCCAGCGCGTACTCCCGCTCGATCTGGCCGCCACGGTTCACCACGCGGTGCAGGAACCCCTGCAGCAGCAGGTGCGGGCCGGCCTCCTTGTACTCCACCTCCGCCAGCCAGTGCTCGGAATTCTCCCGGTACCAGCCCTGGAACGCCTCCATCAGCCGCCACATGTCCAAGCGGTGGCCGGGCCCCACGTACCAGCCCTTGCGGTCGGGGATGTAAGACTCCAGCGTGCTCGCCAGCTGCCGCGGAATCACCTCCCGGTAGATAGGGTTGGAGATCTGTACTGGATCCTCCCGGCGCACTAGGCCTAGGTCGCGGACATAGTCCAAGTCCTCGTCCGACAAGTTCCTCGGCGCCTCCGTGCCCGCCAGCAGCGGCTCGATGACGCGCCGCACCGCCCCCTCTCGCAGCTTCGCCGCCAGCTGGTCCAAGTGCGTGATCCGGCTCGCTATGAGCGTCTCCTTAGCGTTCTCGACATCCTCCAATCCGATCGGCCGAGCACGGTCGGTCACACCCCGCTCCCCAAAGCAGGTCTCGAAGCAGAGGGCGTTCACCAGCCATGGCTGGCCACAAGTCAGCTTCCAGACGCGCTCCAGCGCACTCGCCTCGAACTGCTGGCCGGTCTCCGCGGTGTGCTGACCGAGCAAAGTCGCCACCTCCTTGGGAGAGAAGTCGCCGAGCCGCAGCGCCTTGGCCACGATGTTGAACGGGCTGGCCCGAGAAGCAGACAACATTCCTCGGAGTGTTCGGATCCGATAGTCCCGTATGTTGTGTTGCCCGCACAGCACGACGCTCTGCGGAAATTCGCCCGAACGACTCGAGTAGCCAGTGCGCAACTGCTCGAGCACGGACAGCAGGACTTGATCGGCGAGAGCGTCAATCTCGTCCACCAGCAGCACCAACGGCCTAGAGTCGGCTGCCGCCCAGCGGCTCAGGAACAGCTCCAGCGCGGACAACGGAGAGATGTCCGTCATGACTTGGCCGACCTGCGCATGTAACGATGGATCCCGCAGGTTCTTTTCCGCAGCGCGGGCGCAGCGCTCCAGCACATGCCTGATCGCTCTCTCCAAGTCATCCCCGGCGGACTGGCCGCCGTACAAGTCGATGACGGCGCAACGGTAGCGGCCGGAGGCATTCAGCAGGCCCGCAAGGTCCATCAGCGTCGAGGTCTTACCGGTCTGCCGCGGGGCATGCAGGAGGAAGTACAGCTCCCGATCGATCATCTGCCGAATTTCCTTCAAGTTCACTCGATCGAGGGGAGGGATGCAGTAGTGCTTGCTCGACACGACCGGACCTGCAATGCTGAAGAACCGCATGCTTCCTGCGCCATTGTACGAGGGGCGAAGTGAGGGGGAGCCCGGAGAGCCACGCCTTCCAATTCTCGGTCGCTCTACTCTCGTTACGTCAGCTGCCCAGAGTCTCCAGAACTGCGGTGGCTCGCCTGCGTGGCGGTTGACCACGCGCCGACTCGCTACACCCCCCAGACGGTGATCGGCGGACTGTCCCCCGGTTCAGGATCTCTCTGGAAGATCCGCTCCGCCCAGCTCTTGGCCGGCCGCCGGTCGAAGACCACCAAGTGCCCCGACTCCGCTTGGCAGCAGTCCATGTAGCGCGCCGTCTGCCTCAACCCGGCCCGCATGACCGCCTCCAAGGCGCGGCCCGGGCGCAGCGTCTTGCACTCGATCACGTGCCGTTCCCCCCGCCACGGACTCCCGCCCTCGCGGTCCGGCCAGCGGATCAGGATGTCCGTCCGGCCCCGGCCCAGCGCGTGCTCCCGCTCGATCTGCCCGCCGCGGTTCGCCACGCGGTGCAGGAACCCCGCAGCAGCAGGTGCGGGCCCGCCTCCTCGTATTCCACCTCCGCCAGCCAGTGCTCGGAGTTCTCCCGGTACCAGCCTTGGAACGCCTCCATCAGCCGCCGCAAGTCCAAGCGGTGGCCGGGCCTCACGTACCAGCCCTTGCGGTCGGGGATGTAAGACGCCGGCGTGCTTGCCAGCTGCCTCGGGATCATCTCCCGGTAGATCGGGTTGGAAATCTCCACCGGATTCTCCCGACGCACCAAGCCCAAGTCGCGGACATAGGCCAAGTCCTCGTCGGACAAGCTCCTCGGCGCCTCCGTGCCTGCCAGTAGCGGCTGGATGACGCGCCGCACCGACCCCTCCCGCAGCTTCACCGCCAGCTGGTCCAAGTGCGTGACCCGGCTCGCTATGCGCGCCTCCTTGGCGTCCTCGACATCCTCCAATCCGATCGGCCGAGCACGGTCGGTCACACCCCGCTCCCCGAAGCAGGTCTCGAAGCAGAGCGCGTTCACCAGCCACGGCTGGCCGCGGGTCAGCTGCCAGACGCGCTCCAGCGCCCCCGCCCCGAACTGCTGCCCCGTCTCCGCGGTGTGCTGGCCCAGCAAGGTCGTTACTCCTTGCGGAGAGAAGTCGCTGAGCCGCAGGGCCGTTGCCATGATGTGGAACGGGCTGGCCCGAGGGGCGGAGAGTATTCCACGGAGAGCTCGGATGTGGCAGTCCCGCAAGTTGTGTTGTCCGCACAGTACGACGCTCTGCGGGAACGCGCTCGGGCGACGGCAGTACCCGGCGCATAACTGCTCCAGCACCGACAGCAGCACTCGATCAGTGAGAGCGTCACCCTCGTCTGCCAGCAGCACCAACGGCCTAGGATCGGATGCCGACCAGCGGCTCAGAAACAGCTCTAGCGCCGACAACGGCGAGATGTCTGCCATAACGCCGCTAACCAAGGCGTAGAGGGAAGTGTCCTCCAATGTCTTCTCGGCGCCGCGGGCACAGCGTTCCAGCACATATTTGATCCCTCGCTCCAAGCTATCCCCGGCGGACTGCCCTCCGTGCAAGTCGATAACAGCGCTGCGGTAGCGTCCGGTCGCATTAAGCCTCCCGGAGAGCGCCATCAACGTCGACGTCTTGCCGGTCTGCCGCGGGGCATGCAGCGAGAAGTACTTCTTGCGCCGGACGAGCGTCAGAATCCCCCCTAGGTCGACTCGGCTGAGCGGCGGGAGGCAGTAGTGGTCCTCCTCGACTACCGGGCCTTCGGTGTTGAAGTAGCGCTCCACTACTCGCCGAGTATCGCACGGACTGCCCAGCCACTCAGTGTCCAAACTCCGTAACTCCACACGCCGACACTCCATCACCCAGCCGCCGGTGCGGCAAGCTGGCGATTCAGGCCGACTCAATCCAGCCACTTCCCTGCTCAGCGCTACTGACGGGCTGGTTTCCAGCACTGGGTCATCGCGAGGCATTCTCCTGATGTCGCCTTTCCGTGCTGGCAGTGCTGGTCATGGAGTCCGGCCTAGCAGTACGCCTCCCGGCATGCAGCCGCTATTCCAGCCGGCCCGTTCGGGAGCTTCTCGCTATCAAGACCAGCGATCACGCTCAGGCATGGAACGCCCTGGTTGGGCATCCTTGCTCTCACCCCACGGATCATCATGCTTCGCAACTGCTGTTGTAGCGACGCCGTCCTGGGCTACCAATCCGTGACCGAGCCGCTGCGCCAACTACTGCTGCTCAAGATGATCGCCCACCGCGCCGAAACGGCGATGCTGGTGACCGGGCTGAACGGCTCGACCGGCAACCCGCCGACCGCACCGGCTGCCCGCCCGGCCCCGGCTGGGCGGCACCTCTCCCCGACCACTCGGCACGCGCACCTCCGCCAGTCCGACCCGCTGCCCGGACACGACACGGCAGGCCGATGCGGCTCAGAACGACCCAGCCAGCGCTCCATGAACCGACCACCAACTGCGTCACGGTCGAGGCGCCAGAGGTCACGATCTCTGGGCCTGAAGGACGGCTTCCTTCCCGCCGGCCCCTACCGGTTCCCACGCAACCCTCAATACGTCGGTGACAGCGTCCTCTTCCTAGGCCTGTGCATCATCGCCAGCTCGCAGTCTGAATCGTGACATGAAGTGATCGTGCCTGCTGGCCAACTCGCCGGTGGACACCGCGAGGTTGTCGCAGGCGTTCCGTCGCGGTCCCCGGGCCTGTGACGGCTCCGAAGGACGGTCCGCCGAGGGGCCGCTGCCCCGTCCGGCCTTCCGCCCCCTAGCGGCGCAGTGTCAACTCAAAGAGTCAGACTCGCTCGCCTTTTCAAACAAGTCGACCAGCAGCCCCAGCTTCTCTGATACCTCCTTTGCGATCGTCTCCGCGTCCACGAACGTGACCAGACGATGGAGGTCGCTTTTCCGCAGCAACATTGCGTGGCCGAGCTTCTCCGCTAACCGCCGGAAGAACTCCTCGGCGAAGTCACTCAGCTTGATCCCTTCCGTTTTGGCTTCCCATAACAGTCGCACGGCGTCAGGATCCAGTCCTTTCCAAGTCTGAAAGTCACGTGCGTCGCCATCAAACACTCTGTTGAGCACCAGCTCGTCCAACACTTCGTCGGTTTCACGCCGGAACCGGTCGAACAGTGGGAGGTCTCTATACGCGTGTGTCGTATAAGCGCGCAATACATCGGGGCGGACTATGTAATTCTCGATCTCGTACCGTCGCCAATAGGACGTGACCAAGCCCCCTTGGTCGGAGTCCGCCCTGTGGCGTCCATTGCGGTCGAGGATCGCTAACGCTGTCAACTGTGGCAACATCGGACGTAGTGCGAAAAAGTGTCTGTCGGGAATGAGTCCGAAGCCTCCTTCGACGCGCTCGAGTTCGGAATCCTGATCCGGCTCGGGGTAATTGTCCCGAACATAGTAAACGTTCGCTGTCTCGTCCCACAAATCGGCGGCAGGATGGTTCAGTCTTGTTGCTAATGCCTGCAATATGGCCAAGTCAGTGCTGCCCTCGACATAGAGAACGTATCCCTGCTGCCGTGCGCGGATGTAGTGCTCGGCGCCGTAGTGACGAAGTGCATTAACGATGTTCGTCTTGGATGCCAACTGGTCAGATCCCCCGCCAAGGAGCAGTGTCACATTGCGATCAAGCGCCTCGTTTAGAATCACTTCCGAGTGTGTAACAAGTACGACTTGGGAGTCATTCCGTGCTGCTTCTTCGCGCAGTAGAACATAGGCTTGCCTCTGGCGAAGGATCTCCAGATGCGCGTCTGGCTCGTCGATCAAGAGTACACTGCCAGGATGCGAGTGAAGATACGCCAAGATGAGAAGCATCTGCTGAAGGCCCCGACCAGCGAGAGCAATGTCTACGGGTTTTCGTACCCCATGTTGGCGATAATAGAGGTCGATAGCGCCACGCCCGGTCTCGGTAGGTTTCCTTAGTTGCACTGCAAAAAGACGCTTCATCAGCTTCTCTATTCGCGACCATTCTGCGGGATCCTTCCTCAACACCGTCAAACACAGGTTGCGCAGCACCTGAGCCGTCTGACCCTGCCCAAGCAGAACATCTATGCGTCCAGGTTGGATTATCGGCTCCTCTGTTTCAATGCCGGACATCGGGTACAGCAGTCGTACGTTCAGGCCAGCTGCGGCCCTGATGAACTCGAGATTATCCAGAGTCGCTTGGTCAGGTGAGCAATACACGGTTTCGTCCCCGAAACATCGCATCCGCATGGTTACCGGCTTCACTCGATTCTCATGAAGGACTCCGAGTGTGATCTCCAGCGCTATGTTCTTGGGCCCGGTTCTAACGGCCATGTTGTGCCAGTAGTCGCGTGTACTTCGAACGGGAACTGCAACGACGGCTAGCCGGTTGAGGCCGGTCGAAGTGCGCTCTTTTGGGACAGCTGTACCCTTGCGATCGACCCACGTCTGCACTGCTTGGGACCAGAGCGCTATCGCCTGAAGTGCCGTCGTCTTGCCACAGTTATTGGGGCCAACCAAGACTGCCGGATTGTCGAGTTCAATTCGGGTGCTGTCGCCAAACACCTTGAAATTGCGAATCGTTAGGTAGTGTAGGTGCCTCATATTCTTACCCGGCCGTCTGTGTGTCTCTTGGTCCCTGACGACGGACGCAGGAAGGCTGAAGTCGGCGTTCGTGGCCGATATGCCGTGGATTGTGGCCGGGAGAGCTGTCTCAGGTCAACTGAATGGGAGCAATCAGGCTTCCCTGGGCGTCTCCCAGGACCGCAGGGCGAGACACAAAGCGCAGTCTCGCCGGTGTTTCCAACCTTGGCAAGCCTGCTGCGTCGACTAGACTGATCAGGCAGATTGGAGGAGTTTCGGACCGGACTCCGCGAACTCTGTCTCCGAGTCCCCCCATGTCCTTCACAGCCTTGGCCCTGCTTCTGGGAGCTGGAGTGCTGAACGCCCCTTGGGATCGGATCCTCAAGCGCTCCAGCGAGCGCCTGCTGGTGTCGGATCGGACGCTGCTCGCCGGAGCACTGGCTTTCGCATCTCTGGTTGTCGAGGCTTGGCTGCCACCACCCGGGGTCTGGCCCCTCGCGGCCGCGAGTTGCGCCGTATGCCTGGTGTACTTCACGGGCCTCTCCCCTGCCTACGGTCGCGGCGACTTCTCGATCATCAATCCGGCCGCGCGAGGGGCCGCCCCGGTGATACTCACCGTGTGGGCGGTGTTTTTCCTGGGCGAGAGACCGTCTCCCATGGGCCTGCTCGGAATCACGACGATTCTGGGCGGGCTGGAGGTGCTCGGCGGGGCACCGCTGCTGTCGCGCCGATGTGCCGCCGGCACCTCGCCCGGGCCTCGCTGGTGCCTGCTCCGCGGACACGGGCGAAGCGCGGGACTGGCGCTTGGCGTCGCGCTCTGCATCTCCGTGTACACGGCGCTGGACGGCGCGGGCGTGCGCCTCTGGCAGCCGATTCTCTATGCCGTGTTGGTCTGCCAACTGGCGCCGCACCAGTTCTACAGCCTTGGACCGTAGGTCTGCGCCAACCCATTGGCGGTCTAAGGTCTCGGTGGCAACGCAAGTGATCGCGCATCCGCAGAACGGGTCAAGGACCAAGTCGTCTGCGTTGGACGATGTGCGAATGACACGTTGCAGGAGCCTCACTGGCTCTGGCGTGTACGGGTCGTCTTCGTCTGGTACTACCAACCGACCGCACGCGTCGTGCGCACTTACCATCTTTCCGGCAGCCTTCTTGCGCCTCAGTTGGCGAACAGGTTTGTCCATCTTTTCAGTCAATCTATGGAATTCTTGTGGACAGAAGTCGCCGAGCCGCAGGACCTTCGCCACGATGTGGAATGGGCTGGCCCGAGGGGCGGAGAGCATGCCTCGGAGCGCTCGGATGCGGTAGTCCCGCAAGTTGTGCTGGCCGCACAGTACGACGCTCCGCGGTTCGCTGCCGACGGCACAGCGCTCCAGCACATGTCTGATCCCTCGCTCCAAGCTCTCCCCGGCGGTTGGCCCTCCGTACAGGTTGATGACAGCGCTGCGATAGCGTCCGGTCGCATTAAGCCTCCCAGAGAGCGCCATCAGCATCGACGCCTTGCCAGTCTGCCGCGGGGCATGCAGCAAGGAGTACCTCTTGCGCCGGATGAGCACCAGAATCCACTCTAGGTCGACTCGGCTGAGCGGCGGGAGGCAGTAATGGTCCTCCTCGACCACCGGACCCTCGGTGTTGAAGTAGCGCTCCACTGCTGGCCGAGTATCGCACGGGCCGCCCAGCCACTCAGAGTCCCGACTCCGCAACCTGGGTTGGCCGGCAAGAATCGCCCGTCCGCAGCTGCCGCACCACGGAGAGCAGCGGGCGGTCTGCCAAAGCGTCGCTCTCGTCCAGGAGCAGCACCACCGGCTTGGAGTCGGCTGCCGCCCAACGATTCAGGAACAGCTGCAACGCGAAGAGGGGAGAGGCGCTGTCCAATCCACGCCCGACCAGGGACAAGGGGGAGCTGCCCTGCAACCCATCATCTGCGCCACGAGCGGCCTGCTCAAGTCAGAACCGAATCGCTCGGTCCAGTCTCTTATCAGCATTGTTGCCACCTTGCAGGTCGATCAGGACACACCGGTATTAACCCGAGGCGTTCAGACTGCCTGCCAGCGCCTCCAGTGTCGAGGTCTTGCCGCTCTGCCGCGGAGCGTGCAGGAAGAAGTAGGGGCGCCGATCAACCATTGTTCGAATCCCTGTCACACCGCCTGAACCCCCGTGCTCGCCGTCGCCGTCCGGGCGAGACTCCCCCAGTCGCAATCGTCGGCCTTGGCGCAGCCCCAAGTCCAACGCACGGCACCTTCAGCACTGCCTCTGGCCTCTGCCGCACGCTGCCTCGAACGGCAGCACACACCATCGAGGCCCGCAAGAAATCCCGAATCCTCCGTTGACGGGTGAGCCGTCGCTGCGATACAGTCCTAGGCGGATAGCTATTCGACCGCTCCCCCATCTAGGTTGGCTGCTGAATGGACCACCACCCGAAAGCACTCGCCATGAATCCTCGACATGCATTGTCAATCATCCTCTGCGCCGCCTCGCTGGCTGTCACCGCCTCGCCCGCCAGCGCCCAGACCGCCTACGGCACGATCCTGGGAGCGATTACCGACGCCACCTCGGCAGCCATCCCCGGTGCCGCAGTGCGCGTCACCAATCTCGGCACCAACGTGTCCAGCGAAGTGACCACCGGAGCCGATGGCGGCTACGCCGTGACCCGCCTCATCCCGGGGCTGTACCGCGTGGAGGTTACCTTCGAGGGCTTCAAGAAGGCCGCCTCTCCTGAACTGACCCTGCTCGTCAACCAGAACCTGCGCTTCGACGCCGCCCTGCAGCCGGGCACCGTCGAGACCGTGGTCGAAGTCACCGCTGCCGGAACGCTGATCGAAACCGACACCAGCAGCGTCGGCAAGGTCGTCGAGAACAAGCAGATTGTCGATCTGCCGATGGTAAGCCGCAATTTCACTGACCTGATCGTCCTCAGCCCGGCGACCGTCACTGACGGCGGCGGCTCGCTGGGCAACGAGCAGAACTCCTTCCGCACCCGGCTGTCAGGCGGCGGATCCTTCATCGGCGGCGGCCGCGGAGCCGACAACGTCTACATGATTGACGGCGTAGAGAACAACGACCCCGGCTTTCAGACGCCCTCCATCACGCCTCCGATCGACGCCATCCAGGAGTTCCGCCTGATGAACAAGAATTACAGTTCCGAGTTCGGGGGCGGCGCTGCCCAGATCAACATCGCCATCAAGTCCGGGACGAACGAGATCCACGGCACGGCCTACGAGTTCCTCCGCAACGACGTGCTGAATGCGAGGAACTTCTTCGCCGAGCGCGACCCGATCACCGGGCGCTCGAAGCCGCAGCTGCGCTACAACCAGTTCGGGGCCAGCGTCGGCGGGCCAGTCGCCAAGAACCGGGTCTTCTACTTCTTCAACTACGAGGCCACCCGCGTGCGCACCTTCGCACCGCAGGCGGCGCGCTACCCCACCACGGCCCAGCTCGAAGGGGACTTCTCAGGAGACCTGCCGATCACGGACCACCAGACGGGCGAGCAGTTCCCCGGAAACCGTATCCCCGGCAGCCGGATCAGCTCCAAGAGCCGGGACCTACTGTTCCTCTTTCCGGAACCAAACACGCCGGCCCGCGTGGGCTTCAACACGGTCAACACGCTCAGCAGCCCCGAGAACGTCGACCAGTACCACGGTCGGACCGACTGGGTCGCATCGCAGAAGGACACGCTCTTCGTGCGGGCCTCCTTCAGCGACCAAGACATCCTCCGTCCGTCCCAGCGGCCGCTCGGTGGAACGCTGGACCAGCAGAAGGGGCGCAACATCGCCTTGGCTTGGACTCGCGTGTTCTCGCCTCAGTGGCTCAACGAGGTCCGCCTCGGCTTCAGCCGGCCCATCAGCCTCCGTGCCCAAGAGGGGGCCTTCGAAGAGGATGTCGCCGGATCCCTGTTTCGCGGGACAGACAGCGCACCGGTCACCTTCGGAGCGCCATCGATCGGGCTGACCGAGTACGGCGGAATCGGCAGCACGGGCAACGGGCCGCTCAACTACCTGACCAACTCGTGGAGCTTGGTGAACGGCGTCAGCTACACCACCGGCAAGCACAAGGTCAAGGTCGGCATCGACTTCCGCGACTTCCTGTTCAAGGAGGTCAACGCGTTCCGGCCCCGGGGGCACGTCGGCTTCACCGGCCTTTTCACCCAAGGCCCGGACAACGCCACAGGGAACGCCGTGGCCGACTTCGTACTCGGCCTTCCGTTCTCAGCCGCCGTTAACCAAGGGGAGTTCACCAGCTGGTTCCACGCTCAGGTGTACAACCTCTATGTGCAGGAGGATTGGACCGTCAGCCCGAGGCTCACCATCAACCTCGGCCTGCGCTACGAGTTCCGGACGCCCTTGCTCGAAGAGCTAGACCGCGTTTCGATCTTCGACCCGGACCACCCGGGTGGCCGGATGCTCACGCCCAACCAAGCGGTCGTCGATGAACTCGACACTCCTCTGATCGGGGGCGGCGTGGCACGCGGCCTAATCGACCCCGATCGGAACAACTTTGCCCCCAGGATCGGCTTGGCCTACCGGCCGTTTCGCGACAACCGAACCGTCGTTCGGGCGGGCTACGGCGTCTTCTATTCGACCTTCGAATTCAACGAATACATCTTCTCCGTGCTGAACGCTCCGTGGCAGAAGACGTCGGCCGTCAACGCGACCTTGGAGAGCCCGATCGACTTCGACAACCTCTTCCCGACTGCCGACACTCCCGTCCCCATCGCCGGCTCGATGTCCTCCCTGAGCCTCGATCGGGGGAACCGAACACCGTACGTGCAGCAGTGGAACCTCAACGTGCAGCGCGAACTCGGACAGAACTGGGCGCTCGAGCTGGGCTACTTAGGATCCAAGTCCACCAAACTGGCGACCCGGAGCGTGATCTCCCAAGGCCAGCTGGTGCGTCCCGGCCCCGATCCCGAGGTCGTGTTCCCCTACCAGAACTTCTCATTCATCCTCATTGATCGCACCGAAGGCATCTCCAACTACCACGCCGGCTTCATCCGGCTCGAGAAGCGGTTCCGCGACGGCTTCTACCTCAGTGCACACCACACTTGGAGCAAGGGCCTGAGCCTGGCGTCCAGCGCCTGCTCCGTGGGCAACGACGCCTGCCTAGGGCGCCAGAACGTGTGGAACCTCCGAGCCGACTACGGCCCCAACTCGTACGACGTGACCCACCGCTTCGTATTCAGCGGCATATGGGAGCTTCCCTTCGGCCGACAGAAGCGCTTCGGGGCGAAGCTCTCCCCCGCTGCCGACGCGATCCTCGGCGGATGGCAGCTCAACACGATCTACCAAGTGCAGTCCGGATTCCCGTTCAGCGTCACGGCGCGAGACGTTTCCGGGACGCAGTCCAGCTACTTCCCGAGGGCAAATCTGGTGGGAGATGCGCACGCGGCGGATCGGGAGGATCCCAGCCGGGCGTTCAACCGCTTCGCCTTCGAGCAGCCCAGCGCAGGGACCTTCGGCAACAGCGGCCGCAACATCCTCCGCGGCGAGGGACTGAATAACGTGGATCTGTCGCTCTTCAAGAACGCGCGCATCACCGAAGGCATCACAGCGCAGGTGCGGGCGGAGTTCTTCAACGCGTTCAACCACACGCAGTTCGGCCCCTTCCCGGGACCCGCGTTCAGCCTGGACGCCACCTCGCAATTCGGCGTCTACCGGAGCGTCCAGCAGGATGCCAGAATCATACAGATGGGCCTGAAGCTGATCTTCTAGCGTGGCCGGCCCCTAGCAGCGCTCTGGTGAATTAGCAGTGAGACTGATTGCAAGGCAGATGGACGGAATCGCCGGGCCCTCTGGTTCCGAGCACGGGATGGCCGGGCCTCGGTATTCAGAACGGGAATCGATGCCGGCAAGCTCGCGTTCAGCGCTCTACCCCAAGTTCATCGCCCCCAGCCTCACGCCACGCCGTCTCTCGGGACTTCGACCGCTGCTAGTCATCGCTCTATCGGTAATGGCGTTGTATTCGGCGGCCCGTGCCGCACCCGACAGTGCTTCGGCGGAGGCCGACGCTGCACCACGGGTTGACTACCAGCGGCAGGTGCGCCCGATTCTCAAGGCACACTGCGAGTCCTGCCACGGCCCAGCCCTGCAGACCAGCGGCTTGCGGCTGGATCGGCGCAGAGACGCGCTGCGCGGCGGCTATAACGGTCCGGCGATCCGGCCTCACGATGCTGCGGCTAGCCCGTTGCTCCAGAGGGTGTCCGCTTCGCGGGACGGATTCCGGATGCCTCCGACCGGGGAGCGCCTCACCGTCAATGACTTGAACACCTTGCGCAGTTGGATTGACCAAGGCGCACCGTGGCCGTCAGCTCCCCAAGTCGAAGACATGCAGGCCGCTGCGGTGGACCTGCACTGGTCGTTCCGGCCTGCCGAACGACCCGAACTGCCTGAGGTCCGCCGAGAGAAGTGGGCTCGGAACACCATCGACCGATTCGTGCTGGCCAAGCTGGAGCAGGAGGACGTAGCTCCGTCGGAGGAAGCTGACAAGGCCACCTTGCTGCGGCGCGCGAGCCTCGACCTGACCGGCCTACCGCCGTCACCAACTGACGCGGACCAGTTCCTCGCCGACCAATCCCCCGGCGCATACGAGCGTCTGGTGGACCGCCTGCTGGATTCCGACCACTACGGCGAGAAGTGGGCGCGGCACTGGCTCGACCTAGCGCGGTACGCCGACAGCGACGGCTATACCCAGGATCTGGCCCGGCCGGCAGCGTGGCGCTGGCGGAACTGGGTTATTGACGCCCTGAATGCGGACATGTCGTTTGACCGTTTCACGACGCTGCAGCTTGCGGCCGACCTCTTGGACAATTCCTCCCCAGACGATCTGGCGGCCACCGGATTTCACCGCAACACCTTGCGCAACCGGGAGGGCGGCACGATCTATGCCCAGTCCCGATTCGAGGAGACCATCGATCGCGCCAACACCGTAGCAACGACCTGGTTGGGGCTGACGGTGGAATGCGCCCAGTGCCATGACCACAAGTACGATCCGATCACGCAGCTGGACTTCTACTCCTTCTACGCTTTCTTTGACAACGTCCAAGACCTGCATGTCGACGCACCTCTTCCCGGCGAGATGGGCCCGTACCTGAGGCATCGAGCGGAGTACCTCGCGAAGCGGCAGGCCCTGCTGGAAGACCATGGCGTCCCCCATTTGCAGCCCGAGTGGGAGCGCCAGATGAAGATCGCGGCCGACAATCCCGGCGATCGCACCGATTGGGACCTCTGCTACGACGTTCTCTACCAGATGACCGACGGCGGCTGGGAAGTGCTGTACAAGGCCCCGGCAGAGCGAACGCGCCGCGAGAGCGAGATGCTGACCGGCTACTTCATCGACTGGTATCAGACGGTCGTCTCCGAAGAGCGCATCAAGGAGCTGCGGTTCAAGGAGCTCAGCCAGAAGTTGAAGGAGCTGAAGGCCGCCTACCCGCAGCTGAGCGAGGCGCGCATCATCCGCGAGCGCCCGGAACCTGGGCGGACGCACTTGCGCGTTCGGGGCCAGTGGAATGCGAAGGCAGTCGAAGTCCAGCCGCGTCCCCCTGAGTTCCTCCCGCCGCTGCGAACCGAGAACCGCGCCACACGCTTGGACTTGGCCGAGTGGATTGCCTCTCCTGAGAATCCGCTCACAGCTCGCGTGGCAGTGAATCGGATGTGGCAGGAGCTCTTCGGCCGCGGCCTCGTCCGCACTTCCGAGGACTTCGGCACGCAGGGGGATCGACCTTCCCACCCCGAGCTGCTCGACTGGCTCGCTGCCGAATTCGTCGCCAGCGGCTGGAGGATCAAGCAGATGCACAAGTTGATCGTGCTGTCAGCCGCCTATCGCCAGTCGTCTCGCTCGCGACCCGAGCTCGAAGCCAAGGACCCAGACAACGCCTGGCTGGCCAGGCAGAACCGCTTGCGCCTGCCGTCCGAGATCCTGAGGGATTCTGCCCTCTCGGTGAGCGGCCTGCTCTCCCCTGTGGTCGGCGGTCCGAGCGTATACCCGCCGCAGCCGGCGGGAGTGACCGACATCACCTACGACTGGGACACCGTCAGGTGGAAAGAGAGCATCGGAGCCGACCGCTACCGGCGGGGGCTCTACACATTCTTCCTTCGGACGTCTCCGTATCCCCAGATGATGCTCTTCGACGCGCCCGATTCGCATCGGGCGGCAAGCCGGCGGCAGCGATCGAACACTCCGCTGCAGGCCCTCGGCTTGCTCAACGACGAGGTCTTCCTCGAGGCGGCGCGAGGACTGGCGCTGCGTGCCGCCGGCCGGTTCGACCAAGGCTGGCGGGAGCGTTTGGAGCGAATGTACAGACTGGCCCTGTCCCGACTCCCGTCGGAGGCTGAGGCGGCGGCCCTGCGTTCTTCCTACGACAGCCTTGTTGAGTTGTTCAGTGTATCCCTACCCGAGCCGTGGTATTTCGCGCGACACGATTCGGACCAGCGGAGGGCGGCTGAAGGCGCAGCTTGGATTGGCATCGCGCGCATCCTGATGAACACCGACGAGTTCATCACGAGGGAATGATGATCGGTTCACGCTCCGCGGTTGCGGAAAGCTGCAGGACCGTTCGCATCAATCGCAAGTACGAGTGCTTGCCGGCGGCCGACCAGCACTACGCGGCCTGCCTCAAGGAGGCTTCGGAGCCGCGCCCAGCCGCGCCCCGGACCCGCTAGCCCGCCTTATTCATGACGACCGCGCAATAGCGCCGCCGCCTGCGCGGGCCCGCTCGCGCCCAGCTCCGGCAGCTCCGCGCACACGACCGCCGCCGTGATCAGCCCGCGGCCCGGCACCGACCGGATGATCTCCGCACGCCGCTTCAGACCCACGTCCCAGCAGCGCCTCGATGGCGGCCTCTAACCGGTCGATGCCCCGGCTCGCCGCGGCAATTGATTCCTCCCTGTGTCGCGCCGTATCTGCGTAGCATTCCTTCAAGCTCTTTCTCAGAGCGTCGCGATGATCCACCAACGCCCTCTTGGCAGCCACCCAATCCGCCAACTTTCGCACCGACTGCTGCTTGGGCGAGCAGCCCTTGCCCCGCCCCAGGCGCGCGAACAGCGCCAGCACTTGCGCGTCCGCCAGACTGTGCTTGGCCTCATGCACGATCGAGCGCGCGAATTTGCACGTGCGGCGAGGATTGACCAGCACCACCTCCACGTCCGAGGCGTGGAGGCACGGGTGCAGCTGCCGGTACTAGCGCTTGGTCGGCTCCATGGCCACGCGCCCCACACCCACCTGCCGCACCCAGTCGCGCAGTGCCCTCCGACCGGGGCGGTCGTTGGCACAGCCGCGCCGCTCGGATCCGAGCAGGCGTCCAGACGCTCCTTGCTGACGTCGGCGCCGACAGTGGTTCCGAGCACGGGTTGCGGCGCGGCGGGGGTCTCTGAGTGGTTCATAGTGCTGTCCTCCGAGTGCGCTCATGGCACGGCCGGGTGGTGGTTCCTGCTTCTCCTAGCCTCTTGGATGCGATTCCGTTTCCGTTTTCCGCACAGATCTGACAGGAAGCCCTGCGACGGGCGGTCCGGCTATTCCACGAACCCTTGTTCCAGGTCGGCACGACCCGACCCGCCGCCCGCCGCGAAGCGGGGGACATTGATCAAGGCCCGCTGTGGAGCGAGCGCTGCCGGCCGGCAGCTGCCTCCGCGGAGCAGTCCGGCCCCCGCACCAGGCAGCCCAAGCGGCTGCCCAGCAGCGCGAAACTCGGTGGTCGGGACCCGATCCCCCAGCCACGCTGGTGACGACAGCGTCGCAGAGTGCCTGGCACCCTGCCCACTGTCCCGGCGGGTTTGCACTGTGCTGGCAACCCTTCTTGACATAAACCCCCATGGCCGCCCAGCGGCCACCCCGAAGCGATGAAACAGACCGATGCGGCAGTCGCTCCGTCGGCGTCTGTGCGATCATGCGGTCTTCAGCTTGAGACGCGGGTGTGCTCGCCGGCATTGTGATCAGCACACGGTTCGGGCCATAATTCGGGGCTGCCCGGACCGGCGCAACGATGCAACGCTTGGCGAGCGCACCCCGCCAGGCACCCGCCCATCGCAGGTGAGCGCGGGTTGGGGAGGGTGTGTCCGCCGCCCAAGCCTGTTTCACACTAAGGGGTCAGGATCTCTGGATCTCGGAATGCGAGACGAAGAGTCGGACCGCTGTCGGAGGGCAGTTCTTGGCCCGTCCGAGGAGGAATGGCGGAGCGGATCTCCCGACCGTCCGAAGAACTCAAGCTCTGCTAACCTAGGTCTAGCGTGACAAACATGGTCCGTACCCTCGATATCTTCTGCGGAGGAGGCGGCAGCAGCGCGGGTGCCAGAGCCGCAGGGACGGAAATCGTCGCAGGGATCGACGCCTGCCGAGTCGCCACTGACACCTATAGTGCCAACTTCCCGAATGCAAGCGTCGTCACGGGCCTACTTGAAGATGTCGCCATGCCGGACCTGAAGCGCCGGATCGGTTCGGTCGATCTCTTGCTGGCATCGCCGGAATGCAGAAACCACACTTGCGCTCGTGGAGCGGCGCCGCTCAACGAGCCCAGCCGGGACACAGCGCTGTTGACCATCGAGTACGCTCGGGTATTCCAGCCGCGGTGGCTAGTGCTGGAAAACGTGATCCACATGCGGCCGTGGTCTCGCTATGACGAG
Organism: Bryobacterales bacterium; assembly: GCA_963662745.2. Taxonomy (GTDB): domain Bacteria; phylum Acidobacteriota; class Terriglobia; order Bryobacterales; family UBA6623; genus VXMF01. Next base: position 1,544,433 of record CAXXUI010000001.1, read on the forward strand.
TTGAAGGACTCCCTCCGGAAGCTTGGCTACAAGCTCGCGGAATACGTTCTCAACGCATCGGACTTCGGTGTGCCGCAATCACGTCGACGGCTGTTCGTGATGGCAGATCGTGAGCAAAAACCCGACTTCGATGTTCCACCGGAAGACAAAGACCCGGCGACCGCGAAGTCCATTCTCGACGAACCCGGAACGTGGAGGATGTCACCTCTGTTCAGTCCAAGGAGAGCAAAGGCAACGATCACCAAGGCAAAGCGGGCGTTCGCCACGCTGAGAGAGGGCACGAGCTTCCTGCTAGTCTACTACGGCAACGACGGAAGTGGTGGCTGGCAGCCACTGGACCGCCCGCTGCGGACTATCACCACAGTGGATCGATTCGCCCTCGTCGAGCATGACGGCGACATGTGGAGAATGCGGATGCTGCAGGTTCCTGAACTTCGCCGGGCGATGGGGCACAGTGATGACTTCAAGCTGCCGGTGGGGACCCGCAGGGACAGGATAAAATTACTCGGAAACGGAGTGTGCCCGCCTGTTATGGAAGCCGTGGTGCGGTCGTTGGTGTCCAGAGACTGATCGGATCCTCGGTCCCCTCAAGGATGCTGATGAGGTCGAGACGCGGCCTGTGCCTATTTGACGCGGAACGACATCATTCCGGGTCGGGCGCCGTAGCTGTGAAGGTGATAGACTAGGTCATTCAGGATTTGCTCCCGGAGTCGATACAGTGGCTTGAGAGTCTGTAGCTCCGTGGAACCTAGCGCCAAGGGAAAACCTGCATTGACACGCAAATGACGAATTTCTCTCTCGAACTGGAAGGCAGGCCCACGCCATATCGACTGAGGCATCTTCCCCCCCTTCGGTCGGTTTTTCTCCGGGAAGTCGAGGCCGAGATATAAGGGCACCGATCCTGAACTGGATTGGGCGTAGTCGCAAGCGGCTTGGCATTGAACCAAGATCCACCGAATACGACTGCAAGCGGGATCAAAATCCTTGCAGCGGAAACACTTGCTAGCCGCTTCCTTCTCCTTGATGCCGAATTGATCCTGGAAGTTTTCACGACGCGAGTCGGGAAGCTGGACCACGGCCCCTCGTGCCGCTGAGGACGTATTGCTCGGATCCGCGATATGGACCAGCCGATTCAGTCTTGCCGCCTGCTCGATTAGCAACGGTTTGTTCTTGTCTGGAATTCGCACCGCCGTGCGCCAAATGTCGTCGTCCGTGTCGTTCAGTCCAGTCTTGGAGATCCGGTCGGCTAAGATTGGGAGTAGCGCATCATTAATCGCCCTGAACCGATCATTATTAACGTGATCCCTACCGACTGATTCGACTCCAAGGCACCCGAGAAACCAGCCTAGGCGATCCGGGCGATTTTCAGTTTTTTCGGTCGAAGCCAAGTCCAAAATTGAAGACAGGGTGCGACCAGCCGCACGCAGAACACGCCCCTCCCAGTCGAAGAGCGCACCGACTTGGGGCAAACCGCGAGTGATGTCTACGATCTTCTCCATTAGGCTGTCGCCGCTGATGTTGCCGTCCGGATCCATGTGGTCGGACTTATCCAGCGGGCGGACATCATAGGGCTTCGTTACTCCTTTGCCCAGCCGCTCGTTGAGGAATTCCAGCAACCCCGAGGCTTGCTCTGGATACCGGGTCCAGAGCACGATGAAGTACGGGCCTGCCGGCTTGATGGCAGTCCGGAGCAGGCCGCCGATGCCTGCGAAGTCAACCAAGTGGTCGGAACGTGGGCCAGGCACGAGCTGGAGATCCGCGAATATGATGCGGACGTCTGGACAAGGCTTGATCCCAGTCATGTCGCCTTTGTACGGGATCCGAAGACATGCAACCCCGTTCTGATTGAGACAATTGGCGAGCCCGTCAAGATGTTTTTCGTGGTCGTCAATCGCCAGGATTCGCGGAGATCCAAGCATCCGTCTCACTCCTTGAAAATCATTGCGACGACAGCTCCGTCACACTCGTCAGGAACGGCCACCTCGCCGCGCTCGGGGAACGCCAGGCGGCCGCCGTTAAGCTCCATCGCCAAGTGTGCGTAATACAGACCAAGTCCCATGCCGTCCGGCTTGCGAGTGAAGAACGGTCGAGTGACAAGCTCCGGAATGTCCTGGAATCCTGCGCCAGTGTCTGCCACCAGTAGGGCGGGGCCTTGGCTGAAGTCGTGGGACATGCCGAGGAACAAACAGCGTGGGGACGCGGCTTGATCGTCCGGCAGTTCGGGCCATCTCACCCGCATCCAATAGAGCGCGTTGTCAATCAAGTTGTTCAGGGCTCCCAACACCAATCCGAAAGTGAACCGGGACTCGATGTCACCGCCACCGTCCAGTACGGGGCAGTTGAGGCGGACCCGATGGTATCGTAGACGCAGGAGGTTGAACCGCATAGCCTCCTTCACCAGTCGGCTCGCACGGTGTCGCCGCTTGCTGTCGCGCCGGAGTAGCGTCGAGAAGCCGTCAAGAACTCGCATGAGTTCCTCGGCTTGGCGAGCGGCCGCCTCCATGTCCGTCCCTTCAGTGATCACCCGATGGAGAACGCGCACCCCCCTATCGACTTCATGAAAAACGACGGCGAGGTTGAGACCTGAAAGTCCGGCCGTAAGAAGCGTCTCCTGCATGTCAACGTAATCACGCTCAATCTTCGCGACATACTTTTCGAAAGTCTTGCGAGCGCCACGGTCGTCCAGGGCTTTCCTCAGATCAGCAATGGGCTTGTTGATTTGGGATACGGCGTCGGACGGCTTCTTCGTGAAGTGCCTGATGCGCCCTTTGTCGATCTGCCTCTCTTCCTCCAACGCTCCAAGAGCTCCCAACACAATGTCACGCAGACGCGCGCACGCGTCATTCTCGACGAATCCCTCCCGGTTGGTCTTCTCCACCAAGTCGACGGACGACTTCACGGACAGATGCACTGCGCCCAGGATGATGTTCCGGCTGATGCGGCGCGTCGGGATGTTGACGCGACGGAGGTCGAGGCCGAGCCAGTCATCTCCCCGCTCGCCGTAGTTGTACACCCGGATGCCGTCGCGATAGACCCGGACGCCACCGTTCTCGTCCAGATAACGGGTCATGAACCGAGTGTCTCCCTGTCGCCGAAGCACTTCACGGTCGCGGTCGAAGACATGGAACTCGCCGCTCACGGGTCCGATTCCGCGAGTCGTGTCGGTTGTGGCGACCACCTTGTTACTTGCCCGCCCTCGTTTGGATGCCGGAGGCAGCTTCAGCCTGTCGCCACGCTTGAGCACTTGTCGCTCTTCGATGTCGAGTCCGGGTACCGGGCGGAACTCATAGTGGACATCAAAGCGGCCGTCATGCTCAAGCGCGAACGAGAACTTCCAGCTGGCGCGATTGAGGATTTCCTTGAAATCGGGGAGCTTCTCGGTCCAGACTTCGTTGCCTGGGACTTCGAGCCTGGCCCGGAACCGGCCGGGCTCCTCGAAGGGAGAGCAAATCGACGTGACTTGGTTGGACAGGCGACGCACCTCTCCGCGCTTCCATTCGGGCCCCCGCAGTTCCCAGATCCTGATGCAAGTCCCAGTCCTGCCTTCGACGAACCGCTCCGCTGGCCGCTCGCACACCGTCACAGGGGCCTCATCAAGAAACGGCTTCTCGATCAACTCGTTCCAGTTGATATCCACGACGCATTCGTCGGATCCGGCGGCCCGCGTTGTGACTTCGATCCGGTTCCCCAGCTTGTGGACGGCGAACCGCCCGAGCCCCTTTTCGCCGAGCGGCAGGCGGTGGTGCTTGGCGGAGCGTCTCCCCTCCTCGCGCTGCCTGCGCCGATGATCATCGCCGGGGACCAGCCAGACCGAGCGAAGCAGCTCGAGCGACATCCCGTCTCCGTCGTCTGTCACTGTGATCGTCGGCTCGCCGCCCGAGGCCACATCGAGCCGGACCACAACTTCGGTGGCGTCCGCGTCGTAGGCGTTCTTCACCAACTCGAAGACCGCCAAGCGGGGGCTTCCGATCAGCTCATCGCCTAGCAGCTGGAGCACCCTCGCCCTAGGACGAAAGGGTGCCACATGGATGTGTGCGGGCGAAGGGCTAGCTTGGACCGTGCTTCGCGCAGGGTTCGAAGCGGTGGTGGAGGTTGGCACAATGTAGCCCCCTATCCGCCCAGATGGAATTCCGTCCAAGGGTCCATCAGAATGGAGGTTTGCACGCCCGGGAGGCCCAGCCCCCATTATGCATGAGGGGTCAGGGCCGGGATACAGCCGAAGTGGGCGCTTGAAGAGTGCTTTGCTCCTAGAACGGATGAGGTCCATGTGGATCCTGAAGTCGTATGAACTTGCCATACAAGGAGAGCCCCGGGCGCGACCGGCCACCCTGCTGGCGCTGCACAGCGCTCTCCGACGGACGGTTTCCTGTCTCAAGGGCTCTGGTACGCAACTCGGATACGCCTCCCCCTCGTGTGGCCCCTCAGCCACCTTGACTGTCTCTCACTACATTGGCGGAATCGTCGCCCCCATACTGCCGGAGGTAGCCAGCCAAGCTTGCAGACCGGGAGCAGCCCTCGGCAAATGCCGCACGACTGTCTTGGCCGTCCGCTCCACTCGCGCTCCCAGCTTCAGCAAGCTCAGGCGCAGCCGCGGCACCGTTACTCGTGCGTACTTCGTCCCCACAGCCCGCCAGCGCAGTTGCTGCACGAGCAGGTAGGTCGCCGAGGTCAGCAATACCCGCAATGGGTTCGCATTGAACTACTGGCAGCTGGTGCCGTCCATCGCAAACCTCCTCTCGAGTTCCTTTGAGCGGTTCTCTGCCTCTTCCCCCGGCCTGTACAGGCACTCGTAGACCCGCCGCGGTGTGCCCGGCATGTCGGTCAACTCAACGCGCACGTTCCGCTCCGGTTCGCGCCCCAGGTGCTCCACCATCTCGGCCCTGATCACCCCCCGCCAGCTCTGCGAGCAACTGGCCGCACGGCAGACACCTTGCCCGTAGTAGACTCTGTGCCGTGCCGTCGCTGCTGGCTGCGCACTTACTTCTTCGCCCTTCTCCAAGGCCCGCTCCCGCTTGGCCAATTCTGCTCCGTACTGCTTCCACTTCTCAGGCTCGGCCCGCACCATCGCTCGCCAGTAGCTTGGCGTGCCTTTGCAGCATCTTGTTGCCCGCCAGTGAGAGCACCACCGGAACGCCTTGCTTGCGGAGCCAATTCAACAGCGGTCCGCCTTGAAATCCGGCATCCAGCCAGAAAGGTAGCTGGTCCCCACTTGCGCAACTGCGGCAACAGCCGCTGCAGTGTGTCTGACAGCACCTCTCGGGCAGGCGCCGTGCCGGCGCGCAACAGCACCGAGGCCACATACTGCTCCGGGTCATTGTCGCAACTCAGCATGGACACCAGAGGCAGGAGACAGCGTGTGTGGTAGCCGCCATTGAACAGGCTCACCTGCCGCTGGCCATGTGTGGGATCACAGGTCGGATCACAGTCGATGGTGATCACACGCGCCGAGCGACGACGGCTCTGCTGGCGGCATACGACGGTGCGCGCCAGTGAGTCCACCGCTCGAGCGGTTCCTCAGAGAGCGAGTTTTCGAAGCGCGACAGCGTGGACTGGGAAGCTAGGTCGGTGTCGCCGATGGGCGAGCGTTCCACGAGCCACTTGCAGCAGGGGGCCGAAGGCAGCCGGGCGGCATCGTTGCAGCCCTCGTAACCCATGGCCATGCCCAAGGTGCGCAGTCAGACGAGGTCGGTGCCTAGCAATGCCTGAGGCTGGGCGGGCAGTGCCTGAGGGCAGGGGCATCTGAACGGGCATTAGCGGAGGCCCGCAAAGACACTCAGGCGTATTGGGACAGAGCAAGACCGGCCCGTAGGGGCATTTGGCTGCGACTCGTTTCAGGCGCGTCCGCACTACTGTGACAGACTGCCCGGCCATCAGCGTTAGCGCCGGCAGGGACCTACACGAGCACCGCGCTCCGCCCCCGCAGGCCAAGAATCAGCGCGCCTGTCAGGTGCTATCCACACCATCGAAGAACGGTCTTGCCTAGGGTGCGGGTCTCACGCTCTACCCGTAGAATGGACTACCCAAGCTCTCTCGTGACGATTCGATGCATCGATAGAGCCCTCATGCATGATCCCGGCTAGCGGGCTGCAGCGCTACAGGACCCACAGCGCCCCGCGGCGACCACCCACCGCCCGGGCCCACTGGCTCTCAGGCGCAGGATGTCCCATTCGCCCCCTCCATACACCTGACCGCCTCAATGCTGCGCCACGAAGATGCATCGTCTCTAGGCCGTGGAGGGCCGCTAGCTGCTCTCGCGACGGTCGCACTTAGGTGTGGACCCGTCCCGCTTCAGCCCAGCTGATCACCCGGGTCATCGAGAGCCCCGCCCATGGCACACCGCCAGTTCCCCGCCCGTTCAGAACTCCCACAGAACCTTGAACGGCATCACGAAGACTTGCGGTCCAACCTCCTGGACTCGGTCGCCGTCGTACAGCAGGACGCCACAGGCGAACCTGCTGCCGCAAGCCGCCCTCAGGCGCATCAAGCCGCGGCAGTCCTTCGGCCGAGCCGCCGCGGTGGCCTTCACCTCGATCCCGACCGTCAGCCCGTCGGGCCGCTCCAGCACGAAATCCACCTCGGCCCCGTCCTTGTCTCGATAGTGGCTGACGGTGAGCCCGTCGTCGCTCAGACCTGCGGCCTTGACCAACTCGGCATGAACGAAGGACTCAAGCACCGGACCGAATTTCGTTCGGTCTCTAGCAATGGACGGAGCCCCAACCCGGCGGAGCGCCGAGAGAAGGCCGGAATCCAAGAACTGGAGCTTTGGCGTCTTGACCAGCCTCTTCAGGTCATTTCGGTGCCATGCGCGAATGCGGCGGACTAGGAATAAATGCTCCAAGAGCGTGAGCCAGCGATCCACCGTGTTGGCATCGACACCCAGATCCGCACTGATCCGAGACAGGTTCACGAGCCCGCCCGCGAACCAAGCCGCACGATCGACGAGCCGTGCCATTTGATCCTGCTTCCACACCCGGAACACCTCAGCGACATCCCTTCGTGTCACGGCGTCAGAATATGCCCGCAGCCATCGCCGGCGTCGGACCGGACTCTTCCGAGCTACGGCCTCGGGATATCCTCCGGCCAGCACCCGCTCCACCAGCATGTCCGTGCGACCCACCGCTTCGAATCGCGGGAAGTCCGCTGAGAACGCTCGGTCTACCAACGACGGGGCGACCGCCCGGTCGATTTCGGCCTGCGAGAAAGGAAAGAGCTGGACGGTCTCGACCCGCCCTGCCAGCGAGTCTGGGGCCACTGTCTGCCGGAACAGATCGACAGAGCCGGTCACGATGTAGCGGCCCGGGCGAGGGTCCGCGTCGACGGTGCGCTTAAGCGCCAAGATCAGTCCGGGGGCCCGCTGGATCTCGTCGATCGCTGCGGAAGGATAGGCGCGCACGAATCCTGTCGGATCGTCGATCGCGAACTGCATCGACAGGTGGTCGTCCAAGGTCACGAAGGGCATGCTGACCGAATCGGCCACGCGCTGCACGAGGGTCGTCTTGCCAGACTGCCGGGGACCCACGACAGCGACGATCCTGGTATCGGACAGGGCTGTCCGCACTGGAACCTCGGGGTGCCTAGGCAGGTACTGGGAGAGCACAGTCGCAGGATTCGCCACTAGACTTCGTCCAATCCGGAGTATACCTCCGTCTGATCCGGAAAATAGGCCCGTCCAATCCGGAATTCTAGTTCGTCTGATCTGGAATCTATCACTGACCAAGCTGGCATTCGAGGCACTGCGAAACCTCCTTTGGCGAGCCGTCCCGCAGCTACCCGCCCCGCGACCCAGTGAGCCACGGCCTGCCATCTGCGCCACACCGGATCCAATTATGCCGAGCTGGACTGCAGCTTCGTTGGGCCCAACCGGGCAATCGTGGCACCGGCTCGGCCGGATGGACCTTGGCTAGGTCAGGCCGCTGTCGACAAGGGGCCTGGCGCTACTAGGCCAAGCCGCAGCCGCCATCCCAGAGGGCGCGCCGACCGACCTCCGGCTACAGCATGGAGTCGCTGAACACCCAAGGACGCGCTTGCTTGACCGCGAGTCGCCCGTCGGCCGTGACCTTGAACTCAATCTCCATGGCGAACTTCTCCTCGATGCTCGCATCGTAGAGCACCTTGAATCGATTGTGGATCCGCCGCATGTGTTCTCGCAGCTCTTCGCGATGCTCCTGACCCAGCACCCCCTCGTCAAGATCCGCGCGATTCGACTTGCGTACGACTCGGTCTCCCGAGCGGCCGCGAGTGCTCAGCAGAATCTCTTCAGGAACGGAGTCCGCTTCCGGGTTCGTGACCAAGTCCTCTCCGACCTGCACATTCACGTAGTACATCTTGGGGCGGCCGTAACCCCCGGTCTGGTAGGCGATATCCTCGGTCACAGCCACGCCGTTCGCCAGCTCGCCCGAGTAGTTCGGATGCACGAGGATGCCCATCGCAACGGATCCGTGATTGATGCGGTAGAACTGGCGTTCCTCGAAGGCCCGGAAGTTCCACAGGCTCGCATAGACCTGCTTGACGGACTTGACGATGTGCCCCTCGTCTGGGTGATGCGTGAACGAATCGTACAGCCCGGCACCACTGAAGCCGGGCAGATCCTCGTTGTTGGTGCTAGACCTAAGGCGAATCGGCTGGCCAGCCCGAAACTGCGCCTGCAGCTGCCCCAGCTCCTCTAGCATCCACGAAGGCGCCGCGCCATCTCGCACGGCCTTGCGGAAAGCCTTCAGAGACTCCGAACGGTGGCCGGTGGCCGCTTCGAACGCAGGGTCGGCGAGCATGGACGACAGTCGGTCGTAGAAGCCGTTATGGCGCATGAACTGCTCGTAGAAGTGGAACGGGACGGCGAATCCGGCCGGAACCACACCCTCACCAAGGCCAAGCTTGCCCAGCTCGGCCACATTCGCTGCCTTCACGCCAACGCTGACATGATCGGCGAATCCTACCTCTGACAGCGGCCGGATGCGCTTCGCATGCAGATCCCGCTGCAACAGCACATCGTCCTGCGGGCGCAGCATCTCGAAGTGCTGTTCGACTTCCGCAACAGCTGCCTCGCGAATCTCGAAGCCGTCCTCGGCCACCCGGTAATAGACGTACTTTCCGATGAGGCCGCCAAGGTTCGAATCTTCCCCCGCCCCGCGGATGTAGGCGTTCGGCACGCCGTCTTGGACTGCCCGGAGGTTGACATGGGATAGCGGCGTCTGGCGCGTCGCAGTGAGTATTCCTCCGACCCGCGGCAGCTCATTGGGCAGCGTCTCGTATAGAACGATGTCCCGTGGCCCAGGACGCTCGTCCACGGACATCAGCCTCAACCGTCCGTACCCCGCTCCTATGTTCAGCGGCAAGTAGGAGACATCCTCGTACATCTGGTCTTGGAGGATCACCGGCAGCTTGCCGGCCTCGTACTGCGCCTGCTCTTCGCGGTATCGCGGCACGGCAGCTGGCAGTGGGAGGTACGCGAGGTTGCCGGCCATGAGGTCAGAATGCTCAGTCAGCAGCTCGTGCGCCACGCGAATCAGCTCGTACGGATAAGAATCGCGCGGCTCGAACTCGAACGTGTAGAGACCGGTCCGTCCGCTGGGGGACAGGAGCGTAGGGCGGAAGACGATGACCCCGCGCATCGTGACTGAGTCCCCACTGCCTCTCATGCCCGACTCCAGCCCGAACTCCCTCATGAATGCCGGATGGGCCCGATGCGTCTCCGTGTTCATGAAATACAGGGTCGGCGAGTCACTTCTCGCATCGACGACGATGAACTTCACGAACTCAAGGCCGATCAGGCCGCTGTCAATCAGCACTTCACTGCCCTGATACGAGAAGTCCGCGAACATCTCGCGGTCTGGGATCACGGCCGCTCCGTCCCGCGGGTCCAAGTCCTCTGGCCGGATGAGGCTGCGATTCTCACCACCAGCTTCCCGCGGGCCGCCACGCATTCCACGTCCTCCGGGACCACGGAACCCGCCCGGGCCAGCCCCGCCTGGCCGGAACCCCCTTGGCATCAGCTCGTCCGCTGTGAGCACTCCACTGCCGTCCCTGTCCAGCTTGGCCAGCAGCTCCGGAGCCGCCTCGATTTCCTTGGGATCCAAGTCGCTGCTGAAGTCGACATCCAGCGCCGCAATCACGGGCGGTTCCCGGTTCACTCCGCCAGGGGGGCCGCGCCTGGGCGCCACTTGAGATCCCTGCCTAGGCGGAGCCATCTCGCTGGCTGTGAGGCTACCGTCGCCGTCGGAATCCAGCGTTCTCAAGGCCGCCGCAGCCGAGCGCATCTCCGCAGTCGAGACTTCGCCATTGCCGTCCGCATCAATGGCAGTCATGACCGGGATGGCTGGAGGGTCCGCACCGGGCTCCCGAGGTGACTGCCGCCTACCGCCGAAACCCGGCCCGCCGCGCTGCGGGAGCATCTCGGCTCGCTCAACTCTGCCGCTGCCGTCCGAGTCCAAAGCCGCCAGAGACTTCGGTGCCTCCCGAGTCTCTGCGGTGGAGACCTCGCCGTCTCCGTCCGCATCCAAGGCGGCGATTACGGGAATGGCCCAAAGCCTGCCGCTCGGCGGGCCACCGGATCGCGGTCCAGGACTATCAGGCGGACCGGTCCGGCCCGTGCCGGGCCGGAAACGTCCGCTTCCCAGCCCGCCGCGCATCCGCGGAGCGATCTCCTCCGCGGTGAGTGTCTCGCTGCCGTCCGCATCCAAGGCAATCAGAGCGGTCGGCGCTGCGTTGACTTCGGCCTCTGACAGCGCCCCGTCGCTGTCGGCATCCAAGGCCGCAACGACCGGAATCAACCGGGCTGGATCCTGCGGTCGCTGTGCCCAAGCCGCGCCGCATGTCAGCGCCACGCCTAGAATGCTCACTCGTCGGATGTTCGAGTTCATGATTCTCCCCTCGCTGCTGGCAAGGCCTGCCGCTTCGCTCCGTCACCGCCTTCGCAGAAGACGATCAACTCCGCCGCGTCCCGCACAAAATCAACTTTCCCAACCTTGACGCTCCGAATGGAGAGACCGGTTCGCTGCCCGAGATCCGCAAGCAGCTCGTCACGCCGGTCAGGTCGAATCAGCGCGACCCGGTCATAGATGACCCGCTTGCTGTCCACAAAGCGAAAGCCCCATTCCCGCTCCAGGCCGAACATCACCGCCATGACCGCGCCGTTCGAAGCCAGCATTCGGACATAGTCGCCTTGTGCGGTCAGGACGGAGTTCATGACGGCCAAGGCGATGAGCACAAAGAGATAGGTCATCTCGCGGGCAGAAATCGTAGTGGTTCGGTAGCGCAAGACGGAGAAGATCGCAAACAGGCCGAATCCGACGCCGATGCTGAGTTCGACGCTCGTCAAGAGGCCCAACACGAAGTACGTCATCGCGCTGAACGTCACAAACGTCAGGACGTACTGCTTCTCTTGGGTGGACGGGTAGTAGATGAGTCGGACGATTAGCAACGCGATCGCCAGATTGAAGCCGGCTCCTGCCAAGTGAACAACTACGTCAGCAGGCATGTTCCCCTCCCAGCAGAATCCTCTCAACCGCCCGAAGCCGCTTCCTGAACCGATTGGACTTCACACCAGGGTTGAGCATCGTCGTTCCGGTACAGTACTTGCTGAATCCAGTGGGGCGCGATCCGACCTCTCGCATCTTCATCCAAAACGGTGAAGAACGGTCAATAGAGGACTGCTTGAGCTCCGAAACGACCAATCCGGGCAAGTTAACCGCACCTGTCGCAGTGCGAAAGTGGATCTCTAGGTCGAGTGTCACGCGTTCGGATGAGTCCTTGCTGATCAAAGTGATCCTTCTGAATTCGTTCCACAACTTAGGCTGTAGTCGAAGCGCCTCCACCGAGGTGTGAAGTTCAATGAATCGGAGGTCACGCTCGTCCAGCATTGAAAAAGGAGTCGTGACTGCGGTGCGTTGCTTGCAGGATCGTCTTGCACCGAACTTGCGTTTGACTTCCAAGTAGGCTTGGTCGGTCTCAAGGTAGTGGCGACACCGGACCTTGCAGCGATTGCGTGCTCCGGAATGATGTTTCCGGTAGAATTCGAAATCTTCCGTGTCGAAGTAGAGTGTACGGTAGCGTTGCAGCCGCTTCCCTTCGACCGCCAGGACAGAATAGTCCTTCTGGATATCTCTCAGAACCTCGGTCAACTGAAGACGAGAAATCAGAAACTTCGTGTCGCTCCGAATTCTCCACGGAAGCGCTCGGCAATCTACGAGAGAAGAGGTGCTGTAGCGCGAAACCACCTCGACCACCGGGACCTTGTGGTCCTGGGTCGCGGTGGGAATTCCGAGACACAATGAATTCGAGATTGCCTCTGACTGCAGTCCGGATTGGCATTCCATTCGATTCAATTCCTCAGGCCTGCAATACGAAATGACGATCCTTCTGGGGTGTTGGTTCCTGATGTACTGCAAAGTTTGCGTAAACGGTCCTGCTTTGGCGTCGGAACGCAGGACGGCTTCCAGAATGCTGGCCCTGCGCCACACTAAAGGAGGCAGCTGGTCGAACTTGGCAATATCCTCACCATCGCTAGTGCGAGGTGAGGCGACCGGAGATGCTAGGAGGCAGCGTGTGACTCTCCAATGGCCGGCATGTCGGCGACTTCCATCGCCTCCGCCAGCCGGCCGCGCAGCTCCTCGGCCACGGACAGGTTCTCGCTGAGCACGTTGCGTTCCTCGGACGGGTCAGCCTCTAAGTCGAACAGCGCCGGCCCGTACCCGCTGTTCTGGCCTCTCCAGTTCTGGAAGTAGAGCCACTCCCGGTCGCGCACGCCGCCAAAGGAGCCGTAACCGCTGAACAAGCGCTTGTAGAGCCGGTCGCCCGGGTCGCCGACCAGCGGCCAGAAGTCTTGGCCCTCAATCCGGGGAAGCTCGCCGAGGCCGAGCAGGGACAGCAGGGTCGGCAGGTAGTCCTTCGGCCCAACGAAGCCTTCCACCCTTCTGCCACCAAGGGACGACTCTGGATGGCGTACCGCAAGCGGTAGGTGTGTCATCGCCGATGTCAGCAGCGAGGGCGTCTTCTGGACGCACCCGAACTCTCCCAGATGCGTGCCGTGATCGCTGCAGTAGACCACTACGGTGTCGTCCGCCAAGCCCATTGTGCGGATCTTGTCAAGAAAGTGCCCGACCCAGCGATCCGTGTAGGTGACCTCGCCGGCGTACAGGGCCCGAATGGCCGGGTAGTCGGACTTGCGAATGCTGGTCACATCGATGGGGTAGCCGAACAGGTACCGGTCGAAGTCCCACTGGTCACGGTACAGCTTTGCGTACGCAGGCGGTGGGTCCCAAGGCTCATGCGGATCGAAGCAGTCAATCCACAGAAAGAACGGGCTCTGTCTCGCGCTGCGCTCCAGCCAGGTCGATGCGGCTCGGAAAACCTGTGCCGCGAAGTAGCCGTCCTCATCCTTGAAGGTCTGTGTGTTCAGCAGGTACTGCCCCATCTCCTGCCGATAGCGGTCGCTCTCATGGTGGTCCGGGTAGTGCTGGCCCGGATCCACCGCTTGGAAGGGGCCGCTGATCCAGAGGTCGTTCTCCTGCCCGCGAATGAACTCGAAGCTGTCGAAGCCGGCATGGTAGTTCATGCCGGGCTTGAAATAGTGGTAGATGTCCGTGATCAGACCCGTGTGGTAGCCCGCCTTGCCGAGGATCTGGGCCAGCGAGACGTCGTCGTGGCGCATTGGCCTCCACCAGCCGTCCTTCTCGTGAAGAATTCCGTAGCCGGTAAAGAACTGACGCCGCATCGGCAAGGTCGGCAGCGCGGCAGCGTAACTGTCCTCGAACACCACCGCCTCCTCGGCGAAAGCGTCGAGGTTCGGAGTCTCGGCCGCCGTGCCGCCGTAGAAGCCCAAGTGATCCCGCCTCTGGGTGTCGCAGCAGATGACGATCAGGTTCAGGCCGTTGGCCTCCGGCAGCGGGCCGTCCAATGGCGATTCTCGATCGGCGCGGACGGAGGGGGCTTGACTCGGCGAGCAGCCGGCCAGTCCGGCTCCGCCCATAGCTGCCAAGAATTCGCGACGGCTAGCTTCCAGTGCCACGGGGAGACTGTAGCACGCCACTACAGGCCCGCTCGGATCATGGTGGCGTCAGCATGAAGTTACTTCGAACGTGTTCGCTGCCCGCCAGACCAGCGTTCCAAGGCTTGAGTGAGCAGGCCGCTGAACGGAATGCCCATTCGCTGGCTACCGCGTCAGGAATCGGTTGGGCAGCAGGGTAGGCGGGACAGATTCGTGGGCCGGCAGGATTGGGGAGCCTGCGCTGAGAGACAGAGCAATGCTGCGTCAACCTGAACGCCCGTGAACCCAACTGGCTTCTGACTCGGTAGGCTGCATGTGCAAGTAGGGCCAGCCAAGGCCGCTCGCCCCGTGGGGGCCTCGCGTCCATGCCGGAGTTCGACAGCGCGGCGATCAGGGCTCCTGCGAGGGCGGGCGTTCCAAGTCTCTCAGCAGTTCCTTGAGACGCCGGTTCTCCGCCTCGGCCTGCTCGGCGCGTGCCTCGGCTTGGTCGGCGCGGGCCACGGCTTGCTCGCGCTGGAGGGCCTCGTACTCGGCCTCGAATTGCTTGCGCTGGCGGCGTACTTCGTCGAGGCGTCGCTGCAGTGCCGCGCCGGTGAGGTAGTCCTCGCCGGTGGCGGTGTTGCGGATGATGAGTCGCGCGCCCTCGGCGCGCAACGAGACGCCCAGCGCTGGGGTCTCGAGCGCTCCGTCGCTTCCCGGCTGCAGCGGGGCGCCGTATTTGTCGGTCCGCTGGTCGAGCCGGTAACCCAGCAGCCGCTCGGCGGGCTCGCTGGCGTCGGGGTCGTAGAGGAAGTACTCGGGGATGCCCAGCTGCTCGTAGGTACCCATCTGGAGCTTCTTGTCGTCGTCCGCGCTGGCGGGGGAGACGACTTCTAGGACGAAGTCCGGCAGCCGGCCCTCGATCCAGGTCTGGTAGGTCCTCCTGTCGCCTTGGAGCTCGTGATCCAGCGTCACCATCAGGTCCGGAGCCAGCACGGCCCGGTTGTTTCCCTCCTCCCAGTACAGGGGCGGGTCGACCGCCACCAAGACGCGTGCGTCGCGGAAGTGCTGCTTGATGGCCTCGCTGGCGGAGATCAACTGCGCCGAGTGCGTGATGTGCTGCAACAGGAACTTCCCGTCTGAGTCGGGGTAATGCACCTCCTCAGCGGGTGGGGGCGGCGAGGGGGGCTCCGTGTGGTGCCCGATGATCGCGTTCCTCTCCATGTCGCCTCCTCGGCCGCGGGCCGGCATGCCTCAGGCTAGCAGCGCTCCCGGGAGGAGGCCGCGGCGGCGGAGACTCTGCCAGGCCTATGCAGTTCTTGCTGCGGCAGGTTCGCAACTCGGGCTGGATCGCCCTGCAGTCTTGGCACTGCGGGAGGATGGCAGGGCATCGGGGCCCGGGAGGAGAGTTTTCGGCAGGCCAAGGCAAGCTGCGGCGGAAGCCGTACACACCGGTGCCCGGCACGTGCCGCCGGAACTGGATCTGAGTGTGCGGGGCGCCGGTTCAGCCCAGCATGACCTCCATCACCCCGCTGGCCCCCTTTGGCGAGCAGCAGCTGGCGGTGCGTGCGCTTGCTGTTCCCCGCTCCCCGCAGCCGCAGGATCGAGAGCGCCAGATTCGCCAGCGCACCCATGATGCGCGGTAGCAACGCTGTGCCCATCCGGCCGGCATCTTCTCCCATCGCCACGGCTCTGACGTAGTCCATCCCATTTCCCAACGCCCCGTCAAACGGGCCCGCCAAGGCCGCTCGCTCGATGGGAGGCCTCGCGTCAAGGACGGAGTCCGGCAGCGCGGCGATCAGGGCTCCTGCGAGGGCGGGCGTTCCAAGTCTCTCAGCAGTTCCTTGAGACGCCGGTTCTCCGCCTCGGCCTGCTCGGCGCGTGCCTCGGCTTGGTCGCGCTGGAGGCGTACTTCGTCGAATCGCCGTTCCAGCTCCGGGCTGGGCGGGTAGTCCTTGCCGGTGGCGGTGTTGCGGATGATGAGTCGCGAGCTCTCGGCGCGCAGCGAGACGCCCAGCGCGGGAGTCTCGAGCGCTCCGTCGCTTCCCGGCTGCAGCGGGGCGCCGTATGTTCCGGACCGCTGGTCGAGCCGGTAACCGAGCAGCCGTTTGGCGGGCTGGTTGGCGTCGGGGTCGTAGAGGAAGTACTCGGGGATGCCCAGCCGCTCGTAGGCGTCCTTCTTGAGCTTCTTGTCGTTTTCCGTGTTGGAGGGGGAGATGACCTCGAGCACGAAGTCCGGCAGGCGGCCCTCGATCCAGCTCTGGAAGGTCCTCTCGCCCTGGAGCTCGTGATCGAGCGTCACCATCAGGTCCGGGGCCAGCACGGCCCGGTTGTTGCCCTGCTCCCAGTACAGGGGCGCGTCGACCACCACCGCGGCGCGCGAGTTGCGGAAGTGCCGCCTGAGGGCCTCACTGGCGTAGATCAGCTGTTCCGAGTGGATGAAGTTCTGCAACAGGAAGCTCCCGTCTGAGTCGGGGTAGTGCACTTCCTCCGCGGGCGGGGGCGGGATCGGGGGGCGCGGGGGCGGTGCGGTGATCTCCGTGTGCTGCCTGATGATTGCCTTCCTCGCCATGTCGCCACCCCGGCCGCGGGCCGGCTCGCATCAGCTTAGCAGCACTCTCGGGAGGAGGGCGGGGCGGCGGAGACTCTGCCAAGCCTATTACTGAGGGGAGCAAGAGTCATTTCCGAGCATTCTAGCACTCTATTCCACCTCAAATACGCTTGCGAACCGTGTGCTGAGCATGGTATTATCGGAATATTAAGCTAAGCTTTAAGCAGGACTTTAGAAAGGTCTCGCTCTTGGAAAAGGTCGCCATCAGAAAGAGAGTCGTCTCGCTGGTTCAGGGTGGACTCCAGATTTCCCTTCTGTCCACGCTCTTCTCTGTCACTCAATCAACCATCAATACTTGGCTTGTCAAGGTCGGTACAGATGGCTTTGGGGCCTTGGAAGATAAGCCACGTTCTGGCCGTCCGCGAATCCTGAGCGACGAAATCGTGCAGTGGGTGCTCGTCACTGTCCGTGATAAGACCCCTCAGCAGATGAAGTTCTCGTTCGCCTATTGGACGGCGGCCCGCGTGCGACAGGCCGTCCTCGACAAGTTCGGCGTCCAAGTCAGTGTTGGGACTGTGCGTCGCACTCTCAAGCGCCTGGGCCTGACACCCCAGAAGCCCAAGTTCCGCTCGTATCTCCCTCCGCAGCATCGGCGACGTGAAGGCTTGGATTGACAAGCAATACCCTGATTTGAAGGCGAAAGCACGCCGGAACGGCGCTGTGATCCTGTTCGCGGACGAAGCCGGGATGCGAGCGGACTACCATGTCGGACGGACTTGGGGCGTGCGTGGCAAGACTCCTGTCGTGGTCGACACGGGCAAGAGGTTTCGCTGGAACATGTTCGCGGCCATCACGCCCGACGGTCAGATTCACTTCCGTATTCAGTCGAAGAATTCCAAGGCGGTGAGTTTCATTGAGTTCTTGCAGACAATCCAAGCCGAGCAACAGAAGCCGATCTACGTAGTAGTCGACAACTGCAGCATCCATACGGCGCGCGTGGTGAAGGAGTTCTTAGCAGAATCAGCGGGCAACGAGCAGGTCGAGTTGTTCTTCCTGCCGGTCTACTCTCCGCATCTGAATCCGGTGGAGCTGTTGTGGGCATGGGTGAAGCACAGGGTTGGCCAACAGGTGTTCAAGACCCAGTCGGAACTAAAGGACCTCCTGAAGGATGCGATCGCCCAGCTCAGGAAGGTCCCTCAAGTCGTTCAGAACTTCTTTGAGCAGGAGGACTGCAAGTACATCTTGGCGTGACACCTCAGACGGCAATTACTTTTGCTCCCCTCAGTAGCTGCGCAGTCGGGAGGCCCGCCCGCCGCCATCGGCGTCCGGCAGCGTCGTGCTGCTGGCATCGCTCGCCAACCGGGTCACCCTGTTCCGCAAGCAGCTCGGACAGCGCGCGGAGCTAGCCGGCAAGCCGGGCAGGTCGGCCGGATCCGTCCTGCTCAGTTACTTGGACCGCTACCGCGACCAGCGCTTAGGGCTCTCGCCAAGATAACGTTACCGTTTGAGCTGGCCGGGCGGAGGTCCTCGTCGGGCGGAATGGGCTGGGAGCATAGCGGTGGCCCGGATGTGGAGTCGGGGTCGCAGCCTCTGCATGAGGCCGGATCACGGGCGCCGAGCACGCGCTGGGACTTGCGACTGCAACCCTGCCGGAAACGGAGCAGCACTGCTCTCACAGCCATGATGTGCTGGATGCTGAATGCAACGGGTCTGCAGCGTGTTGCTCACGCTGGCGCGACGGAGGAACCAGCAGGTGGCAAGGATCCAGCAGCAGTGCGAGTCCTTGGTGCCGGTGTTCAACGAACGGCTGCGGCGGTTGTGGGCGGCGACCGCAGCGCGGGCCTTGGGGCGAGGAGGCATCACCCCAGTGGCGCGGGCCACCGTGCGCGCCGGGCTGCGGGAGCTGCGCGCCGGGCCGGACAGTGAGGCAGCCGCCCGCAGCGGCCGCGTGCGACGGCCCGGTCGGGGGCGCAAGCGGCTGACCGCACGCGATGCGCAGCTGGCAGCGGCGCTGCAGCGGCTGACGAGCGGGGATCCGATGTCCGCGCTGCGGTGGACCTGTCGCAGCGCGGCGCGCTGGGCGCAGGAGTTGCGGCCGGCGGGGCGGCCGGTGAGCGTGCGCACGGTGAACAGGCTGCTGCCGGAGCTGGGATTCAGCCGGCCGGCCCACCGCCAGACCTTGGCCGGGCAGCAGCCTCCGGACCGCGCCGGGCCATGCCGGCACTTGGCGCGGCGAGGGCTGGCGTTTCAGCGCCTGCGGCAGCCGGTGATCTCGGTCGCTGGCAAGCGGAAAGAGCTGTTCGGCCGCTAGCGCAACGGCGGGCGGGAAGGGAGACCGCAAGGCTGCCCGGAGCCGGTGACAGGGCAGGACTGCAGGGCTCAGAGCTGGGGCAAGGCGAGCCCTGACGGCGTGTACGCTGTCGGCGCCAGGGTAGGCTGGGTCAGCGTGGGAGTGGACCACGACACGGCCGAGTTGGCGGTGCAGGCGCTGCGGCGGTGGTGGCGGCAGATGGGGCAGGCGACCTACCCGCTGGCGCGGAGGCTGCTGGTGACAGCGCACGGCGGCGGATCGAGCAGCCGTCGCAGCCGGCTGTGGCAGCTGGAGTTGCAGGGGCTGGCTGACGAGCTGCAGCTGGTGATCTCGGGGTGCCATCTGCCACTTGGAACGAGCCAGTGGAGCCAGATCGAGCACAGGATGTTCAGCCACAGCACGCAGCACTGGTGAGGCCGCCCGCTAGCGAGCCGCGAGGTGGTGATCCAACCGATCGGTGCCACGACAACGACGCAGGGCTTGCGGAGAGCATCGGCCTTGGATGAGAACGAGTGCCCCTTGGGCCGCACAGTTGCCGAGGCGGAAATGGAGGCGCTCAAGATCAAGCGTGACCCGTTCCACAGCGAGTGGAACTCGCACCTCTCTCCGAGGCAGTAAACGGCACAGTTATCTTGGCGAGAGCCCTAAGCCCCCCGGAAGCTGAGAACGTCAGCGGGGGAAGGCACGCGCCTCGACGGAATGGACTGCCCTCGCTCCGCCTCGCACTGCCATGACCGCCCTCCCCGCCGCTGCCATCTCTGCCCGTGCGCTGCCTGCCGGCTGCAACCCCGATCTCGCCACTTGCCGTCCCGAACCCTCCCTGACGGCGTGACAGTGGGCCGCCACCTACGGGTCTTCTGACCGTCATTGACGACGAGGATGAGGACCGTCGAGGGCGGTCTGATCGAAAGCTGCCAAGCCCCTCATCCGGGCCTGCAGGCGGCTCGGATTGCCGCAGCCCTGAGTGTGGAGGCCGGCCCCACCGCAAGCGAGTCTGAGCCCTCGTCACGACGGCCGGGAACGCTCACCAAGGTGTAATGCCACGAGTGTCATTGAGCCGATCATGCTGCCTCTCTCCGAGCCACCGGCACCTACTGGTGGCACCCAGCGGCGAACTCGAGCGCCGGGCGCCAGCCCGGTCGAAGTCGCACTCACGGAGGGCCTCACGGGGGCGGTGTTGGGGGTTCGGATCGAGCGGTTGCGGTCGGAGGGGGGCGGGTCTCGACTGAAGCCTGCAGAACGGTGCGTTCCCGGCTTGAGCGGGAAGTCGCCTAGCGCTGCGTCAGCAGTCGCTTGAGGCGCAGGACCTCCCGGCGGTCGCGCTCCGCTGCGGCCTCGGCCCGTTCGGCCCTGGCGCTCGCGGCGGCCGCTGCGGCCTCGGCCTGTGCGCGCAGCTCGGCTTCGCGTTCGGCCTTGGCCCTCGCGGCGGCCTCGGCGGCCTCGGCCCGTTCGGCCCTGGCCCTCGCGGCGGCCTCGGCGGCCTCGGCTTCGGCGCGCGTCGGAATCTCTTCGTTCGTGCTCAGGTTGTGGGCGCGCAGCAGCAAGCCCGAGGGGCGCAGCGTGGCGTTGAGCACCTGGCTGCGGATCGCCCCGTCCGGCGCCACCGGCAGCTCCCTGTATCCCTCGCCCTGCGCGGCATCCTTCTGGCGGTAGCCGACCAAGCGCGGGAACGCATGGGACGGGTCCTGATGGTAGAGGAAGTACTCCTGGATGCCGAGCCGCTCGTACACTTGCTTCTTCAGCTTCGCGTCGTGCTTCTTGCTCGACGGCGAGATGATCTCCAGCACGAAGTCCGGCAGCTTGCCCTCGATCCACACCCGGTAGCTGCCCTGGCCCCGGAAGCGGTGGTTGAGCACCACCATCACGTCCGGCGCGAGCTGGGCCGTGTTGTTGTGCTCCTGGTAGTACAGGAACACGTCGATCGCGGTCCAGTCGCGGTCCCGCTGGGTCAGGCGGTCGACGATGTGGAGCGCTTCGACCGCTGCGAGGTTGTGATCCGGGCTGCCGGGCAAGAAATGTTCGTCCCATTCGGGGTAATGCACCTCCTCTGTGGTGGGAGGTGCGGGCGTCGCAGGCGGCGGCGGCAGCGAAGGCGGGCGGACGCTCGAATCCGTCGCGGGCTCCACGTGCTGCCTGATGATTCCGCTCCTCGCCATGCCTGCTGCGCGGCCGCGGGCCAGCGTGGCCCAGTCTAGCACGGCTGCGCGCCGGGCCCAGGTTCAGCCGCGGCCGCCAGCGCTGCGCAGAGTGCCGGGTCCAAGGAGCGCGCCGGGCCCGGGCAGCGATCTTCGAAGTGCCAGTCGCAGCGTGGCGGCTTGGGCTGGGTTGTATTGCCGTGCCGTCCTCCGGGCAACCGTCACGGCAGCCAGTCTTCGGAGAGACTCCAGCCGGTCGAGCAGCGGCTGATCCTCTGTCCCGCTCGTGCCGGACGCCGAGCTCCGTCCTGCCCACACCTCTGCCTCACAGGTTGCCAGGGCCTCTGGCTGCATCTGCAGCGTGATCTCTGCCTAGCGGTTGGTGGTCTCAAGGCTGGCGTGACCCAGCCAGCTTCGGATGCTGTCGCGGTCGACTTCGGACTCGTCAGAGGGGGCGGCTGTCGAGTGACGGACTCGGCTCGGTGAGATGCAGCGGGGCTGTGCGGCTGAATCCCGTCTGCAGAGCGCCTACCTGCGAACTGGCACGACCTCGACATGCCATGGCGGGTCAGCGGCGTGCCTCGCTGGGATCAAGAGACCACCTCCTGAGGGCTCTCGCCAAGATAACGTTACCGTTTGAGCTGGCCGGGCGGAGGTCCTCGTCGGGCGGAATGGGCTGGGAGCATAGCGGTGGCCCGGATGTGGTGTCGGGGTCGCAGCCTCTGCATGAGGCCGGATCACGGGCGCCGAGCACGCGCTGGGACTTGCGACTGCAACCCTGCCGGAAACGGAGCAGCACTGCTCTCACAGCCATGATGTGCTGGATGCTGAATGCAACGGGTCTGCAGCGTGTTGCTCACGCTGGCGCGACGGAGGAACCAGCAGGTGGCAAGGATCCAGCAGCAGTGCGAGTCCTTGGTGCCGGTGTTCAACGAACGGCTGCGGCGGTTGTGGGCGGCGACCGCAACGCGGGCCTTGGGGCGAGGAGGCATCACCCCAGTGGCGCGGGCCACCGTGCGCGCCGGGCTGCGGGAGCTGCGCGCCGGGCCGGACAGTGAGGCAGCCGCCCGCAGCGGCCGCGTGCGACGGCCCGGTCGGGGGCGCAAGCGGCTGACCGCACGCGATGCGCAGCTGGCAGCGGCGCTGCAGCGGCTGACGAGCGGGGATCCGATGTCCGCGCTGCGGTGGACCTGTCGCAGCGCGGCGCGCTGGGCGCAGGAGTTGCGGCCGGCGGGGCGGCCGGTGAGCGTGCGCACGGTGAACAGGCTGCTGCCGGAGCTGGGATTCAGCCGGCCGGCCCACCGCCAGACCTTGGCCGGGCAGCAGCCTCCGGACCGCGCCGGGCCATGCCGGCACCTGGCGCGGCGAGGGCTGGCGTTTCAGCGCCTGCGGCAGCCGGTGATCTCGGTCGCTGGCAAGCGGAAAGAGCTGTTCGGCCGCTAGCGCAACGGCGGGCGGGAAGGGAGACCGCAAGGCTGCCCGGAGCCGGTGACAGGGCAGGACTGCAGGGCTCAGAGCTGGGGCAAGGCGAGCCCTGACGGCGTGTACGCTGTCGGCGCCAGGGTAGGCTGGGTCAGCGTGGGAGTGGACCACGACACGGCCGAGTTGGCGGTGCAGGCGCTGCGGCGGTGGTGGCGGCAGATGGGGCAGGCGACCTACCCGCTGGCGCGGAGGCTGCTGGTGACAGCGCACGGCGGCGGATCGAGCAGCCGTCGCAGCCGGCTGTGGCAGCTGGAGTTGCAGGGGCTGGCTGACGAGCTGCAGCTGGTGATCTCGGGGTGCCATCTGCCACCTGGAACGAGCCAGTGGAGCCAGATCGAGCACAGGATGTTCAGCCACAGCACGCAGCACTGGCGAGGCCGCCCGCTAGCGAGCCGCGAGGTGGTGATCCAACCGATCGGTGCCACGATAACGACGCAGGGCTTGCGGAGAGCATCGGCCTTGGATGAGAACGAGTGCCCCTTGGGCCGCACAGTTGCCGAGGCGGAAATGGAGGCGCTCAAGATCAAGCGTGACCCGTTCCACAGCGAGTGGAACTCGCACCTCTCTCCGAGGCAGTAAACGGCACAGTTATCTTGGCGAGAGCCCTTAGGGCATTCCGGCGCACACGACCAGAGCGGACGCCTGGCAGCGGTCGTGGAGCGCTCCAGCCACCCTGCCGAGCACTGCGGGCCGGGCCATGCGGGACCGGCCCGCGCAAGCCGCCCTGACGGCCAACCTGCTCGGCCCGCAGTAGGTCAAGATGCTCGGCGGGACGCTCGAGGGACTGCACCGCGCCTTCGCGAACTCGCCCCATCGGACGCTGGCTGGAGCGCAGTCGCTCTAGATCGACCCAGGCCCGGCGCCCGCCTGCAACGCCGCATTCGAGACCGGGACGCAGACACCCAGAGTTCTCCCTACGTGCCTCTGGCATCCCCTCTTGAGACTGCTTCCCAGTCCGGAACGCCCGTGCATCCAATTGAACATTGAGACGGTAGTGCGTTGGCGCATCCACCACTGACTTTCCCCGTCGCTCGCAGCGCGGCGCCATGAGGCTGCTGCCGATGGCCAGAATCCTACCGTCGCCAGGAATGCATGTCGGGGCGCCGGGGCCCCGCGTCGAAGAAACGAGCACCGGAGCCCGTCCGGTCGTAGTCCCCGAGTACGGAGCGCACGCTCCCGACCATCCGCATCATGCGTTCCACGATCGCGCCATTCTGCTCAGCAACATCCCGGCTCTCCTCCCAATCGACGCGCAAGTCGTATAGCTCCGGCCGGTCCACCGCGTCGATCATGCGCCCGTACCAAGCCGTCCAAGGCGGATCGGACGGCCGATTGAGAACCAACTTCCAGCGCCGATCCCGGACGGCTTGCAGATGGGTGTAGCCGAAGTAGAAGAAGCTCTTGCGCGGGCTGCTCTCCGAGAGGCCAGAGAGCCACGGCCAGAGGTCGACACCGTCGAGCTCCCGGCCGCCCGGCAGAGCTGCCCCGGCAAGCCGCGCGAACGTAGGCAGCAAGTCAAGCGTAGCGGCCATCTCGGCGCTGACCGAGCCCGCGGGAATCCGGCCGGGCCAGCGGAGGATGCAAGGGACGCGAAGACCGCCCTCCCATGTCGTCATCTTGTAGCCTCGCAGTGGACTGGCGCTTCCGCCGTAGTCCCCTAAGTGCTCCTCGATCCAAGGGCCGTTGTCGGAGGTGAACACGACGAGCGTGTTTTTGGCTAGATCTAGCCGCTCCAGAGCGTCGAGCACCTCACCTACACTCCAATCAATCTCCTCGATAACATCTCCGTACAATCCTCGCACGGACCGCCCCCGGAATTCCTCCGACGCCCCCAACGGTACATGAGGCATCGTGTGCGACAAGTACAGGAAGAATGGCTTGGTACGGTGGCGCTCCAAGAATGCGACCGCCTCCTCGGTGTAGCGCCGCGTAATCGAATTCAGGTCGGTCGGGCTCTCAAGCACCTCCTCGTCACGCATCAGCTCGGTCTTCCATCCTCCCGGCGCGACCTCGCGAGTCGTGCCGTTGTGGGAGGGAGTGCCGAAGAAGTAGTCGAAGCCCTGATTGCTCGGCAGCAGCTCGCTCGCGTACGGTCCTGTCCCGGGCCCACTCTCGTGTGCTCCCGCTCCAGCCAAGTGCCACTTGCCGATGAGACCGCTGACGTAACCCTCGTCCTTCAGCACCTCGGCGATGGTCTCTTCGCCGGGATGCAGGATCGTGTGTGGCCCCTTCGTGTTCCCTGGCTCGGCGACGCGGATCGGGTAGCAGCCCGTCAGGAGGGCCGCCCTCGACGGGCCGCACACGTTCTGCGCGTAGAAGCTTGTCAGGCGAATGCCCTCCGCCGCCATCCGGTCCAGTCTCGGAGTCCGAATGTCTCGGTTGCCGTAACAGGCTAGGTCACCGAAGCCTAGGTCGTCGGCGAGGATGATGATGAAGTTGGGACGATCCTGTGCGACAGCCCGAAGACAGAGCGTCGCTAGGGCAACCAAGCACAAAGACACCATCCTAGCAGTCATGCCAAGCAGTGTACCGCATCGCGTCCAGCCACATCTGCGGCCGCCAACCATCGTGGACCAAGTCGGTGAGGATTTTACCGGGACTACTTATGTAAGGCACGTTCCCGGCGGCAGTGGATACCGTCACCCGTGGCCATTACAGCAGACATTCAAAGGCCTCCTCCGCACAAAGTGTGGGGCCGATGATGGCTGAGCATGGCTTGGTGGTCGGTACGTGACCTCGCGTCCAGTAGCTGCTCTTCCTTCTTGCAGTAGTGGCTTGCCCGCTTCGGCTGAGCTGCGGGGGCTGCGCCAAGGATACCGCATGGTCGCGGCCATGTGCCAGTATGGTACTGTATGTACTGTGTCTCATGCAGCTAACCACGATTCTCAATCGAGTTCACAAAATACCCGGCTTCCTCTACGGCAAGATCCGGCTGCTGGAGAATGCCGCCGGGGTCGGGCGCTTGGAGGTGCAGGTGCGGCCCCGGGCCGGCAACCGCCCCCGCTGCTCGGTCTGCGGCATGCCCGGACCGGGCTATGACCGACTCAAGCCGCGCCGCTTCCAGTTCCCGCCCGTGCTGGGCCTGCAGGTCTGGCTGGTGTACGCCATGCGCCGCGTCAGCTGCAAGTGGTGCAGCCAGGTCAAGGTCGAGAAAGTGCCTTGGGCTGACGGCAAGCGCCCGGTCACCAAGGCCTTCGCCTGGATGCTCGCCGGCTGGGCCAAGCGACTCTCCTGGAAGGAGACCGCCTCAGCCTTCGACGTGTCCTGGGAGTGCGTGCATCGCTCGGTCGCCATGGCCGTGCGATGGGGCCGCGAGCAGGTGTGCCTCAAGGACATCCGCGTCCTCGGCGTGGATGAGATCGCCTGGCACAGGGGCCACAAGTACCTGACGCTCGTGTACCAGCTCGACGCCGGCTGCCGCCGCCTGCTGTGGGTCGGCGAACACCGCAAGAAGAAGACGCTCGAGGACTTCTTCGACTGGTTCGGACCAAACCGCTCGGCCAGCCTGCACGTGGTTTGCTCCGACATGTGGAAGCCCTACCTGACCGTCGTCGCGGCCCGCGCTTCACAAGCTGTTCGTGTTCTGGATCGATTCCATATCATGAAGAAGCTCAGCGAAGCCATCGACAAGGTCCGCGCCGGCGAGGCTCGCCAGCTCAAGGCCCAAGGCAAGCAGCCTGTCTTGAAGAACTCCCGCTGGCTGCTGCTCCAGTGGCGCGAGCACCTCAGCGAACTCCAAGTGCCCCGCTTGCAAGCACTCCTCAAGCTCAACCTCGACACCGTCCGCGCCTACCTGCTCAAGGAGGAGTTCCGCCAGTTCTTCGACGCCCGCTCCCCCACCCTGGCCAACAAGTTCCTCAAACGCTGGCGCCGCCGTGCCTACCGCACCCAACTCCAGCCCCTGGCGAAGTTCGCCTGCATGCTCACCCACCACCGGCCCCTCATCCTCAACTGGTTCCGCACCGGGCGCTGCCACTCCTCCGGCTCCGTCGAAGGCCTCAACCTCAAAGCCAAACTCGCTCTCCGCCGCGCCTTCGGATTCCGCACCTACGACGCCTGCCAACTCGCCCTTTACCATACCCTCGGTCACCTTCCCCAGCCCCCCGACGCCCACAAATTATGCGGATGAGCCATTCAAAGAAACAGGACGGCACAGTCACTCCCCTAGGATGACATTAGAGCAGTCTAGTGCAGAGCGAGTCCGACACGCATGTCCGGTTCAACTGAATCGATCATGGAGTTCTAGAACGTCTGACATGAAGAGACACGATGGAACATCAGTCCACGTCCAGGCGTTCCAGCAAGGGTTACAACTAGGCGATTACATGGTGGAGAAATGACTGGGCACATACGACTGCAGGGACATCACGATCTTAGAGGTCACGGCAATGTGTTCGACCGAGGAAAAGGCGATCCGCTGGTTCGAGTCATGAATCTGTCCGGACGGCGAGACGGTCTGCGTCAGTTGCGGGAGCGTGAACTGCTACCGTGTGAAGTCGGGCAGGCCGATGCCGTATCGCTGCCGCGATTGTCGCAAGTATTTCTCGCTCCAGTCCGGGACACTGATGGAGCAGTCGAAGATCCCGCTGCGTCTGTGGGGTTGGGCCATCTATCTCGTGCTGACGAGCCTCAAGGACGTCTCGTCGATGAAGCTGCGTCGCGATCTCGGGGTTCGGCAGGCCACCGAGTGGTTCACGATGCACTGCAAGCCCGGGCGCATTGGAGGACATACGGATGACGTTCGACGGGCTGGTGGAGAACGTTCGATCCGCCAGCATGACGGCCGGACGGACTTCCGGGAATCCAAGCCTGGAAAGGTGCGCCGCTGCATCGCATACGACGGGCTGGACGGTATGGGGATCGCCTGTAGAGCGCGCTCCGAAGTCGACGCGGACCTCCGGGCACACAGGTCCGATTGGCGCGAAAGGAGGATGGTACGCGACATAGAGTTGCTCGGCTTCGGATCGAACGCGTGCGGCAAAGCCGGCCTGGTCGAGTGTACTCGCGACGAATGGGCGCGCGGTGTCTCGAACCCATTCTGCGAGGCGGAGACGAATCGCTCGCGTCCAGCGCCTCTCCTGGCTGCGTGTGGGAGGCAACGCGTGCTCGTCGCCGGACTCCACCAGATCCGGGGCGAAGCGGCGGATGTCGTACGTAATGTCGATATCCTCCGAGAACCGGCGGATTGCTCGCCACACCTTGGATAGCGACGTCCCGCCCTTGAACACCAGATGGCGGCCGAACGGAGATTCGAACAGAACGCCGAGGGTCGCAACGACCCAGATGTCTTCCTAGAGAAGCTAGGTCGTCCGTCCGCAGAGCAGTGCCGCCGCTTGGAGGGCCTCGCGCCTCTCGGCTGCCGGGAGACTCAGGTATTGGACCTCAGGCATCTGCGAGGCGCCTGATCAGAGGCTCCGCCATCCACTTGGGCAGGACGGCCTGTGCGACGAGGAGTTCGTCCATGGCCTTCCGCGATAGCTTCGGCAGCACAGCATCCAGACTCCTCTCAACCTCGTGGGGGCCGAGCCAGAAGATCGCCCGGATGACGGTGCCGGCCGTCCCGTGTGCGGCTGCCAGCTGCCAATGCGGAGCATGAAGCAGTCTGACTTGGTGGGCCCCGAAATGCAGGAGTCGGTCGGGGCCGGAAGTGAAGTAAACCGTACGCACGGCGTTCTGTGTCGTCAGACCCAGCCAGTTGGCTGCGTCTCCGCCGTTCGACGCTATGGTCTCACCCCAGAGTCTCGCGAGCGCGGTGATTGCTTGCTCCAGACTCGGTGCGCGAAGACCGAAGCGCGTCCGGATCGGACTCATGTGGATCCCACGGCAGATCCGCAAGAGCCGCCCCGACCGGGCGAGACGGGATAGCGCCCGAGACACCGCAGGCCTGTCGCCGAGGTGCAGGAGGTCCTTCGCCTGTATCGGCGTGGCTCCAGGCTGACCCTCGGCGTGCTCCATGATTCGTGCTGGCAGGCTCTTCATGGCTCCATATCGCTCGGAGTCCCTGTCAAGCAACATAGTGGCCCCCGCATGGGAGCCTTCAACATCAGAGATAACCGACAAGACAGTGTGCCGCGTCGGTGGGGTGACTCCAAGAGCCGCGAGTAATGGAGGCGGCGATCCACTGCTACAGCTTCCTAGAGACCCAGATGGCCCGCCCGACGACGCGGATCTCCTCGGCGGACCGCTCCCAGCTGCCGTCCTCGCGGTTGACGGACTTGAGGACCAGTTGGGGGCCGGAGTGCGGCAGGTGTTCGATT
This sequence comes from Bryobacterales bacterium, assembly GCA_963662745.2. Taxonomy (GTDB): domain Bacteria; phylum Acidobacteriota; class Terriglobia; order Bryobacterales; family UBA6623; genus VXMF01. The sequence continues at coordinate 1,573,129 of CAXXUI010000001.1, forward strand.
TGCTTCGCGACAAGCGCGATGCCGTCCCAGATCACGAAGAGCCCCCATGGGGCGGGCACTGCCCGGCTCCGTCGATCAGGATGTGATCGCAACGTGACAGCAGCGGTTCCATCGAGTCCCCGTCCACCTCGACCTTCCATACGTCGCCGGGATCGGCCCGGAGCAGGTGGCGGATGAGCGCATCGGTGAGCAGCCACGCCTCCCCGGTCTTCCGCAGCTCGCCGTTCCAATGCTCCGAGTCCCATCTGCTCTGTCGGACTCTTGAATACTCACGCTCTCGTTCGGACAGCGCTATGTGTTGCGCTCTCCATAACCGAATTCATCGTACAGCGATCAATGCAGGTTCAATCTGCAAGCAGCAGCGTCGAGCTTGCTGCGCACTCGGCCAGTATTCAGGTGTTCCCTGTAGACTCCTTCTGAAATGGAGGTCACCTTGAGGTGGCTCGGGAAGGTGGTCGGACGGAAACGTTGCTACCACCGCAACACTGTAGATTGGCAACCGAGCGCGGCACGAGCGGTTCGGATTGGCGAATCGCACTGCAAGCCCTCCGGCACACGCACCCAGCCGGACTGCACGCTGCGCGGCGGCCCCTTCGGACCGGGCCGCCGCCCAGACGACTACCATGGGCCCATGGCGCCCGTCCTCTCCACTCGCGAGCTCACGGCGCGAGCGCTGCTGCTCGGTGTCGGGATCGGCACCGTGCTCACGGCGGCCAGCACCTACCTCGGACTGTACGCCGGCATGACTGTGTCCGGCAGCATCCCGGCAGCCATCGTCTCGATGGGCGTGCTCCGCGGCGTGTTCCGAGGCGGCACCGTCCGTGAGAACAACATCGTCCAGACGACGGCCTCGGCCGGTGAAGCCGTCGCCGCCGGAATTATCTTTACAGTGCCCGCACTGGTCATCGCCGGCGTGTGGACCGATTTTCCGTTCTGGGAGGTCTCAGCGATCGGCCTGCTGGGAGGGCTGCTCGGGATTCTGTTCATGATTCCCCTTCGGCGCGTGCTGATCGTCGAGGACCGGACGATCGTCTATCCCGAGGGTGTGGCCTGCGCCGAGGTGCTGGAAGCGGGGCAGTCCGGCGGTGGTCGCATGCGCAAGATCTTGGTCGCCCTCGGCGGCGGCCTCGGGTTCAAGGCGCTGACCGGCTTGGCCGCCGTGTTCCAGCCGACGGTAGAGTACGCCTGGCGCGTGGCAGGGGCCGTCTTGTATGTCGGCACGGACGTGTCGGTGGCGCTGCTGGGAGTGGGCGTCATCGTCGGAATCGAGATTGGCGTGGCCGTGTTGGGCGGGAGCGCCATCGCCTGGCTGGCAGCCATTCCGGTCTACCTGCTTCGGCACCCCATGCCCGAGGCCAGCCCGATGGACGCAGCTTGGGCCGCTTGGAGCGGCCAGATCCGCTACATGGGCGTGGGAGCCATGATCGTCGGCGGACTGGCCTCCATGTGGCGGATCCGGACCGGGATCTCTCGCGCTGTGAAGCAGCTCCTCGCCCGCGCAGCGCGCGCTGGAGGCCGAGCTGCTCGCGCCGATCGCGACCTCCCGGCCGCCGTGGTTGGGACGCTCTTCGCTGCATGCGCGGCGGGAACCTTCCTCCTCTATCTCGCCGTGACCGGCTCGGCGTCCATCGCCGCCACCGCCGGCGCGGTCATGCTGGTCGCGTCGCTGTTCTTCGTAGCCGTCTCCAGCTACATCTGCGGCTTGGTCGGGTCATCCAACAACCCTATCTCCGGCATGACCATTTGCGCCCTGATGTTCTCGTCGGGAGTCCTGCTCCTGCTCGGCATGTCCGGCAGCGCCGGAGTGCTCGGCGCGCTGGGCGTGGCCGGCGTCGTCTGCTGCGCGGCCGCCACGGGCGGTGACACCTCGCAGGATCTGAAGACGGGCTACTTGGTGGGCGCCACTCCCTGGAAGCAGCAGGTCGCCCAACTGGCTGGCATCTCGATTCCGATCCTCGCCATCGCTCCTGTGCTAACCCTGCTGCACGGCGCCTACGGGATCGGGACCGACGCCGAGGGGGCGCTGCGAGCGCCCCAAGCCACCCTGTTCGCCTCGATCGTGCAAGCGCTGTTCGGGGATAGCACCCTCCCGTGGGGCATGGTCTGGATCGGAGCAGGGGTCGCCGTGGCGATCCTGGCCTTGGACGCCTTCCTAGAGCGCTCCGGCAGCCGATTCCGTGCCCACGTCATGCCCGTCGCGGTCGGCATCTACCTGCCGGTCGCCCTCATGGTGCCGATCTTCCTCGGTGGGCTGATCTCGCAGCGGCTCCGTCGCCGCTCCGAGGCCGCCACCCAAGGCGGAGTCCTCGTTGCCGCAGGACTGATCGCTGGAGAGGCGGTCGCGGGAATTCTAATCGCCGTTCCCAAGACGCTCGCCACCGCTGTGGAAATCCCAATTCCAGTGTTCGACAGCATCGGCCTATCCCTCGCTGGCCTAGCAGCTGCCATGTTCCTGATCGAACGGCTCGCCGTGAGAAACGTTTCGGAGAGTTGAATTCAGGCCTCGGCTGGTCGCCGCAACAGAGGGCCAGATACGGAGATTCGCCCGGATTTGCACCATCTTCCACATGCTTTCCGAGCGTTATCCACAACAACTGTGGAAAACTCGCCGCTGCTGTGGAACCGACCGACGGAATCACGCCGGCTTGCTACTGTCGGCCATCCGGGCCACATAGCGCCTGCGCTTGGCTCGCAGCGCCAAGTACTCCCGCGCCTCCTTCGCCAGTCTGCGCCGCTGCTTGCCGTCGAACATCGCGTTTCGGACGATGCGCCAAACGGCTCGCGGACGGAAGTAGTACTCGTCGTAGAACCGCTCCACCCACTGCAGGATCTGCTGCTGAGTCAGGTCCCGGTAGCAGATGTTGGGCAGCTGGTGGCCGGCCTCGTCCGTCATCGCGCTCTCGGTGAGCCAGCCGTTGGCCAGCGCTTGATCGTAGAAGGTCGTCCCGGGATAGGGGTGGGCCACCGACACTTGGATCGTCTCGGTGTCGAGCTGTTTCGCGAACTCGAGCGACCTCCGGATCGTCTCCGGCGTCTCTCCCGGCAGGCCGACGATGAAGTCGCCGTGGATGGTAAGGCCCGCTCGGTGAGCGTCGCGCGTGAAGCGCAGCGCCCGCTCCACGGTCGCGCCCTTCTTGATGTTCTTGAGGATCTGCGGGTCGCCGGATTCGTATCCGACGATCAGCAGCCGGCATCCAGCCTCCTTCATGGCCCGGAGAGTCTCGTAGTCGACGTTGACTCTCGAGGTGCAGGACCAAGTGAAGTCCAAGGGCTTCAGTTGGGAGCAGAGTTCAAGGACTCGCTGCTTGCGGATGTTGAAGGTGTCGTCGTCGAAGAAAATCTCCTGGATCCCCGGAAAGCTCTTCAAGGTCCACCGCACTTCGGCCGCCACATCGGCCGCAGAGCGCGTCCTCCAGCGGTGGCCGGACAGCGTCTGCGGCCACAGGCAGAAGCTGCACAGCGCCGGGCAGCCCCGCTCCGTGTAGAACGATACATAGGGATGGCGCAGGAACGGCACCGTGTAGCGCTCGACGTCCAAGCACCGCTGGTAGACCGGAGTTACCCACGGAAGGGCGTCCAAGTCCTCGATCTCCGGCACATCGGGCACATGCACGACCTCGCCGTCGCTGTCTAGGAAGCTGACTCCGCCAAGGTCCTCGACCCGCGCCCCGTTCGCGTACTCGACCACTTGGTAGTCGAACTCCTTGCGAACCACGAAGTCGATGGCGTCGCAGGCGCGGAGGCTCTCGGCCGGCCTCGCTCCGACATGCGGCCCCACGAAGCACACCGTCAGTCGAGAGTTGGCACGCTTCATCCGCACCGCCAAGTCGCAGTCGTTCACGAAGCCGGGCGTCGAGGTGAACAGCACCAGGAACTCGAAGGCGCCCGCCATCGCGACCACGTCGCCCGGCGTGACTTTGTGGGGCGGCGCATCGACCACCACGCTGTCGTCCAGCATCCCAGCCGGATAGCAGAGCCAGACCGGGTACCAGTACGACTCGATCTCGCGCGTCGCCGGCCAGCGCGAGCTCGCGCCGCCGTCGAAGTTCTCATACGACGGCGGATTCAGGAACAACGTGCGCATCGGCATTCGGCAGCCACTCTCCTTGACATTCCCCTACAGGCTAGCGCTTTCGGGCCGCCGCCCCGCACGGGCCGATCCGAGCGCCTCGGCGCGCTCGGACTAGGCCTTGGGATGGGCCTTGTCGTACACCTTCATCAGGTTCTCGATTGAGAGCTGCGTGTAGCGCTGGGTGGTCGACAGGCTGGCATGGCCCAGCAGCTCCTGGATTGCCCTGAGGTCGGCCCCCTCGGACAGCAGGTGGGTGGCGAACGCGTGCCGCAGCGAATGCGGGTGCAACTCCGAGTCGCCGTCCAGAGCCTTGGCGTACTTCTTGACGATCACTCCCACGCTGCGCGCCGTCAGCCGGCGCCACTTCCCCCCCCAGCGGTGAACGAAGAGCCCGCGCTCCTCGACGGGCGGTTTGCGCTTCGCCCGCAGTTCCAAGAACCGCTCTAGCGCCTCGCCGGCCCGGGCCCCGTAGGGCACTTCGCGCTCTTTGCGCCCCTTGCCACGGACCCGGATCCAGCGCTCCCGGCGATCAATGTCGTCTAGGTTCAACCCGACCAGCTCGCTTACGCGCAGGCCCGTGCCGTACAGCAGCTCGAAGATCAGCCGATCCCGTACCGCGGTATCCGGCGAGCGGTCGCGCTTGGCGTCGTGCTGCACGCTGTCGACGATCCGGTTGGTCTGCTCGGCCGTCTTGACTGGCGGGAGCTTCGCAGCGATCCTCGGGGTCGACACCCTTCTGGCCGGATTGATCTCCAAGCCGTCTACCTCCATCAAGTGGTCGAAGAACCGTCGCAGGCACGATATTCTGCGGGCCAGAGTGGCTTGCGACAGCCCCCGACGGCGGCCCTCGGCCAAGAATTCCCGGATCACTAGGCGCGTCACGGCGCGGGGCTCGATGTCCGGGCGGCCGGTCTTCTCGAGGAACGCCTGAAAGACAACCAAGTCCTGTCGGTAGCTGGCGACGGTGGCCTGCGTGTAACGCATTCGCAGGGACCGCACGAACCGCCGCGCGGCCGCCGCCACCGGCGTCTCAGGCTGCCGCTCTTCCGGCATCCAAGAACTCCTCCAGCGCCTCCAAGCCCATCTCGCACTGCCTCAGCCGCCGCTGCCATTTCCGGCGCCGGTACTTCCGGAACATCGCCTGCGAAGGCTTGGGAAGCAAATCGAAGGTGATGTTAGCGGGCTGGTAGTTGCGAGGGTTGGCTCCGGAGATGTACTTGCAAAGCGAGCCGCAGGCTGTCGCCCGGGGCCACTCCAGTGGATCCCGTCCCGCCGCCAGCCGGGAGGCATTCCAGCCGGCCATCAGGCCGGTGGCGATGGACTCGACATAGCCTTCGACTCCGGAGATCTGGCCGGCGAAAAGGATGTGGGGGTGCTCTCGCCACTGCAGCGTCGGGCGCAGCAATGCGGGGGCGTTGATGTAGGTGTTGCGATGGATCTGGCCAAAACGCAGGAATTCAGCCTGTTCCAAGCCGGGGATCATGCGCAGCAGGCGCCGCTGCTCCGGGTACTTGAGATGGTTCTGGAAGCCGACCAGGTTGTAGGAGCCGGCACGCGCGTCCTCCTGGCGCAGCTGGACTGCGGCGTAGCAGGACTCCCCGGTGCGCGGATCGCGCAGGCCTACCGGCTTCATGGGCCCGAACCGCAAGGTGTGCGGCCCGCGTCGCGCTATCTCCTCAATGGGCAGGCAGCCCTCAAAGTAGTTGGGGTTGTCGAAGTCGTGGGATTGGTGCTGCTCAGCCGCCAGCAAGGCGTCCAGGAACGCCTCGTACTGATCGCGATCCATGGGGCAGTTGATGTAGTCGGCCGTACCGTCGATCGACTTGCCCCAGCGCGAGGCGCGGTAGGCGACTGTCATGTCGATCGTCTCGGCGTCCACGATCGGGCTGATCGCGTCGAAGAAGAACAAGCGGTCCTCGCCTGTACGGTGGGCGATTGACTCCGCGAGCGCGTCGCTCGTCAGCGGCCCCGAAGCTACGATCCAGGTCTCTTCCTCCCCGTCCGGGAGAGCGGTGACCTCGCCGATCTCGACCTGCACGAGCGGCTCCTCCCGCACGGCCCGGGTGACGGCTGCCGCGAAGCGCGCTCGGTCGACCGTCAGCGCCGTGCCGCCCGGAATGCGAGCCTCCTCGGCGGCCCGCAGGCAGAACGACCCCATCCTCCGCAGCTCCTCCTTCAGCAGCCACGAGGCGGCTCCCTTGGACTCCGTCTTCAGCGAGTTGCTGCAGACCAGCTCGCCGAAGTCATCGGTCTGGTGGGCCGGAGTGCGCCGCGCCGGCCTCATCTCGTGCAGCACCGCGGGCTGGCCCGAGCGGGCGATTTGGAGCGCGGCTTCGGGGCCGGCCAAGCCCGCTCCGATCACATGGACTGGCTGCATCTCCCTCGCCGCTCCTTGCAGGTCACCCAAACAGACACGCAAGCGCGAATGGGTCCGCTAACGACATTCTAGACCGTTGTCGTTTGGATCGGGAACGGTGCCGCGAACGCTCGCATCTCCGGCTGCTAGGCGTCGTCGGAGACTCCGAAGTCAAGGCGGGCTTGCGACCGAAGCGCCGGAGAGGGCCCGCTGCCTCTGACACTGCGACCCAATCGGGCCGGACTGCCCGCTATCCGGCCTTGCTCGGCTCCTCTTCCTTGGTCTCGTCCTCGCCCTTCAGCGACGATTTGAACTGGCGGATGCCGTCACCGAGCCCGCGTCCGAGTTCGGGAATCTTCTTGCCGCCGAAGATCACTAGCGCGATCACGAGGATGATGAGTAGCTCCTGATAGCCCAAGGGGCCGATCAGCAGAGCCATGAGAGGTTCGGGAAGTGCCATCTCTGTACTCCTTCAGTCTAGAACTCGAAACGCGAGCTGTCAAACCCCGACCCTGCAGGGGCCGCCGCTCATCGCCCACGGGGCGCCGGCGCGAGACCGCCACCACCAGCCGCGAACACTGCTCTCAGTGTACCCACGGGCCACCACCCCGGTCGCGCCGCTTCATGTACGCCTCGAACTTGCGCCGGGAGCGTCGCAGCTGCCACTGCCGGTACTCAGCGGACAGATTCAAGGACGGGAGACGCGGCAGGCCGGCTTGCCGGCGTACGAAGTAGTACCCCAGCGCCATGCCCGCCAAGTGGATCGTGAACGCCGTGCCCGACGGATTGCCGCCGCCGGACAGGTCTCCCACCGCGCCCAGCAGGTTGATGGCCGCGTACGCCGCCGCCACGACCCAAGCGGGGACTGGAAAAATGAATGAGATGAGGATCGGCACGCGAGGAAACTTCACCGCGAACGCCGTGACCACCGCCAGCACCGCTCCCGAGGCGCCGACGGTCGCCACGGAGCCCGCGCCGGTCAGCGTCCGCACGGCGACATCGATCAACCCCGCGCCGATGCCGCACGCGAAGTAGAAGTTCAGGAACCGGCGGCCGCCCCATTCGCCCACTAGCACCGAGCCGAACATCCAGAGCGCGAAGAGGTTCATGCCGAGATGCCAGAACCCGCCCGGATCGTGCAAGAACAGGTACGTGACCGGCTGCCAGATCGCGCCGCTCAAGAATGCCGCGGGCGTCAAGCTGAGCCAATGAAACAACGCCAACAGGGGCCGAAACCCCAGCGCGAGAGCCATCGCGAAACAGAACCAAGCGATGGCGTTGGCCAGCAGGAGCTTCTTCACCGCCGGCGGCGTCGGCGGGAGCATGCCGAAGCCCGACGAGACTCTCGGCCCTTGATAGCGGTAGCGCACGGATCCCTTCTGAGTCTATCCGACGCCGGGCAGTCCGATCACGTCGTGCGGCTGCCCCGCCCGCCGGGAGCTGCCCCGCCGGCTCCGGTCAGCAGTCCTCGTTGGCCACCGCCCACGCGATGTCCGCCGTCAGCGCCACCTCGCGTCCGAGCGCCAGGGCGGTCTCCGAGCTGGCGTTTCCGTCCAAGCCCCGCTTGTAGACCCCTTGACCGATCGCCGCTGAGCGGAACATCGAGAACGCAAGGTAGAAGCTCCAGTGCTCCCGAGGGTCCCGGCCGCTGAGCTCGCAGTACAGCTCCAGCTGGGACTCTCGCGACGGGATGCCGGTGACCGACGGATCGTTGCCGACCAAGCTCGCGTGGCGGCGGCTTGGCAGGTAGTAGTTCATCAGGTTGTAGGCCAAGTCCGCAAGCGGGTCACCCAAAGTGGAGAGTTCCCAGTCGAGCACCGCCAGGATCCTCGGTTCGGACGGATGCACGATCAGATTGCCGAGGCGGTAGTCACCATGCACTAGGCGGGTCTCCTCGGTTGGTGGGATGTGGCGGGGCAACCATCCCATCAGGCTGTCCATCGAAGCCAGCGGCTCGGTCCGCGAGGCCTCGTACTGCCGCGACCAGCGACTGATCTGGCGGGCGTAGTAGTTGCCCGGCTTCCCGAAGCGCTCCAAGCCAACTTCGGTTGGATCGACTGCATGGAGCGCGGCGAGGACCGCCATGGACCGCTCGTAGATGGCGGCGCGGCGCTCAGGTCTTTCGCCCGGAAGCGTCGGGTCATGAAAGACACTGCCCGCCACATGCTCCATCACGATGAACGGTGTGCCGATCACGCCGGAGTGCTCGCAGAGCAGCAGCATGGCGGGCACCGGTACGTCGGTGTCCACCAGCGCAGCCATGCCCCGGTACTCGCGCTCCACGGCGTGCGCGGATGGCAGCAGCCGGCCGGGCGGCTTCTTGCGCAGCACGAAGCTGCGCCCGTCGCACTGGAGCAGGAAGGTGGGATTGGACTGCCCGCCCTCGAATTGAAGGATGGAGCACGGCTCAGAAAAACTGGGAAGGTGGGTCGCCAAGTAGGCCCACAGGGCTCTCTCATCGAACCGGTGCGCTTCGCGGACGGGGGTGGTGATCGGCTGCGAATGCATCTCAGCGGGGTCGCCAGTGCTGAGATTGTAGCCAACGCCTCCGCCCGCGAGTGGAACCGACCGGTGCGCCATACTGGAGCGTTGGCTGGGAGGAGGCGCGCGGAGTCATGAGTTTCAGCTTGGAAGGCAAGGTCGCCTTGGTGACCGGAGGGGGCCGAGGCATCGGCAAGGAGATCGCCCGACGGTTCGCGGAGGCCGGAGCGGACGTGGCAATCGCCAGCCGGAAGCTTGAGAATCTGGAACGCACGGCGGACGAGTTCTCTTCCCTGCCCGGCCGGATCCAGCCCGTGCAATGCCACATCGGCCGCGCCGACCAAGTTGACGCGGCCGTGGAGGCCACCGAGGAGGCCTTCGGCGCGATCGACATCGTGGTGAACAACGGCGCCACGAATATCCAGCAGGGCCCGTCGCTGGAGGTCACCGACGCGGCCGTAATGAAGATGGTGGAGATCAACGTCCTTTCGGCCGTGCGCTTCCTGCGCCGCACAGTTCCGGCCATGATCGCCAAGGGCGGCGGCTCGGTCATCAACATCGCCTCCATCGCCGGCCTGCGTCCGCAGCGCGAGGGCCTGCTGTACAGCTTCACCAAGGCCGGACTGATCATGATGACTCGCACTTGGGCCGATGAGTGGGGCCGCCACGGCGTTCGAGTGAACGCGATCGCGCCTGGCTTGGTCCGCACGGACTTCAGTTCGTACTTCTGGAAGCGGCTGGACGATGGTGCGGGCTACCCCCAAGGGCAGCCGATCCAGCGGCTGGGCGAGACCAAGGACATCGGCGGCATGGCCCTCTATCTCGCCTCGGACGAGTCCTCGTGGGTCACCGGTCAGGTGATGGTGATCGACGGAGGAGCCACCGTCCGCTAGACGCACCGCCTGCGAGCGAGTGGGCCGGCAGCCCGAGAGAAGGCAGTACTCGGAGATCCGCAAGTGGCGGAACTCCGCGGCAGTCTCGCAGACGCTGCGGCCAGCGCCGCAATCGGACTGGAGAACGCGGGGCACCTAGCGACGGTGCCGACGCTTGGATTGGTGCGACGCTGTCTGAACGGATGCCTGCGCCGCCAGGCAGCGCTGTGCCGACTCGAACGGGAAGCTCTTCGCGCCGTCTCCCCACGAACCAATCGCGTGCTATCCCGCAGCAAAGACGGGGCGGCGAGATAACACGGCTCGCACCATTCTCCGCGACTCGGGAGGGCCGAGCCGAGGTTCGGCAGCCGTAACTGCCTAGGTGGTTGAGACTTAGCTCGGACCAAGGGGCGGCCTGCTTGCGGCACAGACGGAAGTCCGTCGGGGGCCCCGGGAGGCCGGGGCTAGAACGTCAGGCTGGCGAACAGCTCGTCCGGGGGCGTTCCACGAGGCCGTCGAGCCCCAGCGCACACGGGGGTTGGCGAAACGGATCGAGTTCCGCTAGACGCCGCAGCACGGCAGCTGGCCCAGTGTCGCGCCAGCGGAACTCAGCACTCTGTCGCTGCAGCGCCTCGAGCGGCATCGGATCAGCGATCTCGACACTCTCCAGCGCGAGATCGCTGCCTGATCGACAAACGTGGACCAGCGGCAGCGAGGCGCCGACTGGCACATGCCCACCGACGACGCCCGGTCCAAGCTGAAGCCAGATTGCCCGAAGACTGTGACGGGACGGCGCACTAGCTCGGAGTCTCAGGCCCCGCCAAGATCCGGATGGCCTTACTTGGCGAGCAGTCTCTGGCGCAGCGCCTCAAGTTCCTGCTCGGCCCTCAATCGGGCTTGCCTCTCCTGCTGCCGGGCTTGCTCAGCCTGCTGCCGGGCTTGCTCAGCCTGCTGCCGGGCTTGCCTCTCTTGCTGCCGGGCTCGCTCAGCTTGCTGTCGGGCCTGCTCCGTCTCCTCCAGCTCCGCCTCGGCCTCGCCAAGGGTTCGCAGGTACATTCCCGCCCGCGGATCCCAGATGCGCAACGTGTTGCCGCGGGCATGGAACTGCAGGCCCAGCACCGGGCTGTACAACGCCAGCCGCGCTTGCGGAACCTCGATCCGAGGCAGCGGCCGGTACGCCGAGCCGGCCAAGTGCAGCCCTTGCAGCCGCGGGCTGATGAACTCCCCGTCCGGATCGAACAGCCAGACCTCCCGCACCCCCATGCGGCGGTAGGCCCGCTGCTTCTTGTCCGGTTCGGTGTCCTCCTTGTACGTCGCCTTGGACACCACCTCCAGCACCCAATCCGGGGGCCGCCCCTCCTCCCACACCTTGTAGGTCCGCCGGCGGCGGTCATTGCGGACTCCGAGGGCCACCAGCACATCCGGCGCCACCCTGAGCTGGGTGTTCTCCCGGTAGTACACCAGCACGTCAGGGCACACCTCCACATCCGGCCGGTCGCGGTAGTGGTGCGCCAGCGTGTAGTAGGCTTGCGTCAGCTCCGTTCCTTGCAGCTTGCTCTGCGCCATGGGCCGACCGTCCTCACTGGGATACCTCCGCTCCTCTTCGTCGTCCCAACCCGGCGGCTGCCCGGGAGGACTGCGACGCTCGCGGGGAGGTGTCGCCACCGCCGTGCTCTGCTTCGCAATCCTGCTGGACACGCCAAACTCTCGCCGGAACAACCCCGTGCCAGCGCATTGTAGCAGGGGCGACGCAAGATGGTTGTAGTCAGCGCAGTTACGGTGCGGCCTCGGCGCCTCGAGCCCGGGCGACTCGACGAGGGGCTCTTCAGCTGCGGCCGCGACCGGTGCGTAGCGGCCGTCTAGTCCGGGGGCATACCGGTGAGCCGCCGCTACCCGCTCACGCTGCAAGACCACCCCCCTGAACTGGCACAAGCCCGCACTCAATCGCGAAGCTGGCGGCCAAGGACTCGTTCTGGCTGCCGATGCGCCTCCTCAACGGAACGGCGCGGGATGCTGAGGACGCCGGGCGCGTCCGCTCCAAGGCGCATCGCGCCTTCCGTGGCCAGAGCGCAATGACGGCGCGACATTGACTGCCGGAGCAGCCTCCGCGGGTCGTTCAGCTCCCGCATGCTGTGGACTCAACCGGCTGGCAGAGACTCCAGACGCTGGCTGATCTCGCTGGGCGACTGCACTTCGAGGTCTACCTCGCGGTCCATCCCCAAGCCGAAACGCAGCGGTGATCGAAACTGCCCAGGCAGGGTTGCACCACAGTGGTCAGAACAGGGGTGGAGAGTGGCGTCTGAGGTAGCGTGTCAGCGTTGCAGAGAGCCTGTCAGGGTGAGAGTCGGAGTGCATCCGAGGAGTCGATGGTTGGAGGCGGCGGTTTGCCTTTGCGGGCTAGGCAAGACGGTTCACTACTCTGCAGCGATGGGTGGGGGCCTGTCTTGGTCACGCAACCGAGTCCGCACTCTGCATCCCGAGTGCTGAGCGGCTGCGCACCAAGCCAACGCAACTCGAGGGGCACGGGGCGGGCTGTGGAGAGTCATTCTGGACCATCGAGTTGATTTCTGACCCAGTAAGCACGAAGCAGGTCATTTCCGTCTGTGAAAACACACGCTATGCTGGGAGCGTTGCAAGGCTTGGGGCGGGCGAGCGACGTGCGGGCCGCGTGGGAAGCGAGAGAGGAGTCGTCGGCGCGCAGCGAGAAGTAGCGAGGACCAGCGTCGAGCCGACCAACGGGCCGCGGTGCCAGAGCAGCTGGCAGTGGTTTACCAGGAGCTGCAGGCGACTGACAAGGCACTGCAGTCCACCAACGTGGCACTGCAGGCGGAGAACGCGCGGCTGCGGGAAGCCGCCGGCCCGGCGCCGGACCACCAGCCCGAGGGGCAAGTCCAAGCGCCAGCCGGGCGGGCAGCAGGGGCACCAGGGCTCCACGCTGCAGCGCACGGATCATCCCAACCAGCCCCGGAACCGGTGGCCGCAGCAATGCAGTGACTGCGGCGCGCCGCTGGAGGCTAGGGACGCGCCGGGCAAGCCGGTGGCGCGACAAGTGTTCGACCTGCCCGAGCCGCAGCCGCCGGAAGTGACCGAGCACCGCGCCCGCGCCCGCCGCTGCGGGCAGTGCGGCAGCACGACATGGGCGGAGTTCCCAGAGGGTGTGCAGGGCCCCGCCACGCTGGTGACCACAGCGTCGCAGAGTGCTTGGCACCCTGCCCGCTGATCCGGCCCGTTTGCACTGTGCTGGCCACTGGCTTCAACATCAGAGGTGCCAGCTTGGATCCGGACGTAATGTGGAGCTCCACATTACGGACGGCGGCGCCGGTGCAGCATCTCGACGAGACCGGCTACCGCATCCGGGGCCGGACGCAGTGGCTGCACGTGCTGAGCACGCCGCTGCTGACGTTCTATCGCACCAGCGCGCAGCGGAGCGCGGTGGGGCAGGGCTTGGTGGGCTGGCTGGTGCATGACTGCTGGCAGTCGTACTTCCGGGTGCCGGGGGTGGTGCATGCGCTGTGCAAGGCGCACATCTGGCGCGAGCTGCAGGCGCTGGTGAAGATCGACCAGGAGGATTGGGCGGGGCGCATGCAGCGGCTGCTGCGGCGGGCGGCGCGAGCGGTGCGCATCGCCCAGCGGCTGGGAGTGCCGCTGCCGGACTCGCTGCTGGAGCGGATCCGGAAGCAGTACGAGCGACTGATGGAGCAGGGGCTGGCCTACCACCGCGGGCTGGAGCCGCTGGCGCGGGGCCGGCGGGGGCGGAAGCAGCGAGGGCCGGGTCACAATCTGGCGCTGCGGCTGCGGGACCGCCCAGCGGACATGGTGCGCTTCCTGACGGACTTTGCAGTGTCGGTCACGAACAACTTGGCTGAGCAGGACCTGCGCATGATGAAGCTGCGGATGAAGATCTCGGGGTGCTTCCGCACCGAGCCAGGGGTGCGGGACTTTGCCACGCTGCGCGGCGTGCTCTCGACTGCGCGCCAGCAAGGCCGCCATGCGATCGAGGCCCTGCTGACGCCCCCGGACGAGCTGCTCGCCAGCCTGAAGTTCTAGCCCGGCCCTCACGCGACCCTCGACGGACTTCCGTTGGCCCCTCTAACCCGATCCGAACTGCAGCTCGACTACCTGGGCAGTTACCGGCCGCCTAGCTCCGCACCCCGATTCGGAGGCATCTCCGGAACTTGCTGCCGAAGTGACCTGAAGCCAAGGGGGGCAGTGATCCAAGGTCCGAACGAGTCCGAGCGAGTATCGCGCCAGCCACTAGAGAATCGGCGACTCGGTAATCCTCTGGCGGTAGACCTCCCTCGCGTGGTCATAAGCCCGGCGGGCGGCCTGCCGCTCGGACTCCCGGATGCGGGGCGATTTCTGCGACCAGCACTGGTTGACCGCGCTCAGGCACCACTCGGCACTCCTGCGCGAGGCGCGGACGGGCTGCCCGCCGACCGTCACGAAGATGGGGTTGGTGTGAGAGGACATTGGAACCCTCAGGGCGACCCACGAGCTGCGCTCGATAGCCGCCGAGAACTCCAGCTCATGAATCGTGCCGTCCGCCAAGATCTGCGTCGCGTCTCGAACTCGACCATTGACGACCAGCTCGACGGGGACGTTGCGGGTGCCCGGAATCCGGGCGCGCTCGACATCCCAGTACGGCTTCTCGTCGGCCCGCAAGCCATTGAACCGGGGATCCGGATGCCTGGGCAGCATCGCCGCAGCCTTGACGCGTATGAGCACCTCCCCCGCGCCGTCCAGCAGAAGCTCCGGGTCGCCGCCACCCAATGCCACTCCGCCGGCCTCGAAATCGATCAGGTGGCTCTTGCCGTCGCCAACGTAGGCAGCCCCCCGGCGAATGCCCTCGACCCAGCCCGCATAGGTCAGCTCGTCCAGCTGGACATAGCTGCGGCCCAAGCCGACCTTCTCCTGGTAGATGCACGGAAAGTCGGTCTCCCCAGAGATGCGCGTCCGGAAGCCCACGTTGAGCGTGTGGTACCAGATGTTCATCTCCCAGAAGTATGGTGTGTCCACTGCCGAGATGAAGTCGATCACGTCCGGATGAGTCACGTCGACGATGTATTCGTTGGCGCCGATGCCATCGAATCCGGGCATTTCGTAGGTGGGCAGCTCCTCGGCAGCCACCTGCAGCCCCCAGCCCGAATGGGAGAAGCCCGTCACGGCCCCCTGCGACTTGGCCCAGCGCAGTACGGGGAGGTCCCACGAAGGCCACTCCTCGATGCGCGTAGTGCCCGGGTAGTCGTCCTCGGTCAGCCCTAGCAGCACGAGGTGCCCGGTATGGCTGGACGGGAAGCCCGAGACCTCGACGTCGTAGTGCATCAGCCGCTCCTTGCGCGACAGCGGATGGTCTTGGCTGGAGAAGTACTGCTTCTGGAAATACCAAGACGGCCCCCAAGTCAGCACGCTCCCGATATTGAGGTTCTCGCCCAGAATCTGACGCAGCATGGCCAGCGGGCCGACGCCCTCAGTGGGGTTCTTGTAATGGGCGCATCCGGAGGCGTGGACATGGTGGTCGCCGGACCACCAACCGTAGCTGGCGGGGTTGATCCAGCGCTCCAGCTGGACGGACAGCTGGGCGGGCTGGTCGCCCTTCACCGGGAACTCCTTGGTCCGCGTGTGAAACTCCGGGCCTCCGCCGTACTCCACGGTGTAGTAGCCGTCGGGCAAGCGGATGTCCTCGCCGTCGAAGCGGTACACCTGCTGCTGGAAGGGGAAATCGGGTTCCAAGCGCTTGGACGGATTGGGATACACCCGCCCCTGCCGGTCGCGAAACACGAAGGCGGCTACTCCCGACTCGCCATTCTCGTCGCGCACTACCAGCGGGATCGATCGACTCGGGGCGATGTCGAACAACACCAGCACATCGTTGCGGAAGCCGATGTCCTGCGTGCCCTGGCCGACATCCATCGCGATCTTCGCGGACCGCTGGCCGCGGTCGCGGCTATAGACCTGCAGGATTTCGTATTCCACGGGGAGCCCCGTTAGGCGCGGGGCCATCGGCGGATCGCTGTAGATCGAGAAGTCGGCCCATCGCTCCCGTACCTGTTCCCGTCCGAGCTCCAGCTCGGGCTCGGACTCGCCCCGCGAGCGCAGCGACGTGGGGCCGCTGTTGGGGCTGAGCACACGCAGCGGAGCGGTCACGCCGGCATCGTTGAACACCTTCACGAGAAACAGCCTCGTCCCGCGCTCCACCAAGGCCGGCCGCGCCGCGCCTTGGAGGACCTTGACGCGGCTCTCCGGGTTGATCTCGACCTGGATCAGCACGAACTCGTCGAGCGCGCGCTGGATCTGCTCGACAGCGGCGGCCTCGTCTTCAAGCGCTACCGCGGCGTTGATGGCGTCGGTCGCGGCGGGCGGCAGAGGTTGGCCCAGGTAGATCAAGGCCTGTTCCAAACGGCGGGTCTGCTGGGCCAAGGGCTGCAGGCTGACCGCCTGCGACTGAGCCCATGCGGTGCCGGAGACCGCGAGCGCCAAGGTGACGGCGGCGAGGCCGGTCGTCGGAGTTGCGGAAGGCTTGCTCGTCATTTCAAGTGGTCCCAGCATAGTCGCTCTGGCTTCGAAAAGACCTGCAATGCGGGGCCCCGCCAGCGGCGGCGACGGATCGAGCGCGAGGGTCCCAGCCTCGGACTCAGAAGACGGCCCCGCAACCTCCGCAGCCCGCGGCGCACGGTCGACTTGGGCGAGCCGAGCGCAGGCCGACGCAGGCAGCGGGAGGAATCCCAAAGAAACTCAGTACTCCATGTAACCGTTCACGTCCTTCCTCAATATGCTTAAGGCAGGAGGTTCAGCCGTACGACCGAACCCAGCTCCAATCCCACCAAGATTCATCCACTCGAAGCAGCGGCAGTTGGACTGTCGACCACTCGCCTCGGGATCTCGTTCATGCCCCTCTACTTGGCGGCGAACGATCTGCCCCAGATCTCCACCGGATCCGATTCCGGCCTCGAAATCGACGAGTTGGACCGCGCTTCGGTCCCGACGCTCGTCGCCCGAAACCCCACCTCTGCCCCGATCCTCGCCGTCGAAGGCGAGCACTTCATCGGAGGCAAGCAGAACAGGACACTCAACGCGACGGTCCTCGTGCCGCCGCGGTTCGAGCTCAAGATTCCGGTCTCGTGCCTCGAACGGGGCCGATGGGGGCGCCGGCGGCCCTACGCCCGCAGCGCAGCCTTCGCCCCGCCCAGCGTTCGTCGGACAGTGAACGAGGGAGTCCACGCCAGCATGGCTGCCTCCAGGTCTCGCCGCGGCAGCCAAGGCGCTGTCTGGAACGAGGTCAGCCAGATGCTGGATCGCTGTGACATGACTTCGAGAACGGAGGCCGCGGAAGACTTGAACCAGGCCTACGCTCGAGACGAGAGTCGGCGTGACCAAGCCGAGGAGCTGGTCCTGCGCGGGCCGCTCCCTCACCAGTGCGGCCTCGCCATCGCGCACGGAGCGCAGATTCTCGCCATAGAACTCTTCGGGGCGCCGGAGCTGCTCGCCGCGCACTGGAAGGCGCTGGTGCGGTCCTACTTGCTCGGGCGGCCGACTTCCAGCGGCAATCCTTCGACCACCGCCGTGCTGCTGATGCTCCGCAAGTTCCATCGCAGCGAGTCTATGGACGCGCCTGGCATCGGCATGGGCATGGAGCGGCGCGTGAAGACGCGCGGCTTCTTCGGCCAAGCGCTGATGCTGGACGCCGGCTTGGTGCACGCCAGCATGTTCACGCGCCCTGAGAATTCGGGATCCTAGCCACTTGGCCGCCAGCCGGGCGGCGCTGCCGTCCGGCTGGCGACCGCCCCCGGAAGTGCAGCACTCCTCAACACCTCGGCGGGCACGCGGCTAGTACGGGAAGCGTGCTGCGCCGCTGCGGAACCGGGTTTCGTGTGCGACAATGAGGCCAAGGTAGCCATCGAGGGGGCTCGGCGCCTGTGAAGCGGGGCTGAACGCTCCCCATCCCATTTGGTGCGGGGACAGTGGCTGCTCCGTCGAGGAGGCCTTCATGGGCAAGTACCTGTTCCTGATCTGGAAGAACTTGCGTCGCAACAAACGGCGGACCGCGCTCACCGTCCTCAGCAGCGGCGTGTCAGTGTTCCTGATCGGAGCCTTGGTATCCGTGTACGCCTTAATGTTCGCGCGCGAGGCCTCCGAGGATTCGGCCTTGCGGCTGATAACGCGACACAAGGTCTCGCTGGGACAGGAGCTGCCGCTGTACTACGGACCTCGGATCCAGAGCGTGGACGGCGTGGAAACGCTGTCGGTGATGAACTGGTTCGGGGGCATCTACAAGGACCAGCGGCCAGAGAACATGTTCGCCCGCTTCGCGGTGGATCCCGAGGAGATCTTCAACATCTACTCGGAGTTCGTCATCCCGCCCGAGCAGTTGGAGGCTTTCCAGCGCGACCGTCAGGGCCTCGCCGTCGGCAAGTCCGTGGCGGACCGCCTCGGTTTCAAGATCGGCGACCGCATCACCCTCCAAGGCGACATCTACCCGTTCGACCCGGAACTCACAGTGCGGGCGATCTTCGAAGGCCGGGACGACGAGCAGGCGTTCTTCCATTTCAAGTACTTGGAGGAGTCCCTGCCCGGTCGCGGCGTCGGGATCTTCGCCATCCGCCTCCGCAGTGCAGACGACGCCTCCAGCGTGGCCGTGGCGGTGGACGAGATGTTCCGCAACGCTCCCTCTCCGACCAAGACCGAGACCGAGGCGGCCTTCCAGATGTCGTTCGTGAGCCAGTTGGGCAACATCAAGCTGTTCCTGATGTCCATCGCCGGAGCCATCGTCTTCACGATGCTGATGGTGTCCGCCAACACCGTCGCGATGTCGGTGCGCGAGCGCACCCGAGAGGTCGGCGTCCTGAAGACGCTCGGCTTCACTTCAAGGTCCGTGCTAGGGCTGATCCTCGGCGAGGCGGTCGCCATCGCCTTGCTGGGCGGCGTGGTCGGAGTCGCCGTCACGCTGGCCGTGACCGCCCTCATGCGCGACGCGGTCGTGCAGTTCTTCACCGGTTTCGAGCTGCCCGTTTGGGGCGTCGCGCTGTGCTTCGCGATGGCGATCGCGGTCGGGCTGGTCAGCTCGGCCGTACCCGCGCTGATCGCGGCGCGCACCAACATCTGCGAGGCGCTGCGCCACTCGGGCTGACGCGCCGAAGGCCAACCATGCCGGTTCCCATCTCCTACAACGTCCGCAACCTCACGGTCCGCAAGACGACCACGCTCATGACCGCGCTCGGGGTCGCGCTCACGGTAGCCGTCCTGGTCGGCATCGGGACGCTGGTCGAAGGCCTGCGCTCATCCTTGGAGTCCAGCGGTAACCCGCTGCATGCCATCGTCATGCGGCAAGGGTCCACCGCGGAACTGGTCAGCGCCGTCACCAAGGAGCAGTTCGACGTGCTCAAATTCCTGGACGGGATCGCAGAGCAGGACGGCGAGGCCTTGGTCTCGCACGAGATCGTCTCGGTCGTCAATCTGCCGTTGCGGGGAGACGAGACCTCCGTGTCCAACGTCAGCGTCCGGGGGCTGTCCCCAACCGGCATCAGCATGCGCGACCAAGTGCAGCTTGAGGAGGGCCGCTGGTTCACGCCCGGGAAGCGCGAGATGGTGGTCGGTTCCGGCATCCACGCCAACCGCGCCGGAACCTCGATCGGCGACACTATCTTCTACGGACGCGGGGACTGGCAAGTGGTCGGTGTCTTTTCGGCAGGCAGGTCGGCGTTCTCCAGCGAGATCTGGGTCGACGCCAACCTAGCCACATCGGACCTCGGCCGGGAGTCGGTTCGCAGCTCGGCGCTGATCCGCGCCACTGACGAAGCGTCGATTCGGGCGCTCGTGAATCGCGTGGCGGACGACCAGCGCCTCGGCTTGGAGGCGGAGCTGGAGAGCGAGTACTACGCCAAGCAAATGACTTCCGCCGAACCGGTCCGCTACCTTGGCGTCTTCATCGCGGTGATCATGGCGGTCGGCAGCTGCTTCGCCGCCATGAACACGATGTACGCCGCCATCGCCAACCGCTCTAGGGAAATCGGTGTCCTGCGACTGCTGGGCTTTTCAAGGTTCAGCATCCTGACCAGCTTCCTGCTGGAGTCGCTCATGTTGTCGCTGCTGGGCGGCGTGCTCGGGTGCCTGTTGGTGCTGCCGCTCAACGGCCTCCAAGGCCGGATCGGGAACTTCGTCACGTTCGCCGAGACGACCTTCGAGTTCCAAGTCACGCCGGAGTACCTAGCGGTCGGCATGGCCTTTGCGGCCGTCATGGGCGTGATCGGGGGACTCTTCCCCGCCATCCTGGCGGCCCGCCGGCAGGTTCTCGGGTCGCTGTCTGCCTAACCAGCCGTAGCCATGCCTGATCCGAACGAACACGATCGCAGCCTGGACCGGTTCAAGATCGACCGTTCCCGCGCGAGCAAGCGCACCAAGTCGTCTCGGTTCTCCAAGATCTGGATCGTCAGCGGGCTCGCGGCCCTCGCAGCGGTGCTGGCATGGCGGCTGTTCGCCGCTTGGTTCGGAGCGGTGGAAGTCGAGACGCATCGGGTGGTAGTGCCGACGGCAGGCTCGTCCGGCCCTGCCATCGTGCTGCAAGCAGCCGGCTATGTGGTCCCGCACTACAGGATCGAAGTAGCGTCGAAGGTCGTCGGACGGGTCCGCTGGATGGGCGTCGAGAAGGGCGACTTCATTGAAGGCGGCGAGCCGGTCGTGCGCTTGGAGGACGACGAGTACCGGGCGCGGCTGGCCGAGGCGCTCGGCACACTGGATTCCGGGAGGGCTCGCTTGGCGGAACTCGAGGCGGGCTCGAGGCCCGAGGAGATCGAGCGCGCGGAGGCTAATCTCGCCGAAGCGGCTGCCGACCTGGAGCAGGCTCGCATCGAGAAGGACCGCGCCGACCAGCTCTACGAGGCAGAGCTGATCGCGGCCTCTGAGTTCGACTTGGCCCGGCTTCGCTTTGACAGCCTAGTCAAGCGAGTCGATGCGCTCAGCAAGACTCTTCGACTGCTTAGAATCGGTCCCCGGCAGGAGGAGATCGACGCCGCGCGGGCCGAGGTGGAGAGGGCGCAGGGGCAAGTGGCCTACAACCGGACCATCGTCGACGCCACGGTCATCCGGGCCCCGGTCACGGGTACCGTGCTGGAACGCAACGTCGAGGTCGGCGAGCTGGTGACCACTGGCTTCGTCGGAGACCGCGGCGCCAAGGGCTACGTCATTGCCATGGCCGACCTGAACGACATCCAAGTCGAACTCGACATTTCCCAGGACGATTTCGCGCGCGTGTTCATGGACCAGCAGGCGATCGTGTCCACGGACGCCTACCGCGACAAGGACTACTCCGGGCAGGTGGTCGAGATCTCACCGGAGGCCGACCGGCAGAAGGCGACCGTGCAGGTCAAGGTCCAGATCCTCGAGCCAGACGAGCTCATCCGCCCGGAAATGAACGCCAACGTCTCCTTCCTAGCGGCCTCTGGCCCGGGCGAAGGCGGCTCGGAGAGGGTCGAGTCGCCGCGCGTGCGCATTCCTGCGGCCGCGCTTGTGGACGGCAACAGCGTGCTACTGGCGGTTGGCGAGAAGGCCGTGAGGCGACCGGTTCGGGTGGTCCGGACCACGTCGGACGGAGTGGAGATCGAACAAGGCCTCTCCGGAGGCGAGGATGTGATCCTCTCCCCGCCTGAGGGCGTGGAGAACGGCAGCCGGATCAAGGGGAAAGAGCAATGACTGACTCGGCGGTGTCGCTGCAGCGCATCAGCAAGGTCTACTCCCGCGCGGACTACGAAGTGGTCGCGCTGGACAACATCACCATCAGCATCCCCACAGGGGAGTTCTTCTGCCTGATGGGGCCTTCGGGCTCGGGCAAGTCGACCCTGCTCCACCTCATCGCGGGCATCGACAGCCCCACCGGCGGGGAGATCAGCGTGCTCGGAGAGCAGATCTCCGAGCTTTCCGAGCGCGATCTGGCCAAGTGGCGCAGCGAGAACATCGGCTACGTCTTCCAGACGTTCAACCTGATCCCTGTGCTGACGGCTTGGGAGAATGTCGAGCTGCCGCTGCTGCTGACGAACCTTTCGAAGAAGGAGCGCGTGAATCGAGCGAAGGACGCCTTGGAGGTAGTGGGCTTGGGCGACCGGCTCAACCACTTGCCCAAGCAGCTCTCCGGCGGGCAGGAGCAGCGGGTCGCGATCGCCCGCGCCTTCGTGACGGACCCCGCGATCATCCTGGCCGACGAGCCCACTGGGGAGCTGGACGCGGCGTCGGCGACTGACGTGCTGAAGATTCTGAAGACTCTCAACACGCGCCACCGCAAGACTGTCATCATGGTCACCCACGACCCGCGCGCCCAGCAGTACGCGAGAACTGGTCGCTACTTGGACAAGGGCCGGATGACCCAGCTGCCGACGGGCTTGGCTGTCTGAGGGACGGCCTCGTCGCCCCCGTCCGCGACGAGGCCCGCAATACGCAGGGACACGACGATGCCGGCGCGCTACCGCCTGCTCGGCTTGCTGTTCCTGCTGATGATGGTCACCTATCTGGACCGGGTCTGCTTCAGCACGACCGCCGGCTCGATGGCGGAAGAGCTCGGCCTCTCGCTGGAGCAGATTGGCATGGCCGGGTCGCTTTTCGTAGCCGGCTACGTGCTGTTCGAGATACCGGGCGGCTGGCTGGCCGACCGCTTCGGCGCACGGTCGATGCTGACGAGGATCGTGATCTGGTGGTCCGCGTTCACAGCCCTTACCGGGGCGGCTTGGAACCTAACTTCCCTCGCGACCATCCGGTTCCTGTTTGGATGCGGAGAGGCGGGCGCGTTCCCTGGAGCC
This sequence comes from Bryobacterales bacterium, assembly GCA_963662745.2. GTDB lineage: Bacteria > Acidobacteriota > Terriglobia > Bryobacterales > UBA6623 > VXMF01. Next base: position 1,595,689 of record CAXXUI010000001.1, read on the forward strand.
ACGTCGGCGATCGCCCGGTGGTTTCCGACGGATGAGCTGGGCCGCGCCCAATCGGTGGTCATGTTCGGCAGCCGGATCGGCTTCGCGATGACTTCGTGGGTGGTCATCGCGCTGATGGCCGGTTACGGGTGGCGTAGCGTGTACTGGATCTTCGCCGCGCTCGGTATCGCGTGGGCCGTGGCGTGGGGGCGGTGGTTCCGCAACACACCGGAGGAGCATCCGTCCGTAGGGCCGGCCGAGCTGGCTGCAATCCGCGGCCGTCGAGCGGCAGACGAGAACCGCAGCCCCGTGCGCTGGCTGGCGATCGCCTCGAATCGGAGCGTGTGGGCCCTGTGCGGGATGTACTCCGGATACACGTGGGGCCTCTACTTCTACATCCAGTGGCTGCCCACTTACCTCGAGCAGGCGCGTGGACTCGACCTCCCGGATGTGGGGCCCATCGCAGCGGCCGTGCTGATCAGCGGCGCCGCGGCCAACTTGGTCGGGGGTTCGGTGAGCGACCGCCTAGCCCGGCGGTACAGTATCCGGACGGCTCGCCGGCTTCCGGGTATCGCTGGGCTGGTCGGCGCAGCCATCTTCCTGTCGCTGGCCGCCACGATCGAAGACAGTGCGCTGGCGCTGGTCTGCCTAGGGCTGAGCTTTGGCTGCGCGGAGTTGATCCTGGCAGTGACTTGGGCGACCTGCCTCGACCTAGGAGGGACAGCAGCAGGTGTGGTCTCCGGCACCATGAATTCTCTCGGGCAGGTCGGCGGGGCCTTGGCCCCTAGGCTGATCGGCCTGATGGTGGACCGCACCGGCAGCTGGGAGCTGCCGCTGCTGGTGTCCTCGGCCTACTACGTCGTCAGCGCCGTGCTGTGGCTGGCGATCGACCCCTCGGACTCAGTGGCTCACGCACATGAATCGCCCGCTGTTTGAAGACGCACCCTACGAGGGTGATCCGGACGAGACGGATGTCAACTTGAGGGCGTACTTCGACGCCATGGACGACGAGCGACTGGGTGAGGTGGACCTGAGCTGGAGCGACGAGCGACTGCGGGAATGGGACGGGAACTTCCGCAGCGACGGGGCGCTGATGATGGTCTGCTGCGACCGCGATGTGCGGGTGGGCGAGTACCGTAAGGTGCTGGCGGTCTTCCTTCAGTTCCGGAGCGGCGCTCCGCGAACCTGCGATCGGTTGTCTCGTGTCGGACAGGAGGGCCCGAATCTGGAGAAGGACGTAACTGCCCAGGTAGGGTTGCACCACAGTGGTCAGAACAAGCGTTGAGAGCGGCGTCTGAGGTAGCGTGTCAGCGTTGTAGAGAGCATGTCAGGAGCTGATGCAGTGAGAGCCGGAGTGCATCGGAGGGGTCGGTTGTCGGGGGCGGAAGAAGCGGCGGCCGGGGCACAATCTGGCGCTACGGTTGCGGGACCGCCCAGCGGACGTGCTGCGCTTCCTGACGGACTTTGCAGTGTCGTTCACGAACCACTTGGCCGAGCAGGACCTGCGCATGATGAAGCTGCGGATGAAGATTTCGGGGTGCTTCCGCACCGAGCCAGGGGCGCGGGACTTCGCCACACTGCGCAGCGTGCTCTCGACTGCGCGCCAGCAAGGCCGCCATGCGATCGAGGCCCTGCTGACGGCCCCGGACGAGCTGTTCGCCAGCCTAAAGTTCTAGTCCGGCCCCCTCGCGACCCTCGACGGACTTCCCTTGGCCCCTCTAACCCGATCCGAACCGCAGCTCAACTACTTGGGCAGTTACCTCCCCGTCACCGCAGCGCCTCCCGCAGCGAGGCGCCCACGACCCGTGCAGCTCCTCCCGCACGGTGATCCGCTCCTCAAGGCCCGCAACGGTAAGCACTGTGAGAGTCTCGCCGTAGCTGCCCAGCCCGATCAGTTCCTCGCTCCCCTCAAGGCTGCACTTCCCAGCGACCTCGCCCCGGGGGACCCGGTGCATGTCGTCGATTGCCTCCAACGCCGCTCCTCAACGCAGCCACGGGAACCAGAAGTCGATGCGCCTCCCCCCAGACTGTACGGCGACCACTGGATCAGATGTGATGCTCGCGTCTCCACCGGCCATCCCGTTCGTCAGCACTGTCAGAGCCGCATAGTGCCACCTCGGCCGGCCGGCGCCCGAGGGGACGAATCCATCGTCGCGGTGGGCCGCCACCAGCACGCGGTGCGCTAGAATCAAACTGCAGCAGCCCGCCACCATACCTGCCGCCCGCACCAAGCGCCGCCTGCCGACCGGCACGCAATCCTTCCGGAAGCTCCGAGAGCGGGGCTGCTACTACGTCGACAAGACTCCCTTCGCCCTGCGGCTCGCCAACGAAGGCGACTGCTACTTCCTGTCCCGTCCCCGCCGCTTCGGCAAGAGTCTGTTCGTCAGCACCCTCAAGGCGGCCTTCGAGGGCCGCCGCGAACTCTTCCATGGCTTGGCGGCCTACGACCAGTGGAACTGGTCCGTCCGCCGCCCCGTCGCGCACCTGTCCTTCGGAGGCGGCCACTACACCAAGCCCGACGGACTGCACCACAATCTGCTGAAGCAGTTGAACCTGCACGAGTTCGCCTCCGACATCAAACTCGAGGCCGCCGAAGGCTCTGACCGCTTCGCGGAACTCTTGGAGGAGCTGCACTACCAGTCCGGCCGCCGCGTCGTTGTCTTGGTCGACGAGTACGACAAGCCCATCACCGAGAACCTGAACCAACCCGACCTCGCCCGCGCCAACCGCGACTACCTCCGCGCCCTCTACGCGAACATCAAGGATTGCGACCAGCACATCCACTTCTCCTTCCTCACCGGCGTCTCCAAGTTCTCCAAGGTCAGCCTCTTCTCCAGCCTCAACAACCTCTACGACCTCACCCTCGACCCCCGCTACTCCTCGATCTGCGGCTACACCGACCACCACCTCGACACCGTCTTCGCTCCCGAGTTCCCCGGCCTCGACCGCGACCGCATCCGTGAGTGGTACAACGGCTACAGCTGGGGCGGCGACGAGCGGCTCTACAACCCCTACGATGTCCTCCTGCACCTCACTTCCCGCGAGTTCGAGGATTACTGGTTCGAGACCGGCACCCCGCAATCCCTCCCCGACCTGCTGGTCCGCCGCAACGTTTCCACACTGGACATCGAAGGCCTGCCGGCCGACCAGAAGCTGCTGTCGGCCTTCGACATCCACCATGTCGCCACTGAGGCGCTGCTGTTCCAGACCGGCTACGTCACCGTCACCGAGGTGCTGCGCGACCAGCACGGCCGTCGCTCCTACCGCCTCGGCTATCCCAACCGCGAAGTCCGCCTCAGCCTGAACCGCGCGCTGCTGTCCAGCCTCGTCGACAGCCTCTCCGAGCGCCGCCTCACTCATTGCTGGGATGTCGCTCAGCACGTCCGCGCCGGGGACTTCCGGCAGCTGAACCCAGCGCTGCATGCCTTCTTCGCCTCCATCCCCCACGACTGGTACCGCAACAGCCGCATCGAGCGGTACGAGGGTTACTACGCCACCGTCTTCTTCGCTCTCCTATCCGGCTTCGGCCTCGACACCCGGCCCGAGGAAGCCTCCTCACGGGGCAACCTCGATCTGGCCGTGCTGACCCGCCAGCGGATCGTGCTGTTCGAGTTCAAGACCGTCCCCGGGAGCCAAGGCTCCGGCCGGACGCTGCGGCAGCTCAAGGCCAAGGGCTACGCGGACCAGCACCTCGGCTCCGGCAAGCCGGTCCACTTGGTGGGCGTGGAGTTCAGCCGCGAGACCCGCAACGTGGCCCGGATGGAGTGGGAGACGGTCGGCACTGCCGAGGCCGGCTCAGCCGACGCCTCCGCCGTACCCGCCCCAGACTGAAGCAGCCCCCCTTCATTCCGAGTCGCCGCCGTGAGGCGAGCAAGCCCCTCTCGAGCCGCCAGAGACCAACAGGGGCACGCACCGACACCCTAGGACGCTCTCTCCTCAACCGGAAGACACTCTCCAGCATCGCCTCCTCCCTCTCGCCGAAGGCTGCCACCCACCGGCGGCACACCATGCGGCCCCCTTGAGCGAACCAACCTGGGTTTCCCAGCACCACCGCGACCGGACCTCCCGGTTCCCTCCCTGTCCACACCTCTCCTCCTCGGACGACTCCGCACCAGCCGAATCGCACCACTTCCCCGCCCCCACCCGCGACCTCCCGCCGGATCCGACCCACCCCCGATCCACCGACCATCGCTTGCCGAAGCAACCCTCCGGTACCCAGCCCGCTGGCCACCACGGCAGCCACCATTCGGACTCCCTCTACGCCGCTGATGCTCCATCGATGGTCACTCTCCGTCACCTCAGCGCCTCCCGCAGCGAGGTGCCCACCACCCTTGCAGCTCCTCCGGCTCCGCGATCCGCTCCTCAAGGCCCGGAGCGGTGAGCACTGTGAGAGGCTTACCGTAGCTGCCCAGCCAAATCAGTTCCTCACTGCCCTCAAGGCTGCGCTCCCCAGCGACGTAGCCACGGGGGACCCGGTGGACGTCGTCAATCGCCTCCAACGCCGCTCCTTCACGCAGCCACAGGAACCAGCATTCGACGCGCCTCCCTCGCACTGGACGACGACCACTGGATCAGATGTGATGCTCTCGTCTCCAGCGGCCATCCCGCTCGTCAGCACTGTCAGGGCCGCACGGTGCCACCTCGGCGGGCCGGCGCCCAGCCCCCGCCTCGCCGAGTGGCGGTGTTGCGGATTGTCAAACACTTGGAGAAGACCGCAGGGAAGGACCGGAGCGACTTCCTCCGCTTCGCGGACGACATGACCGTTCTGGCGTGGTCGCCCTCAGGACTCTTCAAGCTGATTAACGTGATCTGGGCCGCGATCTCGGACAGGCCGAACGGCTGCCTCGCCGACCCGCGCTCTGACTCCAACCTGCACCTCAATCTCGCCAAGATAGGTCCGGAGCCGCTCAGAGAGATGGTTCGCAAGACCCTGGCCTGTCACAGAAGGACTAGCAAGGCAGCGGCGACGGGCATCACGGAGCTCGAATACAGCACGGCGATGATCGGCCTGGAAGCCCTCCTGCAGTCGATCGACCATCCGGGCGCATACTGCGTTCACGGGCAGCGTCCGGCACTGATGCCGCAGGTGGCCGTCCGGGATGTCGCCATGACAGCAGTCCGCGTTCAAGCGACGGCAACGCGGTTAAGGCTGGTACTGGATCGCGACGCGAACTAGTGTGCGAGCCGCAAGGCGAACCGTCTCTGCCGAGGAGTGTTGGCCTGTCCTCTGATCACGCCGAGCGCGCCCGGCCCGAAACGGGTATTGGGAATACCGAAGATCGGTGAGTTCGTCAGATTGAAGACAGCGGTTCGATACTGCATGGCGATGTCCTCGCACTCTTGGAAGTCTCCAATAGCTGAGCAATCGATCTGGGCGACGCACGACCGGCGGAGATCCGACCTTGCTTGGACAAGTTCAGCGGAGTGTCGAGAGAGGTCGCGGTCCGGGGCGGTCTTGGCCCGAGTTGGCCGACTTGCTGCCACAGCAGGCGACGGACTGCCGTGAGAGTGAGCCCTCGTGCGGCGTCTGTAGTAGGCTCCAAGCATGCGACAGCTTGAAGCCCTGACCCGCGCTAGGCTGCGGGATCTCGCCTGTCGCCAACTGGCCGACTACGATGCGCACCGACCGGGCACGCTCTTCGCTAGCCACGATCCAGTGAGATGCGTCAGGGATGCCTACCGCCTGCAGATCGCGACCGCGCGCCTCAGGGAAGCGCGCGGAGAACAGGTTGCAGGGTACAAGATCGGTTGCATCAGCCGGTCGATCCAACGCCAGCTAGGAATCGGCCATCCGGTGTTCGGCCATGTGTTCCAGATCGAGCTCCGGTCCAGTCCAGCGTCGCTTGAGGAGTCGGACTTCTGCCGCCCAGCCATCGAAGGCGAGTTTGCCGCCGTACTAGTGCGGGACATAACGGATCCGAGCGAAGTCTCCTCGCACCCGGAACAGTTCGTGGCCAAGGCTGTCCCTGTGATTGAGTTGCACAACTACGTGTTTCGAGGCGAGGGCCCCTCGGCGAGCGAGCTGATTTCCAACAACGCCCTCCATGCTGGAGTCGTGGCTGCCTCCGACTCATGCACGATACCGTTCAGCGAAAAGGCAGAACTACGGGTCACGATTCCCGGACGGGTCGATGATGCTGCCACCACGTGTCCGGTCGGCTCTCTCGGCACTCTGGTCGGCTTGCTGGCCGACCACGGAATCCGGCCCAAGGCGGGCGACATCCTGCTCACCGGATCACCGCTCCCGCTCTATCCGGTACGGTCCGGCGACAGTGTCGAAGTGAGCTGCGGTGGGACCTCGGTGCGTGCCCGATTCACGTGACAGACTCCGCGCCGCCCTCCACCCGTCGCGCCCTCGATTCAGACAACGGCGCACGCCACCACGACGAGGGCGGTGTGGACTGGCCTCCTGTCTCGATGCGGCACCGGGCGCCGGGCAGAGATAGACTGAATGAAGCATGATCCGGGTCCGACGGACTGCCAATCTTGCCTCCCCACTTCCTTGAAACAAGGGAGAAGTGCCCATACTCCGTGCAATCTCTCGTAGCTGCCCAGTCCCAGATGCCTTCAACCAGCACGCGTCCTCTTCGCCACTTGGCGGTACCGATCGTAGCGCTCTGCATCGCAGCCTCCATTGCGCAGGCTCAGATCTACGATCCAGTCCAGTGGAAGCTTGAGTTCGAAGCTTCTGAGGCACGGCCGGGCCAGACCCTCTTGGGTCGGCTCACGGCCGAGATCCAAGATGGCTGGCATGCTTACTCCACGACTACGCCGGAGGGAATCCCGCTAGACATTTTTGTGGCGGAGTCGGAGGCAGTGTCCGGATGGCGTGCCCACCAGCCTGAACCGGAAGTCGTCTTCGACCCGAATTTTGAGGCAGAAGTCGAATGGTATACGGGCGAGGTCGAGTTCCTGATCGAGCTGGACATCGCCGCTTCCGCCGCTGGACAGCACGACGTGGAAGTCAAGGTCCTCTACGGAGCATGCGACCCGAGGCAATGCCTGCCGCCGAAGCGCAAGAGTGCGCGGGCCAGCTTCACCGTCTCCTCAACAGCCTCAGCCGAGGCTGTCGAAATTCCGGCAGGGTACCAACCGGCTCAGTTGAACGGAACAGCCAACCGTGCCGCTCCCTCCTCGACACTGGCTTCGGCCGGCGGTGTGGTCCCCGCAGACTTCCGTTCCGAGGAGCGAGGAATCGTGGGATTCTCGCTGCTGGCGCTGGGAGTTGGGTTCCTCGCCATCCTCACCCCTTGCGTGTTCCCGATGATCCCCATCTACATCGGGGCCTTCCTAGATGGCGGCGAGCGGCGCTGGAGTTCCGTGCTCAAGCAGGCAGGAACGTTTTGCCTAGGCGTGATCATCCTCTTCACGGCGATCGGAGGTGCGCTCAGCGCGATCGTCGGCCCGTTCGGAACCTCGCAGATCGGGTCCAGCCCGTGGGTCAATCTCCTGATCGCGACGGTGATGTTCACATTCGCTCTGAGCATGTTCGGCGCGTTTGAGTTCACGCTTCCGAGCAGCTGGACGACCGGAGCCAGCTCCAAGTCCTCCGGTTCAGGAACTGCCTCCACGCTGATGCTGAGCTTGGTGTTCACACTGGCGTCGTTCGCCTGCACCGGGCCCTTTATGGGTTCCCTGCTAGCGGGGTCCGTGGCCAGCGGCGGGGCGGCCTACCCCGTCATCGGCATGGCCATGTTCTCCATTGGGCTTGCCGCGCCCTTCTTCTTGCTGGCGCTGTTCCCTGCCCTGCTTAACAGGTTGCCCCGCAGCGGGGGCTGGCTGTCCACATCCAAGCGAACTGCGGGCTTCGTCATCGCTGCGGTCGGCCTCAAGTACTTGGGCAATGTGGACCAGGTCTTCGGATGGCAAGTGCTCACGCGAGAGCGCTTTCTGGCGCTCTGGATCGTCCTCTTCGCTTGCGCAGGCCTGTACCTCTGGGGCCTGCTGCGACTTCGCGACGACCTGCCCGGGGACGGCGTCGGGCTCGGTCGGCTCGGCGCAGGGGCACTCTTCGTCGCCTTCGCAGTCAGCCTCGCTCCGGGGTTGGTCGGAGGCGCACTGGGAGAACTCGAAGCCCACATTCCCGCGGCCGCCAATTCGGGTATTGCCGGGCAGCAGCCTGGCGAACTCTCATGGCTGAAGGACGACTACGACGGGGCTCTGGCAACTGCCGAAAGCGAGGACAGGGTACTGTTCGTCAGCTTCACCGGCTATGCATGCTCAAACTGCAAGTGGATGAAGGCGAACATGTTCACGAAACCCGAGGTGTCTGAGCGACTGGCGGAAATGGTCCGTGTGGAGCTGTACACCGACGGGTTCGACGCATCGAGCGAGCGGTATCAGGAATTCCAGATCGAAAGATTCCGCTCCACGAGCATCCCATTCTACGCTCTGGTCTCGCCGGACGGCAGCACAGTGGCCACGTTCTCCGGTCAGACTCGTGATGTCGCTGGATTCCTAGAGTTTCTGGCTGCCGCGGGCTGAGACAGTCACTCCAGGAGACGAAGCGCTGATCCAGCACAGGCCCTAGACGACAGCGCCAGCGACTGGAGCCAGCGTCAATCGCAGACCAACGTTCCCTCTCACGCTGAGACTGGGATTTTGCACTCTCATTCCAGAGTCTGTCGATTTCTTGTTCCTGGTGCTCGAGTCGTCAGGTCGGTTACTCAAACGAGCGAACATCCACCCTCCTGGGGAAAGGCGGCGGGCACCCAGACCTCAGATCCACCTTGAAACGTGCTAGCGGAGCACTGTAGTAGACTGGGGATATGGATGAACTGACAAGTCTGGGCGTGCATCAACTTTCGGCGCTCGTACACAAGAGGGACCTGTCCGAGACCGAAGTGCTCGAGGCTCACCTCAAGCGAACCGCTGAGGTCAATCCTACACTCAATGCAATCACCGACCTTCAGGCAGATCGCGCCCGTGAACGAGCAATAGCCTTGGACCAGAAAGATCATTTGTGGGCGTACGGTGCCCCCATCACGATCAAGAGTTCCATCGCCGTAAAGGGCTTTCTCCACGAGTGTGGCAGTCCACTGCGCCGAGGAATTAGGGCCAATCACAACGCGAGTTCCGTCCGCTCACTCATATCTTCTAGATTCAACGTCATCGGAACGACGAACGTGCCAGAGTTCCTGATGGCATACGAGACTGACAACGCGATATACGGGCGCACCGAATCCCCAATCAGACTAGGCTACACACCGGGTGGCTCCAGTGGTGGGTGCGCTGCGGCCGTGGCTGCAGGCTGTGCACCAGCAAGTCTTGGAAGCGATGCTGGCGGATCAATCCGTGTACCCGCTCACTTCTGCGGTGTGTATGGCCTCAAGCCAACACCGGGCTTGATTTCCAGAGTCGGCCACTGGCCACCTGCCGGAGGACCGTCATTGACTCTCGCAGGTGTCGGGCCAATCACCAAGAGAGCCAGAGATCTGCGATACCTGCTCGGTCGGACGATCCAAGGTGATCATCGCGACGCTTCCGCAAATCCTCTGTTCAATAACAGCATGAACTTCGAGAACTGGCTTGATTGGCAGTATGACGACAGCCTGCTCCGTGGATTTGGAATCGGCTGGTTTGACAGTGCGTGGGACACACCGGTGACCCCGAAGACGCGACAGGCAGTCAAGGACGCCGCGAGGGCCCTTGAGGACCGAGGATTTCGGATGAAGCGAATTCAGCTTAGAGGGTTGGAGCGAACACCCAGAGTGTGGCATACGTTGTTCCGCGTGTGCCTCAGAACCTTGATCGAGCAATCCGTCCCTGAGAACTACCGACTGCATCCTCTCGCATACGATGCGATGGCCACCGAGCAAGAAACAAGGGCGACTACTCAGGAGGATATTCTGAACGCATGGATTCTGCAACATCAGTTGCAGGTTGCGTTCCTAGAGCAAATGAAGAAGCACAAGTGCTACTTCTTGCTCTGTCCAGTAGCTGCGATTCCAGCCTTCCGTCATGGTGAGCGATCTTGGTCGATAGAAGGCCACACCGTCACGTATCCAGAAGCATTCGTCTATAGCCAAGTGTTTAACGTTCTCGGTGTCCCTGCAGCAGCAGCACCGGTCGGGAAGTCTCGTGATGGACTGCCGATCGGCGTGCAAATTGTCGGCCGACCGTATTGCGACTTTGGAGTTGCCAAGGTTGTTGAGAGTCTTGCCAAGGGGCTAGGTAGACATTGATGCAATCCGCCGCCCTACTAGACTACGTAGTCCTGTTGTTGTCTCAGAGGTCCTGACCTCTTATGTCGAAAACAGCGGCCAGCACAGTGCAAACGGACCGGAACAGCGGGCAGTGTGCCAAGCACTATGCGACGCTGTCGTCACCAGCGTGGCTGGGGGCTCGGGTCCGACCGCGGAGTTTCGCGCTGCTGGGCAGCCGCTGGGGCTGCCTCGTGCGGTCGCCGGACCGCTCCGCGGAGGCAGCTGCCGGCCGGCAGCGCCCGCTCCGCAGCGGGACTTGATCAGTGTCCCCCCGCCTCGCAGCACTGTGGCAGGCCGCCAGGCGGGCGGCCTGCCATCCGTTGACCCAACCCGGCCGACCGCGCCACCTTCAACCGCGAGAGTTGTGCGTGCCGAGGTGCCGTTACCACGTGCCGTCACCCGCCACCATGGACCCACCACCGTCTGCCTCTCCCGGCAGTCCCTCCGGAGGTGCCTTTTTCCGGCGCTTCGAGCTTGACATCCAACACGGAAGTTCACTGTCGCCTCGAGAGTGACGCAGTTGGTGATCGGTTCATGGGGCACTGGCTGGACAGTGCTGAGCCGCATCGGCCTGCTGTGTCGTGTCCGGCCAGCGGGTCGGACTGGCGGAGGGGAGTGTGCCGGGCGATCGCGGGGAGGTGCCGCCCAGCCGGGGCCGGGCGGGCAGCCAGCGCGATCGGTGGTGTCGGGTCCCGGCCTCAGGCGGTGAACTGGTAGACGAGACGCAGGTCCGTGCCGGGATACACAGTGCGCCCGGCGTTAAGCGCGGCCAGCAGGGACTACAGGTGGCGGTCGGCGGCGGAGCAGCTCGGCGGCGGTCCCATCGCGGGAGAGGGGGCCCCAGTCGAGCTGCAGGCAGTGCGATGGCAGCTACCAACCCCGCACGGCATTGCTGGAACAGGCGTTGCGGAGCATGAATGACGATCGTACGATCGATACAAGGCAGGTCCATCCCGCTTGGTGGGAGGTGGCGCGTCACTCCAGGAAGGATTGGAATCCATTTCTTCGCCTGCCTGTCAGTCCTTTCCTCAGGCAGACCCAGTCGGCCAATTGGCAGACTCCTACTTCACGGTGACGGGATGCCTGAGGCTGTCCGCCGTGCCCAGTTTGCGGTCCTCGATTCGCTCACTGTGAGAGCATGGTGAAATCATGACCCATCGAGACCGTCGTCTGAGCGTTTCCTGTTCGACATGCTGTATCGGGCTATTGGTGGTGGTAGTGCTCGCAAGTGGCCAGGACGCGCCGTCCGAAGGAAATCTTCTCCGCCTCGCCGCTGAGCAGGGTGACGCCGAAGCGCAAAATAAACTCGGCGCCAAGTACGACACCGGCGATGGAGTGCCGGAGGACGCTGTGGAGGCCGTCAAGTGGTACCGCCTCGCCGCCGCGCAGGGTCACGCCCGAGCGCAGAATAATCTCGGCCTCATGTACGCCCGCGGCGAGGGGGTGCCGCAGGACGACGCGGAGGCCGTCAAGTGGTTCCACCTGTCCGCCGTGCAGGGTCACGCCGCCGCGCAGTATGGTCTCGGACTTATGTACAAATTCGCCGAGGGAGCACGCAGGAATCTCATTCTCGCCCATATGTGGTTTAACCTCGCAGGGGTCAATGGCTTGGAGACAGCAAGAGAAGCGAAGGAAACCGTTTCGAGAAAAATGTCAGTCATCGAAATCAACACGGCTCAATCGATCGCTACGACATGCTTCGAGTCGTCGTATCAGCAATGTCCAAGATAGATGCTCGACCAACGGTCCCGCCCCCAAGACGAGTTCCTAATAACGATTCGGAAAGCAATCGGGACGTTTTGATCTGGCCAAGCGAGCGCTACATCATACTGTCCACAACGGCGGTGAGTCGTGTGCAACGGTAGTAGTGCGAATTGGCCTTCGCATGTTGTTGATCCGCAGTCTAGCTGCAGGCAATGCGCTGGCCACTGCCAACCCTGCACGGCGTCGATACAACGGACTTCTCGAAGAGTGAATGACGAAGACATGACCGGAAAAAGGCAGATCCAGCTATCGCGTCAGAATTCGGTTGGAGCGACGACGGCAAGCGGGCTCAGGAGGGAGAGGTAGAGGTGGGCTGCGCGGGTGTTGTTGTGTTGCCGGACTGCGCGGACCATTGTTTGACGCGCCGACGCAGGTCGGAGTTGCGGGCGTAGCGGTCGAGGGCCGGCTGGACCGTGGCCTGTCCGGAGCGGACCAGTTCGGAGAACGCTTGGGGCAGTGCGTCCAGAGTGCCGCACAAGATCCTGACGTAGTCCGGATGGCGCAGGTTGGCGGTCAGGGCGACTTGCGCCGGCTGGTCCTGCATGTCGCGCCCCAAGTGGGCGCGGCCCAGTCGGCGTCGCAGCTGGCGCTTGGCCTGGCCGAAGAAGTGCTCGGCCGAATTGTTGGTGCGCTCCACGACCGCCGTGATGCGGCCCTCGCCGTCGCGCGCCAGGGAATGTCCGAACAGGTGCTCCCGGTAGCGGTCGAGATAGTCGAGCACGATCGCTTGCGGGCAGTGCCCTCCGGGTTGGCCCTGCTGGCGATGGGCCCTGACTTGGCGGCGCAGCTGGCGGCGGTGCCGCCCGACTTGCTGGGCGACTGAGTTCAGCAGGTCGGCGCCGGCTGCAGCGCTCAGGGGCTGGCGCGGTGCGCGGCCGCGCAGATCGTCATGACGCAGCCGTAGTAGATCGCGCAGGGTTGCGAAGGCCGCCTGACTGCGCTCCAAACGCTGCGCGACGGCCGTCAGGCCGAAGGCGCTCTCGCGGACGGGCTCGAGCACTTCTGCGACATGCCGCAGGATGCGCCGCTCGCGGCGGGAGCGCGGTGCCGCCAGGCGCTCGTCGGCCCGCTGGCTGAACTGCAGGCAGCGCCGGTAGAAAGCTAGGTGGGGCAGCCCGAAACGTGGGCGGCGCTGCCGCCCGCCGTTGCCTTCCAAGGCCCAGTACAGCAGGGCCCGCAGGCCGCTGCGCACCTTCCAGCGGGCCAGGCCGTGCCGCAGTCTGGCGTGGTCGGCGTCCAGCAGCCGGCCTCCGACGGCGGCGAGGAAGTGAAAGTGGCACACCAGATCGAGTGAGGGCGGGGTCCGGCAGCTGGCAACGGCCTTGGCTACGGCGCTGCCCAGATCGCGCACGAAGGCCAGCGGCGGGCCGAAGTCGTCCAGCGTCGCCTGCAGGACGGGCTGCAGTGCAACGACATTCTCGGTGCGGATGCGAGCAGCATGCAGCACCCAGCCGCGCCTGTACAACGACAATTAATTTTCATCCGGCGACAATTAATACGCCTCCTCCGCATAAAGTGTGGGGCCGATGATGGCTGAGAATGGCTTGGTGGGCGGTACGTGGGCTCGCGTCCCGTAGCTGCTCTTCCTTCTTGCAGTAGTGGTTTGCCCGCTTCGGCTGAGCTGCCGGGGGCTGCGCCAAGGATACCGCATGGTCGCGGCCATGTGCCAGCATGGTACTGTATGTACGGTTTCTCATGCGGCTAACCACGATTCTCAATCGAGTTCACAAGATACCCGGCTTCCTCTACGGCAAGATCCGGCTGCTGGAGAATGCCGCCGGCGTCGGGCGCTTGGAGGTGCAGGTGCGGCCCCGGGCCGGCCACCGCCCCCTCCGCTTGGTCTGCGGCATGCCCGGACTTGGCTATGACCGACTCAAGCCGCGCCGCTTCCAGTTCGTGCCCGTGCTGGACCTGCAGGTCTGGCTGGTGTACGCCATGCGCCGCGTCAGCTGCAAGTGGTGCGGCAAGGTCAAGGTCGAGAAAGTGTCTTGGGCCGACGGCAAGCGCCCGGTCACCAAAGCCTTCGCCTGGATGCTCGCCGGCTGGGCCAAGCGACTCTCCTGGAAGGAGACTGCCTCAGCCTTCGACGTGTCCTGGGAATGCGTGCATCGCTCAGTCGCCATGGCCGTGCGATGGGGCCGCGAGCAGGTGTGCCTCAAGGACATCCGCGTGCTCGGCGTGGATGAGATCGCCTGGCACAAGGGGCACCAGTACCTGACGCTCGTGTACCAGCTCGATGCCGGCTGCCGCCGCCTGCTGTGGGTTGGCGAACACCGCAAGAAGAAGACGCTCGAGGACTTCTTCGACTGGTTCGGCCCACACCGCTCGGCCAGCTTGCACGTGGTCTGCTCCGACATGTGGAAGCCCTACCTGACCGTCGTCGCGGCCCGTGCTTCGCAAGCTGTTCGTGTTCTGGATCGCTTCCATATCATGAAGAAGCTCAGCGAAGCCATCGACAAGGTCCGCGCCGGCGAGGCTCGCCAGCTCAAGGCCCAAGGCAAGAAGCCCGTCTTGAAGAACTCCCGCTGGCTGCTGCTCAAGTGGCGCGAGCACCTCAGCGAACTACAAGTGCCCCGCTTGCAAGCACTCCTCAAGCTCAACCTCGACACCGTCCGCGCCTACCTGCTCAAGGAGGAGTTCCGCCAGTTCTTCGATGCCCGCTCCCCCACCCTGGCCAACAAGTTCCTCAAACGCTGGCGCCGCCGTGCCTACCGCACCAAACGGTCATGAACGGCTTGGGCGTTCACCCCGAGGCATGAAACACCTCTCTAGGCGAGGCCGGCGGCATCCTCAGACGCGCGTGCTCCAATAGCGGGTGGCGAAAGCGGGGCATGGTCGAACGTTCTATTGACGGTTTCGTCTTCGAAATCCAAACTGACCCTGCGATCCAGTGTCGAGCCCCGAATTGTTCCCGCTGCTCCCTGTCCGGGAAGCGTGGACGCATGGCAAATAGTGCCCCGCCCCCCGGGCGGGTGTCCAGTTCCGGGACCGCTACCCGCTTCCGCCGGAAAGGAGTATACCCGATGCACGATCACTTCGTCTCGGACTCGATGCGGGTCGCCGTGCCACGCGCGGCCGGGGTGGATGTCCACAAGATGCAACTCACCGTGGCCGTGCGCCTGCACGGGCGTGACGGCGAGGACGCGCAGGCTTCCATCCGCATCTTCAGAACCGACCCCGCGGCCCTCCAGGAGTGCAGCGCCTGGCTCCAGCAGCATGGTGTGACCTCCGCCGTCATGGAGGGCACGGGCGTGTACTGGATTGCGCCCTTCCGGGCGCTGGAGGAGGCGGGGATTGCCCCGCAATTGGTGCATGCCCAGCATGTGAAGCAAATCAAAGGCCGCAAGACGGACGTCCAGGATGCGCTGTGGCTGGCCCGCGTGTGCCAGTTCGGCCTGGCCCGGCCCAGCTACGTGCCGCCGCGCGAGTTCTCGGAGTTGCGCCAGCAGTGCCGCTACCGGCGCAAGGTCGTGGCCGACCGGGCGCGCATCCGCAACCGCCTGCAGAAGACGCTGGACCACGATGGCCTGCGGCTGGGCGGGGTGCTCTCGGACCTGCTGGGGCTGAACGGCCGGCGCATTCTGGACGGCTTGGTGCAGCGTCACAGCGTGGCGCGCATTCTGGAGCAGCTCACGTGGCACGTGCGCGCGAAGCTGGAGCCGATCGCGCGCACGCTGGAGGCCCGCTTGTCGCCGGCGGCGCTGTGGCGCCTGTCGTGCCTGCTGCAGGACTTCGACGCGGCCAACCAGCGCTTGCAGGAGCTGGATGCCTTGGTGGGGCAGGCGCTGCAGCCTTGGGAGCGCCAGCTGGAACTGCTGCAGACGATACCGGGCATTGCGCGCAGCAGCGCTCAAGCGATCCTGGCCGAGCTGGGCCCCGAGCCCACGAGCGTGTTCCCGGACGCAGCCAGCCTAGTGGCTTGGGCCGGCGTCTGTCCGGGCAACAACGAGAGCGCCGGCAAGCGTCGCTCCGGTCGTGTCCGCGCGGGGAATGCGGCTCTGCGGGCCACTCTGACGGAGTGCGCTCTGGGAGCAGCCCGCACTGGCAACTCGCAATTCCACGGCTACCACGCCAACATGAAGGCCGGCATCGGCTACAAGCGCGCGACTTTGGCGACGGCGCACAAGCTGCTGCGCACGATCTACGCGATTCTGCGCGACGATCATCCGTACCGCGACCCCAAGGTCAACTACGAGAGCCTGCTGGTGAAGCGCAACGCGCCTCGCTGGCTGCGCATGCTGAGAAAGCACAACTTTCTGGACGAGGTAAGGGCAGCCGCCTAGGCAGAGCCGGGCTGGCTACAGACCACAGACCACTGCGCAGGTCCTTCCACTCACAATCGTCGGGCCCAAGGCCACAGAGCGGGGCTGCCTTGGGACGGCACCCACCGGAGGCGCCAGCGTCACACTGGCGTGGCAAGCGAAGCGCGCCACGCGACAGGAGAACTGCGTCCACCCCAACCGAGTGTTTCATGGCAACTCCAGCCCCTGGCCAAGTTCGCCCGCATGCTCACCCACCACCGGCCCCTCATCCTCAACTGGTTCCGCACCGGGCGCTGCCACTCCTCCGGCTCCGTCGAAGGCCTCAACCTCAAAGCCAAACTCGCCCTCCGACGCGCCTTCGGATTCCGCACCTACGACGCCTGCCAACTCGCCCTCTACCATACCCTCGGCCACCTTCCCCAGCCCCCCGACGCCCATAAATTCTGCGGATGAGCCATACTATACTTTCTAGTTCAGCCAGCACGCACTGGTTGCGGACCGGAGGCGCGGCCCAAGGCTTCGTAGGACACCAGGTCGGATTCGGCGCTGGAGAAAGTGAGACCATCGCAGCCTCCAACTACCACGAGTGCCCAAAACGCTCGGAGCCACAGGAGCAGCAGCCGAGTTCGCGCGGGCTCAAGAGCAAGCATGGTCAGCAGATCCCACCGGCAAACACGCCACCACCTATTCGGGCGGCAACGGCCAGCACAGTTTCTAGCAGCCGTCCACCCTCTTCTCGGGAGCGCGGGCCGGCTGCCTCGCCGCGCACGATGCGGGGTCACGGTGACTCTGGCCATGGCCCTGTGGGCGGCGCTGGCAGCACCGGCCTTGACCCAAGACTCCCAACCCGCGCCCTCAGGCCGGACGCTGTTTGAGGACCACTGCTCCGCCTGCCACCAGTACGACGATCAAGGTATGGGAGAGGCTCCGCCGCTGGAAGGAGCCCCCTGGGTCATCGGTCCGCCCGAGCGCCTCGTCCTCATCGTCCTCCACGGAGTGAAGGGCAGGATCGAACTCGGCGGGCAAACGTACGACCGGGAAATGCCCGGCTTCGGTGGCAGCCTCTCCGACTCCGAAGTGGCGGCCTTGGTCACCTACGCACGGTCCCGCTTTGGTGCCGACGAACGGGAAGTCTCTGCCAAGGAAGTCGCACGGATCCGTCAGCAGCACGAGGGCCGGACCGAGTACTGGCCAGCTGACGAGCTGCTGCGGCTGCGCTAGCGGCAGCCGCAGAGGACGCCTCTTCGTGGGCGTTACTCTTTGTGGTACTTGCGACCCAAACCGAACTCGTTGCCCATCCTGACGACCTTGCCGTCGCGCATGTGGACCTCGATGAACTTCGATCCGCTGATCGGAGTCCCCGTCTCATCCTTTAGCGTGGCCACGAGCTTCTTCGTCTTGACATCGAACACGTCCGGCGTGTGGGACCAAGCGTACTTGCCGTCCAAGCTGAACGTCACCCAGCCGTGGCCGCCCATGGACAGCTCCACATGCCCCTTCGGCGCCGGCGGCATCTTCGTCGCGTCGAAGATGAACAGCTTCTGGCCGCGTTGGTCACTGATCCACAGCTCACTCTCGTCAGGCGTCAAACCCGCTCCATGAGTCCGATTCGGGATCTTCTCCTCGCCCGCGAACACGCGATGGATCGCTTTGCCGGCCTTGAGGTCCACCACGTCGAACCCGACATGATTGCCCAAGCAGACGAACGCGTAGCGCTCTCGGCTGTCGATCGTGAACGGGAAGATTCCGCGCTCGCCCACATCTTTGACCTGCATCAGCAGCTCGTCAGTCTTGGTGTCGAACACCGAAAGCGTGGTCGTCGTTCCCAAGTAGACCTTGGTGCCGGTCAGGTTGACGATGCTGTTGTGCGCCTGAGTCCCGACCTTGATCCGCTTCAGCAGCTCGCCCGTTTCGCCGTCGACCACGAGGAAGCCGCTGTCGTCGCCCTTGTACCACCAACCGGTCGGAGCGTAGATCTTCTTGCCGTCGAGAGTCACCGACGAACGGTCGCAGCCGGCATCGTAGACCTTCTCCCACACGACCTCCTCCGACTCGATGTCGAAGCGGCCCAAACGGTGATTCGTGGATCCGTAGTACACGCTGTGTTGGGCCAAGTTCCCGGCGAAGCCCCGCAGGCCCTCCTCGAACACCGGCATGTCGATGCGGCGCACGAACTTGTGGCCGTTGTCGATGTCGAAAATCAGGATGCCCGCTTTGGAGCGGCCTTCCTTCTGGGAGGCGTCGGGCATGCTCATGTAGAGCAGCCGCTGCACACCGTCCGATGCCGCCTGGCCCAGCAGCGGCAGCGCCAAGCATAGGCTAAGGATGAATTGAAAACGTCGCATGCCAAGGATCATACCCCCTCGCGCCTGTCCGGTTCGAGGCTGCGCCGCGAGTGCGCCGAATACGGGAAATTCACCGATGGCGGACGGCGGAGCAGAGCGCGGCGGGTCGCGAGCGACTCGCCGTGCTACTCGGTGTCGGTAGTTCCCGACGGACCCGGGGCAGGAAGCTGCATCGGATTCTCGGCGAACACATACTCGGCCACGGGCACACCGCCCTGCAAGTGCTCCCGAATGATCCGCTCCAGCACTTCCCCGCTCGCCGAGTGATACCAGACTCCGTCCGGGTAGACCACCGCGATTGGGCCCTTCTCGCAAACGCGCAGGCAATTCACCTTGGATCGGTACACGCACCCGTCACCGTGGGCGATGCCCAGCTCGACCAATCGTCTCTTGAGGGCCTTCCAAGCCGGGACCGTAATCTCCCGTGAAGCGCACTTGGGCTTGGTCTGATCGGCGCAGATCAAGATGTGTCGGGAATACCGCCCGGTCGGGACTCTCAACCGACCCGCCATCATCCGACTCCGGTCCTGCTGAGGAGCACTTCGGTGAGCCACTCAACATCGCTGCGAGCCCTTGCCGCGAGGTTCACGTTCTCGAACGGATCCTCCTCGATGTCAAACAGCATCGGCTCTGCGGCGTGGTCACCTTCCGGGTACACGGGATGGCCGCTGCCTGACGGAGCCGGCCCACCCGCGTAGCCCCGCACCAGCTTGAGCCGCCCGTTCGTCACGCACCGCCACGGATCCAGGCCGCTAAGCAGGAATTCGCGATGGTCCTCCGTCTCTCCCTCCAAGACCGGGCGAAGCGACCGGCTGTCCATCGCACTCGGCACCGGGATACCTGCGTAGTCCAAGAACGTGGCAGCCAGATCCATCAGGCTTGCCAGCGCCCCGGTGGTCTCGCCCTGCCGGATTCCCGGTCCGGCTGCCACCAACGGGATCCCGACGGACGCCTGCTGCGGCAATCGCTTCATCCAGAGGTTATGGTCGCCGAGCATCTCTCCGTGGTCGCTGGAGAACACCACGAGAGTGTTGTCGAGCTCGCCCCGGTGCTCCACAGCCTGCAGCAGCTGCCCCATCCAGCGATCGATGTTCTCGATCATCGCCGCGTAGTTGCGGCGAATGGCGACATGTTTCGCCGGCGGAAGCTCGGTGTTCCGGTTGGGCTGCGGAAACTCCACGTCCCGGTAGTAGCCGTCCATGGCGGCCGTGATATCCACTGGCTCGTGCGGACCGGCGAAGTTGACCGCCAAGTGCCACGGCGCATCATCGGGGGCCTCTGCCAGCAGGCGCAGGCCTTGGGCGGCGATCCAGTTGTCGCAGTACGACTCTTCCGGCAGCGGAGTGGGAAACGTCGCCGCGAAAGTCCCCTCCACTCGCCGTCGCTCGAAGTCCGCCCGGTGGGTCTCGACCCGGCCGGTCGTATGCAGGTGAGCCGTATAAGGGTCACAGGGGGCTTCCATCCCCCATCGAATGGCGTCCCACTTCCCTGCACTGTCGATTCCCGCAGAGAACCCCCACTCCGGCAGGAGGTGCTGGCCCTCAACGCCCCAAGTCGGTTCGGGCTTATGCAGGTCGAACTTCCCGCACCCCATCACGTGGTATCCGGCATCGCGCAGGAGCGTGTAGTAGGTGGTCTGGGCTACCGGGTAGTTCAGGGAATTATCCGGAACACCGCATCGGTCATATTCGACGCCACCGGCCAGGCAGGCTCTCGACGGCGCACACAGCGGTGACGGGCACCAGCACTTCTCGAACGTGACGCCCCGCGCGGCCAGGCCGTCCAGAATAGGGGTCCTCACGGGGATTCCGGGATTCGAGCCGGTCCAGTCGTAGCGATGCTGGTCCGGCACGATGAGGAGGATGTTCGGCGGCCGGTCCGGCGCTGGAGTCCCGCTCGGCCCGCAGCCGCCAGCCAGCAGACCAGTCGAGGCGGCTAGGAGTTCTCGTCGCGAGAGGTTGCTCATCGGCTTCAGTCTAGCGCTTGGACATTCGGCCAATCTCAGCGGTCGGCGAGGAACCGATCTTATGAGGTGCCACGTCGACCGATCCGACGGCGGCTCTTCCCAGCCGCGGGATCCAGCCAAGACTGTTCAACAGCGACCGGCGGACAGCCGGACCGTCACCTCGCCCCCGGAGGCCGAGGACTGGGAGTGGACTGCCGCTCCGGTCCCGGTCCCGCTCGGCCGCAGCAGCAAGTCATCCGTCGCTAGAATCGAAGCCATGACGCCTCGCGGCCACTTGCCGTATATCGCCGCCATGCTGCTCGGCCTTGCCGGCTTGGCCCAGCCGGTACCTTCCCAGCAGCGGCCGAACATCCTGCTGATCGCAGTGGACGACCTCAACGACTGGGTGGGCTGCTTGGGCGGCCATCCCCAGGCCATCACGCCCAACATCGACGCTCTTGCTAGCCAGGGGACACTGTTCTCGAATGCCCATTGCGCTGCCCCGCTCTGCAATCCGTCCCGGACCGCCCTGCTGTTCGGGAAGCGCCCGACCACGACTGGCGTGGTCGGCAACATGGACGACTGGCGCACCTTCGACTCCTTGAAGGGTTCCGAGTCGATCCCTCAGCTCTTTCGCCGCAACGGCTACTACACGGCGGCCGCAGGCAAGATCTTCCATGCCAACCACGGAGGCTGGAAGGGCGCCCTGACGCATGCCGAAGGAGCCCCCTACGCCGGGCGCAGCGGATTCGGCCAACCGGAAGCGTGGGACGAGCGGTTCCCAGCCAAGACGATCCAGCTGCCCATGGCCCCCGTGCTGATCGACACGCACCGGAACGGCATCAACCACCACTGGGACTGGGGCCCCATCGACTTCAAGGCGGATGTGACCGAGGACGGCCAGACCTCACGCTGGGCCGTGCGCCAGCTGCGGGCCGAGCACGACCAGCCGTTCTTCCTAGCGGTGGGCATTTACCGTCCTCACGACCCGCAATACGCCCCGAGCGAGTATTTTGACGAGCATCCTCTGGCCGATGTCGAGCTGCCAACGATCCTCGCGACGGACCTCGACGACATCCCGACCGTGGCCACCGGCTACACGCGTTCAAGGAACAGCTACGAGGAGATGATTCGCAAGCACAACGCCTTGCAGTCGGCCACGCGGGGCTACCTTGCATCCGTCACGTTCGCTGACGACATGATCGGGCGAGTGCTGCGAGCACTGGCGGCGAGTCCCTACGCCAGCAACACGATCGTCGTCCTGTTCTCGGATCACGGCTACCACATCGGCGAGAAGCAGAAATACCACAAGAGCACGCTCTGGGAGGAGTCCACCAGGGTTCCGCTGATCATCTCGGCACCCGGCGTCTCGGCCCGTGGGGGCGTTTCGCGCAGGGCCGTCAGCCTGATCGACATCTATCCCACACTGGCAGAGCTGACAGGGCTGGATCCTCCGGCGGACCTCGACGGTGAGAGCTTGGTCACGCTGCTTCGTGATCCAAGCGCCCCGCGGGACTCGCCGGCCGTGACGACGAGACAGGGCCGCCACCACGCGATCCGCACAGATCGCTGGCGCTACATCCGCTACGCAGATGGCAGCGAGGAGCTGTACGACCACGACTCAGATCCGACTGAATGGCACAACTTGGCGTCGGATGACGCCCACTTGGCACTCAAGCAGGACCTTGCTGCCCAACTGGACGCTCTGGTCGACTAAACGGTCCCGCGACCAACCAAGCCGATCAGCGGGGCCTGATGTCCGGGTAGTCGTCGGACCGATACGGATTCTCCGCGTCACGCTGCCGCTTGGCCAACATCCCGACCAACGCGGCAAGGACAATCAGCCCTACGACCGCAAAGATGTGTTCCACTCCCCGGAACGTGACGTATAGGCTGCTCAGGAACGAGACAAACAGGGCGGCCGCGGCGCTCCGAACCGCGATCATCCGCAGCGTCCAGCGCGGCTCTTCCGGCTCGGTTTCGAGATGGTCCGACCCGGGGGCGCTCCACTCACGATCGGGCTCAGACATCAGACCGCCCAGCGCGGTCCTGCAGCGTCCGCGCCGATGACCGGAACCATCAAAACTCGGTTCCGTTGTACAGCCCGGCCACGAACTCCTCGTAGCCGTTGTACATCAGAGTGGGCCTCACCTCGCCCGTAGGTATCATCCTCTCCTGCGCCTGCGACCAGCGCGGATGCGGCTTCTCTGGATTGACGTTCGAGTACCATCCGTACTCGGTCGGGACGGCCTTGTTCCACAGGGTAGGCGGACGCCTCCTGGTGAACTCGATCTCCACGATCGACTTGACGTTCTTAAGGCCGTACTTCCACGGGATGATGGCGCGGATCGGCGCGCCGTTCTGCTTGGGGAGCGGCTTGCCGTAGATGCCGGTCCCGAACAGAGCGAGCTCGTTCATCGCCTCCTCGATCGTCATCGCCTCTTGATACGGCCAGTCGTAGTGCGGCTGGGAGAGGATGCCGGGCATCTCCTTGGGCCGGTACGCAGTGACCATCTTCAGGAATCGCGCCTGGGGCTTGGGATCCACATGGCGGATCAGCTCGGACATGGGAAAGCCGGTCCACGGAACCGCCATGGCCCACGCCTCGACGCAGCGGAAGCGATAGAGTCGCTCCTCCAGAGGAAACAGCCTCACTAGGTCGTCGATGTCGAAGGTCTGGGGCTTGTTGACTTGGCCGTGGACCTTGACCTTCCAAGGATCAATGTTGAACCTGCCGACTTCGAAGCGCACCCGCTGCTTGTCCAGCGTGAACTCGTAGAAGTTGTTGTAGCCGGTGGCCACCTCCTCCCAAGTCAGCGGGCGGTCGAGCGTGTACTTGGCGTTGCGCTTGGCCGGGTAGAGGGGCGGCGTCTCTTCCGCTCCCGTCAGCGACCCCGCCAGCAGGGATCCGGCACCGCCTGCTCCGAGCGCTCGCACGAATTGCCGCCGGCTGCTGTACTGCGACTCGGAAGCGGTCGCCGCCTCGGGAATTTCCCACCTACGGGGACTCTTGACTAGCATCGGGAACCTCCTGCAGGCGCTCCTGCCCCTGCTGGCAGGGAAGCAAGAGCTACTGTGAGCCTCAATCTATCACAAGCGCTGTTGTGGGGACCGCAGTTCAGACCCGCCCGTCCGCGAAGGACTTCCGTGCTCCGCTTAGTCCCAATCCATGTCCGGGCTATACTCGGGGCAGCCTCGATCAGACCCCGTCACGTTTCCAAACCGACGGGAAGTCGCCCCACCGTCCGTGAACCGCGTCCTCGCCTGCGCAGCCTTGGTGGCCTCCAGTCTGGCGGCCTTCCCCGCCGAAACAGACCCGGCTCCGGACGCTTCGGGGCCCGCCATCCTCCACGCCCACTGCGTCGCCTGCCACGGAGAGGCGCGTATGTCGGGCTTGGACCTCCGCACGCGAGAATCGGCCCTGACGGGCGGAACACGCGGTCCGGCCATCGTGCCGGGCAACGGAAGCCGGAGCTTGGTCCTGCGAGCGATCCAAGGCCGTGCTGAGCTGCGCATGCCGCCCGTCGGCGACCCACTGTCACCGGATCAGGCCCGGATCATTGCCAAGTGGATTGATTCCGGGGCCGAGTGGCCGGCAGGCGTCCCCGCAAGCGGTCCGGAGACGATCTGGTGGTCCTTCCGGATGCCCCGCCGCCCGGACGTGCCCGTAGTGCGGGCAGCCGAGTGGAGCCGGAATCCAATAGACGCGTTCATCCTCAGGCGGCTGGACGAGCGAGGCTTGGAACCCGCTCCAGAAGCGGATCGCGCGACTCTCGCCAGGAGGGCCTACTTCGACCTGCACGGGCTGCCTCCAACCCCGGACGAGGTCGCGCGGTTCGAGGAGGACCCCTCCGAGGACGCCTTCGCGCGCCTCGTTGACCGGCTGCTGGAATCCGAGCGCTACGGCGAGCGCTGGGGACGCTACTGGCTGGACCTAGTGCGCTACGCCGAGACTTCCGGATTCGAGACAGACCACTACTACACCGCCGCGTGGCGCTACCGAGACTACGTGATCCGGTCGTTCAACGAGGACAAGTCCTACGCGACCTTCATCCGGGAGCAGATCGCTGCAGACGAACTCTGGCCCACTAGCACCGACTTGGAGGGCACGCTCAACCTGCCGGCCGCCAAAGGCTCCAACCTAGAGCGCCGTATCGGGACGAGCCTGTTCACTCTCGGAGCGTTCCCGATCGAGTACACCTACTACGGCGACCTCTACCGAGCGGAGTGGAGCGCCGAGGCCGTGGACCTGATTGGCTCCGCTTTTCTGGGCCTGACCGTGGAGTGCGCCCGCTGCCACGACCACAAGTTCGACCCGGTTAGTCAGCGCGACTACTACCGCATGACGGCTTTCTTCGCCGGAAGCGAGGAGCGGGAGATCCCTCTGGGAAGCCTGTTCGACATCCAATCCAGTACTCGGGCCTTCCCCTTGTCCGAGCACGCCCGTGCCTTGAAGGCGATGGTAAAGCGGCAACGCTCCCAGTTGACTGAGCAAGAGCGCAGGGAGCTCTACGAGAGGCTCGGCCAGGCCTACCTAGCGGCACCGCGCCCCCTTCCGACTGCCAAGGTGCTAGGGCACATGGAGGCCGTGCCGGCCACCTACGTGCTGGCGCATGGCGACTTCCGGCGGAGAGGCGAGCGGGTCGAGCCCGGATTCCCCGCCGCCTTGGGCTCCGCGCAGTCGCAGCTCCCGGAGCCTGACTCCGGCTGGCCACCCCGCCGGCGAGCGGCCTTGGCGGAGTGGCTCGCGTCCCCGGACCATCCGCTGGTGGCCCGCGTGATGGTCAACCGCATCTGGCAGCACCATTTCGGAGCGGGCATCGTCCGTTCGCCCAACGACTTCGGCCGGCAGGGGAAGCTACCAACGCATCCCGACCTGCTCGACTGGCTCGCTTCGGAATTCTGTGAGCACGACTGGAGCATCAAGCGGATGCATCGGCTGATCATGACTTCGCGGACCTACCGCTCCGCTAGTGTCGCGTCGCAAGGCAGCTTGGACCTCGACCCGACGAATCTGCATCACAGCAGGATGAACCGACGTCGGCTCGACGCAGACGCGATCCGGGACTCGATCCTAGCCGTATCGGGGAACCTCAACCTGAAGATGGGCGGGGTGGGCGTGATCCCTCCCCTCTCGGGCGAGGAGATTCTCGCAGCGCGCATGCCTCACCTCTGGCCTGCTCACCCGGATCAATCCGAGCACGTGCGGCGCAGCGTCTACCTGCAGGTCAAGCGCTCTCTGGCGCTTCCGATGCTCCAGATTTTCGACGCTCCCGACACCTCCCGGAGCTGCGCGCGCCGGGAGTCCTCGACGGTGGCGCCCCAAGCCTTGGCCATGATGAACAGCGAGTTTGTTACAGAGCAGGCGCGGATCTTCGCAGCCCGCCTCGCGAGCGAGGCCGGTCAAGCGTCGGAGGCTCAGATTGAAGCAGGCTGGAGGCTGGCCTTAGGCCGACTGCCCAGCACCGCCGAAATGGAGACCGCGGCGGGCTACTTGGCGAGGAACTCGCTACAAGACCTGTGCCTGCTGTTGTTTAACATGAATGAGTTCGTCTATGTCGACTGACATCGCTCGGCGGGATTTCCTGCAGCGCTCCGGTCTCGGTCTCGGCTGGCTGGCCGCCTCCGAGCTGCTGGCCAGCCCGAGCATCTCGGCAGGGAGCCTTGCGCCTCGCAGCCCTCCGCTCCCGGCCACGGCGAAGCGGGTGATTCACCTCTTCATGCAGGGCGGCCCGAGCCACATCGACACCTTCGACCCGAAGCCGCTTCTGAACCGCCTTGACGGCCAGCACCCGCCGGCCAGCTTCGGCGACGAGGACTTCCAGAACGGAAAGTTCCTGGACCTCACACTGATGGGCTCGAAGAGGAAGTTCGCTCGCCACGGCCAGTCGGGCATCGAGGTCGCGGACCTGTTCCCCCATGTGGCGAGATGCGCGGACGACCTAGCGGTCATCCGCTCCAACTACCACGAGGGCTTCACCCACTCCCAAGCGCAGTTCCTGATTCACAACGGCTGGCCACGCATCGGGCGGCCAAGCCTCGGATCTTGGATTCTGTACGGGCTGGGCTCAGAGAACCAGAACCTGCCGGGTTTCGTGGTGCTGCTGCAGGGCGGGGTGCGCTCCGGCCCGGCGGTGTACGGCGAGGGGTTCCTGCCCGCCGCCTACCAAGGCACATCTTTTCGACCGGGGGAGAATCCCATCCTGTACCTCAATCCCCCCGAGGGCCGGACACAGACGCAGCAGCGCGACTTGCTGGACACTCTGGGCACTCTGAACCGGAGGCATTGGTCCGCACGCAACTTCGATTCCGAACTCGCGGCCCGCCTTGAGTCCTACGAGCTCGCCTTCCGCATGCAGATGGCGGCGCCCGAAGCCACAGACCTAGCCGGGGAGTCCGCCGCCACCAAGCGGCTGTATGGCCTCGACGATCCAGTGAGCGCCGACTTCGGCGGTCGCTGCCTGCTGGCTCGCCGGCTCGTGGAGCGGGGCGTGCGGTTCGTCCAGGTTTGGTCGGGAAACGGGCAGAACTCGATCGACTGGGACGGCCACACCGGCTGTGATCAGAACCACCTGGACCGCGCCGCGGAGACAGACAAGGCGGTGGCGGGGCTGCTGACGGATCTGAAGTCACGAGGGCTGCTGGAGTCCACGCTCGTGATCTGGGGAGGGGAGTTCGGACGGACGCCCAGTTCCGACGGCGGCAAGGGGCGCACCGAAGGACGCGACCACAATCCCTACGGCTTCACGCTTTGGATGGCCGGCGGAGGGGTGCACGGAGGTCAGGTCATCGGCGAGACGGACCCACTGGGACTGCGAGCCGTCAAGGACCGGGTGCATCTCAATGACCTGCACGCGTCAATCCTCGCCCTGCTGGGCTTGGATCACACGCAGCTGACGTACCACCACACGGGGCGCGACTTCCGGCTGACCGACGTCGGCGGCTCCACCCGACTGGCTGATCAACTGACGGGCAGGTAGATCGTTTGGTCTCGGCGGAGCGATCCGGGGCTGTCGACACAATCTCAAGTTGAATCGTCGCATGCCGATTCACTGCGAGTTGCTGCGCGCGGCCGGTGAGAGTGTCGTGCGATTCCAGATCACGCGCAACGAGATATTCCGTAGCCCGATCTGCCCACGACGGACGAAGAGCTGCCTAGTCGCTAGCCTGAACTTCACTCTTGCATATATAATGTGTGAGGGTGGATATTTGTGTCCATGTAAGTGCCGAGGCAGTCTATCCCCGCCTAGACTCTATCTGCCGTATTTCTGCCCAGATTGGGGCTTGACAGCCCCATTTAGGGCCTGTATACTGAGCATCTCGGAACGAGTCTGTTTCCACGTAACCAGCATGGCCATCTACGTCGAGAAGATCCCCAACCGCAACAGCCCCCCTGCCGTCCTCATCCGCCAAGCCTGGCGCGACGGCAAGCGCATCCGCCGCAAGACGCTGGCCAACATCTCCAAACTGCCCCCGGCCGCTATCGCCAGCATCCGCTCCGTCCTCAAAGGTGGCGTTGTCTTCGACAGCCTGGACCAGGCCGTCACCATCCGACGCTCCCTGCCCCACGGCCATGTCGCCGCCGTCCTGGGCCTCTGCCGGCAGCTCGGCCTGCCTCGACTGCTGCACCGCTCCCGCTCCCGCCAACGCGATCTGGCCCTCGCCGGCGTCGTCGCTCGCGTCCTGTTCCCCGCCTCCAGGCTCGCCACGGCCCGCTTCCTGTCCCCTGACTCCGCCGGCTCCAGCCTCGGTTCCGTGCTCGATCTCGGCCCCGTCTCCGGCAACCAGCTGCTCGCCAACCTCGACTGGCTGCGCCGCAGACAGCCTTGGATCCAGCGCTCCTTGGCACGCCGCCACCTGCGCAACGCCTCGCTGCTGCTGTATGACGTCACCTCCTCCTACTTCGAAGGCAAGTGCTGCCCGCTGGCCGCCTTCGGCTACCACCGCGACGGCCAGCGCGGCAAGCGCCAGCTGGTCTGCGGCCTGCTGTGCGCTGCCGACGGCTGCCCCGTCGCCGTCGAGGTCTTCCCCGGCAACACCGCCGATCCCAGCACCGTCGCCACGCTGGTGCAGACCGTCCGCCAAGAGTTCGGCATGGACCATGTCGCTTGGGCCGGAGACCGCGGCATGCTGACCACCGCGCGCATTCGCGAGGACCTCCAGCCGGCCAGCCTGGACTGGGTCTCGGCGCTCAAGACGGCTGACTTGCGCACCCTGCTCAAGCAACCCAGGCCCGATCCCGCCGACCCGCAGGCAGACCGCCGGGCCCCGCTGCGCCCGGGCGAGCTGGTGCCCGACCAAGTGGCTGAGATCCACAGCCCGGACTTCCCCGGGGAGCGTCTGCTGGTCTGCCTCAACCCGCGCCTGAGGGCCGAGCGGGCCCGCAAGCGCAAGAGCCTGCTGCGCGCCACCGAGCAGATCCTGGAACGCATCGCCGAGATGGTGCGGCGGCGTTCGAGCCCGGTCCTGAGGAAGGGTGGCAAGGAGGCCATCGACCGTCGCGTGGGCCGCGAAGCCAACCGCAGCATGGTCGAGAAACACTTCCGCATCCAAGTCAGCGACAGCGAGCTGCGCTGGGAGCGCAAGCAGGACAGCATCGAGGCGGAGGGAGCGCTGGACGGGATCTACATGGTGCGCACGAGCATGCCGCAGGACCAGCTGGCAGCCGACGAGGAGGTGGCAGCCTACAAGCGCTTGGCGCGCGTCGAGCGGGCGTTTCGCCACCTCAAGACCGAGCGCCTGCGACTGCGGCCGGTGCATGTCTACGACGAGGAGCATGTGCGCGGGCACGTGTTCCTGTGCATGCTGGCGTACTACGTGGAATGGCACCTGCGGCGCAAGCTGGCAGCGCTGCTGTTCGAGGACGCTGATCGGGAGGCGGCCCGACGGCGCCGGAAGTCACCCGTCGAGCCGGCGCGAGTCTCGGCCTCCGCGGAGGCCAAGGCGGACAGCCAGCGGACCCCGGACGGTCTGCCGGTGCAGAGCCTGGCCACACTGCTGGAGCATCTCAAGACACTGACGCTGAACTTCGTGACGCTGCCGGCAGACGAGAGCAACGAGTTTCCGCTGGTGGCCAGAGCCTCGCCCTTGCAGGCCAAGGCCCTGGAACTGCTCGGTGTCGACCCAGCGACGAGTGTTTCCAGTCAAAAGCCAGGTTGAAGGCGGCCATGGGCGTGGGCACTGAGTCGGGAATTGCCTCGCAGAGTGCTGGGAAGCGGTCCATCAGTGAACCGTGGCGAGCACCCATGGAAACCTCAGAAGTGATAACTAATGCCAATAGACTGGCAAGAAAGTCGCGATACGACGCCGGAACGCGTCTCATCTGACAGAAACGCCAGCTACTGACACAGGTCTTGACTTGCCTGACTACCACGTCCAATTCATTCTCGATAGCCCCGAAATCGGTGGAATCCTACCCGGCCCACCCCGTGAAGTTCAGGCTAGACTGGCAGTCAGCTGGCGCTGGGCGCCGTCGGCCCACCTCCATCCAGCGGCCTTCCAAGGTGGAGTGTTCCCGCCACCACGACCAATCTTGAGTGTCGTGCGCCAGAACGAGGCACCATGCAACAGTCCAGTTGAGAGCGGTCAGCTTCCGACTGAGCGCCAGCGGAAGCTCGAGATATGCCGCCGCATCCAGCCGCCCAGCCCGCTTCCGTTGTCCGCTGCTCAGGCGGTTGGCGGCCAAGGCACTTAGCGACCTCTTGGCGCCTGTGCTCGGCTTGCCTTGTCGCGAGATCGTTTGGCGGTATTGGCCAGCAGCCGCTCCCACAGTTCCGAGCGCTCGGGCCATGTGCCCAGCCCGGCCTGAACCTGTCGCGAGACACCTCGAGGACAGTCACCCGAGCACAGCCCGCGCACCTCCTCGCGAAGCTCGTCTCCTCCCGCCACAAGGCTGCCCATCGCATCCCGGCCTTCCTTGGCAGATGAAGCGTCGCACACCGCCGCCCACACGTCCCCAAAGGCACGCAGCACGCCAGCCAAGCGTCGTGCGGACACGCTGACTTCTTCCCGCGGGAAGACCAGATCGGCGTACACATTGACGTGCGCCGTTTCTGTCAGTCCATCGCAACCCCGCAGCAAGGGGAGCAGCAGGTCTGCCGGGAACTCCCGCTCTAGGTCGTCACACAATTCCGCCACGGAATGGGACCGGCGCGGCTCCACTCCGCGAATGCTGAGCGCGGCCTTGCAGAGCAGCTCTCCCGCCAATGCGCTCCGGGTCGCCACGGACGCATCGTAGGGCCTGCGCCACTTGGGCGGCAGCAACCAGTGGGCGGTCAAATCTCGCAGACCAGCGCGCATCGCGTTGTGGGCTTCGAATAAGTTGTCCCAAGCAGCTAGACAGTTCACGTCCTTCCTTTCAGGCGTTGGCAGCGGGAGGCCGTGCAGGCAGCGCCCGTCCGCCCCCACGGCATGGGGGACACCGCAGATGTTCAGTCGGCGCATCGCCCGGGACCGCTCGATCGGGGCCCAGTCGATGGCACGGTCCTCAAGGGTGGACGGAAGATCGTCTAGCGACGGGAACTCACCCTCATAGACTAGGGCGAAGTCCCAGTCTGATTCCGGGCCGTAGTCCCCGCGCGCCCGGGAGCCGAACAGGATGACCGACACTGGATCCCGACGGCCGCGCGCCCAGCGCGTCACCCGTTCCAAGAACTTGTCCGGAACGCTGGCCGGTTCCCCCGCGGCCCGCATCACATCTAAGTCTAGCCCCGGGCAGTCCGCCTAGCGCTGGATCACACATAACACAAACTGGTTGGATCGTATAGAAGGATGTTGTGCGGGTTGGGCTGCGCATGCTGCAGCCGGCCACGGTGCAGTGGTTGCGCCGGGCGCTGTCGAAGGGCACTTTGTCGCGTGCCCAGGCGGCACGGGGACTGTGTCGGGAAGACGGCTGGCGGAACGCCCGCGGGCAGCTGTGCGCAGCTTCGGCGCGCAAGCGTCTGCCAAGGTTGGCGGCGGAGCTGGGGCTGCCCATGCCGTCGGAGCGGCGCCCGACGGGGGGCTGCCGGCGGCGCTCGCGGCGCCGGGCGCGGCGCAGCTTCCCGCTGCTGCGACTGCAGTGCTCGCTGCAGGAGCTGGGAGAGGTCAGCCTGCGCTTTGCCGACACGGTCCAGCCACCGCGGCAATACGGGGATCTGCTGGCGGCGGAACATCCGCTGGGGCGCGGGCGGGCACCGGGTTTCCGACTGGTGTAAGGCCTCCGTGCCGGGGGCCAGGACCTGGCAAAGCCGCCTGGCGCGGCGGGATGCACGGCGGATTGGACTGCGAATTAGGGTTCGTCGGGCGGAGGTGCAGGTACGCGTTGCGTGCGGGCGCCAGGAGGGATTTGTCCTGCAGCCGGAACGCAGAGCCGGAAATCTTGCCGAATCAGGCCGAATCTCCACACGCAGCCTAATTAGCTACCTCAATTGCGTGCCAGAAACCAGGCGAGAATGGGGTATTGTCAGTCCTTTCCAATACAGAAATGAGCGTGGAGAGGTGCTCGCAGGCGGCATCATACCGCATCGACCGGGGGGGGCGTCGCGAGGCGGCGGGGAGCGGCTGGCTTCGGTCGCTCCGCTCCCTTCGCCAGCCGCTCCCCGCCGCCTCGGCATTCTGCATCCTCGGGAACGGATCCTAGTGTTTGGCGACAATCAAAACTGTCCCTGACGATTGGACTCCGCCAAGGCGTTGTCGTTGCAGTGCCGGGCCCGCGACTTGGTCTGCTCCTCGATGCGCAGCTTGTCCAGCAAGCCCGCCACCCGGTAGTTCACGTACTCGGAACCGTTGTCGGAATGGAAGCCCCGGATCTCGAACGGGAAGGCCCCCGGCAAACCCTCCAGCACCGGCAGCAGGAAGCGCTCCGCGATGCGCTCCACCGTGCCCGCGAACTCGTATTGCGTCACGTCGTCCACCACGTTGACGTGATGCAGCCCCTTGACCCGGCCCAGGTCCCCCTGGTGCACCGAGTCCACCCGCAGGTAACCCGGACGACCCTCCGGCCGCGGCCGCCGTCGCTCCCCGATCGCGACCGTTGTCGGCCGCGTGCGCGTCTTCGAGCCCATCCTCCGCTCATGCGAGCTGCGCCGCCGCAGGTTGTACAGGTGGCCGTTCGAGAGCTGCGCCAGACGCTCGTGCCGGGGGTCCCCGAACACCTTCCATGCCCGCTCCGGCAGCTTGCGCGTGGCCGGCCCCGACAGCGTGCCGTGCAACTCGTCCGTCTCCGCCAGCAGCAGGATGTCACTCAGCCGGTACTTGCGCCGGAAGTCCCGCGCCGGCCCCCGCCGCCCGTCCTTCAACTCCCCCTCCCGCAGGTAGCGCCCCACCAGTCGCGTCAGCTGGGACTCCGACAAGCCCGTCGTCAGCTGCAGGTAGCGCCGCAGCAGCCCCTTCTCCGCCCGACTCCGCTGCCAGTACGCGAACCGCGCCGCCACCTTGCCGATCTGCGCGTAGGCCGCTGCCCGCCCCGGCGCCTTGATCGCCGTCCCGGCAGGCCGGTTGACGAACGCCTCCACCTCTTCCAGCGTTCTCAGCGCGTCCGTCTCAACCTGCATGACCATCCCCCCATCATTCCCGCCTGGCGATCCGGTGCGCGCTCACGTTCGTTTCATGCTGGAAACAAGACCTCCGTCCACGCTCATTTCATATTGGAAGAGGCTTTGTCGCAAACCCTAGCTATCGCTGTGGTAGACTGTGGCGAGTCGGCTGCAGTGTTCGGGCAGCTGGGAAACCCGTTTGCCCTGCCACGGCAGCCCCCGCAAGGAATACAGCATGCGCCCCCCCCCTAGATTCTGCTCCCTGCTTGCCGCGAGGCGCCTGAGCCCAGCGGCCTGCATCGTGTCGCTCCTGATCGCGGCCACAGGCCATGCCGAGCCCCCCTCGGGCCCCAGCCAGAGCTTGGCTGCCAGCAAGGCGTCCGAGGTGTCCAGCCGTCACCTCACCCTGTCACCGCGACACGCTGTCATCGACGGCCCCAAGCAGATACTGCCCCTCATTCTCTCGGATGGTCAGCCCACCCCTCTTCGAACGCGCCTGATTATTACTGAGGGGAGCAAAAGTGATTGCCGTCCGAGGTGTCACGCCAAGATGTACTTGCAGTCCTCCTGCTCAAAGAATTGCTGAACGACTTGAGGGGCCTTCCTGAGCTGGGCGATCGCATCCGTCAGCAGGTCCTTCAATTCCGACTGGGTCTTGAACACCTGTTGGCCAACCCTGCGTTTCACCCAAGCCCACAGCAGCTCCACCGGATTCAACTGCGGAGAGTAGACCGGCAGGAAGAACAACTTGACCTGCTGGTCACCCTCGGATGCGGCTGAGAACTCCTTCACGGCGCGCGCCCTATGGATGCTGCAGTTGTCGACTACTACGTAGATCGGCTTCCCTTGCTCCGCTTGGATGGTCTGCAAGAACTCAATGAAACTCGCCGCCTTGGAATTCTCGGACTGAATGCGGAAGTGAAGCTGACCGTCGGGGGTGATGGCCGCGAACATGTTCCAGCGGAACCTCTTGCCCGTGTCGACCACCACAGGGGTCTTGCCACGCACGCCCCAGGTCCGCCCGACATGGTAGTCCGCTCGCATCCCGGCTTCGTCCACGAACAGGATCACAGCGCCTTCTTCGCGTGCGTTTTCCTTTAATTCAGGATATTTTGTCTCGATCCAAGCCTTCATGTCGCCGACACTGCGGAGATAGGAGCGGAACTTGGGCTTCTGGGGCGTCAGGCCCAGGCGCTTGAGGGCGCGACGAACAGTCCACACGCTGGCCTTGACTCCGAACTGGTCGAGGAGCACCTGCCGCACGCGGCCCGCAGTCCAATAGGCGAACGAGAACTTCAGCTGCTGGGGGGTCTTGTCACGGACAGTGGCGAACATCCACTGCAGGATCTCGTCGCTGAGGATGGGCGGACGGCCAGCACGCGGCTTGTCTTCCAAGGCCCCAAAGCCATCCGCAGCCACCTTGACAAGCCAAGTAATGATGGTCGGTTGAGTGACAGAGAAGAGGGCGGACAGAAGGGGAATCTGGAGTCCACTCTGCACCAGCGAAACGATTTGTTTCCTGAGGGCGACCTTTTCCAAGAGTGGGACCGTTCTGAAGTCCCGCTTAAAGTATGGATCCATAATGCGATACTACCATGCTCAGAACCCGGTGCGCAAGCGCATTTGAGGTGGAATAGAGTTCCAGAATGCAAGGAAATGACTTTTGCTCCCCTCAGTACCAACATCACCGGCTCTGAAGCTACCTACTCCTTCAGGCTGCGTGGCGGAGATGGATCACCTGCCCCGATGCCATTCGGGTCGGGCTCTGGCCTCTTTTCAGGCAGCGATGAATTCAGCTTGAAGTCCCGCAAATCGGACGCATTTACGACCAGGGCAGAGAATCCAACGCGGTTCGCGTGGCTCGAGCTGACCTCCGACCCTGCGAATTCGATCACAGCCAGCGCCATACTCATGTCAGACGGAGGCATAGCAACTTACGAGCCGACACCGGTCTACCGGAAGGCATGGGCGACCAGCGGGGTCACTTCCTCGCGGAGAGAGCAGTTGTTTCTCGTCAACCCGAGCCCGACAGAGCGGGAGACGGTCCGGATCACATTCCGGGACGGAGAAGGCTCAAGTTGCTCGGCGTCTGTCGCGCTCGAGCCGCTGGGAGACGGGACTCTCAGCATTGGCGCTGGCCTTCCCTGCGCGCTCGCGACGAATCATTTCGGTCATATCGAACTCGAGGGCCAGATCGGATTCTCGGGATTGATGCTGATTTCAGACGGGGCGCAAGGCCTCGCCGTTCGCAACTTCGTCGAGCTTCCCGCAGCTGCTGGTTCCGACGGATACCAGCCTCTCGGCCTCTGGAGGATCTCAGACGGCTCGGTGGGCTTCTATATCTTCAGCTCGCTTCAGTGCGTCAGCGTCAGCAACACCACCGTAGCCGGCGTGCAATACACCATTCACAGCTCGAAGTGGCAGAGGAGGTCCGCCGCCGGCGGCGCTTGGGCCGACGTGCCGAATTCGGGACATACAGGGGGCGTGTGTGCGTCTTCGCCGACCGAGCCTGGCCAGTACCGGGGGGTTGCGGAGATCAGCGTAGCTGGCGAGCGGGGAATGTACGCTACCAGCAACGTCCTGACCATTGGCGGGGAGGACGGGTCTGTAGGGAGTGGTCAGCCGAGCTTCGGCTCCGCGACTGTGGCCGACAGCAGCTTCACGGCCGGAACCGCCATCAGTTCGGTAAGGCTCCCGGCAGCGAGCGGAGGGGACGGCACGCTGGCCTACAGCCTCACGCCCACCATCCCCGGCCTGACCTTCAGTGCGTCATCCCGCGTTCTATCCGGCACGCCGTCACGCGCCGGTTCGTACAACATGACGTACCGGGTGCGGGACTCCGGCGGGGAAGTTGCGTCGCTGACCTTCACCGTCACGGTGGCCGAAGCCCCCGCGCCAGATTTGACGGTCTCAGCCTCGGTCAGCGACAGCAGCCTGAGCACCGGTGAGTCCTTCACCCTCCGCGCGACGGTTCGCAACCGGGGGGACGGACCATCCGCTAGGACGACGTTGCGATACTACCGTTCCGGGAACTCGAGAATCTCGAGCAG
Organism: Bryobacterales bacterium; assembly: GCA_963662745.2. Taxonomy (GTDB): domain Bacteria; phylum Acidobacteriota; class Terriglobia; order Bryobacterales; family UBA6623; genus VXMF01. Next base: position 1,631,754 of record CAXXUI010000001.1, read on the forward strand.
CGACACGCGGGTCGGTACGGACGTTGTGAGCGCACTCGCGGCTTCCCGCACCGGCGCCGAGTCCATTTCGGTCTCCGCTCCCTCGAGCGCGGGTACGTACTACTACGGAGCGTGCGTGGATTCAGTTGCAGGCGAATCCGACGACGACAACAACTGCTCGGCAGGCGTGCGGGTCACGGTAAGCAGCTCGGGCGGGGGCGGCGGCTCGGGCGGGGGCGGCGCTGGCCCCCAAGGAGCCTGCCGGGCCGGGCTGATCGTAGATCCCGGCGGCAGCTGCACTTACAAGGGCTATACATTCAGGGTTAGCAGTTCTGGCCGGGGACAGATCGCGTTCTTCAGTGCGGGTACCGGCATCGACGCCAGAGGCTCCACCATCAACGGCGTGCGTTGGAACTTCCACGCCACCAAGAACAGCGGCAGCAGCAGTTGGACAATCCATGTTGCGAACTGATCGGGCCTAGCGCGACAGCTCGCGGCTCACCACTGGGCCCCTCACCGGGGGCCCAGTCCGGAGCCCGTCCGCCCGTGCGGGGTCGGTCAGTTTGCTGGCTGAACCCCGCACCGCCCCTTGGCTGCGGGGGCAGTCGTCGCCCACTCTCCCGTCCCAGCCCACCGCAGACGGCGGGCTGAAGCACCCCAAGACGCCGCTGGCCATTAACCCGTCCGCACCGCTGCGGCCATCCTCCAGACTTGGCCCCGCTTCCTCTCACCAATTCGGCTAGGCCAAGCTCAACTCGCAGCTGCAGCTAAGAGTCAACTCCGATCTAGCGCTAGGCAGTCCGCAAAAACCACTCGGCCCTGCGGTGAAGATGGATGAGGACCGGGCCCAGTTTGGACTGGTGCCAAGTCCAGCGTTCCAGCTCATCGATCACAGCCTCACAGCCCTCCAATGTACGGGGAGTCTGTCTAGAGCTGGAGGTTCTGCCCAGAGAACAGTCAGTACGTCTTTGGGCCCGCGAATTCGCTGACGACTACCTTCGCGGGTACGGGCAATCCGGCGGCAGCCATCACTTCGCGGATCGCAACCTCCGCCTTGGGTTGCGGTCGGAAGCTGCGCGGGCCCCGGTAGCCGGTCGCGATGGCCAGCGGAGTCAGTCCGTAGCGGTTGCCGCGATTCCAGAGTTCGGGGTTCGCCCCGCGGGCCGCCAGGACTCGTATCGGCTCGGCCCGGTCCCGGTAGGCGGCTGCATGCATCGCCGTCTCTCCGTGCTCACTGACGGCGTTCACATTCACGCCGAGATCCAGCAGGAACTCGATCGCCTCGGCCACATCCCGCTCACTTCCGGCTCGGGCACCGGCAAGCATCAGCGCCGTTCCTCCGCGCTGGTCCCTGAGCAGCGGATCCGCCCCCGCCTCGACCAGCACCTCCATCAGATCGACATCCGCCGTCTGCACTGCGGCCAATAGAGCGGTCGGGCCGAGCACAGCGGATCCGAGGTTGATCAGCGCTGGCCCGGTCAGGCTGGCATCGGGGTCAGCCCCGCTCTCAATCAAGAGCTTCACAAACTCCAAGCTCGACAGGCTGCCCGTGATCTCGGGAGGGGGGTTGCCGTCGCCAGGTGGGATCCGTCGCACGCCCGGGATCGCATGCAGGGCGGTATAGCCGACCGGGTCGGCGGCCCGCGGGTCCGCACCGTGCTCCAGCAGGTGGGCTGCCAGCTCGAGGTGGCCGTTCTCGACCGCGACATGCAGAGCCGTGGCGCCCGGACGCAGCTTGGCTCCGTATCCCGTGTGCCGCCACTCCGGCTCGGGATCGATAGGCCTGTTCACGTCGACTCCGGCCTCCAACAGCACTTTGACGGCCTCAAGCCGGCCGTTGCGGGCGGCCAACAACAGAGGCGTGAAGCCGGAAGCGAGCCGTGACCGGAAGTCGGCCCCTGCCTCGATCAGCAGCTGCGTGACTTCGGCATGCCCCTCGGCGACGGCCCAGATGAGCGCTGTCTGCTCGGCCCGCGTCTCGAAGCCGAAGATCGTCGGATCATTGATCCGGCGGTTGAAGGCATTGGCTCCGGCACCTTCCCGCCTTCCCATGCCATGCACTCGGCCCCCGAGGTCGGCTCCGTGAGCGAGCAGCGCCCGCACGGGGCCTACACGCCCCGTGCGGGCGGCTGTCATCAGGGCCGTCTCGCCTCCGGGCAGAGTCGTGTCGGGATCCGCCCCGGCCTCCAGCAGCAGCTCGACCAATGCGCCGTTCCCGTTCGTGCAGGCGATCGTCAGTGGGGCCACGCCGTAGCGGTTCGTCGCCCCGGCATCCGCTCCGGCCTCCAGCAGGAGCCTCGCCATCGGGAGATTGTCGCGACGACTCACCCAATGGAGGGCCGTCGTGTCGTCTGGCTGCGGCGCGTTCACATCGTCGGGCGCCTCAATCATCTCTCGGAGCCGCGGCCAGTCCCCGGCTTCTGCAGCATCCGCCAGCGGCGAAACTGCCGCATGGGCGACGCCGCTCGTGGCCAGCACGGCGACCGCCAACAGCCCAATCCAAGCCCGCCTCGGCGAGCAGCGCTGCCCGCCCCGCACGAGCCCCTCGCCGCGACCGGCTGCCGCCGGCCCATGATTCCCCGCGAAGGCTCGCGATCCTGTTTCGAACGTCATGCCCGCGTCTCGCCGCCTCTTCAAATCGACAGCAGCTCCTCCACCTTGCCCCGGCTGTCCGCGAACGACTCCATGCGAACACCCACCTTCTCGAGCAGAGTGAGATGCAGGTTGGCGAGCGGAGTCCGCTCCCCGTAGCGAACATGGCGGCCGCCTTGCATCCTGCCGGCCCCTCCGCCCGCCACCAAGATCGGCAGGTTGATGTGGTCGTGGAGGTTCGGATCGCCCATGCCGCTTCCGTACAGGTACATCGAGTGGTCGAGCAGTGTCCCTTCCCCGTCCGGAGTCGACTTCAGCTTCTCGACCATATAGGCGAACAGCGAGACATGGTACTCGTTGATTTTCGCCATCCGGGCGATCTTGTCCGGATCGTTGGCGTGATGCGTCAGCGGATGGTGAGGATCGGAAACGCCGATCTCGTAGTAGCTCCGCGTGCTGCCCTCCCGCGCCAGCTGGAAGGTGATCACGCGGGTGATGTCAGCTTGGAGGGCGAGCACCTGCAAATCGAACATCAGGCGCACATGGTCCGCGTAGTCCGCCGGCACGCCGGCCGGCCGATCCATGTCGGGCTGCGGCACGTCACCCGCGGCGGCTTCCGCGATCTGGATGCGGCGCTCCACCTCGCGGACGCTGCTCAGGTACTGATCAACCCTCTCGACATCCTCCGCGCTCAGTTCTCCGCGCAGGCGGGCTATGTCAGCCTTCATCCGGTCCAGCAGGCTGGCTTTCTTCCGCAGAGCCGCCGTCCGCTCCTCCTGCGTGCCCTTGCCAAACAGCCGGTTGAAGACCTTCCTCGGATGGGCCTCGTATGGCAGAGGCGTCGTGGGCGAGGACCAAGAGAGGTTGTTCTGGTACACGCATGCGAAGCCGTCGTCGCACTGGCCCACCACATCCAGCAGGTCCATCCCGAGCTCGATCGACGGCAACTGCGTGCCTTGGCCCATCTCCCTCGCAGCAATCTGGTCGGCGGTGATCCCGAGGTAGTAGTCCGTGCTCTCGGTCAGCTTGGCCTTGGCGCAGCTCAGGAACGCGGAATTGGAAGTGGCATGCGTTCCCGGGTAGGCATTCTTCAGCTCCATGTTGGTCAGCACCGTCACATGGTCCCGGTGCGGAGCGAGCGGGCGCAGGATCGGCGAGAGTTCGTCCAGCGATCTCGTGCCGGGAGGAGTCCAGCGATTGATGTCGGAGCCCATCGGAATGAACACGTAGCCGAGCCGCCGCACAGGCCTCGCCGGCGTCGCAGCCGCCGGAGTCATGGCTGGCACCATTGCGTCAAGCAGGGGCAGCGCGAGCGAAGCTCCCGCTCCACGAAGCACGGCCCTCCTCGAGAGAGCCTTCTTGGTGATGATCATCGTGATCTCCTCATTTGAAACGGTGCGCTGTGCGCGATGCCGCGAACCAAGGACGAGAAGCGGTAGTCCCGCGCCGTAGCCTCCCGCACGATCTTCCGGACCGCAGGCCCGTCAGCCGGACGGATGACCCGTCCCAGCGCGTAAGTCAGCATCTTCTCGGCCAGAGTCCCTACAAACAGCTCAGGCCGGTCTAGCAGTTCCGCCTCCAAGCCATCGACGCCTTCGAACTCCGACCCTCCCGGGAAGCCGGCCGCCGAGTCGATCGGCAGCTCGTTCTCGGCTGTGCGCCAGCGTCCGACGGCGTCGTAGTTCTCCATTGCGAACCCAATCGGGTCCATCAGGCTGTGACATCCTGCGCACGACGGATTAGCCCGGTGCTGCGTCAGACGCTCCCGGAGCGAGAGGCTGGAATCCACCGTCTGGTCTTCGAGCGCTGGGACATCCGCGGGAGGCGGCGGGGGTGGCACGCCGAGCAGGTTCTCCAGCACCCAGTGGCCGCGCAAGACGGGAGACGTCCGAGTGCTATAGGAGGTGACGGTCAGGATGCTCCCGTGGCGGAGCAGACCGCCACGCTGGCTGCCCTCGTCCAAGTCCACCTTGCGGAACCAACTGCCGTAGACGTGCGGCAGGCGGTAGTGCTTGGCCAACCGCTCGTTCACGAACGTGTAGTCCGCCGACAGCAGCTCCAAAACGCTGCGGTCCTCTCGGATCACCGTCTCGAGCAGCATCTCAGTCTCGCGGCGCATGGCCCGCCTCAGGTTGTCGTCGAAACCTGGGAAGAGGCGCTTGTCCGGGGTCGCAGACTCCAAGTTGCGAAGGTGGAGCCACTGGGCGGCGAAGTTGGTCAGCAGCGACTGTGATCGGGGATCCCGCAGCATGCGGCCAATCTGGCGGTCCAATCCAGCGGGGCGCTCCAGGTCTCCTTGGAGCGCCGCGTTCAGCAGCTCGTCGTCGGGGATGCTGCTCCACAGGAAGAACGACAGCCGCGAAGCTAGCTCCTCGCCGCCGACGCGGTACGGCGTGCCCGGGTCGACTCCGGGGGGATCGCGCTCGATGCGGAACAGGAAGTCCGGACTGACCAGGATCGCCGCGACCGCCATCTCGATACCGCCCTCGAAGCCGCTCTCCACGCGGCCGAGGCGGTACGCCTCAAGGCCGCTCTCAAGGTCGCGGTCGGTGACCGGCCGCCGGAAGGCCCGCCGCATGAGCGTCGAGAGGATCTCTCTCGCGCATCTGCTCTCGTCCGCCCCATCGACCGGCACGCAGGTCAGGATGCGCTCGCGGCTGGGCGTGCGTCCCGGACCCGTGGCTTGGAACGGGCCCATGATCGAAACCTCGTAGACCGCGGGTTGGATCCTCGGATGGCGGTAGACATTGAAGTGGGCCTGGTAGGGTTGGCGGTCCGTCTCGAGCACGGCCCATGGCTTCTTGAGGAAGGTGACCGCCACCGCGTGGGAGCCGGCCGACACTGGGATCCTCGCTCTCAAGTGCTTGTCGACCATGGTGTGGTCCCCGATGTGGCGGGGCGGAACCACCTCAAAGAGACGGACCCTCTCGCGGTCCAGCAGCAGTTCGACTTGATGCGGCGCCCGGAGGCCCTCGACCTGCTCGTCGCGATCCCGCGTCAGTCGGATCACGAAGTCGTACTCGGCGTCGAGCGGGAAGAAATGCGAGAACGCGGCGCCGCCCCGCGTGCCGACCGGAAGACCGTCGACATGCCATTCCTGCGTGAGATCCGGCTTCTGCTTGACGGTCTCGACGACGGGCGTCGAGATGGGCCGTCCTAGGGCGAGGCGCGAGACAGTGTCCGCCGCCTCGACATACGCTTCCAGCAGGGTCGGTGACAGGTCGCCTACCGTGATGTTGTCGAATCCGGAACTGGACTCGTCCCGCGGCAGCAGAGATGACAGGTCGATGTCGAGGCCGAGCAGATCGCGCACGGCGTTCCGGTACTCCGTCCGCGTGAGTCGTCGGAAACTGGCAGTGCGGCCCGGGTTCGGATTGTCGGCTGCCGCCTCGTCAAGGAGGCCTTCCAGCAGCGCTACGACCTCCCGGTAGGCGTCCTCGTCGGGGCGCTGCGCTCCCAGGGGCGGCATCTGGCGGCCCCTAAGCTTGCGGACCACCTGCTCCCAAGCCGGGGAATGCATTCCTACGGGACGCGAACTGAGCACATCCAGCGCTAGACCGGCAGTCGGGCTGCTCCCGCCGTGGCAGGCGACACAGTGCCGCTGCATAAAGGCCTGCCCGAGACCGGGCAGGCGATCGACTTGCCCCAGCAGCTCGGGCACCGCCAAGCAGCTTAGAACCAGCCCAGCGATCCCGACGGGGGCAAGGCTGTTGGAACGAACTCTCACACTACTCTCTTTGATGCAGCCTAGCGCTAGGATAGCACCGCGACGGATGTTGAAGAGGCTTGAGAGTGACCTGCGTCTGCCGGGCAGCCGCAGCGACGGGAAGTCTCGCAACTTCGCCAGATCCGGGATTCCCGCCTTGAGTGCGAAAGGACCGCCGACACGGCTTGATACGCCCGCTGTGCTCTACTCCCAGGTCCGATCAGCACGGTGGGGGAAAGAATGCCGCACACTCTTGAATGCCCTCTGATTGTCCGAGACGATCGCTAGGGCGAAACGAGGCCGAACGGGGCCTGCGAATAGGGAGGTAAGCTGGCCGGGGCGTCCGCGAGGGCAATGCAGCAGCATGTCAAGCCCTCAGCCGAGACAGATCTGAAGAGGGGCGAGGACGCCCTCGGCAAAGCCGTGACGGCACCCGAGGTTCACAGCCAAAATATCGAGAGAGTACAGCGAGGAGGCTGCTCATCGCAAGCAGCTGGACAAGATTCTTGCACCGGTCAGCAGTCGTGTTCGGCGACAAGGATCCCGGCGGACGGACCTCTGTGCCGTCGGGACAAGTCAGCCCCGACGCTGCAACGAGGGCAGAGCAGCGGGAGGGGGCGCTACTCATCCCGCGCTGCAGGCCTGACCACGGAAGCGGCTACGGGAACCCGCAGCGTGCAGCCAACTGGGTCAGACGGTCTCCACCTCGAACCGCTCCACGTTCCGCGTCCGCTTGCTGAAGTACAGCCCCACCAGGTGGATCGGCTGGTCCAGCCCCCGGTACTTGTCTAGGTAGCCACGCTGCTTGATCTGCTCGATGGCCGCGCCCGGCTTCGAACGCTCCAGCACCTTGAACTCCAGCAGATACACCTGCCTGTAGGCCTGCATCACCAGGTCCAGCCGCCCCATGCTGCTGCTATCCTCGGCCATCAACCGCACCTCCGGCAGGCCCTTGAAGAACACCAGCAGCGTGGCGGCGTAGTGCGCCTCGTAGTTGGCTAGGCGGCTGGTGTCGTACCACTGGTGCGGGATGCTGGCCAGCACCGAGCGGATCCGCCGCCGCAGCCCCTCGAAGTCGGCCTCCCTGAGACAGCGGTCCAGCGCGTCGGAATGCGCCTCGCGGCGGGACTCGCTGCCGACCAGCGCGTCGGCCAGCTTCTCGTAGAAGCACTGCCGCACTTCCCTGTTGGGATGCTCCAGCTGGTGGAAGGTCTTCCCCCGGCGCTGGGTGGAACCCGCCAAGGTGAGGTAGCCGGCTTGGAACAGCAGCGCCTTGTCCGAGGTGCCCTGGATGTCGAACGTGCTGAGCTCGGACTCGCTCGCCTGCTTGCCCTCCAGCGCGCCGAAGGCCACACCGCGCCGGGCGAGCACCTCGATGAGGTGGTGCGGCGTGCCGGTCTCGAACCACCACGGCTTGAACGTACGCTTCCGGAACAGCAGCAGCAAGTCGAAAGGGTTGTAGACCTTCTCCTCCCCGCCCCAGCTGTAGCCGTTGTACCAGTCACGGATCTCCTTCCGGTCGAGGCCCTCCAGCTCGGCAGCGAACACCTCATCCAAGTCACTCTCGGTGTAGCCGCAGATGGAGGAGAATGGGGCTTCCAGCGTGAGGTCGATCAAGTTGTTCACGCCGGAGAAGAGGCCGACCTTGGAGAACTTGGTGACGCCGGTTATAAAGGAGAAGTGCAGGCTGGCATCGCAGCTCTTGACGACCGAGTAGAGGCTGCGGAGATAGTCGCGGTTCTCCGTGGCAACTGCCGGTCGGTGGAGGGCGTCGGTGATGGGCTTGTCGTACTCGTCGACGAGCAATACGGCGCGCCGGCCGGAACGACGGTGCAGGGTGCGGATCAAGTGCCGGAATCGTCCGGGGGCGGTGACGTGACAGCGCTCGATGCCTGCCGCGGCCTCAAGGTCAAATAGCTGGTCACAGACATCGCCGTCGAGGTTTCCTTCGACCTTCGCGTTGACGTTGGAGAAGTCCAGCAGGAGGACGGGGCGGCGGACCGACCAGTCCCACAGGTCATAGGCCGCCAAGCCTTGGAAGAGTTTGCGACGGCCTTCGAAGAGCGCTTGGAGCATGGTCACGAAGAGGCTCTTGCCGAAGCGCCGCGGACGCGACAGGAAGTAGCCGTCGCCGTCGTCGACGAGCCGCAGGGCGTAGGGGGTCTTGTCGACGTAGTAGCAGCCCCGTTCGCGGAGCTTCTGGAAGGACTGCGTGCCGGTCGGCAGGCGGCTCTTGGTGCGGGCTACAGGCATCGTAGCAGGCTGCTGCAGCTTGATTCTAGCGCACCACGTGCCGGTGCCCGCCCGCCGCGACAACGGATTCGTCCCCCCAGGAGAAGGTGGAACGGTCCATACCCACATGCATAATACCGGCGCATTGCGACTGGTTTGGCTGCGAGGGGCGGAGCACATTCGGGAGCGGCTGCTAGTGCTTTGTCAAAGCAGAATTTTCGCGTAGACGGTCTTGAGCCTCCGACGAGCGTCGTCGATCTTCATGCGCCAGTCGACCCCGCGCTGGCGCGTGTTGACGCCCTCCGACCAAGCCGCGATCTCAGTGCGCAGCGTCTCCAGGTCGCCAATCCGGCGGCCGGACAGGCACTGCCGCGTCATCGCGCTGAGCTCGTTCTCCGCGATGTTCAGCCCACTGCCGTGCTGCGGCGTGGAGCTGAACTCGATGCGCCGCACCAACTCCCTCGCCCGGGGCGCCTCGAAGGCTGTGTAGCAGGCCCCCTTGGTGTGCGTGTTCAGATGGTCCAACACCACAGTGATCTGCTCGCAGTCCGCGTAGCGCCCCTCCATCAAGCTGCCCACCTCCAGCGCCCAGTCCGCCTTCGTGCGACTCTCGCGGGCGCTCGCCTGAGGCCAGCCGCCCAACGGCTCGCAGGACATGAAGACTGCGGCCGTGCCGGCCCGTTCAGACTCGTAGTCCACTCGCTGAGGGTGCTGCTTCGTCGCCGGCAGCGCCGCCCGGGTCTCCCGGATCAACTGCACCGGCTGCTCATCCCTGCAAATCACCGGGTGCTGCGGATCGTAGAGGCGCTCGTAGGTCTCCAGGACCTCTTATGTTAGAAACAGTGGCCAGCACAGCGCAAACGGGCCGGACCAGCGGGCAGGGTGCCAAGCACTCTGCGACGCTGTCGTCACCAGTGTGGCTGGGGGCTCGGGGGCTTGATGGCCCAGGCCGTGTTGGGGGAGTCCAGCGTGAAGCTGTGGTCACCAGCGTGGCTGGGGGCTCGGGTCCCGAGCGCGGAGTTGCGCGCTGCTGGGCAGCCGCTGGGGCTGCCTCGTGCGGTCGCCGGACCGCTGCGCGGAGGCAGCTGCCGACCAGCAGCGCCCGCTCCGCAGCGGGCCTTGATCAATGTCCCCCCGCCTCGCGGCGGGGGTCCGCCGCGAGGCTCGGCCGAACCTCGCGGCGTGCGGTGGGTCGGGTCACGTGGACCTGGAACGAGGGTTCGTGGCAGAGCTGGACCGCCCACCGCAACGCTTCCTGTCAGACCTGTACGGAAGACCGAAACGGAATCGCATCCAAGAGGCTAGGAGAAGCAGGAAGCACCACTCGGCCGTGGCATGAGCACCCTCGGAGGATAGCACTATGAACCACACTGAGACCCCCGCCGGCTAGCGCCGAATCACACTTGACACAGGGGGGTTGGATCGTATAGAAGAGTGGTGTGCGGGTTGGGCTGCGCATGCTGAAGCCGGCCACGGTGGAGTGGTTGCGCCGGGCACTGTCGAAGGGCACGTTGACGCGTGCCCAGGTGGCACGGGGACTGTGTCGGAGAGACGGCTGGCGGAACGCCCGCGGGAAGCTGTGCGCAGCGTCGGCGCGCAAGGGCCTGCCTGCGCTGGCGGCGGAGCTGGGGCTGCCCATGCCGCCGGTGGTGCGCCCGACGGGGGGCTGCCGGCGGCGCTCGCGGCGCCGGGCGCGGCGCAGCGTCCCGCCGCTGCGGCTGCAGTGCTCGCTGCCGGAGCTGGGAGAGGTCAGCCTGCGCCTGGCCGACACGGCCCAGCTGCGGCGGCAGTACGGGGATCTGCTGACGGCGGAACATCCGCTGGGGCGCGGGCGGGCACCGGGTTGCCGGCTGGTGTACGGCATCCGGGCCGGGGGCCGGGAGCTGGGAGTGGTCAGCTTCGTGGCCGCGCCGATGCGCTTGGGGCCGCGCGACCAGCATCTGGGCTGGGACGAGCGCACCCGCCGCCGGAACCTGCCCCGGCTGGTCTCCAACGACCGTTTCCTGGTGCGGCCCGGCGTGGTGGTCCACAACCTCGCCAGCCACGTGCTGGGCTTGGCGCTGCGGCGCTTGAGCAGCGACTGGGAGCGGCTGCACGGCAGCGCGCCGGTGGCGGTGGAGACCTGCGTCGCGCAGCAGCGGCGGGCCACGTGCTATAAGGCGGCGGGCTTTGAGTGCTTGGGGGAGACGGAGGGCCTGCCGTGGGGCGCCCAGCAGCCCACGCGGGCGCAGCGCGCGCAGCCGGACTTCCGCGAGCCGGAGCGCCATCCCAAGCAGGTCTGGGTCAAGCCGCTGGTGCCCGATTGGGAGCGTGTGCTGCGGGAGCCGGCGCGGCTGGTGCTGGGTAGCTTTCCGAGGCTGGACTTCGACAGCGAGGAGGCGCACTGGTCGGCGCGCGAGTTCGAGCGCTCGGACCTGCCGGACCGGCGCCTGCGGGAGCGGCTCAAGGCCATGGGCGGGGCCTGGGAGCAGCGCCCGGGCGAGTGCCTGCCGGCCATCTTCCCGCGCGGCAAGGACCAGCAGGCCGCCTACCGCTTCCTGCGCAATGAGAGGGTTTCCATGCAGCACATTCTGGCGCCGCACCGGGAGGCCATGGTGGACCGCTGCCAGCAGCTGGCGGGCACCGTGCTGCTGGTGCAGGACACGACCACCCTGAACTACACCGGGCTGGGCGAGTGCACGAGCGGCCTGGGGCCGCTCAAGAAGCGCAGTGAGAGTGCGCGCGGGCTGCACGTGCATGCCTCGGTGGCCTACACGGAGGGCCGCCGGCCGTTGGGGGTGAGCAACTTGGAAGTCTGGGCCCGGCCGCTGGAGGAGCCGCCGGACGAGCGCGAGCGAGAGAGCCAGCGCTGGTTGCGGGGGCTGCGGCAGGGTTTCGAGCTGAGCCAGGCCTGCCCTGATCAGCGCATCGTGGTGGCGGGCGACCGCGAGAGCGACATCTACGAGCTGTTCCGGGAGCGGGAGCAGCGCGAGCAGGCCGGCGAAGAGAACGTGGAGCTGCTGGTGCGCGTGCACCTGGGCCGGCAGCGCAAGGTCAAGGTGTGGGACCCGAGCCTGCGGTCGCTGATGCTGCGCTCGATCCCCATGCAGGCCGACTTCCAGCAGCGGGTGCGCTTCCGGCGCACGTTCCGGCTGAGCTCGCAGGGTGGGCAGCGGGCCCGCCAGCGGCGCAAGGTGAAGACCCAGGTGAGCATCGGGCCGGTCGAGCTGCAGCCGCCGGAGGCGCGCCGCCAGCGGGGCGAAGCGGGAGTGGAGGCCTGGCTGGTGCATGTCGAGCAGCTCGATACGCGGCCGGGGGAGGATCCGCTGGAGTGGTTCCTGCTGAGCACGGCGGGCGGGTTGAGCAAGCGCTGGGCGAAGCGCATCGTGGGCTGGTATGAAGCCAGGTGGGCGGTGGAAGAATTTTTCAGAGCCGCTTCAAACTACCCCATTCCACGATTCTCGTCCGGAGCAGGCGCGATTTTGCCGCCGGGGGCACCCGTTCGACGGCTGGCCGCTCAAGATCGTGTCCAGCCGGAGGCGTCCCAGCGGCCAGCTCTGGCTGTTCGTTGAGCTGCCCGACGGTCGTCGGCGCTCCTTCCCCGCTGCTTGGACCACGCTGCAGCCGCCGCCGGAGGGCGCCCAGTGCGTGCGCGTCCGCGTGTCTCACCTGCGCGGCTTGCGTACGCTGGTGGGAGCCTTGCGGAGGCGCCATGCGAGAGCAAGAGAAGCGGCGGGCAGCGGGGCTGGAGGGCAGCCTGCTGGCGTTGCTGGAGCACGAGGAGCGGCAGGCTCGCTGGCAGAGTCTGCCGGCCCGGGCGCGGCGGGCAGCGGTGGAGCAGCTGGCGCGGATGATGCTGCGGGCGCGAGCGCGGGAGTTGAGCGATGAAGCGGGAGACGCTGATCCGGCCGCGGCATCTTGAGCGGCTGGCGTTGGTGTACGTGCGCCAGTCGACGCCGGGGCAAGTGCTGGAGAACCGGGAGTCGACGCGGCTGCAGTACGAGCTGCGGGAGCGGGCTGAACAGCTGGGCTGGCCGCGGGAGCGCATCGAGACGATCGACGAGGATCTGGGCTGCTCGGGATCAGGGGAAGTGCGGCGCGCAGGGTTCGCGCGGCTGCTGCGGAGCGTGGCGCGGGGGCGGGTGGGAGCGGTGTTCGGGCTGGATGCCTCGCGCTTCGCGCGCAACGGGGCGGACTGGTTCAAGCTGCTGCGCTGGCTGCGGGCCACGGAGACGTTGCTGGTGACGGACGAAGGGGTGTATGACGCCAACAGCGGGGACGACAGTTTCGTGCTGGGCATTCACGGGGCCCTGTCGGAGTCGGAGCTGTACAAGATCAAGGCGCGGCTGGACAAGGGGATGCTGAGCAAGGCGCGGCGGGGCGAGCTGTACCACCACGTGCCGACGGGCTACGTGGTGGACGGCAAGCGGCTGCGCAAGGATCCGGACCGGGATGTGCGCGAAGCGGTGGGCGAGGTGTTCCAGCGATTCCGGGAGCTGGGGACGGCCCTGCAAGTGGCGCGGCAGCTGCGGGAGGAGGGGCTGAAGCTGCCGACGCGGCATCCGGACGAGCGGGGCTTGGAGTGGCGCGAGGCGACCTACTCGCGGGTGTGGAACGTGCTGCGGAACCCGGCCATGGGCGGGGCGTACGCGTGGGGCAGAACGCGCACGCGGCTGCAGCTGGACGAGCGGGGTCGGGAGCGGAAGACGAGGCACAAGCTGCCGATGGAGGAGTGGCGGGTGTTGCTGACGGAGCACCATGAGGGCTACGTGGAGTGGGAGGAGTGGCTGGCGATCCAGGCGCGGCTGGCGGGTGTTGTCTTCCGGTTTATTTGGCAAGGCGTTTTCCGGATTAAATGGCAGGCGGGGAGCGGAATTTTCCGGATTGCTTGCGTCTGGCTGGGGGCGAGGGCGAGCTCGAAAACTGCTACTGCAAGAAGGAAAAGGAAGGGGTCAGGAGGAGCGTAGGCGTTCTCGCCCGGCTCCCGGCCCTGCGCGCACGCAATTGCAGGCAAGACTGCCGCGCAGCACCTCCAACGCATGTCCGAAAGCCTACCGGCCGACTCACCCACGCCGATGGATTTGTCACATTAAATGAGAAAGTTCCCTTATCTGGAATCATCCAGTTTGACAAAAACAGCCCATTTTCGTGCCAAATAATGTGACAAATAACACGGGGAACGCAGTGAGGCAGGGCGGACGGGGGGCGGCGCGGGAAGGGCGGGCTCTGCTGCAGGGGCTGGCCGTCTGCGGACGCTGCGGGCGGCAGTTGAGGGTGCGTTACGCGAGCGCGGTGCAGTACCGCTGCGAGCCCGATCTGAACGGCAAGGGGGGCTGCCAGTACCTGGGGGGCATGCGGCTGGACCGGCTGGTGGCGGAGATCGTGCTGGACGGGCTGGGGCCGGCAGCGGCGGAGGCTGCCCTGGAGGCGGAACGGCAGCGGGACAAGGAGGAGCGGCGGCAGCTGCTGGGCTACCGGCGGGAAGTGGAGCGCAAGGAGTGGGACGAGCGCAAGGCGCGCAAGGAGTACTTGGAGGTGGAGCCGGAGTTCCGGCGGGTGAAGCGGACGCTGGCGCGGGACTGGGAGCGGGCGCAGCAAGAGCTGGAGCGGGCGCAGGCGGCCTTGGCGGGAGCGCGGAAGGAACTGCAGGCGGCGCGGCAGGGCGCGCCGGCCAGTGTGTCGCCGGAGGAGCGGGAGGGGCTGGCGCGGTGCTGCGAGGACCTGCGGGCGGTGTGGGAAGACGCGGCGACCACTTGGCGGGACCGCAAGCGACTGCTGCGGGCGGTGCTGGAGGAAGTGGTGCTGACAGCGGACCGCGAGGCGGGCAAGCTGGGAGTGCTGCTGCGCTGGCGGGGGGGCTGGATCGACGAGCGGGAGCTGGGTTTGCAGCCCGTGCCGCGGCCCGAGCGCACGCCGGAAGCGACCGTGGAGCTGGTGCGGCGGCTGGCGCAGTTCCAATACGACCCCGAGGTGGCCGCGGAGTTGCGGCGGAGAGGGCTGCGCACCGCTCGCGGTCTGGAGTTCACGTGGCAACGGGTGGCGGCCGTGCGGAGGCAGTACGGCATCCCCGGCTGCCCGCGCAAGCCGGCCGGCGGTCCGGAGCCGGTGTCGGTCAAGGCAGCGGCGCGGGAGCTGGGAGTGTCGGTGTCCTCGCTGTACCGCTGGATTGAGCAGGGCTGGGTGCCGGCCGAGCGGTCGGGGCCGGAGGGCGCCCTGCGGGTGCGGCTGGACGCGAGGGTGAGGGCGAAGTTCCGCGCGGCGGTCCCGGAGGGTTACGTGCGGGCCGAGGCGGCGGCGCGGGAGCTGGGAGTGTCCCGCCAGACGATCTGGTCGCGCATCCGGGCCGGCTCGCTGCCGGCGCTGCGCGTGGTGCGGGGCGCGGAGCGGGGCTTGTACGTGCGGTTGGACAGCGTGCCGCAGCCGCGCTTGCCAGGCTTGTCGGGCGCGACTGAGGAGAGCGGCTGATGCGAGCGCTGGGGAGGAGCGGGCGAACGAGGGGGCCGCTTTGCCGGCGCGGGACGGGGCACTCCGCGAGCCGTCCCGTCGGCCGCCCGGCAGCTTCTCACGACGCAAAGTGCCTGCTGGGGCGCACTGGCGGGCAGCATGCCGGCCCTGGCCGGCGGGCAGCGGCTGCCGCCGGTCCATTCTCAGTGCCGGGAGCAGGGGAGCCGGCCGGCCGGGGGGCTGAAACCGCCGCCCGGCCGCATTCCCACGACGTAAGAGGTGCTGGCGCACTGGAGCCAGCCGCTCCGAGCCAGGCCCGCCGCTCCCAATTTGCCATGCCTGGCGGGACGCCCAGGCCGCGGTGGCATGGCCCGCTCTGGAAGCGTCGACTCCGCGACTGCCGCGGGCGGGCGGGCCGGTGCTCTGCTCGGGCTGCGGAGCCGCACCGCAGCCCGTTCCGGGTCCCAGAGGGAGCGCTGGGGCGCTTCGCGGGCGAATTCAGCGTGTCTGGGCCGCCATTCCCGCCGATATGGCAGCTCAAGGAGGGGGCATCCGCCTCCGTGCAGCGTCAGGCCCACCTCGGATGTGACTGGCATGGCCTTCCGGACTGCGCCGGGGCAAGAGCAGAATCGAACCGTCTTGCGGGTCCCGATTCTCCAACCGGCGCCGCCCGCCCAAGGCGCTGTACGACAATGGAGGTGCATTGTGAAGACTAACCGTTCAAAGTTTTAAAAAGTGGTGCGCGCATCCAGGACCGCCGCCTGCGCACGGCCGCTGCGCTGCGCAAGTGCCTGGCGTTCGACGCCGTCACGGCCTGGCAGGTCTGCTCGCTGGCGCGCTACGCGCGCGACGCGCCGCAGACGCCGGTGGAGGCCGTGTTGACCTGGGCCGAGATCACGGCGTTGTGGATCCACGTGCAGGCACAGGAGCTGTGGCGGCCGAGCGAGCGGGGGCGCGCGCCACCGCGCGACATCCGGACTTGGGTGGTGTGGCTGGCGATGACGTCCGGCTTCCGGCCCTCGAAGCGCCGGCCCCTGCCGGGCAACGCCGTGCTCTGGCGGGCCTGCGTCACGTTGGGGCAGTGGGTGCAGCACGATCAGGCCCGGCTGGAGTCCCTGCCCAGCCGGCCCGTCTTCGCGGAGCCGCCGGACGCAGCCGGGCCGCAGGCCAGCGAGTCCCCGTAGCACCCCGCCGGAGAGCTCGGGCCCGGCGCGACAGCTCGCGGCTCACCACTGGGCCCCTCAGCGGGGGGCCCAGCCCGGAGCCCGTGCGTCTGCAGCCGCTGCGGGGTGGGCCAGTCTGCTGGCTGAACCCCGCACCGCCCACTGGCTGGAGGGCAGTCGCCGGCCCAGGTAGGCGCTGGCGCCCCAGCGACAGCGGCCGCCCACTCTCCCGTCCCATCCCCCCGCAGACGGCGGGCTAGAGCACGCCCAAGACGCCACTGGCCACTAACCCGTCCGCACCACTGCGGCCATCCTCCAGACTTGGCCCAGAGCCCCGGGGCCTCTCACAGATTCGGCTAGGCCAAGTTCAACTCGCACCTGCAGGAATGAGTTAACTACGATCTAGCGCTAGCCCCGCCGGCGCGTCGCAACCGGCGGTCGGAACCACCGTCGGCGTCGACGTCAGCAAGCAGCGCCTGGACGCCTGCGTGGATCCAAGCGGCGAGCGGCGCGAGTTCGCCAACGACCGCCCCGGTCGGAGGGCGCTGCGCGACTGGGTGCGGCAGCTGGGCGCCAAGCGCGTGGCGATGGAGCCGACCGGGCGCTACCACCGGCAGCTGCACCAGTGCCTGCACGCCGCGGGCGTGGAGGTGGTGCTGGTCAATCCACGCCGCACGCGCAACTTCGCGCGCTTGATCGGGCAAGAGGCCAAGAACGATCTGGCGGACGCGAAAGTGCTGGCCCTGTTCGCGCGCCTGGGACTGGGCAAGGGCAGCTCGCACACGCAGGAGTCATTGCGGAAGTTGGCGGATTTGGTGGCAGCCAGGAGGGTGTTGGTGAATCATCGCGACGCAATCAGAAAGAGTGCGAAAGAATTTGACGAAGACGCGGCGAGACGCATGGAGAACTCGATCGCCGAGATGGGCCGGGACATCGACCAGCTGAAGGCCGCCATCGAGGCGCTGCTGGCAGGCGACAAGGGTCTGAAGCGGCGTGCGGAGATCATCCGGTCGGTGCCGGGCTGCGGGCTGATCACGGCGGCGGTGTTGTGCGCGGAGCTGCCGGAGCTGGGCAAGATCGGGCACGCGCAGGCGGCGGCGCTGGTGGGGGTGGCGCCGTACGACCAGGACAGCGGCCAATACGGACATGGCATTCGGAGACCGGGTTGCGTATCCAGTCGACATTTGGGCAGAGCACTTGCTTGGCTGGCACATGGAACTTCAGGGCCCCGTTTGAACCACAGTACCCCTTGTGACCGTGCCGTTCACCACTTCGCAGCCCCCGCCGCTGGCGCATGTCCAAGTGATACCCCTATATTGGATCCTGCCTCTTCTGCCGCTCCAAGCGACCGTCACAGTTCCACTGGAAGAAACGAAGCTGGCCCCGAGGCCCGTTTCAATGAGTCCTGGAAACCAGAACCCAGTAGGCATGTCGGGGATCCTTTGGCCGGCGTTGAAGCTCTTCTCACTACTCCCACCAGAAGCTTCAACAATGATGGTGAATCGGAGCGTCGCGGTGTCGCCGTCGGCATCCCGCGCGGTGTAGGTCATGGCGTAGCTGCGGGCATTCGATGGCGTTCCGGACAGTCGGCGGGAAGTGGTGCTGAAATTTAGGCCCGGGACGGTGGGAGAGAGGCGGTAGGTCAATGTGCCGTCCCCTCCGCTTGCCGCTGGCAGGGTCAGGGGCGAGATTGCCGTCCCGACCATGTAACTCTGGCTGCTAACGCGAGCCGAGCCGAAGCTGGGCCGCAGATCAGCTTGCGGCCGCACGGTGACTGTGAAGCTGAGGGTCACGGTGTCGCCGTCGGCGTCTCTGGCCGAGTAGGTCAAACTGTACGTACCGGCCGTCGACGGCGTGCCGGATAGAATACGGGATGACGCACTGAAGTTCAAGCCGGGGACGGTGGGCGTGAGCCCGTAGGTGAGCGTGCCGTCCCCTCCGCTAGCTGCCGGGAGTCCTACCGAAGCGATGGCGGTTCCGGCCGTGAAGGTTCTGTCGGCAACCGTAGCGGAGCCGAAGCTCGGCTGACCCCCTGAAGACCCGTCCTCCCCGCCGACGGTCAGGATGTTGCTGGAAGCGTACGTTCCCCGCTCGCCATCGACGCTGATCTCCGCAACCCCCCGGTACTGGCCTGGCTCGGTCGGCGAATAAGCGCAGACGCCCCCTGCATGTCCCGAGTTCGGCACGTCAGCCCAGGCGCCGCCTGCGCCGGACCTGCTCTGCCACTTCGAACTGTGGACGGTGTATTGCACGCCGGACACGGTGCGATTGCTGACGCTGAGGCACCCGAGTGAGCTGTTGACATAGAACCCCACGCTGCCGTCTGAGATCCTCCAGAGGCCGAGTGGCTTGTATGCATCGGAACCAGCAGCTGCGGGGAGCTCGACGAAGTTGCGAATGGCGAGGCCTCGCGACCCGTCTTCAACCAGCATCAATCCCGAGAATCCGTTCTGGCCCTCGAGTTCGATATGACCGTAATACTGCGTCGCGAGCGCGCAGGGAAGGCGAGTCTTAACGTTGAAAGCCCCGTCTCCCAGCGGGGCGAGCGCTATTGACGCCGAGCAACTTGAGCCTTGTCCGTCCCGGAATGTGACCCGGACCGTCTCCCGCTCAGTCGGGCTCGGGTTGACGAGGAACAAATTCTCGGCCGTCGAGGAAGTGACCGCGCTGGTCGCCCATGCCTTCCGGTAAACCGGTGTCGGCTCGTAAGTTGCTATGCCCCCGGCTTCGAATAAAACGGCGCTGGCTGTGATCGAAGTCGGAGGGTCGGAGGTCAGTTCGAGCCACGCGAACCGCTGTGGATTCTCTGCCCTGGTCGTAATTGCGTGCGATTCGTGGGGTTCCAGGCTGATTTCCGCGCTGCCTGATCCGAGGGCAGAGCCCGACCCGATTGGCATCGCGGCAGGTGATCCATCTCGGCCACGCAGCCTGAAGGAGTATGTAGCTTCAGAGCCGGTGACGTTGGACACAATCAGGCGCGTTCGAATAGCGCCAGGCTGACCGCTGGAGAGAATGAGGGGCAGTATCTGCTTGGGGCCGTCGATGACAGCGTGTCGCGGTGACAGGGTGAGGTGACGGCTGGACACCTCGGACGCCTTGCTGGCAGCCAAGCTCTGGCTGGGGTCCGAGGGGGGCTCGGCATGGCCTGTGGCCGCGATCAGGAGCGACACGATGCAGGCCGCTGGGCTCAGGCGCCTCGTGGCAAGCAGCGAGCAGAATCTAGGGGGGGGTAGCGCATGCTGTATTCCTTGCGGGGGCTGTCGTGGCAGGGCAAACGGGTTCCCAGCTGCCCGAAGACTACAACCGACTCCGCACAGGCTACCACAGCGATAGCTGCCGCGCCAGGTCTGAACGTAAAGATTTAGTAAAAGGGCCGCTGGGCAATCCGCGTTGATCTTGCGGTTAGGGCGTGTTGGGTGGATGGGGGCGGCATTGCTAACGCGTTGAGCTGGGGAGGAGACAGCACTTGGGATGGGCCGCCATCGTCAGTCGGCCCGGCGGCGGGCCGGATCAGGCGGCCCAGGTCAGGGCGTCATCGCGCTGAGCTCGTTCTCCGCGATGTTCAGCCCAGTGCCGTGCTGCGGCGTGTAGCAGAACTCGATGCGCCGCACCCACTCCTTGGCCCGGGGCGCCTCGAACGTTGTGTAGAAGGCCCCTTTGGTGTGCGTGCTCAGAGGGTCCAACACGACGGTGACCTGCTCGCAGTCCGCGTAGCGCCCCTCCATCAAGCTGCCCACCTCCAGCGCCCAGTCCGCCTTCGTGCGACTCTCGCGGGCGCCCGCCTGACGCCAGCCGCCCAACGGCTCGCAGGACATGAAGACCGCGGCCATGCCGGCCCGTTCAGACTCGTAGTCCACTCGCTGAGGGTGCTGCTTCGTCGCCGGCAGCGCCTCCCGGGTCTCCTGGATCAACTGCACCGGCTGCTCATCCCTGCAGATCACCGGGTGCTGCGGATCGTAGAGGCGCTCGTAGGTCTCCAGGACCTCTTTCCTGCAGGCGACGAACTCCGCATCCTCCATGGGTGGGATCACCCAATACTGCAGCTTGCGGCCCGTAACACCGTTCTTCTTGGTGTCTGTCTCACGGTCTCCTGACTGATCGAAGGCACGATCCCCAGTTCGACCACCTGCCGCGCCAGCAGTCGTTGGGGCCAGCTGCCGCAGCCGGGCGGCGGCGACCCCAGCCGCAAGGCGATCCCTTGAGCCTCCTGCTCGCCGTTCAGCACCTGGGGCACCGGCGGGCGGCTGCGCTGCTAGCCGCACAGGGCCACCTCGAAGCCCTCCGACACGCACCGCCGGCACACGTTCTCGACCGTCCTGACACGGCAGCGTTAGGCATCAGCGACCTGTCGGTCCGTCCAGGCCGCTCCGTCGGCGTCGACTGGGAGCAGGATGCGGGCGCGACGCGCCTCTTGGCTGCTGCCCGCGAGCCGATCGATCGTCTCCTCACAGATCTTGCGCTCCTCGTCGCTCAGTCGCACGATGTATTTCTTCATCGAACATCCTCCCCAGAGTGGAATTCTACCCAAACACTATCCCACAGAGATGTTAGAGTTGACGAGGCACTAGTCTAGGCCTGCGGCTTCAACTTGGGAGTCCTGATGCGGTCCCTCATCGGGGTCGGTACGCCGCGCAGCCTGCTAGGCAGGGTGGTTACCAGAGCCTCGCGTGAGTCGAATGTCGCCCGCCACGGGCACGCGGGGCTCAATTCGGGGCGTTTGTTGGGCCGATCTAGGCGACCCTGCCGTCTGAGGGGCAAATCGCAGCGAATCTGCCATCTTCTTGGTCGGACACGGCCAGCCGGGTGCTCATCGGGCTAAGACTCTCAACCAACGCTGCTAACGTAATCTTGGTCGGCCCCATGAGGAAGCGGAGCCCGCACACTCCGGAACGCTCGCTGGTGGTCCAACGCCCCGGCAAGGGCGAAGCGGGTCTGAGCGTGACCCGTAAGTGGACCGGCAAGCTCGCTGCAGCGTCTGGAAGAGCCTTGCAGCGGCATGCCAAACCCTTGGCCGAGAAAGCGTTGGAAAAAGGCGCGGACGTCTTCGGCAGGGCCCGCGAAGGCACACGGAAGTTCGCAGCCGATGTCTCGCAAGGCTACAGCGTGGAGGCTGCACAGCGCAAGCAGCTGGACGAGACTTGCGACGACGGCTACTTGATCCCGAGTTGGTACATCCTCGCGGGTCTCGGAGCCCTAGACCGCCGAGCACTGTGCGACTCCCTCGCAGTGTTCCGGTCAGCCCAACTCGCAAGAATCGGTGCCGACCGCGGCAGGGACCTCGTGAGACGGGCGCGTCGTTCGCAGTCGGCGAGCGGCGAGCCTGCGTTCGCGGCTAGGGTCCGGAAGGAGTCTGACAAGTACTACGGACGCTCAGCGGAATGGCCCGATCGGCGCCTGCGATGGCAGCTGTGGGCGCTGATTCGCGATTCCTTGGGCCTCACTCCGGCCCTGCCCCTATCTTGCGACTCCGCTAGCCACCGCTGCGCCGAACTTGCCGACCGGGCGGGCCGCTACTGCTCGGAGGGCAGCTCAACCCCGGCGCAGTCTGCGGAGGCTGGGCAGCGGATGGGCCGGTGGTTCGCCGAGAAAGCGGACAAGGCCAGCAAGTGGGTTGCGCGCCAGCCTCCAGACTTCTCCCGCACGGTGCGGCGAGCGGCGGCCAAGACGGTAACGGTGGCGCTTCAAGGCGACGACCTGTCAGCTGAGCAGCGCCGCCGACTCGAGGAGGAGTTCCGCTCCAGACTGAAGCATCTCCCGGCTGAGATGCGCGACCGATCGCTGGAGGAGGCGGCCCGGTCGGGGAACTGGGCGGCGGTAGCCGCCGCCGGATCGGCAGGCTCTCTGGCTGGCCTGGCAATCGGCGTGGAAGTGGCCGGCTTCGGGGCCTACATCGCAGCTGCCAAGGCCTCGGCTATCATTCCCTTCCTCGGCGGCAAGACCGCCGTGTCTCTCCTCGCGGTCGTATCCAGCCCCTTATTCGTCATCCCCGCATTGGCGGGAGGGGCTTACGCGATGAATCGAGGCATGAACAGTAAGACCCGCAGGGCCTACGCCGCCGGTCTGACGGTCCAGCTCGCGCTGCAGGGGCTGGCGGCCCAGTCCGACGGCTTGCAACGCTGCTTGGACGAGTTCAAGGCACTGTCGGACAGCGAGATCGCGGACGAGGGGCTAGTCGAACGACGATCTCATGTGAGCGGGACGGTCGGCTTCTTCCCTTCGACACCGTCGGCCCCTGACTCTGCGCTGCCGGCGCTCGCGGAAATGCCGGGCTCGGACGCGCTGGATGCGGTGCTGTTTCCGGAATTGCGCGGTACGTTCCCGGAGGCCTCCGCCATTGCTGGTCTCGGCGTAGCCGACATCCTGTTCGACGCCGCCGCGATTGACCCAAGGGTCGTTCAGGCGGCTGACTTCGCCCGCGCGGAGGATCTGGACGGCATCTTCAAGTTCGGGGCGTTCGCGGAGCGAGTTGAAGCGATGGACGGTCTCGCCCGGATTGGCGCTGAGAGCCAGTTGCGCGGATATGTCGCGGAACTCGTCGTCGCGAGCCACCTGGCAAGCCATGACGTGAGCCTGCCGGAGGCACCGAACACGCCGGGTTACGACCTGCTGGTGGACGGCAATCCCTTTCAGGTGAAGTGCTACGCGGACAGCTCAACAGGGATGCGGGCGCTGGCAGAACACTTCGAGAAGTACCCGGACATTCCCGTCTACGTAAACAGCGAACTGATGCCCGCAGTTGAGTCCTCGGCACCGCCGTGGGCAGACCAGGTGTTCGCCGTGGAGGGGTTCGACTACAGCGTCACCGAGAGGATCCTGCAGGATTCGCTGCACGCCGGGAGCAGCCTGCGAGACTTGGACATTCCGGTATTCGCGATCGCGGTCTCCGCCTCCAGGCACGTCTTCAGCTGGTGGAAGGGTTCGATTCCGTTGAAGGACCTGCCGTTCGACGTCGCCGTGGACGGAGCGGTCCACGGGTCGATGGCGGTGGCCGGGGGCTTCACGGGCACAGCTGTCGGAGTGTTGCTCTTCGGCCCGGCCGGCGGAGTTATCTTCAGCGGAGCCGGGCAACTCGCGGGAGTCCTCGGAGCAGGCAAGGTCCGAGACAAGTTCGACGACCTACGCGCCAAGGAATGGATCGAATCGGTCGGCGACGCGGCCGAGCGGTTCCGCACGGCACTCTACATCGCGATGATGTCCAAGCGAGAACGGCTGCTGAACAAGGCGGGACGGCTGACCGCGTCCGACTCGGACCTCCAAGACTGGATGCGGCTCAAGTTTCGGGACCGTGCGCTCTCAGTGGCCGAATGCATGGCGGAGCTGCGCTTCCCGCCGGAGAGCTCCCTCGGGAAGGCCAAGGCAGCGCTCCGCCTGATGCGCGAGGCGGGAGTGCATCCTCAGTCGGTCAAGGTGGAGCTCGGCGAACTGATGGCTGCCCTCGCGGCCCGTCCCAGCGTAGGAGACCAAGTTTCTGAGGCCGTCACCGTCCTGAAGCGCAAGCTGCGGCCTGACAGCAACGATGGCCGCAGGGCCAACACCGCTTGACCGGCGGGCGGCTCTCGGCG
This sequence comes from Bryobacterales bacterium, assembly GCA_963662745.2. GTDB lineage: Bacteria > Acidobacteriota > Terriglobia > Bryobacterales > UBA6623 > VXMF01. Next base: position 1,655,411 of record CAXXUI010000001.1, read on the forward strand.
CACGGCTGGTGTTCCGGACGGATCTCTCGCTCCGGAATCGGCCCGGCTACAGCGTGTCTTCCTGAGCGCCGAGGGGACACTCCTCACTTGAACGGCTGCGCTCCCGTCGTGCCTTCCAAGTGCCGTAGGAATCCTGGATCGCGCACCCTCTCCAGCTCGTCGCGGGCCCGCGCCTCGCGGCCAGCCAAGTCCAAGCGAGCCGCCAGCTCCCCTGTCTGATCGTTCCTCCGCACCCGAGCCAGATGGCTCAGCAGCTTCTCGCTGCGACGGACCGCCTGCTCCTGAGACTCCTCGAGGCGCTCCCGGTACCAATCCGAAGCCAGCACCGACTCGCGAGTGAACATCGCGCGGAATTCCGGGCTCTCGGCCGTCAGGCCGTCGCAGTTCCCGTAGGCCATGATCGTCAGGAGCGCTTGCACGGGCGGGCACACCGCCTCGGCAGAGCCGTCCTCGAAGTACATGCGCGCGGTTTTCTCGTGCGCCTCCGAGATGTAGCGGATGCCGTCGGCGAAGGCCGCACGATCCTGCGCTTCCGGCCGCAGGATCGGCTCGTCAAAGACTTCTCCGGGGTTGTCGAACACGCGGGCAACGAAGTGCCTTACGAATGGGGCGTTGATCCGGTAGCCGAGCCGGCTGGCAAGGACGGGGCCCCGGTCATCCTCGAAGTCGTCGAGCTTCTCCAGCAGTCCCTCCCGGATCAGGAACTGCGGATCGCGCTCCCGCCTCTCCAAGCGTCGTTCCAGGTCCACGGCCGTCCGCGTCCCTCCCGGATCAGGAACTGCGGATCGCGCTCCCGGGGTGTCATGCGGCACCAGATTTCCGGCACCAGCAGGCTGATGTCATGCAGCATCTTCACACCCGGGCCGATGAAGCCCGCGGCGCTGGAGAAGACACCGAGCCCCGTCAACACGTAGGACAGGAACGCCGCGTTCACGTCAGCCGCGGGCCGCAGTGCGTTGAACGGCCCCTTGGTGAGGGCCCCCTCGCTACCGAAGCCGGTGGTGGAGGGGCTCTTGCCGGTCAGTGAAGCGATGAAGTCCATCAAGACTTCGGGCAGCTCCTGGTAGTGGATTGGGTTGTAGACGGCCAATCCGCGAATGCCGGTCGCTGGATCAGGAGGGTTGTTGCGGCGCCCGACCAAGACGGAGTTCACGGGAAGCGGCACGGGCTTGTCGGCCGGGATCTGCCGGAACAGGCGTACGCCCATCTCGGCCGCGTAGCGCTCGATCGGGGCCCCGATGTCGGGCCTGTCCTGGAGGTAGCGCGGGTTCTTGGACGGCGCGCCGTCCACCAGCCGCGGGTTGGCTGAGCACACGGCGTAGGCTTCGTCGGATGAGGCGAAGTCCGAGAGGAACTGCCGCATCGGGCGGGTGAATTTCTCGAAGTCCGCCACCTTCTCCGTGACACTCCGGACTTGCTCCCGCGTCAGCGGCTCGAAGTTGGACAGGAACACCCCGCCCCGCGCGATGTCGCTCTCGGTCCGCTTGTCTAGGCCGCGGTAGATCGCGTCGTCGGGGCGCTGGAACAGCCGGAACTCGCAGTTTTCGACGAACTTGACGCTCAACGCGGACGAGTCCGCCTCAGCCAGGCCGGACAGGCTTCGCGTCGGGACGACCGTCGAGGCCGAGATGTCGTCCTCAGTCTGGATCTTCTCCGCCGCCAGGAAGTCCTGCCGGCACTTGAAGGTCCGCCAGGTGTTCTCGCCGAGCAGCCCCACGCGCAGGTAGGTGCCAACCAGCTTGCGGTCCTCGTACTTGAGCTCGTGTCCGGGCGCCCCGTTGAGAATGTCGACACCGAAGTGCTCCTGCCAGTTCGGACCCCATTCAGCCTTGTAGAACAACTTGATCATGAGGGCGATCGCGTACACATTGTGGGGGATCCTCGACAGCCACTGGTTGAACTGGCGCGTGTAGCGCGGCGATTGGGTGAGCAGCTTGATCACGCTTCCCAAGGACCGCTTCTCGCTGAGGATCGGGCGGCTCGGACGGCTCTTGTAGACCTCACGGACAGGCGAGTCGAGCGGCCAGCGGTTGGTGTAGTCCCGATCCAGGATGGCCTGAACGGCGTCAAGATCGCTGTCGACGTCGTGGACGAAGACCGGACCGTAGAGCATGTAGTCCCGGATCGACTTGCTGATCTCGCTCTTGCCGCCGCCGCTGACGGTGCAGGGCTTGTGGCAGAACACGCCTTCGGGAACCGTGCCCCGCAGCCGCCAGGACGGCGCCGCCGGGTGCTTCTCCATCCGGATCCGGTAGCCGGACGGCGACATGTACACCTTGCCAGGAACAAGCGGGATCGATCGCTCGGATCCTCCGTGGTCCCAGCGGATCTCCTGAGTCCGGGCACTGGCCTGAGCGTCCTCGGGGATGTAGACCAAGTCCGGGAAGACCTGATCCCGCCCGAAGCCCTCCGGACGATAGTCGATTGCGTCCGGATACCTGCGGGCCGCCGCTTCCAGCGTCAGGTCCGTGTACTTCGTGGAATCCACCCGGAACTCGGTGCCGAGGTTGTGGCTCGAGAAGGCGATCGCGCCGCCGGCGTGCTCCTCCTCAGCGTTGCCGAGCAGGTTGGTGGCGTAGCTGAGCTGAGTCTTGACCTCTTTCTTGCAGTATCCGTAGTAGTTGTCGGAAATCATGGTGACCATGACTCCGTCCGCTGTCCGGCAGGTCAGCTTGAAGGGGCTGCCGTCGTTGTAGATCTCGCCCTCGTCCCGCCAGCACATGCCGTCCCGGCGCTGCCGGTCGGTCGCGTCGTCGTGGTGGGGCAAGCCCACTTCCTTCTTGGTCACCCGCTCAAGGTGCGGGCTGAGGATCACGGCTCCAGTGTGGCCGCTCCAGCCGTCCACATCCAAGCCGGCGTCGTTCTCCGGCAGGTACGGGTCGCCGGCGTTGCCGAAGATCGACTCGACGAAGTCCAAGTTGGCCACCAAGCTGCCCGGCGCGAAGAAACGCGTCTCCATGCGCCGCCGCGGCGTGAAGCCCGGAACACCGGGCACTACCACGGGCCGCAGCAGCAGTGAGACCATGCACCGGGCCCGACGGTCGAACGGCAGCTCGCACACTTCGTCGGGCGGGTTCAGTGCGATCCTCAGCAGCCGGGCGAAAGCCGCCTTGGGGACGGCGCGCTTGTCGGCCGGGATCGGAAGGCCGCCTTCGGCCACATGGAACGTCCCCTTGGTGGTGCGACGGTCGTGCCTAGGATTGTGCAACACGCCGTTGGCCACGCGGTAGGAAGTCACGTAGGCCGACTCGAAGCTGTCGCCGCCGTCCGGCAGCGACAGCTCGCGCGCCATACCGTGCCGGTCCAGCACCAGCGTCCGCCCGGGCAGCCACGGCGCCCCTTCCGCGTCGACGTCCGAGAGGTGCTCGGACAGAAAGCGCTCGATCCTCTGATCCGCGCCGCAGCGGTGCCTGTGCAGCAGCCGCCCCTGCTCGCGATGGTGGGCGAGCAGGCCGGCAGCCGCTTCGGCCAGCCGTCCTCCGTCCGCCACCAGCCCGCTGGCGACCATGCGCAGGCGCAAGTACTGATTGATCGTCGCTCGGTCCGCGGCCCGGCTGTCAGCCGAGGCCTGCGGATCGTAGCCGTAGGCTCGCTTCAGGTCCATGCCTCACCTTCGGAACCGGCAACCCTGCACCGAGGAAGCGCATACGCCTGGTTCCCGCCAGAATCTTCAACCGCTTGAATGCCCGCTCCAGTCGCAAGCCACCGCGGGCGGATGATGCCGCCCGCGCCGCAGCGCCGCGTCCCCGCACTCAGCGTCGACCAGCTCGCGCCGGGGAACTTCCCCTCACCATCCTAGCGAGACTGCTCAAACGCGCTCGGAGCGAGTTGGTTTGCGCTGATTCCAAGCAACAGCCGGGCCGCAGCCAGACCGGCCGGAGTTACCGACCGAGCTACCGACGAAGGCCCCGGGTGAGCAGCGGGATGCGGTACAGGCCTTGATCGATCGTCACGTACAGGATGTTGCTCTCGGCTCCGATGCCGAATTCCACGTTGCTGGGCAGCCCGGAAGGCGCCGCCGGCGGCGTCTCCATGCCCTTGGCTTCCGCCTCCGTCAACGGGGTCTCCTCCGCCTGTACGCCAGATCCAGTCGGCAGGAACCCCCGTTCCTGACCGTCCGGGCTCAGCACCAAGATCCCCGGGCGGGAAGGCTCGCGAACCGTCAAGTACAGGTTCCCCTGCTCGTCAACGGTCAGGCCGTCGCATCCAAACTTCGGGCCGAAGTCGTGGAACAGTCGGCGCGGCCCGGAGACCGTACCGTCCTCTGACAGCGGGAACGAGTAGATCCGCATGGGACCCCGGTTCCCCGGCTCCACGCCCGGCAGCCCGTCGCTTCCGTTATTCGTCTCCGCGACATACAGCGTGCGGCCGTCCGGGCTCAGCGCCAGACCGTTCGGCTTGGTCACCTGACGCGTGATCTCGACCACGTCGCCTTCCGCCGTCACTCGGTAGACGGCCCGATGCTCCAGCTCCCTCGGCTCGTGGCCCGTATAGCGCGGGTCCGAGAAGTACAGGTTGCCAGCGCGATCCGCCACGATGTCGTTGGGCGAGTTGAAGCGCTTACCGTCGATCTGGTCTACCACCAGCATCCGCTCCTTGTTCCCCACGTCCCACCGGGAGATCCGGCGCCCGCCGTAATCGGCGCCTTCGGCGCCGTAGAGGTACCCGTCCGGCCCGAACGTCAGTCCGTTCGACTTGTGGCTGTTGTCCGCGAAGATCTCGACTCGCATGGTGGCCGGATCGAAGCGGTGGATGCGGCCGTGGTTCTCCCCGCGCAGGATGTCCGAGAAGTAGATGCTGCCGTCAGGCGCCGCGGCCGGGCTCTCGGTGAGGCCCCCCAAGCCCTTCTCCGGCCGCGTGTAGAGGTGCTCGAAGCGAGCTGCGGCGTCCACGATCCCTTCCCCGCTCGGGGCCGGCCATTCCTGAGCGGGCGCAGCGGAGGCGAGAGCGATGCCGGCCAGCGCCCAGTGTGAACATCGCATGGCGCTAGCGGACATAGAACCGGTAGACGGTCGCCGTGCGGTACGTCTCGCCGGGCCGCAGCACCGTGGACGGGAAGTCCGGCTGGTTGGGCGAGTCGGGGAAGTGCTGGGTCTCGAGACAGAAACCGCCGTGCTGCCCGTATGCGATCCCGCCCTTGCCTACGTGATGGCCGTCAAGGAAGTTGCCGCTGTAGAACTGCACGCCGGGCTCCTCAGTCAAGACGTCCATCGTCCGGCCTGTTTCGGGTTCATGGACCGTCGCAGCCAGCTCTAGGCCCTCACCCTCTCGATTCAGCACGTAGTTGTGATCGTAGCCCGAGCCGAACCGCATCTGCTCGTGCTCCTCCGTGATGCGGAGACCGATCGGCGTCGCAGCGCGGAAGTCCAGCGGCGTGCCTTCGACCGGAGCGATGTCGCCAGTCGGTATGAGCGTGGCGTCGATCGGCGTGTAGTGATCCGCGCGGATCATCATCTCGTGGCTGAGAGCCGGGCTGGCCCCGCCGTCCTTCAGGTTGAAGTAGGAATGGTTGGTGAGGTTGACTACGGTGGGCTGATCGGTCTGCGCCTCGTATTCGATGCGCAGCTCATGGCCGTCAGTCCAGGTGTAGGTCACGGTGGAGGCCAGCTCGCCGGGGTAGCCCTCCTCGCCATCCGCGCTAACATAGCTGAACGCCACCCGGTCGCCGGAGGCTGTCGGCTCGCCCTGCCAGACGACCTTGTCGAAGCCCTTGACGCCGCCGTGCAGCGTGTTCGGCTCGTTGTTGATGGGCAGCTGGTGGGTCGTGCCGTCCAGTTCGAAGCTCCCTCGGGCGATGCGGTTCGCGTACCGCCCTGTGATCGCTCCGAAGTAAGGGGTGTCGGCGACATAGGAATCCAAGTCGTCGTAGCCGAGCACGACATCACCCAAGCTGCCTTCGCGATCCGGCACCTCTAGGCTGACCACGATCCCGCCGTACTCGATGATGCCCACACTTGCTCCCGAAGCGTTCGTCAGAGTGAACAGGCGTACAGGCTGGCCGTCAACCGAGCCGAAGGCAGTCGTCTCCAAGGCGCGCATCGAGGGGGCTTCGACCTCCGGCTGGGCACACGAGAAGAGCAGGCCGGAGGCCGCGACGATTAGCCAAGCCTGCCGTCGATTCAATCTGTTCCGCACACAAGAAATCCTCACACACTCCAGTCTACTTCAGGCGGTCACCGCCAACCCGCCGCCTAACCAGCGCAGGTGCGCCGCATGATTCTCGTGACAGGAGGCACCGGATTCGTCGGCAACCATTTGGTCCGGCACCTCGCCGCCCGAGGTGAGCGGTTGCGCCTGCTGGTCCGTCCCTCCAGCGACCTGTCCACCGTTCGGGACTACGGAGCGGAGGTGGCGGTCGGCGATCTGCTGGACATCGACTCCCTGCTCAGGGCGGCGCGGGGATGTTCGGCGGTGTTCCATGTCGCCGCCGAGTACAGCTTGTGGAGCCGGGATCCGTCCCGACTCTACCGGAGCAATGTGGACGGCACGCGCAACATGCTCCGGGCCGCACGGCGCGCGGGCGTGCGCCGTCTCGTTCACACCAGCTCGGTCGGCACCATCTGCCCCCCAGCCAACGGGGCGCCCGTGACGGAGATGTCCCCGTCGACGCTGGCCGGCATGGTTGGCCACTACAAACGGTCGAAACTCTTGGCGGAACGAGCCGCCATGGACGCCGCGGCGCGCGGTCAGGATGTCGTCGTGGTCAACCCCACCGCCCCGATCGGCGAGCGGGACTTCAAGCCAACGCCGACCGGCAGGATCGTGCTTGACTTCCTGCGCGGGCGGATGCCCGCGTACGTGGACACCGGCCTCAACTTGGTCGATGTCCGAGACGTCGCGCGCGGGCATTGGCTGGCACTGACCCGCGGACGGTCGGGACACCGCTATCTGCTGGGTTCGGAGAACATCTCCCTCAGGCGGATGCTCTCGATCCTGGCCCAGCTCAGCGGAAGACCGGCGCCTCGGCTCCGCATTCCGCATGCCGCCGCATGGGTGGCCGGTGCCGCTTGCGAGGCTTGGTCGCGGCTATTGGGGCAGCCCCCTGCCGTGCCGATGGAAGGCGTGCGCATGGCGCGGAAGCGGATGTACGCCGACTGCAGCAAGGCCCAGCAGGAGCTCTCCTACAGCCCGGCTCCAGTCGAGCCGGCCCTAGCCCGGGCCGTCGCTTGGTTCCAAGGCCGGCCTAAGCCCTAGCGGGTCTCCCCGACCGTCACTGGGTGGCCCTCTTGGGCACATAGGCGCCCCCCTTGAAGCTCTCGAACACCAGGCCCACAGCGGGATGGCGGACCGGCTTCCCGGTCGAATCCACCTCCAAGTTCCGTTCAGCCACGTAGGTAACCTGCCGCGAGCCATCCACGAGCACCTTGTACCAAGGCCTGTCCTTAGGAGGGCGGGTCCGAGCGACCTCCTCGTACCACTGGTCGCTCCCGCTGTAAATGGGATCGACGTCGTAGACGACGCCCCGATACGAGAACAGCTTGTGATGCACAAGCTGTCCGATTGCGAACCGCGCGCCTACCATTACCGGCCCCTCGCTAGGGCTGCCGCCCCTGCGCCGTCCGGACCATCAGTCCTTCGAGCGCCTTGTTGAACGGGCCCGGATTCTTGATCTCGGCGCCTTCGGCGAGTGACGCGTAGCCGTAGAGCAGCTCGGAGAAGTCCCGCAGCTCGGGATCGCTGCGGTCCTCCTCGAAGCGACTCTGAAGACCCTTGACGACCTCGTGCGAGCCGTTCACCTCGAGGACGCGCTTCTGCGTTGGCGCGTCGGCCCCCGCGGCGCGCAGGATGCGCTCCATCTGCGGGCTCATGTCGTCCTCATCCGATGTCAGGCAAGCCGGGGAGGTTGTCAGGCGGCTTGACAGCTGGACCCGCTTCACGTTGTCCTCCAAGTGCTTGCCGATGAGCTGGAACAGGTCGCCATAGCGCTCCTTCTGGACCTTGCGCTCTTCTTGGGCCTCGGCAGCGGACTCCCCCTCCCCGAGGTCCAGATCGCCCCTGGCGGCGGACTTGAACTTCTTGCCCTCAAACTCAGGCAGTTGGTCGACCACGAATTCATCGACGGCGTCGGTGAGGAACAGGACCTCGTAGCCCTTGCTCGCGAAGCCCTCCAAGACCGGAGAGTTCGCGACGACCTGCCGTGACTCGCCAGTCAGGTAGTAGATGGACTCCTGGCCGTCCTTCATGCGCGCGACGTAGTCGGCAAGGGTGGTCAGCTCCTCCTTGTCAGCCGAGGATTGGAACAGCAGCAGGGGCAACAGCCGGTCCTTGTCCTTGGCCTCGCCCCACAAGCCCTCTTTGAGCGCGGACCCGAACTTGCCCCAGAAGTCGACGTACTGGTCCTTGTCCTCGCTCTGCACAGCGGCGAGCTTGTCGAGCACCTTCCTCGTCAGAAACTTGCGGATCATCGTCAAGTGCCGGTTCTGCTGCAGGGTCTGGCGCGAGATGTTCAGGGGCAGGTCCGAGGAATCGACCACTCCGCGGACGAAGCGCAGAAAGCGCGGCAGGACGGCATCGCACCGCTCCATGATCAGGACGCGACGGGCGTACAACTGCAGTCCGTACTCGGCGCCCCCCACATGCAGGTCGGACGGGGCGTCGGAAGGGATGAACAGCACCGACTCGTGCTCGGAGATGCCTTCCGCCTTGCAGCGCAGATGCATCATCGGGTCCTTCCAGTCGCTGGAAACATGCTTGTAGAACTCGTTGTAGTCTTCCTCGGACACGTCCGCCTCGGGCTTGGTCCAAATCGGCTGCATGGAATTCAGTGTCTTGTCGTCGAAGACGACCGTTGTCTTGCCGTCCGGCTTGACGATCCCCTTCTCGTCGGTCTCGTGCTCCTCCCGGCGAATCTTATGCTTGATCGGGTAGGCGATGTAGTTGGAGTAGCGCTTGACGACCCGCTCGAGGATCCACGGGCTGGTGAAGTCCTCAAGGCCTGCCTCCCGGTCCACAGGCTTGAGATGCAGCGTGATGCTGGTGCCTTGGGAACGGCGCGCGCCCGGGGAGATGCGGTAGGTCCCGTCCGCTTCGGACTCCCAGCGGGTGGCGTCCTCCTCGCCGGCCTTGCGAGTCTCCAAGATGACCTTTTCAGCCACCATGAACGCCGAGTAGAAGCCGACGCCGAAGCGTCCGATCAGCTCTGGCGCGGCATCGTCGCCGGCCTTGCCGAGCTTGCTCAGCATCTCCTGAGTGCCGGACCTGGCGATCGAGCCGATGTTGTCGATCACCTCCTGGCGGGACATGCCGATGCCGTTGTCGTGAATCTTCAGCGTGCGGAGGTCTTGTTCCGGCTCGAGCCGGATCTCCAGCTCCTCACCCTCCGGCAGCATGCCGGGCTGTGTGAGTGCCTGGAAGCGCAGTCGGTCCAAGGCGTCTGACGCGTTCGAGACGAGCTCCCTCAGGAAGATGTCCTTGTCCGTGTACAAGGAGTGGATCATGATGTCGAGAAGCTGCCTGGTCTCGGCCTCGAACTGTCGGGTCTCTGTTTGCAGGGGCATAGTTCCTCCGGTCTGTCTGCTGGATTCAGCGGGAACGGCGGCCCGGTCGCGACGGCCGGCCGCCCACTTACGAATTTATTGCCTCCGGGAGCGGTCCGTCAAGGCGCGGCCCGCGGGGCCACTCAATGGGGGCGGCCCGCGTCCCGGCACGCTCGGCCGCGCGACTTCACCCGGAACGGACGGGCCGGGCGCGGACTGCTAGCTTAGGAGGTGCCCGGACCTTGTGCCGGGACCCGAGCCATGAGCAGACAGACTACCTTGAAGGGTAACCCATTAGACTTGCAGGGCGACGAGGTTCGCCCGGGCGACGCCGCCCCGGACTTCAGACTGACGGGGAGCGGCCTCAGCGAGGTGCGGCTGGCCGACACCTCCGGCGTCCGCGTGTTCAATGTCGTGCCGTCGCTGGACACGCCGGTGTGCGACGCCCAGATCAGGCGCTTCAACGAGGAAGCGGCCAACCTCGGGGGCGTGAGTGTCTACTGCGTCAGCTGCGACCTTCCCTTCGCGCAGGACCGGTGGTGCGGAGCCGCCGGGGTCGACCGGGTCACAACCCTTTCGGATTACAGGGACGGCAACTTCGGTCGGGCTTGGGGGACGATGATCGACGCGCTGCGCATCGAGTCGCGCGCCGTGTTCGTGGTCAACGAGTTCAACACGGTCGTGCATGCGGAGTACGTCCCGGAGGTCGCTGAGCACCCCGACTACGATGCCGCGCTGGCAGCCGTGCGGGGAGCAGCGTAGCGGTCACCTACGTCTCTCGGAACCAGGCTGGCGAGCGCCGCGATTCGCGGCCTCGGTAGGGACGCCCCCTTCATGGGGCGCGGCACTCCGAAACTTGCCGTGCTCTGCTTGGCCGCCCCCGTAGACCTAGGGACGCAGTCACCGAGGCTGAAGGGCTAGCAAGCCGGTAGGGGACGCTCCTCACCGGCGCATCGTCCGCTGCCGCGCCTCTCCACGCCCGGCCGGCGTGTCGCGCTGGATTGACGTCCGGGCTGCGCTGCCATCTGAGGGCCGAGCGCCGCCGGCGGAAACCCACCGCGGAGAACTCAAGACGCAAGGACGGCCCGCTAGTGGCTGCGGAGGCTGTGGCGGAAGAAGCGCAGCCAGTTGCCGCTGAAGATGCCGTCGATGTCAGCGGCCTCATAGCCCCGCCGGGCGAGGATTGTGCCGATGTGCTGCAAGTCGGCGATGCTGTCGAGATCGCGGGGGCTCTGCTCGGTGCCGAATCCTCCGTCCAGGTCGCTGCCGATGCCCACGTGCCGGCTGCCGCCGGCCGTCTGGCAGAGATGATCGATATGGTCGGCCACATGCTCCAAGGTGGCCCGCGCCCGACCCTGTTCACATCGCCTGTAATCGGGAATCAGCATCCACTCATCCAGCACTGCCCCGATGACCCCGCCGCGCTCCGCGATCCAGCGGATCTGCCGGTCGCTGATCTGGCGGTCGTGGTCGACCAGCGCGCGGCAGTTCCCATGGCTGACGAAGACCGGCCCGCCATAGATGTCCAACGCCTGCTCGAGGGCGGTGTCGGCGGTGTGGACCAGATCCAGCACGAGGCCGAGCCGCTCGAACTCCGCTAGCAGCTGCCTGCCCTTGCTCGTCAGCGGACCGTCGCCTCCCGTTCCCATCGCATACGCGCTGGGGCCGTAGTGCGCCAAGCAAGCCGTGCGCAAGCCCTGCTCATACCACCAAGCAGCCTGGGAGGGCTCGACGATCGGATCGCAACCCTCCATGCTGAGGATGATGCCAAGCGGAGAGTCGAGATCTCCCCACACGGAGTCTAGGTCCTCGCGCGTCCGAATCATGCGCAAGTGGCCCTGCTCCTCAAGCAGCTTGTAGTAGGCCATCTGGCCCTGCCCCGTGGCGCAGGCGATCGTCTGATTCGCGAAGTCCAGATCCTCACGGAGGATGACCGGTCCGTGGCCGCGCCCTCCGACCTGCTCGACAGCGAATTCCAGCGCCGGAAGATTCTCGGGCATGGCGCGGCACAGGACCGTGGCCAGGCAGACGCGCACGTTGGCTCGCCGCAGCTCGGGCAGGCTGACCGTGCTGTTGCCGCGCGCCGAACCGGTCATTCCCTTCTCGCGCGCCCTCAGGACATCCAGCTCCAAGAGCTGGTCGCGGTCGAAGGAGAGCGCGTTCCAAGCGATGTCGAGATGCGCGTCGACGATCGGCCTCATGGCTGGTTCACCTCTTGTTTCGGAATCGACCGCCACCACCCCAGCAGCTCCGCCCGGAGGCGCTCTACGGCGCCCGGGTGATCGGCTGCGACATTGTCCGCCTCGTCGAACCCGCCACGGAAATCGTACAGCTCGGGCGAGCCGCCATCAGGGTCCAGCAGCAGCTTCCACTCTCCGGCGCGAACGGCCAGCGACGGGCTGCGGTCCGACTTGCGACCCGGGCGCAGGTAGCTGGGGTCGCGCCCGTACTCCCAGAACAGTGCACCGCCGCGGACAGGCCGGCCGCCGCGGAAGGCGGCGCTCAGATCAAGGCCGTCAAAGTCCAAGCCCCGGGTGTCGATGCCGGCCAGCGAGCAGAACGTAGGAAACAGGTCCACCGCGCTGACAACCGTCCGGGAATTGACCAAGCCCGCCGGCGCGACTCCCGTCCAACGCACCAGCAGAGGCTCGCGGATGCCGCCCTCGTAGAGGCTCCACTTTCGGCCACGCAGCCCGTTCGTCTTGCCGGGCGGCTCATGGCCCTCCTCGTAGTACCGAGCCCAGGCGGTCGGCCCGTTGTCACTCGCCAGCGCGAGCACGGTCCGCTCGCCCAAGCCAAGCGAGTCCAGCTCGTCGAACAGCCGGCCCAGCTGGCGGTCCATCTCGTCCAGCACCGCGAAGTAGCGCTGCCGGTATGGATTGGCCGCGAAGCGGCGGAACTTCTCCAGCAGGTGCGGCTTGGGGTGGAAGCGGTCATGCACGTCGTTCAGCCAAACCTGCAGGTAGAACGGGCGATCGTGGTTGCGGCGCAGGAAGTCGATGGCCCGGTCGACATAGATCTCGGTCATCTCATGCTTCGGCACGTCGCGGATCTGGCCCCTGCCGAGCCGCCGGCTCTGCTCTGAGAGCCGACCCGGAGGCAGGATCCGATCGCCCAGCCCCTCGAAGGAGACCAGCGACTCGTCGAAGCCGTAGGCCTGCGGCAGCGGCGCGTCCCCCACATCCCGGCCGCCTCCCATGTGCCATTTGCCGAAATGGGCAGTCGCGTAGCCCGCCTCTTGGAACGCGCGGCCGATAGCCGGAGCCGAAGGATCCAGGAAGTCGCGCATGCCGCGCTCCCGATTGCGCTGCTTGGAGTTTAGAAACGAGTGGATGCCTTGGCGCGCCGGGAACTGGCCGGTCGTGACGCCGACCCGGGAAGGAGAGCAGATCGGGGCGGCGACGTAGAACTGCTCGAACCGGATTCCCTCCTCGGCCAACCGGTCGATGTTGGCGGTCCGGATGTCGCGGTTGCCGTAGCAGCTCAGGTCGCCGTAGCCCAGATCGTCGATGAAGACGAATACGAAGCTGGGCGACTCGGCCGCACCGCAGGCCGCGCCCAACGCCACCGTGACAGCCGCCAGCCGCACCGCTTGAATTGCCTTGGAAACCAGCATCGGGGCCCGCTGGTTGAATCATACCCGCTGGCGGGGCTGCCCGCCGCCTGGCCCACAGCGCGCGGCGCAGGGCAGGCACGAGCTGCGCGCCGACCAAGAGCCGGGCGTTATCAGTGTCGAGTCGCTGCAGCTGACAAAGGCCGCCGAGTCCGTGGCGGGCAGCTCGGACCTGCTGCTGATCGACACGCCGGGTCACGCTTCGGGCGGCAACGCGACGCTGCGTGCCGCCGACCTCTAGCTGATTCTCTGCCGGACCTGATGACCGCGCCTAGCGCGGTGGCGGCCGCCATGCACCTTGTTATGGCGTTCGCTTTTGTCGTCCGCCAGGCGCAGTCGAGCGGAAAGCGCAAGGATGAGACGGACGAGGCGCTGTCGGAGACCGGCAGGGTGGCGCCCGTCCGGATCATGCACCGCGTGGCATTCCGGGTGGCACTCGGGTTGAGGCTGGGAGTGACCGAATTCGAGCCCGATGGGCGCGCGGCAGCCGAGATGCTGACGCTGTGGAAGTGGATCAAGGAACACGCAGGGCTGTAACGCACAAGGAGAAGCGCATCTGCCGGGAACCATGGCGAGCGATGCGAAACCTGACGGGGCTCCCGCGAAGCCGCGGCCGGCGAAGAGGAAGCATATTACGCTGCGAGTGCCGATCCCCGTCAGGCGGGTGCTGCGGAAGGTGGCCTACAAGGATGCCTGCAGCATCCAGAACTTCACCATGGAGGGAGTTACCTGCATGCAGCAGGGGTACGGGCACCCGATGTCCTGCGAGATTGCGCACGGCGCCCGAGGCTGGAACGCCAGGTTCGGGGAGGAGCCAAAGGCGGCCAACTAGCATTGGAGCGCTGGGCGTATCATTCAGGCGGGGGCGACTCGGCAGTTGGCGGAATCCCCGAATTGGTATTGGATATCCGAGCGTTAGATCCGCAGGCGCCGCCGATCACATGACTGCCCTTGAAGATCTTGACCGACTGCTGGCCGAACCTTGGCGGCACGCGTTGCTGGCCCGCGAGGTCACGGGCAGACTTTGCTGCAGGTTTCGCGCTAGACTCGCGCAGCGTCGAATCTTCAAGGCGCATGCCGCCCGATTCCGGCCGGCGCGGCCCGAATCGGGCCATTCGGGCGCTGGAGCGCCAAGATGTGTCGTGACTGGTCGCTGGCTGATCAGTGTCGGGAAAGTGGATCTCTCGACATCCGGGCGCCGCTCTTCCGGCTCTAGCGACTGGGGCCTCGCCTTCTTTCGCTGGTCTGGCCCGACTGGTGGGGCGCCCACCGCCCGGCGAACATCTCCTCCACCTCGTCGCGGTCCCGACTCGGGACCAGGTCCATGTTCAGGGCGACTTGCGCTACCAGTGCTCTCACTGTGAGCCACGTGGGGTCGGCGTACTGGCGGAGGCTGTCCGAGATGGGCCGAGTGCCCATCAGGTCGGCGTAGTCGTTGAAGGCGTTCTCCCAGTACGGATCGTGCAGCTCGCGCAGCGCCGCCGTGAGGGCTGGGACGCGGCACTCCCCGATCATCTCGGCGAGATCGGGGCTCGAGTACTGGGCAACTCCGGTGAGCGTCGCCTCCATGGTGGCCAAGTCCCAAGGGTGTCGGACTAAGGCCGGGTTGTCCCGGGGGCGGCCCGGAAGTCGCTCGCAGAGGGCCTGCCACTTCCCCATGGAGATCTCCAAGAGGTCTACGACCTGGACCGTGACGCGCGTCAACCCGTCCACGCTGAACAGCGGCAGTCGGTTGGGCTGCTGCACCAGCTCCAGCTTCAGTGTGCTGGGCACGCGCGGGTGGGGAGTTCGCGGCCGGTAGTCGAAGACGTGGCCCTCGAAGCGCCCGCCGCGCTTGTGGAGGCGGCCCTTGGGAGTCGGCTTGAGGAACGGCAGCGCCGCGTGGACGTGCTCCGCGAGGGCCCGGCTGACCTCGCGGAAGGCCGCTACGCGGCGCTCGGCCGGGCCGCGCTCCAGCTCGTCCGCCAGGATGACGCGCACGCCGATGTCCTCGGAGCAGCGCCTCAGCGTGCGGCAGTAGGAGTTCAGGCAGGTGTCGCCGTCAAGCGCCAGCGTCGCGTCCGGGTGGCGGAAGTCCTCCCACGCTTGGAGCGCCTTCCTGACGATCACCTCCTTCTCGGCTCGGGCGTAGGAGTGGCAGCGATCGGAGACGGAGAAGGTGAGTTCGATTTCCCGTCGCGAGGGCGGCTCGTGCAGGGGCGTCATGCGGTCCGGCCTCGTGCGGTACAGCTTGCCGCCCGGGGACCGGAAGACGGCCTTGACGCCGTGCTTGATGATCAGTCGGCGGAAGGGCCGGTCGATGCGCCACACGGCGCCGCCGTGCTTGAAGTTCGTGTTGGTGATCTGTCGCGGGGGCGTGATCTTGTAGCCCAGCTTGGGCAGGATCTCGGGGACCACGTCGAACAGCCTGGATGTGCTGCGCGCGTAGATCCCCGTCCCGACGCGCTGCAGCGTGCGGTCCTCGCAGCGCCTCTTCAGGGCGCGATGCACCGCCGAGGGGCTGCCCGCCACCTCGCGCGGCAGCACCGCGTGGCGGCGCGGGTTGGCCAGCAGTCGGTCAAGGTCTTGCAGGGCGGTCATGCGACTGGCGCCTCCCGACGGTCGAAGTCGCATTGTAACAGCTCGCCCTCAGTGTTACGGTTGTGCTCCGGGTTCGCCGCGCGCTGTGGCGGTGCGGAACGCCTGCGCCAGCGGCGGCGATCCAGGATCGCGATCTTTTTCGACACGGGTAGTTCGCAGCAGGCTTCGCGAAAGACTCGCGTCTCGTCGAATTCTCAAGGCGCTTGGCGGCCCGCTTCCGGCCCTCGCGGCCCAAATCGGGCCATGAGCGCGCTCGAGCGCCGAGATGTGTCGTGACTGGTTATCGTCCGATCCGGACCGCGAAAGCGGCCCTCGCGGCGGCCGGCAGTCGCGCTCCGGACTCTAGCGACTGGGCCCTCGCCCTCTCCCGCGCGTCTGGTCAGGCTGGTGTGGACTCCACTGCCCGGCGGCCATCTTCCTCACCTCGGCGCGGTGCTGGATCGGGACGAGGCCCATGTCCAAGGCGACTCCCGCGACCCGCTTTCTCAGCGTGGGCCACGTGGGCTCGGCGTCGGGGCGTATGTCCGAGATGGCCCGGGTGGCCATCCGGCGGGCGTAGTCGGCGTAGGCCTTCTCCCAGTCCGGATCGTGCAGGTCGCGCAGCGCGAGCGTGAGGGCTATATCTCGGCGCTTCTCGATCATCTTGGCGAGAGCGGGGCTCGGCTGCTGGGCGGTCCTGGTGAGCGCTCTCGTCATGGTGCCCAAGTCCCAGGGATGCCGGATCAGCGGCGCATTTATCACTGCGAAGCCCGGAAGCCGCTCACGGACGGCCTGCCACTTCCCCATGGAGATCTCCATGGTGCTGGTGATCTGGATACTGCGTCCCGTCAGCCCCTCCACGCTCTCCAGCGGCAGCCGGTTGGGCTTCTGCACCAGCTCCAGCTTCACACCGGGCGGCACGCGCTCGTGGGGCATCCGCCCCTGGTAGAGGAGGACGTGGGTCTCGATGCGCCCGTGGCGCGGCCGGCGACTCTTCTTCTTGCTCTTCTCCAGGAACGGCAGCGCCTCATTCACGTGCTCCTTGAAGGCCTGGCTGACCTCGTGGAAGGCCGCGATGCGGCGCTCGGCCGGGGCATGCTGCAGCTCGTCCGTCAGGATGACGCGCATGTCGATGTCCTCGGAGAAGCGGTTCAGCAGGCTGTGATAGACGGTCAGGCAGGTGCCGCCGTCGAGCGCCAGCGTCGCGTCCGGGTGGCGGAAGCCCTCCCACGCGCGGAGCGCCTGCCTGACGATCAGGTCCTTCTCGGCGCGCGCGTAGGAGTGGCACCGCTCGTAGAGGGAGGCGTTGAGCCCGGTGTCCCGCCGCGAGGGCGGCTCGTGCATGGGTGTCATTCGGAACGGCCTCGTGCTGTAGGCCTTGCCTGTTCGGGGGCTCGACCGCGGCCATGGCGGCGCGCTTGATGATCAGCCGGTGGGCGGTCCGGCGAGGTCTTGCAGTGCGGTCATGCGGCGGCGGACTCCCTGGGGCTCATTCTAGCGGGCCGGTCGCTCTGCGGGCGGCGGGAAGGTGGCCCGTGCGGCGGGCGCGGACGCCCTCCGGTCTCTAGCGGCTGGGCAATCGCCTTCTCTGGCCCGGCTGGCGTGGCGTCCACCGCCCGGCGGACATCTCCTCCACCTCGACGCGGTCCCGATCCGGGACCAGGTCCATGTTCAAGGCGACTCGCGCCACCCATCTTCTCAGCGTGGGCCACGTGGGGTCGGCGTACTGGCGGAGGCTGTCCGAGATGGGCCGAGTGCCCATTAGGTCGGCGTAGTCGCTGAAGGCGTCCTGCCAGTGCGGATCGTGCAGTTCGCGCAGCCCCGCCGTGAGGGCTGGCCCGCGGCATGCAGCGATCATCTCGGTGAGGTCGGGGCCCGGGTACTGGACAACCCCGGTGAGCGTCGCCGTCATGGTGCCCAGGTCCCAGGGGTGCCGGACCAGCGCCGGGTCGTCCAATGCGCGGCCCGGGAGTCGCTCGCAGACGGCCTGCCACTTCTCCATGGAGATCTCCATGAGATCCACAACCTGGACCGTGTCGCCCGTCAGCCCCATAACGCGCTCCAGCGACAGTCGGTTGGGCTGCTGCACCAGCTCCAGCTTCAGGCTGCTGGGCACGCGCCGGTGGGGCGTGCGCGGGCGGTAGTCGAAGACGTGGCTCTCGAAGCGCCCGCTGGGCTTGTGGGGGGGCTCGCGGGTCGGCTTGAGGAACGGCAGCGCCGCATGCACGTGCTCGGCGAAGGCCCGGCTGATCTCCCGGAAGGCCGCGCCGCGCCGCTCGGCCGGGGCGCGCTGCAGCTCGTCCGTCAGGATGACGCGCAGCACGATGTCCTCGGAGAAGCGCTTCAGCAGGCGTCCGTAGGCGATCAGGCAGGTGCCTCCGTCAAGCGCCAGCGTCGCGTCCGGGTGGCGGAAGCCCTCCCACGCGCGGAGCGCCTTCTGGATGATCAGGCGCTTCTCGGCGCGAGCGTAGGAGTGGCAGCGGTCGTAGTCGGAGAAGGTGACCTCGGTCTCCCGGCGCGAGGGCGGCTCGTGCAGGGCCGTCATGCGAACCGGCCTCGTGCTGTACAGCTCGCCGCTCGGCGCCTCGAACGCGGCCTCGACGCCGTGCTTGATGATCAGCCGCCGGAAGGGCCGGTCGATGCGCCACACGGCGCCGCCGTGCTTGAAGTTCAGGTTGGTGATTCGCGGCGGCGGCGTGACCTTGTAGCCCAGCTTGGGCAGGATCTCCGGCACGACGTCGAACAGCTTGGACGTGCTGCGCGCGTAGATGCCCGTCCCGACGCGCTGCAGCGTGCGGTCCTCGCAGCGCCGCTTCAGGGCGCGGTGCACGGCCGAGGGGCTGCCCGCCACCTCGCGCGGCAGCACCGCGTGGCGGCCCGGGTCGGCCAGCAGCCGGTCGAGATCCTGCAGAGCGGTCATGCGACGGGCGTCCCCCTAGGGTTAATTCTAGCGCTTCCGGGAGGGCTGGAACGATGCACGATAATTACCGTTAATGAGCAACCATGCACTGGCCCCCGCGACCGGCTCCGGCGACGGGGGCGCGCTCGCCGGCGGGCTCTCCGCCGCCGCCGCGGCGCTCGCGGCCGCGTCCCTCAGCCCCAACACGGTGCGGACCTACCAGGCCGCCCTGGACCGCCTCGCCCGCGCCGGCCTGAACGCCGGCGAGATGGAGGACGCCTCGCTGGCCTCGGCCCTCGGCGCCATGGCGGCGGGCGGCGCCGCCCCGAGCACCTGCGCCCTCGCGGCCGCGGCGGCCGCCAAGGCGGCCTCCTACGCGGGGCGGCCCTCCCCCCGTGGGCCCAAGACCGCGGCCGTGCTGGCCGGCATCGCGCGGACGCATCGCGCCCGCGGCCGGGGGCAGGCGGACCCCCTCACCGCCGACGGGGCGGCGGCCATCCTGGCGACGGCGCGGCAGCCGCGCCGGCGCGGGCGCGGCATGGAGTCGGCCGCCGCGGCGGCCGAGCGGGCCGAGGTGGACGTGGCGATCACCGGACTGCTGTTCCACGCCGGGCTCCGGCGCGCCGAGGCGGCCGCGCTGACGTGGGCCGACGTGGCGGACGCGCTGACGTGGGCCGACGTGGCGGACGCGCCCAGCACCCCGGTGTTGTCTTCCGGTTTATTTGGCAAGGCGTTTTCCGGATTAAATGGCAGGCGGGGAGCGGAATTTTCCGGATTGCTTGCGTCTGGCTGGGGGCGAGGGCGAGCTCGAAAACTGCTACTGCAAGAAGGAAAAGGAAGGGGTCAGGAGGAGCGTAGGCGTTCTCGCCCGGCTCCCGGCCCTGCGCGCACGCAATTGCAGGCAAGACTGCCGCGCAGCACCTCCAACGCATGTCCGAAAGCCTACCGGCCGACTCACCCACGCCGATGGATTTGTCACATTAAATGAGAAAGTTCCCTTATCTGGAATCATCCAGTTTGACAAAAACAGCCCATTTTCGTGCCAAATAATGTGACAAATAACACCGGTGCTGGTCACGGTGCGGGCCTCCAAGACCAACCAGGACGGCTCGCGGGCCGACGTGAGGATGGTCAAGGGCGGCTACGCGGCGGCCATTCGCGGCCTGCGCCCCGCGGAGCCGGAGGCTGGCGCCAAGGTCTTGGGGGGCCTCGCCCCGTGCAGCGTGGCGAGGCGCCTGCGCGTCGCGGCCCGGGCGGCCGGGCTTGAAGGGCGGATCACGGGCCACTCCGGACGGGTCGGCCTCGCCAGCGAGCTCGTGGCGCGCGGGGCCAGCACGGCGGACGTGATGCTGGCCGGCGGCTGGCAGACCGCCCGCATGGTCAGTCACTACGCAGCCGGAGCGACAGCCGAGCGCGGGGCGGTGGCGCGCTATCTCTAGCGGGGCGGGCCCTCCGCCGAGTGGACGAAAGATCGGTCCGCGTTCATGGCGCTGCGCCGCGGGCCCTACCGTCCGGGGGGCGGCCGACTGGGGCGCCCGCGCGGGCGCTCGGAGGCGATCGTGTAACCGTTGGCCTGCAGCTCGGCGAGCACCAGCTCTCGCGGGCCGCTGGCGATCATACGCTCGCCGTAGTTCGATAGGCGCCGTCCGGCCTCGTACCCGACCGTGAGCGTCGCCCGGTCAGGAAGCGCGACCGGGCGGCCCCAAGAGGCCGCGTCGCCGGCCTCGACGTCCGGGGGTTCCATGCGCGCCGCCTCGTCGGAGTGTCGTCTGGCGATGACCAGCCTGCGAGTGTCGGGCGACATGCGGCGCCCGACACTGCGGAGTTGACTGCGCAACTCCCTCAGTTCTCGCTCCGCCTGCTTGCGCGCTGCGGCCTCTCTGTCCGCTCTGGCGGCCTCTCTGTCCGCTCTGACCTTCAGTTTCTGGGTTTCCTCGTAGGGCTGCCCGGTCTCCGGGTCGATGAGTTCCAGCGCCTGGCCGTTTACCAGGATCTTGGTGCCCAGCTCCTTGCTGCAGAGGCCGGACCGCGAGGTCTTCTCCTCCCAAGCCTTGCCTCCGGGCTGCAGGCGGTAGCGCTTCAAGGGGGGATCGGCCCCCCGGGCGCGCGGATTGAACACGAAGTACTCCGGGATGCCGATCTTCAGGTACTTCGCTTTCTTGTCCCTTAGGTCCGCGGCGGTGTTCTTGGGCGAAACGACTTCCAGGACGAAGTCCGGCGGGCGGCCCTCATCCGCGAGCTTGTACGAGTCAGCGTGCGGCGCTTTGATGACCGGAAGTGGTGAGCCGTCTCGCACGGGCGTGGCTGGCCCCTTCGCCAGCATGACGTCCGGAGCGATTGTCACCGTCCGGCCCTCGTCGCTGTAGACGATGAACCCGTCCTCTGCCACCAGGTTCTCGAACGTCTTGAGCCAGTTGCAGTGCTGCGCGATGAAATGTCGCATGTGTGACGCGGTCGCGTCGTGATACAGGTTCTGGGACAAGCGGCGACCATCCTCTTGGTAGTCCACCCCGTACACGGGCGGCTCTCCAGCGTAGATCCCGCCTCTCTTGCGCGGCGGCGCGCGGTGCGGCCGCCGCGGCGGGGCGGGCGGCGGCGGCGAGGGCACAGGTGGCGGAACGGGCTCGACATGCTGCCGGATGATTCCCCTCCTCGCCATGTCACTGGCGGTCCTTGAACCGCCGGGTCTCATGCTAGCACGGCGACTTCCTCGGCCTTCGTCGCTCGGCGAGGGCCGCGGTGGCGCGCCGGGCGCGTACGCTAGGGGTGGCGATGACAGGCAGACGAGCGTTCCGCGCTTACGCGACCGGGCGGAGTGTCCGGGGATGAAGGTCGCGCTGACCGGCGCATGGTCATATTCCGGCCGGGCGGTCGCCGCGGCCCTCCTCGATCGCGGCCACGAGCTCATCTCCTTGACGGACCGGAGTCCGCCAGCTGACGACCCGCATGGAGGGAGAATCCGCCGCGTTCCTTACGGCGACTTTCACGCGGCGCACTTGGTGCGAGCGCTGCAAGGTGTCGATGCCCTGTGCTGCGGCTACTGGGTCCGCCATGACCGGCCGCCCGTCGGTCACCGGGGAGCGTGGACGTCGCACCGCGAGGCTGTCCGCCGGTCGGGCGTCCTGCTCGATGCGGCGCTGCGTGCGGGTGTGAGCAAGCTCGTGTGGACGTCGATCACCAACCCCGGTCTCGACCAGGACCTGTCGTATTTCCGGGGCGAGGCGGAGGTCGAGCGCATGGTGCGCGATTGCGGCACGTCGCATGCGATCCTGCGGCCGGCTTGCTTCTTCGGCCGTGGCGGCATCCTCGTGGAGAACGTCGCCTGGGCGGTGCGCAGGCTGCCGTGGGTGCCGATTCCCGCCGGGGAGCCGTACTTCATTCGCCCGATCCATGTGGCCGATTTCGCGGCGCTGGTGGCGGGCGGATCTGGGCGGGCGGCTGGCGCGAGAGCCGAGTCGCTGAGGATCGTCTTCCGGCGCGGCCGCTGTCCAGACATCGGCGATTAGCGACCGGGTGTGCGGAGCGACCCTCGCGCGTGTGACTGGGCCGGGGCGTGATGCGTGGCGCGACCCGAAAATCGGCGTTCTTGAGGTTGGCGCGCGGTGGTCCGGCGCGGAATTCGGCTTTGGAAAGAGTTGCGTCTGAGAGTCTCTCGCCAGTGTCCCCGCTGTCCGCGGGCGACTGGATCCTGGCGCCCGCGGCGAGCTGCTCGCTCATAGCGCCTAGGTCCCAGAAGTGCCGGATCAGCTCCCGGTAGGTCCGGGCGCGGCCCGGAAGTCGGCCGCAGACGGCCTCCCACTTCCCCATGCAGATCTCCATGGGGTCCACGACTTGGACCGTGCCGCCCGTCAGCCCTCTCACGCGGGCCAGCGGCAGTCGGTTGGGCTTCGGCACCAGCTCCAGCTTCAAGCCGGGCAGCACGCGCTTGTGGGGCATCCGCCCCTGGTAGAGGAGGACGTGGGTCTCAATGCGCCCGTGGACCGGCCGGCGACTCAGATCCTCGCTCTTCTCCAGGAACGGCAGCGCCTCATTCACGTGCTCCTTGAAGGCCCGACTGATCTCGTGGAAGGCCGCGATGCGCCACTCGGCCGGGCCGTGCTGCAGCTCGTCCGTCAGGATGACGCGCATGTCGATGTACTCGGAGAAGCGATTCAGCAGGCGGCGATAGACGGTCAGGCAGGTGCCGCCGTCGAGAGCCAGCGTCGCGTCCGGGTGGCGGAAGCCCTCCCACGCGCGGAGCGCCTTCCTGATGATCAGGTCCTTCTCGGCGCGGGCGTAGGAGTGGCAGCGGTTGTAGGTGCAGAAGTTGAGCTCGGTCTCCCGCCGCGAGGGCGGCTCGCGCAGCGGCGTCACGCGCTCCGGCCTCGCGCGGTACAGCTTGCCGCCCGGGGACCGGAACGCGGCCTGCACGCCGTGCTTGATGATCAGTCGGCGGAAGGGCCGGTCGATGCGCCACACGGCGCCGCCGTGCTTGAAGTTCGTGTTGGTGATCTGCGGCGGCGGCGCGATCTTGTAGCCCAGCTTGGGCAGGATCTCGGGGACGACGTCGAACAGCTTGGACGTGCTGCGCGCGTAGATGCCCGTCCCGACGCGCTGCAGCGTGCGGTCCTCGCAGCGCCGCTTCAGGGCGCGGTGCACGGCCGATGGGCTGCCCGCCACCTCGCGCGGCAGCACCGCGTGGCGGCCCGGGTCGGCCAGCAGCCGGTCGAGGTCCTGCAGGGCGGTCATGCGGCGGGCGTCTCGCTAGGGCTGATTCTAGCGCCTCCGGAGGGCCTGAACGATGTACTATGATTCCGGTTAGTGAGCAACCATTCGCTGGAGGCCCGCGCGCCGGAGGCGACCGCTGGCGCCCTCGCCGGCGGACTCTCCGCCGCCGCCGCGGCGCTCGCGGCCGCGGCCCTCAGCCCCAACACGGTGCGGGCCTACCAGGCCGCCCTGGACCGCCTCGCCCGCGCCGGCCTGAACGCCGGCGAGATGGAGGACGCCTCGCTGGCCTCGGCCCTCGGCGCCATGGCGGCGGGCGGCGCCGCTCCGAGCACCTGCGCCCTCGCGGCCGCCGCGGCGGCGCGGGCGCGGCATGGAGTCGCCCGCCACGGCGGCCAAGCGGGGCGACATGGACGTCGCGATCGCCGGACTGCTGTTCCACGCCGGGCTGCGGCGGGCCGAGGCCGCCGCTCTGACCTGGGCCGACGTGGCGGACGCGCCCAACACGCCGGGGGCCGTGCTGGTCACGGTGCGGGCCTCCAAGACCAACCAGGACGGCGCGCGGGCCGACGTGCGAATGGTCAAGGGCGGCTACGCGGCGGCCATCCGCGGACTGCGGCCCGCGACTCCGGAGGCTGGCGCCAGTGTCCTGGGGGGCCTCGCTCCCTGCAGCGTGGCGAGGCGCCTGCGCGCCGCGGCCGACGCGGCGGGAATCGGCGGGCGGATCACGGGCCACTCCGGGCGCGTCGGCCTCGCCAGCGAGCTCGTGGCTCGCGGCGCCAGCACGGCGGATGTGATGCTGGCCGGCGGCTGGCAGACCGCTCGCATGGTCAGTCACTACGCGGCTGGAGCGACAGCCGAGCGCGGGGCGGTGGCGCGCTATCTCTAGCGGGGCGGGCCCTATCGTCCGGGCGGCGGCGTGCTGCGGCGGCCGCGCGGCCGCGCGGAGTCGATCGTGTAACCGTTGGCCTGCAGCTCGTCGATCACCAGGTCTCGCGGGCCGCGGGCGAGCATCCTCTCGCCGTGGTTCGAGCGGCCGCGTCCGGCCTCGTACCCGACCGTGAGCCTCGGCCGGTCAGGAAGCGCGACCGGGCGACTCCAAGCGTCCGCGTGGCCGGCCTCGACGTCCGGGGGTTCCATGCGCCGCGCCGCTGCGGAGTGTCGGCTGACGGTGGTCAGCGCGCGGGCGCCGCGCGGGGTGCGTCGCTCGCGACTGCGGAGTCGACTGCGCAACTCCCTCAGCTCTCGCTCCGCCTGCTTGCGCGCGGCGGCCTCTTCGGCTGCCTTGGCCTCCGCCTGCTTGCGCGCGGCGGCCTCCTGCTTGCGGGCCGCGGCCTCTCTTCTCGCTGTGGTCAGCAGCTTGTCGGACTTCTCGTAGGGCTGGCCGGTCGTCGGGTCGATGACTTCCAGCGCCGGGCCGTTTACCAGGATCTCGGTGCCCAGCTCCTTGCTGCGGAGGCCGGTCCATGAAGTCTCCTTCTCCCAATCCTTGCCTCCGTGCTGCGGTCGGTAGCGCTTCAAGGGTGGATCGTCCCCCCGGGGGTGCGGGTCGAACACGAAGTACTCCGGGATGCCGATCTTCAGGTACTTCGCTTTCTTGTCCCTTAGATCCGCCGCGGTGTTCTTGGGCGAAACGACTTCCAGGACGAAGTCCGGCGGGCGGCCCTCCTCCGCGAGCTCGTACGACTTACGTTCCGTCCGTCTGAAGAGCGGCGCTGGCGGGCCCTCCCCCGCTCGCGCGGAGGTCGGTCCGGACTGCGGCGCCGGCCCTTTCGACAGCATGACGTCCGGGGCGACTGTCACGGTCCTGCCCTCGTCCTTGTAGGAGATGAACACGTCTTCTGTCAGGAAGTTGCCGCGTGTCTGGAGCCAGGTGCAGTGTTGCTTAATGGCGTTTCGCACCTCGTAGGCGACTTCGTCGTGCTGCACGTTCTGGGACAAGCGGTGACCATCCTCTTCGTAGTCCACCCCATGCACGGGCGGCTCTCCGGCGTAGATCCCGCCTCTCTTGGGCGGCGGGGGGCGGAGCGGCCGCAGCGGCGGGGCGGGCGGAGGCAGCGGAGCGGGCTCGACATGCTGCCGGATGATCCCCCTCCTCGCCATGTCACTGGCGGTCCTTGAACCGCCGGGTCTCATGCTAACACGGCGACTCGCCTGGCCCTCATCGCGCGGCGCGGTTGGCCGCTTGTCGGTCGGCGCCCGAGACGCGTACGCTAGGGGTGGTGATGACAGGCAGACGAGCGTTTCGCGCGTACGCGGCCGGGCGGAGTGTTCAGGGGTGAAGGTCGCGCTGACCGGTGCATGGTCATATTCCGGCCGGGCGATCGCCGCGGCCCTCCTCGACCGCGGCCACGAGCTCATCTCCCTGACGGACCGGCGTCCGCCGGTTGACGACCCGCATGGAGGGTTAATGAGCAACCATTCGCTGGAGGCCCGCGCGCCGGAGGCGACCGCTGGCGCCCTCGCCGGCGGACTCTCCGCCGCCGCCGCGGCGCTCGCGGCCGCGTCCCTCAGCCCCAACACGGTGCGGGCCTACCAGGCCGCCCTGGACCGCCTCGCCCGCGCCGGCCTGAACGCCGGCGAGATGGAGGACGCCTCGCTGGCCTCGGCGTCATGGCGGCGGGCGGCGCCGCTCCGAGCACCTGCGCCCTCGCGGCCGCGGCGGCGGCCAAGGCGGCCTCCTACGCGGGCCGGCCATCCCCCCGGGGTCCCAAGACCGCGGCCGTGCTGGCCGGCATCGCGCGCACGCATCGCGCGCGCGGCCGGGGGACAGGCGGACCCCCTCACCGCCGACGGGGCGGCGGCCATCCTGGCGACGGCGCGACAGCCGCGGCGGCGAGGGCGCGGCATGGAGTCGGCCGCCGCGGCGGCCCGAGCGGGGCAACGTGGACGTCGCGATCACCGGACTGCTGTTCCACGCCGGGCTGCGGCGCTCCGAGGCCGCCGCGCTGACGTGGGCCGACGTGGCGGACGCGCCCAACACTCCGGGGGCCGTGCTGGTCGCGGTGCGGGCCTCCAAGACCAACCAGGACGGCTCGCGGGCCGACGTGAGGATGGTCAAGGGCGGCTACGCGGCGGCCATCCGCGGCCTGCGCGTCGCGGCCCGGGCGGCCGGCGTCGAAGGGCGGATCACGGGCCACCCCGGACGGGTCGGCCTCGCCAGCGAGCTCGTGGCCCGCGGGGCCAGCACGGCGGATGTAATGCTGGCCGGCGGCTGGCAGTCCGCCCGCATGGTCAGTCACTACGCAGTCGGAGCGACAGCCGAGCGCGGGGCGGTGGCGCGCTATCTCTAGCGGGGCGGGCCCTCCGCCGAGTGGACGAAAGATCAGTCCGCGTGCATGGCGCGGCGGGGGCGGGCCCTACCGTCCGAGCGGCGGCGGTCGGCGGCGGGAGCGCGGGCGCTCGGAGGCGATCGTGTAACCGTTGGCCTGCAGCTCGCCGAGCACCAGCTCTCGCGGGCCGCGGGCGATCATCCTCTCGCCGCGGTTCGGTCGGCCGCGTCCGGCCTCGTACCCGACCGTGAGCGTCGACCGGTGAGGAAGCGCGACCGGGCGGCCCCAAGAGGCCGCGTCGCCGGCCTCAACGTCCGGGGGTTCCATGCGCGCCGCCTTGTCGGAGTGTCGGCTGACGATGGTCAGCTCGCGCGCGGCTGGCGGGGTGCGTCCCTCTCGACTGCGGACTCGCTTGCGCAACTCCCTCAGCTCTCGCTCCGCCTGCTTGCGCGCGGCGGCCTCCTGCTCGCGGGCGGCCTCCGCCTGCTTGCGCGCGGCGGCCTCTTCGTTCGCTCTGGCCTCTGCCATTTCCGCTCTGGCCTGCTGCTCCCTGCGCGCTGCGGCCTCTCTGTCCGCTCTGGCCTCTGCCGTTTTCGCTGTGACCTTCAGTTTCTGGGATCTCTCGTAGGGCTGCCCGGTCTCCGGGTCGATGAGTTCCAGCGTCTGGCCGTTTACCAGGATCTTGGTGTCCAGCTCCTTGCTGCAGAGGCCGGACCGCGAGGTCTTCTCCTTCCAAGCCTTGCCTCCGGGCTGCAGGCGGTAGCGCTTCAAGGGAGGATCGGACCCCCGGGCGCGCGGATTGAACACGAAGTACTCCGGGATGCCGATCTTCAGGTACTTCGCTTTCTTGTCCCTTAGATCCGCCGCGGTGTTCTTGGGCGAAACGACTTCCAGGACGAAGTCCGGCGGGCGGCCCTCATCCGCGAGTTTGTACGAGTCAGCGTGCGGCGGTTTGATGACCGGGACTGGTGAGCCCTCTCGCGCGGGCGCGGCTGGCCCCTTCGCCAGCATGACGTCCGGAGCGATTGTCACCGGCTCGCCCTCGTCGCTGTAGACGATGAACACGTCCTCTGCCACCAGGTTCTCGAACGTCTTGAGCCAGTTGCAGTGCTGCTCGATGAAATGTCGCATGTGTGACGCGGTCGCGTCGTGATACAGGTTCTGGGACAAGCGGCGACCATCCTCTTGGTAGTCCACCCCATACACGGGGGGCTCTCCGGCGTAGATCCCGCCTCTCTTGCGCGGCGGGGCGGGTGGAGGGGGCGGCGCGGGCGGTGGCGGCGGAACGGGCTCGACATGCTGCCGGATAATTCTCCTCGTCGCCATGTCACTGGCGATCCTTGAACCGCCGGGTCTCATGCTAGCACGGCGACTTGCTTGGCCCTCCTCGCGCGGCGCGGTTGGCCGCGCGCCGACCGGCGCGCGGTGCGCGTACGCTAGGGGTGGTGATGACGGGCAGTCGAGCGTTCCGCGCGTACGCGGCCGAGTGGAGTGTCCGGGGATGAAGGTCGCGCTGACCGGTGCGTGGTCGTATTCCGGCCGGGCGATCGCCGCGACCCTCCTCGATCGCGGCCACGAGCTCATCTCCTTGACGGACCGGAGTCCGCCGACTGACGACCCGCATGGAGGGAGAGTTCCCCGCGTTCCTTACTGCGACTTTCACGCGGCGCACTTGGTGCGAGCGCTGAAAGGTGTCGATGCCCTGTGCTGCGGCTACTGGGTCCGCCATGACCGGCCACCCGTCGGCCACCGGGGAGCGTGGACATCGCACGACGAGGCTGTCCGCCGGTCGGGCGTGCTGCTCGATGCGGCGCTGCGCGCGGGTGTGAGCAAGCTCGTGTGGACGTCGA
Organism: Bryobacterales bacterium; assembly: GCA_963662745.2. Taxonomy (GTDB): domain Bacteria; phylum Acidobacteriota; class Terriglobia; order Bryobacterales; family UBA6623; genus VXMF01. The sequence continues at coordinate 1,683,784 of CAXXUI010000001.1, forward strand.
TCACCAACCCCGGTCTCGACCGGGACTTGTCGTATTTCCGAGGCAAGGCGGAGGTCGAGCGCATGGTGCGCGATTGCGGCACGTCGCATGCGATCCTGCGGCCGGCTTGCTTCTTCGGCCGCGGCGGCATCCTCGTGGAGAACGTCGCCTGGGCGGTGCGCAGGCTGCCGTGGGTGCCGATTCCCGCCCGGGGAGCCGTACTTCATTCGCCCGATCCATGTGGCCGATTTCGCGGCGCTGGTGGCGGACGCGGTCGAGGAGTCGGGCGGGGAGTGGACCCGGGACGCAGTCGGTCCTGATCGCTTCGAGTTCGGGGACCTGGTGCGGGCGGTCGCCGCCGCTGTCGGGGGTCGCGGGCGGCCGGTGAGGCTTCCGATCCCGGCCTGTCGGGCGCTGTACGCCGCGGCCTCGCGGTTGACCGGGGAGACGATCCTGACGGCCGACGAGCTGCACGGCTTGGCGCGGAACCGGCTCGATTCCGTTGGCCCGGCGCTGGGCGCGACATCGCTGTCCGCTTGGCTGCGCTGGCACCGACCAGGGGCAGGCGGACCCCCTCACCGCCGACGGGGCGGCGGCCATCCTGGCGACGGCGCGGCGGCCGCGGCGGCGCGGGCGCGGCATGGAGTCGCCCGCCACGGCGGCCAAGCGGGGCGACGTGGACGTCGCGATCGCCGGACTGCTGTTCCACGCCGGGCTGCGGCGGGCCGAGGCCGCCGCTCTGACCTGGGCCGACGTGGCGGACGCGCCCAACACGCCGGGGGCCGTGCTGGTCACGGTGCGGGCCTCCAAGACCAACCAGGACGGCGCGCGGGCCGACGTGCGAATGGTCAAGGGCGGCTACGCGGCGGCCATCCGCGGACTGCGGCCCGCGACTCCGGAGGCTGGCGCCAGTGTCCTGGGGGGCCTCGCTCCCTGCAGCGTGGCGAGGCGCCTGCGCGCCGCGGCCGACGCGGCGGGAATCGGCGGGCGGATCACGGGCCACTCCGGGCGCGTCGGCCTCGCCAGCGAGCTCGTGGCTCGCGGCGCCAGCACGGCGGATGTGATGCTGGCCGGCGGCTGGCAGACCGCTCGCATGGTCAGTCACTACGCGGCTGGAGCGACAGCCGAGCGCGGGGCGGTGGCGCGCTATCTCTAGCGGGGCGGGCCCTATCGTCCGGGCGGCGGCGTGCTGCGGCGGCCGCGCGGCCGCGCGGAGTCGATCGTGTAACCGTTGGCCTGCAGCTCGTCGATCACCAGGTCTCGCGGGCCGCGGGCGAGCATCCTCTCGCCGTGGTTCGAGCGGCCGCGTCCGGCCTCGTACCCGACCGTGAGCCTCGGCCGGTCAGGAAGCGCGACCGGGCGACTCCAAGCGTCCGCGTGGCCGGCCTCGACGTCCGGGGGTTCCATGCGCCGCGCCGCTGCGGAGTGTCGGCTGACGGTGGTCAGCGCGCGGGCGCCGCGCGGGGTGCGTCGCTCGCGACTGCGGAGTCGACTGCGCAACTCCCTCAGCTCTCGCTCCGCCTGCTTGCGCGCGGCGGCCTCTTCGGCTGCCTTGGCCTCCGCCTGCTTGCGCGCGGCGACCTCTTCGGCTGCCTTGGCCTCCGCCTGCTTGCGGGCCGCGGCCTCCTGCTTGCGGGCCGCGGCCTCCTGCTTGCGGGCCGCGGCCTCTCTTCTCGCTGTGGTCAGCAGCTTGTCGGACTTCTCGTAGGGCTGGCCGGTCGTCGGGTCGATGACTTCCAGCGCCGGGCCGTTTACCAGGATCTCGGTGCCCAGCTCCTTGCTGCGGAGGCCGGTCCATGAAGTCTCCTTCTCCCAATCCTTGCCTCCGTGCTGCGGTCGGTAGCGCTTCAAGGGTGGATCGTCCCCCCGGGGGTGCGGGTCGAACACGAAGTACTCCGGGATGCCGATCTTCAGGTACTTCGCTTTCTTGTCCCTTAGATCCGCCGCGGTGTTCTTGGGCGAAACGACTTCCAGGACGAAGTCCGGCGGGCGGCCCTCCTCCGCGAGCTCGTACGACTTACGTTCCGTCCGTCTGAAGAGCGGCGCTGGCGGGCCCTCCCCCGCTCGCGCGGAGGTCGGTCCGGACTGCGGCGCCGGCCCTTTCGACAGCATGACGTCCGGGGCGACTGTCACGGTCCTGCCCTCGTCCTTGTAGGAGATGAACACGTCTTCTGTCAGGAAGTTGCCGCGTGTCTGGAGCCAGGTGCAGTGTTGCTTAATGGCGTTTCGCACCTCGTAGGCGACTTCGTCGTGCTGCACGTTCTGGGACAAGCGGTGACCATCCTCTTCGTAGTCCACCCCATGCACGGGCGGCTCTCCGGCGTAGATCCCGCCTCTCTTGGGCGGCGGGGGGCGGAGCGGCCGCAGCGGCGGGGCGGGCGGAGGCAGCGGCGCGGGCGGAGCGGGCTCGACATGCTGCCGGATGATCCCCCTCCTCGCCATGTCACTGGCGGTCCTTGAACCGCCGGGTCTCATGCTAACACGGCGACTCGCCTGGCCCTCATCGCGCGGCGCGGTTGGCCGCTTGTCGGTCGGCGCCCGAGACGCGTACGCTAGGGGTGGTGATGACAGGCAGACGAGCGTTTCGCGCGTACGCGGCCGGGCGGAGTGTTCAGGGGTGAAGGTCGCGCTGACCGGTGCATGGTCATATTCCGGCCGGGCGATCGCCGCGGCCCTCCTCGACCGCGGCCACGAGCTCATCTCCCTGACGGACCGGCGTCCGCCGGTTGACGACCCGCATGGAGGGAGAGTCCGCCGCGTCCCTTACGGCGACTTTCACGCGGCGCACTTGGTGCGGGCGCTGAAGGGTGTCGATGCCCTGTGCTGCGGCTACTGGGTTCGCCATGACCGAGCGCCCGTCGGCCACCGGGGCGCGTGGACCTCGCACCGCGAGGCTGTCCGCCGCTCGGGCGTGCTGCTCGATGCGGCGCTGCGAGCGGGTGTGAGCAAGCTCGTCTGGACGTCGATCACGAATCCCGGTCTCGACCAGGACCTGTCGTATTTCCGGGGCGAGGCGGAGGTCGAGCGCATGGTGCGCGATTGCGGAACGTCGCATGCGATCCTGCGGCCGGCTTGCTTCTTCGGCCGTGGCGGCATCCTCGTGGAGAACGTCGCCTGGGCGGTGCGCAGGCTGCCGTGGGTGCCGATTCCCGCCGGGGAGCCGTACTTCATTCGCCCGATCCATGTGGCCGATTTCGCGGCGCTGGTGGCGGAGGCGGTCGAGGAGTCTGGCGGGGAGTGGACCCGGGACGCAGTCGGTCCTGATCGCTTCGAGCTCGGGGACCTAGTGCGTGCGGTCGCCGCCGCTGTCGGGGGTCGCGGGCGGCCGGTGAGACTTCCGATCCCGGCCTGTCGGGCGCTGTACGCCGCGGCCTCGCGGTTGACCGGGGAGACGATCCTGACGGCCGACGAGCTGCACGGCTTGGCGCGGAACCGGCTCGATTCCGTTGGCCCGGCGCTGGGCACGACATCGCTGTCCGCTTGGCTGCGCCGGCGGCGGGCGGATCTGGGCGGGCGGCTGGCGCGAGAGCCGAGTCGCTGAGGATCGTCTTCCGGCGCGGCCGCTGTCCAGACATCGGCGATTAGCGACCGGGTGTGCGGAGCGACCCTCGCGCGTGTGACTGGGCCGGGGCGTGATGCGTGGCGCGACCCGAAAATCGGCGTTCTTGAGGTTGGCGCGCGGTGGTCCGGCGCGGAATTCGGCTTTGGAAAGAGTTGCGTCTGAGAGTCTCTCGCCAGTGTCCCCGCTGTCCGCGGGCGACTGGATCCTGGCGCCCGCGGCGAGCTGCTCGCTCATAGCGCCTAGGTCCCAGGGGTGCCGGATCAGCTCCCGGTAGGTCCGGGCGCGGCCCGGAAGTCGGCCGCAGACGGCCTCCCACTTCCCCATGCAGATCTCCATGGGGTCCACGACTTGGACCGTGCCGCCCGTCAGCCCTCTCACGCGGGCCAGCGGCAGTCGGTTGGGCTTCGGCACCAGCTCCAGCTTCAAGCCGGGCAGCACGCGCTTGTGGGGCATCCGCCCCTGGTAGAGGAGGACGTGGGTCTCAATGCGCCCGTGGACCGGCCGGCGACTCAGATCCTCGCTCTTCTCCAGGAACGGCAGCGCCTCATTCACGTGCTCCTTGAAGGCCCGACTGATCTCGTGGAAGGCCGCGATGCGCCACTCGGCCGGGCCGTGCTGCAGCTCGTCCGTCAGGATGACGCGCATGTCGATGTACTCGGAGAAGCGATTCAGCAGGCGGCGATAGACGGTCAGGCAGGTGCCGCCGTCGAGAGCCAGCGTCGCGTCCGGGTGGCGGAAGCCCTCCCACGCGCGGAGCGCCTGCTTGACGATCAGGTCCTTTTCGGCGCGGGCGTAGGAGTGGCAGCGCTCGTGGCGGGAGAGGTTGAGCTCGGTTTCTCGCCACGAGGGCGGCTCGTGCATGGATGTCATTCGGAACGGCCTCGTGCTGTACGACTTGCCTAGCGGGGGTGCGCGTCCGGCCGTAACGCAGCGCTTGATGATCAGTCGGTGAAAGGCCCGATTGATGTTTGCGGGGCGGACATGCGGCGGGCGGACGCCCTGCGACTGATTCTAGTCGAGCGCTGTCCGCGACCGCTTCACCGCGCGCCGGCCGGTTCCCGGTGGCCCCTCTCGCCGAGGCCGCGCTCCCAGGATCGCGATCTATTTCGGCACGGGTAGATTGTCGCGGGTTTCGCGCTGAACTCGCGTAGCGTTGAATTCTCAAGGCGCTTGGCGGCCCGATTCCGGCCCGCGCCGCACTCGGCGGGCGCGCGCCGGACTCTAGCGACTGGGGCCTCTCCCTCTTCAGCTGGTCTGGCCCGACTGGTGGGGCGTCCACCGCCCCGCGGACATCTCCTCTACCTCGTCGCGGTCCCGGCTCGGGACCAGGTCCATTTTCAGTGCGACTCGCGCCGACCATCTTCTCAGCGTGGGCCACGTGGGGTCGGCGTACTGGCGGAGGCTGTCCGAGATGGGCCGGGTGCCCATCCGGTCGGCGTAGTCGGTGAAGGCGACCTGCCAGTACGGATCGTGCAGCTCGCGCAGCGCCTCCGTGAGGGCTGGGCGGCGGCACTCCCCGATCATCTCGGCGAGATCGGGGGGCGGGATCCTGTTGACCAGTGTGAACGTCGCCCTCGTGGTGGCCAGGTCCCAGGGGTGCCGGATCAGGGCCGGGTTGTCCCTGGGGCGGCGCGGAAGTCGCTCGCAGAGGGCCTGCCACTTCCCCATGCAGATCTCCATGGCGCTGATGATCTGGACCTCGGGCCGCGTCAACCCTCCCGTCCGGCGCAGCGGCAGTCGGTTGGGCTGCTGCACCAGCTCCAGCGTCAAGGTGCTGGGCACGCGGGGGTGGGGCGTCCGCGCCCGGTAGTCGAAGACATGTCTCTCGAAGCGCCCGCCGCACTTGTGGAGGTGGCCCTTCTCGGTCGGCTTGAGGAACGGCAGCGTCGCCTGCACGTGCTCCGCGAAGGCGCGGCTGACCCCGCGGAAGGCCGCTACGCGGCGCTCGGCCGGGCCGCGCTCCAGCTCACTCGCCAGAATGACGCGCACGACGACGTCCTCGGAGTGGCGCCTCACCATGCGGCAGTAGGAGTTCAGGCAGGTGTCGCCGTCGAGCGCCAGCGTCGCGTCCGGGTGGCGGAAGCCCTCCGACGCGTGGAGCGCCTTCCTGATGATCAGGTCGTTCTCGGCGCGGGCGTAGGAGTGGCAGCGGTCGGAGGTGCAGAAGTTGAGCTCGGTCTCTCGTCGCGAGGGCGGCTCGCGCAGGGGCGTCACGCGGTACAGCTTGCCGCCCGGGGACCGGAACGCGGCCTGGACGCCGTGCTTGATGATCAGGCGGCGGAAGGGCCGGTCGATGCGCCACACGGCGCCGCCGTGCTTGAAGTTCAGGTTGGTGATCTGTCGCGGGGGAGTGATCTTGTAGCCCAGCTTGGGCAGGATCTCGGGGACCACGTCGAACAGCCTGGACGTGCTGCGCGCGTAGATGGCCGTCCCGACGCGCTGCAGCGTGCGGTCCTCGCAGCGCCGCTTCAGGGCGCGATGCACGGCCGATGGGCTGCCCGCCAGCTCGCGCGGCAGCACCGCGTGGCGGCGCGGGTCGGCCAGCAGTCGGTCGAGGTCCTGCAGGGCGGTCATGCGGCGGGCGTCCGCCTGGGGCTGATTCTAGCGCTTCCGGTCCCGTCCGCAGCGCCCCCAGCACTCCCCATCCGGTCCCCAAAGGCCCATCTTGCCGGCACCGGTGATCCCGGGATCGCGATCTCTATCGGCGCGGGCAGTTTGCCGCAGGATTCGCGCTAGACTCCCGCAGCGTTGAATTCTCAAGGCGCCTTGCGGCCCGATTCCGGGTCGCGGGCGTGATTCAGCGGGTCCCGGAGTCCGGGTCGAGCGCGTACTGGTAGGTCCAGCGGATGACCCACGCGCGGCGCGTCTCCGCCAGCAGCATGGCGCGCGCGATCTCGTAGACCGAGAGCCCGCCCTTCGTGCGAAGACCCCGGAGGTCTGCCCTGCGAATGCATGCGAAAACATGCCACACCTGCGACTTCTCGCGCCCGCTGAGAGAGCTCGCCCGGAACAGGCTGGCGAGCTGCCTGCCGCTCGGACGTTCCGGCATGCCTGCCAAGTGGTCGCCCGCAAGCATCGCGAAGAACGAATGCGCCCGCTCGACATCCCTGTACAGCGGGACCCGCTCTCGACCCCGTGGATGGTCGAACCAAGCGAGCGGGAGAGGATGGATGCGTCCCGCTCGTTCGGGCTGGGAGCCGAACAGCGTCAGCGGCTTGTCCGGGCCGCCAATCAGGGAGCCGTGCTCTCCCAGGCCTTCCTCGCGAGGGTCGCCCCCGCGCATCAGGCATCCCTCGACCCGCCGCCGCTCGCGGAGCGCGTGCAACTCTTCGCGGGTGACAGGCCGTCCCGGATCGTCGGGCGGCGGGTGGAAGTAGGCGTGTCGCACCTGGAGCAGATCGAGCACGGAACGCCCTACGCCCTCCCCCGGCCGGGCCCTCTCGGTCGGATGTGTCGCTGGATCACTGCTCGGACAATGCGCACGGCATTCATCGCGTCATGGCGGTTGGCGGGACGGATGAGGGGCTGTCGATGCTGTTGCATCCATGCCGGGCCCAAGTCGCCCAGCTCCGTGTTGATCTCCTCCAGGTCTCCTTCCCTGAGCGTTGAGAGCGCGGCCTCGAGCGCCCTTGGGGCGAGCCGCCGCGCGGCGGCGAGGTCGTATAAGTCGCGAGGGACGAGCTGCGCGTTTCCCATCATTCGGTAGTTCAGCTTCTTTGCGAGAATCTCCTCCGTGGTCTCAAGCGCTACGTCAGTTCCGCGCACCGTATCGCTTGACACTGGATGTAGCGTTACCGGGCGACTGGTCGAGATGGAGACCTCCCCGCCGTCCGCAAGGACGATACGCGCATGCCAGAGCGCCAAGGTGATCTCCCGGCAGCCAGTACCGGAGCTCCTCAGATCGTTGCGAAACTGCTGTTCTGCTTTACGGAGTCTCGCGAAGGCGGAGGCATCGACGAAGAAATCCACATCGGTGCTGTGCCTGTGCTGCCACCTTGCAGCCAGAGCAGTGCCCCCGCCGAGGCGCAGTTCGCGCTCGCCGCCGAGGTGGTGTCCGAGGTGGACCCGGACGGCCTCCAGTATCTCGGCTGGACCGGCGGGCAGGTCAAGCTCGGCCATGCGCAGTTCTCCCGCTCCCCTCGCGCGGCAGCACCGCGTGCCGGTGCAGGTCGGCCAGCAGTCGGTCGAGGTCCTGCAGGGCGGTCAGGCTGCTTGCGCCTCTCTAGGGCTGATTCTAGCGGACCGGCCCTCCCCGCATGCGGCGAAGCGGCCCCGTCCTCAACTGATTCCGTGCTTCCATCCGGTCCCCAAGGGCACCTCCCGCCGAGGCCGCGCTCCCAGTGTCGCGATCTTGTTCGGCACGGGTTGATTGCCGCAGGTTTCGCGCCAGACTCCCGCAGGGTCGAGTTCTCAAGGCGCTTTGCGGCCCGATTCCGCCCCGGGCGGCCCGAATCGGGCCAGTCGGGCGCTCGAGCGCAGAGATGTGTCGGGACTGGCCGTTCGTCGATCAGGGCCGGGGAAGTGGCCCGCCCAAGCTCCTCGGACCGCGCTCCGGACTCTAGCGGCTGGGGCCTCGCCCTCCTCCACGCTGGCGAGCGTAACCGTATCGGTCGTCGTGATCCATGGACCTGTCCTGCGTCCACAGATTTCGGAGGATCCTGAGAGCGCGCCTGAAATTTCGCCGCCTTGGGGGGTTGCGCGGAAACACATCGTCATGCAGGTCGAAGACCGCGCGCGCTGACGACAGCCCCAATCGACGGGTCAGGGAGGCGATGTCCCGCTCGTCCTTGGGGCGGGCGGCACGGACCTTCATTGCCAGCAAGTGCTCAGCCGAGGCCGCAGTCACGACCAGATGACTGTCCCCGTAGACCGACATGGCTCTTCCGTCGCGGCCGCGCGGAATAGCCGACACCGCCCGCTCGTTGAGCCATTCGTCTGGCCAACCCCGCCGACGGCCGATGCGCCGCACCGCGTCCATCACTGGCCCGTGGCCGGCCTGGATCAGTGCGTCCACGTCCATCGTTTCGCGGTGATTGTCAAACCCGAGCGCCATTGCCGCTCCACCAATAATGTAGATGTGGGCGCGCACACGGGAGCGGCGCAGCTCGAAGGAGAGTTCGCGGAACGCGTCCACCAACCGGTCCCTAGAGAAGAGCGCCATACTCCCGGTGGCCCTCCCGCTCGGAGAACTCCCAACCGGCGACGATGACGCCGTGGCGCAGGAAGGCCCCTGGCGCGTCCCGGTAGACGAACCCTGGAAAGCTAGGGCCGTAGGCTGGGATCGGTTGCCAATAGATTCGCAGCGACCGCTCTGGGTCGTTGCACCACTCGGGCACTGGATGGTCGTGGCAGATCGCGAAGTGCTCCACGACGGCTGCCAGCAGCGCATCCCACTTTGTGCCTGTCAACCTGGGCGGCTCGCGAAGGGAGCTTGCCTGTAGTTCACGGCTGGCCGCGTGGAAGCGGCGCGGCAGGTCGGAGATGAGCATGCGATACCGCTCGTCATCGTCCCGAGCGCAGTCGATCGTGTCGGCATATTGGCTGCAGCTGCGGAATACTGACGACCAATTCCCCGCGCGCGGGATCCGGGGGTCACCGCAGGGGACACTCGACATGCGTTCAGTGTATCCAGACTCGAATGGGACCCCCGGCGCGCAACACTCCCTCTAGCGGCCGAGCCCTCCGCGGTCGTCCTTCCAGGCCGGCGGCATCGGATCCCCGTCCCAGAGAGGCGGCGGGTTCTGGGAGACGTACGTCCGGCCGCCGTTTTCGGCCACTTCAGCTCTCCATTCGGTTCCCAAGGGCCCCTCGCGCCGTGGCTGCGATCCCAGGATCGCGATTTTTTTCGGCACGGGTAGATTGCCGCAGGTTTCGCGCCAGACTCCCGCAGCAGCGAATTCTCAAGGCGCTTTGCGGCCCGATTCCGCCCCGCGCGGCCTGAATCGCGCCATTCGGGAGCGCCAGCGGCGAGATATGTCGCGACTGGCCGTGCGTCGATCAGGGCCGGGAAAGTGGCCCTTGCAGGCCGCGCAGGCCGCGCTCCGGACGCTAGCGACTGGGGCCTCGCCCTCTCCCGTCCGTCTGGTCCGACTGGTGGGGCGTCCACTGCCACGCGGCAATCTCCCCCGCCTCGGCACGGCCCCGGATCGGGACCAGGTCCATTTCCAAGGCGGCCCGCGCTACCAGCCCTCTCAGCGTGCGCCACGTGGGGTCGGCGTCGGGGCCGCTGTCCGAGATGTACCGGGTGGTCATCAGGTCGGCGTAGTGGGTAAAGGCTTCCTCCCAGTCCGGATTGTGCAGGCCGCGCAGCGCCTCTGTGAGGGCTGGGCCGCGGCGGGCCGCGATCTTCTCGGCGAGGGTGGGCGGCGGGATCCTGGTGCCCTCGGCAAGCGCGGGGCTCATGGTGCCCAGGTCCCAAGGGTGCCGGACCAGTCCCCGGTACTTCCGGACAGGGTCCGTAAGTCGCTCGCAGACGGACTGCCACTTCCCCATGGAAATCTCCTTGGGGTCCACGACTTGGACCGTGGCGGCCCTCAGCCTTCTCACGCGTTCCAGCGGCAGCCGGGTGGAGCGCGGCCTGGTCGCTGCAGTCGCTTCGCGGGAGACTTTCGTCCCACTTCGCTGAGCAGGGCCGGAATCGGCCGTGCTACGCTCCAAGTGCTCGGGCAATCATGATTGCATCGCTTCTTCGCTACTTGTGTCGCTCCAGCCAACGACTTGATCGGGGAGCGAAACGAACAGGCTCGACAGGCATCGCTGCGCGCGCCGTGGCCGCGCTATGGATGTGCCTCCCGCTGTCGCTGGCAGCGCAAAGTCTGCCGACAGTTTCGTTCTCCTCGCCCGTCTCGAGCGGCGCCCGGGGCACGACCATTGCGATCTTCCTCACCTTCTCGTCCGCGCCGGAGTCGCGAATCGAGCTGGATTTCGCGCAAGGCGGGACGGCTCGCGCCGCGGACGTGTATGTCAGCCCGCAGCCGATCAAGTTAACGGCAGCTGGGGCATTAGGGTGAAGCTACTCGGCTTGGGCAGCGGGCGGGGAGAGAAGGGCCTCACGCTGACACTGCAGGCCGGACAGGGATACCGGGTCGGCGCAGCTCGCACGCATCTGCTGACCATCCAAGCCGACCGGGGCCCGCCTTCAGTCTCCTTCGTGGAGTCCCATTCCGAGCACGAGCGGGAATCGCTAGCTTTCGTGCGGTTGCAGTTCAGTCACCACCTCGTCGGAAACACCCAGCTTCGGGTTTCGTTCGGGGGCACCGCTGTCAACGGCGTGGACTACAAGTTGACCGCGCAGCACCGGGACCCCCCTGACCGCTGGACCTTGCTGATCCGCACGCTGGACGACCCCAGTCGCTCGGACAGCCGGACGCTGGTCATGACCATTCGACCGGGGGCGAATTACACGGTGGGCAAGTATTCGACGCATCAGCTGGCGATCCTCGCCGATAACGGAACGACTGGCGGGGGCGGATCCACGGGCGGCGGATCCACCGGCGGAGGCGGCGGGGACACGCTCACCTTCGGCGATGACGACACGGGCGGAGGGAGTTCCGGAGGCGGCGCGTCAAGCGGCGGCACTCCCCGCCTCCCGGCATTCATTCCCGCCGCCGGGCGGAAGCTGTCCCTGTGGACAGATGCTCCGGGATACGCGGTCGGCCAGACCGTGCGGCTGCACCTGACGCTGGACCCGGGCGGGGTTCACCCGGGCAGTGGCGGCCGACATGACGCTGGCCAGCGACCGACTCTACCTTCTGCGGCACCAATTGGTCGTGCGGGACGGAGCCACCCTGACGATCGAGCCCGGAACGGTGGTGCGGGCCCGCGGCGCGGGCGCGGCCGTCATCGTCGAGCCGGGCGGGCGCATCGTCGCAAAGGGCACGCAGCAGGCTCCGGTGGTGCTCACCTGCCTGTCCAGCGATCCGAGGGAGACAGCCCCCGGATGCTGGGGCGGGCTCAAAGTGCTCGGCCGGGCGGCCGTGACGCGCGAGGAGGGAACCGTCCCTGAAATCCTGTCCCCGGCGAGCGGTGCCTACGGCAGCTCCGAAGACGCCGGCACCAGCGGCGAGCTGCGCTACGTGCGCGTTGAATACGCCGGCGGGTCCGGACCGGCGCTGGGACTGTACGGCGTCGGCAGCGGCACCTCGATTGACTACGTGCAGGCGCGCTACAGGCGCTCGGACGGGATTCTGTTCAGCGGCGGCAGCGTCGCTTGCTCGCACTGCGTCTCCGAGGGCGCGGCCGGCGGCGCCGCGGCGATTCGCGGGAGCAATGACTCCGACGGGTTTGACAATCAGCCGCGCTCCCGGCCGGCACTCTCCAACGTCACGCTCATCCAAGGCGGCCGAGCGGCCAGCGGCCGCCCGTTCGGCCTGCGGCTCGAGCACGGCAGCGGGGTGCTGGGAGACAAGCTGCTGAGCGCGGGCTATGAGCGCGCCGTGTGGGCCGACGCCAGCGCCGGACTCCTCTTCCGCGGCGGCGAGAGCAGGATCGAGGGCTCGCTGTTCCACGGCTTCGGCAGTCGGGCGCTCGGGGGATTCGTCCAAGCGGCCGCCGGCGACGGCATCGCATTCATGACCGGCGACCCGCGCCTGAGGGACCTGCGGGCCGTTCCGAATCCCGATCCGCGCCCCGAGGCGGGATCCCCGGCGCTCGGCGAGACGAGATTCATCGGCGCGTTTGACGCCGACTCGAACTGGCTGCAGGAGTGGACGGTGTTCGGTCACCCGCTGGAGTACGCGCCAGCGGCTCAGTGATTCGCGCCGAGACGCGTCGCGAGACCGGCGCTTCAAGTCGCGAGTCGTGCCAATATCAGGCACATGAAGGACGTCAACCCCGTGGCTGACTTGGACGAGGCGTGGGACGCCCATGTCCGCTGGCTGGAAAGCGAGGGCCGGGAAGGCGAGCAACTGGACTTCTCCGGCGCCGACCTGCGCGAAGCCGACCTGACCGAGGGCCGCCTCACTGAGGCCAAGCTCTCCAAGGTCAACCTGGCCGGCGTCGGCCTGCTCGACGCCGACCTCTCCGGCGCCGACCTGCGCGGCGCCAACTTGCGCGGGGCCTTCCTGCGCTGCGCCTACCTCTCCGGCGCCGACCTCCGCGAGGCCGACGTCGCCTACACTCGCCTCCCCGGCGCCGACCTGAGCGGCGCCGACCTAAGCGGCGCCAACCTGCGCTGCAGCAAGCTTGAGGGCGCCAAGGTCGACGCCGCCTACCTGCCAAGCTGGTACGCCGCGGTGGCCGCCCACGCTCGCTGGCTGGAGACGAAGGGCCGGGAGGGGGAGCGATTGGACCTCTCCGGCGGCGATCTGCGGGACACCTGCCTCCGCCACGCCCGCCTCGCCAAAGCCAAGCTCTCCAACGCCGACCTGCGTTCCGCCGACCTCTTTCGCGTCGACCTGCGCGGCGTCGACCTGCGCGGCGCCGGCCTGACCGACGCTGACCTCCGCCGCGCCAACCTCGAGGGCGCCAACGTCGGCAGCGAGCAGCTTGAGGGCGCCAAGGTCGGCGGCGCTAAGCTACCAGCCTGGTGCGTCGCGCCGACCTCGGCGCCGCCCAGCCGCTAACACCGCGCGGCGGCCGGCTACGCTCCGGCACATGCCCGCCACTCGCGGCGGGGACCTGCCGGAGGTCCGCCAGCGGCCAGTCGGACCTGCGCGACAGCCCGCGCCATCCGGCCCCCGTGGCGGGCCTCCCGACGCGCCAGTTGTCGCGGATCGCGATCCTTTTCGACACGGGTAGTTTGTCGCGGGTTTCGCGAAAGACTCGCGGCGCTTCGAATTCTCAAGGCGCTTTGCGGCCCGATTCCGCCGCAGGCGGCCTGACTCGCGCCATTCGGGCGCGTCCGCACCGAGACGTGTCTCGGCTGGCCGTGCGTCGATCAGGAGCCGGAAAGAGGCCCGTGCAGGTCGCGCGACCTCGCTCCGGATTCTAGCGACTGGGCCCTCGCCCTCTCTCTCGCGTCTGGTCAGGCTGGCGGGGCCTCCACTGTCCCGCGGCCATCTCTCCCACCTCGGCGCGGTCCCGGTCCGGGACCAAGTTCATGTCCAAGGCGACCTGCGCTACCAGCCATCTCAGCGGGCGCCATGTGGGATCGGCGGCGGGGTTGCTGTCCGAGATGGGCCGGGTGGCCATCCGGGGGGCGTAGGCGTCGAAGGCGGCCTCCCAGTACGGATCGTGCAGCTTGCGCAGCGCGTCCGTGAGGTCTGGGTTGCAGCGCTCCTCGATCATCTCGGAGAGGGCGAGGCTCGGGTGCTGGGCTCGCGCGGCGAGCTCCTCGCTCATGGTGCCTAGGTCCCAAGGGTGTCGGATCAGATCACCGTGCCTCGTGTCAGTGTCCGTAAGTCGGCCGCAGACGGCCTCCCACTTCCCCATGCAGATCTCCATGGAGTCCACGACTTGGACCGTGCCGCCCGTCAGCCCTCTCACGCGGGCCAGCGACAGTCGGTTGGGCTTCGGCACCAGCTCCAGCTTCAAGCCGCCGTGCACGCGCTTGTGGGGCATCCGCCCCTAGTACTGAGGGGAGCAAAAGTAATTGCCGTCTGAGGTGTCACGCCAAGATGTACTTGCAGTCCTCCTGTTCAAAGAATTTCTGAACGACTTGAGGGGCCTTCCTGAGCTGGGCGATCGCATCTGCCAGGAGGTCCTTCAATTCCGACTGGGTCTTGAACACCTGTTGGCCAACCCGGCGCTTCACCCACGCCCACAACAGCTCCACCGGATTCAGTTGCGGAGAGTAGACCGGCAGGAAGAACAACTCGACCTGCTCGTTACCCGCTGATGCTGCTAAGAACTCCTTCACCACGCGCGCCGTATGGATGCTGCAGTTGTCGACTACTACGTAGATCGGCTTCTGTTGCTCGGCTTGGATTGTCTGCAAGAACTCAATGAAACTCACCGCCTTGGCATTCTTCGACTGAATACGGAAGTGAATCTGACCGTCTGGCGTGATGGCCGCGAACATGTTCCAGCGAAACCTCTTGCCCGAGTCGACCACGACAGGGGTCTTGCCACGCATGCCCCAGGTCCGTCCGACATGGTAGTCCGCTCGCATCCCGGCTTCGTCCGCGAACACGATCACAGCGCCGTTCCTGCGTGCTTTCGCCTTCAATTCAGGGTATGTCTTGTCAATCCAAGCCTTCACATCGCCGATGCTGCGGAGATACGAGCGGAACTTGGGCTTCTGGGGTGTCAGGCCCAGGCGCTTGAGAGTGCGACGCACAGTCCAGACACTGACTTTGACACCGAACTTGTCGAGGACGGCCTGTCGCACGCGGCCCGCCGTCCAATAGGCGAACGAGAACTTCATCTGCTGGGGGGTCTTATCACGGACAGTGACGAGCACCCACTGCACGATTTCGTCGCTCAGGATTCGCGGACGGCCAGAACGTGGCTTATCTTCCAAGGCACCAAAGCCATCTGCACCGACCTTGACAAGCCAAGTATTGATGGTCGCTTGAGTGACAGAGAAGAGCGAGGCCAGCAGGGGAATCTGGAGTCCACCCTGAACCAGCGTAACGACTCTCTTTCTGATGGCGACCTTTTCTAAGAGTGGGACCTTTCTGAAGTCCTGCTTAAAGCTTAGCTTCATAATCCGATAATACCATGCTCAGCACGCGGTTCGCAAGCGTATTTGACGTGGAATAGAGTGCCAGAACACAAGGAAATGACTTTTGCTCCCCTCAGTAGAGGAGGACGTGAGTCTCGATGTGCCCGCGGTGTGGGTGCCGACTCAGCTTATCGCTCTTCTCCAGGAACGGCAGCGCCTCATTCACGTGCTCCTTGAAGGCCTGGCTGACCTTGTGGAAGGCCGCGATGCGGCGCTTGGCCGGGCCGTGCTGCAGCTCGTCCGTCAGGATGACGCGCATGTCGATGTCCTCGGAGAAGCGATTCAGCAGGCGGCGATAGACGGTCAGGCAGGTGCCGCCGTCGAGAGCCAGCGTCGCGTCCGGGTGGCGGAAGTCCTCCCACGCGCGGAGCGCCTTCCATGTGATCAGGGACTTCTCGGCGCGGGCGTAGGAATGGCAGCGGTCGGAGGTGCAGAAGTTGAGCTCGGTTTCTCGCCACGAGGGCGGCTCGTGCATGGGTGTCATTCGGAACGGCCTCGTGCTGTACGACTTGCCTAGCGGGGGTGCGCGTCCGGCCATAACGCAGCGCTTGATGATCAGTCGGTGAAAGGCCCGATCGATGTTTGCGGGGCGGACATGCGGCGGGCGGACGCCCTGCGACTGATTCTAGTCGAGCGCTGTCCGCGACCGCTTCACCGCGCGCCGGCCGGTTCCCGGTGGCCCCTCTCGCCGAGGCCGCGCTCCCAGGATCGCGATCTATTTCGGCACGGGTAGATTGTCGCAGGTTTCGCGCTGAACTCGCGTAGCGTTGAATTCTCAAGGCGCTTTGCGGCCCGATTCCGGGGCGGGCGGGCCGAATCGGGCCATTCGGGCGCTCGAGCGCCGAGATGTGTCCTGACTGGTCGCTGGCCGCTCCGGACCGGAGAAGCGGCCCTCGCGTCACCCGGCGGGCGCGCTCCGGGCTCTAGCGGCTGGGACCTCGCCTTCTTCTGCTGGCCTGACCCGACTGGTGGGGCGTCCACCGCCCGGCGAACATCTCCTCCACCTCGTCGCGGTCCCGAATCGGGACCAGGTCCATCTTCAGGGCGACTTGCGCTACCAGCGCTCTCACGGTGGGCCACGTGGGGTCGGCGTACTGGCGGAGGCTGTCCGAGATGGGCCGGGTGCCCATCAGGTCGGCGTAGTCGGTGAAGGCGGCCTGCCAGAACGGATGGTGCAGCTCGCGCAGTGCCTCCGTGAGGGCTGGGCCGCGGAGCTCCGCGATCATCTCGGCGAGGGCGGGGCTCGGGTACTGGGCAACCCCGGTTAGCGTCGCCTCCATGGCGGCCAAGTCCCCGGGGTGCCGGACCAGCGCCGGGTTGTCCCGGGCGCGGCCCGGAAGTCGCGCGCAGAGGGCCTGCCACTTCCCCATGCAGATCTCCATGGCGCTGATGAACGGGACCTCACAGCGCGTCAACCCTCTCACGCGCCGCAGCGGCAGTCGATTGGGCTGCTGCACCAGCTCCAGCTTCAAGGTGCTGGGCACGCGCGAGTGGGGCGTCCGCGCCCGGTAGTCGAAGACGTGTCTCTCGAAGCGTCCGCCGCGCTTGTGGAAGCGACCCTTGGAAGTCGGCTTGAGGAACGGCAGCGCCGCACGGACATGCTCCGCGAAGGCCCGACTGACTTCGCGGAAGGCGGCGGCGCGGCGCTCGGCCGGGCCGCGCTCCAGCTCGTCCGCTAGGATGACGCGCACGACGATGTCCTCGGAGCGGCGCCTCAGCATGCGGCAGTAGGAGTGCAGGCAGGTATCGCCGTCGAGCGCCAGCGTCGCGTCCGGGTGGCGGAAGTCCTCCCACGCGCGGAGCGCCTTCCATGTGATCAGGGACTTCTCGGCGCGGGCGTAGGAATGGCAGCGGTCGGAGGTGCAGAAGTTGAGCTCGGTCTCCCGTCGCGAGGGCGGCTCGCGCAGCGGCGTCACGCGCTCCGGCCTCGCGCGGTACAGCTTGCCGCCCGGGGACCGGAACGCGGCCTGGACGCCGTGCTTGATGATCAGTCGGCGGAAGGGCCGGTCGATGCGCCACACTGCGCCGCCGTGCTTGAAGTTCGTGTTGGTGATCTGCGGCGGCGGCGCGATCTTGTAGCCCAGCTTGGGCAGGATCTCGGGGACGACGTCGAACAGCTTGGACGTGCTGCGCGCGTAGATGCCCGTCCCGACGCGCTGCAGCGTGCGGTCCTCGCAGCGCCGCTTCAGGGCGCGGTGCACGGCCGATGGGCTGCCCGCCACCTCGCGCGGCAGCACCGCGTGGCGGCCCGGGTCGGCCAGCAGCCGGTCGAGGTCCTGCAGGGCGGTCATGCGGCGGGCGTCTCGCTAGGGCTGATTCTAGCGCCTCCGGAGGGCCTGAACGATGTACTATGATTCCGGTTAATGAGCAACCATTGACGAGCTTGGTGCTGGCCGCAACGGGCAGAATGGTCGGCTGTGCCGTGGTCTCGCGTCGCCTCTTCGCCTGCCTGCTGTACGAAGTGCGGCCTCTGAATCGGAGCGTCCTTGTTCTGGTTCTCACCGTCCTGACGTCTTGCGCGGCCATCGCCGTGGCCCCAGCCGGCCGGCGGCGACGGGCGCTCCGTCGTAAGCTGAGACACGGAGCCGCCGATCCCGGTGGCATTACACTTCGAGAATCCAGCCATGCATCGCAGAACACTGATCACGGCGGCGGTCAGCGCAGCCTCCTACTCCAGAATCCTCGGAGCCAACGAACGGATCCACTTGGGCGTGATCGGCACAGGGAACCGTGGCGGGCAGATCTGGCGGGAGGTGCTTCGTTTCGAAGATGTCCAAGCGGCCGCCGCCTGCGATGTCTACGAGCCTCACCTGGAGAGGGCGCTCAGCGAGTCGAAGGGCCAGGCCAAGGCCTACCGAGACTTCCGGGAGCTGCTTGAGCACCGCCCCTTGGATGCGGTGCTGATCGCCACACCGGACCATTGGCACGCGCTACAGACGATCATGGCGTGCCGGGCGGGGCTGGATGTCTACGTCGAGAAACCTCTCTCGCTCTCGGTGGTCGAGGGCCGCAAGATGGTCGAGGCAGCTAGACGTCACCAACGAGTCGTCCAGACCGGCAGCCAGCAACGGTCCGGCCCGCATTACGCGGAGGCGGTCGAGATCGTGCGTTCTGGAGAAATCGGGGCCGTCCATCACGCAGAGGCCGGCCTGGAGCGCAACTCGATGCCGGGATTCGGCACTCCGCCGGATGCGGAGCCTCCCGCAGACTTCAACTACGACATGTGGCTGGGGCCGGCGCCCAAGACGCCGTACAACCCATTGCGCGGCCTATACCACTTCCGATGGTTCTGGGACTATTCAGGCGGGCAGATGACGAACTGGGGGGCTCACAACATCGACATCGCCCGCTGGGCGTTGGACAGCGAGGCTCCGCGGTCGGTCTGCGGCCTGGGCGGGAGGTACGCCATTCGCGACCACGGCGAGACTCCAGACGTCCAAGAGGTGCTGTACGAGCTTGAGAACGGAGTTCTGACCTGGTCCGTCCGAGAACTGAACGGTACTCGGGGAGCGTACTTGGTCTTTCACGGCACCAAAGCCGACCTCGAGGTCAGCCGCAGAGGCTTCACCATTCGAGGCCAGAAATGGCAGCGCAGGGACGAGCCGGAGACGGAGGACAGGGAGTCACGCCCGCCAGGTGCCCAAGGGCGCTTGACGCAGCACCACATGCGCAACTTCCTGGACTGCGTGAGGACGCGGAACCGACCGGACGCCGATGTCGAGATCGGCCATCGAACGGCGGTCTTCTGCCACTTGGGGAATATCTCGGCACGCCTCGGAAGGACGCTGCAATGGAATGCGGGCAGTGAGCGTTTCGACTCGGACGACGAGGCGAACCGGCTGCTGGAGCGGCCCTATCGGGCCCCATGGTCGCTGGAAGGTTAGGCTTCAGCGAAGCTTAGAACCTTAAGCGGATGGCTGGATCGGGACAGTCGCTCATCAGTTGATACTGATCGGATCAATAGTCCGCGCACGCGGTTTCCTGCCGCGGGGCCCGAGTGGGGAACCTAGATCTGGCGACGGCACTGTGACTCCTGCAGCGGCCGGCACTACAGCTGTTGGAGTGCGCGGCCGCTAGTCTGGCGGACCAAGATGCCCTCGACGCTAGTAGCTGGGGGCTGACTTCCGGTCGTCGATTGGTCGACCGCTGAGCAGGAGACGCCAATCGCAGGGCATCGCCAGTCGCCGGATATTCGGTGACTTTGGTTCTAGCCGGCGGCGAGCCACTGCCTGCTGGTCAAGCCAGCGTACATCCGCTTCCAGCGGTTCGCCCCGCTCGCGCGCCGTGAATCCCGGGCCTCGGGTGAGGACCACATGAGTGGTCGAGCCAGTGCGGCCTCCTTGACCGGCAGCGCAAACACCGGTGGGGGGGAGGAGGCTTCGGCACTATGCCCACCATCGTCTTGTCGGAGGTACCTCAGGCTTTGAAACCGTGCTCGCCCGTTGCAGCCCGCAGGTCTGCCGCTTGAGGCGGTCCATCCGTTGAACTGCACGCTCTGCGCTTGCGAACCGGACGGACAGCTGATGCGGAGTACGAGATCCAGATTCTCGTCGAGCAGCACTCTCATTCAGGATTTCGCCTCACGCAGCGAGCGGCGGGGAACGGGCGAAGGGAACAGTCAGTGCTCAAGTGCTCAAACAAGGAGGTGACGGGGACGCCCGTGCCGCGGAAGACTGCGGAGCCGGAATGCGCGCCAGTGTCCCTCGACAGCGGAGTCGATTCCCCTGGCTCCCCGTTCTGACCTGGGTCGCGTTCGACACAGCGGAAGGCACGGCGCAGGATCGCTCGGGCCTACTCGCGAGAGACGGCGGGGAATCTCGCCAGGAGCTCGTCCAGCTCGGGATTACTGCTCCCGCCGCCTTTAGCCCCGCACGTTGCAGCCTTCGCCGCGAACTCGAGATGGAAGGCCGCAGTCCGCCAATGAAAGGGGAAGTACTGACGTGAGTGCCCGGGATCCAGATGTTGTATACGGTCCGGCAAGAATCCAGCATATGGTACTCGTGTCGAATCGGAATAGTCTGCGTCTATTTGCGGCATGCTGCCGGTCTCACATCGTGCTCGGCGCCTATTCCTCCCAGTATCGGTGGAACTCACTCTGGCCTCCATGAGCACATGATCTGTGCCGGGCAGTTCCCCCGTCCCTGGCCCGCCGCTGCTGCTCTAGCAGCCGACCGTCGCGCGTGGCAGCTCCAATTCTCAACCCAGGATTCGCGGATCCGCCCCTCGGGTATCCAGTGCTGGGCGCCAGCACCCGCCGCGGCTCCTAGCCGGGCCTGCTGCCGCTTGCGGCTCCTCGCCGCCGGAGTCGCTGGTGCGTCAGGCGGCCGCGGCGCCGCCCGCCAGCATGGCCCAAGTCAGACGCCGGCCCCGCAGCCCCAGCGCCACCTGCCTCATCTGTTCCGCCGTGTCCAGCGGGCGCAGGTTGCTGCGCCCGCAGAACTCCTCCAGGTAGCGATGCAGGTGGCGCACGCTGAGGTGGTGGTAGATCCCGTACAGCCCGCGCTTGAACAGCGCCCAGAAGGACTCGATGCCGTTGGTGCTCACCTTGCCGCGCACGTACTCTCCGTTGGAGTGGTTCACCGCTGCGTGCTGGAAGCCCTCCAGCGACTGGTAGCTGGAGGAGCTGTCCGTGTACACTTCCGCACCCGGAGCTGCAATCTTGTTCACGAAGCCTTGCAGTTCCTCTTTGGTAGTGTTCGGCACCACTTGCGCATGCACTCGCCCGCTGGCGCGGTCGCGCCCTCCGACCACCGGCTGCTTGCCGACCGTCCCGCGCCCGGCGTTCAGCTTCTTGCTGGCGTGCTTGTTCTTCTCCTTGCCTC
Organism: Bryobacterales bacterium; assembly: GCA_963662745.2. Taxonomy (GTDB): domain Bacteria; phylum Acidobacteriota; class Terriglobia; order Bryobacterales; family UBA6623; genus VXMF01. Next base: position 1,704,752 of record CAXXUI010000001.1, read on the forward strand.
CGATGTAGACCTCGTCCACCTCCACCGGGCCGCCGAACAGCCCGGCAGGTGCGGCCAACCCGGCCCGCACGCGATGGGCCAGATGCCAGGCCGACTTCTGAGTGATGCCCAGCTCGCGGCTTAGTCGCGTGCTGGAGATGCCCTTGATGCTGGTGCACATCAGATAGATGGCTAGGGCCCAGAGGCGGTAGCCGAGCTTGGTGTCGGCCATCACGGTGCCGGTGCGCAGGGAGAAGCGCTTGCGGCAGGCGCGGCAGCGATAGGGCATGGAGGGGTGAGCGCAGCCGGACTGCACCTTGTCAGAGCCGCAATGGGGGCACTCGGGGCCGTGGGGCCAGCGGAGTTCAGCGAACCAGCTTTCGGCCGCACCGTCGTCAGGGAACATCTTGATCACTTCGATCATCGAGATACCCTTGCGGAACCATTTTCCGGGACTCTTATAGGCCGAACCGTTCTTCCCAATCACTCTATTATTATACACTAAATTCAATTCACATGCAACCAGAATCTGAGAATAGAATGAGCTCATTATGGTCTTGGGTACTCACGTCAGTAATTCCCAATGAAAGATCTGAATGCAATTGACGCCTTCTGCCAGCACCCACAGTAGTAGTGGACTATCTTCTCTGACACTACCATTAGTTGTATAGGTCGAGTCTTCTAATTCATCTGGCATTGAATGGCGAACTCCAGCTCCGTCACCATGCGTAGCGAGGTCAGGGACTCGCCTGAAGAGAAGTTGCCGGCCGGGGTGCGCAAGATGTTCGCGGAGGGCTGCCAGGTCGGGACGGTCGCCTGTCGAGGCTGGGAGCTGGGCGTGCTGCGCTGTGGGGAATGAACACCTCTGGCCATGTCACAGACGATCAACTCGGGCTCACTTCGCAGGAGGAGCTGCCACGGGCAGGCTCCGACGTCGAGATGGCAATCGTCTACCGGGTATGCTTCGACCAGAAGCTGGGCCCTCATGCGAAGAGAATCGCGTGGAGCGAAGACGGCTCGACCTCCGTCGCCGTCGTGCCGCACTCCCGCCTTGGCCGGGAGGTGATGGCCGCAAGGGCAGGCACGGGGCCAGTCCAGCCCCAATGCATTGCTCTCAGGATCGAACGATCGCGCCCACCAAGGTATCGACTACCGCTCGACTCCCGTGAATCGCCGCTTCCGCTCGCTCTGGGCCTCAAGACAACACTCGCCGGAGCGGGAAGAACGCCGCCTATGCAGACCCCGAGTCCATCTTGGCAGCGCCCATTCAGCTCGCCCTCCGGCCTGCGGAAGTGCCTGCGGCTGGGATCTTAGGGCCACGCCGCACAGCACACCAAGCGCCCGCAGAAGCCGAGTTCACGAGGCTGCATTCCACCCGCTGCCCGGGGATGCCAGCGGGCCAGACACGGACCGCCCGACTCTTCGATATACTCGAGTCTAGCGATGGCACCAGAGACTCCCTTGGGCAACACTGAAGGCTTCCGCCGCTACGTGGGATCCGACATCCTGTCTGGCTTCCTAGTATTTCTCATCGCCCTGCCGCTCTGCCTCGGCATCTCCTTGGCGTGCGGGTATCCCGCTATCGCGGGGATCTTCACGGCCATCATCGGGGGCCTCGTGGGCACCGTCTTCAGCAACTCGGAGCTGACGATCAAGGGCCCCGCGGCCGGGCTGATCGTCATCGCCATCGGCTGCGTCACGGACTTCGGATTCACCGCGGGGCAGGACCCCGCGGCCGACATGCAGGCCTACCGCATGGCGCTGGGCGTGGGCGTCGTGGCCGGGGCCATACAGATCCTCTTCGGCCTGTTCCGTTCCGGCATCCTAGGCGAGTTCTTTCCCTCGGCCGCAGTTCACGGCCTGCTGGCGTCCATCGGGGTGATCATCTTCGCCAAGCAACTCCCCGTCACCTTGGGGCTGGGCTCGGAGGGCACGCCGCTGGAGCTGCTGGGCCGCATCCCGAGTTACTTCACGGAGATGCATCCTCAAGTCGGGATCATCGGCATCGTCAGCCTGATCATCATGTTTGGGCATCCGTTCCTCAAGATCCCCGTGGTGCGGTCCATCCCCGCGCCGCTGGTCGTGCTCGTCGTCACCGTGCCGATGGGCATCTCGTACGGCTTGGTGCCCGAATTCCTAGTTTCGGTGCCGTTCAACATGTTCGGCGCCGTGGCGTTCCCTGACTTCTCAGGGGTCGCCACCGCCACCGGGATCCAGTACATCATCCTGTTCTCGATGATCGGAAGCTTGGAGTCCCTGCTGAGCGCCAAGGCGGTCGATCAGATCGATCCCTACCGTCGCAAGACCAACCACGACGCGGACCTGCTGGCCATCGGCATCGGAAACACCGCCGCGGCGTTCGTCGGCGGGCTGCCCATGATCTCGGAGATCGTGCGCAGCAAGGCGAACATCGACAATGGAGCCAAGACCCGCTTCGCGAACATGTACCACGGCCTGTTCCTGCTGCTGTTCGTGGCGCTGGCGCCGGCGCTGATCAACCGCATCCCGCTGGCTGCCCTCGGCGCGATGCTCGTCTTCACCGGATTCCGCCTGGCCTCCCCCAAGGAGTTCGCGCACATGTACCACGTGGGCCGCGAGCAGCTGGTCATCTTCGTGGCTACGATCGTCGGAGTGCTGGCCACTGACCTGCTGGTCGGCATCGGCATCGGCATCCTGGTCAAGGCCCTGATCCATCTGATCAACGGAGCGCCTCTCGCCTCGCTGTTCCGCCTCAACGCCGAGGTCCAACGCGCCGATTCCGGGGCGACCGTGGTAGTGCGCGATTCGGCGATCTTCTCGACCTGGATCGGATTGAAGAAGCGCATCGAAGCCTTGAAGGGCGACTCCCCAGTGACCGTGGACCTAGCCGGCACGGCGTTGGTCGACCACACCGTGATGAGCCGCCTCCAAGAGGTGCGCCAAGAGTTTGAAGAGGACGGCTCCCGCTTGCAGGTGCGCGGGTTGGACGGGCACCGGCCCGTCTCTGAGGACCCGACCGCGGCCCGCATCAAGAAGTCCTGACAGCTTTCCGCGATTCACCATCTCCATGACCTCGCAAGCAAGCCATTCCCTGCGGCAGCAAGTGCTGGACGCGACTCGTCCAGCCGCGCAGATCTGGCCGCTGAAGACCTTCGCCTACCGCAACCCGGTGCGGGGCTACGAGGACTTGCCTTTCGAGCAAGGCGTCCGCGAGGCGTCCCGCTTGACCGGCGGCGCGGGCTTCCTCGCCAACAGCGAGTACCGTGACCTCCGGCGCAGCGGAAAGATCGACGACCGGCATCTGCGCCAGTCCCTCCAGCAGCACCTGCCGAGTTCAGACAGGCGGACGGCGATGGCCGGCGACCGCGCCGTCAGCGCGGAAGAAGTCCTCTGGACCAGCGTGACGGAGGGCTTGGAGACACCCCCACCCGCCGTGCTCGCCTGGCAGGTGAGGGAGGAAGGCAGCTCCGACCTGCTGGCCGCCGCCTCGGCAGCCTGCGCCGGGCTGCACTTCCCCGACGAGTCTCGCTCGGCGGACCTCCCCGCCTCGAGAACGCTCAGCGACTGGGTTTCGACGCTGACGGGATCGAACCTTGTGGACCGCGTCAACGACGAGATGATCAAGTGGTCCGCCGCGTTCTTGGACGAGGGCATGGCCGGCTGGGGAATGCCGGGCCGCGCTGACGGATTCTACGATGCCTGGCGCCAGCTGGCATGCCGCGACCTGTCGGCCTCGTTCCGCGGGATCGACGCCTTCTCGGCCAAAGTGGAAGCGCTTCCGGATGCTTCCAGCCAGTGGATCGAGGCCGCAATGGAGCGGCTGGGCATTCCAAGGGATCGCTGGAGCGAGTACCACGCCCGGATGTTCGCGCAGCTCCCGGGCTGGGTCGGCTTCGCCCGCTGGAGGAGCGAGAACCCCCAATACCCGGCCCAGCAAGAGAACCCGATCGACTTGGTGGACTACCTCGCGGTGCGGCTGTTCTACGAAGTTGAGTTCGTGGACGCCGCCTGTCGCGACGGCGCGGGCGTTCCGGGGACGCTTCAGAACATCCGCCTGTGGGCCGACCGTCGGGCCAGCCGCGCAGGAGAACCAAGCGCTGAGCAGGCGGCCACGGGCAGGCTGTTCGCCTTGGCCCGCCACCTCGGGCTCAGCGGCGAGCAGCTTCGCGGACTTGGCCGGGAAGGCGCCAAAACAGTGCTGGGGTGGCTCGACCAATTCCCCGAAGAACGCCACGCTCCCGTCTGGCTCGCCGCCTTCGAGGACACCTACGCGGAGCGCCTCGCTGGCCGGCTGGCCCGCCACCGCCGCGAGCGGCCGGACAAGCTTGAACGACCGAACGCGCAGATCATCCTCTGCATCGACGCTCGTTCCGAACCATTCCGCCGGCACATCGAGTCTTCGGGGCCGTACGAGACATTCGGCTACGCGGGCTTCTTCGGCGTACCGTTCAGCCATCAGGCGTTTGACAGCCACGACCGCCTGGCCCTCTGCCCGGTGCTGCTGAAGCCGCCCAGGGCCGTGGATGAGGAGGAGCGGACCAACCCGCGCGCGCGGGAGCAGCTAGCCCGCTACGCCTCCGGCTCCCGCTGGCGCCGCCTCGGCGACGACCTGTTCCACGACCTCAAGCAGAATCCGCTGGGAGCGTTCGTGCTGGTGGACGTGCTGGGCCTGCTGTTCAGCGTCGCGCTGGCGGGAAAGACACTCCTGCAGCGTCCGTATGCCGGGATCCGCGCCTGGCTTCGCCGGCGGTTCCGGCCAGCCGTCGAGACGCAGTTCGCCTTGAGCACTGGGGAAGTTCATGGCTTCGGACCCGGCGGGTTCTCACTCGAAGAACAGGCCGCGTTCGTCGGGGGCGGGCTGGGCATGATCGGGCTGACCGGGCCCATCGCGAGACTGGTCGTGGTGTGCGGACACGGTTCCGAGTCCGAGAACAACCCCTACGCCGCCGCCTACAATTGCGGCGCCTGCGGAGGGGCGCACGGCGACCCGAACGCCCGCGTGTTCACGGCGATGGCGAACGACCCCCGCGTGAGGGCGGCGGTCGCCGCGACAGGCCTGGAGATTCCCGAGGACACGTGGTTCATCGCGGGCAAGCACGACACCGCCACTGACCGCGTCACGTTCTACGACACGATCGACCTGCCCGAAGCCCATCGAGGGGACCTGCGCCGCCTGCAGAGCGACTTGGAGACCGCGGGAGCGAAGCAGGCCCAAGAGCGGCTTGTCAAGCTGCCCGGAACGCCACGGAGGTTCAGCGGGCGCAGCGCCGTCCTGCACGCCATCGGCCGGAGCGTGGATTGGGCCAATCCGCGACCGGAATGGGGCTTGTCGAGCAACGCCGCATTCCTCATCGGCCGCCGCTGGCTCACCAAGGGGCTGGACTTGGAGGCCCGCGTGTTCCTGCACTCGTACGATCCCGCCAGCGACCCGGACGGCGGCATTCTGGAGCGCATCATGACCGCCCCGCTGATCGTTGGAGAGTGGATTAACATGGAATATTACTTCTCCGCAGTCGACCCGTGGGTGTATGGAAGCGGCAGCAAGGTGATCCACAACGTGGTTGGCGGAGTGGGCGTGATGCTGGGCAGCCAAGGGGATCTGCAAGGCGGGCTGCCGGTTCAGGGAGTCTTGGCCGGAGAGCGCCGCTACCACGAGCCGTTGCGGCTGCTCGCGATCATTGACGCCCCCGCCGACAGGATTTCATCAATCATCGCCAAGCATGAAGTCCTACAGACACTGTTCCACAACCAGTGGGTGAATCTGCTCGCGTTCGACGGCGAGGCGAGGGCCTTCCACCGCTACCGCACCGACGCGACTTGGGAGCCGATGCAACTTGGCACGGAGGCCGCAGACCGATGAGCTCCAACTACCCCAAGCGCCTGGCCTACTGGACGGTCGTGCTGTTCGTGCTGTGGCTGCTTCTGTCGGAGAGCTTCAACGCCCTGCACATGGCGGTCGGCCTGCTGGCGGCCTTCAGCGTCGCGGCGCTTCGGACTGAACTGCGGACCGAGCAGGCCTATGTCGTTCGCTGGGGACGGGCCTTGGCCTACATGCCTTGGCTGTTCAGCCGGATCCTGCTGAGTGGGTTCCATATCTCCTACCTGATCCTGCATCCGCGGCTGCCGGTCCGTCCGGTGATCTTTCGCCACCGGGCAGGCTTGGGCAATGAAGAGGCCGTGCTGCTGATGGGCAATTCGATCACTCTGACTCCGGGCACGGTTACCGTCGAGGCGGACATGGACGAGCTGGTGGTTCACGCCTTGGACGAGAAGTCCATGGAGGACGTGGCCAGCAGGAGGATGGAGCGGAAGGTGCACGGGGTCTTCCCCGAAGGAGGCGAGCTGCTGTGAGCCTCCTGCTAGTGCTGGACATCATCGCGATCTTGATCGTGATGTACCTTTACCGAGTCATCCGTGGACCGACGCTGTACGACCGGATCCTCGGCCTGAACGGCATCTCCACAAAGGCAATCATCCTGTTGGTCGTGATCGGCACGGTCTATGAGCGAGTGGAGATGTTCGTAGACATTTCGACTGGTTACGCGCTGCTCAACCTCGTCGGGGCGCTGGCCATCGCCAAGTACCTTGAGCAACGGAGGGGGGCCTGAATGCCGATTCTGGTAACGGTGCTGATTGCACTGGGGCTGTTCTTCCTGGTCGTGGCGGCCGTCGGGATGGTCCGCCTCCCAGACGTGTACACGCGGTCGCATGCGGTTGCACTGACTGACGCCTTGGGGGCGCTCTTCCTGCTGGCCGGGCTGGCGGTGTACCACGGCGTCAGCACCAACACCCTCCGCATCCTGGTCGTGCTGGCGCTGCTGTATTTGGCCAACCCGGTCATCTCCCATGCAACCGTGCGGGCTGCGCTGCGATCCGGCGAGAAGCCCGTCGCGGAGGACCGCCGGTGACGTACTCGTTCGAACTGCCACTGCTGGTGCTGCTGCTTCTGACGGCAGGCGGAGCGATCCTGGTCAAGGACCTGATCAGCGCGGTGCTGCTGCTCGGTGCCTACAGCTTCTTCCTCTCCTTGGTGTGGGCTTGGCTGGGGGCGGCCGATGTCGCGTTCGTGGAGGCGGTGGTCGGCGCCGGTTTGGCGACGGTCTTCTTCCTGCTGACGCTGTTCCGGACGGCTCCGGAGGACACCCACATCCGCAGGCATCCCCCGCCGATTCCGGCCGTGGTGGCGCTGCCGCTGCTCGGGCTGCTGCTGCTGTACGCTGCCAACGACCTGCCGGCCTTCGGCGACCTAGCCGCGCCGGCCAGCACGCATGTATCGCCCCGCTACCTGGAGGACAGCATCGCCGAGACCGGCACCCCCAACGTCGTGACCGCGGTGCTGATGGACTACCGGGCGCTCGACACGCTGGTCGAGACCGTGGTGGTGTTCACTTCGGGCATCGCTTGCTGGCTGCTGCTCAGGAGGGACGCGCGATGACTGGCACAACCTTCGGCAGCCCGATCGTCCGCCGCACCACGTCCCTGCTGGTCCCGCTGGTGCAGCTGTTTGCCCTGTACGTGCTGTTCTTCGGCCAGTACGGACCGGGGGGCGGCTTCGTCGCGGGCGTGCTGTTTGCGGCGAGCATCGTCCTCGGCTTGCTCGTGTTCGGGACAGGCAGCCCGACGGGCATTCGCGCCCGGCACCTGCTCTCTGCGGACGGCGGCGGCTTGGCGCTCTTCGTGTTGGTCGGCGGGCTGGGCCTGATCGGAGGCGGGGAGTTCCTGAACTATTCCGACATGCCGGTCCCGGGCTTGGAGGGCGCCTCGAGGCGCTACGCGGGAATCCTGGCGACCCAGGTCGGGGTGGCCATGGACGTAGCCGTCGCGGTGGTATCCATCGTGTTCAGCCTGTCCCGCGATCTGCTGGACGGAGGCTCCGATGACTGAAGCACTGGAAGCCGCGCTGAGCCGGCCCAACCTCGTCGCCTTCGTCCTGCTGCTGCTGTGGGGCCTGTACATCACGATCACGCACCACAACCTGGTCAAGAAGCTGATCGGCCTGTACCTGGTTCAGACCAGCGTGATCTTCTTCCTCGTCACGACTGGCGCCAAGGACGGCGCCACCGTGCCGGTCATCTTGGAGCAGGCCGGGGAGTTCTCGGCTGACTTGTACGTCAACCCGCTCCCCCAGGTTCTGACGCTGACCGCGATCGTGGTCCAGATCGCCACGCTGGGCGTCTCGCTAGGGCTCGCAGCCCGGATCTACCGGGCGTTCGGCACGCTGGACGAGGACGAGGTCTTGGAGAAGCTCGGATGATCGAACATCTGCCGGCCTTGGTGCTGCTGGTTCCGCTCACGGCCGCGATCACGATGCCGATCGTCGCCCATGGACGACGCCATATCTGCCGTCCAGTGACGCTTCTTGCAGTCGGCACCATGACGGTGCTCTCGGCGGTGAGCCTGTGGTCGGTCGCCACGCACGGGGCGGTCCGCTACTCGTTCGGCGGCTGGATGCCGCCCATCGGGATCGAATGGCTGGTGGACTCGTTGGCCGCCACCATGGTCATGGCGGCGAGCGCCTTGGGCACGCTCTGCCTGCTGTTCGCGCGCGGTATCGGCGACAAACAGCCCGACCGGACAACGGTCCCTTACCACACGATCGTCCTGCTGCTGATCGCGGGGCTGGCTGGCGCCATCTACGCCGGTGACCTCTTCAATATCTTCGTCTTCCTCGAGGTCGTGTCGCTAGCGGCCTACGCCTTGGTGGCGGTGCCGGGCGGGAGGGCGCTGGTGTCGGCATTCCGCTACCTGATCATGGGCGCATTGGGCACGGCGTTCTACCTGCTGGGAGTTACCTACTTCTACGCAGCGACCGGGACGCTCAACATAGCCGACTTAGCCCAGCGAGTGCCCGGACTGCTCGACTCGAAGGCGGTCTTGGGCGGCCTAGTGTTCATGTTCATCGGCTTGGGCATCAAGATGGCGCTGATGCCGCTACACGGCTGGCTGCCCGACGCGTACAGCGACGCGCCAGCGGGCGCCGTCCCGTTGCTGGCGGGCTTGGTGACTAAGGTCGCACTGCTGGTCTGGGTCCGGATCCTCTTCTGGCTGCTGGGCCCGGAATCGGGAAATGAGCCGCTCACGGTGTTCACGCTGGTGTCGATCTTCGGCATCCTGGCCTCTGTGGCCGGCGGCTGCCTCGCGCTGGGTCAGAGCGAAATCAAGCGCATGTTCGCCTACGGAGGGATCTCGCATGTGGGCTTGGTGCTGATCGGAATCGGCCAAGCCAACTTCACCGGCCTGTCCGGCGGGCTGTACTACCTGCTGAACGACGCGGTCATGCAGTGCGGCTTGTTCATTGTGGCGGGCTTCCTGGCGACGCGCTACGGCGTGTCCACACTCAAGGACTTGGGCAAGGCCGGCGTCCGCAACCCGTGGGTGATCGCGACGCTGGTGACCATAGGCCTAGGCATGATCGGCCTGCCACCCACTGGAGGCTTCTTCGGCAAGTTGCGGATCCTGCTCGGAGCCTTGGAGGCAGACGACTACCTAGCTGCCGGAGCCGTCGTCGTGACCACTCTCCTGACGCTCGGATACATCGCCCAGATCTTCGAGAAGCTGCTTCGCGGCCGCAGTGCGGCCGGGGAGCGGAGTCCAACCGCTACACCGGCGACCCTGCGAGTGAGCATGGCGACGCTCATGGCAGCCGTTATTGGCCTCGGGATTTGGAACGACCAGATTGTCAGGCTGCTGATGGACTCCGTGGCCGCAATCGGACTGTGACGGGCATGTACACAAGGATGACGTCACACAAGGAGGCACGGACCTAGGATGCACCTGTTCGCGTTGATTCCGGGCCTACCGCTCGCGGCGTTCGCTCTGCTAGCGCTGGCGGGCCGCAGCTGGGGTGATCGGAGCCATTGGATCGGGATTCCGGCGGCGGGCCTCTCGTTCGCCGTCTCGATCGCGGCGCTGGTGGAGGTGATACGTGGCGGGCCGGTTTCGGTCGAGCTCTACCGATTCCTCGATGTGGGCGACCTCGTCGTCACAGTCGGCCTGCATGTTGACCAGCTGACCGTCCTGCTGCTGCCACTGGTGACGGGCGTGAGCTTCATCGTGCATGTCTACTCGGCCCGCTACATGACCGGCGACCCGAAGTACCGCAGATTCTTCGCTGTCCTCGGGCTGTTTACGTTCGCGATGACGATGCTGGTCATGAGCAGCAACCTGCTGGTGACCTACATGTGCTGGGAAGTGATGGGCATCTGCTCCTACCTCCTGATCTCGCACTGGGCCCAGCGGCCGGAAGCCGGCCGTGCAGCGACCAAGGCCTACCTAGTGAACGTCGTGGCCGATGTCGGGCTGGGTTTCGGGGTGGTGCTGGCGTTCGCCACCTACGGCACCTTGAACATCCAGGAGATCCTGGCGCAAGCTCCCGCCATGCAGGGGCAGCCGCTCGGGGCCTTCGGCATCGAGATCGAGCGGAACACACTGATCGCCCTGTGCCTGCTCAGCGGCGCGATCGGCAAGTCGGCGCAAGTTCCGATGCATGTCTGGCTGCCGTTCGCGATGGAGGCGCCGACCCCGGTGTCGGCACTGATCCACGCGGCCACCATGGTCAACGCCGGCCCATTCCTGCTGGCCCGCATGAGCCCGCTCGTCCTGCTGGCGCCGGAGGCGATGGTCGCGATCGCCGTCATCGGCGGCATCACGGCCCTGTACGGCGCCTTGGTCTCGCTGACCCAGTCGGACATCAAGAAGCTGCTCGCTTATTCGACGATCAGCCAGATCGGCTTCATGATCTTCTGCTGCGGCGTCGGAGCGTTCGCGGCGGCCATGTTCCACTTGGTGGCGCACGGCTTCCTCAAGGCCTACCTGTTCCTGTCCACGGGCGACGCGCTGGCCGCAACTGGGGGGCACGGCCACGGCGCTTCCCAGGCGGCGCGCGGCCGAATGGGACCCTTGGCAGCGGGCGCGCTCGTGCTGTCCTGCGTCCCTCCGCTAGTGCTTTTCTCCGGAGCCTACGAGCGGCTTTGGAGCGCGCAGCACGTGCCGGCAGCCCAAACCGCCTTCTGGACAGTCGCTCTGGCCGCAGTGTTCCTCACCGCCGCCTACGCGTTTCGCGGGATCATCGCGCTGTTCGGGACGGAAGTGGGCCGCTCAGTGCGCACTCTTCCGCGCCTGCTCTCGCGTCCGGTCCCCGGAATCGCGGTCGCGGTCGCGGCCACTGCGGCGCTGCTGACGGGGGCCTGGTCATGGTTCGCGACCTTCCTGCAGCCGGCGCTGGGCTCGCTCGGGCCCTCCGCGGACGGTGCCGATTCCCCGCTGCAGGGCTACACCCTCCCGCTGGCGGTAGCAATCGCCGGGTGGGGCTTCGCATACTACTGCCACAGGCGGCCGGCTGCCGTTCCGCTCGCGGACAGGGAATGGGTCAGGACTGCCTATGTGCATTTCCTGAACAAGCTGTACTTCGACGAGCTTCACCAGAAGTACTTCGTCGATCCAACCCTGCGTGCCTCACGCTGGCTGTTCCGCCGCGTGGATCTGCAGGTCATCAACGGAACGGTGCATGGATTCGCCCGCGTCGGGCGGGCGACCTCGGACCTGCTCGAGGTGTCCACCGAAGCCGGTCTTTCCTCGCGCGCACCGGTGGCAGCCGCGGGTGGATTGGTGCGTCTCTCGGGGTGGCTGTGGCGCGTCATTGACCATCGCGGCGGGGACGAAGCCCTGCGGCGCGTCGGTCGGCTGACCGAGGACGCTGGCGGGGCCATGGAGCGGATTGGTCCGCGCACGCTCCGCCATCACCTAGTCATCATCGTCTGCTGGCTGGCGATCGTGATCGGCCTGACATACTGGCTGGCTACCTAGGGGTGCTGCTGCCTAGAAGGAGGCCCTCATGACATCGTTACTCACAGAGCACTTGCTCAGCACGCTGATCGCGATTCCGTTCGCCGGCATTGCGGCCCTGCTGTTCGTCCGCGGCAACGCGGCGGTCCGAGGGGTTGCCCTGGCGGCCTCGCTAGTCACGCTGGGCTTGTCCTGCGCTGTGTGGTGGGCGTTCGATCCAGCGGCCGAAGGCATGCAGTTCGTGGAGCGCGCTGAATGGATGCCGAACTTCAACATCGAGTACGCCGTGGGCATCGACGGCATCAGTTTGGTGTTGGTATTGCTCACGACGCTGCTGGGGCCGTTGTGCGTGCTGGCCTCGTGGACTTCGATCGAGAGCAAGCTCAAGGCCTTCATGATCCTGATCCTGCTGGTGGAAGGGGCGATGATCGTCGTTTTCACGGCACTGGATCTGTTCCTGTTCTTCATGCTGTGGGAAGTGACGATGATTCCCATGTACTTCATGATCATCCTGTGGGGCGGTCCCGAGCGCATCCAGGCGGGAATCAAGTTCGTGCTGTACAGCCTGACGGGCAGCCTGCTGCTGCTGGTCGGGATCTTGGGGCTGTACATGCAGGTGGGCGGCTCCTTTGACATGCAGTTGATGGCGGGGCACGACATCCCGCGGGACACGCAGATCTGGATCTTCTCGTTCCTGTTCCTGGGCTTTGCCATCAAGCTGCCGATGATTCCCTTCCATTCCTGGCTTCCGGACGCGCACTCGGAGGCGCCCACGGCCGGCAGCGTGGTTCTGGCGGGCGTGCTGCTGAAGATGGGCGGCTACGGCTTCCTGCGCGTCTGCCTGCCGTCACTGCCCGAAGCCGCGGCCGAGTTTGCGCCGTACATCCTCTGGCTGTCGATTGTCGGGATCGTGTACGGCGGATGCTTGGCGCTCGCTCAGACCGACCTGAAGAAGCTGGTGGCTTACTCCTCGATCTCTCACATGGGATTCGTGACACTGGGCATTTTCGCCTTCAACGAGCAAGGCATCGAGGGAGCTGTGATCCAGATGTTCGCCCACGGCGTCTCGACCGGTGCCATGTTCCTGGCCATCGGCTTCCTGTACGACCGCACCCACACGCGTTTGATCAGTGACTACGGCGGGCTGCAGAAGCCCATGCCTCGCTTCGTGGTGCTGCTCTCGATCTTCTCCATGGCTTCCTTCGGCCTACCAGGCATGGGGAACTTCACCGGTGAATTCCTCGTGCTGCTGGGCACTTCGTTCGACAGCATGATCATGGTGGTGCTCGCGATGAGCGGGATCGTCCTGGCCGCCGCCTACATGCTGTGGATGCTGCAGCGAGTCGCTCTAGGCGCCTGTCCGCCGTCGATGCAGGCCCTGCCGGACCTGAACCGGCGGGAGATCGCCACCTTGATTCCCCTAGTGATAGCGGTCTTCGTCGTTGGCCTGCTGCCGTGGACCTTGACGGAAGTGCTCAACCTGTCAGTTAGCGCGTTGGTCGGCGACGCGCAAGCTGCGATCGATAGCGCAAGCCTAACTGCGAACTGATGGAGTCTCCTCGCTCGCTGTAGGGCGCCACCGCGGCATCCTCCTTGACGCCTCCAGATTCTGGACGCAATAGTGGCGCGAGGATGGAAGGCGGGTTTGGATTCCAGCCATCCGGACACGGTCGCGCCGCGGGCCGGAATCGGCCCGCGGCTAGGCTGCCACTGAGAGCGGCGGCGGGCTAGAAGTACAGCTTGAGGCCCATTTGGACCTCTCGGTGGGAGTTCCCCGCGTTCACGACCCCGAAGCCCGACTGCCCTACTTGGTCGCGAGGATTGTTGAATTCAGGCGTGTTGAAGCTGTTGAACGTCTCGAAGCGGAACTGCGCCCGCAGGCGCTCGGTGATCTGAGTGTTCTTCGACAGCGCGATGTTGAAAATGTGCGGTGTTCCCGGCCCCAGCGTGCCGGGCACCTTGCGTCCGGCGTTGCCGAGCGTGAACTTGGCCGGCGCCTCGAAGGCGTCCTCGTTGGTCCACAATGCGCCCCGGCGCCCTCCCAGCGCCGGCTCGCCGCGGCTGGGATGCTTGGGGTCGCCTACCAGGTTGGCGTACAGCGTGGCGTCGGCTGCGTTGTCGCCCTTGACGTCGCGGGCGCCGTTCAGCACGGTGACGCCGAACGGCGATCCGCTCTGGAAGGTGTAGATCGCCGAGACCTGCCAGCCGCCCGCGATGACGTTGAGGGGGCCCGACAAGGAAAACCGCCGGCCCTGCCCGAACGGCAGCTCGTAGACCGGGCTGAAGACGATGCGGTGCGGAGCGTGATTGCCCGACAGCGACCACTCCGACGCGAAGTCGTAGATGTTCTGAAACCAGTCGTGATCGCCCAGCGAGGCGGCGTTCTCTCCCACGAACGGGGCGTTGTCATACCAGCGCGAGAAGGTGTACAGGAAGATGTAGCCCACTCCCTGGCTGAACCGCCGCTCGGTCTTGAACGAGACCGCGTGGTAGTCCGACTTGAAAAAGTTGGGGTTGTTCATACGGATCTGGCCCGTGCCGCCGTACTGCGTGAACGGCTTGAGGAGGCGCTGTGTCTGGCCACCGAATTCGTTCAGCCCGACTCGGGGCAGATTCTGGGGGTGGATCTGGTTGAGGTTCATCCTGCGCAGGTTCACCTTCTTGGCGAGCTTGGAGTAGTAGCGGACCTCGAACAGCTGCTGGCCGGCCTGATGCTGGAAGGTCAGGTTCCAGTCGAAGGCATAGGGGGTGCGGTGGTTGATGTCGACGTAATCGACCCGGCCCTGCACGAACTCCGTGCCTAGCGTGCCGAAGTCATGATTGAGGTGGGAATCGGAGGGGATGCGGAGGAATGTCGAGGGCATACCGTCCTTGAGCAGCGGGACCTGCCCTCCGCCCAAGTTCCCCGCCCCGCCGAAGCCCTGGCTGCCTGTCTGGAGGACGTTACCGTCATAATTCCCGCCGAACATAACGGCAAACCCGCCGCGGACGACGGTCTTGTTCCCCGCCCCTGGCTTGTAAGCGAAGCCGAACCGCGGCCCGAAGTTGTTGCGGTCGGCCCGGACCGGGTTGCGCGGGAAGCCGTCCCGCCCGGCGAAGAAGAACGCACCTGCCTGGTCCGGGCGGATCCCGTTGGTCCCCGCCGCGGGCAAGGGCAGCCCGGGGTCCCAGCCGGTGACGCGGTCGGCCACCTCGAAGTAAGGCCCTTCGTACTCGTAGCGCAATCCGAGATTCAGAGTGAGCTGGGCGTTGACTCGCCAGTCGTCTTGGAAGAACGCCGCCAAGTACGCGGAGCGGCGACCGAACGACGGATTGGCTTGGACTCGCGCCCTGTCGGGCTGGCCGATCAGGAAGGACGCCAAATCGGCCCCTGTGCCGGAGATCACGCTGCCGTCAGGGTTGAGGCCTCGCGTGTCGGTGTTGGCGAAGTCGAGAACTCCCGACGCGGACTGTCTCCCCAGCTCGCTTCCTTGGTACTTTCGGTAGTCCGCGCCGAACTTGAAGGTCTGCGACCCCGTGACGCGCGTGAAGTGGGCGGTGTACTCAAAGTTCGTGAACGCAAACAGCCGCTGCTGCGCGCCCGCCTGTCCGATGCTGGTGAAGCCTGGATTGCCTCCAATGTTGAAGCGCGGGAAGGCGTCCGGGCCCACGCCGGAGAGGCCGATCTGAGACGCCATGTCCTCATCAAGGTTGTGGCCCTGAATGTGGTTCCGGTAGCGGAAGAAGCCGCCCGTGGCGGTCATGAAGAATGTCGGTGAGAACAGTCGAGTGTAGGACAGCAGGATGTTCTGCTGGCGCTGCGGGCGTCGGGCGGCGTTGGGATCGGCCGGCCCCCAGTCCGGTGACGGGTCATCATCGTCCGTGACCGGCATGAACAGGTTGTAGCGGAACGTCAGCTTGTCGCTGGGGCCCAGCTCGTAGTCCACCCGCATCGTGTGAGAGGTCCTGCGCAGCTCGCGAGGCAGGTTGCTGACCCAGTTGCCCTCATTCGAGACGTCCACCTGGCTGCGATTCGCGTTGGGCAGGAATGCCAAGGCGCTCTGCGCCACGGGGTCCAAGCGGCTGGCTGGGATCTGGTTGCCTGGGAACTGCATCTCCCCGCCGCGCCCCGAGCTGGTCAGAGGGTCGTAAACCGGGCGCACTACGCCGTTCGACTGGCGCATCGTCGAAAGATCCCCGGTCCTCCACTCCGGAAGGCCGACGCTGCGCACGCGGAGGTTCTCCAAGTTCTGCATCGTGATGTCGTAGTTGTAGAAGAAGAACGCCCGGTTGCGGGCGATCGGCCCTCCGATCGTCGCTCCAGGGACGTTGCGCCTCAGCTTGGTCTTGCTGCGGGCGTCCCAGCCGCGCGCGTTGAGGGCGTCGTTGCGGGCGAACCAGTACGCCGAACCATGGAACTCGTTCGTGCCGGACTTGGTGGTGGCGTTCATGAATCCCGCCGCCGACCGGCCGTACTCGGCTGTGGGAGCGTTGGCCTCGACGCGGACCTCCGAGATCGCGTCGACCGGCGGGCTCAGCTCCGTGATTGTGGCGCCAATTCCAGTCCGGCTGTTGATGACGCCATCTAGGAACACTCCCGCCGAGCGCGTGCGTCCGCCGGCGATCGTCACGTCGCCCCCGCCGGCGCGGTTGCTGTTGCGCATGCGCTGCGCGCCGGGCGTTAGGTCGATCAGGTCAAACACCTCGCGGTTGACCAGCGGCAGCTCAAGAACGCGCTTGTTCTCCACGACGGCGGCCAACGACCCGCGCGAAGTCTCCAGCAGCGGTGTGGCGGCCTCCACGGTGACCGTCTCGGTCAGCGAGCCGACTTCGAGGACAGCGTCGTAGGTCACGACGCTGCCGACCTCGA
Source organism: Bryobacterales bacterium (assembly GCA_963662745.2). GTDB lineage: Bacteria > Acidobacteriota > Terriglobia > Bryobacterales > UBA6623 > VXMF01. Next base: position 1,721,343 of record CAXXUI010000001.1, read on the forward strand.
CGCGCATGTTGCTGACCACGTGCGGGCGGAAGCCTTCCAGCTCCATCCGGATGGTGTAGGAGCCCGGCAGAACGCCAGGCAGGTAGTAAGTGCCGTCGCCCTGAGTACTGACCGAGGTTGACGTGCCTTGCTCCTCGTTGGTGATCTCCACTTCCACGCCGGGGATCACGGCCGCCGAGTCATCGGTGACCGTGCCCAGCACAGTGCCCAAAGTCTGGGCGGGAACCGGCGTCGTCACCAGGGCGAACCCTGCAAGAACTACTAGCGATCGAAATAGCAATCGAGCTGCCATGTCTGAATCCTCCTGAACCCTCTTCGGTAACCCTCGCCGGTACGGACCGGCCGGAACCGGAGACACTATAGCGAAGAATCCTGTCTCCTCAGCTCTGGATGGCACTGCCTCTCGGCCCGGGAAGCGGGCCTCGTGACCAGGACGGCACGTTCTGCGCGGCTAGATTCCGCCTTGGATGGCTTCGGCGACAGGCGACTGTCCTCCCAGAGTTGGGCTCGGTAGCATGGCCCGGCGCCCAGCCAAGCAGGCCCTGTGTGTCGGCCTAGTCGGCGCAGGCACGGAGGTAGCCCTGCCTCCGACGAAAACTACGCGCGTCCGCTACTGCCACGTGGGAGGTTAGGAAGCGCGTCCGATCTTCTGCCAATCGAGCCATGTCTCAAGGTCGAGAATGACGAGGGAATCACCGGGATCGGCGAGGGCGGACACCGGGACGCGATCGAGCAACCGGCCGGGATCGTTGTCGGCGAAGACCGATCACGCATCGAGCACCTCCGGCAGCTGAAGCATTGCCAGGATTTCTACCCTCCAGGCCGGGAGAAGATTCACGTGCTGGGGGCTCGGGCCCCAACCCTGTTCGACAGCAAGGGTTAGGCGCTTGGTAGGCCGGCCTACGGACTACTCGGCGGGCTGACGCACGACCACGTAGAGTGCTACGCGACTGGATTCCGCAGCACCGGCAGCCTTTGCGAAATCGCGCATCCGGCCCAGCCATGATGGAGATGCGGGGCAAGGGCGCTCCGCCGGCCCCGGACCTGCCCGAGTCCTGCTCCTTCCGCGCCGGCTAGCAGTATCCGACGGACATTCCTGGGCTGAGCGTCAAGTTCGATCCGCTCAGGGCCGACCTAGTCGCCGAGTTCACCTAGCGGGACCCGCTGATCACACTCGACCGCCGTCCGGACGGCTCCATCACCAACTGGTGAGGGCAGGGTCGTTACCGCCGAGGGATAGGCAGCAAGGCAGGCCGTCTCGAGTCGCGGCCTTGTGGCGACAACCGCCACGGCTCGTGGCCGGAAATTTCGAGCACGATGCGCCGGTAGTCTGTCAGGCGCACTTCCGGATGATCGTCACGGGCTTCCAAGATCAAGTGGATCTGTTGATCCCGAGCACCGGTTGGAACCGTGAGTCTGGCCGCGGGAGCGGAAGCGCCCTGTACCAGCACCCGACCAGGATGGGTTCCCGCCTCCTCGTAGATCCACCAGCGAAACGCCAGACCATCGCCGTCCGGATCCCAGCTGTCCGCCGCGCTGAACTCCAGCGTCTGGCCCGGCATCACCGTGCGGCGGAGAATCTCGTTGGAGGCGTCCCCGTCAACTGCCGCCACAGGATGGTGATTGGCTCCGGCGAACGGCTTCACGCACCAGTCCATGCGAGCCCGGAGATCAGCGTACATCGCCTCCCGGAAGCGCCAAACCGGCACGTGGTCCCCTTCGTAGACCTGACCGTCACGCGGGTCCGTCCAAGAGTCGCTCACCTCGCGAAAGGTGTAGAAGGGCGCGAAGCGCTCTTCGTCCGGCCGGATGTCCCCATGGCGCGACCAATAGTCCGCGACCTTCTCCCGGGTGAAACGGCCGCTCCAGCCGCCCCAGCCCGGCTGGTCCAGGCTAAACAGGCCCTGGTTGACCAAGCCCAGCCAAGGCACGGTTCCGCCGCCCTCGATGAACCCAAGCCCGCCCCCCGAGAAGCGGCGGTCGGGATACTTCGCACCCAAGGGCCCGTGTCCATTCTGAACGTGCTCGGCAACCCAGTCGTGCTGGCCCCTTACGGAATGCTCGTAAGGTTCCCAAGTGTGCGGCCCGCTCGCGGAACCCGCCTGCCCGGCAACGCCTCCCGGCCCGCCGTAGGCATAGGTCTGGTAGTTGCTGCGAATCCAGTGGATCTCGGGAAACTCGCTGGCAATCCAGGCGCCCGCGTTGTCCTGCGCACCGTTCTCGAAGACCCTCAGCTTGGCCAATGCGTTGCGCAACTCATTGGCGGGCCGCTCCGCCTTCAGGACGTACAGCGCCTGGGCCAAAGTATTCGATCCGGCATTCACAACGACCCAGACCGGGTGCGGGTCGGACCTGCCCAAGGCATCAAGAATCAGCCCGGCGCCCTCGCTCGTCTTCCCCGCCCCGACATCCTCGATCCCGTAGCCCGGCTGGCCACGCTTGACGATCGAGCGCAGATAGTCCGGCTCGGGCCATCCGTCGGCGTGCAGCATCAGGTTCGGACGGACTGCCGCGAAGGCGTCAATCAGCTCCAGAAACAGCTCCGGATGCGTAGTGCGCTTCTCCGCGTCCGCTCGGCCCGGATGCAGGAACTTGCCAGTGACTGCGACCAGCCCTTCCAACTCGAAGGCGTGGCTGCAGACGAGCATGTGCGCCATCTGCTGCATCTCGTCGGGCTCGTTGCCCATGTCCGCCAAGATGATCAGTCGCGCCCTGTCCTGACCAGCCGCGGAGCTACCCAGCGCGACGACCAGCCAGCATGCCAAGGTCACTCGCATCAGAGGTTCAGTCCTTCTCACCGGCCCGGAAGCCTCGTGCGAGGGCGTCGCAGGTCCGTGCGCCGCACAATCGCCTACTGAAGGCGGCTACCACGCAGCGACAGTTCCATCCTTCCGAGGGTCAGTGCCTCCCAGCAGCACACCGCGCTTCCAGTCGATCCGAATCGCCTGATAGCCGCCCATCGGGCCTGACTTCCGGACCCGGTGGCCCACCTTTCGCAAGGCCGCTGCCACCTCCGGTCCCATACCGTCTTCCAGCCCCACTCCCCCGTCGCTGCTGTGGCTCACGCGCGGCGCCTCGCCGGCCTCTTGGACGTTCATGCCGAACTCGATCATGTTGAGCAGCACCTGCACATGGCCCTGCGGCTGCAGGTCGCCGCCCATAACTCCGAAGGTCAGCCACGGCCTTCCGTCCCGGAAGGCCATGGCCGGGATGATCGTGTGGTACGGCCGCTTCCGCCCCTCGATCCGGTTCGGATGCTCTGGATCCAGAGAGAACAGCGCCCCGCGGTTCTGCAGAATGATCCCCGTGTTCGGCACGACGATCCCGGAACCGAATGCATGGAAGATGCTGTTGATGAACGAGACCGCATTGCGGTCCTTGTCGACAACGGCGAAGTACACGGTCTCCCCGGCCCCCTCGACCCATTGCACGGGGCCGTCGATGCCAGAGACGACTTCCGCCGCCGGCGCTTCCATGCGGATTTGAGCGCGTCGCTGGTGGGCGTAGTCCTTCGAGATGATGGTCTCCACGGGGAGCTTGGCGCGGGCCGGATCGGCCAGCCAAGCGGCGAGGTCCGCGAAGGCCAGCTTCTTGGCCTCCACGAACAGGTGGACGTACTCGGGCGAGTTGTGTCCGAGTGCCTGAAGGTCGTAGCCCTCCAGCAGATTGAGCATCTCCAAGGCGGCCATCCCTTGGCCGTTCGGAGGCAGTTCGTAGATCCGATTGCCCTTGTAGTCGGCGCTAATCGGCTCGACCCAGGTGGAGTGCTGGAAGGCCAGGTCCTCCATTGTCACCGGCCAGCCCAAGTCGCTGAGCCGCCGCACGATCCGTTTCGCAATCTCGCCTTTGTAGAACGCGTCCCTGCCGTGCTTGGCGATCTGCCGGAAGGTCCAAGCCAGACCCTGGTTCACGAAGACATCCCCGTGCTCCGGTGGCTTGCCGTCGGTGTAGTAGGCACGGGCGAACTCGGGATCTCCGTCGAAGGAAGATCCGGCCTGCGCCCAGTTAGCAGCGAAGATCTCGGACACCGGAAAGCCTTGCTCCGCGTAGCCGATGGCCGGAGCTAGGACCTGCTCCAAGGTCATCGTCCCGAACCGCTCCAGCAGCGTGGCCCAGCCGTCGACGGCGCCCGGCACGGTTACGGAGAAGGGGCTGTGCATGGGGATCCGCTGCAAGCCGCGCTCTCGGAAGAACCCGACATTCGCCGCAGCGGGCGAGAAACCGCTGCCGTTGAGACCGGCCAGCTCCCCGGTCTCGGCCATGTAGACCAAGGCGAACATGTCCCCGCCCGGGCCGGTCATCATGGGGGCCACTAGCGCGAGCGTTGCCGCGGTGGCCACGGCCGCATCGACTGCATTGCCGCCCTGCCTCAGGATCTGGAGACCGACTTGGGATGCGAGCGGCTGGCTTGCGGCGACCATCCCATTGGTTGCGAGTACGGCGGAACGCCCGGCATTGGGGATGGGCCGGACGCCGGCCTGCAGCCAAGCTGCCGAGGCGATAGCCATGACTAGAAGGTATCGAATTCGCATCTACTCAGCGCCGAGCGCGCCCAGATAGTAGCACGGGGCCGGCTTCCCTGCCGCCACGCCCGACCAGCAGGTCCGGTCAGTACGGCAGATAGCGTCCAAGCTGCTGATAGAACGCGATCCCGGAAATGCCGAGGAAAAAGACGAAGCATGCCACTTGGCTCGCCTGCAGGATCAGAGGCGGGCGCAGCGGCTCGGGAAGCAGCTTCCGATTGACGAACAGCGTGTGGAGGGCGGTGGCGCTCATGCCCAAATTGCGCAGAGAACCGGTAACCACCGCTAGGAACAGGGGGTTCGGAGTCAGACGTAGCGCGATCAGCCCCCACAAGAAGTACAGCCCCATGATCGTGTAGTAGATGTACTTCACCTGATTGCCGTGCAGGTGCCGGACGCGCTTGCTGCCCGTCCAGATCAGCTCCGTCCAGCGGCGCACGATGTTGTCGATGTCCGAGAGCTGCCCCGGCCACAGGACGATGAAGCCGCACAGCAGCGTGAGGAACCAGAAGATTTCTCCAGACGTGTCGGCGACCCCACGGGCCGTCATGGCGGCGGCCGCTTGGCCCTGCACTTCTTGGCCCGGAATGAACTCCAGCGAGAGCATCGAAGGCAAGGCCATCCCCACCAAGCACGCCCCGCACCAGACGCCGAACTGGTCACGCAGGATGTGCCGCATCCAGCCCTTCCAGCGACGGAGCGACTCCTCGTTCAAGGGGAACACCTTGCCGACATGGGCTAGCTTGATGCTCTTGCCGCCGACCATGCTCGGGATCGCGCCCACCAAGGGCCCCATGCCCCAGCCCTTGTCGCGGGCGTAGTTCGAGAAGCTGGTGTTGGTGATGCCCCCCATCCCCGCAATTGCGGCAAAGGCGGCCAATGTCGGCCAATCGATTTCCTTGTCCGGGAAGGACCCGAAGCGGACAAAGCCGGTGATGATCGCGGTCCAGGTATCCCAGCTCACCAAGAAGACGCACACGAAGCCGAGATACCCAAGCACTAGGCAAATCTTGGTCACCATGACCCGCTCCACGGTGTTGTAGACCTTGCCGCCGAAAATCAAGGGCAGGAAGGCGGTCGAGAAGCAGCCATAGGAGACCCACCGCAGCAGGCTCTCGTGCTCCGGGCCAGGCAGCCGTCCGATGAATGCGGCTACGAGGGGGACGGCGGCGTTGGACGCCAAGTAGGGCCAGATTCCTCCGAGGTCCAGCATCAGATAGAAGAACACCCAGAACCTGGGGCCGGGCAGCATCCGGAAGAAGCCGACCAAGATCGGCTCACCCGTGTAGAGCGTGTAGCGCATCATGCACAGGTTGTGGCCGACCTGCAGCAGGATGCTCAGCGTGGCGATCCACATCAGCTGGCCGCCGTAGTTCGCGGTGACGATCGGCCCGAAGAGCCACTCGCCTCCGCCGATCGCACTGCCAGCCAGCAGCAGGCCGGGGCCAATCAGCAGGCGCCACTGGCGCCAAGTGAAGTTCGGAGGCTGCGGCAGGTCCGCGCCCTCCCACCGGGGAAAGTAGCGCGCGGCCCTGGATCGCACCGAATCGGAGTCGTCAGCCGCCATCGCGATGATGATACCGAACGACCGCGGGAAGGCGCTCCAAGCGCCCTAGGCTAGGCGACTGCCGAGGGTCCGTGATGCCTCGGCGTGGTCGATCCGGACTGCGATCTCGCGCCGAGGCTCCAATTGTTCACCGGGAATCTCGATCTGGATATAGTTGTCGCTCAGCGAGCGCGTCCCTCCGGTTCCGGAGGACAGCGTCACAGCGCTGGTGCGCCGGCCTACGAGCCTTCGGCGGAAGCGGAGATTCTTCTCTGCAGCGAAAAGCCTCAGCACGCGGTTACGGCGCTTCTTGACCGCCTTCGTCACGTGCCCCGGTAGGGCCGCAGCCTCCGTGCCCTCACGGCAGGAGTAGGAGAACACGTGCAGGTAGGTGAAGGGCATCCGCTCCACAAAGGCCCGGGTCTCCTCGAACTCCGCCTCGGACTCCCCCGGAAAGCCGACCATGACGTCCGCTCCGATAGCTGCGTCGGGCATCAGCTCGCGGGCGAGCCGGATACGAGTCTCGTAATGCCGAACGCGGTACTTGCGCCGCATCCTCTTCAGCACCGCGTCCGAGCCGGACTGCAGCGGCACGTGCATGTGCTCGGCGATGCGGGGCGAAGAAGCCACTAGGTGCAGCAGCTCGGAAGTCCAGTCCATGGGTTCCACCGAACTGATCCGGATGCGCCCCATGTCTGTTTGAGCGAGCAGCGCGCGAAGCAGATCCGCGAATTTAGGCCGGCCATCCAGATCCCTGCCCCAGCGACCTAGGTTGATGCCGGTGAGAACGACCTCTGGATAGACGGATTGCAGCTGTCGCACCTCGCGAACCACGGCGCCGCAACTTGCGCTCCGGCTGCGGCCCCGCACGGAGGGGATGATGCAGAATGAGCAGCGGTTGCCGCAACCGTCCTGCACTTTTACGTTGGGCCGGCTACGACCGAGCGGATCGCCGACCGGCAGCGGTATCAATTCCCTCTGCTGGGAGATCTCGGAAACCAGCGTTCCCGGATCCGTAACGCCGCCGTGGTAGGGGACTTCGCTCGGCCCGCCGGTGATCTGGACTAGCTCGGGAGCAAGCAGGTCCGCCACCCGGTGCTTGTCTGAATTCCCGACGACCCACTTCACACCGTCAAGACCAGCCAGATCAGCAGGTTTGCGCTGAGCATAACAGCCAGTAACAAGAATCTCCGCCTGCGCGTTCTCGCGATGGACCCTCCGGATTGCCTTCCTCGCGTCCCGGTCCGCCTCTGACGTGACCGTGCAGGTGTTCACCACAACCATGTCGGCCGCGCCGCTGTCCTCCGTCCGGGACAGACCCCGAGCAGCCAGCGCGGCAGCGATCCCCGCCCCGTCCGCTTGTGCGGCCCGGCAGCCGAAATTCTTCACGTAGAAGGTTCTAGGCACTTGTTCTCCCATTGAAGCACGCAGATCAGGTGGGCCCACATCCGTGGGGGATCTAGGGGCGATGCCCCCGCACTTCGGCACACTAAGCGGTCGAGGACGGCCTGGAGCCGACGGTGGACCGATCTGGTTGCCGGGCTGAGCGTGAAATTGCCAGTGCTAGGCCAAGCGTGAGTGTCGCAACCGACCCCCATCCTGCAGCGCCTCTGAGCGCACCGGCGTGCCGTACTCACCGCTTGGGCCGTGGAGCAGCGGTCACCACTGCAGGGACGCGCTGGCTCTCGCCATTCCACATCTCTGAAGCGCCGTCCGCTAGGTAGTGCCTGCGACAAAAGATGCGGGATGTGCGCAAGACGGAATATACAGTATGAAGCTTGGGCAACTAGTACTACATGAGTGATTTCATCGACTGCGAAGATCGCACCGAAATGCCGCGGCGGGGGCCGATCCGGAGCTGGAGGGGCCATCTTCGCAGCCTGCGTGAGGCGGAATCAGCCCTCAGGAGCCGCGCGGATGGACTGAGCCGGTGCCGAAACAGCGGGAAACAGATCGCGTTAGTCCGGACGAAGGCTGCCGAGACTCGCATGCGAACTGCTCTGCAAGAGGATGCTGAAGGTCGTGGATCAGACCGCTACTGAGCTTCTCAACCGACTGCCCTCCTGAGCACCGGACCCCATCTTGAGGAGGGCGGGAGACGGTTGGACAGCCTTCCAGATCAGGCTCCCGCACGGACTTCAAGGGTTGCGATCGGAGACCGGAGTGTGCTATTAGGAAGGCATGAGAAAGGTCATCAACCCGCAGCTGGAGCTGGGGAGCGTGCCGATTGAAGCGATCGACATCAACCCGCAGTCGCGGGACGACATCCCCGCAGTGCTGAAGGGCATCCAGTTCATCTACAGCAGCAAGGACCTGAGAGACAGAATCTTCAGCCTGCTGAAGGAAGAGCTGTTCCGGCCGCAGGACGGCGGGCAGGACGCAGGGGAAGCGAAAGCGGTGAGCGGCTTGGATCCGAACAACGGTCGGCCGGGGATGGACCTGTGGGCAGTCTTGGTGCTGGCCCTGGTGAAGCAGGGATTGGGATGTGATTTCGATCGTCTGGCGGAGCTGGCAAGCAAGCACCTGGACCTGAGGCAGATGCTGGGGATCGGATCGATGGAGTTGAAGGAGTTCACCAGCCGGACGGTGGCGCGGAATGTGCAGCTGCTGACGCCGGAGCTGTTAAGGAAGGTGAACCGGGAAGTGGTGAAGGCAGGACAGCGACTGGCGGGATGGCAGGAAGGGGAGGAGCTGACGGCCCGCTGCGACAGTTTCGTGGTGGAGACGAACGTGGATTACCCGACGGATTACTGGCTGTTGCGGAACGCGCTGGTGGCGGCGTTGCTGGCGGTGGTGACGGCCTGCGAGACGGCGGGGGTGTCGGGCTGCCGGCAGCACAAGCACTGGAAGAGCAAAGTGGAATTGGCATACAGGCAACTCAGAGTGGCCTACAAGAGGAAGAACAAGAAAAAAGAGGTCAAGAGACTGCTGTCAGCGGGGGCGAAGCTGCTGAAGCGACTGAAGAAGCTGCGCCCGCAGCTGGAGGGCAGCGAGGTGGACGAGGGGCAACTGGGAGAGATTGACAGGCTGCTGGAGCTGGCGTATCGACTGAAGGATCAAGTCCGGAGGAGGCTGCTGAAAGGGGAGCAGATTCCGCATGCCGAGAAGGTGTTCTCAATTCACGCGGAGCACACGCGGTGGATTTCGAAAGGGAAGGCGGGTCAGCCGGTGGAGCTGGGTGTGCCGGTGGTGATTGTGGAGAGCAAGGAAGGATTCGTGCTGGGCTGGAAGAATCTGTGGAAGGAGGTGGATGTGGAGGTGACAGTGCAAGTGATGGAGGATATGAAGAAAGAGTGGCCGGACTTGGAAGGGTGCAGTTTTGACAAGGGGTTCTCCAGCATAGCGAACATCCTGGCGTTGGGAGGGGTGTTGGGCAAGCCGGCACTACCTAAGAAAGGGAAGCTGTCCAAGGCGGACAAGGAGCGGGAGAGCGAGAAGTGGTTCAAAGAGGCTAGGAGGGAGCATTCGGCGGTGGAGTCGGCGATTAACAATTTGGAGCAGCGGGGGCTGGACCGAGTTCTCGAGCAGGGCAAGGAAGGGTTCCGGCGCGTGGTGGCACGGTCGATCCTAGCGGCGAACGTGCATCGGATGGGTCTGCTGCTGCAGCGGGCAGCGCGGGCGGCTGCCAAGGAGCGTCGGGACTTGGATCGAGGGGGCGGGCGACTACGAAAAGCCGCCTAGCGCGGCGGAATACCCGGCGGATTGGACTGCGAACTAGGGTTCGTCGGGCGGAGGTGCGCGTTGCGTACGGGCGCCATGCGGGATTCATCCTGGAGTCGGAACGTAGAGCCGACAATCTTGCAGAATCAGCCCGAATCTCCGCTCACAGCCTGATAAGCTAGCTCAATTCCATACCATAAATCACTCGGAAATGGGGTTTTGTCGCAAGCACTAGGTACGCCTGCGGTTGGTGGGGCTGGGACCTAGCGGCGCCCGGGCACGCAGTCCGCTGCTCCGAGCGGCAGGCCTTCAGCAATGCTGCCTGCCTAGGTCCGGCGAGCCACCCGGGCAGCTTCAAGCACCGCGAAGGTGTCACTCCGTGACCAGCTCGAGCAACCCGTTCTCGCGCTCGCTGACTCTCGGAGTAGCGAGGTCACAAAATCCTAACGCCTCCGGCATGGTCGCTACAGCAACACTCTCGTCCACTTCTTGCCGAACTTCAGAACTAGTTCCGAGACCCCGTCCGGAAGGTCGTAGGTCATTTGGCGATGCTTGGTCCCGTTCACGCTGACGGCGTTGGCTCTCAACTTGCGATTCGCCTCGGCTCCGGATCGAGCAAGTCCGGACGCCCGCAGCAGCTTGTCAATGCGGATCGCAGACAGCCCGCGCATCTCCTCCGGCAGGCGCATCTCGGGCATCGTGTCCGGGACGCCCTTGTCCTGGACTACCTTGCGGAACGCCGCCGCGCCCGCCCGGGCCCCGCGCTCGTCGTGAAAGTCGCGCACGATGCGGCGCGCAAGGCGCTTCTTGAGGTCCATCGGATGGGTCTTGCCCCCGGCCACGGCCCGCTTGAGCTCGTCGATGGCCCGCACCGACAAGTCGGTCACCAGTTCAAAGTAGCGGAACATCAGCTCGTCGGAGATCTGCATTACCTTGCGGTACATGACGTCCGGCGGCTCGCAGATGCCGATGTAGTTATTGAGGGACTTCGACATCTTCTGCACGCCGTCGAGCCCCTCGAGGATGGGCACGGTCATCACGACCTGCCTCTGCTGCCGGTGGCTCGCCTGCAGCTCCCGGCCCAGCAGGAGGTTGAACTTCTGATCGGTGCCTCCCAGCTCGACATCGGCCCGCAGTGCCACAGAGTCCTGCGCCTGGGTGAGGGGATAGAGGAACTCGTGCAAGCTGATCGGCTTGCCGTCCTTGTAGCGCTTCGAGAAGTCGTCCCGCTCTAGCAGTTGCGCGATCGTCGCGTTGGAGCAGAGGCGAATCATGCCCAGCGTGCCCAGCTCCAGCAGCCATTCCCCGTTGAAACGCACCTCGGTACGGTCCTTGTCGAGAATCTTGAACACCTGCTGCTTGTAAGTCTCGGCGTTCTCCCGAATCTGCTGGCGCGTCATGGGAGGGCGCGTTGCGTTCCGGCCGGTCGGGTCGCCGATGAGCCCCGTGACGTCGCCGATTAGGAAGATCGCCGTGTGGCCGAGGTCTTGGAAGTGCCTCATCTTCCGCACGAGCACGGTATGCCCGAGGTGGAGGTCGGGGGAGGTCGGATCGAAGCCGGCCTTGACCCGCAGCGGCCGGCCCTCCTTGGCGCACTGCTCCAGCCGTGCACCCAGATCCGCTTCCGAGATGATCTCGGCGCAGCCCTTGCGAAGGTATTCAATCTGCTGCTGAATCGTCATCATTCGGAAAGCACACGCCGGCCTTGAATCCGGAACCGGCCGCTCAGAACCAGCCGCACAGCCTCTGTGTAGATACGGTGCTCCTCCTTCAGAATGCGGGCGGACAGTGCAGCCTCATCGTCTGAGTCCAAGACGGGGACGACCGCTTGGGCTACGATCGGCCCGGCGTCGAGGTGCTCGTCGACGAAGTGGACCGTGCAGCCGCTGAACTTGACTCCGTGCTCAAGCGCCTGCAGCTGCCCCTCCAGTCCTGGGAACGACGGCAGCAGGGAGGGATGGATGTTGAGGATGCGTTGAGGAAACTCGTCGACGAAGTAGGCGCTGAGCAATCGCATGAAGCCCGCCAAGCAGACCAGATCGACTCGCGCCTCCCGCAGCTTGGCCACGACCAAGCGGTCGTAGGCCTCCCGCTCCATGGCCCGCGACCGGACGCAAACGGCCTGGATGCCGCGTCGCCGGGCCCGGTGGAGGCCCCGCGCGTGGGGATTGTTGCTAATCACAACGGCAATTTCCGCATCGAGCCGCCCTTGGTCGATGCTATCGGCGATGGCCTCGAAATTGGAGCCTCGACCCGAAATCAGGATGCCTAGCCGGCTCATGATTCGTAAACCACTCCCCTGTTTCCAGATGCGACGGTGCCGACTTGAAACGCTGCCTCACCCGAAGACTCCAATACCGCCAACGCGGCTTCAGCCTTTCCGGCGGGCACACAGGCAATCATGCCGAGGCCCTGATTGAAGGTCCTCCGCATCTCGCCCGAATCGATGTCGCCGAGCCTCTGGATCAAGCCGAACACCGGCGGCACGGGCCAGCTGCCCAGCCGGATCCGGGCCTCGAGGCCCTTGGCCAGCATCCGAGGGACGTTGTCCGTGACGCCGCCCCCCGTGATGTGCGCCGCGGCCTGCAGCAGGCCAGCGGAAGCCAACGCCTTGAGGGGCCGCAGGTAGCTCCGATGCACCCGCAGCAGCTCTTGGGCCACCGTGGCGTCCAATTCCGGAATGTATTCGTCGATGCCATAGCCGCCGATCTCGAAGAACGCTCTCCGGACCAGTGAGTAGCCGTTGGTGTGCAGCCCCGAGGACGCCAGGCCGATCAGCACGCTGCCCGCGGTGACCTTCGCTCCCAGCAGGAGCTCCGATCTCTCGGCCGCCCCTACGATGAAGCCCGCCAAGTCGTACTCCCCCGCCCTGTACATGTCCGGCATCTCCGCGGTCTCGCCTCCGATCAGTGCGACCGAATTCTGCTCGCAGGCCAAGCTGATGCCCCGCACCACCTGCTCGGCTACGCCCGCGTCCAATTTCCCTACCGAGAAATAGTCCAAGAAGAACAGCGGAGCGGCCCCTTGGACCGCGATGTCGTTGACGCAGTGGTTCACTAGGCACTGCCCGACCGTGTTGTGCCGTCCTGAGGCAAAGGCGACCTTGACCTTGGTGCCGACGCCATCGGCCGAACTGATCAGGACGGGGTCCTCCAGCCCTAGGCCGGCCAGCGAGTAGACGGCGCCGAAGGAGCCGATGCCGGTCAGGACGTTCTCGTTGAACGTCCGACCCGCCAAGGAGCGAATGCGGTCGGTCGCCCGGTCCGCTTCGTCGATGTCAACTCCTGCGTCGCGATACGTGAGGGACTGCCGAATCATCGGATCTCGCCCATTATCGCAAGGCGGCCCCGCCTCAGCTGCAGACCACAGGAAGGACGCACGGCCACCGCAACGCGGGCAGGATCCGGTAGAATTCAAGAAGAGATGGGAACCCAGCACAGACGGTCTCGGCTGACGGTGGCGTTGGCCAGCGTGGCGACGGCCGTCGCACTGGCGCAGCCCCTGCCAGGCCACGGCACCGCGCTCGAAGTTCTCTCTTGGGCCAGCCTCGATCCTGAACAGCCCGTCGCTCCTCAGTCTCTGGCAGTGGTGCCGGGAGAGTTCGCAGACCGAACCACCAGGGCCCCAGGAGGCGTCCCTGCGTCCGAGCTGGACTCCGTGACCGTTGAGGTGGAAGGTTCGGACCACGTTGCCCGGGCGGCCGGAATTCTGGCCGTTGAGCCCCGTCGGCTGGTGATTCTCATCCCCGATGTCCCCGCAGGCACCGCCCACCTAGTAGCGCGGCGCGGCGAGACTGAGTTGGCCGACGGCCAATTCACGGTGCGTCTGGTCAGCCCCGGCCTGTTCTCGGCCGCCTCAAGCGGCGGCGGACTTGCGGCGGCGAGCGCGATCCGCGTGAACACTGAGGACGGTTCGCAGTCCACCGAGGATGTGGCCTATTACAACGACGAACGGGGCGCGTACGAGCCCGTCCTGCTGAACCCCGCTGTCCAAGCGAGCAAGCTGTACCTGAGGCTGGCTGGAACTGGGATCCGGAACGCTGCGAGTCTGGTCGCGACCGTTGGCGGGGTGTCGGTCCCAGCCGTTATCGAAGAGGCGCAGGAAGGATCGGCGGGAATGGACTTCGTGCAGGTCGGTCCGCTCCCGGCGACGCTCGCTCAGCGGCAGCTCGTCGATATTGAGCTGGTGGCTGGCGGATTCCGGTCCAACTCTGTCCAAGTGGCCTTCTCCCCGTCGGCTGGGGCGGCGGTCACCTTCAGCAACCAGATCGTCCGCCTCTTCCAGGCGCGCTGTCAGACCTGCCACCGACCAGGCGAGGTGGCTCCGTTCTCACTGATGGACTACGAGTCAGCCAAGGATTGGGCCGCGTTGATCAAGCACGAAACGCAGACGCGGAGGATGCCCCCTTGGAAGGCCGTAGAGGGCTTCGGGGACTTTCTCGGAAGCCGCAGGCTCAGTGAAGCGGAACTCGACTTGATCGCCCGGTGGGTTGACGCCGGGGCGCCCGAGGGCGACCCCGAGGACCTACCGGTGCCGCTGGAATTCAACGACGACTGGGCGAAGGGCGAGCCGGACTTGATCGTCCAAGCACCCGACTACACTCCCGACGCCGGCCAGTCCGACGATTTCCGCTGCTTCAGCGTCCCGGTGCCGGAGGACATTACTGAGCGCAAGAGCATCGTCACAGTCGAGGTACAGCCGGGAAACCGTCGGATCGTGCATCACGTGATCCTGTACGGAGACCCCAAAGGCGAGTCCGAGGCCCTAGAGGCGGCCGACATGTCGCCGCAACCCGGCTACGAGTGCTACGGGAATTCCGGAGTCTCCTTCAACGGCTTCTTCCTGCCGGTCGATTCCTACTTCCTTGCCCTGTGGGCTCCCGGAGCCCGGGCCCAAGTGCTGCCCGAAGGATCCGGGTACGTTCTGCGCCCCGGGGCGCGGATGGTCGTCCAAGTGCATTACCATCCGGACGGCTCCGAGAATCCCGACAGCACCCGCATCGGCCTGCACTTCGCGGAACAGCCGACCGCTAGGAACGCGATCGTCGTTCCCGCCCTCAACGCCAGCTTCGTCATACCGCCTGGCGAGGAGCGCTACGAAGTACGTGCTTCGCTCAACCTGAGAGCGCTCGCCGTGGGGGCCTTGGGGGCGTTCCTAGAGAGCGTCGGCGTGTTCCCCGTGCACATCCGAGCGGTCGCGCCGCACATGCACATGCTGGGCAGAGAGATCTCCGCTCAGAAGGTGTCCGAGGAGGGCGAGGTGACGCCGTTGGTGCGCATCGACGACTGGGACTTCGACTGGCAGAGCATGTACTCCTACGTCGACCCCATCCCCTTCCACGCCAGCGACCAGATCGACGTGCTGGCGGTCTACGACAATTCGGCCAATAACCCGAACAATCCGAACGACCCACCGATTCCCGTGGGCTGGGGCGACCGGACCACCGACGAAATGTGCATCGTCTTCTTCTTGGTGGACATCACGGACCTGTGCTTTCTCGGCGGCTGCTGAGGACGGCGCCCTTTACGAAGCGGACACGAAGACGCGCCGCCCGGGCGCCGGGTCCCCCAGCAGTGGCCGGGCTGAGATGCGCCAACCAGCGACAAGGCCGCGGGGCCCTTCGTTACGCGCGGCCACCAGCGCAGCACCTGCGCCGGCGGCTCCCTGCGGTCGAATTGTGGCCGGCGGGGCGGTTGCCCTGCCGGCCGAGTGGAGTCCCAGTCGGGACCTGATCGCTCAGAACTCGATCCGCAGGCCCATCTGCATGATCCGCGGGCCGGTCAGCCGGAGGATCTCGCCGAATGTTCCGCTGGTGACGCGACCCACTGGATTCGTCAGGTTGGCGTGATTGAGCGCGTTGAACATCTCCCAGCGGTACTGGATCTTGACGGACTCCGTGAGGTCGAAGTTCTTGAAGATGCCTAGGTCGAGGTTCCAGTCTCCCGGGCTGGTCATCGAGTTCCGTCCGAGATTTCCGAAGTAGCCCCCGGCGGGCAGCTCGTAGGCGCCAGTGTTGAACCAAGAGCCGCCGTCGATGATGGCCGACCGGCTGCGATTGACTCCGGAGTGCGGATCGCCGACCAAGTTCGGCCGCTGGCCCCCCCCGATCGTCGTCCCGGCGAGGTCGCGGCCGTGGAAGACATTGACGGGGTCGCCGGTCTGCGCTGAGTAAATGCCGTTGATCTGCCAGCCGCCCAGCACATTCTTCCCTACGCCCGAGCTTACCGGCGACGGCACGTCCCACACGAAGGACGCCACCATCCTGTGCCCGCGATGGAAGTTGGCCAGCGCCCTCTCGGCGTCGAGGTCCTCGATGTTCTGGGGGTTGAACTGGTCGTTGGTGGCGTACAGGTCGATCGTCTTCGACCAGGTGTAGTGGGCCAGCACTGTGAAACCGCGACTCATGCGCTTGTTGAGCGTGAGCTGGAGCGCGTGGTAGTTGCTGTAGGCGATCGACTGGTACTCCCGGATGGCGGTGAAATCGGAATGCGGACGCACGTTGGGTCGGCCGCTGCTGCGCGCCGGGCGCACGTTGACATCGAGCACGAGCGGCAGCTTGGCGGCCTTCGAGCCGATGTAAGCCCCGGTGACGAGGATACGGTAGGGCAGCTCGCGCTGGATGTTGAAGTTCCACTGCTGGTTGTAGCCGGCCACCAAGTTCGGGCTGACGCTCCGTCCGAACAGGATCGGAGTCACGAACTGGAACGAGCGGCGCTCCTCGTCCGTGCGCGGCGGGCTGAACGGGAACGGGTTCACTCGGCCCCGGAACGGCTCGTCGAAGGTCGCGCCGGACGCGTTGAGGTCGGCTTGCCGCCGGTCGAACTGCATCGAGAACGGAGGGTTGTTGACGAACTGGCTCAGCGAATGAAACACGGGCATGTCGTAGAACAGCCCGTAACCGGCCCGCACCGCCGTCTTAGCGTCGCCGCCGGGCTGCCAGGCGATTCCGATCCTGGGCGCGAAGTTGTTCATGTCCCGCGGAGCACCGCCGCGCGGGATGTCCGGATCCGAGGCGTACAGCAGGCCGGGAGGGGCTTGGGGGTACGAGGACGACTGCTGGCCGGGGCCGAACACGGAGAGCTCGTCGTCTTCCGAGTAGAACTGGTGGTACGGCTCCCAGCGCACGCCCATGCTGACGGTCAGGTTCGGCGTGGCCTTCCAGTCGTCCTGCAGGTAGAAGTTCGTGCCGATGTTGCGGATGCGGTTGATCCTCAGCGACCCCATCACGAACCGAGACGGCAGCCCGAGGAAGAAGTCCCCGAGGCTCAGGCCGCTCCTGTTGCCGTTGAACGTGAACTGCGGATCTACGCGATTGTTGGTCAGCCGGTCGCTCTTCGACCAGCGGAAGTCGCCGCCGAACTTGATCATGTGCCCGCCGCGAGTCCAGAGCATGTCGTAGACCGCGTGGTAAGTCTGGCGGTCGGTGTTCAACACGTTGACCTGCCCCAGGTTCCAGTAGCCAGCGACCGATCCCCTCCAGGTCACCGCCTGCTCCTCCGGACTGAACGGCGCAGCTCGGACGGCGTTGACGCCCAGCGTCTCGTAGGTCGCAACTTGGCCGTCGAACATCACGGGGTTGCCGCCGCGGAGCTGGTCAACCTGGTTCCACGTGAAGCGTCCGACTCCGAGCAGGCTGGGAGCGATGGTCCACGTGTGGGAGCCCTGCAAATTCCAGTTCTTGAAGCCCTCATTCTGGGTCAGCGTCGGCACGTTGGCGGCGCGGAACCGGTCATCGACGTTACGGAACATCCGAAACGTGCCACGCTGCTTGTCGGTGACCTGCTGGTCGACCCGTACGATGTGCTGGTCGCGGTCTGGATTGTCCGGACGGTTGAAGCTGATGCGGCCCAGCACGGATCCGTCGCCGCGCGTCTGGAGGAAGTTAGCCCTCGGAACGAGCGCGTCCAAGTAGTTCGGCGCGACGTGATTCCACCTGGACTGAGGAATGACATCCGAAGGAAATGGCTCCCCAGTGTCTGGATCCGTCGGGCGGTTGCGGGTCATTGAGAAGTCCGCGCCCCGCTCCAGGTCGGTGGCCACGTTGTGCAGGAACGTTTGCGCCTGGCGGGTACGCGTGCCCTCGTACGAGTAGAAGAAGAAGGCCCGGTTCTTTACGATCGGGCCGCCGATCGTCGCACCGAACTGGTTGCGGCGGAGCTTGCCCTTCTGCTGGCCGGTGCGGTTGGCGTCGAAGCTGGCCGAGTCGAGTACGTCGTTGCGCAGGAAGTTGAATGCGCTGCCGTGGATCTCGTTAGTGCCCGACTTCGTAACGGCGTTGATGACGCCGCCCATCGCCCCGCCGTGCTCGGCAGAGAAGTTCTGCGTCTGAATGCTGAACTCCTCCAGCGAGTCGGGATTGGGGACGATCATCGGAGCACCGCCTTGGTGATCGTTGTTGTCCCCGCCGTCGAGCATGTAGTTGTTCGACTGGGACCGAGCGCCGTTGACGCTGAACGCCCCGAACTGCGAGATCACTCCCCCAGGGCCCGTGTTGACACCGGGAACGAGCATGATCAGCTGGATCGGATTGCGACCGTTCAGCGGCAGCTCGGTGATCCGGCGCTCGTCGATGATCTCGGTGAGCGTCGCGTTCGAGGTCTCTACTTGGGCGACCGAGCCCTCGACCGTCACCACCTCCGTGACCTGGCCGATCTCGAGCACGGCGGTGACTTGCCGGCTCTGGTCCGCGTCAAGGCGGAACGTCCCTGACGAGAACGTGCGGAAGCCGTCGCTGCGCACCTCCACCCGGTAGTCGCCCACCGGAGTGCGCGGGAAGCTGAACCGCCCTTGGGCGTCGGTTTCAGCGGACTGCTCGATGCCCGTACGTTCGTTGACCGCCAAGACGGCGGCTCCTGGAATCACGGCTCCTGATCCGTCCTGGGCCGTGCCGATGATCAGTCCGGTGGCCTGTCCGTACAGCGCCCCGGACAACAGTCCAAGGAGAAATACCAGTGCAATCGCTCTGCGTACCATGTCGCTACTCCCTTTGCAACTCGACGAAACCGGCGGGCTTCCGAAACCGACGCACCGCGATGGGGCGATTCTCCCGCCGACGCAGCTTCAATTGCCGATCCCCACCACATGTCTACCAACAGTTCCGATCACGCGTTCCGCAATCGGGTTGCCAAGAAATTAGCACATCCGGAAGGGCGGGGCGAGACCCGGTCTGCGGCCGCCTGGGAGCCGTCCGGCAGGAGCGGGAGTCACAGCGCACCCGGTGTTATCGTGCGGACTGAGAGCGACCGGCAGCCAACCGCAGCAGCGAGACGGCCGGCGCACTCGGGATTCGGACGGGCGATGGTGAGGATCGAACCGATGTCGCCAGCTACTGACAGCGCCGAAGCGGTCCGAGCTGTCTTCGATGAGTGGGCCCGAAACGGAACCGCTGACGGCATGGAGCGGCGCCACATGCGCCTAGTCCGCCTCATGATGCGTCGCATCAAGCTTCCCAAAGACGCGCGGGTACTGGATGTTGGCTGCGGTCTCGGGTGGGTTGCGCGCATGCTGGAGGGGCAGATGCCGGAAGGCGCGTTCGTCGGCATCGACCCGTCGATGGAGATGATCCTGGCGGCCCGACGCGCCTGCCGCGGCGTAGCCAACGCACTGTTCGCGCCGGCTTCGGCTGAGGAGATCCCTTGGGCGGAGGACTACTTCACCAGGGTGGTCAGCATCGAGTCGGCCTACTACTGGACCGACCCAGACCGTGCGGCCCAGGAGATTTACCGCGTCTGCGCGTTCGGCGGCTCGTTCCACATTCTGATCAACTACTACGAGGGAAACCCCTACTCGGAGGGTTGGGACGCGGATCTAGGGATCGACCTCCACCGGCTGGACGCCGAGGGCTGGGCGGCTACGTTCCGCAAGGCTGGGTTTCGCGACGTCTCCACAGACGCCATACCTGACGACTCCCCGATTCCGAAGGATCGCCCACGCGAGCAGATCAAGCGCCGAATCGGACTGCAGGAGACGGGTGCCCTCTACGTCACGGGGTTCAAGCCGTCCCTGCCCCAGCCGCAGCCGGAACAGCCACGCCGGGGCCGCCTTTTCAACCCTTTCCGCATTCTCCGCTGAATGGGACCGCGGACTACGAAGGCGCTGCGGTACATTAGGCCGGTGCGCACCAGCATCGCTTCAGCCGTCTTCGGATTGGCCTGCTTGATGGCCTGCGGCGACCTGCGCACAGATACGGAGGTGCCGGAGGTGGACTACGCCTCAATGGTCGAGGACTATGTGCCCGTCAAGCTCGAGCCGGACCTGAGCGGCCTGTCGGACCGTCAACGATCGATCCTGCCGATGTTGATCCGAGCTGCGCGGATCATGGACGGCCTGTTCTGGAGGCAGGCGTACGGCGACCCCGAGCATCTCCTCGCCGGGATCGAGGATCCGGATGCCCGCCAGCTCGTGCAGATCAATTACGGTCCCTGGGACCGGCTGGGCGACAACCGGCCGCTGCTATCGGGGATCGGCGAGAAGCCTCCCGGAGCGAACTTCTACCCACGGGACATGACGCCCGAGGAGTTTGCCGAGGCCGCCGCCTCCGATCCTGCGCTTGAGAGCCTGTACACCTTGGTCCGGCGTTCGGACGCAGGGGCGCTGCAGGCAGTCCCTTACCACCAGGCGTTCCGCGAAGAGATCTCCGCTGCGGCCGATCTGCTGCGCACCGCTGCGGCCGAGGCTGAAGACATGGGCTTTCGCAGGTATTTGGAACTGCGGGCCGTCGCGCTTGAGACCGGCGAATACCAGCCCAGCGACAGCGCGTGGCTCGATATGCGCGACAACGCCGTCGATCTGGTGATCGGCCCGATCGAGACCTACGAGGACAGGCTGTTCGGCAGGAAGGCCGCCTTCGAGGCCTATGTCCTGATCAAGGACAAGGACTGGAGCCAGAGGCTGGAGCGGTTCTCCGCCATGCTGCCCGAATTCCAAGACGGCCTGCCGGTGGCCGACGAATACAAGTCCGAGGAGCCGGGCACCCAAGCTCAACTGAACGCCTACGACGTGCTCTACTACGCCGGCGACTGCAACGCCGGCGCCAAGACGATAGCCATCAACCTGCCCAACGACGAGCAACTGCACTTGGAGAAGGGCTCCCGACGGCTCCAGCTCAAGAACGCTATGCGGGCCAAGTTCGAGAACATCCTGCTGCCGATAGCCGACCTGCTGGTCGACCCGGGCCAGCGGGGGAGCATCAATTTCGACGCCTTCTTCGAGAACACGATGTTTCACGAGGTGGCGCACGGCTTGGGAATCAAGAACACGCTGACCGGCAGAGGGACCGTCCGTGAAGCGTTGCAGGAAGCATCGTCGGCCTTGGAGGAGGCCAAGGCGGACATTCTCGGCCTCCATATGGTCGGCAGGCTGCATGCCGCCGGCGAACTGGGTTCGGGCTTGACCCAGGATGGCCGACCGAGCCGGTCCGGAGGAGGTGCTGCCGATTCCGCGGTCGACGGTGGGAACCCGGTGGGGAACTACGTCACTTTCATGGCCGGCATCCTCCGCTCGATCCGGTTCGGTGCCTCCAGCGCCCACGGAGTCGCCAACGCGATCACGCTGAACTACTTCGAGAAGGCAGGAGCGTTTTCTCGGGACGGCGAGACCGGGACCTACCGGGTCGACCCGGACAGGATGCGTTCCGCGGTGGACTCCCTCGCTGGAGAGATTCTGCGCCTTCAAGGCGACGGGGACCATGCCGCTGCCCAAGATTTCTTCAGTACCTACGGGGCATTGGGTGTCGAGGTCCAGTCTGACCTGCGGCGGCTGGAAGAGGCCGGGATTCCTGTAGACGTGGTCTTCCTGCAGGACATGGCGGAGGAGCTGGCCGATTCTTCGAATCAGCCGATTTGAACCGGAGCTTGGTTCCCGACGGCCGCTTGCAGCGGGCAGGCAATGCTGTTAGGGAAGCCGATTCGCCGGGAGGCCGAGCGTGCTTGGCCAATCCGGATGCCACTCAGTCTGTGTCTGTGAAGACCGCTTCCTCGGCCGGAGGCGCGCGGCGGGCGAGTGCAGCGAGCGCCCTGTCAGGCGGCTTCTGGGGCGGCGCCTCGGATCGGCGCGGAGATGTGCCGCGGGAGTGGGCTACCGCTTGTGCCACGCAGCGGCCGGACCGCGTTCCGGTGATGGCCATTCGGCACCGTCCGCAGAACTGTCCGAGACTGGAGTTCGGTTCAACGCTCTCCGGCTGCCTAGATCGGTCCGATCAGCCCGATACACGCTGACACCGAAGCCATCAGTGAGAAACCCCCTAGGCACAAGACAACTCGATCTGGGAGCGGCTTACCGGAATCGGATGACAGGCATGGCCACAGCCTGATGCGTCGTGCTGCCGCCAGACGGCCCACTCCGCTGGATCGGGGCAATGCCACGACCTGTTGCGCCATGCCCGGGAGTGAGCCACGGAGACCGCCTCCCGGCGCGATGGGACCGAGACCGCACGACCATGGAAGATAGGAACAGCTGATTGATGCTGCGCGACGGGCCGCCGTCGCGTGTCGACCGCCGTCGCACCGTGCCCCCTTCCATCCCCGCTCGCATCCGGCAATCCCCGGCCCTCCTTCGCAACACTGGGGCACTGGGCTGCTACTTGGCGCTAACCCTCGGGATGACTTTCCCGCTGGCCTTGCAGTGGCGCAGCGCGCTGCCGGCAGGAGCGGGTGACGTCTGGCAGAACTACTGGAATCTGTGGTGGTGGAAGAAGTGCTTGCTGGAAGGTCTGGACCCCTTGCGTTCGGAGTGGCTGTTTCATCCATTCGGCGCCGATCTGGTGTTCCACACGCACTCCCCGTTCAACCAGATCGTCTCGATGCCCGTCAACTTGGCGTTTGGCGAAGCCGCCGCCTACAACTTCTGCGTGATCCTCGCGCTGACTCTGGCCGGCTTCGGGATGTACCTGTTCGTACGGGAGCTCACTGGCAGCGCGGCCTCCGGATTTCTCGCGGGGTTGGTGTTCGCTTACTTCCCCCAGACAATTGAGCAGACCCTCGAGCACCTGAATCTCTTCTCCATCCAATTCATCCCGCTGTCGCTGTTCTACATGCTGCGTTGGACCCGCTCCGGCCGCACTGTGGATGCGCTCGCCTTGGGGGCTTGCTTCGGCCTAAACGCCCTGTGCAGCTGGCACCTGGGTCTCAAGCTGGGGATCATCCTCACCCCTTGGGCGCTCTGGCACGTTTACGGGAACAGAGATCGGCTGCGGCGGGCCGGGAAGGACTTAGCCTGCGGCGCCGCCTTGGCCGTCCTGTTGGTTGTCCCGCTCCTAGCTCCGATGGGCGTGCTGATGACCGAAGGCAACGAGTACCGCCTCAAGTACCCGGTCTCGCGGGGCATCGACGCCAGCTTTCTACTCACGCCGACGTACGCCAACCCGATCGCCGGCCCCGCCGTTCGGCCCCGCTACGCCGATCGTGCGTACCAGGCGGCAGGCTTCGTCTGCTACTTGGGCTTCCTGCCGGCCGCGCTGGCAGCGCTGGGCGCAGCGCGTGGAGGCCGCAGGGCGCTGCCTTGGCTGGGGGTCATAGCTGGCGGAGTGGTCCTCGCGCTGGGTTCGGATCTACTATGGAACGGCACGCGGTACGATCAGGTCCCCCTACCGTTCTCGGCGCTAGGCTGGATCCCGCTGCTGGAAAGCCTCCGCGTCGCGAACCGATTCATGGTCGTGGCCAGCGTGGGCTTGGCAGTCCTAGCCGGCCTCGGTTGGAGCGTCCTGCGCTGGAAGCACCCGGCAGCTCTGGCGCTCGTAGCCGTTTTTCTGCTGGCCGAGTACAGCTGGCTTCCCTTCCCGATGCAGGATGTCAGACACTCCCCCCTGCTGGAGCAAGTTCGTAGCCGGCCGGGAGCGGTGCTGGACATCCCGTTTCACCAGCGAAACCGATCCGTTCACAACATGGTCAACCAGACGGTACACGGCAGGCCTATCGCAGGCGGCTACCTCTCCACTTATCCGCCCGAAGTGGAGCGCTCCGTTGAGGGTGATCGGGCGCTCTCGCAGCTGGCGGGAGTCCCCGGCCCGGACGCTCGGGTTGACGTAGCCCGGCTGCTGGAACTCGGCTTCGCAACCGTGGTGGTCCACAAGAACCGAGCTGCCAGCGCCCGCGAGAAGGCACTCGCGGAGCTGCCGGACACGGACATCCTCAGACGCAAGCACGCACTGCGCATTGGGGGCGTTCCAGACGATACATTGGCGAGTCTCCGGTCTCAGTTGGACGAGGCAACCGGGGGAGCCGCCATGGAAGACGAGTTACTAGCGATCTATTTCCTGAAGTGAGCGGGACACGCTTACCGTAGGCTGTACACAGCCGCCCGACTGGGGGAGTTCGGCCAGCGGCATGGTCCATTGCAGAACTCGCTGCCCGGCACCTTGTTGGACGACTACGGACTTACCTGCCCATGGCCTATGATTGGCCGCGAGGTGATTGCTGCTTTGGATAGACGCGAATTGATGCGCATGGCAGGTGGAGCGGGCGCTTCGACGCTCATGGCCGGCTGCGGACTCGGACCCACCGCGCCACGTCCAAACGTCCTGGTAGTCATGACGGACGACCAGACAGCCGACCAGATGAGCTGCGCTGGCCACGCACTGCTGGAGACGCCGAACCTAGACCGACTGGCGGCGGAGGGAGCTCGGTTCAGCAACAGCTTCTGCACGAACTCGCTCTGCGCGCCCGGCCGGGCCGCCGTGCTGACGGGCACCTACTCCCACGTCAACGGGATCCGCGGGAATTCCCGGAGATCCGGAGTGATCGAGCGCATCGGGCCGGAAGTGCCGACTTACCCCGAGCTTCTTCAAGAGGCGGGCTATAGGACCGGCCTGTTCGGGAAGTGGCATCTGCCCGAGGAACCGAAGGGCTTCGACGAGTGGCAGATCCTTCCGGGCCAAGGCGTATACTTCGACCCGGACTTCCTGGTCGAGGGCGGCCGAGTTCGCGAGCAGGGGTACGCAACCGATGTCATCACCGACCTAGCGCTGGACTTCCTCGATCGAGCCGGCAGCGAACCGTTCTGCCTGCTCTACCAGCAGAAGGCGCCTCATCGCCCGTTCACGCCGGCTCCGCGCCATGCCAAGCTCTACGACGACATCGAGTGGCCGTATCCTGAGACGTACAATGACGACTACTCTACACGTTCAGTGGCCGAGCGAGCGCTGGACATGCGTCTCGAAGTGAGTCTCAAGACGGATTATCACGGCGAGATCCCGGAGGGCCTCGACCCCCAACAGGAGCGGGACTGGATCTTCCAGCGCTTCGTGAAGGACCACCACCGCGCGGTCGTGGGCGTTGACGAAGGGCTGGGCCGCGTGCTCGACCGTCTCGACGACAGGGGGCTCTCTGAGGACACCTTGGTGATCTACACCAGCGACAACGGCTTCTACCTCGGGGACCACGGCTGGTACGACAAGCGGTTCATGTACGAGCCTTCCCTCCGAATTCCGCTGCTGCTGCGTTACCCACGGATAGTCCCGGCAGCGCAGGTCGAGTCCCGGATGGTGATCCATCAGGACATCGCCCCGACGATCTTGGACTTCGCCGGCGTTCCGATTCCCGAAGTCATGCAGGGCCACAGCCTGAGGGGGCTGCTGGCCGGGAACCCAGAGCAGGACTGGCGGCAGTCCATGTTGTACAGCTACTACGAGGACTCTTGGGCGCGGAACGGCGCCAATTTCGTCCCCCGCCCGGGCAACTACGGCACCCCGCACCGCATCACACCGCATCGCGGGGTCCGGACGGAGCGCTACAAGCTGATCGAGTACTACCGCGAAGAGGGGTACTGGGAGCTCTTCGACCTCGAGGAGGATCCGCACGAGCTGCGGAACATCTACTCCGAACCGGGCCACGCGCAACTGATAGCGGAACTAGAGCGCGAGCTGCGCTCGCTGCAGCGCAGCTTGCGAGAGGAGGGATAGGCGGGGCGAGCCAATCCAAGAGGTCTCGCAGCTGCCGGCCCACAGCCCGAACCCTGACGCACGGGCCCAACGGGCCCGCTCAGTCCGTTCTCGCGTCCACGATGGCCTCCATCCATTCCCGGAGGTCGTGCTGTCGGAATGACACGTCCGCAGTCACAACCGTGACGCCGGCCGCGCTTGGCGGCGCTGTGATCCGGAACCGGAATCGCCCCTCAGCAACGGGCTCCAACTCCAAGTCGGCGGACGGCGGCTCGCTGCGCCACCCGTCCGGCAGCTTCGGCTCAATGTGGAAATTTTCCGTTTCCGACAGATGGTTGAACACTACGGCATAGAGGTCGAACTGAGATCCCGGGCGCACCTGCTGGCCATAGGGGTAGAGGCGTGCCCACTGCTCGTCAACACCGAAGTTAGGGTCGTCCCACGGCACCAGCTCGGCGATCACACTTCGCTTCTCGTGCAGCACTTCGCGCATCGTCGCGAGCTGCGCGGCATCGTAGCGGAACACCTCGTCAATGTGCTGGTTGACGAGCCAGAACTCACCCCGCATCGCCTCGATGCGGTCGAGGCACCGGAAGTGGCCGAGACCGTCATGCAGGAAGTGGCGATTCAGCAGGCAGTAGTCATCTAGGCCGGACGGACTGAACGAGTCACCAATGAAGAAGTACCTCTCCCCGCCGTCGCGGCGGACATCCAGACCGCCGTGGTAGATGGCCTGGCCAGGGAAGTACGTGTACTCGAACTCGAATTCGTGCCAGCGCATCCGCTGTCCCTCCGACAAGACCTGCACCGGACGGATCGGTTTGTAGGTCATGGCCGGCATGCGATAGGCATCCGGGTTCTCCAGAATGTCGCGCAGTTCCGCGCCGGCGTAGACCGGGACGCCCTCCTCGTCGGCCATGGCTTGGACGAACTCAGTGTGATCGTCGTGGAAGTGGGTAACGAAGATACCTTCCAGCCGGCTGAACACGCCGCGCTGGCGGAGGCGGCGGATTTGCCGCATGACGTCTTCGCTGCCACAGTCGATGAGGAAGGCCGCCTTGGTGTCAGACACCAGCAGGCGAGAGGTCCCAAACTTGTACCACCAGCGCGGCGGCGTCTGGCGGAGCTGGAACGCCATTGGCATCCACTCGGGCGGCTCATCCCCAAGAATCCGGCGAGCGCGCTGGCGCAGGTTGTCCTCACCCCAGTACCAGCGGAGCGCGTCGGTCTGGAAGTAGGCGCGAAACAGACGGCGGATCCTGTCAAGCAGCAGGTCGATGTCGGTGGCCGGATCGGTGATGACTGGGCCCCTCGCCGGGACCACGATGTCCGGCCGGGCCTCCTTGAGTCTCCCTAGGCTCGCGATCAGATCGGCAGCGCGGGCCGCATAGCCGTGGTACCCGCGCGTCTCGGTCTCCTCGATCGAGTCCTGCAGGCTGTAAAGGTCCAGTACCCTGCCGCCCGCCAAGATCAAGTCTCCGGTGAAGGCCACTTTCGTGGCTCCGAAGTCGACCACGTAGGAGACTGCGCCACGTGTGAACCCGGGAGTGTCCATCACTGCGATCTCCAAGTCCTTCCACTTGAGGGACCTACCGCCGACGGCCGGCTCATGCACGGTGAGGTTGCGCGTCAGGATCTTGGTTGACTGCTGGGCGTAGTCGTGGAATCGAGTCGCCCTGAACTCGTCCCAGAAACCCTCGGCGCCGCTGAGATATTGCAGTTCGGCTGCGGGCGCCACGACTCGTGCCCCCTGATCCGCAGCTTCCACCGCGCTCCAAGCAATGTCGCGCCGATGGTGGGTCAAGAAGACCTTCGTCGCCGGCTCAGCTCCTTCTTCGGGATCTCCGTAGAACAGGAGCCGCTCTCCGTCCCGCTCGATGGAAGCCGTGTTGATTGCCCCCTCCGACACGATCAGGCCACGCGGAAGGCTACGCCAAAGTGCGCAGGAGCACGCCAGCGCAACGAGGAAGCAGATCAAGCAGACCCTGGACACCGGCAGCCAGTGGCCTGCTCCGCGCGGCCCCCTCGCATCCCGCCAGTCCCGAATCGAAACACCGAACACTGGAGCGATCACGCAACCGATACTATCAGCAGGACTCGAGACTGCGGCTGGGCCGCTGTCCTGAGTCAGACTCTGGACTTGACATGGGGCCGCGGCAGGCGCGTCACGTCCGGCAAGCGGCGGTGCGAGCTGCAGGCGACAGACAGGAGGGACAATGACGCAACTGGAGGCGCAGGGCCTCGTACAGGGGGCCGACGGCCGGCGACGGTGCTACTGGTCTGGATCAGACGATGCCTACATGGACTACCACGACAGGGAATGGGGCAGGCCCGTGGCCGACGACCGGCGGCTGTTCGAGAAGATCTGCCTGGAAGGCTTCCAGTCCGGCCTGTCCTGGCTGACGATCCTCCGCAAGAGGGCGAACTTCAGGGAGGCGTTCCAACAGTTTGAAGTCGAGCGGGTCGCGGCGTTCGGCCCCCGGGATGTCAGCCGGCTGCTGCGGAATTCGGGAATCGTCCGTCACCGGGGCAAGATTGAGGCAACGATCAACAATGCTCGCCGGGCCATCGAGACGGCCTCGGAATTCGGATCGCTCGCAGCGTTTTTCTGGAAGTGGGAGCCTTCGCCCGACTCGCGCCCAGCCGTCGTTGATCGCACGACGCTGCAAACCGTCACTACTTCGCCTGAGTCCGTGGCGCTGGCGCAGGCGCTCAAGAAACGCGGATGGAAGTACGTGGGCCCCACAACGGCGTACGCCTTCATGCAGTCGATGGGACTGGTCAATGACCATGTCGAGGGGTGTTGCGCCCGTGCCGATGTGGTGCGACTGCGCTCCAAGTTCACGCGCCCCTGCCAGTCCTCCAGCGTGGAGGTCAGTTAGCCCTAGGGCCTGCTGGACCTCCACCCAGACAGTGCCATTCAGCACGACCGCCTAGGGTGTGGATTGAGGACCGGTGCGGAAGCGAGGAGCTAAGGCGAGGGACGCATTCGTCCGCGGTGCTAAGGCCGGCTGGCTGTCAGGGGCGGGCGGCCCGGGCTCGGACGGCCAGCAGCGCGCATAGGCGCGCGGGTCGACCAGCCTGGGCTCGCCCTGCGGCTGGGTTTCGTACTCGAGCTCGCTGGGCCTCTCGTGCGGGGCGTCGGGGTAGATCAGCAATGTGACCGTGCGGCCGGCTAGGCCGACGTCCACCTCGTACCGGCGGTTCTGGAACCGCACGATGCGGTGCTTGCTGATAGGGTGCCGGCAGCGAGGCCGGAACAGCTTGAGCAAGTCGGTTCCAGGGTCCGCCCAGCGCACGCGCTGGCAGGTTCGGGCCCAGTTGTGCGGGGGGCGAGGTCTTGGTGAAGAGTATGGTAGTACTCTCCCTCGGTCCAGACCCGAAACTTGGAGTTCAGGGCTTCCACACTGACCAAGTTGCTCGGCTTGAGGTGACACAGCAATTAGCCCCTGAGTGTCCGAGGAAACCGTGCTTGTTCTTCTACTGAGGACGATAGTGCGTCTCTCTGAGCAAATTGGATTTGAGATTGGTGCATGTGATGTCCAAGCCTAGGGACCTGTAAATCGATCCAGTTTCGAAGTACAGCTGCTCGGAACTACTCCGGATCAAGAGCGCTCACTGCAGCATCAATGGCCAACACTGGGAACTCTCACTGAAGAAATACTTCCTAGGTAGTGCTTGCGACAAAACCCCATTTCCGAGTGATTTATGGTATGGAATTGAGCTAGCTTATCAGGCTGTGAGCGGAGATTCGGGCTGATTCTGCAAGATTGTCGGCTCTACGTTCCGACTCCAGGATGAATCCCGCATGGCGCCCGTACGCAACGCGCACCTCCGCCCGACGAACCCTAGTTCGCAGTCCAATCCGCCGGGTATTCCGCCGCGCTAGGCGGCTTTTCGTAGTCGCCCGCCCCCTCGATCCAAGTCCCGACGCTCCTTGGCAGCCGCCCGCGCTGCCCGCTGCAGCAGCAGACCCATCCGATGCACGTTCGCCGCTAGGATCGACCGTGCCACCACGCGCCGGAACCCTTCCTTGCCCTGCTCGAGAACTCGGTCCAGCCCCCGCTGCTCCAAATTGTTAATCGCCGACTCCACCGCCGAATGCTCCCTCCTAGCCTCTTTGAACCACTTCTCGCTCTCCCGCTCCTTGTCCGCCTTGGACAGCTTCCCTTTCTTAGGTAGTGCCGGCTTGCCCAACACCCCTCCCAACGCCAGGATGTTCGCTATGCTGGAGAACCCCTTGTCAAAACTGCACCCTTCCAAGTCCGGCCACTCTTTCTTCATATCCTCCATCACTTGCACTGTCACCTCCACATCCACCTCCTTCCACAGATTCTTCCAGCCCAGCACGAATCCTTCCTTGCTCTCCACAATCACCACCGGCACACCCAGCTCCACCGGCTGACCCGCCTTCCCTTTCGAAATCCACCGCGTGTGCTCCGCGTGAATTGAGAACACCTTCTCGGCATGCGGAATCTGCTCCCCTTTCAGCAGCCTCCTCCGGACTTGATCCTTCAGTCGATACGCCAGCTCCAGCAGCCTGTCAATCTCTCCCAGTTGCCCCTCGTCCACCTCGCTGCCCTCCAGCTGCGGGCGCAGCTTCTTCAGTCGCTTCAGCAGCTTCGCCCCCGCTGACAGCAGTCTCTTGACCTCTTTTTTCTTGTTCTTCCTCTTGTAGGCCACTCTGAGTTGCCTGTATGCCAATTCCACTTTGCTCTTCCAGTGCTTGTGCTGCCGGCAGCCCGACACCCCCGCCGTCTCGCAGGCCGTCACCACCGCCAGCAACGCCGCCACCAGCGCGTTCCGCAACAGCCAGTAATCCGTCGGGTAATCCACGTTCGTCTCCACCACGAAACTGTCGCAGCGGGCCGTCAGCTCCTCCCCTTCCTGCCATCCCGCCAGTCGCTGTCCTGCCTTCACCACTTCCCGGTTCACCTTCCTTAACAGCTCCGGCGTCAGCAGCTGCACATTCCGCGCCACCGTCCGGCTGGTGAACTCCTTCAACTCCATCGATCCGATCCCCAGCATCTGCCTCAGGTCCAGGTGCTTGCTTGCCAGCTCCGCCAGACGATCGAAATCACATCCCAATCCCTGCTTCACCAGGGCCAGCACCAAGACTGCCCACAGGTCCATCCCCGGCCGACCGTTGTTCGGATCCAAGCCGCTCACCGCTTTCGCTTCCCCTGCGTCCTGCCCGCCGTCCTGCGGCCGGAACAGCTCTTCCTTCAGCAGGCTGAAGATTCTGTCTCTCAGGTCCTTGCTGCTGTAGATGAACTGGATGCCCTTCAGCACTGCGGGGATGTCGTCCCGCGACTGCGGGTTGATGTCGATCGCTTCAATCGGCACGCTCCCCAGCTCCAGCTGCGGGTTGATGACCTTTCTCATGCCTTCCTAATAGCACACTCCGGTCTCCGATCGCAACCCTTGAAGTCCGTGCGGGAGCCTGATCTGGAAGGCTGTCCAACCGTCTCCCGCCCTCCTCAAGATGGGGTCCGGTGCTCAGGAGGGCAGTCGGTTGAGAAGCTCAGTAGCGGTCTGATCCACGACCTTCAGCATCCTCTTGCAGAGCAGTTCGCATGCGAGTCTCGGCAGCCTTCGTCCGGACTAACGCGAGCTGTTTCCCGCTGTTTCGGCACCGGCTCAGTCCATCCGCGCGGCTCCTGAGGGCTGATTCCGCCTCACGCAGGCTGCGAAGATGGCCCCTCCAGCTCCGGATCGGCCCCCGCCGCGGCATTTCGGTGCGATCTTCGCAGTCGATGAAATCACTCATGTAGTACTAGTTGCCCAAGCTTCATACTGTATATTCCGTCTTGCGCACATCCCGCATCTTTTGTCGCAGGCACTAGGTAACCAGCCGAGTCGCATCGTCGAGTGCGCTGTCAGATAGGTCTTTCTCCATTTTCAGAGGTCACTTTTGACACAGCCCACTGCGGCCCGTGCAAGACATAGCTCCTCCACAATTCATTCGCACGGCCATACTCGAAGTGCTGGCAGTTCTCCAACAACTCCGGCCGCTGCTTGGTCAGCCCCGACTCACCCCCTCCAGCACCAGACCCTATATGGCATGATACCAACCTGCCCGCTAATTCAGTGGGGTGTGATGCTAGGGAGTTGAATGGTCGACTACTGGCCAAGTCCTTCGGAATAAGACTTCAACCGAATCAGGATCGACCTGACAGTAACTGAACAACTTCTTCGCATGGTCCACACAATTCTTCTTATTGAAATTTGTTTCGATATAGAGTTCTGTGTCCTCAATTGAATGTTGACTCTTGAAATTGCTACCACTTAAGTGCGTTGGGCTGGAATTGATCAATAGCCGTGAGCGTCCTATCCGCATCGGCACTCTGATATTCGACAGGTATCCGTTGCTCCCCAGCCAGTCAGCACCGCCCTTAAGGATGGCGTTCCATGTTCCAAGCTGAATTTCTGGGCCCCCTTGAATCCGCATCTTGAGTGGTTTAGATGATTCAGCATCGGCATCCACCTTGGGCAGTCTCAACCAGCGCTCCCCAGTCCTTGGCGGTCCTGATCTAGCTGGAGGTTGCTGTTTACCTGGATTGACCACCGGCTCATTAGGCTTGACTGGGCTACCAGATTCGAGATTGGGCCGCCAAAGCATCAAGAGTTGCAACGCACATGACTGGACTGACTCGACACTTCGAATGTCCACCTCCATCTTTCTACGTTCTTCTAGGGGCTTCGGTTCAAACACTTTGTAGAGTTCCCACCGGCTGCCGTCTGTCAGGGCCGCGAACTTGACTCCCTGCATGTTTGCATAAGTGACCATCTGCTCGCGATGCGGCTCAAGCGGCTCCCCCAGCTTCTTGGCCTCAACGAACACTGCTGGACTGCCTATGCCGTCCATGAGTGCGTAGTCCACTCGTTTCTGCGAGTCCTTGGGCTGGTACTCCAGTGCCACGACGGACGGATCGGAGGATTCCCAGCCCAATGCGGTCAGGACCGGATCGATCAATGCGGCCCGGGTTCGGATCTCGTTGCCTTCCAAGCTCGAGCCATGCTGAGCGATTCGCTTGCGAACGGATTCCAAGACTGACGTAAGGGGTTCCAAGAGCTTGGCCATTAGGCTGATCTTAGCACTCGCTGCTCCAAAGCGGCGCGCTGCCTCCAGCCAATCGGTCTTGCAATATGCCTACCGGTATCCCCTTCCAGACGATGCCAGAATGCCCGAGCAGCCACTGGTGGCTATCTCCCCGTTTCGTATCTCCACACTCAGCTGCCCGCCAAGGCGTTCACCAGTCACCAGCCGACAGCAAGGTCGACCGGAGACTCCGGCTCAGCGACCTTCGAACTGAGGCTTGCGCTTCTGCAGGAACGCGCGGATGCCCTCGGCGGCATCGGCCGTCCGCACGGCATCCGCTATCGCCCGCGTCTCCAGTTCCATCTGCGTCTCAAGCGACTCCGTCATCGACGCTAGGAGCAATTGCTTGGTGCGACCCAAGGCCCAAGTAGCCCCGCTCGCGATCTCTGCCGCTAGACGCTCTGCGGCTTCGTGCAGGTCGCTGTCGGCAACCACTCTGGACACCAGCCCCCACTCCAGCGCCTCTCGCGCCGTAAGGACGCGATTCGTCAAGGCGAGGTCCAACGCCCTCTTCAAGCCGACCAGTCGAGGAAGGAACCATGTGGAGGATCCGTCCGGCGCGAGGCCGGCCTTGGTGTACGCCATCACGAACTTCGTGGACTCCCCTGCTAGCACGAGGTCGCTGGAGATAGCCAAGCTGAACCCTCCACCGGCGGCGAACCCCTGCACCGCGCAAAGCGTCGGGGCCGACTGGCGGGCGAAACGGGAGATGGCGGCATGGAGATAGGTCGTCGTCGTCTTAATGTGGGACGGCAAGGCTTGGCCCTTCTCAGAGAACGACTTCAGGTCCCCGCCGCCGCTGAACATCGGGCCCTCCCCCCGAATCAAGACCGCCCGGACGGCGGGGTCATCGTCGCAACGGATGGCGGCGGACATCAGCTCCCGGGCCATCTCGGAATTGATCGTGTTGGCGCTCTCCGGGCGCCTCAGGGTGACGTGCGCCACACCTCGATCAACGGCGAGTCCGATGGTTTGGTACTCCACAGGCCGAGTGTACTGCACATCCGGCCCGCAATCTCGCGACTGCCGGAGGTCCCGCCCAGCGCGCCGCCCCGCTGCAGCGTACGAGGAGGCCTCCTCGACCCGGCCCTCAACAGAGTATTCGGTGGACCCGTTTCATGGCGGCGATGTGCTATCAATAGCACCATGGACTTGCAAGATGTCGCTAGAGAGATCAAGGCTGCGTTGCAACGGCAGAACTCTAACCCAACGCGCTTCGCCCGTGAGAACGGCTTCTCAGTCAACTCGATTCGCTACATCTTCGAAGGTCGCTCACCGAGCGCTAAACGGTTGCAGCAGATCTGCAAGGCACTAGGCCTTGAGTTTTATGTCGGACTACCGCGCATGGTCGGCGGCACACAGCTGAATATGAGCCAGATAGCCACCCAGCTTGACCGGCTAGCAAACGAGGCACGCCGGATGGCGGATTCCGAGACACCGCCAGCAACCACTCCCGTCGAGACAAGCGGATTGTACGCTTCAGCTCCCCGCTACGAAGTGCTCGCAGCTGCCGGCACGGGTGTCGAGGTAGAGGACGAAGTGGTCACGGGCCACCTCGGATTCAACCGGAAATGGCTCCGGGATCAGGGGCTGTCCGAAGACCAGCTGGCTGTGATCGAAGTCCACGGCGACTCGATGGAGCCCACGCTCCATGAGCGAGACATTGTGCTCCTAGACCTGCAGACCTCGATGCTGCGGGACGGCCGCATCTACACCCTGCGACGGGACAACGAACTGCTCGTGAAACGCCTGCGCCGCCAAGGAGACAACTGGCTGATCGTGAGCGACAACCTGCTCTACCCGGTGGAGCCGCTCGACGAGAGCATCACGGTATTGGGAAGAGTCGTATGGCTGGGGAGGACGCTCAGGGACTCCGCCTGACTCCGGCCCGGTCAGCGCTCGACCGCGACTCCGCCGATATAGACGCTGTGGATGTCGCGGAGGTTCGTGATATTGCCCAGCGGGTTGCTGTTGAGCAGAATCATGTCCGCGACCTTGCCCTCGGCCAGTGTCCCGAAGTCGCTATCAATGCCTAGCGCCTCTGACGCGTTCTTGGAGAACGAGACGATCACCTGCATTGGCGTGAGGCCGGCTTCGACCATCAGTTCGGCCTCCCAGTGTTCGAAGTATCCAGGGAAGCGAGCCGGAGGCCCAGTGTCGGTGCCGAAACCGATCTTGACGCCGGCGTCGGCCAAGACCTTCAGATTGCGCATTGCCATGCGGAAATTCTCCCGGTTGATGCTCTGCTCCGGATCCTTGGCCTGGGACTCCCGTAGCGTGGTCCGGAGGCCCTCGACCACCTCGGGCGTGACTCGCTCGGAGAAGAACGGATCGTCCAGCCAAGCCGGCGAGTCCGCGTACACGAAAGTGGACTGCTCCCTGGTCAGCGTCGGGCTGTAGGTGATTCCTTGCGCGAGCAACCGCCGCACGAGACCGCGGTCCACCTCAGCGTCCCGGACGCTGTGTACGATGATGTCCAAACCGGCGTCAGCCAAGTGCTTGGCATCGGACAGCTCGTAGAGATGCGCGACCGCCAGTAGGCCGCGGCGATGCGCTTGATCGATGATCGCCGAGTAGACTTGATAGCTGAGCTTCTTGAAACTCCCGTGGTGGCTGTCGACCCACATCTTGACCAGCGAGGCTCCGGTCTCGGCTAGCCTGTCAACCTCGGCCCGTGCGTCTTGAGCCGTCGACACCTCCAAGGCCAGCCCCTTGACGCCGGGAGCTTGGGTCGGGTAACCGTCCGCAGTTGTGAAGCCCTGCAGCGCCGTGATTACGCGGGCGTGTCCAGGCAGGCCACCGCGGGCTACAACGTCCCTAACTCCAACCACCAAGTCCATGTCCGTGCCCAAGCTGGTCGTGGTGGTGACTCCGTAGCTCGCGTACGACTTCAGGTTCTCGACTACGTTCTCGCGCGTGTAGTTCTCCTGAGCCTGCGCTAGCCCTTTGGTAAGGCCGACATGGCCGTGCAAATTGATGATCCCTGGAATCAGAGTCTTCCCTTGTCCATCAATGATCTGCGCGTCGTCGGGGACGACCAAGGTGCCGCCCTCCCCGATCAGGGCAATTCGGTCTCCGGCCACCAAGACAGTAGCGTTCAGCACCGGAGGGCCGCCGCCGCCATCAATGAGCGTCACGCCCCGGAATACCAAAGGCAGTTGGCCCAGAGCCAAGCAGCAAGCAAGGAGTGTCAGACTCAGCAGACGGAACAGCATCGAGTTCGGATTCTAGCACGCGGGCTCGCTCAGAATCCTCTCTCGACGCCGGGCCGGCGTCCGCCTCTGCAGCCGGGCCGGTTACTTGGTGGCAAGTGGCCCAGCGGTCGTCTCGCCCCGCAGGTTCGGCGACGGGCTGGTAAGCTACCTTCAAGGATGACGCGACCGGTGCGGCCGCCTCGCAGTGGCGTTCAGAGCGTGGTGGCCGAGAGCTGAGGTGCTAGATGCTGATTGATACTGCCAAGTGCGTAGCCTGCGCGAACTGCGTTCCGGTTTGCCCCATGGGCGCCATCTACGTAGACCCCGAAATCAACCGTGCCCGGATCAACGATGACGAGTGCGTCGAGTGCGGCACCTGCTTCCGCGGGATGAGCCAGGAACATCTGAACCCGACCGTGGTGAGGACGGTTCGGAAGCTGGCGAAGCTGTTCCGGTTCCGGTTCGAGCCCGAGCCGGATGTCTGCCCCACCGCGGCCTTCGTGATGAACGACCTCGCCATGCCGAGGCTGGTGAGGCAGGTCTTCTCCGACCCGGTGGTCGAGCACAAGTCGACCGGCATCAAGGGGCGCGGCACCGAAGAGGTCAAGACCAACGACGTGAACCCCCGGGTCGATGTCGGAGAGGTCGGCTACACCATCGAGTTCGGGCGGCCGGGCGTTGGCGTGCGATTCCGGGACATTCAAACGATGACCGCCGCGCTCGCGGAGCTGGGCGTCCATTTTGAGGACAAGAACCCGATCAGCCATTTGATGACCGACCGGTCCAAGGGCACACTCCGCGACGACATCCTGAACGAGAAGATCCTGTCGGGGATTGTCGAGATCAAGACGACCCTCGACCAAGTCGAGCCCGTCCTCTCCACCGTCGAGGAAGTCAACCGCCACATCGACACGGTCACGGCGGTCGGGATCTCCACGCGCTGCGACGGTGAGGGACAGGAGACAAAGCTGGCGGAGCTGCTAGACGAGCTGGGCTACTTGGCTGAGCGCGCCAAGACCAACATGGGGCTGGGCCGGCTGACGAACCTCGAAGCGACATGACCAATACACTGCACCGCTACGGCAAGTCCTCCTCGTTCCGGGACGACTTCATCCTCTTCTGTATCCCGTCCCCGGGCAAGAATGACCAAGGAGCGGTCGCGAAGCAGAAGGCGTTCCTTCGAATCTGCGCGCAACACCGCCCAGTTAACATGGGGAACGGAAACAAGGGCAGCTACAAGCCGGAACGACATCTGGATCCGCGATCCCACTGGAATCGCGACACATCGCCCGACTGGGAGGGTGTGATTGCGGGAGTCAGCAAGCCCGGCACGGTGGCGGCCGTGTTCGACTCACAGGAGAAGGCCGTAGCCTGCCTGCGGGAAGTCATCGATGCCGACCTCGGCCTGTCGGTCAACCTCAGCACGTCGGTGACCGGCGCTCAAGACGTGGCGGAGTGCTGCGGCATCCCGCGTCATAGCGTCGAGTACTCGCTCGGTTTCACCGACCCACATGACCACTTGCCCAACAGCCAGGTACTGGAGCTGTCCACGATGTGCGGCCACGGAATGGTCTCGTTCAACATGGCCCGCAAGATGCTGGACATGGTGAGGGAGGGACGACGCACCCCGGAGCAAGCCGTGACCACTCTGGCCCGCTTCTGCCCGTGCGGAGTGTACAATCCGGCGCGGGCCCGCCGACTCCTTGAAGCGGCCCGGAAACGCACCGCTTAGCGAGGGCCGCCTGAGTGGCCTTCGCGAGCGCGCCGAGCGGAAAATTTCTCGGTCGTGCGACGGCTCCCGGAAGCCGCCGCCGCAACCGGGTTAGTTTATTCGCCCGTCCAGAGGTTGACTGGAGCCGCTCGGCGCTGCTATGGTGCTTCCTGTATGGCGCTCAGCACCAACCGGCGCGAGGCATTCCGCCAGCTGGCAGCTTTTCTGCTTGCGTCCCCCCTGCTGGCCGACGGGGAAAGGCCTGACCTCACCGACTCCAAGCAACTGGCCAACGTGTTCGACTTCCGTGAATTGGCTCGCACGCTGATCGACCCGGTGGCGTTCGGCTACATGGACGAGGGCGGCAAGGACGAGATCTCTCTCAAGGAGAACCGGCTGGCCTTCAGGCGCATCATCCTGCGGCCGAAGTTCCTCACCGACGTCCACTCCATCGACGTGAGCACCCAGTTGCTGGGCCGAACGCTGGACTTCCCGGTCTACATCTGCCCAGCCGGAGGCAAGAACTGCTTCCACAGAAACGGTGAAGAGCAAACTGCCCGCGGTGCGGCCCTCGCGAACGCCATGTACATCACTAACGGCGGAGTGGAGTCGTTCCTGGCCAGCGCCGAAGCCCCGGATCACTGGTGGCAGTACACCACCGGCGGTCAGTTCCGTAGCCGGGACGCCATGCTGGATTTCGTGGAACGGCTAGAGGACACCTCCTGCACCGGAATCTGCTTCACCGTCGACAACATGCTGGTCTCTCACCGCGAGCGTTCCATCCACAACGGCCTGGTACGCACCTGGTGCAACCTAGGCGACGTACCGAGAGACGAGGATGGGGAGCTGGTCTACAAGCCGGGGGACCGGACTTGGGAGGTGGGCGAGTTCCCCAGCCGGGCATTCCCGACACCGACTTGGGAGACCGTCCGGCAACTCCGTGACATGACCGACCTGAAGATCATGCTCAAGGGCCTGCTGATCGCGGAGGATGTGGAGAAGGCCGTCGAGATCGGAGCCGACACCGTCGTGGTGTCCAACCACGGCGCCCGCCAGCTCGATCACACCGGCTCAACCATCGAAGCCCTGCCCGAATGCGTGCGAGCAGCCCGAGGGAGGATCCCGGTGCTGGTCGATGGCGGCTTCCGGCGCGGGACCGACATTCTCAAGGCGCTGGCCATCGGCGCGACCGCCGTCGGGATCGCCCGGCCCTACCTCTGGGGCCTGGCGTGCTATGGCAGTGACGGAGTGGCGCGCGTGCTGCAACTGCTCAAGACCG
The DNA here is from genome assembly GCA_963662745.2 of Bryobacterales bacterium. Taxonomy (GTDB): domain Bacteria; phylum Acidobacteriota; class Terriglobia; order Bryobacterales; family UBA6623; genus VXMF01. The sequence goes on from CAXXUI010000001.1 coordinate 1,760,232, forward strand.
AGTTGGCGCTCGACATGGGGATGTCCGGGGTGGCCCGAATTGCCGACATCCACTCCAGCTTGGTCCGTTGGCGCAACTGGTCTTACGAAGGAGGCCTGCAACCATGACTAGACGCGAATTCTCCGCCGCCGGCGGTGCCGGCATCACTGGCCTGCTGGGAGCTTGGAAGGCTGCCGCCGACGAGTCCGGCAGCTACCCCATCCGCCGCCGGAAGAGCGTGGAATCCCTCTTCCAGTCTCCGGACGGAAACCCCAACGGCCTAGAGGCCACCGAGGACGGCTTATGGGTCGGTGAGCAGGTCACGGACCGGGCCTACCTACTCGACTGGAAGACGGGGCGGCCGCTGGCCCAGTACGAGACCCAGTCCTCCAACACCAGCGGAATCGCCGCCGGCGACGGGTTCGTATTTATGGCGGCGAATGGGCCGGCCCTGCGACGGCCGCGACGGCCGCACGATGTCGCCAAGGGCGGCCGCATCGTCAAGCTGAACGCCAAGACTGGCGAGCACGTCTCGAACTACCAGACTCCAAATGGCGGCGGAGTGCATGGCCTGCTGTGGGCCAAGGACGCGCTCTGGATCACGCAGTTCGGTCCGAACAAGATCGTGAAGGCCGACGCCAACTTGAACCAGTTCCACGACTTCGATGTGCCTCTCAGCCGGGCGCACGGCCTCGGCTGGGACGGAGAGCACATTTGGTGCATGTTCTCCAACGACTACCGGATCCTGCGTTTCGAGATTCGCACCGGACGCGTAATCGAAGCTGTCCAGCTGGACCGTAGCGATCCGGATCCGCACGGCATGACGTGGTGGAACGGCAAGCTGTACTTCTGCGATGCGGGCATCGCTCCCGGGCACAAGGACAACCTGAGCCAGCATGCCGGATCAATCTGCCGGATCGAACTATAGGCTGGCTCTGCTATTTGCCCTAGCCCTAGCATTCACTACGGCCTCAGGAGTCGCTGAAGAGAACGCCATCGTCAAGCCGCGTGACGGGGCATGGGTGCAGGGCGGTGTCTTGGAAGTAATCGCAAAGTCTCCCGACGGGCAGCTGCTCTTGGACGGGGAGCCCCTGTCGGCCGACCAACCGTTCCCCGGCGTCCTGCATGCTCGCGTGGAGATCGAGCCCGGACGACACATGGTGCGGCTGGCTTCTTCCGAAGGACACGCCGAAGTCATTGTTCACACTGGAAATGCACCCGCCGGCGATGCTGTCGACCCGTTTGTGGATCACCCGCCGATCCAGACCGAATGCACGCTTTGCCACAGCATAAGCCGCCGGGGCAGGTTCCGGTTCAGCGGGGGCTGCCAGAACTGCCATGCGGAGCAGAGCTTCATTGAGACACATAGCCATCAGCCTCACGAACTTGCCAGCTGTGGGATGTGCCACGACGCGCACGGATCCAGCGCCGCCAACCTGCTCTTGCTATCCAAGGAGGCGGCGTGCAAGCAGTGCCACAACTAGCACGGCTGACTGGTAAGTCGCAATCTCGCGACCGGTCGTAAGCCAGCAATTCTGACGATGGGCGTGAGCCACGAATTCTTCGAGAATCTATACGTACCGGCGAACCAGTCCCAGGTCCCACTCTGGCGCAGCCCGAGGGGTGCCATGCTGCCCCCGTCTCGCCGAGCGGCGGTGTTGTGGATTAATTGGAAAAGTGAGACCATCCGCCGTCCACGCAAACTGCACGAAACCGTCCCCTACGCGGTCAATAATCTGGCGCTCAACACCTGTCTTCACTACGGGCTCCCAGTCCACGCCAGCCTATGAGGCTGCCTGTGACCCCCGCTACTCACGATACCGTCCCGTAGCGGGGTCCAGCTCACCCGGCAGGCCTCCGGTCCGCGACGGCGATCCGTGCCAAGCTACTGGCCAACACAACCGCAAGCGGCCTCCCACTGCCCACCGCTCATCCCTTCCCGCCACCCCGGCCGGCCTCGCATCCCCTAAAATCAAGACACGCGAGTCCCGCGCCGTGAGCCAGCCCGCCTCCAGAGCACGCCTCCCCTTAGGCGTCCAAACCTTCAGCGAGATCCGCCAAGAGAAGCTCTACTACGCCGACAAGACGCACTTCGCCTGCCAACTCTTGAGCCAAGGCAAGCACTACTTCCTGTCCCGTCCACGCCGCTTCGGCAAGAGTCTGTTCGTCAGTACCCTCAAGGAACTCTTCGAGGGCAACCGGGAACTCTTCCATGGCTTGGTGGCCGACGACCAGTGGGACTGGTCCGTCCGCCGACCCGTCCTGATTCTCGACCTCGGCAATGTCGATGCCTCACTGCCCGGCGACTTGCAGGAAGATGTCGCCGAGCAGCTCGACGGCATGGAACGCAGCCACGGCCTCAAGCGCCTCTACAACACCGCCCGCGGGCGGCTGCGGCATCTGATCCGTACCCTGCACGAACGTTCCGGAAGGCGCGTCGTCCTGCTCGTCGACGAGTACGACAAGCCCATCATCGACGCCCTCGAGCAACCGGACCTCGCCACGAAGAACCGCAACTTCCTCCGCAGCGTCTACTCCGTCATCAAGAGCTGCGACCAGCACCTCCGCTTCTCCTTCATCACCGGCGTCTCCAAGTTCTCCAAGGTCAGCCTCTTCTCCAGCTTGAACAACTTGATCGATCTCACTTTGGAGGCCCCGTTCTCCGCCCTCTGCGGCTACACCGAGCGCGACTTGGACGAGGTCTTCACCTCCGAGCTCGAAGGCCTCGACCGCGGCAGGATCCGCGACTGGTACAACGGCTACAACTGGGGCGGCCCCGAGAGGCTCTACAACCCTTACGACCTCCTCCTGCTGCTCCGCACACGCGAGTTCAAGGCGTGGTGGTTCGAGACCGGCACACCCGGCTTCTCCCGGGCCGAGACCCTCGTCAAGCGCCGCGTCCCCGCCCCCAGCCTCGACGGAATGCACGCCACCGACGAGCTGCTGGCGGCCTTCGATGTCCGCTCCATCTCGATCCAGGCGCTGCTGTTCCAAACCGGCTACCTCACCATCGAGCGCTCCGAGCTCAGGGCCGGCCAGCGGCACTACCGCCTGCGCTACCCCAACCGCGAGGTCCGCACCAGCCTCAACCGCCACCTGCTGGCGGCCCTCACGCCCCCGCCACCCGAGGACGACCCTGCAGCCGCCGCGACACTGCAGGACGAGATCTCCTCGCTGGCTGTCCACATCCGCTCGGCTGAATTCGACAACATGCACCGGTCGCTGCGCGCCTTCTTTGCCAGCGTCCCCCACGACTGGCACCGCAACAACGAGCTTGACCGCTTCGAGGGCTACTACGCCTCCGTCTTCTTCGCCCTGCTCAACGGCTGCGGCCTCGACGCCCGCCCCGAGGAAGCCTCCTCACGGGGCAACCTCGATCTGGCCGTGCTGACCCGCCAGCGGGTCGTGCTGTTCGAGTTCAAGACCGTCCCAGGGAGCCAAGGCTCCGGCCGGGCGCTGCGGCAGCTCAAGGCCAAGGGCTACGCGGACCAGCACGTCGGCTCCGGCAAGCCGGTCCATTTGGCGGGCGTGGAGTTCAGCCGCGAGACGCGCAACGTGGCCCGGGTGGAGTGGGAGACGGTCGGCACTGCCGAGGCCGGCTCAGCCGACGCCTCCGTCGTAGCCGCCCCGGACTGAAGCAGCCGCCCGCAGCTCGTCCCACGGACCGCCCAGCCCCGCCCTCCCCGAGCCGGCCCCGGCCAGTCGCGCGATGCGTCATCCCTCCGGGATCAGGCAGCAGCCTACCGTCCGCGCTGCTCTGCGCCAGAGCACCCTCCGCACCGCACTTGGAGGCCGCTCAGAACGCCTCCAATCCAAGTCGCGGCCCCCCAACCACTGCCCTCGCCATGCGGCTCGCTCTGAGGCGCTCCCCGCTCAACACCAACCATCCAGGGAAGACCAGTCTGCCCAACATCCAACCTCCTCGCCGTGAGGCGAGCAAGCCCCGCTCCGGGCCGCCAGAGACCACAGGTGCTGAATTCCAACTTGAGCGTCGATGGATGGTTCAGATTGCTGGGACATGGCAGAGTGGGGTGTTGTTCCACATTGGGCGGACAAGTGTGCGGTGGGGGGAGTGCCGGGTGGTGCGAGCGTGCACCCAGTGCCCCCTTGGCGGGGGACACCGCTACTGCAAGACCAAGCTGCTGCAAGAAAGAAAGAGGCTGGCTGCTTCCGCCGCAGGTCTCCAGTCGCGCAGGGCGCCCCAGCCCCCGTCTCACCGAGCGGCGGTGTTGCGGACTAATTGGAAAAGTGAGACCATCCGCCGTCCACACAGACTGCACCAAGCCGCCCCCCACGCGGTCAAATAATCTGGCGCTCAACACGGGCCTGCCACGGCGGGGCCGACGACTACCGCTCAACGGGCGGTTCCAGGGCGGACGTGTTCGGGTATCCGGACGACGCCTTCGCCAGCGACACGGCCACCGACTTCGAGGACGGCAGCGACCGGATCGACCTGAGCGACTCGCGAGTGGGCTTTGGCGACCTGACGGCGGAGGCAACGGGCGCCGGCACGGTGCTGGGACACCCCGTGGGGAGCCAGCGGCAGTCGGTCGAGCTGGGAGCGCAGGCACGCACAGCGAAGGACCATGTCGAGTCCCGGGCCTGTTACAGCGGGTGAGAGACTGCTTTGGCAGCTCTTGCCTGAGTGCCAAGTCGGGAACGCAAGACAAGGGCAGCGCCGACGAGCGACCGGCTGGTGGTCGTCCTGGATGTCTACGCTTCGCTTCCCGACTCGCACTGGCACGGTCTCGCTCAGCCCCTTGCCTCAGCGTCCACAGGTGTCTCGGGGTCTTTGTGTAGCCAAGCACGACGCGATTTCTTTGCCCAGGAATTGCTCCATGGGGTGCGACGGCAGCAAACTCCCACGCCGCAGCATGAACTGCTCCAACTGGGCTGGACTGGCTAACGATAGAAGAACTCTACCAAGGCCATCGGAATGGCAGGAATATAGGTCACTAGGAGCAATACGAAGAGAAGCACTCCGACGAACACAACGTTGACTCGGCTCACGTCCCAAATCCCTGCCTTGGCGATCGAGCAGGCAGTCAGCAGGACGCTCGCCACAGGCGGAGTTTGCTGTCCAATGCCAAGATTGAGCGTGACCACCAAGCCGAAATGAACTGGATCGATGCCAGTTTGATGGACGAGCGGCATGACGATTGGAACAACGAGGATGATTGCTGCTGCGGAATGAAGGAAGAGGCCGATCAGCAGGAAGAACACGTTCAGTAGAGCCAGAATCACCAGCTGGCTGTCCGTGAAGGCCAAGAGTTTCTCGGCGAACTGCTGAGGCACCTGCATTGCCGTGAGGTACTCACCCAGCAGCGCCGAAGTGGAAACCAGGAGCATGACGACGGCAGTCTGAATCCCGCCCTCAACCGCAGATCGGTGCAGCCTACCCCAGTCCAGCTCACGGTAAACCAAGCCACCAATCACGGCAGCCGCGACCACGGCTAGACCTGCCCCTTCTGTGGCAGTGACCCATCCCGAGAAGATTCCTCCCAAAATGATCACCGGAAGGAGAAGCGCCCAAGCCGCGTCACGAAATGACTCCCTTACTGCCGCCCACTTAAACGCCACCTCTGATGGAAATCCGCGCCGGACGGCGATCTTGTAGGCGGCACCCATGAGCAGCAGACCGCCCACAATACCCGGAACAATTCCAGCCACGAAGAGCTCTACAACCGATGTGCCCGCCATTACCGCATACAAGATCATTGGAATGGATGGTGGGATGATGACCGCCAGAGTAGAGGCCGATGAAGTTACTGCCGCCGCGAACTCCTTGGAGTATCCCTTGCGCTTCATTGACGGGATGAGGACCGATCCGAGGGCCGCTACATCTGCGACTGCCGATCCCGAGATCTCAGCAAAGAAAAGCGATGTTCCGATAGTGACCATCGCGAGGCCACCCCGCACGAATCCGATCAGCGAGGAGGTTAGAGCGATGAGGCGGCGCGAGATGCCGCTTGCATTCATGACAGAGCCAGCGAGAATGAACAGCGGCACGGCAATCAAGGAAAACTTCACCGCGCCGTCGAAGAGTGTCAGCGGGATATTGGGAAGGTCGCGAAGACCGGTCTCGAGGGCCATGGCCACCACGGCTGCCAAGCCCAAGGCCACAGCGATCGGTACGTCGACCAACACCAAGGCCAGGAGGCCGAGAATCACCCACAGAGCCGTCACGACAGTTCACCATCTCCGGTCCATGCCTCCGCCACTGCGACAACCTCCGCTACGATGAACAGCACCGCCCCGATGGGAATGGCCGAGTAGACGATCCCCGATGGCAACCATGGAAGGCTCACCAAGAATGTGCCTCCCAGTACCTTGATCAGCCCCAAGCCCATCCATGCGGCCAGACCGAAGAACCCGAGGATCAGGGCCTCCCTTAGAATCGCCAACGGAGGGCGCAAGGCGCTAGGAGCGCGTCGCACGAGATTCGGGAGCCCGAGATGCGCTCGGTGCAGCGCCGCGAGTGCCGCACCGTAATAGGTCAGCCATGCCAAGAGGATGGCGGCGACCTCGTCATACCAGACCAACGAGTACCCCGCCTTCCGGCTGATCACTCCGACGACGACGAGCAACGCCAGCGCCGCCATCATCCCGACGACGAAGACTTGCAGGAGGCGGTCGAGCCCGGTTCGGATCCGTGACATGGAAACGGGCGCTCTAGGGACGGTCGACAGCCAGCGCCAATGCGGAATCGATCAGTTCGCCGCCTCCAGACACCGCCTCCGCAAACTCTCGAAAGATCGGCTGCCCCGCTTTGAGGAACCTGTCCGGATTGCTGTGATTGACTGCGATGCCTTGGGCACGCAAGTTCGCCAACAGCAGCCTGTCGAGCGACTCCGCCTCCCGATACACAAACGCCTGGACTTCGCGGGCGGTCTGCGCTAGGATCTCGCGAACTACGGCGGGAAGCTTGCGCCAATGGTCCCGGCCAGCAATCAGGTAGGCCGGGGTGTATACATGGCCCGAAAGTGTGAGATACTCCTGGACCTCATGGAAGCGCTGGCTGTGGATCTGGCTGAGAGGGTTCTCTTGGCCGTCAATGACACCAGTCTGCAGCGCAATGAACGTCTCGGCTAAGGACATCGGAGTCGGATTCGCTCCGAACGTCTGGAACAGCCTTACCCGCCAGCGCCCTCGCGGCGTCCTCAGCTTGATTCCGCGGAGATCCTCGGGCCCTTCAATGGGCCGCCGGTCGTTCGTGATGTGCCGGAAGCCGTTCTCCCAGACCGCCAGCAACTCGTATCCGCGAGCCGCAGCGTCCGGAGCTAGACGCGGCCAAACGATGTCCTGCTCGATCCTTCGCATGTGACTGCGGTCACGCACCAGATACGGCATCTCGAATAGGCCGAAGGATGCGACAGCCGAAGACATGATCGTCGACGGCACGGAGAAGTCGACCGTGCCGAGCTTGAGCTTGATCAACAGCGTCTCGTCATCCCCGAGCTGGCTGGAGCCGAAGACCGTGACGCGCGCCTGGCTGCCAAGGCGCGCGTTAGCGACGCGAGCAAACTCCTCAGCCGAAAGCGCAGTGAGGGAGCCGGGCGAGGCGACATGCGCAAGGCGCAGCTCCAATGGACCGCCCTGCTGGCCGCAGGCGACCAGCAGCGTCGCCGTCAGCGCCACCGTCCGGGGCAGCGCCGCTACCACGGCATCGTTCGGCCGGTGTACTCGCGCCCCTTGGCCATCGTTGCCGCGGAAGCTCCCGCTCCGATCCGCACGCCCTCGTCAATCATCTCGATCACGTCGTTCTCGCGGACCGTGTTGAGGAAGGCGAGGTTGTTGGCCTTGCACGCGTTCAGCACGCGCGAGCGGGCCTCCGCCATGCGGGGATGCAGCGACCGGTTGGGCCCGTGGCCGTCGGGAAGGTTCAAGGAGATGCCCATGTCGCCCGGCCCCCACTCGGCGAAGCCGATTCCGGGCACGGCAGCGACCTTCTCGGCATTCTCCAGCGCATAGTGGTCCTCAATCTTGAGGCCGAGCAGGAACTCTCCCTGGGGATTCAGCGGCCAAGGATCAGCCTTCTGCATGTACTGCTCTCGGGAGACGCCCCAGATTTCGGACGGAAAGCCCTGGCTGCCGTTGCCTAGCAGGCCCTCGCCCAGCTCCTCAACCACAGGCTCGGCATGCGGGTAGCGGGCAGCCCGGACCATCCACCGGATGGCTGCCGGCTCACGGGCATGGCAGAGCAGGATGCCATGCACTCCGCACAACAGGGTCTGTTGCACTACCCAGAAGTTGGCCCGCATGTGCATCTCGTCGATGCCCAAGACCGGAAGCGTGGCGATTACGGTCGGCGTGCGGTGACCGCTACGGGTCGGGCCGCCGTCGACGAGACCCTGCATGAAGCCGCGCAGTGCGGAGAAATCGAGCGGACCGTGCTCCATCTCGTAGTTGATGTAGTCGTAGGGCGTGCCGGCCGACCGCACCCCCTCTTCGTAGCCGCCCCTGCCACCGGTGTAGTAGATGGTCTGGCCGGCCTCGAGCAGCTCGATGGCGCGGTTGACGCGACGGGGCTTGCCCTCAGCCCCCGGTGCGGCTGCAGCCGCACCGGCTGCGACCAAGGGGCTGGCAAGGAATTGCTTGCGAGTCATAGGGAAACGATAGCCGCTTCCCGCCTTCCCCGTCAAGCGGACCGCTGCAAGGTTCCAATACTGCCCGCTCGGGTGCGGATCGCCGGAGCGAGTCGAGCCCTGGTCGGCGCAGTTGCGGGATCGGCGCGGCAGGCAGGCCAATGTGCTCCAGCAAGCAGCACGGGGACGGGGCGGGACTCGCCCACAAGCCACACTCCCTCCGGTTAGCAGCCCGCCGAGGGCTGGTGACGACTGACACTGGCCAAGCGGACGCCCGTCCTCCGACGGAAGGACAGAGCCGCTGCCACACTGAGTGAGAGACCGAGGCCGGCGCTGGGAGGGACTGGTCGGGGCGCCGAGATTTGAACTCGGGACCTCTTGCTCCCGAAGCAAGCGCGCTACCAGGCTGCGCCACGCCCCGCCAGTACTCTCAGTCTAGTGCATCGAAACTGTCTGCGGCTCGCCGCAGCCAGCCTGGCACCGAGTCCGCTGTCGTCCGCGAAAGTCAGGCTTCCGCCGGCGCGTCCTCGCCTTCGCCATGCTCTGAGACCAAGTTCGAGAAGGCGGTCTTGCCAGCATCCGTGGCCTCGGCGGCCATCTCGCGACCCTTCTCGTAGAGATCTCGCCCTACGTCCCGGCCCTTGGCCGCGGCGTCTACAAGCGCCTCCCTCGTCTCCTTGCCGGACCGCGGCGCCAAGAGCAGCGCTCCTGCCAACCCGATCGCCATTCCGGCGAGGAACCACGCAATCTGGCTGCCGTCATCTTGATTCGCCATCGCTAGACTACCCCCTGCCTTGATTATATCGCCGCCTGGCGCACCGTCCGCCGGAGGGGGGGGATCGCCCCGCCCTACGGCCTAAGAGGCGGCGGTCTCGGTCCGAGAAGCGAACCTCACGGGGGGCGCATTCAGCGTCCGCCCTGAGAAAGAGTTACGTCAGCTGGGAGGAGCGCAGTGCTAGCCGGCGGGGCGCGCCGCGGCGCAAATGCCGCATCATCGCGTCGAGGTCTTAGCCAGTCGCTGGAGGGCCAGCTCCGCCGCTCCAGTCACGCCCGCCGCTGAGCCCAGCCGTGCCGGGACGACCGAGAAGCCCTCCTTGGCGGCGCCTAGGAGGAGGGCTCGCGCGGACTCAGCCAGTTCGCGCTCGAACAGTGGCAGCCTGCTGCCCACCGAACCTCCGAGCACCACCACCGACGGATCGATCGCGGCGCACAGAGTGCCGACCGCAGCCCCTACATCCCGGCCGAACGCTCTCCAAGCGTCGGCTGCCTGACGGTCACCACTCTCAGCCATGGCACCGACTTCCCTAGCTGTCACGCCGGGGGCAGCCTTAGAACCGGCAAGCCGACGGTACTGGGCGACTACCCCTTGGCCGGCGCACGCGTGGTCGAAGTCCGAGTCCCCGACCCGGCAATATGCTACCTCGCCGGCGTTACCGGTGGCTCCCGAATACAGGGATCCGTGAATGATGATGCCGCAACCGAAGCCCGTCCCAAGGGTGACGCCCAGCACGACTGCCGCGCCGCGGCCCGCCCCGCGCACCGCTTCGCCTAGTGCGAAGCAGGCAGCGTCGTTTTCGAGGTGTAGGTCCGCCCCCAACTCCCGGCTGCAATAGTCACCTATCCTGAATCCGACCAAGTGCGGCAAGGAATCCCGATCCTGCAGAATGCGCCGCTTGGTGTCTAGCGGGCCCGAACTGCCCATCCCGACCGCGGCAGGCACGCCATCCACTCCAGCCTCGGCCTTGGCCTGCTTCACGACGCGCCGGAGGTTCATCAACGTCGCGGCCGGGCGCAGCTGGGCCATCGTGGGCAGGCTCGCCATCTTGCCCAGTCGGTTGCCCTGTATGTCGAAGGCCGCGGCCGCGATCTTGGTGCCGCCGAGGTCGATACCGATGATGAACTGCTCAGACATGTTCCTGCCCTCAGACCTTGACCCGGCCGGCGCTGGCAACAAAGCGGCCCGAAGCACCGGCAGAGTTCGATCTCTGGCCCGCGCCCCATTCTCGCAGCAGCTCCCACATTGGCCCGGCCGTCCGGCGCCGGCGCCGACTGCCGGCAGTCGCGTTGCGGAGCGCGGTGCTGGAGTTTCAGCCCTTGGATGCGCGCCCGGCCGTCTCGTGCTCCTCGGACCTGCCGTAGCGCTCGTCGTAATCCATGAGACCTCCTCCCGGCCAGATTTGCCTCAGAATCCGGCAAGCTCGTCCGAAGCTGCGCCTACCCGGCGGATCGAGCGGGAACGCCAAGTCGTGAAGGTCGAATACCTCTTCCAGTAACCCTAGACCTAGATGGCTGACCAGCAGCTCGATGTCGCCGCGATCCTTGGGTCGCGCGGCGCGCACCTTCATGGCCAGTAGGTGTTCCGGCGCGGCCGCGGTCACAACCAAATTCTGGTCGCCGTACACCGTCTTGGCCCGGTCGTCCCGGCCCTGAGGAATCGCCGCGGCTGCCAGTTCGTTCAGCCATGTCTCAGGCCAGCCCCGGCGGCGCACAGCCGCTGTCACTGGGCCGTGCCCCTCCTTGATCAGGACATCCAGATCCATCGTGTGCCTGCGGTCGTCGAATCCTATCGCCATCGCCGCGCCGCCAACCACGTAGAGGTGCGCTCGCACGCGCCGCCTCCTCAGTTCCAGTGAGAGCGCCCTCAGGGCGCCCTCCAGCCTGTCTCTAGAAAAGGGCTCCATAGTCGCGGTGCCCCTCGCGCAAGCCCAACTCCCAGTCAGCCACGATGACGCCGTGCCGCGGGAAGGCGCCCGGGCTGTCACGGTACATCATTGCCGGAAAGCGCCGTCCGTAAGCCGGTATCGGCATCCGCGGGAACGTCAGGAAGCGTTCCGTGTCGTCACACCAGTCCGGCACGGAATGGTCATGCGTGATCGACATATGCTCCGTCATCGCTGCCAGCAGGCTGTCCCAGTTCGTTCCGGTCAGCCGTGGAGGCTTCTCCAGCGCGTGAGTCTGCCTGTCACGGCTAGAAGCGTGGAACCGGCGCGGGAGGTCCGAAATCAACATCCGATAGCGCTCCTCGTCGCTCCAGCCGTTCTCGATCACGTCGACGTACTCAGCCACACGCCAATACGGCTCCGGCAGCAAGACCTCGCCCGCCAGACTCGATCGCTCCACGCCGTCCGGAGCTAGATTCGATTCCGGTCGGGGCAGCCTCCAAGAATAGAGCAGCGAGCGTGTAGGTCGGGCTGCCCGGGCGTCAGCTCCGAGGCGCCGGCTGCGGGCGCCGGCCGACTAGCAACCGACTGCCACCCAGCCGGCGCTTGTGCCGCAAAGTTCCCTCCGCCGGAATCGCGCGGCACGAGCGCAACGCTAGCGCACACGAACGCTATGCGACCAATCTGGGCACGACCACGGAAACGCGCTGCATTCGGCCGCGGCTGGGAACCCTTCGGAAACTGCGGTGTCCATACTCGGAGACCGGGCCGTCTCTTCGCCGGGGTTGCCGGACCGAACCGCTGGTGATATGCTGTTGCTGCCCGGCCTGACCGATGCGACGTCCCACCTGCCTTGGGTCCCGGAACGCGGTGCCCGATCCAGACTCCGGCTTGGTACGGGGTCTCAAGTGTGGCAATCAAGCCAGCTTCAAGGTCCTTCTTCGGCGCTACCAAGGCCCCATCTACGCCTACCTGTGTCGCCTCCTTGACGATCGGCAGGAGGCGGAGGACGTCGCGCAGGAGGTCTTCGTGAGAGTCTTCCGTAAGGTTGAGGGCTTCCGCGAGGAATGCAGCTTCAAGACTTGGCTGTACCGCATCGCGACGCGTCAGGCATCTAACCGGAGGAGGTGGTTCTCGCGGCACCGATGGCGAGAGGTGACAGGCCTCCTCGACCGCGAGCGGCGACCGGCGTTCGATGAGCGGTTCGTGCATCCCGGAAGAAACCCCTTCGACCATGTCGCCAGTCGCCAGCACCGGGACATCGTCCACGAGGCGCTCTCCCGCATCAATCCGCGATTCCGGCAGGCCGTCTACCTGCGGGACATTGCCGGCTTCACCTATGCTGAGATTGCGAGAACCCTCGACATCTCGCTCGGCACTGTCAAGTCGCGAATCCTGCGCGGAAGGCGTGCGCTCAAGCGCGAACTGACGCGGCACGCACCGGTGATCGTGCCCCAAGCCAACTGAATTGCGGAGCAGAGAGATGCACTGTCGGTGGGCAAGACGTAAGCTGGATCGGTACCTCGATTCCGACCTCGGACCGGTTGACGAGGCCTTGCTGCGCTTCCATCTGAGGCGGTGCGAGAGCTGCTTGGATCTCTACGAGCGATCCGACCCCCTGCTTGACGTGCTGGCCTCGTCGCCCAAGCCACAGCCCCCATCTCGGCTCGAGATCAAGATCCTCAGCGCGCTCTCGATCGAGGCGCTGCGCCGGGAGCGGCCAGCGATGCGCTGGTCCCGAGCGTGGCTGAAGCTCGGGAACCTGCTGCAGCCGGTCGCGGTGCCCGCCGTCGGCGGCCTGCTACTCGCCTTGATCCTGGTGCCGGCCCTGCTGTCGGCGTTCTGGACGGCGCCCGTAGCCTATGCCAGCGACGATGTCCCGCTGCGCTTTCTCGCGACGCCGCTGGTCACGGCCCCGGCCATGGTGCTGCCTTCCCCCTACCCGGTGGTGCGGGACTTTACGGTCGTGGCTTACATCGACATGCGCGGCGGCGTGTACGATTACCGCATCCTGAGCGACGAACTGCTGGACAGCAGGAGCCATGCGCGGGTGGCCAACGCGCTCCTGACCAGCAAGTTCGAACCCGCCTCGCTGTTCGGCCAGCCAACGCTCGGACAGAGGGTGATCGTGTACCAGCGCATCGACACCAGGGCGTAGCCGGAGCAAGCCGTCATAGGAACCGAGCCAGCCCTGAGCGGCCGAGGTTGCAATGACCGGCCGGCCGCACCAAGATAAGAGTTTGCCCATGTCAAAGCAGCGCATGTGCCCACACTGCCGGGCCTTCATCGATCACAAGGCCAAGGCCTGCGAGTACTGCGAGAACGACCTGCCGCCCCGGCCGCCCGGAGGATCCGACGCGAGCAGCGCCTGCGAACGGCAGGCCTGCAGTTCGGCTTCACCACGAAGATCCTGCTGCTGCTCAACGCCGGCATCTTCGCGGCCTCGTTCATTCTGTCCATCAAGTCCTCAGGCGACATGGGCTTCCTGGGCGGTATCGACGGCCAAGTGCTTCACATGCTGGGAGCCAAGTTCCGCCTCTCCATCCTGCTCGACTCCCAATGGTGGAGGCTGATCACGGCGAACTTCCTTCACGGCAGCATCCTCCACCTCGCCTTCAACTCGATGTCGCTGTTCAACCTTGGACCGCTGGCGGAGCAGATCTTCGGCACTTCGCGGTTCGTCGTGCTGTACCTGGCCACAGGCCTGGCTGGCTTCCTGGCGAGCACCTTCTTGTCGAACTCCTTGTCCATCGGGGCCTCGGCCGCGATCTGCGGGCTGATCGGCGCGCTGTACGGCTTCGGCCGCCTCAGCGTCAACTCCCAGCTGAAGTCGGTGGCGCTGCGATGGATGATCGCGATCGCGGCCTTCGGCTTGTTCTTCCCCGGCATCGACAACGCCGCGCACTTCGGAGGGCTGGCAGCCGGCTTCGCGCTGGTCTACGCCGTAGGCATTCCGGGGCCAGACGAGACCAGAGAGAGCATCTGGAAGGGCGCCTCGGTCGGCGCGCTCGCGGTGACCGTATGGGCCTTCGCGATGGCCTATCGCAACTTCGCCCTCGCCACGGCGTAACCGGCCAGCTCTGCTGAGTACCGCTCAGGGCCGCAGCCGCGTGCCCAGCGGGTCTCCGGCCGCCGCCTTCGCCAAGACGCCGGGGACATGTCCGTCGACGATCGATACAGTCGGCACTCCATTCTCGACGGCCTGCGTCGCGGCACGCAGCTTGGCCTCCATGCCTCCCACGGCTACGCCTTGATCAATCAAGGCCAGTGCTTCCCGGACGGACAGCTCCGGCAGCACTTGCCGGTCGGCGTCCAGCACGCCGCCAACATCCGTCAGGAAGATGGCGCGGCTCACGCCGAGACCGCTCGCGCATGCGGCTGCCATCTGGTCGGCATTGACGTTATAGATGGCCCCCTCCGAGCCCCCGGCGATGCAGGCCAAGACGGGCACGTAGTCCGCCCGCGTCAGCATGTCCAGCAGAGCCGGGTCCACGCTCTCAACCTTCCCCACCAAGCCTAGGTCGGGATGCATCTGTGAGGCCTGCACTGTGCCGGCGTCAATCCCGGTGAGACCGACCGCCCGCTCGCCGGCCTTCTGGAGGTCGGCGACGAGATGCCGGTTGACGGAACCAGCCAACACCCGCAGCACGGCGTCCAGGATCTCCGGGGGTGTCACGCGCAGGCCGCGGCGGAACTCGCTCTGGTGATCCAGTCCCGAGAGGTAGCGGCTCAGTCGCTTGCCGCCGCCATGCACGACCACCACTTCGTGGCCGGAGCGGCGCAGGTTGGCGACCTGCCGGGCGAGGGACGCCCGGCTCGCGGCAGTTTCCAGCAGCGTTCCGCCGAGCTTGATCAGCAGCTTCACAATAGCCGCTTCACAGCAGGCCAGCCGTCTCCGGCAGGCCGAGCATCAGGTTCATGTTCTGGACGGCCTGGCCGGCGGCACCCTTGACCAGGTTGTCGATCGCGGCCACCACGACGATCCGCCTCGTCGCCGGATCCACTTTCAGGCCGATGTCGCAGAAGTTCGTGCCCTGGATGCCGCGCAAGTCGGGCATCCGCCCTTCGGGATAGAGGCGAACGAAGGGCTCGTCGGCGTAGTACTTGTCGTACACGGCGCGCAGCTCGGACCACTCCATCGGCTTGTCGAGGCGCACGTAGATCGTCTCGAGGATCCCGCGATGGCAGGGCAGCAGCTGCGCCGTGAAGCTCAGCTCGTGCTCTTCGAGGTCGGTGGTGTACAGGATTTCGGGGACATGGCGGTGGTCGAGCACCTTGTAGGCCGAGAAGTTCTCGGTGACCTCGCAGAAGTGCGTCGCCAGCGAGGGCTTCTTCCCTGCTCCGCTGACGCCTGACTTGGCATCGCAAACCACTCCGAAAGACCGATCCAATACCGCCTCGACGATCAGCGGTCGGACGCTCAGGTTGGCGGCGGTCGGGTAGCAGCCCGGGTTCGCCACGAGGGTGGAGATCTTCACCATCTCCCGGAAGAACTCGGGCAGACCGTAGGCGGCGTCCATCAGCAGCTGAGGGCAGCTGTGCTCCACCTCGTACCAGCGGGTGTAATCGCTGATCGCGCGCAGCCGAAAGGCAGCGCTCAAGTCGACGCAGGCGATGCCCGCTTCCAGCAGGCCCGGAACGGCCGCCATGGACACCTCCAGCGAGGTGGCCAAGAAGACGACGCTGACGCCCTCGTCGGCCAGCGCCCCGGTCTCGAACGGCACGCGTGGCGTCGCTTCGCCGAGCGGCAGCTCGGCGGCCGACACGGAGCGATGCTCCACCAAGACGGGGTCGACATCGGGGTGCCCCTTCAAGATGCGGAGCACTTCCGCTCCGCCATACCCGGTGAATCCTACGATTCCCGCTCTCGTCTTCGCAGCCATGGACTTGCAGCTCTCGCTCACTTGATGGTAGCGAGGATCGCCGCCGTCCTCAGCTGGCGGGCCATCTGGGCACTTCGCACTGGATCCGCTCAGACATCGCAGAGACTGACGGCCTGGGCCAGCGAGTCCAACGGGTCTCTGGTCGGGATGAACTCGTGCCCGACGAAGCCCTCGTAGCCGATCTCCACCAGCGCCTCCATGACGGACGGGTAGTGGATCTCTTGCTTGATGTGCAGTTCGTTGCGGCCCGGATTGCCGGCTGTGTGGATGTGCCCAATGATGTCCTTCATCTCGTAGATCCTGCGGATGACATCGCCGTTCATGATCTGCACGTGATAGATGTCAAAGAGCAGCTTCGCGCGGGGGGAGCCGACCGCCCGGATGATGTCGGCGCAGTAGTCGATGTCGTCGCCTTGGTAGCCCGGATGCCCTTTCATCGGATGGGTGTCGTCGCGGGTGTTGAGCATTTCCAGGCAGACCGTGACGCCTTTCTGTTCGCCGTAGCCTGCCAGCTCCTTGAGGCCTGCGACGGTATTCTCCGCCCCTTCCTCCAGCGAGATCTCGCCGCTGGTAGGATCCTCGGCGTCATTCCACTTGTAGCCGTTGAAAGCGATGACGTTGGGCACGCCGTGCTCGGCGCACAGGTCAATCGTGGCCTTGGTGGTCTCGACGACCTGCTCTTGGTAGCGAGTGTTGTTGAGACCCTTCATAAATGGCGGATCGGGCATGCCGTTGCCCGCGATGGCGCAGCCCAGCCCGTGGGTGCGCAGCACGGGCCACTGGTCGGGCGGCACGAGCTCGACGCTCTCCATCCCGAGGCCGGCGGCATGCTCGGCCAGCGTAGCCGCGTCCCAAGCCCACTCGGAGCTCTGGAAGCACCACAGGCAGACCGAGTGGTGGATGCGACCCTTCAGGCCCTGCTCCTCCGGCTGCGCTCCGCATCCCGCGAGACTCGACACCGAGGTGCCGATCGTCGCGGCCGCGGCCGCTCCGAGACCGAGCACTCTCCGGCGGTTGGGCCCTTCGGCCGATTGTTTGTTCATCATCGTGATTGTCCGGCGCGGACATCGCGGCGCGAGCCCGCCATTAGCCAGTCTGACGCGAAACGCGGCGAGAATGCAAGCGGCGCAGCCAGCCCACCACCGGAGGGCCCAGCATGGCGACTAGTGCAAGCAGGTCGATGGCGTGCTCGGCCAACGACACGGCAGCACCGTGGTGCTTGGGGTCCCAGTAGCTGAGCGGGCTGGCGAATCGCAAGGAGAGGTCGAACGGAAACAGCAGCAGCGGCCCGTCGTGGTGATGGGTGGCGATGTCGACCAGCGAGTGCAGGCCACACCCGGCGAAGAACCAGCGTAGGCGGAGCCAGAGGCGGGTCGGGTGCCTCGCTCGAAGGAACAGCCCGAGCCCGATTCCGACAGCGATGATCAAGGGGGCGTGCAGGAAGTTGTGGCTCACAATCCATAGCGGATCGTGAAAGAACAGCTGGTCGTACTCCGGTCCGAAAATGCGGCTGGCGGGCCCGTGCTCCAGTCGCTTCCGGACCACATGCACAGCTGTGAGCAGGATCAAGGGGACATCCGGCAGGAACGAGCCGAACACGAACGCAAGCGGCACCGGCGAGCCGGGGCGGGCCCGGTTCAGGGCCTGGCGCAGCCATGCCGTGTGGATCAAGTGGGAATAGGTGTGCATGGCGCGCAGGCTTCCGAACTCGACGAGACCGGGCAGCGGAACTCGATTCTGGCAGAATCGAGTGAGAACGACGGAGGATGGTACGGCCGGACAGGTCGAGCCAGCGCTCTCGAGGAGGGACCTTGGGGTCGGCAGGCCGCAGGCTTGGGTCATGCCGGCGCAACCCAAGCTGCAAGAAACTTCGGCACAGCCGAGACAAGAAGCCATTCGGGGCCACTCGAGCTACCGTGGCAGAGTCGCGGCCGAGACAATGGCCACTGATGGACCGGTGCGCCGCTGGCGATTTATTCTGAGCATGATCTAGAGGGATTTTCCGTGCGCGAATCATTCTCCGAGACTGAGCGCAGCCCGTTCAGCCCAGGCCGAGGGGGGCTGCCGCCGTTCCTAGCCGGGCGAGAGTCAGAGCAAGCGACGATTCGCAGATTCTTGAAGGCTTTGGCGGCAAGGAAGCCGTTTCAGAGCGACATCATCCTCTATGGGCCGCGGGGAGTTGGCAAGACCACTCTCTTGGCGTGGGCCGGACGCGAGGCGCAAGGCCTCAAGGTCCGGAAGATCGACTTGACTGGAGGTGAGATCCAGTCCAAGCAGGACTTGGCCGAACACCTTGCAGCCCGACCGGGCTGGCTTGACAGGTTGCGCGGCCTGACTGCCTTCGCATTCGGTCCATACATTGCGGATTCGCCGAAGACTCCTGTCTTCGACCATCTGGCCCTGCGAGTAAGGGCTGGGCCCTTGCTGATAGCGGTCGACGAGGCGCACATGCTGGGAATCGAGCCGGGCCGAATCCTGCTCAACATCATCCAAGTGCTCCAGCGCAAGGACTTGCCAGCAATGCTGGTTCTCGCTGGGACGCCGGATCTGCCCAAGCGTCTCAGGTCCATGGGCGCGTCTTTCTGGGACCGGGGCGAGCGCCTGCCGATTAGCCGGTTACGGAGCGATGCGGCCGCCGAAGCCATCCGGGTCCCGTTTGTGGCCAAGGGCCGATCGATCGACGACGATGCAGTGACACAAGTAGTACGTGAGAGCCATAGATATCCCTTCTTCTTGCAGGTTTGGGGGGACGAGCTGTGGCGGGACAGTCAGGATCCCGCCGTGGCTGTGACACTGGCCGATGTGGCTCGAGCGAGGCCGAGATTTGAGCTACGGCGAGACACATACTACGACGAACGCGTTGAGGAGTTGGATCGCGACGAGCTGGTGCCGGTCGCCGCCGAGGTTGCGAGAGTGTTCGTGCGCTCGGATCGAGTGGTTCGCGAGGCGGTCAGACTGGCGATCCGGGCGTCCCTCGAGCAAATGGGCCGCGTATCGGATCACCAAGCCGTCAGGCGTGCTGAACGCCGCCTCCGGCATGTAGGCTACGTCTGGCCAGTCATCCATCAGTCGCATGGCTGCTACGAGCCGGGGATTCCCAGCTTGATGCGATTCGTCAGCACTGAAGCGAAGATAAGGGAGCAACTGCGGGAGTAGGGTCACGATAGCGACGGGGGAGTTGACGATCCGAGGGTCTGAACTTGGACTTCGCGAGGTCCGGTGAGGGTTGCGCAGCCAAACGCAGATGCTGCATCAGGCGGGACGCGACCTGTCGCCTCGAATGGATACTACCCCACTGCCGATCAATGTCCGGTTTGCTAGGTGCAGCAGCCTCCGACCGACCAGTCGAGCGGCTTCTCCAATGCGCCCCGTCAGGGGGCTGTGGCTGCCTGAGTCTCGGTCACGGTGACCATCCGGTTGACTGGCACATCCTCGACAACCTGCCGTCTCCCGCCCGGCCACACGATTTCCACAGTGACGGCCTTCACTGCCCGGCCCAAGCCGAAATGGATCGGAGCGAGGCGGGAGGAAGCGTATCCCGCGGCGCTCGTCACCCAGCGCGTCTGCCCGCCGACGTGGATCCGTGCTCCGATGCCGTCGCGGTTGGATTCCGTGCCCACAAGGTGCAGCGAGACCCATGCCCTTGAGTCCGTCGAGGAAGCATTGCGAAGTAGCTTGGCTGACTCGCCCAACGCGGTTACCACGACGTCAATCCGGCCGTCCCCGTCAAAGTCGGCTCCCGCCGCTCCCCTGTGGGCAGCGGGGCCGCCAACCTCCGCCGCAACGCCGTACGTACCCGCTTGGTTGGGGAACACGGTGTTTGGCTGGCGGTAGGCATGGGGTTCGAAATGCTCCACCAGGTCGTTGACATGGGAGTTAGCGGTGAACAAGTCGACCCAGCCGTCGTTGTCGAAGTCAGCGAAGAAGTTGCCCCATCCGGCGTAGTCCCTGGACGCCTTAGCCAAGCCGCTGGCGACGGTCTCGTCCCGGAACGTGGCCGGACCGCTGGCGCTGAACAGCGGGAAGGTCTCGTTGCTGAGGGCGGTCACCGAGAGGTCCGGAAAGCCGTCCGCGTCGTAGTCGGCCAAGTCGACGCCCATCGAGGCTACGGGCCGCCCGTGGTTCAGCAGCGCCACTCCTGACAGGAGAGCGTCCTCCACGAAGGTTCCGTCGGCCTGGCCGAGGTACAGGAAGTTGGGCAGGTTGTCGTTCGTCACGAAAATGTCCGCGCTGCCGTCTCCATCGAAGTCCGCCGACACCGCGCTCATCCCGCGTCCCCGGTGGACGAGCAGGCCGACGCTCTCGGTCACGTCTCGGAAGCGTCCGCCGCCGAGATTCCTGTAGAGCCGGTTGTGGATGGGCTTGAGGTACTTGGGGTGGCAGTAGACGCGCAGGCCGCGCTCACGGTCCCCACAGAAGCGGTCGAACTCGACGGTCCAGTCGGCGTAGTTGACGACGAGGAGGTCAAGCAGAGAGTCCGAGTCGTAGTCCAGCCAGTCTGCCGCTACCGCCCACTCGTTGCTGGTGATCCCCGAATCCGAAGTCACGTCCATGAACGTCCCGTTTCCTTCATTGCGGTAGAGGATGTTGCTAAAGACACCTGCGACGAAGAGGTCAGCGTCACCGTCGTTGTCGAAGTCGGCGGCGGCCGCGCCCATGGAGTAGCCGGCACTTGCCACGCCGGCCTCCTCCGTCACGTCGGTGAAGCGCAGATCGCCATCGTTCCGGTAGAGCCGGTTCCAGAACTCCGGTCCCGTCTTGACCAATCGATCCGTGGCCGCACCGTTGGCGAAGTAGATGTCGGGCCGGCCGTCGGAGTTGAAGTCGAGAACTGCGAGACCGCCAGCCATAGTCTCGATCATGCGCTTACGTGGAGTCGGCTCATGACGCAGGACGAAGTCGAGTCCGGATCCGGACGCCACCTCTTCGAGGCGGACCTGCGCACCAGCGTCCGCCGCTACAAGCAGCGCGACGACGGGTGCGAGCAGCCGCCCCGCAAGCTCCACCTGGTGCATCGGACGGATATGCAACCCTCAGGCTACCTGTCCCAGCGATCGCCCACGAAGCTGGAGGCCCGCCGCACCGGAGATCCGGGCCCGCTGGGATTCCCGCACTCCGCCACTCCCCTCGGCCGGCTGCGTTGCTACTGCACGACAGCGAACACTTCCCCGTGCCCCGGCCCGGCCCGCTTGCTGGAGCTGTGGAACGGCCGGAACTCGCGACGGTACCGTTGGCTTCCCCCATGAAACCTCGGTTGCCACGCGGAAGAAATCGTGCGATAATCGGGGCAAGGCAGGCTTCGACTCCGTGAGTATCCGATTGGCAGAGGCCGACGGTTGAGTTCGAGGCACGGCGGCAAGTGTAGTCGCCGAGGATCAGCAGGAGGAAAAAATGATTACGACTTCTTCTGGATGGGGGAGGTGGTCGCTTTTAGCAGTGGCTGCCGCCCTGATCTGGGCGATGCCGTCGCAGGGCCAGGTCCTGTACGGCTCGCTCGTAGGGACGGTGACCGATGGCACTGGGGCTGTAGTGCCCGGCGCCGCGGTCTCAGCCGTCAATGGGGCGACAGGCCTCGAACTTGAGTCCTCTTCCGGGGCGGACGGCTTGTTCCGCATGGTGAACGTGCCCGCCGGGTCGTACGATCTCTCGGTCTCGTCGGAAGGGTTCCGCACTCACATCGAGGAGGGCGTGGGCGTCACGGCGAACGCCGTGTCCCGCGTAGACGTAGAACTGAGCCTGGGACAGGTCACCGAGCAAGTGACCGTCGAGGCCACCGCCGCGCAGCTGCAGACCGAGAAGGCCGACACCCGCGCGGAGATCACGCAAGAGAACATCACCAGCTTCCCGCTCCCCAACTTCAGGAACTACCAGAGTCTTGTGAACCTTGTGCCCGGTGCGACTCCGGCTAGGTTCCAGAACTCGATTCTCGACACTCCCGCCCGGGCGCTGAGCACGAACGTGAACGGCACGAACCGGAACAACAACGTGACCCGGATCGACGGCGCGGCGAGCATCAACGTCTGGCTGCCGCACCACGCCGGCTACATCGCGCCGGCGGAGACAATCGAGACGGTCAACATCACGACTGGCTCCGGCGACGCTGAGCAGGGCCTGTCGGGCGGGTCCTCGACGACCGTCATCACTAAGTCAGGAACCAACGAGTTTCACGGCTCGGTGTTCTGGTTCCATGACGACGACAGCCTCCGGGCCGGGAACTTCTTCACCGGCACCAGGCCAGAGAGTGTGTTCAACAACTACGGCGGCACAATCGGGGGGCCGTTCAAGAGGAACAAGTTCTTCTTCTTCTTCAGCTACGACAACACCTCGCAGAACGTGGCCGGCTTCCGCACCGGAGACGAAGTTCCGACTGCCGACCAGCGGATGGGGGACTTCAGCGCTTACGCCGACGACATCTACAACCCCTACACAGGCAACAGCGACGGCACGGGCCGGCGCCTGTTCCCGAACAAGATGGTCCCTCTCAGCCTGCAGTCGCCGATCTCGCGACGGATTCAGGACTACATCCCCGATCCCAACCAGCCGGGAGTGAACAACAACTTCCATTCGCAAGGCGCTCCGCCGTTCGACAGGGCCTACTACGACAGCAAGATCAACTACAACGTCAATGACAAGTACTCGCTCTGGCTGAAGCACGGCTACATGGACGCTCCGGTTTCGGGCGAGCCAATCTTCGGAGAGGCCGGAGGCAATGCCCCGGGCGGCAGCCCCGGCAACGCCGAGACCTACGTGAATCTCGCCACGTTCGGGCACACCTACACCTTCACGCCCACACTCTTCTATGACGGAGTGTTCGGTTACTGGAGGCAGGACCAGTTCGTCAACCCAACGGATCTGGGGGTTGATTTCAACTTGGGCATCCCTGGCCTAGGCGGTCCGGACCCCCGGCAGCTCGGTTTCCCGAGGATCCAGCCAGGCCCCTACTCTCGGCTGGGAGCACCGGGCTGGCAGCCCCTAGACCGTGTCGAGGAGAATTGGACCACCAGCCAGAATTTCACTTGGGTCAAGGGTGCGCACCAAGTCCGTTTCGGATTCGACGGCATCCTGCTGAAGCTTGCGCACTGGCAACCGGAACTCGGCGGAGGACCGCGTGGCACGATCGACTTCAGCGGCGATGTCACCTCATTGAACGGCGGTGCCGCTCCGGGCCAGTTCAACCAATACGCAGCCTTCCTGCTGGGCGAGACGTCGCGGATGCGCAAGGCGATCCAGCACATCCTCTCGACCGGCAACGAGTGGCAGTTCGCCGGCTACGTGACCGACCGGTGGGCGGTCACCCCGCGGTTGACCGTCAATCTCGGACTGCGTTACGAGTACTACCCGCTGATGACCAGAGGGGGAGGCAAGGGCATCGAGCGCTACGATCCCGAGACCAACCTCATGTACTTGGGCGGTCGGGGAAGCGTCCCGCAGAACGCCGGCATCGAGGTCAGCAGCGGCCTCGTCTCGCCGCGAGGTGGCATAGCCTATCGCGTCGACGACAAGACCGTCCTGCGCACGGGCTTCGGTCTCAATTACAGCCCGATGCCGTTCTCCCGCCCGCTTCGGGGGCAGTATCCCATCGTGGTCGCGCTCGATTTCCAACGAGACAACACGTTTGAGCTCTTCCGCTCGCTGTCTGACGGAATCCCTCCGGTGGTCGGACCTGACCTAGGCGAGGGCGTGATCGACGTCCCGCTGACCGCAGGCTTCCGCAGCCCGTACGAGGGAGATTTGAACCGAGGGTACATCGCTTCGTGGAACTTCACGCTGGAGCGGCGGCTTCCCGGCGACGTGATCACCTCGATCGGCTATGTGGCCACCGCTTCACGGGACATGCTGGCCGACCAGGACATCAACGCGTCGCGGCCTGGCGAGGGAAACGCCGGCCGGCCGTTCGCGTCCAAGACCGGACGCAGGCAGGCCATCAACATGTGGGACAGCTACCTCAACTCGGACTACCACTCGCTGCAGGTGGCCGTCAACCGCAGCTTCCGAACCGGTGTGCAGCTGAAGGGCGCTTACACTTGGTCGAAGTCCATCAACATGGCTGATGACGAAGGCTGGGCCGGAGTCGGGTGGGACCATGCCGATGTCTGGAATCGCAACCGGGCACGGGCTGGGTACGACCGAACCCATATGTTCCACATGGGCTTCGTCTACGACCTGCCATTCCTTACCAACAACAACACCGCCGCAGGCAAGGTGCTCGGAAACTGGCAGATCAGCGGCATCGTCTCGCTGTATTCGGGCGTCCCCCGGACAATCTTTGCCTCGGGAGCCTCGCTCAACGCGGCGAGCGCTTGGCAGACGGCGGACCAAGTAGGCTCAGTCAACAAGCTGGGCGGCGTCGGGCCGGGCCAGTACTACTACGACCGATCAGCCTTCGCGCCGGTCACCGAGACGAGGTTCGGGACGAGCGGCCGAAACATCTTGGACGGACCGGGAGTGACTAACTTGGACTTCAGCATCATCAAGGGCTTCCAAGTGGGCGATTCGGCCGAGGGGCAGTTCCGAGCAGAGTTCTACAACCTGACGAACACTCCCCAATTTGGGAACTTCAACGGCAGCGTGAACAGCGGCGGGTTCATGACGATCACGTCCGCCGCCAATCCCCGAGTGATTCGGGTCGCCATTCGATTCAGCTTCTAACGCGCAGCATCAGCCCGAACGGCGCAAGGGGCCTGCCGACCGGCAGGCCCCTTTTTTGCACTAGGCCTACCCTTCTGCATACGGCGGGCACACCACCACGAATTCGCATCGGAAGAACTCGTAGCGGAGGTTGGAGAAGCCGGCTCCTGGCCCAACCGGTGGATGAACCTCCCATTGCCCAGACCGCTTGCTTAGCGACGCTAGACACGAGCGACCGACTTGGCACCCTACGCAACATCAGAGCGAGGCCAGACGACGGCGGCGTCCTCACCTAGTGCCGTCCTCCAGCGCGAGCAGCGGTGGCAGCACGCGGCTACGCTCGGCCGTCGCTCGAGAGGCGCTCGCCGGCCACACGCTCGCGAATCGTTGCTGTGCAACGATGAGGGCAGCCGTACGGCGCGCCGCCGCTGAAGAGCGATCCCATGCCCAAGTCAACCGCACTGGTGACTGCCTCGGTCCTGCTGCTCGCCAACATCACTGTCTCGGATGCGGCTCAGCTCAATCCCGCTGCCGTTGCCGAGCAGGCTAGGGATGCCATGGCGGAGCGCCGCTTCGCCGATGCGGCAGACGCTTACGCCCAGCTCGCCGCCCGCTTTCCTGGCGAACCCGGCCTGCAAGCCAACCTAGGAATGGCACTGCACCTCAGCGCTCAGGACGATGACGCCGTCGGCCCGCTCACGAGAGCAGCTTCGGCCATGCCGTCGTCGTTTCCGGCGCATTTCTACCTCGGCGCCAGCCTCACGCGCCTCCAACGGTTCTCCGATGCAGTCGAGCCGCTCCGACACGCGGTCAGGCTTGCCCGCAGGAAACCTTCGCCCGGGCGCTGCTGGGCGACGCACTCGAAGCGGTCGGGAACTACTCCGAGGCTGTCGACGCATGGCGCGGTCTGAGCGAACTCGCCCCCTCCAGTCCCTACGCCAGTGCCGGCCTCGCGCGTTGCTACGAACAACTTGCAGCGCAAGCGACCCAGGAACTGATTCGCCGGGATCCAGAGTCGCCACTCGTCCTACGCCTTCTCGCCCGATCCCGTCTCGCCGACGGACAGTTCCCGAGCGCTCTGTATCTCTTCCGACAAGCTCTCGCCCGGGACCCTGATATCCGCAGCGTGCATGAAGCCGTCGCGGACCTGTACGACGCGAGCGGAAATGCCGACTGGGCAGCAGCAGAGCGCAGGCGAGCCGCTTCCCTCCCCTCCGTCAACTGCTCTGACACTCCAACACCGGAATGCGCGGTGACGACAGGCGCAGCGAGCAAGGCTGCGGGCTTCTCCCCTGACTGGACTCCGGAGCGCCTCTTTTGGGCAGCTCGGGCCAATTCGATGCTGTCAGCGGACGCCTTGTCGACACTACGGCAACTGGATCGATCCGTCGATCAGCTCGCCTTGATCGCCGCCATCGTATCCGACCATGGGAAGTTCTTGGAGGCCTCCGAGGCGTACCGGCGGGCACTCTCGATGCGACCGGGCGACGGCATGCTGGAGAGACAGCTTGCCGAGAACCTGTTTCTGGCCCGACGGGCCGAAGAGGCCCGGCCTTTGATTGAGCGGTTCCTAGAGTCCGACCCCCAAGACCCTAGGTGGCCTGCCATGCTGGGGAACCTGCTGGCCCAAGAACAGGACTTTGAGAGGGCAGTCCCGCTGCTGGAGAAGGCCGTCTCCTACCGGGACCATCCGCCATTCGCGCGGACCGACCTCGGGCGCTCGTACCTCTCCCTTGGCAGGGCCGAGGAGGCTACCGAGACGCTGCTGCCGACCCTTGGAGCTGACACAGACGGCAGCATCCACTACCAGTTGGCTCAAGCCTACATCCAACTGGGAAGGCGGGAAGCTGCACAGGAAGCGTTGGCCAGGTACCGGGAGCTTGAGGCAACGTCCCGACAACTCACTGAGGCATCGGCCGAACTCGAGATCACGCCACCCGAGTGACGGCGGAACACGACGAGTCGCATCCGCTAGCCAAAGCACTGACCCGCAACGTGGGCTGCGCCGGCGCGATCCTCTGGAGCGACGAGCGGCAAGTTCGGAAGCGCGCTGGCCGCCAGACCGTCACGCACGTCCCGGCCTGAGCCCTCCAACAGACTGATCCCAAAGCCGGGAACCATTCCACGGAAACTCGCCCCGCCCCTCAGCATGGGACTGGAGAACCGGCGAGACCGTTGCTGCATGGCTTTCGAACAGCCTCTGTTCCGCGGCCCTGCGGGAGACCGGCCAGAGCGCGGCTGCAGCCGCTCGAAGGGGCCGCGCTTGTCCTCAAGCGCGAACTTCGAGGCGGTGGGGCAACAGAGATCGCCGGACTCATTGGTGCGGAGGAGTATCCCGCTGACGGCTATGGTGGCAACCCGTGCCGCTACTCATCTCGGCGAATCGGCTTCCAAGACCCGCCGTTCCGGATTCCGCTCCTCACTCCCTCTAGGGCCGCTTGAGGCGAGCGACTCAAGGATGGACGGGGCCCGTACGGATCTGAGCCAGACCGGACCACCGAATGGATCCTCGCGGCGCTCAACGAACCTCCGCGCTCTCTCGCCTTGGACTGATGCACCCGACCGAGGCGCCAAACGAAAGAAGGACCGCCGGAGGAACTCCGGCGGCCCTTGAACGTCCGACTAGTCGCCGAACGAAGCTAGAACTCGAGCCGCAGCGACAGCTGCGAGACACGGCCTCCCGTGCCCCTCAACGTGCTGGCGATCCTCCCGAAGCCGCCGCGCCCGCGACGCTCCTCAGGATTGGCGAACTGGGCGTGGTTCGGGAAGTTGTAGAAGTCAGCCCGGAATTGCAGGCGCAGCTTCTCCGTCAGGTCGAACCACTTGTGGACCGACACGTCGACATTCGCCAAGCCGGGCCCGCAGCAGACCGAGGACGGAGCCGTGCCGATCACACCGTTGCCGGGAGCCTCGAACAGGCTCGTGTTGAAGAACGTCTCGCCCTTGACGTTGGCGCGCCACTGAGGCTGCTGCTGAGGATCTCCTAGGATATTCGAGCGTTGCGCCGCCGCGAAGGTGTTGCTCCGGTTGGTGTTCTCCACCACCACGAACGGGGATCCGGTGCGAAACTCCGTGATCACGCCCAGCCCCCAGCCACCGGCGATCGCTTGCAGCACGGGGTTGCTGATCGGAATCTGGCGCCCCTTGCCGAACGGCACGTCGTACACGGCGCTGAGCGCGAGACGGTGCCGGATGTCGCTGCCGGAAAACCCGCGGTCCAAGTGCCGCAGCTCGGGATGGGTGTTGCGGTTGCCTTGAAACTCAGAGAGTTCCGAACCGCCCTCCACATCGTCAAGGTACTTCGCCCACGTGTAGTTCATCAGCATGTTGAAGCCACCTGAGTAGCGCTTCTCGATCTTCAGGTTTCCGCTGTGGTACGCGGAGTTGCCCCAGTCCGCTGAACGCTGGCTGACGTTGTTGAAAGTCGGGAAGCGCCGGTCCTGCTGCGATTGCCGCGCCGGTCCCTGCCCGTTCACCAGAGGTGTCACGTTCCAGTTGACGTTGGCGCCGCCCAGCCGGTGCCCCATGTTGGCCATGTAGCTGACCTCGATCAGGAAGTCCCGCGGAAGCTGGTGCTGGATCCCCAAGTTCCACTGCTGCACCATCGGGCTGCGGTGTTCCTGGCGGAAGAACTGCGGTGCCACCCCCGGCCTCTGGCCCTGCTCGACCGAACCGAACGCGGGCCCCAGCTCGGACGCGGCGGTGGCCGGCATGCCGTCCGAGAGTGTGAACGCGCGCGTGAAGCCGCCGTCCGGCGAGGTGAAGCTGCCCTGGGTGCTGAAACCGAGCGAGAAGGCGTTGGGAACCGCCCCGCGGTAGGCGCCGTAGTAGTTGATGCCGTAGCCGCTGCGAATCACTGTCTTATTGCTCAGCTGGTAGGCCAGTCCCAGACGCGGCCCCCACGCCCCAAAGTAGGTGTCGTGGGAGTACTTGCCCAAGCCGTCCCGCCCGAAGAACGTGATCACGCCCGGGAGGCCGGAGACGGGGTTGATCTGATCCCAGTCGAAGCCGTTCAAGCGGTTGTTCTTGTCCCACAGCGGCGTGTCGACCTCGTAGCGCATTCCGAAGTTGAGCGTCAGCTTCGACGTCGCCCGCCAATCGTCCTGCACAAAGAAGCCGAAGTAGTCGGTTCGGCGGTCGAGGATGTCCGCGTCCTCGATCGACCCGGAGCCCACATGCCCCAACAGCAGTTCGGCCAGCCCGACGCCCGTGGCGCGGTTGCCAAAGTTGAAGACACCGCCGGTCTGCCGGTTCTGGTCGTCGATGTTACGTGAGTAGCGCCAGGTGAAGCCGTACTTGATCTGGTGGTCCCCCCGCACCATGGTCTGGTTCTGCACGAGCTCGATCGTGCGGATCGGGGTCTGGATGCGCTCCTGGTTGCCGGGCACCAAGTTCGTCAGCCCGTTGACGCTGAAGCGGGCGAATGACTCTGGATTCACGCCCGGGATGCCGAAGTCGCCGTTTTGCCCCGAGTTCCGCGCCGCCGAGCGGTTGATGTGCAGGCGGTCGCCCCAGTTGAACCGGAACTCGTTGATCACCGTCGGAGAAAAGTTGTGGATCCAGTTCACCGTCGTGTTGTGATGGCGGTTCTCGCGCACGCCGGCACGCGGGTCCGCGAACTCGTTCGGGTACACGGCGGGAATGTTCTGCGGGGCCTGGACATGCATGAAGCGAACCGACAGCCGGTCAGCGTCGCCCATGGTGTGGTCCCACTTGCCAGTGAAGAAGTTCTGGTCCAGTCCGTTGGAGGCGTTGTTGACAAAGTTGTTGGCCGGCGCCCTGGAAAGGTCACCAGGCACGTTGGGCGTGGGGTAGAGTCCAACCACCCGGCGAGCCAGCGGATCGATGCGATCCTGCGGAATGACGTTGTTCGGGAAGACATCGCCCATAGGATCCCTGAGCGTCAGCCCAGCCCGGTTGGAGAAGTCGCCGGTCGTCTCGATCGGATGTGGCACATCGTCGTTCGAGTAGGTCACGCCGTCGCGCCTGCGAGCGCCTTCGTAGTTGAAGAAGAAGAACGACTTGTTGCGAGCGATCGGGCCGCCGAGCGAGGTGCCGAAGATGTTGTAGCGTAGTGGCGCCAAATTGCGGGCGAAGAACGGCCGCGCGTCCATGGCGTCGTTGCGGAAGAACTCGTAGCCCGCTCCGTGAAACTCGTTCGTGCCGCCGCGCGTCGTCATGACGATGAACCCGCCGCCGGCGCGTCCGTACTCGGCCGTGTAGTTGTTCATCTCGGCCTTGAACTCCTGCAGCGATTCTGCAGGCGGGTTCAGCGCCAGCTGCTGCGTGCCGATCGCCATGTTCTGCACGACTGAGCCGTCCAGCGTCCACATCTGGTTCTGCGAGCGGCCGCCGGCCATCGAGAACTTCGGGACCTGCTCCCCGCCGTCTTCGGAACGGAACGAGATGTTGCCCATCAGCCGCACCAGCGAGGCGCTGCGGCGACTCTGCAGCGGCATGTTGAACACGGTCTCGCGCTCGATGAACTGGCCGACCGACGACGTGGCGGACTCCAGCAGCGGCGTGCTGGCCTCGACCGTCACCACCTCCGTCAGCTCGCCGATCTCCAATTCGAAGTCCGCCGTCCGCGTGTACCCAGTCTCGATGGTCACCATCGTCTGGCTGGTCTTGAAGCCGCTGTACTCGACCGTGACCTCGTACACGCCAGGCGCCATGTAGGAGAACGAGTAGACCCCGTTCTCGCTGCTCTGCGTGCTCTGCTCCACGCCCGTGGCAGTGTTCCGGGCCGAGACCATGGCGGCTGGGATCACGGCGCCGGTGTTATCGGCCACCGTGCCTGTCAGCCGTCCTTGATCCTGGGCCTGCAGTTGGCCCGTAAACAGCGCCAAGGCCGCCGCAACAAGCAGCAACCCTGTCAGCCGCGATCGCGGCATACCCATAGTTGAACGCATCTAATCCTCCTCTGACAACCGAGGGACCTTCCGCCAGCCAGGCGAGATCCGCCAGCCGGCGCGCTAGCCCGACCAATTCGAGCTTGGTGTTCTAGACGCCCAGCGCCCCGGTCCCCGCTAGGCTTACTCGCCTTTACGCAGGATATCACGTGGCCGGTCCGGAATTGCATCAGAGGCAACGAACTGCCCAACGCAGCCAGCCTGCCGCGACCCCACCGCTCCACCCCCCGGCGGCGGTGCGCATGGGGACCTCGCGCCGATGCCCGCGCCGCGCTCCGGCAGTCTTCCGAGGCCTCCCCGAGGGCTACGTCCCGACTGGGGCGAGCTCTGGACAGCCTCGGAGCCGCCTGTGATATCTTGGGCCTGCACTGCTGCCATGAATTCCGCAAACAACTTCCCCAAGCTGCACAACGCCGCGTGGCCGGGCGTCGTAGGCAAAGGCCCGGATTCGGAGCCTCCGATCGACTTGGACACCATGTTGGACCTCACAGCGGGCGCCGACGTGGGCGGCCGCAAGTTCGACGGCGTCGATCTTTTCCTGTACGACCCGCACATCAGCATCGACATTTCTGACGACGACCTCAAGGCGTGGGCAGACAAGTTCTCCGATCGCGGCTTGGTCATCGGGTCGGTCGTGGCCCCCGTTTGGGGCCCCACCGGCGGAGGTGCGGCTATCGATCCGGGCGCCGGGCGGACTTCGTTCCTCGACGCGGTCGCCAAGGGCTGCCGGATTGCCCGGAAGCTCAGCGACTGGGGGATCCGCCCATACGGGGTGGTCCGCATTGACTCCGCCAGCGGCGTGGCCGACTGGGCGGCGGATCCGGCCGGCAACACCGCCCACGTCATCGAGACCTTCCGGCAGGCGACCGCGATCGCCAAGGACCACGGCGAGAAGCTCGCCGCCGAGGGCGAGATCTGCTGGGGCGGCATGCACAGTTGGAAGTACATGCTCGAAGTGCTGGAGGGCGTGAGCGATCCGGCTTTGGGCTTCCAAGCGGACATGGCTCACACGCTCCTGTACACCATGGGCTACAACGCTCCCGAGCACGCGATCCTGCCGCAGGACTTCGCGTGGGATGACAATGGCCTACTGGACGACTCCCTGAGGCAGCTGACGGACTCGCTCCGGCCTTGGACGATCGACTTCCATGTCGCCCAGAACGACGGCACGGTCCACGGAACGGGGAGCCACGACCGCACCGGGAGGCACTGCCAGGCGCTGGACCCCAATGGCAAGCTGGACATCGTGCGCCATGCCGGCTTCTGGCTGCGCGACGGCGGAGGGGACCTGACGAAGAGCTGCCGGCACATCTGCTGGGACGGCTGCATGTTCCCCAATGAGATTATGATGAAGCCGCAGACTTGGAACGACATTCTCGGAGTGATGGTCGACGTGCAGGACGCCCACGGGTGGAGCGAGTAATCAGCCTGCGGACGCAGCGCTGCTGACGCCCTTGTATAGCAGCCACATCCCGGCGATCTGGATCGAGTGGTACAGGTCGTTATGGTTAAACTGCGGATGCGGTGCTAGACCTGCGGCTTGGACGGCGCCTGCCAGAAATGAGACCAGCACGCCTGCAACCACCCATCGCGCACCGGCATCGCCGTTCCGTGCAGCGGCCCGGCCGTAGACGGCAAGCACGAATCCAAACGCCAAAGAGTAGTCAATGATCGCCGCCAAGAACGCGTCAGTCCGCAGCACGAAGGCCGTGTACGCGATCAGCTGCAGGCAAGCGACCGCGAGCACGACCCGGCGCCACCGAGGTGGCAGTTGGCTGCGAGCGGTCCCCACCGTAGCTGCCAGCGCCGCAGCCCCGACGCTCAGCATCGTCGCCTCCCAGAGCGCGGACGCCCAAAGGCCGGGCAGCCTCGGGAGGAACCCGTGGTAGGTGCCGCCCAGCAGCGCCGCTGCTCCGCAAGCTGCAAATCCCGCAGCCCAAGCGCGGAGCGCCCCTTCCGAGCCCTGCCCCCACAGCCGAAGAGCGAGCACGAAGCAGACGCCACCCAGCAAGTAGTCGGTGAGCAGCGTCATCGGTTCGTGGATTTGCACGCTCGTTAGGATAAGTTATGGAACCGCCAGCCAGCGAGATGCGGCGAGCGAGACTCCGAAGCGCGGCGGTCGGGGCGGTGGCTGTAGTGGGCCTCATCGCCGTAGTGTGGGTGGCTTGGGAGCGGGGCTGGCTGATGCGACTCGCCGACCACGATCAGCTAGTCCGGTGGATGAACAGCGGTCCGGCGGGCCCGCTGATCTGCATTGGCATCCAGTTCCTGCAGGTGGTGATCTTCCTCATTCCCGGAGAGATCACGCAGATCGCCGCGGGCTACGTCTTCGGAGCGTGGTGGGGGTTCGCCTACTCGATCGTCGGCATCCTGCTCGGCGCCGCGTTCGACTTCGGCTTCTCGCGCGCGGTGGGACGCCCGGCCGTGCAGCGCATCGTGGGCCGCGAGCGGCTGGCCGGGATCGACAACCAGTTCCAATCCCGCAAGGGCTTGACAGCGGTGTTCGTGCTCTTCGTCCTGCCGGGCATGCCGAAGGACGCCCTCTCGTTCGCCGCCGGCCTGACCGCTATGCGGTTCTCGGCCTTCATGGGCATCAGCCTGGTGGCCCGGAGCCCCGCCCTGCTGCTGAGCACGCTGTTCGGAGCGGAGGCCTACAACAAGGACTTCAAGGCGATGGTGTGGATCGGGAGCGCGGCGCTGGCGCTGCTCGCGGTGGCCGCCATCTATCGCTGGAGGAACCACGTCCGATGATCCGCCGGATGCGCGTTGACGACCTCGCCGCCATGATGCGCCTCAAGGCTTCGGCGGGGTGGAACCAGACGCCCCTCGACATCGAGCGGCTGCTGCGCCTAGAACCGGCCGGCTGCTTGGTGGAAGAGCGCGAGGGGGAGGCGGTAGGGTCCACCACGGCCTTGCGTCACGCAGGCGGTGTGGCCTGGATCGGCATGGTGCTGGTGCTGCCCGCGCACCGCCGCCAAGGAATCGCGCTAGGACTGATGCGGCAGGCACTGCGCTGGCTGGCGGATGCCGGCGTCCGGACGGTCGGCCTCGACGCGACGGCCATGGGCCGGCCGCTCTACGCGCGGCTGGGATTCAGGGATTGGCAGTCGATCGAGCGCTGGACGAGAAGCCCCGGGGCCTGCCTCGGTGAAGGGGGCGGAGGCGCCGGAGGGCGCCTCCCGGAGAGCCTGCTCGAGCTTGACCGCGCAGCATGCGGCTACGACCGCTCCGCCATACTGCGCGACTTAGTCGAGGATCCGTCCGTCGAGTGCTCAGCCGGCGAGCGGTGCTTCGCCTTCGTCCGACCCGGCTCGGACGCCTGGCAGCTCGGGCCGTGCGTAGCGGCCAGCGACGACGAGGTCGCCGCCACCCTCACCGGACTGCTGGCGCCACGCAGCGACCGCCCGGTATTCTGGGACTTGCTGCCGTCCAACGAAGCGGCTTGCAGCGCGGCTCGCGGCCTTGGCTTCGTTCCGGCGCGACGGCTGACCCGCATGTACCTCGGCGACGAACCCAAGGTGGCTGCCGCATGCCGGAACCATGCTTGGGCGGCCGCTGGATTCGAGTTCGGATAAACCATGGCATTCTTGCGCACCAAGGCGGTGTGGGGTCTTCCCACCCACAGCATCACGCTGGGAGTGCGGACCCTACTCGCGGGTCATATCGAGTTGGCAGATCCGGACAGGCCTCCGAAGGAAGCGGCCGCAGCCGCCATCCAGCGCGCCCTTGATCTGGAGGAGGCGGGGGCCGACTTCATCCAGCTCAATCCCGGGCCCCGCCGGCTGCGGTATGACATACCTTCCGCTACCGAGGAGCTGCCGCGCCTCGTCCCGGTGCTGCGTAAGCTCGGCTTGCGGCTGTCGGTGCCGATTATCGTCGTCACGGCGAACGCTCTGACGGCGGAGCGGGCCATGGGTCTCGGCGCGTCCGTCATCCACGACGTCACCGGCTTGGCGTTCGACCGCGGATTGGCGAGCAAGATGAACGGCCTCAACGCCTCGCTGATTCTCGGGCAGATGCGCGGCGCACCCTACCAGTGGCCGCGCCAAGAGCCGCTAACGCGGCTGGCCGACCATGTTCGGACCGACCTGCAGGCCTCGCTGCTCCGCGCCCACAAGGCCGGCATCGGACGTCGCAAGATCCTGGTGGACCCAGGCTTGGAGCACGGTAAGAGGGGTCACGAGAATTATCGCCTGCTGCGCTCGCTCCAGGCGGTTGCGCCGCACAACCAAGGCATCCACGTGAATCTGGCCGGCAAGCGCTTCTTCGTCGACTCCGTGCAAGCCAGCGCGGCGAATCGCGCCGCGGCGCTCGCCGTGGTGGCCGTTGTGGCCGTGGAGTACGGAGCCCACGTGATCACTGTCGAACGCCCCGCCGCACTCGTCGACACGGCGGCAGCCATCGACCGGATCTACGCCACGGGCCTTCCAGCTGGGTGAGCGGGGGGCTAGCTGAGCTGGCTGTGCCGGCACGTCCGCAGTAGGGATTCGCTGATCCGGTTGGAATCCTCCTCCGGCAGCTTCGCGCCATTGCGTCGAACATAGAAGGCGTCGATCGCCCGGCCGCCCTGAGTCTGGCACAGCACGACGTCGATGTCGCATTCGTGCTCGGAGAAGACGCTGGCCAGCTCGTAGAGCAGGCCCCGGCGGTCGCGGGAATGCACATAGAAAATCGTCGCCCGAGCGGAGGTCTCGCTCTCGAAGGACACCCGCGGGGGCTCCATGTCGCGCCAGCTGTCCGCTGGCAGCTTGATGCTGGACACCAGATCGGCGGGTTTGAGGCTGCCATCAGCGATGCGGCGAATACGGCGCTTAAGGCGCCGGATGTCGCGAGGGTCGACCTCCCCTTTGGGGGCGCTGCGCGGACCCGAGACTCGGAACGCGTCCAAGACCAAGCCGTCCTCGTTGGAGAACGCCTCGGCATGCTCAATGTTGAAGTCGCAGCTCGAGATAGCGGCGCACAGCGACGCGAACAGGAAGGGGCGCTCCCACGCCAGGACGACCACCTCCAACTCGCCGTGAACGCGGTTCGCAGCCGCGCGGGCGCCGCCCGGCTCCAGTTGCGATGCCAGCTGGAAGTGCTCATAGATCTGTTCTGGCTCGTGCGTGCGCAGGTAGCGCACTGGAAACCCCGCCAAGAACAGCTGCATCTTGCGGCGCTCCGCTGAGCCGTTCGCCAGCTCCAGCACCTCGCTCGACTCCGGTCGGATGCGGTAGTCCTCGTGATCCCGCTCGAAGACGCTGTGCACACCCAGGTAGAGCCGCCATAGCAGCTCCTTCCGCCAAGTCGTAACGGCCTGAGGGTTGACGGCCACGGTGTCGACATAGGTCATCAACGTCAGCAGCTTGAGACGCTCGAGCGTCCCGACGCGGGCCTTGAACTCGTCGAGCACGGACGGCTCGCTGAGGTCGCGCTTCGTCATCACCTCGGACATCGAGAGATGCTCCCGGATCAAGTACAGCACCGTGTCCAGCTCGTGCGGATCCCGCATCCCGATCCGCTTGAGGGACCGCTCGGCGATGGCCGCGCTGGCCTCGTCGTGGCTGGCGCCCTCCACGCCTTTGCCGACGTCGTGGAACAGCAGGGCACAGCAGAGCAGGTCCAGCCGGCCGACCTCCTCCATGAGCCGGGCGAAGCGGGCATCGATGGGCTGCTCGGCCTTGGGCAGGCGCTTCAGGACGCGGATCGTTACAAGCGTGTGCTCGTCCACGGTGTAGCGATGGTAGAAGTCGCGGATGACCAAGCAGTCGATCAGCTGGAAATCCGGAAAGAGGCTGTACAACACACCCGACTCGCGCATGGCCTCCAAGGCGCGGTAGGAATGAGGCAGCGAGAAGATTCGCTTCAGCCGCGGCCAGTGGTCGGTGGCACTCTCGCAATGCTCGCGAACACTCGCTTCCGCAGCGCGGATCCTGCGCTCCGCCTCCGAGGACAGGGGCAACCCGTGCCGGGCTTGGAACTCGAACACGCCCAGAGCCAGGTCGGGCCGCAGGCGCACGATGCCCGAATCCTTGAAGTAGATGCGGCCGTAGCGCACGCTGAAGTGGCGATTCCCCAAGCGGGAGGTGTGACGGCGGAAAAGCGCCAGCAGCGAGCTGGTCGGAGCCACTGACTCCTCGACCGTGTGCAGCGCCACGCGGTGGATGGTGCGCGCGGAGCGAAAGAAGCGCCGCATCAGGTCAGCGACGCCCCCGGCTCCCGGGTAGAGCTTGCCGGCCGCCGCGTGAGCGATCGAGTCCTGCATCTCGAACGACAGCAGGTTCTTGTCGCGCCCGTGGTAGTGGTGCAGGTAGCACCGCACGGCGAACAGCAACCTCTTCGGATCCGACAAGTCGCGCTCCGGATCCTTCGGCAGGAACTCCTCGCTGGTCGGGACGCGCTCTCGATTCGCGTGATCGAGCTGACTCGCCCAGCAGGCCAGCTGATAGTCTCGCAGGCCGCCGGGGCCCTCCTTCACGTCCGGCTCCAAATGGTAGATGGTCCGGTCGAACTTGGCGTGCCGCTTGCGGGCGGACTCGGCCAGCGACCGCAGCAGGGCCTTCTGCTCGCGCCAGAAGAAGCTCGGCAGGGTGGACTGCACGAAGTCGTCAAAAAAGACCCGGTCTCCGGCGAGGAACCGCGTGTCGAGGAGGCTGATGTGCAACTCGGTGTTGCTAGGTGACAGGCTTGTGCAGTCGCGCGGATCCCGAACGGAGTGCGAGACGCGGAGCTTGGAGTCCCACAGCACCCCGAGCAGGCTGGAAATCTCCTTCTTGTGACGCTCCGCCTCGCTGCTACGCGCAAACAAGAGCAGGAGATCCACGTCAGAGTGCGGGAACAGTTCCGCCCGCCCGTAGCCGCCTACGGCTATGGCAGCGAGACCCCGGCCGTAGTCATTGAAGACGTCTTGGAACCGGCCGCGGACAATGGCATCCACCACTGCGGTCCGGCTCGCAATCGCGCGCTGGCCGTCCACACCTTCGAAGAAGGCCGTGCTGATGCGGTCCATCTGCTCGGGATGGTACGTGGACAGGCTAGACATAGGCAGTCACCGTTTTCCGGGCCGCGCCGTCGGCCGGGCTGGGGCGGCGGCCGAACTACGCCGTTCGGCCGCCGCCGGATCCGCCCTCGCGGCGCCCCTGCAGCTACGCTGCGTTCAGATCGCTTCGTCGTCCCGCTCGGCGTTGCGGATGCGAATGGCCGTCGCGACCTCGGAAATGAACACCTTCCCGTCGCCGATCTTGCCGGTCCTGGCCGACTCGACGATGGCGTTCACCGTCTCGTCCACGCGATCGTCTGGCACGATGGCCTCGAGCTTCACCTTGGGAAGCAGGTCGACCTCGTACTCCTGGCCGCGATAGACCTCCTTGTGGCCCTTCTGGCGCCCGTGGCCTCTGACGTCGTAGATCGTCATCCCGTCGATGCCGATCGCCTTCAGTCCTTCGCGCACGTCGTCCAGCTTGAAGGGCTGGATCACAGCTTCAATTTTCTTCATCACACTGTCCTCCTCTTAGAGTTGATAGGCCTCTTCGCCGTGCTGAGTCACATCCAGCCCGGTGATCTCATCCGACTCGCTGACCCGGACTCCGACGAGAGCGTCGACGATCTTCAGGATCACAAACGTCGCGACCGCAGCGAGCACCCAAGTAAGGAGGGCGCCGAGCGCGTTGTTCACGAACTGAGCAGCGTTCGCCTCCAGCAGGCCCGGAGCGCCGCCGACCGCCTCGCGGGCGAACACGCCGGTGAGCAATGCGCCGACCGTGCCGCCGATGCCATGTACGCCGAACGCGTCAAGGGAATCATCGTAGCGCAGCTTGACCTTCAGCACCGCGACAAAGTAGTAGCAGACTACTCCGGCGATGAGACCGATCACAAGCGAGTCCATCGGGCTGACGAATCCGGAGGCCGGCGTAATGGCCACCAGGCCCGCAACGGCGCCCGTGATGCCGCCCAAGATGCTGGGCTTGCCGTCACGAAGCCACTCGACCAGCAGCCACCCGAGCACGGCAGCCGATGCCGCGAAGTGCGTGTTCACGAAGGCCGCCGCCGCCAAGCCGTCCGCGGCCAAGGCGCTGCCGGCGTTGAATCCGAACCAGCCGACCCAGAGCAGGCAGGCCCCGATGAAGGCCAGCGCCAAATTGTGCGGCCGCATGCGCTCGGACGGATAGTCGCGGCGCTTCCCGATGTACAACGCCACGATCAATGCCGAGACCCCGGACGAGATATGCACGACGGTGCCGCCGGCGAAGTCCAGGCAAGGAATCAGCCCGTCGCCGCTCATCAGTCCTCCGCCCCAGACCATATGGACCATCGGGAAGTAGACGACGGTGCCCCACAGCGTCATGAACACGAGCAGGGCCGAAAACTTCATGCGCTCGGCAAAGGCGCCGGTGATCAGCGCCGGCGTGATGATGGCGAACATCAGCTGGAACACCATGAAGGTCAGGTGCGGGATCGAACCGTTCGGTTCGGTGCCGACGCCTGCGAGGAACAGGTGGTCGAGACCACCCACGAATAGGTTGCCGCCCGCAAACGACAGGCTGTAGCCGTAGATGGCCCACAAGAGGGTCATCAAAGCCATCATGGCGAATGACTGCATCATGGTGGCCAAGATGTTTTTCTTGCGGACCAGCCCCCCGTAGAAGAGGGCCAGTCCGGGCCCGGTCATCATCAGGACGAGCGCCGAGCTGGTCAGGATCCAGGCGTTGTCTCCGGTGTCGATGCCGTCCTGAGCCGCGGCCACGGCCGGCAAGGTCAGCAGGCCGAGCAGCGTCAGGGCGAATATGATTGATTTTCTCATCTGCACACTCCTTTCGGTACATCGAACGCCATCGTGCTGCGCGTGGGCCGCGCGGGAGAGCGGCGGCATGCCGGCGGCAACGAACCGACGCGCCGCCAAGCACCTGCGAGGCACCCGCTAGGGGCGTTCGACTGTCATTGTCGGAGCAACAGGGCCGTCTTGGGCGCAGCGATACGTTGGATCCAATATTTCTATGGCAGAGCAGCCCACGAGGCGGGTGGAGAATTGACGCGGCTGCCTCCGCCCCGCAACTGAGCCGCGACTAGGCCCCAGCGGGTCTCAGCGATCGTGCAGGCCGAAGGCGAAGATGCCGTTCTTGGAGGTGATCGCCACGTACTGCCGCCCGCCGTAGGCGTAGGTGGCAGGGGACGCCCGAATGGTCCCGCCGGTGTTGAAGTGCCACAGGACTTGGCCGGTCGAGGCATCAGCGGCGACGAAGTTGCCGACCCGACTGGAGAAGAACACCAAGCCTCCGGCGGTGGCCATGGCGCCGGCGTGATTGATCTCCTGCGCCTCGGCCCCCAGGAACGGGATCTCCCAGCGCACCGCCCCATCCCGGATGTCGATCGCCCTCAGGAACTGCCGAGCTCCGGCTAGGTCGTGATCGATGCTGTGTCCGGTCCGGAAGTACACCCCGCAGCCGTCCCGCGCCGACACGTAAAGCAGCTGGGTCCGCGGGCTGTAGGAAGGCGCTTGCCAGTTCGTTCCGCCGTGGATGTCCGGGCAGGCCAGCGCACCCTCCATGGCGGGCACCGCCTCTGGCCTCAGAATCGGCCGGCCCGAGTCGGAGATGCTCTCAGCCCAAGTCTGCTTGGCGAAGGGCGCGGCAAGCAGGAACTCCCCCGTCTCGCGGTCCAGAACGTAGAAGAATGCGTTGCGGTTGGCTTGCAGCAGCAGCCTGCGAGGACGCCCTCCCCACTCTGCGTCAGCCAGCACGGGCGTCTCATTGGCGTCCCAGTCGTGCTCGTCGTGAGGCGTGAACTGGAAATGCCACACGAGCTCGCCGGACTCGGGCCGCAGCGCGATGACGGACGCGGTGTAGAGGTTGTCCCCCTCGCGATCTCGACCGTCGAAATCCTTGGGGCCCGGATTGCCGGTGGTCCAGTAGAGCAGGTCGAGCTCCGGATCGTAGGTGCCGGTGGTCCAAGGAGCGCCGCCGCCGCGCTGCCAGACATCGGTTCCGGGCCAAGTGTCGGCGCCGGGTTCGGTCGGCGCCGGGATGGTCCACCTGCGCCAAACCCGTTCGCCCGTCTCAGCGTCGATCGCGTCCAGAAAGCCGCGCAGCTGGCCGGAGTCCCCTCCGCGGACGCCGACCAAGACGCGATTCCTGACCACCAGGGGAGCAGCCGTCACTCCGAAGCACGGCTGCTGCTCGGTGACCAAGTACTTCCACAGCGGCGCCCCCGTACGAGAGTCCAGAGCTAAGACGTGGCAATCCACCGTGCCCATATAGACGCGGTTCCCCGAGAGCGCCACGCCGCGATTCCAGTTCGGCGGCTGCCGGGCCCCCGCGGACCCAAAAGGATAGTCGTAGCGCCACAGTGAGCGGCCCGTCGTTGCATCCAGAGCGAAGGCAGTCGTTCCGCCAGCGGTAGCGTACAAGACGCCGTCCCTGACCAAAGGGGTCGCCTCGGAGCGCAGCGGGACGGGATGGAACTGATGCACCCAGCGAACGACCAAGTGCTGGATGTTGGAGCGGTCGATCTGGTCGAGGAGGCTGAAGCGCTGGCCGGTGTTGTCGCGGTCGTAGCTGAGCCAGTTGGCGGCCGGGCGGTAACGCTGCTCCCTGACGGCCCCAGCGGACCCGCCCCCCTGCGCCGCCGCCCACTGCGCCGCTACGAGCGCGAGGCACGAGAATCGGAACCAACGCTTCAACCGCCAACCTCCGGGCAGCCGTACGGACCGCTTGCGGCACCGGCGACTGCTGGCAGAATACCACCCGCGGCGGCGGAGACGCCGCCGCTCAATAGTTCCGGAACCCGCGCTCCACCGGAATGAACGGCTCGCGCTGCCGATCCAGGTAGGCCAGCAGGTTCTGCAGCTCGGCATCCGTCAGCCGCTGCCCGTAGCCAGACGGCATGGCGGACGGTCCCCGTTCCAGGCTGGCCACCTGCGACCTGGGCACGAAGCTGAGTGCTCCGTCCCTGCGGAGCACCTGCAGGGAGAAAGTGTCGGCGTTCTTTAGCAGACCCTCGACCCGCCCCTCGCCGGCGGTCAGGACGATGACCGACTGGAAGCCCTCCGCAACGCCGTCGTTTGGATTGAGCACGTCCGCTCTAATTTCGGCGCTCTTCTTGCGGGCGGCAACGCTGTCGAGAGCGGGCCCCCAAAAGCCACCGGACCCGTCCACGGTGTGGCATGCGTCGCAGCCGGCGCTGGCGAACACTTCCCTGCCCGCCTCCGGATCGCCCTCCACGGGCGGCTGCAGGCCGGGCCGGGCCAAGTTGTGGAGGTATGCGACGACCTGCCAGACGCTAGTCTCGTCCCAGTCGTCCTGGGCAGGCATCTGCGTTCCCGGTATGCCTCGCACAAGGAGCCGGAACAGTGCCGCGTCGCTGGCCTGCACGACGCTCCGGCTACGCACCAGGTTGGCGGCCATGCTGCCTTGGGCGTCCTGACCGTGGCAGACCGCGCAACGCTCCAAGTACGATGCGCGCCCGGCGAGGACAGCGTCGGCGTCGCGTGTCAGCGGATTCCTCGACACACTCGGGACGGCGCGCCCCGAACTCTCGTCAGCAGCTGCGATGAGGGGCGCGCCACACACTGAGACGACCATCAAGACGAGCGCGGCCGCGGGAACCGCTCTTCGACTCCAGCGCCGCGTCACCATCAACCTACGCGAGTCCGGCACGCTTCTCCTGCCCGCAGACGGGATCGCAGCGGGACGAGACGCTCCGAAACGGCTCGCGCCTGCAGAATACCATCCCCCCATGAGGCGAGACTGGACATTCGGGCGCGTGGGCCGGCACCAGCGGAGCCACAGGTTCTCTGGCAGCGGTATGCCTACGATGCGCCTGTGCATCAGATTCGGTAGGCCTAGCGCATCCGAACCGCTCCGGACAACCGGCGGCTGGCCACCAAGCGGCGTTGCGGTTTGGTCGCTCGACGGTGAGCCGTCGCCGCAAGGCCCGGGCGCCGCCAGTGCCGAACACCAAGCGCAGGTTGCGCGAAGCGTTCCGCAAGAACTCAGCGACCGTCCTGAGCCGGACCAGTCGCGGTACCACGACTCGGAGGTTATGAAGGGCTTGCACCGGACACTGCGAACCGCCTTCGTCAAGAACCGCTGCTGTCAACCGGTTGATGTACAATCTCGTTAGTGCCTTCAAAACGCAGGGGCAAGGTCTTCCAACGGGTCTCGCCGGTCAAACCGACTCGGCCGCCCATTCCGCCCACGAAGGAGGCAAAGCCAGTCCATTGACGATCAACTCAATCATCGGATCTGGAACAAGCCCACTCATCGGATCTGGAACAAGGTGGGAAGGTTGGCCTGGGTCCTGTTCGCAACGACGACCCAGTCCCGCCAGAGCCCAATGAGAGGAAGGAGAAGTCATGACCGAGAAGGAATTGCAGCCCCGCCGACGCGAACTGCTGTTCGCGACGCGCAAGTCCGTCCGCTACCACGACTACCGGAGGAGGCACTACCTGAGGGGGCAGTCCCTGATTCACTTCAGCGGCCTCATCCTCGGATCGGCAGCATTTGCCGGCATCGCGAGCGGCGCAGTCTGGAGCCGCTGGCTGCCGCTGGCGTTCGCCGTGCTGTCCGCCATCGGCCTCGTGTTCCGTCTTGGAGAGAAGGCCGCCCTCCACATCGACCTCTACAAGCGCTTCGTCCGGCTGGAGAAGAGGTTCCTGGAAGTGTCCGACTGGACTCGCGAGGACTTGGACCGACTGGAGTGCGAGATGCTCTCGATCGAGGCCGACGAACCCTCAATCTACTCGGCGCTGAACCGGCAGTGTCACAACGAGGTCCTCAGGAGCGAGGGCAGCTACGAGTACTTGCAGCCCCTGCGCTGGCACCACCGGTTCCTGAAGAACTGGTGGGACTTCGACAACCTCCCGCTGCGGGCCTGAACCGCGACCGCCCGCCAGTCAAGCAGAAACATCAACCATGTTGATCGGCGGGATGTGGACGTGCGTCAAGCTCGGCCGCCGGCCTAGGAATGTCTGCGCCATCTCCAAGGCCTGGTCCACGGAGTCCGCACAGTCCCAGCCCATCACTTCGGCCGCGAAGCGGTCCTCCGCGCCGACCACGATCACCTTGCCGCAATGGTTCGCCCCGTTCTCGGCCCAATACCACATGTAGAACGGATGCACGCCGTGGTAACCGTAGCCGTGGCGATACATCTCCCGGTAGCCTGGATCCGTCGCGAACTCCGCCTCGTACCGGCGTTGCAACACCTCCGAGTCCCGCGTCTCCGGCAGGCAGCGGTGGAAGAACTCGTGGTAGGCCGCATGATGGGCGGGGCTGAACTCGTTGTACAGGGGATGGGTCAGGATGAACACCCCTCCCCGCTTGAGGATCGGGGCGCCGCGGTACATGTTGAACAAGTAGCCCAGCGCGAGGCAGCGGACCAGCAAGGGGTTCATCGGCGCGTTGACGTTGTAGGGGCAGATGAACGGCACGCCGAACAGGGCGGCATCGGCCTGGCCCTCGACCGGAACGCAATACTGCTGGTAGTTGTAGGCCAGCGTCTTCGTGTGGACCGCGTCCGTGGCTCCGGCATGCACAGCAATCAGAT
Organism: Bryobacterales bacterium; assembly: GCA_963662745.2. Lineage (GTDB taxonomy): Bacteria > Acidobacteriota > Terriglobia > Bryobacterales > UBA6623 > VXMF01. Next base: position 1,804,397 of record CAXXUI010000001.1, read on the forward strand.
CGTATGGCGCCGGAATCGAGAACAGCAGCTTGCGCTTGGCCGCCCTGGGCAGCGACTGCAGCCCGACCTGCGCCACGCGGAAGGAGGCCTTGTCCAGCGCCGTCCATTCGTCTTCCGGCTTGGTGAAGAACTGCATGCGGGGATCAAACATCCGGTTGTTGACCGCGGTCTCGATGTGGAAGACGTTCAGCTCGCGGTTCACGATCCGGCCCATCCGGTCGCAGGAGTCGGTCAGCGGAGACCGCGTGTGGTCGAAATAGGAGTCTGAAGCGCGGATGGTCTGCGGATTGTGATGGGCCTGCAGCGACTCGTAGTCGCACAGCCCCACGCCGACTGACTTGTTGCCGCCGTCCATCGGGACGAGGTTGATGTTGACGTAGATGACCAAGTCCGATTCGGCCACCCGGCGGTTGATGCGCACCTTCTCGCCGAGTTCGGTCTCCCCCAGTTCGACCAAGCCGTCGGGAGCCTCACCGTCGTGGCAGTAAAGCCGGTGAGGGTAGAAGGCGTCGAAGATCTCCTTGCCCACCGACCACCGGATTTCGAACGGCTCCATGCGCCGGTGGAACGAGTTCGCGATCACGATCTCGAAGTCGGTCACGCCAGCGGTGGCGACCATCTCGACCAGCTGCGTGAGCACGGACTGCCGGAGGTCGGGCCGGTTCATCTTGGGCAGCGGCAGCGAGATGTCGTCGATCGCGATGGTGACCTTGAGGCCCGGGCGGAGCTGGGCGTGCAACGGGTCGGCCTGCTCCGGTTTGGACATCGCGTGCGCGATGGCCGTGTCCCGGTCCGGCACGCCCGGGATGGTGGGCTTGGGGTAAACGACGCGCGTACCCGCGGGCAGCTTGGCCCGAATCAGGTCCTCTCCCGACCAGAGCAGCGTCTCGGCCGACGCGGGGGTCAGATGCCGCACGCAGCCGTCGTGGGGAACCAGCGCCCCGCGGCCAACGGCGTTCGGCGTCGGGTCGCCGAATACCGCGGCATCGATAGCCGCCGGGCGAGTGAGTGCGTGGTTCATGGATGCCCTGAGTCTACTCCTAGGCGAAGCGCCGGGACGGGACGGCTCAGCCCGGACCGCGCCGGCCCCGGAACCGCCAGATCAGCGAACCCCAATAGTCGGGACTGGGGACCGCCGCAAGTCCAGAATCGGCCAGCCGTTCGCCTTGGCCACCCGCTTCAGTCTGCGCTGCGGATTGACGGCGACCGCCTCGCCCGCGGCGCGTAGCATCGGGAGGTCCGACCAGCTGTCCGAGTAGGCCTTGGCGTCGCTCATGCTGGTCCCCTTCGAGTCCGCATAACTGCGTAGGACCGCCGCCTTCTCCTCGCCGGCCAGCAGCGGCTGCTCCACTTCGCCCGTCGCGACGCCGTCCCGGTACACCAAGCGGTTCGCGATCAGCTCGTCGAACCCGAAGTACTTCGCCGCGCCGTCCACAGCGAAGTCGAGACCTCCCGTCACCAACACGGTCCAGTAGCCGGCCGCCCGGTCCATGGCCACTCGCTCCTTCGCGTAGCGGAACTGCTCGCCCCGGATGAGGCTCTCGAAGATCCTCTCCGACAGCGATCGCAGCCAAACCCGGTCCATGCCCCGGTACTGCCGGAAGAAGACCACGTTGAACAGCCGGCGCGAGACTGCGTCCAGCCCCAGCCAGACCGGCACGAGCAGCACGACCTTCGCATAGCGCCATGCCGCCGCGAGGCGATTCGGGTGCCGCCGGGCGTACCAGGCATAGCGAGTCACGACATTCCCTGACACGAGCGTGCCGTCGAAGTCGTAGAAGGCGATGCGGTCCACTGACCGGGATGCTGCGCCGCTGGCTAGCCGTGCCCCAGCCACATCACCCACCCCAGCACGAAGATCGCGCCCACGAAGTACGCGAAGCAGTACAGGGCGTAAGCGATCCGCTCCCGGTCCGTGGACCGGCCGACCAAACCCATCACGACTGAGGCCAGCAGCGCGAACAGCAGCGCGACCTGGAGGTGGGAGAGAGCGAGCATCAGCGGGAAGCCTTCTTGCCGGAAGCAATTTCGTAGGTGTCCACGACCGCCAGCAGATTGAGCAGGCCCGAGCAGACTAGGAACTTCGTCCCGTAGTCGTGCATGGCCCCAGGCATGACCTCCTGCTCGTAGCCCAGCCAGACCGTCAAGAAGTAGAGCAGCCCGTTGCAGAGGTCGCCGACATAGCCACCGTAAGTCATCACGGTGGTGAACAGGTCACCGCCCGTCGGCGTGAACATGCGCCCGTTGAGTAGCAGGCCGATCAGGAACATGCCCGCGATCGAGCAGAGCAGCACGCTGCCGTGCAGCTGGCGCTTTAGGTAGAAGTGCCCCGCCCCGGGCACCAGCCACGCCAGCACAACCGGCGGCAGGCGCTTCGACCACGCGAAGTCGGGCGTCGCCTTGTCGCTCGATTGCTGCGCTCGGCGCCTGGCTGCCATCGGAGTCCCTGAGGCACCTCCGGGCCGGCAAGCGGCCCAGCCAGCCGACCTGCCGAGCATCGCCAGAACAGCGCCTCGCGACCATTATCGCACGGCTGCGGACGGTGCTACAGGAAGCGCTCGTACACCCGCCAAGTCTCGGCGGCGCACCGCTCCCAGCTGAACTGCTTCGCCCGCGCCCGCCCCCGGCGGACCAGACCCGACCGCACCGCCGGATCCGAGAGGACGGACTCCAATGCCGCGGCGATCGCTCCTGCATCCAGGGGATCCACCAGCAACGCGGCGTCGCCGGCCACTTCGGGAATGGCGGAAACATTGGACCCGACCACGGGGACTCCTGCCGAGAATGCCTCGACGACTGGCAGGCCGAAGCCCTCGTCGAGCGACGGGAACAGCAGCACTGAAGACCGCGCGAACAAAGCGTCTCGAACATCGTCTCTGACATGGCCGGCCACTACGATGCGGTCGCGGGCGGAGCTGCGCCGGATGCGATCCAAGATCGGCTCCGCCCCGAAGCCGAGCGAACCGGCCAGCACAAGCTGCACGGCGGGGCGCGCCGCTTCCAGCGCTTCGACCACGCGCTCCACGTTCTTGCGGACTTGCAACGTGCCCAGATGCAGCACGAACGGGCGACGGACCTTCAAGGACTCCAGAATCTTCCGGCACCTCTCGGGGGGCGGTGGCTTCAGGGCGTCCACGCCGTGATGGACCACCGTGACCCGCGAGCGCGGATAGCCCAAGCGACGAACCACTTGGTCAGCCGTGTAGCGCGAGATGGCGATGACGTGGTCGGCCCGGGACGCCGTCTCACGCGCCAGCTCGGCGAAGCGGGCCCGGAATTCCGGAGTGGAGTACTTCCCGGTCAGCGCGAAGAGGTCGTGGAAGGTCGCGATGCGGGGCACCACAATCCCGGAGGGCAACCGCTGGTTGAGACCGTGGAACAGGCGCAGCTTCCGGGACCGGAAGCGCAGCCCTGGGCGCTCCAGCAGCCTCCTTCTGACGTTCGGAGGAAGCGGTGCGGAGAAGGACCGCAGGTAGCGGTTGCTGCGGAAGTACCAGTGGAAGCGCCGGCTTGGATGGGCCTGCGCCAACCCCCAGGAGAGGTTTCGGGCGTAAACGGCCACGCCGGTCGGCGGCCGGTCCAAACTGTTCCCCGCGTCGAGACCTATCACCGCCTGCCCCGCGTTGAATCCCCCTCACCCGACACCTAGGCCCAGTTCTTGTCCGCGAGCATGGCGAGAGCTTGGCGGACTTGGGCGAGAACCGCGGTCGCACTCTGCGCCTCGTCCACCGGGATGACGCAGACCTCCTGGTCGCCGATAGGCGTCCACCGCGCCCGGAAGGTCGCGGAAGGTGCTCCGGCGAAGATCTCAATGACTGGAGTGCCCATCACCGCGGCAGCATGCGCGAAGGCTGAGTCATAGCCGACGAACAACCGAGTTCTCTCGATCCAGCCCGCGAACTGCCCGAACGATGCCCGAATGGTCATCAAGTCCGCAGGACGCTGCCAGACATCACTCCTGTCCTTCAAGTGCCTGACGCTTCCCCGGAAATTGGCCACGCGCCGCTGCACGTTGGCTGCCTCGTCTTCGCCGGCCCCAAAGTCGAGGAGGATCCTGAGCCGGAACTGGCGCAGCAGTTCGAGCAGCTGGTCCTCGAAGTCGCCGCCCAAGCGCTTCTTTAGGCAGCCCCCTACGCCCAGGTTGACCGACACCAAGTAGTGCTCAACGCCCACTTGGTCCTCAGCTGGCATCGGCACGGGCGGGATGTTGTGCGCGTTGAGATACGGGCGCACGCCTGTTGCGTCCCACAAGCCAACTGCCCACACGTTGGCGGCGAGGGTGGTCAGCGAGGCATCCGAATCGGCCGCGCAGTCGCGGGACTGGAAGAGCTGGTAACCCCGGTCGTCCACGACGGGAAGCAGGCCCAACTGGCTAAAGCGGCTGTCTGGATCGATGACCACGTATTCGTCCTCCGCATAGCGGGCCAGTGACTGCTCCAGCGCCTTCCGGAGGCGGATCCAGGCCCGCAGCCTGTCGGCGAGCAGGGCCGACCGGCTGTAGCCGACCACGCGCCGCCTGATACTGCGGTCGTTCGCCAGTAGTTGGACATTTTTCCGCGGGCCGACAAACTCCACTGACGCTCTGCCGAAGCAGACCCTCGCCATCTTCAAGAACACGCTTGACACGGCGATGTCGGCGCCGATCGTCACCCGGGAGATCACAACGACCTTCCTGATGTCGGACTCACGGGCGTCGCCGGGCAGCGTGACCAACCCGCCCTTCGTGATCTTCGCGTACCTAGAGCGAAGCTGCTCCGGCTGGGTGTAGCCGAGTTCCGCCAGCTTGCCGCGCACCGGCGAGCGCTCGGCCAACACAATCTCCGACATCAGCCAGACGTAGGCTTGGACCAGATCGGGATCGAAGCTGTCGCACCACGGCTCGACGACGCGCTGGAACAGGACTGCGGTGGCCTCCGCGGCTCGGGCGCGGTTGCGGTCCAAGGCCGCGTCCGCGAGTTTCCTCGCACAGGACAGAAACCGCTCCGATCCAGGCTCGGAATCGAGCACTCCTCCGACAAGACCGTCCAAGTCCATCGCCTCTCAGCATGACCGATAGCGGCCCCTAGGGCCAACCAGCCCGGCGCGGATATAATCGAGTCCTGCCGGAGCGCAGGCCGATTCCATGAAGGTCTCTAGGATTCACAGCTGCGGCGGCCCCGACGTCATTCGTTACGAGGAGGCCGCGACGCCCCGTCCGAAGGCCAACGAGGTGCTCGTGCGCGTGAAGGCCTGCTCGCTGAACCACCTCGATCTGTGGGTGCGCGGCGGGCTGCCGAACCTACGGCTGGACTTCCCTTGGGTGCTGGGCAGCGACGCGGCGGGAGAGGTCGTGGAAGCCGGGGAACTGTGCCGTCGTGCCCGGATCGGGGACCGCGTCCTAGTGGCGCCGGGGCGCACGCTGTCAGCCGGACCGGAAACGGCGCACGGCCGCGATAACGCAGCCCCGGACTACGGCTTGTTCGGGGCCGTCTACCCGGGCCTCAACGCCGAGTACGTCGCCATCCCTGAAGCCAACGCCCTGCCCGTCCCTGGCGGGCTCACGATGGAGGAGGCGGCCTCGGTTCCGCTGGTGTTCCTGACCGCGTGGCACATGCTGGTCGGCATCGCGCGCCTCCGCATGCTGGAGGACGTGCTGGTGATCGGGGGCTCGAGCGGCGTCGGCGTCGCCGCCATCCAGATCGCCAAGCTGCACCATTGCCGCGTCATCGCGACGGCCGGAGGGGACCGCAAGCTGGCGTTGGCCACCGAGCTCGGAGCGGACCACGTCATCGACCACTACCAGCAGTCCATCAAGGACGAGGTCCGGCGCCTGACCGGCGGCCGCGGCGCCGACGTGGTGTTCGAGCATGTCGGGGCGGCAACCTTCGGGCAGTCCGCAAGCTCCCTCGCGCGCTACGGCCGGCTCGTCACCTGCGGTGCCACGACCGGCTTCCGGGTGGACCTGAATCTGGCGCACTTGTTCTCAAAGCACCTCAGCATGCACGGCTCGTACATGGGCACGCTGGGCGAGCTGCATGACCTGCTGCGATTCTTCGACCGCGGTCTGCTCAAGCCGGTGCTGGACCGGTCGTTCCCACTCAGCGACGTGCGGGGGGCTCACGAGCGCATGGCCGCCGGCGAGCACTTCGGCAAGATCGTGATCGTCCCCGACTGATCCGCGGGGCCGGCGGCTATACTGGCTGAAGGAGGCGGCGGGGACTGACTGTGCCAGCAGGCCGTCGCACACGCCCATGAACCGCGTCCGATTCGCGCCCTCTCCGACGGGCTACCTGCATCTCGGCGGAGCCAGGACCTATGTCTTCAACTGGCTGTTCGCCCGCTCCACGGGCGGGCGGATGATCCTGCGGATCGACGACACGGACGCCGACCGGAACACCGAGCAGTCGCTTCGGTCCATCCTGGAGGGGCTGCGCTGGCTGGAGATGCCGTGGGACGAGCAGCACTTCCAGTCCGAGCGGCGCGACCGACATGTCCGAGCTGCCGACGCCTTGCTGAGCAGCGGCGCCGCCTACCGGGATTTCACGCCGGAGGACGAGAGCACCCAGAACCGCAAGGACGCCCAGCCATGGCTGTGCAATCCGGAGATGCGCGCGCTCTCGAAGCGGGACAGCGACCGGCGGGCCGCGTCCGGGGAACGATTCACAGTGCGCTTCCGGGTGCCGCGGGACCATCCCGGCGGCGTCGCCTTCAAGGACCTCGTCTACCGCAAGCAGTTCCGCCGCTACTCGGACATCGAGGACTTCGCGCTGCTGCGCAGCAGCGGCATGCCCACCTACCATCTGGCCTCGACGGTGGATGACGCAGAGCTGGAGATCACCCACGTCATCCGTGGGCAGGACCACCTGACCAACACCTTCAAGCACCTGCTGCTGCTGGACGCGCTTGGAGTTTCGCGGCCGCGGTTCGGTCATCTGCCACTGCTGCTCGGACCGGACGGCTCCAAGCTGTCCAAGCGCCGCCACGGGGCGCTGGTGAGTGTGCCCAACTACCGGGACCTCGGCTTCCTGCCGCGGGGCTTCGTGAACTACTTGGCCCTGCTCGGCTGGTCTCCGAAGAACAACCGCGAGTACCTCGAGCCGGCTGACCTCGTGTCGGCCTTCCGCATCGAGCACGTGCTGCGCACCAACGCGATCGTGCAATTCTCGGACAAACCCGGCTCCGCGCAGTGCGACCCCAAAGCGGTCTGGCTCAACGGGCAGCACCTGCGCAAGATGCCGTTGGACGCTCTGCTCCCCTACGTGGAGCGCGCCCTCCGTGACGAGGGCTGGTGGGACTCCGAGTACGCTGGCGCCCGCGGCAAGTGGTTCGCCGAGGCGATCGGCGCGCTCCGCACGCGCCTGAACCTGCTGACCGACTTCACCGTCCGCTGCCGAGCTTACTTCCGGGACGAGTTCGAGTGCGCCCCCAAGGCGCTCAAGAACCTGAATCGTCCTGGGGCGCGCGAGCTGCTGCGCCCGCTCGCCGACCGCTTGGAGCGGTTGCCGGAGTTCAGCGAGCGGTCCGTCGAGCGCGAAGTGCGGTCTCTGGCGGCCGAGCGTGGCGTCAAGGCCGGCCTGCTGATCAACGGTAGCCGCGCCGCTCTGACAGGCCAGCCGGTGGGACCCAGCGCGTTCCTGGTGTTCGCCATCTTGGGCCGGGAGCGGGTCGTTCAGCGCCTGCGGGCGGCGTAACGGGCGCGGACGGGGCCAAGGATCATGCTGCTACTGGGGATCGGCGGCTGGCTGCACGACGGGGCGGCCGCCGTCATGCGAGACGGACGGGTCGTCGCGGCCATCGAGGAGGAGAAGCTCGCCCGCGAGCTCCATCGAGGAGGGCTGCCGGCCAAAGCGGTGAGTGCCGGTCTGGAGCTGGCCGGAGCCGACCACGAGGCTGTCGACCTCGTAGCCCTCGTACGGCCGCTGGGCGGCGGCGCCGACACCAGCTTCCACCTCCAGCTGAGGACGCTCTTCCCCAACGCCCGCCTAGTCGTGGTCGACCACCACGAAGCCCATGCCGCCAGCGCGTTCTTCGCTTCACCGTTCGAGAAGGCGAGAGTGCTGACCTTGGACCGCCAAGGCGACATGCGCTGTGGTGCGATCTGGAGGGGCGATGGGACGCAGCTCGACGCGGTCGAGGAGCTGTACGCGCCGGATTCTCCGGCAGTGGTCTACAGCCGAGTCACGCGGCTGCTCGGATTCCGCGCGGCGCGTGAGGAGCACAAGGTCCAGTGGCTCTCGCTGACAGGCGCTCCGGTTTACCGCGAGCTGTTCGATGCGATCCTAGGGTTCGACCGCCAACCAGCGAGCCCGAGCTTGGACCACAGCTACTTTGACCCCTCCCGGACGAGCCGCGGAGGGTTCAGCGACAAGTTCTTCGCTCAGGCGGGGCTGGACCCTGCGGAGGAGCTGTCGGATCAGACACGGCGGGACCTAGCCTGCAGCGTCCATCGATCGGTCGAGGGATCGGTGCTGCGGCTCGCCGGCACGGGGGACAGGCTGTGCTTCGCCGGCGGCGTCGCCATGAACGCCCTGCTGGTGCAGGCGCTTGAGGAGAGCGGCTGCTTCGACGAGGTCTACGTTCAGCCCGCGGCCGGCAACGCGGGCACCGCCGTCGGAGCGGCCTACCACGCCTGGCACAAGGTCCTCAAGCGCGAAGAGCGAACTCCGATGCGCAACATGCTGCTCGGCCCGGAGCACGGCAGCGAGCAGATCAAGCGGGTGCTTGACAATTGCAAGCTGCCCTACCGGTACCTCGCCACGGACGCCGAGCTCGTCAGCTCCGCGGTGGAGCGCTTGGCGGACAACCAGATCCTGGGCTGGTTTCAAGGCCGGACGGAGTTTGGACCGCGCGCACTGGGCAATCGCAGCATTCTGGCCTCCCCGCTCAACCCGTACTCAACGGAGAACCTGAACGTTTACATCAAGCACCGCGAGAAGTCCCGCAAGTTCGCGGCCTCGGTACCGGAAGACGCGGCTGGAGAGTTCTTCCGCACCCGGCCCGCCGCACGGCACCTCGCGACGGTCTCGCGGGTCCAGAGGGCGCACCGCAAGACCTTCGCGCCCGCGCTGCTCGACGGAGAGCGCATCCGCGTCCATGTCGTGCGGAGAGAAGACAGCCCCCTTTACTGGGACCTCCTGCAGGAGGCCGGGCGGGCAACTGGCCTGCCGGTCGTCTACAACACCTCCTTCAACCTGTTCGGCGAACCTCTGGTGAGCGGACCGCGATCCGCTGTCCGCAGCTTCTTCGCTTCGGGGATCGACGCGCTGTTCGTCGGCAAGTTCCTGCTGGAGAAGTGAGGTCCCGTTGCCGACGAGGAGGATGCCGGGCTCCGACGCGACGGCTCGCGCGCGAGACGGACAAGGTTAGCGGCCGGCCTCGGGCGGATGGTCCCGCCACCACGAGGCCAGTGCCGAGCCGGTGACGTTCATGAACGTGCCGAAGATCCCCGGCGCCAGGGCCGCGGCCGTGCTCTTGAGCACTCCGGTCGCCAAGCCAACGGCCATGCCGCCGTTCTGCATGCCGACTTCGAAGGCCACCGTCCGCCGGTCGACCTCCGGGAGACGCACGGCTCCCGCCGCGAAGTAGCCGAAACCGTATCCCGCCACGTTGTGCAGCAGGGCGGCTCCCAGCAACGCCGCTCCGCTCTGCAGCAGCTCGTCGCGCGAGCCTGCCGCGATGATGGCCAGGATGAAGCAGATCGCCGCCATGGAGACACCAGGCAAGACGCGGTCCAGCACGGCGCGCCGTCGGGCGAGCAGGCGGTTCAGCAGCAGCCCGGCACCCACGGGGAGAATCACCAGCTCGACGATGGCGCGCATCATCGCGAGGAACTCGATCTCGATGAACCTGCCCGCCAGCAGGCGCATGGCCAGCGGCGTCATCAGCGGGGCCATCATCGTCGAGCAGGCCGTCATCGTCACCGACAGGGCCACGTTGCCCTTGGCCAGGAAGGCCATCACGTTCGAGGCCACGCCTCCCGAGCAGGAGCCGATCAGGATCACACCCGCGGCGATCTCCGGCGGGAAGCCGAATGACACCGCGATCGACCAGCCCAGCAGCGGCATGACGCTGAATTGCAGCACCATGCCGATCAGCACGGCCTGCGGCATGCGCAGCGCCCGAGCGAAGTCGCCTAAACTGAGGGTCGCACCCATTCCCAGCATGATGAGCTGGATCAGCGGTGTGCTGAGGCGGCTGAGGCGGAAGCCGCCCCAAGACTCGAAGTGGGACGGAAAGTACAGCGCCCAGCACGTCATGGTGAAGACCCAGAACGTGAACGCGAGAATGTTCAGCTTCGGGTGCAGCTGGAAGTAGGCCGCCAGCAGAGCAAATGCGACGACTAGCGACGCACCGGACCACCCAACGTGACCGGTTGCCCACGCTGCTGCGAACGCGACGGTCCCCAGCAGCCCGCCCCAGAGAAAGATGCGCCGGCCAACACTCACAAGGGCGGCATGGTAGCACAGCCCGGCCGCAGCGCGTCCAACACTGGAGCGCTGGGCGCGCGGCCTGCGCGGTCTTGGCGCTGGCGGTCATTCTGGGAGCCTGTGGGGGTCGGGGCGGCAAGAAGCGCATCAAGCTGCCGCCTCCGATCAACCCCAGGGCCGGTTGGACGCAAGTAGGGATGGCCAGCTGGTACGGGCATCCTTACCACGGCCGCATCACGAGCAACGGTGAGCGCTACAACATGAATGCCATGACGGCAGCGCACAAACGGCTGCCGTTCGATTCCTTGCTGCGCGTGCGCAACCTATCGAACGGACGGACCACGGAGGTCCGGATCAACGACCGCGGCCCGTTCGTGGGCAAGCGCATCATCGACCTGTCCCGAGCGGCCGCGGCCGACATCGGGATGATCCCCGACGGAACGGCCCGAGTCAGGCTGACCCTGATCCGGCGGGCCGGGAGGAAGGGCGGCAGAGCGACGCCGGCGCGCTCCGCCCCACAGCCGGCCGCGGCTCCGAAGCAGCCTGCCAGCCGGCGCAGCGGGCGGTACGACATCCAGATCGGATCGTTCGCCAGAATCGAGAATGCCCGGAAGGTGGCCCGCAACGCAGAATCGAACGGGCATCGCGCGTCCGTCCGCCGCTCCGTGGCCGGAGGCGTCGAGAGGTTCCGCGTGATCGTCGCCGGCGGCAGCTACAACCAAGCGGAGGCACGCCTCGGACGGCTCCGCGAGCAGGGATTCGAGGGCTTCCTGGCACGGCGAGGAGGGGGCTGAACAGCCTCGCCGCCCGAGACCTTGCGGAGACTCCCGGGCCCGGCGGCTACTCCCCTGGCATCCGCCACAGCGGAGGGGCCCTGAAGCCCGCATCTCGGCCGACCGCATACGCAGGCACGGCCCCTTCGGGCTGCAGGGCCCGGAATTCCAGAATCCGGCCGTACATCGAGGCGGCTAGGTCCGGGTGGGATGCCACCAGGTTCTCGCTCTCGGATATGTCCTCGGAGATCCGGAAAAGGAATCTCTGCCGCTCGGACTCAGCTGCGCTGGGGTCGGTCACGTCCGGCCCCACCACGACCATCTTCCACTCGTTGGTCATGAACGATATGTGTTCCCGGGCGGGTCCTTCCTGGCCGATGTAGTTGAACAGCTCCCGTTCGAGGCTAGGTTGGCGCCCTGTCAGCACGTCCAAGACGTCCAGCCCGTCGAGCGGCTTGCCGTGGTAGCGCTCGACGCCCGCCAGCCGCATCGCGGTCGGCAGCACATCGATATTGGCAAGGGGGACATCGACCGTCAGGCCGGCCGGAATCGTCCCTGTCCACCGCGCGGCGGCGGCGACGCGGATCCCACCCTCAAAGACCGTGGCCTTGCCTCCGCGGAGCGGTGCGTTCTCTCCGATGCCGGGCACGCCTCCGTTGTCGGAGCTGAACAGCACGAAGGTGCGATGAGCGATGCCGGCCTGGTCGATGGCGTCCAAGATCCTGCCCACGCCTTGGTCAAGCGCATGCACCATCGCGCCCAAGATCCTGCGCTCCCTGTCGCGGGATCGGCGGCCGCCTGCCACGCTCTCGGCCTCAAACGCTTGGTAGAACCCGCGCGCCGGCGGAAGGTGCTCGTATCGCGGTAGGTCCTCGGACTTGGCTTGGAAGGGACTGTGCGGAGCGCTGAACGGCACGTAGCACAGGAACGGCTCGCGATCAGCTGCGTGGGCGCTGACGAACTCCGCCGCCTTGCGGGCGATGAGGTCAGTGACGTAGCCTTGGTCGGAACTCGGCTCGAAGTCGGAGTGCCAGTCCACCTCGCCCTCCCGTTCGTGGGTGAAGTAGTCGATAGCACCGTTGTAGAAGCCGTAGAACTCAGTGAAGCCCCGACGGAGGGGGTGGTACTTCCTGTTCGAGTGGCCGAGATGCCACTTCCCGAACACCCCCCGGTGCCTGTAGCCCGCTTCGGCGAGGATGTCGGCGATCGTCCACTCCGAGGTGTCCAAGCCGCCCGATCGCCAAGGTGGATAGACAGCCCGCATGGCACCGAAGCGGATCGGATAGCGGCCGGTCATCAGGCCCGCGCGGGTCGGAGAGCAGACCGGGGCCACATAGAACCGGGTCAGGTCCGCGCCCTCGGTCGCGATGCGATCGATGTTGGGCGTCGCAATGTTCCCGCCCCGGAAGGTCACATCCGTCCACCCCAGGTCGTCGGCCAGCAGGATGACGATGTTCGGCTTGGCGGGCGCATCGTCCGGCGGCGCGGAAGTCGAGCAGAACTGGCCAAGCATGGCGAGAAGCGAAGCAGCGAATGCAAAGACCGGCGAGCGCGGGACCATGGATGCTATCGTACGCGGTGTCGGCGCCGTCATGCGCGGCAAATCCATGGATCGGGACCGAGTGCGCCAAGCCGCCCGGCAGGTGCAGGCCGCAATCGAGCGCAAGATTCGTCCAGAGTCTCCCCTGCCTGAGGCGCGCCGAGCCCGGAGGCCAGCTGCTCCGCCGGTGCTGACGATCGCAGGGTCGGACCCGTCGGGAGGCGCGGGACTGCAGGCGGACCTGAAGACGTTTCACCGCTTCGAGGTCTACGGCATGGCCGTGCCGACTCTGCTCACGGTGCAGAGCACGTTGGGTGTGGAGTCTGTCTCCGTACTTGACGCGGGGCTAGTGCGCGCCCAGCTGGAATGCGTCCAAGCGGACATCCCTCCCACCGCTGCCAAGGCCGGGGCGCTGGGCAGCGCCGCGACGGTGCTTGCTGTCGCCGAGTGGGCGGCCCGCAGCGGTGTGCCACTCGTCGTGGATCCGGTCTTGGCCAGCACCCACGGGCACGGCCTCGCGGATCAGAATGCCGTCGAAGCGCTCGCGCACCACTTACTGCCCGCTTGCTTCCTGGTAACGCCCAACCTGCCCGAGGCAGCAGCCTTGGCCGGGACGCGAGAAGCAGCTGATCTGCACGGAATGCTGGAAGCGGCCGAACGGATCGCCGCCCTAGGCGTGCGAAGGGTGCTTGTCAAGGGAGGACACCTCCGAGACTCAGCCACCGACCTGCTGTGGGTGGACGGGCAAACGACGGTGTTCGAAGCTGAACATATCCCCACGACCAGCACGCACGGCACCGGATGCACCTATTCGGCGGCGATCGCAGCGCTGCTTGCGACCGGACGGCCGCTCGAAGAGGCCGTGGCCACCGCGAAGCAGTTCGTGACCGCGGCGATCCTCTCGGCACCGGGCCTCGGTCGGGGCCATGGCCCGCTAAACCACCATGCGCGCCTCCGCCCCAGCCGGGGCTGAGTCTGCGATGATCGGACCTTGGGCGCCCCGATGCGGAATCGTCGCAAGAATCGTCGCTGGATTCTCGCCGTCCTGACCGCCGTCCTGTTTCCGTCCCTGGCGTTCCACAGCACCTGCGTAGCCGTCCTCGGCCCCGGAACTTGGGGTTCCGGTCTGCAAGAGGTGGCACCCGACTTCCGCCAGCCAACCGCCCTCGCGCTCAGGTACGCGAGCGAATTCCAGTCAGCGGATTCCGAGGTGCCGATTGACGTGCCTCCAACCAATTCGGTTGATGATGCGGTCCTGCAGGGCCGGATCATCTGGCAGCACCGGCTCGGCGACCGCACCGCCGTTCTGACGGAGGCGAGTGGAAGCGGTGCCAGACCACGGCGCGTGTACTTGACCGACCGAGGTGGCACCCGTGAACTTACCCTCCCTGAAGGGCATCTCGTGGTGCGACCGCAGTGCGTCGGTGGCGGCGTGGTGTACGAGCGGTGGAACCCTTGGGCAGTACCTGCGGTCGAAAAGCTCCAGCGGTACGCCGCTAGCTGGATCGACGCCACGCTACGGCCCGAAGCATCGCTGTACTGGGCCAACGGAGACGACGGACCTTGGCGATTCGTGATGCCCGGCCACTCCCTCTCCGTTGCCCCGGACGGCCGCCGCGCGGCCCTGCTCCGCTCTGGAGCGCTGCTGGCGGGCTATTTCAGCATCCACGTGTGGGAAACCGACAGCGACACGGCCGCGGCCATCGTCAGCCTACGGGAGCAGGGCGAGCTGGGCGCGCGATCCTTCTCGATGCAATGGTCGAGCGACTCGCAGGCATTGAGGATTCTCGGCAGGACCGACGGCTACGCCCGTAGGCTGCCTCGGGACAGCATCCCCGCCGAGGGCTTCCCCGTCAACCTGCTCTATTTGGTCGGCGACCGCACGCTGCATGACCTTGGCTCGGAGTTCTGAGGGGGAAGCCAGCGGTGCTCCGAACCCTCGCTGCCGGCGGTGTCCTGCTCGTCGCCGCGTCCTGTGACACCACCCCCCGCAGCCACCTCTTCCGCTACGCCAACACGCAGCCGGCGGCTCATCCGCGCAGCGTCTCGATGGTCTATTTCGAGGAGATTCTGGAGGAGAGGACGGGCGGCCGGATCCAGGTCGACAACCACTTCGGCGGTGCGTTGGGTCGCGAGCGCGAGCTGATGGACATGGTGGCCCTGAACATCCTGCAGGGGACTCGCGGCGGCCTCTTCTCCGACGTGAGCCCCAAGTACTACATCTTCCTGCTGCCGTTCCTGGTCAGCGACTGGGACGAGGCCTTGCGGCTCGTGAACAGCGAATTCACCGCCAACGTCAACGCCGAAGGCAGGCGCAACGGCTACCACGTGCCGGCTTGCGGCATTTCGCAGGGCTTCCGTTCACACACCACCAGCACGCGACCGATCCGGGAACCGGAGGACTTCCGCGGCCTGCAGCTGCGGGTCCCTCCCCAGGAGCCGAACATCCTCGTGACGGCCATCCTCGGAGCGAACCCCCAGGAGATTCCGTTCACGGAGGTCTACCAAGCGGCACGAACTGGCGTGATTGACGGCCAGGACAACGCCGCCTCGAACATCTGGGAGATGCGGTTCCAAGAGGTGCAGAAGTACCTGAGCGTGTCGAACTACATGATCGGGCCGGACCCGTTCATCGCCAACCTCGATTGGTACGAGTCGCTGTCCCCCGCCCTGCAAGCCGAATTCGACCGCGCTGCGCGCGACGCGATCGCCTACAGCGACCGCATGAACCGCGAGAGCGAGCGGGAGTACTTGGCAATGCTCTCGGAGGTACTCGAGACCAACCGGATCGAGGGCCCGGCGCTGCAGCGCTTCCGCGAGGCTGTCGAGCCGGTCTACGGAATGCTCGTGGCGAAGGGATACTTCACTTGGGAGGATGTCGAGGCCGCCCGGCGCGCGGCGCGAGGCATGTGACGCGATGTCCGTGCATGACGCTGAGACCCGCCTGCTGGGCCTCTTGGAGCGTGCTCTGGCAGCGGGCCTGCTGGGCGTGCTCGCGGTGATCATCCTGCTCGTGGCGCTGCGGTACGGGTTCTCCTCCGGGATTGTCGGGGCCAACGAAGCTGCCACGACCGCCTTCGTGTACCTCTCGTCAGTGGGCTCGGCCGTGGCGGTCGGCAAGGGCGAGCACATCAGGGTGACCTTGTTGGCTGAGCGGCTGGACGCCCAGGGCCGGCTCATCCGGGAGGCCTGCTCGGTCGCGGCGGTCGGAAGTCTGAACGCGGTCATCGCAGCGGCCAGCGTTCCCTGGATCGCCGCGACAGGGTCATTCCCGATGCCGGCGACCCAGCTCCCGCGGTTCGTCGCGCAGGCCGCCGTGCCGTTGGGCTGCGGCTTGGCGGCGCTCTTTTGCGGCACGAGGCTGTTGGCCCTGCTGCGCCGGGACCCGCCGTGCTGATCGCCCTTCTAGTGGCAGGCCTGCTGGCCCTAATCGCCCTCGGAGTTCCGGTAGCCTACTCGCTGGGACTGGCGGTCCTGCTGTACATCGCGGCAGCCGACCCGGACTTGGTTCTGGTTTTGCCACTGCGCGTGTTCGCGGGTTTCGATTCCTACTCGCTGCTCAGCCTCCCGCTGTTCATTCTCATGGGTCAGGTGATGAACGCCTCGCAGATCACGGCCCGGCTGATCGACTTCAGCATGCTGCTCGCAGGTCGCTTCCGCAGCGGGCTCGGGCTCGTGAACGTCCTCTCCAGCATGCTGTTCGGAGGAATCTCGGGATCCTCCGCATCCGACACCGCCTCGATCGGGGCTGTCCTGATTCCGGAAATGGTGCGGCGTGGCTACTCGAAGGACACCGCGGCAGGAATCACAGTGGCCTCCTCGACTATGGGCATGGTGATCCCGCCGAGCATCCCGATGGTGATCTACGCAGTGGCTGCCCGGCAGTCGGTCGGCCGGCTGTTTCTGGGGGGACTCGTTCCGGGCGTCTTGGTGGGGCTGTTCCAGATGGCGCTGGTGCAGCTGCTGGCAGGTGGTCGGGAGCGGTTCGAGAACCCGGTGCTTACCCTCCGCAAGGCCGCCGCCCGCATGGTTCAGTCCATACCCGTGCTGCTGATGCCGGTCGTGATCGTAGGCTCGGTAGTGCTCGGGATCGCCACCGCCACGGAGTCGGCCGCCCTCGGTGTTCTCTACGCGGCTGCCGTGGGCTTCTTGGTGACGGGCTCGCTGACAGCCGGCTCGTTCTGGGAGTGCCTGCGCTCGGCCGCGTTGACCAGCGCGAAGATCATGGCGGTGATCGCGCTCTCTCAGGCATTCATCTGGATCCTCGCTCTGGAACGCGTTCCCGAGACCGTGGCGGCACTCGTTGTCGACCTGGACCTGGGACCGGTCGGAACACTTCTGCTCGTCGATTTGGTCATCTTGGCGTGCGGCACGATCATTGATGTCAGCCCGGCCATCCTGCTGCTAACGCCGGTCTTCGGCCCGGCGCTCCAAGGACTGGGCGTCTCTCCTATCCACTTCGGTGTCCTGCTCGTCACAGGTTTGGCAGTCGGCGCCTGCACGCCGCCGGTCGGCACCTGCTTGAATGTCTGCGCCGCGATCGCCGGCCTAGACATTGGGAGGATCTTCCGAGGTGCCGCCCCCTATCTGGCAGCCAATGCCCTGACGCTGCTCCTGACCACTGTTCTCCCTGACATCGCCCTATGGGCTCCTCAGCACTTGATGCCGTAACCTGAGGCTGGCTTCGCCCTATGTTCCGATTCCGAACGGCCCGTCCTGTGCCTCTCGCCAGCTCGTACTACAGGCTGCTGGCGTTGGTTGCCACGTTGGTGGGCTCGGCGGTCGCAGGGGACCGCGTCCACGAGATCAAGAGCCTGCGGCAGGAGGGCTCCACTTCGGTCCGCGTCCTCACGCCCGAGCGGATCCAGCCAGAAGAGAGGCTCAAGGCCCTGTACGTCCTCCCCGTGGAAGCCCTCGACGAGTCGCGGTGGGGGGATCCGGCAAGGGAGGCCAAGAGATGGGATATCTCGGAGCGACACCGGCTGATCGTCGCGATTCCGACCTTCTCGGCCCTTCCGTGGTACGCCGACCACCCGCAGGACGCCGGGATTCGGCAGGAGAGCTACTTCCTGCGGGACGTAGTGCCCTTGGTTGACCGCCTGTATCCGACCGAGAAGGGCGCGGAAGGTCGGTTGCTGGTGGGATTCTCCAAGTCCGGCTGGGGAGCTTGGTCCCTGTTGCTGCGGCACCCGGAATCGTTTGGCAAGGCTGCCGCTTGGGACGCACCGCTGATGCAGGATAGTCCTGACAAGTACGGCATGGGACCGATCTTCGGAACGCAGGCCAACTTCGAGGAGTATCGGATCTCCCGGCTCATCCGGAAGCGGGCGGATGTCCTCCGCGTCCGGAGCCGCCTAGTGCTGACCGGCTACTTCGAGTCCTTCCGGGAGCATCATGTCGCCATGCACCGGCTACTGGGCGATTTGGGTGTGCCCCACGAGTACGCCGACGGACCGAAGCGCCAGCACCACTGGGAGTCGGGCTGGCTGCCGGAAGCCATCTCCCTCCTGCTCAAGAAGTAGCTGTCCGGCGTTGTGCCGCGAGTGCGCCCAGATTGGGTTGCACATGTGCCACCAACATGCATAGGTCCTAATCGCGCCGCGTCCCATCCAGCTGTGGTGCCGGTCGAGCCTTGACCCGACTTGGGCGCAAGGAACGAATTCTTGTGGCCGGGACTCCGGAACCTGTTCCGTCGTTCGCCGCAGCTCGAACCCAACGCTTGTCGAGTGGAGGTCGGCGAGACGGAGCTAGGGCCGACCTTGCCGATCTAGACGGCGTACAGCTCGGCACGAACCTTACGGTCGCACAATCGGATCTCTAGAGCGTGAGCGGAAGAGTCGCCGCCCTCCGAGGCCCCTCGCAGTCAGTCGCACATCTCGGATTTGATCCGGCAGGGCTCTCGACGCCTTCCCAGCAGGCGGCCTTCATAAGACAGCCGACCGCGTCCGCTACCTCGGCGCACGGCACGAGGCGAATACCGAAGGCCTTCCAGTCTCGCTCGATTCCCTCCCCCCTATGCCTTGTTCGCACTCCGACACAAGCAGCTTGCAGATACAGGAGTTGGACTGGACTTCGAATGTCTGGCTCAGGCAGAGTGGGAGCCTCCAGATCGCAGCGTTGCAGTGATGATCTTCGGTGGCGACGGAATTGTTCGGCTTGCAGCGGTCTCGCTCAACTGCAAACCCGATCGGCGTGTCTAAGGCAAGTTGCCTGTAGATTCGGCCCTTGAGGCCGTCGGAGCATTCATGCCCGGCGCGGCGAGGTTCGTCCCGGGCGCATGTTCGTCGTAGATTCGGCCCTTGAGGCCGTCGGAGCATTCATGCTGTATCGGGAGGCCAATTAGTGCCGGCCATCGGGACCCGCGAGAACGTCATGTTGCTTGGTGCCGAGAGCCCCGTGCTGTGATTGGGAACGAAGTGCCAACAACCCTAGCCTACGGACGGTTGACCGATATCCCCCAAGAAGGGATACCGCCTCCCAGGGAGCCGCCGATTCGCACGTCACAATGTCTCAGCAGTCCAGAGGCCAAGCATTGCGTTGCTGGACGCCCGCGGCAAGGCCAACACCCGGACTGATACGGCGACCCGCCAAGGTTGGGCCCCGTTAGCCGCTCCGCGGTCAATGTCGCGGCTGGAACTGCACCAATCGCTTCAAGGAAGCGGGCCTCCCGGCCCACGCGACCGCAGCCACAGGTCGACCAGCCATTGGCTGGGAATCGAGAAACTCCGCCACATCGGTAGCAGAACTACGTCAGCGGACTCCCAAGATCTGCCGCGGGGTGTTGATTCGCACACCAACGGCCTCGCGGCGCTACGCTCGGTCCGCCACGAGATCGCCGAACACGTCCGCCAAGGTCCAAGCCGCCAGCGCAACCGCGAACCAAGCGTCCAGCTCCGCCAGCGACGCCTCTCGGACCCGTCGCACAACCGCCTCCGGCAGCGGGCCAAACCGGTGCTCCAGCAGCATCAGCAACGCCTTGGCCATGCCCTTGGCCATGCCCACGACGAGGCCCTCGACGTTGCCCCCATCGACCAGCTCCTGCACTGTGAACCAAACGTCCAACTCCGCCAGCGACGCCCCTCGGACGCGCCGCACAACATCCTCCGGCAGCGGGCTGGACCTCCTCGGCCGCCCGCTCCAACTCCGACACCGGAACCTTCCACACCCCCAAATGTACACCACCACCTGCTTGGAGAATCTCGACTGCTCCGGCAACCCTACCAGCACCCGATGCAGCGCCGCGCGGCGGGCTTCCTTGCCGGCATGCGAGCCCGCCCGCGCCGCCAAGCCAGCGGGGACGGGGGTTCAACCCAGTGAGCGGCGCGATGGCCGGGTTCTATGCCCTGGCAGCTCGCGGGGAAGTCGGCCAGTCTGCGGAGCCACGGGCCCTTGTGCCGGCTCTGGGAAACACTGGCGAACTCCAGTGAGGTGGGGCTTGTTCCAGCACGGCTGCCCCGGCCGCCCGCCCTCCGGTTCTGGCGTGCGCGCCCCCTCGGGCGCAGGTCCCGCGCGAAGCGTGTTCAGAGGCTCCCCCGACTAGACTTCGAATCCGCACGGAAAGGCCAGCGCTTCAGGAAGGGGCTGGCGTGGCTGCGCCAGCCAGCCTGCGCAGCGACCCTCCCGCCCACGCGACGGCGGCCGCGCGACGGCCCACCACAGGTCGGGGATCGGGCCGCGGTACCAGTCCAGTGCCAGCGCTACGCCAGCGCACTCCTAGCGCCTGCCGGGAGGTGCTGGGGCCCACTCCGACGGCCGCGCTGCCTCGCGACGCGCAGCTCAGTCGAACGCGAGATCGCCGAACACATCCGCCAAGGACGAGGCCGCCAGCGCAACCGCGAACCAAGCGTCCAGCTCCGCCAGCGACGCCCCTCGGACCCGTCGCACAACCGCCTCCGGCAGCGGGCCAAACCGGTGCTCCAGCAGCATCAGCAACGCCTCAGCCCTGCCCTCGGTCCTGCCCTTGGCCTCGCCCTTGGCCTCGCCCAAGACGATGCCCTCGGCCCTGCCCCGATCCAGCAGCTCCTGCACTACCTCACCCACGAAATGCTCCCCCCTTCCGGACTGGGCCGCCTCGGCCGCCGACTGCAACTCCGGCAGCGAAACCCGCCACGCCCGCATAATGTACACCACCGCCTGCTTGGCGAATTCCGACTGCTCCGGCAACATTCCCACCACCCGATGCAGCGCCGCGCGACGGGCTTCCTCGCCGGCATGCGAGCCCGCCCGCGCCGCCAGGCCGGCGCGGGCCGCCGGATCCTCCGCCAAGTCCCGGACCGGCATGCGGCCCAGATCCCTCAGCACGTAGCCGAAGCTGGGCTCCAAGGCCCGCACCTGCGGGTCGTCGGTGCCCAGCATCGCCGCGATCGAGCGCGGCGCCGATCACTGGCGCGGACCGTGGTACAGCACCAGCGGGAAGATCGGCGCGATGGCCGGGCACTAGGCCCTGGGAGTTCGCCGGGAAGTCGGTCAGCCTGCGGAGCCGCGGGCCCTTGTGCCAGCGGTGGGAAACACTGGCGAACTCCAGCGCGGTGCGGCTTGTTCCAGCACTGCTGCCCCGGCCGCCGCCCTCCGGTTCCGGCGTGCGCGCCCCCCGTCTGCCGCAGGTCCCGCGCGAGGCGTGCTCGAAGTCTCCCCCGACTGGACTTCCAATCCGCACGGAAACGCCGGCGCTTCAGGAAGCGGCTGGCGTGGCCGCGCCATCCAGCCTGCGCAGCGACCCTCCCGCCCACGCGGCGGTGGCCGCGCGCCGACCCACCAAGGGTCGGGGAACGGGCCGCGGCATCACTCCGGTACCAGAGCGCTACGCCAGCGTACTCCCAGCGCCTGCCGGGAGGTGCTGCTGCCCACTCCAACAGCCGCGCTGCCTCGCGGCGCTACGCTCGGTCGGCCACGAGATTGCCGAACACCTCCGCCAAGGACGAGGCCGCCAGCGCAACCGCAAACCAAGCGTCCAGCTCCGCCAGCGACGCCCCTCGGACCCGTCGCACAACCGCCTCCGGCAGCGGGCCAAACCGGTGTTCCAGCAGCATCAGCAACGCCTCGGCCCTGCCCTCGGTCCTGCCCTCGGTCCTGCCCTCGGTCCTGCCCTTGGCCTCACCCTTGGCCTCGCCCAAGACGATGCCCTCGGCCCTGCCCCGATCCAGCAGCTCCTGCACTACCTCACCCACGAAATGCTCCCCCCTTCCGGGCTGGGCCGCCTCGGCCGCCGACTGCAACTCCGACACCGAAACCCGCCACACCCCCATAATGTACACCACCACCTGCTTAGAGAATTCCGACTGCTCCGGCAACATTCCCACCACCTGATGCAGCGCCGCGCGACGGGCCTCCTCGCCGGCATGTGAGCCGGCCAGCGCCGCCAGGCCGGCGCGGGCCGCCGGATCCTCCGCCAACTTCCGGACCGGAATGCGGCGCAGATCCCTCAGCACGTAGCCGAAGCTGGGCTCCAAGGCCCGCACCTGCGGGTCGTCGGTGCCCAGCATCGCCGCGATTGAGCGCGGCGCCGACCACTGGCGCGGACCGTGGTACAGCACCAGCGGGAAGATCGGCGGCAGCGCCCGCAGGCGACTCGCCCGGCCCTGAGCGTACCGCTCCCAGATGCGCGTCTTGTACTTCCAGATCTGCAGCGCCGTGCCCGGATCGGAATACGACTTGTGCTCCAGCAGCACGTGCGCGAAGCCCGCCCGCCCGCTCTTGAGCCGCACCCGGAACAGCTTGTCGCTGCGGCTGGCGCGCAGCTCCTCGTCCACGAAGCTGCCGTCGACCGGCTCGGGCAGCGCGTCGGCCAGCAAACCCGACATCCAAGGCTCCAGCTGGGCGCGCAACACCGAGCCGGCCCGCTGCGGGCTGGCGAGCAGCGCGTTGCAGAACGAGTCGTGCGAACGGGCACAGGCCAGCAGGTCGACAGCCATGGTCTGCCAAGCCCGGCGGCCGCGGGGCCGCCGGACGCTCATGGGCTAGGATAGCACTCTCGGAGACTCGCTCCCCGGGGATACTGGCAACGCACCACTCTCGCCCATTGCTTGCGACCGGGCTGAGGGGCGGACTCCGAGCCGGGACGTTCCAGGACCGGGCGTCACGGCCAAGACCGAGAACTCCGGCCGACCGGCAGATTGCCTAGGCCAGGACCGCCGCGCTGGACCCCGGGCGTCACGGCCAAGACCGAGAACTCCGGCCGACTGCAGGCAGGCTTTGGCCTATGTCGGCCTTTGGGAACGGAGGCCTCCATGCTGCTGGTGGAGCAATTCCAGACTTGGCTGTCGCTTCGAATCAGTCTGAGCTGGACGGCCGCGGTTAGGTCTGCCGAACAGCCAGGAACACACCCTTACAGTAGCCTCGACGCTGACGAGGGCCAGTCGGCTCAGTGCGGAAGCCGAACTCGCTTCCCTGCAAGTCCGCCTCCCGCCCTTCCAGTGAGCACAGTCTCAAATCGATTTCCACCGTCCTGCACAAAGGCGCAACGCTGCCAGCCTTGGCCGGGCACTGCCTGCTTCGGCGGTGATCGCCGTTTGGCTCAGCGGGTGCGGACGGAGTCGATTCCAAGGGATGGCGCGAGACCGGCCGACAGTGGGCATATGTTCTAGTGGTAAGCCGCAGTGTGCCGTGACATGACGGTAGCGACTGAGTGCCTGCGCTGACGGAGACGGCTTCAGGGTCCACGCCGCGAGAGCGGCGGGACGGCATCAACAGCGGGCACTATACGATGGAACTCGAGTGCGCCAGCCGTCGGGTCGGTGGCGCTGGCAGAGTCTCGCTCAGTCCACCAATCGCGTGCGGCTGCAACCCGTCCAGACCCATCGCTGGCGGCCCGGAGCAACAAAATCCGCGCCAAGCCCGCCGCGGTGACGAACGCGCGCCGAAGCCTACAGCCGGTCGATCGCCGAATAGCCCATCATCAGGGCCATCAGCACGGCCGACACCCACAGCATGACCGTGACCCACGCCTTGGGCAGGACCTCGCGCGGCATGCGCCGGTAGCGCAGGAACAGGGCGAAACCTCCGATCACCGGCAGCATGATCGCTTGGGCGATCCCCCCGATCTTGACCATCAGCACGGGCTCCCTCAGCAGCATGAAGTACAGGCAGGGCACGACCAGGAGCACAACCACGAACACGCGGACCGCCCGCAGCCTGTGCTGGTAGTTCGACCGGTCGAAGAAGCCCAGCATCCCAACCAAGTCCGCCCAGACCCGGCAGTGCGCGGCCGTGGAAGCGAAGACCGTGGAGTAGAGCACCGCGAACGCCCCCACCATGAACAACCCCAAGGACCACTCACCCAGCGTCTCGGTATAGATGCTGGACAGCACCTGCACCATTTCCGAACCTTCGGGGATTAGCCCCTTGCCCCTCAGGATTCCGGCGCCTAGAAAGTAGAAGGCGATCGTGGCGAACGTGTAGACCACCATCGATAACAGCACGTCGAAGCCCATCACTCGGATCCAGCCCAAGGCGCGGCTGGTCCAGCCCTCAGAACCGTCGCGCCGCCCGGCGTACTGTGCGTAACCCTTCTCGATGCACCAGTACGGATACATGACCAGCTCGGTCGCCCCGACGCCCGTGATTCCGAATGCGGCCACTGCTGTTGCCATCCCACCCTCGGGGGGCTGGAAAGTCAGGCCTCGCAAGACCTCGCCCCAGTCGAAATACTGCGGCAGCTTGAACAGCAAGAAGCAGCAGCTCACCGTGAGCGCGGTGAAGCTTACTACCAAGCCCATGGCCACCCGCTCCACGAGCAAGTACTTGCCCGCAACCAGCAGCACCATTGAAAGCACAGCCAGAATCCAGACGAAAGCGGTGATCGGCACCGACGGGAGCAAGCGGTTCAGAATCTCAGAGATGCCTCCCAGCATGGCGCCCACCTGGAACAGCGTGAAGGTGACCATTGCGCACCACATCCATACCAGCCAGCTGACCTTGAGGCGCGGCCCCGGAGCTTCGTTGAAGGCCTCCAGCGTGGTCCGCCCTGTGCCGATCGCGTAACGGCCCAGCTCGTTCTGCACCACGGTCTTGACCAAGCAGCTGAGGACGATCAGCCAGAGCAGGATGTAGCCGTTCTCTGCACCCAGCACCGTGGTGGCGATCAGCTCCCCGGAGCCCACGATCGAGCTGGCGAGGATCAGGCCCGGCCCGATCAGACGGACGATGCCGCTCAGCGCCTGCGGAGGCCGGGCGATGTTCTCCGGGTGGAGGGCGTAGGGATCGTGCTTGGCGGGGGAGGCCATGAGGTTCAGCAATGCTAGCACAGGGCGCCGAGGGACCGGCGCCCTGTGCTAGCGGGCGTTGCGGTTGACCGGGGCGTCCAATACCATGGGTTCGGGGAAGTCCGCGGATTTCTTGCCCCCCCGGCGGCGCAGGCGCTTGTTCTGGGAGCTGCCCCGAGGGGCGTTCATCGGGATGTTCATGCCGCCCAGCTCGGCCATCATCTCGTAGAGACGGGCCTCCATGCTCCGCGCCGTCTCGGCGTGAGCCGGCTCATGAATGAGGTTCCGTGTCTCCCCCGGATCGTTCTTCAAGTCGTACAGCTCGTCCGTGTCCCACAGGCCGTAGTACGTGATCAGCTTGTAGCGGTCGCCCCGCAGGGCGAACTGGGTCGGGGAATGGGGAAAGTTCTTCTCCCAGTAGTAGACGTACAAGAAGTAGTCCCTCCAAGGGACGGTCTCCCTGCGGCCCAGCGGAAGGAAGCTCTGACCATCCATGTGGGGCGGCTTCTGCAAGCCCATCGCAGCCATGACCGTCGGCGCGATGTCGATGTTGGCCACGACCTCCTCGACTACTGTCCCGCCCTCGAACAGCTCCGGGCAGTGCATCAGCATGGGCACGCGGATCGACGTCTCGTAGGCCACGCGCTTGTCGATCAAGCCGTGCTCGCCGAACATGAATCCGTTGTCGCCCATGTAGATGACGACGGTCTCGTCCTTGACGCCCATCTCTTCGAGCGTCGCCATCACCCGCCCGACGCTGTCATCCACGGCGCTAAGGGCCTCGTTGTAGCGCTTGTAGTAGCGCTCGATGTCGAGATCGGAATGGTAGGGGAAGTCCACCCCGTGCCAGCTGTTGCGCTGGTCCCGCAGCCAGCGGGGCTTGCCGCGGTAGTTCTCGAAGGTGTCGGCCTCGCTGGCGGGGCGCTGGAAGGGCGCGTCGTCCAGCGAGCCCTCGTGCCGCTCGGCCGGCGTGAAGTTGGCATGCACCGCCTTGTGCGACAGATAGAGGAAGAACGGCTGCTCGTCGGGACGCTGGGCTTCGAGCCAGTCGACCGCGTAATCAGTCAGCTCGTCAGTGATGTAGCCCCGCTGCTTGACCCGCTCGCCGTTCACGTTCAGGGTGTAATCCGGGTTCGGCGGCAGGTAGTGCCCCTGCCCGCGGAAGCTCACCCAGTGATCGAACCCCGGGCGGGGCGAGTCGTCGGCCGCCCCCATGTGCCACTTGCCCACGTACGCGGTGGAGTAACCGGCCTTCTGCAGGTACATCGGGAAGAATAGCGTGCCGTCGGGGACCATGCGGTTGTTGTCGATCACGCGGTGCCGGAACGTGTACAGGCCCGTGAGGATCGAGGCCCTGCTGGGCGAGCAGAGCGAAGTGCCCACGAATGCGTTCTTGAGGTGGACGCCGCCCTGAGCCATAGCGTCCATGTGCGGCGTCTGCGCGAACTGGTGCCCGAGGAAGGACATCGCATCGTAGCGGTGGTCGTCGGCAAGGATGAACACGACATTGCGGGGCTCCGCCCCGGCCGCCTTCTTAGGAAGCACCTCGACGGGGACCGGAACGACCGCCGCGGACACTGTCGCGGACAGGAGCAGGAAGAGCGTGGAAACTCGGGCCGGCATTCGTTCCATGGTACCCGAGCGGCGGGCTGCCTCGTCGCTGGGAGCCGCTGGCGGCGGGCAGCGCCTGTACAATGTTTGTGGGTCCCGCCATGAATCACCGCATCCTGCCGCTCACTCCGCTACTAGCAGTCCTGGCCGTCAGCTCGGCAGTCCCAGCCGCAGCGGTGACCACGGAGGACGGCGTCCCCGTCGCCAAGGTCATCGAGTCCTTCGTCGACAAGGAGACCGAATTCACGCGCGCCCGCGAATCCTACACCTACCAGCAGTCGGTGAAGGTCTTGGAGTACGACAACTCCGGTGGCGTGCGCGGTCGGTGGGAGATGGTTCAGAAGATCCTCTTCGGCGTCGACGGCAAGCGCATCGAGAAGGTGCTGTACTCGCCGGTATCGACCCTCAGGAACATCCTCCTGACCCACAACGACATGAATGATCTGCGCAGTGTTCAGCCGTTCGTGATGACCCGCGCCACCTCCTCGGAATACCGTATCGACTATCTCGGCGACCAGCTGGTGGACGAGATCGACACCCACATGTTCTCCGTCAAGCCCAAGAAGCTGGTGAAGGGTAAGCGCTACTTCGAGGGGCAGGTCTGGGTGGACAAGCTGGGGCTGCAAATCGTCAAGACCTACGGCAAGGGCGTGGGCCTGCTGAAGGGCAGCAACAAGGACGAGCGGTTCCCGCGCTTCGAGACCTACCGGGACCAGATCGACGGGTCCTATTGGTTCCCGGTCTACACCTTCGCCGACGACACGCTGAACTTCCCGTCCGGGCCGCAGCGAATCCGGATGATCATCAAGTACGACAATTACAAGCGCTTCGAGGGCCAGTCGACGATCACGTTTGGCGAGGTGGTCGAAGGACAGAACGAAGGCGCGCAGCCCTAGCGGCACGCAGTCCCAAGCGCTCGCCCACTCAGCGGGACGCAGGGCGCTGGCCCGAGCCATGCAGAGAAGCGCCTCCAGAATGCAGCGGGCCGTGTCCCCAGCCGCCGGGTGGCAGACGGCGGTCGTCGTAGCCGCCTGCCTGCTGCTGGCGGGTGCCGCAACGGACGGCGAAGACCCGGCTGGGGAGGGCGGGCCCCCGATTCTCTCGCAGATGGATTCGATGCTGGAGTCCATCGAGGGGATCATGGGCTTCGGGCCGCGCCGGCGGGTGCGGGTCGACTCGATGACTCAAGCTGAGTTCCGCCGGCTCTACGGCAAGCGGATGCGGGCCGAGCAGAGCCCGCGCGACATCCGCAACGAGGTGGCCTTCCTGAGGCTATTCGGCTTGGTGCCGGACGACTTCGACTACGAAGAGACAGTGCTCGACCTGCTCAGTGAGCAGGCCTGGGCGCTGTACGACTACAAGCGGCGCAGGATGTACCTGG
The DNA here is from genome assembly GCA_963662745.2 of Bryobacterales bacterium. Classification (GTDB taxonomy): domain Bacteria; phylum Acidobacteriota; class Terriglobia; order Bryobacterales; family UBA6623; genus VXMF01. The sequence goes on from CAXXUI010000001.1 coordinate 1,832,308, forward strand.
CCGACTGGGCCCCGCCGGACGCGCTGGAGTTCGCGCTGGTCCACGAGCTGGTGCATGCCGTTGACGACCAGCACTTCAACCTCAACGCCTTCGCGAAGGGGGCGCGCGAGTCCGAGCAGCAGCTGGCCAGAATGGCGGTGATGGAGGGCCAAGCCTCGTGGGTCATGACCGAATGGGTCATGCGCCAGTCCGACAGGTCGCTGCTGGACAACTCACTGCTCGCCGTTACGACGGCCAGCGCGACGCGCTTCGAAGCCAGCCAGTTCCCGGTCTACGAGAAGACGCCGCTGTACTTCCGCGAGGTGCTGATCTTTCCATACACTGACGGCCTGCTCTTTCAGCACGCGATGGTGGAGCGCTTCGGGACGCAGGGGTTTCGGCGCGTGTTCGAGCGGCCTCCCGCCACCACTCAGCAGGTGCTCCAGCCCGACCTCTACTTGGAAGGGATCGCGCCGGAAGCCCCGCCACTGCCTGCCAGTCCTCCCGGCCGCCGCTACCGCAAGGTGTTCGAAGGCACGTTCGGCCAGCTGGACCACCGCATCCTCCTGCAGCACCACCTGGGGGAGAGCGATCGGGCAGCGCTGCTGAACCAGTGGCGCGGGTCGAGATTCGAGGTCCTCGAGCCGCGGGGCGGCGGCGGCCCCGGCCTGCGCTACGCGGCGGGTTGGGCCAGCGCGGAGGCCGCCAGGGAGTACTACCACCTGTACCGCCAAGTCTGCGAGAAGAAATGGAAGGACTTGCAGCTAGTGGACGAAGGACCGACCCGCTGCCGCGGCCGGACGGCGACAGGCTCGGTAATGTTGGAATTGGACGGGCGGGTCGTCCGTAGCTTGGAAGGCCTGCAGTAGCAGCCAAGGAGGCGAAGCATGACGAGAGCGCATTGGAAGGCGATCACGAGGATTGCCGTTGTTGGAGCCGCGGCCTGCTTGGCCGGAACGGCCGATCAGAGGCCTGTCCGGCCGTTCGAGGCGGTGTCCTTCGATGGCCGTCCCGTCTCGCTGGACCTGCTCAAGGGCAAGCCGGCGGTGATCATGTTCTTCTCGACCGACTGCCCCCACTGCCAGCAGACGGCCCAAGTCGTGGATCCGATCTACCAGCAGCTGCGCGGCCGCGGCTTCGAGATGGTGGGACTGTCACTCAATCCGACCGACAACGCCGGGCTGCGCTCATTCGCCAGCCGCTTCGGCGCCACCTTCCCGTTGGCGCTGTCCTCGCGGGCGGAGTTCTCGAGGATCGCCGGCGTCTCGGTGATGACGCGGATCTACTACCCCTACCTGCTGTTCGTGGACGGCGATGGCGCGATCCGGGAGGAGCACCAAGGCTCCGAACGCGCCTGGTTCGACAACTTGGAAAGCAACTTCCGGGCGGCCGTGGCCAACCTGACCCGGTAGCTGGTCGCTGAGCAGCCTAAGGCGGCGCGGAGCGCGGCGGGCGGCTACTCCCCGCTGCGCGGGAGTTCGACGACCATTTCGGTGTACTCCCCTGCCTTCGAGCGGACTCGGATCTGGCCGCCGTGCTCGCGCACGATGTCGCTTGAGAGTGCCAGCCCGAGGCCAGTCCCCTTGTCGGTGTCCTTGGTCGTGAAGAACGGGTTGAAGATCTTCTCCTTGATCTCCTCAGGGATGCCGTTCCCGTTGTCGCGGATGCGGATCCGCACGGCGTCGTCGCTGCTCCGCGTCTTGATGTCCAAGGACGGGAGGTAGCCCTTCACCGCGCCCTCGCGCCGCTTCTCATCGGTCGCGAAGCACGAGTTCGAGACGATGTTCAAGACGACGCGTCCCACATCCTGCGGCACGCAGGTGATCTCCCCCACTTCGGTGCCGAAGTCCTTGTCGATCTGCAGGTTGAAGTCCGGGTCTTGGGCCCGGGCGCTGTGGTAGGCCAGCGCGGTATGCTCCTCAACCAAGGTGTTGACGTCGACCGAGCGCCGCTCCGTGGAGCCGCGCCCCATCATCAGCATGTCCTGCACGATGCGGTTGGCCCGGTTGCCGTGCTTGAGGATCAGCGACAGGTTCTCGAGCAGGTCGGTGCATAGCTCCTCGACCTCCTCCCTAGTCTCCTCGTCTAAGGACTCGCCCTCGTCCTCAAGGATCTCCTGCAGCTCCTGCAGCAGTTCCTCGGAGACCTCTGAGAAGTTCTTGATGAAGTTGAGCGGGTTCCGGATCTCGTGCGCCACGCCCGCGGTGAGCTCGCCCAGAGCGGCGAGCTTCTCGCGCAGCACGATCTGGTTCTGGGCCGTGCGCAGCTCGCCGAGGACTCGCTCAAGATCGTCATTCTTCTCCTGCAGATCGTTGGCCAGTTTCTCCACCAAGTTGAGCCGCTGCACCTCAATGGCGTGACGGCGGAACACTTCCAGCGCGGACGCCATCTCAGCGATCTCATCGCCGCCCTCAACCTGGACGACCGCCTCAAGATCGCCCTCAGCCATGTGCCGCATGCGCTTCGACAGGCGTCGCAGCCGGGACAGCAGGTGGCGCCCGACGAATAGCCACGCCACCACGATGGCAGCGACGATGCAGATCACGTTCAGGGCCAGCAGGAGGTTCTTTCCCGTGCGGATGATGTCGGTCGACGCCTGGGCAGCCGACAGGGTGCCGCTGTTAAACAGGCGCACCAGCACGTCGATCTCCGAGACGAGGTTCTCGGCGATCTCCGGGTTGCGATCCAGCAGCTCCTGCAGCCGGATGCTGGCCTCCAGCTCGCGCCGCGCGACGTCGAACACGCCGTTCTGATCGAAGACGAGGGGGTAAAGGTCCTGCACGATCGAGACGATCTGCAGCCCGCCCTCTGACGCCTCTGTGTCGAGAGCCCCCAAGTTGCGGGCGGCCAGCGCGGCCGCGGACTCGTAGCGCTCCTGCAGGGCAGGCAGCAGCACTGGATCGGCTACCGCGAACACGGCCGAGAGCAGCTGGCTGCCGACAGCGATCCCCTCCCGAAGCTCAGCCACCCGGCGGAAGCGGATCAGTTCGGCTTCGGTGAAGTGCGTCTCGCGCTCGTCAGGAGACCCGACCAACGTCTTGTGCCCCGTCATGGTGTAGAAGAACTGGTCATCGACGGCCGTGTGCAGCAGCTCGACCAGCTCCGACTCCATGGACTGCAGCCTCTCGCGGAGGGAACTGCTCGTCTGGCGCAACTGGAACCGCTCCCGGACGACGTCTTCGATCGATTCGATGTTGGCGGTCACCTCTTCCCCCCACAGGCGGACCCGGCGGATGCCCTCCCCGGAGCCGCGGCCCTCGGCCAGCTGCGCCAGGCTTTCTTCGAAATCCTGCCGGCGCCCCTCCAGCTCCTCCTGGATCTGCTCGAACTCTTCTTCCGACTGAGCGACGGTCAGGCGCGGCGCCGAGTGAACCAGCGCCCCGACATGCTGGGCGACGCCGATGGCCGCCGCCATGTACGGCAAGCTGCCCTCATTGACGAGGCCCTGCGCCTCCCCCACTTGGTCAAACACGCCGATCGCCACCACGCTGGCGGTCAGCGTCAGGAGCACGGCGCCGCCTAGGCCGACATAGAGCTGAAACGCAACGCTCTTGAGGAATCGAGGCATTCCGATGCGGCGCTGCTTCTTCATCGTCCGAATGCGGCGTCAAATCCAGTCACCTGGACGAAGCGCCTACCCCTTCCAACCATCGTGAGAAAGACCTGGTCCAAGCCTTGGTTGTCACCCCTTCCGAAGCGGAACCGGATCCCGTCCACAGTGACGACTCCTTGGAGAATCTTCTGCAGGAACATCTCCCTCGTGAGGTCGTCCCCGCAGCGAAGTAGCCCGATCACCGCGATGCGGCCCGCCAAGTAGCCTTCGTACGAGACGAAGCTGGGGGCGGCGTCCTCGTCGAGCTCGGCCAAGGCCTTGCGGTAGGCCGTCGCCGACGGCGTGGTGTCATAAGGGTTGGGAACGACCTGCGTCACAAAGAGGCGGGCGCCTTCGCCCAGCTCCGAAGGGAGGATGTTGCTGCCGGCGAAGGACAGCGCGGCGAAGACCGGGTTGAAGCCGATCCGCCGCGACCACGAGATTGCCTGCGCGGCCGCCTTGGCCGTGCCGGCGACGATCACCGCAGCCGGGCGAGCGGCCCTGAGATCGAGTAGGGCCGACTTGATGGCTGTCGTGCCCTGCCGGTAGGCTGCCACTCCGGTCAGCTCCAAGCCACGGGCGTTGACGCTGGCCTGGGTGCTACTCAAGACGGACCGGCCGAAGGAATCGTTCTGGTACAGGATTCCGATGCGCACGATGGCTAGGTCGGCAATCAACCGCTCCACGATCTCCTCGATCTCCTGTCCGTAGCTCGCGCGCACGTTCACCACGTTCCTCGCGCTCCGCTCCCGCAGCAGCGCCGCGCCGGTTAGCGGAGCAACGAATGGAACGCCGGCTGCCTCGGCAACTGGCAGGGCGGCGCGTGACGTCAGTGTGCCGACCGACCCGATCAAGCCGAACACGCCCTGCTCGTTGATCAGGCGGCGCGTGTTCAGCGCAGCCATCTCGGGCCGGTAGCCGTCGTCAATCGAGACCAGCTCAACCCTCTTGCCATTGACTCCCCCGCGCCAGTTCCGCTCCCGGAACGCGGCTAGCAGGCCGCGACGGAACTCGGTGCCCAGTTCGGCGGCCGTGCCGCTAAAAGAGGCGGACTGCCCGAACAGGATGCGCTCCTCGGACACTCCCGCCACCTGCCCTGCCGCGCCGCCGCCCGAACCCAACAGCGCGAACTGCAGCAGGCCCACCAGCGCGACGCCGCGACGGGAATGCCTGAACCCTCCGAGAACTAGGTCGAGCCAGTGTCGGAGGTTGGCGGTTCCACCCGCAAGGGGGCTTGCCGCCCCGAGCAAAGCTGCGGCCTTCATGCAGCAGCCTCGATTCGGCGCAGAGCCAAGCACGTGACGTCATCCGCGCGGAAATCGCTTCCCGCGAACTCTTCGGCCGCATCGATCACGGCGCGAACCGCCTGCGCCGCGGTCGCGGGCCGGACCTGTTCCAGCGCCTGCCGGACTCCAGCGCTGCCGAACAGGTCGGCCTCCGAATTCCGCGCGAATCCGACTCCGTCCGAAGCGCACACTACGATGTCACCGGCGGCTAACCTGACCTCGCTCGGCTCGAAGGAGGCATCCGGCACGAGCCCCAAGGCCATTCCACGAGTGTGGGGAAGAATCGAGGTCGTCCCGTCGGCATGCAGCACCACGGGGCCATCCTGCCCGCCACACGCATAGACCATCTGGCCGCTGATCGGGTCGAATTCCGCGTACACAGCAGTCAGGAACATCAGCTGGGAGTTCTCCGAGACCAGCACCTTGTTGACATAGTCTAGCGCCGCGCCCGGAGAGCAGCCGCCGATTGCGGCCCCCTTGAGCAACGTGCGGCTTGACATCATCCACAGGGCGGCCGGAACGCCGTCACCGGAGACGTCGGCGACCGCGATGCCTACCTTGCCCCCCTCCAGCTCCACGACGTCGTAGAAGTCCGCGGCCACCGCCCGAGCGGGCTCCATGGCGGCATGGACCTCGTAGCCCTGCCGGGACGGGAACTTGGTGGGAAGGATTGAGGCCTGCATCCTGCGCGCCACCTTCAGCTCGCTCTCAAGCGCCACCAGCTCGTCGCGGTGCTTGAGAGCCGCCCGCCAGTCGGCCAAGTTCTTCAGCGTGCGCTCGATGGTGACACGCAGGTCCTTGAAGTCGATCGGCTTCGTCACAAAGTCGAAGGCGCCCCGGTTCATGGCGGTCCGAATGTTGTCCATGTCCCCGTACGCGGACACGATGACGGCCCGCACATCGGGACTGACCTTGGGGATCTGGTCCAACAGGCTCAGGCCGTCCATGCGCGGCATGTTGATGTCCGACAGCACCATGTCATAAGAGTGCTCAGCGAGCATCGCCAGCGCCTCCAAGCCGTTGCTCGCGAAGTCCAGCTCAAAGCGTCCCCGACGCAGTTCACGGCGCATTCGCATCCGCATCAGGCGCTCAAGGTCAGGTTCGTCGTCAACGACCAGGATGCGGTGCGGATTCTCGTACCGCTGCCGTCGCTTCCTCCGCCGTCGTCTCATGGGCGCCCTCCATCGTCACAGCCTCAGCCAATTCCACGGCCCGGCATGCCAGAACATGGGTCTCGGAAATCTAGTATACAGAAACATGAATCCCGGCGTCCGTCCGGGGTCGGCTTGGAGTGGCCCCCGGAGCAAGCGGCCAGAGGGGCTTGGCAAGACGGTACAGCTTGCGGCAGATTGCCGGCTGCGACCCGTCCGCTAGCTGCCGAGGCCGCGGCCCGGGCGTCGCACGAAAGCCCGGAAGTAGTCCACCATCGAACCGAGGGTGAGCACGACTGCCAGCACGAGGGCGATCTGCCCGGCATCCTCGACGACTTGGGAGTGCGGCGCTAGCAGCAGCAGCGAGACAGCGACGACTTGGCTGACCATCTTGGCCTTGCCGAAATAGCTGGCCGCGATTGTCACGCCTTCGGTCAACGCCAAGTAGCGCAGCGCGGACACAGCGAACTCCCGGCTCACGATCAGCACCACCATCCATGCCGCCACGCGGTTCAGCTCGACAAGCGAGATCAGGGCCGCCGACACCAGCACCTTGTCCGCGATCGGGTCGAGCAGCTTGCCGAACTTCGTGACCTGACGCCGCTTGCGGGCCAGGTATCCGTCCAGCAGGTCGGTGAGTGCCGCGGCGACGAAGATCACGAGTGCCAGCACCTCGCGGGTGAGCACGACCCAGCCGGCGTCCAGCTGGATCGAGCCCTTATCTAGCAGCACCGCGACCAAGAACGGAACCAGGAAGATTCTCAAGACCGTGAGGATGTTCGGCAGGTTCATGGGGGCGCGTGCGCTGGAGGACTCGGCGCGGAAGGCCGGGTCTCTTCCAAGTGGATAGCGTACTATCTCTGGCCCGCGGGTCGGCGGTGGCGCGGTCGCGCGCGATTGGCTCGGCGGATCTGATGGAGTCTCGGGACCGCATGGCAGGCCATGCCGGCAACTCAGCGATGGCCACCGCGCGCCGGTTGGCGGGCCGTTATACTGAGGTCAGACCGCGGTGAGGTGCGAGAGTGGTTGAATCGGGCGGTCTCGAAAACCGTTGAGCCTTTGCGGGCTCCGTGGGTTCGAATCCCACCCTCACCGCCATCACTCTCTAACTGCCGCCAAGGTCCGTGGCACACAGGTCTGAGCGGCTGGGGTTGAGCCACCGCAGGAGACAGCGTAGCCGACGGGACGGCTATCGGGGCGCAGGAGTGCGCGTTCCTAGGACGCCGGCAGGGGGCAGGCATCCCTGCCATCGCGGATGCCAGCCGAGGCTAGCTTGAACAGCCAGCGGTCGTCGATGGCGAGTGACGGAAGCTGGCACCGGTGGCGGTCTGACAGGCAGCTCTCGATTCGGTCTGGATCAGAATGGCCGGGACGCGGGCTCCCTCCAAGCCAAGTCAGGTCCCCGGGATCGAGGTCCCGCGAGGACGGGTGCCAACATTGCGCGGAGCGGCCGGGAACTGCACTGAGCGGCCAAGATGGCACCCTCGTGCCACCTGCATCGGTTGCCAGAGACTCGGCCAAGACCGGCACTGCACAGGCCCCGTCCTCAGCAAGCGGGCCTGTCCGTCCCAAATTCGCCTCCCACTTACCCCACACCCGCAGCCGCAGCCACGCCGTTTGGTCGCTTCCGCACCCCTAACGCACGCGCCCTGCGTGGAAGCGGATTGCAGCCCTTCGGGATGATGACGCCTTGCTAGAAGCGTTGCAGCAGATCAGGTGGATTGGCCAAGGCCTCGCCTCCGCTAGGCCATGGGCCCGCTGCTACTCGGACTTCGCCGGCTTCGCCTTCGGCCTCTCGTCCGGGTAGCGGCGATACAGCTCCTCCCGATAGGCATCCCACGCTCCCGGCTTCCATGCCTCAGGATCATCGAACCGACGGGCGTACTTCCACTCCCAGTCCTCCGTCTCAGGATTGTCCGTGAAATCGATCTCGTCTTCCGGAGGGTACAGGGAGTCGTCCAGCACATCTACTGGTGGTTCTTGCGCCATGCGGCCAGTTCCTCCTTTCACATGCTGCCATGCCTTGCGTTCAGGCCGAGAGGCCGGTCGGGCCGAGATGATCCGAATCTTGCTCGAGCGCACCGTATAGATTACGCTCCAAACTCGATCGTCGATCCGACCGACGGCCTTCTGCCGCTGTTCGTTACCGGATCCAGTACGGGCTCCAACCAAGACGGGACCTGCCGTGAACACGGCTTGAGCGGCGTCGAAATCAATGCCGTGCTTGGCGAGATTGGCCCGGTTCTTGGCAGGATCCCACTCAAATTTCATGTCCTTGGCGTACATGAACGGGGACCTAACAGCCATCGTCGCCGCCCACTCGAATTCACGAGAGGAACTGGTCCCGCCCGCTCGCCTACGGGCTGGCATAGACGAGAAGGCCAGCCGCAACACTGGGCTCCTTCGTGCAGCGTGGCCGCTCGCGCTCCGGCATCGCCATCACGCGCCTAGCGCCGATCCACCCGCGCCGGGTTCCGTCAGGCCGACTCTCTCGCCCGCGGTCGCTCCGAGAAACTCGGCTGCGGACCCTTGGTTGACAGCGATCTCCACATAGCCCGAACTGCCGTCGATCAGGCACGGCAGCCCGTCGGGCATCGAAGCGTAGGACTTCGACCGCGTAGCGATCACCTCGCCCCCGACCTCCAGCCCTGCCTCTGCAGGGAACCCCTTCGAGCGGAAGCTGGTGACCAAGTTTCCAAAGATATCCACATGCAGCACTTGGCCGACGCCGCCAGCGGCCACTGCCGGAGGCAGCCTGACCCAAGCATCCGCCTCGGGCCCGATCTCGGCAAACGTAAGCCCGGCCACCAGCCGCGCTCCCGCCGGTGCGAACAAGTCACGCCCGTGAAAGGTGCGGCTCGGCATCTGCAAGCCGTGCCGCCACGCGATCCTGCGGACCTCGACGGAGTCCGCCCCCTCAGCGACATGCGTGAGCACTCCGTTGTCGGGCGCGATGAAGGAATGGGCCCCCGCGCGCATGCCAATGGCTCGGCGACTGGACCCAACGCCGGGATCGACCACGACGACATGGACCGTGCCGTCCGGGAAGTAGCGGAACGCTTGAGCGATAGCGAACGCCCCTTCGGCGATGTCGAACGCTGGAACCTCGTGGGTGATGTCCACGACCGTCGCTATGGGGCAGATCCCGGCCACTACACCTTTCATGGTCCCGACATAGTGGTCGCGGGTGCCGAAGTCCGTGGTAAGCGTGAGCACTCGCGGGCAGAGCCCGCTCCCCAGCCCCGTGCCCCCGCCCGAAACCTTCGCTGGTCCTCGCGACATTCCCTACACCTTACAGACCAACGCCTGCATCAGGCATGCACCGCGCCAAGCCGTCGTGGAGGCCAGCGCCTTTCGTCTCCGCCGGCCTCGAGTGCCCTCATGGAGCGCCCCGGAGCTTCTCCCGCAGGGGAAGCCTCGCCACCGGAAACGCTCGCTAGTTCGTAGAATGGTATCGATGACGGCAAATCTGACGACCCTCCGCGTGGGCGTTCTGCTGCTGACGATTCCCCTCGCGGCACTCGGCTCCGAGCTAGCTGAGCAGGCCAGCGCGATCTTGAAGCAGAACTGCCAAGTCTGCCACGGTGCTGCCATCCAGCAATCGGGGCTCGACCTGCGGACTCGCGACCGGATCCTGCAAGGAGGGGAGCGGGGCGCGGCGGTCGTCGGCTCGAATCCACAGCTGAGCTGGCTGTGGCGGCTCGTCACGCATTCCACCAAGCCGTTCATGCCCCCCGCGGGGAAGCTGGCCGACGAACAGATCGAGGTGCTCCGCAAGTGGATCATGGCGGGAGCGCCAATGCCGGCTGTGGAAGTCTCCGACGAGGAGGCCGAACGCCTAGCGGCTCTCAAGAAACTCGAGGAGCGGCCGATCTCGGAAGAGGAGCGCAGCTGGTGGGCGTTTGCCCCGCCAGCCCGGACCGAGCCGCCTGGGGAGGGCTCGCGGCATCCCGTTGACGCCTTCCTGGAAGCGAAGCTCCGCGAGCACGGACTAGTTCCGAGCGAGCCAGCCAGCAGGCGCACCTTAGTTCGACGGGTGTACTTGGACTTGATCGGCCTGCCGCCCTCCACCGAGGAGGTGGAAGCCTTCCTGGAAGCCGAATCGGAGGATGCATGGACGGAATTGCTCGACCAGCTGCTTGAGTCCCCGCACTACGGCGAGCGTTGGGGCCGGCACTGGCTGGACTTGGTGCATTACGCCGATTCCGGCGGCTACGAGAGGGACTTCGACTGGCCAACAATGTGGCGCTACCGCGACTACGTGGTCAACGCCTTCAACAGCGACAAGCCGTACGACCAATTCATCCGAGAGCAAATCGCCGGCGACGAGCTAGCTCCAGACTCGCCCGAGGCCAACATCGCCACCGGCTACCTGCGCATGGTGCTCGACAATAACATCAAGGATGAGCGTACGCGCATGGACGAGCTGGATGACAACGTGGCCACGACTGCCCAGACCTTCTTGGCGGTCACCGCCCAATGCGCCCGCTGCCACAACCACAAGTTCGATCCCATCCCCCAGAAGGACTACTACCAGATGCAGGCCGTGTTCTTCTCGACCAAGGAGACGGACTATCCGCTGGTGAGTGACGAGGAGGTAGAGCGGCACAAAGCCCTCAACCGCGCCATCAGCGAACAGCAGAAGCCGCTGAAGGAGGGGCTCGCGGAGATCGAGCAGCCGCATCGCGAGGCGCTTTTTCAAGCGCGCCTCGACGAGCTGCCCGCGTACTACCGCACTGCGTGGGAGACACCCGCTGAAGAGCGGAGCAAGGCCCAGCGGCTCAACTCCCGCCAAGTGGACGCCCTGTTCAAGCAGATCGGGCTAGACGACGTGCTGGCGCGCATGAGCGAGCAGGAAGCGGCCAATCATCGCAACACGTCCGAGCAGATCGGGGCTCTGGAGCAAGGCCGCCCTGCCCCCTACCCCACCGCCAGGACGGTCACAGAAGAAAGCCGCGATCCACTGCCCTCTTATTTCCTCCATCGCGGTGATCCGGGCAGCAAGGGGTCCCTCATGAAGCCGGGCGTTCTTACGGTGGCAGCAAGGAGCGAGCCGCAATTCCCCGCCCCGCCGGCCACGGCGCCAAGCAGCTGGCGCCGAAGGCACTTCGCCGAATGGATTGCGTCAGAGACCAATCCGCTGACAGCCCGCGTCATGGTCAACCGGATCTGGCAGCACCACTTCGGCGAAGGTATCGTCCGTACTCCTAGCAATTTCGGCAAGACCGGCATGCAGCCGTCGCATCCCGAGCTGCTCGACTGGCTAGCGCTGGAGTTCATCGACTCCGGATGGTCAGTGAAGCACATGCATCGATTGATGCTGACCTCGGGCGCTTACCGGATGAGCAGCCGGGACATCCCGGAGAATCTGGAGACCGATGCAGGCAACACGTACTTCTGGCGGCAGACCAGGAACCGTCACGAGGTGGAAGTGATCCGCGACCAGATTCTGGCAGTCGCAGGGACGCTGTCCCGGAAGGTAGCTGGGCCCGCGGTCCGGCCTTACATCGACCCGAGCCTGATGCAGTCCAGCACGGATCGGACTTGGCCCGGTATGGCGATCGGCGATCCGGCCAGTTGGCGGCGCAGCCTCTACATCTTCTCGAAGCGATCGATCCGCTACCCGATGTTCGAGGCGTTCGATCAGCCGGACATGGTCTCCTCGTGCAGCCGAAGGACCAGATCGACCGTGGCGCCGCAGGCGCTGCTACTGATGAACAACGCCGAAGTGCTGCTGCAGGCGAAGTACTTCGCTCAGCGTCTGGCCACAGAGGCCGGAGCAGACCCGGCCAAGCAGGTGGAGCGCGCGTTCGAACTGGCGCTCTCCCGGCAGCCAAGTCCGACAGAGCGGGAGGACGCGCTGCAGTTCGTGACCGGTTCGCCTACGGGCTTGGTGGACCTTTGCCAGACGCTCTTCAACCTGAACGAGTTCCTGTACCGGCAATAGGACGGGAGATCTCCGCTCGCGATGAGCGAGGCGGCGCGTCGAGATCAGCGGCCTGTTGAGCCGAATCCCCCTTGGCCGCGCCGGGTCTCGTCCAGTCGCTCGGAACAGACCCACCTGACTCTGGCGTAGCGGCTGATGACGAGCTGCGCGATGCGGTCGCCTGTTCGGATGGCATACGGGGCGTCACCGAAATTGATGATGGTGACGGACAGCTCGCCTCGGTAGCCAGGATCGATGGTGCCCGGGCTGTTGAGCAGCGTCAGGCCGTGCTTGCGGGCAAGGCCGCTGCGAGGCCGGACTTGTCCCTCGTAGCCTGGGGGTAGCTCGATGCAGATGCCCGTGCTCACACTGACCCACTTGCCGGGCGGCACATCGGCATCCACTGCGGCGCAGAGGTCCATGCCTGCGTCCTCAGACCCTCCATGCGCGCATGCGGGCGCGACAGCGGCGGATTTGACGCGCCGGTAGCGAAGAGTCAGCGTTTCCTGCATGTGGTGAACCTCAATGAGCGCAACATAGAGTTGACGACATCAAGAAGGTCGGCCGTCGACTAGTGGTCCATCACGGGCGAGCTAGGCCAAGTTCAACTGCCAGCTGACACCGTACCTGTCTTGAATCCATCCGAAACGGCGACTGAAGCCGTAGTTCCCTAGCGGCATCAGTGCTGAGCCTCCCTCGGCCAAGGCAGCGAACGCCGATTCGAGCTCGCTCTCGGAATCGCACTCGACGAAGAGGGAGATTGAGGGGGTGAATGTGAACGCATGGGTCGCCGGGTCGTCGGTTGCCAACAGCTGCGCACCGTTGAGGCGGAATCTGACGAGCTTGACAGTGCCTTCCGGGCCGATTTCACCGGGCCCGTAGCGCTCCAATGCAGCAATCTCCGAGTTCGGGAAGGTAGCTGTGTAGAAGAGCACAGCCTCCTCCGCCTTGCCATGCTTGTCTCCAGAGAACATCAGGAAGGTCGCCGGGGCTTGCATGAACCAACCATAACGCATGGCGGCAGTCGGCCCCGAGGGTTCAGTTGGGAATACACTGTAGTGGGATGCGGAAAGAGTTGCCTTGGCTACTGCTCGCCCTCGGGACCCTATTGGCACCGTGCGTGTCGGCCCAGTCCACATCCGACGGACTCCCGGCTGATCATCCCCCGGTTGCACCAGTTGACCACCGCGCGGAGCTCGCTGGCGAGACCGATCGACTGATCGGTCGGAGCAACGGCCCCTCACAGCTGATTCCCCGTCGCAACTTCATCGACGACCACATTTTCGGGAAGATTGAACGCGACGGCGTGCCGCACGCGGCGGTAGCGGATGACGCCACCTTCTTCCGCCGGCTGCACTTGGACTTGACAGGACGGCCGCCATCTGGGGCGGAGGTCCGAGAGTTCGTCAACAGCCCCTCCGCTGAGAAGCGGTCCGAACTAGCTGAGGCGCTCATTGGGAGCGTGGAGTGGCGGGACCGCTGGACCTACTGGCATCTGGACCTTTGGCGCACGAGCCAGAACAGGGTCGGCTGGGCGGGGCGCAACCTGTTCCACGACTACGTGGCCGACGCGCTGCTGCTCAATCAGCCCTACGACGAGTTCGTGCGCGAGCTGCTGACGTCGGAGGCTCGCAGCAACTGGTACGTGGGCCCGGCCAGCTACTTGGTGCGGTGGGCGGTGTTCGCCGACAACTGCACCGAGATCATGCACGAGGACACCGCCGACGAGATGACAGTGATGGCGTTCCGTCACTTCATGGGAGTCAACCTGCAGTGCATCTCCTGCCACGACGGGGCGAACCACCTGGAGCAGGTGAACGCGTGGCTGACGGAGAGGAAGCGGGAGGAGTTCTGGGCGCAGGCGGCGTTCTTCGGCAACACGCGGGTGATGCGACGGGTCGAGCTCCGCAACACGCAGGACGAGTACCTGATCGACGACAAGGACCCTGCCCGGACCGGCTACTCGCGGGCGGCTCCCAGCACAGTGAGAGTGGCTCGCTTAGCAGAGGGCACGGTGCCGCCGCGATTCATTCTCGGCGGGGAGCAGCCCCGGCCGGGAGTGCCGCTGCGGGAGGAGCTGGCGAGAATCCTCACTGGGCATCCGCAGTTCGCGCGGGCCGTGGTCAACCGGTTCTGGGCGGAGTTCATGGGAGCAGGGATTGTCGAACCGCTGGACGGGTTCGACTTCTCTCGGATGGATGAAGAAGCCCTGCCCGGCGACTGGGATGTGCAGCCGACTCACCCAGACTTGCTGGATGCGCTGGCCGAAGACTTCGAGAAGAACGGCTACAACCTGCAGCACTTGCACAAGCTCATCGTGAACTCATCCGCCTACCAGCTCGCGGCAGAGTTCCCAGCGGCTTGGAAGCCGGAGTATGCCTCGTACTTCTCAAGGAAGTTCCTCAAGCGGCTGACCGCGGAGCAGGTGTACGACTCGGTGGTGAAGGCTACGGACCTTCACATTCCGATCCAGATTCCGCTGACGGACAAGCAGGTGCAGTACATGGTCCAGATGCGTGGTCCGGCCGACATCCGCCGGACGCCGACGATCGGGCCGCAGCTCAAGCAGGACCTGCAGTTCTTCGCCGAGTCCTTCGGCCAGTCGAACAGGGAGTTCAACGAGCCGACCCGGGATGGATCGATCATCCAAGCGGCGCTGATGATGAACTCGAGCTTGGTCAAGGAGAAGGCCAAGCCGGTGGAGGGAAGCTACCTGGGCGCCTTGCTGGAGGCAGAAATGGACGATGAGGAGCTGGCGACCGCTCTGTACTGGCAATTCCTGGCGCGATCTCCCGATGAGAGTGAGCTGGAGGCGTCCCTAGCGCTCTTGGACGAGCGCGGACAGCGGTCCGGCGGAGAGGACCTGCAGTGGATCCTCATGAACAAGGTCGAGTTCCTGTTCAATCGCTAGGTGGGGTGCTGAAATCGCTATGGGACGGTTCGAGAATCACTTCCTGACGCGCAGGGAGGTCCTGCGCGTGGGTTCGGTGGCCATGACGGGCTACCACTTGCTGCCGCTGGTCCAGCCCAAGGCGAAGGCGGGCAGCCAGGATTCGCCGGAGGGCAAGGCGCGGTTCTGCATCTTCGTGATGCTGGAGGGCGGGCAGTCCCATGTCGATGCCTGGGACTTGAAGGAAGGTCCGTGGACGCCCGAGGACTTCGGCGTGACGACCGTGCCGGGAATCGGCAAGTGGCCGATGGGGCTGTATCCGGAGCTGGCCAAGCGGCGGGACAAGTATTCCCTGCTCCGCTCGATGGCGACTTGGGAGAGCCAGCACGGCCGGGGCCAGTACTACATGCAGACTGGGCACCAGCACAATCCCGCGCTGTCTCCCGAGCTGCCGGCCGTCGGCTCCGTGGTGGCCTACGAGTACGCCTCTCGGCGCAGGGAGAGCGACTCGCTCCCGCCGTTCGTGGGATTCAACACGTTCCCCCAGGTGGGCCTGGTCGGCTCAGGGTTCCTGCCGGCGACCTACACGCCGTTCCACGTGAATACGTCGTCCGACCTGTCAGCGATCGCTCCGCGCAAGGAGGACCTACCGGAGTTTCGGCGCAGGTGGGAGCTGCTGCGTCAGTTCGACAGCCGGCTGCGGTCTGACCCGGCCCTCGAGGCCAAGGCGTACCGGGACTTCCACGATCACTACCAAGGAGCGGTGGACATCATGTCCGACCCGCGGAGCGCCGGCATCTTCACCATCAGCGAAGACGACCACGCGCGGTACGGTGGCAATGCGGTAGGTGACTCGTTCGTGCTGGCTCGCAACTTGGTCGAGGCCGACGCGGGCACGCACTTCATTTTCCTGACGCATGAGGACTGGGATCACCACGGGGCGATCTATGATCGGAAGAACTTCTACAAGCGGTCGTCCGAGCTGGACACCGGCTTGAGCCATCTGCTGGATGACCTGGAGGCTACCCAGCGCGAGGATGGCACATCGGTGCTGGACGAGACGCTGGTGGTTTGCGTCGGAGAGTTCGGGAGGACGCCTGGCGAGTTGACAAACATCGCGGGGCGGGACCATTACCAGTACGCCTTCTCAGGGCTGTTCGCGGGCGGTGGCGTCCGCCCGGGGCAAGTGCTGGGAGCAACCAACGACACCGGGGCCGAGATCACGGACTTCGGCTGGAGCGCTGGCCGGCCGGTCTATCCGGAGGACCTCGTTACGACGATCTACGGAGCCATGGGGATCGATTGGACCAAGAGCATCGAGGAGACTCCTTCGGGCCGCGTGTACCACTATGTCGAGATCTTTTCGCCGACTCAGATGCTGGCCAACCGAGTGATCCGGGAGCTATTCGCTTAGGCGAAGCGTAGGAGCAGCTTCCATCGAGCGGCGCGACGCGGCTGGGTTGGATTCGGCCGTGCAGGTTGAGAGGCATTAGGGAGTCCGGCGGGGTGATCCGAGAGGCGTACCGGAAGCTCGCGGCCGAGCGCCTGTGCCGGAAAATGAGCAGGGACTGGGACCGCCGTGCTCAAGAGAACGCTCTGCACTACGTGAACACAGGGCGGGCCGACTGGGATGAGGACACCTTCTTCGAGACCGGAGAGCAGAACTTCCGGAATCAGATCGAACCCGGCATGGCGGAAATCTGCAAGGGGCGGGATCCGGGCACCATGCGAGTGCTTGAGATCGGCTGCGGCGTCGGCCGGATGACTCGCGCGCTGGCGGCGAGGTTCGGCGAGGTCTACGGAGTCGACGTGAGCGGTGAGATGGTCCGTCGCGCGCAGCACTACCTCCGCTCGACGTCCAACGCCTTCGTCTACCGGAACTCCGGACGAGACTTGAAGGTGCTCGGTGACGTGCGATTCGACTTCGCGTACTCATTCATCGTGTTTCAGCACATCCCCAGCAAGCAGATCATTGACGGGTACGTGGCCGAGGTCGGGCGCGTGCTGGTACCGGGTGGAGTGTTCCTGTTCCAGGTGCAGGGCTATCAGGGGGGCGAGCTTCGGCTGCCCAGCCGGTCCACTTGGCTCGGCGCCAGCATCTCGGCGACGGAAGCCGAGGACATGGCGGCGCGGCACGGATTCCGGTGCAAGCAGGTTTCGGGTAGCGGCACGCAATACTTCTGGCTGTGGTTCGAGAAGGCTGCTTCAAGGTAATCGGTTCCGAGGCTTTCCCAAGTCGATGGGACGCTGGCTGGTCAGTTCTGAGCCGCATCCGCCTGCCGTGTCGTGTCCGGGCAGTGGGACAGACTGGCAGAGGGGTGGGAGTAGAGCGGTCGCTGCGCGAAGCAGCTCCGCCTCCAGCTCACGGACGGCGATCGAGATCTCCTAGGCCGTCTCTCAGTGCACATGGCCACATAGCGGCGTGCAGCGGGGAGTACCCAAATTCGCTCGCGCCCATCGGAGTGGAGACAGACCGACGGCGCTGACCCACTACAGGTCCGTCCGCGTCCATCCGCCCGGCGTCTTGGACACCGCCCCCAGAAGACCGTGATCGCGGACGATGTCTTCACCTTGGGCGCGATAATGCTCGGAGCGATCTCTGCTGTGGCTCACCAGTTCGGCCTTTCCGTCCGCAGTTTCGCCGCAGTCCGGGCGGCCAAGCCTGGCCAGCCGGTCGAACGAGTCCCCGATGCGGCGAGTTGCGAGATTCGCCTGCTGCCGGACGGACGCACAGAGCACTCGCCTTGAGGGTGCGGAGTGTCCTCCGGCCATTCAGAGAGGCATTGCGACCGCTTCACTGCCCTGCACGTCATGCAGCGAGGCCCGACTCGCCTTCACAGCGGACAGGACTGGGCGGCACGGCAGAGAGTGCCATCCTGAGAGATCGCGCCGCAATGCGGCGACCGCATCCGCCGACTCGGACCCAAGCGCGCCGACAAGCTCGCTCCAGAACCAGGATCAGTCCCCGCCCGCATTCAGGAATCCAACATGCACTTCGCCATGCCCCAAGAATCCAACCTGCTGGTCGCGTCCGTCCGCAGATTCGTCGAGGAGGAGCTCCGCCCGCTGGAGGAGGAAGTGGAGACCAAGGGCATGCTGGAGCCCGACATGGCCCGGGAGATCTTCCTCAAGTCCCGGGCCTTGGGTTTCTATGCCATGAACATGCCCGAGGAGGTGGGCGGTGGCGGCCTCAGCGCCGTCGACATGTGCCTTGCCGCCTTGGAGATGGGCCGCACGAGCGACATCCTTGTGCGCCGCGCCTTCGGCACAGTCTACGAGCTTCTGCTGGAGTGCAGAGGCTCGCAGCGGGACGAGTGGCTCGTGCCGGCGGTACGCGGAGACCGCGTCTGCGGCATCGCGATGACCGAACCGGGAGCCGGATCGGACGCAGCCGGCATCCGGACAGCCGCCAAACCGGACGGCGACGGGTGGATCCTGAACGGAAGCAAGCATTTCGTGAGCGACGGCGCGTACTCCGACTTCTTCGCCGTCACGGCTCGCACGGACCCCGACGCCGGAGCAAGGGGGATCTCCGTGTTCCTCGTGGACAAGGCGATGTCCGGAGTCACCGTCGGACGCAACCAGTCCATGATGGGGCTGCGGGGAGGCAGTCATGTCGAGCTGTCCTTTGACGGCGTCAAGCTGGGACGGCAGCACCTGCTCGGCGAACCAGGACGAGGCCTGCGCCTTATCCTGAGCACGATCGGACGAGTCAGTCTCTTCGACATCGGAGCCCGCGCAGTGGGCACGGCTACGCTGCTGCTGGAGATGATGACCCGCCATGCCCGCGAGCGACGCCAGTTCGGCTCGCCTATCGGAGAGTTTCAGATGATCCAGTCCCAGCTTGCCGACAGCGCTATCGAGATCGCATCGGCACGGCTGCTGTGCCTCGAAGCGGCTTGGGAGACTGACCAAGGCATGGACCCTAGGGAGAAGGTCTCGATGGTCAAGGTGTGCTCTTCCGAGACGCTCGGGCGGGTCGCCGACCGGGCCGTCCAGGTCTTTGGAGGTCTCGGTTACTGCAAGGACCTGCCGGTCGAACGCATCTACCGGGACTGCCGCGTCATGCGCATCTACGACGGGACTTCGGAGATCCATCGCGGCGTGGTGGCGCGTGGGCTGCTGACACGCGGAGCGTCAGCCGTGCTGCCGAATGGAAAGCCAATCGGCGCATAGGACAGGCTGCAGAGGCAGAACGGCTGCTTCCGCCGGCTCGGACCGGCTGCTCGGCTAGGACTGCGCACGCTCTCTCGCTGCTGGGTCGGGCAGCGAGCATCTCGAAGGTACGGCTTGTGGCGTGGGGGCGGCCAAGAGGATCCTGATCATCGCCGGGCCGAATGGCGCTGGGAAGACCACCTTCGCGATGGAGGTCTTGCCCAAGGAGGCCAACTGCCCGACCTTCGTCAACGCCGCCTTCATCGCTGCGGGTTTGAATCCGCTCCCCCGGGAGGCAGCTGCCATCCGCGCAGGCAGAACCATGCTGGATCTGACCCGAAGCTAGACGAGAATGAGGCAGTGCTTCGCATTCGAGACCACACTCAGCGGACGCGGGTCCGCCCGGTGGATCCGGCGCTGGCAGGCTCGAGAGTACACGGCTTGGTGGATCTTCCTAGGTCTCTCAAGTCTGGAAGTGGCCATTGCCCGTGTAAGGCCGTGAATCCGATCTATCAGCCAGTGTCCAGCAGTTCGCTCAACCCAGAGGTGGACGATGGATTGAGGTTGCGAACAGCGGACCCGGCGCTGTGAGACACTGCGAACATGCCAAGCGAGGAAGCTGCATCTCAGGAATCCGGCGCTTCGATCGAGGACCTTGAGCGCCAGATTGCCCAACTTACGGAGCAGCTCAACGCGAAGCGCAGGGCTGCCTCCGGCGGCGAAGTCCCGGACTACCCGCTCCGAACGCTATCGGGTGAGGTGCGTCTCAGCACGCTCTTCGCCGGCCGCGACAAGCTGCTCGCGATCCACAACATGGGCCAGCGCTGCCGCTACTGCACGCTTTGGGCAGACGGCATCAACGGCTTGCTAGCCCACTTGGAGTCGGTCATGGGAGTCGTGCTGCTGTCCAAGGACAGCCCGGAAGCACAGCGCCGGTTCGCCACCTCGCGCGGCTGGCGGTTCCAGATGGCGTCGCACGGCGGCGGGGCCTACATCCGAGAGCAGACAACAATGCAGGGTCAGGAGAACATGCCAGGGGCCGTACTCTACGAGCGCAGGGACGGCAGGATCTTCCGCAAGAACGCGACCGTGTTCGGCCCGAGCGACATGTTCTGCTCGGCTTGGAACCTGCTGGCCATGGCCGACTTCGGCGGCGATAACTGGACGCCGCAGTTCTCTTATTGGCAGATGCCGGCTTCGCTAGAGGACGGAGGAGACAATGTCCTCGTGCCGCTGCTAGAGGACTGACCGCGGCCCAGTGGACGCTACGGTCGGCTCAGCAACCGGCCCGCCAGTAACGTCGCTCGCCTTCGCGGGAGCTCGCCAATTCGCCCCGCGGCAACCGCTTCGTGCTTCGCGGTGCTGCGAAAAACGTCGGCAGTGCGAGGGCAGTCGCGTGCCGGATGGGAATACAGACTCGGCGACGTGACCAGCTGGGGCTGCACCTCGGCTGTCAGTCACGATTGCCCGCATCCTTCGCAGGCCGCCCGGTCGGGCTGACTCAGCCTGATCGCCGGCCGGCTGTTCATCAGTCTGTGCCTCAACGGGTCTCTGGACCGCCACCCGGGCCTGAACCGAATCCTGGCTGTGGCCAGGGTTGGCTTGCTCCGCGAGCCGCGCGGCCGCCACCCCGGGGACACCCAAGAACACGATCAGCACCCATCGAATGTCTCTCTGCTCTCGACGACGAGCGTTGTCTCAAGAATCCTGACCCTTGTCACTTCGGCACCATAGTCGGAGCGATGCCGGCCCGTGAGGGCCGAATCGCACCGTTTGGGTCCCCAGCGGCCGAGGTGTGCCTCGAGCGGGCCCGCGGTGATCAGGGCTGGGAGAGTGGCCCGGACGGGCCGCGCAGGCCGCGCTTCGGACTCTAGCGACTAGTCCCTCGGCCTCTCTCGCGTCTGGCCCGACTGGCGAGTCTCCCACTGCCCCTCGGTCATCTCCTGCGCCTCGGCGCGGTCCCGAACCGGGACCAGGTCCATGGCCAAGGCGACTTGCGCCACCTTCCTTCTTAGCGTGGGCCACGTGGGGTCGGCGTACTGGGGGAGGGTGTCCGAGATGGGCCGGGTGGCCATCAGGTCGGCGTAGTCTGTGAAGGCGGCCTCCCAGTTCGGATCGTGCAGGTCGCGCAGCACTCTCGAGACGGCTGGCCCGCGGCGCTCCTCGATCATCTCGGCGAGATCGGGGGGCGGGACCCTAGCGATCCCGGCGAGCGTCACGCTCATGGTGCCTAGGTCCCAAGGGTGCCGGATCAGTTCCGGGTAGATCAGGGCGCGGCCTGGAAGCCGTTCGCAGACGGCCTGCCACTTCCCCATGGAGATCTCCATGGGGCTAATGATCTGGACCGTGCCCCCCGTCAGCGCAATAACGCGGTCCAGCGGCAGCCGGTTGGGCCTCTGCACCAGCTCCAGCTTCAGGCCTTGGATCACGCGCTGGTGGGGCGTCCGTCCCTGGTAGTCGAAGATGTGGCTCTCGAAGCGGCCGCCGCGCTTGTGGAAGCGGCCCTTGCGGGTTGGCTTGAGGAACGGCAGCGCCGCATGCACGTGCTCCTTGAAGGCCCGGCTGACCTCGCGGAAGGCCGCGACGCGGCGCTCGTCCGGGCCGTGCTCCAGCTCGTCCGTCAGGATGACGCGCATGTCGATGTCCTCGGAGAAGCGCTTCAGCAGGCCGCCGTAGACGGTCAGGCAGGTGCCGCCGTCGAGCGCCAGTGTCGCGTCCGGGTGGCGGAAGCCCTCCCAAGCGCGGAGCGCCTTCTTGACGATCAAATCCTTCTCGGCGCGGGCGTAGGAGTGGCAGCGGTCGTGGAGGGAGAAGTTGAGCTCGGTTTCCCGCCGCGAGGGCGGCTCCTGCATGGGTGTCATTCGAAACGGCCTCGTGCTGTACAGCTTTCCGCGGGGGGACTTGAAGACGGCCTTAACGCCGTGCTTGATGATCAGCCGGCGGAAGGGCCGGTCGATGCGCCACGCGCTGCCGCCGTGCTTGAAGTTCAGGTTGGTGATCTGCCGCGGGGGCGTGATCTTGTAGCCCAGCTTCGGCAGGATCTCGGGGACGACGTCGAACAGCTTGGACGTGCTGCGCGCGTAGATCCCCGTCCCGACGCGCTGCAGCGTGCGGTCCTCGCAGCGCCTCTTCAGGGCGCGGTGCACCGCCGAGGGGCTGCCCGCCACCTCGCGCGGCAGCACCGCGTGCCGGCGCGGGTCGGCCAGCAGCCGGTCGAGGTCTTGCAGGGCAGTCATGCGGCTGGCGTCTCCCTAGGGCTGATTCTAGCGCTTCCGGTGGGCCCGAACGATGCACTATGGCTCCAGTTAATGATGAACGAGTCGCTCGTCGCGATGCCTGCTTGCGGGCCCGAAGCGCGCGGGCGGGGCGTTCTGGCCGCGATCACTCGGGCCGGGTAACTTGCAATAAGGACGGTTCCTAGGGTGATAGCCTGTCGGGTTGGACCTGTCGCTTGCTGCGTGTCAAGCTTTTCCCCGTGGGCGCGGGGCTGGACCGATTTCCTGTTGGCTGTCAAGCGCTCCCCCCCGCATCGGCGGGGCAGCGGCACCAGTACCGTGTCGGGTCTTCCGGACGCTCTTTCGGCAGCGCGAAAGAGCGATCAGAATTGCGCTCATGCGCGAGACGGTCGAGGTCATTGCCTGCCCGGTGACCCTGCGTTTCGGTGAACACGCCGCGGATTCGCAGCCGCAACGGACTGCGATCCTGCCCCAAGTGTGAAGGGCCACTCCTCGCCGACTTCGAGTAGCAGTCGGGAACGTTTCGAGGATGGGTGGAGCTGCGGACTCGGGCTCGTGGTTATTGCCAGATCCTAACTTCGAGTCCGATTGTTCGGACTCGCTCTTGTCGACCTCCAGTTCGGAGGGCCGGTCGCAAGCGCCGCACCAAGGAGTGCCACGTTCCTCGCGGCGGCCGGCCAACCCCCGGGCTCCGCTCGCCCGTTCAGAAATCTCCGGGAGGGTCGTGCCATCTCGCTGGCAGCTTCGGAGCCAGCCCAAGGGCCCGTAGCACCCGATACGGCAGTCTGAACAGCTCAGCGCTCAAGCCAGCCTCGACTGCCGCGTGCCGCGCCTCCAAGATGCCGATCCAATCTTTCAGCTTCCGAATGTGCTCCTCCCGCTTCCGGAGGATGTTCCCGGCCGACGGCAGATAGGTCAGGCCGGGAGGTGGCTCGGTCTCCTCCTTCGAGCAGGCGGCGATCAGGAAGTGCGCATTCCCGGGATCGGATGGCACGGACTCGACCACCGTCCGAATCTTCGGCCCGACCTCGCCGGTGACGGCCACGGCGGCAACGTGATTCTCCTGATAGAAGGTGCAGTGCCGAAAGCAGGCCTCCAGTGCGACGCGGAACTCGTCAGGGTCAAACTCATGCACATGGAAGGGGTTGGGCGTCTCCCGCGCAGCGTTGTAGTAGGACCGGTTTGGGGTCGACACGACAAATCTGCCGGAGGGCGTTAGGACTCTCGCAGCCTCCGCGACGAATCCGCTCCAGTCCTCCAAGTGCTCAATGACTTCGAATCCCACCACAAGGTCGAATTGGCCGTCCCCAAACGGCAACCGTGCGCAGTCGCCTCGCGCGAACCAAACCTCCGGGTTGGCAGCTCGTCCGTGCCGGGTTGCCTCTCCCGACCGGTCCACCGCACAGACGAAGGCGGCCCGCTTCGCCAGCAAGGCTGCCCCATACGCAGTTCCGCAGCCGGCGTCCAGCACGCGAGCACCCGCGGCGAGCGGCTCGGCAAATCGGTAGCGGGCGACATGCTCGTTGCGCAAGTCGGTGTCGGCCGACTCGGGAATCAGCCGCTCTCCTGTGTCTTCCATGGAGCCCACTCAAGTATCGCGAACCGGACGCAGCCGGTCGGCCGGCTCCTGCCGCAACTCGGCCGCTATCTTGGGAGTTAGCAGTGGATACGCGCACCAAGATCATTCCGCCCGAAGCAGTGCCGGGGAAGGGTCCGGGGCTCCAGTTCGCCGAGGGATGGTTCGATGTCCTCACGGCGGAGCACAGCCAGCTACTGGCCGCGGCCAAGCCTCCCGACTCCACGCTCGTCGTACTGGTTCGTCGCGAATCGGATGCGCACCCGACGCCAATGACGGTTGAGGGGCGATCCCAGATGGTGGCCGCCTTGGACTGCGTCGACTGGGTGTGCCCATGCGATGTCAGCCAGGCTCGATCCGTCCTCAAGGCCGCGGGGTCAGAGTCCGCAGTGGACATCGACAGCTTGCAGACTCGGGACGTGATCGGAGATGTCCTCAAGCGCCATGAGGGCCGCTGATCGTCCTGCCCGCATCCTGGTGACGCGCCTCGGCGCGATGGGGGACGTGATCCATGCCCTTCCTGCCGTGGCGGATCTGCGAAAACGTTTCCCAGACGCTTGGATCGCTTGGGCGGTGGAGCCGTCATGGGCTGCCCTCTTGGAGGGGAACCCCCATCTCAATCAGATCATCCCGGTCCCGCTCGCCCAGTGGCGGCGCTCCAAGCTGGCCCCGGCAAGTTGGCGGCGAGTCGCCAGCTTCGTGGCGGAACTCCGCTCCATCCGATTCGATCTCGCGTTGGACTTCCAAGGTCTCCTCAAGTCAGCGATCTGCGCATCGGCCAGCGGTGCCGGAACGGTGGCCGGGTTCGAGCGAGGACTGCTCCGGGAGCCCCCGGCCGGGCTGCTGTACGACCGGCGCGTCCTCGCTACATCCACGCATGTAGTGGACCTCAATCGTGAACTCGCTCACTTCGGGCACTCACAGTATCCGGAGGGCCCGCCTCGCTTCGACCTGCCCGCAGGGGACTACTCCACGCAGCTGCCTGACCGCTTCGTGCTGGCGAGCCCCCAAGCAGGATGGGGGGCGAAGCAATGGCCTTGGCAGAACTTCGCGGCCCTGGCTTCCGTGCTCTGGAGGCGGAACGGCCTGCCCTTGGTCGCAGACTGCCCGCCGAGCCAGACCTCCGTTGCGGTGCGAATCCAGGAAGCGGCCCCGCCTGGTGCGGTGATCCTGCACCCCTCCTCAATCCCTCAGCTGATCGCGGCAACTCGCCGAGCGACTGCCGTGGTGGGGGTGGACAGCGGCCCGCTGCATCTGGCCGCCGCGATCGAAAAAAGGGGAATCGCCATCTTCGGGCCGACCGCCCCGGCGAGAAACGGTCCCTGCGGCGACTCGATTCGGGTGATTCGAGCAGCGGGGGCTCAAACGAGCTACCGCCGCCTGTCTGAGCCTAGCGCCTCCATGCGGGCTTGCAGCCCCGAGCAGGCGTACCAGCGTCTCAGGCCGATGCTGCGTTGAGTAGACTCAAGGAATGAGAAAGGCGTGTCTCCTTGCCGCTGGCTTGGTCGTAATCCTGCTGCCAGCCGCGAAGACCGTCGAAGCCGACGGGCGGCTTAACAGTCGGGAAGCCGGCCAAGCAATGGCCGCCGTGGCCGACCTCCTCGAGGCAGCGGGTCTAGTGGTCCCGGAATTGTCCCGGGCCGGGGCACCGCTCCAAGAGAACTTCCGGCAGGGCATCGCCACGCTCCAGACATCGCCCAGCAGGAATCACTCCGGCGTCCTCTACCGCATGCTCGTCAACGCCAAGGCCTTCCTGCAGCTCACCGACACGCTGCCCAAGCCGCCCGAGTTCGCGGACGACCTGGACCGGCTGCTCACCGAACTTCGTGTCGCGATCCGCCGGTTCGAGAATCACTTCCGAGCCACTCTCGACTACAGGGAGCAGCAGGTTCTCGGTGCTGACCGCGACAATCTCGCGCGCTACCGGGAGGCCAACGTCTTGGCGGGACCGGCGGACTCGGCGGAACCGCGGGTCGTCTTCCTCGGCGACTCGATCACTGACGGCTGGAACCTCACCCAGTACTTCTCCCGCCGGAGCTACTTGAACCGGGGCATCAGCGGGCAAGTCACCGGGCAAATGCTAGGGCGCGTGAAGCCAGACGTGCTCGACCTCTCACCCAAGGCAGTGATCGTACTCGGCGGAACCAACGATCTGGCGCGCGGGGCGTCGAACTCAACCATCCGCCACAACCTAGAGTCGATCGGCATCCTAGCCCAAGCCTCGGGCGTCGTCCCGATCATGGCGTCGATCCTCCCGGTCAACAACTACCGCGAGAAGGACGATCCCCGCTTCCGACGAACGCCGCTGCGCAATCCGGCGCGAATTGAAGACCTCAACCGGTGGCTGGCCGACCTGTGCAGGTCCAAGCGGTGGGTATTCCTCGACTACCACTCCTCGATGGTCGACTCCGCAGGACGGCTGAAGGACGGACTTTCCAAAGACGGGTTGCATCCGAACGCGGAGGGCTACAAGGTCATGGCACCGATCGCGGAACAGGCGATCGCTGATGCCTTGCGGAGGAGGCTGAGCCGCCTGCGCTAGAGGCGGAGGCGGAGTGCCGGCCACAGTCGCTTCTCCGCGCCTAGCAATGGGCCTCCGGCGATGCGCCCCTGTCCTGTGAGGCGCAGGCGGACTGCGTTACATTGAGTCTGGACTTCGGGTATGGGCTTTCTCGACATTTTCAGGTCGCGAGCGCTGCGTCGGCCGGAGCGGGAGGCCCCATCCGACACGGTGCGGAGGATCAGCGCAGCGATCGAGGAGCTGCCAGAAGACCGCGCGACGTACCTCGCAGCCTTCGCCTTCATCCTGGGTCGTGTGGCCAACGCCGACCTTGATATCAGCGAGGACGAGGTCCTCGAGATGGAGCGCATCGTCGAGCGAGTTGGGGGCGTGCCAGAGGCCCAGGCCGTGCTGATCGTGCAGATCGCCAAGGGGCAGCACCGTCTCTTCGGCCAGACCGAGAGCTTCCTCGTGACCCGTGAATTCAACCGCATCGCGACTCGGGAGCAGAAGCTGGCCCTGCTGCAGTGCCTCTACGCGGTCTCCTCGTCGGACGACTCGATCAGCGTCATGGAGGACAATGAGATTCGTGCCGTCAGTCGGGAGCTGCTGCTGGACCATGCGGACTTCATTGCTGTGCGATCGTCCTACAGGAACCAATTGAGCGTGCTCAAGGGCTGACTGGCGTGCAGATGTGCGGGATCGGGGCGCGCCCGGATGGGAGAGCCGTGCTGAGCAAGAGAGTAGAGAGATGAAACAGAGCGCAACGTTCGGAGCCGGTTGCTTCTGGGGGGTCGAGGCGGCCTTCGCGAGAGTGCCGGGCTTGGTGTCCACCGAGGTCGGTTACGCCGGCGGATGGGAGGGTGACCCGTCCTACCAGCAGGTCTGCGCCGGCGGCACCGGGCACACGGAAGTGGTGCGCGTTGTCTTCGATCCCGGGCGAACTCCGTACCAGACGCTGCTAGACGCTTTCTGGGCGTGCCACGATCCCACGCAGACCGACGGCCAAGGCCTCGACCGGGGCTACCAGTACCGCTCTGTGATCTTCAGCGAGAGTGCCGAGCAGGAGAGGGCAGCGAGGGATGCGAGGGCTAGCCTCGAAGCGTCGGGCCGATACTCGAAGCCAATCTCAACGCGGATCGAGGCATTCCGGAACTTCTACCGGGCGGAGGAGTATCACCAGAAGTATATTGAGCGGCAGGGACTGGCTGCTTGCGGCCACTAGCCGAGCAGCAGCTTCGACGATCCAAGCCCAGACTCAGTGTCGCCGCACGCTGCAGCCGCCGGGATTGCGGCCAGCGAACCTGTCGCACGCACCTCCAAGTCGGAACCGGCTACGGCGAGACTGCGTCCTTGGCCGCCCCGGATCTCGCCTCCAAGTCCGACGCTAGGCGTCCGACGAAGCCGTACTTGGAGATTCGGGCTGGTGGTCGACTTGACCCCGCAACACTGACGTCAGACTCTGCTGGTAGTAAGAATCCGACGCAATTGTCCACCCCCCAGCTTGAAGCACCGACATCCACCCTCGTAGCGGCCGGAGCTTGGACCCCCGAGAGACCAAGGCCCTAGATTTCAACCTGCCCCACATCTCGCTTTTATTTGGGTGCTGCGACCAACCAGTGCGCTTCTCCGCCCCCCCGTATGGAATTGTTACCCTTGGATACAGCATGGCGCTTGGAAGAAGAGGTAACTCCGCGGAAGAGACCGACAGAACCGGATCTGGTGGCAACGCACGGCGCGTCCTCGTTCCGTGGTTTCCAGTCTATGGCGGGCTGCGGCACCTACTCCAGACTTGGGCGGGATGCAGGAAGTCGCACGTCACCGGTCTCGGCAGGACACTAGCCCAGCTCCGTGGCACGCCCCAGAAACCCGTCAACTGGCGAGATCCGGATTCGTGGATTCAAGAGAAACTCGACGGGGAAGACCGCAAGCTGGCCCAAGTGATCTGGACTGAGAGCGGCAAGTCGGTCAACCCTCGTTACACAGCGGGTCAGTGGAGCCTCAGCCAGAAGTACGAGCTACTGGTGGACGGCGGTGACGGGAATCTGCGATTGACGGAGCGCGGCCGCGACTTCATCGACCACGAGTTCGGGGACGCCGAGGCATTTCTCGACCTACAGGAAGGTCTTATCGAACTCCTCACGATCGTTGCCGACAGTGGCCCTGCACA
This sequence comes from Bryobacterales bacterium, assembly GCA_963662745.2. GTDB lineage: Bacteria > Acidobacteriota > Terriglobia > Bryobacterales > UBA6623 > VXMF01. Next base: position 1,860,769 of record CAXXUI010000001.1, read on the forward strand.
GTCTGGCGCTCTTTCTCAACCGTGGGTCGAGTTCCTCGGACGACATTCGCGGTTACGTTCGCCGGCAACCATCCGCGACACGCTGCGCCGTCGCCTAAGCAATCTCCTCGACCGACGCCTCATCAACCGAGAACGCCTGAAGTACACGATCACCGACACGGGGCTCGAGTACCTGAAGCGCGTTTCCCCGACACCCCCTGATGACGAGCTACAAGCCATCCGCGACCTGACTCGGAAGCGGGAAATCACCGTGCGTGGAGACCTCCACGAACGCCTCCTTCAGATGGATCCGACCGCCTTCGAGCACCTCGTCGCCCGCGTGCTTGAGGCGATGGGCTACGAAGACGTCAAGGTGATCGGCCAGTCCGGCGACGGTGGGGTAGATGTGGTTGCGGAAATCGAACTGGGCGTCACATCGGTCCGTGAGGTGGTTCAGGTCAAGCGTCATAAGAGGACCATTCAGCGGAAAGACTTGGACGCCCTTCGTGGGTCGCTCCATCGCTTCAACGCCGTGCGCGGCACCATTGTCACAACGTCGGATTTCGCGCGGGGGACCAAGAAAGCCGCCTTCGAGCAAGGCGCAGCGCCGATTACGCTCATCGATGGGAAAAAGCTCATCGACTTGCTGATCGAGCACGACCTCGGTGTGCGCAAACACGACATCAAGGTGCTTTCCGTTGATCTGGAAGGACTGGCCAACATGGAGGAATTGAGCAGCGGATGATAGACCGGTCGCCGCCGAGCGAGTCCCTAGCCCGAATCGGGGACCGTACAACAGTCCGCCAAGATCGGCCAAGCTGTGGTCGAGGGGGCGGGATGAGATACAAAGAGCGACTACTCCAGCTGACAGACTTGATCGGCCGGTTCGAGGCTAAGTCGTCCGCCGATCATTGCTACAACGCCATCGCGGCGCTCCAGCGCCTCAGGGACGACGGGCGGGACTACTGGAGGTCAGACCCCGAAGCCCTGAAGAGGTGGAATAGGGGTTGCGATGTTCTGCAAGTGTTCTTGAACAACCTGGGGACGCGGACGAAGCAGCCCTTGGCAACGATCATGCGGGAGTTCGTGCAGGAATTCGAGCACTCTATTGGGCGAATGTATCAGTTGCTGTTCTCTGGATCGATTCCCGAAGGGGAAGCCACGCGGACGCGGTATCTGTCTTGGGTAGAGCTTGCCTACCGGCTCTCCACCTACGCCATCCTGTCCTCTTGGATTGAAGACAAGACAGAAGTGATGACCATCAGCATAAAGAGCAACCTGAGGACCGGCGAGGTGACCGAGACTAGGAGCCACAAGCCCATGACGGTGCCTGAGGAATACCGTAAGGCCACCAAAGCCATTTGAACGTATGACTGCCAGCGACATCGAGCAAGCCTCGCGCGGGCGCCAATCTGACGCCTATGGGGAATCACCGACGCGGTTCACTTCCTCACTCGGCGGTAGGACCACGTCATGACGGGGGCCAACCGCAGGTGATGCGGGCGAGCCCACGGCCTAGCCGAACAGTTACGCGGGGGGATCCATGTCCAACAATCCTACAAGGTTTAGAGATCAAGCAGAGTGAAGATCGGGTGCGCGAGAACATCATCCGCCAACCCGCCGCTTGAGCCCGTCTCGTTTCAGTTGGTGTCAACCGGCCTACCCTCAGCCCCCGTAGGCGTCCTCAAGCGAAGCTCTCTGGCGGCGCGAAGTGGGGGAAATCAGACGAGAGATTTCCGGCGGGTGGGGACTGGCTACCCGGAGTTGGAGGCTTGGTCGCGGGACTGGCTGCGGTGCATCGGCAAGCTGTTCCATCTGGCCAAGCGCCGGCGGGCGGTGTGGCAGCCGGACCTGCCGCTGGCCGCGCAAGGGCCGGAGTTCCAGGCGGTGCAGCAGCGTCTCGAGCAGGCCTTCGCCAGCCTGCTGGGGCGGGCCCGGCGGGAGCTGGAGCGGCTGGCCGGGCAATAGGACGGCGCGAGCGGGCACGTGCAGGCGGTGCTGGAGGCGCAAGGCAAGGCGCTGCACTCGCTGCTGGCGCCCCGGGACGGGCTGGGGGTGTTCGTGCCGGATCCGCGGGTCGCCCCGGACAACAACACGGCGGAGCGGGCGCTGCGCAGGGCGGAGATCGGGCGCAAGACCAGCTTCGGATCGGGCAGCGAGCAGGGGGCGCACCTGACGGGGCTGCTGTACTCGGTTTACGGGACGCTGCAGATGTGGGGGCTCAACTCCTACGCCTGGACGCTGGACTACTGACCGGTGCAGAAGTCTTGCACTCAAGAAGCCGGACAGATTTCGTAGAGTCACGCGTTACTTGGGCCGGATCCTGCGCAAGACCATTGCACCGGTCAGTAGCGATGCCGCCCCCATCTACCCAACACGCCCTAACCGCAAGATCAACCCGGAGTGCCCAGCGCCCCCCTTACTGAACCCTTACCCTTGAGGAACAGCTCCGCGACCGGCCCGGTCGCTACGAGACCGGAATCCGACTACCCGCTAACCACATCCTCCCGACCGAAACAGCTTCCACGGGCTGGCAGATCCGCCCATTCTCATCATAAAGGCCCAGTCTTGGGACTTACCGCCCGCCGATACCACGGAATGGCCCCACCCGCTCTACGTGGACCTGCTAGGTTGCCTTGGAAGACTGCAGTGCAGTTCTACGTGTTGGACGCAGGATGCAGCGCAGTCGTGCATCGGGCACCCCCGAATCGGGTCGCCCAGCCAACAGAAGGAGGCAGTATGACCCAACACAATTTGGCACTCGTTATCTTCATCGCTGGCGCTTTGGCGCTCACTCCGGGCGCTCTGGGCCAGCAGGCTGACACTGCTGTGATCGTCGGAGGCATCACCGACGCCACAGGAGCCGTGATCCCGGGCGTCGAGATCCGGCTCAGCCACTCCGCCACCGGAGCCGCCTACTCCGCGCAAACAGACCCAAGCGGCTTCTACCGCACGCCGCCGCTTCGAATTGGCGAGTACGTTATGGAGGCCGAGTCCCCCGGGTTCAAGCGAATCCAGCGAACCGGGGTTGTCCTCAATGCCGGAGATACCCGGCAGGTGGACCTAGTGCTGGAGATCGGCGAGGTCACCGAGACGATCGAGGTCGTGGCCCAAGCGCCGCTGCTCCAGACGCAGGAGGGAGCGACGGGCACGGTGATGGAGAACCAGCAGATCCTCGAGCTGCCCCTCAACGGGCGAGACTACCTGCAGCTGGCCCGCATCTCCGCGGGCGTGACACCGCCACCGCGAGCCGAGGTCTCGAACGCCCAAGGCGTGAGCGTCGGAGGATCGCAGGCCACACAGGTGAACTTCATCATTGACGGCATCGACAACAACAATCAGTCGATCGCCTCGCAAGGCAACCAGAAGGAGGCCATCAAGCCGCAGATCGACGCCGTGCAGGAGTTCAAGATCCTCACCAACGGCTATTCGGCGGAGTTCGGGAGGTCCATGGGCGGGGTCGTCACCATGACAACCAAGTCGGGCACCAACAACATTCACGGATCGGTCTTCGAGTTCCTTCGTAACGAGACCATGGACGCGAAGAACTACTTCGTGCCGCACGACGCGGAGAAGCCACCGTTCGCCCGGAACCAGTACGGGTTCTCGGTGGGCGGTCCGCTCAAGCGCAACGCCGCGTTTCTGTTCGGTGATATGGAGTTCACGGACATCCGTGAATCGTCAACCATCGTGAGCACCATTCCCAGCCTGATGGAGCGCAGCGGCGACTTCGCCGGCGGCGACGCCATCTACGACGCGCTCACGACCGATCTCGACACCCGCGCCCGCGACCCGTTCCCCAACAACCGCATCCCCGAGAGCAGGATCGATCCGGTGATGAGCACGGTCCGGACCTGGTGGCCCTCCCCGATCAACGACTCGCGAACCCGAAACTTCGTGTGGGTGCCGCCGCGGAACCAAGACCTCAACCGGTGGGACCTGCGTTACGACCAAAGCTTGGACGCGCGGAACAACTTCTACTTCCGCGTCAGCGGCCAGCGCACCGACAACGGTCGCGTTCCCGCCTTGCCCGACAGCGACGACGGATTGTACTTGCACGCCAAGAACGTGGGCATCACCAACCGCCAGACGGCCCTCGTCTACAACGGCGTCTGGTCAGCCAACTTGGTCGGTTCGTTCCGAGCTGGCTGGAGTTACATAGACACGGACGTCGAGCACGAGAACGATGTCCCGGTGAATCCCCTGATCGGCCTAGACATGGGCAACGGCCTGGATGTGTCGACGCCGGGCTCGGGCATCTTCAACCCTACCGGCTTCCGAGGGGTGGGCAGCTGCTGCTTCAACTACATCGGATCCCAGACGCGGCAGTTCTCGGCTGACATCACGTGGACGAAGGGACGCCATTCGGTGAAGTTCGGCCACACCTCGTACTGGCTCCAGAGCCAGATCTTCAACGCCGGCTTCATCACCGGCCGATTCGTCTTCGACGGACGGTTCAGCGAGGATCCGGTAACGCGCGGCGGCGGGGAGTCCATGGCTGATTTCCTGCTGGGCTACACTCGGGAGCTCCGCAACTCGAATCACCGGCACATGGCACTCCGCGCTCCATGGCTGCACCAGTACGTCCAAGACGACTGGAGGGTGAGTGACAGGCTGACCCTCAACCTCGGGGTACGGTACGAGGTGAGTCTGCCGTGGGTGGACAAGTTCGACAAGATTTCGAACTTGGATGTAGACACGGACACCAACCAGCCCAAGTTCGTGGTCGTGAACGAGAGGGGCGAAGGCCGCTTCCGGCGGTCGCTCGTGCAGTCGGACCTGAACAACTTCGCTCCGCGCTTCGGATTCGCATACCGCTGGAGGGAGCACACGGTGGTCCGTGGAGGGTTCGGGCTGTTCTACGCCAACACCATGAACACCGGCGGCGGCGAGTTCATGGAGACGAACCCTCCGGCCCACGTGAAGACGCAGCTGGGCACGGACCGCATCACGCCGTCGATCCGTGTGCAGCGGGGACCCGGCGCCGGAGCGCTCGACCCTGCCAACTCGCCGGCGCTGGTGCCCGGGTCCTTCGAAATCGACCCGCCTTGGCCCATGGCTTCGCAATGGAACTTGAACATCCAGCGCCAGCTGCCAGGCAACGTCCTGTGGGAGGTCGGGTACTTCGGTACGAAGGGAACGCATATCATCCGCAGGTACAACCTGAACTACGCCGTGCCCGGACCCGGCACTCCGCTGAGCCGTCGGATCTGGCCTACCGTCCAGTTTCCGGGAACGGACCTGGAAGCAGGGCTCGACTTCGTCCACAACTTCCGGAACAACTCCAACTCGAACTACCATGCGATGCAGACCAAGCTCGAGAAGCGCTACGGCAGCGGCGTGAGCTTCCTGCTCTCCTACACGTGGTCGAAGTCGATTGGGGACTACTCATTCATTCCCGGGGAGGATCGCGCCTTGGGAGCGAACTGGGGCGTCCAGAACCCGCTGGACCTGAAGGCGGAGCGATCGCTGCTGAATCAGCATGTGGCTCACCGAGCGGTCATCAGCTACCTATACGACCTGCCCTTCGGGCGGAGCAAGCGGTTTGGAAGCGGCTGGAGCAAGGCCATGGACAGCTTCCTGGGCGGATGGACGCTCGGAGGCATCAACAGCTTCCTGACCGGCTTTCCGATGAACCTTTCCGTGCAGGGCAACCCGTCCGGTTCCGGAGGCTTCAATTTGGACCGCCCGAACGTGGTTGGGGAATGGAGGCTTCCGCAATCGCAGCGGGGACCGGACCGGTGGTTTAACACCGACGCCTTCGCCAAGAACGACCTGTACACATTCGGAAACGCTGGAAGGAACGTCCTTGAAGCCCCCGGCACGATCAAGTTCGATTTGGCGCTCCACAAGAACTTCGTCATCAAGGAAGGCATGAGGGTGCAGTTCCGGGCCGAGGCGTTCAACGCCTTCAACACTCCGATCTTCGACGGCCCGAACTTGCAAGTTGGGAACAGGAACCTAGGCGTGATCTCCCGGGCAGCAGCCGGGAGAGTCATGCAGATCGGGCTGAAGTTCATCTTCTAGCCCACGGCTGAGTCTGGGCTGGGCGGGCCTCGACCTCGGGTTGCAGGCTCGTCTGGCGGCACCAGCTGGCCGGTAGGTCGCCGGCTGGTGCCGGGCCCTCGGCGGGTTGAGTTCGCCTCTCTACTGACCGGTGCAATAGTCTTGCACTCATAAAGCGGGCCAGATTTCGCAGGCTCGCGTTAGAGAACATCGTTGCACGGGCACCGGGAGATGTCGAGTGAAGTACAGAGAATTCAAGAGTCAAGCTATAGAGGTTCGCCTGTTCGAGCAGTTGGATTCCCCAAGTGATGTGACCTACAACTAGACTCATGCTGCCTTCAATGCCTGCTCAATGTACTTGCAATCCTGCTCACTGAAGAACTTCTTCACCAGCTCACTGTCTTCGCTCAGTCGTTCTAACGCCGCTTTCAGGTTCTTCCTCATCTCCGCCTTCGTCTTGCTCAGCATCCGACTCACCCGACTCTTCACCCACGCCCACAGGATCTCCACCGGGTTCACTTCCGGGCTGTACGTCGGCTGATACTCCAACTCGATCTGGCCCTCTTGTGCCTTCGACCATTCCCGAACAAGTTTCGCCGTATGCACGCTCGCATTGTCCACAACCACGATCACGGTCCCTGCAGTAGCCTGCTTCACCTGCTCTAGGAACTCAATGAATGTCAGTGCGCTCACGGAACCTTCATGCAGCTTCCAGTGCAACCTGCCGTCCGGACTGATCGCTGCCAGCATGCTCACTCGGTACTTCGAGTTCGCCGTCTTCACAATCGGCGTCTCTCCCTTTCGGCCCCAGGTCCTCCCGTACACGCACTGCGCTGCTAGGCCTGACTCGTCTGCGAATACTATCGTCTTGCCCTCCTGGATCCCACGCTTCACTAGTGCCGGAAACGTCTCAAACTGCCATTTCCGGACCTTCTCACGGTCATGCTTCAACGCTCTCTTCTTGGGTTTCTGCGGTGTGAGATTCAACTTCTTCATGGCGCGTTGCACCGTCCAGCGACTCACTTGCAATCCGAATTTCTCCTGCAGAGCCATGCGCATCATGTTGGCGGTCCACAGGGCGAACTCGAACCGCAACTGCTGCGGCGTCTTGGTCACCACTGTGTTCAGCATCCATTGCCAGTGGCGGTTCTTCAGCTTGGGCGGTCGTCCTGTCCTCTTGCGTCTGTGGAGTGCGTTGACGCCCTTAGCACTGTAGAGGACCCACCAGCGGCGAACCGTGGACTGATGGACGCCTACCATTCTGCTTACAGCCCAAAAAGACCGGCCATTTCTGATTTCTTCAACGACTGCTGTCTTTACATCGAACTGCAGCGCTTCAGTGAGTTTGGAGAAGACAAGGAGTGGCACCAAGAACATGACCATAGGATACCACACAGCGGAGTGTGGAGGCAACTGAGGGGCGGACGGATCGACGTCTATGACAGGGAGGACTCGCACAGTATAGATTCACTGCTCTCCAAATGGTCCGCTCCATAAACTCCCTATATGAATAGTAGCAGCCCCACATTCTCAGCAGGAACTCCTCTGACCCTGCTTGCGCACGACACCCCTCACGCGAGGTGGCACCTACGCAAGACTTTTGCACCGGTCAGTACTAGCCGACGCAGACATCCCAGCGAGGTTCACACACCATGAATGGCCTTCGCGGACGGCATCGTGCGAGTCTTTCGCGGCCGACCACCGCACAGCGTCGGCGCGGCAGCCCAGCAGGGGGTGAAGCGGAGCAAGTCGAACGACCTGCTCTTGCCGTGCCTCCAGCGCCACTTCGGACGCAAGTCCAAGTGCTTGGCTCCCATACACTTCGGCTGCTCAAGTCCGGACCAGCCGAGTGCCAATGGGACTGGCAGCTGACGGCCGACACGAAGCTGACCGTGATGCGCTTGGTAACACCGGTACGCAAGGCGAGGCGCAGGCAGGTGTCGCTGCCTTTGATCCGGCTTGGGACAGTCAGTTCCCTCGGTACCGGTCGAACGGTCTATATTCGACCAAGGCAGACCGCCCGAGGATTTCCACGATGGTGACCGAGAATTCGGCGCCAAACGCGTCCGTGAGCCTCAGCGGCTTGCCCAGTCGGAAGGAGACCGGCTGCTGTCTGCCCTCATCGATTGCGAGATTATCAGCATACAGGTAGGTCCGGTCGGAGGTGTCGCGTATTGGGTTCAGCCGCCCACGAAGACCCGGAACATGTCCCGTAGCGTTTGAGAAAATGACCGCTCCCCCGGCTGCGAGCGGAGACAGTTCCAGCAACAGACCTCCTTGGCGTGGGATCCACTTTCGTTCCAGTCCGGCGGCATACCCGGGCGCCGCACCATAAACGGTCATCGGCAGGTGCGTCGCATACAGGTCGAATTCCGCTTCTCCCGCCTCGTTGGTCGTTGCCCGCCGCCAAGTCTTGTTCGGAAACAGGACTAGGACATCGACGCCGGCCAGCGGCTCGCCATCGGAATGCACCGTGACTGTGGCGTCGGACGCTGTGAGTTCGGACCTTGCAGCCGGGATCGATAGAACCAGACTCGATTCATTGATGACGCTGTACTCTGAATCCATGCCGGCGGTTGCGAAGGTCTCCTTGAGAATGATTGAGACGCCGTCCCCTCTTCGTTCCATCATGTATCGGCGATGTTCAGACCCCGGAACACTGCTGACGGGGATTCGTCCAAGCACGGAAGCCAGAACTTCATTACGCGTAGCTTGGCTTGAGGCCATGCCATCCACTGTCATCCCATTGAGAAGCTGACCGGGAGAGTCCAGTTCAAGCCGGTCCTTGAACATTGATAGTCTGATGCGCTTGGACGCCATCGAGTAGTCGCGATGCACAACAGCGTTGACCACTGCCTCGAAGATCGCCGTCTTGCTGTACTGCGGCGCATCTTCGCGAGCAGGTGCCTTGCGTGCCGCGACGCGCATGTTGCGGACTACGAACTTCACAGCGTCGGATACTTGGGATGGAAGCGGTCCTCCAATCTCCTGCGTGTCCAATTGGCCGGAGGCGCGATCCTTGCCGCGGTACAGGGTCGCCACGATCATGGCTTGTGGCAGCCAGTCCTGCGGGGAGTTGCTGCACAGGAGCACGCCAGCGACAGTAGCTCGGTCAATGTCCGCTTCATCAGATGCCAGCAGCCTGAGGTTCCTCAGGGCGCGGCGAGGGTCGGTTGCTCCCTCGGCACTGAGCAGCGGCTCCCACAGGCGCTCAGATAGCGCGTGGAAGCCGGTCTGAGGTACAACCTGCCCGTCGAACCAGAGGTAGCGGCTCTGAGCGCGTCTCTGTGCGAGCCGCAGGCGTTCGTCACCTCCGAGCTGTCGTTTCGTCGCGCCGACCCGGATGTAGGCCTGACCGGCTCGCTCATGCACGAAATCACCTCGCGGCACATCCACAAGCACGAATGCATTTCCGTCGTGTTCCCGGTGATGAACATTGATGCGAAGCGGAGGTTCCACTGCATCAGTGCTTACTTCGACCAACAGCCGGTCAAGGGCGGCCATCTGCTCAGTCGACATTCCCTGTAGCCGCCCGTCGTCGGAGACGCCGCACAGCAGCACACCGCCGTTCGCATTAGCGAAAGCAGTCATCTCATCAGCCAGATCATCTCGCCGGGGGCTTGTCGGGCGGTCGCCAGTGAATTTTATCTGTTTGAACTCCCAGCCGCTGTCCTCGCCTAGCCGCAGACGCTGGCGGATCTCCGCATCGGTCCAGTTCACGAGACGCCTCCGGGCTTCATGGGCCTGTGGCCCCAATTGGGTTGCGGGCACTGACTTGAGAAACCTCTGCTGACATCGTAGAACGGTCCCCGGAGTGTCGCCCAATGTCCGAGGAGCCGCCTCCAGGCCGCGCTGCAGCTGCAGAAGTCATCACCACTCTTGCCCTCGCCCACGATCCGGGTCAAGGTCGGCTGTCGGGCCTCCACCTGCAACGATGCCCGCCACACCCCCGCGACGCCCCGAAGATGTCATCGCCGTGTTCCTTGGCGACTTCTCCCCCGGGTTCCGCAGTGGCCGCCAAGACACGCGACAAGCCCGGGCGAAGCACAGGTGCCGCCACCACAGCCCGCCCTGAGTTGGCACGCGCCAGCTCCGCCCCAATGCTGTCGCCCGTTCCGGCTATGGCTGGGCAGCCAGCTTCGATCGGAGAGATTGGCCGAACACGGCGTTCTCGACCTCACCGTACACTACCGGCGGGTAGCCGGGAATCCGCTCAAGCTGCTCCGCCTCTCGCGCGAACTCGCGATGGTAAGCCAGACGCTCCCGCAGCTCCGCCACCTTGTCCGGACGACCATCGGCCAAGTTCACTTTCTCGTACGGATCGTCGCGGATGTTGAACAGCTGGAGGCGCTGCTCGCCCCAGCCGTAGTAGCTGGCTCCTTCCTCGATCAGCTTCCAGTCATCCAGCCGGATCACTTCCAGCGAATGAACGATCTCCCGCCTAGGACTCATATCGCCTCGTGAGATCGCACCCCAAGCGTCCAGCCCGTCCAGCGGCAGCGAGGAGTCGGTCCTCGCACCGGCCAGTCCAGCTAAGGTGGGAAACAAATCCACTGCGTGCAGCATCTCGTCGCTGGACGATCCCGCCGGCACGTGGCCGGGCCAGCGAATGACGGCCGGCACCCTCACTCCTCCCTCGTGGTAATGAGACTTGAAGCCGCGGTAGGGGCCGTTGGATGTGATTCGCGTGCCGCCGTTGTCATTCGTGAACATCACCAGCGTCGAGTCGAGCACGCCCTTCCGCTCGAGCGCACTCAAGACTCTGCCGACAGCCTCGTCCATGCACTCCAGTTGCGCTCGCTGCGGGCCGGGTCGCCCGAGGTGCCGGTACTTGGCCAGGTATTCCTCCGGCGCTTGATGAGGGCCGTGCACGGCGTTGAAGGGCAGGTAGAGGAAAAATGGCTCCGGGCCGTCGTGCTCACCGATCAGCTTCGCCGCCTCCTCGGCCAGCAGGAATGTCGAGTACCCCTCTTCGACCACCGGGCGTCCGTTGCGGTGCCAGTCGAGGACGGGGCCACGCAGGTGCGTGAACGAATCGATCAAAGCCGAGTAGTGCCCGTAGTGATGGTCGAAGCCGCGCTGCAGCGGAAGGTGCGGCCGCTGCCACTCCCCCAGATGCCACTTGCCGACCATCCAGGTGCGGTAGCCGGCCTCGCGCAGCGCCTCGGCTATGGTCCGCTCGTCTAGCAGCATCCCGTGCCGTGACTCGGCCGTGGGACGAACCTCCATACCGTTCTTCCATGCGTAGCGGCCCGTCATCAGGCAGGCCCGGGTCGGCGAGCAGACCGGCTGAACATAGAACTGCGTCAGCTTAACCCCCTCGGTGGCGATGCGGTCGATGTTGGGTGTCGGGACTTCCCAGCCGCCATTGAAGCCCACCTGCTCCCACCCCATGTCGTCCGAGAGGAACACGACGAAGTTCGGGCGTGGAGGGGCCTGCGCCATGAGACAGGGATAGAACGCAGCCAACGCCACTAGCAACAGTCGCCGAGACATCGCAAGCGATTGTCGCACGATGGACTACTCGCGATACAGGTGGCGTGCGACAGTCCTTGCGAGATGAGCAGCTCCCCGTTGCATCGGCCTAGGCGGTGGATACAGCGAGAGCTCGCTTCACCTACGACTTCCATCATGACGGGGTGCCCATCAATCTCTGGGGCGCTGCCCTGCTCCTCGTGTCGCTGGCACTGCTGTCGATCGGAGCGACTGGGATCTGCCTGCGGCACCAGACCCTGGAGGAGCGGCGGATCGCACTGATCCTGCGGGCCGCTTCGTTGGGTTTCCCAATCGCGATGATGATCGCCATCCGCGTGAACGCCTGAAGCGCTGTCGCCGTCATCCGGACCAGCGCTCCCAATACCGCAGTTTCTTGGCATGACGCTAGACGCGATTCGAGCAGAGAGAGGCCTCCCTACAGCATCAATTGTTGTATATTGACAGTCAGTCCGTGGATATTCAACAATTTATCCCGAGACCTGCTTGGTTGAAGCGTATTCGGCAAGGTCTTGCCGAGTTCCCGGCGGTGGCCCTGCTGGGTGCCAGGCAAGTGGGCAAGACCACCTTGGCCCGACTCCTCACCGCCGAGTGGCCGGGTCCGACTACCTGGTTCGACTTGGAGGAGTACGGGGCCCGCGCGGCGCTGTCCGCTACGCCGGACACGATCTTGCGCCAGAGCGAAGGCCTTGTGGTCCTCGACGAGGTGCAGCGGATGCCGCACCTGCTGGAGGTGCTGCGCCCGATTTGCGATGACCCTGCCCGGCGCACGGTGTTCCTGCTGCTGGGCAGCGCTTCCCCTGATCTGGCCCGAGGCGCGTCCGAAACGCTGGCCGGACGGATTCGCTTGTTGGATGTTGCCGGACTGTCTCTGCCGGAGACCGGCCCTGCCAGCCAAGGCAGGCTATGGCTGCGGGGGGGCTTCCCAAGGGCGTTCCTCGCCCGTTCTCCCGCTGCGTGGGAGCGCTGGCTGGAATCCTTCGCTCGAACGTTCATCGAGCGCGACATTCCCGCCCTTGCGCCTCGCACCTCGCCAGAGGCCCTGAATCGCTTCTGGCGTATGATTGCCCACCGGCACGCCCAACTTTGGAACGCTTCTGCGGTCGCCCGATCGATGGATGTCCGTCCCGGTCTGGCGAACCGCTACCGCAACTTGCTGTCAGGCACCTTCATGGTGCGTGTCCTCCCACCTTGGTTCGAGAACCTCGGCAAGCGCCTCGTGAAGTCGCCCAAGGTGTACCTGCGGGACAGCGGAGTCCTGCACTTCCTCCTTGGAGTTGAGGACGAACAGGACCTCTGTGTGCGTCCACAGTACCCAGCAAGCTGGGAGGGCTTCGGAATCGAGCAGACACTGGTCGCACACGGCCATCGCCAAGCGTACTTCTACCGCACCCAACGCGGTGCAGAACTCGACCTGCTGCTGCTTCGGGGCGGACGTCGATGGGGGTTCGAGTTCAAATGCACCGACGCACCGCGGACCACCAAATCCATGCGTGTGACACTCAAGGACCTAGGCTTGGAACACTTGTGGGTGGTCTATCCCGGCAAATTAAGATTCCCGCTTGCGAGGAAGATCACCGCTCTGCCGTTGCGGAGCGTCCACGAGCTGCGTTTCCGCCCCTCGGTCTGACTTCCGGGCCGGCCAGATGCGTCGGGCCCACCGAGCTGGGAATGGAGACTTCCTTGCTACGATCAGATCTTGAGGAAGGGGCCCGGCATGTCGTTGATGATTGACGAGATCCGCCAGCAACCCGCCATCCTCGAGCGCATGGTGGCCAAGCCTGTCCCGGCCTTGGCGAGGCTCCGGTCCCGATTCGAGTCTCGACCGCCACCGCTGGTGGTGATTGCTGCTCGGGGCACTTCGGACCACGCGGGGCTGCTCGGCCGCTACCTGTTGGAAGTCACGCTAGGCATCCCGACTTCCCTTGCCGCGCCCTCGGTCGTGACCGTCTACGGGAAGCGTCGGTTGCATCCGGAAGCCTTGGTCATCGGCATCTCGCAGTCGGGCGAGTCGACTGACATCAACAGCTACATGGACTGCGCCAAGTCCAGCGGCTGCATGACCGTGGGCATCACTAACGAGCCGGACAGTACGCTGGCCGGTCTGGCTGACGAGGTCCTGCCCACGCAGGCGGGCAAGGAGGCCAGCGTCGCCGCGACCAAGACCTACACCGCGCAGATCATGATGCTCTGCCTGCTAGTCCGGTCGCTCGGTGCCCGGCTGAGGCACAGCGACCTGCAGCGCGTACCAGAGGCCGCGGCCGCACAACTCGCTGCCGAAGAGTCCATCGCGGACCTCGCTGCGGAATGCCGGAGCCTGTCCAAGGCAACCGTGATCGGGCGAGGCTTCAACTACGCCAACGCGTTCGAGTTCTCGTTGAAGCTGATGGAGACCAGCTATGTGGTCGCCACCGGCTACTCGGCTGCCGACTTCGAGCACGGGCCGATCGCCATGATCGAGGAAGGATTCTCGTCCTTCGCCTTCGTCCCTCCGGGCCCGACGGCGGTCGGGACGGCGGCGCTGCTGCAGCGGCTGGCCGCGAGCAAGGCGGACGTGACTTGCATCGGCGTCGACACAGATGTCCGCAAAGTGCCCCACGCGCGGCGCATAGCGATTCGCGGGCCGCTGCCGACGGCTGACGGCTATCCGGAAGACATCCTGACACCGATTCCGTTCATCGTTCCGGCGCAGTTGTTCGCGGCCCACCTCGCCGCCTGCAAGGGATTCAACCCTGACCAGCCGAGGTTGCTCTCCAAAGTGACCCGCACGATGTAGCCGCCAGACTGGCGTCGGTGGCCAGACACGCTTAGGCCCTCGTGCCGAGAACTTCAGTCAGCGCCCAGCCCACCGCAGAGACAACACTGCAAGGCTCGACGGCAACGCGGGCCAATCACTGAAACACAGCGCTGGATACTGACGGGTGCGGTTGTCCGGGAGTTCGGAGGCGAACTTGCGGAAGCTGGCAAGGTGGGCGACAACGACTGGGGAAGTGGGAATGTCGGCCACGCCCCACGATCTTGACGATCCGGGAAGATGTCAAGAGCTTGGAAACTGTGAAATCACCGTCCTTAACCTGCTCCCGCTCTGCCCGGATCGACGGCAGACCAATGAGCGTCACCCCCGAATCGTCCCCCGTCCGAAACTCTGAGCCGGGCTGCGCGCGGCCGTCCAAGACCTTGCGGTAACCACTCCTTCGGCCATCACGCTCTGCCCGGGCCCAATAACAGCACAAATAGGGGCGGGCCTGCCGCTGCGGTCCGCATGAGGCCTGCTGCTCCCACCTCGCAGCAGCTTAGGTCAGAACGGATCGGACTCCCGCTGGCCGACGCCGGTTCCGGCGCTCGCATTGTCCAACAGTGTCGCCGTCTGGCTAACTCGCCCGGTTGCTGGCCTCTCGTGGGAGACTGGCAGATCCGCCGCACATGGGCCTTGCGGCTCCCGTGCGCCCGGGAAACACGGGACTTCCGGTTCGCGCCCTGCTGCGCTGTGCCGCTACCGCCGCACTGCGATTGACGCTTCGAAAGCCGCCGTCCACGCCCGTCACTCCCTCAGACATGCTATCGTGAGGATTGTCGCTCCGGCCGAGACCGGCTAGGCACCAGCGATCGTGCATAATGTGATTGTGGGTGATTCAAGCCGAACTAAGCTTGGACTCGAGGAGGAGCAGCTGGTTGACGCCGTGTCAGGCAGTCCATCAGTGGAAGCGCCGGAAGTGCCGATGGGAAGCGGCTGGTCGACCAATTTGTCGCCGGAGGAGATAGATCTCCTCGCCAGCCTCTTGGAGGACGAGTCTGAGGAAGGCGAGATCTGTCGGCAGTGGATCGGGGCGCTCTTGGTCGCCCAAGCTGTCCAAGATCGAATGCTGGACCCTGAGTCCGGCATTCTGGCGTACTTTGCAACCGCCCTCGACGAGACGGCCGCCATGGTGGACAGGTACTTGGAGTGCGCAAGGATTTGAAGCCAGGGGCGCTGAGTCCCGAGAAGGACGAGGGCGGCCACGGCGGCAGCCAGAGTCCCAAGCCAATCCAAACGACCATCACGGAGCTGTTCGCTGCAAGCGTGACCTCTCGGCCCGTCTTCCACCCGCTCTTTGAGAAGCTGGATGGCGAGCACATTACCCAGCTCCTAGAGAATGCCTAGTCGAGGGACAGAGACGCTGCGGCAGGGCTGAACGCCGACCGCTGGTTTCGGCTCGTGTATGCATTGATCGGAGTGGGCGTGTTCGCGTTTCTGTCCGTCTGGCTACTGCCCGAACACTCCGAGTTGTACTTCAAGATTCTTCAGGGTCTCGGCTTGTTCTTTGCCGGCGGTGCCGGCGGTTACGGGCTGAGATCTTACCGGTCCCGCCGAGAGCGCTAGGGCGTCGCGGTATTCGCCTGCGTCACTGGACTGGCCTGTGAAGCTTCAGGGACATGCCCAGCAAGAAGTTTCAGCAGGGTGATTCTTGGGCTGGAGGTGGTGCGCGTCGAGCGGTGCGTACGCCCATGCAATCCAAGATTTCTCATCTGAGTTCACCCACAGTTGCGCATCGACGCCCTCATTCCGCGGTCACGAGCCATCCCGGATCCCAGAAACCTACACCACAGTTCCGACACTCATCTGATCCGCCACCGCGGGCACTGCAGCAGTCCGGAGCAGACACTCGCAAGCACCAGCTAGGCGCTCCGCTCCCCTGAACTCGTACAGGAAAGATACCGTCGTGTCGTCCCCCGGACTTGGGACATAGAGCCGCGGCCGCCAGAGCAAGCATCGGCTTGCTCCCCCATGCAACGCCCCTGATTGTCTGTCCGCCCAGCGAACTCGCTCCGACGATAGGAATTCGGACCTGCCGGTCGATCTCAGCCTCGATGGGCCGACGCGGGAGCAGCGGGCGTCCCGCCAACGCCCGGAGACTATCCACCTTGGGGGGGCAGCTAGAGCGACGTCTGACGCCTGATCCGGTAGCGACCGACTCCAAGCCCGACCCGCAACCCCGGCCCGCCGGCAGCAGCACACCCGGCAGCCACTCGTAGTCGCGGTCGCTTCGAATCACTCCTCCAGCTTGATGCTCAGAGCCCTTAGGAACTTCTGATCCTGCTCGGTCAGACTTTCCTCGAGATCGCGGTGGCTCACAGTCTTCGAGCCTACGACCCCGGCGGCCTTGCCACGACGGTTGAATCCGATCGTTGCCTCCAAGACAAGCAAGACGTCGTACCCTTCGGTCTTGATCTGGTCGATCACATTAGCGATCGCCTCCGATTCGGACAGAGATTGGTCAATCGCTTGACCCAGTTGCTTGATGAGGTGCTTGAGTCGCTGCTCCACTGGGACACTCCGGGCGCTCGCCCTAGAGACCTGACCGCTGCCACGCTCCGGCGAAGGCGTTGTACTAAGGGTAATGTAGTCGGTTTCGCCTGTCCACTGCAACCGGAGGGCCGAGTCGCGCAGGGTGCGCCGCTCGGCGGCTCCCCGGACAGCACCGGTTGAACGGCGCCGTGCGGTTCCAGAGCCGCCCAGCCGAGTTGGTCCAAGGCGACGCGAGTCCCGTGCCGATCGCGGCCCGCTGGACAAGAATAGGGACAATGAGACAGGGCGCATGACCCAGAGCGAGCGAGCGGCCTTGGCGAGGGAGATCGTCGCAGCACTGCCCTCGGCGGGAGGGGCCAAGGTGTCTTCGTGCGGATGCCCGGGCGAGCCGAGCGCTTCCCAATCTCCTGCAGCCACAGATGCCGCTCTCGCGGGAATGCTCGACCAGGCGCTGCCGGACTCGGCGGCCTGTGGGAAGGAGGCGAAGCAGTTCCTGACCGCCTCAGCTGCCCTCGGGTTTCGCTCGATCTGCGTGCAGTCCAAGTGGGCTGCGCTGGCCGTTCGGATGCTGCGCGGATGCCCGAGCAAGGTAGCCGCCTTCATAGGCTTCCCGCAAGCCACCGCCCTGACCCCGACCAAGTGCATGGAAGCCCAGGTGCTGCTGCGGCTGGGAGTTCAGGAGCTGACAATGGTGGCCGACATCGGCGCGCTCCGCTCCGGCGACTTGGACGCGGCCTACATCGACATCCAGGCCGTTTCGCAGCTCGCGGCCTGCCAAGGTGCCGGCGTGAACGTGTTCTTGGAACTCCCGCTGCTCTCGCACCGGCGCAAGGCCGAGGCATGCGTCGTCGCGAAGCTGGCGGGCGCCAGTTCGGTGGTCGCGGCCACCGGCTTCGGCGGCTGCGACGCTGACGTCAACGACATCCGACTGATGCGCCAGGTGGTCGGAGAGGAGATGGATGTCGTGGCGGCCGGAGGAGTCCACTCAGCGGCAGCAGTACAGGCGATGCGGGCCGCCGGAGCGGTGCGCGTCTACACGAGCCACGGCTTAGAGATTGTTGGGCCACGTCCTCGGGCGCGAAACGGCGGACAAGCCCATGGCTAGTCGGACTCCTTCACGAGCGCACCCTCGGGCCCTCTCCCGGCCAGTCGCTGCCTCCGTGGCGCCAGTCGCATCGGCCGCAGGCATCGCAGCCGTCGCGCCAGCATTCGGCAGCACGTGACGCCGCCATGCCCCTGCAGCAGTTCCACTATGTCGACGACAGGCTCCATTGCGAGCAGGTGCGGCTGAGCAGCGTGGCACAGTCCGTCGGGACGCCCGCCTACGTGTACTCATCGCAAGCCATCCGCGACAACTACCGTGCCTACCGCCGGGCCTTCGCCGGCATCCGGCACGACATCCACTACGCCGTTAAGGCGAACTCGTCCTTGGCCGTGCTCGGGCTACTGGCCTCGGAGGGGGCGGGATTCGACATCGTGTCGGCCGGTGAGCTGTACCGAGTGCTGCGGGCCGGGGGCGATCCCGGATCAGTGGTGTATTCGGGCGTCGGGAAGACGCGGACCGAAGTCCGCTACGCGCTCTCGCGCGGCATCGGCGCCTTCCTCTGCGAGTCCGCTCAGGAACTGGGTGTTATCCGGGAGGAGGCCGTAGCCTCTGGCCGCCGCCCCGCCGTCGGTTTGCGCGTCAACCCCGACATCGACGCCAAGACCCACCCGTACATCGCCACCGGGCTGAGCGAACACAAGTTCGGCATCGCCATCGCCGAGGCGGAGGCCCTCTACGCCGACTCGGACCGCTGGCGTCCGCTCCGCGTCACCAACCTGAGCTGCCACATCGGCTCCCAGATCTTCGACCTCCAGGTGTTCGGGGAGGCGCTGGACCAGCTGCTCGCCCTCGCGATGCGACTGCGGGGCCGGGGAGTGCCAATCCGGACGATCGACTTAGGCGGCGGCTTGGGCGTCGGCTACACGCAGGACCAGCCGAGCGTCTCCATCGAGGCCTATGGCGCGCTCGTCACCAAGAGGCTAGCGGGAACCGGCTTCCGCCTGGGACTGGAGCCGGGGCGCTCCATCGTGGGCCAAGCCGGAGCCCTGCTGACGCAGGTCCTGTACTGCAAGTCCGGAGGCCGCAAGACCTTCGTCGTCGTAGACGGAGCCATGAACGACCTCATTCGCCCCGCCCTCTACAGCGCGCATCACGAGGTGCTGCCCGAACGCCTTCGCGAAGGGGAAGGACGGCGGTGCGACGTGGTCGGCCCAGTATGCGAGAGCGGGGACTTCCTTGCCACGGGCCGGCGACTCCAGCCGTGCGAGTCTGGCGACCTCCTTGCGATCGCAACCGCGGGGGCGTACGGTTTCGTGCTCTCCTCGAACTACAACTCCCGCCCGCGAGCCGCCGAAGTGCTCGTGGCGCGCAACCGCTTTTCCACCGTGAGGGCGAGGGAGACTTACGAAGATCTGGTGCGGGGCGAGACCGTCTGACGCACTGCCCCGGCGGTCAGTTTCATGCCGGGCGGAACGGCCACTTGGCGGTGGTGGTGTATCCACCGTCGGCGGCAATCACTTGGCCCGTGATGTAGTCCGCCGCCGAACTCGCCAGGAAGGCGGCCAGCCCGGCGATGTGCTCGGGTGCGCCCATGCGGGGATTGGCCTGCACGCTGTCCAGCCAACGCTCCATGTAGTCCGGCTGCCACATGTCGCGATTCAGGTCGGTCAGGATGAATCCCGGCGCAATGCAGTTGACTTGGATGCCGGCAGTGGCCCACTCGGCGGCCAAGACGCGAGTCAGCCCGGCCAGAGCGCTCTTGGTCATGGCGTAGACGGACAGGTAAGGCAGCCCCATCAGGGACATCAGGCTGCCGATGTTCACGATCTTGCCGCCGCGGCCGCGGTCGACCATGCGCTTGCCGACCAGCTTGGTGAGGCGGACGATGCCGTGGAGGTTGGTGTCCATGATGCGCTCGTACTCCGCTGCTGTGTAGTCCTCGAACCGCTTCCGGACGTTGGTGCCGGCCACGTTGACGAGGATGTCCGCGTCCCCGCACCGCTGCGCAGCGGCGTCAATGGAGTCTTGGTCGGTGATGTCCAAGGCGATCGCCTCGGCGGACATGCCGTCGGCTCGCAGCTCGGTCGCGGCTTCCTCCAAGGCGCGCGTCGAGCGGGAAGACAGGACGGCATGGGCACCTTGCGCGGCCATGGCCCTGGCGATCGCAAGGCCGATCCCGCGGCTGGCTCCGGCGATGAGCGCCTTGCGGCCCTCGAGAGAGTACATGGTTCGGTAGTCCATGGCGGCAAGCCATCGTATCAGCCGCACCCCTAGCGTCCGTCCGAGGGCCACTTCCCCGCCCCGTCCGCTTGCCGTCGCTACCATGGGCGGGCGATGCCCACGGTCTCAACAAACGCTCGCAGAGCACTCCCCGGCCTACGTGCACTGCTTGGCGAACGGCTGTCCGTTTCGTCGTATGACATCGAGAGCCACGCCAAGGACGAATCGTTCCACAGCCCGGCCCCGCCAGACGCGGTCGCTTTCCCGGAGAGCAATGAGGAAGTCTCGAGGATCATCTCCCTCTGTCGCGAGCGCCTCGTCCCGGTGATCCCGTTCGGCGCAGGCACGGCGGTCGAAGGGCATGTCCAAGCCGTGAACGGCGGCATTTCCTTGGATCTCTCGCGCATGAACCGGATCCTCGACCTGCAGGTGGACGACATGGACTGCCGCGTGCAGGCCGGAATCCGCCGCGTCGAACTCAACGACCAGCTGGAGAAGCAGGGCCTGTGGCTGCCCGTGGATCCCGGAGCGGACGCTTCAATTGGCGGCATGGCAGCGACCGGCGCTTCAGGAACCACCACCGTCCGGTACGGGACCATCCGCGAGAACGTCCTCGGTCTGACTTGCGTGCTGGCTGATGGTCGTATTGTGACCACAGGCTGCCGGGCCCGCAAGTCGTCCGCCGGCTACGACCTGACCAAGCTGATGCTGGGATCCGAAGGCACTTTGGGTGTGATCACGGAGGTGCAACTGAAGCTCAGCCCGTTGCCGGAGGCGGTGTCCGGTGCGGCGTGCAGCTTCCCAAGCGTCCGAGAGTCAGTCGAGACGGTCATCGAGATCCTGCAGGACGGAATCCCGGTGGCCCGCTGCGAGCTGCTGGACGCGATGGCCATGCAAGCAGTCAGCGACTACGCCCACCTTCCCCACGAGGCCACACCGACCGTCTTCTTCGAGTTCCACGGCACTCCGGCCAGCGTCGCCGAGCAGGCTGAACGGTCCGGAGCCATCGCCTCCGAGCACGGCGGAGGCGACTTCCAGTGGACTGGCGAGCGCGAGGAGCGCGAGCGCATCTGGCATGCGCGGCACCACGCCTATTACGCCATCAAGGCGCTGCGGCCCGGATCCTACGGCTGGGTCAGCGACGTGTGCGTTCCGATCTCCCGGCTGGCCGACTGCATCGCCGCAACTCACGAGGACCTCCGGGAAGGGGGACTGGTAGCGCCGATCCTGGGCCATGTGGGCGACGGCAACTTCCATGCGATCTTCTTGGTGGATCCCGAGGATGGGGACGAGATGGCCCGCGCCACGCGGGCGAGCGACCTGATGGTGGAGCGGTCGCTGGCTATGGGCGGCACCTGCACTGGGGAGCACGGAATCGGAATCGGCAAGCAGGAGGCCCTCAAGGCCCAGCACCCAGAGGGAGTCGAAGTCATGAGGGCCATCAAGGCCGCCCTCGACCCGGCAGGAATCATGAATCCGGGCAAGATCCTGCCGTAAGGTCTCGTCCCAAGGGGAGACTTCAGCGGCTTCGACCGCGCTCCCGGATGCGATCCAGCTCGCGCTCCATGCGGGCGGCCAGTTCCGGGTGCCGGTCTAGGACGTTCCGCCGCTCGGACGGATCGGCCTCGAGGTCGTACAGCTGGTAGGGGCGCTCGAACGGCTTGCCCGCGGGCTTTTCCCGACCGCCGGAGCCGTTGCCGGCCACCAGCTTCCACTTGCCGTCACGGATGGCGAACATGCCGCGCGAGGAGTGCAGGATCACGGGCGCGCGCGGCGTCGGCCGCGCTTCGCCGCGCAGCAGGCTGAGGAAGCTGAAGCTGTCTACGGCAGCCTGCTCGGGCAGCGCCTCCCCAGCGATCTCGGCGAGGGTGGCGAACACATCCACCAAGCTCACCACGCCCGCCTGCCGTCCGCCGGGCTCGACAGCCCCCGGCCAGCGGACGAAGAACGGCACGCGATGCCCCGCCTCCCAGATGTCGGCCTTGGTGCCGCGATAGACGTAGTTGGCGGTGTGGTTCAGGGCGCGGTACGCCTGCACCGACGGGTCGTCGGTGTGATCTTGCTCGGAAACCCCGCTCAGGCGGTACATGAAAGAACCGTTGTCTGAAGTGAACAGCACCAAGGTGCTGTCGCGGACTCCCGAATCCTCGATTGCCGCCAAGATGTCTCCGACGGTGGAGTCGACCTGCACGACGAAGTCACCG
Source organism: Bryobacterales bacterium (assembly GCA_963662745.2). Taxonomy (GTDB): domain Bacteria; phylum Acidobacteriota; class Terriglobia; order Bryobacterales; family UBA6623; genus VXMF01. The sequence continues at coordinate 1,883,003 of CAXXUI010000001.1, forward strand.
TACGGCCCGAGCTCGGTCTTGCCGACGAATCGCTCCGACGGCCAGACCGGTTTGTGGGGAGCGGTCAGCGGGACGTAGAGCAGGAAGGGCTGCTCGGCAGAGGCTTGGCGGCGAATGAAGTCCGAGGAGACGCGGACCAGCTCATCCAGCACGCCGGGCGGGTCCAGGTCCGGTGCGAGCTCGCCGGCCCGCATGAATTGCGGGAACTTCAGAGCGGGCTGGCTACCCAAGGGTGATCCGGTGATCTTGCCGTCACGGATGTAGACGTACGGCGGGAAGTCCAAGGATGCCGGGATGATGAACGACTCGTCGAAGCCGTGAGTGTGCGGACCGTCACTGACGGGCCGGGAAAAGTCGAATTCTCCGGACTCGCTCTTCGCAAAGCCGAGGCCAAGGTGCCACTTGCCGACGATGGCGGTCCGGTAGCCACGCTCACCGAAGAAGGTGCCGAGCGTCTCCCGGTCTGCGGCCAGCAGCGGCTCACCGTAGCCGTTGAGCACGCCGTTCTTGAGGCGCGTGCGCCACGAGTACCGGCCGGTCAACAGCCCGTAGCGCGTCGGCGTGCAGACTCCAGAAGGCGTGTGGGCGTCGGTGAAGGCCATGCCGCTACGGGCGAGGTCGTCGAGGTGGGGCGTCGGAATGCGGGAATCCGGATTCAGGTACGACACGTCACCGAAGCCCAAGTCGTCGGCCAGGATGATGACGAAGTTGGGTGTCGCGGCAGTCGCGGGAGCGGCCGTCGGCAGGAGGACGGCGAGCAGCAATAGGGAGCGAATCCAAGTCACGGGGTGCATCGGCACCTCAATTGTGGCAGATACGACCGGCGCCCCGGCAAGGACCGCCACGCAAGGACCCAGCGCTCAGTCCACCAGCGACTGGTAGACCAGCGCCCGAAGCTTGCGGTGGTCGTCCACTCCACCTGCCGGAATCAGCTGGGTCAGGTAGACGACCACGAGCTCTTCGGCCGGATCGACCCAGTAGGTCGAATGGTAGGCGCCGCCCCACCCGAACTCGCCCACCGTGCCCGGAACGCCCCGCGCCCCGACATCGTCAACGACATAAAACCCCAAACCGAAGCCTTGGCCTGGCCGGAAGTCGATGTCGTGGAGATGGTCGCTAGTCATCAGCTCCACGCTCTTGCGACTCAGGAATCGGCGACCGTCCAGCGTGCCGCCGTTCAGCATGGCTTGCAGGAAGCGGGCGTAGTCCCGCGCCGTGGAGACCAACCCGGCGCCCGCGGAAAAGCTCGTCCGCGGTCCGTTCAGGTAATGCCCTTGGCCGACCATGTGCCCGGGGTCTGGAGCTCGCTTCAAGCCGTCCTCCGAGGCCGAGTACACGGTAGCGACGCGGCTGGCCTTGCCGGTGGGCGGGTAGAAGTGGGTGTCTTTCATGCCGAGCGGATCGAGCACTGCCGTACGGAGGAACTCGTCAAGCGGCATGCCGCTCGCCTTCTCGGCCACGGCCCCGAGGATGTCGGTGTTGTAGCCATAGACCCAGCGCTTGCCGGGGTGCTCGTCGAAGGGCAGCGAGGCCATGCGCGCCACGGTCTCGCCGACCGGCTCCTCGCGATCCGCAAAGTACCAGCCTTGGATGCCGGCCGCTTCCCACCGGTCCTCGGCCGTGCCGTTGCCGTAGCTGATTCCCGCCGTGTGGGTGAGCAGGTCGCGCAGAGTGATCGGACGGCTGGCGGCAACCACGTCATAGCCTTCCGAGTCGTTCTCGACGGCCACGCTGGTGTTCTTGAACTCGGGAAGGTACTTCGAGACCGGATCGCCAATCAGGAGCTTGCCCTGCTCCTGCAGCACCAGCACTCCGGCGCTGACGATCGCTTTCGACTGGGAGGCAATGCGGAACATGGAGCTCTTCCGCATCTGGGCGCCGGATTCGACATCGCGCAGGCCGAAGGCCTTGTGGTAGACGATCCGGCTGCGCCGGGCCACCAGTACCACGGCCCCTGCGAGCTGCCCATCGGCCACATAGCGCTCCATGGCGGCATCCAAGTGCGCCAGACGCTCTGACGAGACCGCGGCAAGCTCGGGGACGGAAGGAGCCAGCTCCCCGGCCTTGACCGGCTGGAGCAGCCCGACGGAGAGGATCAGGCAAGCTGCTATGAAGAGGTGCGGGACCTTGGGACGAAACATGGTGGAGGATTCATGGTATCGGAACGGACTCGGTCGGGGATTCTCGCGTGCAGGCCGCCGCCGTCGAGGTGACGAGTGGCGGCTTTTCTCCGCGGTGGACTCGATCCTCGCGACGGACGACGACCGGCGGTCACTGGTCACACGCACTCAGGCATTTGCAACCAGAAACCGCTCACTTGGCGTGGAAGGCCGGTCGACGCGCACTTCATCCACCCTCCATCCGTCCAGGAGCCAACGGGGGCCCGTAGGCTGTCGGGAGTGAACTGCGCGATGGCTGCAGGCCAAGTCGTGCGAAACGCCTCGCACAGCCATCCTCACTGGAATGATTGCACGTAGTGCGAAACGGATTGCTGGCTGACGACTAATTCTGGCCCGCAACCGATCGGTTGCGGGCGACCGATACCGGACGATGCCTTGAGCTGGCACCACGTGGTCGGGGAGTCGCAAGAAGGAATCGAACTGGCGCTCAAGGGCCTGTTGAGAGCCATTGATGTAGACCCACCCAGAGCACATGATGCTTCTGAGACGCTACGGGCCGGGCGCTGCCGCCCACCAGAGGAACTTGCGCCGGAGGCCAAGTGGCTCACTTCAGTCTCCCGCTCGCTGCGCCGACACCTTGATCTCTCGTTCTCTGCAGCAGACAGCGTCGTGCTATCGGAGTTCTATTTCATGGCAGACGCTGATCGGGCCCGATTGGCTGACCGCCTCGTCGTAAGGCTCGTCCGGCTGCACGTGTTCAAAGGGGACCGGAGGACGCCTGAGAGTGCCGTTGACGCGGGCGTGCCGAGACCAGCTGACATGCAGCCCGACGGACGCCGGCAGCTGGGCTATCCAGGCAGGGAACGTCAGTCCGGCAGGGACTTCATGAACTGCAAGAACGAGCGGGCATGCCGGTCGAGATTCTCGACGGAGCCGCCGCCGAGCAGCGGCGAGCACATCTCGAAAGCCACCGTGCCACCGAAGCCGCCGGCACTCAGCGCAGCGAAGAACCCGCGATAGTCCAAGAACCCGGTCCCCATCGGGACGGCCTGCACATACGGGCGCTCCGGCTGGTAGTTGACGATGTCCGGCTGGTAGCGGAAGCGCGGGCGTAGCTGGTAGTCGGCCACGGTCGTATGCACGGTCCACGGGGCCATCTCCCGAGCGGCCGCGGCGATGTCGGTTCCGTGCAGGGCGGGAGACCAAGCGTCGAACCCGGCTAGGCAGTTCGGCTCGTTCACTTCCTCAAGCAGGTCCTTGAGGGAGCGGTGGTCCACAGCGATGTCGTGATGGTTCTGGACCGCCAGCGTCACGCCGTAGGCCGACGCCCGTCGGGCGCACTCCCGCAGGCAATCGACGATCAGGCACCATTGGTCGCGGTAGCTGCCGGCTCGGTGCTCGTAGCCCGTGAACACACGCACCCTGCTGCCGCCCAGTTCGCCCGCGAGTCGGGCGAGCTGCGTGACATGCGCGATCTGGATCTCGCGCATCGGGGACTCGGCGTGCCCGAGATCGGCGGTGAAGTTGTTGTACCCGGCCACCACCACCTCGGCGAGGCCGGCCCGCTCGATGCTGCGGCGCAGGTCCAGCAGCGAAGGGCCGTCCCAGTCCAGTGGACTCAAGTGGGGACGTTTGCCGCCCAGCATGACACCCTCGAATCCCAGACCGGCCGCCTTTTCAATGAACTCAAAGACATCAAGGCGGGCCTGGCCCCACGACCCGGAGTAGCTGACGGAAAACAGGATCGGCGTCATGAAACTGGCAGCCTAGCACGGCGAGCTCGGCCCTGCCCCTAGCGCTAGATCTGAGTTAACTCTTGCCTGCAGCTGCGAGTTGAACTTGGCCTAGCCGATTCGGTGAGAGGCCCCTGGTGCTGGGCCGAGTCTGGAGGATAGCAGCACCGGTGCGGACAGGTTGGTGCATAGCAGCGTCTAGGGCGTGCTGCGGCCCGTCGTCTGCGGGGGATGGGACGGGAGAGTGGGCAGCCGCTATCCCTGGGGCGCCAGCGCCCCATCAGCCGACCACTCAACTGCGTCACTATCGAGGCGACAGAGCCCCCGATCCACTAGGCACGCTGGTGACGACAGCGTCGCAGAGTGCCAGGCACCCTGCCCGCTGGCCCGGCCCGTTTGCACTGCGCTGGCAATTGTCTTGAACACACGAGGTCTTGACTTGCCTGACTACCAAGTCCAATCCATTCTGGATTGCCCCGAAATCGGTGGAATCCTACCCGGCCCACCCCGTGAAGTTCAGCCTGGGATCTGGCAAGAGTCTCGTATCGGGTGGTCACTGGGACCACCGCTATTCCTTTCTATGCTTCACATCCTGATCAGTTTGCCGAAGGCGAGCCCGAGTTCGCCCGCCGCACTGGGACAGGTTGCTCCCGCAGCAACCGAGACTGCTCCGGCCGCCCTTGCCCGCCTCCCGCTGTACCGTTCGCCGCGACGAGGAGAGTGAAGGCCGATGTCCGCCGCTGACAGATCCGAGGCCGATTGACGCCGTCTGCCGGCACACCGAATAGGTAACGACCTATGCCCCTCAGTGTCTGCCATCGGTTGTAAGAGTCGAGTCCATTTCTTCCATATCCGGAACTGAATGGTGAACTCCAGAGGAGAAGCGCGCCTGGCAGGCCTCCTCCGCAAGCGACGAGAGGATGAGTGTCTCGGGGCTGTGCTTGCCTGTGGATCCCATCTCCGTCCCCACTGCGGCAGGCACGGCGCGGGGTCAGTAGTCCTCCCACTCGAACTCGGTCAGCTCGTGGGTTTCGGGGCTCAGCTGCAGGCCGACCAGCCGGATCGGCCGGCGACCGCCCGCGTACCGCTCCGCGTAGCCCTTCTCCCGGATCTGCCGCAGCGCCTGCCGCGCCCCGCCCCGCCCCCGCATCTTGAACTCGAACACATACACCCAGCCGCATCCCTCCAAGCAGAAGTCCGCCCGCCCGCGGCTCCCGCTCTGCTCCGCCCGTACCTGCCCCAAAGTCGACAGGTGCCCGTACAGCTGTTGTCTTCCGGTTTATTTGGCAAGGCGTTTTCCGGATTAAATGGCAGGCGGGGAGCGGAATTTTCCGGATTGCTTGCGTCTGGCTGGGGGCGAGGGCGAGCTCGAAAACTGCTACTGCAAGAAGGAAAAGGAAGGGGTCAGGAGGAGCGTAGGCGTTCTCGCCCGGCTCCCGGCCCTGCGCGCACGCAATTGCAGGCAAGACTGCCGCGCAGCACCTCCAACGCATGTCCGAAAGCCTACCGGCCGACTCACCCACGCCGATGGATTTGTCACATTAAATGAGAAAGTTCCCTTATCTGGAATCATCCAGTTTGACAAAAACAGCCCATTTTCGTGCCAAATAATGTGACAAATAACAACAGCACGCTCTTGTAATACCCCTCGTACTTCCCCATCTCGCTCTTCACGTGCCAGTCCTTCGGGATCGACACCAGCAGCGCCTTGAACCGCTTCCGCATGCGCTGCATGTCCCCCGCTCGCAGGATCCGGCGCCAAGCCGCCTCGTCGTCCAACCGCTGCACCTCGAACTGCGGCCACCTCGTCAGGCGCTTCAGCAGGGCCCGGTTCAGACCCTCGCGCACCTCCCGGTTGGGGAACCCTAGCCGGTAGCGCAGCCGCCCCTCGACTACCTCCAGACCTCGGATCGTCAGGCACCCGGACTGGAACAGCAGCGCGTGCGGGACCACCTCGTCCACATCCAGCGTTGAGAGCAGCTCCTCGGAGGCCAGCATCCCCTCCAGCCGGTGCCACGGGAGATCAGCCGCCGCCACCAATTCGATCAGCCATTTGGGCGTGCCGGTCTGGAACCACCACGCCTTGCACACCCGGGTCCGCAAAGTCAGCAGCACGTCGTACGGGTTGTAGATTCTCTCCGCTCCACTCCAGCTGTAGCCGTTGTACCAAGCCCGGATCTCCTCCCGGTCGAGGCCCTCCAGCTCAGGGGCGAAGACGGTGTCCAGATCGCGCTCGGTGTAGCCGCAGAGGGAGGAGAACGGGGCCTCCAGCGTGAGGTCGATCAAGCTGTTCGCGCCGGAGAAGAGACTGACCTTGGAGAACTTGGTCACGCCGGTGAGGAACGAGAAGCGCAGGCTGGCGTCGCAGCCCTTGACGACTGAGTACAGGCTGCGCAGGTAGTCGCGGTTCTCGGTGGCGAGGTCCGGCTTGCGGAGGGCGTCGACGATGGGCTTGTCGTACTCGTCAACCAGAAAGACGGCGCGCCGCCCGGAACGCTCGTGCAGGGTGCGGATCAGGTGGCGCAGGCGGCCTCGCGCGGTGTTGTAGTGGCGCTCGATACCGTGGGTGCGCTCCAAGCCGTCCAGCTGCTCGCTGACGTCTTCGTCCAAGTCGCCGGGGAGCGCTGCGTTGACCTCGGAGAAGTCGAGCAGGACGACGGGGCGACGGACGGACCAGTCCCACTGGTCGTAGGCCGCCAAGCCATGGAAGAGATCGCGGTGGCCCTCGAAGAGCTCCTTGAGCGTGCTGACAAACAGGCTCTTGCCGAAGCGGCGGGGTCGGGACAGGAAGTAGTGCTTGCCTTGCCGGAAGAGTTGGCAGGCGAAGTGGGTCTTGTCAACGTAACAAAGACCCTCCTGACGGATCTCTCTGAAGGTCTGGACTCCGGTGGGGAGGCGGTCTCTGGGCGCGGGCTGGTTCACGGGGCGGGTCTCCCGTGTCTTGAGTCTAGGGGATGCGAGGCCGGCCGTCGTGCAACGGTATGAGCGGTAAGAGATGGGCGGCGCCTTGCGACTGCGTTAGTCGTTGGCGCGGCAACAATTGCCGTCAAGCACCGAGGCATGGCAGGTCGGACCGAACCTGCCGTCGGACAGTATCGTGGGCGGCGGGGGCCACTGGCAGCCCTAGCGCTAGATCGGAGTTGATTCTTGCGTTCAGCTGCGAGTTGAACTTGGCCTAGCCGAATCTGTGGGAGGTCCCGGGGCGGGAGGCCAAGTCTGGAGGATGGCAGCACCGGTGTGGACGGGTTGGTGCCCAGCGGCGTCTAGGGCGTGCTGCAGCTCGACCGGCCCGATGCTCACCTGGGTCTCCACGTTGCTCCGCTGGCGGGCCCGCTGCCCCTCCTGCGAGGCCAGCCGGAACTTGCGCCGGAAGCGCACCCTCTGCTGAGAGTCGGCCTGCATGGGGATCGAGCGTGGCATCAGCGACCGCAGGCCCGGGCCAGCTCGAAACCCTGCCGCAGGCCACCGACGCATGCATGTGCAGCCCCCGCGCACTCTCGCTGCGCTGCTGCAGCGGCCCCAGACCGCTCATGCACTGGCCCAGCCCGGTGTAGTTCAGCGTGGTCGTGTCCTGCACCAGCAGCTGGCACTGGTCCACCATGGCCTCCCTGTGCGGCACCAGAATGTGCTCCATGGAAACCCATTGCGCAGGAAGCGGTAGGCGGCCTGCTGGTCCTTGCCACGCGGGAAGATCACCGGCAGGCACTCGCCCGGGCGCTGCTCCCAAGCCCCGCCCATGGCCTTGAGCCGCTCGGGCAGGCGCCGGTCCGGCAGGTCCAGAGCGGCTGCTGGCAGCCGCCTCCGCTACAGCATGCGTACGGCAGCCAAGCCTGGCTGCTGGCCCGGGTCAGTCGTCCTCGGGCTTCTTCATCCGGCGCTTGCCGTCCATGTCACGCTTCTCGTTCTCCACGTCAAAATTGAAATCCTCGAGCCGGTCGCCTAGGTCCTCGTTCTCCATGTGCGGCTCGGCCCACTCGACAGCCTTGTCGAACACGAACTTGCGCACCCTCGGATCGTTGATTCCGTCGCGGTCGAACATCACCGAGATGTCCAACAGGAGCCGGGCCACGCCGAAGGACATGGCGTCGGACGACGCTTGGAGCGTCCCAGCACCTGAGTCGGTCTGCATCTTCGCCAAGTCCGCCCCGCCGGTCCAGTCCGCCAGCACAGAGAAGATGCCCCTCGTCAGCGTCTGGTCCTCCATCGCCGTGATCTGCGCGTCAACCTTGTTCCCGTTCTCGACGCTCGTCAAGATCGGAGACACGCTGTCATTGCCCGGCGGCAGGGGGAAGTTCAGAGGCACGGTCTCGCCGGCGTCGATGATCTTCTTGAGTTCGCCGATCCCCTCGGAGAACTCGATGGCGTTCACGCGCGTCCTCCGTCGGTAGTCGTTGACGGAGTTCTGGAAGTCCTCCGTGCGGGCATCGTTGGCCTCGATTCCCTTCGCGAACGCGTCCGCGAGCGTGTCGTACCCGCGTGCCAGCCCGGCCGTGATCGCTGCCCTCCAGAGGATCGCGTCCCGGCCCATCTCGCCCTCGGCCCCAGCCGCCTCGTTGAGCTGCTCGACCGTCTTTCCAAAGTCCGGAATGGCGAAGTTATCGCTCGCCGCTTGGTAGTACCAGGCTGGTGTGCCCTGCGCAGGGCCGCTCTCCCCTCCCCCGCAGGCCGCACCCACGGCTAAGGCCGCTGCCAGCGCCACGACAGTCAGAACAAGTTTCTTGGAATGCTTCAGAGTCTGCGACATGTAGTTATGCCTCCCCTTTCGTGGCACAGTCTCTCACGTCCGCTCCGAAATTGCAAGTGGGCGGCCCGGCAGAGATCGCACACTTTCACCCCACGGACTCTCTTTCCGGCCCGCTTCCGAGACTGCTCCGCCTAGCGGTACCTGTTCGCGACGCCCGCACTCCGTAGACGGGCCTCTCGCCGGCTAGTGCTGCGACAACCGAATGGATCCCCATGCGCATCCGCGGGGAGTGATCGGAGCTCCTCCGGTGACCTCTCAAGAATCCAAGAGGGATGCCATCCTACGGATCCCGACCCGGCGGCTTGATGCTGATCGGCCCATCCTCCCCTCCGACTGCTGCGCTGCGCACCCGGCGACATGGACTCGCAGAAATCCACATGCTCAGCCGCCTAGAGAGGCCACGCGACTCCGCGAACTGCCCGTCAAGCGACTCCGCTTCCCCCAAGCCGATATCGATCTGGCGGATCTTGTGGCGTTCCGCTCGGCGCACCACCCCCTTCAGCAAGACCGTCCTGCCGTTCCCACGCGGTCCAAAGAGAACCATGAAGCCGCCTGAAGTGGCGGCGCCTACAAGGCCGTCCAGCTCGTCCGCGATCAGTCTCTGTTCCAACTCGCGACCCGCCAAGTACGGCGGGGCCCGTCCTTGGCCCGGAACCAGCGGGTTCCGTGTCTTCTTCGAGGCGCGCTTGGGAGCGAACCACCCTCGCACGACGAGTTCATCAGTAGGAAATCCCGGCACGCCCTCCGATGGACCTCCAAGCCTCTCTCCGCTAGGCTGACATAATGCCGAGACTTAGTTCCAAAGCCAATGCTGCGCAGCAGGCCTGCCGGTGACGCGCAGCAGTGAGGATCTTGCACGGGCGGCCGCGTCCACCGTGAGAGCCGAAGGATTCATCCTGACGGGGGGACAGAGTTCCCGCTTCGGGTCCGACAAGGCACTGCACCACTTCCGCGGCCGGCCCATGGCGATGCATGTCGCCGCCGCCCTTCGCTCCTGCACCACCACCGTGACCGTGGTCGGCGATCCCGGCCGGCATGCTGCTCTCGGCCTGCCGGTTATTCAGGACCAAGCTCCCGGCATGGGGCCGCTCGCCGGCATCGTCACTGCACTCCGGACAGCCCGCACGCGTTGGGCCCTCATTGCCGCGTGCGACATGCCATTCCTCACTCCCGAGCCGCTCAGCCAGCTCCTTGCCGCGGCCGCCCAGTCCTCCTCGGCCGCCGTTGTCGCCCGCACGCCGGACCGGCGCCTCCAGCCGCTGTGCGCCGCTTACGCCAAACCGGCGTGCGAACCGTTCGCCGCGGCCCTGCGAAACGGGTCGCGGAAGGTCATGGACGCCGTGCAGCTCGTCGCATGGGAGGCTCTCGACCTCGCCGACGGCCGTCCGCTCACCAACATCAACCGCTTGGGAGACATCAGCTCCCTGCCCTAATGCCCGCTCATCCGGATCCGAGGGCCGCAACCAACCGGCGGATGTCGTCCCGGTTGTTGAAGAAGTCCAGCGACACTCGCAGGCTTCCTTGCCGAGCCGCCACGGCGACGTTGCGCTTCTCCAAGCGCTCGCGCACCTGAATCGCGTCCAAGCCGGGGATCGAAGCCGTGACAATCGGAGCGTCGCAGCTGTCCCCCGGTTTCCCGCCGACCTCGCCGCCCGCAGTTCGCAGCGCCTCCCTGCACTCCCGCGCGAGACGCAAGCTCCGGCGCTCGATCGCACCTTGGCCACACTCCAAGATCAGGTCCAAGCTCGCTTCCAACGCAAACAGCAGCGAGAACGGCTGGACCCCGCCCTCATACAGGGCGGCTTCCCGGCACAGCTCCGGCCGCCCGTGGTGCAGGCGCTCGAAGTCTCGCCAAGTCCGGTGGCTGCGCCAGCTCACGACCGTCGGATGCAGCTGCGCGCGCATGTCCTCGGAGGCGTAGAAGAATCCGGAACCCGCTGGCGCGAGCATCCACTTGTAGCCATGGACGAACAGGAAGTCCACCGGCGTCCTCCGCAGGTCGTGGCGGAGGACCCCGACGCTCTGCGTTCCGTCAACGCACAGCAGCACTTCCTTACGCCGCAGCTCCTGCCCCAGCTCCTCCAGCGGCGCCCGCATTCCGTTCGAATAGTTCACAGAACTGACCAGCACCACCCTGGTGCGCGGACCGAGCGCCGCGAGCACGGTCTCCGGGGTGAAGGCCCGTTCAGGAGCCTGGATCGCGCGGAACCGGACCCCCATCCGATCCAGCATTCGAGGCGCATAGAGATTGTTCGGGAACTCATGCTCCATCCCGAGCACCTCGTCGCCTTGCCTCCAGTCGATCCCGTGGAGGAACCACGACAGTGCCGTCCCTGCGTTCGGGCAGAAGCCTATGTCCGCCGGGCCCGCATTCAGCAGCCGGGCGATCTTGGCCCGCAAGCCGTCCAGCCTGTCGAACCATCCCAGGAACTCTGACGACGCCGTCTCGTCGCGATGCACCCAGTGCTCGTTCATCGCCCGCACCGCTGAGTGCGGCATCGGGCCAAAGGCGGCCGTGTTCAGATGGGCCCACCGCTCCAGCACCGGGAACTCGGCGCGCACGGCGCTCCAGTCGGGCTCCTGCATCTATCCAGCGTACGGCAGGCCACATCGTCCGCCGGCCAGCGCCCTTCGGATACCCTGAGAGGAGCCACTTACCAGCACCGTCGCAGTCCGTTTGGTGCCCGGCGGCGAGTTCATGCAAGAGGCAACCGATCAGTCCCAGCCTCCCGAAGGTAGATTCGGCGCTCAGAAACGGACTGTCGAGGACGCCGCTACCGCCGGTTTGCTGGCCTTGGTCGCCTTCCTGCCGCTGGCCGAAGTGCTCGGCCGCTCCGTGGGGCTCGGCAACCTGATCCCGGGCTCGACCCCGCTCGTGCAGCACCTAACGCTGCTGGTCGCGATGACCGGAGGGCTGCTGGCAGCCCGCGACGGCCGCCTCTTGGCGCTGTCGACCGCCACCTTCCTGCCTGCCCGGCTGAAGGCGTCCACTGCGGTCTTCACGGGGGCGCTCGGCGTGGCCGTCTGCACGGCCCTAGCCTACGGGGCATGGGAGTTCGCCAGAGGGGAGCGCGAGGCTGGCGACATCGTGGCGCTCGGGATTCCGGTTTGGGCGTTCGTGCTCAGCATGGTCCCCGCCTTCGCAGTAATCGGCCTGCGCATCGCCTGGAGCAGCTCCGATCGGTGGTCCGGGCGCTTAGCGGCCTGCTCGGGAGCCCTCGTTCCCGTGCTGCTTTCGTCGTGGGAAGCCCTCGGCGATCTGCCGGTCCTGCAGTACGGAATCCCCGTGCTGATCGCCGGGGCGGTGCTGGGCCTGCCCATCTTCGCCGTGATCGGTGGATTGGCCGCGCTGCTGTTCTGGCACGAGTACACCCCCGTCTCAGCCGTGCCACTCGCCGCCTACCAGCTCTCCGGTCAGCCCCTGCTGCCAGCGATCCCACTCTTCACCTTGGGCGGCTACCTACTCGCTGAGGGGGGTGCGAGCAAGCGCCTTGTGCGAGTCTTCTCGGCGCTACTCGGCTGGCTTCCCGGCGGGCTGGCGATCACCACCACCGTCGCTTTCGCCTTCTTCACGTCCTTCACTGGGGCGTCCGGAGTGACGATCCTGTCGCTAGGTGGGCTGCTGCTCCCCGTGCTGGTCCGCTCGAAGTACGAGAGGCGCTTCTCAGTCGGCCTGCTCACCGCCTCTGGATCCATCGGCCTGCTCTTCCCGCCGAGCCTAGCCGTCATCCTCTACGGAGTCTACTCGCGGACTCCGATCGACGAGCTGTTCCTAGGCGGCTTGCTGCCCGGCTGCCTGCTGGTGTCATTGGTGGCCCTCTGGGGTGTCCGCCGGGGCTTGGCCCTGCCCCTGGACCGCAAGCGGTTCGACGCCCGAGCCGCCGCCCGAGCCGTCAACGAGGCCAAGTGGGAGCTGCTCCTGCCAGCCGTGGTGATCGGCGGGATCTTCGGCGGGATCGTCACGCTGGTCGAAGCCGCGGCGCTCACCGTCCTGTACGCGTTCGTCGTCGAGTGCTTCGTCTACGGCGACCTGCCCGTGCGCGGCCGCCTGCCGGCCGCGGCCGCCGAGTGCGGGAAGCTGGTCGGCGGCGTGCTGCTGATCCTTGGAGTCGCCCTCGGCTTCACCAACTACCTCATCGACGCCCAGATCCCTGACCTCGCGCTGGAGTGGGTCCAGTCGCACATCGAGTCCAAGTACGTCTTCCTGCTCGTTCTCAACCTGCTGCTGCTCGTCGTGGGATGCATGATGGACATCTTCTCAGCCATCCTCGTCGTTGTGCCGCTCATCGCTCCCATGGGGGCCGCCTACGGAGTGGATCCCGTCCACCTCGGCATCATCTTCCTTGCCAACCTTGAGCTCGGCTACCTGACACCGCCGGTCGGCCTGAACCTGTTCCTCGCCTCGTACCGCTTCGGCGACCCGCTCACCAGCGTCTACCGGTCCGTGCTGCCGTTCCTGCTGATCCTGCTGGGCGGCGTCTTAGTGATCACCTACTGGCCGGCCCTGACCTTGGCGCTGGTGCGCTGAATGAGTCTAACCGGTCGCTGATAGACTCGGATTGGAGGGAACTTGGATCTCCGATGCCCATCCAGAGGAAGCCCACCGCAGCCTGTAACGTAGCCGGCGTCGTAGTCGGCGGCGGTCATCCGATCGTCGTCCAGTCCATGACCAACACCGACACGGCAGACTCGTCGGCCACCGTCAACCAAGTGCTGGCCCTGGCCCGCGCCGGGTCTGAGCTGGTCCGGATCACTGTCAACCATGACAAGGCCGCCCAAGCCGTGCCGCGCATCGTCAGCACGCTGCGGGACTTCGGCTGCGAAGCTCCGGTCGTGGGCGACTTCCACTACAACGGCCACCTGCTGCTGGCCAAGTATCCCGAGTGCGCTCGACTCCTCGACAAGTACCGGATCAACCCCGGCAACGTCGATATCGGCAAGCAGCACGACGATAACTTCCGGACCATGGTGGAGATCGCCGTCGCGCACGGCAAGCCCGTGCGCATCGGCGTGAACTGGGGTTCGCTCGACCAGCGGCTGCTCACCGAGCAGATGGACGCCAACGCCAGGCGCGCCAAGCCGTGGAGCGCTAGCGAGGTCATGTACGAGACCATCGTGCTCTCCGGTCTCCGCTCTGCGGAGGCCGCCGAGTCCTACGGGCTGGGTCACGACCGCATCATCCTCAGCGCCAAGGTGTCCAACGTCCAAGACTTGGTCTCGGTCTACCGCTCGCTGTCGAGCCGCTGTGACTACCCGCTCCACCTGGGCCTGACCGAGGCGGGCATGGGCAACAAGGGCATCGTGGCCTCCTCGGCCGCGCTGGCCGTGCTGCTGCAAGAAGGCATCGGGGACACCATCCGCGTCTCGCTGACGCCGCGGCCCGACGGAGACCGGTGCGAGGAGGTCGAGGTCGCCAAGCAGATCCTGCAGTCGATGGACATCCGCCACTTCACCCCGCAAGTGACGGCCTGCCCCGGGTGCGGGAGGACGACCAGCAGCTTCTTCCAAGAGATGGCCGAAGAGATCCAAGGCTACCTGAAGCGGCGCATGCCGGACTGGAAGACGCGCTACGAAGGCGTCGAGACCATGAACGTGGCGGTGATGGGCTGCGTCGTGAACGGTCCGGGCGAGTCCAAGCACGCCGACCTAGGCATCTCCCTGCCCGGCACGTTCGAGAAGCCGGTCGCGCCGGTGTACATGGACGGCAAGCTGCATCGTACGCTGCGCGGCGAGCGCATCGTTCCCGAGTTCATCGACATCCTCAACCGCTACGTCGCCGGGCGGTACCGGCCGAAGGCCGACTCCGCCGTCACCGTCTAGCCGCCGCCGGTCAGGGCCCGGCTCGCCGCTGCAGGGTCAGTCTCAACCCAGCAGCGACGAGAAGTCGATGGCGTCGCCCCAGTAGTACCAAGCGACCGTCGCGCCGACCAGTGCCGCGAACACAAGCAGCGCGATCCCGATCCGCAGCCACGGCAGTTTCCGGCCCTCGCGGCGGAGCACCAGCAGCCAGCTGGCGCTGATCCCGACAAAGTACAGCAGGATCATCGGGCCCGCGAACAGCGTCATGGTCAGCGGATCGCCGGTGGGCGTGATGATCGCCGCGATGATGAACATGATCAGCACCGCGTAGCGCACGTTGCGCAGCAAGAACTGCGGCGTGGTGAGTCGCAGCAGCGTGAAGAAGAAGATCAGCACCGGCAGCTGGAACACGATGCCGAGGCCCAGCTCGAGGATGATGAACGTGTTCAGGTACTCGCTGACCGAAATGTAGGGCGTGACCAAGTTGATCGACACCGACAGCAGGAACTGCAGCGTGACCGGCAAGGCGACGTAGTAGCAGAACACGCCGCCGAGTATGAACAGGGTCGCCGTGGTGAAGATGAACGGTACGGCCCAGCGCTTCTCGCGCTTGTACAGCCCCGGGGCGATGAACTGCCACGCCTGGAACATCAGCCACGGCGAGCCGAGGAAGATCGCCGCCACGATGGGCACCTTGATGTATTGGACTTGGAACTGCTCGAGCGGACTGATGTTGATCAAGTCGATCACCACGTCCGTCTCGGCGGTGACCTTGTCGGCGGCCACCTTGAAGGGCTCCACCACCGCCTCCAGAAGGTCGTTCGCGAACGCGATGCAGATCACGTACACAGCCAGCAGCCCTCCGAGCGCCCTGAGGATGCGCGCGCGCAACTCCTCCAGATGCTCGAGGAACGACATGCGGGCCATGTGATCCTCCTCGTCCGGCTGGTCCTCGTCCGGCTGGTCCTCGTCCGGGTCAGGCGGCGGGGGGTCGGGCGGGGGCGCCGCCGCTTCCCCTTGCTCCTGACCCGAGCTGGCAGACTCGCCGCCCGCACCCTCGGGAGCCGAGGCGTAGGGGTCGTCGTAGAGGTGGTCGGACTCGTCGTGGTACGGATCGTCGTAGTACGACGAGTCGGAAGACTCGGAGCCGCCGGCCGGCCGGTCCTCGCCGGCTCCGTCTCGGGGATCGTTCTCGTCCGACTTCATGAAGTGGTTCAACCCTTGTCAGCTGGAGGCGAGGTCGGTGCTGCGGTGTGCCGCCCCGGCCTATGCCGGATTCGAAGCGGAGCCCTCCTCCGCTTCGGGGACGCCCGAGACTGTCTGCTCAGCCGGGCTCGACTCTGGCGACGGCTCCTCGCCGCCGTCCTCGCCGCTCTCTGCAGCCGGGCTGTCTGACGGGCTGTCTCCGCCGTCCTGCGGATCCGACTGGCCCTCCGATTCCCCGCTGGCGCCCGCGGAGGCAGAACTGGGTCCCGCCCCGTCGTAGTCGTACCCGCTGTAGTAGTCGTCTTCGTTGTCGTCGTAGTAGCTCTTGTTGATGTCCCGGCCCACGTCACCGGCGGCGGACTTGACCTCCTTGGTCTCGTGCTCGATGCTGTCCATCTCCTTCTGGAACGTCGTCTTCAGCTCATTCGACGCCCGCTTGAACTCCGCCATCCCCTTGCCGAAGGTCTTGCCCAGCTCGGGCAGCTTCTTGGGGCCGAAGACGAGCAGCGCCAAGATGAACAGAACTACGATCTCACCCATTCCAAGTGGGCCCATGCGTATACTCACCCCTCCGGGCCGGACTTGCGCCGGCTCCCAAGCGTTCCCTTGATGATAGCGACGAGCGATCGTAGAAGCAAATGCGACGCCCACTTCGGGCGACGGGCACTTGTCTTGGGGAACTAGAGGCTATTCTACCCACGAGCGGGTCTGGAGACCTAGCCGCGCAAGGTTGTTTCTTGGATGCCGTCCGCAGGCCGGCAAGCCGTTCTGGCCGGCCGCTCGCAGGGGATACTCCTTCCTCGTGCAGTCGCTCAGTGCGGCAGGTCGCCCCTCCGCGGTCTGTATCCCACCGCTGCGAACTCACTCGGCGCATCATAACCCTGCCATGGCAGGCCTTCTCTCGACCGGTCCGGACTCGTCACCGGGGCGCAGCGAGTTCCGTCCGGGCCGGGCGACGCTCCCGCCGAGTCTGGCCAGGCGGCGCGAGCGGCGCCATTCCCTGCCCGCGTACAATGGCGACATGGACCGAATCGGGCTCAAGCGGATGCATCATGTCTCCTTCGCGGTGGCGGACCTCGCCGCGTCGAAACACTTCTTCTGCGAAGTGCTCGGCCTGCCGGAGGACGAGCGGCCGGCCTTCGGATTTCCTGGCGCGTGGCTCGCCGTGGGCGATCGTCAGATCCACCTGATCCAAGAGGAGTCCGCCGGCCGTGCCGTGCGCGAGAGGATCAGCCGGTCGGATCATCTGGCGATGGAGGTCGGAGACCTCGAGGTCGTCAAGGCCCGGCTCAGCGAATGCGGAATCAGGTTCGCCGAAGGCCACAACCTGCGGCTCGGTATGAGCCAGGCCTTCTGCAGCGACCCCGACGGCCACACGATCGAGTTCGTCCAGTACCACTGAGCGGACTCCTCAGCACGCGCCCGCGGCGCGGCGCACGCCACTCACTCCCCGCGCTGCGCCAGCGCGGGGGAAACCGCATCGCGCCGGTTGGCGTCCAATGCATTACGGGCCAGCCCCGCGGATCGCCGTCTGGATCACACTGACCAGCCGGGGCCTCGTGCCGTGCCCGGATATCATGGTTGGGGGGTTCGGAGTGGAATTGATGAAGACTGCATGCTTGGTCGCGGCCTGCCTCGCCTTGGCGGCTGGGCCGTCAGCCGCCCAATCGCTTGAGCTAGGCATCTCGGGAGGTTACGGCATCCTGAACGGCAGCGACCTGAGTT
Source organism: Bryobacterales bacterium (assembly GCA_963662745.2). GTDB lineage: Bacteria > Acidobacteriota > Terriglobia > Bryobacterales > UBA6623 > VXMF01. The sequence goes on from CAXXUI010000001.1 coordinate 1,900,330, forward strand.
CGGGCGAGTTCACCTCCGAAGACGGAATCGGGACGGAGGCGTACTCGCTGTCCAACGGAGTCAGGATCGGCGGACGGATGGCCTTCAACCCGCGGGCCTACATCGGTCACGAGGTGGCATACGCCTACCAGCACCTCTCGCTGAGCGAGGTCCTGGATCTCGGCCCCACCAGCCAGACGTCGGACTTGGGCACGGTGCGCGCGCACAACTTCTACTACAACCTTGTCGCGCACGCCCTGCCGGAGGGCTCGCCATTCCGGCCCTTCGTCACCGGCGGAGGTGGCTTCACGTCCTTCTTCCTGCCCGGCTTCTCCTCGTTCTCCGGCTACGGGAACACCAAGTTCGGCTACAACTACGGCGGCGGCGTGAAGTTCAACTTCTTCATGTACGGGCTGCGCTTCGACGTCCGCAACCACGTCACCGGGAGGCCTTTCGGGGACTACCTGCCGAACGTTTCCGGGACGCTGAACAACATGGAGTACTCCGTGACGTTCTCGTTCCTGCTTGGCTAGCGCCTCGGCGCCCGGACTGGTGGCGCTGCTCTCCGGTGGGCCTCGCTCGGCATGTGGGCGGGACATTGCGGTCCGCTGCAGATCACACCCCAAGCCTCCTTCGGACTAGGATGCCATTGGGGCGGAGTGGCGATTCCACTCGCGTGTACCACTGTCGCGAACGAGGGGGGCTATGATGAGCAGGCAGTGGTAAGCCTGTTGGCGCTTCGGGATACCTCCCGAACAAGGCGCAGTCCGTTCCGGCCGGGTCGGGGGACGCTCCCGCCCTATCTAGCGGGTCGGCTAGCGGAGCGAGCGCTGATCCGGGAGCAATTGGAAATCCTGGCCGAGCGAGACGCACCCTCCAGCGACATCGTGCTGTACGGGCCGAGGGGCAACGGCAAGACGGCCCTGCTGCTATGGGCGCGTCGGGAGGCTGAGGGACTTGGGGTCGATGTGCTGCGGTTCTCTGGAGCGGAGACCCCTTCCCTAGAGACCCTAGCCAGACTAACCTCCACGATGCCACCCTGGCTGCGCTGGCTCGGGACGGTCTCTCTGGGCCGAGTCGGCTCTGTGCAGCTGAAGGATCGAACGTGGCGGCAGGAGAGGGCGATTCTGGCGCGGAGGGCGCGCAAGCGGCCGACCTTGCTGGCAGTTGACGAGGCGCACATGCTCGGCGCCGAGGCGGGCAGAGTACTGCTCAACGCCGTGCAGCACTTGCAGGGTGACGGACTGCCGGTGATGTTGATCCTTGCCGGCACGCCGGACCTGCCTCGCCACTTGGGCACGATAGGAGCTTCCTTCTGGGACAGGTGCGAGCAGCTGCCGATCGGACGGCTGCAAGAGAACTCCTCTGCAGATGCCGTTCGAATACCGCTTGCGGAGCACGGCCGGTCGATCGTAGACGAGGCACTGGAGGAGATAGTAACGGACAGTTATGGATACCCGTATTTCTTGCAGATCTGGGGGCACACGCTGTGGGCCGGCTGCGCGGACCCCTCTCAGCCCTTATCACGGGCTGACGTGGAACGATCGAGGCCGGCCGTGGACCGAAGGAGGCGCGTGTACTACGACCGCCGGTATCAAGAACTAGTCGAGGCCGACCTAGTGCATGTCGCAGTAGGCGTGGCTGCCTTGTTCAACGCTTCGGAGAAGGTGAGGGCGGATCAAGTGTACCCAGCGATCCAATCCTCGCTGCAACGGGAAGGCCTAGCCTCGGACTACGGGGCGGTGATGGAGGCCGCCCGGCACCTGAGGGACCTTGGCTACATCTGGCAGGCTAGCGGACAGCAAGCCGACTACATCGAGCCCGGGATCCCCAGCCTGATGCGCCACGTGGAGAGCAAGCCTGATCTGGGGATTCGGCGCTGAACTTCCCCAGCGGACTGATTGCCACGCAAGGGGTGTGATCCCCAAATACACAGGAGCCCACCGTCCAGACGGCGCGGATCAGGGGCGGCCCCGCAGAAGCGCCCGCCGCACCGTCGCACAGAGGACGCCGGTCGGAGGGCACTCTGTCGGCGCTCCCGGTCAGGAATTGCGGAAGCTGGTCACGGCCTCCGCCTCGTCGTTGAAGGTCTCGAAGACCGTGTACAGCTTCGTGATCTGCAGGAGGTCCTGCACCTTGGCCTGAACATTCAGCAGCTTCACGAGGCAGCCCCGGCCTTTGGCCGTCGTGTAGGCCGACACGAGCTCGCCCAATCCGGAGCTGTCGATGTAGCTGACATCCCCCAGATCCAGCAGCATGGCCTTCACGCCGCTATCCAGCAGGTTGCGAACGGTGTCGCGCAGCTTTCCTGATGCTTCGCCGAGCGTGATCCGACCTGATAGGTCGATCACGGTGACACCGGCAACATCGCGAATCGCGGTAGATAGACTCATTGACCTTCCTCCTAAGAATTCCCGCCTCCACCCTCGGAGCGGTACTTGACCAATCGAACACTCGCGCCCGACCCTTCCACGGACTCCAGCTCCACGACGTCGAAGAACGCTCGCATCAGCAGCAGCCCCCTTCCCGAGGCCGCGAGCAGATTCTCGCATGCCAGCGGATCCGCCACGCACTCGGGGGAGAACCCGGGCCCTTGGTCGACGACTCTCACCCGCAGCGCACGCTCGTCGACCGAAGCGTGGAACGACACGGTCTTGTCCGGGCTGAGGCCGTTGCCGTGCTGTACCGCGTTGGCCACCGTCTCCCGCACCCCCATGCCTATCTGATGCACCTGATCCTCGTCGAACCCACTCAGTTCCGCCAAGCGCTGAACGATCAGCTCCGCAGCCCTGACGCTGTCCAAGGTGCTCTCCAGATTGAGGCGCAGCTCGCGGGCGTCAGCCATGCAGGTAAGCTAGCACCTAGACTAGCAGACAGACAGTCGCGGCCCGGCAGCGCGACGGTGCACGGGTGAACCGAGGAACTCGGCACTTCGAGCTTGGCGCCCAGCGGCAACGGCCCCCTCGACCGGGCAGCCTGCGGCCCGCTAGTCGCTGGCGCGGCTACGCCCGCTAGCCAGCGTATGATAGCAATGAGTGAGGAGATTAACCGTCATGAGAATCAAGTCCCTGCTGCTATCGTTCGCGATCTGCTGGATGATCGCCGCCTGCTCCGAGACCGCCCCCGCGCCGGAGGAGGCCGTCGTCGACCACGGAGCCGGCGAGGTCGAGAAAGTCAGCGACGCTCTGGACGCGATCGTCCCAGCCGACTACGTGATCGAGCATCTGGCCGGAGGCATGCGCTTCACGGAAGGGCCCGTGTGGATCCACGGTGATCAGCCCCATCTCCTGTTCAGCGACATCCCGGCCAACGCGATTCTGCGCTGGGCCGAGGGCGACGCCGAGGCCTCCGTGTTCCACCAGCCGATGTACGAAGGCGAGGACACCGGCGCAAGCCCAGGCTCGAACGGGCTCATCCTCGACGCCGAGGGGAACCTGCTGGCCTGCGAGCACGGCAACCGCCGCATCTCGCGCCTGACCGACGGCGCGTGGGAGACGATAGTCGATCGCTACCAGGGCAAGCGGCTTAACAGCCCCAACGACGCCGCCTGGCACGCCAACGGCTGGCTGTACTTCACCGACCCGCCCTACGGGTTGGCGCAGCAGGACGAGGATCCGGCCAAGGAGCTGGATTTCAACGGCATCTTCCGCCTCGATTACGAGTCCGGCGAGCTGCAGTTGCTCGGCCAGGAGCAGACACGCCCTAACGGCATCGCCTTCTCGCCCGACCACCGGACCGCCTACGTGGCCAACTCCGACCCAAACCGCAAGGTCTGGATGGCCTACGACGTTACCGACGAGGGGCAGCTGGAAAACGCCAGGGTCTTCTTCGACGTGACCGAGCAGACAGCGCCCGGACTGCCCGACGGGCTCAAGCTCGACGCGGACGGCAACCTGTACGCCACCGGTCCAGGAGGCGTGTGGATCTTCTCTCCAGACGGCATGCACCTGGGCACGATCCAGCCGCCCGAAGTGCCGGCCAACGTGGCTTGGGGCGACGATGGCCACTCGCTGTACATGACAGCCCGTACCGGACTCTACCGAATCAAGCTGCTGTCGGGCGGCCCCGCGCCCGCCGACTCGGCATCTGAATAAGTTCAGCGCCCGATTCCGGCGAGTGCCCGAGCAGCCTGTGGACTAGACCACTGGCAGCGGCTACGAGCCGGCCTCAAGCGCGTCGGTCCAAGATGGAGCAAACATCCGCCGTCAGGCGTCCCCCACCATCATGCTAGCCTCCGAGCGACTGCCCACCACCTTGGCCCGGCTATCGACGGTCCAGTCCCTGCCCCTTGAGGAGCGCTTGGTCCTGGAACTGCTGGCCGTCGCGCACCGCTCGCTCAAGACGACCGAGGCTGTGCACTTGTGCCAGGCGGCCGGCCTGAAGGCGCCGAGCGGCAGGCGCTACTCAGTGACCGTGCTCAAGAAGCTGTTCCGAGACTTCCGCGCGAGCTTCCTGCTGGCGGATGGGCGTCCCGGCGTCTCGATGGAGCCCGGCTTGGCACAGGGGATCATCCAACAAGCGTGGCAGGAGGGGCGCTTGGATCGGCACTGGAAGGCCCTCAAGAGGTTTGACCCACTGCAGGACCCCACCGATCCTCGCTACTGGAAGGACACGGATCAGAGCGCATGGGAGCATCGCGTGCGCTTGGCCGTCCATGCCAATGACGGCGACCTGCTCGACAGAATTCGAAGACAGTTCCAGAGCAACGAGGACCCCTGGAGACCTCTCGACCGCAGCAACCTGAGGAGTCTGTTCCTGGAGCACTTCGATCGCGACTGGATCGCGTCACGGCTTCCGGAGATTCGAGACGCTGGGCTGGCCAGCTGCATCTCTAGCGAGATGGACAGCTACAACGGCAGCCGCACAACGGGAAACTTCGCCCGGAGGATGTGCGAGCGCCCCGACGTGGGACGAGAGCTGTGGGAGCTGGGGGTCAGGCGCGATCTCCTGAAAGGGGACATCCAAGCGGCGCTGGGCCTGCTGGCTGCCGACCGATGGGGATGCAAGGGGCCATACCTGGCCTGGATTGACTGCATGCAAGGACGGCGCGCAGCCGCGATTGAGAGATTCCGAGAGACGATCGGAGCCAACCCGATTGAGTGCGACCAGTGGTTCGCTCCGCTGTACGTGCTGGCACTGGTCGGGACGCGTGAATTCGATCGAGTGGACGAAGCGTCCCGGTTCGTCAGTCGAGCGTTCCCCAAGGAGTTTCCGGACTCGGGCGGACCGCTGTACCGAGAGGACTACAGAATCACAGTCGGAAGGGCCTTCCGGTGCCTCATCGACCGGGCGCAGGGCAAGCTCGAATCGGCGCGAGCCCGCGCCAAGAAGCTTGGCCGGACAGGCGCTTGGGTAGCACTGCCGCTCACGCAGCTGTTGTGGCGCCTAGCCATCGACTGGATCCAGACCGATGCCAGGGATTCCGACCTGTTCGCAGGCTACCAGTCCGCGAGAAACCTCCGTTACAAGTGGCTTGCAGCGGAATACCGAGCGGCGCTGCAGAAATTCAAGTCAGCGGTGGTTCGGGACCTCGGCCACACGCCGAAGCCGATCCAAGAGTGGCACGCGCCGCTGGTGGACTGCCTGGTGGCCCTACCAGACTGGAAGTCAGGCTTGATCTCGCTGGAGCGCATCCGCCCCAAGCCGCCCAAGAAAGACAAGAAGAAGCCAACGCGGGAGAAGCGACTGGCTTGGCTCGTGCAGGTGAAGGACGACCTGCCAGTACTCGAGGCTCGCGAGCAGCTGCGCACCCGCAACGGGAAGTGGTCCAAGGGGCGCAAGGTGGCGATTAGCCGCTTGGTGGAGGGCCGGGGGCTGCGCTACCTCTCGCAGCGCGACTGGGAAGTGTGCGAGGCGATCAAGGATGGCTTTCGGTACTACTGGAATGGGATGCGAGACTGCTACGACTTCCGGGGCGCGTTCGGAGCGCTGGTCGGCCATCCCAACGTCTTCCATATGGACTCCCCCACCACGCCCGTCGAGATCGTTCGCACCGGACCCCAAGTTCACATCTCGCAGCAAGGTGAGGGCATCGTGGTCCGCCTCAAACCTCCGCCACCCAAGACGGGAGAGTCAATCGTGCGTGCCGAGTCGGACACTCGCATCGGCTTGATGGCCTTCCAGCCGCAGCACTTGGAAATACACGGCATCGTGGGACGAGGCGGTCTTAGGCTGCCGGCGGAGCAGAGTCAGCAGCTCCGCCCCGCCATCGAGTCCCTGAGCAAGTTCGTCACTGTCGAGTCGGATGTATCCGGCCTTGTGCCGGCCGCCGCGCGAGCCGTGGCAGATGCCACGCCCGTCATGCAGATCACGCCCGTGGGCGATGGGATGCGCGTCGTGCCCGTCGTCCGACCGTTCGGCGACGACGGCCCGTTCCTGCCGGCCGGCGCCGGCGCTCCGACGGTGTTCGCTCACCTGAAAGGAATCGGCCAGCACCGCAAGCGGGACTTGGCCTTGGAGAGGCGGCAGCTTGAGGAGGTGGTGTCGCAGTGCCCCTCGCTGACGGACACCAACTGGGACGGGGCCCAGTGGGTGTTCGAGGGCGTCGAGGCCTGCCTCGAGCTGCTCGATGAGCTGCGGGCGGTGGGGGACGCGGTCCGCGTGGTGTGGCCCAAGGGCGAGACGCTGCGGATCGCTCAGCAGGCTTCTTCCGGGTCGCTCTCCTTGCGCATCCGGAGCGGCACGGATTGGTTCAGCTTCACGGGGAAGCTGAAGGTCGACTCCAAGCGCGTCCTTACACTGAGAAAGCTGCTAGACGCCGTGAAGCTGGCCTCGGGGCGCTTCGTGCCGCTCGGCAAGAATCAGTTCCTAGCGCTCACGGACGAGTTACGACGGCGCATTGAGACTCTCTCCGGCGTCCTGGACAAGACAGGGCGGCAGCTCCTGCTGCCCGTCAACAGAGCCCTCGCCTTGGAAGACGTCCTCGAGGAGACTGCCCACGTCTACTCCGACGCGGCGTGGAAGAGACACCTCAAGCGCATCCGGGAGGCGCGAGCGCTGGACCCGGCCGTGCCCTCGACCCTGCAGGCGGAGCTGCGTCCCTACCAGCTGGACGGCTTCCGCTGGGCGGCGCGATTGGCCGCGTGGGGCGCCGGGGCGTGCCTAGCGGACGACATGGGCCTTGGCAAGACGATGCAGGCGCTGGCGGTAATCCTGACCAAGACTCAGGACGGACCGACGCTGGTGGTGGCTCCGACTTCCGTGTGCGGGAACTGGATCGACGAGGCCCAGCGCTTCGCCCCGACGCTGCGGCCCGCCCGGTTCGGCCCCGGAGACCGCCGGGCGATGCTGGCCGAGGCGGGCCCCTTCGACTTGATCGTGTGCAGCTACGGCCTGCTGCACTACGAGTCCGAGCTGCTCTCGCAAACGGAATGGCAGGCTGTCGTGCTCGACGAGGCCCAAGCCATCAAGAACATGGACACCATGCGCTGGAAGGCCGCGGTCCAGCTCTCCGGGCGTTTCCGAATGATCACCACCGGAACGCCGATCGAGAACCACCTTGGCGAGCTGTTCAGCCTGTTCGAGTTCGTGAACCCGGGACTGCTCGGCAAGCCAAAGGACTTCAACGCCAAGTTCGCCAACCCCATCCACCATCGCGGGGACCGTGCCGCCAGGCTGCGTCTGCGCCGGCTGATCCGCCCGTTCATTCTGCGGCGCACCAAGGCGGCGGTGCTGGACGAGCTGCCGCCGAAGACCGAGGTCACGTTGCGCGTCGAGATGTCGCCCGATGAGCGGGCGTTCTACGAGGCGGTGCGCCAGAACGCCATTGAGGAGCTCGCGAGCGGGCAGTACTCCCACATGCGAATGCTGGCGCAGATCACCAAGCTTCGGCAGGCCTGCTGCAATCCGCTGCTCCTCAACCCGGCGACCGACATCCCTAGCTCAAAGCTCAACACGTTCCTGTCCACGGTTAGCGAGCTGGTCGCCAGCAGGCACAAGGCGCTGGTCTTTAGCCAGTTCGTGCAGCATCTCGCGATCCTCCGCTCCGCACTTGACGAGCGGGGCATCGCCTACCGGTACTTGGACGGATCCACGCCTACCAAGAAGCGGAAGACGGAGATCGACGCGTTCCAGTCTGGCAAGGGCGACCTATTCCTGATCAGCCTGCGTGCTGGCGGGCAGGGGCTCAATCTGACAGCGGCCGACTACGTGATCCACATGGATCCTTGGTGGAACCCCGCGGTCGAGGATCAGGCTTCGGATCGTGCCCACCGCATCGGTCAGACCCGGCCGGTCACGATCTACCGCTTGGTCATGAAGGACAGCATCGAGGAGAAGATCGTGGACCTGCATGCGCGCAAGCGGGATTTGGCGGACGACCTGCTGGCAGGCACCGAGCTGAGCGGCAAACTCTCGGCCGACGAGCTGCTGGCGCTCATGCGCGACGAGTAGCGTCGCAGGCACGGGCCCAGCGACTCACCGATCGGGCAATTGGGGCCGTGGCCGGACCCGAGCGCCAGCGACATCGCCCCGCCGAGGGTGCCGGGTGGATCCATGTGGGGTCACGTCCGGACCAGCTGCTGTTTCGCCCGACCGACGTCAAGATCATCAAGTGCCTCCCGCCACCGTCGGCGCGAGGCCGCATTCACGGGCTACTCTGGTTCATACGATGCCGACCCGCCGCAACCGCCTTCTCCTGCTCCTTGCCGTCATGTGCTCCGCCGCTGCACTATCGTGCGCTCCGGGCTCCAGTTCCTTTGAGAGCCGCTTCGAACCGGGAGTCCAGCAGCCGTGGATCGGCCCGGAGTACTGGTCCAACCCGCTGCAGGACTGGCAGCTCAGCAACGGGCGCCTCGAGAACATCGGTGCGGGCGGGGACCGGAACGTGTTCCTGCTGACCCGCGAGGTTGGGGAGGCGCCCGGCAGCCTGTCGATCGAGGTGGAACTGGGCGTGCTGGATCCCGCCGAGGATGAGACCGGACCGGGATGGGCTGGATTCCGGGTCGGCATCCGCGGGTCGTTTGACGACTACCGCGACAGCGCCGTGCGCGGCGTCGGCCTGAATTGCGGAGTTTCCTCTGAGGGTCGAGTTTTCATCGGATCGCTCGGGGAGGACGCCCCTGCCCTCGTCGGCGGTCTGCACGGCTCAGTGGCGCTCTCGCTGCGGGCCGAGCCGGTGGCCGAGTCCTATCGCGTCACGCTGCGGGCCCAAGCTGGAGACCACGTCGAGGAGATCGCCAAGGATGTCGAGCCTGCCTGGCTGGTAGGCGGCCTCGCATTGGTGTCGAGCGCCGGGGCGGTCCCGGACTCGCCGCCGGGCGAGCAAGCCGTCCGCGAGACCGGATGGCGGCTCAAGCCGGGAACCCGGCGAGGGGGCTCGTTCCGGGCTTGGTTCCGCGATTGGAAGGTTAGCGGCAGCAAGGTCGAGGCGCATCCGGACCGAGCCTACGGGCCGATTCTGTTCGCCATGCACACGCTCAGCAAGAACGTGCTGAAGCTCAACGCCATCATCGCCCCCAATGACGGAGGATCCCAGGAGGCTGCTCTCGAAGTCTTCCACGGCGAATGGCAGGAGGCGGCGCGGGCAACCTTGGATCCCGAAGCGCGAACGGCAACCTTCCGCGTGCCTGACTGGGACTCTTCAGCGGACACGCGATACCGCGTGGTGTACGAGGACGACACTTGGGAGGGAACGATCCGTCTGGATCCGTCGGACAAGGAAGAGATCGTCGTGGCCGCGTTCACGGGCAATAACGACTTGGGATTCCCCCACGCCGACATCGTCGGCAACATGATGCACCATAGGCCGGACCTGATGGCCTTCACCGGTGACAACATCTACGAACGAGTGGGGGAGTACGGCATCGTCCGGGAACCGACGGACATGGCGATCCTCGACTACCTGCGCAAGTGGTACATCTTCGGCTGGGAGTACCGCGAGCTGCTCCGCGACATCCCCACCGTGGCGCTGCCTGACGACCACGACGTGTACCAAGGCAACATCTGGGGGGCGGCGGGTCGCGAGGCTAACGGCTATGGCAAGCCCGGGCAGGACCAAGGCGGGTACGTCATGGATCCGCGCTTCGTCCATGTCGTGCAGACCACGCAGACCGCCAACATGCCCGATCCCTATGACCCGACGCCAGTGGAGCAAGGGATCGCCGTCTACTACACCGACCTGCTCTACGGAGGCGTCAGCTTCGCCCTCCTCGAGGACCGCAAGTGGAAGGACTCCGCCTCAGTGCTGCTGCCGGACGCGGGAATCATCAACGGCTGGGCGGACGACGCGCGCTACGACGCACGCACCAGTTCCGACAATCCCGAGTTCCCCTTGCTCGGCGAGCGGCAGGAGACATTCCTGGAGGCGTGGGCTCAGGACTGGGACGGCGCTTGGATGAAGGCGGCCATCTCGCAGACGATCTTCGCCAACGTTTGCACGCTCCCGGCGGGCACGACGACCGACGCGGTGACCGGGAGTCTGCGGGTCAACGCCCCAGGCGAGTACCCGGACGGGGAGGAGCCTGTCCAAGACCACGACTCCAACGGGTGGCCGCAGTCCGGAAGAAACCGCGCCGTGCAACTGCTTCGCAAGGCGCTAGCCGTCCACATCGCCGGCGATCAGCACCTGGGCAGCACTGTCCAGTACGGGGTGGACGCATGGAACGACAGCAGCTGGGCGATCTGCGTGCCTTCGGTCGCCAACATCTTTCCGCGACGCTGGTTCCCCTCTGAGGAAGGCCGCAACCGCAAGCCCGAGGCTCCGCGGAACACCGGAGAATTCCTCGACGGATTCGGAAACAAGGTCACGATCCACGCCGTCTCGAACCCCGCCGCCAACGGCATCGAGCCGACCGCCCTGAATCATCGTGCCCCGGGCTATGGAATCATCAAGTTCCGTCGGTCGGACCGCAGCATCGAGCTGACCAACTGGCCGCGGTGGGTGGACGCATCGCAGCCCGACGCCGAGCCCTATCCGGGCTGGCCGGTCCGCATCCACCAGCACCAGAACGGACTTCCGACCGCCTACGAACTGCCGGCCATCGAGACTGACGGGGCTGTGGACCCAGTGGTCCAAGTCGTGGACGAGTCGGACAGTTCGGTGGTCTACACCCTGCGGGTCCAAGGGGCGAAATTCGTCCCGACGGTGCGCGAACCAGGAACCTACACGGTGCGGATCACCGAACGCGAATCAGGGGAACTCCAAGAACTGACCGGCCAACAAGCCGCAGAGCGGTAGACACGGGGCTGCCCTGCTCGGCCGGAGCAAGTCGCACGACTTGAGAAACGCCCTGAGTTCAACGAACAACCCGGAGTCGCTGCAGAGAATCCCGTGGTTAAGGGATGGAATCGTGGCGCTTCGCGTCACTGACCCCTCGCGGCACTCGCTAGGTTTGCCTCGAATCAGCTCCGGGACGCAGGCGCTTGCGAAGGTCGCTCAGACGCGCACCGAGCTCCTTGATGGCCTCCGCATGACCCTTTCGCGTCACGGGCCCGGCCTTGCAGTAGTCCAGCACTACAGCCTCCGCAGCCACGAACTCCTCGCATACGTCGGCGACTTCGCCAAGGATCTCCGGGGGTATGTTGGTCACTCCGTTCTGATCGGCATGCAGGAAATCCCCCGGGTACACGGCGAGGCCTCCGACATGGACAGGCACCTCGAAGTCGAGAAACCTGGGGAATCCGTGCGAGCAGATCACTCCGTCGGCGAAGCACGGCAGACCGACATCCCGAACCTGGTCCAAATCCCGCCCTGCACCGCTGGTGATCAGCCCGGACACACCGAACGACTTGTAGGTTGAGGCCATCACCTCGCCGAAGGTAGCGGCCTGGACCGGGCTGTCCAGGTCTTGGATCACGACGATGGGCGGGCTGCAGCAGTCCTCGAGCCGTTCAACCTGCTGGGTCAAAGAGCCGTAAGCCACCGCGCCCCAGGGCTCCAGCGCGGACCGGAAGGTCGCTGTGGACGCATATCCGCAGGTGGGCTCCATCTCCGGGAAGCAGGCCTCGATGCGGGCGTCCATGTAGCCCTCCGTCTGGGGCCGCACGGCGAACAGCTCGATGGCGTTGCAGACCGTCGGAGTGTCATAGCGCAAAAGTTGCGAGACTTGGTCGGCCGTCAGCTGAGGCGTGGGTCGGACTGGCATCACAGCCATGGTAGTGCATCACGGAGCGCGTGCGCCTCGCGCCGACACGCAGCCGCGAAGCGACGAGCACAGGGAGGTGCCGCCGGCACTGGCCCTGTTGCGGACCGTTCCGAGGTGGGCTAGAGTTGTTGCGACACCGCTGCCGCAAGCGGTCCGACTGTGGCGTCCTCCCCGGCCAAGCCCGCCCACTGGGCGAGACTCTCCGACCACCTCGGGGCCGCCGTCATTGCGAAAACCTTCCCGCGAAAGGAAGTGGTCGCCGCTCTGCGGGAGTGCGACCGGCTCACACCACGACAACAGGAGCTGCCTGCCGAAGCAATGCTCTACTTCGTCATCGCTCTCGGTCTCTTCCGCCCCGATTCGGGCCCGGACCTGCTCCGACGCATCGCGCCCGGATTCCGCTTGAACCGAGTGTCTGTCCCTTTGGAAGCAGTCAATCCGTGGTCGGTGTCGAGGGCGCGGAGCAGGCTGGGCTCGAAGCCTTTCGCGTCTCTGCGGAACCGGACGGTGAAGCCCTTCGCCACGGCGGAAGACGGCCCGGCATGGTACTGCGGCCGCAGGATCATGGCGCTCGACGCCGTGACCCTTGAGGTGACCCTCAACGCCCGGAACCGCAGCGAATTTGCCGATCCCGGCACCGACGAGAGCGAAGCCGTCTCGCCGCAGATCACGGTGACGCTGCTCATCGAACTGGGGACGTCGGCCGCCGTCGACTGGCAGCCAGGGTCCGCTCCGGAGACGGACTCGAGGCGCGCCGCGCAATTGGCGGCACGCCTGCCGAGGCGATCTCTGCTGCTGGTCGGCCGCCAGCAGGTCTCACCGCCGTTATGGGCAGCTGCTTCCAGTCGCGAGGCGGACATCCTCTGCAGTGCACCCATCAGGCCGGATGTCGCGGTGGGAGACGTTCTCAGGGACGGTTCCTTTCTCAGCGAGCTCGATGGCCTGCCGGTGCGGGTCTTCGACTATCGGGAAGTGGAGTCAGACGGACCCAATCAGCGAGTGATCACGTCGCTGCTGGACTCGGTCGAGGCACCCGCCCACGAACTCGCGCAATTGCACCACGCCGCGTGGGGACGGATCGGAGGCGGAGACGAGATCAAGCGACATACGCTGCTGCACGGCTCCAAGCTTCGCAGCCGCAAGCCGGATCTGGTGCTGCAAGAGGTCGACGGCCTCATGATGGCCTATTACGCCGTGCGGCGCTTCGTATACGAAATAGCGAGGGAGAGCGGGACCGCGCCGTGCCAGCTCTCAATCACGGGACCGGTCCAAGTCGAAACTCCCTTGCCCTCCGGCTCCGAGAGCACTGGCTCGCTCCCAGCGCAACCAGACAGCTCCGATGAAACTCCGTCTGGAGGGCCGCCCGCCGGCGCTGCGCCTAAGGCAGGTGAACGGGCGACCTGTTCTCTGAGTGAAGGCCCCATTTCCGGCTGAGTCCCAAGCGGCGAACCGCACCCACTTCCTTCCCGCACCATCGAACGACAGGCGAAACTCCTTGCTTCCGAACGCTCCTAGGTCCGGCGTGGGGAGCACCTTGCGACCTGTTCTCGCACCGTCGCCCCACACCACCTCGACGAATTCCAAGGGGAAGTTCCACTCCACTTCGGCCACTACAGATCGCTCGGCCCCTTGGCCCTCGATGCGGAACGACGGGATCAGCACCTCACCGGTCGTTACGAAAAAGTCGCCGCGCCGCATCGCTTCGGTGACGGCGCTCCAGCCCTCGTCGAAGGCGGGCAAGCGCTCCAGCCGGATGTAGTTCACCGCCAGCTGGGGGTAGATCTCGTCCTCGGGGTACTTCGTGTACGTGTCGCCCTCGGCAATCAAGTACTTGGGCCCGGTCCAGTTGTTCATGTCGTCCAGCGTGCCGAAGCAACGCTCCTCGCAGATCCTCTGAGTCGAGAGGTCACCGGGCAGAGTCTGGTAGGCCGCTCCCAAGTAGCGGTCGCTCAGGAAGTGCGGAGCGTCGCGGACGACGTCAGGGTAGAACGTGGAACCCTTGGTGCGCGGATGGGCCTGCCACACCAGCGCGCCTTCAGCTTCCATCATGCTCAGCATCTCCGCGGCTGAACCGACACGGTATACCGAACCGTACTCGGGATGGTCCGACTGGAAGGAATCGTCCCCGGCACGCACCTTGGTCCAGTACACCGGCCGAGGGAACACCAGCGTGTAGTGGCCGCCGAGATGCGCGTTGGCCTCCTCGCCCGGCATCAGCAGGAAGTCCCTGTCGGAGTGCCTGCGACAGGCCTCGAAGTAGGAGCCAAGCTCCTGGAACCGCAGCTCGCCGGGATCGTCGGGATGCCCGTCGCCGTGGAAATCGGACATCATGGCAATGTTGATGCCCAAGCTGCGAAACGCGGCGATCCAGCCCGGACGGGAGTCAAGTGTCCCTTCGTCGACAAGCTGTTCCGAAAAGTGAGTGTGGAAGTGGCTCACGGCCACTTGATAGCCCTCCAACGACTTGTACCGGTCGCCGTTGGTGAAGGCCAGCACCGACTCCAGCGTGTCCTCAGCGGATCCAGCGCCGAGGTAGTAGTAGACCGCCATGCGCTGCTGCGTGTTTGGCGGGGCATTGAAGAGGGCGAAGTTGCCTTGCGCAAAGCGTCGGGACTGCCTCGCGCGCTTTTCCCAGATCGGGTCCGAGGCGCCCCATGGACGAAACATCTCCTCGCGCTCCGCCTGGCGCACTCCGATGTCGAACCTCCCGTCCGCATGCTGCCGGTACCAGACGTAGCCGAGGTTCATCTCGATTTCCCTGGCGAAGAAGAACTTATGCGACGGGGGAAACACGGCCAGCGATCCGCGGCTCTGCTCCATGACGAGTGCCCGGTTGCGGGCCCGCAGCGGGACCGGGCCGTCGTTCGCACCTCCGCCGAAGAGGTAGTGCTGCCATCCGCGGGCGACATCGCGCCAACGCAGCCGCTCGTACTCGTCGGTCTTGAGTCCGCTCAAACCCGCCCGATAGACGTAGGCCACAGACGGCTCGGCCGTCGAAGCAATTGCCTCCTGCCGCAGCAGGCTGGAGCCCTTGTAGACGGTGAATCGCAGCCCGCCACGGAACGAACCTAGTCGCAGCCCGTCGAAGGACACTTGGAGACGGACTCCGTCCACTCGGACTCTGCAGGTGCGAACCTCGTACTCCACGTCGGAGCGGGTTACCTCTGACGGATCGCGCGGCAGGCCCGGATTCACACCGTCCAAGCCGGGCACGTTCAGCGGCGCGTCCCAGAACACCTTCCACTTCTCCTGCTCGATGACCTCGGTCGTCGCCTCCCGGCCTAGGTCTCGCATCGGCCGCAGTTGCTGCTCGGAAATGCGCCGGCGGCCCTCCACGACATGGAACTCGGGACGTCCATCCGTGACGAGCGGTGCCCAGTGCCCAGCGCGGGAGAGGGCTGCAAGCTGCCTGATGACTGGCTGCCCCGAATCCGCTCCGAAGGTCGCCCGCAGCCGGCCGGAGCCCGCACCCTCCCACTCAAGGGCAACATCGCCGTCGAGCATCTCGGCGGTGAGGCCCTCGCTCGGTTGGTAGTCGGTGAAGTCGCAATCCAACGGATCGGCAAGACCGATCGAGGCGGCGAGAAGAAACACGGCCAGCGGGCGTCGCATGATGAGTCCGGCGCGGCTAACGCCGCGCCGCCCCATGGTACGGCACGACAGACCGCCGTAAGGCGCCGGTCAGTAGCAGCGTCCCAGCGTCCGGTAGGTCACCCGAGGTTCTGTTCAGGAATCGCAAGTCTCGAGCACGTGTCCGCACCTAGGCGCATGCGCAATAGCGGAAGCGAGACGAAGCTGCGCCACGAGGCACTAGAATCAGGTATGGCTGTGGGTTGCGACGGACAGGAGCCGGCCACCGATTCGGTCGTCCAGCGCATGGTGCGAGCCCTTGTGCAAGCCCTCGCCCCCGAACAGGTCGTTCTGTTCGGCTCGCGCGCGCGTGGTGACGAGCGCGAGGATTCAGACTTCGACCTGCTGGTGGTTCAAGCAGAGCCGTTTGGAGACGGCAGGAGCCGACACAGCGAGATGGTCCGGGGCTACGAGGCGCTCGCCGGCATGGGAGTCGCGAAGGACATCCTGGTGTTCAGCCGGGACGAGGTTGAGTACTGGCGCGACTCCCTGAACCATGTCGTCGCCCGAGCCCTCAGAGAGGGACGGGTCCTCTATGAGCGACCCTAAGTGCGCACGGTCGCTCATGGACGCCGCGGAGTTGGATCTCCGCGCCTTGGAGGGCATGGGCGAGAGCGCCGTCTTCGCCGAAGAGATCGCCGGCTTCCACGCTCAGCAAGCGGCCGAGAAGCTTCTCAAGGCCTGGCTGGCCATTTCCGGGCTGACCTATCCCTTGACCCACGACATCGACCCATTGCTTGACCTGTTGCGGGAATCGGCGCCGGACTGCGAGCGGTTTCGAAGTCTCTCCTCGCTGACGCCGTTCGCAGTGCGACTGCGCTACGGCCCATCAGAGAGGGCGGCCCAGCCCCTGGACCGCAAGGCTCTGGCGGGCCAGCTCAGGTCCCTGCAGCAGCGGGTTCAGGCCGAGTTCGATGCTCTGCCATCCAAGTGTGGCGAGCGGTGAGCCGAGGTCTCCCCCCAGCCGTCGCACTAGCAGGCCTGCCAAGTCGAAGCTGGTGGGGACGCAGCCGCCGGGTGGATTCCAAGCATTCGCAATCACGCTCTCGCTCGGCACTGGCCCCTACCGGTTCTCGTACCAGACCACGTTCTGCGAGTTCTGGCCCGCCACCAGCACATCCAAGTCGCCGTCCAAATCCATGTCCACCAAGCGGATGTCGTAGGCCGCTTGATCGTCGTGGATCACGTGCTTGGTGAAGCTTCCCTTGCCGTCATTCTCGTACCATGCCACGACATAGCTGTCCTTGCCGCAGGTAACACCGTCGATGTCGCCGTCTCCGTCGATGTCCCCGATCGCTAGGTCGTGGGGCCCTTCGATTTCCGGATCGATCTCCCGAGCAGCGAAGTCCGGACCCTCGAACCACAGCACTCCCTTGTAGTGGCCGCGGGTGGCGAAGATGTCCATCTGCCCATCCCCATTGAGGTCGGCGGGCAGCGCATTCGTGGCACCGGTCTGGTTGACCGCGATGGTCCGCTTCAGCCACGGAGTGGTTCGATCCCTGGGCTGCTTCCACCACGCGAACCAATTCCCTCCCCCGGTAACCGCGTCCTTCCCGGCTGAGACCACATCCTCGATCCCGTCACCGTCCAAGTCGCCGATTCCTAGGTAGTGGCTCAGGCCCGGCGCATCCTGGTCGGCGAACACGTGGCGGATCCACTCTTGGGCGGAGCGAGGATTCGGCGGAACCTGCCACCAGACGAGCGAATTGGGGTAGGAGTCCTTGGGCTGGGCGCTGTTGCCCGCAAGGTCCATGCGACCGTCGCCGTCAATGTCCCCGGTGACCAGGCCATGCGTGCCGTTCACGTCGGCATCAACGATTCGCAGCGTCCAGCGGTCGCTGACGGGATCGTCCGGCCTCTCCAGCCAGAACACGGGCCCGGGAGAGTAGACGGCCCCGATGTAATCGGGGTCCCCGTCCCCGTCCACATCCATCACCTCGCTGTGGATGGTGTTGCGCTCCCCTGGCCGGAACGGCCACACTCCGTCGATCACTACCTCGTCCCACGCGGGTGCGACATAGAGGCGAGTCTCGCCATGAGCGTCGGCTATGACATCCGGTCTGCCGTCCCCTGTGAAGTCCGCTGCCACAGCGGTCTGGCAGGGGTATCCGGTGGCAATGACATGGCGCTGCCACTGCTGGCTGAGAGCCGAGGCTGGCAGGACCAGCGCGGCAGTCAAGAGAGGAAGGAATGCGGTTGCGGATCTCATGGGCCCATACTTCCGCCGGGCAGCAGGTGCTGCCGACGGCGCCATGGCGCTGCATGGCGCTTCCTATACTAGTAGTTGGCATCAGCGACAGCATCCGAGACTCTCGACGTCGCCGTGGTCGGCGCGGGCCCCACCGGCTTGGCGTGCGCCATTGAGGTGCAGAAGGCGGGATTGCGAGTCAAGACCATCGAGAAGGGCTGCGTCGTGAACTCGCTGTACCGATACCCGACCAACCTGACATTCTTCACCACTCCCGAACTGCTTGAAATCGGAAACATCCCGATGACGGCGGTCCGAGAGAAGCCGACCCGGGGCGAGGCGCTGAAGTACTACCGTCGCGTGGCGGGCCACTACCGGCTGGACCTGCACCAGTACGAGAAGGTTAACTCCGTCACTGGCGACGACGGTGGATTCTTGCTCCGCACCACGACCTCAGTGGGAGAGCGAGGCGAGTACCGAGCCCGCAAAGTCATCCTCGCCACCGGCTTCTACGACATTCCGGTCCACATGGGCATCCCTGGCGAGGACTTGCCCAAGGTGCGTCACTACTACCACGAGCCCCACCCGTTCTTCGATTGCGACCTAGCCGTGATCGGAGGCAAAAACTCGTCGGCGATCTGTGCCTTGGAGTGCTACCGGGCCGGGGCGCGAGTAACCTTGATCCACCGCCAACCGAAGCTGAGTTCGAAGATCAAGTACTGGATCCTGCCCGACATCTCCAACCGCATCAAGAACAAGGAGATCCGCGCCTACCTAGGTACGACGGTCACGCGAATCGGCCAGAAGACGCTAGATCTCCAGACACCAGACGGCCAAGTGTCGATCCGGAACGACTTCGTGCTGGCAATGACCGGCTACCAGCCGGATGTGAAGTTCCTGGCGAGCGTCGGAATCACGCTCGACGACGAGACGAGGAAGCCTCGGACCAACCCCGAAACGCTTGAGAGCGCCCGGCCGGGAGTGTACTTGGCCGGGGTGGTGGTTGCCGGAATGCACACGAACGAGATCTTCATCGAGAACGGTCGCTTTCACGGAGGGCAGATCGCCGCCGACATCTCAGCCAAGCTTGGCGGACGCGGCTAGGGCCGCTAGAGAACCCGCCGGCAAGGGATCCATGCAGCGTCGGCAGCGGTCTGGGCGCATCGGTGGCCGCTGGTCGCAGAACTGTCGACCTGATCGTGAAGGTCCCACGACATGCGACATGCAGTGGCGTGCGGGCGACTGAGACGCTGATGCGGCACTCGGGCAACGCCAAGAATGCCCCGGACCGGGAAGGGACCAGGCACCCCCGCACCTCATCACTTTGGGCTGGCCTATCAGACCTTCCTTCAGCGTATCCTTGGCTTGGAGGCAGATCTCGTCCGGCCCCAAAGGGTCCTCACGAATTGTGCCATCCATGCCACCGTCCCCGACACCACCCGTGGCGCGCCCCATGGATGCGTCCCTTCCTCCGTATCCCATCGCAATCAAACGCTCCACGATCAAGCGACCCAAGGACTCTGTCGGTGCCGACCGCACCTGTTTCCAGCACGTCGGCTTCCAAGGCAGTCCGCACGTCAGTAACTGCAGCATTCTAGAATTCCGGATACCTGACGTTAAGGAGTCGACACTCGGCTCGGCGCGACCACTCGTCCCGCACGACTTCGACATGGCCCGCTTCGGATTCGGCGAGGAGCCGGTCGGGGTCTCGGCGATGGCCGGAAACCTGTTCGACGTGCGGGCCGAGCGGGCCGGCGACTGGGACACCGCGATGGTGCTCCTGCGGATGCGGTCCGGGGCGCTGTGCCACATCAACTGCTCCCGGCTATGCGCCTACGGGTACGACCAGCGGGGGGAGGCCTTCGGCGAGCAGGGTATGCTCGCCTCCTGCAATCCCACTCCGAACTCCTTGGCGCGGCACACCGCTGCAGGAACCTCGATGCGGGGACGGCTGCACTACTTCTTCATCGAGCGCTGCGCCTACTCCTACCTCCGGGAGATCGACGCGTTCGCCGACACCGTGGAGACCGGTGCGCCGCCCTGCCCCGGCCTCGAGGACGGCAGACCAGCCCTGCTGCTGGCAAACGCCGCGCTCGAGGCCGCTCGGAAAGGCAGGACGGTCAGAAACCCGGACTGACACGGGAAAGACAGTCGTCGAGCGCGCCGGGCACGGAGGCGGTCACCTGAGGCGGAAGGAGTGTGTCCCGCAGGCACCTGCTCGCCCGCTTGGCACCCGGGGGCGCTCTGGACCGTACCGCCCCACAGAGCCTGTACTAGAGGCTGAAGACCTCTGACACATCCCCTCGCACCGGTACAAGGGGGGTGTCTAGTACAAGGGGGCGCGTACGCGGTGCAGCGGCGGATGGAGTCGCGGCGGCGGCTATACTTGGGCGCGATGCTCGCAGCACTGGCCGTCCTACTAGCTCTGCCGACCCTGCTGGTCGGCCAAGCCCCGGGCTGGAGGGTCGGCTTGGCGGCGGTCGACATCACTCCGCCGGAACCCGTCCCGATGGGGGGCTACGCGTCGCGCCGGGCACCCTTCGAGGCGGTCGGGCAGCCGATCTTCGCCAAGGCTCTTGCGCTGGAGGACGAGAGCGGTGCCCGGGCCCTGCTGATCACTGCGGACCTGCTGGGCTTCACGAGCGAGCGGTCGGCTGCGATCAGCAGGCGGCTGCTCGAGAGCGACGGGCTGCCGCGGGAGCGAATCCTGCTCAACGCCTCCCACACCCACGCCGGACCGCTGGTGGCCGGCTCCATGCTGGCCTCGGCACCCGCGGCGAGCCGCCGCAAGCTGGAGAAGTACATCGAGGAGCTGGAGGGCAAGATTGCCGCCGCCGGGCAGAAGGCCCTTAAGGACCTCAGGCCCGGCCGGCTGTCTTGGGGACGGGGAGTCGCGGGATTCGTCATGAACCGGCGGGAGTTCACCGAGCGGGGCGTGATCCTCGGGACCAACGCCAGCGGGCCGGCTGACCGCACGGTGCCGGTGCTGCGGGTCGCGGGGGCGGACGGCGCCCTGCGAGCGGTCGTGTTTGGGGCGGGCTCGCACTGCACGACCCTGACCGGCCGCAACATGCTGCTGGGAGGAGACTACGCCGGCTACGCTCAGCAATTCCTCGAAGCGCGGTTCCCGGGCACGCAGGCGATGTTCCTCACCGGCTGCGCGGGAGACGCCAACCCCTACCCGCGCGGGACGGTCGACTTGGCCCGCCGGCACGGCAGCGAGCTGGCCGCAGCCGTCGAGGGTGTGTTGCGGGGCGAGCTGGATCCGGTGCGCGGCCCGCTGCAGACCGCCTTCGAGACGGTCGCGCTGCCGTTGGAGAAGCACGCGCCTGCGGAGCTCGAGGAGCTGGCTGCCGGAGCGCCCTCGTACCGCCGGTTCTACACCGACGGCGCCCAAGCCAAGCTGGCGCGGGGCGAGAGACTGCTGCAGTCCTATGCGGCTCCGTTCGCTTTGTGGCAGTTCGGCTCGGATCTGACGCTGGTGGCCTTCAGCGGCGAGACCGTGGTGGACTACGTGCGCCTGTCGCAGCAGTCGCTCGGGCCCTTGAACCTGTGGGTGAGCGGGTACAACAACGACGTGTTCGGCTATCTGCCCACAACCAGGATTCTGCGGGAGGGCGGATACGAGACGCGCGGGCTGTACGTGGAATACGGGCTATTCCGCCGAGGCGTGGAGGATGTGGTGATGGAGGTGATTGAGTCCATGGCCCGGAAGGTGGGGCGCCTAAGCGAGTGAGCAGCCGGCAGCAGGACAGGGCGGCCGTGCCGCGAGTTCCGCGCGGTGCGGCGGGCGGCGCTCTGCTCCGGGGAGAGGCCTCTTGGCGGCCGCCACCCTGCTGGGCACCTCCTAGGGCAGCTTGCCACGCGTGTTCGAAGGGACCTAGCGGCACCGCCGAGTTCCCAGTGCCGCCGGCGCCAGCATAATCAAGCGCCAAGCAATCGCGGCCTGGACCGTGACCGCCCGTTGCACCCTCCTGCGCCTGCGAGGCAGCAGCTTGTCCGCTTTGCGCTCGCATTGTGGGCGTCCAGCTTGGCAGGATGGTCTAGGACAGTGGCGGCGGCGCGGGCTGGGAGCCATTGAGACCAGCAATCGGGGCTGCCCGTGGAAGCAACCGTGCTCGGGCCCCGGAGACCGCGGCTTGATTGAGCTCTGAGGCACCGGTCTGAGTCTGGATCCTGTAGCTTGAAGAACCACTCCTGTCTTCCTGCGAAGGACTATGAGAGCCACCTAGGGGCGGCGCCCGGACGCGACCTGCCGCGGTGCGAGATGCCTCCAACGGTCCTGATCAGGCAGTCGAACTCCTCTCCAGACACCAGCGCGACCACGAGGCTGATCCATCCCGCTTCCCTGTCGCTAGTGCGGCCGGCCTGCACCAGTCGGCTGGTGGCGGCAAGACAGCGCGTCAGCCAGACACGAGCGGATCTCGCCCAGCCGGAACAGCGAGCAGGGCGGCGCGAGATTTCCGGCGTGCGGCGGCGCTGGAGCCCGAGGGCGCGGCGCCGCTATCGAGACTGTCTCACCTGGTGGCGGCGCGGGGTGAGCGAGCCGAGGCGGAGGAGCACCTGCGCCGAGCTCGCCAGGCGCAACCGAACGACCCCGCCACGCTCCACAATATCGGCGAGAGACTCCGTCAGGCGGGACGCTGCGACGAGGCGCTCGCCTCGTACCGCGAAGCCCTGTCCATCGATCCGGACTTCGCCCCGGCGCACGTCGGCATCGGCGCCGCGCTGCTCCACCTGGAGCGCCACGAGGAGGCGCTCATTTCGCTGGAGCGCGGCAGCTCGCTGGACGCCGGCGCGCCGACGGCGGCACACTACCTGGCCAGCCAAACCCTGCTGGGACTCGGACGCGACGACGAGGCCGCAGCGCACTTCGAACGCGCCATCGAGCGCGACCCGAACCACGCCGAGGCGCTCAACGACCTCGCCCTGTGGCAGTTCGGGCGGCAGGAGTACCAGCAGTCCATGGCGCTCTACCGCGCCCACGGGAACCTGCTGTCTGACGACCCGATTGTGCATGCCAACACCGGCGTCACCCTGTACTTCCTCGGCTGCAGCGAAGAAGCGCTGGTGCGACTGGAACGCGCCCTGCAATTCGACCCCAACCACGAGACGGCTCGGAGACTGGCCACCGAGTTGCGCGAGGGTGCATCGCGGGTTCCGCGGTAGAACGCCGGTGGGGCGGTAGCGCTTGGGCGCTCTGGCGCTCAGCTGGCCAATCGACGAGCGGGCTGCCCCCGTGTGAAGGATGGCAGCCGCTGGAGAAGGGTAGGTTGACGCAAGGTGGTGGGAGCCTTCCGGCAGGGAAAGTTGGCGCTGCGGGAGCGACCCGGAGGCCCGGCGGCGAGTGTGACTGCAAGAGCCGGCCGGGGCCGCAAATCGGTAGGTTTGCGCGGGTCGCTCCCGTCTTATCCCCGACCCTACTTACGGATCCCGGCTAGTATCGAGGTTCGCGGTTCGGCCAATGATTACAGGGGTCTTCTGGTGCGGCAAGTGTGACGGGGGCTGTGACACCCCCTGTGACACCGGACTCAGAGCCAGTCACAGGCTGTCACGGCATTCACGGCTCGATTACCGGTGGCCGTGTCGTACAGATGCCCGCTAATCGGTTCAGCGATCTGGGTCTTCTAGCTCTAGCCGTTGCCGGTTGCCCCATGCTCCCTCTCGATCTCGACCGTGTGACCGGTTGCGCCCGCTGTGTCTCCAACGTCGGGTGGCGCTTGGGATGCCGGCTGAACGGTTTGCTCAGCCCCCTACCTCCCGTAGCTGGCCGGACGACATCGCGGCCAGCGTCTTCAAGATGCTGTTGGCGAGTGGTCGCAGGTGGACGATGCGGCTCGATGGCGCCCGGATGATCAGAATGCGCAGGCCGAGGCCGCTCAGATTCTGCCGGTGCGGGAGACCTCGGTCCATGGTCAACAGGGCATCGAGGTGCTTGCCAGCCTGCCGGAGCAGCGCGCCGTTCTTCGTTCCTGACCAACCCTCGGCTTGCACGCTGCTGATTTGGTGTCCGGTCAGCTCTGCCGCGAGAGCCCGTGGCAGATTCTCGTCAAGCAGAACGCGCACGGGCCAGAATGAAATCGCGCGCCAGATCCAGAGTAGCGAGCGCCTGTTCCTTCGAAACCGACGGGAACTGATCGAGGAAATGGTCGAGAGTCTCTCCGCCTTCCAGGTAGTCGAAGAGAGACTGAACCGGCACACGCGTCCCGCGAAACACGGGCGTGCCTCCGGAGATTTCCGGGTCGCTGTGGACGACGGAGTGCGATTCAACCTGCATCCACTCCATAGTAATCGATCATCTGGACCAGCGCGGCAACTCGACCCGTGGCTCCGTGGGGCTCGTCGGTCGGTGGGTCGGTTTGTGGTCCGGCTCTCGGCGAAACTACGGATTCTTCTGCCAGCCGGACTGCCAGCCGTTTCTGATGTGCAGAGCTGTTCTCTGACGTATTCTGATGCTCTCTGCTCGCGAGTTTTTCAATGAATTCGGGAGTTGTTGGACGTTTCGCGCGAAACTGAACCGAATGTCAAGCAGGCGCTCTAACCAACTGAGCTACGTGCCTATCTCTTGGAATCAACAACTTACGGAGATGCCTTAGATTCTGCCAGCCGCGTCTGCCAGCCGAATCGCCGCGAAGGGCCACGGACCGCAGCACCTGGGGCGTGCCGTGCCGCCGACCGATTTCCCCTGCGCGTCGCAGACTACCCATCTGATCCCGCCAATATTCACACATAGCGGCGAACGGCGTCAACCGACGCGGCGAGGAAGCTGGGTCTCGGTGCCGGCCGCCTCGTCCGATGCGCCCGAAGAGTCCACAGCGCGCAGCCTGCGGATTGCGTCTCGCTGCGTGGCGAGCGTCGACACGGCGTAGGTTCGCGTCGTTTCGGCATCGGTGTGCCCGTACCGATCTCGAATGTCCACGAGTTCAGAACCGGAGTGGAGAAGCCACATCGCGAACAAGTGATGAATCTGATACACGGTGAACGGGTCGCCATTCGCTTTTCGTGCCGCCACAAGGACAGCTTTGTTCGTGCTAGGGCAGGACCAGGGACCGATGGCGTCAGCGGCGATGAACGCGCGAGCAGCCGACACGGCCTCGTCAACCAAGGGCACGGCGGCCAGCCGGACGCCCTTCCGGCGCGGCATGTCGACGTACGGGATCGGCGCTTCGAGATGGAAGTCGGTTCGGGTCAAGCGTCCCATTTGGGACCGCCGCACGCCGGTCCAGTGCATCATCTGGAGCCGCGCCGCCGTCTTCGATCCGGGCGTCAGGTGCGCGAGGACGGCGTCGAGGTGGCTGCGGTGCACCCAATGGGCTTTGGTGGCGCAGGCGGGAAACGCACCAGATCGCTCAGGTCGACTGCGGCCCGCCGCCCGTAGAGGAGCCGCACCAGATGAATGGGCGCGTGGCGTCGGTGATTGCAGCTCGAGACGGCGTGCGTCCGCCACCACTCGTGCATCTGGGCGTTCAAGGCCGCGATGTGCGACGGCAGCGCGAGCGTGCGGAGGTGGCCGAACCGAGGAAGCCACATGGAGAGGTCGCGGAGCCGGTCGTCGAAGGTGGCGAGCAGCGTGCTCTTGACTTGGTCGAGGTGCCGGCCGGCATCATGCACTAACGTATGCCGCTCGCCAGCCGGCAGCGTCCCTAGGCTGGCCCGTAGCTCGTCGCGCTGCGCCCGGATGGTCTTGAGGGGCGTGCCGGGCGGGAAGCGGATCTCACGCTGGATGCCGTTGACCTTGACGGTGGCGGCGAGCCCGTGCCGGTCCTTCTAGATGCCCTCGGCGACGCGGAAGCGGCGGCGCGCCGACCGACCGCCGGTCTTGCCCTTCGGTTTCCGTGACGCGGCGCTCCGAGCGGCGCTCCGTCTCGGCCGCGGAGCGGGAGCCGCGTCCGTCTCCGGGGCGGCAGGCTCTTCGTTGTTGCGTGGGGTCGGGCTCATTCAGGTCTCCTACAGGAAGGTGCGCCCGGTCCACTTGACCTCTCCGATCATGGGGGCGTCGGGCGACCAGAGCCGTGTGGGCTAGGTCTGCTTGTCGGGGTTGTCGCTGACGAGCCGCCAAGCGCCGTCGGCGTCCTTGCCGGCCCGCTTGACGATCAGGCCGTCATCGGTCCGGACGACGTAGATGCGGCCGATGCGGCGCCGCTGGCGGGCGAGGTTGACGAGGATCGAGGCGCCGCCGACGAGCGTGGGCTCCAGCGACTCTCCCATGACCTCCAGTACGCGGCACCAATGTCATTCGTTTAAGAATGGAAGGGGATTCGATTAAGTGGCGCCGGATGGCGTCAAGACAGGGTGCGATTCAGTCATTGGTCGGGGCCTCGGCGGGCTTGCGATCCCTCCACTTCCTGCTCGGGCAGCGGGAGCGGCGCAGGTAGGAGCGGCGGGGCCGCTCCCGTTGGGGACTGCGTGCCCCGTGCTCCAGCACCCGGTTCAGTGTGTCCCGCAACTGCGGGGCCTGCAGGAAGAGCCCTTCGAGTTCCCGCTCCACCGCGCCTAGACGCTGGTTGAAGTTGATCCGCAGGGGCGCTCGGCCCGCCTCCCCGTCCCGGGACCTGAGTTGCCGCTCGCTGCGGCTGGCGAACAGACGTGCCATGGCGATCAGCGTGAAATGCGCGTACAGATCCTGCTGGACCGTCTGCTCGCTACGGCCGCGAAAGCCCTCGACGCGCAGCAGTTCCTTCGAAATCTTGTTGTCTTGTTTCAATGGTCCATGCACCGCGCGGGGGCAGAACCAGCCTAGACACATTCCGTTTTCGGAAGGTTAGGACGTCTGCTGGAGTCAATCCGTGTTTTCGCCGGTTAGTGGACGTACCGGGCGGCGCTGGTGTGGTTGGTCTGCGGCCTTGATGGTTCCGCGCGGTGCGGGGGGCGGCGCTCCGCTCCGGGGAGAGCCCTCTTGGCTGCCGCCACCCTGCTGGGCACCTCCCAGGGCAACTTGCCACGCGTGTTAGAAGGGACCTAGCAACACTGCCGAGTTCCCAGTGCCGCCGGCGCCAGCATAATCAAGCGCCAAGCAATCGCGGCCTGGACCGTGACCGCCCGTTGCACCCTCCTGCGCCTGCGAGGCAGCAGCTTGTCCGCTTTGCGCTCGCCTCGTGGGCGTCCAGCTTGGCAGGATGGTCTAGGACAGTGGCGGCGGCGCGGGCTGGGAGCCATTGAGACCAGCAATCGGGGCTGCCCGTGGAAGCAACCGTGCTCGGGCTCCGGAGACCGCGGCTTGATTGAGCTCTGAGACGCCGGTCTGAGTCGGGATCCTGCAGCTTGGGGAACCACTCCTGTCTTCCTGCGAAGGACTATGAGAGCCACCTAGGGGCGGCGCCGTCCGCACGTCCTCCTCCCGCAGCTCCTTGAGGCCGCGGATCACATCCACCGGCTCCATGAGCCGCTGCAGCTCCCCCTTCAGCAGCAGCGGCAACTACGAGCAGAAAACATGCCCCCGCATGGCCTCGTCCGCGCGATCGTATGCCGGACGCGTGCGCAGCATCGACCTCGCCGCCCGTAAGCACGGCTCCACCCGCCACAACTCCTGGTATTTGACCGCCGCCTCGGCGGCGGTCAGCGGGCCGTGCATCTGCCATCAGGCCTTGGCCCAACGTGGCAATGGCTGGGAAGTCTGATGCAGGGGAAGGCTTGTCAGCAAGCCTCGCCAGTGAGTGGTCGCTCGCTCGGACCCAGTCCAGCCATGGGGCACGACGCACCAATGCCTAACGGGGGCATTGCTGCTAGGAACCTCTTGGCTGATGCCACACCGCAAGGCTTGCGACCGCGTGTTGCTTGTTTGAATGGTCCATGCACCGCGCGGGGGCAGAACTAGCCTGACACATGTCGGCGCCACCCCAGGCGATCATCGGCAGTCACGCCCACATTGCCATTCGAGCCGAACCCGCCGACATATAATAGTTTCCCGTCAGACACCGATGGTTTGCCGGATGGAGTCCAGTTAGGATTCATCTCCAACCCGGCCCACCTGAGCCTTGGCAACCAAGAAGGTCCTGTCCGAGCCCATCGGCAGCTTCCGGTCCACAGAATGCAGAGCACAGAGAAACAACGGCCCGCCCTTCCCCGCTCCGAGGTTCGCCCCTCGTTCAGGCTGCGCCTCGCCCGGGGCGGCCGTGGCATGCAGCTCCTCCCGGCGTTAGCCGGCCTAGTGGCCTTGATCCTGGCACCCTCCGCTAGCCTGCTCGCCGACACGATTGAGTTCAGTGGCAACTGGTCCAGCTCGTGGGAGTTGGAAGCCGAGGAGACCGTCCAAGTCCTCGTCGGCGTGGTGAGCCCGCAGCAGCTGCCGGACAACGCTCGGATCGAAGCACGCTGGAGCAGACCCGCCGTCGGCTCGGATTTCCAAGGCGAACGAGGTGATCTGGTTACAGGGCCGCGCGACGGATGGTCCAAGGTGCTCCATGAGCTGGATCCGGACGTGTTCGTGGTCTACAGAGCCCCTGTGGCCGGCCGCTACGAACTGGAGCTGGAGACCCTGTCAGACCGGCTGCCTCCGCGCCCGGCCTACCACCGCGACACGGGCCTTGCTCCGTTGACGGCGATGCCGCCGCCGGTCACACCGGCTATCGAAACAGCCCAGATTCGCGTCGAAGTCGATCCTGTGGAATCCACGCATGGACACGGCATCTTTTTGGAGGCTGAACCCAATAACGCACCCGAGCAAGCCGGGGTGCTCCCTTTCGAGAGCGGGAACCACGACCAAGTTCTCCGCGTCATCGGTGGTGCCGACGACTTGGAGTACTTCGACAACGCCATGTCAGGCCAGTCCCCCGACGACTGGTACCGCATCGACTACCGCGGCGATCGGACCAAGATGCTGACCGCCAACCTCCAAATGGTCGACCCAGTGGTGAGCGCGAGAATCCGTGTCTACAAGCCCGGCACTCCGACCGCTGAAGAACTCAAGCCGCGGGAAGCGGCCCAACGGGACGATTTCGGAAACAGCAACGTCGTCCCCTACATCCACCCCGACACCGAGGTGATCCCCGGCCCCGTGCAGGTGTACACCTACTACGAAGGCCGGGACCTCAATGAGAGGATCCACCAGCAGGATGACAACTTCCGATCCTTCGTTACTCGGAAGCTTCATCCGGGCGGCACTTACTACCTGCGAGTGGAGGCCAATCAGCCGGGCTACGAACTGGAAGTGCGGCTCCTCGACCCGGCCCCGTACGACTCGCCCCAGCGAGCCGTCTGGCAGTCGGTCTACTACCACTTGGCGGAAGTGGACGCTTGGCTCATCCACCGCCCCCGCAACATTGCCGTGCATCGGAGAGTGCGGGACGGCTCCAGCCTGTTCGGAGAGAACTGCATGAGCTGCCACACGCAGAGCGGAGTCTGGGGAGTCGCGGACGCGCTCCGCCACGGCTACTGGCCGGACGGAACAGTGCAAAGCCACCGTCGGCTGGTCAATACCATGTACGAGAGCCTCCGCCCGACCAACCACCTCGTGAACGCGGCGGTGAACACCTCCTTGGCGCCGAACGACCTAGGTGACGCTCCGGCCGGGAGCCGCGTCGCCGGGCGCAACATCGTCTTGCACGAGCGGACCTTCCAGCCTAAGAGGCTCCATTCCTACCAGCAGAGGCGCACAGCGAACTACATCCTGCAGACCGCGGACCCGCAAGGCATCAATGCCGCCGGCAAGGGCTCCAACTTCGGCCCCAACGTGGTGTTCAAGTTCGCAGCCGAGATTCTTGAGCGGGCCTGGCGCGACAGTGGTGACCTCAAGTACCTGGAGGGCGTCATCGACAAAGCCGAGAGGATAGTGGCCACCGGGGACCACCAGTTGAAAGTCAGCGACGACCTAGGGCATAGGATCGAGTTCTACTACGACCTGCTGCCGCGCGGCGAGCTGGAGGGACTGGACGACGACACCGAACTGGCGAGGCGGGCGTCCGAGCTGCTGCCGGCGTTCCGCGCCCAAGTGAACCGGGACATGCAGCGATTGCTGGCCCTGCAGCAGGAGGATGGCTCTTGGGGCTTTGACCTAGGAGTACATGACGAAGCGACCGACACTTGGACGAGGCTCGATGAGAGAGGAGACGCCGCGCCCACCGCAGTCGCGCTGATCGCGCTCCGAGCAGCGGGGCACGGCCCGGACAGCGAACCGGTGCAGCGAGCGGTCCAGTGGCTGTTGGACAACCAGTTCGAGTACGGCCTCTGGAATCGTTCCG
Source organism: Bryobacterales bacterium (assembly GCA_963662745.2). Classification (GTDB taxonomy): domain Bacteria; phylum Acidobacteriota; class Terriglobia; order Bryobacterales; family UBA6623; genus VXMF01. Next base: position 1,930,386 of record CAXXUI010000001.1, read on the forward strand.
CCCAAACCGGTTTCGTCACCAACGCCTACGTAATCCGCGCCCTGAGTCGACTGTTTCCGGGCGAGGGGCCATCCTACAAGCGGTCCGACTTCGAACTGGTGGCGGATGCGTCACCGATCGAGCGACTGTCCCGCGCACGAGCATTGCAGGCCACCTCCAAGGCCGAGTTCGCGGACCTGATGATCGCTGCCACGGAGGACCCGGTACCGCAAGTGCGCTACTACGGCTATCTCGGGGTCGGAGGCTCGCTGGCAGCAAAGGGAATTCCTGCTCTGATCTCCGGCCTCGGCGACGAGGTCAAGGCATGCCGGGAGGCGGCGTTCTGGTCGCTGCGACAGTTGCTCCTCGACGATCAGGGCTGGCCAGCCTTGTTGGCTACCTACCGCGCCGGAGACGAGCGCACGCGGCAGTCGATCCTACAAGCGCTCGTGATGCGGGCGGACCTCTTGGGTCCCCGGTCGCAAGTGGACCGCAATGCCTTGGCCGATTTGCTCACTAGTGCAATGGAGGATCCCTTCGCGGGAGTTCGGGCGTACGCCTTCAAAGCGGCCTGGCATTGGTGGGTCTGGAACCCGCCGCTGCGCCAGCGCATCAACAAGGCATGGGTCAAGGCCCTACTAACTCCGGAAACTAACGCCGACGCTGAGAACGCCTTGCGCTACTCGACGACCTCGCTGCTCATCGTGAACGGGCAGATCGCCAATCAGACCGGTGTCGACAACCGGGAGCACCAGTACCAAGAACTGGAGCACTTCTACCAGATGCTCTCTTCGGCGCGACGAACGGCAGGTGAGAGGCGGCCACTTCTCGACCAGCGGCTGGCCGCGGTGGCCGCCACGCACTTCGAGGAGAGAGGTGGCGACGGAGGACCGGGGCAACTGGGCTACTCCACTCCGGGGGCGGCCGAGCTGCTGGGCAACGTGCTTCTCGACCTGTACCGCAGCCGCGACGACTCCGGATCAGTTCCTTGGCGCTCCATCGCCCTGCAGGGCTCCGCCAATCTCAACCATCCCCCGCTGCAACAGCACTTGGTGGGATTGCTGGAGAGTGAGGACCTCGACGAAGTGGCGGCGGCAGCCAAGGCCCTCTCCAACCCGAGCGCGCTCCAGATGGACGCCAAGCCCGAGACCATCCGCCCCCTGCTGGCCAAGCTAGACGCGTTCCTCCTAGCCGGACGCAGCGACGACGCCGACGCCCTGATTCGTTTCCTCTCCCGGGTACGGTGGACGTTCCCAGAGGAAGACGACGTAGCGGAGCAGGAGTTCTTCGAGCTGCTCGTACCGAAGGCACGGGAGCGGCCAGTGGCCGCTGCACCGTTCTTGCTTGGACGTCCGGCACCAACCGCTTCAACCGCTGCAGATATTCAAGACGAGAAGGCCACCCTGCTGGGCAAGGTCTTGGGCAACAACCGGACCCTTCACAGACGGGCGGCATTCGACCATGTCGGCGGGGATGCGGTGTTCTGGCTACCGTCGACGGAGTGGATGCTCCGCTACCAAGAGGGCTCGACCGCTCTGGAGGACGCCGTGGAGGGTGCTACCGAGGCCGAGGACTTGCAGGTCCTCTCCTTGACCGGCGGCCGTACAACCAAGCAGCTGGTGCCCGACGGACTGACCAGCCGCAACTCCATCCTTTGGTGGCGCGAGGGACTGCCCGGAGACCAGCTTACGTTCCGCATCACCGCCGACGAGGAGGGAGCCTACGAGATCGTGACGGCGTTCCTGCATGATCGCGAGATGGGCATCGTTCAGCCAATGCTGAACGGAGAAGCAATCGGCGATGCGATGGACTTCTACCAACCCGACCTGACGGCTCCCGGTCCGGTGTCTCTGGGGGTCCACGAATTTCGGGCAGGAGACAACGAACTGGCGTTCCGGATGGTCGGATCCAACCCGGACGCGGAGCAGAATTACATCTTCGGCATCGACTACGTCAAGCTCGAGGCCGGCGAGACCGCTGGGTCTCTGTTCACCAAGGACGACTTGGGGGTCGATGTGATCGACCCGATCGTCGAGGCCAAGGACCGACTCATCGCCATGTTCACATCCTGGTTCTCGGCCGACACACCGGAGGAGGTCCGCAAGCAAGCGATCGCGCTGGCCAACAAGACGGCCTTGCGACGCCATCCGGAGGTCCTCAAGGCGCTCACGGCATGGTTCGACAAGGAGCCGAGCCCCGTCTACAAGACGCGCATCGAGAACATACTGAACAGCGACGACAAGGTGTACGGCAAGCGGCTTGGCGAACTCATCGCGGAGCAGCACGAGCAACAACGCGGCAGCGACATCCGGCCCTTGGCCGACACCGAGGAGTGGATCGCCGACATCATCCAGTTCCGCGATTACGTGTTCACGGAGATGACAAGGATCAGCCCGAAGGACAACCGTGCCTGCATCTCCTGTCACGGAGTTCCCGGTCGCGTCCCGACTCTGTACTTGGAGGCGCCGGACGCCGCCGGCTACATCCCGCCGGAGGCGCTGCTCGGCAACTACCGGCGCATGCAGCAGCGAGTCGATCTGCACGATGTTGAGCGGAGCAAGTTCCTCCGCAAGCCACTGAACATCCAGTCCGGCGAAGAGGACGGCCACCAAGGTGGCGTTCGGTACGAGGCCGATGACACCGGCTATCAAGTAATTCGGGAGTGGGTGCTCAAGCAGGCTAAACTGCAGGTGAGTGACGGCGTGGTTCAATAACTAGCGATCGAGATGCCGAGCGATAAGTCACCAAGGGATCAAGCAATGAACGAGTCAAAGAGGATAATTAGGATCGCAGGTCTATGATTTGAAGACTTTATTATTCTGGACCGGTTCTTGATTCGTTGCATCATTGACAATGCACAATTATACTTCACGGGTCCACAGCCAAATCATCTCGCTTGGAGAGGAGATGGAGGAGCAATGATACGTGCTAGATCGAATGTCTTTGCGGACATTGACCACTGGTGCGACTGAACTTACCAGACGCATCATGAGTCACTGAGCATTCTGGATTCTGAACATTCGCCTCTGATCTTTTTCACTGTCGATGATTCCTTGGTCGCTCTAACTTCATAAACGAGCCATTCATTGTCGTGCAGGTCTTTCTCATCATATTCTTGAAATCTAGAGGAAACTTCAATCACCTGTGTCTTTTTCCATTGTTCCTGCTTGAGTACAGTTCGAAATTCTTGGATCCACTCTGACTGTACGTTTCCAAACGGTTCGTCAAGCAACACCAGTCCCGTTGGTGGTTCAGTCGAGGATTCCTTGTGTCTAGACATGACTTGAAAGACTGCGAGCCTCATGATGAGAGAAGAAATGACATCAATTCCCCCTGATGAGATTTTCTTGCTGCGCTGACTAGTCTCGTACAGCGTAGGCTCAAAGTCTTCACCAACATCAATGGAGTCTGATTGATGCAGAAATCCCTTCTCCGTTAGGGTCTTGAATGTTTGCTTGACTGATTCCTTGATTTCGTTTCGAATGTTATCTCCCTTAGTTGCTTCCGTAACTAGGTCGTTTTGACTCTTCCTGAGCTTCTCTCGTGCATCTTTAGTCTCTTTTGATTTCTTGCTTAGATCAGACTCAAGCTCTGTTAGACGGCCCCACAGATCTCGTTCTGTTTCCTGACAATACTTACTCTTATCCAGTTCTCTTTCGATCTTCTCCATCTGCTTAGTGACACAAGACAATCTCTCAACAAGCGTCTTCCTTTCAAGCTGGACTCGATCTCTCAGAAGAGTTGCATCACTCAAGAATTTCTTGGCAACTCGAACCTCTCGTATGTCATCCTGTAGAATAGCAATCTCAGATTCAAGTTGAATCAATTGCTCGGAACGTTCAATCTCTTCCGCAGTAGGCTCGGCTGCTTTCTGGCTGCGCTGTCGATAATGCATTGCCCGCTCCCTTGCTTGGTTTTGCTTCATCTCAAGCTTCTTCCAACCCCGCCAGAGCACTCTTCGTTCACAAGTAGGACACTCGCCCTTATGTATCGCTTGCGAGAGCGTGTCGGCAGTATCAGTATACAACTTAGTACGCGCCTCGGAAGTATATTGACAACGCAGTCTGTCGTGACGCAATTCTCGGAGTTGTAGCCGTTTATCTTGAAGATCTTCTGCCATCTTATTCGATCGGAATATTTCTTGTTCCATCCCAGTAGGATCAAGAATATCTGAGTGTCTTAGCCCGTTATTCATGTGCTCCAATGTATGCTCATAAAAAGATAATAGCTTCTTCAAGAAGTCGTGTTCACGTCTGAGAGTCTCGTTCTCAGATTGCAAGACTGTGTGCTCGGATCGAAGTTCTAGCTGCTTCTTCAACTCCTTAAGGATCTTACTGATCTTTCTCAGTTGTTTTTCTTCATGCTCTTCCAGTTTTTGAAGATCCTCATCATTTTTCTTTAGTTTCGTGCTGATATCAACGATGTGTGTAGTTGAGTTCTCCTCGATTGAGAACATCTGGTTGAATAACTTGCTGCGTTTGCCTCGGGGCATCTTCAATGGCCACGTTGCGTCTCCTTGCAGGCATAGGCAACTTGCACGCATCTCATCATATGATGTCTTCAATTCTTCTCGAACAAAGCTCTCAACCTTATTCACACCAAAGACATGTACCGAGTCGGAATGTATCTCTGCGTCCCCGTAACTTCTGAGCAGCCGATATCTCTCTCTTCTGGTTTCAAGTTCCAACTCTACTCTAATCTCTCTATGATTCGAACAAGACCACGAAACAAGGTCTTTGTACTTTTTTCTTGGTCGATTAAACAGAGCCCATGTGATAGCTTCAACAATTGTACTCTTGCCTACTCCATTTTTACCTTGAATGCGTATCCTATTGTGCCTCAAGTCCAGATCTAAGTGGGTGAAACCACGAAAACAACACAGAGTAATTCGGTGGAGCTTCAACATCTTCTAAGTCCATATTCTTGCAGACATCTTGCTAGTGTGCAGTGAATCCAGTTGTTTTCCGCATGCCAGACCTTGCTCTATACAATGCAAACGATCGCTGACTGCATCGACTCCCTAATCGATTGGGTGACCGATTGAGTGGAGTGGGATGAAAGAAATAAGAACGGGACGCTTGCGGGGTATGCAATCCAAGAACGCCTTCGTCAACTTGCTCCAGCACTAGTGACTCTCACCCACATTCCGCTTCAACCATTGCACTGCCGACAAGGTCGCGAAGCGCAATCTCTCGATCACGCATCACGAACTTCTGCACCTTGCCAGTCACCGTCATCGGAAACTCCTCGACCAGCCGTATATACTCAGGCACCTTGAAGTGCGCGATCCGGTCCCGGCAGGCCGCCTTCACGCCTTCCTCGTCCAGCGCCGCTCCAGCAGCCGGCCTCACCCAAGCCGCCACTCGCTCCCCCATACGTTCGTCCGGCACGCCGAAGACATAGACATCCTCGATGTCCGGATGCCCGTGCAGGAATTCCTCGATCTCCCGTGGATAGATGTTCTCCCCGCCGCGGATGATCATCTCCTTCGCGCGCCCCGTGATACGGAAATTGCCGTCTTCCCGCATAGTCGCTAGGTCGCCCGTGTGGAGCCATCCGTCGGCATCCACCGTTCGAACTGTGCTCTCTGGATCCTTGTCGTACTCCTTCATCACCAAGTAGCCCCTGGTGAGCAGCTCCCCTTGGTTGCCGACCTCCACCGTCGCTCCCGAATCCGGATCGACGATCTTCACTTCCGTGCAGGGCATGGGCCGCCCCACGGTGGAGGTCCTCACCTCAAGCGTGTCGTCGTTCATGCTCTGAGTGATCGCAGGCGAGGCTTCCGTCTGACCATACGCGATCGTCATCTCCTCGCAGTGCATCTCGCTCACGACACGCTTCATCAGCTCGACCGGGCACGGCGACCCGGCCATGATGCCCGTGCGGAGGCTTGAAGTGGGATAGCTGGCGAATTCCGGGTGGTTCAGCATCGCGATGAACATCGTCGGCACGCCGTACACGGTCGTGCAGCCCTCCTCAGCAATCGACTGCAGCACCGCCTGCGGATCGAACTGGGCCGACGGCAGCACCAGCGTGGCACCGAAGATCAGCGATTGCAGCGAGCCCATTACGCACCCGAAGCAGTGGTACAGCGGCACCGGCAGGCAGAGCTTGTCGTCGGAAGTCCATTTCAGCCCCTGGCCCACCAAGTAGGCGTTGTTGAGGATGTTGCGATGCGTCAGTAGGACGCCCTTCGGTTTGCCAGTCGTCCCGGACGTGTACTGGATGTTGACTGCATCGTGCCGCGTCACCGGCCCCGGAGACGGATCCATGCCGGCCTCCAGCATCTCCTTCCACTGGCTGCTGCCCAGCAACACCGACGCCTTGAGGCCGGTCTCGGCCAAGTCACGAGCCTGATTGAGCACTTCGAGGTAGTTGACGCGAGCGTCCTGTTCGCGAAGGAAGATCACCTTCATCTCAGAGCGTTCCAGAATGTAGGCGAGGTCGTGGGACCGGTAGGCCGGATTGACGTTGACGAGGATGGCCCCGATTCTGGCTGTGGCTACCTGGAGGTAGACCCACTCGACGCAGCTGGAAGCCCACATGCCGACCCGATCGCCCGGACGGATTCCCAACCCCCACAGCCCTGCGGCCGTGCGGTCCGCCTCCCGCTTCAGCGCCCGGTAAGTCAGCCGGAGACCTTGGTGCCGCGAGACCACTGCTTCCTTGTTCGGATGCTCTGCAACCGTCTGGTCGAACCGCTCTCCGATCGTGGTCTCGAGCAAGGGAATCGTGGGGCCGGCTGCGTAGCTCTTCATCACGCGAGAGTGCGATTTTACCCCGTCCGGGCCCGACCGAGCGGATCCGCCGCCCACTGGCGAGCGGCCAGCGGCCGAAGTCGGTCATCGAGCACCCCTCAAACTACCCACCAAGAAGCGCCCAAGCGACTTGCCGGACAGGATTGCAGGACTGGCGGCACAGCCCAGGCACATTTTATTGTCCTGATTGCAGCGGTCTGGGAGAGTTTGAATCGTGCTTCCACGTTCTGTGCAGTTGCTGGGAGCGGCCCGAGAGCCTGCCGCGAGGGGCGCAGGCAGGCTCTCCGGGCGACATCGTCGGCTGAGGCTGAAGCGCCGACGCAGCGGTCCCGTTCCGCCGGGTCAGGCGGAAGCTGGCTGGCAGCCGGGCGAGCCGCCCGGGCTAGCGCCGGGGCGGGGTCAGCAGCAGATCGAGCGCCTCCTGCGGGCGCGCCCCGTAATGCCGGTTGGCCTCCGGCACGTAGGCGAACTCGGTCTGGCAGCGGATGATCGATATCGCCGCGTTGGTCAAGCAGGCCAGATTGTGCGGCAGCTCGCGCACCCAGACCCGGCAGCGGTCCTCGTCGTAGGTGAAGTCGCGCACGTAGTGCAGGCGGTTCTCGATCTGCCAGTGGTGGCGCACCAGCGCCGCTAGTTGCGCGGGCGTCGCCTGCTGCGCTGTCAGCGAGGTGAGCGCGTAGCTCACTTGGGTGCTGCGCCGCCCGCTCTTGAGCACCTCCCGCTGGCGCTCGATGCGGATCGCCAGGCGGCGCCCGTACAGGTCGGCATAGCCGTCCCAGTCCGGGTCGCTGAGATCCTTGACCCAGTAGCGCCGACGGTCGATGCGGCCGTGCTCCTTGTCGAGCGTCTCGTGGCACGGGCAGCCCTCGAACAGCAGGTGCTGCAAGTCGTCCAGCAGCGTGGGCTGGTTGCCCTTCACGGCGGTCACCACGTAGTGCGCGTCGCAGTCGTCGAGCAGGCTGCGCGCCGTCTCCTGCTGCGCGTGCAGCGCATCGAGGGTCACGCAGCGCCCGGACAACTCCAGTTGCCCGGCCAAGCTGCGCACGGCCGGGATCTCGTTGGTCTTGCTGCCGATCTCCACCTGGCCCAGCACCAAGCCGCTGCCGTGCTCCACCGCCGCGACCAGCATGCGGCGGCCCTCCGCGGTCTGCTTGGAAGCGCCACGGACATCCTTGCCGTCCATTGCGATGCCCGCCGGCAACGCTGGCCCAGCGCCCTGCTCGGGAGTCTGGCCGGTCGCTGGCTGCGAGTCCCCAGCGGCCTCATCCGCCAGCCGCTGCGCACTTTGCTGGCTGGCCCACGCCGCCACCGCCCGCTCCAGTGTCTGCGCTGGCAACCTAGACAAGATGTTGTGGAAGGTCGTGATCGAGGGGGTCGTGTAGCACTTCCGACTGGGACTGAAGAAACACTCCAGCGCCTGCCGCTGGGACTGGTCCAGCAGCGCCGCGAACTGAGCGAACGCCGTCACGCCGCGGAAGCCGCACAGCCGCGCTGCCATGGCCAGCGCCAGCACCGTGCGCAAGCCGTAGCGCCGACCGCGCGCACCGCGGTAGTCGGCCACCTCCGCCAAGCAGTCGAACATGCTGCGCAGCTCGCTCGCCGGCGGCGGCTCGCTGCGCTCCGGGCCCTGCCAGGCCGGGTCCTCCTCGGGCTGGCTCAGCGCCACCCTCGCATGGGCTTCCAATTCGTACACTAGAACCTCCTTGGGCTGGCCGTGATGGCGCCACTGCGGCTGGGCACCCGGCTGCCGCGCGTAGCCGCCCGTGAACCCCAGCGAGCGCCAGTTCGCCGCCCGATAGCAACTGCCCGAAAACTTGGCCCGATCCACGAACGACTCCGCGAGCAACGCCGGATACCCGTGTTCGGCCAGGATGTCGCCCGACAGGCGGCGCAGGCTCAGGCCCAGCACCCGTGAGGCTAGGTTGGGCACTCCCTGGTAGGCCGGCAGGATCACGAAGCGCGCGTTCTGCACCACCAGATGCAAGCGCCGCAACTGCTGCTCCAGCGTCCAGCCGATCCACTCGTCGCGCGCCGTCAGCTTGAGCGCCGCCGCCTGCCAGCCGACCAGCGCCACCCAGGCCGGGCCCAGCGTGGCCACCTGCCGCAAGCTCCTGCCGAACAGGCCCCCGAACCCCAAGTAGTGGTGCGCCCCGACCAGCCGGTCCCAGAGCCGGTGCTGCTGGGCACCGCAGGTCGGACGCACCCTGATCGAGCGCAGCGGCACAGCGCCACGTGGCGGCGACAGGCTCTCCACAGGACCCACCCTGACAGATCGAGAAGAAAATGTCCAGCCCTTGCGGCGAAAAAAACCGGTGCCGACGAGCGTAGTGTCTAGTGGATCCGGTTCAGTGGATCCGGTTCGCACAGACTCCTGTTACCACTGCCCTTCCAAATCCGAAAATAAAATAGCCCTGCGGCACAGCCGCTCGATCCGGCAGCAAGCCGCCCCCCTTGCTAAATTGGGTCTTCTGTGCACGTCGTCTCTGAAGACCACGCCATAAACCGCGACCGGCGCGAGCGGATCAAGTACGTGGGCTTCACGGCGGTTGTCGGCGTACTCCTGCTGTTAAACCTGGTCGGCGTATTCCGCTCCGTCCTAGGCATCGACACCGCCATCTTCCTAGCCCTGCTCGCCGGCTACAAGACCTTCTACCGAGCCATATCCGAACTCTTCGAGCGGCGGATCTCTGCGGACCTCGCGATTGTGATCGCAGCCTTTGCCGCCCTCGCCATCGGCGAGTACCTGGCTGCCGCCGAGGCGATGTTCATCATGCTGCTCGGCGAAGGGCTTGAGGCCTGGGCAGCCGGACGGACCGAGCGTGCCATTCACCGCTTCGTCGAACAACTGCCGCAGCACGCCCGCGTCCTAGAAGACGGCCAAGAGGTGGAGGTCCCAGTAGAGGATCTTGTGCCCGGCGACTTGATCGTGGTGCGGGCCGGTGAGCGCATCGCTGCAGACGGAGTTGTCGAGAAGGGCGAGTCCTCCATCGACGAGAGCCCGATAACAGGGGAGTCCGTTCCGCGCGACAAGTCCCAAGGGGACGAAGTGTTCTCCGGGACCGTCAACGGGCACGGGCGACTGCAAATCAGGGTATCCCTCGCGGGCGAAGAATCGACGCTGGCGCGATTGATCCACTTAGTGGAGGAGGCCCGCGATCACCGCACGGCACCGGTCGTCCGCGTTGCCGACCGCTACGCCCGCTACTTCCTGCCCGCGATCCTGCTGGCGGCGGCCGCGGTCTACTTCCTCTCGTCCGATGTCGAGACTGCCGAACGCGTCCGCCGAGCCGTCGCAGTGCTCATCGTGGGATGTCCCTGTGCTCTGATCCTAGCCACGCCCTCCGCGATGGTCGCCGCAATCGGTGGGCTGGCGAGGCGCGGCCTGCTGGCCCGCGGCGGCCAAGTGGTCCAGAAGGCCTCCGAGATTGACACGGTCGTGTTCGACAAGACCGGGACGCTCACCACAGGCGAATTCGAAATCGTCGAAATTCTTCCCGCCTCCGGCCAGAGCGAGCGAGAGGTACTCTCCCTAGGCGCAACCGCCGAAGCCAGCTCCGACCACCCCTTGGCCAAGGTCATAGTCCAGACGGCGGCGGACCGCGGGATCGCGGTGCTCGACTCCGACGACGCTCAGATCGTTCCGGGGCGAGGTGCGGAGTGCCGAGCACATGGCCAGGCCGTCAGAGCTGGCAACCAAGCCTTCCTCTCGGCAAACGGAGTCGAGGTCCCGACCTCCTACCTAGACGCCGCTGATCGCGCCGGCGCTACACCTGTCCTTGTAGCCGCCGACCGCGAACTCATCGGGGCGATTCTCCTGCGCGACACACCGCGACCTGGAGCGCGCGACGCGATTCACGAGATCGAAGACCTCGGCATCGCGAACATCGTCCTCCTGACGGGAGACCGCCGCAAGGCTGCCGACGCCATGGCCCGTGTCGTCGGCATTACGCATGTCGAGGCCGAGCTGCTTCCTGAGCACAAGCTGGACCGCATCAAGCAGCTGCAGGTCCAAGGACGCAAGGTGGCCATGATCGGCGACGGCGTCAACGACGCCCCGGCTCTCGCCGCGGCCGATGTAGGCGTCGCCATCTCCGGATCCGGCGCCGACATCGCTGCGGAAGCCGCCGACGTAGTGGACCTGAACCGTGACATCGGCAAGCTCCCGAAGCTCTTCGGTGTCTCCCGCAAAGCGGTCTTTACGGTCTGGCAGAACATCATCCTGTTCGCCGGCGTGGTCAACGTCGTCGCTGTCTACGTTGCCGGAATGGGGTGGATGGGCCCCGCTCTCGCTGCGGGAGTCCACCAGATCTCCTCGATCTTCGTGATGCTCAACTCGGTGCGGCTGTTGCGCGTCGAGAGGCCAGCGGGGCAGCTCTCTTGGCGGCAGAGGCTCTCGGGATCGCTAGGGTTGGACCGACTCTGGACTGCAGTGCTGAATGTTCTGCGACAGATCGATCCGGCCGCGGGGTTCGCATGGTTGGTCGAGAACCGGAGGAGTCTCCTCAAGCCGTCCGCCGTACTGCTGGCCGCGCTGTGGATATCGACCTCCGTAGTCGTCCTGAACACCAATGAGACCGGCGTCATCGAGCGCTTCGGACGCAAGGTCCTGCCGCACCGCTCGCCCGGCCTGCAGGTCAAGCTCCCGTGGCCGGTCGACCGGCTGACGCGAGTCGAGGCCAAGAAGGCCCGCGCCATCGAGATCGGCTTCCGGACGTCAGTGGAAGAGGCGTTTAGCCAGCCGCCCTCCTACGAGTGGAACCTCCAGCATCGGGACGGGCGCATCCGCCTCCAAGAAGAGGAGACCTTGATGCTGACCGGCGATCAGAACATGATCGAGATGACGGCCGTCGTCCACTACGACATCGAGCGCCCCGATGACTACTTGTTCCAGCAGGTGGACGCGGAGGCAGTCATCCGATCGGCGTCGGAAGCTACGCTGCGATCCGTCGTGAACACTGTCCCTCTGGACTCCTTGCTCACGACCGGCCGCCACCAAGCTGAACTCAAAGCCGCCGAGGAACTGAGCGCCAGACTGCAGGCCTACCGGACCGGAGCCCGAGTGCTCCATGTCCGATTCCAAGACCTGCACCCCTCGGTCGAAGTAGTAGACGCCTTTCGAGAGGTGGCCGGTGCGCTCGAGGAGAAGAACCGCATGATCAACGAGGCCGAGGGGTACGCCAACGAACAGGTTGCGCTGGCCCGCGGCCAAGGCGAGGCGTTGGTCCAAGAGGCCCATGGCTACATGGCGAGCCGGTCCGACCGGGCCGCGGGCGACGCGGCCCGGTTCAGTCAGCTTGAGTCGGCCTACCGCGGGGCTCCCGGCCCGACTTCCACCCGCCTCTACATTGAAGCGATGGAGGAGATCCTACCGGGCCGCAAGAAACTGATCGTAGACACATCCCGCGGACGGCGCACGCTGTGGACAGTCGACGAAGGTGTATTCGTAGCACCGCCCGGCTCCCAAATGCAGCAGCCCCCTCCACCCTTTGAGATTCCCCCCGGCGCCGAGTAGACCATGCACGATCACCACCACACGCACTCACACGGCCATTCCCACACCCACGACCACAGCCATTCGCACGATCACGGCCACGAGCATCACCACCACGGCCCGGGAAGCTGGGACTGGCGCCAAGCTGCCAAACAGAACAGGGCGATCATTGCTGTGATCGCGGCGTTGCTCGTCGCTTGGTCGGCGCTGTTCACCGTCCGTGAGACAGAGTTCGCCCTCGTCACGCAGTTCGGGAAGCCGGTCCGTACGTTCACCGAAGCCGGCCTTAAGGCCAAGGTACCGTTTGTGCATCAAGTGCGGTTCTTCGATCGTCGCGTGCGAGTGTACAACCCCCCGCGATCCGAGTTCCTGACCCGCGACAAGAAGAATCTCACCATCGACAGCTACGCCCTTTGGCAAATCGCAGACCCGCAAGCATTCGTCGAAACCGTCGGGACCGAACTCGCTGCCGAGATGCGGCTGCACGACTTGATCTGGGCCGGCTTGGCGGCGGCGATCGCCGGCCTCGATCTGGAAGAGATCGTGTCCACTGATTCGGCTCAAGTGCGGACCGGCCAAGTCCTTGACGGGCTCGCCGAACGGAGCGGATCGGAAGCGCTGCGACAGTACGGCGTCTCGGTGCTCGACGTCAGGATCAAGCGCCTCAACTTGCCAGAGCAGAACAAGCAGAGCGTGTACGCCAGAATGCGGGCGGAACGCGAGAGGATCGCCCGCCAGTACCGCGCCGAAGGCGAAGAGCAGGCATTGCGGATCCGGGCGGAAGCCGATCGTCGCCGCGAGGAGATCCTAGCCAAGGCATACAGGGAGGCCGAGTCCACGAAGGGCGAGGGCGACGCCGAAGCGGCCCGGATCTACGGCGCAGCGTATTCTCGGAACCAAGCCTTCTACAAGCTCACCAGAACGCTGGAGGCCTACCGGAAGGCGCTGGACGAGGAGACCACCGTAATTCTGAGCGCTGACTCCGAACTGCTGCGGCTGATGTCGAGGGGGCAGTAGCCGCCATGCATTTGCATGCCCACTCAGCACCGACTGGCGGGGGAGCGGCAGCCCGCAGCGTATGGAGCCGGTTCCACAACCTGCCCGCTCGGCATGTCGCCGCCATCGTCCTCGCAGTGTGGCTCGCCTCTGGAACGTACTTTGTCTCCACGGAGCAGCAGGCTGTCGCCACGACGTTCGGGGCCATCGCCAGCGACCAAGTGATGGCGGGCGTGCGATGGCACTGGCCTTGGCCGGCGGGAGCCGTCCACAAACTCAAGGTGCGGGAGCTGAAGCGCGCGTTCATCGGCGGGGAGGTCGCCGACGAGGCCAACCCCTTGCCTGCCGACCCGGTCATCTCCCAATTCCTCACTGGGGACCAGAACATCCTCAACGTAAGGGCGGTCGCCCAATACAGTGTCGCCAGCCCGGCCGAGTACCTGTTCCGGGCCCGCGAAGCCGACCAAGCTGTGGCACACGCGGTGGAGTCGGCCCTCGGCCGCCAGATCTCCGCCCGCTCGGTGGACGAAGTTCTCACTACCGAGAAAGTAGCCATCCAGGAGGAGGTTCGGCGGATCGCGCAAGACTTGGTGGACAGCCACGGATTAGGCGTGGTGCTGTCGACCGTCAACATCCGCTTCGTCTCTCCGCCGCCGGAGGCAGCGGACTCTTTCCGTGATGTCGCATCCGCACGAGCTGACGCCGCTCGTATCGTCAACGAAGCCGAAGGCTACGCCAACGACATCATTCCCAGAGCGCGTGGAGAGGGGCAGCAGATGCTCTCAGCCTCCCTCGGCTACCGGGAACGGAAGATTCAGCGGGCCCAAGGCGATGCGACCAGATTCGAGCGGCTCTCCGCAGAACACCGACGGAATCCCGAAGTAACCGAGAGTCGCCTCTACCTCGAAGCCATGGAGGAGGTGCTGCCCCGCCTGCGCAAGACCGTCGTCGACGATCGGGGCAACCTTGATCTCACGCTGATCCAGCGCGGCCAGAGGCGCTAACTGCCGCGACCGTGACCAAGGACGCCAAAGCACAAGCGATCACCATTGCCTTGATCGTGGTCGGCCTCGTCGTCATCGTCTGGAACCGTGGCGGCTTCGACACTTTTCGGGGCAGCGGTGACTTCGACAGCGGCATCCTCGGCATCGTGAAGAAGGCCAAGCCTTTAGAACCGCGGGACGCGATCTACGCCATGCTGGACGCGGCTCGCGACGGCGAGGTGGATGATTACCTCAGTTGCTACACCGCCCAGATGGAGCGCACGCTCCGGCAGAGCGCGGAGGAGATGGGCAGCGAGCGATTCGCCCGCTTCCTCCAAGAACGCAACGAGGACATCAAAGGCATCGCGATGAACGCTCCGACCCGGTCTGGCGATTTGGCGGAGGTCCGCGTGGAATACGTCTACGAGGACCGCAATGAAGTGCAGCAGTTCTACTTGGAGCAACTCGGCAAGGAGTGGAAGATCGCCCGCGTGAGCGAGATCCGGCGGATCGAGACCCCAGTCCCCTACGGCACACCCGTGTACTGACAACTGCGAGCCGCAGCTCTGATTTCTGACGAATCCGGCACGCCGGCCCGTGACTGGAGGTTGGGTGCCGCTGCGCAGCCACGCGTGCCACCGTTGGCCGAAGCGATTGGTATCTCGGCCGTTCCGCATCCTCAGTAGGTGCTACGATTCTCAATCATGGATCCTGCCAGAGTCAGCCGCGCTTCCCGACTGCACCGGGTCCGCCGTCGGACGTTCCTGGGTACGGCCGCGGGCGGCATCGCGGGCGCCTCATCGTGCAGTCGGGAAGTCGCTGATCCGGCTGCAACCGAAACGTGGCAGCCGAGGCTGTCGGAGAACATCGGCAGCTTGGACGAGGCGACACTGCGCTGGATGGCGCAGCTCGGCCTTGAGTGGGTCGTCTTGCAAGGCACTGACGAGGTGGACGCCGAGGCCAAGGGCTTTTGGTCCGAGGAGGACATCCAAGCGGTCCAGAACCGATGCGCCGAGTTCGATCTCAAGCTGCACTCTCTTATGCTGCCTCTGGACTGGCTTCAGGAGCCGATGATGGGCACTGACGGCCGAGACCAAGCCATTGAGAACATTCGCAAGAGCTTGGCTGCGGCGGGTGCGCGCGGCGTGTCGGTCATTGAGTGGCGCTGGTCGCCGGACTTCAAGTGGGGAGCGGAAGTCGGCTACTACGACAAGCCCGGTCGAGGCGGAGCAACCTACAAGGCCTTCGACTACGCCAACGTGCAGGACGCGCCGCCGTTCGAGGAATACGGCCGGATCACCAAGGAGGACCTCTGGGAGCGGATGCTGTACTTCGCCGCAGGCGTGATGGACGCCGCGGAGCAGGCGGGCGTGAGGATGTCCCTGCACCCCAAGGATCCGCCCGTGAAGGAGATGCGCGGCGTCTCGCGCATTCTGACTTCCACCGAGGATGTGGAGGCCTTCCTAGACGCTGTCGCCAGCCCAGCCAACGGTTTCACGTTCTGCCAAGGCACGGTCACCGAGATGGGCGTGGACGTCCTGGACGCCATTCGGCGCATCGGAGGGCGTGGAGCGATCCACCATGTGCATTTCCGCGCCGTGCGGGGTGCCGTGCCGCAGTATGAGGAGACCTTCATCGATGAGGGGGATGTCGACATGCTGGAGGCAATGCGGGCCTACAAGGAGGTCGGGTACGAGCATGCCATCGTGTCCGACCACAGTCCCGACATCCCCGGAGACCTTCCCGGGCGCAAGATCGGGCGCTCGTTCTCCCACGGCTACATTCGTGGCCTAGTGCAAGCGGTGAACGCATGATCGAGTCAAGAAGACATCTGCTTGCCAGCGCCGGAGCCTTGGCAGCCGCCACGCTGGCCGCCCGGGCCGCGGAAGCACAGCGCGAGCTGAAGGTAGGCAAGGGCTTGCGGGACTTGGCCGACGAGACCTTGGCGTTCTTCCGCATGCTCGGCATCCAGCACGTGGTCATGCCTACCCGCTACACGGTCGAGACTCGGCGCCGCGGACTCGTTCCGGCCACGGACCGGGGACCTTCCAGCGAAACTCCCTTGGCCCGCTGGGACCGCGACGAGCTGCTCAAGATCAAGGCCCGCATCGAGGGGGCCGGCCTGACACCGATGATGCTGCGCCTCGGTAGGATGCACTTTATCTTGCACGGCAAGCTTGGGGCCGATGAGGAGCTGGCCGCCGTGAAGGCCAACATCCGGTTTGCCGGAGAACTCGGTGTTCCGGTTGTCGAGTACAACTTCACGCCGCTGCGCGGATCGGAGGGCTACTCCAGAACCACTGGTCGGGGAGGCATCGGCCTCCGCGACTATGACGAAGCTAGGACTCGCAATCTGCCTCCGCTGCCCAACGTCGGCGAACACTCCCGCGAGCAGCTGTGGGACCGGATGGAGACGTTTCTGCGCGAGGTGGTCCCGGTCGCCGAGCAGGCCGAAGTACGATTGGCACAACATCCGAACGACCCTCCCATCCCGGTCTTCCGAGGAGCGGCGCAGCCGGTGCGGTCTATCGCCGATCAGAGGCGCCTGATAGAGACCGTCGACAGCCCGGCCAATGGCATCACGCTGGACACGGGCGTGACTACCGAGATGGGCGAGGACGCTGCCGAAGCCATCCGGTACTTCGGTACGCGCGACCGCATCAACCATGTCCACTTTCGGAACGTCCGGGTGGAGACGCCCTACTTCAAGTACTTGGAGGTCCGGCACGACGAAGGTGACTGCGACATGCTGGCTTGCATGAAGGCCTTCGCTGAGGTTGGCTACCGCTACTTGATCATCCCGGACCACACGCCGGAGTTCACCGACGACACCGTCGGCTCCCAGATGGGATGGGCGTTCGCTATCGGCTACTTGAGAGCCCTCCAGCACGCTGCCGAAGCCTGAAGCTCTGGATGGGCCCCAAGCGGGCCTCATGCACTCGACTGGGCGCACCGCAGCCGACTTGCCCGTGGCCGGAGTTCAGCCCTGACGAGTTGGCACTTGCTAGATGGATTTGCCGACTGCATCCGCTGCGTACGATCTCTCGTGCCGACCATCGCATCAAGGCCTAGAACGAGCGGAAGAGGCGAATAGCTATCGTCGCAGCACACTCGAGCACTCAGGGCGCGAGCATGCTTCGGTGAGAGCAGCTACCGATACGGGTGAGGATCGGGGTGAACAGCTGCCTGCTCCGGGCCGACTGCCGTGGGTCCCAGAAATGGAGGTCGGTACGATGGTGTCACAAGTGATCATTGCAAGTGCGCCCCTCTTGACCGGCCCGACGGTCGCGCACCTACGTAGGAGGTTCAGAGCTGTCCTCGGCGGCTCCGTGACTCGCTCTCTGGACACCGCAGTCTCAACGCCTACCACCACGAGAGCGCTGATCCGCACAACACCTTGCCGAAGAGTCAACTCGGCGTACGGCCCGGGCTAACAGCCACTCCGAACAGTCGTAGACCTCGCATGATGCCAGCCAATCCACACTGCACGCCCAGGACCACGTCGTACCGGCGAATTGGGCAAGTGCTTGCTTCTGTTGCTGGCACGTGCTACTCTGGGGCCTGCCATGGTGCCGACCATGTCGTTCAACTGCAGACCGTTGATTCCTTCCTACCCGATGCTCAGCACCAACGATCGTGGATCGGAACGGCCGCCAGAGCCCACTGTCTCGCTCAACCATCTTGGGACTCGAAGGAGGCTCTGATCACCGTCCGGGATCCATCCGCAGAATCCACCAGCCCCGTAGCGAAGTGCCATTCCTCCGGCCTCGGTATTACAGGCGCAGGTCACGCCGGACCGATGGCGTGGCGGTCCGAGCATTCGCTGGAGGGGAGCGTCACATGAATCTAGAAGAAGCAATTCGCGGGAACTTGTTCGCTCGTGACTTCATCTGCGAGTCCATCACGGACACACCGGAATGGAAGGCGATCAACGATGAAGCACTCGACGCTCTTAGGAGCGACCTGCTCGAGGTTTTCGATGCCTTCCCGATCGAAGGAGCCCCAAACGAGAGTCAGACTGAGGACGATCTAATCTGGCCGATTCTGGCCAGACTGGGATGGACTGCCAGCTTGCGACAACAGAACCTCTCCGCTAGGGGACGAACTGAAGTTCCCGATGGTTTGCTGTTCGCCGATCAAGCGAGTAAGCGACGCGCTAATCAGCGTAGGGACGAGTGGAGACGATACGAGCTGGGCTTAGCGTTGGTGGAGGCTAAACGATGGCTCTGTCCGCTTGACCAAGGCTCAGGCAGTCATCCGGGAGAAACCGTTCCTTCTACCCAGGTGCTTCGATACTTGCGTCGCGCAGACGACCTCACGACAGGAGTTCTGCGATGGGGTCTTCTAACTAATGGGGCTATTTGGAGGCTTTATTACCAAGGAGCGCGTTCGATCGCTGAGGACTACTTTGAGATTGACCTCCGCCAGGCGCTTGGGATCTTGCAGTTTAGCTCCGACCTGTTCTCGCTTACAGACGATGACCAGAGACATTGCCTAAAAGTTTTCCTGCTCGTGCTCAGGCGTGAGGCCTTCCGTTCGAGTACTTCAGACCCGCGGTCGTTTCACCTACGCGCAATTGACGAGAGTCGATATTATGAAGAACGAGTTGCGGCAGACTTGTCAAATGTTGTATTCGGAACGCTCTTTCCCCGGATCGTCCAAGCAATTGCAGAAGAGACTCCCAACTCGCGTTTGAGCGAAGTCCGCGAGGCGAGCTTGGTACTCCTGTATCGGCTTCTATTCATTCACTATGCCGAAGACCGAGGCCTGCTTCCGATAGGTGGAAAGCGTTATGGACCGTACGCCTTTCGACGGACAGTCCGTGACGATGTTGGCCATAGGCTAGGTTCATCCGGAACGTTTTCGTCATTCTCGGCACGCTATTGGGACGTTTTCTTTGATCTAAGTCGCACCATAGACATGGGCGATCAATCAATCGGATTACCGCCCTACAATGGAGGTCTGTTCAGTCCCTGTCAAGTTCCTCTGCTGTCTAAGATTCGCCTCTCGGACACGGTGATGGCTGACATTATCGATGCGCTATCGTTCGAACAGACGCCGAATGGGCGTCGCTATATCAACTATTCTGACCTGAGCGTACAGCAGCTTGGGTCCATTTATGAACGACTAATTGAACAGGAATTAGTTCGTGATGGTGATAGTATTAATGTACGTCCAAACATTTATGCTAGAAAGACTTCGGGCAGCTATTACACACCGGATGAACTAGTTGAATTGATTCTTTCTGAGACTGTAGGTCCCTTAATAAACGATCGATTGAGTGTGTTTGAGCGCGCAGTTAGTGTTGCTAAAACCGACACATCTAAAGATAGTAACTTGGAACAACTAGATCCTTCTGAGAGCATCCTAAGACTCAAGATCTGTGATCCAGCGATGGGTTCTGGGCATTTCTTGGTACGACTTGTCGACTATTTGTCCGAACAAGTGATCGTCGCAATGGCCGACAGTGAAAATGCTGTTGATGGATACATCTCACCGACTGCCAAGCGAATTGAGAAAATTCGCGACACGATCCTCGTCAATGCTAAGCGACAGGGCTGGTCAATCGATAGGGCAAGACTTGAAGATCGTAACATCGTTCGGCGCATGGTCCTAAAGCGATGCGTGTTCGGCGTCGACAAGAATCCTATGGCAGTGGAACTTGCCAAGGTTGCTTTGTGGTTGCACACCTTCACTGTAGGAGCACCGCTGAGTTTCTTGGACCACCACATTCGATGCGGGGATAGCCTATTTGGCTGTTGGGTACGAACCGGCATCGACAAGGCAGCAGAGCGCGGTGGATCCCTATATCTGGACGGTCCCATCAAGCGAGCCATGCTAGCTGAGGACGCAATCCGAATCATCGAAGATTTGCCGGATTCGGAAATCTCTGAGGCGAGTCAATCCTCACAGGTATTCAGTGAAGTGGCGAAACACACTGCCCCGCTTCGGGCCTTCCTGTCATTGGTGAGTGCATTCGAGTGGCTCGAAATCAGTGACCGGAAGGACAAGGCAGCGCTGAGCACCTACTTCTCCGGAGCGCTAGGGGATCCGGTTGCGATCGCAGATGGAACAGCCGAAGTCTCAAGCAAACGACAAGGTTCAGATCGAGTCACAAAACTATTGAAGAAGGCCTCTCGCTTAGCAGACGAGGAACGATTCTTCAACTGGCAAGTCGAGTTTCCAGGTGTTTGGACTGATTGGAGGTCCCGGACTCGGCGGGGTGGGTTCGACGCTATCGTCGGCAATCCACCTTGGGACCGTATCAAACTGCAGCAGATCGAATGGTTTTCTACGCGGAGGGTGGAAATCGCCATGGCACGACGAGCCACGGATCGAAAGCGCATGATTGGGCGCCTTGAGTCTGCTGGTGATTCTCTGGCGGACGAGTTCCATATTGCCAGCACTCGGGCAGCGTCCGCTTCCAGAGTAGCTCGCCAAAGCGGAGAGTATCCGCTCCTAGGACGAGGAGATATCAATCTTTACTCACTGTTCGTCGAGCGGTCCATGGATCTATTGAACCGTGACGGGCTAGTTGGACTCCTTATACCATCGGGCATCGCGGGAGACAAGACGGCTGCCACGTTCTTTCGAAGTGTCGCTACAACGGGTCGACTAAAGGCTTTGTTTGACTTTGAGAATCGTCGCTTGGGACTCGATGGTCCTCCCTTTTTTCCAGCCGTTCATAGATCATTCAAGTTCTGCGTGTTTGTTGCCCTAAAGTCGCGACGCATAATTGAGCAAGACCTATCCGGCCGAGTACTTCGTGACTCTCCGGCGCGGTGCGGTTTCTTTCTGCAGAGCGTGGGCGAGTTGCGAGACCGGGACCGATGGTTCTGTCTCTCGTCAAGAGAGTTTGGCTTGGTCAACCCTAACACAGGCACTGCGCCGATCTTTCGCTCACGCAAGGCCGCTGAGATCACAAAGTCCGTCTATCGCCGTCTGCCCGTTTTGGTTGATCGTTCAAGCGGAGAGTCCAAGAAGGCTTGGCCGGTGAAGTATCACCGTATGATTGACATGACAAACGATTCCACGATGTTTCGAAGTCGTAGGGACTTGGAAAAAAAGGAGCACGCTTGGCCTGTCGGAAACAACAAGTTTAAGAGCGCCAAGGGAAGTTGGCTGCCTCTGTATGAAGGCAAGATGGTTCAGGCGTTTGATCATCGTGCTGCCAGTGTCATCGTCAATCCAGAGAATCCGCATCGGCCTGGTCAGCCTGTTCGGTCATCATTAGATCAGCACCAAGATCCTAGTTGGATTCCGGATCCGCGGTATTGGATTCCCGAGAGCGCAACTGGTTTGGAGGATGAGTCATTCTTGTTCTGCTTCAAGGATGTGACAGCCCCCACCAACAAGCGATCAATGATCGCCTCTCTTGTTCCGCGCTCTGGGGCCGGAAACACTCTACCACTCGTGTTTATTGACGATGTTCCAGCTCAGGATATAGCCTGTCTCGTCGCGAACTTCAACTCAATACCACTTGATTATGTCGCACGTCAGAAGATCCAGGGTCAGCACTTGAACTGGTTTGTAGTCGAACAGCTACCCGTCGTGCCACGTAGCAAGTTCGAGACCATCCGTTTCGGCGGAAAGACGGCGAGACAGATTGTCAGCCGGGCGGTGCTGGAACTCTCCTACGCGGCCCACGACATGGCACCGTTTGCCCGTGAAATGGACTACGTCACTGGATCAGGCGACGTACGGCCTCCCTTCAGCTGGAACGAAGATCGTCGACTCAAGCTTCGTGCCAAGCTTGATGCCCTGTTCTTCCTCCTGTACGGCATCATTGATCGAGAGGATGTGCGATTTGTTTACTCAACTTTTCCGATCGTCGAGAAGAAGGAAGTCGCTCGCTACGGTCGTTATCGCACTCGAGACCTGTGCCTTGCGTACATGAACGCTTTGGAGGGCGGCGAGCCGGATGCGGAGATTTCTCTCTAGCGAGCTATTCGCGGTATTGAAGTATAGGGTCAAGGGGTCTTCGGGGCGACAACTTGCTCCCACCTCGCCCGCAAGCTGACTGCCGGAGTCCCATCGTTCACACAAGGCGAGCGAGATCCATGGTCTCCCTTCCTCGGCACGGCAGCTCCGCCATCAGGCCGGCCCCAGATCCGAACTGCTTCTCGCCTACCTAGGAAGTTACCGATACTTCTACAAGAAGTACACACTGCTTGTTCCGAAGTGTCTGAGGGGTTTTAGGATGCGAAGAGGCCCAAGCGCCGGCAGCCGCGTGGGTTTCCGCCCGCCGCGCGATCCCGCGGCTTGTCCCTTCCAACGAGGACCCATCAGCCTACTCGAGGCGTTCCGCGGCGGGAGAAGGATGTGCGGACGGCTAGCCCACCGGTCCTCATTCGGAGCCGTAGCATCGAGGCCCGGGACACTCGCGCGTCAGGCGGTTCGACTCTGGGATCTGCGGCGCAGACCGGCATGCCGAGAGCGGCTGCATTCCGTCAGAGCAGCTCAACACCTTCGCGGAGCGCTTGCCGGACGAAGCGATTCCTGGAGGCGAGCATCTTGCGCAATTCCTCCCGGGTGTAAGCGAACACGTCAACATCGATCGCCACGCCTGCGGGTCGATAGCGGGGGAACCGATCTAGGAAGGGCAGATCCGAGTCGCGAAGGATGATCAGCAGATCAGCGTCACTTCCAGGTGCCGCGTCCCCCCTTGCCAAGGAACCGAATAACAGCACGCGATCAATCTCGGGGCTTCGGACCTTCACCTCTGCCATCGCCCGGCGCAGACTCTCGATCGTCCCCTCTTGGTCGAGCCAGGAGACTCTCACAGAATTGGATGATGCGCTCTGATGTGGTGATGGCACGATTCGCCTCTCCCGGCGTGTAGAAGTCGCACGGGGCACCTTCAGGATACGAGTTCGGATACCGCGGCGCGATGTAGTGGCGGTCCAAATCCATGGCTGAATCCCGCATGGCTTCGGTGACGGATGCCGTTCCTGGCAATGCATCGAGCAAGCCGGTGACGGAATGCCCCCACGCGTCTCCCCCGAGACGCTGGAAGACGGCCTTGAGAGACGTCTCCGCTGCTTGTTGGGCGGCGAAGCAGGCCCATTCGAAGTCATCATTGGATGCCGACATACGGGCATGGCCGAGGTCGCGGTGAGCCTGCCTCATCCAATCTAGGTGCCTGCGAGCCATCGACGATCGCCAAATGTGCAGACGGGTGAGCGCGGGGGCTACGCCGACCCAATCTCGCCTCCAGAGTCAGTGTAGCAGGCTGGGTTAACAGGAGTTCGGCGCGGTTGCACGACGCTCGATCGGCCGTTACGGACGCCGGCGGATGCCTCTCGAGCGGAATTCCCTCCACCACACCTGGAAACTCCTTAGTAGCGGTTCTCAACTGGGTCCTGGCTCAGAGATCCCGACATGTGTCGCCTCGAGAGTGACGCAGCTGGTGGTCGGTTCATGGGGCGCTGGCTGGGCAGTTCTGAGCCGCGTCGGCCTGCTGTGTCGTGGCCGGGCAGCGGGTCGGACTGGTGGAGGGCTGCGTGCCGATCGATCGCGGGGACGTGCCGCCGAGCCGAGGCCGGGCGGCCAGCCGGCGCGGTCGGAGGCGTCGGGCCCCGGCCCCAGGCTGTGAACTCGTAGACGAGGCGCAGGTCGGTGCCGGGACACACCGTGCGGCTGGCGTTGAGCGCGTTCAGCAGGGGCTCTAGCCCCCGCCTCGCCGAGCAACGGTGTTGCGGATCAATTGCAATAGTGAGACTATCCGTCGTCCACACAGACTGCGCCAAACCGCCCCCAGGCAACCAATTCATCTGGTGCTCAGCACCAGTCCGTAGTGCTGGCACTGTCTCCGTCGGACCGCCAACGGCATCTGTGAGCAGCCTCTTCAGACATGGCTTAGGCACCTCGCTGCGACGAAGTCCAAGGCACCGAGATCCTGACGTTTGTGGCTCCGGCCGCTCGCTGCACGAGAGCACTCCAGAGACACCCTCGCCGACATCGAGCTGCGACCGAGACCGGTCCCGCGGCCCACTCCCATTCCACGCATCCCCGCGCGCCCCGGTCATTTGCACAAGGGCCGCTCCGTGCCCCCGCCCGCTGACCGGCGATGCGCCTACTTCGCCGGGCGACGAGGGCCCAGAAGGCCGCCGTGCTAGCATGAGACCCGGCGGTTCAAGGACCGCCAGTGACATGGCGAGGAGGGGAATTATCCGGCAGCATGTCGAGCCCGTTCCGCCACCTGCGCCCGCGCCGCCTCCTCCCGCACCGTCGCTGCGGACACTCCGCACCCCGCCGCCCAAGAGAGGCGGGATCTACGCCGGAGAGCCGCCCGTGCATGGTGTGGACTACGAAGAGGATGGTCACTGCTTGTCCCAGAACATAATTCACGCCGCGATTGCCTACCGCGTGCAGGACGCCATTGAGCGACACTGCAACTGGCTCAAGACGCTCGAGAATCTGGTGACAGTCGACGTTTTCATCGCCTACAAGGACGAGGGCAGGACCGTGACAGTCGCCCCGGACGTCATGCTGGCGAAGGGGCCCGCCGCACGTGCGGGGGAGGGCCCGCAAGCCCCGGTCTTCAGACCGCCGAAACCTAAGTCGTACGAGCTCGCGGAGGAGGGCCGCCCGCCGGACTTCGTCTTGGAAGTCGTTTCGCCCAAGAACACCACGGCGGATCTAAGGGACAAGACAGCGAAGTACCTGAAGATCGGCATCCCGGAGTACTTCGTGTTTGATCCGTACGCCCGGGAGTCCGATCCTCCCTTGAAGCGCTACCGACTGCAGCCCGGAGGCAAGGCCTGGAAGGAGAAGACCTCGCGGTCCGGCCTCCGCAGCAAGGAGCTGGACACCAAGATCTTGGTAAACGGCCAGACGCTGGAAGTCATCAACCCGAAGACCGGCCAGCCCTACGAGAGGTCTCAGGAGCTGCAGGTCACAGCGGAGAGAGAGGCCGCAGCGCGCAGGAAGCAGCAGGCCAGAGCGGAAATGGCAGAGGCCAGAGCGGAGAGAGAGGCCGCCGCGCGCAAGCAGGCGGAGCGAGAGCTGAGGGAGTTGCGCAGTCGATTTCAAAGTCTCGAGTGACCCACCCCGCGCGCCACGAGCGAGCTGGTCACCGCCAGCCGACGCTCCGAAGCGGCGCGGCGCATGGAACCCCCGGACGTGGAGGCCGGCCACGCGGACTCTTGGAGCCGCCCGGTCGCGCTTCCTGACCGGGCGACGCTCACGGTCGGGTACGAGACCGGACGCGGCCGACCGAACTACGGCGAGAGGATGATCGCCCGCGGCCCGCGACACCTGGTGCTCGCCGAGCTGCAGTCCATCAGTTACACGATCGCCTCCGAGCGCTCGCGCGCGCGACATCGCCCGGACGGTAGGGCCTGCGCACCTAGGCGCCATGCGATCCTGGCCGTGGATATGGTGCTACCCCGTACGCTGCTTCGGCGCCGCGACAGGGATTGCCCGTGTGACACCCCCGGGCTGTCCCGTATCCGGTTAGGTAGCCGGCACTCCACTGGACGGCCCCGCTTCGGCATCTTGGTCACGGAACGTTCACGCTGGTGCCGGGTGGCTTGGACTCCAGCTGCTTCGTGATGGAGGAAAGCGACGGTAGATGAGGTGCGCCCAGTAGCTCCATCCAGCGGCGGATGCGGCTCAGAACTGTCACGCCAGCGCCCCATGAACCGACCACCAACGGCGTCAATCTCGAGTCGGCATAGGTCAGGATCTTCTGAGGCAAGGCCGGACGCGACCAGCGCAGATCGTCGCCCTCAGCGTGTGCGCACCGGGTCCGGCGGACGGGTGGGACGCAGAGGCGGATCCTCACGAATCCTGCGCAGCACCTCCTCAATCCCCCGCTCCAGCTGGAGGTCCCGCCCCGCGATGACCGAAGCGGGGTCGTTCTCCACCACGATGTCCGGATCGACTCCGTGCCCCTCGATGATCCACGAGCCGTCCAAGTCGTTCGTTGCGAACTCCGGTACACGGACATCGCCGCCGTCGATCAGCGGGCCGTGTGACGTGATCCCGATGACGCCACCCCAAGACCGCTTCCCGATTAGCGGCCCCAGCCCCGCCTGCTTGAACCGAGCAGCAAAGATGTCGCCATCCGAAGCGGAGTTCTCGCTGACCAAGCAGACCAGCCTTCCCAGGAACACCTCGTTCGGGTAAGTTCGGAAGTCGGAGTTGGTGCGGGAGAACCGAGTGCCCAACAGCTTGCGGCTCAGCCGCTCGATCAGCATCTGGGAGACGTTTCCGCCTCCGTTCCCGCGCACATCGACCACCAATCCATCCTTGCGCATCTGCGGGTAGTACCACTTGACGAACTCGCTGATTCCCGCAGAACTCATGTCGGGCACATGGATGTACCCGACCCGACCATCCGTCGCCTCGTCCACGCTGCGGCGATTGCCTTCCACCCAAGCCAAATAGCGCAGCTTCGACTCGTCCCGTATCGGACGGTACGTCACTGTGCGCGCTCCCTCGCCGTCCGGAGAGTCGCCCAGCAGCAGCTCCACCGGCCGCGCGGCCTTGTGGCGCAGCATCCTGAATGGGTTGTCGGTGCTGAGCAGGTCTTCACCGTCGATCGCCAACAGGTAGTCGCCTTCCCGAGCGTCGACGCCAATCTCCGTCAGCGGGGAGCGGTACTCCTCCTCTTGGTTGTGCCCGCGGAGGATCCTTGCGATTCGGTAGCGTCCGCTGGCGGCGTCCAGCTCCAAGTCGGCGCCCATCAGCGCGACGCTGGGCCGATCCGGCGTCTCGTAGTCCCCACCGGAGATGTATGCATGGCCGACATTGAGCTCGGCGATCATCTCCCCGATGACGTAGTTGAGGTCCGACCGATGCCTGACGTGGTCTAGCAACGGGCGGTAGCGGTCACGCATCGCCTCCCAGTCGTAGCCGTGCATGTTCTCCACGTAGAAGAAGTCCCTGTACCGCCGCCAGACTTCGTCGAAGATCACCTGCCACTCTTCAGCCGGCACTAGATCGACCTCCAGCCCGCGCGTGGCCACTGTCTTAGGAGACTTGGCGTCCGGCTTGACGTCGTAGAGCTTGTACGCACCCTGCTGGCGCACCAAGATCTTCTTTCCGTCCCTCGAGAGCTCGAACGAGCCAGCGTCGGTGACGGTCTTGAATTCTCGCTTCTTCAAGTCGAAGATCTTCGCTTCGGGCTCTCCGGCCGAATCCCGCCCGTAGTAGAAGGCCGGCCTGCGGACCGCGAGCAGGGCGCCCTCCACGGCGCGCAGGCCGACGAAGTTGTCGGCCTCCACTGGAACGCGGGCCACGCGCTCAGCGAGACCCTCGAAGTCAATGCGGATGGGACCGTCGTCCCCGCCATCGTCCTCGCCTTCCTCACCAGCGTCGCCCTCGGCAGTCCCCTCTTTCTCCTCGTCCGAATCCTCGATCTCTGCCTCGTCGCTCTCGGGAGGGAACGGATGCGGCACGTCCGAGCGCAGGGCGAGTGCAAAGATGCCAGTCTGGCGGTTCGTGGCGAAGTTCCATTCCGCCCGGGAAATGAGCGGAGAGAATTCGCGGTCGCTGAGGAAGTACAGGTAATCTCCCTTGCTGCCCCAAGCCGGCAGGACCTCGTCGAACATCTCTCCGCCGACCTGATGCGTCTGCCCGGCAGCGGCGTCCCAGATGAAGATCGAATTCACGCGCGACGCGACGCTGACCGTGAACGCCAAGTACCCGCCACGTGGTGACCAGCGGTAGTCGGTGATCCGGCCGCGAGGCTCGTCAGCGATCTCCTGCAGCTGCCTGGTCTCCACATCCAGCACCCACACCTTGCCATCCTTGTCCGAGAAGGCCAGGCGCTTGGAATCCGGTGACCAAGCGATCCGGTAGAGTCGGCCCCGCAGACCTTCAGTCAGTTGCTCAGAATCCTTGCCCAGATGATCCATGACATGGATCTGCTGCTCACCGGTAAGGTCCGACACGAATGCGATGCGCGTCCCGTCCGGCGACCAGCTCGGAAGACGGTCGTGTGCGTTCGAGGAGCGTGTCAGGTTACGCGTCGGCCCCTTCTCGACCGGCACCGTGAAGATGTCTCCCCTCGCGCTAAAGGCGGCCCGCTTCGCCTTCGGGCTCAACACCCAGCTCTCAATGTTCCCGCTGGCCGAGACTCGCCGCGGCCTGCTGGCCACCGCGTCCGTGGGAACATCTATCGAGATCTTCCGCGAGCGTCCCGCTCGGACATCGAAGACATTCAACTCGCCGTTGAGCTCGTACACGATGCGCCGCTCAGAATCGGAGGACGGCCACCGGACATCCCAGACATCCTCCTTGGTCAGCTGGCGGACGGCCTTGGAGCTGGTGTCGAAACGGTAGAGGTTGAGCGTCCCGCTACGGTCCGAGGAGAAGTACACGTCGTCGCCGATCCACATCGGATCGCGGTCCGATCGGATGTGACGGGTGATCTGCTCAGCGGATCCCGAGGCTCGATCGAAGATGAACAAGTCTTGGGCCCAGCCGCCTTGATACCGCTTCCAGGCACGGAAGTCGCGGAACAGGGGCGAATAGGCCACCCGGCGACCATCCGGCGAGAGATCGCCGGCACCGGAGACCGGCATTTCTAGCGGCTCCGGCAGCCCTCCACCGACTGCAACCGTGTAGAGCCGGCCGTCCTTCGCCCCCCAGTACGAGCGCGTGGACCGGAACAGGACAGCGAAACCGTCCGGCGTCCAGCCGTGAACATGGTTGTCGTACCCCCACCGCGGGGCCAACGGCCCCCGAGCCGGATAGAACGTCAGCTGCTTCGGCACACCGCCCTGCGACGGCACTACGTAGACCTGCTCGTCGCCGTCGTACTGGCCGGTGAAGGCGATCCACTGTCCGTCCGGCGAAAATCTGGGAAACAGCTCCAGCCCCGGATGAGTGGTCAGACGGACTGCCACACCGCCCGAGGCGGGCGCAGTCCATAGGTCGCCGGCAAACACGAAGGCCACTCGGTCCCCGTGGATGTCCGGGTATCTCAGGAGCTTGGTCTGTGCGGAAGCTGCCAGTGCGATGGCAACGAAGGAAACGGCAAGGCGCAGCAACATCATGGGTTACCGGCGGCGAAGCAGCACGACTCTGACGGCGTTCCCCCGTCCGTCACGCTCTCGTCGCTCGCTCCGGAACATGGCGAGGATCGGAATACCGGGTCCGCTCCGCTCACTGCGGTATTATTCCCTAGTCTGACGCATGAAGGACCGTGCGCAGGAATCGGCCTGCGGAGCGAGTACTCGCCCGGCGGCAGACCGTGGAGGATCCAATGAACTGCAGACAAATTGCAGTCAGCCTGTCGCTGGCACTGTGCTTGGCCGCCTGCTCGGCCACCGAGGAGCAACCAGCCCCCGTTACCGAGATGGCGAGTGCCGAGGACGCCCGCCACGTCAAGGTCTACTTCGAAGAGGGCATGTTCGGCGGTTGGCCGGCCAATCACGGCGTGTGGAGCTGGGGCGACGAGATCCTGGTGGGCTTCGGCAAAGGCTGGTACAAGGAGCAAGGCCTGAACCACCACATCGACCGCGAGATGCCCGAGATCGCCATGCTGGCGCGCAGCATGGACGGAGGCGAGACATGGATGCTGGAAGACCCGGGCGAGCAGGGCTACCTGCTCACCGAAGGTGGCTACCTGCATGGTGTTACTCGGCCCGGAGTCACCATCCCCGAGATGCGCGAGAGTGAGGGCGGCATTGATTTCGCGCATCCCGACTTCGCCCTGACCGTCCGCACTAACAGCATCCACGCCGGGACGGGCCGCATCTTCTACTCCTACGACCGCGGCAAGTCTTGGGACGGCCCGTTCCGGATCCCCAACTTCGACGCCCCCGGGATCGCCCCCCGCACGGACTACATCGTGGACGACGAGAACACCTGCACGCTGTTCATCACCGCGGCCAAGTCCGACGGCCGGGAGGGACGCCCGCTGTGCGTCCGCACCACGGACGGCGGCGCGAGCTGGGAACGGCTCTCCTGGATCGGCCCGGAACCTGCCGAGGGATTCTCGATCATGCCCGCCTCTGTGAGGCTCTCCGACAACGAGATCCTAGTCACGGTGCGGATGCGCGACGAGCAGAAGCGCTGGATCGGGACCTACCTGTCAGTTGACGACGGAGCGTCCTGGGAATACCTGGGCGAGGCCGTGCCGGACGCTGGCGTCGGCAATCCTCCCGCCATGATTCAGCTCGAGGACGGCAGGATCTGCCTGATCTACGGTTACCGGGCCGAACCCTTCAGCATCCGCGCCACGCTGAGCAGCGACGGGGGCCGGACATGGGGCGACCACATCGTCCTGCGGGACGACGGTGCCAGCCGCGACATCGGCTACCCCCGCGCCGTCCAGCGCACCGACGGCAAAGTGGTAGCCATGTACTACTTCACGGACGAGGCCTCAGGCCCGGAGCGCTACATCGGCGCGACCATCTGGACGCCGCCCGCGATCTGATCCCAGCTTGCCGAGGCTAAGAACCGCCGAGCCAGCGTTGGCGCGAGGCTAGGTGTTGACGTCGAAGTAGATGCAGTCGGGGTGCTGGAATACCAAGGCGCTGACGCTGGCTTCCGGATCCATCATGTCGCCGTCGGTCAGCGTAACTCCGATGTCCTCCGGGCGCAGCAGCTCGAACAGCGCCCGCTGGTCCTCAAGGCTAGGGCAGGCGGCGTAGCCGAAGCTGTAGCGCCGGCCCCGGTATCGGCAACGGAAGCGGTCGGCCATCGTCATGCCTGCCGGATCGGCGAAGCCCCAGTCCTCGCGGATTCGCCGGTGCATCCACTCGGCGCAGGCCTCGGCAGTCTCAATCGCCAGCGCCTGCACGGCGTGGGAGCGGAAGTACTCGCCGGACTGCTTGTAACGATCCGCCCGTTCGCGGATGCCCTCGCCCGCGGTGACGCAGAACAGGGCCACGGAGTCCCGGTGCCCATTCGGGAGGGCGACGAAGTCGGCCAAGCTCAAGCCGTCCGCCCGGCGCTGCCTAGGAAAGGTGAAGACGTGCATCCTCCGCCCGCTGGCCGGCTCGTACAGGAGCAGTCGATTCCCTTCCCCCTCAGCCTCGGCGTAGCGCCAGACGGCGCGGACCGTCATGTGCCGCTCCGCCTCGGACTGGACCTCCTCCATGGCCTCGCGTAGCGCGAGCGCCTTCTCGTCCCGGACGGCGAGCGCCTTGGAGAAGTTTCCCTTGAAGCCCAAATGCCGCGAGTAGAGCATCGCGGGGTTGATGTACTGCCACAGCTGTCGCAAGTGCGGCACCCGTTCGATCCGACGGTCGCCGTAAGGGCACCTCACTGGCCGAATGTCGGGCCGCACCCGAGTGCTGCGCCGCTGCGACCGGACTGCGGAGCGACGCGCCGGGCCGCCTTCGTCGCCCGCCGCGGGGGCGTTCTCGGACTCGAGGGCTGCCAGCTCCGTCGAGTCCATGAGGCGATCCATCAAGGCGAGACCGCTCATGGCATCCTTGGCGTAGCAGGTCAGGGTGCCGTACGCCGGAGCGATCCGCTTGCGTGTGAAGTTCCTGCTCAACGCGGCTCCGCCGACCAGCAGAGGAGTGTGGATGCCGGCCGAGCGCAAGTCCTGAGCTGTGACGACCATCTGCTGCGCACTCTTGACCAGCAGGCCCGATAGGCCCACCGCGTCGGGATCATGCTCGCGGCAGGCTCGGACCAGCTCTTCAGGAGGCACCTTGATGCCGAGGTTGCGCACGGTGTAGCCATTGTTGGAGAAGATGATGTCCACTAGGTTCTTGCCGATGTCGTGGACATCGCCCTTGACGGTGGCCAGAACGACGGTCCCCTTGTTGGCGCTGTCGCTCTTCTCCATGTGCGGTTCGAGATGGTCGACCGCCGCCTTCATCGACTCGGCGGACTGCAGCACCTCGGCGACGATGAGTTCGTTGTTGTTAAAGAGACGGCCGACCTCCCGCATGCCGTCCATCAGGGGCCCGTTCACTATCTCCAACGGAGCGGCATCCTCGGCCAGCTTGCGGTCGAGGTCCGCGGTCAACCCATCCTTGGTTCCTTCTACGATGTAGTTCGCCAGCCTCTCGTCCAGCGGAAGCTGGGAGGCGTCAGCCCGTACGCGCTCGATTGCTCCGCGGAAGTGCTCGGTCACGCGGGCAATGTGGAACTGGTTCAGAGCCGCCTTCTGAATCGCGTCCTGCCGCCGATGGTCGGCGGGGGCCGCCAGCTCCTCGCAGGGGAGGTTGTACAGGAGGCCGTCCGCCAGCTCCTTCTCCCGGTCGGAGATGGCGGCGTAGCGGCGCAACTTCTGGGTGTTGACGATCGCCATGTCCAAGCCGGCCACGGTGGCGTGATGCAGGAAGACCGCATTCAGCACCTCGCGGGCGGCGGGTGGGAGACCGAAGCTGATGTTGCTGATCCCTAGCAAGGTCTTGACGCCGGGCAGCCGCTGCTTGATGGCCTTGATCGCCTCGATGGTCTCGACCGCGCTCCCGATGTAGTTCTTGTCCCCCGTGCCGCATGGGAACACGAGGGGGTCGAACACGATGTCACGCTCCGGGTAGCCCCATTTCTGGGTCAGCAGGGCGTGGGACCGCTCCGCGATGCCGAGCTTCCTCTCTCGCGTGATCGCCTGCGCCTGCTGCGGGTCCTCGTCGATCGCTCCGACCACGACGGCGGCGCCGTACCGCTTCAGCAGCGGCACGACTTCGTCGAACCTCCACTCGCCCTCCTCGAAGTTGATCGAGTTCACGATCGCCTTGCCCTGGCAGTAGGTGAGCGCCCTCTCCACCGCCTCGGCGCTGGTGGTGTCGATCATCAGGGGCACCTTCACCTTGCGGATCAGGAGGCTGTAGAAGGAATCAATGTCGTCCAGCTCCTCGCGGTCTGGATTCTCAAGGTTGACATCGATAATCTGAGCGCCCTTGCGGACCTGCTTCCGACCAATCTCGGAGGCATCCTCGAAGCGCTCTTCCGAAAGCAGCCGCTTGAAGCGCCTCGAACCCACCACGTTGGTCCGCTCGCCGACAAGCAGCGGGCGGTTGTCCGGTGACGGCTCAACCACTTCGATGCCGGTGAATCGCGTCGGTTGCCGGGGTTTGTATCGCCGAGGAACATAGGACGAGGCCATCTCTGCGATGACGCGGATGTGCTCGGGCGTCGTGCCACAGCAGCCCCCCACGATGTTCAGCCATCCGTTCTTGGCAAAGCGCTCCAGCACGGCTGCTAGCGATTCGGGCGTCTCGCCGTAGTTGCCGTCTTCGTCCGGCAGGCCGGCGTTCGGGTAGCAGGAGACGCGAGCGGCGGTCGTCTCGTGGATGGTCCGCAGGTGGTCGGTCATGTACTCCGGGCCGGTCGCGCAGTTCAGCCCGACGCCGAGCAGGTCCAAGTGCTCGAGCGACACGGTGAAGGCCTCGGCGTTCTGGCCCGCCAGCATGGTGCCCATCGGCTCAATCGTCCCCGAGACGACCACGGGGATCTTCAGCCCAAACTCCCGCAGCGCCTCGTCGACCCCCAGCAAAGACGCCTTGACGTTGCGCATGTCCTGGCAAGTCTCCAATATGAGCAGATCCGAGTACTCCGCCAAGGCCAGCGCTTGCTCGCGGTACGAGCGGATCAGCTCCCCGTACGAGACGCCTCCCGTAACTGAGATCGACTTGGTGGAGGGCCCCATCGCCCCGGCCACGAACTTCGGACGGCCCGAACGGGAATGCTCGTCAGCCGCCTCCCTAGCCAGCCGGCCGGCCTCGGCATTGATCCGGGCCGTTTGGTCCTCCAGCCCGTACTCAGCGAGCACGATGCTCATGGCCCCGAACGTGTTGGTCTCGACGATATCCGCGCCGGCCGCGTAGTACGAGGAATGGATGCGGCGGACGACGTCGGGGCGGGTGAGGACGAGATGCTCGTTGCAGCCTTCCAACTCCGGTCCGCCGAAGTCGTGGGCCGTGAGGCCGGCAACCTGCAACTGCGTTCCCATCGCGCCGTCAAGCACTGCGATTCGCTGCTCCAGCAGGTCAAGCAGCAATCGGATCCTGTCGGAGCGGGAGCCCATGGGAGCCGCGCCTCGATCAGAGAAGAATCGCGAGGCGCTTCCTCCATTATGCGAGAGGCTTCGACGTCAGGGGCAAATGCGAGGACTCGACGGCGTACCGCCTGCAGGTCCAAGCGATCGAGTGCCCAACCGGGGATGGCTGCCCACAGTCGCGATCAGGAGACTCAATTCAGGTGTCTCGCGAGATTGGACGTGCTGCGGGATGTCCCATATCGGCGTCCGAACGGACGCGTCGAGGCCAGCAACCTGTCGCCGGACCGCCCAGCACGACGGTCCAGCGCACGAATCGCGGGACGGACCGTTGCGACCGTCAGCATCCGCCTAGCCACACCTCCATCCGACCTCGATACCGGCCAAGCGCCTCCGCGGCCCCGATCGTGCCAGAGAGGTCCAAGGCAGCCTATTATGAGGTTGCCATGGCAGGTATCCGATCGTACCAGCGGGCCGCGGCTACAGGACGAAGCCCGTTTCAGCCGGGCTCTGGGAAGCTCCCGCCCTACCTGGCGGGACGGGAACCACAGCAGGCGACCATCCGGGAGTGCCTGGATGTCCTCGCGGATCGTGACTCTCCCGCCGGCGACATCATCCTGTATGGACCGAGAGGGAACGGCAAGACTGTCCTCATCGAATGGGCACGGCGCGAGGCAGAGACGCTCAATGTGCCAGTCGCCGACCTACTAGGTGGTGACATCCGGTCTGTAGAGCAGCTGGCCGCAGCGCTGTCGGTCGAGAGGCGCTGGCTGGATGCGCTGCGCGGCTTCTCCGTCCGGCCCGCCGGCGTCCGGCTTCGCAGCCTGCCCCCGGGCCCGGTCTCTCGTGCCCTGGGCCGCAGGGTTCGCAAGGGCCCCCTCCTCATCCTGGTGGACGAGGCCCACATGCTTGGCGTCGAGCCAGGCCGGTCCTTGCTCAACACCGTACAGGCGTTCCGGCGCATGGATCTGCCAGTCCTGTTGGTCGTCGCCGGCACGCCCGACTTACCGCGCCACTTAGGCACCATGGGCGCATCCTTCTGGGACCGCAGCGAGCAGCTGCCCCTTGGCCGGCTGGCACCGGCCGACGCTGCTGACGCCGTTCGCGTTCCGCTTGAGGAACGCTGCCGGTCGATCGAGGACGAGGCATTGCAGCAGGTGGCACATGAAAGCCACGGCTATCCCTTTTTCGTGCAGTTCTGGGGGGCTGCGCTGTGGAAGGTCTGTCCCGACCCAGCCACGCCAATCTCGCTCGCGGATGTCGATCGCGCTAGACCGTCGTTCGAACGACGGCGCGAACTCTACTACGACCGGCGTCTCGACGAACTGGACCGCGACGGACTGGTCTCGATCTCCGTCAGTGTCGCGGTGGAGTTCTCCGGGGCTGAGCCGGTACCTCGCCAGAAGGTGAAGGGAGCCATCCGGTCCGCCCTTACGCGGAAGGCGAGCGGTAAGGCACCGGACTCGGCCGCGGTCCGAGAGGCCGACCGCGCCCTGCGGCACCGCGGCTACATCTGGCCGGTCGTCCACCGGGGAATTCCGTGCTACGAGCCGGGGATTCCCAGCTTGATGCAATTCGTATCGAACTACGCGGAGGCTAGTGTGCCGTCACGAAACAATCTTGGGGTCAACTGACTTCAACTTGGACTGGGCATCGTCGATGATCCCGTGCCAGCCCACGCCGCGCTGCCGCTCGTTTGGGTCCGTCAACCGGTCGTTACAAGTACTGTCCAGCCACGTTCAGGGCAGTCTTGTAGAGAGAGTGAAGCTGCTATTTATACGATACTTATGTTACATTTCTGTATCAGAATGCTCGGTGTGTTCCAGAATTGAAGAGCTACCCAACAGAATGATTGAAAAATGATGAACGACTTGGAAACTATTGCAGAACACTCGCCGCCGCTGTCGTGCGGAACGTCCGGGAACCGGGCATGTACTGGGACGAGCACGGCTTCGTGCTGCGCGTCAAGCCGTCCGGCTACAAGCAGTGGATCCAGCGACTCTTCATCCACGGCAAGCGCAGGGAGTTGGGGCTCGGTCCCTTCCGTCTCTAGACGCTGGCCGAGGGCCGGGATGCGGCGCTGGCCAATCGCAAGGTGGCCAAATCAGGCGGTGACGCGCGGACGAAGCGGCGCAAGTCCGTGCCGATGTTCGAACGGCACGCGGGCCAGTGAATGTCGACACTGCGCCTGAATGCGTTTCCCGGGGTCGGCGGGAGGGGGGTGGACCAAGTCGCGCCCGCCGATGTTATGGGCGTGCTGCTTCCGATCTGGAACGAGAAGCACCAGACGGCCAAGCGGGTGCGTCAGGGGATCTCGACGGTGATGAAGTGGGCCATCGCGCAGGGCTACTGGTTGGACAGTTTCCTCAGCCGGTGCCACCTCCGGTTCCGGCGGTGCCTCGGGCTCAGCTGCTGCGTCCCTTGCAAGCCGCGCCTTCACT
This sequence comes from Bryobacterales bacterium, assembly GCA_963662745.2. Lineage (GTDB taxonomy): Bacteria > Acidobacteriota > Terriglobia > Bryobacterales > UBA6623 > VXMF01. The sequence goes on from CAXXUI010000001.1 coordinate 1,966,952, forward strand.
TGGAGGGAGTACTTCGCGTGGAACTGTCGGGCCGAGAGTTCCGCGACGGAGGGGTCGATCTCAGCCCGGAAGGGCGTCGCGTGCGCCCCGTCGCGTACCGGAAGCCCAAGCGGCGCCTCGGAAGCGTTTCGCGGGCGTCCGAACGGGCAAGGGGCACTCCGCCCCCTTGGACCCCCAGCATTCCGCGCCGATGTCGGAGCATCGGACTGCGGGCCGAGCGCCGCTCCCCGAACCACCGTGAACCCGCGCTACATGGTATCTTCCTTGAAGCTCCGGACGGCAGCTTCGGACGGCGATCCATTCCCGCCGACCATCCGACCTCGATTCCTATCCGACCCGCACGACCAACCCATTGGGACCGCCAACCCATGAATCACCCGCTCAACACCATCCTGTACGGCCCTCCGGGCACCGGGAAGACCTACGCCACGTTCCGGCGCTGCGTTGAGATCTGCGACGGGTCAGCGGACGACGTCGATGCCGTGGCCATCCGCTCGCGCTATGACCAACTGGTGGACGAGAAGCGCGTCGAGTTCGTGACCTTCCACCAGTCCTACGGATACGAGGAGTTCGTCGAGGGATTGAGGCCGGAGGCGGAGGAGAGTGGCGGGCTGCGGCTGGTTTCGCGGGACGGGGTGCTGAAGAAGATCGCGGCGAGAGCGGAGCATGCGCCGTTGGAGAAGGTGGGCAGTCGGCGATTCTTCAAGGTGTCGATGGAGGACCAGGGGCTGTTCGAGGAGTGCGTGCGCGACGGGTGGGCGGGGCACTATTGGCCCCAGAACGAGGATTGGTCGAATCCGCAGTACGACTTCTCCGATGCCGTGAGGAACCGCATCAAGGAGGGGCAGCTGGGCCCGCTGGCCAATTTCGCCCCGCAGGAAACCGTGACCTTTCGAAGCAAGATGAGGCGGGGCGACCTCGTCGTGGTACCGGTGAGCTGCGGAGGTACGAAGCCCTGGGAAGCCGGGGAAACGAGTCGTTACCGGGCCGTTGGCGAGGTCATCGGGGACTACGAGTTCCACGAGGGCCAGCGCTTTCCCCACCGTCGCGCCGTTCGCTGGCACTGGGTATCGGCTGACAACCCGGAACCTGTCTCCGCCTTCCAAGGGAAAAAGTTCAATGGGATGGCATTGCACCGGCTCTCCCCCGACCGCCCCAACGTGCTACTCAAGCACCTCAAGCAGGACCCCGCGCAGCGCCTCCCATACGTCCTCGTGATCGACGAGATCAATCGCGCCAACATCGCCAAGGTCATGGGCGAGCTGATCACCCTGCTCGAAGACGACAAGCGCGCCGGGGCGGAGAACGAAATCGCGGTGACGCTGCCGCACTCCGGCGACCGCTTCACCCTTCCGGCCAACCTCCATGTCCTCGGCACTATGAACACGGCGGACCGCTCCATCGCGCTCCTCGACACAGCGCTGCGCCGCCGCTTCACGTTCGAGGAGATTGCGCCCGATCCGACGTTGCTGACGGAGGCCGGAGAGAAGGCCGGAATCGACCTCCCGGCCGTGCTTCGGACAATGAACGACCGTCTGGAATGGTTCGTGGACCGCGACCATCGGATCGGCCACGCCTGGTTCCTGGGCGCGAGGTCGCGGCAGGACGTGGACGGGGTTATGCGGCGCAAGGTGATCCCGCTGATTGCCGAGTACTTCTACGACGACTGGGAGAAGGTGCGGGCAGTGCTGGGGGGAACGGACGCCTTCGTCACGGGCAAGGAACTGGAGGCTCCACCAGGCTTCGACGGTGCGGGAGACACGCGCTTTCGGTGGACTGTGCGGTCGTCCTTTGCGGAAGACGCATACGAGGAGCTCTTGGCGGGTGAAAAGACTTGAGGCCGTCCAGGCTGATCACCTGCCGTGAGTGGGAGGAACTTCCCGCAGGAGAACTGACGCAGGCGGAGATCGATCGCCTTGTCCTCGCCGCCACGAAGGCGGCCCGCCGCGCGGGGCTCGCGCAAGACGCCATCCTGAAACGCACGGAGAGGGGCCTCGCAGCGCAGCAGATGGTCGGTGTGTTGGCCGCTCCCGGTATCGCCGTCGAGATTCTGCCCAAGGTGGATGGTCCGGACGGGGCCGTTCGGGCGGCGCTGGTGCAGATGCTGGCGGTGGTCCGGGACTTCGACGTGCACACCAGCGACCTGGCGGCCATGAGCACCCAGCGACACAACTGGCTGGAACTGCTGATCGCACTTTTCGCGAAGCGTCTGCGGACGGCCATCCGGCGCGGGCTTCCGCGGCGCTACGTCCGGCACGAGGAAGACTTGGCGGTCCTTCGCGGCACGCTCAACGTGAAGCGCCAGTTCACGCACCTCCTGGTTCGCCCGGACCTGGTCGCGGGCCGGTTCGACGAGCTATCGGAGAACACTCCCCTGAATCGAGTGTGCAGGGCCGCCGCGACGAGACTCGCCGGGATGACGCGCTCGCTGGAAAACCGCCGTCGCCTGATGGAGCTGCTCGCGCGGCTGGACAACGTCGCGGACTCGGCATCGCACCTGAAGGAGCCGGTCTCCCTAGACCGCACCAATGCGGAATTCCACGATGTCTATCGACTCGCGCGGATGTTCCTGTCGGACCCCTGGCAGGACACCAGGAGCGGTAGAACGCCCGGCTTCTCGTTCCTCTTCCCCATGAACGTGCTGTTTGAGGAGTTCGTGGGAAGGTCATTGCGGAAGGCCCTGGGGCCGGGACGGGTGCGGCTGCAGGGCCCGAGCCGGCGCGCCTTGAAGTCCGAAACCGGCCGGCATCTCTTTGGGCTGCGCCCCGACATTGTTGTGGACGCGCGCGGCTGTCCGGTGGTCCTCGACACGAAATGGAAGAACCTAGCGGGCTTGCCGAGCAAGTCCGACTCGTTTCAGATGTTGGTGTACGGACAGGCCTACCGTGCCAAGCGCGTCATCCTCGTCTATCCATGGCACAGGGCGATCGGCGACGAGGGGATTCACCGGCGATGGACCGTGACCGGGGCCGACTACCGTTTCGAGACCGCGACCGTCGATGTCGGGCGCCCCGAGGCGGTGCCGCAACGCCTGCTCGAGCTGTTCCGCGAGCAGGCGTTGGAGCGGCCCCCGACTTCCCTCGTTCCCAGTGCCGCTACCGTCGAAGCATAAGACGGGCGGCGCTGGAGCTGCCGTGACCCACGCGCGTTAGTGGTCCTGAGCCAGCCCATGCCGTGTTGAACACGACGGACGGGCAAGGGGAACGCCGTGACACCCTTCGACTCCCAGCTTCTCGTGCCGATGTTGGAACATCAGATCGCTGGCGTGTGGTACGCGGCTTCCCGGACGCCGAGCAAGGCCCGCAGTGGTACCATCGTTGAGTGCGGGGCGACATCATGTCGTTCACACCGCCAACGTTGAGACCGATTCGTATAGATGCCTAACCCTCCGTCAGATCACCCTGTTCTGCGCGCAGCTGCCTGCTGGCGTGACCGCTGCCTTCGAGACGACGGATCGGTGTTCACGGAGAAGAACCTGTGGACCTCAGAGAATGTCGGACACCTCGTCAAGCACGTCGTAGAGAACCTGGATGAGGGAGAAGGGAACTTCTTCGAGAAGCTGGAGGCACAGCTGGCCCCCGCACCTGGAACGGCGAAGCAGCTGGCGGCCGAAATGTTCTGGGTGATGTACCTGTTTCCCGTACCGGCCTCGATGCAGCCCGGAACGAAGCGCCACCAGATTCGCCTAGTCTGGGAATGGTCGGGCGAGCCGCTGCCTGACGCTCGGTTCGAGCTGAACGAAGCCCTCAACGACGGGATAGGGCCCGTGGGCGGGGCCTTCAATTTGCACAGGTGGCGAGAATTCTGCTTTCTCATCCGAGTGATAGAAGTGTGGACGCAGCTGTCGGCACAGGAACGCGAGACTCGACTTGCGGACGCTTGGGCTTTCGCCGAGTGGCTGGAAGAGCAGGACGAGACGGGAACCCGGCAGCTACGGCACATTCTCTTATATCTGCTCTTCCCTGACCGCTTCGAGCCCATGGCCACAGGCATCAAAAAGAGGCGCATCGTGCGTGCGTTCGCGAAGGAACTCGGAGAAGACCTAGAGGGATTCGACTACCACGACCGGATCGGCCTCGATCGGGAGATCCTCAGAATCCGGCAGAAGCTCCAAGAGAAGGGTGGCGCTCCCGGCTTCGGATTCGATGACGCCCCTGATCTGAGTGTCTGGCGTCCTTCTGAAAGGCCTGATCGTGAGGGGCTGCCATCGCCGGGAGATCCCGAGCAATGGTATAGGGAAAAGTTCGGAGAAGCTCGCGTGTGGGCGCTCTCGACGGGTTCGGCCGCGCGATTCTGGAGTGAGTTCCAAGAAAAGGAGATCATCGCGATCGGATGGGATGAACTCGGCGACTTGCGAGACTACGGGAGTAGGGAGGGCATTCACGAACAAGTCCGGGAAGTCTACGGTAAAGACAATCCAATGAACGACTCTCTGGCTTGCTATCAATTCTCCCGCATCATGCAGCCCGGAGATCGTGTCATCGCCAAGCGGGGGTGGTCGGAACTCTTGGGTTACGGAGTGATCACGTCGGATTACGAATTCCATGACAAGCGCTCGGAGTGCAAGCATGTCCGCCAAGTACGTTGGGAAGTCACCGGACAGTGGTCGCTCCCCGATGACCGGTGGGTGGCGAATAAGACCCTTACCAACTTCAGTAACTACAGGGAATGGCTTCAGTTCGGGTTCGGACTAATGGAAGGAACATCTGGGCCACCTCCCGAGACCGAGTCGACCTACACTCTCCGGGACGCTTTGGAGGACCTCTTCCTTTCTAGAACGGACTTCAATCACATCATCGACGCGTTGGAACGTAAGAAAAACGTCGTCTTAGAGGGGCCTCCCGGAGTCGGTAAGACCTTCATTGCCAAGCGAGTGGCCTACCGGGTGATCGGGTACAAGGTCCCCGGACGAGTGCGGATGATCCAGTTCCACCAGAGCTACGCATACGAGGACTTCATCCAAGGGTATCGACCGCGGGACGGGGGGGGATTCGAGCTGCGCAGTGGGGTCTTCTACTCATTCTGCCGCGAGGCGGCGGCCAGTCCCAATGATCGGTACGTATTCATCATCGACGAGGTGAACCGTGGCAACCTCAGCAAGATCTTCGGCGAGCTGATGATGCTCATCGAGGCCGACAAGAGGGGGCCCGAATACGCAGTGCCCCTGACATACTCGCCGAAGGCCGAGCCCTTCCACGTTCCGGCGAACCTCTACCTGATCGGCATGATGAACACCGCGGACCGGTCGCTGGCGATGGTCGACTACGCGCTTCGACGGCGATTCGCTTTCCATCGACTTAGACCAGCCTTCGGAACCGACCAGTTCAGCGATTTTCTCAACGCCAAGGGTGTGGACGAGGTTCTCGTCAACAAGATCGTGGACCGACTCTCAGCGCTAAATGAGCGGATCCGGACGGATCGCCGAAACCTCGGTCCCGGCTTCGAGATCGGACACAGCTTCTTCTGTCCGGGCGATGATGACGTCGAGCTCGACGAGTCTTGGTACCAAGCGATTGTTCGACAGGAGATCGAGCCTCTGCTACGGGAATACTGGTTTGATCGTCCGGAGTACGTGGATGAGGAGATCCGGGCACTGCTGGCGTGAAGATTCCGGTCAGGAACATCTATTACCTCCTCTGCTACGCATGGAACCATGTCGGGCAGGGAGAGACGGTCGATGTCGGAACCGAGAAGTTCGGCGGACTGGTCGACCTGTTCGCCAGAGTCCTGAACGAAGGCGTCGCACGGCTGATCTCCCACGGGCTGGATCGGGACTACCTCACCATCCACGAGGACATACGCGGACTCAAGGGCAAGCTCGATCTCACGACCACGTTGAAGCGCAACCTGCTGCTGAACGGCAAGACGCACTGCGCCTTCGACGAACTGAGCTACGACGTGCCTCAGAACCGAATCCTCAAGGCGACTCTGCACGGTCTGACATTGGTCGCAGCCTTGGATCCGGTCGAGCGACAGAGGACCGAGCGCCTGTACCGGAAGCTGGACGCGGTCTCCGATGTTCGGCTCACTGCGAGCCTGTTCAGCACCGTCCGGATCCACCGGAACAACCGGTTCTACCGCTTCCTCCTGCATGTCTGCCGCATCATCCACGAGAATCTCTTGGTGAACGAAGAGGACGGAACGGCGCAGTTCCGCGACTTCCGCGCAGATGAGCAGAGGATGGGTCTGCTGTTCCAGCAGTTCGTAAAGACATTCTGCGAGCGGGAGACGGACTACCGAGTGAGCGCGCCCAGGATCAACTGGTTCGGGGCGGAGGGAAGCGAGACGGATCTCAGGCATCTTCCGAGCATGCAGACCGACATCGTGCTGCGGTCGCTCGAGCGGACGATCATCGTGGACACCAAGTTCTACGCCAGTCCGCTGGATACGCGGTTCGGGGGTAAGCGAGTGAATTCAAGCCACCTCTACCAGATCTTCGCCTATGCGACGAACTGGGCTGCCGAAGCCTCTTCTCACAATCCTAGGCCGGAGGGGTGGCTCCTGTATGCGGCGGTTGATGGCGATTTCGACTACCGTTTTGAGCTTGTGAGGCGGCGGATCCGGGCATGTTCGATCGATCTGTCTCGGGAGTGGAAACAGATCGAGACGGACATGCGGAAGTTGTTGAATAGTGGAGGATAGAATCCGAGAGGCTCGTTATCGAAGGGAGGACTGGGACCGGCGATGCCGCGTCCTTCATTCCGAGCGAGGGCCTGTCGGAGATCGAAGGGGCGGAGCTCCTCGCCAGCCCCAGTGCATTACTTAGCTTGAGCACCCAACGATGCACAAGCCAGCGCCCGACGCCGTCTCGGCGGTTGCCCGAATCCTATGGCCGGCGGCGGCCTCGAATTGCTCTTACGCCCCGGACCCACCAGAGCCCCGGTCCACGCGGCTGCGGAAGTAGGTCGGCGGCTTCAAGACCCGCGCAACACGCGGTAGAGCTTCGACCGGCTCGCCTGGTCTGGGATTGCGCGCCGTGCGGGTTGAGAAGGCTCGGCGAAGCGCATCGTGTGGTGGCAGGAGGCGCGCTGGAGCATTGCGGAGGCCGGAGTTCTGCAACGTGCTCCAGCACGGCGCGCGTATCCAGGACCGCGTGTCTGGCGACAATTAGAACTTTGCCTCCTCCGCACAAAATGTGGGGCCGATGATGGCTGAGCATGGCTTGGTGGGCGGTACGTGGGCTCGCGTCCAGTAGCTGCTCTTCCTTCTTGCAGTAGCGGTTTGCCCGCGTCGTCTGAGCTCCGGGGTCTGCGCCAATGATACGGCATGGTCGCGGACATGTGCCAGCATGATACTGTATGTGCGGTGTCTCATGCGGCTCACCACGATTCTCAATCGAGTTCACAAAATACCCGGCTTCGTCTACGGCAAGATCCGGCTGCTGGAGAATGCTGCCGGGGACGGGCGCTGGGAGGTGCAGGTGCGGCCCCGTGCCGGCCAGCGCCCCGTCTGCTCGGTCTGCGGCATGCCCGGATCTGGATAGGACTGACTCAAGCCGCGCCGCTTCCAGTGCGTGCCCGTGCTGGGCCTGCCGGTCGCGCTGGTGTACGCCATGCGCCGCGTTAACCGCAAGTGGTGCAGCAAGGTCAAGCTCGAGAAGGTGCCTTGGCCGACGGCAAGCGCCCGGTCACCAAGGCCTTCGCCTAGATGCTCGCCGGCTGGGCCCAGCGACTCTCTGGGAAGGAGACCGCTTCAGGCTGCGGCGTGTCTTGGAAATGCGTGCCTCGCTCGGTCGACATGGCCGTGCGATGGGGCCGCGAGCATGTGTGCCTCAACGACATCCGCGTCCTCGGCGTGGACGAGATCGCGTGGCACAAAGGCCACCAGTACCTGACGCTCGTGTACCAGCTCGACGAAGGTTGCCGCCGCCTGCTGTCGGTCGGCCAGCACCGCAAGATGAAGACGCTCGAGGACTGCTTCGACTGGTTCGGCCAAGACCGCTCGGCAAGCTGGCAGGTGGTCTGCTCCGACCTGAGGAAGCCCTACCTGACCGTTGTCGGGACCGCGCTTCGCAAGCGATTCGTGTGTTGGATCGCTTCCTTATCATGAGAAGCTCAGCGAAGCCATCGACAAGATCCGTGCCGGCAAGGCTCGCCAGCTCACGGCCCAAGGCAAGGAGCCCGTCTTGAAGAACTCCCGCTGGCTGCTGCTCAAATGGCGCGAGCACCTCAGCGAACTCCAAGTTCCCCGCCGGCAAGAACTCCTCAAGCTCAACCTCGACACCGTCGGCGCCTACCTGCTCGAGGAGGAGTTCCGCCAGCTCATTAATGCCCGCTCCCCCACCCGGACCAACCGCTTCCTCAAACGGTGGCGCCGCCGTGCCTACCGCACCAAACTCCAGCCCTGGCCAAGTTTGCCCGCATGCTCACCAACCACAGGCCCCTCATCCTCAACTGGTTCCGCACCTGGCGCTGCCACTCTTTCGGCGTCGTCGAGGGCCTCAACCTCAAATCCACACTCGCTCTCCGCCGCACCTACGACTGTCGCACCTACGACGCCGGCCAGCTCTCCCTATACCATACTTTCGCTCACCCTCCCCAGCCCCCCAATGCCAAAGAAATTGCGAATGATCCAAATAATCAACCAACTAAAACAGCAATAATCATCACACTGTCAGAATGTATCTAGCCAAGAAAATACGACCACTCCGGAAAATAGAAAGAAGAACAAGATTGGAAGAACCGTCTCAACAACAGATAGCCTCCAGTAATTCTTGATTGACTTACCGTCCCCGAGGAAATCCCACTCTCTGGTAAAGAAAGGATAAACTAGCTTTTCTTCAAGTTCGTGCAGGGTCTTGAACTTTCCAGAATTTAGTTGACGATAAGACCGAATTATGATATACCAAGAAACGGATATAGATATGCCCAAGATACCGACTGTGATTAGCATAATGGTCTCATGTCCATCGATTATACGATATCGTAACATCGCTGCAACTAAGACCATTAGACCCGTAAGCAAGGTCACATACAAGCGATTCGCTCCTTCACGCCGTTGGCTGACGCGATCAGCGAGTTCTGCATGGAGTTTGTAGATCTCCAGCAAGTCTTTCTGACTTGATCCGGTATTCATGATAGTCCCCTGATAGCGGAGACAACACTCTCGGTGTTCCAGTTTACGATCCTCGTTGCTGCATTTCGCACTGGTGCCGAAATCCGAGTGTTCCTCCAAGACTTGATTGCAATGATTGGATTGGGAAATCTGAATTCGTGCTTCGCAAGATCAATCTCGATCTTGATCCACTTGCAATAGTTGGAATAGACACGGTCTAGGACGAGCACATGCCGACATGGTTGCATCTGTCTCTTGATCGCTGCACGCAGTTGAGAATCGTTTTGGACATTGGAAATCGGATCGTCTTTGGAGACTGAGTAATTCTTGAAGCAGAAATGGCTTCGTCTTTCTAATAAACGAACGAGACTGTCGTACTGATCACCGTGGTTCCACGAGTGACTGATAAACAAGTGATGCATGTTCATGCTGTTCTCCTCTCCTTGTGTGCCTTGTTTCAGTAGCTATTCCTGAACACGCCCGGGCGCCGCCGTCCCAAGTCGGTCTGATAGACTCACGAAACGCTCGTCCCCCGCACGTCACTGGTCGTTACCATAGCACACTCGCCGAGCGGGCGGAACCCGAAACCGGCGAGGGAGCCTCTATCGCCCGCGAATCACCGCTAAACGCACTTCCGCCGCCTGTCGCGATTGTGCCACGCACACGTACGAGCCGCCGATTCCACCCACCATCGCCCCTTCCCCCACTCTCGGCGAGGGCGAACCAGTCCAGCGGGACACCGACCGTCGCCTCCCGCATCCAGCCCTCCGGCACTCTGCCCACCGCCCGCCGCCGCATCAACGGCGGCGACCGCCCCGACAGCGGCCCACCAGGCCACCCGCTTCGCCATTCGCGGCCCCCCACCCGCCAGCTTTGCTTGGAGGCTGGGACTCAACCGATCCAACCTGGACCCGCCCCGTGCGGAATTCTGGCTCCGAGCTGCCTTGCTAACACCGACGCCCGCTCCGCCCCCGGCGGATCACACCCACCTGCAGTTGCAGCGGGAGGACCGGTGTGCCACGATTCCGCCCCATCCAAATCGTGGCACAGACCTCGAATGAATGGGCGGACGAAACTTCCGCCTTGACCCAGGAGGGTTGGTTGGATGGGCGCCGCCAGAGGTTTGGGCAGCAGATCGGACACTGGAGGCCCCCAAGTCTCCAAGGAGAGGCATGTAAGTGAGGCGATTCTGGACCTACCAGCCCGGCGGCTATCGCGTCAGCATTCGGTTGAAGCGACAACGGCAAGCGGGCTCAGGAGGGTGAGGCAGAGGTGGGCCGCGCAGGTGTTGCTGCGTTGCCGGACTGCGCGGACCATTGTTTGACGCGCCGACGCAGGTCGCAGTTGCGGGCGTAGCGGTCGAGGGCCGGCCGGACGGTGGCCTGTCCGGAGCGGACCAGTTCGGAGAACGCGCGGGGCAGGGCGTCCAGAGTGCCGCACAAGATCCTGACATCGTCTGGATGGCACAAGTCGCGCCCCAAGTGCGCGCGGCCCAGTCGACGTCGCAGCTGGCGCTTGGCTTGGGCGAAGAAGTGCTCGGCCGGATTGTTCGTGCGCTCCACGACCGCCGCGATGCGGCCCTCGCCGTCGTGCGCCAGGGGATGTCCAAAGAGTTGCTCCCGGTAGCAGTCGAGACAGGCGAGCACGATCGCATCCGGCAGTGCCCTCCGGGTTGTCCCTGCTGGCGCTGCGCCCTGACTTACCGGCGCAGCTGGCGGCGGTGACGCCGGACTTGCTGGGCGACTGAGTTCAGCAGGTCGGCGCCGGCCGCAGCGCTCAGGGGCTCGTGCGGTGCCAGGCCGCGCAGCTCGTCATGCCGCAGCCGCAGTAGGTCGCGCAGGGTTGCGAAGACCGCCTGACTGCGCTCCAAGCGCTGCGCGACGGCCGTCAGGCCGAAGGCGCTCTCCCGGACGGGATAGAGCAGCTCTGAGACGTGCCACAGGATGCGGTGCTCGCGGTGGCGGCAGGCGCTCGTCGGCCCGCTGGCTGAACTGCAGGCCGCGCCGGTAGAAAGCTAGGTGGGGCAGCCCGAAGGGTGGGCGGCGCTGCCGCCCGCCGTTGCCTTCCAAGGCCCAGTACAGCAGGGTCCGCAGGTCCGTCCCATGTTGGCAGCCGCTGGCGGGAAATCCCGGTCCGCCCGCGCTGCGCAGCAGGGCCCGCAAGTCGCTGCGCACCTTCCAGCGGGCTAGGTCGCGCCGCTGAGTGGCGTGGTCGGCGTCCAGCAGCCGGCCTCCGACCGCGGCGAGGAAGTGGAAGTGGCACACCAGATCGAGTGAGGGCGGGGTCCGGCAGTTGGCAACGGCCTTGGCTACGGCGCTGCCCAGATCGCGCACGAAGGCCAGCGGCGGGCCGAAGTCGTCCAGCGTCGCCTGCAGGACGGGCTGCAGTGCAGCGACATTCTCGCTGCGGATGCGAGCAGCATGCAGCACCCAGCCGCCAGCCGCCAGCCGCCGAGGCACGGGAACAGTCCGCCGCGGCCTTGATCGCAGGTGGCGTCCAGATGCAGGGGCTATCCGTGCCGCATGGCGGCCCTCAGAGCCGGGGCGCTGCGCTGGTGCAGGCATCCCAGCCAGTGCAGGAAGCGGTCGCAGAGCGCGGACACGGTGCCGTCGGAGAGTCGGATGCAGCGTCGGGCGAGGCGCTCTCGGATCTCGCTGCGCTGGCGCAGCCGGTGGTAGCGCTGCAGGCCGACCCAGACGATGAGGTCGAATCCGTAACGCTGTCCGGGAGGCGCCAAGGCGGCCAGCTGCGCGCAGCGGCGGGGCGGTCGAGAGGTGCAGCGCGGGCAGCGCAGCAGGAGTTCGCTGTGTCTAGCGCCAATCAAGACAAACGCCTCCTCCGCACAATGTGTGGGGTCGATGATGGCTGAGCATGGCTTGGTGGGCGGTACGTGGGCTCGCGTCCAGTAGCTGCTCTTCGTTCTTGCAGTAGTGGTTTGCCCGCATCGGCTGAGCTGCGGGGTCTGCGCCAAGGATACGGCATGCTCCTGGACACGTGCCAGCATGGTACTGCATGTGCGGTGTATCATGCGGCTCACTACAATACGCGATCGAGTTCACAAGATACCGGGCTTCGTCTACAGCAAGATCCGGCTGCTGGAGAATGCTGACGGGGACGGGCGCTTGGAGGTGCAGGTGCGGCCCCGTGCCGGCAACCGCCCCGTCTGCTCGGTCTGCGGCATTCCCGGAGCTGGATAGGACCGGCTCAAACCGCGCCACTTCCAGTTCGTGCCCGTGCTGAGCCTGCCGGTCGCGCTGGTGTACGCCATGCGGCGCGTCAACTGCAAGTAGTGCAGCACGGTCAAGGTCGAGAACGTGCCTTGGGCCGACGGCAAGCGCCCGGTCACCAAGGCCTTCGCTTGCCATGAAACACTGGCCTCGGGTAGGCGCAATTCTCCTCTCGCCGTGGCGCGCTTCGCTTGCCACGGGAATGTGACGCTGGTGCCTCCGGTTGGTGTCGTCCCAAGGCAGCCCCGGTCTGTGGCCTTGGGCCCGACGACGGTGAGTGGAAGGACCTGCGCTGTGGTCTGTTGTCTGTAGCCAGCCCGGCTCTGCCTAGGCGGCTGCCCTGACCTCGTCCAGGTAGTTGTGCTTGCTCAGCATGCGCAGCCAGCGGGGCGCGTTGCGCTGCACCAGCAGGCTCTCGTAGTTGACCTTGGGGTCGCGGTACGGATGATCGTCCCGCAGAATCGCGTAGATCGTGCGCAGCAGCTTGTGCGCCGTCGCCAAGGTCGCGCGCTGGTAGCCGATGCGCGCCTTCATGTTGCCGTGGTAGCCGTGGAATTGCGAGCCGCAGGTGCGGGCTGCTCCGAGGGCGCACTCCGTCAGAGTGGCCCGCAGAGCCGCATTGCCCGCGCGGACGCGACCGGAGCGACGCTTGCCGGCGCTCTCGTTGTTGCCCGGACAGACGCCCGCCCAAGCCGCCAGGCTGGCTGCGTCCGGGCACACTGTCGTGGGCTCGGGGCCCAGCTCGGCCAGGATCGCCTGGGCGCTGCTGCACGCGATGCCCGGTATCGTCTGCAGCAGCTCCAGCTGACGCTGCCAAGGTTGCAGCGCCTGCCCCACCAAGCCATCCAGCTCCCGCAAGCGCTCGTTGGCCGCGTCGAAGTCGTTCAGCAGACACGACAGGCGCCACAGCGCGGCCGGCGACCAGCGCGCCTCCAGCGTGCGCGCGATCGGCTCCAGCTTCTGGCGCACGTGCCATGTGAGCTGCTTCAGAATGTCCGCGACGCTGTGACGCCGCACCAAGCCGTCCAGAATGCGCCGGCCGTTCAGCCCCAGCAGGTCCGAGAGGACCCCGCCCAGCCGCAGGCCGTCGTGGTCCAGCGTCTTCTGCAGGCGGTTGCGGATGCGCGCCCGGTCGGCCACCACCTTGCGCCGGTAGCGGCACTGCTGGCGCAACTCGGAGAACTCGCGCGGCGGCACGTAGCTGGGCCGGGCCAGGCCGAACTGGCACACGCGGGCCAGCCACAGCGCATCCTGGACGTCCGTCTTGCGGCCCTTGATTTGCTTCACATGCTGGGCATGCACCAGTTGCGGCTCAATCCCGGCCTCCTCCAGCGCCCGGAAGGGCGCCAACCAGTACACGCCCGTGCCCTCCATGACGGCCGAGGTCACACCATGCTGCTGGAGCCAGGCGCTGCACTCCTGCAGGGCTGCCGGGTCGGTTCTGAAGATGCGGATGGAAGCCTGCGCGTCCTCGCCGTCACGCCCGTGCAGGCGCACGGCCACGGTGAGTTGCATCTTGTGGACATCGACGCCGGCCGCGCGTGGCACGGCGACCCGCATCGCGTCCGCGACGAAGTGATCGTGCATCGGGTATACTCCTTTCCGGCGGAAGCGGGTAGCGGTCCCGGAACTGGACACCCGCCCGGGGGGCGGGGCACTATTTGCCATGCGTCCACGCTTCCCGGAGAGGGAGCAGCGGGAACAATTCGGGGCTCGACACGGGATCGCAGGGTCAGTTTGGATTTCGAAGACGAAACCGTCACTAGAAAGTTCGACCATGCCCCGCTTTCGCCACCCGCTATTGGAGCACGGGCGTCTGAGGATGCCTCGGACCTCGCCTCTAGAGGTGTTTCATGCCTCGGGGCGAACGCCCAAGCCGTTCATGAGGGTTTGGATGCTGGCCGGCTGGGCCAAGCGACTCTCTTGGAAGGAGACCGCCTCGGCCTTCGGCGTGTGTCTTGGGAATGCGTGCATCGCTCGGTCGCCATGACCGTGCGATGGGGCCGCGAGCATGTGTGCCTCAAAGACATCCGAGTCCTCGACGTGGACGAGATCGCGTGGCACAAGGGCCACAAGTACCTGACGCTCGTGTACCAGCTCGACGCCGGCTGCCGCTGCCTGTCGTGGGTCGGCCAGCACCGCAATAAGAAGATGCTCGAGGACTTCCTCGACTGGTTCGGCCAAGACCGCTCGGCAAGCTTGCAGGTGGTCTGCTCCGACATGTGGAAGCCCTAGCTGGCCGTCGTCGCGGACTGTTCTTCGCAGACTGTTCGCGTTGTTGACCGCTTCCATATCATTAAGAAGCTGAGCGAAGCCATCGACAAGGTCTGCGCCGGCGAGGCTCGCCAGCTCACGGCCCAAGGCAAGAAGCCTGTCTTGAAGAACTCCCGCTGGCTGCTGCTCAAGTGGCGCAAGCACCTCAGCGAACTCCAAGTGCCCCGCTGGCAAGAACTCCTCAAGCTCAACCTCGACACCATCCGCGCCTACCTGCTCCAGGAGGACTTCCGCCAGTTCCTTGATGCCTGCTCCCCCACCTAGGCCAACCGCTTCCTCCAACGCTGGCGCCGCCGTGCCTACCGCACCAAGCTCCAGCCCCTAGCCAAGTTCGCCCGCATGCTCACCCACCACAGCCCCCTCCTCCTCAACTGGTTACGCACCGGGCGCTGCCACTCCTCCGGCGCCGTCGAACGCCTCGACCTCAAAGCCAAACTCGCCCTCGGCCGCGTTTTCGGATTCCGCACGGACGACGCCTGCCAACTCGCCCTTTACCATACCCTCGGTCACCTTCCCCAACTCCCCGACGCCCACAACTTTTGCGGATGTGCCTTCTGTTTATTGCTAGTATCAACAACCTTTTGCCGCTGTAATGGTGACAATGTCCGTACAGGTCAAATGTATAGCGACGATGATCTTCCTGCGGTGACAGTCAGCACTGTCTTAGGAAGCACGCCATCACCCCGCCATGCCCGACTGGCCCGCCCTCGCCCGCCCTATTGCGGCGGCTGGCCAACCCGCCGCTGGACGCGCTCGCTGCCGTGGTGTGGTGGGCTGCGGAAACGCCGGCACCCGAGCCGCCCGGCGTCATGGCCAGCAGCACGCCCCACCGCAGCGTGCCGGCTCATCCGCCAGTGGCCGACAGCTATCTGTGGCCCGCACTGCGCAACCGCAGTATGCGACTCGGACTGGGCCGGCACAGCAGACCCTCAATTGGACTCTTCCAGTTAGCCGCAGCGGTCGACCCTGCCCATCCTATGCGAGCGCGATCTGTTTCCTGGATCGGTGCAGAATCCACCCTTTACAGCACCTACATCGCTGAGAATGGAGTATTTCGGGCGGTCAGGAGCTATTTCTTGCACTTTTGGACAAATTTATCGCAGTTGATGTGACTTGTCTCCCGGAGGCTGCTCCACTCTGGATGACTACTAGGAAATACGATGACCAGAAGTCTGGAAGAAACCTGTGGGGAAAACCCTAGCCTCGGGGTACTCAAGAATAGCGACGCTGCAGCTGTGCATTTCGGACAGCGCGTGCATTGCTCAACATTGGGGAAAGGAACAGGGGCAGATGACTCTCAGATACACGAACTCATCGCGGCTATGGTTGGTTCTTGCGCTACTGGCTGCGCTCGCGGTGCCGTCCAGGTCAAGCGCTCAAGCTACCTCGCAGATACAGGGCACGATCAGCGATCAGACCGGCGCAGTCGTTCCCGGCGCGGACATCTTGCTGGAGAACGAGGAGACTGGATTTCGACGGCAGACAGGATCGGGTGAAGACGGCTCGTACTTGTTCCCGCTGCTGGATCCCGGGCGCTATCGCATCGTCGTTCGCGCGGAGGGCTTCAACCCGATCGGGAGATCGGGGCTGCAGTTGCAGGTCGCGCAGTCGGCAACGATCGACTTTGCGGTCAGCGTCGGGACTGTCGAGGAAGTGGTCAACGTTACGGAAACAGCGCCGCTGCTCGATACGTCCAGTAATGCAATCGGAGGCGTGGTGACAGTCGACAAAATCGACAACCTTCCGGCGAAAGGCCGCAATCCGTACACATTCATGATGTTGATGCCGGGAGTTCGGATCACGCGTAACACGACCAACTCTCCGGCCGTTAGCAGCCACTGGCAGTTCTTCTCCATCAACGGATCCCGGCCAGGTGAGAACGCCTTTCTCTTAGACGGGGGCAACAACAGCAATGTCGGCTTCAACAGTCCGAACTACACTCCGCAGATGGAAGCGGTCATGGAGCTCAAAGTCCAGACGAACAACTATGGAGCTGAGCACGCGAATGCCACTGGAGGCGTGATCAACGTTGTAACGAAAGGCGGAACCAACGAGTTCCACGGCAGCGCATACGAATTCCTACGCAACGACAAGTTCAGCGCCAACAACTTCTTCCTCAACCGGGCGGGCAGAGAGCGAGCTGCTCTTCGCTACAACCAGTTTGGAGGAACGGTAGGCGGACCGATCGCAAGGAACAAGACGTTCTTCTTCTTTGGCATGGAATCCCTGAGGATCAAGAACCCATGGGCTTTCACGGGCACCGTTCCCACCTCGCTGCAAAGGCAGGGAGACTTCTCTGAAACCCGGGATGCCAAGGGGCAGATGATCGGCGTATTCGACCCTCTGACCACGCGAGAGGATCCGAATAATCCGGGCGCGTGGCTGCGCGACCAGTTTCAAGGCAATGCCGTGCCGGCCTCGCGGTTCAACCCGGTCGCGTTGACGGCTTCCGAATTCTATCCCGAGCCCAACCAGGCCGGCGACGCCAACACCGGGAACAACAACTACTTCGTGAGCAGGGCGAGACCTAACAGCAAGAACGATTATTCGATCCGCGTCGATCACGACCTGAACGCCGAGACCAGGCTGATGGGAAGATACTCCGGGTCCTTCGTTAACAACGAAACTCCCAACGAGTTTGGCGTCGGCAATGTTGCCAGTGCCCAAAACCAGTTCTTCGACCAGGAACACTCATCCCAAGTGGTGAAGCTGACGAAGATGTTCTCGCCCTCGATGTTCGGCGAGTTTGTGGCGTCGGGCAACCGGTTCAATTTCCTGCGCGACGCAATTGGAAACAACTTCGATGTTCGCGATCTGGGATTCCCCGCATATCTGGCCGATAGCAGCCGGGCGCAGGGCTTTCCTCGGCTAGCACCGGCAGGCATGTCGGCGCTGGGGCAAACTCGGTTCGTGCAGCACGCCTATCACCGGGCAGAGCTGAAGGCGAACTTCACAAAGATCAGCGGGAACCACACTTGGAAGTTCGGAGGCCTAGCGATGGGGGCTTGGCTGAATGTGCGGCTTGACATCTTCTCGACGGGGACCTACAGCTTCGGCGCTGGCTTCACCCGGGAGGACCCTCTTCGGGCAAGCCCCTCCAGCGGGCTGGGTTTCGCCACTTTCCTGCTGGGACTGCCCGGCGGGACGCACAATCCGACCGAGCTCCACGCCAGTGCGCTCAACAAGTACGTCGGCTTCTACGTGCAGGACGAATATAAGGTGACGCCGCGGCTGACGCTGAACTTCGGGCTGCGCTACGACTACGAGACGCCGAGAACCGAACGGCGCGACGAATCGGGAAACTTCGACTTCACTACGCCAAGCACGTTGTCGAACGGCACTGTGATCAACGGGGGAGTCATCTTTCCGGGGGTGGACGGGCTGCCTCGGGGACACTGGGAACGGGACCTAGACAACTTCGGCCCAAGGTTCGGCTTCGCATACAGGCTGGCCAACGATACGGTCTTTCGCGGGGGCTACGGAGTGTTCTTCGGGAACAGCTGGGGAAGCGGCATTAACGGCACGGGCATTCCGCAGCCGGGCTTCACCTGCAGCACCCCAGTGACGTCGAGCTTCGATGGAGGGATCACTTCCGCCCCTGGGCTGAGCCTCAGCAATCCCTTCCCTAACGGCTTCTGCGCTGCGCCTCGGTCGTCATTGGGTCTGCTGACCGACTTGGGCGTAACGGTCCGTTTTGTCGGCCGGCAACACCCGAACCCCTACAGCCAGCACTGGAACTTCGACATCCAGCAGAGGCTGCCTGGCGACGTGCTGTGGCAAGTCGGCTACGCAGGGAGCCGTGCCGTCGACATCATCGGAACTTGGGAATGGAACACCTTGGACCCTCAGCACATGTCCCTCGGATCCCAGCTGAACCAGCGGGTGCCGAACCCGTTCTTCGGAATCATCGAGCGGGGCGGGCTATCCGGACCGACAATCACGCGGGGGCAGTCCCTCCGACCGTACCCACAGTTCACCGGGGTCTCGGACCGCGACGCCCCGAACGGTTCGGGGATCTATCACTCGCTAGTGACGAAGGTCGAACGGCGGTTCACTCAGGGCTTCAGTGTCGTGGGCTCGTACACGTGGTCGAAGAACATCGACGACTCCCGCGCCAGCCGCACCGGGTTCCCTGGCGACTCGTTCGTGTCCGGTGCTCTGATGAACTACTGGAACCGGAATGGTGAACGGGCCTTGGCGGTGTACGACACGCCGCACATACTGACAGCCGGATGGGTGTTCGAGCTACCGTTCGGGGCGAACAGGAGGTTTCTGAACCGGCCCGGAGCACTGGACAAGATTCTCGGCGGATGGCAGCTCAACGGCACCTACAGCTACACTAGCGGAGCTCCACTGGCCATCGGAGGTGGCAACACCAATGGCGCCTTCACGGGTACCCGTCCGGACTGGAATGGCCAGAACGCCTCGCTGAGCACGGATCACTCGAAGCGGCTGGATCGTTGGTTTGACACGTCGCAGTTCTCGCGGAACGAGCCGTTCACATTCGGCAATGCCCCGCGAGTCATGCCCAACTTGCGGGGCGACAGCGACAACAGCTTCAGCATCTCGATGTTCAAGAACCTGAAGATTGCTGAACGAGTCACTTTGCAGATCCGGGCGGAGGCATTCAATGCCTTTAACCGGCCGCAGTTCGGTAATCCAGTCACCTCAATCAACTCGACCGCGTTCGGCGTTGTTCGAGCCCAATCAAATCCTCCGCGCGATATCCAGCTAGCACTGAAACTGCTGTTCTGAATGCCGAGTTGCAGGTGATGAGTCCGAGAGTGTTCTTGCCGGTCGCGGCCGCAGGCTGTGCGTTCCTCCCTCCGGTCGGCAATGGCGTTCGGCTGCGGCTGCCGACAGGTAGGCTGAGGGCAGCGCGCGGAAATGCGGGTGTGCTGTGCCTGTTGCGGGCTATCGCTGCAGGCGTTCTCGCACTAGCATCGCCGGCGGCGGAGCCCGAGTTGCCCGAGTTGAAGCAGCCAGCGTTCCGCTTCAGCGAGGCGAGTGGACTGGGGCATGAGCAGGGCGTCTGCCGACGCGATCCGAGCGACGTGATTCAGGTGGAGCAGACGTACTACCTGTGGTACACGAGGGTCGACGAACGCAGCAACCCTGCCTTGTACCCGTCGGGCTACGCTGGCGAGGTCTGGTTCGCGACCAGCCGGGACGGTCGCGCCTGGCAGGAGCAGGGGAAGGCGCTCGGACCCGGCCCAACCGGCGCGTTCGACTCCCACGGCGTGTTCACTCCTAACGTCCTCGCAAGGGACGGGAATTACTATCTCTTCTATAGCGCGGTCCGTCCAACGCCAGGACGCGACGACGGTTTTTTTGAGAACAACGCTACAAGTGACTTCACGGCGATCGGGCTGGCAGTCAGCGATTCGCCCATGGGTCCGTTCGTTCGTGCGAGTCCGAATCCCGTCCTCGAGACCAGCGGGAGCGCGAATCGGTTCGACAGCTACCGCGTCGACGACGCCTGCCTGATTGTACGCGACGGGAAGTACTGGCTCTATTACAAGGGCCGCTCGCGCGCAGATGGCCGGAACGGTCCGCGACGCACAAGAATGGGGGTCGCGATCGCCGAGAGGCCCGACGGGCCGTACGTCAAGTACGGCGCCAATCCGGTGCTCGGCAGTGGGCACGAAGTGCTGGTCTGGCCGCATCGCGCCGGAGTGGCTGCGCTGGTTTCGGACACCGGACCGCAGGCACGGACCGTGCAGCATGCTCCCGATGGTGTTCGTTTCCGCAAGGTAGGCGAACTTCCCGAGGCATTTCCCAGGGCTCCGGGTGCGTTCCGACCTGACGCGTTCGACAACACGAAGTTCGGACGGGGCTTCCTGTGGGGTATTTCGATGCGAAACGGTCCCGACCCGTATCTTGTCCGTTACGACGTGAACTTGGCGGTTCCAGAGAGCGGTCCGAGCCCGTAAGCCTACGGCACGGGCTCTAGGCAGTGCGGGCAAGCTGCCGGTCGGCGTCGCCATGTTCGTCGCTCTGAGGTCATTCGTGGTGTCTGGAAGTGCGGAACGACCCTCTCCGCTCCCGAGGGGTGCTTTCGCGCTTCCGGCGCATTCGTCCCGCGGGGTGTAGCAGAGCTTGGCGGGGGTGTTCAGGACTGGGGTGGTCGGTTGAGTTTGCCCCCAGCACCGCGCGGTGGCTGTTCGCGTAGTGCTGCCGCAAGAGATCCTTGCCGTAGCAATTCAAAGTGCTGGATCGCCCAACTCGCACGGATCCTGAACCGAAGCTCTCTGCGCATCCTGCCAGAAATGCATTCTAGGCGACAGCCGGAGCCTGCGCGCCTCGGCTACCACTCTCGGGACGATGTTCAGAAGCACCCGCGCCGTCTGCTCAGGCGAGCGCAGATTCGGGCGGTCGGGATCTGCCGCGTTCGCGGTTTCCAATGTGAGGCCACTGTCTGCAAACAGACTGAGGACTTGGCTCCGGACCTCTTCGACCAATTCGAAGACCTCCAGAATGCTGACGGCACCCATTGGGAGGCTGGCCTCGTCGGCCGGGTTCGCGGCCTGGCTAACGTTGGCTACCCTTGGCGGCTCCGCAATCCCATTCAATACAGGTTCGATGAGCGTGTGGATCTGCCCAGCCTTCGCGTGAAGTTCGTTGAGATGGTCCTGGAGCATGGCTTCGACCAGCCATCGTGAACTTGGCGGAAGCCGCCTCGTCCACCTCCCGGCGCTAGCGTCCGCCAACCTGCGAAGTGCCCACGCTTCGGCGAGCGCGTCACCGGACAGCGTTACCACCTCCGCAGCCAAGCGGCGAACACTCTTGTCCAAATCGTTCCGGCCACTCTCAGCGCTCTTGTGTTTCGCTCGGAAATACCGCTCCAGATGGTCTTCGATTGGTAGACGATGACCGGCGATTCGCACCGCGAGACTATCTGTACTGCCGGCTTCGTCCCGAATTCTCCTGCGGTCGTCCTCTTGCGAGAGATCTCGTGACGGTGCTTGCGACGCGAGCCCTTCGTCGATAGTGCGCAAGTCATGGATCAGCCACGGAGTTGCCTCGATTTCGGAGAGCGCAGCGATCAGCAGATTCTTGCGCTCGGAAGTGCTAACGACGCCGCTTATGCGAACGTTCTCGCAGCTACGGGTGATCTCGACCGGATCTCCCAGACAGGCTCGCACCCTGTGCAGTGCGTAGCGGGCTGCGACTTCGGTCGCGATCAGCTCGGACGGGAGGGGCCTTGGAGGGGTCACATGCACCGGTGCCTGAACCGGTGGCATTGCCGGAAACCGATTGGCAGCCATAGGCTCGGCGGGGATGTGCTGCGGGTAGTCCGGCTCGAACATCGCCAAAGACAATCTCGCGGCTGGGATCTGCCGTCGCTCTTCCGGAATGACCCGCACGTGAACGACACGGCGCGGTGTCTCGAACCGCAACCGCAGTAGCCGCGGCCGAAATGCGCGGGAATCAACTTCTAGCAGAAGCTCTACCGAGAGATCCTCGTCCACATGCCGGGCGGTCACCCGCAGCACATTTTCGCCGCCGGCCGTGCGGATCTTCTCCAAGGCTAGGACCGCTCCGTCTTGGCTGGCGAATGACGAAAGCCCCGGCACAAGTGCAAGGGGCTGCCATTGCCGACTCTCCAGCCACTTGATGAAGCCGATCTCAAGTTCCTCCACTTGATGCCCGTTCTCGCCGATTTCGGCGACGGACACAGGCTTGGGAGCGTGGTTGACTGCCACGACCGCAGTTGCAGTGACATCCGGGTCGTAGATGTAGCCGCGACCTCGCTCGGGCCGATACACAGCGTATTCTAGGTTGCCACCGGGCTCTGTCCAGCGAGCTGCGGACCGCTCGGCCTTAGGATCCGACCATATCTCCAAACGCCTGCTGTACTGCTTCGGCTCGGGGTGAACTTGTGTGAATTCGACCTGGAAGACTTGGCGAATTGGCTGCTGGTGAGTCTCGATTTCGGCACTCTGGGCAAGAGCGATCACTTCGCTGGCTGTGGGTTCGGCGGCACGCTGCCCGTACCGCCAGATCCCCACCGCAAGCAGCAATGAGGCACAGCAGACTACAGGCACGAGGAGCTTCGAGCGCCAGCTACGACCCAGCATTCCGAACTTGGGAATCGCCGCCAGATCCCTGTCGATCCGTCGCTGTCTCTCGGCAAGCTTGAGGCCTGTCTCGGCAACCCACATTGGACCGGGATAGCCCACTCCCTCGACAGCCTTCGAAAGGGAGCGCAGCGTGTCCTCGAGTTCCCCCGCCCGCCTGCGGCAAGACCAGCACTGCTGCAAGTGCTGCTGGACCACCTCTGCCGCCCGTGGCGGAAGCTCTCCGTCAAGGTGCGAGAGCAACTTCTCGTCACTGCAATGTCCTTGGAACACGTCCTGTCACCATTGAAGAAATCCGCTGTCGCACGGATACGGGCGTTAGCGCTCTCTGCAGCTTCCGGATGGCTCGAGCGAGCAGCGTCGCGACGGTCTTGGGGCTGATTCCCAACTGATCGGCGATCTCTCGGTACTTCAAAGACTGTAGCCGCAGATCAATCACAGCCTCTTCCCGTTCAGAGAGAACAGAAAACAGCGCCCTGACCTCATCGAGTTCCTCCGAGCCGGCGGAACTCTCGGCGGGAACGCATATCGCTTCCAGAACTTCAGGGGCCAACAGCACCTCTCCGCGCTGACGCTCTTTGCGAGCATGCTTGCAGACTTGGTTCCTAGCGGCACCGAAGATGTAGGCGGTAGGGTTCTCGATCGACTTGCCGAGGCACAGGTCCCGATACAAACTCGCAAAGACGTCTTGCACGATGTCATCGGCGAGTGCCGACGAGCCGGTGGCGCGAACTGCGTAGCGAAACAAAGCCGGCCCGCGACACTCGAACAGCGAGCTCACCAATTCCGAGGCCCTTTCGCGACCGGAAGCCATCTCACATTGAAGGGCCCGTCAGTGGCTGGTCTGGGTTAGCGGACAACCACCTGCCCCGCACGAGTATACACAGTAGATCAGCCGTCTTCACCCGATTCTGTCTGCCGCCAAATTCCAGTCTCCTGGTTCTCCAGCAAGATGTCCGCGCCGGGACCGACTGCGCCGGTCTGATCGGTGTTCGTGCCTTGTATCTGCGAGGTAGCTTGAGCGCTTGACCTAGACGGCACCGCGAGCGCAGCGAGCGCAGCCAGTAGCGCAAGAACCAACCACAGCCGCGATCAGTTCGTGTATCTGAGAGTCATCTGCCCCTGTTCCTTTCCCCAATGTTGAGCGATGCACGCGCTGTCCGAAATGCACAGCAGCAACGTCGCTATTCTCTAGTACCCCGAGGCTAGGTGTTTCCCCACAAGTTTCTTCAAACGATCCAAGGAGCACTCCGGCACCTCTAGGCGGACGACAGATCTCCCAAGTCCCCCAGCAGAGTCGGGAAGCTGCGCACGGGCACGCCGTCTCGCGAGTCACGCTGGACCTGCCCTGCGGCCGGGTCCTCATCCCGGTACAACAGCGGGGCCAGCTTCCGGCGCATGTGCCATTCCGCGCAACAGGCGAGCATGCAAGAGAAGACTTGGCCGCGCAGAGCGTCGTCGCAGTCGACGCACATCGGGCGGCCCCTGCGACGATCCTTGCTCACTCGGAAGGCCCGTACCACGTCCGCGAGACTTCGGCCCCGGATGCGGAACGACTCGCTGATCAGCGTGGAGAAGCCCTCGATGATGGCCCCGCCCAACAACGCTCCCAGCACCATCTCGGAGTTGCACAGAAACGCCCCCGTTGCTTCGCGAGCTAGGTCGCAGTCAAACCAGTCCGGCACGGTTCCTGCATCGGCAATCACGTGCTGCAGCGCTTCCGGAGTGCCAGCGGGAGGTCGTTCGTGGTTGTCGAGCGCCGTCGTGATGATCCTGTGCACCTCCGCCGGACCAGCGTTCCTCGCTAGTTCCGCAACCGCCGCATCTGCGACCGGGTCCCCGATCGTCACGTAGCGCACGTCCGGCTCGGCCATCACGGGATCCACCTTGCGGGCATCCTCGTAGCCGCTAACCTAGGAAGATGGGAGATTCACGTCGCTCAACTAGCAGGCCGGGTCGGTCCGGTGGCGCCTACCGCGCCACGGCGCGACATCCGGACTTGGGTGGCGTGGCTGTCGATGACGTACGGCTTCCGGCCCTCGAAGCGCCGGCCCCTGCCGAGCAATGCCATGCTCTGGCGGGCCTACGCCGCGTTGGGGTACCTGGTGCAGTACGAGCAGGAGCGGCGGGGGCCCATGCCCAGCCGGCTCGTCTTCGCGGAGCCACCGAGCGGAGCCGGTCCGCAGGCCGGCGAGTCCCGTAGCCTTCTTCATCTGTCTCCTCCGGGGCTCGTCCGCACACAGCCCTTGCCACCAATTCTAGGTCGTCATGATTGAATTCACGCAACACTAGGCAGCCTCAACTCGACACCCAGTGGCCGCGGTGCGGAGGAAGCCGGTCTATCGCGATTCCGGCAAGTCGAGCCTGCGCATTCCCTTACTCCAAGAGAGCCCGCGGTCAGTGTGAGGGACTACATGGCCTTCTGTCCGTGCGTTCAGAGGAGTGCGACTCTGGCACTGGACGGGGACCAACCAAGCTGGTTAGCCCGTGAGGGTTCAAGTCCGGCGCGAGTAGGAGTAGCGACGTCCTCTCCAAGAAGCTCCAACCCGCACACTGCGACAGTAAAGAGGGTCGGACCGACAGGCGGAGTGTTCCCGGCCCAGTCTCTTCGGTTGCCGCGTGGTGCCAGGCGTCCGCCCCGGGCCGTGCCTTGGGTAGTCCGCCAAGCCTCTCTGCATCGGCACTGGATTGGAGATCCCGCCCCATCCATTCGTGCATCCCGCTCCCGCCCAATGGTCGCACTCACGCAGCGGCACCAGTTGCTGCGAGGCAACTCGCTTGTGACGGCACGGCGGGGTTCCATGGGCTTCCGTTCGACCGGTCCGTCGGCTGCAGCGGGAGGGCCGAGCCTCCCCCCGTGTCGCTAGCACCGCAAACGCGGGTTGCACGCCACAGCCAAGTTGGGTTGTGGGCTGTAGAGACGAGACACGACCTGACTCATCACGTCTCCCGGATGGACCGTGCCACCGGCAACCGGGCTACCGCAATCGGTGGGACAGCGAGGTACGCCACCTCCCTGACGCGCCATCGGCGGCCTCCGGCACATCTCGGTCGCGGGTTCGGCGGTACCGAACCAACACCCTGAGCGTCCCGCTACCCGATGCATGATATAGTTCGCGAAAACTGCGACGGAGCGCCGGCGCATCGCTGCCCGATGCAGAGATGGTCCGGCACGGGTACAGTTCGGAGAACACATGAGAATCGCGTTGACACTCGCCTTCCTTGCCACATCGGCCTTCTGCGCTGAGGCGCCGGATCCCGCGACTCAGATCGCCTCCGGCGTCTTGGCGGCGCCGGAAGCGCTGCGAGCCGAAGCGACCGTGCTTGGCTACAATTCCAACGGAGATGTGGAGGTGCTTCGCGAGGGGTCGAACCATCTGAACTGCCTAGCTGACAATCCAGGCGATGACTCGTTCTCCGTGGCGTGCTACCACAAGGACCTCGAGCCCTTCATGGCCCGCGGGCGCGAACTGTCCCAGCAAGGCCATGAAGGCCGGGAGCGCCATGAGATGCGCTGGAAGGATGTCGACGAAGGCCGGATACCGATGCCGCGGGAAGGCCGCATGCTGTACGTCCTGACGGGCAAGGGATTCGATGAGGAAGCGGGCGAGGTTACGGATCCCTACTTGCGGTGGGTGATCTACCTGCCCTACGCCACTGAGGAATCGACCGGCATCCCGTCAGCGCCTGGGGACGAGCCTTGGCTGATGTATCCTGGCACGGCCGGAGCGCATGTCATGATCAGCCCACCCAGAGCAGAGTAGCGGCACGAGACGGCGCGCAGCCTAGGTCCGTCCGGGGGCAGGAGTCTGGCCCGCGCCAGCCGCCAAGCCGGGCTGTCTGGCGCCCCCTGCTGCGGCTCAATTCAGAACCTCTGCGAGCCTGGCCCGGTCGGCGGCGCTCAAGTGGCTGAACGACATCCCTTCGTCCCTTCCCGATAGCACCTCACGAATCCGCCGAGCCACATATTCACGCACTCGAAGCGGCAGCCCTCGGTAGGCCTTGGAGCGGATCAGGAAGCTGCAGGGGAGTCGAAATAGCCGCGTTCTCAGGTCCAGTTCGCGAAGCGACCGGCTGGCCGGGTCGGCGGGGCCAGCTGCTTGAAATTCCTCAGCGAATCCCGAGTCGCCCATCACCGGCCCGACCAACGGGGCCTCGCCGGCCAGCAGCAGCGTGCGGACCAACCTCTCCGCCGGGCGCTCGATTCGGCGGGCCACGGATGCCGAGACCGACTCCGAGGACTGGCCGAAGAGTCGCTCCATTTCTGCTGCGTAGTCCATCGCCTTCCTCGCCTCAACGGCGGCCAGCGCGATCGCGTTGTGAGTCGCCGTCTGATGGGCGAGCACCAAGTGTGCGACTACGTCACTAGACGGAACCAAGTACCGGTCAGCATCGACATGCCGCTCGAAAGGCATCGCCAGTCTTCCCTCGGAGAATGTCTTGAACTCGCTCTCCTCGCCGACCGCGTTCCCCCGATGCGGCATGTTCAGCGATCCGGTGACGAACCACCCGCCCCAACGCTGGCTGATCGGCGTGGCATGGTCCACGTCAATCGTGCCGTGACCGAAATGGGGCAGCCCGTCCGGCGCCGGAAACACCGACCGAGTGAGGTGGCCAGGCACTCCAAGCGTCCGATGGCTCTCGTGGCATTGCAGGCACGAACCGTCATCCTTCGCGAAACGGGGCGCCGACGACGGGCGCTGGCGAAGCGTGTAGAACTGGGCTCCGCCGCTCGCGGTCGCGGTCGAGATCTCCAGCAGCGGCGCTCCTGGGACCCAGCCTACGTACACCTCGTCGTTGAAGTAGATCGCCCTCGGATTGCGAGGGGTGATCCAGCGGAACTGCGCGCTCGTCTTAGAAAACACCAGCACCTGCGAGCTGCGCGGCACATCGAGAGCATCCAAACCCCCATGGCCGGTGGGCCGCCCCGAAGCCATGAAACGCAGTTTGGAGGCCGCGATAGAATGCCGGGTGACGGAGGCGGGTGCAAGGTCGAAAATTCAACTGTCGATGGGGATTCCCCCAGTCGCCGTTATCTAAACTGACTTCGCCGTGCCCCTTCGCGCCCCGCAATGTACCGGGCCTTGAGCCTAGGACGCACACTAAATCGACTTCCGTCCCCACCGGGACGAGAAATGTTCAACGGGCCGGCGCGACCCGCCTCCGCTGCAAGGAGGATACCTGAGGGCAACCGTCCGACCAGCTCCCGCCGGGAGGCTGGAGCCCGACAGCCTGCACGTGGTGCATCGCCGCGCGGCGGGCTGGGACGTGCACAAGATGCAGATCACCGCCTCGGTGCGGCTGGCGCAGCCGCGCGGCGACCTGCTGACCGCCACTGGCGAGTTCAGCACTGTGCCGAACGGCCGGCGCGAGCTGACCCGCTGGCTGCTCTCCCACGGCGTCAGCGCCGCGGCCATGGAAGGCACCGGCATTTTCTGGCAGGCGCCCTGCGAGGCGCTCGAGGATGCGGGCATCGAACCGCTGCTCTATCCTGCGCGCTTCGTGAAGCAGACCAAGGGCCGCAAGAGCGACGTGGCCGACAGCCTGTGGCTGGCCCGCATCTGCCAGTTCGGCCTGTGCCAGCCCAGCTACGTGCCGCCGCGCGAGTTCCGTCAGTTGCGGCAGTTGAGCCGCTATCGCCGCAAGCTGGTGGCCGAGTGGAGTCGCACGCGCAACCGGGTGCATAAGACGCTGGACCACGACGGAGTGCGGCTGGGCGGGGCGGTGGCGGACATCTTCGGCCAGCACGGGCGGCGCATCCTGGACGGCTTGGCGGACGGGCGGTCGGCGGAGGTTGTCCTGCGCAGTCTGACGGGCCACATGCGGCCCCAGCGCGCACTGCTGGAGCAGGTTCTGGAGGCGGACCTGGACGCGCACGGCGTGTGGCAGCTGCGCGACCTGCTGGCG
This sequence comes from Bryobacterales bacterium, assembly GCA_963662745.2. Classification (GTDB taxonomy): domain Bacteria; phylum Acidobacteriota; class Terriglobia; order Bryobacterales; family UBA6623; genus VXMF01. The sequence goes on from CAXXUI010000001.1 coordinate 1,995,495, forward strand.
GCGCACGACCGGGTGAGCGCGAGCCTGCAGGAGCTGGACCGGCGCCTGCGGCAGGGACTGGCGCGGCACGAGCAGCAGGTGCGGCTGCTGGAGACGGTGCCGGGCATCGACCGGGGCAGCGCCTGCGCCATGCTGGTGGAGCTGGGACCGGACCAGTCGGCCTTCGCGAGTCCGCGCCACGTGGCGGCTTGGGCGGGCGTGGCGCCGGGCAACAACCAGAGCGCGGGCCAGCGGCGTTCGGGCCGCGTGCGCCCCGGCAACTCGACGCTGCGGGCGACGCTGGCGGAGTGCGCGCACGGGGCGGTGCGGACCAGGAACACGCAGTTCCGGAGCTACCACGAGACCCACAAGGGCCGCCTAGGCTACCAGCGCAGCATCCTGGCGGTCGCGCACAAGCTGCTGCGCACGATCCTGGCCATGTTGCGGGACGGGCAACCCTACCGCGATCCCGGCATCGACTATCAGGCGCTGGTCGTGGAGCGCAACGCCTCCCGCTGGCTCAGCAACCTGCAGCGCTACGGCTACCTGGAAGCCCTGCAGGAGGCGGCGGCCAGCAGTTCCTAGACATCCCAACCGAGCCGTCCCGGAGACGCGGGGCCGTCGCGGTCATAGATCGGGGCTACCCTGACGGGCTGCGGAATCGGGACGGCATTTCGGCCATCGACAGCTCACCCCGCAATGCGTCAGCATCGGGGCATCGGGGAGGCTGCATCCGCTGGCGGGGAGCGTTTCACACTAAGTGACGAACATGGGACAGGCAGATGCCGATCTGAGAACGCTGGCGGGCGTCCAGAAAGCCGAACTCGAGGCACCCGCGGCGAGCCACTTTGCTGCGCGTGGCTGGTCCCGCCGCGGCGGCCATCGCCTGCAGCCTGGCCAGGTTCTCCGGAAGGGCGAGCGTCTGCGCAACGAGGTTCTGCTGGAACATGCTCCCAAGCCGCCACAAGCGGTGCCACGCTGTCGACCCACTACTTGTGTGTCACGGTCAGGACGCGAAGTGTTGCGGTATTATCGTTTCGGTTAGCGCCGCTGCCAATCTGTGTGCGGCGCGCTTGAAGGCGTCAGAATCGAGGGGCGGAGGTTTCTTGTGCGAAGGGGATCGGCAAGGCGGGCTGGACGTGATTCGGTCGTAGGTGCTGAGCGCAGAGTTCTGGCTGGCGCGACCGTTCCCTCTTGCTTCCAGACGCTCCTGGGCAGCGAGAATCCAACTCCGCCGGGTCGGCGTCTTGGCGCCGCCGTTCGGGGCCTGCTCTGCTTGGCGATGTACGCCGCTCTCGCGCCCGGCGCCGCCGCGCAGGGGCCGACTTCCAATACGGACGGCTCGTACACGGTGCCGTACCACTGGGCGTTGAAGCCGGCGGGGCTCGCCGAGGACGACCGATTCCGGCTGTTCATCGTGACCACCAGCACGACCAAGGCCTTTTCGAGCGACATCGCCACCTACAACTCGCTCGTCCAGACCGACGTCGCAGCGGGGCACACGGCCATCCGTCCCTACGCCCCGCAGTTCCGTGTGGTCGGCTCGACTCTCGCGGTGGATGCGCGCGACAACACCATGACCACAGGCATGGGGGTCCCGATCTACTGGCTGACTGGCCCGAGGGTCGCAGCCAGCTACCCGGACTTTTACGACGGTACGTGGCAGAGCGTCGAAGGCCGTCGCCCATCGGGGGACGTATTCATCGCTACTGACGTCTGGACGGGCAGTGAGAAGGATGGCACCGTGAAGGCCGGCGTCGAACTCGGCGCGCCCAAGCCCGTCGGCCAGCGAGCAGATGTGCGGTACGGGAGTTTGATTCGCCGCACCGGGGGTCTCTCCTACTACTCGACTTCTTCCGACAAGAGTTACCCGCTCTACGGCATGTCTCCTGTGTTCGTGGTGGCCGCGCCGCCTCCGCCGCCGGAGCTGACCATCGCGGGCGGCGCCGCGGTGACCGAGGGCGGGACCGCCTCCTACACCATCACCGCCGACGCGGCGCTGCCGGTGGACCTGACGGTGAAGCTGTCGGTGGCCGATGCGGGGAGTCCCAGCGACTTCGTGGCCGCCGCCGACGAGGGCGCGGCGACCGTCACGCTCGACGCGGGGGACACCACGGCCACGTTCACGGTGGTCACGGTGAACGAAACGGGCGGGGATGGCGACGAGCCCAGCGGCGAAGTCACGGTCATGCTGGAGGACGGCACGGGCTACACCGTCGGCACGGCGTCGTCGGCGTCGGTGGCGGTGAGTGACAACGACGTGACCACGGTGACTCTGGAGGGCGTGGCGGTGAACCTGCCCGAGGGCTCCAAACTGGAGTTCTCGGTCCGGCTGAGCCGCGCGCTGGTCGCCGGCGAGACCCTGCCGGTGCCGGTGACCTTCGGCGGTGAGGCGTCTCTGGCCGACTTCACGGTCTCGTGTCCCGCCCCGCTGCCGACGGGCGTCACGTGCGCCGGTCTGGGGACCGCCAGCGCGACGGTCACCTTCACCGGACCGTCGGCCCGAATCGTCGACCTGGAGGTGCTTGCGGTCCAGGACTCCACGGCGGAGGCCGATCCCGAGTCGGTGGAGATCGGTCTCGGAACGCTGGGCGCGACCTCCGGCACGGGGCTCGACGGCGGCGCGACTGGGGTGGACAACCTGGCGGACTTCAACATCGCGGATGCCATCGGGGTCCAGCTGGCCTTCTCGGTCGAGAGCAGTTCGGTGAACGAGGGTCAGATGAACGCGGTGGCGCAGTACAGCGCCCACGTCTTCAGCGGGACGGTGCCGAAGGGCGGGGTGGTCATCCCCTTCACGGTCAACCCCGGGACGGCGGAGGCGGGCGACGCCTCGACGGCCGACTACGGCACGGTGCCGGCGGGCATCACCATCGCGGCCGGCGGGTTCCAGGGCACGGCGGACGTGCCCATCGTGGACGACCTCGAGGACGAGCTGACGGAACGGATGCGCTTCGTGGTCGGGGAGCTGCCGCCGGGCTATACGTTCCACGGCGGCACTTTCGACGCCACCAGCAGCGACGTGACGATCGTGGACGACGACGAGACCGAGATCAGCCTGACGGGCGGCGGGACGATCACCGAGCAGGACACGACCACGACGGCGACGCTGACGGTCAGCGCGGAGCGGCGGCTCTTCGAGGACCCGTGGAAGTCCCCGCCGCCGGAGACGCTGACGGTGCCGCTGGCGCTGGCCACGACAACGGGGGCGGCGCTGCCCGGCTCGACGAGCCCGCTGTTCGCGGTCACGGCATCGGGCACGGGGGTGGCCCTCAGCGGGGCGAACTCGGCCACGCCCACGCTCACCTTCACCGGGAGCAACACCAACATGGTGCAGACGGCCACGGTGACCATCACGGCGACGGCCAACGGCGACGCCGACACGACGCCGGAGACGGTGACGGTGACGCTGGGCAACATGACGACGACGATGCACGGCGGCGTGATCCCGACCATGGCGAACTCGGCGACGCTGACCATCGCCGACGACGACGAGCCAGCCCCGGAGCTGTCGGTGGCGGTGGTCGGGGACGCAAGCGTGACCGAGCCCGGCAGCGCGACGATTCGGGTGACGCGGCACGGAGGCGACACGTCGGCGGCGCTCAGCTTCAGCGCCACGGCGACCGACGCCGACGGCTTCAGCGGGACCTTCTCCGCCGTGACAAGCATCCCGGCCGGCCAGCGGTCGGTGGACATCACCTACTCGGTCGCCCAGGACGACAACGATCAGCCCAGGGGTGAGGCGACCTACGCGCTGGACGCCGATCCCGCCTACACCGTCTCGTCGACGGCGGGCTCGGTGTCGCTGGAGGTCGTGGACAACAATCCGACCAACCTGAGCGTGTCGGGGATCCGGAGCGGCATCGAGGAGGGTAGCTTTAGGAGCGCGACGTTTCACCTCCTCAACGTGAGCGGCACACACCCGCGCAGGCTGGTGTCGGGTGAGTCGCTGACGGTGCCGGTGACCTTCGGCGGCACCGCGACGCGCGGCACGGACTACACGTTGCACCCTATCGCCCGGCCCGTGGTCGGCGTGACCTGGAACAACCTGGACGACAGCAGCGAGACCGTCACTCTCACCTTCACTGGCCCCGACTCGGGCATGAGCGAATCGATTGCGAGCTTGGTGATATCTGCCACGGCGGACGACGTGGTCGAGAATCCCGCCGAGACCGTGGATCTCGGCTTGGGCACCCCGGTCCCCACCGGCCTCGACGGCGGCGCTACCGTCGAGGACTCTGCTCCTCCGTTCACCATCAGGGAGCCCGTAACCAACCCCGTGAACCTCTCGGTCAGCGCCAACGGCCTGACCGAGGGCGGCAGCGCACTGACCATCACCGCCACCCTGGCCAGCGCCAACGCTTCCGGCGCCGCGATCAGCATTCCCCTCCAGGTGGATGCGGCCCGCACGGAGGCGCAGGCGTCGGACTACACGGTGGCATCGACCATCAGCATTGCGGACAACGCGCTGAGCGGAACGACCTCGTTCACCGTGACCGACGACCAGGTCGCCGAGGAAGACGAGATCGTCGTGCTCCAGCTAGGATCCGCCCTGCCGCAGGACATCGACCGCGGCGAGGATTCCGTGGTCGGCATCGTCATCGAGGACAACGACGCGCCCGGCCTGGTCTTCTCGCCGACCTCGCTGGGGGTGGCCGAAGGCGACGACGCGAGCTACACGGTGAGGCTGGCGACCCTGCCGACGGGCACGGTGACGGTGGCGATCTCGGGTCATTCGGGCACCGACCTGACGCTGGACACGACGAACCTGACGTTCACGACATCGACTTGGGCCACTCAGCAGACGGTGACGGTGACCGCCGGCGAGGACCCCGACACCGCGGAGGACACGGCGACGCTGGCGCACGCGGCCTCGGGCGGCGGCTACGGCTCCGTGGCGGCGGACCTCGCGGTGACGGTGACCGACAACGACACGACGGGGCTGGTCTTGTCGCCGACCTCGCTGGGGGTGGCCGAAGGCGACGACGCGAGCTACACGGTGAGGCTGGCGACCCTGCCGACGGGCACGGTGACGGTGGCGATCTCGGGTCATTCGGGCACCGACCTGACGCTGGACACGACGAGCCTGACGTTCACGACATCGACTTGGGCCACCCAGCAGACGGTGACGGTGACCGCCGCCGAGGACCCCGACACCGCGGAGGACACGGCGACGCTGGCGCACGCGGCCTCGGGCGGCGGCTACGGCTCCGTGGCGGCGGACCTCGCGGTGACGGTGACCGACAACGACACGGCGGGGCTGGTCTTGTCGCCGACGTCGCTGACGGTGGACGAAGGCGACGACGCGAGCTACACGGTGAGGCTGGCGACCCTGCCGACGGGCACAGTGACGGTGGCGATCGCGGGTCATTCGGGCACCGACCTGACGCTGGACGCGACGAGCCTGACGTTCACGACCTCGACCTGGGACGACCTGCAGACGGTGACGGTGACCGCCGCCGAGGACGACGACGCCGCGGACGACGCGGCGACGCTGGCGCACGCGGCCTCGGGCGGCGGCTACGGCGCCGTGGAGGTGGACCTCGCGGTGACGGTGGACGACGACGACGCGGCCGGCCTAGTGTTCTCGCCGACCTCGCTGGGGGTGGACGAAGGCGACGACGCGAGCTACACGGTGAGGCTGGCGACCGAGCCGACGGGCACGGTGACAGTGGCGATCTCGGGTCATTCGGGCACCGACCTGACGCTGGACGCGACGAGCCTGACGTTCACGACCTCGACTTGGGACGACCTGCAGACGGTGACGGTGACCGCCGCCGAGGACGACGACGCCGAGGACGACGCGGCGACGCTGGCGCACGCGGCCTCGGGCGGCGGCTACGGCGCCGTGGCGGCGGGCCTCGCGGTGACGGTGACCGACGACGACACGGCCGAGGAGAGAATCTCGATAGCCTTGGCTCTGTCACCGACTTCCGTGAGCGAGGGCGCGGAACGGACAGTCCTGACTTTCACGGCCACGCGGCGGGACACGGACGAAAGGAGCGCAATCGACGTGCCAGTCTCCGTCACGGGCGGCACGGCGCAGGCCGGAACGGACTACGTGGCGATCAGCCCGTTCACGATTCCGATTCTCGCGGGACAGCCGGCCGGCTCAACGGAGATCCCTTTCGAACCTATCGACGATGGCCGTGACGAGGGCACCGAGACCGTGGTGTTCGAAACCACCGGCGAAGAAGTCGCGGCTGCTTCAGCCCGTCTGAGGCTCAGGGACAATGACGCCTCCGAGAAGAAGCGAAACGAGACTCCGTCCCTGACGTTGTGGACCGCGAAGTTAGCGTATGCGGTCGGCGACCTCGTCAAGCTGTGGTGGGACATCGACCCTCGCGGCGACGAGCGCGAGTACACGGTGTTTCTGTACCTCGAGAGTGTTGACACGGGGGAGCGGCGCTACTTGGCTCCGCAGAGTGGCTCCATGGAGTTGCGGGCGGAGGTGGTCGACCAGCACGGCGCCGGCAGGGGGGCTTGGAGGGCGCGCGGCCTGAGGCGCGTCGAGCGCGAGCTGGCGTGGGAGGGTCGGCTGCCGCATGCAGGTCTGTGGCACTTTGTCGCCGAAGTGCGCAGCCCCGGCGCGGCACAGGCGTTGAAGCGAGCGTATGCCAAGCTTGTCGTGCCGCGTCACGGTTTCCAGTTGCTGAACGTTCCGGGATTCGTCCGCGAGGTCACGCAAGACGCTCGGTGGAGCAGCGACCGGGTCTACATTCTTCGGGACCAATTGGCGGTGAAGAGCGGTGCGACGCTGACCATCGAGGCGGGAACGCTGATCCAGGCTCTGGGCAGGCGGGCCGCAATCGTGGTTGAGCCGGGTGGCGGTCTCGTTGTGCGAGGCCGTCGCGAAGCACCCGTGGTGATGGTAGCGGGGCGCACCGCAGCCCGGCACCCGCGGGATCACCTGTCGATGAGTTCCCAGCCGGGTATTCCTCGGTGGGTTGCTCTCCAGCACGTGCTTGGCTCCTGTCGGAGAGAGATTTCCGGGGTGCTGGGGCGGCTTGGCGGTCAGGGGTCATCGGCAGGCAAGCGGCCAGCCGGCGCTGGGGGGGGGGGGTAGTCGGCAGCGCCCCCGTCAACGTCGGCGGGCGGGGCTCGAGCACCGAGCTGCGATTCTTGCGGGTGGAATTCGCCGGAGCGCGGACGGCCCTCGAGGAGCCCCGCGCAGCGCTTGAGCTCATTGACTCGGACTCGCGAGCGGTGATCGAGCACGTGCAGGTGCATGCTGCGGCGGGAGACGGGTTTGGGTTCCGGGGGGGCTCCGGCCATTGCAGCCAGTGCGTGATCAGCGAGGCCCGCCGGTCTTCGCTGACCTGGTCCGAAGGCTGGCATGGCTCGGCACAGCACCTGTACGTGCAGCAGGGCAGACATGCGCTCTCGGCCATGCGCGGCTACGCAGCCAGCTCGGGCGAGCCGGCGGCCGGGCCGCGGTTCGCGAACGTGACGCTGGTGGGCGGGTACAACTTCTACGTGGTCGACGGCTCGCCTGGAACGCTCACCTCGATCGGGCCGGGCATCCTGCTGGACGGTGACGCAGCGGTCCGCATGGACAACCTGATTGCCGTCGGATTCGCGGGGTTCGCTCTCGACGGGACCGCGGACAGTTTCGCGACCAGCCGCAGCAGCCTCACGGGCGCGATCTTGCACGGCAATGGAGCGCGACACGGCGGAACGGTCCAAGTCGGCGCGGGATTCAGCCCGCATGTGCGATTCCTCGAACGGAACCCGGGCCTGCTCGGCATTCGCTACGAGGCCAATCCGGACCCGCGGCCGAGGAGCGGCTCGCCGGCGCTGCGACTCGGGAATGCGACGGTACCGCCGCACCTGCCCGCGTTTTCTCGGGCGGGGCACTTTCTCGGCGCGTTCAGGAAGCGGAACTGGCTTGAGGAATGGACGTTCTTCGGTCCAGAGAGCGCCTACGTGGTGCCGGAGGATTGAGGGTGGCGCAGCGCAATCACGCCGGGCGGGACCTGCGCGCGCGGGGCAAAGGAGATTGGACGATGGTCGGGCCTCGCATGGCAGCTGCGATGCTCGCCGTGCTGTGGGCGGCCCTCAGCACGGCAGACGGGCAAGTCGAGCGGCCGGACACCCGGAGCCGGGACGAGGCCGCCCTGTGGCTGCCCTCGCCGGCCCAGTTGGCGATCTGGGCGGAGAGGCCGGGCTACTTGAGGTTCCGGGACTTGATCCGCGTGCATTTCGCGGCTCACCCCAATGGAGACCGGCGCAACTTCAGCGAGTTCGTGTTTCTCGAGCGCATCGGGACCGGGAACCGCAGGTATCTGGGCGGCAGCGGTTCCCACCGCTGGCTGCGGGACGAAATCGTCGACTCGGCCGGCTTGCGCTCGTGGGCGTGGGGGAGCGCCCGGATCGAGCCCAGAGCCGTCTCCAGCCTCTGGTCGGGCCGGATCGTCGATCCAGGCCTGTGGCAGATCGTGGTCGAGCTGCGCAGTCCCGACACGACCGAGGTCATCAAGCGGGCCCATGCGAAGTTCGTCGTCTCCGGGCGGCTCCCCCAGCTGGTCGGAACTCCAGGGCGCGACAGTGAGATCGCGACCGACACGACGTGGGAGAATCACACGATCCACGCCCTGCGCAGCCGGGTGTTCGTCAAGGCCGGCGCCACGTTGACCATTGAGCCCGGCACCCTTGTGCTGGCCAAGGGGCCGCAGGCCGGGATTGTGGTGGAGCCAGGAGGCCGGATCGTCGCCGCCGGGCGGCCAGAGGCACCCATCGTGATGACCTGCGATGACGCGGTCGGTCAACGGTCCGCGGGCTGCTGGGGAGGGCTGGTGATCCTGGGGAGGGCTCCCGTGGCAGCGGGCCCGGAGGCAGCGGGGCTGGCGCCAGCCGCAAGGGCGGCCTTTGGCGGTGAGGACGCCCTCGACGGGAGCAGGGTGCTGCGCTACGTGAGGGTGGAGTTCGCTGGAGCAGTCTCCGCTGACGCCGCGGAGCGGGGGGGGATCGGCTTCCACGGCGTCGGTTCCGGCACGGTGATCGACCATGTCCAGTCCCACGCCAGCGCGAGCGACGGCATCCGGTTCGTCGGCGGAACCGCCAACTGCAAGCACTGCGTGTCGAGTGGCGCGGCGGACGATGGGCTGGATTGGTCCCGCGGCTGGCAGGGCAGCGCGCAATTCCTGTTCTTGCTGCACGGCCCCGGCGCTGGCGACTGCGCCATCGAGGGCCGCGATTCCAATGTGGGTCCGGGCGGCTTGCCGCTTGGCGGCCCCCGGCTGTACAACGTCACGGCCGTCGGCAACGAGACTGCCGGTGCGAGCAGTGACCCGCCGGCCTGCGGCCTGCGGCTCCATCGGGGCGGGGCCGCAACGGCCAGGAACATCATCCTGACAGGGTTTTCCGCGGGCTCGATTGTCCAGCAGGGCAATTCCGCGTCAGCCCTCGGGAATCGCCTCAGCAGCCTCAGCCATGCGATCCTGCAAGCGCACCCGAGCTGGGACGAAGACTCGCGCGTGCCGGGCGGCACCGACGGTCAGACCGTCCACTTGGACGCGGACCCGAAACTGGTCAACATCCAATTCTATGGGAATCCCGATCCGAGACCGAAGCTGGAGTCCTTGGCCAGGACGATTGGCGCGGGCGCGACGCCGCCGTCTGACGGGTTTCTAGACACCAGCGCACAGTGGATTGGCGCATTCCACGACTCCAACTGGCTCGAGGAATGGACGTACTTCGAGCCGGAACCGGAATCTGGCACCGAGAGTGCGGCCGGCGAGTCAAACTAAGGTCGCGGCTCGGCTGGAGTTCGTCACGGGCATTACTGACGGGGCAGCCGAGTGGCTGGAGTGGTTGCCGAGCCCCCCGCCCCGGGTTCGCCACTGGGTGCCAGAGGGAGGTGCAGATCGCTCGAGAAGAGACAACGGGCTGGGCTCAACGGCGCCCGTGGCACTACACCGCTGTGAGCGTTCCCGGCAGTCATGACGAGCGTTCAGACTCGCCGGACGTACATGGGAACGACTTCAGCGCGGCACTTTCCGGCCCCTGCAGACGACCCGCAGCAAAGTGATGGCGCCACACAGAGGCCTGCAGCCGGGAGGGGCTGGCAACAAGACGTCCATCAGGATCAGTTGTGGCCAACCAATAGACGGCCAAGTGCCTAGGGCTGTACCGCAGATTCTGCGGGCCAGCAGCCTCCAATCCGCCCCGGACGGCCGACTGGTGAGCAGGTGCCCTCGGGCCCAGCAGGCAGCTCTTCGGAGACCTCCGGCCGCCCCAGCCTGTTCCCTCCAGCGGTAGGCTCTCGCCCCGCCCTACGCCCCTCCAAACGGTCATGAACGGCTTGGGCGTTCACCCCGAGGCATGAAACACCTCTCTAGGCGAGGCCGGCGGCATCCTCAGACGGCCGTGCTCCAATAGCGGGTGGCGAAAGCGGGGCATGGTCGAACGTTCTATTGACGGTTTCGTCTTCGAAATCCAAACTGACCCTGCGAGCCCGTGTCGAGCCCCGAATTGTTCCCGCTGCTCCCTCTCCGGGAAGCGTGGACGCATGGCAAATAGTGCCCCGCCCCCCGGGCGGGTGTCCAGTTCCGGGACCGCTACCCGCTTCCGCCGGAAAGGAGTATACCCGATGCACGATCACTTCGTCCCGGACTCGATGCGGGTCGCCGTGCCACGCGCGGCCGGGGTGGATGTCCACAAGATGCAACTCACCGCGGCCGTGCGCCTGCACGGGCGTGACGGCGAGGACGCGCAGGCTTCCATCCGCATCTTCAGAACCGACCCCGCGGCCCTCAAGGAGTGCAGCGCCTGGCTCCAGCAGCATGGTGTGACCTCCGCCGTCATGGAGGGCACGGGCGTGTACTGGATGGCGCCCTTCCGGGCGCTGGAGGAGGCCGGGATGGCCCCGCAGCTGGTACATGCCCAGCAGGTGAAGCAAATCAAGGGCCGCAAGACGGACGTCCAGGATGCGCTGTGGCTGGCCCGCGTGTGCCAGTTCGGCCTGGCCCGGCCCAGCTACGTGCCGCCGTGCGAGTTCTCCGAGTTGCGGCAGCAGTGCCGCTACCGGCGCAAGGTGGTGGCCGACCGCGCGCGCATCCGCAACCGCCTGCAGAAGACGCTGGACCACGACGGCCTGCGGCTGGGCGGGGTGCTCTCGGACCTGCTGGGGCTGAACGGCCGGCGCATTCTGGACGGCTTGGTGCAGGGTCACAGCGCGGCGCGCATTCTGGAGCAGCTGACGTGGCACGTGCGCGCCAAGCTGGAGCCGATCGCGCGCACGCTGGAGGCGCGCTGGTCGCCGGCCGCGCTGTGGCGCCTGTCGCGTCTGCTGCAGGACTTCGACGCGGCCAACCGGCGCTTGCAGGAGCTGGACGCCTTGGTGGGGCAGGCGCTGCAACCTTGGGAGCGTCAGCTGGAGCTGCTGCAGACGATACCGGGCATTGCGTGCAGCAGCGCCCAGGCGATCTTGGCCGAGCTGGGCCCCGAGCCCACGAAAGTGTTCCCGGACGCAGCCAGCCTGGCGGCTTGGGCGGGCGTCTGTCCGGGCAACAACGAGAGCGTCGGCAAGCGTCGGTCCGGTCGTGTCCGCGCCGGCAATGCGGCTCTGCGGGCCACTCTGACGGAGTGTGCTCTCGGAGCAGCGCGCACCGGCAACTCGCAATTCCACGGCTACCACGGCAACCTGAAGGCCCGCATCGGCTACCAGCGCGCGACCTTGGCGACGGCGCACCAGCTGCTGCGCACGATCTACGCGATTCTGCGCGACGATCATCCGTACCGCGACCCCAAGGTCAACTACGAGAGCTTGCTGGTGAAGGGCAACGCGCCCCGCTGGCTGCGCATGCTGAAAAAGCACAACTTTCTGGACGAGGTGAGGGCAGCCGCCTAGGCAGAGCCGGGCTGGCTACAGACCACAGCGCAGCTGCTTCCACTCACCGTTGTCGGGCCCAAGGCCACAGATCGGGGCTGCCTTGGGACGGCACCCACCGGAGGCGCCAGCGTCACACTGCCGTGGCAAGCGAAGCGCGCCACGCGAGAGGAGAATTGCGTCCACCCAAACCGAGTGTTCCATGGCAAACCGAGTGTTCCATGGCAAACCGAGTGTTCCATGGCAAGACTGCGGGCAGGTAGCCCCACTGCTCGTCGAAGTGCAGCTCCGCTTCGCCGGCCGCCAGCCGGGCGTCCAGCTCCGCTACCGGATCACTGCCCGGCGCCGAGCACCAAGCCGCCGCTAGCAGCGCTGCCAGCCAAGCCGGAGCGCGAAGGCAAGTGAGACCGAGTAGCACGGCTCTGAGATACTTGCCGAGACATGCAGTCCACGCGCCGCTCATTCGCGAAGTCCCTCCTAACAGCAGGCAGCTCGGCGGCAGTGCATGGCGCCCTTCCCGCGGACGCGCCGCCTAGCGTCCTCTTTATCACCGTAGACCAAATGCGGGGCGACTGCATCCGGGCAGGCGGACACGCGAACGCCCGCACTCCGAACCTCGACCGCATGGCCAGGGAGGGCGCATTCTGCGCCAACGCTTTCGCGAGCGGGCCGGTCTGCGTGCCGACTCGCAAGTCGTGCTTCACGGGGCTGCACCCCCACGAGCACGGATCCCTCACCAACAGCCACGGGGACCGACTTGCATGGCGAGACTCCATGCTCAGCTACTTCGCCGACCGGGGCTATCGGACGGGCTGGGTGGGCAAGAACCACACCTATTCCAATCAGGCCTTGGAGAACCTCGACTACTCGGACATCCGCTCTAGGGAGCCGTTTCGCGCCTACAACGGCTACGTGCCGCCACACTGGCACTCGGCAGTGTACTGGCCCGAAGAGGATTGCTACCCGCACGTCAACACCGAGTCCGCCATCCGCTTCCTCCGAGGGAACGGGCGAGACCCGTTCTTCCTGCACGTCAGCTATTTCGACCCGCATCCTCCGTACATGGCCCCTGCCAAGTACGCGGCGCATTACGACTCGGGGGACATGATCCTCCCGGAGAGGACGAACGCCGCCGCCCTGTCCGACCGACTGGCACGATTCTCGCGAGCCATGGGATTCGACCAGCTCGACCGCGAGGACCTCACCGAGACCATGCGTTACTACCTGGCCCAGATCGAATGGGGAGTCGACCGGCCCGTGGGGCGCCTCCTTGAGACTTTGGAGACCTTGGGCCTCGCCGAGAACACGGTCGTGGTCCTGACGGCAGACCACGGGGACTTCATGGGCGACTACGGCATGGTGCGCAAGGGCATGTTCCTCTACGACGCGCTGCTGCATGTCCCACTGCTGTGGCATGCTCCGGGCAGGATCCCCGCTGGCGCGAAGCTTGGCGCGCTGGCCCAGTCCTGCGACCTGTTCCCGACGCTGGCGGAATTGACCGGCGGTCCGCAGCCGGAAGCGGTGAGCGGAGTCTCTCTGGCAACCACCCTCCAGCACGGTGCTCCCGGCCGTGACGCGATCTACACCTCGGCCGCATACGGAGATCTCGCGCCGGAGGTGCTGCCGCCCGACCTTGCGCCCAAGGACGAGGACGCCAAACCCCGCCACACCCGCGTGCTTTCCCCGACGATGCGGCCGATGCACCGCACCAAGATGGTGCGGACCCAGGAGTGGAAGCTGGTACTGAACGAGACCGAGCCTCCCGAGCTGTACCGCCTGCGGGATTCGGTGCCCCGCGAGGTCAGGAATCTGGCCTCCTCGGCGGCTCATGCTGACACGAGAGCGAGCCTCGAGCGCAGTCTGGGCGCCTGGTGGCAGTGGTAGCTGGCGAGTGCCGAGCTCAACGCTTCCGGTTGGCTCCAGCCAGCGGGCGCAGCCCGGGGCTTCCGCACAGCGCCACTCCGGTCTCCAGCAGCGCGGTCAGGAGGTTGTACAGCAGGGCGTAGACCACCTGCTCGGTCAGGCTGCGCCTGCCGGGCAGCCGGAAGCCGGCCGGCAGCTCGGTCCGCAGGGATACTCGAAGGCCGTCGCAAATCAGCTTCTCTCCCTCGAAGCGATTCGCGACCTGCAGCGGCGTCTGGAGCACCACTCCCGAGGCCGCGTCGACATAGAACTGGCAGCGCGAGAAGTAGCCGAGGTTCGCCGGGTCGCTCGCGTCAAAGAGCTTGAGCGGGCCAGCAGACTCCATGGCCTTCACATCCAAGTTCACCCGTCGCGACTCCTGCGTGATCTCGCACGCGTAGCCGGCCTGCCGGACCAAGCTCCGCAAAGTGCCCTCGTCCGGGTCCAAGGCAATCAACTGGCAGTCACCCGCTTGGAGGTATCGCATCCAGACTCCTTGATTCAGTGTAGCGGGTGCCCGCCCGCTGAGGCGATGCGGTCAGGCACAGCGCAGTGACCAGCCCGGGCACGGTGTACGGCGAGGCTTGCGCCGCCACTTCCAATCCCGCCTCCTTGACCGTCGAAGTGGTCACCGGGCCGATCGAGGCGATGCGGGTGCGCCGCAGACTGTCCGCCGGAACCACCGAAGCGAGATGCCTCGCCGTGGACGAGCTGGTCACAGTGACCCAATCCGGCGCGGTAGCGTCGCCCCACAGGGCCTCCGCCTTCTGGCGGGAACTCTCGGGCAGAACGGTCCTGTAGACCGGCACAACTTCTACTACGGCGCCCATCGCAGTGAGGCTGTCGGGCAGAACGGTCCTAGCGAACTCAGCCCGCGGGATCAGCACTCGGCGCTGGTTCAGACGCACTCCTCGGAACGAGTCCGCCAGCGACTCTGCCACAAACTCCGGCGGCACTAGGTCAACACGCACATGCAGGCGCTCGATCCGGGCAGCGGTGGCGGGGCCGATCGCGCAGATGCGGGCTGGTAGGTCTCGCAGGTCGCGCGGGCTGGCGTCGAGGCGCTTCACGAAGCGGTCAACGCCGTTCACACTGGTGAACACCAGCCAGTCGTAGCTGCGCAGGCACTGAATGGCCCTGTCAGCCGGCCTCCAGCTGGTCGGATCCCTGAATTCGATCAGCGGCAGCCGGATGACTTCCGCGCCCAGGCGCCTCAGCTTCCGGCACAAACCCGCAGCTTGGGCGGTCGCTCGGGTGACCACTACCGACCGGCCCCTCAGCGGCAGGCCGGCAAACCAGTCGAGCTCTTCTCGCAGGTCCACCACCTCACCGATAATCACGAGGGCAGGCGGCTTGAGCCCCCGTTCCCTGACCCGGACGGGTAGGCTGTCCAAGGTCCCCGTCACCACCTCTTGGTCGCCTCTGGTAGCCCAGCGCAGCGCCGCCGCGGGCGTGTCAGCACGGCGACCGGCCGCAATGAGGCGGCAAGCAATCTCCGAGAGCGACGTCAGGCCCATGAACACGACCAAGGTCTGTCGGCCCGCAAGGGACTCCCAGTCGACCTGACCGACGTCGTGTCCGGTCAGCATGGTCACGGCGTGAGCACAGTCGCGGTGGGTCAGGGGAATTCCCGCGTACGCGGAGGCACCGAGCGCGGAACTCACTCCCGGCACTACCTCGAACGGAATGCCGCAGTCCGCCAGGGCCGCTGCCTCTTCCCCTCCCCGCCCGAACACGTACGGATCTCCACCCTTGAGGCGAACCACGAACTTGCCGTCCAAGGCAGCGGCCACCATCAACTCGTTGATCGCGGACTGGGGCATCGCATGGGCGGCACGCTTCTTGCCGACATACCGCCGTTCGGCGCAGGGCCGAGCATGCATCAGCACTTCGGGGGAGCTGAGGTTGTCGTACAAGACCAAGTCTGCACGCTCCAGCAGGTCCCGCGCGCGGAGCGTCAGCAAGTCTGGATCCCCCGGGCCGGCGCCGACCAGATGCACCCTTCCGATCCTTGCTCCCGTCGAGTCCGGCATTGCAGCCCCGATGACCATGGTACGCAAGACAAATCGGTGGGAGTGGCGCAGCCCCCCGGCATCCGCCTTTGGGCCGCGGCCGGGCTGTTGCATACTTGGCAGTAGGTGGCCGTCGGCCGGTTGCGCCGGCCCGGCCAAACGCCTTCGAAGTGCTGCTGACGGTAGTCATCCCCGCGTACAACGAAGCCGCCACGTTGGCGGAAGTCGTTCGCCGCGTGCAGGCCGCCCCATACCGAAAGCAAATTCTGATCATCGACGACGCATCCGACGACGGCACGCCGGAGGTGGCTGCCGACATCTGCAGTCGCCACAGCAATGTCACTCTCCTGCGGCACGAGCGTAATCATGGCAAGGGGCGGGCCTTGCGCACAGGGTTCAAGCAGGCCAGCGGCGACTTCGTCATCGTTCAGGACGCGGACTTGGAATACGATCCCGCCGACTACACCAAGTTGCTCAACCCGCTACTGCAGGGCAAGGCCGACGCCGTCTTCGGCTCCAGGTTCCTCACCGCGAGCGAGCACCGGGTGCTGTACTTCAGGCACTATCTTGGCAACACCCTGCTGACCCTGCTCTCCAACTTCGCCACGGATCTGAACCTGACCGACATGGAATGCGGATACAAGGTCTTCCGCCGGGACCTGCTGCAGTCCATCGCACTTGAGCAGGATCGGTTCGGGTTCGAGCCCGAGATCACGTCGAGGATCGCCAAGGCCGGAGCCCGCGTCTACGAAGTCGGCATCTCCTACCACGGTCGGACCTACGAGCAAGGCAAGAAGATTCGCGCAAGGGACGGCGCATGGGCATTGTGGTGCATCCTGAAGTACGCCGTGAAGCCGCTCCGACGAGTGCCAGTTCCGAACCCGGTCTCGGCCGAGTGAGAGGCGGGAGCGATGGAAGCGAGCCTCGCTGAGGCGTTTGACCGGCTCGCGGGCGTGCTCGCGGGCGGCGCGCTGACGGTCGTCACGTCCTGCCTGCTGGGGCGGATCGCGGTCGGCAGTCAGAAGCAGCTGCGGGGCAAGCTCACCGTTGCGGAGGGCTGGCTGCTTTCGTTCGCTGTCGGGTGCGGCCTCCTCAGCCTGCTGGTGTTCCTGCTGTGCGCAGCCAGGCAGTTCAGCGACGCGGCCGTTCTGCTCACGGCCGCTGGCGTGCTGGCCGGCTGGTATCGCTGGGGGCGGTGGCGCTGGCCGGCCCGCCCGGCTGACGGAACCGGCTCAACGAGGATCTCTCAGTTCCTGCTGGTGGTCCCCGCCACGGTCTACGGCGTCCTGTACCTAGTTCACACTCTCGCTCCCGAGACCAGGACGGACGCCATGGGCTACCACCTCGGGCTGGTGCAGCGCTACTACCGGGCCGGCGGCTTCGTGCCGTTGACCACGAATCTCTACGCTCACCTCTCCCAAGGGGCCGAGCTGCTGTACCTGTTTGCCTACTCGATCGGCCGCGAGTCCGCCGCCAAGCTCGTGCATCTTTCGTTCCTGGTCGCCTGCACAGGATCGATCGTCTGCCTCGCGCGGCGCCTAGGGGCCCCTCTGGCGGGCACGTTCGCTGCCGTGGTCTTCTTCACCTGCCCGGTCGTGATCCCGGACGCGACCTCCGCCTACAACGACTGCGCTCTGGCATTCGCGCTGTTCGCCAGCGCATGCGTGCTGGCGCTTTGGTGGCAGGACCGTGAGCCGGACTGGCTCGCCTTGCTGGGGATTCTGGCCGGCTTCGCGTTCTCCGTCAAGTACACAGGAGCCGTCGCGTTCGCCGCACCGGCAGCGGCCGCCGCCTCCGTTCTTGCCCGGAAGGATGGCGTCCGGGCCGCGCTGCGCATCGTGGCCGTCTGCGCGATCCCCGCAGCGGTGTTGGGGCTGCCGTGGCTGCTGAAGAACGCTGTCATCACGGGCAACCCGCTGGCGCCGTTCTTCAACAGCTGGTTCCCGAACCCGTACGTCAGCGTCGAATGGGAAGCAGCCTACACCTTCGCGATGCGGTCGTACCAAGCGGGCCCCTTCAGCCGCTGGGAGCAGCTCCTCACCGCACCGTTCGAGCTCGTTCTCGGCAAGCGGTACGCGGGCTCGCTGGGCTGGATGGCATTGCTGGCGCCGATCGGGCTCCTCGCGTGGAGGCGTCCGCCGGCCCGCTGGTTGCTGGCCGCCGCCGCCGTTTGCGCCCTGCCGTGGCTGGCGAACGCCGGGGCGCGGTTCCTGATCCCGGCTGTCCCGTTCGCGATGCTGGCTGCGGGACTGGCGGTGACCTCCCTGCCACGCCACATCGCCGTGGCGGCCGTCGCCCTCCTCCTCGGCTTCCAGAGCGTCAGTTCGTGGCCGGGCAGCCGCGACTTCTGGTACTACTCGGACTTATGGAGCGTAGAGGGGTTCCCATGGCGCGCCGCTCTGGGACTGGAGCCCGAAAAGTGGCACTTGGCACGCAACGTCAAGTCCTTCCTGCTGGCGGACGAGCTCAATCGGAGGGCGGACGCCGCAACGCGCGTTCTGAGCTTCGGCAATCTGCCGGAGGCATACTTCCAAGCGGAACTGCTGGTCTCCTATCAAGCCTTGGAGAATCAGGACCTGGCCGACGCACTGCTGTCCTCACTCAAGGAGGAGCGCCGCCCGAAGT
Organism: Bryobacterales bacterium; assembly: GCA_963662745.2. Classification (GTDB taxonomy): domain Bacteria; phylum Acidobacteriota; class Terriglobia; order Bryobacterales; family UBA6623; genus VXMF01. The sequence continues at coordinate 2,013,843 of CAXXUI010000001.1, forward strand.
TCTCCCTGCACGTCCGATGGCCGGAGACTCAAGCGGACGGCCTGAGAGTCATTCAGGCACGAAGTAGCGGGCGCAGGCCTTGGATCGTGTCCGAGATTCGGCCGCTCCGCCACGGCCGGCCCCTACCGGCAGACGCGGTCTCCACCTCTTGGTCGGAACCCTTGCGATGGCACGCCAAGCGCCTCTTCGACGGTGACATCTTCTGGGAATGGAACTCGCGAGAGCCGGCACGTCCGGGGATGGTTCTGGAGGCGGTGTTTGCGAACTCCATGTTGATCGACGGGGTGCAGCTGATTCATCCGCCTGTCTCGACCCCGCTGCAGTTGGACTTGGACTTTGCCGCTCTCCAGAGAGGCGACGGCTGGACGCAGCTGAGCGCCACCGCAGCCGCGGTGGAGCAGCTGACCGTAACTTCGTCGGAAGCCAGGCGGGCCGCCGCACGGGCGCTGAGAAGGCACGGCATCGACTATGTCGTGATTGGCGTTGGCCCGCAGGACCCCTATTTCGCCCAGACCAAGTCAATCGCCAGCGATCCAGCCGCTTGGGGCCTGCGCAAGGTGTTCGTGGATCGCTCGGCAGTGCTGCTAGAGGTCCTTCCTGGGCCGCGATGAGGCGGCCGCTGGCTGGTCACCTGCCACGACGGCGGCGCGCTGGCGATAGAGCTCCTGAGACTCGCACACCCGCGCATGAACTCTTCGCAGCGCTAGGTAACACGGATGGCAGAGTGCCCGGGTGAGCGTGTCCTGCGGGGCGCGGCAGAATTTCATCGCCCGCTTGATCGTGGACTTCCCCTCAGCCATCCGCCGCATCAACTCCTCGCTGTCGGGTCCGATCTTGGCGGTCGAAGCGAATCTCAAGCAATAGCGCGAGATACCCGCCGCATCATACACGAGCCCCCCGCAGTGCCAGACCACCACCAGGTCCAAGCCGAGTCGCCACGATCTGCCCTTCGATTTAGCGTCTCCAGCGAGTCCCGTGCGGCGGGCGTACTCGGCCTGCCCGGCACGCAGCTGGTTCCGCGCTCGCCGCAGCGCCAAGAGACACGGGTAGCAGAACAACGAGGCCACCAGGGAGGATGGGTAACGACACAGCGCTATGGCCCGGTCCAAAGTGGCAACCAGCTCTGCGATCGACTGCATTGCCTTGCCGGCCTGTGGTCCGACGGGCAGCGACCGAACCATTCTCAGCGCCGACCTGGCCACGCCAATGATCTCGAAGGTCGCAATCCAAATCTCGCGCACTCTATCGCAGTGATCAACGAAGTTCATCAACCGGCGTGCAGTCGAATCGACGATCCCGCTCAACGCATCACCGATCATAGCCGCGGTCCTCTGTCGCCAACTCCGCGCTTCTGTACCGGCGCTGCCCAGAGCCTACCAGAATCGGATCGCAGGAGATGCACAGACTTCAAGTCCGCAGGAGGAGACTCCGGCAGCGCACCACCGGCCGACCTTCTCCGCTGCCACCACGCCTGACGTTACTGCCGGGAATCGGACCTGCGCATCCGGATTTCAATCCTTCTACGGTCGGGCACGTCCCCGGGGTCAGCCCCGTCAGCGATCGTGCCATCCGTCAAGATCAACTGAGCCCCGGACATGGGCAGCACCTGATACCCTCCCTGCCGGATCCTGGTCTCCAGCGCTAGGATCCTCGCCACCACGGCGGCACGGGCAAGGCCGAGGCCGGCATTGTCGGACACCGTCAGCGTGCCCCCCACCTGTCCGTTCAAGTACGGCACCAAGCGCTCGTCCAGATTGCTATCTCCGGCCGCAGGCCGCTCGTCGGTGTGACCGACAATGTCAATTGTGTCCACCCTGTACGCCTCGGCTATCGCAAGGATTCGTGGTACTACCTGCTCCAGTAGCAACCCCTCGAAGCCTGCTCCAACGCGGCTGGAATTGGTCTCGAAGGAGAATCCGTCCGCTTCGGTCAGACGGATGATCGGAGGACCGAGATCGTCATCATCGTCCTTGCGTCCAGGCTCGGGAGACAGGTACGCAACCCGATCCTCCAACTGCCGGTGGGACTTCGCCAACTCGGACATCCGGCCCTCCAGCGTTTCGACCTGCTGTTCAGCGCGGCTCTTCGCGACTAAAGCGCTGTCACGCTGGCGGACAAGGTCCTCCAGCATTTCGGGGGTGGGATTCGGTCGAGACGCGGCTCCGCTTGCTTCCGCAGCTTGGCGTGACTCTTCCAAGCCAGCTGAGATTCTGGAATAGTATGCCAACAGCAGGAACATAATCAGGAACGTGATGAAGAGCATCAGCTCCAAGGCACTGGTCCCAAACGCTTGCGCCTTCCTCCGCACTCGACGGACGACGATTGGAAACGACTTGCTTTGATCGTTCCAGTTCACGTCACAGGATCCCCATCCGCAACAGGCCTCGAACACGAAGATACAGTGCGACCCGGCATGGCGTCATAATGCCTCATCAGCGCTTCACGTCGCAGGCAACGTCCCCAGCATCCAAGCCGCTCCGAGCGCGAAAACGAGGATCACTCCTAGCACGAAGGCCAGGACGGAGAACGTGGGCACCATGCCGATCGAGTATCTCCGTTGATCACCCTGCTCCCCGAGGCGACGCATGAGGCGCCTTGGGGCCGGCAAACGCACTCCGCTGGTCGGGGGACCTACAGCCGACCCGGCTGCTGGCCTCGTCGACTCTCGAATCCGTTCACTCAGACGATCCATGGAATCGGTCTGCCGAGTGATCGCTCGAATGATGGCCTCGGCATGACCGCTCGTTTTCTCCGAAAGATCATCGATAGCTGACTTGACTCCTTCAGATTGGGCACTAACGGTATCTTGATTCACCTTCATTTGGGCAGCTGAATCAGCCAACGTCTTAGCTGCCTGATCTAGGCTCTTGCTTGATGACAAGATCTTGCTGCGGTCAAAACTTGATTGAATCGTGTCTGAGAATCCAACTACATTCGTCGTCAATTCAGTTGTCTTCTGCTGCATCATGGTCATGAGAGTCTTGAACTGATCGGTCGTTAGGTTCGCTTGGTTGGTGAGATCTGCCGCCGCCTGATGCAACTGTCCCTTCATCGCCACGTACTCACTATCGACATCTCCCGCTCCTTGTGACAACACGACCCTGAGGCAAAGGCCGACAATCGTCGTTACTAACGCTACGCCGAAGGATGGAAGAAATGAGACAATCGCGTCACCTGAGGTCTGCGCATCGTGCCCTCGTTGAAGAATGAGCCCAATCACTACGATCCCAGCAGCCAAGGATGTTGCAGTGAAGAGAAAGCCCATATAATACAGGCTGTCACCAGTCTCCTCATTGGACAATCGCAACGATTCTTGGCAGAATCCCTTATACCAAAACATGACGACAGTCAGCACAATAGGGGGCAGCATCAAGCCAAATAATATACTGCCTCGAAAGAAGATACCGACCAAGATCATCAGCAAGAAACTAGCGAGAATGAGCGACAAGAAAATCCGAGTGTGCCGTCCTCCTCCAGACCGGTCCTCAATGTTACCAATCACCGACTCTCACCACTTCCTCAACGAAGGCGTTTTGCGCATCGAAATAACGTTCCCACCATGCGATATGATCCGCACCTTGGATATCCGGTATATTGACGTACTCGATGCCCTGAACGAGCATTCTTACACTAGCACCGGAGAAATCCACTCGACTGCCTCCGGACGAGAAAAAGTCCTCAAAATCTGCCAACTTTGCTGAACGCGGAATACTGCTGAATGAACTCGGAACCTGACCGCCAATGATGAAGTTTTGAGGAACTATGAAGTCGGACACCACCGTCAGCGACTTCGAGGCATGGTCCAGTTCTGGATTGCCAAGCACCAAGCGAGACAGAATACCCAGTGTCTCCACCAAACCGTAGCTGTACTCGGGACTCCACTCCGTCATACTCTCCACGATCTTTCTGAATGGTTCGCGAAAGTGTTGGCGATATCGCTGCTCAGCCAAGCGCGGGTTTCCAGTCAATTCACTGAGGTCGGATCCGTCTCCCGGATTGCAGAACCTAGCGATTGGACTGAATAAGTCCGTCTGGCGGTAGTTGACCTCGTAGACTTCCACCATGGCATACTTCGGCATGGAAAGCAGCTGTCTCTCCAGCTGCCTTCTGATCTCAAGAACGACATTCGGGGAAATCGGAGTGAATTCCTTGGTCTCCCAGTGAACTCGTCGATTCCGCTCAAAGAGCAGCACCTCCAAATGGGGAATTCGCGCCATCGATTCGGGACACAAGGTCTCGGGATCCAAGACCGGAGGCGGGTCGTCAGTGAGATAGATGTACCCCAGACCGGACACGATGATCGCGATCACGCCGACCATGACCCAAGTTGATAGCGGCTCCTGATTTCGGCTTCGCCTGCCGCCTCTGCGCCTGCGACGTGCCATCGGTCAACTCCTTGGCAACTGTTCCACGGACCGCAATTCGTCCAAGGCCTCCGAGCATCGCGTGGAGATCTCGGACTTGTACGACCGCGCCATTTCCGCCACTGCATCAAGGTCCCCCAGTTGCGCAGGGCTGTCATGGCCTTCCGCTCCGGGTGTCGCTCCGTTACTAGAAAACCGATCCGGCGACGGGAAGTCCATCGAGATGGGCTGCTCGTCTGGACAGTACTTGGTATGAAGATACTCAACCCTAGCAGCTAGCCGTGCCTGCTCCACTCTATGAGTCTCAACTAGTTCTGAACTCATCAAGGTAGCGTTTCTGGCAGTGGTCAAGCGAATCTGCAGGTTGTGAAGATATTGATCGAGACTCTTCAAGGTCTTGTCTTGAAATTTCGAGATCTCCTCGATCACATCATGATTCTCGTCGTTGAACACGCCTTGGGCCGCCATGAACGCCTTGTGACGGCGACTGTAGCCGGGAAATGGATCGGCCAACGAATAGCCCTTATAGCCCGCGTATCCAGCCGCTAGGATACCGAATCCAGCCAATAGCCACGACATGAAGTCAGGTATGTTGGAGAAGCTCGTGGAGAAAGTCTCCCACGCGCGGGTTCCAGCCTCCAGCGACGCGCCATACTCCGTGCTTGCCGTCAGAGCACTCCTGTAGTGGGCTACGAACAAGTTGAACATCACGACCAGCAACCCTCCGATGACGCCGGAGGCGATCCCCGCCGCTCGCACAGGCAACCTGGGCGAGTTGACTAGCCGGCAGAGGTTGCCGCACGCGAAGGCCATGCCGAGGTTGACCACGGCGATGCTGAGCGCGATCCCCCAGCCTTGGACATAGCCGCCCTCCGCACCGACGGCCAGCATCGAGCCGTTGAGACCGGTCTCGATCAAGCCAATCAGGATCAGGATGACGATATGGCGGAACACGCTGTCCGGATAGTGCGGCTCGCGTTTCAGCTGATTCGCCTCGCGGAAGTTGTAGTAGTCCTGCCGCTTGTTCTCAAGGTCCACTCGCAGTTCGCTCAAGCTGGCCTTGGCCCGATTAACGATCGTGGACAGCTCGCTCAGGGCGTTCTCTGCCTCCTGCTCGATCTGGTAGCGGAAGTCGGGAATCTCGGCCCGCTTGAGGTAGGCGGACCGCTGATCGACGTGATGCTGGACGAGCCGCTGGGCGTGGTGCTCCTTCTCTTGCTGGATGATGGCGCGCTTCATCCGGGCGTTGTCGAGGTGGTTGAGCTTGAGCTCAACGGCCTCGGCGTCGAAGGCGGGCCAATCCGAGGCGGAGGATGAGGGTTGCTGAGGCTTCTCTTGCATTCCGGCTTGACCTGAACTCAATAGCCCCAAGGCAGATTATAGCAGCGGGCGGGGTCTCCAAGCCCTTGGCAGGAAAGACGCCGCAAGCAAGGATCGCGTAACCCTCCCTGCGACAGATTCGCTAGCGGAAGCAAGGAGGAGACGGCGGTCTGTGGGCTCAACCTCACCGATCCTCCACCGGAGCTTCGGGCCCCCGCCGGAGGTCGTAGCACAGCAGTCGCGGACCGGCTGGCGGGTCGAGCGAGCGTGAATTCTGGCTGACATACAGTAGCCCGCGGCTGAGCACGGGAGGGCTCCATGTCTCCCGCGCCAAGAACAGTCGTGTCCGGTCCAAGACCTCGGGGCCATCCGGCGAGAGGCCCAGCCACAGCAGGTGGCCGTGCTCGCCCAAGGCGAGAAAACGCCCCGCCACCTTCAGCAGGCTGCCCCGCAACGGGCTGGCGTGGTACCGGCGCCGCTCCTCCCCCAGCGTGACCGACTCTTCCCATTCCAGAGATTCACTCCAGACCGTGGCACCGCTCGACGCGTTCACGCAGGTCAGCCGCGCATCCGGCTCGTTCCGCCCAGAGAACGCGTAGAAGTGGCCCGCGTCGTGAACCGCCGTGTTCCAGTGCAGGTCGAAGTCAGAGTTCTCCCAGAGCTTCTCGTAGCCCCCGTCCTCGCCTACGCGCACCAGCGCGGCGCCGGTCCTGTAGGTGGCCGACACCAGCACCGTGTTTCCCGAGACCACCGGACACGAGGCGTTGACGGACTCATAGCTCCGGCTGCGCCACGGAAAGCGGAAGTCCAGCCGCCCGGTGACCGGATCGACAGCCAGCAGGCCGCCTGTCGGGGGGGTGCTCTCGCCTCCGCCGAGAACGAACAGTCTTGGGCGGCCATGGACCTCCGCCACCACCGGCGTCGCATAGCTGGGCCCCCAGCGGTCGCCGACGCCCCACAGCATGCGCCCGGAATGCTTGTCAAACGCGGCCACCTCGGGCCCGCCGGGCGCACCGACATTCAAGATCAGCCGGTCCCCTGCGATCACCGGCGACGTCGCCGTGCCGAAGAAGTCCTGGGGCACTCCAAACTCCGTCGCGATGTCTCGCCGCCACATCAGCTGCCCGGTCTTAAGGGACAGGCAGTGCAGCTTGCCTTGGGCGCCGTAGGCATAGACGCGGCCGCCGTCGATCACCGGGCTGGCCCGGGGGCCGTTGTTGTACCCGTAGCGGTCCTCGAAGTCAGTCGGGTAGCTGAAGCTCCAGCGGCGCTCACCCGTCTCGGGCCTGAGACACTCCACAACCTCCTGGTCCGCGACCCGGTGCAGGTAGACCAAGTAATCGCCTTGGATCGACGGCGAGCTGTATCCGGTGCCAGTCGACAACTCCCAGACCAAGCCGGGGCCATTCGACCCGAAATCGGCGGACAGACCGGTCTCCTTGGACACTGGCTGGCCGCGCAGGCCGAGGAATGCCGGCCAGTCCTCGGTCACCGCCCCCGAGGGCAAGGGCTTGGGCGGCCGATGGAACGTAACACCGGGATGGGGCCGCACTCCCGGAGGCGAAGCCTCACCAATCTCTCGGACCTGCGGCGGGCGTGGATCCTCGAAGCCCGGCGCTACGAGCAGGCAGCATCCGGCGACCACGGCTGCGACGGTGATCGGCCTCAAGGCAGGATTGTCGCACACGGTCGCGACCTCAGAATCCGCCGTCCCCGTTGGCGCTCCCGACGATAGCGGCGCCCCCCTCGCAAACCGACGCCTGAAGCTACCCTCGTCCGACGAGCGGCATCTGCGTCGCCATCACGGTAACGGTTGAGACGTTGGCGTCCAGCGGCAGATCAGCCATGTACAACACAGCTCGGGCCACATGACTGGGATCCATGGTGGGCTCCGGCTTGACGCTCAGGTCGGCCTGCAGCACGCCGTCCCCCATGCGGGCCGTCATGGGCGTCGCGGCGTTGCCGATGTCGATCTGGCCGCAACAGATATCGAAGGGGCGGCCTTCAAGCGCGAGCGCCTTCGTAAGCCCCGTCACGGCATGCTTCGTCGACGTGTAGGGCACCGAGTACGGTCGCGGCATCTGGGCCGAGACCGAGCCGTTATTGATAATCCGGCCACCGCGGGGCGCCTGCGACTTCATCGCTCGCACCGCCTCCCTGGCGCACAGGAACATACCGGTCAGATTCACGTCCACAACCCTCTGCCAGTCGGTCAGAGCCAGCTCGTCCACCGGGACCGCCGCCACATTGGTTCCGGCGTTGTTGAACAGCACGTCCAGACGGCCGAAGCGCTCCACAATGCGGGCGAAGGCGTCCGTCACCGCCCGCTCGACCGTCACGTCCGTGGGGAGCACCAAGCACCGCCCTTCCGCTCCGGACCGGGACGCTGTCTCGTCCAAGGCGCTCCGCCTGCGGCCCAGCAGCGCTACGCAGAAGCCAGCCTCCAGCATGGCCAGAGCGCTGTGCCGCCCGACACCGCTGCCAGCGCCCGTCACGACCCCAATCCGTGGTTGCTGCCCGCCTGATTCCATCTGCTGCCGCCCACTTGAGCATAGCCCGGCGCGGTCCTGAGGCGCGCCCGGCGAACGTGCCCGAGCCAGAGCGGCGCCATCCGAAGTAGAATGCAGTGCATGACCAAGCTTTCCCGCCGGGCGCTCGGAGCGCGCACACTAGCGGCGGCGACCGCCGCGTCCTACAGTCGCATTCTGGGCGCAAATGACGTCATCGGAGTCGGCGTCATCGGGCTCGGCAACATCTCCCGCGGCCACCTGACCGAGTACACACAGCGCGCGGACTCCCGCGTCACGGCCGTGTGTGACATCTACTCCCCGAGGCTGGACCGGGGCATCTCGCAGACCGGAGCCGAGGGCTACCGACGCTATCAGGACCTGCTCGCCGACAAGAATGTCGACGCGGTCATCGTCTGCACGCCGGACCACTGGCACGCCCCGATGGCGATCGACGCCATGCGAGCGGGCAAGGATGTGGATGTGGAAAAGCCGATGAGCCTGACGATCCAAGAGGCTAGGGAGATGGTCGAGGTGTCGGTCGCGACTGAAAGGATCCTAGCGGTGGACAGCGAGCACATGGCTCACGGCATCTGGGAACCGGCGCGTCGCGCGGTGGAAGCCGGTCTGCTGGGTAAGCTGCTCTGGAGCCAGACGAGCCGCAGCCGGAACTCGCGCGAGCCGCCGTGGAACTACGTCATCGACCAAGACGCCGGGCCGGACAACCTCGACTGGGAGGCCTTCCTCGGCAACGCCCCGAAGCGCCCCTTCTCGGCGGACCGCTTCTTCCGCTGGCGACGCTATCGGGACTACTCCGGCGGCATCGCCACAGACCTGTTTTACCACCACATCACACCACTGATCCAAGTGCTGGGGCGGGAGTTTCCGGTCCGCTGCGTCTCGGCTGGGGGCCATTACGTCACGCCGCAAGACGTGATGGAAGTGCCAGACACCTTGGTGCTCGCCATGGACTTCCCCAGCAGCCACACCGTCGTTTGCTGCGGATCGCTCCAGAACTCGGTCGAGGTGCCAATCGTGATCCGGGGGCACGAGGCGAACCTCCACTTCGAGGGCAGCCAGCTGCGGCCCGATGCGTTTCGCTTGGTACCCGAGACGGCCTTCAGGGACGGATTCAGGGAGCGCGTCCGGGAAGCTGGCTTGGACGAGCTGGGAACTTGGACGGAGGAGCGGCTACCCGTGCGTCCGACGCAGTTCGCAAGCCTGCCGGCTAGGCGGAAGCGCCAGCTGGTCTCGATGCTGCTGGCCGAGCCGACCTGGAAGGCGCGCTACGAGGAGGACACTGGATCCAAGCCCGAGCTGCGCCGCCCCGGCACCGCTCGTGACCAGTATCTGCAGCGACTGTTCGAGGAGCGCGCGGAGCGGCAAGCAGTCAAGCCCGTGCTGCACGTCAAGGCGCCGCCGACCCACTCGTTCCGGCACTACTTCCTCGAATCCGTCAGGACCCGCCAGCCGGCACCGCTCGACGGCCCGCTGGGCTACCGCTCGCAAGTGGCCGTCAGCCTCGGCGTGGAGGCCTTCCGCCGCAATAAGGCCATGGCCTTCGATCCCCAGACGGAAGAGGTTCGCGAACTGTGAGGGGGCTACTGCTGTTGCTGGCCTTGGCGTCCGCGCCTGTTCTGGCCTCCGCGGAAGGCGATTTCACGCCCTTGTTCGATGGCGCCACCCTCGAGGGCTGGCAGGTCGAGACCAGGCAGGGAGTCTCCGGCGGGTGGACTGCCGGCCAGAGCGAGCTGCAAGTCGAAGGCCGTCCCGGCAACCTGTCCACCGTGGCGCTGTTCGGCGACTTCGAGCTACGACTGGAGTGGAGGATCAAGAAGCTGGGCAACAGCGGAGTCTTCTACCGCGTCGCGGAACGGGGCAATCCCGCCAACACCGCCATCGAGTTCCAGATCGCTGACCCGGCCCGGCCCGCATCCCAGCAGCATGCCGACCGACTGCCAGGGGCTGCCTACGGGCTGTACGCCCCGACCGGCGACGCCGCGCGGCCGCCCGGCCAGTGGAACGCCATGCGGATCGTGGCGCGGGGGCCCCGCGTGGAGCACTGGCTGAACGGACGCAAGGTGGTCGAGTTCGACTTGGCGAGCGAGGAGTTCGCGCGACGGGCCGAAGCCGCCGGGAAGGCAGCTGGATTCGCTCAGGCCAAGCGCGGCCGAATCGTCCTCCAAGACCACGCCAGCAGCGTGCGGTTCCGAGACATCAGGATCCGGAGGCTGGACTGAGGCGGAGCCTCAGCGCCAGTCCACCCAGACCGGGCTCGCCCACGCGTAGTGGTCGTCGGCCTGTCGCGCTCGGACGTAGAGGTAGCTGGCATCCTTGCCCTCGGTGGGGCCCGACAGGTCGGTGAACTCGAAGTCGGCAGCCTCTCCTTGGCCGGTCACGGCGTGAATCACCCGCCTGTCCTTGACGATCTCGACGACATCCAGCGAGGACTCGCCTTCCACGCGCACTCGAACCTTCAGAGCTGAGTCCCGCAGGGACTCGACGGCGCCGCCCATGAACGCGCCATTGACCCGAAAGTCAATCAGGAACCGGGCACCCGTCGACGCGAACACCCGTTTGCTGCGGATGGACTCGAAGACGCCCTCGCGGCTGAAGTCGGCCACATAGGCCCCGGTGACGCCGTTGTCCTCCCCGGTGCCCATCCAGTGGGAATCCCCCGACCCCACGAAGCCGATCCGGTAGCCCCGCTCCAAGGCCTCCCAAACGGAGGACACCGGACCCTGCGGCTTGAACTCGCGGGCCTCCTCGCGGGCCTGCTGCCAGGCCGAGGTGATCTCGAAGATGGGCTGCAATTCCGCGTCGTAGCCGGTCCAGTCATTGTGGTGCGGCTGCAGGATGACGTCCCAAGGCCGGATCAAGGAGAACAGTTTGAACACGGTGTCTGAAGCGGTGGTCGTGGAACGGAAGATCGGCGCGTCGTCCTTCAGGAAGTACATCGCCCGGTGGCCACCTCGCTCGTCCTGGGCCTCGGTCGTCCACTCCCAGCCGCTGAAGGCGACGCGGCCCGGGGCGGCCGAATACACGCCCGCCAAGGCCTGCACCTCCGCCCACTCGGACTGGGTCAGGAAGTCCGGCGTGAAGTCGTGGTTGGTGGAGGCCACGAAGTCCATCCCGGTCACGAACAGCCCGTGCGCGTAGTACATGTCGAACGTCCCGATGCCGTCGTTCTCGGTGTGGCCGTGCATGTCGCCCCAGACCAGCCGCTGCTGTACGCCACCGACCTCCAGCGTTCGCGGAGCGTCGCGCCGGTAGGCCCGAGGGGTCAGCGCCTCGATTGCGCTCTGATCGTCCACGACCTGCTGGAAGCGCGTGCTGCGCTCGTCCAAGTCGACGCGATGCATGTAGATGTCCGCGCCGTACCCGCCAGGTCGCTGAGTGATTCCGTAGGCCCACAGGCGGTCCGCGATATGCCTCCGGCGGGGAACTTCGTAGGCGAGCCACAGCCAGCCGCCCTCGTCGTCCGCCGCGATGGCGAGCTGGTTGGCGAGCGGCACTTGGTACGGTCCCCTCCCCGTAGCCGCGAGATCGACGTCCCTACGCGCTGAAGGGAGCTGGAAGGCCGTGTACGGATTGGGGTCATGGAAGAGCAGCTTCGGCTCGGACCACACCCCGTTCCTCAGGACGCGGCCCGCGTACGAGACGCTCGACATGCGCCCGCCGCCCAGCCAGAACAGCCACAGGTCCCCGTTCGCCCTGCGGAGCAGGCGCGGATAACGCTCCTCGCTCATCGCATGGGCGGCCCAGTACCTCGAATGACGGGTCAGCCGCCCAGGATCGGCGGACTCCTGAAAGGGCGAAGCGGCCCACCGCCAAGCATCCCCGTCACGGACTTTGGCGAAAATGCTGCGACCGCGGTACGCGAATCGCCCGCCGACCGTTTCCCTGCGCTCCCAGGCAACCCAGGCCCGGCCGTCCGCGTCCACCGCTTGAGTTGGGGCCGTGTCCCACAGCGGGCTCTCCGTCAGCCTCTCGACCGGGCCGCCGAGCTCGCGGGCGTAAACGTCATAGTTGCCGTCGCGCTCCTCGTCCCACACTACGCGCCAGGACCCGCCACTCAGGCCCAGGATCTGAGGGCGGAAGCAGCGGCCCAAGCCCTCATCGATGCCGAGCGGCTCGGCCCACGAGCCTGCCGAGAGCAGCAGCCCGTGCAAACTGATGCGGGGCGGCGCCAGCTTGCGGATCACCGCCAGCGCGCCGCCGCCGGGCAGCGCCTCAGCTCGGATCTCCAGCGCCCCCTCCGTGCCGGGAATCTCGCTCTCTGAGGTCCACGAGCCGGCGGCGCGAGTCCGCTCGTAAGCCGCCCAGCGCCCCTCGCGCCGCGCCGTCCAAAGCACGCGGACGCCGTCCGGCAGAGCGACCAAGGACGGTCGGTGGTTCACCCCCGGCACAGTGCTGACCGTCTCCTCGTCCGTCCAAGACTGGCCGTCGAAGCTGCGAATGTAGATTGAGTCCTGCCCGTCGTCTGGCCACTTCCAAGCCTCGATATCGACTTGGTCAACCGGCCAAGTCGTGCCCTGCGGCCGGCAGGAGGACCAAGCCACCCAGACGCGGCCTTGGCCGTCGCGCACCACGGCAGGCCGTTCGGCGTTCTCGATCGTGTCCGCCGTTACCTTGGTTGGATAGGCGAGTGCCGGCGGGAGCCAAGCCCGCTGCGGCTCGGCAGCGGGCCTGTAGAACTGGCCTTGCGCCCCGGCGGGAAGGCCGCACAGCGCAATCAGCAGGAACCGGACTGTGACCTGACGCATGCCAAGCCGATTGTAGTGGGTCGGGCCGCTTGAGGCGGGCCTGCGCTATGCTGTTGGCATGCGAATGACGAGGAGGCACTGGCTGGCCTGCTCCGCAGCTGCCGGCTGGGCTGTGTCTTGGTCCGGCCGCCTGCTGGCCGACGAGATCCGCTTCACTGATGTCGAGACGCAATCGCGCCAGTTCATGCGGTGGCACGCCGAGATCCGCCTCACGGCAGCCCAGGAGGGCGTCAAGCGCGCCGCACTGGAGAGCATCCCGGCTCCGTGCTGCTCTGACAACAGCGCCTACACCTGCTGCTGCCCCTGCAACATTTCACGGACGATCTGGGGCCTGAGCCAATACTTGATCTCCAAGCAGAACGCATCCGCGGAGCAGGTCCGCGCCAAGGTCCGCGAATGGATCGCGTTCATCGGGCCGGCCAATTCCAGCGGCTCAGCCTGCTACTCAGGAGGGTGCCATCGCCCGTTCGCGTCCGACGGATGCGGCGGAATGGATCCGGGCAACCTAGTCCTCTGACCGGCCAGCGCGGCCTCGGCAGCCGCTCAGCCTAGCCAGACGGGAGCGTCGAATGAACATCCCCCAACTCACCCGCACGCAGTGGCTGATCTGCTTCGTGGCAGCCCTCGGCTTCGCGTTCGACATCTACGAGCTGCTGATGCTGCCGCTGATCGTGCGCCCGGCGATGCTGGAGCTGGCCAACGTGCAGCCGGGCACCGCGGAGTTCAACCAATGGATCGGCCTGCTGTTCTTCGTGCCCGCCGTGTTCGGAGGCATCTTCGGTCTGCTCGGCGGCCAGCTTACCGACCGGCTGGGACGGCGGTCGGTGCTGGTCTGGAGCATCCTGCTGTACGCGGGGTCGGCCTGCGCCGCCGGATTCGCGACGAGCTTGGAGATGCTGCTCTTCTTTCGCTGCACGACCTTCATCGGAGTAGCGGTCGAGTTCGTGGCGGCCATCGCCTGGCTGGCCGAGCTGTTCCCGGAGCCGAAGCGGCGCGAGGCGGTGATCGGCTGGACGCAGGCCTTCAGCTCCGTGGGCGGCATCATGGTCACGGGAGCCTTCATGGTGGCCAACACCTACGGCCACTTGCTGCCCCAGATCTACGGAGGGCATGCGGCGTGGCGCTACACGCTGATTTCCGGGCTGATCCCGGCGATCCCGCTGATGATCATCCGCCCGTTCCTGCCCGAATCGCCCATGTGGGCCAAGAAGAAGGCCGCCGGAGAGCTCCAGCGGCCCAGCATCCGCGAAATCTTCCAGCCGCGGCTCCGCCGCACCACTGTGGTGACGACCATCATCATGGCCTGCAGCTTCGGGGCCGCGTTCGGCGCCATCCAGCATGTGCCGCGCATCGTTCCGGGTCTGGTGGCTGATCTGGATCAGACCGCGCAGCAAAACACGGTCGGCCTAGTGCAGGGCGTGCAGGAAGTCGGCGGAGTGGCCGGCCGCATCCTGCTGGCAGTGCTGGTGGTGATAATCGTGGCGCGCCGGAACCTGCTGCGGCTGTTCCAAGTCGGGGGGCTGGTCGTGTTCCCGCTCGTGTTCTTCTACGCGGCGACCAACAACTTGGCGCTGCTGCAGGTCGGCATGTTCCTCTGCGGCTTGTTCACCGTGGCGCAGTTCAGCTTCTGGGGCAACTACCTGCCACGAGTGTTCCCGACACGACTGCGGGGTACCGGAGAGTCCTTCGCAGCCAATATCGGAGGCCGGCTGCTTGGCACGTTCGCAGCCTTGGTGACCACCAGCTTGGCGACCTACGCTCCGGGCGAGTCGGAGTTCGCGAAGCTGGCCTTCGCCGCGGGTGCGGTCGGTACGGCCACCTACGTGATCGGGATTCTGGCCAGCTTCTGGCTGCCTGAACCCGGCGATTCCGAACTTCCCGAGTGAATGTCGCGGAGGCTAGCAGCCGGCGGACGAGTGGGCTTCGGGGCTCGTGCACGTCTCCGTGACGGCCCCCGCCCAAGCCGCGGCCCGACCAGCGCGCCGACCTAGCGCGCGCCGCGCGCAAACCGCCCCTCGGCCGCTATGATCGAGGTTGGCAGCCGCCGCCTGAGGCCGCTCTGCCAATCGGATCGCTGCGCTTCCAGCCGCAGCCACTGCATAGAAAGCACACAATCTCATGAAACGATACTCTATCTGGGGAGCATGCCTCGTCGCATCCTTCGGACTGGCCCAGCTCACTCTGCTGGCGTCCGGCTCGATCGGACCAGGCGCCGGCAAGGTGAGTCCGCGAGCGGCGTACTCGCAAGGCAAGTCGCTGACTTTCGATCACTTGGTTTGCGGCTCCTGCCCGATTTCGAAGGGCGAACTTGACCGCGATCGCGCTGAGAGCGTCAACGCCAGCCTCACAAAGGCCCACGTGGGCGGCCAGACGGGCGCTGCTGACGACCAGCTCGTAAAGGCGCTGTGCGGCGACAGCGCTGCGGCGAGCGCCGACTGCAAGACAAAGATGGAACTGGTCCACTACTACTTGGCCCGGCGCTACAAGCTGTAGGGCAGCAACGGAACTGCAATGCGTCACAAGAAAACTGGCATCAGCCAGCCATCACTCATCAGGAGCACGCACCTTGTCGCGATCGCAGGATTCGCTATCGCGTCCTTGCTGATTCCCGCCAGCGCCTCGGCCCAAGGCTCCGCATGGCTCGCGGATCCGGGAACCGGCAGCGTGAGCCTGTCGTACGTCAACCAGAATGCTACGGAGTTCTTCCGTCAGACGACCAAGGTCAAAGGGCCGCTTGAGGCCACTGGAGCCAACCTCGCGCAGAACACGACTTGGTTCGGCGTCAACTACGCCATCAGCGATTCAGTAGCCATCGACGTGCAGTCGGCGTGGGCACGCAGCTTCGTGGCCGGCGGCGTCGGACCTTCCGGTGGCCAAGAGAACTACAGCGGAATCATCGATTCGAACTTCTCCGTCACGTGGCGGATCGTCGATGAACTGGTGAGCGACGCGCCGAGCGTGGCGGTTCGCGTGGGTGCCATCGTGCCGGGCGGCTACGACACCGGCTACATCAATTCGCTGGGCGACGGGGCTCCGGGCATCGAGACATCCGTCATCGTCGGCAAGTTCGGTCGGGCGATCGGAGCGTCCGGTGAGGTCGGCTACCGCACCCGCACTAGTGCCACGGTGAACCAGCAGGCGGTCGGCGGCGCCGGTGGCGAGAAAGTCGACGTGCCCGCCGACATGTTCGTCAACCTCGGGCTGTTCGTTCCCGCCGGCCAAGCCGTAACCTTCGGCGTGGACTACCGGATGGTCAACGCCCTGTCCGGCATCGACATCGGAGGCGAGGGCTTCTCGCCGAGCCGCTTCCCCGGACTGCAGGAGGACGCGCACATCCTAGGCGGCAGGGCGATCATCAGCGTCACCGAGTCGATTAGCCTGAACACTTTCTTCGGCCAAGTGCTGGCCGGACGCAACACCGCCGTTTCGCGAATCATCGGTTTCGGCGTCAACTTTTCCTTCGGCGGCGGAGCCTTCGGCCTCTAGAGGGCTCACCGCACGACTGAAGTCCGCAACTCAACCTAGCGCTCAGCCGGTCCGCACGGACTGCGGCCGGCTGGGCGCACAAGGGTCAGGCCAAGTGGCCGAGTCCGTGCCGAACGCCCGTGCGAACGCTGCGCCGAGGCCCCGCCCGGTGCGATCCGAACACTCATCAGAGTCACCGCGAAGCCGGCACATTGAAGGGGCTGCAAGCCGGCCGGCCGCTCAGGCAGGGCAGGCAGCCTGAGCCGAGCGGGCGGAGGCGGAGGCGGCTTCCGCGGCGCCGCTTGGTGAATGGCGCGCTGTGCGATGCCCGCGGTAGGCTGCCCAACCGATTCGAGCGAACTGCGCTCGTAGATTGCTCGGCCGACGTCACACTGCGGTTGTGTCCGCCACTCGTCAGAGAGTCCTGAATCGCCGGGCATCTCTCGCCTGGCACTGTGAGACCGCGGTCCATTACCAGCGGAACCCACCACGACGGTGCAGCGGACGCTCGGCGCGAGAGATACGCTGGCAACCAGCACGCTCGGCAACGCGCACCAAGCCTCCGGGCCCGGCCTCGTGCTAGCAGCCCTCGGCTCCAATAGCGGGTGAGCAGGACTTCACCTGCAGCCGGCGCCCAGACTGGGCAGTTGGTCTCCAGAGCGTGCCCGCGCGGCTGAAAGCGGGCAGGGACTGCCTTGATCCCGCTCAGTCGAGGCTAGTGCCCCAGACAGCTTGCGGGCGCGCTACGGAGCGTTGAGATCCCAGTTGTAGTCGTATTCCACCGCCCCAGCGAACTCCGCCAAGCCCTCCTTAAGCGGTGCTTCAGCGTACTGGAGCAAGTGTTGGATCACGGACTCCTCGGTTCCGCCGTAGTCGGCCGAGTACCAATCGTAGATGCTGGACAGCACGATGAAGTCCTCGTCGACGAAGTCCACGCCGCGCGGATCATTGACATAGCTCCGGGCTCCGGCCTCGAGCAGCTGATCCATGTTGGCCGCGGTGTAGACCTGCGGCGCCAGATCGGGGCAGCCGATGCTCGCGCAGTTCAAGGCGTAGTGGACTCTCGCATCCTGAAAGATAGGGCGCATGATGCCGTTCTCGATGTTGTCCAACGTGATGGCGATGCCGGCCACCGTGGCCCGCTCGTCACCCCACGGCCCCACCGGGATCAAGCCGCCAATTCCGAACATGCTCCGGCTGATGTTCCGGATCGAGTTGACCGGGTACTCCTCCAGCACGGTCTGCACCGTGAGGGCGTTGTAGAAGTTGATCCAGTAGGCCTTCTGCTCTGCCCGCGAATACTCTCGCGGATCAACCGCCTGCAGCCGCTCGAGGTACTCCGAGAGCTTCCGGCTGTCCTCCGCGCTGGCCTTCAGTGCCTGGTAGTCGAACCGGTTGGCGTCCTGCTCGCGCACATGGAGGTACTCGTCCAGAATCTCCTGCCACGCCGCATGGTCGAACTGGTCGGAATTGGACTCGTTGCTGGCGGCCCACGCCTCAATCAGCTTCATGTCGGTGGCGCCCACCGGCCCGGCCGCGGCCAGCGCCAGGCAGATCATCACCGCGCAGCAGGCCGCCGCCCAACGCTCATTCGGCTTCCTCATACTTGCCTCACTCACTTCCCTTCTCGCACTCCACTGGCCCGCCCATCGCGCTCCATATGCGCACGAAGCCACAAGCCTACGATCGTGGACAGGATGCCCGCACTCGCTCCGACGACTCCGCGAATCGTGCCCCCCACCTTGGACCTGCCGTAACGGCGACAGCGAGTGTCCACCGGCACTTCGGCGATTCTCAACCCCAGCTGGATGGCCCGCACCTGCATCTCGACGGTCCAACCGTAGGCCCTGTCCTGCATGCCGAGCCTCTCAAGGGCGTCCGAGCGGATCACGCGAAACGGCCCCAGATCCGTCACAGTGCGACGCCACAGCAGCCGGATGAGCATTGCCGCGACGCGATTGCCGAGCATCTGTGGAGCCGACATCGCGCCGGCCTCAGCCCTGCCTAGGGCCCGCGAACCGATCACCAAGTCAGCCCCTTCCGACAGCCCGCGCAGCAAACGGCTGGACTGACCGGGGACGAACGACTGGTCTCCGTCAATGAACAGCACGGCGTCCACCGGGGAAAGCTGCGCCATGGCGGTCAGGCAGGCCTGGCCGTAACCGGGCCTCGGCTCGTTGGCCACCCGGGCTCCCGCCCGCGCCGCTTCCGTAGCGGTGCTGTCCGTCGAAGCGTTGTCGCAAACCACCAAGTCATCCACCAGCCGCCGTCCGCCCGGCTCCCTCAGCGACAGAAGGCCCTCCACCACCGGCCCGATGTTGCCCTCCTCATTGCAGGCGGGCACGATCGCGCCAACTTTCATTCCATCGAACATCGCATCTGGTCGCGCCGCGACCTGGCGAACCGGAACAGGCCGAACACCAGCGCGGCCGCAATCGCGCCGTACTCCGCCAGTCTGGCCCACAGCGGCTGCCCGTAAGCCTGCATGCCAACATCACCCAATCCTAGTCCGGTGACGTAACTGAGCAGCACGGCCACGGACGCGGTCCACGCCCACAGAGACGGATAGATCGCGGCGAACGGAAGCAACCACAGCAGGTACCACGGATTCACCACCGGGGAGACGGCCAGCAACGCACCATAGAGCCAATCACCGCGCGGCACGGAACCAGAGTCGACTCGGGTGAACCGCACGGCGCACAGTGTCCAGAAGCCGCCGTAAGCCAGCCCGAGCAGCACCTTGGCCCCGGCCGGGGAGAGCGCTTGCGAGGCCAAGCCGTAGATCGCCGAATTGAACTCCCATTCTCGCACGAACACTGCGAGCGACACGAGGTCAGTGCCTCCGATCCAGACGAACGGCAGGTAGGCCGCGGCCAAGCTGGCACCGGCAATCATCCAGTACTTAGCCTCCGCCCGCAGCAGCAGCACCGGAACGACTGCCACGGCCAACACTTTGGCAGCGGCTGCCAACCCTAAGCAAACCGACCCGGCAGCCCACCTGCGTCGGCTCGCCAGCAAGATTCCGGCGAACAGCAGGCCCACACCGACACCGTCGGGATGGGCTGTGAAAGCGACCTCCTTGACGACCAGCGGCGACCAAGCATAGAGCATGACCGCCGGTGCCGGGGCCAGCGTCGCCAGCAGGCGAACCAAGGCTAGGTCGACAGCGATCAGGATCAACTGCAGGGCAGCAACGCTGGCGGGTTTGAGCCAGTAGGCAAGGAGAAACGCGAACTGCGTCGTCGGGGCGTAAATGGTCGGGAGATCGGGATTGTTGACGCCGTCCAAGACGCTCTGGAACTCGGGGGGCACGCTCTCGTCCGAGAAGAAGTCCTCCGGGGCCGGTCCGTAAGGAGTGCCGGCCGTCGCAAACCGATGCCCGTCCCAGAGGTAGCGGAAGTAATCGTCCTCGTAGAAGGGCCCGCCGACCAGCCCGCACAGCCGGAACAGGGCCGCCCAGATCATCAGCCTGCCGAGCGAGAACGACGCTCGGCGGCCGCGGCAGCGGAGGAACAGCCAGAAGCTGCCTGCCCCCGTCCACGCCATAATGCCGAAGAAGGCGGTCAGGGGTGGCTCGCCCGGCCCCAGAGCGAGCACCGCAAGCCAAGCGTAGGCCGCCAAGCAGGCCACGCCGACAACGTCGGCGGAACGATTCGCAACTAGCTTGCGGTCAGTCAAGACTCCCTGCGCCGAACCGGGACGACCGACTGCCGGCTTCCACCGGGCCGGCCGTTCCCGCGGAACGCAGCCCGCATCGGCTCAGCCAGTCGAACCTGCGAAGACCGGCCCGGGCCAGCCTTACGGAGACAAGGGTTCGAAAATCTGGACCCGCTTGCCGTCCACCTCGGTGATGTAGAGCCTGCCGTCCTGGTCGCTGTCCAACAAGTGAGGCAGCCGCAAGGTCTGTGGATCCCCCCACTGAGCCACCAGCGCTCCATCCTCAAGACGCAGCAGGCTGACGGTGTGGGCGTCGCCGTCGGTAACAATCAGGCCGTCGTCGACCACATGGACGCCGAAGGGATTGCCGAAGCCCGTCCAAGCCGCGACAAAGCGGCCCTCCTTGGAGAAGACCTGGACGCGGTGATTGCCGCGATCGGCGACATAGATCCGATCCTCGGAGTCGATGGCAATTCCGTGGGCGGCGGCAAACTCGCCCTGGCCGCTCCCCTTGCTACCCCACTCGGCAAGGTAGCGGCCGTCGGCGGCCAGACGAACGATGCGGCCGTTGCCGGCGTCAGCGACAAAGACAGTTCCGTCGGACGCGAACACCAAATCGTCAGGAGAGCGGAACCGGCTCTCGCCAGAGCCCGCCGCCCCCTGCTCGCCGAACGTGGCCAGCACCTCCCCGTCCGGAGAGAACTTCCACAGCACATGGAGCTGGTTGTCAGTGGCCCAGACATTCCCCTCCGGGTCCACACGCAGGCCGTGCGCCACGCCAAAGGTCCCCTGGCCCCAGCCGTGGCTGTAGGCCCCGTCGGGATCGAAGGCCAGCAGGGGCGGCTCCCCTCGGTGAAGCACGTACAGGTCCCCGCCCGGCCCAACGCCGACAGCCGACACGGCACCCAGCTCAACGCTCTCGGGCAGCTCCACGAACCCGGCGGACCGGTACGGGGCCTCGCCCGCCAAGGCGACCGGCACCGCGCCCAAGAGGGCCCAGCCCAGCAATCCGACCGCCGCTGGAATCCTAGTACGGGCTGCGAACATCACCGCCCGACTCTAGCAGACCGCGACGGCTAGCGCCAACTCGGCCCTCAGGCGAGGATCTCTCGTATCACGTGGCCCTCGGTGTCCGTCAGGCGGAAGCGCCGCCCTTGGAACCGGTACACAAGCCGCTCATGATCGATCCCCAGCAAGTGGAGAATTGTCGCCTGCACGTCGTGGACTGCCACGGGGTCCTCGGAGATGTTGAAGCCGAAGTCGTCGGTAGCACCGTGGACTTGGCCGCGCCGCACGCCGGCGCCCGCCATCCAGATCGAGAAGCACCGCCCATGATGGTCGCGTCCGTAATCGTCCGGCTTGGGATCGCCCTGCGCATACGGGGTCCGACCGAACTCCCCGGCCCAAACGACGAGCGTGTCCTCCAGCAGGCCGCGGCGCTTGAGGTCGACCACTAGCGCCGCGGAGGGCTGATCGGTGTCCCGCGCCGAGACCGGAAGCCGTTTGGGCAGCGCGCCGTGGTGGTCCCAGCCGCGGTGGTAGAGCTGGATGAACCGCACGTCGCGCTCGGCGAGACGGCGGGCGAGCAGGCAGTTGGCGGCGAAGGTCCCCGGTGTCCTCGAGTCTGGCCCATACAGCTCGTACACCGAGTCCGGCTCGTCCGAGACGTCCATCAGCGCAGGCACGCTGGCCTGCATGCGGTAGGCCATCTCATACTGCTGGATCCGCGTCTCGATCTCGTCGTCCCCCGTCTTGGCATGCTGCAGCCGATTCATGGCCGCGACACCGTCCAGCAGCGCCCGCCGCCTGAACCTGTCCATGCCGGGCGGGTCGCTGAGGTACAGGACCGGATCGCCCTTCGAGCGAAACTGCACGCCTTGGTGGCGGCTCGGCAGGAATCCCGCGCCCCACAGGCGCGCCAGCAGGCCTTGTCCCGCGGATCCCTCGCTGGCAACCGAGTGCAGCACGACGAAGGTCGGCAGGTCGCGGTTGGCGCTGCCCAGCCCGTAGTCCACCCATGCGCCCATGCTGGGCCGGCCCGGAAGCTGGCTGCCCGTCTGGAAGAACGTGATCGCCGGATCGTGGTTGATGGCCTCGGTGTGGACCGACCGGATCAGGCACAGATCGTCGGCGATCCCGGCAGTGTGGGGCAGCAGCTCGCTGAGAGCGATTCCGCTCCCGCCGTGACGCTCGAACGAGTACTTGCTCGGCACCACTTGGAACCGGGCTTGGTGGGCCACCATGCCGGTGACCCTCTGCCCGCCGAAGACGGACTCTGGGATGTCCTCCCCGGCGCGCTCGTGCAGCACCGGCTTCGGGTCGAACAGATCGACATGCGAAGGGCCGCCGGACTGGAACAGGAAGATGACTCGGCTGGCCTTCGGAGCGAAGTTGGGGAACGCTCGCTCCGCTGGCGTTTCGGACGCTCCCAGCACGTGGAGTCCGACAGCGCCCAAGCCGTAGCCGGAGCGGGAGAGCAGTTGGCGCCGCGTGAGCGGCGACGGCTGGCTGGGGAAAGTCATCCCTTGCTGATCACCTCGTCTAGATTCAGTATCAGGCTGGCCAGGGCGCCGTAGGCCGCCAGCTGGACCCGGTCGATGCGCTCATCCGCCGGGGACCTGCCTACGGCCAGCAGTTCGGCGGCCGCGGAACCCGATTCGGCGAACGAATCCAGGAACCGGTCCAATGACTGGAGCAGAATCTCCTCCTCGCTCCCGTCGGGCAGGCGTCCCGCAGCGATTTGGAAGAGCAATCTGACGCGGTCTTTGGGATCGGACGCGGCGCCACGCAGCACGCGCTCCGCCAGCTTTCGGGCCGCTTCGACGAAGGTCGGATCGTTCATCAGCGTTAGGGCCTGCAGCGGTGTATTCGTGACAGTGCGCCGTGCGGTGCAGAACTCGCGGTCCGGTGCGTCGAACACCGTCATGGCGGGGTGCGGCAGCGTCCGCTTCCAGAAGGTGTAGAGGCTCCTGCGGTACAGGTCCTCACCTTGGCTCTCGATCCACCGCGTGCCGGGGTAGTCCGCTCCGACCACCACGCCGTCGTACAGCCCCTCCGGCTGGTATGGCCGCACGCTCGGGCCGCCGACCGTCTCGCTGAGCAGTCCCGCCAGGAAAAGGGCTTGATCACGAATCACCTCTGCCGGCAGGCGGAAGCGCGGCCCGCGGGAAACCAGCCTGTTCTCCGGATCGGACAGCCCCGGCTGTTCTCGGGTGGAGGACTCCTGACGGTAGGTGGACGACAGCACAATGGTCCGCAGGAAGCGCTTCACATCCCAACCCGACTCGGAGAACTCCACCGCAAGCCAGTCCAGCAGCTGCGGATGACTCGGGGCCTGGCCCTGCAGCCCGAAGTCACCGCTGGTCTTCACGATCCCGACTCCGAACAGGTGCTGCCAGAAGCGGTTCACGACCACCCGCGCCACTGTGGGGTGCTCTCCTGACGTCAGCCACCGAGCCAGACCCAGCCGGTTCTTGGGAGCGCCGGCCGGCCAAGAACCGAGAATCGTCTCCGGAACTCCGGGACGGACCTCGCCTCCAGGTGTGTCGTACCGCCCGCGGATCAGCAGGTGGGTCCTGCGACGGTCCCCCATCTCCTGCATCACCATCGCTGTCGGCACGTTGCGGCGCAGCGCGAACAGCTCCCGACGCAACGCGTCCAGCTCGGCGTCGGCATGCAAGCTGCGGTGCAGCCACGTGCGCTCGAGCGCTTCGCCGGAGCGCTCCAGCGCCCACGGCAGGGCCACCGCCTCGAAGGCCTGCCGCACCTCCTCCTCAGACAGCGCGCGCCGCCAAACCGCCACCTCGTCGAGCCATCCTTCCAACCGCGACGAGCCTGCGGCGTTGTCGTGGCCGAGCCGGAACGGCGCCTTGAACTGAACTGCGGACTGCACATCGTCGTGGAGCAGCCGCGTGGCCGCCTCCCTGCCGTCCACGAACAGGCGGACCCACGCCGCCTCGGCGCGCAAGGAGTCCTTGCCTTCCGAGCCCTCGTAGACGGCCATGACGTGGTGCCACCGCCCGGCCTGGATGTCCGCCCCTTCGGTGCGGACACCGATCGAGTAGCTTGGGAAGCGCACGCTGACCCGCAGCTCCGCTTCGGAGCCGATCAGCCGGAGCTCTATGCCGGCCCCGTGGGTGGAGGAGGCCGGATCAGGGGAGTAATCGATCGCCGAGAATAGGGCCGCGTCAGCCTGCGGGGACGCGGTCCGCACCCAGAGGCCGAGCGTGAACGCTCCGTGATCCTCTAGCTGAAGCGGCTCCTCAGGGCTGATCTCGATCCGACCGCAAGCCCGCCCGGCGATGCCCGCCACGTCGGTGTCGTCGCAGCCGACGAAGAGGTCTGCATTGGCCGGGTACTGCGGTACGGCCATGCGTTCCAAGATGTCGGGCGAGGGTTCCCAGACCGCATCCTTCGCGGCGCGGCGGCCCTCCAAGGCGCTGATCCGGGACTCCAGCTCTGCCATGCGCCGGCGCTGCTCCGCGGTCGGAGCGCGGACCATCGGCACTGCGTTGGCCACCCGTCCGGCCTCGCCGAACTCCGGCACGTTGTCGAAGAAGGCAAACAGCCGGTAGTAGTCCTCTTGGGAGACGGGATCGAACTTGTGGTCGTGGCAGCGGGCGCACTCGACCGTCATGCCCAACCACGCCAGCCCTACCGTGCGGACGCGGTCTGCGACGTACTCGACGCGGTACTCCTCCTCGATGATCCCGCCCTCGGAGTTGATGACGTGATTGCGATTGAACCCAGTGGCAATCCGCTGGTCGAGCGTGGCGTTCGGGAGGAGGTCACCGGCCAGCTGCTCCGTGAGGAAGCGGTCGTAGGGCCGGTTCTCGTTGAACGCCCCGATGACCCAGTCGCGCCAACGCCACATCAAGCGCTCAGAGTCATTGTTGAAGCCATGAGTGTCGGCATAGCGCGCCACGTCGAGCCAGTCCAAAGCCAGGCGCTCGCCGAACCGCGGTGAAGACAGGACGCGATCAACGGCCTCTTCGAACGCCCGGTCACCGTCGCGCTCGACCTGGCGCAGGAAGTCGCTCCTCTGCTGGGGCGTCGGGGGCAGGCCCTGCAGGTCCAGCATCATGCGCCGCAGCCACAGTTCGGGCCGTGCCTCATCGGACGGCTGGAGACGCTCCTCATCCAAGCGGGCCAGAATGAAGGCGTCGAGCCCTTGTCGGACCCAAGCGGGGTCCGAGACCGGCGGAAGCTCCGGCCTGACAGGTGGGCTGAACGCCCAGTGCCGCTCGTACGGAGCGCCGTCCTCGATCCACTCCTTGAGGATGCGGACCTCGTGCTGAGCGAGCGGCGGGTGCCCCATATAGGCCGGAGGCATGCGCAACGCCGTATCGGCCGAGTCAACTCTCCGCAGCAGCTCGCTGGCATCCGGGTCCCCGGGCGTGATCGCGACCTTGCCGGAAGCGGCCGGTTGGGTCGCCGACTCCCGTTGGTCCAGCCGCAGCCCGGACTGCCGCTGGGCCTCGTCCGGACCGTGGCAGGCGAAGCAGCGGTCCGCCAAGACCGGCTGCACGTCCCTTCCGAACTCGACGCCACCGGCTGGCAGTGCCAGCAGCAGCCCTAACGCCGCTGCGACAGCGAGCGGGCCGCGCCGGCCTTCGGCCTGCTGGCAATGTACTGAAGGACGCTCCACGCTACACATTATGGCGGACTTGGACCGCTTCACGCTACAGTGTGTGCCATGATTCTGGGCCGCCGGGACGCGTTGCGAGTGTTTGGCCTCGGGTCGGCGGCCGCCCTGCCCGGCGCCGCCGCGAGACCGGGAGGAGCGAGTTCGGGGGGCCAAGGTGTCGAGGGCGGCACCGCCATTCAAGGCGTCTGCGCCTGGCCGAACTTGCAGTTGCTGCCGGACGGCACTATCGTAGGCCTGATCTTCAACCAGCCGTGCCACGGCCTCTGGGAGGGGGACCTCGAGTGCTGGGCTAGCGAGGACGGAGGAGTTACTTGGCGGCGGCGGGGAACGGCGGCTGCCCACCAAGCTGGCACCAACCGCATGAACTGCGCCGCGGGCTTGGCCGCGAACGGCGACCTCGTGGCCCTGTGCGGAGGCTGGCCGGATCGCGGCCGGCCCGGCGAGCCCAGCCCCGCTCTCGGCGTGCCGCTCCGGCCGTGGGTCTGCCGCTCCGCCGACGGGGGCAAGACTTGGTCCGCTGGTCAGGGCTTCCCCGCCCCGCCTGCGGACGGCATCGGCCGCGGGAACGAACTGATTCCGTTCGGCAACCTTAGGCGTGGCAGGGACGGGTCGCTGCGGGCGGCCGCATACCTGCGCCGAGGCGACAGGAGGTCCTGCTACCTGCTGCGCAGCCGGGACGACGGCCGCACGTGGGCAGAAGCGTCCGCGCTGCACCCCGGCGGCAACGAGACCGACATACTGCATTTGGGAGAAGGCAGGTGGCTGGCGGCATGCCGCGAGTTCCGGGAGCGACGCGACGTGCATCTGGAGCTGTTCTCGTCTGAGGACGACGGGCGGAGCTGGTCGCGAGAGATGCCGCTCTCGCTGCCCCGGCAGGTCACCGGCCACCTGACCCGGCTGAGGGATGGTCGCGTGCTGCTCAGCTACGGGAACCGCTGCTGGAGCAATTTCGGCGTCGAGATCCGCTTGAGCGACGATGAGGGTGCCACTTGGAGCCCCCCGATGCGGCTCGCGGACTGCCCGCGTGGCGACTGCGGCTACCCCAGCACAATCCAGCGCGAAGACGGGATCGCCGTGACAGCCTATTACACGCAGGTGTCCGACGACTATCACTACGAAATGCGCGTAGTGCGCTGGGACCCGTCCGAGTTCACTCGGGAGGGCACCTGGAATCCGCGGGAGGGATGACGGATGCGAGAGCTGGGCCGCTGAGTCTTTCTGGCACCCCCCGTCCACGCCTTCGCGGGCTGGCTGCTGGCCAGCAAGGCGCAGCGAGCGCAGGCCGGCGGCCGGATCGCCGGCTTCGACCATGTGGCGGCACCGATGAGGATCACCGAGGAGATTGACCTCTTCTAGCGGTCGTTGGGGCAGCGGACCAACGAGGGGCGCGGAATCTGCTCCGTGCTTATTGGCGACCACAAGATCAACTTCCACCGCCCAAGTGTCTGGCAGAACCCAGCTATGGCCCTGCGAGCACGCGCGGCAACGCCGCCGCGCACCGACTTCTGGTTCGTCTGGGCAGGGGGCGACGAAGCGCTCCAAGCGGCCCTCAAGCAGGCTGGCGTCGAGATCGAGGAGGGTCCGGTCGAGCGCCAAGGGGGCCGCAACGGCGGCTCCGCCCGCGGCATGATCTTTAGGCCTTTGGGAGCAAGTTGTGGTTCACGACGCAGGAACCGCTCCCGTTGTGCTCCGGTGCGGGTGGCTATCAATCGAGTCGCCCAAGTGCTCAGGCGGCGAAGCGCAGTTTCCTGTCAGGAATAATCCTCAGGGTCCGACACAGCCGGGCATGGCTGTCGCCGAAACGGACGGACGCACAGTTCCGGTCACACTCCCCACACTACGATCGACGGGGCTCCAGTCTCTGGATCCCTGCGGAACACCCGCTCCTCCCAAGACCGGTCAGGACGCAGATCAAAGACCACTAGGTGGCCGGACTCCGCACCGCAGCGGGCCATGTACCAAGCTGTCTGCTCCAAGCCCTTCTGGATCGTGCTCTCCAAGCCCGCCTTCTCGCCGACCACCTTGCACTCGATGACGTACCTGAGGGGGCGGGCAGCTAGCGGTCGGCCCGTCCGCGGCCACTCGATGACCAAGTCCGAGCGTCCGCGGGCGACGGCGTACTCCCGCGTGACCCGTCCGCCGCTGTTGACGACGCGGTGCAGGTAGCCGTGCAGCACCAGCTGGGGGCCGGCCTCCCGGTGGCCGTAGCGCTCCACCCACGACTCCGAGTGCTCGCGGAAGTAGTCCTGGAACCCGGCCAGCAGCGCCCCGATATCCAAGCTGCCGTCCTGCTGAATGTACCAGCGCGGTGAGACGAGGTTCTCAAGTTCGGACTCCTGAGCTGTTGTGAGCTCGCGGGGGATGACTTCGGCGTAGATCGGGTTGGCCATCCTGACCGGGCCGCTGAGCGCGACGAGACCGAGGTCGCGCACGTACTCAAGGTCACCGCTCGAGTAGCCGGCTTGGGATGTTCCCCCAAGCATCGGCAGGATCACTCGGCTGACGCGAGGCTCGCGGAGCTTGTCAGTGAGCTGGTGGAGGTGGGTGACGCGGTTGAGGATGAGAGTCTCCTTGGCTCGGTCGATGGCGGCCACTGTCACCGCGCGGCTGCGGTCGCGGCCCTGCTGGTCCTCGAAACAGGCCTCATAGGCCAGGGCGTTGACCAGCCAGGGCTGGCCTTGGGTGAGCTCCCAGACTGTGGAGATCGCGCCGGTCTCGAACGCTTGGCCGGTCTCGTCGGTGTGCTGGAGCAGCAGGGAGCGCACTTCATCCTCGCGGAAGTCCCCCAGCCGCAGGGACTTGGCCTTGATGTTGAAGGCGCTGCCCCCGGTGATCTGAAAGCCCTTCTCGGCCGAGAAGATGCGGTAGTCGCGGACGTCCCGGACGCCACACAGCACGACGCTCTGGGGGAACCGCCGCGGCCGGTTGCGGTAGCCGCTGCGCAACTGCCGGAGCACGGTGATCAGCGTGTCGCCGATGAGGGCGTCAATCTCGTCGAGGAACAGAACGAGGGGCTTCTCAGCGGCCGCCGACCATTGGGCCAGCACGCGCCTCAGCGCTCGATGAGGTCCAGACCTAGCCAGCACGGAGGGCCAGATCTCTTCGACAATCTGCTCTGAGGTTGTCATCTCCGCCGCTTCCGCGATGGCGTCCAGAACGGTTTGGATGCCGACGGCGACATTCTGTCGTGCGGCTTGACCCTCTTCGACATTCACATACACGCACCGGAATCGGCCAGTTGTATTGAGGTGGTCAGCGAGCGCGGCCAAGACGCTTGTCTTGCCAGTCTGGCGCGGCGCGTGGAGGATGAAGTACTTCTTGCGATCGATCAGCGTTAGGATCTCATCGAGGTCGACGCGGTCCAAGGGAGGGATGCAATAGTGCTCTTCAGGGATGACCTCGCCCTCGGTGTTGAAGAACCGCACGTCCGCCCAAGTATGGCACGCCTTGGAGACAGGACAATCGTTGGCGGCGCTTGTGGCCGTCAGCTCGCAAGAGTGACCGGCCAGCCCTCCGATTTAACACTCACCGCTGACCTTGTCAGATTTCTTGACGGTGCGGTGACACCGCCTGCTAGCGTTCCGGCCCGAGATCCCTCCCTCTTGACCGCGTCGGCATCTTCCACGGCAGCATCACCGGCTTCTTCGGCACCACGACGCCGCGACGCTCGGCCTTGGGCTGCTGATTCCGCCCGCCGTTCGCGGCATCCGACCGCGTCGCGCGCCCCAGCACCTGCTGCGCCGCACGCTCCGGCCGGTTCAGGTCCCGCGCCCGGGCCCGGCCCAAGAGATAGTCGCTGATCTGCTGCGCGTCCCTAGCGGCACGATACAGCTCCCGCGGATCCTCCTTCAACCGCTTGATCCAGACCTTCACGTAAGCCGCATTCCGCGAGGGATCGTGCCCGATGCGCAGCCGGTCGCCGGTCATCATCGAGCTGATCTCGGCCCGCAGCTCCTCCTTGGCGTAGTCCCGCGACCGCAACCCTTGATCCATCCCCCGCATCAGCGTCTGACGATTCAGCCGGCTCGGATGGCCCGTCCAATGCCCCAGCTCATGCAGCACGGACTGGTAGTAGCCGGATGCCTCCGGGAAGTCCCCCTTGCGCGGCACCACGATCCGGTCGCGACCGAAGTCGTAGTAGCACTGGTCGTCCTTGGTGTGCTCGAGAATAGCGCCCGACTTCTGGATGGCCCGCTCGGCCTCTTCGTTCGGAGACCACCGGGCCTCCTTGCCTGGATCCGGCCGCTCCGGAAGCCCGGCGCACTGCTCGGCGTTGAACACCGTCGCCCGGAACACCCGCGGCCGCTCCAGCTGCTCGGTCCTGTACACGGGCCGGCCCCTCTCGTCCATCACCGGTTGGTTGTGCTGGTCCCTGGCCAGCTTCCGCTTCTCGAACTGCCAGTACACGATGCCGCAGCCCTTCTGGCCGCGGCGCACGTAGCCGCCGACGTTCCGCACCTGCTTGTACGTGCCCCACCGCTCGTCGCTGTACCCGCGCTGGTCCGCGGTCGTCAGAAGCAGGATCGAGTTGCCACCCCGGTACGGCTGACCGGTCTGGAGGTTGTAGGGCATCCTGCCCCCGCCGGGCTGCCACGCCTTCTTCCAAGGCGAGTCACTGCGCTTCATCTCCCGAATCAGCAGGTCGGCCACTTGGCGGTAGTGGTCATCGGTCGCGCCGCCCCGCAAGCTACCCGCCATTGCCGAAACCTCCCGCATCGAAGTCGGCGGGATCCTCGGAGGCCTCGAACGCCTCCTCGGCGTCCAAGCAGTCCTCCCTGCAGGCGCCGCAGTCCTCGGCCGTCGCGGCGTCCACCTCGACGATCACGCCGGGACGAATGGCCAGCCCCACCTCCTCGGCGCGATCGACCCGCACCAGCGGGGCGAACCGCCCACCGGGGGCCTTGGTGATTCCATCGGGTCGCTTCATTCGTCTCTCCCTTCTCCTTCCCTCCTCGGCCGCTTCCTCGTCCGGCCGCCATAGAGCGCCTCACACTGCCAGCGCAGCCCGGAGCTGTCGAAGCCGTCCACGCGCAGCACTTCGGCCACTCGCCGGAACCCCTTCCGGCGCTCCAAGTGGACGACGACGTCGATCACGTCACCGATCAAGTCCTGGACCATCTGGTACGGCAAGCCGATCCGCGACTGCAAGGCGCAGGCCGCGCACCGCTTCAAGGCGTTGTAGGCGGAGTTGGCGTGCAGCGTGGACAGCGAGCCCTCGTGGCCGGTGTTGAGGGCCTGCAGCAGGTCCCACGCCTCCCCTCCGCGCACCTCCCCGATCACGAGCCGGTCCGGGCGGTGGCGGAGCGCCGCCCGGACCAGGTCCCTCACCGTCACCTCCGGCCCGGCATCCGTCGCCCGCCGCGTCGTCAGCCGGGCGATGTTTGGATGCTCCAGCGGCAACTCGACCGTGTCCTCGATGACGATCACCCGCTGCCCCTTGGGAATCAGGCCCGCGATGGCCGCCAGCAGCGTGGTCTTGCCCGTCCCCGTCCCGCCGCTGACGAGGATGTTGCGACGGTCGGCGACAGCCTGCCGGACCGCCTCGCTGGCCCGGCCCGGAAGGCTCCCGAGCCGCACCAAGTCCTCCAGCGTCAGCCGGCACCGCGCGAACTTGCGAATCGTGACCAGCGGCCCGCCGAAGCTGCACGGCGGCAGGACGACGGCCACGCGCGAGCCGTCCGGCAGGTGAGCGTTCAGCAGCGGGCTGTCCCTGCTGACCTCGTCCCCGAGGCTGCGGGCGATGGCGACCGCCGCCCGCTGCACCCGCACGGAGTCGGGAACCATGCCCTCCACTCGGGACAGGCAGCCTCCTCGCTCCACGAACACGGCGCCGGGATTGATCATCACTTCCGTCACGCTCTCGTCGTCGAGCAGGTCGATCACCGGCCCTAGAAACGGGGCGATCAGGCGGAACGCAGGTTCACTTCGCAAGCTCATCGCGCCGCACCGCCGCACTTCCGCCGGGTCCCGGAGTGGCCGGCGGCGAGCCGCATCAGTCTGATCGCCGCCCCGATTCCGGCCGGCCCGACCGATGCCAGCCCGGCCGGAATCAGAATCCAGCACGCTAGGCAGCCCCAGCTAGCAAGCTGCGCTCCCAGCGGCCAGACGGCAGCCGGCAGCTGGAGTGCCTCCGGGTCGAGGGGCCACGGCCGGAACGCCCGCCAGCCGACAAGACCGAATACAGCGGCCGCAGGCAGCCATCGCCCCCTCGACTTCACTTGCTCACGCCGGCCTGCCTGCCCGCAGCCGCACTCGCGCTCGGTCACCACCGCTCGTCCGGCAGCCTCTCCATCCCAAGCGCGACGCTGTTCCGTAATCGCAGGGAGCGCCCTGCAGGGAGTCGCCAAGGTGGTCATTTAGTGAATAAGTATATCATCAAATAGAACTCTATAGTGAACATAATATCTATATACGGCTCAAATTTCGGCTAAATCCCTCGACTGAGTGCCTAGAATGTCGGATTTGGGGCTATTGCCCTCACTGTGCCTAGTAGCCTAGTACCTACCGGGACTGCAGGGCACGGCAGACATCCCGCCGCGTGGCAGCTCGGACCGCGCGCTGCTCAAGACTCACCCGGCGGGGCCGCTCTCTCAGCACCGCTTCCAGCGGTTATAAGAGTACGGACCGGACTCGTGCGGATTCTCAGCTTGCCGGGTGCGTTGCGACTGCACGCCAAGAGGCACCAGCTCCGGATCGAGGGACCCCATGCAAACCAAACGTCTTCCCGAGATAGTGGATACGCTGGCGCCGGATGGCTCGCAGATCCGGGTCCTCGTGTCCGTGCGCAGCGGCAGCATGGCGCATTGCACGCTGCCACCGGGTCAGACCTCCCAGGCAGTGACCCATCGCACAGCGGACGAGGTCTGGTACTTTCTCGCCGGGAAAGGCGAAGTATGGCGCCAGATGGGCAAGCACCAAGAGACGATCGAGGTCACCTCTGGCCTCTCGTTGTCGATTCCAGTCGGTACGCGTTTCCAGTTCCGGAACCTAGGTGACGCCCCCTTGGAATTCGTTCTGGTGACGATGCCTCCTTGGCCGGGCGAACACGAGGCAAGACCGGTCCGCGGCTGCTGGCCCCCGACAACGGACCGGCCGTGATGAGCCGGATCCACCGGCGCGAGTACCAGAACACGATGCGGGACCTGCTGGGCCTCGATGTGGACTACGTCACGAACCTACCGCCCGACGCGATAAGCCCCGGCGGCTTCACCACCAACGGCGCCGCCCTGCGGATGTCGTCCCTCCGGCTGGAGCACTACCTCGCCGAGGCCCGGAGCACCCTGCGCAGGGCCGTCGTCACGGGCCCGCCACCGCCCGTCCGCGAGCACTTCGCCGCAGAGACGGTCATTGATTAGGTCAAGATCCAGCACTAGTCCAACCGTCTGGGACGCATGGGGACCTTCGTCGCCCGCGCCCCGGACTTCCCCGACGAGGGCGACTTCGTCCTCCACGTCCGGACCGTGATGCCCGCGGGCTCCCCCTTCCCGAGAATCCTGATCAGGATGCCGACGACGAGCCCGTGTTCGCCCGTCGCACTGGGCCGGGTTGCTTCCGCAGCAACCGAGACTGCTCCGGCCGCCCTTGCCCTCCTCCCGCTGTACCGTTCGCCGCGACAAGGAGAGGGCAGGCCGAAGTCCGCGGCTGACAGATCCGAGGCCGATTGACGCCGCCTGCCGACACGCCGAAAACGACCTATTTCCCTCAGAATCTACTATTGGTTGTGAGATTCGAGTCTATGATATCTATATCTGGCAGTGAATGATGAACTCCAGAATAGACGCACGCGTGGCAGTGTTTCCTCAGCACTCGGGCCTGTGCTTGCTTCTGATCTGCGTCCCATCCCAGCCCCCACTGCGGCGGGCACGACGCGCGGTTAGTTGTCCTCCCACTCGAACTCGGTCAGCTCGTGGGTATCGGGGCTCAGCTGCAGGCCGACCAGCCGGATCGGCCGGCGGCCGCCCGCGTACCGCTCCGCGTAGCCCTTCTCCCGGATCTGCCGCAGCGCCTGCCGCGCCCCGCCCCGCCCCCGCATCTTGAACTCGAACACGTACACCCGGCCGCATCCCTCCAAGCAGAAGTCCGCCCGCCCGCGGCTCCCGCTCTGCTCCGTCCGCACCTGCCCCAAAGTCGACAAGTGCCCGTACAGCACGCTCTTGTAATACCCCTCGTACTTCCCCATCTCGCTCTTCACGTGCCAGTCCTTCGGGATCGACGCCAGCAGCGCCTTGAACCGCTTCCGCATGCGCTGCATGTCCCCCGCGCGCAGGATCCGGCGCCAAGACACCTCGTCGTCCAACCGCTGCACCTCGAACTGCGGCCACCTCGTCAGGCGCTTCAGCAGCGCCCGGTTCAGACACTCGCGCACCTCTCGGTTGGGGAACCCCAGCCGGTAGCGCAGCCGCCCGTCGATCCGCTCCACACCCCGGACCGTCAGGCACCCGGACTGGAACAGCAGCGCGTGCGGGACGACTTCGTCCACATCCAGCGTCGAGAGCAGCTCCTCGGAGGCCAGCATCCCCTCCAGCCGGTGCCACGGGAGGTCAGTCGCAGCCACCAACTCGATCAGCCACTTGGGCGTGCCGGTCTGGAACCACCACGCCTTGCACACCCGGGTACGCAGCGTCAGCAGCAGGTCGTACGGGTTGTAGACCCTCTCCGCTCCACCCCAGCTGTAGCCGTTGTACCAAGCCCGGATCTCCTCCCGGTCGAGACCCTCCAACTCAGGGGCGAAGACGGTGTCCAAGTCGCGCTCGGTGTAGCCGCAGAGGGAGGAGAACGGGACCTCCAGAGTGAGGTCGATCAAGTTGTTCACGCCGGAGAAGAGGCTGACTTTGGAGAACTTGGTGACGCCAGTGAGGAAGGAGAAGCGGATATGCTCATCGCAGCCCTTGATGACGGAGTACAGCTTGCGAAGGTAGTCGCGGTTGGCCTTGGCGACCGCGGGAGTGTCCAAGGCATCGGTGATGGGCTTGTCGTACTCATCAACGAGCAGGACGACGCGCCGCCCGGAGCGGCGGTGCAGGGTGACGATGAGGTCTTCGAGGCGTCCGGCGGGGGTTGTGTAGCGGCGCTGCAGGCCGAAGTCGGACTCCAGTCGGAGGAGTCTCTCCCCGACGGTGGTCTCCACTTCGCCGGGGAGGGTCGCTCCGGCGTGGGCTAGGTTCAGCAGCAGCACGGGCCGGCGGACGGACCAGTCCCACTGGTCGTCGGCCGCCAAACCTCGAAACAGTTCGCGGTGGCCCTCAAAGAGCTCCTTAAGCGTGCTGACAAACAGGCTCTTGCCGAAGCGGCGGGGTCGGGACAGGAAGTAGTGCTTGCCTTGCCGGAAGAGTTGGCAGGCGAAGTGGGTCTTGTCAACGTAATAGAGACCCTCCTGACGGATCTCTCTGAAGGTCTGGACTCCCGTGGGGAGGCGGTCTCTGGGCGCGGGCTGGCTCATGGGGCGGGTCTCCCGTGTCTTGATTCTAGGGGTTGCGAGGCCGGCCGTCGTGGCACAAACGTATGAGCGGCAAGAGGTGGTAGGCGCCTTGCGACTGCGTCAGCCGTTGGCTCGGTATCAATCGCCGTCGCGCACCGGGGCATGGCAGGTCGAACCGAACCTGCCGTCGGACAGTTTCGTGGGCGGCGGGGGCCGCTAGCAGCCCCATCCGCTGGCGTGGCTTGCTGACCGTTGAATTCATCACGGCACGATGGACGGGGCTACGGGGCCCGCCAGAGTGTCAAGCCGGCAGGAACCGCGTAAGCGAATTCTTGCGCTGGTTAGTAGGAAGCCCGAGGAGAAACGAGGACCCGAGGACAGACTGATGCGCCCCGGCCATCCTGCTCGCTGGGGTGCCCGGTGGCATTCTCGGCCGGAGATCCGCGCCGTGGCAAAGCGGTGAGGCGGACCTTCTGACCAGTGTGGCGACGAGGGCCGGACCGCGGGCCGGAGGGCCGGATTCCGGCGGCGACCGTCGGTGGAACGCGTGGCTTTGAGAAGAGATCGTCTGGCTGCGACGGGTGAAAGTGATCTTCCATGCCGGAAACTGCTGTCACACGGTGTCTGCAAACGTGGCAAGGCGGATTGCCGGAGGAATGAATTCTGTGCTTGGGACTTGAGGGTTCTGAGCGACTGCGAAGGGCAAGCTGGAGGGCTCGGAGGAGTAGGCGTCAGTCGATCTGGCAGGCGGACCTGCCGCGCCGGGACCGTTGGCGAGGGAGGCCGCAGTCCGCTACTGACAGATCCGAGGGCAATTGACACCTTCTGCCAGCACGCCACACGAGTAGTGACCGAATCTCTCTGAATCGACCGTTGGTCGTGGTCATCGAGCCTATGATTTCCATGTCCGGAACTGAATTGCGAACTCCAGAGGAGAGGCGTGCCTGGCGGGCCTTCTCCGCAAGCGCGGAGAGTATGCGCGGCTCCGGGCTGTGCTTGCCTCGGGATCCCTTCTTCGTCCTCACTGCGACAGGCGCGGCGCGGGGTCAGTAGTCCTCCCACTCGAACTCGGTCAGCTCGTGGGTTTCGGGGCTCAGCTGCAGGCCGACCAGCCGGATCGGCCGGCGGCCGCCCGCGTACCGCTCCGCGTAGCCCTTCTCCCGGATCTGCCGCAGCGCCTGCCGCGCCCCGCCCCGCCCCCGCATCTTGAACTCGAACACGTACACCCAGCCGCATCCCTCCAGGCAGAAGTCCGCCCGCCCGCGGCTCCCGCTCTGCTCCGTCCGCACCTGCCCCAAAGTCGACAAGTGCCCGTACAGCACGCTCTTGTAATGCCCCTCGTACTTCCCCATCTCGCTCTTCACGTGCCAGTCCTTCGGAATCGACGCCAGCAGCGCCTCGAACCGCTTCCGCATGCGCTGCATGGCCCCCGCGCGCAGGATCCGGCGCCAGGACGCCTCGTCGTCCAACCGCTGCACCTCGAACTGCGGCCACCTCGTCAGGCGCTTCAGCAGCGCCCGGTTCAGACCCTCGCGCACGTCCCGGTTGGGGAACCCCAGCCGGTAGCGCAGCCACCCGTCGATCCGCTCCACACCCCGGACCGTCAGGCACCCGGACTGGAACAGCAACGCGTGCGGGACCACCTCGTCCACATCCAGCGTCGAGAGCAGCTCCTCTGAGGCCAGCATCCCCTCCAGCCGGTGCCACTGGAGGTCAGTCGCAGCCACCAACTCGATCAGCCATTTGGACGTGCCGGTCTGGAACCACCACGCCTTGCACTCCCGGGTCCGCAACGTCAACAGCACATCGTACGGGTTGTAGACCCTCTCCGCTCCACCCCAGCTGTAGCCGTTGTACCAAGCCCGGATCTCCTCCCGATCGAGGCCCTCCAGCTCAGGGGCGAAGACGGTGTCCAGATCGCGCTCGGTGTAGCCGCAGAGGGAGGAGAACGGGGCCTCCAGCGTGAGGTCAATCAAGTTGTTCACGCCGGAGAAGAGACTGACCCTGGAGAACTTCGAGACGCCGGTGAGGAAGGAGAAGCGGATGTGCTCGTCGCAGTACTTGAGAGTCGAGTAGAGGGCACGGAGGTAGTCGCGGTTGGCGCGGGCGAGGTCGGGCTGGTCCAGGTTCTCGGTGATGGGCTTGTCGTACTCGTCAACCAAGACTACGACGCGCCGGCCGGACTTGGAGTGCAGCTTGACCAGCAACTCAGCAAGACGATCCGCCCCTTCGACGGCCGAGAGCGCGATGTCGGAGGCAAACTCGTGCAGGTCCAACTGCGCCAGCAGGTTGTGGTGCAGTCCGTCGGGCTTGGTGTAATGGCCGCCTCCGAAGGACAGGTGCGCGACGGGGCGGCGGACGGACCAGTCCCACTGGTCGTAGGCCGCCAAGCCTCGGAAGAGTTCGCGCCGGCCCTCGAAGAGCTCCTTGAGCGTGCTGACGAAGAGGCTCTTGCCGAAGCGGCGGGGGCGGGACAGGAAGTAGTGCTTGCCTCGCCTGAAGAGTTGGCAGGCAAAGTGTGTCTTGTCGACGTAGTAGAGGCCCTCTTGGCGGATCTCGCGGAAGGTCTGGACCCCTACTGGGAGGCGGTCTCTAGGGGCGGGCTGGCTCACGGGGCGGGTCTCCCGTGTCTTGATTCTAGGGGATGCGAGGCCGGCCGTCGTGGCACCAAACCCTCATGAACGGCTTGGGCGTTCGCCCCGAGGCATGAAACACCTCTAGAGGCGAGGTCCGAGGCATCCTCAGACGCCCGTGCTCCAATAGCGGGTGGCGAAAGCGGGGCATGGTCGAACTTTCTAGTGACGGTTTCGTCTTCGAAATCCAAACTGACCCTGCGATCCCGTGTCGAGCCCCGAATTGTTCCCGCTGCTCCCTGTCCGGGAAGCGTGGACGCATGGCAAATAGTGCCCCGCCCCCCGGGCGGGTGTCCAGTTCCGGGACCGCTACCCGCTTCCGCCGGAAAGGAGTATACCCGATGCACGATCACTTCGTCGCGGACGCGATCCGGGTCGCCGTGCCACGCGCGGCCGGCGTCGATGTCCACAAGATGCAACTCACCGTGGCCGTGCGCCTGCACGGGCGTGACGGCGAGGACGCGCAGGCTTCCATCCGCATCTTCAGAACCGACCCGGCAGCCCTGAAGGAGTGCAGCGCCTGGCTCCAGCAGCATGGTGTGACCTCGGCCGTCATGGAGGGCACGGGCGTGTACTGGATGGCGCCCTTCCGGGCGCTGGAGGAGGCCGGGATTGAGCCGCAACTGGTGCATGCCCCCAGCATGTGAAGCAAATCAAGGGCCGCAAGACGGACATTCAGGATGCGTTGTGGCTGGCCCGCGTGTGCCAGTTCGGCCTGGCCCGGCCCAGCTACGTGCCGCCGCGCGAGTTCTCCGAGTTGCGCCAGCAGTGCCGCTACCGGCGCAAGGTGGTGGCCGACCGGGCGCGCATCCGCAACCGCCTGCAGAAGACGCTGGACCACGACGGCCTGCGGCTGGGCGGGGTCCTCTCGGACCTGCTGGGGCTGAACGGCCGGCGCATTCTGGACGGCTTGGTGCGGCGTCACAGCGTCGCGGACATTCTGAAGCAGCTCACATGGCACGTGCGCCAGAAGCTGGAGCCGATCGCGCGCACGCTGGAGGCGCGCTGGTCGCCGGCCGCGCTGTGGCGCCTGTCGTGTCTGCTGAACGACTTCGACGCGGCCAACGAGCGCTTGCGGAAGCTGGATGGCTTGGTGGGGCAGGCGCTGCAACCTTGGCAGCGTCAGCTGGAGCTGCTGCAGACGATACCGGGCATCGCGTGCAGCAGCGCCCAGGCGATCCTGGCCGAGCTGGGCCCCGAGCCCACGACAGTGTGCCCGGACGCAGCCAGCCTGGCGGCTTGGGCGGGCGTCTGTCCGGGCAACAACGAGAGCGCCGGCAAGCGTCGCTCCGGTCGCGTCCGCGCGGGCAATGCGGCTCTGCGGGCCACTCTGACGGAGTGCGCCCTCGGAGCAGCCCGCACCTGCGGCTCGCAATTCCACGGCTACCACGGCAACATGAAGGCGCGCATCGGCTACAAGCGCGCGACCTTGGCGACGGCGCACAAGCTGCTGCGCACGATCTACGCGATTCTGCGGGACGATCATCCGTACCGCGACCCCAAGGTCAACTACGAGAGCCTGCTGGTGCAGCGCAACGCGCCCCGCTGGCTGCGCATGCTGAGCAAGCACAACTACCTGGACGAGGTAAGGGCAGCCGCCTAGGCAGAGCCGGGCTGGCTACAGACAACAGACCACAGCGCAGGTCCTTCCACTCACCGTCGTCGGGCCCAAGGCCACAGACCGGGGCTGCCTTGGGACGACACCAACCGGAGGCACCAGCGTCACATTCCCGTGGCAAGCGAAGCGCGCCACGGCGAGAGGAGAATTGCGCCTACTCGAGGCCAGTGTTTCATGGCAAACCCTCATGAACGGCTTGGGCGTTCGCCCCGAGGCATGAAACACCTCTAGAGGCGAGGTCCGAGGCATCCTCAGACGCCCGTGCTCCAATAGCGGGTGGCGAAAGCGGGGCATGGTCGAACTTTCTAGTGACGGTTTCGTCTTCGAAATCCAAACTGACCCTGCGATCCCGTGTCGAGCCCCGAATTGTTCCCGCTGCTCCCTCTCCGGGAAGCGTGGACGCATGGCAAATAGTGCCCCGCCCCCCGGGCGGGTGTCCAGTTCCGGGACCGCTACCCGCTTCCGCCGGAAAGGAGTATACCCGATGCACGATCACTTCGTCGCGGACGCGATGCGGGTCGCCGTGCCACGCGCGGCCGGCGTCGATGTCCACAAGATGCAACTCACCGTGGCCGTGCGCCTGCACGGGCGTGACGGCGAGGACGCGCAGGCTTCCATCCGCATCTTCAGAACCGACCCCGCAGCCCTGCAGGAGTGCAGCGCCTGGCTCCAGCAGCATGGTGTGACCTCGGCCGTCATGGAGGGCACGGGCGTGTACTGGTTGGCGCCCTTCCGGGCGCTGGAGGAGGCCGGGATTGAGCCGCAACTGGTGCATGCCCAGCATGTGAAGCAAATCAAGGGCCGCAAGACGGACGTCCAGGATGCGCTGTGGCTGGCCCGCGTGTGCCAGTTCGGCCTGGCCCGGCCCAGCTACGTGCCGCCGCGCGAGTTCTCCGAGTTGCGCCAGCAGTGCCGCTACCGGCGCAAGGTGGTGGCCGACCGGGCGCGCATCCGCAACCGCCTGCAGAAGACGCTGGACCACGACGGCCTGCGGCTGGGCGGGGTCCTCTCGGACCTGCTGGGGCTGAACGGCCGGCGCATTCTGGACGGCTTGGTGCGGCGTCACAGCGTCGCGGACATTCTGAAGCAGCTCACATGGCACGTGCGCCAGAAGCTGGAGCCGATCGCGCGCACGCTGGAGGCGCGCTGGTCGCCGGCCGCGCTGTGGCGCCTGTCGTGTCTGCTGAACGACTTCGACGCGGCCAACGAGCGCTTGCGGGAGCTGGATGGCTTGGTGGGGCAGGCGCTGCAACCTTGGCAGCGTCAGCTGGAGCTGCTGCAGACGATACCGGGCATCGCGTGCAGCAGCGCCCAGGCGATCCTGGCCGAGCTGGGCCCCGAGCCCACGACAGTGTGCCCGGACGCAGCCAGCCTGGCGGCTTGGGCGGGCGTCTGTCCGGGCAACAACGAGAGCGCCGGCAAGCGTCGCTCCGGTCGCGTCCGCGCGGGCAATGCGGCTCTGCGGGCCACTCTGACGGAGTGCGCCCTCGGAGCAGCCCGCACCTGCGGCTCGCAATTCCACGGCTACCACGGCAACATGAAGGCGCGCATCGGCTACCAGCGCGCGACCTTGGCGACGGCGCACAAGCTGCTGCGCACGATCTACGCGATTCTGCGGGACGATCATCCGTACCGCGACCCCAAGGTCAACTACGAGAGCCTGCTGGTGCAGCGCAACGCGCCCCGCTGGCTGCGCATGCTGAGCAAGCACAACTACCTGGACGAGGTCAGGGCAGCCGCCTAGGCAGAGCCGGGCTGGCTACAGACAACAGACCACAGCGCAGGTCCTTCCACTCACCGTCGTCGGGCCCAAGGCCACAGACCGGGGCTGCCTTGGGACGACACCAACCGGAGGCACCAGCGTCACATTCCCGTGGCAAGCGAAGCGCGCCACGGCGAGAGGAGAATTGCGCCTACCCGAGGCCAGTGTTTCATGGCAAGGTATCAGCGGCAAATAGTAGGGAGGCCGAGGAGAAACGGGGATCCGAGGGCAGACTGATGCGCCCCGGCCATCCTGCTCGCTGGAGTGCCCGGTGGCATTCTCGGCCGGAGATCCGCGCAGTGGCAATGCGGCGAGGCGGACCTTCTGCCCAGTGCGCCGACGAGTGCCGGGCGGAGGGCCGGAGGGCCGGATACCGGCGGCGACCGTCGGTGGAACCCGTGGCTTTGAGAAACGATCGTCTGGCTGCGACGGGTGAGAGTGACATTCCATGCCGGAAACTGCTGTCACACGGTATCTGCAAACGTGGCAAGGCGGATTGCCGGAGGAATGAATTCTGTGCTTGGGACTTGAGGGTTCTGAGCGGCTGCGAGGGGCAGGCTGGAGGGCTCGGAGGAGTAGGCGTCAGTCGATCTGGCAGGCGGACCTGCCGGGCCGGGACCGTTGGCGAGGGAGGCCGCAGTCCGCCACTGACAGATCCGAGGGCAATTGGCGCCTTCTGCCAGCACGCCACAAGGATAGTGACCGAATCGAATCTCTCTGAATCGACCATTGGTCGTGGTCATCGAGTCTATGATTTCCATGTCCGGAACTGAATGGCGAACTCCAGGGGAGAGGCGCGCCTGGCGGCCCTTCCCCGCAAGCGCGGACTGTATGCGCGGCTCCGGGCTGTGCTTGCCTCGGGATCCCTTCTCCGTCCCCACTGCCGAAGGCACGGCGCGGGGTCAGTTGTCCTCCCACTCGAACTCGGTCAGCTCGTGGGTATCGGGGCTCAGCTGCAGGCCGACCAGCCGGATCGGCCGGCGGCCGCCCGCGTACCGCTCCGCGTAGCCCTTCTCCCGGATCTGCCGCAGCGCCTGCCGCGCCCCGCCCCGCCCCCGCATCTTGAACTCGAACACGTACACCCAGCCGCATCCCTCCAAGCAGAAGTCCGCCCGCCCGCGGCTCCCGCTCTGCTCCGTCCGCACCCGCCCCAAGGTCGACAGGTGCCCGTACAGCACGCTCTTGTAATACCCCTCGTACTTCCCCATCTCGCTCTTCACGTGCCAGTCCTTCGGGATCGACGCCAGCAGCGCCTCGAACCGCTTCCGCATGCGCTGCATGTCCCCCGCGCGCAGGATCCGGCGCCAAGCCGCCTCGTCGTCCACCCGCTGCAAGTCGAAGTCACCCCAGCCCGTCAGGCGCTTCAGCAGCGCCCGGTTCAGACCCTCGCGCACCTCCCGGTTGGGGAACTCCAGCCGGTAGCGCAGCCGCCCGTCGATCCGCTCCACACCCCGGACCGTCAGGCACCCGGACTGGAACAGCAGCGCGTGCGGGACCACCTCGTCCACATCCAGCGTCGAGAGCAGCTCCTCGGAGGCCAGCATCCCCTCCAGCCGGTGCCACGGGAGGTCAGCCCCCGCCACCAACTCGATCAGCCACTTGGGCGTGCCGGTCTGAAACCACCACGCCTTGCACTGCCGGGTCCGCAACGTCAGCAGCAAGTCGTACGGGTTGTAGACCTTCTCCTCGCCACCCCAGCTGTAGCCGTTGTACCAAGCCCGGATCTCCTCCCGATCGAGACCCTCCAGCTCGGGGGCGAAGACCTCGTCCAAGTCGCGCTCGGTGTAGCCGCAGAGGGAGGAGAACGGGGCCTCCAGCGTGAGGTCGATCAAGTTGTTCACGCCGGAGAAGAGGCTGACCTTGGAGAACTTGGTAACGCCGGTGAGGAAGGAGAAGCGGATGTGCTGGTCACAGCTCTTGATGACGGAGTAGACGCTGCGGAGGAAGTTGCGGTTCTTGGTGGCGAGGTCCGGTTGCTCGAGGGCGTCAATGATGGGCTTGTCGTACTCGTCGACGAGCAGGACGACGCGCCGTCCGGAACGTTCGTGCAGGGTACGGATCAGATGCCGCAGCCGTCCGCGGGCGGTGTTGTAGAGGCGCTTGAGGCCGTGGCTGCGTTCCATGCCGTCGAGCTGCTCGCCGACATCTTCCTGCAAGTCGCCGGGCAGTGAGGCATCGACGTTGCCGAGGTCGAGAATCAGGACGGGTCGGCGGACGGACCAGTCCCACTGGTCGTAGGCGGCCAAGCCTTGGAAGAGTTCCCGGTTGCCCTCGAAGAGTTCCTTGAGAGTGCTGACGAACAGACTCTTGCCAAAGCGGCGGGGACGGGACAGGAAGTAGTGCGAGCCCTCCTCCTTGAGCTGGCACGCGAAGTGTGTCTTGTCGGCGTAATAGTAGTTTCCCCGACGAAGAGTGCGGAAAGTCTGGACTCCGGTGGGGAGGCGGTCTCTGGGCGCGGGCTGGCTCACCGGGCGGGTCTCCCGTATCTTGATTCTAGTGGATGAGTGGCCGGCCGTCGTGCTAGGTGGGTACGAGCGGAGAGAGGTGGGAGGCTGCCTGCGGCTGCGTTGGCCGGGGTTATGTCATTGGGGCGGCTGTTGTCACTCGCCTCAGAGCTTGCCTTGCTCGACCGCCTCAAAATACGGCAGATCAGCCGGCAGGTACCACGGCTTGAGGTAGCAGTAGGTCGGCGGGAGGGGGTTGCGCCCGTCGTAGACGGCGACTATCGCTTGGGCGTTGCGCAGCTCCGCGAACGCCGACGGCTGGAATAGCGGCTCGCGCCTCGGCGCGTACGATTTCGTCACGCCGAACGTCCCCTTGCCGCCCCCGGCCCG
The DNA here is from genome assembly GCA_963662745.2 of Bryobacterales bacterium. GTDB lineage: Bacteria > Acidobacteriota > Terriglobia > Bryobacterales > UBA6623 > VXMF01. The sequence continues at coordinate 2,057,834 of CAXXUI010000001.1, forward strand.
CCCGCTGAGCAGCCCCACGCCCGCCTGCGAGGACTCCGAGATCGAGTACTGCTCCTTGAGACGCTCCACTTGCCCGCATGCCTCCGAAGCCAGCTTGCACGAGGCCTCGTCCGACAACGACAGGAAGATCCGCGTACGGAACGTCTGCAGCAGCGTCCGCCACGCCTCGCCCGACAACGTCGAGCGCAGCGAGCTGATCGACTGCGTGGCCACCAGCGCCACCAGCCGGCCCTGCCGTGACAAGCTGAAGAACTTCTCGTCCCCGCCCGGATCGCTCTGCCCCACCGTCGCGAAATTCTGGTACTCGTCGCAGATGAACGCGATATCCCTCCAGGCACGATCACGCTCCGCCTCAAGCCGCGGAATGCGCTCCAGCACGGCCCGCTGGAAGTCCTGCTTAAGCATGACCCCAATCGCTCGACCGAGGGCCGGGTTGGCGCCGATCGGGAGGTTGAGAGCCAGCACCTTGCCTGCCTCCAGCGACTCCGCCATGGGCGGCAGCGCCCAGCGCCCGCGATGCGGCTGCTTGTCCCGGTAGGCGGATTTCGGTGGGCAGAACGCGTCGGCCACATCCGGCTGGTCGAACAGGGACAAGAAGACGCTCATCCCCTCGACGATCGAGCTGCGCAGGCGCGCGTCCAGCTGGCCCCAGTCGTGGCGGTGCCACCTCACGATCGAGTCCAGGTACCGCTGCGGCTCCCCAACCGGCTTGGGATCGCGCAGCTCGAATGAGACCTCCACCTGCTCCAGCGCCTGCACCAGCTCCGGATCGGCCGCCACGGTCATCTCCCCGGTCTCCTCATCAAAGTCCCAAGGCCTGTCCGGCAGCCTGGGCTGGGCCGCAGTCCACGGATCGCACGCCATGCGCGCCTGCGGGAGGAAACCCAGGCGCTCGCGGGCCCGCTGGATCCTCTCCTCCAGCCGCTTCTGCTCGATGGCCGTGCGGTACACGTCCCGCAACGTCACGTAATCGTCAGCCACGCGGTGCAGCAGGATCACGAACTTCGCCAAGTTGGTGTAGGCCTGCTGCCAGAACGGGTCCTTGCCCTTTCCGAACAGCTGGTTGAGCAGCGAGGCGATCTGATACGCGAGGGAGTAGGGGTCCAAATCGGCCTCCAGAGGGTTGTACGACCAGTTGCCCGTCAGTCCGATCTCGCAGTAGTCGTCCCCCCGCCCGGCCTGCTCCAGAATGCTCCGCACTTGATGGCAGAAGTCCCCCTTCACCTCCAGCACTAGAGCTCCCGGCTTGCGCTCGGGGTCGGTCGCATGCCATTCCAGCACCTGCTTGGCGAACGGGTACATGCAGCAGGAGGTCTTGCCGGTGCCCACCGCGCCGAACACCGCCGTGCCGGTGTACAGACCCTTGCGCGGCACTACCAGCCAGCCCGGGCCGGCACTCGGGCCGGGCTTCGTGCGGTAGTGAGTCTCGCCGATCACGATCGCCGGCCCGTCGGTCGCCGGCCAGCCGGGCAGGCTGCCGGCGGCCGCCTTCTTCGCCCGCCGCTCCACCATCAGGCCCCACAGCGTGAACAGCACCAGCGCGAGGCAGAAGGGCGTCGCCGTGCAGGCGGCCGCCCAGCCCCAGCGCAGCAGATCACTGGTCAGCGGCGAGCGCGCCGCGATCAGCGCCAGCAGCGGGTCGTCTGGCGGCCACGGCCAGATCCAGCGCCAAGTGGCGGCTCCGGCAGCGGCGCAAACCGCCGCGACGATCTCCTTCACCGCCCGCCTCCCGGTGCTGTCACGACCGGCCCGGCAGCGCTTCGGCCGGCCGGTAGTCGAACTCGAGCAGCACCTCGCGATAGGTGCAGCACTGAATCAGGCAGCGGCCTTCGGCGGTCTCCGGGACGCCCGGCCCGATCCACTTCCGGTAACGCCGCTCGACTGCCTCGCCGCAGTGGGCGGCCCGCAGCTCAGCGTACCGTTGCAGTGACCGCCGGCCGAGGCTCTTCCAGCGCCGCTGCTCGACCGCCTGTCGCAAGGCGAACATCTCAGCCTCCTCCCAGTCCCGCTCGACGCGGGCCGCCCACCGCCTCCATGCCCGTCGCAGCCGCAGGAACTGCACCGCTCCGTCAGCCAGCACCTCGATCCCGACCTCGGCACCATTCCCAACCAGAGCGGCCAGCAGCGGTTCGAGGCGGTCGAGATGGCGCACCATCCCGGTCTCGCTCGCTCCCGCATGCGCGTAGCTGAACCAGATCCGGTCCGGGGAGCCGGCCTCGATCCGAATCGGGAAGCCGTCCGGGAACGGCCGCTTCTGGCCCCCTCGAGCACGAGCGGCCAACGGAAAGTGATCGTCCTCGACGCCCAGCGACCGCAGTCCTTCCGCCTTCGCCCGAGGGTGCAGTAGCCAAGTCCCTCCTTCAGCAGCGATGTAGTGGTCCAGCGCGAGCAGGCGCTGCTTGATCCAGCGCCGGGCCCTCCGCCCGGAGCGGCTCTCCAGGCCGGCCGGCCCGATGGACTGGTACAGGGAACCGCCGTGCAGACGGTACAGCGCCTCCTGACCCCGGCGCGCGGACCGCGCGATCCTGGCATGGCCGTTTTCCTGCAAGCGCCGCACCAGAGCCGCCTCCGCGCTCCCGCGCCGCACGCCGCGGAAGCGGCGGTACTGGCTCCGCAGGAAATGGCCGCCGAGCAGGGCCGCAGCGACCAGGAACTCAGCGTCCTCGGGAGGGTACCCATAGCGCCCCAACGGGCCGGCCAGTCTCCGCAGGGCGTCGCGAGCACCTCGCCCCGCAGCTCGGGCGTCCACCCTCGAGCCCCTCATCGCGCCATCCCCGAGTCCCTCTGCGGCGAGCTGGCCGCCAAGCTGCCGTCCGGGGCCATGCAGTACATCCGGAAGCCAGCAGCGACCTTGGCCTCCAAGGTCGAGGCCCGGTAGTCCTCGGTGGTCACCTCGACATCCACATGCCCGCAGACACCCCCGCCGGCGTCCCGCCCCCACTCAATGCGGATGTCGGGATAGACCGCGCTTCCGTCCCGCAGCGCGAGACCCGTCTGTCGAGCCGCCGCCTCGCGGGCCGCGGCCTCGGCCGCCCCCAAGGCCCGTTCCTTTCGAATCCTCCGAAGCTGCTGGCGCTTCAGGTCGCCGTCCGTGAGAATGCGTCGCACGCGCCGGCCAGCCTGCTCCAGCCGGTCCATTTCCAAGCGGGCCGCCCGGTAGACTGCCGCATCGTGAAGCACCTGGGCGCTGCGAGCAGGGCCCGAGCGGTAGCGCTGCACACCCAACTCGCTAGGATCCCTGGGGTCCACGCCGCGCTCCAGTAACCGCCGGCCGCTACCGGTGAGCGAGACCACCTCGACCCTGCGGCCGCCCCTGTGAAAGCCCTCGACCTGCAGCAGCCCCTGCTCGGCCAACTGCCGCCGAGCGGCGGCGCCCCGGGCTCGGGTCTCGAAGAGCGCCTCGAAGTCGGGCCGCGACACCGTGCCGAAGGCACCGACCATCCGCAGCGCATTCGCGCTGTCGGCCGCGAGACGGTGGCGACCGTAGCGCGCCATACCGCGGCCCGCCCGCTCGGGGCGGGCCGCCGGCAGCTCGCACAGCGCCTCCCGCACCGCCATCCGGGGACGCGAGCGCGGCGCCTCGGACAAGCAAGGCAGGTCCCTGCGAGCCGCGCGCGGGAGCCCTCCGCCAGCGCGCGCCGGCCCCCGCTGCAGCGAGCCGCGGCCCGAGCACGACTGCTCCGGGCGCTTCGCCGGGCTCGGAACGCGCCTCATGCCTTGCCCTCGCTCTGGTCGCGCAACCGCCGGCCCAAGTCGTCGTCGAACGTCGAGCCGCCGCGCACCTCTCCTTCGAGCCGCCGCAGCTTGCGACCGGCGTCCCCCAAGCCCAGCCTGCGGCAGATCCAGTAGAGGAAGGCGAACAGGTCGAACGACAGCGCCAGCACGTAGCCGACCACCAGCGCGCCGCGACGCGCCATGATGCTGCGGCCGTACGGCGCCAAGTAGTTCAGCTCGTCCAGCGCCAGCCACAGCGCGGCTCCGCCGATCGACAGAGTGAGTCCGAAGGCGATCCGAGCCATGCCGCCCTCCGCTCAGTCCTCAACGCGGTCGCAACGGAAATAGCTGACCGACAACCCTAGAGGGTTGACGGCCAGCAGTTCGCGCGGCGTCGAGTCCAGGAAACGGAACTCGAACTCCGACGTCCAGCGCTGCCGCGCTCCGGCGCGGCCCAGCCGCTCATGCCGGATTTCCGTGAAGTCCAGTCGCGCTCGGTACGGCTCCTCGCGGTTGGGCTGCACCTGTACGGCGTCGATCTCCACGACCACCTCCAATCCCTCGCCGCCCAGGAAAGCGGCCAGCTCGCCGCTCTCCTCCTGCTCCTCGAGCAGCCGCCGCGCCAGCGGCGCGTCCAGGAAGAGCAGCGAGTCCTTCCAAGCCTGCAGCGCGACTCCCCGGCGGCGTTCCCGATGCAGCACCAGGAACCGCCGCAGGAAGTACTTCACCTCCGGCTTGGCGACATCGGGACGGTACGAGGCCGCCTCGTAGTTGACCGCTTCGGCGCGGCCCACCTCGTCGATCCGCACGACCAGCGGCGAGAGGTGCTCGAACCGGTCGAACGTGCGCCAGCACAGTCCCAGCAGCCCGACGCAGATCAGCGACACAGCCCCCAAGGCGATCTTCAAGTAGCGGTTGGTGGCCAGCACCTCGGCCCAGATCTCCGCGTACGCTTCTTGCACTTGCATCTTCCAACCCTCCTTACGGGGCCACTTTCACGGCGGCCGCCCTTGCTGCGGAGCCCGCACCGCTGACGAAGCTGCCTCCTCCGTGAAAGATCGAGGCCGTCAGCGAATGCACCTTGAACAGCGACATCACCGCCACCAGCAGCACTACCGCCGAATAGAAGAACCAGGTCACCTTGGCCGGGAGACCCGGGGGGACGGCCTGCCAGACTCCGTCGAGCATGAAGGTGGTCAGCGCCAAGAACGTCCAGCCCACCGCGGTGTAGAAGGAGAACTGCAGGTAAGACCGCAGCCAGCCCCAGAACAGGAAGTCCATCCGCGGGACGAACAGCCACGGGATGAACAGCGGGCCCAGCACCACGCAGGCTCCGGCCGCCACGCGGCCGGCCGCCACCGAGGCGATCAGCAGGGCCGTGCAAGCCGTGTTGAAGAGCAGGATGATAAAGGTCCAGATCAGCGAACCCGCCCCCATGAAGAAGTCGAAGAAGCTCCACGAGGTCAGCTCCTGCCAGCCGTCGTGGAACGACTGGGCGAATCGCCACGTGATGAAGCCGTCGATCTGGCGGGAGTAGAAGTCGGCCGCGCGGATGGGCAGCGTGGCCACCGGCATGCCCAAGCCCGGGGCGTCGACCACGTAGAAGCGCAGCATCCCCAAGCTGAAGGCCATGCCCAGCAGCAGCGGCAGGAAGCTGTTCCAGCGAATTCCTCGGCCGGAGAAGGCCGTCTGGATGCCGCACCAGGCGAGCGTCAGGGCGGACAGCGCCCGGAAGAGAAGCAGGCCTTCGCTCACGAATAGCGGAGCGAGCTGGTTGATCGCGGCGTCGATCGAGGCGAAGGCCCACAGGAGCGGGAACTCCGTCGGATCCGTGGGCGGCACCGGCGGACCGGTTGGCAACAGCTGCATGATCGGCTCCCCTTTCAGGACGGCCCGTCAGGGCATCCTCCAGCTGGGAGCGGGCTGCGCCGCCGCCAGCGCCCGGTACGAAGCGGCCGCCTCCATAAAGCGGGCCAGCCGGTCACGGTCCCGCTTGAGCCCCGCCAGTTCGGCCTCCAGCAGCGCGTCGAGCAGCTGGTTGGTCTGTTCGGATCCCCTGATCTGGCGCATCTGGCCCACGGAGACCTTGCCCAGCAGAGCGGGCATGGACTGCGATGCGGAGGAGGGATCCAGCACGGACCGCTCCAAGGCGGCGTGCGCCCGGCTGCGTTGCGGGGCGAGACGCCGGGACTGCCCCAGCACGCTCATCAGGCGCACGGACGCGGCGTCGGCCAGCTCGATGGTGGCGTGCTCGCGGCGCACGGCCGCGCGCAGGTCAGCGGGCAGGGTCCGCAGGGTTCCGGTCCAGTCCGGCACGGGAGCGGCGGCTCGCGCGTAGGCGACCACCACCCGGCCGGAGGGCATGTCGCCGTTCACGGCCCGCGTCCACGGGCCGCTGGTGCCGTAGCGGTCGGCTGAACGGCTCTGCAGCCAGTCGGTGGCCGGAGCGCGGAAGCGGTCCAAGCTGACGAGGTCTCGCAGCGTGCCGGCCACGCCCGAGTAGTGGTCGAGCGTCCCGGAGGCGAGGGACTTCAGCCTCTGCAGCTCGGCCAGGCGCTCATTGGCGGCGTCGACGACCGGCTGGGCCTCCCGGATGGTGACCGGCATCAGTCCGGCCGGGTCGATGGTGCCGCCGGTGAAGCCGATGGCCTTGCCCACGGCCTTGCCGATGCCTGCGAAGAAGGCCCCCCAGAAGGGGGCCGCCGGCGCGGCGAACAGCAGCGCGGCGAACGCCGCGATCAGGATTCTCTTGGTCACGATGGGTCTCCTTGCTCGGTCGCTTGGGCCGGGTCGGTCTCGGGCGGACTCGCTGCCGTCCCAACTCCGCCGGGGTGATAGGCCGGCAGCTCCAAATCCCGGGTGAGGTAGATGCGGATCCGGTGGCCTTCCCGCACGGTGATCCGGGGCAGGCGGTTCAGGTAGCGGTCCAAGACGCGCTCGGCGGAGCGCGACAGACCCGTCCCGGCGGAGACTCTGGCCGCTCCCAACCGCGTGACGAGGGCTTCCTGCGGGCTGACGGACTGCGCCAAGCCGGCCAAGGCTCCGATCGCTCCGGCCGCCACAAAGGTGGACAGGTAGTGTCGGTCGACGCGGTCCCGGAGGCCGGTCTCCCCGATCTGGTTGAGGGCCGGGCTGTCCCCCAGCGGGACGGACCGCCCGTCTGGCAAACGCAAGTCGTGAAACGTCACCGCCAGGCGCGTCTGGCCCCAGTCCTGGACGCGGCTGGCCGCCCCCACCACCCTGGCGCCGCGAGGCACCAGCAGGTGCTGGCGGGTGCGGTCGTACACGTGGCTGGAAACCATCGCGTCCACCGGCCCGGCGAACTCACCGCTGAGCCGGTTGGCCAGCACTCCCTCCAGGAAATCGCCGGCACGCAGCCGGTGCAGCCGGGGACCGGAATCCCGGGCGGCTTCCTCCCCGCTCCGGCCCTGTGGGGCGGCCGCCCGGGTCGCGGCGGCGACCGGCAGCTCCGGCAGGGAACTGCCGGCCGACGGGGCGGACAGCCTCTCGCGCCGGCTCTGGACCAGCGACGGAACCTGCAGGGACCGGTAGCGCCGCATGCGCTCTTCCTGCTCGATGCTCTCCTCCAAGCTGGGCCCCGCCGAGTAACCGTCCAGCTCGCCGTCGGCTGCGGGGTTCTGAGCGGAAATCGTCGCCGGGGGATGGGGTAGGCCGTCCTCGCGGGTCTCGGGCAGTCCGAGGTCCCTCCGCAGCCTCAGCTCCGCCCCGCGGTCGGCCTCTTGGCTGATGCGGTCGCCCGCCGAGTCGATCGTAACCACGGTGACGGGGGAACCCGGCAGCGCGGTCCCCGCCGGTCCGCCAGCTTCCGATCCGGCCTGCGGGTCCGGCACGGGTTCGCCCGGAAACGTGAACAAGGTGGCTGCGATGACGGCCGTCAGCCCCATCAGCACCCACGCCTGCGCCTTGGCCGGCAGCGCCCCCGCGGGCTTGGGGATCCGGTCCAGGACCTTCTTCACGGGGCCACCTCCCGGGCTGCCCGCCGCCGGAAGACCAGCTTGCGCTTGCCGATCTGCAGCCAGCCGTCGGCCAGCGGACGGCGGGTCACATACAGCCCGTCCGAGAACTCGTACGGCACCAGCGAGGGCTCGCCGTCCCTTGACTCGTACAGGGCGGCCACCTCCTCCGGATCGGCCCGCAGGTAGGTGAAGCGGTCGTCCCGCCACATGGCGCGCACCCGGAACGGGGCTGCGCCGGCGCCCCGCCCCAGCTCGTAATCGAACCGTAGGCTCCCCGGATAGGAGGCGCGGAAGGCCTCGACCGACTGCTCGGCCTCCGACCGGACTTGCTGAGCGGACTGGACGGCCTCCTCGCGGACCTGCCGGAGGCGGTCCTCCATCGCAGCCGCCGCTCCCCGGGCCTCGAAGCTTACCGGCTGCAGCCGAGCGGCGGCAGCCCCTTGCGGGCGCCGCGGGCTGACGAACAGCTTCAGGTCTGGATCGCCCTCGTCATCGCCGAGCTCGCGAAACAGCAGCGTGTAGACGTTGCCTTGGTCGGTCACCAAGGTCACGTTGGTGCGGATGCCGGCGGCCGTCGGCTTGACGAAGGCCAAGTTGGCTTCGCCTTGCACGCTCCAGTACTCGGCGTCACCGCAGATCCAGTCCAAGATGCGCTCGTCAGGCGGAAGCACGACGACAGTCGCGAAGCGGAGGCGCGCCCGCACCTCCGCGACTTCGTCCGGGCCGACCTCGACGCTGCGCGCCCGCGCGGCAGGCGCGGCCAAGATGCCGGCGGCCATCGCGGTCGCCAGCAGAAGAGGGATGGATAGGGAATGCATGGGTTCAGTCCTTTACAAGGGACGCGAGTCCGGCCTCGAAGCCGAGCGACCGGATGGCCTCCCGGCGGCGCGCCGCCTCGACGGGGTTGGTGGTGTAGAGCCAGTAGCTGGAGCGGTCCACGGTGAGCTCGAGGACATGCGCCTCGCCGGGGCGGTGCAGCAGCAGCTGGCGCTTGGGCACGAGCCCCCGGACCGCCTCCGCTTCCGCGGGTCGCAGCCCGAACGACTCGACGTATTCCGAGGGATCGGCCTCGGGGTTCGCCAGGAAGATCTTGGTCAGGCAGCTCTCGGCCACCGTGCGGCACAGGCTGGCGTTGTCGGTGGCGTCGCTGGGCGACTGGGTGGCCAGCACGACTCCGGCGTTGCACTTGCGCCAAGTCTTGAGGCCTTCGGCCAAGTAGGCGCTGATGCGGCCGTCCGCCAGGAAGCGCCACGCCTCGTCGACCACCAGCAGCTTCCAGCGCGACAGCTCCTGAGGATCCGAGATCGCGGTCCCGAGCCGGTGCAGCAGGTAGAACAGCAGAGCGCGTGCCAGCTCCGGCTTGTCAGCCGCGCCGGCGAGATCAAACGCCTGCCAGTCCGCCAAGGTGAGCGTGTCGTCGACATGGTCGAAGGCCGAGCCCCACACGCCTCCGTCGGTCCATGCCGTGAGCGGATCCCGGAGACTGGCCGGCAGCAGGCCGCGCAGCGAGGACAGCGTTCGCGCCTCGGGCTCGATCTGGTACAGGGCGTCGATCTGCGAGCGGAGCTCGGCCCGCTCGCCGGCGTCGCAGACCTTGCCCTCAATCTCCAGCAGCATCCTGACGAACGACTCCAAGAACTGCAGGTTCTCGGCGGTGGCCTCCAAGGCGCGGAAGGGGTTAAGGCGGCAAGGCATCTCCCCTGCCACCGGCCGCAGCTCGACATAGGCGCCGCCGACGAGTTCCGTGAGGTGGCGGTAGGAACCTCCCAGATCCAGGATGCAGACGCGCGGGGCGTACTTGCGCCCCTGGGCCAGCAGGAAGTTGAGCAGGAAGCTCTTGCCCGATCCGGTGGCGCCGACGACCAGCGTGTGCGCGATGTCGCCGGCGTGCGCCGCGTAATAGTACGGCGTGCGCCGCGGTGTCTCGAACACGGCCAGATGCTCGTCCTCGAGGTGGCTGTCCCGGACCTGGCCCTCCGGCACGGCCCACAGCGGGGCGAGGTCCGCCGCCACAGCGGCCGAGAGGAAGGTCCCGCGCAGCTGGCGGGCGTGGTTGCCGGGGGCGAGAGCGAACCAGGAGTTGAGTCCGTTGTAGGTCTCGCGGTGGAAGCGGGCGTCGGCGGCCGCCGCGATGCGCAGCAGCTCCGGCCGGGCCCGCTCGACCGCGGCCCGGTCGCGGCCCCTGAGGGCCACCGTCAGCGAGTGCGGGCCGAACGGCAGCCCCGCGACCTCCAGCTCGCGCAAGGCTTCGCCCAGCTGGTCCGCCTCGGCCTCGGCGGCGCGATCCTTGAGGGCCCCGCTGGATTGCGGAGGAGCGTCGCCGGCCGAGGCGTGGGCCAGCATGCTGTAGCGCTGCTGGTGATAGTGTCGCTGAGCCGAGCGGATGCGACGGCGCGACTTCGAGCGGTCCTCCCGCAGCCATTCGACGCACAGGTCCAGCTCGGCGTCCAAGTCGAGGATGCCGCCGAACAGGCCGGCCCGCGATGTCGAGGGCGGATCAATCAGCGCGTAGGTCTCGACCCGCTCGGAGTCCACGCGCAGGTGGTCGCGGTGCGCCTCAAGGTCACTGAGCGCCAGCTGGCGGTCCAGCCCGGCCGCCGAGGCCGCGGAGACGGCGCGGGCGGCCGCTCGGGAGTTCGAGATCCAAGCCAGCTCCCGGAAGAAGGTCTCGCCGGACAGTGTGCCCAAGGGCGTCACGTCCTGCACGAGCCCGCGGAAGACGTCCACCGCGCTCTCGAATCGTCGGCAGGCGGCCGCTAGGTCGCCGGACAGCACTTGCTTGGTGCGCTGCGGGGACAGCCAGAGCGCCAGCCGGTCCCACAGCCTGCGCGCGCGGCCGCCGCCGCCCGGACTTCCGGCCGGCGACAGTCGGGGATCCCAGAGCCAGAACACGCTGGTCTCGACCGTGTAGAGGCCCTTGGTCAGCAGGTGGCTCTGCCGGGCGTCCCTGGCCCGCCGGGCGAGCGCGTCGCCCGGGTCTCGCTGCGGGAGCGCCTGAAGCCGGCGCTTGCGGGCATGCCAGCGCACTCGCCAACCCGGCTCCAAACTCTTCAGGGCCCGCGTCCAGCGCATCGCGACATACTCGAGATCCGCAGCGTCACGGCACTGGAAGGATGCGCCTTCCAGCGTCGCGCAGGCCAGCAGGGAGCCGGCCTTGGTGAGCACGGTCCGCTCGGTGGCGAAGCCCATCCAAGGCAACTGGGTGTGCAGGGCAACAGCTTCGAGGTCCTTCACTGGATCCAGCCTCCCGGGAGGCGGCGCGGCAGCGGCCGGGCGGCCGCGCCGCTCCGCCCGGCGGTGAGTCGGGCGCGGACGGCCATTAGGGGAACAGCCAGCGCATGAAGTTGACGGCGCCGATGGCCATGCCGACGCCGAAGATGAGGCCGGCCAGGGCCCGCTTGCTGCCGCCCTCGCCGAAGGCGAACATCAGTCCGCCGACGACGATGGCAATCAGGCTGAGGCCGCGGGCGATCGGCCCGGTGAAGGCGGTCTGCAGGACGGTTACGGCCTGCAGCCAAGGGCTGACACCTCGTTGCGCCAACAGCGCCTGGGGCGCCAGCGCCGCGAGGGTCAGCACGATTGCGAGCCGTCGGGCGGCCCGAGTGCGAATTCGTAGAAGCATCGCGTTCAATCCTTTCTGCGGTTTATGGATGGAGCTGGGTTCCGCGGGCGGCGGCGAGGGCCGATCGGAGCCTGAAGTCGTTTGGTTGGTGCTTCGCGCCCTGCGATACGTTGCCCGGCAGAACCCATCTAGGGACAGAATAGTCTATAAATGATACAAAATGCAACTCTAGAGTGAAAAAAATACTCTCAATATAGAGAATCAGTGCAATTTCTTGCTACTTGTGACGGTCAGATTCCGAAACGACGCTCTACGGTGTCGCTACGCGACCGTCGTCAGCCGATCTTGGCTGGCAGCGAGTGCATCGCTACCGTGGCACACCGTCAAGCGGCGGCGTCCTCGAACGGCTGCGAACGCCGCCGCTTGAGGACGCGGACCCGTGGGGCGCACTGCTGCACTAAGGCACCCGGCCCGTTGATCAGTCGCCTCGCACCAAGTGGTGGCTCCGGCAACGTTGGCTTCGTGGCAGCCCGTGCGCCGGAGAGTCTGAACAACGGCGAGAGTTGAGTCCCTGCCGCTCCTGCCGGGGCAGCGTGTGCCCGCCCCGCCCGTGGGCCACCCGGATCTGCTTGGGCGTGCCGAATCCGGCAGACACCGCAAGGCGGATGAGAAGGATTGCCGCGGGGCAAGCCCAGTCACCTGTCGAGTCCTTCGTCCGTCTCGCTTCGAACCGGGGCGTCGTCAGTCGCCAGGCTGCTTGGCAACTCATCCCCGGCCTGCTCGACTGCGGCCGCTAGCGATGCGCGAACCTCGTGGCGAGCAAGGGCGGACCAAGAGGCAGCGCCGAGACATCGCACTCGCGCCGGTCCCTGCCGCCCCGCGTCGCAATCGCGCCCGCCTCACCGATCGAGACTTCTCACGATCTCAAGCGGTTCGGGGCCGTCGGACCGCATGGCCGGATCGTACCAGCGGGCCGTCCCCGCTGATCGGAGCAGCACGGACGGCAGGGCCGGATCGTAGCGGGTCACCAGCAGCCCTGCCCCGTAGCCGCAGCAGAACAGCAGCACCCCGGCCATGGGGGCGTTGAACGACGAGAAGGCGGCCGCTCCGAGAGTGGCGACAGCCAGGAAGACTCGGCGCTCGCAGCCGAGCACGGTCAGCGGCCGGCTGGGCGCAGGATACACGCCGTGCAGGGATGGTTCGCTTCTGCCGTCCATCACGGGAGCAATCACCTCCGGCGGTAGTCGACGCCGGCAGTCAGCGCTGCGTCGAGGGTTAGACCAGCGATGGCCCCCTTGCCAGGAGCGGTCTGCCCGGGAGCGACGAACTGCTGTCGTGGTTCGACGCTGCCGTGGGCCGGCAGGGCTTGATCCGTCGTCGCAGGCACCTCAAGACACTGACGCTGAACTTCGTGACGCTGCCGGCAGACGAAAGCAACGAGTTTCCGCTGGTGGCCAGAGCCTCGCCCTTGCAGGCCAGGGCCCTGGAACTGCTCGGTGTCGACCCAGCGACCAGTGTTTCCAGTCAAAAGCCAGGTTGAAGGGGGCCATGGGCGTGGGCACTGACTGGGGAATTGCCTCGCAGAGTGCTGGGAGGCGGTCAAGCAGTGAACCGTGGCGAGCACCCATGGAAACCTCAGAATTGATGAATCATGCCACTAGACGGGCAAGAGAGTCGCGATACGACGCCGGAACGCGTCTCATCTGACAGAAATTCCAGCTCCCGACGGAGGTCTCGACTTGCCTAACTACCACGTCCAATTCATTCTCGATTGCCCCGAAATCGGTGGAATCCTACCCGGCCCACCCCGTGAAGTTCAGGCTAACGGAGCACACCAACGGACTGCTGCGGCAGCACTTCGGCAAGGGCCGCAGCTTCAACGCGGCCGACGAGCCGAAGCTGGCGAGGACGCAGCGCTCGCTCCACGAAAGTCCGCGCAACGCGCTCGGCTACTGCACCCCCACCGAGGTCCTCGGCGCCGCCCGAGGGGCCGCCTGAGGCACCCCCGGGGACGACGGCGCGCGCAGGGCGCGGGGGCAATGGCCTTCGTTGAATCAGTCGGACGCCGAGCCACGCAATGGGACCACCCCCGCCCTCCGAGTCCGCCCCTCCCCTAGAATCAAGACACTGCCGCCCCGCCCCGTGAACCACCTTCTCCCCAGAGGCCGCCTCCCCACCGGCGTCCAGACCTTCCGCGAAGTCCGCACGGAGAATCTCTACTACGTCGACAAGACGCACTTCGCGCTGCGCCTCTTCCAGGAAGGCAAGTGCTACTTCCTCTCCCGTCCCCGCCGCTTCGGCAAGAGCCTCTTCGTCAGCACACTCAAGGAGCTCTTCGAGGGCCGCCGCGAACTCTTCCGAGGACTCGCCGCCTTCGACCACTGGGACTGGTGTTGAGCGCCAGATTATTTGGCCGCGTAGGGGGCGGTTTGGTGCAGTCTGCGTGGACGGCGGATGGTCTCAGTTTTCCAATTAATCCGCAACACCGCCGCTCGGCGAGGCGGGGGCTGAGGTGCCCTGCGCGGGCCGCGACCTGCGGCCGGAGCAGCCAGCCTCTTTCTTTCTTGCTGTAGCTTGGTATTGCAGTAGCAGTGTCCCCCGCCAAGGGGGAACAGGGTGCAGCCTCGCACCACCCAGCACTCTGCCCACCGCACACTTGTCCGCCCAACCCCCCTCTGCCATGTCCAAGCAAGCTGAACCATCCATCGCCCTTCAAGTTGGAATTCAACACCCGTGGGCCACCCGGACCTGCTTGGGCATGCCGAATCAGGCAGACACCGCAAGGCGGACGAGAAGGACTGCCACGGGGCAAGCCAACTCACGTGTCGAGGCCTTCGTCGATCTCGCTTCGAACCGGGGCGTCGTCAGTCGCCACGCTGCTTGGCAACTCGTCCCCGGCCTGCTCGACTGCGGCCGCTAGCGATGCGCGAACCACGTGGCGAGCAAGGGCGGACCAAGAAGCAGCGCCGAGACATCGCACTCCCGCCGGTCCCTGCCGCCCCGCGTCGCAATCGCGCCCGCCTCACCGATCGAGACTTCTCACGATCTCAAGCGGTTCGGGGCCGTCGGACCGCATGGCCGGATCGTACCAGCGGGCCGTCCCCGCCGATCGGAGCAGCACGGACGGCAGGGCCGGATCGTAGCGGGTCACCAGCAGCCCTGCCCCGTAGCCGCAGCAGAACAGCAGCACCCCGGCCATGGGGGCGTTGAACGACGAGAAGGCGGCCGCTCCGAGAGTGGCGACAGCTAGGAAGACTCGGCGCTCGCAGCCGAGCACGGTCAGCGGCCGGCTGAGCGCAGGATACACGCCGTGCAGGGTAGGTTCGCTTCTGCCGTCCATCACGGGAGCAGCCACCTCTGGCGGTAGTCGACGCCGGCAGTCAGCGCTGCGTCGAGGGTGAGACCAGCGATAGCCCCCTTGCCAAGAGCGGTCTGCCCGGGAGCGACCAACTGCTGTCGTGGTTCGACGCTGCCGTGGGCCGGCAGGGCTTGATCCGCCGTCGCAGTGATCGCCGGCTCAGGCCCGAGTCGCCGGCATGGCCGGCTGCGAATGCTAAGCAGCATTGGATTCCATCCCTTCTGGAGCAACACAACGGAGTGCCTCTGCGTCCCGCCAGCGCAACCGAGGGCCGGTCGGCGCGACGCGCCCAGCGACTCGCTGTTCTGCGGGACCCACCTGAGGGCAGTATATGCTATTTGTTTCAATCTGTTTCATGATAATGGTCATAAGTTCCCTAGACTCAGGCCAACGTGTCATTTTTTTGCTCTGACCGGCCTCCGGATTCCGGTTAACGCAGGAAGGACTGTCCAAGGTGGCGCACCGGATCTCTTAACGTCCATGCAGGTCCGAGGGGGTCCGGTCGGGGCGATTAGCCGGACAGGAACAGAGTCCGGAGCGCGATCTCTGAGTAGCCGCCTGCGAGCACGGCGACACGCTGGCTGGTGCTCAGTGCAGGAGCGCTGCGGCTTGGCGACCGAAGCGGCGTCAATGGGCTGGCGAACCAAGTCCATGGTCCTTCGATTCGCTCACTGCACCGTGCCAACGAGATCCACCGAATCCGGCAGCCAGGAGCCGCTCTCAATCTGCGCTCGCATGTTCGCCCCCCCGGAGCGCATCAGGCTGTTGAAAGTACCTCTGCTGCGTTCGTGCCCCGAGAGACCGCCGGGACGGTCGGCGGGGCCTTGGTGAACGCGCTGGAGCTTGTCAAGGACCTGGTGTAGCCCTGTGGGCCGACAACGGGACGCTCTCGGGGCCGGAGTCTATTTCGCCGAACCCTACTGCTAGTGGCAGCGGGGGCTAACCGAGCGCACCAACGGGCTGCTGCGGCAGTACTTCGGCAAGGGACGCAGCTTCCACGCGGCCGACGAGCCGAAGCTGGCGAGGGCGCAGCGCTGGCTCAACGACAGGCCGCGCAAGGCGCTCGACTACTGCACCCCCGCCGAGGTCCTCGGCGCCGCCCGAGCGGCCGCCGCGGCCGCCTGAGGCAACCCCCGAGGACGACGGCCCGCCGAGTGCGCGGGGGCGTCGCCGACACTCCGTAGTGCCGTGCGGCCCGCGCGCGCCTGTGGTCCGCCGCTGCATCTTGTGGCCTGCTATGATCGCTCTCACTGCTGCCCGGCCTCCCCCTGCGAGGCTTCAAGGTTGAAGGGGCCCTGTCCGGCCAGCGCCCCATGAAACGACCACCAACCGCGTCATTTTCGAGGCGGCAGAGGTCTGGATCTCGGAGACCGATGGACTTCAGCTACACGGCGCTTGAGCAACTGCAGCGGCAGCACCCCGCCTGGCGGCTGCTGAAGTCCAGCCACGCTCCGCTGGTGGTTGGATTCCTGCACCGCGCCTTCATTGAGCAGAACAACCGCATGCTGGCGGAAAGCGCACTAGCCGAGAGGCTCGAGGACGAGCTGTACCGCTTAAGGCAGACCCTCGGGGAAACAACATTCCCGAGACGGGCGATCGAGTACTTGGACGACTGGACCCTGCCGGAGCGAGCGTGGCTGAGGAAGTTCTATCGCGAGGACTCGGACGAGCCATATTTCGACCTGACCCCCGCCACGGAGAAGGCGATCGCGTGGATCGCATCGCTTGCCGAGCGCAGCTTCGTCGGGACGGAATCCCGCCTGCTGACGGTCTTCGACCTGCTGCGCCAGATCAACTCAGGCGCGGAATCGAATCCGTCCGAACGGCTGGAGGACCTCAAGCAGCGCAAGCGCGAGATCGAGCGGGAGATCGAGCGCGCTGAACATGGCGAGATCCAGCTGCTGGATGCCACGGCCATCAAGGACCGCTTCCAGCAGCTGGTCCAGGTCTCGCGCGAGCTGCTGGCCGACTTCCGCGAGGTCGAGCACAACTTTCGCAAGCTCGAGCGCCGCTTCCGCGAGACGGTGGCCCGCGGTAAGCGGACCAAGAAGGAGGTGCTGGACGTCTCGCTGGGCCGGCACGACGAGATCGCCGAGTCCGACCAAGGCCGCAGTTTCGGGGCGTTCTGGGAC
The DNA here is from genome assembly GCA_963662745.2 of Bryobacterales bacterium. GTDB lineage: Bacteria > Acidobacteriota > Terriglobia > Bryobacterales > UBA6623 > VXMF01. Next base: position 2,074,577 of record CAXXUI010000001.1, read on the forward strand.
TTCCTGATGGCGGAGGGCCGGACCGACGAGTTCGAGGAGCTGCTGGACCGCATCCTCGCTCTGCCCGCGATCCAGGAGATGAAGCCGGACGAACGGACCCGGGAGATGCACTACGAGTGGGCTGAGGCAGGAGAGCACGCGCAGCGCACCGTACGGCAGCTCTCGAACCAGCTGCGGCGCTTCCTCGACGATCGCGCCCAGATGGAGAATCGGCGGATCATGGAGCTGCTGCAAAGTGTCGAGAGGAGCGCCCTAGCACTGCGGGACTCTCCACCCGGCGCCAAGGACCCGGTGGCCGAGATCGAGTCCACCAGGGCCGAGATCAACCTGCCAATGGAGCGGCCATTGTACGCTGTGCCCAAGACCCCCGTTATGCGGCCTGTCGTGCTCGAGAGCGGACACGAGGAGGTGGACATCTCCCGCCTCTACAGCCAGGCGACTATCGACCCGAGCGAGCTCAGCAAGCATGTGAACGGCCTGCTGGAGACCCGCACTCAGGTCACCTTGGGCGAAGTCTGCAAGCTCCGCCCTCTCAAGCAGGGCTTGGCCGAGCTGCTGGCCTATCTGCAGCTGGCCGCCGAGACCTTCGACAGCGCGATCGACCTGGACAACCCAGAGACTGTGACTTGGCTCGGCACGGGCCGGCGAGGGGAAGCGGTCCTCCGCAGCGCCCGAGTACCGCGAGTGATCTTCGTCCGATGAGGTTCCGGCATGCCATCTTTGACCCCTCGCCGCAGCAGGTCACACTCGCGCACCTCGCTGTGCGGCTGCTCAAGGGCGCCGTCCATCGCCGGGACAGCGAGGTCGTCTGGCGAGCCCTTCTAAAGGCGGAGGAGCAAGTTAAGAACCTCTTCGGCGTGCTCAACCTAGATCTCGTGCTCAATGCCGGCGAGGAGTACGCCTACCTGCGATCCAAACCTGAGACCGGGGACGACCTGGAGTCCAAGGCCGCCACGCTCATGACGCGACACCAGCTGTCCTACCCGGTCAGCCTGCTGCTGGGATTGCTGCGCAAGCGCTTGGCCGAGTTCGAGTCGACTGGCCACGGCACCAGGCTCGTACTGAAGCGCGACGAGATCATTGACCTCTTGAACCTGTACCTGCGCGATAGCGGCAATGAACAGAAACGGCGAAGGCAAGTCAGGGGCTACATCAACAACGTTGTGAAGCTCGGGTACCTCCGCAAGATGAAGTCCTCCTCGTCCCGCGCGCAGCCAGCCTACGAGGTGGAACGCATCCTCAAGGAGTTTGTCAACGCCGACTGGCTGGCCAAGCTGGAGGCCGAGCTGGCTGCCCGAGCCGCGGCCGTCCAAGCCACAGGCGACGATCAGGAAGGGACGTGAAGTGCAGTTCGGATTCGACTACGTAGCCGATGACGAGGTCACCGGCTATCGCTTGGAGCGATTGGAGATCTTGAACTGGGGCACCTTCCACGAGAAGGTGTGGTCCCTGCACCTCGACGGTCGCAACGGCCTGCTCACCGGCGACATCGGCACCGGCAAGTCCACGTTGGTGGACGCCCTGACCACGCTGCTCGTGCCGCCGAGCCGAGCGGCCTACAACAAGGCCGCCGGCGCGGCAAGCCGCGAGCGATCACCCAAGTCCTATGCGCTCGGCTACTACAAGACCGAGCGGGGAGACTTCTCCGACGGCACGGCACGGCCGGTGGCCCTGCGCGACGGTAACAGTTTCTCGGTGATCCTAGGAGTCTTCCGCAACGTCGGCTACAAGCAGTCGGTCACCTTGGCCGTCGTCTTCTGGGACGCCGCGAGGGCGGGTCAGCCGCGACGGTTCTACGTGGCTTGGGTCGGTGACGACAGCGAGCCCTCGATCGCGGATTCCTTTTCCGGCTTCGGAGGAAATACGAACGACATGCGAAGGCGCTTGAGGCGCTCAGGGGCGCAAGTCTGGGACTCCTACACGAAGTACGGTGCGTGGTTTCGCCGCCGCTTGAAGATCCATGACCAGCAGGCGCTGGAGCTGTTCCACCAGACCGTGTCGATGAAGTCCATCGGCAACCTGACCAGCTTCGTCCGCCGGCACATGCTGGAGCGCTTCGACGCCGATCCCGTCATTGACGAGCTGATCGGCCACTTCGACGATCTGGACCGAGCGCACAAGGCCGTGCTCAAGGCCAAGCGGCAGATCGAAATGCTGAAGCCGATCCAGACCTCCGCTGACCGTCACGAAGAACTGGCGTCGGAGGTTGGCGCGCTGCAGCTGTGCGAGAGCGGGCATGCCTCCTACTTCGCAGGTCTCACGCAGGAGCTGGTAGCCGAGAAACTCCGTGGTGTGAATCTCAAGATCGAAGGACTCGAGGCCAGTCTTGGTCAGCTGGCCGAGCAGCAGCGGACACAGCAGCAGGCGATCGACAGGCTGCGCGTGGAGATTGAGACTGGCGGAGGCACCAGCCTTGACCAACTCGATGTTCAGATATCCGCCATGGAGCGCGAACGAGTGCGGCGCAGCAGGAGAGCGAAATCGTTCGCTAAGCTCCTGGAGGGAATCGAGGAGAGCGTCCCGGAAGACGCCGCGTCGTTCGTCGCGCAGCGGAAGCGACTCCTGAGGATCCAGGCAGAAGCACGGATCGAATCGCGGCGGTTACGGGATCAAGTTCTTCAACTGCAAGCGCCGCTAGGAGACGCCAAGGCGAAGTGCCAGCGGCTGGAGGCGGAGGTCCAGAGCTTGCGATCGAGGCGCAGCAACATTCCTACGGAAGACTTGGGCCGGAGGACCCGGCTCTGCAAGGCGCTGGGCCTCGCTGAGGCAGACCTCCCCTTCGCAGGCGAGCTGATCGCCGTGCGCGAGGATGCGCTGAAGTGGGAAGGGGCTGCCGAGCGCCTGCTGCGGCCATTCGGGCTGTCCCTGCTAGTGCCGGACTCCGACTACTCCGAAGTGGCGGCTTGGGTCGATCTCACTGACTTGAAAGGCCGGCTGGCTTACGTGCGAGTCCGCTCCTCGAGGCGGCGACCTAGCGGGGCCGGTCGAGATTCCCTGTCGAGCAAGCTCTCAGTCAAGCAGGACTCGCCCCATTCCCGATGGCTGCTCGAGGAGCTGACTCGCCAGTTCGACCACGTTTGCTGCTCAGACTTGGAGACGTTCCGACGGGAGGAGAAGGCCATCACCCAGTCCGGGCAGGTGAAACGGGACGAGCACCACGTCAAGGACGACCGGCACAGCATCTCCGATCGCAAGCGGTACATCCTCGGCTGGACCAACAGGGCGAAGATCGCGGCCCTCGAAGCCAGCCTGGCCAAGAACAGAGCTGCGGCAGCTGGGCTTCAAGCGCGCTGCAACGAGCTGGAAGAGCTGCTGCGGGCACAGAGGGCTCGGGCGGAGGCCGTCAGCGGGCTACTCCCATTCGAGCGCTATGTGGAAATCGACTGGCGCTCCGCTGTCCGGGAGATCGATCGGCTCAGGCACAGGCGGGCCGAGCTTGAGAAGGAGTTGGACAAGCTCGAGCCGCTGCGCATCGAGCTGAAGCAGCGCGGCAAGGAATTGGAGCGCATCCAACGCGCGTTCAACGAGGCCAACAAGTCAATCGGGGCCGCCAAGATGCAGCACTCAGAACTTAGCTGGCAACGGCACGAGGCACAGGCGGCGCTCGATGCCGCCGATCTGGAAGCCGATCGAGAGGCCTACCCTCAGCTCGCGACGCTCATGGACGAGGTGCTCGGAGGAGCGCGCCTGACACTGGAGACCGTCGCTAGGCGCGCCGCGGCCGTCTCCAGTCGGATTCGGCAGCGCTCGGACAGCCTTCGCAACGAGGCGATGACGGTGCGGCGCAAGTTGGAGAGGGACATGTCTCACTTCAACCGGGAGTACCCCGCCGACTCGGCTGACATGGATGCTAGCGCGGAGTCCGCTTCCGAATACCGGGAGAAGCTCGCCACCTTGGAGAGCGACGGTCTACCCGAGTTCGAGAACCGATTCAAGCGCCTGCTGAACGAGAACACGATCCGCGAGGTCGTCAGCTTCCACAACCAACTGGAGAAGGAGCGCAGGTCGATCAACAGGCGGATCAGAACGATCAACAATACGCTGACGGAAATTGAGTACAACCCCGGTCGCTACATCCGCATCGAGGACCGGCTCGCTCCTGACCGGGAGATCAGCGAGTTCCGCAAGGAGCTGAAGGCCTGCCTCTCCGGCGCTCTCAGCGGGTCCGAGGACGATCCGTACTCGGAGGGCAAGTTCGAGCAGGTCAAGAAGATCATCGAGCGGCTGCGGGGCGACGAAGGCTATGTCGACCAGCCAAGGCGTTGGCGGTCCAAGGTCACGGACGTCCGCAACTGGTTCGTGTTCAGCGTTAGCGAACGCATCACGGAGGACGACAGCGAGTACGAGCACTATTCCGACTCGGCGGGCCGGTCCGGCGGACAGAAGGAAAAGCTGGCGTACACCATCCTCGGGGCGGCGCTCGTGTACCAGTTCGGCTTGGATTCCGGCTCCGGCCGCTCGGACGCTTTCCGGTTCATCGTCATCGACGAAGCCTTCGGACGCGGCTCGGACGAGTCGGCCCGACACGCGCTCGAGCTCTTCTCCCGCCTGAACCTCCAAGTGCTGATCGTCACGCCGCTGCAGAAGATCCATGTCATCGAGCCGTACGTGAAGCATGTCGGCTTCATCGAGATCGAAGGCGGAAAGGTGTCGAAGATTCGCAACCTGACCATCAAGGAATACCGGCAGGAGAAGCGCCATGCTCAGGAATCCTCCCGCACGCCCGGCGGCACCGCCGTCCCGGAGGAGGGAGCGGCTGAGGCTTTGCCCGGGGGCGATGTCGGATCTGGCACCTAGGGCCGGGCGAAGGGAACCCGCCGTTCGCGTGGCGCCAGCCGGATCCAGAGCCGGTGGGACTGCTCCTCCCTCAAGGTTCTACGCTTCCGCCCGCAGCAGGAGTGACCCGTGAGGCCTCGTCGCAGGTCCGGCCCTCGCCGGCCCGGCTCACGCCCGAGCTGGACCACGCCCCGGCAGCTTCGCGATCAAGTGCGCCGGCTCTGGAAGAGCGGCAGGGTCCTGGCGGCAGTGGTGGAAGAGGGGACCGGCTACCCACGGCGCCTGACGTTGAAACGACCGACCTCGCAAGAGATGGAACTCCGATTCGATGAGGTGCGGGACTGGATTTCGTCCTTGAAGAAGCTGCCGCCGACGCAGGTGCGGTTGGTATGGCGTGAAGTTCGGCACCGGTCGCTGGGCACCAACCTCCTGCCGCTGGAAGCATGGGTGGACAGCCCCGAAGCCGCAGCGGCCTTGATCGGCAAGCGGGCGTCGGTGCGCACCATTCGGAAACTCCTGGAGACGACTCGCCGACAGCAGCCGGCGCTGGTGGGGTGGCTCGCTCGGAAGCCGCTGCAGGCGCTGAACCATGCGGCCGACTGGACCAGCCTGCTCCGAGTAGTCCGCTGGCTCCAAGAGAGCGGCAGGCCGGGCATCTACATCCGCGAGATGGATGTGGAGGGCGTGGACACCAAATTCGTGGAGCGGCACCGCAAGGTCCTGTCGGAACTGCTCGATCTGACCTTACCGCCGAGCGCAGTGGACAGCTCCAAGACCGGAGTCCGCAACTTCGAAGCCCGCTACGGCTTCCGTTCCAAGCCGGCTCTCGTCCGCGCTCGGCTCCTCGACCCGGACCTGGCCATCCTACCGTCGTCAGACGGCGACTCGGGCCAGGACATCACCGTGGAGGCGGATGTCTTCGCCCGCTGGAGCCCGCCGGTCTCGCGAGCCATCGTGGTCGAGAACGAGATCAATTTCCTGTCGCTTCCGCTCATGGCGGGTACGCTCGCGATCTTCGGTTCCGGCTACGGCTTCGAACGGCTGGGCAGAGCCCGCTGGCTGAACAGGTGCCGGCTGCTCTACTGGGGCGATCTGGACACCCACGGATTCGCGATACTCGACGAGCTGCGAAGCGTCTTTCCGCATGCCGAATCGTTCCTGATGGATCGCCAGACCTTGCTGGCCTTCCGGCATCTGTGGGTCAGGGAGCCGTCGCAGGCCCATGCCAAACTGTCTCGGCTGACCTTGGACGAGCGCGAGTTGTACGACGCCCTGCGATTCGACAGCTTGGGCGAGAGCGTGCGCCTGGAGCAGGAGCGGGTCGGGTTCCGGTGGGTTCAGCGCGCGCTGGCCCGCCTGTCCGCGGGGGGCGTCGGCCCGGCGTAGCGCCAAGACGAGGTTAGGCCCGAGCCTCCGCTACCCGCCACCGGCCTGCAGCTCGGCTTGGCGGATGACCCACCGGCGCAGGACCTCGTGGCCGGGTTCGCCTGCCTCGTACCGCATCCCGCCCTGGTGGCCCTCCTCCTCACCGGTTTGGACGTTGAGGGGCTTGCGGAGCAGTAGGCTTCGCTCCGGGTCAGCAACGCTCACCCGCGCCTGCAGCTTGCGGTAATTCTCCAGCAAGTCCGCGGCGCCGATGTGGCCGGCGCCGTCCGGCGGGTTCAGGTAGAGCGTCGGCACGCGGCCGGGCACGCTGTGGCAGGTGACACAGGCCTTGCCGTCCCGTTCGCTCGGCTTGCTCATCTCGGCCAAGACATGATCCCGGAACTGGAGGATGTCGCGGATGAAGGCGTCAGTGGCGGCGATCGGCCGGTCCGACGATCCCCCTGCTTGAGGGGCCTTGGCGATCAAGTCCCGCAGCTGCTGCCCGTACTTCTCGTCATCGTTGGCGAGGATGTTCTGCAGCCGCGAGCGGATCTTCCCGACCGGCTCACTCTCCGCATAGGCGGAGATCGCCTTGCGGACCTCCGGATTCCCCCGCAGGGAAGGCGAGCTGGCCAGCCTCGACGCCAAGTCCCTCGTCTCCTGATCCACATCCGCTGAGAACCACTGCACGAAGAGGGCCACGACCTCGGACTTGGCGGCCTGGACCGGGTCAATCCGGTCCACGCCGTGGGAGTCCTTGGTGAGCAGCGGCTGGCCGCTGTGCGGCGCGAGCTTGAGGTAGTCCAAGCCGAACTTGTACTCGGGCTCGGCGTCAGGATTGGTGCCGAGCATCTCGACCGTGAACAACACGGGACCCTTTCGTAGATTGAAGACGCCGAGCGGCATGGGACCGGTGGAGGTCACCTCCCGGCGGTAGAAGTCCATCTGCTCCAGGACGGGCTGTCCGGCCAACCGCATCTCCACGATGCCGTGAGACGCGCCGTACAGGAACGCTCCGAGCAGCTCGTAGCGACCGTCGTCCGGGACATCTATCGCGAATGAGATGCGCGCGCCGACCTTGCCCTCCTCCCAGATCAGGGCGCTGTTGCCGCTGGCGACGCCCCCGGGAATCATCTGCTCGGTGGTGCGGCCAAAATCCAGCCGGTCAATCTCCAAGTCCTCGGCTTCCGAAGCCCCTTCGACAGCTTCGTCCAAACTCGCTCCGCCCTCGCGGAACGCCAGCATCCACTCCGTCGAGTCCAGCCAGAGGCGCGGCTCCCCGGACAGGTGGCGGAAGGCTTCTCTGCGGTGCAGCGTCCGGTTCTCGCCCAAGATGCGGGCGATCAGGGCTAGGTGCGGGCCGCCGTCTACTCCCTGACCGGTCACCGGAGCGGGCCTCGCCGCCAGATACCTCCCGCCGCCTCCGGGCGCAGAAGCGCTGTCGGGTGCTCGACGATCGAGCAGCGTCCGGTAGAACTCCGCCTCCTCGGCCGCGCTGACGCCCTCAAAGTCCCACCGGACCCGCGCCAGGAAGTTGGCCACGGCGTCGGCATCCTCGCTCCGGCCCTGGCGAGCGTACAGTCGCAGCATGCGCAGCAGCGGCACCAGCGCCTGCCGCCGGGCAGGCAAGACCAGTTCGGAGGGGTTCGACAGGGCGCGGGCCGCCACAGCAACCGTTTCGGGGTCCGAAGACTGGAGCAGCTCCATCATCGCGTCCTGCAGCGGCTTGTAAGTGATGTTGCGCGCTCCCTCCAAGGCGATTGAACGCCACGGCACGCCATCATCCGTGGCGTCACCGTACACGGAGAGAACGGCCTTGCCAAACAGCTCGGTCGCTCCAGGCGTGCTGTAGGCGAACTGTCCGGGACTCTGCTGGTTGGCCCGCTCCATGTAGTGCGACGCCGCCATGGCCGTCAGCCGGCGGTCCAGCCGCCTCAGTCTCTCTGCAGGGGCCTGCTCCCGCCACTCGCTCAGGGCCCCGAACAGCGCGGCCAGCTCCGGGTACTGCTGTGCGAGATACTTGCCACCCGTGATGTTGTTGACCTGGCCGTTGACGATGAACAGCGAAATGGTGGAATAGCGCAGGGCGGCTTCGACCTGCGCCTCGGTCTCTTCCCGCAGCAGCGCATCCATCCAAGCCTGGTTGATCGGCTCGCGCAAGGGAGGGTTCCAGACCCACCAATGCCAAGCGGCCTTGAAGGCGAACGCCCGAACACCTGGATGGGGATCGACCATCCCCGCTGTCAGCACGCCTGTCAGCCGCGCCAAGTCCACACCAGAGCCGGGCCAGGACACGTGGGCCCGAGTGACCAAGGCCTGCATCACCGACTGCCTCGCCCGATCGCTGCCGACCTGGTAGGCGTCCAGCAGCTGGCTCCAGCCCTGCCCGTCGAGCAGCAGCTGGCGCAGGGACCAGAAGGCGGCTTCGCGACAGCTCTTGACCGGATCGTCCAAGTGATCGATCAGCACTGGCACGCCGCTACCCGCCAAGGCGCCCCCAAGGCCCAACAGGCCGTAGAGCCGGATCTGGGGGTGGTGGCTCCCGGCCGCCGCCACAAACAGCTCCGTATGCCGGGCGTCGCCAGTCGCCTGAGCGTCACGGACCGCCCGCAGGGCCTCCAGCATTGGGGCGTCGGGGTCGAACTCGTACTCGCCCGCCCCCTTGGCCGAGGCATCCGGATGCAGCCTGCTCAAGGCGCGGATGGCGTAGGCACTGGTTACGAAGCCCGTGGCTGCCGCCGCGTTCCACAGCCCGTACGGATACTGGTTTCGGAGCAGCCAGCGCACTCCCCGGTCCACTACGGGGTCCCCCGCGCCGCGCCCAGCGGCCTCCAGGGCGATCAGAGCCACCGCGGTGGCCGCCGGGTAACTGTGGTCCTCAGGACGCTGCCAGGCGCCGTCCTCGCCGGCCCGCCCCGGATTGAAGCCCCATCCCCCGTCGTCCTGCTGCAGCGCCAGCAGGCGCTGCAGATCGAGGTCCGCCCGGCTCCGCAGCTCACGGTCCAGCCGCTCGGCGGCGGCCGTCCGTCGGGGCGAAGCCGTCAGACGCCGGACCTGCTCCACGTAGTCAGCCGGCCAGATCCGATGCACGAACTCGATGCGGTGGCCGTAGTCATCGGTGACGCGGACAGCGTCCCCGGTAGCGAGGATCCTGCGTCCCTTCTGCTCGAGGCCGAAGAAGTAGCGGGGTTCGCCCGTGTCCCGCCACGCTCGCTCGAGGACCTCCCCAGCGAACTTGAAGACGACGTTGGGACCGACGTTCGAGCCGCGACCGGCGGCGTTGATGCCCTTGGGATCGGCTGTCTGCAGGACGTAGTTCGCCGTGCGCCGCTGCCACTGGGCATGCAGCCGCTTCGGCCTGCGGCTGCGCTCGTGAAGGACGATGTTGCGGCCGGCTACGCGCGTCCCCGCCGGGCCGTCGCCCAAGTCGTTGGGCGCCACGCTGGTGTTCACCGCGGCGTCCTTGAGCTGGTTCGTGAGGCGCAGCGACTCGTACATCGTGTTCACGAGCCGCCGATAGTTCTGCTCCACGCCGTCCGGCCGGTAGCCGTTCCGAAACGCGTCCGCAACACCCCACACGCCGCTCTGGGTATGGCAGCTCATGCAATTCTCCCCGAACAGCGCAGTGGCGTCGCGGAGCCTACGATGGGGCGCGATGTTCCGGGGCCGGTGGATCAGCCACGCGTCGATCTCGGCCAAGTGATAGTAGACTCCCTGTCGCACAGCCGTAACCGGATCGTCATACGGAGCCGGACCAAACAGCCTGACGTGCAGTTCGTAATGGGGCTGGCTGGCCTCGACCCGCAGGAAATAGGTGTCGCCGGGAAAGACCTGCCGCACCACGAACGTCCGGTACGCCCGGTCCTGCTGATGGGCGCGCTCATTCAGGGCGCGCCCCTCTTCGTAGGTGTAGACCGGCACAGGCCCGTCGATTGATGTGGCGGGAGGATGCACGTACGGGATCGGGTTGAAGTTGGCGAAGTCGTAGCTGTTGGGGACATCGCGCTCCCGCAGTTCCTCGTCCGACGGCCTGCCCTGTTTGTAGAAGCGAATCCGGGCACTGACCACCGGCTCGACGAGCTGCAGGTTCGCGCTGACGAATCTCGGCCCATCCCCGTCGTAGGTGAACCGATACCAGTCGTCCGGCTGCCGTCCCAGCTGGGTGCCGTTGAAATACTCCAAGTCGTCGGCGCCGCCGATGACGCGGACGGCCTGTTCCCCGCCTTGGGTTCGGAAGACGAGCGGAGTAGCCTGCTCGGGGGCGTTGTTCGGCTCAGCCTCCAAGACCAAGCCGCCCGACTGGAGCGCCGCCACTGGCGTGAAGGAGACCGAAACGTCAGCTCCGTCTGCTGCGGGAGTCCTGGTTGGCAGGGGGGTCGCATGCCGTGCCAGACCAGTGTCGTGGGGCAGCTCGCCCAAGGCCTGCGGCCGATTCACGAGCGCCGCCAGCCGCAGCACGTATTCGCCGGCAGCGGGAGCGCGGTAGGTCAGGTGGAGGTCGGGATCCAAGGAGTGCAGCACCTTCGCCCAATCCGAAGTCGCGAAGACGGCGCGGTCGCCTCGGTCGGCCGGGTAGCGCCGGACGGCGTCTTCCGGCCCTCTCCAGGTCACTTCGATTCTCGCGTTGGGAGGAAGCTGGGAAGGCTGCTTGACACCGATGCTGAATGCAATGGAGTCGCCCTCAGACAGGTTCCAAGCGCGCTCCCATGAGGAGTCCAAGGGGAAGGCTTGGTGAAATTCCTGGGGAGCGGCACGGCCGACACCCGACCAGAGCACCACGGCCAAGGTGGCCAGCAGGCAGCTTGCTGCCGACGGACGATGGAGGCACGGAAGGTTCTGAGTTGGCACTTTGAGACGCGACCATGGTAGCCGAACGTAGCGCTCGAGCCACCGGCTCGAGCGGCGGAAAACTTGCCGCAGCGGCCGGGGCGCCGGAGATTCGCCGCTTCACCGGAACCAACACACTGGCACGCGCCGCAGCGATCAAGCACCACCAGGAGCCAAGCTTGGGATTCGCGGTGCCGCATTCTCAGCACCGCGCCCGGAGTCGTGGCCACCCAACTCAGCGGGTGCCGCGGCCTGACGCGCAGGCTGAATGGCTGCTGTGGAATCGATCCACGGAAGAGGAACTGTCAGCCATCGCTCGCTGACGAGAAAGCAGCTGCATTGGATTTGCTGCATCAGAAGCTGGTTGCGCAAGGGCCTCAGCAGACCGGCACCGACAGGGCCGCGGCGGGCGGAGTACGTGGCTGCGGGCGCGAAGTGGGAGCGTGGGGGGCCATAGGGACTGGCAGCCGGCGAGGTGGCGACCCCAAGTCGACAGGGGGAGCACTGACCAGCGGCCAGCGGATGAACAGCGTTGCCACTTGGAACTCCCGAAGGACGAAGCGACCAGCCAAGGACAATGGTCTGAGTGGGAGGCAACTGGCCGTCCGGCGCAGCGGCCCCTGGTCGGGATCTCGGTCCTTTCGGCTGGCGCGGCGGATTGCAGTTGAGGACCGGCGGCCGGAGCGGCGGAGCGCGGTTGGGGAAGTAGGCGGGCAGAGTGGCGTCCCCCGGCTGGGGACTGATGGCACCGGCTGCCAGCTTGCCAGCCGCTCCGCGTTGGGCAAGCGATTCTTGTTCACGATCTTGGGCGTCGCAGCGAGGTTGTTTTTCGTATCGTATATGGCTAGCCGACAGGAATATCTAACATCACAGGAAAGATCCGTCGCATCAGGGCAATCGGCGGCGGGCCCGGTCCGGCACCCGCCCCGCGGCCTCCGGAGCCCTCTTGCTACCCGCCGTAGCCCCGACAGCCGCCTGCGACGACCGCCCAGTGCGCGTCGCTGCCAGCCAGCCGCGACCGCCTGGCGCAGCCCCACAGCCTCCGCAGCCCGGCCCGGCGGCGGCCGACCAGCACGGTCGGGTCATGAACATCGTGGCAGGGACCCACCATCCGGCCAAGCCCTAGTGATTCCACGCCCAGCACTAAGTGTGGCGGCGCCTCGGTCGCGCCCACCTGGCGCGCGACCAGCAGGCTCAGCCCAAGCCAGCCGTTCTGGCTGCCAAGCTGCTCCCACCGGCCTAGGTCGAGATCCCGTGCGGCACGCTGGAAGAGCTGCCGGCCGCCTTCGCCAAGCTGACGGGATCGCCCTTCACCTCACCCTTGGATCGGCACCGCCCCGCCTCCGACCTCATCTAACGCATTCGCGACTGGGATCCGCCCCAATCCTCATCCAATCCAACCGAATCCGGACGTAGTAGCAATCAATCCAAGGAACACGTCTATCTCAAAGTCCACAAGAGATTCGATCTTCAATTGATGCATCACCGAATTTATTGAGACTTGATCGTGATTCTATCACCAAGCGAAGCAAGAATTGAATTCAACTCTTGATCGCCGGATCTTTTCTTCTCAATCTTGCCTATGCTATGCATCACTGTGGTGTGGTGCCGCTTGAACTCTCGTCCAATTTGAGAGAGCGAAGCTTTCGTCTCATGCTTGCATAGGTACATCGCAATCTGTCTGGGATAAGCGAACTTTGCCGCATTGCTCCTAGCAATCAAGTCGGACACCTTCAGATCGAATTCCTCCGCCACGGCACGCTGTATGACATCTACAGTTAGCACTGGTTCGGCCTGCCTCGGCGACAATTCGAACAGGTGCCTCACCATTTCCAAGCTGATCTTGCCGCCGAGGAACCGGACCCGGGCCGTCAGCTGGTTGACGAACTCTTCCAGCTCACGAATGTTCGATGTCAGCCGCGCGGCGATGTAGGTGCGCACCTCCTCCGGCAGCTGCGCCCCCCGCTCTTCAGCCTTGCAATCCAGGATGGCCATCTTGGTCTCGAGGTCGGGACGCTGGATGTCCGCCATCAGGCCCCAGGCGAAGCGCGACTTGAGGCGGTCCACGATGCCCGGGATCTCGGAGGGGCTCGAATCGCTCGCGAGCACGATCTGCTTGCCGCCGGTGTGCAGGGAGTTGAACGTGTGGAAGAACTCCTCCTGCGTGCGCTCCTTGGAGGCGATCATCTGGATGTCGTCGACCAACAGGGCGTCAGCGCTGCGGAACCGCTCGTGGAAACCGCGCATGCTGTTCGTCCGGATGGACTTGATCATGTCGTTGAGGAACTCCTCGGCCGTGACGTAGATGACCCGCAGGTCTGGATGCCGCCTCTGCATCCAGTGCCCGATGGCGTGCAGCAGGTGCGTTTTGCCTAATCCCGTGCCCGCGTAGAGGTAGAGCGGGTTGTAGGCCTCGGAGGGCGAGACGGCCACGGCCTTGGCTGCGGCATGCGCGAACTCGTTGGAGGCGCCCACCACGAACCGTCTAAAGGTGTAGCGCGCGTTGAAAGGATGGCGCGGCGGCGTGAAATCGAAGGTCTGCTGGACGGGGACGGGAGCCGCCTCGGCCACCTCGTACTCGACGCCGCGCACCTCCACTCCCAGCTTCCTGGCGGCCGCGAGGATCCGCCCCTCGAACTCGGTGGCGAGCCAGTCTCGGATCGCCGTGCTGGGCACGGTCAGCCGCAGGCTGCGGTCGTCGTCGATGAAGCCCGTGCGTACCGGCTCAACCCAGTTGCGGTAGCTCTCCCCGCTGGTCGATGCTCGCAGCTCGCGCTGAATGCGCCGCCAGGCCGTAGTGGGACGCCTCGCCCCGCCCGCCTTGGAGGCCCGGTACCCGGAGGCGCTGCGAGGCAGGGCCGGTGAATGACTAGTACTTCGCGAGCGCATGGCCAGAGTCGGGCTGTTCGCAGCGGCTTGGAACGAGACGATTGTACCACGCGAACGCCCAATGGCAAGCTCTTCTTGGCACAATTTGTGCGCACGTCAGGCGGTTCAATCGTCCTTGGGACTGCGCTAGTAAAACCATGTTCTAAGATTCTGTGACAACTCCAACATCAAGATTCTAGCAGTGACACGCTGTAAACCAATTTGGAATTCGGACGGTTCAGAGACTTCCTGTTCTTGCAGGACACAGTGGTTGTAGTTCAGTAGACGCCGGGCGGTGGTCACTTCAGCCCAGTAACTTCACCCTTCCATTTTCCTGTCACAGACGAGTCCGACGGCTTCTCGAAGGCCCACCCAAGCGATCGCCAAGCCTGCCCAAGCGATCGGATGGGCTCGTATCGTCGTGGAGAATCAGGGGAGAAACCGGATGGTAGAGCACAGAAACGCTGGGTTTTGGATCACGATTGCCCAACATATTGTATGGCCTCCCCCCCCCCCTCCCCCCCGGCGGTGCGGAATCGCACCGGCTGGCGGTAGCGGGAGCATCTGCCGGCCAAGGCCGGTTGACGGAACGCCTCCCCAGGTGGGCGGCGGGCGGCGTCGGCACGCTGCGCCTGCCGGAGGGACGGCCCGGCGAGGGACTGCGAGGCCGGATCCGGCGGGAGCGGGCCGGACTCATCAGGGCAATCCTCGCAGCGGAGCAGATTCCGAATCCAGGCGCCCGGAGCCGGTCTGCGCGACCAGCCGATCCAGCTCTGACGCCAGTCGGGCCTGGATCTCGGCCGCGCGGGAGTCGCCGCACAGGTTGCGCAGCTCCCAAGGATCCGCCTGCAGATCGTAGATCTCGTCCATGTCGGACAGCTCCGCGTAGCGGATGTACTTCCAGCGGCGCGTGCGGACGGCTTGGTAGCCCATGCTGACCATCCGGGGCCAGACCGAGTCCGAGAAGTACTCGATCAGCACGCTCCGTCGCCAGTCCTGAGGCACGGTGCCGCCAAGCAGGGGCGCGAGCGATGCCCCCTGCATGCCCATGTGGGGGCGCAGGCCTGCCAATTCCAAGACGGTGGGCGCCAGATCGATGCTCGAAACCAGGGCCGGGATGCTTCCGCCGGCTCCGATCCCGTCCGGCCAGCGGAGAGCCAGCGGAACACGGGCGCTCTCCTCGTAGGCCAGCCTCCGCTCCTCGTTCAAGCCGTGCTCTCCGTAGAAGTAACCGTGGTCGCTGGTGACCAAGACCACCGTGCGGCCGGACTGCCCTGAGTCCTCCAGCGCCTCCAGCACCGCGGCGAAGGCGGCATCCGCGGCGCTGAGGATGCGCAGCCGGTTTCGAATTACGCTGTCCGGCGTGCCCGTTCGGGGCCCGAGCGGCGGAACCCCCGGCAGGGGGCGGAGCAGGGCCGGCTTGCCCTGCCCGAAGAACCGCGCGTTGGGTCGACGGGGGACGCTTTCGCCTGCGTAGAGGTCCGCCAATCCAGGCGGAGGGACGAACCCTCCGTCCTCGGGCACGCAGCGGATCCGCCCGTCGGCAGCCTGGAAGAGGTTCGGGTGTACCGCCTTGTGCGACAAGTACACGAGGAACGGCCGGTCCCGCTTGCACCGGATGAAATCGGCCGCTCGGCGGGAGAAGATGTCGGTCGCGTAGCCGGGCACGACGCGGCGCTCGCCGTTGTCGTTCACTTCGGGGTCGAAGTAGTCTCCCTGCCCCCGCAGGCAGAGCCAGTCGTCGAAGCCGGGCCGCGGACCATCGTCCAAGCCCATGTGCCACTTCCCGATGAACGCCGTCTCGTAGCCGGCCCGGCGGAGGATGACCGGAAAGGTGAGCAGCCGTCGGGACTGGTCGCTGCGATCCGTGTTGTCGAGGATCCCATGCACGCGGGCCTGCTGGCCGGTCAGGATGCAGGCGCGGTTCGGTGAGCACAATGGAGTGGAGGCGAAACAACGCGAGAAGCTGACTCCATCCGCGGCGACGTGGTCAAAGTTCGGTGTCCGGACGAACGGGTGGCCGGCAAAGCCGAGGTCATCGAACCGCACATCGTCCAACACGACCACCACGAAGTTGGGAGGGCGCCCGGCGCGTGGAGCAGGCCGCCTCCCCCGAGTGCGCACAGCAGCGGTCACCGGCGCAGCCCTCTCCGATCCGGATGCCGCTGACGCCGGGGCTTGTTGCGCCCCGGACCGCCGGCTGAGCGACGCTCCGGGCGCACGTTCCAGAATGGCTGCGGTAGCCTCAACAGCAGCATGGTCGCCCGCTCACTCTTCATCATCCTCGTTCTGGCCGGAGCCGTCCGAGCCGCCCAGGTGGACCACAACGTGACCTTCGCCATGCGCGGCGGGCTCGCGATGCAGATGGACGTGTATCACGGCGAGCGGCCCAACGGAATCGGCATCGTCTTCATCCCCGGAAGCGGATGGCACGCCCCGTTGACCTACGACGCGCCGCCGCTGAAGGCGTCCTCCTTCGCGAAGCAGTACGTGCCTCCGCTGGTCGAGGCCGGATTCACGGTCTTCGTCATCAACCATCGGGCGGCGCCGCGGCACCGCTTCCCCGCCCCGCTCGAGGACGCTCAGAGGGCCGTCCGCGTCGTGCGCGCCAACGCCGCCCGCTACGGAGTCGATCCGGAGCGCATCGGAGGGGTCGGCGGCTCCTCTGGCGGGCATTTGATCAGCCTGCTGGGAGTGTTGGACGGAGAGGGAGACACATCCAGCAGGGACCCCGTCGAGCGAGCGAGCGCGAAGCTGCAGGCCGTTTTCGCCCGCGCCGCCCCGACAGACCTGACCCGCTTCCCGGGGCGGTTCTCAAGCGCCTCGACCTCGTCCCTGCTGGGTCTCAGGCTAGGCCGGACCGACCTGCCCTCGAGCGCTCCCTACGCCGTGTACCGCCAGGCCTCCCCGATCGCCCATGTGTCGCCGGACGATCCGCCGTTCCTGCTCGCTCATGGGACTGCGGACGAGCGAGTGCCGTTCAGCCAGTCGGAGCGCTTCCTCGAGCGGCTCACGGCAGATGGCGTAGGGGGCGAGCTGCTGGCCGTTCCCGGCGGCGGCCACGGTGCCTCCTTCCCCGGCGCAGAGGACCCGCCCGACTACCTGGCCGCCATGGTGTCGTTCTTCCGCCGGGAGCTGGCCGGCGGAGAGCGGCCCCGAGCGGCGCGGCGCGAGACCCCGCGACCCGACGACCGCACCGAGCTCGACATCCGGTTTGGCATGGTTTCGGGGGGAGCGCTGCTCATGGATGTCCACCGACCGGAGCGGCCGAACGGAATCGGCATCGTTCACATTACGGGCAGCGGCTGGCACTCCCCGCTCGCCGCGAGCGCCCCGCAGCAGAAGTCCAGCCGCCAAGTGGACGTCTTTGGCCTGCCGCTCGTGCGGGCCGGATTCACGGTCTTCGCCGTCAATCACCGCACCGCGCCGCTCTACAAGTACCCGGCCCAGCTGGAGGATGTCGAGCGAGCCGTCCGGTTCATCCGCCATCATGCGCCCAGGTGGGGAATCGACCGAGAACGGATCGGAGCGATAGGTGGGTCATCGGGCGGCCACCTCACGCTGATGCTGGGGCTGCGGGTCTCGCCCGGGGACGCCCAAGACCCAGACCCGGTCAACCGCGAGAGCGCCGCCCTGCAAGCCATCGTGCCGTGGGCGCCACCCACCGACCTCGTGTTGCTCAACGGCCAGTTCGGTCTCGGTACGCTGGCCTCGCTGTTCGGCCTGCGGCTGATGGCCCGTGATCCCGAGACTTCGCCACAGCACAGGGCTTACGTCGGCGCCTCGCCCATCCACCACGTCTCGCCGGACGACCCGCCGACGCTGCTCATCCACGGTGACGCCGACACGGTCGTGCCAATCGCCCACTCTGAACAGCTGGCCCAGAAGCTCGCGGCGGAGGGAGTCGCTGTCGAGCTGCTGGCCGTGCCAGGCGGAGGGCATGGCGCGCGATTTCCCGGCCAAGCAGCGGACGCCCCCGATTACGTGCAGGCGGCCGTGGAGTGGTTCGAGCGCCACCTCTTGAAGTAGTAAGGCGCGCCAGAGGGGCTGGCCTGTTCCAGTCCCGTCGTCTCTCCAGTCCGTGGACTGCGGCGATGCAGCATACTGGTAACGGGTCTAGTCATGGCAGCGGATCGGACACCGACGGCACAAGCAGGCCACGGCGGCGATCCGGCCTCCAGCCGCAATCGACCGGGCCGGCTGGCCAATTGGGCGCTGTGCGCGGCCTTGGCCACGATAGCCGCGCAAGGGCTGCCTGCCAGCCCGGACTTCGGAACGCAGATCCGGCCCATCCTCGGCAAGTGCCTCCCCTGCCACGGTCCAGACGACGGCACCCGGATGGCGAATCTGCGCTTGGATTCGCATCGAGCGGCAACCGGCGCAGACGGCGGCTACGCAGGCATCACGCCAAGTGACAGCGCGACAAGCCGCGTCCTCGCCCGCGTGACGGACGACCGCAATCCGATGCCTCCCAGCGGAGAGCGGCTGACCGGCGAGGAGGTCGAGCTGCTGCGCCAATGGATCGATGCCGGCGCGCACTACGAGGCGCACTGGGCGTTCTCCCGGCCGAACCGCCCGCGACCGCCCGCGGTGTCAGACGCGCACTGGGCAGCGAATCCCATCGACCGATTCGTTCTGGCACGCCTGGATGATGCCGGCCTCAATCCGTCTGCTGAGGCTGACCGCCGCTCGCTAGCTCGCCGGGTCGCGCTCGACGTCACTGGCCTTCCGCCGACTCCCGAGCAGGTGGAGGCATTCGTTCAGGACCGCAGCCCCGGAGCCTACGGCAAGCTCGTGGACCAGCTGCTCAGCTCGCCGGCCTACGGCGAGCGCTGGGCCCGCGTCTGGCTGGACTTGGCGCGTTACGCGGACTCGATGGGCTACGAGAAGGACAGCCTCCGGACGATCTGGCCGTACCGGGACTGGGTCGTGGCGGCGCTGAACGAAAATCTGGGCTTCGACCGCTTCACGGAGCTCCAGCTGGCCGGGGACCTGCTGCCGGATCCGTCCCCGGCTGATCTGGTCGCAACTGGATTCCACCGCAACACGATGACCAACACCGAGGGCGGCACGGACGACGAGGAGTTCCGGGACGCCGCAGTCAAGGACCGCGTGGCGACGACTGGACAGGTCTGGATGGGCCTCACTTGGGGTTGCGCCCAGTGCCACTCGCACAAGTACGACCCCGTCTCGCAACGCGAGTACTACTCGCTCTACGCCTTTTTCAACCAGACCGCCGACGCGGACAAGAATGACGACAGCCCGTCCTTGGACCTGCAGGATGGCGTGTCGACGCCGGTGCTGCGGGAGCTGCCGGCCGACCGCCTGAGGCCGACCTTCGTCCACCTGAGGGGCAACTTCAGGAATCGCGGCGAGCGCGTCGACGCTGGAGTTCCGGCCGCGTTCCACTCACTCCCTGCCGGCAGCCCCGCCAATCGCTCGGGACTTGCGAACTGGCTGACCGCTCCTGACAATCCGCTGTCCGCGAGAGTCGCGGTCAACCGCATCTGGGCGCGGCTGTTCGGCAGCGGCATCGTGCGCACCGAGGAGGACTTCGGGACGCAGGGCGCTCCGCCCACGCACCCTCACCTGCTCGACTGGCTGGCCACCGAGTTCCAGCGCGGCGGCTGGGACGCGAAGGCGATCCTCCGCACGATCTTGGTGTCGGCGACCTACCGGCAGTCCTCACACGCGTCGCCCGCACTGCAGGCTGTGGACCCTGAGAACGAGCTGCTGGCGAGGGGCCCGGCCTTCCGCCTCCCGGCGGAAGTTGTGAGAGACCAGGCTCTGGCGGCCAGCGGCCTGCTGAGCAGGAAAGTGGGCGGCCCTCCCGTCATGCCTTGGCAGCCGGAGGGGATCTGGCAGGTGGTCTACAGCCACCGCCGCTGGGAGACCAGCCCCGGCGAAGACCGCTACCGGCGGGCCCTGTACACGCTGTGGCGGCGCACCGCTCCGTATCCGTCGATGACGACCTTCGACGCGCCGTCGGGCGAGACCTGCACGCTGCGCCGAGTTCGCACCAACACGCCTCTGCAAGCCTTGGTCACGCTCAACGACCCGACCCTCCTCGAGGCAGCGCAGCACTTGGCGGCTCGCGCCAGCCGGGAGGCAGGCCCGGACCGCGCGGCGGCGCTGGACCGCATGTTCCGGCTGGTGCTGCTGCGCCCGCCCACCACACGGGAGGCCGAGCGGCTGCTGGCGCTCCGCAGCAGCGTCGCTGCCGAGCTCGCAGGCACGCCGCGTGCCAGTCGCAGCCTTGCGCATTTCGACCGAGAGCTGTACACCGACACCAGACAGTCGACGCTCGTGCCCGACTCCCGCTCGGAGCCCGCCCGCTGGCGGCACGCGTCGGAAGACCCCGGGCCGGGCTGGACCGAGGCCGGATACGACGACTCGCATTGGAATCTGGGACACGGAGCGTTCGGATTTGCGAAGCAGTCCGGCGACAGCGAGGGCGTCGATCCATACGCCACCAGCCTGAGCACTCCTTGGAGGACGCCCGGTTTATGGCTGCGCCTGCGGTTTGATCTGGAGGATCCTGAACTCGGCGACTTCCGAATCGAGGCGCGGCATTCAGGACGCTTCGATGCCTACCTCAACGGAGTTCCGGCCGCCTCGGACTTGGACGGATCGGGCAGCCACACCCCGTACCGCGTGAGTGCCGCGGCGGCGGCCACCCTGCGCCCCGAGGGCAACGTCCTAGCCATCCGCGCCACCCACACCGGCCTCAGCGACAGCCCACGGAACATCGATGTCGGCCTGAGCGCGACCAGCCCTCCCCAATTCCCGGATCGGGAGGCCTCCTTGGACGCGGACGACGCAGCGTGGGTCGCTGTGGCCAATGTGATACTGAACTTGGACGAGACACTGACGAAGAGGTGAAGGGATGGACTTGGGGCACGAACTCGCACTGACCGGCACGCGGCGGCATTTCCTCCAAGGCTGCCAGCTGGGGCTGGCCTCGATGTTCCTAGGCGCTTTGGGCGGCGGACGGAAGGCGCTCGGCACGACAGTCCCGACTTACGCTCCGCATCACGCAGCCAAGGCCAAGGCCGTGATCTACCTGCACATGGCAGGAGGCCCTTCCCAGCTGGAGCTGTTCGATCCGAAGCCCGCGCTCCAGAAGCACAGCGGACAGGACTGCCCGCAGCATCTGCTCGAGGGCAAGCGCTTCGCCTTCATCAAGGGCGTGCCGCAAATGCTCGGGACGCCCTACGAGTTCCGGCGGGCCGGCGAATCGGGCACTTGGATCAGCGAGCTGCTGCCCCACTTCGCGGACATGGCCGACGAGGCGGCAATCGTCCGCTCAATGACCACGGACGAGTTCAACCACGCTCCGGCCCAGCTGCTGCTCCATACCGGGAACGCCCGGCTGGGTGCGGCATCGATGGGCTCTTGGGTGACGTACGGCCTGGGTTCGGAGAACGAGGATCTCCCGGGCTTCGTAGTGCTGGTTAGCGGCAACAAGACCCCCAGCGCGGGCAAGAGCCTGTGGGGCAGCGGATTCCTGCCCTCAGTCCACCAAGGCGTGCAGTGCAGGACGCAGGGTGAGCCCGTACTTTATCTCGACAACCCAGCGGGTATGAGCCGCGGCGTGCGCCGCAAGACTCTCGACGCTTTGAGCGACTTGAACCGCATGCGGCACGAGACGACTGGCGATCCGGACACGCTGTCGCGCATCGAGCAGTACGAGCTGGCATTCCGCATGCAGGCCTCCGTGCCGGAAGTGATGGACATCGGGCGCGAACAACCAGCTGTCCACGCCCGGTATGGAACGCGACCCGGGCGAGTCTGCTTCGCCAACAACTGCTTGCTGGCGCGGCGCTTGGTTGAGAACGGCGTCCGCTTCGTGCAGCTCTACGACTGGGGATGGGACCACCACGGAAACGCCCGTCGCACGGACATCCGCTACGACCTGCCTGAGCGGGCGCGGGACATCGACCGGCCGATGGCAGCGCTCGTGAGTGATCTCAGGGAGCGCGGATTGCTTGAGCAGACGGTCGTCGTGTGGGGAGGGGAGTTCGGGCGAACACCCATGCGCGAGAACCGCCAAGGGGACCGCACCGAGTACTACGGACGCGATCACCATCCGCACGCCTTCACGATGTGGCTGGCCGGCGGAGGGATCCGCGGAGGGGCGGACCACGGCGCCACGGACGACTTGGGCTATTACGTCGACTCCGATCCAGTGACACCGCGGGACCTCCAAGCGACGCTGCTCCACCTGCTGGGATTGGACCCCTATCGCTTCCACTACCTGCACCAAGGCCTCAACCAGCGGCTGATCGGACCAACCGACGAGGGCCGCATCCTCCACAACCTACTGGCCTGAGACCTTCGCGTCCGCGCGACGCGGTCGGCCCTCCGCTGCGACGAAATTGGGCTACCATGCAGCCTGCGGAGCGAGCGCCGGCAGGCGCTCCCCCGCCCACGCCACCATGACACTCCTCTTCCCGGCCCTTGCCCTGCTCGCCGCCCCGCTGCTCGCCCAAGAACCGGTCCGGCCGAACATCATCGTCATCCTGCTTGACGATCTCGGCTACTCGGACCTAGGCTGCTACGGCGGAGAGATCGACACGCCCAACATCGACGCGCTGGCCGAGGGCGGCGTTCGCTTCGAGTCGTTCTACAACTCGTCCCGCTGCTGCCCCAGCCGGGCGTCGCTGATGACCGGGCTGTACCCGCCGCAGACCGGCGTCGCCAGCTTCACGACCCGCGAACCGCATCCGACCCGCGGGCCGGCCTACCTCGGCAGGCTGAACGACCGCTGCGTCACTTTGGGCGAGGTCCTCCGCAACGCCGGCTACAGTTCCTACTATGTCGGCAAGTGGCACCTGCACCACGAGACGGGACCGACGCTCCGCGGCTTCGACGAGTTCTACGGCTACGCCTTCGACCATTCGCACGACCAGTGGGACGCCGCGTACTACCAGCGCATGCCCGCGGGGCGGCACAAGGAGATCGACCCGCCACAGGGGGAGTTTTTCGCGACCGACGTGTTCAGCGACTACGCCGTGGAGTTCATCCGACAGGGCCAGCAGCGAGGCCGCCCGTGGTTCTTGTTCCTAGGCCATTCCTCGCCGCACTTCCCTGTCCAAGCCCCTGCCGAAAGCGCTGACAAGTACTTCGACACCTACCTGCGCGGCTGGGATGTCCTGAGACGGGAGCGCTTCGAGCGGATGCGACGAATCGGCTTGGTGGACGGCGACCGCTGGAGCTTCACCGGGCGCTCTCTGGTCCCTGTAGACCGCGACGACATCGCCAACGGCTTCCCGGGCCAGCCCAATCCAGCTTGGGAGTCGCTCACTCCGCCACGCCAGCGGGACCTGGCCCGGAGGATGGCGCTGTTCGCCGCGATGGTGGAGCACGTGGATCGGGGCGTGGGCCGGATCGTGGAGCATCTCAAGAGCACTGATGAGTTCGACAACACGCTCATTCTGCTGCTCAGCGACAACGGAGCCTGCTACGAGTGGGGCCCGTACGGCTTCGACGAGCGGAGCCGACAAGGCGTGACGATCCTGCACACTGGGGAGGACCTGCGGCGGATGGGCGGCCCCGGAACCTACCACTCCTACGGCAGCGGCTGGGCCAACCTGGGCAACACTCCCTTCCGCCTGTACAAGCACTTCACGCACGAGGGCGGCTCGGCGACGCCGTTCATCGCCCATTGGCCTGCCGGGATCGCAATCACCGGCGCTTGGGTGCGAGAGCGAGGCCACATCATTGACGTCATGCCGACCGTGAGAGCGGCGGCGGGCGCGGAGTACCCACTGGACTATGCCGGGCGGACCGTCCAGCGCGAGGAGGGCGTCAATCTGCTGCCGGCCTTCGACGGCGGGACGCTCGCTGCCCGGACGCTCTTCTTCGAGCACCAAGGGGCGCGGGCGGTCCTTGACGGGAAGTGGAAGGCCGTCTGGAGCAAGCGCATGCCCCGGGAGATCCAGTGGGAGCTCTACGACTTGGAGGCCGACCGCAGCGAGACTTCGGACCTCGCGATCGACCACCCCGACATCGTCCGACGTCTCTCGGGACAATGGCGCGCCTACGCCGATCGGACGGGCCTCGCGATCGAGACACGGTAGGCGGTCCCGCTCACGGAGAGCCGAGCGTGCGAGAGAAGAAGGCGGTCACGCGGTCCAGCAGCGATTCCGCCGTGTCATCCACCATGCCGCGGAATCCGTGGTCGCCGCCCTTGACCCTGTAGAGTTCCGAGGCGACGCCCGCCCCTTCCAAGGCGGCGTGGAGCAGCTCGCTCTGATTGAACGGAACGGCCTGGTCCAGCTCTCCGTGCATGTGCAGCATCTCCGGATCGTCCGGCGTGACGTAGCGGATGGGATTGGCGCGCCGCGCCTTGTCAGGCTGCTCCTGAATGGGCGCTCCAACGAACCGCGATTCCGGCGAGTCAGGGGCGTTATGGTCGATTCGGCCCGGAAAATCGTTCATGCGCAGGAAGTCAGTGGGCCCGAACCAGTTGCACACGGCGTCCGGCCTGGACGACACGCCTGCGTTCTCCGCATGCAGTTGGTCCCACTCCCGCACCTCGTGAGCGGTTCCGAGCAGAGCAACCAGATGCCCTCCGGCGGACGAGCCCCAAGCGCCGAGCCTGGCTGGATCGAACCCGAAGCGGGAGGCGTTCGCTCTCAACCAGCGCATGGCCGCCTTGACATCGGCGATGGCAGCGGGGAAAATTTCTTCGCCGCTGAGCCGGTAGCCGACTGACGCCAAACCAAAACCCTGCCCGGTAATGGGTAAGGAACGCCCCACTCCGCTCTTGGAACCGTTCCTCCAGCCTCCCCCGTGAACCCACAGAATGGCCGGGATGGGGCGCTCCGGGCGCTCCCTGGGGGCATAAACATCCAGCAGCAGTTCCCTGCCGCCCACATTGGCATACACGATGTCCGCATGCTTGACGATGCCCGGAGGCAGGCTCGGAGAACGGCCACTCTCCTGGGCGAAGGCGGCCCCTACACACAGCAGCAGGCAGGCGGCGGCCAATCGCGACGAGCTGTGCGGCGTCATCTTGCGCTCCTAAGCATCCCATTAGCATACGGGTTGCCGGGGAGGCGCATCGTTGGGCGCCCGCCGAACTGAGCGACACTCGACTGCCAGCAACTCGCGATCGTCGAAGGACAGCGCTCCGAAGGCGCTGGCCCATGCACCGAGACTCCTCGCGGAGTTCGTCCCGCTCCTGCTGGACCTCGCCGTGCAACACCTCCATGGACAAATCGGGCTTCCCCCCAGCACGGGCGCCACCGAGATGACTGCCCCGATGGCGGCATCAATGATCCACTGTGCGTCGCGGCTCGGCAAGAAAGGAGCGCATCGCAGTACCGGCGATGCGCTCACAGATCACGGGCAGACCGCTGACCAGCTGGCGGGTCCCATTCCTACAGCCGTCCCACCCTTACGGGCCGGGGCGCGATCAGGGCGCGAATGTCCTCCATCTCGAATGCCTCCAGCAAGCCGAAGCAGAACAGCTCGGGGGCCTGCCGCGCATCAATGTCACGCTCAATGATCTCGTTCAAGCTCGCGAACGGCTCCTCCAGCCGCACTTCCGCGA
The DNA here is from genome assembly GCA_963662745.2 of Bryobacterales bacterium. GTDB lineage: Bacteria > Acidobacteriota > Terriglobia > Bryobacterales > UBA6623 > VXMF01. Next base: position 2,099,973 of record CAXXUI010000001.1, read on the forward strand.
CCGCCTCGGGCTCTAGAGCCGCGGCCGCCAGCGCCGCCAAGCTGGTCCTTGGACCTACGGCATGCAGCAGTACAGCGTGGCCATACCGGCGCTTGGCCCAGCGCGCCGCGGCGGCGATCTGGCCGGCCTGCACGCCCAAGGGCCGCTCGCCCAGCGAGGCCAGCAGCAAGCTCCAAAGCCAGTCCTTGGTCTGGATTGAGGCCTCACCGAGGTTGAACACGTCCACGGCGACCACCCGCCGTCCGCCGTCCAAGTGAGCGCGGACGGGGCCAGCCGCGCTCCCCTTGCCCCCGTCTGCCACCAGCACCGTCGTCGAAGTGGCGGCCTCCGGGGACAATTCGACGGCGGGAACCGTCCAATCACCGTCCATCCGCAGCAGCCATCTGGCTGTTCGGAGGCCGGTAGCTGCCGTCTCCCTTTCCTTCCCTTCCTCAGTCGCCCGGACCGCATACCGAGGCGCCTTGGTCACCGCCCGCAACTGCTCCTTGGTGCCGCGCGCGCCGCGGCGAATCCCGGCCGCGAGGCGCAACGCGAGCTGGTGCAGGTCAAGGTTCCCCGCCGGCAAAGGCACCGCTAGCTCCTCGGCGGTCTTGATCTCGCCCTCAAAGTCCAGCTCTTCGTCCGCGAAGTCGCTGTCTCCAGCGAAGAAGGCGTCGCCCAATAGGCGGTAGAATGCCTCGCGATTGTCCGGTCCGTAGTTGTGCCCCGCATCTTGGTTGACATGGTGCCGGAGGTTCCCCTGCCGGCCATACAGGGCGAAGGCCGGGCGGGCCGCTCGCAGCAGCGGCCCGAGGGCATACTCGGCCCGAAAGCAGCAGGTGTCGTGGGCGTTCTTGGTGAGCAGTGTCGGTCGCGGAGCGAGTAAAGCGGTCAGATGCGTGTAGTCGGCCACCGCGGCCAAGTCGCTCGGAGTCTGCTCCGAGTCCCCGAGATCCGGCCGCGGGAACTGCGTCCGGGTCACGAAGCTTGAGTAGCCCGCGACGGGATTCGCTGCGGCCACCCTAGTGTCCAAGGAGCTGATGAAGATCGTCTGCCACCCTCCGCCCGAGAGGCCCGTAACGGCCACCCGGTCAGGGTCGGCGTTGGGATGTTCGAGCAGCAGGTCGATTGCGCGGCTCAGCGCCAAGTAATGCACGGCGATCCCGCTCGTGCCGGTCAGGTCGATCTGGTTGATCTTGTAATGACCGAAGCCGGGTGTGTTCAACTGCCCCATGCCGACCCACTCCAAGTTGAGCGCCAGAACGCCGCGCTTGGCCTGATTGATGCAGCGGGCCTGCTTGTACTCGGCCGCCTTGCCCGACGAGCGGTCGTGACCGTTGACGTTGAGCACGACTGGCACCTTGCCCGAGAGTCCCTCGGGCTCGTAGAGCAGCGCTGGAATCCACATGCCGGGGATCGCCTCGTAGCGCAGCTTGCGGATTCTGTAGCCCGGACCGCCGTCCACTGAGCCGAGCCACTCAACCTTCGCTGCGGCCGCCCGCCAGGCGCGAGCCTCGCCGCGAAACACGACCTCCTCCAAGACGCGGCGTCGCGTCTCTTCTGCCACGGCCTCCCACTCGGCTCGTGAGGACGGAATCCTGACGGCCGGAACACGGGAGGAAGCGAAGACCTTGGCCTCAATCTCAGGCTGGTTGGAGGTGAGAATCGGCTCGGCCAGGATCTCCTGCAAGCCCAGTTTCTGGGCGCCGAGCTGGGCCGTCACCGCCAAGGCCGCCCATGGGAGCAAGGTCAAGAAGCCGATCATTCTCATTTTCGGTCTCAGCCGCCTCGCCACCTGAACAGCTGCGACGCCGGCGCGGACATCACAACGCCACGGTACCAGAACCCGAAAACCGACGGCGGACGACGCTTGTCGACTGCGAGACTGCCAGTCCTTTCCAATACAGAAATGAGCGTGGAGAGGCGCGGGCAGGCGGTATCGTACCGCATCGACCCGGGGGGGGCGTCGCGAGGCGGGGGGAGCGGCTGGCGAAGGGAGCGGAGCGACCGAAGCCAGCCGCTCCCCCCGCCTCGGCATTCTGCATCCTCGGGAACGGATCCTAGTGTTTGGCGACAATCAAAACTGTCCCTGACGACAACCAAGACTTTCATTCCGCAGGGTCGTCGCTGGCGGGCCAGAGGCAGCTCCTCGAGCTGTCGCGTCACCCTCCTGGCAGGGATTGCTCCCAGGTCTGCGTCCCGCCCTGGGTGGGCACTGCAGCGACCATCGGATGCAGCTGGGGGTGCGTCACCCGAGCGCTGCGGCGTGGCGCGATCCGCTAGGCTGTGAGGGTCCTTGGAAACGGAAACCGGCTCTGCTGGGGAGCATCCGGCTAGGGATGCAGGGGCCACGGTGATGGAGCATCGCCAGCGCGGTCCGGCCTCTCGTGGCGGGCCGCTTCTTGGTTGCCCGTGCGCGACCAACGGGAGCGGCCTGCCTGCTGCGCACGGCCTGTTTCCGACCTTCTCTCCAGCCCGTGTCATGCCTGAGAAAACCCTGGGGGAGGCGCCCGCAGGGTGCCGGGGGCAAAGCCCCCCGGCGACGCTTTGCGTCGCCATGGAATAGCGGGCCTGCGGTGTCGCCGGGCGGCGGGACGGCCCGCGCCCCGGCACCGGCCACTCCCTGCTCGACCGCTGCCGAACCCCGGTCCGCGTCCGGAGACCGACCCGCGCCGTCTGCGGCCCGGCCCCCGGCTGGCCGCTGTCAGCCCGCTGATCCCTTACCGGGCATCCTGCCGCAACTCCCGGAACAGCGCGTCGCTGGCCGCGTTCAACTCCCGCGCCGCCTCGTTGTCCGTGCGCGCGTACGCCTCCCGGTCCAGCGCCTCGAAACTCACCCCGGCCCGCAGCCGGCTGGCCGCCTCCGGAAGCCCCTTCAGCTTCTCGTAGGGCGTCTGTATGTCGCTGTATGGATAGACTTTGCGTACTTTTCCCCGGCTGTCCGCCCGCTCCCGCGGGAAGTAGCACGGCCGGTGGTAGTTCAGGTACGGAGAAAGCACCCCGAAGGTGAATTCGTGCAGCCTTGCGGCGTGTCGCGCCGCTGTCGCTTAAGCTCACTTGACTCCGGTGGACAGTGTGCCGCTGAGCGCTCGGCAGGGCCCCGCTGACCACGCTCAGGTAGGCTTGGCAGCGTGGGACAGGCGTTCTGAATCGACTGGTTCCGGCGGCGACCAATTGGCCACACGGGCGGCTTGCAGATCCGGCCAAGTAGGCACTGCTGGCCACGCCCGGCCTCGGTCGGCGGCACCCGCGGCTTGCTGGCGGTGCAGCGCCTTCAGCAACGCCTCAGTAGCCCGCGCCATCGGGCGCAGCAGCTGCCACGCCTGCCGCAGCTTCTCGTTGCCCGGCAGAGGCCGGCGCTTGCTGGGATGGAAGCCTGCCAGCCCCGCCAGGCGCAAGACCCACCACAGCACCTCCTCCGGGGGCTCCACGCCCTGCAACTGTTGCGGCAGGATCCGCTCTTCCTCCGACACCGCTCGGATGGCCAGCATCTCCGCCGGACTCAGGTAGTCACTCGCCGGCGCGCCGGGGTCCACCCGCGCCGCGCGGCACAAGTCGAACGTGCGCCAGGCCGACAGCGCGTCCAGCACCAGGCACTTCCGCAGTGCCTCCGCGCTCCGCAGCCGTCGGTCCTTGATGCGCGTGCCCGATTTGAGCGCGCGGAAGAATTCTTCGATCAACCACCGGGCCTCATACCAGCCCACGATGCGCTCGGCGCTCTCGGCGCTGACCGGCCCACCGTCGCTCGACAGCAGCAGCCAGCGCAATGGTTCCTCGGCCGTGCTGTCGGTTTCCTCCCGCACATCCACCGCCCACACCGGCAACGGCTGCGCGCTCGGCAGCCGCCGCGGAGGCTGCAGCTGGACCTGCGCCATGCGGATCTCGGTATGCGCCTTCCGCTTGGCCCGGGGCGACTTGCCGCCCCGCGAACCGATCCGCACCACCCGCCCGCGCACCAGCGGCTCCAAGTCGTCCAGGTACGCGAACAGGTCGCGCTGGCGCACCCTGGTCACGCCGTTCCGTTGAGTCTCGACACGCACTCTGCGGCGACGTCCCTTGCAGCCCCGCCTGGCCGGCCTGCCCCCGCTGCCGCTCGAACAGCCCGTAGAGGTCGCTCTCGCGATCCCCCACCACGATCACCCGCGTGGCCGGGCAGACCTTGCCCAGCTCCGTGCCCTGCTCGAATCCGCGCCACCAGCGCCGGCTCTCGCGCTGCTCCTGCCGCTGCTGGGCCCTCTTTCTCGCCCGCTTCTTGCGGACACCCTGCGGGCCGCTGCGCGCCCACGCTTCCAAGCCGCTGACGCCCAACGACCGGCCACTCTCGGTGAACGCCACGGCCGCGTGCACGTGCAGACCCGCCGAGCCCTTCGGCCCCAGCGTCCCCAGTCCGCTGGTGCAAGCCCGCAGGCTGGTGTAGTTGAGCGTGGTCGTGTCCTGTGCCAGCAGCACCGTCCTCTCTTCCCGGCAGCGCTCCGCCAAGGCCTCCCGGTGCGGCTGCAGCATGTCCTCGCCCGTCACTCTCCCATTCTCCAAGAAGCGGTACGCCGCCGCCTGCTCGGCGCGTTTGGCAAACACGACCGTCAGTGGCATCCCCGGCGCCCGCTCCCAAGCCGCCCCCAGTCCCACCAAGCGCTGCCTCAGCCGCCGGTCGGGCATGTCCGAACGTCCCAACTCGCGCTCGGCCCACGAGGCTCCCGCCTCCAGCTCCAGCGGCGGGAACCGCCCCAGCCGGCGCTCCGGCTCGCGGCACAGTCGCCCCTTCCAGTCCCTGCGCAAGCGGCGCGTCCAGACCGTCTTCGGCGCGCCCCGGTCGCCGCGCCCGGCGGTCTGGCCGCGCTTCTTCCAGCCCGCCGATTGGTAGCTCGTGCCTTGGTAGCGCCGATTCACATACGTCTCCAGCAGCAACGGCTCCACTCCGTAGCGCTGCTTCCAGTCCCGCCTCAGCTGCCGAGCCGCACGGCTCAGCACGTGGCTGGCCAAGTTCGGCACGCGCACGTCCTCGAGGATCAGGAACCGGTCGTTGGACAGCACGCGCTCCAAGTTCGCACCGCGCGCTCGCGGGCTCCACTCGATGAGTCTGTCGCGCGCCCGCAGCCGCATCGGGGCGGCCACGAAGCTGAGGCCGCCCAGCACGCCGGCGGCCGGTGCCTCGAGCAAGTAGGTCAGCCGCTTGCCAGGGGCCCGGGCTTCCCCTTGCGGGTGTTGGGCCTGCAGCATGGCCCGCCACAGGCGGCGCTGCGGCACGGTCGCCACCCGCACCAGGCGCACTCTCCCGAGCGCCTGCAGCGAGCCCTGGAACTGCGGCCGGGGCACCTCGACCTGCCCCGCCAGGGGCCCGCGCACGGGTTGTGGGCGCGACGGTGGCAACTCCAGCCCGAGCTGCTCAGCCAGTTGGGGCAGCGCCTTGCGCGCCGAGGCGGCACACACTCTCCCCATCCGGTTGCGCCAGTTCTCGCGCTCGCACAGCTCGCGCGCGATGCCGCTACGCGTGAGCAGCCCGCCCAGCAGCGCGCTGCGCAACCAGTCCACCGTCTTGGCTTGAAGAACACGGGTCCCAACACGCATGTTCCCCTTGTACACAAACACACATACCGGTGTCAAGTGAGGTCAGGCGACAGGTCGCGCCGGGATGTGCCCGTAGCCCAGATAGCGCCGGATGACGTTGCCGTTCTTGGACTCCGCCAAGGCGTTGTCGTTGCAGTGCCGGGCCCGCGACTTGGTCTGCTCCTCGATGCGCAGCTTGTCCAGCAAGCCCGCCACCCGGTAGTTCACGTACTCGGAACCGTTGTCGGAATGGAAGCCCCGGATCTCGAACGGGAAGGCCCCCAGCAAGCGCTCCAGCACCGGCAGCAGAAAGCGCTCCGCGATGCGCTCCACCGTGCCCACGAACTCGTATTGCGTCACGTCGTCCACCACGTTGACGTGATACAGCCCCTTAACCCGGCCCAGGTCCCCCTGGTGCACCGAATCCACCCGCAGGTAACCCGGACGACCCTCCGGCCGCGGCCGCCGTCGCTCCCCGATCGCGACCGTTGTCGGCCGCGTGCGCGTCTTCGAGCCCATCCTCCGCTCATACGAGCTGTGCCGCCGCAGGTTGTACAGGTGGCCGTTCGACAGCTGCGCCAGACGCTCGTACCGGGAGTCCCCGAACACCTTCCATGCCCGCTCCAGCAGCTTGCGCGTGGCCGGCCCCGACAGCGTGCCGTGCAGCTCGTCCGTCTCCGCCAGCAGCAGGATGTCACTCAGCCGGTACTTGCGCCGGAAGCCCCGCGCCGGCCCCCGCCGCCGGTCCTGCAACTCCCCCTCCCGCAGGTAGCGCCCCACCAGTCGCGTCAGCTGGGACTCCGACAAGCCCGTCGTCAGCTGCAGGTAGCGCCTGTTATTTGTCACATTATTTGGCACGAAAATGGGCTGTTTTTGTCAAACTGGATGATTCCAGATAAGGGAACTTTCTCATTTAATGTGACAAATCCATCGGCGTGGGTGAGTCGGCCGGTAGGCTTTCGGACATGCGTTGGAGGTGCTGCGCGGCAGTCTTGCCTGCAATTGCGTGCGCGCAGGGCCGGGAGCCGGGCGAGAACGCCTACGCTCCTCCTGACCCCTTCCTTTTCCTTCTTGCAGTAGCAGTTTTCGAGCTCGCCCTCGCCCCCAGCCAGACGCAAGCAATCCGGAAAATTCCGCTCCCCGCCTGCCATTTAATCCGGAAAACGCCTTGCCAAATAAACCGGAAGACAACAGCGCCGCAGCAGCCCCTTCTCCGCCCGGCTCCGCTGCCAACACGAAAACCGCCCCGCCACCTGGCCGATCTGCGCGTAGGCCGCCGCCCGCCCCGGCGCCTTGATCGCCGCCCCGGCATGCCGGTTGACGAACGCCTCCACCTCCTGCAACGTCTTCAGCGCGTCCGTCTCAACCTGCATGACCATCCCCCCATCATTCCCGCCTGGCGATCCTGGGCACGCTCACGCTCATTTCATGTTGGAAACAAGACCTCCGTTCACGCTCATTTCATATTGGAAGAGGCTCTGCCTAGCCTCCGACTGTGCCATGCTATTCTGGTGCGTCCCTCTCCATCACGCTGCAACTCGATCATCCTGAGAGTCCGCCTCGCCGTCCGACCGGCAGCCGGACTTCCCCGTCCCCGCTGTGGCAAGAAGGAGTTGCCGCAACATCTCTGGCGCCATCCATAGCCGAGCCAATGCAGGTCAGGATTCTACTCGTCGCAGCGCTCGCAGCGGGGGCATCCCCGATCGCCGGAGCAGAGCGCCCCTTGGAGACGTCGCCATTTGAAGGCCTGTGGCAGGTGGTGCCCAACCCGCCCCGATTCGCCCGCGGTCCGGGGCAGCGTGGCGCGCGCAGCCGACCGGCGGGCACGGAGGCCGACCAGAAGGGCCTCACCCGGGGCGACTACCGCATCAGGGGGATGATGACCGCCAGCGGGCAGGCGGCCTTCGACCAATTCGACCCGCTGGATCATCCGGCAAACAACTGCATCTCGCCTGGCCTGCCGTCGATCGCAATGACTCCGAACCTGCAGGAGTGGCGATTCGAGAACGCCCAGCTCAGGATCATCCACGAGTACTACAGCACCAAGCGCACCATCCACTTGGAGGCGGAGGCTCCCGAGGACCACCAGCACTCAGCGGCCGGCTTCGGATCCGGGCGGCTCGAGGGCGACACCCTCGTCATCACCACGACCCACCTGGCGCCTACCTTGGGAGGCTTGAGTCGCAACGCCCCGTCTAGCGACGCGAGGGTGGTCACTGAGCGCTACCGAGTGCTACGGGATGGAGAGGCCATGCAGGGCCAGATGACGATCGAGGACTCCAAGTTTCTGGTCCGACCGGTCCGCTTGGAGGTCCGCCTGCGGCGCCCGGAGGACGGTGCCGAGCTCGTGCTGTTTCCATGCTCCGTAGAGGCGGCGCGGAGGCATCTGAACCCTTGAGCGGCGCAGCATCGGCCCCGGCGGCGCGGCGCCGGCGCCACGCTCCCATTGCAGTCCGCCCGGCCGTCGCATTACAATCTTGATGCGGCTAGGCGATACCGCCGGCCGCTGGAGGCTGACATTCATGAGATTCTTGCTGGCAGTTCTCGCCGCGGCGGGCATGATCGCGGCGTGGACCTGCACCACCCCCTACCGCCCCATGGAGACCGACGCGCTCAAGATCGTCACCGACGGAGTCTGGTTCCGCCTAGGTGAGCGCGAGCACGGCCACTGTAACAACGTGGTCATCAACCTCGGAGAGGGGCTGCTGGTCGTGGACGCCAACTTCCCGAGCGGGGCGGCGGCGCTGATGGCGGACATCAGCCAAGTCACCGACAAGCCCGTGACCTACGTCTTCGACACTCACCACCACGGGGACCACGCCTACGCCAACGCGGTCTGGACGCGCCAGGGCGCAATCACCATCGCGCATGCGGCCGTGGCCCAGGAAATGGACCGCTACGAACCGGCGGGATGGCAGAGTGCTGCGGCAGCGCGGCCCGATGTCGCCGCTCTGGGCGATGATGACGTGGAGCGGCCCCAGCAGACCTTCGAGACGGTCCCCCATGTCTTGGAAGGCGCAGTCCGCCGGGTCGAGTTCCACCACTTCGGGTGGGCGCACACCCGGGGGGACGGGATGGTCTACCTGCCCAAGGAGCGCATTCTAGCCACCGGAGACGCCATCGTCAACGGCCCGTACAATTTCACTGGCCATTCCAACACCGGGAACTGGCCGGATGTCGTGCGGCAGGCGGAAGAGCTGGGACCCTTCACGATCCTCCCCGGGCACGGGCCGTCGGGCGGAATCGAGATCGCCCAAGGCCAGCGCCGCTTCTTCGAGGAGCTCAACGCAGCCGTGGAGGCGGCCTTCGAGGCCGGCACTCCGCTGGAGGATGTCGTCACGGTGGAGAACGGCGCCGGCACCGCGACCACTGTCCAGCTTTCCGACGAGGTCAGCAACTGGGTCGGTGACCGCTTCCCCGAGCAGGTTCGCGTCCGCTACGCCGAACTCTCAGCAGGCAAGCCTCACGGCGAGATTCTGGGCGGGCCCTGACGAGCCGCGGCCGGCACCGCGAGCGGTTCGGACTCCTCTCCCGGATGGGCCCCGTCGGCCTCCATCCTTGGACTGGCGATTCAATTCGCTCCCCTAATGCATCTGGGGGTGCTGTAACCTAGGGCTGCGTTAGCCAGCTTTGCAACAGCCTGGCGCCACTCCGCGCCTGGCCGATCCGCGAAGTCCAGGAAGGCAAGCAGGGGAGGCAATGATGCGATTGAATTCAGGAGGGCGCCGGGCCGCAGTACTTGCTGCGGCAATCTGTGTTTCGGTCGGCACGCTCACGGCTCAGACCGACACCGCCACGATCACGGGCTTCGTGACCGACACCTCCGGGGCCACCGTGCCCGGAGCTTCAGTCCAAGCGGTGAACCAAGCAAACGGCCTGGAGTACGAGACCCAGAGCAACGACTCCGGAAACTACGTGCTGGCTGCGATGCCCATCGGCACCTACGACCTTACGGCCACCAGCGACGGCTTCCAGACGCTGTTCCGCCCCAACGTGACGCTCAACGCGGGCACAAGGGCCAGAGTGGATGTGGAGCTGCAGGTCGGATCGGTTACCGAGACGGTCGAGGTGACGGCGGAGCTGCCGCTGCTGGAGTCGGAGACCTCCAGCCTAGGACAGGCCATTGAGAACACCACCATCACCCAGATGCCGCTCAACGGCAGAAACTACCAGGAGCTGGCCGTGCTCACGGCCGGCGTGCTGCCCAGCCGGCGCCAGAACTTCGTCGAAGACGCCTTCAGCGTCAACGGCGCCGGCTTCGATCAGAATGTCTTCACGCTCGACGGAGCCGACAACAACAACTACTTCAGCGGCGTCGTGGTCGCCTCGAACCAAGCCGTCAAGCCCTCGATCGACGCCATCCAGGAGTTCAAGATGGAGACTCACAACTACGGCGCGGAGTTCGGGCGAGGAGGCGGCGCCATCGTGCAGGTGACGACTAAGTCCGGCACTAACGAGGTCCACGGCACGGCCTTCGAGTTCCTGCGCAACGAGAAGCTGGACGCAAACGACTTCTTCAACAGCGGCCGCGCTCAGCCTCCGTACCGGCAGAACCAGTTCGGCGCGACCTTCGGCGGCCCGCTGGTCAAGGACCGCATGTTCTACTTCGGCAGCTACGAAGGCACGCGCATTCGCGAGAAGCTGACCCGCCTGAGCATCATCCCGACTCCGACCCAAGTCGGTGGTGACTTCTCCGGCACCGCGCAGATCCACGATCCCGCCGGCCAGGCTGAGGACGGCGCCCGGCCGCGCTTCCCCAACGACACCATTCCGCGAGACCGCTTCGACCCCGTTGCCCTGCGGATGGTCGAGCTGTACCCGCAGCCCAACCGCAGCGGCAGGCAGAACTACCTCTTCAACCCGCCCAGGAACAGGGATGACGACAAGATCGACACGCGTTTCGACTGGCGCGTCGCCAACAACCACACGATCTTCGTCCGGTTCAGCTACCTGAACTTCGACCGGCTGGAGCCCGGGAACCTCCCGCTTCCGGCGAGCGGCGGCAACACCGCCGTCCGCTTCTCCCGCGCCAGAACGGGCGTGGTGAACTGGACCGCGGCCCTGGGCGGCAGCATGGTGAACGAGGTCCGGGTCGCGTACAACCGGTTGGTGGGAGGGATCGACACGCCCACGCAGACGCCCCTGTGGAAGGAGTTCGGGTTCACCGGGCTCTTCGACCGGGAAGACATCAACGGCCTCCCGGTGTTCCGCCCGTCCGGCTATCAGAACGTCGGGGACCGCAACTTCGCCCCGGACCCGCGCAAGCAGGACGTCAGGCAGATCGTGGAGAGCCTGTCGCTGACCAAGGGCAACCACTCGATCAAGATGGGAGCCAACATCCGCAACTTCGTGCGCTGGTCGGGCATCACGAACTTCGCCCGCGGGCGGTTCGACTTCAACAACCAATTCACTCGCTCGGTCGCCGGCGTCCCCGGGGCTGGCGACGCGCTCGCGGACACGCTGCTGGGCTTGACCAGTGCGATGCGCTTCAGCACGCCGCTCAACGTGCGGCGCCACGGCTACGCCTTCGAGACCTACCTGCAGGACAACTGGAAGGTGACTCCGAAGCTAACGCTGAACCTCGGTCTGCGCTACGAGTACCAGTCCCCGTACGTGGAGCAGAACGACAGGGCCTTGAACTTCATCATCGACCCGAACGACTCGCGCTTCGGGACGCTGATCCCGACGGGCCAAGGAGTCGAGGGCCGCTCGTTCCGGAAGCGCGACCTCAATGACTGGGGGCCGAGGGTGGGCTTCGCCTACCAAGCCACGGGCAAGACAGTGATCCGCGCGGGCTACGGAGTGTTCTATACGGGGACCTTCAGCCTGCCCGTGCTCGCGGACCCGACCGCCAACCCGCCGTTCTACTTGCAGAACGACATCCGCACCCAAGTGGCGAGCGCCACTTCTCAGGTTGTGATCCGCGACGGAGTCCCGCCGGACGCGCTGAACCCGGAGGTCCTGACTGGGCGCTCACTGGTCGGCGTGTGGCCGTTCTCGCTCCCCAATGGAATCACCAACCAGTGGAACCTGAACATTCAGCAGACGCTGCCCGGCAACGCGCTGGTCTCGGTCGCTTACGTGGGTTCCAACACAGTCCACACCGCGACCGGCGCCAACCTGAACCAGCCGGAGCCCGGACCAGGCGCGACCAACGCTCGCCGCTGGTTCCCGCAGTACGCCAACATCAACACGAATCCGCCCGTGGGGGGATCCAACTACCAAGGGCTCGAGGCGAAGTTCGAGCGGCGCTTCAACGACGGCTTCTCCATCCTGAGCGGCTTCACTTGGAGCAAGACGCTCGTCAAGCAGCTCGGGCAGCGCACCAGCTACTGGCACCTCGCCCCGGAGAAGACGATCTCAAGGCAGCACCTGCCGCAGCGCTTCTTCTTCGCCGGCGTGTGGAACCTGCCGTTCGGGAGCGGCCGCAAGTACGCCGCACAGGGCCCGCTGGCCAAGATCATCGGCGGCTGGCAGTTGTCACCGATCTTCGAGGCGCAGCGCGGCCTGCCGCTCAGCCCGTCGGTGGCGGGCAATCCAGCCAACACAACCGGCGGGCAGCGGCCGAACCGTGTCGGCGACGGCAACCTCCCCCGCTCGGAGCGCACTCCGCAACGCTGGTTCGACCTCTCGGCGTTCGAAGTGCCGGACCGCTTCACCTTCGGGAACTCGGCCGCGTGGGTGCTGGAAGGGCCCGGCCTCGTCAATCTCGACATGATGATCTCGCGCACCTTCGCGCTAAGCGAGCGATTCACGCTCGACTTCCGCACCGAGTTCTTCAACGTGTTCAACGAGGCGCACTTCAACTTCCCCAACGGCACGATCAACCGTCCGGCCGGCGGCCGCATCTCCTCCACCAGTGAGTGCTGCCCCGCCCGGCAGATCCAGTTTGGAATGAAGCTGATCTTCTGACGCGGGAAGGATTGCCTATCGGGGCGGCGCCAGCGCGGCCCCGAGCTTGGCGAGATCCTGATCGATGGCTTCGGCCAGCTCTTGCTGGCCGTACTGGCGGGCCAGCGTTGCAGCTGCGGCAGCGACTTCCGCCGCCTTCCGCAAGCTGCCCGAGCGGACGTACGCGTCGGCGAGCCCGTACAGGTAGGTGGGTGTGCGCTCATCAACCGGCTCGCGGGCCTTGAGCAGATGCCGCACCGCCTCCTCAGGCCGTCCTGAGTCAACCAAGCGGCGAGCGACATGGAAGTTCGCCGCCCTGTGGCCGGGCTCGTACCGCAGCGCGGCCTGGAAGTGCGAGAGCGCCTCCTCGGGGCGCCCTAGGCGCTCCAGCACGCCGGCCAGGTCCGCGTGAATCCCGGCCGAACGGGGATTGATGTCCAGCGCCGCCCGGTAGCTGCGGGCAGCTTCGTCGAAACGACCGTGGGCCGCGAGCAGCGTGCCCCAGTTCACATGCAGCTCTTCAGACGCGCCGCCCGCCGCTAGGGCGGCACGGTAGTGACGCTCAGCGTCCGCGAACCGTCCCAGCTTGCCGTAGGCGGACACTAGGTTGACGCGCGCCACCACGTAGCTGCCGTCGATGCGGACCGCCTTCTCGTACTCGGCGGCCGCCTCTTGGACCAGCCCCTGCTGCTCCAACGCCAGCCCATCGCTCAGAAACTGGTGCTTGTCGGCTCGCAAACCCCGCACTGCCGCCATTAGGGGGTCAGGCCATCGAGGTTCCTCTCTGTCAGTGTCCGCCAGCGCAACGAATTCCTTGGCAGCGAGATCGTCGTGGCCCATCTCCCGGTAGAGGACGGCTCGCGCGTAGAGGCTGGCCCCGGCATCCGGGGCCAGCTCGATCGCCCTGCCATAGGCCTGCAGGGCCCGCTCGGAGCTCCCGCCGGCTTGCAAGGCCCTGCCCATCCCGTAATGGGCGGCAGCGGTGTCGGGCGCCAAGCGCACTGCCTCCTCGAAGGCGTGCAAGCCCGAGTCGAATCGCCCGTCGGCCAGCAAGGCACTCCCCAAGCGCAGCGCGGCCGACAAGGAGTTGGGGCGGGACGCCATAGCTTCGGCAAAGCGCTCCGCGGCTCGAGCGTGCCTCCCGGAGGCTGAGTCCAGCACTCCTAGGTAGTACGGCCACCGCCAATCGCCCGGAGCGAGCTTCCGCGCCCTCAGGTAACAGGCCTCAGCATGGCCACGCAGCTCGTAAGCCTGCAGCGCCATGCCGAGACGGCCAGCCGCCTCGGCGTCTCCTGGGTTGGACAGAGCCGCTCTCCGCGCCTCAACGATTAGCTCCCGGGCTTGAGGGGACATCGACTCGACTGAGACGTCGGGAAGCTCCGGCAGGCCGCCCGGGGCGCGCTCGGATGGCTCGCAGGCCAGCACGACCACCGCCAACGCGGCGATCAGGAACGCAGACTCAGCCTGGCGGCTCCGGCCAAGCCACGCCAAGGAGAGTCGATCCCGATCTCGAACTGGCATCAGCAACGGGCACCTCCCACAATCAACCGTCACAGCGGACAGCGACTGGGCCGCGCCATCCGGCACTCGCCGAAGCAGGCGAGGAAACCTATCCTATAGACGTCGGGCCCCGCCGGCACTTGACGCCGTGCCGAAGAAGGCCGCACCGATCAGACCATGAAACCCCAAGGCAGCTCCGGCACCCGCCTATCCGCAGCCCTCGCGGCCGGCACTGCCGCCGCGATCCTCACGGCGGCAGTCGCCACCGCACAAGCGCAGCGACCTCCGAACGTGGTGTTCATACTAGCCGATGACCTCGGCTGGATGGACACGGGCGTCTACGGAAGCACGTTCTACGAGACACCTCACATCGACGCCCTCGCGAGGCGCGGCATGCGGTTCACAGACGCCTACGCCGCAGCCGCAATCTGCTCGCCGACGAGAGCCAGCATCCTCACCGGAATGCACCCCGCCAGGCTCGGAATCACCACGGCCAGCGGCCATCTCGCCCGGGAGACGCTCACGAAGTCGCTGCGATCGCGAGGCAAGAAGAATGAGCCCGCCTTGGCAGCCGAGAGCGTAACTCGCCTGCGGCTGGAGTACTTCACACTGGCGGAGGCCCTCAACGCCAACGGCTACCGCACCGCGCACTTCGGCAAGTGGCATCTAGGCCGCGAGCCGTACGACCCGCTCCAGCAGGGCTTCGACATCGATCTTCCCCACTTTCCGGGCCCAGGGCCTTCGGGCGGCTATCTCGGTCCGTGGAAGTTCTGGGAGGGACGCGGGCGCGACGGGGAGCACATCGAGGACCGCATGGCACTGGAGGCAACCCAATTCTTGCGGGAGAACAGAGGGCGCCCGTTCTTCCTCAACTACTGGTGCTTTTCCGTGCATGCCCCCATCCAAGGGAAGCCCGAACTCGTGGAGAAGTACCGTCGCAAGGCCGATCCCGCCGCCGCCCAGCGCAACCCCATCAACGGAGCGATGGTGGAGAGTCTCGACCAAGCAGTCGGCACGCTGATGGGCGCGATCGTCGATCTCGGCTTGGCCGAAAACACGATCGTGGTGTTCTTCTCCGACAACGGCGGGATGGTGCATCGCTTCGACGGGGGTGCGGCCGTGACGAGCAACTCCCCGCTGCGGTGGGGCAAGTCCTCAATCTACGAGGGCGGACACCGGGAACCGCTCATCGTGGTCTGGCCGGGAGAGACAGAAGCCGGCTCGGTGAGCGACGACGTCGTCCAGAGCATCGACTTCTATCCGACGATCCTCGAGATGACCGGCACGGAGGGGCGTACGAGCCATGTTCCGGACGGCGTTAGCATCGTCCCGGCGCTGCGGGGCGAGCGGCTCGGTCGGGAGGCGATCTTCACGCACATACCGAACTATTCGGCCGCGACGCTGCAACGGCCCAGCACATCCGTGCGGAGCGGCGATTGGAAGCTCATCCGCTTCTATTGCGAGGAGCCGGGCCAAACCGATCGGCTCGAGCTGTACAACCTCCGTGAGGACATCGGCGAGACGAGCGACCTAGCGGCATCGCGCCCGGGGAGAGTTGCTGAGCTGAACGCTCTGATAGACCGCTTCCTCCAAGAGACGGAAGCCGTCGTGCCCACTGCCAACCCGGCTTACGAGCCCGGGCTGGACCCGTTCCCGGACGGCCCGGCCCGAGTCGGGGGCTAGACCCTCCGGCACGGCGGACCCGGCAGGCAGATGAAGGAGCAAAGTCGTCCGGGCTACCGTCGCGACAGTCCGGCGGCCGCCATCGCGGCCGCCATCGGCTCGTAGCAGGCGCGGGTCACGGCGATGGGCTCGTAACCGTCCGCGCGGTGGATCTGCGCGCTCACCTCCACGGTCGCGAAGCCGCCGAATCCCGCACCCGCGACCTGCTGGAAGAGCTGAGCGTAGTCGGTGGCGCCATCGCCGGGCAGCAGGAAGCGGTGCCTTGCGCCCTCACGTGTCGCGTCCTTGAGGTGGATGTAGGAGCACGCTGGCAGCAATGCCTTCAAGGAAGGCACCAGCCCGTCGCCAGCCAGCCAGAGGTGGCTGTAGTCGTAAGTGCATCGGAACCAAGGACTGTCGAGCTGGCTCATCAACCACAGGCTGCGAGCGATGCCGTTGACGGCGCTGCCTACATGCGGCTTGAAGCAGATCACAGTCCTGCCGGACTCGGCAACCCGGATCCACTCGCCGATCCGGTCGACCATTTGGTTCCTGACCTGCTCCCATTCGGCCGGGGCACCTCCGAGCACTGTCTCAAGGATCGGCGGTGCCGACGGAGAGAGATCGTTGCCCAGCCCAACAGCCTCGCGAATACGGTCCAGACTGGCCTCCGTGGTGCTGGACGGACCGACTGCCCGGAGGTTCTCCAGCAGGGCGGGCAAGCCGAGGCCCAAGTCCCCGAGCCGACCGCGAACTCGGGCGCGCGCCGCCCCCACCAGCAGCCCCGGCTCGGTAGGCCAGCCGGGCATCAGCGCGAACTCCGCGCCGTCGTAGCCTGTCCTAGCGATCAGCTCCAGCGAATCCTCCCACGCCAGCATGCGGTGAGCGTAGGTTCCGAAGCCGAGACCGACGGTTTGCGGAGCAGCGAGACCGGTCACCGCCGCCACGGTGCCGAGGAACTCCCGCCGCATCAATTTCCTGCCGGCCGGAACTTCCAGGGGCGGGCCTGCGATCGCGCTCGGCCTCAATTCCGCCGCAGCTTGGCAACCTCTTGAAGGCATGGCAACCGCAGTATGCCACGCCCCGAGCGGGGAGGCACCGTCGTTCGGCTAGAATCGGGCCACCGTATGGTGCAGCTGCTCGCAGTCTTGATATGTTCTCTGGCCGTCGCCGCGGCACAGGCGGCGCCTCAAGACGCATTGCCACCACCAAACATCGTGGTCATCGTCACGGACGACCAAGGCTGGTGGGACCTCGGCAGCCACGGTAACGAAGACATCGATACTCCGTCGCTGGACCGGCTGGCCTCCGAGAGCGTTGAGCTGACCCGCTTCTACGTGCAACCGGTCTGCGCTCCGACACGCGCCGGACTTATGACCGGCCGCCACTACCTGCGGACGGGCCTCTACAACACGCGCTTCGGCGGCGACACGCTCAGTCCGGACGAGACGACGATCGCCGAGGAGCTGCGGAGGGCCGGCTACCGAACCGGCCTGTTCGGCAAGTGGCACCTTGGCGAGTACCGTGTCTTCCATCCCGACCAGCGAGGGTTTGAGGAAGCCGTATACTTCACGGCCGGCCACGTGGAGCGCTACTGGGAACCCGACGCACTGCTCAACCGCGGCCGCCCCGTGCATGTCCGCGGCCACATCACGGACGTACTGACCGAGGCGGCGGCGTCTTTCGTGAGATCCCGCGACGAGAGGCCATTCTTCCTGATGCTGGCTTACAACGTCCCCCATTCGCCCCTGCTGGTTGCAGACTCCTTGCATGAGAAGTACATCCAGCGCGGCATCAGTTCCCGCGACGCCCGGATCTACGGGCTTGTCGAGCAGTGCGACGCGGCGATTGGCCGCCTGCTGGCTGAGATTGATTCCGAGGGGCTGCGGGAGGAGACGGTGGTCCTGTTCCTGAGCGACAACGGAGGAGTCAGCCGACACTTCCGGTCCGGCCTGCGCGGCGGCAAGGGTTCGGTCTACGAAGGTGGCGTCCGGTCCCCGTTCTACGCCCGGTGGCCTGGACGGTTTGAGGCCGGGCGCAAGGTCACGGAGCGCGGATCGCATCTGGACCTGTTCCCCACCCTGCTCGAACTGGCTGGCCGGGAGGCACCCGCCGGAGTCGGTCTCGACGGCCTCAGCCTGCTGCCCTTGCTGTCCGGGCAAGCCGACTCCTTACCGGACAGGAGACTCTTCCATATTTGGGATCGATTCGCGCCGAAACTCGGCTCCCGGTGGGCCGTGTCAGGCTCCCGCTACAAGCTCGTGGGAAGCGAGCTGTACGACCTTCTGACGGATCCAAGCGAACAGCAAGACTTGGCAGGTGACCGCCCCGAGCTGGCCCGCTCGATGCGCAAGGAATTCGTCGACTGGCTGGCAGATGTCACCGAAGGCCAAGAGTTCGCCCCTGCGGCGGTGCCGGTCGGCCACCCCTTGGAGGATCCGGTGGATCTTTATCCCAGCTGGGCGATCCACCAAGGCCGTCATGCGAGCACGACACAGCCCTACCACCGCCCTCCTACGCCGCCGGCCCCGCTTGGGAGCAAGCCGGTCGAAGAAGCGACCGTGTACACGTTCGGCGCCTACTATTGGGACACGATTTCCGGCTGGCGGGAGCCCGGCGAGTCGGCGCGCTGGAAGATTGATGTCGTCGAGGCGGGACGCTACGAGATCACCTTGGTCTACGGCTGCGACTTAGACGACGCCGGCGGCAAATTCGAGGTCAACGCGGGCAGGGAGACGCTGGAGGGAAGTGTCAGCGCCACGACCGGTCGGTCATTCTACGAGCCTCGCTTGGTGGGTTCAGTCAGCCTGCCCAGTGGGCCCTCGGAACTTCGGATCCGCGTGGTCTCGACTCCGGGCCGCGACCTGATGGCCCTCAATCGCGTCCGGATCCGCCGAGCGCCGGTCGACGAATCTGTCGGCCAGTAGCCAGCCAATGAAGCTGCAAGCGGCTTGAGCGCCACCGAGTCAGGCCGTCGGCCAACAGTTCGACGAGGCGCCAGCGTTGGAGTCCTAGATCTGTCCGTCACCGGCGGAAGTCATTCGCAAGGCTATGCGAGCCGGTGCGATTCAGGTGGAGGTACAGGTCGGCTGAGACTGCCACTCATCGCGTGGATGATCAAGAGCTGTCCGTCGCCATCGAGGTCCAACTGCCGTCCGCCACCTAGGACGGACTTCCCCGCACCAGGCTTCCGACGGTAGAAACCACCTGTCTCGGTCAACCTGCGGTCCGCCCTTCGCCCGCGGCGGACTGGTCTGATCGCAAACCGCGAATCGTCACCCACCGCCCGTCAGTCGCTCTCAACAGCCTCAGCATCTCACTCGGCACGCCCTTCGGCGGTCAGCCATCCGCTGTCCAATCCAGGGACGCCGAGGACGCTGGCCGTGCCTCGCAGTAAGGGATACATTGGCCGTGGCCGGCCCTTCTTCGCCCTTCGCTGACCTTCCTCAGGCAACCGGCTGTTGACGGCCATGTCCCGGTACTCGTCGGAGACCCCTGAAACCAAACTCCAAGCGCTCATGGTCAGCACCCAGCCGGCAGCGTCCCTCACCTTGCGGGGCACGGTGCGGGGCATCCGGCGCAGCGCTTTCGCGCCCAAACCAACCCCAGCCGCTGAGGGTCGGTCCGTGTTGGCTGGCACGAAGTGAGACTCGCTCGATTGCGACGAGGAATGGCCGGCGCAACTCAGCCGTCCTTCGACACAACCGCCGTAGCCGATCGCCCCAGCATCAGAGCCAGCCCATCTGGAAGGGCGCTGCCGTCCGACACCTACAAGGGCTGGAGTCCGGCCCGACATCGGGCCACGTTCGAAACGCGACCACACTGCTCGTCGCGGCCCGTGTTCGGAAGCACCGTGTCGTACAACGACGGTTAGTCGTCAACCACCGCTTCTCAGTCCAGGGCAGGCGGCCATCACCAAGCTGGCCGAGCACGGTTGGCAGCGTCTTGGGTCCGGTTGCAGAGCAAGGAGAAGAGACGGTCACATTGCCGCAGCTGGCAGTGGCAACGCCAGTCGACTCCAGACCGGCACTCCTCCGCGGCTGCACGCCCCACCAGCTTCCGAGAGCGGATTCCGGTACCGGCGGGGAGTGAGACCGAGCTATGTCGCGGTCCGCACCTTCCCCAAGTGGTTCGTCCGTCAAGAGGAGGATCAGAAAGCCCCAACTAATCGTGGGCAGACCGGTCGGCGCTTGCTAGAACTCAAGGATACTGGCGATGAAGCCGCCGCGTGATGGCCGCAAGCGACTGGTGGCTACGCGATTCGTCCGGGCGTGCCCCAAAGGACATGTCGCGGATATCGATTGGCGATGGCTCGTTCACGGTGACAGACAGTGCCCGAGGCCGCTGTGGCTGATTGACAGGGACACGGGGGGTGACTTGACTGACCTAATCGTCCGCTGCGAATGTGGCGCAAGCAAGAGGTTGAGTGAAGCCGCCGACCGCGGCCTGCGCAGCCTCGGCCGTTGCCCGGGAACTCGCCCTTGGCTCGGGCCACACGATTGGGAGCAGTGCGAACTGGACAGTCGGCTGCTGATTCGAACCGCGACCAACGCTTACTTCCCTCAAGTCGCCAGGGTGCTGTCCGTGCCTGAGCAAGAGTGCGCAGTGGAAGAAGCTGTTGCCAAGAAGTGGCCAGCTGGTGCAGCATATCGCAACTCCCGAGATCGCCGAGAACCGTTCAGCGTTGCATGGGTTGCAGGTCATCGCGGAAAGTCGCACCTTGAGCGAGCACTTCGGGCAGGTGCCTTGTGCTCCAGCGATCCTGTTTGGGCCCTGCACAGGCCGGACGATGTGTTGGAGGGGAAGTGGCTGCACGGTGCAGCCTGCCACAACTGCTCGCTGATCGCCGAGACATCTTGCGAGATGCGCAACGAGTTCCTGGACCGGGCTCTAGTGGTGCCGACACTGGATTCGCCCAGCGCTGCTTTCTTCAATGACGCGTCGTCCCCTCATTGACTTGGAATAGCCGGGCGGCAGAGACTGAATGGAAGTTGGCGCTGGGAGAATGGCCCTCCCTCCTCGCCTCCATTCGCTGTGCATGCACGCACAGCGACAGTCCGAACTTCCAACCCTCGTTGGATTGGGGTCCTCGCTGCGTAGCCCGAGATCAGGTGGACGATGGCGTCCAAGCCTTCCGAACGCTCCGCATCCACAACGGCCACTACTGGCTGTTGCTATAGGTCACGGCACGCTGGACGGGACTACGTAGCTCGCCAGAGTGTCACATTGCCAAAGAATCGCGGGAGCGGACTATAGCACCGGTCAGTACCGTTTACGGGTGAAGCTAAGGCGGCCCCTGCTTTCTCCGCGAGCCTGTGGAAGCAGCATGGAGCATCGCTGCCCTCAACACGCCATCCGGGAGGCTCTTGCCACGGACAGTTGAGGTCTCGCCACTCGGCCGCCGACTGGATGCCGATCCATGCGACCACACTTGCCGGGGGATTGGGAGTCGTCGCGCGCCGGCGGACGCCAAGGGCCGCCAGATGGGCGCTCGCGCGGCACCGGTCACATTCCCCACACCGTGATCGGCGGGGCTCCGGGCTCGGGGTCCCTGCGGAACACCCGCTCCTCCCAGGACTTGTTGGGCCGTAGCTCGAAGACCACCAGATGCCCGGATTCCGCGCCGCAGCGGTCCATGTACCAAGCCGTCTGCTCCAAGCCCTGGCCGATGGTGCTCTCTAAGCCCCTCTTCTCGCCGACCACCTTGCACTCGATGACCTGCTTGAGGGGACGGTCAGCCAACGGGCGCCCCGGGCAGGGCCATTCGACGACCAAGTCCGAGCGTCCGCGGCCGATGGCGTACTCCCGCGTGATATGTCCGCCGCTGTTGACGACGCGGTGCAAGTAGCCATGCAGCACAAGTTGGGGGCCCGCCTCCCGATGGCCGTAGCGGTCCAGCCACGACTCGCAGTGCTCGCGGAAGTAGTCCTGGAACCCGGCCAGCAGCGCCTTGACGTCCAAGCTGCCGTCCGGCTGGATGTACCAGCGCGGGGAGACGAGGTCCTTGAGCTCGCCTTCCTGGACGGCGGTCAGCTCGCGGGGGATGACTTCAGCGTAAATCGGGTTGGCCATTCGCGGCGGGTCGGCGAGTGCGACGAGGCCGAGGTCGCGGACGTACTCGAGGTCGCGCTTCGAGTAGGGGTCTCCGAGAGAGCCCGCGATCATCGGCAGGATCACCCGCCGGACCCGCTCCTCGCGAAGCTTGTCAGCGAGCTGGTCGAGGTGCGTGACGCGGTTGAGGATGAGCGTCTCCTTGGCTTGGTCAATGGCCGCGACCATCACGGGCCGACTGCGGTCTCGGCCCCGCCGGTCTCTGAAGCAGGCTTGGTAGGCGAGGGCGTTGATCAGCCAAGGCTGGCCCTGGGTGAGGTTCCAGATGTGATCGATGGCACCGGCCTCGAACTGCTGGCCGGTCTCGTCGCTGTGCTGCAGCAGCAGGGAGCGCACTTCGTCTTCGCGGAAGTCCCTGAGACGCAGGGACTTGGCCGTGATGTTGAACGCGCTGCCCCCGGTGATGTGGGAGCCCTTCTCCGCCGAGAAGATGCGGTAGTCGCGGACATCGCGGACGCCGCACAGCACCACGCTCTGGGGGAACCACCGGGGCCGGTCGCGGTAGCCGGCGCGCAGCTGGCGCAGCACCGAGATCAGGGTGTCCCCGATCAGGGCGTCGATCTCGTCCACGAACAGGATCAGAGGCTTGGCACTCGAGGCCGCCCACTCTGACAGGACGCTCATGAGGGCCGAGTGAGGGCCGTCCTCCGCCAAGACGCTCCGCCAAGTCTTCCGGACTAGGTCCTCCCCAGTGGTTCGTAGAGCCGCAACCGCGACGCGGGCCAGGATCGTGCGTATGCCTGCACCGACATCTTGGCGGGCGGTCTGCGCCGGCTCGACATTGACGTAGACACAACGGTAGCGGCCGCTCGCATTGAGGTGGTCGGCGAGCGCAGCCAGGACGCTTGTTTTGCCGGTCTGACGGGGCGCGTGGAGGATGAAGTACTTCTCTCGATCGATCAGCGTTAGGATCTCGTCGAGGTCAACACGTTGGAGGGGAGGGATGCAGTAGTGCTTGGCTGCAACGACCTCGCCCTCGGTGTTGAAGAACCGCACTCGCTATGGAGTATGGCATGCCTACTGGGGGCGATGGTTCACCAGGCGCTGCACCCTCCGCAACTGAGGAGTCATCTGGTTCCAGTCCAAGAGGCGGAATCGGGCTGGCAAGGCACCGGAGACCGCTCTCGGACGAACGGTCTGGCCATCCTGTATCCACGGCAGTTCCTACTCGGACTCGTTCATCCCAGAGGAGCACCATCGATGGGCACGCCCTCCACCGACTGCAGGGCCCCTGCGCCGGCCAAGAGCAACCAGCAATCCAGCGTCCCCGCCACTCCTCAGCAGAACTCCCGCCACAGCGCACTTGCCTGCTCCCCAGTGCGCCTCCTGGCCAAGTCCTGACCCTATCTGCACAATCGAAAGCCAAGCGAACGCTTCTGGCAGGGAGATGCAACCTTGCGTTGGAGCAGTCACCGTGAAGGCGGGTGGCCGGTATGTGCGGCGACGGGCTCCGGGGCGGCGGCGCGTTGGCAGGAGGGCGACATGGCAAGGCAGAGGATTGCCACGGATTAAATCTAGGAGACGCTACGGTTGCGCCACGAGGTGGATGGTGCGCAGCGGGAGGTGGCGGGCTGGTGCGGGGTTCGACCTCGACGGCGAACAAGGTGCTGCGGATCGCAGCGCGTGCGGGGCCGTCGTGGCCCGTGCCGGAGGGACCGGGGCGGCGGGAGCTGGAGGAGTAGGTGGACGGCGCGGCGCTGGCCAGCTCGGCTACGGTCCCACGGGGCGCAGGAGGAGAGGCAGTCCTAGTCGAGGTACAGGCAGTGCGATGGCCGCTTCCAACCCCGCACGGCATCGCTACGACAGGTGTTGCGAAGCAAGAAGGACGAAGGTACGACCGATGCAAGGCACATCCCGCCCGCTGGATCGGTCGTGGCGCGTCACTCCGGGACAGCTTGGAACACAGTTCCTCGCCGCTCTGTCAGTCCTTCCCTCAGGCAGACCCAATCGGCTAATTGGCAGTCTCCTACCCCACGGTGCCAAGATGTCTGAGGCTGGCGTTGATCGATGCCCGGACCGACGGAACGTAGTCCTCAGCCGAACGGAGGGGCGATCTCGGGTGGCGCTACCGCCGGATCCAGAGATCCGGCCTGCGCTCCACATAGCCCATCAAACTTGGGATCCCTGGCTCGAAGTAGTCGCCTGTCTCAGCACCTGCCTGCCAGAGGTAGCCGAGATCGTGCAGATGGCCTGTCGCTTCGATTACCGCACCATAGGCTGAGGCTAGCCCGGACTCCTTGACGCGGTAGTCGAAACAGGCCTTGCGGGCCTTCGAGGCCGGCTGGCGCTCGGTTGGAGTTCTTGGTCGCAAAGTGCGCTGACACTCGCGTCTACCTGTCATCATCTAGTGTCAGGCCCCGGAGTTTGGCCCGGTAGTGCTGGCGTGCTCGATCAATCATCTGCTGCGCGGACTCGCGGTTCTCGGCCGAACCGAAGTTGTCACGCTCCACCAAGTAGGCCCATAGCCTATCGACCCATCGGACGGCCAGTTGCAAGTCTTCCCGCACCAGTACGGGACTCGAATTGGAGAGCACATGCACGGGACTCGAATGAGCCATCGCCCTCGTGGTCAGCCCCGGGGCGCCGGGACCGTACACTCTGACCGCGAACCATGTCGAGTCGCTCACAGCAACTTCTTTCTCCAACCGGAACGTCCGAGACATCCTCGCATCCGCGCTCTCGATGACTCGACTCTCCTGAACGAACTCGACGCGTCCGATCGGCGTCCTCGACATCACGTCGGCCCTGAGTGTGGCGCGGTAGGTCGCGCCGGGGACGAACTTAGCCTCCTCGCCCATGGTCCTGCCATTGACGTCGAACGTGAGCAGCGGGCCGGTGGTCGCGAAGGAACGGCCCTCCCTGTAGCGCTCGACCCAGCGCTCCCAACTCATCGGACCGCCGACATGGACATACTGCCGGCTCCCGCCGGGGATGCGATTGATTCCGCGCCAATTGGTGAAGGCATCCGTTCCCGCGCCGGCGGAGATCCTGAACCCGCAGTTGAGCAGCGTGTACCACAACCGGTAGCTGCTGTCGCCGTAGGGCAGCAGGTCAAGGGTGTCCAACGCCCCGAGGGCGGCTGTCACGACGCTCTCCTTCGCTCCGAGATTGGTATCGAAGACATCGCGCATCACTCCAGTAATGGGATGCATGTACGTGACCAGGCCCCCTTGACTCCGGGCCTCCAGCGCGGCCATCGTGTTCAGCGGGAAGTCGTACGGCGAGTCGCTACCCAGCACGCTCGTGTAGGACGGGGGCACCAAGCTGCGGATGTTCAGGAAACCCATGTGCCCGAGGGGATCGCTGTTGCGGTACTCCTGCCCCCAGTACAGAAAGTGGCGCGGCGTGGACAGCGGGCTGACCTCGCCGCTGAAGAACTCCCTGTCATGCACGAATGCACCTTGTGCGTTGGCAACAATCATGTTGGCAGCGTTGAGATCCATGGCCTTGAGCCAAGCTAGGGACTGGGCCGGACGCTGGTAGTAGCTCCCGAGGTAGTTGGCGTGAAAGTGGTTCTCGCCCGAGTACCAGCCGCGCTGGTTCCAGTTCGTCCAGCGCTCCAACCGCAGCTCGACATCGGCCGTCTCGCCCGGCTGGATGTCGACGGCGGCGCTGCTGAGGCGGTACTCGAAACCGCGCACGGCGGTCAGCCGCAGCCCACCGGCCGGCACGGCGAACTCGGCGTCGCCAACGGCGACGAAGAAGGCGTCCCGGGGGCCGTCCGGATTCAAGGGGTAGTAGAAGATCGGCTCGCCACGAGGGGCGTAGCCCTTGCCGTCGGAGGCTTCGACATAGAGCCGCGCCGCAGCGGGCTGGCCCGCCTCGTCGACGACCGACACGCGGACCCGTCCCGAAGGACGACGGAACTTCAGCCCATCGATGAGCACATGCTCGGCTACGCCACCGCCAATCGGCATCGTGAACAGGTCCAGATTGCCGAGCAGGTTGGACGCGAAGGCGATGCGCTCACCGTCGGGCGACACCGCGGGCGACAGCTCATGTCGGGGGCTTGAGGTGAGCGCCACCGGTTCGGCGGCATCCGCCGACACTCGGTAGAGCTCGAAGTTGCCGGCTCCGTTGATGATGTCGGCTGAATAGACAGCCGACCCGCCCGGGGCGGAGCTCACGCCATCCAGCAGCGCTATGTCCTCGGGGCGGTAGCGAGTGAGCGGGAACTGGACGGTGAATCCCCCCCGCTGAGACGGCATCGACCACACCTGCGCCGGCCCGGTCCTTTGCGTGGCGACAAACACGGTCTCGGAATCGGCCGACACTTCCGACCACGCCCCGGCAGCCCCCCTCTGAGGGCGGGTCTGCAGCGCCTCAGACGCTCCCGACGCTGGATCGATCCGGAAGAGGAGAGCACCGGAGCTAGGGACGGACAGCGGGCAGTAGAGCGACTTCCCGTCCGCAGACCAAGCGGGCGTGCCGCCGGTGGGAAACGGCAGGTTCAGCCTGCGCTCCTGGCCGCCCTCGAGGTCGACGATCGCGAGCTGTCCCCGAACCTTGGCGAACCTGCCACGCGGGTTCTGGCCAACGATG
This sequence comes from Bryobacterales bacterium, assembly GCA_963662745.2. Classification (GTDB taxonomy): domain Bacteria; phylum Acidobacteriota; class Terriglobia; order Bryobacterales; family UBA6623; genus VXMF01. The sequence continues at coordinate 2,126,202 of CAXXUI010000001.1, forward strand.
AAGGCGATCCGGCCGCCATCGGGCGACCAAGCGGGATGCTCATGGAAGCCGTCTGAGGTGGTCAGCTGCTCCGCTTGGCCGCCTGCGGCCTCGACCGTCCAGATACTCCCGAACAGTGAGAACGCCAGTCTCGCGCCGTCCGGGGACCAAGTGGGATCGCTGGCGCCCTGCGGCCTCGCATCGGAGTCGGCGGCCCGAGTCGGCGGAGTGTCCGCAAGCTGGACCGCTAGCCACCCGGTAGCAAGAATGAGCGCGAGGGTGACGAAGCGAACGCCGGGTTGCATGGTCGAATTGTAGCGACCATGCAACCCGGATCCAGTGCTACGGCATCAATCAGTACCCTTGCCTTCCCTCGGGAGCCGCACTCTTGAGAATCTTGGCGACGCTCTCAGTCAAGCCGACGGGAAGGCGCTGAGATGCTTGTTGCGCCTGCTACGCTCCTGTGTAAACCGGACGCCGCGACGCTTGCTGCAGATCGCGTTTCCAGTCCTCCAAGCCCGCTCCAGCGAGACGCTCCGCTCGCTCGCGGATCGACGCCATCTCGTCGTCCGTGCACGGCTCGAACGCGCTCGCGACACGGACATCGTCCTCGATCTGCCCAATCGTGGTGCAGCCGACGGCGAGGCAGTGGATGGGAAGGCTCAGCACGTAACGGATGCACTGCCGCACGCTGAAGGACTGCAGCAGCTTCGCGTTGGCCAAGCTCTTCATTCCTTGGATTCCCAGATTGCGCTCGACCGCTTTGGGCAGGACTTCCTTCTCGAAGCTCAGGTAGGAGGGATCCGCGGGATTCAGGGGCATCAGGATGGTGTCGTAGGCGTCGTACCGCTCCAGCATGGCGACATGAACATTCGGGTCCCGATGGCCCGTGAAACCAATGAACCGGCATTTTCCGGCTTGCTTGGCTGCCTCGAAGGCCTCGATCGCCCCGCCGGGGCCAAAGATCTGCTCGACCTCGTCCATTTCGCCGACGGCATGAATCTGCCACAGATCCACGTAGTCTGTCTTGAGGCGCTGCAGCGAGAGCTCGAGCTCGGCAGTCGCCCCGTCACGGGTCCGGTCTGTGCTCTTCGTCGTGATGAAGACATCCTTGCGGAATTCCGGAAGGACCGCTCCGAAGACCTCCTCGGACCGGCCGCCCCAGTAGCTGTGCGCATTGTCGAAGTAGTTGATTCCGAGGTCGTAGGCTCTGCGGGTGATGGCCTTCGCTTCCTCGAAGGAGCACAACGGAAAGCGGCCGCCGGCCTGCCCGATGACCGTCAGCTGCTCGCCGGTCTTGCCGAAGACCCGGGTCGGCACGTCGCCACGCGCTGCGGCCGGAGCCGACTGCGCACCGCCCACGGCGGCCGCGGCTCCCAGCGAACCGCTAATGAATTTTCGTCTATCCAAGTTGCCCATGATGGTGGGCTGATTTTACCATGCCACCGTACATGCGACCGAGCAGAACTGGCGGTCGGGCATGGTTGGCAATGGGGCTGTCGGATGGGCCTTCCGGGTTCAGGCTGGACCGCTGCTCTTTCCGAACGAGCCTGACCAAGCGCTGGATCACACGTCGGTCGGGGAACGTGCCTGCCTCCCCTCTCTGTCCTTTGAGTGGGTCGCTGAAAGGAGGACCGCGATAACCCTCGCGGTGACTTAATCCGTGATGTGCGCCGAGCGCTCCGCAATCGCCCCGACAACGAACCTAGCAGCATGGGATTCGGGGGCATTGCCGACGAGGCGCTCAGAGACGTAAAGTCGGAATCCCGCCGTGCGCTCGAAGTCGCCCATTCTGACCTGAAGTACAAGCATCAGCAGGAGCGAGCAATCGGCGTGTCTTGAGTCGAGACCCGCTTACATGCGCTGCCGTATGTCGTTTATTTCTGTTGGAACGGCAATATTCTCCTTCAGAACAGGAGGTGCCAGCCCCTGTGTGCCTGAAGGCGGGAACCCAACGAGTTCGGATGCGCGCCCCACTGGAGGCCTGTTGGCTCTCGCGCTTGGGTCCGCGGCATCGCCTGAACGCTGCACAGTCACAATGGTGTCGACAGCCACCTGCCACGCAACAATATCAGCCTCGCCCGCACAAAGTGGGTCCGATGATGGGTGAGCATGGCTTGGTGGGCGGTACGTGGGCTCGCGCCCAATAGCTGCCCTTCCTTCTTGCAGTAGTTGCTTGCCCGCATCGGGTGAGCTGCGGGTTCTGCGTCAAGGACACCAAATGGTCCCGGACGTGTGCCAGCATGGTACTGTATGTGCGGTGGCTCATGCGGTTAACCACGATTCTCAATCGAGTTTACAACATACCCGGCTTCGCCTACGGCAAGGTCCGCCTGCTGGAGAATGCCAACGGGGACGGGCGCTTGGAGGTGCAGGTGCGGCCCCGTGCCGGCAACCGCCCCATCTGCTCGGTCTGCGGCACGCCCGGACCTGGATATGACCGGCTCAAGCCGCGCCGCTTCCAGTTCGAGCCCGTGCTGGGCCTGCCGGTCGCGCTGGTGTACGGCATGCGCCGCGTCAACTGCAGCCGGTGTGGCAAGATCAAGGTCGAGAAGGTGCCTTGGGCCGACGGCAAGCGCCCGGTCACCAAGGCCTTCGCCTAGATGCTCGCCGGCTGGGCCAAGCGACTCTCTTGGAAGGAGACCGCCTCAGCCTGCGGCGTCTCTTGGGAATGCGTGCATCGCTCGGTCGCCATGGCCGTGCGATGGGGCCGCGAGCATGTGCGCCGCGACGACATCCGGGTCGTCGGCGTGGACGAAATCGGCTGGCACAAGGGCCACCAGTAGCTGACTCTCGTGTGCCAGCTCGACTCAGGCTGCCACCGCCTGCTGTGGGTCGGCCAGCACCGCAAGTAGAAGACGCTCGAGGACTTCTTCGACTGGTTCGGCTAAGACCGCTCGGCAAGCCCCCCGATACCCACAAGATCTGCGGATGAGCCTCGTAGAATTCAATCGAGCCCGGCCGAGTTGGCGCACTCGCTCTGGTCGTCAGCGCACCGTGAACGCTACCTGGCCAACCAAATTCTGACGCGATAGCCCAACTTCGGGTTCTCGTCGGCCATCGCCTCGCAGTGACCGAAGGCGAAGGAGCCCCTGAGTCGATCGATCGTGCGTACGAACTACAAACGCTTCACGCAATTCTCTCTTGTGGGAAGCCTTCTTCCGGTTCGGAAATCGACCTCACCCCCGCGACGACCACACTGAGTCTCCAATCGGCGCATTGGGCACCCCCTGTTCCCACCGAGCCCACGGTCTGGTCCACGAAACTGTGGCTCAAAACTGCAATCGCAGAGCCAATTGAATCTGTCGTGGAGCGGTGGCCTGGCTGACAACGCGACCGAAGTTCGGGTTCCCGAACACCGTGTTGGGAGCGCCGAAGACGGGATGGTTGAACACGTTGAAGGCCTCGGCCCGGAACTGGAACTTCCAGCGCTCGCCGTACCGGAAATTCTTGAACACGGAGAAGTCAAGAGCTTCGACGAAATCGGACCGCAACGTGGGATGAACCCGACCGACGTTGCCAAAGGTGAACTGCTCAGGTCTCACGAATTGCTCCGTGTCGAACCATCGATTCAAGGTCTTGCCGGAACCCAGCTCGGCGCTTTGTCCCGTGGAGTCCGGACGCTGGCCACCCCCGAACGAACGACTGGTGTTCTGATTGATCCTCATCCGAAGCGGGAGCCCGCTGTTCAGAGTCCCAATTCCGTTGATCTGCCACTGGCCCAGAACAGCGTCCAGCGCCTTGCTCCAGCTCCTCCCGAAACGCTTGCCCCGACCAAACGGCAGTTCGTAGGTGAAGTTTGTGACGAGGCGATGCGTCTGGTTATAGACGGAAACGGAGCGGTCGCAGTGCCTACAATACGCATTGGATTCATTGGAGCCCAGCCACACATCGTCGCCGCCATCGGAAATCGTCTTCGCGAACGTGTAGGCGATCATGAAGCTCGTGCCGGCAGCGAAACGCTGCTCCAGTCGGGTCTGGAACGAGTGGTAGTTTGAGTTGCCCCATCCTTGCTTGGGCAACCGCGCACCGGGGTATTGCGGGAACGGCGTGAGCAACTGGCCGCGCTGCACCCTCGGCTGCGCCATCACGCCGGTGGTAATGATCCCGTAGAACGGGTTGTCGACGAGTTGCAGAAGGTTGTTGTCGGGCGAGATGAAGTCCGGATGCAATTGGTCCACTTGCCAGTCCAGCGGCAAATGCGTTCCCTTGCTGCCAGCGTAAGCGGCCTCCCAGAGGAGATTCGATCCTAGCGATCTTTGAATGGTGAAGTTCCATTGTTGGTTGTACGGAACTGGCATGCTGTCCGGGAACGGAGCTTGGGAAACGGGTTGCCCCAATGCTGCTGCGAGCCCGTTGGAATCCCCTTCTGCGAAGTTGATTCCGTCGGGAAACGGATCGCTCATGTTGCGAAAGGGGGTGACTCCGTCCAAGGTTGCTAGCCATTGGGTGCTGGCGTTATACACGGTTCCCGAACCGAGGCGACCAGCGGCTCCGTAAATCGCTGCATCGAACATCACCCAGTAGCCACCTCGGATCAGGGTCTTCTCGGTTACCTGATAGGCAAAGCCTACTCGAGGGTTCAGGTTTGCCCACTGCGTTGGATGCAGCCTGTTGCTGGCCATGCCCTTTCCGGGAAACAGGTATCCTCCTCGCACCTCGGATCCCACGTCATCGCTGACCGGGTTCCTGACGACCGGGTCGAAGACCGTAATCCGGTCGTAGCGCTCAGTCTTCCCCGTCTCGACATCCCAGCGCAATCCAAGGTTGAGAGTCAGTCGGCGATTTACCTTGTAATCATCCTGGAAGTACAGGCCGAAGTATCGGTTCGCACTGGCGGGCCGGTTGTTATGGGTCAGTGCGCCGGCTGCGCCGGTGCCCAGCATGAATGAGGCCAGTCCGTGGCCTGCCCGCCCACTCGGCCGCCGCGGGTCGGGCCCTTGGGTCATGGCTCGGTTGAAAGTAAAGACCGGGTTGTACACGCGCTGACTGTAGTTCACGAAGTTGAACCGGAAGTCCCCCCCGATCTTGAGATTGTGGCGCCCTTCCACGCGTGTGAGATTGGCGAGCAGAGTGTGCACCATGATTGAGGACTTGTAATTCAGGTGATGCTGGGCGGCGGGAGCGGTGAAGTCTTGCACGTTATAGCGGGGGAACATCAAGACGTCGGCACCCTCCTCCATGTATTGCGGATAGCCCAACTTCGAGGGCTGGAAGCCTAGGTGCCCCACCTCCCGGTCTAGGATGGAGCGGCCAACTCCCCATCTCAAGTTCAACACGGTCTGCGCATTGATTGTGTTGGTGTAATCAATCGCCGCGTTTTGCTGGCGGCTGTAAATGCTGACGCAATCCGGATTGGGGCACGCGGGATTGTCTGCCCATGTTTGTGGAGTATCGTTCGTGTTGCCGAAGTAGTTGTAGCGCACAAACAGGCGCTGTCTGTCGCTGAGATTGAAATCCGTCTTAGTGGTGAGGCGATTCGCGTCGTTCGGCCGGGAGAACTGGCCGACCCAGTTGAACTGGCTGGTGTGCTGGTTCCCGGCCGCGTTCGCTTCAGGATAGTAGTCGAGGATGTTGCGCGAAATGGGATCTCGCATGCTCTCCGGGATCCTGTTGTTGGGAAACGGCTGGCGGATAAACTGCCCAGGGGCAGCTGGGTCCGGCTCCGTCGTGAACGGGTTGTGAATCACACGCAGCGCCCCGCCAGCGTTCCGAGACTCAGAGAAGTCCCCCTGGTGCTGCAAGGGAGTCGGGAGAGTGTGGCGGCGCAACGTCGCTGAGCGCGCATACCGCGATTCCAGATTGAGGAAGTAGAAGACCCTGTCGGAAACAATCGGACCGCCGATGCTGCCGCCGGAATCGTGGCGCCTGAACTCGCCGAGTTCTCGGCCCGCGGCATTGGCAAAGAAGTTGTTCGCGTCCATCGAACTGTCTCGCATGTACCAGAACGCCGTTCCGTGCACGTCGTTCGTACCGGACTTGGTTGCGAGAGTGAGCACGCCTCCACCACTGCGGCCATACTCGGCGGAGTAGCCATTCGTCTGCACCCTGAACTCTTGGATTCCATCGGCCGAAGGAACACCCGTGGCAAACTGCCGGCCCTCGGCAATGCCGTTCGAGTTGACCGATACCCCATCGAGCATGATGGCATTGGAAGATTCGCGTCCGCCATTTGCGATGAACCGGCCCTGGACGTGAAAAGCCTCGCCGATACCACCGGTCGAGGAGGTAGGGACGCTGGCGTAGACGCCCGCGGTCAGCAAGGCCAGCGCGAACACGTTGCGTCCATTCAAGGGCAGATCGAGAATTTTCTTGTTCTCGATGACGGCGCTCAACGTGGACGTACCCGTCTCCAGTTCTAGGACGTTGGCCGTTACCGACACCGATTCCGTGACAGCGCCCAATTCGAGAATGATGTCCGCCGAGACCTTCTCCTGTGTCGAAACGAAGATGGCCCCGAGCTCGTAGCGACGGAATCCGGCAGCCTCCGCCGTGAGACTGTAGGTTCCAGGCGGCAGCTGAGTGACGACGTAGAAGCCCTGCTCGTTCGACGAAGACCTGAAGGTCGTGTTGCGTCCGATGTCAGTGACTTCGATCGCTACGTCGTGCACAGAGGCCCCGGACTGGTCGGTCACGAGGCCGGAAATCGAGCCGAGAGCGGTCTGACCGGAAAGACTGGAAACTTGGACCGCAGCCAACGCCGCAACCAACAGGAACTGCACCACCCTTGAACGCATAGCAATTTCCTCCTTGTCTGGATTCTGCAATCCGGGTTGATCGTATCACGGCGGCTGGGGCCTGTCAAGGACTTGATGGCTTTTTCTCGCCATAAAATGGCGAATCCTGTCGATCTCTACTCAGGAACGTGAGGTCGTAGGTGTCGTGAGTGCTTGGCCAAGCCTAGACACGGCATGAGCAGAGGTGGTCCGGGGATTTTGGACCATTCGCAAAGGTGGATTTCGCCAGGCTCGAAAGGAGTCAACGATGGCGAAGAGACGGACGTTCACGGCGGGATTCAAGGCGCGGGTGGCGAAGGAAGCATTGCGGGGGGACCGCACGGTGCAGCAAATCGCGGCGCGGCACGAGTTGCATCCGAACCAGGTGAGCCAGTGGAAGCGCACGGCCAGCGAGCGCTTGGCCGAATTGCTCGAGCGGGCGGGTGGGCCCGGTCAGGATGAGCGGGAGGCGGAGATCCGCAAGCTGCACGAGAAGATCGGGTAGTTGGTGATCGAGCGGGATTTCTTGAAGAGCGAGTGGGAACGCATTGCCGGTCCATGCTCCAGAGCGTGGTGCAGAGGGATCACCCGCAGGCGAGTGTGCGCCTGCAGTGCCGTTTGTTGGGGGTGTGTCGTTCCGGGCTGTACTACCAGCCGCAGGCAGTGGATCCGGAGCAGCTGGCGCAGATGCGGCGGATCGACGAGTTGTACACGGCGCATCAGTCTTACGGCAGTCGGCAGATGAGCGGGCATCTGCGGCGGGAGGGCTATCCGGCGGGCCGCGACCAGGTGCGCCGACTGATGCGCAAGATGGGCTTGCAAGCGGTCTACTGCCGGCCGCGCACGAGCCTGCCGGACTATCGCGTCACGATTCGGTTGGGGGCGGCGACTGCAGGGGGTTTCAGAGAGGTGAGCTGGAGGTGGGCTGCGAGGGTGTTGTGCCGTTGCCGGACTCTTGCGACCACTGGCTGACGCGGCGGCGCAGGTCGGAGTTACGGGCGTAGCGGTCGAGAGCCGGGCGGGCCGTGGTCTGTCCGGAACGCACCAGTTTCGCAAACGCCCGGGGCCGTCCGTCCAGAGTGCCGCACACGATCCTGACATAGTCCGCATCGTGCAGGTTGGCGGTCAGGGCGACCTGTGCCGGCTGGCCCTGCATGTCGCGCCCCAAGTGCACGCGGCCCACCCGGCGCCGCAGCTTGCGCTTGGCTTGGGAGAAAGAGTGCTCGGCGGGATTGTTCGTGCGCTCCACGACCGCCACGAGGCGGCCCTCCGCGTCCCGCGCGAGGGGATGCCCGAAGAGGTGGTCCCAGTAGCGGTCGAGGTAGTCGAGCACGATCGCTTCGAGACAGTGCCTGCCGCCACTACCTTGCCGGCGATGCTCCTGGACTCGCCGGCGCAGCTGGCTGCGGTGCTGCCCGACTTGCTCGGCGACCGACTCCAGCAGAGCGGCGGCTGCGCACCTTCCAGCGCGCCAGGCCGCGCCGCAGTGTGGCGTGGTCGGCGGCCAGCAGCCGGCCTCCGACGGCTGCGAGGAAGTGGAAGTGGCACACCAGGTCGGGTGCGGACGAGGTCCGGCAGGCAGCGACGGCCTTGGCCATGACGCTGCCCAGGTCGCGCACGAAGGCCAGCGGCGGGCCGAACTCGTCGAGCGTCACCTGCAGGGCGAGCTGCAGTTCGGCGGCGTTCTCGGAGCGGATGCGCGCGGCGTGCAGCACCCAGCCTCGCCAGCCGTCGAGGCACACGAACAGCCCGCCGAGACCTTGCTCGCAGGTGGCGTCGAGATGCAGGGGGTAGCCGTGCCGCATGGCGGCCCGCAGGGCCGGGGCGCGGCGCTGGTGCAGGCATCCGAGCAGATGCAGAAAGCGGTCGCAGAGCGCGGTCACGGAACCGCCCGAGAGTCGGATGCCGCGGCGGGCGAGGTCCCCGCGGATCTCGCTCCGCTGGCGCAGGTGGTGGTAGGCTGCAGCCCGACCCAGGCGATGAGGTCGTAGCCGAAGCGCTGCCCGGGAGGCGCCAGGACGGCCAGCTGCGCGGAGGCTAGGGGCGCAGACGTGCAGCGCGGGCAGCGGAGCAGGAGCTCGCGCGCCCGGAAAGTGCCGGCGGCGAGGGTGGTAAGGATGCGTGTGCTGCTCTTGCAGCTGCGCAGGGTGGCACCGCACTCGGGGCAGTCGCGGTCCTCGGTCCGGAAGTCGAACTGCGGCAGCTCGAGCGGGCCCTGCAGGGCGCGGGCGATGCGGTCGGCCGGCCAGCCGCGAACTCCGGCAGCGTGCCGGCGGAGTTCGGTCACGAGTGCGCAGGCCCCGCTTTTTCCTCGATCTTCGGGAGGTCGAAGCGGTCGATCACGGCCAGGATGTGGGACAGCTCGATGGGAGGGGAGTGGCCTCGCAGGTGGCGCGTCACCTGGACCGGGCTGGCTGCCGGCGAGTGGCGCTCGATCCGCTTCCCTGGATGCGAACGCCCTTGGGCATCTTCACGGTCGCGGCGGCGCCGACGATCTCGCCCGTTTCCATCATCTCTTCTCGGACGGTCGCCCGCCACCCGTCCTTGGGCAGGACGCGGTCTGGCGGCTCGAAGCGATAGCCCTCGATAGCATGGATGTCTTCGGCGTCGGCAAGCGCGGAGGCGCGCCATTCCCCCAACTCGGTCGAGAGAACCAAGACTTGCCAAAGCTGAGACTCAGGAGTCCCGCCCGGATGCCATGTGTAGTCGGCAAGGTAGTCCCGCCGGGGCTGTTGCGAGAAGGCGGCAGCGACGGCAAGGATCGCGAAGGCGATGAGTCTGATGGGCGCTTCAAGCCGAGTTTTAGGGGATTAGCTCGCTACGCCCGCCGACAGGCGTTTGGTCGATTCGGACGTAGCGAGCTAATCCCGTACCAGGGAAGCTATGCGGCCTAGGCCATCTCGAGCCCCGGGACGCTCTCCGCCGTGCTCGTTGCGAACGTTCGATGCTCTAGCCCGATACGCTGCAACATCTGGACGTAGAGGTTCGTCAGCGGGTAGTTGTCCTGGCGGTCGAACGCTAGGTGCTGCCCGTGCTTGAACCCGCCGCCGGCTAGCACGACCGGCATGTTCTTGCTGTCGTGGCTCGAGGCGTTGCCGAGATTCGACGTCAGCAAGACCATCGTCGAATCCAGCAGCGACTTGCCAGCTTCGTCCATTTCCTTGAGCGAGCGGACGAAGTCCCCCCAGACGGCGAACATGGCCTTTTCCACCAGCGTCAGCTGCACGATCTTTTCCGGGTCCTTCCCGTGGTGACTCAGTGAGTGACAGCCGAAGGTGACGCCCTTGATGGGCAGGACCGATCCGCCGTCGCCGCTGCCGAACATTGTGAGGAAGCGCGTCGAGTCCGTCTCGAGTGCCAGCTTGAAGACGCCCAGCATGTTACGCAAGCGGCCCGGCAGGTCGGCCCTGTCCGCGACTTCACTGGGCGGGGCGGCATCGACGTTGGGCTTTGGCTTCATCGCCCAGGCTTCGTCCGCCGCCATTCGGCCTTCCAACTCCCGAACGCTGGTGAAGTAGTTGTCGAGCTTTTGCTTGTCGCCCGCTCCGAGCTTGCCTTCCAGCGATTTCGCTTCGGCGTGGACGATGTCCATGATACTGCGACCTTCGCGCAACCGGTTCGTCTGGCGCTGGCGTTCTTCGGGGGTGTCGTCGATAAACAGCTTGCGGAACAGCTCAATCTCCGACTGTTCCGGCGGAATCATCGCGCCGTTCTCGGTGTAGGAGGCGCTGTTCGGCCCGGTCGGGGAGGCGACGATCGAGGGGAAGCGCGTCTCGCCGCCCAGATCCTTGGCCATCAACTGGTCGAGCGAGATCGTGTTGCGGAAGCTGCCCACGGTGCCCCTCTCGAGGGGGGCGCCCGAGAGTATGCAAGGCTCGGCGAGGTGGCCCGCCTGCACGCCCGGGTGCGAAACTCCGGAAAAGACCGTCAGGTCAGGAATCAAGTCGTTGATCTGCTGGATGTAGACCGACGGCTTGTAACCGCGCCCAGCCTCATCCGGAAACAGGTTCGGCCCGTGGAATCCCAGCGCCCAACTCATGGACACGAAGCGGCGAGGGTTCGGAGCGCCCGCTGTTCGCGCGAATGTCCGGCGACATCGCGTCGAGCCAGGGAAGCGCCATCGAGACGCCCACACCGCGCAAGACCGCACGGCGGGAAACTTTCTTACGTGATGTGAAATTCATGGTTCCTCCTCTTGATGTGAGATTCATGGTTCCTCCTACTTGGATGAGAACAACGGACTCGAGACAACTCCGTGGACCAGGCTCCGCAGGCCGTAGTCGGAATCGGAGGCGCTGGCGACGATGCTCTCCACCTCGTCCCGGTCGGCGAAACCAATCTGAGCCCCCGTACCGAAGGCTAGCAACTTCTCCACCACGTTGCGGGCAATCTGTTCGCGGTCCCGGGCCATCAGGGCTTTCAAGCCGTCGACATCCTCGAACTCAGACCCATTGGCCATTGCGTAGCTGGCGTCGACCGCGGGACCGTCCTTCCAAGTCGTCCCCTTCTCGGTTTGGCTGGCCACGACCGGGTAGCGCTCGCGCCAGCGTCCCGTCGGGTCGTAATTCTCGAGGGCGAATCCCGGCGGGTCGATCTTGGCGTGGCACGATGAGCAGGTTGCGTCGTTGCGATGTTTGGCGAGCTGCTCGCGAATCGTATTGGCTCCGCGAACATCCGGCTCGATCGCCGAGACGTTCGGGGGCGGTGGAGGAACCGGCTTGCCGAGAATCCGCTCCGTTACCCAAGCGCCGCGCACGACGGGAGACGTATTGGTCCCATTTGCAGTGACTTTCAGGACGCTGCCCTGGGTCAGCACGCCGCCGCGCCGGGCTGCGGCGTCCACACGCTGCAAACCGAGCGCCGGCGGCGCCTCGAGCCCATAGTGCTTGGCTAGGCGGGGGTGTTCAGGAACATGACGTCCGAGTCGATGAAGTTCGAGACGCTGAGGTTTTCTGTCAGCAGCTCATCGAAGAAGGTTCGCGTCTCGGAAAGCATTGAGTACTTGAGCACCTCATCGAACTGAGGGAACAGGTCCCGATCGGGCTGCGTGAAGTCGATGTTCTTCAACTCCAGCCACTGGTCGGTGAAGTTGCGGGTGAACGCCTCGGCGCGTGGATCGGCGAGCATCCGCTCCACTTGGGCGCGCAGGGTTGCGCGGTCGCGTAGCCGGCCCCGACCGGCCAGACTGAGCAGCTCCTGGTCAGGGGCCGCGCTCCAGAAGAGATAGCTCAGTCTCGAGGCGACGGCGTAGTCGTCCAGCTCACCCGGTGCCTCCGGCAGGTAGAGAAAGTTTAGCGATACCAGCAGCCCTCGATAGCCCGCTCGCAAGGCGTCCTGGAAGGAAGCTCCCTGACCGAGCTTCTCGCGCACGAGCGCCAGATAGGGCGCGACTTCCGCGTCGGTCGCCGGCCGGCGAAAGGCTCGAGTTGCGAAGGCCTGCAATAGCGGTCTGGCGTCTTCCCTCGGGCGCTGCGAACTGACGATGCCATCCGCGACCGTCGCCTCCCCAAACAGCATCCGTTGCGCTTCGGCAGGGGTCGCTCCGGGAAAGACCCGCTCCATCTCGAGCGCATGGATCGCGGCCCCGGCGAGTCCTCGGGAAAACGTCGTCTCGTAAGGATCCCGGCGGATAGGGGCGTAGAGGGGACGCTCGAATGTATAGTCGCCGGGCTGCAACTGCAGCATGTGATTGCCGCGGATCCACGCCTCGAACTCGAACTCGCGCGACTCGGGCGTCAGCTCGAGCGCGTCGATCCAAAACATCGACGGCGCACTCGCGTAAGATACGCCCGAACGCAAGGTCGCCCAAACGCGGCCGTCGTTGTCCGCGTGAACCGCCGAAGCCGTCAAGCGAATGCGGTACCAGCCATCCTCCGGGACTTTGGTCTTCGGCATGCGGCCGACGAAGACGAGCCCCGTAGACCAAGTCACCGCGTACTCGCCGCTCGGGTGGGGCATCGGCTGGCGATTGTTGCGTCCCGTGCTCGAGCTCAGGTCTGCGATCGTGAACGTCCGCTGGAACTGCTGCAGGGGCTCGAGCGCTCTCCTGTAAGCGGCGTCGAGCGCCACGTCGGCGGCGTTCAAATACTTTTCGAGAACGAAGTGCGAGATCTGTTGCGAGGTCGCGACGCGATCAAACATCACGTTCGCTGAACTCTCCGGAAGCAGGTGCTGCAGGGGGATACGAATCCCTAGCAGATCGTGAACGGTGTTCTCGTACTCGATTGGGGTCAGTCGTCTTGCGCGCACCCTACCGACCGCTTCGCGCTCTTCACGTTCGATTGTGACAAGCTCGCCTTTCAGCGACGAAAGAAACAACTTGGCCTGCTCCTGGTCCGGACGAGGCATGGCCTTGGGCGGCATCTCGTCGTCGCGGACGCGGTCGTGAACTCGCACCCAGGCGGCCAGCGCGTCTCCATGCTCGCTGCCAAGCGGTAGACTGCTCAAGTCGAGCCCGCCCATCTTGGCCTCCGACGAATGGCAAGCCAAGCAGTTTTGATCGATGAACTGGTCGACTGCTGCGGGTTTCGCGGCGGCCGAGCTCGCCGTCAACAGAGTTACACCGAAAAGACACGCGGACACTGGAAGGTGCAGGGCCGCCGCGAGGCAGGCGGCAAACTTCGAATGAGACATCTCTAACCTCCCTGAGAAGCCGGCTTCGGCTCCTTAGCGCCTTGGGGTTGGATCGCCGGCCGCGGAGGCCAATCGAGAGCGCGTCCCCGACCAGCTTTGTGCAGCGCGGGTTAAACGCTCCAGACGGTAACGTTGTCGAGGTCCATCGTGCCCCCGCGCAGGCCGCAGACGCCGAAGCCGTCTTTCTGATCCGCGATGCCGGGATGACTGCCGTAGAAAGTCGGGCCGCCTTCAATGGTGATCAAGACTTCCTTGCCCTTGACCTCGCCAAGCACGTGATACCAGCGGCCGGGCTCGAGCCGGAAGTCTGGCTTGGAGTCCAGGACGACGCGGTCCCTGAGACCGCCGAAGGTCAGCATCGCGCCATCGGAGAGAAAGCTCACGCGCGCCATGTGGTGGCCGAACTCCAGGAAGGCGCCGATCGGCGTGTACGTGCCGGAGTTGATGCGGAACGAGTACTCGATGATGTATTCGTCGGGTAGATTGCGGATCATCAGGCGCGGCTCGAAGCCTTGGTGGTGGGACTGTGAGGCCTGGAATTCAGGGCTGGATTCCCGACCGTGGAAGAGGCCGTCAGCAGCGGCCCAGCGGGTGTGTTGGCGCGGCTGCCAGACTCCTCGGGGCAGCGGGCCAGGTTGGGAGAAATCGTTTTGCAACAAGACGGCGTCCTTCTGCGCCATCAAAGGCTGCAGGTCGCCGGCGGCGGCCGAGAGAGCAAGCGCGAGCGCGAGGGCGAAGATGCGGGTTGACATGGGCGGGATCCTCCTCCAAGAGACTGACTCGATTTGCTAGCCCCACCAAGGCTCCCCCGGCGCGAGGTCGGCGCGGAGGGAATCTTCGTTCCACTCAATGCCGAGGCCGGCCGCTTCGGGGACGGCGAGCTCACCGTTGCGGACTTGGGGCTTTTTGCCGGCGGCTTGGTTCTCGAGGGAGCGGCTGCGTCCCCCGAGGCGGCTCTCCGACCGGTAGAAGTTCTGCACCGAACAGCCGAAGTGGGCCGCGCCCAACGTGTTCACCAGGTGGCCGACATTATGTAGCGCAACAGGGATGTTGAAGAGCGCGGCGAAGTTGGCGATCCGTTTGCACCCGGTGAAGCCGCCCGCGTAGACCAGGTCGGGGTGGAGAATGTCGGCGGTTTGCGTTTCGAGGAAAGGCTTGAAGCCGTCAACCAGCGTCGCCTTCTCGCCTACCAGCAGCGGCAGCCGCGGGACGGCGCGCCGCAGCGCCAGCCAAGATTCGGAGTACCTCACCCCAAGCGGATCCTCGAAGAACGGTGGGGCGAGCGGCTCGATGCGCTTGGCGAGGTCGATCGCCGTCGGTGTGTCGAACTCGTTGTGGGCGTGCACGGCGATCTGAATGTCGTCGCCGAAGACTTCGTTGCCGATCTCGAAGCCGCGGGCGATTTTCTTGACGTCGTCCTGGGAGAGATTCACCGGCCGGCCTGCGCCGACATTGGCCCGGTGCATGAGGTTGGCGCTGACGCCCTGTTTGTAGATCTTGAAGCCTTCCGGCTGGCTCTTCGCGCTGGCGTAGAAGTCCTCCCACTGCTTGCGGTCGGTGATGTCTCTGACCCTGCCGTGAGAGTACATCCGGATCGACTTGCGGAAGGGCCCACCGAGAAGTTGATAGACCGGGCGGTCGAGGATCTTCCCGGCGAGATCCCAAAGCGCCATGTCGACTCCGCCTACTGAGGGGATGTGCGGCAAATGGGGATGGACATTCGAGGTCATCATGTGGAAGTGACGCTCGATGGCCAGCGGGTCTTGGCCCTTCAGGAGAGGGAGCATCTCTTCGATGCGGGCGCGCAGCATGGGGCCCGAGGCGGAGGCTTCGCCGTAAGGATTCAGTAAGGGGGGCGCTGGGCACTCCGGGTTGATCTTGCGGTTAGGGCGTGTTGGGTGGATGGGGGCGGCATCGCTAACGCGTGGAGGTCGGGAGGAGACAGCCATGGGGATGGGCTGCCAACGTCAGTCGGCCCGGCGGCGGGCCGGATCAGGCGGCCCAGGGCAGGGCGTCCCCGCCTGGCTCGGAAGCCGGCCTGTCCGGCCGTGCTCCCGCCAGGGGCGGGGGTTGCGATAACCGCGCCCGGCGGCGCTCGTCCATCGCCCATGGCAGCCACGGGGCCAGATCCTCCGGCGCCCGGCCCCCGTTCCGCGCGCAGGCGTCAAGGTAGTCCGGCGTCCACGCGTAGTAGTCGAGCGAGGACTGTGCCAACAGCCACGATCATCCTGAAGATCAGGACGTCGCCCAGCCCGGCCCTTCTGTCGCCGCGATCGCCCGCTAGCGCGACGGCGGTTCCCGGCGGAAGCGTGACGCCCTCTTCAATGCGGGCCCCGCCGCCGCTCCATCCGGCAGCTCTTGCCGAGCCGCGAGACGAGGCCGGCATAGCAGCGCTTCTCGATGTGCGTGCCGGGGCCAACTGAAGAATCCGGGGCCAAACGAACACCGTGGAGTTCAGCCGCGCGCCAGCCCCGATGCGGGCCTAGCGCTCGACCAGCAGCCGTGCGTCCCGGCCGACAACCGCGCCCCGGCCGTCGTCCGGGACGGCAAGCGCCCGACCATACTTCTACGTCGGTTCGTATACGAACGCGTCAACGAGTGCGGCGCGGACTTCCCAGATCCGAACCAAGCCTTCGTCCGTTGGCGGCCCGTCGTTGTACCAACGTTGGCGATAGAGCCACCCAAGCAGCTCGCCATAGTTCTCGGGCCTCCGGAGCGTCGAAGGGCTCTTCGAAGCTAGCGCTCCAAGCCCCTTTTCGGATGGGCCGTTGAGCGACAACAGCCGATCCGGTCGCGCCAGCGTAAGCAGCAGCGTCGCGGTCGCGTAGCCCACGTTGTGGATGTCCATCAGTTTCCGCATCTGATCAACGGCGATGTCCGGGAACTCATTGTCGTGAGCCTGTACGACCGCGTCCAGACTGGCTCTGATCTTCCCTTCGTTCTGGCGCACTGCCGGCCAGCTCTTTCGTACGATGCGTCCCATCAGCCCCCACCAACTCCGCTCCTTGCGACGGTAGCTACCCTTCAGTCGTTTCTGGGAGTCGGCATCTAGCTGCGACCAACTCGCCTCACCCCTCAGCAGCTTACCGCGATCAGAGATCACTCTCATGTAGCTCTGACCGTCCGGTTCGAGGATCTTCCATCCTTTTCCTTCGTCTCCGAGATCCTTCTCACAATTGTTCAGGGCTTGCCGGTATCCCTCAAGAGTCAGTGGTCGACGGGCATCGAGAAGATCTCTCCGGTCGGACACCGCTCCCAATGTGATCTGCCGGACTCTTCGATGGGGCGGATTCCGCTTCCAGTCTTCCAGGTACCGGCGGATTTCTTCCGCGACGGGGGAATCCGTGCGGCAGCGATCCCAGCGCTCTTGGAACCACTCGGCAAGTGCATCCGCCGGCTCACCCGGCCCCACCTCTAACACGATCTCTTCGTTCGCTCTGGAATGACCACCGAACCCGGCCTTCGTAAAGTTGGCGCTTCCGATCCACGCCCGAGCCTTGCCAATGCCGGTCCCGGGCTGTCGGAACAGGTACACCTTGGGGTGGAAGAGACCGTCACTCTCCCGGACGATCCTGAGGCGGCCCCCTGTAATCCTGCTCAACTCCTCCAAGGCATGGGGATGCGTCGCGTTGCCCCATATTCCGACGATGGCCCGGACCTTCACAGCCCCCTTCGCGGCGGCGGCCAATGCCCGCAAGTGCTCTCCTGGAGTGGCCCAGGCCGTGGCGATATCGACAGAACACGCTTCACTCAGAAGGTCCGTAAACCGGGCATGCAGGTCACCGCAGAGGACCTTGCCTCTCATCGGACACTCCAGAAGAGATTGTTGGTGGTACCACGCCCGCCAATGCCCGCGAGCGTGTAGCCGAATCTACTGAGATGCCAGCTGCGCGTGAACTGCTCCTTCTCGACCACATCCGCCTCGCCAGCCAGCCGGCAAGGAGGATTATAGCACAGGCGCAGAGTTCCGGACATGGGCTAACTTCTAATGTCCAGTCTCGGGCGCGAGAGCGGATTCTGGGAGAGTTACCAATGCTGGCGAGTGGAGGGAGAGAGGTGCGGGGGCTGGCCCCCGCCTGCTACGCTCCATCTCTTCGATCTCGCGATGCAAGTGGTCCCTCACGGCTTCCCGGACGCGCATCGTGCCAACGCCATGGAATGAGTCCAAGAACGCCGCTTCTTGCCCTTGACAATGGGTAGGGAGTCCCCCGCCATCCCCATGAGACAGCGGAAGCGTGTTTGGCGCCATCGACCCCGGTGTTCGTTTTCGCCCGGATTCTTCAGCGTGCGCAAGCGGTCATCGGCTAACTCCGGGCCGCTAGGGCAGCTCACGCGCCACTTACAAGGCCGGACCGCGGTTGCGGCGCATGATCGGGGCCGATCGCGAGTCGGCGATCGCGAGCGGGCCAGCCAAGTCTTGGCGCACAGCTTGGCTGAGTGATCTCAACCCTCACAGTGCCCACGTCCAACCGTTGCCCAGCCCCCCTCCAAGCCCTCCCAGGCAGCCGCTTGCGGGACACGTCAAGTTAGCCAGCGGTGGCCGGCCCGATTCCTCCCCGACGGCCCGGTCAATCCTGTTGGGGATGCCCGTTTCTCACTACTTGGAACTCGAGAATCGCCATCTTGACGTGCCGTTGTGTCGAAGAGTGCCAGTTCTAGCCTTAGCGGATGCCATCCAAGACTCACTCCTCCCATGAGCAAGTCGCCCCATGTCCGGAACTCTGGTCCTGCTGGAGACCTTCTGCGACGCCACCCGTCACCGCGGCACCTAGTAAGGATTCAGTAAGGGGAGTCCCCAGCGCCCCCCTTACTGAATCCTTACGCTTCGCCGTAGCCCTCGAGGCCGGAGTCGGTGATGATCTTCAACAGGCTGGTGCCCCGGTGGCCCAGGTTCATCGCCTTGATGTCGACTATCTTGACCTGCTTGCGAGCCGGAGCCGCTAGGGCTTCGTAGCGCGAGTACCAGGCGCCGGCGGGGAGGGCGAGGGCGAGTTGAAAGAAGCGGCGACGATGCATGGGATTCGGCCTGTTGCTCATCCGGCACACGTGAAGATATAGCGGCTGCGACTGAAACCTAACAATCTCCTAACGGATTTCCTTGTCGGGCAGCTCCCTCCGGAGCTGCGGGTCGATCGGCATCTCGTCCGGAACCGCGCCGGTCCCGCGCTTGAGCCTCTCGAGCTCCGTCTGGAGGTCGGCAAGCTTGTCAGCGTACGCCGGGTCGTCGATGAGGTTGCGTTCCTCGAGCGGATCTTCGACGATGTGAAAAAGCTCCGCCTTGTGGGTCTCGGGTCGGACGTCGCCGTCGGGGCCTGTGCCGTTGGGATAGTGGACGTACTTCCAATCGTCGGTTCGCACCCCCCGCACATTCGGCGTGTAGGGGAACTGGGTCTCGAAGTTGTACTCGTAGAGCCAGCTCTTGCGCCAGCCCGGATCCTCGCCGCTGGAGACGAGCTGCTTGAAGCTGCGGCCGTGGACGTCGCCGAGCGCCGGCAGCCCGCAAATGTCTACGATCGAGGGCGCGACGTCGAGGTTCAGCACTTGGTGCTCGATGACCCGCGGCTGCTCGATCAGCGGCGGATAGCGCACAAGCAGCGGCACCCGGATCGACTCCTCCCACATGGTGCGCTTGTCAATCGAAGCGTGTTCGCCCAACAGGAAACCGTTGTCGCCGGCGAAAATGATCAGCGTCTCGTCGAGCTTGCCGCTCCGCTCGAGCGCGTCGTAGACCCGGCCGACCGAGTCGTCCACCGAGAGGATCGTCGCATGGTAGTTGCGGATGAACTTGCCGAAGTCCTCCAGCCCGTAGAGGTTGCCGTCGATGCCGTGCCACGTCGATTCGCTCGCCGACCCAGTCGGCTAGAGGTTCGACCAAGCGCGCCGTTTCAGGCTCGGGCGTCTCCAGCTCGTCGTAGACATGCTCGTAGGGCGTGTCGGGAATCCAAACGCCGTGTGGCGCTTTGTGGCCAAGGCACAGCAGAAACGGCTCCTCGCGCTCTTGTTCAAGCCAGTCGACGGCGAAGTCCGTTACGACGTTCGAATAGTAGCCGGGGACCTCGCGCCGCTCGCCATTGACATTGAACGTGGTGTCCCAGTACTGGCCTTGGCCCTTGTGGCTGATCCAGTAGTCGAAGCCGGGGCGCTTCTCGTCGTTGTCCTCGCCCATGTGCCACTTGCCGATGTAGGCGGTCTCGTAGCCTGCGTTGTGCAGCGCGACGGGGAAGCTCGCCAAGTCCGTGGGGTACTCGCTAAAGTTGTTCATTACGCCGTGCGAATGGGCGTAGACTCCGGAAAGGAAGCTGGCCCGCGAAGGCGAGCAGAGCGAAGTGGTGACGAACGCATTGGCGCACCGAACGCCCTCGTTGGCCAGCCGGTCGAGGTGGGGAGTTTCGAGGGACGGATGGCCGGCCGCCGAGAGACAGTCCCAACGCTGGTCGTCGGTGAGGATGAAGACGATGTTCGGACGTTTGGCCGTCTGCTGCTCGAGTTCGGATTCGCTGCAGCTCGACAGCAGCGTAGAGCCGGTGACGGCGACAGAGGACTGGAGGAATTCGCGTCGATTCATAGAGGTAGGCTGCAGTCGCGGCTGGCCGGCGTGGTATTGACAACCAAGTCTCCGGAAGTGCCGGACGATCCCTGCCCGGTCATCTAGCTCACATCTAGACATAGCGGCTGCTGGCGAAACCTAACGATTTGGGTGGGCCGAAGAAGATTCCGTCGCCGAAGAAAGGTGGCGAGTGGGTTCGGCCAGCACGGTACTCCAAGTTCGCGGTCGCCGGGGGATGGCGAGACAACTGATCAGCAAAGTTGAGAATCGATGCGGGCGCGCAGCAGCGCGACCATTCCCAAGGAAGCGCAGGCATGAGCGCGACGCACTTCTCAAGCTGCCTCACCGGTGTCAGCCCCGGCGCCCACGCAGGTCTGGCGCGAAGCACTGGTGTGTTCCTGCAGAATGGACACCGTCGCGGGCGGAGCCGCCTTGGCGTCGCAGGCCAACCCACCGGGCGTGCTATTGCGAGCCCGTTAGTGGACCCGGATAGTAGCCGGAGCCCACCAGTACCGGAACGCCCTGCGCAAGAGCTCTCTTCACGAAGCTTACCTTGCGCAGTTCCCGTCCGGATTCCAAGTCTACGGAATGGTAATACCAGTACGCCTCGCCCATCGCGTCGCTCGCACTGACGAGGTCCCGCCCCTCGAACAGTGCCTCGCCGATCCTTCCCGAAACTGCGAAGGACCAAGGATTGGCGCTGAACTTGACGGCTTCCGTGGCGACTTCGATGATGAATACGTAGATTGACCCGCTACGCCACCGCGCGCCTCTCGTGAGCATGGGACCCGCGAAATAGCCGAGGGCTTCCACCTCCCTCGCGGCGCACCGGACGAACTCCTCCAGCGCTTGGTCGTTAGGATTCGCATCCAACGCGGCTGCGTTCACGACAGCCGGCTCGCACGTTCCGGGAAGGTCGCGCCGATACACGCCGGCTCCGATCGCCGAAGCATCCCCGTTCCAGTCGATTGCGATCTGGTAAGTCTCCTTGGGCTCCACGATGCCGGTCACAGGGTTCGCGATCGAGTAGTAGACCCAGCCCTCGCCGTGCGCCGTCAAGACCCGGTGCCGCTCGGCAAAGTAATCTGTGCCGAACATGTCGTGCAGTGGCCCGTACGCCATGCCCTCGCGGGCCGGATCCGGAGGATTAACGTGACTGGTGGCCTCCTCCCCCCGCGGTGCGAGGCTGCTCACGAAAACGTAGATCTCTCCGTGCCTCCATCTCTCGTCCTCCAGAAACGCCCGGCGCGCCTCCTCAGTGCCGTGGTCGGCGACGTATTCCCGTGCGCATCGCACGAAGGCTTCGAGGTCGCTCCGGGTATCCACCGCCCTGGCAGTGACGTGACGATCCGTGCAAGCGGCGGCGGCCGACGCGCGCTGCGGCGGTGCCAGCATGACAATCGCAAGGCCGATGAGTAGTGCTCTGAGAGCCATTCTTTCTCTCCAATCGAAACTGGCACCGACGCGCGCCGGGCCGGCTGCCCTAGGCGGCTCTTGAAGCGAAGTGTCAGTCCACATAGAATCCGGCTCCGACGAGCACGGGCACGCCATACGCCACGACGCGCTTGATCAAGCCGACCTTGTGGCGCATGTCTCCGTGCTCCGGATGGACGGACTGGTAGTAGATGAAGGCCTCTCCGAAGGTGTCGCCGACTCTGATCATGTCACGACCCCCAAATTGGTCGTCAGGGCTACTCCTGCCGCCCCATTCGTGCTCGGCTGCGCCGTTCACGCGCGGCCACCTTCCGCTAAACGCCTGATTCCCTGTCATGTCCATCACGTAGACGTAAATCGCGCCATCGCTCCACCGGGGGTCGTCTTCGATCAGGCGCCTGGCGTCATACCCCCTAGCCTCGACCTCCAGCGCGGCGCACCGGACAAACTCCAGCAGCCGCTCCCGGCTCGGAGCGGCGGCCAGAATCCTCGCATTGACATCCGAGGCAGCGCATGCGCCCGGCCTGTCGCGCTCGTAGATGCCAGCTCCGATCAGCGCCGACATCCCGTCCCAATCAATGGCCATGATGTAAGACGCCTTGGGCTCGATGTTGCCAGTTGCTGGGTTCGGGAAGGCGTAGTACCACCAGCCGCCGCCGTTCACGCGGATGATGCGGGCACCCTCCCTGACGTTGTCATCACCGTACTGGTCGGGCTGCGTGCCCCAGACGCCACCCTCGCGATGAGCATGGGGCGGATTGACGATGATCGTCGCCTCCGCCGCACTAGGGATCGCCTCCAGCACGAACACGTACAGCGGCCCGCTCCTCCAGCGCGCATCTTCATGGAAGGCTCGATGGGCCTCGTCAGTGCCGACAGCAGTGGCAAATTCGTGCGCGCATCGCACGAAGGCCCTGACATCGTCCCGCGTGGCGACCTCACTCGCCACCACGCTCTGGTCGGCACAGCCAATCCCTGAGGCTGCTGCCGCCGGCATTGCCGAGCACACCAATAGCACCGCGAACATCCGTCCCTTGGATCCCAGCATTGCGACGGATAATAGCAGAGGCCACTGGCCACGGCCAGATCGGCGGACAGCCGGGCCGTCCGTCTTGCAGCCCGAATGCGAGCGAACCGGCCGGCGGGTCTACGTCCGCAGCGACAGACTCGCGTCGAGGCTCGCCTCATCCCCACCTCCCCAAGAACCTCAAACGGCCGGCTCTGCCTAGGCAGGCCTAGAGGCGCCGAGACGCCGAGGCCGGTATTTTCTTCGATCGGGAATTCCGTTACAAGGAGTTACTCGTGATCTGCAGTCCGCCCCCCTGCCAGGCACCGTGGCCGGCCTTGCTTCTTGCCGGATCGGCGCTGCCGGCCGAGACGGGGGGGCGAGTACTTCGAGCGCAGGGTGCGTCCCCTCTGGCTGGAGCACTGCTGGCAGTGCCACGGGGAGAGCCTGCAGTCAGCGGACCCGGCCCTTACCGAACCGGGGACCGGACCGGGCTCGGCCGGGATTAGCGGGGACGAATCGAGCCCTCTGATCCGCGCGGTCCGGTACGAGAGCGCGATCAAGATGCCTCCCGCATCGAGACTCCCAGAAGGCAAGATCCGCATTCTCATGGACTGGGTCCGCAAGGGCGCGCCATGGCCCGGCTAGAAACCGGCTCTCCCAAGTTCTCGGCAGGAACTCCTCTAAGGGCTTGCGCAAGAATAAGTGCAAACTTCTAGGATGAATTGGGCGCGATAGTGTAGTTCAGGCGGGGGAGCGGGTTGTGGCGGGTCAGGTTCAGCTCAGCCAGCTGCTGAGCGGTGATCTTGATCCCGGTCTGGTATTGGGCTTCGATGAGTTGTGCGCTCACGGTCAGGCCGGTCTGGGTAGTGGTGGAGCGGATGTAGTTGAGGATCGTCTCGACACTTTCCAACGGGACGCCGGCCCAGTTCTTGCTGATCTCGCTGAAGAGCCGGTGTTCGATGGGGTTGAATTTCGAGCAGCCTGAAGGCTAGTGCGCCACGGTGACGGTCAGGCGGTGGCGGTTGCAGAGTCGCTCTTGGAGGGCGTGCTTCCAGGCGTGCGGGTGGATGCCGTTGCTGCCGCCGCTGTCGGCGAACACGAGCAGCTGTCCGGCACCGGGATAGCGCTGGCGCCCCTCGGCCACCCACCAGGCCGCGAGGCAGTCGACGGCGAAGTAGGGAGTGTCGTGGGACAGGCCCAGGCCGACCCAGCCGGTGTTGGCCTGCAGGTCGTAGATCCCGTAAGGGACCGCCTTGCCGGTGGCCCACGACGGGTAGTCGTGGTCGAAGACCTCCACGCAGTGGTCGCTCCAAGCCGTTCCGGGATTGCGGAAGCGACCGACGAGCTGCTTCTTCTTGGCATCCACACTCACCGCCGGGAGCGTGGGGGTCAGCGCCGACCGCAGCGCTGCGATGTACCGGAATTGCTCGTCGCGACGGGGGTGAGTCTTGGGAGCAATGACCTTGCGGTTGACGCGCAGGGAGTACCCCATCGCGCGCAGCAGGCGGGCTACGCTGCGCGCGCCAGCGTGATGGCCGTGTGCGGCGAGAGCGCGCGCGAGCTTGGCAGTGCTGCGTCGCGACCAGCGATGACCGTGAATCGGGTCTCCGGCGGTGTCGCTGCGGAGCAACTCTCTCAGGCATTCCCCGATTGCAGGCTTTTTTTTCCAAGGCCTTGCGTCCGCCGCCGGGCCTGCGGACGCGGCCGGGATCGAGCTCGAGACCGTCTCCGCTCAGCAATTGCAGGCGGCCGCGGCGGACGGTGGAGGGGTGCAGGCCCAAGCTCTGGGCCACGCGCCGGTCTCCGCCGCGGCCGAACTGCAGCGACTGGAGGCCGGCATACAGGCGCCGCGTACGCTCGTCGAGCAGGTCGAAGAAGCGCGCGCGTGCTGTCTCGAGCTGAGCGGCAGGATCTTGGCTGTCAGCGGCCGGCGCGGGCGTGCCGCTGACAGCTTGGCGGCGGCGCAACTGCTGCCGGGACCGGTCGGGGTCGGGATGGCAGTACAGCGAGCGGCCATCGAGGCGCATGCGGACCAGTTTCCCCAGCTGGATGAGCCGGCGCAAGGCGGCCTGGGTGGAGACGCCGAGCTGGGCATCGAGCTGGCGGGGTGTGCGGCCGTCGGGGGCATCGGTGGTGAGGGCTTGGACGGTGTTGAGCAGCGTGCCGCGCCGGGAGAAGCGGGCGGGGCCATGGGACCACAAGCCGCTGGCGTCGAAGTCGGCGGTCTGGCGCAAGGCGTAGAAGCCGCGGCGATGGGAATAGGAGTTGAGGTAGTCGAGGGTGGCGAGCTGGCGCAAGACGGTGTGGCGGGAGGTGGTGCCGAGAGCGGCCATGAGTTGGGGCATGGAGGCCACCTTCTGGCGCTGCAGGAGGGAGACAAGAGGCTGGGGCTGGAAGGTGGGCGGGCGCATTCTGATACATGTATACCTCCGGCCAGGAGCACTTGCAGCAGGGCCAAGCCCCATATTCGGAGCCAAACATCATGAGCGGCCCCCGATCACCCCGGCAGAATGAAATCCGGCTTCGGCGAGACACCGAGCGGCGGTGGGTTTCCGGGCAGGAGTCCCTGCCTGTGCTCGGATAGGGGGGACGGAGGCGGGACAGTGGTCGCAAAACCTATTGGTAGGAGCAGTCTTCGAAAGCCAAACTGGCCCGGCATTCCCGAGTCGTGCCCCGGATTGTTCCCAGGCCCTCAGCGGGCCTGTGGACGGACAGCAAATTGACCTCGTCCACGGGACGAGTGTCCCATACCGGGAATGCCTCCCCGCCCCTGTCGGAAGGGAGCATGCAACATGCAAGACACGATCCGATCCGTTGACGAGATGCACGTCGTCGAACCGCGCGCCGCGGGCATCGACGTGCACAAGATGCAACTCACAGTCAGCCTGCGCCTGTGCGAGGTGGGCAGCCCAGCCGCACAGTGCTTCACGCAGACCTTCGCCACCCATCCGCAAGGGCTGCGCAGCATGGTCGCCTGGCTGGCTGAGCACCGCATCGGGGCGGCCACCATGGAGAGCACCGGCGTGTACTGGGAGCAGCCGTACCGGGCCTTGGAGCAAGCCGGAGTGCGCGCCAGGCTGGTCCACGCGCAGCACGTGCGCCAACTCAAGGGCAAGAAGACGGACGTGTGCGACAGCCTGTGGCTGGCCCGCATCTGCCAGTTCGAGCTGGCCCAAGCCAGCTTCGTGCCCCCCCAGGAGTTCGCCGATCTGCGCCAGATGTGCCGCTACCGGCGCAAGCTGGTGGCTGACCGCGTGCGCATGCGGCAACGCATCCACAAGCTGCTGGACCGGGACGGGCTGCGCGTCGGCGGGGTGCTAACCGACATCTTCGGCCTCAACGGGCGCGCCATTCTGGACGGGCTCGCGGCCGGCTGGCCGGCGCAGCAGATCCTGGCGGCCCTCACGGCGCACGTGCGCCGCAAGATGGAGCCTCTGGCGCTCGCCTTGGAGGCGGAACTGGACAGCCACTCCATGTGGCGCCTGAGCAGCCTGCTGCAGGACTGCGACGCTCTCGAGGAGCGCCTTGTGCAGCTCGACAGGCGCGTTGAAGCGGCCCTCGCCGAGCACCGCGAAACGCTGAACCTGCTCGAGACCATCCCGGGCATTCGGCGCACGAGCGCGCGCGCGATCCTGGCCGAGCTGGGCCCGGACCCGGTGGGCACCTTCGGCCACACCGGCAGCTTGGCGTCGTGGGCCGGGCTTTGCCCGGGCAACAACGAGAGCGCCGGCAAGCGCCGCTCCGGCCGCATGCGCCCCGGCAACGCCAGTTTGCGAGCGACGCTGACGGAGTGCGCCCACGCCGCCGGGCGGACGCGCGACTCGCAGTTCTACGGCTACCATCGCCAGCTGACCGCCCGGCGCGGCTACAAGCGGGCCACCTCCGCGACGGCGCACAAGCTGCTGCGCGTGATCTTCGCGGTGCTGCGCGACCAGCAGCCGTATCGGGATCCGAACATCGACTACCGACAGCTGTTCGTCAAGCGCAACGCGCCGCGCTGGTTGCGGATGCTGGAGCAGTACAACTACCTGCCGCAGCTGGCCAGCCAGCAGCAGACAGCCGCGGCCTGAGCAAGACCAGCCACCCCAGCTCCCAACGAGCCGGGCCTAGCTGTCATCGACGGGGCATCAGCGGGAACGGGCATCGAACGGCACCAGGGTCGGTCGCACTCAGCAAGAATCAGTCGCCGCGCGCGGAACACTCCGCCCGCTGCTAGGGCGAGGTGCGTCTGCCTATCCATGGGATTTCACAGCAAAACGGTGACGCGAAGCGCCAAGGTCCACAGCAAGCGGCACTCAAGTGCCAGTTTAGAGGGTCAAGCCGGGATATTCTGATACATGTATATCATATCTCTACTGTTTATTTCTGCGCGAGCCCTAACTCCAATAACTCTAACTCTGACTTGCTAGCGTAACCTGTCCCTCACTTAGGCTGGTTCCTGCGCAAGACTTCTGCACCGATCAGTACCCGCTCGCTATGGTAGTTGCTATGAGTTCAAGTCACGGCGATACGTCAGAACGTAGTCCCAACCTTAGAACGACCGCCCTGCAACTGGCAGCGATCACCTCCCTGGCATCCACGGCATGGCTTGCGGGCTGTGACGCAATCCCGCCTCTCGGGCAGAATCAATCAGCTCCAGAGCGGCCAGCTCTCACCCTCGAGGCATTCCGGGGGCCGGATGCACCCTGTTTTGACCGGAGCCTCGGACCGCACACCGCCGTTGTCGACACACACCTGCACTTCCGGCCATTCGGAGGGCCCGTCGTTCCATTCGACGAGGTGCTGACCTATCTCCGCGACACGGGTGTTCTGTTCGCAAGTGTCTACGGGATCGGCCAGACCCTACCCTCGAACTCGGCTTGCACGTACTACCTCGACTGTCCGGGAACGCCGGTCACGCCCTCGTTGCGAAACGATTTTGTCAATGCAGCAAACGTCATCTCCAAGGCGCCGGACGGAGCGCACCTGGTTCTGGCGATGACCTTCCCGGATCTCTCTGACCCTCAGTCCGTGCTCGCCGGGATACGACTGCTGGACACGGAATTCCCCGGCGCGTTTCGATGGATGGGAGAGGTGAACTTGGTCAAGCAGGCGCAGTTCCAGAACGGTCACGAGCCCGTGCCTCTGGAGAAGATCGCGGAATGGGCAGAATTCATGAAGATCCTGCGGGAGCGCTCCATTCCGCTGGCCATCCACTCAGACCTCGGCGGTGATGCGGAACCGACCCGCTACCTCGCGTTGCTCGAGGAAGTGCTGCGGCGCTATCCGGAGAATCCGATCGTCTGGGTGCATATGGGCCTTTCGCGCGAGCTGGTCAACTTCGACCCTGCGGAGCACGCCGGGCTGGTGAGAGCTCTGCTGGAGGCCCATCCGATGCTGATGGTCGACCTTGCTTGGAGGGTCATCGACGACGCCTATTTCTCGACACCTGAAGGGCGGGCGGTATATGTGCCGTTGCTCAATGAGCACTCTGACCGATTTCTCCCGGGAACGGACTTCGTGGCATCCAGAGACAAGGATCTGGACGTGTACCGCACCGAGCTGGAAGTCACGGGGCGCATCCACCAGTACTTGGATGACGCCGCATTCAGAAACATCGCCCTGGGGCAGAACTACTTCCGACTCCTGAACCTGGAGTTCGAGGCTCCGCCAATCTGCGCAGGTTGAGCGCCACGTGTGCCCGAAGTCCGCCACCGGTGCCGCCGCTCGTTGCGGCAGCCACCAGCCCAATCGAGTGTTCCCCTCCCTCTCTAGGCCACTGCGGTCTGAGGCACGACTGGCAGAGCGGTGGGCCCAGAGCAGTCGAGGGGAGGTGCCAACCAGCCGGGGTCGGCAGGGCGTTCGGAGCAGTCGGTAGCGCCGGGTCCCGGCCTCAGGCTGTGAGCTCGTAGACGAGGCGCAGGCCGGTGCCGGGACACGGTGCGGCTGGCGTTGAGCGCGGCCTGCAGGGGCTCCAAGCGGCGGGCGGCGGCGGTCAACTGGTGTAGCAAGCGCACCGAGCACCCCCGCCTCGGGGCCCCAGTTTGCCGGATGGACTATACGTGCCAGTATCAATGTCACCGGCGTGGCAGCGGGATCGCTTGAGAGTCGCGACTCTCCTCTGGCTGAAGACCACTCTTACCGCACCGACAGTTCGGCCGTCCAAGGGGTGACCTGGGACTGGACCAGTCACCCTCGCCTGCTGGGTTAGGGGCGGCGAAGCCTAGCAGCCAGCCATACCGCACTCAGCAGCCAGGCCGCGCCGAGCAGCCGGGCCACAAGAGTCTCCAAACAGCTGAACCGGCGCACCACGCGACCGCATTCAGCTGATTCGACACGCACAACGGGCCGCGTGACGCCCCCAGCCACCGTCCACCGGTGAAGTTCCGGTGCCCCCGATGTCGGCGCGGCTGTTGGGCTAGCCGGCCCTGATCGAGCAGGCGGACCGCTGGATGCCCCCACCGTCCTGCTGCCGGGTTCCTGCCTGCCATGCTGCCCTCCGTGTGGCGTCGAGAGCTCCGGCGTTGACGCATTAGGCGCCGATGACCGCCTTGCCGGCGCCCCGCCGCCGGCAGCGGGCAGGCATCATGATGGTGTGATGCGTCGTAGGCAGTTCCTCATCGGCGGCAGTTCGCTGGCCGCCGCAGCCCAGCTCGAATCCCAGACCAACGACCGAATCGAGACCTGCAGGAGAGTTGCTCTCGATGCGCTGAAGCCCGGTCGCAGGGATCTTGAGTACGGACTGGGCCTGCATCGCGAATCCCTTGTGTTCGACGCCTATGGCTTTGCACCCCGCGCGGCGGTGGATGCCTCCGAACTGAACAGGCTCATCGAGGAGGGCGCATCGGCGATCGAGCTGCAAGACCGGCGGGAAGACATGGGCATGACCCGGGCCTCGACGGACGAGCTGGAACGCGAAGAGTTCGTGAGAGCTTGGAATGCGGCTGGCGTCACCTGCATCTTCCAGAATTGCGGTGAAGAGAGCAGCGACCCACTGCGCTTGATCAAGAGGCTGGCCCGCTTCACGTATCTGACCGATCACATGCCGGGAGTGCTGAGACGGGCGGTCAGTCCGGAGGATGTCGCCCAGGCGTGGAAGGACGGCACTGGCTGCCTGTACTTCACCGGCAACGGCGTGCCGCTCACACAGCAGTGGGTCTCGGTTGAAGATGAGTTGCGGTACCTCCGCATCTTCTTCCAGCTGGGCATCCGCATGATGCACGTCACCTACAACCGTCGCAACCGGCTCGGAGACGGGTGCGCCGAGAGCGCCAACGGTGGACTGAGCGACTTCGGTCGCGCCGCGATCGGCGCCATGAACAGAATCGGCATCATCGTCGATGTCGCCCACTCGGGCTGGCAAACCAGCTTGGAGTCGGCCCGGGAGTCGTCGAAACCGGTCGTCGCAAGCCACACCACGTGCGGAGCCATCTATTTCCACATCCGATCCAAGCCCGACGACGTGATCCGAGCGATCGTCGAGACCGGCGGATACGTCGGAATCTGCTGCATCCCACGGTTCCTCCGTGGCAGCGGTGACGTTCTCGCTCTCTTGGACCACATCGACTACGCTGTGCGAGCATTCGGGGCCGATCATGTGGCTATCGGAACCGATGTCGCCTACAGGTCGCAGCACACGGACGCCGCAGCGCGCGAACTCCTCCAGACGCCGCCGTCCCGCACCCGGTTCGCGGCGCTGTGGCCCGAGGATGACTTCGTGACGACCTCGTCGATGACGCAGAGCTTAGCTTGGACGAACTGGCCACTGTTCACAGTCGGGATGGTCCAACGGGGACACTCCGACGACGACATTCGCAAGATCCTGGGTCAGAACGTTCTTAGGGTGACTGGCGCGGCGCTTTCGTGAATCCGGGCCCGTCCGATTGACCACACCGCCGCTCACCGCCTCGTGGCGCATGCACTGTTGGCGCGCCCAATTCCTCCTGCCTGCGGCACTTGGGCTCGTTCGCAGACGAGGCCGTTTCCGCCCACCCGGGAGGGTGGCTCATTGATGCCTCGGTAGCCGGCCGGGAGACTGAACCCGTATACTTGCCGTATGACGCGCAGAGGATTTGCCTCCGCTTCCGGGGTCACGGCGCTCAGCGCCACCAACGTCCTCGGAGCCAACGAGCGGATCGGCATCGGCATCCTCGGGTGCGGCCGGCGCAACCTGCTGGACCAAGTCCTTGAATTCCGCCAGCAAGCCAATGTCGAAGTCCGGGCGGTTTGCGACATTTGGAAGCAGCACAGGGAAGACGCAGTGAAGCGTGTGGCGCAGGCATCCGGCCGAGCGCCCGCTCCAATCCACGAGTACGGCGACCTGTTGGCACGGGACGATGTGGACGCGGTAGTGATCGGCACGCCCGATCACCAGCACTGCACCCAGCTCATTGACGGGGTCCAAGCGGGCAAGGACGCCTATGTCGAAAAGCCGCTAGCGATGAGTCTGAAGGAGCTGAAGAAGGCGTACGACACGGTCAAGGCTTCGGACCGCGTCGTCCAGATGGGGACTCAGGTGCGCAGCTTCCCCTCTGCTGTGGCAGCGCGCGCCTTCGTTGCGGAAGGTGGTATCGGGACAGTCTTCAAGATCGAGCAGGCTCGCAACTCGTACAAGCCGTACTGGTACCGCTATGCCGAACGCAAGCTCGTGCAGCAGGACACGGACTGGCAGCGCTTCCTGCTGGGTCGTAGAATGCGGCCCTGGGACGCCCAGCAGCACGCCGGATGGTTCGGCTATCGGGACTTCTCGCACGGCCCCCACAGCAACTTGGGTGTGCATTTCTTCGACCTTGTGCATTTCATCACCGGAGCGGGTCCCCCGACCAGCGCGGTCGCGATGGCGGGAACGTACCGCTGGAAGCAGGACGGGTTTGATGTGCCTGACTCCGTCGAGCTGACGCTGGAATACGCTGACCGCGGCTTCCTAGTCCGCTACAGCTCCACATTCGGCGTACAGGGCCACAGCCACCTCAAGTTCTTCGGCACACGGGGCGTCATCGATGCGAGTCGCTGGGGCAGCCCATTCGTCATCAGCGGCGACACGGTGGAGGACTCGGACAGGATCGCCCCGGGGGCAACGATCCCCGAAGCCAAGAGCACGCCTCACATGCTGAACTTCCTCGAATGCGTGAGGACGAGGCTCCAGCCCAATGCGCCGATCGAAGCCGGCTACAGCCACTCGATCGCGGCGCTGCTGGCCGACGAGAGCTTCCTTCGCGGCTCGCGAGTGGAGTACGACCCAGCCAAGAGGCGGATCCGGCCCGCATAGCCCGGCTCGCCGAACTCTCGCAGCCGGGCTTCGCTAGAATGCAAGGCACCATGCGATTCTCAGCCGTAGCCGCGCTGCTGCTCGCGGCCGCACTGCCCGCCGCGGCAGACCGGCCCAACATCCTCTTCATCTTCACGGACGACCACGCCTACCAAGCCATCAGTGCCTACGGGTCGATGATCAACCACACCCCCAACATCGACCGCATCGCGCGGGAGGGGATGCGCTTCGACCGAGCGCTGGTCACAAATTCGATCTGCGCGCCCAGCCGAGCCGTCATCCTCACCGGCAAGTACAGCCATCGCAACGGCGTCCTCAACAACCGCCTTCCGTTCGACGGCTCGCAGCAGACCGTCTCGAAGCTGCTCCAGGAGGCGGGCTACCAGACGGCGATCTTCGGGAAGTGGCACCTCAAGACCGCTCCGACCGGGTTCGACAGCTGGGAGGTCCTGCCCGGACAGGGGGCTTACTACAACCCCGACATGCGCCTCGGGCCAGACGACACTCGGCGCCGTCACGAAGGCTACACGACGGACATCATCACGGACCTGTCCCTAGAGTGGCTGAAGAACGGACGCGATCCGGACAAGCCCTTCCTGCTGATGAGCCAGCACAAGGCACCCCACCGCAACTGGATGCCGGGCCCCGAGCATCTCTCGCTCTATGACGGCCAGCACATTTGGGAACCGCCAACCCTGTTCGACGACTACTCCGGGCGTGCCTCGCCTGCCGCCGCCAACCGCATGGAGATCGGCCGGCACATGGTCTCGGCCCACGACTTGAAGATCAATCCATCACCCGACACTCCTGAAGACGACCGCGTCCTACGCCAATGGATGAACAGCTACGGCCGCCTCACCCCTGCCCAGAAGGCTGCTTGGGACGCCGTGTACGAGCCCAAGAACAAGGCGTTCCAAGAAGGCAACCTGCAGGGCAAGGATCTGATCCGGTGGAAGTACCAGCGCTACATCAAGGACTACCTGCGCTGCATCGCGTCTGTGGACGACAACATCGGCCGCCTCCTGC
The DNA here is from genome assembly GCA_963662745.2 of Bryobacterales bacterium. Taxonomy (GTDB): domain Bacteria; phylum Acidobacteriota; class Terriglobia; order Bryobacterales; family UBA6623; genus VXMF01. Next base: position 2,158,793 of record CAXXUI010000001.1, read on the forward strand.
GCTACTTGGACGAGACCGGTCTCTCGAAGGACACCGTAGTCATCTATAGCTCTGACCAAGGCTTCTACCTGGGAGAGCATGGCTGGTTCGACAAGCGCTGGATGTACCGCGAATCGCTCCGCACGCCGCTGGTGGTGCGTTGGCCGGGCGTCGTCGCAGAGGGCTCGACCAGCCGGGACCTAGTATCCAATCTCGACTATGCCGAGACGTTCCTCGAGATCGCCGGCACCGATGTCCCGCCCGACATGCAGGGTCGCAGCCTGGTACCCATCCTGGAGGGAGATACGCCCCGCAACTGGCGACAGTCGTTCTACTACCACTACTACGAGAGCCAAGTCGCGCACGGAGTGCCGGCGCACGAGGGAGTGCGGACTGACCGCTACAAGCTCATCCGGTTCTACGAAAGCGACGAATGGGAGCTGTTCGACCTTGAAGCGAATCCGGAAGAGACCGAAAGCATCTACGGTCGGGCGGAGTCGGAAGCGGTGACCGCGGAACTGCTGGCCGAACTCAAGCGCCTGAGGAAGAATTACGGCGTGACCGAGCCTCCGCTATAGGGGCAAGGCGTAGCCTCGCCTGCCCGGGCCGTCGATCACGGTTCCAGAGGCAGGATCAACCGGGCCGGCAGTCTTCCCCCAGCTAGGCTGCCGACCTTCGCGCGCCGTGGAAGAAGCTGGTCACGCGCCCTGTGCTATTCTTCGTATGAAGTTGTTGCGACGGTCGCCGGCAGCGGCCTCAGCGAACGCTGAAGGCCCCCCGCCACGCGGTCGTATCCGGCGAAGGCCCGTAGCTCAGTCTTGGTTAGAGCGCTACCTTGACACGGTAGAGGTCAGCGGTTCGAGTCCGCTCGGGCCTACCATTTCCTACGCCGACCAACATGATCTTCCACTTGCAGCGACGGCGGCCGCCCGGCGCAACCGGTGCCCTTACCGGACATACCGCACCCAGATCGGACTTGACCACGCCAGTGAACCGTCCGTCTGCTCGGCGCGCACGTAGTAGTAGCTCTCGCCCCGCGCTGCCTCCGCGTCGCGATACTCGAACGACACCGACCTCTCGGCCGGCCGGACCGAATAGACGATCTCGTTGTCTTTGATGAGGACCACGCGGTCCAGCGGGCCGGTTCCAACCACGTTCGCCCGCACCGGAGGCCTCCCGGCAGTCTCGAACGCGTCGCCCATGATGTGATCCTCGATCTGCAGGTCTAGGATGATGTTGTCCGTCGCCGCATAGGTGTGCCGAAGCTTGATCGCGTCGAGGATGTCCCGCCTAGTGATCGGACCGCGGTCCGGCACCAGCACGCATGCGTACGAGTCGTGCGTACCAACATGGTCCGAGCTGGCCTGCACACCGATCTTGATCCCCTGGGCCCAAGCGTTCCAGACGAATCCGGCGGGCCTCCAAGGATCGCCGTGATGGTAATACCGCTTGTCGGGAGTCTCGGCCCGGGGCGCACCCGGGTACTCGTAAGAGGCATGAAGGCTCTGGTAGATCTCCACCACAGGCTCCAGCTCAGGGTCCTGGTCGCGCCAGTCCGTGCCTTGATCGGTACCTGAAGTGTGCGGCGTCGAGATGCCTCCGTTGCGTCGCAGATACGGGAACAGGACGTCACCCGTGCTGACCGTGCCGATCCTCTCGCCCGAGAGGATCGGCATCCACCGGACGCCTCGGTGAGCGAAGACCGTGTTGCGGTGCCCGTTCGGATAGGGAAGGCTTCGCTCGGTGCCGTAGAGCGGCCAGAAGCGGCCGCTGACCCCGAAGATGTCCTCCGACTTCTCGGTGCGCCACCAGTTGTATTCCACGCCAGGCACATTCTCCCCGCCGAACTGATGGTCGGCGACCAGCATGAAGTCGTACCGCCCTGCTGTGAGGGCATAGCGGTAGAAATCGATCAAGCCGCCCTCGCCGATTCCGTCCGCCGAGATGTCCGTGTGGCGGTGTAAGTCGCCTCGTAGGATGCGGTAGCTCTGGCCGCCGCTCTCGATGCGGAAGCCGCGGATCGCCGCAGTGTCCCGCTCCTCGTCGCTGTGGACGGCTTCGACGGTGAGGGCCGCCTCGGAGAATTCCGTCAGCAGCGGACGACCATCGCCAGTCCAAGCCGGATGCGACGGATCGATGACCGAGTACGAAAGCTGAGTCGTCTGGGCTGCCGGCGTGGCCCTGTTAACGGACCGGCGGGGAGACCCGAACGGACGCCCATCCCTCGACCATGCGAACCACAAGTTCCCCGCCGCGTCGGCGGTGCTGGCCGCCCAAACATCGTTCCGTCCGGTGGTTGCGTGCAGCTTGGTCGCCGGCAGCCAGCCCGTGCCGTCCAGCCTAGTGAGCAGCATTTCCCAGATGCCGCCGGCACCCCAGTTGTTGTTCACGCGCGATGTGACACTGGTCAGCGACCGAGCCATCGCCCACACGCTCCCCTGCCCGTCTACGGCGAGACGCGCCTGCTGGACGTAGTCCTTGTAGGCGGCTGGGATTGAGTCCATCAGGTCAGGCGGCTGTAGGAGGCGTTCCCCGTCGAGCACTGCCATCCCGACGGATCGCCAACGATACAGCCCGGCCCCTCCTCCGGGATCGAATCGCTGGCTGCTCCAGTCCTTGCCCCAGTTGGGCTCGCCGCGATCCCATGCGATCCACAGCCGGTCGGCTGTGTCGCACGCCAGGGAGGCGTTGGCGTCGAAGCCGGCGGAGCGCGTGACCTGCCGAGGGCGGCTCCAACTGCCATCGCTGTTGCGACGGCGGACCCGGATGTTGAAGTCACCGGAATCGTAGTCGTCCCATGCAACCCAGATGCCCCCGCTGGAGTCCGCAGTCACGTCCGGCGCCCAGCTGTCAGTGTCGCTGCCCGAGGCGACAACTTCCTCTGACCAGGCGGCGCCGTTCCAACTCGAATGCAGAATCTTGGCGACGCGGTTCCGGAAGCCCTGCCAGACCAGATGCACGTTCCCCTCGCTGTCAGCCGCCGCCCGATGGTAAACGTTCTCACCGGTGGAGGTGACGGGCATCACGGCCCCAAGGGATCCGGCGACGACTGTCCGGGAGAACAGACCCCAATGGCCTGCGGGGGACTTTCCCGACCACACCACCACGATCCCGCCGCTGCCCGCAATCGCGATCGCTGTTCGGAAGTTGTCTCGGTACTCCGCGGGTGAAACGCGGATCGGCTGGCCCCATGAAGCGCCATCGTGCTCCGCCAGCCACACCGAGTCGCGCTCAGCGGAATAGGAGATCCAGCAGATCCACACCGAGCCGGAGGAATCCGCGGCCAGGGAAGGATAGTCGTTGTAGGTCTCGCCGGCCGTTAGGTCCACAGTGGCGGGAAGCCTCTCTGCCGATGCCCGGCGGTCCAGGAACTGCGACGGCCTACCGAACTTCAGTTCGTCCATGCCGAAGGCAAACTCACCCCGGTGCGTGCGGACATGGACCTGGGCGGCCTCGGGTGCATCCAGCACGGCTGTCACGCCGTTGGGGATCATGGCGAACTGACGGGTGTGGACGGGATCGTAGCCGCGCTGCGTGGTCGAGTCGGCATACCGAGTGACCCGGTTTGAGACCAGCCAGCGACCGCCGGGCTCGATGCGGTCCCGCCCTTCAAAGTGAACTCCGTCCAAGCTCAGGAGCGTCCCAGCTTCGAGTTCGAGAGAACCGTCCCAGCGCTGCGGCGTGAAGCGGTCCAGGCCAAACATCAGGCGGAGGCCAATGGCAGACGCCCACTGGGTCGACGTAGCGAGTTCAGGAACTTGGCCGGCCCCGATGGACAGAGTCACGAGGAAAAGGGAGGAAACCGCTGAGAATCGACGCATTGGCTGACTACGATGTATTGTCCGCCAGGCGCCCGTGTGCCCCGAATTGGGCGGTACTGGCCGCAGCCATTCAACGAACCGGGGCCGCCAAGAGCGGTTGACCCGCCGCTGAATTGAGCCTCAGGGACTGGACGGAAGAGCGAGTCTGACGCAAGGGTCCGAGTCCCGCGGCGGGGCGCTTGCTGGGCGGCGAACTGCGACGAGGTCTGCCTCGGAAGCGAGCTGACGGAACAACCGGAGCAGGACTCGCGCCATTGGGCCGCTAGTCACGCGATCGACAGCCTTCGTCACACGCGCCATGACGACGCGTTCGTTCCCAGCCTTCGCGGCGCACTCGCTGCCTCGGTGACGGCCGCTGGGCCATCCGGAGACTACTCAATTCCTCTTGAGGGGTGTTCTGCTGAAGATTCCCGTAGTGATCCATTCCAATCACCATTCTTGATGAAGTGAGAGTCCATGCAGTCATGTGAAGGATGCCTCCAACTGGAAGACACTTGATCCACCTTCCGTACAGTGCTATAATGAGTGCATATGGCGAACGACTTTGAGAACGCGAAAGAGTGGGACGCTCCCGCCGCCGAACCCGACCAGGAACTCTGGCCGGCAAGGAAGGTCGAGGTCGCGGGCCTGTTCGAGCAGGCCATGCGAGTCGGCGCGACCGACCCGCACGACGGCGCTTGGAAGCTGATGCTGGGGGAGCAGGTGGTCTCGGCCGGCATGCTGCGCTCTCTCGGCGCGGCCTGGGTGGACGAGCTGGACCTCAACAGCCTGGAGCGCGAGCCCACCGAGCAAGTCGGGGACGACCTCAAGCGTCGCGTCAACGACCTGGTGTGGCGCGTGCGCCGCAAGGGGGACGGCGTCGTGCAGCACATCCACCTGGTGTTCGAGCTGCAGTCCTCGGTGGATCAGGACATGGCGCTGCGGATGGTGGATTACTCCTGCGCCAAGTACAAGGAGATGCGCCGGCGCCTGGGTGCGGGGCGCTGCGCGCCGGTGTTGAGCGTGGTGCTGCACACCGGGGACGGGGCGTGGACCGCGCCGCGGGACATCGCGGAGCTGATCGAGCCGGTGCCGAAGTCGATGCGGCATCTGGTGGTGCGGCAGGCCTACGAGCTGCTGGAGCTGCGCGTGCCGCCGGGCGAGGGGGTGGCCGACGAGGCCAACTTGGCGCAGGCGATCCTGGCGGAAGGCCGGGGCACGGAGGCGGCGGACATCCTGGCGGCCCACCAGCGGGTGTGGCGGTTGCTGGCGGGCCAGCCGCGCTTGCAGAAGGTCTACATCCCATGGAGCCGTTACAATTTGTGCAGGCGGCTGCGTCGCAAGCAGATTGATCTGCCGGCGCAGCTGGACGACTGGCCGAAGACTCTGGAGGGCAACCTGATGAAGTTCGGAGCGAAGCTTGAGCGGAAGCTCACCAAGCAGATCACGGAGCGAGTGACGGAGCAGGTCACCGAGCAGGTCACCGAGCAGGTCTTGGATGGACAACGCGGCACCGTCGTGGCGGCTGTCAGGGACCGTTTCGGGGAGGCTGCGGCGGCACAGGCACAGGCATTCCTCGCCGGGATCAAGAGCGGAGATGCCGTCCTCGCCGCGTATCGTTGGGCGCTGACGAGCCGAAGCCGATCCGAGCTGATGGACCGGTTGGCAACGGCCTGAGGAGCGCCACTTCGAAGCGCGATGACCTTGCCCGACCGGGACGGTACTTGAAGGTGCGAAGCTCGCCTGCGCCACACGGACCATCGCAATCCGGAGGCGGCTGCGCCGACAGCGGATCGAGCTGCCGGCGCACGTGGACGACTGGCGGAGGATTCTGGAGGGCAACTTGGTGAAGTTCGGAGCGAAGCTTGAGCGGAAGCTCACCAAGCAGATCACGGAGCGAGTCACCGCCCAGATCACGGAGCGGGTCACCGAGCAGGTCTTGGATGGACTACGCGGCACCGTCGTGGCGGCTGTCCGGGACCGTTTCGGGGAGGCTGCGGCGGCACAGGCACAGGCGTTCCTCGCCGGGATCAAGAGCGGAGACGCCGTCCTCGCCGCGTATCGTTGGGCGCTGACGAGCCGAAGCCGATCCGAGCTGATGGACCGGTTGGCAACGGCCTGAGGAGCGCCACTTCGAAGCGCGATGACCTTGCCCGACCGGGACGGTACTTGAAGGTGCGAAGCTCGCCTGCGCCACACGGACCATCGCAATCCGGAGGCGGCTGCGCCGACAGCGGATCGAGCTGCCGGCGCACGTGGACGACTGGCGGAGGATTCTGGAGGGCAACTTGGTGAAGTTCGGAGCGAAGCTTGAGCGGAAGCTCACCAAGCAGATCACGGAGCGAGTCACCGCCCAGATCACGGAGCGGGTCACCGAGCAGGTGACGGAGCAGGTCTTGGATGGACAACGCGGCACCGTCGTGGCGGCTGTCCGGGACCGTTTCGGGGAGGCTGCGGCGGCACAGGCACAGGCATTCCTCGCCGGGATCAAGAGCGGAGACGCCGTCCTCGCAGCGCATCGTTGGGCGCTGACGAGCCGAAGCCGATCCGAGCTGATGGACCGGTTGGCAATGGACTGAGGAGCGCATCAGGCACACCTCGAAGCGCGTCGATCCTGCCGGACGGGCACGGCAATGGAATGTGCGGGAGTCGCATTCCCGGGCTGTAAATAGAGTTTGGCGAAGCCTGTGTTGCCAGTTGTCGCGGAGTGCGGAATAGCGGGATTCTCTCCCATTGCTCGGTGATACCTGATAACGACTGCCAATGCGAAGACAAACCGCCTGATCGCTGCCCGGAAGCCGGCGCGAGGAGCGGCTCGGGATCGAATGCAAGGCAGTGCGGCCGACGAGCCGCTGGTAGAGCCTCGTGGCGGAGGCCTTGTGGCAGACCGCCCGCGATATAGACCTCACGATGGGCCGAGTCAGCGTGGTGGCAGGTGTTCGACCTCCGCGAGGGCCGGCGCTGGCGCCGGCGCCAAGTCCATCAGGGCGAGCCGATTGACGGGACCACCGTCGGCATCTGAAGCACGCCGATCCTGACCTCTCATGTTGAGAACAGTGGCCAGCACAGTGCAAACGGGCTCGGACAGCGGGGAGGGGCTAGGCTCGTCTCTAACACTTTCGGTTCTGGGACGGAGGCGGACTTGGTGAGAGGTGACGACACTAGCGCCCCGGACGGAAGGAGTTCATGTCCGAGTGGAGGTCACTCATGCAGTAAGTCTGGAGTGGATTTGCGCAGTATGTTGGGGATGCGGCGCAACTTGATCCCCGCCGAACCCAGGCCGGCACAGCGCGGCCCGGCGCGCAGCCGGACGCTCCGGCGAGCCGCCTGAGCGGGCTGTGGCACTACGCCCGCCGACTCCCCCAGCCGCCCGCTGCGACCGCTTCAGGCGCCCTCCTCCGGCTCCAGCAACCGGATCGCCGGCGGCAGCTTGACTCCCGCGCAGCGCAGCACCCGCACCACGTCCTGGCGGACCGTGGTGCGCAGCGCGAACCGCTTCCCGTCCGTCCGCACCTCGTCCTTCCGCAGATCCTTGAGGCCGCGGATCACATCCCCCACTCCACCTCCACTCCGGCCCGCTCCATGAGCCGCTGCAGCTCCCCCTTCAGCAGCAGCGCCAAATACGAGCAGAAGACGTGCCCCCGGATGGCCTCGTCGGTGCGATGGTACACCGGACGCGTGCGCAGCAGCGACTTGGCTTCACGGAAGCATGGCTCCGCCCGCCCCAACTCCTGGTACTTGACCGCCGCCTCGGCGGCGGTCAGCGGGCCGTACACCTGCAGCGCCCACAGCCCGTCGTAGCGCTCCTTGGCCCGGATCTTGTCCTCGTCCAGCTCGAAAGCCTGCTGGCCGGACTTCAGATAGCGCCGGTAGCCGCGGTTGCCCACCAGCCGCCGGCCGCCCTGCCGCACCTGCGGGCGCAGCTTCTCCAGCATGGCCTCCCGCACCGCGCGGTCCCGCCGGGCCTGCTCCTCGTTGCGGCACAGCACGTAGCGGCGCTGGGAGCCCGGACCGCCCCCCGACTGACCCGCTCGCACCTCCCGCACCACCAGCTGGAGCGGCTCCCGGCGCGCTTGGCGCTCCAGCTTCAGCACCTCCTCGTCCAGCCGCTCGACTCCGTCCGCCGGCCCGTCGGCCAGCACTTGCTCCCGTAACTCCTTCAGCGTGCGCATGCGGCAGCCCAGCAGGTACCCCCAGCCGCGCTCCTCCAGCTCCTCCCGCGTGGCCCGGCTGACCATGCCGCGGTCGGCCACCAGGCAGGCCGACGGCACGCCGAAGCGCTCCTGCAGCCGGTCCGCTACCGGCAGCAGAGTGGTCACGTCGGCCGTGTTGCCGGGCCAGATCTCGGTGCATAGCGGTCGCCACTCGCTGTCCAAGGCCAGTCCCACCACCACTTGACGGCATTACGGGCAGTGATCCTTCAACTTGCCCCGCTGGCCGAGCACTTTGCCCCCCGCGCCGTGGAAGTAATGCGAGGTGGTGTCGAAGAACACCAGGTCCAGCCCGGTGAGCAGGTTGCGCCGCCGCGCGAAGAGTGCCTCCTCGGGCTCATCCTTGACGCAGCGCGGCACCGCCTCGATCAGTCACGAGACTGTGAGGCAGAGGCTAAGAGGTACGGCGTTACGGACCGCAAGCTGCAGTATTGGGTGATCCCACCTGAGGAGGATGTGGAGTTCGTCGCCTACAGGGAAGAGGTCTTGGAGACCTACGAGCGCTCCTATGACACGCAGCACCCGGTGATCTGCAGGGATGAGCAGCCGGTGCAGTTGATCCAGGAGACCCGGGAGGCGCTGCCGGCGACGAAGCAGCACCCTCAGCGAGTGGACTAAGAGTCTGCACGGGCCGGCACGGCCGCGGTTTGCATGTTCTGCGAGCCGTTGCGAGGCTGTCGTCAGGCGAGCGCCCGCGAGCGTCGCACGAAGGCGGACTGGGCGCAGGAGATGGGTACCTGGATGGAGGGGCGCTAGGCGGACCGCGAGCAGGTCAGCGTGGTGTTGGACCCTCTGAACACGCACACCAAGGGGGCCTGCTACACAGCGTTCGAGGCGCCCCGGGCGAGGGAGTGAGTGCGGCGCATCGAGTTCTGCTACACGCCGCAGCACGGCAGTTGGCTGAACACCGCGGAGAACGAGCTCAGCGCGATGACGAGGCAGTGCCTGTCCGGCCGCCGGATTGGCGATCTGGAGACGCTGCGCACCGAGATTGCGGCTTGGTCGGAGGGCGTCAACACGCGCCAGCGCGGGGTCGACTGGCGCATGAAGATCGACGACGCTCGTCGCAAGCTCAAGACCGTCTACCCGAAAATCCTGCTTTGACAAAGCACAAGTGCTGGAAACCAGCCTGCCAGTAGCGATGAGCAGGGAAGCGACTGGGTTGAGACGACAGAATCGCCAGCTTGCGGCACCGGCGGCGGAGCGTCGGCGTGCGGAGTTACGGCGTCGGAACACTGGTTGGCTGGGCAGTCCGTGCGATACTCGGCAAGCAGTGGAGCGCTACTTCAACACCGAGGGTCCGATTGTCGAGGCGGACCATTACTGCCTCCGGCCGCTCAGCCGAGTCGACCTAGAGGGGATCATGACACTCGTCCGGCGCAAGAAGTACTTCTTGCTGCATGCCCCGCGGCAGACTGGTAAGACGTCGACATTGATAGCGCTCTCCCGGAGGCTTAATGCTACCGGACGCTACCGCAGCGCTGTCATCGACCTGTACGGAGCGCAGTCCGCCGGGGATGACTTGGAAAGAGCGATCAGGTATGTGCTGGAGCGCTGCGCCCGCGCTGCGGAAATGAATCTGCGGGATCCATCGTTACATGCGCAGGTCGGCCAAGTCATGACGGACATCTCCCCGTTGTCCGCGCTGGAGCTGTTCCTGAGCCGCTGGGCAGCAGCCGACTCTAGGCCACTGGTGCTGCTAATGGATGAGATTGACGCTCTCGCCGATCAAGCCCTGCTGACCGTGCTCGAGCAGTTGCGCACTGGCTACCCTAATCGTCCGGGCGAGTTTCCGCAGAGCGTCGTGCTATGCGGGCAACACAACGTACGGGACTATCGGATCCGAACACTCCGAGGAATGTTGTCTGCTTCTCGGGCCAGCCCGTTCAACATCGTGGCCAAGGCGCTGCGGCTCGGCGACTTCTCTCGCAAGGAGGCGGCGACTTTGCTCGGTCAGCACACCGCGGAGACCGGGCAGCAGTTCGAGGCGAGTGCGCTGGAGCGCGTCTGGGAGCTGACCTGCGGCCAGCCATGGCTGGTGAACGCCCTCTGCTTCGAGACCTGCTTTGGGGAGCGGGGTGTGACCGACCGTGCTCGGCCGATCGGATTGGAGAATGTCGAGGATGCCAAGGAGGCGCTCATAGCGAGCCGGGTCACTCACTTGGATCAGCTGGCGGCAAAGCTGCAGGAGGGGTCGGTGCGGCGCGTCATCGAGCCGCTGCTCGCGGGCACGGAGGCGCCGCGGAGCTTGTCGGACGAGGACTTGGACTATGTCCGCGACCTAGGCTTAGTGCGCCAAGAGGGTCCGGTACAGATCTCCAACCCTATCTACCGGGAGGTGATCCCGCGTCAGCTGGCGAGCACGCTGGAGTCTTACATCCCCGATCGCAAGGGCTGGTACGTGGGGCCCGGCCACCGCTTGGACATGTGGCGGCTGATGGAGGCCTTCCAAGGCTGGTACCGGGAGAATTCCGAGCACTGGCTGGCGGAGGTGGAGTATAAGGAGGCCGGCCCGCACCTGCTGCTGCAGGGGTTCCTGCACCGCGTGGTGAACCGTGGCGGCCAGATCGAGCGGGAGTACGCGCTGGGCCGGGGCCGGACAGACATCCTGATCCGCTGGCCGGACCGCGAGGGCGGGAGTCCGTGGCGGGGGGAGCGACACGTGATCGAGTGCAAGACGCTTCGTCCGGGCCGGGGCTTGGAGGCAGTCGTGCGGGCCGGCTTGCGGCAAACGGCGCGCTACATGGACCACTGCCAGGCCAGTTCGGGACACTTGGTGGTCTTTGACCGGCGGCCGGCCAAGAGCTGGGCGGAGCGGATCTTCCGGAGGGATCCTGAGCAGGATGCCAGTCCACCGATCACAGTCTGGGGGATGTAGCGAGTCGGCGCGTGGTCGACCGCCACGCAGGCGAACCACTGGAGCCCTGGAGGCTCTGGCGAGTCGAAGTACGTGGTCCGGCTTGAGCACGGAGCTGCGCCTTGCACTGCCGTGGTTCTGCCACGGCCGAGGGGCATCGGCAAGACATCTTTGCTGGAGGATTATATTCATGCCCACGTACCGCCCACCAAGCCATGCTCACCCAGCATCGGACCCACACTTTGTACGGAGGAGGCTTACACTTACACAGATTTATCGCAATTGATCTGACTTGTGTCCCGGAGGCTGCTCCACTCTGGATGACTGCCAGGACATACGATGACCAGAAGTCTGGAGCCGCTCCCGTGCGAAGTCAACCCGGCACGACTGGTTGGCACGCTGATTCGACGCTGGCTTCCTCAAGCGGCGCGGAGATCTCTTCTGCGCTGGCGCATCGCGCCTTGCGCGTCTTCATCCTGTCATCTGGCCTTGGCCCCGCGGGTCTGAGCGTCGGACACCTTGAGTTCGAGGGGCAAGGCCTGATCGACGGCAATGCGATGGAACGGCGACCGCACGGCATCCGTGGCCGGCCGTCAGGCCCATCTCGGCAAGCGCCGCCGCCCGCCGCTGCGTCCCGGCATCAAGCCGGACATACACCCTCGAAGTCCGGGTCTTGCACGGATACACATTATGTCGGCAGAAAACGGCCATTTCTTCTCGAATTCGATTGACGTGGGAGAGATTGGAAATCAGAACCATCCGAGAACGACCTCGGGCTCCCAACAGTGGCAAGCCCGTCGTTACAGGCGCTGTCGGGCAGCCGCGACTCCCAATCCCTCTCGGCAGGAGCGGAACAACGCGAGATCTGGCCTCTTGCTGGAACCGGAGGAACTCGAGAATCCGCCGCCGGAATAATGTGACGCTGTGCAGGTCCTCATCCGAGCCGCCTGCATCGCAACTGCGATCTACGTTGCCACGCTGGCGACAGACGCTGTTATCACGGACTCGTGGCAGCCACAGCGGTCCGATTCCGAGTGACCGGCGGCGGCAACCTTCGATCCGACGCAGGATCACTCGCTTTCACCGTCCGGCGGGGAACCGCCGGGGGCCGCGTAGGCGGACTCCGGGCCGAAGAACGTCCAGGCCTCCAGCCAGTTCCCCGCGCCGAAGGCGCCGACGTAGTGAGCGTTCGTGTCGAGCCAGCCGTCCGACGGCGGCACGGCGGCCGCGCCGACCCGCAGCGCGGCCGACCCCCAGCGCGGCCGCGGCTCCGGTCCCGGACCCCAGCGCACATTGACCAGCGCGGGCTCCTCGTCTAGGTGCTGGAGCCCGCGCTCGCGCCCCTCGAAGTGTGCCGCGGCCCCCTCGAAAAGCACGTGGGAGATGCTGCCGTCGCTCGCCTCCAACTTCCGCCCGGCCCGCGCGCCCTCGAAGTCGAGACCCGTCCGGAACCCCGTCACGGCTAGGTTTCTGACCGTCGCCGCCGCGTGCCCCCGGAACAGCAGGCCGGCTTGGCAGCCCTGCGCGCCGCCGGCCCCAACCAGTGTGAGGTTGAACAGCCGCGGGCCGCCACCGGCTCCGCGCTCCCCGGCCGACGACGCCCGGTCCGCCACGATCCCGCAGCCGGCTGCGGAACCGTCCTGCTGCACGTACAGGTGCTGCACCGCGCCGCGCCATCCGTCGTGCCAGCTCAACCCGTGTCCCCGCGACCCGCTCGCGACACAGTGCCGACAGTTCGCCGCGCCTCCCGAGAAGCGGATGCCGTCGCTGCCGCTGGCGTGGGATTGGACGTGCTCGAGCACCGTGCCGGACCCGACGCCGTGCAAGCCCAGCCCGGCCCCGTAGGCGCCGCCCCCGGCGAACTCCACCCGCACGTACCGCAGCCGCCCGCTGGAGTTTGCGGCGTCGTCGCCCCCGTAGGCGCCCCGTGCGCTCGGTTCCACTCCCGGCGCAGTCGCGTTCCAGCGCTCGACAGGCGCCTGCCCCAACAACACCAGCCCGCCCCAGCAGCCCGGCTCCCGCTCGCCGACCGGCGCCTCGCAGCTCAGCACCACCGGCGCGTCCGGCTGGCCCTCCGCCACGATCCGCCCGCCGCGCTCGACCACGATCGCGGCCCGCGGCCCGCGCGCCAGCACCAGCGTGCCGGCCTCCAACCTCAGCGTGGCGCCCTCGCGCACGAACAGCGGGCCCCGCAACACCCGAATCCGGTCCCGCCCCCAAAACGTGTCGCTCAGGATCTCGGTCACGCTCCCGTCGCGTCCCAGCTCCAGCGGCAGTTCCCACGACACGACGAACCCGGCTGCCGCCCGCTTGACCAGCTCGGTCCTGTCCGGACTGCGCAACTCCACCACCAACCGCCACGGTCCCGGCTCGCTCAGCCGCCCCGACCAGCGCAGCTGCAGCGGCTCCAATTCCGGAATCCGGGCCGTCACCAGCCTCGGGCTCGAGACCTCGTCGCTCGGGCCGGGCACTCCCTCGAGGCGCTGCCAGTACAGCCGCTTCCCGCTCGTAACATGTTCCAAGTACAAGCTGCGGAAGTACTCGTTCCTGTCACCCATCGGGTCCATCGCCAAGTATGCCCTGATCACGTGCTGCCATGTCGTGTACCCCAGGCTGTCCGTCCAGACCACCACCTTCGCTGGCGAGGGCCGGTGCAGGTTCGTCTCGTCCCGGCTGCTTTGCCCGCGCTGCCCGGCGGCGAGCAGCGGCACAGCCAGTGCCACTGCCAACAGCCGTGCGCCCCTGCCCCAAGCCGACAACCTGGCTCGCTGCCCGCGAACCACCGCGGCAGGCGCCTCATTGCCGACCTGCGCCCGCTCATTCCGTCGCACGGTATCGCTCCTCACCGCCGAACCACGTCCACTGCTCGAGCCAGTTCTCGGCGCCAAACGCGCCCAAGTAGGCCGCCTCACGCGACAGCGCCCTGCCGACCGGGGGCACGGCCGCGTTGTCGGGCACCAAGGCGGCCGAGCCGCTGCGCGGACGCGGGTCCGGGTTCGGCTCGCGCCGCACGTTCAGCAGCCGCGGCAGCCGGGCCGTGTGGTTGACATAGGGTGCCACGTTCGGGGTGGCGATCCCCGCCCAGTTGAGATGGAACATGGCGTTGCTCACGCTGCTGGTGCCGTTGGCCAGGTTCTCCGCCGCAGCCCCCGTGGCGGAGATGCCGTACCCTCGGAAGCCCGTCGCGACGATGTTCCTGGCCGTCAGAGCGGCCGTGCCTTCCAGGCGGATCGCCGAGCCCCGCTGCCGGGCCACTCCGTACCGGCCGCCGACCAGCGTGACGTTGTACAGCACCGGACCCGCGGTCCGCTCCGGTCCTCCGCTGGCCAGCAGCGCGGACGAATCCCTGCCTAGCTGCTGCACGTACAAGTGCTGGGCCCAGCCCTGCCAGCCCCCGTCCCAGTACACTCCGCTGTGCGCCGAGTCGCTCACCACGCAGCGCAGGCAGCTCGCCCGGCCGCCCCGGAACTCAAAGCCGTTGCCCAGCGAGGCATGGACCTGCACGTTCTCCAGCACGGTGCCGCTGCCCGCGCCGTGCAGGCGGATCGCAGCGCCGGGCCCGGCCGGCCCCCCTCCTGCGAACTCCACTCTCACGTAGCGCAACTCCCCGCTCGAATGTTCGGCGCTGCCCGGGCCGGCCCCGGCGTCTGCACCCGCGCCGGGCGCCGCCTCGCCGTACACTTCAAGACCGCCCCAGCAGCCTGGTTCGCGCTGGCCCAGTGTGTCCGCGCAGGTCATCACGATCGGAGACTCGCGACGCCCGCGCGCCACGATCCGGCCCCCGGCCTCCACCACGATCCGGGCCTCCGGCCCCCACGCCCGCAGCTGAGTTCCGGCCTCGATCTCCAAGGTGACTCCGCGCGGTACGACCAGGCGTCCGCGCAGGACCCAGAGCGTGTCGCTGGACCAGCGCTTGTCGCGCCGCAGCCTGCGGTCGAACTCCCGCGCGGCCACCAACTCGTGGTCCGCCACGGCCACCACGAATTTCGCGTGCGCCCGTTTCAGCACTTGCCACGTTCGCGGGCTCCGCAACTCGGCCGCGAAGTGCCACAGGCCGGGCTCGGGCACGGTCCCTTCCCACACCAGCCTATTCTCGACCCGCTGCAACGGTCGCGCCCAGAGCCGCTCCTCCGCATTGCCGTGCAGGTCCGTCACATCCGGCTCGAAACTGGCCCGCTCGCCCCGCAGGTCCAGCCAGGTCCGCTTGCCCGTGGCAACGCTGACGAGCGAGACGAACACCGCATAGTCCCGCTCCTCCCCCTTCGGATCAATGTCCAGGTACAGCCGCAGGCTGTCGCCGGGCAGGTAGGCGAGTGCGTCCGTCCACAGCGCCAGCGCCGGCACGCCCCGGGACGGTGTGCGCGAGCGCTCCGTGGCGTCGCGGATCGTGCCCCTCGCCAGCAAGCGCTCTCCGGACGGCACCTCGACCTCCACCATGAAGGTCTCGCTCGGTTCCTCGAGCTCGTCCCGCACAGTCGCCACCGAGAACACCTCGCTGGCCTCCCCGGCCGCGAACTCGAGCGTGCCGCTGGCTTCATCGAAGTCCTCCCCGGGCGTGGCCGGATGTTCCGCCGCAGGATCTTCCAGGGCGCGCCACGACATGCTTGCCGCGCCCGCCGTGTCCAGGCGGGTCAGCGCGAACACCACCGGCCGGCCCTCTGCCGAGGACGCGTCCGCGAGCATGAACGGCGGGACCTGCGGCTCAGCCACCAGCACCTGGACGCTGGCGCTCTTCCCGTCGTAGGCCGGCACTCCGGAAGCCGTGTTCACGAGCGTCGCCTCGTCGTCCTGTGCATCGTCGTCCCGAGCAGCCGAGACGGTCACCGTCTGGACTTCGCTCCAATTATCCGCCGTGAACCTCAGCGACGCCGTGGTCAGCGTCAGGTCGGTGCCCGCATGCCCCGTGATCGTCACCGTAACCGCTGCCGCCGGCTGCGTCGCCAAGCGCACCGTGTAGGTCGCATCCGAGCCTTCGGAAACCCTCAGCGTTGTCGCCGACAGCACGATGCCCGCCGCGTCCCAGGTCGCGGTGGCCGAGACCGCCGACGCCGGACCCGTGTTCAGCCCGTCGGTCGCCGAGTTCGCGGCCACCGTCACCGCCACGTCGGACCCGCTGGTGGGCGTGACCGCCAGCGTGTAGGTCCGCGCGTTGGTGCTCGCGAACGCGCCCTTGGTGCCGCCGGTCACCGTCACGTCGCCGGTGACGAACTCCGTCACGTCCTCCGAGAACGTGAACGTCACGCTGAGCGGGGTCGTCGAGTTGATCTTCGCGGGCACTCCGCCGATCTCGACCGCCGGGGCCGCCGCGTCCCAGGTAGCCGTGGCCGAGACCGCTGACGCCGGGCCCGTGTTCAGCCCGTCGGTCGCCGAGTTCGCGGCCACCGTCACCGCCACGTCGGACCCGCTGGTGGGCGTGACCGCCAGCGTGTACGTCCGCGCGTTGGTGCTCGCGAACGCGCCCTTGGTGCCGCCGGTCACCGTCACGTCGCCGGTGACGAACTCCGTCACGTCCTCCGAGAACGTGAACGTCACGCTGAGCGGGGTCGTCGAGTTGATCTTCGCGGGCACTCCGCCGATCTCGACCGCCGGGGCCGCCGCGTCCCAGGTAGCCGTGGCCGAGACCGCTGACGCCGGGCCCGTGTTCAGCCCGTCGGTCGCCGAGTTCGCGGCCACCGTCACCGCCACGTCGGACCCGCTGGTGGGCGTGACCGCCAGCGTGTAGGTCCGCGCGTTGGTGCTCGCGAACGCGCCCTTGGTGCCGCCGGTCACCGTCACGTCGCCGGTGACGAACTCCGTCACGTCCTCCGAGAACGTGAACGTCACGCTGAGCGGGGTCGTCGAGTTGATCTTCGGCGGCACCCCGGTGATCCCGACCGTCGGGGCCGCCGCATCCCACGTCGCGGTGGCCGAGACCGCCGCCGCCGGGCCGGTGTTCAGCCCGTCGGTCGCTGAGTTCGCGGCCACCGTCACCACCACGTCGGACCCGCTGGTGGGCGTGACCGCCAGCGTGTAGGTCCTCGCGTTGGTGCTCGCGAACGCGCCCTTGGTGCCGCCGGTCACGGTCACGTCGCCGGTGGCGAACCCCGTCACGGCCTCCGAGAACGTGAACGTCGCCGTGAACGCGGTCGTCGAGTTGATCTTCGGCGGCACCCCGGTGATCCCGACCGTCGGGGCCGCCGCATCCCACGTCGCGGTGGCCGAGACCGCCGCCGCCGGGCCGGTGTTGAGGCCGTCCGTGGCCGCGTCCTGCGCCACGGTCACCACCACGTCCGCCGAGCCCGTCGGCGTGACCGCCAGCGTGTACCTCGCCCCGCTGCCGGCGAACGCGCCCTTCGTGCCGCCGGTCACGGTCACGTCGCCGTGAACGCGGTCGTCGAGTTGATCTTCGGCGGCACCCCGGTGATCCCGACCGTCGGGGCCGCCGCGTCCCACGTCGCGGTGGCCGAGACCGCCGCCGCCGGGCCGGTGTTGAGGCCGTCCGTGGCCGCGTCCTGCGCCACGGTCACCACCACGTCCGCCGAGCCCGTCGGCGTGACCGCCAGCGTGTACCTCGCCCCGCTGCCGGCGAACGCGCCCTTCGTGCCGCCGGTCACGGTCACGTCGCCGGTGGCGAACCCCGTCACGGCCTCCGAAAACGTGAACGTCGCCGTGAACGCGGTCGTCGAGTTGATCTTCGGCGGCACCCCGGTGATCCCGACCGTCGGGGCCGCCGCATCCCAGGTGGCGGTGGCCGAGACCGCCGCCGCCGGGCCGGTGTTGAGGCCGTCCGTGGCCGCGTCCTGCGCCACGGTCACCACCACGTCCGCCGAGCCCGTCGGCGTGACCGCCAGCGTGTACCTCGCCCCGCTGCCGGCGAACGCGCCCTTCGTGCCGCCGGTCACGGTCACGTCGCCGGTGGCGAACCCCGTCACGGCCTCCGAAAACGTGAACGTCGCCGTGAACGCGGTCGTCGAGTTGATCTTCGGCGGCACCCCGGTGATCCCGACCGTCGGGGCCGCCGCGTCCCATGTCGCGGTGGCCGAGACCGCCGCCGCCGGGCCGGTGTTGAGGCCGTCCGTGGCCGCGTCCTGCGCCACGGTCACCACCACGTCCGCCGAGCCCGTCGGCGTGACCGCCAGCGTGTACCTCGCCCCGCTGCCGGCGAACGCGCCCTTCGTGCCGCCGGTCACGGTCACGTCGCCGGTGGCGAACCCCGTCACGGCCTCCGAGAACGTGAACGTCGCCGTGAACGCGGTCGTCGAGTTGATCTTCGGCGGCACCCCGGTGATCCCGACCGTCGGGGCCGCCGCATCCCAGGTGGCCGTTTCCGAGACCGCCGCCGCCGGGCCGGTGTTGAGGCCGTCCGTGGCCGCGTCCTGCGCCACGGTCACCACCACGTCCGCCGAGCCCGTCGGCGTGACCGCCAGCGTGTACCTCGCCCCGCTGCCGGCGAACGCGCCCTTCGTGCCGCCGGTCACGGTCACGTCGCCGGTGGCGAACCCCGTCACGGCCTCCGAAAACGTGAACGTCGCCGTGAACGCGGTCGTCGAGTTGATTTTCGGCGGCACCCCGGTGATCCCGACCGTCGGGGCCGCCGCATCCCAGGTGGCCGTTTCCGAGACCGCCGCCGCCGGGCCGGTGTTGAGGCCGTCCGTGGCCGCGTCCTGCGCCACGGTCACCACCACGTCCGCCGAGCCCGTCGGCGTGACCGCCAGCGTGTACCTCGCCCCGCTGCCGGCGAACGCGCCCTTCGTGCCGCCGGTCACCGTCACGTCGCCGGTGGCGAACCCCGTCACGGCCTCCGAAAACGTGAACGTCGCCGTGAACGCGGTCGTCGAGTTGATTTTCGGCGGCACCCCGGTGATCCCGACCGTCGGGGCCGCCGCGTCCCACGTCGCGGTGGCCGAGACCGCCGCCGCCGGGCCGGTGTTGAGGCCGTCGGTCGCGGAGTTGGCCGCCACGGTGACCGTCACGTCGGACCCGCTGGTGGGCGTGACCGCCAGCGTGTAGGTCCTCGCATTGGTGCTCGCGAACGCGCCCTTGGTGCCGCCGGTCACCGTCACGTCACCGGTCGCGAACCCCGTCACGGCCTCCGAGAACGTGAACGTCACGCTGAGCGGGGTGGTCGAGTTGATCTTCGCGGGCACCCCGCCGATCTCGACCGTCGGGACCGCCGCGTCCCAGGTCGCGGTGGCCGAGACCGCCGAGGTCGGGCCGGTGTTGAGGCCGTCGGTCGCGGAGTTGGCCGCCACGGTGACCGTCACGTCGGACCCGCTGGTGGGCGTGACCACCAGCGTGTAGGTCCTCGCGTTGGTGCTCGCGAACGCGCCCTTGGTGCCGCCGGTCACCGTCACGTCCCCTGTCGCAAACCCCGTCACGTCCTCCGAGAACGTGAAGGTCACGCTGAGTGCGGTCGTCGAGTTGATCTTCGCGGGCACCCCGCTGATCTGGACCGTCGGTGCCTCGTCATCGTTGATCGTGCCCTCCACCTCCTCGCTCCCCGAGGCGATGCTTGCGCCACCGGTGGGGTTGTTCAGTTGCAGCTTGAAGACCTCTGTTTCCTCGTTCACCTCGTCCTCGGTCGTCTGGACCGTGATCGTCTTCATCGTCTCGCCAGCTAAGAAAGTCAGCGTCCCCGAGACTGCTGTGTCGTCGGCCGTCGCGTAGGCGACTGTCACCGTCGACGACGTGACGCCCAAGCGAGCGACCGTGAATGTGACCGCCTCGCCTTCGGACGCAGATGCGTCCGCCGTCGAGAGCACGGGAGGCGAGTCCGCGTCGATCAGCTGCAGATCGACCGGTTCTGGCTCCAGTCCTTGGTAGTCCGCTCCGCCGACGGTCAGCGTGATTTCCAGCTCGCGCCTGCCCATCGCGTTGACCACGTTGTCGGTCTGCGTTGTCACCGTCACCGGCTGCTCAACGCTCCAGTCCATGGGCGTGAACGTCAGGTCGCTCCTGCTGAGCGTCACGCCCTGGCCCTGCGGCGCACCGAGTGAAACCGTCACATCGTCCGTCGGCTGCGTCGCCAGCCGCAAGGCCAGCGTGCCCGTGGCACCTTCCTGAAGGATCAGCGTCCCCGGCTTGGCGATCACGCCCCGCACGTCGTCATCGCGAAGCTGGGCGGTCGCCACCTGCAGCACCAGCGAGGTGCCCGCGGTCTCCCGCCGGGCGGCCCCCTCGAAGACGATCGTTTCCGTGCCTTCCGCCGTGCTGTCCTGCACGGCCGCGAGAGTTACCATCGCCGTGCCCACGGTCTGTCCCGCCGGAATCCGGATCTGCTGGCTGGACGGCGACCAGGACGCCGTGTAGTCCGCCGTGCTGCCCTCCGTCGCACTGCCGCCCAGGTCGAGTGTGACCAAGACGTCGTCGGTCACCTCGGCGGTCCTCAAGGTCGCCGTGACCGTGACTGCCGTGCCAGCCGCATCGCTCTCCACCAGCACGTCTTCGCTGAGCGACAGCACGACCTCCGGGACAGTCTCGTTGTCGGTGAGCGTCAGCTCCGCTTCCTGAACCTCGATGAACTGAGTCGTCCCGGTGACGCGGATCTTTTCGGGCCCCTCAAAGAGGTTGTCGTCGGTAGGTGTCAGCGCTACCGTCGCCGTCGCCGAGCGCTGGTTCGCCGGCAGGGTCAGGCTGGCCGTTGGCTGAACGAAGTCCCGACCGGGGATGGCAGCGTCTGTGCCAGCGCCCGCTAGGAAGCGCAGGTTCACTACCACGTCATTGCCGAACGGCGTGTCAGCGGGGTCGCCCAACTCGGCGGTGACCATGACGTTCTGCTGCCCGCCGTTCTCGCTGACAGTCGTCGGTGCGACGCTCAGGTTGATCGACGGCGCGTCGATAATCTGAAACGCTTGGGGCCGGACGAAGACTTCTCCAGCATCATTTGCCGCTCCGGAAACAAAGACAGTTTCCGTGCGTTCCTCTTTCCTCCCGTCGAGCGTCGGTGTCAGCTGTAGAACAGTGCTGCCTTGAAACGAATTGGCCGGCACCGTCACAGACTGCACGCCTGTCACGGAATAGTCCGCCATGGTGGTCGAACCATCAAGGAATGTGATCGGTATGTCTCGGGATGATGAGGATGATGACGAAACACTCGAGAGCGTAATTCGGAGATCGGTCGTGCCATTACTTTCTTGAATACTCTCCGGATTCAGGGTCACGTTGAATGCACTCCTACCGCCATATACGAGCGGAAAGGGAAGTTCGCGATCCGCGGCCGGGGTGGTCGGATCCGGCCAAAGAATGCTCGAGTCATGTTGATCGGTCCAGCCGCCAAAATCGAGACCGCCCTGCGGGATTTCAACTATACCATCGAAATCGAAATCGCCCGGTTCAAGATAATAGTCGCATATCATCTCGCTCCCACCATTTAGCAAGTAAGGCGCAACGCACGTGGCGCTTTTCCGACCACTATCCAAGCTAAATTCGAACTCACCAAGCTTAGCTGCAACAAAAGCTCTATCCCAGCTAAACACGAAGGCAATTCGGTCAGGAATTAGCAGCAACCGTGATCCCTGTGCAATGTGTCTGATTGAATTTAGTCTAGGAGCGATGGGGTCATTCCTCACTACGCGTATCGAACCCATGTGTCGCAATGTAAGGCTGCTGGTTGACTCGATCAGTGGGTTTCTGTTCCGGGTGGTGGTCGATGAATCCGGAGGACTGGCCTGAAATTCGCATTCCAGAGGAGACACCATATCGAAAGCGGTTATATTGAAACTGCATCCCGTCGTGGTGATCCACGGATAAGCGTTGGAAGGACTGAGCGTCACAGTCACACCGCCTGAGGGTATCGTCGCACCGGGGTCTACATTCAACCGTACCGTCAGTGCTGTTGTAACGCCGGCAATAATGTCAAGCGGAGTGATTGATACGCTATATTCATTGATATCGCTCCGCACCTCTGTGATTTGATGGGTAGCGCTTATGGGCTCACCCACCAGTGTACCGGTGACAGTAGCGGTGTAGGTCCTAGTCTGTTCGGGCGCTGTGTCGTCACGAAGTGACAGACTTAGGGCTTGCGCAAGAATAAGTGCAAACTTCTAGGATGAATTGGGCGCGATAGTGTAGTTCAGGCGGGGGAGCGGGTTGTGGCGGGTCAGGTTCAGCTCAGCCAGCTGCTGAGCGGTGATCTTGATCCCGGTCTGGTATTGGGCTTCGATGAGTTGTGCGCTCACGGTCAGGCCGGTCTGGGTAGTGGTGGAGCGGATGTAGTTGAGGATCGTCTCGACACTTTCCAACGGGACGCCGGCCCAGTTCTTGCTGATCTCGCTGAAGAGCCGGTGTTCGATGGGGTTGAATTTCGAGCAGCCTGAAGGCTAGTGCGCCACGGTGACGGTCAGGCGGTGGCGGTTGCAGAGTCGCTCTTGGAGGGCGTGCTTCCAGGCGTGCGGGTGGATGCCGTTGCTGCCGCCGCTGTCGGCGAACACGAGCAGCTGTCCGGCACCGGGATAGCGCTGGCGCCCCTCGGCCACCCACCAGGCCGCGAGGCAGTCGACGGCGAAGTAGGGAGTGTCGTGGGACAGGCCCAGGCCGACCCAGCCGGTGTTGGCCTGCAGGTCGTAGATCCCGTAAGGGACCGCCTTGCCGGTGGCCCACGACGGGTAGTCGTGGTCGAAGACCTCCACGCAGTGGTCGCTCCAAGCCGTTCCGGGATTGCGGAAGCGACCGACGAGCTGCTTCTTCTTGGCATCCACACTCACCGCCGGGAGCGTGGGGGTCAGCGCCGACCGCAGCGCTGCGATGTACCGGAATTGCTCGTCGCGACGGGGGTGAGTCTTGGGAGCAATGACCTTGCGGTTGACGCGCAGGGAGTACCCCATCGCGCGCAGCAGGCGGGCTACGCTGCGCGCGCCAGCGTGATGGCCGTGTGCGGCGAGAGCGCGCGCGAGCTTGGCAGTGCTGCGTCGCGACCAGCGATGACCGTGAATCGGGTCTCCGGCGGTGTCGCTGCGGAGCAACTCTCTCAGGCATTCCCCGATTGCAGGCTTTTTTTTCCAAGGCCTTGCGTCCGCCGCCGGGCCTGCGGACGCGGCCGGGATCGAGCTCGAGACCGTCTCCGCTCAGCAATTGCAGGCGGCCGCGGCGGACGGTGGAGGGGTGCAGGCCCAAGCTCTGGGCCACGCGCCGGTCTCCGCCGCGGCCGAACTGCAGCGACTGGAGGCCGGCATACAGGCGCCGCGTACGCTCGTCGAGCAGGTCGAAGAAGCGCGCGCGTGCTGTCTCGAGCTGAGCGGCAGGATCTTGGCTGTCAGCGGCCGGCGCGGGCGTGCCGCTGACAGCTTGGCGGCGGCGCAACTGCTGCCGGGACCGGTCGGGGTCGGGATGGCAGTACAGCGAGCGGCCATCGAGGCGCATGCGGACCAGTTTCCCCAGCTGGATGAGCCGGCGCAAGGCGGCCTGGGTGGAGACGCCGAGCTGGGCATCGAGCTGGCGGGGTGTGCGGCCGTCGGGGGCATCGGTGGTGAGGGCTTGGACGGTGTTGAGCAGCGTGCCGCGCCGGGAGAAGCGGGCGGGGCCATGGGACCACAAGCCGCTGGCGTCGAAGTCGGCGGTCTGGCGCAAGGCGTAGAAGCCGCGGCGATGGGAATAGGAGTTGAGGTAGTCGAGGGTGGCGAGCTGGCGCAAGACGGTGTGGCGGGAGGTGGTGCCGAGAGCGGCCATGAGTTGGGGCATGGAGGCCACCTTCTGGCGCTGCAGGAGGGAGACAAGAGGCTGGGGCTGGAAGGTGGGCGGGCGCATTCTGATACATGTATACCTCCGGCCAGGAGCACTTGCAGCAGGGCCAAGCCCCATATTCGGAGCCAAAACGGTGACGCGAAGCGCCAAGGTCCACAGCAAGCGGCACTCAAGTGCCAGTTTAGAGGGTCAAGCCGGGATATTCTGATACATGTATATCATATCTCTACTGTTTATTTCTGCGCGAGCCCTTAGCACCTTTGAAGATCGGAAGGAGTCTGCAGGGATCGTGATATCATACAGGTTTGCAGTGGTACAACCTGTGCTCATGGAAGGACACGCAACCGTCCACTCGCTTGTCGGATCATTGATGCTTATCGTGAGGTCGAGGTCTTGCTCCAAAGGATCGCCACCCGATAGCGTCACAGAGAACGTCATGTCCACGCTTTCGCCTTCCCTAGCCTCTCTCGGGGAGATGCTGAGACCTAGCGTGGGCCGGTCATCGTTGTCTTGGATCGACAATGAAACAGCATTAACCGTTACACCAGTGCCGCTGCCTCCGACGCTGAGCGTCTGGGGTCCCTCGAAGTAGGAATCGTCCACTGCGGTGAGTGTGATTTCACCCGTTGCCGAGGAATCGCCGGCAGGGATGAGGATGGTCGGCAGGGAGCCGTGGAGCTGGTAGTCAGCGCTCGTCGCGGTCAGCTCGGACAGCGAAAGAACGATCGACGTAGCCGTGCTGGATTGCGTCGAAAGGGTCGCGGTGACGGTGATCGTCGTGGCCCCGTTGCCCTCGACGACCGCAGCACCCGAAGGTACCGAGAGAGTGACCGTGGTCTGCGCTCTTGAGACGCCGGCGACCGCCAGGGCGATCAGGCATGCCACCAACGGCCAGCGGAGACCGTAGAATGCGAGTAGCCGAACATGGGGCCTCAACGCAGGCGTTGGACCAGTCGGAGAGCGCGGGAAACTCACCGGCCAGACACTCGGGGGGGGGGGGGGGATCTGGGCGTGGCGAGGTGGAAACCATAATTCGACGGATCAACCCGCCACGATCATTATAACTCATTGCTGTGCCGTCATCACCCCCCTAGCGGTCGATCACAGTTGATCTTGTGCCTGCGACAAGAGATGCGAGATGTGCGCAAGATGGAATATACAGTTTGAATTGAGGCAGCTAGTACTACAGGAATGGTGCCATCCCATGCGAAGATGGCACCGGAATGCCGCCTCGGGGGCCGATCCGGTGCTGGAGAGGCTATCTTCGCCGCCTGCGGGAGAAGGAATCAGCGCTCAGGCGCATCGCGGAGGGACGCAGCCGGTGCCGAAACAGCGGGCACCGGTTCGAGATATTCGGGACGACTGCTGCCGAGACCGGCAAGCGAACACCGCTGCACGAGGATTCTGAGGGTCGTGGATCAGACCGCTTCCGAGCTGCTCACATGACTGCCCTCCCGGGCACCGGACCCAATCTCAGGGAGGGCCGGGACGGCCGGACAGCCTTCCGGATCAGGCTCCCGCGGAGACTGCAAGGGTTGCCAGCGGAGACCGGAGTGCGCTAGGAAGGCATGAGAACGGTCTTCAACCGGCAGATGAAACTGGAGAGCGCGCCGATTGAAGCGCTCGACAGCAACCCGCAGTCGCGGGACGACATCCCCGCAGTGCTGAAGGGAATCCAGCTCATCTACAGTCGCAAGGACCTGAGAGAGCATCCTCAGCCGGCTGAAGGAAGAGCTGTTCCGGAAGCAGGAATGCGAGCAGGGCGCAGGGGAAGCGAGCGAGGGGAGCGGCTTGGATCCGAACAACGGTCGGCCGGGGATGGACCCGTGGGCAGTCTTGGTGCTGGCCCTAGTGAAGCAGGGATTGGGATGTGATTTCGATCGTCTGGCGGAGCTGGCGAGCCAGCACATGGACCTGAGGCGGATGCTGGGGATCGGGTGGCTGGAGTGGAAGGAGTTCACCAGCCGGACGGTGGCACGCAACGTGCAGCTGCTGACGCCGGATCTGTTAAGGAAGATGAACCGGGAGGTGGTGAAGGCGGGACAGCGGCTGGCGGGATGGGAGGCAGGGACTGAGTTGACGGCGCGCTGCGACAGTTTCACGGTGGGGTGTTCAGCGCCAGATTATTTGGCCGCGTGGGGGGCGGTTTGGTGCAGTCTGTGTGGACGGCGGATGGTCTCACTTTCCAATTAATCCGCAACACCGCCGCTCGGCGAGACGGGGGCTGGGGCGCCCTCCGCGGCCCGCCACAACCGACCCTCGTTTTGCCGCCCAGCGCCACTCTCAGCCGGCTGCTAACCAGTCAGCCGCTGGTCCCCACTCGCTCCACCCAGCACTCCCTCTGCTGCCAACTTGTCCACCCAATGTGGAACAACACCCTCTCCGCCATGTCCAAATAATCTGCACCATCCATCGCCATCTAAGTTGGAAGTCAACATGGGAACGAACGTGGAATGCCCGACGGATTACTGGCTGTCGCGGAACGATCTGCGGGCGGCGTTGCTGGCGGTGGCGAAGACGGCGGGGCTGCCGGGCTGCCGGCAGCACAAGCACTGGAAGAGGAATGTGGAAGTGGCGTTCAGGCAACTCAGAGTGGCCTTCCGGAGGAAGAACAAGACCAAAGAGGTCAAGAGACTTCTGTCAGCAGGGGGGAAGGTGCTGCAGTGCGTGACGCATCGACTGAAGGATCAAGTCAGGAGTAGGCTGCTGCAAGGGGAGCGGATACCGCACGAGGAGAAGGCGTTCTCAATTCACGCGGAGCACACGAGGTGGATTTCGAAAGGGAAGGCGGGGCAGTCGGCGGATGGGGGTGCCTGTGGTGATCGTGGAGAGCAAGGAGGGCTTCTTTCTGGGCTGGAGGATCCTGTGGGAGGGGCAGGATGTGGAGGTCACAGTGTCAGTGATGGAGGATATGAAGCAGCAGTGGCCGGCGCTGGAAGGGTGCAGTCTTGACCAAGCGTTTTCCAGCGTAGCGAACATCCTGGCCTTGGGAGGGGTGTTGAGCAAGCCGGCGCTTCCGAAGAAGGGGAAGCTGTCCAAGGCGGACAAGGAGAGGGAGAGCGAGAAGTGGTTCATAGGGGCGAGGCGGGAGCATTCGGCGGTGGAGTCGGCGATTAACAATTTGGAGCAGCGAGTGCTGGACCGAGTTCGAGAGAAGGACAAGGAACTATCGCGTCAGGATTTGGTTGGCCAAGTAGCATTCTCGGTGCGCTGACGACCAGAGCGAGTGCGCCAACTCGTCCGGGCTCGGTTGAATTCTACTGATTCGACGCTGTGTGAGGGCAGGTCACTCCGGGGCAGGCCGGCGTGAGCTGGCATGATCGCATAGTCGCGGCAACGGCTGGAATGGCGCATCCATGACTACGCACAGGCTCATCCGCAGATCTTGTGGGCATCGGGAGGTACTGGTGGCCCTTGTGGCAGGCGATCTCGTCCACGCCGAGGACCCGGATGTCGTTGCGGCACACGTGCTGGCGGCCCCATCGCACGGCCATGGCGACCGAGCGAGGCACGCCTTCCCAAGACACGCCGCAGGCTGAGGCGGTCTGCTGCCCAGAGAGTCGCCGGGCCCAGCCGGCGGGCCTCCAGGCGACGGCCTTGGTGACCGGGCGCCGGGCGCCGGCCCAAGGCGCACCTGCTCGACTTTGACGTGGCTGCGCCAGCTGCAGTTGACGCGGTGCATGGCGTACTCCAGCGCAACCGGCAGGCCCAGCACGGGCAGGCACTGGAAGCGGCGCGGCTTGAGCCGGTCGTACCCGGGTCCGGGCATGCCGCAGACCGAGCAGACGGCGCGGTGGCCGGCACGGGGCCGCGCCTGCAGCTCCCAGCGCCCGTCCCCGTGGGCCTTCTCCAGTCGCCGGAGCTGGCCCCAGACGCAGCCCGGCAATTGGTGAACTCGCTTGAGAATCGTGGTGAGCTGCATGAGACTGGAGTGTGGGGGCGCAGCAGGCCGCAGCCCCCGGGAAGCAGGGTGGCCCGCGCGAGGGGTAGCAGCTCGCCGGGCCGTGGCCGGTGGCAATACAATGGGCCGTGGTGGCCGAACTCTTGGTCGATGTCCGGGGCCTCTCCTTCCGCTATCCGGACGGCACGTGGGCCCTGCGTGAGGTGGACTTCACTCTCGCCAGCGACGAGACCGTCGCTGTCTTCGGGGCCAACGGGTCGGGAAAGACGACCTTCCTGAGCCACCTTGTCGGTTTGTTGCGGGGCCAAGGCAGTATCGATGTCTGCGGCATGCCGGTCAGCAAGGCCAACCTTGCCTCAATCCGTCAGCGCGTCGGGATGCTGTTCCAAGATGCGGACGACCAAATCTTCATGCCCACCGTCGAGGAGGATGTCGCCTTCGGCCCGCTCAACATGGGACTCGACGCAGCAACCGTGAAACAGCGGGTGGACCTCTGCCTGGCGCAGGTCGGACTCAACGGCGAACGGTTCAAGTCCCCCCATCGACTTAGCGCGGGCGAGCGCCGCCGCGCCGCGCTGGCGGGCATTCTGGCGACCGACCCCGAGGTCCTCCTGCTGGACGAACCGGCGACCTTCCTGGACCCTCCCGCGCGTAGAGGGCTCGTCGAGACGCTGCGGTCGCTGCCCCAAGCCAAGATCCTAGTGACGCACGAAGTGGGCTTGGCCGCGGCGCTGGCCGACCGGGCTGTCTTCTTCGAGAGCGGGCGGATCATTGACGAGGGTGGCGTGGAGGAACTCGCCGACAGGTTTGGGTGGCGCTAGCTTGGCCTCATCCGCCTGCAGGATTCGGTGCTGGGTGCTGTGCGCCCGCCTGATCCAGCCAAGCCTCCAATCGCTGCAACAATGCTTGAACCACCTCCGGCCGCGCAGCTGACAAGTCCGCCTTCTCGCCGATGTCCTCACCCAAGTCATAGAGTTCCAGCCGTGCGTCCTCGTAATATCGCAGCAGCTTCCAGTTGCCCACCCTGACGGCGCTGACCGGCGACGTCGTAGCGTAGTAGTGCGGGTAGTGGAAGAAGAGTGCTTCGCGATCGGAGACTGCACCCGGATCCCTCAGCACGGGAGCCAAGTCGATGCCATCCACATCGCGGTTGTACTCGCGATCCCCATCCAAGCCCGCGATCGACAGGATCGTGCGGTAGTAGTCGATCGTGCTGACGGGAATCGCACTGGCCGCCCCTGCTGGAGTGACGCCTGGCCAGCGAACCATCGCCGGCACCCGGATCCCGCCCTCGTAGAGCGAGCCCTTGCCCGACCGCAGCGGCGAGTTGTCCGTCACCTGCGCGCCATCGAACCGGCCCACAAACCCGCCGTTGTCGGACGTGAAGATCACGACCGTATGGTCGGCGACGCCCGTCTCCTCAAGAGCGTCGAGAATCCGTCCGACATTCTCATCCAAGGACCGGACCATCGCAGCGTAGTGCGCGTTGCGATGCCGCCGCCCGTGGCGGATCCGGCTCTTGAAGTGCTCGACAAGTTCGGGCTTGCCCTCGATGGGCGTATGCACCGAATGGAATGACAGGTGCAGGAATAAGGGCTTGGCCCGCTCGCGGCGAAGGATTTGGATCGCCTCGCTGGTAAGCCGGTCCGTCAAGTACTCGCCGGCTTCCCCGCCCCCCAAGTGCGGAACGTACCGCAGCCCACGAAACGTCCGCGATCCACTGTAAGGATAGAAGAAGGTTTGAGGGGCACCCCAGAGCGTGCCGCCGACATCGTAATCGAAGCCCTGAGTCTGCGCATAGTACTCGGCCGTGCCCAAGTGCCACTTCCCGACATGCGCGGTCACGTAGCCTCCGTCCTTGAGGACTTCGGCGATGGTTAGCTCGTCGTGAGGTAGGCTGTCGGCGGTGATCGGCGGCAGCAGCCTGCGCGACAGCGGAGGGTGCTTGGCTGACTCGCGCCAGACGGTCATCCGCAGCTTGGCGGGATGCTTGCCGGTCAGGATCGAAGCTCGCGTGGGGCTGCACACGGGGGAGGCTGAGTACGCCTGCGTGAAGCGCACTGCGTCACGGGCGAACCCGTCCAGGCGGGGCGTCTCGTGCAGGTCCGAGCCGTAGACGCCCAAGTCCGACCACCCCAAGTCGTCGGCCAGAATGAAGACAATGTTGGGGCGGTCCGCCGCGGTAGCGGGTACAACGGCCGCGAGCGCCGCCACCAGAGAGACTCGAGCAAAGCGCATTCTGGAATTCTACCCCCGCGGGCCCTGCTGCAACTGAAGGCGTTCTCTCGGTCTCGCCCAGCGTGCCAGCGTGCCAGCCTATTGCTGTCAAGTCGGCGTCGCCAGCGCCAGCGCCAGCTCGCTGGAACGAAACCTAGGGCAGTGCCCTCGAGGCGGCTGCGCCGGTGAGGGCGGCGCGGACGGGCCAAGCTAGACCACGTGGGTGCTCGACATTCGCGCTCGGCGCACCGAGAGGGTTCGGCATCAGACGCCGGCCCCAGAGCGCGCCACTTGGCAGTGCGCTGCTTGTGGCCAGCATGGTCGCCGTTGCCGCAAGCGGCCGTCCTCCCTTCTGCAACAGCCCCAGCTTGCAGGGCGAGCCTCGGCAGGCGACCAGACCCGCGTCGGGCGACCGGGGTGCCGCCGGTCATCGAGCTCGTGGAGCTGCGCGCCCTTGGCCTCCTAGGCGCCCGACCCGGCCCGGCACACGGACCGCCGATGCACGCACGCCGCGGCGACGTCCTGCCGGCCCGCACCTCTGGCAAGGACTGCGGCCGCGAGTGCCACTAGCGGAGCGACTACCGGGAAGCTCACGCTGGGGCTCTGTCCTGCGCCGCTGCTGCAACCGGAGACTCGCTGGGGAGAGAGGCTCCGATAGGCCCGGCGCGGATCACCGGCCGCCTCGGACACTCCCAGTTGCTAGCTACAATGGAAGTTCCCCTCCGTGGCACCTGCGTGACACGTCTGACGCCCGTGCCCATCTCCCTGCCCACCTTGCGGAAGGCACTGCCCCTGTTGGGACTCGCCTTGGCGGCGATCCTAGCGGCGGGTATGTACTTCGCATCCCGCCCCGGCATCCTGTTCCTCGGCTTTCCCAGCATGTACCGATTCCTGCTGGCCGAAAGTTCGGCGCTCAGCGGGGTGGGGTACAGCTACTGGAGCCCCGAGAAGCTGGATGACCCGCAGCTCGGCCAACCCGATTTCTCGCGCTACCAAGCGATCTTCGTGAGCGGCCGACGCTCGGACCCGCTGCCTCGCCCGGTCCGCCGCTCGTTGCAAGAGGCCTCCGACGCGGGCACGAAAGTGATCGTCCTGCCCGCCCGCGACACCGCACGGCTGGGAGTCGGCAACGCGGACTTCGAGGGCCAAGACCGTTGGATCGACGACTACTGGCGCTTCGGTGGCCCGGAGAACATGGCCCGCCTCCTGCGCGCTGCGGCGAACCGCTACCAAGGCCGGGACTATGAGATCCTCCCGCCCGCTCCCACGCCGGACGACGGCTACTACCACCCTGCCGCCCCATCGCTGTTCACCGCGACCTCCGACTACGAGGCGTGGTACCGGAAATCGGGCCGGCACCGTTCCGGCGCGCCCAAGGTCCTGATTGATTTCGCCGATGGGTGGCGCTTGGGGATGAATCAAGCCACCGACGCGGTGATCGCCGCGTTCGAGGAGGGCGGCTTCAACGCAGCCGCCATCTTCGGGACGGTCCAAGCCGCCCCGTTCGCCCTCGAGTATCGCCCGGATCTGCTCGTTTCCCGCAAGCACGGGCGCTGGTGGCTCGGCGACCAGGGCGTCGAGGTGCTCGACGAGCGGCTCAACGTGCCCGTCCTGCGCGGCCTCTCCTTACTGTTCACTGGCGAGGCGTTCCGGGACTACCGGCAGACCCGTGCCGGCATCCGGGGCGCCGGGCTGATTATGGGCGCGATGGTGCCCGAACTGGACGGGACCATCCAGCCGACGCTGATCGAGGGACTCGACGCCGAGTGGTACGGCCGGCGGTACGAGGCGTTCCAGATTGAACGCATCGCGATGCTCGTAGGTCGCGCCAAGCGCTGGATCCGCTTGCAAACCGCGGAGAACGCCGACAAGCGGATCGCCATGATCTATGTCGCTGGCCTAGGCAAGGGACGCATCACGGCGGCGAGCCTGAACGTCCCTCGGAGCCTAGTCGGCTTCCTGCGGGCGATGCGGCAAGCCGGCTACGACCTGCGCGATCTGCCTGGCGAGGAGAGCGAGCTGCTGGCGGAGATGCTCGCCCAGGGGCGCAACGTCAGCGCCGGACGGCCGAGAGAACTGGCCGAACTGGCCGACGGCGAAGGCGCACTGCTGCTCCCTGTGGCCGGTTACGCGCGCTGGTTCGAGAGCCTGCCGGAGTCGATGCGGCTGGACGTGGAGCAAGCTTTCGGCCCGCCGCCGGGCGACCTGATGACGCTCAGTCGGAACGGCGAGGAATTCTTCGTCGTACCGAAACTGGACTTCGGCAACGTGATCGTTCTGCCTCAGCCCTTGCGCGGAGCGCGGATGGACCCTGCGCTCCAGCACAATGACCGTGTGCCACCACCTCACCAGTATCTCGCCGTGTACTGGTGGTTGCGCGAGGTCTGGCGAGCGGACGCGATCGTGAACTACGGGACCCATGGCACTCATGAGTTCCTCCCTGGACGGCCGCTCGGCCAGCTCGCTGACGATTGGTCCGACCGCGTCATCGGCACACTTCCCAACCTGTATGTCTACGTCATGGACAATGTCGGCGAGGCGCTGATCGCCAAGCGGAGGGGCGGGGCGGTCACCGTCAGCCACCTCGTCCCGCCAGTCGAGGCGGCCGACGTTACAGGCGAGCGGGAAGACGCTGCGAGGCTGGCCCGCTTAGCTCGGCAGTTCTTGGACGCACCGCCGGGAGCCCTCCGCGAAGGCCTCCGAGCAACAGCTTCTGCCGCCGCGAGCGAGCAGGGCTTTGATCGGGATCTGGGGCTGGACTGGTCGGAGCGCCCGGCCTCGGACGAAGAGCTGGCGAAGCTGGATCGGCATCTCCACCTGCTGGACGAGGACCGGATCCCCGTCGGCCTCCATGTGCATGGCACGCCGGCTTCGCACTCCGCCATCGCCCCCGTGATCGCCGCGATGCTTGGAGACCAATTCCAGGAGGCAGTCGGCTGCAGGGGCGTGACGGAGGCCGACTGCGACTCGACCAGCCGTGTCCGAGCAGAAGCCATAGTCCGGGACGCGCTCGAAGGGCGCCCACTGACCGCTCCCCTACAAGGTTTCGCTGCCGAACTCAATCAGCTCCGAGAGTCATTCAGTCAAGCTCCGGCCGAGATTGCCCACACGCTGGACGCGCTCTCGGGACGCTACGTGCCGCCGGGGCCGGGCGGGGATCCGCTCCGCAATCCGCAAGCGATTCCAACGGGACGCAACCTGTACGGCGTCAATCCGGCCGAGATGCCGACCCGGGCCGCCTGGAACCTGGGCGTCCGCCTTGCCGAGGAGCAGCTGGCGGCGGAGCGGACGCGGCTCGGCCGCTGGCCGCGGCGGATCGGCTTCACGCTCTGGAACACGGAATTGATTCGTCAGCACGGCACTGATCTGGCACACATCCTGCAGCTCATGGGCATCCGGCCCGTCTGGGACCATCGCGACATCGTTGAGGATGTCGAGCTGATCCCCGCCGCCGAACTCGGACGCCCGAGGATCGACGTGGTGGTGCAGGCCGCTTCGCTGTTCCGCGATACGTTTCCAGACCGGATGAAGCTGCTGGACCGTGCGGCCCGTCTAGCGGCAGGCGCCGCGGACGGCGAGAACTACTTGGCGCAGCACACGCTGGAAGCGGAGACCGAACTGAAGCGGGCGGGCATGGCCGCGAGAGACGCGAGGACGCTGGCAGGAGCCCGGGTGTTCAGCAATTCAGCCGGCGGCTACGGCACCGGCTTGGTGGCGTCCATCGAGCGCAGCGGCGACTATTCGACTTCGGATCCGCTGACCGAAGCCTACCTGGCCCGCACGGGAGCCGTTTACACCGACGGTTTTGAGTGGGGCCGCCGCGCTCCCGAAGCCTACCGGGCCCAGTTGCGCAACACCGACGCGGTGACGCTCAGCCGCTCCACGAACATCGTCGGGGCGCTGACCCTGGATCACTACTTCGAATACCTCGGCGGCATGAACATGGCGGTAGCGGACGTCACCGGAACGTCCCCCGAAGCCTATGTCGCCGATGTCCGGGAAGCGGGCAGTGAGCGTATGGAGACCATCCGAGAAGCCCTCGCACGAGGACTCAGAGCCAAGTTCTGGAACCCCAAGTGGATCCGCGGCCTGCAGGAAGAAGGGTTCTCCGGTGCCGTGGAGATGGCCCAGACAACAACCAACCTGTTCGGATGGCAGGTGACCAAGGACGATGCAGTCAGCCCAGACGTCTGGGACGGCGTGCATGAGGTCTACGTGGAGGACGCCCTCGGGCTCGGCCTGAAGGAATGGTTCGACACGGCCAACCCGTTCGCGTACCAAGAGGTGATGGCCGTCCTGCTCGAGTCCGCCCGCAAGGAGTTCTGGTCTCCGGGCCCAGAAACGCTGCGACGCCTGGCCGTGCAGTACGCCCGCTCCTTGCTGCGCCACGGGGCGTCGGGGAGCGCCCGGACCACGGGCAACACGGCCTTTGAGGAATTCGCGGAACTGCATCTGGCAGCCTCGACCGAGCCGCAACTGGTCTCGGAGCTGCGCAGCCGACTGCGTGACGGCGGGCATCCCCGCGTTGCGGGCAGAGTCCTCGCCAGCGAGGCGGACGGCGATGGACGGGACTTGGCGCCGCCGGCACCCGCCGCTGGCCTAGCGGTGTTGGGGATCCTGGCCGGAGTCTTCCTGTGGGGATGGCGCCGCACTACTCGCGGCCCCAACGGCGAAGCTAACTGAAGGCCAGACCGGCGCCCTCCGAGGCCGCTGGCGGGCGGCTGGAGGCGGGCAGCCACTGCTATACTGCCCTTTGGAGAGCCTCAGTGCTGCCGGCACTGGGCGGGCCTGTAAGCTAGCCAAGCCTGCCGTCTGAGCGAATCGCCGTGTCCAAGACGTTCTACATCGAGACCTTCGGCTGTCAGATGAACGTTCATGACAGCGAGAAGGTGCGAGGCCTGCTGCGGGACCGCGGCTTCGCCCAAGTCTCAAGCCCCAACGAGGCGGGCATGCTGCTCTAC
This sequence comes from Bryobacterales bacterium, assembly GCA_963662745.2. Taxonomy (GTDB): domain Bacteria; phylum Acidobacteriota; class Terriglobia; order Bryobacterales; family UBA6623; genus VXMF01. The sequence goes on from CAXXUI010000001.1 coordinate 2,193,376, forward strand.
AACACCTGCAGCATCCGGGACAAGGCGGAACGGAAGATGTTCGCCCGCCTGTCCGGCATCAAGCGCCGGGTATCAGGAAAGACCGTAGGCGTGCTCGGCTGCGCCGCGCAGCACAACGGTTCCGAGGTCTTCCGTCTGGCCCCGCATGTGGACTTCGTCTGCGGCTCAGCGAACTACAACGCGCTCGGATCGATCCTGGACCGCGTCGAGGCGGGCGAATCGCGAGTCACCGCCCTCAGTCTGGACACCGACGAGACCTTCGACACACCGCGGATCGAGCGGGACCGGCCGTTCAGCGCCTTCTTGACGATCATCGAAGGCTGCGACAAGGAATGCACATATTGCGTGGTGCCGTTCACGCGCGGCCCGGAGCGGAGCCGCACCAGCGGGGCGGTCCTAGCCGAGGCCGCCGATCTGGCCGCCAAGGGCTATACCGAAATCACGCTGCTCGGCCAGACCGTCAACAGCTATCGGGACCCGTCCCCCGCCGGTTGGTCGTTCGCCAAGCTATTGGACGAGGTCGGCCGGATTCCGGGAATCCGCAGGGTGCGGTTCACCACTTCGCACCCCTCAGACTTCACTCCGGACATCATCGCGGCCATCGACCGCAACGAGTCGCTCTGCGACTGGATCCACCTCCCGGTGCAGTCCGGCTCGACGAGCGTCCTGCAGGGCATGCGGCGCACCTACTCCAGGGACGAGTACCTGCGCTGCGTGGACTGGGTCAAGTCCGCGAAACGACCGATCGAGCTGAGCACGGACATCATCGTCGGCTTCCCCGGCGAGACGGAGGAGGACTTCCGAGAGACGCTGTCTCTGCTGGATGCGGTCGAGTACGGCTCGGTGTACTCTTTCAAGTACTCGGCGCGCACCGGGACCCCGGCCGCGGAGATGCCTCAGGTTCCGGAAGCGGAAAAGAGCCGGCGCTTGCACGAGCTGCAGGCCCGGCAGCGCGCCATTCAGATCCGCCGCAACGCCGCGCATGTCGGGCGCACCGAAGAGGTGCTCGTCGAACGGCGCAACCCCAAGTTCGGCCAGTGGGTTGGCCGCACGACGCAGAACCGCGTGCTCAACTTCAGAGACCCCGCGTCCCTGGCCGCCGGGCGAGACCTCAGCGGGACCTACTGCCAAGCGCTCGTGACCGGATCGGGGCCGAACTCCTTGGTCGGAGAGCTGGCGTCGGACGCGGCGGCACCGGCCTTCCAGGGCTTTCGCGTCTTGAACTGAAGGAGGAAGCCATGGCTGAGACAACCCCTGCGGCCGAGATCGAAATGAAGATCTGCGGGCTGATGATGGATCCGATCACGAACATGCCGATCGTGATCCTCAAGGACATGGCCAACCAAGCCGTGCTGCCGATCTGGATCGGCGTCTACGAGGCCAACGCGATCGCTCTGGAGATCGAGCAGGCCGACACTCCGCGGCCCATGACGCACGACCTGCTAAGGAACCTGCTGCACGGATGCAACGCTTGGATTCAGCGAGTGGTCGTGAGCGAGCTGGTGGACGACACGTTCTACGCCGTGATCTGGATCGAACGCGACGGACAGCTGTTGGCCATCGACTCGCGGCCCAGTGACGCGCTGGCCATGGCGCTGCGCCTGAACTGCCCGGTCTTCGTCTCCGAGTCGGTCCTCGCGGCGTCGAAGCTAGCGCCGACACTCAACGACAAGGCCAACAACGAAGAGCTGCGCGATTGGCTCGAGAACCTCGGTGATGAGGACCTCGGCCAGTACAAGATGTGATCAGACGACCGGTCCGCGGTGCTCGCCCAGCTCGCCGGCCCGCCGAGCGCCATCGTCCAAGGCTTCGGTCAGTTCCGCTCCCTCCAGCGGGGAGTAGGCTCGGACAGTGGCCACAGCCTTGTCGAGTTCCGCCACGGACTTGATTCCCATGATGGCCACCGAAAGGCCGGGGATGCCGAGAGCGTAACGCACGGAGCGAGCGTAGTGGGGCTCGTCAGAGAGAATCGCTCCCTCACCCTGAGTGCCACCCAAGATCTTCATCGCGACGACGCCCACTCCTCGTTCGGCCGCCTCCTCGAACAGCGTCTCCTCGAAGTTGTAAATGTGGCGGTCGATGCAGTTGACGGCTGCCATCACCACCTCCACCCTTCCGGAACGCAGGATCGGGAGCGCCCGGCGAGGACGCAGGTGGCAGGTCATCCCGACATGACGGACTAGACCGCGTTCCTTGAGCGCCTCGAGACCGGCCAGTGCCCCGTCGTCGCCCAATAGAACATCCAAGCTCGGGAATCGGTCCGTGCGGCCGACGTTGTGCAGATGGACGAGGTCGAAGTACTCGGCCCCCGTCTTCTGCAAGCTCTCCTGCACTTGCCAGGTCGCGTCCTGGCGCGAGGTGGCCTCGACCTTGGTAACCAGCACGAACTTGTCACGACGGCCCTTCAGCGCGTCTCGCAGCCGGCGTTCGGACTGCGCGTAGATCGGGGCGGTGTCCAAGTAGTTCACGCCATAGTCGGCGGCCGCGGACAGCACGTTGTTCACTTCTTCCTGAGTGACGCCCGCCCGTCCCAAGGGAGAAGTTCCGATGCCCAACACGCCAACCGAGAGGCCCGTCTTGCCGAGCGAGCGCTGCTCGATGCGATCAGCCGCGACGGCTGATCCGGGGGCCAATGCCCCTGCCACCGCCGCTGTTCGGCCGAGTTGTCTGCGAGTGATGCGATTCATTTTCCGTCTCCGGCCTCCAGTGTAGCGCCGCCCGCGGCTGTATTCGCATCAGCCATCCCGCGGCCGTCGGCCGCCCGCAGCCTAGGGGTCCCGACGCGCCCTCGGTGCGCACCTCCAGCCGTTCCGCATTCCTGGACCAGTTGCCAAGGGCGCTCACCTCAAGGGCTTGGACCCTGCTAGTTCTCCGAGTCGCCGCGCAGCAGAGGTAGCGGTTCACCAGATCCCGAGTGCCGCGCGGCAGCAAGCGGAGAGGGCCTGCCGAAAGGCATCGAAGGCGTTGAGGAACGACAGCCGGACGGGAAGGAGCTGCCCGATTCGGTTCGGCGGGGGCTGGGTCCACTGGCAGGCTGAGAATCGGACCGGACCGGACCCGCTCCCGCGGGCGGCACCCGATCTGGACAGCCGGCGGATTAGGTCCTCCGTGAGCGGGTCATCGCGGAGCGGCGCCAGGCGATCATCCCCGCTCTGGCTCTCATGCCGGCCGGCGACTTCTCCCCACCATCGAATGACGACTCGCAGGCCACCCGTCTCGTCGCTCGAGCGCGCAATGACGCTGCACACGAGCCACGCCAGCAAGCGCTTGCGACCGGCGAGCGCCATTCTCGGAGCCTTCCCAGCCCGCCGCAGTCTCTCGCCGAGCTGCCGAAGCTGCCCTCGGGGCGGCACTTCGGGATGCTGCGCGCACGCCGCCTCAAGTCGCGCTCAAGGCAGCGGAACGCCACCGAAGCACGATCTCCCGGCCGCCTACAGGAAGAGCCAGTTGATCCAGTGATCCGGAGCGTCACCGTCCAGCAACAGACAGCCCCCGTGCCAGGGCATGCCGAGGTCCTCGGGACAGCAGTACGACCACAGTTCCCCACCGCCGACCTGCGACCGGTTGCCGCATTGGCCGCCGAGGGCCAGTCCAGCCGGACCGCCGGCGCGCTCTGCAGCGGATCGGACATGCGGCCCCGTAGCGGCTAGAATAATGAATGTACGGCACGGTTCGGCCTGCCATTCCGTCGAACATCCCATGGCAACCGATCCCAGCACTGCACCGGCCAGCCAGCCGGCGGTCAATTCGGCCGCACGCTTTCCGAGGATGGACCCCCGGGCTTGGATTCGCGACATCCTCCTGTCGCTCTCAATCGCCGCGGTCGTGATCGTTTTCCTCGTGCAGCCCGTGCGGGTGGCGGGGACGAGCATGCTTCCGCAGCTCGAAGACGACCAGCGGATCTTCGTCAACAAGCTCGTATACCGGATCGAACGGGTCGAGCGCGGAGACGTGATCGTCTTCAAGTTCCCCGAAGACCCTTCCAGGTCCTACATCAAGCGCGTGGTCGGATTGCCCGGCGAGACCGTCGAGATCCGCGGGGGCACCGTCCATATCGACGGCGTTCCGCACAGTGAGCCGTACGTGCCGCGGGCTTACCGGGACCGCGCCAGCCATCCCCCCGTGACGGTGCCCGCGGGCCAGTACTTCGTGCTGGGGGACCATCGCAACACATCGAATGACAGCCGCACGTGGGGCACCATCGAGCAGGCGTTCATCTCCGGCCAGGCGGTATTCGCCTACTGGCCGCCGGACCGGTTCGGCGCAGTGCGCTAGGGGGGACGATTGCGGACCGGGACCTTCCCAGCCACGCTAGCGCTCGAGGACGGGCGTTGCTTTCTCGGAAGGGGTGTTGGAGCCCGCTCGGAGGCGACAGGGGAGGTCGTCTTCAACACCGGCCTGACCGGATATCAGGAGATCTTCACCGACCCCTCCTACAGCGGGCAGATCGTGGTGCTGACCTACCCTCACATCGGCAACTACGGCACCAACCCGGCTGACAACGAGGCAGATCAGCCGCATATCGAGGGCCTCGTCGTGCGCGAGTGCTCGCAGGTCGCCAGCAACTGGCGCTCCTCGGAAACGGCTGCGGAGTTCCTGGCTGAGCGCCGCGTTCCGATCCTCGCCGAGATCGACACACGGGCCCTAGTGCGGCACATCCGCAAGCAGGGATCCCTACGCGGCGCGATCTCTTCGCTGGATTCCGACCCGGCCCGGCTCGTCGAGAAGGCGCGCCAAGCACCCAAGATGGCCGGACTCGACCTCGCGAGCGGGGTCTCGACTCGCGAACCGTACGATTGGCGTGAGGGCCCCGTCGACTGCCTCCCGTCTGCCCTGCCCGCGAACCGCCCGCGACAACAATTGCATGTCGTGGCGTACGACTTCGGCATCAAACGCAACATTCTCCGCCAGCTTGCAGCAGTGGGCGCGCGCGTGACGGTCGTCCCTTGCGCAACGACAGCCGAGGACGTGCTGGGCCTCCGCCCGGACGGCGTCTTCGTCTCGAACGGCCCGGGGGATCCTGAGCCGCTGGTCGGCCCGGCCCGGGAGCTGGCTCAACTGGCCGGGCGCGTGCCGATCTTCGGCATCTGCCTCGGCTTGCAGATCCTCGGGCAGGCATTGGGTGGCAAGACCTACAAACTGCCCTTCGGCCACCACGGCTGCAACCATCCCGTGCTGAACCTCAAGTCGAACCAGGTTGAGATCACCTCCCAGAACCATGGCTTCGCGCTCGATCCCGACTCGCTCGACGAGTCCTGCATTGAGCTGACCCATATCAACCTCAACGACAGCACCGTGGAGGGCTTCCGCAGCCGCAAGGACCCGCTCTTTTGCGTCCAGTACCATCCCGAGGCGGCCCCTGGGCCGCACGACTCGCGGTACCTGTTCAGCGAGTTCCGCCAGCTGATGCTCGAATGGGGCTGAGGCCCACCGCGCCGCGGACACGCTCCGCTAGATCCTGACCATGCCCAAACGCTCCGATATCGAGAAGATCATGATCGTAGGGTCGGGCCCGATCGTCATCGGCCAGGCATGCGAGTTCGACTACTCCGGAACTCAAGCCTGCAAGGCCCTGCGCGACGAGGGGTACGAGACGGTCTTGGTCAACTCCAACCCGGCCACGATCATGACGGATCCCGAGCTGGCCGACCGCACCTACGTGGAGCCACTCACCACCGAGTACCTGCGATCGATCATCGATCGCGAGCGGCCCCAAGCCCTGCTGTCCACCGTGGGCGGCCAGACCGGCCTCAACGCCTCGGTGGCGCTGGCGGAGGACGGCGTGCTGGAAGAGTTCGGCGTCGAACTGATCGGCGCCAACATCGACGCCATCCGGCGAGCAGAGGACCGCCAGCAGTTCAAGGCCGCCATGGTCGAGATCGGTCTGGAAGTGGCGCGGTCGCGACTCGTCTCCAGCGTGGACGCCGGCCTGAGCTTCGCCGCCGAAGTGGGCTACCCGGTCGTGCTGCGCCCGAGCTTCACGCTCGGAGGAACTGGCGGGGGGCTGGCCTACAACTCGGAGGAGATGCACACCCTGCTGCGCCGCGGCCTCGAGCTTTCTCCCGTGCATGAGGTGCTCGTGGAGGAGAGCGTGCTGGGCTGGAAGGAGTTCGAGATGGAGGTGATGCGCGATCTGGCCGACAACGCCATCATCATCTGCTCGATCGAGAACTTCGACATGATGGGAGTCCACACCGGAGACTCCATCACCGTGGCACCCGCCCAGACGCTCACCGACCGCGAGTACCAGCTGATGCGCGACGCTTCGCTGGAGTGCTTGCGTAAGATCGGAGTCGACACCGGCGGGTCCAACGTCCAGTTCGCTATCCACCCGGAGACAGGGCGGATGCTGATCATCGAGATGAACCCCCGCGTCTCGAGAAGTTCGGCGCTCGCCTCGAAGGCCACTGGGTTCCCGATCGCCAAGATCGCCGCCAAGCTGGCCGTCGGGCTGCGGCTGGACGAGATCCCGAACGACATCACGCGCAAAACCCCGGCCTGCTTCGAGCCGAGCATCGACTACGTGGTGGTCAAGGTGCCGAAGTGGCAGTTCGAGAAGTTCCCGGGTAGCGAGCCGGTTCTTGGCGTGCAGATGAAGTCCATCGGGGAGGTGATGGCCATCGGCTCGACTTTCAAGCACTCGCTCTGGAAGGCGATCCGCTCGCTGGAGACGGGACGGAAATCCGGCTCGGACGTGCTGAATCCGGATCTGATCCCGAAGCGCCTCATCACGCCCAATCCGGACCGCTTGAACTACATCCGCTTCGCCTTGGGCCGCGGCGTGTCGGTGGGCGAGATCAGCGAGATGACCACCATCGACCCTTGGTTCCTGTCGCAACTCAAGGAAGTCGTCGATCTGCAGGGGGAGGTGGAGCGCTTGGGCCCGGACGGAATCACCCGGGAAGGCATGCTCCAAGCCAAGCGCTGCGGCCTTTCCGACAACAAGCTGGCGCGCCTGTGGGATGAGACGGAGACGGCCGTACGCAACCGGCGGAAGGACTGGGGCGTGCGGGCGGCCTTCAAGCGCGTGGACACCTGCGCCGCGGAATTTGAGAGCTTCACGCCGTACCTGTACTCGGTCTATGAAGAGGAATGCGAGTCCGAGCCGACCGACCGGCGCAAGGTGATGATCCTCGGTTCGGGACCCAACCGCATCGGCCAAGGCATCGAGTTTGACTACTGCTGCTGCCACGCCTCGTTCGCCCTCCAAGCCTTGGGCTACGAGTCGATCATGGTCAACTGCAACCCGGAGACTGTGTCGACCGACTACGACACCAGCGACCGGCTGTACTTCGAGCCGCTGACCCTAGAGAACGTCCTGAATATCTGCGACACGGAGCGGCCCGACGGCGTCATAGTCCAGTTCGGCGGGCAGACACCGCTCACCTTGGCGCTCCCGCTCAAGGCGCACGGCGTGCCGATCGTCGGCACCGATCCCGAATCGATCGACTTGGCTGAGGACCGCGACCGCTTCGGCCGCCTGCTGAACGAACTCGACATCCCCCAGCCCGCCGGCAGCACGGCGACTACGCCCAGCGGGGCCTTGAAGGCTGCCTCGGCCATCGGGTACCCGGTGCTGGTGCGGCCGAGCTACGTGCTCGGGGGCCGAGCCATGGTGATCGCCTACGATGCGGCAACCGTCAAGAGCTACATGCGCGACGCCGTCGTCTACTCGCAGGATCGTCCGATCCTCATCGACCGGTTTCTTGAGAACGCAATCGAGGTGGATGTCGACGCGCTGTGCGACGGTCGCGAAGTCGTGATCGGCGGGATCATGGAGCACATCGAGGAGGCGGGCGTCCACTCGGGAGACAGCTCCTGCGTGCTGCCGCCCCAGACGATCCCTGCTGACGCGCTGCGTTCCATCAAGGACTACACCTTCCGCCTTGCCCGAGCGCTTCAGGTCATCGGGCTGATGAATGTCCAGTACGCCATCTACCGGGGCAAGGTCTTCGTGATCGAAGTCAATCCGCGCGCCTCCAGGACGGTGCCGTACGTCAGCAAGGCGACTGGCGTGCCGCTGGCCAAGATCGCCGTCAACCTGATGATGGGGCGCAAGCTGTCTGAGTTTGGCCTGAGCGGCGACGTGCTGACGCCCCATGAGGTGTGCGTCAAGTCGCCTGTCTTTCCGTTCAACAAGTTCACGGGCGTCGATCCGCTGCTGGGTCCGGAGATGCGATCGACAGGGGAAGTAATGGGGATCGGAGATAACTTCGGGGAAGCCTTCGCCAAAGCACAGCTGAGCGCCGGCCAGGTCCTGCCCGACAGCGGCTCGGTCTTCCTCACGGTGAACTCCAGACAGATCAGCGAGGGCCTTGCGATGGCTCGCCAGTTCGCTGAGTTCGGTTTCCGGATCTACGCCACCAGAGGAACGGCCCATTCGCTGCGTGCCGCGGGGCTGGAGTGCCATACGGTGATGAAGGTCAACGAGGGACGCCCCAACGCCCTGGACCTGATCGTTAACCGCAAAGTCGACCTGATCATCAACACGCCGGCGGGGCCATACGCCTTCGAGGACGAGAAGAAGATCCGCAGCGCGGCGATTCAGGCCGGGATTCCGAGCATGACCACGCTGAATGCCGCCAAGGCGGCCGTGAATGCCATCGCCGCGCGCCACGCGCGCAGCGGCACAGTCCGCGCTCTGCAGGACCTGTATCAGTCGAAGGATGCCACGCTGACCTAGCTGCCCGTGGCATGCGTCGAGGGTCACCGGCACCTCACGTGGAGACTGCGGCGGAGAACTTCACTCGAACTCGGCTGGAAGCGGGCAGCTCTGCCCCAACTGCGGTGGTTCGAGACTACTGCCCCAAGCCGGCCCGCCAACTCGATCGCCAACCTGCCCCAGCGCCACTACGGCAGTGACCACCGCTGGTCCCAGCCGCTGCACACGCGGGAACCGTGTTCCCGGCGAGCGCTTTCAGGCGGCTGTCGGGAGGGATGCCGATCCGGTCAGAGGCAGCTGCAGCGGCTCGCTCAGCACGCCGACCGAAGTGGCCAGCACTTGTATCCAGACTGCATTCCGTCGCGTGGTGCGGGGACTGACGAGATGCTAGTAGGCCCATGACGAGCGACAGGGCCTAGGCGCACCGGAGACCGGCTGACTCCGACGCGAAGGGCAACCAAGCGGCGCGCCCGCTGCCAAGCTTGGCTGGAGCCGGCCTGCACGGGCGTCTCGTCTGGAGGTCCCCTTGACGGCATGCCTTCCGGGCGGCGGGATCACAAGCGACAGGGCTGCCTGTGCGGCCGGCTCAGGAGCAGATCCGGGGCACGCCACGCATCACCGAGCGAATCGGGCCGGTGCCCGTAGTGCGCGGCATCCTTGGTCTGGTCCGCGTCGCCGCAGCTTGGCGACACCGGGCTGCGCTGTCGGTCCGGTCGCTACAATGGGCTGTGATGTCCACGATTCGGAGGGCGCTGTTGAGCGTCACCGACAAGACGGGAATCGTCGAATTCGCCCAGTTCCTCGCTTCCGGCGGCACCGAGCTGGTCTCGACTGGCGGCACCGCTCGCGCCCTTCGGGCGGGGGGCTTGGCCGTGCTCGATGTGGCCAGCGTCACCGGCTTCCCGGAGATGCTCGACGGGCGTGTCAAGACACTCCACCCGCGAATTGCGGGCGGCATCCTCGCTGTCCGGTCCGACCCAGGACACATGGCCGCCTTGGAACGGCACGAGATCGGCGCCATCGACATGGTGGTGGTCAATCTCTACGCCTTCGAGTCAGCCGCCCGGCGAGAGGGCGCGAGCTTCCAGGACCTGATCGAGAACATCGACATCGGCGGGCCGTCCCTGATTCGGGCAGCCGCGAAGAACTTCGAGGATGTGGCGGTGGTGACCGACCCGGGCGACTACGCAGCGATCCAAGCTGAACTCAGTTCGGGACGGCCCCTGTCTACAGGGACTCGCTGGAAATTGGCGAAGAAGGCCTTCCGGCGAACGGCCGCGTACGATCTCGCCATCTCCTCCACGCTGTCCGGCTTGGTGGCCGGGCAAGCCCCGAATCGCTCAACTTCGGATGGGATGCCAGCAACCCTGCGTCTGGACGTGCCATTGCGGCAGACGCTGCGATACGGGGAGAACCCGCACCAAGCGGCCGGCATGTACACCTTCGGCACGGACGGCATCGCCGGCGCGAACCAATTGCACGGCAAGGAGCTCTCCTACAACAACTTCGTAGACCTTGACGCGTCGTGGCAGCTGGCGGCCGAATTCGAACGCCCAGCCGTCGCCATCATCAAGCACACCAATCCCTGCGGCTGCGCGGAAGCGGACACGCTGGCCGACGCCTACCGCAAGGCGCTTGCCTGCGACCCGCTATCGGCGTTCGGTTCCGTCATCGCCACGACGCGAGCTGTGGATGCTGACACGGCAACCCAGATGTCCAAGCTGTTCATCGAGGCGGTTGCCGCGCCGGGCTTCGACAAGGACGCACTGGAGGTTCTGACCCAGAAGAAGAACATCCGTCTGCTGCAGGTCGGAGAGACCACTCGGGGGCAGGTTGTCCGCAGCATCTCGGGAGGCTTCTTGGTGCAGGACGAGGACCGCTCCGACCGGTGCGTCGAGCAATTCGAGACCGTGACGCAGCGCGGCCCGACCGAGCGGGAGGCGGAGGACCTCAGATTTGCGTGGAAGGTCGCCAAGCACGTGAAGTCGAACGCGATCCTGTACGCCCGAGACGGCCAGACGGTGGGCGTGGGGGCCGGCCAGATGAGCCGCGTGGACTCGGCCCGTCTCGGTGCACTGAAGGCGAGTCTGCCGCTGCAAGGCAGCGTGGTCGCCTCCGACGCCTTCTTCCCCTTCGCGGATGGCATTGAGGAGATCGCGAAGCACGGCGCTTCAGCGGTCATCCAGCCCGGGGGATCCCGGCGCGACGGGGAGGTCATCGAGGCAGCGGACCGGCTAGGCTTGGCGATGGTCTGCACTGGGGCGCGGCACTTCCGCCATTGATCCGGCGCCGCGGCTCTCCGGCCACGGCTTGGTGGGCCCTACCGAGCATTCGACGGGCAGCCGACACTCCTGTGGACGGATGGCGGTCGCTACGATGGAAAGCGATGAAGCGCAGCCCGCATTCCCGACTGGCCGTCATGTTGGCCGCAGCAGTGATCGGAGCGTCGGGCCTTGCGGCGCAAACCGTCGAGCGCTTCGGCGCCGGTGAAGGACCCTTCGGGGGCTCGCTGGCCGTAAGGATTGGAGAGATCGCGCTGGCCCACACCGCGCAAGCACTGCCGACCGACGGGTCCGGAAGCGTGGCCCAGCCAAGTGAACCCGCTTCCCAAGCGCGCTTGGCCCTAGCCAACCTTGAGAGACTCCTGTCCACCGCCGGAAGCTCGCTCGGGGACATGATCCGTCTCAATGCAGTTGTGGCGCACGAAGACGCCGCCGCGGCCCTGCGGGCAGCACTGGCGGACAGCGTTCCCGAATCCTCCCGGCCCGCGACGACAATGGTGCAAGGTTCACTGCCCCTGCCCGGAGCGCTGCTGGCCTTGGACGCGGTAGCCATCGCCAGCCGGGGAGCGAACCTTCCCGTCGTTCAGCTGGTCTCGCCCCCTCGGACCGGTCCGAGCCTCGGCTCGCCTGCCAGCATCCTTCCTGCCGGCCCAACGATCTACATCGCGGGCCGTGCCGCGGATGGAGGGCCGTCAGAGGCGACTTCCGATGTGCTGAACCAGCTGCAAGGGACCTTGGAGTTCCTAGGGGTGGACCGCTCTCAGATCGTTAGGCTCAAGTGCTTCCTCCGCCCAATCGCCGACGCTCCCGTAGTGGCCCGCGCTATCGATGCGCACTTCGACCAGCATCCGCCGCCCGTTGTGTTCGTGGAGTGGACGAACCGGCAGACGCTGGAAATCGAGGCGGTAGCAGCCGCCCGCGAAAGCAGCTCTCGGCCGGTGCCCGCAATCGAGTTCCTCACGCCGCCAGGCTTGACCGCGTCGCCCGTCTTCTCTCGCGTGACTAGGGTGGGGCCGGGTCAAGCCATCTACACTGCGACGCTACACGGCAGCACGGCCGGCAGCGCAGGCAGCCAGATCCGTGAAGCGTTCACACGCCTCGCTGAGATCCTCGGGCAGACGGGTAGTGACCTGCTCCACCTGGCCAAGGCAACCTACTACGTGGCGGACGAGCAGGCCAGCCGCCTGCTGAACGAGATCCGTCCCGAATTCTACGACCCGGACCGCCCGCCTGCCGCATCGAAGGCGTCGGTGCGCGGCACGGCCGTGGCTGGTCAACAGATGGCCATGGACATGATCGCAGTGCCGGCAGGTCCATGAAGCACCGGGCGGAGTTGCCGATCGCTTGGACTTGCGCGACCCTGCTGGTGCTCTGCTGCTGCTCACGCACCTCCGGCCCTCTGTCGCCCGAAGAGGCGCTGCGCTCGTTCCGCATAGCCGAAGGTTTCCGCATCGAGCTGTACGCCTCCGAGCCCCATGTCGTCGATCCTGTCGAGATGGCGTTTGACGAGCACGGCGGCGCATACGTGGCGGAGCTGCTCGACAATCCGGACGACCCGCCCAACGGCGAGGAGCCACTGAGCCGAATCAAGCGACTCGAGGACGCCGACGGCGACGGCAGGGTGGACGGGCACACCGTGTTCGCCGACCGGATTCTAGCCGTGGAGGGCATTACGCCTTGGATGGGGGGCCTGATCGTGACCGCCTCGCCAGACATCTTGTTCCTCAAGGACACTGACGGCGACCATGTGGCTGACGTCCGTGAGGTTCTCTACACCGGATTCGGACTCCGTCACGTGGAACTCAGGCTCAGCAACCCTCGCTTCGGCCTTGACAACTGGTTCTACGTCGCGAACTCGGGCGTCCCGGGCGAGATCACGTCTCCCGCCCGGCCGAGCCGGCCGCCGGTCAGCGTTCGCAATCGGGAATTCCGTTTCCATCCGCTCCGCGGACTGGCTGAACCCTCGACCGGCGACGCGCAATTCGGGCAGTCCTACAACGAATGGGGCCACTGGTTCATCACTCACAACACCGTTCATATCCGCCATACAGTGGTGCCACCGGCGTATGTAAGCCGCAATCCGTACCTCGCCTTCGAGGAGACCGAGCAGGACATTTCCGACCACGGAAGGCCGGCGGCAGAGGTATTCGCCATCAGCCAGCCCCAGCAGTGGCGGATCGACCGGACCGCGGCCCGGCGCCGCAGGTACGCCGAGACCCGTCCCAACCGAGAGGAGCGGCTGGAGGGCTACTTCACCGCCGCGTCCGGCAGCACGGTGTACGTCGGGGACGCCTTCCCCTCCAAGTTCACCGGGAGCGTCTTTGTCGGAGAGGGCAACGGCAACCTCGTGCATTGCGACCTGCTCCGCCCGGACGGAGCCACCTATACGGCCACCCGCTGGCCTGAGGACTCCGCCTTCCTCGCCTCCACCGACAACTGGTTCCGCCCGATCAACTTCGCTAACGGCCCGGACGGAAGCCTGTACTTGTTGGACTACTACCGGCAGTACCTCGAGCACCCGTTGTTCATTCCCGAGTCCGTGAAGGCGCGGCTCGACATGGACTTTCGCGCCGGCGACACATTGGGCCGGATCTACCGCATCGTCCCCGAGGTCTCCTCTGCTGATCGAAGCGGTCCCGTCGCCCGCACGACGTCCCCGGGCCTCGTGGAGCTGCTGGAGCATCCCAACGGATGGCACCGGCGGACGGCCCATCGGCTACTCGTTGAGCGGCAAGATCATTCGGTCGAGGGAGCGCTGCGCGGGCTAACGCTAGTGTCACCTGCCGCCCAGGCGCGCCTGCACGCCCTGTGGGTGTTGGAGGGCCTCAACGCTCTGGACCAAGACCTGGTTGGTCGCGCCATGCGAGACGACCACCCGGCCGTCCGGGAAAGCGCTGTAAGGCTGGCCGAGGGATTCGCCCCTGGGTTGAGCGAGCAGATCCGGGAGGCGGTCCGCGATCCCAATGACCGCGTGTCGTTCCAAGCCACGCTGTCGGCCGGGAGCCAGCCGCTCACTGCGGACGCGGTAGCAACGTTGGCGGACTCCCTAGCGCTCCACGCCGACGACAAGTGGTTCCATGTCGCCGTTCTCAGCGCACCGGCTAACTTCGCGGTCCCCGTCTTGGAGGCGGCTGCGGGAACACACCCGGACCTGTTCCGGAGCGCCGCTCAACCCGCCACGGACTACCTCCGCTCCGTGGGCTTGGTCGCCGCCTCCAGGCGCCGCTCCGTTGAGATGCGGCGTTTCCTGACGCTACTGGCCGGGCCGGGCCCTCTGGCCGAGGCCAGCTGGCAGGCTGCGGGCTTGGACGGGCTTGCTGCTGGATTGGCGCTGCGGCCAGGCCGCCGCCTCCCAGATCACGATGTCACGGAGGTGCTGCTCGGTTTCTTGGACCATCCGGATCGGGATGTCCGGCGGGCAGCGGCTTCGGGGGCTCGGTTCGTTCCACTCCCGGAGGCGCTGCTGTCCGGCGGATCAACTGCCTTGGACCGTAGCCGGCCGCTGGAGGAGCGAATCGCAGCCACCTACCTCCTGCAGGGCGCTCGCTTCTCGGACGCATCCGGGGCTCTGGAGGCGCTGCTGAACGACGCCTCGGAACCCAACCTGCAAGCAGCAGCAGCCCGGGCACTCGGATCATTCGACGGGGCCGAGGCCACCCGCATCCTTCTGACGGTACTCGGGCAGGCCGGACCGACGGCCAGAAGCGCGATCGCCGAGGCACTGATCCGCACGGAGGCGCGAGCGCTCGCGCTCCTTGAGGCCGTGGCAGACGGCAGAGTCGACCCTGAACACATCCCCGCCGTCACGCGCATCCGCCTGAGCCAGCATCCCGGCGCCCGAGTGCGACGCGCGGCAACCGCCAGCCTGTCCGTCGCGCTTCGCGACCGGGACGAGGTAGTACGTGAGCACCTTCACGTGCTCAGGCTGGACGGAGATCCGCGACGGGGCCAGGCCGTCTTCGACGAGGAATGCGCCAGCTGCCATCTAAGCCAGTCTTCGCGCGGTCGCATCGGCCCGGACCTGTCGGGAGTGAGCAACCGCAGCAAGGAGGATCTGCTGACCAGCATCCTCGATCCGAACTACGCCATCGAGGAGCGCTACCGGAACTACATCCTCGAGACCGCTGACGGGCGCTTCCATGACGGAATCCTGGTGGCCGAGACTTCGGCCAAGGTGACGCTGCGCGGCGAGACAGAGGACATCTCGATCTTGAAGGAAGACATCGTGTCCCTGCGACAGTCCGATGTCTCCCTCATGCCTGAAGGACTGGAGGAGTCGTTCGACGCCAACGGGCTGGCGGACCTGCTGGCATTCCTGCAAGCCGGGCTCTGAGCTTCTCTGGCCCGGCGCGCGACGACGCGCGAGGCCCGCCTGCGGCTTCCCGTGCGGTAAAGTGGCGTCCAATGCGACTCCACTGCCGGTCAGCAAGGACTGCTCGGATCCGAACCGTCGCGGCCCTCGCTCTCCTCGCGCTGGCTGCCGCCCAGCTCCGGGCCACAAGGCCGAACATCGTCTACATGATGGCCGACGATCTCGGCATCGGCGACCTCCAATGCTACGGCGGTGACCACTGCAAGATCGACACACCGGCGCTGGACTCCCTCGCCGAGCAGGGAATGCTGTTTGAGGACGCCCACTCGGTGGCCTCGGTCTGCGTGCCGTCGCGGATTGCCGTGATGACGGGACGCTACGCATGGCGGTTCCGCAAGCCCGCCGAGAACGGGCCTTGGGGGTATCTGAACCCCCAGATCCCCGTTGGCACAACCACACTGGCCTCCTTGCTCGGCGAGGCGGGATACCGGACAGGCTACATCGGCAAGTGGCACTTGGGCACTCTGATGCGCACCACCGACGGAAAGAACCAAGGACCCGACAACGTGGACCACGGCCAGCCCTTGGAGGTCGGCCCCGGCGACTACGACTTCGATTACTCGTTCATTCTCCCGGGCTCGCTCGATATGTATCCCTACGCGTTCGTCCGCAACGGCCTGTTCCAGGGAAGCGTCACAGCGAGAAAGGGCTGGAGCGCATTCCATCGAGTCGGTCCTGCTGCCGAGGACTTCGAGGACTGGAAAGTGCTGGACCACCTCGGCACGGAAGCTGAGGCCTTTGTGGAGCGGAACGCGGCACGAGCCCGTGACGGCGACCCTTTCTTCCTCTATCTCGGGCTGACCTCGCCCCACACTCCCACCAGCCCGAGCCCCGCGTTCGAAGGATCCAGCCGGCTCGGACTCTACGGCGACTTCGTCGCCGAGACTGACGCCACCATGGGGCGACTCTTGAGCGCACTGGAACGGCATGGGCTGGCCGGGAACACGGTCGTGATCGCCACATCCGACCACGGAGCCGCGTCCTACGCCGGCAATCGCAGGAAGGCTATTCCCGGCCAGATTCGAGAGCTGGAGGCGCTCGGGCACTACTCGAG
This sequence comes from Bryobacterales bacterium, assembly GCA_963662745.2. Classification (GTDB taxonomy): domain Bacteria; phylum Acidobacteriota; class Terriglobia; order Bryobacterales; family UBA6623; genus VXMF01. The sequence continues at coordinate 2,209,746 of CAXXUI010000001.1, forward strand.
CGGCATCTACCGCGGATACAAGTTCACGATCTACGAGGGGGGCCTGCGCGTTCCGCTTCTCGTGCGGTGGCCCGGACGAGTCGCGGCGGGCAGCCGCTGCTCCAGGCTGGTTGGCCTAGTCGACTTGGCCGCCACCCTAGCGGAGATCGCCGATGTGCAGCTGGACGAGCGCCAAGCTCCCGACTCGATCAGCTTCCTGCCCCTGCTGGACGAACCCGGCTCCAAGAGCCCCAGAAGCACGCTCGTCATGCAGTCGCCACTCGCGTTCGCGGTCCGCCGAGACCAATGGAAGCTGGCCCTCACTCCCTCCAGCGGCGCTCGGGGAGTTTGGGGCACGGAACCTGTCCCCGAGGAAGCATGGAGCGCGGCATTGAGCACTTTCGGCCGCAGGCCGAGCCTCCATGAACTGCGCGGCGCTCCATTCGTCCAGCTGTTCGACCTCGCGGCTGATCCGGGCGAGACCGCCAATCTGGCAGCCCTGCGCAGCGAAGTTGTACAGCAGTTGAACGCCGTGCTCGACCGCACTATCGACCGCGGGCGCAGCACGCCGGGACCGCGACTGGCGAACGACTCGCCAAACGTGGACCTGCACCGTAACGCCCGCACCTGGCTGGAAGCCGCGGAGGCGCGCTAGCCGGACCTACGCCAGCACTTCCCGGATCGGGCGGCCCGCCATCTCCCCGGCGGGAAAGCCGAGCACCGACGCCGCGGTGGCAGCGACATCCACATGGAAGACCGGGCGGTCGGTCTCTCCCTTTTCAAGCCCGGCGCCGAGAGCCAGCATCCACACGTTCCGGCAGGACGGATCGCCGCTGCGATGGTTCAGGAAGCCGTTCGCAGTGTTCTGATCACCGTCCCGTCCGAGCTCGGGCAGGATGAGGAGGGTCGTCTTGCCCCGGTAGGCGGGATTCGACTGCACCTCGTCCCACAGCATTCCGCACAGACGGTCAGTCTTGGTGACCGCCTGCAAGTAGAGCGAGTAGGCCCCCCAGTGCGCGACGTCCATATCCCAGAAATTGACCAGCATGAGGCGCGGCGCGAATTCCCGCATCACCTCTCTCGCCAAGAAGAAAGTCAGCTCGTCTCCGGAATTGGGTGCCTCGGGACCGTAGATGTACTCCACCAAGCTGCGCTTGAGCGTGTCCTTGACGCGACGGTCCAGCTGCCTTCCCCCGCGGAAGATCGTCCAGCCGATACCTTCGTACCCGGCGTTGAGGATGCCCTCCAACTGGTTCAGGACATTCTCCCGGTCCGCGACGCCTTGGTCAATGTCCTTGCGGATCACCTCGTCCACCGCCTCCAGCAGCAGCTGCTTGGGCAGGACGACATTGCCTCCGAACTGGTCTCCGAACCCGCGAATTCTAGTTGACCCCATCGTGGCGAAGCTCTTGTTGGTGCAGATCGCCCACGCGTCTGTCGCCGCGGCTCCCCGCGCCTTGCGGTACCGTTCGAAGATGGTCGGGCTCGCCGCTCGGTCAAATCCGAAGTCGTCGACCCGCTGCCAGTTGCCGGTCACGATGCTGGACGTCGAATTGTAGTGCGACAGCACGCCGCTGTTGACGCAGCGGGAGAAGAACCGCCCTTGGCTCTTCAAGCCCATCAGCCGCGGGATGTTGCGCGACCCTTCGGGCGTGAAGGTCTCTTGGTATCGGCATCCGCCGCCAAACGTCACGAGGATCAGGTTGCGGTCCGCGACCTGCGGCTCAGCCGCCCCGGCCCGCGACCAGCCGGACAGGATCCGGTCGGCGACGACTAGGCCGGCCAGCTTCAGAAACTGTCGCTTCCCGATCCCCAGCATCAATACGCAGTGATCTCTCCGCCCGCAATCTTCCTCCGTGCGCCGGATCCGAGATCGAGCGGGTGGTCGTACCCCGGCAGAATCTCGCCGCTGGGGGAGTAGTAGGGCCCGATGTCGCAAGCCATCGATCCGCCCCCTTCCTCAACGAACATGATCCGCGTCACTAGCTTGGCGGACTTGTATCCGTACTTCGACGGCGCCAGCAAGCGAAGCGGCGCTCCGTGCTGGTCCGTGAGCGGTTCACCCGCCATGTCCATGCAGAGCATCACGTTCGGCTCCGCCATCTCCTCCAGCGACATGTACTCGTACCACTTGTCGGCGCAGTCGATCCGAACCGCCGTCGCCGCCGCTGAGGGCTTGACCCGCTCGACCAGCTCGCCGAACCGGAAGCCGCCCCAAGTCGTGCGGGCGGACCAGCATTGAACGCACTTCAGTCGACTCGACTGCTCCACTGTGGGGAACGTCCGGAGCTGGGTCACCGTCAGCTCGGCGGGGCTCTCCACCAGCCCCCCGACAGCCAAGCGATAGGACTCCTTGTCAATGGGCGGGACAGGGTTGTACCACATGATCCGGAAGCCCAGCTCGTCCGGTGTGTCGGTCGGCAGCAGCACGCGCCGGGCCGTAGCCCCTTGCGCTTGGGCGGTGCCGGCCAGCGCTGCGCCTGCCTTGAGAAACTCTCGCCGATGCATGCCTACTTCGAGTCTAGCAGCCCCTGGCGTCACATCAGTCGGGGTTGAAGATGTAGCCGACTCCGTGCCGGGTCACGATCCAGCGCGGACTCTTCGGATCCGGTTCGATCTTCTGGCGCAACCAGCCGACATGCACATCCACCGTGCGGGTGGTCAGCTCCGTCCGGTACTGCCACACTTCCTTGAGCAGCACAGGCCGGGTCAGCGCCTGCCTAGGATGCTTCACGAAATACAGCAGCAGCTGGTACTCCTTGGCCGACAGCTTCAGGCGCTCACCGGACCGAAACACAGCCGCCTGCTTGGGATCGACCACGATCTCTCCGAGACGGTAGATCTGGTCTTGAACGGGATTCCCCCACTCCCCGTCACGCCGCAGGAGCGCCTCGATGCGCGCCAGCAACTCCAGCATCTCGAACGGCTTGACGAGATAATCATCCGCCCCCATGCGTAGGCCTTGAACCCTGTCCATCAGCTGACCCTTGGCAGTCAGCATGAGCATGGGCGTCGAGACGCCCGCCTCGCGCAGCTCGCTGCACACCTCCAAGCCCGGCTTCCCAGGAAGCATCAAATCCAAGATGATCAAGTCGATTCCGCCTTGGCATCCCAGCCGCAGGCCGGTCCGACCGTCCTCCGCCTCCTCGACCTGGTAGCCCTCGCGGAGCAGGCGGTCGACCACCGTCAGTCGAATGCCGGGCTCGTCCTCGACCAGCAGAATCCTGGACACGGCTGCCACCTCCCCTTTAGGACTGCGACGCGACAGGCAGGCGCAACGCGAACACAGTGCCTTGGCCCGGCTTGCTGCGGAAGGAAAGCCTAGCCCCCATCCCCACAGCCAGATCGCGGGCCAACTTCAAACCCAGCCCGGAGCCTTGGATGCTGCCCGAACCAGCCACTTCTCCGCGGAAGAACGGGTCGAAGATCCGATCCCGCTCGCCGGCAGGGATCCCCGACCCGCCGTCCGCGACCTCAATCCAAACTTCGTCATCCTGAGGGGTCCGCTGGCGGGCCGAGACCCTCACCCAGCGGCCCGGCCGTCCGTACTTGACGGCGTTGCTCAGCAGATTCGCCAAGATCTGCTGCACGCCGCCGGGATCGGCGACAACTGGAGGCAATCCGCTGGAGCTCGACACATCCACCGAGAAACCAGCTTGGTCGATCGCGGCCCGGGCCTGATTCACAGCCTCCCTGACTGCCGCCTCAACATCCACCTTCTCCAGCTGGATGCTTCTCTCACTCGACCGCAGCGCGGCAAACTGAAGCGCCTGCTCAATCATGGCCGACAGACGTCGCCCTTGATCCCGGATCAGCTCCCCGTACTTGCGCGTCTGCCCGCCCCCCGCTACAATTCCGTCGGCAAGGTTCTCCCCGGCTGAGCAGATCACCGACACGGGCGTCCGCAGCTCATGAGACACACCTGCCACGAAGTCCATCTGCATCTTGGCCAGATGAGAGGAGCGACTGGCCGACACGACCAGCAGGGCCACAGCCCCACCCAAGATCAGCAACACTCCGAAGCCCAGCGCGAGGCTGCGGGTCCGCTGGGCACTCACGACGGCATCCAAGGAGCCGGAAACATGCCAAGCCACCACCTCAAGGTCCACCGGCGCCCCATCGACCCGCACGATCGAGCGATCCCGCCCGACCAACGGCGGCTGACGCGTCAAGCCCGGCTGGCCGCCGCGGGCGGGCGCCTGACCGCCTCGCCCTGTCTCACGCAGCCGTCTGAACTCCAAGCTCCTAGGCGGCGGCCCTGGACGCTGCAATCCTGTGGGCCGAACAACACGCAGCGGCCGCCTGAAGTCGGCTAGCTCCAGCGACTGACGATCAATCGATTCGTCGGACTTGTACAGCACCGTCCCGCTTCGACGATTGACGATGGTGAGCCGATAAAGGGGCTCACCATCCGCGTCAGAGAAGAATCGCGCTACCAGCTCGGGCAGAGCCGACGAGAGAGCGAACGACCAATCCAGATCGAGAACCAGGTAGGATCCACCTGCAGCTGCAGCCTCTAGCACTCGCTCCGCTGACTGCTCGGGCCCCGGAAACAGCCTCCTGCAGACGACGCCTGCGGATGGAAATAGCCGCCATGGAGCTTCTCGCTCGGTCCGCAGCGGCGCACTCTCTGCATACGCGTCAAGGCGCTCGCGAACGGCGCCCAGCCCAGTCTCCCGCTCGGACACCTCGGCGCGGGAACCGTCCGGCGACAGCTCAACGAGCAACGAGCCGCTGTGCGAGTACACAAGAGCCCGACGCAGAAGCGGCGAATAGCGACTGGTCCGCACCCATCGCCGCATAGCCGTCTGAAGATGAGGTGGCAGGCCGTCGGCAGAAGGCCATCCGAGAGACCGGAACAGAGATAGCAGGTAACTCAATTCGCGCAGGATCTCGCGCTCGAACTGCGCCACTGAGTTCTCCAGCCCCAACAGCAGGGACTCCTCCTGCGCCCTGCTGAGCTGGCCGGTCCACTGGAACTGCAGCCCGGCCAGCGCAATGAGGGTCGCCAAGCACAGCCCGATCGTGGCGGCCGGCCAGCCCTTCCTCACCGCAATTGGGATTCCTGCCATCCGTGAAAGCCAGTCGCCGCCGCCGGATGTCTCCGACCATCCGCGCGAGCGACACTCTGATTCTAGTTGACGGCCGTCTCTCGCCCGCGAAGGCAATCAGTCGACGAGGGGCCCGCAGCAGCGCCGGAGTGGCGCGGTCTCAGGCTAGAATCCTGACATGGGGACCACCGCCCTCTTCATTCCGGAAGCGTCCCGCTCCCACAGAACTCCGCACGGGCATCCCGAGCGCCGGGAGCGATTCGACGCCGTGCGACGCGCTTTGGAGACAAGCGGCCTCTCGGCTCGCATGCCCGTCCTGCCATCCGAACCTGCTGAGCAGGATACGCTGCAGCTGTGCCACGAGCCCGCCTACATCCGGCTCGCGGAGCGCGAAATCAGGGACGGTAACCGGATTCTGTCGACCGGGGACACGCATGTCAGCCCCGGCTCGCTCCGGGCGGCGCTGGCAGCCGCCGGAGCCGTCTGCGGGGCCGTCGACGCGGTCGCGGGCGGCGAGGCGGACCAAGCGTTTTGCGCTCTCCGGCCACCCGGCCATCACGCCCGCCCGGCCCAAGGCATGGGCTTCTGCGTCTTCAACAACATCGCTCTCGGCGCGCGCCACGCGCTGCAGCGCCACGGCTTGGAGAGGGTCTTGATCGCCGACTGGGACGTGCATCACGGCAACGGCACGCAGGACATCTTCTACGAGGACCCCGCCGTGCTCTTCTTCAGCACACACCAGTCCCCTTGGTACCCAGGAACAGGCATGGCGAATGAGACCGGCTCGGGTGCAGGTGAAGGCACGACGATCAACTGCCCCCTTCCCGCCGGCGCCGGACGCGACGAGGTGCTGGGAGCCTTTCGGGAACGCCTCCTGCCGGCCGCCGGTGCCTTCCGTCCGGAACTTGTCCTCGTGTCCGCCGGATTCGATTCTCGCTTAGGCGACCCCTTGGGCAGGTTCCGACTGCTGGACGAAGACTTTCGAGAGATGACGATGCTGCTGCGGGAGGTGGCCGATCGCCATGCCGAGGGTCGCTTGGTGTCGGCCTTGGAGGGCGGTTACAGCCTGAGCGGCCTCGCCTCCGGCGTGACCAGCCACGTCTCGGCCCTGCTGGAGTGAACCGGCCGGACGACTACCGCTCGCGACTCACCGCGACGATCCGCGACGTCGTCACGCACCGGAACCGCGGATGCTGGAACTCCATGCGCATTCCCAGGCCGAGGTACTGAGGGGAGCAAAAGTCATTTCCTTGTGTTCTGGCACTCTATTCCACGTCAAATACGCTTGCGAACCGCGTGCTGAGCATGGTATTATCGGATTATGAAGCTAAGCTTTAAGCAGGACTTCAGAAAGGTCCCACTCTTAGAAAAGGTCGCCATCAGAAAGAGAGTCGTTACGCTGGTTCAGGGTGGACTCCAGATTCCCCTGCTGGCCTCGCTCTTCTCTGTCACTCAAGCGACCATCAATACTTGGCTTGTCAAGGTCGGTGCAGATGGCTTTGGTGCCTTGGAAGATAAGCCACGTTCTGGCCGTCCGCGAATCCTGAGCGACGAAATCGTGCAGTGGGTGCTCGTCACTGTCCGTGATAAGACCCCCCAGCAGATGAAGTTCTCGTTCGCCTATTGGACGGCGGGCCGCGTGCGACAGGCCGTCCTCGACAAGTTCGGTGTCAAAGTCAGTGTCTGGACTGTGCGTCGCACTCTCAAGCGCCTGGGCCTGACACCCCAGAAGCCCAAGTTCCGCTCGTATCTCCGCAGCATCGGCGATGTGAAGGCTTGGATTGACAAGACATACCCTGAATTGAAGGCGAAAGCACGCAGGAACGGCGCTGTGATCGTGTTCGCGGACGAAGCCGGGATGCGAGCGGACTACCATGTCGGACGGACCTGGGGCATGCGTGGCAAGACCCCTGTCGTGGTCGACTCGGGCAAGAGGTTTCGCTGGAACATGTTCGCGGCCATCACGCCAGACGGTCAGATTCACTTCCGTATTCAGTCGAAGAATGCCAAGGCGGTGAGTTTCATTGAGTTCTTGCAGACAATCCAAGCCGAGCAACAGAAGCCGATCTACGTAGTAGTCGACAACTGCAGCATCCATACGGCGCGCGTGGTGAAGGAGTTCTTAGCAGCATCAGCGGGTAACGAGCAGGTCGAGTTGTTCTTCCTGCCGGTCTACTCTCCGCAACTGAATCCGGTGGAGCTGTTGTGGGCGTGGGTGAAGCGCCGGGTTGGCCAACAGGTGTTCAAGACCCAGTCGGAATTGAAGGACCTCCTGGCAGATGCGATCGCCCAGCTCAGGAAGGCCCCTCAAGTTGTTCAGAACTTCTTTGAACAGGAGGACTGCAAGTACATCTTGGCGTGACACCTCAGACGGCAATTACTTTTGCTCCCCTCAGTACCCGGTCTTGAGCATCGACCCGCCCCAACTCGATCCACGGACCTGCACGCGGACCGGGCTTGGGCACAGATGCGGATGCCCGCTGATCCAGACCTGCCCGTCGCGCACCTCCAGCTCGTAGGTTCGGTTGAGCGTCGTTACGACGACCCGGCTGCCGTCCGGCAGGCCTCCCAGCCGAAGTCCCCCCTCGCCTTTCAGCGACAGCGTCCGCCGGCGCAGCGAGCCCTGCAAGCCCCCGGTCAAGTCGACCGACGCCCACCCGAGCCCAGAGCGATTCCTGCCCGCCGCGTGGGAGACTCGAACCGGACCGCTACTTCGACTCCGCCAGAGTCCGATAATACTCAGCCACGGCATCGCGATAAGCCTCCGGGACGGTCTCGGCAACGATGGCCCGCACCTCATCCTTGTCCTCGACTTCGACCTGCCTGCGCAACTGTACCTCCAACTGTTCCAGCAGCGCCACCATCTTGCGGTACTCCTCTGCTAGCAGGTCAGGGTTGCCGAGGAACCGCCCGTCGCCCAGCTCGCGCGCGAAGCTCTGCAACGCGGCGATGTCCTGTGGATCAAACTCCTGGTTGGCCCGCAGCTCCGGCACGAAGCGCGGCACCTGAGTCACGGCCGACTCCAGCGCCTGCTCCATCCGCTCCCGGCGCTCCGGATCGGAACGCGCCGGACCGAGCGCCCCCCGCCACCGACCGTCTCCGCCGTAGCGTCCTCCCGCCCAACCGCCACGCTGCTGGCCGCCTTCCCGGCCGCCACCAGCGCGGCTGCCGGGCTGATTCGGATCGTTGGTCTGCGCCTGTCCAGCGCTGTCCCCGGGCCTGCCTTGAGGCGCGCTCTGGCCTTCTCCCGCCGCCTGCTCCAAGTCCAGTCTCAGGCGCTCTACTTCCGCCAGGACCCCCTCAAGCCCTCGCTGCCTCGGCGACCCGTCCGACTCGGCGACCGCGCCGACTTCGCGCAAGTTGTCCCTCAGTCGACGCAGCGCCCGCGACACGGCCTCTTCGTTGCTGGCCGCGTACGGAGCCAGCCCGCGCCGGACCATCTCCGCTGCGTACTGGATGGCCGTCGCCGCTTGCGACTCCTGAACCTCGACCAAGGCGTCCATCATCGCGCTCGACGCCTCCTCGCTCTGATCGCGCAGCCTCCGGGCCTGGCGCTGCATGCCCCTCTCCAGCTCCGCGAGCCGCTCGCCAATGTCCTGCTTGCGGTCCGCCAGATCGATCTCCTCCTGCCGCGTCATGCCGGTCGGAAGCGCCCCGGAAGTGCGTCCGCCCTGCTCCTTCAACGCCTCCAGCGCCACCCGCAGGGACGCCTCCATCTCGACCGCGGCCGCCTCCTGGGCGCGAGCCAGCGAGGCCGCCTCCTCGCTCATCTCCTGCAGCGCGGACTCGCTCTGAGCCCGCCGCTGCCTCCGGAGCTCGTCCACCGCCCGCTCCAGCTGCTGCTGCGCGCTGGCGCTGGCCGCCCTCTGGTTCCCGCCGCTGCTGCCACGCTCCATCTCCTGGGCCGCGCGCTCCAGCTGCTGGATTGCGCGGTCAAGAGGCTGACCGCTCGCACCGCCGCCGGCCTGCTGCTGCCCCGAGGAGTTCTGGCCGCTCCTCGCGCCGGCCTGCTGCTGCGCGCCCTGCTGACGCCGCTGGAGCTGCTCGAGCTCCCGCCGGAGGTCCTCCGCCTCCCGGCGGAGCATCTCCTGCCGCCACCGCTGCTCGAAGCCCGCCTGCTCCTGATTCCTAGCCCGGTCCACCAGCCGCTCCTGACGGCGCGCGAGCTCCTCCAGCTTCTTCATCGCCTCGTCGATCTCTTGATCGATCTGCTGGCCCGAGGCCCCGCCCCCGGTCTCGTACTGGTTCTTTTCCAGATCCATCTCCAGCTCGAACATCTCCGCCAAGTCGCGCGAGAAGCCCCCCCCGCCGCTGCCGCCACCTTGGCTCATCGAGATCTGAATGTCGGTGAACAGATTCTCGGCCCGCAGCAGGAACTGCAAGGCCTGCTGCTCAGGTCCGACCGCCTCGTCCAGCTCGAAGCCGTGCAGCGCTTCAGCGGCCGGCTCCATGAATCCAGCCGCTTGCTCCATATACTCCGCGAACTGGGCGAACTTCGGGTCCGCGTCCGTAATCTGGCGCGCCCGGGTACGCTGCACCAGCGTCAAGGCCTGCTGCATGAGCGTGCCTTGCAGCTCGGAGAGCATCGAGGCGCTCTCGCGAAGCTTGTCTGGCGACCGACCATCCTCAGCCTCCCGCTCGTTGATGAGGTTCCAAGTGGCCAGTATGATCTCCTTCTGGCGCCGCGAAATCTCATCCTGGCGCTGTCCCTGCCCGCCCTGCATGCCGGCCTGCTGGGACTGGGAGAACCGACGCGCGTACGGCTGCACGTTAATGAAGTACATCTCGCTCCGCGTCTCGCGCTTGGCGTCCCTCGCCACCAGGTAGTAGCTGACCAAGTCACCCGGCACCAAGCCCGCCTCAGGGGCCAGAGGCGGAAGTGCGCTGTCGGCGGACGACGGCAGCGGGAGCTCCATGTCGGTACGCTCCCCGAGATCCTCCAAGCGGAAGACATGGGAGGCCTTGACTCCCTTCGCGCCCCGCCGGCCCGCCAGATTCACCGCGCCCTGCTCCTGACCGTTGACGGCGTAGCGCAATTCGACGCCCCGCAGACCGTAGTCGTCGCTGGCCTCGACGAGGACCTCCACCTCCTCGATGCTGCTGGCCCTCCAGTCCCTCCCGGGCTGCAGGATCTTGACCTCGGGCCTCTCGTCGGGAACCGCCGTGATGAAGTAGTCCTCGGTCAAGCGGACCCGCTCGCCCTGGTACACCGCGGCCACATGATAGAAGGAGTCGTCACTCACTTCGATCTCAGCCCGGTCACCCCGCACGGGCAGCTCGTCCTCGCCGACCACCAGCAGTCCGTCCACCAGCTTCTTGTCGGTGGTCAGCACTACCGCCACCTTGGTTCCGGGCACGGCCCGAATATCTCCGCCGGGATCCTGCACCTCGGCGTCTAGTCCGCTCCATGCCGGGTACTCGTATTCCAAGCGAATGTTCTCCACCGACGGCATCACGACCACATCGACAGCGAATTCCGGACTGCGCAGCCGGCCTGCCTCCACGTAGTAGCGCAGAGGCTCGCGCACGGAGGAGAACGAGAACTGGTAGCCTGACGCTTGAAGCTGGGGCCCCATCGGAGCCCGCTCCCAGTCCGACCCGCTTTGGAACTTGGCGAAGATTTCGACGATCTGCGGTTCAAAGCCAAACGTTTCGGCGGTCACTTCCAACCTGCCGCCCTGTCGGAGCGTGGCATCCCCCGGTTCGACCTGCAGCTCGTAGAGCGGGTCACCCTGCGGCACGAGCCAGCCCGCCCACAGCCGCGCCGTACCGTAGCGCCAGTAGCCCGGACCCGCCGTGCCGAGCCACACCAGCGACGCCACGCCGAAGCAGGCGACCGCCGCGAACCCGATCGCTGTGGCCCGCGGGGCGATCGCGTCCAAGCGAACCGCTCCGGCAGTGGCCGTGGCGTCGCGGGCCAGCAGCGCCAACAAGGGGCTCGGCGTCCTGCCCCGGCGCTCCGCCTGGGCGCGCTCGTCGGCCCATGTCCGCAGCCGCCCACCGAACTCGGGGGCCCGGCGCTCCGCCACATCCGCGGCCAGCAGCACCGCCCTGCCGCGCATGAAGCGACGCAGCGGCAGAACCAGCAGCGTCGCGACCATCGCGGCGAGCGCGGCCAAGAGGAACACCCGCGAGCCCGCGATGCTGGCGTGGGAGAAGGCCGCGCGGTTGGCCGCCCAGACGCATAGGGCGGTGGTCAGCAGAGCTGCCAAAGCGACAGCGCTGGCCCCCCGCGTGGCCACCGTCGCCCGCAGCCTTCTCGCCACGGCGCCCAGCAGCTCATCCAACACTGCAGCGCCCGCTGCCGGTTGTCGCAACAATGCCATGCTCTCAGTCCCCCCTTGCGGCGTCGAGATGCCGATTCCCCACTAGGGATTCTAGCAGCACCGCCGACACCAGGAGCCCGAGCAAGAGGCGCCAGATTCTCCAAGGCGGCGCCTCCGGCGGGTCCGCCCCCTCCCCCTCCCCGGCCTCGGCCGCGGTCCGACCCGTATCCCGCCACAGCTCCAGCATGTGGTCGTCCACCGGAAGCAGATCCGACTCGCGCGGGTCCGGATTGACTCCCAGCAACTCGGACCGGCCCTTGCCGCGCACCTCGTAGAACCCGATCGAGGCAAGGACCACGGCCTCGCGGCGCACTGAATCGGAAAGCGTCAGCTGGCGTTCGCCCGAAGGCCCGACCACCTGCACGGAGGAACTGCCGCCCCGCCGCCGCTCCAAGTCCAGCACGCTCCCAAGCACGGCCTCGCCGCCTGAGCCCGACTCTCCCGCCAAGTGCCTGGCCGACTCGTCCACGAACGGCACGAAGGCGGCTGTGAGCGGCAGGTCGTTCCAAACGTTGTCAAACGAGGAGGCGAACAGCAGCACGCGCCCGCTACCCATCTGATGCTCCACCAGCAGGGGGTCGCCGTTCCCCAAGCGCACTGGCACGGAGTCCCCTTCGCGCGGCTCCAGGCGGACGTAGAGGAAGAACTTCGCGGGGCGAAATCCTTCCGCGGCGCGGGCCACCGGATGCGAGGCGTCCATCTCGCCCGCCACATGGTACGGCGCGCTGCCGCGCTCGGACGACAGTGGCTGCCGCAGCTCGTGCCCTGTGAGTGCGGACCGGCGCTGCAGCGCGCTGCCGGGCCCCAAGGCCGCCAGCACCGCTCCGCCCGCTTCGACCCAGCCGCGCAGCCGCGCCTCGAAGCCCGTCTCCAGCTGGGACGCGTCCGAGAGCACAACCAGCGCGTAGCGGCTCGGGTCCAAGCGCGCCGCCTCGGCGACGCTGGCGCTCTCGAACTGGTACGTCGAAGCCGATCCCGCCTCCAGCGCCGTGCGGTAGTAGAGCGCGTCTCGGTCCCGGCCGTTCTGGGAGACCAGCAGCACCGGGGCCGGTTCGGAATTGTCCAAGGCAGTCCGGCGAAGGTCGTCTTCCGGCAAGTCGTCCGGCGGGTCGAGACGGAACTCCGCACGGCTGAAGCCGCGCGGCGGGCTCGGAATCGCGAACGCGAACGAGGCGCGGCCGCCGGCCGGAATCTCCTGCTGGAGGCTTCCGACCGTTGCGCCGTCGATCTGCAGCGTGACGGTCTTGGTCGCAGACTCCCCGGCAAAGCTGGCCACGGTCGCTTCCAGAACGGGCCTCTCCTGCCCGAACAGCCGCTTGGACCCCTTGATGCCGTCAATCGCCCAGTTGGCGGACTCCCCGCCCACCCCGTGCAGGCTCAGCTCCGCGTTCTCAGGCAGCACGAGATCCTGAAACCGAACAGGCATCGAGGACTGCTGAAAGTCCGAGACCAGATGCAGCTCGACCGGAGCCCGCTCCTCAGCCGCCAGATTGCGGACGGCCTCGATGACGTCCCCGAACGTGTTCCGCGCATACGTGGGCTCCAAGCCCGCCAGAGCCCGCCCCAAAGCGGCAGTGTCGGAGGTCGGGAAGGTCAGCACGCGGACCGAAGGCCCGTTGGCCAGCAGGACCGCGCGGTCTCCTGGCCCGAGCGAGTCGAAGATCGAATCGGCTGTCGCGACCGCTCGCTCCCAGCGATCGCCGTAGCGCATGCTCAGCGAAGTGTCCAGCGCCACAATGTGCAGCTTGGGAGTCGCTCCCACGATCGCCGCCGGCGGGCGCTCCCACACCGGCTTCGCGAAGGCGAGCGCCAGCAGCACGAGCAGCAGCAGGCGGAGGGCCAGCAGCAGGAGGTAGCGCAGGCGGCGCTCGCGCACCGTCGTCTCCGTCCGCTTCCGGAAGAACATCAGTGAGCTGAAGGGCATGCGGACGGGGTTGCGCCGGCGCATCAGGTGCAGCCACAGGGGCAGGCCCACGGCCAAGGCGCCGGCCAGGAACCACGGCGACAGCAGACCCATCGCTTACCTCCTGCGCTGCCTGAAGAGCAGGTACTCGCGCAACCCGAGGTCCAGCGGCTGGGCGGTGTTCAGCATCACGTAGTCGGCCCCTTCACCCGCCACGCGATCGCGCAGCGCCTCGGCGTGACCGCGCATCAACTCAGGGTAGACGCGGGCGGCGTAGTCCGCCGATACTTCCATCTCCTCGCCGGTCTCCATGTCCTCCATCAGCGCGGGCGAGCGGATGTCCGGGGCAATCTCCCGCGGGTCCAGCAGGTGGAAGAACACCAAGTCCTGACCGTGGTGCGCCAGCGCCCTCAGGGACTTGACGATGCGGTCCGGATCCACGAAGAAGTCCGAGATCATGGCCACTAGGCCCCGGCGCCGGATCAGTCGTCGCAGCGCGCGGAGCGGCACCTCGAGGTCCGTGCCGGTGGAAGCCTCGGCCCGGTGCAGCACGTGCAGAATGCTCTGCAGATGACGTGGCCGAAACACGGCCGGTCGCACCTCCCGGATCATTTCATCGAACAGCACCAAGCCCACCGCGTCGTGCTGGCGCGTCGCGAGGTAGGCCAGCGACGCGGCGAGGAACCGGGCGTAGTCCAGCTTCGTCGTCGCGTGCGAGCCGTAGCCCATCGAACCGCTACAGTCCACCAGCACCATCAGGTGCGTGTTCGTCTCGCCTAAGAAGCGCTTTACGTAGACGCGATCGGTGCGCGCCGCGACGTTCCAGTCGATGTAGCGCGGGTCGTCCCCCTCGCTGTAGGTGCGGTACTCGGCGAACTCCTGGCTGAAGCCAAACTGCGGCGAGCGGTGCTCCCCGTGGAGGAAGCCGTCCACCACCGTCTTCGCCACTAGCTCCAAGTTGGCCAGGCGCTGCAGGATCCCGGGATCGAGAAGTCGCCTGCTCTCCATGCCTAGCCGTCCAGCCTCCGGATACAGCCCCGAACGCCCGTCCGCCCGCTAGCCCTCGGACGGCGCGGGCAGCGCGTCGATCATCTGCTGCAGAATGTCGTCCACCGTGACCCGGTCGGACTCGGCGTGGAAGTTCGTCAGCACGCGATGGCGCAGGATCGGCAGCGCCAAGGTCTGCAGGTCCTGAACCATGACGTGGAAGCGACCGCTCAGCAGCGCGCGCGCCTTCGCCGCCAGGACGAGGAACTGCGTGGCCCGCACGCTGGCCCCGTAGTTGACGTATTTCTTCACGATGTCCGGCGCCTCGACCCCCTCAGGGCGCGTGGCGCGGATCAGCGTCACGGCGTACTCCTTGACCGGTTCGGAGACTGGGACCTGGCGGACCAGCCACTGGAACCGGAGGATGGCCTCCGCGGTAGTGACCGGCACAACTTCCGGCAGCGGCTCCCCGGCGGTGTTGCGGTCCACGACATCCACCTCCTGCTCGGCCGAGAGGTAATCCAGCAGGACGTTGAACAGGAACCGGTCCAACTGTGCTTCCGGCAGCGGGTAGGTGCCTTCGAGCTCGATGGGGTTCTGCGTCGCCAAGACGAAGAACGGCAGGTCGAGCCGGTAGCTCGTCCCTCGCACCGTGACGGAGTGCTCCTGCATGGCCTCCAGCAGCGCCGCCTGCGTCTTGGGCGGCGTCCGGTTCACTTCGTCCGCCAAGAGCACGTTCGTGAACAGCGGGCCCTGGACGAACGTCCAGCTACGGCGGCCGGTGGTCGAGTCCTCCTCCAAGATGTCAGTGCCCGTGATGTCGGTGGGCATCAGGTCGGGCGTGAACTGGATGCGCTTGAACGTCAGCCCCAAGGCGGAGGCCAAGGTTGAGACCAGCAAAGTCTTGGCCGTCCCCGGCATGCCCGTGATCAGGCAGTGGCCGCCGACCAGCAGCGTCACGAGGAGGTTGTCGATGACCTCGTCCTGACCGACGATGATGAGCTGGACCTGCTCCCGGATACGGTCCATGGAGGCCTCGAACCGGCTGACTAGCTCTTCGACCGTCTCCTTGGTCGCGGCCGTCTCCTCGCTTGCGGCGGTCGGTTCGGTCTCAGCAGGTGGCTTCTCGGCCGTTAGGAGTGTGTTCATCGATGATCCTAGCGCCTGACCTGCTGCAGCAGTCTCAGTGCGGGGCGGTACGTCGGAGCGCGCTCCAAGGCCCGCAGCACGTGCAAGCGGGCCCGAGCGGATTGGCCCATCTTAACGTAAGCCCTCGCCAAGTCGAACTCGGCTCGCACACGGTCCAGCGGATCGAGCGCCAGGACGGCTTCGAACTCCCGCTTGGCCGAGTCGGGCCGCCCAGCCGCCAGGTACAGCTCGCCCAGCCTGCGATGCACTTCCTCGTCTTGCGGCCAGTTGTACAGCAGGCCCTCGTAGGTGTGCAGCGCCTCTGCCTCTCGGCCCGCCTCTTCCAGCCAGCGTGCGAGCTTCTTGAGTGTCTCCGGCCGCCTACCGCGCCGCCGCTCGTATTCCGTCAGATTGGCGATGGCCTGCTCGCGCCGCCCGGACTCCTCGTGCGCCGTCGCGAGCAGCACGTAGGAGCAGCCCGCCCCAACATGCTGCGGGTAGGCGGCCTTGGCGTCCTCGGCTGCCGCCATCGCCGCCTCCCAGTCCTCGTCCCGCATCGCTTCCAGAGCCGTTTGCAAGCTGCGGCGCCACCGTTTCAGACCGCCGTGGGCGGGTCCGAGAGACTCCTCGGTGTACTGCGTGAACTGCTTGTCGAACTCTTCCGGTGCGACGCCCAAGACCTGGCGCACGTTCTCGGCTGTAGTGCGCCCGTCCGCGAACCCGCGCAGCAGCTCCAGCAGCTTGCCCTCGCCCCAGCGCTCCGCGATCAACTGGCAGATGTAGCCGGCCTGCAAGTAGGAGATCACCACCTGCTCAGGGAAACGGGGCCGAATGAAGCCGCGGTCGAGGTCCGCTACTGGCAGCAGCTGCCCCTCCTCCACGGCCTGGATGTACTCCGGCGTGACCGACTCGCCCCAGCGAGGGTCGGCTCGCCACTCCTCGTACATCGAGATCCCTTCCGAATACCAGCGCGGCACCAAATGGTCGGTCGCCTCCAAGGTGAACACGTGAGCCAGCTCGTGCCACAAGGTCGTGCCCCAGTGGAACGCTCCCGGCTCCCGCCCGGAGGGGCTGTCCATCGCCACCACGTAGCCGAACGTCACTCCCAGCAGCCCGATGCCCGGCATGGCCATGGTGCGCACCGCGAAGTCGTCGTGATTGGGGTACAGCTCAACCCGCACCGGCCGCTGCAGTTCGAAGTCGTAACGGTCCGAGAACTCGTCGATGGCCCGCAGCGTCAGATTCATGGCGTACGGGAGCAGCAACTGCGCCTCGTCCCGGTCCAGCCGCAGCTCGGCCTGCGGCCAGTCCCCGTCCCCGGCCGGAGCGCTGCGGTGCGTCTCGAAGCGAGGGTAGGTGTCCAGCAGGCGGAGGGTGTTGACCGTCTTGGCGCTGTAAGGGTCGCCTCGGTATGCGATCTCCAAGTGCCGCCGCCCCTCCTCGTCCAGGCCTTCGCGCATCAGGTTCACGCCCAGCTCGGCGTGCGCCTGCCACAGGCGGGGCGCAACCGCGACCGCCTTGCGCAGCCGCTCGGTGGCCTCCCGGTAGCGGCGCGTGATCACGTAGAAGTGGGCCTGATCCGCGTAGACCTCCCCGTAGCGCGGGTTGTACTCCAGCGCTTTGCGCACCCACTCGTTGTCGGGCTCGCCCTCCAGCATCTCCAGCGACGCCAGCAGAGAATACGCCTCCAGCGGCGCCACGCCTGCCGCGGCGGCATTCGCCAGCGCCTCGTCGAGGGACTCCCTGGCACTCGCCAGATCGCCCTCCTCCAAGGCCATCCTGCCCAGCAGCAGGTGGGCCTCCACCCCTTGCGGGGCGTCCTCTAGCGCCGCCTCGGCCAGCTCTACGGCCTTCCCTTCGAAGCGGGAAGCCAGCACTCTCGCCATGCCCAGCCGGGCCGGCAGATGGTCCTCGTCCAGCTCAAGCGCCTCCTCGAACAGCTGGCCGGCCTCAGCCGCCTGATGAGACTCGACGTACAGATGCCCCCATCGCACCCTCAGGTCCGGGTTCTCCGGATCCAGCCTCACCGCCTCGCGGAAGCGCTCGTTCGCGGCCTTGAGGTCCCCCAGCATCCAGTAAGCCTCGGCTTGCGCTGCGGGGTCCGCGCCGGCCGCAACGCCCCGATAGCATTGCGCCGCCAACATGGCGCGGCCGCGGTCGCGATCGGCGTCGCAGGGGGCGAGCGCCGCACTCCGCGCTCCGCGCTCGGAACTGCGCTGCGCAACTGCCAGCGGGCCGACGGCCAGCAGCAGCGCGACCAACCAACCTCCCGTAGCCCACTTCACGGGCCCTCCTCCTCGCTGCCACCGATCATCTCCTGCACCTCGGCCAGCTCCAAGAGCACCTCTTGGAGTGCGTCGAGGTACTCTCCCTCGGACATGGACTCCTTGCCGGCCGCGAGATCCGCCACGTTGCGCTCCAGCGCCTCCCTCCGCTCCAGCAAACCGCGCCGGCGCGGATCGCTGGCCAGCTCGGCCGCAGCGCCGAGCCTGGCCAGCAGGAACGATCCGGGCTGCTGGCCCTCGATCTGGGGATGCTCCGTAGCGAGCCGCTTGCTGTCGGCGAAGTGGGCCGCCACCTTGTCCTCGGCGTAGCGGAAGGCCTCCAGCGCCGAGATCGCTTCGTTCTTGTCCGTGTCGGCGGACGGCTCAGAGAAGGCCTCCACCCAGTACTGCCCGAAGACCGTGGCGTTGCGCTCCCGTCCGTTCTTGGTGGCCGTGATCACGACGCGGCGCGGGGACTTGAGCGTCGCCAGCGCCCCGCCGCTCGAACTGGTCGTGCTCACCACCAGCTGCCGGGCGGCCGGCACGGCGTCCAGCCAGGCCTTCAGCTGGCGGTCGGTCAGATCGGGCCCCGGGAGGTTGAACTTGTACGTCCGCCCGTCGTGCGAGCCGTGCCCGATCAAGATGACCGCCACCTCGTCGCCCGGGCCAAGCGCGGCGCTGATCGCCTCCAGCTCCGAGCCGACCCGCTCCGCCGTGGCCTCCACGCCCGCCGCCACGCGTACCGAACCCGACTCTCCCGCGGTCTCCCGCAGCACGGGCAGCAGCGTCTCGACCTGCTCGCGAAACGCCTCCGCGTAGGACCGCCGCCCGCCGAGGCCCTCCACCACCAAGAAGTGCGTCGCCCCTGTCGCTTCCAAAGCACCCAGAGCCGACAGAGCGGCCCATGCGAGGACGGCGCGGCCCGCAGCCGGGGCGAGGAGTGTCATATGACGCCCCAGCGCTTCCGCAGCGCCCATTCGCCACCACGCAGGAACAGCAGCAGCAGGAACAGCGCGGGCATGTCCCATAAGTCCAGCACCTCCCGCGCCGTGATGCCGGCTTCTGAGAAGCGAATCTCCCGGGGCAGCTGGGCCGCCTCGTCCAGCTCCCAGAAGCGCCCGCCCGTGCGATCGGCCAAGCGGGCCAGCAGGTCCCGGTTCCGTTCAGGACGGAAGAATTCGGCCACGCCGCTCTCACGGCGCACGTGCAGCGTGTCGGCGCCCAGCCGCTCGTCGCCTGAGTAGGCCGCGGCCTCGATCCGGTAGGCCCCGGCAGCGGCGATCTCCACTTCGGCCTCGTACACCCCGGGGGCGCTCGCCGAGGGCGTCAGGTCCACGCTGAGCTGCTCGCCGAGCTCAGGCGTCACGACGGCCGTCACTTGGGCGTTGTTGGCATGGCGGTAGTCCTTGCCGCGCACTTCGGCCCGGAGGAGCATCCGCGAGTCGTCGGCGTATTCGGGGCGGTCGCTGGTGAGGCGGACCGGCCCCTCCGAGGCAGCGACCAAGCTGCGCAGCAGCTGCCGCCACAAGGTATCGTGCCGGACATCGTCGCTCGGCAGGCCCATGCGCCAGCGCCAGCTGCCCCCGGTGGCGAAGATCACGGCCCGCCCGCGTCCGTAGTTCTGGCGAACCAGCAGCGGAAGCAGGTCGCGCCCGTGCCGCACTCCGAGCAGCGACACGGCGGCGGGCTTGAGTTCGCCCAGCCGCTGGAAGTCCGCCAGCTCAGGCAGCTCGGCCCACAGTTCGGCGCTGCGCCCTGGATCGGTGTCCAAGCGGCACACCAGCGCTTCGCGCCCTTGCGTGGTCAGCTCGACCTTCACCCTCTCGCGGAGGAAGGACTCCTCTCCGGCCACCAGCTCGCATGGCAGGGCGTCCACCACCTCCGAGAGGTGCCAGCCGCCAGCCCCTAGCCCGTTCGGGCCCGCCAGCATCATCAAGGTGCCGCCGCGCCGGCTGACGAAGTCGCGCATGGCCGCCTGCTGCTGCGGCGTGAAGAAGGCGGCCTCGAAACTGCCCACGATCAGGGCATCGTAGGCGAAGAGGTCTTCCTCGCCGGCGGGAAAGCCGTCCTGCAGCTCCTCGGGCGTGTCGACCCCTTGGCGGTAGTACTTGTTGACCGATGTGCGGAGCAGCGTGACCAACTGGACGCTCGCATCCCGATGCACGGCACGGCGCATGAACTTGTACTGCCACCGCGGCTCGCCCTCGGCGTAGAGGATGCGGCGCCGGCCGCGCGGCACATCCAGCACGCGGCGGCGCGTGTTGTTCTCGCGAATCTCCTCGCCCTCGACGGGCTCCACCGAGAAGGCCAAGTTTCGAACGCCCGCGTCACCGGCTCCGAAGTCCACCCACTCGCGCCGAACCGGTTCGCCGGCGCGAAGCGTGACGGCCCTGCTCGCGAGTACCTCGCTTCCGTCCCGCACCGTCACTCGCGTGGCCAAGTCCCGCTGGCCGTCGTGACGGATCGTCAAGCGGGCGCTGACCCTGGAATGCGGCAGCGATTCCGACGCCACCCGAACGGCCGCCAGCTCGACATCGCCCTCAATGCGGTCCCTGCCCACTCCCACCGTGTGAACCGGGACATTGTATTGACGAATCTCAGCCAGCAGGTCGCGGTCGAACCGCTGCGTGGTGTCGGATCCGTCGCTAACCACCACCACGGCACCGAGCGGAACGGCGGTGGACTCGCGCAGGACGCTCAGCACGGACTCACCGACCGCGCTGCTCGGGCGGGGCGCGGGCCAGTCTTCAGGGGCCAGCGACTCGAGCCGCTCCGGACTCGCTCCGAAGCCGTACAGGCGGACGCGAAAGCGTTCCTCTAAGCCCGGCAGGACCTGCTCGGATAGCAGCTGGGCCGATCGCTGCAGCCGGGACAGGCCGCCCTCGCCGAAGGCCATGCTGCGCGACGCGTCCACGAGCACGGCGACCACGTTCTGGTGGCTCTTGAGCGACTGGACGACCAAGGCCGGCTGCCAGAGCAGAGTCAGCACCAGCGCGATGGACAGGCACTGCAGCACCAAGACGGCCAGTCCGGCCTTGGCGGCCAACCGGCTGCGCTCCCGCCGCGCCAGCCATGCGACGAGGCCGCAGCCCAATACCACCAACAACGCGAGCAGCCACAGCGGCCAACCCGTGGCCAGCGCGAACTCGCCCTTGCGGAAGGCCGCCAGCGGGTACTTGAACAGGAACTCGAACACGTCGGGCAGCCCTAGTGGGTCATCGCGTAGATCAAGTAGTTCACCGCGAACCGATAGGCCAGCGCCGTCATGGACTCCGGGTACTCGGGCGTGTCGGCATGCTCCCAAGCGTCGCCGAGGTCCATGTTGAAGTTGATGGCGACCATCAGGCGGCCCTCGTCGTCGTAGATGCCCCGCCAGTGCGGAGTGAAGCCGTCACGCTCGAAGGTCGTGCCCGACCAGACGTACTGGATGCCTGGAATCTGCGTCCGCTGGTCGAGGTCGTACAGCGTGTGCAGCAGGGCGTCCCCGGCAGGGATCTCGACGACCGGTCGGTCCGGGAACACGCGCTGCATGCTGTACATGAAGCGCGCCCACTGCTCCGATCCGTGAAAGTCGTCCACCATGAGGAAGCCGCCCCGGAGCAAGTACTCGCGCAGGCGGTCCACCTCGCGATCCTCGAGGTGCCAGCGACCGACCTCGACGGCGTAAAGCCACGGCCAGTCGAACAGCTCGTCGTCCATCGGATCGACGAACTTGCCGCCGTAGGCCGTGTCGATGACTGTGAGCCGCTCGATGCCGGCGGTGAGGTGGTACTCAGCATCCGGCCAGTCCGTCCTCCAGCCCCCTCTGCGCCGGCCCCAGCCGCCTGAGTCCCCGCCCGAGCCGTACGCGTAGCGCACGAACTGGAACTCAGCCCGCGGGTCGCGGTCGAAGTCCCAAGCGCGCGGGTCGCCCCCGCGGTCCCGGCCGCCCCAGAACTGCAGCGCCGAGACCAAGGGAGCCAGCAGGACCAGAACTGCCAGCGCCGCCAGCACCCTCCGCCCCGCTACCGCCTGAAGCATGCCGCTGCGCCCCCCAATGAAGGTACCGAGAGTACCACGGGGCCGGAGAGCCGACCGAATCAGGCCCGGATCAAGCGTCGCAGCCGCTCGGCTGTCTCCGGCTTGCGCAAGTCCCTGAGAGCCTTCATCTCGATTTGGCGGATGCGCTCCCGGGTGAGGCCGAACGCCTTCCCGATCTCCCGCAGCGTGTGCTCGCGCTCCGTGCCGATTCCGAAGCGCATCCGGAGCACCTTGCCCCCAAGCGGGTCCAAGGTGTCGAGCACGCCACTCGTCTCCGTCTCAAGATCCTCGTCACCGATGCCGGCGCCGGGCTCCTCGGCGTCCTGATCCTCCAGCATCTCCTCAAGCGTCGAGTCTCCGTTGGGGCCCACGCGGGTCTCCAGCGACACCGGGGTCAGAGCGATCAGCCGCAGCGCCTCGACGCGCTTGGGAGTAATGTCCAGCAAGTCGGCGAGCTCCGCGTTGGTCGGAGGACGGCCTAGCCCGCGCTCCAGATCCTGGCTCGCCCGGCGGAACTTGTTGAGCTGTTCGTTCATATGCACCGGGATGCGAACCGTCCGCGACTGGTCGGCCAGCGCGCGCAGCATGGCCTGCCGGATCCACCAAGTGGCGTAGGTCGAGAACTTGTAGCCCAAGTGGTAGTCGAATTTCTCGGCGGCCCTCGCCAAGCCGATGTTTCCCTCTTGGATCAGGTCAAGCAGGTGCAGCCCGCGATGCACGAACTTCTTGGCGATCGAGACGACGAGGCGCAGATTCGCCTCAATCAAGGATCGCTTGGCGACCTCCGCCACCTCGCGAGCCG
The DNA here is from genome assembly GCA_963662745.2 of Bryobacterales bacterium. Lineage (GTDB taxonomy): Bacteria > Acidobacteriota > Terriglobia > Bryobacterales > UBA6623 > VXMF01. The sequence continues at coordinate 2,232,206 of CAXXUI010000001.1, forward strand.
CCAACAGCGCCTCCATCTGGCGACGCGCCTCCCGCGCGTCGATCGGCAGCCACGGCTCGCCGATCGCCCCTGCCTTCGGAACTCGCTTGGCGTCGCGGAGGAAGCGCGCCGCGAACGCCCGCCAAGCGTCGGCGCTGATCGGCAACGCGCAGACCGCCTGCGAAGCCCTCACAACCGCCCTGCGGAAGGCCCACGCACGGAGCCTCCGCTCCGACAGGTTCAGGGCGCTCACCTGGTCAAGCTGTGCCTTGGTGTCGCGCACTTCCTCCAAGAGCAGCTCGAAACGGCCGAGCAGAGCGCACACGGCGCGCCCCTTGCGGGCCACCGTCTTGGCGTTCGCGCCCGCGACCCCCTCGATCAGTCGCCGCCCGAGGCGGAGGTCTGCCCACAGCCGCCCGTGCAAGCCGCGCAATTCCTGCCACATCCACGAGGAGCGGGACAGCAACTTGCGCACCCGCAGCTCTCCGCGCTCCAGCTGCATGGCGAGCCTCACCTCCCCGTTCCGGTCGAGCAGCGGCACCATGCCAATCTCCGCCAAGTAGAGGCGGACGTGGTCCTCCGGAGGCGAAGCAGCGTACTGCCGGCCGCTTCCGGCCCCGTTCGACTGCGCCTTCCGGCCCTTGCCGCCGCTGTTGATCGCCGTGATCGGCATCCGTCTCACCCCCTACATCCTTGGACGCAGGCGACGCGGAATCGGTTCCACTCTAGATTACAAGTTATTTACATGACTGCGGGCTGCCTCCGCGCTGCGCTCGGAAATTCCCGGCGGCGCCGCTCCCGTTCGGAGCCGCCAACTGCCAAGCCAGTAGCCGCTAGTCCGGGAGCAGTCCTATGCGAGCGGGCCGGCTCGGAAGCCGCACCAGCGCTCCGCCTCGTTGAACTGCCAGCTCGGCCCAGCGGGGTTACCGGGGTGGAAGACCCTGGCCTCGCGTTCCCGCCGCAGGCACTCGAAGGCGAGGAATCTGCCACCGTGGGCGCGGCAGATCGCGGTGGAGCGAGCCCAAGGTCGGTCGCGCAGCATCCGCGCCTCAGGAGTGCGAGTCACCGCGCTGTCGCGCCTAGGCGCGGAACGGCCGGGGCGCGATTGCTGGCAAGCGGGAGCCAAGAGCAAGAGAAACGTCGTGGCAGGGATGCCGCGAGGGGCGGCCCGCAGCAGGCGGAGGCCTCCCTCAGGTCTCTCGCCAAGAAAACCTTACCGTTCGAGCTTGCTGGGCAGGTCCTCGGGTCGTCAGAATGGGCTGGGAACATTGCGGTGGCCCGGATGTGGTGTCGGGGTCGCAGCCTCTGCATGAGGCCGGATCACGGGCGCCGAGCGCGAGACTGGACTTGCGACTGCAACCAGGCCGGAAACGGAACAGTACTGCTCTCACAGCCATGCTGTGCCAAGTTCTGAATGAAACGGGTCTGAAGCGTGTTTCTCACGCTGTCGCGACGGATGAACCAGCAGGTCTCATTGATCAAGGAGAAGTACGAGTCCTTGGTGCCGGTGTTCAACGCACGCATGCGGCGGCTGTGGGCGGCGACCGAAACGCGGGCCTTGGGGCGAGGAGGCATCACCCAAGTGGCGCGGGCCACAGGCATGGCGCGGGCCACCGTGCGCGCCGGGCTGCGGGAGCTGCGCGCCGGACCGGACAGCGAGGCATCCACCCCCAGCGGCCGCGTGCGACGGCCCGGCGGAGGGCGCAAGCGGCTGACGGCACGCGATCCGCAGCTGACAGCGGCGCTGCAGCGGCTGCTGGAGCCGGTGACGAGGGGGGATCCGATGTCCCCGCTGCTGTGGACCTGTCGCAGCGCGGCGCGCTTGGCGCAGGAGTTGCGGCAGGCGGGGCGGCCCGTGAGCAAGCGCACGGTGAACAGGCTGCTGCAGGAGCTGGGATTCAGCCTGCAGGCCAACCGCAAGACCTTGGAAGGCCAGCAGCATCCGGACCGCGACGGGCAATTCCGGCACCTGGCGCGGCGAGTGCTGGCGTTTCAGCGACTGCGGCAGCCGGTGATCTCGGTCGATTGCATGCAGAAAAAGCTCCTCGGCCGCTACCGCAACGTCGGGCGGGAATGGAGACCGCGAGGCTGCCCGGCGCCGATGAAAGTGCAGGCCTGCATGGATCAGAGCTTGGGCAAGTCGATCCCTTACGGTGTGTGCGATGTCGGCGCCAACTTAGGCTGGGTCAGCGTGGGAGCGGACCACCACACGACCGAGTTCGCGGTGGAGACGCTGCGGCGGTGGTGGCGGCAGATGGGTCAGGCGACCTACCCGCTGGCGCGGAGGCTGCTGGTGACAGCGGACGGCGGCGGATCGAACAGCAGTCGCAGCCGGCTGCGGAAGCTGGAGTTGCAGGGGCTGGCTGACGAGCTGCAGCTGGTGATCTCGGTGTGCCATCTGCCGCCTGGAACGAGCAAGTGGAACCAGATCGAGCATAGGATGTTCAGCCACATCACGCAGCACCGGCGCGGCCGCCCGCTAGTGAGCCGCGAGGTGGTGGTCCAACTGATCGGTGCCACGACGACGGCGCAGGGCTTGCGGATGGCATCGGCCTTGGATGAGCACAAGTATCCCTTGGGCCGCAGGGTTGCCGAGGCGGAAATGGAGGCGCTCAAGGTCAAGCGTGACAAGTTCCACGGCGAGTGGAACTATCACCTCTCTCCGAGGCAGTAAACGGTACAGTTATTTCGGCGAGAGACCTTAGCGGGCTGGCGGCCGCCGAATTGACCGCCGCCTCATGCCGCTGCCGGCGCGGCCCGTCCCCGGACCCAATTCCGGCGCGGCCGCCGCCGAGGACTGCCGGAGTTCCAGTCGGCTCCTCAAGCGCCGGAGAGCTCTGATCTCAACCTGGCGGATGCCTTCCCGGGTGCACCCGAGCAGATTCCCGATCTCCCGCAGCGTGTACTCGCGACCCGACCCGATTGCAAAGCGCAACCGGAGGACCAGCGCCTCGATCGGCTTCAACTCGCCGAGAACTTCGGACGTCACCAGCTTGACGAACTCCTCTTCGACTTGGGCGCTGGGGTCCTCCGATGCCGTGTCGACCAGCATGTCCTTGAGCGTCGAGTCTCCGGTGGGCCCCACCGGTGTCTCCAAGGAAACCGTCGTCAGAGCGGCGATCAGCCGCAGCATCTCTACGCGGCTGGCCGGCAGGTTCATCACGGCCGCGATCTCCGCATCGGTCGGGCGCCGCCCCCGCTCCCGCGTCAGCTCCTCGGCCGCCCGGCGGAACTTGCTGAGCTGCTCATGGACATGGACCGGGAGGCGCACCGTCCGCGACTGCTGGGCCAGCGCACGCCGGACGGCCTGGCGAATCCACCAAGTAGCGTAGGTCGAGAACCTGTAGCCCAAACGGTGGTCGAATTTCTCGACGGCCCTCGCCAAGCCGACGTTGCCCTCCTGGATCAGGTCGAGCAGATGAACACCGCGATTCGCGTATTGCTTGGCGATGGAGACCACGAGGCGCAGGTTCGCCTCAATCAGGGAGTTCCTAGCCTCATCCGCCGCCGTCCGTGCCGCCAGCACGGCCGCCGTCTGCCTGCGGGCCTCCGGCACGCCGATCGGCATCCACGATTCGCCGATCGGCCCACTCTTCGACACCCTCCCGGCCTCGCGGAGGAAACGCGCCGCGTACGCCCGCCAAGCATCCGCGCTGATCGAGAGCGCGCGGACCGCCTGCGAAGCACGGACCACGGACCTCTGGAAGCCCCATGCGCGGAGCCTGCGCTCGGAGAGACTCAGCGGACCCACTCGGTCCAGCCGGGACTTGGCCTCGCGCACCTCCTGCGCAAGCACCTCGAACCGGCTGAGGAGGGCACACATGGCGCGCGCCTTGCGGGCCACCGTCTTGGAGTCCGCGCTGGCACACCCCCTGATCAGCCGCCGCCCGAGGCGGAAGTCTGCCCGCAGCCGCCCGTGCAAGCCGCGCAACTCGTGCCACATCCACGAGGAGCGCGACAGCAGCTTGCGCACCCGCTGCTCGCCGCGCTCCAGCTGCATGGCGAGCTTCACCTCACCGTCCCGGTCGAGCAGCGGGACCATGCCGATCTCGGACAGGTAGAACTGGACGGAGTCTTCCGCCGGGGCAGCCGCGTGCCGGCGGCTGCCGCCAGTACGGCGTGCCGCGGCCGTCCGGCGCGCGTCGACTTTGGACGTTGCCTTGGTTTGCATCACAGCTCCTCCTTGTCGCTGCACTCGCCCGCTCCGCCACTGCATGCCGCCGCGGGCAGCATCCGTTTCGCACTCGCACTTCACTGGACGCAGCAGCGCCGGTTTGGGTTGCGCTTCGACCGGCACTTCTGTGGCGCGGTTTCGGGCAGCCCCCGCACGGCAACGGCAAGCTGCCCGGCCCGCAGCGCTGCCAGCCGGGGCTGGCATTAGAATGGTCTGGGGTGCGACGGGTACCGTCCAAGGCGACGCCGGGCCTGCTGGCGGCGTGCATGGCGGCGCTGGCATGGGCCTCGCCGGAAGACGCCGCAGTGAGGCAGCTGGCGGCGGAGGCCGAGCGATTCGTTCGAGTCTTGAACCTGCTGGAGCGCCGGTCCGCCTCCGCCTTCGACGCTGAGGCTGCGATCTATTCCGGAGCGCTGCCCGGCATGGTGCGGACCTTGGACCCGCACTCTGCATTCCTGGACCCGCAGCAGTTCGAGAGCCTGCAGGAAATGCAGCGGTCGACCGAGAGGGGCTTCGGGAGCGTGCTCAGCCTGGTCCCCGGTCAGGTCATCGTGCTGCAGACCCTGCCCGACAGCCCGTCAGCGAGGGCGGGCCTCGCCCCCGGGGACGAGATCGTGGTGCTGAATGGGCAGCCGCTGACTCAGATGTCGGTTGGGCAGCTGGTGGCCGTGCTGGGCGGGGCGCGGCAGGGCGTGGCCAAGCTGATGGTGCGCCGGCCCAACCTCCCGTCCTTCCTTGAAATGACGCTGATCCCTTCCGAAATGGCCGATCCAAGCGTCTCGCGGCAGTTCGAACTCGAGCCCGGGATCGGCTACGTGAAGATCCTCAACTTCGAGTCCGCCACGGCGAGCGAGCTGAATGGGGCGATCCGGTCCATGGGAGGCGGCCGGCTGGAAGGCTTGGTCATGGATCTGCGTGGCAACCCGGGCGGCATCGTCGAGGCGGCCGTGCAGGTCGCCGCCCACTTCCTCAGGACCGGAGACCGGATCCTGTGGGTGCGGGGCCGCGACGGATCGCGCGAGGAGCTGCTCGTCCCAGAAGGCTCAACACGCTACGAGTTCGCGGTGCGCGTGCTGGTCGACGGGCGGACGGCCAGCGCCGCCGAACTCGTCGCCGGGGCACTGCAGGACCACGGGCGGGCCCGCGTGCTGGGCCAGCGCAGCTTCGGCAAGGGGCTCGTGCAGAGCGTGTTCCCGCTCAGCGCCGGAGCGGGGCTCGCCCTTACCACCGCCTTCTACCAGACCCCTCACGAGCGCCCCCTACAGCGGTGGCTCGGCACCTGCGGCAACTACCTGCTGGAGCGCTGCGCCGAGGACGGCCGTCAGAGCGAGCTGCGCGGCGGCATCGTCCCTGACCGGACAACCTACCCGGCCAGGCTGTCGGAGCTGGAGCAGGTGCTGCTCGCCAGCAACTCCTTCCTGGACTTCGCCCGCGACTGGGTCCGCCGCCGCCCAGCGGTCGAACCAGCCTTCGAACCGACCAACGCGATGCTGGACGAGTTCCAGCTCTACCTCTCGCGGCGGCGGATCCGCCCGTCAGTGTCGGAATGGTCCTCGTCGGTTAGCCGGATCCGCTCACGGCTGCGCCAGGAAGTGCTCAACCTCACTCACGGGGTCGCCGCCGGGGACGAGGTTGAGGTCCGCCGGGACGTCGCGGTGCTCGCAGCGATGGACGAGCTGCGCGCGTCGATTCGCTAGACTGGGCAGGAATGGGCATGCGAGCGAACCTAGGCTGGAGAGTGTCGGCAACGGCCGGAGGCCAACTGGCGCTAGCGGTCGCGCTGCTGGCGGGATGCGCAGCCTGCAACCGGACGGACACGCTACGCATCGGAGTGATCCCTAAGGCCGTGGCCCACGAGTTCTGGGGGGCCGTCCACGCCGGGGCCGTCCAAGCCGGGGCCGATGCTGGCGTGAGGATCGAGTGGCAGGGCCCGGCCTCCGAGACCGACTTCTCGAGGCAGATCGAGATCGTCGAGGCGATGGTCAACTCCCGAGTCGACGGCCTGGTGCTCGCGCCGACCGAAGCTACGGCGCTGGTCGGAGCAGTCGAGCGCGCCAATCGCGAGGGGATCCCGGTGGCCATCTTCGATTCGGGCATCAACACCGACCAGTACGTCTCGTTCGTGGCGAGCAACAACTACAAGGCCGGACGGACCGCTGCCGGCACGCTCGCCGGCCTGCTCGGGGGCGAGGGCGACATCGTGATGATCAAGAATGTCGCCGGTTCCGCGTCCACCATGGAGCGCGAGTCCGGCTTCGAGGACGCTCTGGCGGAAGAGTTCCCCAACCTGCGGGTCGTCGACTTCAAGTACTGCCAGTCCAATCGCTCCGAGGCGCTCAAGGTGGCTGAGAACATGCTGACCGCTCATCCCGATCTGGACGGAATCTTCGCTTCGGCCGAACCGGGCACGGTAGGGGCGGCCAAGGCCCTGCGCAACCGCGACTTGGCGGAGAGCGTCCAGCTGGTGGGCTTCGACTGGACCTCGACGCTGGAGCGTGACTTCCGGGAAGGCGTGGTCCGAGCACTTGTGGTCCAAGACCCGTTCGAGATCGGGCGCCAAGCCGTGGAGTCGGTGCTGGCGGCCATCCGCGGCGAGAGCCCCCCCAAGCGAATCGACACGGACACCCACGTCGTCACGTTGGAGAACCTGGACGACCCCGCGATCATCCGGGTGCTGAGGCTGGAGCCAGGCGCCTGAGCAGAGACTCTCCGACGAGCTAGCCGGAGAATACGCTGCGCAGCCCCTGCAACGCCCACTCCAAGTCGGCTCGGGCTGTCACGAGCGGAGGGGCCAGCCGGATCACACGATCGTGCGTCTCCTTGCAGAGCAGCCCGGCTCGCAGGAGCCGCTTGCAGTAGGGTCGGGCCGGTGTGCGCAGCTCGATGCCGGCCAGCAGGCCGCGCCCGCGAACTGCGACGATGTCGGGGTGGCGCAGCTGGCGGAGCTCGCCCAAGAACCATTCGCCCACCCTGGCCGCCCGGGCCGGCAGGCCCTCCTCGACGATGACCCGCATCGCCTCCCGCGCCACGGCGCAGCCCAGCGGGTTCCCGCCGAAGGTCGCCCCGTGGCTGCCGACAGCGAAGAGGCCCAGCACGTCACGCCCGCCAACCACGGCTGATACGGGATAGAAGCCGCCTGACAACGACTTGGCCAGCAGGTAGACGTCCGGCTGCACACCCTCGTGATGGCACGCGAACAGCTTCCCGGTACGACCCAAACCGGTCTGGATCTCGTCCGCGACGAGCAGCACGTTCCGCTCGCGGCAGATGGCGGCGGCCTCGGCCAGATAGCCGGGAGGGGGCATCAGAATCCCCGCCTCGCACTGGATGGGCTCGACCAGAAAGGCGCAGGTGTTCGGCCCGATCGCGGCACGCAGGGCGGACGCGTCACCGAACGGCACGGCCCGGAACCCCGGAGTGAAGGGGCCGAAACCCTGGCGGCTGACCGGATCCGAAGAGAACCCGACGATGGTGACGCTGCGACCGTGGAAGTTGCGCTCGCAAACGAGGATCTCCGCCTTGCCGGACGGAATGCCCTTGCTGCGGTAGCCCCATTGGCGACAGGCTTTGATGCCGGTCTCGACGGCCTCCGTTCCGGAGTTCATCGGGAGCACCATCTCCATCGAGCACAGCTCGGCCAACTCCCGGCAGAACGGAGCCAGCTGATCGTTGTGGAAGGCCCGCGAAGTGAGGGTCACTCGCTCCGCTTGGCGGCGCAGAACGCGGAGAAGGCGGGGATGGCAGTGGCCCGGATTGACCGCCGAATAGGCGCTCAGGAAGTCGAGGAAGCGATTGCCCTCCACATCCTGCACCCACGCCCCTTCAGCGCTGGCGACAACGATCGGGAGAGGGTGGTAGTTGTGAGCGCTCCAGCGTCCCGCGTTCTCGATCATCGAGTCCGTCTCACTGAGCAGCGTCGCCGTGGCCATGGAAACCGAAACCTCAGGCCCAGACTAGCACGCTGGCACGAGCACTACTCGGTCTCGGGCACGTAGATGACCTCGCCGCTCTCAAGACGGTAGGCCACGCCGAGGCGCTCGCCGCGTCCGGAGCCCCGCTGCCCGCTTGGGCGGAGGCGCTCGATCCTCTCGCCACGCTTGACGATCATCTCCATATCGGGGCTTCCTGGATTGGTCACGATGGTGATGTCGCGGGCACTCATCCGCGCAGCCACTTCCGCCAGCCCGGCGCTGCCGGCCAGCGCCAAGATGAGCGCGACGACCAGCACCATGCTGGCGTCGAACAGGTTGACCACGCCGGCCAACGGGTCGCCGTCATCGCGTTCGCCGAGCGCCTGAGGGGCGCGGCGCATCCAGCCGCGACGGCTGGGGAACCTACGGTGCATCGGCCGCCTCCGTCTCCCCGCCGGCCGCGCCTCCGTCCGGGGCGGGCGCACCGGACCAGAACTCCAGCAGGTAGTGCATCTCCGTCAAGTCCTGCCGGGCCCAGCCTCGCACCTGGACACCGAGGGCGTAGGCGGCCCCTCCGACGATCAAGCCCACGACGGTGGTCGTGAAGCCCACCAGCAGGTTCGCGCCCATCGTCTGCAGGTCGCCGGCAGCCAGCCCGGCGAGGGCGGGCTGCAACGGGATGAGCGTGCCTACCAAGCCCAGCATGGGGCCAGTCCGGGCCAGGACCGAAAGCCTCTCCGCCCGCCGCCGCAGGTCGTTCTCCAAGTCGGCGACGACTTTGTCGAGGCGTTCCGGCCGCTCCCTCGCAGCTTCGGCGAAACGCCCCAAGGCGAGCCTCCAGTCGACCGACAAGAAGCGCTCCGGAGTCGGCTCCGCCTGATGAAAGGCCCGCAGCAGCCGTCCGTTGGCGCGACGGTCGTAGGCCTCCGCCAAGACGCCGCCGGCTAGGAAGGTCGTGTAAACGAACAGGCACAAGACCGCCAGCAGCGCAGGGAGCAGGAACGCGCTGGAGATCCAGTAGAGGAGGTTCTGGACATGCTCCACCGAGGATGCCTCCGCCAGCTCAGCGGCCGCGAGCCGGACGCCGTCTCATCCGCGGCGGTCCAAGGCCAGCACCTTGCCCAAGCGCCGGGCATGGCGCTCCTCGGCGCCGTAGCGGGCGTCCAAGAAAGCCGAGACCAGCTCCCGCGCCAAAGACAGGCCGACGATCCTGCCGCCGAGGCAAAGCACGTTCAGCGCGTCGTGCCGCACGCCCTGGCCGGCTGAGTAGGTGTCGTGGCAGACCGACGCCCGTACTCCGCGAAGCTTGTTGGCCGCCACGCACGACCCTACGCCGCTGCCGCACACGATGATGCCGCGGTCCGCCTTCCCGCTCTCGACCCGCCGCCCCACAGCGATGGCGAAGTCCGGATAGTCATCGGCCGGATCGAACCGGCTGGCGCCCACATCGAACACGTCGTGGCCACTCCCGGCGACCCATCGGGCCACCTCCTGCTTGAGCTCGTAGCCGGCATGATCCGCTCCGATCGCGACACGCATGAATTGCGATTGTAGCGCAGGCCCCAGCTTCCGAGCGCCATCCGGCCCGCGGTCCCGACGCCCCGACCCCAGACCGTACTAGAATCGGAGTTCGGGGTGGTGCCGTCTTGCGGACCGTCCCGCCAAGACCCTGCGGCATGCGGCGAAGCGACGCCTAACGCAGCTCGGTCCGATCGTCATGAAGATCGGCTTCATCAGCCTCGGATGCCCCAAGAACCTCGTGGACAGCGAGGTGATGATGGGCCTGCTGGAGCGACGGGGTCACGAGCTCACGCTTCGGGCCGAGGATGCTGACGCGCTGGTCGTGAACACCTGCAGCTTCATCGAGCCCGCCAAGCAGGAGTCGATCGACACAATCCTGGAAGCCGCGGAGCACAAGAAGACCGGGCGGGCTCGACGGCTGGTGGTGGCGGGCTGCCTAGTCGAGCGATACCGCGCCGAGCTGCGCCAAGAGATCCCTGAGATTGACGCCGTGCTGGGCACGAACGAGATCGAGTCGATCGTGAGCCAGTGCGAGGGCGGAGCCTTGCCAGCTGGCGGCGAGGACGGTTACCTCTACCACGACCTCACTCCGCGCCGGCTGTCAACCCCGCGCCACTTCGCCTACGTGAAGATCAACGAAGGCTGCGACCATCCTTGCTCGTTCTGCATCATTCCGCAGCTGCGGGGGCAGTTCCGAAGCCGCCGGTTCGAATCGGTGGTCAACGAGGCGCGACGGCTGTTCGAGGGCGGCGTGCGGGAGATCAATTTGATCGGCCAGGACACCACCGCCTACGGTTCCGACCTGGGCGTGCGCGACGGCCTCCCCGAGCTGCTGGAACGCCTCGCACAACTGGACGAGGCCGGTTGGGTGCGAGTGATGTACGCCTACCCCAACCGCGTGTCGGGCAGGCTGCTCGACACGATCGCCCGCCACGAGGCGCTCTGCCCGTACCTCGACATCCCGCTGCAGCATGCCAGCGCACCGGTGCTGCGCCGCATGCGGCGCGGGGGTGGCGCGGAGATATTCCTGGACTTGTTAGAGCGCATTCGCAGCACCATCCCCGGAGTGGCGGTCCGCTCCAGCTTCATCGTCGGCTTCCCCGGAGAGACCGAAGCCGACTTCGAACTCCTGTGCCAATTCCTCGCGACGGCCGAACTCGACCATGTGGGCTGCTTCCGGTACTCCGACGACGAGCACAGCGCGAGCTACCGCTTGGACGGCAAAGTGGACGAGCAGGTCATCCGCGAGCGCCACCACAGGCTGCTGACTCTGCAACGGGAGATTTCGAGGCGCAACAACCGCAAACTCGTGGGCCGGCGCCTGCCGCTGCTGGTGGGCGGGCCCTCGGCTGAGACCGACATGCTGTGGGAGGGGCGGCTGCAGACTCAGGCCGACCAGATCGACGGGAAGACCTTCATCACCCGCTTTCCCGACGGCGTCCAACCCCGGCCCGGTGATCTGGCCGACGTGACGATCGAGAGCGTGGCCGACTACGATCTGGTCGGAACGGTCGAGAACATTTCCTCGCCCGCCGCCCGCGAGGCGAAGCCGCTGCTGCCTGTGCTGCAATAGGCGGCGGGAAGGACCCGCCTGAGATGCGAACCGGACCACCCAAGTGCCCCATCTGTCGCAAGGCCGCAGATCGGCAGGCCCCTTGGCACCCTTTTTGCTCCAAGCGCTGCCGCACGCTGGACCTCGCCAACTGGGCCGACGGGACCTACTCGGTCCCGGTGGTGGCGAGCGAGGCCGACGAGCAATTCGAACATTTGGGCGACGAGGAAGACTGGGAGCGGAATGCGTAGCGGCCGAGCTGCCGTTCGCTTGGCAACCTGCTTCGGCGTGGGCCTCTCCCCGGTGGCCCCCGGGACGGCGGGATCGCTGTGCGCCTGGGCTGCGGGTTGGCTGCTGGTGCATGGAGCCGGCCTGCCGCCTTGGGCGCTGGGAGCCGTCGCCGCCGTCTTGCTGCCGGCCGGCGCTTGGGCCGCCAGCGCAGCGTCAGCCGAGCTCGGCTCCGAAGACCCGCCGGAGGTCGTGATCGACGAGGTTGTAGGTCAATGGATCGCGCTGGCCCCTGCCTCCGAAGGCGCGCTTCCTGAGTGGATTGCGGCGCTGGTCCTGTTCCGAGTGTTCGACATCGCCAAGCCGTTCGGAATTCGCCGGCTGGAGCGGCTGGGCGCCGGGTGGGGCGTGATGGCAGACGACTTGGCGGCTGGGAGCTGCGCTATGCTGGGAGTGGCTGCTACACGATGGCTTGCTTGGTGATGCTGGTCAAGTGGAAGGAGAGCCGGTCATGAACGACCTGCCTGCAGAGTCGGTGTACATTGAGCGCGTATCGCCGCCAGCGGTGATCCCGGGAGGTTTCCTCGAGCTGGCTGGATCGGGCATCGTGGACCACAGCTTCGCGCAGCCCGTGGTTCACTTCGGCTCCGAGCTGGGTCGGCTGGTGTTCAGCTCTCCCGACCGCCTCCGAGTGCAGGTGCCGGCTGGCGCCACCGAAGGGAGCCTGCGCGTCCACCGAGGAGGATTCGACAGCCCGCCCGTGCCGTTCGTGCTGGGGAACTTTCTCGCGTGCGAGCTGCATCCGGTCTCGAATCCGGCGATCGACAGCTCGGGCAACATCCTTACGACGCTGAGCGGGCCGCGGGGCAAGAGCACGCCGGTCTCAGTGTTCCGCATCGCGCAGGGCGGCACCTCGATCGAGCCCTTCGCCACCGGCATCATGAACGCCACCGGCCTGCTGGCCCGCCCCGACGGCTCGCTGCTAGTCTCCAGTCGCCACAACGGAACGATCTACGAAGTCACCCGCGGCGACGAGCCGCGTGTCTTCGCAGAGGGCATGGGCATCGCGACCGGCTTGGCAACGGACGCCCGCGAGAACGTCTATGTCGGAGATCGGACCGGCACCATCTTCAAGATCCATCCCAGCAGCGAGATCTTCGTGTTCGCCACCTTGGAGCCGTCGGTCGCCGCCTACCACTTGGCCTTCGGGCCCGACGAGCACCTCTACGTTACCGGGCCGACAACCTCCAGCTTCGACTGCGTCTACCGGATCAGCCCGTCCGGTGTGGTGAGCGCATGGCGAAGAGGCTTCGGCAGGCCGCAAGGCATAGCGTTCGATCCTGCCGGCCGGCTGCATCTGTGCGCTTCCTACCGGGGGCACCGCGGCGTCTTCCGCCTGAACGGCGACGAGGATGTTGAGCATGTCATCTCCGGCCAGGGAATCGTAGGGCTAGCCTTCGAGCCGCAGGGCGCGATGCTGATCGCGACCGGGGAGAGCATCTACCGCATCCCACGCCTCGACTGACCAAGCGGCGGAGCGGCCCGGCGCCGGGAAGGCGGAGACTGGCAGAAGGCAGGCGATGCAGGCTGAAATTATCGCTGTCGGTTCGGAATTGCTGACGCCGAGCAAGGTCGACACGAACTCCCTATTCCTGTCGCGCAAGCTTGCCGAGCGCGGCGTCCGCCTAGCGCGCAAGTCCGTGATCGGCGACGACCGCGAGCTGCTCGCGACCGAGATCCGACGCGCCAGGTCGGCGAGCGACTTGGTGATCCTCACCGGGGGCTTGGGTCCAACCTTGGACGACCTGACCCGCGATGCGGCTTCCGACGCGACCGGAAAGGCACTGGTGCGCCACGAGCGGATCGTACGCGACATCGAGGCGATCTTCCGACGCTTCAACCGGCCCATGGCCAGCGTGAACGAGCGCCAGGCATGGGTCCTGGATGGCGCGAGGATCCTCCCCAATTCCCGCGGGACTGCTCCCGGCCAGTGGCTGGAGGACGGCCAAGGCATCTTGGCCCTGCTGCCCGGACCGCCGCGCGAACTCAAGCCCTTGTTTGCCGAGAGCTGCCTGCCCCTGTTGGACCGCCATCTCCAGGCGGAGCGATTCCATACTCGCTGCCTGCGCGTGGCAGGCATCGGTGAGTCGGACTTGGAACAGCGCATCGGACCGATCTACTCCGGCGCAGCCGGAATCGAGACCACCATCCTGTCCTCGCCCGGCGACATCCAGATCCACCTGACGGCGAGCGGGAGCAGTGCCGCCGCAGCCCGATCCGCAGCCTCGTCGCTGGGGGACGAGATCCAGCGGGAACTGGGCGACGCGATCTACTCGACGGACGGACGGCCGCTAGAGGAGGCCGTGGCCCGGCATCTGCGGCGGCGGGGCATCCGGGTCGCGGCCGCGGAGAGCTGCACGGGCGGCCTGCTGGCCGCCCAGCTGACCGCGGTCCCGGGGAGCTCGGAGTGCTTTGCCGGAGGGTTCGTCAGCTACAGCCCGGGAGCGAAGGCCGGCTGGCTGGGCTTGGCCCCGGAGCTGCTCGAGACCGCCGGCGTCGTGAGCGCGCCCGTGGCGTCCGCGATGGCGGCTGCGGCTCGCGACCGGGCGGCCGCTGCGCTCGGCCTTCCGGCGATGGGAGTGTCCACTACCGGCACGGCCGGACCGGGCGGAGGAACCGAGCGGAACCCGGTCGGAACGGTCTACTTCGGCATCGCCGACGAAGCGGGCTCGGCGGCTTGCAGACGGCAGCTGGGGCGAGGTCGCAACCGCGTGCGCCAGCTAGCCGTGCAGATCGCTCTCGACCTGCTTCGCAGGAGGATCCTAGGGCTGCCGATCAGCGGGCTGGTGCCGGGCTGACGGATCAAGGGCGTCCTGCCAGCGCCCGCCGCAGCTGCCCGGTACGTCCGCCACGGCAGTCGCGCTTCGGAATCACGTACTGGTCCGTCGCCGAGGCCCGGACCACGAAGCTGGCCGGCGTCTCCCGCGCCCCTTCGACCTCTTCCCAAGGGAGCCATTCCGACCGCCGCCCCGCGTCGCGAATCTCGATTCCCTCGCCGCACACGTGATAGCGCAACCGGCGCGGCACGCCTCCCGCCGCTTGGTAGTCCCGTCGCACCAACCACGCTGCCGCGCCGTGCAGGCCGACGAACCAAGCCGTCCAGGAATACAGGGCCCAGCGGAACCATTCAGGCCCCAGCCAAGCACCGCAGCCGACCGCCAGCCAGCAGATCCCGAATCGCATGGCCCGACCGCGCGTCGGCCACAGCGCGGCCAGCAGCGCATCCCCCAGCCGGATTTCGGCCTCAACATCGACACCGTGCGCCTGCGGCTCCGCGGGGGGCCGCGTCGTCAAGGGCATCACCGGGTCCGCCGGCGGGGAGTTACGGGAGAGGCCCCGGGGGCCGGGACGGGACGGAGCGCCGTCACTGGGCTACCTCCGCGTCGCCGGCGAGACCCTGCTCGCCGGTATAGGTCACTACGGTATCCACGATGCCGATCTCGACCCGACGGTTCCTCTGGCGCGCCTCCTTGCTGCGGCCCTCCGCCCGGGGGTTCGACATGCCGAAGCCTTCGGCCTCGATGATGTCCCCTGAGATGCCAGCCGCCGCCAAGTAAGCCCGGACTGCCTGGGCCCGGCGCTCGGAGAGGGCTTGGTTGTAGGCTGCGTCCCCTTGGTCATCGGTGTGGCCGTAGACATAGACCTTGTAACCGTAGGAGGCCAGCAGCACGCCCGCGATCCGGCTGAGAATCTCGCGGTTGGCCGGCTTGAGGTCGGAACTGTCAAAGTCGAACAGGAACGAGTCCTCGCCCAGACGCACGACCACGCCGGTGGGGGTCCGGTCAGCGTGGGCGATCATGCCGAGCGCCTCGCCCATGCGGTCCAGCTCCCGCTCGCGCTGCAGCCGCAGGCGGTCCGCGATGCCTTGCTGGCGGAGGGCCTCCTGCCTCGCCAACCGCTCCGCCTCACGCACGTTCCCGGCCTCTCTCAACGCCGCGTCCCGCTCCAGCAACGCCTGCTGCAGGGCCTTTCCGGCTAGCTCCTCGCGACCCACCGCATCGCGCACCTGGGTCAGCAGGGTGATCCCGGCCCGTCTGGACTCGGTCAGCGATCGGTCGAGCGACTGCACATGGAGCCAGAGGCGCCACGTGGCGAAAGAGACCGCTAGCAGCAGCGGTAGACCCGCGAAGAGCGCGATTCGCTGCAGCCAAGAGCGTCTCACTCGCACCTCCCGCCGCGCCTCAGCCTTGCAGTTGGAAGCGGAACCGCTTGGGGTCCTGGTCCGGAACCTCCCGACGGAACTTCTTCAGCAGCTGCCAGTGGAAGACGCAGAGCTTGCCGTCGCGGGCCGGCTGGCCGCACTTAATGCACAACGCCGGGCCGAGTTCGGCGCCCTTGGTCAGGCGGTTGCCGTTGGCGCCCCCGCGCCCGCGGGGGCGGCCTTTGACCGGCCTGCGCCCGCGGCCCGGCCTGTTGTATCTCCGACGGCGCCGACTGGTTGGATTTCGCATGTCTCCTCTGCGTGCCGCCGAGCCGCTCGGTCTCGGCGGTTGCGCCCATCTCCTGAAGGCCCGCAGCGGCCTTCGCTCATCGGGCGGCTGCCCGGGCGGCGCAACGCCGCGCCAAGAGCGGTTAAGGGAGCCGGCTTAGTTGCCGGCTCCGGCCCCGCCGGACGGATGGGCCGCGTCGTACTCCGAGATGATCGCGTTCGTGATGTTCACTTCGTTGACCGCGTACAGGACCGGGCTCTGTGGGTTGGAGATGTCCAGCACGATCTGGTAGCCGTTCCGCTTGGAATACTCGTCGATGACCTGCATCATCTTCTGACCAACGGCGTTGAACAGCTGCCCCTGCTCCTGGGAGAACTCGCCGCGCGCGTCCTCCATCTCCCGCTGCAAGTCCACCTCAGCCTTCTGGATGTCCCGCGCGAGCGTGCGGCGCGCCTCGTCGCTCATCGTGTTGGTGCCCTTTTGGTACTGGTCGCGCATGCGGGCCAGATCGCCCTGCTTGGACTCCAGCCGCTGCTGCGTGGGACGGTACTTCTCCTCGAGCTGCTGAATCAGCTGCTGGCCCTCAGCCGTCCTCGAGATGGCCTCTTGAACATTCAGGAGCGCCATGCTCGTCTGAGCCCCCGCCGGCGCCAAGCTGCAGGCCAGCGCCGCCCCCAGCCCAGCCAAGTTCCGAACCAATCGCATTCCCAACATCTTTGCCATTACTCCCAAGCGGTCTCGCGGACTTGCGTCCCGAACGACCATTCTAGCACTCTCGGAACCGGTGGCCCGCCCACGGGCCTAGAACGTGCGGCTGATCGTGAAGCGGAACATCGACCGCTTCTCGTAGAACGGGTACCAAGTGCCCACCGGGCGGACCGCCTCGATGAACGAGTTGAAGTTCGGGAAGAGCGAGCGATCCGCGACGATGGGCGGCTTGAGGAACTCCTGGACGCGCAGCGGGTTGTAGGCCCAGTAGAAGCGGAACGGGGCGTTCACGACGGGCATCATCACCTGCAGCTCCACGCCCATCGAGCTGCGGGTCTTCTGTGTGGGCCCGATGATCCCGATCTGCCGTTCGAAGCCAGCTTGGGGGAACTGCTTGTTCAGGTCGAGCGCCCGGCCCGGATTGAGCTCCAGCTGGCTCTTGCGGAGGATCTTGTTGAAGCCGATGTCCCAGAAGGGCGCCAGCACGACCGGGCCGAACAGCTTGATGCGGTACTCGAGGTTGTAGACGAACCGCGAGTCTCCGCCGGGATAGTTGAGGCGGTAGATCGGGACCTCGGTGAACACCGGCACGCGCTCCTCGACGCCGTCCACGATCTGCACCTGGGTCCGGTCGGTGAGGTTGTCGTTGTACACCTGCACCTGCGTGGAGTCGGGGATCCACACCAGCGGGCTGATGGACCAGATTTGAAAGCCCCGGATGTCGTTCTCGCCGCCCATGAAGGAGCGGTTGAACGGCGGCGGCACGCGGCCTCCGTAGCCGCTGAGGAAAGAGAACAAGGCCCGCATGGCGATAGTGCGGCGCCCGCCGTGCGGACGGAAGTACTTGGCCTCGACCGTGGGCTGGATGAAGCGGGCGTTGCCCCCGACGCCGGCTATGGCGAAGCTAGCGTACAGGCTCTTGCCCTTCGACGGCGTGATCGGATGGTCAACCGTGTTGTAGAAGTAGGCCGGAGTGATCTGGCTGGTGGTGATGCCCTCTAGGGAGTTGGGTCCCGACACGCCCTCGTAGTTGATGTAGGTGAACAGGTTCTGTGCCGACTTGGAGAAGGTCACCACGTTGGAGCGACGGTAGCTGTAGGTGAGGCTGAGCCGGGCGAAGCTGCGACGCAGCGGGTAGCTCATGAAGGTCGTGAAGCCGGCCGAAGTCTGCCGGTAGTTGAGGCTGTTCTCCTGCCCGAGGGCGTCGAAGAGCGGAATCAGGTTGGCGCCGGCGAAGATCGAGGCCTCGCGGGCCTGGTTGAAGCTGAAGCGGCTGGAGAAGATCGTGAACCCGGCTTGGATGGGCTTGTCGAACAGGTAGGGCTCGGTGTAGCCGA
This sequence comes from Bryobacterales bacterium, assembly GCA_963662745.2. GTDB lineage: Bacteria > Acidobacteriota > Terriglobia > Bryobacterales > UBA6623 > VXMF01. The sequence continues at coordinate 2,250,106 of CAXXUI010000001.1, forward strand.
ACTGCAGGACCCGCTCGCGGCTGCCCAGCTGGGCGTCAAAGGAGAGAGTCTCGCCGAGGCCGAGGAAGTTGTTGGTGGAGTAGCCGAATCCGATGAAGCTGCCCGCGAATCCGGACACGCCGCCGTTGAGATTGATCATGTTGCGGCCGCGCTCCTTGACCTGCAGCGTGAGGTCGACCAAGCCGTCGCGGGTGTTGCGCGTGATCACGGTGTCGGTCTCCGGGCCCTCCGTCTTGATCGGGTCGAAGTAGCCCAGCTGGTTGAGGCGCAGCATGCTGACGTCCCACAGGCGAGTGTTGAACATGTCGCCCTCGTCCAGCAGGATCTCGCGCCGGATGACCTTGTCGCGGGTCGTGTTGTTGCCGTCGAACTCGATGCGCCGCACGAAGAACTGCTTGCCCTCGTCGACGGCCAGGTTCAGGTCGATCAGCGGCGGGGACTCGTCGTCACGGAACTCGAAGCTCGGCTCAGCGACAAAGTCGATGTAACCGAACTCGCCGTAGAGCTTCTTGAGGTTCTCCATGCCCTTGCGCAGCTTCTCGATGTCGAAGACGGCGCCCTCGGTCATAGCGAACACTGGGCCGAGCACCTGGTCAGGCACGCGGAACAGCTCCACGTCGGTGAAGCTGAGCTTGCCGCGCGAGTAGCGCGGGCCCTCCTCGACAAGCAGGTCGATGTCGGCGCGCTTGGTGGGCTTGTTGAACAGCATCGACCAAGGCAGCAGGAAAGTGGCGCGGCCCGGGGAGTCCCGCACGTCCAGCTCGTGACGGAGCACGTTGGCCCGGAAGTAGCCGCGCTTCTGGTAGGCGTTGCGCAGCCGCTCCTTGTCCTCCTCGAGCTTGCGGATGTCGAAAGTGCGCGTGAAGAGGTTCTCCAGCACGATGCTGCGCGGGATCCCGAGCGGCTTGGTGTTCTTCATCGCGCGGCGGGCGGCCTTGGGGCTGATCACGTCGACGCCCTCGAAGCTGACCTGACCGACCTTGACCTTCGGGCCCTCGTCGATGTTGAACACGATCTCCACCGAGGCCGGCGGGATCTGGCGCACCTCGGGATTCACCACGGCGTACTGACGGCCGCGCTCACCGAGCAACTCGCGCAGCACAAAGACGGCGCGGTTCACGGTAGTCGGGTCGTAGCGCGATTCCACGGTGAGGCCGACATTGCGCTCCTTGAAGCGCTCCAGGATGTCGGACAGAGTGGCGGACTTGTTGCCTTCGTAGCGAATCGTCCGGACCACCCGCCGCTCGGTGACCTGGAACGTCACGACCTTGCCCAGCTCGCCGTCCTCGATCTCCAGCCGGAGGTCGTCGAAGTAGCCGGTATTCCACAGCACCATGAAGTCCCGGCGCAGGGTCTGCGGGTCGTACAGGTCGCCTCGCTTGGTGAAGATCCGCGCCGCCAGGCTGTCGCGGGGGATGCGTCGCGTGCCGCGGAAGGCCACCTCCTCGATCACGTCCTCCCCGGGGATCGTCGCCTGCTGCTGCTCCTCCTGGATGTCGTCGAAAGGCGAAGCCGGCTGCGGGCCCTCCTCCGGCACGTTCTCGAACGGCGAGGCTGGCGCCTGGGCGTCCTCCGGCACGTCCTCGAAGGGCGAAGTCGGCTGCTGGGCCTGAGCGAGCAAGTAGGGAGGGGGCTGCGGAGTCGACGCACCGGCAACGGGGGAAGACGCCTCGAACGCAGGTTCGGGCGAAGCTTCCTGCGCCGCCAGTGGGAAGGCGGCGGCAAGGATCAAGGCAGCGGCAACCGGGATCGTTTGGGTCAATCGCATGGACAAGTGATTCGACAGATCAGCAAGGCTCGGCCTCGGACGGGCTCGTCCGGCGGGCCGGCGGTATCAAGAGCGAAGTACGCATGCTTCCGCAGAGCCGGTTCAAGCAAGTCCCCGGACCGCGGCCCGCCCCTCGCCGGAGGGGCGTCGATGGCCGTCGGGAGAAGGCTGACGGCCGGCGCGGCGCCGGCCCCGTGCTCACTCGGGCCTCTTGAACTCGATCAGGAAGCTGCCTAACTCACCATCGTAACTCAATTCGAGGTGCTTGCGCTTGGTCTTGGCCCGGATCTCGAAGAAAAGGTAGCCCGCGGCGGGCTGGTCGGACACCTGCAAGGGCAGCTCCAGCGCCGCGAGGCGACCCGCAACCGAGCCGTCCTCGGGGGTGCCCATCTGCGCGGTGCTGCGGTCCTGAGTCTGACCTGCGCCTCCGCCGATGTTGGGAGGCCCGGGAAGCCGCCTGGGCCTCCCGCCCGTGCCGGGGGCCCCGCCCCAGACTCCTCCAGACGTGTTGTCGGTGAACACGCCACTGGCAGAGGTCGAGGTCTTCTTGCCCAGCTCCAGCACGGCCCCGCCGGCGATGCGGTCGGGGCTCTGCGCCGGCGACGTGTCGTTGTCGTTGCGGGCCCTCACCAGGAAGTCGTCCCGCCGAAACTTCAGCTGCGAGCCGTAAAGCGGCCGCACCTTGACCTCAACCAGGATCACTTCCCCGTCAAAGCTGTCTCCGGCGATGCGCTCAATCTCGCCCAGCTCGCGCACCACCCTTGCCTGGAATTCCGCATCCGGGAGCTGGCGCGTGTACCATTCCGGCAGCCGCGCACCGGCCAGCGGACCGAAGCAGGCCACGGCTAGAAGAAGGATCCGCAAGGACGTGGCAGCCGTCATGACGCTCATTCTAACCGTGGCCCGCCCGCGGCGGCAGGCGTGCGTCGGCCCGGGCCGCCGGGCGGGCTAACCGGCGCCTTGGGCCGCCAAGGCTTCGGACAGCTGGGCCCACTCCTCCTCGCGGGCCTGCACGCTGCGCTGCCCGGCTTCGAGCTCCGCCAGGATCTCTTGGCGCCTCCGGTGGTCGCCGCCGACCGACGCCAGCTCCAACTGCAGTGTCTCGCAGCCGCCCTCCAAGTCGTCGATCTCGTCCTCGATCGCTCCGATGCGATCCTCGATCTGGCGGACCTTGAGGGGGTTCATGCGGCTGCTGGCCTGAGGCTTGGCTCCTCGCAGGGCTTGGCGCAGCTGGTCGCTCACGGCCGGCGGAGCCGCGGCGCGACGCCCCTCCTCCTCGCGCCGCTCCCGCGACCACAGGAACTCCTCGTACGTGCCGGGGTAGACCTCAAGCTGGCCGCCTCCGACATGGACCACCTTGTTCGCCAACCGATCGATGAAGTACCGGTCGTGGGAGACGAACACGATGGTGCCCTCAAAGGCGAGCAGCGCGGCGAGCAGGACGTCCTTGGCACGCAGGTCGAGGTGGTTGGTGGGCTCATCCAGCAGCAGGAAGTTGCTCGGCTGCAGCAGCATCCGCGCCAGCGCGTAGCGGTTCCGCTCACCGCCGGAGAGGACTGCGACCCGTTTGAACACGGCGTCCCCGCTGAACAGGAAACAGCCCAGCAGGCTTCGCAGCTGTGTCTCACCCAAGAAGGGCGCATGGCCCGTGAGGTCCTCCAGCAGGACGGCTCGGCCGTCCAGCTCCCGGTACTGGTCCTGGGCGAAGTGGTCCACGCCGACGCGGTAGCCCTCCCGGCGGCGTCCCGCCGAGAGCGGCTCCGAACCAGCCAGCATGCGGATCAAGGTGGACTTCCCGGCGCCGTTTACGCCGACCAGCGCGATCCGGTCGCCGCGCTCGATGCGGACTGAGACGCGGTCAAACACGACATTGTCGCCGTAGCGCTTGGAGGCCCCCTCCAGCTCCATCACGACGCGTCCGGAAGGGGCCGGCTGAGGGAACCGGAACCGAATGGCCTTCTCCTCTCGGGGAATCTCGATCACCTCCATGCGCTCGAGCTCCTTGATGCGGCTCTGCACTTGCCGGGCCTTGCTCGCCTGGTATCGGAAGCGCTTGATGAAGGCCTCCAGCTGCTCGACCCGGTCGCGCTGGGAGCGGTAGGCAGCGCGGATCTGCCGCAGCCGCTCATCCTTGGCCTTCTCGAAAGCGCTGTAGTTGCCGGTGTAGAAGTGCGCCTTGCGGTTCCACAGATGCACCACCTTGCGGACCGTAGAGTCAAGGAAGAAACGGTCGTGGGCGATGACGACGTAGGCGTAGGGGTAGCTGGAGAGGTAGGACTGCAGCCAAGTGCGGGCTTCCAGATCCAGATGGTTGGTCGGCTCGTCGAGCAGCAGCAGGTTCGGCTTCTGAAGCAGCAGCTTGGCGAGCGCGATGCGCATTTGCCAGCCGCCGGAGAACTCTTCGCACGGTCGGTGCCAGTCGCGTGCAGGAAAGGCGAGGCCCGTCAGCACAGTTCCGACCTGGGCCTCCATCGTATAGCCGCCCAGCGCGTCGTAGCGGCTGGAGCACCATTCGTAGCGGTCCAAGACCGCTTGGAATTCCGGTGCTTCCGGAGGCACCTCCGCCATGCTGACGGCGAGCCGGTCGATCTCGCGCTCGAGCTCCCGCGCCTCCGCAAAGACGGATAGGCACTCCTCAAAGACCGAGCGCCCAGAGGAGAACGCGAGGCCCTCCTGGGGCAGGTAGCCGATGCGGATGCCTCTCTGGCGCTCCACAGTCCCGAGGTCCAAGCGCTCCGAACCTTGGACGATCTTGAGCAGCGTGGACTTCCCGCTGCCGTTACCGCCGACGACTCCGATCCGGTCGCGGGGACCAATCAGCCAATCCAAGCCGTCAAACAGCACTTGCGGGCCGTAGCGCATGCGGGCCCCGGACAAGCGGACCATCAGTCCGAGTGTACCGACCGGGCGTCAGCCACCTCCCGACTGTGACGGACAGCCGACAGGATCGCGGCAGCGTTCCGGCTCGGCGGCGCCGTGCCGTCCAAGATCAGGTCCGCGCAGTCGCGCGTCGGCTCGATGTATTGGCGGCGCATCGGGCTCACGTGGCGCCGCCACTGCTCGCGGACAGACTCCTCAGTGCGCCCGCGCCGCGTGACGTCCCGCGCGATGCGGCGGGCGAGGCAGACTTCCTCGGGGGCATCCAGAAACACCGCCAAGTCCAAGAATTTGCGCAGGCGGGGCTCGTGGAGGGTGAACAGACCCTCCACCACAAGGTCGCGACCGGGCCGGAGCGTGCCCGTCGACCCGCGACGGGCGTGGACGGCGAAGTCGTAGCGGGGCACCTGCACCAGCGAGCCGGCGGCTAGCCGCCGCAAGGCCTCCACTAGCAGATCCCAGTCCAACGCGGCTGGAGCGTCAAAGTTCATAGCGGCCCGGCGGCCCGGCGAAACGTCGGCCAAGTCGCGGTAGTACGAGTCGAGCGACAGCAGCTGGCTGCCCGGAAGGTAGCGAGCCACCTCCCTAGCCAAAAGCGTCTTCCCCGATCCGGAAGCACCTCCGATGCCGACCTTTACCATGGCCCGAATCCAGCGCCAACCACGTGCGGGCGGCCCCCGGCGCACCGCGCAACTAAGCTAGCTGTTCCATGAGTTCCAAGGCACGACACCGACTCGATCCGCCCACTGCTGCCAAAGGTGCGCCAGCTCGGCGACTCTCTCCGGCATCGCGGCGGCCAGGTCCTCCAGTTCGCTGCGATCGCTCTCCAGGTCGTACAGCTCCCACCTGCCCTGCTCGGGTCTGGAGCGCTTCGAGACCAACTTCCACTTCCCTTGCCGAACGGCGCGGTTCCCCTCGTGCTCCCAGAAAATGCCCTCGGGGTGACCCTGAGCCTGCTGGCCGCTGAACAGCGGAGCGAGCGAGTTCCCCTCCAAAGGAGTGACCGGCTCACCGCGGAAGGTCACTGGGTAGGGCGCCTCGCCCACTTCGGACACGGTGGCCATGATGTCGATCAGATGGCTCACCTGATCGGACCAGCCGCCGCGAGCGGCGATGCCCTCCGGCCAGTGCGCGACGAGCGGCGAGGAGATGCCTCCTTCATGCACCCAATGCTTGTAGTAGCGGAACGGCGTGTTCGACACGTTGGCCCAAGGAATGCCGTAGCTCTGGTAGTTCTCCTCCGCGCCGGGCATCACGCCGGGATCGTTCCCGACCGCCACTGGGTCGCCAGCGTAGGTCTCGATCGGGATGTGGGGAGCGCTCCACGTGTCGTTAGCCTCCTCGGCGCAACCGCCATTGTCGGCCAAGAAGAGGATGAGCGTGTTGTCGAGCTGGCCCGTGGCCTTGAGCGTGTCCACGACCTTGCCGATCGATTGGTCCATTAGCTCGACCTGAGCGGCATACACCTCCATGCGGCGGGCCTGCCAAGCCTTGTCGGGAGCGTCATCCCAAGGAAGCTGGGATGGATCTCGTTCGCTCAAACGAGAGGACTCGTCCAGCACACCCATGTCGCGCATGCGCTGCAGACGCTGCTCGCGCAGCCGGTCCCAGCCTATGTCGTAGCGGCCCTGGTACTTGGCAACCGCCTCCTCGGGCGCATGAAGCGGCCAGTGCGGAGAGGTGAACGGCATATACAGGAAGAACGGACGGTCCGGGGACTCGTCGAGCGCCTCTTCAATGAAGCGAGACGCGTTCTCGCCGATCGCGGTCGTGTAGTAGAAGTCGGGCCCCGGATCCTCGGGCTCGTTGCCACGGTGCAATGAGACGGGGTCGTAGAACGAGCCCGCGCCGTGAATCGTGCCGAAGAAGCGCTCGAAACCGCGCTGCATGGGCCAGTTCGATGGGTCGACCTCGCCGCCTGACCCTTCCCACGGCGTCACGTGCCACTTGCCGCTCATCAAAGTCGAGTAGCCGGCCTGCCCCAGCACCTCGGCCATCGTCACGCAGCTCTTGTTGAGGTTGCCCATGTACGCCGGGATCGGCTCGCCGTTGCTGCGATACTCGGTCATCATGTGACCGACTCCCGCTTGGTGCGGATAGATGCCGGTCAGCAGCGCAGCGCGGGTGGGGCAGCAACGGGCGTAGTTGTAGAAGGATCGGAATCGCAGGCCGTTGGCCGCTAAGGAGTCGATCACAGGGGTGTTGATCTCGCCGCCATAGCACCCGATATCGGAGAAGCCCATGTCGTCCGCCATCGTGACGATGATGTTGGGCCTGCGCGTGCCGTTGGACGGCTCGCCGCCCGTCGAGCAGGCGAGAGGCAGCAGGGTCGAGGCGGCGCCGATCCGCAAGAATTCCCGCCGACTTGAGAGCGTTCGAGTGGGCTGCATCGGCACAATGATAGCGCGGGCATCGCGCCTCCTCGCCCAGTCGGGGACCGGCGCGCGTCACGATCCGCCAACGAAGGGCGGGCCAGCGAGTCAAGTAATCCTCGAGGGCCGCAGCGTGCCAGATTCGCGAGCCGACCGGCATGGGCCGGCATCCGCGGATTGAGCGAGGTCGGACTAGGGCTGACGGCGGACCATACGGGCGGATCCGTTGCCAGACTGTCGAGGGGCGTCCAGAACGCCGAGGCGACCGCGCACCGCGAAGGCCCTCACCGGCGCGGAGGATGGCCGCGACGGAGGCGGCTGACGGCCTCGAAGCCGCGGTCTTGGCTTGCCGTTGCGGCCAACCGCGACGCCTTCGGCATGCCAGCAACGTCGGGCGGGGCGTGCCCCTAGCGCCGGATACCTAGGTCCGGCTTGCGCTCGACATAGCGCATCAGGCTCGGGATGCCCGGCTCGAAGTAGTCGGCCTCGTCACCAGTGGCCTGCCAGATGTAGCCGAGATCGCGCAGACGTCGCGCGGCATCAATCACGGCTCCGTAGTCCGAGACAAGACCTGCCCGTTCCAAGGAGGACTGGATCGCCCGATACACTTCCTCTGGGTTGGCTCTGTCCGAACCGGAAAACGCCGCAGCCACTCCGACGGCCGCCGGGAGCAGGTCGGCCTTGATCAGCTCCTGGTAGCGGTGGCGGTAGTATAAGCGTCTCCTCTTCTCCACATGGGGTCGTGCGCGGTCTACATCGGCGAGCGACACCCTCTCAGCAGGAGCCTTGCACGCTTCCCACAACAGGTCTCCCCAGACCTGCAAGAAGAAAGGGTATCCCTGACTCTCCCGCACGACCAACGCCAACGACCGGTCGTCGATCGACCGGCCATGCTCCTCCAGCGGGACTCGAATGGCCTCTGCCGCCGACTTTGGCGACAACCGGCCGATCGGCAGCTCCAAGCCCCTGTCCCAGAATGACGAACCCATCGTGCTCAGGTGGCTGGGCAGTTCCGGCGTTCCGGCGAGGATCAGCATCACAGGCAGGTCGTCGCCCTGCAATTCCTGAATTTCGTTGAGCAGCACCGTGCCCACCTCAGTGCCAAGGCGGTGAGCTTCATCAATAGCCAGCAGCGTCGGACGCTTTCTTGCCCTGCGCGCCAGTACGGCCCTCACCTGCCGGCGGGCACGATCCCTCAACGTCACGCTGCCCAACCAGGGATGCGAGAAGCCACCCAGCCAGTGCGGCCACCGTGGCCTAGCCGAGATCCGACGCGCCAAGGACTCCGGAGAAGGGACGACGGCCCCGGACAGCCGGAGCACATCGATGCCCCTAGACTGGGCTTCAAGCCGAGACCACAGCAGCAGCGCAGTCTTGCCATTCCCCCTCGGACCGTACAGCACGATATCGCTGGCGGATGCATCCCCCCTCGCGAGGACATCCTGCGCCTTGCGGATCAGCGCTTTCTCCGACTCCCGGCCCGCTAGGTGAGGCGGGAGCGTTCCTCGGCCCGGGCGAAACGGGCTAGGCCCCGGCGTCGAACCCGGCTGATGCTCCAAAGGACCTCTCACTGCTAGCTCATGATAGATCAGTTTGCGCTGTCAGCGCGCTGGACCTCGGGACAGCCTTCTCTTCGGCACAGCCGGAGGATGGACTGTCGTTCGGGCACCAAGCAGTGTTCTCGCAGCATCCAAGGAAGTGTGTGGGAGGGGATTCGTTCCGCATCCTGCTCCGTGGACCCGGAGATTGTTGCTGAGCGTCGCGACGTTGCCCGGCTTGAACCGTAGGACGCTCGGTCCAGACGCGGATGACCATGATGCAGCCGGGCAGCTGCGGGCAGCCGTCCCATTCCGGGCCGGAGATGTCCTGGACCTTGACCGTTACTCGTCTCGATGCGACCGCGGGCGTTCTGGCGGATGGCCAACTGGGAGCACTGAGCGAAGCTCAGGCCCCAGATGTCGGCGTGGGGGTTCGGCTGGCTGTCCTTGACGGCAGTGAAGAGGATGGTACTGACCGGTGGGTTCGGTGGCTCCCCTTCTGGCAGCGAACAGAGTTCTGCTCGAATAGGGGAGGTCACCCGCTCATTCTTGTTCCTCGCCGGCGCCATACGACGAAGACGACTCAGCCACCCTCAAGGGGACAGGACGTTCGTCGGCGGGCTCCGAGGCCCCTTGAAACGCATCGGGCCAGCCGCCGTGGGCCTCGATGGTCTGATCGATCTCGGCCATGATGCGGATGGTCTCTTTCAGAGCGGCGACGATCTTCTGGTAGTGCGCGACATCTTCGGCGGCGAGCCTGCGGCCCTTCCGGTCCTTGAGCCATTTGTGGCAGACTTGGTATCCTCCGACGCGGAAATCCCAGACCTCCTCAGGGACACCTCGAAAGCCTGCGGTGCCAGGCTTGGTCGCTCTGTGCCCCTTTCGGGCGAGTGTCTTGGCGGCATTGAGCCAGACGGTGTCATCCGACCAGCCAACGCGACTGACTTCCAGATTCCGGGGGCCGGTGTAGGCGGTGATCGGGCGACCAACCTTCGGAGATTCGAGCAGGTGTTGGGCCAGCAGTTCATGGCCGGTCTTCGCCAGTACTCGGAACAGGCCCACGCTGGCGCACGGCGGCACCCGGGGGAAATCGAGCTTGAGGTGGGCCTCGTAGCGCTTTCGATAGCCGGGGCTGTGGAAGACGGCGTAGATGTAGGCAAGCATGTCTGCGGGGCCGAAGGTGGCGCGCAGTTCGCCGCTGCCGTCGGGAACAAACCGAAGGCCAGTGGCCTCAGCAAGCCGTTCGACGAAGCCGGGATCCAAGTTGGGTCTGCGACCGTCCTTGCCCTTGGGCCATGGGCCGAATAGTAGTTTGCCCGATCGGCCGACGCCGGGGTAGAGGTAGAGGGGAAAAAGATACCCTCGTTCGCGCGTCCGGTTGGAGACCATCGAGTCGTCAGTTGCCAGCCGCGTCGCGAATACATGCCTCCAGTTGCTGCTGGTCGATTGCCGACATGTCATGAGCGCGTGATTCTCGCCCGCGAGCATGTGCCCCATGACATCGGCGCGGGGACGGCAGAGGAATCCGCGCGACGCGCCGGTGTAGTAGGTGTACCGAGTGTCGAAGGGACGGTAGAGGATCGGCGAAAGACTGTCCTCGGACGGACCGGACCGCCGTAAATCGCGCTGAGCCCAGGCTACCTTCCAGTCCCGCACGTCCTTGCCGAGCCCGTACCGGCCTCGCAGTGCCTCCGTCTCGCCCTCGGCCATTTCCCGCACGACCGCCCAGATTTCCTCCTGGGACCATCGAACGGTCAATGCGTCCCGGGCGGTGACGATCCCGACCGACTTAACCGGGAGGACTTCTGTAACCGAAGCCCACTCACCGTATTCCGCCGCATCGTCCCCCGCGAATGGCCTGAGCAGGAAGAACTTCGGTCGAGGCGCGACCCATTGCCCAGGCAGCGCGCCCCCTTCCAGCAGTCGACCGTACTTGTCCGCCCGCGCCCCCCACAGGTCGGAGTGGCGCACCCGGGAACCGGCTACCCTGTCCCCGCTCCCTATTCCTGCGGACTGTTTCACGAACAGCCCGATCGCGACTCCCTGCTCGATGTCGAAGACGTTCTCGTCCTTGCCCCCGTCGGGCGCGACCTCCTTCTTCTTCGTGTTTCCGTGAAGGTCTAACACAGTGAGCCGGTCGAACGCCGACAGCAGCGCCCACCGCATCCCCCGGAAGGTCGGGTTGTCGATGTAGCTGTGATTGGTGATGAACCCGTGCACTCCGGCGCCCGAACGCTCGATCAGGTGCTGCGACAGCCGAGTGAATCGCACGTACAGGTCGTTGAGCCACTTGGTGTTCCTTTCGCCGAGCGACTTGCCGTCCACCTCGAAGTAGCTCAGGGCTTTCCGCCTGGAGGGCAACTCGACGCCGCGCATGAGCGACGCGATCCACTCGCCGCCGCGGCCAGCCTCCCCCAGATACGGCGGATTCCCGATCACCACAGTGAACCGCCGCGTCCGCTTGACGGTTCCCACCGCCTCAGCCTCCCGCGCAAGCGCGGGCAGAAAATCCATCGTCATCTGCGATGTCTCGGCCGCGGGTTCCAGCGCGTTGGTCAGGTACACTTGCGCCCGCTCGTCACTCTCGAACCGGTATCTGGTCTCGTGCAGCTTGAGGCCGATCTTGAGGTGGGCGATCGCGTAGGGAGCCATCAGCAGCTCGTACCCGTGCAGGCGAGGCAGCAGGTGCTTCGGCACGTAGTCGTTCCATCGCGCCAGAATCTCGCGATTGCCGTGCCCCTGACCCTTCCACTTGCGGATCATCGTTCGATGAATCAGCTCGATCACCTCGACCAGAAACGTGCCGGTACCCGCGGCGGGGTCGAGGATCTGAACGAAGGTTTGGTCGTGCGATACGCCTTCGGGGATCGTTACCGCCTCGCGCCGCGCCGCCATCTCGCCCCACGTCGTCGTGTCCGCGAAGCCGTCTTCGAGCCCGCACTCGCTGCGCAGGAGCTCGTCCACCGAACGCACGATGTACGAAACGACCGGTTTGGGCGTGTAGAACACCCCCCGGCTCACCTTCTGGCTCTTGTCGTACGCGGCCAGGAAGTGCTCGTAGAAGTGGATGACCGGATCCTCCTGCGGGTTCCTGTCGCCAAAGTCGCGGACCACAGCTTCCATGTTGGCGCGTTCCAGCAGTTCTACCACCTCCGAGACGCCCAGCTCGTCGAAGTCGATCCCCGATCCGCCAGCCGTGCCATGGCGACCGCCCGCATGGAAGAAGGTCTCCATCAACTCCTTTAGGAACGGGTTCGTCCGCATATGTAGGGTGAGATCATCGGCCGTGCTCCCCGTCGGATCGGTGATGCGAGCCGAGAGCAGACCGTAAGTGATGGTCTGGGCATACATGTCGGCGAAATCGGCCTCACCGAGGTGGTGGATGAGGGCGGTCCGGAATGCCTCCATGAGCTTGGTGAGCGGTCCGGATTCGGTCTCGACGGCTAGCGCCGTCCGTGTGCGGTCGCGGATCGCGCGGGCCAACTCGGCCAAGCGCTCGGAGAGCTGTTTCGTGGTGGTGATGACCTCGCGATGACGCAGCTTGAAAGCGTCTCGCCAGCGCTCGCGCCACGCCTCGACATCGTCTTCGTCGTCGGGCCAGGCAAGGTGCGTCGTCAGCTCATGCACCACGGCGTCAAGGTGGAGAGGTGTGTCGAGGTTGTCCCAGCCGAGCACCTTGAGCGTGGGTAGGTCGTTGCCTTTCTGGGGTTTCGAGAAGTGCGCGAAAGCGATACGGCGCTCCTGGCCCTCGCAATAGTTGGAGACGAAGAGCAGATCGTCGGCGGCCCAAGCCTGCCGCTCGGACGAATTCGCCGAGGCGCGTTTCTTGAGCGTGACTCGACCGAGGATTCTGCGCAGCGCCACCACGGGGAGGCGCTTCGGCTCGAACTTGACGAAGAAGATGCCCCAAGGCTGGCCCGGTACGAGCGGGCGCAGACGCCTTACCTCTTGGATCTTGGCCGCGTTCTCCGCGTCTATGCCGAGTTCCTCGGGGGTGTACTCGAACGTCAGTTCCTCGAAGTCCTCCGAGGCAACCGGCCAGTCGAGTTCGTCTCGCAAGTAGGCGACGAGTTGGTCAAAGCGCCGGATGCTGGCAAGGAGTGCGTGGTGGTCGGTCGGCATCGGTCTCAGCCCTCGTTCAGTTCCATCCAACAGCGCAGGTGCGGCTTGACTCCCACGGGGGCGTCCACGCGCTTCAGGTAGGTGTTCTTGATGTGTCTCTCAATCTGTGTGCGGATGCTGACGAGAGTCTTCTCTCCAATAAGGCACCGGCGTGGAGTCCGGGGCTTCGAGCGGATGCTCGCGACGATCTCGCCCGGATCCTCCAAGATGGTGGCGCGGTCGAAGTCGTACAGATACCAGCGAGTGATGCCCGCCGCTTCGGTGAATTCGTTTCGTGTCTTGTCGAGCGCGGGCAATGCGTAGCAGAAGAAGACGCCGCGCATGCCCTTCGCGAGGCGCTTGCGGCCGCTGAAGATCGAGCCGGGAAACCGATCCAGGCGCGCCACCAGGTTCGGATCGGCCTCGATCAATGCTTGATAGTCGAGGTGCATCTCCTCCACGGCGGTGCGCGTCCCCTCATAGGCGTGGTTGAACTCCTTCAGCGCCGCGTAGTCGTCGTCCGGGGTGAGTAGCTTCCTGCCCTCGATGCCGAGGGTCTTGGAGATCAGGAGCGTCTTCTGCGTGACCTTGGCGTAGAGCGAGAGGATGTCGTTCAGCTCTTCCGGCGGAAGAAAGTTCCAGAACCAGACCTTGCCGCGCGAGGTGGCCGCCTCGGGATGGTCGGAGAGGAGACGCTCCTCGACCGCTGGATTCATGCGGCGGTCCACGCGGCCGATACGCTGCATGAGGCGCACCGGATTCCAGTGGATGTCGTAGTTGATCATCCGCGAAGCGTCCTGAAGGTTGAGGCCCTCCGAGAGGACATCAGTGGAGATCAGGACGCGTATTTCGTCGCGTCCCTGTTCGTCAAGTTCCGGGCTCGAGAGGCCGTTGTAGTAGGGCGCGAAGCGCTGGATCACGTCGGCACGGTTCTTCTTCGTGGCGCTGTCTACCTGCTCGATCCCTTCGATGCCGGCCTCGACCAAGCGACGCTTGACGTAGCGGGCGGTGTCGGCGAACTCGCTGAAGATCAGTACCTTCTGGCCCGCAAGCGCCTTCGATCGGAGCAGCCGGGTGAGCTTTCGGAGCTTGTCATCGTGCTTCGCTTCGAACCTCCGCGCCTCGTCCAGGAACTTCGCGATCTGGTCGAGGTCGAGGAACGTCTCGGCGATCATGTCCTCCACGTCGTACTCCGCTCGGTCGAGACGCTCCACCGCCGCGAGCAATTCCTCGGGCACGATGTCTTCGTCGTCCGGCTCGCCGCCTTCATCGCCCCAGAGCGCGAGGTGAAGCTGGACGGCGTACCCCAGAACCTCGCCGTTCTGCGCCTTCCAGCGCTCCAAGCGCCTCTTCTCGCTGTCGCTCTCGCTGTGAACCCCCACGAAGGCGAGCAGTTTCTTGAGAAGTCGGTCACAGGAGAGCTCGAACGCGGCCACGGAACTCTCGAAGCGCTTGAGGAAGTTGGTCCGGATCAGCCCGACGACCTGTCTCTGGCGGTTCTCCTCGAAGGGGTCGATGTCCTTGTCCGGTCCCCGGTACCAATGCAGCGGGTAGTACATCGGGAGCGTGAAGAGCGGGAGTTCCTTCGCAAACGCCTTCTCAAGCAAGTTGAGCATTCGCCCGTAGGTCTTGCGGATCGAGTACGCCGCAACCTTGGGAGCCCTCCGGTCGGGAAAGGCGGCAGCCGTTCCGTGCTCGCGCATCTGACTCTCCCGGGCGTACGCGCGGCTCCGTTGGACGACGATCGAGCCGAAGACCGTGTCGCCGAACAGGATTTCCTGGGCTTCGGGAATGTGAGCTTCCTGAACGTCACCTATGTTCCCCTCGGAAGACGAGGCCGCCACCTCCACACGGCTGCGAAGCACTTTCTCCATCTGGCTGAAGTGCGCGCGCAGGTTGTTCACGCCGATCGTCCGCGCGAAGTAGGCCTCGTCCCGCCGCGTGAAGAGCTCGGTCATGTGGCGAAAATCGCTCAGGCGGTTGTTGATGGGCGTGGCCGTCAGCATGAACACGGTCTTGGGGCGTTCCGCGTTGTCAAGCAGGTCGTACAGGCGGTAGTAGCGCGACGGATCGATTCCTGTGTCCGGATCGCCCCGCCGACCGGGATTCCGGAAGTGGTGCGCCTCGTCGATGACGATGATGTCGGCCAACTCCGCGATGCGCTCGAACCGCTGTGGAAAGTCACCCTTCCGCCCGAGGTCCGTGTGGCTGAAGACGGCGAGGTTGCTAAAGTCCGCGCCGCCTCCGACGCCACCGATGTGCGGGAGCCACTGGCGCAGGTGGGGCTCCCATACTCCCTCCTTGGCCCCCTTCGGGGCAAACAGCGCGACCCGCTTTCCCTCGTGGAGGATGAAACGTTCGATCAGCATCAGCCCGACGAAAGTCTTGCCGAGACCCACGCCGTCGCAGAGGAACGCCCCGCTGTGCCGCCTGGCGATCTTCATGAGCGCCCAATACGCCTCCTGCTGGTAGCGATCAAGCTTCGGGAACATGCGCGACCGTGTCTCGTCCCACTCAGTCGCGGTCAGTTCGTGCCCTCGAAAAAACTGCTGCAAGGCTCTCGCATAGACATCGAAGGGTGAAAAGAGACGCGTATGGCGCGAGATCGTCTCGATGACGGCGTCGGTTACCTCTCTCGCCTCGGCCCAGTGGGTCTCGAACCACTCCTGGAGTTGCGCCACCTCGCGCGCACTCTGGACTTGTACGTTCAGTTCGATGTTCTCGGTGAGGCCCGGACGCGTGAAGTTGCTGGACCCCACGAGCGCCTGAGCGCCCACGACCTCCAGCTTCGCGTGGGTGATGTAGGTCTTGGCGTGGAACTTGTCCCTGTCGTAGATCCGGCATTCGATCCGACCGGAACGGAGGGCGTCGAGGATTGCGGGCACCCCGCGCAAGAAGGGGTTGGCCTCCTTGGACTCTTCCATGCTCTCGTCGAGCCTGCCAAGGGCGTTCTCCCGTACCGCCTCCAGAATGGCCCTCCTCGTCCGATGGGTGGTCTCCGCGCCCATGAGGATCCGGATCTTGTCGAGCCCCTGCCACTTGCCGTCGAGCGCGAGCAGTGCGCCGATCTCGAAGTATCCGGACGCGATGTCAAACGACTTCGCGATGCTGCACCATTCCTCCAGATACCGGAGCCCGGTCCAGCCGGAGACGCTGTTATCGACGATGAAGAGTTCGCGGCCCTTGGAGTGAACGGTCATGGCACTCCAGTCCGTACCCTCTGCGCCAAGCGCACCCGGCACGGTCGTGTGGAGGACGCCCCCCACGGACTACAGACCTCACGGAGCGTGTAGTTCGTGACGTCTCGGACATGGTGGACGACGATCTGGTTGAAGCCGAGCGCGGTCATAAGGGCGCCTTGGGTTGCTGTCGGGAAGGCCCGTCGCCCGCATCGTGCGGGAACCATTGGACGATAACGGACCGGCCACGGCGCGGCCTTGGTAGCAATGCGGGCGCGGGTGCCACGGCCGGGCCGGTAGTCTGAGTCGATCCACGGACTTGCAGCGCTCGCGGGAGTGTCTAACTATTACACATGCAATCGCCTCGGAGGAGAATTGCATGGCTCGACATGTCAACATCATGATGGACGAGGAGGCGTGGCGCGTGATCGAACGGCTCCCGCGCGGTAGCCGCAGCCGCGGCGTGAACGCCGCGATCCGAGTGTGGTCTGGAACCTCTAGAGGAGGGCGGCTGTCGCACGGATGGATGCGCGACGCGCTCGGCTGCCCGCCGTTGAGACCGACCGGATCGTGCAGTGGATTCGGGAAGGGCGGGAGCGGCGGCGGCCGTGATCGTCACGCCGGACGCATCGGTTCTTCTCTAGTGGGTTCTTCCGGGCGACGACGAGCAGAACAACAACACTTGCTTGGGCTGACCGTGATGCTGCCAGCGGGCCAGTGTCCCGCACCGGCGACCGGCGGCGTTGCGGATCAATTCGAGAGCTAAGACAATCCGCCGTCCACACAGCCTGAGCCAAACCGCCCCCCGCGCGGCCAAACAATCTGGCGCTCAACAGCCAAGCCTGCCTACCGCCCTCCAGAATCCCCGGCATGGTGCCGGGCCCGGCTGAGTGGCGATGACCTGCACACGGGCCCCGTGCGACGTGCTCCGATCGACCAATCTCGGGACTCATCCGGCCCAATTTCAGATCTTGCGTGAGCGTCACGAGGAACGCGGGCTAGAATCAAGGCACGCGAGACCCGCGCCGTGAGCCAGCCCGCCTCCAGAGTCCGCCTCCCCTTGGGGATCGAGACGTTCAGCGAGATCCGCCAGGAGGACCTCTATTACGTCGACAAGACGCACTTCGCCTGCCAACTCTTGAGGCGAGGCAAGCACTATTTCCTGTCCCGACCCCGCCGCTTCGGGAAGAGTCTGTTCGTCAGCACGCTCAAGGCGCTCTTCGAGGGCCGCCGCGAACTCTTCCATGGCTTGGCGGCCTATGACCAGTGAGACTGGTCCGTCCGCCGCCCTGTCGCACACCTGTCTTTCGTAGGCGGCCTCTACACCGAGCCCGGCGGTCTGCACCACAACCTCCTCAGGCAGCTGCGCTCCCTCTCACGCTCCCACGGCGCGAAACTCAAGGCTGAAGTAGGACCGGACCGGTTCGCCGAGCTGCTGGAGGAGCTGCACCGTTTGTCCGGCCGCCGAGTCGTGGTCTTGATTGACGAGTACGACAAACCCATCACTGAGAACTTGGCCGCGCCCGACCTCGCCCGCGCCTACCGCGATTACCTCCGCGCCCTCTACGCGAACCTCAAGGGCTGCGACCAGCACATCCGCTTCTCCTTCATCACCGGCGTCTCCAAGTTCTCCAAGGTCAGCCTCTTCTCCAGCCTCAACAACCTCAACGACCTCACCCTCGACCCCCGCTACTCCTCCATCTGCGGCTACACCGACCACCACCTCGACACCGTCTTCGCTCCCGAACTCCCCGGCCTCGACCGCCACAGCATCCGCCGCTGGTACAACGGCTACAGCTGGGGCGGCGACGAGAGGGTCTACAACCCCTTCGACATCCTTCTGCTCTTCGACAAGCGCAGGTTCCGGGCCTGGTGGTTCCAGACCGGCACGCCTAGGTTCCTCCCCGACCTGCTGGTCCGCCGCAACCTCTCGACGCTGGACCTCGAAGGCCGGACGGCCAATGAGTCCCTGCTGTCGGCCTTCGACATCGACGAGATCGGCACCGATGCACTGCTGTTCCAAACCGGCTACCTCACCGTGGCCGACTGGTCCGAGGGCGACGACGGCGAGACCGAGTACCGCCTCGGCTACGCCAACCGCGAAGTGCGCCTCAGCCTGAACCGCGCGCTGCTGTCCAGCCTCGTCAACAGCCTCTCCGACCGCCTCACCCACTGCCGCGATGTCGCCACGCACATCCGCGCTGGGGACTTCGAGCAACTCAACCAAACGCTGCACGCCTTCTTCGCCTCCATCCCACACGACTGGTACCGCAACAGCCGCATCGAGCGGTACGAG
Source organism: Bryobacterales bacterium (assembly GCA_963662745.2). Taxonomy (GTDB): domain Bacteria; phylum Acidobacteriota; class Terriglobia; order Bryobacterales; family UBA6623; genus VXMF01. The sequence continues at coordinate 2,268,237 of CAXXUI010000001.1, forward strand.
GGCTACTACGCCACGGTTTTCTTCGCCCTCCTGTCTGGATTCGGCCTCGAGACCCGCCCCGAAGAAGCCTCCTCACGGGGCAACATCGACCTGGCCGTGAGCGCTACCGAGAGGATCGTGCTGTTCGAGTTCAAGCCTGTGGACGGTCGGAGCGGCTCCGGAAGGGCGCTGCGGCAGCTCAAGGCCAAGGGCTACGCGGACCAGCACCTCGGCTCTGGCAAGCCGGTCCACCTGGTGGGCGTGGAGTTCAGCCGCAAGACGCGCAACGTGGCCCTGGTTGAGTGGGAGACGGTCGGCACTGCCGAGGCCGGCTCAGCCGACGCCTCGGACGCAGCCGCCCCGGACTGAAGCAGCCACCCGTAGCTCGTCCCTTGGACCGCCCAGCCCCGCCCCCCGGCGGAGCAGGCGGCCTCCGGCCAGCGGCGCGGCTCCGAGTCGGTGCCCACTTCCGCAATCCGCCCCACAGCGTGCCGGCCGGTTGGCACTGCTCGACTCCGTCTCGGACTCCGTGCCGCAAGAGGCCCCTTGGGCCCGCTAACGAGACAGCCCGTCACTGAGCGAGTCAGGCCGCGCCCTCCCACTGCGCGCCGACCCCGGCCAGTCGCGCGATGCATCCTCCGGCCGGAATTCGGCAACAACCCACCGGGCGCGCCCCTCTGGACCAATACACTCTCCACACGGCACTTGGAGGCCGCTCGGAGCGCCTCCAATCTAGGTCGCGGACCCAACGCCCTCGCCACGCGGTCCGCTCAGAGGCGCTCCCTGCGCAAGGAACCATCCCCTATGACCAGCCTCCCGACCATCCAGCCTCCTCGCCGTGAGGCGACTAAGCCCCGATTCGAGCCGCCAGAGACTACCCGGTCGCCCACCGACACGCGAGGATCGTCTCCCCTCAACCGGAAGGCACCCTCCCGCATCGCCGCAGACCTCCCGACCATAGCTGCCTCTGACCGGCCAGCGGCACACCATCCGGCTCACTTTCGTGGAGACACCGCGCGGGGAATGACCGGCACTGACGAGACTGTGTTCCACGAGCGCTGGCCCGTCTGGCCCTTCGTGCGTCCGAGGCAACCCGGGGGCCGGCCGATTGCAGGCCGCAGCCAATCGACAGGTTATGATCCTAGAGACGCAGTCGCCCGCCCGCAGCCGGCTGCCGCCGAAATGATTCCCGAAAGTATCAGCCTCCTCGCCGTACTGCTCGCCGCCATGGCGGCATTCGCATTCGGGGCCGTCTACTACACCACCCTCAGCAAGCCATGGATGGATGCGGCTGGCCTCACTGAGGAGAAGGTCCAGCAGAGCGGCATGGCCGGGCCGTTCGCCATTTCCTTCGCAGGCCTGCTGGTTCAGGCGGCGGTGCTCAGCTGGATCCTTGGCGAGCTTCCGCCAAGCGCGGCCACGGTGGGCGGAGCGGTCGCTACGGCGACAGCGCTGTGGTTCGGCTTCGTCGCCACGAGTTGCGCCACCAACAATGTCTTCCGCAGGGCCAAGACCAAGCTGACAGTCATCGATTCCCTACACTGGCTCGGTGTGGCGGTCGTCCAAGCACTGGTGTTGGGTTACTTTGCGGGCCGGTAAGAGCCGGGTCGAAGTGAGGTCTGCATCTCTGATACGGACCCTCGCCGAGAAGCCCCACTCCAGACCGGGTTGCTGCGCCGGTTACCGCCGAGAGGACTGACATGCGAGCCGTCTGCCTGAAAAAGCCGCGCCACTTGAGCTATGTCGAGATCCCGCCTCCCGGCCCTCCGGGGCCGGGCCAAGCTCTTGTCAAGACCCACCGGATGGGCATCTGCGGAACCGACTACAGCGGCTACCTAGGCAAGATGCCGTTCTTCCGCTATCCGCGGATACCCGGCCACGAACTGGGCGTGAGAGTCCTGGAGACAGGTAGTGGAGTGAACCTCGTCCAGCCGGGCGACCGCTGCAGCGTCGAGCCCTACATGAACTGCGGGCACTGCTACGCCTGTCGCAGCGGCGGCCCCAACTGCTGCGAGTCGCTCAGCGTGATCGGCGTTATGGAAGACGGAGGATTGTGCGACCGCTTCCTCATTCGAGCGGACAAGCTGCACGCCTCAGACTCGCTCTCGTTCGAGGAGCTCGCGCTGGTGGAGACGCTCGGGATCGGGTGCCACGCCACGGACCGCGGGAACCCCAAGCCCGGTGAGCATGTCCTGATCATCGGAGCGGGCCCGATCGGGCTGGCCACTCTGGAGTTCACCAGGCTGACCGGGGCGGTCATCACGGTGATGGACCGCGAGCCGTCGCGCCTCGCGTTCTGCCGGCGTCGGTACGGGATCCAGAACACTATCCACTTTGGTGGTCCGGAGTCGGCTCTGAAGGAGGCGCGCGCCATCACGAACGGCGACCTTTTCTCGCTGGTCACGGACGCCACAGGGAATTCCGCCTCAATGTGCACGGCGCTGCAATACGTGGCGCACACCGGCACGCTAGTCTATGTCGGAATCACAACGGAGCGCGTGGCGTTTCCGCATCCAGCGCTGCATCGCCCAGAGATGACCATCAGGGGATCCCGCAACGCTCTGCCGGGCGACTTCCGCCGGATCATCAGCCTGATCGAGGACAACACGATCGACACAGAGCCTTGGATCACGCACCGCACTCCGTTCGACCAAATCGTGACCGAGTTCGAGGGCTTCACCCATCCCGGGTCCGGCGTGATCAAGGCCATCATCGAGGTCTCAGAGTGAAACCCATCCTCTCGGCTGTCACGGTCTGCCTCGTACCCCAGGCGCGGAGCGGACCGTTCGTCTACCACGGGAACTTGTCCGAGGCCTGCGCTGCGGCCGCATCGGACGGATTCGACGCAATCGAACTCTTCGCTCCGTCAGGCAGCCATGTCGACAAGCAGCACTTAGCCTCCTTGCTGACGGGGCACGGCCTCCGGCTGGCGGCAGTGGGCACCGGCGCGGGCATGCTGCTCCACGGGCATCGCCTTTGCGGTGACCAGCCGGGTCCCGCCAGCCGGGCACGCGACTTCGTCAAACGCATAATTGACGCCGGCGCTGAGTTCGCGGCACCGGCGATCATCGGATCCATGCAGGGCACTGCTGGCCCTGCCGGGGACAGGCCAGCGGCGTTGCGTCGTCTCGCCGACAGCTTGCGCGAGCTGGCGGCCCACGCCGAAGACGCTGGCCAGCTGCTGCTGTTCGAGCCCCTCAACCGCTACGAGACGGACCTGATCAACACGCTGGAGCAAGGCGCCGAACTGCTCGACCTCGTCGGTGCGGGCAACCTGAAGCTGCTGGCCGACCTCTTCCACATGAACATCGAGGAGCACGACATCGCCAAGTCGATCCTGGCCGCCGGCGGAAGGATCGGCCACATGCATTTCGTCGACTCGAACCGGCGCGCGGCCGGTCTTGGACACTTGGACTACGCACCGATCGCGAAGGCGCTCGCGGACTCGGGTTACACGGGCTTCGCATCGGCGGAGGCGCTGCCGCTGCCGACGGCCGCCGCCGCTGCCAAGTACACGATCCGGTCCTACCGGCGCTTCCTGCGCAACAGCTGAGACGTACGCTTCCCGGGCGTAGAGGGACCGGCGCAGGCACTTCCGGCGCGGTCAGCAATTCGCGGAACCGGTCGTCGTTCCGTCCTGCCAGCACTCACTCCGGCCCGCCTGCCTCGCGGATAAAGCGCTCGCGCCAGTCGTTCCAGGCCTCCGCCAGCTCCCGAACCACCTCTGGGCGCTCGGCCGCCAAGTCGCGCTGCTCGGCCCGGTCAGCTGCCAGATCGTAGAGCTGCCATTCGCCTTGGCGGGCGTCCTCCGCGGCGGCCACCGCCCCCCAGCCGTCGTCTCGCGTTCTCACCGTGTGCAGGATCTTCCAGCGCCCCTTACGCAGGGCGCGATTGCCCTGATGGTAGAACCACACGGCGTCGTGCAGCGGTTCGCCGTCTGCCTGAAACACCGGCGCCAAACTCCGGCCCGCAAACTCGGGCCCGCCAGGATCGGGCTCGGAACCGGCGCCCGCCAAGTCCAAGAGCGTCGGAGTGATGTCGATCACGTGTCCGACCGTCGAGCGATACTCGCCCGCCGCTGCGATCCCGTCCGGCCAGTGGGCGATCAGGGGGGTTGAGACACCGCCCTCGTGAACCCAGGCCTTGTGCAGCCGGAAGGGCGTGTTGGCGGCGCTCGAGAAGCCGGGCCCGAGACACAGGTAGGTGCCGGCCGAACCGAGCGGCAAATCCGGATCGTGCCCGTCGCCCCGCACCATGATCTCCGCGCTCGCTCCGTTGTCGGAGAGGAAGAGCACCAGCGTGTTCTCGAACTGCTCCATGGACCGCACCCGATCCAGCACTCGCCCGATCTCGATGTCCATGCGATCGATCATCGCGGCATGGACCGCCATCTTGGCAGCCTGAAACCGGCGCTGGCGCTCGTCCAGCGATTCCCACGGCACGGGTCGGTTCACTTCGCCGTCACCCAACAGCTCAATCGCTTCGGGAAAGGCGTACGGCGGGCCGACATCGGCGTCCAAGGCCGAGAGGCCGATCGGGGGAAATCCGAGTTCGGACTGGCGCTCCAGACGCTCCTCGCGCAGTCGGTCCCAGCCACCCAGATAGCGGTCCCGGTACCGGTCGATGTCCTCGGGGAGCGCATGCAGCGGGAAATGCGGAGCGTGAAACGCCAAGTAAAGGAAGAATGGCTGGCCAGAATACTCGCCAGCGTGGGAGTCCAGCCACTCTATGGCGTGATCCGCCGTCACGGTGGTCTGCATAAGCCCGGCATCCGCTGGCACATCCGGAAGGGGCTCGCCGTCCCGTCGCCGGCGCGAGATGTGGAAGAAGCCCGTCCTGGTCGTGGATGAGTACGAGTGGTCGAACCCATTCTGCAGGGGTTCACCGTCGACGTGCCATTTGCCCGCGTGGTAGGAACGGTAGCCGACCGCGCGGAGCCGTTCCGAGACTAACCTGGCCCACGCTGGACGAATCCCGGATCCGCCAAACTTGCCGCGATCAACGCCGGGCATAGAGTCCCGGCGGATCTGCTGAGCGTAATAGCCGGTCAGCAACGAAGACCGGGTGGGCCAGCAGCGCGAGGTGTTGTAGAACTGCGTGAACCGCAGCCCTCCTTCCGCCAGGGCGTCGAGGTTGGGAGTCGCGATCTCCCCGCCGTAGCTGCCGAGATCCGCCCAGCCCAAGTCGTCGGCGACAATGACCACGAAATTCGGCGGCCGCGCTTGGCACCCCCATGTCGCGACCAGCACCACCAGCCCGGTCCAGCGCAGAACGGCGGACATGGAGCCGCCAGCGGCGGAATGCGACGCGGCAGGCAGGAAGGATCGGCGGCACGGGGTCTCGGACGGGAGTCGCAAACTGCCTAGAATATACAGGTCGCCGGCGGCAGCGTACGCGGCCTTGAGGATTTGACGGGCTTCACTGCACTCGACACGGCGGCACTCGTGCTGTACCTAGGCGCCACGACCGCTTGGGGCGCTTGGCTCGGAAGAGGACAGTCCTCCGGAGCGGACTACTTTCTGGGGAGCCGTTCCCTGCCATGGGGCGCAGTGCTGCTCTCCGTCGTCGCCACGGAAACGAGCACGCTGACGTTTCTCAGCATCCCCGGCGTGGCGTACGCCGGAAGCTTGGTCTTCCTGCAACTGACGCTCGGCTACCTGGTGGGGCGCGTCCTCGTCGCCTTCACGCTCCTGCCGGCTTATTATCGCGGCCAGCTGGCCACCGCTTACGAGCTGCTCGGCTCTCGGTTCGGACCCACAGCCAGGCGGGTCACTTCCGGTGTGTTCATGGCTACGCGCCTGCTGGCCGACTCCGTCCGGCTGTTCGCCACGGCAATCCCCTTGGCCCTGGTCACGGACTGGCCATACCCGGTGTCGATCGCCGCAATCACCCTGCTCACCGTGGTCTACACCTACTTGGGCGGGATCCGGGCCGTCGTGTGGGTGGACGCTGTCCAGATGGGGCTCTACCTGGTGGGCGCTGGAGTCGCCCTCGCCTGGATCCACCACGGCGTGCCCGGCGGCTGGGAGCAGATCTTTTCAGACGCCGCCGCCCAGGGCAAGCTCGACTTCCTCGACCTCAGCCTCAGCCTGAGCGCGCCCTACACCTTGCTGGCCGGGTTGGTCGGAGGCGCGGCATTCACGATGGCTTCGCATGGAACCGACCAGCTCATCGTACAGCGACTGCTCACGTGCCGCAACCGCCGCGACGCGCAGAAGGCGCTGATCGGAAGCGGCGTAGCGGCCATGCTCCAATTCCTGCTGTTCCTGCTCGTCGGAATCGGCCTCTGGAGCTTCTTCGGCGATCGCGCGTTCGAACGAACGGACGAGATCTTCGCCACTTTCATCGTGGAGGAGCTGCCTCCGGGCGTGACCGGCCTGCTGATCGCCTGCGTGTTCGCCGCGGCCATGTCTTCGCTGTCCTCCTCCATCAACTCGCTGGCGTCAGCTACCGCATATGATTTCTGGGCCCCGATCACGGGAGCGGAGCGGAGCAGCCCGGGCATTCTTAGAGCGGGCAAGGCGTTCACGCTGGCTTGGGCCGCCCTGCTCGGCCTCGCCGCCGTGGCATTCATCCCGCTCTCCAAGCAGACCTCCGCCGTCGAGGTCGCCCTCGGCATCGCAGCCGTAGTCTACGGCGCCTTGCTGGGAGCCTTCGCCCTCGGCGCCTTGGTGCGCCAGGCGAGTGAGACAACCGCGATCCTCTCGATGGCCGCCGGAGTCGCTGCGGTCGTCGCGCTGCACGGGGTGGTGGCATGGCTGTGGTACGTGCCGATCGGGGCGTTGGTGACACTCGGCACGGGTTGGGTTGCGACCGGGGCGGCCACGCGGCTGAGGCAGCCCGAATGACCCCGGCGTGTCGAGTCCGGGATCGTCCCGCGCCGGCAGCCGCTGGTAGGATTGGCACCGGTTGACGGGCAGCAATCGGTTTCGAGTGATCGCTCCCGGCCTGATGATGGCCGCCACGGGAGTCGGCGCCGGTGACTTGATGACAGGCACCTTGGCCGGCTCCGAGCTGGGCACGAGTGTCCTGTGGGCCGTGCTCGCCGGGGCGTTCCTCAAGTTCGTGCTCTCCGAAGGCGTCGCCCGCTGGCAGCTGTTCAGCGGCACATCGCTGCTGGCTGGATGGAACGACAAGCTGGGAGCTTGGATTCGCTGGGTGTTCCTGGCCTACCTCGCACTGTTCACGGTGGTTGTGGGCCGGGCGCTGGCCAATGCCTGCGGCGTCGCCGGCACCGCTCTGCTACCCGTGGCAGGCGGTGGCCAGGCCTCGGTCACGATCTGGGCGGTAATCCACTCGCTGGTCGGCGTCGCCATCGTATTGCGAGGGAGCTTCGGAGCCTTCGAACGCATCATGTCAGCCTTGATCGGTCTGATGTTCGTCACAGTGGTGGGGACGACGGTCCTCATAGCGCCGCCACCCGCTGAGATCCTCAAGGGCTTTGTTCCCTCCTTGCCGGACGGCGGCGCCTCGTGGCTCCTCGCCATCCTCGGAGGTGTCGGGGGGACCGTCACACTGATGTCCTACGGCTACTGGATCCGGGAGCAGGGCCGTCGCGGGGAGGGCATGCTGAGGACCTGCCGGATCGATCTGGCCGTTGGCAATGGAGTGACCGCCATCTTCGGCGTGTGCGTCGTGATCATCGGCTCCCAGATCGTGGTGGAGGGAGGAGGCGCCGCGCTGGCGGTGCAGATGGCCGACCGCCTCGCGGCCGCGACGGGGCCAGCCGGCAAATGGATCTTCCTCGCAGGATTCTGGGGGGCCGTGTTCTCCAGCCTGCTGGGAGTCTGGCAGAGCATTCCCTACCTGTTCGCCGACTTCGTGCGCCTGCGGTCCTCAGGCGGGGGCGAGCTCCGGAAGTCGAACCCCTACCGCGCGTGGGTGCTGCTGGTCGGCGTCGTTCCGCTGTTCCTGCTGAACGCCCAAGTCCGGCAGATCCAGCTCACGTACGGCGTGCTGGGGGCGCTGTTCCTGCCACTGCTGGCACTCACCCTGCTACTGCTCAACAGCCGGTCTCAGTGGGTCGGGGAAGCGGGCCGCAACCCGCTCTGGATCAGCATCGCCCTTGGGGCATGCCTGGTCTTCTTCGCCTCCCTGCCCCTATTCAACCTGTAGGGCCGAATCCGGGTCGGTCCAGCGCAAGGAGACTGGGTCTGGTGTTCCCCTGCGGCCGCGCCCCTAGCGGCCGCCCCACCGCAGCTTGTTTCGCAGGACGTCGAAGTAGGGCACGCTCCTCGTCTGCACGATGTCGACCGTGTGGCGCGCCCGTCGCACCGTGACGCGGTCCTCCGCTGCGAGCTGCCTGCCGACTTGGCCGTCAACGCTCAGGCAGCGCTCCCCGTCGCCGCCCGCCACTCGAATCTCCAAGCACGCGGCCGCGGGCAGCACCACCGAGCGATTCGAGAGCGAGTGCGGGCAGATCGGAGTCAAGCACACCCCCTCCACACCCGGCAGGATGACGGGACCGCCGGCAGCAAGGGAGTACGCCGTCGAGCCGGTCGGAGTGCTGAGAATGAGCCCGTCGGCGGTGTACCGCCCGATGTACTCCTCGCCCGCGTAGACCTCTAATCGGAGCACGCGTGCGATGCCGCCGTGAGAAACCACGACATCGTTGAGGGCGAAGAAGCGCTCTTCGGAACCGGCGTCCCTGTTGAGAGTGGCCTCCAAGACCATCCGGGAGTCGAGCTGGTACGAACCGGCCTCGACGCGGTCCAGCGCGGCTGCCAGCTCGTGGGGCCCGGTGGTCATCATGAAGCCGAGGCCGCCCAGATTCACCGCCAGCAGCGGAACCTGCCGCCCGCCCACGCCCCGGGCCGCGGACAGCAGCGTCCCATCCCCTCCGAACACCACGATGACGTCGCAACCCTGAGGGAGACCGCTGCGCGGCTGCCCGTCGGTCCGGCCCAAATAGTCCGCGGTCACGCAGTCCACCGCCAGTTCAAGACTTCGCTCCCGGCACCATGCGGCGACCTGCCCAAGCAGCTCAGGGAGCTCCCGCCGGCCAGGCTTGCTGACAACGCCGACCCGTCGCATCACGATGCCCCCCTGTCCGACGGCACGGTCCAGCCCTCGCCGTAGACGAGGAATTCCCTATTGCCGGCCGCCCCCGAGATCGGGCTCTTCATCCACGCCACACTGCTGAAGCCGCACGAGGTCACTGCGGCTGCAACCTTCTCGACGACCATCGCATGCTTCCGCTCGTCTCGCACCACGCCCCCCTTGCCGACCTCGCCCTTGCCAACCTCGAACTGCGGCTTGGCCAGCACGACTGCCTTCGCCGCTTCCTCCAGCACCGCGGGCAGGCGCGGCAGGATCTTGGTCACGGAAATGAAGCTCACGTCGCAGCAGGCGAAGGCCGCCCGCTCGCCGATGTCGCGAAACCTCAGGCGGCGCGCGTTCAGCCTCTCATGCACCACGACACGACGATCACTGCGCATCGACCAGTGCAGCTGCCCGAACCCCACATCCACTGCGTGGACGCGGCGCGCCCCGCTCTGCAGGAGGCAGTCCGTGAAGCCACCGGTTGACGCCCCGATGTCGATGCAAACGGCTCCGCGCACCTGGATCCGGTAGCGGCGCAGCGCCGCCTGCAGCTTCAAGCCGCCGCGACTGACGAACCGGGGGCGCTGGCGCACCAGCCGGATCCGCGCGCCCGCGGCGACCCGGCGGCCGGGCTTGTCCGCCTTCTGCTCATCCACCAGCACCTCGCCGGCCATGACCATCGCCTGCGCCTTGTGCCTGGACTCGGCGATTCCCCGCTCGACCAGCAACCGATCCACCCGCGTCCGCGCCAACGAGTTCCCCGCCCCTCGATTCTCTCACGGCCCGAATGCAGCGCGCCCGCCGTCCTGCGGCCGCGCTTCATCCCAAGCTCAGGCGCGAGACCGAGATCCCTCCCCGGAAGCACACGTCCACGTCGCGGCCCGGCTCGCGCCGCCGCTTCGAGTAGAGGCCCTCGTAATGGAAGTCGCCGCCTTCGACGCTGTAGGCGAGCTGCAAGGGACTCGGGTCCAAGTCGCACTCCACCCACTCCGGCGAGGCTGGACCGGGTGGGAGGCTGGGCAGGTTGACGTTCCAGATCTCGCCGCGCCCCGGAGGGCGCTCCAGCAGCCACTGCAGCAGGTCCCTCGTCCAAGCGGCCGCACGGCGCCAGTCACGGGCGCTGAGCACGCGGTCCCTGTAGTGCGAGACCGCGATGGAGGGCAGGCCGAACAGAGCCGCTTCGCGGGCCGCCGCGACCGTGCCGGAATAGAAAACGTCGGCCCCCAGGTTCGCGCCGTGATTGATGCCCGCTAGCACCCAGTCGAAGCGGCTTGCGAATTGGTGGAGCGCCACGCGAACGCAGTCGGCCGGCCAAGCGTCCACGGCGTAGCGGCGACGACTGACGCGCCGAACTCCGAACGCGCGGTCCGTAGTGACTTGGTGGCTGCAGGCGGAACGCTCACGCTCGGGAGCGAACACGAGCTTCTCGGAGCCGTCGGGCAGCGCGTCCTCAAGGGCCGCGAGGCCCGGAGCATCGAGTCCGTCGTCATTGGTGAGCAGGCACCGCAGGGGCGTCGCTCGGTCCATCGGTCCCTCCCTTCCGCTCAACGCCCGCTCGGAGCTGGGCCGCCCGTCGCGGCGGGCACGGAGCTGCGGAACCAGTCGAGCGTCCGCCGCAGGCCCTCGTCGAGCCGGACCCGGGGCTTCCAGCCGAGCAATCGCTCGGCCTTGGCCGTATCCGGGCACCGTCGCTTGGGATCGTCCTCCGGCAAGGGACCGAAGCGGATGCCCCCGCCCCCCGCCAGACCCTGCACTCGGTCGGCGAGCTCGAGGACCGCCACCTCGTGCCGGCTCCCGAGGTTGACTGGAGTCGGATCCCGCGATCGCAACAGGGAGACCAAGCCCTCCACGATGTCCGAGACGTAGCAAAACGTACGGGTCTGCGATCCGTCGCCGAACACAGTGAGGTCCCGCCCGGCGAGGGCCTGGGTCAGAAACGACGGGATGACCCGCCCGTCGCCGCGCTTCATGCGTGGGCCGTAGACATTGAACAGCCGGGCGATGCGGGTCCTCACTCCGTGCTCGCGGTGGTAGGCCATCGCGATAGCCTCAGCGAAGCGCTTCGACTCGTCGTACACCGACCGAGGCCCGACGGGGTTCACGTTGCCCCAGTACGTCTCCGGTTGCGGATGGACCAGCGGATCGCCGTAGGCTTCCGAGGTCGATGCCTGCACGAAGGTCGCCTCGTCCCTCAGCGCGACCTCCAGCATGTTGCGGGTGCCGAGCGAACCAGCCAAGAGGGTCTCCACCGGGGCAGCAAGATAGTCCCGAGGGCTGGCCGGCGACGCGAGATTGAAGACGACCCCGAAGGGACCGGAATCCAGGAACGGCTCGCAGATGTCACGACGGAGCAGGGCAAAGCGCGGTTGGGCCTGCAGGTGGCTGACGTTCTCCGCGCGCCCGGTGCTTAGGTTGTCCACCGCCCAGACCTCGTGCCCCTCCGCCAGCAGGCGCTCGCACAGGTGGGAGCCGATGAAGCCGGCCCCGCCGGTAACCAGAATTCGCAATGCCGGCGCGCCCCTGCATTCATCGTAGACAGCCCGCCCGCCCGCGGCGAGTCCTACAATGTCCTAATGCGACGGCGAAACCTATTGCAGTGGATGGCAGGCGGCGGGCTTGCCGCGCTTCCCTCCGCGGCCGGCTCGACCGCCTCCGCCCAAGAGCAGGCTGCGACGCGCGGCCTCCCGGCGCTCCAGATCACGGATGTGAAGGCGATCCTGACCGCGCCGCCCGGGCTGCCCAGGACCGTGATCGTCAAGGTGGAGACGAGCGAGCCGGGCCTCTACGGCTACGGATGCGCGACCTTCACCCAGCGGGCCCGCGCCGTGGTCACCGCGGTGGACGAGTTCCTGCGGCCCTTCCTGAAGGGCAAGAACCCCGATCATATCGAGGACATCTGGCAGACGATGTACGTCAGTTCATACTGGCGCAACGGCCCGGTGCTGTACAACGCGATGAGCGGCGTCGATCAAGCGCTGTGGGACATCAAGGGCAAGCGCGCCAACATGCCGGTGTACGCCCTGCTGGGCGGCAAGGCGCGCCACGCCGCCGACGTGTACCGGCACGCATCGGGATCGAGCATGGAGGAAGTGGAGGACGCCGCCCGCGCCTACATCGAGCAAGGAGTGCGGCATATCCGTATCCAGGTCGGCATCCAGGGCAACGCGAACTACGGCGCGCGCTCTGCCAGCGGCAGCCCCTCGGGGTTCCTCGGCGCGCCGTCCGGCGGCCCTCACGCCGAGAGGATGTACGAGCCGACGCCGTACCTGCTGAGCGTGCCGAAGCTGTTCGAGCACATGCGCAAGAACATCGGTGAGGAGATCGAGCTGCTACATGACGTGCACGAGCGGATCAGCAACGCGCAGGCGATGTGGCTGCTCAAGCGCTTGGAGGAGTACCGGCCTTTCTTCATCGAGGATCCCGTCTCCCCCGAGCAGATCGGGTACTTCCGGCACATGCGGTCGCAGACCACGACGGCGATCGCCATGGGCGAGCTGTTCAACTCGCCGCACGAGTTCACGGGCCTGATCGCCGAGCGCCTGATTGACTTCATCCGCGTCCACATCTCGCAGATCGGGGGCCTCACGCCGGCTCGCAAGCTGGCCGCGCTGTGCGAGTGGTTCGGTGTCCGGACGGCTTGGCACGGGCCGGGCGACACGTCGCCCGTCGGGCACTTGGCCAACATCGCGTTGGACGTGAGCTGCTACAACTTCGGCATCCAGGAGGCCAGAACCTGGCCAGACTCGGTTCACGAGGTGTTCCAAGGCTGCCCCCGGCTGGAGAACGGATTCTTCTACCCGAACGAGGCTCCGGGATGGGGCATGGAGATCGACGAGGAACTGGCTGCCCGGTACGACGTGGACTCGCGATACGATACCCCGTTCGACTACCACTGGGGCACCACGCGGCGCCGGGACGGATCCATCATTCGCCCGTAGCAGCGGCGTAGCCACGCTAGCCGTCAATGCACAGAGAGCGCCAGCGTGGCAGCGGCTCTCACACCGCGTCTCTGGTGTCGGGGGCGCAGCCGGACGCCCCCATCGCCCGGAGGATCGCGTCGGTGTCGTAGACGCATCCGCTCCAAGTGCCTCCGCTCGCGGCCTGTAGCGCCGCCCACAGTCGCGTGTCGTCCGGCAGGCCCGGATGCGGCGACAGGTCGGCGCGCGGGGCGCGCTCGGCGAGGACACCCTCCCCGGCGTCGGCCCCGAAGAGCTCGCCTCGGTGGCCGACCAGATCTACGGAGCCTCGGAGCCGGCCGCAATCGATCTCGATCCGAACGACGTCGCCTTCGCGGAGCTTGCCGACGGGTCCCCCGGCCAGCGCCTCGGGGCCGACATGCCCGATGCAGGCACCCGTCGAGACTCCAGAGAAGCGCGCGTCCGTGACCACGGCCACATGCTTGCCTTGCGGCAGGTGCTTGAGAGCCGACGTGATCTGGTAGATCTCTTCCATGCCCGAGCCTTGAGGCCCGCAGCAGATCAGGGCCACAACATCTCCGGGGCGCACCCTTCCGTCCTTGATCGCACGGATCGCGTCGGATTCGCGAGTGTAGATCCTGGCCGGGCCTTGCTTGCGGTACACACCGTCGGGGTCCACTACTGACCCGTCGATGGCCGTGCTCTTGACCACCGACCCCTCCGGCGCAAGGTTGCCCCGGCAGAAGGTGATCGTGCTGGTGATGCCGCGCGCCGCCGCGCGATCCGGAGTGAAGATCACGTCGTCAGGATCGACCCGGTCAAGCTGCTTAAGGCGCCTCCGGAAGACGGCGCGACGCTCGCTCGACTCCCAGAGTTCCAGCACCCGCCGCAGAGGCAGTCCCGCGGCCGTCAGGACATCCAGTTCGAGCAGCCCCAAGTCGCGGAGGTGCAGCATCACCTCAGGCACTCCGCCTGCCAGGAACACTCGTACGGTCGGATGACCGACCGGGCCGTTCGGCAGGACATCAACCAAGCGTATGACTTCGCGGTTCACGGACTCCCAATCGTCGACCGAGGGCCGGCGCAGACCGGCACAGAAGGCGACAGCGGGCAGGTGCAGCAGCAGGTTCGTAGATCCGCCAAAGGCCGCATGCACGACCATGGCGTTCCAGAGGGAGCCTTCGGTGAGGATGTCCGCCATGGCAACTCCCGCGGAGCGCTGAGCGAGGAGCGCTCGGGCGGACGAGCGCGCCGCGGCCTTCCAAACGGGTTGGCCGGACGGAGCGAGCGCCGTGTGGGGCAGCGCCATGCCAAGCGCCTCGGCCACGACCTGGGCGGTCGCCGCTGTGCCAAGAAACTGGCACCCGCCTCCCGGAGTGCCGCAGGCCCTGCATCCGAACACTTGGGCGTCCTTCAAGCTGAGCTCCCCATGCGCGAACCGGGCCCCGATTGTCTGGACCTTGCCGGCATCCTCGCCGCCGCGAGCCGGCAGCGTGACACCGCCCGGCACGAGGACGCAAGGGAGCTCGTGCATGGACGCCAGCGCCATCATCATCGCCGGAAGGCCCTTGTCGCAGGTCGCCACCCCCAGCACGCCTCGGCGTGTTGGAAGCGACCGGATCAAGCGCCTCAGCACTTGGGCGGCATCGTTGCGGTATGGGAGCGAGTCCATCATTCCGGGCGTCCCTTGAGTCCGCCCGTCGCAGGGATCGCTGCAGAAGCCGGCAAACGGGATGGCTCCCAGCTCTCTGAGCTCGAACGCCGCCTCCTTCATCAGCTCGCCGACCTCAAAATGACCGGTGTGGTAGCCGAGGGCGATGGGGGATCCATCCGCGGCCCGGAGGCCTCCCTTGGTGCTGAGAATCAGGAACTCCTCCCGACCCAAGTGCGACGGGTTCCAGCCCATCCCGGCATCCTGCGTCCAGCCGAAGATGTCCCCGCTGGGGAGGCTGCGGAGCATCGCTGGCGTCAGGGGCAGTTGGCCCTGCGGTCCGGCGGCATCCGACTCGATCTCGAAGATCGAGCGATCGTCAGTGGCGAACAAGTCGTTCATCGCTCCCCAGTTTCCACCATCCTCACCACTAGCGGCGAAGGGCGGCCTGCCGTGGCGGCAGCGGCACACTGCGATTCACCGTAACCGGGGCGGACGGCTCCTCGGAGGTCTGGGCGTACCTCCCCGGGCCAGGAGACTGTCCTAGAATGCAATTGTGAGTCGATTCGGCGCCGCCCTTATCTTCCTCTGGACTGCCCTGCTGGGAGCCGCTCCGCCGAACATCGTCCTGATCATGGTGGACGACCTCGGCCCGGAGTGGATTTCCAGCTACGGCGGTGAGGGGATCGAGACTCCCAACATCGACAAGCTGGCCGAAGGAGGCATGCTGTTCCGCAACGCCTACTCGATGCCGCAATGCACTCCGACCCGGGTGACGCTGCTAACGGGCCAATACCCGTTCCGTCATGGTTGGACGAACCACTGGGACGTGCCGCGCTGGGGGGCGGGGTGCCACTTCGATGCGAATCGCAACCCGTCGTTCGCCCGCCAGCTGCAAGCAGCCGGCTACGCTACTGCGATTGCAGGGAAGTGGCAGATCAACGACTTTCGCGTACAGCCCGAGGCTCTTCGTGATCACGGCTTCGACGAGTGGTCGGTCTGGACCGGCGGGGAAGGTGGCAACCCGAAGAGCGACGAGCGCTATTGGGACCCGTACGTCTACACCAGCAGAGAACCCAGCCGAATCTACGAGGGCCGATTCGGGCCAGACCTCTTCAATGAGTTTCTCGTCGACTTCGTGGCGAGAAAGAGCGGTCAGCCGATGTTGATCTACTACCCGTTGGCTCTTACTCACGGCCCCTTGGTGAACACACCGCACGAACCCCATGCCGAAAGCCCGCTCGAGAAGCACAAGGCAATGGTCCGCTACACGGACTATCTCGTGGGCCGCCTCGTCAAGGCGCTGGATGATGCCGGCGTGCGGGAGAACTCAATCGTGGTCTTCACGACGGACAACGGAACGTCACGCGGCATCCGCGGGCGCTTGAACGGCAGATACGTGAGAGGCGGAAAGGCCCAGCTCACTGAGAACGGACCCCGGCAGCCCTTTATCGTCAACGGCCCCGGTCTGGTACCGGCGGGCATCCAGACCGACGAGCTGACTGACTTCTCCGATCTGCTGCCGACATTCTGCAAACTCGCAGGCGCGCAGCTTCCCTCCGGCGTGGCGCTGGACGGAAGATCGATTGCGCCGCTGCTGCTCGGCAAGACCGAGCGCGGGCCGAGGGATTGGATCATGGCCATGGGCTTCGGACCCGCCATTCTGGACGAGCGGGGGGTCCGAGGCCGCCAGGACTATGCGCCGCGGGTGGTGCGGGACAAGCGCTACAAGATTCATATTCACGAGCGATCGGTCCGCGAGCTGTACGACCTGCTCCGGGACCCCGGGGAGTCCGTGAACCTCTTGCATAGCCCTGCTCTGGAGCACAGAGCGGCACTGGAGAAGCTCGCCGGTGTAGCGGAGGGCTTCCCGGAGCGCGACGCGCGCCCGATCTACGACCCACTCCCGCCACAACCTTGGGATGTGTCTATCCAGCAGATGCGGAGGTAGCCGACTCCAGTGAACTTGGACAACGAGAGCAACGGTTCTACACGACGGGCCGACGGCCGAGCCGAAGTCGAGAATTCGACGGTCCTGGCGCTGGATTGGGGCAAGCGACGGATCGGGCTGGCCGTCAGTGACGAGCTGGGCATCATGGCCCACGGACTGCCGACGCTCTGGCGCAGGAACCTGCGGGTGGATTTCGACGCGCTGACGAAGATCATTCGCCGGAGAAGAGTGACGACCGTGATCGTCGGGAACCCGCTGAACCTGGATGGAAGCCCCAGCCGATCGTCCCGGCAAGCCGTGCAGTTCGCCCGCAGACTCGCCAAGCACGCCGGTGTCAGCGTCGAGATGCGGGACGAGCGACTCACGAGCTGGGAGGCCAGGAACCGACTCGGCTCGCAGGCGCGGGATCGCGCAGCAGTGGACAGAATGTCCGCCATGCTGCTGCTGGAGGAGTTCCTAGGGGAGCAGCATGACTAGGCTCGCCACGGTGGCCACTGTCGCGGCCCTAGCGTGCTGCTCGCCTGGCGAGCCAGCTGAACCGTTTGACGAGCCAGTCGTGATCAAGATCCGGTATGGGCTCTCCTCACAGCAAATCGGGGAGGCCCTTGCGATGGAAGGCGTCATCGCATCGAAATGGTCCTTCCTTTGGCAACGGCTCTTGAATCCGGACCGGACTCTGATGGCTGGCGAGTACCGGTTCAAGAAGCCACTCACGGCGGCAGAGGCGTTCGAAATGGTCGCTTCCGGCAAGGTGCGGTTGTACCGCCTGACCGTTCCTGAAGGACTGAATCGCTTCCAGATCGCCGAAGTTGTGCGTGAATTCAGCTTGGTATCAGCTGACGAGTTCTTAGAGCTTACTGAGGATCCGGAACCAGTCGTGGACTTATTTCCTGATGCCAAGAACTTGGAGGGATTCCTGTATCCGGAGACGTACAGCTTAGCGAGCACATCCAGTACGGGTGACCTGTTGGACGCAATGATCGGCAAGTTTCGGGAAGCATTGGACAAAGCAAGGCGCGACAGAACATCTGAATTGAACGATTGGGATGTCCTCATCTTGGCATCCATGATTGAGAAGGAGACCTACGGCATGGCAGAACGAGGTGTCGTGTCTTCCGTGTTCCACAATCGAATCCAGCGAGGCATGCTGATGCAGTGCGACCCTACAGTCATCTACGGACTGATCTTGGAAGACAGGTACCGAGGCAAGATCTATCGTTCGGATCTCAAAGATCCCCATCCTTACAATACTTACGTTCACTCTGGACTACCACCTGGGCCCATCACGAATCCTGGAAGCAAGTCACTGCAGGCAGCCTTCTCGCCCGACACAACAGACTTCCTTTTTTTCGTAGCCAAGCCAGGAGGCGACAGCGGACACACGTTTTCAAGGACTCTCGCTGAACACAACCACGCGGTTAGCAAGTGGAGACGTTATGTTCGATCGACGGATTAGCGGATCTGAGAATATCTTGTTGGATTACTTGACGCATTGAAGAGTGTATTCAGGTCTAAGTAGTTGAATTAGAAGAACCCGAAAGACTGAAGGCCAAGGTTTATCTAGATTCGAAAAAGTGCGGCCTGATTCTATCGTTACCGGCAACCAGTTCCAATAATTCATCAAGATCTTTCACAAATTCAACTGGCGATACTCGAAGGTATCTCCAGCAGCTAATCTCTCTCGTTGTCCGCTTATTGATCTTCTCCCTAGCGGTCTGGACTAGCTCTCTAGCCTTCAAATTGTCGCCAACTACCCAGTGGGCCACTGCCATACACTGTAGATGATTGGGAGACTGATAAGCTTGTTGATCTTGACGAAAACATATCACGGCGCGTTCGAATGGTTCACGGCAGAGTTCGTTCCTGTATCCCCACTGTGCCATTCCATAATTGAATGCATCCGCAATCCCCATTTCCGATACATCTTGAACCATTGCTTTATACTCTTGGATTGCTTCCGAGAACGAACCGATAGCAACATTCGAAAGACTAAGAGATTCTGTTGCCATTTCAGACAATTCACTCGGCCATTCTGACCTTGAACTTCGTAGCACGTGCGCTGCAATTCTGGCCTCAGTCTTACTCCTGTTAAGTTGGCTTGCAATCCAAACAAGTTCTTCAGGTGATCTCCGATCTAATCCACCTGTCGTAGCAACGTGCTCCATATATTCTGGCCCTACTATTCTGATTGCCCGAAGAACTTGCACGGACGATGCACTTGGGGAACTCACCACAATCTTGGCATCTTGCACGGTACCATCCATGTCGTGAAGCACTCGTAGCCGAATCTGGGCACGTTCAAGAAAAACTTCAGGATCTGCAAATCCTGCCTCAATTGCTTGATCAAAGAACTCGATTGCTTCCTTCATATCACCACGGAGCCTACTGTAGGAACCGAGTCTATAGAGCACTTTCCCGTCCTTCCATTCAATTTCTTCGATCTTCTTCAGGTGCTCTTCTCTCTCATTGATTTGTGTCCAACCTGTCGTGTTTCTAGGTATTCTTCTGAGTGACTGAAGATTATACAAGAAATCAATTGCACCATCCGGATCCTCTGGATTATACCGTACGATATTCTTAGTTAGTATTCGGTATTCTTTGGCAAGTCGACTTCTTGGACGGTCTTTTGTAAAAACAACTTGATTTAGCAGAGAGAGACTATCATAGCGATGGATGACTAGTGGATCAACAAATCTAAGTTGTCGCTCAAACGAAGACATCATTCGTGCTAATATTCGATCTTCGTCGTCCAGATCTGGCACATTAGACATTATAAAATGCAATCGAATGTCTTTCTTGGTAGTATTCTTCTCGTCTCGAATGGCTTGTACAACTTGATCCAAACCTAGAAGATTCTGTTCGTTCGGAAAGAATAGAATAGCAACTGAATCAGGTAGCTGTCTCGTACATATTCCGCCAATGTCAGTATGGCCGGTACGTGAATCAATCAACACATAATCAGGATCAATGCAATCTCTCCATTGCTGTTTTAGGTGTTCGATCAAGAAGAATCCGTTATGTCTATCATAGAGCTGTCCCCAGTCAATGCTCGTTAGAGCATTGGCATAAGTGTCCGAACGAGAACCGGACGGCATCACCCAGACACCACCATTATTCTTGCCCAGTCCCGGTGACTTGTAGACGAATCGATCAACTGCAGGAACGTTTCTAGTCGAGAGGTATTCTGTCACAAAGTCGACGATTCCAAGTGCTGGTGTGTCTGGCTTTGGAAGATCAAATGTGTCGAGTCCCGGTGCTTCAAGATCAAAATCTACTGCTAGGACTGTATGACCTCGGTTTGCCAGTTCAACGGCAACATTGACAAGCGCCATACTTCTGCCAACTCCACCCTTGAAAGAATAGAATGTCGTTACGTACACCGGTCCTAGACTCCTGTCTTTCGCAGGCGAAAAATCTGGGCAATCCCTACCAGTGTTGATGAAACAAGCAACGCTTCAAACTGCGCTTGGACGACTGCTTCCGTGTTGGAAGGCTCCGGTCGTGCCTGCTCAAACTGCTGCAAGAATTGGATAGCACTCGGACGTTTCTGAATCATCTTCAAGTACAGTTCGTTCGCTCGGTTCATTCTCCCCTTCCCTGCTTCCCACCGACCTAGCGTCGCCTCGCCCAAGCCAGTCAACTTCGCGAACTCGGCTCTCGTCATCCCATGGATCTCTCGGATCTGCCGCACTTCGCTAGGAGTGAGAGGTCCTATGGGACTACTTCCAGCTCCGCGCAGGCGAAAACACTGTGCTCGCCTAGCCACGCTCGCTGGATCATCCAGCGCTTCGAACTGACATGGGATGCCTGGCTCCGTGGTGAACGCCTCCGGAGTGGTCTGCGCTAGTTGACGCAGAACTTGCATGGCTCCTGATCTCCGGAGGAGCCTCAAGTACCGGTCGTTCGCAGGGTTCTGGATCACAGCCGCTAATTCCCATCGACCTAGCGTCGCCTCGCCCAAGCCAGTCAATCTTGCGAACTCGGCTCTCGTCATGCCATGGCCTTCCCGAATCCGTCGCACTTCAGCCGGGGTGAGGACGCCAAGGTAGCGACAGACCGCATCATGTCGAAGCCGCTGCCCCACATGGTCGAGAAACTCGAGGTCGCATGCCGCGCAATACCTGACTGGGAGATCTACGTTCAACTGAACGACGGAACCACGCACCCCATATTCGAAGACATCTGTGTGCTGGATCGTGTCCACGGACTCACTCTCACATAGCGGACACACGGGGACTTCAACCTGAGTCTTAGCCTTTATATTTGCTGTTTGTTCTTGTTTCATTGCTAGTGCTATCACTGTCTTCGCTCTGAATAGTGAAAGCTGCGCCCAAAGACCATCTTGGCCCCCAATTGCAGCTTCACGTAGAGTAGGGGCATATCCGATTCGAGGCTGATCTTCATCACATAGCCCTTTGCCCCCAACGGCTTTAGAAGAGAGACCTCCGTCACAGTCTCGCCAGCCTCCAAGCGCGAAGCGATAAGGTCCCATGCCGTCTCGTCAGTGAAGGCGCCTTCGGCCCACGCGTTAGGATTCCTGACGCTCCCAGGCTGCCACCGTGTGGGGCGTGTGATCCCGAACTTGGCTCTTCGCATCCTCGCCGAACGAGCACGCCGGGCCAGCTGCTGTCTGGTGCCTTCATTGATGCTACGACCGCGCCCCCGGTTCGCGCGCGATGCGCTCACCGCCTGCCTTTTCCATCATACGACACTCTATGGAGGGATATCAAGAGATAATCGATCATATGATCTTGTATTTTCTCTGGCCAGTTCAGGTGCCGGCGACTGGTGACGCCAAGAGGAATAGTCTAGCGAACCGGATGCGGGTCAATCGTGATCTCAGAGTCTCCCAGCGAGCACAGTGAACCTACTACCTGACTGCGCCCAGCAGATGTGGCAACAAGCTAAGGTGCGAGATCAGCCGACCGCCTCACCTTGGGAGCGGCAACCGGCAGCACACGTTTCGCATCCCTCCGGCAGCAGTCACAGGAAGTCGGTCGGATCGACATCCACCGTCAAGGCGGTAGGAGGCCACTCCTGCTGCAGCGCCAGCCCTCGGGCTTGCCCGAGGAGCTGTCCGACCGCCCTCCTGTCCAGCGCCTTGATCAGGAACTGGAACCGGTACTCCGTGCGAACCTTGACCACCGGCGCCGACGCCGGCCCGATCAGCCGCAGGCCCTTCGGTGGCGGACGGAGGTGCTGGTCCAGAGCGGACGTCATCGCCATGGCCCTCGAGAGATCGCTGCTGCGAACCAGAATCGTGGCCACCGACGTGAACGGCGGATACCAGAGGGCCTTCCTGAAGTTCAGCTCGCGCCGGTAGAAGGCGTCATAGTCGTGGCCAGCCGCCAAGTCGATCGCATAGTGGTCCGGATTCATGGTCTGCATCAGCACACGCCCGGGCTTCTCCCCCCTCCCGGCCCGACCAGCAACCTGCGTCAGCAGCTGGAACGTACGCTCGGCCGCACGAAAGTCCGGCAGCCCCAATCCGACATCCGCGTCGATCACGCAAACCAACGTTACGTTCGGTATGTCGTGCCCCTTGGCAATCATTTGGGTCCCGACCAGCAGGTTGTAATCGCCGGCACGGAAGGCACTCAGTATGGTTTCGAAGGCGTCCTTGGCTTTCACTGTGTCACGGTCCAACCGGGCAATGCTGGCCTCGGGGAAGCACCTCCTCAGTTCATCCTCGACCTTCTCGGAGCCGCTTCCATGAAAGTGCATGTACTGCTTCCCGCAGGCGTCGCAGCGCCGCGGTATCGGACGGGAGTAGTCGCAGTAGTGACATTGGAGATGCTTCTCGCGCTTGTGATAAGTCAAGGTGACTGAGCAGTTCTCGCATTCGACCCGCTCTCCGCAGGACCGGCACAGCACGTGGGTGGAGTACCCGCGGCGGTTCAGGAGAATGATGGCCTGCTCTCTCCGGGCGAGGCATTGCTGGACAGCCTTCACGATCGCCCTAGAGAACAGGCGGACCTGGCCGGTCTCGCTGAACTCACGCCTCATGTCCACCTTGTCTACCTTGGGGAGCGGTCGCTGGTTGATACGATGCGGCATCGTCAACAGCTCGTACTTCCCGGTCTCGGCGTTCCAGCGCGTCTCCAAGCCGGGGGTCGCCGAACCAATCACTACGGCGGCTTTGGCCGACCGGGCCCGGACGATGGCGACATCGCGCCCGTTGTATCTCGGAGCGGGTTCGCTCTGCTTGTAGCTGCCATCGTGCTCCTCGTCCACGACCACCAAGCCCAAGTCGCTCAGGGGGGCGAACACTGCACTCCTCGTACCTAGCACGACCTTGGCTTGGCCGGACCGGATGGCACGCCATTGCTCGGCTCTCTGAGTCGGAGAGAGACCGCTGTGCAGCAGAGCCGTGCGGCCTTGGAACCGCGTGAAAAACTGAGAGGCGAGGGCCGGCGTCAAAGCGATCTCGGGAACCATGTAGAGCGCCGAGCGACCGCGTTCCAGCACGCGCTCGATGGCGCGCAGGTAGACTTCCGTCTTGCCCGAACCGGTGACGCCGTGCAGCAGCAGCGTCTTGAAGCGAACAGCGCTGACGATCCGATCGATGGCGTCAAGCGCTGTTTGCTGGGACTGGGTTAGTTGGAAGCGATCCTGCTCGCGCTCCACGCGCCCGAGTTCGACTACAGCCTCCAAGCTAACTGCGCCGCACTTCGCCAGGCGACGCGCCATCCGCACCGCGTCCGACCGCTCTACCGCCAGCGCCCGGACATCATGCCGACCCGGATGACGTGCCAAGTAGTCCAGGAGCCACCGCTCGCCGGCGCTCGGCTTCTCCGGTGCCAATCCGGCACCGCTTGCCTCAACCATCAGGAGCGCACTCCTGGAGTTCGTGGGGTCCGCAGACACCAGCTTCTTCTCGACTGTCACCAAACCCAGCGCCTGCATCTGGCGAAGCGCCTTTGCCGCCCCGCGATGCTTCTGGAGGAGGTAGGTCCAAGTCAAGGCCCGCTTGCTCAGCGAAGCAAGCACCTCCATTGCAATCCCCACTGGCATCATGACGCTGTCGAGTTCGCGCCTGCCGCGCCGGGTGAGTGAAACCACCTTCTTGTACCGGAGCTGATTGTTGGCAGGCAGCATCGCCTTCGCCACTTCCCCGATCGGAGTGCTGTAGTAGCCGGCGACCCAGTGAGCCAGGCGGAGCAGCTCCGTCGTCAGGGACGGCACTTCATCCAGCACCCTGCTGATAGGGCGGACCTCGAAGTCAGGAGTGTCGTGATGAGTCCTGAGGACTACCCCGGAAAGGGTGCGGTGCCCAAACGGGACAACGACGCGGCAGCCGGGCCTCACCTTAGCGGCTAGCCCCCGGGGCAAGGAGTACGTGAAGGCCTGGTCCACAGGGACCGGAACAGCCGCGTCGCAGTACGCCGGCAGCCCCTCCGGCACCGGGCCCTCCCCCATCAATCCAGGTGCGGGCGGACCAAGTCGGCCCAGACCTGATATCCGGCGTCGCTGAGGTGTAGCCCGTCGCTCACGAACAGGTCCTCTTTAGGCCGACCGTCGCTTCCCAGCAGCGGCGCGTCCGTGTCAACGAACGCCAAGAGGCCGTCCGTGTCGCAGTAGTCCCGGATGCGGGCGTTGGCGTCCCGGATCTCACCGATCAAGTGCCACCGGCGCAAGCTCGGTTTGATGCCGACGAAGACGACCTTCGCACCGGGCTGCGCCCGGCGCAGCCTGGAGACCAGTTCCCGGAACTCTCGCTCGACAGTCGCCGCCTCCTTGCCGCTGGCGATGTCGTTGTCCCCTTCGTACACGAACAGCGTCCGCGGCCGGAGAGGCAGGACGATGCGGTCCAAGTAGCGAATCGCGTCCGCCATCTGCGAGCCGCCGAAGCCCCGATTGATCAGTCCCATCCCGGGAAAGTACTGGTCCAAGTCCCAGCGCCGGAAGCTGGAACTCCCCAAGAAGACGATTCCACCGGTGGGAGGCGGGCTGGCCCGGTCACCCTCCTCGAACATCCGGACCGCCTCTTCCCAGCGGTCCGCATCGGGCCGCTCCTGCTGCTGGGCGGGCAAGCTGGCGCAGACCAAGGCGATGCAGGCGATCAGTAAACGACGGTGTCCTCGGAACTCCATAGCCTCACCACTTCAACACATCTCCAACGCCCGTTCGCAGTCGATCGGCAGGAGGTCGGCCCATCCAGACCGGAGCCTGCGCCGCCGGCCTCGCCGTCGCGGCACTCAGAGCCGCTGCGCTGGCATACACTGAATTCGGAAGCATGCCTGCCCGACCCACCAGCAACATCTGGCTCGCTCTAGGCGCGTCGTTGGCCGTGTCCGGCGGATTCGCCATCGTAGTCTCCCTTCTCGAACGAGGCCCGTTCCTGTGGGTGGGCGTCGGGCTGGTCGCGGCCGGCTCGCTCGCGCTGCGCAAGGGCCTGAACCTCGCCCAAGCCGAAACCGGCAAGCAATCGGACCGGCCTACGAGCCCGTCGGCAGCGGCCAGCGTGGAGCGCGAGTTGCGGTTGCCGCCTCCCAGGAGCGTCGTGATGACCGCTCGCGGCAAGGCTGTCGTTGTGATCTGGATGGCGACGCTCACACTCTTCGCGACGCTGGCGTACGAGCACTTCGGGCGCCTCCCGCCGCCGGAGGCTAACGACCGGCTGCAGAGCGAGGGCCTGGAGGCCGTCGCCACAATCCACTCCCGCGAGGTTCGCACCTTGACTGAGGACCGGCAGCTCCACTTCGTGGGCTATAGCTTCTCAACGCGATCCGGAACGCCTACGCGCATCAACCGGAGCGTTCCGCCGCGAGTCTTCGCCAGACTGGCGGAAGGCGACACGACCAAGGTCGTCTACTTCCCGAATCGACCGGAACTCCACTACCTTCCCGACCTCACCTCGCCCGTCCACACTAGGCTCGTTCTGTTCGCCGGAGCCCTGCTGCTCGTGGCCGCCGGCTTCGCCGAGTCCCAGCGGCGGCTGCACAGGCGGCTGGTGCGCTCAGGCCAGCCTGTCGCGGGTCAGACCGCCGATGTCCGCCGTCGCGGAGGCGTGCGGTCCTTCCGAGTCAACTACGAAGCAGCGGGGCAGCGGCACTCCCTCCGGGCGAGGGAGCGCAACCCGGACCTCCGCAACGGCCAAGCGGCCACCGTTCTGTACGATCCGTCGTCTGCCAACCGGGGCGTGATCTACCGCTTGGCGTTGTACCGAATCCGATCGCGAGCGTAGGCTCAGAGATCCTGACCTCTGTCACCTCGATAGTGACGCAGTTGGTGGTCGGTTGATGGGGCGCTGGCTGGACAGTTCTGAGCCGCAGCGGCCTGCTGTGTTCTGTCCGGCCAGCGGGTCGGATTGGCGGAGGGGTGCGTGCCGAGCGATGGCGGGGACGCGCCGCCCAGCCGGGGCCGGGCGGTCAGCCGGCGCGGTCGGTGGCGTCGAGTCCCGGCCTCAGGCTGTGAACTCGTAGGCGAGGCACAGGTCGGTGCCGGGACACACGGTGCGGCTGGCGTTGAGCGGGTCCAGACAGGACGCCAGACGAAGGCCGACCGCTGTCGTGAGCGGCGAACAGGGCTACCTAGGCCCGGCCGCGGGGTCAGTGAATCACGCCCACAAGAGGCACGCTTCCCGCCCCAAGGATCACAGCGTCACTGCTCCTCATCTCGCATCCCCTAGAAGATACAGCGGGTGGCGGGGTTGTGGGAGGGTGAGCTGGAAAGCTGCTACCGCAAGAAAGAGAGGAAAGGAACGCCTCCTCCGCACTAAGTGTGGGGCCGATGATGGCTGAGCATGGCTTGGTGGGCGGTGTGTGGGCTCGCGTCCAGTAGCTGCTTTTCCTTCTTGCGGTAGTGGTTTGCCCGCATCGGCTGAATTACGGGGTCTGCACCAAGGATGTCGCATGCTCCCGGACATGCGCCAGCATGGTACTGTATGTGCGGTGTATCATGCGGCTAACCACGATTCTAAATCGAGTTCACAAAATACCCGGCTTCCTCTACGGCAAGATCCGGCTGCTGGAGAATGCCGCCGGCGTCGGGCGCTTGGAGGTGCAGGTGCGGCCCCGGGCCGGCAATCGCCCTCTCTGCTCGGTCTGCGGCATGCCCGCACCTGGATATGACCGACTCAAGCCGCGCCGCTTCCAGTTCGTGCCCGTGCTGGGCCTGCAGGTCTGGCTGGTGTACGCCATGCGCCGCGTCAGCTGCCAGTGGTGCAGCAAGGTCAAGGTCGAGAAAGTGCCTTGGGCCGACGGCAAGCGCCCGGTCACCAAAGCCTTCGCCTGGATGCTCGCCGGCTGGGCCAAGCGACTCTCCTGGAAGGAGACTGCCTCAGCCTTCGACGTGTCCTGGGAATGCGTGCATCGCTCAGTCGCCATGGCCGTGCGATGGGGCCGCGAGCAGGTGTGCCTCAAGGACATCCGCGTGCTCGGCGTGGATGAGATCGACTGGCACAAGGGGCACCAGTACCTGACGCTCGTGTACCAGCTCGATGCCGGCTGCCGCCGCCTGCTGTGGGTTGGCGAACACCGCAAGAAGAAGACGCTCGAGGACTTCTTCGACTGGTTCGGCCCAGACCGCTCGGCAAGCCTGCACGTGGTTTGCTCCGACATGTGAAAGTCCTACCTGACCGTTGTCGCGGACCGAGCTCCGCAAGCTGTTCGTGTTCTGGATCACTTCCATATCATGAAGAAGCTCAGCGAAGCCATCGACAAGGTCCGCGCCGGCGAGGCTCGTCAGCTCAAGGCCCAAGGCAAGCAGCCTGTCTTGAAGAACTCCCGCTGGCTGCTGCTCCAGTGGCGCGAGCACCTCAGCGAACTCCAAGTGCCCCGCTGGCCAGCACTCCTCCAGCTCAACCTCGACACCGTCCGCGCCTACCTGCTCAAGGAGGAGTTCCGTCAGTTCTTCGATGCCCGCTCTCCCACCCTGGCCAACAAGTTCCTCAAACGCTGGCGCCGCCGTGCCTACCGCACCAAACTCCAGCCCCTAGCCAAGTTCGCCCGCATGCTCACCAACCACCGGCCCCTCATCCTCAACTGGTTCCGCACCGGGCGCTGCCACTCCTCCGGCGCCGTCGAAGGCCTCAACCTCAAAGCCAAACTCGCCCTCCGCCGCGCCTTCGGATTCCGCACTTACGACGCCTGCCAACTCGCCCTCTACCATACCCTCGGTCACCTTCCCCAACCCCCCGACGCCCACAAATTGTGCGGATGAGCCGGAAAAGGAAGGGGTCAGGAGGAGCGTAGGCGTTCTCGCCCGGCTCCCGGCCCTGCGCGCACGCAATTGCAGGCAGGACTGCCGCGCAGCACCTCCAACGCAGGCCCGCTAGCCTACCGGCCGACTCACCCACGCCTATGGATTTGTCACATTGAATGAGAAAGTTCCCCTAGCCAGAATCATCTTATCTGACAAAAACGCCCGTTTTCGTGCCAAATAAAGTGACATACAACACGCGGCCACGCAAGCCGAGGGCCTCAACCTTCGACGGCAAGTTCCAGGCGCGCCTGATTGCGCTGGCTTGCTCGCCGGCGCCGGAGGGGCGCGCCCGCTGGACGGTGCGCCTGCTGGCTGAGAAGGCTGTGGAGTTGGGCCTCGCCCCGCGAGTGTCACCAATGACCGTGCATCGGATTCTAAAAAAAACAGGTTGCGTCCTGACTTGAAGAAGTACTGGCGCATACCGCCGAAAGCGAATGCGGCTTTTGTGAGCTGCATGGAGGATGTTCTGCAAGTCTACGCCCGGGCCTACAATCCCAAGCGGCCCGTGGTTTGCATGGATGAGACGAACAAGCAGCTGATCGGGGAGGTGTGCGAAGCGCTGCCGCCACAGGCCGGACACGTGCGCAAGATCGAGCATGAGTACGTGCGCAACGGGGTTGCCCAGATCTTCCTGGAGGTGGAGCCGCTCAAGGGGCGGCGACATGTTGAGGTAGGCGAGAGACGCACGCGCAAGGACTGGGCACGCTTCATCCGCGGGATGCTGGAGGAGCGCTATCCCCTCGCGGAGCGGGTCGTGCTAGTCATGGACAACCTGAACACGCACGGGATCGAGTCACTGTACGCGACCTACGAGCCGAAGCTGGCACTGGCACTGGCCGAGCGCTTAGAAATCCACTACACGCCCAAGCACGGCAGCTGGCTCAACATTGCAGAAATCGAGCTGAGCGCACTGTGCGGGCAATGCTTGAATCGACGCATCCCCGACCTCGACACGATGCGCAGCGAGATCGCAGCCTGGGAACGGGATCGAAACAACCGCCAATCCGAGGTCGACTGGCAGTTCACCACGTCCGACGCCCGCGTTAAGCTGAGGAGCTCATATCCGAAATTTTAGAGGGTACATGGTACTAGGATGTTGAGCGTAAACCCTCTCCACCGTTCAAGCAACCTGGACCATGGTCTTGAACGCATGGAGGTGACGTAGTTCCCACTCTTTGTCGCAACTCTGGTCGAGACCGTGGCAATCATTGGCCATGGCGATGAAGGGCGATGGTAAGGATTCAGTAAGGGAGTACCCAGCGCCCCCCCCGAAGTGTCGTAGAGGGTGTCCCGAGAGAGGTTCCAAGACGGCTCGCGGAACGTAACCGTTGGATGGAGTAGTGGAGGGGGGACACCGACTTCTCGCGTGCGCTGTCGCGCCGGGAGGGCTCTAGCTATCGTCCGTGCGGTGCATTCCGGCGCGGCCGCCCAGCCTCGCCTCCAGTGCGGCCAGTCGCGCCTCGGTAGCCTTACGCGCTGCCGCTTCCCGCTCAGCCGCTTGCTGGGCCGCTCGTCGGGCCTCTGCCTCCGCCCTGCGCCCTGCGGCTTCCCGCTCAGCCGCTTGCTGGGCCGCTCGTCGGGCCTCTGCCTCCGCCCTGCGCCCTGCGGCTTCCCGCTCAGCCGCTCGTCGGGCCTCTGCCTCCGCATCAATCAATTCCACAGTCCAGAGGTAGTCCGTCCCGCTCCGTAAGTCCCGCACCCGCAGGAACGCTCCTTCCGGCCGCATCGACACACCCAGCACCTCGCTCCGTACCGCCCCGGGCGTTCCGACCTCCGGCCCCAGCCGCCGGTAGCCCCACTCCCCGAGCTCGTAGCCCGCCAGCCGCGGCCCGGGACGCCGCGCGTCCGGCTGGAACAGGAAGTACTCCTGAATCCCCAGCCGCGCGTACAGCTCCCGCTTGGCCTCCCGGTTGCGCACCTCGCTCGACGGCGAAATCACCTCCATCGCGAAATCCGGAGGCTTGCCCTCCTCCCACAGCTTGTAGGTCCCACGGTCCCCCAAGTCGTGGTCCAGCACGACGATCACGTCCGGGGCCACGAACTTGCCCACGCGCTTGCCCCGCACCAGCCGCTTGTCGGCCTGCCCCTCCTGGTAGTACAGGAACATGTCGCCTTCCACCACCACGTCCGGCCGGTGCCGGAAATGCTGCCTGAGGTTCGCGCGCAACTCCACGATGGCGTTGGCCTGCAACGGGTTGTCGGGCAAGAATCGACCGTCCGAATCGGGGTATTCCAGAGGCGCGGGGACTACGCGCCGCCGCGCCGGTTTGACCGCCACGGCGTGCGCGGCGTGCTGCTTGATGATGCCCTTGTCCGCCATGCGAGCAAGGCGCGGGCGGCGGCCCGGCACGGGGTCACGATACCACAGCCGGGAACAGGTCCTCGAGCCGGGGGAGTGCAGCGGCATCTGACGTCGCGGCGCGCGAACCGCAGGCCCGCTGGCCTCACAGTTCCGGTCAGGGGCTGACTGTCGCTGTCCAGGCTGGGGCGCGAGAGTCGACAGAGCCGGCAAGTGGCGGGAGAAAGTGCCGACCCAAGGCTGGTTGTGAGCCGCAGCTCGGGTGCTGGTCAGCCACGTTTCGGCACAGTCAGGCCAGCAGAGCTTGAACAATCCACTGCGTTCACGTCCGACCGCGGCCCGGGCCTCCTTGGAGACCTTGCTCAGCGGCCACTTGGCAGGACGCGTCAAGTCAGCCAGCGGTGGACGGTCCGATTTCTCGCTGACGGGCCGGTGAGCAATGGTATCGATGCCTGTTTGCGCTGGTTGTCACACGAACTCACGCATCCTTCCCGCACTTGTGTCAAAGCGTACCCAACTTGGGCCTTGGCGGACGCCATCCAAGAACCCGCAGCTCCCAAGACTGCACATGAGCAGTTAGCCCATGACCGGAACTGCGGAGCCCGCTTGCCGTCGTCGCTCCAACCGAATTCTGACGCGATACGTAACAGGTCAGAACCAACCCTGACCGCAACTCGCTACCCGGCGCTAGACGGAGTCTTGGCGCAAGCACCAGCTACGTGCGGAAATCTTCTTTCGGACGGAGAATCCGAAATACGTAGTCCGTTAGGATCAGCATGTTCATGCTGTTCTTGTGGGTCGAATACGCCACCAAGCCATGCATGGCAGCGTGACGGTTCGGGACCGCATCCCGTTCAAACGTTTCCCGCCCAGCCTCGTCCACGTGCGCGTACACGCGCGTTCCAAGGCGTTCGAGCATGACCAAGTCAACAAATTCTCTCCACTGATGATCGGTCGGATCACCCGAGTCCGTCAGTGTTTGGAGCATCTCCCTTGAACCGACGCGTCCCGCGCCGATCATCCGTTCGATCTCGGGAAACAACAGGCGACAGACGCAGCGGTACAACCCAGCCTCGTGGGCCGCAAGCGCCTCACCGAACGTTTCCCTCGCCTCAACATCGATGTGATACTCGGCGAGGCCTAGGTTCATCTCGTCACGAATCTTAATCCACTGGGTACGATAGTAATCGTCCACTAGACGGTCCAGACGAGCAAGGTCCTCTCCGCGTCCTTCTACAAGCTGGTAGGGTACGGAACGATGCGGAAGCCAGCCCACCCCATTCAAGACGTCGTGGATATGTATCCGCTCGAAGTACTTCTTCTGATGGGGCGGAAACTCCTCTATGGCTTCGCCTGCGGCTGCAGCAATTCGGCTGATCTTCCCCAGAACGGGCACAGCGGCCGCGGACCA
This sequence comes from Bryobacterales bacterium, assembly GCA_963662745.2. Taxonomy (GTDB): domain Bacteria; phylum Acidobacteriota; class Terriglobia; order Bryobacterales; family UBA6623; genus VXMF01. Next base: position 2,299,692 of record CAXXUI010000001.1, read on the forward strand.
TTCATTCAGTGTCTCCAAGACCGGTCGAAGCGAACGCTCCATTTGCCGAACTGCTGCTGAGACCTGCGCTACGGTAGATGTTTCCGCTTGGCCCAAGCGCTCGATATCTTGGCCCAAGCGCCCGAGATTGCGGACATACGTGCGGCCCGAAGTCTCCTGCCAGGCGCGAACATCCTCGAAGATGGCTGCGATGTCGTGGCCGTGCCTTGCCGCGTAGGCGTCTCTAGCTGCCCGGACCGCAGTGATCACCCGATCATCCCCTGTTGTCAGGACTGCGGTGATGCCCCGGTCTTCCCTATCGGTCTTCATGCTTGACCTCCATCAGTTCGTCGGGAGTGCAGATGACGGGGGGCTCATAGCCGGCGCACCGGCACACCCGCTCGATCTGTGGCCGCATGGTCGCATTGGCGATGTGGTGGAAGTTCCAAGTCACAAGATAGCGGGCACGATTTGTAACGGCGATGGCGATGTGGGCGGCGTCCACCGCAGCGTTGGGAGGAACCGCGCGCGAGGCGATGAGTTTGTGCGCCAGTTGCTCCACCTCTTCGGTCGCATCAAGGAGCGTCACGCCCTTGAGCATCGTCAGTCGGGCACGAGCGGCATCCGGATCCCCTTGCCTGTCTTCGCGAATCACAAGCTCCGACGCGGCGAGATGGAATCTGGCCCTAGCGGTACTCCACCACTCGCGAGTCACCTGCTGACGGGCCACGATCACGACGTCGCGTGACGGGCGAGACGCCAAATAGCTGACGACCGAAGTCTCGATATACACTACAGGCTTCATCTTAGCTGTGTAATCCTTCTCTAGGGGTGAGATCGCTACAGAAGCACTGCTCCTTCCGACAAGATACATAGGGCTTGCGGGCTAGGCTCGCCCAGTCCACTGCCGACTTCAACAATTGTAACCATTCCATACGGGGGGGGATCGGAGAAGCGCACTGATTGGCCGCAGCACCCACATAGGAGCGAGATGTGGGGCAGGTTCAGAGATCCTGACCGCTGTCACCTCGAAGGTGACGCAGTTGGTGGTCGGTTGCTGGGGCGCTGACTGGACAGTTGTGAGTCGCAGCGGCCTGCTGTGTCGTGTCCGGCCAGCGGGTCGGACTGGCGGAGGGGTGCGTGCCGAGCGATGGCGGAGAGGTGCCGGCCAGCCGGGGCCGGGCGAGCCGCCGGCGCGGTCGGTGGCGTCGCGTCCCGGACTCATGCTGTGAACTCGTAGACGAGGCGCAGGTCGGTGCCGCGATACACGGTGTGGCTGGCGTTGAGCGCGTCCAGCAGGGGCTCCAGGCGGCGGTCGGCGGTATTCACGCCGACCAGCAGCAGGCAGTGGAGCCACCACCTCTGGCCCTGCGCCGTCAGCACCGACAGCTCTTCGTTCACCTACACCGCCTCGGGCGGTTGCAGGGCCAGCAACAGAGCAGTCGACATGCTAGCCGGGGTATACCCGTCATGGGGGCCGCCTGTCCAGTGGCGCTACGGGCGCGGGTCGGTCCGTTGCGACACCTCAGGGGCGACAGCTGCACCGCCGCCGGCGGAGCAGCTCGGCTGCGGTCCCACGTAGCGCGGCAGAGGCGGCCCCAGTCCAGCTGCCGGCCGTGCGCTGGCCGTCGCCCACCCGGCACGGCGTCACTACGGCAGGCTCCGCGAAGAATTCATAGCGTATATACGTCCGATGCAAGGCAAGCCCAGCCCGCTGGGTCGGTGGTGGCACGTCACTCCAAGCAGGCTTGGAATCCATTCCCTCACCTCCCCGTCAGTCCTTCCCTAGGGCGGACCCAATCGGCCAATTGGCAGGCTCCTACCCCACGATGTCAGGATGTCTGAGTCTCCGGTCTCGCGTTCAGCGTGCTTCGTCCGACATTCCGAAGAAGAGCAGCGTGACGTCCACTCGGCCGGAAGTCTCGTCCACATCAATCTTCCACGAGGTGCGCTTGAGGTTCTCGAACATCGCGTCTGCCTTGACGCGGTCCAGGAAGTAAGCGGGGTAGCGGATGTCGAAGGGCTCATTCGCCTGCATCCCCCAGCGCTTCCTCACAACGGGCTCGGACAGGATGTCGAGCCCCGACACGATCAGGCGCGAGAAGCGATACTGCGTGCCGAGCGCGATCTCAATGTCGAGGTGAACGAGCAGCCGCTCATGGTCAATCCGCTCTTCGAAGGTGGCCTGCGCCTTCATGTAGCCTTGGCGCTTCACCGCCTCGCTGATGCCGGCCATGGTGTCGTAGGCGGCCTTGATGTTCGCCACCTGCCCGGGAGCGATCCGGTTCACCTTCGCGAGGCTGTCCGGCGAGAACGGGAGCGGATCCGGCCAATTCAGCTCCCCGAAGCGGTAGACATCCCCGGGTTCGACAGGGATATCGACCAGCAGGCCCAGAGAATCCGGGTCCGGCCGCACTTCGCACGGACAGAACTTCACAGCCATGTAGCCCTGCTCCGTGAACAGCGGGCGAGCGTTGTAGTGCAGCAGCTCCAGTAGTCGGGCCTCGGAGTACGGCTCGCCGGTGGCCGCGTGGTTGAATATGCGCTGCAGCTCCAAGGAGTCGACATCCCCGGTGTTGGAGAAGCGGGTGAACGCTATGTTGCTAGTCTCACGCTCGGGCCCCACTACCATCTCCAAGCCGCCATCGACGGCGGGAGCAATGTTCGCCGCGACCTCCTCCTCACCGCCGCGCGAGCGCCACCAGCCCTGCAAGGCGTTGACCAGCATCCGGACCATGGGGCCGCCCGCCGGAACCTGGCCCGCGTACAGGGGGAGTCGCTCGGCCAGCAGGGCTGCCAGCTCGCCGTCCTCCACTCCGAAGCCGTCGAACCGCACCGGGAACAGCTCCCGGAGCTCTTGCAGTTTGATCGTCAGCAGGTAGCCATCCCCTTGTGGCAAGTAGCGATAGCTGAGGCCCTCAAACAGGCCGGTCTCGCTGAGCCGGCGCAAGGCGGCGTCGAAATCCGCCTTGACAACCGGCTCGCCGATCACCAAGCGCGTGACGGCCAGCAGTTGCCCGTCCTCGAACTGGCTGTCTCCCTCGAACTCGACCGCTCGCAGCGGGAACGCATCCTGGGCCGACGATGGCCAAGCCACCAAGGCGAAGACGAGCAGCAAGCCGCAGCCGCGCCTTCCGAAGCGACGTTCCAGCCTCACTGGGATCCCCCCCATGTGCCGGTTAGACCGACCCGGCCGACCGCCGGTTACGAATAGATGCTCTCGATCAGGCTGGAGTACTTCTCGTTGACCTGCTTGCGCCTCACCTTCATCGTCGGAGTCAGCTCGCCCCCGTCCACTGAGAAGTCCTGATCCACGAGTGCGATCTTCTTGATCCGCTCGAAGCGCGGCATGTCCTTGCAGCCCTCCGCGACCTCCTCCATCATGCGGCCCTGGACCTTGGAGTTGGCGCACAGCACCGTGTTGCTCGGAGCGTCGATCCCCTGGTCGGCGGCCCACGCGCGCAAGGCTTCGAAGTCGGGCACGATCAATGCGCTGGGGAAGTGCCGGCCTTGGGCAATCACGACCACGGTCTCGATCAACGGGCTGGCCTTGAGCAGGTTCTCGATCGGAGCCGGGACGATGTACTTCCCGCCCGAAGTCTTGAACATGTCCTTCTTCCGGTCGGTGATCGAGAGATAGCCCTCGTCATCAATCTCTCCGATGTCGCCCGTGTGGAACCAGTCCCCGTCCATGACCTCGGCGGTCTGCTCCTCCATCTTGAAGTAGCCCTGCATCACGTTCGGGCCGCGAACGAGGATCTCCCCGTCCGGTGCGATGCGCACCTCAACATTGGGAATGATCTTTCCGACAGTGCCGAACTTGAGGTTTCCGTCAGTGTTGATCGACACCAGCGGCGAGGTCTCGGTCAGGCCGTAGGCCTCGAAGATCGGCAGCCCCAGAGCGTAGAAGAACTCGGCCAGGTGACGCGCCAGCGGGGCCGCCCCGGACACGAACATCCGGATCTGGCCGCCTAGCCTCCCGCGCAGCTTCTGGAACACTAGCTTGTCCGCCAGCCGGTGCTGGAAGCCGAGCAGGCCGGGCGGCGGCTCGCCGGCCAACCGATAGGGGGTGGCCGCCTTGCCGACCGCGACCGCCCAGTGAAAGATCTTGCGGCGCAGCGCCGGCGCCTGGGCCATGGCCGCCATCACTCGCCCGTACACCTTCTCGTAGAAGCGCGGCACTCCCACCGCGATCGTGGGCCGAACTTCGCCCATGTTCGCCGCGACCGTCTCCAGCGACTCCGCGTAGGCCACGGTCGAGCCCGACCCGAAGTAGACGTAGTCCGCCAGCCGCTCCGCCACGTGGCACAGCGGCAGGAAGGACAGCGCCTTGTCATCGGGGCCGACGTTCAGCGTGGAATCGCGGATGTTCGTGGCGAGGTTGGCGTGGGACAGCATCACTCCCTTGGGCGTCCCGGTCGTGCCCGAGGTATAGATGATGCTGGCCAAGTCGGACGGCTGAACGGACTTGAGCGACTCCCGGAAGGCCTGCGTCCCTTGGTCACTCGGGAAACCCTGTCCGATGAGTTCGCTGAGAGGCGTGACTCCCTCCCGCCCGGACGGTTCGAAGGACACCACCAGACCGACGTCGGGGAGGCGGTCACGAATCTCGGCGATCTTCCCTACTTGGTCGTCCGTCGAGCAGAAGATGCCCTTGGACTCGGAGTGCTCAAGCAAGTACCGGATCTGCTCGGCCGGCAGCGTCGGATAGATCGGCACGCTGACGACGCCGGCAGTCATCATCGCGAAGTCAGCGACCGCCCATTCCCAGCGGTTCTCCGACAGCAGGGCGAAGTGATCGCCGCGCCGGATTCCAGCGTTGTGCAGCGCCAAGTGCAGGTTGATGACGCGCCGCTCAAGCTCCGCAGAAGAGATCGGCGCATAGGTTCCCGACTCCTTGGTGAGGATCGCGTCCGGCTTGGCGTAATCGACGGTGACTTGAAAGAGTTCGGCGAGTGTTTCAGGCATAAGAGACGGCTGCGAGCCGTCCGATGGTAGCACGACGGGGCGCCGCAGCTCGGGCCTACTTCGGGCCGGCGGGCGCCGTCCAGCCCAGCCAGGAACCGGCTGGCCAACCGTCGTCACAGCGGCGGCTAGGGCGATGTCAGCCCCAGCTACTCCGCCCGGACTACGACCTCGATGCTGATCGCCGCATCACCCGCTGAGTCGGTGCGCACGGGAAGAATCTTGACTTGGCGCGAGAACAAGCAGGTGCCCGGTCTCGACTCGCAGCAGTAGTAGACGACCGCCTCCGCATGCAGCATTTCGTCCGCAGCGACCTCAATGCTGACACTCGCGGCTCCCTGCTCCAGCTTCAGCGGCCAAACCCGATCGCCGGCACGAATCGTGACGCCCGAGGAAGCGTGACCCGCGAACGAGCAGCCCGGCGGCAGGAGGCACTGGCAAGAGACCTCCACTTGGCCCGGACGCACGGCCTGTTCCGGGAGCGTTTCCAGCTGCGCCGCCGTCGGGACGAGCCTCCCGGTCTTGCGCAGGGCCCAGGTCGAGACTCTGCCGCTCGAGATGTCGACGGTCCGGACCGCGTGGTTGTTCGTGTCGGCCACGAACAGCGTTCCGGCGGCGAGGCTCAAGCCCGCCGGCTCGTCGAATCGCGCTTGCGGGCCCGGACCGTCCCTCATACCCCGGGAGCCTGATCCAGCCAGCGTCAGGGTTGTCAATTCCGCCAGCGAGATCAGCTTGACCTTGTTGTTGTAGGTGTCGGCCACAAACAGCCTCCCGCCGCCGCAGGCAACCCCCATCGGATGCTGGAGGCGCACTTCGCCGGCGGTGCCGTCCTGGTCCCCGAAGTCGAATAGGCCCTTCCCGACCACGGTGCGGATATGCCCGCCTCGAGGATCCAAGTCGACAGCTCGAATCGAGCTGACCTCGCTATCGGCCACGAACAGGCTCTGGCCGTCGGTCGCTAGGCCGGACGGCTGGGCGAGGGCGGCTGCCAGCAATGGGCCATCGACATGGTCCTCGCGACCGCTCCCGGCATGACCCGCCATGAAGCCGCCGACCGGATCGATGCCGAAGATCTGATGATTGCCCGCCATGGCCACGAACAGCACTCCGTGAGACCACTGCAGGTCCCACGGGGAGTTGAGGCGCGCCCCATCCAGCGGCCTGGGGGCGCTACTCCATTCGCGGTCTTGCGTCCCATCCCCGACCAGCGTGGACACCGTGCCGTCCGGGAAATCGACGCGTCGCACGGCGTGGTTGCCAGTGTCGGCGACGAACAGGCTGCCGTCGTGCAGCGCCATGCCCTGCGGCTGCGAGAACCTCGCCTTCGCCGGCGGGCCGTCGAGAAATCCGCGCTCACTACTGCCGATCACGTCCAGCACGCCGCCGTCAGCCAAGTCGGCCACCACGATCCGGTGGTGACCTGTATCCGCGATGAACAGGCGGCCCCCCTCCTCGTCAGCGAGGACCTTGCCCGGATACGACAACAGGGCGGAAGAGGCGCGGGCTGGCTCCAGCCTCGGCTCGGCAGCCTCTCGGCGCAGCTGGCCGGTCGCCGCGTAGGTCTCGATCATCTGCGGAAGCACACGGTCGAACACCTGGAACAGCCGCTCGCCGGAGTGGACGCCGAAGACCTTCCCGAGCGGGTCGACCAGCATGAAGGTCGGCCAAGCGCGAACGGAGTACTGCTGCCAGATCTCCATCTCGGAGTCGTTCACGACGGGGTGCTCGATGCCGAGCCGCAGCACGGCCTCCCGGATGCTTCCGCTGCTCTTCTCGGCCGGGAACTTGCCCGAATGCACGCCGATGACCACCAGGTCGGGGGCGTACTTCGCCTCCAGGCGCTTGAGCTCCTCCAAGGCGTGCAGGCAGTTGATGCAGCAATGCGTCCAGAAATCAAGGAGGACGATCTTCCCTCTCAGCCGGGCCATGGTCGGCGGCGCCTCGACGTTCAGCCAGTCCAGACCGCCCGGGAACTCCGGGGCGCGAACCGAACCCGGCTCGATGACGCGCCCACCGCCGGCGCTTTTCTCGGCCGCCATACATCCATCATCCCAGAGCCGCGGTCGCGGGCTGGCCGCCGTGGCAGAATGTTGGCCTACGGCGGCCGAGCGACCCGACTGCGGCGAGGAGGGCCACTTCCGAAACGCCTGCGCCGGATTCCGCTTGGCAGCCAGCGAGTGAGCCATGCCTGCCCCCATCAAGCGGATCTGCCTCTGGTCCGGCCCGCGCAACGTGTCGACCGCGCTGCTGTACTCGTTTGCGATGCGCACTGACACGCAGGCGGTGGATGAGCCGCTGTACGCCCATTTCCTGCGAGCCTCCGGAGCTGACCACCCTCTGCGCGAGTCCTGCCTAACCGCACAGGACGCTGACGGCGAGCGCGTGGTCCGGGAAGTGATCCTCGGGCCCAGCCCGCGCCCGGTCCTGTTCTTCAAGCAGATGGCGCACCACCTCGTCGACCTCGACCTAGGCTTCCTGCGCTTCACAACCAACATCCTGCTGACCCGAGACCCGCGGGAAATGCTCCCGTCGCTGCAGAAGCGGATCGGCACACCGACGCTGCGCGACACCGGATTCAAGCGGCAGTGCGAGATCCTCACACTGATGGAGAAGTGGGGGCAATCCCCGGCAGTGGTCGATTCCAGAGAGCTGCTGGCCGATCCGCAGGGCTCCCTATTGGCCGTCTGCAGCCTCTTGGGCATTCCCTTTCAGGAGTCCATGCTGGGCTGGCCTGCCGGTCCGAAGCCGTTTGACGGAGTTTGGGCCTCGCATTGGTACCGCAACGTTCACCGCTCCACAGGCTTCCTGCCCTACCGCCCGAAGAGCGATCCGTTTCCGAATGAGCTGCGGCCGCTCCTCAAGGAATGCCGCCCCTACTACAGCACTCTCCTGCGAAGAGCAATTCGCGCCTGACTGCGAAGACGAGACGCACGACCGTCGCCATGCCTACCGTCAGCATTGTGATCCCGGCGTACAACGAGGCGGCCCGAATCTCATCGACCGTGCGGACCGTGGCCCGTCATTTGCGATCCGGCCCATTCGGCCCGGGCGAGATCGTGGTGGTCGATGACGGCTCGGTCGACCCGACCGCCGACGTGGCGCGAGGAGACGGCCGGCTCCCAGTGCCGCTGATCGTGCTGCGCAACGGAAGGAATCGCGGAAAGGGCTTCAGCGTCCGGCGCGGAATGCGAGCGGCCTCCCACGAATGGACTCTAGTCACTGACGCCGACCTGTCGACACCGATCTCCGAGCTGGACAAGCTGCTACGAGTGGCACTCGCCGGAGGTTACGATGTCGCCATCGGCTCCCGCGCCAAGGACCGGTCGTTGATCGGAGTCCGCCAGCCGCTGTACCGCGAAGCGGCCGGGCGGCTGTTCAACTTGAACATGCGGCTGTTCACGGGACTCGACATCGAGGACACGCAATGCGGGTTCAAGCTCTTCCGCCGCGCGGCGGCCCGTCGCATCTCGGCGCTCCAGCGCACTCACGGATTCGGCTTCGATGTGGAGCAGCTGTACTTGGCCCGCAAGATGGGCTTCGAGATTGTGGAGGTAGCCGTCCGGTGGGACAACTGCGCCGAGTCCTCGGTCGGAATAGGGGGGGGAGCGGGAGCGTTCCTCGACCTCTGGCGGCTTCGATGGAACGAAATGGCGGGCCGTTATTCGCAGGCCCAGCCCGGCGCCGACCGGGAGTAGTGGAACTAGACTAAGCGCCCCTCGGGGTCGATTCGCTCGGCGCCGAGGTAGGGGCGCAGCGCATTGGGGATGACCACCCCGCCGTCCGCCTGCTGGTAGTTTTCGACAATCGCCAGCCATGTCCGGCCGATCGCGAGGCCGCTGCCGTTCAGAGTATGCACGAAACGCGACTTGGCCTTGGGGCCGCGCTTGGCCCGCCAGCGGATCCGGGCACGCCTAGCTTGGAACGCCTCGAAATTGCTGCAGGAGGAGATCTCCTTGAAGACACCCAAGCCGGGCAGCCACACCTCCAAGTCGTAGGTCTTGGCGGCGCTGAATCCCATGTCGCCGCTGGACAGCAGCACCTTGCGATAGGGAAGGTCCAGACGGCGGAGGACTGCTTCCGCGTCCGACGTCAGCCGCTCCAGCTGTGCGTAGCTGTCCTCCGGCTTGACGAGCTTGACGAGCTCCACCTTTTGAAACTGGTGCTGCCGGATCACACCCCGCACGTCCCGACCGTAGGAGCCAGCCTCGCTGCGGAAGCACGGGGTGAAAGCGGCCATCGAGATCGGCAGGTCTTCCGCAGCCAACGTCTCGCCGGCATGCAGGTTCGTGAGCGGGACCTCGGCGGTGGGCACCAGCCAATAGTCGGTCGACTCCAGCTTGAACAGATCCTGCGCGAACTTCGGGAGCTGGCCCGTGCCGTACAGGCTCTTGGAGTTGGCGATGAACGGCGGCAGCACCTCCGTATAGCCGTGCTGACTCGTATGGAGGTCCAACATGAAGTTCATGAGCGCCCGCTCAAGCTTCGCCCCGGCGCCGCGATAGACCGCGAATCGCGCGCCGGCCAGCTTGGCAGCCCGCTCGAAGTCTAGGATCCCCATGTCCACGCCGAGATCCCAGTGCGGCTTCGGGGGAAAGTCAAACCGAGGCGGCTCGCCCCAGCGCTCCACCTCGAGATTCCCCGACTCATCCCTGCCCGGCGGAACCGTCTCGTGCGGGAGGTTGGGAATGCGGTTCAGGGCTCGCTGCACCTCTTCGTCGAGTTCGCGGACCACGTGCTCCTGCGACTTAATCTCACCGTGCAGCTCGCGAGCGTCCTTGACGATGTCGAGGGCGTCGAGACCGGCGCGTCGAGCCTTGGCGACCTTGGAGCTGAGCAGGTTGCGCTGATGCTGCAGCGTCTGGATCCTCGTGACTGCCACCCGGCGCCGGGCATCGCTGTCTGAGAACGAGTCCAAGACACCGAGGTCCGTCCGGTCGACCAGACGGGACTTGACATCTTCAAAGTTCTGCCGCAAATAGGCCCGATCCAGCATGATGCACGCGGTTCCCGCAGTCGGCACCAGCCGACCGGACGCCCACATCCGACCGCCCTTCACGCCGCCACGGGCGGCGCATGGGGGACGCGAAACTCCGCCAATCCAGTATGCCACGCGCTCGGCGGGCCCGCGCGAAGCGCCCTCAACGGCGGTCCGCCGGGCGCTGCTACGATTGCATCGTGACCGACATTTCCGCTTCGCGCCCCACCAGCCCGAGCCGCATCCTAGCCGCCGCCCTGCTGGTGCTCAGCATCGCCGCCGCGCCGACTTGCTCGGCGGCAGTGGACTGGCCGGGCGGGGAGAAGGTCGATGCGGCGCTGGAGGAGGCCGTGACGCGCGGCTTGGTTCCCGGAGCCGTGCTGTGGATCGAGTCCAGGGGGGAGCGCCTGCACTTCGCGAGCTACGGTTCGCGGAGCATCGTCCCAGAGCGCGAGCCGATGACCTCCGACACGTTGTTCGACTGCGCGTCGCTAACCAAAGTGCTGGCCACTGCGCCGGCGGTCATGATGCTGGTAGAAGAGGGCAAGGTGCGGCTGAATGACCGCATCCAGACCTACTTGCCCGAGTTCCGGGATCCGGCCAGGATCACGGTCCAGCAGCTGCTGACTCACTATTCCGGCCTGCGCCCGGGGCTCACGCTGGACCCGCCATGGAGCGGGTACGAGACGGGCGTCGCCCTCGCACTGCAGGAGGAACTGGCGCATCCTCCGGGCTCGCGCTTCGTGTACAGCGACGTCAATTACATTCTGCTTGCCGAAATCGTTCGGCGGGCCGCCGGAGAGCCCGTCGACCAGTTCGTCCGCCGCCGAATTCACGAGCCGCTAGGAATGTCGAACACGATGTACCGGCCACCCGCCCGTCTGCGGAGCCGCACCGCGCCTACGGAAGTGCTGGAGGGCGGCGAGGTGCTGCGAGGGATCGTGCATGACCCCACCACGAGGATGATGGGCGGCGTGTCCGGCCAGGCGGGCCTGTTCTCGACGGCCGAAGACGTGGCGAGATTCGCACGCATGATGCTCAACGGGGGCGAACTCGACGGAGTCCGCATCTTGAGCCCGCTGAGCGTGCTGCGCATGCGCACCCCGCAGAGCCCGACTGGCAAGGCGGCGCGAGGCCTCGGCTGGGACATCGACACACCCTACTCTTCCCCAAGGGGAGACCTGTTTGGCACTGCCTCTTACGGGCACACCGGTTACACGGGGCCGTCTCTGTGGATCGACCCAGCCAGCCAATCCTTCGTCGCCGTGATGACGAATCGCGTGCACCCGAAGGACGGCACTTCGATCGTGAGGCTGCGCAGCCGGATCGCATCCATCGCCGCGGCGAACATCAGCCTGGCAGACGCCCTGCGAACGGGCGCGGCCCAACCGGCGTCCCAGCCGCGGAGCGCCTCGCATTCCGACGTGCAGACCGGTCTCGACACTCTCGCGGCCGAGGACTTCGCTCCCTTGGCCGGTAAGTCGGTCGGCCTTGTCACCAACCATACAGGCGTGGATCGGCACGGCCGCCGCAACATAGACCTGCTCGCCGACTCCTCCAACGTCGATCTGCGGCTCATCTTCTCGCCCGAGCACGGCTTGGACGGCACGCTCGACATCCAAGATGTCGCGGACGGCCGCGACACGGCGACGGGGATTCCCGTTTACAGCCTCTACCGCAGCGACCGGCGCAGGCCGCCCATCGAACTGCTGCGGAACTTGGACGCTCTAGTGTTCGACATCCAAGACGCAGGCGCCCGCTTCTACACCTACATCACGACCATGGGTTACGCAATGGAGGCGGCCGCCCAGGCCGGTGTCGAGTTCTTCGTGTTGGACCGTCCTAATCCCGTGAACGGCGTCCGCGTGGAGGGGCCGGTGCTCGATACCGACTTCGAATCATTCGTCGGGTATCACACCATCCCGGTGCGGCATGGAATGACGATCGGGGAACTGGCGAAGATGTTCAACGCAGAGCGAGAAATCGGCGCACAGCTGACGGTCGTACCGCTGCGAGGCTGGAGACGGCACCTGTGGTTCGACCAGACGAGGCTGCGGTGGACGAACCCCTCGCCGAACCTCCGCACGATTGATCAGGCGATACTCTATCCGGGAATCGCCTTGCTGGAGTGGCTCGCGGATTACTCAGTGGGCCGAGGAACCGACACCCCGTTCCAATTCGTTGGAGCGGACTGGATCTCTGGAGCCGCGCTGGCGGAAACCGTGCGCCAGATGGATATTCCGGGAGCGAGCCTCTATCCGAGAATGGCCCGCCCCCGGAGTTCTGTCTTCGCAGGACAAGTGATTGACGGAGTGCAGATCACGATTACCGATCGGGAGAAACTGGAAAGCACTCGCCTCGGTTTCGCTCTGGCCGTGGCCTTGCGCACGCTGCATCCGAACCGAGCGGCCTTCAGCGCAACCGAGAAACTGATCGGCAATCGCGCTGTTCTCGACGCCCTAGCGAATGGGGCGACTCTGGACCGCATTCAGGAACTGTCCACCGAGTCCTTGGCCGAATTCACCGCAAGGCGGAACCGGTACCTGCTGTACTAGCAACCGACTCCGACCGATGACGGCACCGGCCAAGGCGTTCTCCGACTCGAATGAGCGGTCGCCGCTAGCTCTTGCGGCTCGCCCTGCGCTCCGTGACCTCGTTGATCCAGGCCGGGCGCCTTCCGCGACGCTTGCCCTGGGCGCGAGCGAGGTTCTCAAGGGCTACGACGGCGTCCTCGATGAGGTTCTGCTTTTGAACGAGCGTATCGAGCACCTTCTCTTCGGCTCGGGAACTTGTGAGGTTCTTCAGCGCGCTGGCGGCATTCGCCACCTGCTCGTGCTCCCTCCGGAGCTGGTCAAGGATTGATCCGATGTCCAAGGTCATGGGCTTTCCCATCCTTCTGCTTGTGCAGGACCTCAGAACATCACGCGCCGACCGCGGTCCTGCAGGAGCGTCCGGTGCAACCAACATAGCGGCCATGTCTCGCGGCCACCTAGTTCTCATAGTAGCAGATATCGGATCGTGGCGCAGTCGTCAAAGTGAAGTTCGGGAACGGCGTTCCAATTTGACGGGCGCTCTCTATTGCGCGGCGTGTTCCCCGAGCCGGGGGCGGATGGCAGACTCTGTGCTCGGCCTTGGCGCACCGGGTGGACGGCAACGGATGTCGGTGGGAGCGGCAGGCAGATGGCGGCCCGCTCCCCAGAATCTTGTCTTGGTGAAACTGCGGCGCGCTTACGAATCGGTGCCAGCATGGCAGCCCAGAAGGCCAGTCCTCAGCCAGCCGAGAGTCCCGGCACGGCTGCGAAATCCTGTCCAGATAGTAGCCCGCGAAGGCGGTGACGACATTGCGGCGGGAACCGACGGCATTCGATTCTCGGAGTCCGGTGCAGTCAATCGCGGCGGAGAATTCGGCACTTGACAGCTTGCAATAGGAGTACTGGATGAGAAGCGTCGGCCCGATTCCGATTCACCTGAAGTGATGTAGTCCCGACTTGGATCCTTTCGGCCGTGGCGCCTCGCGGCGCTCCGAGATACTCGTACGAATCCCGGTTGCCTTGGAACTTCTCGACAAGCCGCTCCACCCGCTCGTCGTTGTTCCGCCAGGCGGTGCCCATCTGTGTGGCCGATGTGTAGGGAATGCTGATTGCCTCGGGGGAGCCGCCGTCGGGCAGCCGCTCCCCGAGCCGGACGGTGTCGCTCTCGGAGGCGCCGTTGTCCTGGTCGCCGGCGAGGATGCGGACGGGCTCGTACCCGCGGCCGTTCTACACGATGTTGCGATGGCCTTCGGGATAGCGGACCGTGCGCTCGTAGTTGAGCATCGGGGAAATGGTTCCGGGGAACTTGAAGACCTCCACGGCCCGGTCGACCATCCGCCATTGATGGGAGGTGTCCATCTGTTCAGGGAGAAGCTGCTCGGATGGACCGAGGAAGTCCATGCGCGCGGCATCGATGGTGTAGCGGTACATGTCGTACACGCTGCCGTCGCTGTAGTCGTCGAAAGACAGGTCGGAATGGGTATGGAGGTCCCCCTAGGTTGTACTGGCGACCGCCGACCTCCATGCTGTATGTCTGCCACAAGAGCGCTTCCGGAGCCGGCAAGGCGTTGTCGACCTCGCGGGGGGCCGGAAGGTTGTCCGTTCCGACATGCGGTGCAGAAAGATCATGTCGTTGCCGTGTCGGTAGCTGTCCCATGCGATGGCGGCCTCCCCGCGTCAGTTCAGGGCCACAGCCGGCTCCCAGTCATTCGCGGGATGGCTCGCGACTCGGACCGACTCCCGCCACGCTCCCTCGCGCCGAACGCGGAGTGATGTGTCGGTATTGGAGTCGCTGCCGGACCGGTAGACCAAGTAGACCTCGCCGTTTTGAGCCGCGGCCATGCGCGGGAAAGCGTCCGGGCCCGGCCCGTGCGTGAATGTTGCGCCGGTCGGCTCGCCGCCAACGGAGTACTCGGCCTTGAACAGGCGGAGAACGCCGTCCTGAATGGCCGACGCCACAGCGGTCGAAGTGCCCGGCTCGGTCGAGACCAAGGACAGGTGCTGGTAGTCGCCGGGATGCGAGATCGACTGAGCCGGCCCCCAATCTGTCGCGTTCGGAGACGAGCGAAGCTGGATGATGTCGGCTCCGTCCGCGAAGGAAATCCAAGCGACCCACACTCGGCCGTCCGGTCCTATGGCCACGGCAGAGTAGTCGTCGTCGGCCATCCCTTGGGAAAGCCGCCTGAGGGGCGGCGCGCGCTCCACAAGGATGCGGCCGTCCAACAAGTCGAGCATCCTCTGGAACGGAACTTCGCGAGGACGGACGGAGGCAGCGCCTTTTGCGGTCTCTATGTCGAAGACGGCTCGCTCTCCGCCCGAGACATCCAGGATCACGCCCTTCCACCGCGTCGACGGGAAGACGGCCTCATCATTGGGCTCCATCTGCAGCCTGCCGTCCCACTGGTTCCCGCACAGCCAGCTGGCCGCGCTGAGTGTCCCGCCCAGGTCGAATTGGTGCGCTTCGCCGATCAACACAGCTCCCATCGCTGCCGAGACGGAATCGCTCCAATCGGCGACGGCGGAGAGGGCGCCTCCGAACACCAATCGGTAGTGCTGTCCCGTCGCCGGCGGTGATGCAACGGTCAAGAGCACCCAAGCTGCGAAGGCGCAGCGAAGCGAGTCGGAACTGGCTCTGTGCATTGGAGTCAAATCGTTCCAACCATTCCCGCATAGCGGATTTCACCGGCGGCGGGTCTTGCGTACATCCTGGGCCTTCCGTCGTTCGAGTGCCGGGGGGTACTGCAGTCACTCCACTCCCGACTGGTCCCAGCAGACGCCGAGCTGCGCGGCAGCGATCACTTCAAGCAACGTACCCGAGCTGTGAAACGCGAAGCGGATCCCTTGCTCGGCCGCTGCAGAGAAGACCCGCTCTCCCATCGCAAAGGCGCCTTGGCAGCAGACATCCATCTGTTCGAAGTCAATCCGGCCGGACTTGATCAGGTGCCGGAATGACGCCTCGGCCGGTTCGTGCTCGCCTGACGCGAGCGGCAGTGGCTGGGACTGGCTGAGCGCACGGCAGGACTCGTGGTCGTCCGGCCGAAGCGGCTCCTCGATCCAGTAGGGGTCACATCGTTCTTGGCTCCTCCGGCGCTTGGTGCCGGGTCCGCCGTTGCTGTGTGCGCTGCGTTGCTCGGAGAGCTCCGGGGCCGGCCGGTTCCCTCTCAGAACGTGAATCGCAGGACGAGCCGGATCTCGCGCGAGTTGCTGTTGTAGACTTGCTCCGGCCGGTCGAACAGCGCGTGGCTTGGAATCAGGTTGCTGCGCGTGATGTTGGACGCAACAGCGCGAACGCTGTTGAGCGACCCGGGCGTGAACTGAGGGTGGTTCAGGGCGTTGTAGAATGCCGCCCTGAACTCGACAGCCTTCGTTTCGCCGACCGGCAGGCGCTTGGTGGCGCTGACATCGAAGTTGTTGATGCCGCGCAGCGGGAGGGTGTTCCGTCCGCCGTTGGGATGGACGCCCGCCCCCGCCTTGATGTAGCGCGCGTTCGGGTTGTCGGCCAGATACCCGACGATCTCTCCGTCGCCTCTTGTCAGCGCTGTCACATCGCTGCCGATGCGGTCCTGCCCCGAGGGATTGACGATCGCGCGGTCTGCTGCGGCGTCCAGGTTGCGGTTCGAGTCCAGTCCGCTCTGCACTGTGGCGTACTGGGGCGATTCCGCCGTGTACATCCCCGAAAGCACCCAGTTGCCCAGCAAGTGCCTTCTGAACGGGCTTGCCGCAGTGCGGAACCACGGCGCCTCGTAGACCCAGGCGACCGTGAACCTATGGGTCCGGTCCAAGAAGGAGCGCGCTCGCTCGGCGCGCATGTCTTGGAAGTCCTGAGGACGCCGCGGGGATAGCAGCGTGGAGAACAAGTCCGCGGTGCTGTCGTCGATGTTCTTGCTCCATGTATAGGCCGCGATGAACTGCAGGCCGTTCGAGAACCTCCGCTTGGCCTCCGCCGCCAAGCCGTGGTACACGGAGTTGCCGCGATTCAGGAAGCCGTAGATCACGGGGCTGAAACCCGCATCTGTGAAGCGCGGGAGTGCGATCGGATCGGAATCGATGTCCGCGAGCGTCAGCTGCAGATCGTCCAGCTCGGCCTGCGACGGGCGCCGGAGGAACGTGGGGAGCGAGCGCCCCGGATGAGCGCGGGCGACCAGCGGCAGGATCGACTGGGTGAACAGCCGGACACCGCGCGTGCCCAAGTACCGGGCCGAGAACGTGTAGTCATCGGCCACGACTCGCTCGAGGCCGAAGTTCCATTGGATCGAGTACGGAAGGTGCTGATCATGGATGAAGGCCGAGGTCAGCGAGCGGGCGCCTTCCTCGTCCAGCTCTTGCGGTCGCTGGTCTGGTCTGATGCCTCCGTCAGCGAGAAAGTTCTCCGTGTCGACGGTCGTGTCGCCCCGAAATGTGTTTTCGAGCTGGGGCGGCTTGGTCAGCGTGCCGAGATTCGTGAAGTAGCTGTCGTAGGCGATGCCGAAACCGGCCCTCACGACCGTCCTGCCGTCCGCTCCCGGAGAATAGGCAATTCCCGCCCGGGGGGCGAAATTCCTCATCTGGGCTCGCGGCTCGCGGAATTCCAAGACTCCGGGCACAGAGGAAATGGCGTTGATTCTCTGCAGCTTGTCTCCGTAGGGCATGCCCTTGAACTCGTGGCGCAGCCCCGTTGTCAGAGTGAAGTTCCGCCGCAGCTTGCTCTCAAGGGAGAAGTACGAGTAGAACTCCGTGTTGTTTCCGTTGTAGACGCTGCCTCCCGTGTTGCGCTCTGCTTGGATGTCCGGACTGAGGTCGCGCAGGTACCGCTCAAGTGTGGAGTAGTTGTAGTCTCCTCTCTGGCGCTGTATGAACAGTTCGGACGTGATGTTGCGGCGTGCGTCCGCTCCGAACTTCAAGGTGTGGCGACCTCGGATGTAGGTCAGGTTGGCGACTGCTTGGTAGGTGTTCTGCACTCCGGACTGCGGGCTGATGGCGTATGGGCCGATTTGGATGTCGAGATCCTGTTCGATGGAGATGTTCGGGAACGAGTCTAGGCCCGGGAACTCGAAGTCGCCGGAGGGGAGGGCGTCGGACGATCTCACGTACGCTGATCGAAACTCCGCGAACCACGAGGGCGAGAGTGTCTGGAAGAATGACAGCGTCGCCAGTTGCTGGGACTTGCGACTCTCGCTTGTGAACGAGGGGAGGTCAGGAACGGCTCCCGGATCGACGGCGACGCTGGCGTTGCGGATGTAGCGGAAGCGGGTCTGGTGGCCCTTCGTGCTCGTGTAGTCGGCGCTCGCCAGCGCGGAACTGTTGTTCTGGTAGGCGGGCACGTTGATCGGCAGCGTCCCGATAGGGATCTCGTTGCCGAGCACGGTCGTTGATCGCTCCGCGGCCGGTGCCGGCGGTACGTAGCGCTTCAAGACTTCCAAGTTCGTGCGCGAAATCCCCTGCATCCGGTCGAGCGCGGCGAAGCCCTCGGCGGTCGGAGACGCGAACGGCCTTCCCGGAGCGGCGGCAATCCCGACGGGGTTCAGCTCGAACGTGCCGAAATAGAACAGCCTGTTCCGGATGACCGGCCCGCCAGCCGTCGCTCCGACGCGATTGTCGTCCAGGCGGGGGTTCTTCCGGATGCCCCTGCGCTTGTTGGATTCGTCGATGGCGTTCAGATGCCGGTTGGCGAAGTACTCGAACAGGGAGCCGTGGAGGCTGTTCGTCCCGCTCTTGATCACGATGTTGAACTGCCCTCCCGTGGAGCGGCCGAATTCGGCGCTGTACTGGTTCTGCTGAAGGGAGAACTCCGCCACTGCCTCGTTCGGCACGTCGACCACCCGTCCAGTGACGCTCTTGTCGTTGTTGTCGACGCCTTCGATCATGAAGTTGTTGTTGCGGGGGCGCTGCCCGCCGATGGACGGCCCCTCTCCTAGGCCCGTTCCGCCGCTGGAGGCGACGCCCGCTCCCTGCAGCGACAGGTTCAGTACACCCAAAGCGATGTCGGTGCTGGGGCTGTAGACCACTTGCCGAGTGTTGAACGCCCCTGAGATCGAGGGCGAAGTGGTGTCTATCTGAGCGGTTGCGACAGTGACGGAGACTTCCGTGTCGATCTGTCTCACGTCGAGAGTCACGTTGACTGTCGTCGAGCGGTTCAGGGCGACGCTGATCCCGGACAGTGCCTTGGTGGAGAAGCCGTCGGCTGACGCCTCCAAGGTGTAGTGGCCCACGGGCAGATTGTTGAAGCGGTACCCGCCCATCAAGTCGGCCGCCTGCTGCCAGGTCACGCCCGTAGAGTCGTTCTTGACAGACAACGACGATCCGGGAATGGATGCGCCTGATTGGTCGAAGACGAAGCCCACAACGTGGCCGTCGGCCAGTTGTGCCGAAGTAGTGCCGCCCCAGACGCAGAGGCACACGATCAGCAACGCTGCCCAAGTCGGCGTTCGGCGCAGGCCGATGTGTGTTCCGACCAAGCGCTCTTGGGGGCGTCCCGTGCGCTCGCACATCGTATCCAAGAGCGCTGCGACTCTGAGAAGCTTCATAAGTGGATTATAGGCAGCAGTGGTAAGGATTGTAGGGGGGGCGCTGGGTCAGACTTCTGGTCATCGTATGTCCTAGCAGTCATCCAGAGTAGAGCAGCCTCCGAGACGCAAGTTACATCAATCGCGATGATTACTTGTGTATGTGCCTCCTCCGCACAAAGTGTGGGGCCGATGATGGGCGAGTATCGCTCGGTGGGCGGTACGTGGGCTCGCGTCCAGCGCGGGTGGCAAGCGTGCTGGCAGGTGACTGTCCCTCTGCGGCAGCACCCGCGAAGCGGAGCAGATCAACTCCGGATCCACCCGCCATGCTCCAAGCCGGGCCCAGTCGTTCAGCCCTCTCCTATCTCCGATTCCGTGGCCTAGCCAGATTCGCGAGGCCTCGATGGGTAGATCCCCTGCGCACCACAGAGTCGGCCGCGGCCAATGCCGTCTCAGGCCCTGCATTGGCCACAGGTTTTGCGCCGCTGCGGGCTGCCGCGAAGGAGGCCACCGGTTATACTTCGTTGTGTCCGGGCGGACACGCAAATCAATGGGCCCTGAAGGTGGCAATTGCGCTTGCAGTAGCGTACCCGCGCGCAGGCTCTGCTGGGTCTTGGGTGGGATCCTAGTTCTGCTCCCGGCGGCCGCGCTGCTCCGGGGGCAAGTTCTCTCGATCGTCGAAACTGGTGTCGGCGCAACCGAGGAATCCGTTCTGCAAGCAGAGCTCGAGCGGCTTGAGGAGGCGCGAACCGCACTCGCCGAGCGGCGCGAATCTGCACATTCATACCAAGCAGTCTTTCTGCACTCCGGGGCATCGCAGACTGTTTGTCCTGTTCTTGGGGGTCCCGGTCCCGTTCTGCGCCTTGGCCTGCAGCCGAAGCGGAGCCCGATTCGCCCGAGGCTTGCGATTGCACCGCCCCGGATCCCTTGGGAATCGGTCGCGCAACCGGGCGAGTCCCCTGCCGGGATCTTCGGCGACTACCTCTCGAGCCAGGTGATCCAGGCCAAGTGCATCCATTGCCATGTCGCGGGCGGCATCTCGGGCCACACGCGCTTGGTGTTCACGCCCTCAGACATGGCTGGGCACCAAGCGGCGAACATCGCTGCATTCCAAGGCTTTCTCGACGATGCTGAGGGCGGCGCGGATCTCATCCTCAACAAGATCCAAGGTGCTGCGGGTCATGGCGGAGGCGTCCAGGTAGTGCCGGGGTCGGCGGACTTCGCAAACATGGAGCGTTTCCTGCGCGCCCTCGGCGGGGAGACCACCTCGGGGGGACTCTCACCAGAGACGCTGTTCGAGGGCGTGACGCTGGCATCGCCCGAGAAAACCCTGCGCCGGGCCGCTCTGCTATTCGCCGGTCGCCTCCCCTCGCAAGCCGAACTCGGCGCCGTTCGCAGCGGCGGGGAGGCGAGGCTGCGGAGATCAATCAGGGAGTTGATGCAGGGCCCGGGTTTCCATGAGTTCCTAGTCAGAGCGGCGAACGACCAGCTGCTGACCGACCGGGAGCGCAGAGACGTGGTCCGTTTCGGCGAGTTCAAGTTTGTGAATCTCACGAACAAGCGCTACGAGCTGTCCCAAGAAGCAGTTGCCAACGGTTACAACGAGGCCCCGCGGCGCTCGCCAATCTACAGGCAGCACGAGTACGCAGCGCAGTACGGCATGGCGCGGGCTCCGCTGGAACTGATCGCGCATGTGGTCGAGAACGACCTGCCGTACACGGAAATCCTCACAGCGGACTACATCATGGCCAACCCGATGGCTGCGGAAGCCTACGGTGCCGACACAGAATTCGAAGACCCCGAGGACCCCTTTGAATTCAAGCCGTCGAAGATCGAGGGGTACTACCGCAGGCACGGCTCCCAGGTCGTGGAAGAGGATCCCGTGCTGGGCCGTCGAGTCCTCAATCCCGGCATCCTCGCCACCGAGTACCCCCACGCCGGGGTCCTCAACACGACAGTGTTCCTGAAGCGCTATCCGACGACGGCCACGAATCGAAACCGCGCGCGGTCCAGGTGGACGTATTACCATTTCCTCGGAGTGGATATCGAGAAGTCGGCCGCCCGCACGACCGACCCCGATGCGCTGGCCGATTCCAACAACCCCACGATGAACAACCCGGCATGCATCGTCTGCCACATTCCCATGGACCCAGTGGCCGGCGCGTACCAGAACTACGGAGCGATGGGGCTCTATCGCGACAAGTACGGCGGTCTCGACTCCCTGCCCACCTTGTACAAGAGACCCACGGACGGCACGGCGACTCCTTACCAGCGCGGCGATACCTGGTTCCGCGACATGCGCCAGCCGGGTTTCAACGGCGAGACCGCGCCCAGCGCGGACAACAGCCTGCAGTGGCTTGCAGAGCGCATCGCTGCCGACGAGAGGTTTGCGCGGGCTGCGGTCCGATTCTGGTGGCCGGCGATTATGGGAGTCGACTTGGTGGAGCCGCCCGCTGAGACCTCGGATTCCAGTTTCGACGCGCTCCGTCTCGCCGCCGCGGCCCAGAATCTGGAAGTTGAAGAGCTCGCGACAAGCTTCCGGATCGGATTCAGGGGAGGCGCACCTTACAACGCGCGGGACCTCCTCGCGGAGATTGCGCTCTCTCCGTGGTTCCGGGCCGAGTCGATCACGGCGGACGACGGGATCCGGACAGCCGCCCTGCGGGATGCCGGAGTCGAGCGGCTGCTGACCCCGGAGGAGCTCGCAAGGAAGACCGAGGCCATCGCCGGCTATGTCTGGGGCAGGCGCTTCAGTCTCCCGTTCGGAACCGGCGAGGCACGGAGCAAACTGCACGATCCGCAGGGTTTCAGCGGCTACCAGCTGCTCTATGGAGGGATCGACTCGGACGGGATCGTCGAGCGAACCGGCGACATGGCCCCGCTCATGGCGGCAGTGGCCCAAAGCCATGCGTCCGAGGTGAGCTGCCCGATCGTCCGCCGCGAGTTCTATTACTGGCCCGAGGGCAGTCGCTTGCTGTTCGACGGGATCAGCAGCACCGACACGCCGGTCTCGGAGCACTTCCGAGCGTTTGAGGTGCAAGCGGACTCTTCGGAGCAGAGGCAGTTGCTGCAGTGGGAGATCCAGGTCGGGGCCGGACCCAAGAACATCCGTCTCGCATACACCAACAATCGTGTTCCGACCGAAGGCCCGGATGCAGAGGAGGGACTCGACCGCAACCTGTACTTGGATCGCCTGGTCGTTCGCAGCAGCAGCGGAGAGGCAGTCCTCGAGGTTGAGCTGGAGTCAGCGGCCCGGCAGAGCTGTGGTCGCCCGCGAGGCGAGTTCTACCAGATGTTCTCCAACTGCTCGTTGGACATCCCGCTCCGGATCCCTACGGCAGGGACCTACACGCTCGTGGTGGTTGCCCATCAGGACAGGGCTGCCGAAGAAGATGCACGCTTGGAGACTCTCATCGAGGCGACTGATGGCAATGGGTCGGGGGCAGCAGCTATCCGGAGGAAGCTGGCTGACCTGCACCGCAAGCTGTATGGCGTGCGCGTGGCTCTCGACTCCCCTGACGTTGACGAGGCCTATGACCTCTTTGTCGAGGTGTGGAACCGTAAGCGGGCTGCGGAAAACCTGGCCTTCTCGGGGTCGCGAATGCAATGCAGCCTCCTGAGTGACCACCTCTACTTCGAGGGAATCCTCGGCGATGCACTGGAATTCGGCTCCGGGGGCGCGAGCCGGGCGGTGAGCAATGACCGCATCCGGGAGCTTGACAGCCGAATCGACCTTCGCGATCCCAACTACACGATCCGGACCTGGGTCGTCACGCTGGCATACCTGCTCACGGATTACCGGTATCTGTACTTCTAGGGAAGGATGCGATGACGCGCCGTGAGTTCGCGACAGGCCTGCTGGGAATGGGAGCGGCATCTGGCTTCAAGGTGCCCCTAGCGAGTGCGGCCGACTACAGGGGCAAGCTGTTCGTGTTCGTCCAGGCGGACGGCGGCTGGGATCCAACCAGCTTCTGCGATCCGAAGACCAACGTGGCCGGCGAGCCGATCATCAATCATTGGGCCGCCACCGGCGAGCCGCGCCAGGCGGGAAACATTCGGTTCGCCCCGTTCGCGAGGAACGTGCCGTTCTTCGAGAAGTATTACCGGCGGATGCTGGTCGTGAACGGCGTCGACGCCCAAACCAATTCCCACAGCGCAGGGATAGTCCACAACTGGAGCGGGCGGATCTCGGAGGGCTACCCGACTACCACGGCCCTGCATGCGGCCCGCAACGGCGCCGGCCTTTCGATGCCCTATCTCAGCTTCGGGGGATTCTCCAACACGGCCGGCGTGGCCGTGTTCACGCGGCTGAACAATCCGAGCGAGATACGGAACATCGCCGGTCCCGAGCTCGTAGGAGGCGATCCCGACCGCCGGCCCTACTTCCATCCCGATGACTGGGATGCCATCACGCGGCATCGAGATGTCCGGGCCGCCAGGCTCGCCGCGGCACCGAACCTGCTGCCGCGGGCGGCGCGCAACCGGGAACTCTACGCCGCAGCGCTTGCTTCGGATGCGACCGAGGGCCTGCGCTCCTTCGCGGCCATGATCCCTGATGCCAGCGATCTTCAGCAGGTTGAGGAGTACGGGTTGTACCGCAGCACGCTCAAGCGCCAGGCGCAGTTGACGGTTCTGGCGTTCACGGCCGGCGTGGCTGTCAGCGCCGACCTGCGCCTCGGCGGATTCGACACGCACGACGACCACGACCGGGATCAGGGGTGGTTGCTGGGGAACCTAACCGATTCCGTGGACTACCTGTGGGACTATGCCGAGATTCACGGTGTCGCAGACCGTATGGTCGTGGTGATGGGTTCTGATTTCGGGCGGACCAACAAGTACAACGCGGAGGCGGGGAAGGACCACTGGCCGATTGGCAGCTTCATTGTGATGGAGAAGAACCAGCGCTGGACCAATCGAGTGGTCGGAGAGACGGATGAGCTGCACTTCGCATACAAGGTCAATCCCGCTACGCTCCAGCGGGACGACGTAGCCGGAACGCGGATCTACCCCAAGCACATCCACAAGGCCCTCAGGTACTACCTCGGCATGGCAGACACCGAGGACAGCAGGCGCTTCCCGTTCAGCAATACGGATGTCCTGCCTTTGTTCTCGTGAATCCGACACCGCAGCCCGCGACGGCTCGTTCGAACACGCACCTGGGCGGCGGGCGACAGGTCCCACCGGCGCAGGGCGATCGCCTTGCTAACGGCTAGCAGCCGACCGCGTCGAAGGCGGATCGTCTGCTCCTGGGGCCATTCGCGACCGCGGAGGGTGGGCTAGATGCGATCTGGGGAATGCCTAGGCTTGGGCAGGGCTTGGTGCTGAGAGGAGCAACAGTGGTTGCCGTCCGAGGTGTGACGCCAAGAGGGGTGGGGCCGCACGCAGGGCAGTACGTCCGATCGGCGCCACACGGTGGCTCTACCCGCTTCATGCCGCATACGCTGCCGGGGAGCAACTGCGCGTCTGGAGTGCTGCCGCAAATCCGGCCCCGACACGGGGCCAGCAGTGAGGCGGCCGAGGGCGTCCAGTTGCAGTCGCTCACGCCGTGCCCTATAATCTATAGGCGAATTGCACCTGCGCCCGGCAGTTTGGTGAGCAGCGCCCTGAGTTGCGCTTGGCCGCCGCCTGTGCGATGATCCCAAGTTAGGCGTTCAGGAGCGCCATCCGGAGTTCAAGATGATTCTGAAGCAAATCACCCAAGTCGCTCTCACGGTCTGCCTGCTGCTGATGGTGGCCGCCGTAGCCATCCCAAATCCCCAGCAGAAGGAGTACAAGGACCGGGCCGAGTACGACATCATCAGCAAGGTCTACGCGGAGGCGGACCCGACGGCCAAGCTGGCCCTGCTGGACCAGTGGAAGGAGAAGTATCCGGAAACCAACTTCAACTTGGAGCGGGCGCGGTTCTACCTGGACAGCTACCAGAAGGCCGGCCAGGCCGCGGAGGCGGTCGCTGCGGCGAAGGATTTGCTGGCACTCGTCCCGGGAGACTTCACTGCCAACTATGTGATCACCCTGCTGAGCCCGAACCTTGGGACGGGCGATCCGGGCACCATCGCTGACGGCGCCAAGGCGGCGGGCGAGATGTTGGCCGGCGGCATCAGCAAGCAGTTCGCGGCGAAGCCGGACACCGTTCCCCAGGATGCGTGGGACAACGCCCGTCTGCAGGCTGAAGTGGCTGCCCACCAGACGATCGGCTGGGGCAAGATGCAGCAGAAGGACAACATGAGTGCTGAGGAGTCGTTCCGCAAGGTGCTGGAGCTGGACCCCTCCCGCGGGCAGGTCGCCTACTGGCTGGGACAAGTCGTGCTTGCTCAGAACGACGCCTCCAAGTACGACATCGCTTTCTTCTCTTTCGCGCGCGCAGCCCTTTATGACGGCCCCAATGCCATGCCGGCCGAGGCCCGGACCCAAGTCGCGGAGTACGTGAAGGAGAGTCTGCTGCGCAAGAACTACGGTGACAAGGCGTTCGATCTCTACTGGCCGCAGTTTGAGGAGATGGCCAAGGCTTCGGCGCTGCCGACCAAGCGGATCGAGCTCAAGTCGACCCAGGAGCTGGACTTCGAGGCCGAGCAGGCATCACGCAAGGAGAATCCGCTGCTGTGGGTGTTCAAGGACCTCCAGACGGCGCTAACTGGAAGCGGTGGCGCCTCAACCTGGGCCCAGCTGAACGGGGCCCTGACTCCCAGGATGCGTCTCTACGTGGTTTCGGCGTCTCCGCCCGAGCGACCGGCAACCGTCAATCTGACCAGCACGCCTGGCGGATCGACTGAAGTCGTACTGAACTTGGAGAACCGCATGCGGTCCGGGCTGCGCCGCGGGACGATGCTGACGATCGAGGGAGTGGCGGCAGGCCTCAGCAGGTCCCCGTTCCGGCTGACCCTCAACGACGGCAAGACGTTCTAGGCTGCATTCGGGCCGGCAGCCGCATAGACTTGAGGTAGTTCATGACGTTTCCCACCGCTCAACGTTCCGCAGCTCTGGGGGGCTGGCTGGTCCTAAGCTGCGCCGTCGCTGCCGGGCAGACGGCTCCTGCTCCAGCCGACATGGTGTCCCTGAACTACGGCCCCGAGAACGGAGCCATGTTCGACGTGGTCGATACGACCACCCGCACCACCGTGACGCTCCCGCCTCCCAACTCGGAAGACATGGACGTGCCCGGATCGAACGACGGTGCCAGTGATGGGACCGGGGCCGGAGACTCAACCCAGCCGATGACGGAGGAGCCGGCGGAGCCCGTGGTGGACGAGCGAGCAATCAGCTACCAAGTGACGGTTGCCAGCGACGACGACGGCTACAAGAACAAAGCGGTGATCGGCATGGTGACGCTCAAGCGCGGGGATCATCCCATCGCCAGCCCTGTCCTGGCGTCAATGAAGGGTCTTGAATTGACCTATGAGCTGGCCGCGGACGGCAGCCTCGTCCAGATTTCTGGCTACGAGAACCTGCCCGCGGCGATGAACGACGCGCTCCCGGGAGCGCTGGCAGCGACCATGACCCGCCTGCTCAACTACGAGTCGCTGCGTCGCCAAGACGAAGACTCCTACCGGCGGATCTACGCCGATCTCCCGGCGTCAGCCGTGCCGGGCGAAGTGACGCTGAAGGCACGGCTCGAACCGCTCCCTTACGGCGGCACTCTGCCCGTCTTCTATGTCGAGCGCCTGAGCCGCACTGACGATGACGGCCCTTGGCAGCTCAGACGGGACTTCCACAGCGTTGCTGAAGCCTTGGCCGAGATGTTCGAAGGGATCGACGCGGAAGCTGTGATGACGGCGGGCGCAATGCTGACAGCCACACTGCCCGACAATCACAGCGACGCAGTCGCTTCCGGCAGCCAAACGACGACATTCGACGCGGCAGGCCTGCTGGTGGCTGCCCAGACGACGGAACTGGAGTTTACGCTCAGTCTGGCAAATCACGATCCGGCCGGCGACCCTACTCAGGTGAGTGTCACCGAGAAGCGGGAGTTCGTCGCGGAGCCGGTCCCGATGACCGAAGAGGGAAGCGAAACCGAAGAAGCCCCGCAGCCCTAGCCGGCCGCGACGGGCGGCGGCCTCCGGTGCGAGGGGCCTTGGAGTGTCGCGGATGAAGCTGGCGCTCGCACAGTTCAACCCGACAGTCGGGGATCTGCGCGGCAACTGCGCGAAGATCCTGGCGACCGCCCGCGCGGCGGCACGGGCCGGAGCCGATCTGGCCGTTTTCCCTGAACTGTGCGTCAGCGGGTACCCCCCGCAAGACTTGGTTCAGACCTCCGGCTACGCCGAGGCCAACGAGCGCCTTGTCCAGGAGTTGGCGGAGCGCTCCTCCGAGCTGGGGCTGGCGCTGATCGTCGGCTTCTGCGGGCGGGCGGAAGACAGCGACTTGGCCACCAACTGCCTAGCCTGCCTGCGGGACGGGGGCATCGACTTCAGGCAGCAGAAGATCCTGCTCCCCACCTACGACGTCTTCGACGAGTCTCGCTACTTCGACCCCGGTCGCAGTCCGGGGCTGTGGGAGTTCGGCGGCGTCCGCTTCGGCCTCACGATTTGCGAAGACGCTTGGAACGACAAGCAGTTCTGGGAGCGGTCGCGCTACTCGCGCGACCCGGTCGAGGAGCTGGCGGCGGCGGGAATGGACGCGCTCGTCAACATCTCGGCCTCGCCTTACCACATGGGCAAGCGTTCGCTGCGCCTTGAGATGATTCGCGCGGCGGCAACCCGTCACGGCGTGCCGGCCTGCTTGGTGAACCAGGTGGGCGGCAACGATCAGCTGCTCTTCGACGGCTCCAGCTTCGCCGTCGGCCCTTCGGGCCGCCTCGGAGCCTGCGCCGCCTCGTTTTCTCAAGACCTGCAGGTTTGGGAGCTTGGACGAGAAAACGCAATCGAGAGCCCCCCTTGGCCGGAATGCGGGGACATCGGCGAGACGGAGGCGGTCTACGACGCCCTAGTGATGGGAACCAAGGACTATCTCGCCAAGTGCGGCTTCCAGCGAGCGATTGTCGGCCTGAGCGGGGGCATAGACTCGTCGCTGACCGCAGCCATTGCTGCGGACGCGTTGGGACCCGAGAGCATTACCGGTGTCGCGATGCCCGGCCCGTACTCGTCCGCAGGAAGCTTGACGGACGCGCGCGCCACGGCCGCGGCCCTCGGTGTGCGGTTTAAAGTCGTTCCGATCGGCCCGATGCATGAGGCGTTTCTGAAGGAGCTGTCTCCCCTGCTGGCAGAGGCTCCGCCCGGCGTCGCGGAGGAGAACCTGCAGGCCCGCATCCGGGGCAACATCCTCATGGCGCTGGCAAACCAATTCGAGGGACTGGTGCTCACCACGGGCAACAAGAGCGAGCTGGCAGTCGGCTACTGCACGATCTACGGCGACATGTGCGGCGGGCTGGCCCTCATCAGCGACGTGCCCAAGACCATGGTCTACGATCTGTCCCGCGTGGCGAACCAGCGGCGTCCGGGCGCCATTCCCGAGGCAGTGCTCACCAAGCCGCCCTCGGCTGAACTGCGCCCGAACCAAAAGGATTCGGACTCCCTGCCCCCCTATGAGACGTTGGATCCGATCCTGCAGCTGTACGTGGAGGAAGGCCTCTCGGTAGCGGCGATCGCTGAGCGGCTTCGGCACGAAGCCTCGTTCGTTGCCGAGATCGCCCGGAAGGTCGACCGCAACGAGTACAAGCGCCAGCAGGCCGCGCCCGGCCTGCGCGTTACCTCGAAGGCGTTCGGCATGGGACGGCGGTTTCCCATCGCCCAGCGTTATGTTCGCTAGGCTAGGTAGTGAGGGCGCCAGAGCCCTAACGAGGAGCGCAGCAGACTTATGAACCTCCCTCGGCCATTGCGACGCATCGCGATTCTCGGCCTTGCGACAGTCTTCGCGGCGGCTCTGCTCGCATTCGTCTACATCCAGTGGACCGGCGCCACGCTGGGACTCGGGGGCTCCGGCCGACGCATCGTCGTCGAGCATGTGGATTCGGAGAGCCGGATGCGTGCTATCGAGAGCGAACGGATGCGGAATCGGGTCTCCGCCGCTCATCCGAGCCGGCAGGATATCTCCACCGCCCCGGAAGTGATGGCACGCCCCGCCGCATCGCCGGAAGCCGCCGGTCAGGCTCCCACCAACTACTGGACGCAGTACCGAGGACCGGGCAGGGCGGGCGTTTACGACCAGACGCCCTTGGACTTGGACTGGGAGGACGGACGGCCTCCGGAGCTGTGGCGCCAGCAGGTAGGTGGAGGCTACGCATCAATGGTCGTCGCCGACTCCCTGGTATTCACGATCGAGCAGCGGCGCTCCAAGGAAGTCGTGTCCGCCTACGGGCTGCACAGCGGCCGTCAGGTGTGGGAGCATTCTTGGGACACGCGATTCAGCGAGTCGATGGGCGGGGACGGCCCGCGCGCCACCCCTACCTGGCATGACGGGCACCTCTACGCACTCGGCGCGAACGGACACTTGGTCTGCCTGTCTGCCAGTGACGGCAACGTCGTCTGGAAGCGAAACATCCTGCAGGACGCCGCAGCAGAGAACCTGACTTGGGGCATGTCCGCCGCGCCACTCGTGACGCACGGCCTCGTAATCACACTGCCAGGGGGGCGTGACGGGAAGTCGATCGTGGCCTACGACCAAGAGACAGGAGAGGTCCGCTGGTCGGCCTTGGACGACAAGGCCGGGTATGTCTCTCCGCAGTTGGAGACCTTGGCCGGAAGGGAGCAGCTGCTGATCGTCAGCGGCGAGCGCGTGCTCGGAGCATCCGTCGAAGACGGATCGCTGCTGTGGAGCCATCCATGGAGGACCAGCTACGACGCGAACTGCGCGCAGCCGCTGGTGGTCGATGACAACCGAGTGTTCGTGTCCTCCGGTTACGGCCACGGAGCCGCGCTGCTGGAAGTCAGCGAGTCCGGCGGCCGCTTCTCGGTCCGGGAGGCTTGGTCCAACTTGAACATGAAGAACAAGTTCAATCCTTCCGTGCTGATGGACGGCACGGTCTACGGATTGGACGAGGGCATTCTGGCTGCGATCGACGTCGAGACCGGAGAGCGCTTGTGGAAGCGAGGACGGTACCGTTACGGGCAGCTGCTGCACGCGTCGGGGCATCTCATCATCGTGAGCGAGGACGGAGATCTCGCCTTGGTGGGGGCGTCGCCCGAGGAGTACCGGGAAATTGCCCGGTTCGAGTCAATTCCGGGCAAGACTTGGAACGTTCCCGCCTTGGCCGACGGTATCCTGCTGGTTCGCAACCAGACGGAGATGGCAGCCTACGACCTCCGCTGATCGGAGGGAGGTGTTCGCTTGGACCGTTCGCATTCCGGCGGTGTAGGCCCGGTTCCGGTGGCCGTGGTCGGCACGGGCAGCTTCGGCCGCCACCACGCCCGCGTCTACGCCTCCCTGCCCGAAGCCGAGCTGGTCGCGGTAGTGGACAGGGCGGAGTCGCGCGCCCGGCAAGCGGCAGGCGAGTTCGGATGCGAGCCGCTGACCTCGGTGGAAGACTTGCCGCCCGGAGTGCGCGCGGCCAGCGTGGCCGTGCCGACCAGCCTGCACGGAAGCATCGGGACCCACTTGCTGCGCAAGGGAATTGACGTGCTGGTCGAGAAGCCGATCGCCGCGGACCTAGCGGCTGCCGAGGAGCTTGTGGCCACTGCCGAGGCAGCCGGCGCGATCCTGCAGGTCGGCCACTTGGAGCGCTTCAACCCGGTCGTCAGGTCCGCCTTCACAGCCGCGACGCTGCCCTTGTTCTTCGAAGTGCATCGCTTGAGCCCGTTCAGCGCTCGCAGCCTTGACGTGGACGTGGTCCTCGACCTGATGATTCATGACATCGACATCGTACGGGCCCTAGCGCACGCGGACGTCGTTCAGATCGATGCCAGCGGTCTCTCGGTGGTGTCGGACCGCACCGACATTGCGAGCGCACGCGTGCAGTTCCGCAACGGCTGCGTGGCCAACCTCACCGCCAGCCGCGTGTCCACGGAGAGGATCCGCAAGCTGCGCTTCTTTCAGCCGCAGGAGTACATTTCGGTTGATTACGCACGGCGCACGGGCGTTCGCATCTCGCTGGACGAAGCGAAGCGGCCGCAGGTACGGGCGCTGGCGGCCGACGATGGAGAGCCGCTGCGCCACCAGCTAAGGGCCTTCCTAGCCTGCGTGAGTCGTCGGGACCGCCCCGAGGTGGACGGACGAGAGGGCCTGGAGGCCCTGCGGCTGGCGCTTAGAATCAGGAGTGCCATCGACCAGCATTCCCGCGTCGTCTCCAGAACCCTAGCGACCGGCACATAATTGGCAAATCCACGCGACACCGGCCCCCATTTCCTGCTCCGGGACTACCCGAAGAGCTTGAGGGAACGGATTGCCGAGTCCGACAGCCTGAGGATTGCTCCCAGCACCCGTCCAGTCTGGCTTCGCACGGCGGAGTTCGGAGCTCGCCTCCGATGGCAGAGCAAGATCGGCAAGCCACAAGTCGCTCCGCTGCCATTGGGGGCGACCGGACCGCAACTGCTGACCTCCGCCTTCAATCCAGTGGCCCGCTACAGGCAGGCGGCAGGGGCCGGCCGTTGGCCAGTCGATGACGCGACTCCACTGGACCTCGGCCCTCCTTGGACCGAATCCGAATTCCCAGCCCGCCGAATTGGCCTGCTGGCGCTGTCAGCCCTGCTGCACGGCGTCCTGGGACTCCTGCTAATGATCCCGGCCGCCCACCGTCTTGAACTGATCGAACCCGCCGACTGGAATTCCATGCGCTTCACCTTGGTGGCGCCGTCGTTGGAGGACCTGCCGTCATTGAGCGGCGAGTCCGAGACTCCCGGCGACCGGGACGAGGGCTTCCGGGGCCTGCCATCTCCTCCACCGGCGCCGGAGCCCGAACCGGAGCCGGAGGCAGACGCGCTGACGGACGGCGGCCCGCAGGAGCCGGAGGTGCAGCAGCCGGTGATGACGGAAGCAGCGGAGACCGACGATGAACCGCCGGCTCTTGAGGAGGTGGCCGAGCCCACGGAGGATGAGCAGCCGCCGCCGGCGCAGAGCCCGGCCCCGGGGGAGTTTCAGGAGGGCCGGGAACTGGCACAGAGCCGGGATCCCCGGCTGCTGCCGATGCCCAAGGCGCCGTCGCGCCGTCGCGCGGTGTTGCAGCTTGAGACGCCGAAGGCTAGCATGCCGAGCCGGCAGGGGGACGCCCAGCTCGGCACGCTAGAGCTGGCCTCCACGCCCGGGCGGGCGGTCCAAGGAGCGATTCAGCAGATGATGCGCGGCGGGTCGGTCCGGCAAGCGGTCGGCGACGGAGTAAGCGGGATTTCCGGGGCCGGCATCCCCTCTTCAGGGCCGTCGGGATCCGGCAGTGCGGTGGAGCTGCTCAGCGACGCGCGCGGAGTCGACTTCCGGCCCTACCTGACGCAGATACTGGCGGCAGTGCGGCGGAACTGGTTCGCCGTCCTTCCCGAGAGCGCGCGGCTGGGCATGAGCAGGGGCAGAACCCTGATACAGTTCTCGGTCTCGCGCAGCGGCAGCGTGCCCAAGCTGGTGATTGCCCGAAGCTCGGGCTCGCCATCGCTCGACCGTGCGGCGGTGGCCGGAATCAGCGCCTCCAACCCATTCCCGCCGCTCCCGAGCGAGTACCTCGGCGGGGATATCCGGCTGCAGTTCACATTCCTATACAATATTCGGAACCGGTAGGCCGCAACCGTTGTGCGCTGCGGCCGGGCGGCCCGTTCCGGCAGCCGCTTGAGGGCTGAGGCGGAGAGAGACATGCAGACCACTCGCAGAGATTTTGTCGGGCTGGGCCTAGCGGTGGGAGCAGCCGCCTGCTCAGAGCCTTCGGACGGGCCATGGAACGTAGTTTGGATCATCGCGGACGACCTCTCGCCCGACCTGTCGTGCTACGGAAGCACTGAGGTCAGCACGCCGAACATCAACCGCCTCGCGACGGAAGGCGCCCGGTTCACGAACGCCTACGTGACTTGCCCGGTGTGCTCGCCGTCCCGCTCAGCGCTGATCACCGGCATGCATCAGACCAGCATCGGGGCGCACCACCACCGCAGCCACCGGGGCGACGGCTACCAGCTGCCCGAGCCGGTGCGGATGATCACCGATTATTTGCGCGAGGCCGGCTACTACACGGTCAACGACCATCAGAGCGGGCTGGGCGGGCGCAACAAGACGGACTTCAACTTCCAACACGGCGCACCGTTCGACGGTACGAACTGGCGTGACCGGGACGCCGGCCAGCCGTTCTACGCCCAAGTGAACATCTTCGAGCCGCACCGCGGGCGCCCGCCGGAGGTTTGGGAATTTACTAACGGAATTGAGGAACCGACCGATCCAGACAGCGTCACAGCGCCCCGCTACTACCCCGACGACGAGGTCTCCCGCCGCGACTGGGCGGGCTACTTGGACGCCGTGCGGATGCTGGACGAGAAGGTGGGGCGGGTGCTCGACAGGATCGACGAGGATGGATTGACCGACCGCACGGTGGTGATCTTCTTCGGGGACCACGGCCGTCCGATGCCCCGCTGCAAGCAGTTCCTGTACGACGGCGGAATCCGCGTGCCGCTGATCATCCGCTGGCCGGGCGAGCTGGAGCCGGGCAGCATCCGGGACGAGCTGGTGAGCAGCATCGACTTGTCGGCCACTTCCTTGGCGATCGCCGGCATCGACCCGCCTCCACACATGGAGGGCCGAGTGCTGCTCGGCCAAGGCGAGTCGACCGATCGCGAGTACGTCTTCTCCGCGCGGGATCGCTGCGACGAGACAGTGGACAGGATTCGGGCGGTTCGCGGCAAGCGCTACAAGTACATCCGGAACTACCATCCCCAGCGCCCTTACATGCAGCTGAACCGCTACAAGGAGATCTCCTATCCGATCTGGAGGCAGATGCAGCGGCTGGAAACGAACGGCGAGATCACCGCACAGGACTACCCGTTCCTGGCGCGCACCCGCCCTGAGGAGGAGCTGTACGATACCTTGGAGGATCCGGACGAATTGCGCAACCTCGCAGCCTCGGAAGAGCACCAGCAGATTCTGACTCGCATGGCTTCAGCGCTCGATCTCTGGATTCTTCACACTGGCGACCACGGGGAGGTCCCGGAAGACCCAGCTGTTGCGGCGGCCTGGGAGGAGCGCATGTCGACCACCTACACCGACGCCTACGCGACCGTACGGCAGCGGGAGCAGCCTTGGCGTTGAAGCGGCCGCTCAAGCGTGTCGCAGCCGGTCGTCGAGAATCGGTCTCCAAGCGGCCCTGAGGCAACGGACCGGGTACTAGAAGTGCGAGTGGCCGGCTGGCGCCAGCCGCTCAACGCTGTCGCGTCGCCGCAGCCAGACGCCGGATCCATCCGTAACCCGCCCGATGCGGGTCAGCGAGAGCCCCTCGGGAGTCTCGATTTCGGGAGGAATCGTGCAAAGCAGCTCGTACTCCTCGCCGGAAGACAGGGCCGCCTCGGTATCGGCACCCGGGAAGAGTGGCAGAGACCGTGGGCAAATCTCGATCGAGACGCCGCTCGCCCGGGCGATGCGGCCGGCATCGACGGCCAGTCCGTCACTGATGTCGATCGCGGAAGTGGCGGGAAGCTTCCGCAACTCCCTTCCCAGACGCAGGCGTGCCGCGGGCCGGCAGTGCCGCTCGATCGCGGGATCGCCCGGCCCAACCGCGCCCGCTTCAAGCAGCCTGGCCAATCCGAGAGAGGATCCGCCTACCCGGCCCGAGACGAAGAGCAAGTCGCCCGGTTGGGCTCCGCTCCGCAACAATGCCTCTCCGCCCTCCACGCACCCGACCACGGTCACAGCAGCCGCGAAGCGCTCCCCCGAGGACACATCGCCGCCGACCAGGGCCAGCCCTTCCGCATCCGGATCCGCCGCCGCAGCCCTGAAGCCCCGTTGGAACTCGTCGTGCCACCGGCCGACCGCCCATTCGGGCAGGATGAGGGTCTGGAGGCACCAGACCGGCCGACCGCCCATCGCCGCTATGTCGCTGAGGGAGCGGACCAGCGCCTTGCGTCCTAGGGCGGCCGGCGGATGCGCCCCCCGGACAAAGTGCCGGTTCTCGACGACTTGGTCCACCGTCAGGAGCAGGTCATCCCGCGCGCCGGGGAAGCGCAGTACGGCACAGTCATCGCCTTCGGCGACGTTTACGGACGAGACGGCGCGATCCTTCCACAGCGCCTCTATGCGCCGAATGAGCCGCTCCTCACCGCCCGGGTTCGGAGTTTTTTCTCGCACGTCGGTGCGGCCGTCGCTCGCCATCTGGTATACTAGTAGTCGTATCCTGCGCTTGGCTAGTCTCTGCCCGTAGTTTCTTCCTGCTGCGAAGATGCCTTGGACGGCGAGTGTGAACGGCTGGGACTCTCGTGTCGATGCATAGTGATCGCTTCCAATTCATTATCACGCATCCAGTGCTTGGCAGAGTGGCACGCGTCGGCCTATCATCACCAGGGCTGCGCTGGGTCGCGTGCATCGCACTCGCCTGCTGCATCACAGCCGTCGGCCTGACGGCACACTACTTCATCCTGAGGTCGTCCCACAGCCGGCTCGTGCGGGAGAACTCGGCGCTCTCGCATCAGCTCGACGAACTTGCCGAGGCGGCGGCGGTGCGAAGCGACCAGCTGGCCGCCGTGAGTTCTGTGGCCTCCCAGATTTCCATCGCGTACGGTCTGAAGCGAGCTGAAGCCTCTGCAGCCAGCCCCGATGAAGACAACGCGGGACTAGCCTATTTCGCCTCGCTGGAGCAATTCGAGGACCTTCAGGGAGCCCTCAGCGGGCAGCAGGGCACCAGCGAGCGCGGCTCGCTGCTGGCCAACACAACACCGGCGATCTGGCCCGTCAAAGGCCGGATCACGAGCAGCTACGGTAAACGGCAGGATCCGTTCAACGGAACGGGAGTTTTTCATCCCGGCATCGACTTCAGCGCCCCGTACCGGACTCCGGTACGCTCTTCGGCGGACGGTTCCGTAGTCTCGGCCAAGTGGGAGGGAAACTTGGGCCACACCGTCAGGATCCGGCATGGCAAGAGCGGTTACCGGACGGTGTACGGCCACCTGAAGGAGCACTTCGTCCGGGTCGGCCAATCGGTCCGGAGGGGAGAGGTGATCGGATTGGTCGGCAGGTCCGGCCGGACGACGGGTTCGCACCTGCACTACGAGGTGCATATTAGTGGTACGAACGTCAACCCCTATCGCTACCTCAGGGATCGGGAACGCACCTACGAAGACTCCCTAGCCGACTGACCGCTGGCTTGGCGGGTGCGGCTCGGCGGTTTGGTCCGTAGCCGGCGACTGATCCAGAATCCGGCGCCCGGAATCAGGATCGACGCTGCAAAGACCCACAGGAAGGTCTGCTCCTCCGCGGCGTAGGCACCGAGCCCCGCATACACGAGCGCAATCACGGCATTGGAAGCGCTCACGAGCGCGAGGAAGCGCCGAACTGGCATGCGCGTCGCCCCGGCAAGGACCAGCGAACTTTCGGCAAGCACTGGAATCGCCCGAGTCGCGATCAGAGCGGCACTCCCCCAGCGTCGCTGCCAGCCTGACGCTTTGGCGAGCTCCGCGTCACCCACCAGTCTCGTGACGGCCGCGACTCCTGCAGTGCGGCCGAACCCGTAGCCGAGCACAGCGCCGGCCTGCATGCCGGCCCACACACACGCCGCTCCCGGAAGCCAGCCCAGCATCAGGCCCGAAGCCGTGGAGACAAGGCTGGAGGGAATCGGAGCGAACACATCTGTCGCGAGCAGGGCCATCACCAAGGCGGCCACCAGCGGCCTTCGCGCTCCGGGGCGCAGAAGGGCGTCGACCTGCTGGCGGACGCTCTCGTCGTACAGCGCGAACGGCACCAGCACCAGCGCCGCCAAGCCGATCAGGAGCAGCAGCCATCGCCGTCTGGAACCGGCACCGGGGGGTTGGCACCCTACGAGACCTTCGGAAGCGCCCCGGTCACCAAGGCGAGCAGGGTTGCGGCCCCGGCCAGAACCCCGCGAGTCGCCCGGATGCCCCCTCGTCACGCTCCGCCGACTCCGTTCGCAGCGCCGCGAATTCCCACTCGGATTCGAACCGCCCGGCCTTCATCCCGTCCGGAAAGAGACAGCGTTGCTGAAGACGCCGTCGACAGCGATGCGGACTTCGTGCTCTCCCGGTTCCAGATCCTCCGGCAGCCTCACGACCACTC
Organism: Bryobacterales bacterium; assembly: GCA_963662745.2. Taxonomy (GTDB): domain Bacteria; phylum Acidobacteriota; class Terriglobia; order Bryobacterales; family UBA6623; genus VXMF01. The sequence continues at coordinate 2,336,732 of CAXXUI010000001.1, forward strand.
GGTACACGCCTGCCTGAAAGGCCGCCAGCGCACTCAACTCGACGCGAACAGAGTCTCCGTCGACCCATGCCTCGGTGGTTCCGACCACCGCTTGGCCGGCCACGCCAGCCGAGCCTGTCCGCCCGCGCGGCCGGACCGCTCCCAAACCCGTGCCGAACAGTTCAAGGACGCCGCCCGGCGTCGCCAATGCACTGGCGCCTAGATTCACTCCCAGCAGCGCCGCGCGCCCTGCGGCGCTCACCCTGTCAGGGAACAGCCCGGGCTGGACTGCGGCCATCGGAATTTCGACCGGGTCACTCCACGCTTGACCGGCGCGGACCACCAGCGAGGCGGACGATCCTTGGGCTCCGAAGGGCAGCTGGAAAGTGATTTCGGAGGGAGCGACCGTCACCAGCGGCACGGACAGGCCGTTGAAGAACACCAAGGTGTTCTCCAGCGCATACGGCAGCGTCCGACCCAGACCGTAGTCAATCGCCGCGCTGTTCCAGAGTAGGAGCGTTGCGGCCGAATCCGTACCGGAAGCCAAGCCCTTGCCGCGCACCGTGACAAGGCTCCCTGGCGCGAAGCCTGTTCCCGAGCAAGGCAGCGGCCCGGCATCGCCTTCTGGGGGGCAAGGCGGAAGGCCGCTGGCAGCATTCACGATGTCTGACCCAGCGAAGGTCGGCGCAACCTCCACGATCCGCAAGGCCGTAAAGAGGGCGTCCTCGGAGGAGCCCTTGACTCGCGCCGCCACGATCTGCGTGCCGGTTTCCAGCGGCACGCTCCAGTCCAGCTCAACCAACCCGTCCGGCCCGGTGGCTGCTGACTGAATCTCGGCTGCCGGATGGCTGGGGGAGAAGAACTCCACTTCGACGCCGCTGTAGGCCAGCTTGTCCTCGTCCCGCACCCTGAAGCGCATCGGAACGCCAGATCCTGCGACAGCGTCAGCCTCGTCCTGGCTGAGCCGGTCCAACTGCAGCCCGGCGGCAGAGGACCGGACCGCCAGCTTCGCTACAGCTCGGTCATAGCCGGGCTCCGCAGCAGCGGCCGTGAGGGTGGTCACTCCCGGTGCCAAGCCGTGCAGATCGAAGCTCGCCTCGACCTCGCCAGCCGGAATCGTCACCGTCATCGGCAGACTCGCGATCGGATCGTCGAGCGCGACATGCACCGTGAGGTCGCTCGCGCGAGGCTCAGCGATGACCAAGTTGGCTCGGCCCGTCCCGCCCGCAATCAGTCCGCCAGCGGGCCAAGCGGACAGGTGGAGCATGCGCACGATGTCGGTCTCGACCGTGGCGCGGCTGGGGAGATGGACTCGATAGAACGTGGCCAGCGAGGTGCGGAGACGATTCAGCGTTCGAATGGCCTCCGCGCTCGGCTCCGTGCCGTTCGGCACCAAGAGGATGAACGCGAATCGGAAGTGCCGCTGCGCCAGCAGGGCCGAAGGCCTGCGCTCCCCCATCGCTGCGACGATGTCCTCAAGCCGCACTTCCTTGCGAACCCCGTCGAACCGCACTCCGACTTGGGGAGCGCGGGCGGCCGTTCCGAGCGAGCTGCCGCCCGCCGGCTGGGCCACGTAGAACATGGGAGGAACCTCGTCAGCCTCCCGCATGCCCATCAGATACTGGTCCAGCGCGCTGAACGTCTGCGACGCCGCGATCGTCTCGAACCGCGGGCTGGCGCCCTCGCCAAGATCCCTGATCGAGTTCCCCTCTAGGACGGAGGCGTCAGTGTTGAAGTAGAAGCTCCAATGCGCCCCCGCGCGACCGAGCAAGTCCCGGGACCGCTCGCCGGTCTCTGGATCGATGAAGCGCACGTAGGCAAGGAACTGATGGCCGATCTCGTGGGCGAGGACTGTCAGCAGCGAGGACTCCAAGCCCGGAATCGGAGCCAGCGGGTTCGGCGGGTACTCCGACAGGGATTGCATGTTGACAAACGACGACAGGCGCCTCGGAGAACCGAGGAACGACGCCCAATCTCCAACCGGCTCTCCTATTCCGTCGACGATGCTCCGCACCGACCACGCATGAGCGAGCGAGAACGGGGCGGTGTCGAAGTCCAACTCATCGAAGACGAGCAGTTGGTCATAGGCATCCTCATTGGCTTGGAAGAAGGCTTGGGCGATGGCGAACTCGTCGACACTGCGCTCCTCGCGGAAGACTTCCGCAAGGATCGGCCGGTCGGGGTAGGACGCCTCGGTGACGACGCTCCAGTCCACCGGGACCGATCCTCGCGCCGCGTCACCCGGAAAGATGCCGACAACCGAATCGGCGGCTGGCGAAGAGCCGTAGTGGAACTCGATTGTCCCGGAAGGGTGCAGGACGGCGGCGAAGGTCTGTCGTGACCCCACACCCGTCGCGGTGAAGAGCGGCACGTTCTCCCAACTGATGACGTAACCGCCATCGGAGCGCGTATCCGCCAGCACGCGCCCTCCTTTGCTCGGGTCCAGATCGCGGAAGAACGGCGCGATCCGGGGCGGGCCGCCTGCGGCCCGCGAATAGTCTCGCGCCGTGGAGGATGCCTCCGGCCAGCGGAAGGAGAGGTTACCGTCAGAATGCACGAACAGTCGCCGATAGGTCTCGCCGTAGTACGGAAACTCGAACGGTAGGGCCAGCCAGGCAAAGTCATCGTCCTCCAGCTCCACCGGCAACCCCGTGCGGCCAATCGGAGTGAGCGGGCTGCGCGACTGTACTTGAACCTGGAAGCCGCCGCCTTCGGGAGTGATGGTGATCTGCTTGCCCGAGAGATCGAAGGGATTGGGCTGGGCAATGATCTCCGGAGTCGCCTCGATCACGGCTATCCCATCCACGATAGAGGCAGCCGGAGGTGCCAAGACTCGGCGCGGCTCGCCGACCGGGGAGCGAAGGAGTCGCTGGTCATGCAGGAAGACCGCTTCCTCGGCGCTATGCAGATCCCCGCAGATTTGTCCGATGCCGGAGGGAGGGGCCGCCGACAGGGACTCGCCGGCGATGACCGCCACCCAAGCTACGCCTGCCAGCCACGACAGCTTTCCGCCTACCGCAGTCACCGTCTCATTGTCGCACCCGGATGGCAGGCTGGGAGCGGAGCGACATGGGAATGGAGGTTCAACCGTCACCCGGAGTGCAGCGGCGGTCGGCGTGAGCGTAGCCCCTGCCATGCACCGCCTCCAGACAAGCGGCTAGCACGGTGCGGGTCCGCTCTGGATCGATGATCGCGTCCACATGGCCGCGGGCCGCGCACCATTGGGCGTCCAACGTCCTCTCATATTCCCTTAGCGTGAGATCGATGCTGTCGCGGAGCTCTTGTGAAGGGGCCTCGCCGGTTTGCTCGCACCGCTTCAGGGCTTTGGCGAAGAGCGCCTGCACGGCAGACTCGCCCTCCATAACGCCCACGCGAGCGGTGGGCCAGCTGAACAGGAAGTCGGGGTCGAAGCCCTGCCCGGCCATGGCGTAGTAGCCAGCCCCGCTGGCGTGGCGCAGAGTAACGACGATCCGCGGAACATCCGCCGTCGCCATCTCCTCAACCATTTCCGCTCCAGCGCGAATGATGCCGCTGCGCTCGGCATCAGGACCCACCATGAAGCCGGAAACATCCTGCAGGTAGACCAGCGGATGCCCTTGGCGGTCGCACTTGCGCACGAATTGCGCCGCCTTGCGGGCGGACTCGGTGTAGATGATGGCGCCGATGCTGGTGCGGTCGCCTGTGCGGAGCAGCCCGCGACGGTTGGCGATCAAGCCGACCGGCCAACCGTCGATTCTGGCGTTGGCGCACAGGAGTTCAGGGGCGAAACCCTCCATGAATTCAAGTGTCGTACTCTCGTCCACGATTCTCCGAACAACCTCGTGAACGTCGTAGGGCAGCCTGCGGTCCCGAGGCAGGACAGCGTCCAAGCCAGCCGAGACCTCGGGTCGGCCGCCGCCCTTCACGGCCGCCGGGGCCTCGGGAAGCTGCAGCAGCAGCGAGCGGATCCGGTCCAAGCACTGCGCGTCGTCCTTGGCCGTGTAGTGCGCCACGCCGCTGCGCTGCGCATGGAGAGCGGCGCCTCCGAGCGTCTCTGCATCGACCTCCTGGCCGATGGCGCCCTTGACCAAGTTGGGACCGCCCAGCCCCATGAAGCTAGTGCCCTCAACCATTAAGATCACGTCGCTGAGCGCGGGCAGGTAGGCGCCACCCGCGATGCACTGCCCCATCACGGCTGCGAATTGCGGGATCCCTAGCTGCCGGCGCATTCGAGAGCAGTACTGGAAGATGCGTGCACCGCCGTACTGGCCGGGGAACGTGGACTGCTGCATGGGAAGAAAGATGCCCGCCGAGTCCACGAGGTAGACGATCGGGATCCGGCACTTCATGGCGACCTCCTGGATGCGGAGGATCTTGCCGACGGTCTCGGGGAACCACGCGCCGGCCTTCACGGTGGCGTCATTGGCCATCACGGCGACCGGACGGCCGCCGACGCGACCGATTCCGGTGACGACCCCGGCGCCCGGGGCGATTCCGTCGTGGGCGTCGTGCGCCACCAACTGGCCGATCTCGAGGAACGGGCTTTCCTCATCCAACAGGACGGCGACGCGCTCCCGAGCGAGCAGCTTGCCCGCAGCGCGCTGCCGCTTGATCCGCTCCGGCCCTCCTCCACGGGAGATGCGGCGCTGCAGTGCTTCCACATCAGTGACCAACGCGCGCATGTAGGCCCGCCTGGCCTGACGCTGGGATTCCGAAACCGGAGCCAAGCCCTTCTGACGCCGCAGCCTCCCTTGCATTCTTCGGTTCGAGACCAGCCCCCTTCAGCCGCCGTCGCGCCCTTCTCCCGCGCCGGGACGCCAGCTGTCCCAGACTCCCAGAAACCGCAGGTGATCATCCAGCCGACGGTGCTTGAGCCAGCGCAGCACTCGCTCCCGGCCCCAATGGTCGCCGAACCGCTCGCCGGAGTCGGCAATCGAGGTCACGAGCGCTGCCGCCATTCGAGCCGACTGGAGCAAATCGCTCAGGTGAACCTTGTCCAGCGTGTCCGACTCGGAATGGTACGTCAAGCCGAAGTCCGACAGGTCCTGAACGCCAATCAGCGCCGGAACACCTTCGAGCAGGAACGGAAAGTTGTCGCTGATGAAGCCAGCCTCGGCATTGTGCCGCAGTCTTTGGGGGATTGCGGGCGGGGCGAGGGCCGACTCGAGTTCAGGCAAGAGGTCTTCCCGACCCCCGGTTGAGTAACCCGTCAGCCGCCCGCCCCCCCATGTCATGCACAATCACCACGACATGCTCAGCCAAGCTGGCGGCGTGGAGTCGCGCATACGCCCGCGAGCCGTGCAATCCGAACTCCTCGCCGCCGAACAGCACGAAGCGCACGGTTCGTTTGGGACGGTACTCGGACTTGACGAGGGACCGGGCCACATGCATGACGATGGCGGCGTTGACCGCGTTGTCGAGGCAGCCCACTCCGAGGTCCCAAGAGTCGAGGTGGGCGCCAAGCAGCACGACTTCTTCAGGAACCGCCGTGCCGGGCAGCTCGGCCACGATGTTAGCGGTTTCGTAGGCTGGACCGATTTGGTTTCTGAGTTCGAGCCCGACCCGGACTGGCTCCCCCGCCCGGAGCAGCCGCAGCATGCGCAGCCCGTCCTCCCGAGCAACCAAGGCCGAGGGCAAGGGATCCAGCTCCCCTGCGAGGTTGTTCACGTGGCGGTACAGCAGTCGATGGGGCCGCGTCGACAGGAACAGCACGGCGAGGGCACCGGCATTCGCAGCCTCTCTGAGTGCCACCATGGCGTCTCGCTGCTCTATCGCCAGGCGATGGAACGTAGTCGCTTCATTGAGCTCCACCAAGACGATTCTTCCCCGCACGGCGACGTTTCCTCGGGTTGGGTCTCCGGGGCGGCCGGTCCCGCCATCCGCTAGCAGGCCGGTCACGAAGTCGGTCACCGGAGGGGAGAGGGCCGAGGACGCCGCACGGACAGTGAACTTCACAGGGGAGAGCACCTCGACGCGAGTGCGTCCCTCCTCCCAGCGGACGGGCATCGGCACAGCTTCCCTCCGAACGCCGGACAGGCCGATGCGGTCAAATCCCAGCTCTGCCCATTCCAAGGCCGCCCGCATGCCCGCCGTGCCCGCCATGCGAGGTCCGATCCGGTCGCACAGCATTCCCAAATCGGCCTCCAGCGGCGCGGAGGACCGGATCGACTCCTCGACGGACGGCAGCTCGTCCAGCTCTTGGGCCGGGCTGGTTGCGCTGGTCGCGGCACACGCCGCCAGCGCGAGCGGGAGAATGAACCTGAGGTTCGGCAAAGCACCGAAACTAGCACACCTGAAGAGGCAGCCCTCCGCCTTGGCAAGGAGTCCTGAGTGTTAGCCCTTCGGTAGCTGCGGTCGGCGGAGGCGGTCTAGCCGGCGATCAGGAAGGTGACCCCGCAGTCGAGCAAGGATTGGCAGAGCTGACGGCGACAGGGCAGATCTTATTCGAGGTAGGCGGGGGCCCATCGCACGCTACTGGAACGGGAGACGAGGAGACGGCCTGGTCCGTCCGGTCGTGCAGCTCGCGGAGGCGGCGGATACCGGGATTGTCCGCGTCGTAGCTGTGGAACTGGTTGTAGGTCTTGGTGAGGCCCGCGCCGTTGCGCCGCATGACGGACGCCCGCAGCCCGTAGCAGTCCCGGCCTGCAGCGCCGCCAGCCCTGTCCAGCCCTCGGGGAACCGGAACCTCTCGATGCAGTCGAACGGAGTGAAGCGGAGGTCGTCCTCCATGGACGAGCCGAAGCGGCGGGCACCCAGCTCGTGGACCCGCGACTGCAGCGTTCAGAGGGAGGCGTAGGAGTGCAGTGGAACGACGATCAGTGCGTTTGAGAAGACATAGCTGGACGGCAAGGAGGCACACGCTGCATGCTGGCCAACTGCATGAACCGTTACGACGCGGTCGAGGCCCCAGACGGCGCTGTAGAGGGCGGGGCGCGGCTCGGCATGGAGCCACCATCGCTCCTTGTAGGGCTTGCGTCTCAGCCCGTTGCGCCCCGGACGCACCCTGGCCCGCCCGATCGCTAGCAGGTCCGGCCAATCGGCCGCCACCGGGTGCGGGTAGCGATGAGCGCGGAATTCGCAGTGCTCGTATTGGCTCGCATGCGAATCGTTCGAAGCGACGACAACCTTGGACCCCGCCATCTCCCGAGCCTGAGAATCGCCGGCTGTAGTAGGCTGAACTGCATGGCGAACCCGACTCGCAGGGCATTGGTGCGCGGCGCCGGCATCGCGATCGCAACCCAGGCGTTTCCCGTCCTAGGAGCCAACGACTCAGTCAATCTGGCGGTAATCGGCACAGGAGGCAGAGGCCGCGGTCACCTGCGGTACTTCGCCGACGTGCCTGGCGCACGGATCGCGGCGATATGCGACGTCAACCAAGAGGCGCGCGAGCGCGCAGCGGCGATGGTGCGCCAGTCGCAAGGACACGCACCCAAGGAGTACTCGGACATGCGCCAGCTGTTCGAGGACCGCGAGGTCGACGCCGTCTCTGTCGCCACTCCGAACCACTGGCATGCGCTCGCCACGATCTGGGCCTGCCAAGCCGGCAAGGACGTCTATGTCGAGAAGCCCGCGAGCCACAACGTGTTCGAGGGGCAACAGATGGTGCGGGCCGCTCGAAAGTACCAGCGCATGGTCCAAGTCGGTTCGCAGAGCCGGTCCATCGGTCACAAGCGCAAGGCGGTCGCCATGCTTCGGGAGGGGGCCATCGGCAGGCTGTACATGGCGCGCGGCTTGTGCTTCCGGCGCCGACATTCCATCGGCACGACGCCAGAAGAGCCAGTTCCTCCCGGCTTGGACTGGAACGGGTTTCTCGGCCCGGCCTCGATGCGGGCCTACACGAAGAACCGCTTCGCGTACAACTGGCACTGGTTCTGGGACACGGGCAACGGCGACATCGGCAACCAAGGCGTGCATGAAATGGACATCTGCCGTTGGGGATTGGGCGAGTACGACCTGCCGCGGTCGGTCTCGTCAACCGGCGGAAAGTTCCTCTGGGACGATGACCAAGAGACTCCGAACACCCAGCAGGCTCACTTTCTGTTCGATCGCTCCGAGATCGTATTCGATGTTCGCAACCTTTCCAGCCCGAACGAGGGAAGCAGCCAGCTGCGCGGCAGCAACTACGTGGGGAACATCTTCTTTGGCGACCAAGGCTACATGGTGATCGATCCCTACGGCTTCCGGATCCACATGGGAGACGACCGCGAGATGACGCACGAGGAGCCCCTTCACGAGGAGCAGGTCTGGGACCCGAGACCTCACATGGCCAACTTCGTCGAGGCTGTCCGGTCGCGCAACCATTACTCGCTTAATGCCGACATTCAGCTAGGCGCGGCAGCGGCGGACCTCTGCCACTTGGCGAACATCAGCTATCGTTGCCGTCAGCAGTTGCACATCGCCCCGGAAACAGGGCAGTTCCTCGGAAATGGCTTGGCAGACGAGCTGCTGTCACGGCGCTACCGACCTCCCTACGTGGTGCCGGAGCGCGTGTAGCGCCCCTATCAGCACCAGAAGTCCGACCCAGCCGCTACGGCACCCGGAATCCGGGTCTCTTCGCCTGCGGCGCTCCCAATCGGACTGCTCCGGGCCACGGCCAGCAGCGTTCGCCATTACGGGGAAGCGGCTGCGCCACGAATCGAGGGGACGGCCAGCCCGAGACGCCGGCGCGAATTCAAATCCAGTAGCCCGTGATCAGGCCCGATACCGCGCCGGCGATTCCGCCCACGACCGGAAACGCCAAGAGGACCAACGCCGCCCTCAGCCAGCCAAACACACCCGGGAGAAACGCCAAGACGCCCTGTGCTGCCACTACGGCACCGAACGTCCAAGCCCCCAGCTCTCCGCCGTCCAAGCACCATGGGCAGTGCGGGGGGAGCGCGTCATGGATGTTGCAGTGCTCGGCACGACCCGCCCAAAGCGCCTCGCAGCCGCAGCGGAAGAGGAGGTCGCAATACTGGATGAAGAACAGCTGGGCAACCCCCGAGGCTCCAGCGAAGCAAGCCAGACGGGGCATCCAGCGGAATCGCCCCAGTCGAATCCTCGCCAACGGCACTGCGCTCACCCGATCGCCAATCGCACCCTGCGTCAGATCCAGGCCGTCGCTCCGTCAGTGCGCCGCAATCGCGTTGCGCAGGAACGCCGGCCGATCCGTCGTCAGTCCATGCACGCCCTGCTCCACCAGCTGCCGAGCTTGATCCCCAGAGTTGACCGTGTAGACATAAAGCTGCTTCCCCTCCGCCCGGAGCAGCGCGGCCAACTCTGCAACCCACGGTCCGTTGTGACGCACATCCAGCCCATCCAGGCCCGCGCTGCGCACCCGGACAAGAAGGTCCTCTGGTCGGTTGACGGAATACCTATCGGCCTCGCCCGACGAGAAGCCGTACAGCCAGTAGGCGGGCAGGTCCGGCATGCGGCGCTTTGCAGATTGGATGGTCTCCCAGTCAAACGCGATCAGCATGACTTGGCCACGCTTGCCAGACTGATCGACGACCCTCTCCAGTTCCTCCAGCACCGCGCTGGAGCACTTGATCTCCACCACGAGCCGCTTCCCTGGCGGCACCGTAGCCAGCACTTCGCTCAGGTCGGGAACGCGCGTTCCCCGGAACCGCTCGCCCTTCCAAGCTCCCGCATCCAGTTGCCTGAGCTCGGCGAAGTCCATCTCGGCCACTTCGCCTGGCCGCCCGGTGACCCTTTCGGTGCCGGAGTCGTGAATCGCCACGATCCGGCCGTCCCGCGTCTGGTGAATGTCGATCTCGACAGCATCCGCTCCCTGCTCCCAGCCCAGCCGAACGGCCGGCAGCGTGTTCTCGGGGGCGTCATGGGATGCACCGCGATGCGCGACAATCTCCACCGCTTGTCCGTGACCCGCAGCAAGGACGAGGGCTGCCGCAACGCGCAACACGGCCCAGCATCGATAGGATCGCCGCTTCGGCCAAGTCACTTCGCCGCCCATACTATCCTAGATTCATGCTGGGAAGTTCTACCAGATACTGCACCCAGTGCGGAGCGAGCGTGCGCGGGACACGATACTGCTCACAGTGTGGCACGAGAGTCGCGGCGGGGGATGGCTGGGGGCCAGGCGAGCGGATGCCGGAGGCCGTGGGCGAGGCCCTCACCGAGCATCAGCTGGGTGCCCTCGCGTACCTCACTCCGATCCCCGCGCTGGCCTTGCTGCTGTTCGAACCCTACCGCCACAATCGCTTCCTCCGTTTCCACTCCTATCAGTGCCTCTTCCTGACGTTGGCTGCCATAGTGACGGAGGTCAATTGGGCGGTCCTTCCGATCTTCGGCACAATGCTCGCGCGCGCCGCCGACCTGCTGCTTCTGGCCGTGATGGGGATGTGGTGCCTTGCAGCCTACAACGCGTGGCACGGCAAGGAATTTCGTCTGCCGCTGCTCGGCACCTTCGCGGCGCGGCACGCTGCGCAGCCGTGACCGAGCGGGCGCGACACGGCCAAGGACATTGCCAAGTGGACCGCCGATCCGGGGAGTTCGAGGCTGGCTACTGCTCGAGAATCTCAATTCTTCGAAACCGGACTTCCAACGCCGGGCCGGAATGCACCTGCAGCCCAATGAGCCCGGTTTGCTCCAAGGCCGCGTCCTCCTCCGTGTAGTCGACAGTCGTCACTCCGTTCAGCTTGAGGACGACCCGCCTTCCGACTGCCGAGACCTCGTAGTCATTCCAAGCGTCCGGCTTGAGCGCCCGCCCGAGCACAGCCTGATCGGGCTTCGCTAGAGTGACCCTGCGACGGGACTCGTCGTACAGGCTGCCCCACCAGCCCGGGCCCACATCGGCTTGGTACCCGATCATTTCCATGGAACCAGGAACACGCCGGCTCCGGACCTGGACGCCGCTGTTCCCTACATCGTTGAGAAGGTGGATCTGGAAGCGCAGCACGAAATCCGAGAACTCTCTGTCAGTGGTCAGGAAGTCGTTGTAGGCGATGCCGGGCGAGCGTCCGACCAGCATCCCGTCCTCGACCTTCCACAGAAACGGATCGCCGTCCCAGCCCGCTAGGTCACGGCCATTGAAGAGCGGCTGGAAGCCAGTCGCCTCCCCGCGCAACAGCGAGGAGCCGGCTGCGCCCGAGGCGACAGCCAAGAAGCGGCGGCGGCGTAACCGTCGAAGGGTGTGTCTCATATCGGCCTCAGCAAGGAGGGGCGGCTGCCCCGCCTTGCCACGGTATACCACAGCCGCGGAGCACCGGAGGCTCGCTCAAGCGGCCAGTGGAGCAATGCGACCACTCAGCCGGCTGGCGACGGGCCACCATTGGAAGCCGGGGTCGGCCTCACGGCCGCTCTCGGGAAGCCGACGGGCTTCCATCGGGAACTTCAGCGGCGGCAAGGGAGGCTCGCAGGATCTGCTCATCGTTCCGAACGAACACGCTCAGGCCCGCATAGGCGGGATGGGACCAGTGGACAGCGCCCAGCTCTCGCCGGCCACCCGGCTTGGAGGTCGGGCGAATCAGCTGGGTACGGCTGATCTCGTCGTACCCGGTAGCGTCCATGCGGGCCACGATCAGCTCGCCGCGGTCGTTGCTGATGAAGTACCGGTCCCCGTTCCGGACGATGAATGCCGAAGCGTTGCGTGCCTTCTCGCCGGTCACCGCTTGCGTCTCCCAGACCCGCTCCCCAGTCGAGAGACGCAGGCAGCGAAGCTGACCGTAGCTGCAGATCCCGAAGATGAACTCGCCGCGGATGACCGGCGAATTCATCAATGCGTGCAGACCGTCGGTGTCGATGCCGCTGTCGCTGGCTCCCATCCACATCAGCCGGGCGCTGGAGTTGTCCAAGCGGTACAGACGGGAACCATTGAAGAAAGCGGAAACGAGCAGGTGGGGCGGGCTCCAGACTGGCGTCGCGATCGGAGTCTCCATGCGCACGCGAAACGGCTGCTCCCAGATCACCGCTCCGCTGTCGGGATCGATGCCCGCCACGCCCCCGGCATGCCAGGCGATCAGCACGGGCCTCCCCTCGGCTCGGATGATGATCGGCTGGGAGTATCCGGGGCCCGACTCATCAGACGGCAGGGCGCGCCATACCTCTCTACCGGAAAGCTTGTCGAAAGCCACGAGCTTCGCTCGCGGTCGGCCCGCGGCGACTACGATCAGCAGGTCGCCATGAATGATCGGAGCGCTCGCCATGCCCCACGCCGGAAGCTGAGTGCCGAACTCGCGAGTGAAGCTGCGCGTCCAGAACAGGGTGCCGTTGAGCGAGCCAGCGCAGACCAAGTCGCCGGCCGCGCCGAGGGCGTACACGCGGTCTCCGTCCACGGTGGGTGTGGCCCGCGGGCCCGAAGCGTAGTCTATGCCGCGGTAGCTGGCCGGCCAGCGAAGCGACCACAGAGTCTTACCTGTTGATTGGTCGAGGGCGATCAGGCCCTCCGTCCCCGACCTGACCCCGGCTGGGCGGAAGTCCGTGACGAACACCCGGCCGTCAGCGACGCTCGGCCCCGCGTACCCTGACCCGAGTGGCGCACGCCACACCACGGACAAGCCTCGCTCGGAGAATTCTTCCAGCACGTCGGACTCACCCCACACCCCGCGACGGCCGGCGCCTCGCCACTCAGGCCAGTCCGCCGCTGACGCAGAATGAGGCAGCGCGAGTAGCAGTGCCGTCAGGAGCTGGACGAGTCGGGCCGCTGCCGCCTTGAGGAGACGGATCCCGGGGCACGGCGGCCCATCGAGGCTTCGCGCTGCGAGACCAAGGGCCGTGCAGGGCGGCAGCCAAGGCACCCAGCAAACCAAGCGGAGCGATGCCGCACCGGAGCGGATTCGCTCGGCTGTCGGGCCCACCTGCATCGGCCGGCTCACTCGCCCGAACCGACCAAGCGCGGTCGGCCGTAACGCACTCGCCGGAAGCCCCGGACTCTCGGCTCAGATCCCCGCCACGCTCCGACTCGCCACGACAGGGGCCTCCATGCCGACTCTATCCACGGCCAGACGGCATCCTGATCGGCTGCTTCCACGATGCCGATCGTGAGTTCGCTCGGCACCTCGTCCAGATAGCGCCACTGCGGCTTGGGGCCTCGGCCGAATCCGAACACCGTCATGCCCCCGGAACCCCTGTGCCAGAACTCGTCCCATCGGTCGTCATGCGAGTGCAACGCCAAGAACAGCCCTCGTGGCACGCGGCGATCCGCAAAGAACACCCATTGCGGATCCGGCAGCTTCCCGTTCCAGATCTCGCCCGGTTCCGGCATCGGCATGAGCCGGCCCTGCGAGTCACGCCAATAGTCCCACTCGACATCGAAGGAGCCGCCCGGAGTCCCCTCGTAGAGGATCCAGTAATTCTCCGCCCCTTTCGAGAGCACCGTCATCCTGGCATGGTCAGGTAGGATTTCCCATCGCACCCTCCATTGGCGATCCACTGTCGCAGACTCGATCTGGACACGCAACGGCCCGGTCGCAGTCACGGAACTCTTGACCTTGCCCTCCGGTCTGCCTGGATGGAAGTCCGGCGGCGCGATATTGGGGACACCTCGGTAGTGCCCTTGGAAGCCTCCGCCGGGCTGATAGCCGATCCAGTCCCTGCCGTCCGAGTCCACAATGCTGGCGAAGCCGGACCCCTGCACGTGATAGAAGTAGGTGGCTGTTTGCGACCGCACCCTGAATGCATCCTCGCCCCGGAACAGCGCGACGCGATCGAGTGAGACGAGCGCTTCGACCTTCCGGCGCTCAGCGCCGTCGAGCACGGACACCCGGCGACACGAGCCCGCAGTGGTCTCGCCCGGCAGCATCAGAGTGAGCATCGTGCCGTCGGCACTTGGATCCGCCTGGAACGGCAGGCTACGGCTGGCCTCTCGCACATCTGCTATCGAGTCCGCCGGCGGAGGCGGAACCTGAACGGTCGCAACCATGTCGCGACGATCCGTGCAGCCGGCGCAGATCTCGACATCAAGCAGGGCCGAGGTTGCAGGAGGGAGTCCTAAGCCGCAAGCCAGCCCAGAGACGACGATTCCGGTCGCGGCCCGTCCCAGCCATGCCGTCGGGATGAAGCGGGCCAAGTCCCAGCGCCAGCTCCGGCCGGCGGTCCGAATCATCCGGGGGCGCGAGCGGCGCACGATCGCTGCCGTGACGCGCAGCAGCGACAGCTGACCGTCAAATCGGACCAAGCTCACGAACTGTATTATGCTGGTTGGATTGAAGCGCGTCGTTCGGCTCCGAAAAGATCGGGAGACGGATGATGGCAGAACGGATGATGCTGGGCGAGCCTTCGCCGGCCCTCTCGGAGGCCGGTGCCTAGGCAGCGGCGCAAGCTGGGGGTTCGCACAGCCCACAGCGATGGTCTCACCAGCAGTTCTCGAAGCCGCCCACAAGGACGACTACGGCGAACTGGAGCGCCTGCTTGAGGAGGAGTCTGAGCGCAAGCCAGGCTCCGCGCCCCTGCTGGCGACTTTGGGCAAGGTTGCCTTTCGGAATAGGAACTACCGCAGGGCGGCCTCGGCGTTCCGGCGCTCGGACGCTCTAGCACCGCTGACGGAGTCGAACCGCTTCGCCCTCGCCATGGCCTATCTGGCGCTCGGACAGCGCACTCTAGCTGCGCCCGAGCTCTCGACGCTTTCAGGCAAGCACCCAAGTACGGCGCTGTATCCGTATTGGCTGGGTCGCGTCGACTATGACGAGAGGCGCTTCCAGCGCGCGCTGAAGAGCTTTCAGCGAGCCGTCCGGATCGAACCGGACTTCGTCCGAGCCCATGACAGGGTCGGCCAATGCCAGCAGGCGTTGGGCGATTTCTGCAGCGCGGAGCGGGCCCACAAGCGGGCGGCGGCACTGAATCAAGCGCGGGCCGACCCATCTCCCTGGCCTCCGATGAACTTGGGAACGTTGCTGTTGCGATTGGACCGAGCCAAGGAGGCAATCGCTCACTTCCGCGATGCGATCGAATACCACAAGCGATTCGGGCTCGCCCACTACAAATTGGGGCGGGCCTACGACAGGCAAGGGAACTTGGACCGAGCCGTGGCACACCTGCAGCGGGCTGCGGAACTTGCGCCGAACAACCCCAAGCCCCACTACGCATTAGGGAGAATCTATCAGCGGGCGGGCGAGGACGACCGAGCCAAGGCAGCGCTGACCCGCTACATGGAGCTGGAAGGAGGCGGCCGGTACGAGGTAGCCCCCCAGTGAGCCGGGGCGATGTCCCGCGAGTGGGGCGCGACATGGTCCACAAAGCGGCAGGCACGGGCATGCACGTCTGGCATTCGCGAACGCAGGCTCAAGGAACTAGCGCTAAGTTCTCGTAGACGAGGACTCTCGGGTGAGTCCACCCGACGGACACGATGTCGAGGTCCCCGTCGCCATCCAAGTCCACGAGCTGGGAGCCATCGTGGTGCTCGTCACCCTCGAAGATCACATGGCGCGTCCAAGTGCCGCCGGAGCCGTCCGCATTCGCGTACACCAAGAGCTGCGAACTGTCAGGATCGGCAAGGTTGTGCTGACCGACCACCAAGTCGGCGTCTCCGTCGCGGTCCAAGTCACCGACATCCAGCGACATCGGCCCCACCACCGAGTCGATCAAGTTCTCCTGCCACTGCGCGGCCGCCACTAGGGGCTGCCGGTACCAGGCGAGCTTGCCCGGAGAGCGGCTCGACTCGTAGCCGGAGACGGCGTCGAGCCGTCCGTCGCCATCAATGTCGGCACTGAGGTTTCGGTCCGGCCTGCCGGCGCCGGGGTGGAGCTGCCGCACCCTGAAGTCGCCATCCTCGTTCGCCAGCCAGTAGGTGCCGAGCAGCACATCAGCGTCGCCGTCGCGGTCGAGGTCTGCGACGTCGATCGCCTCATCCTGCGAGACCTCCGAGACGCGCGACCACTCCCAGCGTGCTTCGCGAGGATTCTGCGGAACAGTCAGCAGCTGGATGCCGCGGCCCGCGGCATGCCACGAGAGCGCGACCGAGAGCCTCCGGTGCTCGGCGAAGAACCGCCCGGCGGCCACGCCCTGCAGGAAGTCCCCGTCCCCGCGGGGGAGGTTGAGATGAATTCTGAACGAGCCGGACCCGTCGTTCTCTGCCCAAGCGAAGCGGGCGTCCGCTCGGGCCCCTTCCCCCCGAGTCCCGAGCACATCGAGGTCACCGTCGCCGTCAAAGTCGAGCGCGCAGGCTGCATTGCGGAGCGGCTCCCCGAAGGCGCGGCGACGCCATGGCCCGCCTGCCGAACCTGGATTCGAGTACCACCAGCCGCCCGTCACAATGTCGGGGCGCCGGTCGCCGTCCAGGTCAGCCGGAAAGACGAATACGGCGCGCCAAGGCTTCGCGCTGTCTATGACATGGCGCTCCCAGCGGTCCAGCCCGAGCCGGGGCCTGCCGGGCGACTCGTTCCGCCAAACGTCGACACGCGGCGTCTTCCAGTTGTAGGGCTTGGCTAGGATGTCCAAGTCCCCGTCGCCGTCGAGGTCGGCGAGGCGCGACTCGTGATTGCCAAAACCGGCAGCGACAACCTGCTCGACGAACTCTCCCCGGCTGTCGCCGTAGAACACGCGCAGCCGCGCGGCGGGGTTGCTGCGCTCGGCGGACGCCCCCCAGCGACCCATCTCTGCGGAGAAGATGTCCAAGTGAGAGTCGCCGTTGACGTCGCCGACTCCGATCGAATGCCCGTGAATCAAATCGGGCACCGGCAGGTCGCGCCCGGCCCAAGCATCGCCGGTCCACTCGTACCAGCGCATCGGGCCGTCGACATCGCCGGGAGCGAACACGACTTCCGGTCGACCGCCGGCGACCAGTTGGCCGGCGGCCGCGCGAGAGAACCGGAACCGGTCGTCAATGAGGTTCGGACGGAACTCCCCGCCGCCGACATGTCGGAACCAGCGCCCGCCACCAACGATGTCGTCCTGGCCGTCCAAATCGATGTCGGCCATGGCGAGTCCTTCATGCTCCTCACCGCTCCACGAGTAGATCGCCCGTGAAGGCCACTCGCCGCTGGTCGGATCGGAGGGAATGTCGAACACCAGCAGGTTGCGGGCGCGCTGGTTCCAAGCCACAAGCTCGACTTCGCCGTCTCCGTCGAAGTCCCCGAAGAGCTGGTCGTGATGCTTGCTGCCCCCTGAAGCCTTGATCGTGTGGCGCCGCCAGCGCTGCTTCGGATCAAGCTGCGGATAGGGATTCTCCCACCACCAGACCTCGTTGTTACCGGAGTCGCCGCCGAAAACGATATCGACATCCCCATCGCCATCGATGTCGTGGGCTGCTCCACCAGCTTCGACCCGCAGGAAATCCGACTCCACCACCTGCCTGCTCCAGCCGTCGATCGTCCTGAGGAATAGCGTGACAGCCGGGCCAGTCACGCGCGCGGCGATGAAGAAGTCGTTGACGCCGTCGTGGTTGACATCCGCCACCAGCGAACCGGTCTGCTGATCGGACGGGCCGGGAGACGGGAGGTCGCCGTGAGCGGAGGACCAGTGGGTCCATCTCGGCAGTTCAGGCGCGCCTTGCAGTGTCGCGTGGCATACGGCCGCAAGCAGTAGGAGATCCAGCCTCAAGCGGACGACCCTAGAATCAAGGTGAGATTCCATCGACTTGAAGCCAGCCTACCAGCCATGGCAACAGCGACCGCTCCAGATCCGGCCGGCGGCTGGACCTGTTGAACTACGCCAACGTCGTCACCAGCACAGGGGTGGCCCCGTTCCCTCCGGTCCATCCAGTGGCCAGACTCAGCCCTGATCGATCGCGAAGCTAGACGTCAGCGGCCGCGGAAGCCTTTCGAGATCTTGTTGATCAGATGGTTCACGCAGCGCTCCGCCACTCTCCTGAACGTATGTCCGGTCGAGTTGAAGTCGAACTTGTCGCGATCGTCCTCGTGACAGGCCCAGACGATCGTGCCGCTCTCGCTTGAGACCAGCGACAGCGCTGCGCGGTGCTTGGCCCCGTTCCAGCCCGCACGCCCCCGCTCTTCCTCCGGCAGATCGCGGCGGCGGTGAACGTCGCCGGATAGGGTGAAATCGGCCTTCTCCGGCTTCGTGGTAATGCACAGGGAGACCTTCTTCCTGCGATGGACCTCTCCCAGCAGTACCTTGTCGAAGTCGTGGTTCATCTTCTCCACGAAGATCAGAGCGCCCTCGCATTCGCTGGAGCGCAACCACGCCTCAGATCGCTCGGCGACCTCCGCCGCCTCGGTAGCTTGCTTGATCGCCTTGTCCTTGGGATCAAAGGCGAGCGCCGCCGGCACGAGCGAGGCAAGCGCCAAGAGTATGATTCTGACCGTCATATTCGTCCCTTCCGTCCCGCTAGAGTGCATCACCCTGCTCCGGTTCCTCCGCCTCGCCAGCGGCGAGGCCGCCAGCCGAAGCCGAGCCTACTAGCTCCAGCTCCATCGCGCCTTCCCAGCGGAGACACTAGGGCAACTGTAGCAGGTCCAGGCGACGCGGACAGCGCCGGGCAGGGATGTCGGGCGGGACCAGCGAAGCGCGCAGGTCAGACCCCGCCGATCCGGTAGAGCCGGTCGGCGATCTCGCGATTAGCGTCCTTCATGGGCTGGTGGAACTCTCCGACTGGCGTCATCATGCCGGCATGCTGGCGCAGCTGCTTGCGCTCGGAGAGACCCGTCCAAGTGTCGAGCAGTCCGCAATAGGTCCATCCGACGAAGTCCGGCCGGGAGAATGCGCGCTCCGCGTACTCCAGAGTCCAGGCGGCGCGCTCGCGGTGATCTGCGGCCAATGGGCCGTAGGGCCGCGGCATGTGCTCCCCGGGAGCGGCAAAGCTGCCATCCCCGTTGAACAGAGGCTTGCCTGACCTCCGGCTCCAGCGGTCGAGGGCAGGCGCCAGCCAGTCGTACCGACCGTAGGCTTGGTAGAACACCAGATCGGTGAATTCCGACGTCACGTCCACCACGGTGTCGGCGGCGTCCGTGTTTCCGTTCAGCTTGTCCCCGAGGATCAGGTGGTTGGGATCGTACCGGCGAATCGCCTCGGTCGCCACCTGGTAATAGCGACGGACGACGCTCCTCAGGAACACGGTGTTATCGCGCGACTCCTGGCCGTTCGCCGGATCGGAATCCGCCCGCCAGTCGGTCGCTCCTGCCAAGGCGTCGAAGGATTCGAAGCCGGTGCCGTAGGCCGCGTTGAAGTCGTTGATCGATCCGCGATAAAGCTCACGGACCGTCCGCACGTAGGCCTGCTTGCCGGGGCTACTCGCGGGAAGGTTCCTCAACAGGCGGGGGAAGGTAGGCAGGGCCTTGCGTGGAGCGCCGTACAGTGTATCGCCCCGCTCCTTGGCGTCCCAGTCGGTCAGGATCGGGCAGTCCGTCATGGCGTAGCCGAGCAGCATGGAGTCGTCTCGCCGCGGCCCGGCCTCCTGGCGGGCCACTCGGAGGGCGTGCTTCCGGAAAGAGTCGCTGAAGACATCCGGATAGTCCGACGGTCCGGGAGTCTTCCAATGCGGAATGTCGATGAAGACGACGCGGGCGACATAGGGGATGAACGGCTCCGGAGTGTTGACGAGCGGGAGGTCGGTGTGAACGCCGACGGAGTTGAACCCCAGCTCGGGCAGCAGCTGCCTCAGCCAGTGCCGTAGCTGCGGGTCGAAGCGCCTGTCGCGCGGTCCGGGCACGCCGAACTTCCGCGCCCAGAACTCGCCGTTGTACCGAGCCTTCCACCAGCCGCCGTGGATGTGGTTCACCCCGAAGGATAGGAATGCGTGGCCGTCCGGCGTGACCATCCACCAGCGGTCGGCGCGCTCCAACCTGAAGTGCCCGGTCGCCTCGAACCGCTTGCCCGTCCAGCCCCCGTAGGCGTCCAGTTCCTGGCCCGAGGCGGGGAGGCCCGCGGCAGCCGCGCCGGCGGCCCTGTGGAGGAATCCGCGCCTAGTGATGCCCATCGCCGTACCAGCATACTTGCCGGCCGCCGCCACGCATTCCGTCGTCGTCAGCGGGCGGCGGTCAGCGGGCGGATGCGGATGTTCCTCCACTTCATGACTAGTGGTTCGCGAGTCGTGATCCCGCGGCCCGCGTGAACCGGTTTGGCGAGGTCGTTGGAGTTGATGCCGTGAACCTGTAGACCGATGAAGCCACGCTTGTGGGTCCGATAAACGAGCTCATCCACGTGATCCTCGATAAGCTGCCCGTTGACCCAGGTCCGGATGCGGGGGCCCTGGGCCACGATCCGGATCCTGTTCCACCCCTCATCGACGAAATAGTCGTGCCCACGATCGATCTTCTCCTGCGAGGACAGCCAGCCGATGCCCAGCGCCTCTCCGTAGAGCACCCCGGTAGGCGGTTGGCCGGGGTAGCGCCTGCGGATCTCCATCTGTGGCCCATTCACGCGGCCCGCCCGTCCCGCAGTCGTGGCTGCGGCGCGCCCGGAGGCGGGCATCGGCCGGACTTTGCTGCGAATCTGGATGCCCGTGTTCGTGATCGGGTCGAGGTAAGTCTCCAGTTCCAGCTCGAAGTCGTCGAACTCCCGGAGCGAGCACAGGAACGAGTTCATCCTTGCGCTGCTTTCGACCGTCCGGCCGACAATCGCCCCGTCCTCGACCGCGAAGGTGTGCGCCCCGTTCATGTGGACCCACCCGTCGAGCGTCTCTCCGTCGAAGAGCTCGACCCACTCTGCATCGGCGACATCGGCCGTTTCCGGCTCGTCCTCCACTGCAAATGCCAAGATTGAGTCACCGGCCTTGGTGCCGTTCTTGCCGCTCCCTCCGGCCGCGATCGCGACGTACTGCTTGCCATCAACCATGTACACGCTGGGCGTAGCGTAGCCCCCAGCCGGAAGCTGGTGCTCCCAGAGCAGCCTGCCGGAGTGTTTCTCGAACGCCCTGAACTTCTCGTCAGCCGTCGCAGCCACGAAGACCACTCCCCCGGCGGTGGCCACGGCCCCTCCGAAGTTCATGGTTCCGGTATGGCGGATGCCCTTGGCCACCAGTTGCGGGTACTCGCCCAGCGGGACCTTCCACAGCAGCTCGCCAGTGGCTAGGTCGATGGCGTTGAGAGTGCCCCAAGGCGGCGCGATGGCGGGCACGCCGTGCGGGTCGGTGAAGACCGTGTAGCCGTCGATGGTGTAGCGATGAGGCCTCGCGCGGCGCCCGCTGGCCGACGTGTCCGGCCCGGTCGAGAGGAACTCCGCCAACGCATCCAGCTGCACTGCCGAGAATTGGGGATAGGCGGGCATGGTGTTTCGCCCCTCAGCGATGACCGACCGCAAGTGCTTCCGATCGACATCCAAGCCGATCAGGTTGGTGCCCGGCTCCGAAGTGCCCCGTCGGTCCGAGCCGTGGCAGGCCATGCAGTGGGTCTGGTAGAGGAGGCGCCCTTGCTCTGACCGCGCTTGGTCCGACCGCGCCCCGGACCCCAGCACCGGCTTCAGACGACCGATGGTGGGTGCCTCGCTGACGTTCACGTAGAGGATGTTCAGCTGCGGATCGAACGCGCCGCCGTTCCACTGCGCGCCGCCCAAGTGCCCGGGCAGAGTCAGCGTGCCTTGGAGGCTCGGAGGAGTGTAGATCGAGCCGGAACGGAACTTGCGGAACTCGCGCAGCGCGTGCCGGCGGGCCTGCGGCGTGATGCTGGTGAGGTCGGCCTCAGTCAGAGTCAGCCGCACGAGGGGAGGCGGCTTGAGAGGGAACGGCTGGGTCGGTGACGCCTCCTCCCCCGGCACGTCGGACGCCGGGACGGGCAGGTCATGCACGGGGAAGATCGGCTCGCCGGTGTCTCTGTCCAGCACGAAAGTGAGCCCCATCTTGGTGAGCTGGACGACGGCGTCGCGCTCCCGTCCGCCGCTGGACAGAGTCACGAGGATGGGGACGGCGGGTAGGTCGTAGTCCCAGATGTCGTGGCGGACGACCTGGTAGTGCCACTGCCTCTCCCCCGTCTCCGCGTCCAGAGCGACGACGCTGTTGGCGAACAGGTTCTCGCCCTTGCGGAAGGCTCCGTAGAAGTCGTCCGTGACGGCGCCCGTACCGACGAACACCCAGCCCCGTTCCTCGTCCACGGCCACGCCGCCCCAAGCGTTGGCACCGCCGAAGGTCTCCCCCTCGGGCCAGGACCACGTTTCGTGGCCGAATTCCCCAGGGCGTGGGATCGTGTGGAAGATCCACTCCAGCTCGCCGGTCACGGCATTGTAGGCCCTGACGTGCCCGGGAGAGGATCCGTAGGTCTCGTTCACCCGGCTGCCCAAGATCAGCAGGTCCTTGTAGACCGCTCCGGGCGTCGTCATTTGAAGGGCGACGCGCGCCGGCTCCACTCCGAGGTTCTCACGGAGGTCGATGAAGCCGCCCCTGCCGAACGACGGAATCAGCTCGCCCGTTCCCGCGTCCAGCGCGTAGACGCGATCCCGCACGTAATGGAAGATGCGCTCCCCTTGCCGCCCCTTCCAATGCGTCACGCCGCGGTTCCGCTGGCGGATAACAGTGCCATTGTTGTGCTCGGATGGATCGAAGAGCCACTTGCGACGCCCGGTCGCGGCGTCAAGGGCGAGAGCGTTGAGGCTCGGCGTCACGGCGTACAAGACGCCGTCAATGACGAGCGGGTTGGAGTACATCGTCGACCGGTCGGCCGCGTCGCCGGTGCGGTGCTCCCAAGCCGGCTTCAAGCGATGCACATTGGCAGCGTGGATCTGCGCCAGCGGCGAGTACTGGGTCCGCCCTTGGCTCCCCAAGTAGACAGGCCAGTCCCAATTGCCGTGCGCCTCGACCGTCTGGCTCAGATCAACGCCGCCGGGCTTCGGCTGGCCATCCAAGTGCGAAACGGCCGCCAGCACAGCGGCCAAGGCCGCTGTGCGGACCAGCGTCACGCCAACAGGCCGAACGGCAGACCGCGGGCCGGGCGCAGGGAACGGGGCCGGATGGCGGGGTTGCATGGAAGCATGGTAGCCCGCCAAGTGGGAGGCGCTTCATCCACTCGGATCAGAACGCCGCACACCTGAAGAACTGGCCTCCAGGGCCGCCGGCCTGCGGCGGTTAGACTCGAGGCCGGAATGCCTACCATCGCAGTGCTCGGCACGCTAGACACCAAGGGTCGGGAAGTCGAGTTCCTCGCCGACCAAGTCCGGGCGCAGGGATGCCGCGCGCTCGTGATCGACGCCGGCGTGCTGGAGCCTCCGCCGTTCGAACCTGGGATCAACCGGCAGCGGATCGCCGCAGCAGGCGGAGGGGACGTGGCGGCCTTGGCTGCGGCCCGCGACCGCGGGCGCGCCGTGGCCTGCATGACTGAGGGCGTGCGCCGCGTCATCCCTGAAATCCATTCCCGCGGCGAGATACAAGCCGTGCTCGGCATCGGCGGCAGCGCCGGTTCGACCATCGCCACGGCGGCCATGCGGGCGCTACCCATGGGAGTCCCGAAGGTGATGGTCTCCACAGTGGCGGGAGGGGACGTCTCGGCATTCGTCGGCTCGAAGGACATAACGATGATCCCGTCGATCGTCGACGTCAGCGGGCTGAACCGAATCAGCCGGCAGGTCATGGCCCGGGCCGCGGCAGCGGTCTGCGCCATGGTGCGGACCGAGGTGCCAGAGACCGGCGACGCCGCGCTGATCGCGGCGTCGATGTTCGGGAACACGACGGACTGCGTCGAGGCGGCCAAGAGGCGGTTCGAGCAGGCCGGCTTTGAGGTGCTGGTCTTCCATGCGACCGGCACCGGAGGACGCACGATGGAGGACTTGGTGGAAGGCGGCTACATCCGGGGCGTCTTGGACGTCACCACCACCGAGCTGGCCGACGAGCTGGTAGGCGGCGTCATGAGCGCCGGACCGACCCGCCTGACCGCCGCGGCGACAGCCGGAGTCCCCGCCGCAGTTGTGCCAGGCTGCCTGGACATGGTCAACTTCTGGGCGCCCGAGTCAGTTCCCGAGAAATTCACTGGACGGCGCTTTTACCAGCACAACCCGAACGTGACACTGATGCGCACCACGCCTCGGGAGAATGAGGAGCTGGGCGGGCGGCTGGCGGAGCGCCTCAACCGCTCGCGCGGCCCGGCTGCCGTTTACTTGCCGCTGCGGGGCGTCTCGGCCCTCTCGGCGCCCAGTCAGCCATTCCACTGGCCCGAGGCGGACCAAGCCCTGTTCTCTGCGATCAAGGCGGGTTTGAAGCCCACCATCCAAGTCCACGAGCTGGACGCCGCTGTAAACGACGCCGCCTTCTCCGAGGCGATTGCCACGGGGCTGCTGCGCATGATCGCAGCTTCCGACGAGACGCGCGGCGGCTTGAACCAGTGAGGAAACAAGAGGAGGACCTGCGCCGCATGACCCACGCCAGCCCACTGCCACATCAATTCCCCCGCACCGAGGTGGTCGCACGACTGCGGAATCAAACCGCTAGCGGCAGGCCGGTAGTCGGCGCCGGAGCAGGGACGGGGATCTCCGCGAAGTGCGCGCAGGCCGGCGGAGCGGACCTGATCGTGATCTACAACTCCGGCCGGTTCCGTATGGCCGGCCACGGCTCCCTGTCCGGCCTCATGCCCTACGGTGACGCAAACGGGATCGTGCTGGAAATGGCCCGGGAGGTCCTCCCGGTCGCGCGAGAAGTGCCTGTGCTGGCCGGAGTGTGCGGGACGGACCCCTTCCGCCTGATGCACGGATTCCTCCGGGAAGTCAGGACGGCGGGCTTCAGCGGCGTGCAGAACTTCCCCACGGTAGGTCTCATCGACGGCCTGTTCCGGCAGAACTTGGAGGAGACCGGAATGAGCTTCTCCAAGGAAGTCGAGATGATCGGACTCGCCCATGAACTGGACCTGCTGACCACGCCCTACGTCTTCACCGAGCGAGAGGCGGTCGAGATGACCCGGGTCGGAGCCGATGTCGTCGTCCCGCACATGGGCTTGACCACGAAGGGGCTAGTCGGCGCTCAGACCGCCATGACGCTGGACGAAGCGGTGTCTAGGATTCAGGCGATCCACGATGCGGCTACAGCGGTCCGCAGCGATGTCCTGGTGATCTGCCACGGCGGGCCCGTGAGCGGCCCCGACGACGTCAAGTACGTTCTTGACCGCACTCGCGGCGTTGCGGGATTCTTCGGGGCCAGCAGCATCGAGCGCCTCCCTACGGAGCTGGCGATCACCGCCCAAGTCCGGTCTTTCAAGGAGGTCGCGTTGCATCGGAAGGGGACTGCGCGGCCCTAGCTGCCATGGCGGGCAGGTCAGCGCAGGGATGCCCAAGGCTCCCGGTCGGACACGTCGACGAGTTCGTAGCCCTCCTCGCCGACCGACGGACCCAAGACGGCCAGGATGCTGGCGCCGCCAGCGCTGCGGGAGAACGAGGCGTGGACCGTGCCGGCCGGAATCACGGCGGAGTCTCCTGGCCCCATCAGCCTGTTGCGGCGACCGATCCACTGTTCAATTTCACCTTCCAACACGTAGATCAGCTCCTCTTGGCGGGGGTGCTGGTGGAAATTGTGCCCTTCGCCGGGATTGAACGTCACCTCGACCGCCACGATCTGGTTGAATCCGGATGCGGCCGGGCTGCTGAGCCAGGCGAGCGATCCCCAACCGACATCATCTCGACGGACCTCGCCAGCCGTGAAGAATCTTCCCTTCATCTCGAACCTCCCCGAATTCCTCCGCCTCGCGGACCGCTCCGTTTCCAGCCGCCCGCGCGCCCGCTCAAGCCAAGGTCCCCTCAGCGACCGCGCCCTGCCTATTGGCGCAGCGACCAACTCCGACACGCTTGAGGCCAAGCATATCTAACGTCAGCGCGGAGTTCCTGATCATAGAGCGTCGCGGCATCGCAGGCGCTGCAGCAACACCCTAGGCCGGTCTACGCAATGCAGGCCTGCACGGCCTGGGGAATCGGCGAGTTCCTGCCGTAGCACGGGGCCAAGCAGTTCGGATAAGAGGCAGTACACCAGGCAACACTGCGAGCCGTTACGATGGGTTCGCGCCAAGCCGAGCTTGGGCGCCGCCGTCAATGAGGATCGCCGCTGTCGAGACCCTCCGGCTAGGGGAGTTCCCCAACTTGATCTGGGTCCGCGTCCGGACCGACGAAGGAGTCGTCGGCCTGGGCGAGAGCTTCTTCGGGGCTTCGGTGGTCGAGGAGTACATTCACTCTTGCGCCGCGCCGCAGCTGCTGGGAGAGAACCCCCTTGAGGTCGAGCGCCTCTCCCGCAAGCTGACAGGGTACTTGGGCTTCCGCTCGACGGGAGCTGAGACGAGGGGCAACTCGGCGATCGATATCGCGCTCTGGGACCTGTGGGGCAAGGCAACCGGACAGCCCGTCTACCAGCTGCTGGGCGGGGCGTGCCGGCCCGCTGTGCGGATCTACAACACTTGCGCGGGCTACCGCTACATCCGGGCGCCCCGCCAAGAGGTCGCCAACTGGGGGCTGGCCACTCAGCCCGAGGGTCCTTACGAGGACCTCGACGGATTCCTGAACCGGCCGGGTGAGCTGGCCCAGAGCCTGCTGGAGCAGGGCGTGACCGGGATGAAGATTTGGCCCTTCGACCCGAGCGCCGAGGCCTCAGGGGGCATGCACATCTCGGCGCAAGGGCTGAGTGAGGCGCTTAGGCCGTTCCGGGAGATCCGCAAGGCCGTGGGCGACGCGATGGACATCATGGTCGAGTTCCACTCCCTCTGGAACCTACCCGCCGCCCTCCGCATCGCGCGGGCGCTGGAGCCGTTCGACACGTTCTGGCACGAGGACCCCATCCGGATGGACAGCCTGCGGACCTTGCGGCAGTACGCCGCCGGCAGCAGGGCACCGGTGTGCGCGTCGGAGACGCTGGCCAGCCGCTGGGCGTTCCGGGACCTGCTGGAGACGGAGGCGGTCGGCGTAGTGATGCTGGATCTCTCGTGGTGCGGCGGCCTTACCGAAGGCCGGGCTATCGCGGCCATGGCCGACGCATGGAAGCTGCCGATCGCGCCGCACGACTGCACGGGGCCAGTCGTCCTCGCCGCTTCGACGCACCTGTCCATGCATGCTCCGAACGCCTTGATCCAAGAGACCGTGCGGGCTTTCTACTACGGCTGGTACCAAGAGCTGGTGACCCAGCTGCCGTCCATCGAGAACGGGATGATCCGGGCATCGTCGGATCCAGGGCTGGGTATCGACCTGCTGCCAGGCATCCACCTCCGGGCCGATGCGGCGCACCGCACGACAGCCCGCTGAGAGTTTGGCCAGCTGCACGGGGCGGGGCCAGACCGTCCGCCTAGGCGCTAGAATCGGCCGGGCGGCACGCCTGAACCCGTCCAGCGCAGCCCCCTAGGCCCGCCGTGCTTGCAATGGCATTCGTCTAATCAGTCGGACGCCGAGCCGCGAAATGGGCACGCCGCCGCCCTCCGAGTCCGCCCGCCCGTGCTCCGCCTTCCCCTAGAATCAAGACACAGCCTCCCCGCCCAGTGAACCACGCCCTCCGCAGAGCCCGCCTCCCGACCGGCGTCCAGACCTTCCGCGAAGTCCGCACGGAGAATCTCTACTACGTCGACAAGACTCACTTCGCCCTTCGCCTCATCCAGGAAGGCAAGTGCTACTTCCTATCCCGTCCCCGCCGCTTCGGCAAGAGCCTCTTCGTCAGCACACTTAAGGAACTCTTCGAGGGCAACCGCGAACTCTTCCGAGGCCTCGCCGCCTACGACCAGTGGGACTGGTCCGTCCGCCGACCCGTCGCGCGCCTGGCCTTCGCCAGCGGCCTCCACACCAAGCCCGGCGGCCTGCACAACAACCTCCTGAAGCAGCTGCGCTCCCACCAGCGCTCCGCCGGCATCGAACTCGAGGCCGCCGAAGGCCCTGACCGCTTCGCGGAACTCTTGGAGGAGCTGCACCGCAGCTCCGGCCGCCGCGTCGTAGTCTTGGTCGACGAGTACGACAAGCCCATCACCGACAACCTAGCAAGGCCCGACCTCGCCCGCGACAACCGCGACTACCTCCGAGCCCTCTACGCGGTCGTCAAGGACTACGACGAGCACATCCGCTTCTCCTTCTTCACCGGCGTCTCCAAGTTCTCCAAGGTCAGCCTCTTCTCCGGTCTCAACAACCTCACCGACCTCACCCTCAAACCCGAGTTCTCCTCCGTCTGCGGCTACACCGACCACGACCTCGACACCGTCTTCGCCCCCGAGCTCGAGGGCCTCGACCGAGACGAGGTCCGCAGGTCGTACAACGGCTATAGCTGGGGCGGCCCCGAGAGAGTCTACAACCCCTTCGACATCCTCCTGCTGCTCGACAGGCGCGAGTTCGGGGCTTGGTGGTTCGAAACCGGCACGCCCAGGTTCCTCCCCGACACACTGGTCCGCCGCGGCGCTTCGACGCTGCGCCTCGAGAGGCTGCAGGCCGCGGGCGGCCTGCGCGCCGACGCGGACCTGCTGTCAGCCTTCGACATCGACCACATCGCCACCGAGGCCCTACTCTTCCAGACCGGCTACCTCACCGTCGCCGAGGTGCTCCGCGACGCACTCGGCCGCACCAGCTACCGCCTCGCCTACCCCAACCGTGAGGTCCGCATCGGCCTCAACCGCGCCCTGCTGGACAGCCTCACCGCCGGCCTCTCCGGCCGCCTCGCGCACTGCCAAGACGTCGCACGCCACATCCGCTCGGCCGACTTCGCAGCGATGGAGGTATCCCTGTGCGCCTTCTTCGCCTCTCATCCCCCACGACTGGCACCGCAACAACCTCATCCGGCGCTACGAAGGCTACTACGCCTCCGTCTTCTTCGCCCTGCTCTCCGGCTTCGGCCTCGACGCCCGGCCCGAGGAGGCCTCCTCACGAGGCAGCCTCGACTTAGCCGTGACCACTCCCGAGAGGATCGTCTTGTTCGAGTTCAAGACCGTCCCCAAGGGGCAGGGCTCCGGCAGGGCTCTCCGGCAGCTCAAGGACACCGGCTACGCCGGCAAGCACCTCGCCTCCAGCAAGCCCATCCACTTGGTCGGCGTGGAGCTCAGCATCCAGGCCCGCAACGTGACCCTCGTCGAGTGGGAGCCGGCCGTAACCGGAGACGCCTGAACGGCGCCCCCCGCCCCACAGCCGTTAACTTGTTCTGGAGTAGTCATAGTACGACTCAAGCTGGCCCAAGCGCAGTCGAGGTGGGTCAGCAAACTCCTTGGAGAGTTCATTCCACATGCTGATTGCTTCAGTCAGCGGGAAGTGGGGCTCGATGGCCCCGGTGACTTGATTCAGCATGAAATTGAAGTCACGCTAGGCGCTGTGCGCCCTGCGGTGCCGCCAGGCGGTATCCCCAGGGGGAAACGGCGCTCGCGTGCTCGATCAGCTTCTCCACCAGCAGCGCCACGAGCAGCTTGCCGTAGAGCCACGCCTTGGCGCTCTCGTCGTCCTGCTTGGGCAAGTGCCCCAGAGCCGCCAGTTGCTTGAAGCGCTTGAGCACCAGCTCGACCTGCCACCGCAGACGGTACCACTCCAACACCTCCGCTGCGCTGAAGTCCGCGGCCGGGAAGGTCGTGAACACAATCACGTAGCGGGCGAACTCCAAGGTCTGCGGCCTGACCTGGCGTCCCTTGCGCCTGGCTTCCTTGCGAATGCCCTCCTGCGCGATCCGGATCGCCTCCTCCGTCTTGCGGATCGCGCACACCCGCCCGACCACCGGCCTCCCCTGCGGGGCGACCACGCGGACCGGCCACGATTGCTCGCCCCTGGCCGTCTCCAGCGCGGAAACCTTCCCCAGCAGGTCCAACGGCGCACCGTCCCCGTCCAAGAAGGCAAGCGCTCCGGTGTTCACCCGCACCGTGACCCGGCCTCCCGCCTGCGCCGCGTAGCCGATTCCGGCCGCCGTCGAATACCCCCGGTCCGCCAGCAGGTAGTCGCCCTTCCGGATCGGGAAGTGCCGCAAGGACTCCCCGGTGCCCCGACCCTTCGTCGCGGTCAACTTGAAATAGTCGCAGGCCAACGCGGGCAGCCGCACGCTGTAGTGCATGCGCCACTGCGATCCCGACTGGCCCGGCTCCTGCACTATCGTCGCGTCGATCGCGCGCACTTGGAAGCCTCTCTCGGCCGCCAATGCGACCCCCCGCTCCTGGAACAGCTCGACACACAGCGCCCGCAGCCAGTCCCGCGACTTGCGCAGCCGCTTCCACAGCGCCACCGACGACAGCTCGGCCAGCTGCGCCTTCCTGGCTCGCACCACCGTCTCCCGCAGCGAGTGCCCGCAGCCCAGATGGATCAGCAGCACCCGCAACAGCTTCTCCGCGGACTTGTCCTTGCGCAGGCCCTTCAGTGCCCCCGTGCTCACCGCCAACTCTCGCCACTTCCCGGGCAGGAACGACACCAGCAGGCGCCAGTCTTCCCGCATCCCTAGAATTTCTTCTTGATCCATGCCTCCGTGTTACACCATCGAATCCACACAAGTTAACGCCTGTGGGCCTCGGGGGCGAGTCCCCGTGAGGAACGGTGTTGCCCGGGCCCGTGCTGTTGGACTTCCTGATCAGCCACCGGGGATTCCGATCCCTCGCGTTCCTGAGCGGGCCTGACGGGTCGGTCTTCGCCCTCGACACCGATCTGGTGTGCCAAGAGTGGCATCGCCCATTGGGTCCGCTGGCGCAACTGCCTGAGGGCTCGGACGCGTGCGCTGCAGGACCGACCGCAGTCACACGGTCCACCGTCGCCGCGTACCCATCCATGCTTGCGGTAGGAGGGCTGGGCCCGGCACGGCGCAGCCCGGGAGTGGGCGCGGTCGGGGAGCCCGGGGAGGGCGCGGTCAGGCTGAAGCTCCCGCGCAGGCCTCCAGTCCAGATGCCGGAACCTCCGGAGTCTGGCGCCCGCGAGAGACCCCCTCCATTCCCGTCGCTATTTGGGCTGAGCGCCGTCTACGCCGTGCCGCACGATGGATCGCTATACACTCTCTTGGCATCGAATGGCATGAACCATGTGGAGATGATCCCATTCACGCCCCCGGGCGGGAACGCCCGCGGGTTGATCGTTTCGCAGGGGATGGCCTATGTCGCGACCTCGAGCGGTTGCGCCGAAGTGCCTGATGCGGTGTGGACGCTCGAGATCGGATCGGGGCGGGTCACCTCTTGGGAGTCCAGCGGTGGTGCCGTGGCCGGAGATGCCGGCCCGTCCATGGCGCCCGACAGCACGCTGTACGCTGCAACCACGGACGGTCGGGTTGTCGCGCTGGACGGCCAGTCGCTGGAAGTGAAGGCCGTGGCCCACGTGGAAGGCCGCACGTTTGGATCCTCCCCGGTCGTCTTCGACATCGCGGGTCAGGACTATCTGGCGGTCGCCGCAGACGATGGATCCCTGACGCTATTCGATGCGGGTGACGTTGCCAGTGGGGCGATCGCCGCGACCGATGCTCTTGGCGGCTCTGCTCGGCTCGCAGCCGGCGCGATTGCGGCTTGGCGCGACGGTGGGGGGACAACGTGGGTGCTTGTCCCGATCAAGTGTGCTGTGGACCGGAACACTGGGCTTGCGAGCGATGAGCCGGTCACCCAAGGAGCGATCGCAGCCTGGCGAATCACGCCCGAGGGGCCCACGCTGAGCTTTGACGGCGGCTGGCTCTCCCAAGACATGGCGGAACCGCGGCCGCCGATCGTCGTGAACGGCGTGGCATTCGCGACAGCCGGAGGCAAGCGTGCGCCGACCGCCCTCTACGCGCTCGAAGGAACCACGGGCAACGCGATCTGGGACAGCGGCGCAACGCTCGACGCCAGGGCCGCGACAGGACTGACCGCTGGAGATTCGGAGCGAGAATAGTGTCGGCAGCAGGGCTCCAATTGGTATTCTCGTAACGATCAGGAGCGGGACGCTAGGAACCGTTGGCATCTCGCACACCACTCATGGAATCGGTGGAACTAGCGCCCGCTGCCCAAGCCTCGTGCAAGGCGCGCCGACCGCATCTTTGCTCTGTCCAATCCTCAGCAGCATCCATAGGCCTGCTCCTGCTCTTGCAGGCGGTGCCGGTCGCGGCCCAGCTCCCAGCTGGGCGCGTCGATTACCGCGACCAAGTCCACCCAATCCTCGCCACGCACTGCATTGCCTGCCATGATCAAGAAAAACGCTCGGGCGGCCTCGCTCTTGCAACTTACGACGATGTGCTGGCCGGGGGGAGGAGCGGACCTGCCGTCAGGCCTGGTCAGAGCGCCGATAGCCTCCTCATAGCGAGGCTGCGTGGCGAGATCGAGCCCCAGATGCCCCTCGGCGGCGTCCTTGGTGGCGCGCAGATCGATATCCTGCGGGCTTGGATCGACGAAGGTGCCCGGCCTGCGCCCGCAGCCCGGCCTGCACGCGCACCTTGGGAGCCGAAACTCACTTTAGAGCGTCCGCCTGTGCCGGACGCAGTCTGGGACGGGTGGGACCGGCCTGACGACCGCATCGTGGCCCACCATCTGTCGGGCCAAGGGCTTGAGCCGCCTGGTCTCGTCCCCGACGCCGTCTTCGCCCGTAGGGCCTACCTCGACGTCTGGGGACTGCTGCCCAGTCCCTCGGAGCTTCAGTCCTTCCTGCACGACGACTCGCCCAGGAAGCGGGGGGAGCTGGTGGAAAGGCTGTTGGAGCACGACCGGCACTATGCGGAGCACTGGATCTCGTACTGGAACGACCTGCTGCGCAACGACGAGGGGGTGAACTACTACTCCGAGAGCGCCAGCCGAAAGAGCATTAGTTCGTGGCTGCTCTATGCGCTTACGACCAACATGAGTTACGACCAGATGGTTCGTAAGCTGCTCAATCCCGTGCGCAACGGGGATCCCGACGGTTTCCTGACGGGAGTTAACTGGCGCGGGGCGGTCAGCGCCGGGCAGACACAGGCACTGCAGGCCGCACAGAACACGGCGCAGATCTTTCTGGGCGTCAACCTTAAGTGCAATTCCTGCCACGACAGCTTCATCAGCCGCTGGAAGCTCAAGGACGCCTACGGCCTAGCGGCCTACTTTTCCGACGAGCAGCGGCTGCGGCTCTACCGCTGCGATGCTCCGCAGGACGAGTACGTGACGGCGGCATTCCTATACGGCGAGCTGGACCGTCCGGATCCCGGCGCAAGCCCCGCGGCACGCCGCGCGACGGCGGCCGCCATCTTCACGGACCCGCAAAACGGCCGCTTGCCCCGCACGATCGTGAATCGCGTCTTCGAAAAGCTCCTTGGGCGCGGGATCGTCGAAGACACCGATGACATGGACAGCAAACCGTGGAGCCCGGAACTACTGGACTTGCTGGCGAGCGGCTTCGTCTCGAATGGCTACGACCTTCGGAAACTGATCGGCACGATCGTTACCTCGAGGGCCTACCAGTTGCCTTCGATTCGACGTAGCGCCGGAGAAGCGGCCCAGTATTCCTTCCGCGGCCCGGAGCTACGGCGCCTCACCGCAGAGCAATTCGCCGACGCGGTCGGCTCCGTCACAGGTGACTGGCGGGTCGTCCAGACGGCCGTAATGGCTCAAGAACCGTCCAAGCTGCCCTCGGACGAGGGGGTCGACCTTTCCATTTCTGGAAGTCCGGCGGGCGGCTCGGCCTTGGTTAGAGCATCCAATCCGAGACGCCGAAGCAGCCCCCGCAATGAGCCAGACACCTCCATCCCCGAAGGATCGTTCACCCGCGAATGGCGCATGCCGGCCAACAATCTAACGCGTGCACTAGGGCGACCGGTGCGCGATCAAGTCTTTTCCTCGCGGGAGACCGGTTCCACGACAATGCAGATGGTGGAGCTCGCAAATGGAGAAATCCTAACGGGCTGGCTGCTGCGAGGCGCCCGTTCGATGCTCGGCGTCTTGCCACCGGAGCCAAAGAGCCTGGTGGGCAAACAGGTGCGCAGCGGATTCGGCGCCCCCGGCTTGGCTACGTTCGCAGCAGACATCTCGGGCTCCGACAGGTTGTTCTTCATCATTGAGGACACTCTTTCGACAGCACCCGACAAGGCGCTGCCGGTTTGGGCGAACGTGTGGCTGAGCGGGCCGAACGGTTCCGTGCCGCTGTCGGCACTGGGGCCCGAGAAACCGGGAGCCCTCCGGGAATCAGGCGAACCCGCAGTATTGGGTGAGAAGACGTACGGCGAAGCGGTACGCGTCCGATTCCCTTCCGTGCTTTCATACGATGTCTCCGGAAGGGGATTCACCGAAGTGGCCGGGGTCGCGGGATTCGAAGGCGTGGACGAGTTCCAAGTGGGAGAGACGGCCAACGCGCGATCCTACGTGTTCGACGAGGAGCCCAGCCTGGATCGCCTGACTCCACCCAAGCCGGGGACTCCCCTGCCGCTCCCGTCTAAGGTGACCACAGTCCCGGAAACTGTGGACCGGGTCTACTGGCACCTGCTGTCCCGCGCCCCGTCGCCCGAAGAACGAGAGGTCGCCGGCGCTGTGCTGCGCTCTTCGGACGATTCGGACGCTCCGTCACCGGACGGGCTGTCCGATCTGCTCTGGGCGGTCATGATGACGCCGGAGTTCCAATTCATTCGTTAGATGGGAGGCCTGACATGGTTGCGCAGATGAGCGGTGAAGAGAAGCGAATTGTCAGGCAGATCACGCGCCGCGGCTTCATGGGAACTGGAGTGAGCGCCTCCGGGTTGCTCGCCGCGATTGTAGGCGGGGCTCCCCAAGTCGCACGTTCCGCCGAGCGCAGCGCGACGGCGGACTCCGTGATCGTGCTGTGGATGGCGGGCGGCATGGCCCAGACGGAGACCTTCGACCCGAAGCGCTACACGCCATTCGAACCGGGGCTAGCCGCAGAGAAGGTGCTGAGCACGTTTCCCGCGATCGATACGGCTGTCGACGACATCAAGATCTCGAAGGGCCTCGAGCGGGTGGCGGAAGTCATGAACCGGGGAACCGTCATACGCACGTTTCAGGCCGCCGATCTCGGCTTCATCCTGCACTCGCGCCACCAGTATCATTGGCATACGGGCTACGTTCCGCCCCAAGCGATGGCCGTCCCGCACATTGGCGCGGTCATCGCCAGGCTATTGGGCCCAAGGGTGGAGACCGTTCCGCCTTTCATCTCGGTCGGCCAAAACCTAGAGATCGGAGCCGAAGCGGCGGCCCTTAAGTCCTTCCACACGGCCGGGTTCCTAGGAACGCAGTACGGCCCCTTTCTGGTCGCCGACCCCGCCGACGCAGCCTCGTCCGTCAGGCCGCCGAAGGGCTTGGGGCCAAGCCGGTTCCGGGCTCGCGAGCAGCTCCTCAAGAGGCTTCTGGAGCGGCAGCCGGCCTACCGGTACTCGGGTGACTTCCAGCGCGAATCCATGCTCGCGTCCATCGACGCCGCACACCGGCTGCTCACCTCGCCGTCGGCCCAAGCCTTTGACCTGTCCCTCGAGCCCAAGGGCAGCTATGACACGTACAACACGAGTCGTTTCGGGCAGGGCTGCCTCTTGGCGCGACGCTTAGTCGAGGCCGGGGCGCGCTACGTCGAGGTCACGACCGAATATGTTCCGTTCCGCTACTGGGACTCACACCAGAACGGCCACCAGCGTGCAGCGCAGATGAAGCGGACGATCGACGCGCCGGTGGCCCAGCTCGTGCTCGACCTGGAAGAGCGCGGGCTTCTGGACCGCACACTCATCGTCCTGGCCAGCGAGTTCGGCCGG
The DNA here is from genome assembly GCA_963662745.2 of Bryobacterales bacterium. Lineage (GTDB taxonomy): Bacteria > Acidobacteriota > Terriglobia > Bryobacterales > UBA6623 > VXMF01. The sequence continues at coordinate 2,372,061 of CAXXUI010000001.1, forward strand.
GACGCCATAACGGAAGGGAAGGTCGGCAAGGAGGTGCGGGACCAAGCCATCGCGCGTACTGACGTGATGGCCGAGCTGGGGCACTACGGGATGCACCGGCACTTCACGGACGCCGGCTCTGTCCTGCTGTTCGGCGGAGGCGTGAAACAAGGATTCGCGTACGGTAAGACCGCGGACGAGAGGCCCTGCAAGACTGTGGAGAACCCGGTCCCAGTAGAGGACCTCCACGCGACCATTTACCACGCCCTCGGCATCGCGCCCGACGACCACTTCATGGTCGAGAAGCGTCCGGTCTACGTTACGGAAGACGGCAAGGGCCAAGTGGTCCACGAACTCTTCGCATAATCGACCAAACCTGGAGTGGCGGCGTCGGAGGGTCAGTCGACGAACAGAAATTCATTGCTGGCGAGCAACGCGCGCAACAGCCCACTGCGAGCACCTTCCTCGCCTCCCTCAGCGGCACCGAAGTAGTCATCGGCCCCGACGGAATCGGCCGGCTTCGCCTCTTGGCCCGGGCACGGGCGGCAAACGCCCGCGCGAGGCGACAGGCCGACGACGCAATGGGATCGATCAGCCGGCTTCTCCCCGGCCCTCCGCCGAACTCGCACCTGCGCGACACACGCAAGGCAGCGGATAGGAGGAACTCGCCCTCAGGTGGGTCCGCCCCTGGCTCGCAACGGTTGTGATCCTGCGCGGCCTTCGGGGGGCCCGCTGCTCAGTTGCTGCTGCTCGCTCTCGGCCGAGGCGCTGCCCGCAACCGCGAACTCGGTTCCGGCCACAACCCGAGGATTGGCCGCGACACGCAACTTGCCCCCGCGTTGCAAGCCGTGACTCCGACGACAGCGGGGACGATCCCGCTCGACAGCTGTCCCGATCCTTCGACGGGCAACGCAGGCCGGGCCGGGCCGACCTGCAGAGTCCTGAACACCGGGCCCCGGTCAGCCGGCCGCTGCGCCGGCCAGCTACACGGCTGCCGATCAGACCGCTCGCTCTGAGACTCTGCTAGGCTTGCCGCAGCATGAGCGGATTCAAGACCAGAAGGCATTTCCTGCAGGGCCTCGCAGCGACTTCGGCGTACGCAGCTGCGGCGACGCCCGCCTCGGGGGCCGCCGAGACCGAGCAGCAATGGCGCAGGGTGCGCAGCCTGTTCGACTTCCGGGAAGAGCACGTGCCGATGAACGCCGCCAACCTGTGCCCGTCGCCGAGGTCGGTCGCTGAGACGGTCACCAAGCTCACGCAGTCAATCGACATCGATTGCTCGTTTCAGAACCGGGCCCGCTTCGCCGAGGACCGCGAGACGGCCCGGGAGCTCATTGCCAGACAGGTCGGCGCCCACGCGGATGAGATCGCGCTGGTTCGGAACACCAGCGAGGCGAACAACATCATCAACAACGGGCTGGACCTCGGAGCCGGCGACGAAGTCGTGCTGTGGGATCAGAACCACCCGACCAACAATGTTGCTTGGGCGGTCCGCGCCCGCAGGTCCGGCTTCTCCCTGCGGAGCGTGACCGTTCCCGCGAAGCCGACCGGGCTTGACGAGCTGGTCGAGCCGTTCCGAACAGCCCTGACGCCCCGGACCCGCGTGCTGGCGCTAACGCACGCCTCGAACGTCTCGGGCGTACGGCTTCCGGTCCGAGAGCTGTCGGAGATTGCCCATCGGAGCGGCATCCATGTCCATGTGGACGGCGCCCAGTCGTGGGGGGCCTTGAACGTCAGTCTGCGCGAACTGGGGTGTGACTCCTACGCCGCCAGCGCGCACAAGTGGTACTGCGGCCCCAAGGAAGTGGGACTGCTGTTCGTCCGCGGAGAGCGGATCGGCTCCGTGTGGCCCAGCATCGTGGCGCCCGGCTGGGGCTCAACTGCCGAAACCGAGCTCGCCGGCGCTCGGAAGTTCGAGTCGATGGGTCAGCGGGATGACGCAGCGATCACCGCCCTCGGCGAGGCGGCGCGCTTCCACGACTCGATCGGCCCCGCTCAGACCCAAGAGCGCGTCTTGGACCTTGCGACGGTACTGAAGAGTTCGCTGGCGGAAGCCGGAGCCCGGCTCGTCACGCCCACCGAGCCGGAGCTCAGCGCCGGCGTTTGCATCGTCGATGTGCATCCCGACCGACGGCAGGAGCTGTTTGACGCCATGTACCAAAGGTTCGGCATCGCCGGCTCGACCACGGGCGGCCTGCGCCTGTGCCCGCATGTCTATAACACTCGCGAGCATGTCGACCGGGCTGCCGAAGGTGTCGTAGCGCTGCGGGCGCTGTGGGTCTGAGCCTTCCCCCCGGCACCGGCAGTTGGAAGAGGTCCCGAGCGGAATCGCGTAGGCCGCCGTTGCGGCTGGCTTGGGCCAACCTTGACGGGCGGCCGTTCGAGGCGGTATGATCCCGGAGGGTCGGGCCGTCGTCCGGCATTGCAATTTGGAGGACTGACTATGCGTTTCCTGAGAGCTGCCGCGACTGTAGCGGCGGCCGCACTTCTGCTCGCCGGCGCGTCCGGCGTCGCCCGTGGCCAAGGCATCGGCCGCGGTACCATCACCGGCTCCGTCGCCGACGCGACCGGGGCCATCATTCCCGGCGTCCAAGTCACGGTCGCAAACGCCGCCACTGGCGATGTCCGCGTCGTAGAAACGAACGAGAGCGGAGTCTACGTGGTCAGCGCCATTCCGGCCGGCACCTACGACATCACTGCGGAGCTGGTCGGCTTCGAACGACAGGTCCTGCGTGAGATCGCGCTGGAGGCCGAGCAGCGGCTCGGCGTGGACTTGGAGCTCCAAGTGGGCGAGGTGACCACGACCGTCGAGGTCTCCGGGGCAGCGCCCGTGCTGGACACCGAGAGCGGAGAGGTCTCGGCACTGATCAGCAGCGTCCAAGTGGCGGAGATGCCGATCAACGGCCGCAACTGGTCGCAGTTCGGGAGGCTGGCTGCCGGCGTAGCTGCCGAGGCGACCGACCAGCGCGGCATCGGCCAAGAAGGGAACCCCTTGCTTGCCGTGCACGGCACGCGAACCGACAAGGTCCGCTACGCGATCGACGGGATCCAGAACATGGACACCGGCGGGCAGCGGGGCATCAACAACTTCCCGCCGCCAGAGGCGATCGCGGAAGTCAAGTTTCTCACGAGCAATTTCAACGCCGAGTCGGGCAGCTACGGCGGCGGGGTTGGAAACATCGTGATCAAGGGCGGAGGCCAGCAGTTCCACGGCGACTTCTACAACTTCCTGCGCAACAACGCGATGGACTCGGCGAACTTCTTCGCCACCGAGGCCGCCCCGCTCAAGCTGAACCACTTCGGGTTCACGCTCGGAGGCCCGATCTCGTTCGCCGGCTACAACCCTGACAAGACCCAGACCTTCTTCTTCACCTCGATCTCCCAGTACAAGCGGCGCGGCCCGTCCATGCGGGGAGCGACCTTCCTGGCACGCACGCCGACAGCAGCGATGCGGCAGGGCGACTTCGCTGGGCAGTCCGCGATCCGCGATCCGGATACCGGCGAGCCGTTTCCGAACAACAGGATCCCCGCCAACCGGATCGACCCCAACGCGACGATCCTGTTGGACAGCTTCTTCCCGCTGCCCAACCGGGTCGGAGGCCAGAACTGGATCGCTCAGCCCAGCCAGCCCACGGATCAGCACGAGGAGCTGGTGCGCATCGACCACAACATCAGCGAAAACGTCCGCCTGATGGCACGATACATCCAGGACGACTGGTCTCAAGTGCAGCACAAGGCCCTGTGGTCGGCCCACGCCTTCGACACGATCCACTCCTCGTACTCGAAGCCGGGCAAGAACCTCGTCGCGAGCCTGACGAACATCGTCTCGCCGACGATGGTCAACGAGTTCACTTTCGGGTTCTCGTGGAACACCATCCATCGGCCGCTGCTGAACATGGAGCAGCGCCCGAGCGGTCTCACCATCCCCGAACTGTTCGCCGAGAACCCTGGCAACAAGATTCCCGACATCATCCTCGGCCAGGGCTGGGGCGGCATCAGCGCCGCCAACGTGCCTTACGACAACGGAAACCCGATGCTGACCTTCCGCGACGATCTGACCAAGCAGGTCGGCAACCACAGCCTGAAGTTCGGGACCGAGATCCTCTGGATCCGGAAGTGGACCGACAATTCGACGCGGCCGCAAGGGAGCTTCAATTTCAACGGCGGGGCCACCGGGCACGCCGTCGCGGACTTCTTGGTTGGCCGGGCGCGGACCTACCAGGAGCAGGAGGGCGGCAACCTCTACTCAAACTTCATTGCGTGGCAGAAGGACTTCTACGCGCAGGACGACTGGAAGGTGACTCAGAACCTCACGATCAACTACGGCCTGCGGTGGTCGATCTTTCAAGGCGTGCTGGGTGAGGAGACCAACGGCATGGTCTCGGCCTTCATGCCCGAGCTGTACGACCCTTCGCAGTCGGTGTCGGTTATGTCGAACGGCAGGATCGTGGCCGGCAGCGGAATGCTGCTGAACGGCCTGCTGACGCCAGACGACCCTCGTGCGGAGCAGTTCGGCGGAGCCGACCTCTACCGCCAGCAGTTCACCAACTTCGGCCCGCGGCTGGGCTTGGCCTACAAGATTTCGGAGCGGTCGGTCCTGCGGGCCGGCGCCGGCGTGTACTACGGGCCCGGCCACATCGGACGGAACACCAGCCAGCCGCCGATCGTGCAGCAGCCCCTTATCTTCGACACCAACCTGAGCGATCCGGCGGGCGGAACGACCGACATTATCCTGCCGAGCAACGTCCAAGGGCACGACCCGGAGGGATACGCAGCCGCCAGCTACCAGTGGAGCTTCGGCCTGCAGCAGGAGATCTTCCGGCAGACCTCGATTGACATCACGTACGTGGGCAATCGCGGCGTGCATCTCGGGATCCGGCCCAACCTGAACCGCCCGGCTCCCGACCCGAACCGCCAAGGCAGCATCAACGCGCACCGACCGTACCCCGGATTCGCGAACATCATGTACCAAGAGCCCTCGGCCAGCTCGACCTACAACGGCCTGGAGATCACTCTTCGCCGCAGATTCTCGTCCGGGTTCATGTTCGAGAGCGCCTACACGCTGTCTAGGACATGGAGCCACGGGGACAACATCAACGACAGCGTGCAGGACCCGAGGAACCTCGCCGCGGAATGGAGCTACGCCGACTTCGACCGCACCCACATCTCCATGACCAACTTCATGTACGATCTGCCCTTCATGAAACGGCAGGACACGGCCATGAAGAAGGTGTTCGGCGGATGGAGCGTGGCCGGCATCATCTCGTTCCAGAGCGGCCGCGCCGGAGGGGCGACGCTGGCCGGGGACAACGGCCGCGTCGGAGGCGGCGGCCCGCAGCGGCCCAACCTAGTCGGGGAGCCGAACTCCGGCCCCAAGACGCAGGGGCAGTGGTTCAACACCGAGGCATTCGAGCAGCCGGCCAGAGGGACGTTCGGGAACTCGCCCCGCGCCCCGATCCGCCTCCCGGGCTTGGCCAACTTCGATCTCACGCTGGCCAAGACCACCCAGCTCAGCGAAAGGGTGCGGCTGCAGCTGCGAGGAGAGTTCTTCAACGCCTTCAACCATCCGCAGTGGAACGGCGTGGCCTTGGGATTCAACAACTCGATCTTCGGCAGAGTCACCAGCGCCCATGATCCCCGGATCATGCAGATCGGGATGAAGCTAAGCTTCTGACCGCCATTAGAGCGGCTCCGCCCCGGACCGTCCGTCTGGGGCCGGGGCCGCCGGCCGGCTGACAATCAGCGTCCAGGAGAGGTGCCGGAGAGTTCGCCTTCCAGCTCCCGACGCTCCTCGTCTTGGATCTTGCGCACAACCCTGAGGAACTCTTGGGCGTCGTCGCGGCGACCGAGCTTCAGCAGGGTACGCCCAAGCAGGTAGTGGCTCTCGGTGTGATCCGGCTGCAAGTCTACAGCCTTCTCCAGTAGCGGCAAGGCCTCATCCGCCCGGTTGGCTTCGGAGAGTAACTTGCCCAAATGATAGTGGGCGAGACCGTGCCGCGGGTCCAGCGCGAGGCATCTCCGCAGATCGGACTCCGCCTCGTCCAACCGGAGCGCCCGGGACCTGACCACGCCCCGGAAGAAGTAGCTCTCCGCGTGAGACGGATCGCGCTCGATCTCACGGCTGAAGGCCGCTTCGGCCTCCGGGCCTTCTGACTGCCGCCACAGGATCCTCCCCCTGTGGAAATACGCCTCGGGAAGGTCCGGCTGCAATGCGAGGGCTCGATCAAGAGCGACCAGCGCACCTCGGTAGTCCTCCTGACTCTCCAACGCGCGCGCCAACAGCGCCTGCACCTGGGCCGAGTCGCCGTGCGATTGGAACAGCTCGCCCAGCACGCTCTCGGCCTTGGCCGACTCCCCCATCTGGAGGTAGGCCGAAGCCAGCGTGTAGAGGACCCCGACCTCCGCGCTCCCCGACGCCCTGAGCTGCTCCAGCAGTCTCGCTGCCCGCTGGGCCTCACCTTGGAGCATGCAGGCGAGCGCGAGGAGCTGCTTGGCCGCCAAGTCGTCCGGCCGTGCCTCGAGGTACGTCTCCAAGCTCTCTTGTGCCCGGTCGTAGCGACCCCACTGAAAGTACGCTTGGGCGACATTCTTCTGAATTTCCTTCATCCCGGGCAGCAGCTCCGCCGCGTGACGGAAGGCCGCCACGGCTTCCTCGTACCGCTTGAGGCGGAGGAGGGCCGATCCCAGGTCGTTCTGCACGCGGGCGTTGTCGGGCTCCAGACCCAAAATCCACTGAAACCGCTCTGCCGCTACACCGTAGTCGCCGGCCTGATACGCCTCGTAGGCCGAGCGCAAGGCGGACTCTGGAACCTGTTCAGACTGCCCGGCCGCCAAGCCGCCCGCCGCAAGCGCTGCAGCGAGGATCCAGCCACCTCTCGGTGAGCACAACAGCTTCATGAGGGTCTCGGCAGCGCCGCCGCGAGCAACCGTGGATCGTGCAGAACGGACGCCGCCTCTGAATCGTAGCAATCGGCGAGCACCCCGCGCCAGATGGCACCGCAGCGGTATAGTCGTAAAGCGCCGTCGCCAGACAGCTCCGGCCCGTCGCACGCAGGAGAGACGCCATGCCACCCACGCAATCCCCGCGGCTCGGCTTCCTTGCAGCTGCTTCCGCCTCTCTTGCGCTCGCGGCCTTCCGCTGGATCGGAGCCAATGACCGTATTACCCTCGGCATGATCGGTGTCGGATTCCAGGGCGGCGGGCACCTCCGCCTGCTCTTGAGGCGCAGCCGGGACGAAGCCGACATTCAAATGGTAGGTGTGAGCGACATTTCTCGCCGGCACCGGGACGGGGCACTTACCCGTACGTCTCCTGGCACGCGACGATGGCGCTGGACGCCATTGAAGCCGGCAAGGATGTCGATCTGGAAAAGTCGATGACCTACACCATCGACGAGGCCGTGAAGAGGACCGGGCGGGTCGACTCGGCCGGGTCGGGGCTCGAAGCAAGCGAAGCCCTGTCCTCCACCGTGCCCCAGTACGACGCGCAGTCGCTCTGTTATAAGTTCTAGAAATGTATTCCGTGAATCAATCACTCATGTCAGAGAACTACCGCAAGGAGCAAGTCTCCAACGCTTACCTCGCTGCCTTAGCTGCAGGAGACGGCTACATCGTGCAGAGTGGCCCACAGCCGGACACAGACAGCGTCGATGCCACAATCCGGAGCGGATCGTCGCGACGCAACATGATTGACATCCAGTTGAAGGCAACTGCACGTCCGAAGATACGAAACGGCTGCCTCCACTTCCGCCTGAAGAAGAAGAACTACAACGACCTGGTGAGACAGCGGCACGTGCCAACGATACTGATCGTCCTGGAACTTCCGCGCTGCAATTCGGATTGGCTGTGCTGCACATTCGAGGAACTGATCATCAGAAAATGCGGTTGGTGGTAATCGCTCGCTGGACAAGAACCAGTAAGTGGTGAAACCAAGACCGTCGTGATTCCCGCTTCACAGCGCATCGGTAACTCAGGGCTGGCACCAGTGTTCGCCCACGTCACGGGGACAGCGACATCATGAGTGCATCAACAGACAACTTCACACTAGCCAGGAGCATCGGCGTTCGAAGAATCCACGCCTACTTGGCTGCCAACGGCTGGGCCAAGGACGAGTGCCAGTATCGAGATACCGCCGACATATACCTCTGGCAGGCAGACGATCGAGAATGGGCGATCGTTCCAGCGTCGCAGGAGTATGCTGACTACGGGACTCGGATCTACCAACTTGCGGAACAGATCGGCCGCCTCGAAGGGCGGCACCTGCTAGCCGTACTCACCGATCTCTCGCTCACCGAGTCTGATCTCGTCCGCTTGCGTCTGCTCAACAATCAAGCTGACAGTACGTTGCGACTGGCTGACGGAGTGGACGTGCTTGGGGCAGCGAAGAACCTCGTCCGAGCTGCTGCGTGCTCGACGGATCAGCCGCGACGGATGCACGGGTCGAGGCAGAGCCAACATGTTCGCAACTTCTTGGACCGGGTGCGCCTAGGCCAGACCAGTGCCGGGAGCTTCGTAGTCAACATCCTCTTTCCAATCGCGCCCCAAGTCACGGGCCAAGGAAGCTTGTTCCCCGATGATCCGTTTGAGCGCAAGGTCACACGGATGCTGGTCTCTGGACTACAGGCTGCAAGACTGGCAACAGAGCGCATCAATCGGAATGCTGCAGACATCAGCGACCTTGAAGACAGGCTGAGCGAGGGCATCAGCGCCAATCTCTGCCAAGCAGTTGCCGAGCTTACCAGCAAGGGCGATGGACTCGAAGTGACTGTGAGCTGGGCCATGACGAGACCACTTGCGCAAGGAGACAGTAGGCGAGTCAGCGTCGCGTTCAATGCCTCGGATACCGCTGTGCTGAATGAAGCTGCCCGTGTCCTCGCACACCGCCAAGAGCGTAGAAGCGAGGTGATCGAGGGATACGTCTCAACCCTGAGGCGGAACCAAGAAGATCCACGGGGAACAGCTACGATCAAAGCGGTCATTGACGGGAAGCTTGCTGCCATCAAGGCAGTATTCACCGATGAACACGACTACAGCATGATCACACAGGCACATGACGCGCGCCGGAGCGTAGTGCTTGAAGGGGATCTTCAACGTGAAGGCCAGCGGTGGCATCTCAAGAATCCGCGTAAGATCACTGTGCTGGACGATGAGGACTACTAGTCCAGCGGCGCGACCTCGACAACCGCTCGGCAGGGGCACACTCGGGGCCAAGGATGCCACGGCGGCGCCATCCGAAGGCCCCGAGGCCGACGCTTGGACCGAATCCGCCCTCCAGTACCTGAAGCGGCTGTGCGACTTGCTTCGCCCGAGGAGTCCGCTTGTCGTCCGCCACACCGATCGGCGTCGTCGTCCTCGCGCTGCGAGCCGGCCCAGGATGGGAATATCGCGACCTCAAGCCTCCTTGGGCAGCACTACTCTGAATCCTCGGCCCTGCGGCATCCCAGACCTGTCTTCCCTGTTGAGGAGACCGCCCCGGTGGCGGCAGATTCGCGCTCAGACGCAGAGATTCCTCGCACGCGGCCCATCTCCCACTTGCACTCATTTCGTGATAGAGCGACGCTACGGTTCGTTTTCGACCTTCCCTTCTATTCTGTGGCGTCTGATGCCTAGGAGATGAATGGCCGTCCTACCGCAGCGGCAGGATGATCGCCTTCGACCCGCAGTCCCAGCGCGTCGTTCCCGACTCCGAACCGCGCCCGGAATGCGAAGGTAGCGGCAAGAACTACGACGAGCCCCGCGCCGGACGCCGTGGACGCGGCACCCAATGGCATTCGTTCATGGATGGAGGTGGATTCGACTAAACGGCGCCGGACGGCATCAAGACGGGGTGCGATTCAGTCTTTGTTCGGTGCGGCTGCCCTTCTTCGAGTGCAGTCGCACCCCGATGACCGGTCGCCACGCCGCGCCAAGCCCGACCGGCCCCGGCCCCCCTGCCCGGCCGGCTCTGCTCACGAACCATACCAGCCTGGCCCGGAAGATGTGCCGGCCTGGCTGCGGGGTCGCTGGGCGCAGGAGAACGTGTACCAGTTCCTGCGCCAGGACTTCGGCCTCAACCGGCTGCCCGAGTACGGCCTCGAGGAACTGGACCCGCATGTCGATGTGGTCAATCCCCGGTCAAGGCAGGTGGACAACCTGATCCGGAAACTGAGGGCCCAGCTGGGCAGCAAGCAAGTGCGCCTCTGTGCGCCGAGCCGCTTGCTGGCCGGCGAGCTGCTGGAAGGAATGCGCTATCAACCCTTGTTCAGTCTCATGCGCTACCTGATGGACTCGCTGCGCATGCTCGCCTACCGAGCCGAGCTGGACAGGGCCAGTTCGTCGCTCCGAAGTTGTCCAAGCCCGCGACCGCGCTCGAGGTCATCCTCGGATTGCCAGCCAACGATGCGAACTGGGTGCCGGACCCGGAGGCGGGCATCCTGCGCGTGCGCCTGCTGCACCAAACCGCCCCCACGCGGCCCAATAATCTGGTCCTCAACAACCGCTGCTGGCAGAACTGAACCAGACCGAGACGGTCTGTCCGGGGACCAGCCTGCGGCTGGCCTGCGACTGACGCCGTCCGCGGCGCGCACTGCCGGCCCGGGACGCAGCCACTGCCGGCACCGCCACTGCACTGCAGGTGGAGCACCCGTCGCTGCAGCCGTGCCCCGCGTCCAAGCGGCCACAGCCGTTGCCCCTTTCTTCTCGAGTGCGCGCCGAGAAGGTCAACCCGCATCTCACGCCCCCTGCTCGCCAGCCTTGGCAGCGCTCTCAGATCCCGCTCGCACGCCCAAGGCAGGACATTGGAAACTAGCTCATGTCCGGAACTCTGGGAATACACTACATCCAGCTCTCTGAACACTCAAATAGAGTATGTTCCTGATGAAGGAGTCTCTAGTCATCATCCTCCGCAGTATCGCTATCAGCTATGCTCTCCGCAGTTTGATCTGTCGGGAGTACAACCTCCCGTGCCGTTATGAATTCTCGCTCACCCGCGATCAATGCTTCTAGACGCACTCGGATTAGAGCGTCTCGCTCATCGTTACGTAAGCGGTCAATAGCTTGCAATGGAAATCCATGACTTGGCAGTATCTTCTTCAGAAGTTCATCATCTAATTTTGCTAATTTTCCGCATGCCTGCCCGACCGAATCTCGATCAACAAACATACGATTAGCAGGGCTGGAATATAGTGTTGGAACCTGCTGGTGGCTGGATACCACGTATCCAATAACCCTATTTTCTCCAAAGAAAAGCAGCTCTCCTGTATCTAGGATCGTGCCGCTAAACGAACGAGGACTGAGTGATACAAGGTAGTTCATGAAGGCCCTAACACGGGCACTTCGGCTATCAAAACGCTTGGGAAAGGGTAAAGCCGGTGCGTCCAGATCTACGACCTGAAGATCACTTGTCTTGCTCCGAGCTAGTTCTCGGATCTCGTCTAGGGCAAGTCTGACTTGAGTACTGTTTCTTCCACCAAACCAACCGGTGAAGGATGTCACCCAGAACCAGCGTCTTAGCAACGACTCCACTTCCTCACTTGGCGTTGGACAGAGTCGAAAGAATTCTCCCAATAGTACAACCTGCAGGCCATATGGCAGTAATTTATCTGAGGTGATACCGAGCGACTTAAGAAACACAATCGCACGCATCATGCCTTTATTTGCCAATTCAAAACCTTCTGGAAACCTCGACCTTACGTTTTCATTAACCACAAGTCTTGCCCAGTCCTTTGCATAAATATCCAAATCCATCGCTGCAAGCACTGCTCTGAGAAGGAAGACTCGACCTAGATTGCCAAACCGGTGGCGATCAAGTTCTTCCTTGAATGTGTTCAGTTCACCAGCAAGGTGGAATCCTCCCTCTTTATACGTGAGTGCAGAAACCATCTCATCTGCCGTCATCTTGCGGCCTGTGCGATTGAGTCTAGCAAAGACTGTGACGGCGTTTTCTAGGCTAGCTTCTCGAATATGAATCAGTGGAAGTTGGTAGTCTCGAAACGCAGTGGCAAGTCGATCTGCTTCGTCCATCCATTGTCGGGCTTGTTTGTCATTATTGCTAGACTCTTGAATGTGACGACAAGCAGCAATGAATCCCGCGGTGCTGAGTAAGCTGTTGACAGGAAAATTCCATAATTCACTCTCTTGTGAAGCACGAATAAACTCTCCTCTTCTGAGGTCACAATGCACATTCCAATCGATTTGATCGACATTAGATGGTACACCACTAGGTAGTCGTAGAGTGCCAACCAATGTTGAGACTCGCTGCTGTCCATCGAGCAAGTAACTAGCCATACCACTCGAACCTGGACTGATTTGCACCGGTCCAATGTGCTGTACGGATTCTATCGATTCTTCCGTGTCCCAGACAAGAATCGAACCAATCGGAAAACCACGCAAGACACTGTCAAGCAAAGCATAGAGATCTTGCTGTTTCCATACGAATGCGCGTTGAAACCGTGGTATACGGATCTTTCCTTCCACAATTCGATCAACGAGCTTTCCCAGGAAAATGACTTCTGGAATGACTTCTGTGCGGGTCTGACTCGTACTCGTCAAGGTCATAGTTCCTTTCGAATCGAATCGATTCCATATTGGACATCACTGTGTCCACGGGCAAGTAGCTCGGTCTTCACTGGAGCATGATCGAGTTCCCAGCACTTGTATACTGTCCTGCCGAACCCGCGGGAGAGTATGTCGTGAGAGGTATCGGACAATCCGCTAAACAGCTCTTCTTCAGGTGGCGATGGTTTGTCTGGTAAACCGTGCTTCATGTCAAGAAAGTCCTTTTGCTCGTCGCTAAGTCCATCCCATGCTTCAATCAATCGGCTGTGATCAGAATGAGTATGCCGCCACTTCCTCAGAAGAATCAGTGGGATGTAGTTCTCCGACGCCCGCTTTGCGAGCACCCAGCAGAACAGATTTTCCTGCCTGCACCTACGGTACAGTTTGCAAGCCGACCTATTTGCAGAGGCATTGGGGTATTTCCTATCACTATCAGCAATAACGACCAGCCTTGGACGAAATGGAAGGTTCTGACAACGGCGCTTGACCTCCTTCTGCATTTGTCCAATGCCACCAAGACTATCTAGTCTAATTGGTTCTCCAAATTGAGCCCACAATCGATGAATATCGGGCGCCAATTCTTTTATCAGGCGTCTCACAAATGCACCATCACTGAACCGGTTCTCGACGAGAATTGTGAGTGGTTCTTCGGCAAGTAGAGTAGCATCTTTGGGCTTGAAGTGGTCTTGTAAAGTAGGAGTGTTGGTAACTCGGATTCGCCGCTGGTGCGGGTCAAGTGGCCAAGCAGTGCGGATAGTCGATGCTACCAGCAGATCGAGTAGACTATCGCCTTGGCGTCCGTTGTCTCGAATCCACGTCGTATTTGCAATGGCGTCCATGTCCGACTCATCAGTAGTATCCCAGATATGCCAGCCATCTTCAACCTTGCGCATGATCCGATCTAACCATCGGAATGCACTGGGGTCGTTAGCCACACTTGGGTCAATCTCTATGCGCATCAAGGTCATTCCTTCTTCGGGCAGCGCGTCGGATCGCGATGATCTCTTCATAGTCTTCGATGAATACTCCTTTCGGCCAAGAATCCATTTCGCCACTTTCCTTTATTCTGAGTTTTCTAAGAATAGATCCATGTCGTTGCTCAGAGTGAATCCAATAGATAATGACATTATCGGCCGGCACTCGCCCCTCTGCAATCCAGCGTCTCGCTCGGAGAAGCAACATACTCGAATGTGTTTCGACAACCATGGGTCGAGCAGGGCCGACGAGCCCTTTGAGTAAGAGCTCAGCGACATGTGCATGGGCTGCTGGATGGAGTTCAGCCTCTGGGTGTTCAATGATGTCAACACCCGGACCGGCCTTGGTAGCTGTCAGCGAAGTTACCGCCACCGGAAGAACCTGTGATAGACCGCGACCTGACTGAGAGAGCCGGACTCTGCCATAGCGAGTTGATGTTCTAGCCATGAGTTCGAAGAACCGGCCTTGCGAAACCACGTCGAGATCTACACCGAAAGCACTGCGATACCATTGCTTCACGGACTCTCTCAGGTCGTCGTCGGCAGCTAGAAGTTGAGGTGAATACTGCCCACTTTCACCGAGAGTTCTAATCGATCGCCTTGTCAAGGGGAATGGCGAAGGATGGAGACGGCGTGGGCACCGCAGGTAGCGCACACCACGAGCCCAAGTTCTTAATTCATCGATTCTCGGAATGACACAGGAAGGAAGGCATGTCAACGGTCTTGGGATCAGACCTCGCCAACTGAGTGGCATCCTCCGTTCCTCCTTACCCGATACAGAAAACGAGTATGGGGATTGTCCGTCGAGAACCGGCCTTTCCACTTTGATTTCAGTGTGGCCAGAACGGAGTGTCCATTTCGTAATTTTTCGTTCCGATGCGTTGGGCGGCTCCTCCACGTTCTGAACGCTGGCCGAGAGGGAAAGGTCGGCATCGTCAGCTGCTAGGTTCGCGGACAGCTTGAGACATCCATGGGCTGTCCGCCCGGTCAGCAGGTCCTCGAACGTCTCCCCATGGCGAATCCCTCCAGATGCTAGCGGAAGAGGCTCCGGGTCGTCCGAGTCTGTAAGGAGCAAGCCACCCGCTAACAGCTGGATCGCCTGAGCCAGCGCTGACTTGCCCGAGTTGTTGGGTCCCACCAAGATGGTCAGCGGCGCGAGTTCGACCTCAGTGCGATCGGCGAAACCCTTGTAACACTCTACAGCGAACCGTTGGAGCTTCATTGCAGATTACCTCGGGAGGGCGGGTCTGTGGATGCACGGACGAGGCGTGCCCGGAAACTGGGGCGGGGGGGGGATCCCGTCGCAGGGGGAACGTAACGCGGCACGGCCAAAAGGGCTGGCTCCGTCGTGAACAAGGATTTGATCTCTTGCATGGCTGCCTGGAACCGACATGGATTGCCATCACCCGCGAATCCACAGCAGTCACTCGCCTGAGGTCGACAGCGGCAAGTCCACCGGACCAGTGCTTCCAGCGCGCCCGTCCCTCGGCAAGCTGCACCGCGGTGCGCTTCCGACTCCACGCCGGCCTCACAGCTCCACGCCGCGCCCCGGGCATACTCGGGCTGCGGTCGGGCGCTTGAGCGCGACAAACGGAAGGCGCGCCGCACAGTCATCCCACTGCTCCGACTGCTCGGGGTGCAGAGCTGCCACGGGCCTGTGCGACCAAAGGACGAGAGACTGTAGAAGTGGATGCTCCGCGGCAAGCCGGTTCACCTATCCCCCTCCAAGCATACAGTGAACGCAGATGCTGATCACGGCCCACCAGCCCCTGCGATGGCGGCAGCTTCCGTGCTTGATGTCAAGCCGAGAGAGCTGAAGCAAGCAGCTGTCGGCCTGCGGTTGTGCGCCAGGTCCATTGGCCAGCGATGCTGGCTGCGGGGAACGGGATGGGCTGGCTGCTGGGGAGTCGCGGCATGGTTTGCTGAGCGGGGAGCACCTCAGATCGACCTGCGAGGCGAGGGCAGTGGTGGGTGCCGGATTTCGGTTGGGAGGCGCATAGAGCCGTTTCCAAGTGGTTTGGCGGGTGTGTTGCGGTGTGGGTCGGCTTGGCTGCAGGCGGCTGGCGGGCCGGGCGAGACAGTGCCAGCGCCTACGGACAGTGTGGACACGTGCGGCGACTATCTGGTTGAACCGTTGGCCGGCGCGCGGGCCGTTGGCAGCTTCAAGACGGGCAGCACCCGGTGGCGGCCGCGACGGACCTGGAAGCAGGATGCGCTTCCATTTCGGGTGCAGCGGCAGGACGTAGACCCGCTTGGGCTGTTTGGCCGGGGTCTTGCCGCGCCCTCCGCGGGCCTGCGTTTGGCCGACCAACTGCCAGTTGGCGGCCCGATAGCAGGCTGCCTGGTGCTGCCGCGGATCCATGGGGGCCAGCGGTGGCAGAGTGACTATTCCAAGATGGCAAATCGGAGACGAAATGTCAAGCGCTGGCGAGAATCTTTTTTCGTCCGCCGACCACACCGCGACACCCCTCCATCTAGCGCTGCTGGTGGGCTTTGCGGGCCACACTTTACAAACAATTCACTCACAAACGCTTATACGAATGTCATTGACGCGGCACCGGGCCTGACGGCCCACAGCCGGGCCTCAGCGGCTCCGACCGGGTTTTCTGCTACGGTTCTCTCATGCCTGCCCGCTGGCTTCTAGCGATCTTCATATTCTCCGCTGCGGCTTCCGCTCAAGAGCGCCCCAACGTCTTGTTCATCGCCACCGACGACATGAACAACGATCTGGGGACCTACGGCCACCCGGTCGTTTCCACTCCGAACTTCGACCGCCTGGCCCGCATGGGCATCCGCTTCGACCGGGCCTACTGCAACTACCCGGTCTGCAACCCGAGTCGCGCCTCTCTGATGACAGGCCTGTACCCCGACCAGACTCAAGTGCGCAATAACGCGAAGTTCTTCCGGGACACGATTCCGAACGTGAAGACCCTGCCGCAGATGTTCCGCGACAACGGCTACCATGTCTCGCGAGTAGGCAAGATCTACCACTACGGCGTACCGACCAACATCGGGGAAGACGGTCTTGACGATCCCGCCTCGTGGCACGAGACGGTCAACCCCCGTGGCCGCGATAAGTGGGAGGAGGACCAGATCTACAGCATCGACCCTGTCAATGGGAGCCTCGGCGGAACGCTGAGCTGGATGGCGCAGGACGGCACGGACGAGGAGCAAACCGACGGCATCGGCACGACGGCCGCAATCGAGATTCTTGAGCGGGTCAAGGGCGAGCCGTTCTTCCTCGCCATGGGATTCTACCGTCCGCACACTCCGTATGTGGCGCCGAGGAAGTACTTCTCCCAATATCCACTGCACCTCATCCGGTTGCCGGCCGAACCCCTAGACGACTTAGTGGACATTCCGCCCGCAGCGTGGGTGGACCGGCCCTACCAGCTCAACCTGCCCAAGCGCAAGCAGCGGCAGGCGATCCAAGCATATTACGCCGCGATCAGCTTCGTGGACACCCAGCTCGGCCGGCTGCTCGACGCCTTGGAGCGACTTGAACTGGCCGACAGCACCGTGATCGTGTTCTGGTCCGACCATGGCTACCACATGGGCGAGCACAAGCTGTGGCAGAAGACGACGCTGTTCGAGAACTCGGCCCGCGTGCCCTTCTTCATCGCCTCGCCGGCCCACCGCGGCACGGCGGGCCTCAGCACGGAAGCGCTCGCCGAACTCGTGGACGTCTATCCGACGCTGGCGGACCTGTGCGGGCTGGAACCGCCGCAGCACCTCGTCGGCACGAGCTTGGTTCCCGTGCTCAAGGATCCTACGAGCTCGGTACGGAACTCAGCCTTGACGACTTTCGACACTCATGACCGCGTGAACTCGAGACGGCCGCTCCGCCCCAGGGCCGTGGGATACACGGTCAGGACCGCTCGCTGGCGATACACCGAATGGGGTCCGGCCGCCCAGTACGGCGCCGAGCTGTACGATCATTGGAACGATCCCGGCGAGTTCGTCAATCTGGCTCTCGCTCCCCGGTCGCAGGGCACGGTGGAGCGGATGAAGCGGCTGTTGGCAAGGCGCGTCGCGGATGCGACGGCCCCTCCGCGTTTGTAGCGCATCGTGCGGCGAGACACTGGCAGGTGCCGGGAAGATGCGCGAGACTGAACCGTAGAGGCTGGAGGGAATTCCCGATGCAGCGTTCCGTACCGGTTCTTGGCCGCCTGCTGCTCGCGGTTCTGGTTTGTGCCGTCGCGGCCGGGCTGGCCGGCGGCCGCTCGCGAGACGAGCCACGCGGCCGAGTGCAAGCCGGCCTGCTGGCCTTGTACGACTTTGAATCGATCGCCGGCGGGGTCGTCGAGGACAAGGCGGGCCGCAGCCGGGACTCGAGGCTGAAGATCTCAGATGCGGGAGCTGTTCGCGTGCTGCCTGGGGCATTGGAACTACTTCCGGGCGGCAAACTCAGATCGCGGTCTCGGCCGGCGAAGATCTCGGACATGGTGCGAATTGGACGAGAGATCACGATCGAGGCTTGGATCCGGCCGGCAGCGGCCCGCCAGCACGGGCCAGCTACGATCCTGAGCATGTCCGACGGCAGCAGGGAGCGAAACTTCCTGCTCGGCCAAGACGGAGACCGCTTCGTCGCGCGATTCCGCACCTCAAGAACCGGAAGAGCCGGCCAGCCCGGACTCGCCTCGGCGCCCGGAGCCTCCCGCCCCGAGGCCACTCATGTGGTGTTCACAAGGGACCGCACCGGGCGGGCCAAGCTGTATGTCAACGGCGGGATTGCAGCGGTGGGCGAGATTCCAGGTGGAGTGGAGGACTGGGAGAAGGCACCGCTGACGCTTGGCTACGAGCCCTCCGTTGGGCGGCCGTGGGTGGGAAGCTACTACTTGGCGGCCATTTACGGCCGGGAGCTGGCAACTCACGAAGTCGAGCGCAACTATCGCGCGGGCTATGGCGCGGCTTCAACATCCGGCCCGGATCAGAGCGCGGGCCATGAGCTGTTCGAGACCCGAGTCGCATCGCTGCTGGCCCGCCGCTGTATCGGGTGTCACGACCCGGTCTCCAAGCAGGGCGGCTTGGACCTGACGCAGCGAAGCGCGGCTCTGGCCGGCGGCGCCAACGGGAACGCGATCAAACCCGGCAGCGCCGATTCCAGCCTGGTGTGGCTGCTGGCCGAGACAGAGTCGATGCCCAAGGGCCTCCCGCCGCTGTCGGGGGACGAGAAGCAGCTGCTGAGAGATTGGATCCAGGCGGGAGCTCCATGGACATTCGAGACCATTGATCCGGCCATCCACGCTCACGGAGACCGTGCGATGGGCAACTGGGTGCGACGCCTGACGGCCGCCGAATACGTGGAGACCGTGCGTGGCGCTCTGGGCATCGATCTGTCCTCAGAGGCCGAAGAGATCCTGCCGCCCGACATCAGGGCGGACGGATTCAAGAACACGGCCTACAACCTCGGCGTCGACCTCAGCCATGTGGAGGCTTACGCACGGCTCGCCAAGACAGCAGTCGAGCGCTTGGATGCGGACCGGTTTCTGGCCGGGCAAGGCCTGGGCGAGGCATGGATCTCGGACATCGCCGAGCGCCTGCTGCGAGGCGTGTTGACCGAGCATGAAGTCGCCTTGTACACGGAGCTGGCCCGCGCCATCGTCTCAACCGGCGGCAGCGAGCGGAAGGCGGCGGCATCCGTCGTGGAGGCGATGCTGCAGTCGCCGCGTTTCCTCTACCGCGTGGAGTTGCAGCGCGGTGACGGCACCCGCTGGCCAGCCGACCCGCTGGAGGTGGCGTCGCGACTGAGCTACATCGTCTGGGGCGGCCCACCGGACGACCTGCTGCGCAAGAAGGCCCGAGCGGGTGCGCTGGCCGACGAGGCGGCCTTGGCGGCCGAAGTGGACCGGCTGCTGGCAGACCCGAGAGCGGTCAAGCGGTCGAGGCAGTTCGTGTCGCAGTGGCTGAACTTGGACCGCCTCTCCAACCTGCAGCCCAACCCGGACCGGTTCCCGTCCTGGAATCCATCGCTGGGGGACGACATGCGCGCCGAGACGCTGGAGTTCTTCCAAGAACTGGCATGGCGCCAGAAGCGCCCGATGGCGGACCTGCTGAATGCCCAATTCACTTATCTGACGCCCCAGTTGGCATTCCACTACGGACTGCCGAGCGGGAATCCGGGCCTGCAGCGCTACGACCTCTCCTCAGTGCCGAGCCGGGGCGGCCTGCTGACGCAGGGCAGCGTGCTGACCGTGGGCGGGGACGACGCATCGATGGTGGCGCGCGGGCTGTTCGTCCTGGGGGACCTGCTGTACAGCGGCGTCGGCGACCCTCCGCCCGGATTGGACACCCGTCCGGTTCCGTCGTCGCCCGGGCGTTCGCACCGAGCGATCGCGACCGAGAGGGTGGAGAGCGGGGCCTGCGGAGGCTGCCACTCACGCTTCGAGCCGCTGGCCTTCGGTCTCGAGAAGTTCGACGGCCTCGGCTCGTATCACGAGGTTGACGAGCACGGCAACACCCTTCGAGAGGATGGAGAGATTCTGTTCCCCGGAGCGTCCGAACCAGTCTCGTACGGGAGCTCAGCCGAGATGATGAACCTCCTCGCCGAGAGTGAGAGGGTCCGGCGGAACTTGATCCGCAAGCTGGCGCAGTTCGCGATCGGCAGGCCGCTGGTCGCCAGCGACCAGCCAGCCGTGGAGAGCATCTTCCGCGCGGCGCAGCGGGACGGAGGGACCTACCAGAACTCGATCAAGGCCATCGCGCTGAGCGACCTTGTGCGAACGACCGCCACCGAACTCTGACCGCGACGGCGGCCGAATCAGGCCCTGATCTGGTCGACGGGGACTGTCTCCCGGCCGACCGGCCCGAGCCGGTCGTCTGCCCCCATGGCCACCAGCATGGTGTTGTATAGGTCGAGGCCCTGCGCTTCCACATCCAGCACCGCCCCGGTCTTGAAGCGACCATTGGCTCCGGAAATGGCGTGGAAGACTCCCGACAGCTCGCGCCGCACATCGGAATGCCGCCCGTCACCCGACTCCGTTGAAACGGTGACCATGGAGTTCTCCAAGGCGCTTCTGCCGTTCGCGTCCTGAATACGGTCGAGGCGCTCCAAGAAGTACGCGGTCTCGCGGATGTGCATGTGCGCGTGGGCCCGCAGCTGCTCGTTGCGCCGCTGGGGATCGAAGTCGTGCCACCACTCGTGGCTGCAGGCCTGCGCGCCGGTCGAATTCCTTTGCGCCGCATCATCGAACCGGAAGATGTTGCGTCCGCCGTACTCGTAGTCGCCGCGAATGCGGAGTCGCTCCCCGGCCGCGAGGAAGGTCAGCGCCCCGAATCGCACTCGATCCATCTCCACCGCCAAGGCATAAAGGTCAGACAGGAGCCGCCATTCCCGCGTCAGATCTACTAGCTCCATGTCGATGCCCTCGCCTCCGGGATCCGCGTAACCGCCGTGGGCAATCCGTGAGCGCGGAGGCAGGCGTGGCTCGCTGCCGGTGCCAGGCTGCTGGGCGAAAGCCCTCATCTCAAACTCCCGGATGCGGTCGAGGTGATCGGCGAGCCGGGCCCGGGACTGAGTCCCGAGCGGCGAGTTCAGCCCAGTGAAGAACTGGTACTGGCCGACCAGCGAGTCCAGGATGCTGCGCCGAGTGCGTTCGTCCGTCGGCCCGGCCTCGGCGTCGGAGAGCGAGACCCTGCCGAATACCCGGTCGAACAGTTCCCTAGGCTTCTCCTGCATCGCAGCCGCGACCGTGCCGTCGTAGTTGTAGCTATGGACGTACCGGCTGACCCTGCTGCGCCGAAAGTAGGTGCCCGCTACAACGGTCGGCGTCACGCCCTCGGGTTGCCCGTCTGGATAATGCGCTTTGCGGACCACTTGGTCGATGGACGGGCCGCCGGACCGTGCTTCGCCGTTGGGCGGCTCCGCCGTGAACGCTCCGCTCGCACCGTCGAAGTGCGCGTTGATCCCGGCCTCGTCACAGCGCACCTGATCCACGCCCCGCAGGATGAGCAGCTTCTCGCTGAGCGGTTTCAACGGCTCCAAGACGCCGTCAAGGCCCTCCGCCTGAAGAGGGGCCGGGACGCCGAGGCCGAAGAAGACGTTGAACGCGCGCACCGGCACGTCCTCGTCCGCCGACCCGGCAGCCATCTCCTCCAGCAGCGGCAGCCCGACCGTGCAGCCGGCGCCCCGCAGCAGCGTGCGACGGCTCAACGTGGTGGAACCCATACAGCTATCAATGTACTCCACTCGTGATCGACCACCGCCTCGCGGCCCGACACGGATTGGAGCTGACGCCCTCTCCCTCGCCAGATGGGCCGCGAGTTAGATAGAACCCCGACTTGGCGCCTAGACGGGTGTACGGTTATAGAGTCCATGGCCCACTGTGGGCGTTGGCAAGGGGATGGAGCCGTCGTGCTCCAAGCAATAGTTAGGAACGGAGGATGGGCATGATGTACCAGACCAAGAAGATCCGATGGCTTGCCGTCATCGCATTCGTCGCGGCGGGGGGGCCGAGCTTGTTCGGTCAATCCGACACCGCGCAGATCTCGGGCTTCGTCCGGGACGCCACCGAGTCGGTGATCCCAGGAGCCGGTGTCACCATCACCAACGAGACGACGCAGCTGACCCGCGAGGTCGAGACCAATGAATCCGGCTACTACGTGGCCTTGGCGCTGCCGCCCGGGTACTACACGGTGGCAGCGGAGGCCGAAGGCTTCAAGCGAACGCTCAGGACCCAGAACAAGCTCGACTCCAACATCGCCATGCAGGTCGACCTGCAGCTGGAGCTGGGCGAGGTGACCGAGTCCATCGAGGTGGCCGCAGAGGCCATCCAGCTGCAGTCGGAGACCGCCACGGTGGGCCGCCTAGTCGAGGAGACACAGATCAAGAACATCGTCCTGAACGGCCGCAATCCGCTGTTTCTGGCGCTGCTGAAGCCGGGTGTCACCTCGGGCGCCTCCATCGGGGGCTTCAGCTTCGGGCTGACGAGCGGCAGCCTCTCGATCAATGGATCCCGCCGGCAGGACAACATCATTTCCTTCGACGGGGCTGTCAACATGCGGACCCGCTCGAACGGCACGAGCGTCGGCACGGCGGACTTGGAGACCGTGCAGGAGATACAAGTCCTGACGGCCAACTACAACGCCGAGTACGGCCGCGGGATGGCCGGCCAGATCCGCTTCGTGACCAAGAGCGGCAGCTCCGAATTCCACGGTAGCTTCTACGAGTACTTCCGGAACAACGCGCTCGACGCGAACACGTGGTCGAGGAACCGCGCCGGGCAGGAGCGGCAGGCGGAGCGCTTCAACCAGTTCGGCTACGTGCTATCGGGACCGGTCGTGCTGGGCCGGTTCAACCGCAACCGGAACAAGATGTTCTGGCTATGGAGCCAGGAGTGGGTCACGCGGCGCAGAGAGCGGACCTCCATCATCACCGTGCCGTCGCTGCCCATGCGCAGCGGGGACTTCTCCGAGCTGCTGTCGGCCGACAACAGCTTCTTCGGCAGGGTGCGCAACGTGATCGATCCCGACACCGGCGAGCCGTTCGCCAACAACCTGATCCCGCAGGCCCGGCTGAGCCGCAACGGTGCCGGCTTCCTGGCTGCGTATCCGGATCCAGTCCCCGGCTTCCTCCAGGGCACCAACAACTTCATCCAGACGCGCCCCCAGCCGGCGGACCAGCGCAAGGACACGATCTCGATCGACTACAACATGGCGCCGAACCAGAACCTGCGGTTCCGCCTCCAGAACTACAACTACTTCGAGCCGGAGGCGTTCCGCGGCGGCACGGACCGCGCCACGCGAACAATCGATCGGCCGAACCGCACCTACACCGCGAACCACATCTGGACGGTGTCACCGACGCTGATCAACGAGTTCCTAGCCTCGGTTAGCTACGACCGCGTCTATCTTGAGGTTCCGGTCACGTCGCGCCTCGATCGCGGGACCTACGGCATCGACTACCCGTACATCTACCCGGAGCGGAAGGAGATCCCGATCAAGATCCCGACCATCAACATCCAGAACATGGGGCGCGTGGACGGCGGTCCCTATCCCGCCTTCTCGTCCGGGCCGATCTACCAGATCTCGAACAACCTGACCAAGCTCGTGGGCAACCATTCGATCAAGTTCGGAGGGCGCTTCGAGCGAGCCGGCCAGAACGACTTCGATCAAATCAACGTGGCGGGTGTCCCAGGCGGCACGAACAACCAGAACGGACGGTTCGTCTTCGACGACCGACGTCTAGGAGCCCCCTCTACCGGCGTGGCGGCCGCCAACGCGGCGCTGGGCCTGTTCTCCACGTACGCGGAGATCGGCCAGCGGGCCTACACGCCGTACAGGGGGATCATGGGCGAGTTCTTCGTTCAGGATTCGTGGAAGCCTACGCCAGACCTGCGCATCGAGCTGGGCGTGCGGTACTCGATCATGACGCCGTACTTTTACAGCCTGTGGGGCAACATGGCGGTGTTCGACCCGGACAGCTATGATCCGTCCCGGGCGGCGGTCATGGACCCCCAGACCGGAAACGTGATTAGCGGCGACCGCTACAACGGCGTGCGGATCCCGGGCAACGGCTGGCCAGAGGCGGCGTTCGGCCGGGTCGCCATCGCGGACAGCGGGGAGTTCGATCACCTGTTCACCGGCGGCTCCAAGTACTGGGGCCAACTCCAGACGAGGGAGTTCCAGCCCCGCTTCGGGATCGCCTACAAGCTCTCGGACCGGAACGTGCTGCGCGCCGGCCTTGGGCGCTACCTGGCGCGGCCCGGCGTCGCCGACAACGTGTTCCTAGGCGGCAACCCGCCCTTCCAGCCGATGGTCTCGGTGTCCGCCGGCCTGGCGGACAATCCCGGGGCAGGCGAGGCCACGGGCTTCCCCCAGTTCTTCATGACCCAGGATCCCGTCTATCGGATCCCATCCTCGTACATGTGGAACATCTCGTTCCAGAGGGAGGTTGGTTTCAATACGCTGCTGGAAGTAGGCTATGTCGGGCGCACGGCAAACCACATGGAGCGCGTGCGGGACATCAACCAGCTGCCGCTGGGCACCTTGCTGAGGCCCGAGCTGGAGGGCGTGAACCCGAACTACCTGCGCCAGTACAAGGGCTTCGCCAACATCATCCTCGGCGAGAACGCGGCGCGCTCAGAGTACAACGGCCTGCAGCTCAACCTGACCCGCCGGTTCAGCGACGGCCTCAGCTTCGGAGCCGCCTACACCTACTCCTCGTCGTGGGACAACGCTGACAACCGCCGGGACCGCATCTGGAACAGCGCGGACGACACCAACTTCTGGGGGCCTGCGGACTACGATGTTCGGCACGCCCTGGTCGTGAACTGGGTCTACGAGGTGCCCCTCCTGCGGAACTCCTCCAACGCCGTGGCCAGGGCCGTGGTCGGCGGCTGGACGGTGTCAGGCGTAATGCAGTACCAGACCGGATTCCCGAGCACGGTGGGCCGGAACAGCGACTACGCCGGGATCGGTGACAATTCGTTCCAGCCGTGGGAGGTTGGCGGCGACCCGGCTCTGCCCCGCGGCGAGCGCGGCTTCTCGCAGGGCGGCGGCGACAACGTGTACTTCTTCCGGACCACGGACTCGGGCGGCAACGCCCTGTTCACCGCCCCGGCAGGGGGCACGTTCTCGCGGACCCAGCACAGGAACCAGTACATCCGCCAGCCCAGCCGGCAGAGCTGGAACCTCGGAATCTTCAAGGACTTCGCGGTGGCTGAGAGCCAGACTGTGACACTGCGCTGCGAGATGTTCAACTTCCCCAACCACCCGAACTTCTCGGGCGTGAACACGAACCCGGTCAGCGGGGCCTTTGGCAAGGTGACTTCGAAGACTTCGAATCGCAACCTTCAGCTCAGCCTGCGCTACTCGTTCTAGGCAACTCCCCCGGGCGCGGCTTGCACGCGCGAGCCGCGCCCGGCATGTGCGGATCTTCTCTGCCGCGCCTCGTCACCCCGCCGGCGCGACATCGCATACCATTGGACGGCCGCAGGGAATCACTTCCCTGCCCTCGCTGCGATGGCGTGCATTCGAGCAGCGCTGGCTCTGTTGGCTGCCGCTATCGCGACACCGGGGGCAGACTGGCTGCAATTCCGAGGTCCGAACGGATCGGGCGTCGCCGAAACTACCGGTCTCCCGGTGAGACTCGGAAGCGACAACTCCGTGCTGTGGAGCACGCCCGTGCCGTCCGGTCACTCCTCACCGGTGCTGGCAGGCGAGCACATCTTTCTGACGGCTGCCGAGGGGGAGGATCTCGTGACGATCTGCCTCCGTCGGAGTGACGGCGCGGTCCTGTGGCGGCGGATCGCGCCACGAAGCCGGGAAACCAGCATCAACCGCCTCAACCACCCGGCTTCCCCCAGCCCTGCCAGCGACGGCAGGAATGTTTACGCGTTCTTCCCGGACTACGGGCTGCTGTCCTACGATGCGGACGGCGAAGAGCGCTGGCGGTTGCCTCTGGGACCGTTTGACAACTGGATGGGCATGGCTTCTTCCCCTATCGTTGCCGGCGCACGGGTCATCCTGGTATGCGACCAAGACAGCGGGTCCTTCATGATTGCCGTCGAGACGGACAGCGGCAGGGTGGCTTGGAGGACCGACCGTCCCGGCTACACGCGGGGCTACGCCACACCGACGCTGCACAGACCTGAACGGGGTCCGCCCGAAGTGATTGTCCCCGGATCCTACCGGGTGGCCGGATACTCGCTGATCAACGGCGACCTGCTGTGGTGGGCCCGCGGGATCGCCTTTGAGGTCAAGTCGCTCGCTGTCACCGACGGCTCGATGGTCTTCGTCCATGGCTGGTCGTCGACCGGTGACGCCGCCAACAAGCCGCTGCCTCCCTTCAACGAGGCACTCGCCCTGCACGACGCTGATGGAGACGGCCGGTTCTCGCCAGGGGAGGCCTTCCTACCGATGATGCAGGCGCGGTTCGGAAGCTACTTCGACTTCGACCGAGACGGGTATGTCGACGAGGGGGACTGGAACAATACGCAAGCGCGCCTGTCGGCGCGCAACGCCCTGCTCGGAATCCGGCTGGGTGGACGCGGAGATCTGACGGACTCGAATGTTGAGTGGTCCTACCGCAGGACCCTGCCGAACGTCCCCTCGCCCTTGCTGTACCGAGGCGTCCTGTATCTCGTCAAGGATGGTGGCATCCTCACAGCGTTGAGCCCCGAGACCGGATCGGTCCTCAAGCAAGGCCGACTGCCGGGCGCGCTAGGGCCCTATTGGGCCTCGCCGATCGCGGCGGACGGCAAGGTCTACCTGGCGAGCGAGGCGGGAGCGCTGACTGTGCTCAGGGCCGGTGCCGAGTGGGAAGTTCTGGCCAGCAACGACCTTGACGAGCCCGTCTTCGCGACACCAGCAATCGGGGACGGCCGCGTCTACGTGCGAACGAACCGCAGGCTGATTTGCTTCGGCCGCCCGGACTAGGGCCAGCACCAGCGGGCTCGCACAGTCCGACGCCGGCGCCAAGGGGCATCCAGCCTAGGTAACCGTGGCGGGCAGGCCGAGACTGGATCGGCGGACCGTCCAAGGCGCGCACCTCCCGGCCGTCCGGCAGGCCTGCGGGCCATTCGCGCTCCCGCAGCAAGGCCACGCACAGTGCCTGCAGCCAGTCGCGGCACTTCCTGAGCCGCTTCAGCAAAGCGACATCGGACAAGTCCGCCAGATCCGCCCTGCGGGCCCTCACAACGGTCTCGCGCAACGAGTAGCCGCAGCCCAAGTGCAACAGCAGCATGCGCAGCAGCTTGCTCGGCAACTTGTCCTTGCGCAGTTTCCTCAAGACCCCTGTCCTGCGGGCCAATTCCTCCCAGCCCTCGGGCAGGAACGACGACAGTACCTCCCAGTCTTCTCGCAGCGGCTCGCTGGCGGGCGGACAGACAGGCACACTCTTGGCAGAACGGCGGCCGCCCCACCTGAGCACTCGGCAACCGGATTCGTGGCGTCAATCAATAGGAATCGCACTTGGAGGGGGAGCACTCCTCTATCGGGCCCTTCAGGTCATCGCTCCTGGTTCGCGCTCCCTCTGCGCGGAAATCAATCAGACACTCTTCGCCTCGAAGCACTCGCGGAGGTGGTGACTGCCGGACTGCGGTGAAGCCCAGTCAGCTATCCAAGTCTTCGTGCTAGCAGACGAGCGGGAACCGACACACCGGCAGGTCTGGCGGCAAGCCGTGAGGCCGTCGGAGCGGCTAGCTCGGTCCTCTTCCCAGCGTCCGATTGGCTATCATCAAGAAAAACGGCACCGAACCGCGCCACCGTGGCCAGACCGGGTACGCTGGCCCGCGTCCGGTCGCGGCGCGCCGGCCCTTCGGCTTCGACACTGCGAACACCAATCACGGAACGGATTACAGGAACGCTCTGGCCGCCCCTTGGTCGCCGCCCTTGGTCCGCACGCCCGTCATCCTCCGGCCACGCGTCCGCTGCCATCGCTGCCTTGTGCGCAGCTTCGCTGATGGCGGCCCTTCCGGCCCCCGGCCAAGTGGCCGGCGAGGACATGCAGGGCGAGGCCGCTTCCCCAAGGGCCGCGTCTCGCCGCTCGGTCGAGATCCGCGCACACCGGCAATCGAAGGAGGGCTCGACCCGCAGCGCTGAGGGCGATGTGGAACTGTTGTACGGGGATTTTGTGCTGCGCGCCAGCAGCCTCCGATTCGACGAGGAGACCGGTGATATTGAAGCGGAGGGCAGCGTCCACTACCGTACGATTGACGGCGAGCAGGACCTGCAGGCCGACCGCCTGTCCTACAACCTCCATTCGGAGCTCGGCACGTTCTACGAGGCGCGGGGGCGGGCCTTCTCAGCCAGCCAAGGCGGGGACGGACTGCTCAGCACTGACAGCCCCTTCCAGTTCGAGGCGCGCCTCGTCCACAAGGCTGGCAACCACTACGCGATCCATTCGGGCCGCCTGACCAACTGCGATCCCGCCAGCCCTTGGTGGACGCTGCATGCAGCGCGGACTGACGTGGTTCCCGGTACGTCGGCGGTTGTGCGCAACGGCGTTCTCAAGCTGAAAGGCGTCCCGTTGCTGTACGTCCCGTACTTCCGAAAGTCCTTGAAGAGTCGACCCCGACAGAGCGGCTTCCTGACCCCGACCGTCGGTAACAGCTCCCGCTTCGGGAGGATACTCGGCCAGTCCTACTATTGGGCCATCAACCGCAGCTACGACGCAACAGTGGGAGGGACCCTGTACACCTCCCGCGGCATCGCCACGAACGCCAGTTTTCGCGGGCGCCCCACCAAAGATTCGAGCTTCGACGCGGTGTTCTTCGATGTTCGCGACCGCGGCAGGGAACTCGACGATGGCAGCCGGCTCAAGCAAAGCGGCAACTCGTTCGACATGAAGGGCCGGATCGTCTTCGGCAACGGCTGGCGCGGCGTGGCGGACCTGCGCTACCTGAGCTCCCTGGAGTTCCGGCAAGCCTTCACGCAGACCTACGAGGAGGCAGTCTTTTCTCAGATCCGGTCCATCGGCTTCGTCTCCAAGAGCTTCTCCGGGTTCTCGTTCAACACCTCCCTGCTCCGCAATGAGCACTTCCAGAGCGTCGCGGGGCACGACAACGTTGTGATCCGCAAGCTGCCCGCGGTCGAGTTCAACAGCCGTGAGCGCCGTTTCGGGTCCCGCCGGCTGCCGCTTTGGTTCAGCTTCGACTCCTCCCTTGACCTGATCAGCCGGACGCAGCGCAGCTACCAGACCCGGCGCTTCGTCCAGCGGGCGATGTTCTACCCGAGAGTCTCGACCAAGCTCTCGCTGCGAGGCTTTCACATCGTCCCGACGCTAGGTGGGCGGGCCATGGCGTACGGCCAGCGCAGGACGGCGGACGGACTGGACGGGCGGAACCTGTACCGTCGAACTGCAGAAGTCTCGGTGGATGTCGCCGCACCGGCCTTCGAGCGAGTCTTCCAAGCGCCGAAGTGGCTCGGCACGAAGATCAAGCACGTGATCGAGCCTCGCTTCCGTTACCGCTACACACGAGGCGTGGACGACTTTGACAGCGCGATCCGGTTCGATGCCCGAGACCTGATCCACAACACCAACGAGGCCGAGGTATCGGTCACGAACAGGCTGTTCGCCAAGAGCGGCTCAACCGGGCGAGTGCGGGAACTGGCCAGCTTGGAGGTGTGGCAGCGCCGCTACTTCGAGCCAGAATTCGGCGGGGCCGTCTCCCCCGGCCAGCGCAACATCCTGCTCTCGACGCTCGAATTCTCCGCTTTCGCGTTCCTCTCAGAATCCCGGTCATACTCCCCCGTCGCGACAGCCCTGAACCTTCACCTGAGCCCGCGCTGGAACGTCCGCTGGCGCAACGATTACGACCCCCTGAGGGGCCGCGTGGTCAACACCCAGGCCGACGCCGACGTGCAGGTCAGCCGCCGGCTCTCCGTCCGGGCCGGCCACCGTGCCGTCCGGGCGCCCAGTGCGCTGACGCCCGCGAGCAACCAGGTGCTGACGGGTCTCAGATACGGCGACTCCAGCCGGAGGGGCTGGAACGCAGCGCTCTACAACGTCTACGACTTCCGTCAGGGAATCTTCCTCTACTCGATTTCCCAGCTCACCTACAACACCATCTGCTGCGGTTTCAGCGTGGAACTCCGCCGCCTGTCGATCGGAAACGCCCGCAGCGACAATCAGATCCGCATCAGCTTGGCGATCGCGAACATCGGATCGTTCGGCACGCTGCGCCCCGCCGAGCGGCTGTTCTGACAGTTCGGCCGAGGGCGGCGTCCACCGCAGGTTCGGGGGCGAGGCAAGCAGGCAAGAGCTCGGACGCGGCGCACCCTCGCTAGCGAAGCGCAGCTGGGCCAATTGTGCCATAATGATTGCGGCCTAGCCATCCAACGTCTGCCTTTCGCGTCACAATGCATCGTTAGCAGATCGTATCGTCATCTTCATGTGCTGGCCGGGCCACCCTTGGTATCGGGTCGCGCTGCCTGCGGCAAATCGTGGAAGCATTTCGGTTCGTTCACGCCGCCGACATCCACTTGGACAGCCCGCTCAGGGGCCTCAGCAGCCGCGAGGGCAGCGCAGTCGAAGTGATTCGCTCGGCGCCCCGCCGGGCTTTCGAGTCTCTGGTCACCCGGACCATCGACGAGCGGGCCAGCTTCCTGATCATCGCTGGCGACCTGTATGACGGGGACTGGCGCGACTACCAGACCGGGCTGTTCTTCGTGCGCCAAATGGGCCGTCTTCGAGCGGCCGGAATCCCGGCCTTTCTGATCTACGGCAACCATGACGCCGCCAGCCAGATCACGCGTCGGCTCAACCTCCCCGACAACGTGACCGCGTTCTCTAACCGGCGTCCCGAAACCCATTGCATCGACCGGCTCGGCGTCGCTTTGCACGGCCAGAGCTTCCGTCGGCGGGATGTCACGGACAACTTGGCGAGAGGCTATCCAGACGCCAAGCCTGGCCACCTCAACATCGGGGTGCTCCATACCGGCCTAGCCGGCGAGGAGGGTCATGCGAGCTACGCTCCATGCACGCTCGACGAGTTGGTGAACAAGGGCTACGACTACTGGGCCTTGGGCCACATTCATCAGCCGAGCATCCGCCACGAGCAACCTTGGGTGGCCTACTCGGGGAACATCCAGGGCCGGCATATCGGCGAGGCAGGCCCGCGCGGAGCGAACTTGGTCTCGGTGGTCGGCAACGAGATCGAGGAGGTGGACTTCTTCGAGGTCGACATCGTCCGCTGGGACGTAATCGAAGTGCAGGCTGACGATTGCGTTTCGCTGCAAGACCTGTTCGACGGCGTCCGGGAAGCCATTGAGGCCGCCGTCTCCAATCGCTCAGACGGAAGGCTGCTGGCTTGCAGGATCGTGATTTCGGGCAAGACGTCGATCCACAGCGAACTGGTGGGCTCCAGGGAGAGGATCCAAGCGGAGGCGCAGGCGGCGGTGGAAGGCTTCGGGGAGGCACGCGCATGGGTTGAGAAGATCAAGTTCCGCACGGCTCCCAAGTCTGCCGCCACCGAGGACCCGGCTCTGGCCGAGCTACTGGGCGACATCCCGCTGGCGTGCGCTGACGAGCACCTCCAACGTCAGATGCGGGAGACCGTCGGCAAGCTCGCTACCAGGCTTCCTCCCGACGCGCGAGAAGGCGTGGACGAACCGATGCTCCAAGCCGCCATCGACCATGACTTCGAGCAGCTGATCCGTCTCGCCGGCCCCTACGCTGCGGCGCGCCTGCTCGGCGGCGAGAGCGGCCGATGAGAATCGAGCGCCTAGACTTAGTCCGCTACGGCCGTTTCACGGACGCCAGCTTGGAACTGCCGCGGGGCCGGCCGGACCTGCATATCGCGGTCGGGCCCAACGAGGCGGGCAAGTCGACGGTGCTAGAGGCGCTGGAGGACCTGCTGTTCGGCATCAAGGCGCGATCGGACATGAACTTTCTCCATTCGTACCGGGACATGCTGCTCGGGGCCGCGGTGGAGGCGAACGGGAAGCAGCTCGCATTCCGAAGGCGCAAGGGGAACAAGAACACCCTCCTCACGGCGGAGGGAGCGCCGATGTCAGCGGGAGAACGGGCGCTGGCCCCCTTCACCGGCAATGTCGATCGGGCGTTTTTCGGCAGAATGTTCAACCTGGACCACGAGCGATTGCGCGACGGGGGCCGCGAAATCCTTCAGGATCGCGACGAGATCGGCCAGATGCTGTTTTCCGCAGGATCCGGAATCCAAGACCTCCGCAAGAGGCTGGCCGCTCTCGATCAGAAGGCGGACAGCCTCTGGGCACCGCGCCGGTCCGCCAAGCGCAAGTTCTATCAGGCCCACGACCGCCTGAAGGCTTCGGAGAGCGAGAAGCGGGACGGCATCGTGACTGCAGCCAAGTGGCGAGAGCTGAAAAAGGCTTACGAGCGGCGCCGCTCCGAATTCCAAGAGCTGCAGGTGGACGTTGAGGCCAAGAGAGCGAAGCTGCGGGGGATCCAACGAATCCGGCGGGTCGCACAGGATGTGGGCTGGAAGCTGGAGATCGACGACAAGCTCGCTCAACTGCGCAGCGTGGCGGACCTACCGGCGGACGCCCGCGACGGTTTGCAGGCAGCCGAGGCAGATGTGGTCCTAGCCGACCGTCGACTGGAGGACGCCAAGTCCGATCTCGACAGCCTGCAGCAAGATCGCGGAAACGTGAGCTGGGACGATGCCCTTGTGCGCAGAGCTGACGAGGTGCAGAAGCTCCACACGCTGCGAATCCAAGTGGAAGCGGAACGCTCCGATCTGCCGAAGCGGGAACGGGAGCTCTACGCTGCCGAGGACAGGATTCGCGAGCTGGGGGCCGAGCTCGGTTGGGAGTCCGAGGACTTGGAATCCATCCTGTCCCGCATCCCAAGCACCGTTAAGGTCAAGCGCACTCGCAAACTACTCCGACAGAGGGGCACATTGGCCCGATCGATGGAGAAGGTCCAAGTCGAACTGGACGCGGCAGAGCGACGGCTCGCAGACTGCGCCAATCGCATCCGAGAGACCGGCGCGGCGTCGGATGTCACCCGCCTCTCGGCAGTCCTCAGCGCCGCCAGCGGCGAGCACGGGGAAATCGGATCCAGCATCCGCTCCGCCCAGAACAGGGCCCGGGAGGCGGGAATCGCAGCGGACCGGCTGGCGTCGTCACTCGATCCACCGCTCGACCAACCGGCAACCGATTCCCCTCCTCAAGTTCCACCCACCAGCACTGTTGGAGAATTCCGGGACGACCGCAGGCGGCTAGACCAGCTCCTTCGAGATTGCCGCCGGTCCATTCGGAACGGAGAATCGAAGCTTCGCAGGAAGCGGCAGGCACGCGACAGATTCGTCGCCGAGAAGCAACCGGTGACTCGGGAGGAGGTTCAGGGCATTCGCGACGAACGCGATCGGCTGTGGCGAGACATTCGGGCGCGCGTTCTAGAGGGCAAGGCGGCGTTCGATGTTCATACCGACGCACCGGAGGCCGTTGCGAAGCGGTATGAGGGTCGAGTCGAGGCTGCGGATTCGGCTGCGGATCGCAGACTGGAGACCGTGGAAGCGGCCGCTCAACTGGCCGAGATCGACCGATCCATCGACAGCGACCGCGCCGCATTGAGCGAATTGAAGGTGGAGCGCGAGCGCCTGGAGGAGGAGGCCAGCCGCAACGAGGAGCGCTGGACCCGGCTGTGGAGCGACTTCCGATTCTCCCCGCGCGATCCGAACGCCATGCTGGACTGGCTTGCCAAGCACGAGCAGCTGCAGCGTCAGCTGGCGGCTGGTGCGGAAGCGGACCGCGAAATCGAGACCCTGCAACGACAGGAACAACGTGCCATTTCCGAGCTGAAGGCAGAGCTGGAAACGCTGCAAGCGAGCGGGATCCCGGGCGAGAGCCTCGGGCTGCGCGTGATGCTGGAGTTCGCGAAGGACATCAAGATGCGTAACCAGCAGGCCAAGGAGGCGAGGGAGCGACTCGAGGCTGACCTCGCCAACGCAGAGAGCAGGCTAGAGCGCAAGCGGTCGGCCTTGCGGGGAGCCCAGCGCAAGCAATTCGGTTGGGGTGGTAGGTGGGCGCAAGCGGTCGCCGACCTCGGACTCGATCCGGCTGACGATCCCGATCAGATTGACGACCAAATCCAGTCCATCGAGAAGCTCCGGTCGCTGGTCAACCCGTTGAAGGATCTTCGCGACAATCGAGTGGGCAAGATCAAGCGCGACATCGAGGACTTTCGGCGGGAGTCCGACCGGACGCTGCAGGCCGTAGCCGAAGATCTACTTCCGGCGGACAGCTTCGAGTCCGTGCCCGTTCTCGAAGCGCGACTCGTGATGGCGCGCAAGGCGCGGGAGCAGGCCCTGCAACTCGACAAGCAGATCAAGCGGAGCTCTGGGGGGATCCGCAAGCTCCGTGAGCAGCGTCGCTTGGGAGAGGAAGCGATTGCCCGTCTTCACTCCGCCGCCCGCACCGACACGGTCGAACAGCTCTGGGTCGAGATCGAGAAGGCAGAGCAACACCGGAAGTGCGTGGCTGACAAGCAGCAAGTCGAGACGCGCCTGCAAAGGCAGGGCGACGGACTGTCGATCCCGCAGCTCGTGGCCGAGTGCGAGGATGTGGACCTCGATGCGGCAGCCGCAGAGCAGACCACGCTGGAAGAAGACACCAAGGCCCTCCAAGATCAGCTGCTGGAAGCGCGAGACAAGTACCGCGCCGCGCAGACGGCCTTCAAAGCGGTCGGGGGCGGGGACGCCGCCGCCGTAGCAGAGTCCAAGCGCCAAGGGGCCATCGCTGAGATCCGGGAGGTCGCCGAGGAGTACGCCCGCGTCCGCGGCGCGGCCCTGCTGCTGCGCTGGGCCATCGATCGCCACCGCAGGGAGAAGCAGGGTCCACTGCTGAAGAAGGCCGCCCAGCTCTTCGGCCAGCTCACGCTCGGCTCCTTCCAGAGACTGGAACTGGACTACGACCGGCACGATCGGCCAATCCTGGTCGGGCGGCGGCCGTCGGGCGAGCGTGTCGGAGTGGAAGGGATGAGCGACGGATCGCTCGACCAACTCTACCTAGCCCTCCGAATCGCCGCGCTGGAGCACTACTTCGAGCAAGCCGAGCCGCTCCCGTTCGTGGCCGACGACCTGTTCATCAACTTCGACAACGCGCGGGCGGCGGCCGGCTTCCAAGTGCTGGGACAGCTTGCAGAGCGATGCCAAGTCCTCTTCTTCACCCACCACGAGCACTTGGTCGATCTCGCCAGGAGCGCATTGGCCCAGCCACCTGCCGTGGTGCGCATGAAGCGCTGACGCGCGTCACGCCGGCTGAGGCGGGCCCGCAACCTGGGCCAGTCAGGCGTGGCTGTCGTGCTGGCAGGCGAACGTGTCGGGCACGCCGTGCTTGTTGAGTTCGGCGATCCCGATCCTGGACGTGTAGTAGCCCTCGACCGTGAGCCGCTTCAGGCGCGCGAAGAATTCCGCTCCGGGCGCCAGCTCCGGATCCTGGCTCTCGTCCAGCGCTTCGAGGATGGACACCTGCTGCTGCTCCTGCAAAGCGACGAAGGGCGCCCCGTGCAGCTCAATGGCATGTCCATCCAGCCAGCCCAGCCCCTGCAGGAAACCGTGCCCCTTGTCAGATGCGACATCGTGCAGCATGAGGTCAATGTACTCGTTGACCTTGGCGGCTTTGGCACCCGGGGTGTCGGTGGTCGGGATGACCAGCTCGGTGAGCGCCACTACCGTCTCGTTCTGATGCTGATCGAACAGCTGCGGCTTCCACTCGGAAACTGCCGCTGCCTGGGCGGCCGCACTGGCCGGGGCCGGGGCGATGTGCGTGACCATCGGCCCCGCTGCGGCAGCTCCTGTGCCTGCCAAGGCGGTCTTGATCCAGTCTCGACGCTGCAATTCCGTGCCACTCCCTCCGAGGGGCCCATTGTATAGCACGAGAGCCGCGCCGCAGGCCGTGAGAACCTGCGACGCGGCGGGAGATTGCTGCTGGCGCCCCGGACGGGCGCAAGCGAGCGATCAGCAGGCTACTCCTTCGGCCCGAACACCCACATCATGCCGACCGTGAAGGTGTTCTGGTTCATGGCGAAGCCGGACTCGCAAGTGCTGCATCCGAAGAAGGCGGTGTCGGACCAGTCGCGACGGTACTCGAAGCGCGTCAGGAAGCGCGGGTCGTCCCTGACCGGCTGCACCTCGAAAGTGACGGTGTTCTCGCGGAGGTTTTGCTCCACTCCGGTGGACCGGGCATCTGAGTCGTCGAGGAACTCGAACCGGTAGGCCAAGCGGACTTTGTCCGAGAGATGCACTCTGGCATACCCGCCCATGCCCCACGAGGTGGCGCTGACGCCCATCGGGTCGGCGTTCGAGATGTAGTCGAGGTTCGCCATTACCTCGAAGCGCTCGTGGAGGCCGCCGTACATGTTCCAGCTGAAGTTCTTCAGGAAGCCGTCGTTGGTGCCCTCGTTCTCCGGGCCGGAGATCCACGTGGCGGTAGTGTTGAACCGATCCGTTGGCGCCAGCGAGATCTGCGTGCCGTAGGATTTCCCGGAGTTCTGGTCCCAAGCGTTGTCGAATCCGTTGACCAGCATGAAGGTGGCCGTCACGGTGTCGGTGAGCGGTGTGCTGAACTTGGCGCCGACATGAGAGAACGGCTCGTTCCAAGCCCACAGGATGCCCCGGGTGTAGTTCCAGTTGAGGTGCGACTCGGCGACTTCGAGGCCGGCGATCGTGCCGAACGCGCCGACATTAAGTTCGGCGCCGTTGGCGAACTGGTAGTAGCCATAAGCCTGCTGGAGATAAATCACGTCCTCGAGCGGCCCCGGCTCGAGGCCGTCGCGGAAGAGCCGGGCCCCGGATCCGAACCAGATGTCGGAGCGGAAGCCAATCGGCCCGTCGCCACTGGCGTCAATCTCCAGTTTGGCTTGGTTGAGACCGAACCCACGGGAGTTCGGATTGGTGTAGTACAGCGTGTTGTTGCCGTCCGCTGGACTGTTGGTGTTATGCGTGAAGTAGGTGTCGAGCAGCCCCGTGAAGGAGATCGCCTGCCCGCCGCTGCTGGCTACGCCGACCGGCAGGTCTTGGCTCGGTTCGGCATCACTTACGGCCGCCGGGACGGTAGCGGGCGGCGTGGCGGATGACGCTACAGCAACCATCGGCGGCAGCTCCCCCGGTTCGGCCAGATCCCGCGGAGCTCCGGTGCCGGGCAGCGAGCGGGCGGCTTCGACATCGCCGGATTGGTCGTCGCGGTCGCCGAGCGAGTCCAGCATTGCTTCGAGCCGGAGCAGCCGGGCGCGGAGCTCGGACACTTCCTCGCGGACCTCGGCCTCCAGAGCGGCCCGCTTCGAGTCCGCCTCCCCGGTCGAGGGCGCCGCCCACAGCGGTGCTGCCCAGAGCGAAATGACGAGTGAGAAAAAGATTGCGTTCTTCAAAGCATCCTCCCAGTACGAAGTCCGAGACTTGTGGAACCGCCCAATGCGATCCGCCGTCCGGACTCAGGTTACGGGGCGGTGCGGGTCATTCCGCAGCCCCAAATCCCACCGTACGTAAGCTGGCGGTCCAAGGCAAGAAGATATTTTTTATCCGCCATATCGAGATTTCTTAATCGTGCGAGCTGAGGGTCGGCTCGCTCCCGGATCGGCGCATTGCGGCCCTAGCGTCAGGCCAAGCTGCTCGCCAAGGGTCCATCGACGGCGGCAGCATGCCTCGGCGGAGGCCCTGCAGTCGGGAGCATCGCCGGCGGTCGGCGGAGGTCCAAGGAGGGCAGACAGGCAAGATCGGCACCAATTCACCGGGAATCGCCACGCGACAGGCGGTGTAACCGGCCCTCCACGGTCCAGGCATGCCCATTTCTCGCTTACGACTGTGGAAACCCCCGCTTGGCGACAAGGCCCCCAATAGTGCGGCCAAGGCCGGCCGCAGGGCCCGCGTCCGATGCGGAATCTGAGGCCAAGTGGCTCCAATCCTCCAACGCTTGAGGCCAGCATTCCTTCAAGGCATGAGCACAAAGTGATCGACCAATGATCGTTCAGCAACGATGCAGAATCAGAGTCGCACCGAAAATGAGTGGATTGGTAGCGAGCAGACGAGTTCAATAGACAGGTTCTATTGGGACAATAAGAAGTTCCTATCAGATGTCAAGGCGGTTTGGAATCCATCAGTCCTTGAAACGCAGTAGTGGGCTGTTCCGGAACGCCTCGCAGTGCTCCGGCAGGACTCTTGAGGAGAGAAAGTTCCGGGATGCGTGCAGGAGGTGGCGGTCCGCCGTGGGCTTGTGCCCGCAGCGGCACATCAGGTGGGCCAGCTCGTGGGCGAGGGCCGAGTAGCGCTCGTCGGCGCGAGGTCGCCAGTGGGCGGGATAGCTGATCCAAGCCGTGTCGAAGTAGGGGGCCTCGGCCAGCGACCCCGGTGGGGCCCGGTACGAAATCGCCAAGAGATCTGTGCCGACGAATTGGCCGACTAAGAATGCCGCAGGCCGGGCCGCGGTCTCGGGAAGCAAGGCCGACAGCCTGGCCACGGCGGGAGGCACACCCGTGCGAGGGTCCTCCGATGTCACGTCCATGCGGCGCTGGGCAGCCGGCAGGGCCAGGCGGACGAGCCGGATATCGTGCAGAGCGATCCGGCAGGTCGCGAGGATGTCGGCGGTCCGGCGCAGCTGGTGCAGCGCGCGAACCTGAGTCCAAGGCGTCTGCGGAATCCACAGCACCGTCAAGTCGAGCTCGAAAAGCAGTTGCGGCTTCCCGCGCGGATACAGCTCCGCCCGGCTGACCGCTCGATGCTCGGCCCGATCGAAGCCCGATTCGGCCCAGCGGGCGAACTCCGCAGGAGGCGCGTCCGAGCCATGGGCCGACGAGAAGCCGCAGACCGCCACAGCAACGAGGAGTCGCGATGCCACGCTAGCTTCCATCGGGCCTCATGATAGACTGCGGCGCAAGTTCCCCCCGGCGGCCGCGCCAGCGGCAGCCCCCGCGATGACTATCCACGACCTAGACACGCCGGCGTTGCTGATCGATCTGGACCGCACAGCCGCTAACTTGGACCGAGCAGCCTCGTACGCCGCCGAGCACGGCTTGAACCTGCGGCCGCATACCAAGACCCACAAGTCCCCCCGCGTGGCTTCGATGCAGCTGGACCGCGGCGCGGACGGCCTCACGGTCGCCAAGGTCGGGGAGGCTGAGATAATGGCCCGCTGCGGCGAACGGGGTCTGCTGGTCGCCTACCCGGTCTGGGGCGAGCGGAAGTGGAAGCGCCTGGCGGAGATCGCGATGCGGATCCCGGTCACCGTGGCCCTCGACAGCTTGGATTGCGCCCAGGGCCTCCACCGCCACGCTTCCAGCGCCGGCGCGAGAATCGGCGTGTTGGTCGAGGCCGATCTCGGCATGCGCCGTTGCGGCGCACCCTCGGACGGCGCAGCAGCCAAGCTGGCCCAGTCGATCTCGAGACTCCCCGCGCTCCGGCTGGAGGGGGTACTGTTCTACCCCGGCCACGTCATCCCCGCCCTGCCGCGAGGGCGGTCGGATCTGGATGAGCTGGCCCGGCAGGTCGAGCGGCTGCTAGCAAGGTTCCGGCGCGACGGCCTGCCGACGGGCGTCGTAAGCGGCGGCTCGACTCCGTCCCTGTACCACTCGCACCAGCTCCCGGGCCTGACTGAAATCCGGCCGGGAACCTATGTCTTCAACGACTGCACGCAGGTGGCAATGGGCTCGTGCGGTTGGGACGACTGCGCCGCAACAGTCCAGGTGACCGTGGTTTCGCGGCCCGCTGCGGACCGGGCGGTCATTGACGGCGGCTCGAAGACCTTCACGTCCGAACCGCTCCGCCCGAGCGGCGGCACGACGTACGGACGGGTCCTCGACTTGCCCGGCGCAGAATTTCGTAGGATGAACGAAGAGCACGGCATGATCGACCTCCGGGGCTGCGAAGGCCCCCGTCCGCGGATCGGGGACCGCTTGCGGATCGTGCCGAACCATGTGTGCGTGACGGTCAACATGCACGAGCTGGCGCACGGCGTCCGCGGCGAGGCGGTCGAGGAGTGGTGGCCGGTTGAGGCACGAGGGAAGATCCGTTAGGGACGGCCGAAATACCGAGGCTGGCCCAGGAGGAACGCGAACCAGTGAGTGAATCCAACCGCTCCGGCATCAGCCGGATCACAGCGCCCGGCGCACCCAAACCCCAAGGCCCGTACTCCCACGCTGTCCGGGCGGGCGGCTTCGTTTACGTTTCGGGGCAGGCCGCGCTCGACCCGCAGTCCAGCAAGCCGATCCGCGGAACGGTGGCCGAGGAGACGCGGCAGACGTTGGAGAACGTGAAGGCTATCCTCGAGGCGTCCGGCGCAACGCTGGGCGACGTCATCCGGTGCGGCGTGTTCCTCGCCGACATCCGGGACTTTGGCGAGATGAACGCCGTCTACGCGGAGTACTTCGGCGAGGCGAAGCCGGCGCGCACCACCGTGCAGGCGGCTCTGCCCGCGGCGGGCCTCAAAGTGGAGATCGACTGCGTCGCGTTCGTCGAGGGCTGAGACGGGCAGCGGCCGGAGCGGCCGCTTGCGCTAGAGTACAAGCAGGGCCTATCATGGTTGAGGGTCGC
Organism: Bryobacterales bacterium; assembly: GCA_963662745.2. Taxonomy (GTDB): domain Bacteria; phylum Acidobacteriota; class Terriglobia; order Bryobacterales; family UBA6623; genus VXMF01. The sequence goes on from CAXXUI010000001.1 coordinate 2,412,489, forward strand.
TCGTTGGCGGCCGCCTAGTGAAACGCGCACCCAGCCCAGTGCGTCAGATCAAGTATTAGGATGCCGAACGATCAGCGCACCGGCAACACCTTGGATTCCGACTCGACGCTGCCCGGCTTGGGCCCGCTGGTCATCGAATCGATCCACGAATCTTGGTGGAAGCACTTTGTGCGGGAATTCAGCGACATGCTGGATCCCCCCAAATTCCCTCCCCTGCCCGAGTTCCCGCCACGAGAACCCGGCCAGCCCGACTACGGCGATCCGAATGTCTATTCGCTGAGCACGCCGTGGTGGTTCGGAATCTTCGAGACGCTGGGGGACATGGCCGCAGAGCGCCGGCTGCCGCCCGCGCCGACCTACCGTCCAGCGCGGCCCGGGGAACTCGAACTCGCGCCACTCACCATCGGGACACTGTCACTGCCTTGGTGGGCGGGCCTGCTGGAGGGCTACCGGCTGGATCAGGAGCTGAAGAAGGCTCCCCCCCTCAAGCTCAGTTCCAAGCCCCTGCCGGTACGGGACATTTGGGGCGGCTTCAGCCGCCGTCGCGAGGGACTGTCGGCCGCTGTAGCGATGCATCTGCTGTTCGTGCTGGCCGTCTTCGGGTTTGACAGCAACGATCTGGAGGACCTAAACCAGGGCACGGTGACGCTGATCATCCCGGTCGACATCTCTCCTTACTTGGCGCAGCTGCAGTCACCTCCGCGGGCCGACCCCGGCGACAGCGGAGGTGGCGGCGGAGGCGGTGCCAATTCGCCTTTGCCGGCCAGCCGGGGAAGGCTGCCAAGATTCTCGCTCGAACCGCAGCTGGCTCCCCCCACCCCTGTCATCCGGAACCCTGATCCCAAGCTGGCGGTAGAGCCGACCGTCCGGGTGCCGCCCGAGATAAGCGTCCCCCAAGTCGACATGTCGGTGTTCGGCGACCCGTTCGGAGCTGATGGCCCGCCTTCGGCCGGACCCGGAACGGGCGGAGGAATCGGTTCTGGCCGCGGCACGGGAGTGGGCTCAGGCAGGGGGTCCGGCGTGGGCCCGGGATCGGGCGGCGGCATCGGAGGCGGGGTCTTCAGAATTGGGGGCGGCGTGTCTAGCCCGCGCCTGCTCCATAAGGTTGAGCCCGAGTATTCCGAAGAGGCCCGCAAAGCCAAGTACCAGGGCACCGTCATGCTGGCTGTCGAAGTCTGGGAGGACGGGATGGCGCACAACATCCGCATTCTGCGGAGCTTGGGCCTCGGACTGGACGAGAAGGCGGTGGAGGCCGTCAAGCAGTGGAGGTTCTCGCCCGGGAAGAAGGACGGCAAGCCCGTAAAGGTCGCTGCTCAGATTCAAGTCAGCTTCCGGCTGCTGTAACGGCAGCCCCTACTACTGCGTTCGGCTGGTCGCAATTCAGCGGCCAATGACCTAGCAAGCTGGCCTTCTGATCCGGTCTGGCCCAAGGCGCGACGCTTGTCACCCCGCCCAATGGGGACGGCGGACTGCTGAGCGCGCTCTGTGAGCAGCCCTTACGGACGCCGAATCCGATGGATCGCCCAAGTGGCCGCGTCGGCCACCTGGGAGTCCGCCACATACCGCAGCGGAGCTAAGGCACCGATCGCTTCGCGATCCCGCCGAACGCCGATGGAATGGATGACGCCCACCAGCAGCGGTCCGTCCAGCGTTCGCAGCGAACCCCTCAGGGCCGCATCCGCCGCCGCCCCGGGCAGCGGTTCCAAGGCGGTGCGGGCATAGTGCGACAACCGGGCGCTGCCGAGGAGTGCTTCCAGCGCCGGCACGGCCGACTCGTCGCCAACCACCGCCAGCCTCTGGCAGGCCTTGGCCTTGGCAAAATCGGTCGCGGCCGGATCTTGAAGTACGCTGGCCAAACCCCCGACGTCCAAGCTCATGATCGCCTCGGCCTTGAACGGAGTGGCGGCCAGCTGCTCCTCGGCCATGCGGTTGAGCTCCCCGCGGGACTGCCCCAGCACCTTGGTGCGCAGAGCGGCCGCCGCGCCGGCAAACGCCAAGAACGTGCGTCGAAACATGGGTCCCTCCTACACCAGCCGCCAAGGCTCGCGCATCGCCCGCGAGCGCATGCGGTTGGCCACGTCGCTCCCCGGGAAGCTGTCCGTGGCAGGATCGAATTCCAAGCTCTCGCCAAGCTGGTAAGCAATATACGCGGCGTGGCAGGCGATGTGCGCTTGGCAGGCTGCGAGGGCGTTCGCCCTAGTGTCGTTTCGAGACTTGACGCAATCAAGGAAGTCTCGGACATGGCGGGTCGTGGCCTCGCGAGCGTCAGGGAACTCCTTCCGGTAGCGGCTCAGCCCCTCCGAGGTCTCGACGATCCCTGCGTCCCCGGTCTGCACCCACCCTTCGTCGCCCTCAAATCGCACGGCGCAGGCACCCAGTCCTTCCCACCCGGTGTCGCGAAGCACCAGTTCCAAGCCGTTCGTGTAGCGAAAGTCCACCGCATAGGGCGTAACGCCCTCCGGGCGGTGGGGGGTGAAATGCACGGGCGCGGTCTCGTCCAATTCGGCCGCCGCGTGGCACAGGTCCACGGTGTGCGAACCCCACTCCAGAATTCCCCCGCCGTGGAAGTCGAAGTAACCCCGCCAGCGGCTCTTGACGTAGAGGGAGTTGTATGGCCTCCACGGAGCTGGTCCAAGCCACCGGTCCCAGTCCACCACGCTCTTCGGAGGTTGCGGCTCAGCCGGTAGCCAGTCGTGGGTTGTCAGCGGCGTGTAGCGCTCTCCCGGGGCGGCGTTGGCATGGAGCGTCCGCAGCTCACCCAGCGCTCCGTTGCGGGCCAGATCGATACAGTACTCGAAGTTCGTCCCGTTGCGACGCTGCGTGCCGGCCTGATAGACGCGCCCGAGCCGATGGAACGAGTCGGCCAGAGCACGGCTCTCGGCGATCGTCATCGAGCACGGCTTCTCGCAGTAGACGTCCATGCCCGACCGGGCAGTGAGAATGGACAGCAGGGTGTGCCATCGATCGCCGGTGGCGATCAGCACGGCGTCGATGTCGTCACGCTCCCACAGCTCGAACATGTCGGCGTACATGGCGCAGTCGCTGTTGCCATGATGCTGGTCCACCTTGGACTTGATGGCCTCGCGTCGTTCGTTCCTCGCGTCGCAAATCGCCCGGAACTGGACATCGTCGTGAGACAGGAACGACTCGAGGTCACGCTCGCCGCGCCCTCCGATCCCCAGCCCTGCGACATTGATCCGGTCGCTCGGAGGCACCGCTCCGCCCAAGCCCAGGACGCTCCCCGAGACGAACAAAGGGGCGACCTGCCCAAGCAGGCTGCGCCGGGGAACACGTGTTTGACTGGGCTCCATCTCGCTACTTTCTCCTCCGATTGCTCACCGTGCCGCTAGTTCACTGCCGGTGCGCTGTCCGGAGTCTGGTAACACACTACCAGAAGGGGCAGGACTCGGCGCGCGCGCCCGCTCGTAGGGCATCGATTCGAATAAGCGATCCTAAGAGGGCCATGCCTGTCATCGACCGTCGCACTTTCCTCGCTTCAGCCTCCCTGGCGTCGGTCCGGCCGGCGCCGAGCCAGCAGCCTGAACGCACCAACTTGCTGTTCGTCCTAGCCGACCAGTGGCGCTCCAGCGCCTTCGGGTTCGGGTCGGACGCGGTCGTCCGGACGCCGCACTTCGACCGCATGGCCGGCGAGGGCGCAAATTGGAGGCGGGCCTACGCCGCGAATCCTGTATGCACTCCCAATCGGGCCTGCATCCTCACCGGGCGCTACTCGCACGAGACCGGAATGATCAAGAACGACATCCAGCTGCCGCCCGGCGAGCTGTGCTGGCCGGAACTGTTCCGAGACGCGGGCTATGCGACCCACTATGTCGGCAAGTGGCACCTAGACGGCCCACCCAAGCCGGGTTACGTGCCTCCGGGCTGGCGTAGGCGCGGCTTCGAGTCGTTCGAGGGGTTCAACCGGGGTCACCTGTATCACAAACCGTGGGGATTCGACAATGAAGGCCGGCCGCTTGAGCACATCGACGGCGGCCTGCCCGATCCGTACTACGAGCCGCAGCTGCAGACCGATCTGGCTATCCGCTTCATGCGCGGGCGGCGGAGCCGTCCGTTCGCCTGCTTCCTGTCGTGGGGACCTCCGCACACTCCGTTCCGGCCCCCTCGGAAGTTTCGCAAGTACGAACCGGACGAGATCGACTTGCGTTCCAACGTTCCGCCGGAGCACGAAGAGCGGGCTCGCAAGGAGCTGGCCGGCTACTACGGGCTGTGCGAATCGCTGGATCACGAGATGGGCCGGCTGCTGGCGTTCCTAGAGGAGTCGGGTCTCTCCGAGAGCACGCTGGTCGTCTTCACATCGGACCACGGGGAGCTGGCGGGCTCCCACGGCAAGTACCGCAAGGGCGAGCCGGAAGACGAGTCATTGCGGGTCCCGCTGCTGATGAGGCAGCCCGGCCGGATTCCGGCAGCGGAGCCGAAGATCTTGATCAGCTCGGTCGACCTGATGCCGACCCTCCTGAGCGTGTGCGACCTGCCAGCGGCCAGCACATGCTCGGGACGGGACCTCACGGGGGCCGTGCTCCAGAACGGAACCGAGCCGCAAGTGCGTTCGGTGTATTGCGAGGGGAAAGTCTCCAGCAGCAGCATGGCGCGTCCCGGCAAGAACAGCCCGTCACAAGGCCCGTGGCGGGCGGTCGTCACAGAGCACCACAAGCTGGTCGTGCGCGGAGACCTCGACACGGTCGAAGGGCTGTTCGACCTTGAGCAGGATCCGATGGAGGTGCGAGATCTAGCGAGCGACGCCAGTGCTCAAGGAACCAAGGACGACCTGCTGGCGGAGCTCAGGGGCTGGGTGACCAAGACTGGCGACACATTCCCCAAGCGGCCGCCGGCGGCACAAGAGCAATACGACAACCCTGCCGTGTGACGGTCGGCACCGCTACCTGCCATCGGGAACGCGGAAGGAGGATCTGCTCTGCTGTCCACGGCTGAGCACCGGTGATTGAACCAGCTGGTCCAGCCGCAACCCAGCTCAGGCGCCGAACAGGCCATGGGGTCTGTCTACTCTGACCTCCGCCTTGTCCGCCTTGGCTTGCAGGTTTGGGGGACCTTGCACAGGGCTGGCCGGTCTTCGGGTTGATGACGTCCAGCGTCTGGCCGTCGACCAGGATGTCGGTGACCAGCTCCTTGCTGTAGAGGCCGACTTGCAAGGTCTTCTTCTCTCAAGCCTCGCCTCCAGGCTGCAGCCGGTATGGATTCAAGGAAGGATCGGACTCTTGGGCACACGGATCGACCACGAAGTACTCCGGGCTGCCGATCTTCAGATACTTCACCTGTTTCTCCCTCAGCTCCGCCGCGCAGCTCTTGAGTGAAACGATTTCCAGGGCGAAGTCCGGGGGCCGGCCCACTTCCGCGAGCACGTACGAGTAACTTTCGGGCGGTCTGATGACCGGGGCTCGCGGGCAATCCCGGGCCTACGCGGAGATCGGTCTGTCGGCGCCGCGGGCCCCTTCGCCAGCATGACGTCCGAGTCGACTGCCACAGTCCTGCCCCCGACCATGTGGACGATGAGCACGTCGACTGCCAGCACGTTCTCGTGTGTCTCGAGCCAGTTGCAGTACCGCCCGATGGAGCACGAGACATCCTGACATCGTGGGGTAGGAGCCTGCCAATTGGCCGATTGGGTCCGCCCTGCGGAAGGACTGACGGGGAGGTGAGGGAATGGCTTCCAAGCTTGCTTGGAGTGACGTGCCACTACCGACCCAGCGGGCAGGACTTACCCTGCATCAGCCGTATATACGCTATTCATTCTTCGAGACGCCTGCTGTAGTAACGCCGTGCCGGGTGGGCGACGTCCCGCGCCCGTAGCGCCACTGGACAGGCGGCACCCATGGCGGGTATACCCCGACTAGCGTGTCGCCTGCTTTGTTGCTGGCCCTGCAACCGCCCGAGGCTGTGGACGTGAATGAAGAGCTGTCGGTGCTGACGGCACAGGGCCAGATGTCGTGGTTCCACTGCCTGCTGCCGGTCGGCGTGCATGCCGACGACGACCGGCGCGCCTTGCGCCGCCGCCTGGCCGAGTTCGCCCACCTGGGCACCGCCACGCCAGTCGAGCTGGGTCGCGCCTGAGGCCTCAGCGCGGTCAGCGACACGGCCCGCAAGGTGGCCGAGCAGGCACTGGCCATGGGCTGCAGCCTGCGGGCTGCGGCTGCGGGACCGCCCAGCGGATGTGCTGCGCTTCCTGACGGACTCTGCAGTGCCGTTCACGAACCACTTGGCCGAGCAGGACCTGCGCATGATGAAGCTGCGGATGAAGATCTCGGGGTGCTTCCGCACCGAGCCAGGGGCGCGGGACTTCGCCACGCTGCGCAGCGTGCTCTCGACCGCGCGCCAGCAAGGCCGCCATGCGATCGAGGCCCTGCTGACGCCCCCGGACGAGCTGTTCGCCAGCCTGAAGTTCTAGCCCGGCCCTCACGCGACCCTCGACGGACTTCCGTTGGCCCCTCTAACCCGATCCGAACTGCAGATCGACTACTTGGGCAGTTACCGGCAGACAACCAAGACTACGACGTGGCGGCCGAACTTGTAGTGCAGCTTGACCAGCAACTCAGCAAACTTGCTCGTTAAGCTGGACCTGTACAGACTCTGGCAAGGTGTGTGCCAAGGCTGGGCCGGCCTGCTCGTGGTTGCTGGGTTGCGATCAGCCTCGGACAGCAGAGTTCCGGGCATTGGAAGTCAGCCCAGGTCCGGAACTCCGAGACTGGCGGCGCCGCACCTGCGCTGGCCGGAGATGGCGCACGAGATCCCGCGCCGGCGCCGATGCGCCTCAGATCCCGATCCACGATTCGACGGGCACAGGGAGGCGCCGATCGCCCCACCTTGTCCAGCTTCCTCCCGCCGTTCAAGGTTCACTGCTGCCCGCGACCCCGAGCAGGGGCCCTGACCTGAGCAGCGGGCCCGTGGCGGGAACCGTGCGGTCAGGGCGCTCCGGCCTTCCTGAGGCCCTCCACGCGCCGCAGCAGGTCCGCCCCCACAGCGCACTCCAAGATCCAAGACTGGATCTTTCTCAGAGACTCCGCCTCCCTCACGCCGGCCAGCAGCCCGCAGGCCCGCCGCTCCGTCTCCGGATCGAACTTCTGCCCGATCAGCAGGCCCAGCAGCTCGCGCTCGCGCTCGACGCCCCGGTCGCGCTCCTGCTCGACGCCCTGCTCGACGCCCTGCTCGATGCCCTGCTCGATGCCTTGGGCCCGGCCCTCCTCCCGCAGCTTGCGGTCATACTCGCGGATGCGCTCCTCCAAGCTCAAGCTCAGCCGCTTCTCCCTCAGCCTCGATCTCATCATCTCGTCCTCCACCAAGTCTCCCAAGTCCAATCCCAAGCGCGGCCCGGTGAGCCGCACCATCTCCAAGAACGACGCCCGCAGCTGCCTGTGCCGCTCCCGGGGCAGCAGCCGGGTCACCGCCACGATCACCTCCGCCGCCTGGCGGCGGTTCTCGACCAGCTCCCACCGCAGCAGCTGCGACGCCAGCCCGCCGTCCGCCAGCGCCTGGATGTCGTAGCGCCGGATGTCGATCAGCTCGTACCGCTCGCCGTGGAACAGCCGCGGGGCCCCGCCCCGCGCCGCGTCCTCCCCGCCATCCTCGGCCGGTGCCGGCTTGGCCTCCGCAGCGACCAAGCCGGCCAGCTCCAGCGGCGCGTTCCTTGTAGTGCAGCTTGACCAGCAACTCAGCAAACTTGCTCGTTAAGCTGGACCCGTACAGACTCTGGCAAGGTGTGTGCCAAGGCTGGGCTGGCCTGCTCGTGGTTGCTGGGTTGCGATCAGCCTCGGCCAGCAGAGTTCCGGGCATTGGAAGTCAGCCCAGGTCCGGAACTCCGAGACTGGCGGCGCCGCACCTGCGCTGGCCGGAGATGGCGCACGAGATCCCGCGCCGGCGCCGATGCGCCTCAGATCCCGATCCACGATTCGACGGGCACAGGGAGGCGCCGATCGCCCCACCTTGTCCAGCTTCCTCCCACCGTTCAAGGTTCACTGCTGCCCGCGACCCCGAGCAGGGGCCCTGACCTGAGCAGCGGGCCCGTGGCGGGAACCGTGCGGTCAGGGCGCTCCGGCCTTCCTGAGGCCCTCCACGCGCCGCAGCAGGTCCGCCCCCGCAGCGCACTCCAAGATCCAAGACTGGATCTTTCTCAGAGACTCCGCCTCCCTCACGCCGGCCAGCAGCCCGCAGGCCCGCCGCTCCGTCTCCGGATCGAACTTCTGCCCGATCAGCAGGCCCAGCAGCTCGCGCTCGCGCTCGACGCCCCGGTCGCGCTCCTGCTCGACGCCCTGCTCGACGCCCTGCTCGATGCCTTGGGCCCGGCCCTCCTCCCGCAGCTTGCGGTCATACTCGCGGATGCGCTCCTCCAAGCTCAAGCTCAGCCGCTTCTCCCTCAGCCTCGATCTCATCATCTCGTCCTCCACCAAGTCTCCCAAGTCCAATCCCAAGCGCGGCCCGGTGAGCCGCACCATCTCCAAGAACGACGCCCGCAGCTGCCTGTGCCGCTCCCGGGGCAGCAGCCGGGTCACCGCCACGATCACCTCCGCCGCCTGGCGGCGGTTCTCGACCAGCTCCCACCGCAGCAGCTGCGACGCCAGCCCGCCGTCCGCCAGCGCCTGGATGTCGTAGCGCCGGATGTCGATCAGCTCGTACCGCTCGCCGTGGAACAGCCGCGGGGCCCCGCCCCGCGCCGCGTCCTCCCCGCCATCCTCGGCCGGTGCCGGCTTGGCCTCCGCAGCGACCAAGCCGGCCAGCTCCAGCGGCGCGTTCCAGCGACGATCCCCGTTGTACAGCACCATCGCCAGCAGCGGCGGCAGCCTGCCCCCAGCCCCCAGCTTGCCGCCGGCCAGCTCCGGGCTGCGGTACACGTCCACCGCGTACTCCTGCACCCGCAGCGCCATCAGCCAGTCCACTTCCGACTGGAACTCCAGCAGCAGCAGGACGTAGAACCACTCCCGCGAGCCGTCCTTGCGGCGCACCTTCAGCCGCCACAGCATGTCGCTGGTCCGGGCGCGGAAGGCCGCGCTCACATGTTCGGTCGGCAGCCGCTCCAGCGAGGACATGTCCAGCCGGCCGACCCACTCGCTCCCGCCCGGCAGCATCTCCGCGACGAATTCCTCGAACAGACTCGCAACCGGTTCCGGATGCGAGTAGGCCCTCTTGTGCCTGCGGTCGTCGAGCATCGGAACCTCGATCGGCTTGCCGGGCTGTTTGGATTCCATGCCTGCCGGCTCATTCTCGCACACCCGCTCATGCCGAGCACCGCGGCCTGCCGGCACCGCTATTCACACAGTGGGAGGACTTGGGTGCTTGAGTACCGATTGTCGCTGAGGGGGGCGGATCCTGCGCAAGACTATTGCGCCGGTCGAGACTGTCAGGAAACCGGTGTGCGGACTGCCGCTGCAGCACGCGGCCAGGGAGGGTTCCGGACGGCAAGTGGCGGGACCGGGTTGCAGGCCGGGGGCAGCGCTCCCAGCGCGTCGGGAGAGATCGCCGCGGCGGGGAGGGCGGTCTCGGCAGGGCGTGCCGGGCGGCCGGGCCGGCGGGCCGGCCATCGGGGCAGCATCTGACAGCGGTCGTCGCAAAGGATGGCGAACTCGCGGCGGGGCCGGCGCTGGAACGGCAGCGGCAGACTGAGTCGAGCTGGTACTCGAGCATCAGGTACTGGTGGCCCTTATGCCAGTCGATCTCGTCCACGCCGAGTACCCGGATGTCGTTGAGGCGCACGTGCGCGCGGCCCCATCGCACGGCCATGGGACCGAGCGATGAACGCATTCCCAAGACACGGCGCAGGCTGAGGCGGTCTCCTTCCAAGAGAGTCGCTTGGCCCAGCCGGCGAGCATCCAGGCGAAGGCTTTGGTGACCAGGCGCTTGCCGTCGGCCCAAGGCACTTTCTCGACCTTGACCCTGCTGCACCACTTGCAGCTGACGCGGCGCATGGCGTACACCAGCCAGACCTGCAGGCCCAGCACGGGCACGAACTGGAAGCGGCGCGGCTTGAGTCGGTCATATCCCGGTCCGGGCATGCCGCAGACCGAGCAGAGGGGGCGGTTGCCGGCCCGGGGCCGCACCTGCACCTCCAAGCGCCCGACGCCGGCGGCATTCTCCAGCAGCCGGATCTTGCCGTAGAGGAAGCCGGGTATCTTGTGAACTCGATCGAGAATCGTGGTTAGCCGCATGAGACACCGTACATACAGTACCATGCTGGCGCATGTCCGGGAGCATGCGACATCCTTGGTGCAGACCCCGTAATTCAGCCGAAGCGGGCAAACCACTACTGCAAGAAGGAAGAGCAGCTACGGGACGCGAGCCCACGTACCGCCCACCAAGCCATGCTCAGCCATCATCGGCCCCACACTGTGTGCGGAGGAGGCACAAATCACTTACAAACGCTTATACGAATGCCATTGGTCGCGTCCCCGGCCTCCAGCGGCGCGCTGCAGTCACTGCATTACTGCGGCCAGTGGTCCTGGATCTGGTTGGGCTGCTCCGTGCGCTGCAGCGTGGAGCCCTTGTGCCCCTGCTGCCCGCCCGGCTGGCGCCCGGACTTGCCCCGCAGGCAGGAGGGCGGCTGGCTGTTGGTCGTGCTGTCCAAGCCCAGGCGCCGCTCCACCCAAGTTCGTCACTTAGTGACTTGGCAGAGTACCAGACACCTTGCGAGTTGACGACTTGCGGCGCGGGTGAAGATACAATATGTAGTTTGGTCATGGCCCATTGAAACCTATATGTTGTGGAACGTGCCGATTCCGCGATGCCTGGCTGGCAGTTTGATGTTGGGGCCCCTCCGGGCCCACTTGGCACTACACTTTGCGGCTCTGCCGCCTGTCCGTGCGTATGCGCTGGCGGTGCAGGCCCGGCTGCAACCCGGCTGCCCGGGCGATCTCCCACGCTGCCGCTGATGGCCGCACGTCCTGCCGATTCGTGATCAGCGTCCCATCCGTGCCGTGCATGGTGGTCGTCACTCGCGTCCACTCCCGCAGACGCTCCCGAATCGACCCCCAGCTCAGCCTGATCCCGTGGGCCTTCAACCTTGTCCGCAACAGGTGCACCGCATGGTACGCCAGCACAGCGATGAATATGTGCGCCGACACGCGCCGATCTTTACGGTGGTGGATGGGCCGCACTCCCAGCTCCGATTTCAGTTGGCGAAAGGTTGCTTCAACCTCCGTCAACTGCTGTTATTTGTCACATTATTTGGCACGAAAATGGGCTGTTTTTGTCAAACTGGATGATTCCAGATAAGGGAACTTTCTCATTTAATGTGACAAATCCATCGGCGTGGGTGAGTCGGCCGGTAGGCTTTCGGACATGCGTTGGAGGTGCTGCGCGGCAGTCTTGCCTGCAATTGCGTGCGCGCAGGGCCGGGAGCCGGGCGAGAACGCCTACGCTCCTCCTGACCCCTTCCTTTTCCTTCTTGCAGTAGCAGTTTTCGAGCTCGCCCTCGCCCCCAGCCAGACGCAAGCAATCCGGAAAATTCCGCTCCCCGCCTGCCATTTAATCCGGAAAACGCCTTGCCAAATAAACCGGAAGACAACAACTGCCAGTAAGTGCGGAGTACGCGCTGCTCATCCCAGTCCGCATGGCTGGTCCGCAGCACGTACGCTCCCGCCGCTAGGTCCGCCTGCTCGGCTTGTGGCTTGCGCCGGTATTCCACCGCCGCCGCCGTGCCGCCCTGGCCGGGCGTCACCGTGACCTCGTAATGCCGCGCCACCTTGGAGTGCTGCTCGGCCAACCTGCCTATCTTGCGCTGCACCTGCTCGCCATTCTTCAGGCAGTGCGGCTTCGAGAGCCCCTCGTGCAACTTCTGCAACTGACCCTCGTAACGCTCCCGCTGGCGATCCAAGATCGCCTCCGCGGTCCGCTGGCGCGCCTCGCTGACAGCGTACACGCGCAGCTCGCTCTGCTCACCAGCGGCTTGCTGCTGGTCCGCTTCGTCTGGCTCACCCCCGCCCTTCCCAGGCAGCGCCCAAGCGCGCACGGCGTAGCCTGCTTGCGTCCGCACGACCGCCGCGGGTTCGCCCGTGGGCGGTTCCGGTTTGGCCTGGCGGCTGACTGCGATCCAGTCCCAGCCGTTCTCGCCCAACCAAGCCAGATTGGCCTCGCTGGCGATGCCAGCGTCCAGCACGACCGTGGGCTTGGGATCCTCGCTGTCCTGCGGCCCGGCCAGTTTGTTGAGCGCCTCCTTGAGTGTGCCGGGTTCGGAGACATTGCCTGGCAGCACCTCGCAACGGCGCGGGAAGCCGGCCCCGTCCAAGGCCAGCGCCAAGGACACCAAGGGACAGTCGGAGCGCTTCTGCTTCGAGCGCCCGAAGCGCCGCAGCGTGTCGTTGGGGCGACCGGTGTAGTGCATGTTCGAGAGATCGTAGAAGACGAGCGTTCCGGAGAGTTTCAACAGGTCGCGCTCGCGCTCGAAGAGCCCCTTCTGCAGGGCTTGGCGGTGTTTCCAGAGCAGGTCATTGGTGCGGTAGAGCTGGGAGAGGGAAAGGCCGACGTCGCCCTCGATGCCGAGCAGCTCGAGCAGGCAGGAGGAGTGCTGCAGCCAGCGCAGTGCCTCGCGTTCGGAGGAGGGGTGCAGCATGCGGGCGACGACGAGGGCCGTGGCAAGCTGGGTGTCCCGCCAGCGGGCGCCGGCACGCAGCAGCAGGTTGCCGAATTCGAGCTGCTCGAGGGCATGCAGGCAGAGTCGCTCGGCGCCGACCGAGCGCGTGGGCTCGTGCTGAAGAGTGTCGAGGTTGACGGTGGCGACGGGGTTGTCAGCGTCAGGAGAGCGGCTGAACCCAGCCTGTCGCAGGCGTTTGACGAGGTGTTCAGCTGCGTCGAGGACCTGAGGATCGGGAGCGAAGAGGGCGGTGGTGCCGGCGAGCAGGTCGGAGGCCAGAGAGGTGACCTGAGGCCACAGTGGCTTGGGGATGGGATAGGAGGTGCCGAGGTTGAGGAGGGTCTTCTGGCGGACAGTGGCGCCGCAGCGAATGGTCTGGACGAGGCGGTAGCTGAAAGCAGGCTTGCCAGCCTTGGAGTGGGTTTTGGTGGCGCGAATGAACACGAGCGAGGTTATAGACCCAGAGTACATGCTGAGATGGGTTTTTCAAGGGCAAGATTTCAGATCCTGGCACTACATTGAGGAGCAGCGGGCAAAAGCACTAGACTGGCATGGTATCAGGAATAAAACGGGATGATTGTACGAACCATTTTACAATAAATGCCGCTCTTGGTCTAGAATCCGAGCTCTGCCGACCCCAATTCCGTCTGAAAGTGACGAACTTGGGTCCAGCTTGGCCACGCGCTCCGGCAGCCGCACGTTCTCCGCCTGCAGTGCCGCGTTGGTTGCCTGCAGTGCCTTGTAAGTCGCTTGCAGCTCTTGGTAGACCACTGCGAGCTACTCTGGCACCGCGGCCCGCTGGTCGGCTCGACACTGGTCCTCGCTACCTCTCGCTGCGCGCCGACGACTCATCTCTTGCTTCCCACGCGGCCCGAACTATGGGCCCAGCGTTAGGCGCGGGCCACACCTTCCGGTAAGCTTCCCTCGCGCCTGGGGCGGCTTGCTGCCCCAGCCGGACACCTGCAGGCTGCACCGGGTAGGTCTTCGGATTGCAAGTGCCCATTCTCACTTGGCAGTCGGCAATCGCCCTGGCGCTGAGGCGTCGCCATGCTAGGAGCCCGTCTGCCCAAGACCGCGCTATGACTGCTAAGCGCCTCGTCGCAAAGCTCATCCAAGCGCCGATTCCTCGGCGCGTCCACGAGCGGAAAGCAGCATCACAGCCGTCAATCGACCGGAGCTCGGGCCACGCGAAAGCCAACTGCGGTATCACGCGAGCCGGGGGTGTAGGGCCAGCGTCGGGTAACTCGCAAGTCCGCCGGTAGATCCCACCAACTCCCGCCGCGAATGGCGTGCCAGCAGCCATCCCGCCCCGTTCTAACCCGCTCGTCATTTGACGCCCCCTCGTAGCTGTCGTGCCAGCAGTCCTGAACCCATTCCTCGACGTTGCCAATCATGTCATGGAGACCGAACGCATTCGGAATCTTGGTTCCGACCGGCCTAGTTCTCTTCCCACTGTTGTTCCAGTGCCAAGCGATCTCGCTTGCGGGTCCGTGCAAAGCGCCAGCCGTGCTGCCCCGCGCGGCATACTCCCATTCGGCTTCGGTCGGAAGCCGGTAGCGATAGCCGTCGCCGAGCGCGTTCAGACGCTCCAGAAACGCCTGCGTGTCCTCCCACGAAACCCTCTCGACTGGGCAGTCTTGGCCGCATGATGAGAAGTAGGCTGGGTTGTCGCCCATTACGGCATCCCACTGTCCCTGCGTTACCTCGTGCTTGGCTAGCTCGAATCCGGCTCGCACCCGTACTGTCCGCGCCGGCATCTCTGATGGCCGTACGTCAGCGGCACTCGAACCCATAACGAATCTCCCCGCCGGCAGGCGCGCAAACTCCATGCCCCACGGTCCTGATGATGCCCTCCGCCCCGACGGTTCTCGAACCACGCGCAGCCCGATCAACTCGCTCCTGTCGCCGGGGTGTCGCGCTTCGCGGTGGGCAACCCGCACGTATTCGGGCGACACTGCCCATCCAAGACCTCTATACACGCGGGCGTTGCAGGCACCTTCCTCTCTTGGCCGCTCGTCGAACGGCGCTCCTTCGTAGCTGTTGTGCCAGCAGTCCTGAACCCATTCCTCTACGTTGCCGAGCATGTCGTGCAACCGGAACGCATTGGGCCGCTTCAGCCCGACCTCGCGGGTCTGGTAGCCGCTATTCCCCCAATGCCACGCAATATCGTCCACCGGTCCGTATCTCTCCCCAGTCGTTCCGGCGCGAGCCGCGTACTCCCACTCGGCCTCGCTGGGCAGGCGGTAGACGTATCCGTCCCCGATAGCGTTGAGCCTCTGGATGAACTCTTGGGCGTCGTGCCACGAGACGCGCTCCACGGGGCACGCGTCGCCGCAATCGAGGTGATAGGAAGGGTTGTCGCCCATCACGTAGTGCCACTGTGATTGGGTTACCTCGTGCTTGCCCATCTGAAAGCCCCGCCGCACTCGAACGCTGCGCCCCGGCTGTTCGTTCTCGTGGGCAGCTTGGCTGTCCGATCCCATGCGGAACTGCCCCGACGGGACTTGCTCGAACTCCATGCCCCAAGGCCCCTTCCGCGAGATGGAGTCGATCCGTGTCCCGTTGAGAATCTCCCTGATCTGAGGGTAGAACGTCGAGAGTCGCGAATAGCCCACCGGCGACCCCTTGTCGAAACAGCCTTCGTGGTCGTCCTTGCCGTAGGAAAGAACCCCCACGACGCGGCCCGTCGTCGTTATGAGCGGCGATCCCGACGCGCCCTTGAATGCGAAGCCGGTGCCCCACTCCACCTCGTAAAACCCAGGCCCGGCCGATACCGGGGGTTCGATCTCGCCGAAAGATATCTTCTTGGTCTCGGCATTCGGGTGGTGGATTCCGACGACGTTCGTGCCATGTGCCTGTCCCGCACTCGTCCAGCCGAGGAGCGCAGTTGGATTAGTAGGCGTTTCCACCAGCTTCAGCAGGCTGATGTCGCCGGGTCCGCGAGCGTCCACCTTGCCGTTGGACAGCAGTGCCCCGTTCTCGAACGCCATCAGCTCGGCGCCGCTGGTCGCTTCGTATCGGAAGTCGAGACCTCCCGTCCCGCACCCCGGCTGCTGGTAGTACCAGTGAGACTCCACACTGCGGGCCTCGCGGGCGCTCTCAACGCAATGGGCTGCCGTCAGGAAGAACTGCACATTGCGACGGTTCTCTACCAAGTCCGTGTTGATGAGCGCGCCTGAGCACTGCACTCCTGCCCCCCCGTCCTTGACGACTTCGATCAAGGCCACGGCCGAACCTGCCCACACCCATTCCTGATCGCAGGCTAGCTCGCGGTAGCAAGAATGTCCCGAATAGCGCGGAGTGACTAGTGCTGTGTCAAAGCAGGATTTTCGGGTAGACGGACTTGAGCTTGCGACGAGCGTCGTCGATCTTCATGCGCCAGTCGACCCCGCGCTGGCGCGTGTTGACGCCCTCCGACCAAGCCGCGATCTCGGTGCGCAGCGTCTCCAGGTCGCCAATCCGGCGTCCCGACAGACACTGCCTCGTCATCGCGCTGAGCTCGTTTTCCGCGATGTTCAGCCAACTGCCATGCTTCGGCGTGTAGCAGAATTCGATGCGCCGCACCAACTCCCTCGCCCGGGTCGCCTCGAACGCTTTGTAGAAGGCCCCTTTGGTGTGCGTGTTCAGATTGTCCAACACCACGGTGACCTTCTCGCAGTCCGCGTAGCGCCCCTCCAGCAGGGCGGCCACCTCCTGCGCCCAGTCCACCTTCGTGCGACGCTCGCGGGCGCTCGCCTGACGCCAGCCTGCCAACGGCTCGCAGAACATGAACACCGCGGCCGTGCCGGCCCGTTCATACTCGTAGTCCACTCGCTGAGGGTGCTGCTTGGTCGCCGGCAGCGCCTCCCGGGTCTCTTGGATCAACTGCACCGGCTGCTCATCCATGCAGATCACCGGGTGCTGCGGATTGTAGAGGCGCTCGTAGGTCGCCAGGACCTCTTCCATGCAGGCAGCGAACTCCGCATCCTCCTCAGGTGGGATCACCCAATACTGCAGCTTGCGGCCCGTAACGCCGTTTTTTTAGTGTCTGCCTCACGGTCTCATGACTGATCGAGTCCACGATCCCCAGCTCGACCACCTGCCGCGCCAGCAGCCGCAGGGACCAGCTGCCGCAGCCGGGCGGCGGCGACCCCAGCCGCAAGGCGATCACTTGAGCCTCCTGCTCGCCGTTCAGCAGCTTGGGCACCGGCGGGTGGCTGCGCTGCCGGCCGCACAGGGCCAGCTCGAAGCCCTCCATCACGCACCGTCGGCGCACGTTCTCGACCGTCTTGACACGGCAGCGGTAGGCGTCAGCGACCTGCCGGTCCGTCCAGGCCGCACCGTCGGCGTCGACTTGGAGCAGGATGCGGGCGCGACGCGCCTTTTGGCTGCTGCCCGCGAGCCGATCGATCGTCTCCTCACAGATCTTGCGCTCCTCGTCGCTCAGTCGCACGATGTATTTCTTCATCGAACTTCCTCCCCAGAGTGGAATTCCATCCAAACACTATCCCACAGAAATGTTGAGCTTGAACACTATTCTACAGAAATGTTAGAGTTGACGAGGCACTAGGATGCTACCGCTTGTCCCACCCAGAATGCCCAACGAGACTGTCAATTCCCCACCGCGCAACGGAGGATTGGAATTGCTGTCGATGGTGATGGCAGCAAGGCCCGGGACGCCTTCCGAGTCCCAGTCAGCGATGACGGTACCGCCCTGAGCCTCGCTGGCACGTCCCTGCCGCACAAACAGGTACACCCGTGCGGCCGGATCAACCGTATCGGCCTCGATGCGCACGCTATCCGTTCCGTCAGGAACCCGGACGCGAAACGAGCGCGCACCTGAATGCAGCGTCGGAACGGCCGACTCGGGCAGGTTGAAGCCGGCCGGCTGGCCCATCCGCAGCCATCGCGGAACCTCCTTCACGTCACCAACCTCTGTCCAATGCCTCCGAACGACGGACTGACGGGCCTCGATCTCCAGTTGCTCGCGGTAGTCCTTGCCGATGGCCACGCCAGGTGCCTGCCTCCCCAGCGAAACTTCTGCTGCCCAGGAGTGAGACACCGTCGCGATCGAGAACGGTGCTGGGTCTCCGGCCTGAGGCATGTGCTCCGGCTGCCACTCGATCACGATGCGCTCTCCGCGTACCGAGTGACTCCAGAAGTCTCCGTCGCCGAACCTTCCTGCCCCGGTGTAGGGGCCGTGTGGCTGCTCCGTCCCGTCGTGAACCCACAACCTTCCCGTGCCCAGTTCCGCACCCTGAAACTGCAGCCGCGTCCGCGTGCTCTGCGGAGATACCACCGCCATGCGCCAGACTGGGCCGGACGGCCCGTCGAACCAGTGCCCGCTGGCGGCGTCGAAGCGCCCCTTCAGAGCGTCGGCCGGGAAGAGCCGGGCGATACCCGTGGCAGCCGGAACGCGTGCTCGCTGCTCCAAGGGCTCCAAGTCTTGTGGCCCCAGCGGGGGGAGGTAGACCACTTGGGCTGCTTGTTGCGGTCTCGCTTGGAAGCTCGGCGGGATCAGCGATTCCGCCTCATTCGCCGCCATCAGAGCGACGGATTGCATCAGGATAACGAAGAGGGTGCGCAACCGCACGGGCCCCGTGCCACTCGGTTGCTTCGTTCCTGGTTTCCCTTCCGAGCACTGGCCAGATCCTCGCTCCCCATGCCAGCGGTGCACAGATCCCTCAGTTGAACGGGAGTGGGTTGAGTCGCTACCCCGAAAAGTGTAGCCAACCTCTCTCCGGTACAGAAACACCATGAAACGCCCAGTGTAACTGCCTAGGTAGTCGAGCTGCAGTTCGGATCGGGTTGGAGGGGCCAACGGAAGTCCGTCGAGGGTCGCTTGAGGGCCGGGCTAGAACTTCAGGCTGGCGAACAGTTCGTCCGGGGGCGTCAGCCAATGACCTTCGTTTAAGGATGGAAGTGGATTAGATTAAGGTGCGCCGGATGGCGTCAAGACGGGGTGCGATTCAGTCTTTGGTCGGGGCGTCGGCGGGCTTGCGATCCCTCCATTTCCTGCTCGGGCGGCGGGAGCGGCGCGGGTAGGAGCGGCCGGGCCGCTCCCGTTGGGGACTGCGTGCCCCGTGCTCCAGCACCCGGTTCAGGGTGTCCCGCAACTGCGGGGCCTGCAGCAACAGTCCTTCGAGCTCCCGTTCCACCGCGCCCAAGGTCTGATTGAAGTTGGCCCGCAGGGGCGCTCGGCCCGCCTCCCCGTCCCGGGACTCGAATTGCCGCTCGCTGTGGCTGGCGAACAGCCGTGCCATGGCGATCAGCGTGAAATGCGCGTACAGCTTCTGCTGGACTGTCTGCTCGCTGCGGCCGTGAAAGTCCTCGACCCGCAGCAGTTCCTTCGACACTCCACCTTCCGTGGTACAGTTTGGCCAAGTCCTCTACCGGATGGACGGCCGCGTCCAGCAGCGTGGTGCCGAGCACATAGGTTTCCAGCAGCACGGGCTGCCAGCCATGCCAGCGCTCCCAGTCCCGCGGCAGCTGCCGCGCCGCCAGCCCCAGCACATGCGAGGCCAGATTCCCGACCTGCACCCACGGCAGCAGCAGGTACTGACCGGTGCAAAAGTCTTGCACTCATAAAGCGGGCCAGATTTCGCAGGCTCGCGTTAGAGAACATCGTTGCACAGGCACCGGGAGATGTCGAGTGAAGTACAGAGAATTCAAGAGTCAAGCTATAGAGGTTCGCCTGTTCGAGCAGTTGGATTCCCCAAGTGATGTGACCTACAACTAGACTCATGCTGCCTTCAATGCCTGCTCAATGTACTTGCAATCCTGCTCACTGAAGAACTTCTTCACCAGCTCACTGTCTTCGCTCAGTCGTTCTAACGCCGCTTTCAGGTTCTTCCTCATCTCCGCCTTCGTCTTGCTCAGCATCCGACTCACCCGACTCTTCACCCACGCCCACAGGATCTCCACCGGGTTCACTTCCGGGCTGTACGTCGGCTGATACTCCAACTCGATCTGGCCCTCTTGTGCCTTCGACCATTCCCGAACCAGTTTCGCTGTATGCACGCTCGCATTGTCCACAACCACGATCACGGTCCCTGCAGTAGCCTGCTTCACCTGCTCCAGGAACTCAATGAATGTCAGTGCGCTCACGGAACCTTCATGCAGCTTCCAGTGCAACCTGCCGTCCGGACTGATCGCTGCCAGCATGCTCACTCGGTACTTCGAGTTCGCCGTCTTCACAATCGGCGTCTCTCCCTTTCGGCCCCAGGTCCTCCCGTACACGCACTGCGCTGCTAGGCCCGACTCGTCTGCGAATACTATCGTCTTGCCCTCCTGGACCGCACGCTTCACTAGTGCCGGAAACGTCTCAAACTGCCATTTCCGGACCTTCTCACGGTCATGCTTCAACGCTCTCTTCTTGGGTTTCTGCGGGGTGAGATTCAACTTCTTCATGGCGCGTTGCACCGTCCAGCGGCTCACTTGCAATCCGAATTTCTCCTGCAGAGCCATGCGCACCATGTTGGCGGTCCACAGGGCGAACTCGAACCGCAACTGCTGCGGCGTCTTGGTCACCACTGTATTCAGCATCCATTGCCAGTGGCGGTTCTTCAGCTTGGGCGGTCGTCCTGTCCTCTTGCGTCTGTGGAGTGCGTTGACGCCCTTAGCACTGTAGAGGACCCACCAGCGGAGAACCGTGGACTGATGGACGCCTACCATTCTGCTTACAGCCCAAAAAGACCGGCCATTTCTGATTTCTTCAACGACTGCTTTCTTTACATCGAACTGCAGCGCTTCAGTGAGTTTGGAGAAGACAAGGAGTGGCACCAAGAACATGACCATAGGATACCACACAGCGGAGTGTGGAGGCAACTGGGGGGCGGACGGATCGACGTCTATGACAGGGAGGACTCGCACAGTATAGATTCAATGCTCTCCAAATGGTCCGCTCCATAAACTCCCTATATGAATAGTAGCAGCCCCACATTCTCTGCAGGAACTCCTCTGACCCTGCTTGCGCACGACACCCCTCACGCGAGGTGGCACCTGCGCAAGACTTTTGCTCCGGTCAGTAGCGCGCGTTGCGCACCACCAGCTGCAGCCGCGCGTGGAAGTCCTGTCCCTGCCAGCCGATGAAGCGGTCGCGGCAAGGCAGCCGCCGGGTGGCGCGGTCAAACAGCAGGCAGCCCAGCAGCCAGTCCCGCCGGTCGCGCACGAAGTAGCGCAGCGAGGCGCCCAGCGGCTGGCGATAGCCGAGCGGATGATAGCGCTCCAGCCATTGATTCCACAGCGCCGCCTCCGGCGGCTCGGTCACCGTCTCCAAGCGCACCGGCACCAGCTGGGCCAGCGGTTCGCGCAGCGGCGGCCGAGACGCGGTGCGGTCGTCACACTGCAGCGGCTTCTGCGGCCCCCGTCCCGCGCCGCGCTTAGCCGGCAGCTCGACAATGCGGTGGCGTTGCAGTTCCTTGAGCACGCGCAAGCCGAAGCCCACTCGGGGGGCACCGCCCGGCGTGTGCCAGTCCAGCTGCACACACACGGTGGCCACCAGCTCGCTGCGGCTGAGGTGGGGGAAGAATTTCACGGTCTCCTAGATCTCGACGATCTGGTGCCGGCTCAGACGCTCGCCACAGAACGTGGTGGAATGCAAGTTGCGGATGCGCGGATCCATGGGGGCCGGCGGTGCCGGGGCGGCGATTTCACGATGGCAGATCAGACGCCCAACGTTAAGCGCTGGCGAGAATTTTCTTGCATCCGCCGACCACCCCGCACTGCCCCTCCATCTAGCGCTGCGGGTGGGCTTTGCGGGCCGAACTTTACAAATCACTTACAAACGCTTGTACGAATGCCATTGGCCTAGCCAGCCCGTCTTCGCGGAGCCGCCGGGCGCAGCCGGGCCGCAGGCCAGCGAGCTCCCGTAGCGCCCCACCGGAGAGCTCGGGCCAGCGCGACAGCTCGCGGCTCACCACTGGGCCCCTCAGCGGGGGGCCCAGCCCGGAGACCGTGCGTCTGCAGCCGGTGCGGGGTTGGCCAGTCTGCTGGCTGAACCCCGCACCGCCCCTTGGCTGGGGGGCAGTCACCGGCTACGGGAGGCGCTGGCGCTCCTGGGACAGCGGCCGCCCACTCTCCCGTCCCATCCCCCCGCAAACGGCGGGCTAGAGCACGCCCAAGACGCCGCTGGCCACTAACCCGTCCGCACCATCGCGGCCATCCTCCAGACTTGGCCCAAGGCCCCGAGGCCTCTCACAGATTGGGCTAGGCCAGGTTCAACTCGCAGCTGCAGGCAAGGGTTAACTCCGATCTAGCGCTAGAGCTGACGGAGTCATTCTGACAGAATGGGACCGATGCCCTGCATCGGGATGGAGATGGTCACTGCAAACTTCGTTAGTCGGGGAATCGGCCGCGCCGCGGGCAGCCGGAACTTTCGAGGGCCGACGCGCCTGTCAAGGTGCCGAGCGGTCATGCTGACCGCCGCAGTGAGAAGCAAAGTGAGTGCGTTGTGCTTGACGTAATGAGGTCAAGGTGCCGAGCGGTCATGCTGACCGCCGCAGTCCTTCTTGCGCCCTGCCTTGGCCTTGCCGCCCCACAAGAAGAGCTGGTGCCCGGGATCGATGGACGGTCAAGCCCCTACGTGCGGACCACGCTCTTCCGCGGTCGCGAGCTGCCGTACGTCGTGATTGATGGCAGCGCGGTCCATTCTGGTGACATCGTTCTCGGCAGTGTCGAGGACTTGGAAGTCCCACTGCCGCCAGCCACTTCAGTTGAGATCAAGGACGGTGAGGAGTTCGCCCGGCGTGATCTGTCGCCGAAGCGAGGAGACCGATACCTCTGGCCCGACGGCAAAGTCCCGTACGTCATTGACGGCGACGTCGATGCCGAGCAGCGCCAAGACATCGAGCTGGCGATCCGCGATTGGAACGACCGGACTGTCATTTCCCTTGTCCCGCACTCGACCGAGGCGAACTACGTGAGGTTCAAGCGAGTCGCCTCCGGATTTTGTCGGTCTTCCGTGGGCATGGTGGGCGGTGAGCAAGACATTTCCCTGCCGCCGATTGGGTGTCCGCCACATACGGTAGTCCACGAGATCGGGCACGCCGTAGGTCTTTGGCACGAGCATGAGCGCGAGGATCGAGACCTGTACGTCACGGTTGCGACCGAGAACGTCCATCCGCAGACACTCCAATGGTTTCGGGCTGCACATCCCGCTGCCGGCCCCTACGACTACGCTTCTGTCATGCACTATTCCGGAAGGGGTGGTGAAGCATGGGGCCGCGACGAGATCTTCGAGACCATCCCGCCGGGAATGCGCATCCCGTCTGCAGGCCTGTCGACCGGGGATCTCGACGGCGTGGCGCGTCTCTACGGTCAGACGCCGAAAGCGACTTCGATAACGACGAATCCGCCCGGGCTGGGGATCGTTGTGGACGGAGCGAGGGTGACGACACCGGCCCGCTTCGAGTGGGCCGAGGGCAGCATGCACTCCATTGAAGTGCCGCTTTCCCAGACCGCGGGCGGCACACGGTACATCTTCGGGCGCTGGAACGACGGCGGCAGCCGAGTGCGAGACTTCACCGCACGAGCGGACCAGACTTGGCTGGAGGCCAACTTGATCGTACAGCATCTTGTGGATGCTAGGGCAACCCCCGGATACTCGGGTGCGGTCAGCCTGCATCCCGAGTCACCAGACGGTTTCTACACGTTGCGCACGAAGGTCCAGGCAGCGGCCGCCCCGGTGTCTCGTGCCGGGCTGTCATTCTGGTACTGGTCGGGCACACTCTCTGGCGAGCATGGACAGTCGTCGAATCCCGCGACTTGGAGTGTGGACCGGGCAGGGATGGTATTCGACGCAGTCTTCACCGATCGGCCGCTGTTGCAGGTCGAAGCTAACGTCGACGCCTTCGCCATCTACTTGACCAACTACTTCGCAAGTGCTGGCGAGCATTTGACGTACGGGCCGGTCAACCTAGTCACCGACATAGGCCGTGAACGCATTGGAGTGCGGATCGAAGAGGTTCAGGAGGCACCCCGCACCGACCTCCAAAGGCTTCGCTTCGAGAGCTGGAGTTCCGAAGGTGCCCGCTCTGGAACATTGACATTGCCTTCGAGGGGCGGCTCCCTGTCGGCAAGGTTCACGAACGAGTATCCCCTCTTCGTCGATGTTGAGAGACCCGAGTCAGGCATGATTCGGGTGGATCCGGAATCTGCGGATCGGTACTACCCGGAAGGCACTGAAGTCCGCCTCACGGCAGTGCCGAGTGCTGGATGGGGGTTTGTGGGCTGGAGAGGCGCAGTCACGGGGCGAGACGCCGTCACCGCGTTGCAGATCATCCGCCCCACCGGCGTCGAAGCCGTGTTCTCGCAGGCGCGGGAAGCCCGTCCTGGCCTGACCTCGCAAGTCTTTCTGCCAGCGACCAATTACAGGTTTTGGATCTATGACTCCGAGGATGGGTTTCGAATCTCGCCCCCGGCCGACGCCAGCGAGGTCCGCATCTCATTTGAAGCGACCACGACAGGTGCCGAAGTCGACCTCTTCGTCCGTGCGGGCACAGATGCGCTCCCTTGGAACTACGGCGACGATGGGCGAACTCCGGAATTCGTGGCGGACTATCGGTCCACGTTGCCGGGCAGCCGCGAAGCGGTCGTTATCAACGCCAAGTCGGATCCTCCGCTGGATCCGTCCGAGACCTACTACGCCTCCCTCGTGGTGTTCTCTCGGCGGACGAGGGTCCAAGGCGTCCTGGAGGTTGAGACGGTCCGCGGGGACACGGCGCGGCCGGCGGCCGCAGTGAATCCGAAGGCCCTGACGTTCGTGTTGCCCAACGCCACCGCTCCGGCAGCCCAAGTGGTCCGACTGGCGAACCACGGTGCGGATCCCCTGCGCTTCGAGGTCATCGCTCACGAGCCATGGCTGACCGCAACTCCCTCAAGCGGCTCCCTCAGCGGTGGCTCCGAACTTGAGATCGCTGTCGCCACTGCGCCTGCGGGATTGGTGCCAAGTGCTCGCACGGGTGAACTCACGATCCACGCCGCGGGCGCCTCCAGCCTGATCATGGAAACTGTCGGCGCCGTGCCGGTCACCATGGTCGTCATTCCTGCCAGTGGGCAGAGCACTGTTGACGACAGTCTCGCGCCACCAGCCGTGACGGAAGCTTGGAATCGAGCGAGCAGGTCTCCAGGGGCGGCACCGGGTTCCAACATGGTTCTCCGGGGCTCCAGCCTGACTGCTGAGCGGGCGGTTGCGGATTCTTCCGAGAACGGAGCCGGAGCCCAGCCGACAGTGCTATTGGACACAAGCGTGCTCATCTCTGATAGCCTCGGAAACACCCATCTGGCTGGCTTGATCCTAGTCCAGCCTGATGCGGCGAATCTGATCGTTCCGGAAGAAGTGGCCTTGGGGCTAGCTCGCCTGACTGTCTGGCGTGGCACGGCAGCCTCCGCACCGTTCTCGATCGAGGTTACTCAAGTAGCACCTGGGCTGTTCTCAGCAAATCTCTCCAGTACGGGACCTGCATGGGGCGATGTCATTACAGTGGACGCCTCCGGGAAGCAGTGGTCTGAACCGGTGGCAAACCTCGATGCCCCGCTCGGAAGCCGCCTAGCGATTCCCATCAACCTCGGAGCGGAAACTGACAGGGTGTATCTCAGATTGCACGGCACCGGAATCCGGGGCTGGAGACGGGAAGTGGATGGGACCATTGGTGGCCTAGAAGTGGACGTTTACCATGCTGGCCCCACCTCGCCAGGCCACGATTGGGTCGGCCTCGGCCCCCTGCCTCGGATACTTGCTGGACGAGGCGAGGTGGAGGTCGTGCTGAACGTTGACGGTCGCAGGTCGAATGCGGTTTCTGTCTGGATCCAGTAATTGGCCTCAAGCGGCCGCGCAGGGAGCCAGCTCACTGCGGGGATGGTGGCACGTCCACAGGATGGAACCTGCCGCGATCCCTAGCCCGCGCCGACCTCAAGATGGAAACGAGGGGATGCAGTGTTTGGTCCATGAGCAGTTGGATCCGTTGGGAGTTGTCAGCTTCGTGGCATCCCCGATAAGGCTGGCACCGGCATTCGAGGAGCCCTGCAATAGGATGCCGATCGTCGTGGATCGCAGGCAACCGGGGGGCCGTCGCAGCCCCGGCTGCGCGTGATCCCGCTGTCCAAACATCATGAGCGGCTCCCGATCACCCCGGCAGAATGAAATCCGGCTTCGGCGAGACACCGAGCGGCGGTGGGTTTCCGGGCAGGAGTCCCAGCCTGTGCTCGGATAGAGGGGACGGCGGCGGGACAGTGGTCGCAAAACCTATTGGTAGGAGCAGTCTTCGTAAGCCAAACTGGCCCGGCATCCCCGAGTCGTGCCCCGGATTGTTCCCAGGCCCGCAGGGGCCTGTGGACGGACAGCAAATTGACCTCGTCCACGGGACGAGTGTCCCATACCGGGAATGCCTCCCCGCCGCTGTCGGAAGGGAGCATGCAACCTGCAAGACACGATCCGATCGATTGACGAGATGCACGTCGTCGAACCGCGCGCCGCGGGCATCGACGTGCACAAGATGCAACTCACGGTCAGCCTGCGCCTGTGCGAGGCGGGCGGCCCAGCCGCACAGTGCTTGACGCAGACCTTCGCCACCCATCCGCAAGGGCTGCGCAGCATGGTCGCCTGGCTGGCTGAGCACCGCATCGGGGCGGCCACCATGGAGAGCACCGGCGTGTACTGGGAGCAGCCCTACCGGGCCTTGGAGCAAGCCGGAGTGCGCGCCAGGCTGGTCCACGCGCAGCACGTGCGCCAATTCAAGGGGAAGAAGACGGACGTGTGCGACAGCCTGTGGCTGGCCCGCATCTGCCAGTTCGAGCTGGCCCAAGCCAGCTTCGTGCCTCCCCAGCAGTTCGCCGATCTGCGCCAGATGTGCCGCTACCGGCGCAAGCTGGTGGCTGACCGCGTGCGCATGCGGCAACGCATCCACAAGCTGCTGGACCGGGACGGGCTGCGCGTCGGCGGGGTGCTAACCGACATCTTCGGCCTCAACGGGCGCGCCATTCTGGACGGGCTCGCGGCCGGCTGGCCGGCGCAGCAGATCCTGGCGGCCCTCACAGCGCACGTGCGCCGCAAGATGGAGCCTCTGGCGCTGGCCTTGGAGGCGGAGCTGGACAGCCACTCCATGTGGCGCCTGAGCAGCCTGCTGCAGGACTGCGACGCTCTCGAGGAGCGCCTTGTGCAGCTCGACAGGCGCGTTGAAGCGGCCCTCGCCGAGCACCGCGAAACGCTGAACCTGCTCGAGACCATCCCGGGCATTCGGCGCACGAGCGCGCGCGCGATCCTGGCCGAGCTGGGCCCGGATCCGGTGGGCACCTTCGGCAACACCGGCAGCCTAGCGTCGTGGGCCGGGCTTTGCCCGGGCAACAACGAGAGCGCCGGCCAGCGCCGCTCCGGCCGCATGCGCCCCGGCAACGCCAGCTTGCGAGCGACGCTGACGGAGTGCGCCCACGCCGCCGGGCGGACGCGGGACTCGCAGTTCGACGGCTACCATCGCCAGCTGACCGCCCGGCGCGGCTACCAGCGGGCCACCTCCGCGACGGCGCACCAGCTGCTGCGCGTGATCTTCGCGGTGCTGCGCGACCAGCAGCCGTATCGGGATCCGAACATCGACTACCGACAGCTGTTCGTGAAGCGCAACGCGCCGCGCTGGCTGCGGATGCTGGAGCAGTACAACTACCTGCCGCAGCTGGCCAGCCAGCAGCAGACAGCCGCAGCCTGAGCAAGACCAGCAACCCCAGCCCCCAACGAGCCGGGCCTAGCTGTCATCGACGGGGCATCAGCGGGAACGGGCATCGAACGGCACCAGGGTCGGTCGCACTCAGCAAATCAGTCGCGGCGCGCGGAACACTCCGCCCGCTGCTAGGGCGAAGTGCGTCTGCCCATCCATGGGATTTCACAGCAAGATTCGAGACACGCTCCGCCAAGACAGCGCTCGGACAGGGCTGAGAGGCCGAGCATCCTGCTACAGAGTTCCGGAAATGGGCTGACTTCCAATGTCCGGCCTTGGGCGTGCGAGCGTGCTCTGAGAGAGCTACCAAGGCTGGCGAGTAGCGGGGCGTGGGGTGCCGGTTGAGCTTCTCGGTGCGCACTGCGGGCTTGTGCTTGGTGCAGCAGGTGCATGCGCAGGATGCCCGCCTCCGGGTCCGGCACCAAGCTTGCATCGCTGGCCAGCAAGCCGCCGATGACGTCGTGCGCAATCTCGGGCTTGGACAAGTGCGCAGCCACGAGCCGGGCCCTGGCCAGCTCGGCTCGGTAGGCGAGCGTGCGCAGCGAGGCTGTGAATTAGCGCACGGGCTTGGACAGGGCTTGATAGTGCAATCCTGCCGGCAGCTCGCCAATCCGCAAGCGGTTCGGAGTGCAGCGGCGCACTTCCTCGGCGCCATGGAGCGCATGGTGCAGCTGCTGGTTCTCCTCGCTCAGCTGGTCGGCCTGCTCTTGTGAGAGTTGGCCGCAGCCGCGCTGCAGTCTCGCTGGATGGCTACCCAGCTGGGCCGCAGTCTCCGGATCAGGTTGTCCACCTGCATCCACCGGGGATTCACCACCTCG
The DNA here is from genome assembly GCA_963662745.2 of Bryobacterales bacterium. Lineage (GTDB taxonomy): Bacteria > Acidobacteriota > Terriglobia > Bryobacterales > UBA6623 > VXMF01. The sequence goes on from CAXXUI010000001.1 coordinate 2,440,580, forward strand.
GCTTGCGGGTCCAGTTCCTCGGGGCTGTACTCGGGCAGGTGGTCGAGGCCGACATTCTAGCGCAGGGACTCAGAGATCCTGACCTCTCATGTCAGAAACAGTGGCCAGCACAGCGCAATCGGACCGGACCAGCGGGCAGGGTGCTAGGTGCTCTGCGACGCTGTGGTCACCAGCTTGACTGGGGGCTCGGGTCCCGAGCACGGAGTTTCGCGCTGCTGGGCAGCTGCTGGGGCTGCCTCGTGCGGTCGCCGGACCGCTGCGCGGAGCCAGCTGCCGGCCAGCAGCGCCCGCTCCGCAGCAGGCCTTGATCAATGTCCCCCCGCCTCGCGGCGGGGGTCCGCCGCGAGGCGCGGCCGAACCTCGCGGCGAGCGGCGGGTCGGGTCGTACTGACCTGGAACGAGAGTTCGTGACAGAGCTGGACCGCCCGCCGCATCTTGTGGCATGCTACCATCGCTTCAGTCGCCACACGGCATCCCCCCTGTAAGGCTTCAGCGTTGCAGGGGCCCACTCCTACAATGCAGCTGTACAAAATCCATTCTGTCCCGACTTTGCGGCCTCTGACGAGACTGTGCGGGCTAGTCGCAGTGATCTCCACGATCCACAGTCCCGCGCCTGCCGACGACTTCTCGATTAGGTGGGCCCATTCGATGGCCAGCTTTCCTGGATCGCATTCCCCAAAGGCACCAGATGCATCAGAGTTCAACCCGCGGCCCCGTGAGTTGCCTGCTCCATCAGCCAATCCAGCGGCATCAACTTTCTCTGTCACTCCACTTCACTGGGCTGCGGGTGAAGGAGCTCGTGAGGAGGTCCAGCATTACCTGAACCAAGGAGTTAGCCCTAATCTGGCCGACAACTGGAATGGCAGCACAGCGCTTCATTGGGCTGCTGAAGCCGGAGAGAGCGGCCCCATACGTGCGCTCTTAGAGCGCGGGGCTGATCCCGACTCCAGAGACTTCTATGGTCGGACCCCGCTGATGATGTCACTGAGTCAAGATCGTGGACTATTGCTTGCTGCTTTTGCTCTCATAGACGGTGGTTCGAACGTAAATGCAACAGCCAATACTCGCATGACTCCCCTGCATTTTGCAGCACGGAACGTTTCTAACTCTAACATATATTCGATAATCCAAATGTTGCGGTGGGTCAGAGCAGACCCCAACTCAGAAGCCAGCGAATTTGACGCTTCTCCTCTACACTATGCAGTATCAGCCGGCAATATTGATGCAGTATGGTCTCTGGTGACAGAAGTGTCAGGTCGGTCAGAGGTCGATGTTAACCTACGTGACAATCGAAGTTGGACACCTCTCCACTGGGCCAGTGGCGCAGTGGTCGGCTCTGGCGAGTCCGTTATCATTGTTCGAGCGTTGCTGCAGAGTGGGGCCGAAGTGAACCTCCGAACTGAAGATGGTAAGACCGCTCTGGACTTTGCCTTGAGCAGTTCTCAGGATGACATTGCAGACGAATTGCGGGGCAAGGGAGCGATTCGAGGTCGGTTCTAGCCGAGCCTCAGAGTTCCAGTTGCCACGGGAGCATAGCGTTCCGGGCGCCATTCCCGATTCACCATTTCGGGTCAGTCTTGGATCCCGTACTTCGCTGTGAATGAATGGCCTATCCGTCGCAGGAGTGTCTAGGTGTTGTGCTGAGTTCCAAAGTACGACCTCACCAAGGAACCGTCCGCCGGCAAGCCACCTGCAGCAGGTTTACCGTCCAAACCGACGAGTTCCGCCAAGCATGCCGCAAGGTCGCCATGATCGGGAACAGCGTCTGCGCCTTTGTTCCCTGTGGGACCCACGAGCCGACATTCGTCACTCGCTGGGTCACGTCGACCTCAGCGTCCGCCCAGCCGATTCGTTGTCCGGCGGTAGGTCTGGACCCTGCAAGAACACCGTCGAGCCTTCCCCGCCGATCATCACGTTGCAGTCCTAGTTGCTCGGGATTGGCAGCATGGGGACTACGAGAGCATCAGGGCGTCGCGATCAACAGCCAAGTTTCGGTTCTCCCCAACAGCTCGCCCCTCGTCCCCTGTAGCGCCTGAAGATACTCGCTAGCCTACTAGGGGCGTAGCACTGGTTTCCAGCGGGTTCGGAATCCATCTCGGATGCAGCGGCAGAGCCGACATCTTCCTCGATCGCATCGCCGGCCCCTTGCTCCGGGCCACAGGCATTCCACAGTCCTGATCAGTCGCAGTTTCGCCGCCCGGTAGCACGTGCATCGTTGCTGCCTAGATTGGCTCACGACTCCAACAACATGGGGCAAGGCCCATGGTCACGCTCCCAGTCGACCCGAAGCCGCCGTGCCACTAGCGACAAGGCCTTCAAGGAAGAGGTCGGAACTCGAATCCACAGCAGCGCTCCGTAGCTCTCATCCAGCGCTACCCAGTGGAGACATGGGCGGAACGATCTATACTGGCAACCGATCGAGCTGTCGACTCCACGCAGCCCCCGCTTGTCGAAGTTGTACACCAGCCAAGCCGGCACGTCACCTCAGCAGTCTGCACACGATAGCGCACCTGCGCTAGAATAGGTTGCCAGCACACAGAGCATGGCAACGCTTCGCCCATTCGTTCCGTCACGCCAGTTCGGCCCGCCGGGTGGCGGGTCGGACCTCGAGCGGCTGGAGACCGTCCCGTGTTTCCTCCACCGGTGGATGGCTGTCGAGCGCGAGCGGCCACCGCGGACCGTGCATCGCCTTGTGCTTGGCGGGCAGTCGCAGCGCGACGAGCGGCTCAGTCTCTTGGACCACTCGCATGTCGAAGTGCTCGCGACGTGCCCGGGGGGACGTATGCCAGCCCAGTCGCATGCAGACCGTGTGGACCACCTCAGTGCGGCTGAGACCGGGGACGATCTCGTGCCTCGGAACGCACTGCCCGCACCCTTGCAGGTCCGGGAGATTGCGCAGCTGAGGATGCATGCGGGTGCATGGTCAGTACGCCGTCACTTCCCGCTGTGGCAGGCTGGGCGACGCGAGTCACCGCCACCGGCCCAGACAATTTGCGAGGCCGGCACATGTCCCTCCCCGGCAGTATCCGTCCCCTGCCAACGTAGCCTCCCTTGGACTATGCCACGATCGCCCACCCCCACCACACCTTGCTCCATTCAACCAAAGAACCGCTTCATACACGTCCCATCAAAGTCCTTCCCTTGCGCAGGGGCGTCGAATGACCATGACGCACGATTGGAATGAGGCTGTGGACTCCAACTCTACCGTGAAGGGACCTCTGAAGTCCAGACCTGTGTGATGCGCTCAGTAGCTGGCAGCAGTCATGCCACCCTAGGTGCATCTTGCATCGGCCATTCGGACCGTATCCTTCACGAACACTGCATCACAACCTTGCCATTGCGAGCCACCTGCCTTGTCACGTACTGACCGCGCTATCTGGATTCGAGCTACGCCTCTATTGGCACTCTTGGCAACGATAGCCCTCTCGCTACACCTACAAGCCGAAGATCCGGATACTATCACATCACTGCCAACCCACCAACTCTCATTACCGCCTACAGATAACGTTCTTGTTCTCACGAGAATCGATCAAAAAAGCATTGACACAACGGACTCGTCACCTGCCGATTTGCGTTGGATAGGAATCACACGACAGATTCCACAACACCTCATTGATCGGCATCTCAGCGATCCCAACACAGGGTGGTCTGATACTACCATCGGACCGATATGGAGACTCACACTCACCTCTGTTGGCGCGAAAGGGATCCGACTGTTTCTTAGACACTTGAACCTAGATGGAGCGCACTTGTGGATCCACAGAGGCGATTACACGTCACTCTCCACATATACACAGCGTGGGCCATATAGCGATGGAGAAGTATGGAGCCCTATAATCCTCGGCGAAACAGTAACAATAGAATACCAACCTGATCACAACGAAGCACTGAATGGCTCAAGAGTTCTTCCTTTTGATATCCCTGCCATTGGACACCTCTGGAACACACCTCGTGAGATCAACGCCAAGGACACTGGCAGAACTCCAAACAAGACTTCGGACCATTGCTTCCAGGACCTGACATGCAGGGCGAATTCCGATGAAGAGTTAGCCAGATTCGCAGGTGCGATTGCTATGATCAGTATTGTCGACGAAGAAACCAAACGACACGGATACTGCTCAGGTGCATTAGTCAACGATAGGGTTTCCACTAGCCTGATTCCGTACTTTCTCACAGCAGCGCATTGCGTTGCCACTGAATCGGAAGCGAGAAGCATTGAATTCCACTGGTTCTTGCAGAATAGGAATTGCTCTGGAGAATCATCTCGAGATTATGACGACAGATACTCGACGACTTCTGGTTCGACTCTGCTGGAAGTTGAGACCGGTAGCTTGAGGAATGAAGGAATCAGTCCATGGGGGCGTGGGGACGCTGCACTGCTCAAGCTCTTGAGCGAGCCTCCACCTGAAGTCTATTACTTGGGATGGAATGCTCGATCAACCGCGATATCGATCGGAACCAATGTGCTTGGTATTCACCATGCAGAGGCGAAAGCAAAGCAAGTATCTTTTGGTGAGATATCATTTCGATATCCCAACATGCTATCCGTCCGGTGGGGAAACGGACTGATACTTGGCGGTGCATCTGGGTCACCTGTGATTAATCAAGACGGACAAATATTGGGCATCGCATCTGGTGGTCAGGATGACCATGAAGGCTGTTTTGACCAAGGTTCTCCAACATTGTATTCTAGTCTTGCTTCATTCTATCCTAAGATAGAAGATTACTTGAATTCAACAGTGGCTCCACCTCCACCTTCGAGTCCAAGCCAAGATTCGGGACCACACAGCTTGACCGTCGGTGTGCCGCAAGGCTTCCAGCTGAATCCGGCCAGTACAGGAATACTGCAGAGCAGCGACAGGGCATATTATGTGGATGTTCCGTCTGGGACGAGTGACTTACTAATCACTGTCTCTTCGGACATCCCAACCATTGATGTTGATCTGTATGTCCGCTATCAAGAGCCACCGGTGCCGGGCCGCTACGATTGGAGGTCTGTTGGGCCTTCAGGGAATGAAGCGATCGTTATCAACGCGACATCGACACCAAGTCTGCGGCCAGGACGATACTACATTGCCTTACTTCTATATGATGTGCCATCGCAAGCTGCGACAGGACTTGTAACCGCGACGACAACTAATCGGGTAGTCTCGGATGAAGGAACTGTTGAGTCGATGCAGTTTGTCCGAATTCCGTCTGGTACGTTTGCCATGGGATCGATCGGTCAGGATGCATCTGGCATCGAGCAGCCAGTGACTACAGTGCGCCTTACTAAGTCGATTGAGATCGGCAAGTTTGAGGTCACACAGCACGAATGGGTGTCAGTAATGAACAGCAATCCATCGAGTAATGTGGCGTGTGGACCGCGTTGCCCAGTAGAGAGTGTATCCAGAGTTCAAGCTAACGAGTTTCTTGATAGACTGAATCACAGTGATGATTCTTACCGATACCGCCTGCCCACTGAAGCTGAATGGGAGTATGCCGCACGTGCAGGAACGATCGGAGATACATATGGACCATTGGAAAGCATTGGTTGGTATTCTGGAAACAGCGGAGACCGATTGCAGGCTGTTGGACGTAAGGATTCAAACCCGTTTGGATTACATGATATGATTGGAAATGTGTATGAGTGGGTAGCGGACTGGTCAGGCAGTTATCTTGGAGGGAGTGTTACGGATCCAACTGGGCCGTCCTCAGGTACAGTAGGGGTGATTCGCGGAGGGAGCTACCATCACAATGCAGTGGTTAGCAGAGCGTCACATCGTTATTTCTTAGACCCAAGCAACCGTCATTCTGATGTAGGATTTCGGATAGTACGAACCTTGAAGAGTTCGATGTTGGGGGGAGTGTTGCAAAGTGGGCAGCCAGTGGAGTTTCGGATTTCTTCGTCTGAGATTCGAACCCTACAGAACGGCACGAGATCATTCATCATCGACGTACCTGCCGGATCGCAGAGTTTGTCAATCGTTCTTGAGTCAGACCAGTCAGGTGTTGATGTGGACTTGTATGTACGTCATCAACATGACACTCAAGTGTCTCAGTATGACTGGAAGTCTGCCAGTTCATCCGGCTCCGAGAGTATTGAGATCTCTACAGACACTGTTCCTGCTCTCCGACCAGGTCGCTACTATATTTCTTTGGTGCTCTATCGCAGTTCAGTATTACATGCTAGTGGGACTCTCACGGCCAGAGTTACAGCCAGAACAACTGGTCCTCTTGGTATCCAATTCGTTCAGATCTCCCCAGGTGAATTCAATATGGGATCCTCCAGTGTAGAGGCCTACGACAATGAAGAGCCTATAACTCGGGTAATGATATCCCGTGCGTTTGAAATTGGAGCACATGAAGTTACTCACGGACAATGGCAGGAACTAATGGGAACAAGTCCAGCGTCTTCTGAGGCATGTGAGCTGGACTGTCCGGTAGTCGGAGTATCTTGGAATGACATTCAGAAGTTTCTGGAGAAGCTTAACTCTGACGAGATGGATCATGAGTATCGCTTGCCGACTGAAGCAGAATGGGAGTATGCTGCTCGCGGAGGAATCGCCAGTGATCGCTATGGACCGCTGGATTCGATTGCCTGGCACATCGGAAATAGCAATGATCGACTGCAGCGAGTGGGCACGAAAGCACCGAATCAATATGGGCTCTACGATATGATCGGGAATGTTCATGAATGGGTTGCGGACTGGTACGGTGCATATACAGGTGGGAGAATCACCGACCCGACTGGACCTGCTTTCGGATTCTCTCGAGTAGTCCGAGGTGGCAGCAAGCACGACGGCGGCAGTGAGAATCGTGCTTCTTACCGCGGGTGGGACCGAGCTGATGCGAGGTATGCGAACGTTGGATTCCGGATCGTCCGGAGTGTGAGACGCGAAGTTGATACGCCACTAGGTGGTGAACTTGTGCTTGGAGTCCCAAGGCAGTACCGCATCCCACAAGATCTCAGACAAATTTTCCTCAATGGAGAGAAATCGTACTTCGTAGATATTCCGGATGGCGCCGTGCAACTATCGGTCTCTGTCATAGCGCAGGATCCAAGCATTGATGTTGATCTTTTCGTGAGCTATCAAGTTGACAACACATCGGAACGTTATGGCTGGGCATCGCGGAGCCTCTCTGGAGACGAGAGTATCACAATTGGTGCAGACCAGCAGTTGCGAGCAGGGAGATACTATATTTCTCTTCTGTTATATGGTAATAGTTCAGTACCTGTTGAAGGAAGTATCACAGCGACAACAAGATAGCAGCCGAGTGTGGGTTTCGGCAGTCGTCCACTTGGATCCATGCCGTCCCAGACTTCTGGTCATCGTATGTTCTGGCAGTCATACACAGTGGAGCAGCCTCCTGGACACAAGTCACATCAATCGCGAGAAATTTGTGTAATGGTGCAAGAGATTGATCCTGACTGCCTGAAATACTGTGTTCACATCCATGTAGGTGTTGCAAATGGTGGATTCTGCACCGATTCAGGAAGCAGATCGGGCTCGCATCGGATGGGCTGGGTCGACCGCTGCGGCTAACTGGAATAGTTGAATTGAGGGTCTGCCGTGCTGGCCCCGTGCGAGCCGCATACTGCGGTTGTGCAGTGCGGGCCGCAGGCGGCTGTCGGCCACCGGCGGATGAGCCGGCACGCTGCGGTGGGGCGTGCTGCTGGCCATGGCGCCGAGCGGCTCGGGTGCCGTTGTTTCCGCAGCCCACGACACTACGGCAGCGAGCGCGGCCAGCTGCAGGTTGGCCGGCCGCAGCAGCAGGGCGGGCGAGGGCGTGCCGGTCGGGCGCGGCGGCACGGCCGGGCGCTGCCTGAGACCGCTACCGACGCACTGCGGTCTCCCGGCCGAGCCGGCAGACTGGCAGCGGCGGACACGCCCCGTGGTGCGCTCTCTCCCAGCGGCTCGCGGAGGCAACGAGCTCGGGCCTGAACCGCCGCGCGTGCGGGACCACACTGCGTACCGCTTGGCGTTCCGCGACGGCGCGGCCAGAGTGCCGCATGGCCCCAGCGGCAGCTGCGGGACAGGCCCAACCCACTCGCCAGCCTAGCTGGTCACCCTCGCCGTGAGCCCGCTCCTCGGCGCGCTTTCGGTCCTCGTCCTAGCCAACGGAAACCTGAAAACACCCTCTTCTGCCGAAGAACCCTGGACAAAGCGAGTTAGCCCATGGTCAGACCTCTGAGTCCCCGGAAGGAGCCAACCGTTGGCTGGAGGCCAAGGCAACCGATCGACCCGACACGACGCCGATCTGGATCACCAGCAACGAACTCCGCGTATCGGAGAAGCACGCTGAGTAGTATCGGGCCGCCCGAGTCTATGCCTTCAAACACAAGCCGGGCCAGTTCCACCTGAAGCCGCCCCTGGACGAACATGGGGGCTGCAGCCTTCGGCCCACCAAGCGATGATCCGCTGGACCTGAAGTAGCGGCAAGCTGGCATTCCTCTAGCCGTATAGTCCCGCTGTCAGGGCAGCTAGGGCCACATGGAACTGGCGGTCGCGCTGCGCACCGTTTCTGCTACAGTTGCTGAGCGATGAGACCTCGCACGACCAGCAGGCGATCCTTCTCCAAGCAGGCGCTGGCCGCCTTGGCGGCTCCAGCGCTCGCTCACGGGCAGCGCGACTGGACGAACGCCGTGCCCACCCGCTACCCCGACCCGGACATCGTGTCCCTCGACAAACGGTTTGACCGCTACAAGCTGGGCAACACACCCATTCAACGCCTGCACGTCGGGACGCTGTGGGCGGAGGGCCCCGCTTGGAACGCAGTGGGCCGCTATCTGGTGTACTCGGACATCCCCAACAATGTCCAGCTGCGGTGGCTCGACGACGACGGGCACGTCTCGGTGTTCCGGAACCCGTCGGGCAACTCCAACGGCAACACCTTCGACTGGCAAGGACGCCAGCTCTCCTGCGAGCACGGCAACCGCCGGCTCGTCCGCTACGAGCATGACGGTTCGGTGACGACTCTCGCCGACAACTGGCAGGGCAAGCGGCTGAACGCGCCGAATGACGTGGTCGTGGACCCGGACGACAATATCTGGTTCACGGATCCAGGCTACGGCAGCCTGATGCATTACGAGGGCAACAAGGGGCCGCTTGAGATCAAGGAGGCCGTCTACCGGATCGACGGCGCGACCGGGCGGATGGAAATGGTTACGGATGAGATCTTCAAGCCGAACGGCCTCTGCTTCTCACCTGACTACAAGCTGCTGTACGTGGCCGACACGGGATCCTCTCACTACCCAGAGGCCGAGCGGGAGATCAAGGTCTGGGATGTGGACGGAGGGCAGAGACTAAGCAATGGGCGCAGATTCACGTCTATGGCGATGGAGGGCTTCGAGCAAGCCGGCCAGACCGACGGCATCCGATGCGACACGGACGGCAACATTTGGTCCTCGGCGGGCTGGGTCGGCGACGGCTACGACGGCGTCCACGTGTTCGCCCCTGACGGCGATCGGATCGGGCTGATCCGGCTGCCGGAGATCTGCTCCAACGTGTGCTTCGGCGGCGTCAAGCGCAACCGGCTCTTCATGACCGCCAGCCAGAGCCTGTACTCTGTGTACGTCGAGGCTCAAGGCGCCCACGTCGCCTGACGGCTGTGGCGAGATTGCTAGAATTCGGAAACGGAAGCTAATCCCGGCCGGTGTCGGGCCCGGTCTTCAAAACCGCTGTTTGGCGCCATGCGCCAAGGGTGGGTTCGACTCCCACTAGCTTCCGCCAAAGCCGCCGTTCTCTAGGCCGCCTCCGATCCGCGGGCGGGCACTTCCGGGAGACCGGCGCTCTGGATGAGCGTGCAACGCATGGCGCACAGACCAAACGTACTTCTCGTCTCAACCGACCACTGGGCCGCCGAACTGCTCGGCGAGGCCGGCCATCCCGATGTCCTCACGCCCACCTTGGACGAGCTGGCGCGGAGCGGAACCCGCTACACCAACGCCTACGCGGAGTGCCCGGTGTGCATTCCGGCCCGGCGCTCCCTGATGACGGGGACCAGCCCGAAGACGCACGGAGACCGAGACTTCGGCGAGACGATGCCCATGCCGAATCTGCCGACGATGGCGCAGACTTTCCGCGACGCCGGGTACCAAGCCTACGGGGTGGGCAAGCTGCATGTATACCCGCAACGGGACCGGATCGGATTCGATGACGTGATCCTCGACGAGGAAGGCCGTACCCAGTACGGGATCCTCGACGACTACGAACTGTTCCTCGGGGATCGCGGATTCGCCGGACGCCACTTCGACCACGGGATGAGCAACAACGACTATCAGACGCGGCCGTGGCACCTTCCGGAGGAGCTGCATGCCACCAACTGGGCGGCGCGGCAGATGGCGCGGGTCATCCAGAGGCGCGACCGCGGACGACCGGCTTTCTGGTTCCTGTCGTTCCGTCACCCGCATCCGCCGATCGTCCCGCTCACGACCTACCTGAGAATGTACGAGGGCGTCGAGCTTCGATGGCCTTTGCGTGGCAGCTGGTCCCGCGGGAACCTGCCCTACCTGCTGCAGGCCGTTCGAGGGCGGCAAGCCCACTTGGGCGTACGGGAGACTGTAGACGCGCTCCGGGGGTTCTACGCCCTCTGCACCCACATCGACCACCAGCTGCGAGTGGTGGTCGGCACGTTGCGTGAGGAGGGCTTGCTGGACGATACCGTGATCTGCTTCACATCCGACCACGGAGACATGCTGGGGCGGCACGGGATGTGGGCCAAGCGGCTCTTCTATGAACCGTCAGCCAACATACCGATGATCTTGGTCGGGGCTCGCGGGGACGCTCGCCTCGGGCATCACCGAGTCGATGACCGGATCGCTGGCTGGCAGGACGTGATGCCCACCCTATTGGACCTTGCAGGCATCGAGATTCCCAGCACGGTCGAGGGCCTCTCGATGGTCGGCGAGGAGAGAAGGGAGTGGCTCTTCGGAGAGGTGGGTGAGGGCGACCATGCCACCCGCATGGTGCGCAAGGGAGACTTCAAGCTGATCTACTTCCCCGCCAGCAACGCGCTGCAGCTGTTCGACTTGGAAGCTGACCCGATGGAACTGCGGGATGTTGCCCGCGAACCCGAACTCGAGCCGATTCTGGAAGACCTGACTGGAATCCTGATCAGCCAGCTGCATGGCGGAGACGAGCAGTGGGTGCAGGACGGCGCCCTAGTCGGACGCCCTAGCCGCGAGTTCCGCCCAGGTCCGAACAAAGGGCTCACCAGCCAACGGGGGCATCATTGGCCGCCTCCGCCGAAAACCGACATGCAGCAGATCCTGTGGCACAGCGACGAGGCCGATTAGCGGGCGAGCTGATGGGTAGCAGTCGGCGGGAAACGGCGGATACCGGCAGGCGTTCGTCCGCCCGTCCGAAAGCGCGCAGCTACGGGCCGCGTAGATGCACCCGCTCGCGCGGAGCCAACCGGTGACCAACATGGGCAGATTCCGTCTTGGCGGCGCGATCGCGATGTGGGCCGTCATGGTGGCCGGCTGGGCCCTCCTCGCGGGTCCGGCGGGCGCGGAGCCGGTGACAACCGCGGATCTTGAGCAGGCCGCCGCCAACACCGCCGACTGGCTGATGTATGGACGGGACTACCGGGCGCACCGCTATGTCGAACTCGATCAGATCAACGCCTCCACTATTGACCGCCTGCACCCGGCCTGGGTGTTCGCGACGGGCGGACACAATCGCGGTCTGCAAGCCACGCCGCTTGTCCATGACGGAGTGCTCTACCTGTCGGCGGACGGTTCCCGCGTGTTCGCGATCGACGCTCGCACAGGGGCCCGGCTGTGGGGCTACGATCCGGAACTTCCGAAGGAATCGGAGCGGGTGTACTGCTGTGGCTCGATCAATCGGGGAGTCGCGCTGTTCGGTGATCTGGTGTTCGTGGGCACCATGGACGCCCGCCTCGTCGCGCTCGAGCAGGATTCGGGGAAGGTGCGGTGGGAAACGGAAGTCGCCGATTGGCGGGAAGGCTACAGCATCACCGGGGCTCCGCTCGTGGTCAAGGACATGGTGCTGACCGGGATCGCCGGAGGCGAGTTTGGCATCCGGGGATTCGTCAAGGCGTTCGACTGGGCCACCGGCCAGCTGCGCTGGACGGCCTACACCATCCCAGGGCCTGGAGAGCCCGGCAACGAGACTTGGCCGGGCGACACGTGGAAACATGGCGGCGGCCCGACTTGGACAACCGGCGTCTACGATCCAGACTTGGAGCTCGTGTACTGGAACACGGGCAACGCCGCGCCTTGGAACTGCCAAGTTCGCCAAGGGGACAACCAGTGGACGGCAGCCACGATCGCCCTGGACGCGGACACTGGAGAGATCGACTGGGGTTTCCAGTACACACCTTGGGACTGCTGGGACTACGACGCCGTCAGCACTCCCGTGCTGGCGGATCTGGAACTCGACGGTCACGGGTCGGTCCGAGCGCTCTTCCATCACGACAAGAACGGCTTTTTCTACGCCTTGGACAGGACTGACGGGAGGTTCCTGTACGGAGAGCCGATCGTGCCGGGAATCACTTGGGCCGAAGGCCTAGATCCCGAGACCGGTCGCCCGATCGTCAATCCGGAGATGATCGCCGAGTCGGGAGGACCCGAGGTCGGGCCGATCATCCCGAGCTTGGAAGGCGCGATCGACTGGCAGCCACTGGCTTACAACCCAGAGCTCGGGCTACTGTTCTTCATGTCCAACCAGTGGGCGATGGGGTACAAGTTCTGGGAGGAGGGGACGTTCCAGCCGCCTGCCAACGGAGAGTGGTACCTGGGGGCCGATTACCAGCAGTACTTGACAACCGACGAACCGGGCAACTTCGTGGCGTTCGATGTCCGCAAGCGGAGCGTCGTCTGGCGCCAAACCAGCCCGGCTCCGTTCTGGGCCGGCACGCTCGCCACCTCCAGCGGACTCGTATTCACGGGCGACATGCGGGGCTACTTCATGGCCTTCGACGCTCGCACGGGGACTCTGCTGTGGCAGTTTCAGACCGGTTCGGGAATCATTGGCAGCCCGATCAGCTACGAGCTGGACGGAGTGCAGTACGTGGCCGTCCCTTCCGGGGGCATCGGTGGCGACATGACCTTCTACTACACCGAACCGCGAGCCGGAAATCTGTGGGTGTTTGCCCTAGACGGCGGCGGACGCGCCCGCGTCGCCCCCGGATCCAATCTGGTGACACTGGAAGGCGGACTGCCCCGCGTCGGGCAGCCCGGCCACACGCTCGGCGGCCGAGTGCTCCCGGGTTACGGCTTCGAGCCGAGTGAGGGCGGCGATCCAATTCGGACCTCCTCCCCGCCCCAACCAACCTCCGACAGCGGGGCGGTCCCAGCCGAGTTCTCCAACCCCTACCTGGGATCGGCGACCGCGATCGAGGACGGCGAGAACGCCTACCGGTCTCGGTGCATTGGCTGCCACAAGGCTGGCGGAGGCAGCGGACCGAACCTCTTCCGGACCGCGTTGGGTGCGGACCGATTCCTTCAGTCAGTTCGGAACGGCAGCGAGGGAATGCCGGCCTTCGGCGACCTCTTGGACGACGATCTGGTGCTCAAGATCCACGCGCTCGTCGTCTCGCGAGACAGCCTCTAGGGCGGTTCATGCACGACGCCATCGTGGTCGGGATCGGCGGCATGGGCAGCTCGACCCTGTTTCATCTGGCCGACAGCGGCGCAAGAGTACTCGGCTTGGAGCAGTTTGGAGTACCACATGCCTTCGGGTCATCCCACGGTTCGACCCGCATCATCCGGCTGGCCTACTCCGAAGGCGCCGAGTACGTGCCGCTCCTGCGGGCGGCCTATCACCACTGGCGAGAACTGGAGGGGCTTACGGGGGAGGAGATCCTGCACGTGACTGGTGGCCTCGACATCGGCCCGGCGGGAAGCCAGACCGTGCGGGGCTCGAAGCAATCCTGCCTGCGACACGGCCTGCACTTCGAAGAACTCGGGGGGCGGGAGGCCAGCCGGCGGTTCGGCGGCTACGACCTTCCCAGATCGCTGCGAGCGATCTACCAGCCGGACGGCGGATTCCTGATGTCGGAAAGCGCTGTAGCCGCGTACGCGACGGCAGCGGTGGGCTGCGGAGCGGAATTGCTGGCGGGCGTCCGAGTCAGTCACTGGGAGCGTGTCGGAAGCAGGATCGTCGTCTGGACGGACCACGGGGACTTCACTGCCAAGAACCTCGTCATCACTGCCGGAGCGTGGACGGGCGAGGTTGGCCCGGCCCTCCGAAGCTGGTGTCGTCCGGAGCGGCAGGTGATGCTGTGGACCGAGCCGCTGAGCAGCGACCTGTTTTCTCCGGAGCACTTCCCGGTGTTCAACATGGAGTCTCCGCTCGGCCGCTTCTACGGCGTGCCGAACTGCGGCCAGGAGGGATTCAAGATCGGCAAGTTCCATCACTTGGAGCAGTCGCTGGCCGGCCCGTCCGAGCTGGACCGTGAGTGCGCTGAAGGAGATGAGGAAGTGCTTCGCGAAGCCGTCCGGGAGTATTTCCCGCTGGCGGACGGGCCGACGCGCCGCATGGTGGCCTGCATGTTCACCAACACACCGGACGAGCACTTCATCCTCGACCGCTATCCCGGTGAGCGCGACGTGTTTGTGGCGGCCGGCTTCTCCGGCCACGGCTTCAAGTTCTGCAGCGTGGTCGGAAGGGTCATGGCCGACCTATGCCTGGGAGTGGAGCCGCGCTGGAATCTTCAGCGGTTCGGAGCCGAGCGGTTCTCGGTGGGAGTGACGGACACTCGGTGACATTGTGCTGTCGGGCACGCCGCTTCGGCCGGGGCAGCGCAGGGAAGACGAGCACACACGCAGAACGCAGGACGCGAGTCGGAGCCAGCCGTCGTTTGGCCACTGACGCCAGCGCTGCATGGCCTCCATGCCCCGCCGATCCGCGAGTCTTCCGAGGACTCAACGCTTGGCACGTTCGGCTTCGGCTCCATTCCGACCAGCGGGATTGAGGTGGTCTTCTCCGTCGACTGCCCCCGCCCGTCCCGACGGCGGGAAGAGTCTCGGCAGCGACCTGCGACAGTCCAGCGGGCACGGACCCAAGCCGCCCAGCCCGGGAAATGGGCATTGAGCAGGCGTTCTGGAATTCGCCGCCGGGCCGCGGTGCGGCGCATCGCGTCCGAGGAGGCACCGAGGAGCCTCACCGGAGTAGACTCAATATGGCGTGGCTCACAGTCTCGCTGACCAGACCAACTGCTTCTCATGGCCGCCTGCATCCGCTCCCGTGCCCTGACGTGGTCGGCCGCAGCCCTCCTGTCCGCTGGGTCGCCTAGTGCCGCACTGACCGAGAGCGAAGCGCTCCAGCTGTTCCGGGAGAGCCCATACCACAGCGAACTGCGCTCCCGCGTAGCTCTTGCACGGGCCGACAGCCTTCGCCACCGCGGCTATCAGAATCCTTCGGTCAGCGCGATGAGCGAGGGTGCGGGCCGCACCGACTTCCTCCTGCTCGAGCAACCCCTCTCCATCAATGGGCGCAGGAGCTTGCTCCTGAGGGCGAGCGAGTCAGCAGTGCTGGCTGTCGAGAGGGGAGTCGAGCACGCCCAGGCTGAGTTGGACGCCCGCCTCAGGGCAGCCTTCTTCCGCCTCGTGCATGCGCAAGGGCGGAAGTCCGTCATCACCGAGGGTGTCAGCGAGCTCGAAGCGCTTGCTAGGGCCATCGAGCAGCGCGAGGCTGCGGGCGACGCATCGAAGCTTGATCGCCTGCGGGCGGAGCGCGAGATTATCGACTTGGAATTGGAAGGGACTGAAGCCGAGGTGTCGATCGCTGCGGCCCGCGCCGCCGTGCATCAGCTCCTAGGGGACGGTCTCGAAGCCGGCCAAGTGGTTGCCCAAGGCAGCCTGGAAGCGGCCTACGGCCTGCCGACACTGGAGGAGTCTCTGGCGTCCGGCTTGAATTCCCGGTCCGACTATCGAGTCGAAGTGGCGCGCTTGGAGCAGGCCCGGCTGCAGGGCGTGGCGGCGGAGCGGCTTCGCATCCCCAATCCCGTGCTGGTCGGAGGTTTGAAGCGGGCGGAGTCCCAAGACAGATTCTCAAGCGGCCCCGTGCTGGGAATCTCGATTGATCTGCCAGTCTTCCAGAAGGGAAAGGCAGACCGGGCGCGTGCCGAAGCCGATGCCCAGCGCACGCGCGCCAGAGCTCGGATTCTCAATCTCCAGATTCGAGCGGAAATCCGGCAGGCGCACGACACGCTTCGGATCCGGCGCCAGCTGGTGCGCGACCATCGAGTTCGAGCCCAAGCACGCGCCGGCGAACTGCTGGCGATCGCGGAGGTGGCTTACACGGAGGGCGAACTGAGCATCGCAGAACTCCTCGCGGCCTACCGCCATGTCCACTCCGACCGTCTGCGGCAGCTGGACCTGCAAGCGGAAGCGAAGCTCGCCGAGGTCGAATTCGACCGCAGCATCGCCAAGGGGCACGTACCGTGACTTTGCGATGGCTGGCGGCGCTGCTGCTCGCAGCGGGGTGCGGGCAGGAGACCGAGCCGGCTCCGGACGGCGGGACTGTCGAAGAGTCAGCCATCGTGGTGACGACGTGGTCCGAGAAGACCGAGCTGTTTCTGGAATACCCGGCCTTGCAGGTGGGCCGCACTTCCCAGTTCGTAATCCACCTGACGGACCTGTCGTCATTTGAACCGATCCGCGATGGTCGCGTCAGCGTGGAACTCCGCCGTTCCGGCGGCGACCTCGAATTGTATTCGGTGGCTGGCCCGTCGCGCCCTGGCCATTTCTTGGTCGACGTAGCCTCGTCGAGGGCCGGATCCGCGGAGGTGACAGTCCGGCTCGAATCGGACTTGGTCCGGGACAGCCACCAGCTCGGATCCGGCCGAGTCTGGCCCGCTGGCCAGATCCCCGGTCGCCAAGAGGACGGGAACTCTGCAGCAGCTGACGCGGAGGAGGTCACATTCCTCAAGGAGCAGCAGTGGACGCTGGATTTCGCGACGGAGAGCGTGATCTTGGAAGACTTGCAGGACAGCCTCACCGTCCCAGCGACCGTCCAACCCGCCAGCGGCAACCGGGATGTCGTAACTGCTCCGGTGGCGGGGCGGCTGGTCCGCCAAGTGCGCCTTCCGGAGGTCGGACAGTTGGTGGAGGCCGGAGAGAAGGTTAGCGAGGTCGCTCGGACTTGGAGCGGAGCCGAAGGCCGGGCCGCCCTGCAGCTCGCGGTCGAGGAGGCCGACATCGGTGTCGCCTCGGCCGAGAGGGAGCGGCTGCGCATGGAGCGGCTGCTCGCAGCTGGCGCCGTCCCGTCGCGGAGGCTCGAAGAAGCCATCAGCCAAGCGGACCTAGCGTCAGCTCGCCTTGCGGCAGCACAGAAGAAGATCGCTCTTTATGACGCCACCCTCAAAGGTGAGGCGGGCGGAGGCGGGATCCGTCATGAAGTGCGCTCGAACATCTCAGGCGTCGTCACCTCCCGTCCAGTCGCGAACGGCTCCTTGGTTGAGAAAGGGGGGGCCTTGTTGGAGCTCGTCGGCATCGACGAAGTGCATGTCACCGGAGCGATCCCCGAGGCGCACGCGTTGCTGCTGAGCGAGGTGACTGGCGCCGAGATCGAAGTCGCTGGCTCGAATCGAACGATTCCCGCGGGGCGGCTGGCCGCAAAGGGCGTGCTGGTCGATCCTGAGACTCGGACGCTGAGCATTACTTACTTGGCGAACAATGCCTCGAGGCAGTTCGCGATCGGTCAGTCCCTGCGTTTGCGCCTGCTGATTTCCAGGTCATCCCGGTCCGTCACCGTTCCGGCCGCCGCCCTAGTGGATGACGGAGGCCAGACGGCAGTCTTCGTTCAGACCGGCGGCGAGTCGTTCGAGCGGCGAGCGGTCACGCCGGTCCGCCGGCGCGGGGCGAGAGTGCCGATTGCGGAAGGACTCGCAGAAGGTGAGCGAGTCGTCTCCGAAGGGGCATACCTGCTGTACTTGGCGTCGACCTCGACCAGCGCCCCAGCGCACGGCCATGTCCACTGATCCATGCTCAAGTCGCTGATCCGCTGGTCGCTCTCCAACCGCGCGATCGTGATCATGCTGGCCGCAGGGGTGGTGGCTTGGAGCATCTACGCCCTCACCCAGCTTCCGGTGGATGTGCTGCCGGAACTGACCGCTCCCACAGTGACTGTCATGGCCGATCATCCGGGGCTGGCCCCGGCAGACATGGAGCGGCTGGTCACCTTCCCGATCGAGTCGGCGCTCAATGGAACTCCGGATGTCCGCCGCGTCCGATCCACAACGGTCACCGGCGCGGCTGTGGTCTGGGCCGAGTTTGACTGGGGCCAAGACCCTTACCGGCCCCGCCAGCTCGTGAGCGAGCGGCTGAGCTTGGTAGCGGACTCCTTGCCGCCGGGATCAGGGCCTCCGATCCTCGGGCCGTCGACTTCCATCATGGGCGAGATCCTGTTCATCGCGTTGGCCTCCGACCGCCACGACGGCGTTGAGCTGCGGACTCTTGCGGACACGCGAGTCCGACGGCAGATCCTCGCTATTCCCGGAGTCGCTCAGGTAATGCCGATCGGTGGTGCGCCGAGGCAGATTGAAGTGCGCCTGTCTCCCCGGCGCCTGCAGGAGCACCGGGTGTCGCTGCAGGAGGTGGAGCAAGCTCTGATCGCAGCTAACTCGAACTCCTCGGCCGGCTTCCTGACACAAGGAGGACGGGAGCTGCTGATCCGGGGGATCGCTCGGCTCACCACGCCGGAGAGCGTGGCCGAAACGGTGGTCCGCGCCAAGAACACTGTGCCGGTCTTGGTCAAGGACCTTGGCCGAGTCGCTCCGGGACCGAGTCTGGTGCGAGGAGACGGCGCATTCAACGGTGAACCCGCCGTCGTGCTGGGGATTCAGAGGCAGCCGGGCACCAACACCCTGGACCTGACCGACCGGATTGACGCAGCCCTGGAGGGCCTGGCCAGCTCGCTGCCTGGCGGCGTCACCATTCACAACGACCTCTTCCGCCAGTCAGACCTGATCGAGACGGCCATCGCGAACTTGGAGGAGGTCCTCGGGTACGGAGCGCTGCTGGTCGTTGCCGTGCTGGCCGTATTCCTCGCCAACTTCCGGGCCAGCCTGATCTGCCTGCTCGCCGTCCCGCTGTCATTGTGCGTCTCCGTGGTCGGTTTCCACTATTTCGGGCTGACGCTCAACAGCATGACGCTGGGCGGCCTCGCGATCGCCATCGGCGAGCTCGTCGATGACGCCCTGATTGATGTGGAGAATGTGGCGCGCCGCCTGCGCCTGAACGGTCTCCCCGCACCCGCCGACCAACTGCCGGATGGTGAAGTCGTTTTTCGGGCGAGCAGCGAGATCCGGAATTCGATCGCGTTCGCGACCGTGATTGTGCTGTTGGTGTTTCTTCCGGTGATCGTCTTGGAGAGCGTGGAAGGCATCCTCTTGCGACCGCTAGCCTTGGCGTACATGACGGCGCTTCTCGCCTCGCTCTTGGTGGCGCTGACTGTCACGCCGGCGCTGGCGCATTATTTGCTGCCCGGTTCGCATGCCATTCGCCGAGGGGGCGAACCGGCACTCGCCCGACTGCTAAAGCGGGCTTACCGACCGCTGCTGATTTGGACCTTGAGTCGCTGGAGATGGGTCCTAGCCCTCTCGATTGTGACGGTGGCACTGGCCGTCGCCGGCACGCTGCGGTTCGGCCGCTCCTTCCTGCCCGAGCTCCACGAAGGGAGCCTGACGGTCAGCGCGGTGACCCTGCCCGGCACCAGCCTCGCGCAGTCCAGCAGGATGGGCGCGGCGCTTGAGAAGGCCCTCCTCGAGATTCCTGAAGTCGTCTCGACCGGCCGGCGCACAGGTAGGTCGGAGCGGGACGAGCACCTCCAAGGCGTCGAGTCGTCCGAGATCGATGTCCGGCTAGCGCTGGGCGGCAGGAACAAGGAGGGTGTATTGGAGGAGGTCAGGCGGCGGGCGTCTCTCTTCCCCGGCATGAACATCAGTGTCGGCCAACCGATTTCCCATCGCATCGACCACGTGCTGTCGGGAACACGGTCGGCGGTGGCGGTGAAGATCTTCGGAGAGGACCTTGCGACCCTGCGACGCCTAGCAGCAGAGGTCGAGCAGGCGATGCGCGGTCTGCCCGGCGTCGTGGACCTCGCGGCCGAGAGGCAGACCGTGATGCCGACCGTGAGCGTGAGATTCCTCAGGGACGCACTGGCCCGCCACGGGATGCCAGCTGGCACTGCGGCGAGGGCGATGGAGATGGCCTTCCTCGGCACCCAGATTGGAGTCGTGCGAGAAGGCCGCATCCCGGTCCCCCTCGTGCTCCGCTTGGAAGCAGGAGCACCTAGGGACTTGGAATCGATCCGCGAGACGCTGATCCAGACACCGTCGGGAGCCAGCGTCCCGCTGTCCTCTATCGCAGAGGTGCGCGAGGATCGCGGCCCGAACTTCATTTCGCGGGAAGGCACGGAGCGGAAGATCGTAGTGTCCTGCAACGTGACGGGGGGCGACCTAGGGGGCGTGGTCAACCGGATCCGGGGGCGCGTGGCGCAGCGGGTGCCGCTGCCACCTGGATACCGCGTCGAGTACGGAGGCCAATTCGAGAGCCAGCAGCGGGCCGTTTGGCGCCTCCTATGGACCGGCTGCCTGGTGATTGGCGCGATCTTCGTCCTGCTGCTGACGGCGTTCCGGTCTCGTTCGGACGCGCTCATCGTGATGTGCAACCTACCACTGGCCTTGGTGGGCGGCGTTGCCGGCGTCTTCCTAGGGGGTGGAATCCTGTCGCTGGCGTCTGTGATTGGCTTCATCACTCTGTTCGGCATCGCGACGAGAAACGGCATCATGCTCGTCAGCCACATCAAGCACTTGGTGCATGAAGAGGGGGTCATTGACCGGAGGGAGGCAGTGATTCGCGGCGCATCTGAGCGCCTGGTGCCCATCCTGATGACGGCCGCCACCACGGGGATCGCGCTGCTGCCCGTAGGCCTCGCCGCGGGCGAGACGGGCAGCGAGATCCATGCGCCGCTGGCGATGGTCGTGATCTGCGGCTTGCTCACGTCGACCGTGCTCAACATGCTGGTTGTGCCGTCCATGTACCACCGCTTTGGAGGCTTCGGTTCCGTCGGCGGACCGCGTGGTGTACGCAAGAATCACCCCGGCCGCTCAGGGCCGCGGTCGAGTCTCTAGGCCCCTCGACAAGACCTCGTTCGCTGCTGGTAAGCCGACTCGAACGCCCGTCGCGGGCTGTTAAGTCGCCGAACGGGCGCAGGGATGGGGGATGGCCTGGCCGGACGCCGGAGCTTCCCTATCCCGGCCGACGAGACATCGAGGATCGAATCCAGTGCGCCACTCTGAGCCTCAGCCGCCGCCCGCACGCAGGGCATCGGGCCGTCAATCAGGTACTGCGACTCGGAGGCACCGTCGGGACGACCCAGCGCAACCGGCAATTCAGCACGGGCTGATGCTCCAGCTGGGAGCGACAGGTGCGTGCAGTGAGCGGAACCGCGGCGAAGCTTCGCGATCGCCCCGCACGGGTGACTCCGGATGGACGGGCCGTCGCACCAGTCGCGGCGGCGCTGCTGTATAGTGTGGATGGGCAGTAGGAATGATTGATCCGCGGCTTCATCCGACTCCGGCTCCCTATGTCTCCCGTCGGGAGATGCTGCGTAACACTTCCACTGGCTTCGGCCTGCTCGCTCTGGCCGGCCTGCTGTCTGACCCGGCCTACGCGGACCCCGGCCCCGACCATGCTCCGCCCGGTCCGCACTTCGAGCCGAAAGTAAAGAGCGTCATCTTCTGCTACATGTCGGGCGGCCTGTCGCACATCGACTCTTTCGACCCCAAGCCGCGCCTCGCACGGGAGGCCGGCCAACCGATGCCGTTCGAGACGGCGCGGACGATGTTCAACCAGGACGGGAACATCATGCCCTCGCCGTGGGACTTCCACCGCTACGGGGAGTCGGGGATCCCGGTCAGCGATCTCTTTCCTCACATCGCCACCTGCGTGGACGATCTGGCCGTGATCCGCTCGATGACGGCGAAGTTCATGGAGCACGCCCAAGGGAACTTCTACTTCCACTCCGGACAGCCCTTCACAGGCTTTCCGTCGATGGGCGCTTGGGTGAACTACGGGCTGGGAAGCGAGTCGAAAGACCTTCCGGGGTTCGTCGTGATCGGGACAGGGGGCATTCCGCTGGGCGGGATCAACATGTTCAGCAGCGGCTTCCTGCCGGCCGAGCATCAAGGATCGTTTCTCTATCCCGGCGCCGAGGAGCCGCTGGCCAACATCCGCCCGAGCGAGGGCGACACCAAGCAGCGACGCCGCCTGGACTTCATCCGCTCGATGGACGCGCTGTACTTGGACCGTATCGACCACGAGCCGCAGGTGGAGGCGGCCATCAGGAACTACGAGACCGCCTACCGCATGCAGACCGCGGTGCCGGAGCTGGTGGACATCAGCGGCGAGTCGAAAGCGACGCGCAAGCTGTACGGCTTGGACTCCACCTTCCCTCCCAAGCGCGACTACGCCCTGCAGTGCCTGATTGCCCGCCGACTGGTGGAACGTGGCGTCAGGTTCGTTGAGCTGACGATGGTGGACGGCCGCCACCGAGGAACGGGCAACTCCTCCAACCCTTGGGACCAGCACACCGACCTCGTGCTCGGCCACACGCGCAACGCCTTCGCGGTGGACCAGCCAGTAGCCGCCCTGCTGCAGGACCTCAAGGACCGCGGGTTGTTCGACGAGACTTTGGTGATCTTCTCCGGCGAGTTTGGGCGGACGCCCTTCGTCCAGGGGACCAACGGACGGGATCACAACCCGTTCGGATTCAGCCTGTGGCTGGCAGGGGGCGGAGTCAGAGGAGGCACGGTGTACGGGGAGACGGACGAGTACGGCTACCACGCGATCGAAGGCATCCGCACCGTGCATGACCTGCACGCCACCGTGCTGCACTTGCTGGGCGTGGACCACACCCGCCTCTCCTACCGCTTCGGCGGGCGTGACTTCCGCCTGACCGACGTCCACGGCCACCTCATCAACGAAGTGCTGGCCTGAGTTCGGGAGCTCCGCCGCTGCCGGACAGACGGCCGCGCGTCCGGCGGGCGCTGCGCCTATAATCGGACAAAACGGTTGTGGCGGGAAGCGCGGGCCACGGCCGGAGAACAGAAATCGAATTGAGCAAAGCTTCCATCACCGTCAGCCAAGGCATTCAAGCCTTGGTGGGAACCCGCGACGAGAACCTCCGCCTCCTTGAGAATTCGCTGGGAGTGACCGCCTACCTGTCGGCGGACAGCTTGGAGATCGAGGGCGAGGAGCGCCAAGTCCGCCGGGCGGACGACATCATCGCCGACTACCTCACGCTGCTGGGAGAAGGCCACAAGTTCGACAACCGAGACATGCGCGACCTGCTGCGGGTCGCCACGGCCGACCCGGACATCAGCTTCAAGCGTTTGGTGACCAACAGCCGGCGGCGACGCTGCGGCCGCAAGTGGGTCTCCCCGCGCAGCCTGAACCAGCTGCGCTACCTGGATGCGATCGACCGGGCGGACATGGTGTTCGGGATTGGCCCGGCCGGCACCGGAAAGACTTACTTGGCCGTGGCCTGCGCCATCTCCCACTTGCAGGCCAAGGACGTGGAGCGCATCGTGCTGGCTCGACCCGCCGTCGAGGCCGGCGAACGACTGGGATTCCTGCCCGGCACCGTGCAGCAGAAGGTGGATCCGTACCTGAGGCCGCTCTATGACGCCCTCCACGACCTGCTGGAGGCTGACCGCGTCGATCGCTTCCTAGCGAGGGGCAGCATCGAAGTCGCGCCGTTGGCCTTCATGCGAGGCCGTTCGCTCAACGACAGCTTCATCATCCTGGACGAGGCGCAGAACGCCACCGCCGAGCAGATGAAGATGTTCATCACGCGCCTTGGATTCGGATCCAAGGCGGTGATCACCGGGGATGTGACGCAGATCGACCTGCCGCGCGGGAAGCGGAGCGGCCTGATCGAGGCGAGCGACGTCCTGGCCGATGTGCGCGGCGTCCGCTTCGTCCACTTCAACGAAGGGGACGTGGTTCGCCACGACCTTGTGCAGCGCATCATCCTGGCCTACGAGCGGTACAACTCCGGACAGCTGCGGCCGGCTCGGGACGAGCCGGCCGTCCAGCCCTCGATCTCAGCTGGCGGACCGGACCGATGACAGGGCGAGGCTGCGAGCCCCCCTGCCACTTCGAGAACCGGCAGAGCGAAGTCGGCTTCGACGAGGACGCAGTTGTGGCGTTCCTGCAGCGGCTGGCGGCGGAGTTCGGCGACTCGGCC
Source organism: Bryobacterales bacterium (assembly GCA_963662745.2). Taxonomy (GTDB): domain Bacteria; phylum Acidobacteriota; class Terriglobia; order Bryobacterales; family UBA6623; genus VXMF01. The sequence goes on from CAXXUI010000001.1 coordinate 2,464,783, forward strand.
ACATTCTCCGTGGTTGTGAGCCAAGACAGCGAGGTGAAGGCGGCGAACCGCCGCTTCCGGGCGGCGGACCGGACCACCGACGTGCTCTCGTTTCCCGATGGCGAGGACCAGTACCTGGGCGACATCCTGATATCGGCCCGGATGGCGGCCGCCCAGGCGGACGAGCGCGGGCACACAGTCGAAGAGGAGATCGAGACGCTGGCGCTGCACGGCCTGCTGCACCTCGCCGGATTCGACCACGAGACCGACGACGGCCGGATGCGGGCCAAGGAGCGAGTGCTCCGCCGCCGGTACGGACTGCCGTCCGGGCTGATTGAGAGAGCGGATGGCTGACGGCAGGCGCGGAAGCCGGTCCGGATTCGTGACCATCCTCGGCAAGCCCAATGTCGGCAAGTCGACCCTGCTCAATGCGCTGGTCGGGACGAAGGTCGCCATCGTCAGCCGGCGCGCGCAGACCACGCGGGACGCGATTCAAGGTGTGCTCACCGAGGAGCGCGGCCAGATCGTGTTCGTGGACAGCCCCGGGATCCACCAGCCGTCCAAGCAGCTCGGCCAGCGGATGGTCCGGGAGATCCGGCGCGCCACGCACGGCTGCCACCTGGCGTTGCTGATGGTGGACGCCAGCGTACCCCTGACCACCCTCGACGAGCGGGCGATCTCAATGGCGAAGCAGATGGACGCTCCGGCTCTGCTGCTGGCCAACAAGGTGGACTTGGTCCGGCGCAAGGCGCTGCTGCTCCCCTTCCTCGAACGCTGCCGCCAACTGCACTCGTTTGACGGATTCGTGCCGGTCTCGGCGCTGCGGAGGATCAATCTGGACCGCCTGCTGGATGAGGTGTTCCGCCATCTCCCGGAGGCGCCCGGCTACTATCCGGACGGGTTCGTGACTGACCAGCCGGAACGCTTCTTGGCGGCCGAGCTGATCCGGGAGCGCATCCTCAGGGAGACGCACGACGAGGTGCCGCACTCGGTTGCCGTGCAGATCGAGCGGTGGGAGACTTCGGGCAAGAAGTTGACCATCGGGGCGGTCGTCATGGTCGAGCGCCAAGGGCAGAAGGCCATCTTGATCGGCGGCAAGGGCGAGAAGATGAAGCAGCTCGCCACCAAGGCCCGGCAGTCGCTGGAGAAGCGCTTCGGCGCCAAAGTGCGCCTTGAAGTCTTCGTCAAAGTGCGCAAGAATTGGAGAAACCAGCAGACCTTCGTCCGGGACCTGGACCGGCAGCGCATGTTCGGACAATGACTGCACACCCCAAGCACGACAGCTCGCGCCTCCTTCGCACCCGGCGGCTCCTGATCGCCTTGGCAGCCGCCCCTTGGGCGGCGGCACTGCAGTCCGACGAGGACGACCGACTCTACGATCGCGTGCATCGCAAGCTGAACAACGACCGCTCGTTGCGCATTCGCAATCTCAGGGTGGAGGTCAACGCCGGCGTCGTGACGATCAACGGCGTGGTCCGATCGGAGCGCCTCAAGCGCAAGGCCACGCGGGCAGCCTCGATCAAGGGCGTCAAGCGCGTGGTCAATCGCCTGGCAGTGGGCATCTAGCGGCGCCGTCGCAGCGCCGTTTTCCGGTAGGCGGGCGCAGGACCCCCGCGGACAACCCGCTGCAGCAGGCCCGGCGCTCCATGCAGCGCGGCTTCAGCGTCTCCCCTCCAGTCGTGCCGGTGCGAATCCGTATAATCGTTCTCAACGGTGCCGTGCAGCCTGCTGTTTGGCGGCTGCCGGCAGCGCCACATCCGTCCGATGAAGCGGTCCAAGAAGAGGCGGAATAGGCGCGGGCCGCGCCACCGGCGACGGACACGCCGCCGGGAGTCGAACAAGGTGCGGATCACCCGCATGCTGGCCGCCAAGGGCCACGCCAAGGCGCAAACGGTGCTCGCCAGCCTCTATCACACCGGAACGGGCGTCAAGCGCGATTTGGCGCAGTGCCTGCGGTGGTCCCGGCTGGCGGCCGAGCAAGGCAACCCGGCTGCCCAGTACCTGTTGGGGTATCTCTATTCCGAGGGCGAGATTGTCCCCGGAGACCAAAGGGAGGCGGTACGCTGGTTCAAGAAGGCTGCTGACGGAGGCCAACCCGAAGCGCTGTGCCACTTGGCCTACCTGCTGTGGCGGGGCCGAGGTCCCGCGAAGAACGCTGCCGTCGCGATCCACTACTACCGGCAGGCGGCCGAGCTGGAGTACACGCACGCTTACCTGCCACTCGGCACCATGCACCTGCTGGGCCAGGGCACGCCGGTCGATGCGGAGAAAGCGGCGAAATGGATTCGCCGCGCCGCCGACCAAGGCAGGAGGAAGGGGCTGCGTGCCTTGGGCGAACTGTACGAGCTGGGAATCGGCGTTCCGCAGGACTTGGACCTCGCGATATCCCGGTACCGCCACGCCGAGGCGAAGGGATCTGACTGTGCCCGAGTCAACTTGGCGAACCGGCGACTGCGGTACGGCGATGAGCGAGTGAGCCTAGAGGAGGCCCGATCTTGCTTGGTCAAAGCCGCGCGGGCTGGCTGGTGCAAAGCCCAGCTCGAACTCGGCTGGGCATACGCCTTGGGAGAGGGCGGCGATCGCGACTACGCCCAGGCCGCCCATTGGTGCGAGAAGGCATTCGAGGATCACCTAGCTGACGCAGCCTGGACGCTCGGGGTGCTGCGCCGCCACGGCTTGGGTGTATCCGAGGATATCGGTAAGGCGTCCGATTGGCTGCGCAAGGCGACGCTACACGGGCACATGAAGGCGCAGGCCGAACTCGCCGACCTGGAAGCGCAGGGCGACGATGCCCCCGCTGACCCTCAGCGTGCCGTGGAGCAACTGAGCGGCGTCAGGAATCTGGGTGATCCAGACATCCAGTGCCTGATCGGCAGGACCTTTGACACAGGATTCATTGGGCCTCGTGATCGGGGCCACGCGGAGAAGTGGTACGAGAAGTCCGCCAAGCAGGGCCATCCGGGAGCGCAGCTCCTGCTGGCCTTGCTTCACTGGGACGGGAGGGCGCACGAACCTGACAAGTGGACGGCCGAGCACTGGTTCCGCGCCGCGGCCGATCAGGAGTTCCCCTTCGCCATGTTCCTGTGGGGACGAATGCGCGAGAGGGGTAGGTTCGGCCCGCCGGATCCAGCCGAAGCCGCCGCATGGTACCGCAAGGCGGCCGAGAAGGGAGTGCCGGAGGCCCAGACGAGTCTGGGTAGGTTCTACGAGCACGGGATCGGACTGCCGACCAACCACGAGAAGGCCGCCAGGCTGTACCGCCAAGCCGCCCTGCAGGGTGATCACGAGGCGCAGTACAGCTTCGGACTCATGGTATCCGAGGGCAAGGGAGTGCCACAAGACGCTGCCGGAGCGGCGCACTGGTGGCAACAGGCCGCCGTACGGCGGCACGCTTCAGCCCAACGGCTGCTTGGCAACGCGTTATTCCAAGGCTCGGGCGTGGACCGCGATCTCGTCAGGGCCTGGGCATGGCTCCAGCTCAGCGCTGAGGGCGGTGACGAGCAGGCCGGCGAACTGCTGGACAAGGTTGCCGATCGCATGACCGAGGACCAGCTCAGGGCGGCGAAGCAGCTGAATCGAGAGGTGTGGTCCGACCTACATAACCCCGACGCAAGGCCACGGAATGCGGCCAATCGGCCTCCGTGTCGTATCGCGGACGAGAATTGGTTCCGGTTTCCGAGCCGGTAGGGCTGAGCCCAGCCCGCGGCCGTCTTGCCGAGGCACGCGCCGCCCTGTCCGGCGCGAGTCCCCGCCATTGCGACGGCCGGGCCGGTTCAGACCGGTCAGCCCAAGCGGAGGCGCCGCAAGCGGGTGGCGCGCTCACAGCCTTAGCGGGCCGCTCCGGCAGAACGGACAAGGCCGTCCGGCTCTGGATCCACGCCCAGTCCGTCCGCGATGCGGTTGATGTAGTTGAAGTACGCCACGACTTGGGCGGCGTCGTGGATCGCGCGGTCGTTCCAGCCGATCTTCCGCAGGCGCTCGACATCGGACAGCCGGACTGTGGAAGGCGAGCGGGTCAACTGCTCGCCGTATTCCAGCAGCGCGTGCGTTGCGTGCTCTAAGCCGGCCCGCCGCCAGTTCCGCCTGACGGCATTTGCAAGCTTGCCACCGACCTCAGCCCGGAGGTCGCTCCAGTGGGCATGCACTCAATAGTTGCAGTCGTTCGCTTGGGAGACCACGATCGCGAGCATCTCCCGGACAGCGCGGGTTAGCGGCGACGGGGCGTGCATAACCTGGACGTACAGGGCCATCGACGCGGCCAGCGTCTCGGCATTCGGGCTCATGACCCGCAGGATGTTCCACACCTTCCCGGCCCTTCCTCGCGCTCTGGCGTATTCCTGACGCAACGCGCCGGTCGCTTCCTCAGGATTCACGGTCCGGATATAGGCCACAAGCCACCATAACCTATCGGGCCTGACAGCTTGGCGGCCGTCGCCCCGCACTGCCTCCGAACCAGTCGCCGCCAGCCCGCCGGTAACCGGCGGGCAGTCCTGCAGCCGGATGCCGGGCGATGCCGAGCGTCACGAGTCGGAAGTTCCCCGGAATCTCGAATGAGCGGTTGAGCTGTACCGCCTGGCGATCGCCGGCGGCAGCGACATCGCCCGAGTTAACCTACGGACGCTGCCCTTCCAGTGCGGGACAAGGGCCAGCGAGGTTGGAAGAAGCTCACCGAGCCGTGGCCCAAGCGGCAGGAACGGCCACCACCATGCCCAGCTGCACCTCGGGTGGACATGTGCCTTCGTCGAGGGCGTCATCCGAGCCTATGGGCAGGCCGCGGATTGGTTCGGGAGTGTGTTCGAAACATCCATTCCTGACGCGGCGTGGACTCTCGGCATGCCCCACCGGCACAGCTTGGGGTGTCAAGGGACCGCGCCAAGGCCATGGGTTGGTTGCTGATGGCGGCCAATATCGGTCACATGAAGGCTCAGGCTGACCCGGGCGGCACAAACGGACTGAACGACGCCGCAACCGCGGATCCTGAGCGCGGGGCGCTGCAGATGAGCACAGTCAGGGACTTCGGCAATCCCGACATGCAACACCTGGTCGGGAGGGCCTCCGCCACTGGCATGGGCGGCCCTCGGGACTAGTGCAGTGTCAAAGCGGGATTTTCGGGTAGACGGTCTTGAACTTGCGACGAGCGTCGTCGATCTTCATGCGCCAGTCGACCCCGCGCTGGCGCGTGCTGACGCCCTCCGACCCAGCCGCGAGCTCGGTGCGCAGCGTCTCCAGATCGCCAATCCGGCGTCCGGACCAGCCCTGCCTCGTCATCGCGCTGAGCTCGTTCTCCGCGCTGTTCAGCCCACGGCCGTGCTGCGGCGTGTAGCAGCACTCGATGCGCCGCACCAACTCCCTCGCCCGGGCCGCCTCGAACGCCGTGTAGAAGGGCCCTTGGGTGTGCGCGTTCAGACGGTCCAACACCAAGGTGACCTGCTCGCAGTCCGCGTAGCGCCCCTCCATCCAGCTGCCCACCTCCAGCGCCCAGTCCGCCTTCGTGCGACGCTGGCGGGCGCTCGCCTCACGCCAGCCTCCCAACGGCTCGCAGAACTTGAACACCGCGGCCCTGCCGGCCCGTTCCGACTCGTAGTCCACGCGCTGAGGGTGCTGCTTCGTCGCCGGCAGCGCCGCCCGGGTCTCCCGGATCAACTGCACCGGCTGCTCATCCCTGCAAATCACCGGGTGCTGCGGATCGTAGAGGCGCTCGTAGGTCTCCAGGACCTCTTCCCTGCAGGCGACGAATTCCGCATCCTCCTCCGGTGGGATCACCCAATACTGCAGCTGGCGGCCCGTCAGGCCGTTTGTTCTAGCGTCTGCCTCACGGTCTCGTGACGAATCGAGTCCACGCTCCCCAGTTCAACCACCTGCCGCGCCAGCAGCCGCAGGGACCAGCTGCCGTAGCCGGTCGGCGGCGGCCCCAGCCGCAAGGCGATCACTTGAGCCTCCTGCTCGCCGTTCAGCAGCTGGGGCACTGGCGGGTGGCTGCGCTGCTGGCCGCACAGGGCCAGCTCGAAGCCCTCCCACACGCACCGGCGGCGCATGTTCTCGACCGTCTTGACACGGCAGCGGTAGGCGTCAGCGACCTGCCGGTCCGTCCAGGCCGCTCCGTCGGCGTCGACCGGGAGCAGGATGCGGGCGCGACGCGCCTCTTGGCTGCTGCCCGCGAGCCGAGCGATCGTCTCCCCACGGATCTTGCGCTCCTCTACGCTCAGTCGCACAATGTATTTCTTCATCGGACTTCCTCCCCAGCGTGGAATTCCACCCACACACTATCCTGCAGAAATGTTGAGCTTGAACGCTATGCTACAGAAATGTTGGAGTTGACGGGGCACTAGTCGGACTGGCCACACAACACCGATGAAGTGGCGCGCCACCGATTCGGTGGAGAGGCGTCCTGGAATGCCGCAGCGGATGAGGGCAGTCTTGAACGCAGGCAGGAACGGCTCCGTGGATTGGCCGAAGGTGAAGGTGGCGTGGGGAATGGAGCGCGTCGCGTCGTCCAGCAAGCGCAGCAGATTTGCCGGGAGTGTCAGGAATTGTGTCCGACGAAACCATCGATGTCTTGCTCGGAGACCGCGATTCCGGGGGCGGCGGCCAAGGGCGAACCCCGCTGCCAGTCCTAGCGACGACCGCTTCCCAGTGCTGCCCCGATGACTGTCTCGCTGACCCGCCCGCCCGCGCCGCCGTCAACGCTTCATCCCCAGCCTCGCGACTGACGACGCAGGACTCGCGGTGAGCTTGGCCAGGACTCTTTGCTTGGCTGTGGCGGACTCTCGCTACCTGTCCATCGCCAGTTGGCCTAGCTGTTCCCCCTTGCCGCTCTGCCTCGACGCCCTCTCCGAGTACGGCACTCCGACTCCTTCCGTCCGACTCGCCTAGGCCTATGGAGTCTTGACGTTGCATGAGGGAGCCCCCCTAGCCGGAATCATCGCATCTGACCAGAACGCCCGTTTGCTGCCAAATTGTGGGACCTGCAACGAAGTCGCCGCACTGCGACTGGCGCCTCGAAGATCGCTGCCCGGGCCCGTCGCGCCCCTTGGCCCCGGCACTCTGCGCAGCGCTGGCGACCGCGGCTGAACCAAGGCCCGGTGCGCACAGCCGTGCTAGACTGAGTCACGCCGGCCCGCGGCCGCGCAGCAGGCATGGCGAGGAGCGGAATCATCAGGCAGCACGTGGAGCCCGCGACGGATTCGAGCGTCCGCCCGCCTTCGCTGCCGCCCCCGCCGCCGCCTGCGACGCCCGCACCTCCCACCACAGAGGAGGTGCATTACCCCGAATGGGACGAACACTTCTTGCCCGGCAGCCCGGATCACAACCTCGCAGCGGTCGAAGCGCTCCACATCGTCGACCGCCTGACCCAGCGGGACCGCGACTGGACCGCGATCGACGTGTTCCTGTACTACCAGGAGCACAACAACACGGCCCAGCTCGCGCCGGACGTGATGGTGGTGCGCAACCACCGCTTCCGGGGCCAGGGCAGCTACCGGGTGTGGATCGAGGGCAAGCTGCCGGACTTCGTGCTGGAGATCATCTCGCCGTCGAGCAAGAAGCACGACGCGAAGCTGAAGAAGGAAGTGTACGAGCGGCTCGGCATCCAGGAGTACTTCCTCTACCATCAGGACCCGTCCCATGCGTTCCCGCGCTTGGTCGGCTACCGCCAGACCGATGCCGCGCAGGGTGAGGGATACAGGGAGCTGCCGGTGGCGCCGGACGGGGCGATCCGCAGCCAGGTGCTCAACGCCACGCTGCGCCCCTCGGGCTTGCTGCTGCGCGCCCACGACCTGAGCAAGAACGAAGACATTCCGACGCGCGCCGAAGCCGAGGCCGCCCAGGCAGCTGCGAGGGCTAGAGCCAAACGGGCCGAGGCCGCCGAGGCCGCCGCGAGCGCTAGGGCCGAACGCGAAGCCGAGCGGCGCGCACAGGCCGAGGCCGCCGAGGCCGCCGCCAGCGCCAAGGCCGAACGGGCCGAGGCCGCCGAGGCCGCCGCGAGCGCCAGGGCCGAACGGGCCGAGGCCGAACGCCAGGCCGAGAGGGCCAGGGCCGAACGGGCCGAGGCCGCAACGGAGCGCGTCCGCCGGGAGGTCCTGCGCCTCAAGCGACTGCTGGCGCAGCGCTAGGCGACTTCCCGCTCAAGCCGGGACCGCACCGTTCTGCAGCATTCGGGCGATCCCCGAACCCCCCTCCGGCCGCAACCGCTCGATCCGAACACCCGACGCCGCCCCGCTGAGGCCCTCCGTGAGTGCGACTTCGACCGGGCTGGCGCCCTGCACTGGAGTTCGCCGCGGGGTCCCACAGGTAAGTGCCGGTTGCCCGGAAAGAGGCAGCATGATCGGCTCATTGGCACCCGTGGCACTACACTTTGGTGAGCGTTCCCGGGCGTTGTGACGAGGGCTCAGACTCGCTTGCGGTGGGGCCGGCCTCCACACCCAAGGCTTCGGCCATCCGAGCCGCCTGCAGGCCCGGATGAGGGGCTTGGCAGCTCTCGATCAGACCGCCCTCGACGGTCCTCATCCTCGTCGTCAATGACTGTCAGAAGACCCGTATGTGGATGCCCACTGTCACGCCGCCAGGCAGGGTTCGGGACGGCAAGTGGCGAGATCGGGGTGGCAGCCAGCAGGCAGCGCGCTGGCAGAGATGGCAGTGGCGGGGATGGCGGTCATGACAGTGCGAGGCGGAGCGAGGGCAGTCCATTCCGTCAAGGCGCGTGCTTTCCCGCGCGGACGTTCTCAGCTTCAGGGGAGGCGCAGCAGGCGGTCTCTTGATCCCAGCGAGGCAGGCCGCTGACCCGCAATGGCATGTCGAGGTCGTGCGACCTCGCACGAAGGCGCTCTGTACACGGTTGTAGAGTCGAACAGAGGCGCGTTGGCCTTAGCAAGGAAGCAGTAGCTGTTCTAGGGTTGTGCCTACGGCTTTCGCCATCTGTAGGTGCCTCACTGACCTGCCCGCTTAGCTGCGTCTCCTCTCCCCGCTCAGCGAACCGGACGTGCCAATTTCCAGCCTCCGGCCCGCGGACGAGATCCTGCCTTCGCCCACGCAAGACTGGCCGTCCGCACTGGCAGGCGCACGGGGCCGAAGTCAGTCCTCAGCCTCTCGCTCGGGTAGTGCATGTAGCTGCCCGACTTCACCTTGTGCTTCCGACACAGCCACTGGCGCAGCCGCTTGTCTGCAGGTGCGTCGACGGCGCAGTACGCCGGGCTGACTGGACCGAGTGGGAAGTAGTTTTCCCAGCCGAGCAGCGCTCGGTTCAGCTTGGCCACCACCGGTTCCGGCTGGAGTAGCCCGTACCTGGCCTCCGTGAACTCACTGATCTGGCGGACCATGCTGCGGACGCTGTCCTGGCTGGGGCGCGTGCCTAGTGCTGCGTCAAAGCAGGATTTTCGAGTAGACGGTCTTGAGCTTGCGACGAGCGTCGTCGATCTTCATGCGCCAGTCAACCCCGCGCTGGCGCGTGCTGACGCCCTCCGACCCAGCCGCGAGCTCGGTGCGCAGCGTCTCCAGATCGCCAATCCGGCGTCCGGACCAGCCCTGCCTCGTCATCGCGCTGAGCTCGTTCTCCGCGCTGTTCAGCCCACGGCCGTGCTGCGGCGTGTAGCAGCACTCGATGCGCCGCACCAACTCCCTCGCCCGGGCCGCCTCGAACGCCGTGTAGAAGGGCCCTTGGGTGTGCGCGTTCAGACGGTCCAACACCAAGGTGACCTGCTCGCAGTCCGCGTAGCGCCCCTCCATCCAGCTGCCCACCTCCAGCGCCCAGTCCGCCTTCGTGCGACGCTGGCGGGCGCTCGCCTCACGCCAGCCTCCCAACGGCTCGCAGAACTTGAACACCGCGGCCCTGCCGGCCCGTTCCGACTCGTAGTCCACGCGCTGAGGGTGCTGCTTCGTCGCCGGCGGCGCCGCCCGGGTCTCCCGGATCAACTGCACCGGCTGCTCATCCCTGCAAATCACCGGGTGCTGCGGATCGTAGAGGCGCTCGTAGGTCTCCAGGACCTCTTCCCTGCAGGCGACGAATTCCGCATCCTCCTCCGGTGGGATCACCCAATACTGCAGCTGGCGGCCCGTCAGGCCGTTTGTTCTAGCGTCTGCCTCACGGTCTCGTGACGAATCGAGTCCACGCTCCCCAGTTCAACCACCTGCCGCGCCAGCAGCCGCAGGGACCAGCTGCCGTAGCCGGTCGGCGGCGGCCCCAGCCGCAAGGCGATCACTTGAGCCTCCTGCTCGCCGTTCAGCAGCTGGGGCACTGGCGGGTGGCTGCGCTGCTGGCCGCACAGGGCCAGCTCGAAGCCCTCCCACACGCACCGGCGGCGCACGTTCTCGACCGTCTTGACACGGCAGCGGTAGGCGTCAGCGACCTGCCGGTCCGTCCAGGCCGCTCCGTCGGCGTCGACCGGGAGCAGGATGCGGGCGCGACGCGCCTCTTGGCTGCTGCCCGCGAGCCGAGCGATCGTCTCCCCACGGATCTTGCGCTCCTCTACGCTCAGTCGCACAATGTATTTCTTCATCGGACTTCCTCCCCAGCGCGGAATTCCACCCACACACTATCCTGCAGAAATGTTGAGCTTGAACGCTATGCTACAGAAATGTTGGAGTTGACGGGGCACTAGTCGGACTGGCCACACAACACCGATGAAGTGGCGCGCCACCGATTCGGTGGAGAGGCGTCCTGGAATGCCGCAGCGGATGAGGGCAGTCTTGAACGCAGGCAGGAACGGCTCCGTGGATTGGCCGAAGGTGAAGGTGGCGTGGGGAATGGAGCGCGTCGCGTCGTCCAGCAAGCGCAGCAGATTTGCCGGGAGTGTCAGGAATTGTGTCCGACGAAACCATCGATGTCTTGCTCGGAGACCGCGATTCCGGGGGCGGCGGCCAAGGGCGAACCCCGCTGCCAGTCCTAGCGACGACCGCTTCCCAGTGCTGCCCCGATGACTGTCTCGCTGACCCGCCCGCCCGCGCCGCCGTCAACGCTTCATCCCCAGCCTCGCGACTGACGACGCAGGACTCGCGGTGAGCTTGGCCAGGACTCTTTGCTTGGCTGTGGCGGACTCTCGCTACCTGTCCATCGCCAGTTGGCCTAGCTGTTCCCCCTTGCCGCTCTGCCTCGACGCCCTCTCCGAGTACGGCACTCCGACTCCTTCCGTCCGACTCGCCTAGGCCTATGGAGTCTTGACGTTGCATGAGGGAGCCCCCCTAGCCGGAATCATCGCATCTGACCAGAACGGCCGTTTGCTGCCAAATTGTGGGACCTGCAACGAAGCCGCCGCACTGCGACTGGCGCCTCGAAGATCGCTGCCCGGGCCCGTCGCGCCCCTTGGCCCCGGCACTCTGCGCAGCGCTGGCGACCGCGGCTGAACCAAGGCCTTTCCAATACAGAAATGAGCGTGGAGAGGCGCGGGCAGGCGGTATCGTACCGCATCGACCCGGAGCGACCGAAGCCAGCCGCTCCCCCCGCCTCGGCATTCTGCATCCTCGGGAACGGATCCTAGTGTTTGGCGACAATCAAAACTGTCCCTGACGACAACCAAGACTTTCATTCCGCAGGGTCGTCGCTGGCGGGCCAGAGGCAGCTCCTCGAGCTGTCGCGCCACCCTCCTGGCAGGGGTTGCTCCCAGGTCTGCGTCCCGCCCTGGGTGGGCACTGCAGCGACCATCGGATGCAGCTGGGGGTGCGTCACCCGAGCGCTGCGGCGTGGCGCGATCCGCTAGGCTGTAAGGGCCCTTGGAAACGGAAACCGGCTCTGCTGGGGAGCATCCGGCCAGGGATGCAGGGGCCACGGTGATGGAGCATCGCCAGCGCGGTCCGGCCTCTCGCGGCGGGCCGCTTCTTGGTTGCCCGTGCGCGACCAACGGGAGCGGCCTGCCTGCTGCGCACGGCCTGTTTCCGACCTTCTCTCCAGCCCGTGTCATGCCTGAGAAAACCCTGGGGGAGGCGCCCGCAGGGTGCCGGGGGCAAAGCCCCATCGACGCTAACTTATGAGTTGACAGCGGGGATCTAGTTGGATATGATCCTAGTGCGATGGATTGCGAACCTGCCTCGAAGGCCGAACCGCTGAACGAAGATTGGGATCTGTTGGTGTCCTTCCTGCCGGACAACTGGAAGGAACTGGCACGGACGACCGGGGCACTTAGGAAGCTGCGCAAGGACAAGTCGCCGGGCAATCTGCTGCGGACCCTGTTGCTGCATGTGGGCTGTGGTCACTCGTTGCGCGAGACGGTGGTGCGTGCCCGTCGAGCCCAGTTGGCCGACCTGTCGGACGTGGCTTTGCTCAAGCGTCTGAGGAAGTCGCGGGACTGGCTGCAAGCGCTGTGCGTGGAACTGTTTCGGGAGCAGGGCCTGGCGGCTGCGGAGGGGGATGGTTTCGAAGTGCGGGCCTTCGACGCGACGGTCGTGAAGGAGCCGGGCCGGAGCGGCTCGCTGTGGCGCATCCACTACAGCGTGCGCCTGCCGACGTTGACGTGCGATTACTTCAAGCTGACCAGAACGAAAGGGGCAGGCACGGGCGAGTCATTCACGCAGTTTCCGATCACCCCGGGGGATTGCATCTTGGCGGATCGCGGGTATTCGACGGCGAAGGGCATCCACTACGCGGTCGAGGCTGGCGGGCAAGTGACGGTACGAGTGAACAGCGGATCGCTGGTCTTGGTTCAGGAGGACGGAAAACCACTGGATCTTGTAGGGTCACTGAAGCTACTGCAGACTCCGGGGGTTATCGGAGCGGTGTCGGCGCAGGCGGTGGTGAACTCCAGCGTCAGGGTGCCTGGGCGGGTCTGCGCGTTGCGCAAGACCGAGGAGGCCATCCGCCTGGCCCAGGCGAGAATCCGCCGCGTGGCGTCCCGCAAGGGACGCCAGGTCCAGCCGGCCACGCTGGAGCTGGCCAAGTACGTCATTCTGTTCACCACGGTGCCGGAGCGCGACTGGACGGACAAGGCCGTGCTGGAGTGGTATCGCACGAGGTGGCAAGTCGAGCTGGTGTTCAAGCGGTTCAAGTCACTGGCGCAGCTGGGCTGCTTGCCGAAATACAATGACGACAGTGCCAAGGCTTGGCTGTATGGCAAGCTGGTGGCGGCGCTGCTCGTGGAGAAGCTGATCCACCACGCGAGCGCACTTTCCCCCTGGGGGTACGCCTTGGGGCCAGACGCGACCGCGCAGCGCCTGGCGTGACTTCGCATTCGTCTGGAACCAGGTCCGACGGGCCATCGAACCGGCGGTCCCGCTGGCGGAGACGCTCAGCGAGTGGCAAGCGATTTCGGCCGCACTGGCAGAGAACCCTCGCACTCGCCAGCCTCAACTGACCAAGCACTTTGGAACGGAGTCATCTATAAGTTAGCGCCTATGGGGCAAAGCCCCCCGGCGACGCTTTGCGTCGCCATGGAATAGCGGGCCTGCGGTGTCGCCGGGGGGCGGGACGGCCCGCGCCCCGGCACCGGCCACTCCCTGCTCGATCGCTGCCGAACCCCGGTCCGCGTCCGGAGACCGACCCGCGCCGTCTGCGGCCCGGCCCCCGGCTGGCCGCTGTCAGCCCGCTGATCCCTTACCGGGCATCCTGCCGCAACTCCCGGAACAGCGCGTCGCTGGCCGCGTTCAACTCCCGCGCCGCCTCGTTGTCCGTGCGCGCGTACGCCTCCCGGTCCAGCGCCTCGAAACTCACCCCGGCCCGCAGCCGGCTGGCCGCCTCCGGAAGTCCCTTCAGCTTCTCGTAGGGCGTCTGTATGTCGCTGTATGGATAGACTTTGCGTACTTTTCCCCGGCTGGCCGCCCGCTCCCGCGGGAAGTAGCACGGCCGGTGGTAGTTCAGGTACGGAGAAAGCACCCCGAAGGTGAATTCGTGCAGCCTTGCGGCGTGTCGCGCCGGGATGTGCCCGTAGCCCGGATAGCGCCGGATGACGTTGCCGTTCTTGGACTCCGCCAAGGCGTTGTCGTTGCAGTGCCGGGCCCGCGACTTGGTCTGCTCCTCGATGCGCAGCTTGTCCAGCAAGCCCGCCACCCGGTAGTTCACGTACTCGGAACCGTTGTCGGAATGGAAGCCCCGGATCTCGAACGGGAAGGCCCCCGGCAAACCCTCCAGCACCGGCAGCAGGAAGCGCTCCGCGATGCGCTCCACCGTGCCCACGAACTCGTATTGCGTCACGTCGTCCACCACGTTGACGTGATACAGCCCCTTGACCCGGCCCAGGTCCCCCTGATGCACCGAATCCACCCGCAGGTAACCCGGACGACCCTCCGGCCGCGGCCGCCGTCGCTCCCCGATCGCGACCGTTGTCGGCCGCGTGCGCGTCTTCGAGCCCATCCTCCGCTCATGCGAGCTGTGCCGCCGCAGGTTGTGCAGGTGGCCGTTCGACAGCTGCGCCAGACGCTCGTGCCGGGGGTCCCCGAAAACCTTCCATGCCCGCTCCAGCAGCTTGCGCGTGGCCGGCCCCGACAGCGTGCCGTGCAACTCGTCCGTCTCCGCCAGCAGCAGGATGTCACTCAGCCGGTACTTGCGCCGGAAGCCCCGCGCCGGAAGCCGCCGCCGGTCCTGCAACTCCCCCTCCCGCAGGTAGCGCCCCACCAGTCGCGTCAGCTGGGACTCCGACAAGCCCGTCGTCAGCTGCAGGTAGCGCCGCAGCAGCCCCTTCTCCGCCCGGCTCCGCTGCCAACACGAAAACCGCCCCGCCACCTGGCCGATCTGCGCGTAGGCCGCCGCCCGCCCCGGCGCCTTGATCGCCGCCCCGGCATGCCGGTTGACGAACGCCTCCACCTCCTGCAACGTCTTCAGCGCGTCCGTCTCAACCTGCATGACCATCCCCCCATCATTCCCGCCTGGCGCTTTTGGGCCCGCTCACGCTCATTTCATGTTGGAAACAAGACCTCCGTTCACGCTCATTTCATATTGGAAGAGGCTAACCAAGGCCCGGTGCGCGCAGCCGTGCTAGACTGAGTCACGCTGGCCCGCGGCCGCGCAGCAGGCATGGCGAGGAACGGAATCATCAGGCAGCACGTGGAGCCCGCGACGGATTCGAGCGTCCGCCCGCCTTCGCTGCCGCCCCCGCCGCCGCCTGCGACGCCCGCACCTCCCACCACAGAGGAGGTGCATTACCCCGAATGGGACGAACACTTCTTGCCCGGCAGCCCGGATCACAACCTCGCAGCGGTCGAAGCGCTCCACATCGTTGACCGCCTGACCCAGCGGGACCGCGACTGGACCGCGATCGACGTGTTCCTGTACTACCAGGAGCACAACAACACGGCCCAGCTCGCGCCGGACGTGATGGTGGTGCGCAACCACCGCTTCCGGGGCCAGGGCAGCTACCGGGTGTGGATCGAGGGCAAGCTGCCGGACTTCGTGCTGGAGATCATCTCGCCGTCGAGCAAGAAGCACGACGCGAAGCTGAAGAAGGAAGTGTACGAGCGGCTCGGCATCCAGGAGTACTTCCTCTACCATCAGGACCCGTCCCATGCGTTCCCGCGCTTGGTCGGCTACCGCCAGACCGATGCCGCGCAGGGTGAGGGATACAGGGAGCTGCCGGTGGCGCCGGACGGGGCGATCCGCAGCCAGGTGCTCAACGCCACGCTGCGCCCCTCGGGCTTGCTGCTGCGCGCCCACGACCTGAGCAAGAACGAAGACATTCCGACGCGCGCCGAAGCCGAGGCCGCCCAGGCAGCTGCGAGGGCTAGGGCCAAACGGGCCGAGGCCGCCGAGGCCGCCGCGAGCGCTAGGGCCGAACGCGAAGCCGAGCGGCGCGCACAGGCCGAGGCCGCCGAGGCCGCCGCCAGCGCCAAGGCCGAACGCGAAGCCGAGCGGCGCGCACAGGCCGAGGCCGCCGAGGCCGCCGCCAGCGCCAAGGCCGAACGGGCCGAGGCCGCCGAGGCCGCCGCGAGCGCCAGGGCCGAACGGGCCGAGGCCGAACGCCAGGCCGAGAGGGCCAGGGCCGAACGGGCCGAGGCCGCAACGGAGCGCGTCCGCCGGGAGGTCCTGCGCCTCAAGCGACTGCTGGCGCAGCGCTAGGCGACTTCCCGCTCAAGCCGGGACCGCACCGTTCTGCAGCATTCGGGCGTTCCCCGAACCCCCCTCCGGCCGCAACCGCTCGATCCGAACACCCGACGCCGCCCTGCTGAGGCCCTCCGTGAGTGCGACTTCGACCGGGCTGGCGCCCTGCACTGGAGTTCGCCACGGGGTCCCACAGGTAAGTGCCGGTTGCCCGGAAAGAGGCAGCATGATCGGCTCATTGGCACCCGTGGCACTACACTTTGGTGAGCGTTCCCGGGCGTTGTGACGAGGGCTCAGACTCGCTTGCGGTGGGGCCGGCCTCCACACCCAAGGCTTCGGCCATCCGAGCCGCCTGCAGGCCCGGATGAGGGGCTTGGCAGCTCTCGATCAGACCGCCCTCGACGGTCCTCATCCTCGTCGTCAATGACTGTCAGAAGACCCGTATGTGGATGCCCACTGTCACGCCGCCAGGCAGGGTTCGGGACGGCAAGTGGCGAGATCGGGGTGGCAGCCAGCAGGCAGCGCGCTGGCAGAGATGGCAGCGGCGGGGATGGCGGTCATGACAGTGCGAGGCGGAGCGAGGGCAGTCCATTCCGTCAAGGCGCGTGCTTTCCCGCGCGGACGTTCTCAGCTTCAGGGGAGGCGCAGCAGGCGGTCTCTTGATCCCAGCGAGGCAGGCCGCTGACCCGCAATGGCATGTCGAGGTCGTGCGACCTCGCACGAAGGCGCTCTGTACACGGTTGTAGAGTCGAGCAGAGGCGCGTTGGCCTTAGCAAGGAAGCAGTGGCTGTTCTAGGGTTGTGCCTACGGCTTTCGCCATCTGTAGGTGCCTCACTGACCTGCCCGCTTAGCTGCGTCTCCTCTCCCCGCTCAGCGAACCGGACGTGCCAATTTCCAGCCTCCGGCCCGCGGACGGTAACTGCCTAGGTAGTCGAGCTGCAACTCGGATCGGGTTAGAGGAGCCAACGGAAGTCCGTCGAGGGTCGCGTGAGGGCCGGGCTAGAACTTCAGGCTGACGAACAGCTCGTCCGGGGGCGTCAGCAGGGCCTCGATCGCATGGCGGCCTTGCTTGCGCGCAGTCGAGAGCACGCTGCGCAGCGTGGCGAAGTCCCGCGCCCCTTGCTCGGTGCGGAAGCACCCCGAAATCTTCATCCGCAGCTTCATCATGCGCAGGTCCTGCTCGGCCAAGTTGTTCGTGAACGGCACCGCGAAGTCCGTCAGGAAGCGCAGCACGTCCGCTTGGCGGTCCCGCAGCCGCAGTGCCAGATTGTGCCCTGGCCGCCGCTTCTTCCGCCCCCGCCGGCCCCGCGCCAGCGGCTCCAGCCCGCGGTGGTACTGACCGGTGCAAAAGTCTTGCACTCATAAAGCGGGCCAGATTTCGCAGGCTCGCGTTAGAGAACATCGTTGCACGGGCACCGGGAGATGTCGAGTGAAGTACAGAGAATTCAAGAGTCAAGCTATAGAGGTTCGCCTGTTCGAGCAGTTGGATTCCCCAAGTGATGTGACCTACAACTAGACTCATGCTGCCTTCAATGCCTGCTCAATGTACTTGCAATCCTGCTCACTGAAGAACTTCTTCACCAGCTCACTGTCTTCGCTCAGTCGTTCTAACGCCGCTTTCAGGTTCTTCCTCATCTCCGCCTTCGTCTTGCTCAGCATCCGACTCACCCGACTCTTCACCCACGCCCACAGGATCTCCACCGGGTTCACTTCCGGGCTGTACGTCGGCTGATACTCCAACTCGATCTGGCCCTCTTGTGCCTTCGACCATTCCCGAACAAGTTTCGCCGTATGCACGCTCGCATTGTCCACAACCACGATCACGGTCCCTGCAGTAGCCTGCTTCACCTGCTCCAGGAACTCAATGAATGTCAGTGCGCTCACGGAACCTTCATGCAGCTTCCAGTGCAACCTGCCGTCCGGACTGATCGCTGCCAGCATGCTCACTCGGTACTTCGAGTTCGCCGTCTTCACAATCGGAGTCTCTCCCTTTCGGCCCCAGGTCCTCCCGTACACGCACTGCGCTGCTAGGCCCGACTCGTCTGCGAATACTATCGTCTTGCCCTCCTGGACCGCACGCTTCACTAGTGCCGGAAGCGTCTCAAACTGCCATTTCCGGACCTTCTCACGGTCATGCTTCAACGCTCTCTTCTTGGGTTTCTGCGGTGTGAGATTCAACTTCTTCATGGCGCGTTGCACCGTCCAGCGGCTCACTTGCAATCCGAATTTCTCCTGCAGAGCCATGCGCACAATGTTGGCGGTCCACAGGGCGAACTCGAACCGCAACTGCTGCGGCGTCTTGGTCACCACTGTGTTCAGCATCCATTGCCAGTGGCGGTTCTTCAGCTTGGGCGGTCGTCCTGTCCTCTTACTGAGGGGAGCAAAAGTAATTGCCGTCTGAGGTGTCACGCCAAGATGTACTTGCAGTCCTCCTGTTCAAAGAATTTCTGAACGACTTGAGGGGCCTTCCTGAGCTGGGCGATCGCATCTGCCAGGAGGTCCTTCAATTCCGACTGGGTCTTGAACACCTGTTGGCCAACCCGGCGCTTCACCCACGCCCACAACAGCTCCACCGGATTCAGTTGCGGAGAGTAGACCGGCAGGAAGAACAACTCGACCTGCTCGTTACCCGCTGATGCTGCTAAGAACTCCTTCACCACGCGCGCCGTATGGATGCTGCAGTTGTCGACTACTACGTAGATCGGCTTCTGTTGCTCGGCTTGGATTGTCTGCAAGTAAGGATTCAGTAAGGAGGGCGCTGGGCACTCCGGGTTGAGCTTACGGTTAGGGCATGTTGGGTGGATGGGGGCGTCAGCGCTAACGCGTGGAGCTGGGGAGGAGACAGCCCTGTGGATGGGCTGCCATCGTCAGTTGGCCCGGCAGCGGGCCGGATCAGGCGGCCCAGGGCAGGGCGTCCCCGCCCGGCTCGGAAGCCGGCCTGTCCGGCCGTGCTCCCGCCAAGCGCGGGGGTTGCGACAACTGCGCCCGGCGAGTCTCGTCCATCGCCCAGGGCAGCCACGGGTCCAGATTCTCCGGCGGCCGCCCCCCGTTCCGCGCGCAGGCGTCGAGGTAGTCCAGCGTCCAGGCGTAGTAGTTGAGCCCCCACAGCTGCAGCGTCCCGTAGACCGAGTACAGCAGCGCCGTCAGGTGCGCCCCCTGCTCGCTGCCCGATCCGAAGCTGGTCTTGCGCCCGATCACCGCGCAGCGCAGCGCCCGCTCCGCCGCGTTGTTGTCCGGGGCGACCCGCGGATCCTGCACGAACACCCCCAGCCCGTCCCGGTGCGACAGCAGCGAGTGCAGCGCCTTGCCTTGCGCATCCAGCAGCGCCCGCGCGCGCCCGCGCGCGCCGTCCCATTGGCTGGCCAGCCGCTCCAGCTCCCGCCGGGCCCGCCCCAGCAGGCTGGCGAAGGCCTGCTCGAGACGCTGCTGCACCGCCTGGAACTCCGGCCCTTGCGCGGCCAGCGGCAGCTCCGGCTGCCACACCGCCCGCCGGCGCTTCGCCAGATGGAACAGCTGGCCGATGCGCTGCAGCCAGTCCCGCGACCAGGCCTCCAACTCCGGGTAGCCAGTCCCCACCCGCCGGAAATCTCTCCTCTGATGAGCCCAACACCATGCCAGTCGCACTGCGCCGCCCGCTCGCCGCGCCATGGCCTTGTACGCACTCCAGCGATCGCACACCACCGTCGCCAGCCCCTGCCCCCGCTCCAGCACGCGGCGCAGCAGCTGCTGCGCCGCAGGCGAGCCCCGCGTCGGCAGAATCCGCATGCGCACCGCCCCGTCCGTCACGCACACCCACAGCCACCAGCGCTTCCGTCCGCCCCCGCTCTCCACCTGCTGCACCGGCCAAGTCGTCTCGTCCACATACAGCACCGCCGCGCCCGCCTGCAGCTGCTCGATGCCGGCCACCAGCGGCTCGAACAAGCCGCTCAGCCGCCGCAGGCCCGCCGACAGCGTCGACTTCTTCATCTCCAAGCCCAGCTGCCCCAAGTCCAAGGCCACCTTGGCCTGCGTTCTCAGCAGCGCGAACACCTGCACCAAGCAGAACGTCCACACGCTGGTGCCCAGCTGCGTGCTAGGCACCAGCCGCGGTGCCGGCGGTCCCACCACCGCCCGCGCGCCTTCGCAATCGCACTGCGGGCGCAGCCGCTGCCGCACAATCTGGCGCGCCAGCGCCTCCAGCTGCAGCTCGTAGATCGTGCTCTGCTTGTTGCCGTCCTTGCGGTACGGCTTCCCGCAGTCGGGGCACGCGCGCTCCTGCGGCTCGCTCACCTCCCGCCGCTGGGGCAGATGCCCGCGGTCGGTGCGCCCGGGATTGGGCTGCCCCGGCTGTCGCCCGCGCTTGCGCTTGCGCTGGCCCTCTTGCGGCGGCTCGGTCCGGCCCGCCCCGGAGGGCGGCTGGTCCGGATCGTCCTCACCGGGCAGCGACGCGGGATCGTCCGCGCCATCCGCCTCTCCCCCGGGCAGCGACGCGGGAGGCTTCGCGCCGTCCGCCGAGCCCACATCGATCACCTCGGTCTTGCGCCCGAACCGATCCCGGCGCAGCTCCTGCAGCTGCGCCTCCTTGTCGGTCAGATCGGCTTGGCACGCCTCCAGCTGCGCCTGCTTGGCGGCCAGCTCGGCTTGGCACGCCTCCAGCAGCGCATCCTTGGCACAATTCTCCGCCGCCCGAGCCTCCCGCTCCGCGGCCAGCTGCTGCTCCAGCGCTGCGCTGCGGGCACAGTTGCATACCGCTCCCGACGCCTGTGCTGCCACCTTCCTCGCCACGGCTCCGAACACCTCCAGTGTAAACCATGCCGTCCGCTGATGTTCACTCCGCTACAGTCGCCCATGCGCCGTTCCCTAGGGCACCGCATCGCACCGACCCACCCGCTCAGCCAGCACCGCAGCGCCGCACCACCTCTGTCCGCTCCCCGCCACGCGCACCCGCACCCCGTTCCCAGAACCAGCACCTACACCGCGCAAGGATTCAGTCAGGGAGTACCCAGCGCCCGCCTTACTGAATCCTTACGTCTGCAAGAACTCAATGAAACTCACCGCCTTGGCATTCTTCGACTGAATACGGAAGTGAATCTGACCGTCTGGCGTGATGGCCGCGAACATGTTCCAGCGAAACCTCTGGCCCGTGTCGACCACGACAGGGGTCTTGCCACGCATGCCCCAGGTCCGTCCGACATGGTAGTCCGCTCGCATCCCGGCTTCGTCCGCGAACACGATCACAGCGCCGTTCCTGCGTGCTTTCGCCTTCAATTCAGGGTATGTCTTGTCAATCCAAGCCTTCACATCGCCGATGCTGCGGAGATACGAGCGGAACTTGGGCTTCTGGGGTGTCAGGCCCAGGCGCTTGAGAGTGCGACGCACAGTCCAGACACTGACTTTGACACCGAACTTGTCGAGGACGGCCTGTCGCACGCGGCCCGCCGTCCAATAGGCGAACGAGAACTTCATCTGCTGGGGGGTCTTATCACGGACAGTGACGAGCACCCACTGCACGATTTCGTCGCTCAGGATTCGCGGACGGCCAGAACGTGGCTTATCTTCCAAGGCACCAAAGCCATCTGCACCGACCTTGACAAGCCAAGTATTGATGGTCGCTTGAGTGACAGAGAAGAGCGAGGCCAGCAGGGGAATCTGGAGTCCACCCTGAACCAGCGTAACGACTCTCTTTCTGATGGCGACCTTTTCTAAGAGTGGGACCTTTCTGAAGTCCTGCTTAAAGCTTAGCTTCATAATCCGATAATACCATGCTCAGCACGCGGTTCGCAAGCGTATTTGACGTGGAATAGAGTGCCAGAACACAAGGAAATGACTTTTGCTCCCCTCAGTACCTCTGTGGAGTGCGTTGACGCCCTTAGCACTGTAGAGGACCCACCAGCGGCGAACCGTGGACTGATGGACGCCTACCATTCTGCTTACAGCCCAAAAAGACCGGCCATTTCTGATTTCTTCAACGACTGCTTTCTTTACATCGAACTGCAGCGCTTCAGTGAGTTTGGAGAAGACAAGGAGTGGCACCAAGAACATGACCATAGGATACCACACAGCGGAGTGTGGAGGCAACTGGGGGCCGGACGGATCGACGTCTATGACAGGGAGGACTCGCACAGTATAGATTCAATGCTCTCCAAATGGTCCGCTCCATAAACTCCCTATATGAATAGTAGCAGCCCCACATTCTCTGCAGGAACTCCTCTGACCCTGCTTGCGCACGACACCCCTCACGCGAGGTGGCACCTGCGCAAGACTTTTGCACCGGTCAGTAGTCCAGCCCCTCCTGCACCAGCCGCTCGTACCGCTTCCGGATCCGCTCCAGCAGCGAGTCCGGCAGCGGCACTCCCAGCCGCTTGGCCATGCGCACCGCCCGCGCCGCCCGTCGCAGCAGCCGCTGCATGCGCCCCGCCCAATCCTCTTGGTCGATCTTCACCAGCGCCTGCAGGTCGCGCAGGATGTCTGCGTTGCACAGCGCATGCACCACCCCCGGCACCCGGAAGTACGACTGCCAGCAGTCGTGCATCAGGCAGCCCACTAGGCCCCGCCCCACCGCGCTCCGCTTCGCGCTGGTGCGATAGAACGTCAGCAGCGGCGTGCTCATGTAGAGTCGAGGAGAGGCGCGTTGGCCTTAGCAAGGAAGCAGTAGCTGTTTTAGGGTTGTTCCTACGGCTTTCGCCATCTGTAGGTGCCTCACTGACCTTCCCGCTTAGCTACGTCTCCTCTCCCCGCTCATCGAACCGGACGTGCCGATTTCCAGCATCCGGCTCTCGGACGAGATCCTGCCTTCGCCCACGGAAAGCTGGCCGTCCGCACTGGCAGGCGCACGAGGCCGAAGTCAATCCTCAGCCTCTCGCTCGGGTACCGCACGGGGTGGCCCGACTTCGCCTGGTGCTTCCGACACTGCCACTGGCTGAGCCGCTGGTCCGCAGGTGCGTCAACGGCGCGTGCCAGCTCTCCCGGCCACTGCTGCGCGCAGTGGTCCGGGTCTTCCTTCGCTTGCGCAGGTGATGCGCTCTGGAGTCTCCGAACTTTTCCGGAGCTAATAGGCTCGCGCCAGTCTCCATCGGTCCTGTCCTCCTTCCTGCATCGCTCTCGAACTGAGGCCCCTTCCCTCCACCGGCATTACCCGGCTTCCCCGGTACTACGGGCCTCTCCGCCACCCTGACCGGCCCGGCCTGTCCCTCGCGGGAGTCCGGTTGGCGCGTGCACGCCACCGACAGGGCTTCCCGTGTTGCCTCCGTCTCCCTCTGGCACGCATGCTGCCGCCAATACCCCGGCGGAGACGCCCGGTGCTCGCGTCGCTCGCTTCCCGGACGCTGGCTGCCTTCCCCGAAACAACGGCGGGTCGGCCTCCGCATCATCCTTTTCGAGGCCTGCTCGGCGTTCACTCGCGTTGCGGCCTGCGTGCTCGCTGAGCCGCCCATAAGGCGGCCCGTCACGTCGGAGTGCTTCAGTCCATGTCGTTACCTCCATGACCCGCTCCGACGGCTTCCGGCTGGAGCGACAGTTAGCCGGGCGGGCTTCGCACCCGCTGGGAGCCAGTGCCTTAGCACGGCGCACGTTGTATTTCGGTTTATTTGGCAAGGCGTTTTCCGGATTAAATGGCAGGCGAGGAGCGGGATTTTCCGGATTGCTTGCGTCTGGCTGGGGGCGAGGGCGAGCTCGAAAACTGCTACTGCAAGAAGGAAAAGGAAGGGGTCAGGAGGAGCGTAGGCGTTCTCGCCCGGCTCCCGGCCCTGCGCGCACGCAATTGCAGGCAGGACTACCGCGCAGCACCTCCAACGCATGTCCGGAAGCCTACCGGGCGACTCACCCACGCCGATGGATTTGTCACATTAAATGAGAAAGTTCCCTTAGCTGGAATCATCTAGTCTGACAAAAAAAGCCCGTTTTCGTGCCAAATAATGTGACAAATAACAGCCGCACGTGCAGCCACTGCGTCCGGCCCCGGATGCGGTAGCCGGTCTCGTCGAGATGCTTCACCGGCGCCGAGGTCCGGATCCAAGCGTGCACTTGCTCAGTGAACCCCTGCCAGCGATCGGCCAGCGTGCGCGTCATCCGCGCCGCCGTCGCCGCGCACAAACTCACTCCGAACAGGTCTTGCAGCCATTGCGCCAGCCGCCGCTCGGGCAGGAAGTGCGCGCACTGCAGATACACCACCACCGCCGCCAGGCGCGGCCCGTACTGCACCGGGCCCTGCACGCCCTCCGGGAACTCCGCCCGTGTCGTGCCGCCGCACTGCGCGCAGCGGCAGGCGTGGGCGCGGTGCTCGGTCACTTCCGGCGGCTGCGGCTCGGGCAGGTCGAACACCTGCCGCGCCACCGGCTGGCCCGTCGCGTCCTCGGCCTCCAGCGGCGCGCCGCAGTCACTGCATTGCTGCGGCCAGTGGTTCTGGACCTGGTTGGGCTGATCCGTGCGCTGCAGCGTGGTGCCCTTGTGCCCCTTCTGCCCGCCCGGCTTGCGCTTGGACTTGCCCCGCAGGCTGGAGGTCCGGCGCCGGGCCGGCGGCTTGCGCGGGCCGTCACTGGAGGGCGGCTGGCTGCTGGTCGTGCTGTCCAAGCCCAAGCGCCGCTCCAGCTCGGACACGCGCTCCTGCAGCCGCGCGTTCTCCGCCTGCAGTGCCGCGTTGGTGGCCTGCAGTGCCTTGAAAGCCGCTTGCAGCTGTTGGTAATCCACTGCCCGCTGCTCTGGCACCGCGTCCCGCTGGTCGGCTCGACGCTGGTCCTCGCTACCTCTCGCTGCGCGCCGACGACTCATCTCTCGCTTCCCACGCGGCCCGAACCTCGCTCGACCGCCCCAAGCCCTGCAACGCTCCTAGCATAGCATGTGTTCTTGAAGATGGAAACGACTTATTGCGTGCTATTTGTGTCAGAACTCATCTCATTGGTCCAGAATGCTTCTCCAGAGCCCGGCCCGTGCCCCTCGAGTTGCGTTCGCTTGGTGCGCAGCCGGTCAGCACTCGGGATGCAGGGCAGGGCTATTTTATTTTCGGATTCGGAAGGGCAGTGGTAACAGGAGTCTGTGCGAACCGGATCCACTGAACCGGATCCACTAGACACTACGCTCGTCGGCACCGGTTTTTTTCGCCGCAAGGGCTGGACATTTCCTTCTCGATCTGTCAGGGTGGGTCCTGTGGAGAGCCTGTCGCCGCCACGTGGCGCTGTGCCGCTGCGCTCGATCAGGGTGCGTCCGACCTGCGGTGCCCAGCAGCACCGGCTCTGGGACCGGCTGGTCGGGGCCCACCACTACTTGGGGTTCGGGGGCCTGTTCGGCAGGAGCTTGCGGCAGGTGGCCACGCTGGGCCCGGCCTGGGTGGCGCTGGTCGGCTGGCAGGCGGCGGCGCTCCAGCTGACGGCGCGCGACGAGTGGATCGGCTGGACGCTGGAGCAGCAGTTGCGGCGCTTGCATCTGGTGGTGCAGAACGCGCGCTTCGTGATCCTGCCGGCCTACTAGGGGGTGCCCAACCTAGCCTCGCGGGTGCTGGGCCTGAGCCTGCGCCGCTTGTCGGGCGACATCCTGGCCGAACACGGGTATCCGGCGTTGCTCGCGGAGTCGTTCGTGGATCGGGCCAAGTTTTCGGGCAGTTGCTATCGGGCGGCGAACTGGCGCTCGCTGGGGTTCACTGGCGGCTACGCGCGGCAGCCGGGTGCCCAGCCGCAGTGGCGCCATCACGGCCAGCCCAAGGAGGTTCTAGTGTACGAATTGGAAGCCCAGGCGAGGGTGGCGCTGAGCCAGCCCGAGGAGGACCCGGCTTGGCAGGGCCCGCAGCGCAGCGAGCCGCCGCCGGCGAGCGAGCTGCGCAGCATGTTCGACTACTTGGCGGAGGTGGCCGACTACCGCTGTGCGCGCGGTCGGCGCTACGGCTTGCGCACGGTGCTGGTGCTGGCCATGGCAGCGCGGCTGTGCGGCTTCCGCGGCGTGACGGCGTTCGCTCAGTTCGCGGCGCTGCTGGACCAGTCCCAGCGGCAGGCGCTGGAGTGTTTCTTCAGTCCCAGTCGGAAGTGCTACACGACCCCCTCGATCACGACCTTCCACAACATCTTGTCCAGGTTGCCAGCGCAGACACTAGAGCGGGCGGTGGCGGCGTGGGCCAGCCAGCAAAGTGCGCAGCGGCTGGCGGATGAGGCCGCTGGGGACTCGCAGCCAGCGACCGGGCAGACTCCCGAGCAGGGCGCTGGGCCAGCGCTGCCGGCGGGCATCGCGATGGACGGCAAGGATGTCCGCGGCGCTTCCCAGCAGACCGCGCAGGGCCGCCGCATGCTGGTCGCGGCGGTGGAGCACGGCAGCGGCTTGGTGCTGGGCCAGGTGGAGATCGGCAGCAAGACCAACGAGATCCCGGCCGTGCGCAGCTTGGCCGGGCAACTGGAGTTGTCCGGGCGCTGCGTGACGCTCGATGCGCTGCACGCGCAGCAGCAGACGGCGCGCAGCCTGCTCGACGACTGCGACGCGCACTACGTGGTGACCGCCGTGAAGGGCAACCAGCCCACGCTGCTGGACGACTTGCAGCACATGCTGTTCGAGGGCTGCCCGTGCCACGAGACGCTCGACAAGGAGCACGGTCGCATCGACCGTCGGCGCTACTGGGTCAAGGATCTCAGCGACCCGGACTGGGACGGCTATGCCGACCTGTACGGCCGCCGCCTGGCGATCCGCATCGAGCGCCAGCGGGAGGTGCTCAAGAGCGGGCGGCGCAGCACCCAAGTGAGCTACGCGCTCACCTCGCTGACAGCGCAGCAGGCGACGCCCGCGCAACTAGCGGCGCTGGTGCGCCACCACTGGCAGATCGAGAACCGCCTGCACTACGTGCGCGACTTCACCTACGACGAGGACCGCTCTTATGTTAGAAACAGTGGCCAGCACAGCGCAAACGGGCCGGAACGGCGGGCAGGGTGCCAAGCACTCTGCGACGCTGTCGTCACCGGCGTGGCTGGGGGCTCGGGGGCTTGATGGCCCTGGCCGTGTTGGGGGAGTCCACCGTGACGCTGTGGTCACCAGCGTGGCTAGGGGCTCGGGTCCCGAGCGCGGAGTTTCGCGCTGCTGGGCAGCTCCTGGGGCTGCCTTGTGCGGTCGCCGGACCGCTCCGCGGAAACATCTGCCGGCCGGCAGCGCCCGCTCCGCAGCGGGCCTGGATCAATGTCCCCCCGCCTGGCGGCGGGGGTCCGCCGCGAGGCTCGGCCGAACCTCGCGGCGTGCGGCGGGTCGGGTCGTGTCCACCTGGAACAAGGGTTCGTTGGACAGCTGGACCGCCCGCCGCAGCGCTTCCTGTCAGACCTGTACGGAAGACCGAAACGGAATCGCATCCAAGAGGCTAGGAGAAGCAGGAAGCACCACTCGGCCGTGGCATGAGGACACTCGGAGGATAGCACTATGAACCAACCTGAGACCCCCGCCGGCGCGCCGCAACCGGCGGTCGGAACCACCGTCGGCGTCGACGTCAGCAAGCGGCGGCTGGACGTCTGTTCGGATCCGCGCGCCGAGCGGCGCGAGTTCGCCAACGACCGCGCCGGTCGGAGGGCGCTGCGCGACTGGGTGCTGCAGCTGGGCGCCGAGCGCGTGGCGATGGAGCCGACCGGGCGCTACCACCGGCAGCTGCACCAGTGCCTCGACGCCGCGGGCGTGGAGGTGGTGCTGGTCAATCCACGCCGCACGCGCAACTTCGCGCGCTCGATCGGGCAGGAGGCCAAGAACGATCTGGCGGACGCGCAGCTGCTGGCCCTGTTCGCGCGCCTGGGGCTGGGCAAGGGCAGCTCGCCCAAAGAGGAGTCGTTGCGGGACTTGGCGGATTTGGTGGCAGCCAGGAGGGTGTTGGTGAATCATCGCGACTCAATAAGAAAGAGTGCGAAAGAATTTAACGAAGGTGCGGCGAGCTGCATGGAAAACTCGATCGCCGAGTTGGGCCGGGACATCGACCAGCTGGAGGCCGCCATCGAGGCGCTGCTGCGCGGCGACAAGGGCCTGAAGCGGCGTGCGGAGATCATCCAATCGGTGCCGGGCTGCGGGCTGATCACGGCGGCGGTGTTGTGCGCGGAGCTGCCGGAGCTGGGCGAGATCGGGCACGCGCAGGCGGCGGCGCTGGTGGGGTGTTGTCTTCCGGTTTATTTGGCAAGGCGTTTTCCGGATTAAATGGCAGGCGGGGAGCGGAATTTTCCGGATTGCTTGCGTCTGGCTGGGGGCGAGGGCGAGCTCGAAAACTGCTACTGCAAGAAGGAAAAGGAAGGGGTCAGGAGGAGCGTAGGCGTTCTCGCCCGGCTCCCGGCCCTGCGCGCACGCAATTGCAGGCAAGACTGCCGCGCAGCACCTCCAACGCATGTCCGAAAGCCTACCGGCCGACTCACCCACGCCGATGGATTTGTCACATTAAATGAGAAAGTTCCCTTATCTGGAATCATCCAGTTTGACAAAAACAGCCCATTTTCGTGCCAAATAATGTGACAAATAACATGGGGGTGGCGCCGTACGACCAGGACAGCGGCCAGACGCGGGGTCGGCGCAGCATCCGCGGCGGGAGGCAAACCGTGCGCAACCAGCTGTACATGGCGGCCCTGAGCGCCCGGCGCTGGAATCCGGAGTTGCGGGCCTACTACGAGCGTTTGCTGGCCAGCAAGGGCCCGCAGCTGGGCAAGCTGGTGCTGGTGGCGGTGATCCGGAAGCTGCTGCGGGTGCTGAACTCGCTGCTGCACCACGACCGCCGGTGGCAGCCGGAGCCGCCGGCGCGAAAGGCGGCCGCATGACGGGGCCGCGCCCAGGAGGGAAGGCTGGTAGGCTGCCGGTGCGCCCTGAAACGGAAGCGGGCTCTGCTGAGGAGCAACCCGCCAGGGATACGGGCGTGACGGACTGCGATGGCCGCCGCGGCGGCCCGCACCCTGCGTGTCGGGCCGCCGCCTTCTCGCAGCCACCCGCCAGGGATTGCATCGGAGTCGTCCCATGCCTCAGAAAACCTTGGGGGGAGGCGACCGCAGGGAGCAGGGGGGTGAAACCCCCCTTCAGCAACAGCACTGCGGCAGGCCGCCTGGCGGGCGGCCTGCCAGCCTTTCACCCAGCCCGACCGACCGCGCCACCTCCGTCCGCGAGGGTCGTGCATGCCGAGGTGTCATTACCGCATGCCGTCACGCCACCGTGGACCCACCACCGTCTGCCTCTCCCGGCAGCCCCTCCGGAGGTGCCTTTTTCTGGCGCTTCGCGCTTGACATTCAACACGGAAGCTGCCGGGTCTGGGTGCGCGAGCTGCCGCACAATCTGGCCTGCTTGACCAACGCGGCGATATCGATCATCCGCTGCCAGACCGAGTTCGCCTACGTGCCGGAGGCCAACCGACATTACGGGGCGCGCCCGCAGGAGGCGCTCGATCTGCTGCTGACCCCGCCCCGGCGCTAGCCCGGGCGGCTCGCCCGGCTGCCAGCCAGGTTCCGCCTGACCCGGCGGAACGGGACCGCTGCGTCGGCGCTTCAGCCTCAGCCGA
The DNA here is from genome assembly GCA_963662745.2 of Bryobacterales bacterium. Taxonomy (GTDB): domain Bacteria; phylum Acidobacteriota; class Terriglobia; order Bryobacterales; family UBA6623; genus VXMF01. The sequence goes on from CAXXUI010000001.1 coordinate 2,494,158, forward strand.
CGATGTCGCCCGGAGAGCCTGCCTGCGCCCCTCGCGGCAGGCTCTCGGGCCGCTCCCAGCAACTGCACAGAACGTGGAAGCACGATTCAAACTCTCCCAGACCGTAGAGTCGAGGAGAGGCGCGTTGGCCTTAGCAAGGAAGCAGTAGCTGTTTTAGGGTTGTTCCTACGGCTTTCGCCATCTGTAGGTGCCTCACTGACCTTCCCGCTTAGCTACGTCTCCTCTCCCCGCTCATCGAACCGGACGTGCCGATTTCCAGCATCCGGCTCTCGGACGAGATCCTGCCTTCGCCCACGGAAAGCTGGCCGTCCGCACTGGCAGGCGCACGAGGCCGAAGTCAATCCTCAGCCTCTCGCTCGGGTACCGCACGGGGTGGCCCGACTTCGCCTGGTGCTGCCGACACAGCCACTGGCTGAGCCGCTGGTCCGCAGGTGCGTCAACGGCGCGTGCCAGTTCTCCCGGCCACTGCTGCGCGCGGTGGTCCGGGTCTTCCTTCGCTTGCGCAGGTGATGCGCTCTGGAGTCTCCGAACTTTTCCGGAGCTAATAGGCTCGCGCCAGTCTCCATCGGTCCTGTCCCCCTTCCTGCATCGCTCTCGAACTGAGGCCCCTTCCCTCCACCGGCATGACCCGGCTTCCCCGGTACTACGGGCCTCTCCGCCACCCTGACCGGCCCGGCCTGTCCCTCGCGGGATGCCGGTTGGCGCGTGCACGCCACCGACAGGGCTTCCCGTGTTGCCTCCGTCTCCCTCTGGCACGCATGCTGCCGCCAATACCCCGGCGGAGACGCCCGGTGCTCGCGTCGCTCGCTTCCCGGACGCTGGCTGCCTTCCCCGAAACAACGGCGGGTCGGCCTCCGCATCATCCTTTTCGAGGCCTGCTCGGCGTTCACTCGCGTTGCGGCCTGCGTGCTCGCTGAGCCGCCCATAAGGCGGCCCGTCACGTCGGAGTGCTTCAGTCCATGTCGTTACCTCCATGACCCGCTCCGACGGCTTCCGGCTGGAGCGACAGTTAGCCGGGCGGGCTTCGCACCCGCTGGGAGCCAGTGCCTTAGCACGGCGCACGCTGCAATCAGGACAATAAAATGTGCCTGGGATGCAGGGTGGGACTCGGTGGCGTGACCGGGACAGGCCCGCACCCATCGCTGCAGAGTTGGGAACCGTCTTGCATGGCACACCCATGCCAACCGCCGCCCCCAACCACCGACCCCTCCGATGCACTCCGGCTCTCACGGCAGCAGCTCCTGACAGGCTCTCTACAACGCTGACATGCTACCTCAGACGCCACTCTCAACGCCTGTTCTGACCACCGTGGTGCACCCCTACCTGGGCAGTTACCAGAAATGTTAGATTTGACGGGGCACTAGATCCCCGCGGAGGAATGGTCCGAGAGGTCCGCCAACCAGGGCCACTTGGGAGCGCAGCTGAGGTTCGGGTGCCATCCAATTTGGTGTGAGACGCGGCTTCGGACCGCCCGCCGAACTGCCGGCGACTCGGCGATCGACCGTAGCGCCCCTAGGCCGGGCCGGCCGCTTGGAGACCAACGTAGCTCCCAAGCTGTGGCAGGATCAAGTGAGGAGCAATCGCCATGCCAGACAGAGACACGCCAACCCGTCGCAGAGCGGCTGCCCTTGCCGCCTTGGGAATGGCTGGCGCGACGGCCGTCCAAGGGGAGGATTGGCGGCCAGCCAAAGAACGCGTAGGCGGGCCCGTCCGCTCGGGGCACCTGCTGTTTCTCAGCGGGATTGGCGGGTGGTATCCGAACCGCCGGCCTGACGGGCCCGGCGATGTCCGAGAGCAGACCTCGGACGCCCTCACTATCATGCGGGAGAGCTTGGAGAGGGCGGGCAGCTCGATGGCGAACGTGCTCAAGGTGCAAGTCTCGCTGGTGGATCCAGAGCGCAACTGGCCGGGAATGAACGAGGCCTACAACGAGTTCTTCAGCGATCCCCGCCCGGTAAGGTCGTATTTCGGCGCAACGGGCTTCCGTAGGCCCGGTCAGCTCCTACAGATCGACTGCATCGCGTACGTGGACTGAGGCGGCCAGAGGCATGCGACGACGTAATTTTCTCGGCGGATCGCTGGCGGGCGGAGCCGGGGCCGGGTTCGCGATGCCCGCGGAGCCGATCGGACGGGATGCCGACATGGTCGTGGAAATGGATTGCAGCGGCCAGCCGCACAAGGGCAGGACGCTGGCCGCGATCCAGCCGCACTGCGACGACGTGCCCATCTTCGCGGGCGGGACCGTGCTCAAGCTCGTCGCGGAAGGCTACCGCGGCATCCTGATCCGGACCAGCAACGACGAGATGGCGGGCCGCGGCGACACCTACGGCGAGGTGGTGCTGAATAACGAGCGAGACACGATCGCGGTGGGCCGTCTTATGGGCCTCGAGAAGTTCTACGATCTCGGGTACCGCAACCACCTGATGGACGGGATCGAGCGGCTGGAACTGCGGGCGAGGCTGATCTTCCTGTTCCGGCTGATGAAGGTCGACACCGTGATTTGCTACGACCCGTGGGGGCACTACGAGGAGAACCCCGACCACTATGTCACGGCGAGCTGCGTGGAGGCGGCCTGCTGGATGGCAGGATCCCGATGGGACTACCGCGAGCACTTCGATGCCGGGCTGGAGCCGCATGCGGTCAAGGAGAAGTACTACTTCGCCAGAGGGCCGCAGCTCGTCAACCGCGTGGTTGACATCACCTCCTACGCGGAAGGCAAGATCGACGTCAACCTGGCGAACGTGACGCAAGGACCGGCCGGGGAGAACGGAGCGCGGCTGCGAGACCGATTGGCCGCCGAAGGTCGGCGGCTGCCACTGCTGGGAAACGACGACCGGACTGCAAATCGCAACTACATTCGGGAGTTCGTGCTGGATACCAACCGCGAGTGGGGGCGGCGGCACGGAGTCGAGTACGCTGAGCCGTTCCACTACATCGGTCCGCCTCGGGACCGCGTCCAAGAATACGTAGACCAGCACGCTGTGCCCTTGTAACGGGTTATGCGGGGCTCATCCTCCTCCCGGCGAACGCTCGAAGCAAAGCCTGTCTCAGGCGGTCGGTGCGTCCGCCAGCGCGGTCATGTGGATCTGGAGCGAGATGGCCCGACACGCCGGCACTGCGACGCAATGCGGTCCGAGAGGCCCTCAATTACGGCGGAAACCTGGTGAGCGATCCGGCGCTGGAACATGTAGAGAGGGAGGGTCCCTAGCATCCCGCGGCGGCGCAACTACCATCGGACGATCGGCCAGAGTAGTCAACAGCAGCGCGTCCACCGACTCGACGGTCCGCGCATCCGACACACGTCTTCCAGACAACGCGACTGCAGCCATAGCGGCTGCGATCGGTCAGCGGGACCTGTCCCAATCGGTGAAAGAACTTCCTCGCTGTGCCAGTTCCTGCAGGAGCGGAGCCGGCCGCCACCAATGCCCGTGCCGTGCGTGGAACTCCTCGACCCGAGCTAGGACATTGTTCAACCCAACCGTGTCGGCGTAGAACATCGGGCCACCCCGGTAAGCCGGAAAACCGTAACCGTATAGGTAGATAATGTCGATGTCCGACGCCCGGAGTGCGTACCCTTCCTCCAATATTCTCGCGCCCTCGTTGACCAGAGCGTAGACGATCCGGTCGAGAATCTCGTCGTCGGGGATTTGCCGCTGCTCGATTCCGCGCTCGGCGGCGATGCGCTCTAAGAGCGCGTCGACAGCGGGATCCTCGCTGCGGCTCCTGTCTTCTCCGTACAGGTACCAGCCGGCACCGGTCTTCTGGCCGTAGCGCCCCAGCTCGCACAGTGCGTCTTCGGCCACGGGCCTGCGCGTGCCGGGAGGATAGAGGTGCGGAGACTCTTTGCGGATCCGCATGCCGATGTCGAGGCCCGCCAAGTCGCCCACCGCCATGGGGCCCATGGCCGCACCGAAGTCATAGAGAATGCGATCAATCCGCGACGGCTTCGCTCCCTCCTCGGCGAGGAACTGAGCCTCTCGGCGGTATGGGTGAAACATGCGGTTACCGACGAAGCCGTGGCAGTTCCCGACCAAGACTCCAACTTTCCGAAGCCGCTTCGCGAGGTTCATCGAAGTGGCCACGACTTCCTTGCTCGTGGCGTCCCCCCGAACGATCTCCAGCAGGCGCATGACGTTGGCCGGGCTGAAGAAGTGGTGACCGATGACGTCAGCCGGCCGAGAAGTCACCGAAGCGATCGCGTCGATATCGAGGGTGGAGGTGTTCGTCGCAAGCACGGCTCCTGGACGGGCCACGCCATCGATCTGCCGAAACACCTTCTGCTTGAGCTCCATGTTCTCGAAAACGGCTTCGATGACGATGTCGGCCTCTTCGAATCCGTCCCAGCTGGTCTGGGGAGTGATGAGATTCAGCCGCTGCTCGACGAATTCCGGCGTGAAGCGACCGCCTTTGACGGAGCGCTGGTAGTTTCCGCGTATGACAGCCATCCCCCGGTCGAGAGCGACTTGGGAGACTTCCTTGACTCGGACGGGGATTCCTGCGTTGGCGTAGGACATGGCGATGCCGCCGCCCATCGTGCCCGCGCCGACGACGGCCGCCGACCGGATGTCCCGTCCGGGAGTACCCTTGGGAACATCCGGAACCTTGCGCGCCGCGCGCTCCGCGAAGAAAGCGTGGATCAGTGCCTTGGACTGCGTTGAGAACAGACACTCCTGGAAGATCTCGGCCTCACGCTTGACTCCCTCGGCGAAAGGCAGCTTGACGGCGTTCTCCACCGAGTCGATCGCCTTGATCGGGGCCATGAACTCGCGCCGCTTCTTCCTCGAAAGGGCCCTAGCAGCATTGCAGATCCCGGCTGCCTCCTCCGGCGAGCACAGCCTGTCGTCTCGTTCGCTGGCCTTCGGATGCGGCCCGCCGCCCGCTGCGACTTCAGCGGCAAACCGCACAGCGCCGGCCAGCAGGTCGTCGTACGAGGATCCCTCGACCAGCCGGTCCACGATGCCGCACTTGAAGGCTTCGCCGGCCGAGACTGGCTTCCCCGTGGCGCACATCTGGACAGCCATCGGTAGCCCCGCTAGGCGCGGCAGGCGCTGCGTGCCTTGCGCGCCCGGGATAATGCCCAGCCTCACTTCCGGCTGGCCTACCTTGGCCGACCGCAGCGCGACGCGGTAGTGACAGCCTTGGGCAGCTTCCAGACCGCCTCCGAACGCGTAGCCGTGAATGGCGGCCACCGTCGGCATGGAAGAGCTCTCCAGCGCGTCGATTACGTCTAGCAGCCCCGGGCCCTCCCGCTTCTGCCCAGAGGTGATCTTGCCGAACTCCTTGATGTCCGCTCCCGCGATGAAGGTTCGACCGCCGCCGATCAACACGATCGCTTGCACATCTCGCTCGGTGAAATGCTCAACGCCGGACAGAATGCCCTGCGGGACGCCCGGACTCAGGGCGTTGACAGGGGGGTTGTCGACAGTGATGACTCCTACACTGCCGTGGACACTCAGGCGCACCAGTTCAGCCATGAAGTTCTCTCCTTGCCCGCTCGCCGGGGGGACTTCGGGTCCCGGACCCAAGCCCCAAGGTTATTACACCGGACCAGTACGAGCCTACCGATCGCCCCGGACGGATTGGCTCAGGCCTTGCTGCTGCCGCCGCGTTGGATCACGATCTCGACGGAAGTGGCGACGGCACGCCCGAGGAGCCCCTCCAGGGAGAATGCCCAAGCTGAGCTCGTAGTCAGAGCTTGGAGAACACGACGAACCGCTTCCGATCACCGAACAAGTGGTACTCCTCCGAAAGCTCGAAGCCGGCATCCTTCATCCAATTCACGAGCGCCTCCTCGGACATCTTCATTCCTCCGTGACCCAGCTCGTGATGCTCGCCAGCCCGCTCGATGACCGCGATCCGGCCAGTCTGCTTGATGTATCCGGCTAGCGCCTTCAGGTAGCCGGCGCGGTCCTCGACATGGTGGAGCACGTCATGGAAGAAGGCAAGGTCGAGCTGCTGAGTGGGAAGTCTCGGGTCACCGAACTCGCCCAGCACGGCCTGCACGTTGGCCGCGCCCGCTTCGTCGATCCGTTGTGAGATGTGATCAACCAGTCCTTGGTCGACCTCGACCGCGTAGACCTTGCCGTCGGGGGCGACTGCCTCCCCGAACGGCAGGCTGAAGACTCCGGTCCCGGCTCCGATGTCTGCCACCACCATGCCGGACTTGAGTCGAAGCCTCTCGATGACCTGGTCGATTCGGAGGCCCTCAACCCGCCCGGGCCTGTGGAGCGTCTCAATCCACTGCTCCGCGGACCGGTTACCCAGCTGGGCCGGGGCGGCCTGGAACATGCCGAGAGACAGGGTGGCGAGTGCAATCGCCGCGATCCGTGGGCATCTAACGCGCAATTCGATATCCTCCTACTAGCTCTGAGGATTCCACTCCTCGAGGCATCCTTCCGGCCGAGGCCTGTATTGACAGCCCTCACCCAGAGGCATTATTATCCCATATGGTCGAATCCGGTCTCACCACGCCCGCCACCGCTAAGTGGGCCGGGAGTCCGCGATTGCAGCGCCGGCTGGGCGCCTTGGACGGGGCCGCTATCGTCGTTTCCAACGTCATAGGAGGCGGCATCTTCATAGTTCCCGCGATCGTGGCCCAGTTGTCTCCCGATCCGTGGGCGATGCTCGGGGTCTGGCTGGTTGGCGGGGCGCTCGCCTGCGCCGGGGCCTTGGCCTACGCTGAACTGGCTGCGCTGCGTCCCCGTGCCGGCGGCGAGTACGTCTACTTGCGGGAGGCCTACGGTCCTCTGGCCGGGTTCCTAACCGGCTGGACCTCGTTCATCGCCGGGTTCTCGGGAGCGATCGCGGCCAGCGCCGTCGGGATGGCCGGAATTCTGGGCCGGTTCTTCCCCGGAGCGGCGGATCCGACGCCGATATTCACACTTCCGCTGCCATTCGTCACGCTGACCGTTTCGCCACAAGCAGTTACGGCACTGGCCGTGATTGCGGGGCTGTCGGCAGTTCACAGCGCGGGCCTCGGTCCGGGGCGGGTCGTCCAGAACGTGCTGGCCGGAGCGAAGGCCTCGGCCTTGGCCGTCGTCGTCGCGCTGGGCTTCTCCATCGGGGACGGCAGCTTCTCACACTTCTCCGGCGGTGGATCGGTAGACCCCGCGAACTGGGTGTTCGCACTGATTCCGGTGATGTTCAGTTACTCAGGGTGGAACGCCGCAGCCTACGTCAGCGAGGAGATCCACAGCCCGGGCCGCAACGTGCCGAGAGCCCTGCTGGCGGGCACCGCGGTGGTCGTGGTGGTCTACTTGGCGCTCAACATGGTGTTCCTGTACGCCATGCCGTTCGACGAGCTGGCGGGCCAAGCGGCCCGCCTCGGGGACATGGCGGTGGAACGGCTCTTCGGGCCTGCTGCGGGCGGCGTGTGGGCTGCCGCTTCGGTCCTGATGATCGCGGCCAGCATTAGCGCGATGGTGCTGGCCGGGCCGAGGGTCTATTTCGCGATGGCACGCGACGGTCTCTTCTTCAAGGCGGCCGCTCGCGTCCACAGCCGCACGCGCACGCCCGTGGCAGCGATCGTGGCACAGGGCGTCTGGAGCGGCATTCTCGTGTTGACCGGGACCTTCGGCGAGCTCGTGGAATACACGGGTTTCGCGATCGTGCTGTTCGCGGGCATCGCGGTGTTCGCGGTGTTCGTCCTGCGGTGGAAGCATCCGACTGAAGCCCGTCCATTCAGCACTTGGGGGTACCCGGTTGCTCCGCTGCTCTTCACCGTCGCGAGCCTGCTGATCGTCCTCAACGCCGTTCGGGAGAACCCTGGAACATCCAGTGCCGGCCTGGTGGTCATCGGACTGGGAGTGCCGATTTATTGGCTAGTGCGTGGCAGGAATGCCATGCAGGGCCATTCGAAGTCGTCCTAAGGGCGGGTATACCGCGGAAGACCGGAGTCTAGGAGCAGGAGGCCGAGGGCGACCTGGATCAGCCGGTCGTGAACTGGCTGATGTCGTGGGGCCGCCGTTGAGGAGCGGCCACGCACTCGCACCGCGACGCCACGGCCGCACTCGGCTCCTGCCTCCGCAGGAGACGCGGCAGGATGTCCCCTTGGACCAGCCGCCGCTTCACCGCGTCCACCCGGTCCCGCGGCGGCACTCACTTCTCTGGGCACCGCACCCGGAGCCCCACTACTGACCGGTGTGGTGGCAGCGCCGGCCACCGTTCCGGCTCCAGAGCCTCATCAACTCAAGCCCGTTTCGGCAGGATCCAACACCACTCAAGCATCGATACGCTTCGAGTGGAGGTGGACCGCCTAGCGGAATCGCTGGGGCCACTTCCTCTTGGGCGGCAGTCAGCCGACACACCGCTACGGCGTTCCGCCCGCCAGTGACCGGGGCCGGCGCAGCGGTGCATTCCCTACCTTGCAACTACGCGCGGGGATGTCGGTGGACCGTTGGCAGCGCTACGGCATGACGCGGACATACTTCTGGAGCACTCGCCGGAACGGCTCCCCGGCATAGAGATTTCCCTCGTCGTCAGCCGCCACGAACTCAGCACCGCTGCCCCGGGTCTGGCGGGGGTCCCCCCACGGGAACCGCACAAAGTAACGAATCCAGCCCGACTCGGCGTCGCCGATGCGCAGCCCCATCTCCCAGCCCGGATTCTGGACGTCGTCGGACTCGGAATCAGCCACGTAGATGTTGCCGTGGCCGTCGAAGGAGATCCCGCTCGGACGTCCGAACTGGGTCCATGTGGCCAAGTGCTCGCCCTCTTGGTCGAAGATCTGGATGCGATTGTTCTCCCGGTCTGCTACGAAGAGCCTGCCACGGGAGTCGATCGCCAAGGCGTGCAGGACATGGAATTCCCCGGGGCCGTAGCCGGTCTTCCCCCAAGACTTGATGAAGGTCCCGTCGGCGGAGAACTTGACGACGCGATTGTTGCCGTTACGATAGTGGCCGTCCGCCACGAAAATTGAGCCGTCCTCCGCGACCGCGACATCAGCAGGTGAGCTGAAGTGGTCCGGGCCGTCCCCTGCCACGCCGGAGGTTCCGAGGATTCTCAGGACCTCGCCGGACGGGCTGAACTGGATCACGCGGTGCCCGCGCTCGCCTTCCGGCACCCGCGAGGGATTCGCGGCGTCAGTCACCCACACGCTGCCGTCGGGGGCGACATCGATGCCGTGAGGCCAGATGAACATCCCACCGCCGAAGGTCTCGACCGCCTCTCCGGTCGCCAAGCTGAACTTCACGACGGCGTCCAAGTCAGAATCGAGGCACTCGTAGCCGAACTTGTCAGGACCTGCGTCGCAGCGGATGACAGCCCACAGGTGCCGGCCGTCCGGATCCATGACAACGCCGCCGATCGCCCCGGGGTTGCGCCCTTCCGGCAGTTCGGCCCAGCCCTCCACCATGCGATAGGGATTCGGGTAAGGCTGGGCCCACGCGGTCGAGAGGGCGGCTACCAGCGCCAGCGCCAGAACAGTCTGCATTCGGATCATCTTCAAACTCCCGCCCGCCAATCTAGCCGCACTGGACAAACGCCCGCGCCCGTCCGCTGCGGAGTCCGCCGGCGCTGACGAGCGGCGCAGCCGGCCACACCAGTTTCGCAGAACCAACCGCCCCGCAGCGACGAAGCCTAGGCAAGCAGGTCGGTCTTCACTTCCCCCTCCACATCCGTCAGCCGGAAGTCCCGGCCGCTGTGGCGGTAGGTGAGACGCTCGTGATCGATGCCCAACTGACGCAGCAGCGTGGCGTGGAGGTCCCGCACATGGACGCGGTTCTCGACCGCCTTGAAGCCGAACTCGTCCGTGGCCCCGTAGCGCACGCCCTGACGGAAGCCGCCGCCCGCCACCAGCACGCTGAAGCCGTGGTTGTTGTGGTCGCGCCCCGCATGCAGCTTTGTGACGCCGGCGATCTCGACCGTGGGCGTCCGCCCGAACTCCCCGCCAATGAGCACGATCGTCTCGTCTAGCAGCCCGCTGGCATCCAAGTCCTCGATCAGGGAGGCCATGGCGCGGTCCGAGGTGGCAGCCAGCTTCCGCATTCGCTGGATGTCGTCGTGCGTGTCCCAAGGCTGCATGTTTCCGTAGTAGACCTGCACCACGCGGACCCCTCGCTCGACCAGCCGTCTGGCGATCAGGCAGCCCCGGGCGAAGTCTCCGTCTCCGTAGCGCCCGCGCGTGCGGCCGGACTCCAGCCGCACATCGAAGGCGTCAGTCGCCTCCGACTGCATGCGGAAGGCAACTTCCATCGACTGAATCGTCGCTTCCAGCTGCGGTGCCGGACCTTGGCGCTCGAGGTGCAGAGCGTTGAGCTTCCCGAGCAACTCCAGCTGGCTGCGCTGCGAAGCCGCCGAAAGGGAGGGATTGCGAAGGAACGGAACCAGCTTGTCGGGCTCGGTCTCTGTGTTGCGGATGTAGGCCCCTTGGTAGATTCCCGGCAAGTAGGCAGAAGTCCACAGCTGCGGCCCGACCACCGGATAGCCCGGGCACAAGACGACGAAGCCCGGCAGGTTCCTGTTCTCGGTGCCCAGCCCGTAGGTCAGCCACGACCCGTACGCGGGGTGCCCCGCGATCCTCTGGCCGCAGTTGAACATGAACAAGGACGGCTCATGGAACGGCACGTCGGTATGCATCGAATTGATGACTAGGCACTTGTCGATGACGGAGCCGAGGTGCGGGAAGATCTCGCTGATTGGAATTCCGCTCTCCCCTGCAGGCGCGAACTCGAACGGAGACTGCATCAGCGAGCCGGTCTTGCGCTCGGTGCGCAGATTCCCTCCCGGATAGGTCTGGCCGTGATGCTTGGCGAGCTCGGGCTTGTGGTCGAAGCTGTCCACGTGCGACGGGGCCCCGTTCAGGAACAGGTGAATGACGTGCTTCGCCTTGGGGGCGAAGTGAGGGGCCTTCGGGGCGAGCGGATCAGCAGCCGACTGGTCGGCGAGGACCCGCGACAGGCCGACCAAGCCGAGTCCGGAACCGGTCAGGCGCAGCAGGTCGCGACGTGAGGGGCTAGTTGACATATCGAAACTCGTTCGAGCTGAACCAAGCCTGCACGAGCCGCGGCCACGCGTCCTGCGACCCAGCGACGAACTCCCGGTTCAAGGCCAGTTCAGTCTCGGTGGGAAGGCGGCCGAAGACCAGCCTGTAGCCGCGCCGGATCCGCTGGGCGGCGTCCGGCCCGGCCTCTGAACCCAGGCGCTCGGCGAGAGCGGAGGCCTGCTCCATCAGCAGCGGGCTGTTCAGGAAGAACAGTCCTTGCAGCGGGGTGTTGGTGCCGAATCGCCGCGGGCTGGTGCGATTGGGATTCGGAAAGTCGAACAACCCGAGGCGCACATCCAAGCGTCGCCGGCTCACGAATCTATAGACAGTGCGGGTGCGCTGGGTCTCTGCGTCCCACTGCCGGGGAGGTCCCCCGGTCTTAAGGGAGAGTCGCCCCGCCAAATACAGCATCGAGTCCAACATGCTCTCGGCGTCCAGCCGGCGGCGGTTCGCTCGCCACAGTAGGCGGTTCTCCGGGTCTGCTGCCCTGCTGGCAGGGATGTCAGCGGCTGCGCGCTGGTACGCCTCAGTCAGCAGGATCTCTCGATGCAGCGCCTTGACGGACCAGCCGCCGTCCATGAAGCGCGCCGCTAGGTAATCAAGCAGCCGGGGATGCGACGGGCGTTCGCCCATCACTCCGAAGTTGCTGGGCGTCCCGACAATCCCCCGCCCGAAGTGCTGCAGCCAGACCCTGTTCACCATCACTCGGGCCGTCAACGGATTGCCTGGCGAGGCGATGGCCCGCGCCAGATCCAGCCGACCGCTGCCGGACTGGAAGACCGCCGGCTTCCCGGAGCTGAGGATCCGCAGGAACCGCCTCGGCACCTCGTCGCCAAGGTTCTCGGCGCTGCCCCGGATATGGACATTTTCATTGGCCACCGACGACTTGTCCGACAAGGCGTGAAGAAAGGGATACTTGGGCGGCAGGGCGTCCTCAAGACGCTCCACTTCGCGCCGAGCCCTCGTGACGTGCTGCTGCCAGACCCCGGACAAGAAGCGCTCCAGCGCAGCGCCTTGGTAATACAGAATCCCAGACTTGGCCGGCACGGGCAGGTCCCTCGAGTTCGGGGACGCGACATCGTTCCAGAGGTAGAAGTCGTCGCGCGGCAGCGCCAGCAGCGCCGTGCGGCGGATGTTCCCGCCGGAATGGTCGCCTCGCAGGCGAATGTCGTTCTCGCGGTCGATGCGCGTCTTCTCGGCGATCAGCGACAGCACCATCGCCTGAACATCTGCGGCGAAGTCCTCAATTCCGCCGTCGGAGCCAGCATCGGCCACGAGCTGCTTCCACGGGTCAAGCAGCGGATGCTGCTTCGGCCAGCCATCGAGGTACTCGATCCAGCGTTGCAGCGTCTCCCCATCCAGCCCTCGCTCAGCTGCCGCGTCCGCGATGGTGGCACCGGCGGGGCCGGCGACCTGCCACGCCGCCAAGACGTAATCGGAGGTCCGAGCCGCCAGCGCGTCCACCAGTTGCTTCGACTGAGTCTCCAAGAACGCTTCCAATCGCTGCTCGGCCTCATCCAGCCGTTCCTTCCCTTCCCTGTACGACTTCACGACGGCGTCCGGCGCCAGCGGATGCTCTCGCACTTCGGAGCTGTTGAACACGCCGAGCAGCGCGTAGTAATCCTCCGTCGGGATGGGGTCGAACTTGTGGTCGTGGCATTGTGCGCAACCGATCGTCAGCGCCATGAAGCCCCTGCCGGTGACGTCAATCCTGTCGTCTTGGAACTTGGGGCTCAAGCCGAACATCCCCAAGCCGGGCATCAGCCCCTCCCGAGACCAAGCACCGGTCTCCTCCGGGCTGAGCTGGTCGGCAGCCAGCTGGGCCTTCACGAACAGGTCGAACGGCATGTCGTCGTTGAAGGCCTGGATGACCCAGTCGCGGTAGCGCCATGCATTCGGGTAGGCCTCGTCCTGCGTCGAGTTGAGGCGGTCGTCGGAATAGCGGGCGACATCCAGCCAGTGTCGGCCCCATCGCTCCCCGTAACGAGGCGAGGCCAGCAACCTCTCGACGAGGGCCGCGAACGCGCCTGGCGACTCAGCGGCCAGGAACTCCTCGATCTCTTCCGGACTGGGAGGCAGCCCCAGCAAGTCATAGTACACGCGGCGCACCAGCGTGCGCCGCTCGGCTCGCGGCGCCTTGGCGACGCCGGCCTCCCGCAAGGCGGCATCCACAAACCGGTCGATGGGAGCACCCTGACCCGGCGGGAGGTCGGCACGCTCGACGGGGCGGAAAGCCCAGAAGGCCCGGTGCTGATCCGTGATGGCGAACGCGCCGTCGACCGTCACCGCCGCAGCCGGGGCGGAGTCGGGCCACACCGCTCCATCATCAACCCACTTCGTGAGGACCGCCACCTCCTCGTCCGTGAGCCGTTCGGTCGGCGGCATTCTCAGCCGCTCGTGGTCGTACCGCACGGCCCGAATCAGCAAACTCCGCTCCGGGGCCCGCAGCTCGACGGCGGGACCCGACTGCCCCCCTCGCAGCAGCGCTTCTCGGGAGACCATCTCCAAGCCCCCCATCTTGGTCTGCGTATGGCACGCAAAGCACTTCTCCGCCAAGAGCGGACGCACGCGGGCCTCGAAGAAGTCCGCGCCGCCTTGAGCGGTCGCAGCGGGCAACCACAGCCATGCCACTACAGCAAGCAGTCCAATCCGTGCTGCCAAGCAACCAACTGAAGTCGGACCGCTCGCCCCAGTTCGGGCGGACGCTCCGTAGCTGCCCGCAGCCGGCATAGCGAGAGGATCCTTCCAGCGCCACACGGCCCAGCGATCAGCCGCAGGCGACGCCCTTATCGTAATACGAATCTCGGCCAGCGAGGCCGTTGATTCTCCCATCCCGCATTGGGCGAGACACATCAGCCTCCGATTACCGAGGGATCTGGCGGACCATGCAGCGCACGGCGAGGGGACGGCGATAGCAGGGCCGGTGGTGCTCTTGGGTTGAGGAGGCGGGCCGAGCGGGAAGCCGTGCCAGAATGGCGGCTCGCCGCCCCACTTCATCGCTCGCACATCAGTAGAGGGGACTTGCTGGCGCCCGCTGCCAATAGCGGGATCGCTCGCCAGAAGCTCGGCGCACGGCAGAACCCGGACGCCAGACGGCAGCCCTGCCCGACGCCCGTGAGCAAGCGGAGCTGGCAGTCGGGCGACCCGTGTCCGCGACCAGCTGCCCGCTATGCCAAACTAGCCTGCATGATCGCAAGCCGAAGGTCCTTTCTCCGCTCGGCGGCAGGCCTCGCCGCTACGGCGGCCGCCAGTGCGGCGTCCGCGCCCCAGTACCGCATGGGAGTCGGGACGGCCGCTTACATGCAGCGTGGTCGAGCGGACCGGCAGACTCCTCCGCAAGAGCGATTCACCGACACGCTGCGCTTCTTGGACTACTGCCGCTCGCTCGGAGCGGGAGGCATTCAGGCTTCGCTGACATCCCTCGACAGCCCTTACTTGGCCCGCGTGCGGGACACGGCTCGTGAGGCCGGGATGTATGTCGAGGTCTCAGCCCGCTTGCCAAAAGACGACAGCGAAGCGGAGCGGTTCGAACTGACGGTCCGCTCGGCAAAGGAAGCCGGCGCTTCCGTGATCCGCACGGTCATGCTCGGCGGCCGCCGCTACGAAACGTTCGGCGACCTAGCCAGCTGGAAGGCCTTCGAGCGCCAGAGCTGGAAGTCGCTCACCTTGGCCGAGCCGATCTTGGCGAGAAACGACATGCGCCTGGCGGTCGAGAACCACAAGGACTGGCGGATCGAGGAGATGCTCGCCATCTTGGAGCGGATCGACAGCGAGGCCGTGGGCGTCACAATCGACACCGGCAACAACCTGTCGCTGCTCGAGGATCCGCTCGAGACCGCGCGCGCCTTCGCCCCGTTCGCCGATTCCGTCCACCTCAAGGACATGGCGGTGGAAGCCTACGAAGACGGCTTCCTGCTGTCGGAGGTCCCATTCGGCGAGGGCTTCCTAGACCTCAAGGCGATCATCGACGCGATTCGGGCCAAGCGTCCGAATGTGCGGTTCACACTGGAGATGATCACTAGGGACCCGCTCAGGATCCCGTGCCTGACGGAGGACTACTGGATCACGATGGCGGATGTGCCCGGCTCGGACCTGTCCCGAGCGCTGAGGAGCGTTGGCAAGCACGGCAGGAGCCTGCCCCGCATCGAGCAGCTGCCGCCTGATCAGCGGTTCCGGATCGAGGACCGGAATAATCGCGCCTGCTTGGAGTACGGCGCGTCGCACCTAGGACTCTGATCCGCACGCGGGTTGCCGACGGGAAGGCAGGGCCATCAGGTCCTGCTCACTGCTGTGTGGATCCTATCGGTTCCAGGTCCACCCGCATCTCGTCCCAGCGAGGGAAGCTCTGGAGGGTGCCCATCGCGTTCAGCGAGACATCCAGCTCCCGGCCCTCGTTCGGCCCAAGCGGCGGCACGGTGACGACATCGAAGGTCGCAATCGGCACGGATCTCGGCCCGGCCTCCTTCACGCGCATCAAGGCCCGCAGAGCGACCGCCCGCTCTTGATCCGAGTGATTCGCCACGAACAATTTCACGTGAGCTTGGTACTCGTCATCGTAGTAGGGACGCACCCCAGAAACTTCAATGTCGCCGCGAACCCCGATGGCAAACGTCTCAACGGGGGACTCGTCCATCTCGCCGGGATCCTCGAAGCGCAGCCCGAAGATCCCGTCGTCGAACCCGCCCGAGAGCCAGACTGCAGCGCCGACGAAAACGACCAGCGCCACCGCGAACAGCAGGTAGTGACGCCGCTGCAAGCCGAGCGCGTTGGAGCCGGCAGCCGGTTCGGCCTCTGGCGACGGCTCTGGGACCTCGACGGGGAGCACGGCCGTTGCCGGGGCGGGGTCCGGACGATCAGTCCTCCGGCTTACGGCAGCCGGCTGCGAGTCACCGCTGGCCGAAGTCCGGTTGGCGGCAGGTTCGATGCTGGCGAGACTCTCCGAACAGTGCGGGCACTCGACATCCGTGACATCCAGCACGCCGCCGCACTTCGGGCAGGTCCACGAGAGCATCTCCAATACATTGTGAAACACTCCGATTTGCCGGGCCAATGCTGGAGCGCCGGCAGGTTCCGAGACGCGATCCACGGGCCTCCAACGCCGCCGCAAGCACCGCGGGTCACGCGGCGAACCGGAGGACGGGAGTCTCCCCGAGGGTGGCCGCTCGGCCGTCGCGGCACGGCGATCCAAGTCTCGAACGGCCTCGTCGCACCCCTGCTGCGGCACCCCTTCGGGGTGACGCGCACGCTGCTATGATTGTCTGTCGGCCCGTCCCGGTCCGTCCGTGCCAATGCCCGCCTTGGAAGCAGGACTAGCCGATGCGGCTACCATTGCCAAGTACGAACCAGTCATCGGCTTGGAGGTGCATGTCCAACTTGGAACGCGGACGAAGATCTTCTCCCACTCCAGCCACGCCTTCGGCAACCCTCCCAACACCCAGACGGACCCCGTTGTTCTGGGCCTGCCAGGCGCCCTCCCGGTCCTGAACCAACACGCCGTGTCGCTGGCTGTCCGAGCCGCCTTGGCCGTCAACTGCCGCGTCAACGGATTCTCTCGATTCGCTCGGAAGAACTACTTCTACCCCGATCTCCCCAAGGGCTACCAGATCTCGCAATTCGACCAGCCCCTAGCCGAGCACGGCTGGATCGACATCACGGTGGACGGCGAGGCCAAGCGGATCGGAGTAACCCGCCTGCACATGGAAGAGGACGCCGGGAAGACGATCCACGACGGCTTCAGCGACTCGCGGCGCTACAGTTACGTCGACCTCAACCGCGCCGGAGCGCCTCTGTGCGAAATCGTCAGCGAACCCGACCTGCGCAGCGCCGACGAGGCCGTGGCCTACCTCAACGAGCTCAAGCTCCTCATGCAGTTCGCCGGGGCCTCTAGGTGCGACATGGAGAAGGGCCAGCTGCGCTGCGACGCCAACGTCTCCATACGCCCGGTCGGGTCCACGCGGCTCGGAACCCGCTGCGAGATCAAGAACCTCAATTCCTTCCGCTTTGTCAAGCAGGCGATCCACCACGAGATAGCCCGTCAGGCGGCGGTCGTCGAGGGTGGCGGCGCGATCGTGCAGGAGACCAAGCTGTTCAACACCGCTACAGGCACCACGGCCAGCCTGCGCGGCAAGGAGGATTCCGACGACTACCGGTACTTCCCGGAGCCGGACCTGCCCCCGCTCGTCGTTTCCGACGAGCGCTTGGACGCCATCCGCAAAGCGATGCCGGAGCTGCCGCCCGCGATGCGGGCGCGGTTCGCGGCCCAGTACGGAATCTCCGACTACAGCGCGCGGGTCCTGACCGCGACATCGGCCATCGCAGAGTACTTCGAGTCGGCGGCCCAGGACGCGGGCAGTCCCCGGGTAGTCGCTAACTGGGTCCAGGGAGAGCTGCTGGGTGCGTTGAACGCGGCCGGCAAGGACATCGCCGACTCGCCCGTCAGTCCGGAGCAGCTCGGGGAGCTGGTCGCCCTGCTCGCCAAGGGCACCCTCTCAGGCAAGCTCGCCAAGGAGGTCTTCGCCAAGATGTTCGTCAGCGGCAAGTCTGCAAGGACGATCATCCAGGCCGAGGGCTTGCAGCAGATCAGCGACACGGGCCGCCTTGAGACGGTGATCCGCCAAGTCCTCGACCGCTCGCCGAAGCAGGTCGCCCAATATCGCGGCGGCAAGACCGCGGTCATCGGCTACTTCATTGGCCAAGTAATGCGCAGCACGCGGGGGCAGGCCAACCCTAAGCTGGTCAACCAGCTGCTGCGCAAGGTCCTTGCCGAGTAGCAGCGCTCCTGCCCGCCGCCGACAGGACCGGGAGCGGCTCCCGACTGGTCGCGTCGGCCGGACCGCCCGGGCAACCGCGGAGCGTCACCGTGCGAAACTAGCCTGTAGGACGATATGAGACTGTCGAAGTGCCTGCCCGCCGTGGCGCTCGCCGCCGCCGGACCGCTGCTTGCAGAGGTGGCGATCCTCGAGGAGATCATTGTCAAGGTCAACGGCGACATCATCCTGCGGTCCGAGTACGAGCGGACCCTCGACCAGAACCGCCGTGAAGTGCTCGCGGACTCATCGATCCCGAGCGGAGAGCGCGAAGCGGAGCTGCTGGCCAGGGAGAAGACGGTGCTGCGGGACATGATCGACCAGCGGCTGCTGGTGCAGAAGGGTGAGGAACTGGGCATCAACGTCGACGCCCAAGTCCTGCGGCAGCGGGACGAGATCATGAGGCGCAATGACATCCAGACGACCGATGACTTCGAGGCTTGGATCCTTGAGCGGACCGGCGAGCCCGCTGAAGACCTCATGGACCGCATGAAGGAGAACTTCCTGTCCCAAGGGGTGCTCGGCCAGGAGGTCTCCCGTCGCGTGGTGGTGACGCGGGACGAGATCGAGGAGTACTACGAGGAGCACAAGGACGAGTACGTGCGGTCTGAAGGCGTGCGTCTCAGCCAGATCCTGTTCCAGATCGACGGCGACGAGGAAGAGCAGCGCAAGGAGGCCGAAGAAGTCCTGGAGCGCGTCCAGCGCGGCGAGCCGTTCGCGGAGATGGCGCGCCGGTTCTCCCAGGACGAGGCCACCAAGGAGTTCGGAGGCGACATCGGGATATATCGGCGCGGGATGCTCCGCGAGGGGATTGAGTCGGCCGTCTTCGACCAGCGGCAGGGCTTCATCACCGATCTGATCGAGGTGCCGAACGGACTGTTGATCCTGCGGGTCGACCAGAACTTCCGCGAAGGCATGGCCGAGCTGGAGGAGGTCCAAGAGGAGATCCGGGCCACCCTGAGCGCGCCGCGCTTCCAGCCGGAGATCCGCCAGTACCTCTCCGAGCTTCGGGGGGAGTCCTACATCGAGATCCGGCCCGGCTACGACGACGAAGGCGCGATCGAGGGTATGAACACCGCTTGGAGCGATCCGTCGCGACTGGCCCCCCTCACGACTACCCGCGAAGAGGTCATCCGGACGCGCCGCCGGAAGCGCGTCCTGTGGATGATCCCGCTGCCTCGCTCCGACGTGGACGGCTTGGAGGGCGATGACGATTCGGACGCACCGCAGCCGGAAGCGGCAGGCGACGCATCGTGATGAAGAAGACGGAATTCCTGTCGGACCTCAAGGGCCGGACCAAGCGTTTCGAGACCGTGTTCCTAGTCCACACCAAGGAGGTGCGCCAAAAGAAGAGCGGCGACCCCTTCCTGTCCATGACGCTGGGAGACCGCACAGGCACCATTGACGCCAAGATGTGGGACAACGTCAACGCTGTGCAGGAGACCTTCGACACTGGCGACTTCATCGAGGTCCGTGGCAAGATGCAGGTGTACAACCGGCATCATCAGCTCATCGTGCATAAAGTCACGGTCAAGGCCGAGAGCGACGTCGCGCTGGCGGATTTTCTCCCGCACACCGATTGCGACGTGGAGAGTCTCTACGCGGACATCCTGTCGACGCTGCGAGGATTCTCGAACCCCCACCTCAAGCGGCTGATGCTGGAGATCTTCCAGGACTCTGAGTTCGAGAGGCGCTTCAAGCGCGCTCCGGCGGCCAAGACCAACCATCACGCCCAGCTGGGCGGCCTCTTGGAGCATGTCGCCAGCGTCCTGAGGCTGGCGAAGGCCGTAGCAGCCAACTACGCCTACATCGACTTCGACCTGCTGGCCTGCGGAGCACTGCTCCACGACGCCGGCAAGATCCTTGAATTCCGCTACCAGCGGTCGATCGAATACAGCGACGAGGGGCGCTTGCTAGGGCACATTCCAATGGGCAGCGAGTGGCTCGGCGCCCGCTGCGACGAGATCGACGACTTCCCGCCCAAGCTCAAGGTCCTGCTCCAGCACCTAGTAATCAGCCACCACGGGGAGAAGGCGTTCGGCTCGCCGCAGGAGCCCCTGTTCCCTGAGGCCATGGCACTGCACCTGATCGACAGCCTCGACGCCAAGCTGGAGATGATGCGCAAGGCTGTCGCCGCCCTGCCGCCCGGGACCCTTTGGACACCTTACAAGAGGCTGTTCAAAACCTGCCTCCTGAACAAGGCGGCGTACCTAGGGGAGGACGAACCCGTATCGCAGCCCGCCAAACCGGCGAAGCGACGGGCCACGAAGGCCAAGGGGCCCCGGCGGGGCCAGACAGGTTCGAAACCCCGCAAGAAGCCGCGCCCGCCCAGCCGGCCGCCTCCTGGCCGGCCGGTGGCGGTGCGAGCGACGAGTCCGCCGGAGAGCACGGAGGGCACCCCGGCGGACGCCGTGGGCCAGCCCATCAAGGAACAGGGCGATTCCCCGCTAGCCGAGGCAAGCGGCGTTCCAGACGACGGAGAAGCCACGGCGAAGGACGCCGAGCGACCAAAGCCCGCGACGATTGCAGCACCGCAGCCAATTCGGGAGAGCAGCCCGCAGCAGGCTCCGCCCCTGCCGACCGCACCGGCGCCGCTTGCTCCGGCTCCGCGCCAGCAAGCCATTGATTCCGGCCAGCAGACGCTGTCCCTGTTCGGCGACGCAGGGGAGAGCGAGGATCCAGACTGAACCCCCGAAGCGCCTACCAGTCTGGGCTGGAGATGCGGAGGCGCCGAACCACCGCCCGATGGCGCATCCGCTGCTCGACCCCAGCTAAGCGGGAACCCCGCGATCCGTCCCGCCACACCGCCCAGCCGGCAGGCCGGTGCGCGATCTCGCTAAGATCATGGCCCGGTGGCGACATCGACCGGCCATTACCAGCCCGGAACAACACCAGCCCGGGAACCAGATCCTGACTGCCAGACCGGCACTTACGCAGCATCATGCCCGGAACACTCCAAGACCAAGTGATCGCCGTGACGGGCTCTACGCAGGGCTTGGGTGAAGAAATCGTCAGAGTCGCCATCCGGCGCGGAGCACGAGGCGTGGTCGTCACCGGACGATCGGAGGACCGAGGCGCAGCTGTGATGGCGACCTGCCAAGCCGCCGGCGCTGAGGCGGTGTTTGTCGCAGGTCCCTTAGAAGACCCGGCGACCTGCCGCGCCATCGCCGAGGCAGCCGACCGGGAATTCGGACGCCTGGACGGGTTGGTGAACGCCGCGGCCTGCACCGAGCGGGGAACGCTGGAGGGAACATCGGTCAACGATTGGGACCGGATCATGGCCGTAAACCTACGGGCGCCGTTCCTGTTGATGCAGGCCGCCGTGGGGATCATGCAGCGGGAGGGCGAGGGCGGCAGCATAGTCAACATCCTGAGCATGTCCGCCCACGGAGGCACGCCCAACCTCACGCCGTACAGCGTCTCCAAGGGCGCCTTGGCGACGCTGACCAAGAACGCTGCGCACTCGCAGCGGCCGCACCGCATCCGGGTCAACGCCCTGAACATCGGCTGGATGGCGACACCGGCCGAGCACGCGGTCCAGACTCTGGAAGGCCAGCCCGAGAACTGGCTCAAGGCGGCCGACGCTGGGGCGTCGTTCGGGCGGATCCTCCGCCCTCGCGATGTCGCGGGCATGGTCGCTTACCTGCTCAGCGACGAGGCCAGCATGATGACGGGAGCGCTGATCGACTTTGACCAGAACGTGCTGGGAATCTACAATCCGTGAGGCCGGCCTCGACTCGCGGGCAGCCTAGACCGCCCGCTGGAAGCAGCCTGGCCATGTGCTCGGCCTGCGCAGCGCAGGCACTTCGTCCGCGGCGGCTTGATCAGACGCCCAGGCAAGGCGGCGACCGGGCGCATGCTAGAATGAATTGAGTGGTTGGCCGGCCTGCCACGGTCTGGTCTGACTAGGGCGCGTAGCTCAATTGGTAGAGCAAGTGACTCTTAATCACTAGGTTCGGGGTTCGAGTCCCTGCGCGCTCACCACACCTCCCCTCGCTTGGAACGGTCGTAGCTCCGCGACGAGGTCCAGCAGCCGGCTGGCACCAGGCTCTTCGTCGGGCAGGCATGTCAAGTGCCGCAGCTGCGATGGCGAATCCTGCGGCGGCGGCACCTGTGCCGACCGGCACGGTACTGCTAGTGGCGCGGCCTTCCAAGACTACAGGGCTAACTGGACTGTCCCCACCTCAGTACGTTTCCGGCAAGGCCCGGTCGGACAGCCCGCGGTCTGAGGCCGGCGAGCTGGCAACGTGGTCCACATTCGGCGGCTGAGCGCGCCGCCTCGACTCCGAACCGGCCGCCCTCTGGGCACCGCCGAGCGCCCTGAGCACTCAACGCTCTACCGCACACACCTCGCTGCTGTGCGGCCTGTGCGGCGACCAGCATGCGGATTTCTGAACGATGCTGCCAGGAGCGGTTGCTTGCCGGGTGGGAAACTGAGACACCGCACGCTACAACGCTACGACCGCTGCCCGCTCGACAGCGACCACCACGGGTTCAAGGCGCTACCGGGCAGCTCCCGCCAAGCCCGGCCCGCCGAGGAGGACGGTGGAGTAGCTCTCGACCGTCCGTTCAGTCTGCATCCGGTCACGGTCACCCCAGATCCGGGATCGGTCGCAGGAATTGGCGTGCTTCTCGCAGCCGCCGGCGCTAGGGTGTGAGCATGGGTCTACGTCCTCAAATAGTCCTAGTTCTGCTGCTCACCGCCTCCTCGGCGCTTGCCCAATCTTCGGGCCGCATCACTGGCACAGTCCTGACAGCAGAAACTGGCAGGCCGTTTCACGACGCAGACATCGTGGTGGTCGAACTGGAGCTCCTCGCATCCTCGGACGACGATGGCAATTTTGAATTCGACAACATCCCGCCCGGCCGCTACCATGTTGCGGCTCACTTCGGGTACGTGCTCGCGGACCAGCCCGCAGTCGTCACCGTGTCCGCTGGTGAGGACGCCAGTGTCACCTTCCACCTGAGGCTGATCACCGACCATCATGAAGTCACGGTGACGGCTAGCCAACTCCACCAAGCATCGCTTGAGTCGTTTCAAACCGTGGACGCCCTAAGCGCCCACGACCTGGCCGAGAACTTGGCTGTCTCGATCGGCGAAACGCTGGACCAACGGGTCGGCACAGGCATCGCCAAGCGCAGCTTCGGGCCCGGCGCAGCCCGGCCGATTGTGCGCGGACAGGACGGCAGCCGGGTCGTCATCCTGGAGGACGGCATCCGAACCGGCACCATCTCGGCATCGTCAGGCGACCACGCTGAAATGCTGAACCCCGTCCAAGCGGAACGGCTTGAAATCGTCAAAGGGCCGGCCACGCTGCTGTACAGCGGTCACTCGACCGGCGCGACGGTGAACGCCCTGACTCGGCACAATGACCACCACCACTATCCTCAGGAAGGGTTCCGCGGGCGGCTGACCGGCTCCGCGGGGACGACCAACTCCCTCGGCGGGGCCGGCGGAGAGTTCGAGGCCGGCACCGGCAACTGGCTTGTCTGGGGCGTCGGAACGGCTGTCCGCGCCGGCAACTACACGGCCGCCGGTCAAGGCGAGATCCTCAATTCCGGCAGCGTCGTACGCAGCGGCGGAGTAGGCGCGGGCTGGTTCGGTGAGAACGTCTACTTCCTCGTAGACGGCAAGGTGGACGAGAACGAATTCGGCGTGCCCTTCGTCGAGGAGTTCCATTCGCACGGCCACGGGGAGGAAGACCATGAAGAAGAAGGCGAACATGAGGGCGAGGACGCAGAGGAAGGAGAAGATCACGAGGACGAAGAGGAGCACGATCACGAGGAAGAGCTGGAGAAAGTCTCCATCCGGAGTAGCCGCGAGACGCTTCGCGCGACGTTCGGGATGCGGCATTTGGGAAGCGCCTTAGAAGGCTTCGCCATCAAGTTTGCCCGCACCTACTACCAGCATGACGAGATCGAGCACTTCGAAGACGGCGGTCAAGCCGTGGGGACCAATTTCCAAAACACTCAGACGACCTACCGCGGGGAGTTCCAACAGGGCGGGTCGGGCCTGCTGAAGGGCCAATTCGGGTTCTGGGGCATCAATCGGGACTTCCTGGCAGCCGGCGAGGAGGCCCTCTCGCCTCCGATCGAGCAGAACGGATTCGCCCTGTTCGCCCTCGAGGAACTCGAGTTCGAGCGGTTCAAGGTGAACTTCGGAGGTCGACTTGAAACGCAGCGCTACAATCCCGCCTTCGCGGAGCGCGAAGGACACGCGAATGACGAGCACGAGGAAGACGAGCACCACGAGGAGGGTGAGGAGCACCACGAGGAGGAGGAGGAGCATCATGCCCCGGATGCGGTCGACCGCGCCTTCACGGGGGCGTCCGTGGCTGTGGGCTTCCAAGCGGACACGTGGCAGGGAGGCTCAATCCTCGCCAACGTCTCGCGCAACTACCGCGCCCCGTCCTTGGAGGAGCTATACAACTTCGGACCGCACGCTGGGACGCTGTCCTTCGAGGTCGGCAACCCCCTGCTGGACGCGGAGACCTCCACCGGGCTTGAGTTTTCCATCCGGCACGGCCAAGGCCGGGTCCACGGGGAGTTCAGCGTGTTCCGCTACTCGTTCGACAACTTCGTGTTCCCCGTGTTCACCGGCGAGTTCGTCGACGGGCTAGGCGAACTGGAGTTCGAGCAGCGCGCAGCTCGGTTCACGGGTGGTGAGGCGATCGTGCATTCCAGCCTCGGAGGCGATCTCAGCTTGGACTTGGGGCTGGACTGGGTGGACGCCCGCGCCACCGAGTCCGACGAGGCACTGCCCCGCATCCCCCCGCTGCGCGGCAAGATAGGCTTGGACTGGAGACGGGGCGGACTGAGGATCGCTCCCCAGCTGATCTTGGCGCGAGACCAGGATCACACCTTCGCCTTGGAGACCCGGACTCCAGGTTACGCCGTCGTCAACCTGAAGGCGTCCTACACGGTGACGCGCCAGCACTTGTTCCATCAGTTCAGCGTCAACGTATTCAACGTCGGAGACCGCCTGTATCGCAACCACTCGTCTTTCATCAAGGATTTCGCCCCGGAGATCGGGCGCGGCGTCCGCGTGAGCTACATGCTGCGGTTCTTCTGACACCGCCACACTGCGAGCTTCCATTCTCAACGCGGCCCTCGTCCGCTGGCCTGAGGAGATGACCGGCGAGATGCGACACCGCACGGCAGGAATGGCTGGATCGAGACGCACTCTCGGCGCTCTTATTTTGTTGGTGGGCAAGCAGGCCGCGTCGTAGCGCGTCCCAAGATCACTTGGGACGCGCTACCGGCCTCAGCCGCCGGGCCGTGGCAGTCCCAGCAGCTAGCGCTAGATCGTAGTTAGTGCTTGCGACAAAACCCCATTTCCGAGTGATTTATGGTATGGAATTGAGCTAGCTTATCAGGCTGTGAGCGGAGATTCGGGCTGATTCTGCAAGATTGTCGGCTCTACGTTCCGACTCCAGGATGAATCCCGCATGGCGCCCGTACGCAACGCGCACCTCCGCCCGACGAACCCTAGTTCGCAGTCCAATCCGCCGGGTATTCCGCCGCGCTAGGCGGCTTTTCGTAGTCGCCCGCCCCCTCGATCCAAGTCCCGACGCTCCTTGGCAGCCGCCCGCGCTGCCCGCTGCAGCAGCAGACCCATCCGATGCACGTTCGCCGCTAGGATCGACCGTGCCACCACGCGCCGGAACCCTTCCTTGCCCTGCTCGAGAACTCGGTCCAGCCCCCGCTGCTCCAAATTGTTAATCGCCGACTCCACCGCCGAATGCTCCCTCCTAGCCTCTTTGAACCACTTCTCGCTCTCCCGCTCCTTGTCCGCCTTGGACAGCTTCCCTTTCTTAGGTAGTGCCGGCTTGCCCAACACCCCTCCCAACGCCAGGATGTTCGCTATGCTGGAGAACCCCTTGTCAAAACTGCACCCTTCCAAGTCCGGCCACTCTTTCTTCATATCCTCCATCACTTGCACTGTCACCTCCACATCCACCTCCTTCCACAGATTCTTCCAGCCCAGCACGAATCCTTCCTTGCTCTCCACAATCACCACCGGCACACCCAGCTCCACCGGCTGACCCGCCTTCCCTTTCGAAATCCACCGCGTGTGCTCCGCGTGAATTGAGAACACCTTCTCGGCATGCGGAATCTGCTCCCCTTTCAGCAGCCTCCTCCGGACTTGATCCTTCAGTCGATACGCCAGCTCCAGCAGCCTGTCAATCTCTCCCAGTTGCCCCTCGTCCACCTCGCTGCCCTCCAGCTGCGGGCGCAGCTTCTTCAGTCGCTTCAGCAGCTTCGCCCCCGCTGACAGCAGTCTCTTGACCTCTTTTTTCTTGTTCTTCCTCTTGTAGGCCACTCTGAGTTGCCTGTATGCCAATTCCACTTTGCTCTTCCAGTGCTTGTGCTGCCGGCAGCCCGACACCCCCGCCGTCTCGCAGGCCGTCACCACCGCCAGCAACGCCGCCACCAGCGCGTTCCGCAACAGCCAGTAATCCGTCGGGTAATCCACGTTCGTCTCCACCACGAAACTGTCGCAGCGGGCCGTCAGCTCCTCCCCTTCCTGCCATCCCGCCAGTCGCTGTCCTGCCTTCACCACTTCCCGGTTCACCTTCCTTAACAGCTCCGGCGTCAGCAGCTGCACATTCCGCGCCACCGTCCGGCTGGTGAACTCCTTCAACTCCATCGATCCGATCCCCAGCATCTGCCTCAGGTCCAGGTGCTTGCTTGCCAGCTCCGCCAGACGATCGAAATCACATCCCAATCCCTGCTTCACCAGGGCCAGCACCAAGACTGCCCACAGGTCCATCCCCGGCCGACCGTTGTTCGGATCCAAGCCGCTCACCGCTTTCGCTTCCCCTGCGTCCTGCCCGCCGTCCTGCGGCCGGAACAGCTCTTCCTTCAGCAGGCTGAAGATTCTGTCTCTCAGGTCCTTGCTGCTGTAGATGAACTGGATGCCCTTCAGCACTGCGGGGATGTCGTCCCGCGACTGCGGGTTGATGTCGATCGCTTCAATCGGCACGCTCCCCAGCTCCAGCTGCGGGTTGATGACCTTTCTCATGCCTTCCTAATAGCACACTCCGGTCTCCGATCGCAACCCTTGAAGTCCGTGCGGGAGCCTGATCTGGAAGGCTGTCCAACCGTCTCCCGCCCTCCTCAAGATGGGGTCCGGTGCTCAGGAGGGCAGTCGGTTGAGAAGCTCAGTAGCGGTCTGATCCACGACCTTCAGCATCCTCTTGCAGAGCAGTTCGCATGCGAGTCTCGGCAGCCTTCGTCCGGACTAACGCGATCTGTTTCCCGCTGTTTCGGCACCGGCTCAGTCCATCCGCGCGGCTCCTGAGGGCTGATTCCGCCTCACGCAGGCTGCGAAGATGGCCCCTCCAGCTCCGGATCGGCCCCCGCCGCGGCATTTCGGTGCGATCTTCGCAGTCGATGAAATCACTCATGTAGTACTAGTTGCCCAAGCTTCATACTGTATATTCCGTCTTGCGCACATCCCGCATCTTTTGTCGCAGGCACTAGTTAACTCATTCCTGCAGCTGCGAGTTGAACTTGGCCTAGCCGAATCTGTGAGAGGCCTCGGGGGGCTGGGCCAAGTCTGGAGGATGGCCGCAGTGGTGCGGACGGGTTAGTGGCCAGCGGCGTCTTGGGCGTGCTCTAGCCCGCCGTCTGCGGGGGGATGGGACGGCAGAGTGGGCGGCCGCTGTCGGTGGGGCGCCAGCGCCTCCTTGAGCCGGCGACTGCCCTCCAGCCAGGGGGCGGTGCGGGGTTCAGCCAGCAGACTGGCCCACCCCGCACCGGCTGCAGACGCACGGGCTCCGGCCTGGGCCCCCCGCTGAGGGGCCCAGTGGTGAGCCGCGAGCTGTCGCGCTGGGCCCGAGCTCTCCGGCGGGGCGCTACCCGAGCTCGCTGGCCTGCGGCCCGGCTGCCTCCGGCGGCTCCGCGAAGACGGGCCGGCTGGGCAGGGACTCCAGCCGGGCCTGCTCGTGCTGCACCCAGTGCCCCAACGTGACGCAGGCCCGCCAGAGCACGGCGTTGCCCGGCAGGGGCCGGCGCTTCGAGGGCCGGAAGCCGGACGTCATCGCCAGCCACAGCACCCAGCTTCCGTGTTGGATGTCAAGCTCGAAGCGCCAGAAAAAAGCACCTCCGGAGGGGCTGCCGGGAGAGGCAGACGGTGGTGGGTCCACGCTGGCGGGTGACGGCACGCGGCAACGACACCCCGGCATGCACGACCCTCGCGGACGGAGGTGGTGCGGTCGGCCGGGCTGGGTTAACGGCTGGCAGGCCGCCCGCCAGGCGGCCTGCCGCAGTGCTGTTGCTGGAGGGGGGTTTCACCCCCCTGCTCCCGGCGGTCGCCTCCCCCCTAAGGTTTGCTGAGGCATGGGACGACTCCGATGGAGTCCCTGGCGGGTGGACGCGAGAAGGCGGCGGCCCGACACGCAGGGTCCGGACCGCCGCGGCGGCCATCGTCAGCCGTCACGCCCGTATCCCTGGCGGGTTGCTCCTCAGCAGAGCCCGCTTCCATTGCGGGGCGCACCGGCAGTTTATCAGCCTTCCCTCCCGGGCGCGGCCCCGTCATGCGGCCGCCCCTCGCGCCGGCGGCTCGGGTTGCTGTAGAGTCGAGGAGAGGCGCGTTGGCCTTAGTAAGGAAGCAGTAGCTGTTTTAGGGTTGTTCCTACGGCTTTCGCCATCTGTAGGTGCCTCACTGACCTTCCCGCTTAGCTACGTCTCCTCTCCCCGCTCATCGAACCGGACGTGCCGATTTCCAGCATCCGGCTCTCGGACGAGATCCTGCCTTCGCCCACGGAAAACTGGCCGTCCGCACTGGCAGGCGCACGAGGCCCAAGTCAATCCTCAGCCTCTCGCTCGGGTACCGCACGGGGTGGCCCGACTTCGCCTGGTGCTGCCGACACAGCCACTGGCTGAGCCGCTGGTCCGCAGGTGCGTCAACGGCGCGTGCCAGCTCTCCCGGCCACTGCTGCGCGCGGTGGTCCGGGTCTTCCTTCGCTTGCGCAGGTGATGCGCTCTGGAGTCTCCGAACTTTCCGGAGCTAATAGGCTCGCGCCAGTCTCCATCGGTCCTGTCCTCCTGCCTGCATCGCTCTCGAACTGAGGCCCCTTCCCTCCACCGGCATGACCCGGCTTCCCCGGTACTACGGGCCTCTCCGCCACCCTGACCGGCCCGGCCTGTCCCTCGCGGGAGTCCGGTTGGCGCGTGCACGCCACCGACAGGGCTTCCCGTGTTGCCTCCGTCTCCCTCTGGCACACATGCTGCCGCCAATACCCCGGCGGAGACGCCCGGTGCTCGCGTCGCTCGCTTCCCGGACGCTGGCTGCCTTCCCCGAAACAACGGCGGGTCGGCCTCCGCATCATCCTTTTCGAGGCCTGCTCGGCGTTCCCTCGCGTTGCGGCCTGTGTGCTCGCTGAGCCGCCCATAAGGCGGCCCGTCACGTCGGAGTGCTTCAGTCCCTGTCGTTACCTCCATGACCCGCTCCGACGGCTTCCGGCTGGAGCGACAGTTAGCCGGGCGGGCTTCGCACCCGCTGGGAGCCAGTGCCTTAGCACGGCGCACGTTGTTTTCCGGAATATTTGGCAAGGCGTTTTCCGGATTAAATGGCAGGCGGGGAGCGGGATTTTCCGGATTGCTTGCGTCTGGCTTGGGGAGGTGGGAGGGTGAGCTGGAAAACAGCTACTGCAAGAAGGAAAAGGAGGGGGGTTAGCAGGAGCGTAGCAGCAGGAGTTGGTTCCAGTCCTTGGCGCCGGCAGGTGGGAGGCGTCGTGCGTTGGGATGGCGTTCGAGGAGGCGCTGGGCGGCGAGTTGGCCAGGGGGGTCGTTGTCGAAGCCGCACAGCAGTTGGTGCGGGGGGATGGAGTGGCGCCAAGCGGGGATGGAGTTGGCGAGGCCGGCGGCGGAGGCGAAGAGGGTGTGCGGGGGGAGTTGGGGGAGTTGGAGCAGAGCGGCGGAGAGGGCGTCGATGGTGTAGAGTCGAGGAGAGGCGCGTTGGCCTTAGCAAGGAAGCAGTAGCTGTTTTAGGGTTGTTCCTACGGCTTTCGCCATCTGTAG
Organism: Bryobacterales bacterium; assembly: GCA_963662745.2. Classification (GTDB taxonomy): domain Bacteria; phylum Acidobacteriota; class Terriglobia; order Bryobacterales; family UBA6623; genus VXMF01. The sequence goes on from CAXXUI010000001.1 coordinate 2,523,972, forward strand.
GTGCCTCACTGACCTTCCCGCTTAGATTGCGGTAGGGACACCGGTTACCCGGCGCCCCCCGCGCAGATTCCGGACGTGCACGCTAATGCATCCGGCTCCTATCTCGTGTGTCTAACGGCGAATCGTTGATTCGGCCATGGGTGTCGGATCCGGACCGCCGGCCACAGCTCCTTGCAGAGCGCGTCCAGCTTCTTCCAGTCGATGCGGCCCTTCTGTGACCTCCGTCGCAGCGTCCGCGCCCAGATGCGCTTCAGGCGCTCCCGGAAGCGTGCCAGAAACCGGTAGCTGCCCGGGACGGCGTAGTAATTCAGCCATCCGTTCAACACCTGCCCCAGCCACCGCGCCGTGTCCTTCGGGTCCGCGTGCCGCATCCGCAGCAGCAACCGCTTGAGTCCCTTCAGCTTGCGGCTCATCCGCTTCGCCATCGGCTTCCGCCCCAGTTGGAACCTTCCCTGCCGCGTCTTCCCGCAGTACTGCGTGAAGCCGAGCAAGTCGAAGGTCTTCGGCTTGCCCTCTCCCCGCCCGGCGCGGCTCGCCGCGGCGAACCTCCCGAACTCGATCAGGCGCGTCTTCTCCGGGTGCAGCGCCAACCCGTTGTCGGCCAGCCGGGCCTCCAAGGCCTCGCGCAGCCGCACCGCGTCGCCGCGGTGCTGGAACCCCAGCACGAAGTCGTCGGCATAACGCACCATGATGACCTCGCCCCGGGCCTGCTCCTGCCGCCACTGGCGGACCCATGCGTCCAGCACATAATGCAAGTAGACGTTGGCCAGCACCGGGGAAATCACGGCACCTTGAGGGGTGCCCCGCCCCGTGTCGGCCCACCGGCCCTCTTCCAGCACTCCGGCGTTCAGCCCTTTCCGGATCAGCCTCAGCAGCCGCCCATCCCCGATCCTGCGGCCCAGCAGATCGACGAGTCGATCCCGGTCCAGCGTGTCGAAGTATCTGGCCACGTCGGCGTCAAGGATCCAGTTGACCTTGCACCGCTCGATCCCCACCGCCAAGGCGTCCAGCGCGTCATGCGCTCCCCGCCCCGGTCGGAAACCATAGCTGAATCCGAGGAATTCCGCCTCGTATATCGGCGTCAGGATCCCGTCCACCACCGCCTTCTGGACGATCTTGTCCTCCAATGCGGCGATCCCGAGCGGTCGCTCGCCCCCGTCCGGCTTGGGTATCATCACCCGCCGCGACGGCGTCGCCCGGTACGCTCCCACAGGCACCCGCCGGTGCAGGTCCGACAATCGCTCGTCGAGCCCCACCCCGTAGGCCTCCCACGTCATTCCGTCCACGCCCGGGGCCGCCTCGGGCCGCAGCCCGGCATACGCCTCCCCCAGCGCTTCCTCACTGACGTGGTGCAGCAGCGCAGTCAGCTTCTCCTGCGGATTCCTCGTTACCAATTGCCGTATCCGTTCGGCGCCTTGTGACACGACCTCCCGCCTCTGCGTGCGGTCCGTGCGGCCCCCTCCCGGATTCCTCTCGATCCCGGCCCTTCCCTCCAGCCACTCCGCCGGGACTCGCGCCCCTTGGTTCGCCGCCTTCGTCGGTACTACGCCCGAGTCTGACTTCTGCGTGTCGTACCTCATCGACTTCTGACTCCTGTCATTCCCGCTGCGGCCCCGGCGACGACCCGCCGGGGCGGCACGCAGACCTCCCAGGTCCCGGTTCTGGACGTACGTACGTGCCTGAGCTCTCTGACACCGCGGAGTCCGCGCCGACCATTCGTCCTAACGTTGCTTTGGGTCCGCACGCTGTTGCCTTCGACCACGTAGAAAGCCTCGGCACTCCGAACTTTGAGTTTTACGGTGCTCATTTACTCCGCCCGCACGCGCCGCTGTCAACGCTTCATTCCCAGCCTCGCGGCTGACAACGCATGACTCGCGGTGAGCATGGCTAGGACTCGCTCCTTTGCTCTGGCGGACTCTCACCGCCTGTCCATCACCAGTTAGCCTGGCTGTTCCTACGTCTCCTCTCCCCGCTCATCGAACCGGACGTGCCGATTTCCAGCATCCGGCTCTCGGACGAGATCCTGCCTTCGCCCACGGAAAGCTGGCCGTCCGCACTGGCAGGCGCACGAGGCCCAAGTCAATCCTCAGCCTCTCGCTCGGGTACCGCACGGGGTGGCCCGACTTCGCCTGGTGCTGCCGACACAGCCACTGGCTGAGCCGCTGGTCCGCAGGTGCGTCAACGGCACGTGCCAGCTCTCCCGGCCACTGCTGCGCGCGGTGGTCCGGGTCTTCCTTCGCTTGCGCAGGTGATGCGCTCTGGAGTCTCCGAACTTTTTCCGGAGCTAATAGGCTCGCGCCAGTCTCCATCGGTCCTGTCCTCCTGCCTGCATCGCTCTCGAACTGAGGCCCCTTCCCTCCACCGGCATGACCCGGCTTCCCCGGTACTACGGGCCTCTCCGCCACCCTGACCGGCCCGGCCTGTCCCTCGCGGGAGTCCGGTTGGCGCGTGCACGCCACCGACAGGGCTTCCCGTGTTGCCTCCGTCTCCCTCTGGCACACATGCTGCCGCCAATACCCCGGCGGAGACGCCCGGTGCTCGCGTCGCTCGCTTCCCGGACGCTGGCTGCCTTCCCCGAAACAACGGCGGGTCGGCCTCCGCATCATCCTTTTCGAGGCCTGCTCGGCGTTCACTCGCGTTGCGGCCTGTGTGCTCGCTGAGCCGCCCATAAGGCGGCCCGTCACGTCGGAGTGCTTCAGTCCATGTCGTTACCTCCATGACCCGCTCCGACGGCTTCCGGCTGGAGCGACAGTTAGCCGGGCGGGCTTCGCACCCGCTGGGAGCCAGTGCCTTAGCACGGCGCACGTTGTATTTCGGTTTATTTGGCAAGGCGTTTTCCGGATTAAATGGCAGGCGAGGAGCGAGATTTTCCGGATTGCTTGCGTCTGGCTGGGGGCGAGGGCGAGCTCGAAAACTGCTACTGCAAGAAGGAAAAGGAAGGGGTCAGGAGGAGCGTAGGCGTTCTCGCCCGGCTCCCGGCCCTGCGCGCACGCAATTGCAGGCAGGACTACCGCGCAGCACCTCCAACGCATGTCCGGAAGCCTACCGGGCGACTCACCCACGCCTATGGATTTGTCACATTGAATGAGAAAGTTCCCCTAGCGGGAATCATTTAATCTGACAAAAAAGCCCGTTTTCCTGCCAAAGAATGTGACATACAACAGCGGGCAACACCGGCACTCGATCCCCCAGTGTGCTCGCGACGGTTCGCGGAGCTCGGCGCGCAGGTGCGGCAGCTGTGGGAATCGCCGCACCTGCCATCCCGCGACCGCAAGCGGCTGCTGGCGACGCTGGTGGAAGAAGTCGTGCTGGCGGTGGACCGCAGCGCGGGCCGCGTGGGAGTGGTGCTGCGCTGGCGGGGCGGGCGGACCGACGAATGCGAGCTCCCGCTCCCGAAGCGCGGGGGTCAGCAGAAGGAGAGCGCTTCGACCGTCGAACTGGTGCGACGCCTCGCGGCATTGTACCGGGACCGGCAGATTGCCGACACGCTGAACGCGCAGGAGAGGCGCACGGTGAGCGGGAAGCGCTTCACGGCAAAACTGGTGGCGAGCCTCAGGCAACGGTACGGGATCGAGGGGTACCGCCGGGATGCGCGGGAGCAGGGGCAGGCCCCGCTCGTCAGCGTGAGAGAGGCGGCGCAAGAGTTGGGGACGACAGCGGGCACGCTGTACCGCTGGATCCGGCAAGGGTTCCTTACGGCTGAACCGCCTGTGGTTCAGGGAGCACCGATGCGGGTTCGGCTGACCGCGAAAGTCCGCGAGCGGTTCTGCGAGTCGTGTCCGGAGGGGTTCGTGCCGGCGGCGGAAGCGAGACGGAACATGGGGCTGTCGCGCCAGAGCCTGTGGCAGCGCATTCGCGAGGGGACGCTCGTGGCAAGGCGCATTGTGCGCGGACCGGAGAAAGGGCTGTACGTGCAATGGGAAGAGTCCCGGCAACTGCCGCTGCTGGGGCCAGCTGACGAGGATGAGGGAACGGAGGGGAGCGCGTGAACCGGCCAACGGGCAGTCCCGCATCGGAGAATGAGGTCGCACCAAGGCTGCGGCCGTTGGGCGCAGCCTGCACCGCCGGCCGGAGCGGCCGGCGTGACACGATGTCAAGCTGGACCCTCAACCGTGGAATCGTCCGTCGAGGGGCCCGATTGCGGGCCCTTGCAGGGACGGGAAGGCCTCGCAGCCGAGAAAAGGCCCTGCTGGGCGGGTTAAGGGGACGGCGAAGCGCCTGGCTAGGTGTGGGAACAGCCGGGCACCCAGCCCGAAGCGCTGCCTTCAGGGGAGTTGCGCTGCGTCAATCAATCCGGCAGGGAGGCGGAGGATGCGGAAAGCCCCGAGAAACCCGCCAGAACCTACTATATGTTGTGTTCATTGTCGTAGCGCAGCACAAGTGTTCGAATGATACTAATGAAGGAGCAGTGTGATGGACTCTCGCTGGTGCATGGATTCGCGAATCTCGACTGCATGACACCGGCCACGGCCCGGCGAGCTGCTAACCCTCGCGCGGGCCACCCTGCTTCCCGGGGGCTGCGGCCTGCTGCGCCCCCACTCCAGTGTGCACCCAGCGCCCCCTTGGCGGGGGGCCCTGCTACTGCAAAACAAGCTACTGCAAGAAAGAAAGAGGCTGGCTGCTCCGGCCGCAGGTCGCGGCCCGCGCAGGGCACCTCAGCCCCCGCCTCGCCGAGCGGCGGTGTTGCGGATTAATTGGAAAACTGAGACCATCCGCCGTCCACGCAGACTGCACCAAACCGCCCCCTACGCGGCCAAGTAATCTGGCGCTCAACACGTGTCCTTCGGGTCCGCATGCCGGTTCCGCAGCAGCACCCGCTGGAGTCCCTTCAGCTTGCGGCTCATCCGCTTCGCAATCGGCTTCCGCCCCAGTTGGAACCTTCCCTGCCGCGTCTTCCCGCAGTACTGCGTGAAGCCGAGCAAGTCGAAGGTCTTCGGCTTGCCCTCTCCCCGCCCGGCGCGGCTCGCCGCGGCGAACCTCCCGAACTCGATCCGGCGCGTCTTCTCCGGGTGCAGCGCCAACCCGTTGTCGGCCAGCCGGGCCTCCAAGGCCTCGCGCAGCCGCACCGCGTCGCCGCGGTGCTGGAACCCCAGCACGAAGTCGTCGGCATAACGCACCATGATGACCTCGCCCCGGGCCTGCTCCTGCCGCCACTGGCGGACCCATGCGTCCAGCACGTTGTGCAAGTAGACATTGGCCAGCACCGGGGAAATCACGGCACCTTGAGGGGTGCCCCGCCCCGTGTCGGCCCACCGGCCCTCTTCCAGCACTCCGGCGTTCAGCCCTTTCCGGATCAGCCTCAGCAGCCGCCCATCCCCGATCCTGCGGCCCAGCAGATCGACGAGTCGATCCCGGTCCAGCGTGTCGAAGGAGTGGGCGATGCACTACCCACGTCCAGGACCTGGCGGAAGTTGCCATCACCAGGCCTTCCCATCCGCTCCGCGGTGAGGTCCTGCCCGTCCTGGAACGCATGGTCCGACAAGGACAGCCCTCGCTACTGCTGCTCTTCCCTGACGGTTCCCGCCGCTTCGTTCCGGTTACCTGGACCGATGCCGCCCCCGACCCTGTCACCGCACCTAGCCGCACGACGCTCGCCCCGCTGCACGACTTGCTCCGCGCGCGCGCCATCATCGACGATCTTCTGCAGCGGCTCCCTGCCGCCCAGGAGAATCCCGATGCCCCTGAAGCCGACACTTCGACCGCCCCCTCGTCAGCCGCTGCTGCCGTTCCCCGACGCCCCCGCCCCCAGCCACGCGATCCGGGTGCCGCTCGACCCCGCCAGCCGGCAGGCCGCACTGAGCGTGCTGGCTCGCATCCTGGCCGCCGCAGCCGCCGCACCAAGCCCGACGGAGGATCCCCGTGACTGAGGCCGACATCCTCGCTTCCCATCGCCAGCGCCTGGCGCTCATCTACATCCGTCAGTCGAGCCCCGCGCAGGTTCGGAACAACACCGAGTCGACTCGCCGCCAGTACGCCCTCACGACGCGCGCCCGAGAACTGGGTTGGCCCGCAGAACGCCTGGAGGTCATCGATCAGGATTTGGGCCGGTCCGGCGCTTCCGCCCACTCGCGGGACGGATTCCAGCACCTCACCGCCGAGGTCGCCCTCGGCCACGCCGGCATCATCCTCTGCCTGGAAGCCTCCCGCATGGCCCGCAGCAGCGCCGACTGGCACCGGCTGATCGAACTGTGCAAGGTCACTCGCACCCTCATCGCCGATGCCGACGGGCTCTACGACCCCGCCGACTTCAACGACCGCATTGTGTTGGGCGTCAAGGCCACCCTCAGCGAAGCGGAGCTGCACACGCTGCGGGCCCGCTTGCTCGAGGGCATCCGTTCCAAGGCCGCCCGCGGCGAGCTGCGCCTGCCACTGCCCGTCGGCCTGGTCTGGGGCGAGCGCGAGGGCGACATCCTGCTCGATCCCGACGAGGAGGTCGCCCGCGCCCTGCGCAACGTCTTCGAACGCTTCGCCGTGCTGGGATCGGTGCGCCGCGTGTGGCGGTGGTTCCTGGACCACAACCTGCCCTTCCCCTCTCGGCAGCGCAACCGGGAGATTCGCTGGCTGCCCCCCTCCTACTGCACGCTCACCAAGATCCTGGCCCATCCGGCCTATGCCGGCGCCTACCTCTATGGCAGGACCCGCACGGAGTGCTACCTCGACCAGCACGGCCTGCTGCGCCAGCGCCTGCGCCGCCTGCCGCGCGCGCAGTGGCGCGTGCTCATTCCCAACCACCACCCGGGCTATATTGACTGGCAGACGTTCGAGGCCAATCGTGCGCGCGCATCGACGCGAACATCCGTCCGCTCCACAATGCTGCCGGGGGCAGTGTGAGAGAGGGCTCAGCCTTGCGGCAGGGACTGGGCCTGTGCGGCCAGTGCGGGCGGCGCCTGCTCACCCATTACCGCGGGCGCAACAACTCCCCGAACTATCACTGCCACGGCCCGCGGGCGATGGCCGGCCGCGGGCACTACTGTCTCTCGATCGGCGGCCTGCAGATTGACCGGGCCGTGGCCGCCAAGGTGCTGGCGGTGGTAGCCGACTGCGGAGCGGAGGCTGCGCGGCTGGCACTGCAGCAGGCCGGCGGCGAGCGTGAGGCGGTGCTGCCGCCGAAGCGGCTGGCGGTCGAGCGGGCCCAGTACGAGGAGACGCGAGCCCAGCGGGCCTACCACGCCGTGGACCCCGAGAATCGCCGCGTGGCGCGCGTACGGGAGCGTGAGTGGGAGCAGTGCATGGCACAGCTGGAGGAGGCCCGCAGCGAGCTGCAGCTGGCGGAGAGCCAGCGGTCGCGGGAACTGGACGCTGAGCAGCAAGCGGCACTGCTGGCCTGGAGCGAGGACCTGCCCCGGGCTTGGGAAGCCCCGACCACGACGATGAGGGACCGCAAGGAACTGCTGCGCGCGCTGCTGGACGAGGTCGTGCTGACGGCACCGCGCGAGGGGACCGAGGCCCGCCTCCGGATGGTCTGGCGCGGCGGACAGTTCACCGACTTGGTCGTCCCGCGCCCGTCGCGCAAGCCGCCGGAACCCCTGCGCACCAGTGAAGACACGGTCGCACTGGTGCGCCGGCTGGCGGCCCTGTATCCCGACGCAGTGATCGCCGGGGTGCTCAACCGCCAAGGCCGCCGCACGGCACGGGGACTGCGCTTCACCCAGTCCCGCGTCCGAAACCTGCGCAGCACGTGGAAGATCGCGTGCTATCGGCCGCCCGAGCACGCTCCCGACGGTGAGGTCGTCAATGTGCGGCAGGCTGCCGCGCAGTTGGGAGTGGCCCCGTCGACGATCCACCGCATGCTGAACGAAGGCTTTCTGGCCGGCGAGCAGGTCACGCCGGGAGCCCCGTGGCAGATCCGCCTGACGCGCGAAGTGCGCGAGCGCTTCGTGGCCGAGACCCCGCCGGGCTACGTGCCGATGATCGAAGCGACGGCCCACTTGGGGGTGTCCCGTGCGACCGTGCTGGAATGGATCCGGCGCGGCAAGCTGGAGGCGGTCACGATCTGCCGGGGCCGCAGGCGCGGACTGCGGATTCGGTTGCCGGCCAACAACGAGCCGAGCCTGTTTGAGAGCGAACAGGAGCGAGCAGACGCCAGTTGCAATGAGTCAAGTCCAGCCGTCAAACAGCCGGTCAGGCCGTCCGATGCCTGATATGCCACAACATCTTATATGGGAGCGATGGGAATGACACAACATCTTGAAGACACACGAGCGCTGTACCGTTTTGGTGGCCTCGGTCGCAACAGGGGTGCAGTATGAAGCCTACCCCAAGTACTTGGCCACATCGGCGTCAAGGATCCAGTTGACCTTGCACCGCTCGATCCCCACCGCCAAGGCGTCCAGCGCGTCATGCGCTCCCCGCCCCGGTCGGAAACCATAGCTGAAGCCGAGGAATTCCGCCTCGTATATCGGCGTCAGGATCCCGTCCACCACCGCCTTCTGGACGATCTTGTCCTCCAAGGCGGCGATCCCGAGCGGTCGCTCGCCCCCGTCCGGCTTGGGTATCATCACCCGCCGCGACGGCGTCGCCCGGTACGCTCCCACAGGCACCCGCCGGTGCAGGTCCGACAATCGCTCGTCGAGCCCCACCCCGTAGGCCTCCCACGTCATTCCGTCCACGCCCGGGGCCGCCTCGGGCCGCAGCCCGGCATACGCCTCCCCCAGCGCTTCCTCGCTGACGTGGTGCAGCAGCGCAGTCAGCTTCTCCTGCGGATTCCTCGTTACAAATTGCCGTATCCGTTCGGCGCCTTGTGACACGACCTCCCGCCTCTGCGTGCGGTCCGTGCGGCCCCCTCCCGGATTCCTCTCGATCCCGGCCCTTCTGTAGAGTCGAGGAGAGGCGCGTTGGCCTTAGCAAGGAAGCAGTAGCTGTTTTAGGGTTGTTCCTACGGCTTTCGCCATCTGTAGGTGCCTCACTGACCTTCCCGCTTAGCTACGTCTCCTCTCCCCGCTCATCGAACCGGACGTGCCGATTTCCAGCATCCGGCTCTCGGACGAGATCCTGCCTTCGCCCACGGAAAGCTGGCCGTCCGCACTGGCAGGCGCACGAGGCCGAAGTCAATCCTCAGCCTCTCGCTCGGGTACCGCACGGGGTGGCCCGACTTCGCCTGGTGCTTCCGACACTGCCACTGGCTGAGCCGCTGGTCCGCAGGTGCGTCAACGGCGCGTGCCAGCTCTCCCGGCCACTGCTGCGCGCAGTGGTCCGGGTCTTCCTTCGCTTGCGCAGGTGATGCGCTCTGGAGTCTCCGAACTTTTCCGGAGCTAATAGGCTCGCGCCAGTCTCCATCGGTCCTGTCCTCCTTCCTGCATCGCTCTCGAACTGAGGCCCCTTCCCTCCACCGGCATTACCCGGCTTCCCCGGTACTACGGGCCTCTCCGCCACCCTGACCGGCCCGGCCTGTCCCTCGCGGGAGTCCGGTTGGCGCGTGCACGCCACCGACAGGGCTTCCCGTGTTGCCTCCGTCTCCCTCTGGCACGCATGCTGCCGCCAATACCCCGGCGGAGACGCCCGGTGCTCGCGTCGCTCGCTTCCCGGACGCTGGCTGCCTTCCCCGAAACAACGGCGGGTCGGCCTCCGCATCATCCTTTTCGAGGCCTGCTCGGCGTTCACTCGCGTTGCGGCCTGCGTGCTCGCTGAGCCGCCCATAAGGCGGCCCGTCACGTCGGAGTGCTTCAGTCCATGTCGTTACCTCCATGACCCGCTCCGACGGCTTCCGGCTGGAGCGACAGTTAGCCGGGCGGGCTTCGCACCCGCTGGGAGCCAGTGCCTTAGCACGGCGCACGTTGTTTTCCGGAATAAATGGCAAGGCGTTTTCCGGATTAAATGGCAGGCGGGCAGCGGGATTTTCCGGATTGCTTGCGTCTGGCTTGGGGAGGTGGGAGGGTGAGCTGGAAAACGGCTACTGCAAGAAGGAAGAGGAGGGGGGTCAGCAGGAGCGCAGCAGCAGGAGTTGGTTCCAGTCCTTGGCACCGGCAGGCGGGAGGCGTCGTGCTTTGGGATGGCGTTGGAGGAGGCGCTGGGCGGCGAGTTGGCCAGGGGGGTCGTTGTCGAAGCCGCACAGCAGTTGGTGGGGTGGGATGGAGTGGAGCCAGGCGGGGATGGAGTGGGCGAGGCCGGCGGCGGAGGCGAAGAGGGTGTGAGGCGGGAGTTGGGGGAGTTGGAGCAGGGCGGCGGAGAGGGCGTCGATGGCGGATTCGCAGAGCAGGACGCAGTGTGGGGGAGAGTTGGAGCGGGGCGCATGGGGGGCGATCCAGAAACCGCCGCGTTGTTTGTGGGAGCCCGGGGCGAGGCCTTTGAAGGTGGCGCCGGAGGGGCTGGGGCGGGAGCCGTTGAGTTCGGCGCCGGCGGGCTGTTGTTGGAGGTCGCGGCAGAGGAAGACGGCGTTTTGGCGGGCGTCGGCCCACAGGATGCCGGCTTGGCGGCAGTGGTCGAGCAGGCGGGGGTCGAGGCGTCGGGAGCGGGCCAGGTAGTGGCGGACAGGAGGACAGCGGGCGTGGCAGGGGGGCGGCAGGGAGAGCGCCCGGTCGGAGCGGGGCTGGGCTGGCGGAGCGTGTGCCGGGGTGGGGGGCGGGGCGTCGAGGAAGGCGAGGGCCTGGCGGAAGGAGCAGCCGCGGGCGTGCAGCACGAGGTCGATGGCGCCGCCGCCGCCTCGGCCGCGGCGGTGGTCGAAGAAGCGCGCGCCGCGGATGGCGAGCACCGAGCCGGGGGTGTTATTTGTCACATTATTTGGCACGAAAATGGGCTGTTTTTGTCAAACTGGATGATTCCAGATAAGGGAACTTTCTCATTTAATGTGACAAATCCATCGGCGTGGGTGAGTCGGCCGGTAGGCTTTCGGACATGCGTTGGAGGTGCTGCGCGGCAGTCTTGCCTGCAATTGCGTGCGCGCAGGGCCGGGAGCCGGGCGAGAACGCCTACGCTCCTCCTGACCCCTTCCTTTTCCTTCTTGCAGTAGCAGTTTTCGAGCTCGCCCTCGCCCCCAGCCAGACGCAAGCAATCCGGAAAATTCCGCTCCCCGCCTGCCATTTAATCCGGAAAACGCCTTGCCAAATAAACCGGAAGACAACACCGGGTCGCCTCCAGCGCTGGCGGTTGCGGGGGTCGCGGCGGTAGCCGAGCTGGCGAGCGACCTGGCGCAGCGGGCGGTTGCGGGCCCGGGCGAGGCGGTCGGGGAGCGGGGAGGGGGCTTCAGGCCGCACGGCGCGCCAGCGGGGAGCGGGCCCGCGCTTCGGGCACGGCCCGCTCGACATGCTCCGCGCTGACGGTGGCGGATTGGTCCAAGGCGGCGGCCAGCAGCGCGTAGTGGGCGATGCGCCCGGCGGGGCGCAGCGCGCCCTGCGAGGCTTGGAAGACGGCCTCGACGGCGGGCGGCTCGAACAGCTCGCGCCGGCAGCCGGCCAGCTGCAGGCGGTGGGCGAGATAGGGTGCGGCCTCGTCGCGCTGCAAGCCGCCGAAGCGGTGGCGCATGACCACGCGCTGGTCGAAGGAGCGGTGGATGGCGAGCGCCAGGCGGCGCTCGAGGGCGGGCAGGCCGACCAGCAGCAGGCAGGCGCCGCGCACCGCCTCCAGGCCCGGGTCGGTGAGCAGGCGCAATTCCTCGAGCACGTCGTTGCGCAGGTTCTGGGCCTCGTCGAGCAGCAGCACGGGCAGCTGGCGGCGGCTGTTGACGCGGTGGGCGAGCTCGTTGCGCAGCAGGCGGTAGCAGCCCGAGCGCGTGTGCAGCGGCTCCAGGCCCAGCTCCCAGCACAGCAGCCGGTAGGCGTCGAAGGCGGTGCCGGTGGTGAGCGAGACGTAGCAGACCTTGCAGCGCCCGGGATGCAGGCCGGCGGCGAACTGGCGGCAGGCGGTGGTCTTGCCGCTGCCCGGCGGGCCGGTGACCACGCCGATGCCGCGCAGCTCGACCCAGTGCGACAGCCGGCTGGCCGCCTCCTGGCCGGCGCGCAGCGAGAACAGCTGGTCGCAGTCGGCGAGCGGCTCGAACGGGTAGCGCTCGAGGCCGAAATGGGGTCGGTAACTCATGATGGATCCTCCTGTTGCCCCGCTGGCAGGTCGCTGAGCCGCAGCGGGGCGGGCGCCGCCTGCGGGGCGGGCGGCGGCTCGCGACGCGGCTCGGGGGCGTCCCGGGCCGCCACATTGGGCTGGCGCCGCACGCGGCTGTTGGCGACGCGGTCCAGCGGCCGGGCCAGCCCGGCGGGCCGGCCTTCGAACTCGACGGGGATGGGCCGCTGCGGCGGCGCCCCCGGATCGACCAGCAGCACCACCTTGCGGCCCGCCAGCCCGCCGGGCACCTCGTAGCAGTGCGAGCGGAACTGCACGACTCGGTCCCGGGACACCGTGCGACCGTGGCGCAGCCGGCACAGCTCGTCGAGCTGCTCGGGGCTGCCGGCCGGTCGGACGCCGGACGCCGTCAGCGCCCAGGCGTCCAGCGGCGTGCGCCGGCCTTCCAGCCCGCGGTGAGGCGTGCAGTGGTACTCGCCTTCCAGCCACAGGCCCAGCCGGCGGTTGAGCTCGTCCAGCTCCAGCCGCTCCGGCTCGGCCAGCGGTCGCAGGAATTGCGCCCGCAGGGTGCGGTGGAAGCGCTCGATCTTGCCGCGGCCCTCGGAGTGGTAGGGGCGTCCGCGCAGCAGCCGCACGCCCAAGCCGGCGCACAGCTCCCTGAGGTGCCGGCTGCGGTAGGCCGCACCGTTGTCGGTGAACAGCCGGTCGGGCCGGCCGCGCTTGAGCAGGGCGCTCTTGAACACCGGCAGGAAGGCCTCGTAGCTCTCGGAGAAAGCGAACTCGGCGTGCGGCACCAGTCGCGTCGCGTCATCTAAAAAAAATGCGCTGGCGCCTGTTATGCGCTGTGGAAGCCAAATGCCCGCGAATTCAAGGCGTCCTGGCGGATTCGCAGCGCATAACGAATTCCCGTTGCGCACGTCGAATGGGATCAGTCGCACCTAGCAGCGGCACGACGGTCCGAGGATGTTCGATCAGATATTCAAGTGCGCTGCCACAATTGAGCGTTACCGGGCAGCTCCTTTGCGGCGGTCTCGCGTCAGCTATCTTTCCCACTGGGCCGAGCAGGGGGCGAAGCCGCAGACCCTGCGGCGATTCGCCAGAGCTCAGGTCATGGCCATCCACTATCTGGACCTTGGCGAAGAGGGCGAGATTTCCCGGGCGGCGCTGTCCGAAGCGGTGAGTCGCTGGGCCAACCGGGACACCGGCCGGCGTGGCCCGAGTGCCCAGTCTCGGTCGGCATTCGCCCACCAAGTGACCGGCTGGCTGAGGTTTGCGGGCCGCTTGGAATCTTCCGGCAAGCCCCCAAGCCGGAACGAGGACCGCGTCGAGGCCTATGTGCAGTACATGTTGCGGGAGCGGGGCTGCTCTGCATCGACCATGCGCGTGGACCGGGGACGGGTTGCCGAGTTTCTGCGCCACATCGAAGGCGAGGGCCTGGCCTTGTCCGACGTTGAGGCCTCGACTATCGACGATGCACTGCGCCGCAAGGCGGAAGCGAGCGACTGCTCTCGCGTCACGCTGGCCCGTCATGCGGCTGCGCTGCGCTCCTTCTTCCGCTACGCGGAGAGTCGATCGTGGTGCCGGTCCGGCATCGCCGAGTCGATCGTGTCCCCTCGCATCTACCGGCTGGCCAGCTTGCCCTCGGGACCGAGCCGCGAGGAGGTGCGGTCCTTGATCGCCACGACCGACGGCGATCGGCCCGCGTCCGTGCGCGACCGCGCCATCCTGCTGCTGCTCTCGGTCTGCGGCCTGCGGGCCGGCGAGGTGCGGCGCTTGCGTTTGGAAGACATCGACTGGGACGCGGGCACGCTTTGCCTGCGCAACACCAAGAACGGACGCAGCCGCATCCATCCTCTCGGCAGCAGTGTCGGGGCAGCTCTGATCCGCTACCTTCGCGAAGTGCGGCCCTCCACAGCATGGCGCGAAGTGTTTCTCACGGTGCGCGCACCCGTGCGGCCCATGGGTGAGTTCGGGATTCCCGTAATGGTGCGCTGGCGCATGCGGAAGGCCGGTATCGAGGGGCCCCGGCGCGGGGCCCACTCGTTGCGGCACGCGTTCGCCCAGCGCCTGTTGGCCGAGGGCTTCTCGATGCACGAGATCGGCGAATGCCTGGGGCACCGCTGCCCCGAGGCCACGGCCGTCTACGCCAAGGTCGACCTCGCCAGCCTCCGACAAGTGGCGGACATCGGCCTCGAAGGGCTGGCATGACGCTGCGCGCGGCGATTGACCGATACCTCGACTGGAAGCGATCGCGCGGCGAGGCCTGCCGGACGGTGGGCAGCATATTGCTCAGGTACTCTCGCAGCGCTGGCGAGGCACTCGGGGCCGCAGACGCCACCAGCGCTCACGTGCAGGCCTTCCTCGCCGCTTCGCCTTCCGCAACCCAGCGCGCCGTCAGGCATTCCACGCTGAAGTGCTTCTACCGCTACGCGATCAGGCACCGGCTGGCGGACAGTTCGCCACTGCCCGCCCCTTCCCCGCAAGTGCCAGCCGCCGCGCCCCCCTACATTTACAACCCCGACGAGATGCGCCGCCTGCTGGACGAGATACCGTCGCATACCAAGCCCGCATGCCGGATGGCTGCGCACACCTTCCGCTCACTGCTGCTCGTGCTGTACGGGACTGGCCTGCGCCGCAACGAGGCACTCGACCTCAAGATGAGGGACGTGGACACCGGGAACGCTTTGCTCACGGTGCGCAACGCCAAGTTCGGGAAGACCCGCCTGGTTCCGCTCGGGCCGGGCTTGGTCCGCGTGGTCACCGAGCATGTCGGATGGGCCGAGCGCCGCGTCAAGGGGAATGCCGACGATCCGCATTTCTTCACGAGCCGGGACGGTGTCCCTCTGCGGCCCGACACCGTCACCCACGCGTTCGGCCGACTGCGTCGCGCCGCAGGAGTTGGCCGCAATGACGGTGCCTACTTCCAACCGCGCTTGCATGATTTCCGCCACACATTCGCAGTCAGGCGCCTCACTGCGTGGTATCGGGAAGGTGCCGACGTGCAGCGCCTGCTGCCTTGCCTGGCAACCTATCTCGGTCACTCCAGCATCGCTGCCACGCAAGTCTACCTGACCATGACTCCCGAACTGCTGGAAGCGGCCGCTGGCCGATTTGAGCGCTTCGCAACCGCCGCTGCGGACACTGATGACTGACCGCGCGCTGCTGGGTCCATGGCTGCGGCGCTTCCTCGAGGAGCACTTGGTCACCGAACGCAATCTGTCCCGCAACACGCAGCTCAGCTATCGCGACAGCTTCGCCTTGCTGCTGCGGTTCCTCACGGCACGACTCGGCCGGCCGGCCGACCGGCTGACCCTCCGGGATCTGAGCGAGGAGAGGTTGCGAGCCTTTCTCACGCACCTCGAGGCGCAGCGCGGCTGTTCCCCGCAGACTCGGAATCAGCGGCTGGCGGCGCTTCGATCGTTCGCCCGGTACGTCGCCAGCCACCGGCCGGAGGAGGTTGACTGGTGCATCCGGATCCGCGGAATCCCGCTCAAGAAGACCGCACCCCAGCCGGTAGGCTACTTGGAGCGGCACGAGGTGGACGCCCTGCTGGCCGCGCCTCGCGGTGACACAGCGCCAGGGCGTCGCGAACGCGTCTTGCTGCAGTTTCTCTACAGCACGGGCGCCCGGGTCTCGGAAGCTGCCGGCTTGGTGGTCGCGGACCTGCAGCTGGCTGACAGAGCAGCGCGACATGCGGTCGTGACGCTGCGGGGCAAGGGAGGCAGGACCCGCCTCTGCCCGCTGTTGCACGGCGCGGCGGAGGCGCTGGCAGCACTGGTCCAGGGAAAGGCGCCGCATGACAAGGTGTTCCTGAACCGCCGGGCCAGACCGTTCACCCGGTCGGGGATTCGCCAACTGGTCCGCCGCTGTGCCGAGAAGGCGGCCCGGCAGGTTCCGTCCATGGCAGCGAAGCGGATCACTCCTCACACGCTCCGGCACACGGCCGCGACACATCTTCTGCGAGCCGGCGTGGACCTGAACACAATCCGCGCCTGGCTGGGACATGCGCGGTTGCAGACCACGACGATTTATGCCGACATCGACCTGAAGACCAAGGCCAAGGCGATTGCCGCGTGCGACAGTTTCGACCTGTCCCTGTCCCCAGAGTGGCAGAAGGACGCTGATCTGATGGCCTTCCTCCGATCGCTCTGACACGTTATGCGCTGCGAATCCGCGAGGACCCCTTGAATTCGCGGGCCCTTGGCTTCCACAGCGCATAACGGGCGCCAGCGCATTTTTTTTATTATGCGCTTAAGCGCATAATAAAAAACCGATGTAGTAGGCCTTGCGCCGCCGGCGGCCGTCGGCTGCGCAGCGCACTCGCGGCCCGTGCAGCACGTCCGCCTGCCACAGCTCGCCAGCGGCGGCGTAGCTGAAGCGCCGCAGGTCGCGCCCCTGGCCGGACCGCTGCTCGCGCCGCGTCAGCCCGCGCTCGCGCAGCAGCCGGTAGACGGTGGACGGCGCCAGCCGCACCTCGGGCCCCAGCCGCTGCTCGCGGCGAGCCCGGCGGATCACCAGCCGCACCGGCAGGCTGCGGTCCTGCTCCTTGATCCGCACCAGCGCGTCCGCCACCTCCGGGCTCAGCCCCCGCGCCCGACCGCGGTCGCGGCGGGCCCGCGGCTGCAGGCCCTCCAGCCCGTCCTTGCGGTAGATCGCCATCCAGCGCCTCAGCGTGGACTGCGACACCCGCCTGCGCCGCGAGCCCGGAATGTCGAACCGCTGCTCCGAGCGCTCCCGCAGCCGCTCCCGCAGCTGCCGCGATCCGGGCTCCAGGCGCAGCAGGTCCCCGATCCGCTCGAAGCGGAACACCGCCACCTCCATGGCTGCCCGTTTCCGGTCGCTCGGCCTGTGGATTCCGCCCCTCACAGCCGTCACCCTACCGAGTGCCGGCCGGAGGGGCACGCTCCATGCCGTGTTGAGCCCCCCCTGGGCCCTCGTTTACCGCTTTTTCTGGCGGCTCCCGCGCCGCACCGCGCCGAAAACCGACCGGCGCCGGCAAGACCGACAGCTTCCACTCCGCCTGCAGCCGCAGACTCACCAGCAGGCCGCCCCCGCTCGCTTCGGCGCGCCGGTCGAAGCTCGCCCACCGCCCCGGCCAGCCGCCGAACAGCTTGGGCAGCAGCGTCGGCAGCACGCACAGCAGCTGCACCACGGCCGCGATCCGCCGCTGCGCCCACACCTTGGCTCGCCCGTTGTAGTGCTTGGCCGGATGCAAGTCGCGCCAGCACGGCTCGCCCGGCTGCGCCCGCTCCACCTCGCGCAGCACCTGCTCCACCTCCTCCAGAGTCCCCATCAGGCAGGCTGCCAGGAACTGCGGCAGCATGCTCACCGTGCCCTTGCCGGCGGGGCAGCGGAAGCGCCTCACGCGCATGCCCGGCGGCTCTACGCGCCCATAGCTGCCGTGCGGCACCAGCTCGCACCCCCCATCCGGGTGGAACGGGCAGGGGGGCGGGGTTGCCTCCCACCACGCCTGGGCGCTAACATACTCTGCGGCGCTCAGATCGGTTTTGTGAAGGAACTGCACGCGAGCCGCCCGCGGCCCGGCGAGTGTCAGTCGTGCGGGCCGACCCTCTATCCTGACCCCTCGCAGTCGCCGTGCCGCGCGACCGCTGGGGCCCGCGCCGGACAAGCCGCGGCGCGCAGCCAGCGCCGGCCACGCTCCGGCAGCGCTGACGGAGCGACCGGCCAACCGGAGGTGTTGACTGCCCACCTCCCGTAGCAGCCCTCGCCCGGCTCCCGGCCCGGCCCGCACGCAACCGCAGGCAGGACTGCCGCGCGGCACCTGTAACGCAGGCCCGCAAGCCTACCGGCCGACTCACCCACGCCTATGGATTTGTCACATTGAATGAGAAAGTTCCCCTAGCCAGAATCATCTAATCTGACAAAAAAGCCCGTTTTCGTGCCAAATAAAGTGACATACAACACCTTCCCTCCAGCGACTCCGCCGGGACTCGCGCCCCTTGGTTCGCCGCCTTCGTCGGTACTACGCCCGAGTCTGACTTCTGCGTGTCGTACCTCATCGACTTCTGACTCCTGTCATTCCCGCTGCGGCCCCGGCGGCGACCCGCCGGGGCGGCACGCAGACCTCCCAGGTCCCGGTTCTGGACGTACGTACGTGCCTGAGCTCTCCGACACCGCGGAGTCCGCGCCGACCATTCGTCCTAACGTTGCTTTGGTCCGCACGATGTTGCCTTCAACCTAGAAGAGGGCCTCGGCACTCCGAACTTCGATTCTTACGGTGCTCATAACTCTGCCCGCACGCGCCGCTGTCAACGCTTCATTCCCAGCCTCGCGGCTGACAACGCATGACTCGCGGTGAGCATGGCTAGGACTCGCTCCTTTGCTCTGGCGGACTCTCACCGCCTGTCCATCGCCAGTTAGCCTAGCTGTTCCTTCTATACGATCCAACCCCTTTGTGTCAAGTGTGATCTGGCGCTAGCCCGCTGGGAGCCAGTGCCTTAGCACGGCGCACACTAGTTACTTCACATTACGCGCGGGGGGCGCCGGGAAACCGGTGTCCCTACCGCAATGTCAGGCCCACTGCTTGGCAGCGGGAGAATGAGGGAGAATGAGAGAGTAATGGGCGTGCTCGCACCCCACAGCCGACGGGTCGCTGGCCGCATGTGCTGCTGTGCCGACCAAGCGCCGACCCAGCTGAGAACAGCCGGATGCTGACATTCCAGTGCCCATCAGGCGCTCGGGATGCGCGTCTCTCAGTCATGGCTGAGAGCAATCAGTCGTTAACAGGACTTCCTGCAGGTGGGTTCCGAACTTGGCGGCGCTGCCTTGAACACCCGCCCTCACCGAGAAGAGACGTCGCTAGCCTCTAATCCGAGCGATGCGCAACTGATTCCTGACGCGGTAGCGACTGGCAGATCTCCCAGGTCCCGGTTCTGGACGTACGTGCGTGCCTGAGGTCTCGGACACCGCGGAGTCCGCGCCAACCATTCGTCCTATCGTCGCGTTTGGTCCGCACGATATTGCCTTCGACAAAGAGGAAGGTCGCGGCACTCCGAACGCATTCTTTTCGGTGCACATTGCTCCGCCCGAACGCGCCGCTGTCAACGTTTCATTCCCAGCCTCGCGGCTGACAACGCATGACTCGCGGCGAGCATGGCTACCACTAGCTCCTTTGCTCTGGCGGACTCTCACCGCCTGTCCATCTCCAGTTAGCCTGGCTGTTCCCTCTCCACAAACCCCCGCACCCTGCTTCCCTCTGCCACGAAATAGCCCGGAAATTTCGCGCCGATTTAGGGTGGCACGCAACACCCGATGCCCACATATATTGCCGATGAGCCATCCACCCTAACGAACTGTCCAGAAACTCCGGACCACCTCAGCGCCATCCTTGTCAGGCAGTTTTCGGCGAGTCGGCTTGGAATTCGCCTCTCAGCGGAATTCTCACCAATTGGCGAGGTTCCGTCGCGACTCACGCAGACGTGTCGCCAGGGACGAATTGGCTGAGGTGCGGACCGAGCACTGTTCAGTGCGGCAAGATCACCTAGCAGCCTGAGGCAAAAGTCGCGGGGATGCCCCGATGGAAACGAGATGCTGTAGAATGTTTCCATTGTGATGGGCAGGCGCAGACAGAAACCGATGCCAGCAGTGCTGACGGCAGAGGACTTGCCGACGGCGCCGACGGTGCCGTTCTTCAAGCGGCTCAATCAACTCCTGGAGGACGCGGGGTTCGAGAGTTTCGTCGAGGAGCTGTGCCAACCGTTCTACGCCCAGCGCATGGGCAGGCCGTCCTTGCCTCCCGAGGTGTATTTCCGCCTGCTGCTGCTGGGCTTCCTGATGGGCCTCGATTCCGAGCGGCGCATGGCCTGGATGGCGTGCGATTCGCTCAGCTGGCGGGCCTTGCTGGGCTACGGCCTGCACGAGAAGACTCCGGACCACTCGACGCTCTCGCGCACGCGCCGTCTGCTGTCCCTCGCAGTGCACGAGCAGGTTTTCAGCTGGGTCCTGGAGCGCTGGCGCGAGGCGGGCCTGGCGCAGGGCAACCGCTGGGCGGTGGAGGCCACCACCTTGCAGGCGAATGCGGCCTTGAAGACCTTGCGGCACAAGCCAACCCAGCAGGGTTATCGGGCCTTCGTGCGCAGTTTGGCGGAGGCAGCCGGCGAGACGGTCGAGAGCGAGGAGGACTGGAACCGTTTTGACAGGCAGCGCAAGGGCAAGCGCCTCAGCAACGCGGAGTGGGAGAGCCCGACTGATCCAGACGCACGAGTAGCGAAGATGAAGGACGGAAGCACGAAAATGGCCTACCAGGCAGAGCACGCGGTGGACCCCGACAGCGGGGCGCTGGTGGGGATCACCGTGCAGCAGGCAGATCAGGGCGACACGCAGACGCTGCCGGAGACGCTGGAAGCGGTGCAAGCTGCACAAGGGAGTTCGCCAGAGGCAGTGGTTCTCGACCGGGGTTACCACAGCGACGAGACGCTGGAGCGGATCGCAGCCGAGGGGGCCGACTCCTATGTGCCGGAGCCGCAACGCAAGCCGCGCAAGTGGAAAGGCAAGCCGGAGCAGCAGCGGCGGCATGAGGAGCATGAGCAACGAGTGGCGAGCGCGGCGGGTCGGGAGTACAGTAAGCAGCGCACCGAAAAGGTGGAGCGGTCGATGGCCCACATGTACGCAACGGGAGCCATGCGACGGTTGTGGCTGAGAGGCAAGGAGAATGTGAGGAAGCGTCTGCTGATCCATGCCTGCGGCTTCAACTTGGGGGTCCTGATGCGGTCCTTGACGGGCACCGGTACGCCTCGAGGCCTGCAAGGCATGCCCGCAGACCTTGCGAAGTGCTGAGAGAACTGGCTGGGACGGTCAAATGGGGGCCTAGTGCGCCCATTCTGGGGGCTTCTGAGCCCGATTTGAGCCAATACCCGCAAGCAGCCGCGATCTCGCTTGAGATGGTTCAGATTCCAAGCGCGAACCCGCGAATCGGCCCACGGGCGTAGTCTGGACTTTTGCCACGGGCTGCTAGAGGGCGATGGCCGTACTCAGACCACATGCGGACGGCTCCTACGACTGGGAGTGCGAGGGGTGGGGCAGCGTGCGCCCCAAGGCGGGCGGCCGCATCCTCGACGAGAGGACCTAGGACGGGATGCCGCGCCTCGCGGAGGCTGAGCAGTAAGACGCAGCGGGGAATAGCCGACTGCGTTGCCTAGACCTTGAAATAGGTTCGCACTTGGTGCCTGTCTAGTCGCTGCCGCTTGATTTCATGGGCTAGGAACGGATAATGTTTCTGCAAATGGGCGAAGGGCACCCTGCCGGCTGCCCAGTCAGCCAACCAATCACATCTCTCCGTCGTTAGCGTTTCGTCTGTGTTCAGCTTCAGGACTCTGATTGTCGCCTGCACACGTCGACTCGTCCTGCTATCGAGGTGGGCCCCCGGAACGATATGACAACTCGGGAGGCACAGAACGAACCAGCCGCCACGAACGGCGAACGGGTCAATGACATCCTCGGAATTCCCCTTGTGGTTGTTGAGTCGCCGTCGCGCCAGTCGAAAGTTAGACCATTCGTACGCGACGTTTGGGTAGAGCGACTTTGGCCGGAAGTGGTCCACCGATCGTTCATTCCTCCCGACAAGTCGCAAGGAACTGTACGCGCAGTGCAAGTAGCGGCGGTGCAGTTCCCCGGTGGCTCTGCGCCAATAGTCGTGATCTCGGAATTCTCGGCTCGAAGGGCGTGGGTTGACCCTTAGGAATTGCAGCCCCGGTTTCCTGACGTTGGCGTCGAACGCGGGGTACTCGCGCTTTTTCTTCACACGGATCACAGCTCGATGCCCGCCTGCTCAGCGAAGTATGTCCAGCGGCGCCAGAACGGATCGTCGGCAGGCAGCGCGTCCATTAGTCTCCGCGACACCTCTTCCACCTCGGACCTATCGGGACTGCGCGACAACTGAAGCTCATTCGCTCGCTCGATTGCCCGCTCGGCTTCCGTCGAGCGCGCGGAAGGAAGGCCGACTACCGGTGACGTCAGCCACGACGAAGCGTCCCCGTACTTCGTGAATTCGTGGAATTCCAATACGACCTTCGCTTCTCGGAGTTTCAGGTGATAGAGCGCGTCGGATGACGGACGGAACTTCGTCTCCAATGACGCTAGGACGAGGGGGGAATGGGTCGAAACGACGATCTGCATCTCAACATCACTGCGAAGCAGTTCGCCGATCTCTAGGATCGCCGGAAGTATCTCTCTCTGCCAGACGGGATGCAGATGGGCTTCGATCTCATCGACCAGCAGCACTACGCGACGAACGGGCTTGTACCCCAGTCGCGTCGACGCCCAAACGTGTTCCTGCCAGGACCACACGACCATGTAGGCGATCGCAAGGATTCGTCGCACACCCGCCGAAGCGTGCAGAACCGGCACGTTTCCGTACGGGTGGCTGAACTCTGGTATCCGGCGCCAGTCACCGAACCGTCGCCTGGGCTTCATCAGCTCAATGACTCCAAGATCCGGAGGCGACAGGCAGTTCAGCACCTTCTGGAGCAGGGAGGCTTCTTCTCCTCCGGATAGCTGCCATCGCACGCAATCTCGCAGCAGTCCCTCCGTCTCGTCACGCTTGCCTTCCCATACCTCCCGCGCTGTCAAGCCAATGGTCTCCATGCCCGCGCGGTCTCGCAGGTCGTCTGCCACCGAGAACGCTCCGTCCACCCGTGCGTACACGTACAGGCCGGGAACCTGCGGGTACTCGTTCTGGCGAACCCACGATTCAGATGGGGCATCGAATCGACTGCTGCACTTCCTCACGCCGGCGTCGGTATTCAACTCGTACCCTATGAGGGCCTCGCGGGCATCCTGCGTTCCGGACGGCATTGCGGGGCGGCCTGCCCAGCCTTCCGTCGCGGCCCACCATGCCATGTCCAGCAGAAACGACTTGCCGAGACCGTTGTCGCCCGCGATCACGGTCAGCCGATCTCCCAGCTCGAGCCTGAGCTCGTCGGCAGGCCCGACTCCCTCCATCCGGATCGCAGCGAGCGTCCCCCCGGGCTCGTCGGCGTCTGGGGGCGGCTCGACACTGTAAGCGACTGCCTTCCCGTCTGGCTTGTTCGACCGGAGCAATCGGAGGGGCAAGGTGAGCGTGCTCTGCCTCGAGAACAATTCCCGTCGCTCCCGTGAGGTGATATTGTACTGCCAGACGAAGTCGTCTATGAGTTGGTCGGGAGTCGTCTCTTCCGGCCACAGCTTGTCCTTGGACGTCCAGATGGCGATGGCCTCAAGGGGAACCCTCCTGAGTCGGAGCTCTTGGATCTTTGCCTTCGCTCGACCAACATAGTCCTTTGCGAATCCCCACTCGGGTCTCCCGCGCGGGTGCAGAAAGACCTTTCCGAACGTTCGCGTATTGATCGCCTGCAATCCGCTGGAGGCGTAGTTGCTGTTTACCCAGTTCTTGACGCTTCGGAAGGGCTGAAACAGGAAGTCGCTGTCCGTGGCGAGGCGGTGGTGGCGCTCAAGGTGCTTCTTTGTCCAACTGTCGAGTCGCACGGGAGTAGGCTGGCCAACAGGCAAGCCTTCCTCCTTGCAGGCTAGGAAGGTGATGCCTAGGAACGGATGCGTCGTGGCCTTCAGCTGGCTGATCGCCCACAAAATCGCTTCTTCGGAGAGGTACATCACGGCATCTGTTCCATGGCTTGCGCTGCGTGCCGGCAGACCGCTTTGTTGAGGTCGATGCCGATGCCCGAACGCTCCGTGCTGGCGGCGACCCGAACCGTTGTGCCGCTGCCCACGAACGGGTCCAGCACCACTCCCCCAGCTGGACATCCGATGTCCAGGCATCTCTCGACCAGTTCGTCGGGGAACGGAGCTGTGTCCAAGCCTCCATTCCGTCGAGGCTGGACCGGGATGGTCCACAGATCCTCGTCAATCTCGCCGCCTGAGAGTTCATTCTTGGCGAAGTGGTATCGACGACTCTTCGCGAGCATGAACACGTGCTCGTAACTGCGACTCGGCCGGTCGCGCACCGGCTCCGGTAGCCGATTCTTGCGATGCCAGATGATCGCGCTGCGCAGCACCCACTCATCCTCGGCCAGAGCCAGGGCGACCCTCCAGGGGATTCCGATCAGCGACTTGCGCTGGAGGCCGATCCCCAGCCCGCCGCTCTTGTCGACGGCGCGCAAACCGAATCGCCTCTTCTTGCTCTTGGCGTCCTGGCCGTGCGACTTGCCCTTGCCGGAGTAGTAGGTGTCTCCTAGGTTCACGAACGCCACTCCCTCGGGTTTCAGGACTCGTCGCGCCTGCCGCATGATCCCAACCAGCGCCTTAACGTAGCCGGCGACCGTCTCTTCGAGTCCAATCTGGCCCTTCACGCCGTAGTCGCGCAGCCAGAAATAGGGCGGCGAAGTCACGATGCAATCAACGAAGCCCGACTCCAGCTTCTTGAGGATCTCAAGCGCCGAGCCTTGATGGATTGTCCACTTCTTCCCATTAGAGCGGCCGTTCCAAGTGTTGATGCCGGATTGGCAGGCAGGGGCGTCGCGAGGAGACGGCAAGCTTTGCACTGCGGGCGAGCCTTGCATCTAGGCGGTCAGGTCGCGGACGCAGAGTCGCCTGTGCTCCGCGCCGCGCACTCTCTCCCGTCAGTTCGGGGGCACCCAGCTCGCGGGCGTCCGTTCATGCCGTGAACTCGATGACATAGGGGCGCAGGTGGTTGACCGTCCGGTGAAGGTTGCTGTTCACGAGGCCATTGTAGCCCGAATGGCCGCCAGTGCACGCGTCTGAGCCGAGCTCAACGCTTCGCTCCACGAAACGGGTCACGATGTTCGAAGTGATCACTTTGAGTGCAGGGCCACGGGGGCTTAGCGGCAGGTCGCCAGCGTGCCGTACAGGAATACCAGCGGGTTGCCGTATCTCGTCTGATAGGCCTCGGACCGGAATCCCAGCACGGCGTTGGCACCCGCCTCGGCACCCACCCGGCGCAGGGTCTTCATGCCTCGGATGGACCCCCGTCGGCGAGTGTGCGGCCGCCGATGATCCCGGAGGTCGGCAGCACCATGATCGGGAGCTACACCACCGGCGCTCCGACGGGCTCGCACTTCATGCCCGGCACGCTCTCGGTGGTGACGACCGTCACGTCCCCGCCCTCCTCGTCCGGGACGGGAGTGATCACGCCCGTCTTGTTGTCGTAGCTCCCGCCCAGGTCCGAGGCTTGGGCGGGAGCGAGGGAGGGCGCGGACGATCGAAGGCCGGGCGGCGAAGAGTCTGACGATCATGCCCCACCTTGTATCACAGCCGGGGCGACGCCTCCCGGTCCCGAGCTCTCTTCTCTCTCGCTGCGCGCCTGTGCCCCTGAGCGCCCGCCAATGGCATTCGTTTATGGATGGAAGCGGATTAGGTTTAGCGGCGCCGGATGGGGTCGATACGGTGTGCGATTCAGTCTTGGGTCGGGGCTTCGGCGGGCTTGCGGTTCCTCCCTTGGGTGCTCGGGCGACGGGAGCGGCGCGGGTAGGAGCGGCCGGGTCGCTCCCGTTGAGGACTCCGTGCCCCGTGCTCCAGCGCCCGGTTCAGGGTGTCCCGCAACTGCGGGGCCTGCAGCAAGACTCGTCTTTGACACTTTGCCCCCCGTTCGAGAGGGGGAGCGAAGGGTCTCCAAGGCACCTATCTGCGGCGTCGGACTCCGTTGCTGCAGGCTGTGAGAGGCGTGGATTGCAGAGACTCGGCTACTTGTAGAGTCGAGGAGAGGCACGTTGGCCTTAGCAAGGAAGCAGTAGCTGTCTTAGGGTTGTTCCTACGGCTTTCGCCATCTGTAGGTGCCTCACTGACCTTCCCGCTTAGCTACGTCTCCTCTCCCGGCTCATCGAACCGGACGTGCCAATTTCCAGCATCCGGCTCTCGGACGAGATCCTGCCTTCGCCCACGGAAAGCTGGCCGTCCGCACTGGCCGGCGCACGAGGCCGAAGTCAGTCCTCAGCCTCTCGCTCGGGTAATGCACGTAGCTGCCCGACTTCGCCTGGTGCTTCCGACACAGCCACTGGCTTAGCCGCTGGTCCGCAGGTGCGTCGACGGCGCGTGCCAGTTCTCCCAGCCACTGCTGCGCGCGGTGGTCCGGGTCTTCCTTCGCTTGCGCATGGAATGCGCTCTGGAGTCTCCGAACTTCTTCTGGAGCTGATAGGCTCGCGCCAGTCTCCATCGGTCCTGTCCTCCTTACTTACTGCATCGCTCTCGAACTGAGGCCCCTTCCCTCCACCGGCATTACCCGGCTTCCCCGGTACTACGGGCCCCTCCGCCACCCTGACCGGCCCGGCCTGTCCCTCGCGGGAGTCCGGTTTGGCGCGTGCACGCCACCGACAGGGCTTCCCGTGTTGCCTCTGTTTCCCTCTGGCACACAGGCTGTCGCCAATACCCCGGCGCAGACGCCCGGTGCGCTCATCGCTCGCTGCCCGGACGCTGGCTGCCTTCCCCGAAACAACGGCGGGTCGGCCTCCGCATCCTGCTTTTCGAGGCCTGCTCGGCGTTCACTCGCGTTACGGCCTCTTATGTTAGAAACAGTGGCCAGCACAGCGCAAACGGACCGGATCAGCGGGCAGGGTGCCAGGCACTCTGCGACGCTGTGGTCACCAGCGTGGCTGGGGGCTCGGGTCCCGAGCGCGGAGTTGCGCGCTGCTGGGCAGTCGCTGGGGCTGCCTCGTGCGGTCGCCGGACCGCTGCGCGGAGGCAGCTGCCGGCCAGCAGCGCCCGCTCCGCAGCGGGCCTTGATCAATGTCCCCCCGCCTCGCGGCGTGCGGCGGGTCGGGTCGCGTGGGCCTGGAACGAGGGTTCGTCACACAGCTGGACCGCCCGCCGCAGCGCTTCCTGTCAGACCTGTACGGAAGACCGAAACGGAATCGCATCCAAGAGGCTAGCAGAAGCAGGAAGCACCACTCGGCCGTGGCATGAGGACACTCGGAGGATAGCACTATGAACCAACCTGAGACCCCCGCCGGCGCGCCGCAACCCGCGGTCGGAACCACCGTCGGCGTCGACGTCAGCAAGCAGCGTCTGGACGCCTGTTCGGATCCGAGCGTAATGTGGAGCTCCACATTACGCGCGTAATGTGAAGCAACGAGTAATGTGGAGTTCGGTCCGGAAGTCCCGGTGAATCAGGGACTTGGGCCGCACGAACTCCACATTACTGCGGTGGGCTGGGCCAGGCCAGCTTGCGGCTGGGAGTCAGAGTTCAGAGAAACGAGTCCACGAGCAAGGTGTCGACCAAGGTTTGGGGTGCGGTACTGCGCAGCGGCCGCACTGTCGTGCCGTCAGTAATGTGGAGTAATTGGTAAACCGGTCGGCCAGCCTCCGCCCCGGAGCGGTGAGCCTCCGCACGGCGTCGCCCGGGCGGGGCGTGACGCCGTGCGTGATGCGGACGCCACTGCTCCCGCAACTCCAGACCGCCTGGCAGCTGTCGGGGAGAGTCACAGACTCTCCAGCCAGCTGAGGGTGTCAGCTTGGTTGCGCCAGTCCGCGCAGCCCGGAGCGGGGTTCAACAGCGGTTTGGCCTTGCGTACCGCCTTGCGTTTCGATTCCAAGTCCACCTCGGCATGGATGCTGGTCGTGGCGGGGCTGGCGTGGCCCAGCCAGCGGCTGATGGTCACCCTGTCCACGCCTGCCTGCAGGAAATGGGTCGCGGCGGTATGCCTCAGTTTGTGGGGATGGACTCGCTTGGCCGCCAGTGTCGGCGCGGCGTGGGAAGCTGCGCCGGCGTGCTGGCGCAGGATGTACCGCACTCCGAAGCGAGTCAACGGATGTCCGGACCGGTTGCGGAACAGCGGCTGGCGGTCCGCTGGATCCACGCCGCGGCTGCGCAGCAGGTCCAGCAGGGCCGTGGCGGTTTCCTTCCACAGCGGGCACAGGCGGCGCTTGCCTCCCTTGCCGCGCAGCGACGCCTGCCGCGGACGGTCCAGTTGCAGGTCGCAGGGACGCAGGTCCAGCATCTCCTGCACTCGCGCCCCGGTGTTGTACAGCGCCAGCAGCAAGGCATGGTCGCGACACCCGGCCGCGGTCGAGCGGTCGGGGGCGGCCAGCAAGGCTTGCATCTCCTCGTACTCGAAGTAGCCGACGGTGCGCTGCTCGGCGCGCTGGAAGGGAATGCCCAGGATGCACTGGCAGACCCCGCAGTGCTCGGGGAACAAAGGGGCGGCGTAGCTGGCGAAGGAGTGCAGGGCGGCCAGCCGGACATTGCGTGTGGCGGTGCAGTTGCCGCGCTGCGCCTCGAGATGCTCCAGGAAGGCGAGCACGCGCTCGCGGGTCAGGTCGGGAAAGTCGAGCGTGGCGGCCGGTCGCCGCAGGTGTGCCTCGAGGAACACCAGCAGCAGCTTGAGCGCGTCGCGGAAGGACAGCACCGTGTGGCGGCTCAAGCCGCGGACACGGGACAGGTTGTCGCCGAGGAAGCCGCGCAGGGCCTGACCGAGGGCGTTGGGGCGTGAGTCAGTCATGCGACCCTCCCCCGCTGGCAGCCAGGACGGGCCGGATGTGGCGTTCGACTCGTGCGACGGCCTGCTCGATGACGGGATCGATCCAGGACAGGTAGTACGCGGTCGAGGCCGGCGAGACATGGCCCATGGCCCTGGAGAGGGCGGGCAGCACGGCCTGCGGGCGGCCGTCATCGCGGTAGCAGCCCAGCAGGACATGCACGGCGTAGGTGTGCCGCAGGTCGTGGACTCGCGGCGCAACGCCGGAGGCGGTGAGCACCCCGGCGTTGCGGCACAGCTTGCGGAAGCCGGCGCCGAAGCCGTTTCCGGAGTAGGCCTGCTGCGCCTGCCGGCCGTGGGCCAGCAGCGGGGACTGCGCGGTGTGGGGGAAACAGAGCCGTTGCCGGAGGTAGGCGGCCAGTTCCCGCCGCGCATCGCCCGACAGCGCGACCAGGCGTGACTTGTGAAACTTCGAGCCCTGCACCAGCAGGGTGTGCCGCGAGCGGTCATAGTCCCCCATGCGGAGCCGCACGAGTTCCCCGCGCCGCAAGCCGGTGGTGTAGAGCAGGACGACAGCCATACGGTAGACCGCCGCGCAAAGTGGGGAGTGGGTTGGGGCCGGCAGTTGCCCGGCTTGCTCCAAGAGGGTCAGGACCTGTTGGGAACTGAGGATCCAAGGGGCTGGCGGGGCGGCCGGGGACGGGAACTGGGCCGGATCCGGCACGAAGCAGTCCGCAGTCGAGCGGCGGCAGTACAGGGTGAACCTGCGGACGATCTGCATCTTCTTGCGCCGGCCCTGGGGCGTCAGGCGTTCCAGCGTGAGGGCCCAGGCGGCAAAGCTGTTCGCCGTCAAGGCGGTGTGGCCGTGCTGTGAGAGGAACCGGTCGAGCGCCTCCAGGATGCTGGCTTCGTAGTCGTACTTGAAGCCCAGCGCCCTCTGTCGGTCGAGGTAGGAGCTGATTTCCGGGCCTAGCGCGGAACGGAGGGAGGGAGTGTTCACGGCGAGACCCCCGGCAACGGTTGGGGCAGATTCAGGGCCGCCGCCTTGAGATCGTCATCGTGCACGCGCAGGTAGTGGGCGGTGGTGGCCAGGCAGCGATGGCCGAGCAAGCCGCCGATCGATTCCATGGACTCGCCGCTGCGCAGCAGGTGCAGCGCCAGAGAGTGCCGCAGGCAGTGCGCTCCAGCCGCAATCCCGGTCTGGCTGCGCAGTGCCCGGCGTCGAAAGGCAGCCCGCACGCCGGAGGATTGCAATGGCAGCGCGGGCATGCGCGCAGCGAGGAAGACGGCCCGCTGTTGCGAGCGGGGGCGTCCGTGCCGCAGGTAGGCCACCAAGGCGGCCCCGACTTCGTCGGTCAGCGGCAGCGTCAGGGGTGCCCGGACCTTGGGCCGGTAGGTTTGGATGCGTCCCGCCCGCCAGCGGATCGAGTCCAGTCGCAGGGCGGCCACCTCACTGGCTCGCAGCCCGTAGGTGGCCAGCAGCAGGAACAGGCAGAAGTCACGCTGTCCGATCGGGGAGTCCCGGTCGATCTCGGCCAGGAAGGCCTGCACGGTTTCCCACGGGAGGGCGCGGGGGAGTCGCTCGTCGCGATGGGTGGCCGCTGGGGCGATGCCCGCTGCCAAGCCGGACTGCACCATGCCGCGGCTGGCCAGGAAGCTGAGGAAGGAACGCAGTTGCGACAGCAAGTGCTGCAAGCCGCCCCGGCCGAGAAGTGCCGCTCGCTGCAGCACGAACGCCTCGACACGCTGCGCGGCAAGCTTCTTGAGGGCGGACGGATGCTGCTCGAATGCCACGAATTCCAGCAGCAGCAGGGCTGTGTGACGGTGATGACGCACGGTTCCCGCGGCGAGCCCCCGCACCTTGCGCAGGAACTCCAGATAGGAATCGACGAGCAGTGCGACGGGAGTCGGAGCTGGGCGCGGCGCCAGGTCGCTGTCGGGAAGGTACGCGGCCAGGGAGCGCACCAGCGCTGAGAGGTCCTTCCGCGGCTTGGCCGGGCGGGGAGCGAGGGAGAGCAGCCGCTCGCGGGACAACTCGCCGAGGACTCGAATGCCGAGCGCGGCCAGCTGGGCCTCCAGCAGCGGTGCCTTGCGGATCCGTATGCGGATCCGTGCGGGCTGGAATCCTCGTGCCGCGAGCCAGCGGGACAGCCCGTCGAGGGTGTCGCCGAGCAGGGGCAGTTTCAAGTAGCGGACCGCTGTCCGCGGGAACAAGTCCATGAGCATCGTGACCTCCGTAGTCTGGGATGCGTGCCCAACCGGGGCACGCGTGTCACGATCGCATGAGTGTGGGGCCACCATCGACCAGGGATGGCGAGCCTCAGGTGCGGACTGGCGAGAGGAGCCTCATGCTTGGAGGTGCAGGCTGGACTCCTGGCTGGGTCAAGGCCGCCTGCCAGCCGGTCTTCACCCCGCATCGCTCGCAAGAACAGTAAGAGTGCATTCTCGAACCAGTGCTGAACGCTGCCGGCGGAATGCAACTGCGCACAGGTACAGGCCGGATGACGGGAGGCCCAGCTCCACGAACGCGCAACACATCCGCGCCACGCAGCAGCCACCAGAGTGCACGGCTACTGATGGGCCTTGGTCGCCGAACTCCACATTGTAGAGTCGAGGAGAGGCGCGTTGGCCTTAGCAAGGAAGCAGTAGCTGTTTTAGGGTTGTTCCTACGGCTTTCGCCATCTGTAGGTGCCTCACTGACCTTCCCGCTTAAATTGCGGTAGGGACACCGGTTACCCGGCGCCCCCCGCGCAGATTCCGGACGTGCACGCTAATGCATCCGGCTCCTATCTCGTGTGTCTAACGGCGAATCGTTGATTCGGCCATGGGTGTCGGATCCGGACCGCCGGCCACAGCTCCTTGCAGAGCGCGTCCAGCTTCTTCCAGTCGATGCGGCCCTTCTGTGACCTCCGTCGCAGCGTCCGCGCCCAGATGCGCTTCAGGCGCTCCCGGAAGCGTGCCAGAAACCGGTAGCTGCCCGGGACGGCGTAGTAATTCAGCCATCCGTTCAACACCTGCCCCAGCCACCGCGCCGTGTCCTTCGGGTCCGCGTGCCGCATCCGCAGCAGCAACCGCTTGAGTCCCTTCAGCTTGCGGCTCATCCGCTTCGCCATCGGCTTCCGCCCCAGTTGGAACCTTCCCTGCCGCGTCTTCCCGCAGTAATGCGTGAAGCCGAGCAAGTCGAAGGTCTTCGGCTTGCCCTCTCCCCGCCCGGCGCGGCTCGCCGCGGCGAACCTCCCGAACTCGATCAGGCGCGTCTTCTCCGGGTGCAGCGCCAACCCGTTGTCGGCCAGCCGGGCCTCCAAGGCCTCGCGCAGCCGCACCGCGTCGCCGCGGTGCTGGAACCCCAGCACGAAGTCGTCGGCATAACGCACCATGATGACCTCGCCCCGGGCCTGCTCCTGCCGCCACTGGCGGACCCATGCGTCCAGCACATAATGCAAGTAGACGTTGGCCAGCACCGGGGAAATCACGGCACCTTGAGGGGTGCCCCGCCCCGTGTCGGCCCACCGGCCCTCTTCCAGCACTCCGGCGTTCAGCCCTTTCCGGATCAGCCTCAGCAGCCGCCCATCCCCGATCCTGCGGCCCAGCAGATCGACGAGTCGATCCCGGTCCAGCGTGTCGAAGTATTGTTGTCTTCCGGTTTATTTGGCAAGGCGTTTTCCGGATTAAATGGCAGGCGGGGAGCGGAATTTTCCGGATTGCTTGCGTCTGGCTGGGGGCGAGGGCGAGCTCGAAAACTGCTACTGCAAGAAGGAAAAGGAAGGGGTCAGGAGGAGCGTAGGCGTTCTCGCCCGGCTCCCGGCCCTGCGCGCACGCAATTGCAGGCAAGACTGCCGCGCAGCACCTCCAACGCATGTCCGAAAGCCTACCGGCCGACTCACCCACGCCGATGGATTTGTCACATTAAATGAGAAAGTTCCCTTATCTGGAATCATCCAGTTTGACAAAAACAGCCCATTTTCGTGCCAAATAATGTGACAAATAACAAAGTATCTGGCCACGTCGGCGTCAAGGATCCAGTTGACCTTGCACCGCTCGATCCCCACCGCCAAGGCGTCCAGCGCGTCATGCGCTCCCCGCCCCGGTCGGAAACCATAGCTGAATCCGAGGAATTCCGCCTCGTATATCGGCGTCAGGATCCCGTCCACCACCGCCTTCTGGACGATCTTGTCCTCCAATGCGGCGATCCCGAGCGGTCGCTCGCCCCCGTCCGGCTTGGGTATCATCACCCGCCGCGACGGCGTCGCCCGGTACGCTCCCACATGCACCCGCCGGTGCAGGTCCGACCATCGCTCGTCGAGCCCCACCCCGTAGGCCTCCCACGTCATTCCGTCCACGCCCGGGGCCGCCTCGGGCCGCAGCCCGGCATACGCCTCCCCCAGCGCTTCCTCACTGACGTGGTGCAGCAGCGCAGTCAGCTTCTCCTGCGGATTCCTCGTTACCAATTGCCGTATCCGTTCGGCGCCTTGTGACACGACCTCCCGCCTCTGCGTGCGGTCCGTGCGGCCCCCTCCCGGATTCCTCTCGATCCCGGCCCTTCCCTCCAGCCACTCCGCCGGGACTCGCGCCCCTTGGTTCGCCGCCTTCGTCGGTACTACGCCCGAGTCTGACTTCTGCGTGTCGTACCTCATCGACTTCTGACTCCTGTCATTCCCGCTGCGGCCCCGGCGACGACCCGCCGGGGCGGCACGCAGACCTCCCAGGTCCCGGTTCTGGACGTACGTACGTGCCTGAGCTCTCTGACACCGCGGAGTCCGCGCCGACCATTCGTCCTAACGTTGCTTTTGGTCCGCACGATGTTGCCTTCGACCACGTAGAAAGCCTCGGCACTCCGAACTTTGAGTTTTACGGTGCTCATTTACTCCGCCCGCACGCGCCGCTGTCAACGCTTCATTCCCAGCCTCGCGGCTGACAACGCATGACTCGCGGTGAGCATGGCTAGGACTCGCTCCTTTGCTCTGGCGGACTCTCACCGCCTGTCCATCACCAGTTAGCCTGGCTGTTCCTACGTCTCCTCTCCCCGCTCATCGAACCGGACATGCCAATTTCCAGCATCCGGCTCTCGGACGAGATCCTGCCTTCGCCCACGGAAAGCTGGCCGTCCGCACGGGCAGGCGCACGAGGCCGAAGTCAATCCTCAGCCTCTCGCTCGGGTACCGCACGGGGTGGCCCGACTTCGCCTGGTGCTTCCGACACAGCCACTGGCTGAGCCGCTGGTCCGCAGGTGCGTCAACGGCGCGTGCCAGCTCTCCCGGCCACTGCTGCGCGCGGTGGTCCGGGTCTTCCTTCGCTTGCGCAGGTGATGCGCTCCGGAGTCTCCGAACTTTTCCGGAGCTAATAGGCTCGCGCCAGTCTCCATCGGTCCTGTCCTCCTTCCTGCATCGCTCTCGAACTGAGGCCCCTTCCCTCTACCGGCATTACCCGGCTTCCCCGGTACTACGGGCCTCTCCGCCACCCTGACCGGCCCGGCCTGTCCCTCGCGGGATGCCGGTTGGCGCGTGCACGCCACCGACAGGGCTTCCCGTGTTGCCTCCGTCTCCCTCTGGCACGCATGCTGCCGCCAATACCCCGGCGGAGACGCCCGGTGCTCGCATCGCTCGCTTCCCGGACGCTGGCTGCCTTCCCCGATACAGCGGCGGGTCGGCCTCCGCATTATGCTTTTCGAGGCCTGCTCGGCGTTCACTCGCGTTGCGGCCTGCGTGCTCGCTGAGCCGCCCAAAAGGCGGCCCGTCACGTCGGAGTGCTTCAGTCCATGTCGTTACCTCCATGACCCGCTCCGACGGCTTCCGGCTGGAGCGACAGTTAGCCGGGCGGGCTTCGCACCCGCTGGGAGCCAGTGCCTTAGCACGGCGCACACTAGTTACTCCACATTACGAGCGCCGAGCGGCGCGAGTTCGCCAACGACCGCGCCGGTCGGAGGGCGCTGCGCGACTGGGTGCTGCAGCTGGGCGCCGAGCGCGTGGCCATGGAGCCGACCGGTCGCTACCACCGGCAGCTGCACCAGTGCCTGCACGCCGCGGGCGTGGAGGTGGTGCTGGTCAACCCACGCCGCACGCGCAACTTCGCGCGCTCGATCGGGCAGGAGGCCAAGAACGATCTGGCGGACGCGCAAGTGCTGGCCCTGTTCGCGCGCCTGGGACTGGGCAAGGGCAGCACGCCCAAGGAGGAGTCGTTGCGGAAGTTGGCGGATTTGGTGGCAGCCAGGAGGGTGTTGGTGAATCATCGCGACGCTATCAGAAAGAGTGCGAAAGAATTTGACGAAGGTGCGGCGAGACGCATGGAAAACTCGATCGCCGAGCTGGGCCGGGAAATCGACCAGCTGGAGGCCGCCATCGAGGCGCTGCTGCGCGGCGACAAGGGCCTGAAGCGGCGTGCGGAGATCATCCAATCGGTGCCGGGCTGCGGGCTGATCACGGCGGCGGTGGTGTGCGCGGAGCTGCCGGAGCTGGGCGAGATCGGGCATGCGCAGGCGGCGGCGCTGGTGGGGGTGGCGCCGTTCGACCAAGACAGCGGCCAGACGCGGGGACGGCGCAGCATCCGAGGGGGGAGGCAAACCGTGCGCAACCAGCTGTACATGGCGGCCCTGAGCG
This sequence comes from Bryobacterales bacterium, assembly GCA_963662745.2. Lineage (GTDB taxonomy): Bacteria > Acidobacteriota > Terriglobia > Bryobacterales > UBA6623 > VXMF01. The sequence goes on from CAXXUI010000001.1 coordinate 2,558,932, forward strand.
CCCGGCGCTGCCATCCGGAGTTGCGGGCCTACTACGAGCGTTGGCTGGCCAGCAAGGGCCCGCAGCTGGGCAAGCTGGTGCTGGTGGCGGTCATCCGGAAGCTGCTGCGGGTGCTGAACTCGCTGCTGCACCACGACCGCCGGTGGCAGCCGGAGCCTCCGGCGCAAGGAACGGCTGCATGACGGGGCCGCGCCAAGGAGGGAAGGCTGGTAGACTGCCGGTGCGCCCCGCAACGGAAGCGGGCTCTGCTGCGGAGCAACCCGCCAGGGATACGGGCGTGACGGCTTACGATGGCCGCCGCCTTCTCGCAGCCACCCGCTAGGGACTCTATCGGAGTCGTCCCATGCCTCATAAAACCTTGGGGGGAGGCGACCGCAGGGAGCAGGGGGGTGAAACCCATAAGCGCTAGCTTATGGATGATTCCGCTCCAAAGTGCTTGGTCAGTTGAGGCTGGCGAGTGCGAGGGTTCTCTGCCAGTTCGGCCGAAATCGCTTGCCACTCGCTGAGGGTCTCTGCCAGCGGGACCGCCGGTTTGATGGCCCGTCGGACTTGGTTCCAGACGAATGCGAATTCACGCCAGGCGCTGCGCGGTCGCGCCTGGCCCCAAGGCGTACCCCCAGGGGGAAATTGAGCTCGCGTGGTGAATCAGCTTCTCCACGAGCAGCGCCGCCACCAGCTTGCCGTACAGCCAAGCCTTAGCACTGTCGTCATTGTATTTCGGCAAGCAGCCCAGCTGCGCCAGTGACTTGAAGCGCTTGAACACCAGCTCGACTTGCCACCTCGTGCGATACCACTCCAGCACGGCCTCGTCCGTCCAGTCGCGCTCCGGCACCGTGGTGAACAGAATGACGTACTTGGCCAGCTCCAGCGTGGCCGGCTGGACCTGGCGTCCCTTGCGGGACGCCTCGCGGCGGATTCTCGCATGGGCCAGGCGGATGGCCTCCTCGGTCTTGCGCAACGCGCAGACCCGCCCAGGCACCCTGACGCTGGAGTTCACCACCGCCTGCGCCGACACCGCTCCGATGACTCCAGGAGTCTGCAGTGACTTCATCGACACTACAAGATCCAGTAGTTTCCCGTCCTCCCGGGCCAGGACCAGCGATCCGCTGTTCACTCGTACCGTCACTTGGCCGCCAGCCTCGACCGCGTAGTGGATGCCCTTCGCCGTCGAATACCCGCGATCCGCCAGGATGCAATCCCCCGGAGTGATCGGAAACTGCGTGAGTGACTCGCCCGTGCCTGCCCCTTTCGTCCTGGTCAGCTTAAAGTAATCGCACGTCAATGTCGGCAGGCGCACGCTGTAGTGGATGCGCCACAGCGAGCCGCTCCGGCCCGGCTCCTTCACGACCGTCGCGTCGAAGGCCCGCACTTCGAAACCATCCCCCTCCGCAGCCGCCAGGCCCTGCTCCCGAAACAGTTCCACGCACAGCGCTTGCAGCCAGTCCCGCGACTTCCTCAGACGCTTGAGCAAAGCCACGTCCGACAGGTCGGCCAACTGGGCTCGACGGGCACGCACCACCGTCTCGCGCAACGAGTGGCCACAGCCCACATGCAGCAACAGGGTCCGCAGCAGTTTGCCCGGGGACTTGTCCTTGCGCAGCTTCCGAAGTGCCCCTGTCGTCCGTGCCAGTTCCTTCCAGTTGTCCGGCAGGAAGGACACCAACAGATCCCAATCTTCGCTCAGCGGTTCGGCCTTCGAGGCAGGTTCGCAATCCATCGCACTAGGATTATATCCAATCAAATCCCCGCTGTCAACCAATAAGTTAGCTCCTATGGGGGTGAAACCCCCCTCCAGCAACAGCACTGCGGCAGGCCGCCTGGCGGGCGGCCTGCCAGCCGTTCACCCAGCCCGTCGGACCGCACCACCTCCGTCCGCCAAGGTCGTGCGTGCCGGGGTGTCGTTACTGCGTACCGTCACCCGCCACCGCGGGCCCACCACCGTCTGCCTCTCCCGGCAGCCCCTCCGGAGCTGCCGTTTTCTCGCGCTTCGAGCTTGACATCCAACACGGAAGCTGTGTGCTCGCTGAGCCGCCCAGAAGGCGGCCCGTCACGTCGGAGTGCTTCAGTCCATGTCGTTACCTCCATGACCCGCTCCGACGGCTTCCGGCTGGAGCGACAGTTAGCCGGGCGGGCTTCACACCCGCTGGGTGCCAGTGCCTTAGCAGCCTGTGGAAGAAGTCGCTGGGATGGCCCAATGGAAACGAGATGATGTAGAATGTTTCCATTGTGATGGGCAGGCGCAGACAGAAACCGATGCCAGCAGTGCTGACGGCAGAGGATTTGCCGACGGCGCCGACGGTGCCGTTCTTCAAGCGGCTCAATCAACTCCTGGAGGACGCGGGGTTCGAGAGTTTCGTCGAGGAGCTGTGCCAACCGTTCTACGCCCAGCGCATGGGCAGGCCGTCCTTGCCTCCCGAGGTGTACTTCCGCCTGCTGCTGCTGGGCTTCCTGATGGGCCTCGATTCCGAGCGGCGCATGGCCTTGATGGCTTGCGATTCGCTCAGCTTGCGGGCCTTGCTGGGCTACGGCCTGCACGAGAAGACCCCGGACCACTCGACGCTCTCGCGCACGCGCCGTCTGCTGTCCCTCGCAGTGCACGAGCAGGTTTTCAGCTGGGTCCTGGAGCGCTTGCGCGAGGCGGGCCTGGCAGAGGGCAACAACTTGACGGTGGAGGCCACCACCTTGCAGGCGAATGCGGCCTTGAAGACCTTGCGGCACAAGCAAACCCAGCAGGGTTACCGGGCCTTCGTGCGCAGCTTGGCGGAGGCAGCCGGTGAGACGGTCGAGAGCGAGGAGGACTGGAACCGTTTTGACAAGCAGCGCAAGGGCAAGCGCCTCAGCAATGCGGAGTGGGAGAGCCCGACTGATCCAGACGCACGAGTAGCGAAGATGAAGGACGGAAGCACGAAAATGGCCTACCAGGCAGGGCACGCGGTGGACCCCGACAGCGGGGCGCTGGTGGGGATTGTAGAGTCGAGGAGAGGCGCGTTGGCCTTAGCAAGGAAGCAGTAGCTGTTTTAGGGTTGTTCCTACGGCTTTCGCCATCTGTAGGTGCCTCACTGACCTTCCCGCTTAGCTACGTCTCCTCTCCCCGCTCATCGAACCGGACGTGCCGATTTCCAGCATCCGGCTCTCGGACGAGATCCTGCCTTCGCCCACGGAAAGCTGGCCGTCCGCACTGGCAGGCGCACGAGGCCGAAGTCAATCCTCAGCCTCTCGCTCGGGTACCGCACGGGGTGGCCCGACTTCGCCTGGTGCTTCCGACACTGCCACTGGCTGAGCCGCTGGTCCGCAGGTGCGTCAACGGCGCGTGCCAGCTCTCCCGGCCACTGCTGCGCGCGGTGGTCCGGGTCTTCCTTCGCTTGCGCAGGTGATGCGCTCTGGAGTCTCCGAACTTTTCCGGAGCTAATAGGCTCGCGCCAGTCTCCATCGGTCCTGTCCTCCTTCCTGCATCGCTCTCGAACTGAGGCCCCTTCCCTCCACCGGCATTACCCGGCTTCCCCGGTACTACGGGCCTCTCCGCCACCCTGACCGGCCCGGCCTGTCCCTCGCGGGAGTCCGGTTGGCGCGTGCACGCCACCGACAGGGCTTCCCGTGTTGCCTCCGTCTCCCTCTGGCACGCATGCTGCCGCCAATACCCCGGCGGAGACGCCCGGTGCTCGCGTCGCTCGCTTCCCGGACGCTGGCTGCCTTCCCCGAAACAACGGCGGGTCGGCCTCCGCATCATCCTTTTCGAGGCCTGCTCGGCGTTCACTCGCGTTGCGGCCTGCGTGCTCGCTGAGCCGCCCATAAGGCGGCCCGTCACGTCGGAGTGCTTCAGTCCATGTCGTTACCTCCATGACCCGCTCCGACGGCTTCCGGCTGGAGCGACAGTTAGCCGGGCGGGCTTCGCACCCGCTGGGAGCCAGTGCCTTAGCACGGCGCCACGTAGAGTCGAGGAGAGGCGCGTTGGCCTTAGCAAGGAAGCAGTAGCTGTTTTAGGGTTGTTCCTACGGCTTTCGCCATCTGTAGGTGCCTCACTGACCTTCCCGCTTAGCTACGTCTCCTCTCCCCGCTCATCGAACCGGACGTGCCGATTTCCAGCATCCGGCTCTCGGACGAGATCCTGCCTTCGCCCACGGAAAGCTGGCCGTCCGCACTGGCAGGCGCACGAGGCCGAAGTCAATCCTCAGCCTCTCGCTCGGGTACCGCACGGGGTGGCCCGACTTCGCCTGGTGCTGCCGACACTGCCACTGGCTGAGCCGCTGGTCCGCAGGTGCGTCAACGGCGCGTGCCAGCTCTCCCGGCCACTGCTGCGCGCAGTGGTCCGGGTCTTCCTTCGCTTGCGCAGGTGATGCGCTCTGGAGTCTCCGAACTTTTCCGGAGCTAATAGGCTCGCGCCAGTCTCCATCGGTCCTGTCCTCCTTCCTGCATCGCTCTCGAACTGAGGCCCCTTCCCTCCACCGGCATTACCCGGCTTCCCCGGTACTACGGGCCTCTCCGCCACCCTGACCGGCCCGGCCTGTCCCTCGCGGGAGTCCGGTTGGCGCGTGCACGCCACCGACAGGGCTTCCCGTGTTGCCTCCGTCTCCCTCTGGCACGCATGCTGCCGCCAATACCCCGGCGGAGACGCCCGGTGCTCGCGTCGCTCGCTTCCCGGACGCTGGCTGCCTTCCCCGAAACAACGGCGGGTCGGCCTCCGCATCATCCTTTTCGAGGCCTGCTCGGCGTTCACTCGCGTTGCGGCCTGCGTGCTCGCTGAGCCGCCCATAAGGCGGCCCGTCACGTCGGAGTGCTTCAGTCCATGTCGTTACCTCCATGACCCGCTCCGACGGCTTCCGGCTGGAGCGACAGTTAGCCGGGCGGGCTTCGCACCCGCTGGGAGCCAGTGCCTTAGCACGGCGCACGTTGAACTTCAGATTATTTTCCTGAACTGAAGCGATCTGGGGTCACTCTGTCTGAATGTCAAAACGGGTGAGCCAGCAGAGCAATCCGGAATCCAGTGGACTACGAATTGCGGCTCGAGCAGGGCAGGACGGCGGTTGCCCGACGAAATTTGGTGCGAGCGGTGCGCAGCGGCGCGCAGCAGCGGAACGCACGGGCAGGCTCCGCGACGGGGAGCCGTCACAATCAAGCCACGATGGCGGCGCGGCCGGTCCCAGCCGGCCGCGCCGCAAGATCGTGACGGGCCCGCGCGACCGACACTCGCCGGGCCCCGGCCGGCGCCATGCAAGTTCGTTTGGAAACCGATTGCACCGACAAGGAGTATCTTAGCGGATCGCTGTGGACCGACCCGGTCCGCATGCGCTGCCCGCAGTGCGAGCACGACCCGCCGCTGCTGACGGGGCACGGCTGGTACCTGCGCGCGGGGGGATACGGCGTCAAGCGACTCTGGTGCCCGGTCTGCCACAAGACCTGCAGCCTGCTGCCGGACTTCCTGTGCGCGCATCTGTCGGGCCAGCTGGAGCCGGTCGAAGAGGCGGTCGCTCGCGCCGAGCAGGGAGGCACGCGCGAGCAGGCAGTGGACGAGCTGCGTCCGGACAAGCCCCTGCAAGGCAATCTGCGCTGGCTCGACCGGAGAGTGCACGCCCTGCATCTGGCGCTGCTCATGCTGATCCGGTCAGGCCCGGTGGACTGGCACAAGCTGGCTCCGACGCTGGAAGCCTTCCGCCAGCAATTGGCCGCCGAAGACGGGCAGGTGCTGCGGCAGCTGCGCCGGCAGGCGAAGGGTCACCTGCACCGGCTGCCGGCGCCGCTGGGCTTCCGGTCGTTCCCGGAGGTCCGGCAGCAGGGGAATGCGGAAACGGGGCGCTCGCCCCCCGGCCAACACAATGCGGGCGTTGCCACGCCGGCAGCCGTCGGGTAGCTTGGGACTCGAACGGCGGGAGGCCCCTCGGAAGGGCTCTCGCGCACTCCCGAGACCATGCCACCCGAACCATCGAAGCCACCCGAACCATCGAAACTGTCCGAAGAGATCGCCGTGTTCCGCCACGGCGTCATTGCGGAGATCCTGCGCCTGCCGGCCGGCCATCCGGCGATCGGCAGGCAGCTGCGCCGGCAGTCGGAGCGCACGCACACGATCCCCGGCAGCCGCCGCAACCGCATCGGCGTGTCGACGCTGCGCTCGTGGGCGCGGCTGTACCGGACGGGCGGCTTGGACGCCTTGCGCCCCAAGCCGCGGCGCGACCGCGGTCGGCCGCGCCGGCTCCCCGCAGCCGTCGCGGACCTGCTGATCGAGATCAAGGAGCGGCATCCCCGCTGGGCGGTCCGCAAGGTGATCGAGCGGGCGCGCGAGAGCGGCAAGGTGCCCGCCGAGGCGCGCATGGCGCGCTCCACCGTCTACCGCCTGCTGCGCAACGCCGGCCTGACCTCCCGCGGCGACCCCTCCTCGCAACCCAAGGCCCGCCGCCGCTTCAGCTTCCGGCATGCCGGCGAGCTGTGGATGACCGACTACATGCACGGCCCCCAGACCGGCTGCGACCCGGCCGACCGCCGCCGGCGCAAGAAGGCGCACCTGCTGTGCTTCTTGGATGACGCGACCCGCTACATCCCCCACGCCACCTTCACCTGCGGTGAATCCACGGCGCTGTTCCTGCCCGCCTTCAAGACCGCCCTCATCCGCTGCGGCATCCCGGAGCGCCTCTACACTGATAACGGCAGCGCCTACTGCTCGAGCGAGCTGGCGCGCATCTGCGCCAGCCTCAACATCAGCCTCATCCACACGCGCCCCTACACCCCCCAAGGGCGCGGGAAAATCGAGCGCTTCTTCCGCACTGTCCGCTCCCAGCTGCTGCCCGAGCTCGGCTCGGAAGGCACTCGCAGCCTCGACGCCCTCAACCAGCGCCTCGGCTCGTGGATCGAAGGCGAATACCACCGCGCACCCCACAGCGGCCTCGGCAACCGGGACTGCACGCCCCTCGAGCGCTGGCCCGTGAGCTCCCCCAGCCTGCGCCCCGTCGGCCCCGAGACCGACCTCACCTCCCTGTTCCTCGAACCCGTCCGCCGCAAGGTCTACAAGGACTGCACCGTGCGCTTCAAGAACCGCATCTACGAGGTCGACGCCGGACTCATCGGCGAGTTCGTCACCCTCCTGCATGACGCCTCCGCCCCGCCCGACGCCCCGCTGCCCGTGCAGCACCAAGGCGCCTCAGCCGGCCGCGCCACCGTGCTCGACTCCTACGCCAACGCCCTCTCCCGCGGCGAACGGCCCGCCGTCGAGCGCCGCCCGCCCGGCCAAGACCAGCCAGCCGGCAGCCGCGACGACCCGGCCGGCATCCCCCTGCGCCGCCTGCAGGGCAAGGACCCCTCCTGATGTACCTCGAACACTTCTCCTTCTCCCGCTTCCCCTTCGACGAAACCCTCCCCGCCGACCGCATGTTCCGCTCCCGCGACGCCCGCGAGACCGACACGCGCCTCCAGCACCTGCTCGAGCTGCGCGGCATCGGCCTGCTGACCGGCGAACCCGGCTGCGGCAAGACCAGCGCCTGCCGCCGCTTCGCCGACCGCCTGCGCTCGGATTCGCTCCCGCCCGCCTATGTCGCGCTCACCACCGGCAGCGTGCTGGACGCCTATCAGTCCATCGGCTGGCAGCTCGGACTCGACGTCTCCCGCTACCGGGCCCAAGCCTTCCGCGCCATCCGCGCCGAAGTGTCCCGGCGAGCCAGCGAACGCGGCCAGAGCTCCGTGCTGATCATCGATGTTGTCTTCCGGTTTATTTGGCAAGGCGTTTTCCGGATTAAATGGCAGGCGGGGAGCGGAATTTTCCGGATTGCTTGCGTCTGGCTGGGGGCGAGGGCGAGCTCGAAAACTGCTACTGCAAGAAGGAAAAGGAAGGGGTCAGGAGGAGCGTAGGCGTTCTCGCCCGGCTCCCGGCCCTGCGCGCACGCAATTGCAGGCAAGACTGCCGCGCAGCACCTCCAACGCATGTCCGAAAGCCTACCGGCCGACTCACCCACGCCGATGGATTTGTCACATTAAATGAGAAAGTTCCCTTATCTGGAATCATCCAGTTTGACAAAAACAGCCCATTTTCGTGCCAAATAATGTGACAAATAACAATCGACGAGGCCCATCACCTGCGCCACGACGTGCTCGAGGAGCTGCGCCTGCTCACCAGCTACCGCATGGACGCCGACCGCCGCCTGTGCCTGCTGCTGGTCGGCCTCTCCGCCCTCCGCCGCCGGCTGGCCATGGCCGTGCATGAATCGCTCCGCCAGCGCATCGTCATGCGCCACCACCTCTCCGGCCTGCGCCGCGACGAGCTCCCCGGCTACCTCCAGCACCGGTTGCAGCAAGCCGGCTGCAGCCGCCCGCTGTTCGAGACCGCCGCCCTCGAGACGCTCCACCAAGCCTCCCGCGGCCTGCCGCGCGCCGTCAACCGCCTCGCCCATTTCGCCTGCCTCGCCGCCGCCGCCGACGAGGCCGCCGAGATCGGCCCCCGGCACATGCAGCAGGCCTGCCGCGAGCTGCGCTCGTGACCCGCGCCGCCTCGCCCGACCGCCTCGCCCGGGCCCGCAACCGCCCGCTGCGGCAGGTCGCCCGCCAGCTCGGCTACCGCCGCGACCCCCGCAACCGCCAGCGCTGGCGGCGCCCCGGCTCGGTGCTCGCCATTCGCGGCACGCGCTTCTTCGACCACCGCCGCGGTCAAGGCGGCGGGGGCGCTGTTATTTGTCACATTATTTGGCACGAAAATGGGCTGTTTTTGTCAAACTGGATGATTCCAGATAAGGGAACTTTCTCATTTAATGTGACAAATCCATCGGCGTGGGTGAGTCGGCCGGTAGGCTTTCGGACATGCGTTGGAGGTGCTGCGCGGCAGTCTTGCCTGCAATTGCGTGCGCGCAGGGCCGGGAGCCGGGCGAGAACGCCTACGCTCCTCCTGACCCCTTCCTTTTCCTTCTTGCAGTAGCAGTTTTCGAGCTCGCCCTCGCCCCCAGCCAGACGCAAGCAATCCGGAAAATTCCGCTCCCCGCCTGCCATTTAATCCGGAAAACGCCTTGCCAAATAAACCGGAAGACAACAGGCGCCATCGACCTCGTGCTGCACGCCCGCGGCTGCTCCTTCCGCCAAGCCCTCGCCTTCCTCGACGCCCTGCCTCCAGCTCCGGCGCACGCTCCGCCAGCCCAACCCGGCACCGTCCGCGCACTCTCCCTGCCGCCCCCCTGCGACTCCCGCTGGCCCCCGGTCCGCCACTATCTCGCCCGCTCCCGACGCCTCCGCCCCCGCCTGCTCGACCACTGCCGCCAAGCCGGCATCCTGTGGGCCGACGCTCGCCAAAACGCCGTCTTCCTCTGCCGCGACCTGCGCCGCCGTCACACCGGCGCCGAACTCAACGGCTCCCGCCCCAGCCCCTCCGGCGCCACCTTCAAAGGCCTCGCCCCTGGCTCCCGCAAACAACGCGGCGGATTCTGGATCGCGCGCCGCACGCCCCCCTCCGACGCTCCACCCCCCTGCGTCCTGCTCTGCGAATCCGCCATCAACGCCCTCTCCGCCCTCCTGCTCAACCTCCCCCAACTCCCCCCGCACACCCTCTTCGCCTCCCTCGCCGGCCTCGCCAACTCCATCCCCCAGTGGCTCAGCAGCACTCCCCCTCAGCGCCTGCTGTGCGGCTTCGACAACGACCCCCCAGGACAACTCGCCGCACAACGACTCCTCGCTCGCCATCCCTCCGCACGACGCCTCCCACCTCCCGGCGCCAAGGACTGGAACCAACTCCTGGTCCGCTCCTGCTGACCCCTTCCTTTTCCTTCTTGCAGTAGCAGTTTTCCAGCTCACCTTCCCACCCCCCTCACCCCCCAGCCAAGCGCAAGCAATCCGGAAAATCCCGCTCCCCGCCTGCTAATCCCGGCCTCAACACTCCCGGCGAAATAATCCGGGACACAGCCGGGCCCCTCCGCTCGTTTAATCCGGAACTTTCCACGCCGTCCGTTTAATCCGGGAATTCCGCCTCTCATCGCGATCAAATAATCCGGAAATCCCCCGCTCGAATAATTCAGGACTCAACAGGGATCACCGTGCAGCAGGCAGATCAGGGCGACACGAAGACGCTGCCGGAGACGCTGGAAGCGGTGCAAGCTGCACAAGGGAGTTCGCCGGAGACAGTGGTTCTCGACAGGGGTTACCACAGCGACGAGACGCTGGAGCGGATCGAAGCCGAGGGGGCCGACTCCTATGTGCCGGAGCCGCAACGCAAGCCGCGCAACTGGGCAGGCAAGCCGGAGCGGCAGCGGCGGCATGAGGAGAATGAGAAACGAGTGGCGAGCGAGGCGGGTCGGGAGTACAGTAAGCAGCGCACCGAAAAGGTGGAGCGGTCGATGGCCCACATGTACGCCACGGGAGCCATGCGACGGTTGTGGCTACGAGGCAAGGAGAATGTGAGGAAGCGTCTGCTGATCCATGCCTGCGGCTTCAACTTGGGGGTCCTGATGCGGTCCTTGACGGGCACCGGTACGCCTCGAGGCCTGCAAGGCATGCCCGCAGACCTTGCGAAGTGCTGAGAGAACTGGCTGGGACGGTCAAATGGGGGCCTAGTGCGCCCATTCTGGGGGCTTCTGAGCCCGATTTGAGCCAAAACCCGCAAGCAGCCGCGATCTCGCTTGAGATGGTTCAGATTCCAAGCGCGAACCCGCGAATCGGCCCACGGGCGTAGTCTGGACTTTTGCCACGGGCTGCTAGCACGGCGCACGTCACAATAGACACTAGCAGGATAGATGTATGTTTGCCGAACCCAGACCGGATCCTCGAACCAAGGCCCCCGTTTCTCCCACCGGCTCTGCCAATCGGTCCGCTCTGGTTCCTAGGTCCTCCAGGTTACGCTCCTCAACCTCGGTGCCGACTTCCCGGTCCTCATGGAATGCTGGCACGAGTCCGCGTTCCTCGTGCAGTCTCTCGATGTAGGCACGCAGCCCCTCTTCAAGCCAGATCCAGACCTCCTCAAGTTGGCCCAACAGGTCGTCCGCCGCCTGCGGCGCCGTCGCCGTTCTGGCGCTGTTCATTCCGACTCTGAGCCTGTCGCGACGGTCCTGCTGGACTCCTTTGACCATCCGCTGACTCGCTCCGTCAGTGGCGAGCCCGTCGCGCTGGCCGGCCTCGACGGACTTCCGCTTGTGCCGCAATCAGGCCGACCTCTGGTCCGATCTGCGTCTCACTACCTAGGCAGTTACGTTGAGCGGAGCTACCGAACGGTCATCGTAGCCGGAGCCGACCGACCGGCAAGAGCGATCGGGGAAGCGGGACCGGTTGACAGATGAATCGGTCAGCGCGCGATGAAGGAACTTGCCGACACCTCGCGAATCCAGCCGGACCGGCCCCGTCCGGGAGCGACGGCAGGCCTTCCACCCGACAGCGGCAGATTCCGCTCGGGCATAGGCAGCACCTGGCCGGACAACGAAGCAACCGGGCCTCAGACCGCGCCAAGCGGGCCCGCATTGCCCACCGGCGTCCCAGCTTGTATGCTATTCAACTTAGTGCCAGCGCCATTCTCGCCGGTGCCCCTGCACCCGGCTTGGTGCGCAGACAGAGGAGGAAACTCATGGCAACCAATCGCGGAGTCGCCTATATCCGGCCCGGCGTCGTCGAGGTGCAGTCGATCGACTTCCCCAAACTCGCCCTCGGTGACCGAAAATGCCAGCATGGCGTCATCCTGAAGATCGTATCGACCAACATCTGCGGCAGCGACCAGCACATGGTTCGCGGCCGGACCACCGCTCCCGAGGGCCTCATCCTGGGACACGAGATCACCGGTGAGGTGATCGAGGCCGGGAGCGACGTGGAGTTTGTCTCCGTCGGCGATATCGTGTCCGTCCCGTTCAACATCGCCTGCGGCCGCTGCCGCAATTGCAAGTGCGGTCAGACCGGAATCTGTCTGAACGTGAATCCAGCCCGGCCGGGGGCCGCGTACGGATACGTGGACATGGGCGGCTGGGTCGGCGGCCAAGCCGAGTATGTCATGGTGCCCTACGCCGACTTCAACCTGCTCAGGTTCCCGGACAGGGACCAAGCGATGGAGAAGATAGCCGACCTCACGCTGCTTTCGGACATCTTCCCGACAGGCTTCCACGGCGCGGTGACGGCGGGCGTGGGACCGGGCTCGATCGTGTATGTCGCCGGCGCCGGCCCGGTGGGCCTCGCCTGCGCTCACGGCTGCCAGCTGCTCGGCGCCGCCTGCGTAATCGTGGGCGACATGATTCCCGAGAGGCTCGCCCAAGCGAGCAGCTTCGGTTGCGAGACCGTCGACCTGACGGGGGACGCCACGCTGGGTGAGCAAATCGAGCAGATCATTGGCGTCCCCGAAGTAGACTGCGGCGTGGACTGTGTGGGATTCGAAGCCAGAGGCCACGGCAAGGACGCCGTCGTCGAGCGCCCGGCCACGGTGCTCAACGCGCTGATGGAGGTCACTCGTGCCGGCGGCGGCATCGGCATCCCCGGGCTGTACGTGACGGGCGATCCCGGCGGCGTCGATGAGAACGCCAAGATCGGCAACCTAGGCATCCGGATTGGCCTCGGCTGGGCCAAGTCCCATCACTTCATGACGGGCCAGTGCCCGGTGATGAAGTACCACCACCAGCTGATGCAGGCGATCCTGTACGGCAAGGCGAATCCGGCGAAGGCTTGCAACGCGACCTGCATCAGCTTGGATGACGCCCCGCAGGGATACCGGGACTTCGACAAGGGCGCGGCACGCAAGTACGTCATCGATCCGCACGACCTGCTCGCCGCCTGAAACCTGCAGGACCGCGCCCCAAACCGTGCCGGTCGCTTCCCGGTGGGCGCTCGTCCTGTACGATGGGGGCGATGAGCAGCAACGTAACACGGCGCCGCCTGCTGCAAGCGGGTGGCGTCGCAGCCTTGAGTTCAGCCTGCGGAACACCCGCACCGGCTCCCGACGCCGCGGCTGGGGGACCGAGCGGACGGAGGACGCCGCTTGCGGTGTCGACCTACTCTTACTGGCACTTCACCGAGGAGAAGTACCCCATCGAGAGGGTCATCGACCATGCGGCGGAAGTGGGCTTCGACGGAGTCGAGATCCTCCACCGGCAGATGGCCAGCGAGTCGACGGAGTACATGAATGACCTGAAGAGGCGGGCGTGGGAGGCGGGCCTTTCCCTGCCGATGCTCTCGATTCATCAGGACTTCGTCGACCCCGACGCGGCCAAGCGCACAGCGGCGATCGACCACACCAAGCACTGCATCGACCTCGCCCACCAGCTGGGGATCCCCGCCATCCGCCTGAACACCGGGCGCTGGGGCACCATCCGGTCCTTCGACGAGCTGATGGCCGCCAACGGGCAGGAGCCGACGCTTGAGGGCTACACTCACGAGGATGCCGTGGGATGGTGCGTCGATTCGATCCGTGAATGCTTGCCCCACGCGGCCGAGGCGGGCGTTGTTATGGCGCTCGAGAACCACTGGGGCCTCTCGACCGATGTGGATGTGCTGCTCGAGATTCACGGCCAGGTCGGCGACCGGTGGCTGGGGATCAACATGGACACCGGCAACTACGTGGGCGACCCTTACCCCCAGATGGAGAAGCTGGCCCCTCACGCCACGATCGTGCAAGCCAAGACGTATCCCGGCGGGGGCGTCTGGTACTCGCTGGACCTCGACTACCCCCGGATAGCCGGAATCTTGCGAGACGCTGACTTCCAAGGCTACGTTTCGCTGGAGATGGAAGGCAACGCTCCTGCGGAGGAAGCGGTGGAAGAGAGCTACAAGACCCTGCGAGCGGCCTTCTCCTAGCGTCGCAGGCCCGGCGCAACGGGCAGGCCGGCTCCCGGCTTGGCAACGACGAGCGGCCAGCTGTTGAGTAGCGCTTGGCAACGCTGCAGTCCGGACCGCTGGCCCACTGCGCGGCCGCGCCGGTCCCGGGCAATACCGGCTTGAAGGCAGCCGGAGCCAAGCCCGCCATTTGGTAGCCTTGATAGTCGTTCGCCATGCGATACCTGCTGCTGCCAGCCCTGCTTCTTGCGGCCCCTGCCTTCCTGCCTGCGGCACGCTCGCACGACTCCAATCCGATGGGCGGAGCCGGAGACTTCGAGGAGGGCCGGCGGCTGTACCGGATCCATTGTGGCGTGTGCCACGGCATGGAAGGCAAGACCGGGCGCGGGGCGCGACTCGCCCGTCGCACCTACCGGCACGGCAATTCCGACGCGGAGCTGTTCGACCTGATCGAGGCGGGCATCCCCGGCAGCGACATGCCGGGTCTCTGGCTGGAAGAGGACGACATCTGGAGGATCCTGCTGTTCGTTCGGACCTTCGCCGAGCAGGCCGGTGAGGCCTGCGAGGACGGAGCGGGTGACGCCGCCTCAGGCGAGCTGGTCTTCAACAGCCAAGGAGGCTGCCTCGCCTGCCACACTGTGGGTTCCGAGGGAGGGCGCCTCGGCCCGGACATGAGCTTCGCAGGCGAGTCCTTCACCGGCGAGGAGCTGCGGGAGGCGCTGCTGGAGCCTGCCAGCCAGGTGGCGAGACTTTACCGGGCCGTGCGGCTGGTAACCAAGGACGGCGAGCGAGTCGAGGGTGCTTGGAAGAACGAGAATCTCTACCGCATCTACCTGATGGACCGCTCGGAGAACCTCCGATCGTTCCGCAAGGCAGATCTGGAGTCCTTGGAATTCCCGTCCCAATCGCTTATGCCCGCCTACGGGGGCGTCTTGGACGAAGCCGCCCTCAACGACTTGGTCGCCTACCTCTGCACGCTGCGCGGAGGACGCGAGGAGGACGCGCAATGAATAGAACCGCCCTGCCATGCGCTATGGCCGCCATCCTCGCTCTCGCTTCCGGAGTGCGCGGCGAGATCACTATCGAGGACTTGGTCCGAGACCCCGAGGTCGGCTCGGACTGGCTGAACTACCACGGCGGCTACTCCGGACACCGGCACAGTCTGCTGGACGAGGTGACCGCCTCCAATGTCGGAGGCCTGCGCATGGAATGGGTATTCCAAGAGCGGATTGCCGAAAAGTTCGAAGTGACGCCCTTGGTTCATGACGGCATCATGTACATCTCGGTGCCCCCCGGTGATGTCTACGCACTCGACGCGGAGACCGGAGCCAGACTGTGGCGCTACTCCCGGCAGCTGCCGCCGAAGCTGATCGCCTGCTGCGGCCTCGTCAACCGCGGTCTGGCAGTGCTGGGCGACCGCCTGTTCATGGCCACGCTAGACGCTTACGCGATCGCATTGGACCGCAAGACGGGGCGCCTGCTGTGGGAGTCCAAGATGATCGACTACCGCCTCGGATACTCGGGCACCTTGGCGCCGCTGGTGGCCAACGACCTAGTGATGGTCGGCACAGCCGGCGGGGAGTACGGCATCCGCGGCTTCATCGACGCCTTCGACGTCGCAACCGGCGAGCGGCGCTGGCGGTTCTACACCGTTCCCGGGCCCGGCGAGTTCGGCCACGACACTTGGGCGGGGGAC
This sequence comes from Bryobacterales bacterium, assembly GCA_963662745.2. GTDB lineage: Bacteria > Acidobacteriota > Terriglobia > Bryobacterales > UBA6623 > VXMF01. The sequence continues at coordinate 2,574,323 of CAXXUI010000001.1, forward strand.
TCTTGGAAGAGCGGCGGAGCCTCGATCTGGTTGACACCCAGCTACGATCCCGATCTCAACCTCGTCTACTGGGGGGTCGGCAACCCTGGTCCCGACTGGAACGGCGACGTCCGTCTAGGAGACAATCTCTTCTCTGACTCCGTGGTCGCTCTGGATGCCGACACCGGCAAGCGCAAGTGGCACTTCCAATTCACTCCGCACGACGTCCACGATTGGGACGCGACCCAGGTCATGGTGCTGCTGGACCGGGAGTATCGCGGCCGCATGCGACGACTGCTCGTAACAGCCAACCGCAACGGCTTCATCTACATGCTGGACCGGGTGACAGGCGAGTTCCTGCGAGCGACTCAGTTCGTCAAACAGACCTGGGCAGTAGGAATCTCTGAGGAGGGCCGCCCCATCCGGCGCCCCGGCATGGAGCCCTCAGCCGAAGGAATCGAGGTCTTCCCGGCCGTCGCGGGGGGAACGAACTGGATGTCTCCTGCCTACAATCCGGATACTGGTCTGCTCTACATCTCGTGCCGTGAGGGAAGCAGCCTGTACTTCAAGGGCGAGACGGAGTACCGCCCGGGCACACGGTATTGGGGCAGCATGTTCGTGAACGAGACCACGATGCACAACTGGTACGGTGCCGTCCGAGCCTTCCACCCGGTGACAGCCGAGCTCGTGTGGGAGCACAAGCTGTTCCAGCCGGCTTGGGCCGGCCTCCTCTCCACGGCCGGCGGCGTCCTCTTCGCGGGCACATCGGACGGGTTCTTCAAGGCCTTGGACGTGCGCACGGGGGACGAGCTGTGGCACGTCAGCTTGGGTGCGAGAATTCAAGCGAGCCCGATGACGTACGAGGCCGGCGGGCGCCAGCTAGTAGCCGTAGCGTCCGGCGGAGCGCTGTTCACGTTCGCTCTGCCACGGAGCGAACCAAGGCAGCGCTGACGCGGCACGCTCTGCCGCGGGCGTCAGCCCTGAATCAGGTCCAGCACGAGGTTGCGCTCTTCCGGCTGCCGAAACGAGATGCGGAAGGCGTCCTCGACCAGTTCCTTGGCCTCTTCGAGGTGCGTCTCGTCGTTGAAGTAGAGAGCGCACAAGCGCGTGCCGTTGAGCACCTGCTGGCCGACCTTGGCTTCCAGCACGATGCCGACAGCGGGGTCCACCGTGTCGTCCGGGTTGGTCCGGCCGGCTCCCAGCAGCACTGCGGCGCGTCCGACATCCTCGGCGTTGATGCGGCTCACGAAGCCGTCGCGGGGCGAGGTGATCACTTCGGCATTGCCGGGATTGGGAAGCTTCTCGAAGTTCTCCAGAACCTCCCTGTCCCCGCCCTGAGCCTCGATCACGCCGGCGAGGGCGGCCAGCGCCGAACCGTCGGTCAGCACGGACTCCGCCTTCTCGCGGGCGCTCTCGACCGACAGCGTCGAGTCCGCCAAGAAGATCATCCGAGCGGCAACCTCCAGGGAGAGGCCGTGTACATCAGGCGGGCCCTGCCCCTGCAGTGTCTGGGCAACCTCCATGATCTCGAGGGCGTTCCCGACCGTGTAGCCGAGAGGCTGGTCCATGTCGGTCAGCAATGCCTGCATCCGGACATCGAGCCGGCGACCGATGTTGATCATCTGCTGGGCCAGCCGACGCGCCTCTGTGCGACCGGAGACCAGGCCTCCTCGGCTGACCTTCACGTCGACGATCATGCCGTCGAGGTTCTCGGCCAGCTTCTTCGACATGGCCGAGGCCGCAATCAACGGCAGGGAGGCCACCGTCGCCGTCTCGTCCCGAAGGTCGTACAGCCGCTTCTCGGCCGGCGCCAGCGAGTCGCTCTGCTCGGCGAAGGCCATGCCGTGCCGGGCCACCAGCTCGCTGAAGTCGGTCACCTCTAGAGCCGTGCTGAAGCCCGGGATTGACTGCAGCTTGTCCAAGGTGCCGATGATGGAGTCCGTGCCCCGCTCAACGATCATCGGGACGGCCACGCCGGCCGCAGCGGCGATGGAAGCGGCCACCAAGGGCGTCTTGTCTCCCACCCCGCCGGTGGAGTGGCAGTCCACCTTGACGCGGTCCACGCCGCTGAGATCGAGCTGCTCGCCGCAGCGGAGCATGGCCGAAGTCAGATGGACCGCTTCATTCTCACTAAATCCGTTGCAGACTCCAGCCATCAGCAAGGCCGCCATCTGGGTGTCGGCGATCTCGCCCACCGTGTAGCCGTTGATCAGCCGCTCTAGGTCCTCCGGAGACAGCTCCTCGCTGCTTCTCTTCTTCCGGATCAAGTCTACGATGCGATCCATGCTGGGCTGCGGCGCGTTCTGCGCTTGAGGAGAGTCCGCGGAACTGGGAATCAAGTCTGCGTTGGGATCCATGTTGAGCTGCAGCGCTAGCCCTCGCGGACCCGGGAGTGGCGACAGTAATCGGCCGCACCCTGCCGGTGTCGCAAGGATCGCGCACAGGATTTCCAGATTAACACATCCGGAAGGGCCCTGATCCGTCGTTGCGGAGGTCAGCTCCGCGGAACGGCCCGGCCGTGGCCGCTGAGCGCAGACGGGCCGGCGTCGACCGCACGCGACGAGAGTCGGAGTTCACCGGCGCCCCGTGGTACGCTCTCGTGTGGCAGTTCAACGATGGCGGCTTGGAGGAGGAGCTAAATGAGTGGAATGAGGTTTCTTTGGCTGGCAGCGGTGCTGGCGGTCGCTCCGGTGTTCGCCGGCGACAGTGCGACGGAGCGGCTCCGTGCAAGCTTCGAAACCGCCGTGGCGGCACTCAACGACGGAGACGTGGACGGTTTCTTGGCCAATGTCCACGATCGTGCGCTCTCGTTCTACGCCTGCGGGCCCACCTCGGGAAAAGAAGGCAAGGAGGCCTGCCAGCTCGACTGGGAGCGCTTCTTCGGCAAAGCGGCTCAAGCGAAGTTCGAGCCGCGTAACATGCAGTACCGAGTGATCGGGAACACCGGCGTCGCTTGGGGCGACTATAACGTCAGCGTGCGCACCAATGCCGGCAAGGAGCTGACGCACGAAGGTCGCTACACCATGACCTACACCCAGCAAGACGGCACTTGGAAGGTCGTCATGCAGCACAACACGCCGGCAGCGCTGGGACCGGCGGGACCTCGCGAACGGCAACCCTGAACGACGGCTCAGGGCCGCTAGCAGCGCGCCAGCTACTCCGCTCGTAACTGCCCAGGTAGTCGAGCTGCAGCTCGGATCGGGCTAGAGGGGCCAACGGAAGTCCGTCGAGGGTCGCGTGAGGGCCGGGCTAGAACTTCAGGTTGGCGAACAGCTCGTCCGGGGGCGTCAGCAGGGCCTCGATCGCATGGCGGCCTTGCTTGCGCGCAGTCGAGAGCACGCTGCGCAGCGTGGCGAAATCCCGCGCCCCTTGCTCGGTGCGGAAGCACCCCGAGATTTTCATCCGCAGCTTCATCATGCGCAGGTCCTGCTCGGCCAAGTTGTTCGTGAACGGCACCGCGAAGTCCGTCAGGAAGCGCAGCACGTCCGCTTGGCGGTCCCGCAGCCGCAGCGCCAGATTGTGCCCCGGCCGCCGCTTCTTCCGCCCCCGCCGGCCCCGCGCCAGCGGCTCCAGCCCGCGGTGGTAGTCCAGCCCCTCCTGCACCAGCCGCTCGTACCGCTTCCGGATCCGCTCCAGCAGCGAGTCCGGCAGCGGCACTCCCAGCCGCTTGGCCATGCGCACCGCCCGTCGCAGCAGCCGCTGCATGCGCCCCGCCCAATCCTCTTGGTCGATCTTCACCAGCGCCTGCAGCTCGCGCAGGATGTGCGCGTTGCACAGCGCATGCACCACCCCCGGCACCCGGAAGTACGACTGCCAGCAGTCGTGCACCAAGCAGCCCACTAGGCCCCGCCCCACCGCGCTCCGCTTCGCGCTCGTGCGATAGAACGTCAGCAGCGGCGTGCTCAGCACGTGCAGCCACTGCGTCCGGCCCCGGATGCGGTAGCCGGTCTCGTCGAGATGCTTCACCGGCGCCGAGGTCCGGATCCAAGCGTGCACTTGCTCAGTGAACCCCTGCCAGCGATCGGCCAGCGTGCGCGTCATCCGCGCCGCCGTCGCCGCGCACAAACTCACTCCGAACAGGTCTTGCAGCAATTGCGCCAGCCGCCGCTCGGGCAGGAAGTGCGCGCACTGCAGATACACCACCACCGCCGCCAGGCGCGGCCCGTACTGCACCGGGCCCTGCACGCCCTCCGGGAACTCCGCCCGCGTCGTGCCGCCGCACTGCGCGCAGTGGCAGGCGTGGGCGCGGTGCTCGGTCACTTCCGGCGGCTGCGGCTCGGGCAGGTCGAACACCTGCCGCGCCACCGGCTGGCCCGTCGCGTCCGCGGCCTCCAGCGGCGCGCCGCAGTCACTGCATTGCTGCGGCCAGTGGTTCTGGACCTGGTTGGGCTGATCCGTGCGCTGCAGCGTGGTGCCCTTGTGCCCCTTCTGCCCGCCCGGCTTGCGCTTGGACTTGCCCCGCAGGCTGGAGGTCCGGCGCCGGGCCGGCGGCTTGCGCGGGCCGTCGCTGGAGGGCGGCTTGCTGCTGGTCGTGCTGTCCAAGCCCAAGCGCCGCTCCAGCTCGGACACGCGCTCCAGCAGCCGCGCGTTCTCCGCCTGCAGTGCCGCGTTGGTGGCCTGCAGTGCATTGAAAGCCGCTTGCAGCTCTTGGTAATCCACTGCCCGCTGCTCTGGCACCGTGGCCCGCTGGTCGGCTCGACGCTGGTCCTCGCTACCTCTCGCTGCGCGCCGACGACTCATCTCTCGCTTCCCACGCGGCCCGAACCTCGCTCGACCGCCCCAAGCCTTGCAACGCTCCTAGCATAGCATGTGTTCTTGAAGATGGAAACAACTTATTGCGTGCTATTTGTGTCAGAACTCATCTAAATGGTCCGGAATGCTTCTCCAGAGCCCGTCCCGTGCCCCTCGAGTTGCGTTCGCTTGGTACGCAGCCGGTCAGCACTCGGGATGCAGGGTGCGGACTCGGTGGCGTGACCGAGACAGGCCCGCACCCATCGCTGCAGAGTTGGGAACCGTCTTGCATAGCATACCCATGCCAACCGCCGCCCCCAACCACCGACCCCTCCGCTGCACTCCGGCTCTCACGGCAGCAGCTCCTGACAGGCTCTCTACAACGCTGACACGCTACCTCAGACGCCACTCTCAACGCCTGTTCTGACCACTGTGGTGCACCCCTACCTGGGCAGTTACCTCCGCTCGCCCTTTACTAGCGAGCAGTCGGCGACTCGCTGGCTCGTGACGACCGTATACGTTGCGTCAGCCGGCGCCGGTGCAGCGCTGCTGAAGAATTGGAAGGCCCGTCTGATCGGCGCAGACCAGCGGGTGGGAGCGGCAGCGCCCTCCCCCGCCCTGCCCGTAGCGGACTCCTTGGCGAAATTTCTGGGCTGCCCGCCTGCCACGCTCAATCGGTTCCGCGATTGCCGGCCGCATACACTTCCCCTCCGGCAACCACTCAACGGCGGTCGAACCGATCTCGTTCTCGGACTGGGGCACAAGTGGTCTCTCTTGGTCGGACGGCTGGAATTGCAGACGACTGTCGGCCGAATTGGAAACTGCCCAGGTAGGGTTGCGCCACAGTGGCCGGAACAGGCGTTGAGAGTGGCGTCTGAGGTAGCGCGTCAGCGTTGTAGAGAGCATGTCAGGAGCTGATGCCGTGAGAGCCAGAGTGCATCGGAGGAGTCGGTTGTTGGGGGCGACGGTTGGCCTTGGTGTGCCATGCAAGACGGTTCACCACTCTGCAGCGATGGGTGCGGGCCTGTCTCGGTCACGCAACAGAGTCCGCACCCTGCATCCCGAGTGCTGACCGGCTAAGCACCAAGCCAACGCAACTCGAGGGGCACGGGACGGGCTGTGGAGAAGCATTCTGAACTATCGCCGTGAGTTCTGACACAAAACACACGAAGCAAGTCATGTCCGTCTTTGAGAACACATTCTATGCTGGGAGCGTTGCAAGGCTTTGGGCAGTCGAGCGACATTCGGGCCGAGTGGGAAGCGAGAGATGAGTCGCCGGTCCTCACGCGACCCTCGACGGACTTCCGTTGGCCCCCCTAACCCGATCCGAACTGCAGCTCGACTACCTGGGCGGTTACGATCATCGCTGCATTTCGGCTTGGGGGCGGACCGCGAGGTAGACCTCGAAATGCAGTCGCCCAGCGAGATCAGCCAGCGTCCGGAGTCTCAGCCAGCCGGTTGAGTCGACAGCAGGCGGGAGCTGAACGACCCGCGGTGGCCGCTCCGGCAGTCAATGTCGCGCCGTCATTGCGCTCTGGCTGCGGAAGGCGTGATGCACCTTGGAGAGGGCGCGCCCGGCGTCCTCAGCATCCTGCGCCGTTCCGTTGAGGAGGCGCATCGGCACCCAGAGCGAGTCCTTGGCCGCCAGCTTCGCGATTGAACGCGGGCTCGTGCCAGTACCGGGGGTGGTCTTGCAGCGTGAGCGGGTAGAGGGGGCTCACCGGTATGCCCCCGGACTAAACGGCCTCTACGAACCGGTCGCGGCCCCAGCTGAAGAGTCCCTCGTCGAGTCGCCCGGGCTCGAGGTGCCGAGGCCACACTTTACCTGCGCTGACTACAACCATCTTGCGTCGCCCCTGCTACAATGCGCTGGCACGGGGTTGTTCCGGCGAGAGTTGGGTGTGTCCAGCAGGATTGCGAAGCAGAGCACGGCGGTGGCGACACCTCCCCGCGAGCGTCGCAGTCCTCCCGGGCAGCCGCCGGGTTGGGACGACGAAGAGGAGCGGAGGTATCCCAGTGAGGACGGTCGGCCCATGGCGCAGAGCAAGCTGCAAGGAACGGAGCTGACGCAAGCCTACTACACGTTGGCGCACCACTACCGCGACCGGCCGGATGTGGAGGTGTGCCCTGACGTGCTGGTGTACTACCGCGACGACACCGTGCGCCGCGTGGCGCCGGATGTGCTGGTGGCCCTCGGAGTCCGCAATGACCGCCGCCGGCGGACCTACAAGGTGTGGGAGGAGGGGCGGCCCCCGGACTGGGTGCTGGAGGTGCTGTCCAAGGCGACGTACAAGGAGGACACCGAGCCGGACAAGAAGCAGCGGGCCTACAGCCGCATGGGGGTGCGGGAGGTCTGGCTGTTCGATCCGGACGGGGAGTTCATCAGCCCGCGGCTGCAAGGGCTGCACTTGGCCGGCTCGGCGTACCGGCCGCTGCCTCGGATCGAGGTTCCGCAAGCGCGGCTGGCGTTGTACAGCCCGGTGCTGGGCCTGCAGTTCCATGCCCGCGGCAACACGTTGCGCATCTGGGATCCGCGGGCGGGAAGGTACCTGCGAACCCTTGGCGAGGCCGAGGCGGAGCTGGAGGAGGCGGAGCAGGCCCAACAGCAGGAAAGGCAAGCCCGCCAGCAGGCGGAGCGAGCCCGGCAGCAGGAGAGGCAAGCCCGATTGAGGGCCGAGCAGGAACTTGAGGCGCTGCGCCAGAGACTGCTCGCCAAGGAAGGCCATCCGGATCCTGGCGGGGCCTGAGACTCCGAGCTAGTGCGCCGTCCCGTCACAGTCTTCGGGCAAACTGGCTTCGACTTGGACCGGGCGTCGTCGGTGGGCATGTGCCAGTCGGCGCCTCGCTGCCGCTGGTCCATGTTTGTCGACCAGGCACCGATCTCGCGCTGGAGAGTGTCGAGATCGCTGATCCGGTGCTGCTCGAGGCACTGCCGCGACAGAGTGCCGAGTTCCGCTTGCGCGACACTGGGCCAGCTGCCGTGCTGCGGCGCGTAGCGGAACTCGATCCGTTTCGCCAACGCCCATGCGAGCTGGGGCTCGACGGCCTCGTGGAACGCCCCCGGACGAGCTGTTCGCCAGCCTGACGTTCTAACCCCGGCCTCCCGGGGCTCTGACGGACTTCCGATTGTGCCGCAATCAGGCCGCCCCTTGGTCCGATCCAAGTCTCAACTACCTAGGCAGTTACCCGAATTGCCGTATTTGGGCGTCGCTCCAGCTGGCAGAGACACCGGCTCTTCGCGGCCTACAGGTCCTCCTGAGCTGCCGCCTCGCGGCGATCCCGGGCCCCCACCGGGCCGTCAGCTCGGTTTCGGGACGCGGTAGGGAGTTTCTCCCTTGGCCACCCGGGAGAAGAGCGCCAAGAGCTTGTCGGTGACCTTGCCGTTGGTCGTGACGAGCCGCTGATCGCCAATTCGGTACGGGCGTCCGCGGAAGTCGCAGTACTGGCCTCCGGCCTCCGTCAGCACGACCAAGCCCGCACCCACGTCCCAAGATTTGAGGCCGATCTCCCAGAACCCCTCCAAGTGGCCCTGCGCCACTGAGCAAAGGTCCAGCGCCGCCGATCCCGTCCGGCGCACGCCGTGCGTCGCGACGGCAACCTGATGGAAGTAATGCAGATTCGGGTTGGACCCGCGATTCCTGCTCGGGAAGCCGGTGGCGTAGAGACCGCTCTGGAACTCCTCAACCCCGGAAACCCGGATCCTGCGCTGGTTCAGATAGGCCCCCGAGCCTCGCTCAGCCGCGAAAACGTCGTCCGACACCGGGTCGAAGACCACTCCCGCCAAGCCTCTGCCCCGCTGCCACAACCCGAGGCTCACGCAGAAGCGAGGCAAGCCATGCGCGAAATTGGTCGTCCCGTCGAGCGGATCAACGTACCAGACCAGCTCGCTCGCCCCGTCAAAGCCGCTGCCCTCCTCGGCAACGATCGAATGAGACGGGAATCGGGAGCGGATGCGGTCGACCACCCAACGCTCCGACGCCCGGTCCGCAGCGGTCACCGTGTCGAAGCGCCCCTTGTACTCGACCTCGACGTTGCGGTAATGCTGCATGAGGATCGCCCCGGCTTCGCGAGCCAACTCGGTGGCGAACGGAATGTAGTCTACGGATGTCATCAAACTCCCTTCACGGTAGCGTCACGATGTGACGATCCCATGAATTTACTCGAAAGGCTGCTACAAATCGGGCCGCAGCACGCTGGGGCGCTCTTGCCCGGGTTCGGAACGGCGAGGAGCAAGCGGCTGCAGCGAGTCCAAGCCGGACTCGGGCGGGTCGGGCACGCGGGGTCGAGATCGCAGCCGGACCGGCGCTTCAGGAGCGGCGACAGGGAACCGCTCGGGCCGCATCGCGGGCCGGGCATAGAAGCCCGAACGCACCAGCACCACCGCGCCCTCTCGCTTCACCTTCACCTCGACCTGGCGGAAGTCGTCCTCGCCCTCACCCTGCCGAGCGAAGTCCCCCGGATAGTAGCCGAGCAGGTACTGCGTCCGCAGGCTGCGCAGAACCTCGCCGAATGCCTCGTCCAAGTCCGCGACCCCGTGCTGCACGAAGTGCTCGCCGCCGGTCTGCTTCGCCAAAGTGATGAGCGCGTGCTCGCCCCCTCGGTTCCGTCCCGCGTCGCTCTGGATCGGCAGCACAATCAGGGGGTAGATCGCAACCTCGGCGTCCTGAGCTCGTCGCAGCGCGTCGGCGTAACGGACGTAGCTCGTGGTGTCGCCGCCATCAGTGATCAGCACAATGACCCGCCGGCCCGCCCTGGACCGCAGCTCCTGGGAGGCCAGCAGGACTGCATCGTAGACCGACGTCCCGGTTTGGGGCCGCACCCTGCGCAGAGCATTCCTCAGGTCGCCGAGATCTCGCGTGAACGGCTGCAGGACCTCCACGTCTGCGGAGAAGGACAACACGGCCGCTCGGTCCGAGGGATGCGAGCCGGGCGCAAGCAGCCCCTCTAAGAAACGGCCCGCCGCCTCGCGCTCGAATTGCAGCGCAATCGCGGTGCTCAGGCTGGCGTCGATCATCAGAGCCACCGACAACGGCCTGCTCGTGCGCCTCTCGAAGACTGCCAGCTCGCGCTCCTCGCCCTCCTCGAAGATCGTGAAGTCCTCGCGTTCCAGATCCCCGATCGGCGCCCCGTGGGCGTCCTTCACCGTGGTGGGCAGGGTGACGAGCCGGACATCCACGCTGAACACGGCTGGTGCTGGATCTTGCGCCTGCAACGCACAGGCCGCGACGAGCAGCGCCAGCGCGGCTAGACTGCCGGAGGCGCGGAACTTCGGGGCACCGAAGCGTCCCACTGTCCTTCCACCCACACTTCGCCGTCCACGAAGTGCTCCTTCTTCCAAACCGGCACCTTCCGCTTGACCAGATTGATCGCCTCCAAGCTGGCTTCGTACGCGGGCCTGCGATGCGCCGAAGCGACGACGATCGAGACACTCGCCTCGCGCACAGCCAGCCTGCCGATCCGATGCACCAATGCCACGGCGTGGACTTCGTAGCGGGCCAAGATGTCCCGCCCGACTTCCCACAGCTGCCGTGCGGCGAGCGGCACGTAGCATTCGTAGTCCAAGAAATGCGTCCTGCGGCCGCCCGTGTTGTTGCGCACGACGCCCTCGAACGTCACGAGCGCTCCGTCCCCGTCGCATTGAATACGCTCCGCCAAGGCCCGACTGTCGATCGGGCGGTCCGTCACCGCGGCAAACGCACCGTCTCGATCCACGACAGCGAGCCATTCCCGGCCGCCGCTGACCGGCGGCATGAGAGCCACTTCGTCCCCCTCCTCCAGCTCCTCCTCCGGAGCCGCGAACCGATGGTTACGGGCCATGGCCACGCTGCCGGCCATGCGGGCCAGCCTCGGGTCTTGAGACGCATAGCGCCGGTAGACGGTTTCCAGGCGAGCGCCCTCCTCGAGCTCGAGCTCGTCCTCGGAAAGGCCGACCAAGTCCCTGAGCTGGCCGAAGAATAGAACCCGGATGCGCATCGTCTGCCCTATTCTCGCAAGTCTCTCAGGCCCTCAGCGCGGCACGACCAAGCCACCGAGCCGCTCCCGCTCGGTCGACCGAGGCTCGAAGCGCGTCCCCCAAGCGTCGAGGTACTTGAGACCCGTGCCGGTGTTGTAGATGACGATCTCCTCGTCGGGGCGCAGGAAGCCCTCCCGGACGAGCCTCTCGACCGCGGCCACGCAGGCCGCCCCTTCCGGAGCGGCGAAGATTCCTTCCTCCGAGGCCAGCACCAGCCCGGCGTCCAGAATCTCCTGGTCGTCAACCGCCAAGGCAATCCCCCTGCTTTCGCGCAGGGCGTCCAGCACGAGGAAATCCCCGAGCGCCTTGGGCACGCGCAGGCCGCTTGCGACGGTGGCCGCGCCATCCCAGTACACCGACTCGCGCTCGCCAGCTTCCCAAGCCCGGACAATCGGCGCCGAACCCGACGCCTGCACAGAAATCATCTTGGGCCGCTCGGGCCCGATCCAGCCGAGCTCCTCCAGCTCGGCGAACGCCTTCCACATGCCGATCATGCCCACACCGCCGCCCGTCGGATAGAGAATGGCGTCCGGAAGTCGCCACCCCATCTGCTCGGCCAGCTCCAGCCCCATGGTCTTCTTCCCTTCGATGCGGTAGGGTTCCTTGAGCGTGGAGACATCGAACCAGCCCTCGGCCTCACGTCGCTCCGCCACGATCCGGCCGCAGTCGCTGATCAGGCCGTCGACCAACGTGATGTGGGCCCCCATGGCCGCGCATTCCAGCTCGTTGGCCCGCGGAACGTCGAGCGGCATGAACAGGTGGGCCTCGATCCCCGCCCTCGCGGCATAGGCCGCCAGAGCGCTGGCCGCGTTCCCCGCCGAAGCCGCCGCTACCTTCCGGACTCCCAGCTGCTTGGCCATCGAGACGGCCATCGCCATGCCTCGGTCCTTGAAGGTGCCCGTAGGGTTGGCACTCTCCACTTTGACCCACAGCCTGTCACAGCCCAAGCGGGCGCCGAGCCGCGACGTTCTCAGCAGCGGGGTCAATCCCTCCCCGAGCGTAACAATGTGGGCTGGATCGCCAACCGGCAGCAGGGGCGCGTACCGCCAGAGGCTGGAAGCACCGGCCGCAATCACGCCCCGGCGGAGCTCCTTGCGAGCCCTCGCGAGGTCGTAGCGCACCAACAGTGGCGCACCCTGCGGGGACAGGCTCCGAAGAGCCCCCGCCGAGACGCGCTCGCCGGTCCGGCTGCACTCCAAGTGGGAGATGAATGTCGTATGCTCCAAGAAGGCCAGTATGCAACACCGCCGGCCCTTCCTGCCAGCAGCGATCCTCGCGATCCTCGCCTCAGCCGGCGCGGGGGCGGACACGGTGGTCCTGCGGAACGGGTTCCGCTTGGAAGCGGACTCGCACGAGACGGTAGACGGCACGGTTCGACTGCGGATCAAGAGCGGTGGCTGGATTGCCGTGCCCGCTGCGGAAGTGGCCCGCATCGAGGGGCACCCCGAGGTCGTGCCCGCGGCTGAGGCCGAAGCCGGAGCCGCCGGCACTCCTGCCGAGCCAAGCTTGGAGGACTGGATCGACCATCACGCGGATTTGGCCGGCCTGCCCCGGGAACTGGTCCGGGCGGTGGTGTGGGCGGAGTCGGGCTACCAACCCGGGGCAGTTTCCCCCAAGGGAGCCTTGGGCCTGATGCAGCTGATGCCGTCCACGGCTGCGGAGCTGGGAGTGGATCCGCTCGATCCGGCTGAGAATCTTTCCGGAGGCACCCGCTACCTCAAGCGGATGCTCGATCGCTTCGACGGAGACCCAGACCAGCTCGTGAAGGCGTTGGCCGCATACAACGCCGGCCCCGGAAGCGTGGACCGGCACAGCGGCGTCCCGCCGTACTCCGAGACATTGTCCTACCTCTCGAAGGTCCTCCGCCGGTTCGTGGAATCGGGCTCCGAGTAGCGCCGGACCCTCTGGCGGGGCGGACCGGGCCCGGGTCCCTGCCCGCTGCACGGATGCGCATCGGGAGCATTCGCGCGGTGTCTGCGGGCGGACAGCCCGTCGCTATACTCAAGGTTCCTTGTGGCTTCCCGCATGAGTCCCCAAACCACCCTCGTTCATGCCGGCGATCGACGAAAGCTCGGCGACTACGTCCCGGTGTCGACGCCCATCTACGCCTCTTCGAGCTTCTTCTATGACACGATCGACGAGCTGGCCGATGTCTTCGCGGACCGCCGTCCCGGCCAGACCTACTCGCGCATGGGCAACCCGAGCACGGCGGCCCTGGAGGAACAAGTCGCCGTTCTGGAGGGATCGGACGTAGCTTTCGCGACCGCCTCCGGAATGGCAGCGGTGCATCTCGCCATCATGGCCGGCCTGCTCGACCGCAGGCAGTCCATCGTCGCCGCTAACGTGCTGTACGGGGGTTCGCTGGAACTGCTGCGCTCCGTCCTGAGGCACTCGAGGATTGAGATCCGCTTCTGCGACTTCTGCGATCTTGAGGCGGTGCAGCAGGCCGTAGACGAGGTGCGACCCGCCCTCCTCATCACAGAGACGCTGTCCAACCCCTGCCTGAGGGTGGCCGACCTCGACCGGCTATCGGAGATCGCCAAGTCCAGCGGCGCCCTGTTCTTGGTTGACAACACCTTCACGCCGCTGCTGATGAAGCCATTCGAGCACGGCGCGGACATGGTCATCCACAGCGCGACGAAGTACTTGGGCGGCCACGGCGACGTGCTGGCGGGAGTGGTGGCGGCCCCATCTGAGCAGGAGGAGGCGCTGCGACAGGCTCACCGCTGCCTGGGAGGCAACCTAGGCCCCTTCGAGGCGTTCCTCGTGATGCGTGGCGTCAAGACGCTTCCGCTGAGGATGCGACGGCACTGCGACAACGCCCGGATGGTGTATGAGGGCTTGGTCGGCCACCCCAAGATCGAGCGGCTGCTGTATCCCGGGGACCCCCAGCATCCGGACGCCGCCGCGGTGGCGCGACTGTTCCCGTCCGGCCAAGCCGGCGGAGCACTGGGCATTGACGTCAAGGGAGGAGCGGAAGGGGCCTACCGGTTCGCGGACAGCCTCCGGCTCATCGCGACCTCGGCCAGCATCGGAGACCTGACCACGTTGGCGCTGCATCCTTCCAGCGCGACCCACCGCATGCTCAGCGCTGAAGCCAGAGCCGAGTTGGGAATCACTGACGGGCTGATGAGAATCTCGGTCGGTGCCGAAGCTGTCGACGACATCCTCGCTGACTTGCGCCAAGCTCTGGAGGCCGTATGAAGCTGCAGACCGTGGCGATTCACAGCTGCATGGAGCAGGCCGGGGACCGGCCCTTCGTGCCTTCCGCTCCGGCCGTCGAGATGGCGGCGAGCTTCCACTACCAGAGCGCGAGGGACCTCACGGCCGTGGCCAACGGCGAGCTGGAGGGCTTCGTCTACCAGCGTTACGGCAACCCGACGGCGGCGGCGCTTCAGCGCCAGATGGCGGCGTTGGACGGGGCCGACTCTGCAGTGGCGTGCAGTTCCGGCATGGCGGCCATGCATATAGGCCTGCTGACCGCTTTGCGGGACCGTCCGCCATCGGTGCTGGCAGCCAATGTGCTGTTCGGGCAGACCTTTCAACTGCTCCAGATGATGGAGCAGCAGGAAGTTGTCACGAGGATCGTGGATCCGTGCGACCTCGACGCGCTTGATCGGGCTCTGGCCGACCACGAGATCGGCTGCGTACTGGTCGAGTCCATCTCCAACCCGCTCCTGCGCGTGCCGCCGCTCGACAGGCTGTGCGAGGTCGCCGGCCGCCATGGCGTTCCGGTGATCGTCGATGGCACCTTCACGACTCCGGTGCTGGCCCGCCCGCTAGCGCTCGGAGCCGACATCGTGGTCCACAGCGCTACCAAATACTTGGCTGGCCACGCCGACGTGCTGGGCGGGATCGTCGCCTGTCGTGAAGGCCACTCGGAGTACATGGGTGAGCTGGGCCGCCATCTGGGACCCAACCTCGGGCCCTTCCAGTGCTTCCTCACTACCAGAGGCGTCAAGACGCTGCCAATGCGCATCGAGGAGCACTGCCGCAACGCCCTGGCCTTAGCACGCGCCTTGGAGAGCCACCCGGCGGTGAGCGCCGTCCACTATCCGGGCTTAGAGCACCATCCGGACCGGGCCGTCGCTGAACGCCTGTTCCAGCGCGATACCGACGGCCAAGCGATGTACGGCGGCATCGTGAGCTTCGAGCTGCTCGATGCGGGACGTTCCGCCACCTTCCGGTTCATGAACGCGTTGCAGCTGGTCGTGCGCACGCTGAGCTTGGGCGACGTGCATTCGCTGGTCACTCATCCGGCCACCACCACTCACCGCAACCTCGGGGCGGGCCGGCGCCGGAAACTGGGAATCGGCGATAACTTGGTGCGCTTCTCGGTGGGCATCGAAGCGGCCACCGATATCGTTGACGACATTCTGCAAGCGCTGGACTCTCTCGGCTAACCCCGCGCCGGACTCAAGGTGGCCGACGCTCCGGCGGCGATTAGGTCCGTTCAAGCCGCTCAGAACTTGAGCGAACTACGAGCGTGTCTGGGATCCACCCGGCAGAGCAGCTGCCATCAGCGCCGGCCTGGGCCAGACTCACGGCTGCATCGCAGCCAGGTCCTCCAAACTCAGCCGCCCGGTGTACACCGCCATTCCCAGTGCCGCGTGGACGCCCATTTCAACCAGCGCCCGCACCTCCTCCAAAGAGGAGATTCCGCCTGCGGCGGTGATCTCGTGAGACGTAACCCCCCGCAGCCGCCGGTACCACTCCAAGTCGGTCCCCTGCATCGTCCCCTCCTGATCGACATAAGTGCATAGGAACGACTCGCAGTACGGCTCCAACAGCGGTATGACATCCTCAGCCGCTAGCTCGGTCGACTCCCGCCAGCCCCGAATCACGATTCTGCCGTTCATGGAATCGAGCGAGAGCGTGACCCTGCTCCGGCCAACCGCGTCGCGCAGAGAGTTCAGGAATCCAGTGTCGGGCCCGTTTCCGGAAAACGCGGAGGTCCCGACAATCACGCGCTCCGCGCCGCAGGCCACCAAGCCCTCCGCCCGCTCGGCAGTCCGCACTCCGCCGCCGATCCAAGTTCGGGTCCGGCCCGCGATGCGGCGCACGATCGAGAGGTTGGAGCCGCGCCCGATCGCTTGGTCCAGATCGATCACCTGGATCACAGGAAAGGCCTCAAACCGAGCCAGCATAGCCTCCGGAGACTCGGCTTCAAGCGCCTTCTCCCGACCTCGCACGAGCTGGACGACCTTTCCGTCCATGAGGTCGATGCAAGGGATGATCATGGCGTTGGCGGTGCCGATCCTTCCGGCCCGGCACACCGCCCCAGCTTAGCCAATGCGCCGCCGGGACGCTGGCACCGGCTTCGAGCGCCGAGCCGGCGTCAGCCGAACGCGAAGAACGGGGGGAATGCGGCGACGACCACGAGGGCCCATCCGGAATACACCGGCAGAAAGGCTGTCTGCCAGCGCTCCAAGTCGCGAAACGGCCGGTTCCCGCGCAAGAAACCGGCGAGGAGCCATGCTGTTCCTGACAGGTTCGCCAGCAGGATCAGATTCTCGCCCAGCGCCGCCAGCTTGTTGGCGCTGAAGCCGAATTCTCCGATTCGCGACGAGATCGCTGCGAGCGCCAGCAGATCGACGATCAGCGCCGCAACGACCAAGGTCAACTGGAGACCGTCAAACAGGCTCGGCCCGCCCTGGGGATTCCTAGCGGATACCGCAAATAGGACGAGGCCTAGGACGACCACTAGCAGCAAGTCGAATCCGATCAGCACTTCCCGGTCCGCGCCGACGGTCCGGCCGGTGGTGAGCATCGTGACCAAGAACGCCACCAGCATCGCGGCGAACAGGGGCGTGAACACACGAGTGAGCACCGGCGCCATGTTCCCCACCACGGACTGCTTGGCATCGACGAGCCAGGCCGCCACGACCACGGCGCCGGCCGCCCCGCAAGGCAAGAGCCACTGCTGGGCCAGCAGTTCGGCGTCGATGCCGATTGCCTGGAAGGCGAACAGCGACAGGGCCGTGAGCACCCCGCCCCCCAGCGCAATCAGCACGTATTGGATGAAGAGCTCGCCCGAGAACCGGACAAAGTGCATCCGCCGGCCTGCGCTCCTCCACATTCCGCCCGTATGAGCGACGGCGACTAGGGCCCAACAGACCATCAACGAGTGCAGAACCGCCAAGACGAAGGTCTGACCGCTCGTGTCGAGCGGGTAGCCGTTCAAGACCAGCGCCACAGCAGCGAAACCCATGCCAGCCGCAATCCAGCAGCGGCGGGTGAGCCCGCGCTGCCAGCCAAAGTAGGCAAAGACCCATGGCAACGCGAACAGCGCTGCGTTCCGCAAATAAAACGCCTCGTTCGCGTCCGACATCGGAATCCCGAACAAGGCCGGGAGCTTGACGCTCAGTCCAGCACCTGCAGCGAGACCAATCACCGCGAAGAGGTCAGCCCGCCGGACGAGAACCGCCTTCCCTGCTCCGGGTCTGACCGGCGAGCCTTTCCTCGAGCTCTGGTCCGCTGGAGCTTGCAAGAATCGCCGGGTCGCCTCGTCGACCGCTCCGAGGCGCCGCACCGCCACCAAGAACGCTTCGTCGGGTGTCAAGCCGGCACGAGACAACGCTGCCATCACGTTGCGCAGTCGATCCTCCAGCTCATCCGCATCCGAAGCTGGCGCCGATTCATGGCTGCGGAGGTAGTCTCGCCAATCGCCGATCAGCTCGTCCGGGGACAATTGTTCGCTCAAGAAGACCTCACTCAGCCTGTCACGGCGACTAGCGCCCCGCACCCTCATGCGGGCAGGGCCAAGCTTCCTCGGACTGGATGCGGCGCGACCCGCCCGCTCGGGGTCCGGTGGAATCGAGCTGCCAGTCGCCCGCGCTGCCATGGCTAGGGGGACTCGTTGCAGGCAAAGCTGCCGGCTTCATCAGGATCCCCACCCTGGTACTCGGCCCGCTCCGGATAGGGACACAGCGGACGCGATCGAACGACAAGGTCGTCCTCGACCTTGAACGCGGTCGGCTCCTGCGGCGGCTCTCCGTTCTCCACCCAGCGATCCAAGGCCGACAGCCAGTCAACCCGGTCCGGGCCTGGCCCGCCGGCACAGTGCAGCACGCCGGGCATCAGGAACAGGCGGAAGTAGTCGCGTACCTGCGGGTCGAGCCGCTCCACCTGCTCGAAGTAGTCGATCGAAGCCAGCGCAGTCAAAGCCGGGTCCGACCAACCGTGCCACAGGATCAGCTTACCGCGGGATTGCTTGAAGGCCGACAGATCCGCACTGGAAGCATCCAGAAACCCTGCCAAGTGGGCGCTGTCGCGCTCGTAATCGTCGAAGTCGTAGGTTGAGTAGTCAAACTCCGGGTCCCCGTGAATCAAGAACTTGAATCCCTGCGTTGCGAATCCGTACTGCAGGCTCGGCTCTCCAAACTGCGCCGCCATGCGTGGATTCGGGCCAGTGATCCAGGACTGCCACCCGCCCACCTCCGACTCGCCGCCGAACGGAAGGCCGGGATAGAGTCTCCCCCGCGAGTTGCGAGGCCCGTTGTACACCGCAGCAATGGCCTCCCTCTGGCGCACGGTTAGGCAGTCATCGGCTGGCTCCGATCCGGAACACAGGGGCAAATCCGATAGGCGGAAGTCGCAGTCTCGAGGATCGTTGAGGATCCCATCCTCGAGTGAGTCCGCGCCATCGCAGCGATCGAGAATCGACGTCTCCAGCAGCCGCAGGTTCTGTGGCGTCACGACTGCCTCGTCGAGCCGGTCCGAATCCGGGAAAAGGCGCTGCATGTTGTAGGCGAACGCCGCCAGCACGCCGCTGAAATCGTGCGCAGGGGCACCAGCCACGATGCCGTCGAAGTCATCCGGAAACCGTTGCGCGGACATCATGGCCTGTCGACCGCCGTTCGAGCAGCCGTAGAAGTACGACCGGGTGGCGTCTCGGCCGTAGCGCTCGCGAACGATGGCCTTGGCGACCTCGGTGGTTCGATGCACGCCCAAGTAGCCATAGTTCACCCGACGTTCGGGATGCCCTAACGCCCAGTCGGCACGCACGCCCGACCCACTGTGACCGGTGTCGGTGGCGGCGGTAGCGTAGCCGAGATTGATCGAGAACCGCCCTTGGTAGCCGAGCGTGCCGACGAAACCTCCGCCGCCACCCATCAGAAATCTTCCGTTCCAGCGATCCGGGAGGAGCAGCTCGAATCGAGTTTCGCTGCCGATGACGCCCTCCACCTTGCAGTGGGCCACGACCGCTCTAGAGGACACGGCAGGCATTCCCGCGGGCGGGGCCGCGACCGGGGCAGCTGCGGGGGCCAACTGCTCCGCGCTGAGGATTCTGGTACCGGGCAGCCTGAGGCTGGCCAGGCCCTCGCAGTCGAGCGCCGGCGCGACGGACGCGACCGACAGGATAAGGACCGGGACTGCTGAGCGAGGTGACATGGCACAGGCCGGTGGCACTGCGGCCCTAACGTCAGACCAGCCGCCAGCGCTTCAGAGAATACCAGATGACCGCTGCTTCGGGCTCGCCGGGATTGAGGACCGCCCGCAGGTTGATCAGTCCACTAATCCAAGCCGGCCGCAGGTGTCGGCGACGGGGCGCTGGCCGGTGAAAGCACGGGGTGACGGGAGCTCAGTCGAGCAGGTTGAGAGGAGGGTGGCAGCCGGGATGCGGTAGAGGATGAACTGAGACTGAATGTTGGCGAGCGATCCGGGAACCTTCCTGCAAGCCCTGGAGGAGAGCAAGAAGCCGGCTCAGACGAAGCATCTCGGGAACGCGAACAGTGCCTAGTCGGCGACGGAAGGGCGTGAGCTGCTGCGGGTCCGCAAGTCAGCAGTCAGTGCGGCTTCCAAGAGGCCACCAAGGAGGGAACTCCTGCAGGCAGGCCTAGCTCCGATGGTGCTCTGCGGGGCGGATGCCTCACGGCATCGGGTGGGTTCAAAGGGGCAGAACAGCCGCCAATGCGACTGGCGCGAGACTGAGACCCCCACCGCGCACGCCAGCCCCACTCCGGGGCGGGTCGGTTGACAGGCGGGCCGTCCATCAACGAACCTAGTGGGAATGAACCGTCGCGAATGGATCGTCGCCATGTCGGCATTAGCTCCGTCCTCTTTGGCCGCCCAAGGCGCCAAGAGCGAGCGAGCGCTGATCAACACCATGCTGCCGGAGGACCTGCCCCTGGTGGACCAGTACAAGCTCGCAGTGGAGACTGGCTTCACCGCCATGGAGGTGAGGGCCGTCTCCGACGACGCCGAAGCCCAGCAAATCCATGCGGCCGCCCAAGAGGCGGGGCTCCGCATCCACTCCGTCATGAACCAGACGCACTGGCGGCACCCCCTCTCCAGTCCGGACCCGGCGGATGTGGAGGCCTGCGTGGAAGGCGTGCGCGCGTCCCTGCGCCAAGCCCAGCTCTACGGGGCGGACACCGTGCTGCTAGTCCCGGCGGTGGTCCGGTCGGACACGACCTACGAGCAGGCTTGGGAGCGGTCGCAGCGGGAGATCCGCAAGCTGATACCGTTGGCGGAGAAGCACGACGTGATGCTCGCCATCGAAGAGGTGTGGAACAAGTTCCTGCTCACAGCGCGGGACTTCCGGCAGTACATCGACGAGTTCAACCACCCGTTGGTCCAAGCTTACTTTGATGTCGGCAACATCGTGCACTACGCCGTTCCAGAGCATTGGATCCGCGAGCTGGGCACCCGCATCGTCAAGGTGCATTTGAAGGATTACTCGCGCCGGACACAGTTCGTCAATCTTGGCGAGGGGGATGTTGACTGGCCGGCGGTGCGCTCGGCCTTGGCCGACATAGGATACTCTGGTGAGGTAACGGTCGAGCTGCGAGGCGGAGATCGGGAATATCTCATGGACTTGGGGCAGCGGGTCGACCGGCTGCTTGATCTCTAGGTCCGTCGAGTCCCGGCAGGGCGCCAAGCGAACGAACTGGGAGCGGAGGAGTACAAATGGCAATCGAGTGGAAGGGCGCCACGCAAGCGCTGCTGCGGATCGTGACGGGGCTCCTGTTCTTGCCGCACGGCTACGCGAAGTTGTTCGGTTTGGCGGACATGGCACCCCGACACGACCCCCTGCCGCTCGTGGCCGGCGTCATTGAGCTGGTGGGCGGATCGCTCATCCTGCTGGGGCTGGGCACGCGCTGGACCGCCTTCTTGTGCTCCGGCCTCATGGCCGCCGCCTACTTCATGTCCCATGGCGGCAGGGCGCTGCTGCCACTACTGAACGGCGGCGAGCTGGCGGCGCTGTACTGCTTCGTCTTCCTGTTCCTCTGGGCCAACGGCCCTGGACCCTACTCGCTCGACAGCTGGCTGCGCAACCGCTCCAGCTAGCGTCCCGGAGCCGGATAGCGCTGCTTCACGTACTGCAGCGCTTCCTCTTGGCTGCCGATCTGGCCGTCCAGATGGCGGTCCTCGACATCTCGCAGGATCGTACCGAACACCGGTCCCGGCACGTAGCCGGCGGCCTTGAGATCATGCCCGGTGACTAGGCGCACAACGGGCTCTTGCTCCGCAAGAAACTTCGATTCGCGCAGCGCGCACTCGTGGTTGTCGAGATCGCCGTGGCTGGACAGGCAGTCTACGCGGTGCAACTCCAGGTGCTCGTCGAAGTGCGGCTGCTGCAGGAACCGCTTCCTCTTGCCCGGCCGCATGCGGGTCAGGTCCATGAACTTCATGTGGTTGCGCACCAAGTCCTGGATCCGCCTCGCTTCGGCGTTCGAGAACCGGAGGCGCGAGCAGATCCCCTCCGCCAGCTGCACGCCCAGTCCAACATGGCCGTGGAACCGGATGCGGTCGGCCCGCTCGAAGGTCCCGGGCTTGCCCACATCATGCAGGAGCACGCCCCACGCCAGCGTCACGGAGGGGTCCCGCAGGTCTTCCAGCATCAGCATCGTATGAGTCCACACGTCGCCTTCGGGATGGAATTCGGGAGGCTGCTCGACGCCGCGCAGAGCCGCAATCTCGGGCAACACACGCTCCAGCAGCCCGCTGTCCTCCAGCAGCTCGAAGCCCCGGCGCGGTCCGCCCTCCGTCAGAATGCGACTGAGCTCGCCACGGACCCGCTCGGCCGCGACTGAGTGAATCCCATCCGCGCAGGCCCGAACGGCATCCATCGTCTCCGCTTCGATCTCGAAACCCAGCCGCGCCGCGAAGCGGCACGCGCGCAGCATCCTGAGCCGGTCTTCGTGAAACCGGGCCACGGGGTCTCCGATCGCCCGCACCAGCCCGCGATCCAGATCCCGCCTGCCGCCGACATAGTCGATCGGCTGCTCGGACTCAGGGGACAGCAGCATGCCGTTGATCGTGAAGTCCCGGCGGGCTACGTCAGCGCTCGCGCTGACGGTGTACGACACTTGGTCGGGCCGCCGGCCGTCGCTGTAGCCGCATTCGCGCCGAAACGTGGCGACCTCGGTGACCGCCCCTCCCAGCTCCACGGCCACCACGCCGAAGCGGCGGCCGAGGAACCTCGAGCCCGGGAAGGCGGCGCGCACCGCCTCCGGCCGGGCGCTCGTGGCCACATCCCAGTCCTTGACGGGCCGACCGAGCAGCAGGTCACGGACGCAGCCGCCGACCCAGAAGGCCTGGTGCCCCTGCCTGCGGAGCCGTTCGATGACCCGCCTCGAACTGGAGCCGAGGCCGGAACGAGCCGGAACCACTACAGCTTGGGCCGGTAGCCGGCCCGGGTCCGGACGCGGTAGCGACGCAGGTCAGGTCCTGCCAGCTCGACTTGGATGCTCCGCCAGCCCCGGTTGGGGTTGGGCTGCGGGTAGTAGGTGAGCGTGTAGGAGCTGGCCAGCTCCTCGCGGATCTCGACGAACGCCTCCGACTGGCGCTGCCAAGTCTTGGCGAAGTAGGCCTTGCCGCCCGTGCGCTGCGTGATGCGCCGGAAGGCGTTGCTCGAGATCGGATCCCGGTTGAGCTCCCTGGTGCTGATGACGTAGATCGGCACCCCCTCGTCCTCGGCGATGGCGCCCACATCGTCCGGCGAGACGGCGCTGGCGTTGTCCGGCCCGTTCGAGAAAACGATGATGACTTTGCGGCCCGAGATCTGGGCCGCGTCTCTGAGCGTAAGCAGCAGACAGTTGTAGAGAGCGGTCTCATCACCTGCTACCGACCGACGCAGGCCACGCAGCGCGTCGTCGTGCTCGTCCGACAGGACGGCGTGCCGCGTGAGATTGCGGCTGAACGAGTACACCGCCACCGAGTCCGCCTCGTCCAACCCGCGAATGAAGTCCGCGATCGCGTCCTCAGCGTAGACCAGGCTGCGATACATGAAGTTGCTCGTGTCGAACAGCACGAACACGTTCGTGCCCACCAGCTGACCCGACACTGATTCCGGAAGCGTGAGCTGGATGTCCCGCTCGGGCATGGCTGCCACGGGGCGCTGCCCAATGCGTGTCACTCTCGTTGGCGCGGCGCTGCCTTCCCCAAACGAGGCGATGGACTGCTGGATCCCGTCCTCCGTGATCCGGAAGTCGCTGGGCTTGAGACTGTGGATGTACCGCCCGCGCTGGTCGGTCACCGCGATGTTCAGCATCACCAAGTCGACTTCGACCTCGAACAGGGCCGACGGCTCGTCCAAGGCCGAAGGTACCTGACCGCTGGCCGGAGGCGCTCCCCAAGCCAGCGCCAGCGCGACGGCAGCCACCCGAGCCGCTGCATCCCAGCTGCTGGTTCCCCGAATCCCACTCATCCGTCTGCTCCCCATTCCCGTAGCCTCAGTCCGAACCGCCGACATGTCAATCTCCCGAAGCGGCACGTGGACCATCCTTCGCTACCTCGGCAGGTCCCTTGCCCCGGCCCTCCTCGGACCGCACTTGGTCGGCGATGAGCCGCAGGGACCGCCAGAGAGCTGGCCAGTCGTCGAGATGCGTCGCGAAGATCCGCTCCAGTGAGCGCTGCGTCCATTCCGGAATCCGCAGGTTCAACTCCTCGGGCGGGATGTGCAGCTCGTCTGCGAGCGCCGCCCAATGCAGGTTGTTCGACTCCCAGCTCTCGGCCAGAATGCGGCTCGAGTATCCCATCAGGGTCGGGAACAGCGGTACGTTGAGCAGCTCCAAGCGGTAGGAGTGCGCCAGCCGGGGGTGGGGCATGCCGAATCGGCTGGCCGCCCGCTGCTCGCTGAAGCGCTCGCCATCACGCCGCTCCAAGTCCTCAATCGCGGCTAGGTGCGGCTCGCCTGCCGGCGCCAGCCAGTCCCCACCGGCCTCCCGAAGGCGGCAGGCCAAGTCGAACAGCTCCGCCGGCGTTACAACCTCCAGCCCGGCCCGGACGTCTCCGCGCCGAAAGGCTTGCTCGATCCTCCACACCCGCGAGGGCTCCACCCGGCCAGACAGCCGCGGCCGGACGATGGCCGCCAGTTCCGAGTCGAGGGCGCTCTGGGCCAGCAGCGACTTGGCGAGCCTCAAGTGCAAGCCGACGTAGTGCAGGTCGGCCGGCTCAAGGCGCCACCAACGGGGGAGCGTGGCCCCCAGCAGCATCTGCGGCGCCAAGTCCTGCCAGATCAGCGCTTGGCGCTCGGTCGGGATCATGAAGTTCTGCTCGGCCGCGGCCAGTTCGTAAGGCAGCGACATGAGGGAACCGATCAACCGGCCCCCGCCGCTGCTGGGCCAGCCCGTGGACTGCATGCGCGTCCGGGCCCAGCTGTAGCGGCCCTCCGGTCCGAGAAAGTCGTGGCTGCGCACGAACAGTGGATTGGCCCGGATGAGCTCTGCCCCGGGAGGCGCGTACAGGGCGTAAACGATGCCCACCAGCGAGTCCCTGAGAACCCCGGCCAGCTCGCCGCGGATCGACAGAAGCCGGTTGGGGGACCCTTGGGCGCGATCGACCGCCCGGCGCAGGTTCAAGTTGCGCTGACGCTCGATGTGGCGCTCCACCCAGTGGCCCCGGGCCATCGCGTTGGATTCCTCCGCCGACAGCAGTGAGCGTGGCAGCCGGATGTCCGAGATGCTCTCCGACAGCCGGTTCGCCATCGCGATGTTGAACGGCTCGCCCCTGGAGACGCGCTCCAGATGGTCCGCCAAGTCGAACAGGATCTTGAGCGGCACCAGCCGCTGCAGGGTGAGCAACTGGTTCACTCGGCCGATCACCGCCTGCCTAGCCTCCTGCTCGCCTTCGTCCGATGCGCCGACCAGCAGGTCCACCAATGTCTCTTGGGGAGTGCCGACCTCCTCGCTTCCGGCTGCCCGGAGCAGCTCCAGCACGCCGTCCCGGCCTGCTTCAAAGATCGCCTGCTGATCACTGGAGTCATTGGCAGCCGCCAGCAGCGCCAGCAACGAGGAGTCCGCCCGTTCGTCAGGGATGGAGCCGTTGCGGCGCAAGACCTGCCACATCGCCAGCTGGGCCTGCAGGATTCCGATCGCGTCAGCCCGCCGCAGGGCGTTGCCGATGCGATCCAGCCGCGCCATCACGTCCATGTGCGCGAGGATCGCCTCCTCCGATGCATCCGGGGAATCGCTGTACAGGGCGAACTGCTCGCCGTGATCCGGGTAGGACCCGATCAACCGCGCCACCGTCTCGGGCGACAGGGGCACGGAGCGGTTCCGCTCCAAGTCCGACACGGCTAGGAAGATCCGCAGCGGCTCGTTTTCGATAGCCTTGCGGCAAAGGGCGAACATCGCCTCGATTACGTCGTCGGCGTCGCTCCAGCCAGCCGCGGACTTGGTGAGCTTGCCGTCATACTTGCCGTGGGGGTGCTTGACGAACAGATCGCGCCACGGGGCAACACCGCCGGGGATCCGCGGATCACCCCCGGATGTGAAGTCGAGGCGCGAAGACAGCAGCAGCAGATCCGCGCTGGCCCGAAAGATCGGACGGGCCGGGCCGGGGCTGGTCACCTTGCCACGCACGGCAGCGTAGAAGCGCTCGATCCTCCTGGGATCGAGAAAGTACGCCCTTGCCCGCTGCCCCTGCACGCGGGCCAAGGCGTCGTAGAAGGCGGCCAACCAGCCGTCATCCAGCTCGATCAGTCTCTGGAAGAATCGTCCGCCAGCGGCGGCCTGCTCGCCGGTGAGCTTCTCCCAAGCTGGACGCGAGCGCGCCCCGCCGGGCACTACGGCCGCGCCGTCGCGCACCTCGAACATCGCGCCGAAGAAGTCCATCACGGGCGCGTAGTCCTTGAGCCGCTGCACAGGCGCCGCCTGGCGCAGCGCCTCGGCTGTCGGTCGGTGTAGGTTGTGAAGCGCGACGTACAGCCGGGCCAGACCGGGATCGTCGACGAAGGTGTCCACGAATCCGTCCTGGCTGCGGTCGCTGGCCTCATACCAATAGTCCTTGCCGAACAGCACCGGCAGCTGGGTGGGCTGGTACGGGTAGCGGAAGGGCTCGCCACGGCGGAAGGCCAGCTCAAGGTCGGCCAGCGGGAAGGCGGAATCAATCGACAGGAACGCCCGAGACGGGTTGACGGTCTCCAAGACGGCCTCAGGGCCGCATTCACCGCGCAGTCGGTAGCCGATGATCTTCAGCAGCTGGGCGGTCTCGGAGGACTCGCACACCTCGATGTCGATCAACCGGTCAGCGCCCGCGAAGCTGTCGAGCTCTCGGGCGAGCGACATGTATTGCTTGAGCAGCTTCAAGTACTCGGTCGGCTCCAGCGCTCCCGTTCCGCGGGAGGCATGGTATCCCCCGGTGAAGATGGTCCTCCCCAGCGCAGGGAGGATCTCGGCCAGCGGAAGGTCGGTTGAGAGCGCAGCCATGCGCTGGAACGAGTTGAGCGAGCCCGTTACCGTCGCAGCATCGAATTCTCGGTCAGCGGGAGGCCGCAAGGCGACCTCGGCCAAGTCCCATTCGGAGGCCCCATCGCCCAAGGACTCAACCGCTTGGCGGGCGGCGCCCGAGTCTCCGTGAATCAGAGCCGTGATGACACGGCGTCGCAGCAGGCGAACCGACAGGTCCGAACCCTCGGCCTTGGCGGCGGCCACGGCTTCGGCGTAGGCGTCAGCGGCCCCGGGATCGCCGTAGCGCTCCAGGAACTCCGCCCGCTCAATTAGGCCATCTTGGCCGCCGCCGTCCGCGGCCAGGCTATCGAAGGCCTCGCGAGCCCCGAGCGGATCTCCGCCTCGCTCCAGATCCCGCGCCCCTTCGACCGTAGCTCCAGTGGGCGGAGCACCCAGCAGGGCCAGCAGCAGGCAGGACGTGACGGCACCGATTCCACAGCGCATACAACAGCACCCCCGCACGAATTGTACACGAGTCTCGCCCGCCTGGACGAACGGCGCTCCGGCCGGTGCCTAGGAACCCGTCAAGCGCCGGCCAGCTCGCGCAGCAGGGCCCAAAGGCGGCGCACATGCCGCTCGGTGGTCCGCATGTTGCCGATGGCGACCCGGATGGCGTACCGGCCACCGAGGCGGGCATGCGAGAGGAAGAACTCGCCGGTGGCGTTGACGGCTTGCAGCAGACGCTCGCTGGCCTCGTCCGCCTCGGCGTCGTCCGCACCCGGCGGACGGTGCCGGAGGCAGACCAGCGAGAACGGAGCCGGCGCCAGCCGCTCAAACTCCTCCGACTGGTCGATCCATCCGGCCAGCAGTCCGGCCAGCCGAACATGCTCCCGCACCGTGGCGGCCAGCCTCTCGGTTCCGAACGTCCGCAGCACGTACCACAGCTTCAGCGCCCGGAATCGCCTGCCCAGCGGAATCGAGTACTCCATGTAGTTCACGGCGCGCGGGTGCTGGCGGCTGCGAAGATACTCGGGCACCAGTGAGAACGCTCTCTGGAACGCCTCGGCCCGGCTCGTGTAGAGCGCGGTGAGATCCATCGGCACGAAGAGCCACTTGTGCGGATTCACTACGAAGGAATCGGCCCGCTCGCAGCCGTCGAAGTGCCCGCGACACTCCTCAAGCATGGCCGCCGCACCGGCGTAGGCGGCGTCCACATGCAGCCACAAGCGGCGCTCCTCCGCGATGCGGGCGATCTCAGCCACCGGGTCCACCGCCGTCGACGCGGTCGTTCCGATGGTCGCCACCACCGCCAGCGGGTTCAGCCCGGCCCGCAAGTCGGCGTCAATGGCGGCCCGCAAGGACTGCGGACGCATTGCGAAACGCTCGTCGCACGCAATCTTGCGACAGGCAGCGAGCCCTCGTCCGAGCGCGCCCATCGTCTTCTCCACCGAGGAATGCGCTTGCTCGGAGGTGTAGATCGTGATGCGATTCAGGTCCAGCTCGGCCCCGGCCCGCCGCGCCCTGCGGCTCGCGGCTTCCCGAGCCGCGATGATGGCGTGGAGGGTCGCCACCGAGGCGGTGTCGTGAATGATGCCGAACCACTCGGCGGGCAGGTCCAGCATTCCCGCCAGCCACTGCAGAGTGCGCTGCTCCAACTCCGCAAGTGCCGGGGACGACATCCACAGCAGTCCGATGTTGTTCAGGGCGGCCGAAAGCGCCTCGCCCAAGACCCCCGGACTGGACCCGCCTGCTGAGAAGTAGCCCATGAAGCCCGGATGGTTCCACAGCACTGCGTGCGGCAGGATCTGGCTCTCGAATTCACTGAGGAGCCGTGACGGAGAAGTCCCCTTCCTGGGAGCCTCGGCCAGCAGCTTGTCGAGCAGCTCCCCAGGTTCGGAGCGAGCCTGCACGGTCTGCGAGTCTGGCGAGGCCAAGTAGGAGGCGATCCAGTCCACCAGCTCGTGGCCCGCCCGGCGGAACTCGTCCGGATCGAGGTCGCCGCAGGGGCCGGTGTAACCGGAGGGCGGTCTCATAGCGTCCAATCCATCAGCAGCGCCGCAGTCCGCCACATTAGGTGGCAGGATCGCAGCGGCCCGGTTCGATAGGTTATATTTACCATGAGGGTGCGCACCCTCTCGGAAACTGGAAAGGAGCCCGCTGTCATGCAATCCACTCTCATCCGTACAAGCGCCTTGGGGGCGCTCATTCTCCTTCTGTCGGCCTCCGCGGCCTGGGCGCAGGTCGGCTCGGTGCGGGGGAAGGTCACCGCTCAGGACGGCAAGGGCGTCCAAGGGGCCATGGTCTTCATTGATCGGGTCGGCGTTCGGGGCAACTACAAGGTCAAGACGAACAAGCGCGGCAACTTCTTCCACGCGGGCCTGCCCCTCGGCGACTACACGATCCGCCTCGAGATCGATGCCAAGCCCGTCTACAGCATCAACGGCTACCGCGTCAAGCTGGGTGAGCCAGAACCGCTCGACTTCGACCTCGGCAAGATTCTGGCGGAGAAGGCTGAGGCGCAGTCAGGAGCAGGGCCCACGCAGGAGCAGCTCAACTCCATGACAGCTGAGCAGCGCAAGGAGTACGAGCGGCAACTCAAGGCCCGACAGCAGCAGATCAGCAAGAACAAGGAGCTGAACGAGGCCTTCAACACGGCGATGGAGGCCAGACGCCTCAAGAACTGGGACTTGGCGGTCCAGCAGTTCAAAGTGGCGCTGGAGCTCGACCCCGACCAGGACGTCATCTGGGGCAACATGGCGGAAGCCCTCAACGGAATGGTGAGCACCAAGACCGGCGAGGAGCGGGACAAGGTTGGGGAAGAGGCGATCTCAGCCTACAACAAGGCGATCGAGCTCAAGCCCGATCCGGCCTACTACAACAACTTGGGACTGCTGCTGATCCGGCTGCAGCGCATTGAGGAGGGGACCGCTCATCTGGAGAAGGCCGCCGAGATCGCTCCGGAGAACGCCGGCACGTACTACTTCAACCTCGGCGCCACGATGGTCAACACCGGCAACACACAAGGGGCGATCGACGCCTTCACCAAGGCGACCGAGGTGCAGCCTGACTTCGCCAACGCATACTACCAGCTGGCCACCGTGCTGGTCGGCACGGCGGAGATGAAGGATGACGGCTCCATCGTCCCGGCCCCCGGCACGGTGGAGGCCTACCAGAAGTACCTCGACCTGGACCCCCAAGGTCCGTACGTGGCGAGCGCCCAAGCGATGGTGCAGAGCCTCACCGGCAAGCTCGAGACGACATTCGAGCAGCCAAAGAAGCGTCGCACGAAGAAATAGCCCCGCAGGCGGCGGGGTCGCGAGCGGCCGCGCAGTGAACCCTAGGGCGGCTGCTGCCGCCCTTCGGCCCCCGGGCGGGGGGAGGAAGACCGAGCTTGCTTAGGAACATCCTGCTGCTGGTGGCGAGCGTGATAGGCCTCGCCATCCTGCGAAATCTCCTGCGCGAGGCCGGGCGCTTCGTCTCGCAAGCCGTGTCGGGCTCCAAGGGCGGGGCCAAGCGGCAGGCCAAAGGCGCAGGGAGCGCCGCGAAGCTGTCCCGCGACCCGCAAACCGGCACCTACGTGGATCCGAGGTACTCGGTCAGCGCGACTGTGAACGGCACGCTGCACCACTTCGAGTCCGAGGCCAGCCGGGACGCCTTCGTGCGCGCCAACAGCTGACCGCCGGCCGGGCCGGCACGGGGTCTTCAATCCATCAGCATGCCGCCGTTCACTTCGACCGACTCCCCGACGATGTGGGACGCGGCGTCGGAAGCCAAGAGGGCGATGATACCCGCCACCTCGCCCGCACGGCCGGCGCGGCCCTGCGGGATCTGGGACACCATGTCCCGCATGCGCTCCTCGCTGGAGAAGCGCTCATGGAACGGCGTCAGGATCACTCCCGGATTCACTGCGTTGACGCGGATCCCGTCGGCGACCAGCTCCTTGGCCAAGCCCTTGGTCATGGCTGTGACTCCGGCTTTGGCAGTGGCGTAGAGCACGGCCCCGGGCCCGCCGCCGTTGCGGCCGGCGATTGATCCGAGATTGACCACCGCTCCGCTCCGCCGGCGGCGCATGTCGGCTGCCGCGGCCTGCGTCATCCACAGAACGCTGGCGAGATTGAGGTCCATCACGCGGCCCCAGAACTCCTCGTCAACCTCCTCCAGCGAACGCCGGCCGATCAGCGACCCTGCGTTGTTGACGAGCGCGTCGATGCGCCCGAAGCGAGCCAAGACGCCGCGCACCAAGCGACGGCATTCCCGTCGACTGGAGAGTTCCGCCTGAAAGCGTTCCGCCACGCCGGAGGCCCGCTCGATCGAGCGGACGACTCGGCGTGCTTCTCGCTCGCTGGAGTTGTAGTGAACTGCCACGGCGGAGCCGCGACGGGCGAACTCTTGGGCTGCGGCGGCCCCGATCCCGAGCGAGGCGCCGGTCACGAGGGTCACATGGGGGCTAGAAAACCAAGCCATATTTCCAAGTGTACGCATCGGCCGCAGCGCGTCGCGAGCTGGCCGCCGACGCGGGCGGTGCGTGCGATGATTGGATTTCGCGGCCTGCCGAGGGAGTGAGATGCCCTCGGCGCACCGCGCCGAGTGATCACCGATGCGTGAACCCAGAACCTATCCAAACTACATCGACGGCGGGTGGGCGGAAGCCGCCTCCACTTTCGAGAACATCAATCCCGCCGACACTTCCGACTGCGTCGGGCTTTTCTCCAAGGGCAGCAGCTCAGATGTGGAACGGGCCGCCGCCGCGGCCCAAGCGGCGTTCCCAGCTTGGTCGGCCATGCCCGCGCCGGCGCGTGGCGCGTACCTGTACAAGGTGGCGGACCTGCTGGAGGCTAACCTCGACGACCTAGCGCGCGAGATGACGCGTGAGGAGGGCAAGACCGTCCCCGAGGCCAAGGGCGAGACGATGCGGTCGATCAACATCTTCCGCTACTTCGCCGGCGAAGGCTCCCGCATGGAGGGCATGCAGGTGCCGTCGGAGCGCGACCGCGTCTTCATGTACGCCGTACGCCGGCCGCTGGGCGTCGTGTCCCAGATCAACCCGTGGAACTTCCCCAGCGCGATCCCGGCCTGGAAGCTCGCGCCGGCTCTGGTGGCCGGGAACACCGTGCTAGTCAAGCCGGCGACCGCCGCGCCTCTGAGCGCCTGGCGGATCGCGGAGGCCTGCCACAAGGCGGGCATCCCGCGCGGCGTGGTCAACCTGATCTGCGGATCGGGAAGCGAGGTCGGGACCGCGATGGTGAAGGCGGACCCGGTGAAGGCGATCTCTTTCACAGGGTCCGTCCCGGTCGGACGCATCGTCCACTCCCAAGCGTCGGAGCGCAGGATCCGAGTGCAGCTTGAGATGGGCGGCAAGAACCCCACTATCGTGCTCGCCGACGCAGACCTCGAACTAGCGGTCGGCAACACCATCAACGCGGCCATGTTCTCGACTGGCCAGAAATGCACGGCCACCAGCCGCGTGATCGTCGAGGACTCGATTTATGACCAGTTCCTGGATCGGACCGTGCGAGCCGCCCGCGACTTGGTCGTGGGCAACGGCTTGGACGAGGGTGTGCATGTGGGGCCGGCGATCGACGCCGCCCAGCTGGCCACCAACGACCGCTACTGCCGGATCGCCGAGTACGAAGGAGCGGTGCTGGAGTGCGGCGGCCACGTGTTGACCAAGGGGGCGCACGCCAAGGGATTCTTCTTCGAGCCGACGGTGTTCAGCGCAGTGACGGAGGACATGCGGATCGCTCAAGAAGAGGTGTTCGGGCCGGTGCTCAGCGTGCTGCGAGCTGAGGACTTCGAGGACTGCCTCCGCATCGCCAACAATACCGACTTCGGCCTGTCCGCTTCCATTCAGACACGAGACGTCTCCAAGATCTTCGACTACGTGAACCGCATCGAAGCCGGTCTCATCACCATCAACCTGCCGAGTGCTGGAGTCGAGTACCAGCTCCCCTTCGGTGGCTCGAAGTCGTCCAGCTTCGGTCCCAAGGAGCAAGGTCCGGTCGCGCTGGACTTCTACACGGACTACAAGACGATCTACCTCGGGTACTGAGTCGATCCAACGGCAGGTGCCCCTCCACGTTCCAGCCCGCGCGGCGAGAGCACTTCAGCGCCGGCACGGGAGTGTACAATTGGCAAAGGAGCTGGGCTGCGCCGGCGGTGCGGTGCAGTTCGACCGAGGGCACGTAGCTCAGTTGGTTAGAGCGCCTGCTTCACACGCAGGAGGTCCCCAGTTCGAGTCTGGGCGTGCCCACCATGCGAATTGGCGAGGAAGGCCGGCTGCAGGCGCAAGCACGGCCCTGCCACTGTGGACCCGGCCAAGGCAGGTCCGGCAGAGCCGGATATAGCGACAGGGTAGACTCTTCTTGGGGCGCAGGGACAGGCATCTAGCCTGCCGCCCAACGAGCCCTCTATGCCAATGCCGGCGCCCATCGTGCGCGGGCGTCCGAGAGGAGAACTCTCATGAAGAGTCGGGAGAATGCAGCCGGAATCGCTTTCGCGTGCCTGATCTCGCTGCTCGCAGCGTGCGCGCCCGCGGACCACGATCCGTCCGGGAACGCCGGTTCGCTCGGGACGGGGGCGGCCGGTCGTAGCCGCGACGGCATCCTGGCCCACTTGCGGGAGGAGGCCCGGGCCATCACCGACCGCGCCAAGGACGAGGTCTCGTCCAAGGAACGCTGGGAGCAGGTCCGTGCGAGCCGTCTCGCCGAACTCCGGGACATGCTGGGCCTCGCCGGCGAGCGTGAGCGCACGCCGCTGAACCCGCAGGTCACGGGCAAGATCGAGCAACCCGGATACAGCGTCGAGAAGATCTCCTTCGAGAGCGTCCCCAACGCCTACGTGACCGCCAATCTGTACCTGCCGGCTGATTCGGACGGCCCGGTGCCAGCGGTGGTCTATGTTTGCGGCCACGCCTACTCACCTCACGGAGCGAAGACCTCCTACCAACGGCACGGGCACACGCTGGCTCGCCACGGATACGCTGCGATGGTCATCGATCCGGTGCAGATCGCCGAGACGGCGGGCCTGCACCACGGTGTCCTCAACCAGGAGATGTACGAGTGGTACTCGCGCGCCTACAGCCCGGCCGGCTGGGAAGTGTGGAACATCATCCGCGCCTTGGACTACCTTGAGACCCGGCCGGAAGTGGACAGCGGCCGTTTCGCCATCACCGGCCGCTCCGGCGGGGCCGCCATGAGCTGGTTCGCAGGGGCCGTCGAGCCGCGCATCAAGGCCGTCATCCCCATCATGGGCATCGGCACCTACGCGGTGAGCGTTGCCGACAACACTCAGCGGCGACATTGCGATTGCATGTATCCGGTCAACTTCAGCCGGCAGGACATGATCCACCTCGGCGCGCTCATCGCGCCGAAGCCTCTGCTCATGGCGCACGGGCGCCTCGACCCTCTGTTCCCGGTACCGGGTTACGAGGAGTTCGAGGATGCAATTTCCTCGCTGTACGCCTCCTATGGAGCGGCGGACCGCTTTCGCAACGTCGTGGTCGAGAGCGGCCATCAGGACTCCGACTTCCTGCGGGCCGAAGCAGTGCGCTGGCTGGACCGCTGGATTCGGGAAATCGAGCCTCGCGAAATCGACACGTCGTTCGAGGAAATCGATCCCTCCGCACTCGCGGTGTTCGGCGGGGAGCCGCCTGAAGACGCCCGCAACCACCGCATGCATGAGCTCTTCCTTCCCCTGCCCGAGCGTCCTCCTCTCGGGTCCCGGAAGGAAACCGAGGCCTGGAGAGCGAGCCGGCTGGACGCGCTGAAGTCCACAATCCTGCCTACGCTTGCCAATAACTCGGAGATTCCCGAGACTGGCCCGGGCAGCTTGGAGGCACCGAACGGCTTCGAGGCACTTTCCTTCCGGTTAGCCGGCCACTTGCCGGTTGAAGCACTGCTGCGGATGCCGGAGGATGCGCGTGATGCCGCGCTGCTGCATGTAGCCTCGCCGGGAGAGGACCCGCCGGCCGTGCAGCGCCTGCTGCGCGACCTGTCACGATTCGGCCGCAACCCAGTGCTGGTCGTTTACCCTCCGGGAACCGGCGCGGCAGTATGGACCAAGTCCGAGTGGAAGATGCTGCTGCGGAACGCGATGCAGACCGGCCGAACGGTAGACAGCATCCGGATCGGAACGGTGCTCGCTGCAGCCCGCTTGCTCCGCGAGCGGGCCGGATCGGCCAAGATCGCCATCAGCGGGATCGGCCCGGCAGCTGGCTGGGCGGTCTTCGCCGCGGCGCTCGACCAGTCGATTGCCCACGTGATCCTGATTGCACCGCCCGACACTCACCGTGACAGCCCCATCGTGCTGGGTGCCCTGCGACATGCTGATCTGCCCGGCTTCACAGCTGCTTTGGCGCCGCGTCGACTGACTTTCTACGGCGGCGTTCCGGCAGCGTACGCGGATGTGCCGCGCCTCTACGAAGCCGTGGGCGCGGTCGGGAAGGCGTCGGAGTCCATGAGCATCGGAGCCGCGTTGAACGGCCGCTTCGGCCACGGTTTCGCGATCGGCCTGTAGCGGACGACTGCCGTCAGCCGCGGACGGCGTCGGGCTCCAGAACCTTGTTCGCCGCGGCTGTCCCGACGATTTGCCTGAGGTGGCCGGGATCAAGGCCAGCCACCTCATACCTGGTGGTCAGGCCGTGCTGCAGCAGCGCCAAGTAGCTGCCACGGTCGAGGCGGGCCGGAAGACGCAGCAGGCCCAGCGCTTCAGCCGGCAGCCCGGCCTCCAACCGCCCTTGCAGCTCCCTGAAGCCCTGTCGCGCCGGGGCGTAATCGGGCGACAGCGCGAGCGCGATCTCGAAGGCACCGGCCAGCAGATACCTGGCGAGGTTCGCTACCCCTCTGATATTGCCCGCTCTGACGGCAGCGCGGTGGTCCAAGGTGAATTCCTGCTCGATCCGCGCCATCGGGCAGCCGGAGATCCACTCATGCAGCAACATGAGGCGCTTGCAACGGGCCTGGTGGGTCCTTCTCGGCACGAAGTCGGCGATCGCCCGCGCCACTTCGGCGCCACACCGGTCGCGCGCCAAGAGCTCCCATTTGGGTTCGCCTTCGCCCCTCCAAGAGAGCGGCGTATAGACGGCATCCGCTTCTGGGAGCGCCTGCACCAAACCCAGCATGAACATCGCTGGCGCGGAGGGCACGGTTGCCGACCGGAGGAGACCGACGAGCTTCAAGACAGAATCGATGCCAAAGGCCGACCTCCCGCAAGCCAAGCCCAAGGCCGTCAGCGAGACCCTGCCGCCTTCCATGCGGAGCAGATCCTCCCTTTGCAGGCGCTCAAGGGCGGCTGCCACCTGCACCCGCATTCGGCGTGGCCAGTGCGGCGAGGACTTGGAATTCAGGAAGCCGCCGTAGGTGTTGGCCAGCAGATCAGCTACGCAGTCCGGCTTGACGGTGCGCACTTGCGCCAGCAGTCGCAGGACCCAAGTTCCGATGTCGACTGCACGGAATGACGAGCCGACCGCCTCCGGCTCGGCGCGGACATAGCGGTCGAACAAGCTCGACTTCGACCGCAGCCCGCGGCTGACGAGAATGCTGCGGCCGCGTGGGGAGTAGCCGAGCCTGCCTGCCCGGCCCGCCATGTTCTTGTATGTGGACACCGAATACGGCAGATGGCGCGGCCCGGCGTACTGCGTCTCGACGATGATCACAGTCTCGGCAGGGGTGTTCACTCCGGCGGCCACCGTCGAGGTGGCGGCCAGCACCCGGATGCTGCCACGGGGATCGCGAAATCCGGCCTCGACAATCCTCCGCTCGTCCCTTGAGAGGTCGCTGGTATGAAACGCGGCGCCACCCTCAAGCGCAACTTGAAGGACCCGAGAGGCTTCGGACAGGTCCTGAGTCGGCAGGGACTTAAGGGCGTCCTTGGCGGCGGGGAGGCCTAGATCAGCCGCTAGGTCGGTAGCGGACTCAATCGCCCCCCGCTTCGAGTTTCGGAAGATCAGCACCTTCTCGCCCTGGCGAACGAGCCCTGCGACCAAGGAGCCCAGCAATCCAGCGGGCTCCGCCCAGTCGGGGCGTCCCGATCGCCGGGGACCGAGGGCGAGCTGCTCGGAACACATCAGTCCCCGCTCGTCGAGGTACAGGAAATGCCCTGTCCGATCAATGACTCCCTCATGCAGCGGAACGGGCCGCGAGCGGGATTGCAGAACCCGGCACCCCAGCCAGTCGTTGAAGCGGTTGATGCCGCCGATGACGGCCGAGAGCGCCACCAGCTGCGGCTCGATCCCCTGCCGTCGCAACATGCGCAGCATGGTGATGAGCAGTTCGACCGTGATGCCTCGGTGCGGGTCGGAGATGAATTGCACCTCGTCGATGACGACCAAGCCGATCTTGGAGAGCAGTTCCGGGAACGCACACGACAGCGTCAGGAACATCTCGTAGGTGAGTAGGGCCAGATCGAACTGCCCCATGACCACCTTCGATGCCTGATCGCCGTAGTCACCCGTGCAGCGCACGACCCGCATCCCGAGGATCTGCCCGTAGAGGCGGTCGAACTCCTCGTGCTTCTCGTTCGTCACGGCCTTGTACGGCAGTAGGAAGACGGCCTTCCGCCCGGCGGCCAGCGCACGAGCCGCCGCGAGCTCTCCGACGAACGTCTTTCCGGAAGTCGTAGGGGCAATCACCAGCAGATGCTCACCATCGAGCACGCGGTACTGGTTGACAGCGGAGAGCTGCATTGCGTTCAGTGTGCTGAAGCGGGCGGCCCAGGCGTCAAGGAGCGCGGCCGGCAGCCCGAAGGCGGCCAAGTCCCGGATCGGAGGATTCGCGACCACCTGCCCGGTGTCGGGAGACTCGTCGCGGCAGTACGCGCCGTGCCTCACAGGCGGGAAGGGCACGCCGCCCTTGATGCGACCGGCCCAGATCGGCGTCTGGACCTTACCGATGCGGCGGGCCTTGGAGGACACTCGCCGCGCCACCTCGTCCATCAGGGCGTCAGTGTCGGACCAGTCGAGACCACTCTCGAGGGCCTTGACCAGCTCAGAGGTGAACAGGCCCCTGCCTCCGACCTCCAGCGCGACTTGGTCGTGGCGGGAGGCGGCAAGCACGACCCTCCCTTCCCCGCCGAGCTCCCGGATGTCGGCTGACTGGACGCGGGCGGCAATAGGCGCCTCCGCGACGCGCGCGGGAGCCTCCCCACTGAAGCAGCAATCCAGAACGGCGATGGCAGATCGGGCCGGCGTGGATGCGAACCGCTCCGCCAATTCCTTCATCGGCATTCCAGTCCGGCCTAGGTCGGCCATGTCGGCGTCGAACGGCACCAAGTAGTGGCCAGAAGAGCCGTGCCCGGAGAAGTATGCGAGAACAGTGTCCCGCGGCTGAGCGCGGACGAAGGCCCAGTCCAGCGCATCGCGCATTCTCCCCGCCGTGGCATCGCGGTCGAGCAGCTTCCTAGCGCGGATACCGTCAACAGAGTCCTGGAAGAGCGCCCAAAGGACGGATGCGTCCTTGGCCGCCCCGGCCAGTTCGTGAATACTCTGGTCGCGGTGCCTGCCCACTCCGATGAAGACCGCTCGAACTGCCATGGGCCGTATCCGCCCTCACTCCACATTCTCAACGCCGGGCGGGCAGGCGCAGCGGACGGCGGACCGCCGCTGCTACCGTTCAGAGGCGGTGGAGCCGAGGGCCTCCCGCGCAGTCTGGTGCTGGACGGCATGAATCGCCCGCACCTTCGCCAGCGCGGCTTCCGCATCCTCCCGCCGGCCGAGCCGCAGCAGCGCCTGTGCCAAGCCATAGTGGGCCTCGGCGTGCTCGGGAGCGATCTCCACTGCCCTGCGCAAGACCTGCAGTGCCTCGTCATACCGCTGCTGCCGCGTATGCACCGCCCCCAAGCCAGCCAAGGCAGACGCGTACGACTCATCGCATGCCAGAGCCTGCCGGTAGCGCTCCTCCGCAGCGGGCAAGTCGCCGCCGGAAACCGAGATCTCGGCCAAGTAGTAATACGCCTTGGCGTGGCAGGGCTGCACCTCCAGCTCGCGCTTGAACCATATGGCGGCCTGATCGTGCTCCCACCGCTTGAAATGGACGAAGCCGATTGCGAAATTCACTTCGGGGAGGCCGGCATCGATGCGGATCGCGGCCCGGAACTCCTGCAGCGCCTTGGCGTAGGATCCTTCGGCCTCATAGGCTGTCCCCAGCAGCTTGCGGTATAGCGCCGAGTCGGGAAACCTCCTCTCCAGCTCAAGGAAGGAGGTCTCCGCCGCAGCCACCCGGCCTGTGAGGCGGTAACTCTCTGTCAGCATGTACAGGGCCTGCTCGCCAAACCGGCCGTGGCCGCGCACCTTCTCCAGCTCAAGCGCTGCTTGACCGTAGTCCGCCCTCTGAAAGTACGCGATGCCCCGGAGGAATCGCGCATTCGCAGCGGACGGGGAATGCGCTACGGCACGGCCCAACGGCTCCAGCGCATCCTCAAGGCGTCCCAAGCGGAACAGCGCCAGACCCAGATTGAATGCCAAGGCCGGGTCGTCTGGCCGGCCTTCAATCGCCTTGCGAAACCACTGCAGGGCCTCCGCAGGCCGCCCGTCTTGGAGGGCCACCGAGCCTCGGCGGGCCAGCTCGGGCACCGTGGCAATCTGGTCCCCGAGAAGGGGAACCTGGAGAGACAGAGCCACGGCAACAGCCGAGCAGGCGATGAGGAGCCCCCGCCCCGCTGGCGCTGGAGAATCCCGGCCGGCCGCTCGGTCCACGCTTCCCCTTGAACTATAGCGCGGGCGGTCTCACCACTTGACGCTCCACCGCCCCCTGCGTCCGCAATGGAGCACCAAGATCGGGCGACCAGACCGCAAGGAGCCCACTGTCCGAGTGCATCGCCACCCCACCTCTGAAACCGCAAGTGCGCTCTTGGCAGAACCTGCGAGTCGCCTTCGATATCATTGGCAGTTGGGTGGGCCTCTTGAGCACCACCTTGGTGGGCGGCGCAGCCTTGGTGGGCGGCGCAGCCTTGGTGGGCGGCGCAGCCTTGGGTCCTTGACTTCAGGAGGTCTTTCCATCATGTCTCGCTTCGACGGGTGCGCTGAGCACCATTCCGTCCGCGGACCGGGAGCAATGGCAGCGCTTGCGCTGCTCTTCGCGCTCGCCGGACCAGCCCCCGAGGCGGTCGCGCAGAACACGGCGACCATTTCGGGCATCGTTTCCGACGCCACGGGGGCCGTGATCCCCGGAGCCGAATTGACCATCACCCGCGAGGAGACGGGTACGGTCACCAACGTGTCGACCAACGAGGTGGGCGTCTACACCGCCGCGGCCCTGGAGGTCGGCCTGTACACAGTCGAAGTCCAGTCAGCGGGCTTCAAGTCATTCCGCAGCACTGGCATCGTCCTGAACGTGCGCGACCGCACCGTCATCGACGTCGCGCTCGAGCTCGGGGAGGTAACCGAGACGATCGAGGTCATTGACACGGCAGTCCGGCTGCAGACCGAGAACGCAACCGTCGAGGAGGTCATCTCTGGGCGGCAAGTTGAGAATATCGCCATGAACGGCCGCAACTTCATGCAGCTGGCCGCACTCGTGCCGGGTGCCTCCTCGACCAACAACTTCGGCTTCAACACACCCACCGGCGTGGGCTCAGGCGGCGCCGCCTCCATTTCCTTCAACGGCATGCGCCGCAACCACAACGTCTGGCGGGTCGACGGCCAGGAGAACTACGACCGAGGCTGCGGAGGCTGCGTCGAAGTGCTGCCGTCCATCGACGCCATCCAAGAGTTCAAGGTGTCGACCGCGAACGCTGAATCGGACGCTGGCTTCGGGGCGGGCGGCCAGATCAACATCGCCATTAAGTCCGGCACGCAGAAATTCCACGGCACCTTCTACGAGTTCGTGCGCAACGACGCGTTCGACGCCAACAACTTCTTCGCCAACCTGAACGGCCGCGGCAATCCGAAGCTCCGCTACAACAACTACGGCTACAACGTGGGCGGCCCCATTTCGTTCGGCAACTACAACCGCGACAAGACGAAGACCTTCTTCTTCTGGAACCACGAGTGGCGCTCAATCCGGCAGGACACCCTGTTCAACCGGAACGCAGCTTCAGCGGCGATGCGGGCCGGCGACTTCAGCGCTGAGGGAACCGTCACAGACCCGGACAGCGGCATGCCGTTCCCCAACTCCCGGATCCCCGCGAGCCGCATCGACCCGAATGCGGCGATCCTAGGCGATCCGAACTTCGTCCTGCCGCTTCCGAACACGGACGAAGGCACCTACATCGGAGTGGGCGGCTCGCCCCTCGACGTGCATCAGGAGATCCTGCGCGTAGACCACAACGTCAACGACAAGAACCGCGTGATGTTCCGGTTCATCATGGACACCAACACGCAGACCTTCCCCACCACGCAGTGGTCGAACCAGAGCTACCCGACAATCGGAACGGAGTTCTCCAACCCGCCTAAGAAGTACATGGTGCAGTGGACGTCGACAATCTCGCCGGCGGTGGTCAACGAGACGATGGTCGGCTTCTCGCGACAGCCCCTGACCTTGGACCCGACCGGCACGTATGAGCGACCGAGCGGGCTGAACGTCCCGGAACTTTACTCCGACAACCGGGCGAACCGCATCCCGAACCTGTTGTTCCGGGGTGCCCTCAACGTCAACATCAACACGGGCTCGTGGCCGTGGACGAACGTGCTGGACACTTGGCAGTTCCGCAACAACACGCTGTGGTCGCGCGGCAACCACACGATCCGCTTCGGCGCGGAGTACATGCCATTCCTGAAGCAGCAGGACCTCTTCGGACCGACGCAGGGCCAGTTCACGTTCCAGCGCGACGATGTCGGGCACGAGTTCGGCAGCTTCCTGCTGGGGAGAGCGTTCCAGTACAACGAACTCGAACTGCAGACCTCCCCCGTGTACTTGACGCGCTCGGGCGGGCTCTGGGTGACCGACACGTGGCGCATCAATCCGCGGGTTACGCTGAACCTCGCGCTGCGCTACGACATGCTTCCGCACTCGTACGAGGAGAACGATCAGATCGCGGCCTTCTTCCCGCACTTGTTCGACTTCAACCAGATGCCGACGGTCCTCAACAACGGCCAGCTTGACGCTGAGTCGGGTGACCTCATGAACGGAATCGGCATAGCCGGCGCGAACGGCATCCCGAGGGGTCTGACGACCAACCACTGGGCGCTGATCACGCCGAAGGTGGGCCTGGCGGTGCGGATGTTCGGCGACGACACGGTGCTGCGCCTCGGCTACGGCATCTTCCACGAGCGGATCCAAGGCAACGACATCTACAACATCGGCCCCAATCCGCCGTTCTCGTTCACCGCCTCGATCTTCGACACCAACCTCAGCAATCCCGGCGGAGGGGCCGCGGCGCGCTTCCCGGGAAACTTGCGGACCTACGACGGAATCTACAAGATCCCCCAAGTCCAGAACTGGAACTTCGGCATTCAGCACCGCCACCCCGCGGGGATCATGTTCACGGCCAGCTATGTCGGCAGCGCGGGTTCGTACCTGCAGACGGTGCGCAACCTCAATCAGCCGGAGCCGGTCGGAGCCGAGCACGTCCGGAACGGAGAGCTGATCGTGAACCAAGCCCGGCCCTATCGCGGCTGGGGTTCAATCCAATCCTACGAGAACTCCACCAACTCCTCGTACCATTCGCTGCAGGCCAGCGTGCGCACCGAGGATTGGAAGGGACTGACACTGCAGACCTCCTACACGCTCGCCAAAGCCATGGACTACACCAGCGGAGATGTGGGGGGCACCAAGCACCAAGACTCGTACAACCCGCGTGCTGAGCACGGGCCGTCGGACTTCGACCGGCGCCACATCCTGCTGTTCAGCTATGTCTACGACCTCCCCACGCCGGGCGGCTGGTCGCCGGGACTCAAGGCACTGCTCGGCAACTGGACACTGTCCGGCATCAGCGCGTTTCAGACCGGGACGCCTTTGAACATCGGGATCGCCGGCGATCCGCACGGCATCGGCGGCTGCCCCTGCCGGCCCAACGCCAACGGCGAGCCGAACCTCAGCAGCGGCCAGAACAGACACCGCTTCTTCGACACCGAGGCATTCTCCGCGGTCACGCCGGGCCAATTCGGCAGCCTGCAGCGCAATGCTGTGCGTCGCGCGGGGACCAACAACTTCGACATCTCGCTATTCAAGAACTTCCCGTTCGGCGAGACCGCGTCGCTACAGTTCCGGGCGGAGGCCTTCAACGCCTTCAACCACACGCAGTGGACCGGCTACCGCACGACCTTCGGCGGCAGTGGATTCGGCACGGTGACTTCGGCACGGGCAGCGCGCGTCTTCCAGTTCGGGCTGAAGTTCAAGTGGTAGCGTGACCGATCCCGACTGATGGGTCATGCTCGGCTGCGGGGGTGCCCCGGCGGCACCCCCGCTTGGCCGCGGAGCGTCCTGCCCAACCGTGCGCGACTAGGACTTCAAGAGCGTCGCAGCGGGGTCAATCAGCCGTCCGGCTCCACTGCGTTGGCCAGCCGGCTAGAGGGTATGCGGATCATGGTCGCTAGCAAGACAGCCACCAGCCGCCTCTCGCCCCCGCCCTCCGCGAACGCCTCGCCCGAGCAGACGGTGAGCCTCCGGCCGGCCTTGACGACCCGCCCGTGGGCCAGCAGCCTGTCCCCGCCCGCCGGAGCGAGGAAGTTCACCTTGTACTCGACGGTCAAGACCGACGATTCCGGCGGCATGAGGCTGAGCGCGGAACAGCCGCAGGCCGTGTCGACTAGCGCGGCGACCACGCCGCCGTGCAGAAATCCGTGGTGCTGGAGCAGGTGCTGGCCAAGCGGCACCGCCACCCGCACCGAGCCAGGCGAGACATTGACGATTTCGGCTCCTACCGCCCTCAAGAAGCCCTGCTTGTCGAAGGTGTCCCGCACGGCGGCGGCGTACTCGGGGTTGCGAATCTGGAACTGAGGCACGCTCGAATGCGGCGGGAATCGGGAGCGCCGCCGACGCACCATCGTAGCGCGAGCAGTACTCTGGACTATGTTGCGCTCATGACCACCCGCCGCTTGAGACCCACCCTCCGCCCGACGTGCATCTCCCTGATCCTGGCCTGGGCGGCCGCCATGGCAGCCTGCGGGCAGCCTGCCTCCCAAGGCACGCTTGCGATTGAGCGCGAGCAAATCACTTGGGGCCCCAAGAGCCACTTCTTCGGCTACATCGGGCATGTCGGGACGATTCCATGGAACGCTAGCGAGCGTTACATCCTCGGTCTGCGCACAGACTTCGTGGACCGCATGCCGGCGCCGGACGACCCGGCTGAAGTGGTGCTGCTGGACGCTGAGGACGGCTACTCGGCGCGCGCAGTGGACACCACGCACGCTTGGAACGTACAGCAGGGCACGATGTTCTACTGGAACCCTGCCGACCCGGAGAACCAGTTCTTCTTCAATGACCGCGATCCCGAGACCGGCAAAGTGTTCTGCGTGCTGTACGACGTTTCCAAGGGGGAACGCGTAAGGGAATATCGCTTCGAGGACACTCCGGTCGGCAACGGCGGCGTCAGCTTCTCCGGCACGCACTTCGCCGCCATCAACTACGCCAGGATGGCCCGCCTCCGGCCGGTGACCGGCTATCCAGGGGCCTGGGACTGGACCGAGGGCGATAGCGCGCCGGAGGACGACGGCGTTTTCCACGTGGATGTCGCCACCGGCGACAAGCGGCTGCTCGTCTCCTTCCGGGACTTGGCGGAGCGGCTTCGGCGGGCGCGGCCGGAGATCGACTCGATGCCGCTGTTCATCAATCACACCCTGTGGAGCCGGGATGGCGAGCGGCTCTTCTTCTTTGCCCGAGCGAACTTCCGGCGGCCCGGACGCCTCAACGCCTCGTTCACTGTCCGTCTCGACAACGGCTCCATACAGCTGATGGAGACCCATATCGGAGGCCATCCAGAGTGGGACTCTGGCTCGCGGATGATCGGCTCCATCGCCAAGCGGCAGGCGGTGTTCGATGTGGAGTCCCAGCAGCTGGCAGAGCTGATTGGCGACCGCGCCTTGTTTCCGGACCCGGAAGGTGACATCGCCTTGTCGCCCGACCTCGAGTGGCTGGCCAACGGGTACAAGGCTGACGGGCAGCTGCACTACGTGATCCACAACCGCCGCAGCGGCGCTACATTCCGAGCCGGCGGATTCGACCTGTTCGGCCAAGTGTCAG
The DNA here is from genome assembly GCA_963662745.2 of Bryobacterales bacterium. Classification (GTDB taxonomy): domain Bacteria; phylum Acidobacteriota; class Terriglobia; order Bryobacterales; family UBA6623; genus VXMF01. The sequence continues at coordinate 2,618,776 of CAXXUI010000001.1, forward strand.
GCAACTTGCGCTGCGATCCGGCACCGCGTTGGAATAGGAGCGGAGACGAGCTGCTGATTCCGGGAATGACAAGCGACGGGACCCGGCAGATGTTCCTTCTGCGGCTGCCCAGCGCGGCTTCACCGTAGGCCCGCCGCCGAACCCAGCAGCGGGCGGCAGCCTCCAGATCCGGCATCGAAGCGAGGATTCAAGGTCCCCGAGTGGCTGCCCGGACGAGGGACCCACTGTTCGGTATGCTCTACGAGGAAGGCGACTGTCAAGTCGCCAAGCAGCATGGCGTTGCCTAGGTCGTGGCCTCCAGAGATCAATCTGCAGTTCGTTGAGGGTCTCTACTCGGACTATGTGCGCGATCCCGACTCGGTGTCGGACGAATGGAGATCCTACTTCAATTCCTTGGGCGCAGCGCCCCATGGTTCCCCTCAGCGTTCGGTGACATCATCGGAACTGCCTGCGGCCGTTCCGCCCGCCGGAACGCCAGGCCTGGCCCCCGCTCCAGTCCAGACTCCGACGGCGGGCCCCCCGGTAGCGGCCGTCAGCGGCGCAGCGGAGCCGGAGCATGTCCACGACGACGGAGATGACCCGCGGACCTGCCATCATGCGGCCGGGCGGCAGCGGCGCGTGGACCAACTGGTCCGCGCCTACCGCGTCCGCGGCCACACGGTCGCGAATCTGGACCCGCTCGGGCGCTCACGGCGGTCATCGATCGAGTTCAACCCCGCCCACTACGGCCTGCAGGAATCGGACCTCGACCGCAGGATCTCTCCAGAGACACTGTCGGGCTGCTCTCTGAACACGCCGCGCCAGGTCATTGACCGGCTTCGCGAGACGTACGCACGCACGATCGGCGTTCAGTTCATGCACATCGACAACCTTGAAGTGCGGGAATGGCTCCAGAAGCGCATGGAGCCCACCGGTAACCGGGTCCAGCTCAGCGTCGGCCGCCAGCGCCGCATCCTCACCAAGCTGACGGACGCAACCATTTTCGAGGAGTTCATCCAGAAGAAGTTCGTCGGAGCCAAGACATTCTCACTCGAAGGCTGCGAGACGCTGATCCCCCTGCTCGACCTGCTGATCGAGCGGGCGAGCCACCACGGCGTGAACGACATCACGATCGGCATGGCGCATCGGGGTCGCCTCAATGTGCTGGCCAACATCCTCGGCAAGCACCCGGAGCAGATCTTCCGCGAGTTCACCGACCTGGATCACGAGCATTACGTCGGCCGCGGCGACGTCAAGTACCACCTCGGATACCGCGGTTCGCTGCGCGGCTCACAAGGCGACAAGTTCCGCGTCGCGCTGTGCTTCAATCCCAGCCACCTCGAGTTCGTCAATCCGGTGGCCATTGGACTGACTCGGGCACGCCAGGACCGCAAGGGCGATGAGAACAGGACGCGCGGCCTGTGCATCCTGCTGCATGGAGACGCGGCGTTCGCCGGTGAGGGCGTGGTGCAGGAGATTCTCAACATGAGCCAGCTCCCGGGCTACTCCGTGGGCGGGACGATCCACATCATCGTCAACAACCAGATCGGTTTCACGACGCCGCCGGAGCAGGGCCGGTCCAGCATGTACGCCGCTGGCGTGGCGAGGCTGCTGCAGGTGCCGATCCTGCACGTGAACGGCGAGGATCCCGAAGCCGCCGCCCAAGTCGTGCGCCTCGCCGTGGACTTCCGGAACGAGTTTCATCGCGACGTCGTGATCGATATGTACGGATACCGGCGGCGCGGCCACAACGAGACTGACGAACCGCGATTCACGCAGCCGCTCACTTACCAGTCCATCGACCGGCGCAAGCCGATTCGGGAAGCCTACTTCGAGCACCTGCTGCGCCAAGGCGGCGTGACGCAGCAAGAGGCTGACACCATCGCCCTCGAGCGCCGGAAGACTCTGGAGCAGGGCCTCGCCTCGGCCCGCAGCGACGAGTACATCCACATCGGTGACCAAGTCACCGGCGAGTGGGCAGGCTACAACCGCGGTACGGACCGGGAGATACCGGATCCGTCCACCGGCGTGCGGTCGCCCAGAACGCTGGCCGTCATCCTCCAGCGGCTCAGCCGGACGCCGCCTGGCTTCCAGCCGCACCCGCGCATCGCACGCCTGCTGGGCCAGCGGTCCGACATGGCAAAGGGGAAGCGCCCGATCGACTGGGCGGCGGCCGAGGCGCTGGCCTTGGGAACGCTGCTGCTCGAGGGCCACCGGATTCGGATGACGGGTCAAGACTGCGAGCGAGGCACCTTCTCGCACCGCCACGCGGTGGTGCTGGACCGCAAGACTGGTGCGCGGCATGTCGCTTTGCGGGAGATCTCTCCCCGCCAAGCCGAGTTCGAACTACGCAACAGTCCGCTCTCGGAGACCGGCCCGCTCGGCTTCGAATATGGCTACAGCTTGGAGTTCCCCGACGGCTTGGTCATCTGGGAGGCTCAATTCGGAGACTTCGCCAACGCCGCCCAAGTGATCATCGATCAATTCATCACCAGCGGAGAGGACAAATGGAGCCTGTGGAGCGGCCTGGTCATGCTCCTGCCGCACGGGTTCGAAGGACAAGGCCCGGAGCACTCCAGCGCCCGCCTCGAGCGCTACCTTCAGCTGGCAGGCCAAGACAACATCCAGATCGCCGTTCCGACCACTCCAGCGCAGTACTTCCACCTGCTGCGCCGCCAGGTGGTGCGGGCGCTACGCAAGCCCTTGATCGTGATGACACCCAAGAGCCTGCTCAGGCACTCCAGCGTGACGTCGGGAATCGCCGAACTCACGCAGGGGCGGTTTCGTCGCATCCTGCCCGACTCCGAAGCAGACCCCGACAAGGTTCGCTTGGTGCTCGCCTGCAGCGGGAAGATCTACTACGACCTCAGAAGGGCCGTCACGTCCGGCGGTCGCTCCGATGTGGCGATCCTTCGCCTGGAGCAGCTGTACCCCCTGCGCCGGTCGGAGCTGGAAGAAGCGATCTCGCCCTATCCGGGGGCGCGGTTGTGCTGGCTGCAGGAGGAGCCGTCGAATATGGGAGCATGGGGGTACCTGCAGATTCGCTTTCCGGGAGTCTTCTCGGAGGCGATCTCCAGGCCCGAGTCAGCGAGTCCGGCCACAGGCTCTCCCGGGAGCCACAAGGTCGAGCAGCGCCGGCTGATCGAGCGGGCGATGTCGCTCTAGGAAGGAGCGCCGAGTGTGCCAACCGAGCTGAGAATCCCGGAAGCCGGCGAATCCATTGAGCAAGTCCAGATCGGCACTTGGCGGAAGGCCGAGGGCGATTTCGTGGCCTTGGACGAAGTCGTCGTGGAGATCGAGACCGACAAGGCCGCCATGGAGCTGCCGGCCCCGGTTGCCGGTAGGCTCGGCAAGATCCTCGTCCAGGAAGGGTTGCCGGCCACGGTCGGGCAAGTGATCGCGCTAATCGACGAGGGAGCGGACCCGCCCGCCCCCGAGCTGGCTGCGAAGGCAGCGGCGGACACCGTTCGGCAGCACGCATCCGCTGTGCCAGAGGCCGAGGCTCGCGTCATGCCGGCTGCCCGGCGCGTGCTGGGCGAGGCGGGCATGGCGGCAGAAGGCATCGCGGGCACGGGCCCGGGGGGGCGCATCCTCAAGGAGGACGCGGTCCGAGCAGCCGATTCTTCCGTGGCTCGGCGGCCAGCACCCGAGCCCGCCGCTCCGAAGCCGGATCCAATTCCGGCACCGCCGCATGCCGATCCGCACGGCAGGCAGGAGGAGCGGGTCGCCATGACGCCGCTACGGAAGGTCATCGCCCGCAACCTCGTTGCTTCTCAGCAGAACGCGGCCCTATTGACGACCTTCAACGAAGTCGACATGACGGCTGTGATCGGGTTGCGCAAGAGACACCGTGAAGGCTTCCTTCAGGCACATGGGGTCAAGCTCGGCTTCATGTCGTTCTTCGTCACGGCCGCGGCGGAAGCGCTCCAAGCCGTGCCGGCAGTCAACGCCCGAATCGAGGGCGACGCTATCGTCTATCGCCGCTACTGCGACATCGGAATTGCCGTGGGCGGCGGCAAGGGGCTGGTGGTCCCCGTCCTGCGAGATGTGGAATCGATGACGTTCGCGGACATCGAACGGTCGATCGCAGACTTCGCCAGCCGGGCGAGACGGAACAAGATCACGCTGTCGGAGCTCCAAGGCGGAACCTTCACAATCACCAACGGCGGAATCTATGGCTCCATGCTGTCGACACCGATTGTCAATCCGCCGCAGAGCGGAATCCTCGGAATGCATGCGATCAAGGACCGGCCGGTCGCCGTAGAAGGCAAGGTCGAAGTCCGGCCCATGATGTACTTGGCCCTCACTTACGACCATCGAATTGTTGACGGGCGCGAGGCAGTCGGCTTCCTGACGCGGATCCGGGATCTTATAGAGGAGCCGGAGCGGATCTGGCTGCAGGTGTGAGCGCCTAGCGCCCCGTCAGCTGCATACCCGACTGCGCCGGGACGAGGCGGGCTCGCCGGAGACAACCCAATGCACACTCACGACCTGATCGTCATCGGCGGAGGCCCGGGGGGATACAGCGCGGCCATCCGTGCCGCGCAGCTGGGCCTTGACGCCGCCTGCATCGACAAGGAGAACGTGCTTGGCGGCACTTGTTTGCGAATCGGCTGCATTCCGAGCAAGGCACTGCTGGAGTCGTCGGAACTGTACGAGCGGACGGCCAAAGGCCTAGGGCAGCACGGCATCGAAACGAACAGCGTCCGGCTCGACCTAGCTCGTATGCAGCAGCGCAAGACGCGAGTGGTCGGAGAGCTTACGCGCGGGGTAGCGGGGCTGATCCGGAAGAACGGCATCACTCGGTACGAGGGCACGGCGCGATTCCTGTCGTCGTCGGAACTCTCGGTTTCCGGCGGAGGCGACGAGACTCGTTTGCGCGGTCGACACATTCTGATCGCCACGGGCAGCCGGCCAGTGTCCTTGCCGGGAGTCAAGCTGGACGGGGATCGGATCGGAACGAGCACCGAGGCGCTGTCATACGACGAGGTCCCTGAACGCCTGGTCGTGATTGGAGCCGGCTACATCGGGCTGGAGCTGGGTTCGGTCTGGCGGCGGCTTGGGGCGCAGGTGACGGTCTTGGAGTACTTGGACCGCATCCTGCCCGGCATGGACACGGAAGTGGCGGGCGCGGCCCTGAAGGAATTCGCCGACCAAGGACTGGAATTCAAGCTGGGTTGCCGGGTAACAGGCGCGCGTTGCGAGGGCGCAGCCTGCACCGTCACCGCCGACGGCTCCCCGCCCATCGCTTGTGACCGGGTCCTCGTGGCGGTGGGCCGCGCTCCCAACACGCTCGGCTTGGACCTGGAGGTGGCAGGAGTCGATCTGAACGAGCGCGGACGGATCCGAGTGGACGACGGATTCAGGACCTCGGCGAGCGGAGTGTACGCGATCGGCGACGTCATCCGGGGACCGGCTTTGGCTCACAAGGCCGAAGAGGAGGGGATTGCTTGTGTGGAGCGAATCGTCACGGGCTACGGCCACGTAAACTATGACGCTATCCCCGGAGTCGTCTACACGCACCCTGAGATCGCCTCTGTGGGCCAGACGGAAGATCAGCTGCGCGAGTCTGGAGTCCCGTACCGCAAAGGGAGGTTTCCATTCGCCGCCAACGGTCGGGCCAGGGCGCTGGCGGATGTCGGGGGCTTCGTCAAGGTGCTCGCACATCGGGACACCGACCGGATCCTCGGTGTGCATATCATAGGGCCCCGAGCCGGCGAACTGATCGCGGAGGCCGCCGTGTCGATCGAGTTCGGCGCGTCAAGCGAGGATCTCGCCAGATCTTGTCACGCGCACCCGACGCTCGCGGAAGCAATCAAGGAGGCGGCCCTTGCCACTGACGGACGAGCAATCCACATCTGAGGTCGGGCCGCCAAGGCGTCGAGTCACGGGCAGACTTACGAGATCTTCCAAGTAGAGTCCCACGCAGCGGCCAAGACGCTGGGGCCCGCATTGCATGTTCGGTGGGTGACTCGGCCACGGGCAGTTCAACTTGCCAAGGCCGCGAACCGCCATCGGCACTTGGCCAACTCATTCCGATAGCAGCCGCCGTACGATCCTTGGCAATCTCCTGAATTCCGCTCCTACCAGCGCCCAAGCCGTGTCCCGACACTTCTCCAAGCGTTCCTCAATTTGCGGTAGATCACTTGGCGGTAAACAATCTAGCGGTAACTGCCTAGGTAGTTGAGACGCAAATCGGACCAAGGGGCGGCCTGACTGCGACACAAACACACAGACTGCACCAAACCGCCACCTACGTGGCAAGAAAATCTGGCGCTCAACACGCACGAACTCGTCCGAGCTCCGGTTCCGACCGACCTGGCAAGGCTGCAGTGCGCGCCTGCGACTCCAGCCAAGACGCCACCCAACCCAGCCGCAAGCGGCCTCCCACTGCCCCCCGCTCATCCCTTCCTGCCACTCCGGCCGGTCTACCATCCCCTAGACTCAAGACACGTGAGACTCGCGCCGTGAGCCAGCCCGCCCGCAAAGCACGCCTCCCCACCGGAGTCCAGACCTTCCGCACCCTGCGTCGTGGCAACTACTACTATGTCGACAAAACGCACTTCGCGGTCCGGCTCAAAGAGGAGGGCTCGCACTATTTCCTGTCCCGTCCCCGCCGCTTCGGCAAGAGTCTGTTCGTCAGCACCCTCAAGGAACTCTTCGAGGGCAACCGGGAACTCTTCCAAGGCTTGGCGGCCTACGACCAGTGGGACTGGTCCGTCCGCCGACCCGTCCTGCTGCTCAACCTAGCCCACGTCGGAGCGACCCTCCCCGGCGAGGTGGAGACCTCCGTCGGGGAGAGACTCCTCCGACTGGAGTCCGACTGCGGCCTGCAGCGCCGCTACACAACCCCCGCCGGACGCCTCGAAGACCTCATCGTCACCCTGCACCGCCGCTCCGGGCGGCGCGTCGTCCTGCTCGTTGACGAGTACGACAAGCCCATCATCGATGCCTTGGACACCCCAATGGTCGCCAAGGCCAACCGCGACTACCTCCGCAAGCTGTACTCCGTCATCAAGGGCTGCGAGGAGCACATCCGCTTCTCCTTCATCACCGGCGTCTCCAAGTTCTCCAAGGTCAGCCTCTTCTCCAGCTTGAACAACTTGATCGACCTCACCTTGGAGATCCCGTTCTCCTCCCTCTGCGGCTACACCGAGCGCGACTTGGACGAGGTCTTCGCCCCCGAACTGCAGGACCTCAACCGCCACAATATCCGCCGCTGGTACAACGGCTACAGCTGGGGCGGGAACGAAAGGGTCTACAACCCCTACGACCTGTTGCTGACGTTCAGGACCCGGGAGTGCAAGGCCTGGTGGTTCCAGACCGGCACCCCCAAGTTCCTCCCCGACCTGCTGGTCCGCCGCAACGTTTCGACCCTGGACCTCGAAGGCCTGACGGCCGACGAGTCCCTGCTGTCGGCTTTCGACATCGACCAGATCGCCACCGAGGCGCTGCTGTTCCAGACTGGCTACCTCACCGTCACCGACTGCTCCAAGGGCGACGACGGCGCGACCGACTACCGCCTCGACTACCCCAACCGCGAGGTCCGCGTCAGCCTGAATCGCGTGTTGCTGTCCAGCCTCGTCAACAGCCTCTCCCAGCGCCTCGCCCACTGCCGCGACGTCGCCAAGCACATCCGCGCCGGGGACTTCGAGCAACTCTACCAAACACTGCACTCCTTCTTCGCCTCCATCCCCCACGACTGGTATCGCAACAACCACATCGAGCGGTACGAAGGCTACTACGCCACCGTCTTCTTCGCTCTCCTGTCCGGCTTCGGCCTCGACACCCGACCCGAGGAAGCCTCCTCCCGGGGCAACCTCGACCTAGCCGTGAGCGCTCCCAAGAGGATCGTGCTGTTCGAGTTCAAGACCGTGGACGGACGGAGCGGCTCCGGCCGGGCGCTGCGGCAGCTCAAGGCCAAGCGCTACGCGGACCAGCACCACGGCTCCGGCAAGCCGGTTCATTTGGTGGGCGTGGAGTTCAGCCGCGAGACGCGCAACGTGGCCCGGGTGGAGTGGGAGACGGTCGGCACTGCCGAGGCCGGCTCAGCCGACGCCTCCACCGCAGCCGCCCCGGACTGAAGCAGCCGCCCGCAGCTCGTCCCACGGACCGCCCTCCGCGAGCCGGCCCGGCCAGTCGCGCGATGCGTCCTCCGACCGGGATCCCGTAGCGACCGACCGTCCGCGCCCCTCAGCGCCAAATCACCCTCCGCACCGCACTAGCGAGCCCACCAGAGCGACTCCAGAATGAATCGCAGCCGCAACCACTGGTGTTGAATCCAACTTGAATGGCGATGGATGGTTCAGATTGTTTCGCGCTACACGAGGCTATGCGGCCGCCACGCCGACAAGCCTGATCGTCCACCGTCTTTCAACGATGAAACAGGGGCCGAGATCATCTCCGCGCCTGTCTCAAGCCGAAGGCCGCCAAGTATCCAGATTCCGCCCGATGAGGTCCATGCAGCCGGCGGTCTGCCGCATACCAATCGCAACCAGCCTCACTGGACAGCTCTTTGTCCGCGCCACCTGGCACTCAATCAGGTACCGCTCCACGCCTCGCCGGGCAGCAGCCGAATGACGGGCGGGGTCCGTGCATCGCAGGGTGTTGAGCGCCAGATTATTTGGACACGTAGGGGGCGGTTTGGTGCAGTTTGTGTGGACGGCGGATGGTCTCACTTTTCCAATTAATCCACAACACCGCCGCTCGGCGAGACGGGGGCTGGGGCGCCCTGCGCGGCCCCCGACATGCCGCGGGAGCAGCCACTCTCTTTCTTTCTTGCAGTAGCTTGGTTTTGCAGTAGCAGAGTCCCCCGCCAAGGGGACGCTCAGTGCATACTCGCACCACCTGGCACTCCCCCCACCGCACACTTGTCCGCCCAATGTGGAACAACACCCACTCCGCCATGTCCAAACACTCTGAGCCGTCCATCGCCATTCAAGGTGGAATTCAACAGCAGGTCCACGCCGTGCTCGCGATCAATGCGCCCGCTGCCCTGGCGACCGGTCGCTGACGGGCGTGCAGCACCAGCTGCTGACCCGCCTGCTGGTGACACTAGCGCTGCACACAAGATTCGGAGCCGTCCCGGAAGTAGCGGTCAGAGCGTCGCAGCTGACACTCAGTGATCAGGCCCGCTAGGTCGCTCACCAATCAGCGCGGGGCCACGACGTTCTCGAAGCCGACTTGCAGCCCGTGCACCAACTCGCGCGGTACGAGTTCGGCCTAGATGGGATTGCCACGCCGAGGGCGTTGCGCGACGCGGCTCGCAGCAGCGCGAACCGCAAGGGCTGCCATGATCGCCAAGCAGGGGCAGTCTAACGGCTCCGCACAACCGGGACGCCCTGCGCTCCGGAAGGGATCATCTTGACATTCGACTACGGGAAGCGCCCGGTCCACCAGCGGCGACGCACGGAAAGGCTTCGCAGATGCGGACCAAACCTCAAGCCAGTGGTCCGCTCCACACGAAGACGGGCCGGGCCACCCCTCATCCCAGCGTGCAGTTAGGGGACTAGTCGAGAAAATGGTGGCTAGGGGCGGACTTGAACCGCCGACGCCGGCCTTTTCAGGGCCGCGCTCTACCAACTGAGCTACCTAGCCGCCGATTTCATTCTAGCGCACAAACCAAGGCAGTGTGAGGACGCGCTCCGAGCGGGCCGCCGACAGTACCCGCCGGCCGTGCCGCAGTGACACGGCCGTCCTTCAGCCTCAGAACTCGTAGCGGAAGAAGAGCTCGATCCGCCGCGGTCCGGTGAGGGTCTCGTTAACCCGTCCGAACTGCGCGGAGGAGATCACCATGTTGCCGACGAAGAACGTGGGATGGTTGAAGATGTTCTCGATGCGCGCCCCAGCCTTGATCATGGCCCGCTCGCTGATCCTGGTCGACTTGCTGACGGAGAAATCCATCGCGAAGGCCCTCGGACCAGAGAAGATCCGCCGCTGTAGGGTTCCGACTTCGCCGGGACCCGGATGGAAGAAGACCTGCCCGGGGAAGGGGTCCTCGCCGTCCACGTTCTGCCCTGAGTTGTCGCGCTCGTTGATCGCGCTGGCTGCGATGTAGAATGGCCCGTCCCCCGTCATGCGAAACCGGACCACGTCGTCAAGGCGCTCCTTGGTCAGACTCGTGGTCGCCGTGTTCTGAAGCGACCTGCCACCGCGATTGAGCGTGGCCCGGCGGGACAGCACCGAGAACGGCGCCCCGCTTTGCCAGGTGAGGATGGAAGCCAGAGTCCAGCCGGAGCGCAGCCGGTCCTGAGTCCTGAAGGGCGGGCTCCAGACGAAGTTGGCATTGAAGACATGGTTCACATCGAACTCCGCCCTTGCACGCTCCAACCTAGGCTGCTGGATGTCGAGGAAGGGATCGAAGCGCACCTGTGTCCCGCTAGAGTCCGTCAGCACCTTCGCGAAAGTGTAGTTGCCTTGGAAGTTCACGCCCTTCGCGGCTCGGCGACGAACTTCGAGTTGCAGGCCGTGGTAGCTCGAGTTGGAGTAGTTCGTGATCAAGTCGGCCACGAAGGCGTTCTGGTTGGCCCGGAACGCCACTTGGTCCCCGACCAAGTCGTTGACAATGTAGATCTGTGCGAGCGCCCCGGCCTCACCGCGCCGGATCATCTGCTGGATGATCGGAAATCCGAGGAAGCCGCCATTGGGCAGCAGTGGGAAAACGGACAGCTGCTGGCTTCCTGGAATCGCCGGATTGTAGTCGGGGTCAAACCTGCCGGTGGCCTCTTGGGCTAGGAAGCCGTTGCCGCGGGCCCGGATCACGTCGTCGAGAAATCCATTCTCGCGCACGATCACTTGGTTGTAGTCGAACCCGCGGAGGAGCTTGGTTCCCTTGTTGCCCACGTAGCGCGCTTCGGCGACGGTGTTCCACCCGACCTCCCGCTGTAACGAGAATGTCCACTGTTGCACGTACGGGGCCCGCAGGTTCGGGTCGAGCGCGAACACTGCCGTCCCCGGATCAAGCAGCTGATTCTGGCTAACGTTCCGTGGGATTTCGTACTCGGGCAGCGGAATCTCGACCAAGCCGTCCTGCAGGAACGTGTCGAGATTCAACTGGCTGCTTTGCCCCTCTAGCCCGCTGTTGGCACTAGTGGCGTTGTCGGCGGCTCCGACCGCCTCGTCAATGACATAGTTGATGCTGTAACCCGCTCGCAGGGCGGTGCGGCCGTCCCCGAAGACATCCCAAGCCAGCCCGATGTTCGGAGCGAAGTTGTTGCGATCGGGTTTCCACAACGGGCGCCCCGCCGCTCCGCCAGCAAAATCCAGCACGGCGTCGGAGAGGAGCGTGTCAATCATTGTGCCACGGCCGGGAACGGGCTGCAGCATCAGTCCATTCTCCTCGTCCACCCGTCCGAAGTATTCCCAGCGCAGGCCGAGGTTCGCCGTCAGCCTAGGCGTGACGTTGAGTGTGTCCTGCAGATAGCCCGCCAGCGTGTCGAAGCGGAAGTTCCGGCGCAACTCCTGCCCGCTGACAAAGCCAGAGTTACGGTCGCGTACGTTGAAGCTCTGGTCAGCTTCGGAGACTATCCCCGCCAAGCTCGCCAGCAGTCGTTCTGCGGTGCCGAGGTCCCCGGACTCGATCCCGCCAGGAAAGAAGGCGCCTGGAAGCTGGTACTGGCTCTGGGAGCCGATCCCGAGAGTCATGGTGGGAACCACCCCGCCGAAGGCGTAGGAGTCGATGCGAACCTGCTGCGCGTCGAACCCGAACTGCAGCGTGTGGCGCCCCAGCTGGGCCATGGCGTGATCCTGGTAGTTGAAAGTCTCGGTCACACGGCCCTGCGGCGCAAAGTTGACGGTGGGATTGGTGAACAGGAACCCGCCGAGCAAGTAGTCCTGAGGCTGCGAGTCATTGCTGAATCTCCCCGGTGCGAGATTGAAGCCGAAGCGGGCCTGATTCGTCCAGCGAGGGCCGGGACTCGCTCGCCAGCTGACTGAAAGAAAGTCCGTGCTGATGGAGTCCTTGACCGGCGGCTCGTCGGAGTATCCGACTCCGAGGTCGCGATCCGGTCGGTCATTGGACTCCTGCGTAAGCTTGTAGATCACTGCAACCGCGTTCTCAGCCGTGACATTCCAGTCCCCGCGCGCCGTCAGGGCATCGCGATCGGCATTATCACTGGTTAGGAAGCGATATCCAGCGGTATTGAGCATTCGATCTCTGGAACTGTCACCGACATCGAAGTTGTTGATTTCGGAAGGCGCCGGAATCCTCGAGAGCACTTCCGCCGCGACCGGATCCGGCTGCAGGCCCTGCAGGCCCAAGACATCCATCTGCCTCAGCTCCCCGCCTAGATCCACATAGCTGAAGACGCCAGCAGCTGCGTCGGGCGTGAGAATCACGGCATTCTGCAGGCTGTTCCGCCGATCCCTCAGCGATTCGAAGTTCACGAAGAAGAAGGCGCGGTTCCTCGCGATCGGACCGCCGACCGAGCCCCCGTACTGGTTGACCTTCAGCGCTGGCTTGTCGAGACCCTGCCGGTTGGAGAACCAAGGCGATGCGGCTAGCTTGTCGTTGCGGACATGCCAGTAGGCGTTGCCGTGGAACTCCGGACCGCCGGAGCGAGTAGTGAAATTCACTTGAGACGCGCCCCCGAAATTGGCGGCCGAGCCGTTCTGCGAAGTGACCGCGAACTCGGCCACCTGGTCCAGCAGGGTGCGGCTCGGAAGGTAGGACACCGCGTTGGCGCGGATGAAGTTGTCCTGGATGTTGATCCCGTCCAGCGTCACGTTTGAGAAGGAGGTGCGCTGGCCGTTGATGACTGTAGGAGTCGCTCCGGCGTATGCGACGCCTGCCTGCAAGGCCACGAACTGCAGTGGGTCCCTCCCAATCAGCGGCAGTTCAGCGACCTGGTCGGCGTCAACGATCGAGGTGACCTCGGAAGTGGTGGTCTGGACTTGGCTAACACGGCCCTCCACCACCACGACCTCGGTCGAAATCCCGATCTCCAGCGTGATGGGCGGGATAGTTGTAGCCCGCGCCACATCGACCTTTTGGCGCTCAACGCTGTAGCCGCGAAATCCGTCCGCCGAGATCTCGACCGTGTAGAAGCCGGGATGGAGCGCAGTCGCGACGAAGGAGCCTGCCGGATTGGTCAGCAGGTCGATCTCGGCACCCGTCGACCCGCTTCGAATGAGCACTCGCGCACCGACGATGGAGGCGCCGCTAGGATCCAGCACCGTACTTGCCAGCCTGCCAGTCGCAAGCTGGGCCCCAGACTCGGCCACTAAGAGAATGCTGAGAAGCAAAACTGTCAGGTACCGTCTTACGCTAGCCACGCCCCAAGGCTACCAGACCACCTCGAAGGGGCGGGCTCACGCGAAGCCGAACGCGGCAGCCCCGATCAAGTAGATGCCAGCCGGCACCACCGCCAGTCCGATCACGTCCAGCACGACGCCGGCGCGGAACATCTGAGGGATCTTGATCCAGCCGCTGGAGAAAATGATCGCGTTGGGCGGCGTGGCTACCGGCATTGTGAATGCGAACGACGACGTGACCGCCATCGGCAGCAGCAGCAGGTACGGATGCACGCCTACTTCGGCGGCCATCGCGGCGACAGCAGGTGACAGCATCAGCACCGCTGCAACGTTCGATGCTGTCTCTGTGATGACCGTCGTCGTCAGGCAAATCGCGAGCACCAGCACCCATCCAGGGACGCCCTCCAGGGCGGCCAGCCACGAACCCAACCATGCCGCCAATCCGCTCCGAGCGATGTCGGCAGCCAAGGCGAGGCCCCCGCCGATCAGAAAAACGATACCCCAAGGGATTCCTCGGGCCGCGGCGCTCCAAGTCAGCAGGCGGCTTCCCTTCCCCTCCGACGCCTGCCCTGACGGCAGCAGAAACAGTAGCACCGCCATTCCCATGGCGACGACCGAGTCATGGATCGCGCTCGGGTCGGGGAAGAGCTGCGACCACCCCGGAAGCGAGAATGTACCCAGCTCGATCGGCGCCCTGGTGACCCATAGCAGCGCGGTGGTGGACGCTGCGAAGAGAACCCGCTTCTCAGGCGTCGTGATGGGCCCCAAAGCGGCAAGCTCCTCACGGATCACATCCTGGCTGCTGGCGAAGCGGATCCGGGACAGCGGAGTGGAGCCCGAGAACCGGCACAAGTACAGCCAAGCCAGCGGCAGGAAGACGACCACGATCGGTAGGCACACCATGGACCACTGCACGAATCCGATGGGCGGCTGGTCAGGAAGGTTGGCCGCGGCGTACCCCACGAACGCCACATTGGTCGGAGACCCGACGATGGTGCCGACTCCGCCGATGCTCGCGGCGTAGGCTATGCCCAGCAGGAGGATGCATCCGAAGGACTTCCGCGCCACTACCTCCGCCTCGCTTGGATCGGAAACGCCCTGCACCTGCGCCGACTCGGAGAGCTGGCTGACGACCGCCATCGCCACCGGCAGGAGCATCATAGTGGTGGCGGTGTTGGAGATCCACATCGACAGCGCAGCCGTGGCAATCATGAAGCCCAGCACCAGGCGGCGCGGTCGCGAGCCGAAGCGCGATATCGTCGCCAAGGCGATGCGGCGGTGCAGGTTCCACGCCTCCATGGCATAGGCGATGATGAATCCCCCTATGAAGAGGAAGATCAGCGGATTGGCGTACTGGGCCGCGACCTGGCTGCTGGAACTGACGCCTAGCAGCGGCAGGAGGACGATGGGAACGAATCCGGTGACGCCGATGTGGACGGCCTCGCTGACCCACCAGCACACCATCAGCACCGCAACCGCCGCGGTCTTCTGCGCCTCGGGCCCCATTCCCTCGGGGGCCGGTGCCAGCAGCACGCAGGCCAAGCCAATCATCCCCGCAGCCAAACCGGCGCGACGACGGTTGAAGCGGGGCATCTTGGCGGGCGGCTGGCCGGGGGAGCACTGCGGTCCGGCCGCCAGCAAAGCGGACCGGATGCCACACAACAGGGGGGCAGGTGGTAGCGCTACGGGGATTCGAACCCCGATTTGAGCCTTGAGAGGGCCCTGTCCTAACCCTTAGACGATAGCGCCGTTCCCAGCTGCATCTTAGCATAGCCAGACTCCGGGCGGGGACTGGGATAATAGCTTCTCGGCCTGTCCGGCCGCTTCGCGACGTGCGCCTCGTCCATCGCTTCGTCTTTCGAGAGATCGCTGCCATGTCCTTGGTAGGCACGCTCCTGTTCACGGCCGTGCTGTTCCTTCAGCGACTGGAGCCGGTCATGGAGCTGCTGGTGGGGCGGGGGGCGCCCTTCGGGGAGATGCTGCGGCTGTTCGCCCTGACCGTCCCTCAGGCCTTGCCGTTCACAATCCCCATGGGCGTGCTCACCGGCATCCTTGTCGCGTTGGGCCGGCTGTCGAGTGACAACGAGGTATTGGCGATGCTGGCATCGGGCATCCGAGCCCGGTCCCTGCTGCGCCCGGTGCTGTTGGTCGGGGCGCTGGGCTTCGTCGCATGCGCCGCGACTACGTTGTGGCTGACTCCGTGGTCGGTGCGCGAGCAAGGCCGCATTGCCGAGACGCTGCGGATCCGGCTGGCAGGTTCGGAAGTAATCCCCCGGGTCTTCGTCGAGGACTTCCCTGACCGCGTGATCTGGGTGCAGGACGTGCTGTCCGGCGACGGCGTCCATTGGAAGGGCATCTTCATGGCTGACATGCGCCCTCCTGAGGAGCGCGGGTCGCTCAACGGATTCAACACTCCTGTAGCCGGCCCCCGAATCACGCTGGCTTCTGAGGCGTTCGTGCTGCCACGTCCCGAGCAGAACCGGATCCAGGTCCGCTTTCCGCTGACGACCACCTACGAGCGGTCGACTGACGCGCGCCAGTACCTCGCCTTCCGCTCCGAGGACGCCGATCAAGTTCTCGAAGCCAGCCGTCGCAGGCTCGATCCGGGCACCAACCGGCTGGACGCAACAGACACTCCTGCTCTGCTACGTCTGGCACGGTCTGAAGGGCAGCGAGAGGCCGCAATCCTGCTGCACGAGCGTTTCTCCCTGCCGTTCGCATGCCTGATCCTTCCGCTGGCGGGGTTCCCGCTGGCGGTGTCGCTACGACGGTCGGGTCGCTCGTCAGGCGTCGTGCTCGCCATGGTGCTGTGCTTCTGCTACTGGATGGTCTCGCTGACGGGAACGGCGCTGGCCGAGCAGTCCGTCTTGGAGCCGGCGCTATCGGCGTGGGGGGCCAACGGGCTCTTCGCCGCCCTCGGCCTGCTGCTAGTCCTGCGCGTGGACGCGCCTTCGCGTCGCCACTGGCAGGTCGCGGCCGCGAGTCTGCTGTCCCGAACTCGAAACCGGCTGCGTAGGATCGGCCGAGGCACATGGGACGGAGACGCGACGCTTGCCGGGACCGGCACGCGAGGCCCGATCGAAGTGCTCGTCCCGGTGCTCGACCGCTACGTGCTGCGCTCGTTCCTGTTCCACCTCGCGGTCTTCCTAGCGGCCTTCATAGCCGTCTGGTACGTCTTCAGCTTTTTCGAGCTTCTCACCGACATGCTGGCCAGAAACAAGACGGACCGATTCGTACCATACCTGTACTACCTAACGCCGTTCCTGGTCTACAACACGGCCCCGCTGGCGGTTATGGTGTCCGCGCTCACCTGCCTGGGCCTGCTCGCCAAGCGGCACGAGCTGACCGCGTTCCGAGCCTGCGGCGTCAGCCTGTACCGCATAGCCTGCCCGATCCTGCTCGTCGTGGCCGGCCTCAGCGGAGGACTCTTCGCCTTGGAGGAGTCCTATCTGCCGGCGGCGAACCGCCTGCAGGACGCGCTGCGCGACGAGATCAAGGGGCGACCGCCGCGCACCTACTTGCGGCCCGACCGCCAGTGGACTTTCGGACTGCGCGACCGCATCTTCTACCACCGCGCCTTTGACTCCCGGGCGCAGGCGTTCTCGGGAATCAGCGTCTTCGACATCCGCTCCGAGCCCTTCGAGCTGCGACGCCATGTCCAGGCTGAGCGGGCCGAGTGGGATGCGGACAACCAAGCATGGGTGTTCTTCGACGGCTGGGCCCGGGTCATCGAGGGCATCCGGACCTCGAGCTTCGAGCAGTTCGACCGGCGGGCATTTCCGGACATTGCGGAGCCGCCAGATTACTTCCTCAAGCGAGATCGCCACGACCAGCAGATGAATCTCGCCCAGCTAAAGGCCTATGTCGAGGACCTGACTCAGAGTGGATTCGACACGGTGCGCCTGCAGGTCCAGATGCACAAGAAGTTATCCTTCCCGGTGTTCGCGTTCTCCATGGCGCTGCTGGCGATACCGTTCGCGATGCTGACCGGTTCGCGCGGAGCGGTGTGGCCGGTAGGCTTGGGCATCGGGTTGACCATCGCCTACTACACCGCCAATGCGCTGGCCGAGCAATTGGGCCGCACGGGGCAGCTGGAGCCGCCGGTCGCAGCTTGGTCTCCGTGCCTGCTGTTCGCCATCGTGGGCACCTACTTCATGCTGCGGGTGCGGACCTAGGGGACACCCGCTCCTCAGGATCCGGCCACTCAAGTTGCGCGATAGGCCCCCGGGCTGAGCGGCAAGACTGTTGAGTGCCACGGGCGCGACGGATGCTCAGCTCGGCGCAGCGCCGTTCCAGATCGAGTCGTAGCGACGTTTGCTCACGCCGACTGCCTGGCTGAAGAACCAATCGGAAGGCCCCCATGCCACCTGTGTGCCCTGGGTTCCGCCTGGACGTCCGGCCGGGGCGCGGAGAGATTCTGGGAGGTGGGTCACTCTGGGCAGCCAAGCAGTTCGGAGACTGAACGCGCTGGCCCGCCACGCCGACAATCCACGACTTGCGGCTCAACTGAAGGAGGGGTCACGGACGCCAGACTCTGCTTGCAAGGCGGAGTTTCTGGGCCCGTCTGACGACGCCTGTCGACAGCCCAGCTCTCGGCGTGGTCAACCGCCGCCCCGGCGTGGCGAAGGCCCGGCCAGATCGACGGAACTCGTGGCGCGGGCCACGAACCGCATCAGGCTCGGAATCCCGGGCTCGTACCGTGGGCCTGACCGGTGAGTCACACTCCAGATGTAGCCTAGGTCGCGCAGCTGGTCGCATACCTCCGTCACCGCACGCCGATCCTCGTCCGTTGCGCGGCTCGTGCGGGCTAGGGTCGCCCTGACAGCCTCCTCAACTTCTTCAGGAATTCGCGTCTCCGTCTCGGTGAACAGTCGCGCCACAACCGCCGCCACGGACAGCAAGTTGAGCCGCTTGAGTTCCTCATAGCGATCCTCGTAGTACAGGTCCCGCTGCCACCGGAACTGCGGGCGGACACGGTCAACGTCGTCAAGAGAGATCGGCTTAGAGCGAGCAGGACAGCCATCCCAAAGCGCCTTCCCCCACAACTGGAGGAAGTACGGGTAGCCGTGGCTTTCCCTCACGACTTCACCCAACGCGAAGGGCTCAATCGAGCGGCCAGCTGCCTCCAAAGGAATGCTGACAGCACTTGCCGAATCGCGCGGGCCCAGCCGTCCGATCGGCAGCTTCTGGCTGCGGCCCCAGAACGACGCATGCATGCGGTTGAGATGCCGGGGCAGATCCGGCGTCCCCGCCAACATCAGCATCACCGGGCAATCATCGCCTTGCATGTGCTGCACACCGTTGAGCAGCTCCCGGCCTAGGATCGGATCCATCTGGTGGGCCTCGTCGAGCGCCACTAGCAGCGGAACCCGGCGAGCCTTCCGCGACAGCATCTGCAGCAGCGTGGCGCCCGCCTGGTCCCGCATTCGGATCCCGAACCCTGACACGCTCAACCCGGCCAGCCTTCGGAGAAACCTCCGCCCCCAACTGGGCAGCAGAGACAGCTCAACCCGCAAGGCCTCCCTCAGCCCACCCACCGAGGCGGGCATTCGGATCACGTGGATCCCTAGCTCCCGTGCTTCGCGCGCTGCCGTGAGCAGCAGCACGGTCTTACCGTTGCCACGCGGGCCGTAGAGGATAGCGCTTGTGCCCGGAGACCGCTTGCCGGCCAGCCGAGTGAGGTTCCCGCGCAGCACTAAACGCTCTTGGTCGCGCCCCGCCAAGTGAGGCGGCAGGCCTCCGTGGCCGGGCACGAACGGATTCTCCTGCGGATCGGACCCTTTTGCTCCTGACTTCAAGAGCCGCATGTCTCAATCATCATAGCCGTCCGCGCCCCGCCAGCAGCCCCCCCATCCCACATCCTAACGACAGCACTTCAAGCGCGAGCCGTGGCGCGACGCAGGTCTGAGACGCGTTGTAGAAACACATCGCCTCGGGATGGCACAGGACATGGATGGCTCGGGCATGCTCCGCAGACGCGAGGAAGCCGAAATGCGCGAGAGCATAGTTCACGGCCCCTGCTGCGACGACTGATCGCCTCGATCGTGGCTGGCCAGAGACTCGATCTCATGCCAGCCAGCTGATGTGCCTAGCTGGCTTTGCGTCCCCAGTAGGCGGACGCAATGACGATCACGAAGCCGGGACGAATCGGACGCACATGGGACTGGGCACGGAAATGCTTGCGCCTGTCGCGGCCAGCCGCCCTGAATCAGGATCGATGCGGAACACATGCACATCGTCGGACCGCTGGTTGGCCACCAGCAGGAAGGATCCGGAAGGCGAGAGACGGAAGTTGCGAGGCCAGTCCCCGCCAGTCGGGACGCGCTCCACTCCGGCGAGCTGTCCAGTCGACTCGTCGATCGAAAACACGGCGATCGTGTTGCTGCCGCGGTTTGAGCCGTATAGGAAGCGACCGTTGGGATGAACCAGTACCTCCGCAGTCGTGTTGACCGAACTGGCGTATCCTTCCGGAAGTGTGCTGACCGTCTGCGCGACCTCAAGCGCTCCGGATCCAGAATCGTAGTGCAGCGCGGTGACCGTTGACGCGAGCTCGTTGATCACGTAGGCCCAGCGGCCGTTGGGATGGAACGTCATGTGCCGCGGCCCCGAACCGGGTTCCATGGTGACCTGCGGATCGGCCGTCCTGGTGAGCTGCGCCGTGGCAGCGTCGACCGAGTAGGCAACCACCTCGTCCGTTCCGAGGTCAGGCACCAGGACGAGCCGTCCGTCGGGCGTGAAGGTAGCTGAGTGAGGATGAGGCTCGGTCTGCCGCTGCGGATGCACGCTTGAGCCCGAGTGCGGGATGTCGGTGACCAGCGACCCGAGGCGCCCGTCTGCCTCCAGAGACAACGAGACCGTGTTGCCGTCGCCATAGTTCACCGCGACGACAGACGAAGCGGACGGGCTCACAGCCACATGGGCGGCTCCTCGGCCCGCGGTCGGGACTCTGTTGAGTTCCTGCAGGCTGCCCGCCGCCGCGTCGATCGAATACGCCGCCGCGAATCCCTGCGGGGGAGCGCCGTCGGGTGTGTCACGCCCAACGGCGTACAGGATGCCGCCCTGCGGATGAATCTCAAGGAATCCAGGCCGTCCGATCGCCGCGGCCTCGATCGGTTCGCCGAGTTCGCCCGACACTTCGTCAAAGGACGACACGTAGATGTGATCAGCCCCCGTCCCGAAGAACACCCAGTGCGGTGCCGACGGGTCCTGCTGCGAGCACGACAGGGCCGTGAGACCTGCCAGTGCGGGTGCTAGAACGCTGCGCAGAGCGATTGCAGTCATGCTTTCCCTTCCCTAGTTCTTTGGTGTGCGTCACTCAGGCAGGGCAAACGTGAAGACCGCATGCCCGGACGCGATTGTCACGAACTGCCTGCCCGCGGCCTCATAGGTGATCGGCGAGGCCCCTATCTGGCCGCCCAAGTAGCGGCTCCACAGCAGCTGGCCGTCGGTGGCGTCCAAGGCATAGAAGTATCCTTCCCTGCTCCCGGAGAAAAGCACGTTGCTGGCCGTAGTCAGCAGGCCGGAATCAGTGACATCGGTCATGGAGAACTCCCAGACCTTCTCTCCGGTCAGTGGGTCGAGGGCCCTGACCGCTCCGTAGCCATCCTGCTCCGTGTAGTTCATGAAGCGCCGGCGCGTCGTGGACGAAACCGGGCTCCTCGGCGCGCCGCCGAGGTAGCGCTTGCCCGGCTCGTACGGCTGGTCCCACTTGAAGTACACCGAGTAGTAGTCCTCCCAAACCGGCAAGTAGAACAAGCGGGTCAGCGGGCTGAACGACGGCGCGTACCAATTCGTGCCACCTTGAACTCCCGGCCACGTCAGTGAACCTTCGGAGCTGGGGCCGCGACCGGGGATCTTGACCGGCCGCCCGCTCTCGTCCAGCCCGGCCGCCCAAGTCTGCTTGACGAAGGGCTTGCCCAGCAAGAATTCGCCAGTCTCGCGGTCCAGCACGTAGAAGAAGCCGTTGCGATTGGCCCACAGCATCAGCTTGCGGGGCTCGCCCTCCCACTCCAAGTCAGCCAGCACGGGTATCTGCACCGCGTCCCAATCCCACTCGTCATGAGGCGTGAACTGGAAGTGCCAAGCCAGCTTGCCCGTGTCCGGATCCAGTGCGACGACGGAGTCGGTGTAAAGGTTGTCGCCCGGCCGCACATCCGGGTTCCAGTCGGGTGCGGGGTTCCCGACACCCCAGTAGGTCAAGTCGAGATCCGGGTCGTAGGATCCGGTCAGCCAGATGGAGCCGCCCCCCGTCTTCCAAGCATCGTTCTCCCATGTCTCGTGGCCTGGCTCGCCAGGACCGGGAATCGTGTAGAACCGCCAAGCCTCTTCGCCGGTGGCGGCGTCGTAAGCCGCGAGGTAGCCGCGGATGCCGAACTCGCCTCCCGCCGTGCCTACGATCACCTTGTCCTTGATAACCAAGGGAGCGACGGTGAGCGCGTAGCCCTTCTCGTAATCCTCCACGACCACGGCCTCCCAGACCTTCGCTCCAGTGGCCGCGTCGATCGCCAGCAGCTTGGCGTCCAAGGTTCCCCAATAGACGGTGTCGCCCCAGACTGCCGCACCGCGGTTCACGCGCCCGCAACAGGGATACACCACCGCGGGCAGGTCGTGCTCGTACAGCCAGAACTCTCGCCCAGTCGCCGGGTCGAGGGCGACGAGCTTGTTCGGGGGCTCGGTGACGTACATAACGCCATCCACGACGAGCGGCGTGGCTTGGAACTTGTCCGTGGAGGCGGCCTGGTAGACCCAAGCCAGCTGCAGATCGGCGACATTCGACCGATCGAGACCCGTGAGCCGGCTGTGGTGTTGGCTGAAGTACGTGCCGTTGTAGGTGAGCCAGTTGTGCGGCTCCGCCGCAGCATTCTCCATGCGGCCTTGGTCGACCTGGGCGTGGAGGCCGGCAGCGGCGACGGCCGCCAAGGCGAAGCGAAGCATGGCAATAGGATAGCCGACGGACAGCACGTCCGCAGCCCTGGGCGGCCAGTTCGGCTGTCCGAGAGGCTGCTTGCAGCCAGCAAGACGGTAGTGTCTGTGCTGTAGCGCCAATCCCGAGCGAAGCGGCTACCGTCGCTGCTCGGTCAAGCCAAGAGCTTCGACTGGCGTGCCCACTGGACAATCCCGGCTTCGGCATTCTGCGGGTGTGATCGCCCACCTTCGTCAGTGGAATGGCGGACGCACTAGAATGATCAGCGGTGCGAGCGGTGGTTCAGCGCGTCAGCCGCGCAAGCGTCACAGTCGACGGCAAGAATGTCGGACAGATCGAGGAGGGGCTGCTGGTGCTGCTCGGAATCGGCATGTCGGACACCACTAGGGATGTCGAATACGTAGCAAACAAGACGGCTGGGCTACGAATCTTCGAGGGCGCGGATGGCAGGATGAGGCACTCAGTTCGAGACGTCGGAGGCGCCGTGCTGGCCGTCTCGCAGTTCACGCTGTACGGGGATGTGCGGCGGGGGCTGCGCCCTAGCTTCGACGCAGCCGCCAAGCCGGACCGGGCAGAGCACCTGTACAACGGCTACGTGCGGGCCCTCAAGGCCAAGGGAGTGGATGTGGCGACCGGAGAATTCCAAGCCATGATGCGGGTGGAACTTGTGAACGAAGGTCCCGTCACCATCTTGATCGACTCTACGAAGGCGTTCTAGACCGGGAGAGTATACCGCTCGGTCGAACGAAGTTCATGGTTCCCAACCGGACGAGCTGCGAGTGTCGGAGGGCGTTCCAAGCCTAGCCACGGCCGAGGGGGCGGCAGTGTGGACTGCGTTGGGAGCCCGCCCAAATTCCGCGGTAGTGCTGGCCACGGTTCAGCGAAGCGCGAGCAAATCAATGTAGGCATACGTTGGATGAGGGTCCAGATCCTGATCAGATTGGATCCGAACCTCGACAACCTTGCCCGGTCGAGCTTCTATCGGAGAGGTGAACATCGGACCGTCCAACACGCACGTGTGGAATTCGCCATTCTCTCCCAGCGGGTCGACCCCGTCAGGGAGGTCAGCGAGGAATTCCGCGTTGAACCAACGGCCGGCAAACCGAGTAGGCAACGCAGCTGGGTTGACGGCAGTCACGAGGGCCTTGATCCCCGAAGACAGCATCTCTTCGGCCAAGGCCCCGGTGTCCAGCCCCCACAGCGGGAAGCGAGGAGTGAACCCCGTCCCAGCGAGCTTCTCCTCTCGGTACTTGCGGATGTCGTCGAGGAACAGGTCTCCAAACGCCAAGGTTGACGCCCTCCGATGATCTGGGAGACTTCGCATGGTGTCGAGAAACCGTGTCATCGAATCCTCGTACTCAGACATGGAGCATGGATCGGGGATAGGAATTTCGTACAGCGGTAGCGCTAGCCGGTCAGCCTGCTCTCGCAAGAGCCAAGTCGGCGTCTTGTGGATTGAGACGCGGGACTCAGCGTCAGTGACGGTCGTGAAGACGCCTCGAACGTCATACCGGTCCAGCTGCTGTCGGAGCCTATGCAACGCCCACGCTGAGTCCTTGCCGGACGACCAAGAAACCAAGACGGGTTCAGGAACCACAACCCGACAGTAGCAGCGGGCCGTGGCCCGGGCGAGCGACTGAGGTTGCGCAACGGAAGCCAACGGCACTTCGGGCGGTGCCGTCTCTTCCCGCCGACAATCGGTCGGGGATAATGGCTCTCGCACTCCCGGCGTTCTCCCGGTGTCGCAGACGTGGCTGTGCCTGCCTCCGCAGAAGCGGGGCTCGACCGGATCGGCTGGACGGTGCGCGACAAGAAGGACATCATGAAGCAGGCGCTACATCAGATCCCTGTTCGGACTCGCGGGAAGGGCCTCATCGAGATCACGCGCCCAGTGCTTGACTGGGTTCGCCGGGAAGGAATCGCGACAGGCGTCCTGACGGTCTACCTGCGTCACACATCGGCCTCCCTGACGATTCAGGAGAACGCTGATCCAGACGTCATGCACGACTTGGAGGCGTTCTTCGCGCGCCTCGTACCGGAGGACAACCGTCTCTACCGGCACACGATGGAGGGTCCCGACGACATGCCCGCCCACATCCGGGCAGCGCTGACACAGACGCACCTAGCCATCCCGGTGGCGGACGGCAGACCGGTCTTGGGTGTCTGGCAGGGCATCTTCCTGTTCGAGCACAGAACGCGCCCCCACCGCCGGACGGTCGTTCTCCATTTGATCGGGGACTGACGCGCCGCCGGTCTTTCGCTCCGTTGGAGCAAGGCCCGCCGTCAAGTCATCCTCGGGCACCCTCCAGTCGCTAGGGCTAGTCGTGGTGGTGCGGTTCGGCTGAACGAGCGGCAGTTGGTCACCAGCAATCATGGCTCTTGGGGACGCTGGCTGCGGTCGATCAGGCCATTCGCCCAACCACTTGGACATGGCGCCGCTGCGCCGTTAGCTCGGCCTCGGCCTAGTCCAGCGAGGCCGCCTTCTGTCGACACTAGCGGGCGGTGGCCCGCCACGCGTCCACCCACGTCTGCAGCCGGGCCGCCACCCGGCCTTGACGGTCGCGGCTCTCGCGCCGCAGCTGGCGCGCCTGGCAGTTAGCCCGCGCCTGCTGGTCACAGCGCCAGGCCCGCTGACTGCGTACCCAGTTCTGCCTGTGGTCCAGCCGCCGCCACTCCGGCTTGACCACCTGCTCTGCGGGATCTACCAGCTCCAGCAGGCCGTTCAGCCCGCCTTCTGCCGGGCACACTGGGGAATTGGGCCCAGCTTGCATCACTCAGCTTGGTCGACTGAAAGGGATTGCTGGAACAGCCACTTGAGCGTCTCGGGCTCGGGATCACACCGATCGCTCGCACAGAGCGTGTTGCCGTTCTCCGCGCCCGTAATCATCTTGGCGGCAGTGCCGTGGGCATCGCCGGCGAACGTCGTCAGCTTCATGTTGCCCTTCAGTCGACTCATCTCGGCGAAGAGACTCTCCGCGCGGGCGTACGGCGCCACCTCGTCCTGATCTCCGTGGAACGCCCAGATGGGAATGTCGCGAATCACCTCTGGATCGATGAATGCTGCGTCCTGGCCTCGGCCCGTGCCTGCGGACGGGACTGCCGCCGCGAAGTATCCGGGATCAACTTGCAGCAAGATGAACGACCCGTGCCCACCCATGGAATGACCAAGGACATAGATCCGATTGGTATCCACAGATGGAAGCGAATTCACGATTTCCTTGATTCTGTCAAGGTGCCACTCGTCCCACAGTCGCGTCGACTGCGGGGCGAGCACGTAGCTTGGGTACTCCGCGCGCAGGGCTTTGTCTGCAAGGAGCCTGTTCCAAACCCGCAATTGACCCCGATTGTCGGTTCCGCGGCCACCACCGCCGTGTAGCGAGACGATCACGGGGTAGGACGTTGCCGGATTGAACCCAAGGGGCTTCATGAGGCGGTACGGCATCTCACCTGTGGAGACCGGCTCATAGAGATGCACCCACTCCTGCTCCGGTTCTGTCTCGGCTTGTTGGCCGTAGCTGGCGGCTGCGGTCGTCAGCACGAGGCCCACTGCGGCGACGCAGCGACATCCAAGATTCGGTAGCTTGTTCACGAACACTTCCCTGCGATGTTGCCGCCCACTATAACGGGTGCAACCCCGTGTATTGCCGATCAATCGCGAACAATGATTCCGCAGGCCGCTCTGGCACCGCCCGCGCAGCCGGCCGCCGCGCCCTCCGGGCAGTAGGAGTCGGGCTGGTAGTGAACGATGAAGGCGCTTCCGTCGTCGTCAAACAGCGACAGCGGCCCTTCAGAGAGGCTGACACGGCTGGAAACAGTAGCAAGCAGCCCCTTGCCTGCATCGCTGACGTTCAGGTTAATCAGATCTCCGGAATGGAACGGGTGGTTGCCATCGGGATTCGAGTTGCTGTGCGGCCCCGGATCGAAGTGGCCGCCCGCCGCCGAACATGGCTCACAGCTGGCCGTCTCGTGAATATGAACGGCGTGCTTGCCAGGCAGCAGCCCGCTCCATGCCCGGATCATGATGTCCACCTCCTTGACGCCTTCTGAGGAAGGCCGCTCGCGAAGATACGCCAAGGCAACGGACTGGCGGCTGTCACCGCAACTCCTGATGTCCGCCCGGGCGAAAATCCCACTCTGCTCAAGAGACGAATCGGAAGAGGACTGGCCTTGTGCGTACGCTCCAGAAGGGCAAACGCATGCCGCCAAGACGGCGGTGAAGGCGATCAGGAGGTTGGATCTCAAGAACATTGAATTCCTTTCTCGGTACACGACTGGCAGCAGTCTAGCATGCGAGTGGACACGAAAACGGCCAACGACAGGGTACAGGAATGTGGCACTGATGGGCCTCGCCTGAATCTCGCCAAGGGAGGCACTCACTGGTCGGCCCGTAGAGGGCTAGGACCCCGTGGGAAACAGTAGGAAAGGAGGGGTGGGGGCTCTTGCAGCTCCTCCAGCGACACCTGACCTCCTTAGCCTCTCCAGAAACTGGACAGCCTCCGATCACTGAGGTTAGAATGGGCGGTCGGTTCGCCAGACGCCCTCGGTGTCCAAGAGCGGGCAGCCTCCCAATACGTCGCCGCAATGTCAGGACAGCTACAGCTTGACCTCAATGTTTCGCCGAGCGCTGGACATGTTCTTGATCGAATCCGCAGCGAGAGTAGGGACGAGTCCGAGAAGGGCCGCTGGTTCGAGCAGCTGTTCATGCGGATCGCGCTCCAGTTGCCGGAATTCGAGATCTCCGAAATCTGGCGCTGGCCCGATTGGCCCGAGCGGATGGCGCTGACCGGGCTGGACGGTCGGGACATCGGGATCGACCTTGTCGCCCGCAGAACGACCAGAGAATGGGTAGCAATCCAGTGCAAGTGTTATGACGAGCGGACAAGGCTGCGCAAGGGGGACATCGACTCGTTCCTGGGAGCGTCTCAACAAGCGATTTTCCGACTGAGGTGGATCGTGGCTACTTGCCCGTGGGGGCGGGTGGCGACGCTAGCGATCCAGCACGCCAGGCCCCAAGTCTCCCAGATCGACTTCCGGGAGTACCTCAAGGTTCCTGTCGAGGAACAAGACACCGAACGTCCGGTCCAGAAGCCTTGGCTTTTGCAGGCGGAGGCCATCGAAGATGTCGTCACGGGGCTCGCGAACCACGATCGCGGCCGCTTAGTCATGGCGTGCGGCACAGGCAAGACCTTCACCTCACTCCGCATCGCAGAGGAGGTCGTGAACGACGGCCAGCGAATCCTCTTCTCAGCGCCCACGATCGCCTTGGTCTCTCAGGCGCGGCGAGAATGGCTTCGACACACGACGAGGCCGCTGCAATGCGTCGTCGTCTGTTCGGACCCGACGGCCGGAGGCCGGCACGAGGCGGATATCCGCGTCTCGGAGCTGGAATGTCCAGTGTCCACGAGCCCTTCGGAGATCGCTCAGTCCCTCTGTGGTGATGGCAGTCACACTCATGTTGTGTTCTGCACTTACCAGTCCTTGGGACGGGTCATCGAAGCCCAAGCGGAGTACGGAGCGCCTGACTTCGATCTGGCCATCGCCGACGAAGCGCACCGGACAACCGGCGCACTGCTCGACCGACGCAAGTCGAAGCACGGCAAGAGCGTCGATTTCCAGTCCATCCACGACAATGCACGCCTGCATGCTCGCAAGCGCCTGTACATGACCGCTACCCCGCGCATCTACACAAGTCGCTCCAAGCACAGGCTGGCGAAGCGAGGAATAAGAGTGGTTGACATGGTCGACTACGATGTCTACGGTCCCGAACTCCACCGCCTGCCGTTCGCCAAGGCGGTGGAGAATGGAATCCTATCCGACTACCGAGTGATCGTCTTGGGAGTTAGCAGGTCCACCGTCACTCCAGGTCTGCGCCGCCGGCTGGAAGCCCTGAACCAATCAGCAAGTGTGCGGAACGCGCCGACGACCAACGAGATGACGCGCGTGCTCGGCGTATCCCTCGCGGTCAACGGCGTCACAGAGGGCTCGGACCTTGAGAAGCCCGAGAAACTTCCTCGGACTATAGCCTTCGCCAACAGGATTGATCGCTCGAAGTGGTACGCATCTGCGCTGATGGAGAGCCAGATGCTGAGCGCCACGACGAGACGGATGCAGGAAGGGAAGGCCATGAAGGTCGTTGCCCGCCACCTCGACGCATCAGCAAGCGCCCTGCGCCGCAACCAAGAGCTGCGAGAGTTGTCGGAAGCGTCCCGCGACGGCCAATGCCGGGTAGTGTGCAACGTCAAGCTGTTCACTGAAGGCGTGGATGTGCCATCACTGGACGCGGTAGCCTTTCTGGATCCGCGAGACAGTCAGGTTGACGTGGTCCAAGCCGTCGGCCGCGTGATGCGCAAGGCGCCCGGGAAGCGCTTCGGCTATATCATCATTCCCATCGTCGTCGAGCCTGACCAGGATGTGGTTGCAGCCCTTGAGCGCAACACGGAAGGCTACAAGACAGTCGGGCGGGTCCTACGTGCGCTCCAAGCCCATGACGGTCGCCTAGCGGAGTCCCCAGCCTCCCTTGTCAAGACCTATGTCGTAGACGGACCAGTTAGCGATCGAACCGCTCCCGGCAACCCACAGGGAGACGGTCCGGGAGGAGCAGGCGACGGCCCGATTCAGAGGCAGCTGGCTCTTGAGGAGGCGGACCAGGGAATCTATGCGCATGTCGCAGCGGCGTCCGGATTGGGGAAGCCCGGCCAACTTGTGGCGGACGAAATCGCCGATGCAGTGAAGCATTCGAGCGCCGTGCTTCAGGAGGAAGGGCTGGAAGCCCCCCTCGCAGCTGCGCTCGGACTCACCTCGAAAGACAGTGGGGGCGCGAAGGGAGTCTGCACGATAGCGGCACTGATGCTGTGCAACGCCTGCCTGCTGCAGCGCAGGCTGCGCGATGAGCCCCACATGAAGACCATCCTGAGTCTGGACAGGGTTGCGGGTGCCGGCAGCGCGAGGGATTCCCTCGCAAGCGCTTGGGCGACGATTCTTGAGCGGGACTACACGCCGGTCTTCAAGCCGGGTCTAGCGGTGCTGGACGCACTCCCTGAGGGCAAGGCAGTGAACGACGCGCTCCGGATCGTTGCAGAGTGCGCGAACCGCGTCGCGGACTCCCTGAGCGAACTCGGCTACGACCACGCCGGGCCGCTTTATCACCGCATCCTAGGATCCGCCAAGAGCGACGGAGCGTTCTACACGCGCAATCTCTCGGCAATCCTGCTGGCCCGGCTCGCCCTGACCGGCGACTTCATCGACTGGTCCGATCCGAGCGCAGTTGCGAAGCTACGGATCATGGATCCCGCTTGCGGCACGGGAACTCTTCTCATGGCGTGCCTGCAGGCCATCAAGGCGCGCGTCGCCGAATCTGGGGAGCTGACCAAGGAGGAGAACAACGCGCTACACAAGGGCATCGTTGAAGACATCCTTTGCGGTCTCGACATTAATCAGCACGGCATCCAGCTTGCCGCATGCAACATGACCCTTGGCGCTCCGACCGTCGACTACCAGCGGATGAACTTGGTCACCATGCCGCACGGTCCACAGTCCGACGGATCGCCACGGGCAGGCTCACTGGACATACTAGCCGCGGCCGCCGACGCCGAGGATGTCGCTGCGATCGCAGCACCGGAGCGAGCGCTGGGGCCGCTCGAAGGTGCGCAAGTCAATGAGAGCAAGGAGATCCGGTTCCCTTTGCACGACCTCGATGGCATCATCATGAACCCTCCATTCACGGACAACGCCAAGCGCGGGAGGAAGTTCGGAAGGGCTGCCCTCAAGCAAATGCAGCGCCACGAACTTGAGATCCGGAACCGTCTGTCGGAACGCGATTCCAAGGCTGGCGGAGTTATCACAACCAATAGCATCAGAACCTTCTTTACGCCGCTCGCCGAGAAGCTAATCTGCTCTGATCGCGGAGGATTCCTAGCCACGGTGCTGCCGGTAACCGGTTGCACGGGTGCAGGCGGACTGAGCGAGCGCCGCTTCCTTGCCAACCGATTCCATATCGAGCGCGTCGTGACAACGCACGACCCGAGGAAAATTGCGTTCTCGGAGAACACTAGCATTCACGAGAGCCTACTGATCTGTCGACGGACTGTTGAAGACCCCCCCCCCCCCCCTCAGCAAATATTGTACCAACAGAATTCGTATCATTACGAAAAATGCCCGAAACTGCGGAAGAAGCTGCCGAGGCAGCCGACGCGATAGTTTCTGGTCTGGGAGAGGAGTGGGGGCGAGTCACACTGTGGCCGGCAGCTCGCATTCAAGACGGCAACTGGACTCCAGCACAGTGGTACGACGGTGCGCTAGCTGAAGCGGCGCTCTACCTGGAAGGCCACGCGGACCTAGTTGAGGCGGGCCTCAAGTTGACGCTAGGGCCAACCGGTCGGGCGGCGCAGGATTCGTGGAAGCGGACTGACCAAGACGGTGACGCGAACGCAGTTCGTGTGTTCGACAGCGTCTCGGCAAAGGTCAGGCGCAGAATGCTGGATGCTCCGGAGCAGCTCGTCGCACCTGGTGGGCGTCGCGGACACTTGTACAAGCGCGTCCTTTCGGGCAAAGGTCACCTGATGCTCGCTACTCGGTACAACACGGTAAGTGGTCGACTCACTGCTTTGTGGAGCGATGTCGCAACATTCGGGTTCGGATGGATTCCTGCAACCGGGGAGGACCGAAGCTATGAGAAGGCTCTCTGCGCATGGTGGAACAGCACTGCAGGACGCATATTGCTGCTGAATCGGCGGGCCAAGACGCTGACCTACCCGAAGTGGTCCAAGTCACACTTGGCGTCGCTGCCCTGCCCTGATCCAAAGCACGCCGGTTGCACCGCACTCGCCGAGGCGTGGGCGCAAGTCTGTGAACTTGAACTCCTGCCACTCCGGGACGGGCAGAAGTGCCCAGCCCGGCGAGCGATCGACGCTGCCGCCGCATCGGCACTCGGAATCCCTGAAGGCCAGATCGCAGACTGGCGAAAGCGGCTGGCTGGAGAGCCGACGATTTCTAACACTCGGGCCCCGAGTCCAAGTGGCGACTGATCTGAGTCGCCTGCGCCCATGAGTCTGGAGGGCGTGGCAACGTACGTTTCCCCGAAGTAGCTGTTTGGCTGGCCCCCCGGAGCGGTGAGTGGAAGTGGCTCGGCGTTGGCACCGGGAGGTCCCGATGCAGCCCTCAGTGGACGCGTCCCTCAACTGCAGTTCGGGCTGCCGAGTCTGCCGCAAACCTACGCTGTCCAAGGCGAGATTGACGTGCTGGGCACGGGCACGAAGCACAGCCCGCGGTTTCACTGCCCCCCAGAAAACATGCAGCGGATGCTCGGACGCTGGAGGCGGATCGTCGCGGGGCGCGGACGGATGGGGCTTCCGTATCAACGAGAACGGTGAGAACTGGGATTGCCTATGATGGACTTGTCGTGCCAGCTTGGTTCGGTCAACGCGAGTCCGCGAACGAAAAACCGAATCCATTCGTGCCTGGCCAAGGTGCGGTCCCGCCATTCCTGGCCGGCCGCGAAGCCGAGCAGCGTCTGATCAACGACCGACTGGATCGCCTTGCAAGCAAGGCCCAGCCCAGTTCGTTCGTCATCCTTCACGGGCCTCGCGGCAACGGCAAGACCGCCTTGCTGGAGTGGGCGGAGCGCCAAGCAAGGTCTCGCAAGATCCGCGTGATCGATATTGAATTGGGCGAATCGGAGGCGACTGGGACAGAGGTCCGCGAGCTGTGGCGCATCTCCAAGTGGCTGAAAGCTGTGAGCGGCATCTCAATCCAAGGAACGGGCATCATCCGGCGCGAGGTTCCACCGAGCAAGCTGACCGCGGCAATCGAGCGAAGGGCACACAGAGGACCTGTGCTGGTGGGAATTGACGAGGCGCACACGATGCCCGTCAGCGTAGGCCGGAACCTACTCACAGCTGGCCAGCGCTGGCAACGCCAGGGGCTGCCCGCGATGTTGTTCCTTGCAGGCACCCCGGACCTGCCCGAGCACCTCAGGAAGATGGGCGCGTCGTTCTGGGAGCGGAGCAAGCAACTGCCGATCGGACGCCTCGCACGGCGAGCCTCGCAGGACGCCGTCCGGATACCGCTGGAGGAGCGTGGGCGCTCAATTGCAGCGGACGCCTTGAGACGGATTGCAGAGGAGAGCCACGGCTACCCGTTCTTCCTGCAGCTGTGGGGAGAGCTTCTCTGGAAGGAGTGCCGGGACACTGCTCGGCAACTGAACTGCATGGATGTGGACCGCGTCAGGCCGGAGTTCCAACAAGACAAGAACCGCTTCTACCTCACTCGCTACTGGGAACTCAGAACGGCCAAGCTGCTTGAGGTTGCAGCCGCTGTCTCGGAGTCCTTCCGTGGTTCGGAGAGGATGCCTATTGGCCATCTCGAGGCGGCCGTGGGCTCGGCCTTACGGTTGGTGGGAAGGCCGTGTGACGAAAACGCCGTGCAGGCAGCTTGCCGTGAGTTGCACAACCTTGGCTACATCTGGAGAGTTGAACACGAGGGCCGGCCTTGTTACGAGCCGGGAATCCCCAGCCTGATGGCGTACGTGGCACGCGCCGTGGATTCAGAGGCGCAGCCGCGACCCTCTTGACCCTATTCCCGAGACGACGCTCGAAAGGGCCCGTTGCAAACGGGAAAGCCACGAAGGCCGCGCCCAAGGACCGGGGCTCAGATGGAATGTCGGACTCCGCCAAGCTCAGAGCCAGCGGGCGATCCAAGGGGAACGGCGGAATCGGCAGCGTGACAAATCCGGAGAACCTCGGAGCGGCACCACTAGGAGGCTGCCAGCCGCATCTTTACTGCGGCTTAGCGTGACCGACCGCATGCTTTCCACGGTCCCGAGCGGCTTGGCGCTCCTCGTCGCTCAGTGTCTCGTTGAAAGTCGCCCCGAAGCCGTCCACCTGACGGTAGGGATAGCCTTGCCAAGGATCCTCGCCGTCGACACGAGGATCGCCGCTCTCCCTGAGTGACGCTTCCAGCCGCGCCCACAGTCCTGCACGCACCGTCTCGTGCTCCGGATCGGCTGCCAAGTTCCGCACTTGATGCGGATCGCTCCGACAGTCATACAGCTCCTCCAGCGGCCGCTTGCCAAAACCCAGCTCAAACTCCAGTGGATATTCCCGCCGCGTCTCTGGTCGGAGCATGAAGTCCTTGAACGGACCGTCGTCGATGTCTCCGTGAGGAGCCTTGTTCGACGAGATGAAGTCCGGCCCGCCGGTCGGCCATCGGTCGGGCTCGAAATTCCGGATGTAGAGGTAGTCGTGGGTCCGGATGGCACGCATCGGGTAGGTAGCCCCCTCCGGGCGGCACCAAGTGTGCCGCTCCATGGCCGTGATGACATGGTCCCGATCTGCTTCGATCCTCCCCCCTGAGGATGACAGCAAGAGTGGCATCAGGCTGCGCCCGTCGTGCGATGCAGCCGGCTCCAAGCCCGCCGCCTGCAAGAATGTCGG
Organism: Bryobacterales bacterium; assembly: GCA_963662745.2. Taxonomy (GTDB): domain Bacteria; phylum Acidobacteriota; class Terriglobia; order Bryobacterales; family UBA6623; genus VXMF01. The sequence goes on from CAXXUI010000001.1 coordinate 2,652,358, forward strand.
AGCGAAGTCCACATGGCTGACCAAGTCGTCGACACGCCGTCCGCTTGGCACTCTGTCCCCCCAACGCACGGCGGTCGGCATGCGCGTGCCACCGTCGTAGAGAGTGGACTTCGTCCGGCTGAACGGCATGCCGTTGTCCGATGTCACCACTACCAAGGTGTTATCCAGCTCTCCGATCCGCTCCAGCGCATCAAGAATTCTGCCTAGGTGTCGGTCGTAGTGCTCGATCTCGTAGTAGTAGTCCAGCAGCTCGGATCGCACCTCGGGAGCGTCCGGCAGGTACGGCGGCACTTCCACCTTGGCCGGATCCAACCCGCTACGCTCTCCGATTCCCGGTTCGTAGTCCCTGTGAGGCTCCGTCGCTCCGAAAAAGAAGAAGAACGGGGCGCCGCTAGGCCGGGCCGCGAGGAAGTCCTTGAAGTTGGCGGCGTAGTCTCTCGTGTCAATGCCTTGCGGAGGTTCCGGCTCCGTCCGTCGCGCGTACTCTTTGCCTACCGGATGGCGCTCCAAGCCCCCGGCCCGCCAGTCCCCCGGAGCCCACGGCTTCCCGACATACCCAGTGTGGTAGCCGGTATCCTCCAGCAGGTGGGTGAACAGAGGGTACTCGGGCGGCAGCGTCCCGTAGAGCACACCTGCTTCGCCGCTACGCCAGATGTGGCGGCCCGTCAGCAAGGCCGAACGCGACGGCGTGCAGGACGGGCAAGCGGTGAACGAGTGCGTGAACAGCACACCCTCTCTCGCGACACGATCGAAGGCGGGCGTGCGCACTACGGCATCGCCCAGAATCGAGGCATGCGGATAGGACTGGTCGTCCGAATACACCAGCAGGATGTTGGGCTGGCGCGGCCCTTGCCGTGAAGCGCACGCCGCCCCGCCCAGTGCCAAGGACCCGGCCAGCAGTTTCCGCCGCGTCAGGCCGTTCCCCCCCTTACGATGCGTCGCCATCGCTTGCCTCCTCTTCCAAGATCGAACGTCTGCTTCGCGAGCCTTCCGAGCTGCGCCCCGGCAGGTGATCCATCACCGCCGGATACGGGTAATCCAAGCCAAGCAGGTCCTGCATCCTCCGGCTGTACCCGGATGCCTCCGCAGGATCAATGCAGCGACTCCAATCCTCGATCGGCTTGATCGACTTGATCGTGTACGATCCCAGCAGGGCTGCGCGGGACGCGCCGGACCGGTTGGCTTGGCCGGCATGCCAGAGCAGCGCCGGAAACAGCAGCAGAGTACCCGGCTTCATCGTCACCCGGACGCTGTCCCTGGCAAACCTTTCTGGATCCGGCCAGCACGCGAGCGCGTGCGTGCCCGGCATGATCGCCGTGGCGCCGTTCTCAATCGTGAATTCGTCCAACGGCACTACGGACTCCACGGCGAGGTGGTAGCTGGAGTTCAGCGTCCGAGGCCACCTGTCTCTCGCGTGCAGGTCCCAGTAAGGGTAGTCGACATGCGGTTCCTGCGCTTGAGCACCCGGGTGCAGGACGTTGGCGGCGAACGAACTCAGCATCAGGTCGGCACCGAGGATCGGCCGCAGGATCGAGAGCAGGCGCTCTTCAGAGCAGATCGCCCGGAAGGGGTCCCCCTTCCTCGGCAGGTTCCAAACCCGGTCCTGGGTGGGATTCTCTTCGTCACCGTAGAAGTGGGATGTTCGGCTGGGCTCCGTCTCCACCAGCTGGTAGACGAGGTTACGAGCCGACCGAATCAGACTCGCCGGATAGAAGTCCCGCAGCACCAAGAAGCCCTGCCCGTCGCACAGCTCCCGGACCGCAGACTCCACATCGGGCGTCGCCGCTGCCATGCGGTATAGGATAGCGAGTTGACGGGAGTGACGAATTGAGTTGCCTGCGCATCGCCCTTCTGCCGGGGGACGGCATCGGCCCGGAAGTGGTCTCGGCCGCCGTCGACGTCCTGCGGACGGCGGAAGCGCTCACCGACGACCTCGTGTTCGAGTTCCAGCATTGCTCGGTGGGGGCCGGTGAGTTCCTGCGGTCCGGGGACCCCCTGCCTCCGCTGGAGCTCGAAAAGGCCAAGACCTGCGACGCCATCCTACTCGGCGCCATGGGCCTGCCCGACGTGCGGTGGCCCAACGGCACCGAAATGGCACCCCAGCTCGACATCCGGGAAGGGCTGGACTTATACCAAGGCATCCGGCCGGTCTACCTCTTCGAGGAGACGCTGACCCCCTTGAAAGACAAGGCCCCAGGCCAGATCGACTTCGTCCTCTACCGCGAGAGCACTGAGGGCCTGTTCTGGGAGCGCAAAGCAAGTCACGACCCGCGGGCCGAGTTCGTGGAGAACGCGATGCGAATCTCCAAGGCGGGCGCCGAGCGCATCGTGCGGGCAGCCTTTCGAGCCGCCCGCCTCCGACGCAACAAGCTGGCGCTGATAGACAAGGCCAACGTGCTGCCCGCGATGGCGTTCTTCCGGCAGATCTTCGACTCCGTCGCCCAAGAATTCCCCATGGTCGAGACCGAGCGCATCTATGTCGACGCCGCTGCCCTGTTCCTCGTCCGCGAACCGGAGCGCTTCGACGTGCTGGTGACCGAGAACATGTTCGGAGACATCCTCTCGGACCTTGCCGCAGGAATTGTCGGAGGCATGGGCATGGCGCCTTCCGCCGACATCGGGGACCGCTACGCGGTCTTCCAGCCGGCGCACGGCAGCGCCCCCGACATCGCGGGCCAAGGAATCGCGAACCCTGTGGCAACCATCCTCTCCGCCGCCATGATGCTGGATTGGCTGGACCTTCCCGAATGGGGAGACGCGATTCGCGCTGCTGTGAAAGCCGCCCTGAGGGATCCTGTGCTGCGCACGCCCGACCTCGCAGGAACGAGCACGGGAGCCGAACTCGCCCAGCGCGTCTGCGAGCACCTGTAGCGTCCCGCTTGGGCTTGGTGGCCCCTTGATTCTGGATTGGGTGTCAAAACCCCAACGCTGCGCTGAAGCGCAACCTCCATCCCCTCGGTTCCGGTGCCCAAGCGACCCGAGGGTTGGCTGGAGACGGCAGATTCAGTGTTGCGCCGCCGGCCCCGTTAGCGATGCCGGTGCGAGTGAGACAGCGAACTGGGCTACGGCCTGAAGGAAGGGTAGTTGATCCGGTCTCTGAATGACGCAGCAGAACGCGGTCATGGCACTGCCAGCCGACAGGTGTAGCGGGCCACGAAATGTGGCTTGGTACGGGTAGGACGAGGACGCCCGCACCAGTCTCCCGTCTGTATGCTCGAAGATCACTCCTAGCCGGAGCGTCGAGAGGATCGACCAGTCCAACCGACAAGGCAGGACCTCAGCCATCCGTAGCAGCTCACTCGCGTGTGATCGGGCGTGTCACAGATCGCGGGCGCCCACACCGGACGATTCAGTCCAGCCAACTGGCGGGGCGCACCACCCCATCCGGAAGCACGGTCGCTCGGTCACCCCGGGCCTGCTCCAGCTGCTCTTGGGTCAGATCCTCAGCAGTACGGATGTCCGCCCCGCGCAGGTCAGCACCGGCAAAGTCAGCACCAATCAGCCTCGCCCCCACCAAGTTGGCGTCCCGCAGGTCAGCTTCCCGCAAGTCGGCCCCAACTAGGTTCGCGAGGACTAGGATCGCACCCCGGAGATCGGCAGAACGCAAGTCCACGAGCCGAAGGTCGGCCCGCGTCAAGTCGGCGCCCCGCAGGTCCACCATGGCTTCAGGATTCTCTTGCCGCCAAATGTTCCACGCCTCCACATCGAAGGTCAAGAGTTTCAGCGGCGGCGAATCCTGCATTCCGAGCGTAGCCTCTCCGGCCGGACTGGTGCCGCGAGCAGCCACCAGCTCCGACCCAGACCAACAGGATACCCGCCAAGCCGGCCCGCTCCGCAACGGCCCGTCCAAGGGTCCCTCGGCAAGGAGGCCGGGCATGGGGCCCGCCCGAGTCGCATACAATACGGGCAGTTTACCCATGCAGTGCAAGAACGGCTTAATCCTCCTGATCGCAACGGTGCTGGCGTCCGGTTGCGGCGCTCCAGAGCAGGAATCAAGCCCCGTGCCAGAAAAGGCAGCTGCTCCTGCGGAAGCTGTCCGGGACGAGACCCACCGATTCGCCAAGGCCGGCCTCGTCGAGACCAAGGTCGTCAGCGACAACCTAGGCGGCAAGGACTTCATGCCCGGCGGCAACTTCGCCGAATACGAAGAGGACGGCAAGCGGTACCAAGTCTTCTTCACCCTGCGCCGCAACACCGAGCGGGCGATGTTCTTGGCGATGGATTACCGGGATGTGCTGGCGGAATACAAGTTTGTGCCGCACTTCGGAGGCTTCTACGGCATGGACGGAGACACACCTACCCTCGTGTTCCAGAAGGAGAAGTACGTCATCGTGGTCGCCGGCTTGGAGCTGGAGGACGCCGACCACGCGGGCAGGCTGATTGCGGGGTATCTCAACTAACGGGGGCAGTAGTTGCGGACGCTGCAGCGGTGGTTCCGGGCTTGGCGGTTGGAGTCCCGTCCGGCCCGGGAGGTGTAGTTCGAGCAGCAGCGGAAACCGGGGGAGCAGTGCCGGTCGGACTTCACGCACGGCCGGGATTGGGAGTGACGGTGGGGGGTACTGCTGATGTGGAACGCTTGGATCGGCTCGAAGCGGCTCTGGCGAGCACCGCCACCGTCCCCGACCAAGGCCTCGCGGTTGGAACTTCCGCCTAGCGGCCGTGGCCCCCGCGATCCCGCTTCCAGCCGGGCGGCACCGGGTCTCCGTCCCGGAGGGGTGGCACGTACCGGTCAACGTAGGTCCGGCCGCCGTTCCCGTTGGGTCGCTCCAAGTATCCGTCCAGCGCCTTTCTGCCGATTCGAATGACAGTCCTCAGTTCGCGCCTGGCCAGATCCCCCAAGTGGTCGCTGAAACCCCTGAGGTCTCCCCGATCAGCGTCTTCCAGCACGTCTATGTATTCGGATTTCGCTCTGGCAGAGATGATTGGGGGCGGCAGCCAGCGCTTGGTGTAGGCGTAGGCCATCAGCATTCGAGAGACCCGCCCGTTGCCGTCCCGGAACGGATGCGTGCGGACGAACCTGTGGTGCATCCACGCGGCCTCGACCTCAACGGGGTAGTCCTGCGCCTCGATCTCCCGGTGGAGATCGATGAACCGGTCCATCTCGGACTGCACCTGCTCGGGCGGGCAGTACTCGTGGACCCGGCCGTCCGTGCGGCGGGGATTGTTCGGAAGGGTCTTCCAAACGCCCTTTTCCCGGAAGGGGATCTGCACGCGCTTCGTCGACCTGCCGTCAGGCGCGATGTGGAGGGCCGTGACGGTCTCCTGGTGGCGGGTCAGCATGGAGTGCCACGTGCGAATCGTGTGCTGCGTGAGGGGCCACCCGCGCCTGACATCCTTGAACATCACCTCCAGAGCTTCCTCTTGGTCTTGCAGCAGGCCCTTGATTGTCCTGTCCGGAAGCCCCTCCAGCGTGTGCGCGCCCATGACGCTATGAAGCCCTTCGGCCATCAACTCTTCGGTGACACCCCGGCGTAGCGTGTAGAGGTGCTCGATCTGGCCGTTCTCAATGGCGAACCTGCGGTTTCGCTCCCGCAGCCAGTTGTCGAGGAAGCGCCGCGGCTTGTCGCGCCCCTGCAGCTGGCCACGGATTTGTAGCCAGTGGTGCTCCATCTCACGGAGATCGGGAGCACCGCATCGGTCAGCCCCCTCGGGCATTCCCTCGAGGGGCTCCCACTTGGCCGGATCCTTCCTCGCCATCTCCGTCTCTCCGATGCTGGGCGCGCAGCCTGACACTCAGTGTACGCCCCCGGCAATTACCGCCCGGAGGAACCGGCAACTCGCGCGGCACCTCGACCCACGAACCCCTGCGGAGGACCGCGCCCTGGCGCACCGTAGCATCCGCGTCGATGCGCGCGTTCTCGCCAATCTCGGTATCGGCCCCACCCTGCTGGCCCGACCGACGCGGCACCCGATCTCGACGAGCGGGTTTCCCCCACGGTCGAGTCGTCGCCCACCACAGCGCACCTGCAAACGCTCGCACCGCGCTCGACCACAGCCCTGTCGCCCAGGCGGGCCCTGGTCGCCAGACGGCTGCCGGGCTTCAGCTCGGAGCGCTCTCCGACGACAGCCCATGCGCCGACGCGCGCCTGAGTCCCGACGCTCGAAAATCTTCCGACGCATGACTCGCCAGCCTGCCGCGCTCCGTCAGCGATGCGCGCGCCCCAGCCAACAAACATCTTCCTCCCGGCGCGCACAGCCCGCCCGAGCCTTGCGCCGTCCTCGATCGTCGCGCCGTGCCCGATCTTGCAGCCTTCCCGCACGGTTACGGCGGCACCAATGCGTGCGCCGTGCACAGGGAGCGCGCCAGAGCCGGTCCCAGTCGAACTGCAGGCGGTGCGCTAGCCGCTGCGAACCCGGCCCGGCCTCACTACAACTGGCGTTTCAAAGCATGAATGACGAAGGTACGACCGATACAATGCAGATCCAGCCCACTGGGTTAGTAGTGGCGCGTCACGCCAGGAAGGCTTGGGACCCAGTTCCTCAGCTCCCTGTCAGTCCTTCCCTGGGGCAGACCCAATCGGCCAATTGGCAGGCTCCTACCCACGATGTCAGGATGTCTAAGCCTCCCGCTGCGAGCGCGGAACGGACCCTTGTCAGCAGCGCCGAAGCGGCTCGGGGCTCCTCGAAGCCGCTCCGCCAGAACGAAGAACATAGTATATTCATAGCGATGGTGAGAACCTTGGCGTTCCTGAGCGCGCTGCTGCTCATTCCGGCCGCGCACGGCCAAGATGAATCCGTCCGCTTCTTCGAGGAGCGAATCCGGCCCGTACTGGCAACTCGCTGCCAGGCCTGCCACAACGAAGAGCTCAAGACGAGCGGCCTCTCGCTGGCAACTCGCGAGGCCACGCTAGCCGGCGGGACCCGCGGAGTCGCTGTCGTACCGGGTTCCCCCGGGGAGAGCCTGATCGTCGCAGCGCTGGAAGGCTCCGGCGCGTTGAGCATGCCGCCGACCGGGCCTCTCCCCGACGAGGAGGTGGGAGCCTTCCGGACGTGGATCGCCGACGGTGCCGCTTGGGGGGCCGACTCCGGCGATCCAATCCCCGCCGCAGCCCTGTGGTCACTTAAGCCGATCCGGCCATCGAGCCCCCCGGACACCTCGGACGCGGACTGGGTGCGCAACCCCATTGACTCCTTCGTGCTCGCCAAGCTTGACGAAGCGGGCCTGAGCCCGTCGCCGGAGGCCGACCGGCGCACGCTGATCCGCCGAGCGAGCTTGGACCTGACCGGACTGCTGCCATCACCCGACGAGGTACGACGGTTCGTCGAGGACACCGAAGCAGGGGCATACGCGCGCCTTGTCGAACGCCTGCTGGAGTCCCCGCACTACGGCGAGCGCTGGGGGAGGCACTGGCTCGACATCGCCCGCTACGCCGACACGAACGGCTACTCGATCGACGGACCGCGCTCCATCTGGCGCTATCGCGATTGGGTGATCAAGGCGCTCAACGACAACCTGCCCTTCGACCGGTTCGTGATCGAGCAAGTCGCCGGAGACCTTCTGCCCGATCCCACGGAATCGCAGCTCATCGCGACCGGGTTTCATCGCAACACCATGATCAACCAAGAGGGAGGCATCGACTTCGAGCAGTACCGGGTCGAGGCCGTTGTGGACCGCGTCCGGACGACCGGTTCGGCCTTCCTGGGCCTTACGCTGGCCTGCGCGCGCTGCCACGACCACAAGTTCGACCCGATCTCCCAGCAAGAGTTCTTCCAACTGTTCTCATTCTTCAACAATGTGGACGAGCTTGGCGGCAACTTGGAAGAGACGGTCGGGCGGAGCCGCATGATGGACCCAGTCTTGGAATTGAGCGATCCCGAGACGCTGGGCCGGCGCGACGCCGGCAGGAAGCAGATCGAGGGGATGGAGGCCGAACTCACGGAGCTGAAGCGGTCCATTGAGGCGGCGTGGGACACGCGGTTCCCTCCCAGCGACATCGACGGCATCGAGATCGCCCGGGAAATCGTCAGAGTGCCTCCGGAGGATCGCTCTTCGGTACAGGAGAGCGTCTTGAACCGCGTACTGTACGAGCACGCGGAAGAGTACCAGCAGAAGGCGGACGAGCTGAAGCAGCTGCGCAAGCAGCTGCCCGAAGTCGAATGGACCATGGTCATGCGCGACCTGCCCGAGCCCCGCGAATCCTACATCCACATCCAAGGTGACTTCACGCGCAAGGGCAACCGCGTTGAGCCGGGCACGCTGGCCGTCCTGCCCCCTCTTCCTCCCGACGCGCCCCGCAATCGGCTAGGCTTGGCGCGCTGGCTGGTCTCGGAGGACAATCCGATGACTCCGCGTGTCACGATGAACCGCATCTGGCAACGCTACTTCGGCTTGGGGATAGTCGAGACCGAGAACGACTTCGGATCGCAAGGCTCTCTTCCGAGCCACCCCAAGTTGCTCGACTGGCTAGCAGCGGAGTTCGTGCGCAGCGGCTGGGACCTGAAGGCCATGCACCGACTCATCCTCACCTCCGCCACCTACCGGCAGTCGTCGGCCTACCGTGCGGACGCAGCCGCTGAGGATCCGAGCAACCGCCTGCTGGCCAGACAGAACCGCATCCGACTGGAAGCAGAGGCGATTCGAGACGTCTCCTTGTCGGCCTCCGGCCTGCTCTCACCGACAATCGGCGGTCCCAGCGTGTATCCGCCCCAGCCGGCCGGAGCCGGCCAGTTCACCCAAGTCGATCGGAAATGGAAGGCGGACCAAGGGCCCGATCGCTACCGGCGCGGCATGTACACCTACTTCATTCGTTCGGCGGCGCATCCCGGCCTCATCCTGTTCGATGCTCCCATCGCTCAGGAGAGCGTCACCCGCCGCAACCGCTCCAACACTCCGCTCCAAGCACTCACACTTCTGAACGACGAGTCACAGACCGAGTTTGCCGCGGCGCTGGGCGAGCGCATCCGCTCGCTCGCGGAGGATCGCGAGGGCCGCATCCGTCAGGCCTTCGAACTTTGCCTCTCCCGCCCTCCGCAAGGCGCCGAACAGGAGCGGCTGGCGGAGTTTGTGGGAAGGATGGAGGACTCCTACCAGAGCGATCCGGAGGCCCTCGACGAGTCAAGATTCGACTCCCCGTTTGCCGCCGCTTGGGCGGCAGCAGCCAGAGTAATGATTAACCTAGACGAATTCGTGACCCGCCAGTGAATGAAGGAGATCCCATGCGCCCAGATCGCACCACTCTCAGACAGAGCACCCGCAGGCAGCTCTTCGAGGACTGCGGCGTGGGGGTGGGCAAGCTGGCCCTGACCTCCCTGTTCGTCGGGGACTCCCTGTTCGGGACTGAGTCGGAGCAGCGCCGGGTCATGCATCATGCTCCCAAGGCCAAGAGTGTCATTTACTTGTTCATGGCCGGCGCACCGAGCCAATTCGAGCTGTTCGAGCCCAAACAGGAGCTGCAGAAGCTGAGCGGCAAGCCCCTGCCCCCTTCACTGCTCGAGGGCAAGCGCTTCGCCTTCATGGAATCGTTCGTCCGCGAGCCTCCCAAGCTGCTCGGCACGCGCCGCAAGTTCGCTCGGCACGGGGAGTCGGGACGGTGGGTGTCTGAGTGCCTTCCGCACACCGCGCAGGTCGTCGACGATCTCGCGTTCGTACGCACTGTCCACACCGAGAACTTCAACCACGCACCGGCCAAGATCTTCATGAACACCGGGACACCGTTCTTCGGACGGCCCAGCATGGGCGCGTGGGTCAGCTACGGGATCGGCAGCGAAGCGGAGGACATGCCCAACTTCGTGGTGCTGCAGTCCGGGCCGCGCGGGCCGCGCGGCGGAGCGATGAACTGGACTAGCGGCTTTCTGCCGACGGCCCATCAAGGCGTGCCCTTCCTGAGCGGCGGGGCTCCCATCCTCAACATGACCAGCCCGCAGGGCTTCGACCACGACCGCCAGCGGGCTTCGGTGGACGCGATCCTCGATCTCAATCGCATCAACATGGAGCGGGCCGGCGATCCAGAGATCGCAACAAGGATTTCGGCCTACGAAATGGCCCACCGCATGCAGACCAGCGGTCCGGAGCTGATCGACTTCTCCACCGAGTCCCAGTCCACGCTCGACCTCTACGGCGCGGTCCCGGGTGGGAAGTCATTCGCCAACAATTGCCTGCTGGCTAGGAGGCTGGTGGAGCGGGGCGTCAGATTCGTGCAGCTGTACCACTCCAGCTGGGACCATCATGGTGGGCCTGGCGAGAGCTTGGACAAGGACCTCGACGAGGTTTGCCTGTCAGCGGATCAAGCCTGCAAGGCGCTGGTCACGGACCTCAAGCAGCGCGGGATGTTGGACGAGACGCTCGTGGTATGGGGCGGCGAGTTCGGACGGACGCCGATGGGTGAAGTGCGGGACACGGTCGGCCGCAACCACCACATCGACGCTTTCACGATGTGGTTCGCCGGCGGGGGCACCAAGCCCGGACAGAGCATCGGAGAGACGGATGAGATTGGCTTCTCCCCCGTCAAGAACCCCGTTCACGTCCACGATGTGCAAGCCACGATCCTGCACCTGCTCGGCATCGACCACACGAAGCTCACTTTCCGGTTCCGGGGCCGGGACTTCAGGCTCACGGATGTGGGGGGCCGAGTAGTGGACGACTTGCTGGCCTAGGTGCGCAGGACGGCATTGATCGCCGGCCCGGTCGCACTCCGCCTCCGCGCACTTCTCGGAGGTCTCGCGAACCCCTCCCAGCGCCCGAACAACAGCTCAGCCTCCGGCTGTGCCGAGAGATCTATTGCCCTTGGGGCTTGCCGGATCTCAAGAATTCTGCAAGGCGTCGCACTGCGTCCGGGCGGCGGCGTAGCGCCGCAACTTCCGTAGCGCCCGTTTCGGGCCCGCACTCCCCGCGACCGCGCTCCACAACCGGGCTGCTGACGGTCCACCCGGCGGGCGCAAGGCTGGCCAGTCCAACCCGCCCTCGCTGCCCAGCGGCGCTACTAGTCCATTCGCGGCGACAGCCGTGGTTCCGGCCACGGATCGAACTGGAGGGCATCGGGAAAACCGGATTGAAGGGGCGTGGTGTCTCTGATTCCTCGTTATGGGCCAAGAAGTGGTTGCACGAATTCGACCGATTCGAGTGCGACGACCGGAAAGACAGGCCCTGTTGGGCTCTCGCGCTGCTCACCGGATCCCACCTGACTCGCCGTGGGCCACGCTCTCAGGTTGTCAGCTAGCAACTTGCAAGGACTGTACGTAGAGCAAACCGATGCCTCGAACACTGCCCTGGATTCCCTAACCATGGAGCACCGTCGTCCAGCCTGTGGCCATTTCGTCCGTCACTCGGACGTGGTCATCACTGCGGCCCGCCGGTGACAGAGGCCCCAGGCCGCCTCTCGCCTTGATTCTCGGGCCATTGCTCAGCAGTCAGTCCGCCGCTGGTCCGAAGTCAGACGACGCCCTCGCGATGCCGTCGCTCAGCAGGTCCTGCCCGGTAAACCACAAGCGGCCGCGGACCCGCACCGTCTCCCCCGGTTGGCAATCTGGCAGCACCGGATCCGAATGCAGGCACGGGCAGCGCTCGTTTCCCCAGCACCTTCCCGCCCGCTCCCATGCGACCCAGACCGAGCGGTCGGTGTGGTCCAGGGACTGGACCCCGGCGTACGGCTTCCGGAACACCTTGTTGGCCACAGTCTGCTGGTTGAACTCCGGAGCGCCCTTGAGGAGCACGCACAGTTGCGTCCGCAGCCCCGTGAGAGTCTCGTCGAGGCCGTTCCGCAGCCATAGCTCCATCGCCACTGCGACGGCCCGAGGCGGTTCGGCAGATCCGACCGTCGGAGGCGGAAGGGCAAACGCCTGCCTTTCTGAATCGGCTTCAGCCTCCATGCGCAGGGACGCGCCGAAGGACACTCCGTTCGGCAACACCCACTCCGACTCCAGCCCGCCGTCGGGCCGTACCGTCCAGTCTCGGTTGTCGATCCAGACGTTCCGGTCGTTCCAGATCGTCGGCACATGGGTGTGCGACAGGAACAGGTGGCCCCGGTCCGAGGTGATCAGCTCGGGGAGGTCCACCACCACGTAGCCCTCTGGATCCCACGGTAAGAACACGCTGGCCTTCGTGCCGCGCAGAGGATCGATTGCCCCCTCGAGGAACCCGATGCGGGGATGCCGCCCGCCAGGATACGGCGCCAGTTCCAGCCCGCCCCCCCTCGCGGCCTCCGCAAAGGCCAGCCTTGCGTCGTACTGGGTCGACTCCTCTGCGGAGTACGCCGCAACCTGCGCCGCCTCCTGGGCCGTGTAGCCGTGCCGCACCATGGTCTCAGACCAGCGATCGAGGTCGGCGCGGGTCTGCACCAGCTCGACGGGCTGCTCCAGTCCTGCTTCACTCGTTCCTGCGTTGCGAAGGCGGACGTTTGGATCCCGCACTTCGCCCCCAGAGGTCAGCGCAGCGATGTCGCGCAAGGCGAGGACCTCGAACTGCTGCTGCTTCAGTTCTTCCATGCACTGACGGAACAGCTCTGGAGGCGTATGCACCCAAGGGTGCGCCGCGTCCGGCACGCCGTGGAACTGAAGTATCACGACGCCGTCCCCGGATTGGGCCAACATCCGCCGAAGGTGGCCGACTGTCAGGCCGGGCACGGAGTTGCCGGTGGTTGGGATCAGCAAGGGATCGTGGCGCGATGGGTCGTAAGCAGCCCCTGCATCGGGCGAGTGGTCGTCGGGCAGTTCAGGAGTGAGGCCGCGGCGAGCCAGCACGTACCCGAGGTCCCGCAGCTTCTCGACGGCCTCAGGGCCGAACCGATTCCCGCACCATGCGAAGGTCGCAGGCTTCGCCACTCCGACCTTGGAGAGTTCGTTCTCCACAAGTGCCAGTTCGCCCGCCAGCCGGGCCGCCGCCTTAGGGGACGCGAAGCTCGAGTGCGACCAGGAGTGATTCCCGATCTCGAAACCCATGCCGTCAATCTCGGCAATCTCGTCCCAAGTCATGAAGTTCTCCGAATCGTCCATCCAGCGGTGCGTCACGAAGAACGTGGCTGAGAAGCCCAAGTCGGCCAAATAGGGTGCGACGAAGGTGCGATGCGACTTCACCGCATCGTCAAACGTAAGTACGGCGACCTTCCCGAATCCAGGTCCGGAACAGCCCCAAGCGCCCGCCGACATGGCAGCAGCCCCCAAGAAGCTGCGACGCGTCACATCGGCTGACATCATGACGAGGATTATACGGCGGGGCCGCCGGGAACACCGCCAGCATGTGGCGGCTGGCGGACGCGCGGCTACTCTCCGAGAGGCGTCCAGCGCACCGTCTGCGTCGTTCCGTACCGGACCGGAGCATCATTCGCGCCATCGGTGCCCGGCCGGCTGGCACCTCGAGCGATCACACCGTCCAGCTTGGACCGCAACTCAGCCACCACCTCAGGCCGCTCACCCGAGAGGTCCATCGTTTCACCGGGATCTGCAGCTAAGTCGTAGAGCTCGGCTACGCGTGGCAGCCCCCGTGACTCGTTCAGCGTCGGGGTCGCGTTCCGGAACACCAGTTTCCAGTGGCCGTCCCGGTAGGCGAACTCGCCGTGATTGGAATGGCTCACCAAGGACTGACGACCCTCCGACGACGACGCCCCCAAGGCAGCCGGCAGGAAACTAAGGCTGTCCTCTGCCTCGTCGGCCGGAAGGGTGGCACCTGCTGCTGCAAGACTGGTGGCGAAGACATCCGTGAGGCTGACGAGCTGCTCGCTGGAGGTTCCGGGCGCGATGCGACTAGGCCATCGCACGACCAACGGAACCCGGTGGCCGCCCTCCCAGATATCGCCCTTGTGGCCGCGGTACTCTCCGCTCGGCAGATGCCCCGCCGCCACCAGATCCTCCCATCCTGTGTAGTGCGAGTGCCCGTTGTCGGCTGTGAACAGGATGATCGTGTTGTCGGCAATCCCGGCTTCGTCCACGGCCTCGACGACCTTCCCCGCCGACCAGTCCGTCTCCATGACGAAGTCCGCGATGGGCGCGATGTCGCTCTGGCCCCGGAATGCCTCCGAAGGGGAAATCGGCTCGTGCGGGGAGGTCATTGAGTAGAACAGGAAGAAGGGCTCTCCCCCAGCAGCGAGCTCCTTGACCTTGCCGACCGCCCTCGCAGTCAATTCGGGAACGATCCTTCTCAGGCGCCATCCGGGAGCCATCGGGCTGGCCTCGAAGCCGCGCGGCAGCACGACACCCTCGGACTCGTCGTGTACGTAGCTCTCCGTCGGCTGCACCACGACCCTGTCATTCTCGATGAACGTGAACGGAGGCATGTTCGGCAGGTCCACTCCGAAGTAGTAGTCGAAGCCCCTCGCTGTCGGCCCGCTGGCGATCGGCTGCGTGAAATCCCATTGCAGAGTCTTTTGGCCGTTACGTACCTCGGTCATCCGACTGGGCTGCGGGCCGGGCCACTCCCATCCCAGATGCCATTTCCCGACCAGCGCGGTGGAGTAGCCCAGCGAACGCAGCACGCCCGGAAGCGTGGCACGGCTCTCCTCGATCAGCGGCGGCTCGTAGGCTGCGAGGACCCACTCCTGCAGGCGCGTGCGCCAGGAATAGCGCCCGGTCATCAAGCCGTACCGAGTCGGGGTGCAGACGGCCGAGGGGCTGTGAGCATCGGTGAAGCTGATGCCCTCGGCGACCAGCCTGTCCAAGTACGGCGTGGCGATCTTGTTGTCCGGGTAGTGAGCCTGGATGTCGCCCACTCCGAAGTCATCCGCCAGGATGAGGACGATATTCGGGTGCGCTTCAGGAGCGTTCGACGAGCAGCCGAGAACGGCGAGGGTGGTGAGCAGTACGGCGTAGCGCATGGCAGCGGCGCCCGGAGGGCTGGATCCGGTGGCTCGCTTCGGTCGCGGGCAGATCCGGTTCGGGGTTGCCGATCGGGCCGAGAAGGAGCGAGCATCCCCTCGCGAGCGCCATCAATGTACCACCTCGAGGCTAGCGTCGCTCTACGGGCGGCCCGGTACGCAACGGCGTTGACCAGCCCCGGCGTACCAGGACCTAGTTGGCTCGAAACCCTGCGGATCGGACCACTTCGACGATCAGGTCCTGCATCCCGTAGCCGCCCTCCGGCTCGGCGGCGACAATCCCCGCCACAACCCGCCGGTCCTCGGCGGTGAGCTCCCGGCCGGTCGCGTACTGCAGCAGGAGCCCCCCCAGTGTCCGCGTGAAAGTGCCGGGCTGCTCCAGCAAGTGGCGCTTCAAACTCTGCGGACCCTGCAGCCGCGTGCCATCGCGCAGCTCGCCCGCGGTCTCCACCGGATGCTGCGGGACGCTCGTACCAGCCTCCCGGTAATACTCGGCGCGCCAGTTGCCCGAGGCATCGTAGTTCTCCAAGGCTAGGCCGATCGGATCGATCGAGCGGTGGCAGCCCGCACAGGAATCGACCTGCTGGTGGGCCGCCAGTATCTCCCGGACGGTCCTCGCCTGCGAAGTGTCGGCAACCAAGGCCGGAACATCGCTGGGTGGGGGTGGGGGCGGCGCGCCGAACAGGTTCTCTAGCGCCCACACACCGCGCAGCACGGGAGAGGAATCCACGCCGTCGCTCGTGGCCAGCAGCACGCTCGAGAGGCCGAGCGCCCCGCCTCGCGACGCCACATGCGCCGGAAATTCATCGCCAAGCGCATGCAGGTCCAGGCGCGCCGGTTCCGGCCAGAGCAGGCTCTGCCGCTGGTCCGCCTCGAGCCGTCGCAAGTCCACTTCGCTTCCCGGGATGCCCCAAGCGATGCGCATCGGCTCGTTGGCGTACGTGAAGCCGGAGTCGATGAACTGGCGGACGCTCAGGTTGCGCTGCAGGATCTCGTCGAAGAACAGCTCGGTGGACCGGACGATCCCGTAGCGGATCAGCTCGCTCCAGACATGACGGACATCGCAGACCATGATGGAGGAAGCCTTCCGGTTGCCCAGCCACTGGCCCGAGAAGTGCTTCACGAACCGCTGTCCCTTGGGATGGCGCACCATCCGCCTCACCTGCGCAGCCAGCGTCAAACCGTCGGACAGCTTGCCGGCGGCGGCCAGTCCGAACAGCTCTCGATCCGGCATCGAGCTCCACAAGAAATACGAGAGCCGACTCGCCAGCCCGTAGTCGTCCAAAGCCCGTCCGGGCACTTCCCGGTAAAGGAAGTAGGGAGAGAGCAGGATGCGTCGGACGCCGTAGTGAACTCCATACTCAGGCCCGGTGGAGACGGCATGGTGGACTGCGCTATCGAGCAGCTCCCGCACCTCGTGGTCGGCCAAAGGGCGTCGGTAGGCCTGCTCCGCCAAGGGGACCAGCACCGCCTCCGCGTAATCCCGCACGGCGCCGCGCTCGCCGCCCGGCAGGAAAGCCCGCTGCCGGGGCAGCGGGCCAACCGGCCCGCCGATCTCCATCCTCTCGAACCGCACTGTCGGCTCAGATGACGCTTGCGCCTCCTCCAAGTACTTGGCCAGCAGCCTGCGAAGATCCTCGGTGTTGCCGGCTTGGCGAAGGAGGGCGTCCGGATATGGTTTGCTCAGCCGGTTTTCGCAATAGACGTGAAACGCCTCTCCCTCCTCCAAGTGGAGCTCTGCCACCAACTCCTCCGGATCGGAATTCCGCACGTCGAGGGATCCCACGCGGGGCAGGCGGGCCCGCAAGGCGCGCTTGGGCAGGTCGTAGTCAGAGGGATTCAGCGCGTAGAAGCCGAGGCGGAGCGGCTGGCCGTCCGCGCCGCGCGACGCTTCGGCGCTCACCTTCATGCGGACGGTGTAAATGCCGGATGAGGGAGCGGCGAACGCCTTGATCCACAGAGCGCCGGACCAGCCTGCGATGTTCACGCCAGTGAAATACAGCCCGGAGTCGTCCCCGTCCCTGACCCAGAACTTGGTTCTGACAGGATCCTGGCCGACCGTCGGCCGTACAGCCGCCGACCGAGTCAGCGGCCTGCCCGGAAGGGGCACGAGACGGTCCGCGATATCAACCGCCACGTCGTGATAGGCGTCCAAGTGCCCGGGCGTGAGGTGCGCGTCCGCAGCCATCGTGTCGAAGCGCTGCCCGGGGCTGTCGTCTGGGAACGTGACCGGGAGCCGGATCTCCCGGATGCCAAGCAGGTCGCGCAGCGAGTTCAGGTACTCGATTCGGTTCAGCCTCCGGACCAAGCCCTGCGGGCGGCCACCCTCACCCAATGCCTCCGCCAATCCCGTCGCGAAGCGCTGTCTTAAGACTGGCGGCGGCCTCTCGGCACCCTCTGGGGGCATCACGCTCTGCGAGACATAGAACGCCGCCCTCTCCCAGACATGCTGCGACTCGGAGTCGCCGGGATCGATCCGCGAGGGATCGGCGCGAAAGCCTCCGGCCGGCTCGGAACCGCTGTGGCAGCCGGCACAGTAGGCCGCCAAGAACTCGTCCAAGAACGCCTCTGTCGCGTTGGCCGCGCTCGGTCGGACCGCCGCCGAGAACGCGACAGCGATCGCGAAGGCCTTGGCCACGGTCATGTCAGGACATGGTTGAGGTCGGACTCGCTCGTGCTGAACCGACCGACCTCGAAGCCCAGACGCTGCAGCACGCTCACGTACAGGTCGCACGCCATCGTGTTGCGGACACCGTCCTGACCGCAGGCCACGTGCCGCTGGTGCCGGAACCCGCCTCCGGCGACGAGCAGCGGGAAGTTGCGACGCCGGTGGGCGGCGGCGTCGCCCATCGCGCTGCCGATCAGCGTGATCGTCGAGTCCAGAAGCGACCCGCCGTCAGCACCCGGGGCAGCCTTCAGCGCCCCGAAGAACTTGGCCGCGCCCTGCAGGTGGCGCTCTTCGATGGCCAGCAAACCCTCGATCTTCTCTTCCCTGTTGCCATGGTGCGAGAGACGGTGGTATCCCTCGGGCATGAACTTTCCGCCGGCGAACAGCGCCCGGTCAGTAATCGGAATCGTCATGGACAGCACCCGTGTCGAGTCGTTCTTGATGGCGAGCGCCATCAAGTCCCACATCAGGTCCTCGTTCTCCAGCAGGAACGAGCCGTCGACGTTCTCTTCAGCCGGCAACGTGAGATCCACAGGAGCCGCGGGAAATGGCTTGTCCAGCCAGTCTCTGCGCCTCTCAAGCTTGCGCTCGACGGCGCGGACGGAGGTCAGATACTCATCCAGCTTGCTGCGGTCACCGGGGCTGGCGCGGCCGGCAGCCAGTTGAGCCTCGCCGGTCAGCTCGTCCAGCAGGCTCCGCCCGGACTCAAGCAGATAGGTCTGCCGCCTCAGCTCGACTGAGCCGGCACCGAACAGCCGTGCGTAGATGGCGCTCGGGCGCAGCGTGACAGGAAGAGGGGCGCCGGTCGCGGAGAAGGACAGCGACGCCTTCTGCTGGGCCTCACCGCAGCACAACTGCAACGACTCATAGCGGGTCTCCCGCCCCAACCGCGGTACAACGAACTGGTCGAGGGAGATGCTGGGCACTACGTGCCCGGTGTACAGCGTGTACACGAGCTCGTGGCCGTTTCCCGTGGGCCCCTTGTGGTCCAAGCCAGAGATCGTAGTGAAATCCCCGTCCAAGCCAGCATCCAGCAAGGGCCTCATCAAGCGCGGGGACGCGGCATCCCGGAAGAACTCCGGCTTGTAGAACCCCAGCTGTGTGCCCACGCACACTAAGCGCTTCGGCCTAGCAGAGGCCCCGGCTGGAGAAACAGGCGCTCCTGGCAGGGACGGGAGCGTCGGCAGGGCCAAGACGTAGCTTGCCCCCTTGAGAAACTGCCGGCGGTCCGACCGCTTGGCACGGCTCACGGGCGCGCTCCCCAAGTCTCTCGACTGCGCTTTCCACGGCTGCACCGCAGACCGAGAACGGATGTCACCAGTCCCGGCTTGGCTCCGGTCGAAACCGCGTACCTGACGAGTTGGGGCAAAGCAGCCAACGCGCCTGTCCTGCCGGCCGGGACCTTTGATCCGCCAATAGGCAGCGACGCGGACCGCCGGAAGGCCAGCGGGCCTGGAGGGCTGGTGGACCTGGAGGGATTCGAACCCTCGACCTCCTCCATGCCATGGAGGCGCGCTCCCAACTGCGCCACAGGCCCTTGCCCCAGCTTCCCTTCAATATAGCACCGCGCTCGCGCGCCGTCCGACTCCCAATCGGAGTTCACCGCCCTCGACGCACATGCTTCAGCAACCGACGGCTCGCCAAGGCAGGTTCGGAATGTCGCCACGGGAAAAGACCTGATCGCGCTGCGGTGAGTCCGGCGCTGGCTGAGCGTCATATGCGGTTAAACCGGCTGATGACGTCGGTGAGGGACTTCATCTTCTTGATCAGCGGAACCATCGCTCCTTCCCGCTCATCAATTTCGATGGCGGCCTGGAGCACCTCGGCCGCGTGCTCCTTAGGGACCACCACGACACCGTCCTCGTCAGCAACGATGATGTCCTCGGGCTCCACCGTGACGCCCGCGCATTCCACAGGCTCGTTCAATGACACGCTGATGTAGCGGCCCACAGCGGTGGCAGGAGTGTAGCTGCGGGCGTACACCGGGAGGCCTAAGGTCCGCAGCTCCGCCAAGTCGCGCGCGCCGCCGTCCAGCACCATGCCCGCCATGGCGCGGGCCTTGGCCGCCGTCATCATCAGCCCGCCGACGGCCGCCACGTTGAGGCCGTCCTCGATCACAATCACCCCGACCGTGCCGGGCTCCGCGTTGTCGATCATCTCCACGGAATGGCTCACTGCCCTAGTGGCGGAGGACTGCCCTTCGGACACCGGGACGAGCTGGGCCGTGGCGGCGCGCCCGACCAAGCGGCCCGGTACTACTGGGCGCATGTCGTAGTTCATGAATCCGCGCACTCCGGCTACCGAGTCCACTGCGTCAGAGACCGAGGCAATGGCGACCAGCTTGAAGCCATCAACCACCGAGTCGCCGGCAGCCCGTGGCACCGTCCCGGCCCAGGTCAGGACGATGGCCACGGCTGCAATGAGGATGAAACTGTAGATCCGCTGGTCTTTCATGCAAGGTGCTCCAAGGCAATTGTAGAACGGTCCGCGACGCGGCCCACGGAGATCAACCGAGCTCGTCGGCAGCGATTGCCAACTCGGCGCCCGATTCCACTCCGACCTGTGGCCTCGGAGGCTGACGCCCAGGGGCCTCGCGCAGCGCGGCTGCAGTCCCGTCTGCGGTCCTTGAGCGTGTCGCTCTTGGATGGTCCGTGCCTCGAGCGCAAGCCCACGCTCAAGGACCGGCTCGCCAAGCGTCCTGCGGTCGGCGGGTCGGGCCGACTCAGCCGTGCGAGCGGACACCGGGCGAGTATCCGCTCAACGACCTGGCGTCGGATCAGCCCTTGGCTGCTATCCTTTGCGCATGGCGGGTGACAAGCTGCTCGGCGTAACCGTCCTGCCCGAGTACATCCAGAGCGAAGGCATCGACGGCCTACTGGAGAATCTGACTCGCATCGGGGCCAACGCGGTGGCAACATCTCCCTACCTCATGGAGGAGGCTGACCGGGAGACTGGCCAGCGAGAGCCGCCCGCCGACGCCAATGCCGGCAGCGTGCGCCTGCTGGACCGCCCCCTGTTCGGCAAGCGCGAGGTCTGGGTCAGGACGGCTCCTAGCTTCGAGCCGCATCGACCGCTCTACGCGGGCCTCCGCTACCAGCCTTCGGAGCCGACTGACCTCACGCGCAGCCAAGGGCAGCTGTTGAACGAGTTCATCAAGCAAGCCAAGGGGCGTGGATTCCGGGTCTACTTCCAAGTGCAGGCCGCGATCCCGCCCGGCTACCGGGTGCAGTTCGGCGGACCGGTCGACGAAGACCGCGCGAAGCTGCCTGACGGACGCATCCCAGAGAAGCGGCTGGCCAAGAACGGAAGCCTCGCCAGCCCGCAGATTCTGGGCTACGAGCATGCGCTGATCCGGGACCTGATCCGCAACTACCCGGATCTGGACGGACTGCGCGTGGACTGGCCGGAGTACCCTCCGTACTTCCTAGACTCGGTGTTCCTAGACTTCTCCTACCACGCCGAGAGGGCCGCCGAGCGCATGGGCTTCCCGTTCGAGCGGATGCGCCGGGACGTGGGGGCCCTGTACTCCAAGCTGCACGGCGGACTGTCCGATTCCGATCTCGAGCCGTGGGCCAACGACGCCGACGGCGGACGCTACCACTTGCTGAGGCTGCTGTCGGACTACCCGGGCGTCGGAGGGTGGCTCCGCTTCAAGGCGGCCCTAGTGGAAGAGATGATCGCAGGCTTCCGCGCAACTATGGATGAGGCGGGCGCGGAGTCCATGGAGCTGCTGCCGAACGCCTTCCCTCCTCCATGGACGGCTGCCTCGGGGCTGGACTTTCGTCGCGTGGCCAAGCACTCCACCGCCATCAGCTGCAAGCTCTACACCATGCACTGGCCGATGATCCTGCGCTTCTGGGGCGACCAGATCCTCGGGGCCAACCCCGGCCTGTCCAGCCGTCTGCTGGCCAAGGCTCTGGTCCGCTGGCTGGACATCGCCGATGACGGTGGGCTGGCAACGGTAGAGGACTACTCCTACCCCGCCCCGGACAGTCCCCATCCGGTTGGGCCGCTTGCCCAGAAACGCAAGATCCGCCAAGCCCAGCGCGATGCTGGAGGGACTCCGGTCTACGTGCTGGCACACGGCTACGGGCCCGTAGACGACTTCCGGAAGCGTCTCGAAGTCGCCAAAGCGGCCGGCGATCACGGCTATTGGGTGAACCGCTACGCGTATCTCAGCGATGACAAGCTGGAGGTGATCCGAGAGGTGGGCGTTTGAACCCGCCCCGGCGGCCGAAACGCTCTCAGATGCGGCCTGGCGGCCGCTCCGAACCCGACGACACCGCGGGACGTAGGCGCGCTGAAGTACGCCCGACGGCGGAGCAGGTCATGCTCCAGTGCCCGAACTGCTGGCAGCGCCTCGAGCGGCGCGGATGCAGGCTGCGGTGCCCGCGCTGCCATTACTTCATGGACTGCTCTGACTACGTCTGAGGAGGAGGGGGCACAGACTCCTACAATGAGAATTCCGGTGCCGTTCCAGTCCGGAGGTTCCCATTGTCCCCTGAAGACCGAATCTTCCAGCAGCGCTTCGCCAAGGTCGATCGCATCGCAGCCTTGGGCTACAAGCGCTACCCGCACCGCTTCCGCTCCTCGCACACCGTCCCTCAAGTCCGGGCCGACCACGACCCGAGCAGCGGCGATGATCTGGAGCGCGACCGGCCAGTAGTCCGAATCTGCGGCCGTCTCACCAGGAAGCGACGGCAGGGCAAGGCCGGTTTCGCCAACCTGAAGCAGGGCGGCGTTCAGATTCAGCTCTACGTTCGCCGCGACGAGGTGCCCGAACGAGACTTTGAACTCTACAAGTTGCTGGATGCGGGCGACCTGATCGGAGTCGAAGGCCGCGTGTTCCGCACGAGAACCGGCGAACTGACCGTGCGGGCACGACAGATTGAGTTCTTGTCCAAGTCCCTGCTGCCCCCGGCGGAGAAGTACCACGGCCTCCAGGACGTCGAGATTCGCTACCGACAGCGTTCGCTCGACCTCATCAGCAACGACGACGTGCGCGAGACGTTCGTGACCCGGGACAAGGTCACCCGCACCCTGCGTGACGCGTTCGTCCGGCGCGGCTACATCGAGGTCGAGACACCGATGATGCAGCCCGTGTACGGCGGCGCCCACGCCAGGCCGTTCCGCACGCGCCATCATGCGCTGGGCGTCGACCTTTATCTCCGCATCGCGCCCGAACTGTACCTCAAGCGGCTTACGGTCGGCGGTCTGGACCGCGTGTTCGAGATCAACCGCAACTTCCGCAACGAAGGCCTCTCCAAGCACCACAATCCCGAATTCACGATGCTGGAGTTCTACGAGGCCTACAGCGACTACCGTGACCTGATGGACTTCAGTCAGGAGCTGCTCCGGGAGGCCGCGGAAGCCGCCTTGGATGGCCGGACGGCGGCCCGATTCGGCGAGCACACGATCGACTTCGGTTCGCTGAACCGGCTCACGCTCCACGAGGCGGTCGCCGAGTACTGGCCGGAAGATGCAACGCGCCCCCACCCGCGGGACCTGGCCGACGCGGGGAAGATTCGCGAGCTCGCAGCCATCCACGACCGAAGGGGCGGAACCAAGGTGGGACTGCAGAAGCAAACGGCTGCTGGGCCGGCGCTGCTGAAGCTGTTCGAGGCCGCATGCGAGCCGCGCATCATCCAGCCGACGGCGGTGTACGACTATCCGGTGGAAGCGTCGCCGCTGTCGAAGCAAAAGCCCGAGGACCCTGGCTGGGTCGAGCGCTTCGAGATCTTCTGCGGCGGCATGGAGATCGCCAACGGGTATTCCGAGCTCAACGACCCCTTGGAGCAGCTGAAGCGGTTCGAGGAGCAGGCTGAGGCGCGAGCCGCAGGCGACGAGGAGGCGCATGCCGTCGATGAGGACTACATCCGCGCGATGTGCTACGGACTGCCTCCGACGGCGGGCGAAGGGATCGGCATTGATCGGCTCACGATGCTGCTGACGAATTCGCCGGCGATCCGGGACGTGATCCTTTTCCCGCTACTGAGGCCCGAGGGGGAGATCGGCATCGCCAAGCAGCTGCACGCTGCGGCCCAGCGTCCTAAGCGGCGGCGCTGACCATCGGCCCGTGCGGACTTGAACCACTGGTGCCGGAGTGGCTCAATGGTAGGCGAACTCCGGTCCTGCAGCTGTGAGACACTGAGTTCCGGGTGGTGGGGCCTCTTTGGCTTGCCGCCCGGGCCACAGCCGGGCTTTGCGGAGACATTCGACGCGTGAGACATTTCGCTTGGTCCTGGCCGCCCGAGGAGTCCAAGCGGGGGGCTGAGATCAGCCGTGCGCTAAGCGTGCCGCTCGCCATCGGGAGAGCATTCGCCAATCGTGGCATGAGCCCGGCGCTGGCGGCGGAGCTGGCACCGCAGTCGCTAATCGACGCCACGAACGCCATCGGCGACCCCTCCGGAACGAATCAGGCCGCGGCCGAATTGCTCAAGGCGGGACGATCCGGAAGGGTGGGGATCCTCTGCGACTACGACGTAGACGGCGCAACCGCCCAAGCAATCCTCGTCGAGGCCCTCCGCGCGGCGCAGCCCTCGACGCTTCGAGACCCGGCGGTGGCTGTGCCGGACCGGCATTCTGAGGGTTTCGGGCCGAACGAGCGATGCCTCACGGCCCTCTCCCGCTCCGGCGCCACTTGCGTGGCCGTCTTGGATTGCGGCACGGCGAGCGGACCGCTCCTCAACCGCTTTCAGTCCGAGACGGGGATTCGCGTCGTGGTGGTCGACCACCATCCGGCGCATAGGCTGAAGCCTCCGGACGCAGCCGCGCTGGTCAACCCTTGGGTCAGCGACGGGCCGGACCCCGGCAAGCAAGGGACGCTCTGCGCCGCCGGGCTGAGCTGGTTCGTGGCGCGTTCGCTCCTGCGCCAAGCAGGACTGACAAGGGCCGAAGCGGGGCCGGCGCTGCGCCGTGTCACGCTGCTGGCCGCACTGGGCACATCGTGCGACATGATGCGGCTGGACACTCCTTTCAATCGATCGCTCGTCCGGTTCGGCGCGAATCTGCTGGGCAATCGGGAGGCGATGCCTCCCGGCCTGCAAGGAATCCGGGAGACGACCGGGAGTAAGAGGCCGCCGACGACGGACGACTTCGGCTGGCGCATCGGACCGCGGCTCAACGCAGGCTCCCGAATGGGCGAGTCCGACTTGGCCGCCCACTGCCTCCGCGAGCGGGATCCGGCAGCGGCCCGGCAATTGGCCGAGCGGCTGGACGAGCACAACACCAAGCGGAAGTCTCTCTGCGAAGCGGCCCAGGGGGAACTGGATTCGGCCGGTGACGCGGAGTCGCTGGCGAAGGGTCCGGTCAATGTCAGGGTGGTGCGGTCTGCTTCGCCTGGGATCGTGGGCCTCGTCGCCTCCACGCTCGTGAAGCGGCACGGGTGGCCGGCCGTGGTGCTGACCGAGCGCGAGGGCAGCAAGCTGGCCGGTTCCGGCCGCTCCTCGCTTCGATTCGACCTGGGTTCCGCCGTGAGCGCGGCCCACAGCGAGGGAATCCTTCTCTCGGGGGGCGGGCACAGCAAGGCCTGCGGCGTCGAAGTCGATGAGTCCCAGATCGGTGACTTCACCGATTTCCTACGCCGCAGATTCCAGAGACACGCTTCACGCAGCCCGAGCCCCTGCCAACCGGCCCATGCGATCGATGCCTCCCTGCGCAGCGAGGAACTCTCCAACTCGTCCCTGATGTCCATCGCGGATGCGCTGAAACGCCTCTCCCCTTGGGGGGAGGGCCTCAAGTCACCACTCTTCGGCGTACGCCAATGCAGACTCGCCGGCAGGCCAAGTGTGAAAGGCTCCCATCTCTTCATGACACTCAGGAAGGACGATGTGCTCTTCGACGCGGTCTGGTGGAGCGCTCCTGCGGAGTGGACTGGAAGCTTGGCCAGTGGGCCGGGCGGCGCGGCCGTGCCGCGGTTCGACGTCGCAGGACGGGTCGAACTCAACGAGTGGCAGGGACGGCGGACCGGAAGAATCGTGATTCGAGGCGCACGGCGGTCACCGAAGTAAGGGCTTGCCGCTCGATGGCTGAACGCGGCTAGCGCGCCATTCCTCGCAACACTTCCGAGGCGGCGGCAACTACGAGTTCGACTTCTTCTGCACCGTGGCAGGAAGAGACAAATGCGGCTTCGAATTGCGAGCAAGGCAAGTAGACACCGCGATCCAGCATGCCGCGGAAGAAGCGCGCGAACGCTTCGGTGTCGCAGGTAGCAGCTGCTGACCAGTCCCAGACCTGCTCTGTCGTGAAGAAAAACGTCAGCATCGAGCCGACTCGATTGCTGGTCAGGTCGATGCCGGCTGAGGCAGCCGCGTCCAGCACGCCCGATTGGAGCGCGGCACCGGTGCGGTCAACCGTTTCGTATACGGATGGGTTGTCGCGAAGGTGGCGCAGGGTCGCGAGACCCCCTGCCACGGCCAAGGGGTTACCAGAGAGGGTACCGGCTTGGTAGACGGATCCAAGGGGGGCCACGGACTCCATGATCTCCCGCCGTCCGCCGAACGCGCCGACTGGAAGGCCGCCGCCGATCACCTTGCCCAAGGTGGTCATGTCCGGAGTGACGCCGTACAAGGACTGGGCACCTCCCAACGCGACGCGGAATCCGGTCATCACTTCATCGAAGATCAGCACGGATCCGTGGTCGTCGCAGAGGCATCGCAGTGCCTGCAGGAACCCGTCCTTCGGCGGCACGCAGCCCATGTTGCCGACGACCGGCTCCAGTATGACCGCAGCAATGCGCGGGCCATGGCGGTCAAAGGTTCGCTCCAGCGCCGCAACATCGTTGTACGGCACCGGCAGGGTAGTCTTGGCGAAGTCCGCCGGGACGCCTGCCGAGTCCGAGATGCCTAACGTGGCAAGACCCGAACCGGCCTTCACTAGGAGCGAGTCCACGTGGCCGTGGTAATTGCCGACGAACTTGACCGCCCGGTCGCGACCAGTGAATCCGCGCGCGACTCGGAGCGCACTCATCGTGGCTTCCGTGCCGGAATTGACGAGGCGCACCATCTCGATGGACGGCACTAGCTGCGTGATCAGCTCCGCCATCTCCACCTCGGCCTCTGTGGGAGCACCGAAACTTGTTCCGCGCTGCAACGCCCCTTGCAAGGCAGAGATGACCGACGGGTGGCGGTGCCCAATCAGCAACGGCCCCCAAGATCCAACCAAGTCGATGAACTCGTTTCCATCAACATCTGAGATCCGGCCACCCTCTCCTCCGGAGATGAAGATGGGGTCACGACCAACGGCGCGGAAGGCCCTAGCTGGGGAGTTCACGCCTCCCGGAATGGTCTGCCTCGCTCTGGCGAATAGCGAATTGGATCGAGAATTCCTCATGGGGCCACTACGGGCAGCGGAACGGGGGCTCGGGACGACTCGCTGCCGGCATGCCCCAGCCGCTGAAACAGGAAGGTCCGCTCGGGGCCGGCAGACAGGAAGCGTGGGCGGCAGCCACTCGCTGCAACCTCAGTCTAGCCCGACCAAGCTGTACCGGCTGCTCAGCAAGTCTAGCGAATGAGGGAAGCCCGCTGAGAGACTCTCGTGACACTGCGCCCTCTGCAACCTAGAGACCGCCGGTCCCACCCCCGCCTGCCGTAGGGTGTGGTGCACATCAGGTGCCTATCGATGTCACTCCAGTTAGATCCTTTGAGCGCGGGCCGATCCATGCCATGTGCGGGACCTGCAGGCGGGGCGTCCAAACACCTTACGCGCGGGCCCTGCGACCGGTTCGCCCTTCTCACTGGCAGGGGTTGCTTCCGTGGCAACCGAGACTGCTCCCGCTGCCGTTAGCCGTCAGCAGGCCGCAACGTTCGCCGCGCACTGGAGCGGGGAGGCCGAAATCCGCCGCTGACGGATCCGAGAGCGATCGACAGGTTCTGCCAGCGGCCACAACAGTACTAACCCTGTTTTTCAGAATGCACCACAGGTTATTGCACGTGGACCCAGTACCTATCGCTAAGTCACAGCTAACTCAACATGGGCTCTGACGCTGGCGGAATTGACGAGACGTGAGTTCGCGATCACGTAGAGGCTCCGCAGTGCGCTGGGGAATTCGCGTTGCTCCCATCCCTGATGCCGAATGGCGGCCCCAATGCATGTGGCTGGTTGGGTGGGTGGCGGGCGTCGCAACTGCGAGGGCAGTCGAAGTGGCGCATGGCCAGCGCCGGGGCGCAGCTGCCCGGCCTAGGGCCAGCGTGCGGCGGACGCGGGCCGGGCCTTGGCCGCATTGACGCGCGCGCACGCCGCCGCGGCCACCTCGACCACCACCCTCAGGGCAGACCGTCAGAGTTCGACACTGCCGGCGGTGGCGGCATGGCTGAGCACGTTGATGCGGAAGACCCCACGGGAATTCTCGCAATCGCGCCCCTCGACATGGTCTCCCTGTCTCTGGCACGCTTCGGGGCAGTCGTACTTGAGGCATCCTACGGGGTCTGGACTAGGCCCGTTCATCGCCCTAGCGGGCGTGGTCTAACCGTCGAAGTCCTCCAGAGCGGGTGGAGTGGTCCAGTTCCTCCAATCCCTGTTCCGAAGCAGGACTGCG
Organism: Bryobacterales bacterium; assembly: GCA_963662745.2. Lineage (GTDB taxonomy): Bacteria > Acidobacteriota > Terriglobia > Bryobacterales > UBA6623 > VXMF01. The sequence continues at coordinate 2,680,301 of CAXXUI010000001.1, forward strand.
ATGGGGGATCCGATCGTCCTGCCGTGGCGGCGCACGCCGGGGGCGATGTGGAGGTTGTCGCGCTCGGCTCTCTTCCGGCCGCCACGGGCCCGACGCGCGAGGTGACAATGCAACTGTTCGGGGGAAGTCTCTTGACATCGAGAGTCGCGACACTTGCCGGCTCCTGTTTCCCTTGAGGTTGACTCAGGGATCTTGTGCTCCGTACAGGGCCTCGCGCCCAAATCTCTCGACTGTCTCCAGCGTTTCGCGGACGTCGAGCCACGTAGTGCCGTGGTTCACTATGCAGATGCGGAGGGAGAACTTGCCCCGAAGAAGTGTCGACGAGATGAATGCCCGGTCTTCCCAAAAGACGCGGGCTAGGACGGTCCGGTTGGCTTCCTCGAGACGCTCTTCGTCGAACGAGGCACCTGTGGGCTTGACCCGGAAGCAGACGATTCCCAACGATGCCGGATTGAGAAGTTCAAGAAGTCGGCTCCTCCCAATGTAGTCCGCTGCCCGCCCCGCAAGTTCCATTCCGTTCGAAATTGCGTGCCGGAAGGCTGCCATCCCAAAAGTCTTGACCGACATCCAGACCTTGAGAGCGCGAAACGCGCGACTCAGCTGGATTCCGCGATCCGAGAAATTCGGGTGGTCTGCTCCCCAGACTGTGTCCTGGAGGATGTCGTGGTGAACGGTAAACGCGCGATCCAGCGTACTCGCGTCCTTCACTAGGAGGCTGCCGGCCTCATAAGGCTGGAAGAACCATTTGTGGGCGTCCAGGCCGATCGAATCGGCTCGGTCAATTCCGCGCAGGAGTCGCTTCCCCTTCTCCGTCACGCAGGCAAACCCTCCATACGCTGCGTCAACATGGAGCCAAATACCTTGCGCACTGCAATAGTCTGCCATCTCTTCAAGCGGGTCGATCGCCCCGGTGCTGCTGGCCCCGGCATTGGCCGCAACGGCGATGGGGGCAAAGCCCGCAGCCTGGTCGCGAGCCACCGCCCGCATGAGAGCATTCATGTCTAGCCGAAATCGTTCGTCGCACGACACGGCTCGAATGTGTTCCGGCCGCACGCCGATGATGACCGCGGCCCGCCGGAGCGCGCTGTGGCTCTGGTCGCTCATGTAGACCGTGGCACGCTCGGGATTGCCAGCCGCTTCCCGGGCCGCCACCAGGGCGTCGACGCTTGCCGCTGAGCCTCCGCTCGTCATGAGCCCGCCTGCGCTCTCTGGGTAGCCAAGCCAAGATCGGAACCAGTCGATGACAACCAACTCGATTTCGCTCGGTCCGCTAGCGACCAGCCAAGTGCACTCGTTGATGTGAAACGCGGCTGCCATGAAGTCGGCCAGCACGCCGGGCCAAGTCGGTGAAGAAGGAATGAATCCGAAGCAACGGGGATGGTCCAGGCGCGTCGCCACCGGTAGGATCTCCTTGGCCGCCTGCTCTATGACTTCCGCTGCTGGCTGGCCGCCTTCCGGTGGATCCTCCTTGAATCGCTCGTCAAGCTCATGGCGGAACTCCCCGTCCCATGCGTCCTCGGTGGGCAGCCGGCTGATGCGCTCGACCACGAGTTCTGCCGCCCTGCTCGCCAATGCAAGCATGAGGTCAGGTCGCATCCCGAGGCGGCTGTGATCCGCATCGGCAGCATTCGCGGCGTCATGGTGCCTGTTACGTTCCCTGCTCGGCATGGATCATATGGCCAGCTTCGACAAGAACCAGCGACCGGCGCTGAAATGGGAATTGATCAGCAAACTACTGTGAACCGCCCCAGTCGTGGAGGCACAGCTTGGAATATTCGGGGCGTATCCCACACCGCGCTCGCCCCGCTGCTGGCGCGCCTCGGGAGGCTGCAGCTCCACCGCCCCGATGCTAACCTCGGTCTCGATCCGCTTCCCCTTTTTCACCCGCTTGCCCCCTACGAGAGCACTCCGAAGCTGCGCTCGAAGCGCGCATTCTGCAGGAAGTCCGGCTGGTCGCGCAGCGGCCGCAGCATCTCCGTGCGCAGCTGCGTGCAGCGCACCCGCGCCTTGCGCTGCCGGCCCAGGTGCAGCCGCACGAGCAGCTCCAGGCCCTCCTCCTCGTGCTCACTCTGCAGCTTGAACAGGTCGTAGATGTCACTCTCGCGGTCGCCCACCAACATCACCGGCCGCCCCCCACGCGCCTTGGCCAGCTCCAGCCCCTGGCGCAGGCCACGGTACCAGCGCTGGCTCTCCGTCTCGCGCTCGTCCTCCTCCGCAGGCCTCGCCCACACCTCCAGCCCGCTCACCCCCAGCGGCCGCCGACCTGCCGTGAAGGCCACCTCCGCGTGCAGGCCCCGCGAACTCTCCTCGCGCTTCTTCAGCGGCCCCGGCCCGCGCGTGCGGTCCTTCAGCCCCGTGTAGTTCAGCGTGGTCGTGTCTTGCACCAGCAGCAGCGGCCCCGGCAGCTGCCGGCAGCGCTCCGCCATGGCTTCCCGGTGCGGCTGCAGAATGTCGTCCAGCTGCGCCCTTGGATTGTGCAGGAAACGGTAGGCCGCCTGCTCCTGCGCGCAGCCGGGGCAGATCGCCGGCAGGCAGCGCCCCGGATTGTGCTCCCAAGCCTGCCCCAGCGCCTTGAGCCGTTCGCGCAGGCGCCGGTCGGGCAGGTCCGAACGTTCGAACTCGCGCGTGGACCAGTGCTCCGCCAAGCCCAGATGCAGTTCGGGGAAGCTGCCCAGGACCGGCCGCGCCCTATCTCGCAGGACCCGCTCCCAAGCCCGCTTCGGCAGCAGTCCCCGCAGCCAGACCTGCTTGAGGGCGGGCCCCGGCGGCGGCCCACCCGGCCGCTTGGGCTTGGGCGGTGCCTCGCCCCAGGCCCGGCCGCTGGTCTGGCCCAGCTTCTCGAAGTTGGCCGCCCGGTAGCAGCTTGCCCGCCGCCGCCGAGCGACCAGAGTCTCGACCGCCACCGGGCGCACTCCGTAGCGCTGCTGCCAGTCGTCCGCCAAGCGCCGCAGGGCCAGTCCCAAGAGATGGCTCGCCAAGTTCGGCACGCGCACGCCAGGACGCACCAGGAAGCGATCCTGCAGCACCAGCTTGGCGATGTTGCGCCGCTTCGTGCGCTCGTCCCAGCCCAGGTGCCGGTCGCGCGGCGGCAAACGTAGCGAGGCGGCCACGAAGCTGATCGCGCCCACGTCCCCCCCGTCCGCCCGCACCCCATACACCAGCCGGCAGCCCGGTGCCAAGCCCCGTCCCCGCGGGTGTTCGGCAGCCAGCAGGTCGGCCCAATGCCGGCGCTCGGCTGCGCTGCGGGCCAGGCACAGGCGCACTCTGCCCTTGCCCAAGGCTTCCAGCGGGCACTTCAAATCCACCCTTGGGTGGGCCGGCTGTGCCGGTTGCGGCGAGCGCCGCCGGCAGCCGCCTGCCCTGCGCCGGGGTGCTGGCAGCTCCAGCCCCACCCCGGCCGCCAGTCGAGGCAGGCCCTTGCGCGCCGAGGCCGCACACAGTTTCCCGCCGGCGTTGCGCCAGTCGTCGCGCCGACACAGCTCCCGTGCCAACTCGGCACGCGAGGCACTGCCCTCACAAAGAGCCGAGCGCAACCACTTGACAGTGGACGGCCTCAGCATCCCAACACGCACCAAGCCCCTTGTACTCGATCCGCCCCCCTCTGTGTCAACTGTGAATTAGCGATAGACCCAGTACCTCTATATCTAGTATAGTATGGGCAACTCCAGCTAGGTTCGGGCCGAGGTCCTGACGATGGGCCCACCTGCTAGGCATTGAGAGGTCAGTCGAGAGCCTCGCGCCGCAGACGGTGCTAGCGATCGCTTCCAGGCAACGGTGGATGCCCCGGCGGCAGCCCGTCCCCGCGCGGCGTGAGAGGAGGGTGTCCGGGAGGGAGACCCGAGTCATGTTCTGATGCCGCCGGCAAGCTGCCCTTGGGGCGTCCGGCGTCCGGCGGAGGAACGACTCGCCAGCCGTCAGCGACCCGCTCCAACTCATACAGCATCTGCATGGCCGCCTGCGGGTCATCGCCGGCGATGATCGACACGGTCGCCACCGCACGGTCGCCAGAATACCGGATCCGATCCGCCCTCACGGTCATGCGCCCGAACTCGAGATCCGTGCGCCCGGACAGATAGCGTTCCACGGCGTTCTCGATGTCCGACGCGGAGTAGGGTTCGGCCTCGGCACATCCCGCCGCCGCCAGCCAAGCCAGCGCACCGGCCGCAACGGCTAGCTTCACGTATTCCCGCAGCTGCATGTCAGCCTCCGTGGAACAGCCCCTTAGCGGACGACTTCCCACGCCAAGTGGCCCAACTCAGGGAGAATCAGCTTCTCCCACGCCAGCCGCACCGCACCAGGCGATCCCGGTGTGGAAATCACAGCCTTGCCCGAGCACACGCCCGCCGTGGCCCGCGACAGCATGGCCGCCGCGCCGACCTGCTCGTAACTCAGCATCCGGAACAGCTCTCCGAAGCCGGTCAGCTCCTTCTCAATCTCGCAACTGAGCACGTCGTAGGTCCGATCGCGCCGGGAGATGCCGGTCCCCCCATTGAAGAGGATGATCTGCACATCCTGCTCCGCCAGCAGGTCCCTCAGCGCTTGGCGGACTTGGTCCGGCTCATCCGGCACGATCCGGATCGAATGCAGCCGGTTTCCAGAGGATTGGATCGCTTGAGTGAGAAAGGCTGCGTTCTTGTCGGTCTTCGCAGTCCGCGTGTCGCTGACCGTCACGACCGCCAGCGTGACCGAGCCCCGCGCGGCCGCCAGCTTGCGATGCTGGTCGCTGCTCGCCAAACCCATTCTGATTCCGTGCCTCCTCAGTCCAGCCTACGGACTCGGACGCCCCCCTCGCGAGCAGGCTTCCTACTACAAGCGCAGGTCGGTCTCCACGGCTGTTGTGTAGTCCACTCCGTCCACTTGGAATCCGAAGAGATTGTTGAAGTCGCGCCGAAACCCTTCGAAATCCGTCAACTGGAGCAGTGACTCGGTCGTGACTTGCGGCCAGAGCTCGCTCACGGCATGCTGAACGTCCCGGCTCAGCTCCAAGTCGTCCAAGCGGATGCAGCCCTGGGCATCCAGCGCGGGCCCAACCCTCCGGCAGACGTGCTCAGCCATCAGCCTCGTCATCTGCTCGATGCAGCCCTCGTGGACACCCCTGTCCTTCATCACGCGGAACAAGACGCTGATGTACAGCGGCACGACCGGTATGGCCGCCGAAGCCTGCGTGACCACCGCCTTGTTCACAGCCACCCAAGCGGAACCCGAGCGGTCCGCCGCAAGCTGCCGGTCAAGGAGGTTGGCCGTCTTCTTGAGATGCTCTTTCGCCGCTCCAATGGTGCCATCTCGATAGATCGGCCAAGTCAGTTGCGGGCCCACGTAGCTGAAGGCAACCGTCCGAGCGCCCGATGCCAGAACACCTTCGGACAGTAGTAGATCAATCCACCGCTGCCAGTCTGCGCCGCCCATGACGGCCACCGTAGACTGGACCTCCTCGCTCGTGGCTTGTCCGACCGCGGCCGTGGTGACCTCTTGCCGCACCAAATCGACGGTCTTCCCCTCGTATCCCGCACCGATCGCCTTCAGCGCCGAGGAATGCAACACGCCGGTCAGCGGATCGCGCCGTTTGGGAGCCGCCAAGCTGTACACGACCAAGTCGATCGGCCCCATCTCCTCGCGGGCAAGTCGGACCACCTCGCGCTTCACATCGTCGGAGAAAGCGTCCCCGTTCACGCTCTTGGCCCACAGGCCGTCGCGCTCGGCCGCACGGTGGAGCGCAACGCTGTTGTAAAAACCTGCCGTCGCCGTTCTGCGGCCCCTCGGAGGCCGTTCCAAGAACACGCCCAAGGTGGCGCAGCCCAGTCCCCAGCCTGCGGCGATGCGGGCCGCCAAGCCATAGCCCGTCGACGCCCCTACCACCAATACGTTGCGAATCCCGTGCTGGTGGTCCGGAAACTTGGCGGCCCGCACGGCTTCGATCTGCCTCTCGACAGCTCGGGCACACCCCTCGGGATGAGCGTTCACGCAGAGAAAGCCGCGCGAGCGCTGACGAACAATCTGGACCGGCATCCAAGTGGGCAGCCAGCTCGGCCGGTGTCCGGGCGCGACAGAGTCCCTAGCCCGGCCTACGGCCCACGCTGATCCGCCCCGTAGTATAGCCAAGGCGGGAGGGAATCGCCGCCCGAAGCGCGACGGCGGCCTCGGGCGCGGCCAGCCGACGGCCTTGACCACTGGCGCGCGGCGAGTGCGTCAGCCCGGCGGCATGCTGCCCGGTTCGACCGCGAACTGGTGCAGCCAGCGAACGGTTCCCGGTGCCCGCGAGCCCGAGACTAGGATTGAGCGGGCAACTTGGTAGACCGACAAGTGCGCCTCGCTCAGTAGCTGGGGACGCTCAGCCGGCCAGATCGTCTCGAAGATGGAGTACAAAGCCGCGCGCTTGCGCGGAAACCCCTCCGGCCCGCGAAGCCAAGCCGCGAGCTCGGCCGATGTGGGCCGGTTCGCAAACCCGGCGAGGTGCCGCGCGATCAGGCCGTCAAGGAAGGCCGTCTCGCGCTCGAGCGGCCCGGGCCAGACGCTCCTAGCCTGAGAGTAGTCGAACCAGTCCAGAGGCATCGGCTCAATGCGCAGCAGACGCTCTATTGGCCTGCTGAAGATCGTCAGGGACTTGTCTCTCCCCCCGATCAGCGACCCGGACTCCCCGACGCCGTCGGCAGACGGATCCAGGCCCAGATCCAGTCTGCACCGCAGGCGGACTCGCTCATGCTCAGCGAGAACTTCCTCCGTCGTGGGGATGTGGTCGGGCGGGCTCGAGAGGGGCCGACCACTGTAGGCCGCCCGCACGGCATCGAAATCAATCGGCATCGTGATCAGTCCGGACGGGTCGCGGTGCGACCGAGCAAGCGGCTACGGGCGTCGCCCAGCAGCCCGTCGACCGCGCCCGTCACGAGATCAGGGTAACGCGCCCCCTCCACCGGATGCTCCTGTCGAGCCATCCAGTCCGGGCAGAAACTGCTGAGGGCCGCCACGAGCGGCTCCAAGCCCGCGGCCGTCCTCGCGCTCCAAGCAGCCTGCAAGGAGCCGGAGTCGAACCGCCTGGCGTACGCCAGGTCGTACAAGTCACGGGGGAGGATCTGGCCTTGGCCCAGGATGCGGCGATGCAGCTTCTTGGCCAGAATCTCGACAGTGGTCTCCAAGCGAACCTGCCGTCCCGCCACACGATCGCTGGAGCGGCTGCCGTCCGTCACCGGGTAACAGCCGATGACATCCACTTTTCCGCCACGGTGGAACAATCCCATTCCCTCTTCTCCGAAGACGGCAAGTCTGCCCAGGCCGAGTCCCTTCAGTCGCCGCTCGCACTCCCCACGCCGGCGATAGATTCCGGTGCGGTAGGCAACCGGATCGACGAACAGATCGATGTCGAAGCTGTCCCGGTGCTGCCATCGCGCCGCGAGGGCCGTGCCGCCGCCCAAGAGCACCTGATCAACTGGAACCAGCCCGGCGAGCAAAGAGATTGCACCGTCCAACAGGGGAAGCAGGCGCTCCGGCAATTGCATGCCTCTGCCCATTTCAGTCCTCTCGCGGCGTCCGGTCACTCCGGGGTGGCCAGCCGTTGCCGGTGGGTCTCGCAGCGACTTCGCGCCCAGAGTGCGCACACCGACTCCGGCAAGCTGCTCCGGCAGTCCCTCATGATAGGCCTAGGTCGCCGACCGTTGCTAGGACGGACCACTTGGTGTCCATCACGAGGGCCGCTCACCGGGCCAACGAGTACGCAGCTCAACGGCACCGGCCCGCGACGGGAACCCTCGGCCCGAACTGCATTGGCATCCCTTCGGCCGTCCGCGGCTCTGGGATCCTAGCCTCCCGGTTCTGCTATTCTCGGGCCATGCGAGCAGGAAATCTCTCACTTGTTTCCGCGGCCTTGATGCTCAGTATGGGTCTCGGCACTCCTCGCGCTGAGGCCGCCTGCGCCGATCACACGATCACTGCTCAAGCTGTTCGCAGCCAGAGCGATGTGCAGGCGCTGGTCGAGTGCGCCAAGGAGTACTTGGATGAGCACGGCACCCAAGAGGCCCGGCGTGCGTTCAACGAAGACGCCCGCTGGAAGCACGGCTCCATCTATGTCTTCGTGGATGGCATCGCCAAGTCTGGCGAGGACTCGACCACCTTCGTCTATCCGCCTGATCCGTCGCGCGAAGGCCGGTCCTGGGGCGAGTCGATCGACGATTTCGGTACCGACCTGTTCTACGAGCTGTACCGCATAACGCAGGTGCGGAAGGCCGGCTGGACCTATTACTCCATCACGAATCCTGCCACCGGCAGGAGATCTCCGAAGGCGTCCTACGCGATTGAAGTCGACTGGGACGGTTCCCGGGCCACGCTCGGGGCGGGAATCTATTCGCCGGACTGGCCTGGGACATGCCACGAAGACGAAGTCAGCGCAGTTCTGCTAGAGGCCAATCCGACCCCCGAGGCGCTGAGGCAGTTCGTTCGCTGCGCCGCCGCAGTCGTGGAAACGGAGGGCTACTTCGCGAAACACAGCCTCGAGAGGGACGAGCGCTGGTCGTCGGGATCGTCCTACGTCTATGTGATGGACATGATGGGCAACCAGCTGATGTCTGGGAGCAGGTTCCTGCTGAACGGCCTACCTCTGTACGAATGGGGGCGACGCGAGGTCGACCAGTTCGGCGGTCGCGACATGATCGACATGGCCCACACGTTCGGAGAGGCCGAGATCTACTACCGAGCGTTCAACCCCGTCACCCGGCGTGTGGAGAAGAAGGCGGGTTTCCTCAAGAGAGTCGTCGCGCAGGGAGTGCCGGTGCTCGTCGGTTCCGGCTTCTACTTGGAGCAAGGGGTGGCCAGCTCGACCCTGCCCTGCTCCGCCAACGTGATCTCCGCCAGCGCCGTGCGCAACGGAGACGACATCCGATCGTTCGTGCAGTGCGCGGCCGAGTACGCGAGGGAGCACGGCACTGAAGAGGCTCGCAGAGCGTTCAACGAGGACGAGCGCTGGCGACACGGCCCCACCTACGTGTTCGTCGACGGACTAGCCGGATCGGGCGACGTCGCAGTGGCGCATGTCTTCCCTCCCGACCGGACACGGGAAGGCCTGCCGTGGGGCGAATCCGTCGACACCTTCGGCACCGACTACTACTTCGAGTTGGCGAGAGTCCTCAGCATCGTCGACGAGGGCTGGGTCCACTACGCCTTCATCAACCCCACGACCGGCTTGAGCGAGCCGAAGAGCTCCTACGTGATCACGATCGACTGGAATGGGGAGCGCGTCGCGATCGGAGCAGGCTTCCACGCCCCTGACTTCCCTGGGGCATGCCGGGCTTCGGAGGTGAACGCGATGCATCTGGAGGCTGACCCGAGCGAGGAGCGGCTGAAGCAGTTCGTGCGATGCGCGGCGCACACCGTCGAGCAAGCCGGGTACTTCGCCGGCCCGGTGCTTGAGACTTCCCCCCGCTGGAACCACGACTCGATCTACGTGTTCGGGCTGGACTTGGCCACCGGCACCGTGCTGTTCAGCTCGAACCCGGCCAGCTACGAGGTGTCGGGACGGATCGAGGATCTGTTCGACGGGCGCGACGGGGTCGGGGCCGCCGGACTCTTCGGCGAGACCTACTGGTACTACACCCTAACGGACCCGGACTCGGGCATGCTGCGCCCCAAAGTCGCCTTCGTGAAGCTGGTGCGAGCGAGCGGCGTGCCCATCCTAGTAGGAGCTGGATACAACCCTTAGCAGGGCCAACGTCCGGCGCTCGCAGTGGGCGGCGGCCTGCGAGCGCCATCCGATGCCCCCGCCGGCAACCCGGTCTCAGCAGCCCGTGGGGGCGACCGCTGACCCTCGGCTCGCTACCGTGCGGTCTTGCCTGAACCACCGGCACCGGAGCAGCAGGCGTCGCCTAGAGGATCACTGCCCGTGGCCGTGCTTTCCACCACCTTGGATCGAGTCTGAGCAGCTTGTGCTGAGGATCGGCCCACGACCAGAACTCCTAGACCGGTCGAACCAGTGGCCAGTCTTGCATGGGAAGAAATCCCGGCTCATAGCACCCGCCTTGCTGCGTGACGAACGGCCAAACGAAGCCTTGACGACGCAGGACGCCTTCCGCCTCGAGGGCAGCCCGTCAGCCCGAATCCCTCCGTTGCCCCCGGAGCGAAGACCTGATTGCCATTGTGATCCGCTCGCAACGCACCTGCTGGGAAGTGATGCACTCCGCTGCCGCGCGGTCCGCCACCGAGCTAGCGCTAGATCGTAGTTAACTCATTCCTGCAGGTGCGAGTTGAACTTGGCCTAGCCGAATCGGTGAGAGGCCTCGGGGCGCTGGGCCAAGTCTGGAGGATGGCCGCAGTGGTGCGGACGGGTTAGTGGCCAGTGGCGTCTTGGGCGTGCTCTAGCCCGCCGTCTGCGGGGGGATGGGACGGGAGATGTTATTTGTCACATTATTTGGCACGAAAATGGGCTGTTTTTGTCAAACTGGATGATTCCAGATAAGGGAACTTTCTCATTTAATGTGACAAATCCATCGGCGTGGGTGAGTCGGCCGGTAGGCTTTCGGACATGCGTTGGAGGTGCTGCGCGGCAGTCTTGCCTGCAATTGCGTGCGCGCAGGGCCGGGAGCCGGGCGAGAACGCCTACGCTCCTCCTGACCCCTTCCTTTTCCTTCTTGCAGTAGCAGTTTTCGAGCTCGCCCTCGCCCCCAGCCAGACGCAAGCAATCCGGAAAATTCCGCTCCCCGCCTGCCATTTAATCCGGAAAACGCCTTGCCAAATAAACCGGAAGACAACAGGAGAGTGGGCGGCCGCTGTCGCTGGGGCGCCAGTGCCTACCTGGGCCGGCGACTGCCCTCCAGCCAGTGGGCGGTGCGGGGTTCAGCCAGCAGACTGGCCCACCCCGCAGCGGCTGCAGACGCACGGGCTCCGGGCTGGGCCCCCCGCTGAGGGGCCCAGTGGTGAGCCGCGAGCTGTCGCGCCGGGCCCGAGCTCTCCGGCGGGGTGCTACGGGGACTCGCTGGCCTGCGGCCCGGCTGCGTCCGGCGGCTCCGCGAAGACGGGCCGGCTGGGCAGGGACTCCAGCCGGGCCTGATCGTGCTGCACCCACTGCCCCAACGTGACGCAGGCCCGCCAGAGCACGGCGTTGCCCGGCAGGGGCCGGCGCTTCGAGGGCCGGAAGCCGGACGTCATCGCCAGCCACACCACCCAAGTCCGGATGTCGCGCGGTGGCGCGCGCCCCCGCTCGCTCGGCCGCCACAGCTCCTGTGCCTGCACGTGGATCCACAACGCCGTGATCTCGGCCCAGGTCAACACGGCGTCCACCGGCGTCTGCGGCGCGTCGCGCGCGTAGCGCGCCAGCGAGCAGACCTGCCAGGCCGTGACGGCGTCGAACGCCAGGCACTTGCGCAGCGCAGCGGCCGTGCGCAGGCGGCGGTCCTGGATGCGCGCACCACTTTTTAAAACTTTGAACGGTTAGTCTTCACAATGCACCTCCATTGTCGTACAGCGCCTTGGGCGGGCGGCGCCGGTTGGAGAATCGGGACCCGCAAGACGGTTCGATTCTGCTCTTGCCCCGGCGCAGTCCGGAAGGCCATGCCAGTCACATCCGAGGTGGGCCTGACGCTGCAAGGAGGCGGATGCCCCCTCCTTGAGCTGCCATATCGGCGGGAATGGCGGCCCAGACACGCTGAATTCGCCCGCGAAGCGCCCCAGCGCTCCCTCTGGGACCCGGAACGGGCTGCGGTGCGGCTCCGCAGCCCGAGCAGAGCACCGGCCCGCCCGCCCGCGGCAGTCGCGGAGTCGACGCTTCCAGAGCGGGCCATGCCACCGCGGCCCGGGCGTCCCGCCAGGCATGGCAAATTGGGAGCGGCGGGCCTTGCTCGGAGCGGCTGGCTCCAGCGCGCCAGCACGTCTTACGTCGTGGGAATGCGGCCGGGCGGCGGTTTCAGCCCCCCGGCCGGCCGGCTCCCCTGCTCCCGGCACTGAGAATGGACCGGCGGCAGCCGCTGCCCGCCGGCCAGGGCCGGCATGCTGCCCGCCAGTGCGCCCCAGCAGGCACTTTGCGTCGTGAGAAGCGGCCGGGCGGCCGACGGGACGGCTCGCGGTGTGCCCCGTCCCGCGCCGGCAAAGCGGCCCCCTCGTTCGCCCGCTCCTCCCCAGCGCTCGCATCAGTCGCTCTCCTCAGTCGCGCCCGACAAGCCTGGCAAGCGCGGCTGCGGCACGCTGTCCAACCGCACGTACAAGCCCCGCTCCGCGCCCCGCACCACGCGCAGCGACGGCAGCGAGCCGGCCCGGATGCGCGACCAGATCGTCTGGCGGGACACTCCCAGCTGCCGCGCCGCCGCCTCGGCCCGCACGTAACCTTCCGGGACCGCCGCGCGGAACTTCGCCCTCACCCTCGCGTCCAGCCGCACCCGCAGGGCGCCCTCCGGCCCCGACCGCTCGGCCGGCACCCAGCCCTGCTCAATCCAGCGGTACAGCGAGGACATCGACACTCCCAGCTCCCGCGCCGCTGCCTTGACCGACACCGGCTCCGGACCGCCGGCCTGCTTGCGCGGGCAGCCGGGGATGCCGTACTGCCTCCGCACGGCCGCCACCCGTTGCCACGTGAACTCCAGACCGCGAGCGGTGCGCAGCCCTCTCCGCCGCAACTCCGCGGCCACCTCGGGGTCGTATTGGAACTGCGCCAGCCGCCGCACCAGCTCCACGGTCGCCGCCGGCGTGCGCTCGGGCCGCGGCACGGGCTGCAAACCCAGCTCCCGCTCGTCGATCCAGCCCCCCCGCCAGCGCAGCAGCACTCCCAGCTTGCCCGCCTCGCGGTCCGCTGTCAGCACCACTTCCTCCAGCACCGCCCGCAGCAGTCGCTTGCGGTCCCGCCAAGTGGTCGCCGCGTCTTCCCACACCGCCCGCAGGTCCTCGCAGCACCGCGCCAGCCCCTCCCGCTCCTCCGGCGACACACTGGCCGGCGCGCCCTGCCGCGCCGCCTGCAGATCCTTCCGCGCTCCCGCCAAGGCCTCCTGCGCCCGCTCCAGCTCTTGCTGCGCCCGCTCCCAGTCCCGCGCCAGCGTCCGCTTCACCCGCCGGAACTCCGGCTCCACCTCCAAGTACTCCTTGCGCGCCTTGCGCTCGTCCCACTCCTTGCGCTCCACTTCCCGCCGGTAGCCCAGCAGCTGCCGCCGCTCCTCCTTGTCCCGCTGCCGTTCCGCCTCCAGGGCAGCCTCCGCCGCTGCCGGCCCCAGCCCGTCCAGCACGATCTCCGCCACCAGCCGGTCCAGCCGCATGCCCCCCAGGTACTGGCAGCCCCCCTTGCCGTCCAGATCGGGCTCGCAGCGGTACTGCACCGCGCTCGCGTAACGCACGGTCAACTGCCGCCCGCAGCGTCCGCAGACGGCCAGCCCCTGCAGCAGAGCCCGCCCTTCCCGCGCCGCCCCCCGTCCGCCCTGCCGCACTGCGTTCCCCGCCAGCCGCGCCTGGATCGACAGCCACTCCTGCCACTCCACGTAGCCCTCATGGTGCTCCGTCAGCAACACCCGCCACTCCTCCATCGGCAGCTTGTGCCTCGTCTTCCGCTCCCGACCCCGCTCGTCCAGCTGCAGCCGCGTGCGCGTTCTGCCCCACGCGTACGCCCCGCCCATGGCCGGGTTCCGCAGCACGTGCCACACCCGCGAGTAGGTCGCCTCGCGCCACTCCAAGCCCCGCTCGTCCGGATGCCGCGTCGGCAGCTTCAGCCCCTCCTCCCGCAGCTGCCGCGCCACTTGCAGGGCCGTCCCCAGCTCCCGGAATCGCTGGAACACCTCGCCCACCGCTTCGCGCACATCCCGGTCCGGATCCTTGCGCAGCCGCTTGCCGTCCACCACGTAGCCCGTCGGCACGTGGTGGTACAGCTCGCCCCGCCGCGCCTTGCTCAGCATCCCCTTGTCCAGCCGCGCCTTGATCTTGTACAGCTCCGACTCCGACAGGGCCCCGTGAATGCCCAGCACGAAACTGTCGTCCCCGCTGTTGGCGTCATACACCCCTTCGTCCGTCACCAGCAACGTCTCCGTGGCCCGCAGCCAGCGCAGCAGCTTGAACCAGTCCGCCCCGTTGCGCGCGAAGCGCGAGGCATTGTTGTCTTCCGGTTTATTTGGCAAGGCGTTTTCCGGATTAAATGGCAGGCGGGGAGCGGAATTTTCCGGATTGCTTGCGTCTGGCTGGGGGCGAGGGCGAGCTCGAAAACTGCTACTGCAAGAAGGAAAAGGAAGGGGTCAGGAGGAGCGTAGGCGTTCTCGCCCGGCTCCCGGCCCTGCGCGCACGCAATTGCAGGCAAGACTGCCGCGCAGCACCTCCAACGCATGTCCGAAAGCCTACCGGCCGACTCACCCACGCCGATGGATTTGTCACATTAAATGAGAAAGTTCCCTTATCTGGAATCATCCAGTTTGACAAAAACAGCCCATTTTCGTGCCAAATAATGTGACAAATAACAGCATCCAGCCCGAACACCGCTCCGACCCGCCCCCGCGCCACGCTCCGCAGCAGCCGCGCGAACCCTGCGCGCCGCACTTCCCCTGATCCCGAGCAGCCCAGATCCTCGTCGATCGTCTCGATGCGCTCCCGCGGCCAGCCCAGCTGCTCAGCCCGCTCCCGCAGCTCGTACTGCAGCCGCGTCGACTCCCGGTTCTCCAGCACTTGCCCCGGCGTCGACTGGCGCACGTACACCAACGCCAGCCGCTCAAGATGCCGCGGCCGGATCAGCGTCTCCCGCTTCATCGCTCAACTCCCGCGCTCGCGCCCGCAGCATCATCCGCGCCAGCTGCTCCACCGCTGCCCGCCGCGCCCGGGCCGGCAGACTCTGCCAGCGAGCCTGCCGCTCCTCGTGCTCCAGCAACGCCAGCAGGCTGCCCTCCAGCCCCGCTGCCCGCCGCTTCTCTTTCTCTCGCATGGCGCCTCCGCAAGGCTCCCACCAGCGTACGCAAGCCGCGCAGGTGAGACACGCGGACGCGCACGCACTGGGCGCCCTCCGGCGGCGGCTGCAGCGTGGTCCAAGCAGCGGGGAAGGAGCGCCGACGACCGTCGGGCAGCTCAACGTACAGCCACAGCTGGCCGCTGGGACGCCTCCGGCTGGACACGATCTTGAGCGGCCAGCCGTCGAACGGGTGCCCCCGGCGGCAAAATCGCGCCTGCTCCGGACGAGAATCGTGGAATGGGGTAGTTTGAAGCGGCTCTGAAAAATTCTTCCACCGACCACCTGGCTTCATACCAGCCCACGATGCGCTTCGCCCAGCGCTTGCTCAACCCGCCCGCCGTGCTCAGCAGGAACCACTCCAGCGGATCCTCCCCCGGCCGCGTATCGAGCTGCTCGACATGCACCAGCCAGGCCTCCACTCCCGCTTCGCCCCGCTGGCGGCGCGCCTCCGGCGGCTGCAGCTCGACCGGCCCGATGCTCACCTGGGTCTTCACCTTGCGCCGCTGGCGGGCCCGCTGCCCACCCTGCGAGCTCAGCCGGAACGTGCGCCGGAAGCGCACCCGCTGCTGGAAGTCGGCCTGCATGGGGATCGAGCGCAGCATCAGCGACCGCAGGCTCGGGTCCCACACCTTGACCTTGCGCTGCCGGCCCAGGTGCACGCGCACCAGCAGCTCCACGTTCTCTTCGCCGGCCTGCTCGCGCTGCTCCCGCTCCCGGAACAGCTCGTAGATGTCGCTCTCGCGGTCGCCCGCCACCACGATGCGCTGATCAGGGCAGGCCTGGCTCAGCTCGAAACCCTGCCGCAGCCCCCGCAACCAGCGCTGGCTCTCTCGCTCGCGCTCGTCCGGCGGCTCCTCCAGCGGCCGGGCCCAGACTTCCAAGTTGCTCACCCCCAACGGCCGGCGGCCCTCCGTGTAGGCCACCGAGGCATGCACGTGCAGCCCGCGCGCACTCTCACTGCGCTTCTTGAGCGGCCCCAGGCCGCTCGTGCACTCGCCCAGCCCGGTGTAGTTCAGGGTGGTCGTGTCCTGCACCAGCAGCACGGTGCCCGCCAGCAGCTGGCAGCGGTCCACCATGGCCTCCCGGTGCGGCGCCAGAATGTCCTTCATGGAAACCCTCTCATTGCGCAGGAAGCGGTAGGCGGCCTGCTGGTCCTTGCCGCGCGGGAAGATGGCCGGCAGGCACTCGCCCGGGCGCTGCTCCCAGGCCCCGCCCATGGCCTTGAGCCGCTCCCGCAGGCGCCGGTCCGGCAGGTCCGAGCGCTCGAACTCGCGCGCCGACCAGTGCGCCTCCTCGCTGTCGAAGTCCAGCCTCGGGAAGCTACCCAGCACCAGCCGCGCCTTCTCCCGCAGCACACGCTCCCAATCGGGCACCAGCGGCTTGACCCAGACCTGCTTGGGATGGCGCTCCGGTTCGCGGAAGTCCGGCTGGGCGCGCTGCGCCCGCGTGGGCTGCTGGGCGCCCCACGGCAGGCCCTCCGTCTCCCCCAAGCACTCAAAGCCCGCCGCCTTATAGCACGTGGCCCGCCGCTGCTGCGCGACGCAGGTCTCCACCGCCACCGGCGCGCTGCCGTGCAACCGCTCCCAGTCGCTGCTCAAGCGCCGCAGCGCCAAGCCCAGCACGTGGCTGGCGAGGTTGTGGACCACCACGCCGGGCCGCACCAGGAAACGGTCGTTGGAGACCAGCCGGGGCAGGTTCCGGCGGCGGGTGCGCTCGTCCCAGCCCAGATGCTGGTCGCGCGGCCCCAAGCGCATCGGCGCGGCCACGAAGCTGACCACTCCCAGCTCCCGGCCCCCGGCCCGGATGCCGTACACCAGCCGGCAACCCGGTGCCCGCCCGCGCCCCAGCGGATGTTCCGCCGTCAGCAGATCCCCGTACTGCCGCCGCAGCTGGGCCGTGTCGGCCAGGCGCAGGCTGACCTCTCCCAGCTCCGGCAGCGAGCACTGCAGCCGCAGCGGCGGGACGCTGCGCCGCGCCCGCCGCCGCGAGCGCCGCCGGCAGCCCCCCGTCGGGCGCACTACCGGCGGCATGGGCAGCCCCAGCTCCGCCGCCAGCGCAGGCAGGCCCTTGCGCGCCGACGCTGCGCACAGCTTCCCGCGGGCGTTCCGCCAGCCGTCTCTCCGACACAGTCCCCGTGCCACCTGGGCACGCGTCAACGTGCCCTTCGACAGTGCCCGGCGCAACCACTCCACCGTGGCCGGCTTCAGCATGCGCAGCCCAACCCGCACACCACTCTTCTATACGATCCAACCCCCCGGTGTCAAGTGCGAGTCAGCGCTAGCCCCCGCAGACGGCGGGCTAGAGCACGCCTAAGACGCCGCTGGCCACTAACCCGTCCGCACCGCTGCGGTCATTTTCCAGACTTGGTCCAGAGCCCCGGGGCCTCTCACAGATTCGGCTAGGCCAAGTTCAACTCGCAGCTACAGCAATGAGTTAACTACGATCTAGCGCTAGGCCACCGAGGCCCATTCGGGACTGCTGTGCTAACTTGGAGGCAGCCCGGACCTATCGGGCTCCCGCCGGCGCCGAATCGCGTCCCACCCGCCCCTGCGGCCCCCCGACAGCCATGATCCGAACCTTCCGCGGCGTTCGGCCCGCCGTAGCGGCCAGCGCCTTCGTCGAACCCAGCGCCGTACTGATCGGCGACGTCGCCATTGGGGAGAAATCGAGTGTGTGGTGCAACGTCACCATCCGGGCCGACACGGCATCCGTGGCCGTCGGCAGCGAGACGAGCATCCAAGACAACAGCTGCCTCCACGAGGACGACGACGCCCCGCTCCAGATCGGCGACAGGGTCGTGGTCGGCCACTCCTGCACCGTGCATGGCTGCGAAGTGGGCGACGACTGCCTGATCGGCATGGGATCCACCATTCTCAGCAAGGCGCGTATCGGCTCCGGCTCCATCGTCGCCGCCGGCGCGGTCGTCTTGGGCGGCTCCGACATCCCGCCCCGCAGCCTGGTGGCGGGCGTGCCAGCCAAGGTCCGACGCTCGGTGACTCCCGCAGAGGTGGAGCGCACGCGAGAGAACGCAGCGCGCTACGTGGAGCTCGCGGCGCACTACCGGAACGAGTCCTGATGCCAAGTCAGAGAATGCCTGAACCCTCCGTGGAACCGATGGGCTCCTTGGAGCGGACCCACTACTGCGGCCAGATCCGCGATCGCGACATCGGCTCCGAAGCGCTGCTGATGGGCTGGGTGCATCGCAAGCGCGACTTGGGCGGTCTCCTCTTCCTGCATCTGCGCGACCGAAGCGGGATTTCGCAGATCGTGTTCAATGCCGAGACCCACCCGGAGCCGCATGCCAAGGCGGAGTCCCTGCGCAGCGAGTACGTGATCGCGGTCAAAGGGCCGATCGTGCAGCGGTCGGAGGACACCTTCAACCCCAACCTCGACACCGGCACAGTCGAGCTGGTGGCGCACGAGGTGACCGTGCTCAACACCTCAGAGACGCCGCCGTTCGTGCTGGATGAGGATGAGCGCGTGTCGGTCAGCGAGGAAGTGCGGCTGCGGTATCGGTACATCGATTTGCGCCGGCCGCGGATGCAGCGCAACATCCGCCTACGGCACGATGTCAACCTCGCGATTCGGCGGAACTTCGACGAGCAGGACTTCTTGGAAGTCGAGACCCCTTTCATGACGAGGTCGACGCCGGAAGGCGCACGGGATTTCCTAGTGCCCAGCCGGATCCAGCCCGGCCGCGTGTACGCCCTGCCCCAGTCCCCTCAGCTGTTCAAGCAGCTGCTGATGGTGGGCGGCTGCGACCGCTACTTCCAGATCGTCCGCTGCTTCCGCGACGAGGACCTGCGGGCGGACCGCCAGCCGGAGTTCACCCAGATCGATGTCGAGATGTCCTACGTGCGCGAGGACAGCGTGCTCGCAGTCGTCGAGCGGCTGCTCGCCAGCGTCTGCCAGGCGGCCGGGGCCAACTCGCCGGCGCTTCCCCTCCCCCGACTCACTTACGCAGAGGCCATGGCTCGGTACGGGAGCGACAAGCCGGACGTGCGGCTGCCGCCGATGGCCGTGGTCACCGACCTGCTGAACCCCGGCGACCTTCCAATGACCGGACCTATGATCGCGATCCGGACGCCGTCGGTCGGACACCTCACGCGGCGACAGCGCGAGCAGTTCCGGTTGCCGGCCAAGGAACTGAACCTGCGGGTCTTCGACGATTTCCGGGGGCTGACGCGAAAGATGCCGACCCAGATGGCGGGCGTTCGCGAGCGGCTGGACGCCGCTCCGGACGACTTCCTGGTACTGGTCACGGGCCTGCAGCCGGCGGACGGCCCCCGGCCGGACGAGGCTGTGCTGCGGGCAGCCGGAACGCTGCGGACCCGCATCGCGGCGGAGTTCGCCGACCGCCACGGCCTACTAGCTAACGACGACTTCCGATTCCTCTGGGTCACGGACTTCCCGATGTTCGAGTGGGACTCCAACGAAGGCAGGTGGACGCCGTCCCACCATCCCTTCACCGCACCACACGATGACGATCTCGACAAGCTGCTGACCGATCCCGGCGCATGCCGCTCCAAGGCCTACGATTTGGTTCTGAACGGCGTGGAGCTCGGATCGGGCTCCATCCGGATCTACCAGCAAGGCCTCCAGACGAGGATCTTCGAGGCGCTCGGCATGGGGGCTGACGAAGCTAGGCACCGTTTCGGCTTCTTCTTGGACGCCCTCAAGCACGGCACTCCGCCGCACGGCGGCATCGCCTTGGGCTTGGACCGGCTGATCATGCTGCTGGCCGGCGAGTCCACGATCCGGGACGTGATCGCCTTCCCCAAGACGGCGAAGGGCACCGACTTGATGTGCGACGCACCCAACACCGTGCCGACGAAGAACCTGACGGAGCTGGGCTTGGCCCTCAGGGTCCGGCCGAAGGGCTGAAGCGCCGCTGCAATCGGCGGAAGGAGGACTTGCGATGCGCCGGGTGCTCGTCATTGGCGGAACGCTGTTCATCGGCCGCGAGCTAGTCTCCCGCCTGCTGAGACGGGGCGACCGGGTCACGATCCTACACCGAAGCCGCGGGACTCCGTTCGGCGACCGTTGCCGGGAAATCCGCTGCGACCGCAACGACACCGCGGCGCTGACCCGCGCCGTGCAAGGCCGGGGCTTTGAGTACGTGTTCGACAATGTCTACGACTGGGAGCGGGGCACGACCGGGGCGCAAGTGCGGGCCGCTGCCGAGTCAATCGGGCCGCAGCTGAAGCGCTACGTGTTCGTGTCCAGCTGCGCCGCCTACGGAGAGGGCCTCGACAGGAACGAGGACTCACCGCTCGCCGGGCCCCGCCATCCCGACGCGTACTGCCGTAACAAGGCGGATTCCGAGCGTGCGCTGCTTGAGCTGCTGCCCGAGCGCGGGATCGCTGCAACTACGCTGCGGCCGCCGTTCATCTACGGCCCGCGCAACCCGTTCTACCGGGAGGCGTTCTTCTGGGACCGTCTGACTGCCGGCCGCCCCGTCATCGTGCCGGGGGACGGAAGCCCACTCATGCAGTTCGTCGAGGTCGGGGACTTCGCCCGCGCGGCCATGCTCGCGGCCGACAGCCCGGCCGCCGCGGGCCGCGCCTACAATGTGGCCCACGCCGCCCCCCTGCGTCAGGACGAATTCGTTCGCGCCCTCGGCGCGGCGGCAGGCGTCGAGCCGGACTTGCGGTACGTGCCTCGGCGGATGATCCGTCGGCTGGGCGGCCAAGAGTTCGAGCCCCCGTACTACTTCGGCCAGTACTTCGACCGGCCTCCCATCACCATGCAGACCAGCAGGGCGAGCGAGGAATTCGGCTTCCGCACCGCTTCAATGGCGGCCGGGCTGCGTCGCGCTTGGGACTGGTACAGGCGCTTCAAGAGCGGAGCGAGACCCGCACCAGACTTCTCGTTCGACGACCTCGTACTGGCCGCCGTGCGCGCTTAGGGCTCTCGCCAAAATAACTTTACCGTTTACTACCTCGGAGAGAGGTGATAGTTCCACTCGCCGTGGAACTTGTCACGCTTGATCTTGAGCGCCTCCATTTCCGCCTCGGCAACCTTGCGGCCCAAAGGATACTCGTTCTCATCCAAGGCCGATGCTATCCGCAAGCCCTGCGTCGTCGTCGTACTGAGGGGAGCAAAAGTCATTTCCTTGCATTCTGGAACTCTATTCCACCTCAAATGCGCTTGCGCACCGGGTTCTGAGCATGGTAGTATCGCATTATGGATCCATACTTTAAGCGGGACTTCAGAACGGTCCCACTCTTGGAAAAGGTCGCCCTCAGGAAACAAATCGTTTCGCTGGTGCAGAGTGGACTCCAGATTCCCCTTCTGTCCGCCCTCTTCTCTGTCACTCAACCGACCATCATTACTTGGCTTGTCAAGGTGGCTGCGGATGGCTTTGGGGCCTTGGAAGACAAGCCGCGTGCTGGCCGTCCGCCCATCCTCAGCGACGAGATCCTGCAGTGGATGTTCGCCACTGTCCGTGACAAGACCCCCCAGCAGCTGAAGTTCTCGTTCGCCTATTGGACTGCGGGCCGCGTGCGGCAGGTGCTCCTCGACCAGTTCGGAGTCAAGGCCAGCGTGTGGACTGTTCGTCGCGCCCTCAAGCGCCTGGGCCTGACGCCCCAGAAGCCCAAGTTCCGCTCCTATCTCCGCAGTGTCGGCGACATGAAGGCTTGGATCGAGACAAAATATCCTGAATTAAAGGAAAACGCACGCGAAGAAGGCGCTGTGATCCTGTTCGTGGACGAAGCCGGGATGCGAGCGGACTACCATGTCGGGCGGACCTGGGGCGTGCGTGGCAAGACCCCTGTGGTGGTCGACACGGGCAAGAGGTTCCGCTGGAACATGTTCGCGGCCATCACCCCCGACGGTCAGCTTCACTTCCGCATTCAGTCCGAGAATTCCAAGGCGGCGAGTTTCATTGAGTTCTTGCAGACCATCCAAGCGGAGCAAGGGAAGCCGATCTACGTAGTAGTCGACAACTGCAGCATCCATAGGGCGCGCGCCGTGAAGGAGTTCTCAGCCGCATCCGAGGGTGACCAGCAGGTCAAGTTGTTCTTCCTGCCGGTCTACTCTCCGCAGTTGAATCCGGTGGAGCTGCTGTGGGCTTGGGTGAAACGCAGGGTTGGCCAACAGGTGTTCAAGACCCAGTCGGAATTGAAGGACCTGCTGACGGATGCGATCGCCCAGCTCAGGAAGGCCCCTCAAGTCGTTCAGCAATTCTTTGAGCAGGAGGACTGCAAGTACATCTTGGCGTGACACCTCGGACGGCAATCACTTTTGCTCCCCTCAGTAACACCGATCAGCTTGACCACCACCTCGCGGCTCACTAGCGGGCGGCCTCGCCAGTTCTGCGTGATGTGGCTGAACATCCGATGCTCGATCTTGTTCCACTTGCTCGTTCCAGGTGGCAGATGGCACACCGAGATCACCAGCTGCAGCTCGTCAGCCAGCCCCTGCAACTCCAGCTTCCACAGCCGGCTGCGACTGCTGTTCGACCCGCCGCCGTCGGCTGTCACCAGCAGCCTCCGCGCCAGCGGGTAGCTTGCCTGCCCCATCTGCCGCCACCACCGCCGCAGCGTCTCCACTGCGAACTCGGCCGTGTCGTGGTCCACTCCCACGCTGACCCAGCCTACGTTGGCACCCACATCGTACACACCGTAAGGGATCGCCTTGCCCAAGCTCGGATCCATGAAGTCATGCACTTTCACCGGCTCCGGGCAGCCTCGCGGTCTCCATTCCCGCCCGCCGTTGCGGTAGCGGCCGAGGAGCTCCTTCTTCTTGCAATCGACCGAGATCACCGGCTGCCGCAGTCGCTGAAAGGCCAGCACTCGCCGCGCCAGGTGCCGGAATTGCCCGTCGCGGTCCGGATGCTGCTTCCCTTCCAAGGTCTTGCGGTTGGCCTGCAGGCTGAATCCCAGCTCATGCAGCAGCCGGTTCACCGTGCGCTCGCTCACGGGCCGCCCCGCCTGCCGCAACTCCTGCGCCAAGCGCGCCGCGCTGCGACAGGTCCACAGCAGCGGGGACATCGGATCCCCCCTCGTCACCGGCTGCAGCAGCTGCTGCAGCGCGGCTGTCAGCTGCGGGTCGCGTGCGGTCAGCCGCTTGCGCCCCTGTAGAGTCGAGGAGAGGCGCGTTGGCCTTAGCAAGGAAGCAGTAGCTGTTTTAGGGTTGTTCCTACGGCTTTCGCCATCTGTAGGTGCCTCACTGACCTTCCCGCTTAGCTACGTCTCCTCTCCCCGCTCATCGAACCGGACGTGCCGATTTCCAGCATCCGGCTCTCGGACGAGATCCTGCCTTCGCCCACGGAAAGCTGGCCGTCCGCACTGGCCGGCGCACGAGGCCGAAGTCAATCCTCAGCCTCTCGCTCGGGTACCGCACGGGGTGGCCCGACTTCGCCTGGTGCTTCCGACACAGCCACTGGCTGAGCCGCTGGTCCGCAGGTGCGTCAACGGCGCGTGCCAGTTCTCCCGGCCACTGCTGCGCGCGGTGGTCCGGGTCTTCCTTCGCTTGCGCAGGTGATGCGCTCCGGAGTCTCCGAACTTTTCCGGAGCTAATAGGCTCGCGCCAGTCTCCATCGGTCCTGTCCCCCTTCCTGCATCGCTCTCGAACTGAGGCCCCTTCCCTCCACCGGCATTACCCGGCTTCCCCGGTACTACGGGCCTCTCCGCCACCCTGACCGGCCCGGCCTGTCCCTCGCGGGAGTCCGGTTGGCGCGTGCACGCCACCGACAGGGCTTCCCGTGTTGCC
Organism: Bryobacterales bacterium; assembly: GCA_963662745.2. Taxonomy (GTDB): domain Bacteria; phylum Acidobacteriota; class Terriglobia; order Bryobacterales; family UBA6623; genus VXMF01. The sequence continues at coordinate 2,703,897 of CAXXUI010000001.1, forward strand.
TCCGTCTCCCTCTGGCACACATGCTGCCGCCAATACCCCGGCGGAGACGCCCGGTGCTCGCGTCGCTCGCTTCCCGGACGCTGGCTGCCTTCCCCGAAACAACGGCGGGTCGGCCTCCGCATCATCCTTTTCGAGGCCTGCTCGGCGTTCACTCGCGTTGCGGCCTGCGTGCTCGCTGAGCCGCCCATAAGGCGGCCCGTCACGTCGGAGTGCTTCAGTCCATGTCGTTACCTCCATGACCCGCTCCGACGGCTTCCGGCTGGAGCGACAGTTAGCCGGGCGGGCTTCGCACCCGCTGGGAGCCAGTGCCTTAGCACGGCGCACGTTGTATTTCGGTTTATTTGGCAAGGCGTTTTCCGGATTAAATGGCAGGCGAGGAGCGGGATTTTCCGGATTGCTTGCGTCTGGCTGGGGGCGAGGGCGAGCTCGAAAACTGCTACTGCAAGAAGGAACAGGAAGGGGTCAGGAGGAGCGTAGGCGTTCTCGCCCGGCTCCCGGCCCTGCGCGCACGCAATTGCAGGCAGGACTGCCGCGCAGCACCTCCAACGCATGTCCGAAAGCCTACCGGCCGACTCACCCACGCCGATGGATTTGTCACATTAAATGAGAAAGTTCCCTTATCTGGAATCATCCAGTTTGACAAAAACAGCCCATTTTCGTGCCAAATAATGTGACAAGTAACAGCCCCCCTCCGGGCCGTCGCACGCGGGCGCTGCGGGCGGATGCCTCGGTGTCCGGCCCGGCGCGCAGCTCCCGCAGCCCGGCGCGCACGGTGGCCCGCGCCACCTGGGTGATGCCTCCTCGCCCCAAGGCCCGCGCTTCGGTGGCCGCCCACAGCCGCCGCATCCGTTCGTTGAACACAGGCACCAAGGACTCGTACTTCTCCTTGAGCAATGCGACCTGCTGGTTCATGCGTCGCGACAGCGTGAGAAACACGCTTCAGACCCGTTTCATTAAGAACATAGTATATCATGACTGTGAGAGCAGCGCCGTTCCGTTTCCGGCATGGTTGCAGTCGCCAGTCCAGTCTCGCGCTCGGCGCCCGTGATCCCGCCTCATGCAGCGGCTGTGACTCCGACACAACATCCGGGCCACTGCTATGTTCCCAGCCCATTCTGACCACACGAGGACCCCTGCCCAGCAACCTCAAACGGTAAAGTTATTTTGGCGAGAGCCCTTAGCTGCTCTCGGGCGAGCAGCTAACGGCACTGATAGGCCTAGCGGGTGAGGTTCTCGAACACGTAAACCCCGCCTTTGCCCGCCACGACGATGTCGGGATCCCCATCTAGGTCGAGATCGATTACCGGGATCTGCATCCCGCCGCCCACCCGGCCCCCGTAGTGGATGGTGTGGCGCACCCATTCCCATCCCCGTCTGGTTTCGACGTACTCGTACCAGTACAGGCCCAGCGACTCGCGGCCGCCGGGATCCTTGCCGTTGTGGGCGTACAGCCGCTTCCCCGTGATCAGTTCAGGGCGGGAGTCTCCGGTCAGGTCCGCCAGCGTCGAGGCGTGTGCCTGCGACCACGCCTCGTCGATCGTGCGACGGTCCCACTCGCGCTGTCCGTCAGCGCCGGAGGACTGGCGTAGCCAGTAGATGCCGTAGCTGTGGGCATGGGTGGTGACGATGTCGTTGAGCCCGTCGCCGTCAACGTCCTCGACATGCAGGAAGCCGACATGCTCGGAAAACTGGAATTCCGCGTGATGGGTCCAGGGCGTGGACCTCGGATCGGAGGGCGCCTCCAGCCAGCCCTTGGGCGTCAGGATGTCCGTCCTGCCGTCGCCGTTCACATCTCCGGCGCCGATGCCGTGCCCGTCCGCTTGAGCCTTGACGACGTGCTCGGCCCACGCCCCGCCTTCCCCGTCTGGCTCGAACCATGCGGTCTTGCCCGGTCCCCTGCCGCCGAATTGGGGGAGCACCTCCCGCGCCTCGCCGTCGCCATCGAGGTCGACCAGCAGAGCGAACTCGACCGGTAGGCCTGCATGGATCGCGCGCTCGCTCCACTCGCCGATCGCACGACCGGGATTCCTCCACCAAGCGATCTTGCGCTCCCCCCATCCCACGCTGACCACATCGACATGCCCGTCACGATCCACGTCAAGCGCAAGATCGCTGAAGTCGTCGATGTAGTTATTCCAAGTGAGAATGCTGCGGAACGGCTGGCGCTGGAAGTCTGGGCCGCGATACCAGTTCTCCCCGGAAACAATGTCTAGGAAGCCGTCGCCGTTCAGGTCGGCTACGGCACACGGCTCGTTCCTTCCCAAGTCGATGACATGCTTCTTGAAATTGATTTCCGCCGACGGCCCCGCAGCCAGGCAGGGCAGTGCGATCAGCAGCAGGACGAGGCGCATCACGGGCCATCATCCCACACGGGACCGTCGCGGACGGGCCGCCTCGCAGCGCCGGGGAACCGTTCAAGCCACCAAGTACGGCCCGACGAAATCCAGCATCTCCTCAAGAATCTTCTTCGCCGGGCCATCCAGCGGGCGGGCCTCGGAATTCCGGACCTTCCAATTCGGGAAGACGCCTCGCAGATGCAGCACATAGGCCAGCGCGGGCAGCCCGTGCGCCCGCGCACGAGCGATCATCAGCAGCGCCTTTGAGAATATGTCGGTCGCTTCGGCCCGGTGACCGGCATGCCAGAGATCCCAGACTCGGACATAGAGGTCCACCCACGAAGCCGCGGGCATCGTTCCGGCGGATCCCCGCGACATCTCTTCGACCAGTGTCTGGCCGTGACCGCCGGTGAAGGCGACCGGACGCTCCTGCGCCGCGAGGCGGCCGAACTCGGTCAAGCGCCCGAGCGTGTGCCCGGCCTCATCCTTGACGAACTTCAGGTTGGGAATCTCCCGCACCATGCGGGAGACGAACTCGACGCTCATGTTGCCGATGGCCTGCATGAACATCGGCAGCGCGCCCGCCTCAGCGACGGCCGCGTAGTAGTCGCCGACAGCGTCCAGATCGAACTCCCGCTGGCCGCCCTCGCGAGGAGGAAGGGCGATGATCGCGTCAGGGCCGATGGACTTAGCATGCCGGGCGTAGCGGACTGCCGTTGCCGTGTCGGACGCTTGAACGCCGATGACGACCTTGGGCCGCAGCCCCTTCGATGCCGCGACGATGGCCTCAGCACCGGCGATGCGCTCCTCGAACCGCAAGAGCGCGTACTCGCTGGCCAGCTGGGGCCAGACGATGCCATGCACCCCGGCCCGGTCAAGAAACCGAACCTCCTCCGCCAAGGTGTCGAGGTCGACCGATCCATCCTCCCGATACGGCGTCGCCACTATGGGAAAGATGCCTCGGAAGCCGTCGGCGGCGGCGCTCGTGACGGTGGCGAAACTGCTCCCGACCAGCGTCAGCAGCGCCCTCCGTGTCAAGCCGTGTTGTCGCACCTCCAAGCTATTGGGCGCTGCTGCCTGCATGCTCATGAACCATCTTCTCCGTAATTTGCGTGCCGAAACCCGGCCGGTCGGTGGCAAAGTAGTAGCCGTCCTCAAAGGGCGAGGACATCGCGAGCATCAGGTCCGTTGCGGCGTCCCCGGTTCCGAAGCTCTCGGCCAGCGGAGCGTCAGCCGTCAGCACGACCGGCATGCCGTAGAGGCTGCTGCCCCGATGCGGAATGATCGGCAAACCGCGTTCGGCACCCATCACGGCAATCTTGCGGACGGCCGTGAGACCGCCGCACCAGCTGATGTCGGGCTGGAGTATCTCCGTGCCGCGATGATGCAGCAGCATCCGGTAGCCGTACTGCGTGTACTCGTGCTCCCCGCTGACGATCAGCGTGCTGTCCACCTCCTCAACGAGCCGCTGGTAGCCCAAGATGTCGTCCGGGGACAGCGGCTCCTCGATGAAGTACAGCCGGTACGGCTCCAAGCGGCGCGCCATGTCCAAGCTGTAGCCGACGTCATTCCAGCGACAGCCGCAATCGATCATCAGCGACCGCTCGTCGCCAAGGGCCGATCGCGCCTCGCGGAGCATCGCCTCGGTCCTGGCCGCGCCCGCCGATCCGTCCCGCACGCCGTCGCGAACCGGGAGTTTGAAGTGCCGGAAGCCTAGGTCCAAGCCGGTCCGCGGGTTGGCGTTGGTGATGTAACCCGGGACCTTGCCTTGAGTCGCTCCGCCGAGAATCCGGTGGAGAGGGGACTCGGCGTACTTGCCCACGATGTCCCACAGGGCGTTGTCGACTCCGCTGAGCGCCATGACGAACACACCTCGGCGCCCGTAAAAGATGCTGGAGGAGTACATTTGGTCCCACAGCAGCTCGACATTGAGGGGGTCGGTGCCAATCAGCAGGTGGCGCAGGTGCCCGTGGATGATCTGCGAAGCGACAGCTCCACCCGCTCCGAGACCGAAGCCGGTGATGCCTTGGTCCGTCTTGACGATCACCACGATGGCGCTGGCCAGTTGCGAGTAGGGGCCGCTATAGCGCCACCGCGCCGGATCGTACGGGCCTTGGAACTCCGGCAGGCGGCCTTGGGACGAGCGAGTCCACAGCCGCACGGGTACGGCTTCGACGGAAACGATCTTCAGCTCTCCGCTGACCCGCGGCACGGCTGGCTCGGCCATCATGGGAACACCCCCTAGCGCGGCAAAGAAGGTCCGGCGGGAAACCATGGCGGCAAACAGTCTAGCACCGCAGCGGCGGCCCGAGCCAAGCGCCTGCCGCCCCGCTTCCCGCGGAGGGAGCAAGGGCGGCCGCAGCTGCGCGATGCTAGTCTCCCCGAGGGGAGGCCTTGCCGCGCCACAACGACTTCGAACACGCCTTTGCGGTTCACGATTCAATCTGCCGGAGCAGCCCCTCGCCGATGTGGAGAGGTTCGGGCTGCAGCGCATCGCCGGAGGGCTGCTGGCCGAGCGCGAAACAAATTGAGGAACCAGCCGCTCCGCCCCGCCAGCGCGGGATGCCGAGGCGGCCGGCCCGGATCAGTCCGCGAAGTATCCGGGCCGGGCTCTGACCCGCGCTCCCGGGATCGCAACCTCGATCCTGACGTTGCGCCAGCCTCCATCGAAGGCTTGGTTGCTGGGATAGTAGGCAATTTCGTAGACGCTGCGCATCTCCCTGGCCAGCGCCGGAAGCACGGGCTCTACATCCGACACCGAGGCGGCGGTGAACAGTTTCCCGCCGGTCCTCCTCGCCAAGGCCTCCAGACGCGTCCGCGCCCTGGCGGACCAGTTGCGACCGAAGCGCTCGCCGGAGAGCAGGAAGACCGGATAGATCCTGGCGTCCATCTCGGAAGAGGCGTTGATCAGGCGCTGCCCGCGGAGGTCGGACGGAACGGACTGGCCGCTGATGCGGTTGTCGATACCGTCGCTGATCACGATCAGCGCGTTGCGCTCGCCCTCGCGCTGTGCCAGCTCGTCATCGTAGGCCAGCGCGATCGTGTCCCAGAGCGGGGAGCCGCCCGAGGGGTACGGCAGCCTGGCGCACCGCTCGATCAGCAGCTCCCGGTCGGAGGTGAGCGGCGTCATGCGGTGGAACATGCTGCCCGACATCGCGTACAGCGCCACGCGGTCGGTCGGTCGGGCCATGCGGATTAGCTTGAGGGTAGCCGCGCGCATGTGGGCCAAGTCAACGGCCGTGCTTCCGCTCAAATCGAGCAGGATGGCGAGGTTGAACGGAGACTCAGCCGGATCGGCCACGCGGATGTCCTGACCTTCCCCATCCTCCTTGACCACGAAGGCCTCCCTTTGCAGTCCTACCATCGGCCGCCCGGAACTGTCGCTCACAGCGACGCTCATACTGACCAACCGGACGTCTGACCTGAACAGCGGGGCGTCGGGCGCCGCCGCGGGCGCGTCGCGATCCTGCTCGCCGACTTGCGGGCGCACGGGCGGCGGGTGCGCTCCGGTCCGTCGGCGCTCGGCCCGCGCCAGCAGCCTCTCGACCGCTTCGCCGGCCAGGACATGGGGCTTGAGCGGCCAGTCCTGCGGAATCTTCCAGTCGCGGATCGTCAGGCTGGGCGGAGCGTGACCCTGCGCAGTCAGCGAGCCGAACGCCAAGTCCCTCGACCGCACGGCATGGGTCAGCCTCCATACCTGCAGGCGGGGATGGATCATCTTGGAACGGAACGGCATCCGCCTCCCAGCAGGAAGCTCAAGCGACCGGGGCCTGTCGCTGACCTCGACATCCAAGTGGGTGACTGCCAGCGGCACTGAGACTGACAGCGATCCCCGCACTGACTGCAGGACTGCCCGGCGCACCATGCCCCGGACATCGATGCCCCCTTCCTCCGTCCGCACCGAGAACGCCATGCCGAGCGGAATCTTCACCTTGATGTCAGGGCTCTCGTCCTGAGGGGGGAGCACCTCGACCAGCAGCCGCGCGGGCGACCTGCTGACGACGATCCCTTCCGACGCCTCCGGCAGGCCCGGCGAGCGCCAGAACCGCAGCCATTGGCCGTCCACTACCTCCAAGTCCACGCCGCCATGCAGGTTCACCACCTCGACGGGCTGGGCAGGCGCTATGGCGGCCAAGGCGAGTCCGGAGGCTAGTGCAGGCAGCAAATGCACGGTCCGCCCACTATTCTGCCCCATCCACCTTGGCCTCGCTGGCCGCCGCCGGGCGCGATACAGTGAAGCCACCACCCGAATGCCCGAGAGACGCAGCATCGTCGTCGGCACCAGCGGACACATCGACCACGGCAAGACCTCCTTGGTGCGGGCGCTCACCGGCACGGACACGGACCGGTGGGCGGAGGAGAAGCGCCGCGGCATCACCATCGACCTCGGATTCGCGAGCCTGGAGATGGAACCCGACCTGCGGCTGGCTTTCGTGGACGTCCCTGGGCACGAGCGCTTCGTGAAGAACATGCTTGCCGGGGTCGGCGGCATCGACTTGGTGGTCATGGTCGTGGCGGCGGACGAGTCCGTGATGCCCCAGACTCGGGAGCACTTCGAGATCTGCCGGCTGCTGGGCGTGCGCCGTGGCGTCGTGGCACTGACGAAGTCCGACCTCGCTGACGAGGAGATTCTGGAGCTAGTCAAGCTGGAGGTCGAGGAGTTCCTAGCCGGCTCGTTCTTGGAAAACGCACCCATGATCCCCGTGAGCAGCACCACGGGCGCGGGTCTGGACTCGCTGCGCGAAGCTCTGGCGGCGGCGGCTGGGCGCACGGCTCCCCGTCCGGCGGACGGGCTGCTTCGCCTGCCCGTAGACCGAGTGTTCACCATGAAGGGCTTCGGCACGGTCGTGACCGGCACGCTGGCCAGCGGAGCGATCCGCGTCGATGAGGAAGTCGAGGCACTGCCCGGAGGCAGTCGCGCCAGGGTCAGAAACCTGCAGGTTCACGGCCGGCCGGTCGCAGCCGCGTACGCCGGCCAGCGCGTCGCCGCGAACCTGTCGGGCGTCCCCAAGTCGGAGCTAGCACGAGGGATGTGCGTTGTGGAGCCGGACCGGTTCGCAGTGACGCAGCAGTTCGAGGCCTCCTTGGAGCTGCTTCCTTCGGCTAAGCCGATCAAGCATGCCGCGCCCGTGCACGTGCATCTCGGAACGGCGGAGACGGTGGGCCGCGTGTTCCTCCTCGAAGCTGCGGGCCGGACGGCCGCGATGGCCCCGGGGACCTCGGGCTACGTACGGATCCGATTGGCTAACCCGGCTGCGACGGTCCTGGGAGATCGATTTATCCTGCGCAAGTTCTCACCCCTTACCACGATCGCCGGAGGGAAGGTCCTCCACCCGCAGGCCTCCCGCCACCGACGGAAGGAATCGTGGAAGCCCCTTCTGGAAGGCTTGGCCGGAGGCGACGCCGGGACGATCTGCAAGCTGCTCTGCGACCGCAGCCGGTACGGCCTGCCGGCTAGCCGCCTCACCGCGCTGACTGGGCGGCGCTCCACCGTCTGGAAGGACGCGGCTAGGAAGACGCCCTCCCTGCGGGTGCTTCGGGAAGCCCCTCTATGGATCGGCACTCGCACATCGGTCAAGGTTGCGAAGCATAGGCTGACAGAGTCTCTGAAGCGCTTCCACGCCTCCAATCCCTTGGAGCCGGGCGCCTCGGTGCAGTCCCTGCGCAGCGCGGAATTCGGTGACGCCCCGGCGTTCTTCGCCGACCTCCTGCTGCGCGAGCTGGAGTCGGAAGGCGAGGTCGTCCTTGACGGCGAACTGGTGAGGGCCGCCCAGCACCAGATTCGCTTCCAAGCTGACGAGGCGGAGGCTAGGTGCCGGCTCGTGTCGGAGTTTCGGGAGGCCGGTCTGCACGTGCCGCTGCTGCGGGAATTCCTTCCGACTCTCCCAATTGACGCGGCTAGGGCGCGACGCATCCTGGCGAACCTGCTTCGTGAGGGCGTCCTGGTGAAGGTCAGTCATGAGCTGATCTTCCACGGTGAGGCAATCGGCAGCCTGAAGCGCCAGCTGACAGCCCGTCGCGGCCAGAGCATCGGCGTGGGCGAATTCAAGGCCCTGGCTGAGGTCAGCCGGAAGTACGCGATTCCCCTCCTCGAGCACTTCGACCGGCAGAAGGTCACGCTACGTGACGGCAACGCCAGGAGGATTCTTTGACTGGTCTCGCGTCGTCGCCGCCCCGCCCTCCTGACGGGCTGCCGACCGGTGCCGAAGCCGGCAACCACGCCGCAACGGCCCGTGCAGCGAAAGCCAGCAGCCGCAGGAGCGGCTGATGGACGGCCTCGTGTGCGGCTTGGGGCCCGGGACGGTCGGATCTTCGGAGGACCCATCATGGAGGCACCTGTCCGCCGGGCCGCAACAGCGGCTCGAAATCCTCAAGCGGCACACTGGCATCGCCATGGTGGGCCTGTCCGCCAACCCGATGCGGCCCAGCCACTTCGCGGCCGTGTACCTCGCCAACCGCGGCTACGACATCATCCCCGTCAACCCACGTGCCGAGACGATCCTCGGACGCCGCAGCTACCCCGATTTGGCATCTATTCCCCGCCGGGTAGAAGTCGTGGACATCTTCCGCCCGGCGCGCTTCGTGCCGGCCATCGTCCGAGAGGCGATCGCGGTCGAAGCCCAAGTGGTCTGGATGCAGTTCGGCATCGTGCATCCTGACGCAGCCCGCACGGCGCTCAAGGCGGGGTTGAAGGTCGTCATGGACCAGTGCATGAAGGTTGAGCACGCGCGCTTCTTCGGCGGCTTGTCCGGCATCGGCCTCAATGGCGGCGTCATGTCGTCACGCAGCTGGCGGCCCTCGGACGGCCTCCGCCGTCTGGGATAATGGCTGGTCCTGCGCACAGCGGGAGCGAGAAACTATGAAGTTCGGAGTCAACACGCTGATCTGGTCCGGTTCCTTCGAGCCCGACCTCTATCCGTTCGCCGCACTGAAGGAGGCCGGAGTGGACGGCATCGAGATTCCAGTGTTCGTGCCTGCCGACCTGGATGCGGCCGCCGTGAGGAGGACCTGCGAACGGGAAGGCATGTCAGTGCATTTCTGCTCGGTCAACCCCGACGGCATGAATCCGATCAGCGATGACGCGGCCGTGCGCGACCGGACGCTGCAGCACTGGAAGACTGTCATCCGCACGGCTGCGGATGCGGGAGCCGACCAGATCGCGGGCCCGACCTACGCCCCGGTCGGCCACCTTCCCGGCCGCAGGCGGAACGACGACGAGTGGAAGCGCGGCGTGGAGTTCCACCAAGCGCTGGCGGACGACTTAACCGACGCCAACGCCACCATGGCGGTGGAGCCTCTCAACCGCTTCGAGACCTACTTCCTGAACACCGCGGCCGACGCCTACCGGTTCGTCGACGAGATCGGCTGCGAGCGAGTCGGCATCCTGCTCGACACCTTCCACCAGAACATCGAGGACAAGGATGTCCCGGACGCTTATCGCACCTGCGGCCAGCATCTGATGCATGTGCACACTTGCGAGAACGACCGCGGCACCCCAGGCTCGGGCCACGTGGACTGGGAAGGCGTCATGGCGGCGATCAAGGAAGTCGGCTACGACCGCTGGCTGACGATTGAGTCGTTCAACTCCCACATCCCGGAGCTGTCGGCGGCCACCGCCATCTGGCGCGACTTGGCTGACTCGATGGACGACATCGCGGTGGACGGCACGCGGTTCTTGCGGAGAGCTTGGTCCCGGGCCTGAACCTCTCGGAGAGAGCGCCTCGACTCGCCAAGTGCGGGTTCGGGCCGGCTAAACGAAAGACCTCTGGGCACCCGCCCGCGCTCGCACCTAGCGGGCCCAGCGGCACCGGGCCATTCCCGCTTCTCGGTCGCTGACCTGCTGAGCGAGGCATTGCGCCCGGAGAGCGTCGCGGCAAGTCTTCAGCCGCGCATCGGCAACGCCGTGTCCGGCACGGCGCTAGTTCCGCCCGTCCCCTCGCACCATGGGGACGAATCGCACCGGCAGCAGCGAACTCGTCCGGATCCGCCCGCGCCGGTCCTTGACGGCCAGAATCAGCTCTTGGTTCTCGCTGACGCGCCCGACGGGCGCGACCAACCTCCCACCCACAGCGAGTTGGTCGAGCAGCGCAGCGGGAACCTCCGGTGGCGAGGCGGTCAGCAGGATGCGGTCAAATGGCGCCTGCTCGGGCCACCCCGCGTATCCGTCGCCGTGGCGGATCACCGGTGCGGTGTAGCCTAGCTCCCGGAGGATCTCCTCCGCCCGGAGCGCGAGTTCCGGCACGATCTCGATGCTGAAGACATGGCCGCTTAGCGTGGCGAGCACGGCTGTCTGGTACCCCGAACCCGTGCCGATCTCCAGCACGCGGTGGGATCGCTCGACTTGGAGCCGCTCCGTCATGTAGGCGACGATGTACGGCTGGGAGATCGTCTGACCGAACCCGATGGGCAGCGGCCGGTCGGCGTCTGCGAAGCGGCGCGCCTCCGACGGGACGAACCTTTCCCGAGGGACCTCCCGCAGCGCCGCCAACACCTTCGCGTTGCGAATGCCCCGCGCCTCGACCTGGTCCGCAACCATCCGCATCCGCCTAGCCTCCCAGTCCCGGCCCGAGCCCTGGGCCAGACCGTCCGGGCCGCAGGCCACCAGACCAGCTGCCGCGACGCAGCAAGCCACAGCTGAGACCCACGCTGCGACCGCAGCGGATCGGGTATGCCGTCTGACTTCTCCCACGGGACACCTCCCTTCAACCCAGCAGCGATCGGATGCGCTCCACTGCGTCCTCGATCCGCTCCAAGGCCGTCGCGTAGCTGAACCGGAGATAGCCCTCGCCGAAGTCTCCGAATGCGCTGCCGGCCAGGCAGGCTACGCCGGCTTCATTCAGGAGCAGGTCGGCTAGCTCGGCTGAGCCCAGTCCGGTGCCGGTGATGTTGGGAAACGCGTAGAACGCTCCGCCGGGCCGGGCGCAGCTGACCCCGGCAATCGAGTTGAGGCCGTCGACGATAAAGTCCCTGCGGCGGCGGAACTCGTCCACCATCACTCTCACGCTGTCCTGCGGCCCGCGTAGCGCCTCGATGGCCGCACGCTGCGTGAAGCTTGCCGTATGGGACGAGGAGTTGACCTGCAGCAGGCAGACGGGCTCAACGAGCCACTCGGGCAGCAAGCCGTAGCCGATCCTCCAGCCGGTCATCGAGTAGGCCTTCGAGAAGCCGTCCAGAAGGATCGTCTTGTCCGCCATCCCGTCGAAGGTCGCGATCGACACAGGCGCTTTGTCGAAAGCGATGAGGTTGTAAATCTCGTCCGAGAGGACGAGCAGGTCCCGGTCGGCCACCATGCCGGCGATCACCTCCAGATCCTGGGGCGGAATCATGCCCCCGGTCGGGTTCTGGGGCGAGTTCAGGATGAGCAGGCGGGTGCGGTCCGAAAGCAGTCCCTCCAGCCGGTCGAGGTCGATCGAGAAGCCCCGAGACTCCAGCAGCGGCAGGGGGACGGGCCGGGCTCCGCACATGCCGACCACTGACTCGTAAATGGGGAAACCGGGACTCGGGTAGAGCACTTCATCGCCCTCCTCCACGAGGGCCAGCATCGCGTAAAAGAGGATCGGCTTGGCTCCGGGCGTCACCACGACCCGGGACTCGTCCGCGTCGATGCCGCGAGTAGCCGCGACATGGTCGGCGATCGCCTGCCGGAGCTCGGGATCGCCCTGGGTAGGGCCGTACTTGGTGTAGCCCTCGCTGAGCGCCCGCCGGCCGGCTGCGAGAATGTTGGCGGGCGTCGGGAAGTCCGGCTCGCCGATCTCCATGTGGACGACATCCCGCCCCCGCGCCTCCAAGGCCCGAGCGCGGACTAAGACCTCGAACGCGCCCTCGCCGCTCAAGCGCCCGATTCGCGAAGCAACTTCCATGGCTTGCCTGAGAGTGTATCAATCCCTCACGCGCGCCCGTACGGCCCCGCCGGGCCGGTTGGCGACTGCACGCTTGATAGCGATCCTTCGTCCGAATAGATGGAGAGGGTGGCGCGCGAATGAGCTCGATCAGCATGGCCCATCCCGCGGCGGTTGCCGTGGCAGCTGACCCGCCGGCCGCTCAGGACTTAGCGGACGAGGCCCTCGAGAGCCACATGCGACGCATGTTCGGCCTGATCTATCGCATGGTGGGCAACATCCACGACGCGCAGGATCTCACGCATGACGCGATGGTCAAGGCGCTCCGGCACAGGAAGCAGCTGCACGACAACCGCAAGGCCGCGCAGTGGCTCAACCGTATCGCGGTCAACACGGCGCTGGACTTCGTGCGGCGGCGGGCCCGAGTTCCCTTCCACGAGCTGGATCGAGAGCCACCCGCGCAGAACACCGCGGACAGCCCCGACTACCGGGTGAAGAGGCGGGAGAGGCGGGCTTGGATCGAGCAGGGGCTGCGCCTGCTCTCGGATCGGGAGCGGACCGCGCTGCTGCTCAGGGACTTCCAAGAGCTGCCGGCCAGGGAGGTGGCGGCCATCATGGGCTGCTCACCCGCCACGGTGCGGTCCCACATCTCGAACGCCCGCGTGAAGTTCCGGAAGTACAAGGAGGGGCAGCAATGAGGCGGCCGTTCAAGCGCCATCCAGCCGAGGAGTCACTGGCACTATTCGCAGGCGGCGATCTGGGCTGGTACCGCTCGCTCCGCGTCGGCCGCCATCTGCCGGGCTGCGTCCGCTGCCGCAGCACCGTCGCAGCCTACGCGCGCCTCAGGAGCACGCTGGCCGAAGCATCTTCCGTCCCGCCGATCGACTACGGCGCACTCGCTCGCCGAATTCGCACTTCGGCCGCGGCCGAAGCAGCGGCAACAACACCGGCCCTGCCTTGGGACTGGCGCTGGAAGGCGTCGGCCGGCTTGGCCGCGATCGCAGCCGCCTCCGCCTTCATGCTCCTCGCGCCGCGACACGGAGACGGGCCGGCCGGCGAACTCGTTCCCGTTGCGACGGGTGTCGCCTTCCCCGCCCAGCCGCACTCCGCCCTCGGCCTGGAGGCTAGGGAGTCCCAAGTCACCTCCGTCGGCGGGCTGAGCTACCGGTCGTTTGAGCCCCAGACCGGCATGCTCACCATCACGCTCTACTTCGACCAATGACCTGTCGCGGCACTTGGTACCGACTCTGGCTCGCCGCCTTGCTGGCGTCGGCCCCGCTCGCTGCGCAAGCGCCGCAGCAGCCCGCGGCCGTTGTTATCGCCGTCCCGCCGGGAGTTCCTTTGCAAGTCGTCTCGTCGGACTTCTCCGATTCGGAATTCGAGCCCCGGGGCGGAGCCTTAGTCGTCGAGCTCTCGGGCAGAGTCCGGTTCCGCCATACCGGTCGGCGGGCTATCCGGGCAGTAACCCTCGCCGTCGACAGCGGGCACGCGCGGATGGGCGGACTGGCGTCGGTCGCCGTGCCCAGCCTGCATGCCGGCCCCGCTGAGGAGTTCGAAGTGAGGCTGAGCCTGCGCCTGCTCCGGCCGCTGCCAGCCCCGGAAGGGCCCCTAGTCCAAGTCACGGCGGACGCCGTTCTGCTCGACTCGCTAGCCACTTTGGGACCTGACCGGCTCAACTCGTCCGGGCAGCTGAGAGCACTGGAGATGGAGGCCCGAAGGGACCGCGCCTACTTCCTGTCCCGATGGCATTCCGGCGGGCGCAGCTCGCTGGCCTCAGCGATGCAGGCCAGCATCCGCAGGCAGGCGTCGAGGCCGCGGCTCGCGGTCCGTCTCGCGGGTGACGGACCCGCCACGGCGGCACCTGCCGCTTCGTTCAAACGGGTTGCTTTGGCGCTCGTCGACTTCCCAGATTCCCCTCTCGCGCTAGAGCGCGGGTGGGCGCTCGTGAACGGGCCCGTATCCGATGCGCCCAGTCTCACAATCCGCAACCGCTCCGGCCGCTCCGTCCAACGGTTCGATATCGGATGGCTCGTCCGGGACGCGGCCGGCGGGACCTACTCCGCCGGATCCGCCCCGGTCGGCCGCGCCTCAGCCTTGCGGCCGGGGGAGTCCCGCGAGGTCGGCGGAGAGCGGCGCTTCGAAATGCGGCCCGTCACGGCTGGCCGCCTTGAGGTGATCGAGGGCATGGACGCGTGGCTGCGCAGCGCGGAGATGGACGACGGCAGCGTCTGGATCCCCAGCCGGCAGGCACTGGAGGAGGCACGGCTCCTAGAGGCGGCGCCCGCGTCCCCCGAAGAGCAGAGGCTGTCGGAAATCTACCGCTCCCGGGGGCCCGCCGCCGTGCTGCGCGAACTGCGCCGGCTACGGCCCCAACCCCCCGCTGAGACCGGCCCTTGAGGCCGCCCCATGGGGCGCCGTCCGAGTTGGTACACTGGGACTTCTCAAGGATGATCCTTGGATCTAAAGCCGTCGCGCCACTGTGGCAGGTTGCGGCGCAAGTGAGGTTGAGTCTTCCATGGGCCTGCTCGTAGCCATTGCAGTCTGGGCCATCGCGCTCCTGCTCTCCATCCCCTTCGTCTCCAAGACTTGGTGGATGCCGGAGGCCATCACCGCCGTCGGTCGCGAGATCGACACCACGTTCCTGATCACACTGGTCGGCACGGGGGTGATCTTCCTCGCGGCCCACGTCGCCTTGGGCGTCACTGTCTGGCGTTTCGGTCGCCAGTCGGACAAGCCCGCTTCCGACAGCCACGGAAACACCACGATGGAGTTCGTATGGACCATCGGGGCGCTCGTGATCTTCGTCGGCATGACGGTGTTCTCGTATTCGGTCTGGGCGGAGACGCGGTTCATCGAACAGAAGTCGATGCAGTCCGACGAAGGGCGGCTCGTGATAGAAGTGGTCGGCCAGCAATTCGTGTGGAACATGCGGTACGCGGGCGACGACAACGTGTTCGGCCCCACGGACATCGACCTAATTGATGATGCTGCGGGCAACCCGGTCGGGCTCGACCGCAGCGGCCCTGGCGGCGCGGACGACATCATGGTTCCAGAGATGCGCGTCCCGGTGAACCAAGAGGTCGAGGTGGTGCTCAAGTCCAAGGACGTGATTCACAACTTCTTCGTGCCGGAGCTGCGCATCAAGCTGGACACAGTGCCCGGGCTGGTCGGCAAGCTCCGCTTCCTGCCTGAGAAGGAAGGCAAGTACGAGATCGTGTGCTCGGAGCTGTGCGGCCTCGGGCATTACAAGATGCGGAGCTTCCTGCACGTGGTCAGCCAGCAGGAGTACGACGACTGGCTGGCCGAGCAGGCTTCGTACCTGTTCTAGGGGGCGGGCTGCCTGGCAGGTGAGGGTATTGAGGACATGACCGAAGTTCAGGTTTCACCGGAAGTCGCCGGCTACACGGAGGTTCACCGCCATCCGGAGCCAAAGAGCTTTATCTGGAAGTACATCTTCTCGATCGACCACAAGGTCATCGGCATTCAGTACCTGCTGCTGGCGATGGTGGCGGTGTTCGTGGGCATGGGGCTCAGCCTCCTCGTCCGCCTGAGGCTGGTGTGGCCGGCTGAGCCCATTCCGCTGCTCGGCTGGCTCTTCCCGGTGGGCGCCCCGGACGGCGTGATGACGCCCGAGTTCTACTTGGCGATGCTCACCATGCACGGGACCGTGATGGTGTTCATGGTCCTGACCACGGCGCCACAGGGCGGCTTCGGCAACTACTTCCTGCCGATCCAGATCGGGGCGGCAGACATGGCCTTCCCGCGCCTGAACATGCTCTCCTTCTGGACGACCTTCGTGTCGTTCGTGCTGCTGATGGCGGCGTTCCTGGTGGAGGGCGGAGCCCCGATGTCGGGCTGGACGGGCTACCCGCCGCTGAGCGCGGTTCCAGAAGCGACGGTGCAGGGCTTGGGCCAGGACCTGTGGGTGGCGTCGATCGCGGTCTTCTGCATCGCCTCGCTGCTGGCGGCCTTGAATTTCATCGTGACGACCTTGGACCTGCGAGCCAAGGGCCTGACGATGATGCGCATGCCGCTGACCTGCTGGACTTGGTTCGTCACCGCCATCCTCGGGCTGCTGGCGTTCGGCGTCCTGCTGGCGGCGGGCGTGCTACTGCTGATGGACCGCAATGTCGGGACCAGCTTCTTCGTCCCCGGCGGACTGGTGGTCAGCGACAAGCAGATCGACCACTCTGGCGGCTCGCCGATCCTTTGGCAGCACCTGTTCTGGTTCTTCGGCCATCCCGAGGTCTACATCGCGATCCTGCCGGGGATGGGGGTGACATCGCACATCCTGTCGACCTTCGCCCGCAAGACGGTGTTTGGATACAAGGCCATGGTCTACGCCGTGGGGGCCATCGGCATCCTGGGGTTCGTAGTCTGGGGCCATCACATGTTCGTCAGCGGCATGAGCCCCTACTCGGCGTTCGTGTTCTCGATCCTCACCATGTGCATCGGCGTGCCCTCGGCCATCAAGACGTTCAACTGGATCGGGACGATGTGGGGCGGCAAGATCCGCTTCACCTCGCCGATGCTGTACTCGATCGGCTTCGTGTCGCTGTTCGTCTCCGGCGGCATCTCGGGAATCTTCCTGGGGCAGCCGACCATCGACCTGTTCTTCCACGACACCTACTTCGTGGTGGCGCACTTCCACCTCATCATGGGCGTGGCGGCCATATTCGCCATGTTCGCCGGGTTGACGTTCTGGTTCCCGAAGATGTTCGGCCGCTGGATGGACGAGCGGCTGAGCAAGATCCACTTCTGGATGACGTTCGTCGGTGTCTACGCCATCTTCGGACCGATGCACTATCTGGGCCTGCTGCCGCATCCTCGCCGCTACGCCGAGATCACCAGCGTGGACTACTTGATGGCGACCGGGGCCGAGGGCCTGCACACATTCATCACTTGGGCGGCCATCCTGACCATAACTGCCCAGTTCCTGTTCCTATTCAACTTCGTGCGGAGCCTGATCCGAGGAGCCCCCTGCAAGGAAGATAATCCTTGGGAGGCGACCACCTTGGAGTGGGCTATCCCCACCCCGCCGCCACACGACAACTTCGGGGGCAAGGTCCCGCACGTGCATCGCGGAGCATACGACTTCAGCCTCAAGGGCGCGAAACGGGACTTCGCCATGCAATGCAACGACGACAAAGCGGTTTTCGGGGAGGCTAGCGGCGACTAGCATGACGCCGGCCACTCTCGCAGCGAACAATCAACCGCCGGCCACCGAAGCTGGCGGTGGGGATTTCCTGACCGAGCCTCCGGTAACGGAGGGCGACTGGGGCAAGCGCCCCTCGGACGACCGAGTGGTCCAGCGCTACTTGCTGGGCACTTGGGTGGGCATCGGCGGAATCCTGATGTTCTTCGCAGCGCTGACGAGCGCGATGATCGTGCGCCACGGCCTGGCCAGCGACTGGGAGCCGTTCGCCGTGCCGCCAGTGCTGTATGTCAGCACGCTGGTGCTCATGCTGTCGAGCGCGACCGTCGCGAAGGCGCGGAGCGAGCTGCTGTCGGGCAGCTTGGCGGGACTTCGCCGCTGGATCAATTTCTCAGCCTGTCTGGGTCTGGCGTTTCTCGCCGGCCAGATCCTGGGCTGGCAACAGCTGGCCGGACGGGGCATCTATGTAGCGTCCAATCCGGCCAGCTCGTTCTACTACCTGCTCACCGCAGGGCACGGGCTGCACCTGCTGGGCGGCATCGCCGCGCTGGGCTACATCTGGGCGAGAGTACGGGGCATCCGACCGTGGCCGACACGCCGCGCCGCGATCGAAGCGATGGCCCTGTACTGGCATTTCATGGACGTCCTCTGGATCTACATCCTGGGACTGCTGGTGTTCTGGAGGTAAGCGGATGTCGGAAGGGCACGCGGCCGCAATGGCCGAACCGACATGGCGCGGGGGCGGAACGCCCTTGGCGATCGGCCACAAGAAATTTGGAATGTGGCTGTTCATCATGTCAGACTCGCTGACATTCTCCGGTCTGCTGATGGCTTACAGCTACCTGAGAGTGGCCAACGACTGGCCCACGCCGTTCCACTTCTGGCCATCGATCGTGTTCGCCACGGTGATGACGGCGGTGCTGCTGGCCAGCAGCCTGACGATGGTCTTCGCGGTCTCGGCCGCGCACCACGGCGCCCGTCGCAAGGCGGTCCGATGGACCTTGGCTACGGCTGGATTGGGAGCGCTGTTCGTCGGACTGCACTCCTACGAGTGGATGCACCTGATGGTGGACGAGGGCATGTACCCGTGGGCCAACGAGTACGGCACGCCCGGCTTCGGGGCCACCTTCTTTCTCATCACGGGCCTGCACATGACCCATGTCGTTTCGGGCGTGGGCTACCTGCTGGTGGTCGCCTTCGGGTACCGGCGCGGGAAGTGGCTGCCCGAGGATGTGGAGGTCGCCGGCCTGTACTGGCACTTCGTGGACTTGGTGTGGATGTTCGTCTTTCCGATGATCTACCTGCTCTCGACGAGCGTGGACTGAGCGGGAGGGATTTGTCATGCTGCTTTCCTTAATCGGCTACCTGTTCTGCCTCGCGCTGGGAGCGTGGGGACTCTACCTGACAGGCGTCCAAGTGGCCCACGGCTCGATGACGGCCTCGTTGGACAACCTGTTCCTGACGATATTCGCCGCCCTCATGGGCGTGACCTGCTTCGGATTCCTGGCATGGCGCTTCCTGCCAGTCGTCACCTCGCCGGCAGCGGCCGGGGGACCGGCCGGCGCAGCTGGGCCGGCACGCTACGTGCTGCCGGAGGACCCGGACTATGTCGATGAGCACATCCCCCTGTTCTGGAAGGTTTGGTTCGGCTTAGTCGCGCTCACGCTGGTTGAAGTCTTGCTGGCCTACGTGCAGATCGCCGGCCTGATGGTGATGCTGGCGATCCTGATGGTGCTGTCGGCGGTCAAGGCAGCGATGATCATGCTGAGCTTCATGCACTTGCAGTTCGACCACCGGCTTCTGAAGTGGATCGTGGCCGTCCCGGCAGTGCTCTGCATCGTCATCATGTGCGGCTATTTCTTCCCCGACGCCTACCTGCTGTTCGACTTGCGGCCATGACGCCCCCCGTCCGCCGCAAGGAGCGTCGACTGCTCGCCGTCGCGGTGGCGGCGCTGGCATTGGCTTGCATGGCTTGGGCACCGCGCCCCGCTGGCGCTCAGGGCTGCTCCATGTGTAGGGAGACGGCAGGATTCCAGAAGGATCGCGCCATCAGCTCCCTGAAGCGAGGCATTCTAGCCTTGGCCGTGCCCCCGCTGGCAATCGCGCTCGGCCTGACTTGGGTCACATGGAAGCGACGCAACGGCACCGCCGCCGACTGAAAATCCCCTCAATCGCGCCAAGCCCGTCCTCGTCGCAATGACGGGGGCGGGCTTTTGTACTTCCGGACTTGCCAGCGGCGCTGAATCGTTGCATTATGATTAAGAAGATTAAGAAATGGTTAAGGCACCTGCACTGGTCCTGGCTCTGTCCGCTCTGCTTCCGAGCGGCCTCGACGGCGAGTGGGCTGTCTGCGTGCGCGACAAGTCGTCGCTGCTGACCGCGCCTAGCCGCGCCGCCATCCTGCAGGAGTTTCAAGGCTTGATGGCGGGCGAGAGAGCCAAGCTGATCTTTGACACTTGCCCGAAGCGCCCGTTTCGTATCGATCTGTCGATCTCGCCCGAAGCACCGGAGCATCTGCCGGGCGTGCTGGGCCGCGCCCGACGCAGGCGCGAGGGCGTCGAGCCCCGGCTCGAGGTGTTCTACTACCCGCTGATCCGCTACCTCGGCGATCCGAACAGCCTCACCGCCATCGGCCGGGCGTTGGCCCGCGTGGCCGCCCACGAAGCGGCGCACCTTCTCGAACAGCAGGGCCACCATTGCAGTCACGGCCTGCTGCGGAACGGCTTTTCGGCCTACGAGCTATCCGCCCCGGACCCCCATCCGTTCCGCACCACCAGACGATGCCGTCCCACTGGGGTTGAAGCGCCGAAAGACGGCTTGCGAGCGGACGCCTTAGACGCATTCTAGGGTTGTGCAAGGTCAAACGTCATTCCCACGATCAGTCACTGGAGGGTGGCCAACACCCCCAAGACAACGGCCTTGCCGGGCACAGCTCCCAAGACTGGATCATTTCCGCTTGCGGACCGGTGACTTCGCCACCGGCATGGAGAACGTGCTGGCCAGCTACTAACGCCCCTACGACTCCGAGTGACCGGTGATCCGCCGGGACGAGTATCCCGTGCAGCTGGTGCGGAAAGTCCGCGAGCGGCTGCCTGTCGATCGAGCAGCTACCCGAGCGGGCGGACTACCAGGCCGCAGCGCGCAGCCAGCGCCGGCCACGCTCCGGCAGCGCTGCCGGAGCGACCGGCGAACCGGAGGTGTTGACTGCCCACCTCCCGTAGCAGCCCTCGCCCGACTCCCGGCCCTTCCTGCACGCAACCGCAGGCAGGACTGCCGCGCAGCACCTCCAACGCATGCCCGGAAGCCTACCGGCCGACTCACCCACGCCTATGGAGCTGTCACATTGAATGAGAAAGTTCCCCTAGCTGGAATCATCGAATCTGACAAGAAAGCCCGTCTTGCTGCCAAAGAATGTGACATACAACAGGGTGTCTCCGCGCTCTGGCGCGGCCAGCCCGTCGCCGACAAGGCGCGTGCCTTCGGCCTGGTCAGAGACCGAGAGACCCTCCCGCGAGAGAGCTGCGCCGAGTACTGGGTGGGTCGATGGGGAGTGGGCGGCCCGACCGAGACGCGGCGGTGGCTGGTCGACCGCCGCGGCCACCACCGGGCCGTCGCCGCCACCGTCGAGCGGGACGGGGGCGGCCGCGCCCGCTATGAGTTCGCCGACGGCTCGGCCATCGTATCCCCGCCGGCGTCGTAGGGTTTCGGCATCCACTCGGACTGGCTGAAGGCCGTCGACCAGCTCATCGACGCGAGGGCGCTGCGCAAGGGGCCGAAGGCCAAGAGGCGCCGCGTCGGCCGCGAGCGGCACCTTGCGGCGTCTGACATCAACTTCACCCGCCGGGCCCCGCGGTCGCTCCGGCGGCGCGCGGAGGCCGGCATGCTCCTCGGCACCCCCGCCCGGCCAGCCTGGCCAACGCCTGCGCGGGTGCCGGCGAAAGAGCGCGGTGAAGGCCGGACCCGGCGCTAAAGGGCGAGCCCCCCGCGGTCCCGCTTGCGCGGCAGGGGCAGCAGGTCCCCGTCCCGCAGCGGGGGAACATACTGGTCGACGTAAGTCCGGCCGCCGTTCCCGTTGGGGCGCTCCAGATCCCCAGCCAGGGCACTCCGACCGAGGCTGATGCACCCCTCAAGCTCGAGGCTCGCCAAGCGACCCAAGTGGTCGCTGAAGGCCTTGAGGTCCCCGCTGTCTGCCCTTTCTAGGGCTCGGATGTACAGCGGCTTCCGCTCGGTCACCACTATGGGCGGCGGCAGCCAGCGCTTGGCGTAGGCGAAGGCCATCAGCATTCGCGAGACGCGCCCGTTGCCGTCCCGGAACGGATGCGTGCGGACGAACCGGTGGTGCATCCACGCCGCCTCGACCTCCACGGGGTAGTCCTGCCTCTCGATCTCCCGGTGCAGGGCGATGAACCGGTCCATCTCGGACTGCACCTGCTCGGGCGGGCAGTACTCGTGGATCCGTCCGTCCGTCCGTCGGGGGTTGTTGGGGATGACCTTCCACATGCCCTTCTCCCGGAAGGGAATCTGCACGCGCCGCATCGCCTTGCCGTCCAGCGTGATCTGTAGCCCCGTAACGGTCTCTTGGTGGCGGGTCAGCATCGCATGCCACGAGCGGATTGTGTGCTGCGTGAGGGGCTGCCCGCCGGCGACCTCGCTGAACATCGCCTCCAAGGCGTCCGCCTGGTCCTGCAGCAGGCCTCGGATCGTCTCGTCCGGAAGCCCCTCGAGCGTGTCGGCACCCATGACGCCCTGCAGGCCCTCGGCAATGAGCTCCTCGGTGACGCCCCGGCGCAGGGTGTACAGGTTCTCGATCTGGCCGTTCTCGATGGCGAACACGCGCCCGCGCTCCTCGAGCCAGTTGTCGAGGAAGCGCCGGGGCTTGCCCCGGCCGGTCAGCGCGGCCCGGATCTCCTGCCACTCCTGCTCTTCCCTCCGGAGCTCCAGCGAGCCCCAGTCGTGCGCCCCCTCGGGCATGCCCTCGAGGGGCGCCCACTTGGCCGGATCCTTGCGTGTCATGATCGACTCCCGTTCTTCACGTAGTAGGCCCTGTTCTGGCAGCTCTTGCAGAAGCGTCTCCGGGGACCGGGGTGCGGCCCGTGCCGCTCATGCAGCGTCCCGCAGGTCTCGCATTTCCAGTCGTAGCCCCGTCGGCGTGGCAGCGCAGGACACTGGCGCAGGACCGTCAGGCTCCCCTCCGCCACCTTCCATTCCAGTACTCAGTCTAACGTGCGATTGCGAAGCCTGCGCCGGCCCACGGGCACCCAGCAACACGCGGCAGGGGCGGAAGGACCAAGTGTCGACCTTGTCTTCGCATCCTAGGACGCGCGCAATGCTATGGACCGCAACTCGGCTCGTGGGCGGATGACAGCCTCAGTCCTCGCTCAGCGTTCGTCGCCAGCCTTTACTGCCGCTCGCCACGGAATGCCGTCGTGCGGGTATACCGCGTCGTGGACCTCCCGCACCCTTGCCATTGTCGTGATGCCGAGTTCGCGGGCCAGCAGCTTAATGTCCTCCAGATCGCGCGACCTGGCCGCGGGCACCTTCACGGCCAGAATATGTGCGGGCGAGGCGCCCGTTTCGACCAAGGATTCCGAGTCGAACAGCACTTCTGCCCGTGGGTCCCGACGGGCCGGAAGAATCGAAACGAAGCGGATCTGGTCGTTCAGCCAGTCAACCGGCAGGCCCTGCTCGCAAGCCACTGTGCGGACGGACTCCAGAACCGGGCTGCGGGGATCGATCGCCAGCGCGCCGACGTCAAGGGCGGATCGGCTGTGGCGGTACGCCATCACGAGCGGCGCGCTGCCCGCTACGTAGACATGCGCCCTCACGCCACGGCCTGCCAAGTGCCTCGCCAGCAACGCGAACGCGCGCTGGAGGGTTGCTCTGTCGAGCGGCCGACCGGGCGTGCGGCGCCGGACGCAGCCACCGCAGGGACACTTCATACCGCGGATCGCCCAACGCGACCGCTGGCTTGATCGACACCTCGAGCTGCTTGTACAGGGCGAGGCGGATGTCCATCTTTCCCCGCTGCATGCAATCTGCGAGCGTCTCCGTGGCCTTCGCCCAAGTGTAGCGGCCCACCAGGCGGAGGGCCCTTGCCCGCGCGTCCGCCCCAGAGCAGCCGCGGAAGTAGCGCTCCTCTTGGACCGCCTGATCGGCTCGCAGGCCAGCGACGATTTGACCGACGCGCTCCAGATCAGACGTGCTGTCATTCCGGAACAGCCGGACCCAGCAATCGAACACGCCATAGGGGACGCGACGGTCCCGTGAGGACCATCGACGATGCCCGGTCCAAGTTGATTTCAGTTTGCGCGAAGATTGTGGCGTGACGCCACACCTCGAGAGCTCTACGGCCCGGACTCGGACTCCTCCGAATCCCGCATCAGATGATCCCAGTGCCTGGCGGCGTTGCCGACGATCGACGGCAAGTCCCTTGCCAGCAGCAGACGCGCCTCGATCAGGCCAATGCCCGCTTCCGCCACCCGACCTAGGAACGCCTCGCGACTGGCGTAGCGCTCCCTTATCGAAGGCCGGGGATCCCCGCGGTCTTGGCGCTGGGCCCGAGTCCTCGCCAGCGGGATGTAGGACCCGACCATGCTGGAGATCTCGCTCACTGGGCCTGAGCGCTCGTTGAAGAGGTTCCAACCGGTGTAGGTGGCGAGCGGGGCCTGCAGCTCAGGCATCCGGATGCCGGCCACCTCGTTGCCGTCGCCGTCCACCGAGGGCACGAGAATCGGAAACTCCTTGCCGACCGCCGGGGGCTCGCGAGTGATGATCCCTTCGGACAGGAACTTCGGCCCGTAATCCACGCGATAGGCCTTGTGCACCTTGGAGCTCAAGTTGACTCCCGGCAGGTTCGGGAACCCCAAACGCTCTGGCAAGACCAACGTTGAGTCCGCAATACGGGGGAAGCGGCTCTCCGGCGGGGCTGTGCCTTCGGCGATCCAGGCGTTCATCGACTGCAAGAGAGCGCGCATCGACCACCGGAAGTCGAGTGGATTCGCCCTCTGTTGGCCGATCGAGAACTGCGGCGGAAAGCTGGCGGGCCCGTGCTGCGTGCTGGCGAACAGGAAGATCCGCACGTTGTCAAGCGGCTCGACATCGTTCGTGCCGCCGATGTCGGTGTGGATGAGCGATGCGGCCCGGCCCCAGTACTCGTAGGAAGAGTTCGTGTAGAACACCTTGGGCCAGAATTCGGGATCCAAGTGGTGGGTAAGGATGCCATCCTCGCGCCCGGTCTCGGGGTCCAGCTGCGCCCGGCCCGTGAAAGGGAAGATGTCCGTAGGATGGAGGAAATTCATATACGGATGAGCGTCGCGGGAGGGCTGCGCAAAACGATGATTAAAGCTGCCACGGCCTCCGCCTGCAACATGGGACAAGACCCCGTCAAACGCGATCCGATCCCTCTCATCCCTGTTGAAACCGTAGTACAGGTACGTCCGTAGGAACCTGCCACTCTGGGAGATGCCGAAGGCGATGGTCCTGTCGATAGCGCCCTGCCCGATTCCTAGCTCCTCCGCACCTTCGTACTTGAGATGGGACACCGCGTCTCGCACCGCCGCAGGCCCGAGGCCGACCAGTGGAGGGCCTTCCGCTACATAGACGACTTCGTAGATCCGCCCGGCCTCGAATCCGCCATCCAGATGCACCGACCCGCAATCCGGTACGGCGTTTCCGCCCTCCATGCGGGCGAACCGCCATCGCTCTCGCGGGATTACGTTTCGCTCCCCGACCGCCGAATCGCGCACCGTCAGTACGTTCTCAGGAGCCTCTGGATCGGCCACGAGATAGGGCACGTGGCTGCGATCCGCCAAGGAATGCGCCAGAACGCGGTCTGTAACCACGAAGTCGCTCCGCACCAAGCCCCGTATGGGCTGGCCGGAATCGGTCGCGATCGGAGTCTCAAGCCGTAGCAAGCCCGGCCTCGCAGGAGGATCGAACTGCCAGCCGAGCCACAGCAGCGCATACCCCTCCCGCAAGAGGAATCCATCCCCGTAGTGGCTCTCCTGTTCGGGGTCCAAGCTACCAGCCGCGAGATTGAAGAAGCTCAGCATGCCCTTGCGGCCTCTGTTGGAGACCTCATAGAGCAAGGCCCCGTTCCCGCGATCGGCCTCCACGGGCTTTAGCAGGAAGAACTCCGTTGAGAACTCCACCTGCCCGTTCCAGTTGATCGGTGCGCGCGAAATGTCGGTGATAACTTGATTCGCTGTGTTGCTGGGATCCACGGCGAAACGCATCCTGCCACGAATCTTCTCGTAGGCACCGGCGAGGCCGAAAGACTTGGACGCCAAGACCGGCTCCCGGCTTGACACTTCGATGCTGACAACGCCCGCTTGGGCGACGGGGAAGGCCAATGCGGCCGCGAACAGAGAAAGCGCAAGTCGATGCATTCGCCCATTAGAAACAATGCGGCACCGAAATTGCAATACGGTCGGACAGCCTGCGACACATGCGGGGCGACGGTTCGGTCTGCCAGCACCAAGTCCGGTTCTCTCCCGGACGGCACTGACTGGCGATCTACTACCGGAGCCTCGCACTCAGGCCCCGGGAGGAACTAGGCAACGGAGCGCAACGCGGGCCTGTCAGAGAGTCCAATCGCCAGCAGACTTGCTGCGCATTTCCCCACCAAGCCCGACCGGCGGCGAGAAAGCGGAGACCGGACGGCCGATCTGCCGACCCTCGCATTCACGAGCCAGTCTGCCGAGGCATCCAAGAAACGGCAATTCCGGAGGAAGACACTCTAGCTGCCGCCAGCCGGTCCGCACCCCTCCCGGATCAGCGACCTAGGTCGAGCAACGGCTGGCAAGCCACCCGCGTCAGGCATCCAAGCCGGAGTCGAAGTGAGCATCCCAGAGATCGACTAGCCCCCGCGCAACGGCGGCAACGGGTGGCACGGTCAACACGCCGGGATTCCTCTCCGACGAACGCGCCACCCTATCTCTCTCGAGCAGCCCCCTACTGTCGCGGAGTGGCCGCGGCAGGCGCACCGGCCGGCCCATCCGTTCCGCCATCTCCCGTTTGAGGCACGACCTCTCCAGCTCCTAACGGAGACTGCCGCGCATTCGAGAGCGTCCCAGCCACGGGAGACCCGAAGGGAGTGCCTCCGCCGCCGGCCTGCGGGAACATCGCGGCGAAGTCCATCGGCGCCCCCAGGTCCATGCTCTCAAGATCCTCCAAGTACTCGTGCTCGGGCACGATGGTCTCCGGGCTGTCCTCACCTTGGATGCGGACCTGCCGGTGACCCTTCAGGCCCGTCCCAGCCGGGATCAGCCGACCCACGATCACGTTCTCCTTCAAGCCGCGCAGATCATCGACCTTGCCCGTCACGGACGCCTCGGTCAGCACCTTGGTCGTCAACTGGAACGAAGCGGCAGAGATGAAGGAGTCGGTGGACAGAGCCGCCTTGGTGATGCCCCGCAGCAGCGGACGTCCCGCCGCCGGCCGCTTCCCAGCCTCGGCGATCTCCCGATTCGTCCTCTGGAACCGGAACTTGTCCACCTCCTCGCGGTGCAGGAATTCCGTGTCGCCCACATTCTCGACCTCCACCCAGCGCATCATCTGCCGGACGATCACCTCCAGATGCTTGTCGTTGATCCCGACGCCCTGCACCCGGTACACGGCCTGAATCTCATTGACCAAGTACTGCTGCAGCTCCTTCTCGCCGAGCACCCTGAGGATGTCCTGCGGATCGCGCGGCCCGTCTGTCAGCGCTTCGCCCGCCTTGATCGACTCGCCGTTCTGGAAGTTGACGTGGACGCCTCGGCGGACCTTGTACATCTTGGTCTGCAGGATGCCTCCCGCTGTCTCGGCATTGACCATGATCTGGCGGTAGCCCGCCTTGAGCGGTCCGTACTCCACCGCGCCGTCGATCTCGGAAATCACGGCCGGCTCCTTCGGCTTGCGGGCCTCGAACAGCTCCACTACGCGCGGCAGCCCGCCCGTGATGTCCTTGGTCTTGGTGGTCTCCCGCGGGATCTTGGCCAGCACTTCGCCGCCATGGACCATGTCCCCGTCGCGGACCATGAGGTGCGCGTGGGTCGGGATCAAGTACTCGCGAGTCGCGGCGCCCTGCGCGTCCCGAATCTCGATCCGCGGCTCCATCTTCTTGGCACCCTTCTTCTCAGCCGGCGCGTCTGTCACGACCAGCTGCGAGAGACCGGACACTTCGTCCACCTGCTCCTGCAGAGTCACTCCTTCCGCCAAGTCCAGGAAGTAGCACTGCCCTTCGGCTTCGGTGAGGATCGAGAAGGTGAACGGATCCCACTCCACCAGCACTTGGGAGCGGACCACGCGGTCACCGTCGGCCACCTTCAGCTTGGCCCCGTAGGCCACTTGGTAGCGCTCGCGCTCGCGCCCTTCGGAATCCTCGACGGCGACGAAGCCGTTGCGATTCATGGCGACCAGGTTTCCTTCCTGATCCTGCACGGCACTCACGTCAATGAACTTCGCGAAACCGTCCACCGACTTCACGCGCTGCTCAGACTCCCTTCCGACGCGCGTCGCGGTGCCGCCCACATGGAAGGTCCTCATGGTCAGCTGAGTGCCCGGCTCGCCGATGGACTCGGCGGCGATGATTCCGACCGCCTCACCCCGCTCCACCAAGCGGCCGGTCGCAAGGTTCCGCCCGTAGCAGAGCTGGCATACGCCTCGCTCCGTCTCGCAGGTCAGCACCGACCGGATTACTACCCTGTCGATCCCGGCTCGCTCCAACTCCGCTGCCAAGTCCTCCGTGATCTCCTGGCCGGCCCGGGCCAACACAGTTCCGTCGATCTCCCTCACGTCCCTCGCGGCGACCCGGCCGACCACCCGGTCCTGCAGCCGCTCGCGAATTTCGCCGGACTCCACCAGCGCCTTCACCTCGATGCCGTCGCCGGTGCCGCAGTCGATCTCGGTGATGATCACGTCCTGCGCCACATCCACCAGCCGGCGGGTCAGGTAGCCGGAGTTGGCCGTCTTCAGCGCCGTGTCCGCCAAACCTTTGCGGGCTCCGTGCGTGGAGATGAAGTACTGCAACACATTGAGGCCCTCGCGGAAGTTGGCCGTGATGGGCGTCTCGATGATCTCGCCGCTGGGCTTGGCCATCAGCCCCCGCATGCCCGACAGCTGCCGCATTTGCGCTTCCGAGCCGCGGGCGCCGGAGTCGGACATCACCCAGATCGGATTGAGGTTCTCCTTGGACTTCATGCCGGCGAACATGCGCTTGGTAACGTTGTCCGTCAGGTTCGACCAGATCTCGATGATCTTGTTGTAGCGCTCGCCGAAGGTGATCGCTCCGTCCTGGTACTGCTGCTCGACCTCCATGACCTGTTGCTGCGAACTGTCGACCAGCTCCTCCTTCTGTCGCGGGACGACCATGTCGTCGATGCCGATCGACATGCCCGACCGTGTGGAGTACTCGAATCCGAGGTCCTTGAGGCTGTCCAGCATCCCGACCGCCGTCTCGCGCCCCAGCTTGAGGTAGCAGTAGCTCACCAGCTGGCTGAGGCCCTTCTTCTTGATCACGCCGTTGATGAACGGCAGCTTGCCGGGCAGGCAGTCGTTGAGAACCACGCGGCCCACTGTCGTCTCCAAGTGCTGCCGCCGGTAGCGCACCGGCTGGGTCTGCTGGATCTGCTGGTTGCCCTCCTCAACCGTCAAATCGATCACCCACCCGCTGTACAGCAGGCCGATCGGAGCACGAGTCTCGACCAGACCGTGCTCGTGTGCCAGCAGTACCTCGCGGACGCTCCCGAATGTCCGGCCCTCACCCACAGCCCCGGGACGGTCCACCGTCAGGTAGTACACGCCCAGCACCATGTCCTGCGTGGGGGTGGTGATCGGGGAGCCGTTGGCGGGCGAGAGGATGTTGTTCGCGCTGAGCATCAGCACGCTCGCCTCCACCTGCGACTCCGGCGAGAGCGGCACGTGGACGGCCATCTGGTCGCCGTCGAAGTCGGCGTTGAAGGCCGTGCAAACCAGCGGATGAATCTTGATCGCCTTGCCCTCGACGAGCACCGGCTCGAAGGCCTGGATGCCCAGCCGGTGCAGGGTCGGTGCGCGGTTGAGCAGCACCGGATGGTCTTGGATGACGTCGTCCAGGATGTCGTAGACGATCGGGTGCCGCTGGTTGACCAGCTCCTTGGCCTGCTTGATGGTGGTTGAATGGCCGCGCTGCTCCAGCCGCTGGAAGATGAACGGCTTGAACAGCTCCAGCGCCATCTTCTTGGGCAGCCCGCACTGGTGCAGCTTCAGCTCCGGCCCGGCCACGATCACCGAGCGCCCCGAGTAGTCCACGCGCTTGCCCAGCAGGTTCTGGCGGAAGCGCCCGGTTTTGCCCTTCAGCGAGTCGGCCAGCGACTTCAGCGGACGCCGGTTCGCGCCGCGCAGCTGCGTGCCCCTGCGGCCGTTGTCAAACAGCGCGTCGACCGCCTCCTGCAGCATGCGCTTCTCGTTGCGCACGATCACATCCGGAGCGCGCAGGTCGAGCAGCTTCTTGAGGCGGTTGTTGCGGTTGATGACCCGGCGGTAGAGGTCGTTGAGGTCCGACGTTGCGAACCGTCCCCCGTCGAGCGGCACCAAGGGCCGCAGCTCGGGCGGAATCACGGGCAGCACGTCCAAGATCATCCATTCCGGCTTGTTGGGCGACTTCGCGAAGGCGTCCACGATCCTGAGACGGCGGGCGACCTTCAGCTTCTTCGGCTCCGAATCGTAGTAGTAGCAGCCGCACTTGCAGGGGCAGCGCCACCGCAGGTGGCAGCTCGGACACTTCCCGCAGGTCTCGTGATCGCAGCACCGCTTGCAGCTGCACGGTCCCTTCTTGCGGTGCTTCGACGAGTCCGGACAGTCGCAGGCCTGCTCGCAGCAGCGGCCGCAGTCGCACGGGTCCGCTCCCTCGGCCCGGCCCTGGACATGGCAACCGAAGTCCGGCGGATGCGGGCAGTACTCGCACTCGCAGTCGGACTTGCACTTGCAGCCCCAGCCGTGCTTCATCTGGAAGCGCAGGCGGGTCGCCAGCTCGTGCAAGTCGTGGTTCAAGTTGCGCAGCAGCTCCTTGATACCCTCCGCGCCCATCAGCGCGGTGTACTCGAAGTCCTCGTCGTCCAGCTCCTCCTTCCGCTGGTCGCTGATGACCTCTCCCTCCTTGAGGACGTCGGGGTCCTCCGTGTCGACCACGATGTAGGCCTCGTAGTACAGCACCCGCTCGAGGTCCTTCATCTTGATGTCGAGCAGCGTGCCGATCTGGCTCGGCAGCACCTTGAAGTACCAGACATGCGAGCAAGGCGCGGCGAGCTCCACATGCCCCATCCGCTCGCGCCGCACGCGGCTGCGCGTCACCTCAGTGCCGCACTTCTCGCAGATCACGCCACGGTGCTTCATGCGCTTGTACTTGCCGCACAGGCATTCCCAGTCGGTGGTCGGTCCGAAGATGGCCGTGCAGAAAAGGCCGTCACGCTCCGGCTTGAAGGTCCGGTA
Organism: Bryobacterales bacterium; assembly: GCA_963662745.2. Lineage (GTDB taxonomy): Bacteria > Acidobacteriota > Terriglobia > Bryobacterales > UBA6623 > VXMF01. The sequence goes on from CAXXUI010000001.1 coordinate 2,734,676, forward strand.
GTTGATGGTCTCGGGCTTGGTCACCTCCCCGAAGGACCAGCTCCGGATCTTCTCCGCCGAAGCCAATCCGATACGGATCTGGTCGAAATCGTTCTGGGGCTGCGCCTGCTCGCGCTCTCTGGGATCAAACAAGTCTTCCTCCTCCGTCAGCAATCAGCCTCGAGTCACGCGCCCGAAACATCACGCTCGCCGTCCCGCCTCGCCCAGCGGGACAGCCTCTCCGCCGACTCTTCAAGCCGTCTCCCGTCGCATGAGAAGGAGTCTGGCCCTCTCTCGCGACACCAGTCCCGCGCCGCTCCAACTCTGCCGCCCAAGGCTTGGAACGGGCCGGCCGGCCCTCCCAAGGCCCTCGCTAGGGCTCGTGGTGGAACGAATCATCGAGTCTGGCTACTCAATTCCTAATGCACCAAACTGGAACCGCCGGCGGCAGTTCTGCCGGTCTTCCGGTAGACGAGGAACGCGTGGACCAAACGGTCCAAGTCGCCGTCCAGCACGCGATCCACGTTGCCAACCTCCAGCTGGCTGCGCAGATCCTTGACCAAGCGGTACGGAGCCAAGACGTAGTTCCGGATCTGGCTGCCGAAATCGATGCCTAGCTTCGCCGCTTCGATCTTGTCCGCCTCCGACCGCTTCTTCTGCAACTCCAAGTCGTAGAGCCGCGAACGCAGCATCTTCATGGCCGTCGACTTGTTCTTGTGCTGCGATCGCTCGTTCTGGCACTGCACGACGATGCCGGTCGGCAGGTGCGTGATGCGCACCGCCGAGTCGGTCATGTTGACGTGCTGGCCTCCCGCGCCGCTCGCCCGGTAGGTGTCGATCCGCAGGTCGTCCGTCCGCACCTCCACCTCGATGCCCGTGTCGATCTCCGGATAGACGAACACAGAGGCGAACGAGGTGTGACGCCGCTTGTTGGAGTCGAACGGAGAGATCCTCACGAGGCGATGGACACCAATCTCCGACCGCATCCGGCCAAACGCGTACTCACCCTTGAAGATCATCGAAGAGGACTTGATGCCTGCTTCCTCACCTACCTGCTCGTGTGAGAGCTCCGCCCGAATGCCGCTGCGCTCCGCCCATCGCAGGTACATGCGCTGCAGCATCTGGGCCCAGTCCTGCGCCTCCGTGCCGCCCGCTCCGGCATTCAGCGTGACGATGGCGTTGGACCGGTCATGCTCGCCGTTCAGCAGCGCCTCCACCTCGATCTCGTCCAGCCGCTTCCTGAGTTCGGCCAAGTGCTCGCGACACTCTGCCTCCACAGGCTCGCCTTCCTGCATCAGCTCCACGAACGCCTCAAGATCGGAGACCGCAACTTGGATCTCCTCATCGGTGTCGGCCACGCGAACCAAGCGCTTACGCTCCTTCAAGACCACGGGGGTCTTCGCCGGCTCGGCCCAGAATCGCGGATCCGCGATCTGCCGCTCCAGCGCCTTCAGCCTCTCCCGCCCGCGGGCAGCGTCAAAGATACCCCCGGACCACGCGGGCGCGATCGCGCACCGTTCCGAAGTCGCGCTGCAGCTCGTCAATGACCATGGCAGTCCCGCGCCCGTCTCGCCTTCCATTATGCCAGACGGGACGCACGGCGGCCGGCAAGGTGCCAAGCCTCCAAGCTGATTATAGCAACAAGGCAGGCCCACCACAACCATTGCCCGAACCGCACGAAGGCGGTACGGCCCGTCAAGTACTCGAATCGGACATCCATCGCTCCCCGCTGGTACGAAGGCAAAGCCGCGCTGACGCTCCCATCCGGGCTGATCGCGGCCGTCACGCCGTCGTTCGTGGCGCGCAGGATCCAGCGGCCGTTCTCGACGGCCCTCATGCGGGCGATCAGCAGGTGCTGCTCCCGAGCCGCGCTGCGGCCGTACCAGCTGTCATTGGAGATGTTCACCAGCACCTGGGCGCCATGGGCGGTGAACCGCCGGACCAGCTGCGCGAACACGGACTCGTAGCAAATGAACGTGCCGGCGGCCCCGCCGCCCAAGGCTGCGACAGTGACCTGCCGGCCGGACCGGAAGTTGCCTGCTTGCAGCGTGATCTTGTTCACGAAGTAGTGGAACGGCCATGGTACGAACTCCCCGAACGGCACCAAGTGGATCTTGGAGTACTCCGAGAGCAACGAGCCGTCCGGCCCCAGCGTGACCGCGGAATTCCGCGGGCGCAGGCGGTCGCCCTCCTCGAAGGTGATCGAGTTGAAGATGAAGTAGGCGCCAGACTCGACCGCCACCCGTTCGAAGAAGGCCCGCGACCCAGGATCCTCGAAGAAGTAGGCTGGCACGGGGTACTCCGGCCACACGAGCATGGAGGGCCTAGTGGCGGCGGGAGCAGCGGACAGCTTCAGCATGTCTAGCAGGTGCTGCGTCCCGTGTTCGGCAACCCAGCCCTCCCCGATCAGATCGGGATGCACATTCGGCTGCACGAGCCTGGCCGCTTGAGAAGCGTCCGCGCCGGAAGGCAGCGGCGGCAGGAGCAGGACGGCAGCCGCCGGGACCACGGCGGCGAGTGGTCGCGGCGAACGGCGCGCGAGGGCTGCGGCGAGGGCCGCGTTGGCCAGCGCGAACACCAGCGACGGGCCGTAGACGCCCGTCCACGGAGCAAGCCGCAGCAGGTGCGGCACCGGGAAGTCGACGGCGGCGTTCCCCAGCAGCGTCCAAGTGAAGAACAGGTACTGATAGGTGCCCTCCACAGCCACCCACAGAACGGCCACGGCGGGTACGGACCAGGGACGACTGAGCGCCCGTCCGGCCAGCACTGCGAACACGCCCATTTGAGGGGCCATGACAGCGAAGAACAGGACGAAGAGGATGCCGGCGACAGGCGGGCTGATTCCGGCATAGTCCCGCATGACCGGGTAGATCCAGTAGCATGACCCGCTCCAGAAAACCGATCCGCACAAGAAGCCCAAGGCGAAGCGTCGGCCTGCGGAGCAGTTCCGGAGGGCCAGCAGCAGGGGCACCAAGCAAACCGGGGCCAGCCACTCGGCTGAGAATCTGGGGAAGACGAGAACTTGGGCGGCGCCCGACGCCGCAGCGCCCGCCCACGCGGCGGCCGCGCCGGCAGCCCGCAGGCGTGGCAGACTCATCCGGCGCTCGAGGCTCGCGCCTCGACTGACTCCGCCATATAGGAGCTGCGCACCAGTGGCCCGCTGAACACGGCCCGGAAGCCGATCGACTCGCCAAACGCCCGATAGCGATCAAAGCGTTCCGGAGGCACGTACTCGACCACCGGGAGCCGGCGGCGCCTAGGCCGCAGGTACTGGCCGATCGTGGCGACATCGACGCCGGCTGACCTCAAGTCCCGTAGCAGCGCACGGACCTCCTCCCGCCGCTCGCCCAAGCCGACCATCAGGCCGGACTTCGTGAGCGTGCCCGGGGCCCTCGCCCGAGCGAAGGCCAGTACTTTCAGCGACCGACTGTACACCGCCTGGGGCCGAACCCTGGCGTACAGACGGCGCACGGTCTCCATGTTGTGATTGAACACGTCGCAGCCGGAATCCAGCACGCGGGCAACCGCCTCGAGGTCACCTAGGAAATCGGGGACCAGCACCTCCACCTTGGCCTCTGGAAGGGCTCGCTTCACCGCCCGAACCGTCTCGGCGAAATGAGCCGAGCCCCCGTCCGGGAGGTCGTCGCGATTCACGCTGGTGATCACCACGTGCCCAAGGGACATCCGCCGCGCCATCTTGGCGACCTGCCTGGGCTCGTCGGGGGCCAGAAATCCCGGAGCTCCCTGCGGCACGGAGCAGAAGCCGCAGGTCCGCGTGCAAGTGTCGCCGAGGATCATGAAGGTGGCCGACCCCCTGGCGAAGCACTCGTGCATGTTCGGGCAGCGCGCGGACTCGCAGACGGTGTGCAGCCCGCGCGCTCGCAACTGGACCTTGAGGGCATGCACGGCCCGGAAGTCAGTCTGCGGCTTCCGGAGCCACTCCGGCAGCCGACCCGGAGGAGCGGGCGCGGCCTGTGTCTGGATATGAACCAGTCTCATCGCCCACTCCCTCCTGAAGGCGGCGGCTACAGGATCCCGCTGTACAGCGGGCTGGTCAGGTAGCGCTCGCCCCCGTCAGGGAGGATCGCCACGATCGTCTTGCCCTCGAACTCGGCCGAGTGCGCCAACCGGCAGGCGATCGCGACGGCAGCGCCGCACGAGATGCCGCTGAGCAGGCCTTCCTCCCTGGCCAGGCGCCGGGCGTACTCGATGGCCTCGTCGTCTGACACGGCCTCGACACGATCGACGACGCTCAGATCCAGCGTGTCGGGAATGAAGCCGGCCCCGATCCCTTGGATGGCTGTAATCCCGGGCTGCAGCTCTTGGCCCGCCAAATGCTGGCGGATGACGGGGCTGCACTCGGGCTCGACGCCCACGCTGACGAGCGGCCTCTCCCGCTCGCGCTTGAAGTATGCGGCCACTCCGCTGATCGTGCCGCCCGTTCCGATGCCCGCGACCACGGCATCGACCTGCCCGTCCGTGGCCTCCCAGATCTCCGGCCCCGTGGTCTCGAAATGGATCCGGGGATTGGCCGGATTCTCGAACTGCTGCAGCATCAGGAAGCGCCCCGGGGCCTCGCGGACCATCTCCTCGGCGCGCTGCACGGCGCCGTACATGCCTTCGTCTTCAGGGGTCAGCTCAAGCCCGGCGCCCATGAGCTTGAGGACGCTGCGGCGCTCGACGCTGTAGTTGGACGGCATGGCGATCATCAGCCGGTAGCCGCGGGCGGCCGCGACGAAGGCCAGAGCGATGCCGGTGTTGCCGCTGGTGGCTTCCACCAGCTCCATGCCGGGCTTCAGCAGCCCGCGCCGCTCCGCATCCCAAATCATCGAGGCCCCGATGCGGCACTTGACTGAGTAGGCTGGATTGCGGGCCTCTACCTTGCCGAGCACCGTCGCCTTGGCGCCGTCCGTGATGCGGTTCAGCTGAACCAGCGGAGTGCCGCCGATCGCGAGCGAGTTGTCGGTGAAGATGCGCGGCATGCCTAGATCTGCCAGTTCAGGACCCTGCGGGCGCGCTTCTGCTTCCAGCGTTCCACCAAGTCGGCGAACGTGGTCCGGTCCACGACGCAGGAGAGGGCTCGCTCGAGACGATCCCACATCTCGGGGAACGGAGAGTCGGGCGGTTCGTCCTCGAAGGGACGCTTGGACGCTTGGAACGAACCGTCGACCTGCCGCAGGATGTCCCCGACCGTGATCTGGTCAGCGGGCCGGGCGAGGAAGTACCCGCCGTCAGAGCCTCGACGCGAACCGAGGAACCCGCCGTGCTTGAGCTGGGCAAGGATCATCTCGAGGAACTTCTGCGGGATGTTCTGGGCCTCGGCGATGAGCGCGATCTTCAGCGGCTCGGGCCGCTCGCGGCGCGACAGCTCAAACACCGCCCGCAGCGCGTACTCGCCCTTGACCGAGACATCCATCTGCAATCCCCACCATCTTACTAGGAATTCGGAACAAGGCGTGCGCGCGGGTGATGCTCAGGCCAAAGGGGCCTTGCACTTGCGGCAGGTGCTGCGCCGCTTGGCGTTCATGCTCCCGCAATCCGCGCACCAGCGGTAGGCGAAGCGGCAGTACAGGTTGGTCGCGAACACGCCGCTGACCAGAATTAGCAGCAGGAATCCGGCGAGGATCAGAAGGTCGGTCACGCCTTCTCCAGCATAGACAAGCGCCCCCCGGCCAGCCGTTCCGGGAATGCCCGGCGCAGGACGCTAGAAGCTCCAGCGCCACAGCGACACGCCCGCCGTGAAGCCCGCACCCACTGCCGCCATCAGCACCAAGTCCCCCCTCTTGAGGCGGCCCGCCTCGATGGCGTCCCGGGTCGCAAGCGGGATCGTGCCGGCGGTGGTGTTGCCGTATTGGTCGATGTTGATCATCGCCTTGCTGAGAGGCAGGCCCAACCGTTCGGCGACCGCCACGATGATCCGCCGGTTGGCCTGGTGCGGGATGAGCAGGTCCACATCCTCCGGGCCGTAGCCGTTCCGGTCGAGCACGGTCTTGCAAAGCTCGTACATCTTGCTCACTGCGAACTTGTAGACCGGACGGCCCTGCTGACGTACGTAGTGGAGCCGCTGATCGACGGTGTCGTGGGACGCGGGCATCGCGCTGCCGCCCGCCGGCATCTTCAGGAAGTTGCCACCAGAACCGTCGACTTCGTTGATGAAGTCGAGCATCCCGCCGTCCCCGCCACTGGCAGGCTCCAGCAGGAAGGCGCCCGCGCCGTCCCCGAAGAGCACGCAGGTGGCGCGATCCCGGTAATCGATGATCCGCGACATAGTGTCGGCGCCAATGACCAGCACTCGCCGGTGAGTGCCGGATCCGACCAAGTGGCACCCGGTGGAGAGGCCGTAGAGCAGGCCGGAGCAGGCCGCAACCAAGTCGAAGCCCCAAGCGCCGCGAGCCCCCAGCCGGTGCTGGACCAGGCAGGCCGTGGACGGGAAAAACATGTCCGGCGTCACCGTGCACACCAAGATCGCCTCTACATCCTCCGCAGACGTCCCGGTGGCAGCCAGCAGTTCTCGAGCAGCTTCGGTGGCCAGGTCGGATGTGGCGACCCCCTCGCCGGCGATGTGGCGCTTCTCGATGCCGGTGCGCGTCAGAATCCACTGCTCGCTCGTGTCAACCATCTCCTCCAAGTCGCGATTGCTCAGGATGTTCGGGGGGACATAGCATCCGACGCCGGTGATCTTCGCACGGACAAGGCTATTCGGCAATTTCTTTGCTCCAAGAGGCGCGAATCCGCCTCAGCGTGAGGATTACCATGATACTTGGCTGGGCCGGCGGCTGCCGATACGCAGCCGCTGGCCGTCGATGCCGGCAGGCCGACTCGTGTGGGTCCCCAAGTGGCAGAGAGACCGCGCCAAGGGAGTGGACTCTCCCGTCCCAACCCAAGTGGTTTCGAACGAGGAGATCTGGCCCCGCCCACAGAGCCAGGTGCAGGCGCGATGGGAGCACCGCATCGGCGAGCTCGCTGCCGAGAACGCGAAGCGCGTCGGCCTCGACAGGCGCTCGTTCATGCGGACGACGATGGGCTTGGCAACCGCTTTCTGGGCATCCAACGAGGCTTGGGGCCAGCGCCACTGGGATGTCGAGCGCGAGGAGATGTTCGAGCCCGCGGCGCATCAGGAGCGGTGGCCGCGCGGCGAGCACTTCATCTTCGATGTCCAAGCGCACTTCACCAACGGCTTCGCGCTGAACTTCCGGAGTTCGGAATTCCTGCGCGGCATGGGACTCGACCTCTCCAACGACGCCTCGGCCTACAGCTTCAACACCTTCTTCAAGGAGATGCTGCTGGATTCGGAGACCGACATGCTCGTCATTTCGGGTGTTCCGGGGCGCGAGAAGAGTCCGACGGAAGAGCGGCTCGATCTGGCCGAGTCAGCGGCTAGCGGCGAGACAGTCGACTGGAGGCAGGTGCGCGGCGGCGGCGTGCTGCCCAGTTGGCTGATGGCCGAGCGCCGCGACGAGATCAACGCTTGGTCGGGTTCAACCAGGGCCCTCTCGCAGAGCAATTGCGCTCCAAACCACTATTGGGACCATCAGGCCGACCGTCAGGACCGCTTCCTCCTGCGCGAGCAAATGGAGCGCGAGGTCCGCGAGTACGGCACCGCATCTTGGAAGCTGTACTGCCACTTCGACCCGGCGCGCACCGGCCGCGGTTTCCGCTTGGATGACGACGACTGCGCGTTCTTCTTCGAAGTCGCTAGAGACCTCGGGCAACGAATCGTCAGCGTGCATAAGGGTTTCGCCGCGCAGTCGCGCCGCTTCGGCCACTTGGCCAATCCGCAGGATGTCGAGCGGGCGGCCCTTGAGAACCCGGACTTCACCTTCGTGATCTACCACTCCGCCCTCAAGCACGGCCCCACCGAACCGCAGTTCCGGGATCCGGGATTCTTCGACCCCACTAGCGGCGACTTCGCCTGGCACGAGGTCCTTATGGACCTCAAGCGCCGCAACCCGCAGATCGACAACGTTTACTGCGAGATCGGCAGCGCCTTCGGCTTGCTTGCGATCGCGCATCCGGTCATGTGCATGCACCTGATCGGCAAAAACATCCTCCACTACGGCGCCGAGCGAGTGCTGTGGGGCACCGACTGCATTTGGTGGGGATCGCCTCAGTGGTGCATCGAGGCGTTCAAGCGTTTTCAGATCAGCGACGAGCTCTGCGAGCGGTTCGGCTATTCCAAGCTGACGACTCGCGACAAAGCCAGAATCTTCGGTCTCAACGCGGCGGCCCTCTACGGCGTGGATCCGGACCAGGCCCGCTTCGCGCTGCGCAAGGACGGATTGAGCAGGATCCGAGCTGGGTACCGCAGGCGCGGACTGGAGCCGGACAACGCGGCCCACGGCTGGGTGCGGGCGGATCTCTGACTCGCTCCGCCGCCGGCTGCTACGATGCGCAGCGGTCATGAGCCTCACTCGCCGTGCATTCTCAGCAGCCTTCGTGCAGACCATTGCGTGGGGCTTGGGCGACGGGCCGGACCAGAGCGTCGTGTTCTCCGCGGGGGAGGACGGCTACGACACCTACCGCATCCCCGCCCTGCTGGCCACGCCCGAGGGGGCGCTGCTCGCGCTGTGTGAAGGCCGTCGCATGGGCCGCGGCGACAGCGGAGACATCGACTTGGTCGTGAAGCGATCCGAGGATCAGGGCGCGTCCTGGGCCCCGCTGAGCGTAGTGTGGTCCGACGGATCGAACACCTGCGGCAACCCTTGCCCGGTCGTCGACGAGCGAACCGGACGGATCCTGCTGCCGATGACCTGGAACCGCGGAACGGATCACGGGCGACAGTTGCATGACGGCACCGCCGCGGGAACGCGGCGGGTCTTCCTAGCGCACTCCGACGATGACGGCAGGAGCTGGTCGACCCCACGGGAGATCACCGGGCTGGCGAAACGCGGACAGTGGTGGTGGTACGCCACTGGTCCGGGGGTGGGGATCCAAATCGGCTACGGCCCGCACGCAGGGCGGATCGTCATTCCCGCCAACCACACGTCCGACCGGGACGGCTACGCTGCGCACGCACTGCTCTCGGATGACGGCGGAGACTCGTGGACGATCAGCTCGGTCATAGCACCGGCCTGCAATGAGAGCCAAGTCGTCGAACTCAGCGATGGACGCTTGATGATGAACAGCAGGAGCCAGTCGTTCAGCAATCGCGAGCGGACCGGCTATCGAGCAATCTCGTTCAGTTCGGACGGCGGCATGACATGGAGCCCTCCGCAGCCGGATCCGACGTTGGGGGATCCCCAAGTCCAAGCGAGCTTGATCCGCCACTCGTGGGCGGCGGGCTCCTCTCCGGGTAGGCTGCTGTTCGCGAATCCATCCCCGCCGGTCTCAAGGAACAGGGGCCAGCGGATTCGCATGACGGTGCGCCTGAGCGAGGACGATGGGCGGACTTGGCCGGCTGGCCGGCTGATCCACGCCGGACCGGCCGCCTACTCCAGCCTCTGCCGGCTGCCGAACGGCAGGGCCGGCCTGCTGTACGAGGGCGGCGAAGCAGGGCCGTACGAGCAGATCCGCTTGGCGCGCTTCAGCATCGACTGGCTAAGAGGCGGGACCCTGTGAGCGACTGTCCAGCACTGCCCCACGTCGGCTTCGGGAATACGGCACGATGGGTCAGCATTGCGAGGACAGCCATCCGACGCCCTGCACTGCGCTCAGGAAGGAAACCAGATTGTCGGGCAATTCGTCGAACCAGCCATGGAGAGTGGTCCGCCGGCCATTGGATGCCCTGCTTCGAGTGCTACGCGCTCCCGAGGACGCTTGAGTCTCGCGACTCGCAGGGCGGTGCTGCTCTCGGCAGCCGGAATCCCGGCTTTGGCCGGCAGCCCGTCGGATCGCAGCTACGAAATCATGCGCACTGACGGGGAATGGAAGAGGCTGCTCACTCCTGAGCAGTACCGCGTACTGCGAAAGCACGGCACCGAGAGGCCGGGCTCAAGCCCGCTCAATTCTGAGAAGCGGCTCGGCACCTTCGTGTGCGCCGGCTGCGGCCAGCCGCTGTACTCCTCGGAGACGAAGTTCGAGAGCGGCACTGGATGGCCGAGCTTCTGGCAGCCGTTGGAGGACGCTGTCGGCATGTCGGCCGACCGCTCGTTCTTCATGGTCCGTACCGAAGTGCATTGCCGACGCTGCGGCGGCCACCTCGGCCATGTGTTTGACGACGGCCCCCCGCCGACCGGCAAGCGCCACTGCATCAACGGAGCGGCTCTGCAGTTCGAGCCCGAAGTAGGAGGTGCGCAGTGAGGACCTTCACGACGGCGGCACTCTTCGCACTTTGGATATCCGCAAGCTTACCTGCCGCCGATAAGGATACAGAAATGGTCAACACCGAGACCGCGCTGTTTGCCGGGGGATGCTTCTGGTGCATGGAGCCTGCCTTCGACAAGATCGACGGCGTGCTGTCAACCGTCTCCGGCTACGCAGGAGGCTCAGCCGAAGACGCCACCTACCAGCGCGTCACTACCGGACGCACAGGGCACTACGAGGCGCTCCAGATCGAGTACGATCCTGCCAAGGTGGATTACGGGGCACTGCTCGAGGTCTTCTGGAGGAACATCGATCCGTTCGATCCAAGTGGGCAGTTCTGCGACAAGGGGCCGCAGTATCGCGCCGCGGTCTTCGCCCTGACAGACGAGCAGCTCGGGCAGGCCCAGAAATCCAAGGCCAAGGTGGAGTCCCTGTTGGGCACAGCCGTCCGCACGGAGATCCTACCGTCCGCCACGTTCTATGAGGCCGAGGACTACCATCAGGACTACTACCGCAAGAATCCAGTCCGATACAACTACTACCGATGGAACTGCGGGCGCGACCGGCGCCTTCAGGCGGTATGGGGAAGCAAGTAGACCGCGACCGACCTCGACTAGGAGCCCGGCCTACAGTGCAGCCCTGTGCGAGAGGCTGCTTCAGACTCAGACTGTGTTGCAGCTGTGCCGCCAAGACGATTAGTCTCGAAGCCTTGACGGACCGGCTGCTGCTGGCGCGACGGTCGCATCAAGCCTGAGATCGACTAGCGGGGCCGAGACCCTAGTGCCGGAACGAGTCCGGATCCACTGCTGGGCCGGGCGCCAGGTGGAGGGCCGATCCGGGCCGCGGCATGGGAGGGAAGCACCTGCGCGCGCTCCGACGGCCACCGCTCCGCCGACCGATCCGCGAGGGCGGTGCGACGCCGTCGCCAACGACCACTCCGGGCTGGGAGTCGGCCGCGACCGCTACTCCATTCGCGGTGCTGGCGCAGCCTCGTACTGTCCGGCCGGCGCATTGGTAATTGAGTCGGGCGACTGTCGCTTCCTTCCTGTCGTCCTCGTGTCAACGCGTGTCGCACGCTTCAGCGGCACTCTGAGGCCGACGAGAATTCTTTCAGGTCCATCAGGTTGACGACACCGTGCCAGGAGGCAGCCGGCCAGCGTAGGATCCTGCAGTTCCTACCTTGGCTGGATGTTCGGCAAGCACAGCCGTGAGTGCGGACCTCAACCGAGTAGGCTTGCGTCGCTTGCAAGAACGCCGCCGTGGCCCGATCCATCGGCTCCGCCACCTACCGCTTGGAACCTGCCCACCCCAGACTGTCCGGTGAGCACCAGCCTCCGTCTGTAACGAAGGAGCAGCGCAGAACCCAGCCTTCGATTCACCGAGCGACCACAGCCCGACCTGGGCCGCCTGCCGATGCTGGTGCATCCTGGACCGGCTGGGACTGTGTTAGGACCACCTGTCAGGTGGACGGAGCCGGGACTGCCGAGCGATACTCGAACGTCGCGCTATTCCGGCGCACCACTCCCGCGATTCCTCGTGGCAACGGGACGCAGGACCAACAGCGATGCAGGCCCTACCGCAGTAGCAATTCACTCAGCGGACGCAGCCTTGGAGATGACTCCCAGCATCTCCCACTCGTGCAGCTTGCGCTTGATCTGCTGGACGTTCTGGTTCTGCTGCTCCCCCGACACTTGGACAAACGCGCGGTACTGGTCAGCCGCCCGGTCGAACTCGGAGCGCCGCTCGTGGATCAAGCCCATGATCTGGTAGCCCTGCGGGAAGCGGTCGCCGGACTCGCCGGCCCTCATGGCAAGCACCAATTCCTCGGCCTTGTCCTCCTGTCCGGTATTGAGCGCCGCCACGGCCGTGAGGTACTGCACGTTCGAGGAATTCGGGTTTAGTTCCAAGTAGGCGCCACCGAGCTGCGCCAAGCGCTCCCAATTGTTGTTCTGGATGGCGATCTGGATCAGCGGCTCGTAGGGGCGAACGTACTTGGGATCGTGCTTGACAGCCTCCGAGTACGCCTGTTCGGCGCCTTGCAGGTCCTGCAACTGGTGCTTGGCGTCCCCCAAGGAGGCCCAAGCCGCGGCGAACTTCGGGTACTCGCCGACCGCCTTGGAGAACTGCTTGGCGGCCTTGTCGTAGTTGGGCTTCTTCTTGCGCAACTCCCTGAGACCGGTCTCGTAGGCCTTGCGTGCTCCCTTCGGCGCCTGGAGCGTGAGAGCGCTGACCGTATGGCCCACCAGACCGTCGAGGCGCTCCAAGACGATGATGCCGACATCGTTCTTGCCCATGGAGCTGTAGATGCCCAACTGAACCTCGTGGGACCGGTACCCTGCCAGCTCCGCCCGCAGCGTGCTGGAGCTGAGATCGAAACGGCCCAGCCCGATCTCTCGCACGCAGTCGTCGCCGTAGCCCAGCCCGGATCCCATACCGGCGTTGCGGATGCGCCCGCCCGAGACGCTGGCGTCGGTGGTGATCATCGACACGTCCCCGCCGACATCGAAGCTGAACCGACCCTTGGAATCCGTCCAGCCTTCCGGAATCACGTTGCCGCCGCAGACGCGCTGCACGACCACCGGCTCGCTCGGCGGCACGCCGTCGGAGGTCAGCACCTTACCCTGCAGGTAAAGCGGGCGCATCTGATTGCGGAAGGGATCGCTCGTTTGCGATCCGAACGGGTCGTTGCGATTGGTCGTGTTCCCGAAGGTCCCCTGGTTCTGGTCCTGGGCGCCTCCGGTGTTCCCGCCGCGCGTCTCTCCGGAGCTGGCTCCGGAGTTGCTGTCTCCCGAAGTGTTGCCGCCCCCGCCACCTTGGCCCTGCGACCAGAGCGCCAGCGGCACCACAAGCAGGCACGCCACCAAGATTGAGACATTGCGAACATGCATGGACAAACCCCCTTCAAAGCCCGAGAGCACTCGGGCTACAGGAAGCGTAGCACAAAGGGAGGCTGGCCGGAACACGACGCTCGCAATTTCTGGAGTCGCGGCATACCTGCCGAGCCCAGACTCGCCGGCCGCTGAAACACGAACGCAATACGCTCCGGCGCTAAGATGGGCGGATAGCCTGCATGAGCTTCCGGGGCATCTACGCGCCGCTCGCGACTCCGTTCGATCACCGTGGCCGAATCTACTGGGCCAAGTTCGAGCACAACCTAGCCCAGTTGCGGCGCACCAAGCTGACCGGCTTCGTCGTCGCGGACCGCTGGGGGGAGGGCCCGCTGCTGTCCCAGCAGGAGAAGGTGGAAGTCTGGAGACGGGCCTGTCGCATCGCGGGACCGGATGCCACGGTGATTGCAAGCATCGCCGGCTGCGGCGTGCTAGAGGCCCGGGAGCTGGTCGCGTGCGCCGCCGAAGCGGCCTGTGCCGCCGTGCTGCTCGAAGGTCCGGACCTTTCAGCAGTCGCGCCGACGACGCCCGATTCGCTGGATGTTCTTGCCCGAGCGGTCGCGGACCGGTCTGAGCTGCCGGTGTTGGTTGGCTTTCGGATGGACAGCGAAGAAGGGGTATCTCCGTCCCGATTGACCCGCTTCGCCAGCCATCCCTGCATCGCCGGCGCCGTCGTTGATGGCGGAACCACCGCGGAGATCGAGGAGGCACTGCGACTGTGCGGCCGGCAGTTCTCAATCATCGTTCGCGACCTGCAGGCCGTCGCCCCCAGCCTGAGAGCGGGTGCGCGCGCCGCCCTGCCCGCCGTCGCCGCCATCGCGCCGTTCTTCGTCCTGTCGATTGAGGAGGCCGTCCGCACCAGAGAGCACGACGCCGCCTCAAACCTCGCCGAGCGGGCGCGGGACTTGGAGCGACTGCTCCAGCTACACGGAGTGCCAGCCTTGAAGCGGGCCCTCGATCTGCAGGGCCACTACGGTGGCGCGCCGCGACTGCCGTTGCTCGGCGCACCCGCCCGAGTGTCTGACGCGATCGCGGCAGCCCTGTACGAACTTGCGAGCTGAGTCCGGTTCGGGGGCGACACTACAGCTCCAGCACCTTGTGTCTCCCGGACCCCGGTTCGGCCGCTTGGCGCACCCGGTCCGCGAAGTCCATGCCAAATCTCGCAATGAATGAGAGGACGCTGTAGAGCCGCTCCTGCAAGTGGCCACGCGGATACAGGAACCCGGACAGCTTGGCTGCATGCCTGCCGGCCGTGTCGGACCGTCGCAGCGCCTCGCGCTCGACCTTCAGACGAATCCTGCCGAGCTGGTACTTGATCTTGGCCCTCGACGTTCGGAAGCTAGCCGACAAGGTCGGATCGAAGTCCAGCAGGGCCTCCTCGATGCACTGCATGGCGGCACCGATCCCGTCCGCCTGGGACTCCAGCGTTCCCCGGAGTGCCGCGGGCACCAAGCCCTTCGCGATGACGGCGTCCAGATCCCGGCGCCCTACCCAGCAGTCGCCCGGTTCCAGACCATGCCGCCTTAGCAGCTTGGCGCAGCCGGAGTCCACAATCGTGAAGCTCTCTCTGGGCACGACCGCCGGCATCCTGCCCAACAGGTCCTCGTACAGCACGGCTGACTGGGCCAGGTAGGCGGCTTCGGACGGACCCACCACGATCGCGGCGGTCGGCAGCAGGAAGTCCTGGATCACGGGCCGCAGCAAGGCGTTCGGCGACAGGTCCCACGGTCGGTTCTCGGCGCGAGCGAGCAGATCGTCGGTCGACAAGGACCGGGCTCCGATCCAGTACGACCCGTTCCTGCGACGCAGAGGCCGGCGGCGGGCGTCCTCGAAGAGCATCAGCAGGGAGTTTGAAGCGCGGAAGCGGACCTGCGAGTGGTATCCGGCGTCCGCAAGGTTCCGCTCCCTGCGGAGGAGGAGACCGGTCAAGCTGTCAGCGCGACGGATCGAAGTCCTAACCGAGGGCGCCGCAAGCCTCCGGATGCCGTCGCTCATGGGTGACAGAAAGACTATGCCTGTGCCAGCCAGAAGCGTCCGGTACAGGGTCTGGAAGCTGTCGCCAAACCCGGCTGGGGGGCGGTAGGCGCCGCGGGCCAAGCGAAGGCTCTCATCGGCATACGGCAGGTCCGTGGAGAGAGACTCGAAGGCGTCCAGACCTGCGTCCTTCACGCGCATCCGGTCGACGGCGTCGCCCACTGGGCCCTCGGTCAAGCACTCGATTCGGTGCGGCTGCTCCGTGTGATCGAACGCCCAGGCGTGATTGACCTCGTCCAGATCGTGGTCCTCGGTCGCCAGCCAGAACACTGGCACAGCCGGCGTGCCGCGTCGCGTCAGCTCCTCCGCTAAGCGAACGGCCGTGAGCGCCTTGTAGAGCGTGAACACCGGTCCGCCGTGCAGACCCACCTGCTGCCCAGTCGCCACTACGACCGTGCCCTTCGTGGACAGGCGGTCCAAGCTCGCGGCCGTCGCCGCGTCCCCAACCCCGTTCTGACCTGCGAGCTCGTCGACCAGCCGCCTACGGCGCTCGGCCGGAAGGCCGACCTCAGATGCCGCCGCAAGCGCCCCCTCAAGGGAGGGAGTGTGCGCGTAGAACGATCGGACCTTGGCGAAGTCCTGCACGAAGTCCCGGAACAGCGGGCTGGCGCCCGGCAGCTCAGACTGGCGGATCGAGCGGGCGGCCATGTCGACTCAGACGTGCCCCCGGGCGTCGATCCTCCAGACTTGGCGAACATGGTCGCCCCGCACGCAGTACATGCGGTCGTACAGGTTCACGTTCGGGTCGCAGTGCGGCACGACCAGCTCCACCTTGTCCCCCAAGGAGACATCCACTTCCTGCTCGGAGAACGTCAGGGCGCCGTGCTCGTCCCCTCGGAAGCCGTAGGCCAAGCCCGCCGGAGCGTCGATCTCCGGCCCGAATCGGCGATCGGTGGCGAACGCCTTCAACCCCGCGTCCACGGTCGCCAAACCGTCGTGGTTCTTGCTGATCACGGTGGCGAGCACGTGCAGGGCGTTGCGGAAGTCGTCGTACACCTCGCCGGTGCGGCCGCCGATGATGCGGTAGTCCACATCCATCAGGGCATACGAACCGACCTGCAGCTCGGTCATCCCCTCCAGCTCCGAATCGATGTTGTACGTCCCGGTGCTGGCGCCGGACATGATCTCGACCGGCAGACCCTTGGAGCGCATCGCCGCGTGAGTCTCCAGCACGGGCCCCATGTACTGTTCGGAATGCTGCTTGCGCTCGGCGAAGCCCTTCACGTGGGACGAAGCTCCACAGTAGCCGTGGACACCGCGGAGGCGCAGGTTCGGCAGCCGGTCAACAATCTCCGCCAAGGCCACCGCGCGCGGGCCGGGCGGCACGCCGGTCCGACGGCCCAGCGGGTCGACGTCGATCAGAATGTTCAGCCGCACTCCCGCAGCGCCGGCAGCCGCGTCCAAGTCCCTGGCGTTCTCGGTGTGGTCCACTACGGCCATCGTGTCCGGCTTGCGCTGAGTGAGGCGTACGAGTCGGTGGATCTTGTTGAGACCGACGGACTCGGAGGTCAGCAGCAGGCCTCCGACACCCGCCTCCCCTATAGCCTCCGCCTCGCGAATCGTGGCTACGCAGACGCCAACCGCACCCGCGCCGATCTGCCGCTTGGCGATCTCGGAGCATTTGTGGGTCTTGGCGTGGGGCCGCAGGTCCAAGCCCGCGGCGGAGGCGTGTTCGGCCATGCGGCTGACATTGGCCTCGAAGGCGCCGAGATCCAGCAGCAGGGAAGGGGTCGGCAAGTCCGCCTTGGTGACCCCCGTGACCTCGGAACCCGGAGCCAGCCGGCTCTCGATCTCTCGGATGTCGTAGGACTTCGCTTGGGGAATCATGACGGTCTGGACGGCGGCGGCCGAAAGGCCGGCCCGAAGCCATTCTCGGCGGGTGGGTTTCATCAGGAGGTGACCTCGGTTCCTTGATTCTACCGTTATCGGGTAGAATCCCCTTGGATGCCCGGCGAGATCAGAGGAGCGATGGCCGCGCTGCTGACGCCGCGCCTTCCCGACAGGAGGGTCGACCTCGACGCTGTGGAACTCATGACGCGGTTCGCGTTGGATCGCGGAGTGGACGGCGTGGTGCCGTGCGGGGGCACGGGCGAGTACTTCGACCTCCCAGCCTCGCAACGGATGGCAGTGCTGGAGCGGGTGGTGCGCGCCTGCGGAGGCCGTGGCCTCGTGATCGCGGGCGTCGGAAGCGCCTCGGCCCGGGAGAGCGTCCGTCTAGCTAGGCACGCCTTCCGATCCGGGGCGGACGCGGTCCTGCTGCCACCGCCCCACTTCTACCGGTATGGCGATTCCGACCTGCGCCAGTTCTACCATCACGCGTCCCGGAAGATCGGCGGCCCCGTGCTGCTGTACAACCTCGCCGGCTTCGTTAGCCCGATCGGGGAGGATGTCGCGGCTGACCTCATCGCCTCCGAGGAGAACATCGTCGGCATCAAGGACTCCAGCGGGACGCTGGACATCCTCCGGCGGCTGTCCGCCGCGCGGGCCGCAGCAGTCCGTATCCAAGGACACGACCTGCGTCTGGCCGATTCACTGCGTGAGGGCCTGCTGGACGGGGCGATCTCGGGGCCTGCCAGCGTCGTTCCGGAGCTCACACTGGCGCAGTTCGAGAGCTATGGCAGCGAGCCGGCCTTCGCGGAGGCGACGGCCTTCTACCGGGAGTTCATCGCGCGGATGGAAGAGTTCCCCTACCCGTGGGCGCTGAAGTGGGTCGCGGAGCGGCGGGGCTTGTACCCGGCCCGACTCCCCTTCCCGCCGGGACCGGACCGCGAAGCGGCGGCCGAACGGTTCGCGGCGTTCTTCGACGACTGGCTGGACCGGTTCCTGCGCTGGCGCTCGTCAGCGCTTGCTGCCGCCAACTGAAACACCAAGTCCGGCGGCTGCCGACTAGAGCCCGGCTTCGAGCCCGAACTGCAACGCCACAGGCGGCCGCGGGAACCAGCTGGCCGATGCAGGCCGGAGCGGCTGGCATGCTGCCGGCCCCAATCAGGCGTCCGCGCTTGCCGCCGGCTCGCCATGGCCGTGATGCGTGCAGCCCGGAAACTCGTCCACGGCGGTGTTGCCCTTGTAGCCCAGCTCGAATTCGATGCCAACTTGAGACGTGTAGTAGCCGTCGATCGTCGCTCGCTTGATCAGTCGGAAGAAGTGGTCCAGCTGGCTGGACGGATGGTCCTCATTAGCGGCCATCCGGCTCACGATCTCGTCCTTCTGGCCCGCGTCGCAGTCCGCGAAGGCGCTTCCGAAGCGCTCCCGCGCCCCCGCGTCAACAGCTTCCATTCCGGCCAGCCAGCGATCCCGCTCGGCCTGCGTGCCGTCGGCGGCGACGATGTCGATGTAGCGGGCCACACCGGCGGCGCTGGCTCCGGGGGAGCGGTCGTCGGCCGGCAGAATGATCTCCGTCAACGCGTCCAGTAGGGCGTACTGGCCAGCCGACAGGAATTCCAAACCTTGGCCCTCCGGCTGGCAGGCGATCTGCACCAAGCCCGTCGAGCCGGGCACGACTCCCGCAGCTACAAGCTTCAGGATGGTACGGCGTTCCATGGGTCCGTTCCTCACACCAGTTCGTTGCGACGGAACCGCTCCGCGATTCCGTCGGCAGTGCGCCACGAAAGCGCGATGTTCGTCAGCGTCGGATTCTTCTCCGGATAGGCTGGAAAGACAGAGGCATCGGTCACGAACAGGTTGGGCAGATCATGTGAGCGCCCGCCGGGATCGACTACGGAGGAGCGCGGATCGGTGCCCATCCGCGTTGTCCCGACCCAGTGGTTCAAGTCGATCACCAAGTCCTCAACACCGACCGTGCCGGGCGTAGAGAGCACTTCGCCTTCCCCGGCCCGGATGATCTCCTCGCACTTCTGGACCATGTCCTGGGCCATGGCAACATCGGAATCGTCGTAGTGCAGATGCACTCTCGGCAAAGGCATGCCGAAGGCGTCGCGACGATCAGGATCAAGATCGACAAACTTGTTGGAAGAGATCAGCGTCGTGCCCTGCATGTTCATGCCGGCATTGCCGACATTCCGCTCCCGGAGACTTCTCTTCAGTGCGGAGCCGTATCCGGGGGCGTGCCGGATCGCCATGCGGTGGGAGGTGACGCCCGCCCCGCATTGCACTTGGTACGTGCCTTCAAAGTCCGGATGGGGATCGTCCCAGTACAAGCCCGTGAGCAGCGAGTGGTAATACCCGGTGCCATCGTCGTTCGAGGCGTCCCTTCCGATCACCTGCGGGAAGAACCCCCGTACGGTCACGCCGAAGTGGCTGGTCAGGTTGCGCCCGACTTGGCCACTGGAGTTGGCGACGTCGGAAATCAGCAGCAGTCGGGCCGTCTCGACGGCGCTGCACGCCAGCACGACCGCCTTCGCGTCAAGGTGGCGGGGCTCGCCGTCGGGACCACGGTACTCGATGCCGGCGGCCGCGGCCCCCTCGCTCGAGACCCTTACGCGGGTCGCCATGCACTCCGCGAAGATCGTCAGGTTGCCGGTCTCCTCGGCCAGCGGGATGGGGGTGTTGGCCGAAGTGTACTTGGCGTCGACCGCGCAGCCGGAGCAGTGACCGCAGTAGTGGCACTTCTGTCGGTGCTTCCACTGCGGCCTGTCCGGCGGCCGCGTCAGCATGGCCTTCCGCTGCGCCACAAACGCCATCTTCGCTCCGCGCTCGCGCAGTCGCTCCACTCCGAGGCGGAGCCGCTCCTCGCCGCAGCGCATCGGGACGGGCTTGAGGAACTCTCCGTCGGGCAGGTTGGACAAGCCGTCCTTGTAGCCGTAGACGCCCATGAGGCGCTCGGCACGGCTGTAGTACGGGGCTACCTCCTCGTACGGGAGCGGCCAGCTCTCGAAGTCCTTGGGGCCGAAGCGGAGGGAGTGTCCGGCCCAGCAAATGGAGCGCCCCCCGAGAGCGCGTATCTGCCCGTGGCCGGGCCGGTCGCCGACCGGAGTGAAGTGCCCTCGAAGGAAGTTGTCCCTCCAGAAGTTGGGGGCTCGACGGTCGCGATACTCATAGGGCCAGTGATGCCCGTTGAAATCGACTCCGGAGGAGACACGGGGCCCGGCCTCGACCAACGCGACCTTCAAACCCGCAGTGGCGAGCGCGTAGGTCGCGATCCCTCCGCCGGGGCCGCTTCCGACGATGATGACGTCAAAGTTGTCTTGTTTCACTTGCGCTGTCGCGCTCAGCTGGGCGCAGGCTTGTACCCTAACACGGAACTCGGCCTGCGTCGACGCGCCAGGGCTGGGACGCCGCGCGTCGAAGGCCTCACGGGCGCGTCCGCCAAGCAGGTCCTATGTCGCACCTCCTCGGATAAGATCGGTCTTGCCGTCCAGACAGCCCGCCCCCCATCCGGCAGTCGATCAGGTCGCGTCGCCTCGTGCCACGATTCCCTCAATCGTCCGGGACGCGGCGGCAGCCTACGGGGACCGCCCGTTCGTGGTCGACGGCCAAGGGAGGACACTCACCTACAGCGACAATCACCGCCGGGCCTGCCAGTTCGCGAGCGCCCTGAGGCGGGCGGGTTACGGCAAGGGCGACGTGGTCGGCGTGTATAGCCCCAACTCGCTCGACTTCATCACGGCAGGATACGGAATCCTAGCCAGCGGCTGCGTCTTTACGCCATTCAACTCAAGCTACAAGGAGCGTGAACTAGTCCACCAGATCGCCACCTCGGACGCTTCACTCGTGCTGGCCCACCGGACGCTGCTGCCTCGCCTGCAAGACTGCCGGGACCGAATCAGCGACTGCCAGGTTCTGGAGCTGGAGCCCGGATTCTGGGCGTCGGCTCCCGACACCGAAGGCTCCGACCGGTTGGACCGCAAATCAGATCTGACGTTCCTGCCGTATTCCAGCGGCACTACCGGATTCTCGAAAGGGATCGAACTGACGCAGGCAAACCTAGTCGCCGCGGTCCGGCAGATTCTGTTCTCTCCGAACGCGATGCATGAGTCCGGGGGGAGATCCTACGTCTTCCTGCCGCTGTACCACATCTACGGCTTCAACGTGGTGATGAACGTGGTGCTGGCCAGCGGCAACACGATGCACCTGCGCTCCCGGTTCGATATGGACGACTGCCTCGACACCATCGAGCGTGAGCGCATCACCAGCCTGCCGCTCGTCCCTCCGGTGCTGCTGGGCATGCTTTCTCGTGACGACCTCCCCAGCAGGGACCTGTCCTCGCTGAGCTGGATCAACATCGGCGCAGCGCCGGTGCCCGTTCCGGCCGTTCATCGCTTCGTCGGACTGACCGGCGTCCCGGTGCGACAAGGGTACGGCATGACGGAGACATCCGGGATCGCGACCTCCAACCCGACGGACGCCGCGTGGGACCCCGCCGCCACCGCGGGCCTGCCGATGCAGGGCATGGAGATGGCGATCTTCGACCTGCGCAGCGGAGAACGCAAGCTCGGCACCGGACAGACCGGCGAACTCGCGCTAAAGGGACCGAATGTGATGCGCGGCTACCACAACGCCCCTGAAGAAAATGCGATCGCGCTCCGACGCGGCTGGTTCTACACGGGCGACATCGGGTCCATAGATGAGCTTGGGCTGCTGCACCTCGTCGATCGCAAGCGGGAGATGATCAAGTACAAGGGTTTCCAGGTCCTGCCGGCGGAGGTCGAGTCAGTACTGCTCGAATTGCCGGAAGTGCGAGACGCGGCGGTCGCAGGCGTCCGCGACCGGCACGGCGCCGAGAGACCGAAGGCTTACATCCGGCTGCATCCGGGCCGGTCGCTCACCGCCTCGGCCGTCCAAGCCCACGTCAAGTCGCAGCTGGCCGGCTACAAGCAGGTCCGCGAAGTTGAGTTTGTGGATTCCGTGCCACGATCTCCCGCCGGAAAGATCCTCCGCAGGCTCCTTTGACAGGGCTGGCGGCCGCCGCGTCCGAGGTGGCGGCAGGCAGTCTGGCCCGCTGCGAGCTATCCCACTCGCACGGCGCCGGGCTGATGCAGCTCGCTGTCTGACTCGCCGTCATCTGGAACGGTCTGCCGGATGAATCGCTTGGCGGCCTCCGCCGCCCGCTCGGCCTCGCCGGAACTCGGCACGAACTCCGCGAACTTGACCATGTCGGACTGCTCTAGGAACCCCCTGAGCAGCGGCTGGTGCTTGGATTCGATCACTGACGACGAAGCCATGGACGCCAGGAACTCCTCGGTGGTCTGCTCGGGGGCGCGCAGCCCGAAACGCTCCTCCACGTAGCGCCGCACGATGGCCGACAGCCTCCGGTAGAACGGCTTGAAGCCACCGCTGGCAAGGAAGTCCTCCGCCAGCAGGTCCGCCACCGCCGCCAAGGCGCGCTCGTGAGCCGGGATGCTCACCTCTGCCAGTCCCGGCTTGGAGCGGCGTTTCCACCACCACAGCAGCGCTGCCAAACCCGCCAGCCCGGCCAGCCCAGCAGCAGTCCACCACCACGGCGCGGGAATGTCCACCGGGCCCGAAATGTCGCTCAGCTCTGTGGCTTCCGGATCGTCCAAGACGCTAAGGACCTTGATCGGCACTGGTTCGGTAGTGATCTCTGAGGCGTCGCCCAGCGCCACCGTCAGAGCAGGCAGCTCGTAGTCCCCCGGGAGGAACGGCTGCAGCTCGTACTCGCGTCCGCGCAGCACTCGGCCGCTCTGCAGCAGACGGGACGGCAAGGCGGAACTCCGCGTCACGGCGAACTCGCCGAGCCGATCCGGCGACTCCAGAAACCCGATCTCGGCGTCCTCGGGCGCCTCGACTTCCACCCTCGCCAGCAGTTGCTCGGCGATGGTGAGGGAGTCTCGGTCCAGAGTGAGCGTCAGGCTGGCGTCCCCGCCACTGTAGGTCCGCACAATCGGTGTCGGCACGCCTGCTTGCTCCTGCTGCTCCGCATCCCCGCAGGCGTGGAATGCGACGCACGCGAGCAGCGCCAGCCACGGCCGGAGCCGAGGGCGGCCGTCCCGACGTGTCAGCGGGGCAGGAAGCCTCATCGGCGCCTCCCGCGCTTGCGGAACAGGACTCGCAGGTCCCGGACGAAGTCCTGACCCGTCTCGACCGCCACCTCATCAACGCCAATCGAGCGTAGAAAGGAACTGCGCTCCTCGCTTCGGCGCCGTGCGTCCGCGGCATACTCGCGACGCACGCGGGCATGGGACGTGTCGACGACTACGCACTCGCCGGTCTCCACGTCCCGCAGTTCGACCAAGCCCACATCCGGAAGCTCGCGCTCGCGAATGTCGCCGACAGTGACGGCAATCAAGTCATGGCGGCGGGCGAGGACTCGGAGCTGCTTGCCGCCAGACTCGCGGAGCGGAACGGAGCCCAGAAAGTCCGACGCGAGAAACACGACACCCCGCTTGTGCGTGACGCGCCCTAGGAACTCCAGCGCTCCAGCGAGGTCAGTCCCCCGCCCCTCGGGACGTAAGCCCAGTAACTCGCGAATGAGCCTCAAGACATGGGTCCGGCCCTTGCTGGGAGCGATGGACAGCTCGACGCGATCCGTGTAGACGATCAGTCCGACCTTGTCGTTGTTGCGGGTCGCGGCGAAGGCCACAACGGCGCACAACTCAGCCGCCGCCTCGTTCTTGAGCTGCGCATGGCTGCCGAATGCTCCAGAAGCCGACAGGTCGACCACCAGCCAGACCGTCAATTCGCGCTCCTCCACGTAACGCTTCACATAGGGCCTGCCCATGCGCGCGGTCACGTTCCAGTCGATGCTCCGGATCTCGTCTCCGGGAACGTACTCGCGGACCTCGTCGAACTCCATGCCCCGGCCCTTGAAGACGCTGCTGTACTCTCCGGCCAGCATGTCATCGACGGCCTTGCTGGTCTGGATCTCGATCAGGCGAATCTTCTTCGCGACGCTGCGCGTGAACTCCTTGAGGTTCGCTGGCATGGCGGCGTCTGCCGATCGGAGACCGGCGAGCCGGAATACATCGGACCGCAGGCTGCCCCCCGAAAGGAATAGCCGCCGGGAAGGGCTGAGTGCGCCTGCCCGCACGCGACTCCGTGCGTTCGGTCTCGCTCTGCACCGAACTTAGCACGCCTGCTGGGGTCCCGCTGCGGTCGGGCTCGGCACTGCTCGGGCACAGTGGGGCCCGGTCCTGCGAACCTCTTCAGGCACGCAGTTCCATCGCCACGCCGGCGCCGGACAGCACAATGCCGACCGCGCGAGGCGAGTCCGGTCGAAGCTCCGACGAGCCAGCGCATGGTGGTGGTTCGGATCTCGAGGGACAGGGTGCTGGCCGGTCAGCTGCCTCCGCAACCTAGTGTTGCGTAGACTCAGACAATTCGGTTGTTTCTGATGTCAAGGGCTGTGGTCATAACGTCCCGCGAGAACGGGACAGATGAACGAGAAGATTCGTCGTTCGGATTACGCGGGAGCAGCGCACGGCTTGCGAGGACCCAGTTTCTCGCTTCAAGTGCAGCAGGCAGACCGCACGCCGCGGGCGGATCCTGCTCAACGTAGACGCTGACAGGCCAGATTGGACCGGCCAGCAGGCCAGCAAGCTGCTTGACGGCCAGCAGGAGGCGCAGTTCGTCGTTTTGCGCTTGGAGCCTCCCCCGCCGGGATTCCCGGCTCCAGAACGGAAACGTCGCCGCCTGCTAGGAAAACGTGCCGGTCACCTACGAACGGCCCTACGATGGGGAGCGACGGGTGGCCTGCACGGACGAGAAGCCGGTGCAGCCGGTTCGGGAGACCCGCGAGCGGCTGCCTGCGACCGACCAGCTTCCGGAGCGAACGGGCTGCGAGTCCGAGCGGGCCGGCACGGACGCGCTGTTCCCGTTCAGCGAGCCGCTGGCCGGATGGCGCCCGGCGACCGCCCGGCAACGGCGCACCCAGCGGGCCTAGGCGGAGGCGGTGGCAGCGCTGCTGGAAGGGCGCTACACGAACTGCGAGAATGTCACGCTGGGGCTGGGCAACCTCAACACGCATTCGCCGGGAGCGTACCACGAGGCCGCTGAGCCCCAGCGCGCCCGGGAGTTGGCGGAACGGATCGGTTCCGCCACACGCCGTAGCAGGGCAGCCGGCCCAAGGACGCTCACACGGGACTCAGCACCCTCTCGGAACAGTGCCTCGGACACCGTGGGATCAGCGATCTGGATACTCTCCAGCGCGAGGCTGCTGCCTAGTCGACGGACATGAACCAGCGGTAGCAAGGCGCGGACTGGCACATGACCACTGACGACGCCCGATCCAAGTCGAAGTCAGTTTCCCCGAAGACTGTAGCGGAACGGCGCAATAGCTCGGAGCCTCAGGCGCCGGCAGCATCCGGGTGGCCTTCCTTGGCGAGCAGTCTCTGGCGCAGCGCCTCAAGTTCCTGCTCGGCCCTCAATCGGGCTCGCTCAGCCTGCTGCCGGGCTCGCTTCGACTCCTCCAGCTCCGCCGCGGCCTCGCCAATGGTTCGCAGGTACCTTCCCGCCCGCGGATCCCAGATGCGCAACGTGTCACCGCGGGCATGGAACTGCAGGCCCAGCACCGGACTGTACACCGCCAGCCGCGCTTGCGGAACCTCGATCCGAGGCAGCGGGCGGTACGCCGAGCCGGCCAACTGCAGCCCTTGCAGGCGCGGGCGGATGAACTCCCCGTCCGGATCGAACAGCCAGACCTCCCGCACCCCCATGCAGCTGTAGGCCCGCTGCTTCTTGTCCGGTTCGGTGTCCTCCTTGTACGTCGCCTCGGACAACACCTCCAGCACCCAATCCGGGGGCCGCCCCTCCTCCCAGACCTTGTAGGTCCGCCGGCGGGGGTCATTGCGAACTCCGAGGGCCACCAGCACATCCGGCGCCACCCTGAGCTGGGTGTTCTCCCGGTAGTACACCAGCAAGTCTGGGCACACCTCCACATCCGGCCGGTCGCGGTAGTGGTGCGCCAACGTGTAGTAGGCCTGCATCAGCTCCGCTCCTTGCAGCTTGCTGTGCGCCAAGGGCTGGCCGTCCGAACTGGGATACGTCCGCTCTTCTTCGTCCTCCCAACCCGGCGGCTGCCCGGGAGGACTGCGACGCTCGCGGGGAGGTGTCGCCACTGTCATGCTCGGCTTCGCAATCCTGCTGGACACACCAAATTCTCGCCGGAACAACCGCCTGCAAGCACATTGTATCAGCGGCGACACAGGATGGTTGTCGCCAGCGCAGTCACGACGCGGACTCGGCACCTCGTGCCCGGCCGAATCGACGAGGGGCACTTCGGCTGCGGCCGCGACCGGTTCGTTGAGGCCGTGCAGGCCGGAGGCATGCCGGTGAGACCCCTCTACCCGCACACGCTACAAGATTCACGAACTCCTCGAGCCGCCGGTCGGCGTCGACTGCCAGACCGCACGCCGCAGGGCGCTCAAGGATGCCTGGGCCCTCCTCCTCGGAGTTGAAATCAGTGGACATGGTGATCTATGGAGTCCACCATTTTGGGGTGCATAGCGGAGCATACCGACCCTTGTCGCGGCCACGGGCTACCGATCGAATAGTTGAGGGTTGTTCTGCCCAGCTGCCGGCAGGCCTGTCTGTAGATCCCGGCCCGGTATAGTCCCCAATGCAGGCCCACCCAGCCAACCCAATCACTGCAACCACTACTCAGCCCGCGATCGGAGGTACATGTCGCACCGCGGGTACCGCCAACCGGCTTCAGCGCGACCAACACCCGATCGTGCCTCGACTGGCGATCACGATGCGCACTCGAGAAACCGCGAGCGGTATGCCGCGGCGCCCGGCAGCCTCATGGGCGTCCTTGGCAAGGCCCTACATGGTCGCCCCCAAGCCCGCGTCCAGAGGTACGCAGCGCCGTTGCGCAGACTCGCGCTTGCCGCGTCGCCGGCGTCATCAGCCCACCGCCGCAGGTCCGATGAAGAGATGTTGACGCTGCTAGCCTAAGGCAGACCGCCCGTGAGCGGTGCATTCATGGGCCCCAAGACCCCAGTCAAGAGAACAGCAGGGCCCTCACGGACAGTCCGCGGGGCCGCGCAGGCTCCTCCGGCACATCACGGAACCTCGACGCCATCCAGCACTTGCTGTACCAAGTCCTCGGACGTGACCTCCTCCGCCTCGGCCTCATAGGTCACCATGATGCGGTGCCGGAGAACATCGTGCGCGACGGACTTGACGTCCTGCGGGATCACGAAGCCACGCCCTTGCAGCATCGCCCGGGCCCGGGAGGCCATCGCCAAGTAGATCGTCGCGCGGGGGGAGGCACCGTGGCGCACCCAATCACGAATCTCCAAGCCGTAGGCATCCGGGTGCCGCGTCGCTTCGATCAGATCAACTACGTACTCCTCGATCTTGGCGTCCATGTAGATCGAGTCAGCCAGCTCCCGTAAGCGCAGGATGTCCTCCGGCGAGAGCACGGGCACGACCTCGTGGTCTCCGCGGGAGCGGGCCATGCGGCGCAGGATTGCCAGCTCCTGCTGCCTAGTAGGGTACTCCACACACAGCTTGAACATGAACCGGTCGACCTGTGCTTCCGGCAGTGGATAAGTACCCTCCTGCTCGATCGGATTCTGGGTCGCCAGCACTAGGAATGGATCCTCGAGCCGGTAGGTGTGCTCGCCGATCGTGACTTGCCGCTCCTGCATGGCCTCCAGCAGCGCGCTCTGCACTTTGGCCGGAGCGCGGTTGATCTCGTCCGCCAACACCACGTTGGCAAAGATCGGCCCCTGCTTGGTGGTGAAGCCGCCGTCCGCCGGGGAGTAGATCATTGTGCCGATCAGGTCGGCCGGCAGCAGGTCTGGCGTGAACTGAATGCGCTGGAACGACGCCTGAATCGTCCGGGCAAGGGTGGTGACCGACAGCGTCTTGGCCAAGCCCGGGACCCCCTCGATCAACGCGTGGTTGTTGCACAGCAGCGCAAGGAGCAGGCCGTCCAGCAACCCCTCTTGGCCGACGATGACGCGGCCGATCTCACGGCGGACAGCGGCCAGCACCGCAGCTTCGCGCTCCACGCGCCGGCCGATCGCCCGAACATCGGCACCTTGGGGGCTCGGTCCTTGGCCCACCGACTGACCGCTGGCGCTGGGGGGTGTCATGGAACCAATCTACCAACCGCCCGCGGCTGGAATGGCTGGCCGGTAACAACTGGATCGCGCCGGCCGCTGTTGCGCCGTTGAACCGCTACCAGCGCAGACGATCCGGGCGGATCGCATCCAGTCAACCTCAGCGGACTCAGGCCAGCTGGGCGTCCTCACGGCACCGAAGACCGGCAGACTCTCGCAAAGGCCGCCAGGCTAGCGGGACTGGGCGGGCGCCGCCGTCTCGGCCAGTACTTCGGCCAAGTACCCTTGGGCGAGCACTGCCGCGCCGTTGATCTGCTCCGTTACGAACGCGAACCCCTGCGCATGCTGGAAATCGCACTCCGTTACCAAGTAGCCTTGGAAGTCTGTGACGGGCATGACGCCCTGCTCCGGGTTGCCGCTGGTGAGCGTGAACGCCAGCTGCCGTCCCGCCTCAAGCTCCAGCGTCGTCTGTGGGGCAGGCGGCTGCCGGCCCGCTGCGGCCGCGCCTTGGTAGCGCAGTATGCACCGGCCCGCTTGGTGCCGCGTGCCCAGCGGGTCCGCCGATGTGTTGGTGATCACGATCGCGGTCTCGAAGTTGCTTCGGTTCGTCACGAATGGAAACAGCAACCGCGTGCCGCATCCGTGCAAATGGAACGACTGGCCGACTTGCCGGCGATGAACGGCGAACCGGTGACCGGCGTCGCCCGGCCCGGCCCGGCCAGCCGGCACCAAGTGAGTCGAGACGGTCACGTCTGCCGCCCAGCCCGACCCGCTACCGCCATCAGTGCGGGCGAAACGGATCGGGATCCGGCATTCCTCCTTCAGGACCGACTGCGCTCTTGAGACTTCGTAGACGGCGACAGCGCTGCGCGTCCGGCCATCCGCCAGCATCCTGTCGCCCGCCCTCCACGAGACGGCCTGCCCTCCCGACCCGTCGGCAGCAGTTCCTGCGACGAAGCCGAATGCTAGAGTGTGCAGGCCCTCGGGCGACGAGCAGATCACAGACGCGGGGGACGTCACTTCAACGCCTTCCGGAATTCCCGTGAGGCCGATCCGCAGGCGCGTGGGAGAAGTCGCGAAGCCCTGGCCTCGACCTGCCTGCGAGAACGGATAGTACCCCTCGTCCCAGCCGGGGTGTCCCGGATGGAACGTTGCTCCGCCTGCCTCCTTGAACGCCGCCGCGAAACCCTCGACGACGGACAGGTGGGCCACAGTCTCCCCATGCGAGCAGAGACGATCCGCGTCCGCGGTCTCAGCAGCAGCCAGGATTCCCGGGGCAGCGTGAGCCACGGTCACCTGATGCTCCTCCAGCACGACGGCGGCGTCCTCCGCCAGCACCTCCAAGGCAGCCTCGATCGCGACGCTACCGGAGATCTCCGCGCCCGACACGCCGAGCTGGGCGGCGTTCGCACGAAGGTTTGTGAGGCGCAGGGTGGTGGTTGTCGGATGGCACCCCCCTGCCAGCCCGTAGCGGTCGCGGCAGTCAGCGACAGGCTCGACTGGCGTGCCGTGACGCCCTGCAGCGGCGCCGGGAATCGGGAGGGCGACTTGGGTCCAGCGCACGGTCTTGGGAGCGACGGATTCGCGTCGGCCAGGCATCGGTGCTTGGACGGTCTCGCTGCCTGCCGGACAGCCGCCGAAGTGCCGGCCCGCACCCGGCACGGCGCAGTTGTTCTCGTTCACTACCAGCACCGCGTCGCTCACGTCGGCCCCCAAGCCGAAGGCTGTCCGGTTGGCCATGTCTACGTTGAGACTTAGGGCGACCTCCAGCTCGACGAAACCTGACGCCTCCAGCCCGAGGGACGGCTCCGAATTGTGGCAGGTCAGGACGATGTCACCTACCAGCTCGCTCGTGCCCTCGATGCGGACTAGCGGTTCCGACGCGGACACCGAGCAGCGAATGACTCCAAGCTCGGCGCTCGGCACGGGCTGAGCCCACAACCCGCCGGCTGCAGCCAAGGCCACGAAGACTGCCGCCGGAAGTGAAGAGCTTGGCTGCCCTCCCCGCGTCGGCCAAGCGAGGCCGCCAACAGTGCTACGGGCGTCAGTCGGGAACATGGCTCGGAACCTGCCGCTTGCCGAACCGGCCGAGCGAAACCTCCGGCGCCAGGTAGCCCATCGCTAGGTCGGCGATGCCTCCGAATCCGTCCGAGAGGAACGCGTAGCCGCTCACCTGCGGGTTCGCGCATACGGCGACGAGGTAGCCGCGGAACTGGCTCACGCCAGCAAGGTTGCTGGCTTGGTTGCCGGCCGAGAGCGTGAACACCAGCTGCTCGCCGGTCTCGATCACGGCGGACTTCTGGACTAGGACCACCGGCTGGCCGTCAGCGTCGGATCCGTAATAGTGCAGGGAGCATGATCCGGGCCGCCCGCCAGTCGCTGCCTGCGACCCGGCACGCTCCGGTTCCGGCGTGATGACGACCCCGGTTGTGAAGCCCGCTTGGTTGGTCACAAACGGGAAGGTCAGATTCGTATTGCAGCTGGCGGGCCCAAGAGTGCGCTCGCGGGACGAGATTGGTCGCGCGAACCGGGGCGTCGGCGCCCACTCGCTGGCGACGAACACACGGCTGCTTGGAGCCAAGCCCGCGCCAACCTTGGCGCTGAAGCTCCGTGCCTGGCCCGACGGGTCGGCGAACTCGACGGGAACATGGCAATCCTCGACTTGGAGGGGGGCGCCCCCGTCAACCTCGTAGGCCGCCCAACCGGTGCCACCGGACAGCGCCAGCCGAACAGACGGCGTAGTGTCTCCCCTGCCCGACGACGAGGAGCCTCCTCCGCCGTCGGGCAGGACTCCGCTGATCAGCCCCAAGACAGCCGCATCGGGGCTCGAAGCGGGCCCGGTGTCGAATCCGGGGTCACGACAATCGACGCTGGCGGGCAACAGCACACCAATCCCTTCCGGCACCTCCCGGAACTCGAGCAGGATCCTGGTGGCCGCCGCACGGGAGGAGCCAATTCGACCCTCGCTCCAAGCACTGGCAAAGCCCTCCCGCAAGCGCAGCGTGGATCGGTAGCCGCCTCGCTCGGTGCAAGCCGCGTCCTCCGAATCAGCCACTACGCTCAGATCCAAGCCCGCTACAGGGCGGCCCAAGAGGATCCTGCTGCCTTTGGATGTGACCGGCGAGGTCGCCCGCAACGCGACCGATGCCGTCACGTCTGGGCCGGCGGGGCTGGCTGCTGCCGACAGCGCCAGCTGGGTCACATTGGCGCGAACGCCGCGGATCCGCAAGGTCGAGACGGGTGGGTTGCGCCCCTGCCCGTCGGCCCGGGGCGCTCCCGGAAACGGCACTGACACGTCCGGCCAATTCAGTGCGTCCCTGCCGGCGAGGCGGGCGTACTGCGGGTCCTGCACGTGCGGGAGGGGCGCCCCGCAGGCTCCGTAAGTGCCGCCTTGAGCACTCGGCGCGGCGCAATCATTGCCGTTGACAACTAGGACCGCGCTCGAGGCCCGGCTGTCTCCGCCGAAGCCGACCCTGTTCGTCACGCTGGCGTTCAGCGACAGCAAGACTTCGACCTGCAGGTCGGCGCGCGCCGCCAGCGGCGCAATTCGCTCGGCGACGCAGCGGACAACGATGTCAGGCAGCAGCTCCGCAATCCCCGTCGCGCGGACGGCACGCGGCTCGGAAGCAGCCGAGCAGGATACCGTCGGGCCGGACTGCCCGACTGCGGCCTGTACCAGCAGAGCGAAGGCGGCCGCCCCAACCAACCGCGCCTTCAAACCCAGCAGATTCACCGACAGGCCCCATTCTCTCATACCAGCTTGGCCCCAGGTCCTGGCCCGTCTAGGCCAAGGCCGCTCCAAAGAGGGCGATTACTCAACAATCAGCTGACCAAGGCCAGTGCCTCCCGCATCGCTTGGCCGGTCAGTCGGCTCGCGTCCTCGTCGTCCATAGCACTGAGCCGCTTCGAGAAAGGCTCAGCCCGGATCGGCCCGTCGAATCCAGCCTCCACCAGCGCTCCGAGAAACTCCTTGACTGGTATTACCCCCGTAGCGAGCGGAAGCTCCCGTTGGTTGTCGTACTGGTCGTCCCGTTCGATTCCGCTCGGCGCGTCGTTGAGATCGGCGGCGACGATCTCGCTGGCAGAGAGCGCGGCGATGTCCTCCCCGCTCTCGCGAGCGGTCCACCAATGCCAGCTGTCGAGCACGAGACCGACATTGGGGGAGCCGATCTCGGCGATCAGTTCCTTGGCCTCGGCCATGGTGTGCACGAAGGCGTGATTCGAGCGCGTCCAATTCCTCTTCGTACCCACGTACTCAAGGCCTAGGCGCAGGCCATGCTCGCCGAGAACTTCGGCAACCTCGCGGAGCCGAGCGGAGGTCCGCCGGAAGTTCCGCAGGTACGTCAGGCGCTCGCTTGACGGGGACAGCCACGTGCCCACGCGAGTCGCACCCGCTCGCTGCAGCACCTCCGCATCGGAATGCAGGGCGGCGAGGCCCTGCTCGAACCGGCCGTCGTCGCCTCGGAAATCGACCGCCAGCCCAGCAGCCGCCCACCGCAGCCCGGCTGCCTCCAAAGCCCGCAGATGGGTCTCCACGCCGTCCCGCGCTAGATCGCGAGGGAACGGCTGGACGGACTCGAACCCGTGCCGGCTGGCCAACTCGATTGACCTAGCTTGGCCGGCCTTGACACCGATGCTGCCGGGCACGAAGGCGCTGTAGAATTTCCGGCGGCCAGCGGGCAGGGCCGCCATTGGAGCCACCGCCAGCGCCGACACGCCGGCCAGCAGCTGCCGCCGCCGAAGCGAGGGAGTCTTGCTCGTCCACATTGCGTGCCAACTATAGCAGCAGATGTCCCCGAGCCGGCGCGTCGGCTCGCCCAGGTCCTCGGGAGCCGCTCGCGAGAACAGTGCTCTATGCGTCTGTTCGTTTAACGAAGATTTCAGACAAAATCGCTGACTCGCAACCGCGATCGGTGTATAATACTCCTTCGTCGGGAGTTCACGCGCCGATGGCTGCCCACAATGAAGCGACCTTGCTGAATGAAGTCGACCCTGACGCCCGAAGTCCGAGGTTGCGACCTTGGACGCTTTGGCTGTACGGCGTACCGGCGGCCGTCGTGCTGTTCGGGGCCCTCCATCTCTATGGCCGAGGCCCGTTCCAGCCAGTGGCCGCGGCGTTGAGCACCGAGGCCGAACTGGAAAGGCAGATCGTTCAGCTCAAGTTCGAGAACGAGGAGCTGAGCGCAGAGATCAAGAGCCTGAAGCCCGGAGCCTTCGGCATCGAGAAGCGTGCCCGTGAAAAGCTGGGCTGGTCCAAGCCGGGCGAAATCATCATCCACATCCCCAACAAGCGGTAGGCCTGCGCTCAGGTGGGCGGATTGGCGCGCCGGAATGATGATTCCGAGCGCAGGTCGAGTGGCGATACGACCAGCCGTCCGCTACGGCGCAGTCGTCGTCGGGCCGGAGTGTTGTCCGAACGACAATGGGGCCAGCAGTCTGGACGGCGACACCGAAATCATCCCTGCTTGGGCCACCGCTCAAGTACCCCCCTACGTTGATGAGACACCCGTTCGACCTACTGCCTATTGGTTCGATATTCGCTTTAGTTGTGCGGTGATTTCTCGTTATCATCCTGCTTGGGAGTCCGGAATACTTGAACTGGCACAGCAAGCAGCATTCTGGTTCAATTCTCACCTTGAGCACGCCCCCACAATGGCGCGTCACTGACGCTCGCAGTCTCAGTGGCAGGAGCAGCCATTGCGGCGCTGACTGCGCCATCGACGCCGCGCGTTGGGTACAATGGCGGCGTCTTGAGCCAGTCATTGACTCCTCGCCAGCGTCGCGTTGCGGAATTTCCGCTCCGCGCCGCCACAGCGGTCGCGACAGTAGTTCTGGCGGCATCGGCCTCCGGCGCACCGCAATTCGGAACGAGCATCTTGCCGGTCGTCCGAGCCAAGTGCGCCGCCTGTCATGGTGCCGAGGGAGGCGAAGCGGGCCTGTCCCTCGTAACCCGGACCGGAATTCTCCGCGGCGGCAAGAGCGGCCCGTCGATTGTGCTAGGGGACGCTGCAGCCAGCTTGCTGGTAGCCAAGGTGTCGGGTGAGGCGCCGCTCATGCCGCCAGCTGGGGAGCCGCTGACTTCCGAGGAGGTCGGGCTTTTTCGGAGGTGGATCGATGCCGGGGCCCCCGGCGAGGATCCCGACGGGCCGCCACCGGAAGAGCTCACCTGGTGGTCCTTCACCCCGCTCCAGCGGCCGGCGGTGCCGGCAGACGACGCAGCCTGGCCACGCAACGAGGTCGACCGCTTCGTCTGGGCGAAGCTGTCCGCGAGCGGGCTGGAACCGTCGCCAGAAGCAGACCGCAGGACCTTGATCCGGCGCCTGACATTCAACCTTCACGGCCTGCCCCCGGAACCCGGCGACATCGACCGGTTCGTGACGGACGAGTCCCCGCAGGCTTACGAACGCTTGGTCGACCGCCTGCTGGGATCCCCGCGCTACGGCGAGCGTTGGGCGCGCCATTGGCTCGACGTCGCACACTACGGGGAATCCCACGGGTACGACAAGGACAAGGCGCGCCGGAACGCCTGGCCGTACCGGGACTACGTGATCCGGAGCTTCAACCGCGACAAGCCGTACGGACGCTTCATTCGCGAGCAGCTGGCTGGGGACGTGCTCTGGCCTGAAGATCCAGAGGGCTTGGTCGCCACTGGATTCATCGCGGCGGGCCCGTGGGACTTCGTCGGCCACGCCGAACTCCGCGAAGGCACAAAGGACAAGCAGTTGGCGCGCCTGCTCGACCGCGACGACATGCTGGCGACGACGATGTCGACCTTCGCCAGCCTCACGGTGCATTGCGCCCGGTGCCACGACCACAAGTTCGACCCCATCCTCCAAGACGACTACTACGCGCTGCAGGCCGTGTTCGCCGGCGTGGACCGGGCCGACCAGCCCTACTTCGATGACCGGGCCCTGCATGCCCGCGCCCGCTCCCTGTGGCTGCGCATGGGACGTGTCGAGGGCCGCATGCGGCCTTTCGAGCAGCAGATCGAGGACGCCGAGAGCGATGAGATCGCCGAGATCGACCGAGAGGTCGAGCGGCTGTCGGAAGAGACCAGGGACCTGCTACCCAAGGTCGGGGAGGTCGACACGCCAGAAACGGTGCGGCGTCGAGTTGAGATCGGCAAGCGCATCCGCCAGCTGCGTGAGCAACGCAAGCGCTTGGGCGTTGAACGCTTGCAGCAATCCAGCAGGAAAGCCTACGAGGACCTGCAAGCCAGTCTCGACGAGCTGAATGAGGAGTTCGCGGAACTTCCAGAGCCGGGCTACGTGTACAGCGCGGCCGGCTACTTCAAGGCCTTCGGCACGTTCACGTTCGCCGACCAGCCGCGTCCCGTGTACTTGCTCGGCAAGGGCAGCGTGGAGGCTCCGCTGGCACGGGCCCGGCCCGGCGCGGTCCGCTCCGTGACCGAACTGCGGAGCCGGTTCGAGATCGCCCCGGGCTCGGGGGAGGGCGCGGCGCGGGCGGCGCTAGCTGAATGGCTCGCCTCCGACGAGAACCCCCTCACTTGGAGGTCGGCTGCCAACCGGGTCTGGCACTACCACTTCGGCAAGGGGCTGGCGGACTCGCCGAACGACTTCGGGCGGATGGGCGCGCCGCCGACGCACCCCGACCTGCTCGACTGGCTGGCGGTGGAATTCCGCGACAGCGGAGGATCCTTCAAGGCACTCCACCGCAGGATCCTGCTCAGCGCGACCTACCGGCAGTCTTCCTCGGCGGACGCCGACCGGGCCCGCATTGACGCCGACAACCGCCTGCTGTGGCGGATGAACCGCCTCCGGCTGGACGCCGAGTCCGTGCGGGACGCCGCGCTCTGGACGGCCGGCCAGCTTGACTTGGAGATGGGCGGCCCGTCCGCCGAGCACTTCGTGTTCAAGGACGACCACTCGCCGGTCTACGACTACACCAGCTTCGACGCAACGAGCCCTCAGAGCCGGCGCCGGAGCGTCTACCGATTCCTAGTGCGCAGCGTCCAAGACCCGTTCATGGAGAGTCTCGACTGCGCGGACCCGTCTCTGCTGGTCCCCAAGCGCAGCAGCACGCTCACTGCCCTGCAGGCCCTGGCGCTGCTGAACGACCCGCTCATGGTCGAGGTCGCGCGGAAGTTCGCCGCGCTGATGCGGCGGACGGGCGCCTCGACGCAGGACAGTGTCCGATTCGGCATCCGCCGCGCGCTGGGACGACCCGCCGCCCCCGAGGAGGTGCGCGAGCTATCGCTCTACGCCGACCGTCACGGGCTGGAGAGCGCAGCGCGCATCCTGCTGAACAGCAATGAGTTCATCTTCATCGACTAGAATCCTGCCGCCAGTCGCAGCCAACTCAGGAACCAGCCGGCGCGGCTTTTTGGAGCGCTTCGGCGGCGGGCTGGGATGGGTGGCGCTAGCCCACCTGCTGCGGCGCGATACGGCGGCGGCCGGCTCAGGCCCGGAAGGGGGACTGCATCATCCGGCCAAGGCCAAGCGGGTCGTCCAGCTGTTCATGTCGGGAGCCGCCAGCCAGTGCGACACCTTCGACTACAAGCCCCTGCTCATCCAGCGCAACGGCGAGGAGTTCGATCCGGGCGGGAAAGTGGAACTCTTCCAAAGCAGCCCGGGACCAGTCATGCGGAGCCCGTGGAGCTGGCGCCAGCACGGCGAGTCGGGGAAGTGGATGAGCAGCTTGGTTCCGCATTTGGCCGAGTGCGTCGATCACATGGCGTTCTTCCCTTCCATGGTGTCGAAGTCCAATGTGCACGGCCCCGCGACGTTCATGCAGAACACGGGATTCGTCCTGCCGGGCTTCCCCAGCATGGGCGCGTGGATCTCTTACGGCCTAGGCGCGCTGACGGACAACCTTCCGTCGTTCGTGGTGCTACCGGACGCGCGCGGCTTCGCGCCCAACGGGCCCGGCAACCACTCCGCAGGCTTCCTGCCCGCCCAGCATCAGGGGACGATCATTCGCGCCGGACGGGACAGCCCGATTCACGACCTGTTCCCTCCGCAATCAGCGGACTTCATCACGCCAAGCGCGGAATCCGACGGTCTCCGGCTGCTGGAGAGGATCAACCGGCGCCACTTGGAGCGGCGCCCCGGCGACAGCCGCCTAGAAGCCCGCATCCAAGCCTACGAGATGGCCGCGCGGCTGCAGCTCACCGCGCCGCAAGTCATGGACATCAGCGGCGAGTCGCGAGCAACGAAGAGGCTGTACGGCCTGGACGATCCGGTGACGGAGGACTTCGGCCTGCGCTGCCTGGTCGCTCGCCGCCTGCTGGAGCGCGGAGTACGGTTCGTGCAGGTCTGGAGCGGAGCCGACAACGGCTTCCCGCGACGCAACTGGGACAGCCATGAAGACCTCGTGAAGGATCACGGCATGATGGGCCGCTCGATGGACCGGCCGGCGGCAGCCCTGATCCGCGACCTTCTCGGCCGCGGGATGCTGAAGGACACCATCGTCTACTGGACCACCGAGTTCGGAAGGATGCCATGCAGCCAAGGGGCGATGGGCCGTGACCACAATCCGTTCACTTTCACGTCGTGGCTGGCGGGGGGCGGCATCCGTGGCGGGACAGTCTTCGGAGCGAGCGACGAGTGGTCCTACAAGGCCTTGGACAAGCCGATCTACTGTTACGACCTGCACTCCACGGTGCTGCACCAGCTGGGCATCGACCACAAGCGGCTGACCTTCCGGCACAACGGCATCGACCGTCGCCTCACCGACGTGCACGGGCATGTGATCGAGGAAGTGCTGGCGTGAGCGGACCGGGAAGCGCCCACGGAGGCGGCGGTTGCGGCCGGGCCTATCGAGGCATCACACTCAAGAGGTGACAGCACCCAATTCCCCCATCGCGTTGCGGGAGCGCTTGGCGGCCGTTCGCTCGAGGATGGCGGCCGCCGCGCGTCGGGCCGGACGCGCCCCGGAGAGCATCACGCTGGTGGCGGTCTCGAAGCGGAAACCGGCGGAGGACATCGTCGGGGCCTACGAGGCCGGCCAGCGCGACTTCGGGGAGAACTACGTTCAGGAGTTCGCGGCCAAGTCAGCGGCACTCCCGCGGCTGCCGGGCGCCCGCTTCCATCTGATCGGCAAGCTCCAGAGCAACAAGACGAAGCGGGCCGCCAGCCTCTTCTCGACGATCCACACCATTGATCGGACCAAGCTCGTGCGCCGGCTCGACTCGTACGGCACGCCTCTGGATGTGTTCCTCGAAGTCAAGCTCAGCCACGAGGCGAGCAAGGCGGGGATGGCCGAGGCCAGCTTGGCGGAGGTGGTCGATGCCGTCCATGGAGCGCGACGCCTGCGGCTCGCTGGGCTCATGACGATGCCGCCGTGGAGCACGGACCCCGAGCTGTCCCGCCCCTACTTCAAACAGCTGCGATCGCTCGGTGAGAGGTACGGGATCGCGGGCCTCTCGATGGGCATGAGCCACGATCTGGAGGTCGCGATCGAGGAGGGAGCCACCCACGTGCGCGTGGGCACGGCCATCTTCGGCAGGCGGGAGACTGCCTGAGCGATCTCGCCGGCAAGCCGCGCGGTGTCAGAGGACGAGCTCGGCGTCCGCGGCCGGAAGCCAGCACAGCCGCCCGTCCGGCAGCTCGACCCGATACCAGCCCGGGCGCTCCTCGACCAAGCGAAACTCTGATCCGGCGTGGAGAGGCTCCTCGAAAGCCGGCTCGTAGCTGTGCCCATCGCCTTGGCGGGCCACCGTCTGCGGGGCGACGATGACGCCGTGCGCTGAAGCCCCGGCCTGCCAAGCATCGAAGCACACCGACGACAGTAGCAGCGCCGCCACCAGCCCGGCCGCCACCGTGACCTCGCCCGGGACCCACGGTCGCCCGAGCAAGCGCAGCAGCAGCCCGGCCCAAAACAGCACCCAGAAACCCGCGAAGACGCGAAGGCGCACGGGAAGAGACACGTCGAGGTGCCAGAACAATAGGGTAGAGAGCACCGCGCTGCCGCCACTCTCCTCGAATCTGTCTTGGCGCACAGAGCGGGCATACTCCAAGTTCCGGCGGGCATTGCGGTCGAGCGGATCGAGGCGCAGCGCCTTGCGGTAGTTCAGGACCGACCGTCCAACATCGTCCAGCCGAAAATGCGCGTTCGCCAAGTTGTAGTGCAGCTTGCTGTTGACAATTCCGTGATCGTCGGTCAGCGTCTCGTAGCGCAGCGCGGCGCCGCGGTATCTGGTGGCCGCGCCTTCCGGGTCCACCGCGAGCAGCTCGTTCCCTTCCCTGAACAGCTGGTTGGCCTCGGCGAACACGGCGGCGGCGTCCTGCTGGGCAGGCAGGGCCGCTGCCAACATCAAGGCTGCCGCGAGCGCCGCGGCACGGAGCGAGAGCGTCATCGCCAACCCTCCTCAACCATCTCAACCACCCGACTGGCGTCCTCCAGCAGCTGCTTGCGCCAATCTAGATTCATCGTGGACATGCCCGCGTAGCTGGCCGCCTCGCAGCGGTCGAACACGCTCTTGAGCAGGGCTGGGAGCGGGCCCTCCGCAAGATCCAGCGAGAGGCCCCGCTCACCTGCGAGCTGCCTGAGCCGGGCCTCGACATCAGCGGAGGTCCAGGCCGCCGCCTCCGAGGCCGACCCCGCCAGCCGGCTTCCGCAGTAACGACGCAGGGCCGACAGCACGGCTGCCGCCACTTCGCGACCCGATCCACCGTCGGCGTTGAGGCCGCTGGCCTCCTTCCGCCAAGCGCGCCGCGGCGACTGCGCTCGGCTCAGCAAGACAGCGCCCAGCCTGCCGCGCGCCCGCGCCGCCAGGAGGCCGCAGACAGCCATAGGAGGCAGCAGTAGCAATGCCAGCGCCGCGGGAAGCGGGCCGAGAGCCCTAAGCCATCCCCACGCCGTGACCGACATGCCTTCCAATGCCGAGGCACCAACGTAGTTGTGAGCAATCCCTTGCTCGGAGGACTCGACCTCCAGCTGGCGGGGAACCGCGCCGCGACCCACCGCGTCTTCAGCCGTCACGATCCGCGACGGCTCGACCTGGATCGGAATCGGCTCCGTCGTGGCGACGCGGTAGGCGCCTGAGCTGGGGTCGAAATACGGGAGTTCGACGGGAGGGATGCGGGTCACGCGGTCGTGCTTCGCTCGGAGCGTCTGCGTGAACACTCGCTCCCGCCCCCCCTCTTCGGGAGCGCCGATCTCCTTCGGCACGTTGAAGTCCGAGGCCAAGGCCGGCTGCTCATGGAGCGCCGGCAGCTGCGCCAGCGGGAGCATCCCGCTTCCTCGGACGCCGATCTGAAGGGTGATCGGCTCGCCGACCTTGACGGCCGTCGGTGCCGCCTCCGCACGGACTTCGAATTCGCCGATCCAGCCGTTGAAGCCCCTAGGTCGTCCTGCCCGCGGCAGATCGAGCACCTCTAGACGCGGACGATTCGATGGCACGGAGAGGGTCTCCATCACCCGCCGCCCGCCAAAGACATCCGAGAACACGCCCCCACCGAAGAAGTCGTCGATCAGGCTGCGACTGCGAACGCGATTCGCCGAAGGCGTCACGAACGTCACGGTCGCGGCCGGCAGCTCCGCCGCTCCGACGGCCTTGGGGACCAGCAGCTTCCGGAATCGCAGCACCGTGAACTGCCGTCCGTCCAGCTGGCCCACGCCCTTGACGGCAGTCGCCCGGCGATCCCCTAGCGCGATCTCGATCCTGTCCTCCGCCTGCTGGCTGGAATTCGAGCTGGGAGACGAAGGATCGATGATCTCGAATCGCCCGTCCTCAAGTAGCGGCATGGTGAACGAGAACTCGCGGACCTCGCGCCCCACGAACCACTCCACGTCGAGGCTGACAGGCTGCCCGACGTA
Organism: Bryobacterales bacterium; assembly: GCA_963662745.2. Classification (GTDB taxonomy): domain Bacteria; phylum Acidobacteriota; class Terriglobia; order Bryobacterales; family UBA6623; genus VXMF01. The sequence goes on from CAXXUI010000001.1 coordinate 2,775,525, forward strand.
CGCTCGGGACTCCGACAGGGAAAGGCGCAGCTTGAAGTCATCGTTCTCCGCCGGGGGCAACGACCGGATCCTGAGCGGCTGGGTGGCCGCGGAGACGCCGTTGGCGTTCACCACTAGCGGGGGGATCACCAGCTCGCCCTGCCGGCGAGGCGCGATGCGGTAATTGAGGTTGTAGCCTTTGCGCACCTGCTGCGTCATGCGGCCGTTGACGATGGTTACCGAAGTGCTGTTGCTGGCGCCGCCCCCAGCCTCGCTGACAACGAAGTCCTTGGACAGGGGCTCGACATCCACTGGATCGGGCGCGTCAGTGCCCCGGATCTGGATCTGCAGCAGGAACTGCTGGCCGACATAGACGTGATCGCTCTGGACCGCTGCCCGCGCCTGCAGTGCCTCCTGCTGGGCCCGTCCGGGTGAGGCAAGCAGCGCAAGCGAGGCGATGAGGATGACTCGGCCCATCCGACTCCCCCGCTACCAGTCCTTCTCCACTGCCACGACGCCGGCGCGCTGCTGGAGCTGGCGCCGCTGCCGGTCCCGCTGCTCCTTGGCGAGAATCTGCTGCATGGTCATCGGCTGCCCGTTGCGGGAGTCCTCGGGCGCCTGGGCTCCCTCCTCAGTCTCCGCGGCAGCCTGCTGCAGAGGCTGTTCCCCATCGTCCCGCTCCTCGGCTGCGGCACGGCGCAGTGCTTCGGCCGCGGCGCGCTGCGCCTCCCCGGCCTCGCCCGGGCGGTCCTGCTCAAGGTCCCTCTGCGCTTGGCTCTGGTGGCCCTCGGCGTCCTCAATCTCCTGGCGGGTCTGCTCGTCCGCACCGGCGGCCAGATCCTGCGTACGCTGCCGGAGCTGTTCCTGCCGGTCAGCGAGATCCTGCGCTTGGCGCTCTTGCTGCTGCCTGGAGTCCGCGTCGGCGTGCTCGCGGCGATCCCGCTGCAAGCCCTCACTCTCGTCGGCGAGACGCTCCTGCTCATCAGCAGCTTGCCGTAGCTGCTGGCTCCGGTCTTGGTCGCCCTGCTGACTCTCGCGGTCCTCGGAGCCGGACTGCCCGGCCTGCGGGTGCTGGCTGGCCTGCTCCCGAAGCCGCTGGAGGAAGAGGCGGGCCAGCTCGAGGTTCTGCGCCGAATCGGCTCGGCCCCGATCCGCCCGCAGCGCGTCCAAGTACGACCGGGCCGCCGGCACGAGCAGCTCCATCGCCTTCCGCGGATCAGAAGCGGCGGCCTCCTCGGCTTGCCGATACAGGGCGTTGCCCAGATTGTGCAGGCCAGCCGCCCGCAGGCCTGCGGCCCCGCGGTCCAAGCTGCTGCGCACCGCCTCCGAGTAGGCCACGGCTGCCGCTTCATATTCCCCGCTGCGGTAGAGCGCGTTGGCCCGGTTCAGCGCCGCATGCGGGGAACCCGCATCCTTCTCCAGCGCTTGGTCGTACGACTGCAGCGCGGACGAATACTCCTCGGCGCGGTAGGCCTCATTGCCCTGGTTCACCAAGGACCGCACCGACGCCGCCGACGCCGGGGGCGGCATTATAGCCCAGCAGGCCAGCACGACGGCCAACCCGGCCCCGGCCTTCCGGACGCGCTCGCTGAGGCCGGTCTCAAGAGCCAGACAGAGCAGGCACAGGGCGAGGAACAGCTGAAACCGCTCGTCCCGGCGGTCGACGGTGTCCGTCCCGAACTCGGTGCTCTCTGCCGAGGCGATCAGGCGCCGGTACACCTCTCCCAAGTCAACCGAGCCGGTCGCGACATTCAGGTAGAGGCCTCCGGGCGTGGCGTCGGCCATGCGCCGCAGCGTTTCGGCGTCCAACTTCGACCACACCTCACGACCCTCGTACTGCAGGAAAGCCCGCGCGCCGTCCCCCGCAGTCGGTGCCGAGGCGGCGTCGAGGCCCACCGGGATGCGCTGTCCCACGCGCTCGTCACCGAGACCGATCGCGATCAGCCGCGCCCCCAACTCGCCGGCGGCAGCCGCCGCCTCGACTGGGAAGCTCTCGTGGTCCTCGCCGTCGGTGATGAGGACGATGTCGCGGAAGTTGCTCCGCTTGGCATCGAACACATCGTCCAGAACCGTACGGATGGCGTCTCCGATCAGCGTCCCGCCACGAGTGACGCTGAGCACCGAGACATCCTCCAGCGCCATGCGGAAGAAGGTGTAGTCCAGCGTAAGCGGGCACTTGACGACGGTCGCGCCGGAGAACACCGCCAAGGCGACCCGGTCGCCCTCCAGCCGGTCCACGACGTCACGAATGGCCAGCGTGGCCCGCTCGAGGCGGCTGGGCGGCAGGTCCTCGGCCAGCATGCTGCGCGAGACATCGAGGACGAACACGATGTCCCGCCCCCGCCGCGAGACCTCCTCCTGGACCGAGTCCCAAGCCGGGCGCGCCAGAGCAACCACTAGGCAGGCCACCGCGAGTAGCACCAGCGCGCACTTCAGCACGCGACGCGCGGGATCCGGCGGGACAGCGCCTCCCAGGCGAGGCAGCAGTCCCGCCTCCACGAAGGCATGCAGCGCCTTGCGGCGGCGGCGGGCCGCAAGGACCGCCAACGCGGCGAGCACGGGGACCAGCCACAGCCCGTGCAGCATCTCCGCACTGCCGAATTGGAACTCGTTCACGGGATGGACCTCAGCACGGTTTGACGGAGCAGGCCCTCCAAGGTGAGCAACAGCAGCCCGGCGAGGGCCCACGGCGCGAAGGCCTCCTTGAAGTCCAAGTACTGAACGGTCTCGAACTCGCTCCTCTCCAGCTGGTCGATCTCCTCGTGGATCGAGCGCAGCGTGTCGGCGTCCGTCGCCAGCCAGTACTTGCCGCCCGTAGACTCCGCGACGGCGCGCAGGTCGCGATCGTCGAAGCCCGGTCGCAGGGGCGCACTGAGACGGCCGAAAGCGGTGCTGATGCCCCGCATGTCGCCCACGCCGATGGCGTACACCTTGATCCCCCACTCCTGGCAGAGCTCCCCGGCGTCGCGGACGCTGCGGTCGCCCGCGTTGTTCTCTCCGTCCGTGAGCAGGACCAGCACTTTGCTCTTAATCTCGTAGGAGTCGTCGCCGCTCTGACCGGCAGTGGGAACCTCGGCCTGGCGCAGCCTCGCGGCCGCCAGCGCAACGGCGTCACCGATCGCCGTGCCATCCTCGCGAGGGTCGTCGACTAGCTGCACGGTGTCGAGCAGCTGCAGCAGGGTGTCATGTGACAGGGTGAGCGGGCAGACCGAGTCGGCGTACTGGGCAAAGGTGGTCATGCCGACCAAGTCGTTGGGCCGTCCTCCGAGCCGGCCGCCGGAGGGGACGATGAATTCGCGGAACACCCGCTTGACCGCCTCGAGGCGGGTCACGGTGGAGGACCCGAAGCGCATCCGCTCGCCCATGCTCGAGGAGCGGTCCACGACCATGCCGATGGCGATCCCCCGCGAGATGTCGCGCACCCGCTCGGTCCCGAACTGCGGCCTGGCCAGCGCGACGACCAGGGCGACCAAGGCCAGGGCCCTCAGGGCCAGCGGCAGGCGGACGAGACGCGCGCGCCACGTGTGGCGCAGGCCGGCGACGCCCCCGGCGTAGGAGAACGAGAGCTTCGGCGAGTCCGCACGGCGCCACAGCAGCAGCGCCGCCAAGGGCGCCAGCAGGAGGAACATCCATGGCGAATCGAAACGATACATCGCCCGTTCAAGGCCTTATTCTGCCATGCTAGTAGACAGGGCGCCGCGCGGCGCTCCACGGCCCGGCGGCGCCGCCTGGACAAGGGTTCTGCCGTACGGCCGCCCACAGCCCCAGCGGCAGCCAAGCGCACTGTCGTACGCGAGCCAGCACATTGCCGGCGCGCCCGCCAATTTTCCTGCTTGACCCGCCGTGAGGGAATCTGTATACTGGAATTGGAACGAAGTTGACAGCGACTTCATCAAGTTTCATTAGCGGGCGGGCCGCCTACCGGCGGCCCGGGCCGCTGCCCAACACAACTCAACTAGGGAGGACCAACATGAGTCTGCGACCACTGCATGACCGCATCCTCGTCGAGCGACTCGACGAGGCGCAGCAGCAGTCGATCGGCGGGATCATCATCCCGGATTCGGCGAAGGAAAAGCCGCAGCAGGGCCAGGTCGTCGCCGTCGGCAATGGCAAGAGGAAGGACGACGGCTCGGTCGTCGCCCTCGACGTCGAAGTCGGCGACAAGATCCTGTTCGGCAAGTACTCCGGCAACGATGTCACCGTCGACGGCAACGAGTACTTGATTATGCGCGAGGACGAAGCCCTCGCCATCATCAACTGAAGAGATAAGGAGCAACCGAGAGATGGCAGGAAAGCACATCGTCTACGGAGAGGATTGCCGGCAGGCGATCCTCAGTGGCGTCAACAAGCTCGCCGACACGGTGCGAGTGACACTGGGCCCGAAGGGCCGCAACGTCGTCCTAGAGAAGAAGTTCGGCGGGCCGAACGTCACCAAGGACGGCGTCACCGTCGCCAAGGAGATCGAGCTGAAGGACAGGCTCGAGAACCTCGGCGCGCAAATGGTGCGTGAAGTCGCATCGAAGACCTCGGACGTGGCCGGCGACGGAACGACGACCGCCACGATTCTGGCCCAAGCGATCTACCGCGACGGCCTCAAGAGCGTGGCTGCCGGGGCCAACCCGATGGCCATCAAGCGTGGCATCGAGCAGGCCACCGCGACCTTGGCTGGGCGGCTGCATGAAATGGCACGGCCGGTCGAGGGCGACGCCGTCGCCCAAGTGGCCGCCATCTCGGCGAACAACGACCCCGCGATCGGCGAGATCATCGCCGAAGCCATGCGCAAGGTCGGCAAGGACGGCGTGATCACGGTCGAGGAAGGCAAGACCATCGACACCGAGCTGGAGGTCGTGGAAGGCATGCAGTTCGACCGCGGCTACGCCTCGCCGTACTTCGTGACCGATCAGGACTCGATGGAGTGCGTGCTCGAGAACGCGCTGGTGCTGATCCACGAGAAGAAGATCAGCAGCATGAAGGACCTGCTGCCCGTGCTGGAGATGACCTCCCGCCAGGGCCGTCCGCTGCTCATCATCTCCGAGGAGACCGAGGGCGAGGCGCTGGCCACGCTGGTGGTCAACAAGCTGCGCGGCACGCTGAACGTGTGCGCCGTCAAGGCGCCCGGCTTCGGCGACCGGCGCAAGGCCATGCTGGAGGACATCGCAATCCTGACCGGCGGCCGGGCCGTCATGGAGGAGACCGGCATCAAGCTGGAGGGCGTGCAGCTGGGCGATCTGGGCCAGGCCAAGCGCGTGGTGATCGACAAGGACAACACCACCATCGTGGAAGGCGCCGGCGGCTCGGACGCCATCGCGGGCCGCGTGAAGCAGCTGCGGGCGCAGATCGAGGAAACGACCTCGGACTACGACCGCGAGAAGCTGCAGGAGCGGCTGGCGAAGCTGGTCGGAGGCGTGGCGGTGATCCAGGTCGGCGCGGCGACCGAGACCGAGATGAAGGAAAAGAAGGCGCGCGTGGAGGACGCCATGCATGCCACGCGGGCGGCCGTCGAAGAGGGCATCGTCCCCGGCGGCGGCGTCGCGCTGCTCCGCTCCGCGAACGTCCTGAAGGACCTCTCGGGAGCGAACGAAGACGAGCAGATCGGCATCAACATCGTGGGCCGGGCCATCGAGGCCCCGCTGCGCTGGATCGCTCAGAATGCCGGGCAAGAAGGCGCGATCGTAGCCGAGCGCGTGCGGACCGGATCCGATGACAACTTCGGATACAACGCCGCCACGGACGAGTACGGCGACCTCGTGACCGCCGGCGTCATCGACCCTGCCAAGGTCACGCGGACCGCGTTGCAGAACGCCGCCTCGATCTCGAGCCTCATGCTCACGACCGAAGCGACGGTGTACGAGATCCCCGAGAAGACACCTCCGCCTCCGCCTGATCCCCACGGCGGCGGCGGCGACTTCTAGCGGCAGCCCACCGTGCCGGCCCGCCCGGCTGGCGCGGTGGACAGACCGGCCCCGTCCGCGCGCCGCGGGCGGGGCCCTTTTCGCTCCGGGCGGCAATCCGGCGACATCGCGCGTCTTGGCTTACGCTAAGAGTTGGCGGGCTGGAACGTGTGGCGGCTCTCCGTCAGGCTGGCATGGCGGGACATCGGCTCCGCAAGGACGAGGTTCGTCCTCGCCGTGCTTGCCATCAGCGTCGGCGTTGCTGCCCTGAGCGGCGTGCGCGGCTACTGCGCGGCATTTCAGGAAATGCTGCTGCGGGACGCCAGGATGCTGCTCGCCGGCGACATCAGCGTGGCGGTCAGCCACGACCTTGACCCTCAAGAGCAGGGGGCGCTGGACGCCCTCGCCGATCAGGGCGCCTCGATCACTCAGGTCACGGAGCTGATGACCATGATGGGCGGGCGCGACCTGCCCCGACCGCTCCCGGTGAACCTGAAGGCGGTGGATCCGGCGGCGTACCCGTTCTACGGCCAAGTCGAACTCGATCCCCCCGGAACGCTTGGCGGCACGTTGCAGAATGACGCCGTGCTGGCGTCCCAGGACCTGCTGATTCGGCTGGGCGCCGAGCTGGGGGATGACGTCAGGATCGGAGAGGGCGAGTTTCGGATCGCCGCGATCCTGAAGGTCGAGCCGGACAGGATGACCGGCGCGATGAACTTCGGGCCGCGCGCGATGATTTCCCGGCAGGCCTTGGACCGCACGGGCTTGGTGCAGTTCGGCAGCCGCTCCACTCGCCGCTTTCTCGTCAAGCTGCCAGACGAGGGCCTCGCTGTTGACAACGCCCGGTCGACGATCAAGGAGGGCATTCCCTCCAGCCGGATCACCGATTTCCGCGAGACCAGCCCTCGGATCCGTCGCGGTCTCGACCGAACCACCAGCTTCCTGAGCTTGGTCAGCCTGCTGGCGATGGCGGTCGGGGGCCTAGGCGTGGCGATGGTGGTGTACTCCCACCTGCAACAGCGCCTCGACACGATCGCGATCATGAAGTGCTACGGGGCCACCTCCGGGTTGGTCATCCGGATCTTCCTGCTGCAGGTTCTGGTCCTCGGCCTGCTCGGCAGCGCATTCGGAGTGGCCGTCGGTTTCGCTCTGCAAGGCGTGGCGCCCACCTTCGTCGCAGACTACTTCCCCGGAGCGCCTTCGTTCGACTGGCAGCTGTGGCCGGCCTTAGAGGCTACGGGCATCGGAATTCTGACGGTGCTTGTCTTCGCGCTCCCGACTCTGCTTGGCGTCCGCAGAGTCGCGCCCGCGCTCATCTTCCGAAGGGAGATGGCCTCTCGCTTCGAGCAGACATCCAAGCAGCGGCGCTCCCGCCTAGTGCGCCAAGCGGGCGGGGCGGCGGCGATGCTGGCGGCGGTAGGACTGGTAGCGGTCTGGCTGAGCGATTCGACGCGGCTCGGCATGTGGTTCGCGGGCGGTTTGGCCGCGAGCCTCGCAGGGCTGTCGGTGACGGCGGGCGGTCTGCTGAAAGTCCTCAAGGCTGCGCCGAGACGCCTACCGTTCCGCCTCCCGCTGGCGGTGCGGCACGGAGTCGCCAATTTGCATCGGCCGGGAATGCACTCGGAAGTCATCCTGGTGGCGCTTGGCATCGGAGTCACGTTCACGCTGACCGTGTACCTGCTGCAGACCACGGTCCTCGCGCAGCTCGTGCGGGAGGTGCCAAATGACCTGCCGAACGTCTACTTGAGCAACATCACGGAGGACCAGCACGAGGAGTTGGAACTCTTCCTGCGGGGCCAGCCGGGCATCGAAGGAGACGTGAGTCTCTTGCCGACGCTGTCGGCGAGACTCCAACCGACCGCCGCTGTCCGAGTCCGCCCCGCCGACGACACGGAAGACCGCAGGGAAGGCGGCCGCGGAAGGTCCCAGCGCGCGCGGGACATCACGTGGGCCGACCGACCTCCGGAGGGACTCACTCTCGTCCAAGGGCAGTGGTGGGAGACGGACGAGCCAGGAGCTGTAGTCTCCGTGCGGGAAAGGATGGCCGAGTACCTAGGGGTTGATCTGGGCTCCGCTTTGACGTGGCAGATCGGTCCGCGCAGGGTCACGGCCGAAGTCGCGGCGATCCACAACTACGAAGGCATGCCGGAATGGATCTACGACTTCGTCCTGAACCGCGGGGCTCTCGAGGGACTTCCCGCTACCTACATTGGCGGCATTCGAGTGCGGCCCGAGCACAGCTTGGAGCTGTCGCGGCGAGCCTTCGAGTCGTTCCCTTCGGTGCTCTACGTCAACGCGGTGGACTTCTTCGAAACGGTCCAGCAGGTGGTCGACCAGATCGCCTTCGTGGTCCGCTTCGTCTCTGGTTTCGCCATTGTGGCAGGAGTGATCATCCTCGTGTCGAGCGTGGCTGCCACGCGGTTCCGACGCCTGCGCGAGGTCGCGGTCCTGAAGACTCTCGGTGCGACGCGGAACCGCTTGGCCGAGATCTTCTCGGTGGAGTTCCTGATCCTAGGCGGGGTCGCGGGCCTAGCGGGGAGCCTGCTCGCCGTGTCGTACTCCGCGCTCCTCACGCAGGACATCTTGGACCTTGACGCGGTGGTGGAGTGGCCGGCAATAGCAGCCGCCGTACTCGGCACCGCGGTGCTGGCGACAGGCTCGGGATGGGCGGCCAGCGCGCGGATCTTGGGCAGCAAGCCGCTTGAGATCCTGCGGGACGAGTGAGCGAGCCTCCGCCATCAGGTGGCGGACAGCAAGCGAGGAAAGAGCCGCAATTCGGATTCTTTGCAAGTTCCCAAGCCATTGACTCGGCCTCAGCCGGCCGTTCGGCGTTCAGCAGCGGGTGCCGGTGGAGTTGGCGTGCTCTCGTCGGAAGATGTGCTGAGCGGCCGATGCCTCTGAGACGGCCGTATCGTCGAAGCGGGAGGAGGCCCGCCCGCCAGGCGCGTCGTCTCCTACGTGCGACAGAGACTGGAGCCAACCAGCGTCCAATCTAGGATCTCCGCCATCGTCGGGTCCCTACCGCGTCTGCAGGCCAGCCACGGTCATCAATGTCTCACCCAGCCGGGAGGGAAATCGCGACGAGCGCGAATTCGTCTCGGACACCAAGCGCAGTGCCACCTGCCTCCGACGAGACGTTGCGGCCGAGCATGTAGCTCGGTGTAGGCGCAGGTCGAGCATCCCCAGCATTGAGCTCTCATCAGCTGCCTGCCGGCACGCAGCGCGGAGCAGCGAGGCTCCAGCGACCCGCTTCGCGATTCAGCAAACGACCAGAATCCAGCTTGATCGGCCCGCCGGAATCTGTCATACTGGAAGTGGCCACGGTACTCCTCAGTAGCTCAATCGGTAGAGCATCCGGCTGTTAACCGGAGGGTTGTAGGTTCGAGTCCTACCTGAGGAGCCGGCTGCCACGCAGGCAGCACCAGCCCTGAGTGGGCTTGGCTGGCTTGAGGGGCCGGCTGGCCTGCCCCCATCCCCCCACGCTGCAGTGTCCGGCCGCGCTGCCTTGGGCAGGAGGCTTGGCTGCCTGAATGGCCACAGCAGCCCAGACACGGTCCGCGACACCGCAGTGGGAATCGGCCTGCTCCTCGTCTACCGGAATCCGAGTCCAAACTCCTCCTCGAGGATCAGGATCGCAGCCGTCCACAGCGCTGCGGAGGCAACAAACGGGCGAGAGCGGTCGCGTTCGGCGAAGAACTTGCTGTAGCATGCAAGGGACGACTGCGACCGTCATGGCCGCACAGCCGATGGCCCGGTTGAGCGCTGTGCAGTGACGGCTCGGTCGAGTGAGAGCGGGCAGTGCCTTGGTTGCAGCGGGTCTTGGTGAGCGCAGCTATCTTGGCCACCGGGGCTGCGCCCGCAGGGGCCGACGAGGCGGAACTTCGCGAGCGGACCGGCTTTCTCGAAGCGTACTGCCTGTCTTGCCACAGCGGCTCCTCGCCTGCCGGCGGCCGCTCTCTAGTAGATGTTTCCCCCGGAGCCCCGCCGGAGCGGCCCGAGGTCTGGGAACTGGTCGCCCGCAGGGTCAGCGCGGGCGAGATGCCGCCGGCAGGAGCCCCTCGCCCCCAAGCCGCAGCAGCGCGCGAGTTCTGGACCGGTCTGATCGCCGATATCGACCGCGCCGCCCGCGATAGGCCCTACGCCGGCCGCACCGTCGTCCGCCGCCTCAACCGCACCGAGTACGGCAACGCGATTCGGGACCTGCTGTTCATCGACGTTGCTTGGGAAGAACAGCTGCCGCCCGACGCCGAAGTCTCCGGCTTCAACAACATCGCCGACGCCCTCTCGATGTCGCCGCTCCTGCTGGAGAGCTACCTCAAGGTCGCAAGGCGCGCCAGCGCCCTCGCTTTGGGAGTCAGCGACTCGTCCCCTGTCGTCGAGACGTTCCGAGCCACGAAGACGCAAGCCGCTTGGCAGGGCGTCGGCATGCCGTACGGAACACGCGGGGGCATCCGAGTCGACCACCACTTCCCATACGACGGCGTCTACGAGTTGCGAGCGTTCCTTGAGAAGCAAAGCCTGACACCGACGGAGGGAGTGCGCTTCTTCCGCACCAAGACCCGCCTCTCTGCCGGTCCGCACTCGGTCATCGTGACCTTCCCGGACAACTTCGCCATGCGCGAAGGCCCTGTCTCAGACGTCAGCGGGCCGGGCGGGCCCGCGCTGGGAGGGCCACTGGACTTGTTGGGCACGGCCATTCGCCCGACCATCGATTTCCGCATCGACGGACGACGCCTTGAACTGTTCCCAATCGCGGGCATGACCTCCGGTGAATCGGCCTTTGACGGCAGGCCGGGGCCGCCGGCCTTGGGGAGGATCGAGATCGCAGGACCGTTCGATCCGGCATCCGCGGACCGCTCTCCGAGCCGCGGCCGGCTCCTAACCTGCCAGCCACGCACCAACATCGAGGAGGCTGCATGCGCCAAGCAGGTGCTCTCACGGCTAGCGCGGCGCGCCTACCAAAGGGACATCACCGACGAGGACCTGCGTCCGCTACTGGAGGCGTACCGCGACTCGCGGCTCCGGCTGGAGCGCCCCTTTGACGTCTCGCTCGCGGCGGGTGTCCGAGACATGCTTCTCGCTCCGGACTTTCTTTTCCGTCTGGAATCCGACCCCCAAGGGGCCAGCCCCGGCGCTGTCCGTCCCACAACGGACTTCGAGCTTGCCACGCGGCTGTCGTTCTTCTTGTGGGGCAGCATCCCCGACGACGAACTGCTGGACGCAGCGGCCAACGGCATGCTTAGCGACCGCTCCGCATTCGAGGCCCAAGTCCGCCGCATGCTGGCCAGCGAGCGCTCGTCGTCCTTGGCCGCGACCTTCGCAAGCCAGTGGCTGGGGCTGGAGAAGCTGCGAGGCTTGCGGCCCGATCCCAAGGCGTTCCCGCAGTACGACTCCGCGCTGGGCTCCGCATTCGCCGAGGAGACCAGCCTGTTCCTGCGCAGCGTGGTTCGCGAGAACCGCAGCGTATTGGACCTGGTGGGAGCTGACTACACCTACCTCAACGAGCGGCTCGCCCAGAACTACGGTATATCCGGCGTAACGGGCCCGGGCTTCCGCCGAGTGTCGCTCGCAAGCGATCCCCGCCGTGGCGGCCTGCTCGGGCAAGGGGCGATCCTGATGCTGACCTCGCACACCACCAAGACATCGCCCGTGCTCCGGGGCACCTGGATCCTCGACAGCCTGCTGAACTCCCCTCCCCCGCCGCCACCGGCGAACGTACCTCCGCTGGAGGAGGAGGCTGACGACGGTCGTCGGCTGACGGCGCGGGAGCAGGTCGAGAGGCATCGCGCCAACCCGGCCTGCAATTCCTGCCACGCCCGCATCGATCCGCTGGGGTTCGCGCTCGAGAACTTCGACGTGATCGGACAGTGGCGCACCTCGGAGGCCGGAGAGTCCATTGATTCTTCCGCCGAGCTGCCCTCTGGCGAGACGATCTCCGGCCCGGCGGGCTTGAAGCGCGTGCTGCTCCGCGATCCGGAACGCTTCGCCCGCACGGCCGCCGAGCGGCTGCTGACCTACGCTCTAGGGAGGGAACTCGACCCGCGGGACCAGCCCGCAGTACGCGGCATCCTCCGGGAGACGGCGCCGGGAGGCTATCGGTTCGGCGACATGGTCCTGGCCGTCGCGCGGAGCGTTCCGTTCCAGATGAGACAAGTGCCGAACCAGTAAAGAGAGGCAATCATGTTCCTGACAAGAAGGCATCTGCACCGTCGCACGTTCCTGCGCGGCGCCGGGACGGCACTGGCGCTGCCGCTGCTGGACGCCATGGTGCCGGCACTGACCGCGGAGCGCCTGACCGCCGCCGCCCCCGTTCGCCGCCTCGGATTCATCTACTTCCCATTGGGCGTCGATCGCGACCGCTGGCTCCCCGACGGCGACGGGGCCAACTACGAATTCAGCGAGGCCCTCCAGCCGCTCGCCCCCCACAGGGGCAAGTTCCTGGTCTTGACCGGCCTCTCCTCGGACCCGGACCGTAGCAAAGCCGGCTTCCACGACCGGGCAATGGCCTCCTTCATGACGGGCTGCGAACCCACGGAGGGCAAGGTGCAGGTCGGCATCTCCGTCGACCAAGTCGCGGCTCGCAGCTTGGGCGAGGACACGCAGTTCGGCTCCCTGGAGCTGGCCACCGAGGACACGGGCAACTTGCCCGGACCCGTCTTCAAGAGCGCCACGAACCCGCTGCCGTTTGAGAAGAACCCGCGCTTCGTCTTCGAGCGGCTCTTCGGCGAGGGCGGGCGCATCGACCCGGTCGCGCGCCGGCAGCGGCAGGCGGCCGATCGCAGCGCACTGGATGCAGTGGCTGGACGGATTGCGGAACTCAAGGCCGACCTCGGCCCGGAAGACCGTCAGAAGCTCGACCAGTACCTCGAGTCGATCCGGGACATCGAGCGTAGGATCGATGTGGCGACGAGCAAGGAGCCGGTCGAGCTCCCGGAAACCAAGCGGCCCGCGGGAGTCCCAGACACTTGGCCGGAGCATGTCCGGCTGATGTTCGACCTGCAGTCGCTCGCCTTGCAAGCCGACTTGACCAGGGTCTGGACATTCCTGTACGGACGGGAGGCGACCTCCATGAACTTCCCGCACCTCGGGATCACGATGGGGCATCACGAGATTTCGCATCACAACTTCGAGACGGAGAAACTGGACGCGCTGGCCAAGATCAACGTGAACCAAGTCGAGCTGTTCTCCCACTTCCTGTCCAAGTTGGACGCGATCGAGGAGGCGGGCTCGACCCTGCTGGATCGCTCGCTGATCCTGTATGCGAGCAGCTTGAGCGTGCCCACCAGCCACAGCCAGCGCAACCTGCCCGTCCTGCTGGCTGGAGGAGCGGCCGGGAGAGTGGCCGGGGGCCGGCATGTCCGCTTCGCCGGAGACACCACGCCCCTCACCAACCTTTACCTGACCATGCTCGACAAGGTCGGCGTGCCGACGGAGCGACTGGGCGACAGCACAGGCAAGCTCAACCGGCTGGAGGTCTGAAGACCGTGCCCCGGCTCCTTGAGACGGCCGCCCGCTCGGCTGCTTTCGCCTTGATCGCCCAGTGCGCCTTGGCCGCGAGCCTCGGCGAATCCTTGGTACAGGCCGCTCGGGACGAGGATGGCGCCTTGGTGGCAGACCTCTTGCAGGGGGGGACGGATCCCGATTCCTCCGAGCCGGACGGCGCGACCGCCCTCGCGTGGGCCGCCCTCCGGGGCGACGCCGACATCGCCTCCCTGCTGCTGGAGTCGGGGGCTGATCCGAACGCTGCGAACGTCCTCGGCATCAGCCCGCTCGCGATGGCGCTTGAGAACGGAGCTGAGGCCGTCGTCAGCCTGCTGCTGGCAAGCGGCGCGGACGCGAACCGGGCCAGGGAGAACGGCCAGACGCCCCTGATGACGGCGGCCCGGCTCGGCCAAACCGGCCTGATGGAGCTGTTGCTCGACCACGGCGCGGACCCGGACGCCCGCGAGCGGAACTTCGGTCAGACCGCGTTGATGTGGGCAGCAGGGAACCCTGGAGCGGTCTCTCTCCTGCTCCGCCGAGGCGCGAATGCCGGCATCAAGACGAGGACTTGGGACGTCCGGTACACAATCTACGCGCCGACCACGTTCACACTTGGGAAGACCGGGATCCCGTGGAACACGGCCGGGGAGTACGCTAGCCCTCGCGGGGGCCACAGCGCGCTCTTCTTCGCAATCCGCAAGCGGGAACCGGAGTCGGTGCGATTGCTCTTGGACGCGGGAATTGATGTGAACGACCGCGCCGCGGACGGAACGACCCCGCTACTGGCCGCGCTGTACAACTGGGTGCCGCTGGATGATGACTTCCAGCCCGGCCAAGGGGCTCCCGCACAAGCCGGGAGTTCCCAGCGGTTCGGACCGGATCTGGAAATCGCCAACTTGCTGCTGGATCACGGCTCGTCGTCGGTCGGCGCAGACTCGGCCGGATACACGCCCTTGCACGCAGCCGCGCTGGCGGTCGCTTGGTCTAGGGGGCCGAAGCAAGGCGGGAGTAAAGGCGTGTACCGCCACTTGGCCGCCTTGCTGTCCCTGAAACGAGCCGCCGAAGGAGAGGCCCGCTTCGGCCCGAGCGAGTCCGTGGCAACCGTGCGGAGGATTCTCGCGGGCGGCGGAGACCCGAATCAGCCGACGCAATACACAACTCCTGGCCCCACCGGCGACGTCAGGATCAACCCTGCCCCGCCAGGGTCGACCGCATTGCACATCGCCGCCGACTCGGGAAGCACCGAGCTTGTGCGCCTGCTGCTGGAAGCCGGCGGGGACGCCAACCAAGCCCGCAAAGACGGGCACTCGCCGTTCTCGGTGGCCGTCGTGGCACGAGACCTGCCGGTCATCCAGGAGATGGTCGCGCACGGAGCCGATTTGGAGGCGGTCTACGACCCGGACGACCGCTACCCGGATCCGCACGAGGCCATCAGCCTGTCCCGCAGCGGCCAGACGATTGCGCATCTCGCCGCCGCGAACCGGTTTCCGGAAGTCGTCAAGTACCTGCATTCGCAAGGCGCAAGGCTGGACCTGAAGAACGACCAAGGCGAGACGCCGCTGGATCTGGCCGATCATCAAGAGCGATTTCAGGAAGCGCTGGAGAGGCAGAATACGGACGGCGACGAGCAGCGGCTTCTGGCGGTCGAGCGAAAGACGGAGACGACAGACCTGATACGGAGTCTGCTGTCCGAGCATGGAGCAGTGCGCTCGGCCGGACCGTGACCGCTTCACTACGTCTCTCGATGCGGATCGAGGCGCGAGTCCAGCGTCCAGCCGCGGTTCGGGGACCGGGGGCTCGGCCGGCCAGGTCTGCAGTTCGGAACCTCTAGCCGGAATGTGAGATCCTCCGAGGCTGTTCGCAGTGCCGCACGAATCCAACCGCAGTGCCGAATCTGACCAAGGCTTGATCCGGGGCCTCGGCCTCAAGGAGGCCGTGTCGGCCAATGTCGTCGAGATGCTGGGCATCGGCCCTTTCATCACCATCCCGATCTTGATCCAGGCGATGGAGGGACCCCACGCCATGCTCGGGTGGTTCCTTGGCGCGGCGCTGGCCATCTGCGACGGGATGGTCTGGGCAGAGCTCGGCGCGGCGATGCCCGGTGCCGGCGGCTCCTACATCTACCTCCGGGAGGCCTACGGGCCGCGGGGCATGGGGCGGCTGATGTCGTTCCTCTTCGTCTGGATGATCTTCTTCACTGCGCCCCTTTCCGTGGCGACCGGTGCTGTGGGCTTCGCTCAGTACGCCCGCTACCTCGGCCCGGAGCTCTCCCCGCTGGCCACGCAACTGGTTGCAGTCGGCCTGTGTCTAGTGATCACTTTCGCCCTTTATCGGGGCATTCGCACGATCGGCCGGCTCTCCTTCCTGCTGATGCTGGCCGCCGTCGGGACGATTCTGTGGGTGATCGCCTCCGGCCTGCCGAACTTCCGCACGGAGCTGCTGCTGGATGTTCCCGCCGGAGCCTTCTCTTGGTCGTGGGAATTCGTGTCCGGCTTGGGCGGAGCCGCGCTGATCGGAATTTACGGCTACGGCGGCTACAACAACGTCTGCTTCCTGGGAGGCGAGGTTCGCAACCCCAGCCGGAACATACCCTTCGCCGTGATCGCCTCGATCGGCATAGTGGCCCTGCTGTACATCCTCCTCAACACAACGATCCTGGGCGTCGTGCCGTGGCGCGAGGCGATGGATTCGCAGCACGTGGTCTCCGACTTCATGGACATCGTCTACGGCCCATGGGCAGCCCAAGTGCTCACGGTCCTGGTGCTCGGCGCTTCGGCAGCTTCAGTCTTCGCTTTGCTGCTGGGCTACTCGAGAATTCCGTACGCCGCGGCACGAGACGGTCGGTTCTTCTCGGCTTTCGCCAAGCTTCACCCGACGAAGCGCTTCCCACACGTGTCCCTGCTAACGCTGGGCCTTGGCTCCACGGTGTTCTGCTTCTTCGACCTTGGCAACATCATCCAAGCGCTGATCGTGATACAGATCATCATCCAAGTGCTCGGGCAGATCCTGGCCGTGACCCTGATCCGGCGGTACCGCCCGGAGATCCGCAGGCCTTTCCAGATGTGGGGCTACCCCATCCCTAGCGTGGTCGCCACGACCCTTTGGCTGCTCGTGCTGGTGTCGACTGGGATCACGATCATGGCCCTAGGGCTGGCAGTGCTGGCAGCGGGAGTCGCCCTCTACCTGCTGCGTGCCAGCAGGATCAGGGACTGGCCGCTCGGCGCCGGGTGAGCGGCGGGCCAAGGAGTCCGAAGACTAAGCGACGGAACGCACTTGTCAGTTCGAGCCAAGCCGTCAATCGAAAGGGCTGGGAAGCGGGCGCAGGATCCTCCGTCACCCCGGCCCGCCATGCTTCCCGATCTCCCGTCGCAGTCGGCACCGCACGGACCGTTGGTCTGCGCCGGAGAGCACTACACCGACCTCACCTTCTTCGATCTGGAAGGCCTGCCGCAGCTTGGCAAGGAAGTCAAGACAGACCGCTTCGCCATCTCCGTGGGCGGCGGCGCCGCGATCACGGCTGCCGCCGCGGCGCGGCTCGGATGCCCCACCGAGTTGCTGACGGCTTGGAGCCGGTCTCCGCTGGACGCGAGGGCTCGCGACTGGCTCACCAAGGCTGGCGTGTCGCATTCGCGCAGCCTCATGACAGAGGGCACTCAACCCGGCATCACGGTGGCGCTCTCGACGCGGGAGGACCGGTGCTTCGTGACGCATCCCGGAGCCAACGCCATGGTGCCTGGATTCCTGCTGGCCCCGGAGTCGCTGGAGCGGCTCGCTGGAGCCAAGCATGTGCATTGCGCACTAACTCCGGATCGTTGGGAGCCGTTCGTCAGTGCGGTCCGCCACCTTCGCGAGCGAGGGGTGACTGTTTCTTGGGACTTGGGATGGAGTCCTGTTGCGGCGGAGTCCTCTGGCTTCCGCGAACTATGCGGCGCGCTGAGCGTGCTGTTCCTGAATGAATTGGAGGCCCTGCGCTATTCTCGAGCCTCCTCGGTGGAGAGTGCGCTGAGCGCGCTCTCGAATGCCGAGAACATTGTGGTGATCAAGCGAGGCAGGCGAGGCGCAACGGCTTGCAAGCACAGGGGCACGCCGCTTCATGTCGATGCCATCGAAGTCTTGGCTGTGGATAGCACAGGGGCTGGAGATGCCTTCAACGGCGGTTTTCTGCACGAGCAACTGGCCGGATCCACCCTTCGGCGCTCGCTGCAAGCTGGCAACCTCTGCGGGGGGCTGTCAACGAGGGCCCCCGGCGGCGTAGACGCCCTACCCGACCGCCGTGAGTTCGACCGGTGGCTCCTGCAACTCGAAATCAGGGACCACGGAGGACAGCAGGAATGAAGCTGACCATCATCGGCGGCGGAGGCGTCCGAGTCCCCCTGCTCACCAACGGCCTGTTTCGCGAGGACACGGAATTCAAAGCGGACGAGATCTCGCTCTACGACATCGCCCCGGACCGCCGCGCTACGATGGCCCGGATCGCAGCGGCCATGGCCAAGCGGTCCGGCGGGCTTGTCCGCGTGACGGAGCCAGCTACCTTGCGGGAGGCCGTGGAAGGATCCTCGTTTGTGATCGCCAGCATCCGCCCGGGTGGGATCCCGGGGCGGATGCTGGACGAGCGGATCGCCTTGGACCACGGGCTGCCGGGCCAAGAGACTGTGGGGCCAGGAGGTTTCTCCTTGGCGATGCGCACGATTCCGGCGCTCGTTGCCTACGCCCGGCGAGTGGCGGAACTAGCTCCGCAGGCCTGGCTGATCAACTTCACGAATCCAGTCGGGATCATGGCGGAAGCCATGCTCCAAGAGGGCTTGGCCGAGCGCTGCATCGGCGTGTGCGACACCCCGCGGGAGCAGTTCGCCCATGTCGCCGAAGCCCTCGCGTTCCGGCTGGAGGAGGGCTACTTTGACTATGTCGGTCTGAACCATCTGGGCTGGATTCGCTCGGTGCTCGTGGACGGGATCGACCGAATGCCGGAGCTGCTGGCATCCGACGAGGCGATCCGGATGGCGTACCCGCGGCCCTTCTTCTCGAACTCGCTGCTGCGGCGGCTGAGGCTGCTGCCGACTGAGTACCTGTTCTTCTACTATTCAACCGACGAGGCGTTCCGCCAGACACTCGGTTCGGAGACGACTCGTGGAGGGCTGGTCCAGCACTTGGATCGCCAGCTGATGAGGGCGGTGGCCGAGGCGGGCTCCAGAGAGAAGGAGGTACTGGATGCATACGACCTCTACTTGGCCCGCCGGAATGCATCGTACATGGCCATCGAGACTGGTGGGCAGATCGAAGCTGCAAGGCTTCGAACAGCCCGCCGTCAGCTGTACCAAGGGGCCGCCGGGTACGAGCGCATCGCTTTCGATGTGATCGGGGCGATCCACAACAATCGGCCGCGGGTGATGCCTGTCAACATCGCCAATCGAGGAGGTCTGGCGGATCTGCATGACACGGCCGCTGTGGAGCTCCCTTGCATCATTGACTCCAACGGAGCACACCCACTCGCTGCGGGCCGGATTCCCGAACAAGTCCGCGACCTGTTCCTGCAGGTGAAGGAGTTCGACACGGCCACGGCCCGGGCTGGGCTTCGGCGATCGCGATCCCTGGCCGTCGAAGCCTTGACCGCGAACCCTATCGTCCGGCGCAAGGAGCTGGCGGAGAGCTTGTTGAACACTTACCGGAGAGCGCACACGCCTTACTTGGGCTACCTGCAATGAAGGCTTGGCAGTCTGCGAGCCCAGATGTCTTCCCTGCACCGCCCGAGCACTCTCGAGCGCCGACCGGCTTGCTGCAGGCGCGATCGGCAGAACCAAGCACGCAGGCGGACCTGACCAGGGTTCCTCGTCACCTCGCGCAGCGCTGGGGAAGCAACCGGACCGCGCCCTACGCTCTGCCACAGCAGTCCCACATCGCCGAATCCTCAGACTGCGTTACACCGAGCCCCACGGGGTGCGGACGCACCGGACTGCAACGCTGAATGAGACACCACCAGCGCGCCGGACAGAGCGGCCATCACAACCGACCTCCTTCGCGCCGGGCTCACCGTCGATGCCGTCTTACCGTCCTGTCGCCGCACGGCCGCGGCCGGGCGTGGCTGCCTCCCATCCGTCCGGCTGGCCCGGCCCGCAGAGGGCCGCTGACGCTGCTTTCAGGCTGCGTCCCAAGACCAAGCAACCAGAGGGTCGCGCCCAGCCGTCGCCCCCGCCCGGTGCGGCCCGCCTGCTGAATCCCATACCTGTCTGCACTACGCTGTCCAGCAGTCACTGCCAGTCCCTGCTCGCCTCGCCCAACGTTGCACTGCAACGTTCAATGGGCCGTCAAGTGTAGAACCCCCAAGAACAACACCGCGAAACCGGCAGCGATGCCGCTGGTCTGGAACAACCCCGGCGAGGGTGCCGCTAACGGATTCCTCGCTGCCGAGGCACCTCCGTCTCCGGCCACTTACACCTCCTCCCGCCACGGCGACGAATTCCGATACTAGCCGTGGCGCTCGGCGGCCTCGTCCATGATGGCTCGCACAACCTCGGACTTGGAGAGCGGCTCGCTGCAGGCCAGACACCGGTGCAGGATGTAGTCGAACTACGCCGTCGCGACAAGGAAGTTCAGCCGGCCATGCCGGTCGGCAGCCTCCCAAGCATCGAGATGGCATCAGGATGGCACAGTGGCATCATGCTAGACTGCGCCTAGCCGCCCAAACAACCGGGAGCAGCATGGCGAGGAGCGGAATCATCAGGCAGCATGCGCCCGTCGAGGGAAGGACTGTTCCGCAGGTTCTCCCTCCGCCGCCCCCACCGGAGCGCGCATTCGCCCCGCGGCCGACACCTCCAGCGGCGGAGGAGGTGCATTACCCGGACGGGGACGGGAGCTTTCTGTGCCAGAACTACCAGCACTCGGAAGAGCTGCTCTACGCCGCCGGGGCGATCAAGCAGCACCTCCGCAACGACCGGTTCACGCTGATGGTCGACGTGCATCTCTTCTACGAGGAGGGCCAGTCCGCAGCCCGGCTCGGGCCGGACCTGCTGGTGGTGCTGGATCACAAACTGCGGGGGACTGGCAGCTACAAGACTTGGATTGAAGGCCGCCTACCGGACTTCATCCTGGAAGTCGTCTCCCCGTCGAGTGTCGAGAACGACTACAAGCTCAAGAAGGGTAAGTACGCGCAGCTGGGGGTCAAGGAGTACTTCCTCGCCCCTTGGGGAACCCCGCCCGCAGCTTCGCTGGCGGCTGCGCGGGAGGCTGGCCGTGGCGGCTGAGAAGCGCGAGCTGCGGAGTCGGATCCTGCACGCGCGGTTGACGCCCTCGGAGCTGGCGGCGTCGCGGGCGAAGGTGTTGGAGGCGCCGGTGCGGGCGCTGCAGGAGCCGGCGCGGCGGCCGAAAACGAGGGGGACTTGGCGGAGAGATCGCGATGCCGGCTGGAGCCGGTCACGAGGGAGGGATGCAGATGAGCGAACGGCGAATGCGCACGGTCAAGATCGCCTACTGGCAAGAAGGGGATTCGTGGATCGGCTACCTGCTCGAGTTCCCTGACTACTGGACGCAAGGAGACACTTGGCAGGATCTGCAAGAGCACCTGCGCGACCTGTACGCGGATCTTACGAGCGGGGAGCTGCCGGGAGTTCGAAGAGTGGCCGATCTCGCTGTGGCATGAAGCGCATAGCGCTCACCAGGCAGCTCACTCATAATACAGAATTCGGTTGTTTCCTGTACTATGTTGCATGAAGCGCATAGAGCTCACTAGGCAGCTCAGGCAGGGCGGCTGCGTGCTGATTCGCCACGGCGGCAAGCACGACTGGTATCGCAATCCCGACACCGGAGCCTGCCAGCCCGTGCCGCGGCATCGCGAGATCAGAGATCGACTGGCCAAGCACATCCTCGCCAAGCTGGATTGCCGGCTCGGGAGCGGGAAACCATCCTAGCGCCCTCGCCCTTCCGGCCAGCCGACACTCGCCAGCCGATCGCGACCGCGGGGCGGCGCCCTCCTAGCGCGCGGCCTGCAGCACCAAGTCGGCCAGTCGGCCGCAGACGGCGGCGGAGAGGATGCCGATCAGCGCCCAGATCATGGCGCGCTGGGCGCGAATCTCCGCGACGACAGCTCTTCCGTCCACAGCCTCGATCTCCGCGGGCTAGGTGCCGATCCAGCGCCCCAAGGCGCTGGCAGTCAGGCTGCCAAGCGCCGCCGGGCCAGCGCGAGGTCGTACTTGGACTGCAGGCGCATCCAGAACTCAGCTCAGGGCCATCCTGCGGCCTCCTTTTCGCAGGGCTCACCGTCGATGCCGTCTTACCGTCCTGTCGCCGCAAGGCCGCGGCCAGGCGTGGCTGCCTCCCATCCGTCCCGCTGGCCCGGCCCGCAGAGGGCCGCTGACGCTGCTTTCAGGCTGCGTCCCAAGACCAAGCAACCAGAGGGTCGCGCCCAGCCGTCGCCCCCGCCCGGTGCGGCCCGCCTGCTGAATCCCATACCTGTCTGCACTACGCTGTCCAGCAGTCACTGCCAGTCCCTGCTCGCCTCGCCCAACGTTGCACTGCAACGTTCAATGGGCCGTCAAGTGTCGCCCCAAGAACAACACCTCGAGACCGGCAGCAATGCCGCTGGTCTGGAACAACTCCGGCAAGGGTGTCGCTAACGGATCCTCTCTACCGAGGGACCTCCGTCTCCGGCCACCTACACCTCCTCCCGCCACGACGACGACTTCCGAATCCAGCCGTGGCGCTCGGCGGCCTCGTCCATGATGGCTCGCACAACCTCGGACTTGGAGAGCGACTCGCTGCAGGCCAGACACCGGTACAGGATGTAGTCGAGCTACGCGGTCTCGACGTGGAAGTTCAGCCGGCCGTGCCGGCCTGCAGCCTACCCAGCATGGAGGTGGCATCACGACAGCACAGGGCTTCATGCTAGACTGCGCCTAGCCGCCCAAACAACCGGGAGCAGCATGGCGAGGAACGGAATCATCAGGCAGCATGCGCCCGTCGCGAGAAGGACTGTTCCGCGGGTTCTCCCTCCGCCGCCCCCACCGGAGCGCACATTCGCCCCGCGACCGACACCTCCAGCGTCGGAGGAGGTGCATTACCCGGACGGGGACGGGAGCTTCCTATTGCAGAACTACCAGCACTCCGCAGAGCTGCTATACGCCGCCGAGGCGATCAAGCAGCACCTCCGCAACGACCGGTTCACGCTGATGGTCGACGTGCATCTCTTCTACGAGGAGGGCCAGCCCGCAGCCCGGCTCGGGCCGGACCTGCTGGTGGTGCTGGATCACAAGTTGCGGGGGACTGGCAGCTACAAGACTTGGATCGAGGGCCGGCTGCCGGACTTCATCCTGGAGGTCGTGTCCCCGTCGAGTGTCGAGAACGACTACAAGCTCAAGAAGGTTAAGTACGCGCAGCTGGGTGTCAAGGAGTACTTCCTCTACGATCCGGATCTGGAGGAAGAAGAGGCGCACGTGCTGGGCTACCGGCTGGACGAGAGGGCGGAGGCCTACGGCGACCCGCTGCCCGCGGAGGAGGACGGATCGATCCGCAGCCCCGGGCTGGGCATCTCGCTGCGCAGGGAGGACTTGAGGCTGATCATCCGGGACGAGGCTACGGGCGAGGACTACCAACCAACCGAGGAAGTGCGCAGGATGCTCGACGCGGTCACGGCTGAGAAGGCCGCCGAGGCGGAACGAGCCGCCAAGGCCGAGCAGGGTCGCGAGGCGGAGAGGGTCAGGGCCAACCGGGCCGAGCAAGCTCGCGAGGCGGAGAGGGTCAGGGCCAACCGGGCCGAGCAAGCTCGCGAGGCGGATAGGGCCAAGGCCAACCGGGCCGAGGCCAGGGCCGCCAGCGCCGCGGCCAAGGCGAGGCACAGGGGCCGGGAGATCCAGAGACTCAAGCAGCAACTGGCGAGGCTGCAGCAGCCCGCCCGCCGGCCGCTTGATCGCTAGAGGGGCAGCCGAGGGCCTGCAAGCCCTCCGCCACACAACCGGCCGGCTAGAAGTGCTGGGCGGCGCCCCCTTTCTCCGCGGTTGCACCGGCGGCATAGTGGCCGCCCATGGGCGCCGTCTTCCCGCCGCAGCCCCTCACCGCAACGGCAGTGCCGGCCCCGCGGGCGACCAGCCCCGCGACCTAGCCGACACGTTCCCTCAACACCGGCAGCGGCCCTCAAAGTGCCAGAGGACACGAGCGCGGAGCGCCCGCCGTCCCAACCAGCGCTCCGTCGTCCCGAAAATTCGACGTTAGACCGAAACGAGCGCCACCCGTATGCCCAGACTTCGTAGCACCAAGCTGCCGAGAACATTGTGGTGATCAGGCGAGGCAGACGAGACGCAACGGCCTGCAAGCACATAGGCAAGCCGCTCCATGTCGATGCCATCGCAGTCTCGGCTGTGGACAGTACAGGGATTGGAGATGCCCTCAACGGCGACTTGTTGCACGAGCAACTGGCCAGATCCTCCCTTCAGCGCTCGCTGCAAGCTGGCAACCTCTGCGGGGAGCTGTCAACGAGGGCCCCCGGCGGCGTAGACGCCCTACCCGACCGCCGTGAGTTCGACCCGTAGCTTCTGCAACTCGACAGCAGAGACCACGGTGCACAGCAGGGATGAAGCAGACCACCGTCGGCGGCGGAGGCGTCCGAGTCCCCCTGCCCGCCAACGGCCTGTTTCGCGGGGACACGGAATGCAAAGCGGACGAGGTCTCGCGCTACGACATTGCCCCGGATCGTCGCGGCCATGGACAAACGGTCCGGCAGGCTTGTCCGCGTGACCGAGCCGGCTACCCTTCGGGAGGCAGTGGGTGGATCCTTGTTTCAGATCGCCAGCATCCGACCGAGAGGGTTCCCGGGCGGATGCTGGACGAGTGGATCGCCTTGGACCACGGGCTGCCGAGCCAAGAGACGGTGGGGCCAGGAGGTTTCTCCTTGGCGATGCGCACGATTACAGCGCTCATTGAATACGCCCGGCGAGTGGCGGAACGAGTGAGCCGCTCCCGGCAGGCCAGACACCGGTGCAGGATGTCGTCGAGCTGCGCGGTCGCGATGAGGAAGTTCAGCCGGCCGTGTCGGCCTGCAGCCTACCCAGTGTGGAGGTGGCATCACGACGGCACAGGGCTTCATGCTAGACTGCGCCTAGCCGCCCAAACAACCGGTAACAGCATGGCGAGGAACGGAATCATCAGGCAGCATGCGCCCATCGCGGGAAGGACTGCTCCGCAGGTTCTCCGTCCGCCGCCCCCACCGGAGCGCACATTCGCCCCGCGACCGGCACCTCCAGCGGCGGAGGAGGTGCATTACCCCGACGGGGATGGGAGCTTCCTGTGCGAGAACTACCAGCACTCCGCAGAGCTGATTTACGCCGCCCAAGCGATCGAGCAGCACCTCTGCTACGACCGGTTCACGCTGATGGTCGACGTCCATCTCTTCTACGAGGAGGGCCAGCCCGCAGCCCGGCTCGGGCCGGACCTGCTGGTGGTGCTGGATCACAAACTGCGGGGGACTAGCAGCTACAAGACTTGGATCGAGGGCCGGCTGCCGGACTTCATCCTGGAGGTCGTCTCCCCCTCAAGTGTCGAGAACGACTACAAGCTCAAGAAGGGCAAGTACGCGCAGCTGGGTGTCAAGGAGTACTTCCTCTACGATCCGGATCTGGAGGAAGAAGAGGCGCACGTGCTGGGCTACCGGCTGGACGAGAGCGCAGAGGCCTACGGCGACCCCCTGCCCGCGGAGGAGGACGGATCGATCCGCAGCCCCGGGCTGGGCATCTCGCTGCGCAGGAAGGACTCGAGGCTGGTCATCCGGGACGAGGCCACGGGCGAGGACTACCAGTCAGTCGATGAAGTGCGCAGGATGCTCGACACGGTCAGGGCCGAGACGGCCGCCGCGGCGGAACGAACCGCCAAGGCTGAGGAACGTCTCCAGGCGGATCGGGCCAGAACCGCCATGGCCGAGGAACGTCTCCAGGCGGATCGGGCCAGAACCGCCATGGCCGAGGAACGTCTCCAGGCAGATAGGGCCAGGGCCGACCGAGCCGAGGCCAAGGCCGACCGAGCCGAGGCCAAGGCCAGGCACACGGACCGGGAGATCCAGAGGCTCAAGCAGCAACTGGCGACGCTGCAGCAACCCACCCGCCGCCCGCTCGGTCGCTAGAGAAGCAGTCGAGGGCCTACAAGCTCCCGCTTACAACCGGCCAGCTAGAAGTGCTCGGCGGCGGCCCGTTTCTCCGCGGTTGCACCGGCGGCACTGTGGCTGCCTATGGGCGCCATCTTCTCCCCTCCGTCCTTCAACGCAACGGCAGTGCTGGCCCCGCGGGCGAGCCGACACGGCCACTGCAGCCCGTGACGCGCCCTTTCGACACCGGTAGCGCCCACCGAAGTGCCAGAGGACACCAGCTCGGAGCGCCCAGATTCCCAACCAGCACTCCGCCGTCCCGAACTTGCGATGTTCGACGGAAACGAGCGCCAACCGCTGGCCCCGACTTCGTTGCACCGAACTGCCAAGGATTGTACTGAGCCGGCGGCGACGATACCATGACCGACATGGAACCTAGGGTTATCCACACTCGGCCGTGCCGGTCAACGGCCCAGCGGCATGTTGCGTTGATCTCGGCGGCTTGCGTAGCTGTGGGATTGGCAGCCTGCACGTCCAACCTGGACGGCGGCCTTACAGTCTCCGTGCTGTCGGGCCGCCCCGACATGGTGACCGGTGGGGATGCGCTGATCATGGTCTCCGGCGCCGGAAACGAACCGGTGCACGTCACGGTCAACGGTCAACTAGCCAGTGAGCCGTTCCGTGCGGCGAGCCAAGTCGGCAGTTCCGTCGGACTAGTCCAGAACCTGACTGAGGGCAAGAACTCGCTCGCAATCGAGGCTGGCGGCCGCAGCGCCCGACTCGATCTCGAGAACCATCCGATCACCGGACCTGTGTTCTCGGGTCCGCATCAAGAGCCGTTCACTTGCCTGACGGAGCAAGCAGGGCTGGGCAAGCCTCTCGACGAGAACTGCTCGGTGAAGACTCGGACGGCCTACTTCTATCGATCGACGCAGCCGATTGACCGCGAGCAGCCCCGGACCCGCCGGACGCCCGTGCCTCCAGGCTTCAAGCCGCTGGACCCTGCCAGCCAGCGCCCCGAGGACCTCGCGAGCACTGTTACGACGCTAGGCCGGGAGGTGCCGTTCATCGTTAGAGTCGAGACCGGGACGATCAACCGGGCGATCTACCACATCGCGACACTGCACGACCCGGCCGGCGAGCCGCCCGCACCGTGGACCAGCAACGATGGATGGAACGGCCGCCTGGTGTACCGTTTCGGCGGCGGGTGCCGGGCAGGCTACCACCAGGGCCAGGCACGGCCGCCCCTGCAGGACGCAGCTACACTCGCCCAGGGTTATGCCGTAGCCGGATCGTCGCTGAACGTTTTCGGCAACAACTGCAACGACGTGCTGTCAGCTGAGACCGTAATGATGGTGAAGGAGCACTTCATCGAGAGTTACGGTGTGCCGGTGCATACGATCGGAGTTGGCGGGTCAGGCGGATCCATGCAGCAGCACCTGATCGCGCAGAATTACCCGGGCCTCTTGGACGGCATCATCCCCGGAGCCAGCTATCCGGATCCGATCACGCTCGTGGGCCCCGTCTCGGACTGCTCGCTGCTGGAGAGCGCGTTCAGCAGGAGTTCCCACTCGTGGTCGGAGGAGCAGAAACGTGCGGTGTCGGGCTTCGCCACTTGGCAGACCTGCGAGAGTTGGCTGAGGACCTACTCCCCCGCCATGCTCCAGCCCGGCAGCTGCAACCCAGCCGTGCCACGCGATGTCGTCTACGACCCCGAACGAAGGCCCGACGGGGTGCGATGCGGCTTCCACGACAACATAGTGAATCTGATCGGCCGGGACCCGGAGACGGGTCTCGCCCGGCGCACGTTGGACAATGTCGGCGTCCAGTACGGACTGCAGGCATTCCAAGACGGAGTCATTGATGCCGAGCAGTTCCTCGAACTGAACAGCCTCGTCGGAGGCTTCGACCAGGACGCAAACCTCGTGCCCGAGCGCACGACGGCCGACGATACGGCCTTGGCTGGCGCCTATCGAACCGGCCGCGTGAATTCAGGGGGAGGGTCCCTGGGCTCGATTCCGATCATCGACACGCGTCGGTATCAAGACCCGTCCGGCAACATTCACGACCGCGTGCGGACATTCGTAGCCGGAGCTCGCCTAGCCAAGGCGAACGGCACGGCCGGCAACCGCGTGGCCATCACTGCGCCCCCTGCATCGCTCGACTCGGTGCGGTTGATGGACGAATGGCTAACCGCCATAGACCAGGATGGCTCGGCCGACAGGTCTGCGGCTGCCGTGGAGAGAAGCAGGCCGAGCGCGCTCTCGAGTTCCTGCTGGTCCCCAGATGGAGAGCGGATCGAAGACAGCCTGACCTACGGCGGGTCTGGAGGCTGCAGTGAACTCTATCCTCCCAGCGGTGACCCGAGAATCGCTGCCGGTGCGCCGATCGCGAACGATGTCCTCAAGTGCCAACTGAAGCCAGTGGATCCAAGGGACTTCAACAGCCAGTTCAGCGACGACCAGCTGAACCGTCTGAACGGGACATTTCCGGACGGGGTCTGCGACTACTCCAAACCCGGAGTCGGCCAAGAGGACATCCAGGGAACCTGGCTCAACTATTGAGAGACACGTCAGTCCAGCCGCGCAGGCGCACGGAGCCCAGATGGCAGGATGCCGCCACTCGTCCAGCCGGCGAGTCGGTGCGCCGCGGAGTCGAGTCCTGACGGCGCCGGAGACCTGCCGGTGTCTTGGCACGAAAAGCGATCTGGCCCTGCGATTCCAGTTCTGGAAGGCCTAGACACCCAGCACCCTCGCTTGCGTCCACGTCCGGCATGGGGATTCAGCCGGTCGCCATTCCAAACGCCTCCGCGACCCGTCTGCGGCAGACGAGCTCATTCTCATCCTCGATCCCGAGAGCGAGTACAATCGTGCCTGCAGGTCGGCGTCTTCCGCCGGCTGCACCAAGCAGGCACGTCATGACAGGACTCGCCGACTCGCTGGTCGCCGTCAAGGTCTTCGCCGCAGTGGCGATCCTTCTCGTGGCGATCGGGGGCGGACTCGTCCCGATCGCGGCCCGTCGCCGTAGCCAGAGCAGACGCTTCCTGTCACTCGGCAACGCGCTGGCTGGCGGTATATTTCTTGGCGGTGGCTTCCTGCACCTGCTCCCCGAAGCAGCCGAGTCCCTTGGGGAGGCTGTCGAATACCCGCTGGCGCCTCTGCTTGCCGCCTCGGGTGTGTGTTTGCTGCTGCTGATTGAGCGGGTGGTACTCGACACGCGCAGCGCCGGCGGCCCAGCGCCAGCGGCTCCCGCGCGGCCGCTCGTGCTGCTGCTTGCGCTCTCTGCGCATTCGGTCATCGCCGGCATCGCTCTCGGCGTGGAAGGGGACCTATCGACGTCGCTGCTAGTCCTGCTGGCCATCCTGTTTCACAAGGGCTCGGCCGCGTTCGCGCTGGTCGTCAGCAGCTTGGCCTCCGGAGCCACAGTCAAGCGAGCCAAGGCGGCCCTGCTCGCGTTCTCGGCCATGACGCCTCTCGGGATCGCGCTGGGCACGGCGGCCTCCGCAATTCTCGAGGGCCAGTTGGCCGCCGTGGTAACAGGTTGCTTCGGCGCCCTCGCCGCTGGGACCTTCATCTACGTGGGAATCCTGGACATCATCAACGAGGAGCTGGCCAGCTTCGACGACCGGGTCGCGAGCTTCACGGCCAGCGCGTTGATTGGGGACGACGACGTGCCGATGCCGATCGAGGACCCTGACCGAAGCCTAAAATTCGCCTTGGTTGTGGCCGGACTGGCCTGCATGGCAGTGCTCGGCCTCTGGGTTTAGCGGGGGCGTTTGACGACGCTGCTAGGCATGCAAGGGCGTTCGCAAACTCCTCGGCAGGATTGTCGGACCTGCGTTGACCCAACTGCATCCTTCAACTAGCACTATCGAGCGGGTGGAAGACTAGGGCGGTACCTTCCGCGGCAGCGAGCAAGCGCTCGACCCCTACATTGAACACCGCCCGCAGGAGGTGGTCGCTCAACACGTCGACGACTGGGCCGCTGGCCTCCAGACGCCCGGCGTTGAGCACCGTCACCCTGTCGGCCCAGCGGACCACGGCGTTGAGATCGTGCAGCGCCACCGCGACGGCCTTGCCCTCCGCAGCGAGCGCCTTGAGCAGCCGGAAGGTGTCCAAGGCGTGGTCGATGTCGAGATTGGCGGTGGGCTCGTCCAGCAGAAGGAAGTCTGCCTCGGTCGCCAGGCAGCGCGCGATCAGGACGCGCTGGCGCTCGCCGCCGGACAGCTGACTCGCCAATCGGTCGGCAAGGTGCCTCACATCGGCGCGGTCCATCGCAGAGTCCACCGCCGCCGAATCGTGACGGCCAGGCGACTCGAACCGCCCGACATGCGGATGGCGGCCCATCGCCACTATCTCCCGCACCCTGAACGCGAAACCGACATGCGTGTCCTGAGGCACGAAGGCGACTCGCCGCGCCACGGCACGCCGTCGCATGGTCGGCAATTGGACTCCATCCATCTCGACGCTACCGGAGGTCGGCTTCCAGAGACCGGCCAGCAGCCTCAGGACCGTGGACTTGCCAGCCCCGTTGGGACCTACCACGGCCTGCACTCGGCCCGGGCTCAGGTCTAGCGAGACGTCTCGCACCAGCCATCGCCCGTCCACCCGAATTCCGGCCTCTTTCAGTGAGAGGTTCAAATGCCGCCCACCTCCTTCCGGCGGCTGCGAAGCAGGTACAGGAAGAACGGAGCTCCGAAGGCCGCTGTCACGATCCCCAGCCGAACCTCGCCCGAGTCGCGGACTGTTCGGGCCAGCAGATCGCAAATCATCAGGAAGCAGGCACCGGAGATCGCGCTGGCCGGAAGCAACACGCGGTGCGCGGGGCCTAGTACGAGCCGAATCGCATGCGGCACGACTAAGCCGGCGAAGCCCACCACCCCGCTGACGGCAACGGCTGCCCCGGTGAGGACGGCAGCCGTCCACAGGACTACGGCCTTGACCCGTTCGACCTGCACTCCGAGAGACGCGGAAGTCTCCTCTCCGAGCAGCAGCAGATCCAAGTCCCTCGCCAGCCAAAGCGAGGCCACAACGCCGACGGCAACGAACGGCAGGCTGATCCACACATGCGTCCAAGTGCGATTGTCAAGCCCGCCCATCATCCAGAAGACGATCTCGGCTGCAACCTGCCAGTCAACGAAGCTGAGCGAGATCAGCAGCGACGCTGCGGCGCTCAGGAAAGCGCCGAGAGCGATGCCCGCCAAGAGCAGCGTGGCGACGGGAGTGCGACCTCCGCGGCTTGAGATCAAGTACACAAGGAAGAGCGCTCCGAAGGCTCCCGTGAAGGCGCAGAGCGGAATCCAGAGCGCGGATCTTGCGGCGAGGTGCGTGACGAAGGCGATCACCGCCCCCAAGGCCGCGCCTTGGCTCGCACCGATGACGCTGGACTCTGCGAGAGGATTGCGGAAGACCCCCTGCAGCTGGGCGCCGGCAACTGCCAGAGCGGCTCCGGCAAGACCCCCGACAATGACCCTCGGGAGGCGGATCTGCAGAACGATGACGCGCTCAACTTCGGAGCTCGCTTCCGGGCTGAACACCCAAGCCGGCAGGATTTCGGCTGCCAGGATCCTCAACACCGATTGCCAATGGATTGATGTGCTGCCGATCGAGACGCCAGCGACAGCCGCCAACACCAGGCAGAGGGACGCTCCGAGGAAGAAGGCGACGCGTCGCCGGCGTTGCGCATGAGGCGCCAGCGGGCCAGCCGGTGCCGCGGTTCGCGCCGAACTCACGAACCCTCCGGATACAGAGCGGCGGAAATCGCCTCCATGGCTTCAACGGCGTGATGCGACATGGACAGATAGGCCCGGTTCTCGAGAATTACGAACTGCCGCTTCCGCCCGGCGACGGTAATCTTGACGCCGGCGTCCGCCTGCAGCTTCGACCGCACGCTGGACTCCGTGCCTGGCTCGGCGCTGGCGATGATCCACTCCGGATTCCAAGCGGCGACATGCTCGCTCGTGATGGATCCAACTGGGCCGACACCTCTCTCTGCAGCGATGTTGATGGCGCCGAGTTCGCGAAGCATCGAGTCCATCAGAGAGCCCCGGCCCATTGTGAAGGCGGAGCCCGAGTACACGAGCACCCTTGGCGAAGCGGCGTCGGCTGTCCGGCGGGAGCGGGCCCGGTCCAAGCGCTTCTGCAGTCGCTCGACGACGCCGTTCGCCGCCTCGTCTTCACCCGTGAGATACCCGACCTGCCTCAGCGCGTCCGTGATCTGTTGGAAGTTCTCCGAGACCGTCCGCATGCGAAACACCGGCGTCCCTGCCGACCGCACGACCTCCACCAATTCTGCTCGAGCCGCGTGCGAGACCAGCAGCAGGTCCGGTCGCTTACGCAGCACTGCTTCAGGATCCGAACCAATGGCAGCATCTAAGCCCAGAACCAAATCCGCCACGAAGCTGTAACGGCTGTCCTGGGCGACCTCGCTTACTGCGACGATCCGATCTCGGGGAGCGACCGCGAACAAGTAGTGGTCCGTAACGAGGGCCTGCGAACCGATCCTCTGAGGGGGAGCAGGCAAGTTCAGTAGGTCGCCATGGTGGTCAGAAATTGTTCTCGGGAACGGCTGGTCAGAGGACCACGCTCCGCGGCCTGGGACTGCAGTCCGCTCCGGTAGCGGACCTGCGGCGAAACGCACCGCGACGACGAACAGACCGGTGACGACCAGCAGCGCAATGGCGATCTGGACGATCGAGGCTCGTGTCATCGTTGCTCCGAGTGCAAGGCATCAGCGAGCGCCTCGGCTAGTTCGAAGACTCTGTGGGTCACCGACAGAAACGTCGCGCTGGGGAGAACGAGGACTTGTCCGGACCGCGCGGCAGGTTTCGAAGCCACAGCGGGCTCGGCCAGCAGGGACTGCAGCAGGGCGTCACGTTGATCCGGCGCGGCTCCGGTCACGATCCAACCCGGATCCCATGCCGCAATGTTCTCGGCCGAAATCCCGTCATTGCCGACCAAGCCCTGTTCCGCTCCGACGTTAACTGCTCCCAACGAAGTGACCACATCGTGAAAGAGCGTGGCTTCACCGTAGCTGTATGAGGCCGAGCGACTGTAGCCAAGCACGCGCGGCTTGGCGAGCGACCCGGTCGGGCCCTTGGCCACTGCACGCCGCCATCGCTCTTGGAAGTCGAGCACGACCTGCTCGGCCCGGGCCTCGGATCCAGTGACATACCCAATGCTCCGGACCGTCTCCAAGATGTCCGTGTGCGTGATCGCGCTGCGGCCAATCCTGTAGACTGCCGCGCCAGTCCGCTCAAGAAATTCCACCCAGTCTGATCGGGCATGCAAGCCGACAAACACGAGGTCGGGCTGGAGACCCACGGCGACCTCCGCGCTCTCACTCGAGGCCATGCCAAGCTGGGCCGCCAAGCCAGCTACCTCGCTGTCCTGAGGGTTGAGAGAATGCATGCTGACCGCAAGTACGCGCTCCGGTGGGACAATCTCAAGGAGGATGCCATCAGCCACGACGGAGTTCGATACGATTCGCAGCGGCTGGGCCTTGATCGTGACAAGTCGTCCGACCTCATCCATCACCGAGCGTGGATAGGAGGGGCTTGGCCCCGCCTGCAGCCGCGGCTGGGGATCGGGTGAGGATTCGACCAGCGTCTCGACGCATCCGGAGACAACTGCCACGAGGGGCGCTGTCAGTGCGGCGAGAGCTGCCACTCTCAGACCGCACCAGGCGAGTGGGGTGCCATTCACGGCAGGTCAGCCCGAACTCGGCGCTCTGAGCGACCGCCGAGGCCGTCGTGCGAACGGACGGCGGACGGGTCCTGGCCGCAGCCTAAGTCGAACAGCCGGACCGGGATACGCAATCGTCGGTCAGAACGCATAACGGACTCCGCCGATGACCCACAGCCCGGGAGAGCCGAATCCGTCCTCGTAGTAGTCGTCGTCGAAGACATTCTCCCCCTTGCCGTATATCTCCAGCCGGCGGCCCTCCCCCACGGGCAGCTCATACCGAATCACGGCGTCCGCCTTGACCGGCCCATCGAACCGCATCCTGCGGCCCAGCGCCCCGTAAGGCGAGAGGACATAGTCCCCTGCGACGAACAGGTCGAAGGTCACGTTGAGATTGTCCCCGATCCAACGGCTGGCCACGAAGGACGCAACGTTCGTGGACTGGCCGGGGACTTGGTAGTAATCCGTCCCGATCGTCGGCATGCGAGACTCGGCGTTGGTGTGCGTGTACGAGCTGGACACGCGGGTGCTCGGCCCAAGAGCAAGATGGGCGCTCGCCTCGACGCCGCGGGCGATGCCCCCAGTGGATGCGCGGTAGCCTCCGTAGCGCCCGAACGGATCGTTCGCGGGGAAATTGGCGAAGTCAAAGATCAGAGTAGTACTCAGATCGGTGTAGAACGCTGTTCCGCTCAGCCGCACTCTCGAGCCGAAGAGCCATTGGTCGATGCCCGCGTCAAGGCCGAGGGACTGCTCGGGATCCAAGCGCGGGTCCCCCCAATAGGTGAACCCGCCAGACCAAGCAGCGAACGTCCCCCCGAACCTCTCGAATAGGGACGGGGCGCGGAACGAGTTGCCGGCATGAACGCGCAGCTTGGTCTGGCTAGCGCGGAAGAAGTATGCGGCGGCGGCGTCACCAGTGAAAGCAGTTCCCGGCGATGACGTTGCAACCGTCTCGTACGGGCTCGTCGCTCCCGAGAAGGCAGGCACACCCAGATCGAAGCCTTGGAATCTGGACGACAGGCCAATGTGCAGCCGGCCGTCCAACTTCCGGACCTGAGCCTGCAGGAATACGGCGTGGCTTGCTTGATCGATCTCAACGCTGCTCGCCACGGGGGCTACGCCCTCGTCGGTGTTCCGATTCACGTAGAGTTCCCGCTCCATTTCATAGCCAAGCGTCAGCAGGCTCCCTCCCGCAACACGGTGGTCCGTGCGAGCTTGGAGCAGCTGGATGAGCCCGTCGTAGCGGCTATCGTTGCTGACGTGCGGCTCGAAGGCCCCCGGGCCCGACGGCCCGTCCTGATGCGAGCGACCAGTGTCCAGATGCTGGAACGCCACGCGGTACGAGCTGCCGGGCGAGAGCTGGTGGCTGAGAGTGAGGGCAGCCGCCAGGAACGAAGCAGCCCGCCGGTTGTCGGGATCGATCTGAGACGGGACGAACGTGGCGTTGCCGGCTTCGTAAGGAACTCCGCGCTCGAAGCGCTCTAGCTGAGCGACAGGCAGCGCCCTAGCTGGCACCACCCCGGAGTCAGGAAAGTTCGCGACGACTTCGGCAGGGAACGCCGGACTCTCCGCCAATCCGAGGAACGTGTCGCCCGCCCAGACTCGGGCGCTGACTTGGAGGTCTGGACTGAATAGGTACTTGGCGAAGCCGCGCCCTCCTGAGTTGCGATGCGGAATGCCGCCGCGGTAGCCCTCGGTGACGTTCAGGTGCGAGAACGAGCCGCTGTAGCCGAAGCGGTCCTTGGACAGCCCGCCACCGAAGCTGGCCACGCCCCGGGCCATGCCGAGGCCCCCGCCTTCGGCTCGAAGTTCCCCATGGGGCTGTCCGCCGCCTTGCGACGAGTTGACGTTCATGGTTCCCCCTACCGAATGCGATCCGTAAAGCGACGATCCAGAGCCTCGGAAGTACTCGACGCTCTCCACCCCAGCCATGGTCATGTCGCCGAAGAAGGAGGTCGCGTCGCCCTGCGGTGCTGCGGCGTCACGGAAGCGCAGACCGTCGACGAGCAGCGCCGTGTCCTGCGCCCGCAGACCCCTCGTGCGCACAGTGGTGAAGGTGCCGGGCCCTCTCAGCTGCTTCACATGGACTCCTGGCACTGTCCGAATCGCTTCGGCGAGCGAGAACTCGTCACGGAGCGCCAACTCTCCGGCATCGACCGCGTCCACCGCCTTGGCTACTTCGCGTCCCGGAAGCGGAGAAGCGGAGGAGGTCACGACGACTTCCGTCCTAGCAGCCGAGACCGAGAGCGGCAGCGTCACGACGGAGTCGCCGGCAACCGACACTTCGAGGTAGCCTCCCAGCGCTCGCTTGGAGGCTGAGCCCTCCAGCAAGTACGGGCCGTCGGGCAGGTTGAGGAATGAGAATTCGCCGGCGGGGTCGACGGCCGTCTCCCGTATGTCGCCGCTGTCGGTGTCGAACAGCCTCAACTGAGCGTCCGCGACGACGAGCCCGTGAGGATCGACGACTGTGCCGCGCAAGCTGGCCGCCGCCGCTGGCAGGGCGGTGAGAACCAGCCCCAGGATCGCTGCGGCGGTTGATGAATTGAAGAGAGATTGGTTTCGCACTTCGGCCTCCTTCGGACCGATCCCGGCCGACCGTCGCCGCCCCAGCCGGAAGAAGCCGGCCACGGACCGGATCCGCATCGAAGCCGGCGCTGCCGCCGGCCGAGCTGAGTCCGTCAGGAAACGATGTCGCCACACTGCCCACCCGAGCCACCATCGTGGACTCGGCAGCGCGACGCATTGCCGCTCGGCCCGAAGACCGGGCGAGCCGCAAGGGACACACAGAGATCCTAGGAAGGCTCCGGCCGCCGTCTGCCGGCCGACACGGCGGCAGTCGGGCTGTAACAGCCGGTGCCGCAATGAGGGGCCGGCCCTTTGGCCGGGCCATCTTGGCCGCTGATCCGTACCTCGCGGAACAATGCGTCTCGCAATGCCCGCAGGAAGGTCTCCTGACTTACGGCTTCAGGCAGAAATCCACCAGCGTTCCGCCAGCCTTCCCGAGGACGCGGCCTCAGTGGCTACTGGAGGAACTTGCCGATCACAGTGGCGGGACCGCGCCGGAATCACACCGGACTTCCCCGTTACGCCCTCTCGGGCTCCTGCGAACTCTAACAGCGTAGCACGCGGACGCAGAGCGCAGCCGCCCGCCGGCAGGGTGAGCCAGCGCGCGGCTAGAGGCCGAACGGGAGTCACTAAGAGCGCTGTACGGCTGCGAGCCGGCCGGCCACACCGGGATTCGCATCCACACGCCACCGTGGTTGATGATGGTCCCATGGCAGTCAGGTGCGCCCTCGCCGGGATTCGATCCAGCCGCCAAGGTGGGTCGCAATGAGCGGGCTGCAGCTTCCAGTCACGACGGAAACCCTGCTGACTGCGCCGGGGGCGACCGTCAGCCGATTCGGGCGCTACATCGTTGCCGCCCTGCACGGTCCGCACCAAGTCCTCAGCACATCCGCACACTGCGGCGGCCAGCGAGCGGATCTCCAGTTCCTCGCCAATCACCAGAGCTGCGAGGCGCGGGGCGACAGCGCCCGGACGGCCGCCATGTCGGAACTCGGCTTGGAGAACTACCATTTCCAGGTATGCGCGGAGATGAACGTCGATCCAGACAAGACGGCGGTCATGGGAACTGCTGCGAACATGGCCTATGTCTCCCACCGCAGCGCCTGCTACGAACGCCTGCGCTGCGACGCGTTCATCACGGCAGGGGTGTCGGGCAACGCCGCCAAAGCGGGTGACCCCGCTGAGTGGCTTGAGACGGAGGACGGCTGGAGAGAGGTCAGCCAGCGCGCCGGGACGATCAACATCATCCTGCTCATCAGCCACCCAATCACGCCGGCCGCCCTGGCGCGAGCGGCAGTGACGATGACAGAAGGCAAAGCGGCGGCTCTCACCGAGCTCGCCGTGCCGAGCCGCTACTCCAGCGGCATTGCCACTGGAACAGGGACAGACCAATTCTGCATCGCAGCCCCGATCGACGAGCAGCTCCAGCCGCTGGAATCCACCAGCCCGCACACCAAGGCGGGAGAAATCATCGGCCGCTCCGTCAGACAGGCCGTCAAGGAAGCCCTGCGGTGGCAGAACGGATTGGAGCCATCCTACACTCGCAGCGTCTTTCACGCACTCGGTCGCTTCGGCCTGACGGAGGAGCGGGCCCGCAGCGACCTGCCGAACCTCCTGCCTCCCGACCGATTCGACCTCCTTCGCAAGAATTGGAAGGCGGTGTTCTTCGAACCGGGGGTTGCGGCCGCAGCCTTCGGCCTTGCTGCCGTGCTGGACCGTGCAGCGTTCGGCACGCTGCCAGAGAGTTCCGCAAAGGCAGCGGCACGGCAGCAGGCGGCCTGCTTGGCCTGCTCCTTGTCGGCACGGCCCGAGGCGTGGCTGGACCTCTACTCGGAGCTGGACTGTGCAAGCAAGGACCCTGCGAACCTCGTCTTGAGGGCCGTCGCGGCAGGCTGGCTCGCAAAGTGGACCTGACCGCGCTCGAACCCCATTCCGGGCTGCTGGTCGCCGCAGTGGCTGCGGACGCGGTGTTCGGGGACCCGGTTTACCGATGGCACCCAGTGCGGCTCATCGGAGGCACGCTGGCAGCCTTCGAGCAACTGCTGCGGCGAGGCGGGTTCGACGGATACGGAGGAGGAGTGGCGCTGGGAGGCGCCTTGGCCGCGCTGTGGGTCGGAGGCCTCTCAGTCATCGTCGCGCTCGCAGGAATGGCGCACCCGCTGCTGCCAGTGGTGGCCCACACAGTGCTGCTCTACACTCTGCTCGCCTTCGGCGACCTGCTCCGGCACGGAGCGGCGGTGGAACGAGCGGCCGCTTCAGGTGATGTCGTCGCCGCGCGCGCCGCAGCAGCGAGGCTCGTCGGCCGAGACGCCGACCGGATGGACGGCCCTGCCTGCCGGCGTGCGGCGATCGAGAGTTTGGCGGAGAACCTCACGGACGGATTCCTCGCACCGCTGTTCTGGTACGCCCTCGGCGGGCTGCCCGGCATCGTGCTGTTCAAGGTGGTCAGCACGATGGACTCGATGGTCGGGTTCAAAACCGAGCGGCACCTGCGTTTCGGATGGTTCGGCGCGCGGGCGGACGACATCATGAACCTAGTTCCCGCCAGGCTGACCTGGATACTCATCGCAGGCGCCGCTGCAATCATCCCTGGGTGCTCGTCCGGGAAGGCGATTCATGTCGGATGGCGACAGCACGCGGTCGTTCCGGGCCCGAATTCCGGATGGAGTGAGGCGGCCATGGCTGGAGCAATCCAGCGCCTTCTCGTGGGACCGATGTGGGAAGACGGGAGACTGGTGACCGAGACATGGTTAGGACATCCGTCGGATCCGCCGGCCGCCTCGCACGAGGACTTCAAGAAGGCTGCCGTCATCGGCTGCGTGTCGGCGGCGATGGGCAGCTGCCTTGCTGCATGGGCCTGCCTGTGACAGAACGCCTCGGTGGTACGCGCTGAAGCTGGGATCGACCGGCAGTCAGGCACTGGTGCCGAAGGCATTCGCCGCCACATGCTCGGATTTCGTGGCGCGACACATACCAGCACGCCGCAAGCAGGCCGCGCTCCGGCCCCACGGCTACGAGGGTAGCTGGCCAGCCCCGCATCGAACGGCGCAGCTTGATCCTCCCCCACCACCACTCTGTTCTCCGAACGACCGACAGCTCCTTGGTGGGTGCGAAGACCGCCGAGCGACACACCTACTCGCACAACATCACCGCGTTTGCGGCCCCCTCCCGCGCCGCAAGCGGCGAGTCAGGATGCTCCGCTCGACCAGCAGTCGGTCAGAGCAGACATCCAGCTGCCGGCGGTTTCGCGGGGCCAGGCGGACCTCGGAAGGCCTCTGCCGCCGGCCGCTCTCGGCCGTTCCGGTGCGATCGGCACTGTTCCCGGAGGCCGGAAGAAATGCGGAAGGGCGAGAGCCGATCTAGGTGCAACACCGGAGCTAGCTGATTCCGCTGGAGCGGACTCAATGGTCTTCCGGCCCGGAGGCCGCGAATTAGAATGAACTTGGCCCCTTGTCGTAGTCGATCCGGCATCAGTCGAATCAGGGCGAACCATTGAGCCGTGACCTATGATTGGTGCAGCCATGCTGCGGTTCCGACTGTCGACATCTCACTTGAGCATCCGGCCCGGAGAATTGCAGGGAACGCTCCCTGCGAGTCGGCGGCTGGAACCTGCGGCCGACCCGACCGCAAGCCGAGCCACTGGACCGGGCGGACGGGATCGCAAGGATTCGCGACGGGCCGGCCTTTGCCTGCGGCGAGTTCTGCCGTACTTGGCGCTCGCGGCACTGCTAGCCAACTGCACATCGAGTCCCGAGCAGTCTGCGGTAAGACCGAACTTCCTGATCCTGATGTCGGACAACCACTCTTGGAATCATTTGGGCTGCTACGGGGACCGCACCGTCCGCACACCCAACATCGACGGTGTGGCCAATCGAGGCGTGCAGTTCAACCAAGCATACTGCCCTGCCCCGTCCTGCACGCCCGCACGCTCAGCAATGCTCACCGGACAGGACATTTGGCGATTGGAGGAAGGAGCCAACCTGTGGGGGACCCTTCCCAGCCGCTTCGAGGTGTACACCGACATGTTGGAAGAGGCGGGCTACCGAGTAGGGTTCGAGGGCAAGGGCTGGGGGCCCGGCAACTACGAGGACGGGGGCTGGGCTAGGAATCCGGCTGGCAACCGGTACCGCTCCTTCGAGCAGTTCTTCAACGATGTGGAACGAGGTCAGCCCTTCTGCTACTGGTTCAGCTCGCGCGACCCGCACCGTCCTTACGCCGAAGACGGCGGTCCGAGGGCGGGGATCGACCCGGATTCGATCGAGGTCCCGCCCTACCTCCCGAACACTCCGGCAGTGCGCAGCGACATAGCTGACTATTACGCGGAGATCGAGAACTTCGACACCGATGTGGGTGGACACCTCGCGCTGCTCACCGAATTCGGGGCTTCCGAGGACACGGTCATCCTGATCGCCAGCGACAACGGGTGGCAGATGCCGCGCGGGCTGGCCAATCTCTACGACGCAGGCACCCGGCTCCCGTTGGTCATAGCATGGCCACAGCAGTTCCCTGGAGGGCGCACGGTCGATGACTTCGTCAGCTTGGCGGACTTCGCCCCAACGATCTTAGAGCTGGCGGGCCTACCGGTACCCGAGGCGATGACAGCAAAGAGCCTTGTCCGGATCCTGGAGTCCGAGCGGTCGGGCATGATCGATCCACAGCGATCGTTCGTGGTGACGGCCCGCGAGCGCCATGCCTTCGTCCGCAGAGGGGGGCCGGGCTATCCGGCTAGGGCATTGCGAACGAGGGATCACCTGTATATCCGCAACTACTCTCCGGACCTATGGCCGGCGGGCGATCCGCCCCTGTACGGGGATGTCGACGCCCACATGCTCCACTATCCGTCGCCGACCAAGACGCTGCTGCTGCAGGGATCCGACCAGCCAGAACTACGCGGACTGTTCGAGCTGGCGTTCGGCAAGCGGCCTGCCGAGGAGCTGTACGTGCTGGCGGACGACCCCCACCAGATGCACAACCTAGCCGGCGACACGTCCCATGCCTCGATACTGGAGCAGTTGCGGAAACAGCTGGACGAGCACCTGCGGGTGACCGGGGATCCACGAGAAGTGGGGGGAGAACTGCGGTGGGCAGGAGCAAAGTACTACCAAGAGCGCGACCTGACACCGCGCCCCAGTCCGGAGTCCATCGAGCTATTGGGTCTGGAGGAGCGATACAGCTATCTCGAACCTGCGAACTGAGGAATTGTTCGTCCGCTGCTCGGCTGCGTTCGGACCGGCTGCGCACGGTCGCGTGGTAGACTGATTGGCCTTCGGCGGCTGCGCTCACGTGCCGGGCGCCCCCTAGGACGGCAACGGACAGTTCGGCAGCCTGACTCGGACAACGGCACGGAGGACTCGTGAGCAGGGGGAAACGCGGCTCCAGAGCGGCTAGGGGACGACGGACGGCCGCTTCGAACCAAGCCAGCCGCAAGCCGCGTCGGGCTTGGCGGATGGTCGTCACTGTCACAGCAGCTGT
This sequence comes from Bryobacterales bacterium, assembly GCA_963662745.2. Classification (GTDB taxonomy): domain Bacteria; phylum Acidobacteriota; class Terriglobia; order Bryobacterales; family UBA6623; genus VXMF01. The sequence goes on from CAXXUI010000001.1 coordinate 2,816,654, forward strand.
TGGGCTCATGGCCTTGGCCGTCTCGTTCTGGCTGCGGGACACGGCCCAACCACCGGCTCCCTCCCGCGAGCCCGTGATTCGGTTCGCTGCCGCATCGCAGGGCGTGGACTTCGTCCTTAACAACGGCACGCTGCCAGAGAAGCCGATGCCGGACTCCACGCTAGGTGGACTGGCCGTGCTCGACTGCGACAGCGACGGTCTGCTCGACTTGTTCTTCACGAACGGTGCCCACCTGCCCGACATGGAAAAGGCTGACCCGTCGTTTCACAACCGCCTCTACCGCAACCTCGGCTCCCGGGCTTTCAGGGACGTCACCACAGCCGCGGGCGTCGCGGGAGCCGGCTACAGCATGGGGGCCGCTGCCGCGGACTTCGACAACGATGGCCGCACCGACCTCTATGTGGCGGGCGTGGACCGGAACATCCTCTACCGCAATCTCGGGGAGTGCCGATTCGAGGACGTCACAGCCTCTGCCGGCGTCAGCGCGCGCACTGCGAAGGGCAAGCCTTGGTCCGTGGCGGCGGCATGGTTCGACTTCGACATAGACGGGCTCCTCGACCTCTTCGTAGTCAACTACCTCGACTGGTCGTGGCACAACAACCAGGTTTGCGGCGACGAGGGCCGGCGCCTGTCCTGCTCCCCTGCACACTACGACGGCCTGCCGAACTACTTGTACCGCAACCGCGGAGGAGGGGCCTTCGAGGACGTGACCTGGTCGACCGGGATCGGAGCCTCCGTCGGCAAGGGTATGAGCGCCGCGACCGCCGACTTCGACGCGGACGGCCTGCCCGACGTGTTCGTGACCAATGACTCGGTCCGGAACTTCCTGTTCCGCAACGACGGCGGCGAACGATTCGAGGAGGTCGGAGTCGAGGCGGGAGTGGCATTCACCGGCGATGGAATCCCGGTCTCCAGCATGGGTTTGGACTTTCGCGACCTGGACGGCGACGCCACAGCGGACGTGACCATCACAGCCTTGGCCAACGAGACGTTCCCGCTCTTCCTCAACCGCGGCAACGGCGAGTTCTCGGATGAGACGTACGCGACCCGGATCGGCTTGGAGTCGTACACGATGTCGGGCTGGAGCGTCGGTGCGTTCGACTTCGACAACGACGGTGACAAGGACATCTTCACTGCCAACTCCCACGTCAGCGAGAATGTCGGCCTGTACCGCACCATCTCCTACCGGCTCCCTAACGCGGTGTTTCAGGCGCAGGAGGACGGCAGCTTCCGGGACGTGTCTCGACAGGCGGGAGAAGCCATGCAGGTCCCAGCCGCCCATCGCGGCGCCGCCTTCGGAGACCTGGACAACGACGGACGGATCGACGCCGTAGTCTCGGCGATCGGCACCACTGCCCGCGTCCTCTTCAACGAGTCCGTGGCGGGCCACTGGCTGCTCCTGAATCTAGAGGGGACGCGGAGCAATCGGGCGGGCCTTGGAGCGCAGGTCACGGTTGAAGACTCATCGGGCAGAATCCAGCACAACCAATCGTCGACCGCCGTGGGCTACGCCAGTTCCTCGGACCGGCGGGTCCACTTCGGACTGGGCGACAGCCCGGTTGCGCGACGGATCGAGGTTCGGTGGCCTAGCGGCACCAGACAGGTGCTGGTAGACATTGCAGCGGATCAGGTTCTCAAACTCGTAGAGCCTCGCTGAAGCGGGAAACGGTGGGGCTGGCAGGTCTTCACGAGGTCCGGACTGAAAGCTGGCTCCGCCCGAGACCGAGCGCCGTCACCGAGGCTCGGATGAATGCCTGGTCGGATGCGTCGTCGGACGTCGTGGGCTTGCTGGTCGGACGAAGGGTGTCGAACCCGACGGTGTCGACGGTCCTATCGGCTGCGACTTCCCCTCAGATCCGGGCCGCGACCCGAGTGCCGTGTCACGAACCACTGGCCTGGAACCCTGATCCAGACAAAGAAGCCAATCCTCAATGCGGCGGGATGGAGCCGGCCGCCAAGCACAAAGCCTAGCGTTCCAAGAAGCTCAACCGGCGCAGCCAGTCCTCCATGAGATCGGGCCAGCTCGTGACCGGCAAATCGGTCCGGCGCAGTCCGTAACCGTGCCCTCCGCTCTCAAATATGTGCAGCTCGGCTGGAACTCCGGCCTTCTTGAGCGCGATGTAGAGTTCGGCCGCGGCGAGCGACCGGTCCCGGTCGTCGTGAGTGATGACCATGAAGAACGGCGGACAGTCCGGCCCGATCTCCGCACCCTCCGGGACGCCCCCGGAGTAGATCGCAGCGGCGATGTCTGGACGGAAGGCAATTTCGTCGAACGCGTCGACACTCTGGTAGAGCCGGTCCTTCACCAACGCCGTGTACCGCACCGGGGAGCCGCCGGCGGAGAAGCCAATGATTCCTATCCTCTGGGGATCGATCCCGAGTTCGGAAGCCCGTCCACGGACGAGGCTCACGGCACGCTGCCCGTCCTGCACTGACACTAGCCATCGACGGTCCTCGTGACGGGCCGGCACGCGGTACTTGAGCACGATGCCTGTGACGCCGATCGAGATCAGCCACTCGGCCACTTCGGTGCCTTCCAAGTCGTACGCGAGGATGTTGTGGCCGCCGCCGGGAGCGATGATGACCGCCGCGCCGGTGTCGGTGCCGCGCTCGGGGCGATAGATCGCCAGTGTGGGCCGAGTAACGTTGGTCAGGCGCGTGACACGCCGTCCGGCGACGACCCTACCGTCCGGACCGGTGGAGTCGTACTCGGCAGGGAGTTCGGCGATCTCGCCGGGAGGCTTGCCGGGCCATAGATCCCAAACGATGGGCTCGGCCGCATGCACAGTGGCGGCAGCTGCTGCCACGAGAAGCAGCGCTCCCGCCAGCATCATCAATGCACGTAGTCTGCTCATCAAACCATCCGCCACCAACTTCAGGCGAACCGCCATAGTACCAGCTCTCAAGCACCGCTCGGAGCGATCGCGGAGAGCAGTCAGCGCTCCCCTCGACCGCACGACTGGGGCCCGAGCAGATTGCTACACTGGACGGCGGTAGCGGCTAGCCGTGGAGATCCCAGACGGGCAACCGCGCAGCGGCCTGCAGCCTGTACCAGGCGTTTCGCGGCCGGGAATTCAACCAAGGCAATTCAGCCTCAGGAGGAAATGGAGAATATGAGAATGATACCCCTTCAAGCGCTGGCCGTAGTGGCAAGCCTTCTTGCTGTCACCAGCACTGCCAGCGCTCAGACGGCCTACGGTTCCATCAACGGAACCGTGACGGACTCCAGCGAGTCCGTCATACCGGCGGCCAAAGTAACCTTGACCAATGTCGCGACGCAGGTCCAGACGGATGCAGAGACCAACGCGAACGGCTACTACGTCTTCATCAACATTGTTCCGGGCACGTATTCGCTGAGCGTCACAGCCGAGGGCTTCAGCCGAGCGGTCGAGCCCGAGTTCGCGCTGAACGTCAATCAGACGCGGACGCACGACTTTGCCCTGTCGGTGGGCGCAGTCACGGAGATCATCGAAGTCGTGGCCGAGTCGGCGCTGCTGCAGCAGTCCACCTCCGAGCTGGGCACGGCGATCACCGAGGAGGCGGTCAAGGACCTCCCGCTGAACGGTCGAAACTACTCCCAGCTTCTGACGCTGACTCCCGGAGCTACTCCTGTCAGCACGGCCCAAGGCAACGGCGGCGGAACCAGCTTCAACGCTCCGGTGGCCCTGCCGGGTTCCTCGTTCGCGCTGCCGTCGATCAATGGCGCATGGAACCGCAGCAACATGAACCTGCTGGACGGCGTGATCAACCACTGGTTCTTCGGGCAGAGCTGGGCGGTGCTTCCGATCGTCGACGCCGTCCAGGAGTTCAAGGTGCAGTCCCACAACGACAAGGCCGAGTACGGCGGCGTCCTCGGCGGAGTGATCAACCTAGTCTCGAAGTCTGGCACGAACGACTTCCACGGATCGCTCTGGGAGTTTCTGCGCAACGAAGCCTTCGACTCTCGCAACCCGTTCCTTGACTCACAGCGGGCGGGCCCGGTGGCCTTCCGGCAGAACCAGTACGGCGTGGCGGTCGGCGGACCGGTCATCCGCAACAGGACCTTCTTCCACTTCGCTTGGGAGGGCTGGAAGTACCGCCGCGCTCAGCAGCAGTCCTATTTCCACCCGACGGACGCCGAGCTGGGCGGGAACTTCACGAACTCGATTCTGGACCAGGCCATACACGACCCGGCCACGACGCGCGTGAACCCTGCCGATCCGTCTTCCTTCGTGAGGGACGCGTTCCCCAACAACTCCATCCCCTCAGCCCGGATCGACCCAATCACGAGCAACTACTTCCAGAACTACTTCGATCGCCCGAACATCTCCAATCCGGCGTTCAACGTGATCAACACGCGGCCGCAGCAGAGCGACAACAACACGCTGCAGATCAAGGCCGACCACCGCTTCGGCGGAGCGGACAACTTGTGGTTCCGCTACAGCCAGCTGAACAACCCGCAGACGCTGCCGGCGACCGTCAAGAACGGGCGCATCTTCAGCAACCGGCCCCGCAACATCGCTGGCGGCTGGGTGCATCTGCTCGGCTCCAACGTGGTGTTCGACACCAAGTTCGGCTGGGTGCGAGAAGCTCTGAACACAGAGGCGGAACTCGCCGCAGGCACGAGCCCGCTGGAGGCCGACGGCTGGGTCGGGCTGAACGAGTTCGGGGCTCCGGGAATCGGGCTTCAGGCCCCCTACGGCGGACCGGGCGTCAACACTCCTCGCCCCGAGACCGACTGGCAATGGATGTTCAGCGAAGGCGTCAGCTGGATCAAGGGCAACCACAACTTCAAGTTCGGCGGGATGTACATCGGGCAGGAGAGGGACGCTCTCACCACCCAACACAGCATTCCGTTCAACAACGCCCAGACGGCGGACCCGCTGAACCCCGGCACAACCGGAAACTCGGTGGCTTCCGCACTGCTACTGACCGGTGCAAAAGTCTTGCACTCATAAAGCGGGCCAGATTTCGCAGGCTCGCGTTAGAGAACATCGTTGCACGGGCACCGGGAGATGTCGAGTGAAGTACAGAGAATTCAAGAGTCAAGCTATAGAGGTTCGCCTGTTCGAGCAGTTGGATTCCCCAAGTGATGTGACCTACAACTAGACTCATGCTGCCTTCAATGCCTGCTCAATGTACTTGCAATCCTGCTCACTGAAGAACTTCTTCACCAGCTCACTGTCTTCGCTCAGTCGTTCTAACGCCGCTTTCAGGTTCTTCCTCATCTCCGCCTTCGTCTTGCTCAGCATCCGACTCACCCGACTCTTCACCCACGCCCACAGGATCTCCACTGGGTTCACTTCCGGGCTGTATGTCGGCTGATACTCCAACTCGATCTGGCCCTCTTGTGCCTTCGACCATTCCCGAACCAGTTTCGCTGTATGCACGCTCGCATTGTCCACAACCACGATCACGGTCCCTGCAGTAGCCTGCTTCACCTGCTCCAGGAACTCAATGAATGTCAGTGCGCTCACGGAACCTTCATGCAGCTTCCAGTGCAACCTGCCGTCCGGACTGATCGCTGCCAGCATGCTCACTCGGTACTTCGAGTTCGCCGTCTTCACAATCGGCGTCTCTCCCTTTCGGCCCCAGGTCCTCCCGTACACGCACTGCGCTGCTAGGCCCGACTCGTCTGCGAATACTATCGTCTTGCCCTCCTGGACCGCACGCTTCACTAGTGCCGGAAACGTCTCAAACTGCCATTTCCGGACCTTCTCACGGTCATGCTTCAACGCTCTCTTCTTGGGTTTCTGCGGTGTGAGATTCAACTTCTTCATGGCGCGTTGCACCGTCCAGCGGCTCACTTGCAATCCGAATTTCTCCTGCAGAGCCATGCGCACCATGTTGGCGGTCCACAGGGCGAACTCGAACCGCAACTGCTGCGGCGTCTTGGTCACCACTGTGTTCAGCATCCATTGCCAGTGGCGGTTCTTCAGCTTGGGCGGTCGTCCTGTCCTCTTACGTCTGTGGAGTGCGTTGACGCCCTTAGCACTGTAGAGGACCCACCAGCGGCGAACCGTGGACTGATGGACGCCTACCATTCTGCTTACAGCCCAAAAAGACCGGCCATTTCTGATTTCTTCAACGACTGCTTTCTTTACATCGAACTGCAGCGCTTCAGTGAGTTTGGAGAAGACAAGGAGTGGCACCAAGAACATGACCATAGGATACCACACAGCGGAGTGTGGAGGCAACTGGGGGGCGGACGGATCGACGTCTATGACAGGGAGGACTCGCACAGTATAGATTCAATGCTCTCCAAATGGTCCACTCCATAAACTCCCTATATGAATAGTATCAGCCCCACATTCTCTGCAGGAACTCCTCTGACCCTGCTTGCGCACGACATCCCTCACGCGAGGTGGCACCTGCGCAAGACTTTTGCACCGGTCAGTAGGGCTGCCCGCCCAGTACACGATCCGCAACCAGAACTACAACATCACTTGGCCCAGCCTCGGCCTGTACGTGCAGGACGAGTGGAAGGCGTCGAGCGCAGTGACCATCAACATCGGCTTGCGCTACGACACCTACTGGGTGGGGCGGATGAACCGCGGTCTGCAAGCGGGCTTCGACTGGGACACGGGAGACTGGCTGATCGGCGGGGGCTCGCTCCCCGGTCCCTGCTCGGAAGTCGGCATCGCGCCGTGCATCCCTGGCACGGGCAACTTGGCCGACGTGCCGAACGGCCAGCACATCCGCTTGGCCGACGACCCCAACATGTACGAGCCCGCACACGACGGCTTCCAGCCCCGGGTGGGCGTGGCTTGGCGGCTGCGCGACACAACCGTGTTGCGCGTGGGGTACGGGGTGAACTACGACAGCCTCACCGGCGTGATGCAGGGCTTCCAACAGTCCATCGGCACCTGGCCGGACAAGCAGTTTGCCCAGCCGGCCTACAACGCAGTCGGAGAAACGCCCGTAACGGTCGGGCGCGCCAACCAGCTGGGCGGCGCCCCGCTTCCCGACCCGTCCCCCTTCGGCAGCGCCGGCTGGTACGCGAACCCGCGCACCAAGCCCGCGTACTCGCACCAGTGGAATGTCGAGATTCAGGAGCAGCTGCGGAACAACCTCACGTTCTCGATCGCCTACGTGGGCAGCCGCACGAAGCGATTGGAACACAACGGGACGGCCAACACGGCAACCGTCGCCGGGCCAGGTTCGCCAGAGGAGGTGCGCCAGCGTCGACCATTTCCCTACCAGACGACGATGTTTTACGGCAACTTCCACGGGCAAGGCTGGTACGACTCGCTGCAGATGAAGCTCAATCGACGCTTCAGCAACGGGCTGCAGGCGCTGATCAGTTACACATGGTCGAAGACGCTGGACACGCAGAGCGGCTGGTTCGGCGCTGAGAACGGCATCGGCGGCAGTTCGGCGGTACAGAACTACTACGAGCCTCTGGACAACAAGGGGCCTTCGGGCTACAACATCCCGCACTTCGTCTCGATCTCGGCGGTGTGGGAACTGCCGATCGGCCCGGGCAAGCGCTGGCTGAACTCAGGTGCCGCCTCGCAAGTCCTCGGAGGGTGGCAGTTGAACACGATCGCCCAGTTCCGCTCAGGCCAGCCGGCCAACCTGTCGGTGACCGGTGATGTAGCCAACATTGGCAACGAGGTCGCGTGGTGGAACTACGCCCGGCCGAACTTGGTCGGGGATGCGCATTCCGGCGGTCAGACCGAGGAGCGCTGGTTCAACACCAACGCGTTCGAGACGCCGGTGCTCTCCTACGGGAACACAGGCAAGAACATCATCTACACGGAGAGCGTGGAGAACGTGGACATCTCGCTCTTCAAGCAAGTGCGGGTCGGCGAGCGGTACAGCGTGGAGCTGCGCATCGAGTCGTTTAACGCGTTCAATATCCAAAACTTGGGCGCACCGGACACGACTCTCGGCAATCCCAACTTCGGAAGGGTGGCGTCCCTGGCTGCGGGGACGAAGCCCAGAGTGTTCCAGTTCGGTTTGAAATTCCTATTCTGATAGCGGCGGCGCCGGGCCCGGCCCGGCGCCGCTGCCCCAGTTCGCACGGGCCGCGACGGACTTCGGACGGCGGCCCGTCATCCTCCACTTGGTAACGTCTCCCGCGCCCGAGGCACCGGCCAGCGAGCCAGTTCTTGAACCAGCCAGCTGACGCTGCGATCCGCATGGCAGAGCAGGCAGGCGTTCGGGCTGCGGTCGCGGCCGAATCGGGCGGTCATCTCGGCGTCCGGAATGTCGTCGATCCTATGCGTGGGCGCGTCGAACAGCAGGGCGTGCATGATTCTCGGCATGTGACAGGAGGTACAGCGGCTCGCTTCCGATTCCGGCGCATGCCGGGTGTGCCCCGCTAGATCGAGTCCCAAGTCAGCGTGGCATTGCAAGCACATCCGATCGGGATCGTCCCGATGCTTGAGGGAATTTGGATTCGACTCGGGGTCTGGCGGATGGGGATTGTGGCAGCTTCCGCAATGCGCCCCTCCGACGCGGTGGCATGCCGACCGCACGAACGACTCGCCGATGAAGGTCGTCTCCCGAAACCGGCCGTCGCCGTGCGTGGCCTTGGTGGAGAACTCGTCGAACGGCCGCCCCATGTAGGGCGAGTGGAAGTCCTGCGCGTCGCCAGTGAAATTCACCTCACCGTTCGGCCCGATCTCGACAAGGTTGGACTGCATGTGGCACTGTCCGCAGACGCCCACATACTCCTGCGCTGAGACCTCGCCGAATCGCACGGGTCCGGCAAGCGCCGGGACGCGGCCCAGCCGGCCTCGGGCGGCCGCCTCGGCATGATCGGCGGACGGGCCGTGGCACATCTCGCAGTTGACGCCGGGCTCCTCAAAGTCGAAGTTCGCGGGCCGCATCGACGCGCCCGCCCGCAACTGGCTGGTGTGGCAGCTCGCGCAATGGAGCTGGTAGCTGGTGGCAGAGCCCAGCTTGGAGAACGCACCGGCATCGACACGCTCGGTTCCCGGAGGATCGATCACACGCCAGAAGTTCAGCCAGCGACGCTCGATCCGGCTGTACTGGATCGGAAACACATGGATCCGCCCGTCCGGAAGTTCGGTCGCGTAGCCCTGCTGCCACTTGGAGCCGATCAAGTGGTCGACTCTGAAGCGCCGCCAGCCCGAAGCGTCCCTGAATTCCATGAACGGCCGGCCGGAGGCGGTTCCGAGGCGTGCGATCTCAGCACCCTCCTCGGAGAAGACCTGAGTCCCGTTCTCGAAGACGCCGATGTTGGCGTCCGGGCTGTACGGCCGGAACATGCGCGCCATGCCGGTGCGCTCCCAAGAGTCGTAGACCTCCCGGTGGCAGGCGCGGCAGGACTCGGAACCGGAGTAGCGGGTGGGCTGCATGGATGGTTGCGCCCTCTCTGGACCATTCGCGGGGCGCGCAAGGTGCGGGATCCCCGCGACGACCTGCGCCATAGCGTCGTCCGACAACTCGTCCGGCAGCCCCAGGATCTTCCTCAACTGGTCGGCTGCCCGGACCCCGAGCGGACCGCCCGACCGAACCGCGTCGGCCAGGTTCCCCTTGGCCTCCTCCACCCGTCCCAGCGTTCCCGAGACAAGGCCAAGCAAGTAAGCCGCCGACGCGCTGCGGGGATCCAAGCGTCGAGCCGCGACGAGCTCCTGCTCGGCGGATCGCAGAAGTCGGAGCCGCCGGGCGCCTGCAGAGGTGATGGCGTCCTGCAAGGCAGCGCGACCGAGGACGGACCTGCAGGTGGCTTGCAGACCGGGCAAGACATCGCGCCAAGCTGCCCGACCGAACCGAGCCGGCTTGGCGAAGCTGCGGAGGTACTCCAACGCTCGCCGCGCATTGGCCGCCGCCGGCCCTATGCGCCCTTGGGACGCCTGAGCGTCGGCGAGTGCGACCAGCAGGAGCGGGTTCTCCGGGAGGATGCGCAGGGACAGCGCGGCGTGGCGGACGCCCCTGGCAAGATCCCCCAAGTCGATCGCAGTCTTGGCTGCAATGTCCGAGACCGAAGCCAGCAGCGGCGAGTCCGGGTAAGCGCGCAGGAAATCTTCGGCGAACCTGTGCTTGCGCTCCGGGCCACGAGCGGAGAGCACCGCCTTCAGGTCTCTTCGTTGCGCAGGGTCCGTCAACTGGTCGAGGACGGTGTAGGCGCGGTCCGCACTGCGGAACAGGACAGTGTCGACTTCCTGGCTTAGAGCCGTAGCTGCGGACAGAAGGACCGACAGAAGGGCACGACGGACCCAGGGAATCGCCGTTCGGATCGTCTCTCTCGCAACTGGGGGCATCGCACCTACAGTCGAGCGCAGCCGCCACCCGGGAAGGCCGGGGTCCACGAGTGGCCCGCTCCGTGACCCGCCAACGCCATCGCAGTATACTCTTGGCCGTCGCAGCCTAGCCGCCCGGGCGAGGGGGCACCGGGAATTTCCGGCGTTTGTATCCTAGTAAGCGAGCAGGTTCTCGGTGGGAGCGTTTTCTGAAGTCCTAGTCTCGGTTGGGTTGCTGATTGTCGTCGCCAAGCTCGCAGAAGGCGCCAGTCAGCACCTGCGCCTCAACTCCATCCTCGCCTACACAGCAGCCGGCGTGGTGCTCGGCCCGGTGGCTGGGCTTGTGGAAGTCACCGCCGACTTGAGGGTGCTGCTGGGCATCGGCGTCTATCTGCTGTTCTTCCTGATCGGATTGGACGAGATTGATGCATCGGTCGTCCTGAGCGCCCTGCGCACTCGGCTCCTCGTGTTCGCGCTGATCGCGATCGTCACCCCGGTGGCGTGCTCATTCCTGGTGACATCGGACATCGTCGTGGACCTAGGGCTGGGCCTGAGTCCCCGCACTGCACTTGCGCTTGCAACCATCCTGTCGCTATCCAGCATGGGCATCGTGGCCAAGGTGCTGTCGGACGAAGGCCGACTGCGCGGCATTCTAGGTGTTCGAGTACTGACAACGCTGTTGGTTTTCAAGCTGGTTTGCCTGCCCTTCGTGGGCTTCATGTTCGATGAGGACGGGGGCGATTTGGATCCGTTGACGCTGCTAGCCCTCTTCGGCAAGGTCTTCTGCTTCGGGATCGTCACCTACGTGGTCTCGAACCGCATCCTGCCTCCGGCGTTCGTGGCGTTGAAGCGCGTGCTGCGAGTCCCGCATCTCTCCTTCGGCCTTGTGCTGGGCGGTCTGTTCCTCACAGTCGCCGGTGCAGGCATGCTCAACCTGCACGGTTCGGTAGGCGCGCTGCTCTTCGGAGCCGCCCTCTCGGGCCTCCCGTACCAAGTTCGGCGGGAGGTGGTGCCTGGCGTGCGGAGCATGGCGGAGGGCCTGTTCGTGCCGCTGTTCTTCGCTTCGGGCGGGCTCCAAGTGAGCTTCTCGATGACGGGGCTGCCTCTCCCGGCCATCGTGGCGCTTGCCGTCGTGCCGTTCCTCTGCAAGTTCGCCGCACCCTTCTTCGGAGCGATGCTGACGGGGATGGAGAACCCGGTTGCGATGGCGACGGGGTTGATGGCCAAGGGCATCACGGAGATTGCCCTGCTGCTCGTTCTGCTGGAGAACGGAATGATCACCCAGGACCTCTTCTCCGCGCTGATCCTGATCATGTTTCTGTACATGATCGCGTCCCCACCGCTGATCAGCTTCGTGTTTCGGCATGCGAAGACCAGCGAGCGGACGGCCTCGGAAGAGCCTCTCTCGTCGCCCCTAACGCGGTTCGCACTGCTCGACATCACTGTGGAGGACATCCTCGAGCCCGCACGGAGATTCGCCGACCCTAAGGTCTCGGTACGCGACTTCGTGGAGCAGTGGGTCGTTCCGAGCCAGCACGAGTACGTCGTAGCCAGCGACGGGAAGCTGCTGGGCCTGGTCTCGGTGAGCATGTTGCGCTACCTGCCCAAGGAGGCTTGGACCACGACCCCCATAGCAGACGTGGTCCGGGAATCGCCAGACAGTGCGTGGCATGACGAGCATGTCGAAGACGTGCTGCATAGGATGCAGGAGCTGTCGGTGACGGTGCTTCCGGTGTTGCGCAAGGGCTCGGGGGCCCTGATCGGCTCCGTCACGAGCCAGGAGATCCACGAATTGATCATCATGGAGGGCAACATCAACCACTGACCCTCTGCGAGAAACGGCTGGCTGGGGCTGCCAAGGCCGGATCTCGCCGCGGCGCGAGCCAGCTTCCCGCGGGCTGAGTCGAGGGCTGCAGGGGTGCGTTTGGTTGGGAAACACGCTGGCGAGCAGTTCAGCAGCCGGTCCTGTCTGATTCGGAGCGCTCGTCCTGCGAGGCCTGTCGGTGCAGAGCAGAGGGCTGCCCGGTTCGCTGTGGAGTCGACAACGAGAACTCCAGCCGAGGGACGCGGGTGCATAGAGGAGGCGAAGTCTGAGCCAACAGCCCCAAGAGTCGCGAGTCATCACCATGTCACGCGCGACCAGCCGCCGAACTCGTAGTCGGAGAGGATCCAATCCAACCCGGCCGGCACTTGACTTGCCACGAGCTTCGAGACATTCGTCTTGTGATTCGATCGAATCTTGTCGTTCACCTCTTGGTATCGATATCGAAGGTGCTGGTGTTATCAGTCCCTATGTGCCAAGAGAGCACTTGAACTTGTTCACTGCTATCTCGTCAATATCAGCACGATACATGCGAAACGCGGAGTTACTCAGTCCTGCGGACTCGTTCCTTCGGCGCCAGTTCCTCGTCTCCACCGCTGGGGTACTCAAAGGATCTCAAGGATCTTCGCGCCACATGTGCTCCGGTCAGAAATCTAACGGTCGGACCAACGTGGCATCCATTGGGATCTCCCCGGCTGGTCGGGAATACGATCTACGCACCGGCAACTTAGCCTAGTGTCTCGGTCTCGAAGCACACGTCCACAGACTTTGTTACACCGGGCGGCCGAGGACAGCCCTGAGCTGGCCACTCACTCACGCGCCTGCTGGCGCGAGCGAGACGGTGCCAGCAGCGCCGCTACCGACACGGAGGGCGTCGCAAACGACCCTCAACCACCCTCGGCAGCGACGCTGTCGTGCTGCCCTCGCAACTGGGCTACGAAGGGGCGGCCATCAGAGACCTGGCGCGGGCACGCTGCCCAGCCTGCCGCCCTCCCTGCCCAAGAGGGGCAGGGCGTGTCTGACGTCGGCCGCCACTCGACTTGAATTGCCCAAGAAGATTCGAGGACAGGGCGCAGCGCTGCATGGTCGTCTGCTGGACGTCACTTGACCCGAATGGCGTGACTGTAGACTGGGACAAGATTGCTGGCTCCGCGCTCACCACTGCCATGCGAGGGCTGCTTGCGCGCCAGCGCCTTGGCGCTGGCCGCGATAGCGGTCGCGGCGGTTGCGCAAGGCCAGGACCCGCTCGCCACCGCAGGCGAGGCCCTGATGCGGGGCGATGCACGGTCTGCCACCGAGATCTTGGAGCGGCACATCGGCGAGCATGCGGACGACGCGGACGGGCACCGCATGCTGGGCATCGCGCTCTCCCTCGCAGGAAGACGGTCACCAGCAATCAACTCGCTGGAAGCAGCCGTAGGGTTGGCCCCGCAGAATCCCGTCAACCACTTGGCTCTCGGACAGGCACTCTCGCAGTTCGGGCTGAGTGACAGGGCTGAGCAAGCCTACCGCACGGCTCTAGAACTCGACTCCGAACTTGGGCCGGCACACGAGGGGCTGGCACTCTCGCTCGCGATGCGAGGGAGCCAAGATGCGGCGGCGCAGCATTTCACTCGGGCACTCAGCCAATCCACTGAGCCGGCGAGGCGAGCCAAGCTCCACTTCTATCGCGGGAGAACGCACGCCGAGGCTGGTCGTCAGCCGGCCGCCGTTGAGGACTTCAGGGCCGCCCTCCGCCTCAACCCTGCCCTTGGGCCGGCCCACTTGGAACTGGGGCGAATCCTAACCCAGGGTGCAAGCCCGGAAGAAGCCATAGCGGCCCTGCGGAGAGCGTCCGAGCTGCAACCCAATAGCTTCGACGCCCACCACCTGTGGGGTGAGCAGCTCCTTCGAAACGGAGAGGCCGCCCTAGCCGTTGTCGCACTGCGAAGAGCTGCCGAACTGCGTCCTGAGGACCAAGCTGCAGCGTACGCTTTGGGGCGGGCCCTTAGGGCGGCGGGCCGCTCCGAGGAGGCTCGGCACCACCTTGCGGGCATCGCTCGGTCGGGCTCGCGACGAGCTGTGGAGGAGGCGAGCATTACCGAAGCCGGCAGGCTGAACGATGCAGGCCTGGCCGCGGAGCAGGAGGACGACTTGGAAATGGCGCTGGAGAAGTACGAGGCGGCTGCCCGAATCGCTCCGGACCATGTCCTTTTCCACCGCAACGCGGCGTTGGTCCTAGGCCGCTTGGGCCGCTGGGCGGAAGCCAAGCAGCGCCTCCACTTGGTGTTGAGCATGGCTCCGGGGGACATCGACGCCACCAAGGCGCTCTACGTGGCGCTGGATCACGCGCCGGACGATCCATGAGCGTCGGACGGCTGTCAGCCTACGTCTGGACGGTGACGGCCTTGTCGGCGCTAGCCGCGCCGGTCGTGGCAGCGATTCGTTTCGCTCATCACGATGTTGAATTCGTCCTTGAGCATTGCGAGTCCGAGAATCGATTCGCACCCGAGACGATGGCTGGAGGACTAGCGCTGCTGGACTACGACAGCGACGGAGACCTCGATATCTTCTTCGCCAATGGCGCGGAGCTGCCTGCAAACCGCAAGACGTCGGGTCGCTACAAGAACCGCCTGCTGCGCAACGACGGGGATCTGACCTTCATTGACGTCACAGACCAAGCAGGCCTCAGCGGCGAAGGGTACTCGTTCGGGGCAGCTGCCGCAGACTTTGACAACGATGGCGACCAAGACCTGTTCGTGGCGGGTCTGCACCGGATCACGCTTTATCGGAACGAAGGTGGAGGCCAGTTCGCGGACATCACCCAGCAGTCCGGGATTCTGGCCTCAGACCCCGACCACGGGCCCCTGTGGGCCATCACGGGAGCGTGGTTCGACTACGACCGCGACGGTCTGCTGGACCTATTCGTTGTGAACTACTTGAAATGGGCGGCTGGTGCGGATCCGGTGTGCGACGAGACCGGTTACCGGGACTACTGCCACCCGAAGTACTACCAAGGCACGCCGAACAGACTGTACCGGAACCTAGGTGACGGCATGTTCCTCGATGTTTCCAAAGGGAATTACTGACGTGAGTACCCAAGATCCAGATGTTGTATAGGTTCCGGCAAGAGTCCAGCATATGGTACTCGTCCCGAATCGGTATAGTCTGCGTCTATTTGCGGCATGCTGGCGGTCTCACATCGTGATCGGCGCCCATTCCACTCAGTATCTGGGGAGCTCATTCTGGCCTCCATGAGCACGTAATCTGTGCCGGACAGTTCCCCCGTCCCTAGCCCGACTCTGCTGCTCTAGCAGCCGACTGTCGTGCGCGGCAGCTCCAATTCTCAGCCCAGGATGCGCGGATCCGCCCCTCGGGCATCCCCTGCTGGGCGCCGGCACCCACCGCGGCTCCCAGCCGGGCCGGCTGCCGTTGGCGGCTCCTCGCCGCCGGAGCCGCTGGTGCGTCAGGCGGCCGCAGCCCGGCCCGCCAGCATGGCCCAAGTCAGACGCCTGCCCTGCAGCCCCAGCGCCACCTGCCGCAGCTGCTCCGCCGTGTCCAGCGGGCGCAGGTTGCTGCGCCCGCAGAACTCCTCCAGATAGCGATGCAGATGGCGCACGCTGACGTGGTGGTAGATCCCGTACAGCCCGCGCTTGAACAGCGCCCAGAAGGACTCGATGCCGTTGGTGCTCACCTTGCCACGCACGTACTCTCCGCCGGAATGGTTCACCGCTGCGTGCTGGAAGCCCTCCAGCGACTGGTAGCTGGAAGAGCTGTCCGTGTACACTTCCGCGCCCGGAGTTGCAATCTTGTTCACAAAGTCTTGCAGTTCCTCTTT
Organism: Bryobacterales bacterium; assembly: GCA_963662745.2. Taxonomy (GTDB): domain Bacteria; phylum Acidobacteriota; class Terriglobia; order Bryobacterales; family UBA6623; genus VXMF01. The sequence continues at coordinate 2,832,486 of CAXXUI010000001.1, forward strand.
GGTAGTGTTCAGCACTGCCTGCGCATGCACTCGTCCGGTGGCGCGGTCGCGCCCTCCGACCACCGGCTGCTTGCCGACCGTCCCGCGCCCGGCGTTCAGCTTCTGGCTGGCGTGCTTGTTCTTCTCTTTGCCTCCGATGTAGACCTCGTCCACCTCCACCGGGCCGGCGAACAGCCCGGCGGGCGCGGCCAACCCGGCCCGCACGCGATGGGCCAGATGCCAGGCCGACTTCTGAGTGATGCCCAGCTCGCGGCTCAGCCGCATGCTGGAGATGCCCTTGATGCTGGTGCAAATCAGATAGATGGCCAGGGCCCAGAGGCGGTAACCGAGCTTGGTGTCGGCCATCACGGTGCCGGTGCGCAGGGAGAAGCGTTTGCGGCAGGCGCGGCAGCGATAGGGCATGGAGGGGTGAGCGCAGCCGGACTGCACCTTGTCAGAGCCGCAATGGGGGCACTCGGGGCCGTGGGGCCAGCGGAGTTCAGCGAACCAGGTTTCGGCCGCTTGGTCGTCAGGGAACATCTGCATCACTTCGATCATCGAGATGCCCTTGCGGAACCATTTACCGGGACTCTTATAGGCCGAACCGTTCTTCCCAATCACTCTATTATTATACACTAAATGCAGGCCCATTGCAACCAGAATCTGAGAATGAAATGTACGAATGGTGACCTTGGGCACTCACGTCAGTAATTCCCTTTCCAAAGCGGCTGGGCTGCGGTCCAAGGTCGGCAAGGGCATGGGCGCCTCGATCGCCGACTTCGACGAGGACGGCTGGCTGGACATCTTCGTGACCAACGACAAGCTGCCGAACTTTCTATTCCGCGGGACGAAGAGCGGCATCTTTGAGGAGATCGCCTTCGAGTCGACGATCGCACTGCCGGAGCACGGTCGGGATGTCTCCGGCATGGGCCTCGACGCTCGCGACATCGACGGGGACGGACTGGCGGACGCAATCTACGCCGCGCTGCCTGGAGAGACCTTCCCCCTCATGCGAAATACACCGGACGGATACTTCGTAGACATCAGCCGCCAGAGCGGTCTGGCGGCCCAGACCCGCGACATGGCGGGCTACGCGGCGGTGATTGCCGACTTCGATAACGACGGCCTCAAGGATCTGTTCTTCTCCCGAGGAGACGTCCAGTCGCGCCCAGTGACACCCACGATCCCAACCAGCCAGCACAACAGCGTATTCCGAAATCTAGGTGACGGCAGATTCGCAGCGCTGACCGAACAGGCTGGCTTCACGGCCGCTCCTGCTGGCCGTCACAGGGGGGCGGCAGCGGGCGACCTGAACGGGGACGGCAGGCTGGACTTGGTCGTGACCGCACTCGGCATGCCTGCCGAGATTTGGACTAATGACAGCCCCGGCGACTCTCACTGGCTGGCCGTGGCACTCGTGGGATCGCGGTCCAGCCGGGACTCTATCGGCGCCAGCGTCAGAGTGCGAACAGCGCAGGCAGCGCAGATCAACATCGCCACATCCAGCGTCGGCTACGCATCATCCAGTATGAGCCCCGTTCACTTCGGCCTCGGTCCGGAGTCGAAGGTCCAGTCAGTCCAAGTCCGGTGGCCATCCGGGACAATTCAGACTCTGACCGATGTCGATGTCGACCAAGTGCTGCATGTCCGAGAGCCGGATCCACAGTAGGCTGCAGCCGGCCTATGCACAGCAGGCAGCCTACAGGCCTGTGGGGGCGACCCTCGGCGCGCCGCCTCCTCAAGAAGTCGGATCAGGGATAGACTGGAGACGGCGGAGCAACGCTGTGTCGGCTGATAGCATCTGGCGGTCATGGACTGTATTGGCCGCCGTTCTGGCGGTGGCCTCCCCAGCTAAGGCTACGTGCTCGGGAGCCGAGCTTGAACTGCAAGCGGTTCAGCAGGACCTGTCGAGAGGGCAGGTCGAAGCTGCGCTCTCAAGACTGTCAGACCTTGAGGGCCGGCACCCAGCGTGCGGACCGGTGGCGACTCTTCAAGCTCAAGTGCAGGCAGGCATGGGCAGGATGAATGAGGCCGAGCGATTCTTCCAGCGGGCTGCCGAACTTGCGCCCCACCGCCCGGAGCCGTACTTCCAGCTCGGAGTGTTCTACGACAGCAGGCAGCAGCACGGCAAGGCGGCCGAGCAATTCCGCAAGGTGCTCGCCATGAAGCCGTCAGATCCGCAAGCCTACGATTACCTAGGGCTGAGCCTCGAGGCGCTGGGAGAATTCGACAAGGCCCAAGTCGCCTACCGGATGGGGCTAAGCCGGAACAAGGGGCCTCGATTCGATCCGATGCTCCATTACAACTACGGCCGCTTCCTCATGAAGCACGGACGCATCGGCGACGCCAAGGGCCATCTGGACGAGGCCGCGCGGCACGCTCCCGGAGTACGGGCCGTGCATTACGAGAGGGCAAGAGTGGCACTGCGTCTCGGCGACACAACGGGCGCCAGAGCCCATGCGGAGAAGGCGTTGGCGCTTGAGGACCCCGGCGGCGTCATCTTGGACATGCAGGTCCACTACCTGCTCTCGCGAGTGTATCGGGCGTTGGGAGAGGACGAGCTGGCGGCAAGGTTCAGTGCCTTGAGCAAAGACGCCGAGATTCCGCTGTCCGCGAGGCGCCGTTCTGGCCGATAGGTGGTCTCTGAGGCGTAGATTCGGCAGTGCCGGACTTGTTCAACGAGCAGTGACGAGGGAAAGATCGGAGGCGTGGATGCTGCAGGTCCGGGTCCTGTGCTTCGCACTTGCTGGCTGCGCCGTGGCGTTCGGCCAAGGGGCCGCATCTAGCGGCGCCACGGCCCAACCCAAGCGGCCATTGCCCGAGGGCTTGACGGCACCACAAATCGACTACCGTGATGTCGCCGTCGCGGCAGGCTTGGAAGGCGAAGCAGTCTCGGGATCCTCGACCCACAAGAACTACATCGTTGAGTCGACGGGTACCGGCGTCGCCGTCTTGGACTTCGATCGCGACGGCCTGCTCGACATCCTCTTGGTGAGCGCGGACCGGTTCGAGGACGAGGGCGATCCACCCCGGCACTACCTGTACAGGAACCTCGGAGAACTGCGGTTTTCGGAGGTCACAGCCGAAGCTGGCATCGAGCACACGGGATGGGCTCAAGGAGCATGCGCGGGAGACATCGACGAGGACGGCTTCGACGACCTCTTTATCCCGCACTGGGGGCAGAACAGGCTGTTTTGGAACCGAGGCGACGGAACGTTCCGGGAAGAGTCTCAAGCAAGGGGTCTCACGGAGGTTTCTAAGCGATGGGGCACTGGGTGCGCGTTCGTTGACTTTGACCGGGACGGAGACCTAGATCTATTTGTCGCGAACTACCTCCGGCTCGAAGTGGCCAAGACACCGCGGCCAGGCGAGGGTTCGGAATGCCGATGGAAGGGCATACCGGTGCTGTGCGGCCCGAGAGGGCTGCCAGGTGAGTCGATGTCCCTCTACGAGAACGACGGTAGCGGGCACTTCGCCGACATCTCGGTGAAGGCGGGTGTCGAGACTGAGAAGCTGTACTACGGCTTCACCCCGCTGACGGCGGACTTCGACAACGATGGGTGGACCGATGTCTACGTGACCTGTGACTCGACAGCCAGCCTGTTCTTCCATAACAACGGGGACGGTACTTTCGAGGAGATGGGCGTGATCTCCGGCACGGCTTACAACATGGACGGGCAAGAGCAGGCCGGGATGGGAGTCACGGCTGCGGACTTCGACTTAGACGGAGACCTGGACATCTTCAAGACCAACTTCTCCAACGACACGCACACCCTGTACATCAACGAGGGCATGCAGATGTTCATCGACGACACCGTGGCGACGGGGTTGGCAGTGAACACGCAGCACCTAGGCTGGGGGACAGCCTTCCTTGACATCGACCATGACGGCCTCAAGGACATCTTTGTGGCGAACGGGCATGTCTACCCTGGTGTTGACCAAGCCGGCCTGGGGGAGACGTTCCGTCAGAGCCGGCTCGTCTACTGGAACTACGGGCGCGGGCGGTTCCACGACCTCAGTGTGACGGCGGGTTCGGGAGTAACGGCTAAGCACTCGACCCGCGGAATCGCGGTCGCCGACTTTGACAATGATGGGACGCTGGAGATTGTGACGGTGAACATGCACGAGAGTCCGTCTCTGCTGAAGCAGTTTGCCCCCGTCGGAAACGCGCTGATCCTTGACGCCCGCATGCCGTCCGGACGCCCGGCGCTCGGAGCCAGAGTCTGGGTAGATGCCGACGGCAAGACGCAGTTCGACGATGTGCGCAGCGGCGGCTACCACATCTCTCAAAGCGACACCCGAGTCCACTTCGGCATCGGGAAGGCTGATTCGGCTTCAGTGCGCATCCGCTGGCCGGACGGAACGGAGGAGTCACTGGGAGAGGTTTCTGCCAACAGCCGGACAACGGTTCGCCTCGGGGAGGGCTTGGTCGAGGAAGTGCCATTCACGAGGGCGCCGTGAGTAGAAGTTGCCCGGTGATCGCAGCCTCCCCGGGAGAGGGCGGCGCATGAGCCATGCAACTTGCAGTGGCGTTTCTTCTCAGCACCTGACTGCGGGCAGTCGTTCCCAGAGTGTGCCGCAGCAGCTACTGGACGCTGTCGAACTCGTCTCTGTCATTCATTGCGACGTTTGGCGCAAACGGAGGGGTCCAAACCGTATGACTCGCGCGGGCGGAACATTCTCCGGGGATCATTAGCTGCGTGGGCCGGAGCGGCTAGCGGACGCCATCGAACCTACGGGAAAAACAGTCCCATGCCGCACGGTAGTCCTCCTCCCTGTCACAGCGGGAGAACGGAGCATGATACTCGATGACCCGCTGTACCGGACCTCCGGGCATGGTGTCGTCGACAATCTTGCGCGTCACGACTCCGGTCTGCAGGCGCCGGACATCCTCCCAGCCAAGGGCCAAGCCAGACTCAGTACGACCCGGCCTGACGAGGCCGAACTCCGTGTCGCCGCGACGGTGCTTGCGAGGCAGCCCGACACCGGTGAGGCCCTTGGAGGGAGTGAAGACGATGCGCCCGTTGGCGTCGTACCAAGTGTCGGCCTCGTATTGCCGCATCACGGGGAACTGGACACGGTAGAGCGTTAGCAGCTCATCAAGAGTCAGATTGAGTTCCATAGAAACCAACACGTCAACTTCAACTAGGGCCTGTCTGCGTTCGTAGTCGGTCCGAAGACAAGAGTCGCTAGACCAGAGTGAATCGAGATGCTGGAAGAAGACTTGGTTGAGGCGAGAATCCTCCCGTGTCCATGTATCGGTGCGGAATGCATCCTGCCAAGCGGACTCCCACAGCAACCGGTAGTGTGTCGTCAGGCAGTTCAACGCTGCCACGCGAACATGCAGCGCACTGCGAAGTCTCTCACCGAAGCACGGAAGGGGAAATGACGCGATGAGGATTGGGTGAGCGTTCGTGATTCCGGTCATCTTCACATACCCATCGAGGGGCAGGGAGAGGCAGACACTCTGGTAGTCGAGCAGACTGACATCATCCACGAATGCGGTACCGACACATGAGTTGACGTAGCTGGCGTCAGTGGGAACGATTGATGCACTCAGAGTCCGCTCACCGGCAGCACCAATCATGGCCCGATTCACGTGGCGAAAGAATCCCGTAACCTTCTTCGCTGCACCCGACTGCCCCTCGCCCAGCCGCACCGCCGGGATGCGCCGCTGGTACTCCTCGTCCCCGCAGTCCGGGACGTAGTTGGTCCGCGGCAGGTAGTCGTCGGGGATGGCCGTCAGATCAATGCAGTCGTAGTGGCCCTTCTGAGTGCAGACACTGCGCGGTGTCTTGTACAGCGGGTTGCCTACGAAGAAGTGCGGCCCCGACAGGATCCATTCCCCGGGGCTGTCCGGGAACCGCGTCTCGCGCCGGATCGTCCGGTCCCGCTGCGCGTTCGTCTCGTTGTGGATGGTATGGCTGTCGTAGCGCCCCCGCAGGTCCCGCAGCCGCCGCGGCTGAGCCGCCAGCTTGCGCAGGAACCCGACCAGCTCCCGCAAATGCACCGCGGGCAGCCGCGCCTCACGCGCCGGCGTCCCGGCCTTGTCCAGCGCAGCCGCGAATGTCCGCAGCTCCGCGCCCCCCACGCGCACCACGCGCCGCCGGTGGCCGAGGATGTCCCACTTGCCGGCCTCGTCCTTGATGCCCGGCACGGGGCCGTCGCCCGGATGGTCGTAGCAGGCGTCCACGGTGGCCGCCGCGAACAGGTTTGCCACGTGGTCGAAGCCCGGGTGCTCGCGCGCCGGCCCATATATGTTGGCGCTGAAGCGCACCCTGCTGCCGATCGGAAACAGCTTGTGCTCGTTCTGGAACTGGAAGTGGGCCCGCAGCCGGGCGTACAGCTGCGACCGCAGCGCCCCGCCCCTGGGGTCGTCGTACACCCCCTCCGGATGCAGGAAGGCCGCCACACCGCCCCCGTGGACCAGCCCCCAGGCCTGGGGCAGGAAGCACTTGTAGAGGTTCGTCCGCACGCCCTTCAGCGCCGGGTAGTTCTGCACTGCGCTCAGGTAGGACTTGGTCGCCTCCGACGACGCGCACTCGGCCAGGTAGGCCTCCCGCAGGCCGGACCGCTCCTCCAGCGCGTCCTCCCGCATCCTGCGCAGCTGCGGCGCCCGCATCTTGCGCATCCCGACCAGCGGCTCGTAGTCCCCGACCACGCCCCGCTCGTCCCACTCCACCTTCACCCACGGCGGGTTGCCGACCACCAGGTCGAAGCCCCCGCGGGCCGTGCTGTCGGTCCGCGCGCCGTAGAACAGGTCCGCGAACTCCAGCTCCCAGTGCAGGCACCGCAGCCGCTCCGCGGCCAGCTCGCGCACCAGTATCAGGCGCGGGAACAGCTTGAAGACCTCGTCGAGGTCCATCGCCCCGGCCTCGTCCAGGATCCTTCCGGCCAGCTCCTCGTTCTGCGCGGCGTACTCGTTGCCGAACAGGAACCCCGCGTCGCCCGGCGCGATGCCGGGCAGCTGCATCTTGCCGGTCAGCACCAGCTCGACCTCCGCCAGGAACTCGTCCCGCGTCGGAGGCTCCTCCGCCCGCTCGTCCAGCGGCCAGAACCATAGCGCGCACCAGTAGTCCATCACCAGCTGGAGGCGCTGGCCGGGACCGGCCGAGAAGGCCTCCGTGCCGCCCACGCCCTGCCGCAGAATCCGGTCCTTCCACCGGTTCTCCGTCCGCCGCTGCGGCGCTTCGCGCTCCCACACCCCGAGGTCATCCGAAGTGGCCTCCCGGTCCCGCGCCAACTGCTCGGCGTGCAGCCTCCACAGCCGGTCCGCCGCCTCCGACAGCCGCTCCAAGGCCTCCACGTCAGACTTCGAGAACGGCTGGCAGAACTCCTTCCGCCAGCGCCGGAACATCGCCATCCGCTCGGGGACCAAGGTCTTGACGAAGCGGTCCTTGTAGTCCGCCATGCCCGGGTCCGGCAGCAGGAAGTGGTACACCGTCCCTGCCGGACGGCGCGGCGCCAGCCCCGGCTCGACGCGCCGCGGGGCCGCGTTGTGCCACCGGTCGTCCCTAGCGACCCCTCGGCCGATCGATTCGCTGCGGTAGAAGGCCCGCCGCGCCCCGACCAGCGAGTTGCCCGAACGCAGCTGGAAGCCGAACCACGGCACGTGCCCGTCCGGCACGATGCAGTTCAGCCACAGCGACACCTCCGCCAGCTCCACCGCCACCGGGTTCAGGTCCGCCCCGTACACGTTGCGGTCGGCCAAGAAGTGCCGCGCCCGCTGCAGCTCCCGGGCGTAGCGCTGGCGCGGGATCCGCTCCCCCAGCTCCTTCTGCCGGCGGTCCAGGTACTTGGCCGCCAGCTGGTTGACCGCCTCGTTCAGGAAGGCCGCCGACCCCATGGCCGGCTCGCACACCGTCAGGTCCAGGATCCGCTCGGCCGGCATATCGTCCGGCACCAGCTCCCGCAGCGCGTACCGCACCACCGTCCGCGTCAGCTCCTGCGGCGTGTAGAAGCTGGCCGACCGCCGGCGCTCGCGGCCCGTCAGCCGGTACAGGAAGCTCCCCTTGGGGTGCCTCAGCAGCGTCTTGCGCCCGCGCCGGTCCTGCGTGTACACCTTCTCGCTGTCCAGGTAGGACCCCAAGTCTTCAGCCGTGGCGAACCAAGCCTCCTTCAGCTCGTCCCGCTTGGATTTGGCGGGCTTCACCTCGTACAGGTCCTGCTCGGCGAAGAAGCCCCGGAACGACAGCAGCGCCTCGTAGACCGCACCCAGCTCGTGGATGCCCAGCTGCCCGTAGGAGATCCGCCCGCGCCGCTTGCCCTTGCCCTTGCCCTTGGCCGGGCGGGTCAGCGACAGTAGCCGGATCACGCGCTGCAGCACCGGATCCCGCAGGCGGGCCTTGGACAGCAAGGGCGTCTCCAGCTCGTCGAACAGCGAACTGTCCACCCGCCGCATCTCGAACACGTCGGCGAAGTGCGACTGGCGGTAGCCGTGCGAGTCGTCCCCGTCTGGCTGGGGCTGGTAGCCCTTCCGCACCAGCCGGAACAGCAGCGCCAGGCTGCGCTGGATGTGGGTGCGCTGCAGCGCCGTGGCGGTCGACAGGCGGGACAGCTCCATGTCCCGCAGCCGCTCCAAGCTGTAGCCCTGGCGGTAGGTCTCGACATTGATCGGCGCGTAGCCCAGCTCTGGGCGGGCCTCGATGTAGAACAGGAACAGCAGCCGGTACAGGTAGCGCAGGCACTCTCGCGTCACTTTCTCAGCGAACTCCGGCCCCTGCTCCAGCGGCTCCACGCCGCCGGCCCGCAGCGACTTCCCCAGCTCGTCCCCCAGCAGCTCGACGGCCTCGCGCAGGGCGTACTTGAGGTCGGTCGACACCCCGTAGGCGTGACGGTGGCTGTTCTCGTCGAGGGCGTCCGCCAGGGCGGCGCCGGAACGCGGCACCAGCGACTCGCGATGCAGCAGGCAGGCCGCCGCCTGCAGCGAGGGCGTCTCCAGCCGCCCCAGCAGCTCGCCCCAGTCGAAGCGCAGCAGCCGCTTGCGGGCCCACTTGCCGCGATCGATCAGCAGGGTCTGGCCGCAGGACAGCAGCAGCACCCAGCGCGGCGGGTGCTGCTGCCCGAACACGCGACGGGTGATGACCTCGTCCCAAGTCTGCTCCAGCAGCACCTTGGCCGGCGGGGCCTCGCCGCGGAACTGCCGCCGGCGCGGCGCCAGCGACAGGGGATCGACATCCTCGCCTTCGGCGTCGAAGGCCTCCACGGCCACCAGCAGCTGGCCGTCGCACTCGCTCAGCGCCGGGATCTCTGCGTCGTCCTCCAGCGGGAGGTCGCACGGCTTCCACGCGTGCCCGAGCGCGTCGAGCTGGCGGCGGTGCCACCGGCGCTGCAAGGCGATGCGGCGGCGGTCGTCCTCCTCGGCCTCGAACGCGCTGCGGAACTCCAGGTAGGGACCGGCCAAGGCCCGCAGCCTCTGGAAGGGCGTCTTGGACGCTCCCTCCGCCTCCTGGGCCTGCTCGCGCCAGCGCTTGAGGGTGCCGCGCAGGTCCCGCGACAGGATCTCGGCCAGGTAGTGGTCGCTGTAGAACTCGCGCTCGTTGCTGATGCCGGCGAACCCGGCCCCGCTGTCTAGAGGCATCCGCTCAGCTCTTGCCCGTCAACCTGAGCATGGCTCAGGATCGCACGGAACTCTCGGTGCGACTCCGCCGTCCGGCAAGTCGAATGATTCGGCTCCGCCGATCGCCAGATCCGGGCAAGAATCACACGCCGCTGAATGGTCTCGCCCAAACCGCCGGCCGTCGCATGCCATCGCCCCAAATCTATGTGGAAGAGCCCTTCGATCGGCCAACGCTTCATACCAGCCCACGATGCGCTTCGCCCAGCGCTTGCTCAATCGGCCCGCCGTGCTCAGCAAGAACCACTCCAGCGAATCCTCCCCCGGCCGCGTATGGATCTGCTCGACATGCACCAGCCAGGTCTCCACTCCCGCTTCGCCCCGCTGGCGGCGCGCCTCCGGCGGCTGCAGCTCGACCGGCCCGATGCTCACCCGGGTCTCCACCTTGCGCCGCTGGCGGGCCCGCCGGCCCACCTGCGAGCTCAGCCGGAACTGGCGACGGAAGCGCACCAGCAGCTCCACGTTCTCTTCGCCGGCCTGCTCGCGCCGCTCCCGCTCCCGGAACAGTTCGTAGATGTCGCTCTCGCGGTCGCCCGCCACCACGATGCGCTGACCCGGGCAGGCCTGGCCCAGCTCGAAACCCTGCCGCAGCTCCCGCAACCAGCGCTGGCTCTCCTGCTCGCGCTCGTCCGGCGGCTCCTCCAGCGGCCGGCCCCAGACTCCCAGGCCGCTCGTGCGCTGGCCCAGCCCGGTGTAGTTCGGCGTGGTCGTGTCCTGCACCAGCAGCACGGTGCCCGCCAGCAGCTGGCAGCGGTCCACCATGGCCTCCCGGTGCGGCGCCAGAATGTGCTCCATGGATACCCTCTCATTGCGCAGGAAGCGGTAGGCGGCCTGCTGGTCCTTGCCGCGCGGGAAGATGGCCGGCAGGCACTCGCCCGGGCGCTGCTCCCAAGCCCCGCCCAAGGCCTTGAGCTGCTCCCGCAGGCGCCGGTTCGGCAGGTCTGAGCGCTCGAACTCGCGCGCCGACCAGTGTGCCTCCTCGCTGTCGAAGTCCAGCCTCGGGAAGCCACCCAGCACCAGCCGCGCCGGCCGCCGCAGCACACGCTCCCAGTCCCACACCAGCGCCTTGACCCAGACCTGCTTGCGATGGCGCTCCGGCGTGCGGAAGTACGGCCCCTTGGCTTGCGGGCAGTCGCCGGCCAGGGGCGGCGCTGGCGCCCCAGGGACAGCGGCCACCCACTCTCCCGTCCCATCCCGCCACAGACGGCGGGCTAGAGCACGCCCTAGACGCCCGTGGCCACTAACCCGTCCGCACCGCTGCTGCCATCCTCCAGACTTAGCCCAGCGCCCCGGAGCCTCTCGCAGATTCGGCTAGGCCAAGTTCGACTCGCAGCTGCAGAATAGAGTTAACTCCGATCGAGCGCTAGGCCGGTGACTCGCGTCACAACCGTTCTAGTACACTAGATTCAAGTGGGAGCCGGTGATTCGCGTCACAGCCGTTCTGGTACTATCTGTCGTCGGCGCAAACGGCGCTAACGCACCGGAGACGTTTCGGCAGTACTGCTTCGGCTGCCACGGCGATGCAACAGCGAACGCCGGCGTCAACCTTGAGCGCCTCGTCGCTGGACCCTCGGTACCCGCCAGCTTCAAGCAGTGGAACAGGGTTGCCGCGGCGCTCGAGCAGAACGCGATGCCTCCTGCGGGTGTGCCAGCCCCCAGCGAGCAAGATCGCAGGGAGGCTGCAAGCTGGATTCGCTCGTCGCTCTCCGATTACGCCGTCAAGCACGAGGGCGACCCCGGCCGTGTCACGATCCGACGACTGACCAGCGCCGAGTACGCCAATACGATTCACGACCTAACCGGAGTCGAACTCGAACTTGAGCACCACTTCGCAGGCGACGCTGTCGGCGGCGAGGGATTCTCGAGCTTCGGCGATGTACAGTTCATGGCCGATGAGAACCTCGAACGATATCTCGAGGTCGCCAAGCTTGTCGCAAACCATGCCGTAATCGGATCGGGACCGCTGCAGTTTGGCGCCCACCCCGGGCAGAGCGGGTACGAACTCTCCGCCATTCACCGCATTCACGACGTCTACCGAGAGCATGGCTTTCGGGCCGTCGCCGCTGAAGGCGGCAAGGCGTTCGGGCTCGAGAAGTATTCCAATGCGTTCTACGCGGCTTGGCGGTACCGCCACCTCGACGACGGCACCACGCTCGACGAATTGGCCTTGCAGGAAGGCCTTAGCCAGCGTTTCCTGACGCACATTTGGTCAGTGCTCCAGCAAGAGGACGCGCCCCATCCGACCTCGGAAGTGATTGCCAAGTGGCGTGCGCTGCCGCGCACCGGCGACGAGGACGTCATCCGCGAGAAATGCGTAGAGATCCAGAAGTTCGCCATCAATTGGCCGCACTGGCTCTTCGCGACCAGCGGTTTGCTGACCGATGGCGGGGACGAACTAGCCACGGTGCTCACCGCGGAGTCACTTGTGGGGCACACCCAGGCCCGCCTAAGATTCAGCCTGAGGGACCGTGGTCAGGGTCTAGGAAGCCTGCACCTCTCCGTTACGCAGGTTAATCCCGAGGCAAAGTCCAAGGCTGTAGTCGTATGGCGGGATGCGACTGTTGAGACCGGCGTCAACCGGCTCCCCGAGCAGTCGTTGGTCGACATCTTGCCTGTCCCGGAGGTCGAGCGTATCGAGTTCGGGCAGGGTGCGGGACTCGGGCCTGGCGATTTTTCGACGACCGGCGACACGAAGCTGCAAGTGAACGTGCCGGTTCCGGAAGGCACGAAACGACTCGTGTTCCGCGTCAATGTCGAGGTCGATCTCCCCCCGGAAGACGCCTCGGTCCTGCGGGTGGTCATCAGCGGTCAGGAAGACGGCACGACTAGGCGTGATGGGATGGCACTATTGGCCCGTCCCGATAGCCTTGGATTCGCCCGCTTCAAGTCCGGCGTGCTCCGCCACATCGCAAACCTGCCGCCAGCTTCCCACGGCGAGCCGACTCCATCAGATCGTGATCCGATCCCGGACCCATTCGACAACACCTACAACGAGCCGGAACGCGACCTGTTCCACTTTAGGATCAAGTACTACCGTCGGGACGATTTTCTCGTCGACAACATGCTCGACGACGAAGCCCGGGTTCGACTCGACCAGGCCTGGCTCGACTTGATGGACTCGTTCGAATACCACGATGAGTTCTTCCAGTTCACGGCCAACAAGTTCGGCCTGGCACTCGACAAGAAGCTGAGCAATCTGGATTCGAGCGAGATCGCCGCGTTGCCGGAAGAGCCGCGCGGCTACGCCGAGGTGCTTCGAAATGAGTTCGAGGAAGTTCACGCGGCCCAGGTGGCCGCCCGACCGGGCCATATCAACGACGCACTGGCCTTCGCCGCCAAAGCCTGGCGCCGCCCCCTCACACCGGAGGAAGCCGATGGGTTGCGCCGGCTCTACAACCTAGTCCGCGAGCAGCGAGGGCTCGATCACGGCTCGGCGATACGAGCCCTGCTGGTGCAGGTGCTGGTCGCGCCCGAGTTCCTCTACCGCCTCGAACACCCGGAGCGGGACAGAGGCCCGTTGCCGCTTTCGCCGTGGGAGCTGGCAAGTCGCCTGAGCTACTTCCTTTGGGCCTCTGCACCGGACGCCGAACTCCGACGTGCCGCAGAATCGGGCGCATTGGGTGACAAGAGAGGAATCGTCAGACAAGTTCGGCGCATGCTCGCCGACCCCAAGGCCAAACGCCTCGCAACGGAGTTTTTCGGGCAGTGGCTCGGGTTCTACCGCTTCGACGGATACGCGGGCGTCGACGCCAAGCGCTTTCCCGAGTTCACCGAGGACATCAAGTCCGGAATGTACGACGAAGCGGTCTCGTTCTTCGAACACATCGTCCGCAAGAAACGCCCCTTGCGCGAAATCTTCTCAGCCGACTACACCTTCCTGAACGAAGCACTCGCCAACCACTACCGCGTCGAAGTTGAAACCGGACGCGAGGTCCGGCTCGTCGAGGGCGTGGAGGCGTTCCGGCGCGGAGGGGTAATGCGGCTGGGCGCCGTTCTGACCGCGACGTCCGCCCCGTTGCGAACCAGCCCGGTGAAGCGCGGCGACTGGATTCTCCGGCGCGTGCTGGGAACGCCGACTCCTCCGCCCCCACCCGACGCCGGCTCGCTTCCCGGTGACGAGAAGAGCTTTGGCGAGATGACTGTTCGCGAACAGCTTGAGGTGCACCGCGCCAACGCAGCTTGTGCGTCCTGCCACTCGCGAATCGACCCGCTGGGCTTCTCACTCGAACACTACGATGCGGTCGGCCGCTGGCGCGACACCTACGACAACGGCAAGCCTGTAGACGCATCGAGCGTCATGGCCGACGGAACGCCGATCACGGGCGTCGATTCGATGCTCGCCTACATCGAGAGCCGCGAGCGTCAAATCCTGCTGAATCTCTCGGAGAAGTTGCTCGGCTACGCCTTGGGGCGTACAATCATAGCGTCCGATCAGCCTTTGCTCGACCGCATGGTCGCTAGCGGTTTCGATGGGACGTTTGGAGAGTTGGCGCTCCAAGTCGCAACGAGCCGTCAATTCCGCTATCGTCGCGGACTCGAAGACCAGATGCCGGTCGAGCTAGCTAGGGGGATATAATGCAAATGGACCGCAGACAGTTCCTACGTGGTACGGGAGTGGCGCTGACGCTGCCGTGGTTGGAGTCACTGAGCGCCGCAACCAGCGAACCACCGACTCGTTTGGGACTGGTCTACTTCTCCAACGGTGTTGAACCAGCACATTGGTGGGCGAAGGGCGAAGGAGCCTCGATGCAGGTCGGTCCTGGCCTGGCTCCGATGCAGTCGCTGACCGAGCATTTCACCTTCCTGCGGGGCCTGTACAACCAGAAGGCCGTCGCTACCGGGAGCGCCCACTTGGGCGCCATGCCGAATCTGCTCTCCGGAGCCGAAGTCAGCCTCGACCCGGCCGTGATCCGCGTTGGCAAGACGATGGACCAAGTCCTCTCCCAGCGAGTCGGGAACCATACGGAAGTTCCGAGCTTGGTACTGGGAATCGAGCCGAATGAACTGCGCCTCGAAGACGGCGTTTCGATGATCTACGGATCGGCGATCTCATGGGCGTCGGATGTCAAGCCCGCCACGAAGGAAATCTATCCAGCCCGGACGTTCGACCGCCTGGTAGGGAGCAAGCAGGGGCGCGAACTGGATCGCAGCATTCTCGACACGCTCCTCGATCAAGCCCATAGTCTCAAGAACAAGGTCAGCCACAGCGACCGTCCGAAGCTTGAGGAGTATTTCGAATCGATTCGCGACATCGAGCGCCGCATCGACCTCGCCTCGAAGCAGGAGCGCCTCGAGGGCTGGCGTCCAACCTTGGATAAGCCGGACATGAAGCGTCCCGCGAACGAACTGCCGCAGGAAGTTCCCGAGCACATGCGACTGATGCTCGATCTCATCGTGCTGGCGTTCCAAATGGACAAGACGCGGATCGCGACACTGATGCTCAACAACGATCTGTCGCAGATGAACTTCGGGTTCCTCGACGGGGTTGAAGGGGCCTTGCATCTGGACTTGACGCACAACGGCAGGGATCCCGGACTCGAGGCAATGTACCTCAGAACGAACCAGTTCCACGTGGAGCAATTCGCGTACTTGGTACGCAGGTTGAGCGAAATCGATGAGGGCGAGAAGTCGCTGCTCGATTCGTCGATGCTGATCGGGTGCTCGAACCTCTTCGATGGTGACAAGCACCAATCCGACGAGATGCCGTTCTTGCTCGCCGGACGGGGCGGAGGTCTCAGGCCCGGGCAGGTACTGGACTATTTGAACGCCGGGGACGACAATCGCAGGGCCTGCAGTCTGTATCTGTCGCTGATGGATCGGATGGGCGTCCGGCTCGACCGCTTCGGCGACACCGACCGCCGCCTCCAGGAGATCTGAGACTCCCGGTCGCAGTTGAGAGTGCGGCGAATCCCTTCCCCTCCAAGTGTTCACGCACTCGTTCCGGCCTTCGACGAGCAGCGTGGGAACTCGTAGTAGGGGCACCGGTGCGAACGGACGGTTTGCAGATGTAGACGGGCTAAGATGGCTACGCCTTGACCTCGCAGCCCCTCACACGTCGCACCTTCCTAGGAGCAGCATCCCTAGCCGCCTCCTGCTCTCAGTCCACACCCGACCGAAAGCCCAACATCGTCCTGGTGATCACCGACGACCAGGGCTACGGCGACCTTGGTTGCCACGGCAATCCCGTCATCAATACGCCAAACATGGACCTCTTCCATGCCAACGCAGTGCGTTTCGAGGACTTCCACACCACTTTTCATTTCGTAATTGCATCCTAACTCGGAATTAAGACGATAGAAGAGACGACAACAGTCCCATGGTCGTCAATGGGCGCAAGTTGTCGTCAGTTCGTGGTTGAGCAATGAGGATGGCAAAGCGGAGTGAAGCTGATCGCGTGCCGCTCCAGACTTCGGGAAGGGGTGGCGGTGGCAGTAGGTTCGTTCGTGCCCGCCTGACAACTTGGGCCGCAGCTTCCATGGACCCAAGGAAGCACTCGGATGAAGGGAGCTGGCAGGCTGTCCAATGGTTGTCGGTTGCATCTCGGGGCTCACCGGGCCGCTCAGTGTCCGGTTCTCGCCCATTGCAATCCGGTCTCTAAGTTCTGGCATGTGGCTGTCGATTTTTCCTGTACCGGGGCTGGAGAGATGCCATGACTATGCCAAGTGTTTCAGCTAGGGCAGGAAACCGCTTGAAATGTAGTATTTGTGATCATATTGTGACCCGTCTGAACCATAACTGCTCTACTTCCAGACTCCCTGCCACACTGGGCGGGGGGTGTGCAGTCGAACGGGCGGGACTAGCAGGGTCCGCTGATGGCATCTGCACAGACATCCCACCCGGCTTGGGCCGGTGGGTCGCCACGCAAGATGCACACCGACCGTGCTGCGGGATGCCACTGCATCACTCCGCTAGCAACACTCTCTTGATCTCGTGCCGTGCCTCCGCCGGCGAGCTCGAGGTAGTGCGCCGCTCGACGGGCAGGCCCCTTCCTGCCGACCGCCCGTGCCGCCCGGATCAGGCGATCGGGACCTGCTGCAGACACCCGCCCTACCGTCTCTGCCCACACAACGGCTCTGCTGCCGCAACAAGAACACGCGCTGGTGGAGCGGCCCACCACGGCGGCCGCAACCCCAGAATCAGCCAAGTTTGGAAGTGATCCCGTGGCAGCGATGGGGCCGAAACATCGCTTCCCGCCTCAAGAGCCTGTACTACACGTCCTGTACAATCTGGATCAGACTCGTATATAATACCTAGCATGTCCCTCTCAAAGCGTGCCATCCGCACCTTCTTTGAGCGGCCCGAGAAGTCTGCGCACCGCCAGTACGAGGCGCTGCGGGCCTTCTTGTACGAGGACCGCACCGCGCGTCAAGTCGCCGAGCGCTTCGGCTACTCTCCCAGCACCGTCTACACGCTGGTTCGCAACTTCCGCCGTCTCGACGACCCCGGCGAGCATTTCTTCCCGGACCGGCACAGTCCCGGTCGGCCGGTCTCCGACCCACCGCCGGACATCCTCCAGCGCATCGTGGAGCTGCGCGAGGCGCGCCTGTCGGTGCCCGACATCAAGGCGCGCCTGGAGGCCGAGCACGGCAGCGCGCCCAGCATGCGCAGGATTTGGCGTGTCCTGCGCGAGGCTGGCTTCCAGCGCTTGCCACGCCGCACGCAGGCCGAACGGGTGCAAGCCACCGCAGCGCCCCTGTGCGCTCCCGCCAGCCGCCTGCTCGATCCGCACGGCGTGGAGTCCTTCCTCTCCGAACGCGCCGCTGGTGCCCTCTGCCTGCTGCCCTGGATCCGCGCTTACAGCCTGGACCAAGCCATCGACGAGGCCGGTTATCCCGGCACCTCGGTGCTGCCGCCCCTGCAGTCCGTGCTCGCCTTCGTGGCCCTCAAACTGTCAGACTTCCGGCGCTACAGCGCCGACGACCGGTGGTGCATGGACCGTGGCCTGGGACTCTTTGCCGGCCTCAATGTGCTCCCCAAGACCGCCACACTGTCAGCCTATTCCGACCGCGCCACGCACTCGATGCACCACAGCCTGCTCGGTTCCCTGGCTGCCATCTGGCAGCGCAAGGGCCTGCGCGGAGACACCGCCAATCTGGATTTCGCCACTCTGCCGCACTGGGGTGACGATGAGACCCTGCGCCAGCACGGGTCCAGCACGAGGGGCCGAGCCCTGCTCAGCATCTCAGCCGCCCTGGCCCAAGATCCCGACTCCGGTCTCTTGCTCAGCTCCGATGCCGGCGGCCGGGACAGCAGCGGGCCCGACACGGTCCTCGAGTTCCTCTCTTTCTCCCGCCAGAACAACCTGCCCGTGCGCTACCTGGTCTTCGACTCGCGCTTCACGACCTACGCCAACCTCGCCCGCCTCAACGACGACGGCATCCTGTTCGTGACGGTCCGACGCCGCGGCAACTCCCTGCTGGCCGGCTCTCAAGACCTCGACCCAGCCCAACTGCGCCACATCCGCGTGCCCACCTCCACCGGCACCCGCCTGCTCACCGTGCACGAGCAGACCGTTCCACTGCGCACCTATCGCGGCTCCCTGCGCCAGATCACCCTCCTGCGCGGCCCCCACCGCCGTCCAGCCTTTCTGATCACCAATGACTTCAACGCCTCCCTCTCCCAGATCCTGCGCCTCTACGCCCGCCGCTGGCTGGTCGAGCAGTCCATCTCCGAGCAGCTCTCCTTCTTCCACCTCAACCGCCTCTCCTCGGCCATGGTCATCAAGGTCGATTTCGACCTCGCCATGACCGTGCTGGCCTACAACCTGCTGCGCCTGCTGGCCCACGACCTGCCGCCCGGTTATCGCCGCCTGACACCCCGCTCGCTGGTCGAGAGGTTCCTCTCCAACGCCGCACAGATCACTCTCTCCCCGCAACACTGCGAGGTCGCACTGCAGAACAAGCGGGACTTGCCCGCCTTGCTAGAGGCACTGCAATCCATCGGTACACACTCCATCCCGTGGCTCGGAAACCGCCAGTTGCGATTTCGCGGAGCGACCACATCCTAACTCTGCCTGAGTCCTGCTGCTCTCCAAGAGCTAGGTCTTGATTATTTGTGGGCCTCGTCGTTCGCAACCAGGAGTGGCCCCTTGCTCGCACGCCGCGCCAGTGCCGCAGCCACGTTGGATAGCACGAGATCGCGCCGCTACGCACGCGCCCCGCCGATAGAACGACTGCGGAGCGAGCGTCGCACTATCTGATCAACATCTCCGGTCTGAATTCCGAAGACTCAATCCGACCACGACTGCGCCACATCTGACTGCCTCCCGCAACCCACAATCAGCGGACCTAGGTTCACTGACTGGATCGACAGGAGGGCCATGGACCGATCCAACGCAGACCCTCTGCCTCGACGCGCTCGCGCCCGTGAGAAACACCTACGCTTCGCTTCCCTGCCCCAAGAGCGGCGCTGTTCCACTGCACAGCGCACCGGTCAATCCCCGACACACGATGGTCCGCGTCCTTGAACGGCCGGTCGGCACAGAAGCCTCCGGTCATCAGCCGACTCCCCATTGTTATTTGTCACATTATTTGGCACGAAAATGGGCTGTTTTTGTCAAACTGGATGATTCCAGATAAGGGAACTTTCTCATTTAATGTGACAAATCCATCGGCGTGGGTGAGTCGGCCGGTAGGCTTTCGGACATGCGTTGGAGGTGCTGCGCGGCAGTCTTGCCTGCAATTGCGTGCGCGCAGGGCCGGGAGCCGGGCGAGAACGCCTACGCTCCTCCTGACCCCTTCCTTTTCCTTCTTGCAGTAGCAGTTTTCGAGCTCGCCCTCGCCCCCAGCCAGACGCAAGCAATCCGGAAAATTCCGCTCCCCGCCTGCCATTTAATCCGGAAAACGCCTTGCCAAATAAACCGGAAGACAACACCATGCACCTGCGTCTGACCCACAGCGACTCCGGTATCTCCGCGTGCCGGCACGACCGGTGGAGCGCAATCCGGCGGTCACCTTCGCAAGCGGCCGCAATGACGGCGCATCCCACAATCCAACGACGGCCCGACCACCAAGCGTGCGCAGTACACTGGCATACAGGAATGACCCATCGAATCGCGCTAGCAGCGGCCATCCTACTGACTGTCCCGGCAGCGGCGGTGGCTGCACCCGCCGTCAACCAGCCGCCGGTCGTCGACTTCCAGAAGGATGTGCGCCCCATCCTGTCGGACAATTGCTTCGCTTGCCACGGACCTGACAGCAACACCCGCCAAGCGGACCTGCGGCTCGACACCCCGGAAGGGGCCTTCGCGGACCGCGGCGGATACCAGGTGATCGTCGAAGGGAACGCCGCCGAGAGCCTCCTGTACCAGCGCCTCACCCACGCGAACGAAGTCCTCAAGATGCCGCCATCGTACGCCGAGCGACATCCCACGCCGGACCAAGTGGAGACCATCCGGACATGGATCGACCAAGGTGCGGACTGGACCTCCCACTGGGCCTACGAACCGGTCCGGGCCGTCGCGCCACCCTCTGACGCCCGCACTGACCGCGCGGTGAGCGAGATCGACGCGTTGGTGCTCGACCGCCTCAGGGCAGAAGGGCTCAAATTGTCGCCGGAGGCCGACAAGCCTACGCTCCTCCGCCGGCTCAGCCTCGACCTGACCGGCCTGCCCCCAACCCCGTCCGAACAGGCCGCCTTCCTAGCCGACGATTCGCCGGACGCCTACGAACGACAGGTGGACCGCCTGCTCAGCTCGCCGCACTACGGCGAGCGCATGGCCATGCAGTGGCTCGACCTGTCGCGATACGCCGACACCCACGGATTCCATATCGACAGCCGCCGGGACATGTGGCGCTGGCGCGACTGGGTGATCCGGGCGTTCAATGACAACAAACCCTACGACGAATTCACCGTCGAGCAGCTGGCCGGCGACCTCTTGCCCGACGCCACCAAGCAGCAGCGGATCGCCACCGCCTTCAACCGCAACCACATGATCAACTTCGAGGGCGGAGCCATTCCGGCCGAGTACCACACTGAGTACGTGGTCGACCGGGTCGAGACCGTGTCGACGGTCTGGATGGCCATGACCATGGGATGCGCCCGCTGCCATGATCACAAGTACGATCCGATCACGCAGCGCGAGTTCTATGAGTTCTACGCATTCTTCAACTCGGTCGACGAACGCGGTCTTGACGGCGTCTTCGGCAACGCGACGCCCACCTTGTCCCTGCCCGAACCCTCTCAGCAGGACCGGCTCGACCGCTTGGACGAGGCCATCCGCTCGCTGAAGGCGGACCTGCCCGAGGCCCGGATCCGGCGAGATGTGGCAGCGTGGGAGCGCCGGGCGATGGCAGCGATCCCGGAGACCCCGCGACGCGGCCTCGAAGCCCACTATGAACTGGAAGGCGGCTTCAGCGACTCGTCCGGACACTACCGGCACGGCCGCGTTATGCGTGGCGAGCCCCTGTTTCGCAGCGCCAATGCCGGCCAAGGGGCAGTGTTGGACGTCGACACCCACATTGCGTTCCCGGAAACGCGCGCCTTCAAGCTCTCCGAGCCGTTCACCTTGGCGTTCTGGATTCGCCACTCCGGGCTCGTTGAGAAGGGCCTTATCCACAAGATGGACGGTCCCAACTCCGGCCGCGGCCTGGCGGTGAGCCTGAGCCGGCCCGTCTCTATTCCAGACACTCTGCGACGCGAGTACGACCTGCTGGTCCGCTTAGCCTCATCACCCTCCGAGGCCATCGTCGTGAAGCCTCGCAAGCCGCTGCGCAACCAACGCGGCGTGGACCCCTCCTACCATGTCGCGATCTCCTACGACGGGTCGGGCTCGGCCTCGGGCTTCCGCATCCACCTCAACGGCAAGCCCGTTGCGGTCGATACCGTGGCCGACGCGCTCAGCGACAGCCCCGAGAACGACACGCCCTTCGAGATCGGCGCGGGCCGGTTCGGCAACCGCTACACAGGCGTTCTCGACGACCTCAGGATCTATTCCCGCCCGCTCGAATCCCAGGAAGTCGAGGCGATTGTCACTCACGAACCCATTCGGTCCTTACTCCGCGCCCCGTACGTCGACTGCGGATCGGTCCTTGCCGACGCGCCGCCCGCGCCGGCGGACGACATTTACGTGCCGAAACCGGACACGGCAGTCACGCGATGCCGGAGCCGCATGGCACAACTGAAGGACTATTACCTGACCCACGCCGCCCCGGATACTGACCGGGAGCTGTACGCGAAGCTCCAACGCCTGCAGGAAGAGCGGTCCGAAGTGGCCAAGGCCGTGCCCGACATCATGGTCATGCGGGAGCTGCCCCAGCCGCGAGAGACATTCATGCTGGCCCGCGGCGACTACCGCAACCGGACGGAGGCCGTCTCGCCCGACACGCCGGGCTGGCTCCCCGCCTTCCCGCCCGGAACTCCGAGGAACCGTCTCGGGCTGGCCCGCTGGATCGCCAGCCCGGACAACCCACTCACCGCCCGCGTCGCGGTCAACCGATTCTGGCAGTCCTACTGGGGCCGGGGCCTTGTAACCACTGCGGAAGACTTCGGCATCCAAGGAGAGGTTCCGTCACACCCAGACCTGCTGGATTGGCTGGCACTGGAATTCGTTCGCAGCGGCTGGGACGTCAAGGCACTACAGAAGAAGATCGTGATGTCGGCGACCTACCGGCAGCAATCGCAGATCCCCGAAGAGCTCCGGGCCAAGGACCCCGACAACCGGCTGCTGGGCCGGGGTCCGCGCTTCCGGCTTCCGGCCGAGTCCGTGCGAGATAACGCGCTCGCAGCCTCGGGCCTGCTGGCGCGGGAGATCGGCGGCCCCAGCGTCTTCCCCTACCAGCCAGAGGGTCTATGGGAAGAGATGGCGTACGGAGACATGTTCACGGCCCAAGTCTACCGGGAGAGCAGCGGCTCCGATTTGTACCGCCGTAGCATGTACACGTTTTGGAAGCGGACCGTGCCGCCTCCTTCCCTGAGCGTCTTTGACGCTCCCGACCGCGAGAAGTGCGTGGTCCGCCGGTCCCGTACCAACACGCCGCTGCAAGCGCTCGTGCTCATGAACGACCCGACGTATGTCGAGTCCGCACGGGCGCTCGCCGGCCGCATGCTCAGCGAGGGCGGCTCCGACCCCGCATTGAGGATCCGGTCCGGTTACCAGCGGGCCGTAGGACGGGAGCCGTCCGAACTCGAGTCCGGCTTGCTGCAGGGCTTGGCCGACGAGCAATCCGCCAAGTTCCGCCAGAGCCCGGACCTCGCCCGCGAGCTGCTGAGCATTGGAGCTTCTCCGCCCGATCCTGGTGCTCAATCCCATGAACTCGCCGCGTGGACGGTGGTCGCCAGCAGCATCCTCAACCTCGACGAATCCATCAGCAAGGAGTAGGCCCGACATGTTGCCCCCGCTTGAACGCAACCTCATCGTCACTCGCAGACAATTCTTCGGGCGGACTGCCGCCGGAATCGGCCCGGCGGCGCTCTCGTGCCTGCTGGCCGGCGACGGCTTCGCCCGGGGCGGAGCCGAAGCGGCTGGAGGCCTGCCCGGCCTGCCCCACGTGGCGCCGACCGCGAAGCGGGTCATCTACTTGTTTCAGTCGGGTGCCCCTTCGCAGATCGATCTCTTCGATCACAAGCCGAGGCTGCGGGAATACCACGGCGAGGACCTGCCGGACTCGGTGCGCAAGGGCCAGCGCATCACCGGCATGACGTCGGGGCAGGACCGGCTGCCCGTGGCCGCCTCGGTCTTCCAGTTTCGCCGCCACGGACAGTCCGGCGCCGAATTGAGCGAGCTGCTGCCGCACACCGGGCGCGTGGTCGACGACATCGCCTTGGTGAAGACCGTGCAGACAGACGCGATCAACCACGATCCGGCGATCACCTTCATTCAGAGCGGCTTCCAGCAGCCCGGCCGGCCCTCAATGGGCTCCTGGGTGAGCTACGGGCTGGGCAGCGAGAACCGTGACCTGCCCGGATTCGTCGTGCTGATCTCGCAAGGCAGCAACCTGAACCAGTCACAGCCGCTCTTCTCGCGACTCTGGGGCTCGGGCTTCCTGCCGTCACGCTACCAAGGAGTCAAGTTCCGCTCGAGCGATGACCCGGTCCTGTACCTGTCCAACCCCCGCGGGATCGATCCGTCCACCCGGAGGAGCATGATCGACGCTGTGGCGCAGATCAACCGCCTGCGCTCCGAGGAGTTCGGCGACCCGGAGATCGAGACGCGCATCGCGCAGTACGAGATGGCGTACCGCATGCAGACCTCCGTGCCAGAGCTAATGGACCTCTCCGGAGAGCCTGACCGCGTGTTCGAACGCTACGGACCGGACTCGCGACGGCCCGGCACCTACGCCGCGAACTGCCTGTTGGCCCGCCGGCTGGCGGAGCGCGATGTTCGGTTCATCCAACTGTTCCACCGCGGCTGGGACCAGCATCAGGACCTGCCCCGCGACATCCGCCTGCAGGCTCAGGACACCGACCAGGCATCGGCCGCGCTGGTCGAGGATCTGAAGGAGCGCGGCATGCTTGACGACACTTTGGTGATCTGGGGCGGCGAGTTCGGACGAACCGTCTACTGCCAAGGCAAGCTCAGCGAGACGAACTACGGACGCGACCACCATCCGCGCTGCTTCACTATGTGGATGGCCGGCGGAGGAATCCAGCCGGGCCTCACCTTCGGCCAGACCGACGACTACTGCTACAACGTCGCCGAGGACCCGGTCCACATCTACGACCTGCAGGCCACCGTCCTGCACTGCCTCGGCATCGACCACCGGCGCTTGACCTTCAAGCACCAAGGCCGGCACTTCCGCCTGACGGACGTGCATGGCTCCGTAGTCAAGCCGCTTCTCGCCTGATCCAATGGTGCGACGACGGGGCGGTACGATGCGGCAGGCAGCGCGTCCCCGCAGGTAGCCGAGGCGCTTGCTGCAGCCCGGCCGCAGCAGGCCAAAGAGTCCAATGCCCATCCGTCACACTCGGCGCAACTTTCTTCTCGGGGCGGGAGCCTCGGCGGCTCTGATACGCTGCGGGCCGTCCACCAGCGAACCAGCGGCATCCGGGGCGTACACGCCGGACTGGGATTCACTGCGCGCGCACCAAGCACCGGAGTGGTTCCATGACGCGAAGCTCGGGATCTTCGTGCATTGGGGGCTGTACTCCGTGCCCGCATGGGCGACACCGATCGGTGAACTCGGCGAAGTGGACTTCGACCAGTGGTTTGCCAACAACCCCTACGCTGAGTGGTACCTGAACACGTTGCGCCTCGAAGGGTCGCCGACCGAGCAGCACCACCGCGAGACCTACGGAGAAGGCTTCGACTACTGGGACTTCGTCCCGCAATTCAACGAAGCCGTCACCCGCTGGGACCCGTCGTCGATGGCCTCGCTGTTCGCCGAAGCCGGCGCGAGATACGTCGTGCTGACCACCAAGCATCACGACGGGTTCACTCTCTGGCCGAGCGAGGTCGAGAACCCAAACCTTCCGCCGGGCCGCCGCCGGTCGGACCGCGACATCGCGGGAGAGCTGACCGCAGCAGTCCGGGAGCGGGACATGCGGATGGGCTTCTACTACTCCGGAGGCTTGGATTGGAGCTTTAATCCAGACCCCGTGAGGACGATGCCCGATGTCTGGGGAACGATCATCCACAATCGGGAGTTTGCCGACTACGCGGACAGCCACTGGCGCGAGTTGATCCGCAAGTACGACCCGACCATCCTCTGGAACGACATCGGCTATCCCGAGTAGTCGGATTTGGCACAGATCGTGGCGGACTTTTTCAACTCCACACCCGAAGGCCTCATCAACAATCGCTTCGAGATCGGCAAGGAGGGAGCCCCGCCGAGGCACCACGACTTCCAGACGCCCGAATACGCCAAGATGAACGAAATCACCGACTACAAGTGGGAGACCTGCCGCGGCCTCGGCTATTCGTTCGGCTACAACCAAGTGGAGACGGAAGAGCACACGATCGGGGAATCCGAGCTGATTCACCTGCTCGCCGACATCGTTAGCAAGAACGGCAACCTGCTGCTGAACGCCGGCCCGATGCCCGACGGCACGATCCCCGAGCTGCAGGCCAGCCGGCTGCGCACGCTTGGGGCGTGGATGGCGGCCAAGGGCGACGCGATCTACGGAACGCGCCCTTGGGATCGTTCGTCAAGCCAAGTCGACGACGGCACACCAGTCCGGTTCACGTCCAAGGACGGAGCTGTCTACGCGATCCTGCTGGGCCAGCCGCAGGCGCCCGAGTTCGCAATCGAATTGGGTGTTCCCGGAGCATCTGCGGAGGTGACGGTTCTGGGCGAGGACCAAGCTGCGGAGGCAGACTACGTCAACGGTTCGCTGCACGTGAAGCTGAGTACGCCTTTGGCCGACGCCCACGCCTCCGCCCTTCGAGTCGAGATCAGCTGAGCGGCGCCGGCCGCCAAACCCCGCGTCGGCCCCGGGGCGCGGAGATCGAAGGGCCTCGATTCCACGCTGCAAGCGGACTTCGTTCCGCAACGACTGCCCGGGAACCCACGAGATTGGCGGCATGCGCATCAAGGCGTGTCGGCCAACTCCTCGGCGCCGATCTACGGCCCGCACCGGTGCTGTCACGCTTGGAACTTGGAAGGAATCTCTGTGTCGGGGACGGTGCCGAAGATCGTTTGCAGCTTGTCCCGCCGGTACCGGAAGATCTTCGAGAGATCACGGCGCACGAACAGCCGGTCTGCCAGCCAGCCGCCCGGAACGGCGTACCGCACGAAGTCCTCTGCCAGCGTCTTGCCGTCCGCCTCTAGGAAGCGGTGCTCGTGGATCCACCTCCTGTAGGGCCCCCGCCGCTGCTCGTCCACGAACATGTTCGGAGGCTGCCACTTTGTGATTTCGCTCTGCCAGCGGATCGGCATTCCCCGAAGCTTGAGGCGGTAGTCGATCAACACCCCCTCGGCCATGGCGGGCGGACTGCCGGCCAAGACCTCAAACGCCAGCCACCGAGGAGTGAGGACCTCCAAGTTTCGGGCTGCTGCGAAGAACGGGAACACTTCGTCCAATGGCCTTGGAAGCCAGACCTCGCTCTTCATCGAGAATTCCCGCATAGTCGCGACAGCTGCTCAGCAGCCCGCTCTCACTATAGGGCTCTTTGACAATGGACACTTGGCTGTGCAATCTCGCGGCAGCTTCTCCCCTACAGCCTCACAGCGCCTGCGCACTCCCGATGGCCGCCGGCAGCGGGCCGGTGGGACGAAGCGCGGCAGTGTCCAGCTTTCGGACTGGCCAACGCGCTGCGAACCACCGCGCAGTGTCTTGCCTTGGCCTACCTCAGCCGTCTACGTTGGGGCGTCGATGCAGGACTGCGAGTCCCTCGCATCGCTGATCCGAGTCGCCTCTCTTGCTGTCAGTAACTGCTATCGTATGATTGGTCGCGTTTCGTGCTTTCTCCCGTCAATTCCTTCACAGCCCCCCGCTTAGCAAGGGACACGGCGAAGCGGGAGTCGCGGCAGGGCGCTGCAGCAGACCAAGTCGGATCGACATGATCCGTGTTTCACCTCCGAGTCCGAT
Organism: Bryobacterales bacterium; assembly: GCA_963662745.2. GTDB lineage: Bacteria > Acidobacteriota > Terriglobia > Bryobacterales > UBA6623 > VXMF01. Next base: position 2,859,547 of record CAXXUI010000001.1, read on the forward strand.
CGTGATCGTGTTAGCGACGTGCTGCTTCGGTCTGCCCGCGCAAGTTCATACCGGACGCAGTGGCTGCACGTGCTGAGCACGCCGCTGCTGACGTTCTATCGCCCGAGCGCGCAGCGGAGCGCGGTAGGGCAGGGCTTGGTGCATGACTGCTGGCAGTCGTGCTTCCGGGTGCCGGGGGGTGGTGCAGGCGCTGTGCAACGCGCACATCCTGCGCGAGCTGCAGGCGCCGGTGAAGATCGACCAGGAGGATTGGGCGGGGCGCATGCCGCGGCTGCAGCGGCGGGCGGCGCGGGCGGGGCGCATCGCCCAGCGGCTGGGAGTGCCGCTGCCGGACTCGCTGCTGGAGCTGATCTGCGAGCGGTACCAGCGGCTGGTGCAGCAGGGGCTGGCCTACCACCGCGGGCTGGAGCCGCTGGCTCGTGGCCGGCGGGGGCGGAAGAAGCGGCGGCCGGGGCACAATCTGGCGCTGCGGCTGCGGGACCGCCAGCGGACGTGCTGCGCTCCCAGACCGACATTGCAGTGCCGTTCACGAACAACTTGGCCGAGCAGGACTTGCGTATGATGAAGCTGCGAATGAAGATCTCGGAGTGCTTCCGCACCGCGCACGGGACACGGGACTTCGCGACACTGCGCAGCATGCTCTCGGCTGCGCGCCAACAAGGCCGCCATGCGATCGAGGCCCTGCTGACGCCCCCGGACGAGCTGTTCGTCAGCCTGAAGTTCTAGCCCGGCCTCCCGGGGCCCTCGACGGACTTCCGTTTGTGCCGCAGTCAGGCCGACCTCTGGTCCGATCTGCGTCTCACTACCTAGGCAGTTACGTTCCCGCATGGATTGCTCCTTCCGGCAACCACTGACCTGCACCTGTTGCTTGCGATCCCGCTCCCCAGCGAGCGGCCCGGTGGCTTCCCGCCCAGTGAGATCGTGGACTTCCTGTTCCTCGTTGCGATCGAAACGCGGAAGGCGGGGAAGACGCTGGGTGCGCCCCTCAGCCAGATCTTGCGTTGGTTGTAGACCCGCAGGTCTGCGCACCCCTCTACAGGGTGCTTGCAACCTCAGTCTCTGACTAGGGGGAGGTGGGCTTGGGTTTGCTCTGGCCAGCCGCCCCCCTGCAAAACTCCGTACGCCGCCTGGCCGCGTGGTTCGGTCGGCTGGTTCTCCGCACGCGATGTCTAGACTGGATGGCAGCCAATGCCGATTGGCTGCTAGCCGGCTACGCTTCAATCCGATGTCCAGCCGGGCCGAGCAGAAGGGCGGCGTTGCAGACGGCTGCGTGCGGCATCGCAGTGTGGCTCATTCCGCGCCAGCATCCGCTGAGCCTTCCTTTGCGTTGAAGCGCCGGCGTAGCTCCTCGAGTTCCCACTCTGCCTTCATCCGGAGCTGCCGCTCGGTCAGCAGGGACTGCTCTGCCTTCATCCGGCGCTGCTGCTCGTTCAGCTGGGATTGCTCTGCCTTCTGCCGCTCTCGCTCGGACTCTGCGAAGGTGAGCAGGTACTGCCCCGTGCGCGGGTTCCAGAAGCGCAACGAGTCGTCGCGGACATGGAGCTGCAGGCCCAGCACGGGACTGTACAACGCCAGCGGCACCTTGATCTCCGGCAGTGGGCGGTAGGCCTGGCCGGCCAAATGCAGCCCCTGCAGGCGCGGGTGGGTGAACTCCCCTTTGGGATCGAATAGCCAAACCTCCCGCACGCCCATCCGGCAGTAGATGCTCTGCTTGAGCTTGGGGTCGAGGTCCTGCTTGGAGGTCGAGGCCGACAGGATCTCCAGCACCCAGTCGGGCGGCTTCCCTTCCTCCCACACGTTGTAGGTCTTCCGGTCCACGTCCTTGCGAACTCCGAAGGCCACGAACACGTCCGGTGCCAAGTGGCGCCGGGGACCCTTCTTCTTGTAGTAGATCAGCAGGTCAGCGCACACCTCTACATCCGGATCCTCGCTGTAGTGGTGGTCCAGCGAGAAGTACGCTTGGGTCAGCTCTCTTGCCTGCCTGCTGTTCTGCGCCATGGGCCTGCCGTCTGAACTCGGGTACTTCCGATCCCTCTCGATGTCCCAGCTCGATCGCACTTGCACTGCCCAGCACGATGAGTGGTCAGCAGCTGGATGGCTCTTTCGCCACCGAGGCCGAGCCCCGGCCTGCTGGACACCCTCTATCCGATGCAGAGCCGCCACGCGTGGCTGCGGGAGTCTCTCGTCGCGGACGGGGCAGAGCCATGGGGTTCGTCGGGAGCGCCAAGCTTGGCTACGATCCGGAGGCCAGGGGCCTTGGGATACGACGGATACTCGACTGGGACCGCAGATTAGATTCCTGAGTCCGTAGCTGGCAGCTCGCCGTGGACGAGTTGCGCCGTGCGATCGAGGAACCTGGCGTCATGGCGGTGATCGACTCGGTCGTGGGAAACAACTCTCAGCGCCGACTGAGGGTGGAGGAGTCTCGATGTTTCGCGCTCACAGATCCCTACGCACCGCTAGTCTTCGTGAACGGTGCCGACGCGAAGTCCGCACAACGTTTCACGCTGGCCTACGAACTGGCCCACGTCTGGCTGGGCACCGAAGGACTGTCCGGCTTCTGTACATTGCTTCCCGGCGGCACCGCGGTGGAGGACTGGTGCGGCTTGGCTGCGACGGAGCTCCTCGTGCCGGCGCAGCAGATCCGAGCGCGCTGGGTGGAAGCCTGCAGGTTGCCCGAACCATTCGATTCGCTGGCTCGGGCCTTCAAGGTGAGCCCTGTCGTTGCCGCCCGGCGGGCCTTGGACCTGAAGCTCCTCGCTCCCGGCACCTTCTGTGGCTTTTACGAGCACTACGCGAGTCGGGAACGAGCGAGTGGTTAATAGACGAGCGGGGTCGATTTCTTCGAGACTCAGAACGCTCGTGTCGGCGAGATGTTCGCGACCCAGGTCCTGCATGCAGCCATGGAGGGGCGCATCGGATTTAGGGAAGCCTATGATCTGACAGGGCTGTGGGGAGTAGCTTTCCAGAAGTACGCAAGACGGCTGGGGGTAAACCTCCCGTGAGCGCAGCTCCTGCCTGCGCGTTGGATTCGGATGGTTGGGAGCCCGACAAGTTCATTCGGTGGCCCACAACAATCCAGCACCTTGCCGAAGGAAGGATGGCAAGTCCACCGCAGTCGAGCAACTCGATGACTTCAGCGCAACAGCCTCGCGATTCGTGCCAGACTCGGTCTCCCCAACGGTGCCAACTGCTTGCCACATCGCCGCAACACCTCGCCCTCGAACTGGCAAGTCCGTTGTCGCGCCGCCACTCTTGGGGTATACTGCTCATCGGTCAGAGACCTGACCCCATGAGTTGTGGGCATACCGACAGACTGCAGGGCTGAATCCGAACTTCGAATAGCGGCGAGCCTCAGCAGCTGCCCGTGCGGGAGCTTGCGCAATTCGAGGAGGGACCAAAATGAACCGAATCTCAGTTCGCAGTCTGGCACTGGCCGCTCTGGCGGCATGCTGCACCGGCCTGCTCGCGCAGGTGGACACGGGGGTGCTCAGCGGGACGGTTTCCGATGGCACCGGGGCCGTGATTCCCGGGGCGAGCGTCGAAGTTCTCAACACCGCCACCAACTACACCATCCCGACGGAGGCCAACGCCTCCGGCCTCTACGTGTCCCCACCTCTGCCTCCCGGACCGTACCGCATCACCGTCTCCACTGAGGGGTTCCGGACGGCGGCCAAGGTCGTCGAGCTGAACCTCGGCGAGAGGATCGCGGTCGACTTCCAACTGGAGGTGGGCGCCGTCGCCGAATCCATCGATGTCGAGGCGATCGGCGCAGTGCTTCAGACCGAGACCGCGACCTTGAGCACGCTGCGCTCGGAAGAGGAGGTCAAGGAGCTGCCGAACATCTCCCGCAACTTCGTCAACCTCATGCGCTACAGCGCGGGCGTGGTCCTGGCCCAGCCCCACAACTCCGGTCTTCCCCTGTCGCAGATTCGCGGTAGCACCGTATCGAGCGTCAACGGCGGCCAGATGACCGACAACAACTTCGTCGTGGACGGACTGCAGAACAACAGCAACCACCAAGGCCAAGGCGTCATGCTGTTCCCCGAGATCGAGGCGCTCGAGCAGTACCGCGTCGAGACCTCGGCCCCCGACGCCCGCTACGGAAGGACCGGCGGAACGCTGAACATGGGCTACAAGTCTGGCACGAACGAGTTCCACGGATCCGCATTCTGGTTCGTCCGTAACGACGCGCTCGACGCCCGCAACTTCTTCAATTCGGGTGACAAGACTCCGTTGAACCGCAACATGTACGGCGGAACGCTGGGCGGACCGCTCGGGAGCAAGAGCGGCTCCACGTTCTTCTTCGTGTCTTTCGAGGGAACCCGGACTCGCCAGACTACCACGAACATCGCCACCGTGCCCACCTCCCTCATGAGGAACGGAGACTTCAGCGAGGTCACGGGCTCGAACCGAATCTTCGACCCGCTCACCTCGCGGCCGAATGAGGCGGGCCGCCTGATCCGGGACCCGTTCGCGAACAACACCATTCCTGAGGCGAGGTTCAGCCCGCAGGGACTCGGCGTCCTGCGCTTCTTCCCCGAACCCACCGGACCTGGGCTGACGGTCAACTTCTCGACCACGCCTGATAACGAGGAGGACTCCGCTCAAGGCACTGTCAAGATTGACCGGGACTTCCGAGGGGGCTCGCGCGGGTTCTTCCGCTTCACGCGCGGCGCCGCCGACTTCGTCAACGGCTTCGCCAAGCTCCTCGGCCCCGTGGCGACGCCGTTCGTTCAGGTCCAGGCCCCGACCATCCAGGCCGTCGCGAGCTACACCCAGATCATCAACCCCAAGACCGTGAACCAGGTCCGGGCCGGCTTCACACGGGAGAACCTGCGCGCCGTGTCGCTCAACGACGGACGCAACACCGCCGCAGACCTCGGAATCCCCAACGTCAACGTGGACGGGTTCACCACCGGGCTGTCGCAGATCACGGCGGCAGGCTACCCCGCCTTGGGAGACAACCTCTGGAACCCCGCCATCCTGCCGATGAACAACATCCAACTGAGCGACAACCTCGAGATGATCCGGGGGAACCACAGCTTCCGCCTCGGCTTCGACGCGGTGCGGCGCCACACGAACGGCTTCCAAACCTCGCGCCCGCGCGGGTCGTTCGGGTTCGTGCTGCGATTCACTAACAATCCCGCAGCGGCCAAGAACACCGGATTTGGCCCGGCCGAGATGCTGCTCGGCAAGCCCGGAAACGTCCAGCTGGTCTACATGCAAGGCACCCGTGGCATGCGCCGGACCGACTACGCCATGTACTTCCAAGATGACTGGAAGGTCACGCAGCGCCTGTCGCTGAACTTGGGCATGCGCTACGACCTGATGGCCGATCTATCCGCAGACCGAGGTGGGCGACCGGCTCATACAGTTTGATGTCGAGACCGGAATGCCCGCTCCGGTCACGGAGGGGCGCTTCCCTTGGCGCAGCGGCATCGCGAATGACCTCAACAACTGGGCTCCGCGGTTCGGCCTCGCCTACCGCATCGGGAACGGCACGGTGATCCGGGCCGCCTACGGGATCTATTACAACGGCCAGCCCATCCACCTCAACGCCGGTCTGCTGTCGCAGGCGCCATTCTTCCTCAACACGCGGATCGACAACGCCCAAGGCAACTTCGAAGGGGCCAGAGGTCTGGCCGATGGGCCGCTACGGGTGAGAGACCTGAACGCTCCGGGACAAAGCCGTAGAGGCTACGATCCTGACAGCTACGCCATCCCCTACACGCAGCAATGGAACGTGGCGCTCCAGCAACAGCTGCCGGCGCAGCAGCAGCTGACCGTCGCGTACGTCGGTTCCAAGGCCACCTCCCTCCGGCAGCAGATCAACTTCAACCAAGCCGTGACCGGAGACGGCCCCGTGACCGACCGGAGGCGCTGGCCCCAGCACGCCGCCGTTAACATCGTCCAGACCCGAGGCAACTCCAACTACCACGGCCTGCAGACCACGCTCCGCAAGCATTTCTCAAGCGGTCTGCAGTACCAATTCAACTACACGTGGTCCCACAATATCGACGAGGCCACGGGCGGCCAACCCATCTGGGATCTTTCGGCCAACCGGGGCAACAGCGGACTGGACATGCGCAACCAAGTCAACGCCACGGTGGCCTACGACATCCCTGTCGGCCGGGGCCGAGCGGTGCTGGGGGACGCTCCGGCACTCGCGCAGCACGTCCTCGGCGGCTGGAGGATCAATGGACTCATCACGCTGACGGACGGCTACGCGTTCAGCCCAGCCGGACCGAACACGCTCAACATCGGGGAAGGGACGCGGCCGGACCGGATCGCAGACGGGAATTTGCCCGACGGCGAGCGCACGATCCGGCGGTGGTTCGACACGGACGCTTTCGTGGCTCCGGGCTTCCGAGAGTTCGGGAACTCCGGGCGGAACGTGCTGTTCGGGCCGGGCACGAAGCTGGCCAACGTCTCCCTCCACAAGGAGTTCGAGCTCCAAGAGGGGCAGCGGCTACAGTTCCGGGCCGAATTCTTCAACCTGACCAACACGCCGCACTTCAACAACCCGAACGCCAACATCGCTTCGCCAGCGGTCGGGCGGATCACTCGCGCCGGCAGCGAGAATCGGTTCCAGCGAACGCAGCGGCTGGTGCAGATCGGCCTCAGGTTCGTCTTCTAGGAGGCGTGACGGAAGGGCTGCAGAATTGTGTTGATCCGGCTTGGATTCTGGACTGACCGCGCTCTCTGCATCGGGCCGTCACTCGCCGCCGAACTTGTTGCAACGGGAGGCTTTCGCATCTGACCCAGTTCTGCTCGGGTGAGACTTCTGCCACAAGCGGCTCGGTGCAGACGAGACCGCCAACCGCCGGACATCGGTCAGCGCGGCGCTATGCTGGCTGCTGGAGGCGTGTCTATTGTCTGGATCCTACAATGCAACCCTCATGATTGACCGGCCGGCAGTCCTTCCGGCTGCCTGCATCGCGGTCGCGGGCACTTTGGTGCTGGCCGCTTCCACCGCGAGTGGGCAGCCGACACAAGTGTCGGGGCCAGACTCGCACGCCGACTGGCCGTCCGCCGCGTTCGCTCCGAACGGGGAGCTGTGGGTCACTTGGTGCGCCTATGACGGCGACGGTGCTGACGAGGTGCTGGCCCGAAAGCGTACCGCGGAGGGCTGGGGTGAGATCCTCACTGTGAGCGTCGCGCCGGGCGACTACCTCCAGACCGGGCTGGCAATCCGGCCCGACGGCAGCCTCTGGGTCGCTTGGTCGGCCCAAGTGGACGGGAACTTCGACATCTACGCACGATCGCTGACGGACAGCCAGTGGAGCGCACAGCTACGCCTCACATCGGATCCGCAGCCCGACATTCACCTCCGACTGGCAGCCGACTCCTCCGGCCGCTTGCATCTGGTCTGGCAGTCTTTCCGCACCGGGGACGCCAACATCTACTGGAAGTCGTTCGACGGGACGAGCTGGTCCGACAGCGCCGCCGTCACCTCGCACGAAGCCAACGACTGGCGGCCGGCAATTGCGATCGACTCGCAGGACCGCGTTCTGGTCGCCTATGACAGCTACCGCCACGGTGATTACGACGTATTCCTCCGGATTCTCGACAACGGCCGGCTCTCTGCCGAGCACCCAATCGCGGACTCCCCCCGCTTCGAAGCGCGAGCGACAGTCGCCGTCGATCGGCAAGACCGAGCCTGGGTGGCCTGGGACGACCAAGGCCCGGCGTGGGCGCTCGACATGCCGGCTTGGGACCTCACAGCCACTTCGGGCGACTGGGGGACTCCCGCCCCTTGGAGCGAAGAAGGATCCGTAGGGCAGAGGGTCAGCTTGCGCTACTCGCAGAAGATCGGCGTCGCTGTCTTTGCAGGCGGGCAGCACTGGAGACCGAAAGGCTCCCTCGAGCAGTCGATGGACGGCGACTTCGCCCTCTCCTATGAAATCCCCGAACTGTCAATGGACGCCTCAGGAGCACCGCGCCTGTTCCTCCGAAAGTGGGTGCCTTACAACGATGGAAGCGGCATGAAGGAACGCCCCGCCGGATGGAACATCCACACCATGGGCTACCTCGGAAGCGCTTGGTCCACCCCGCAACGACTGGAGCGGAGCTCGGGAAGCAACGACCAGCGGATGAGCACCGCCACTGACCGCGAAGGGAACCTGTGGGTCGCGTACCCGTCCGACGACCGATGGAGCCCGGGCGGCGCCGTGCTCGGCCAGAAGAATCGCTCCACCGGGAGGATTCGTGTCGCTCGGATCGACGCAGCGCCCTATCAGCCCCCGCTGCTAGACCGCGTCGAGCCTCGGCTGCAGGCCCGCCCGTACCGATCGACAGCTTGGACGGACCGCCGGCATACAGTGGCCGCGGGGCCTCGCCGGTACGAGCTGTTCTGGGGGGATCTGCACCGCCACACTGAGATCAGCGGCGACGGAGGCTTCGACGGCAGCCTCTGGGACATGTACCGGTACGCCTTCGACGCGGCGGAGCTGGACTTCATCGCGGCCACCGACCACTTCTACGGCGGCGACGGCGAGCCGGAGAGCGGCGGCCGAAGCTACGACTGGTGGCGCACCCAGAAACTTGCCGACGCCTTCCATGTGCGCGGACGGTTCTCTCCGCTGTTTGGCTACGAGCGGTCTCTGCGGTGGCCGTACGGGCATCGGAATGTCATCGACCTCCATCGTGGCGCCACCGTGTTCCTCCGTACGGTGCCTAGGAATCGGGAGAACCGAGAGTCGCCGCGAGAACCCGACGAACTCCGCCTGTGGGCTTCGCTGCAGGGCAGGGACGCGATCACCATCCCCCATACCACGGCTGCTGGCGGCGGGACCAACTTCGCGTTCAACGACCCAGGACTGGAACCGCTCATGGAGATCTACCAAGGGTGCCGGCTCAGCTACGAGGCCAGCGGGGCGCCTCGCGCGGGGAGCAGTGAGCGCCACGCGGACGGGCTCGCGCAGAGTGCGCTGGCCAAAGGCCTGAAGGTCGGCTTCATCGCCTCTTCGGACCACCGGTCCACGCACATCTCCTACGCCGCAGTCTACGCCGAAGGACCGTCAAGAGAGGACATCTTCACGGCTCTCCGGAAGCGCCGCGCCTACGCGGCGACCGACACCATCGTGCTGGACTTCCGGGCGGGCGAGGCCATCATGGGCGACTCGGTGCGCTTGCCGACCCTGCCGGAGCTGCACGTGTCGGTCCGGGGCACCGGCCCGCTGCGCACCGTCCAAGTCATCCGGAACGGCGTCCAGGTCTACACCGCCGGACCGGCCGAACCGGGCGCGCGCCAAACGTCCTTCGCTTTCTTGGACAGCGAAGCCGAAGCCGGCGAGAGCTACTACTACGTGAGGGTCCAGCAGGAGGACGGGCAACTAGCGTGGGCCTCCCCGATCTGGATCGACTACCAGCCGGAATGAGCCGGAACGGACCCGGCCAAGGAAGGCCGTCGCCCCACGGGTGGAATGTGAGTCTCAGGATCGACAGCGGCACCCTGGTTGAGGAACAATGACTGGGATGCCCTTCACCAAGATGTTGCTGGCTTGCGCCTGCTTAGCCTTAGCCGTACAGGCAGCTGGTCAGGAATTGAGCGTCCTCGTCACATATCACTCCCAAACCGGCCACACCGCGACCATGGCAGAGGCGTTGGCGGAGGGCGCCCGCGGCGCGGGCGCCACAGCGAAGGTGGTGCCCATCGGCGACGCCACTCAGGAGGACCTCGAGCAGGCCGACGCACTCGCCCTCGGTTCGCCGGTCCACATGGGGGATGTCGCCGTCGAAGTCAGGAAAGCGCTGGTGGACTGGGCCTACGGATTCGGGTTCTGGCGCAGCCGGGCCTTGGAGAACAAGGCCTGCGCCGTGTTCGCCACGGGGGGCGCACCGTCCAACGGCAAAGAGTTCACGATGCTGAGCATGGCTCTGGGCTTGGCCCAGTACGGTATGGTGCTCGTCACGCCCTACGGCGGCCTCGGCGCATCCGCCACCACTGGGATTCCGGAACACGAGTCCGGAGTAGGAGACCACGAGCTTGAGGAGGCCCGCAAGCTCGGTGCCAGACTGGCCGAGGTCGCCCGCCTGCTCAAGGACTGACGCGCGAGAGCCGAACGTCAGGCCCCACGCAACTGCAGGTCGTCGAACTGAAGCTGTCCTCGCGCCCGGAGCTCTCCCGGCAGAAGCGCGCCGTACAGAGCATCCAAGGTGGGAGTCGCGAGACCGGCCCGGCCGCCGTACCGGATGGCGGCTCCAAGCTGCTCGTTCAGTTCAGACGGATCCCCGCGCACCAAGTCGCGATGCATCGAAGCGGTCGTGTCACGCGACAGATGGCGGTACCGCCCGATCATGATCCGTGGAAATCCCTCCGGTATCTCCGCTCCGTGAGCCCGACCGACCGCGGCGATCTCCGCAGCCGCCCGCTCTAGAACCCGGCGCGCCTCGGGCACATCGAGCAGGATGCCCAGCGGAGCACGGACCACCGCCCCAACTGCTCCGAGAGCGCAGACCATGAGCAGCTTCTGCCACATCTCGCTCCATATGTCGTCGGATGCAGCGACGGACATGCCGGGCACCCTGGCGAGGAGCTCTACCAAGCTGTCCACACGGGCGGATCGCCCGTTCCGGTACTCGCCGCAGGCGATGGAGGGGCGCAGGCTCGCGTGCAGGATCCTCCCGGGCGCCGTCCGCTCGGCGAAGATCCTGCTCAGTCCGCCCAGCACTCGGTCGGCGCCGAACTCGCCGATCAGCGCGTCCGGAGCGTCCACGCCGTTCTGCAGAGGGACGGCGAGCGTGCGTGGCCCGGCCAGCGGCCTGGCCAGCGCGGCGGCCGCCGGGACGTGCTCAGCCTTGCATGCGAAGAAGAGGATGTCGGCGGGCGGACTGGTGGGCGAACCGTCGAGCACGATCGGATCCGGCAGGTCGATGTCACCCTCGGGGCTCCGCACGCGGATGCCTGCGGCCTTCAATGCGGGAGCGCTCTGCGGCCGGACGAGGAAAGCCGTGTCGAGACCGGCCGCCGCCATCCGCGCACCGAAGTAGCCTCCCACCGCGCCGGCTCCGACGAATACGATTCTCATGCAGTCCACTCCCCCGTCCGCAATGGCGAACCGCTCCGCAGCAGCCCGCACCAATCGCGCCGGCCACGCCGGCCACGGCCCTCCGAGCCGCTATACTCAACTTAGATCGTAGCTTCGCCGTTGCTGGGAGGTGGTGTAACGGTAACACGGCAGACTCTGGATCTGTTTATCGGGGTTCGAATCCCTGCCTCCCAGCCAAGGGCGGACTTGCGGCCTCGGTGGCGGCCCGGGTGCTAGGATCGGACGGACAGGCCGGCGTAGCTCAGTTGGCAGAGCATCTGATTTGTAATCAGACGGTCGGGGGTTCGAATCCTCTCGCCGGCTCCACCCGTCGCAGCCGGTGCGGGCTCGATGGGACGCTGCGGCAGCCGGAGGGCGCACCAAACCGCGGGAGTAACTCAATTGGCAGAGTCACAGCCTTCCAAGCTGTTGGTTGCGGGTTCGAGTCCCGTCTCCCGCTCCATTCCCATCCCACTCGGAAATGAATCGGGCCGATGTAGCTCAGTTGGTAGAGCGCGTCCTTGGTAAGGACGAGGTCACGGGTTCGAGTCCCGTCGTCGGCTCCATTCCTAGGGGCTAGTCTTCGAAGAGCTGGTCCAAGACCGCCGGCTTGAAGCCCACGAGGACCTTGTCGCCTTGGACGGAGATCGGACGCCGAACCAAGTTGGGGTGCTCGGACATGAGCTGCAGCGCAACCTCTCTCGAAGGTGGGTTGAGCTTCATCTTGCGCTGACGATAGACCACGTTCCTGGTGTTCAGGAAGCCGAGGTGGTCGCGCTCACCGATCAAGGCATCGAGCTGGCTGACGCTCAGCCCCTTGTTCAGGCTGACCAACTCGAGTTCGACGCTGCGTTCTGCCAGGTAACTCCTAGCCTTGCGGCAGCTTGTTCAACTAGGCTTGTGGTAGAAGCGAACTCTCGACATGCTGCGATTGTATCGCGCTATGCTTACGGGACGTGAGAGTGCTCTCCCCCACCGCCGACTTCCGCGTCGAGCGGCTTCTCCTAGTGGAGAGCTGCGAGCGGAGCGATCTTGAGCGCCTCATACCGAACCTCGGCGAGATGGCCTGCCGCGACGCTAGGATCGACCTGTTCAGCTGCATGCCCGGGATGCCCTCTGGGCTAGGCGTCGGGACGCGCGCTTGGAGGTCCTATGACGCAGCCGGCACTTCCGAACGCTGGCGAATGCTGCGGCAGCTGCGACAAGCCCGCCACGCTGCCGTGGCGATACCCTGCACCGACAGCTCGCTGCTCGGCACTTGGAAGATCGTATTGGCGCTGCTCCTCCCTGCCCGCGTCATGGTCACTGGCGGTGACGGAGGGGCTTTCTGGCTCGGACTCCGCACTTGGCCGAAGGCAGCGAAGCTGCTCATCTCGGGGCGCCGTCTCGTCCCGACCGAGCTCGCCAGGCGCTTGGCTCATGCGGCGTTCGTCCCCTTCGGCCTGTGCGTCCTGGCCTGCTTCGCAGCCAAAGTTCACCTGCGCCAACTGATTCGCGCGACGAGCTTGGCCCATCGCGACGGCAGGGACAAGTGACCTGCTTGCCCTTGGGACCCCAATGATTCGAGCACCATTCCCAGCCACCCACCTCCTCGCGCCCCTCGTGCTGCTGGCCGCAGCGGCAGCACCGCTAGGCGCCTATGTCGGCCCGGGCGCCGGCTTCGCCTTCGTGGGCTCGCTATTCAGCTTGCTCGCAGCCTTCGTCGCAGGCGCGTTCGCATTCCTGATCTTCCCGTTCCGGATGGCGATGCGAGCGCTGCGCGGGACGCAGGGCTACCGCAAGTCTAAGATCCGCAAGCTCATCTTCCTCGGGCTCGACGGACTTGAGCCCGAATTGGTGGAGCGCTTCCTCAAAGAAGGCAAGCTCCCCAACTTGGACTCCTTGCGACAGCAGGGTCGGTACAGCCGTCTCCGAACGACATTCCCTCCCCTATCGCCGGTGGCTTGGGCGACGTTCGCCACGGGGTCAAACCCCGGCAAGCACAACCTGTTCGACTTCCTGAACCGGAACCTGAGCTCATACCTTCCCGAACTCTCCTCCTCGCGAGTGCATCAGCCCGCGCGGGTCTGGAAGATCGGTCGGTGGCGGATCCCCCTGAGCAGGCCGACAGTCGAGATGCGTCGCAAGAGCAAACCCTTCTGGACACTGCTCGGGCAGAACCAGATCTCCTCGACCGTGCTGAGGGTGCCGATCACGTTCCCGCCGGAGCCGTTCGAGGGCCGGGTCCTGTCGGCCATGTGCACGCCCGACCTGCTGGGGACTCAAGGGAGCTTCCAACTCTTCACGGATGGCCCGGAGGACGCCGAATTCGAAGAGGCCGGCGTCTGCCACCCCCTACGCAGTGAGGAGGGCTGGTATTGCGGGGAGATCCACGGGCCGCCAAACGCCGTCCAGCAGGGTTCAGGGAACCTCCGCATCCAGTTCCGGCTGCGCTTGGAAGGTGACGGCGGCCGGCTGGAGATCGACGGCCAGTCTCACAAGCTGGCTGAAGGAGCGTTCACGCCATGGATCCGGCTGACGTTCCGGGCCGGACTGGGCATCAAGGTGTCCGGGATCGGACAGTTCCGGCTGGCGTCGGCCGCTCCGAGGGTCCGTCTGTACCTCTCCCCGATCGCCATAGATCCCGAGAAGCCGGCGCTGCCAATCTCACACCCCCCGTACTACGCGCCCTACTTGGCCAAGCTGCTGGGCGCCTTCTCAACCTTGGGCCTCGCCGAGGACACGTGGGCGCTGAACGAGCGCGTGATCGACGAGGACGCGTTCTTGGAGCAGGCCTACCAGATCTGCAGCGAGCGAGAGGCCATGTTCGACTCGGCGCTGGCGCGCATGCGTAAGGGCGTCCTCGCCTGCGTCTTCGATACGCCGGATCGCGTGCAGCACATGTTCTACCGCTTTCTCGACGCGGACCACCCGGCCCACGCGGCCAACGGCAACTCGATGGGCCGCTATTCCGGTGCCGTGGAGGATCTGTACCGGAGAATGGACAAGATCGTCGGCAAGGCGATGCGGCACGCGGACGAGGACACGGTGCTGTTCGTGCTGTCCGACCACGGCTTCAAATCCTTTGTGCGGGGCGTTAACCTGAACGCTTGGCTGGAGCGCGAGGGCTACTTGGCAGTCAGGAAGGACCGGCGGGGCGAGGCGTACCTCCGCGCAGTGGACTGGGAACGGACGAGGGCCTACAGCTTCGGGCTGGCCGGAATCTACATCAACTTGCGGGGACGTGAGGGCCGGGGAATCGTGCCGAAGGGCGACGCCGACCGCCTGTCCGCGGAAATCGCTGACAAGATCACCGGCCTCATCGACGAGGAGCGCGACAGCGTGGCCGTGAATCGGGGCTATCCGAAGCGCTCCATCTACACCGGGCCCTATGTCGACGCAGCCCCGGACGTCGTGGTCGGATACAACCCCGGCTATCGCAGCTCGTGGGGCGTGGCGCTGGGCAGGGTTTCAGGGCCGGTCTTCGAGGACAACACCAAGGCTTGGAGCGGAGACCACTGCGTGGATCCGCCACTCATACCGGGCGTCCTCTTCTGCAACCGGCCATTCCAAGCGGATCAGCCGGGTATCGAGGACATGGCTCCGACGGCGATGCGCCTCTTCGGGTACAGCCCTCCGACCCACATGGACGGCAACGACATCCGGGTTCGCTTGGCAGACGACTAGGCTGCAGCGGCTTCCGTGTGGACTTCCCGGTCTCCAAGAAGAGACCTACCAGGAAAAATGGAAGTGCTGGCTGCAAGTTTCAGAGCAGATTTCTCGTGCTTTGTCAAGACAGGATTCTCGAGTAGACAGTCTTGAGCTTGCGACGAGCGTCGTCGATCTTCATGCGTCAGTCGACCCCGCGCTGGCGCGTGTTGACGCCCTCCGACCAAGCCGCGATCTCGGTGCGCAGCGTCTCCAGATCGCCAATCCGGCATCCGGATAGGCACTGCCTCGTCATCGCGCTGAACTCGTGGTTCGCGATGTTCAGCCCACTGCCGTGCTGCGGCGTGTAGCGGAACTCGATGCGCCGTACCAACAAATAATGTGACATACACCGCTGCGACTGAACCTGGGCCCGGGTGCGCGCAGCCGTGCTAGACTGAGCCACGCCGGCCCGCGGCCGCGCAGCAGGCATGGCGAGGAACGGAATCATCAGGCAGCACGCGGAGCCCGCGACGCCTTCAAGCGTCCGCCCGCCTTCGCCGCCGACCCCGTCTGCGACGCCCGCACCTCCCGCCGCAGAGGAGGTGCATTACCCGGAATGGGACGAGCATTTCTTGCCCGGCTGCCCGGATCACAACCTCGCAGCGGTCGAAGCGCTCCACATCGTCGACCGCCTGACCCAGCGGGACCGCGACTGGACCGCGATCGACGTGTTCGTGTACTACCAGGAGCACAACAACACGGCCCGGCTCGCGCCGGACGTGATGGTGGTGCGCAACCACCGCTTCCGGGGCCGGGGCAGCTACCAGGTGTGGATCGAGGGCAAGCTGCCGGACTTCGTGCTGGAGATCGACTCGCCGTGGAGCGACACGCACGACGCGAAGCTGAAGAAGGAAGTGTACGAGCGGCTCGGCATCCAGGAGTACTTCCTCTACCATCAGGACCCGTCCCATGCGTTCCCGCGCTTGGTCGGCTACCGCCAGAAGGATGCCGCGGAGGGCGAGGGATACTGTGAGCTGCCGGTCGCGCCGAACGGGGCGATCCGCAGCAAGGTGCTCAACGCCACGCTGCGCCCCTCGGGTTTGCTCCTGCGCGCCCACAACCTGAGCACGAACCAAGACATTCCGACGCGCGCCGAAGGCGCCGAGGCCTATGCCGCCGAGGCCAAACGGGTCGAGGCCGAACGGGCCGAGGCCGCACGCCAGGCCGAGACGGCCAGGGCCGACCGCGAAGCCGAGCGGCGCGCACAGGCCGAAGCCGCATTGGAGCGCGTTCGCCGGGAGGCCCTGCGCCTCAAGCGACTGCTGGCGCAACGCTAGGCGACTTCCCGCTCAAGCTGGGACTGCACCGTTCTGCAGCATTCTGGCGATCCCCGAACCCTCCTTCGGCCGCAACCGCTCGATCCGAACACCCAACACCGCCCCTGTGAGGCCCTCGGTGAGTGCGACTTCGACCGGGCTGGCGCCCTGCACTGGTGTTCGCCACTGGGTCCCACAAGTAAGCGCCGGTTGATCGGAGAGCGGCAGCATGATCAGCTCATTGGCAAGCGTGGCACTACACTCTGGTGAGCGTCCCCGGCCGTCGTGACGAGGGCTCAGACTCGCCTGACCCGCAACGGCATGCTCGAGGTCGTGCGATGTCGCACGAAGGCGCTCTGTACACGGAATTCAGCCGCACAGCCCCGCTGCATCTCACCGCGCCGCTTCCGTCACCCGACAGCCGCCCCCATGGGAAGTCCTGAGTCGACCTCGACGTCATCTGAAGCTGGCTGAGCCACGCAAGCGTTGAGACCACCAACCGCTATGCAGAGATCACGCTGCAGATGCAGCGAGAGGCCCTTGGAACCTGTGAGGCAAAGGTGTCATCAGGCCGGAGCTCCGCGTCCGACACGAGCTGGATAGAGGATCAGGAGCTGCTCGCCTGGCTGAAGTCTCTCTGAACTAGAGGCGTGCAGGGGGCTGGTCGTGATCGACGGGATGCAATTGTCACCGCAAGTCCTTGGCGCTCTCCGAGTTCTCGCTGACCGTCCTCACCGACCGGCCTAGTTCCTCATGCTGAGCAGCGCGTCGCCGCGCTTGATTCGAGGGTGTTGGCCATGTGGCACCGTCCGACTTCCGCCACCGTGCGATCACCGGCCGGACCCGGGCCAGTCTGCCCGCTGTGAGGCGGCCGGGCCCGACCAGATCTGGCGGGAATTCGGCCCCGGACCGCTCCGGCAACATCGCTTCCGCTGCTATCCTTGCGGGCGTGAAGCACCTCCAAGCCGTTCTGCTGGCAGCCGCGGCCTGCCTGGCGTGCTCGGGTCCGTCCGAGCTGTCCGGGACGAGGCCCAACCTCGTTCTGATCCTCGCCGACGACCTCAGCTACCGGGACCTGAGCGCATGGGGCCAGCAGCGGTTCGCCACGCCGGCTCTCGACGAGCTGGCCCTCCAAGGCATCCGGTTCACCCAGGCCTACGCCGGAGCTCAGGAGTGCGCTCCCTCGCGCGGAACGCTGATGACCGGCCTGCACACCGGTCACGCGCCCATCCGCCGCAACCGCAGCGCCCGCGGCCAAGACCACCTCGCCGACGAGGACGTCACGATCGCGGAGGTCCTCAAGGGGGCCGGATACGCCACCGGATTCTTCGGGAAGTGGGGCATCGGCCTACCCGGAGCGCCCGGCACTCCCGACAAGCAGGGCTTTGATCAAGCCTTCGGCTTCTACGACCAACGGAGGGCCCACACCTACTACCCGCACTTCCTCTACAACAATGGGCGGAAGGTGCCGTATCCGGGGAATGTCGGCTTCGACATGGAGCACTTGTACAGAGACAATCAGACGCCGCCTGCGGAACGGGACTCGCACCTGCTGTACGACGCTGCCGGGCGCTTCGTCCCGCCCGGAGTCCCCGACCCGGCACAAGCGGTCTACTCCGACAACGAGATCCAGCGCGGCGCCTTGGATTTCGTCCGCCACAGCGCCGGAGGGCCGTTCTTCCTCTACTTCGCCACCCAGCTGCCGCACGGACCGGTCGTCATTGACGAGCTGGGCGATCTGCAGCACCTCGAGGACTTCCCGTCGACTGCGCAGAAGGAATGGGCGGCCATGGTAGTGCGCATCGACCGATTCGCGGCGGAGCTGACCTCGCTGCTCGAGGAGCTGGGCGTGCGGGAACGGACACTGATCGCCTTCGCCTCAGACAATGGCTACTCGATGTGCGGGTACATGGCCAGAGGAAATCGCAACGCCGACTGGCCCGACGACCCGTTCCTGCAGAACAAGGGCCCGTTCCGCGGCGGGAAGTTCTCTCTGCTGGAGGGAGGCATCCGCGTTCCGTTCTTCGTGAACTGGCCTGGCAGGATCACTCCCGCGGTCGCCAGCACTCCGGTCTGGCTGGTGGACCTGCTGCCCACGTTCGCCGACTTGGCTGGTTCGGCGCCCGCCGAAGCGGTCGACGGCCTGAGTCTGGTGCCGATCCTGGAGGGCTCCGGAGGGGAATTCCCAGCCGACAGGCCGCTCTATTGGGAGAACGCGCAAGAGCAGGCTGTTCGCATGGGGCCTTGGAAGGCTTACCGCAGCAGCCCGGCCTCGGAAACGGAGCTCTACTTGATCGAGGAGGATGTCGGCTGCCGGCGCGACCTAGCCGCGATCTACCCCAATGTCGTCTCCCAAGCCGAGGGAGTTATGGAGAGCGAGCACGTTGACCACCCTTGGTACTGGAATCCCGGCGAGGACCGTTCGGACTTCGAGCGGAAAGAGGCGCTCGCTGAGCGGAGAGGGCAGACGCAGGTCGCGATCAGCGGCAACACGGCCCGCTGAGCGGGTCCCGCCCCGCGGTGAGCGGCCGGCCTGCGCCTGCCCGCTGGCCGGCCCAGGTTGGCTATGATCGCCGGTATGGAGCCCGGACGGCCACCTCAGGTCATGATCGTCGGACGGCAGAACGTGGGTAAGTCCACGCTCTTCAACCGGATTACCGCCTCTCGAAGATCCATCGTGGGGGACTATCCCGGCATCACCAGGGACCGTATCCGCATGCCGGCCCGCTGGAAGGACCGCCGGTTCGAGGTGACCGACACGGGCGGCATGATCTTCCGCCCCGGCGAGCGGATCGACGCCCTCGTGGGCGACCGCGTGCTGACGGCCATCGACGCTGCCGACCATGTGATCTTCGTAGTCGACGGCCGGAGCGAGCTGACGACCGCAGACTACGAGATGGCGGAACTGCTGCGCCGCAGCGGACGTCCCGTCAGCCTCGCCGTGAACAAATGCGACACGCCGGCCCTCGACACGCTCACGGCTGCATTCGCTGAACTTGGATTCGAGGGCGTGTTCGGAGTCTCCGCCGAACATGGGCGGGGCATCGGCCGGCTGCTTGCCAACACGACTCGCCACATGCCCGCCAAGCGCGGGACCGAGCCGTCCGAGCGTCCCGTCCGCGTCGCCATCCTGGGCCGGCCGAATGTCGGCAAGTCGACCTTGCTCAACCGCCTGACGCGATCCGACTGCTCGATCGTGTCCGAAGTGCCGGGCACCACTCGGGACGCGGTCGACGCGGTCGTCGAGCACCGCGGGCAGGCCTTCGAGTTCGTGGACACGGCCGGAATCCGGCGCATCGGCAAGACCCGCGAGATGACGGAAAAGCTCAGCGTGGTCATGGCTCGCCGCCATCTGAGGATGGCCGATGTGGCGCTGCTGCTGGTGGACGCTCAGCAAGGCGTCACAGCCCAAGACGCCCACATAGCCGGCTACGCGCACGAGGGAGGCAGGGCGTCCGTCATCGTGGCCAACAAGTGGGACCTTTCAGCGCGCGGGGCCGCCGCCTTCCGCCGCCACGCGCGACGGCACCTCAAGATGCTGGCCTACGCACCCGTGGCGCTGGTTTCCGCGCTGACCGGCCAGCGGGCGGGCAGCCTGTTCCCGCTGATCCGTCAGTGCGCATCCTCCGCCAAGCGCCGCATACCGACTTCGGAACTCAACCGCTTCCTAGGGGCGCTGGACATGGAGCGCGTCACGGTGCCCGGAGCGAGAAAGCCCAAACTGTCCTATGTAACGCAGGTCGCCGTCACGCCGCCGACGTTCCTCTTCTTCTCCAACTCCAGCCGGCCATTCCACTTCGGGCTGGAGAGGTACCTCACCAATCAACTGCGATCCCGCTTCGACTTCCGGGGCACCCCCATCGTCGTGCGGTCCCGCGGCCGGCGCTAGGAGTGTCGCGCCGGCTGGCCGCCGCGCGGCCTAGGAGGCGTGCGACAAGTGCCCGTTCCAAGCTGAAGGAGACCGGGTCTCCTGCTGGACAGGCTTGGGCCCGTCAATGCCGTCCACACGGCTGATGATGCTGGAGAGTGAGATGCCTATTACCGGCTTCTGGGCTTCTAGAATCGCTTCGATCGTCTCGTCAAGGGATTCCGCGATATAGACTTTTTCCCCGTCAGTAACCAAGTAAAGGCCTGCATCCGCGGGCCTCGGGTCGAGGCACGCGGGACCGGTCTGCCCGACATACAGCTTGAAGGCGTCAAGCACTGCCCGCGACCTCTTGAGCGACAGGCCCTTCTGGCGCAGAGCCACGACCAGCGACACCTGCACCACCTCGAAGCGGCTATACAGCCTGCGATGGCTCCTCTGCACTGGGGAAACCACTCCCCGCTCGTCCCACCACTGGAGTTGGCGCGGGCTCACGCCCGTCAGATCCGAGACATCCCGACTCCCGTAGACGGCTGCCGGGCCAAGAACCGAACCCATGCTAGTTGCATTCGTCATTCTCAATCAAACCTCCAGGTCCGCTAAGCCACGAGCACGAACTGCGCACAGCATACCACCTTCGGGCCACCGGCGTCCAGCCCTCAAGACACATCATCCGCCCCCCACGAAGTGGACAACTTCGATTCTGTCGCCGCCTCGCACCGGGACGGCGGGCCAATCAGCCCTCGCGACAATCTCCCGGTTCCGCTCAACGGCCACCGCATCCTCGTCCAGCCCCAAGCGCTTGACCAGTTCCGCCACCGAGAGCGGCCCGAGCATGATGCGCGGCTGTCCGTTGAGACTGACGCGCAGCTTCCCCGATCTCAGCTGCCCCGCATCGGCCACTCTGGAGCATTCTAGCGCCTCTGGGCTGGCCGTGCCAGAAAGCCGTTCGCCGAAGGCCCCGCCGCGAAACCGCGACCACCACGGCGCGAGCCCTCTCGCTCGCCCCCGCGGAGCGCGGCCAACGCTTGCGCCAGCGAGCGGCGCGCCGTACGGGCTGGGCGCCCGCGCCGGGCGCTCGGAGTCCGCGGCTCGCTGCTGGCCAGTCTGCGCAGCTCGACGGCGCTACAATGGGCTTGGCTGCCCTGCGCCAAGGTGGCGCGGGTCGTGGTGACGGCGATGCCTGCTCCCCTCCCCGCAACGCTCCGTCCGGGCAGTCCGTTGAACTCCAGCCGCGAGCAGCGAGGCCACGGATGCGGTCGCACTTCGCGGCAATCGGCACCGGGCCGCCGGCGATGCGGCAAAGCTGGGTCTTAGGGTCGATTCGGGCAAGAGGAGCAGATGGCGGTTCACAGAGTCCGGAAAGGGTTGGACGTGCCGGTGCGGGGCGAACCGGAGCAGATCATCGAGCCGGCGCCGGCCCCCAGCCACGTGGCGCTGCTGGCGGACGACTATGTCGGCATGAAGCCCACCATGCGCGTGATGCCCGGCGACGCCGTGCGACGCGGCCAGCCGCTGTTTGAGGACAAGAAGACGCCCGGTGTGCTGTACACCGCTCCGGCGACCGGGACGGTGACCGCGGTCCACAGGGGCGAACGGCGGGCGCTGCAGTCCGTCGTGCTGCGACTGAGCGGGTCCGAGACCCGCGGCGGAGGCGACTCCGTCAAGTTCCGCTCCTACGCCGGAAGCCATCCCGCGGCGCTGTCGACGGACCAAGTGCGTGCGCTGCTGGTGGAGTCGGGGATGTGGACGGCGCTCCGCGCCCGGCCATTCGGAGGCGTACCCGCGATCGACGCCACCCCCCATTCGCTGTTCGTCACCGCCGCCGACAGCAACCCTCACGCGCCGTCGGTCGATGCCGTGCTCCGCGGCAACGAGGAGCACTTCGCCAGAGGTGTGGCGGCGCTGAGCAAGGCAGCGCAAGAAGCGCCGGTGTACGTATGCAAGGCGCAGGGCAGCGCCGTGACCGCGCCTTCCGCCCCCAACATCCACGTGGAGGAGTTCGCCGGACCGCATCCGAGTGGGACTGCGGGCCTGCACATCCACACTCTCGATCCGGTTGACCGCGACAAGCAGGTGTGGCATGTCGGCTACCAAGACGCCATCTCGATCGGGCGGCTGTTCGCCTCCGGCAGGCTGGATGTCGAGCGCGTGGTGTCGCTCGCCGGGCCAGCCGTGCGGCGGCCCCGCCTGCTGCGGACTCGCGTCGGAGCCTCCACCGCGTCGCTGACAAGTCACGAACTGGAGGACGGTGCAGTCCGGACTATCTCGGGATCGGTTCTCTCCGGGCGCAAGGCCCAAGGCGAGTTGGTCGGCTACCTCGGGCGGTACGACCTGCAGATCAGCGCGCTGCATGAGGACGACCGGCGCCGCCTGCTGGGCTGGATGGCCCCTGGAACTGGCACGTTCTCCGTGCTGCGGGTATTCCTGTCGAAGTGGCTGCCCAGCCGCAAGTACTCCTTCACCACCACCACCAACGGCTCGGTGCGGGCCATGGTGCCGGTCGGCGTCTACGAGAAGATCATGCCGATGGACATTCTTCCGGCGCCGCTGCTGCGCTGCCTGCTGATCGCCAATCCCGAGCGGGCCGAGGAGCTGGGCGTGCTGGAGCTGATCGAGGAGGATCTGGCGCTGTGCTCCTTCGTCTCGCCCGAGAAGGCCGAGTACGGCGCGCTGCTCCGCAAGGTGCTGAACATCATCGAGAAGGAGGGTTAGGCCTCCGCCCGGGCCCATAGACCTATGCGCGCGATCCTCGACCAAGCCGGGAAGCAATTTCACCCTGGCGGGCGGCTCGAGCGGCTGTATCCGCTCTACGAGGCGCTGGACACCTTCCTCTACACTCCCGGCTCGACCACCCGCGGCGCGTCTCACGTGCGGGACGGCATCGATCTGAAGCGAATGATGGTCACGGTCGTGATCTCGCTGCTGCCCTGCGTGGCGATGGCCGTGTACAACACGGGCTACCAAGCCAACTTGGCGATCTCGCTCGGCGCCCTGCCGCTGGACACGTGGCAGACCGCTGCACTGGAGTCTTTGGGGCCCGGAGCGTTCGATCCGGCGAGCGTCGCGTCCTGCCTGCTGCACGGCGCCTTGTACTACCTGCCAGTGGTGTTGGTCACCTTCTTCGTGGGGGGTAACACCGAGGCGCTCTTCGCGGTCGTCCGCAAGCACGAGATCAATGAAGGCTTCCTGGTTACGGGCATGCTGTTCCCGCTCGTGCTCCCTCCTACCATCCCGCTGTGGCAGGTGGCCTTGGGGATCCTGTTCGGAGTCATCCTCGGCAAGGAGATCTTCGGCGGCACGGGGATGAACGTGTTCAACCCCGCGCTCATGGCCCGGGCCTTCCTGTTCTTCGCCTACCCCGGCCAGATCAGCGGCGACCAAGTGTGGACCGCCGCTGACACCACGGTCGACGGCAGCAGCGGCGCGACTTGGCTGGCCCAAGCCGCCGTCGCGGGCCCCGATGCCTTGGCGTCGGGCGCGAGCTGGAAGGACGCCTTCCTCGGGCTGGTGCCGGGTTCGATGGGCGAGACCTCGACGCTAGCCTGCCTGATCGGAGCCGCCGTCCTGATCGGCACGGGCATCGGTTCTTGGCGCATCATGGCGGGCGGCCTGGCCGGCTCGTTCCTGATGGTGCAGGGCCTGAACGCCCTGGCCTCAACCACCAACCCCCTGATGAACGTGCCGTTCGCTTGGCACGTGGTGCTCGGCGGGTGGGCCTTCGGCCTAGTGTTCATGGCCACCGACCCGGTCTCAGCCGCCCACACCAACAAAGGCCGCTACGTCTACGGCTTCCTGATCGGCGCCCTCGCGATCCTGATCCGGGTTATCAACCCGGCTTACCCTGAAGGCATGATGCTGGCGATCCTCTTCATGAACATGTTCGCCTCGCTGATCGACCACTTCGTGATCCAAGCCAACGTCAAGAGAAGGAAGGCCCGTTATGCGGCATAGCGCCCTGTACACCATCCTCTTCTCGGCCGCGGTCTGCATCGTGTGCGCCGTCTTGGTGTCATCGGCCGCAGTGTCGCTGAAGGAGAGCCAGCTGCGCAACGCGGCGCTTGACAAGCAGCGCAACGTGCTCTTTGCGGCGGGCCTGGCGGAACCCGGCGAGGCATTGACGACCGAGCGGACCCAAGCGCTTTTCGAGCGCGTGCGCCCGGTCGTGATCGACCTCAGCACTGGCGAGGAAGCGCCGGCGGCCGATCCGGCCACCTTCGATCAAGCCCGGGCTGCCAAGGACCCGGCCACCAGCCGGGAGGCGCCGGAGAACCGGGCTTCGGTGCAGCGCGTCCCGAACCGGGCCTTGGTCTACGAAGTGCGGGAGGGGGGGGAACTCGTCATGGCCGTGCTGCCGATCGAGGGCTACGGTCTGTGGTCTACGCTGTACGGATTCCTCGCGGTGGAGCGCGACGGCGTGACCGTCCGCGGCATCACCTACTACCAGCACGGCGAAACGCCCGGCCTCGGCGGGGAGGTAGACAACCCGAAGTGGAAGGCGCGGTGGCCCGGCCGTAGAATTTACGACGACTCCGGGCGACCGGCGATCCGAGTCATCAAGGGCACGGCCGGCCCGCCCGCTTCGGACCCGTTTCAAGTGGACGGACTGACCGGCGCCACCATCACGTCGAACGGCGTGACGGCCATGCTGGAGTTCTGGCTCGGCGAGACCGGCTTCCGTCGCTACTTGGAGAGGTTCAGGGAGGATCAGACCCTATGACGGGAAACAGTTCCAAGACGCTCCTCGACCCTCTGTTCGAGAGCAACCCGATCGCCCTGCAGGTCCTCGGAATTTGCTCGGCGCTGGCCGTCACTTCCAAGATGGAGACGGCGCTGGTGATGTGCTTGGCGGTGATCAGCGTGCTGGCAATGTCGAATCTCTCGATCAGCCTGCTCCGCCACCTCATTCCCAGCAACGTGCGGATCATCGTGCAGTTGACGATCATCGCTTCGCTGGTCATCATGACCGACCAAGTCCTCAAGGCCTACGTCTACGAGATCAGCAAGCAGTTGTCGGTATTCGTCGGATTGATCATCACCAACTGCATCATCATGGGCCGCGCCGAGGCGTTCGCGATGCAGAACGGGCCGTTGGAGAGCCTGCTGGACGGCGTCGGCAACGGCCTCGGATACAGCGTGGTGCTCATGGCGACGGCCTTTCTGCGCGAGCTGCTGGCCCAAGGAACCGTTTTCGGCGCCGTCGTGCTTCCGAAGGTGCATGACGGGGGCTGGTACTACCCCAACGGGCTGCTGGGCGTCTCGGCGGGGGCGTTCTTCCTCATAGGCTTGTTCATCTGGGCCCTGCGGTGCTGGAAGACCAACCAAGTCGAGCAGGAGGGCTGACCGATGGAGCAGTACCTGAACCTAGCGATCAAGGCGATCTTCGTCGAGAACCTGGCGCTGGCCTTCTTCTTGGGCATGTGCTCGTTCCTGGCCTGCTCGAGAAAGGTCAACACGGCGCTGGGCTTGGGCGCGGCAGTGATCTTCGTGCAGACTGTCACGGTGCCCGTCAACAACCTCATCTACAACCGCCTCCTCACCGAGGGGGCGCTCAATTGGGTCTCTCCGGCACTAGCCGAGTATGACCTCTCGTTCTTGGGCTTCCTCTGCTACATCGGCACGATCGCCGCCATGGTGCAGGTGGTGGAGATGACCTTGGACCGATTCTTCCCCGGCCTGTACGCCGCACTGGGCGTCTTCCTGCCGCTCATCGCCGTCAACTGCGCCATCCTGGGCGGCTCGCTGCTGATGGTGGAGCGCACTTACACGCTCGCGGAGAGCACCGTGTTCGGCGTCGGATCCGGCGTGGGCTGGGCGCTCGCGATCACTGCGCTGGCCTCGATCCGCGAGCGGCTGCAGTACAGCAACATCCCGATGGGACTGCGAGGACTGGGAATGACCTTCCTGCTGTCCGGCCTCATGGCGATCGGCTTCATGGCCTTCGGCGGGATTCAGCTCTGAGGGCGTGACAAGGGACTGCAGGAGAGCACCATGATCACCGTTCTGCTTGGCGTCGCGATGTTCACCGGCGTAATTGTTTCCTTGGTGGCGCTGCTCATGGTGGCCAAGAGCAGGCTCGTGGCCGGCGGGGAAGTCAGGATCGGCATCAACGCGGACGACGAGAACAGCCTGACTGTGCAGTCAGGCGGCACGCTGCTGAACACGCTGGCCGAGAGCAAGGTCTTCATCGCCTCAGCCTGCGGAGGCAAGGGCAGCTGCGGTGTCTGCAAGGTCACGGTCTGCGACGGAGGCGGCGCGATGCTGCCCACCGAGGCCAGCCACATCACGCGGGGAGAGGCCCGCGAGGGCGTGCGGCTGTCCTGCCAGGTCAAGGTCAAGCAGGACATGGAGATCGAGATCCCGCCGGAGGTCTTCTCCGTCCGGCGCTGGATCTGCAACGTCCGGTCCAACCACAATGTCGCAACCTTCATCAAGGAACTCATCCTGGAGCTGCCCGAGGGCGATTCCGTGCCGTTCCGGGCGGGAGGTTACATCCAGATCAACTGCCCGTCCCACACCGTCGCCTACAAGGATTTCGAGGTCGAGGACGAGTACCGCCCCGACTGGGACCAGTACAACCTCTGGCGCTACGTATCCACAGTGGACGCCCCAGTGGAGCGCGCGTACTCGATGGCCAACTACCCTGAAGAGCGCGGGATGATCATGCTGAACGTGCGCGTCGCCTCGCCGCCGCCACGCGCTCCGGAAGGAACGCCGCCCGGCAAGATGTCCTCGTACATCTTCAATCTCAAGTCCGGGGACGAGGTGGAGATCTCGGGCCCGTTCGGGGAGTTCTTCGCCAAGGAGACCGACACCGAGATGGTGTTCATCGGAGGAGGGGCCGGCATGGCTCCGATGAGGTCCCACATCTTCGATCAGTTCCGTCGCATCCGGACGAAGCGCAAAGTGAGCTTCTGGTACGGCGCCCGCAGCCTCCGCGAGGCGTTCTACCAGGACGACTTCGACATGATCCAGCGGGAGAACTCCAATTTCGAGTGGCATCTGGCGCTCTCGGAGCCGTTGGAGGAAGACAACTGGACCGGCTACACGGGCTTCATCCACCAGGTGATCTACGACAACTACCTGAAGGATCACCCGGCGCCTGAGGATTGCGAGTACTACATTTGTGGTCCTCCGCCCATGATGACCGCCTGCTTTGGCATGCTGGACAGCCTCGGCGTCGAGCCCGAGAACATCATGTTCGACGACTTCGGCGGCTAGCTCGGACGCCAGCCGTGCGGTTTCCGCCTTGGGCCGCGCCGGCCGTCGCCGGCTGGTCACTGCTGCTGGCCTGCGCTGGCTCCTCACCGCCTCCAGCCGCGATTGCGATCACTGGATCGGCGATGGGCACCTCTTTCGCCGTAACGGTGCCGGGCGCATCTCAGCTGGATCGACACGCGATCGAGGAGGCGGTAGCGGCCGAGCTGACACGAGTCGACCGGCTGATGTCGACCTACCGAGCGGATTCGGAGGTCTCGCGCCTCAACCGCAGCCGCAGCCTGGACCCGTTCCCGGTCTCTGAGCCGACCTTCGCAGTACTGGACGCAGCCCGGGAGGTCGGCGCAACGACCGCCGGCGCCTTCGACGTCACGGTCGGAGGACTGGTGGGCGCGTGGGGCTTCGGCGCCGACGCGGCTGCTCGCCCCCCGTCCCAAGAGGCCGTCGAGAGACTGCTCGCCTCGTCCGGCTGGAGCAACCTCACTCTGGATTCCAACGGTCGATACGTCACCAAGCGGGCGGTGGATCTGCAAGTCGATCTGTCGGCGATAGCCAAGGGCTACGCGGTCGACCGCGTCGGCAAGGCCCTGCTGGTCCTCGGCCATGCCGACCACTTGGTGGATGTAGGCGGAGATCTGCTCGCCAGAGGCCGCGGGCCTGAGGGCCGTGCGTGGCGCGTTGGGGTGGAGCGGCCGGACCCTTTGGGCCGCATGGTCCACCGCATCGTTTCCGTGAACGACACGGCCGTGGCGACCTCGGGCGACTACCGAAACTTCCGGGAAGCCGCCGGCCGCCGGTACGGTCACATCCTCGACCCCAGGACCGGCCGTCCAGCCGGCAGCCGCGTCGCTTCCGCAACGGTGCTCCACCGCAGCGCGATGCTGGCCGACGCATTCGCCACGGCCCTGCTGGTCTTGGGCGAGGAGGACGGCATGGCGCTGGCCGAACGGGAGGGACTGGCTGCGCTGCTCATCCTCCGTGACGACGGGGAGGGCCTTAGCGAGGCCGTTACAAGCGCCTTCCGTGCGAGAATGGAAGCGCAATGGAATTGACGACAGCGTTGCTGGCGGTGGGCGTCGTGGCGGCAGCCATGGGCATCATGGCGGTTGGACTGCTCGCCAAGGGCCGCTGCCTGCGCGGCTCGTGCGGCGGCCCTGACATCGTCGACGCGAACGGGGACTCCCTGCGCTGCGGAGCGTGCCCGAAGCCGCCGGGCCGCAACGGCTCCGTCGCGGATCAGACGACGCTGCCCCCGGTCACCAGCACGACTGAACCCGTCACGTAGTCCGACAGCGGGGACGCTAGAAACAGCACTGGCCCGGCGGCCTCCTCGGGCGTGCCGTGCCGGCGCAGGGGAATCGATTGCAGCGCATGCTTGCGCATTGCGTCGGGAATACCGAGGGCGATGCCTGAGGAGGTGGTCTCCCCCAATTCCTTGGCCTGCGTCAGGCGGGACTTGATGAAGCCGTAAGCCACGGCGTTGCAGCAGATGTTGAACCGCCCCCATTCCTTGGCGATCGTCTTGGTCATCCCTACCACGCCCATTTTTCCGGCGGCGTAGTTGATCTGACCGGCGTTGCCAGCCACGCCTGAGGTCGAGCTGACGTTGACGATCTTGCGACAAGGGGGCTGGCGGCCCGCCGCAAGGTCGGCCTTGGCCGACTCGCGCAGGAACGAAGCAGCGGCCCGCACCATCCGGAACGGGGCTGTGAGATGGACGTCGAGCATCGCTGAGAACTGGTCGTCGCTCATCTTGTGGATCACGCCATCCCAAGTGTATCCGGCGTTGTTGACGAGAATGTCCAAGGAGCCGAACGAGTCCAGAGCGGTCCGCACGATCGACGCGGGCACCTCGGGATCGGTCACGCTTCCGACGCTGAGCGCGACTTCGCCACCGGCCGCCCGTATTTCAGACGCCGTTTCCTCAGCCGGTCCGGCATCCAAGTCGTTGACCACCACGCGGGCCCCGTGGCGGGCGAACAGCTTGGCCACGGCCTTGCCGATGCTGCGCCCGGACCCGGTGACAATTGCGGTCTTGCCTGCAAGTAGACTCATGCTCTAGCCATCATAGAGCGTGCCCGATGCTCCATAGGACGCTCCGCGAGGGCAGCCCGCGATGCGAAGCCCGCCGAGCAGTCATCGGCCCGTGGCGCGGTTCAACACGAAGTCGGCCTCATGCATCATGTAACTGGCTGGACGGATGCCCAAGCGGCTGTAAGCGGCCCGTGCGGATTCGTTGTCGCGCTCGACGTACAGGCGGATGCCGCAGACCCCTCGGGCCTCGGCCAAGCCGAGCACATGGTCGTGCAGCGCCCTCAGCACGCCCTGCTGACGGAACTGCGACAGCACGAAGACGCTCTGCAGCCACCAGAAGACCCCGTTGCGCCAATCGCTCCATTCGTAAGTCAGCCCCAGCTGGCCGACTGGCCGGCCACGCGACACGGCGAGGAAGTAGAGCCCGCGCCCCTCGTCGTCCAGCACGGCCCGAACTCCCTCTCGCAGCCGCGAACGATCCAGCTGGACGCCTTCCGACTCTTCGGCCAAGCGAGCGTTGAACTCGACCACCGTGTCGATGTCGTCAGGCTCGGCGCGACGGATCAGCATGGTTCAAGGATAAGCGAGCACTACGACCGTCCCGGCGCGCGTAGCGCCGGGGGCTCGGCGCGGGGGCTGGATGGCCGGCCGCGGTTCGGCCACCGGCTAGACTGGCCGTATGTCTCGTCTGGCCAAGCTGCTCGCATTGTGCTGCATCACACTGGCGGCCCAACAAGACGGCGAGCTCAACCGCCTCGGGCTACCGAACCCGACCAAGCAGGACGTGCCCTTCCTCATTCACGGCAGCCAGCTGGTCGAACTCGATCAGGCCGTCGCCACAATGGAGGAATCGAAGAATCAAGTCCGTTACCGGATCCTAGGGGCCGCCGCCGCGGTCAAGACTCCCCTCGCTGCGCCGGACTTCCTCTTCGACTCCGGCGAAGTCGACCCTCGGGACCTGGAACTGTACCGCTTCGAGGTCGTCAAAGGCACGCGGGAACTCCTCTACCGCAAGAAGAAGAAGGTGGTGGCGGAACCATTCTTCCTGAATCTGGAGGGCATTGAGGAACGGGTGGTCCGCATCCGCATCAACGCCAGCCTCCAGCCCGGCGAGTACGGCATCACTCCCCGGGGCCAAGACTCGGTCTTTACGTTCTCGGTGTTCTGAGGGCGGCCCGGAACCGCCGCCAGCGCGCGCACCGCGAGGTCAGTCCAGTCTCGCCAGTTCGCCCTTCAGGTAAGCGATCGACTCGGTCACGATTGCTTCCGCCCCCGGCGAGAAGTCGAAGACCTCCATGGACACCCAACCGTCGAAGCCGCGGTCCTTGGCCACTTGCAGCACCGGCTTGAAGTCGTAGCCTCCCGACGGACGGGGGTAGCTGCCGTCCAGCTCGTTGACGTGGATGTGGCGGATCTTGGACCAGTGGCGCTCGACCAGCTCGTGATGCGGCTCGCGCTCCTCGACGGCGTTGTGGGAGTCGAACATGGTCTGCACCATCGGGCTGCCTATCTGGTCGACGATCTCGGCGGCGCGGTCCAACTTCACGATGACGTCGCATTGGTCGGTGGGGAGCGCTTCCACGCAGAACGTCACGCCCGCGGCTTCGAGGTCGGGCACGATAGACCGCAGCCCTGCCACGAAGTTGCCCTCCGCCTCAGCCCGGCTGAGGCCGCCGACGCGACAACGCTGCTTCGGAGATCCGAATACCATCACGCCGCCCGGCGCAGGCCCGGGGCGCAGGCCCGCGCACAGTTCGACCAGCCCACGAACATAGTCCCAGCTCCTGCGCCGCACGGCGGCGTCGGGAGTGGTGACGTGCAGGCCCTCTGGTCCGACGGTGAGCCAGTGCAGCCCGACGAACTCCAAGCCTTCCGAGACAATGATGTCCCGCACCTCCGTCCGGCGGCTGCGCGGCAGCTGCGTCGCATCCGTCATCAGCGTGAAGGGAGCAATCTCGATGCCGTCCCAGCCCGCGCTGCGGAGAGAGCGGCAGGTCCCGGCGAAGTCTTCGCCCTCGTACAGTTCATTGCAAACCGAGAGACGGAATTGGTGCGGAACAGGCACCCGACCACTCTACAGCAGTCCTCCAGACCGGATCCACGCCCCTCGGGGCACGCTCTGCGATCCGGGCGGCATCGCTGTTCGGCGGCGCGGTTCCGAGTCTCCGATCGTCGCGCGACATCCGCCTAGCGGGTCGCGGCACCGGCAAGCTGCGACATCCGACAGCGGCAGGGGTGGCTGTGGCACAATGAGAGTGTTCAGCCCCTCATGCTCTTGACACATACCACCCGTCGCGGCTTCGCTCGCTCCCTGCTGGGGACCGGAGCCGGGCTCGCCCTAGCTGGGCGGGCGAATGCCCACGACCCGATCAATTCCACATTCCGCGGGGTGACCATCGGCGCCCAAAGCTACAGCTTCCGCGACCGCTCTCTCGACAAGGCCATTGAAGCCATGCGGTCCATCGGCATCGGATCCTGCGAGCTATGGAGCGGGCACTTCGAGCCGCTGCGCGAGTCCCGCAGGGCTCCCGGCGGGCGCGAGGCGCTGCGAGAATTCCGCACCGGAACACCCATCAGCCGCTTCGAGGAGATCGGCACGCAGTTCCATGAAGCCGGGATCGCCCTCAACGCGCTCAATTACAGCTTTCGCGACGACTTCACCGACGAGGAGATCGCACGCGGGTTCGAGATGGCGAAGGCCATGGGTGCCAAGGCCATCACGGCTTCCGGCACGGTGAGCGTCTCCAAGCGCGTCAACGCGGCGGCCCAGCGCTTCGACATGATGGTGGGCATGCACAACCACTCGAGGATCCGCGAGAACGAGTTCGCCACACCCGACGACTTCGCAGCCGCCTCGGACGGCAATGACCGGATCGCGGTCAATTTGGACATCGGGCACTTCGTGGCCGCGGGCTTTGATCCCGTCGCGTACATCCGGGAGAACCACGACCGGATCGTGGCATTGCACATCAAGGACCGCAAGGCGGACCAAGGCGAGAATCTTCCGTTCGGCGAAGGGGACACTCCGATCCGAGAGGTGCTCGCGCTGCTCCGCGACAGCGGTTACAAGATCCCGGCGAATATCGAGTACGAGTACCGCGGGGACGACACGGTCGAGGAAGTCAGAAAATGCTTCGGCTACTGCAAAGCAATCCTGGAGTCGTAGCCTCGCCTGCCTGCCGTCCCGGGCCACCCTGCAGCGGAGCGGGGGGCTGGTCGGGAGGCTTCACCACCGCGAGGGGATGACCTGATTCCATGCGAGTTGCGGCAATCCTGCCCGCTGCCGGCCACGGCACCCGGATGGGAAGAGCGGTCGCCGACCGCTACGGCAGCTCGAGGAAGCAGTTCATGAAGCTGCGGGGCGTCTCGATCCTAGAACTCACCGTACAGAAGTTCCTCGCCATCGATAGGATCCAGGAAGTCTTGGTGGCCGTGCCGGAGGGGTGGGTCTCAAGCACTAGCCGCCTGCTGCCGTTCTTACACTCCCACGGCCGGGTGAGGGTGCTGGCCGGCGGACCGAGCCGGCAGGAGTCGGTCGGGCGCTGTCTCGACGCGATCGCCGACACCGCCGACTTGGTAGCCGTTCACGACGGCGTGCGGCCCTTCGTTCCGGTGGGGCTGATCGAGCGTGCACTGGACCACGCCGCGGTCCACGGCGCGGTGATTCCGGGCATGCCGGCTGAAGAAACGGTCAAGCAAGTTAGCCAGACCGTCGTACAGGCCACGATTCCGAGGGAACGGCTGATGCTCGTGCAGACCCCGCAAGTGTTCAACGCCTCGCTGCTGAGGCGGGCTTACGAGCAGGCGCGTCGCGACGGCTTCTCGGGTACGGACGAGTCGAGCTTGGTCGAGCACCTCGGCGAGGACGTGTTCGTGATGCGCGGCAGCGAGAGGAACATCAAGATCACACGCCCCCACCATTTGGCGCTAGCCGAACTGTACTACGAAGAGGAGCAACGTGAAGCCGCCGCCGCTGATGAGCTTTGAGCAGCCCGAGATGCGGGTCGGGATGGGTTTCGATTCGCACCGGCTGGCGAAGGGGCGCAAGCTCATGCTCGGAGGAGTCGAGATTCCCGCCGACAAGGGTCTGCTGGGCCATTCCGACGCCGACATCCTGCTGCACGCCATTACCGACGCGATGCTCGGCGCAGTGGCTAAAGGGGACATCGGAGCCTTGTTCCCTCCCTCCGATCCGCAGTGGAGGGACGCGGACAGCAGCGTGTTCGTGCGCCACGTCGCCGAGCTGCTTGACAGCTACGGATGGGAGGTGGTGAACATTGACGCGGTGGTGGCGATCGAACGGCCCAAGCTGGCTCCGCACCGTGACCGGATCCGCGACAGCGTGGCGTCCCTGCTCGGAATCGACCGGGACGCGGTCGGCGTGAAGGCCAAGACCGGAGAGGGGCTCGGGCCGGTAGGCGAAGGACTGCTGGCCGAGGCTCAGGCCGTGGTGCTGGTCTCGCGCAGCCACCAGCCCAAGCTGATGTAGTTGCAGCTCGGGGCTCTCCCGACCAGACGATCGGAACTCCAACCTCTTGCGACCCGACCGCCTATAATTCAAGCGGAGATGCCACGTTCCGTCCAGCTGACCTTGGCGGCCTTGGCCGCCGCCCTCACGGTGGCGGCGCAGCAGCATCCGGAAGTCCACTTCAATCGGGACATCCGCCCCATCCTCTCTGAGAACTGCTACGCCTGCCACGGGCCTGACGAAGCCCAGCGGATGACCGCGCTGCGCTTGGACACCGAGAACGGAGCCTTCTCGGAAGCCAGCAGCGGCCGCATGGTGATCGAGTCTGGACGCCCGGACGCCAGCGAACTCTTCCTGCGCATCTCGACCCCTGACGCGGCACGCCGCATGCCACCGTCCGCCATGGGGCACGACCCGCTGCCCGCCGACGCCGTCGAGAAGATCCGGGCCTGGATCGGGCAAGGAGCCCGCTGGCAGGGTCATTGGGCGTTCGTGGCGCCGCGGCGGCCTACGGTCCCTACAGTCCGCCATCCGGAGTGGCCGGTCAACGCCATCGACAGCTTCGTGCTGCGCAGGCTCCGTGACGAAGGTTTGGAACCCGCGCCCCCCGCTGCCCGCGAGACGCTGATCCGCCGCGTGACCTTCGACCTTACCGGCGCGCCCCCTAGGCTGGCGGATGTGGACGCCTTCCTGGCTGACGAGTCGCCCGGAGCGTACGAGGCCGTGGTCGACCGGCTGCTGTCCTCACCCGGCTACGGCGAGCGCCTAGCGATCCGCTGGCTGGACGCCGCTCGCTACGCCGACACCAACGGCTACCAGACCGATGCCGAGCGCAGCATGTGGCGCTGGCGCGACTGGGTGATCAGCGCGTTCGCGGCCAACCAGCCGTTCGACGAGTTCACGGTTGAGCAGCTTGCGGGGGATATGCTCCCCGGCGCCACCCTGCAACAGGTCATCGCGACCGGATTCAATCGCAACCACCGCGGAAACGGGGAAGGCGGCATCGTCGACGCGGAGTACGCCGTCGAATACGTGGTCGACCGCGTCGACACCACATCAACAGTCTGGCTAGGCTTAACCGTCGGCTGCGCGCGCTGCCACGACCACAAGTACGATCCCATCACGCAGAAGGAGTACTACGAGCTGTTCGCCTACTTCAACAACGTGCCGGAGAAGGGCAAGGCGTTCAAGTACGGCAATTCCCCGCCCTTCGTCAAGGCGCCGACGCCAGAGCAAGAGCGGCGCTTGGCAGAAATGGACGCCACGCTCGCCAACCTACGCAAGGAGTACAGTCTCTTGGCCGAGTCGGAATCGGCGGCCCGATCCGCATGGGAGCGCGAAACAGCGAAGTCGGGGCTCGACTGGTTCGACGCTCGCGGCCTAGTGGCAACCTTCCCCGAACGGGAGGCGGGCGCGGCACCGCGAGACCACACCTTCCAGGGCGGCGACGTTGCCGACTTGGGAGACCAAGCCGACTTCAGCTTCTACGGTCGATTCAGCGCGGCAGGCTGGATCCACTCCGCCAGTCCGGACGGAGCCATCGTCTCAAGGACCGGCAACGTGGCGCCCGAAGACGACACCCAAGGCAATCCCGGCTGGGGTCTCTATCTGAAGGCCGGCAAGCTGCAGGTCAACCTGGTGAATCGCTGGCTCGACGACTGCCTGCGGCTGGAATCCAAGGAGCCGCTCGCCTTGGGCACCTGGCACCACGTGGGATTCACTTACGACGGCACGCGGCTGGCCTCTGGAGTAAAGGTCTACGTGGACGGGAAACCTGTCGATCTGAAAGTGATCCGAGACGAGATGAACCAGGAGATCCGCTCCAAGGAACCTCTGAGGGTGGGCGGAGGCCTGGGCTTGGAATTCCGAGGGGCGATCCGCGGGCTCATGATCTACCGTCGCGAGCTGAGCGCCTCGGAGATGGCCGTCGCAGCAGTCGAGGCGACCGCTGCCGACATCGCCGGCCTCCCGGCAGCCTCTCGCCGCCCCGGCGAGAGTGACAAGCTGGACCGTGCCTACCGCAACGTGCTGGGGCCCCAACGGATCACCAGCCTGACGGCCAGGATCCGCGACCTCGCAGCGAAGAGGCAGGCTTACTGGGACGCCGTCCCCAGCGTGATGGTCATGCGGGAGATGATCCCCAGAAGGAAGACCCATCTCCTCCATCGCGGCGCTTATGACGCACCCGCCGAGCAGGTCTCCCCCGGCCTGCCGTCCACGCTCTCGCCGTCCGATCCGCGCAGCCGTCTCGACTTCGCGCGATGGCTAGTCTCCAAGGACAACCCGCTCACCGCCCGGGTCATGGTGAACCGCCTCTGGCAGATGCTGTGGGGTACCGGGATCGTCGCAACCGTGGAAGACTTCGGGGCGCAAGGCGAATGGCCCACGCATCCAGACCTGCTGGACTGGCTCGCCGTGGAGTTCATGGATTCAGGTTGGGACATCAAGGCGCTGTTGAAGAATGTCGTCCTCAGCGCGACCTACCGGCAGTCCTCTCGGGCCCGGCCCGAGCTCGCCGCCCGGGATCCGCGCAACCGTCTGTTGGCACGAGGCTCCCGCCTGCGTCTCCCGGCCGAGACGGTCAGGGACCTGAGCTTGGCGGTGTCGGGCCTGCTGGTTGGCAAGGTGGGAGGCCCTTCTGTGAGCCCCTACCAGCCACCCGGCCTTTGGACGGAGCTGGCCGGAGGCAAGGACTACGAGCTCGGCCAAGGCGAAGACCTGTACCGACGGAGCCTGTACACCTTCTGGAAGCGGGCCGTCCCGCCGCCTTCGATGATGCTGTTCGACTCGGCTGGCCGCGAGGCCTGCACAGTGCGCAGCGTAAGGACCAACACCCCGCTTCAAGCGCTCAACCGAATGAATGACGCGGCGTACCTCGAGGCGGCGGAAGCCCTCGCAGCTCGGGTTCGGCGCATGTCTGGGCCGGAACCTAGCGCTCGGCTGGGCCAAATGTTTCGGCTGATCACCGCTAGGGAGCCCACCGAGGACGAGGCGGCTGTTCTAGCCAGCGGATTCAGCTACCAGCTGGATCGGTTCCAAGGCGATCTGAAGGCAGCGGCCGCGCTGCTGGGAGCCGACGACACCCCGCAAAGCGGACCCCAAGCGGACCCGGAGCTGGCCGCCTACACGATGATGGCGAGCCTGCTGCTCAACCTTGACGAGGCCATCACGCGCGAGTAGGTCCGCCGACAGCGATCGCACGAGCCGGCGGCAATCGACTGGCGCCTCTTCTCCTGCGGGAGATCGCCGAGCGGCAGTCCTGTCTAGGACAGGAGCTGCTCGAAGCGGCACCGTCACGCCAGGCTCGGATTCTGTTGGAGCGAAACGATCCTTCCAGCCGAGGCGCAGCCTGCCGGACGCGGTGTCCACGGGCCGCCGCTGGCAATGGCTTCAGGAAGGTCCTACACCGTGGTGCCTGCCCGTCGGAGGTCTCGTCGCTGCGGACCAGCCCGTGGGCGCTTGCTCAGCGCAATGGATTGAGACTGCAGGCTGTTGCACTTGCTGGACAGACGGAGAGATCCCGCGCGACAGGAGAATGGCCGCGCGCTGGCGTTAGAATCGCCGCTCCTGGTGACGTCGGTCCCTGCTTGATTCCCAGACCCGGCACGGGCGCGCCGGGCATGAGAGGGTCAGGCCCGGAACCAGCGCTCCTCTGATGGGCTTCCCGTATAATGGGCGCGGATGGTGATCTGATGGACCGCGGAGCCCCGCAACCAGCCGGATGGACTCGAAGACACTTCTTCGGAAGGTCCGCGCACGGCGTCGGCGTGGCGGCTCTGGCCAGCCTTCTCACCAAGGACCTGCGGCCTGAGGGCCTTGTCACTCGGCCGCATTTCGCGCCGAAGGCCAAGCGGATCGTCTACCTGTTCCAGTCCGGAGCTCCTTCCCAGCTCGACACCTTCGACTACAAGCCGGCCCTAGAAGACCTGCGCGGCGAGGACCTGCCCGACTCCGTTCGACAAGGGCAGCGACTGACCGGCATGACGGCCACCCAGTCGTCGTTCCCCATCGCGCCGTCGATCTTCAAGTTCCGGCAGCACGGGCAGTCGGGAGCGTGGATCAGCGAACTGCTGCCGCACACGGCGAAGATAGCGGACCGCCTCTGCATCCTCAAGGCCATGCATACCGAGGCGATCAATCACGATCCGGCGGTGACTTTCTTCCAAACCGGCGCCCAATTGGCCGGCAGACCGTCGATCGGAGCATGGCTCTCCTACGGCTTGGGCAGCGAGAACAGCGACCTGCCCGGCTTCGTCGTCATGGTCTCCTCGGGCAGCGGGCGCAACGGCCAGCCGTTGTACGACCGCCTGTGGGGCAGCGGATTCCTCCCCACCAAGTATCAGGGAGTCAAGTTCCGCTCGACGGGCGATCCGGTGCTGTACCTGTCCGATCCCGCCGGAGTCGACAGGGCGGCCCGCCGGCGCTTCCTTGACGACCTCGGACGGCTCAACCAAGCCCGTTTCGAGGAGTACGGCGATCCCGAAATCCTCACGCGCATCTCGCAGTACGAGATGGCTTTCCGCATGCAGGCGTCCGTTCCAGAGTTAACGGACCTGTCCTCGGAGCCGGAGTCGACCTTCCGGCTCTACGGCCCGGATTCCAAGAAGCCGGGCACCTTCGCCGCGAACTGCTTGCTGGCGCGTCGCCTCTTGGAACGCGACGTGCGCTTCGTGCAGCTGTTCCACCGAGGCTGGGACCAGCACACCGACCTGCCGGACCAAATTCGCAAGCAGTGCCTCGACACCGACCAGCCCTCGGCCGCCTTGGTGGAGGACCTTGCACGCAGGGGCCTGCTCAAGGACACCTTGGTGGTCTGGGGCGGCGAGTTCGGACGGACCGTCTACAGCCAAGGCAAGCTGACGGCGGACAACTACGGGCGCGACCATCATCCGCGCTGTTTCACCATGTGGATCGCTGGCGCGGGCGTCCGGCCCGGCGTTGCGATTGGCCGGACCGACGACTTCAGCTACAACATCGTCGAAGACCCGGTTCACGTGCATGACCTGCATGCCACGCTCCTGCACCTGCTCGGAATTGACCACGAGCGGCTTACTTTCAAGTACCAGGGGCGGAACTTCCGCCTCACCGACGTCCACGGCTCTCTGGTGAGGAAGGCGCTGGCCTAGGCCGGCAACCCCGCTCCGGGCCGCGGGAGCCATTGATCCGCACAATGCCACTCCGACTCCTGCTGGCGGGCCTCGTGACGCTGGGCGTGCTGCACCAAGACTTCTGGCTCTGGCAGGACGACCGCCTGCTGGCTGGATTCCTGCCGTCCGGTTTGGCATACCACGCTGCCTATTCGCTCGCCACCGCCGCCTTCTGGCTGGCGGCCGTCCGCCATGCGTGGCCTGCGCACCTCGAGGCAGAGGCGGAGACGGAAGGGTCGTCCGGAGGCCGCGACCGGTGACTCAGTTCACCGTGGCTTGCGCCTACCTGCTGGCGCTGCTGGCCCTCGGTCTCGTCAGCAACCGTTCTTTCCGGCGCACCACGCAGGACTTCTTCCTGGCCAGCCGCTCCATCGGGCCGACGCTGCTGTTCCTCTCCGTCTTCGGCACCTCGATGACCGCCTTCTCGATCGTCGGCAGCACCGGGGAGGCGTACCGGTCCGGGATCGGCGTCTACGGGCTGATGGCGTCTTGGTCCGGCCTCGTCCACTCGGCCGTATTCTTCTTCGTCGGCGTCCGGCTGTGGTCGATCGGCAAGCGGCACGGCTACACGACCCAGGTGCAATTCTTCCGGCAGCGCTTCGACAGCGACGCGCTCGCCTTCGTGCTGTTCCCGGTGCTGGCCGGGCTGGTCGTTCCGTACCTGCTCATCGGCCTGCTCGGGGCCGGCAGCGTCATGCAGGCGCTGACCGCCGGGGCGTTCCCCGATGCGTTCGCCTCCACCGGAGGGGGCGTCCCGCCCTGGCTGACCGGCCTCTGTGTGACCGGCGTGGTGCTGACCTACGTGTTCGCCGGCGGCCTGCGCGCCGCCGCGTGGGCCAACGCGCTGCAGGCCGGAGTGTTCATCGCGACCGGGATCTTGGCCTTCGTGGTAATCTCAGCCAAGCTGGGCGGGCCTGAAACCGCAACTCAGGCCGTGCTGGCGGCGCATCCGGAGAAGCTGGTCCGCGGAGAAGCGCTAGGGAAGCTGCACTTCGCCAGCTATGGCTTCATTCCTCTGTCGATCGGGATGTTCCCGCACATCTACCAGCATTGGCTGACCGCGAGGTCGGCGGCGGCGTTCCGTCCGATGATCGTTCTGCACCCCGTCTGCATGCTGCTGGTTTGGCTGCCCTGCGTCTTGGTGGGCGTCTGGGCTACAGCCGCGCTCCTGCCCGACGGCTCGTTGGTAGTGCCGCCCGGGTCGCCAGCGAACAGCGAACTGGCCACGATGGTGCAGGGGCTGACAGGCCCAGTGCTCGGCGGCATCCTCGGCGCCGGCATCTTGGCGGCCATCATGTCCTCGCTCGACTCGCAACTGCTGGCGATCGGTTCGATGTTCACTCACGACGTAGCCTCCCGGCTAGCTCCCGAGGGAGCGCTGAGCGACCGCCTCAAGCTGCGGTTGGGCAGGCTGTTCGTGGCCGCCGTCGCTTGCGCCGCTTATCTGTGCTCGCTGGCCGAGCCGCGCAGCGTGTTCGCACTGGGCGTATGGTGCTTCAGCGGCTACGCCGCCCTCTTCCCGGTCGCCGTGGCGGCGCTCTACTGGCGACGCGCGACGGCCCTGGGCGCGATTGCCGCAACCGTGACGACAGTCCTCACCGGTGGATGGTTCTTCCACGCCAGCGGCTATGGCAGCGACCCTTCGCCATTGTTCCTCGGGATGCTGCCGGCAGCCGCGATGGTGGCGGCCTCGACGGCTGCGCTGGTCGTCGTCTCGCTGCTCACTCGACCGCCCTCCGAGAGGACGCTGGAACGCTACTTCCCCGCATGATGACGGCAGGGGCGGCACGGCGTAACGTAGGGCGGCCGCGAGGCCCCGCGGCTTCGGCTTCCGAGGTTGGAATCCCGTGAGAATCGCGTACATTACAGCCGGGGCGGCCGGCACGTACTGCGGGAACTGCATCAAGGACAACGCCTTGGCAGCCGCCTTGCGGAGACTCGGGCACGACGCCGTGCTCCTGCCGGCCTACACCCCGCTGCTCACCGACGAAGAGGATGTCAGTGAGCGGCAGGTCGTCTTCGGGGGCATCAATCTCTACCTCCAGGACAAGTACGCCATATTCCGCTCGATGGGGTTCCTGGACTGGCTGCTGGACAGTCCGGGCCTGCTGCGCAAGGCCAGCAACCTAGGCGTGGAGACGGATCCTGCCAGCCTTGGCGCCATGACGCACAAGACGTTCCTAGGTGAGGCTGGACCGTACCGCAGGGAGATGAGGAAACTAGTCAGGACATTGCGGAAGCTTCGTCCGGAAGTAGTACACCTGACGAACTCCATGCTGGCATCGATGGCATTGCCGATCCGGCGCGACCTCTCCGTGCCGGTGGTGTGCTCGCTGCAAGGCGAGGACCAGTTCCTCCGGGGACTCACCGAGCCGCACCGCACCGCCTGCCACTCCTTGCTGCGAGCCCACGCGCCGCACATCGATCGGTTCGTCGCGCCGTGCGAGGCCCAGTCGACCTCCATGGCCGATCTGCTGGGCAATCGGGCGGCGCCGGTCGAGACCGTGCTGCCCGGCATCTCCGTCGACGGCTACAGGCGGAGCGCGGCCCGGACCGGCGGGCAGTTCCGGGTCGGCTACCTAGCGAGGGTTCAGCCGCGCGCAAAGGGCTTGGAACTGCTGGCCGAGGCCTGTGCCAAGCTGCGAGCGGACCACCCCGGCCACGGCGTCGAGCTGCATGTCGCCGGCTGGCGCGCCGCCGCGCACCAAGATTACTTGGACCAGCTCGCGAGGCGCTTCGAGTTCGAGGACCACGGGTTCCTAACGAGGGACCGCAAGCTCGAGTTCCTGGCCGCATTAGACGCCTTCTCTGTGCCGACGGCCTACGGCGCGTCCAAGGGCCTGTACGTACTGGAGGCGCTGGCCGCCGGAACGCCGGTGGTGCAGCCCCGCATTGGCGTGTTTCCCGAACTGCTGGCGGCGACGGAGGGCGGCCTGCTGTGCCGGCCCGAGGACAGCCGCGACCTAGCGCGGCAGCTGGAGCGCCTGCTACTGGACCGTGAGCGGGCACGGCAACTCGGCGAATCGGGTCGGCAGGCGGTACTGGCGAACTTCCACGCCGACCGCATGGCGGCCGAGACGGTGGCCGTCTACGAGCGTGCGCTGGCGGGGAGCGGCCTGCGCAGGGGTGGCTCCGCCGGTCAGAACACCGACAGCAAGTCGGCGAACCGGCCCAGCCTGCGGAAGCGGGCGTGAGAATCGGGCACAGCCTGCATTTCCAAGCTCCAAGTGTTTCCGTTGGGTATCAGCACGGCGCCGAGTCCGGCCTCAAGAGCTGGATTGATGTCGGACTTCGGGCTGTTGCCGACCATCCACGTGCTGGCGGGGTCCGCCTCGATCTTCCGGATCACCTCGCGATAGCAGGCGGTGTCCTTCTCGGGCGCGAACCGGACGAAGTCGAAGTGCCGCCTCAGTCTGGAGCGGTCCAACTTGGATCGCTGCTCCTGCTCGTCCCCCTTCGTGACAAGTCCCAAGCGGTAGCGCTGGGCGAGCTGGGCCACGGTCTCGGGGACATCCTGAATCAGCTCCATCGGGCAATTCCTGATCTGGTCGGTCAGGCCGTGCAGGTGCCCTCGCTCCCTGTCTGACGCCCGCTTCCGGCGAAGCAGCTCGAAGGTCTCAACCAAGTTGCGCGCGAAGTTGTCTGTGCCGTAGCCGCGCAGCTTGATGTTGCGCGCCTCCACTTCGTCCAGCGCCGTCCTCACCTCGCTAGGAGTGAGGGTCGGATGGTCGACATAGCCGACGAACTGCTCGATTGCCCGCTCGAAGTAGATGTTGTTCTCCCACAGGGTGTCGTCAGCGTCCAACAACAGCCAGCGCTCGCGATGCATGCCAACCAGTATCGGGCAGGAGGGAGGGACTGGAGCAGTGGCACGGCTGGCCGCGCCTCAGCCGGCCCTTGCTGCGCTCGATTCGACCCCGGCCCAACGGCCCCGACCGCGCCCCTAAAGAAAGAGGTACTTCCGCCAACTCTGCTGCCGCCGCCCCATCTGCCGCATCAGGCTGCGGCTGGTGTGCAGATTGAACGGCTTGGGCATGCGGCTCAGATGCATGGAGGCTTCGTCGGGCAGCCGGTCTCCCTTGAGGTTGTTGCAGCGCAGGCAGCAGGCGACTAGGTTCTCCCAAGTGTTGGCGCCGCCGCGCGACCTTGGGATGACATGGTCGAGAGTGAGCTCCCCCGCGCCGAACCGCTGGTCGCAGTACTGGCAGGTGTGCTGGTCGCGCAACAGGATGTTCTTCCTCGAGATCGCGCGGGTCTGGCGCGGGATGAGCCGGTACTCCAAGAGACGGATGACCGAAGGGACATCCATGGCTTGTGACGGCGAGCGCAGCAGGCCCTCGCCACTCTCCTCGGCCAGAGCGACGCCCTTGACGATCAGGATCACAGCGCGCCGCACGGCGCACACGTGAATCGGCTCGTAGCTCGCGTTCAAGACCAGTACCGGCCGCAGCAGCGGGTCCGAGCGGCTGACGGTCTCGCTCACCGCTGGCCTCCAAGCGGGTCGTGCAGCAAGCTGGGCGCGTACGGACCCGTCAGCGGCCGGATTGCCGCACCGCACAGTACGGAACTGGGCCTGCCATGGCGGAGGCCGGTCGGAAGTCGCAGACGGATGTCCTCAGGACTAGGGAAAACTCACCTCTCACCTGCCGCGGCGCACCACCCTTCCGCCATCCCAACCGCACCCCAGAACTAGCAGCTGCAGAACTTCGGCCGGATCGATTCCACGAACACAGCTTATTCCAACCTTCACCAATAGCAGACTCTGAGGCTTCGTGCCACGGCAAGTTCGTTGGCAGCTCGACCGCTCGCGGGCTGCGGCGGGAGCGAGAGCGGGCGGCGAGAGACCGGACGGCGCACCGGCCCCGCCAGACGGCGGCCTAGACGGACTCTGCGCTCTGCCTCCGGCAGCTCCCGCAGGCCTCTCCGATTCGCGCACTGCTGGGCGAAAGCCCCTAGCGTCGACTAGGCCGATGGGGCGCGATCGCAGCGGCCGATCCGCAATAGCGCTCCGACGGTGCGATACACTCGGAGTCGTGAACACCCCGCGTACGCTCTACGACAAGGTCTGGGACTCGCACGTCGTGTCGCACGACGAGGGCGCGCCTCCAGTCCTCTACATTGATCTGCACTTGGTCCACGAAGTCACTTCGCCGCAGGCGTTCCAAGGCCTGCGCGATCGCGGCATCGGCGTCCGCCGCCCGGACAGGACCATGGCGACGATGGATCATAGCATCCCGACAAGGGACCAGACGCTTCCGATTCTGGACCCCATCGCGGCCAAGCAGGTCGAGCAGCTGCGGATCAACTGCCGCGAATTCGACATACCCTTGGCTGACGTCGGTGACGAATCGCAAGGGATCGTGCATGTGATCGGCCCCGAACTCGGACTCACCCGGCCGGGGATCACCGTCGTCTGCGGAGACAGCCACACCTCGACGCACGGAGCCTTCGGCGCCTTGGCCTTCGGAATCGGCACGACCGAAGTAGAGCACGTGCTGGCCACGCAGTGCCTGCTGCAGCACCGCTCCAAGACTTGCGAGGTGCGCTTCCACGGCAGACCCAGGCAGGGCATCGTGGCCAAGGACCTCATCCTGGCCCTCATCGCCGAGATCGGCATCGGCGGCGGCACTGGATTCGTGTTCGAGTACACGGGTGCGGCGATCCGCTCGCTCTCGATGGAAGGGCGGATGACGGTCTGCAACATGTCGATCGAAGGTGGGGCGAGAGCGGGCATGGTAGCGCCGGACGACGGCACCTACCAGTACCTCGCGGGACGCCCGGCGTCCCCCCGCGGCGCGGCGTGGGAGGAGGCGTTGGAGCAGTGGCGGGCGCTGCCGTCTGACGACGGCGCCGCCTACGACCGGACCGTCACCATCGACGCGGCTGAGCTGGAGCCGATGATCACGTGGGGTACGAATCCGGGCATG
Organism: Bryobacterales bacterium; assembly: GCA_963662745.2. GTDB lineage: Bacteria > Acidobacteriota > Terriglobia > Bryobacterales > UBA6623 > VXMF01. Next base: position 2,904,185 of record CAXXUI010000001.1, read on the forward strand.
GGAGTGGGCCTGAACCAGCCGGTTCCCGAGCCGAACGGCAACGCCTCGGTGCGCAAGGCCCTCGACTACATGCAGCTCGAGGCGGGGCGCCCCTTGGCCGGCCAGCCGGTGGACGTGGTGTTCGTCGGCAGCTGCACCAATTCCCGCATCAGCGACCTGCGAGCCGCAGCCGAGCTGATGAAGGGCCGCAAGGTGAATCCCAGGGTCCGCATGCTGGTCGTCCCGGGCTCGGAAAAAGTCAGGTCGCAGGCGGAGTCCGAGGGACTGGCGGAAGTGTTCCGCCAAGCCGGCGCCGACTGGCGCGAGGCCGGGTGCAGCATGTGCATCGCGATGAACGGAGACCAGCTGAGCAGCGGCCAGTACTGCGTCTCGACCAGCAACCGCAACTTCGAGGGCCGCCAAGGCAAGGGCGGCCGAACATTCCTGGCCAGCCCGCTCACAGCCGCGGCCTCGGCGATCGAAGGCGCGGTGGCGGACCCGCGCCGCTACCTGTAGGAAGAAGGAGCCGCCCCACCATGCAAGCCGTCACCTCATTTCGCGGCAAGGCCGTAGCCCTGCCGGTGAGCGACATTGACACCGACCAGATCATCCCCGCCCGCTTCCTGAAGACGATCGAGAAGCTCGGCTTGGGAGAGAACCTCTTCAACGACTGGCGCTACCTGCCGGACGGAAGCCGCAATCCCGACTTCGTGCTCAACCGGCCGGCCGCCGCCGGGGCCAGCGTCCTGCTGGCCGGCGACAACTTCGGCTGCGGGAGCTCGAGAGAGCATGCGCCGTGGGCGCTGATCGGCTACGGCTTCCGGGCAGTGATCAGCACCTCGTTCGCGGACATATTCCGCAACAACAGCCTGAAGAACGGACTGCTGCCGGTGATCGTCGATCAAGCCACGCTGACGGAGTTGCAGGAAGCGGCGCAAAGCGAAGCGGGCCTCGAGGTCACCATCGATCTAGCCAGCCAAGAGCTCGAGCTTCCGACCGGACGACGAGTGCGGTTTCCGATCGACGGCTTCTCCCGGCAGTGCTTGCTGGAAGGGGGCGACCAACTAAGCTACATCCAGCAGCGGATGGGCTCCATCCTGGCATACGAGCGGTCAGCCTCATCCGAACTCGACACGCGGCTCGTGTCGCGCGCCTCGGCCTGAGCGGCAGGCGGCCGCCTCAGGGCCGGGCAGGCTTCCGGCTGACGACCGCCATCAGCCACAGGCCGGTCACGCACAGCCCGACGGCCACGGCCTGCGTAGTGCTGACAGCGTCGCCGATGAGCAGCGTGCGCGCCCCCTCAGCGCGATAGAACTCGACCGCGAACCGGAACGCTGAGTAGAGCGTCAAGTACAGCCCCAGCACCAAGCCCGGTCGGTGTGGGCGCAGGTACTGCCACACCAGCAGGCAGCCGATCGTCGCCGCTCCCAGCGCCTCGTAGAGCTGCGTCGGGTGGAGGGCGACGTTCAAGGGGACGCCGGTGAACTGGCTGGCTGCCGGGTCGGTGAACGTGACAGCCCAAGCCACGTGCGTCTCACGCCCCCAGCAGCATCCGGCTGCGAAGCATCCCAGCCGCCCGATCGCGTGGCCGAATGCCAAGCCGGGCACCATGGCGTCGGCGGTCCGCAGCCACGGCATGCGGTGGCGGCGCGTGTAGAAGTACGCCACCGCCAAGGCCGTCAGCAGGCCGCCGTAAAACACTCCTCCAGAACGCAACGCGGACAGCGAGAACAGCCGCCCGAGATCCTGGCCGTAGTAGGCCCAGTTGTCAGCAATCAGGAATGCCTTGGCTCCGACGATGGCGGACAGCAGCAAGACGATGCCTAGGTTCGTGATCTTCTCGCCGCTCATTCCCGACTGGCGGGCCAGCCGGGCCGCGAGCCAGATCCCCACCAGGAATCCCGCGGCAATCAGCAGACCGTAGGTGGGGAGGGAGAACGAACCGATTTCGAGAAGTCTGGGATACATGGGTTTCGAAGCGTCCTAAGCCTCGCTGCCGGCCTCCCCTTCGGGCCGCCGCCCTAGCACCGACTCGAGAATCAGCAGGCCGGCGCCGACCGTGATGGCGCTGTCGGCGACGTTGAAGGCGGGCCAGTGGAGAGCGCCCACGTAGAAGTCCAGGAAGTCCGTCACGTAGCCGTGCAGCAGCCGGTCGACCAGGTTTCCCGCCGCTCCGCCGAGGATCAGCGCCAGAGCGACCCGGCCCAAGCCCCCGACCTCCATCCGGCGCAGCATCAGCACCAGCGCCGCGATCACGGCGAACTGAACGCCGGGCAAGGCGTAGTCCCGGAACCAAGCATCGGCGTCGTGGAACAGGCTGAACGCCATGCCCGTGTTGCGGACATGGACAAGCCGGAAGAAGCCGTCGATCACGCTGCGGGAGTCGCCGAAGGCCAGTCCCGATGCGACAGCGGCCTTGGACAGCTGGTCCAGCGCGAACACCGAGATACCGATAGCGGCCAAGGCCAGATTCGAACGCCCGACCAGCGAACTGCAACAGCGTCTCCCGCTTCGGTGCTGACGTGCCATTCCCGCTCTACGGCCAGTCTATCGAACGCGGCACGCACGGAGGCCGTCCCGCCATCCCCTGATGATGCGTGGCACCGACCTCGGCCGGACGGCCGCGGCCGGCTTGGCCGACTGGCGACCTTGCCGGCCTTCGACAGGCTCGCACCGCCGCATCGGCCCCATAGCCGTGCTAGCATGAGTACCAACGGGGAAACGGATGAGCGAATTGGCAAGCAAGTCTTGCGTGCCGTGCAGGGGGGGAGTGCCTCCGCTGCAAGGTGCCGAACTGGATCGAATCAGCGAGCAGGTTCCTGACTGGGCGGTCGTCGACGGACACCATCTGACCCGCGAGTTCCGCTTCCCGGACTTCGTGACCGCCCTCTCGTTCACCAACGCGATTGGTGAGCTAGCCGAGTCCGAAGGCCACCATCCCGACATCCACCTCGCTTGGGGCAACGTCGGCGTCGTAATCTGGACACACAAGATTGACGGCCTGACCGAGTCCGACTTCGTGCTCGCCGCAAAGATCGACCGCCTGCCGACAGACTGACCAAGATGCGCCGGCCGCCACTCACCGCCCTGCAGTTGACCGCGGAGCCTGTGCTGTGAGGATCCTGCGCTCAGCGTTGCCGGTCGCAGTAGTGGTGGGCGCCTGCGCCTACTTGGGGGGGGCCTTCGGCCTGCGCGTCGGAACCAACGGCAATCTGATCGAGATCGCCCCGATCCAAGGCCAGATCGACCGAGTCCAAGTGGCTACGCGGCTCGTGGAGAAACGCTTCGCGGACGAGGTTGACTGGGATCGGGCGATGTACGAGGGAGCGATTCCGGCCATGCTCGGCACTCTGGACCCTCACTCGACATTCTTCCCCACGGAACAGTTCGCCAGAGTGCGCGAACGGGATCGCGCCCGCTACGCTGGAGTCGGGATCCAGCTCGTGCAGTTCGGCGGACGGGCGGTCGTCGACTTCCCTTTCCCGAAGACCCCCGCCTTCCGGGCCGGAATCCTGCCCGGCGACACGATCGAGCAGGTGGACGGCAGGCCCGTCAACGAACTGCAGCTCTCAGAAGTGGCGAACCAAGTCAAGGGTCCGCCGGGAACGAGCGTCAGTCTGAGCGTCTCGCGCCTCGGATCCGACGACTGGATCGAGGTTGACCTCGTCCGCAACGTGATCCCGCGGCCCACCGTCCCGGTGCGGATCTTGTTCGACGACGGAACCGCCTACCTGCGCGTAACCAGCTTTGCCGACGAGACGGATGAGGAACTGGGCGAGGCGTTGCGGCAGATGAGCCACCGAGGGATGAAGGGTCTGCTGCTGGATCTGAGGGACAACAAGGGTGGGCTGCTGTCGACCGGCGTGAACATCGCTAGCCACTTCTTGGAGGCGGGCCAGACCGTCGTCTCCCACCGGGGCCGCTCGTCGCCAGAACGGCTGTACCGGGGTAGCGGTTCCCACCCCAGCACCAACGTCCCGATGGTAGTCCTGGTCAACTGCCGGTCGGCTTCCGCGTCTGAGATCGTGGCAGCCGCTCTGCAGGATCACGATCGGGCGCTCATCGCCGGCACCAACACCTTCGGCAAGGGCCTCGTGCAGTCCGTCTTCGCGCTGCCGGAGTCTACGGGGATGGTGCTGACGACCGCTCGCTACTACTCGCCGAGCGGACGGCTCATCCAGCGCCCCTACGACAGACTCTCACCCAGCGAGTACTTCGACGAGCCGTGCAGCGAGCAGTTCCGTCCCAGCAAGGCCACCGTGCGGCTGACGGACCAAGGGCGGAAGGTCTACGAGCTGGGTGGGATCGCCCCTGACGTTCGAATCAGCACGCCAACGGCAACCTACTTGCAGCGCTTCACGAGGCAGCTGCGCGTCGTGGAGCGATACTCCGCGAAACTGCGATCGCAGGGCGGCACGCTGCTGCGCGGCGAGACGCCGTCCCCGGAAATGGTCGACCAGCTGCTCTGGGTGCTGCGCGGCCAGGGAATCCGGCCCAGACCCCAGACCCGCTCCCAAGACCGGCAGTACCTGATGCGCTCGCTAGCACGCCACCTCCACACGGCCTTCTTCGACTACGACGAGGGGCGGCGGATCGAAGCGACCTACGATCCGGTGGTGCTGCAGGCCCGCTCGCTGCTGGGCGAGGCGGCGCTGCTGCAAGCGGGCAAGTGGCGTGACATCTCCTGACCGAGGGCCGCGCCCGCGAGCCGCGGCCTAGCGCGCCTGATACATCCGACTGAACCCTTGCCTCGAATTGGTGAGCGAGAAGCTTCCGTCCGCCTGCACCGTGGCCTTGATCCAGTGGCCCTCGCACTCCTCCGTCTCGCCGAGGTTGGCTAGGAACTCGTCGCTCGGGTTGCCCTCCGGACCGTTCTGGACCGCGCGATGAACCTGCCACAGGTCGATCAGGGAGTCCGTCGACGTCAGGGCCTGGTAGGTGGCTTGGCTGCCGCCCTTCCGCGGCCCGTTGTTCATGACGGCGACCAGCGGCCGGATGGCTTGAATATGCGCGGGCGCGCCTGACATGTGCATGCCGTGGTGGGTGACCTGGTACAGGTCCACCTCGCCGAAAAGATTGGCAGGGCAGGCGGTCGCCAGCTCGTAGTTCCAGCTCAGGTCGCCCAAGTCCAGGAACTCGAAGCGTCCGGCGCGCACGAGGAATCCCACACTCTTGCCGTTCTCCCCGCGATCGACCGGCTTGGCAGCGGCGTCCCGGCAAGCCGGATTCGGCCCGCTGTCCGCCAGCGGGTGATCAAGGAAGCGGCTGCGCGCCGCGACGAAGACGAACTCCACGCCCTGCAGGGGAAGCGTGTCTCCGGGCCGCACCTGCATCCGTCGTCCTCCGGCAGCCGCCTCGTAGCTGACCCACAGCGCGTCAGCCCGGTCGCTCCAACCGATCTCGACGCTGTCCCCGTGGTCCACGAAGGCGCGGATTGGGATCATGGAGGCCAAGGCGGCAATCCCGCCCGTGTGGTCACGATGGAAGTGCGATGCGATGAAGTAGTCCAGCTCCTGCTTCCCGACCTCCTCCTCCAGGACCTTGAGGATCCGCTTCGGATCGCGGTCGCCGAAGCCCGGCCAACCGGCGTCCATCAGGACGGTCTCGGAAGCCGGCGTCACCAGCAAGGTCGCCGCGCCGCCCTCGACATCAATCCAGTAGATCTCCAGCACGGTCTCGGACGACAGCAGTCCGGCCGCCAGAGCGAACAGCAGGGCGATGCGGCGCGACATGGTCATGGGCCCATGATAATCGCCCCTCGGAGTCCGGACCGCTCGCGCGGCTGACCCGGCCTCCGCCCTGCGGTAGACTGGAGAAAGTTGGGGAAACCTGTATGTTTCGAACAAGATTTGCACTATTCGCGGCGGCCTTGGGCCTCGCGTCGGGAGCGTTCGCCGACAATCACGAGGCAGGCGACGCCGCCAAGGGCAAGGAAGCCTTCCAGCAGCGCTGCCTAGTTTGTCACTTCGAGGACAGTAGCGACAAGAAGATCGGCCCCGGCTTGGCCGGGATCAAGGACGGCAAGCTGCCGAGCGGCAAGGACGCCACAAGCGAGAACGTGCTCGAGAACATGAACCAGGGCGGCAACGGCATGCCTGCGTTCGATAAGATGCTTAGCGAGGAGGAGAAGGCCAACATCACCGCCTACGTGCTCAGCCTGTAACCTGCGGGCCGCGGCTCAGAGCGATGCGGTGAAGTTTGCGGCATAGCGGCCGAACAACCCTGTCCGACCGTTATACCGCGCCAAAGGGAGCGACTATGAAATCTCTTGAAGAGACTCAACAGCAAGTCACAGAAATCATTTGTGAGCAGCTCAGCGTCGAGGAGTCCCAAGTGACGCCCGAAGCCTCCTTCCAGGAATCCTTGAACGCCGATTCGCTGGACATCGTCGAGCTGATCATGGGCTTCGAGGAACGGTTCGACATCGAGATTCCTGATGACGAGGCAGAGAGGATCCGCACCGTCGGGGACGCGGTCAACTACATCTTCGAGAACCAAGCGTAGCAGGACCGCTGTTGCCTAGAAGAGTAGCTGTCACAGGCGTCGGCCTAGTCTCCGCTGTCGGCGTGGGCACCGAGGAGTGCTGGTCCGCGTTGCTCGGCGGACGTAGCGGGATCGGACCCATCACGCGGTTCGACGCCAGCGACTTCGCCTGCCGGATCGCGGGCGAGGTCCGGGACTTCGACCCGCTGGACTTCGTCTCGCGCAAGGATGCGCGGAAGATGGGGCGCTTCATCCATTTCGCCTTGGCCGCGAGCGAGTTCGCGATGGAGATGTCGGGGCTCGAGGTCACACCTGCGATCTCGTCTCGCGTGGGCGTATACGTGGGGAGCGGCATCGGCGGCTTCGACATCATCGAGCGCGAGCATGCCAAGCTGCTCCGCTCCGGGCCGCGCCGCGTCACTCCGTTCTTCATCCCCGCGACGATCGTGAACCTCGCTTCTGGCCAGGTGTCGATCCGCTGGAGGGCCAAGGGGCCCAATTCCGCCACGGCCACGGCCTGCACGAGCGGCGCCCACGCCGTGGGTGACTCCTTCCGCCTGATCCAGCAGGGCTACGCCGACGCGATGATCTGCGGCGGGGCCGAAGCTGCCATCACGCCCATGAGCATCGCCGGCTTCGGGGCCATGAAAGCCTTGTCCACGCGGAACGAGGATCCGGCCGTCGCCAGCAGGCCTTGGGACGCCGGCCGGGACGGATTCGTGGTAGGCGAGGGCGCCGGCGTGCTCGTTCTGGAGGAGCTGGAAGGCGCCTTACGGCGCGACGCGCCGATCCTTGCCGAGGTGGTCGGCTACGGCATGAGCGGAGACGCGTTCCACATCACAGCGCCGGCCGGAGATGGCGACGGCGCCATGCGCGTGATGCGCAGCGCCGTCGACGACGCCGGCGTGGACCTGTCGCAAGTAGACTACATCAACTCCCACGGCACGTCGACACCGGTGGGTGACGTGATCGAGTCCACAGCGATGGAGCAGCTGTTCGGCGAGCACGCGCCCCGACTGGCGGTTAGCTCGACCAAGTCGATGACCGGCCACCTGCTGGGCGGCGCCGGAGGATTCGAAGCCGGCGTCGCCGCCTTGGCCCTCCGGGACCAGGTGGCGCCACCGACCATCAATCTGGACCGGCCTGGCGACGGGTGCAACCTCGACTACGTGCCGAACCGGGCCCGAGCGATGGAGATTGAGTACTCGCTCAGCAACTCCTTCGGATTCGGCGGCACGAACGGAGCGCTGCTGTTCCGGCGCCACGGCGGCCGCTGATAAGATCGAACCATAGCCTGGGGAGGCCCGGGCGGTTGCTGCCCCATGAGGATCTTCGTCTGCCTGAAGCAAGTCGCTGCTAGAGACTCGCTGCTGCGCGTCCGTCGCGACGAACGGTGGATTCGCGACGACGCACTGTCGCACGAGACGAATGAACCCGACACCTTCGCGCTGGAGGAGGCACTGCGGCTCAAGCAGCGGCACGGCGGCGAGGTCGTGGCGGTCACGGCCGGTCCGGAGCGCGCCGCATCCACCATCCGCGAAGCGCTGGCGAAGGGTGCGGACCGGGGCGTCCACATCGTGGACGACGGATTCGTGGAAGCCGACGCCTACCGCACCGGTCAGGCATTGGCGGCCGCCATCGGCCGCGAACCTCACGATCTGATTCTGACCGGCCTGCAGTCCGACGACGCGGGATTCGGGCAGACCGGCGTGGTGGTCGCGGAGTTGCTCAACCTGCCCTACGCCACCATCATCATGGAGATCTCGGCGAACGGCGGACGCCTGCGCTGCAAGCGAGAGCTGGAAGCCGGCTGGTTCCAGACCGTTACGCTGACCACGCCCGCCCTGCTCACCATCCAGAGCGGCATCAACAAGGTTCGCTACGCCACCCTGATGGGCATCAAGCGGGCGCGCCGCAAGCCGGTTCGGAGGTACTCCTTGGAGGAGTTGGGTGTCGAGCTCCGCCCACAGCAACGCGTGCGGAGGCTGTATCCTCCCCAGCAGGCCAAGCAGACCGAGATGCTGCGAGGGAGTCCCGCCGAGGTCGCCGAGCAGCTGTTGGCGAAGCTGCGATTCGAGGCGCGCGTCCTATGAGCGTGCTGGTCGTCACTGAGGCCCATGACGGGGCGTGGCATCCAATGTCCTTCGAGGCGCTGGCTGCGGGCCAGCGCGTGGCCCGTGCCGCTCGGCGTCCCTTGGTTGCGGGTGTGGTGGGCTCCGATCTCGATCCCTTAGCCGAGGAGTTGGCCACCTACGAGATGGCCGAGGTGGTCTGTGCCGACCATTCGGCTTTGGGCCGGTACACGCCGGACGCCTACTCGGAGGCGCTGCGCCAGATGATCGACCAGATCAATCCGAGCTTGGTGCTGTTTCCGCACACCTATCAGACGCGCGATCTGGCCCCCAAGCTGGCGACCTCCTTGGGGAGGCCGTTCATCAGCGACGCCGTGGCAATCCGCTGCGAGGAAGGCGAGACCGTCTTCGTCCGCCAGCTCTTCCAAGGCAAGCTCCACGCCGACATCGTAGCCGCCGAAGAAGCGCCCCATTTCGCCTCCCTGCAGTCGGGGGCGCAGCGGGGGGATTCAGCGCAGCGGGGCAGCTCCGCGGCTCCGGTCCGCCGGCTCCAGATCGCAATCGACGCGGCAAGCATTCGAACCCGCGCCGACGCTCCTTACCAGGAGGCTGCTGACGCGGTGGACTTGGGCGCGGCCGGCATCATCGTCTCGGTAGGCCGCGGCATCCAGAGCCCTGACAACATTCCCTTGGCGGAGCAGCTCGCGCGGGCACTGGGCGGCGAGCTGGCGGCCTCCAGGCCGATTTGCGACAGCGGCTGGCTGCCGCTGGACCGCCAGATCGGCAGCTCGGGGCAGACGGTGGCCCCGGACTTGTACCTCGCGCTAGGGATTTCCGGCGCGATTCAGCATGTGGTGGGCATGAAGGGCTCCAAGACGATCGTGGCGGTGAACCAGGATGAGGGCGCGCCCATCTTCGAGCTCGCGGATTACGGAGTGGCCGCCGATCTGTTCGACATCGTCCCTGCCCTGCTGAAGGCGCTCAAGAACGTGGACTGAACGGCGCGCCGAGTATCGTCCCCCCGGTGTCAGGACGCCGCCCGTGACGAGTGGGAAGATAGCCCTGTCATGACCCGACGCACAACGCTCTCGCTCGTCGTGCCCTTGCTGGCCCTGGCCTGCTCGGCGCCTCCGGAGGGAGGGCGCGCCCCCGGGGACCGCCCCAACTTCATCGTCGTGTTCATTGACGATCTGGGTTACGGGGACGTCGGAGCCTTCGGATCGCAGGTCAACCGGACTCCGCAGATCGACGCCATGGCCGAGCAGGGCATGAGGCTGACCAGCTTCTACGCCCATCCGGTCTGCACGCCCTCGCGAGCGGCCTTGATGACGGGCGCCTATCCCATGCGGAACGGCTTGCAGACTGGCTACTGGCATCCGGTCCTGATGCCGGGAGACCCCCAAGGCATCCACGAGGACGAGATCACTCTCGCGGAAGTCCTCAGGGAGCGCGGCTACGTCACCGGGATTGTCGGCAAGTGGCATCTCGGGGACCAGCCCGAGTTCCTGCCCCCGAACCACGGCTTCGACTACTACTTCGGGCTGCCCTACTCGAACGACATGAGCCCGTTCATGCCGCTCAACCCTCGCAACCACCCGCCCCTCCCGCTGCTGCGCAACTCGGAGGTGCTGCGAGAGGTGCCGGAAGACCAGTCCTTCCTCACGGGCGAGTACACAGCCGAAGCGGTGGCGTTCATCGAGCGCAACCAGGACCGTCCTTTCTTCCTGTACGTCCCGCACTCGATGGTGCATGTTCCGCTATGGGCCGGCGAGCGATTCCAAGGGGCCTCCGGGAACGGGATTCTCGGAGACTGCATCGAGGAACTGGACTGGAGCGTGGGCCGGATTCGCGCGACGGTCGAGGAACTCGGGCTCGCGGACAACACGCTGATCCTCTTCACGTCCGACAACGGACCGGCGCGTGGCAGCGCAGGCCCGCTGCGAGGACGCAAGGGCAGCACCCACGAAGGCGGCGTGCGAGTCCCGACGGTGGCCTTCTGGCCGGGGACGATCCCCGCGGGATCGACGTACTCCGACACAGCCACCACGATGGACGTACTGCCGACATTCGCCGCACTGGCGGGAGCGCCGGTGCGGGGCGACCGAGTCGACGGGCACGACATCTCAGCAATCCTGCGTGGCGACACCTCCGCGGAGTCCCCCTACGACGCCTTCTACTTCTACCGAGGTTACGAGCTGCGAGCGGTACGCAGCGGCAAGTGGAAGCTGCACTCCGACGGGACGCTTTACGACTTGGAGGCGGATGTCGGCGAGACGATGGACCAGGCCGGCCAGCACGCGGAGGTCGCGGCCCGGCTGGCTGACCTGCTGGAGGAAGGGCGACGAACAATCGGCGACGGCCCGATGTGGCCGATTGATCCGGGAATCAGCTTGCCCGAGACAGCCCGCCCCATCGGCCGGATCGACCGCCAGCCGAGATTGCTCATCCCGCGCCACGGAGCCGTAGGCGACGCGGCTCACGAACCGCCCGTCCGAGCTAAGACCGTCCAGGTCGAACGGCCTCCCGGGCACAGGCGCCCCGACAACTGGTAAGGCCTTCCGCGAGGACATCGTCGCTCTGGCGGCCAATGCGGGCCGTACTCTGGGGGCAGTTGGGCGCCGGGCAAGACCATTGTCAGCGAGCAGGGCCTGCGACGCCTCGGCGTGTCCCGGTGAGGGGCGAGCATGCATCGCGCCACATCCCGCAGGCGCTGGCTGCGCCGCTTGGCCGAATGCCGCTTCGCCTCCCGAAACGTCACCGAGCGTAGCCGGCTGGCGGGCCTCCGGGCGGGCCGCGGCCCCTTGGCGGCTGCCCGCAGCTCCTCCTGCGCGGGCGCACGGCGGGCCGCGACGGCTAGCGGCTCCGGGACAGCGCAGCCCCGTGCCGGCGCATGACCGGCCTACCAGTTCCGAGAGGATGACCGGCTAGGCCGACGCCCTAAGCGCTGGCGCCAACGTGGGCGGGGCCCGCCGTCATTCGCTCGCCGCTTGGTCGGACCGTCCGCCCCCTCCGCCAAACACGCCCAACACCCGACGCAGCGTGCCCCGCTTCTTGCGCGCCAGATCCGCCGCCTGCTTAGCTCGCTCCAAACGCCTCCGGGTTTCCGCGTAGGACGCCATGTCGACGCTGTCGGGCTGGGTCCCCGCGAGGTACACCTCTTCCCTGCAATTCTCGCAGAAGTTCTCGGTCAGCATCCTAGCCATCGGATCCGCCGGCACGCGGACCACCCCTTCGGGCTGGACAAACTCTCCTGGATCGGCGTACCGCGTCAGCTTGTGCGCCTCCTTCATGAACATCGCCCAAATGGGAAGAGCCGAATGCGCTCCTTCCAGGCCGAGGTTCGTGTTGTCGTCGAATCCCACCCAGACCACGCAGATCAGATTGTTGGTGAAGCCGGCGAACCATCCGTCGTCGTCCGTGCCGGTCTTTCCCGCCGCGTTGGTGATGCCGTACGTGAAGCGAGCCCGGACTCCGGACCCGTGGCGGATGACGTCCTGCATCATGTGCGTGACGATGTAGGCCACGCGAGCGTCCATCACTTCGCGCTCCTCGACTCCAGACTCGTACAGCGTCTCGCCGACATCGTTCCGGACGTACCGCACGAAGCGCGGCGCGACGCGCACGCCGCGATTGATGAACGACGAGTAGGCGGCTGCGACCTCAAGCGGCGTCACCTCGTACGCCCCCAGCAGCAGCGAGGGGAAGGGGTCGAGGTTCTCGCCCATCCCTGCCCGCTCGGCAAGATCCGCTACGCGCTGGTAGCCCGCCATCTGGCCGGCCTTGACGGTCGCGACATTGACCGACTTGATCAGCGCAAAGCGCAAGTTGATCCGGCCGAAGAACTTGTCGAGGTGGTTGGCAGGCGTGTACGGAGGCTGGATGTCGTCAAACACGAATTCCGACGGCTCGTCGTTGACGATCGTGGCGGCGGTGAGCGTCGCCGGCGGGGGCGGATAGCGCACCGTCGCGTATTCCGGCAGGGACGCCCCGTAGCCGAGTTGGATCATCCTCGCGCGCTCCTCGTCCAGCGCCGTATCGATGGCCGCGGCGAACACGAACGGCTTGAAGACCGAACCCGGCTGGCGCTTGGCCAGCGCCCTGTTGAGCTGGCTCCCGCCGTAGTCACGGCCGCCCACCACGGCCTTGACCGCGCCCGTGCGGGGATCGATCGCGACCAGCGCCGCCTGGGCCCTGGGAGGGGTCGTGCCCCTGTACCGCGACTGCTTGGCGATGCGCTCGTCCACTAGTGCCATGCCCTCCCGAATCGCGGCCACCGCGATCTCTTGGAGCTGCTTGTCAAGAGTCGTGAACACCCAATAGTTCTTGGTTACCAAGTCCTCCGCCCCGAAATTGCCGGCCAAGGACTTCCGCGCCAGATCGATGAAGAACGGAGCGTCCCGGGAATCCAGATGCCCTTCCGCCAAGGCGATCTCCGCAGCCGCCGCCTCGTCGTGCCAGGACTGGTCGATGAGGCCTTCGCGCAGCATCGCTGCGAGCACTTGGTTGCGCCGCGCCTTGGCCCGGTCCGGGTAGCGGTACGGGTTGAGGTAACTAGGACCTTGGGGCAGCCCCGCGAGCAGGGCGGCCTCCGCAAGTGTGATGTCGCGCACATCCTTGTCGAAGAAGCTGCGGGCGGCTTCGCCGAGCCCGTGGACGTTGAAGCTACCGAGCCGGCCCATGAAGATCTGGTTGGCGTAGTTCTCGAAGATCTCCTCCTTGGTCAGGCGGCCTTCCAGCTGCAAGGCGATCATCGCTTCAGCGATCTTGCGGCTGACGGTCACTTCCCTGGTGAGGAAGAAGTTGCGGGCCAGCTGCTGAGTGAGGGACGACGTGCCCCGCGGCCGCTCCCAAGCCAGCAGGCCTTCCAGTGCCGCTCCCGCCGTGCGGATGACATCAATGCCGTGATGCGAGAAGAACCGGCGGTCCTCGATCGCGATCACCGCATCGACCAAGTGCTGCGGGTAGTCTCGGAACCGAAAGAGCCGCCTCTTTGAGCGCTCCGCGTCGAACAGGTTGGTGATCAGCTCGGGCTCGAGCATGTAGGCGTCCAGCGGCTCGCCGGTGGACTCCAAAGTGATTCGGCTGACGGTGAGGTCCTGGAACTCGATCCGCGCCGGTTCCGGCTCGAAGTGCGAGAGCGGACCCGGCCGCACGGCGATGCTGTTCGGGCCGAGCTCGAACCACCCCACGGCGTTGTCTCGGTCGGGCGTGTAGCCGGCCGTCCTGAGATTCTTCGAGACCTGCTCGGGGGTGCTGCGGTCCCCTAGGGCGACCGTGCGGGGAATCGCTAGGAATCGCGCCGTCAGATCGAACGCTCCGCCTGCCAGCCGGGAGTCGATGACTCTGCTGAACTCCCAGTAGTAATGGTTGTAGACCACGCCGCCGACGGCGGCCGTGACCACGATGAGCCCGAACAGCGTGGCTCCGAACGGCGTCTGAAGAAAGCGCCCAGCCTTGGCCAGCAGACCCGAGCGGATCCGTACTCGCCGCCCCCGCCGGCCTGACTCGGCCGGCCGGCGCTTCGAAACGGTCTTCTTGGCCATCAATCCCTCTTTCCTGCCTCCAGCTCGCTGCCGTGCCCCGCTAGCCGGCCTCCGGCATGTCGGCCGCTACCTGGCGCTTGACTGCCCTCGCCGCCTCGCCGACCGGGACATCTCGGCGATCCCCGGAAAAGCGGCTGATCAATTCGACGTTACCGCTGGCGATCTTGTTTCCGACGGTGATGCGAAACGGGATTCCGATCAGGTCGGCGTCCTTGAACTTGACGCCGGCCCGCTCCGCGCGATCATCCAAGAGGGCGTCGACCCCCTGCGCGCGCAAGGCCTTATAGACGAGCTCGGCCGCGTCGCGCTGCGGCCGCTTCTTGAAATTGACTGGCGTGACGACCGCCTCGAACGGCGCGATCGAGACGGGCAGCCGCATACCCCGCCGGTCGTGGTTCTGCTCAATCGCTCCCGTGAGAATACGCTCGACTCCAATGCCGTACGACCCCATGATCGGCGGGACGGCCTTGCCGTCGCGGTTCAGGACGGTGAGCCCCATCGAGCGGGAGTACTTGTAGCCCAGCTTGAATATGTGCCCCACCTCGATCGCCTTGCGCCGCCGGACGGGCTCGCCCGTCTCTACATCCAGATCGCCGTCCTCCGCCTCGCGCAGGTCCTCGAAACGCGCCCGGAAGTCACGGCCCGGAGTTACGTGACGCAGGTGGTAGCCGTCCTTGTTGGCTCCGACCACGAGGTTCCGGCGGCCCTCCAGCTCGTGATCGGCCAGCAAGCGGACCCCCGAGGCGCCGACCGGTCCAATGGAACCGGGGCCCGCGCCCATCCAGCGCTCGACCTCCTCGGGATGCGCGGGCCGCGCACCGCCATCGCCCAGCACGCCCGCCAGCTTGGTCGCGCTGAGGGTGTGGTCCCCGCGCAGCAGCACCAGCAGCGGCTGGCCCCCGGAGACCATCAGCAGCGACTTGACGTGGGAAGTAGCCGGCAGTCCGTCGAAGTCGGCAACCTCCTCGATCGTCTTCCGCCCGGGTGTCGCGAACTCCTCGGGTGCGCGGTCATCGGAGGCGTCGGGACGGGACGGCGGCCGGGCGCGAGTGACCGCCTTCTCCAAGTTGGCCCGGAACCCGGAGGCGGGGCACTCGACCAGCCAGTCCTCACCCGCCGGCGAAGGCACCATGAACTCGCAGGATTCGCTGCCGCCCATGGCGCCGGAGTGGGCGTCGACCGGGACGTACTCCAGCCCGCACCGCTCGAAGATCCGGCAGTAGGCAGCGTAATGCTTGCGGTAGGCGGCATCGAGTCCGGCGGCATCCATGTCGAAGGTGTACGAGTCCTTCATCGTGAAGCGCCGCACCCGCATCAGCCCGGCCTTCGGGCGAGGCTCGTCCCGGAACTTGGCTTGGATCTGGTACCAGATCTGGGGTAGCTGCTTGTAACTGCGCAGCTCTCCCCGGGCCATGAAGGTCACCACTTCCTCCTCGGTCATCCCGAGGCAGTGCTGCCGGCCCCAGCGGTCTTTGAGGCGAAACATGTCGCCGCCAATGGCGTCCCAGCGCCCGCTCTCCTTCCAGATCTCAGCAGGATGCAGCTCGGGAGTGTAGATCTCCTGCGCTCCGATCCCGTCCATTTCCTGCCGGATGATCGCCTCGATCTTGTTCAGCGACCGCTTGGCAAGGTACAGGTAGCAATACAGCCCCGCCGATAGCTGCCGAATGTAACCTGCCCGTAGCAGCAGCTTGTGGCTGGCAACCTCGGCTTCTGCCGGGTCATCCCGCAGGGTGGGGACGTGAAGGCGACTCCAGCGCATGATCGTTGCAAGCGACGGGTCCGCTCTCGCGTACCCCCATCTCTACATCATCGTAACACTGGAGCTGGAACTCAACTCCGGCCGCGGTCCGATGAGCCCGTAGAGAGCTCCGCTACCAAGCCAAGGCGTAGGACTTGTCCCGTCGCGGACCCGCCGCGCCGTAGAGCACGCCACGCTGGTGGTCGATCATCACGGCCGTCGCGTCCCCAATCGCCCAGTCGCCAGCCGGCCTGACGGCGTGGCCCATGGACTCTAGGCCCTCGATCGCCTCGGGGGCCACCCGGGACTCGACCCGCATCACTCCCGGATGGATCTCGCGCGGGAAAAAGGACGGGGGGAAGTCAAGAATCTGCATCAGCGGTGCGTCCACAGCCGATTGGATGTCCATGCCAAACTCGATCACGTTGAGCAGCACTTGCAGGTTGACTTGGTCCTGAGCATCCCCGCCGGGCGTCCCCCATGCCAGGATCGGCTTGCCGCCCCTCAGGGCAAGGCTCGGCGTCAGAGTCGTGCGAGGCCGCTTGCCCGGCTCCAAGCTGTTGGAGCGCCCCTCGTCCAAGAAGAAGCTCTGGCCCCGGGTGCCGAGTACGAAGCCCAGACCCTCCACGATGGGCGAGGCCGTGAACCATCCACCGCTCGGAGTGGCGGAGAAGACGTTCCCGTTCGCGTCCGCGACGCGCGTTCCCGTCGTGCCGGGAAAATCGGGCCGGAACAGCACCTCTGACGGAACCGGGGCACTCGCGACGCCCGCCGGCTCGAACGGGTACGGATTGCCCGGGCGCAGCTTGAGCGACGGGAACTCGAAGTCGATCAGCGCCCGCCGCTCGGCCGCATACTCCTTCGAGAGGAGTCCCGCTTCGGGCACTCCCACGAAGTCCGGATCGGCGTAATACCACTCGCGGTCGGCGAAGGCCAGCTTCATCGCCTCCGCCAGCAGGTGCAGGTAGGGCGTTGTGTTGTGGCCGAGGCCCTTTAGGTCGTAGCCCTCCAGGATGTTCAGAGCCTGCAGCAGGACGGGGCCTTGGGACCAGAAGCCGACCTTGTAGACGTCCACGCCACGGTAGGAGGAGTGTGCCGGCTCCTCGATCGCCGGTCGGAAGCCCTGGAAGTCGTCCAGCTCCAATAGACCGGCCGACGTGAATCCGTTTGCGTCAGTGCACTGGAAAGCCTTCTGGAAGGCAACGATTTCAGCGGCGATCTCCCCGCGGTAGAAGAGGTCGTAGGCCGCTTGAAGTCCGGCTTGGCGTCCGTCGGACGCGGCTGCCTCCTCCGCCGCGACCAGGCGCCGCAGCATGCGAGAGAGGTCCTGCTGCACCAAGACATCGCCAACTGCGGGCAGCCGGCCTGCGGGCAGGAAGACGCTGGCCGAGGTTGGCCACTCCGAGCGAAAGCGGTCTTCCATCCGGCGGAGGTTGGCCAGATACGAAGGAAAGACGGCAAACCCCTCTTCGGCGAGGCGAACGGCCGGCTCGAGCACTTCGCCCAACGTCATGGTGCCGTACTCCTGCAGAGCCAGGATCAAGGACCCGACTACCCCCGGCACGGGCGCCGGTAGAAAGCAGTCTCCGGGAATCGACTCCAGACCGTTGCCGCGGAACCACTCGACAGTGGCCCGGCGGGGTGCCTGGCCTTGGCCGTTGACGGCGACCACGCGGCCCTCCTCGGCGCTGTAGATCAGAATCGGAACCTCGCCTCCGATGCCGAACCTGTCGAACTCGGTGACGGCCTGCGCGAAGACTGTGGCGACTCCCGCATCGACCGCGTTGCCGCCGGCCTTGAGCATGTCGAGACCGGCGTCGCTGGCCCTGTGATGCCCGGACACGACGACCCCTCGCAGCCCCATGACGTAAGGGCGCGATCCGGCCCAGAGCGCGGATGCCCCGAGGGCAATCAGCAGCAGGAAAGCCAGCCTCAGCAAAGCGGTGGGTAATCTGTTGGAGCGCATGCGAGCCTAGACAACATTCTACCGACGCTCCGGCGGCTGTCGGCGTGAGCTGCTGGCACCGCACCATCTTCAACAACGATGCACTCCTTTACTCTGCTCTAGCCCAGCCGAGAGCTGGCTGCAGTTGGCCGGATTCCGCTGGCTTGCCGCACGGACGGGTTGGCAGGCCTACCGTCCGTAACACAGGTTGGTAGGGCCCTGCCGCAACTCAGTCACACCCCGACGGGGATGCGCCGCCAGCGCCGGATACACGATCCGACCCGCCTCGATGGCTTGCTTCCGCACCTTGGACTCGGCCTGCGCGACCTACCGAACGTGCGCCCTGCCCGTGACACACAAGTTGGGGGTTCACAGAGTGGCGCCGGTTGTGGCAGGTTGGGAGCATGTTCCAGCAGATCCTCGTTGCGCAGACACTCGCCCCTCCGAGTATCCACCCTCTGCTACTCAGACGGCCCGCCGCCCGTCTTGGGGCCCAAGAGGAGCGATCAGGCGTTGCTCGAGCCTATTCGGCGTGTCCGGCCCGCCATTGCGCAGGGAATGGCAGCCATGGGAGGGTGCCTGCGGCACCCTTGAGCGCCAAGCCCTGCGTAGGATGGACTTCCTTGGCCCCCGGTCTGCATCGATACTAGCGGAGCAACGCACCCTGGCGCGACCCGATTCCCTACAAGGCAACCACTGCACAGCGTGCAATACGACAACGGAGGTGCATTGTGGCATTACACTGCACCGGGTACTGAAGACGGGCTACCAGGTGGTGCAGCTGCAGCACCGGCGCGGGGAGCGCATCGAGCGGGCCGTGACCCTCAGCGCGGTCATAACCTAGCGGCTGATGGTGATGGCCCTGCTCGGCCGGCAGACGCCGGAGCTGCCAGTCTAGGTGCTGTTCACCAAGACTGAGCTGCTGGTGTTGCGGGACTTCGCTCACGAGCGCAAGCTGCCGGGCCCCAACAATGTGGGCCGGGCCGTGCGCACCATGGCGGTGCTGGTCGGGTACCTGAACCGCACGGTGGATGCGCCGCCTGGGAACCAGAAGCTGTGGGAAGGCCTCAGCGACCTAAGGGCCGCCGCGCGTGTCTATGAGCGCGTGCTGCGGCTGCAGCAGCAGAGACTGCTGGCCCGCGCACTGGCCGCGCAGCCCTGCGAGGGCGGGATGGTGGGCCGCCAGACAACCGCACAGCGCAAGACCCGCACGATGGTGCCTGCTCCAAGCTCGAGCACCCTCTGGACCCAGCTGGAGCACCGCGCTCCGCGCCGTGGCGCTCGCCCTCCGGTGTTACGGGCAGGGTGCAACTGTCGTCGAGCCAGCCCCAATAGGGCAGCTCCTCCGCCAGCGAACCCGCCGCCTCGCAGGCTCGAAGCTCCTCCGACACCCTCACCGGGAACTCGTCCGGATGCGGAGATGACACTGCTCGTCGGCACGCTTGCCCGGCAAGAAGACGTCACCAGCGCTTGACAAATATCTCGCTTGACAGGAACAGGGACTCAGAATCGGAGCCGGGCGCCGAGGAGGAGTGTGGGAGTGCTCGGCGTGGCGAGTTGCGGGAGGCCGCTCCTTGGATCGACGCGACCGGGGGCCTGGGGTGCGAGAGCACAATTGAAACCGGGGTGCAACCCGAGCTTGGCGGCCGTTCGGCCAAGCCGTGGCAAGCAGACCGCGCCCTTCTGCCGCGGGCCGGGACTTGGACCCGCGTCCGAATGCGCCGATTCGGAACCGGCGGACTGGATGTTGACGAACCATCCGTCTTGCGCGGTGGGCGGCTTACTCTCGTTCTCGGAGCCGGGCCGGATCTCGACTGCCCGTATGCCCGTTTGGATCCGTGTTGAGCAATTCGCGAGGGCGCACGCTTGGACGGTGAGCCTATAGAATTCGCGGCGGTCATCGAGCCGCTGAGCATGTCCGGAGGCGATCAGCTGATCCAAGGTGACCTTGGCGGTTCTACGGCTACATCGCAGCACGGCCTCCGCGGCGCGGAGGCCGAAGAAAGGACCAGAGTGCCACCCGCGGAGGACCTGCTTGGCTTTGTCCGTCAGGACCGATCCCCCGTGAATGCTGGTGCGCCGAACTTACCGATGCGTAGTCGACCGAGCCACCGGAGGGTCTTACCGGGCATGCAAGACCGCGAGATCGTGCGCCCCGCCGCCGGAACCCTCTCTCGACGTCGCACGCCCGGCGCATGCCTGGAGGTACTTGTCGGAGCGAATCCGGGCTGCTTCAATCGCGTCACGCACCCACCGTCCAAGCCGCGAGGCCAAACGCCCATCGAGAACTCGGCTTACCGGAGCCACGACAAGATCATCCAATCAAAAGAGTTTGGCGCGGGCGCTCTCCGCCTCGCCGGCGTCGATCTCGCGGGCATCCGCACCTGCAATCTGATCCGCCAGGACCTGTCCATAGGTGGGATAGCATGACCGTTCGACTTGGGCTGCCGGATCCCACAGCCGCGCCCGAATCAGGGCCTTGGCGCAGTGGAGGAACGCTTCCTCGACCGTCACCCTGAGGACCGAGATGGGCGGCTTGCCCTTGATCGCGAGCGGTTCGAGCAGCTTCGAGTCGGTGGAGATCTCGGCCCGGCCGTTGATACGCAGCGTTTCGGTGAAGCCCGGCACGAAAAAGAGCAAGCCGACATGGGGGCGTTCGACGAGGTTCATCAACGTATCCACCTGACGGTTCCCAGGCCGGTCGGGAAGCAGCAGGGTCCTGTCGTCCAGAACATGCGCCAATAAGCCCGGCGGGTCGCCACGCGGGGAGGCGTCGGCCCGCCCGTCAGCGCGTGCGGAACTGATGACGTAGAACGGCGACAGATCGATGAACCTCCGGCAGTGGGCGTCCAGGCGTTTCAGGACCTTAAGTTCGGCTCTCGGCGCGGGCGGACGATAGACCGTGCGCAGTCGTTGAATTGTGTCGATGGCCATGTCTGCCTCCCTTGGATTAGGCGACCCTTGTCTTCTAAGCTCTAAGCTAATCGTGAGGAACCAACCGGGGCCACTCGCCTCTGCCCCAGCCGTTCTTCACGCACCTCACGACGACCAACGACCGACGTCACGGGGACGGGTGCCGCCCGTCGTGCGCGGTCGGCGAAGCGTAACCGAGCAATCGCGAACATCCGCTTGTATCCGTCTCCGCCTCTCGCTAGCATTCCGCTCCCATCAGTTCCCCCGAACTTCGTCTTGCCCCGGCAAGGACGCATCCGATGACGAAACCAACCACAGGACCACCCGCGACTGGGGCGGTGGTGGCGCGGGAGCGCAAAAAGCTGGAATCATGGGAAGTCCAGTTTACAAGGTTGAGAGAGAAATTGACATCCTTGGATGGATCGGGGGAGGGGGATGAAGACGGACATCGGCGGCCGGATTTCGAGGAGTGCGGGCCCACTGGCGGCGCTCCCGCTGCTCCTTCTCGCGGGGTGTGCCCAGTTCGAAATGCCGCCGGGCGGACCCGAGGACTGCTTCCCCCGCTCCGTGATCGAGACCCTCCCGGACACTTTCTCGATGGTGGAGCCGGAGCTGCGCTAGGTCTTCATCCACTTCAGCGAGCGAATCAGCGAGTCGGTCGCCAGGGGCCCGCTCGAGAATGCGGTGACCGTTTCCTCGCCGATCGAGGATGTGCGCGTTCGCCACCGCCGGGACGGGATCGTGGTCACGCTGGGTGGGGGTCTGCGCGAGAGCGAAGTACACCGCATAACCGTGCTCCCGATCGTCAGGGACATGTTCTCGGATACGCTGCGCTACCCATTCGATCTCATCCTTTCGACGGGCCCCGAGTTTGAGCCCAACGTCGTCGCCGGGATCGTTGAGGACCGGGTCGCGGGCCACACGGTCGCCGGCGCGCTCGTCGAGGCGCGCTTTCGCCGCCGGAACGACGCCGTCACGCACTGGAACCTGACGGATGCCAAGTCCATCTTCTAGCTCCGCTATGTCCCGCCCGGTCCCTACGAGCTGCGGACCTGGCAGGACCAGAACCGGGACCGCGAAATCGGGGAGCGGGAGCCCCAGACCGGCTTCAGCCGCGGGGATCTGGCGGATGTGGGCACACGAGTTTCGGCCTCCTCAGCGTCATCGCCCCCGATACGACGCCGCCGTTGCTGCTGCGGGTCAATATCGACCGCCCCGAGGTCCTGAAGTTCGAATTCGACGACTTTCTGGAGTCGACGGTCGGCGGCGAGTCGTACAGCGGGTTGCTGGTCCTGGTGCCGGTGGTGGACTCGGCGGGCAAGGAGGCGAATTCGATCGATCTGGCCGAGAGCGGCGACTCGGCGGCGGCAGCCGCGGCGAACGATCCTCCGGGGGCGGAGGTCGGGGACACGGCGGCGCCTTGAAGGCTCCCGCGCCAGTTCCAGAACCTTACTTGTGTGTCACGGGCAGCCCGCGCCGTCTCGGCCTTCCTGAGTGCGCCACAGTCCGAACCAGCGTGGCCCGCCCCTGCCCCACATGTCGCAGACTCCCCTTCGATGGTTCCCGCGCGGGGTCCGCTCCGGGCCTTACGTGATCCAGGATCCCGGCTTCGCCCGCGGTAGAATCAGTTTACTCATGAGTTCCAAGCCTTCCACTCGCCGGGCGTTCGTCGGAGCCAGTGCCGTCGGCGGGGCCGCGCTGGCGGCCTGCCGGCCCTCGGAGTCGGGCAACCAACCAGAGCCGCAGACCAAGGGCACACTCGGCGAAGGCGTGAGCCGCTACGGGGAGCGCAGTCAGTTCGAGCGAGCCACCCGCGGCGTCCGGGACACTCTGACGCCTGAGGCCGCCTCGTCTAGGACACCTCTCGACCAGACATTCGGGATCATCACCCCATCAGCGCTGCACTTCGAGCGCCACCACGCCGGCGTTCCCGAGATAGACCCCGCCACGCACAGACTTCTGATCCACGGCTTGGTGGACAGGCCCTTGGTCTTCACGATGGACGAGCTCAAGAAGCTGCCGTCCGTGTCGCGGGTCCACTTCGTGGAGTGCTCGGGCAACAGCGGTGGCGAATGGAGCGCCAAGGGCGCGCCGAGCGTCGAACTCAGCCACGGTCTGGCAAGCTGCAGCGAATGGACCGGTGTGCCCCTGCGCATCTTGCTGGACGAGGCGGGCGTGAAGGCTGACGCGCAGTGGCTCCTCGCCGAAGGGGACGACGCATGCAAGATGCAGCGCAGCGCGCCGCTTGAGAAGGCGATGGAGGACGGAATCGTCGCCTACGGGCAGAACGGAGAGGCGCTGCGGCCCGAGCAGGGCTATCCGCTGCGCCTGCTGCTGCCCGGCTGGGAAGGCAACGTCAACGTCAAGTGGCTGCGGCGCATCAAGCTCACCGAGGGACCTCAGTACACCAAGGACGAGACGTCGAAGTACACCGAGCTGATGGAAGACGGCAAGGCTTGGATCTTCACCTTGGAGATGGACGCCAAGTCGGTGATCACTTCGCCGTCAGGAGGCCACTCGCTCAACGGCCCCGGATTCCACGAGGTGAGCGGGCTGGCTTGGTCCGGCCGGGGCAGGATCTCGGGAGTCGAGGTCTCGACGGACGGTGGCCAGTCCTGGTCCGAGGCGGAGCTTCAGGAACCGGTCTACCCCCGTGCGTTCACGCGCTTCCGGATGCCGTGGCAGTGGAACGGCGGCGAGGCCGTCTTGCTGTCGCGATGCAGCGACGAGACGGGCTACGTGCAACCCACCCGCGAGGAGCTGGTCGCCCAGCGCGGCCGCTACTCGGCCTACCACTGCAATCGAATCAAGGGCTGGCTCGTAGCCGCCGACGGGAGCGTGACCAATGCGGAGTCCTAGCGGCGCGGCCCTGGCTGCATCCCTCCTCCTCGGAGCGCAGGCCTTGGCCGGGCAGACCTACGGCTTGGGGCGAGAGGCGACAGCTGAGGAGTTGACGGCTTGGGACATCACCGTCGGCCCAAGAGGGCGCGAACTCCCCGACGGGAGCGGCTCGGCCGTGGAAGGCGCACACGTGTACGAAGTCCGATGCAAGGAGTGCCACGGCGAAGCGGGCGTCGGAGGCGACCAAGCAGCCTTGGTCGGTGACCCCTCGCAGCTCCGGCAGTCCCCTCCCCTGAAGACTGTCGGGAGCTACTGGCCCTACGCGACCACGCTCTTCGACTACACCCGGAGGGCCATGCCCTTCGAGGAGCCCGGCACGCTCACTGCCGACCAAGTCTACGCAGTGACGGCTTACATCCTGCACCTGAACGGCATCATCGCCGAGGACGAGGCCATGAACAAGGACTCCCTGCCCGCAGTCGAGATGCCCAATAGCGACGGCTTCGTGCGCGACCCGCGCCGTCCATAGCGCCGCAGCTCGGCCCGGCTGGAGTCCGCCGAGGCCGGTCGCGGTCGCAGCGCCGAGGCAAGCGGTCAGCCGTGCCGGAAGACCAAGACTTCCCCGTCCCTGACAACGTAGTCCTTGCCTTCCAATCGCAGGTCGCCGCTCTCACGTGCGCGGGCGTACCCGCCGTAATCGATCAGCTCGCGCCAGTGAATGGTCTCGGCGCGGATGAACCGCTTGGCGAAGTCCGAATGGACGGTACCCGCCGCCTTGACCGCCGTGGATCCCCGCCGCACCGTCCAAGCGCGGCACTCGGTCTCGCCCGCCGTCAGGAACGACATCAGCCCTAGCAGCCGGTACGTGGCCGCCACGAACCGCTCGATCCCGGACCCCTGCAGGCCGAAGCTCTCCAAGTACTCCTGGCGGTCCTCCTCGTCAAGGTCCACCAGCTCCGCCTCGACGCTCCCGCAAACCGCCGTGAGATCCAGGTTCCTGCGGTCAGCGCACCACTCCGCGGAACGCTCCCGCTCGATTTCGGCGATCCGCTCGACCTCGCCCTCGCCTACATTCAGCACCAGCAGCATCGGCTTCTCGGACAGGAACTGGAAGCCCCGCAGGCGCTTGGCCTCCTCGGGCGTCAACTCCAGCTCCCGCAGCGGGCGCTCCCCCTCCAGCCAAGCCTGGCACTTTCGCAGCAGGTTCCGCTCGGCAGCCAAGCCGGAGTCCTTGACCCGCAATAGATCCTTCTCGATGCGGGCCAATCGGTTCTCCAGAACCTGCAGGTCGTTGAGGACCAGCTCCAAGTCGATGTCGGACCAGTCGCGGAGCGGGTCCAGCGAACCCTCGACATGCATCACCGTCTCGTCCTCGAACGCCCTCAGCACATGCGCGAACGCGTCAACCGTGCGCAGGCTGCCGATGTAGGCGGAGTCCCTGAGCGCCTCCCGGGACAGTCCCGGCATATCGGCGTACTCGACCGTTGCCGGGACCACCCGTTTCGGTCGGAACAGCTCCCCCAAGGCGTCCAAACGCTCGTCGGGGACCTTGGCCGCGCCTAGCTGGACCTTGGTCGACCCGATCCGCGTCTCCGAGGACACGCCCGTGAGGATCTTGAAGAGTGACGTCTTGCCTACCTGCGGCAAGCCGATGATGGCGGTTCTCATCGCGTCCGAATTCCCATCTTGGCACGCCGGCCAGCAGGCAGTGCCGACCGCCTCGCAGGGTTGCTACTTTGGGGAGCGATGACCGCCCTCGCCACACACGCCCGCCAGCAGCAGGAGCGGTTCGAGCGCCAGCTCTTCGACTTCCTGCGCATCCCCAGCGTCAGCACGCTCCCCGACCACCGGAGCGACATAGTCCGCGCCGCCGAGTTCTCGGCGAGGATGCTGAGGCGGGCCGGACTGCAGTCCGTGGAAATCATTACGGGCGACGGGCACCCGCTGGTGTACGGGGAATGTCTCGGGGCTCCGGGCAAGCCCACCGTGCTGCTGTACGGGCACTACGACGTGCAGCCGGTCGACCCGCTCGACGAATGGCTCTCGCCCCCGTTCGAGCCGGAAGTGCGCGACGGACAGGTCTATGCTCGCGGCGCTTCGGACGACAAGGGCCAGCTGCTCGCCAACATCAAGGCCCTGGAGGTCCTCAGGGAGGTCCGCGGCGGCTTCCCGCTCAACATCAAGTTCCTGATCGAAGGTGAGGAGGAGGTCGGCGGGGAGTCTGTCTCTGCCTTCGTCGCCTCACACCGCAGCCGGCTCCGCGCCGACTTCGGGCTGATCTCGGACACCGCCATGCTGGGCCGGGACATGCCGACGATCTGCACCGGCCTGCGAGGGCTGCTCTACACAGAGTGGACCGCCTGGGGCGCGGAGAGGGACCTGCACTCGGGCCTGTTCGGAGGCGTGGCCCCCAACGCCGTATTCGGCCTCGTAGAGCTGCTGGCGAAGTGCAAGGACGCCGACGGGCGCATCCTGATTCCGGGCTTCTACGACCGGGTGGCCGATCCGAGCCCCGAAGAGCTCGATAGCTGGAGCCGCTTGCCGTTCGACGAGGAGGACTACCGCCGCAACGAGGCCCGGTGCCGGGAACTGACGGGCGAGCCGGACTACACCGTGTTCGAGCGGCTGGGCTCCCGCCCGACATTTGAGGTCCACGGCATCGCTGGCGGCTTCACCGGCCCCGGCGCCAAGACGGTGATCCCGGCCAAGGCCACGGCCAAGGTGAGCGCGCGGCTCGTGCCGGACCAAGACCCGCTCGAGATTCTGCGGCGCATGCAGGCGTTCGCGGCGACGAACGCCCCGGCCGGTATAGAGGTCAGTGTCGAGGAGGTGCATCGGGCGCCAGCGACCGTGATCCCCACCGCTCATCCGGCCCTGCGCTCCGCCCGCTCGGCACTCAAGGAGGTATGGGGTGGAAACGTGGTCTGCGTCCGCTCAGGAGGCACAATCCCGGTAGTCGGTGACTTCCAAGAGCACTTGGGCATCCCCACGGTTCTGATGGGCTACGGTCTCCCGGACGACGCCCTGCACGCGCCGAACGAGAAGTTCCATTTGCAGAACTATCGCGACGGCATCGTCTCGACAGCTCGGTTCCTAGAACTGGCTGCCGAGAACGTCCAGGTCTGAGCCATGGACTCTAGGGCCGCTCAGGGAGCGAGCGGCAGGCGGGCCCCGTCCGCTTCCAGAAGATCGTCGAGGACGGAGCCGAGCTCCTGCACGATTTCCGGATTGGAAGCTGCCAGATCCATGCTCTCACCCAAATCGTCCGCGAGGTTGTACAGCTCGCTGGCGGCCGGGTCGTAGAAGCGGATCAGCTTCCAGTCGCCCCGCCTCACAGCCGAGTAGGGATCGTGACCGGGGCCGTGGCGGTAATGCGGGAAGTGCCAGACCAGCGCACGCTCGGGAAGCTCTCCGCCGCGCAGCGCAGGACCTAAGTCGACACCGTCGATCACGCGATCCGCCGGAGGCCGGGTCCCGACCGCGGCGGCAATGGTGGGCAGCAGGTCGATGCTGGCAACCGGCACGCCAGACACCGATCCTGGCTCGGTCGCGCCGGGCCAGCGCACGATCCACGGCGTGCGCAGTCCCCCTTCGTAGACATACCCCTTCCCGCTGCGAAGGGGTGCGTTCTCGGTGGGCCGTCCCTGCCGGTCCAAGCCGCCGTTGTCGCCCGTGAAGACGACTATGGTCCGATCGGCCAGGCCCACCTCCTCCAGCGTGGCGAGTAGGCGCCCCATGGCGTCATCCACGCTATGCACCATCGCAGCGTAGACCGGATCGTCCTGCCCCTTGCCGTCCCGCGCGCGCTCGTACCCGGCAATCAACTCCGCCTTGGCTTGGATCGGCGTATGCACGGCGTAGTGCGAAAGGTAGAGCAGGAAAGGCCGGCCCTTGTTGCGCCGGATAAAGGCGACCGCTTCGTCCGCCTCCCGGTCGGTCAGGTACTCGCCTTCGCTGCGCGGCGTCAAGGTGGGGATCCCCATCGGCAGCCTCGGCGTCTCCACGTAGGGGTCGAAGTAGGAAGGAGGCTGCCCGTAGTCCCAGCCGCCGTAGTTCTCGTCGAACCCCTGGTCCACTGGCAGGTGGCCGCGGCCGCCTAGGTGCCACTTGCCGATGAAGGCGCTGGCGTAGCCGAGGGGCTGGAGCAGCTCGGCCAGCGTGATCTCCTCGTGAGGCAGCTGCCGCTCGTTCACGGGAGTGACCAGCCGCCGGGCTGAGTCGCTCGCGCGGTGGTATCCGAACCGGCCCCTGAGGTTGGGCCATTGACGGGCCGAGAGCTGGAACTCCGCCCGGATCCAGTCGGTGATGCCCAGCCGATGCGGCGACCGCCCGGTCATCAAGGCGGCGCGCGTGGGCGAGCAGACAGCGCAGGAGGCGTACCCGTCCGTGAACCGCATACCGGTCTCGGCGAGGCGGTCAATGTTCGGAGTCGCGTAGAAATCTGAGCCTTGGCAGCCGAGGTCCATCCAGCCCAAGTCGTCGACGAGGACCACGATCACGTTGGGTGGGCGGTCAGCCGCTCCCAGGCAGGCGCCGCTCAGAGCCGCGATGAGGGCGAGGTGGGCAGTGGCTCGCATGACTGAAGGGCCCCGTCCCCGGGGCCGCTTCTACTCTACCAGCGGCCCCGCATCGGAGCCGGCCGCTTCGGGACCGCCGCCGCAAGAGGCACCCTCGAACACCGTGTTGACACGCCCGGGCCTGAGGTCGCCGACCTCCTCGGCCTCGCCGCTGGGCCACAGCACGACTAGCCGCAGGCCCCGCCTGTCGGGGCCCACGCCGAACAAGGCGGTGGAGTCCTTGGACGAGAGGTAGCTCCCGCTGCGCGTCACTGTGTGATGCTGCGCCGGGCCCGAAGGCCGGTGGAGGGACAAGCGGGCACCGATGCCCTCGCGGTTGCTCTCGCATCCTCGCAGCCTGACCCCCACCCACGAGTTTCCAACCCCCGGAGCGCTCCGCGCCAAGTAGGGGGGCTCGTCCAAGTTCGAGACAACCAAGTCCGCGAATCCATCCCCGTCGATGTCTCCGGAGGCCAGCCCGCGGCCTGGCCAAGCCCGCTCGAACAGCGTGCCAGCCGACGCAGAGACATCGATCGCACGCCGCCCGTCGAGCGTGAACAGCAGCGGCGACTGCCGGTAGCTGACATGCGGCTGAGAGTACTCGATCGTGTCCATCACATGGCCGTTGGCGAAGAACACCTCCCTGCGCCCGTCCCCGTCGGCGTCGAACTCCGCGATGCCCCATCCGGCGAACAGCTGCGTCGGCGCGCCGAGGCCCGACCGCCCGGTCGAGTAGTCAAACAGGCCGTTGCCAAGGTTGTAGAACAGGGCGTAGCGCTCTTGGGAGAGCGTCGTCGTTAGCAGGTCAGGTAGCGCGTCCCCGTCAAGGTCCTGCATCAGGATGCCCATGCCGGCGAACTCCTCCCCGTCATCGTCCAAGGCCGAGCCGGAGAACAGCCCTTCCTCAGAGAACCGACCGTTCCCGAGATTGCGGAACAGGTATTGGGGAAAGGAGTCGTTCGCCACCGCGACGTCCATCCAGCCGTCCGCGTCGTAATCGGCGAAGGCGAGGCCCAGACCCTTGCCAGGGTGGTCGGCGAAGCCGGCTGCGTCGCTGTCCTCCGTGAAGGTGCCGTCCCCGTTGTTGCGGAAGAACGCATTCGAAGCGGGCGGAAAGAGGTCCGGGTGGCAGTACGAGCGTCCGTAGGTGGCCTCCATGCCACAGCGGTGATCGACATCGAATCGCCATTCCATGTAGCGGAGCACAAGCAGGTCCAGATCGCCATCGTTGTCAGCGTCGAAGAATCCCGCGCTGGTCGCCCATCCCTGCAGGCGAATACCCGCAGCCGCAGCGACCTCCGAGAAGGTCTCCCCGCGGTCGTTGCGGTACAACGCAACCGCGGGGACGGCCCCCGTGCCTGCCATCGTCACGAGCAGGTCCGGATCCCCGTCACCGTCGTAATCTCCGACCGCCGCTCCCATCCCGTAACCGCGCCCCTGCAGTCCGTAGCGCTCGGTGGCGTCCTCGAACTTCAGTCCGCCTTGGCCCAAGTACAGGCGGTTCCAGAACGCGGGATCGGACTTGCCGGGCTCGACGCCGTGCGCGTGAGGGAACTCCAGCAACGCGCCGTTCACAAAGAAGATGTCCAGCACACCGTCGAGATTGGCGTCCAAGACGGCCACGCCGCCCGCCATGCTCTCGGGCAGGTACTTGCGCGGAGTCTTGGAAGCCTGATGCCGGTAATCCACCCCAGGAATGGGCTGGACCAGCTCAAGCCGCTGGCCGGAGGCGGTCCAGCCGAGAAGGAAGCAGGCGAGAATCCGGAGCGGCACGATCTGTCTCCCACTATGATGGGCGTCGTGATCGCGAGGTGCTGGCTTGCCGGAGCCGTGCTGTTGGCTCCGCTGCGTGTCGAGGCCGTGAGCGGGAGGGTCCTCACGGATGACGGACTGCCCCTGCCGGATTCCGCCGCAGTCCACTTGGTGTGCGATGGCGGCCTCTCGGGGCGGGCCGACTTGGACGAAGCAGGCACCTTCCAGCTGCCCCTGGAGCGGGAGATTGCGCACTGCGCAGTGCGGATCGCAGCTCCGGGGTACCGTACTGCCGAAGTAGGTCTGGAGGCGCTGCCCGCCGATCCTGCCATCCCGGCGGCCGTTCTCTACCGTCTCGGGAAGGGTGACGGCGAGAGCTTGAGCCGCTCGCACTTGGCCGCCCCGCAGGAGGCTGTCCGGCACTATCATCTCGCCGTCCGAGAACTGCGCCGGGGCCCCGCTGCGGACAGCGCTGCGGCGCTGTCCGCTCTTTCGAGCGCGGTGGATGCATTCCCCCAGTACGCCCAAGCCTGGTTCGAGATCGGCCGCCTGCGTCTTGCGTCCGGCGAGCCAAGCGAGGCAGCCGAGGCGTTCGCCAACTCCATCGCGTCCGATCCGTGGTTTGTCAGCCCCTATGAGCCGCTGGTCCTGCTGCTGGAGGCGCTGGGCGACCGAGCCGGAGTGGCAGCCGCCTGCCGCGGGTGGCGGCGCATCAACCCACACCTTCCAGCCAATTGCAGGATGGAGTAGGCGATGCGAGTCATGCCGCGCTTCCCTGCCCTGACTTGGGTCGTCCTCGCCGGGTGCGTCCGGCTCGCGGCCGAATTCCACGGCAGCGGCGGGACGGTGCGGCTGGATCCCCATGGACTGCACCTAGAGGCTTCCGCGGCTACAGCCCTCGCGCGGGCCGTCGAGGCCGGGAACTGGCCCGAGGCGGAACTACTTCTATTTCGAGCCACAGCGGAAGCCCCCGCCCGTCCCGCCGTGCAGCGAGCGCTCGGCATCGCCCACTTCCAAGCAGGACGGCATTTCCTCGCCGCAGCCGCTCTGAAACGCTCCGACCGCCTCGCGCCACTCGACCCGCCGGCCCGCCACCTGCTCGCCAGCGCGCTGATCGGCGCCGGCAGGAGACACTGGGCGCGAGCGGAACTCGAAGTGCTGGTGGAGTCGGAAGGTGACGAACCCAGGTACCGCTACTCACTGGCCCGGGTTCTGTACGACCAGCAGCGGTTTCAAGCGGCATTGGACCAGCTCCAGTCGGCTCTGGCCGGTCAGCCCCGCCCCGTCGAGGTGCTCGACCTGGCTGGGCAGTGCTGGGAGGGACTCGGACGGACAGCAGCAGCGCAGGACGCCTACCTCCAAGCGATCGCGGCCAGCACAAGGGCACCGGTGGCATCCCCTTGGCCGGCCTACCACCTGGGCAGCCTGCTTCACGACCTAGGCAAGCTCCGTGAGGCGGCTTCCGCACTGCAGCGGGCGGTCCGCGCCGATGCAGAGAACGCTCCGTCCAAACGCGAATTGGGGATCGTCCTAATGAAGCTCGGCCGCCATGAGCAGGCAGCCGCCGCGCTTGAAGCAGCTGCGGATCTCGTGCCGGGCGACGCGGCGACCCAATTTGCCCTCGCCCAAGTCTATCGGCGCATGGGACGAGGGCAGTCTGCCGACGCGGCCATCCGCCGCTTCGAAGCTCTCAGGACCAACGGCGGGCCCTAGCGCCAATCGCCACCAGCGACGCCCCGCCGGCGCGAAGCGTGTGGCGCACTTGCCACGGCAGTACAGCTAGAGACGAGAGGAATTCGACGCCCATCCTCGCTGGGTGGTCGAGTCGTCGCAACAACGGTCGAGACCGAGGCGCACTCGACGCTGACCGTGCTCCGCCTCGGGGTACAATATTGGGAATTCGGCCTGCTGTCCGCGGAACCGCGATACGGCAGGATTTGGATACGACAGTAGGGGGTTAACAGATGAAGAGAGCATTCGGCCTGATCTTTGCAGGCCTAGTTGTAGCATCGCTCGCGCTCGGACAAACCAGCGGAACGATCCAAGGCACCGTGACCGACGACACCGGGGCCGTGATTCCTGGGGCAACGGTCCTGGTCGCGAACATCGAGACGGGAGTCGAGAGTTCGGCAAGCACGAATGAGGTGGGATTCTACACCGTGCCCGGCCTGAACCAAGGACTGTACTCGATCAGCTGCGCGTCCGACGGATTCTCGACGCGCGAATTCTCGGAGGTCAGGCTCGAGGTGCAGCAGACGATGCGCATCGACTGCGCAATGACGGTCGGTTCCGTCACCGAGACTGTCGAGGTGAGCGCCGCCGCCATTCTGATCCAGTCCGAGAAGACCGAGGTGGGCCAAGTCATCGATTCCAAGCGCATCCTGGAGATGCCGCTGAACGGCAGGAACTATCTGGAACTCGCCAAGTTCACGGTCGGCGTGCTGCCATCGCGTGAGATGGGCAAGGGCACGCGCCACGACGGCGTGATGGGCGGCGAAGGCGGCATCCTCGCCATGGGCATGCATGCCGCCCAGACCAACGTGCTGCTGGACGGAGCCGACAACTCGTCCCGCAACTCGGGCGGCGCCTTGGGCTTCCAAGCGCAGGCCACCAAGCCGTCCGTCGATGCGGTGGGCGAGTTCAAGGTGGTGACCAACAACACGTCAGCCGAGTACGGGTACCGGATGGGAGCCAAGGTCCTCGTGAGCACCAAGACCGGAACGAACCAGCTCCACGGTTCGCTGTACGAGTTCATCCGCAACGACAAGCTCGACGGCACGAACTTCTTCGCCAACCGCACCGGTTCAGCCAAGCCCACCCTGCGACGAAACCAGTACGGCGGCACGATTGGAGGGCCCTTGATCCGCAACAAGCTGTTCGGATTCTTCAGCTTCCAAGGCACTAAGGACCGGGCCGGCCAGAGCTACACCTCATCGGTTCCCAGCCGTGCAGCCCTCGGCGGAGACTTCTCGAACCAGCCGGATCCAGATCGCCGCATCTACGATCCGCTGACGCTGGAGAGCGGAACGCGAGAGGCGTTCCCGAACTTCATGATTCCCTCCACCCGGTTCGACCCGGTGTCGATGGCTCTGCTGGCCAATTACCCAGCTCCGAACGTGTCCGGCTTGGAGGACGGGCGCTTCAACTACTTCTTCTCGCCGTCGGACACGATCGACCACAACCAGTACGACCTCCGCGTGGACTACAACATCAACGACGCGAACCGCTGGTTCGCCCGCTACTCGATCCGCGACGAGTTCGTCCTGCAGAATGGGCCGCTGCCCGTGCCAGCCGTCGGGGGCGTGGGCCAGACGATCGATCTGCCCGGACAGAACTGGGCTTCGGCCCTCAACACCACGCTGGGGCCAACGATGTTCAACGAGTTGAAGTTCGGCTACACCTACTTCCCGACGCGGTTCGACATCCCGCTCACGGAGCCGCTGAACGAGCAGTTCGGCGTCAAGGGCGCACCGGGCGACGCGTTGGACGACGGCCTGAACCACGGATACGCGCTCTCGCTGCCATCTGGATTCCGAGACCTCGGCCCACGCGGCTTCTGGCCCAACGTGAACAAGATGGACAACCTGCAGATTTCCGACAACTTCACGGTTGTCCGAGGGAGCCACACGCTCAAGATGGGAATCGAGTACCGACGGACTCAGATCCCGCGGTCGCCGTCACGTCACCGGCGGGGCCGGTTCAACTTCAGCGGAGTCTTCACGACAGAGATGCCCAACGACCCGGCAAGCCGCGGTGCGACCGGCAACTCGATCGCGGACATGATGCTCGGCTGGGCCTCCAACGGCATCTGGGGTTGGCCGAACGGGGAGGAATACGTTGCCAACTACTACGGACTGTTCATTCAGGACGATTGGAAGGTAACTTCCAAGCTGACGCTGAACCTCGGCTTGCGGCACGAGATCTTCGGGCTCCCCAGATTCCCCGATCCGGACACGCACTCGCTGAACAGCACGATCGGCAACTTCGTCTCCGAAGTCAACGGCCGCACGATCAGCCCTGAGGAGCGCCTGCCGGCCAACCGAGGCGGATTCACGGGGGATGACTTCCTGCCGTTCTTCAGGCGTCCGGCGAACGGCTCCGACACCGGCGGCGACACCGACCTGAACAACTTCGCTCCGCGCATCGGCGTCGCCTACCGGTTGGACAACCGCACCGTGCTGCGCGTAGGCGCCGGCATTTTCTTCGGTGAGCACGACATCGTGCAAGGCCAGGCGGCCCGGTTCTTCACAGGCCCGCCTTTCTCGAACGAGCTCACGTTCCCGCAGGGCCGCGAGATCAGCAACTTCATCGTGCAGGACGGCTTCCCGGCAGCCAGCCGCACCGGCCTGCCCCGGCGGAGCCTGAGCGTCAACACCGTCGAGGAGGGGGTCTGGCCGCAGTTCTACGCCGGCCAGTGGTTCCTCGACTTCCAGCGGGAGCTTCCGGGCAACACGCTGCTGACCATCGGCTATAACGGCACGGCATCAAACCAGATTCCGAGCACAGTCAACATCAATCGCCCCATGACGCCGGATCCGGTAGTGCAGCACCAGCGCAGAAGGAACCGCGACTACTTCAACAACGTCACCGTGCGCGGGGGCCAGTACCTGAACCAGAACTACAACTCGCTCACGATTAAGGGCGAGAAGCGGTTCACTGGCGGCTTCACATTCCTGAGCTCCTTCACATGGGCGCACAACATCGACGTGGTGAACGAGAATCTGACGACCGGGACGACAGCCCAGCAGCGCTTTACCTACGACCAGTCGATCGAGCGCGCCAACGCTTCATTGGACCGGCGGCTGGCCTATGTGACCAGCATCGTCTACGAGCTGCCGTTCGGCCCCGGCAAGAGCGTACTCCGGAGCGGGCCGGGCGCCTGGGTCCTAGGCGGATGGCAGGTCGGCGGCATCCTGAACTTCCTCGGGGGGACACCGGACAGCCACTCGTTCAACCAGAACACGACCAATGTGGGCGGCGCCAACCGCGGCGACGTGATCGGGGAGATCAACCTCCCGACCTCCCAGAGGACGATCGATCGCTGGTTCAACACGGACGCGATCGGGCCCGGCGGCGCCGGGGTGATCGATAACG
Source organism: Bryobacterales bacterium (assembly GCA_963662745.2). GTDB lineage: Bacteria > Acidobacteriota > Terriglobia > Bryobacterales > UBA6623 > VXMF01. The sequence goes on from CAXXUI010000001.1 coordinate 2,939,104, forward strand.
CAGGTCGCAACCTGATCTGGGGACCGGGCACGACGGCGATCGACTTCTCGCTCTCTCGACGCTTCGACCTGCCTTCCGAGGGCGACTACGTCCAGTTCCGGTTTGAGTCGTTCAACTTCACGAACACTCCCGTGTTCGGCCGCCCGAACACCGCCGTCGGCCGGCCCGCGGCCGGACGCATCACGACCGCGGGCGAGCCGCGGCGCATCCAGTTCGGGATCAAGCTGGTCTTCTAGCCAGGAGCGCAGATTGCCCGATCCGGGCGGGCGCCGGTCGAGGCGTCCGCCCGGTCTTATTGTTCCGAAGACCAGCGAGGACTGAATTCCATGCGGGGCGACACCCAAGCTCTGGCGGCGCTCAGGGCGCTGCTCAAGTTCGAGCTCACCGCCATCAATCAAGCCTTCCTGCATGCCCGCATGTGCCTGGATTGGGGCTATGAGGGAATCGCAGGCGAGATCCGCAAGCACTCGATCGCCAGCATGCGGTACGCCGAGCAGCTCATCGACAGGATCCTGTTTCTGGAAGGCCTACCGAACCTCCGCGACACCTATCCGATGCGAATCGGAGCGAACGCAGGACAGATCCACTCCAACGACCTCAAGCTGGCCGTCGAGACGGCGCAGTGCGCCAACGACGGCATCGAGGTGTGCGTCCGGCGTGAAGATGATGCCTCGCGAGAGTTGATCGAGTCGATTCTGGACGAAGAGGAAGAGCGCATCGATTGGCTCGAGGCCCAACTGCAGATCATCAAGGATGCCGGATTGGGCCTGTACTTGTCGCAGCAGATCCGAAAGCACTGAATCTGCAGCAGGCGGATCGCCGCCTCCCCGCAGCAAGGACTCCCTCTGAGAGGATGGCCCTGATCCCCGATTGACGGATCGACCGTCCGGCCTTCGCTGTTGTCTCTCGGCCGGTTGACCACACCGGCCCACAGGGTCACAACATCCGTCCGGGCGCCCACGACCAGAGGCTCTCAAGCGGCACTTCCATCGGCTGGACGAACCGGCGGTCTCCGCGTCTTCGGAAGGCGGTTCCCTCATTGGGTATGCTTGATGGAATCTTGCCCGCCGACACCAGCTATGAGCTCGCTCGCGAGCAGTTCAAGGATGTTGGCGTCGATTGCGATTCGGCGCTTGAGCGCTTGGCGGGCATCCCGCTGTCTTTGCATTGCTGGCAGGGCGACGACATAGCCGGATTCGAGGGCGCGGGCCAGGAGATCGGCGGAGGCTTGGCCGTCACCGGCTCCTATCCCGGGCGCGCACGCACGCCCGGGGAGCTGCGCCAGGACATCGAGACCGCGCTGTCTCTGATTCCGGGCCGCCACCGGCTGAACCTCCACGCGAGTTACGCCGAGACGGGCGGCCGAGCCGTGGAGCGCGACGAATTGCTGCCAGAACACTTCGAACGTTGGCAGGCATGGTCCCGCGCATGCGGGGTGGGCCTGGATTTCAACCCGACGTTCTTCGCCCATCCTCTGGCGGCCGACGGCTTCACACTGGCCCACTCGGACCCGGCAGTGCGACGCTTCTGGATCGATCACGGAAGGGCCTGCCGCCGCATCGGAGCGTGGTTCGGCTCGTCCCAGGGTTCGGCCTGCGTTACCAACGTCTGGATCCCGGACGGCTTCAAGGACCTGCCCGCGGACCGCTTGTCGCCCCGTGAGCGGCTGGTGGGATCACTGGATGCGGTCTTCGAGGAGAAGCTGCCCGATGAGCACATCCTGGACGCGGTCGAGTGCAAGCTCTTCGGGCTGGGCTCTGAGAGCTACGTGGTAGGCTCCCACGAGTTCTACTTTGGCTACGCCGTCTCCAGAGGCACGGCGCTCTGCTTGGATTCGGGCCACTTCCATCCCACCGAGGTGGTCTCGGACAAGATCACGTCCGTCCTGCTGTGGGTGGACCGCCTCCTGCTGCACGTCAGTCGTGGCGTGCGCTGGGACAGCGACCATGTCGTGATTCTTTCCGACGAGGTGCGAGAGATCGCCGCCGAGCTCGTGCGCGGGGCATTCCTAGGCAGGGTACACCTCGGTCTGGACTTCTTCGACGCCAGCATCAATCGCGTGGCGGCTTGGGTTATCGGAGCAAGAGCGGTCCTGAAGGCGTTGCTGCTGGCGCTGCTGGAGCCTTCGGCCGCGCTGCGCGAGCTCGAGCGCGTGGGCGACTACGCCGGACGCCTAGGCCTGCTGGAGCGGATGCGCATGATGCCTTGGGGCAGCGTATGGGACCGCTACTGCGCAATGCAGGGTTCCCCTCCCGAAGGCCGCTGGATGCAGAGCGTCGCCGAGTACGAGCGGGCCGTGCTCAGCAAGCGTTAGCGGGCCCACCGGCGGAAGGAGCAACCCCATGAATGCAGCCGAGCAGGGTAGTCCTGCCACTCGCGATCCTGACTTCCTGTACGAGTTCGATCGGGAGCCTGTTCCGAGATCGAAGCTGCTCGGCGCCGGTCATTTCGCGGGAGCGTACGCCGGCGAGCACGTCGCTGCGACGGAGTTCGTTATCGGCGTCACCTTCGTCAACTGGGGTGCCAGCGTTCAGGACGTCTTCCTGGGACTGGTGATTGGCAACCTGCTCGCGGTCCTGACTTGGACGCTGGTCTGCGCCCCGATTGCCGTGGACACGCGCCTGACACTGTACTGGTACCTGCGGAAGATCGGAGGGCCCCGGCTGACATCGATCTACAACGTGGCGAACGCACTGCTGTACGCGATCATGGCCGGCTGCATGATCACTGTCTCGGCCTCTGCCGTGAGGATCCCGTTCGGCATACCGCCGCAGATCGACTGGTACCCGACAGACTTCCGGTTCGTGCTAGTCGTGCTGGGAGTGGGCGCAGTCGTCGTGACACTGGCGGTACTCGGCTTCGAGAAGCTCGCCACGTTCGCTTCAGTTTGCTCCCCATGGATGTTCCTGATGTTCGTTGTGGGCGCGATTGCAGTCCTGCCCGAGCTGTTCGCGGCCACAGGGGCCGCGGGCTTCTTTGACATGGCGACCGACTCCGTCTGGACCGGCCGGACGCCTGACGGCAGCGAGCCCATGGGCTTTTGGAAGGTCACTGCATTCGCGTGGATCTGCAACCTCGGAATGCACGGGGCTTTGTCTGACATGGCCGTGTTCCGGTTTGCTCGCAAGGCGTCCTACGGGCTGTTCTCGTCGTTCGGGATGTTCTTGGGGCATTACTTGGCATGGATTTGCGCCGGCCTCATGGGGGCTGGCGCGGCTTTGCTGATGAACCGGTCATTGATCGAGCTGGACGCGGGCGAGGTCGGCTACCAATCCCTCGGATGGGTCGGGGCGCTGGCAGTCGTCATCGCTGGCTGGACGACATCCAATCCGACCTTGTACCGCGTCGGGCTCGCCCTCCAAGCCGTAACACCCAATTGGTCCCGAGCCAAGGTAACGCTCGTGGCCGGCGTGGCCACCACCGCGGTCGCCTGCTTTCCGTTCGTCTTCACCGGTCTGCTGGACTATGTGGCGATCTACGGACTGGTGCTCTCTCCAATCGGCGCAATCGTGGTCACCGAGCACTGGATCTTTCCACGTACGGGCCTGAACCGCTACTGGTGCAGCGCGCGGGGTCTGCCGTTGAATTGGGCTGCGCTGGCCGCCTGGGTACTGGCGATCGGACTCGGCGTGGCCTTGGAACGCACCGGCGCTCTGCACTTGTTCTTCCTGTTCCTACCCGTGTACGCCTTCGCGATGGCGGCCTACTGGTTGCTTGCCAAGGCCATGGGGGCGGGTGAGGCTCGCTCTCGTGTACCTGACTTCCAAGCCTCCCAGGTCGTGGCAGAGGCCCCAGCTGTGGGCGAACTCAGCAAGCCGCTCGGTGCGCGGGCACGAGTAGCTGGTGCGGTCGCCGCCGCGGCCCTGCTGGCCTGCCTGTGGCTCGGACTCCAGGTTGCGGGGACGCAAGGCGAGGGCTACCGGCAAGCGCTTGAGGACTTGCACTTCCACCTGACGCTGCCGACGCTGATCTACTTCGTCGCAGGAATTTGGTTCGCCATGCTGCGGAAGAGGTCGTGATGGAGTGCCGAGCGATCAGCCTGCAAGCGCGGGGGGCATGGGCCTTCCCGGCGTGTCAGGTCTGGCGCCATTCGCTGGAATAGAAGGATGATCTGCGGACCACCTGCACCTCCAGCTGCAAGCGACGCGACGTATGGCATCCCTCCAGACTCACCGCAGTTGCACCTGCCACTCCTTCGTCTCATCGGCAAGCGGAACCGTAGTGCAGAATCGCAAGTTCGGCGTACAGGCAGGGGCGATGACGGCGTGCCTGCTGACCACCGGTCACATGGAACCGCCCAGCTCGAAGCTCCATCGCAAGCCTGACCGCCACACGGGAATCAGCATGACGCCTTGCCCATCGCGTCCGCGACGCTAGGTACCGGAACACGGGTTTTCTTGGCGGTCCCACAGCGCTTGACGAGTCCCGTACTGGCGGGATGCTTCGTTCGATATCCGAGGCGAAGGGAAAGGCATGGTTGGACACTGGTCGTGGTACCATTGGAAAGATGAAGGTGGTTTGCGTGAAGGACTCTAGCACTGATCGCGTCATTGCTCATCCGAGTGATCCGGTTAACCATGAGTTCGTCAGTGCGATGCTGGGAAGGATACTCGACTTCTCCGCTGAGGAACATGTCGCTTTCGGTGCAGTGAACGGCAGCCTTTCCTTTCCTCTGGAGGCCAACCTTCTCAGAAGCGAGTTCACTATGGGCGTGGGCCGCAAGCACCACATCGAGTCGACGGCGCCCATGTTGGCATGGGCGCACCAAGACACCAAGCCGCAGGCGTCATCGAAGGGCCCGGCTCACTCCGTTATCGCTGTCTCGGGCCGCGATGACGGGCGCTTGGCCGAGACTCTGGCTCGGACGGGACCTGCAACGCGGTCGAAGAGCGGGTTGCAGTACCAGGAACCTGTCCGAGGCAAGAGGCTGCAGCAGAGTGTGGGGGCCGTGCCGAGATGAACGGCCCGCGGAACACGGAACCGTTGGCGAACGCTGCGCTGGCCCGGGCGCTGAAGCGTCGCAATCCAGACTGGAGCGACAGGACCGTCCACGCCGAGCGGACGCATGTGATCCGGCAAGGTGTGCCCGGCGCGGGCACCGGCAAACGGCCTGATGTTCTGATCGACGCTCCCGGCCGCCAGCCGGTGATTGTGGAGACGGAGTTCGCACCCGCCCATACGGTAGAGCAAGACTCGATCGAGCGGCTCGGCGCGACGCTGCAAGGTTCCGAGACGGAGATCGAAGGCGTGCTGTCGGTCGTCCTGCCGAAGAGTCTCAAGACTGGCAACCTCGAAGCCGTCGAAGGGGCCTCGTTTGGCTACGCCGCCCACTACCTGAACTCCGACGGGGAGCGCAGGCGCTGGCCGCCGGGGCGGGAGCGGCTGGAGGGCGGCGTGAACGATCTCGCGGATGCGATTGAGTACCTGTCCCTCTCGGAACGGCAGCTGGCGCGCGGGACGCAGGCGCTCGAGCAGGCGGTGCGGTTCGGGGCGGGAAGGCTGGCGCGGCACGTTCCACCGAATCCACTGGAGGCAATCGCTCAAGACCTGCATCAGGAACCCGGCCAGCAGACCGAGCGCATGGCGTCCGCCATTTGCGTCTCGGCCTTCGTGTTTCACGCCGCCATCGAGGGGCAGGACGGCGTCCCGCCGCTCCCGCTGTCGGGCGCGATCAACAAAGTGACGCTGCTGGAGGCTTGGGACGCGATCCTGGAAGTCAACTACTGGCCGATCTTCAGCATCGCCCGGGATATCGTGATGCGACTGCCGATGCGGTGCGTCGCGCCGGTCATGGACCGGATCGCTCGGTCGGTCGCGGACTTGGCGCAGCTAGGCGCGACGACCTATCACGACCTGACCGGCAGGATGTTCCAGACGCTGATCACAGACCGCAAGTTCCTGGCCACGTTCTACACGCTGCCCGAGTCGGCCTGCCTGCTGGCCGAGCTGGCGGTCGACCGACTCGAAGTGGACTGGAAGGACAGGGCAGCCATCGAGGGACTGCGGATCGCGGATTTCGCATGCGGCACCGGAGCCCTGCTGTCGGCCGCGCAGCGGGCCGTCTTCCGACGCTTCCGCCGGGCGGGCGGCGACGACAAGCAGCTGCATCGGGCCCTCATGGAGCGCGTCCTGATCGGGCTGGACATCATGCCGGCCGCTACCCATCTGACCTGCTCGATGCTGTCGAGCTCGCATCCCTCGCTGGCCTACGGGCACTCCCTCATCCACACCATGCCGTACGGCATCGACGGAGTCGGGACGCATATCGGCGCGCTCGACCTGCTCGACTCCGACCACGCCTACTCGCTGTTCGCCACAGGCGAGTCCTTGGGCGGCACTGCGTCGGAGAGCCGCAGCGAGCACTCGGTGACAGTCAAGGACAAGTCCTGCGATCTGGTCATCATGAATCCGCCCTTCACGCGGCCGACGAACCACGAGGCGAGTCACGCGGATATTCCGAGGCCGTCGTTCGCAGGCTTCAGCACCACAGACGCCGAGCAGGAAGCGATGGGGGCCAAGCTCAAGCAGGCCACGGGCCTGTTCGGCAGCGGCAACGCCGGCCTCGCTTCGAACTTCATGGACTTGGGCCACAGCAAGCTGAGGGACGGCGGCGTGCTGGCCTTGGTGCTGCCCTTCGCGTTCGTTCGGGGCAGGGCGTGGAAGCGGGCGCGGCAGGCGCTGAAGGATCACTACAGCGGCATTCACGTCACGTCGATAGCGGCCACGGGCTCGACCGAGCGGGCGTTCTCCGCAGACACCGGCATGGCTGAGTGCCTAGTGGTCGCGATTAAGCGGGGCGGCGGCCGGGGCCGCGCCGCGTTCTCCAATCTGACCAGGCGGCCGCGCCAGCTTCTCGAAGCCGCGGTGAGCTCGCGGACCACTGGCGGCCGCGCCGTAGTCGGTGACATTCTCGACGGCGGGACGGCGGGGGTCCGATCCCTGAGCGTGATCGAGGCGGCTCGCAGTCTGTCGACGGGTCGGCTGCGCCTGCCTCGACAGACCGTGGCGATCGCATTGCCGGTCGTGGCACTCGGTGCGGTAGCGGGACGGGGCCTGGTCCATCGAGACATCAACGGCGACTTCACGAACCGCGACCGCACAGGCTTGGCCCGCGGCCCATTCGTCGTACGGGGCATTCGCCCCGGCGAAGTGCCGACTTGGCCGATGCTCTGGGCTCACGGTGCCGACCGGGAACGGAGGTTCGTGGTGCAGCCCGACACCTGCGGGGACCCGCGCACTGGCGACGAGGCGCGGGCCGCCGAGCGTTGGAATCGCGCTGCGTCGCGCCTGCACTCCAATCTAGACTTCCAGCTGAACTCCCAGAGCTTGGCCATGTGCGTCACGCCCCGGAAGTGCCTGGGCGGCAGGGCCTGGCCGAACGTGATCCCCCATAGCGGCTCGTACGAGGTCCCCTTGCTGCTGTGGGCTAACTCGACGCCGGGCCTGATCCTGTTCTGGTGGCGGGGGACGAGGCAGCAGGAGGGGCGAGCCTGCGTCACGGTGACCAAGCTCCCCGGCCTGCCCGTGCTCGACCCCAGGGCGCTGACGGAGCGCCAGCTGGAGCGCTGCCGCAGGCTGTATGAGAGACTCAGGGACCGGTCGTTCCTGCCCGCCAACGAGGCGTATCGCGACGAGGTCCGCAAGCAGTTGGACCGCGAGCTGCTGTTCGGCCCGGCGAGCGTGCTGCGGTTGGAGGCGGGGCTGGAGGAGGGGCTGGATCTGCTGCGCGAGCAGTGGTGCGCCGAACCGTCCGTCCATGGTGGGAAGCGTACTAGAATTCGAGCCTAATTGCCCGAATCCGCCCCTGCCGAGCCGACCTGCCGCTGGTCGAAGGGCCATACAACTGCTCCGGAGGCAAGTCGGTCTCGGCCTTCAACAGCACCCTTGTACGGATCGACACCGACGCGGGCTTTTCGGGCTGCGGAGAGGTCTGCCCGCTCGGACCGACCTGCCTGCGTACGCCGAAGGTGCACGAACCGGCATCGGCGAAATCGGCCTCCAGCTCCTCGGACTCAACCCCACTCGCCTCAGCGTTTTCAACCGCAGGATGGATGCTGCGCTAAAGGGCCACCCCGACGTGAAAACCCCGATCGACGTCGCATGATGGGATGTTCTCGGAAGGGCCGCAGGACTGCCAGTCTGCGAGCTTCTGGGCGGCCGCTGGGGCGATGACTTCGCGTTGTATCGCGCTATCTCGCAGGAGACACTCGAGCGCATGGCCGAAGTGGTCGCCACGCATAAGGCGGAAGGCTACACGCGCTTCCAACTGAAGGTCGGCGCGGACCCTGCCGAGGACATCAAGCGCATCAGGTCGGCTGCGGCGATCCTCGGACTCGAAGACCGACTCGTTGCCGACGCCAACACCGGCTGGCTGATGCATGACGCCCGAAGAGCCGTGCAGGGCGTCTCGGATCTCGATGTCTACATCGAGCAGCCTTGCCTGTCCTATGCCGAGTGCTTGGCGATCCGCCGTCATACTCGGCTTCCCTTCGTGCTGGACGAGTCGATCGACGGCCTCCAGACCTTGCTGCCCGATCATGGCGGCCATGCCATGGACGTGGTCAACCTGTAGATCAGCAGGTTCGCCGGGCTGACCAAGGCGCGTCAGATCCGGGACCTGTGCGTGGAACTCGGCATCGCGCTGACGGTGGGGATACTCGGGGCGGCGACTTCACCACTGCCGCCATCGCTCACGTGGCGCCCAGCACTCCGCCACAGTTCCTGTTCACCTCGACGGACTTCAACTCGTGGGTCACCCGCAGCACCGCGCCGAAACCGCCCGGGCGCATCCGGGGCCGCATGGCTGCCTCGAACGAGCTGGCGTCGGGCTGAGCCCCCGGCTTGAGGCGCTTCAGGGTCCGCTGGCGGTCATCGAGTAGCCCTACCAGTCGATACGTCGGCCCAGTCCACGCTTGCTGGCCTCCTGCGAGACGGCCTCCGTCGCGACCACGTCCTGCACGGCGAGAGCGACCGACTTGAAGAGGGTCACCTTACTCGCGGAGGTGCGTCTCTCACAGGTGCCGAGGACCAGCCCTCCGAGAACCCCGCGGATACAGTCCTCACTCACACGGCCTGCGGCGATGGGCATCAGCAGGTCGCCCGCCTCCTCCAAGGCCGCTTCGCGATCGTCTACAACGATTCGAGCCCGCCGCACGGTTCCGGGGGGACCTCTCCGTCATCGGACAGGAACGAGCCGATGACGTTGATGTGGGTCCCGTCCGGCACCTCCGAGTCCCGTACTGGCGGGATGCTTCGTTCGATATCCGAGGCGAAGGGAAAGGCATGGTTGGACACTGGTCGTGGTACCATTGGAAAGATGAAGGTGGTTTGCGTGAAGGACTCTAGCACTGATCGCGTCATTGCCCATCTGAGTGATCCGGTCAACCATGAGTTCGTCAATGCGATGCTGGGAAGGATGCTCGACTTCTCAGCTGAGGAACATGTTGCTTTCGGTGCAGTGAACGGCAGCCTTTCCCTTCCTCTGGAGGCCAACCTTCTCAGAAGCGAGTTCACTCTGGGCGTGGGCCGCAAGCACTGCATCGAGGCGACGGTGCCCATGTTGGCATGGGCGCACCAAGACACACAGCCGCAGGCATCATCGAAGGGCCCGGTCCACTCCGCTTTCGCTGTCTCGGGCCGCGATGACGGGCGCTTGGCCGAGACTCTGGCTCGGACGGGACCTGCAACGCGGTCGAAGAGCGGGTTGCAGTACCAGGAACCTGTCCGAAGCAATGGGTTGCAGCAGAGTGTGGAGGCCGTGCAGAGATGAGAGGCCCGCGGAACACGGAACCGTTGGCGAATGCTGCGCTGGCCCGGGCGCTGAGGCGTCGCAACCCCGACTGGAACGACAGCACCGTCCACGCCGAGCGGACGCACGTGATCCGGCAAGGTGTGCCCGGCGCGGGCGCCGGCAAGCGGCCTGATGTTCTGATCGACGCTCCTGGCCGCCAGCCAGTGATCGTGGAGACGGAGTTCGCACCCGCCCGTACGGTCGAGCAAGACGCGACCGAGCGGCTCGGCGCGACGCTGCGAGGTTCCGCCACGGAGATCGAGGGCGTGCTGTCGGTCGTCCTGCCGAAAAGTCTCAAGACTGGCGACCTCGAAGCCGTCGAAGGGGCCTTGTTTGGCTACGCCGCCCACTACCTGAACTCAGACGGGGAGCGCCGGCGTTGGCCGCCGGGGCGGGAACGGCTGGGGGGAGGTGTGAACGATCTCGCGGATGCGATCGAGTACCTGTCCCTCTCGGAACGGCAGCTGGCGCGGGGGACGGAGGCGCTCGAGCAGGCGGTGCGGTTCGGGGCGGGAAGGCTGGCGCGACACGTTCCGCCGATCCCGTTGGAGTTGATCGCTCAAGACCTGCATCAGGAACCCGGCCAGCAGACCGAGCGCATGGCGTCCGCCATTTGCGTCTCGGCCTTCGTGTTTCACGCCGCCATCGAGGGGCAGAACGGCGTCCCGCCGCTCCCGGTGTCGGGCTCGATCAACAAAGTGACGCTGCTGGAGGCTTGGAACGCGATCCTGGACGTCAACTATTGGCCGATCTTCAGCATCGCCCGGGATATCTTGATGCGGCTGCCGATGCGGTGCGTCGCGCCGGTCATGGACCGGATCGCGCGGTCGGTCGCGGACTTGGCGCAGCTGGGCGCGACGACCTATCACGACCTGACCGGCAGGATGTTCCAGACGCTCATCACGGACCGCAAGTTCCTGGCCACGTTCTACACGCTGCCCGAGTCGGCCTGCCTGCTGGCCGAGCTGGCGGTCGACCGCCTCGAAGTGGACTGGAAGGACAGGGTGGCCATCGAGGGACTGCGGATCGCGGATTTCGCATGCGGCACCGGAGCCCTGCTGTCGGCCGCGCAGCGGGCCGTCTTCCGGCGCTTCCGCCGGGCGGGCGGCGACGACAAGCAGCTGCATCGGGCCCTTATGGAGCGCGTCCTGATCGGGCTGGACATCATGCCGGCCGCTACCCATCTGACCTGCTCGATGCTGTCGAGCTCGCATCCCTCGCTGGCCTACGGGCACTCCCTCATCCACACCATGCCGTACGGTATCGACGGAGTCGGGACCCACATCGGCGCGCTCGACTTGCTCGACTCCGACCACGCCTACTCGCTGTTCGCCACGGGCGAGTCCTTGGGCGGCACCGCGTCGGACAGCCGCAGCGAGCACTCGGTGACAATCAAGGACGAGTCCTGCGATCTGGTCATCATGAATCCGCCCTTCACGCGGCCGACGAACCACGAGGCAGCTCACGCGGGGATTCCGACGCCGTCATTCGCGGGCTTCAGCACCTCGCACGCCGAGCAGCAGGCGATGGGGACCAAGCTCAAGCAGGCCCCGAGCCTGTTCGGCAGCGGCCACGCGGGCCTTGCGTCAAACTTCATGGACTTGGGCCACAGCAAGCTGAGGGACGGCGGCGTGCTGGCCTTGGTGCTGCCGTTCGCGTTCGTGCGGGGCCGGTCGTGGAAGCGAGCCCGCCAGGCGCTGAAGGATCACTACAGCAAGATTCATGTCACGTCCATCGCCGCAACGGGCTCGACTGAGCGGGCGTTCTCCGCGGACACCGGCATGGCAGAGTGCCTAGTCGTCGCGACCAAGCGGGTCGGAGGCGGGGGTCGCGCCGCCTATTCCAATCTGGCGAACCGGCCGCGTCAGCTTCTCGAAGCCGCAGTGAGAGCGCGGACCGGAGGCGGCCGCGCCGTGGTGGGTGACATTCTCGACGGCGGGACGGCGGGGGTCCGATCCATGAGTGTGATCGAGGCGGCTCGCGGAATGGCGGGTGGGCGGCTGCGCCTGCCTCGACAGGCCGAGCTGCTCGAATTGCCAGTGGTGGCGCTCGGTGCCGTAGCGAAACGAGGCTTGGTCCATCGAGATATTAACGGTGGACCCACGGACCGCGACAAGATCGGCCCCCCTCAAGGCCCGTTCACGGTGCGTTCCGTCAGACCCGGCGAAGTGCCGACTTGGCCGATGCTGTGGGCGCACAGGGCCGAGCAGGAACGGAGGTTCGTGGTGCAGCCCGACACCTGCGGGGACCCGCGCACTGGCGACGAGGCGCGGGCCGCCGAGCGTTGGAATCGCGCTGCGTCGCGCCTGCACTCCAATCTAGACTTCCAGCTGAACTCCCAGAGCTTGGCCATGTGCGTCACGCCCCGGAAGTGCCTGGGCGGCAGGGCCTGGCCGAACGTGATCCCCCATAGCGGCTCGTACGAGGTCCCCTTGCTGCTGTGGGCTAACTCGACGCCGGGCCTGATCCTGTTCTGGTGGCGGGGGACGAGGCAGCAGGAGGGGCGAGCCTGCGTCACGGTGACCAAGCTCCCCGGCCTGCCCGTGCTCGACCCCAGGGCGCTGACGGAGCGCCAGCTGGAGCGCTGCCGCAGGCTGTATGAGAGACTCAGGGACCGGTCGTTCCTGCCCGCCAACGAGGCGTATCGCGACGAGGTCCGCAAGCAGTTGGACCGCGAGCTGCTGTTCGGCCCGGCGAGCGTGCTGCGGTTGGAGGCGGGGCTGGAGGAGGGGCTGGATCTGCTGCGCGAGCAGTGGTGCGCCGAACCGTCCGTCCATGGTGGGAAGCGTACTAGAATTCGAGCCTAATTGCCCGAATCCGCCCCTGCCGAGCCGACCTGCCGCTGGTCGAAGGGCCATACAACTGCTCCGGAGGCAAGTCGGTCTCGGCCTTCAACAGCACCCTTGTACGGATCGACACCGACGCGGGCTTTTCGGGCTGCGGAGAGGTCTGCCCGCTCGGACCGACCTGCCTGCGTACGCCGAAGGTGCATGAACCGGCATCGGCGAAATCGGCCTCCAGCTCCTCGGACTCGACCCCACTCGCCTCAGCGTTCTCAACCGCAGGATCGATGCTGCGCAAAGCGCCACTCCTACGTGAAATCCCCGATCGACATCGCATGCTGGGATGTTCTCGGAAAGGCCGCAGGACTGCCAGTCTGCGAGCTTCTGGGCGGCCGCTGGGGCGATGACTTCGCGTTGTATCGAGCGATTTCCCAGGAGACACCCGAGCGCATGGCCGAACTGGTCGCCACGCATAAAGCGTAAGGCTACACGCGCTTCCAACTGAAGGTCGGCGCGGACCCTGCCGAGGACATCAAGCGCATCAGGGCGGCTGCAGCGATCCTCGGACTCGAAGACCGGCCCGTTGCCGACGCCAACACCGAGTGGCTGATGCATGACGCCCGATGGGTCGTGCAGGGCGTCTCGGATCTTGATTTCTAGGCCAGCGGCGATGGACGTCAGCAGGTCGCCCGCCTCCTCCAAGGCCGCTTCGCGATCATCTACAACGATTCGAGCCCGCCGGACGGTTCCCAGTGAACCTCTCTGATCGGGTAGGATCGAGCCGATGGCGTTGATGTGGATCCCGTCCGGCCCTTCCGAGTCCAGTGCTGGTGGCATGCTTCATTCGATAGCCAAGGCGAAGCGAAAGGCATGTTTGGACGCTGGTCGTGGGTACCGCTGGAGAGGTGAAGGTGGTTCTAGTAAGGAACCCTAGCACTGATCGGGTCATTGCCCATCCGAGTGACCCGGTCAAACATGAGTTCGTAAGGGCGATGCTGGCAAGGATGCTCGACTTCTCCGCTGAGGAACATGTCGCTCTCAGTGCAGTGGACGGCGGCCTTTCCCTTCCTCTGTCGGTCAACCTTGCCGGGAGCGAGTTCACTCTGGGCGTGAGCCGCAAGCACTGCATCGAGGCGACCGGGCCCACGTTGGCATGGACGCACCAAGACACGCAGCTGCAGGCGTCAGCGAAGGGCCGAGTCCACTCCGTTATCGCTATCTCGGGCCGCGATGACCTGTGCTTGGCCCAGACTCTGGCTCGGACGGGACCCGCAACGCAGTCGAAGAGCGGGTTGCGGTTCCAGGAACCTGTCCAGAGCAAGAAGTTGCAGCAACGTGTGGGGTCCATGCCGAGATGAAAGGCCTGCGGAACACGGAACCGCTGGCGAATGCTGCGCTGGCCCGGGCGCTGAGGCGTCGCAACCCCGACTGGAACGACAGTACCGTCCACCTTGAGCGGACGCACTTGATCCGGCAACGTGTGCCTGGCGCGGGCGCTGGCAATCGGCCTGATGTCCTGATCGACGCCCCCGGCCGCCAGCCGGTGATCGTGGAGACGGAGTTCGCACCCGCCCGTACAGTCGAGCAAGACGCGACCGAGCGGCTCGGCTCGACGCTGCAAGGTTCCGCCACGGAGATCGAGGGCGTGCTGTCGGTCGTCCTGCCGAAGAGTCTCAAGACTGGCGATCTCGAAGCCGTCGAAGGGGTCTCGTTTGGCTACGCCGCCCACTACCTGAATTCAAACGGGGAGCACCGGCGCTGGCCGCCGGGGCGGGAACGGCTGGAGGGAGGCGTGAACGATCTCGCGGATGCGATCGAGTACCTGTCCCTCTCGGAACGGCAGCTGGCGCTGGGGACGGAGGCGCTCGAGCAGGCAGTGCGGTTCGGGGCGGGAAGGCTGGCGCGACACGTTCCACCGATCCCGTTGGCGTCGATCGCTCAAGACCTGCATCAGGAACCTAGCCAGCAGACCGAGCGCATGGCGTCCGCCATTTGCGTCTCGGCCTTCGTGTTTCACGCCGCCATCGAGGGGCAGGACGGCGTCCCTCCGCTCCCGGTGTCGGGCGCGATCAACAAAGTGACGCTGCTGGAGGCTTGGGACGCCATCCTGGAAGTCAACTACTGGCCGATCTTCAGCATCGCCCGGGATATCTTGATGCGACTGCCGATGCATTGCGTCGCGCCGGTCATGGACCCGATCGCGCGGTCGGTCAGGGACTTGGCGCACCTGGGCGCGACGACCCATTACGACCTGACCGGCAGGATGTTCCAGACGCTCATCACGGACCGCAAGTGCCTAGCCACGTTCTACACGCTGCCCGAGTCGGCCTGCCTGCTGGCCGAACTGGCGGTCGACCGACTCGAAGTGGACTGGAGGGACAGGGCAGCCATCGAGGGGCTGCGGGTCGCGGATTTCGCATGCGGCACCGGAGCCCTGCTGTCGGCCGCGCAGCGGGCCGTCTTCCGGCGCTTCCGCCGGGCGGGCGGCGACGACAAGCAGCTGCATCGGGCCCTCATGGAGCGCGTCCTGATCGGGCTGGACATCATGCCGGCCGCCACCCACCTGACCTGCTCGATGCTGTCGAGCTCGCATCCTTCGTTGCCCTACGGGCACTCGCTCATCCACACCATGCCGTACGGCATCGACGGAGTCGGGACGCACATCGGAGCGCTCGACCTGCTCGACTCCGACCACGCCTACTCGCTGTTCGCCACGGGCGAGTCGTTGGGCGGCAGCGCGTCGGACAGCCGCAGCGAGCACTCGGTGACGGTCAAGGACGAGTCCTGCGATCTAGTCATCATGAATCCGCCCTTCACGCGGCCGACGAACCACGAGGCGACTCACGCGGGGATTCCGACGCCGTCCTTCGCGGGCTTCAGCACCTCGCACGCCGAGCAGCAGGCGATGGGGACCAAGCTCAAGCAGGCCACGGGCCTGTTCGGCAGCGGCCACGCGGGCCTCGCTTCGAACTTCATGGACTTGGGCCACAGCAAGCTGAGGGACGGTGGCGTGCTGGCCTTGGTGCTGCCCTTCGCGTTCGTCCGGGGCCGGTCATGGAAGCCAGCGCGCCAGGCCCTGAAGGATCACTACAGCAAGATTCATGTCACGTCCATCGCCGCAACGGGCTCGACCGAGCGGGCGTTCTCCGCGGACACCGGGATGGCTGAGTGCCTGGTCGTCGCGACCAAGCGGGACGGAGGCGGGGGCCGCGCCGCCTATTCCAATCTGGCAAAGCGGCCGCGTCAGCTTCTCGAAGCCGCGGTGAGAGCGCGGACCGCAGGCGGCCGCACCGTGGTGGGTGACATTCTCGACGGCGGGACGGCGGGGGTCCGATCCATGAGTGTGATCGAGGCGGCTCGCGGAATGGCGGGTGGGCGGCTGCGCCTGCCTCGACAGGCCGAGCTGCTCGAATTGCCGGTGGTGGCGCTCGGTGCCGTAGCGAAACGAGGCTTGGTCCATCGAGATATTAACGGTGGACCCACGGACCGCGACAAGATCGGCCCCCCTCAAGGCCCGTTCACGGTGCGTGCCGTCAGACTTGGCGAAGTGCCGACTTGGCCGATGCTGTGGGCGCACAGAGCCGAGCAGGAACGGAGGTTCGTTGTGCAGCCCGACCGCTGCGGGGACCCACGCACTGGCGACGAGGCGCGGGCCGCCGAGCGCTGGAATCGCGCCGCGTCGCGCCTGCACTCCAATCTAGACTTCCGGCTGAACTCCCAGAGCTTGGCCATGTGCGTCACGCCCCGGAAATGCCTGGGCGGCAGGGCCTGGCCGAACGTGATCCCCCGCCGCGGCTGGTACGAGGCCCTCCTGCTGCTGTGGGCTAACTCAACGCCGGGCCTGATCCTGTTCTGGTGGCGGGGGACGAGGCAGCAGCAGGGGCGAGTCAGCCTCACGGTGACCAAGCTCCCCGGCCTGCCCGTGCTCGACCCACGGGCGCTGACGGAGCGCCAGCTGGAGCGCTGCCGGGCGCTGTTCTGGAGACTCAGGGACCGGTCGTTCCTGCCCGCCAACGAGGCGTATCGCGACGAGGCCCGCAAGCAGCTGGACAGCGAGCTGCTGTTCGGCCCGGCGAGCGTGCTGCGGTTCGAGCCGGGCCTGGAGGAGGGGCTGGATCTGCTGCGCGAGCAGTGGTGCGCCGAGCCGTCCGTTCATGGCGGAAAGCGTACTAGAATTCGAACCTAACTTCCCAATGCCAATGAGAGCGGTGCATTTGAATGTCAGAATAATAGCAAAATAATGGTCCAGAATAGATCTCACTAACGTCTGTATATCTGTCCATTTATCGTTCTTAGTCCCATATTATAGGGTGGAATATTCCTTCATATAAGTTGTCCTTATCTTCAATTTAGTGAACGACAATCAGCTAGAACCTATGGAAATATCAGAACTAGTGTTGTTTGCAGGTGCTCGTGCATTCTATATCGTCTAGCGATCATTATCTATCGACTAGGGACGCACCACTTCGTTCTTCAAGGAACTGTCGAAACTGTTGCAACGCTGCGCCGTGTTCAAGCAACTATTGAGTCGATGGCCTTCAGTCCAGCCAGCCCAGCAAGATCACTGACGGCGCCAGTCGGCTGGGATGCCTCACCGTTGAGCCTCCCGTACACCTAGGCAGGCACATTACTCTTGTCGATTTCCACCGCGATCAACCTCCACCCCTGGCGGCGTTGCCCGGACCGGTCGGCAACGACGGGGCTGCCTGCGCTATCCTTGCGTTGCGAAGCGGGGCGGGCACTGCTCATCAGCGCCTGCAGCTGGAGACTCATTCCCGGTCTGGCTGATCAGACTTCGTCAGCCTGACCCGTCGCTCGCGATTCGTTCCGCCACCATGAAGATTACCCGAATCAGCCTCTACCGTGCCGACTTGCCGCTGGTTGAGGGCCCGTACAACTGGTCCGGAGGCAAGTCGGTCTCGGTCTTCGACAGCACCCTTGTACGGATCGACACCGACGCGGGCCTTTCGGGCTACGGAGAGGTCTGCCCGCTCGGACCGGCCTACCTGCCTGCGTACGCCGAGGGCGCGCGAACCGGTATCGCCGAAATCGGCCCCAAGCTCCTCGGACTCGACCCCACTCGCCTCGGCGTTCTCAACCGCAGGATGGATGCTGCGCTAAAGGGCCACCCCTACGTGAAATCCCCGATCGACATCGCATGCTGGGATGTTCTCGGAAAGGCCGCAGGACTGCCAGTCAGCGAGCTGCTGGGCGGCCGCTGGGGCGATGACTTCGTGTTGTATCGAGCGATCTCGCAAGAGACTCCCGAGCGCATGGCCGAACTGGTCGCCACGCATAAGGCGGAAGGCTACACGCGCTTCCAACTGAAGGTCGGCGCGGACCCTGCCGAGGACATCGACCGCATCAGGGCGGCTGCAGCGGTCCTCGGACCCGGAGACCGGCTCGTTGCCGACGCCAACACCGGCTGGCTGATGCATGACGCCCGAAGGGTCGTGCAGGGCGTCTCGGATCTCGATGTCTACATCGAGCAGCCTTGCCTGTCCTATGCCGAGTGCTTGGCGATCCGCCGTCATACCCGGCTTCCGTTCGTGCTGGACGAGTCGATCGACGGCCTCCAGACCTTGCTGCGCGCTCATGGCGACCATGCCATGGACGTAGTCAACCTGAAAATCACCAAGGTCGGCGGGCTGACCAAAGCGCGTCAGATCCGGGACCTGTGCGTGGAACTCGGCATCGCGCTGACCGTCGAGGACACCTGGGGCGGCGACTTCACCACTGCCGCCATCGCTCACTTGGCGCACAGCACTCCGCCACGGTTCCTGTTCACCTCGACGGACTTCAACTCGTACGTCACCCGCAGCACCGCGCTGAATCCGCCACGGCGCATCCGCGGCCGCATGGCTGCCCCCGAAGGAGCCGGCATCGGGCTGAGGCCCCGGCTTGAGGCGCTGCAGGGCCCGCTGGCGGTGATCGAGTAGACCTACCAAGCGATTTCCCGGCCTAGGTCGCGGTTGCTAGCCTCCTGCAGGACGGCCTCCGTCGCGACGAGATCCTGCACGGCGAGACCAACCGACTTGAAGAAGGTCACCTCATCCGCGGAGCAGCGTCCCTCGCAGGTGCCGAGGACCAGCCCTCCGAGATCCCCGCGGATACAGTCCTCACCCACAAGGCCGGCGGCGATGGGCATCAGCAGGTCGCCCGCCTCCTCCAAGGCCGCTTCGCGATCATCTACAACGATTCGAGCCCGCTGCACCGTTCCTGCCGGCACCTCTCTCTCATCGGGCAGGAACGAGCCGATGGCGTTGATGTGGATCCCGTCCGGCACCTCCGAGTCCCGGAACACAGGTGTGCGCGCGGTAGTGGCCGCGCAGGCAACATCCGCGCCAGATAGCGCCTCACCGCTCGACGTGGTCGCGCGGAAGCGAACGGTTCCCGTCTCGGCTGCCTGCAGCTGTTCGGCCATGGTCCGGGCCGAAGCCCGGTTGGGGTTGAATATCCGTACCTCCCGGATTTCCCGTACGGCACGCACCGCCTGAACCTGCGTTCGCGCATGCACGCCGCTCCCGAACACCGCCAAGACTGCGCTGTCTGGGCGGGCCAGGAGATCAGTGGCTAGGCCGCAGGCGGCCGCCGTGCGGATGGCAGTGAGGGATGTGCCGTCCAGCAGAGCCAGTGGCACGCCGCTCGTGGCGTCGCTGGCCAGCACGGTGCCGTGGATCGCCGGAACACCGCGAGCCGGATTGGACGGAAACACGGCCACCACCTTCACCGTCAGGATCGATGGATGGGCGCTCTCGAGGCAGGCTGGCATGACCAGCGTGGCCCCGCTCGGATCCCCGCTGTGCAAGACGGTGCGAGCGGGCGCATCCACGTCGCCGCGCGCATGGGCTGCGAACGCGGCCCGCATCGCCTCGACCGCCTTGTCCATGGGCAGGGACCGCTTCACATCGGCCGGACCCAGAACTCTCATCCCAACCCTCGCCGTCGCCGCACGGACGCTGCGATCTTCCGGTTGAAGCAGTACAGGATCAAGGCTGCCAACCCGACTTGGAACAGCACGGTTCCAACGTTGAACACATTGCCAGGATCGAAGGGCAGGAACCAGCCGTCCGGATTGTTCGACCAAGCCTGGTAGAGCAGCCAGAACACCAGCACGGCCGCCTCCAACGGAACGACAACTCGCACCAGCGTCTCCCACCACCTGCCGATACGAATGTCGGAGTGCTCATGATTGAGACCTTCCGTTCGCAGCCTCCCCACGCCGTAGCGTCTCGCTACGAGCGCGAACAAGACCCCGCACAGGATCAGGGCCACGCCCCAAGTCCAGTCCTGATTGTCAAACACCTTCATGCTCAGGGCCGAAGGCACTCCCACCGCGAACACGCCGGCCGCTATCCCGAAGATGGCCCGCTCCCTCCGGAAGCCGGCGTCGACGCACGCCCTGACCGTCACCTCCAGCATCGCCACCAAGCTCGTGAACGCAGCCACCGCCATCGCCACGAAGAACAGCGACAGGAAGAACCTGCTGTGCGGGACAGCCCGGAATAGTTCCGGTATCCACACGAAGGTGATGCCCTGGTTGTTCTCGGAGAAGACCGTGTCCTGCACCAGCTCGGTGGAGAACTCTCGACCGTCCTGAACCGCCTGCTGAAGAGATTGGAGGCCACCAAGTTCGCTGGGCGCCGTCGCAGCCCTCTCCATCAGACCGGGAACAGCCGAAAACACCGTGCAGAAGACCATGATGGCCGCCAGCAGCGAGACCACGTTGTTGGCGGCTGGCAGCAGGAAGCCGTTCAAGGCCGTATCCTCGCGCCTTCGCTGGTAGGCGGCGTAGCATAGCACCAGGCCCCAACCCGCGCCGGTGTCCCAGGCGTTCTGAGTCAACGCCTCAATCCAGATCCGGGCACGGGCTAGCTCGCCCCAGTCCACATCGAATAGGAACGCTATGCCGTCTGCGGCGCCCGGCAGGGTGACGGCCCTAACTACCAGCATCCCGATCAGCAGAATTAGCACTGGCATCAAGACCTTGGCGATGTTCTCGATCGCAGCAACGCCCTTGGCAACCACGAGCACGGCGAGGCCAATCATCGCGGCGTGACCGACCAACGGCAGGTACGAGCCTGTGAAATCGACCCAAAACTGCCCGGGCACGGAGGCTGCGGATAGCTCTCCACCGATAGCGGCCACCGCATACCTCGCAGTCCATCCGGCGACCACCGAGTAGTAGCACGTAATGGCAGTAGACACCAGCACGATCAACGCTCCCGCCCAAGCCCATCTGGGGCCGGCAACCGTTACGAAGGAGAGAATCGACCCGGCCCGAGTTCGGCGCGCCATAGCGAACTCCAGCAGGATCAATGGGACGGACCACAAGAACAGGAAGACGATCCAGGCCACAAGAAATTCTCCGCCGCCGTTCTTGGCCGCGATGCGCGGGAATCGCCAGATGTTACCGGTCCCGACCGCCATGCTCAACATGGCCAGCATCATTGCCCAGCGGGAAGTGAATAGAGGTCTAGGCATCCAGTCTCGTTAGGACCGTCGCAGCCTACTCCCAGCACGTTGGGTCCGTAGGCATCGGCTGGCTATCCATTGTCTCACATGCCCCCTAGGTCCAGGATCGGGCCGGCCGTGCGTTCTCACCGCCAGGCCACGGGCCCGCGCCGCGTCGGCGAGAGCGCGTCTGCCACCCCAGCGGACCTCGCTCCCGCGGCACGCGCTCGGCCAAGTGGTATACAATCTCGCAGAAGAGCTTGGCGCGTACCCTCGTCGCGCCGGCGTGGCAATCAAGGGAGGCGAATTGATGAAGATCCCCGTGAGCATCACGGTCAACGGGCGACATTACGACAGGGATGTCGAACCGCGGCTGCTGCTGGTCCACTTCATCCGGGACGTGCTGGGGCTGACCGGCACCAAGGTGGGGTGCGACACGAGTCAGTGCGGTTCCTGCACGGTCCTTGTGGACGGCGTGACGGCCAAGTCCTGCACATGCCTCGCCGTTCAGGCGGACGGCTCGTCGGTGACGACGATCGAAGGCTTGGCCGGCGAGGGCGGGCTGCACCAGCTGCAGGAGTCGTTCTGGGATCAGCATGGCCTGCAGTGCGGCTTCTGCACGCCGGGCATGATCATGGCATCGCACGAACTGCTGCGTTGCAACTCGGACCCCACCGACGAGCAGATCCGGCATGGCTTGGAGGGCAACCTCTGCCGCTGCACCGGGTACCAGAACATCGTGCGCGCGGTGCGCGACGCCGCGGGCGCTGCGGAAGGAGGCACCCAATGAGCGCCACCACGTTCGGCTCCGGCATCCGCCGCCGCGAAGACCCGCGGCTGATCACCGGAAGCGCCAAGTACACGGACGACATCTCGCTGCCCGGCACGCTGCATGCGGCCATGCTGAGAAGCCCGTACGCCCATGCGCGCATCGAGAGCATCGACAGTTCGGCCGCCGAGGCGGCGAACGGAGTCGTGGCCGTCTTCACGCATCAGGACACCGAAGGCGAAATCGCGCCGGCACCCTGCGCATGGCTGCTTCCGAACTCGGGCCTCAGCATTGCCGACTACCACTGCATCGCCAAGGACGCGGTCCGCTACGTCGGCGACATCGTCGCGGTCGTGGTCGCCGAGACTCGCTCGCAAGCGTACGACGCGCTGGACCTGATCGAGGTCGACTACGAACCCCTCGATGCGGTCGTCGCGCCCAAGCAGGCCGCGACGGACGGAGCTCCGCAGCTCCATGCCGAGATCGAGGGCAATCAAGCCTTCCACTGGACGGTGACGGGCGGAGGGGACATCGACGAGGCGTTCGCCGGCGCCGACATCGTGCTCAAGGAGACCATCGTCCAGCAACGACTCATTCCGAACGCGATGGAGCCGCGGGCCGCGCTGGCCAGCTACACCACTGCAACGGGCGAGCTAACCCTGTGGAACACGACCCAGAACCCCCACATCGTGCGGTTCCTCTGCTCCCTCGTCAACGGCATCCCCGAAGACCGGTTGCGCGTGATCGCGCCGGAAGTCGGAGGCGGATTCGGCAGCAAGATCGCCGTCTATCCGGCTGACTTCATCACAGTCTTCTGCTCCAAGAAGCTCGGGGCACCCGTCAAATGGGCGGAGTCGCGCAGCGAGAACTACCAAGCCACCACGCACGGTAGAGACCATGTCCAAGAAATCGAGGTCGCAGCCACGAAGGACGGCAAGATCGTGGGACTGCGCGCGACGGTGTGGGCCGGCATGGGCGCGTACCTCTCGACGGCCGCGCCGGGAATCCCGACGATCCTGCACGGCCTGATGCTCTCCGGCGTGTACGACATCCCGGCCATCCACGAGGACGTGTACGGCATCTACACCAACACGACGCCCGTCGAGGCCTATCGGGGAGCGGGCCGCCCGGAAGCAACCTTCATGGTGGAGCGGTTGGTCGACCTGCTGGCCGCCGAAATCGGTCTGGATCCGGCGGATGTGCGGCGGCGCAACTTCATTCCCAGGTTCGATGACGGCCATGACGTGGTTACGGGCCTGACCTATGACAGCGGTGACTATGACGCAGCGCTGACCAAGCTGCTCAACAAGGCCGGCTACGAGGGGCTGCGTGCCGAGCAGGCGGCTGCCAGGGACGGCGGCCGCTACATCGGCCTAGGCCTGTCGACCTATGTGGAGATCTGCGGTCTCGGCCCGTCTCAGGTGGCGGGGGCGATCGGCTTCCAAGGCGGACTCTGGGAGAGCGCGATCCTGCGCTTTCACCCTAGCGGCAAGGTCCAAGTGATGATCGGCGCGTCCCCGCACGGGCAGGGCGAGGAAACCACCTTCGCCCAAATCGTGGCGGGCGAGCTTGGAGTCTCGCCCGATGACGTCAAGGTCATTCACGGCGACACTGACAAGACGCCCATGGGCTGGGGCACCTATGGCAGCCGGACGACAGCGGTCGGCGGCGCGGCGCTGGCACTGGCCGCCCGCAAGATTCGTGAGAAGGCAACGATCATCGCCGCGCACCTGCTTGAGGCCTCGGTCGACGACATGGACTACGAGGACGGCAAGTTCTTCGTCAAGGGCGCTCCGGGCGAGGCCAAGACCATTCAGGACATCGCCTTGATGGCGAATGTCGCATGGGACCTGCCTGAGGGCGTCGAAGCCGGCTTGGAGGCGACCTCGTTCTACGACCCGCCGAATTTCGTGTTCCCCTACGGCGCACACCTCGCGGTCGTGGAGGTCGATGCCGAGACTGGACAAGTGACCTTGAAGCGCTATGTGGCCGTCGACGACTGCGGTCCGCAGATTAATCCGGTCATTGTCGAGGGCCAGGTGCATGGCGGCATCGTGCAGGGCGTCGGCCAAGCGCTGTGGGAGGAGGGCGTCTATGACGAGGACGGCCAGCTCCTGACTGGCTCGATGCTCGACTACGCACTTCCCAGGGCGGACACGCTGCCGGACATCGAAGTGCACTCGACCGTGACGCCGTCGCCCCATCACCCCTTGGGAGTGAAGGGCATCGGCGAAGCCGGGACGATCGCATCCACTGCAGCCGTGTACAACGCCGTCATTGACGCTCTCCAGCCGCTCGGAGTTAAGGGCGTCAACATGCCGCTCACGCCCGAACGAGTGTGGCGGGCCATCCAAGACGCGCAAGGGAGGAATTGAGCCATGTACGCACCCCAGTTCGACTACCACCGAGCGGACTCGGTGAGCCAGGCCGTGCAGCTGCTCGGCCGGGACCCGGACGCCAAGCTGCTGGCCGGAGGG
Organism: Bryobacterales bacterium; assembly: GCA_963662745.2. GTDB lineage: Bacteria > Acidobacteriota > Terriglobia > Bryobacterales > UBA6623 > VXMF01. The sequence continues at coordinate 2,963,377 of CAXXUI010000001.1, forward strand.
CACAGCCTGATTCCGATCCTGAAACTGCGCTTGGCAGCACCTTCGGCTGTGATCGACATCGGGCGCATCGACGCCCTGAAGGGCATCACCGAGAGTGACGGGACTCTGCGCATCGGGGCGCTCACCACTCACACGGAAATCGCGTCGTCGGACCTCTTGCGGGCCAAGGCTGCAGGCCTCTCGGAGGCAGCCGGAGTTATTGGCGACCCCGCCGTGCGGAATCGCGGCACGATCGGAGGCAATGTGGCGCACGCCGATCCGGCGTCCGACCTGCCGGCGGTGCTCAGCTGCCTCGGGGCGAGCTTCGTGATTGAGGGACCAGGCGGCATCCGCTCGGAGACCGCCTCCCGCTTCTTCCAAGGACTCATGACCACCTCTTTGAGGGATGACGAGGTTCTGACCGCAGTCGAAGTGCCGGCCGCCGGCGACGGGGAGGGTTCAGCCTACGTGAAGTTCGCGCATCCGGCGTCCCGCTACGCGGTCGTCGGCGCGGCCGCCAAGGTCACGGCCCGCGACGGGTCCTGCACCCAAGCCAGCGTGACGCTGAGCGGCCTGATGCCCACACCGGTGCGGGCGCTGGCTGTGGAACACGCTCTGGTCGGCAAGCCGCTCACTGAGAGCGGGCTGTCAGAGGCTTGTTCGCTGACGTCCGATTGCCTGCCGGATGACGAGGTGCTGGGGGATGTGTTCGCGTCGGCCGAGTACCGCAAGAGCGTCGCAGCGGTGTGGGTCCGGCGGGCCTTGGCCGCAGCGGCGGCCCGAGCAGCGTAGCCCGCGGACGCCGCTTGATGTCCGGTCCCAAGCCGAATCCGGGCTCGATCGAGGAGCTGCAATCGGCCTTGGCGCGGGCGGAGTACGTCTCAGGCCGCGCCTTGGCCACTTCGATCTACTTGGGATTGCAGCTGCGGCGCCCCGTGCTGCTGGAAGGCGAGGCGGGAGTCGGCAAGACAGAGGTCGCCAAGGCTCTGGCTGTGGCCCTGCAACGGGAACTCATCAGGATGCAGTGCTATGAGGGACTGGACATCCATCACGCGGTCTACGAGTGGAACTACTCGCGGCAGATCCTCGAGATCCAGCTGATGGGTGCCGCCGGAGGCGTTGTGGATCGGGAGTCCGCCGCCAAGGAGCTGTTCCGTCGGGAGATGCTGATCGAGCGTCCGCTCCTGCGGGCTCTGGAGCATCCCGGCCCTCCGCCCGTCCTGCTGGTCGACGAGCTGGACCGGGCTGACGAGGAGTTCGAAGGCTTCCTGCTCGAGATGCTGTCGGACTATCAGGTGTCGATCCCTGAACTGGGCACGATTCGAGCGCAACAGCCCCCCATCGTCCTGATCACTTCGAACCGCACGAGGGAGCTGCATGACGCCTTGAAACGCCGCTGCCTGTACTGCTGGATCGACTACCCGGACTTCGAGAAGGAGCTGCGCATAGTCTCCGTCAAGGTGCCTGAAGCCGCCGCTTCGCTCAGCAGGGAGGCCACGGCGTTCGTCCAGGAACTGCGGCAATCGGAACTTTACAAGACCGCCGGCGTGTCGGAGACGCTCGACTGGGTGGCCGCGCTCGTCGCTTTGGGAGAACGCTCCCTGACGGCCGAGCGGATTGATCAGACGCTCGGCATCCTGCTCAAGAACCAGGAAGACATCGACTCTGTCCGCGGCGAGCCGCTACGAGGCATGCTGGACCGTGCGCGCAACCGCGGAGTCAACCTGAGCTACGCCGGCCAGAAGCCGAGCTTGGGATGGGCCACCTCCTCGGCAACCTGACGCGGTTCACCCGTCTCCTGCGCTCGCTGGGGCTCTCCGTGCCGCCCGGTAGCACTGTGGAGGCGGTGCGCGCCGCGCAATGCGTCGGGCTGCGGAGCAAGTCCGACTTGCGACATGCGCTGCGCGCCGCCTTGGTGCGGCGGGCCGAGGACTTGAAGCTCTTCGACGAGGCGTTTCGGGTCTTCTGGGGACCGCCTTCAGGCACGCAGACCAAGCTCGACCTGCGCCCCTTGGGGGCGGGCGACAGGAGGTTCGGGGATCCGGTCGTGGAGATGGAGTCGCTAGCCGTCGAAGGCCGAGAGCGCCTCGAACGCGGAGGGTCGCGGGTGGAGCGGGTCAGAATCGCGACCTACAGCGACCGTGAAGTCCTACGGGAGAAGGACTTCAAGCGACTGACCGCCGAAGAGACGGCTCAAGCGGTGGAGCTGCTGCGCGAGCTGCGTTGGCGGCCCTCCCCCAGGAGGACGAAGCGCTGGAAGCCCGGTCGCGGAACATCTCTCGACCCGAGGAGGACAATGGCCCGGCTGGCCCGCCGACCGAACGATCCGGAACCCCCGCCGAGGCGCGAGCGCAAGCTGGCTCCTAGGCGATTGGTCCTGCTGTGTGACATCAGCGGCTCCATGGAGCGCTACACGCGAATGTTCCTGTGGTTCGCCTGCTGCCTGACCAGCCGTCTGGACCGGACGGAGTGCTTCTTGTTCGCCACGCGATTGACGCGCATCACGAGCCAGCTGCGCGGCCTGCGCGAGAGGAATCCGCTGCAAGCGATCTCCCGACTGGTTCAAGACTGGTCCGGCGGCACGCGGATCGGCGACTCCCTCCGTGCATTCAACATGCACTGGGCGCGCCGCACGCTCGGGAGCGGCGCGGTCGTGCTCGTGATCTCGGACGGCTGGGACCGGGGGGACCCGAGTTCCATGCAAGCCGAAGTGTCTCGGCTGCGCCGCTCCAGCCACCGGCTGATCTGGCTCAGCCCGCTGCTAGGCTCGCCCGAGTACCGGCCGCTGACACGGGGCTTGCGAGCGAGCCTGCCTCATGTGGACGACTTCCTGCCCGTACACAACCTGGCCAGCCTCGACCGGCTCGCCCAGCATCTCAACCGTCTCCCGGAGAAGCCTCGCGGCGGCCCGACCCGGAGCGTCCAGAGAGCACAGGGCCCAGTCTGGTAGGCTCGCTGGGGAATCCGCACCATGGTGTTCAAGAATCGCTACGAGTTCCAAGCCGCCCCCGAAGAGGTCTTCGACGCTATGACCGACCCGGACGTGGTGGCGTCCTGCCTCCCCGGATGCGACTCGTTGGAGTCGGTCGGCGAGAACCGCTACCGAGCCACGATGACGGTCGGAGTGGCGGCCATCAAGGGCCGCTTCAAGGGCACAATCGAGCTGCAGGACCTAGACCGCCCCGCTTCCTACACGATGCGGTTGAACGGGAGAGGGCCAGCCGGCTTCGCGCGTGGCCGGGCTGAGATCTCGATCTCCGAACGAGCGGCTGCCAGCACGGTTGCCGTCCACGCCAAGGCCCAGATCGGAGGCCCGGTGGCGCGAGTGGGCCAGAGGCTGCTGGCTGGAACCGTCAAGATGGTCACGGACAGGTTTTTCGCCTGCCTGCGCACGAGGGTCGAGCTAGACGCTGAAGCAGGCTAGGGCGGCTGGTGCCGCGGGATCGCCCGAACACGGCAACCCAGACACACCGAGAGGTGGCGCGGGCCGGGCCGGCTCCCGTCGCTCGAATGGCGCCTTTGACCGGCGGGCGGGTCTCGGATGCAACCGCTGTCCGTTGCAATGAGAGGCGGATTGAGAGATGGGCTCGCCTCGCTCAGGAGACTTCAGGAGCACGCCGCGGTCTCCACTCGCCCCCTAGTGACGGCGGCGGCAAGACACACGATCCATGGAGGCTAGTCCAGGGAGCGCGATCGAAGCTGACTCTCGTAGGGGTCCCGGCATCGCGAATGCATCCCGTCCAGCGGCAGGGAAATGAGTCCTCGAACGCAACGGCTGTGGTACGCTGCGTCCGTGCGTGAGTTTGCAGTTGTTGCCTTGATGCTCTGCTCGCTGGGTTGCGACCGAACCTCGCCCACACCGGGCACTCCCGATTCCAGCCCCGTACAGTTCTCGTCGCACGTCATTGAGCACGAGATTCCGGGCGGCTACGCCGTCATGGTCGCGGACATCAACGCCGACGGGCATCCCGACGTAGTCGGCCTCACCTCTAGGCTTCAGGAGCTGCCTTGGTACGAGAATCCCTCGTGGGACCGACATGTCTTGGTCAAGGACTTCAGCGGACTCGTCAACATGGCTGCGCACGACATCGACGGCGACGGAGTGGCGGAGATCGCGGTCGAGAACGAATTCAGCATGGTGGCGGCCAAGAGCCGCGGCTTGGTCTGGCTCCTGCGCAGCCAGGGAGACGCTCGCGAGCAGTGGAAGCCCCTGTTGGTGGACGAGCTGACGACGTCACACCATCTGGCCTGGGCAGACCTCGACGGCGACGGCGCCAAAGAGCTGATCAACGCACCCTTGATCGGGGCTGACGCTGTGGCTCCGAAGTACGAGGACAACGTGCCCTTGGTGTACTACCACGTGCCGACCCCGATCGATGGCGTCTGGGAGCGGCAGCTGATCGACGACCAGCTCTCCGGAGTGCTCCACCGCGTCCGAGTCGTGCAGTGGGATGAGGATCCGAGCGAGGAACTGCTGACGGCCGGGTTCGACGGTATCACGCTGCACGATCCTTCAGTGGGGAACGGCCAAGTCCAATGGATCAACACGAGGCTGTCCCGGGGCCACAAGCAGGAGCCCCGGACCGCTGGAGCGAGCGATGTGGCCGTCGGGAGCCTTCGCGGCAAGCGCTTCCTCGCTTCGGTCGAGCCGTGGCACGGCAACGAAGTGGTGGTCTACACTGCCGGGGAGGCGGCTTCGTGGCAGCGATCCGTCATCTACGATCAGCTCACGGAGGGACACGAGGTCTGCGTCGGGGACTTCAACGGCGACGGTCGAGACGACATCGTGGCTGGAGACCGGGCGCGGGGGGAGATTGCGAGCTCGCACGTCTTCTTCGCTCAGGACGACCACGGCGCCATGTGGCATCACGAAGTGCTCGACCCGCTGGGAATGTCCGCGTCCGGCTGCGCCGTCGCGGACCTCAACGGGGACGGCCGTGCCGACATCGTGCAAATCGGCGGAGCGACCCAGAACATCAAGTGGTACGAGAACTTGGGCAGGAACCGGGACGCCGGAAGCTGAATCGGCCAAGCGCCACTGCGGTCAGGATCGAAGATCGGCCGTTCCAGCTGTTCAGTGTGCCATGACCACTTTGTCAACAGCAGCCATAGCGCAGCCATTCTGCCGCCGGAGCGCTGAGGAACTCGGTTAATGGAATTCCATTAGAACCAACATAGATTTGTTTCGCGTGTGGGAACTTCTCACAGAATTTATGCATTCCCTGCTTGCTCCGTATACGCTCTCCACTCTTGACTTCTATGGCTACCAAGCTTGGATTGCCTTTGAGTACGAAGTCCACCTCCAATGATCGATTTCTCCAGTAGCAAACTGTGATGTAATCCCTGCGCCCTGAATTAAAGAGATGGGCTCCGACTGCAGTTTCTACGAGTCGTCCCCAGAATTGACGATCAGCCTTTGCTTGCTCGAAAGTGAGGTCTGAGAAAGCACCCAGTAACGCAGGATTCAGCACGATAAGCTTCGGACTGGATCTCTTCATTTGAATCAATCTGCTGGAATACATCTCAAGACCTGTCATCAATCCTACGTCTGAGAGCAAATCAAGGTAGCGAGCCAGGATCTCGATGCTACCAGCCTCTTGGAGCTGGCCTAGCATCTTGTTGTAGGAAACAATCTGACCAGAATACCTAACTCCCATTCCCAACAAGGTCTTCAACAACATAGGCTTCCTAATGCGAGTTATTCCGACTACATCTCTCTGCAGAACAGGTCGTACTAGGGCCTCCCTAACATATTCTCTACGACGAACTTCTCCGTGAATCGCGGCTGATCCCGGACTTCCTCCAAAATACAAGTATTGGTCGAGGGAGTAGCCGAACGCCTCCGACATTTGCGGGAAGGACCAATTCGTGAAGTAGAGCGGTTCAAATCGCCCGACGAGGCTGTCGCCCAAGTCCCACTGCATGAGCAGCGGAGCCGATCCGAGGATCACGACTCGCAGCGGAAGGTTGCGGAAGCGATCCTCGTCCCAGAGGCTCTTGACCGCCCGCGCCCAGTTTCTCACCTGCTGGATCTCGTCAATCACTAGGACTAAGCCGCGCCGCGAGCGGGCCGCCTCCCTCCGAGCAGCCTCCCAGATGCGCAGCACCCAGTAGACATCGCGCCTTTTCTGCAGCTCCCCGTCCCGGACGGCGTCCTCGGGCAGGCCCAAGAACGCGGGCTGCGAGAGCTGATCCGCTTCGACATACAGGCTCGGAATGTCAATCTCTGTCAGCGCCTGCCGAACGGCAGTGGTTTTCCCAGTCTGCCTCGGACCAGTGACCAGGATTAGGTGGCGAGGATGCTCCAGCATCCGCTTGGCCAACTCGTCAACATGGGGATGACGATACTTCACCATGCAATCATCATACGCCAACGCCCGCCGGGAACCTCGTTCAGCCGCTGCCAGAGACGCTCGGTTCGGCGATGCGCCGCCGGCGAACCCGCGGGGCCAGGCCGATGCCGGGTGGCCTCCTACCCTCAGTCGGGCAGCAACGGATCCCGACTCGGGATCAAGCCGTCCGCGGCCCTCTAGCACCGCGCTACAATCTGGTGGCCATGCTCAGCCGACGAGACTTCGGAATCTCGACCGCCGGACTGCTCGCCGCCTGCGGATCCACGCCCCAGCCGCCAGTCGATCCGGCGCCGCCAGCCGCGCCATTCTACTTCGACCTCCATATCGACACTCCGTCCCGCCTGGTATCGGAGGACCTGGACCTCGGCGAGAGCCCGGAGTTCAGCCAAGTCGACATACCCAAGATGCGTGCCGGAGGACTGCATGCGGGCTTCTTCGCGGTCTTCAGCCCAGCGCGCAGCAAGCCTCCCTCCGAATCGGTCAAGGACGCGCTGTTGATCACCGACGTGATCGTCGAGAGGGTCAAACGCCATTCCGATGACTTGGTCCTTGGCACCGCGTCCGAAGACGCGCTCAGGGCGCAGCAGGAAGACAAGATCGCGATCTTCCTCGGCGTCGAGGGTGGGCACATGATCGACTCCAGCGTCGAGGTCCTTCGCCAGATCTACCGCCTAGGCGCCCGCTACCTCGGCCTCACTCACAGCGGCAACACGCCATGGATAGGAGCGGCCGAGTACGACGACGGCCCGGAGGGTCTCACCGACCAAGGCCGCAGGATCGTGCATGCCATGAATCGGATGGGAATGCTGGCCGACCTCTCGCACGCTTCCGAGCGGGCGTTCTTCGACACGATCGAGACTTCGTCCGCACCCATCCTCAACACGCATGCGGCGTGCAAGGCCGTTGCGAACCATCCACGCAACCTCACCGACGAGATGCTCAAGGCGCTGGCGCAGAACGGCGGCGTCCTAGGTGTTGCGTACTACGCGGCCATGCTGGACGACGAATACCGCTCGCGGCTCCCGGAGCTCCGGGCCATCGGACAACGGCGCTCAACGGTCCGCAGCGAGTATGCCGACGACAAGCGGCGGCTGTCCGAGGAGCTATGGAAACTCAACCTGGCGGAGGTCGACGCCATAGGGGCACCCCCGCTCAGTCGGCTGGTGGACCACATCGAGCATGCTGCAACCGTGGCGGGCATTGACCATGTCGGCCTCGGCTCGGATTACGACAGCGTCGGCTTGAGGCTGCCCCAGGACCTGGAGCACATCGGAAAGACCCCGAACCTCGTCGCTGCAATGAAGGATCGCGGCTTCAGCGACGACGACGTCGCGAAGGTCATGGGGGGCAACGCACTCCGAGCCCTACGAGAAGCGGAGGCCGCGCGGTCCTAGCGCACAACCCCGCTGGTGAGTCGGACTCCGCTATCTGGAGTTCAGCGAATTCAAGTCAATGAAGGGTACCGCGCCGCTCGTCACCTGCGGCAGCACACCGTCCCACTTCTCAATCGCTCTCAACTGCAGCAGCGTTTCCGTAATGGTGTCGCGCTGCAGTCGCTGCGCCTCCGCCTCAGCTTGAGCCTCCGTCACCTTCTGCTCAGCCTCGATCTTGATGCGCTCCAGGTCGCGCTGAGCCTTCAGCGCGTCCTGCTCCGCCGTCTGCTTGGCCTCAATCGCTTGATTGAAGACGTCCGAGAAATTGAAGTCGACTATGTTGAACTCGTCCACCATGACGTTGCGCGGGCTAAGCCGCTCGGCCAGCATCTCCTTGATCAAGGTCGACACCTCCGCCCGACGCGTGATCAGCTCCTCCGCGGTGAACTGCGCGGTCGCAGCCTTGACCGCCTCTTGCACCGAGGGGTCGATGAGGCGCTCCTTGTAGTCCAACCCGACATTCTGATAGACCTGCGATGCGGTCGACGGGGAGATGTGGTAGTTCAGCGCAATCCGGGAGTGAACTGTCTGCAGGTCCTTCGAGGAGGCCGAAGCGTCAGTCTCAGACTTGTGGATGCGGACATCCATGACGACGACGCTCTGAACGAACGGAATCTTGAACTGCAGGCCTTCGCCCATTACGGCCGTCTGCACGCCTCCGAACTTGGAGAAGACCACTCCTCGTTCGCCGGCTCCGACGACGGTGAAGCTGTTGTAGAGCAGCAACATCGCCGCTACGGTCAGGGCGACCGGCGTGACACCACCTCCGAACAATCTCCTCAGCACGGCGCGGACTGACCCCACCTCGATGTCGTGAATGTTGCGATTCATGCTTTCCTCCTCCGCCCAGTGCCTCTACAAGTATTGCGCCGCTGCAGCCACGCCTTCCGGACCGCCAGCCGCCTCGCCCATCAAGCTAGTACGCTGCGCTGGCGCAGCCCTCAGCCGCCCGGGCCGAGCAGCGACGCCCGCTGCCGCCTCGCTCAGTCTGGCAGGGCGAATACCAGAATGCTGCCGCCGGCCGCGGTGGCGACATGCTGACGTCCCTCAAATCGGTAGGTAATCGCCGGAGCCCGGACCGGCCCGCCGGTCTGCAGCCGCCAAAGAGGGCGGCCGGCAACCGCGTCCAGCGCCATGAAGTACCCCTCGGCCGTCCCCGCGAACACCAATCCGCCGCCCGTCGAGAGCAGGCCGCTAGTGGGGGGGCTGACTAGCGGGAAGCGCCAGCTCTGGTCGCCGGTCGAGGGATCCACAGCGAGGATCGAACCCTCCCTCGGCGCGCCCGTGACGTTCTCCATCGCGCTGCCCAAGTAGTACTCCCCTTCGACGAAGTCCTGGGTCGCGCCGTGATAGATCTGGCAGCCGTCTCCGCTGTTGAAGTAATAGAGGCCGGTCTGCGGGCTGTACGATGTGGCGTGCCAGTTATGGCCGCCCCCCATCCCCGGACAGGTTAGCGTGCCCTCGTCGTCCGGCACGTGCCCGGGAATCAGGATCGGCCGCCCATCGGGCCCTATGCCGTCGGCCCAGTTCACGTCGGTGTAGGCCCGCGCGAAAAGGAATTCGCCCGTAACGCGGTCCAGCGCGTAGAAATGACCGTTGCGATTGGCTTGGACGAGCGCCTTCCTCGGCTTCCCGTCTACTTCCACCTCCACCAACACGGGATCGGCCACGGAATCCCAGTCATGCACGTCGTGCGGCGTGAACTGGAAGTGCCACTTGCGCTCGCCGGTGTCGGCATCCAGGGCGAGCATCGAGTCGCTGAACAGGTTGTCTCCCGGACGGGGCGCACCGTCCAGGTCCGGCCCCGGATTTCCAGTGCCCCAGTAGATGAGGTTGAGCTCCGGGTCGTAGCTCCCCGTGATCCAAGTCGAGGCGCCACCGCGCCTCCATGAATCCCCGCCCCAAGTCTCATTGCCGAACTCACCCGGCCCCGGCACCGTCCAGAAGCGCCACACCCTCTCGCCGGTCTCCGCGTCGTAAGCATCGATGAAGTCCCGCGTTCCGAACTCGGCCCCCGCGATCCCGACGACGACCTTGTCCTTGACGATCAACGGCGCCACGGTGTTCGAGTAGCCTTGGCGATAGTCGGCCGCTGCGACCTCCCAGACAACATCCCCCGTCCGACGGTCCAAAGCGACCAGCGTAGCCTGCATGTTCACCTTGTAGAGCCGGTCGCCGAGGATGGCGAAGCCGCGGTTCGGCTGGCCGCAGCAGAGGGACAGGTCGGTCGGGACAGGTTCCGAGTAGTGCCAGAGGCGTCGCCCCGTCTTCAGATCGAGGGCCCAAGCGTGGTTCGAGGGCCCGGTTACGTACATAACCCCGTCCCGTACCAGCGGAGTCGTCTGCAGCTTTCCGGGCTGGCCGGTCTGGAACATCCATACCGGAACCAGCCTCGCCACATTCGATCGGTCTACCTCGTCCAAGGGAGAGTAGCGCCAGGCAGAGTAGTTGCGTCCGTACATCAGCCAAGACTCGTGATCCTGTTGCGCACTCGCCAACGCGCCGGCGTCCACAGGCGCACCCCCCAACAGCCCGCCAGCCACCAGAACGCACCCAATCAGCCGCATCGTCATGGCTGCCCTCCTTCGCCTCTCAGGCCCTGCAGGTAGGTCAGCAGATCCGCCAGATCCTGCTCCGACAGGGACTCGCCGTAAGTGCCCGGCATCACCGAGAGGAACTCCCGCCTCACCGAAGCCACCTCGTTCCGATAGTATGACCTGAAATTCCCCGCAGCATCGGTCCATTGCACCGAAAAGTCGTCGAAACCCTGGCCGATCCCGCGGAGCGAGCGTCCGTCCTTCGTCTCCACCTCGACCACGTAGTACCCAGGGGGGAGGTCGGCGTCCGGCTGCAGCACGGACTCCCTGAGGTGCGCCAAGCTCCTCGAACGTCCGATCCGGGTAAGCGCTGGGCCGTAGTTGCCGCCCCTGCTCCCCACGCGGTGGCAGCCTCCGCATCCGGCGCGATTCCAGAAGAGGTCCTCTCCCGGCGCAGCATCGCCGCCGGCGCTCTGCCCCTCTTCCGGCTGGAATGTCCGCAAGTAGGCCACCATCCGCCAGATGTTCTCCTCGGTGCTGCGGGCCCCGAAGGCCGGCATCTCCGTGCCGGGCACACCGTTCTCGATCACCCTGTAGAGGTCGATGTCTCGGTCCCCTGCCTCGAACTCCCCGCGATCCAAGGCCGGCCCCCGGCCGCCCTCAGCGTGGATGCCGTGGCAAGCCGAGCACCGGAGCCGGAACGAAGCCTTGCCCACGCCAGTGGAGGCTTCATCTCCGTGAAACGGGCTGCTCTGGAACTTCTGACCGTGAGCTGCAGAGACGAGCAGCGCAGCCAGCAGCGCGATTTCCCAACGCACGCCTAGTAGCTTAGCAGCCCGTGCCGAATGTCGAAGGCAGCCGGAATTATCCGTGGAGACGGTGCGTGGGACCGCCGTCTCGACTCGAGAACGTGGCAATGTCGGCTAGGCTCGGGCAGCAAGCACCCCGGTTCCGTTCGCTCGTGAAATCGGCCACGGGCTGCCGGAGCGATTGGCCCGTCGCAGTCGAACCTGCTCCGGCCGCCGGCCTATCTGCGCCGAGGCTCCGCGGCACTCGGATCGGCGATAATCCAATCGACATGCTCCGGTTGGTCACCTGCTTCTGCCTCTGCCTCGCTCTCGCGCCGGCGCTCTCCGACGCGCAGGAGCACCCCCTGCGAGCGCTCAATATCGAGTTCGGAATCAAGGACAACCATCCGCAGGAATGGAACGGGTCGCTGTCCATCGACAAGGGCGAGATCGTCGCGCTGCGCGGCCATCGGTTCAAGGAGGGGGAATCGGTCGGCCCAGGCAACTCTTGGATCGCGCGCACGGATCCGTGGCCCGAATCGTCAGGCGGGATGCATCCTCACGAGCTTCCCTACCCCCATATCACCGGCGTGCAAGACGTGGGCGTCACGGTCCGCTACCGAGCCCCGGCGGACGCGACCGTCTCAGTGAGCACCGCTAATGGCGACTTCTTCTTCCAGCCGGCAAACCTCCCGCCCTCAGGCACTATGCATATCTTGCAAACCAAGGTGGAGCTGCGTCGCGTGCCGGTAGTGGAGTCGTTGACGACCGCCGAGTACGAGGACGACTACCCGTCACTGGCCGTGTCCCCCGACGGGACGCTGGCGGCAGCCTGGATCGGTTACCGGGAAGGCAGCGATCGAGTCCTCGTGCGAGAGCGCTCGGGCGCCTTGTGGGGAGAGGCCTCGCCGGTCCCCGCCGCCGAAGGGGACCTGCAGGGCCTGGCGGCCTGCTACGACGCGGACGGGGCTCTGCATGTCCTCTGGTCCGAGCGATCGGGCGGCGACTGGCAGATCCAGCACGCTGCGCGGACCGGCGGTTCGTGGGCCGGCCCGAAGCCGGTCACGTCCGCTCCGGGCAACCACCTCTTCCCGGTCGTCGCCAGCGACAGCACAGGGGCACTCCACGCCGCGTGGCAGGCCGCCCGACAGGGATTCTCGGCGATCTACTACAGCTCGTACGACGGAGCTGCCTGGTCCGACGCCCTCCGCCTGAGCGATCCGCAGTCAGCAGCGAACGAATGGTACCCGGACATCGACACTACCGCGCACGGCACCGCTTGGGTGGCTTGGGACAGTTACGAGGGCGGCAGCTACAACATTCGCCTCCGTTCCGTCGCGGCCGGCCGCGCGGGGGACTTGATCCGAGTCACCGACACACCGCGCTACCACGGCTCGCCTTCCATCGCCATCGATGCCGACAACAGGGTCTGGATCGCCTACGACGAGGCCGAGGAGAACTGGGGCAAGGACACGGGCTTCCTGCTGCGAGGCGGAGCCGGAATCTACCAGTCGAGGACCAGCCGGATCATCATTTGGGACGGCAGCAAGTGGCTCGCTCCGCTTGACGACGTCAACCGCCGGTTCAGGCCGGGGGTGCGCCGCTACGTGCAGAGCCCGCGGTTGGCCGCCGACAGCAAGGGCCGCATGTGGCTTCTGCTCCGTCCCCGCGTTCGCGCCACCAAGCCGGAGTCCCTCTGGGCGGCCGGCGGAAAGTGGGCAGTCATGGCGACCCACTATTCGGGAGGACGCTGGGCCCAGCCGTTCGGCGTTCCCGAGAGCGTCGGAAGGAACGAGGGGCCAGTAGACGCAGTGGCCGGACCCAACGGGGAACTGTTCGCCGCCTGGACCACGGACCAGCGGCTGTGGGGAGGCCCCCGATTCGGCCACTATCCGAGGGACAACCAAGTCCATTTCACGGAACTCGCCGCCCAGTTCGGCGCCGCGCCAGCGGAACCCGCCCTGCTGGCGCCGAGGGGCGTGGAACGCCCCGCCATGCTGCCGCTGGAGCCGTTGGAGGCAGACCAGGTCGCGGCGATCCGCGATTACGAGGTCCACACCGGTGGCAGGTCCTACCGGATCTACCGGGGAGACATGCACCGGCACACCGACATCTCTTTGGACGGCAGCGGCGACGGATCCCTCCATACTGCCTTCCGCTACATGATGGACGCGGCGGCGATGGACTTCTTCCTCGTCACCGATCACAAGGGCTCGGCCGATCCGACCTCTCCGTGGGGCGTTCGGGACACCGAGTACAACTGGTGGCGCACAGAGAAGGCCGAAGACATGTTCCATGTACCGGGCCGCTTCGTGACGCTGTTCGGCTACGAGCGCAGCCTCGGCTATCCCAACGGGCACCGCAACGTCATCTTCGCTGAACGCGGCAACAAGCCGATCCCCATCACGCAGGACGAGCGCCGCTCCAGCACAGGGCCGTACCTGTACGACGCGCTGCGGAGGCAAGGCGGCATCGCGACATCGCACACTCCCCACACCACCATGGGTTCCGACTGGCGGGACAACGACCCTCAGGTCGAGCCCATCGTCGAGATCTTCCAAGGGGCGCGGACCTCAGCCGAGCATGACGGCGCTCCGCTCGCGTCTTCGGAAGCGAGATCGGACCTGTGGGCAGGGAACTTCCGGCCTAAGGGCTTCGTGTGGCTGGCGTGGGAGAAGGGCTACAAGCTTGGTGTCCAAGCCAGTTCGGACCATGTCTCGAACCACACCTCGTACGCCATGGTCCTAGCGGAGGAATTCACCCGTGAAGGCCTGCTGGACGCGATGCGCAAGCGGCACACCTACGCGGCCACCAGCAACATCATCCTTGACTACCGCCTGGAGGCCGAGGGGCGCGGCTGGATCCATGGCGACGAGTTCGCATCTCACGAGATCCCTACCGTCAAGGCCGTCATTCACGGCACCGGCGCCATCAAGCAAGTGGCTGTGGTCCGCGACAACGCCTACGTGCATGTGCGGGACGGTGACGGGGAGCGGATGGAGTTCGAGTTCCGCGAAGAGACCCTGTCGGACGGCGAGCACTACTATTACGTGCGAGCAGAACAGCAGGATGGCAATGTCGCTTGGTCCAGCCCGGTCTGGATCACCAAGCGCTAGACGTCGCCAGCCGACCCGGGAGCGTAGGACTCGGAGTTACGGAGGAGCGCGACGGCTGTGTTCACGGTCGCGCCCGGGACCGAATGAAGGCGATCAGGTCGGCCATCTCGGACGGCGCGACCCCGTCCTCAAGCCCCTCGGGCATCAGTGACAGGCCCATCGAAGCGAGCGAATCAATGTTGGTTCGCGACACAACATCCTCCGCTCCGTGACCTCGACGTAAGGTGACGGCCCGTGCCGACTCCCGAACCAGAATGCCTGTGACTACGCGGCCGTCACGCGTGTCGAGCCTGTAGTTGACGTAGTTCGACTGCACGGACCGGTTGGGGGCCAGAATGTCCGCAAGCAACTGACCGGGCTCCGTGGCGGCACTCTCCGCCAAGTTGGGCCCTACGTCATGGCCTCGTCCGCCAAGCTGGTGGCACGAGGCGCATTCCCGCGCAAAGACGGACTCGCCCCGGATCGGGTCGCCCCCGCGTGCCACAGCGGCCCGGTACTCGTCGAGCCGTCCACCTGACACCGCAGCGTCGCGGTCCGACAGCACCCGCCGCGCTCGCTGGCGGATCTCGGCGCTGGAATGACCGAGCAACGCCTCCCGGCGCGAGGGCTCCAGCTGGGACGCGCGCACATGTCCGCTTGCCAGAGCGTCCAGCAAGAAAGCCAAGCGCTCCTCCCTTCCGAACAGTACTTCGATGCCTTCCCGGCGCACCGCAGGACTGTAGGTCCGCCAGCCTTGCACGACGATGCGGCCGACTTCCGGACCGCTCAGCGAGGCAAGTGCGCGGATGGCGGACAGCTGGACCTCCGGAGGCTCCTCCGGAGACAGCGCATCGCTCAGAGCTTGCAACGCCGCTTCCCGGTCGCCCCAAGGAAGCAGGCCGATCGCCTCGCCACGCTCGGGTCCGTCGAACGCACCGGCACCCGACGCCACCGCCACCGCATCCGCCAGCGCAACCTCGATGGCAGCGGCGAGCGCGGGACTGGCGGCGTTGTCACGCACCGCGGCAAGTGAGTCCCCCTTGCGGGCCAACCCTGCGGCGACGCCAGCCAGAGCGGCAATGCTGAAGCGACTCGTCCTTGGCCCACTGACCGTTCGGACGGATCTGAGCACGACCTCGATCGACTCAGGGGTCTCTCGCTCCGCCACCTGACTGGCCAGCAGCTTGACGGCCCCCGGGCTGCCCGCATCGGCGAGGAAGCGGCCGTCTTGCAGGACGCGGCCGAGGAGGGAGAGGGGCTGGCTGCGAGCTCCGGCGAGCACGGCGGCACGGATCCATTCGTCGGACGGATCCCGGCTCAAGATCTGCGCTAGGCGCCGCGTCAACCCGGCTGGATCGAGGGCCGGGGCCGCGAGCGCGACTTGGAAGCGCACCGCGGCATCCTCGTCCTCCGCCAGCGAAGCTACCTTGTCTCGGAGCGCCGGTGAGCCCGCGAGTCGAGACTCGCAGAGTCGAACGGCGTTCCGGCGCAGTTGCGGATGAGGGTCATCCAGCGCTCGTGCGAGCTGGCGCTCGTCCAGTTGCCCGAGGCCCTCGAGCAGCCACAAGGCATGCAAGCGGCCTTGCGGCGACGGCGAACTCCGGGCCACCTCCGCGACGGCCTCGCCAGCCGCTCTCGCCTGACGCTCAAGCAGCAGACGGTGCGCCGTGTCTCGCCACCAACCGTCACCGTCAGCGAGGAGGGAGACCAGCTCGGCATCGGAAGCCGCGCTGAGCCGCGGCGCCGGCCTGCGGGCGAACCCGTCCGGAGCAATGCGGTAGACGCGGCCCATGTCCTGCCCCGTGTAGTAATCGACATGGCTGAGGATCTCCTCCGGAATGGCGCTCGGGTCCTCGATCACCTCCCGGTACATGTCCAGCACGTACAGGCAGCCGTCGGGGCCGGAAACAAGATTCACCGGACGGAACCAGTTGTCCGTCGAAGCTAGGAACTCTCCGCCGTCGGCCACGCGGCGGCCGCGGAAGGCGACGCCTGAACGCTGCATCGCCACACGTACGACCAAGTTTCCGGCCGGCTCGGCAGCGAAGATGTCGCCCCGGAACTCGGCAGGATACGCCGCGCCGCGATAGACGGCCAATCCCGCGCCGCCTGTGTAGTAGCCCCGCTCGGCCAGCTCGGCCGGCGGAAATCGCCGGGCCCTCATCTCGCGCGTGGTGTCCACCCAGCGGCTCCAGTGAGACTTGCGGGCCACGCGCCACGGTTCGGGTGCGCTGACTTGCAGGATGCGCCCATCCCACTCGAGTGCCGGCGCAGCCAGCCGGGGCGGCTCCATGCCGGCCACGACGTGCCGCAAGGGAAACACCGCTTGCAAGACGGGGCTGCCAGAGTTGGAGCCGAAGCGGTTCCCCCAATCATCGAAGTCGTTGCCGAAGTCGCCGCCAGTGCCCGCGACAGCGTCGATGACTTCCGTCACTGGATGGAAGCGGAAGTCGCTCGAACCAAGCGGGACGGAGCGCTCAGCAGGCCAGGCGGCAGGCCGCACGGCTCCGCCGTTATACGAGGTGGCGCCGTAGATCCAGCCGTCCATCCCCCACCTGAGGTTGTTGACGATGTCTTCGGACTTTCCGGTTCCGAATCCCGTGAACACCGTGCGACGCAGGTCGCCTCGGCCGTCCCCCGTCGTGTCCCTCAGATAAAGGATGTCGGGCGCCGCCGTAACGAAGACGCCGCCCTTCCAGCAGGCGATCCCGCTCGGCCAGTGCAGGCCGTCGGCAAACACGCTGGCCGTCTCGTACACGCCGTCGGCGTCTGAATCGACCAGCAGCCGAATCCTGCCCGCCGGCCGCCCGCCGGGAGGCGGGTCGAGGGGATAGCCTCGCATTTCGGCCACGTACAAGCGGCCATCCTCGTCAAACGCGGCGGCGATAGGATCCGCGACGTTCGGCTCGGACGCCGCCAGCTCGATGCGGAAGCCTTCGGCGACACCGAAGTCTCCCAGCGCCTGCTGAGGTGGCAGCGGGTCGCGACGCTCCAAGCCGCCCTCCAAGGGAGACGGGCTTCCGCAGGCTGAGCACAACAGAACAGCGGAGGCCGCCACAAGCACCGACAGGATCCGTCGGCGTTCGGCCCGCTTCATGGCAGGTGCTGACATCGCCGCTTCCGAGGGCTGTCGGTCACGCTCGCTCACCAGAGCTCGCGCTCGAGGATTGTAAGCGCCCGCGATTCATGGCGTCAAGTCGCGAAGCGACAAAGCTAACGCACGCACCGAAAACGGATGGCAGAGCCCGACGAATTCGCGGGCGCTGCCCAACCAAACCGGTCCCGGAGCCCTCAAGACGGGCCCCGAGGACCGACCCCCAGCCCACTGCGCCGCGACGGGCTGGAATCGGACTAGATGTCGTAGTACAGCGAGAACTCGTACGGGTGCGGCCGCTGCCGAACCTCGTCGACCTCGGCACTGCGCTTGTAATCAATGTAGCTGGCAATCAGCTCTTCAGTGAACACATCGTTCTGCGTCAGGAAGTCGTGATCGCGCTCAAGAGCATCCAACGAACCGGCCAAGTTGTGCGGCAGCGCCGGCACTGTGGCCAACTCCTCCGGGGAGAGGTCGTAGATGTCCTTGTCCATTGCCTCGCCCGGATCGATCTTGTTCTGGATGCCGTCCAAGCCGGCCATCAGGCAAGCCGAGAACGCGAGGTAGGGGTTGCAGGACGGGTCCGGGTACCGCAGCTCGACGCGCTTGCTCTTCGGATTGGGCGAGTACATCGGAATCCGGCATGCCGCGGAGCGGTTGCGACGCGAGTAGGCCAGGCTAACCGGCGCCTCAAAGCCCGGCACGAGCCGCTTGTAGCTGTTCGTGGTCGGCGCGACGATGGCCGCCAGCGCGGGAGAGTGCTTCAGCAGTCCGCCGATGTAGTGCAGCGCCGTCTCGCTTAGGCCGGCGTAGCCGTCTCCGGCAAAAGTCGGCACGCCGTCCTTCCATATCGACTGGTGGAGGTGCATACCGGAGCCGTTGTCATTCCACAAGGGCTTGGGCATGAAGGTGGCCGACTTGCCCGCTTGGTAGGCGACCTGCCGCACGATGTACTTGTACAGCATCATGTTGTCGGCCGAGAGCACCAGCGTGTCGAAGCGCTGGTCGATCTCGCACTGGCCTGCCGTCGCCACCTCGTGGTGGTGGCACTCGACCTCGATGCCGCATTCCTGCATGACCTGCACCATTTCGGTGCGGAGGTCCTGGAAGTGGTCGGTCGGGGGCACCGGGAAGTAGCCCTCCTTGTAACGCGGACGGTAGCCCAAGTTGTTGTCGGGCCGGCCCGAGTTCCAGCGACCCTCCTCGGAGTCGATCCGGTAGAAGCCGAACTGGTGCGACGAGTCGTAGCTGACGTTGTCGAAGACGAAGAACTCGGCCTCAGCGCCGAAGAACGCCGTGTCACCCGCTCCCGTGTAGGCCAAGTACTTCTCGGCCTTCTGGGCGATCCAGCGCGGGTCCCGTTCGTAATGCTGCTTCGTGATCGGATCCAGGATGTTGCAGACCATGCACAGCGTTGAGACTTCGTTGAACGGATCAACGAAGGCCGTGTCCGGGTCCGGGACGATCAGCATGTCCGACTCGCTGATCGCCTGCCAGCCGCGGATGGAGGACCCGTCGAATCCGTATCCGTCCTCGAAGCTGTCCTCGTCGAGCATTTCGATGGGATAGGACACGTGCTGCCAGATCCCAGGCAGGTCAGCAAAACGCAAGTCCAGAATCTTGACGTCGTGGTCCCTGGCGAACTTAAGAACTTCGGAGGGACGTCGTGTGGTAGCCATGAGCTTCTCCTGTGTCGCTCATCTGAGCGGAAAAAAGGGGCTCCCGGGCGCTTGGCGCCGGCGGGCCGGCAGGCCCTGCGGAAATTAGATCCTAGCACAGCGCGTCCGCCCATAGGCCGAGCGCATGAGGCGCATAAGAATGTTTGATTGGGACGGCGGCGCCCTAGCGCACGAGCCTGCGCGCGTCGGGGTTGCCCGGACCGAAGTGCTTCAGCATCACGAGGCCCTCGTCGGCGCTGAGATTGGTGATCCTGACGCCCTCCGTCGCAGCTCCCCGAGTCACGAAGAACTCATCCGCGGTCAGCTCCCCGTAGCGGATCATCGACGGCGTGTGAACCTCCCACACTCCGACCCGACCCCTGCCCTGAGTGAGGATTAGTCCGTAGGCCGCGGCGTCGGAGACCGTCACGGTGCGGCCAGGGAGCACGGTCAGTTCCTTCGCCGAGTAGTCGGCCGTCGAGTAGGTAACCCACGACTCGCGGTAGCCCTCTTCCGCCATTGCCTCGGGCGACCGCACCGGCAGCGGCTCGAAGTGGCGGTGCTGCATGAAGTTCGGATCCACGTTCGCCTCCCAGTCCAGCATCCCGATGATGTAGTCGAGGTCCTGGTGGTGCTCCTCCGGCACATCCTTGACAAGCAGGTCCCACGGCACGGCGCGACCCTCAACCATGGACTGGAACATTCCGAAGACGTCAGAATTGACCTGCGGCTCGTACGTGACCGCCGAGCCCGGCGCATGCAGAACGCCCGCGGGAATCTGCCATCCCGTGCCCGGTTGGAGCTTGTAGGCCTTGGAGTGGTAGAGGATCCCGTTGTCGCCCTCATTCCAGCGCTCCAAGCAACGCCGCACATCGTCCTGCGTCGTGCCCGGCTCCAAGCCCATGAAGGTGTAAGCGAAGTTGTTCTCCTTGTAGTTGAACTGTGGGGGAAAGTAGTAGGCCTCAGGCTTGCCGCGTCGGCCCACCCGGGCGGCGGCCTCGTCGTCTTGGTGCATGTGGTGCGGGATGGGTCCCAAGTTGTCGAAGAACTTGCACAGCACGTTCCATCCGCCGTGCTCGCTCATCACGTCCTGACCTAGGAACTCGTCTCCGATCTCGTCGATGCCCTCCCTGAGCAGAACCTTGCTGATCGATCCGCTGCCGGACTCGGCCACCACGTAGCTGAGGCCTTCGTCCTCCGGCGTGCCCGGGCCGTTGTCGGCTTGGGTGGTCGAGGAGAACCAGCGCTCGTCAATGCCCCCCCGGTGCGCGCCGAGGGCGTAGAGGTCGCCGGGATGCAGCTTGAGACGCCCTCCCGGCATGAGGAACGAGCGCGGCACCCAGCAGGGCGCCAGGCGCAGTACGCCCTCGCCCGCCGCGAGCGCACTCCTGAGGAGACCAACGTTGGCGTTCATTGGTGCCATCATACTCAAGCTTGGCCGCGGGCGTCGGAGCGCGATCCGGCCAGAGCAGTGAAGCGGGAGGCACCCGCCCGCAGGCGCTCCAACGGATCCGTTACGATGTGGACAGAGGGGCCGCAACTTGGGCGGCCTGTGCGCCGAGTTGGCAGGAGCGAACGTGGCGGAATTGGCAGACGCGCTAGATTTAGGTTCTAGTGGGGCAACCCGTGGGAGTTCGAGTCTCCCCGTTCGCACCATCCTCAACGTTTCCCAAGCACCAGTGCGCCGGCCATGCCAAGGCCCTGCACCGTCGCCGGCCACTCGCCCAAGTACCTCTCGAAGTGCGGCAACACCAATTCCCTTCAGGTAACGGAACGGTTCGAAGGGTGTCAGCGGCCACAGAGGCCCAGCTACGTCATTCTCTTCGGCCCCAGTGCGATCATGAGCAGCTTGCCGCCCGGAGCGAGCTCGTGTCCCGTCAAGACACAATCTTCGGATGGACGGACGTCGACTTGGACCGGGCGTCATTGATGGTCATATGCCAATTCAGGCCTCACTGCCGGTAGTTCGGGTCCGTCGATCAGGCAACGATCTCGCGCTGCAGAGTGTCGAGAGCGCTGATCCGCCGCTGCCCGAGGCATTGCTATGACAGAGCGCTCAGCTCAACTGCCGCGCCCTTCCGCCAGCCGCCGTGCTGCGGCATGCAGCGGAACTCGATGCGTTGCGCCAACTCCCGGGCGCGCTGGGTAGTGCGCTACCGCCTGCTTGGCCAGCTCGGTCGTGTCCGGACAGCGCAATTCCGCCACCAGCCTCGACGGCCCGAACCGCTCCAGCCGGATACCCAGGAGTCTCTCACCTTGGACCTAGGGGATCCTCGAGCCCCCGACGCAGACACGCTCGCGATGCTCCTGCCGGGGGTGTGCACCGGCCCTAGTCGGCACTTCCGTTCCGCTCCAGAAGAGCCGCTCTCCGCTGGCGGGATGGTCCAGATAGACAAACTGCGCGTACGTCGGGCGGTCGGCCCTGCGATACATCGACAGGTACAAGTCGATCCAGTGCCGCAGCGTGGAATAGGCGGGCCTGTCGGTCCGCAACGCCAGAATGGCCGGAGGCGGCAGCATGCGCGATGTTTCCTCCCGGCTGATGCGGTCCTTGGCCGGTTCGTGCGCAGTCGCCGGCAGCGCCGGCAGCAGCGCCGCAGCCCTACGGTTCAGGTGCATGAGCAGTGCCTGTGCTGACAGGCGCGCTGACCTCGTCGGGCCAAGGGCGTCGATCTCGAACCGCTCTCGCCAAGCCCCGGCAGCGGCAATTCCGCTCGGGTGCGGCGGCGGGAAATCGACTCGCTCGTCACCGAACCAAGTCCACAGCTGCAGCCAGTTCCACGCGCCGAAGGCCCCCACGTAGCGCCGCTCCTGACCCCGCCCGGGTTCGTGGCGCCGGCCCGCAGGGCCGGGGACTCGCTCCGCGGATCCGCCGGAAGTCGCGAGCCGTGACGAGCCGAAATCCTTCGTCCACGACGGAGCATGTCGCGTGGGCCCGCTTGAGTACCTGCGTGGTGCCGGGACTGCGGAGTTCGGCGGTGAAGCGCCCCAGACCGGGCCGGAGGGACTTTCCAGTCCAGACCTCCCACATCTCACTGCGCCGCAGCTGATAGGGCCAGCGCGCGGCGAGCGACTGCCCGCGGCGGTCTACGACCTCCTGCCGCAAGGCGGGGCCGCGACTCCGCGTGTCCAGGTACAGCCGCTCCCCGGTCTCGACCTGCACGCGGTAGAGGCAGACTGTGTAGGGCCGCGTGTCGCCTCGCAAATCGACATCGAGGAACACCCGCACGGCTTCGCCCGGCATGTGGCGGCGGAATTCGCGAAGCTGGCGTTCGTCGGAGCGCTGAAGCGGAGGATCACGGTCTCATCCTTCTCGAACTCGGTGTCGCCGAGAACCGTCACGAACACCGCGCCGGAGGTCTCGCCAGCCGCGAGCGTGAGCGTGCCGTCCCTGAGGGAGCGATAGTCGGTGCCCGACGTGGCTGACCCCTCGCCGGTGTCGGAGTAGCTGACGCTGGCAACCGTTGTGCTGGGCCTGGCCCTGAGCGCCACGAATCGAAGATCCCTCTCCCTGCTGTCGCCCTCGCGGACCGCCGGTGCATCGACCGACAGCATGGCCCCGGCCGCGTCGTTGTCAGTCACGGTGACCGCGAGACGTGCTGACGCTGAGCCGAACCCGCCCCCGAGGCCATCGGTCGGTGTACGTTCACCACCGGTTCGTTCCGGCCAGCTTGGCTGCTCTCCATCGCGCAGCCCCTCGGCGCCGACCCGACAGTCGACACCGGACACCAATGCACTGCTTCCCGATTTTCGAGTCCCAAGGCGTCCCATCATGCAGTCCGGCTAGGTCTCGGCCGCATCCGTGCATTGGGGATTGAGGGCGCGCTTCTTGGGCCGGCCCACCCGTGGAGGTGAGACTACTCGTACCCAGCCGGAGCTCTCCCCGCGCCCGGCTGCCGGCAGCCCTCATGCGTTTCCTGGGCATGGACGGCCCGATCCGCAATCTCTACAATGAGCGGGGGCCGGCCCACCGCCAACGACCCCGCGATTCCCGCATGCATCGCCTCCTTGGCAGTTCCGCGTCATTGGCTTTGTTCGCAGCGGCGGCACTGATCTCGCCCACCCAGCCTTCGCTGGCCGCCGAGGCGGATGGACAGGCGGTCTACAACCGCGCCTGTGCAGCCTGCCACGAGAGCGGCGAGAACCGGGCTCCGCCCCTGCAGGCACTGCAGCGCCTGCGCCCGGAGTCCATCGTTGAGTCTTTGGAGACAGGCACGATGGCCGCAGTCGGCGCCACGATGCGGCCGAACGACATCCGAGCGGTCGCTGCCTTCCTCGGAAGCAGTGGGCAAGGGCTGGCCGATCACAGTCCCCCACCGTGCCCCGACTCCCCTTGGACGAACTTGGCGGATAGCGCCCGGTGGACCAGCTGGGGAGGTGGCTCAGCCAACATGCGCCTCCAGCCCACACCATCAGCCGGCTTGGATGCCGACTCGGTTGGCAGGCTCCGCCTCCGCTGGGTCTTGGGCTTCCCCAATGCCGACCGGGCGCGGAGCCAACCGGCAGTCATCGGCGACCGTGTCTTTGTCGGATCCCTGAGCGGAGCGGTCTACGCCCTTGAGGCGTCCTCTGGCTGCACGGTCTGGCAATACGATGCCGGAGCGGAAGTGAGGACGGCGATCGTCGCGTCTGAACCCGACGGGCAGACTCCCGTCCGGCTGTATTTCGGAGATGTCAAGGGCCACCTGCATGTCGTGCGGGCCGAGGACGGCGAACCCTTGTGGAGCACGAGGATCGACGATCACCCAGCAGCGACGATGACCGCCGCCCCGGTCCTGTTCGAAGGCATGCTACTCGTGGGCGCCAGCTCGATCGAGGAGTTCACGGGGGCGTTTCCGCAATACTCCTGTTGCTCCTTTCGCGGCAGCTTGGCTGCCTACGACGCGACGCTGGGCACGCTGCTGTGGAAGACTCATACGATTGAGGAGGCTCCTCGCGCTCTCGGGACGAACTCCGCGGGCGCCCTGCGGCGCGGGCCTTCCGGGGCGGCAGTGTGGGCGGCCCCGACGGTCGACGCCGAGCTGCGCCGGGTCTACGTGACCACCGGGGACAATTACTCCGACCCTCCGACCGGCGACAGCGACGCGATCATTGCCTTCGACCTAGACGACGGGACTCGGGTTTGGTCCCGCCAGTTCACCGCCGGGGATGCGTACACAATGGCCTGCAACCCGAGGGCCGACAAGGCAAACTGCCCGGAAGCCAACGGGCCCGACTTCGACTTCGGGGCGTCGGCAATCCTCGTAGACCTCGGAGCCGGGCAGCGCGTCTTGGTCGCCGGTCAGAAGTCTGGTTTGGTGCATGCGGTGGACCCCGACCGGGACGGCGCCGTTCTGTGGCAGAAGCGCGCAGGTAGGGGCGGCAAGCTGGGCGGCATCCAGTTTGGCCCGGCTTCGGACGGCCAGAACGTCTACGTGGCCGTCTCCGACTACGGCCGGCGCGGAGCCCAAGCCGCGGGCGGCATCACGGCCTTCCGGCTGCGCGACGGCGAGAGGATCTGGCACACGCCGGGATTCCCCTGCCCGGAGGACCGCCAGGGCTGCTCGCCGGCTCAGTCCGCCGCGGTCACGGTGATCCCGGGCGTGGTCTTCTCCGGCTCATTGGATGGCTTCCTCCGGGCCTACTCGACTGATGACGGCTCTGTGCTGTGGAGCTTCGACACCGTCCGCGAGTACTCTCGAACCGTCAACGGCGTGCCAGCGTCCGGCGGCTCCCTGAACGGCCCCGGACCGGTAGCGGCCGGCGGAAGACTGTTTGTCAACTCGGGCTACGGGCAGTTCGGCTCGCAGCCCGGCAACGCGTTCCTGGCGTTCTCCGTCGTGGCCGAGTGAAGCGGATCGCTCCGAACTCCCCCTGTCTCCGGTTCCCCGCAGGTTGGCTGGCGCGGTGAGTCCCCGACCAGCTACTATGGAGTCTAGGACGCGACGACCGCCATGCGATACCCAGAACCACTCATCTACCCGATGCGCGAGCAGCTCACCCGCCACGGCGTCGAGGAGGCGCGGACACCCGACGATGTGGACCGCATCCTCTCGTCGGACAGTGGTTCCGTGCTGATGGTCGTCAACTCGGTCTGCGGCTGCGCCGCTGGCTGCGCCCGTCCAGGGCTCGTGGAGTCTCTGCAGCACGGCACCGTGCCCGACAAGGTAGCCACCGTCTTCGCCGGTGCCGACCTCGAGGCGACAGCGCATCTGCGGAACAAGCTCTCCATGTTTCCGCCGTCTTCCCCGTCGTTCGCTCTCTTCCGCAATGGCGAGCCCGTCTACATGATGCATCGCCACGAGATCGAAGGCCGCCAAGCACCTGAGATCGCCCGCTCGCTGGGGGCCGCGTACGACGCCCACTGCCAGTCGGGGGAATGACCGGCTGATCTGCCCGATCGCTCTAGGCGCTCACGCAGCCGCCCGCCGCCGGCCCTCAGCCAGCAGCTTGGCGACAGCTTCCTTGGCGCGGGCTGCCGAACGGCGCTTGACGCCTTCATAGCCACGAATCTCGCGCGGCGCGGAGAGGATCTCGGCGGCAAAGTCCAGGTTGCCGGCGGTCAGGCTGGCCAGTCGCGAGTCCACCAAGTCGACGTACCACCCGACGAGAGCCCGCTCCTCGCGCCTCGACGCCAGCCACCCGAACGGGTCGAGCAGCTTCCCGCGCAGCACCTTTCCGCGAGCCAGCAGACGCAGCAGCGGCCGGACCCAAGGCCCGAGCGCCAGCTTGTTGCGGAAGCCCAGTCGCCGCAGCAGGGGCGGATGCAGGTGGTACGAGATCCGGCGCGGCTGCGCGAACGACTCGGCGACCTGCCGATCGAACTCGGGCGAGACCAGCAGCCTGGCCACCTCGTACTCGTCCTTGTAGGCCATCAGCTTGTGCAGGTTCCAAGCCACAACCCGGGCCAGCTTCTCACTGCCGGGCAACACGCGCGACTCCGCCTCGGATACACGATCGACGACTGAGCGATACGCGTCCGCGTATTTCGCGTCCTGGTACTCGGCCAACTCCCGCATCCGGTCCTCGACCAGCGGCTCCAGAGACAGGGGCTCGTGAACTTGCGGCTGGATCGCGAACCGGTCCAGCGCGGCCGGATCAAGCGCGAACTGGCGGCCCCAAGCGAACACTTCCAAGTTGCGGCGCACAGCGACTCGGTTCAGCCGCACCGCGCGCTGGAGCGAGTCGGCCGACACCGGCACCAAGCCACGTTGGTAGGCCACGCCGAGCAGGAACAGATTGGTGTAGATGTGCCCTCCGAACAGCCTCTCCGCGAATGCGGTGGCATTCACGAACACCCGGCTGGAGTCCTTGGTGACCCGCCGCACGGCCTCCTCATGCAGGCCGTGCGCCGACAGCACGGTCAGCCCTTGGCGGATGGCCTCGCCCGTGAGGATCTGTTTCGAGTTGACGACCGCCGCCGTGCGGTCCGGCGAGCAGAACGCCAAGTTCTTCGGGTCCGCCGCGCCAACGAGGTCGAAGGCCAGCAGCAGGTCGGCGCTGCGCGGCGGGACGCGCTGCGACGCCTCGATCCGTTGCTCGCTCAGCGTGATGTGCCCGACCACGGAGCCGCCCTTCTGCGCGATGCCGGTCTGATCCAGCGTGATCGCATGCAGCCCGTCGAGAAACCCCGCTGTGGCCAGCAGGGCGTTGACCGTGACGACGCCGGTGCCGCCGATGCCCGGCATGAGGATGCGGTAGCCGTCCCCCGCCCGCGCGCGGCGCTCAGGCTCCGGAAGGTCCAGCTCAGGCAGGTCCGGCAGGCGCTCCCTGCGCAATCCGGTGCCGGTCTCCAGCTCGACAGAGACGAAGGACGGGCAGTCGCCCCAAGTGCAGGTGTAGTCGGCGTTGCAAGAGGACTGATGGACGCGCGTCTTAGGGCCGTATTCGGTGTCCACCGGCAGCAGCGACACGCAATTCGCTTGGCGGACGCAGTCCCCGCACCCCTCGCACACGCGCTCGTTGATCAGGATCCTGCGCTCCGGCGGTGGCAGCACGCCCCGGTTGCGCCGCCGCCGCTTTTCAGCCGCGCACAGTTGGTCGTAGATCAGGACCGAGACGCCCTTGACGGCCTCCAGCTCGGCGAGCACCGCCTCCAGCTCCTCGCGAGGTCGGAACTGCGCCGACCGCGCGAGCGCGGACTCACCCCGGTAAGCCTGCGCGTCCTCGCCGACCACGACGATCCGGCGCACACCCTGCGCCGCGAGCTCGCGCGTCAACGCCCCCACCCCAAGAGCGCCGGCCGCAGCCTGCCCGCCGGTCATGGCCACGGCGTCGTTGTAGAGGATCTTGAACGTGATGTCGACCCCGGCCGCCAGCGCCGCCTGCAGGGCGAGGCGCCCAGAGTGGAAGTACGTGCCGTCCCCCATGTTCTGGAACAAGTGCTGTACGCCCGAGAAAGGCTCCATGCCGATCCAAGCCGCGCCTTCGGCCCCCATGTGGAACAGGAACTCGATCCCCCTCCCGGCGTCCCGCATAAGCCCGGCCATGCCGTGGCAGCCGATTCCGCCCCCCGCAAGCTGCCCCTCCAGCAGGAGCGTGGAGCGGTTGTGCGGGCACCCCGAACAGTAGCTCGGCGACCGCCCGGCCCGCTGGCGGGGCCGCCCACGCTCAGCAGGGGCGGCACTCAAGTCTCGGACCGGCCGCAGCTGCTTGCCCTCCATGTGCAGATGCCGGGCCACGGCGCGGGCGATCACTCCCGCATCCAGCTCACCCGCAGAAGGCAGCAGGACGTTTCCGGCGGCATCCCGCTTGCCGCAAATCGACGGGCGCCGCCGACTGTCGTACAGCAGTTCGCGAAGCTGCAGCTCCACGAAGGACCTCTTCTCCTCGATCACCAGGACTCGCCGCAGGCCGCGGCAGAACTCCTCCACGATCCGCGGCTCGAGCGGGTAGGACATCCCCAGCTTGAGGATCCTCACTCCGGCCTCCCGCAGGGCCGCTCCGTCCAAGCCGAGGAGTCGCAGGGCCGACATCAGGTCCGCATGGCTCTTGCCACTGGTGACGATTCCGACGCGGTCGCCGTCATGACGCTCGGTAATGCGATTGAGACCGTTGGCGTAGGCGAAGGCCCGGGCGGCGCTCAGGCGGTGCCCGTGGACCTCCTCCTCCAAGTTCAGGCTGTAGGGGACGACCAGCATCGTGCCGAGGGCCTTGCGGTACGGTTCCCCGTCGATCCGAAACTCGGGCTTGGCCACCGGGCAGCGCTCGGGACCGAATTCTACGACGGCTCCGCCGTCGCAGAGGTCGGTGGACAGCTTCAAGCCACACCACGACCCAGCGAACCTCGAGAGCGCGATCCCGTACAGCCCATAGTCGAGAACCTCCTGGACGCTGGAAGGACTCAGCACGGGCACGGCGTAGTTGAAGAAGGTCAGCTCGCTCTGGTGCGGAATCGAGGAGCTCTTGCAGGCGTGATCGTCGCCGGCCAGGGCCAGCGCCCCGCAGTTCTCGCCGATGCCGGCGAAGTTCGCGTGGCGCAGAGCGTCGCCGCTGCGGTCCAGCCCGGGGCCCTTCCCGTACCAGATGCCGACGGCCCCGTCGTACTGCGGCTCCGGGAAGGTCTGGAACAACTGGCTGCCCATCACCGCGGTGAGGGCCAGCTCCTCGTTCACGCCCGGCACGAAGCGGATCCCGTGCTCCTCCAGCAGGCCCCCGGCGCGCCCCAGCGCGATGTCGTAGCCTCCAAGCGGCGAGCCTTCGTACCCGGAGATCAGGCAGCCCGTCCTCAGACCGGTCCGGCGGTCGCGCCGCATCTGCTCGACCGGCAAGCGCACGAGGGCCTGGATGCCCGACATGTAAGCCGCGCCATCCGCCAAGCGGTACTTGTCATTCAGCGACATGGAACGGGCCGGCACTGGCTGCTGCCTCACGGGAGCGGGCCCGACCCGGCCGCGCCGCCGGCGCGAACCAAGCCGCGGCCCGCTCGCTCGGTAGTAAGTCTAACTCTCCAGCGCAGCGCCCGCCTCGCCGAGGAGCCGCGACGCGCTCCGAGACATCCTCGTGCGCCGAGCCGGGCAGGCGCCCCTCCATTCGCTATAGTCTGGTGATGGAGGATCACCCATGGTAATCAAGGCATTCAGCTTCGCCTTGGCTCTCGCCGGCGCTTTCCTAGCCGGTACGCTCGTCCCGACCGGCGACGCGCAATCATCGAAGCGCCACTTCCTGCGAATCGACTACATGCAGATCCCGGATGGACAGACGCTCCGCTACCGGAATCTGGAGAGTGAAGTCTGGAAGCCGGTCCACCAGGCCCGCGTCGACAAA
This sequence comes from Bryobacterales bacterium, assembly GCA_963662745.2. GTDB lineage: Bacteria > Acidobacteriota > Terriglobia > Bryobacterales > UBA6623 > VXMF01. The sequence goes on from CAXXUI010000001.1 coordinate 2,992,559, forward strand.
GGCTACATCACCTCGTGGAGTCTCTACGGACACCACTTCCCCGGCGGCGCCAGCAACTACCAGTACGTCACCGTGACCGAATTCTCGTCCCTGCAGGGTATGGATGACCTGCACTACCCGGAACTCTTCCAAGAGGTCTTAGGGGAGGACTACGACACCAGCGTCATGGAGGAGACTGGCCAGTCGAGGACGCTGACGCATACTGATATTTGGGCTCTGATCGACTCGGTCGGACCCTGACAGGACTAGCCGGGCAGCCGGCGCGGCCGGCTGCCCGGCTAGTCCTTGGGAGGGCAGTCCAGCCCATCGAGACGCAAGGTAATCCATTCAAGAAGGTTCGAGATGAAGTTCCCGCACGCAGGCCGGCTCGGCCCGGCCCTCCTCGCGCTGGTCGCCGTTGGCGCTACGCAGTGCAACGTGGGCAAGTACCCGCCCAACGAGCACAACGTCGTAGCCAAGCCGTTCATCTACGACAGCGCCGCCTTGGATCCGCTCGGCGTCCTGATGGCCGGTCAGACCGGCGTCCGCACTGGCCAGCAATACAACCTCTCGGACGAGATGCTGGAAGGCGGTTCGGACATGCAGCTGCTCAGCGAGCTGCCCGATTACAGCGCCGCCGGCCGGAGCAATCAGGAAGCCCTCTACGAGGGCCTCGCCAGGATTTTCACGGCACCTCCGGACTCGGAGGAGGGATTCGACATCTCCCGGCTGCCGCCGGACCTGTGGGCTGAGAACGGCACGCTGCTGAACCGGGCGGAGCGAATCCTGCTGCGCCTGCGGGACGAGAAGCCGCACGAGCTCAACCCACTCCGCTACCTCGAGCGACTCGGCTTGCTGCTGTACGCGCCCCTGCAGCTCGACTACGCCCCGCAGAACGACCGGCTGGCTGCGATCGTGCAGCGCCTCACCAAGACACCGGCCTACCTTCAGACGGCGCAGGCCAATCTGCAGAGCGCATCGGAAGTGAACATCAGCGCCGCCAAGGAGTCCGCCCGCGGTCTGATCAGCCTGATCCGCAACGATGTCGCGGATGCCATGCCCTCGAGCCTGCAGCCCAGCTTCGAACCAGCAGCCGAAGGCGCCGTGGCGGCGATCGAGTCGTTCATGTCGTTCCTCGACGGCCTTGACTCGAGCGCCGACTGGCGGCTGGGAGGAAGCCTGCTGCACCGCAAGCTGACGCTGGATTCCGGATGGCCCGTCGGCCCGCTGGCGGACCTGATCAGCGAGACGGAAGAAGACTTCGAGACGGCCCATCAGTCGCTGGTCAGCGCGGCCGAACCGATCAACCGGCGGATTTACGGCGGCTCTAGACCTCGAGACGATTACCGCCTCATCAATGATGTGCTCGAGGTGCTGGAGGGCGAGAATCGCGCTCGCAACAACCAAGGCATGATGAGCCAGATGACGGAGGACACGGACGAGGCGCGCGAGATCTGCAACGACGAGGAGATCGCCCCAGTTCCGGAATCGCTGCGCCTGCAGGTTGTCGAGACGCCCGAGTTCATGCGCGCCTCCGTGCCCTTGGCCGGAGGGATCGGCCCCACCGCGGCGTCCGAGGACAACACCGCGCTGGTGTGGCTGACGCCGGCGCCAGCCGACGCCTCGCGAGCCGAGCTGAGGGACCGGCTCACTACGAACAACGTCTATCAGCTCAAGCTGCTGGCGTTGCGCTACGGCATTCCCGGATACGCGCTCATCGGTTCGCTCGCCTCAGACATGGAGTCCGACGAGAGGAAGCTCACCCACATGGTCGAGCCCGTGCCGGGTTACATGGACGGCTGGTCGATCTACATCACTGAGACGACGGTGGGGACAGCCTACACCGGGGACGTCGACTTCATCTGGCGCAAGTACAAGCTGCAAACCATCGGCGCCGCGCTGATCGACATGCAACTGCATGCCGGGGATCTGGACGCGGGTGAGGCGGTGGCGCTGCTCACCCGGCGGGCCTACATGGAGAGCAGCGCCGCCCGCGCGGTGGTGCGGTCCATCCAGTTGAACCCCGGCTCCGCTGCCGCCACCTACTTCGGCTGGCTGGGCTGGCAGCAGCTGCGCGCCCATTACCAAGAGACCACTCAGGACTTCAGCCTGGCGTCGTTCCACGGGAAGGCGCTGCGGACGGGTGCCATGCCGCTGGTGGAGTTCTCGTACGCCGTCAGCGAGGCCGCCGGCCGCCTCGAGTTCGGAGAGCAGGGCGAGTAGCGAGGCGACCGGCCGGGCTCCGGTCTCGGCATAGGGCATAATGAAGGGACGGGCGCTGGCGGCGTCCGCCCCTTTCGCGGCCAGTGCCGTCCAGCGGTGCTGAGGCCGATAGGAAGGCTTTGGAGCGTAGAGCAGTGCCGAAACTGAAGACACATCGAGGAGCAGCCAAGCGATTCAAGCTGACTGGCCGCGGCAAGGTGAGGCGCAGGCACGCTCTGAAGAATCACATTCTGACCAAGAAGACCCGCAAGCGGAAACGCCGCCTGCGCAAGAGCGCCGAGGTCAGCCCGGCATTCGCTCGGGAAGTCCGGCGCATGATCTCGAGCTAGCGGCCGTCCGCAGCACCTGCAGACGACGCGCCGGCCGTCGCGCGAGCGACGCACGAGGAGGAGACCGTGCCAAGAGTCAAGCGAGGCAACCACCGCCTCAAGAAACGCAAGCGCGTGCTTGCCCGAGCCAAGGGCTACTACCTCGGCAAGAGTAAGCTGTACCGCTACGCCCGCGAGGCCGTCAACCGGGCGGACCAGTTCGCGTACGTCGGGCGCAAGCGCAAGAAGCGCGATTTCCGCGCGCTGTGGATAACGCGGATCAGCGCCGCCGCCCGCTCGAACGGCATCAACTACAGCCGCTTCATCCGCGGCCTCAAGGACGCCGGCGTGGACCTCAACCGCAAGATGCTCGCCGACATCGCGGTCCGGGACCCGGAGGCGTTCAGCCAGCTCGTGGCCAAGGCCAAGGCCAGCCACTCCGCAGCGCACGCGGCGTAGGCTGTCCGGAAGCCGGGCGGCGACTCCCAACGTGTCGATCGAGGCCAAGACCCGGCGCCAGATCGGGGACCTGCTGACGGCGGGCGACACGCCTGACAGCCTGTACGCGGCCTTGCGCGCGGCGTTCGAGGAGGACCGGGACGCAGCCACCGCGGCGAAGCGGGTGGAGCAGCTGAGGAATCAGTGGCTCGGCCGGCGCAGCGGGCTGCTGGCTGCCGCCAATGCGAACTGGCTGAAGCCGGCCCCGCGTGAACTCAAGCCCGTCATCGGCAGGCTCCAGAACCTGCTGCGGCGGGATGTCCAGAAGGCGGTCAAGCGGGCAGCCCGCGCCGCCGCCGCGCCGGCGCGCGAAGAGCGCGGGCTGGACGTGACCCTGCCGGGACCGCGACGCGCCCTGGGCGCAATCCACCCTGTCCGCCGCGCGCTGGAAGAGGTCTTGGACATCCTCCGCCCGCTCGGCTACAGCGTCACCGAAGGGCCGGAGATCGAGTCGTTCTTCTACAACTTCGAAGCGCTGAACTTCCCCCCCGACCACCCAGCGGTGGATGAGATGGACACACTGTTCCTCGGTGACGAGGTGCTACTGCGCACGCACACCTCGCCCTGCCAGATCCGGGTCATGGAGTCGCATCGCCCGCCGCTGCGCCACGTGGTCCACGGCAAGGTTTACCGCAACGACACACCGGACGCCACGCACAGCCCGATGTTCCATCAGCTGGAGATGTTCGCGGTCGACACCGACATCACCTTGGGCGACCTCAAGGGGACGCTGGAGCACTTCGCGCGCCGCTTCTTCGGCCCCCGGACGAAGGCGCGGTTCCGGCCCAGCTACTTCCCCTTCACCGAACCGAGCGCCGAGGTTGACGTCACCTGCCCCTTCTGCGCCGGCGGCGGATGCCGGATCTGCAAGCAGACGGGCTTCATCGAAGTCTTGGGCTGCGGCATGATCGATCCCAACGTGCTGCGCAACGGCGGCCTCGACCCCGACACTTACCAAGGCTTCGCAGCCGGGTTCGGGCTGGACCGGTTCGCGATGCTCAAGTACGGCATCGACGACATCATGGCGATGTACCACGGCGACACGCGATTCCTGAGGCAGTTTCGATAAATGCGCATCCTGCTCAGCTGGCTGAAGGACTTCGTCGAGATTCGGGAGTCTCCGAACGAGCTCGGCCACGCCTTGACCATGGCCGGCATGGCCGTGGACGCCGTCGAGCAGCAGGACGGCGAGACTGTCTTCGAGTTCGACCTGACGAGCAACCGGCCGGACGCCATGAACCACTTCGGCATGGCACGCGAGGTGGCGGCGCTGTACGGGCGTCCGCTGCAGCGTCCGCCCGCCGATTGCGACGAGCTGCTGGCCGATGCCGCGAGCCGCGCGTCGATCGACATAGAGGATCCCGACGACTGCAGCCGCTATGTCGGGCGGGTGTTCACGGATGTCCGCGTAGGGCGCTCGCCGGGCTGGATGCGGCGCCGCTTGGAGCTGTGCAGTGTGCGCTCGATCAACAACATCGCCGATCTGACGAACTACGTGCTGCTCGAGATGGGCCAGCCGACCCACGCCTTCGACTTGGACACGCTGACGGGCCGGCGGATCGTCGTGCGGCGGGCCCGCGAAGGCGAGAGACTCGTGACGTTGGACGGTGAGCGGAGGGACCTGTCGCGGGCAGAGCTGGCGATTTGTGACGAGGCCCGGCCTGTGGCCCTGGCCGGCGTGATGGGTGGGCTGGAGACTGAGATCACCAGCGAGACGCGGAACGTGCTGCTGGAAGCGGCATGGTTCCGTCCGGCCATCGTTCGCAGCGCGGCGCGGCGCTTCAAGTTGTCAACCGAGGCGTCGCACCGCTTCGAGCGCGGTGCCGACTGGGAGGGTGCAGCGCGCGCCGCGGACCGCATCGCCTGCCTGCTGGGCGAGGCGCGTGCCGGAAGGGTGCTGCGCGGACGCGTCGACTGCCATCCGAGCCCGGTCAGGCTGCCCTCGATCCGGCTGCGCCGGGAACGAATCCGCCGCATTCTGGGTGCGACTGTCGAGCGGTCGGAAGTGGAGTCAATCCTCGCGGCGCTGGGCTTCCCCTTGGCGGCCGCGCCAGGCGGATGGACAGTGCAGGCTCAAAGCCACCGGCTCGACGTGACTCGCGAGATCGACCTCGTCGAGGAGGTGGCCCGCATTCACGGATTCGACAATATCCCCGCCACGCTCCCCCCGGTCGGGGCGGCTCCGGCCGTCGCCCAGGACTTGGCGGCGGACCAACGCATGCGAGCCAACGTGCGGGCCTTGGGATTCGACGAGGCGATCGGGTTCTCCTTCACCTCCTCCGCCGATGCCCGTCGTTTCGGCGGCAAGAGGCGCGCGGTCAAGCTGCGCAACCCCCTGTCGCAGCTGTGGACCGTGCTGCGCAGCAACACCGTCCCTACGATGCTGCAAGCCTTGGAGTGGAACCTCAAGCGCAACGAGTCCACCGTGCGGCTCGCGGAGTTCGGACGCACCTACGCTTCGTCCGGCGACGGGTTCGAGGAGCCCCGAATGCTGACGCTGGGGGCCTGTGGCGGTGCGCGTGCCGCGTCATGGAGCGACCCGGAGCGTCCGATCGACTTTTATGACCTCAAGGCAGATGTCGAGACCTTGCTGCGGCCGTTCGCCGGGACCGGCCTGCCGTTCGATGCCAAGCAGGTTCCGGGCTACTATCGCCCGGGCCACGCCGCCCGGGTCCGGGTCTCCGGCCGCGTGCTGGCGTACCTCGGGCAGCTGGACCCGGGCATCGCGGCGAAGCGCAAGATTCGCCGGCCGCTGTTCCTTGCCGAGGTCTTCTTGGACCCTTTGTACCGGATGGGCTTGCAGCAGCTGGCTCATGCGCGGCTCCCCAAAGTACCGGCGGTGAGCAGGGACTTTTCGCTGCTTGTCCCCGACGACGTGAGCTTCGAGCGGGTCGTGCAGGCGGTCGGGGACATGCCCGACCTGACCGTCTTGGAACCGGTCGAGGTGTACCGCGGCAAGAACGTGCCAGCGGGCCGCTACAGCCTCCTGCTGCGAGCGGCGTGGCAGCGCCTTGACGAGAGCCTCACGGACGACGAGGTGAACACGTTCGCGGAGCGCCTCAGGTCGGCGCTGCGCTCGAAGCTCAACATCGAGCCGCGAGTCTGAGCCCGAGACTACCGCAGACGGTAGACCTTGTAAGATCGCTGGCGCGGCTTCATTCCGGCATCCCACCAACCCCGTAGTTCCTGATAGGAGTGCTCCCAGACCAGTTCGTAGCGCCGGTCGAGCGCCTTGGGAACGCGGTCCCGCTCGTCCCACAGCACGAACCAACCGGGATCCGGCGAGTCGTCGAACTGGTCATTCGGAATCCTGCCCCGGAACCGTTGGTTGTAGGGGATATCGACATCCAATTGGTTGACCCAACGGCGGTCCGGCAGATAGTAATTGGCTACCATGCCCTTCACGTTGCGAAAGTACGCGATCGTGTCACCCGGCTGCGTGAAGGTCGACAAGAAATCCAGCAGTGGCGCGTTGTGCTCGTCGTAGCCGACCAGCTGGCGCACCACCACCTGCTCGGTGCCGCCAGCGGCCAGGTCCAAGTTGGGCCACAAGCTAGCGGCGGTCAGGCAGAGTGCGGCGGTCCGCTTCCGACCACCGGACCAGAGGCCCGCTGCGGCAAGCCCAACCAGCACGACCGCGGCCGGGCAGGCCTGGTAGTAATACCGAGGGAGCGTGCCCCGTCCAGCGACTAGGATCGTGAACAGCGGGCAGACTGCCACGATCAGCCCGGCGAACAGCGCCAGCTTGGCCCGGACTCCGGGCCGCTCGATCCGCCTCCACAGCACGAACGCAGCGGCAGGCACTCCCAAGAAGGCCAAGCACCCCAGCAGGAAGGCGGGAGCCGGGGCGTCGCGAAACGATCGCTCTCCGATCACGAGGCCAGCCAGCGGCAGCGCCGACGCCAGCCAGATCGGAGCGGACCGAGACGAGAAGCGATGGCCACCGATCGGCTGGGACGCCAACGCGGCAGCGGGGAGCAGGAATACGAAGGGCACCCAGCGCCAGTAGTCCGCGCCGCGAGACGCCAGCACACGGCGCAGGCTGTCCCAGAACGCGCTCTCGCCGCCGGGCCGCCATGCGGTGAGATACTCCGCATGCAAGAGCCAGAACTCGGCTCCCAAAACGACCGCCAACACCGAGGAGGCACAGCAGAGGCGCCAGAGCGCTGAGCGGTCGGTGAGCAGGAGGAACAGGCCGAGAGCCAGCCATGTGGCTGCGAAGCTGAGGTAGTTCGCCCCGTACAGCAGGCAGCCGATCAGGCCGAGCTGCGCATGAAACTTCCAGCTCACGCCCAGGTGCGGATCCCGCAAATAGCGGGCGATCCAGACCATCAGAAGGACGGCCGCGAATACAACGAGGATGTAATAGCGCCCTTGGCGCGCCGCGTGGAGGAAGTAGATCGAGGCGCAGGCGGACAGCGGAAGCGCCACGGGCAGCCACCCAGGACCGCCGCAGATGCGCCCTAGCCAGTAGAGCAAGGCTAGTGTGCCCAAGCCGAAGAGCGCGAACGGGAGGCGCGCCGAGAGCGTGGAGGAACCGAGCACGGCATGGCCCGCGGCTGAGACATAGAACTGCAGGTAGCTCTGCATCGCCGGCAGCAGGCGGGAGTTGACGTCGTGCCCGTCGTCGTCCTGGACGAGCAGCTGGTCGCTCCGGAAGTCGTAAGCGTAGGGCAGTGGCGTGCCGGCCTCAGCCATCAGCCGGCCCCAAACCGCCGTGGTGGCCTCGTCTCGCCACAGCGGCACGCCGTCCAGCCGCCAGAAGATGGCGAACAGGCACGCCACCAGCGCCGCAGCCGCCGCGACGCGCTTCATCGCAGGCCGGTTCGGATCCCGCCGGCCCGCCGCTCAGACGAACGGCCTAGCATCTCGCCGGTCTCCTAGGAGGACCAAGTCGTGCGGAATTCCGGGTACAGCGTCAGGCCGCCACAGGCGAACAGCGTCTGGCCGGTGATGTACGAGGCATCTTCGGACGCCAAGAACGCGAACACTGCGGCAATCTCCTCCGCAGCGCCGGCCCTGCCCATCGGGATGTGCGACTCAACGACCTGCTTGGCGACCGGGTCGTCGATCCAGTTCATGTTGATGGGCGTCACGATGGCTCCAGGCCCTACGGCGTTGACCCGGATGTCACGGTCCGCGTACTCCAAACCGAGGGTCTTGGTCAGGTTCTCCATGCCCCCCTTGGACACCGAGTACGGCAGGTACTGGGGCTTGGGGATGATTTCGTGGACGCTGGAGTTGTTGACGATGACCCCTCCGCCGGGGCGGGACAGGAAGTGCTTGATCGCTTCCCGGCTGCAGAGGTAGCAGCCCCGTAGGTTCACGCCCAAGATCCGGTCGAAGTCCTCGGTGCGGCTCGCGTGGCTTTCGGCGGGCTTCTGAATGCCGGCGTTGTTGATCAGCACATCCAGCCTTCCCCACTCCTCAAGGACGGCGGCGAGCATGGCCTTCACTGAGTCCTCGTCGGAGACATCGGCCTTGTGCGTCAGCACCCGCCCCTCGAAGCCCCCCTCAGCGTGGGCTTTCCGCACTTGGGAAGCGGTGCTCTCCGCGCCGGCCACGTTGCGGCTGTAGTTGATTGCCACGCTGGCGCCCTCTTGAGCGAATCGGACTGCGATCGCTTCGCCGATACCGGCGGAGGCTCCGGTGACCAGGACATTCTTTCCAACGAATCGGGCTTGCATGGAATCTCACGGCGGCCAGCTCCCAACCGGCCACGCTAATCTCGGCATTGTACCGCGCACGCCATGACCGGTCGCGCAAGGCCGGCTGCACAGCCTAGTCCTCACCTTGGGCGCCCGGAGGGCTGACGGATTCGGTGTTCTGCGGATCCAGGTCGATTGCAGAGGCACTCACGCCATGCCGCTCTCGACTTGGATCCGACGCTGCCTCTCGCACGAGCGGGCACCCCTCAAGCCGAGCCAGCCGTCCAATCGGAAACGGCTGCTTCAGCGCAGTTCCCGGTACTCAGAACTGGCGGTGAGTCCCCCGCTCACCACGTTCACGAACCACGCCGTCGCTCCGTCGGGAAGGTCGGCAGTCACGACCCAGCGCCCGCTCAGCTTCTCCACCTTGGCCGCAGCCTCAGTCCACTTCCGACGGCCGGTGAAGCCATGATCCGCCGTCCACAGCAGCGCCGCGCCTTGCAACGGCTTCGTGCTCGCGAACGCAGCGAAGACCCGGCCATCCCTTACGGCTAGGGACTCCTGAGCGAGCCAAGGCTTACCGGACCGCACCACGCTGTCAGCGAAGGCATAGCTGTCGGGAGTCTCCCACGCCGCCCGGTGGCTGTGCCCCAGCCCCGGAATCAGCGCCACCATGCGGGAACCCGGCGCGGCACGGTAGCTCTCGGCCTGGCAATCCAGCGGAAACGCACGGTCTTCGGGCCACGACAGCCACAGGGCGGGCATTCGCGCCCGCCCGATGCGAACCATCGGGTCCCAAACCTCACGGTAGCGACGCTGGTCGCGCAGGGCGGCACCCCAGTGGTTCTGGGCGTCGAACAGGTGACCCGAACCGTAGGTCGGGATCGCGAACGCGAAGCGCGAGTCGATGCCCATCACGGTGCTCGTGATCACGCCCCCCCATGACACGCCCATAACGCCGATGTTGCGACCGTCCACCTCGGGCAGCGACCGCAAGAGGGAGTTCGCCAGCACGGTCGCGGCGACAGCGTGATACATCCACTGGTCCCTCAGCGGATCGGAAAGATCAGCGTAGATCCCGCTCCTCGATGGACCAGCCCATGCGTGGCGCTTCCAAGACCGGCGGCCGCCGCCCGTCACCGGCAAGTCCGTTTGCCCCTCCACAGCTATCGAGATCGCCGCGTAGCCGCGTTCGCACCATCTCTCGACCCACTCCTGAAACGCGGTGCCGCCACCGCCGTGAACCAAGACGATCCCCGGCACTCGCTCCTTTCTCTCCGGCAAGCCCAGCCAAGCGTACACCCGTGTGGGGCGGCCCTTCCACGCCAGTCCATCGAAGAAGACCGGCCTTAAGCCGCCTGCCGCGGGACCGTCGTGCGCGGGATGAAGCCGAGGCGGGACCTTGAGGGATCCCAGCTCCAAGACCGCCGCGCGTTCCGCGGCAAGGTACTCGGCCGGATGCGCTGTCGCCGCGACGGAAACTGCCAGCGCTGCCAGAATCGAGACTCGCCCCCACATGACGCCCCCAACATGCTAGCCGCCGGGGGGCCGGCGGGCCCGCACGGCCATCGGTCTGGCTGGAGCGGGTCAGACCAGCTCTTGCAGCCGCCCACGAGGCGCTCGCGACCTGCCCCTCGGTGGACTGCCGGGGCCGTCCGTCCATCGCCATCCTGCGACTCTCCCATCCGGTAGCATCGGGATTCGCTACGCTCAAGCAAGTGAGGATCCTAGTCTCGGCCGGCGAGGCTTCGGGCGACCGCTACGCGGCCGCCTTGGTGCGTTCGCTCGCCGCCAAGGTCCCCCATGCCCGATTCTTCGGCTGTGGAGGGCCCAGTCTCCGGCGAGCGGGCGTCGAGGCCGTGGTCCGAACCGAGGAGCTCGCTGTCGTCGGCCTCTTCGAGGTGCTGCGCCACATCCCCCGCATCCATGGCCTCTTCCGCAAGCTCGCGGCTGCCGCCCGCCAGCGTCGGCCGGACATCGCGATCCTCACCGACGCGCCGGACTTCCATCTTCGACTGGCAGAGCGGCTGCGGAGAATCGGTGTGCCAGTCGTCTATTACGTCGCACCGCAAGTCTGGGCTTGGCGGGGCTGGCGAATCACCAAGATTCGCCGGCTGGTCGATCAGTTGCTGGTGATCTTTCCCTTCGAAGAGCCGTACTTCTCCGCGCGGGGCATTGAGACGACCTTCGTCGGCCATCCGCTCGCCGATCTCGCCGCCCCCCGGATGAGCCGCACAGCGTTCTTCCGCCGTCACTCGCTCGATCCGGATTCCAAGCTGGTCGCCCTGCTGCCCGGCAGCCGGAAGGGTGAAGCCGGACGGCACCTCCCCGCCCTGCAAGAGGCGGCGGCGCGGCTCGTCGGCAGCGGGGTCAGCCAGTTCGTCCTGCCAGCCGCGCCCACGACCAGTGGGAGGTTCTTCCGCCGCCGATGGATCGGGCCGGCCATTCGCGTCGTGGAAGGCCAAGCGCAGGACTGCATCGCCCACTCGGATGTCGCTTTGGTCGCCAGCGGAACAGCCACCATCGAGACGGCCATTCTGGGGACTCCGATGGTGACCTTCTACAAGCTGGCTTGGCCGAGCTACCTGCTGGCCCGGCTCTTGGTCGATGTCCCGCACTACAGCATGGTCAACCTCTTGGCGAACCGGCCCGTGATCGCAGAGTACATGCAGCACGAATGCACGGGCGAGAAACTAGCCGGCGCAGCCGCGCGTCTACTCCATACAGAGACTGAACGATGCAAAATGATCGAGGAGTTCCGTCAGCTCCGCAACCTGCTCCACACCGAAACTCCCGCTGCAGAGCAGGCGGCGACGGCGATTTGCGAACGTTTCGCCCTAGCACCCTGCTAACTGCGGCTGCCTTGGCAGCCGTTATCCTCGCGGCCGGCTCGGCTGGCGCTGCCAGAGCCCAGTCCTCGGGCGCCGACCCGCTGATTGATGTGCAGCACTACCGCATCGAGGCCAACGTCAATCCTGACGCCCAGCTGCTCGAGGCGACGGTCGCAGTCGAGTTCATTCCCCGCGACCCGGCTGACCACGCGGTGTTCGAACTCCACAACGCGCTCAATGTCGACTCCATCGAGATGGAAGACGGAACCTCGCTGTTCGTGAACCGCTACCGGCAGGACTCCACGATCCGAGTGGGCTTCCCGGACACCCTGCCGCCGGGCCAGCCGCAAGTGGTCCACTTCCGCTACGGAGGACAGCTGCGAGGCTTCGAGGACTCACCCGTCGTGGGCTACACCGTGGCGGAGATCACCGCGGAACGCTCCTTCCTGCTGTACTCCGGACGCTGGTTCCCGATCACGTCCCACCGAGCCGACAGCTTCACGTCCGACATCCGAGTCACCGTCCCTGAGGGGCTGAAGGTCCTCGGCAGCGGCGTTGGCACGCGCACCGAGGTCCTGGAGGGCGTCCAGCACCGGTTTGAGTTCGGCTACCCATCGTTTCCCGGAACGATCGCGATCGTTCCGGACGACCCGCCCGTGCAGGCCTCCGGCGCCGGCTCCTCGGTGGGCGTGTACTTCGCAACCGCCTCCCAAGATCTGGCTGCAAGCTACGGCGAGGCGGCAGCGGAGATGATCGACTTCTACAGCGACCTGTACGGGGCACCCTACTCGAAGTCCTTGGCGATTGTCGAGACCGGGGAATACGGACTCGACGGCTACGCGGCCCCCGGACTGGTCCTGATGAGCCCGTACGGGCGCAAGGAGACCCTGAACCGCGGCCTGCTCGGCCAACTGGTCGCGCAGCAGTGGTGGGGCACGCTGATCGGCGCCGGCAACCGCAACCACCTCTGGATCGTCAACGGGCTGGCCGCCTACTCCAGCCTGCTGGAGATCGAGGAGGCCGAGGGCGAGGCGGCATTCCTCGAGGCGCTGTCGCAGACCAGGGTCGACGCGCTGACGTTCGACCAAGTTCCGCTGCGCCAGTCCGACGCCTTGGCCGACTTCTCCCACCAGATGGACGCCCTGACCTCCAAGCGCGGCGCAATGGTGCTGCACATGCTCCGCTGGCGCGTCGGTGACGAGGCATTCTTCGGCACCCTCGGCGAGCTGGTCAGCGGGCGCTTGTGGGGCACCCTGACCACTGACCAGCTAAGGGAAGTCTTCGAGGACGCCACGGGAAGGGATCTGGACGCGTTCTTCCTGCAATGGACCGAGTCCAACGCGACGCCCGAGTTCGAGCAGGAGTACACCATCTACCGCCTAGGGGGCAACGAGGGCTTCCGTGTGATCGGCAAGATCAACTTGGACATGGACACGTTCAGCATGCCCGTCGAACTCAAGATCGAGACTGAGGGCGAACCCGAGTTCCGCGTGGTCGAGGTGTCCGGATCCGCCTCTGACTTCTCGCTGGAGACGTTCGGCAAGCCCAGCCAAGTGATCTTGGATCCGAAACACCGCATCCTGCGCCTCGACGACGACACCCGGGTGCGCGTCGCCATCCGCCGTGGCGAGCAACTGTTCGAGTTCGGCTACAGCAACGAGGCGCTGATCGAGTACCAGCGAGCGCTGGACATCAACCGGTTCAGCTCTCTGGCGCACTTCCGCATGGGAGAGGTCTTCTCCAAGCAGAGCAACTTCCAGTCCGCGGCCAACGAGTTCCGCGAAGCGCTCAACGGCGACCAGGACCCGTCCTGGGTCGAGGTCTGGTCCCACATCAACTTGGGAATGATCTTCGACATCACGGGCCAGCGCGAGCGGGCCGTGAACGAGTACCAGCTGGCTGTAAGAACGCGCGACAACACGAACAACGCTCAGGATGTGGCCAGCCAGTACCTAGCCAGCCCCTACCGCAGGCAGCGGCCCAAAGAGCGCACCTACTGAGGGACCGGGAGGCACATCAGTACTTGGGGACGCGGGAGTCGACCTCGTCACTCCACCGCAGGATGCCCCCCGTGAGATTGGTAACGCGGCTGAAGCCCATCTCCTTGAGCAGGCGCTGCGCCTTCCCGCTGCGGTAGCCGCTCTTGCAATGCACGACGATGTCGGCTGTCGCGTCCAGCTCGTGGACATGGTGGGCCAAGCTGCCGAGCGGGATCAGACGCGTTCCCGGAATGCGGGCGATGTCGTACTCGTGCGGCTCCCGCACATCCACTACGCAAACATCCTCACCGCTGTCGAGCTTGGCCTTCAGGTTCAGCGGAGTGATCTCCGGAAGCCGCTCCTGCGCCGCCTCCGCCGCTGCCTGCTGCGGGATGCCGCAAAACTCCTGATAGTCGATCAGCTCCCGTACCGTCGGCTGGTCGCCGCATACCGGGCAGTCCGGATTGCGCCTCAGGCGAAGCTCCCGGAACCGCATGTTCAACGCGTCGTAGAGCAGCAGCCGGCCGCTCAGCGACTCACCCTTGCCGAGGACGATCTTGACCGCCTCGGTGGCCTGGATGCTGCCGATGACCGCCGGCAGGATGCCCAGCACGCCGCCTTCGGCGCAGCTCGGCACCAAGCCGGGAGGCGGGGGCTCCGGGTACAGGCACCGGTAGCACGGCCCGTCCCGGTGGTGGAAGACAGTGGCCTGCCCCTCGAAGCGAAAAATCGAGCCGTACGCGTTCGGCTTGTCCAGCAACACGCAGGCGTCATTCACCAGGTAGCGCGTCGGAAAGTTGTCCGTGCCGTCCACGATCACGTCATATCCGGCTAGGATCTCGAGCGCGTTCTGGCTGGTCAGCGCGGTGTCGTACTTGTCGATCGCGAGCCGCGGATTGATGTCCTGCATCGTCTCGGCGGCCGAGTCGATCTTGGGTCGGCCCACGTCCTTGGTGCCGTGGATCACCTGCCGCTGCAGGTTGGTCTCGTCGACCACGTCGAAGTCCACGATTCCGATGCGGCCCACTCCGGCCGCGGCCAGGTAGAGACCGAGAGGGGCCCCAAGGCCGCCCGTACCCACCATCAGGACGCTCGCGGCCTTCAGCCGCCGCTGGCCCTCCAGCCCCACTTCGGGCAGGATCAGGTGGCGGCTGAAGCGGAGGATCTCCGCGCTCGAGAGCTCGGGCAGCTCACCGGCCGCTTCGGCGGGGGCAGCGACCGCCGGCGAGCCGCCGGCGATCGAGGGCACGATGCTGATGACGCTGCCCTCCAGCAGCGCCGTCTCATCGCGATCCAGGTAGCGGATGTCGTCGTCATCCACGTACACGTTGACGAAGGCGCGCAGGCGCCCGGCGTCGGTGTACAGATTGCGCCGGATCTCCGGATGCTGCGCGACCAACTTGCCGAGGGCTTCGCCGACCGTGGCCGCGCGGACCTCTACAGCGTCGCGCCCTCCGGCGAACTGGCGCAGCGGCGTGGGAATCAGAATCGTCGCCATGGCTCGTTCCAATTCCGATGCTACCAATCTCCGCCTTCCCCGTCAACAAGCTAGGGATTGAGCAGCGTGGCAGGCAGCGCGGCCAGCCGCCCAAACGAACGCGACTCGGCGCTACGATCGGCGGGCGGCCGATGTGCCAAGGCCAGCACGCCCGCAGCGAGCGCGAGCACCGCGGGGGCCTCCTTCGCGCACCTCGATGCACGCTCCCCCCTGCCGAGACCCCTTATGCGGTCGCCGCGGCAGGGCGGCACCCTTGAGCTTGACGCGGCTAGATCCGACCCGGCCGCTGGAACATGCTGATCCCGGCCACCGCGGCCGCGCCGGCCGCCGCGCAGGCGGCCATTCTCCGCGGCGTGAGCCCGCCCAGCGCGGCGACCGGGATCCCGACCGCCGCGCAAGCGGACCGCAGGCCCGCCAGCCCGGGGATGCGGACCAGCCCAGGCTTGGACACGGTGGGGTACACCGGGCCGAACACGACGAAGTCCGCCCCCTCCCGCTCAGCCGTGGCCGCCTCGGCGACGGTGTGCGTTGAGACGCCCACCAAGAACCGGCCGGCCCGCACCGATCGCAACACTGCCGCCGGGGGCGCGTCGGAGGGCAGATGCACGCCGTGAGCCCCGGCCGCGAGGGCGACATCGAGACGCTCGCTGACCAGCAGCCGGGATCCGTAGGGGGCGACCCGCGCCACGGCGGCCCGCACCAGCTCAAGCAGGTCCCGGCCCGCCAGGTCCTTCTCGCGGATCTGAATCCAGTCCACGCCGTCCCGGGCGTTCGCCTCGATGCAGTCCAGCAGCGGCCCAGGACAGCTCCGCCGGTCCGTGATGTAGTAGCGCTTCACCGGTCCGCCCCGGCCGGCACGCACGTTAGTTGACAGTCCGCGACTAACATTACGTCATGCCTGTATACTAAAGATGGAACTGAGAGAGCGCCGCCAGCCGCGTCAGCGGCAGTCACTCTGACCGGCGCTCCGGAGGCAAGCATGGGCAAAGTAATCGGAATCGACCTAGGTACAACCAACTCGGTGGCGGCCGTGATGCAAGCCGGCCAACCCACCGTCATCGCGAACCAAGAGGGCGGCCGCACCACGCCTTCCGTTGTAGCATTCGCCAAGAACAACGAGCGGCTCGTCGGCGACACCGCCAAGCGGCAGGCCGTCACCAACCCGGAGGCCACGATCTACTCGATCAAGCGCTTCATGGGCCGCCGCCCGGAGGAGGTCCGGGAGGAGGCCAGCCGCGTCGCCTACAAGACGCGCGGCAGCGGCGATTTGCTGAAGGTCGAGGCGGCTGGCAAGCAGCACTCCCCGCAGGAGATCTCGGCCATGATCCTCGGCAAGCTCAAGCAGGCGGCCGAGTCCTTCTTGGGCGAGAAGGTCAGCGAGGCGGTGATCACAGTCCCCGCCTACTTCAACGACGCTCAGCGGCAGGCCACCAAGGACGCGGGCAAGATCGCAGGCCTCGAGGTGCGGCGCATCATCAACGAGCCGACCGCTGCCGCTCTCGCCTACGGCCTTGACAAGAAGGACAACGAGCTGATCGCGGTCTACGACTTCGGCGGCGGCACGTTCGACATCTCGATCCTCGAAGTCGGCGACGGCGTGGTGGAGGTCAAGGCGACCAACGGCGACACGCACTTGGGCGGGGACAACATCGACAGCGCCATCATGGACTGGATCGTGGGCGAGTTCCGCAGGGAGCACGGCATCGACCTCTCCCAGGACACCATGGCGGTCCAGCGGCTGCGCGAGGCGGCCGAGAAGGCCAAGATGGACCTGTCCACGCTGATGGAGGCGGACCTCAACCTGCCCTTCATCACTGCCGACGCCAGCGGTCCGAAGCACTTGCAGCTGAAGTTGACTCGAGCCCGGATGGAGCAGATGATCGAGCCGCTGCTGCGGCGCACGCTTGAGCCGTGCAAGCAAGCGCTTGCCGACTCCGGCCTGCAGCCGCGCGAAATCGACGAGGTCGTGCTGGTGGGCGGATCGACGCGCATCCCCAGAGTCCAGAAGCTGGTCAGCGAGCTGTTCGGCAAGGAGCCGCACAAGGGCGTCAACGCCGACGAGGTCGTGGCCGTCGGCGCAGCCGTGCAGGGCGGCGTGCTCGGCGGAGAGGTGACCGACGTGCTGCTGCTGGACGTGACGCCGCTGTCACTCGGCATCGAGACGCTGGGCGGCGTGTTCACCAAGCTGATCGATCGCAACACCACGATCCCAACACGGAAGTCGGAGACGTTCTCGACGGCCGCCGACAGCCAAACCTCGGTCGAGGTCAAGGTGTTCCAAGGCGAGCGGTCGATGGCGCAGGACAACCGCCTGCTGGGCGTGTTCCAGCTAGTCGGCATCCCCCCCGCCCCGCGCGGCATCCCGCAGATCGAGGTCGAGTTCGACATCGACGCCAACGGCATCCTGAACGTCTCGGCCAAGGACAAGGCGACAAGCAAGCAGCAGCAGATCACGATCACCAGCTCCTCGGGCCTCTCCAAGGAGGAGATCGAGAAGATGGCCCGCGAAGCCGAGGAACACTCCGCCGAGGACTCCAAGCGCAAGGAGGAGGTCGACGTGCGCAACCAGGCGGATGGGGTGATCTACTCCACGGAGAAGACGCTTAACGAGCATCGCGACAACCTCAGCGCCGACGACGCGGCCCACATCGAGCAGTCGATCGCCGCCGCCCGCGAGGCGGTCAAGGGCGGGAGCGCCGACCAGATCCGCGCGGCCGTCGACAACGTCACGAAGGCGAGCCACAAGCTGGCCGAGGCCATGTACCAGCAGCCAGCCGGCGGCCCGCAGCAGGCCGGCGGCGAAGGTCCAGCGGCGCAAGGCGCGGACGACTTCGTGGACGCGGAATTCGTCGACAGCGACGAGAGCCCGAAGACCTAAGCTAGAGACGGCTGGCGCGGGTGGCGGCCCGGCCGCGTCAGTCGGAACAGCATGGCAGTCCATCGCAGCAAGAACTACTACGCCACGTTGGGTGTGTCTCGCACCGCGAAGCCGGCCGAGGTCCGGAACGCGTACCGGCACTTGGCGAGGAAGCTGCACCCGGATGTGAATCCGGGCGACCTCTCTGCAGAGAACCGCTTCAAGGAGGTCCAGGAGGCATACGAAGTCCTCAAGGACAAGCAGAAGCGGTCCTTCTACGACCGGCACGGATTCTACTCCGACCAAGCGTTCCAGCAGCGATCAGCCCCAGGCGGGGGCCGGCCTCCCGGCGGAGGCTTCGGTTTTGACGGATTCGACTTCACGGACCTCGGGTCGCGCCCGGGCGGCGCGGGCGGGCCGGACTTCGCCTCGGTCTTCGACTCATTCTTCGGGGGCGCGGCCGGCCAGCAGCCCGCCAGGGCCGCCCGCAAGCAGGGCGAGGACCTGGAGTACATCCTCGACATCGAGTTCGACGACGCCATCCGCGGCACGACCGCCCAGCTGAAGGTCAATCGGCAGCGGCGCTGCGCATCCTGCGCGGGCTCAGGTCGGAGCCCCGGCTCGACCTCCCAGCAGTGCGGCACCTGCAACGGCAGCGGCCGCACGCACCAGGGAGCCGGCAACATGAGGTTCACCGTGCCGTGCGGGGCCTGCCAAGGCTCGGGCAGGATCGAGAACCCCTGCCCGGCCTGCCGGGGCGAGGGACGGGCTCCGGCAAGCGACACGATCCGGGTCAGGATCCGGCCCGGCACTGGCGAGAACTCGCGCATCCGGGTCGCCGGCAAGGGCAACGACGGGTCGCACGGCGGAGCGCCGGGAGACCTCTACATCGTCGCCCGGATCGGCAAGCACCCATTCTTCAAGCGCGACGGGTTCGACATCAGTATCGAAGTCCCCGTCTCTCCAGCCGAGGCGGTGCTGGGCGCGAAGATCGAAGTCCCGACGATCGGCGGCAAGGCCCACATGCGGATTCCGCCGGGAACGAGCTCAGGCAAGGTCTTCCGGGTGCGCGGCCGAGGGGTCGTCGACCCGCGCAACGGAGTCCGGGGGGACCAGTTCGTTAGAATCTCGATTGTCGTGCCGAAGATCCCCGACGAGGACACCAAGGACCTGATGCGGGAGTACGCTGCCCGCAATCCGGAGAACCCGCGCCAAG
This sequence comes from Bryobacterales bacterium, assembly GCA_963662745.2. GTDB lineage: Bacteria > Acidobacteriota > Terriglobia > Bryobacterales > UBA6623 > VXMF01. The sequence continues at coordinate 3,011,596 of CAXXUI010000001.1, forward strand.
CGCTGCTGAGCAAGATCTGACCATGGCGCGGCAAAGCAAGCCCAAGGGCGTGTACACGATCTCCGTGGTGGCCGAGCGGTTCGGCGTGCATCCTCAAACGCTGCGCCTGTACGAGCGCGAAGGCCTACTGAATCCGTCCCGCACGAAGGGCAACACCCGGATGTACACCGACGATGACATCGACCGCCTGGATGTGATCCTGTCGCTGACTAGGGACTTGGGAGTCAATCTGGCCGGCGTCGAGATCATTCTCAACATGCGCAGCAAGATGGCCGCCATGCAGCGGCAGATCCAAGAGTTCGTCAACTACGTGAACAACTCGATGGCTTGGACGGAAGGGGAGGCCGGTGAAGACCCGCTCACGCACGCGCTCATCCCGCTCAAGAGGCACGGGGCCGCGGGACCGCGAGCGCCGGACGGGTCCGCCGGCGCCAGTTCGGATGATCAGACCTGAGCCTCGGCTGGCCGGCTACCCCGAGCCGGCGACGCCCAGCCCGGCCAAGAGCCAGTCGACGACTCCGACCGCCTTCAGGAAGATGACCGCGATGGCAGCCGGCACCGGGTACTTGACCATCCATAGCCAAGCCCGGTAACACCCGGCCAAGGCGCTCCCGGCCACGAACTGCTGCCGTCTCAGCGCCCGCTGCAGCTTCCAGCCCACGAACAGGGCCACTCCGAGGCCGCATGCCGGCAGAATCAAGTTGGACACCAAGTAGTCCGCCCCGTCGAACCAGCGTCCGCTGATGGTCGCAGGCACTCCGAACGCGGCCACGGCCCCTCCCGCGAACCAGCACGCCTTGCGCCGCGAGAAACGGCGGTTGTCGATCAGGTAGGCCACCACCACTTCCAGCAGCGAGATCGCGCTGGTGAACGCGGCGAAAGCCAGCATCAGGAAGAAGCCGAACGACAGGAAAGCGCCTCCAGTCATTTGCGCCAGCGCCGTCGGCAGGGTCACGAACAGCAGGCCGGGGCCGGCTCCTGGCTCGAGACCGAAGCTGAAGACGACCGGGAAGACGACCATGGCGGCGACGATGGCCACCACGGTGTCCACTCCGGCAGTAACCGCGCCGGCCGAGACAAGGTCGTCCTTGGCAGCCAGGTAGCTGCCGTAGGTCAGCATCGTTCCCATGCCCACGCTGAGCGTGAAGAACGAGTGCCCGAGCGCCTCTAACACGCCCGCGGCCGTCAGGCCGTCAAAGCGCAAGCCGAACAGGAATTCGAGCCCGTGGGACCAGCCAGGCAGGGTGGCAGCCTTGCCCAGCAGCACGAGCAATAGAATCGCCAGCCCCGGCATCAAGACGCGAGCACAGCGCTCCAAGCCAGAGGACACCCCGCCCGCCACAACCAAGACGGTGAGCAGCAAGAACACCATCTGCCAGGTGAGGCCTGCGGCCTCGGACTGCAGTAAACGGTCGAACAGTTCCGGCATGCGGCCCGGATCAAGGCCGACAAGCTGGTTGGTAACCGAGAGGTAGGTGTAGTGCAAGGACCAGCCCGCCACCGTGGAGTAGTACGACAGGAGGGCGAAGGCGCCCACCACCGAAAGCACGCCGAAGCCCACCCACGGCGACTTCTCTCCCAGGCCGTGCCGAAAGGCGTTGACGGGCGAGCTCCGAGCCGCCCTCCCCAGCAGCAGCTCGCCGATCAATACGGGCACGCCGATGAGAGCGATGCAGCCAAGGTAGACGAGCAGGAACGCGCCGCCGCCGTTCTCGCCGGTGATGTACGGGAACTTCCAGATGTTGCCGAGGCCAACGGCTGAGCCAGCCGCCGCCAAGACGAACCCGGTCTTGGAATTCCAAGTGGCCCGCGAGGCCTTCCTTGCTGTTGGCATTCGCCCCTCCTGCGGCTTACCCCGTCCGGCTGGCTAGCCCGCTGAGCTGTCCTCAGCCGGTTCGTCGATCCCGGTCTCGCCCTCCGACTTGGCGATGATCGCCGCGCCGGCCGAGTCGCTGAAGACATTGACCACCGTACGGTACATGTCCAGCGGCCGATCGACGGCCAGCATTGCGCCGACCAGCAGGTCCACATCCGGCCCCCGCAGATTGACCGCCTCCAGCACGACGAAGATGATCACCAAGCCGGCCGAGGGAACGGCCGCCGCGCCGACCGACGCGAGCAGGGCCGTGAGCACGACCAAGACCTGCTGCTCGATCCCGAGCGGGACGCCCATGACCTGCGCGATGAACAGCACTCCCGCGCACTCGTAAAGGGCCGTGCCGTCCATGTTGACCGTGGCCCCCATCGGGAGCACGAAGGAAGTCACGCGGTTCGAGACGCCGACTTTCTCCTGCACGGCCCGCATGGTGACCGGGAGCGTCGCCCCCGACGAGCTGGTGGAGAAGGCCATCACGATCGGCTGCAGCATATTGCGGAAGTGGGTCACCGGATTAATGCCGCCCAGCAGGCGGAGCACCAGCGGCATGGTCACGAACAGATGCAGAGTCAGGCCGCAGACCAGCATCACGGCGTACAGGCCTAGCGCTTGGAACGTCCCGGCGCCGGTGGTGCCGACCAACCGGGCGACGAGGGCGAAGACCCCGATGGGAGCGAAGTAGCGGATGATGCCGGCGGTGAGCACCATCATCGCTTGAAAGGCAGAATCGATCACGCCTACCAGCGGCGCCCGGCTCGCCTTCGGCAAGGCGCTGATCGCGAGGCCCGCGACGATCGCGAAGAATATGACCGCCAGCATGTCGCCCTCCGCCGTGGCAGCGACGAAGTTCTCGGGGACGATGTCGAGCACGAGCTGAACCGGGGACCTCACCGCCGCCAACTCGGGCATCTGCTCTGAGCGGGCATCCACCAGATCGGCCCCCACGCCAGGCTGGATGAGGTTGACCATCAGAAGGCCGACGATCGAAGCCAGCAAGCTGGTCAGCATGTAATAGCCGAGCGTTTTTCCGAACAGCCTGCCGACGCCGGAGGCGCCGCCAACCGAGGCCACGCCCATCAGGATCGACGTAAGAACCAGCGGCACGATGACCATCTTGAGAAGCCGGATGAACAGCGTGCCCAACCATCCGATCGCCTCAGCCAGCGGCTCGCCCCCGAGCCATCCGGCCACGATGCCGGCCAGCATCGCGACGCCAATGCGCCAGTGGAGCTGCTGGTGCCATTTAGCACCCTGCTGCACTTCCGGCATCCGTACCTCCCTACGCGACCTTCTGCCCCAAGACCGACTCCCAACCGCGGACAACGTGAGTGACCAGCCGGCTCGTCCGTCTCAATCCGCCTCGCGGATCAACGCTCCAGAATAACTCACGAGCGGTCAGCCACGGAAACGCCTCGCCGCGGGTGCACAGTGAAGCGAGGCCGAGAGCCGGGCGACGAGCAGGGGCCCGGCGTAGTGGGAGACCATTCGATCCGCGGTCCGGGAGACGGCTCTCCCGTGCTCCGGACGGGCCCAATACCTGAAGCGCGTGTGCTAAGATATAGGTGTAGATGCCCTAGATGATCTAGGTTCAGAATTTGAGAATTTCGGGATGCAAACCGGCTGATCAACCTCGCATGCCTCGGCGCAGGCCGCCTGGCAGCGAAAGCGGCTGTTGTTAGAAGGGAAGGCGTCCCCCGCCCATCCCATGCGATCGGGTGAGATCGGGAGAGGCGGACTATGGATTCACCCATGAATTCAGTCGTCACGGATGGCGGCCGAAGGTGAGAGAAAATGATTCAGAATAAGCCGACTTACGGCCCCAGTCACACTAGCCAGCCAGCCAGCATGCGGGAGGTCCAGCGCCTCTCAGCCACGCTTGACCGACCCGATGTCGCCCGGGAGATCATTCTGGAATGGCTTGAGAACGACGCCAAGACGGATCTCCCGGAATCTGCCTGGAAGGGCGGAGCGTTCCAACACGAAGCGGGGAAGCGGTCGTTCACAGCGATTCGCGCCATCGAGGGGACCTCTCGGATGTGGGCCCTACGATTCGTCGAACCAGACCCCAGCGCAACCGAGAGAGTCTGGACGACGGAGGTCGCCATGCGGGAGAAGGGCGACGCTCCGGCACTGTTCAGCCTCCGAACGCTGGTCCGCTCCTCGGAGCGGAAATTGCGCATTCAGCCGACCGTGCCCAAGTACCTGCTCCACCTGTCGGAAGAGTGCGTGCTCCAGCAGGGTGCCGCCCGGATCGAGAAGGATCCATGGATCATCGAGTCCGACTACGACGCAGCCAACCTCGCTGAGTTCCTGATCGACCCCGCCCGCAAGACGCCGGCCTTCGTGCTGACTGTTCCAGAGGAATCCCCGGACCCACACGAGCCGCTCCTGGACCCGCGGCCCCTAGCCGCGGACACGCTCGGAACCGCCAAAGTGATCGTCCTACCGTCAGAATTCACTTGGCGGCTGACGGACCGGTTCGGAAAGCAGCTCTCGGTGTATCGGGGTGCCTTGCGTGTCTACCTAGCCGGATTCTCCGAGCATGCCGACCCTCAAGGCGGTCACGACCTGTTCATGCCTCATCGCATGGACACTGAGGAATCAGCCGCCAAGCTTGGATCGCTGCTGCGCTGGATCGCCGCCCGGGAGAGCCTGAGGCGGCTACGCTTGGACCAGGACGTACTGCCATTCGCCTCCGTGCTCCTGCCGGCGATGGATTTCGAGGGCCAAGGCCAAGAAGACGCCAGTGAGGCCGACCAGCTGAAGGCCGTACGGACAAACCTTTCGATTCTGCGCGAGGAGCTGCGGTACGCCGTCCAGATGCAGCAGTGGCTCACCCAGCAGAACAAGGAGCTTGAAGGCCGGTTGCGACAGACCGAGGCTCGGCTCCGCAGCTCGCAGCCCCGGCGCCGGCCAGGCGGCCGCTACGGCACGGGCCGCCCCGGTTCGGGGCCTTACCGTCCGCCCAGACGAGGCGAGTGGGGATCGGACTACCGCCCCGAGCGCGGTTCCGACTATCGCGGCGAGCATCGTCCCGACCGTCGTGCCGAGCACCGTCCCGACCGCCGTAGCGAGCACCGTCCCGATCGCCGTAGCGAGCACCGTCCCGATCGCCGTAGCGAGCACCGTCCCGACCGCCGTAGCGAGCACCGTCCCGACCGTCGCGGCGAGCATCGCCATGACCGCCGTCCGGATTTCCGCTCCAAGCCGCGCTACGACCGGCAGGGCCCCCGCGACCGGTGGCGGCCCTAGCCGCAGCTGAAGGCAGCGAGAGTTGACAGCGATGGCAACACACCGTCCCGGATGGGACTTGGACGGCCGGACGGCGCTGGTGACCGGCGGATCGCGCGGCATCGGCAGCGCGATCTGCGTCGAACTGGGAGCGCTCGGCGCTAGAGTGGCAGTGAACTACCGGAGCCAAAGCGATAGCGCTGACTCCGTTGTACGGCGGATTGGCCGCGCGGGCGGCACAGCCTTGGCGGTCCAAGCCGATGTGGCCGACTCGGTTGCGGTCCGGGCCATGGTTCAAACCGTGAACTCGGCGCTGGGGCCGCCCGACATCCTAGTCAACAACGCCGGCCTGCTGCACTCCGGAACACTCCTCGACTACCGCGAAGACGAGTTCGACAGGATGTGGAACGTTAATGTCAAGGGCGTGCTGCACTGCTCGCAGGCGGTCGCTCCGGGCATGATCGAGCAGGGGTGGGGCCGCATCGTGAATATCTCCTCGAACGCCGCTGTCGGCACGGCGCTACCGGGCACAACGCTCTACGGCGCCACGAAGGGCGCCGTCCTGACGCTCACCCGGCGCATGGCCTTCGAGCTGTCGCCGCAAGGTGTCACGGTGAATGCCGTGCTGCCCGGCTTCGTAGAAACCGACATGGTGCTGGCCGGGAAGAGCGAGGCGCAGATCGAGGAACTGGTGAGCAAGGTGGCCGGGCGGGCGCTCGTAGGACGGACCGGCTCGCCTGCGGACATAGCGGCGGTGACAAGCTTCCTGTGCTCGCCCCAGAGCGCCTACATGACGGGCCAATTCCTCATGGCAGACGGCGGGCGCCAAGACTACCTCAGTCATGTGTGACTCCCGGACCCGCGCGACGGTCGGCTGACGGGAGGCGGGCCCTCACGCCCGCTCGGTGCGATAGGGATAGCGGTCGCGAGCCTGCCGGAGGTAGTCCAGGATCTCGACGTCCAGCTCGTCCATCAGCCGCAACCGCGAAGGGTCGTCGGCGAGGTTCCGCTGCTGGTACGGATCCTCGCGGTTGTCGTAGAGGCACCAGCGACCGATCTCGCCGCAGGCATAGGTGTAGCGGCCGGTCCGGATGCCCCGGAACAGCGGTGCGGGATGGTTGGCTCCGCCGCTCGCGTTGGCCTTGGCAATGTGCATCAGGAACTGGTGCTCGGGCCCCGTCACCTGCTCGCCGCGAACGGCGGCCGAAAGGTCCAGGCCCTCGCACTGCGACGGCGCCGGCACGCCGACGATACCGCACAGGGTCGGCAGGAGATCGATGGCACCCACCAGCACGTCCGTCCTGCGACCGGCCGGCACTCCCGGGCCGCGCACCAACAACGGCACGCGGCACGACTCGTCATGGGGCAGCCGCTTACCCATCCGGTTTTGGGCCCCCAGCATCTCGCCGTGATCGGAGGTGTACACGACCACAGTCTCCTCTGCCAGCCCGTTACGCTCCAAGCACTCCAGCAGCCGCCCCATCTCGCGGTCCACCCCCTCGATGTGGGCGCTGTAGCCGGCTAGATCGTTGCGCATGTCGCGGCCGCCCACGCCCGCGCGGCCAGTCACCGTTTCGACAGTGTTGGGCCTCAGGCGCAGGTCGCCGGGCGGATAGTTGCGCAGCAGCTCCGGAGGGGCGTCTCGGAACGGCGGGTGAGGCGGATTCAGCGAGAGCAACAGCATCCAAGGCCTAGTCCGGTCACGCTCGATGAAACGGATCGCGTCGTCGGTCATCCGGGTCGCGTTGTAGCCGGCAGGAACCTGTTGCCTTCCGGTCTGCTGGTCGAAGGTGTGCGAACGGTCGAAGTGCGGATTGGTGTTGTACCAGGCGCGCCACTCAGAAAAGCCGTGCCGGGCCGCCCCCAGAGGCTTCACCACATGCCCTTCAGCCCCGCGGGCGTCGAGGTGCCACTTGCCTACGTAACCTGTCCGGTAACCGGCGTCCAGGAAAGCCTCACCCAAGGTGCGCTCGGAGAGGCGCAGGGCGTGGGAGTTGTCAATGATTCCCGTCTGGTACGGCCAGCGTCCGGTCATCAGGATCCCTCGATACGGGGAGCACACCGGATAGTTCGAGATGCAATGCGTGAAGGTCGTCCCCTGCTCAGCCAGCCGCTCCATCACGGGCGCCGCAGCATCGTTGCCCGGCTCGCCGGGCATGGAGCAGGCCCGATGCTGATCGCTGAAGACGAACAGGATATTCGGGCGGGTGGCAGCGACCGACCGCGGAGGACCGGCTGCCAGACCGCCCGCAGCGACGCCGCGCAGCAGCTCCCTGCGGGTCGAACGGTGCGATATCATGATGCGGGCATTCTAGCAGCGGCGGAACGCGGGCCCGGCGGCTGGCCGTGAAGCTGGAGCGTGCCGGGAGCACGGGATCCATGCCGGCCAGAGACAGCGACGCCCTGGTCCTGAGGACCTATCCGTACAAAGAGGGCGATGTGGTCGTCAGCTTCTTCACTCGCGACCGGGGCAAGCTGCGAGGCGTGGCGTACGGCGCACGAAGGCCGAAGAGCAAGTTCGGCAGCTCGCTGCAGCGCTTGGCCGAATCCCACCTCTACTTCACCGGCAAGGAAAACGCCGAGCTGGTGCGGCTGCAGCGCGCCGAGCTGCACGGCCCGACCAGCCTCTGGAAGGCTGACTACTCCACCAGCATCGTCCTCGACCTGATCGCCGAGACGTCGGACCGGTTACTCCCGGAGCGCGAGCCGAATGACGCCTATTACCGGCTGTTGAGGCTGATCGTGGGTGAGATCTGCGATGACATTTCGCGCGGAGGCACGGGCTCGCCGATCTCGTGGCGGACCCACCGCGCGCTGGTGTACTTCCTGCTCTGGTCCGCCCGGCTCGGTGGCTGGCTGCCGCCGTTCGACCGCTGCTGCGAATCCGAACGCTTGTTCCAGCCGGGAGAGCGGGTCTATTTCAGCGCGGACCGGGACGGCCTGTTCCAAGCCCGATCAAAGACGCCGGGCGCGTGGCCGCTTGAGCCCCCGGCCCGGGTACTGGCTGCGTCAATGTTGCAGCTCCGCGTGGACCAGATCCCGCAGGCCCAATGGCAGCCGTCCTCGGGCCGATCCCTGCAGCGCTACCTGCTGCAGCGCACCGAAGCCGAACTCGAGGCGCGCCTGCGCGGAGCCCACGCGCTCAGGTCGCTCTGGCAACGCGGCTGATTCACCGACGACTCAGCGGCCGGGACTACCGGCCGGCAGATCCCGGCCGCGCAGCGGGCACCTGCAGCCCTTCCACTTCGATCAGAATCTGATCGCCGTCTCGGACGACAGCGAACTCGGCCCGGGGAGAACGGGACCGGGACAGCATGCGCCGCAGGTCGAGCGATGTCGCCACCGTCGATCCGTTCACGGCCACGATCACGTCGCCCGCCCGCATCTCCGCTTCAGCTGCCGGCGACGCCTCCTGCACATGCCGCACGAGCACTCCGCGCTCGACGCCGAAGAAACGCGCGAACTGGCCCTCGACGTCGTCCGTCTCCACGCCGAGGCGTCGCTCGACGAACATCACTCGCACGGCCGGCAGACTCGAGACCAAACCGGCCCGCGTCGCACCTAGCCGCCGCCGCGCGGCCTCGACCGCGTCGCGAGCGAACTCAAGGTCGATCCTCACGGTTCCGTCCCGGAGGCGGTTCCCTATCGTCACCAGCACCGCCATGCGCTTGCCGTCGCGCACGATGCCCAGCTCCACGGTGCGCCCAACGGGCGTCTCGCGAACCAATCTGGCAAAGTGCTGGTAGCCGTTGACCCGCTCGCCGCGGAAGGTCAGCACTATGTCGCCCGCCAGCAGCCCGGCCCCTTCGGCCGGACTGCCCTCGGCCACGCTGCTGATTTCGATTCCATGGGCGTCGATCAGTCCGACGCCGCGGGCCGCCTCTTCGCTGAGGTCGATCACTCCCACTCCCATGTAGCTCGCTCCCGACACCGGCGGGCCGCCGGCTGGAACGGGCGCTGCTTGGAGCGCCCCGATTGCGAGGGCGAGCGCCGCCAAGCCAATGCTCGAATTCACCATGCTGCCCACTACCTCCTCGCCGCCTGGCGCTTGCGAATCTCGATCCTGCCTTCGCCGTTGCGAATCCTCAGCAGGGAGCCTCCGCCGTTGATCGCCCCGGCGGCTGCCGCCTCCCCCGAGCCGCCCCGGTGACCGCCGCGCCGTCTCATCCGGATCGCAGGGAAGTCGCTCACGATGCCCTGTCGTCCGCGGGCCAGGCGAACGCTCGCGTCGACCGTCAGGGCCATGGACCCAGGCAGCAAGATCATGACCGAGCCCACCGAGGTCTCCAGCACGGAATCCAGCAGGCGGGCGCCGTTTGGCAAGACGGCCACGATGTCGCCGGCGCCGCTGGTGAGCACCAGGGAACCCGTTGCATTCTCGATCCAGATGTCGCCGGCGTCCGCTACAGCATGCACTCCCTTGATCGCTTGAGCAATCCGGATGGCACCGCCTCCGGTCCTGGCCCGGACGCGTCCTCGGACGCGTCCGACATGAATGCTTCCGGCACCCGTTTCGACATCCAGATCACCGGCGACCGCCGCCGCCCGCACACTGCCCGCGCTGGTCCGCAGCACCGCCGCGGCAGTGCGCTGCAGCTCGATGCTCCCGCCGGCGGTGTCGCAGTCCACCGGGCCAGCGATCGTTCCGAGCCGGATGTCGCCGCCGGCGGTCGACGCGGTCACCGCCCCTCCGACATCGTCGATTTCTAGATTGCCGCCGGCGACGCGCGCCCGGACTGAGCCGGCGATCGAACGCACCGAGGCCCCTCCGCCGCTAGTGAACAAGGCCAGTTCCCCCAGCTGCCGGGGGACCTCCACCTCCAGCACCATGGCCACGCGACAGGCGCCGCATTCCGGGTCCAGCAGCGTCAGGCGCACGGCGCCGCCCGGGAGTTCCTCCGCCACGACTCCCGGCTTCAGGAAGGTGACCGGGACCCGACGCTGGCCGCGACGGGCCCAGCCGTGCGTCATCAGCTTGTAGCCGATGCCCGTGCGCGACGCACCCCGGACCACCACCCGTCCCCTGCCGCGGACTTCAAGTCGATCCGCCGCCGGAACCTCGCCGGCCCATTGCTGCACCCAGCGGCCCGAGACTCCTGCAAACGGCGGTCCCGGCTGCGCCAGCAGGTTGGAAGGCGATGCTGCCAAGACCGCAGCCAAAGCGACTGTCAGGGAATCAAGACGCGGCATGAAACCTTCTAGAAGTGCTCCGAGGAGGCACCCAGCAGGTCGAGAATCCTCTCGCTCTCGCCGCGGACGAAGGGATTGGTCTCCCGCTCCGCAACCTCCTGCAGCGCACCGGCCAATTCCCGGGTCGGATTCCGCCCCAGCAGCTGAATGGCGTGAATGCGCATCCCCTCAACCGGATCGCCCCGCAAGGTGCTCACCAAGGCCTTCCGCACTTCGGGCCGGTGCGCTTGGTCCCGGACGGACTCAAGCGCCTTCAGCCTCACGCCGGGATTCTCGTCCTCGAGCATGAGGCGCAGCAGGGTCCAACGCACCTCTTCGTCCGAAGCCTGCGCCCCCAACGCCTCCAAGGAGGTGAGGCGGGCGCCGGCGTGCGTGCCGTGCAAGCCGTCCAGAAGGACGCTGCGGATCCAAGGGTCAGCCGGGTCACCGGTGATCGTCCTACGCTCCTCCACGACGATCTGGATCCTGCGCCGCGTGGGATCCAAGCGGACGGCCTCGATGTCGGCCTGCCCGCCGGCGCCGTCGAACGCGACCGGCCGGCCTTCCGAGGGCGAGCCGACCGAGCGACGGGCCTCCCAGCCGCGGCCGGCCGCAAAGCCCGCCACGAGCAGGGCGGCTGCCAGAGCCGGCTGCCACGCCCACTCCCACGGACGCAGCGCGGCTACGACCCGCTGCCAGGCGCCGCGGAGGCGGCCTGCAAGGGATGGGATGCCCTCTCTTTCTAGGGCCGCCGTCAGGCCGCCGCGACAAGCGCCCAGCAAATCATCAAGTTCCGCATCCAGCTCGCCGCCGCCGATGCCGCGCAGAAACCGCTGCTCCTCGGCGAACAACGCCCGAAACGCGGCGTCTGTGTCGCGGAACTGCTCCACCTCTTGGCGCTCCGCCATGCTCAGCTCCCCGTAAAGGTACAGCCGGATGCGCTGCCGGAGCAGCTCGCTCTCAACCTCGAAGGGTCCGTCAGCGGCGCACATCGTGAAGCTCCTTGCGCATCTTTCGCGTGGCCCGGAACAAGCACTGCTTGGCCGCGTCCTCACTCATCCCGCAAGCTTGTCCGATCTGCCGGAGGCGCATCCCCTCGTAGTGTCTGAGAACGAACACAACTCGCTCCCGCGGGGACAACCTCTCCATCGCGACTGCGATCCTGCGGGTGATCTCCCCGCTGCCCAGCATCTTGTCAGGGGAGCTGCTCGGACGCGAGTCCACGGCGAGCTGCAGCGGCGACCGGCCAGCCTTCTCGGCGTGCTCGAAGACGCCGTACTCACGACTGGACTTGCGCTTGCGCAGATGGTCCAAGCAGGTGTTGGTCGTGATGCGGTACAGCCAAGTGTGGAAGCGACATTGGAAGCGGAACGTGCCCAGCTTGCGATAGGCCTTCAGGAAAGCCTCCTGATAGGCATCTTTCGCATCGTCGCGCGACTGCAGAATCCGCAAGGCGATGCCCAGCACTCTGCGGTCGTGACGATGCACGAGTTTGGTGAACGCCTGCTGGTCTCCGCGCTGGGCGGCCTCGATCAAGCTGCGCTCGGCATCGGCGGCCCGGGCGGCGATCATGGCGGCAGGCAATGCTTGGGTTTCGGCGTGAACCACGGTCGGCTGTCTCCTCCTGCATCATTGGACGAGCCAGCCTAGCGTTAGGTTAGCCGGTCACACGATCCACCCGCCACCTACGACGACGTCCCCGTCGTAGCAGACAGCTGCCTGGCCCGGTGTCACCGCGCGCAGCGGGCGCTCCAGCAGCACCTCTGCTCGGTCACGGGACTCGCCGGAGGGCCGCACGACCGCAGGGGCCAGCGGGGCGCGGTAGCGGATTCTAACCGCGATCCGGGCGGGCCGCTCCAGCGCAGGGAAGCGAATCCAGTTGGCATCCCTGATCTCGAAGCGATCCCGCAGCAGCGCGTCCACTGGGCCGACGACGACGCGGTTCGATGCCGGCTCAATCTTGGTGACGTACATCGGCTTGCCGACGGCGACGCCCAGCCCCCGCCGCTGGCCGACGGTGAAGCGATGGATTCCGCGGTGCTCGCCAAGCACCCTTCCGCCCTCGGTGACCACTTCGCCGGCATCACTCACGGGCTCGTCGCGCTGCTCCTGGCTGTACAACTCCACGAAGCGCGCGTAGTCCCCGTCGGGCACGAAGCAGATTTCGCGGCTCTCGGCCTTGCCCGCCACGGGCAGGCCCATCTGTGCTGCCAGGCGCCGCACCTCGTCCTTGCGCATCGCGCCCAATGGGAAGATGGTGCGCCGGAGCTGCCTCTGCGTCAGACCGAAGAGGAAGTAGGACTGATCGCGGGTCTCGTCGGAGCCCCGCAGCAGCAGGAAGCGGCCACTGGCGTCGTCCTCCACCACGCGCGCATAGTGGCCGGTGGCCACCGTCTCAGCCCCCACTTGGCGAGCGGTCCGCAGAAACCTCTCGAACTTGATGAAGGTGTTGCAATGGGTGCAGGGTATGGGAGTCCTGCCAGCACGGTAGTCGCTCACGAATGGCCGGACGACCTCCCGCTCAAAGGCATCCTGGTAGTCCACCACGTAATAGGGGATGCCGATGTGCTGGGCCACCGAGCGCGCATCGTAGACGTCATCGAGCGAGCAGCACCTGCCTGACGCCCCGCCGGGAGGGATCAGGTCGGGCATGCGACGCTGATTCCACAGCTGCATGGTCATGCCTACGACCGAGCGGTCCGAGCGATGCAGCAGCCCGGCTGCAACCGAGGAGTCGATGCCCCCGCTCATCGCCACTGCTACCGGAGAATCACCCACAGATCTCAGCGTAACGCAGGGGCGGGGACCCAGCCCTACCAGCCAACCCGGCGTCCGGAGTTCTGCTCTTCCAGAAAAGCGACGAGCGGTTCGAAGTACTCCAGCATGGGCTCAGTCGAGAGGTCGCGTCCGGTGGCCTCCCTGAGCACCTCGCGCCAGTCGCGAGTCGCGCCCAGACTCAGGAGGTTCCACAGGAACTCGCCCACCTCCTTGCTGCCGTAATAGTTGCAGTTGCGGGGGTCTTGTCGCAGGATGTTCCGGGCAATGTGGTCGTGCAGTTGGTACTTGATGGCGAAGGCCAGCGCGTAGTCGTAATACTGGGCCGGATCGTCGGTGATATGCGTCTTGGTGCAGGCGTCGCAGAACTCCTCGCCCCTCGGGGCGGGCGGAGCGATGCCTTGGAAGCGTCCGGCGTGCTCCCACCAGCGGCGGTTGAACTCGCTGACCTCCAAGCCGCCCTCGTACAGGTCCCGCTCGAAGAAGGACATCGTGCCTGCCGCGAACGGAATGAAGACGACGGCCTGGTCGAGCGCCTCGTCGAGCAGCCAAGCCAGCTGGTCGACTTCGGCGTCCTCAGCTAGCAGGCCGATCTCCTTCAGGTAGGCCGGCTGCCGCGCCGCGATCCCGATCAGGTCGCCGACGGCCTCGTGAAAGGCCCGGTTCGCCCCGCCGCGCAAGGTTAGTGGCACGTCGGCCGCAGTGTAGGCCAAGTAGTAGTAGATATGGCCCAGCTCGTGATGGGTGGTCTCGAACCATCGCCAGTTGCTCTCAACGCTCATCAGCGACCGCACATCGTTCTGGAGGTCCATGTGCCAAGCGGACGCATGGGTGTTCTTCTTGCGGTTGGCGCCCCGCGGCAGCGGGTACAGGTCGGACTTCTCGTAGAACGACTGGGGCAGCGGGGGCATCCCCATCGAGGTGTAGAACGATTCCGCCTGCCGCACGACCCACTCCGGATCCTTGCCGACCAGCAGGCTGTCTAGATTGACGCCGTCGATCAGGCCGGGCCAGGCCTGGGCCCAGCGATTGCCGATCCAATGGGCGGGGATGAGATCCTCCTCTGCTTGGCCGAAACGTCGGGCCAGCTGGCTGCGGGACCACGCATGCAGCTGCTCGTAGAGCGGCCTCAGGTCGTCCACCAGACCTTCCATCAAGATCATCATCTCTTCGACGGTCATGTCGTAGTCGGCGACTTGCAGCGCGAAGAACGAGTCATAGCCCATCTCGCGTGCAACTTGGTTGCGCAGGTCTCGCAGCTCGGCGATTCCCTGCTTGAGGACTGGGCCGGTCTGCTTCGCCACGTTCCAGAACTTACGCCGCTGCGGTTCGGAGCGCGACGTCACGAGCATTTGGTCGATCTGGTTGGGCGTCACGGTCTCAAGGCAGGCGCCTGCCTTGGAACGCTCCAAGCAGAACTCGAAGGAATCCAACGCGGCCCCCACCTCGGCCTCCGTCGCGACACGCTGTGAAACGATCGCCGGGATCGTCCCGGGGTACTCGGCGGCCGCCAGCAGCACCTTGTGAAGCTGCCTGCGAGTGAGCGAGTCGAGCTGCCCAGAGACCTGCAGCAGCTCCTTGACGGTCTCGATAACCCACGCGCTGCCGGTGAGAACCGCCAAGTTCTTCTCGGCGCCGATGCGCTCGCCGACATGCAGATCGGTGACGTCGGTGCCGGCCTTCCAGTGAGCCTCGGCCGTGACCGCATACATCCCCTGCAACAGTTCGTTGTAGACGCTGAGGAAGTCACCGGCCTTCCTCTGCAGGCTGCGGCCCGGTCCGCTCGTGACGATCAAGAGGGCCACGCAGGCGAGGACGGCCGCGGCAAGCGCAAAGCGCATCGTAGAATTCACACCGAGCATCACCTGCCATTCTAGTGCGCGTCGGTCTGCGGGGAACGCTGCTCGCCCTGGTCGCGTGGCTGGCGGCAGGGGCGGCGGTCCACCGCCCCGGCCGCTGTTGCTATCCTGAGGTGGGCATTGGAGCAGGCATCGTGGGCTGGGGTCGCGACATAGCACCCGGGCGGCTCTCCGTTGCCGGCCAGCTGCTGCGGGCAACCCGCCCGACGCCAAGGAGGACCAACACCATGCGCACGAACCTCGGACTGCTGACTGCGGCCGTCGTGGCGCTCCTCGCATCCGGATTCGGTTGCGCCGAGCCGCCGGCTGAGCCAGCCGGCCCCGTCATGCCGGTGGGTGAGACGGTCGCGATCGAGCCCCCGCTAGGACTGCCGGCGGTGCCGATCCCTGACGACAACCCGCCGACGGCGGAGACGATCGCACTCGGCCGACAGCTCTACTACGACAAGCAGCTCTCCATCGACAGCACCATCGCCTGCGCCAGCTGCCATGATCCCGAAGCCGGATTCGCCGACCCCAACCAGTTCTCGGAAGGCGTCGGCGGCGAGCTGGGAGGCCGTCAGGCGCCACCTGTCATGAACGCGGCGTACTTCACGACTCAGTTCTGGGACGGCCGCGCGGCCAGCCTGGAGGAGCAGGCCGGAGGGCCGGTGGAGAACCCGGTCGAGATGGCCTTCACTCACGAGGGCGTCGAAGAGCGCCTTCGCGCCGACCCGGTCTATGTGGAGCTGTTCAAGGAAGCTTGGGGTGACGGACCGATCGTGTTCGAGATGGTCGCCAAGTCGATCGCCAGCTTCGAGCGGACGGTGCTGGTCGGAAACTCCCCCTTCGACCGCTACCTGTTCGGAGACGACGAGGAGGCGATGAGCGACGAAGCGATCCGCGGACTGGAGCTCTTCCGCGATCCGGAGAAGGGCAACTGCGAGGTTTGCCACATCATTGACGAGGAGCAGGGTCACGCCCTGTTCACCGACAACAAGTTCCACAACTTGGGCGTCGGCGCCGAGATCGACGGCTCGCTCGCGGACATCGGACGCTTCGAGCAAACGCAAGTCGAGTCGGACCAAGGTGCCTTCAAAACCCCTCACCTTCGCAACATCGCTGATTCGGCGCCGTACATGCATGACGGGCACCTCAAGGATCTCAAGGAGGTCCTAGACTTCTACATCGGCGCGGGCAACTCGAACGACTTCCGGGACGAGGAGATCCACGAGCTGGACCACTTGACGGCTCAGGAACGCACCGACCTGATCGCGTTCATGGAGGCGCTGACGGGCGAGTATCCAGCGGATGTTGGCCCCCCGGACGGGGACATGGCGTACCGGCAGGTTCCGGAAGCGTCGTTGGCACGGGGCTGCTTCCGTCCGCAGAGCTAACAGGCTGCCGCTTACCGTGGCTGGGCCGGATGGCATGCAGAGCTGACGGCCCAGACCACTCTCGTTCCCTTGCGCACCCTTTCTCGCGGCTCAGGCTGGAGCGCCGTCCGCCGGCGGCTCCACATTCTTAGCCAGCCTAGGGACTGCAGGCATGTCGCGTCGCAGGCGTCGTGTGTGCGCTCGACCGAGAGGGACGCGACGAGGAGCGCTTGGCGTTGCAGCCTGTACTGATCAGTACAGAATTCTTGCGCAGGAGCCAGCCTAAGTGAGGGACGGAGAGCGCTAGCAAGCTAGAAGTATCCCTGCAGAGATCTTGGGACTGCGGCTGTTCGTTCAGGGCTCTTTCGGGCGCGGAGTTGATGGACAGTCCAGAATCGACTCTGTGAGGGTACCCGTTGCCAGAGACTGGGGAGATCCCACTCCGAAGTTGCCTCCATGTCCCGACTGGTGGCATGCTATGCTCCTGTCTTTGCTTCGTTCTTCGTCTTCGCCAACTAACGCTAAGAAACTAACTAACTAGTAGTAAAGTAACTGACTAACTGACTGACCTTACTATCGCTGTCCAGTTCGAAGTACGGAAGGCAGCCGTCCTAGAAATGGAGAATGGTCGGTCAGTCCGGGATGTGAGCAGCATAGTCTGCGTCCATCAGTCCACCGTGCGCCGCTGGCGGATTCGCAGTAGAACCGGCGGCTTCAGCGCCCTACACAGGCGCGAGAATACGGGACGACCGCCCACGATGAAGCAGCTCCACTTGCAGTGGATCGTGAACACGGTGCTGAACAAGACGCCGCAGTGTCCTCCTGTGGAGGAATGAATGATCGAACGGCAGTCACGGCCAAATCTGCAGGCAAAGTGCCTCCAACGCGTCGCGCTGGCTCGTGACTGTGTGACGACGCTGCGAATCGAACCGCCCCGTCAACGCGGAAGAGCAGTGCTACAGTGCCACGTTCAGGCGAGGACCACTCTGCAGAGAGCAGTCCGTCGAAGTACAAGCCAATCTGGGGTGCCGGAAGATCGCCATTCTTCAGGACGAACAAGACGCAGCAGCGCAGGGATTCCAGTCGGATGGGAGACTCCTCCGGATCATTCTCGTGAAGCCCGCTGAGAAAGCGAATGCGATCGGCTGTTTCCTGAAGGCCACCTACTTCCAAGGCCCGAATCAGCTCTTCTTCACCACCGGACCGATGTGCTTGGGACAGCGCACGTTGCCTAGGTGTCTCGAAGACCCGAGACATCAGGCCCACCGGAGGCGAGGTTTGAGAGTTGTCGGAGACGAAATCCGTCCACAAGAGCAGGTGGCCGAGAGCGTAGTCTGCTGTGACGTGCAGTGCGGCAACATCCGAGTCCTTAGACAGCGAAACCGAGACGCCTTGGGCGATTGGGGGCTTGCTAGCCGGCAAGTGCCGGTCCAGTGGAGAGGAACGCCCTGCCGTGGGCAGCACTGACGCCGCTGGCCACGCGCTGGTCGAGGACCACTGGTTGAATGTTCGTTGGCCGATGCTCACGTTCGTTTGCCCTCCAGTATCTTGGCAGCCATGTCGGCGATGCATTCCTGCCGATCCCCCCAGCTTGCGATGGCCGACTGCAAGCGATCTGTGCTCAACGGGCCCTCGTGGTGCAGATTGCAGCGGGCTAGGATGCAGGGGCGATCCCCAACCGTTCCTCGGTCCAGTCCGATGTTGCATGTGCCATCCCCGAGCGGGTAGGCGAATGCAGGCTGAATGCTAGTCAGTCGCTCACCATTGATGAGAGATTCCGCGCCGAATCGCTCCACAAGCCAGCGGCTTGGCTCTGGCTGCTCCTTCGCCAGCACGCAGTTGAGACCTAGATGGACATAGGACAGGTTAGAAAACTTGCCGACGAGGGCGGCTGCGGCCGCATGGCACTCGTAGGTGTCCCTGAGTGCCGGTCCGCATGACTGGACGATCAACACATGGGACTCGCTCACAGTCAACCTCACATGATTCTCGAAGGCCACTCCAGAGAGGACCGTCGTGGCGAATTCGGAGGCCACTGTCCACGTCTTGGGCACGACACCCAACGCTACGAGCGTGTTCGAGGAGAACATCTGTGGGTCCAACTCTCTAGCTGTCACGACGACCCCTATTTCAAGCAGCCGAAGCCCGACAGGAACGTTAGACTCCATCATCTCTGTTCAGACCAGCTTCGTCGAGCTATGAGTGCCGCGCCGGCTTGCCGTGCGTTCTGAGGTTGCCCAAGGGGCCGATCGTGCGCTGGGAGGCACTCCGCATGGGTGCTATCCCACCGAACACCGATAGGATGTACATGATGCCCCTCCCGTCATTGTGAGACTAGTTAACCATAGTATGTCAGGCGAGATCTCGCACTCTATTCCAGTTAACACGGAGGGTGTCAGTTCTGTAGCACAACTTTGGTGCGCGTTGGCCTTCGCAGGCTGCAGCCGGGGACCGTCGAGTGGCTGAGGGGCGAGCTGAGGAACCCCGAGCTGTCACGGGCGGAGTTGGCACCTGAGCGCTGCAGGCAGGACGGTTGGCGCAATCCGGGGGGTGCGTGGTGCGCAGCCTCAGCGCGCGCGGGCTTGCCGCAACTGGCGGCAGAGCTGGGCCTGCCGCTGCCTGCGCCCCGCCGTCGGGCAATGTCATTCGTTTAAGGATGGATGTGGATTCGGTTAAACGGCGCGGGACGGGGTTGATACGGTGTGCGATTCAGTCTTTGGTCGGGCGTCGGCGGGCTTGCGATTCCTCCAATTGGTGCTCGGGCGGCGGGACCGGCGCGGGTAGCAACGGTCGGGCCACTCCCGTTGGGGACTGCGTGCCCCGCGCTCCAGCACCCAGTTCAGGGTGTCTCGCAACTGCGGGGCCTGCAGCCACAGCCGTTGGGGAACATATTCCTCGCTGATGCATTGGTTCGCGAATTTCGACTGCATAGCACCGGCCACGGCCCAGTAAACCACTACTCCTCGCGCGGGCCAACCTGCTTCCCGGGGGCTGCTGCGGGCTGTACCCCCGCACTCCAGTATGCACCCAGCGCCCTCCTTGCGGGGGGGCCTGCTACTGAGAAACCATGCTACTGCAAGCAAGAAAGAGGGTAGCTGCTCCTGCTGCAGGTCGTGGGCCGCCGAGGGCGCCCCAGCCCCTGCCTCGCCGAGCGGCGGTGTTGCGGATTAATTGGAACAGTGAGACCATCCGCCGTCCACACAGACTGCGCCAAACCGCCCCCCCTGTATCTTCTAGGAGATGCGAGATGAGGAGCAGCGACGCTGTGATCCTTGGGGCGGGAAGCGTGCCTCTGGTGGGCGTGATTCACTGACCCCGCGGCCGGGCCTAGCTAGCCCTGTGCGCCGCTCACGACAGCGGTCGGCCTTCGTCTGGCGTCCTGTCTTGACGAGTCAACTCTCCGGGAGCAACCTACCACCCCCTGCTGCTGCTGCGAGCGCCTGGGGGGGACCTGTGCCCCGGGGAGTGCCGTGACATACACCCCGTAGGGAGTCTGTGCCTTGGAGCACCAATACAGGGACTGGTCGAATGTCGCGGCGACTCGGCAGCACATCGAAAGGAGCATCAACCTTTGACACCACCACCCAAGCCGGCCTTCTTCGCCGGCGTTGACTGGGGCTCCCAGTGGCACCAGGCGTGCCTGCTGGACGCCGAGGGCGCCGTCCTGGCCGAGCAGCAATTCAAGCACTCGGGCAGCGGCCTGAAGCGGCTCGCCGAGTGGATCCTGGAACGCACCGAACAGCCTGCCGAGCAAGTCAGCGTCGCCATCGAGGTCCCTCACGGCCCGGTCGTCGACAGCCTGCTGGAGCGCGGCTTCGCCGTGCACTCCATCAACCCCAAGCAGCTGGATCGCTTCCGGGATCGCTTCTCGCCCGCCGGGGCCAAGGACGATCGCCGCGACGCACGCGTGCTCGCCGGCGCCGTGCGCACCGACCCCCACTGCCTGCGCGAGTTGCAGCCCCTCGACTCCGCCGTCGTCGAACTGCGCGAATGGTCGCGCATGGCCGACGACCTCACCCAGCAGCGCATCCGCCTCGCCAACCAACTGCGCGAGCAGCTGTGGCGCTACTACCCCCAATTCCTCGAACTGAAGGCCGACCTGTCCGCGGACTGGACGCTGGCCCTCTGGAAGCTCGTCCCCACGCCGGCCGACGCCCGGCGCATGCGGCCCTGCCGCGTCGCCAAGCTCTTCAAGAAGCACCGTTTGCGTCGTTTTGAGGCCAAATCGGCGCTCGCCGCGCTCCGCCAAGAGCCCGTTCACGCGGCGCCAGGCGTCGTGGCCGCCGCGCGGGCGCATTGCGACCTGCTGGCGCAGCAGCTTGGCATGCTCAACGAGCAGGCTCGAGCGGCGGACCGCTCGATCGCCGCCCTGGTCTCCCAGCTGAGGGGCGAGGGCGAGAGTGCCGCGCAGCAGCTGCGTGAGCAGCGTGACGTGCAGGTCCTCGAGTCACTGCCGGGCGTGGGGCGAACCGTCCTCGCCACGCTGCTGGCAGAGGCCTCAGGCCCGCTGCAGGACCGCGATTACCAAGCCCTGCGCTGCCTGTGCGGCGTGGCCCCGGTCACCCAGCGCTCGGGCAAGGCCAAGCGCGTGGTGCGACGGCGGGCCTCCCAGCCGCGCTTGGTGAACGCCGTGTATCACTGGAGTCGCGTCGCCGTCCAGCACGACCCCACCAGCGGCGCCAAGTACCGCGCCTTGCGCGCGCGAGGCCACACGCACGGCCGCGCCCTGCGCTCGGTCGGCGACCGGCTGCTGGGCGTGTGCTGCGCCATGCTTCGTGCCGGCACACTCTTTGACCCCACTCACGCCAAGGCCAGCGCCTGACGACCGATTACAATGGCAGCCGGTCGGGAAAGCGGAGGCGGGCCCTGCTGGAGAGCAACCCACCGAGGAATACCCGGCTGGGAACTCATCGACAGGTGATCCCGCGGGTGCCGGGCTGCGGTGCGCCCCGCTACGAATCGTAGCCGGGTGGTCCTGCGCTGCCGGCACCCGCTACTGCCCCCTCCCTGTCGATAGATTCCCCCATGCCTCATAAACTCCGGGGGTGCGGGGGCTGGCCCCCGCTTGCCACTGTCAACCGATCCCATCTCGCCATGCCAGTCATCCCTCGCGACATGCCGATGTCCTCAAATCAGTCCCAAAATCACCGCATTTCGCCCTTGACAAATGGTAGGGAGTCCCCCCCCACGCGGCCAAATAATCTGGCGCTCAACACGGCACGCGCGGGGATGGACCCTACTCGGCGCTTCACGGTTTCACGATGGCCTTCTTCAATCGGCCCACTAGCGTACGGGACGCATCGCGGTTCCACTGGATTCTGGTCAACGGGATTCCGGCACGTTCACTCATTCGGTCCGCCCAAATAATTTCGCCGTCCGCCGCGATCAGTTCGAGCCATGCCGAGCGGCCGTTGTAGGATCCACGTAGCATGTAGTCCGCATTTTCTGAAAACGCGATCAGCTTCACTGGCACGTTAGCCTTCAGGATCGCTACCCGCACGAGCCCGAGCCACTCGTTCTCGTCCGAGACGAGAATCGTCGAGTTCTGCGGAATCACGCCGGCCAAGCAGGACCCCGCCAGCAGGACGACAGGAAGAATCGCTAGTTTCATCACCGAGAGCATACCAGACTAACCAGCTACCGGCCGGCCAACGACTCGAGAAGTAGCCCGCTGTCCGTAAGCGTAAGGAATCAGTAAGGGGGGCGCTGGGCACTGCGGGTTGATCTTGCGGTTAGGGCGTGTTGGGTGGATGGGGGGCGGCATCGCTAACGCGTGGAGCTCGGGAGGAGACAGCCTTGGGGATGGGCGCCATCGTCAGTCGGACCGGCGGCGGGCCGGATCAGGCGGCCCAGAGCAGAGCGTCCCCGCCCGGCCCGGAATCCGGCCTGTTCGGCCCTCCTTCCGCCAGGGGCGGGTGTTGCGACCACTGCGCCCCGCGGCGCTCGTCCATTGCCCATGGCAGCCACGGGGCCAGATCCTCCGGCGCCCGCCCCGTTCCGCGCGCAGGCGTCGAGGTAGTCCAGCGTCCAGGCGTAGTAGTTGAGCCCCCACAGCTCCAGCGTTCCGTAGACCGAGTTATGTGGCCAGTCTGACTATGTTCCCAGTTCGCCCTAGGTTGCTGCTCCGCCGTTACTTGGGCACAAATCACGGCACATAACGAAGAGCAGGTCTCAGCCGTCTGTCGGAAGGAGGACGGGCGTACGAGAGCAGTACTTTAGCGAGGACCGGACCTTGACGAGCATCCGGGCGTCGTGGCTGGCGAAGCCGATTGAGAGCTATGTCAACTGGCTGGCCGGAAGAGGTGTTGCGGTCAGCACCGTCCGGCGACGAGTGCCTGTCTTGTTGCACTTCGGAGCGTTCGCAAGGCAGCGCAGGGTCCGGACTCCAGACGACCTTCCCGGTGCGGTGAGACCATTCGTCCAGCACTGGGCCGCCACCAGCGTCGACCGTGGTGGCTCCACGGACGGATAATGGGCTGGGCAATCCGCTCAGGTAGCAGTGGAGCAGATGCTGGCACTGTCCGTTCCCGGATTCTCAGGCGCTCAAGTGTCGCAGTTGCCCCTGCCGTTTCGGGAGACAGTACCGGACTTCTTCGACTACCTGCACGAGGAGCGCGGGCTGCGAAAGCCCACGTAAGACAACTGCGGTCAATAGGCTGCTCTCAGCGGGGGCGAAGCTGCTGCAGCGACTGAAGAAGGTGCGCCCGCAGCTCGAGGACACCGAGGTGGACGAGGGATTGGTGGGAGAGATCGACAGGCTGCTGGAGCTGGCGCATCGGCTGAAGGATCAAGTCAGGAGGAAGCTTCCGAAAGGGGAGCGGATTCCGCATGCAGAGAAGGTGTTCTCAATTCACGCCGAGCACACGAGGTGGGTTTCGAAAGGGAAGGCGGGGCAGCCGGTGGAGCTGGGGGTGCCAGTGGTGATTATAGAGAGCAAGGAGGGCTTCGTGCTGGGCTGGAGGATCCTGTGGGCGAGGAGGATGTGGAGGTCACAGTGGAAGTGATGGAGGATATGAAGAACGAGTGGCCGGCGCTGGAAGGGTGCAGTCTCGACAAAGGGTTCTCCAGCAGAGCGAACATCCTGGCGTTGGGAGGGGTGTTGAGCAAGCCGGCACTTCCGAAGAAAGGGAAGCTGTCAAAGGCGGACAAGGAGAGGGAGAGAGAAGTGGTTCATAGAGGCGAGGAGGGAGCGTTCGGCGGTGGAGTCGGCGAGTAACATCTTGGAGCAGCGGGGGCTGGACCAAGTTCGCAAGCAAGGCAAGGAATGGTTCTGGAGCGTGGTGGTACGCTCGATCCGTGCGGCGAACGTGCATAGGCTGGGGCGGCTGCTGCAGCGAGAAGCGAGGGCAGCTGCAACGAAGCGTCGGGACGTGGGCCGTGGAGGCAGGCGGCGGCGCAAAGCCGCCTAGCGCGGCGGAGCGCATGTCGGATCAGCCTGCGGAACGAGAGTTTGGCGAGCGGATGTGCGCGTTGCAGACGGGCGCAATGAGACATTCCTCTGGAGGCTGCCATCCAGAGCAGGCGATCTTCCGGGACTTCGGCGGAATCTGCACTTGCAGGCTGACAATCTAACTCACTTCAGAGGCAGAAATCGCACGGCCATGGGGTCTTGTCACAAGCACTGGTTCGCGGTAGCGAACTTCTGATACTCCGCGCTGACTTTCTCAGCAAATGCGTCTACTCCCTCCTCATCCACCACTTCAGGCTCGAACGCAGACCCTCCGAGGATCACCTTCGCGCTCTCATACGCGCCAGCAAGCGAATCGTTCCTAGGACCGTCGACTAGGAAGAAGAGCCTGACTTCGTCCGTAGCGCCCTCTCGCACTGCAGAGAGGTGACCGCGCCATCGTCGCGCCTTGTTCTTGATGCGCCGCTCAGTCTTAAGGTCGAGTGAGACCGGCTCGTATGCGTGCCACGAGCCGTTCTTCCAAGCAGTCCCGAATGTGATTTCGTCCTGGCTCCCGCAGACCTGCTTCTGCTCGAACGGAATGGTCGCCCCCAAGTCGCTCAGCTTCGTTAGGAACTGTCGGCGGATGTCGTCGTCGGTCCGTTGGTTGGTTGGCGGTGCGGTCAAGCCGTTGTGCCGATCGACGAAGCGACGGAACAGCCGATCCAGCTTCTCGTTCACATCTTCCGCTGCCCCCCACCCAGTTGGGGACCACTGCAAGCAACTCTCGTCGTCGGGCAATAGCTGCTGGGCGTGCCCGAGTGCATCTCGGTCCGAGCGCACAAGGGGAGTACCCGCCAGTTCCTCGTTCAAGATCGAGAATCCTCGCTCAATGGACTCCATCATGGCACCATAAACATGGAGGTCGATGTCGGGAAACGTCTTCCTGAGCCGATGGATCCGCCGTTGTGTCCTTACGAGCAGTCGATCTTCCTCTGTAACATGCATCACGACACCAACATTGAGGAACTCGCCCGCCACGACGTCGTGGACATAGCGCAGGACGGTGAAGGTGTAGGCCAGTCGTTCCTTCATGTCAACACTCTCCTTACCTCATCCATTACCCCATCAATGTTATCCCTAGCCTGGCGAACTAGGTCGAGCGCATGGTCAACCGCGGGTGTCGCCTCAGCCCACTCGTTCGGAATCGCTTCCCGGACTCCGTCCAACAACTGATCCGACAGGCTCAGCCACCGCCTCCGAACAGGGCCGAGGTCGAGCGATTGGTTCTGTCGTCTCAAGTCCTCCGTGAAGATGTGCCTGTCGCTCGCGGTAAGCCATTGCATCCGCCCAACTCCAACCCTAGGGCTGCCAGCCGGCCATCAGCCCCGCACCAGCGCGCTCACGCGGGAGGGACTTCACTCGGCCTCACCCGAAGACAATGAACGGGTGAAACAGCCGCGGACTGACGGCCTTGCCCAAGCAGAGCAGCTTCCCCTCCGGACCGACAGCCTTGACGAGCCTGCTGTCTCGCGCAGTGCCAAACGGACTGACGCGGAAGTCCTGCCCGAAACGGATGCGCGCAGCTCCGACCTCATCCACGCGCTGGACTGGAATCTCCGGCAATAAGTCGGCGGGCGGCACCAGCACATCCTCCATCCGGTCGTCCTCCATCCTCGCTTTCAACTCGTCGGGGGTGAGGGCGTCCTCCAGACTGAAGTCGCCCACGATGGTCCGCCGCAGCTCCGAGACATGAGCGCCACACCCGACCGCACGCCCCAAGTCGTGGGCTAGTGACCGGACATAGGTGCCGGCCGAGCAAAGGCAGCGGACCGTGGCACACGGGCCGTCTACTTCGAGCAGCTCCAGCTCCTCAATCGTCACTGCGACAGGGTCGAGCTCGACCGGCCGGCGCTCTCTGGCCAGCTTGTAGGCGCGAACACCGTCCACCTTCTTGGCCGACACCGGCGGGGGTGCCTGCATGATCTCGCCAGTGAACTCGCGCAGCAGGCCTTCCAGCTCCTTGGACTCCACTGCGGCAGGCACAGTCTCGCCCGCAGCCTCGCCCTCCGCGTCGTAGGTCGAGGTCGACCATCCGAACCGGATCGTAGCTACATACTCCCGACGGTGCCCCAAGAAGAACCTCGCGAGCCTCGTGGCGCGGCCGAGGAGCAGGGGCAACACCCCCGTGCCCATCGGATCGAGAGTGCCGAGATGGCCGATCTTGCGGATGCCGAGAATGTGGCGAACCCTCTTCACCGCCCCGAAGGAGGTGATCCCCCGCGGCTTGTCCAAGACGACGGCACCGTCCATGACCCTAATTCTAGCCGTCGTCCGGCGACACTCTCCCACCGGTGGCCGTCAGCAAGGATCGCGCTTCCCGCACCACCCTACCGGCCGAGACGCGCGCCATGCAAGGATGGCCGGGGACGGTGCATTCGCGCTGTAGGCAGGGAGCACAATCCACCGGCTCGCGCACCACGCGGGCCCACGGCGCAGCCGGCCCCGTAGCTTCGGGAGCCGTCGCGCCAAATACCGCCACCGTGGGCACTCCCAGCGCGGCGGCGCAGTGCATCGATCCCGAGTCGTTGGTGAGGTACAGGCTGCAAGTGG
The DNA here is from genome assembly GCA_963662745.2 of Bryobacterales bacterium. Classification (GTDB taxonomy): domain Bacteria; phylum Acidobacteriota; class Terriglobia; order Bryobacterales; family UBA6623; genus VXMF01. Next base: position 3,037,861 of record CAXXUI010000001.1, read on the forward strand.
AGGCTAGTTCCAGGTACTCCGCCAAACTGGTCCGACCGGCCAAGGATGTGCTCCGAGAACCGGCGGCGGCGGCGACCCGAGCGGCGACCTCCGACTCGGATCGCGAGCCGAATACGGCCACGTAGGCCCCAAGCAACGCGGCCAGCTCCCTAGCGGCTGAAGCGAAGCCCTCAGGGAGCCAGCGCTTGGCCGTGCCGAACGCCGCTCCGGGGCTAACGCCGATCCAAGGGCCGCTGGGCAGTTCCCGGCGCTTCCACTGCAGGATTCCCTGCCGGCGCAGATCGCCCAGATTCTCAAAGCGGCTGTCGGCCTGGTCAGGGAGACGCCGAATCAGCCCCGACCGGCGCAGCAGCTCAAGATAGTAGAACCGCTGATGGGCGGGGATCTCCCCCGCCTGCGGAACGCACACGCGATCTGTCAGGAGCAGGCCTCGACCGTCCCGGGCGTAGCCGATCCTCTCCGGTATGCCGGCCCGCCAGGCAAGCCAGGCGGCGTCAAAGGCATTTTGCAGAAGGATCGCCCGATCAAAGCCCGCTTCGCGGAGCTGCTTCGCGAGCCGTTCCCTGCCCAGCAGGCCCCGATGGGCCCCCTGCCGTTCGTAGACGATCACTTCGTCGCAGAACGGTTCGCGAGCGTAGAGCTCGGCGACCCACGCCCGAGCCAGAACGGTCACCTTCCATCCCGGGTGCGCCCGCCTCACTTCCCGCAGCGCCGGGATGCACATCACCGCATCGCCGATCCAGTTGGTGGCACGAACCAGTAGGCTGGGCATTCGGAGCCCCCAGAGTAACCGCCCACGCGGCAGGGGCCGACCGAGCGGGATCGGCGGTCTCCCAGCAGGCGCAGCCGGCGTTGCGGGATGGCGGGCAGTAGAATCGGTGTGTGGTGAGAATCCCTTGGGCTGCCGTAGCGCTGGCGGCCGCTCTGGCGGCGCAGGAGACGCCCCAGGCCTTCGTCGGCGCCCGCATCCTCCCGGTCGTCGGAGCCGAGATCGAAAACGGCACGCTGGTGATCCACCAAGGCAAGATCACAGCCGTGGGTCCCTCCGACTCCGTCGCCGTGCCTCAAGGAGCGGAGCGTCATGCGAGCGAGGGCAGGGTCATCGTACCCGGCTTCGTGGACACGCACAGCCATGCGGGCAATGTAGAAGGCGGCGACGCCAGCGCTCCGATCCAGCCGGATGTGCGAGCGCTCGACTCGATCGATGTGCGCGACGCCCGCATCCAGAAGGCCCAAGCCGGAGGCATCACGACCGCCAACATCATGTCAGGCTCAGGACACCTTCTGAGCGGGCAAACGCTCTACGTGAAGTACCGGGACGGAAGCACGATCGACGACCTGCTGCTTTACCGCGCGGACGGCGCCTTGGCCTACGGCGTCAAGATGGCCAACGGAACGAACTCCCGCAAGGACCCGCCATTTCCCGGCACGCGGGCCAAGTCCGCGGCTTTGGTCCGCGAGCAGTTCCTACGGGCCATCGACTACCGCGCCAAGGTCGAAGCTGCCAACGGCGACGACGCGAAGCGGCCCGCCAGGGACCTAGGCTTGGAGACGCTCTTGGAGGTGCTGGACGGGGAGCGAACCGTCCACTTCCACACTCACCGCCACGACGACATCGTGACGGTCCTCCGGCTGGCAGAGGAATTCGGCTTCCCAGTCGTGCTGCAGCATGTCTCTGACGGATGGCTGGTGGCGGACCAGATCGCGTCGTCGCCGCAGGTTGTGGGAGCGTCGCTGATCCTGATCGACAGCCCGGGAGGCAAGCTGGAGGCGAAGGGCGTGCGCTTCGAGACGGCTGCCATCCTGGACCGGGCCGGAGTCGAAACGGGGGTCCACACCGACGATCCGATCACCGACTCCCGTCTCTTCAACCGCATGGCGGCCTTGGCTGTGAGGGCGGGCCTACCTCAGGATCGGGCCCTGTACAGCCTCACGATGGCCGGAGCCAAGATGCTCGGCCTAGAAGACCGGGTTGGTTCGCTCGAACCGGGCAAGGATGCCGACTTGGTGGTATTCTCCGGCGACCCGCTGAGCGTCTACAGCCAAGTGCTGGAGACATGGGTCGACGGCGTGCGCGTCTTCGACCGCTCTGACCCTAAGGACCGGCTCTACGCTGAGGGCGGACTCGGAGCCAGCCACGATCAGGACGACATCATCCACTTGGTTGCGGGGGGAGAGCAATGAGGCGGGCAACAACCGGCATAGCGGTCACCCTCGTGTGCCTAGTGTCTTCGGCGGCGGCCCAAGTCGCCGTGCAAGGAGAAACCATTTACACCGCTGACGGCGACCCGCTGCGAGACGCCGTCGTCCTTGTTGAGAGCGGACGGATCACGGCCGTGGGGCCGGCCTCGTCGGTCGAGATCCCGCCGGGGATCCGCACTCTCCGGGCGAAAGTGGTTACGCCGGGCCTGATCGACGCACACTCGACCCTCGGCCTCAGCGGCTACCTGAACATCGCCCACGACCAGGACCAAGTCGAAGCATCGGCTGCCGTCCAGCCCGAACTGCGAGCGATCGACGCCTACAACCCCCGCGAGCCGCTCGTCGAGTGGGCGATGCGGTACGGGGTCACGACGATTCACACGGGGCATGCGCCCAGGGCCCTGATCAGCGGGCAGACAGGAGTGTTCAAGACCGGCGCTCGGACCGTCGAGGAAGCGGTCCTCAAGCCGCTCGCCATGGTCGCGGCGACTTTGGGCGAGGGAGCGCGGCGAGACGGCGCGAAGCCGCCCGGCACAAGAGCGAAGATGGCCGCCATGCTCCGTTCGGAACTGATTCGAGCGCAGGAATACCAAGCCAAGCGGGATACGGGCGACGACAGGCCGGACCGTGACCTCAGGCTCGAGGCGCTGGCCTCGGTGCTCCGAGGAGACGTCCCCCTGCTGGTCACCGCCCACCGCTCTCACGACATCCTCACTGCTCTGAGGATTCGCGACGAATTCGGTTTCAGCATGGTCTTGGACGGTGCGGCGGAGGGACATCTGGTGCTCGACCACATTCGCGCTTCCGGCATGCCGGTAATCGTCCATCCCACCATGATGCGCGCTCGTGGGGAGACCGAGAACCTCAGCTTCGAGACGGCGGCTCGCCTAGCGAGAGCAGGGGTGAAAGTCGCCCTGCAGGGCGGCTTCGAGGCCTACGTGCCCAAGAGCCGGCTCGTGCTGTTCGAGGCCGCGGTGGCGGCGGCGCACGGCTTGGGCAGGGACGCTGCATTGCGCAGCGTCACCATCGATGCGGCCGAGATCCTCGGTGTCGGCGACCGCGTCGGATCCATTGAAGTGGGCAAGGACGGAGACTTGGCGCTGTACGACGGAGACCCGTTCGAGTACGCGACGCATTGCATCGGAGTGGTGATCGGGGGCGTCGTCGTGAGCGAGGAGACTCGATGAAGCTCGTCGTGCATCCCCCAGTCGGTCCGAGCCGCCTGGCCAGAATCCGAGCGGCGGCCGAGGGGATGAAGGTGGCGAACTGCCGCAGCGAAGCGGAAGCGGAGCGTGAGGTCGCGAGCGCCGAAGCCTTCTTCGGCAAGCTGACGCCCGCCATGCTCGCCGCCGCGAAGCGCCTGCGCTGGGTCCAGTCTCCGACCGCGAGCCTCGAGCACTACATCTTCCCCGAGCTGGCCGCCCACCCGCTCCAGCTAACAAATATGCGCGGCCTGTTCTTCGACAACATCGCGGATCACGTGTTGGGGTGCTTGCTCTGCTTCGCTAGGAACCTCCACATTTACATCCGCCAGCAGGCGAGGGCCGAATGGAGGCCCTATGGCGGAAACAAGGACGGGCAGTCCTTCGCCAGCGGTCCGGCGGTGATGACGGCGGTCGATCGGGCTCATCCCACCCTCGCGGGAGCTACGCTCGGCGTAGTCGGACTGGGATCCATCGGGGGCGAGGTAGCCCGGCGGGGAGTCTGCTTCGGCATGCGCGTGATCGCAGTCGACAGCGACCGCCGTTCCGCCCCACCGGGCGTCGAACCGCCGCTGCCGCCCGGGCGGCTCGACGAGCTGCTGGCCCAGAGCGACTACGTTGTGATCGCCGCTCCGCACACACCGGAGACGGAAGGCCTCTTCGACTCGGCCCGGTTCAAGCAGATGAAGCGCAGCGCGGTCTTGGTCAACATCGGCCGGGGAGTGATCGTGCGGCTGGAGGACCTTGTCGACGCTCTCACATCTGGCACCATTGCCGGAGCGGCACTGGACGTGTTCGAGGTCGAGCCGCTGCCGTCTGACCACCCACTGTGGAGCATGGAGAACGTGATCCTGACGCCGCATGTGGCGGGCCACTCGCCCCGCATCGCTGAGCGCCACCTAGCCGTGCTGCTGGACAACCTCAGACGCTTCGTCCGCGGGGAGCCGCTCGACAACGTGGTCGACAAGCGCCGCTGGTTCTAGCGCAGAGGCGCAGACGGGGCGGTTCGCCGCCGGGAAGTGCGACTCAGCGACATTCCGACTGGGCTGCGACGCGCCTCCTCCAGCCGTAATTGCGCTCGTAGTAGTCGCGGTACTCGCCGGATCGCACTCGGTCCACCCAGTCCGGATGCCGCAGATACCAGTCGATCGTCTTCTCCAGCCCGTCATCGAGCCGCACCTGCGGCTGCCAGCCGGTGTGCGTCTCAAGCTTCGCGCTGCACAGCGCGTAGCGCCGGTCATGGGCCAGACGGTCTGGGACGAACTCGAGGAGTGTCTCGGGGCGTTTCGTAAGGTGCAGGATCCGTCGGACCAAGTCGAGGTTGGCAAGCCGACAGCCGCCGCCGACATTGTAGACCTCGCCCGGCCTACCCCGATCGACCGCTGCGAGGAGGGCGCGGCAGTGGTCGTCGACATGGATCCAGTCGCGCAGTTGGCGCCCGTCGCCGTACATCGGCAGGGGACGCCCCTCAAGCGCGTTGGCGACCATCAGCGGCACGAGCTTCTCCGGGAACTGGCGCGGGCCGTAGTTATTCGAGCAGCGGGTGACGATCACCGGAAGGCCGAACGTCCTCCAGTACGAGAGGGCAAGATGATCAGCCGCAGCCTTGGATGCGGCGTAGGGGCTCGACGGGCGCAGCGGGAACGACTCGTCGGCTACGCGCGGCTCCTCGACGCTGCCGTACACCTCGTCGGTGGACACTTGGACGAATCGCGCCGGGGGACGCCTCCGGGCGGCCTCCAGCAGCACCGAAGTGCCCTGCACGTTGGTGGAAACTGTCTCGCTGGGAGACAGGATGCTGCGGTCAACATGCGACTCGGCGGCGAAGTGTACGACGCAGTCGGGCCTGAACCGCTCGAACGCGGCCGAGACCACCTTGCCGTCCCGCACGTCGGCCAGCTCAAATTCGAAGCCCGGGCGATCTGCAACGGCTTGCAGGTTGTCCAAATTCCCGGCATAGGTTAGGGCGTCCAGCACGAGCACTACGACGTCGCCCTCGCCCGGCCGGAGCGCTCGCACGAAGGCCGACCCGATGAACCCGGCCCCGCCCGTGATGAGCCACCTCACTTGTGCTGCACCTCCCAGTCGTAGGCCAGCGCCGGGCTGTCGTGTGGCAGCCTGCCCTCGTCAGCCGGGTCGTAGTGCCGGTCGGTGAGGTAGACCAGCAGCCCCGGCTCGGAGCCGATGACCTTGTATCCGTGCGCCACGCCGGGGGGGATGCGCACTTGCCACGGCCTCAGCTCGCCTAGGTAGAGCGTGTTCCGCTCGCCGAAGGTAGGGGCGTCTTCCCGCAGATCCGCCAAGGCCACTTGGAACATCCCCCGGCAGGGAACCCACAGATCAGTCTGAGCCATGTGGTAGTGGAACGCCTTGACCGCACCGGGATAGCTGAGCGCCGCCGAAACCTGCGTCGAGTTCCCCGGGAACCCGGCGGCCAAGCCTTCGCCAAGGCGGGCCGCCTCAAGGAAGTAGCCGCGATCGTCGGGCCACAGGGCGTACTCCCGGCACCGCACGCCGTCGATCAGATCTGGGGAGTCCGCGTTCAGAATGACGCTGCCGATCCCGTGCTCGCAGGATGGCAGACAGAGGCGGAGTCCCCTGGCCTCTCGCAGGACTTCGCGGCGCGAGTCGCGCAACGTGATGGAAACCTCAAGCCGCTGCGGATGCCGCCAAGGAGCCGCGAGCCGACCGCGCCTGGTTCCAGAGGCCCAAGTAGGGCTGGATGTCGTCCATGATCGTGTCGAACTGCGAGAAGGTCAGAGACTGGGCCCCATCGCTCCATGCTCGCTCGGGATCCGGATGTACTTCGACCATCACCCCGTCCGCGCCGACGGCGACTGCCGCCCGCACGAGCGGCTGGATCAGGTCCCGCCGGCCGGTCGCATGCGCGGGATCGAGAATCACCGGCAGATGCGTCAGCTCGTTCAGCACAGGAACCGCGTTGATGTCCAAGGTGTTGCGAGTAGCGGACTCGAATGTCCGGATGCCCCGTTCGCACAGTATGACGTTGGGGTTGCCGTTGGTGACGATGTACTCGGCGGAGAGCAGGAACTCCTTGATTGTGGCGCTCTGGCCGCGCTTGAGCAGCACCGGGCGCTTGCCATGCTTGCCGACAGCCTTCAGCAGCGGGAAGTTCTGGACGTTTCGCGCACCGACCTGCAGCACGTCCGTGTAGTTCGAGACGAGCTCGACATCCCCCACTGTCATGACCTCTGTGATCATGTACAGGTTATGCCGATCAGCGGCCTCACGCATGAGCTGGAGGCCCTGCTCCTTTAGGCCTTGGAAGCTGTAGGGACTGGTGCGCGGCTTGAAGGCGCCGCCACGCAGGAACTGGGCGCCGGCCTTCGACACCGCCGCCGCGCAGGCGTTGATCTGCTCTTCCGTCTCGACCGAGCATGGCCCTGCAATGACCGCGAACGCATCGCCGCCGATTGAAGCGCGACCGAGGTCGACGACTGTCGGGTCGCTCTTGACCTGCTTGCTCACCAGCTTGTACGGTGCTGTGATGGGCACGCCGTTCTCGACGCCCTCGACCGAGCGGAGCACTTCAATGGCGTGCGTGACATCGCCCAAGCCAACGGCGGCTATGACGACTCGTTCGTCGCCCTGGATCGAGCGAACGGAAAAGTCCATTTCCTTGATCCGGTCGCAAACGCGCTGAATCTGGGCCCGCGTGGCTCCAGGCTTCATGGAGATGATCATGTAGACAACCTCGAGCTTAAAATCCTGCCAGACCGTTCCACACCGACCGCTCACCCTCACCCGCCAGGCTGCAGAAGGTCGAGGCTTCGTACTCCCTGCCAGCCGGAAGGGGCTCGGCAGAGGCCGCCAGAACCGAAGGCGGCAAGTAACTGAAGTATTAATCTAGCACGGCCGGAGGCCCGGGTCCATGGCGAACGACCACACCGCCGCGGCGGAGGGCGAGATTGACAGGGCAGGCCCGCCGGCCGAACAATGGTGCGTGCCGGGTGGGACGGCCAAGGATCGGCCCGGCCGCTGCGGAGCGGCGAGTCAGGCATGCGAGACGGACAACTTGAACTCGGCGGAATGACCTGCGGGCGCTGCGTCGAGGCGGTGGAGCGGGCCCTGCTGTCGGTGGAGGGGGTGCTGTCGGCCTCGGCAGATCTGGCCTCGCAGTCGGCCTCGGTGCGGTTTGATCCGTCGTCCACCAGCTTGGACGCACTGGGGAGCGCCGCGGCGAAGGCCGGTTACTCGCCGCGCCGGCCCGCCGGGCCGCCGGGAGGAGCGTTCGTGGGCCTTGACTCCATCGCCGCGCCCAGCCCTCCCGCCGCGTCCGGCCCAGCCAAGCGCCAACGCCGCAAGCGAGGGTCCGGGAATCCGGCTGAGGAGCGCTGGCTGTCGGTCCAAGGCATGACTTGCGCCAGCTGCGTTCGGTCCGTGGAAGGTGCGGCAACGGAGGTGGCAGGCGTCGAGAGCTGCGAAGCGAACCTAGCGGAGGGCTCCGCGCGGGTGGTGCTGCGCGGGGGCGACCAGTGTCTCGAGCGCGTCGCGAACGCAATCCGGGCGGCCGGATATGACGCGGTCGCCGCCCGCCCGGACGAACTGGGCGCGGAGACGGAAGCGCCTGACGGGCGGCTGGCCCGCAGGCTGGCAGTGGCGTCGGCCCTGACAGTTCCCCTACTCATCCTGGCCATGTCGCATGGAGCGCTGTCGTTCTCCGGGCAGGCGTGGTTGCAGATGGCGCTCGCCCTCCCGGTGCTGCTGTACAGCGGAGCGCCGGTCTACTCGGCGGCATGGCATGCGGGCCGACGCGGGCGGGCCGACATGAACACGCTGATCGCACTAGGCACGGGGGCTGCGTTCGCCTACAGCCTCGCGACCACGGTGTACTCAACCTGGACGGGCCGCGGCGGCCCGACGGAGGTGTACTTCGAGACTGCCGCAGCCATCATCTGGCTGGTCCTGCTCGGGCGCGTTCTGGAGGCCCGGGCCAGGCGGCGCACGACGGCGTCGATCCGGAAGCTGGCGGAGCTGCAGGCCCGCACCGTGCGGCTCCGCAGGCACGGCGCGGAGGTCGAGGTTCCTCCCGACGAAGTGCGAGTCGGGGATGTTGTGCTGGTGCGGCCGGGGGAGCGGATCCCTGTCGACGGGACGGTGGTCGAGGGCACCAGCTCGGTCGACGAGTCGGCCGTGACAGGCGAGAGCGTGCCGGCGGACAAGGCCCCCGGGGAGGCGGTCACCAGCGGAGCGCTCAATCTGGACGGCTTCTTGGCATTTCGCGCCAAGCGAGTCGGCGCTGAGACTTCGCTGGCCCGGATCATCACGTTCGTACGTCGGGCGCAGGCTTCGAAGGCACCTGCTGAGCGCCTCGCGGACCGGATCGCCTCAGTGTTCGTGCCGGTCATCCTAGCTGTCGCGGCGGTGACGTTCGCCGCGTGGATGGTTGCCGTCCCGGGACCGGACAGTGTCACGGCGGCGCTCACCGCGGCAGTCAGCGTGCTGGTGATCAGCTGCCCTTGCGCCTTGGGCCTAGCCACTCCTGCGGCGCTGGCCGTCGGCATTGGCCGCGCGGCGGACCATGGGATCCTGATTCGCGACGGCGAGGCGCTCGAAGCGACGCGCGGCTTGGACACCGTCGTCTTCGACAAGACCGGAACGCTGACCTACGGACGCTTCGAGGTCACCGACATCGAAGCCTTTCGCGGGGTGTCCCAAGCCGAACTGGTCGAGCACGCCAGCGCTATCGAGAGATTGAGCGAGCACCCGGTCGCCCGCGCGTTGGCCGGCTTGGGATCGGGTACGGGGCCGGTGCCTGAGGACTACCGGGCGTTGCCCGGCGCCGGCGCCCGAGCTCGCGTCAATGGCGATCTCTGGACGATTGGCAAGCCGTCCTTGATCCGGGACGCGGGCTGCGACTCGCGAGCGGCAGATTCCTTGCTGCGGCAGCTCCAAGAAGAGGGCAAGACGGTCGTGCTGGCAGCTCGAAACCGCTCGCTGGCAGGGGCGTTCGGCCTCCGAGACGCTTTGCGGCCAGAGTCCGGGCCAGCGGTGCGAGCGCTGGGGCAGCGGGGCATCAAGACCCTGCTGGTCAGCGGGGACAATGCGGCGTCAAGCGGCGCCACAGGTCGTCTCGCGGGCATCCAGGAGGTCCTCTCCGAAGCCCTGCCCCTTGAGAAGGCGCTCGCCATCGAGAGACTCCAAGCCGAGGGGCGAACGGTCGCGATGGTGGGCGACGGCATCAATGACGCCCCGGCGCTCGCCCGAGCGGACGTGGGTATCGCGATCGGAGCGGGTGCCGACATCGCGGCCGAATCGGCCGGAATCGTCCTGGTCCGCAGCAACCCTTTGGATGTCGATCGGGCGGTCGAGATCTCCCGCCGCATCCATCGAACGATCCGACAGAACTACTGCTGGGCATTCGGCTACAACCTGCTAGTCGTGCCGGTCGCCGCCGGAGTTCTGTATCCGTGGACCGGCTGGCTGCTCAGCCCGATCATGGCCTCGGCTGCCATGGCACTATCCAGCCTCTCGGTCTTGTCGAACAGCCTCCGCCTCCGTCGACTCTAGAGCGAGCCGGTCGAGCGACCAACCCGGCACGGCCCCGGCACTCAGTTTCGTGCCTCAACCCCCGACTCGGCACGAACTGCAGCTCGCTCTCGGCTCCGCCTTCGGGCAGGCCGTCGCGATTTCGATTCGCGTCGCGACCGCGGTGCCCCGCGGGGCCGAGACTGGCCGGCTTCGGCCTTGCCGTGCTGATCATCGATCCGCTTCCTTAGGTGGGCTGGCCGTGCAGCCGCCGGCGGCTACGGCAGGGAGCTGCCTCGCTCCGACGGACGCCCGCGCTCGCCCTCCTCGGCGCTCGGGCTGCGCCATACAATGGGATCCGTGAAAGCTGTCGGCGTCGGCATCATCGGCCTTGGAAACGTCGGAGGGGGAACGCTCCGGCTGCTGCATTCCAACGCAGACAGGATTCGCAGCAAGCTGGGCTTTCCCTTGAAGGTCGTCGCGGCCTGCTCGCGGAGCGTCCGCACGGCACCATGCGAGGAGCTGGCGCTGCACCCGACCGCGCACCGGACGCACGACTGGCGGAAGCTCGTGTCCCGTCCCGACGTCGACGTCGTCGCCGAACTCATCGGCGGCAAGTCCCCAGCCGCAGAGATTCTAGAGGCGGCGTTCCGAGCCGGCAAGCCGGCCGTGACCGCCAACAAGGAGCTGCTGGCCGAGCGCGGCCCCGAACTCTGGAGGCGGGCGCGGGGCCAAGGTGTAACGCTCGGCATGGAGGCGTCGGTCGGGGGCGGAATCCCTGTCCTGCGAGCCGTGCGCGAAGGCATCGCGGGCGACGAGATTGACGCCTTGGTGGGCATCCTCAACGGCACATCGAACTACATCCTGACCGAGATCGAGAATACCGGCCTGCCATTCCAGTCCATCCTGAGGGAAGCACAGCAGCTCGGCTACGCTGAGGCCGACCCGCGAGCGGACGTCGACGGGTTCGACGCGCGCTCGAAGCTGGCCATCGTCGCCGCGCTCGCTTTCGGAGAGCGGGTCCGCCCGGATCAGATACCGGTAGCCGGCATCCGGCGGGTGAAGGCCATCGACTTCGCCTACGCGGCGCGTCTCGGCCACACCATCCGCCTGCTCGCCAGCGCCCGGCGGGAGCCGGAGGGGCTGCGTCTGGCGGTGAGGCCGGCATTGGTCGAGAAGGACGCGATCCTAGCAGGCGTGACCGGTTCCTACAATGCGCTCTGGGTCCACGGGCGGGGCGGGGACACCTTCTATTACGGCAGAGGCGCCGGGCCCGAGCCGACTGGGGTCGCTGTCGTCAGCGACCTGATGGAGGCCGCCCGGTTTCTGGGCAGCGGGCAGGCGGCCGCGCCGGCCTTCGCGCATGCCGCGCTCAGACCGCACCAACCGGTGGAACCCGGCTCGGAGGAGCGCCGCTTCTACATTCGCTTCCAAGTCCGAGACCGGCCCGGCATCCTCGCCGAACTCGCGGCACTGTTCGCACGCCAGCGCGTGAGCATCGAGGCGGTGCTGCAGGAGCCCCACCGCGACAAGTCAAGGCTGCCGTTCGTGATCACCTTGGAGCCTGCCAGGCGGCAGGCGGTCGATGAGGCGCTGGACGAGATGCGCGGCTGCGACTTCCTCGTGAGCCAGCCCCTGCAGATGCCGATCGAACCCACGCTCACGTCTGATTGATTCCGCGGTCCGGCGGACGGCGACAAGCGGCTCCGCTTGTACGACACTAGTGGCTTGCGGCCGGGCGGCCGGCACGAACGAGACATGGCGATTCAATCCACTGGCAAGAGCCTGCGCCTGCGGCGCATCCTACGGAAGGGCCGCGGCCTCGTGGTCGCGATGGACCACGGCAACGCCGCCGGCCCGGTGCCCGGGCTCGAGCAGCCGGCGAACCTGGTTCGGCAGCTGGCTCCGGCCGGCGCGGACGCCATCTTGGTCACGCCCGGCATCCTGGACCAAGTCATCGAGCATGTCGGGGACCTGTCAATCCTCCTGAGGATCGACGGCTGCGTCAGCCCCTTGGTGCCAGGCCCGATGAAGCTCTTCGCGAGCGTGAGGCAGGCGGTAGCGATGGGAGTGGATGGCGTGGTGATGAATGCCACTTTGGGCGCCGACTTCGAAGCGGAGGAGCTGGAGAAGGTCGGGACGATCGCCAGCGACGGCCGCACTTGGGGCATGCCGGTCGTGGCGGAGATCCTGAGCCAGTCGATGATGGCGAACCATATGGACATGTCCGGTCAGGGACGCGCCGTCCTGCCGGAGGACATCGCGAGCGACATCACGCTGGCCTGCCGGATTGGTGCCGAACTGGGAGCGGACATCATCAAGTCCCGGTACTCCGGCGATGTCGAAGAGTTCCGCGCGAGCGTCGACGGCTGCGGCGTCCCCGTGCTCGTGGCGGGCGGCCCGCGCAGAGCAGGAGGCTTGGCCGGCACGCTCCAAACCGTCCGCGAGATCTTGGAAGCCGGAGCCTCCGGGGTGATTTTCGGGCGTCAGATCTGGCAGCACGACGACCCGGTCGAGGCCGTCGGTCAAGTGGCCTCGCTGGTTCACGGATCGTGACCGCGATCTAGATGCACAGGCGTGGCCCGGCGCTACAATCTGGGATCTTGATGCGGAATCGGATCACGCGCCGCCAGCTGGCGGGGCTGGCGGGATGGGCGGCGCTGCGACCCGCTCCGGCCCAGTCCCAGTTCGGCTCGATGCTCTGGGATTTCATCCGGGAGTACTTGCGGGTCCTGGACGAGCGCCGCGCCAGCCAACTCGCCGCCTTGCAGTCCGTGGAGGACTTCGAGGCCCTGCGCCAGCGGGTTCGCGCCCAGCTGCGGCAGATGTGGGGCGAGTTTCCCAAGCACAGCTCACTCGAGCCGAGCCAGCTTGGGACGCTGGACCGCGGCGATCACCGGATCGAGCGAATCGTGTTCGAGAGCCGGCCGGGCTTTCACGTGGCGGCGAACCTGTACCGCCCGCCACAGGCCGGCGGGCCGCTGCCGGCGATCGTCTTTCCGTGCGGGCATGCCTCGGAGGGGAAGGCCGCCGAGGCATACCAGAGGTTCGGGATCCTGATGGCGCGGCACGGTCTCGCCGTGCTCACCTGGGATCCGCTGGGCCAGGGGGAGCGGCTGCAGTTTCCGGACGGGGAGGATGGCTCCTCGCGATTCGGAGGCGGCACCGGCGAGCACCGGGTGCTCGGGATCCGGTGCTACATGGTGGGCCAGAACTTGATGCAGTACCGAGTCTGGGACGCCATCCGCGCCTTGGACTACCTCGAGTCGCGGCCGGACATTGATTCCGAGCGCCTAGCCATCGCCGGCCAGTCCGGCGGCGGGATGACGGCCCTGCAGCTGGCCTGCTTCGAACCGCGGATCCGGGCCGCCTTCATCAGTTGCGCCGTGGCCAGCTTCCGAGCGAAGACGGAGGCCCTGCTGATGGCAGACCCGGAGCAGATTCTGTACGGCACGCTGCAGTCGGGGATCGACCACCCTGAACTGCTGGCGGCCTTCGCCCCTAAGCCGCTGATGATCGGTGCAGCCCTGCGCGACTACGTGCCGATCGAGGGCACTCGGCGAACTCATGCCGAGCTGGAGGCGGTCTACGCGAAGCTCGGCTCGCCGGCCACCCTGCACTTCGAGGAGACCGATGCGCCGCACGGCCTGAACCGGGAGCTGCGCGAAGCGGCCGCGAAGTTCTTCCTGCGAGCCTTCGATGTGGGAACCAGCGCCATCCCGGAAGCAGAGACCAACCTGCCGGCCCCGGAGCAGCTGCGCTGCACGCCGACGGGCCAAGTCTCGACATCTTTGGAGTCAGTCACTGTCAGCGACCTAGTCGGAGCGCGGGCCGACAGCGGCTCGGCGACGCTGAAGCGCCCGGTCGGCCCGAGCGAATTCCAGATCTACAGCAGCGAGGTGGCTGACCGGATCCGGCGCATCACGCGCGTGGGGGCCTACAAGGCCGAATTCGGCATTGAGGTCCCGACGCGATTCCTAGACGCCGGAGTCTACGCGAAAGGGGCCGTTTTCCTCGTCGCCGAGCAGGGGAAGGACCATCCCGTCGTGCGCCGCTACTGCATCGACGCCGTCGTGGCAGCCAACCACAGCCTCTACGGCTTGGACGTGCGCGGCTGGGGCGCTACCGAGCCGGCGGCATTGGGAGCCGCCCCGGACTTCCGCTGGGATGACTTTCTTGCTTACCGCAGCCTGGAGCTGGGGCGTCCGCTGTTCGGACAGCGGCTCAAGGACTTGCTAGCAACGGCCCCAACCATGACAAGGCGGCGGGAATGGATCGTGGCGGGGATCGGCATCGGCGGCCTGCTGGCCGCCCACGCGGCGGCGCTGGACCCTCGAATCGGGGGAGTAATCAGCATTCAAGCCCCGCTGTCCTACCGGGCCATCCTGGACGATCCCGAGTCCACCCAGCCTCTGAGCTGCATCCTGCCGGGCGTGCTCACCGCCTACGAGATCGCCGATGTGTACGCGGCGCTCGCCCCGAGGCCGCTACTGATCGCCAATCCGCTGGGCTCGCGCCAGTCGGGCCTGCCGCCCGACCAAGCCGAACGGCACGCGGCTTGGACGCGATCGGCCTACGAAATGCTGGACGCCGGGAGCTCCGTGCGCATCGAGACCGGTTTGGGCAGGGCCGGGATCCGGGACTTGATCGGGGAATGGCTGTCCGAAGTGTCGTCCTGACGGGCGGACGACATCACTCCCACTCGATGGTGGAGGGCGGCTTGCTGGAGATGTCATAGAACACCGAGTCGACATCCGGGATGCGGCACAGCCGCCCGGCCAGCTCGGCTAGGCCGTCCGGCGGCAGTTCAGCCACATCGGCCGTCATGCCGTCCACGGAGGTGACGGGCCTGAGAACGACCGTCTCCCCCCCGTTCCGACTCCACGGCAGCAGCACCACCGGGCACTGCCAGATCCGGTCATAGAGGCCGCTGGAGCGCAGGTACTCAGTGACCGCGCGGTCAGCGCTCTGCAGCAACCGCACGCGCTGCTTGGTGAGGGTCGCAGGCCGGACCCTCCATTGGCCGGGATCGACACGCCGCGGCGCGACCGACACGACAATTCGATTCGTGTGGCGGAATCCGTTCGTGATGGCCGTGGACAGGGGCAGCAGGCGACGGTAGTCCGGGCCGCCGCCGTGCAAGACCGTCAGGCGGGCGTAACTGCGGCTGTCGCCTTGGACTCCCACGCTGCGGAACGGCAGGAGGAACGCGGAGCAGCCGTGCCTCCCGGCCAGCGCTCCGATCGAGTTGTCCTCGAGCGGCCCTTGCCCGCCTGAGGCGCACAGGCACCGGATCGCCAACCCGGGGCCGGGGAATGGATGGCGGTCCAGCAGCGTCCGCGGGAGGCCCAGAGCCCGTCCCAGCTCTCGTACCTCATCCTTGTAGAACTCGCTGAGCGGCTCCAGGACGCTTCCCTGCTCGATCAGCTCTCGCACTCGGTCGACCCGGTTGTGATGGGTCTTGATGACGTCGGACGAGTTCGTGCCGCCGGACTCGATCGTGTCGGGGTAGATCGTCCCCTGGCCCAGCATCCAGCCCGCGCCCAAAGAGGCGTCCGCCGCCAGTATCTCGTCCTGAACGTCCAGAAAGGCCTGGCCGATGATGGCGCGCTTGCGCTCGGGATCGGAAACACCCTCGAGGCGGCCCATGAACAGTTCGGAGGCGTCGAAGACCCGGAGGTATCCAAGATCCAAAGAGCGAAAAGCGTCCTCGATCTCCGTAGTCTCGCGATCTCTCATGAAACCCGTGTCGACGTACACTGCTGCGACGGCCGAGGGGCCCAGCGCCCGCACCGTCAAGGCGTAAGCGACGGTGGAGTCCACGCCCCCGCTGAGGAAGAACAGGACCCTCCGCCGACCAACCTCGTCGCGGATGCGCCCCAGGAGCGTCTCAACGCGGTCCTCCGGCCGCCAGTCCATGGAGCAGCGGCAGGCATTGCGGAGGAAGTTTTCAAGAATCGACTGCCCGTCCGGCGTGTGAACCACCTCTGGATGGAACTGCAGGCCGTACAAGCCGCGCCGCACGCTGCCCATGGCCGCCACATCGCACTCGGGCGTGGATGCCAGAACGCGGAAGCCCTCCGGTAAGCGAATGACTTGGTCGCCATGGCTCATCCATGCGCGAAGACGATCGGGAAGGCCCTCGAACAGGCCGCCGGGCGATTCGACGCGCACGATGGCGCTGCCAAATTCGTGAACTCGCCCACGCTCAACGACGCCTCCCAAGTAGTGCGCCAGCAGCTGGTGCCCGTAGCAGATTCCCAAGACCGGCTGGCCCGCTCGGAACAGCCGGGGGTCGGGCTGAGGGCTGTCTTCGTTGAAGACGCTCGACGGCCCGCCAGAGAGGATGACTCCCCGGTATTTCCGGAGGCGGCGCGCCTGGATGCCGACTGGAAGAATTTCCGCGTAGACTCCCAGTTCACGGACCTTGCGGGCGATCAAATGGCAGTACTGCCCGCCGGAATCCAGTACCGCGATCTTTTCCATCGGATGCGACCCACGCCGCAAGCGCTCAGAAGCACGGAACAAGCGCCCGGCCAACACAGCCGCCTGCTATATTGTATCGCGTCGAGCATCTTGAGCGCCCTTACCGGCCTTCGGCGGCCGCACGGACCGGGGAATGTCCGCTCAACGGGCGTTGCGACGCCTGAGCCAGCCCGTCAGACTCCGTTGCACCGAGCGGCACCAGTCAGTTCTGGACCGACGGCGCAGGCAGCTGCCGGCCTGATCAAGACGCTGCCAGCACTCCCGATTGGTCAACCGACCGCCGCCGGGCGGTGGACAACTTGAGTGTCCACCAAAAAATGGGCGCGGTTGCGCGGGCCAGCCTGAATCCTGCGACGGGCCCGCGCATGCGTCCTAGCCGCCATCTCGTAACGGGTTGGGCCGGTGGGGCACTTTCACATTTTCTGCAATCCAGGTGTTGAGCATTGAGCGCAACTCCCCGACCCGCTGCGGCATCTTTCCGGCTAGGTCCCTGCTCTCGCCTAGATCGTCCACCAAGCGGTACAGCTCAACCCGACCAGGATCGTAGAACTCGATCAGCTTGAACCCGTCCGCCAAGATCGCGGCGCCAGGATCACGGGCCTGCGGGCTGTAGTGGGGGTAGTACCAGATCAGTGGGCGCGGCTCCCACTCGCCGCCGGCAATCAGCGGACCGAGGTCCCGAGCGTCACCGTGGGCGGCGCTGTTCGCACGCAGGCCGGAGACCGACAGGAGGAACGGGTAAAGGTCCGCGTTGGTCACTGGCGCATCAATGACGCTTCCAGGGGTCCCACGGCCGGGCCAGCGCACGATGAGCGGGACTCGGATGCCGCCTTCATAGAGGTACCCCTTCCCTGCCCGCAGCGGCGAGTTGTCGGTAACGGAAGCGAGTCCGCCGTTGTCCGACGCCACGACCACCACGGTCCTGTCCTCCAAGCCGAGCTGCGCCAGCTTGTCCAGCACCCGTCCCACGCTGTCGTCCACCGTCTCGACCATCGCCACGTAGGTCGGGTCGATTCCTTCCACGCCAGCGGCCAGCTTGGATCGATACTTGCGGACCAAGGCCTCAGGCGCCTGCAGCGGAGTATGCACGGCATAGTGGGACAAGTACAGGAAGAAGGGCCGGTCGCTGTTCCGCTGGATGAACTCGAGCGCCTCGTCGGTCAGACGGCGGGTGAGGTACTCGCCCGGCAAGCCCCGGCCAAGGTCGAGGTTCGGCATGTCCGGATTCCACGCTTGACCGGGATTGCGGTAGGGGAAGAAGTAGCTGGCCGGGCTGCCGTGCGTGTGACCAGCGACATTGACGTCGAAGCCCCTTCGGCGGGGCCAGTGCCGCTCCGAGCCCAAGTGCCACTTCCCGATGCTGGCCGAGACGTACCCCGCTGGCGCGAGCGCCTCGGCCAAGGTGACCGCCTCCGAAGGGATGTGCATGCGGTCCTGCGGCGGGATGATCGCCCCGCGCTCCGGATAGCGGTGCCGGCCGATCGCCGTGATGTGACCCGTGAAGCCGAGACGGCCTGGATACTGGCCGGTCATCAGCGCCGCCCGGCTGGGCGAGCAGACAGGGCAGTTCGAGTAGGCCTGCGTGAACCGCACCCCTTGGTCAGCCAAGGCGTCGATCCTCGGCGTCTCGAAGACTTCCGAACCTTGGCAGCCGAGGTCCCTCCAGCCGAGGTCGTCCACCAGCACCAGAACGATGCTGAGCGGGGAACTGGACGGGTCTGAGCCCAAGGCCTGCGGCAAAGCGGCCAGCACAAGGGCCACGGCCGTCGCGCAACAGTTGCGACACACTCGCATACCTGCTAATACTAAATGTAGACGGTGCCGCTCCCCGGCCTCGGGGCGCACGGCCCGTCTCCGACTTGGGGCTCCGTGTGCGGGCCACCAACCTCGCGCATGCGGCCGATACCGGTGCTGGGCGGCGAGCCCGGCAGACTACGAACGCGGCGGCGGCGCAGGCAGACGTCGGATCCAGACAGAACGGAGGAATCACACAGCTATGGCTATCCAGCCCTTGGGCAATCGCATCGTTGCTGAGCGAATTGAAGAGGAACAGCAGTTTTCCGGCAGCATCATCATTCCGGACTCCGCCAAGGAGAAGGGCCAGACCGCCAAGGTCGTGGCCACCGGACCGGGTGGGAAGCAGGACGACGGCACGATCGTGCCGCTGGACGTGCAGGCCGGGGATACGGTGATGATCGGAAAGTTCGCCGGCACGGAAGTCACCGTGGACGGCACCGACTACCTGATCCTGACTGAGGACGACGTCCTCGGCGTCGTCGAGAACTAGCCGCCAGGGACCGGCTGTCCTGCTGGGCGCCGGCCCGTTCCCAGAGACCAGAGGAGGAAACGCAGCAATGCCAGACAAGGAAATCGTATTCGGGGAAGACTCGCGCCAGGCCATTCTGGCCGGCGTCAACCAGCTCGCGGACACCGTCAAGGTCACGTTGGGGCCCAGAGGGCGCAACGTGGTGCTGGAGAAGAAATTCGGCGGGCCGACCGTGACCAAGGACGGCGTCACCGTCGCCAAGGAGATCGAGCTGCCGGACAGTGTCCAGAACATGGGTGCTCAAATGGTCCGCGAGGTCGCGTCAAAGACCTCGGACGTCGCCGGCGACGGCACGACCACCGCCACGGTGCTGGCGCAGGCGATCTACACCGCCGGCGTCAAGAGCGTCGCCGCCGGGGCCAACCCGATGTCCATCAAGCGCGGCATCGACCGCGCCACCATCGCCGTCGTCGCCGCTGTGCATGGCATGGCGCGCCCGGTCGAGGGCCACGCCGTTTCCCAAGTGGCCGCCATCTCGGCGAACAACGACCCCGCGATCGGCGAGATCATCGCCGACGCCATGCAGAAGGTCGGCAAGGACGGCGTGATCACAGTCGAGGAAGGCAAGACCATCGACACCGAGCTGGAGGTCGTCGAGGGCATGCAGTTCGATCGCGGCTACGCCTCTCCGTACTTCGTGACCGATCAGGATTCGATGGAGTGCGTGCTTGAGAACGCGCTGGTGCTGATCCACGAGAAGAAGATCAGCAGCATGAAGGACCTGCTGCCCGTGCTGGAGATGACCTCCCGCCAAGGCAACCCGCTGCTCATCATCTCCGAGGAGACCGAGGGCGAGGCGCTGGCCACGCTGGTGGTCAACAAGATGCGCGGCACGCTGAACGTGTGCGCCGTCAAGGCGCCCGGCTTCGGCGACCGGCGCAAGGCCATGCTGGAGGACATCGCGATCCTGACCGGCGGCCGGGCCGTCATGGAGGAGACCGGCATTAAGCTGGAGGGCGTGCAGCTGGGCGATCTGGGCCAGGCCAAGCGCGTGGTGATCGACAAGGACAACACCACCATCGTGGAAGGCGCCGGCGGCTCGGACGCCATCGCGGGCCGCGTGAAGCAGCTGCGGGCGCAGATCGAGGAAACGACCTCGGACTACGACCGCGAGAAGCTGCAGGAGCGTCTGGCGAAGCTGGTCGGAGGCGTGGCGGTGATCCGCGTTGGCGCGGCGACCGAGACCGAGATGAAGGAGAAGAAGGCGCGCGTGGAGGACGCCATGCATGCCACGCGGGCGGCCGTCGAGGAGGGCATCGTCCCCGGCGGCGGCGTCGCGCTAGTGCGCGCGGCCGGCGTCCTCGACAGCGTCGAAGTGGCTGACGAAGACGAGCGAACCGGCGTCAACATCGTCCGACGCTCTCTGGAGTCACCGCTGCGCTGCATTGCCCAGAACGCCGGGCAGGAAGGGGCCATCGTCGTCGAGCGCGTTCGCACTGCCGAGGGCAGCCGCGGCTACGACGCCCAACACGACCGCTACTGCGACGTGGTCGAGGCGGGCATCATCGATCCCACCAAGGTCACTCGGAACGCGCTGCAGAATGCGGCCTCGATCGCGGGTCTCATGCTGACCACCGAAGCGACGGTGCATGAGATTCCGGCAGAGGAGCCGGCTGCGGCGGCGCCTCCCGACCACGACTACTAATCGACCGCCCGGGGGCGATCCTTCGCCTCCGGGCAGTCACTACAGGCGTCCGCTGCAACCACTTGGCTGGATCGGATGCCCTGCATAGGCATCCATGGGGCCGCCGACCCGCAACGCTGGGCGGCCCCACCTCCGCCGGCTCAACTCCAATTGATCGACCGCCGGTCCGCCTCGACGCTCTCGAACCACTCTTCCAGTGCGCCGAGCATCCTTCGGACGCGGTCAGGGTGCCGGTTCGCCAAGTCGTGCGCCTCGCCCGGATCGGAAGCCAGGTCATACAGCTCCGGCGGTTCGGGCGCCTGCGGCCTGAGGCGCGGCACGGGCAGGATCGAGCGCACAGCGGCGGGGTCCTCCTTATGCTTGATGTCGGCCTCGACGAACGCCGCTGTCTTGGCGCGGTCCTCCTCGGACACGCACATCCGGTCCTTGAAGAACCGCGTGCCCCGGATCATCGGCCGTACGAGCTTCCAGTCGCCGTCCCGCACGGCGGCGTTGGTACCGACATCGGGCCAGTAGAAGTTCCATTGCCAGAAGCGGCGCGGCGCGGCGTCACCGCGCTCGCCCCGCAGCGGGGCAGACAGGTCCCGCCCGTCCAGCGAAGGGCCCTCGGGACGAGGCACTCCAGCCAGCGAGAGCAGTGTGGGCATCCAATCCGTGAAGTGGGCCAGAGAGTCAACCTGCCGGCCGCCCGGCAGGCCTGCCCTCCAGCGGAGCACCATGGGCACGCGGATGCCGCCCTCATAGATCCAGCCCTTACTGCCCCGCAATCCGGCGTTGTACCGCTCATTGAAGGTTGGCTCGCCCTCCTCGAGCATGTAGGGGGGATTGAAGAAGGCCGGACCGTTGTCGCTCGTGAACGCCACGACGGTGTTCTCGGCCAGACCCTCCGCTTCCAAGACGTCGAGTACGCGGCCCACGCCGCGGTCTAAGCGCTCGATCATGGCGTACGTTGTGGCTAGGATTCGGCTGAGCCCCTGCTCCTGGTAGGGGGCGATCCATTCATCCCGCCCTTGAAAGGGGGAGTGCGGGGCGTTGTACGGCAAATACAGAAAGAACGGATCGGTCCGGTGGCGCCTGACGAAGTCGACCGCCTCGTCGGTGAGCAGGTCGGTAAGGTAGCGGCCGTCGGACGGGCAGGTGCTGTCGTTGCGCCGCAGGTGGTAGCGATAGTAGTCGGTCCACCCGCCGCAGAAGCCGGTGAACTCCTCGAAGCCGCGGCAGTTGGGCTCAAAGCGGCGGTCGAAGGTGCCGTTGTGCCACTTGCCGACCAAGCTAGTCGCGTAGCCGGCGGCGCGGAAGGCGTCGGCCAAGGTCACCTCGCGGAGAGCGATACGGTCGAGGCCGTGAATCTCGTGCTGCGTGACCGCGCCGGTGCGGTGCGGGTAGCGGCCGGTGAGCAGCGCTGCCCGTGCCGGGGCGCAGATCGGCGAGGCCGAGTAGTGCTGCCGGAAGCAGGTCGCTTCGCCGACTAAGCGGTCTAGGTGAGGGGTGCGGACGCTTGCGTTGCCCAGACAACCGAAGTCGCCGTAGCCCATGTCGTCGGCCACGATGAGAATCACATTGGGTCGCTGATGCGGCATTTCCCCTCCCGGCCCCCTACCGGTCGCTGGCGGGCGCAGGTGGGTATCATACTGAACGCGAGCCAAGTAGGCCGCGTCTCTATGAACCGCCAGTCGAATCGTCGCCGCTTTCTCCAGATGGCAGCCGGAGGGCTGCTGCTTGTGCCGGGCGCTCGCCCCGCCCAAGGCCCGCGGAAGGTGGGCGTGGTCGGCCCCGGCTGGTACGGCAAGGTCGACCTCTTCCGCCTGATCCAAGTCGAGCCCGTAGAGGTCGTCGGCCTGTGTGATGTGGACAGCCGTATGGCGCGGCAGGCGGCCGAGCTCACCGCCACGCGCCAGCAGTCCGGCAAGACGCCGCGAGTCTACAAGGACTACCGCGAGCTGCTCAAGCAGGAAGAGCTGGACCTCGTGCTGGTCGCCACGCCCGATCATTGGCATGCGCTGCCGATGATCGCCGCCTGCCAAGCGGGCGCGGACGTTTACTGCCAGAAGCCCATCGGCGTGGACGTGCTCGAGAGCCAAGCCATGCTGGCGGCCGCACGCAAGCACAGGCGGGTGGTGCAGATCGGCCTGCAGCGGCGATCGACGCCGCACCTGATCGACGCCAAGCGGCGCGTCGTCGAAGACGGGCTGCTCGGTGAGGTGTCCCATGCCGAGGTCTGCTGCTACTACCACATGCGGGCGACCACCAACCCGCCGGACGCCGACCCGCCGACCCACCTCGACTACGACTTCTGGACCGGACCCGCTCCGATGCGCCCCTACAACCCGCTGTGTCACCCGCGACGCTGGCGCGCGTTCATGGAGTACGGCAACGGCATCATGGGGGACATGTGCGTCCACATGCTGGACGCGGTGCGCTGGATGCTGGGCCTGGGCTGGCCACGCAGGATCTTCTCGACAGGCGGAATCCTGGTGCAGACAGACAGCAAGGCCAACATTCCCGACACGCAGATCGCCACGTTCGAGTTCGACGACCTCCCGGTGGTCTGGACGCACCGCACCTGGGGGTCTCCGCCAGACCCGGACTACCCTTGGGCCTTCTTCATCCACGGCTCCAAGGGCACCCTCAAGGGCAGCGTGCATCGCTGGGACTTCGTCCCCGCTGACAAGGAAGCCGCGCCACTGCGCGGCGATGTCCGGCTCGAGACCGACCTTTATCCGGAGGACAACACCGAGAAGGACCTCGAGCTGCACTCCGCCCCCGCAGTTCGCTACCACATGAAGGACTGGCTGCGGGCGGTCGATGAGCGCTCGAGGCCGGTCGCCGACATCGAGGAGGGACACATCTCGACCACCTCGTGCATCCTGGCCAACCTCTCGCTGCAGCTCGGGCGGCAACTAACGTGGGACGCCGAGCGAGGCGAAGTACGGGGAGACGCCGAAGCCAACCAGCGGCTGGCGAGGCCGTACCGGTCTCCATGGGAACACCCCCATCCAGAGAGCGTCTAGCCGCCCTTGGCGCGCTCCGGACCTTCCAAGGCCGGCGCAGCTGCAAGGAGGTCGCATCATCGGTTGCATGCTCTGGCTCACCGGCCTGCTCGCCGTACTCTGGGCCGGCCCGCGCGCCAGCGCGAATCCTGAGTTCCTTGCCGAGGCGGCTGCCTTCGGCGCCAAGGACTGCCTGTACTGCCACTTGGAACCGGGCGGCGGACGAACCTGGAACGCCCGGGGGCACTGGCTGATAAATCGGCGGCAGGCCGCCGGCGCGGAGGCGGTTGACGTCCAGTGGCTCGCCGAGTACGAGCCGGAAGCGGGCGACGAACCGCCCTCGCGACCCGATGCGGAGCGTGCCGACCAGCCCCGTGTTCCCGCCACGCTGCACCGGGGGCCGTTCTTCGGGCCCCGGAAGGACGAGCCTGCGCTGCGGCGCTGGCTAGAATCGCGCGGCCGCTACACGACGGCCGAAGGCGAATGGCCGCAGTACGCAGGCGGCGTCGCGGCCTCCAAGTACTCCCCGCTGAGGCAGATCGACGCCTCCAATGTGCGCTCGCTGACGGTCGCCTGGCAATGGGCCGCCTTCGACAACTCCCTCTACGAGGATGCAGTGGAGGCGCTTCGCAGTGGCGGGCGAGCATCTCGCGAGGCCCGGGCCAGCATCCCGGACGGCTTCAAGTCGACGCCCCTGATGGTCGGTGGCAGGCTGTTCGTCCGCACGAACTTCAGCGGCGTCGCCGCCTTGGATCCCGAGACCGGAACCGAGATCTGGACCTACGACCCGGGAACGGCCGCATGGGGCCGGCCAGGCATCTTCGGATTCGCCACCCGCGGGCTCGGGTACTGGACCGACGGCGAGGCAGAGCGCCTGCTGCTGTGCACCGGGGACAGCTACCTCGTGGCCCTCAACCCGCGGACGGGCGAGCCGATTGGCTCCTTTGGGGACAACGGGAGGGTCGACCTCACGCAGGGCTCGCGACGGCCGCTGGACCGTAGGCTCATCAACTGCAGCGCACCTCCGGCGGTCGTCGGGGACGTGGCAGTCGTCGGCAACCAGATTGCTGACGGCCCTCCCGGGCGCAACGCCCGGAGCGGCGGGCCAGACTGGAAGGCGAACTGGCCGGTGGGCGACGTGCGCGGCTACGATGTGCGCACCGGAAAGCGGCTGTGGACCTTCCATACCGTTCCCCAGGAGGGCGAGTTCGGCAACAACACTTGGGGCGGTGAGTCCTGGAAGTGGATGGGCAACACCAACGTCTGGTCGATGATGAGCGGTGACGAGGAGCTCAACCATGTCTATCTGCCGGTCACCAGCCCAACCTTCAACTTCGTAGGAGGCTTCCGGCCGGGAGACAACCTGTTCTCCAACAGCATCGTCTGCCTCAACGCCAGCACGGGCGAGCGCGTCTGGCACCTTCAGACCATCCGCCACGACATCTGGGACTGGGACCTGCCTGCCGCTCCGAACGTGATTGACATCGTGGTCGACGGCCGCGCCGTGCCGGCGCTGGCGCAGGTCACCAAGACTGGTTTCGTGTTCGTTTTGGACCGCCGGACCGGCGAACCGGTCTGGCCGATCGAGGACCGAGCTGTCCCGCAGAGCGAGATCGAGCGATCGGCCAAGCGACAGCCCTTCCCGACCAAGCCTCCGCCGTTCGAGCTGCAGGGCATCGCGGAGTCCGACCTGATCGACTTCACGGACGAGCTGAGGCGACGAGCCGTCGAGGCCGTCCGAGAGCACCGCATGGGGCCGCTCTTCGAGCCGCCCTCCGCGGAGGGGACCATTCAGGTGCCCGGATGGGGAGGCGGGGCGAACTGGGGAGGGGCCGGCTTCGATCCGGAGACCGGTTACCTTTACGTCTCCTCCCGCAGGAGCTACATCGTGGTGGGACTGCGCCGCGTCGCGGACGCAGCGGCGCGCGGCTACGACTTCGAGCACAAGTTCTTCCGGATGGAGCTCGACGGCACTCCGGTGGTCCGGCCCCCGTGGGGCACGCTGACCGCCTACGACATGCATCGCGGGGAGATCGCATGGCAGGCTCCGCACGGAAATGGCCCGAGAGGGCGAGGGGCGCTCAAGGGGCTGGAGCTGCCTCCGCTAGGCAATCCGAATGCCGCCGGAGTGCTGGTCACGCGGACGCTGTTGTTCTCCGGAGACAGGGGCGACGCGTCGGAGCCGTCCTACCTGCGCGCCTACGACAAGGCCACCGGCGCGACGCTCTGGGAGGCAGACCTGCCGGGACGCCACCACAACGCTCCGCCCATGACGTACCTGGCCGGCGGCAGGCAGTTCGTCGTAATCGCCGTAGGCGGCGCTACGGAGCCGGCGCAGCTCGTGGCATTCAGCGCCAAGCGGCTCTAGCCGCGGCAGCCGGCCTCGGAACCGCTAGGGGGACCTGCCACGCTCGCGCTCGCAGCTCTGGTAAAATCCCTCACTGAGAATCATTTTGGCGGAGCCGCATCTGCAAGTGCTGCGCCGAAACAGGAGGATTGACACCATGAGAAAATTCGCAGCGCTCGCCTGCCTAGCGGCAATCGCGGCCTTGGCCATGCCGGCCCAAGCCCAGGATCTGAGCTTCTTCATCACCAGCAAGGGCCCGGGCGACGGAGCCAACCTAGGAGGCTTGGAAGGGGCGGACCGGCACTGCCAGATGCTGGCCGAGGCAGCTGGCGCGGGCGGCAAGACCTGGCGGGCGTACCTCAGCGCCGGGGCTTCGGACGGTTCGGCAGCAGTCAACGCGCGGGACAGGATCGGTTCGGGCCCATGGCACAACGCCAAGGGCGTCCAGGTGGCGATGAACGTCGATGACCTGCACTCGGACAACACCAAGCTCGGCAAGGAGAATTCCCTGACTGAGAACGGCGACATGGTCAACGGCCGGGGGGACTCGCCCAACCGGCACGACATCCTGACCGGCTCCCAGCTGGACGGGATGGCCTTCTCGGATGACGCGGACCACACCTGCGGCAATTGGACCAAGAATGGCGAAGGCAGCGCCCAAGTGGGCCACCATGACCGCACGGGCGGCGGGCAGAACCCGACGTCGTGGAATTCAGCTCACGGTTCGCGCGGCTGCAGCCAGGAGAACCTGGTGGCGACCGGCGGCAACGGCTACTACTACTGCTTCGCGACCAACTAGCACTGGATCCATCCGGCCCCGCCCGCCCTTGGCGGGCGGGCCACTGCAATTAGCACCAGTGACGCGCCTAGTCATCCTCTCGCTGCTACTGGCAGCGCCGCACTCCGGCGAGGAGTGGCATCACTACGGCAATGATCCGGGCGGGGCGCGCTACTCCCCGCTGGACCAGATTGACCGGTTCAGTGTCGGGCGGCTGCAGGTTACTTGGGAGCACGACAGCCCTGACTTCGCCGATGGCCGGAGCGGCACGCCGACCCGGTCGGCCTTCGAGGCCACGCCGCTGGTGATCGACGGCATGCTCTACGTGCCCACCCCCATGGACCGCCTGCTCGCGCTGGACGCCGCGACGGGCCGGCTGGAGTGGGAGTTCGATCCCGGCCTCGATCGCGGGCTGGGTTTCAACCTCTTCGCCAACCGCGGGATCGCCTATTGGAGGCAAGGGGACAAGGAGCGCTTGGTGCTGGGCTCACAGTCGGGCTTGGTCTACTCGATCGACCGCAGGACCGGCAAGCTCGATCCGCGCTTCGGCGACGGTGGTGCTCTAGACACCTCCGGGCCGCCGAAGGAAGGGGGCGTGGCGGGCCATTACGCGCTGACCTCCCCGATCTCGGAGTGCGCAGGATCCCTGATCGTGGGCGGCAGGGTGTCGGACGGCCAGCCGCAAGGGCCCAACGGAGACATCCGCGGCTACGACATCCACACGGGCCAGCTGCGTTGGAGGTTCCACACTGTGCCACGACCCGGGGAGTTCGGGCACGACACGTGGGGCGGCGACTCGTGGAAGAACCGCGGCGGAACCAACTTGTGGTCGATGAGCAGCGTCGATGAGGAGCTGGGCCTGGTCTTCGTGCCGCTCGGGTCGCCGTCGTACGACTACTACGGCGGCGACCGGCCCGGAGCCAACCTGTTCGGCAACAGCTTGGTGGCCTTGGACTGTCGCACCGGCAGCCGGCGCTGGCACTTCCAGAGCATCCATCACGACATCTGGGACTGGGACCTGCCCTCCCAGCCTTCGCTGGTCGAGGTCGTGCGCGACGGCAAGCCCGTGCGGGCTGTCACGCTCGCCACCAAGACCGGGTACCTATTCGTGTTCGACCGGGCCACGGGCGAGCCGCTGTTCGAGATCGAGGAGCAGCCCGTCCCCCCCGGCGACATCCCGGGCGAGTACTACCACCCTACGCAGCCCCGGCCCGTGCTGCCCAAACCGTTCATCCGGCAGTCGATGACCAAGGATGAGATCACCAGCGTAACGCCTGAATCAAGGGCCGAATGCATGGAAATGCTGGCGGAGGCGTCAATCGAAGGCCCCTTGTTCCGCCCGCGACTGCGTCAGCGGACGGTGTTCTTCCCCGGCACCAACGGCGGCTCCAACTACGGCGGAGGCGCGTTCGACCCCCAGGCCGATACGTTCTACATCAATTCGATGGACGTGGGTTCGCTAGCTTCGATGGTCTCCCGCGGACCCGAGGCGGAAGTCCCGTGGCGCAGCCGCTCGGTTCCTCAGGGCAGGTTCTGGGACTCGGACATGTACCCGTGCCAGCAGCCGCCGTGGGGCCAGCTGACCGCCATCGACCTCAACACCGGGGAGTTCCGGTGGCAGGCCGTGCTCGGGGAGTACGACCAGCTGACTGAACAGGGGATCCCTCCGACGGGCGCCTCCAACCTGGGCGGCCCGCTCGTGACAGCCGGTGGGCTGGTATTCATCGCCGCCACCAACGACCAGCGCCTGCGGGCCTTCGACAAGGACACCGGCGAACTCGTATGGGAGCACAGGCTGCCGGCCAGCGCCCACGCCACGCCGATGACCTACTCGGTCGGCGGACGGCAGTTCCTAGCCATCGCGGTCGGTGGCGGGAACAAGTACAACCCCGGCAGCTTCATGGCCAAGGTCGTGGCGTTCAGCCTGCCCGCGGCGGAGGCAGGCGATTCCACCCGCGCACGGGACTGACTCCCGCTGCCGGTCCTGATGTGACACACCCTTCGGCAAACCGGGGGGAGGCGGTCTTTATGTTCCAGCGGGCGGCGAGCGGGTCCGCCATGCTGTAAGAAGCGGCACCGCGCTGGAGTTCGCCCGGATTTCCCGCCGCCGGCACAAGGGCCCGCGGCTACGCTGGCTGGTCGATTTCTGTCCGGCTGCCGTAGTACTGACCGGTGCAAGAGTCTTGCGCAGGATCCGGCCCGCGTGAGGGGTGTCGTACGCAAGCAGTGTCAGTGGATTTCCTGCAGAGAACATGGGGCTTCTTATATTCATATAGGGAATTTGAGCGGACACTATGGAGAGCTGTCGAAGACAACGCCTCCTTTGAGGACGGAGCGGATGCTGGCGATAGCGGCCGGAGGCAGTTTGGAGATGTTGGCCAGCGTCTTGCGGCGGATGCGCTTGCCGTCGCGCCAGGCCTGGCGGATGAGGACGGCTGGGGGCTCTTGCGGTTGGGGATCTTCTCGACGTAGATGGCCATGCTGGTTACGTGGAAACAGACTCGTTTCGACGCGTTCAGCATACAGGCCCTAGATGGGGCTGTCAAGCCCATATTTGGGCAAGAATACGGCAGATAGGGCCTAGGTGGGAATAGACCGCCCCGGCACCTACATGGACACAAATATCCACCCTCACTCCTCATATATGCGAAGGTGAAGTTCAGGTTCGAGGGTCCTACCCTCCATGCGCAGATTGTACGGGGACGGTGCGACCTTCGACGGATCCTATCCTTGTGGCCCCGTGATAGTCTGAAACAGCGTGAAAGTTACCGCAGAGGCGCTAGCCGTTCTTCTGTTCCTGTTGCCCGGGTTCCTCGCTTCGAGGATTGTCGGCATGATCGTCGTACGGCGCTCCACGGACCACGTGAGGGAGGCCATCGAAGCACTGATTTACAGCTTCCTGATCTATGCCGCGCTGGATTCGGTCGGGTGGGGGGTGGTCGTGTACGACCCCGCCGGCGGGTCTGCCCCGCAGGTGGACCTCGGACGAGCGTGGCACGCGCTTGTCGCGGCCGTTCTGTTCGCGATCGTGTGCGGGGCTTTCATTTATCACGACCTGCACATGCGATTCCTACGGAGGGTGGGGCTTACGAACAAGACGGCTAGGGCCAACACGTGGTTGGATGTGTTTGCCGAGCGGCACGACGGCGTCATGGTCAACTACGCTGACGGCCGATGGCTGACGGGGTGGCCCGCTTTTTTCTCGGACGATCGCGAGGAGGGCTTGGTGTACCTGCGCGCCCCGGCCTGGGTCGATAGCGACGGCAACACGCACAGCGTCGAGGGTGACGGTATCCTAATTGATGTCAAGGACGGGATCGACTCTATCGAGTTCCTGAAGGGAGAGAACGACAGTGCTTAGAAAACTACTCACCCGCGAAGACAAGATCGCCGACCGCGGACGGGTGGAGGAGTGGGGCTACAAGCCGATGCCGGCAGGTTGGAAGCCACCAGCGAGAGTCCACCCCGTCCTTGAAGCAGGACGGCCCCCGCAAGCGCGTCGCCCCAACGACCCTCCGCCGGCACCGGCCTCCGACAACCGCGACTGAGCGGCTAGCCACAGTGGTGTCGCAGCCCGCTCCAAGGCGAGCGGTGGACCCTGCCGATCTACAGCCCAGTCCACGAGCACAACATGAAGGTGTGCGCCTCGCTGCCGTAAGTACGCTCCCACCGGCGTAACAGCTTCAGCATGTTCGCACGCTGGTGTTGAAATTCAAGGCTCATCCGCAGAATTCGTGGGAATCGGGGGGCTGGGAAAGGTGAGCGCGGGTTTGGTAGAGGGCGAGTTGGCAGGCGTGGTAGGTGCCGGAGCCGAAGGCGCGGCGGAGAGCGAGAATCGTGGCTTGCCGCGTGAGACTCCACACTAATAGTACCATGCTGGCACATGTCCGGGACCATGCGGCATCCTTGGCACAGACCCCGTAGCTAAGCTGATGCGGGCAAACAACTACTGCAAGAAGGAAGGGCAGCTACTGAACGCGAGCCCACGTACCGCCCACCAAGCCATGCTCAGCCATCATCAGCCCCACACTTTGTGCGGAGGAGGCCTCTACTCTATCTTTGCGATCCTGCTTGGATCGACAGTGATGGAAAGTACGTTGACCTAGAAGTGCATGGCATTCTACAGACGAAGAGGGACATGATTGAGTCGATCATGTTCACCAAGCTTGAATCCGACCAAGCTGCGACCCGGGTGATCGGGGATCGCACCTCGACAGCAGGACAAGAAAATGGTTAGCAAGCTCACCCGTTCAAGGGAATCCACATCGAACCAAATGACGCTCGACAAGGCCGGTTACAATCCGCCACCGGTCGCGAGCGTGGATCGGCCAAGACCGTCACCGTCGTCGCCACCGCCGCCGCGACCTCAGAATTCCGTTCATCGGAGGCCTGAGCCCTCTTGGGAAGGGCGGTCGCCATCTGGCAAGGGGCGCTCTGAATAGAGAACGTTTCTCCGAGATCGATCTCATTTGGGCGAGCGGTGACCACTGATGGGCAGTTCTTGAATATCAATGGCGGATAGCCCGCCGCTGTGCCGGTGGATTGGGAGTCACCGTCGGCCATGGCCGGGACGATCACGGGGCCAAAGTGGTCACTAACTGGATGTGTCGTCGTTCGAGCGAGATGTGGCGCGGCTTGCGGTGGGTCGGGTCTGTGCGGGCTCACGACGGGGGGCCAGAGTTCCGGACATGGGGCGACTTGCTCCTAGGAGGAGTTGAGTGCAAGACTCTTGCACCGGTCAGTATGTCGCGCATCAGGAGCGTTTCAAGAGTCGTCCCGCGCCGCCAGTGGCGCCCTACCGAAACCAGGCCAGACTCGCAGTGTGCCGAGCACAGCCCTCACCCCGCTCCACACTGCGAACGCCCACCACACCATCTCGAGCGCCTCATCGGACCGAGAGTCCACGCCGACGAGGATCAGCGATCCCGCCGCGAGCGCCGCGATCACGGCGTTACGGAGGAAGGCGAAGTCACCGGAGCCGAAGTGGATGCCGTCCGTAGCGAAGGTGACGCCGCTCAACGGCTGTAGTCCCGCCGCGATGCGCCACGGCGTGAAGAAGAGCGCGCCGGCGGCCGCCGGCACGTAGACCTGCCGCACGGCCGGCTCGCAGGCCAGCATCAGCAGGCCGATGCAGGTGCCGGCTGCGACCGACCACTGCAGAGCGACTCCGGCCACTCGCTTGGCCCGCGCTGGTTGGGCGCCACCGAGGAAGTGGGCGACCAAGCTCTGCGCCGCGATCGCGAAGGAGTCCAAGAGCAGGGCGCTGAAGAACCAAGTGCTGCGCACCACGTGATGCACGGCCCCGGCGGACGGGCTGCTCAGCGTCGCCTTGCGCGTGCCCAGTAGCAGGAACGCGTCCAGGCAGGCTGCCCTCAAGACGAGGTCCACGCCGGCTGACAGCAGCCCACGAGCGAGGTGCCAATCGAAACCCACCGGCCGTCCGATGCGGCGTCCGGCTGCGACCGCCGCCCAGACCGCCCCCGCCCACTGGCTGACCGCGCTAGCGGCCGCCGCCCCTGCCACCCCGAAACCCGGCACTGGACCGATTCCGAAGATGAGCAGGGGGTCAAGGACGATGTTGAAGGCGTTGATGCCGGCCGCCACCCACAAGGGAGTCCGCATATCGTGTGCCCCTCGGAGGGCTCCGAAGGCGGCGAAGCAAGCCAGCATGCCGGGAGCTCCCACCAAGCGGACGCGCAAGTACGACGCCGAGAGGTCAGCGACAGCGCCGGAGGCACCCATCGCCCGCGACGCCGCGCCCGCCGCCAGGAAGCCCCCGAGCGCCAAGCCGGACCCAACCAGCAGGGCGAGCGCCACGGCGACCCAGCACATCCGTGCCGCCTTGGCGCGCGACTCGGCCACTGCGTCGCCCTGAGCGGCGCCGAGCAGCTCCGCCACGCGAGTCTGCGTCGCCACGCCCAAGAAGGCGAACGCCCAGAACACAGTTGAGAGCACCATTGCTCCCACGCCCAGCGCCGCCAGTTCGTCCACTCCCAGCTGCGCGACGAAGGCGGTGTCCACCAAGCCCGTCAACGGTTCCGCAATCAAGGAACCGAGAATTGGAATGCTCAGCGCGAGGAACCTTCGATGCGGTCTCTCCACAAAGAGGCGAGGTGCGACCACACCCCATTCTGGCAAGCTCCGGGCAGCCGATTTGCCAGAATGGTCGGGCTGCCAGCGATGGGCGTCGTTCTGTACCTCCACGGCTTCGGTTCCAGTTCGGAGTCCGTCAAGGGCCAGTACTTGGCCTCTCGGCTGCGCCAAGCCGGCCACGAGGTCCTGTTACCGGATCTGGACGCGGGGGATTTCGCGGGCACGACCCTCAGCAAGCAGCTCCGCCTAGTGGCGAACCTTGTCCGGGAACGAAGGCCGGACTTGGTAATCGGATCCAGCCTTGGCGCGTACCTCGGTGCATTGCATGCCGCCCGCCATCCGGAAACGGTGCCGGCCCTGGTGCTCCTCGCCCCAGCCTTCAACTTCGCTGAGCAGCTGGCGGAGCAGCTGGGAGACATGGCGCGAGTGTGGCGGCGGGACGGCCCTATGGCCTTCCGACACTATCGGACCCAAGGCTACGCGTATCTCCCCTATGAATTTCTCGAGGACGCCGCCGAGTTCGAGGCGTTTCCCGACGTGGCGGTGCCCACCAAGGTGCTGCACCCGATCCGCGACGCGCTCTTCTCTGCCCATCTCACCGAGATCTTCGCCACCGAGCACGGCAACGTGCAAGTGGAATGGCTCGATGCAGACCACGGCATGACGGAAGTTCAGGAGGAGATCTGGTCGAGCATCGAAGCGTTATTGAGATCCACGGCCTAGCTGTGGGGGCGGGCACGCCTCAGCGGCGTCGCGGAACCACTCCCGGCTCGATCCGGCCGGTCAGCAGTGCTCCAGAGGCGCGTCAGTCAAGCGGGTCGGAGCCGTGACCGTCGGTCCGGAACCGATCCCCATCCTCTCCGGAACTCCCCCGCCGGCCGGACCTTCGGGGGAACACCCCACTTGAGAATCCGCTTCGCCGAAGACGCGGCACACCGCGAACGAGGGCCTTCCCTGCAGCAGCCAGCGCGACACATCCCAGCCCAGCCAGCAGAAGCGGGATCCATTGCAGCTCGTACAGCGCGAGCACGGACCATCTCTCGAGCGACCAATGCCATGCATGGTGGGCGGCGAACGCAGACACGAGGATGGCCCCCAGCCGTTCCGGCGCCACCCATCGGAACAGGCCGACGAGCGCGGGGACGAGCACCAGCAGCACGGCCAACTGACCAAGCTCGACCCCGACATTGAACGCAACCAAGGACGTCAGCAGGTGCGATCCTGCGAACTGGAGCGTCTCTCGAAGGGCGAATGAGAATCCGAAGCCGTGGACGAGTCCGAACCCGAACGCCATCACCATGCGGCCGCGTGAGTCTCCGACGATGTTTTCCAGCGCCATGTAGACGATCGAGACCGCGATCAGCAGCTCCACAAACGGCGGGAACCACTGATCGTCTGGGGCGAGTCCGAGAGCGCTCGCGATCAGCGTCACGGAGTGGGCGAGTGTGAAGGCCGTCACGATCACGGCCAACGGCTTCAGCCTGCGGAGCGGGACGACCAGGCAAAGCAAGAACAGCAGGTGGTCCGAGCCGTCGAGAATGTGCAGGAATCCCAGCCGGACGAAGCGCCATGCGGCCTGCGACCAGCGCGGATCCAAGGGCACGGCCTCGGTGTCCCCCGCGAGCTGATACGTGCGGGCCACGCCGCCGGGCAACTCGAAGCTGAGCACTGCGGTGACACGGTCGCCGAGGTGAGCCAGCCGTGGGCGGATCATGAAGTCCGACTTGGCCGAGTCAATCGCGAAATCGAGCAGGATGTCGAAGTGGACCTGGTCCCACACCAGGTGCTCGGAGTTGGCGGGCAGCCCCGAGCTAACGTGCTCGACCGCAAGATCCGCTGAAGCCAGCGACCTGTCGGAAGGCAGCGAGATCTGGGTGGCAGCCAGCCGGGCCGGACGCCGCTCGCCGTTTTCGTAGAACTCGACGAACGGCACGATCCACTGCGTTGCCAAGGCGGGTAATTGCGGCGCGAGACGCTCGATGTCCAAGTATCCGGGACCGAACTCGGGCACCTCCGCGTCCCGCATGGAGTCGAGCGGCACGCGCATCACCAGCTGAAACGTCTGCCCTCGGGCCCTGCCGACGGCCCTAGCCCAGACCTCGGTCGGAATCTCGTGGCCCCAAGCCGCCGCTGCCAAGAACAGCGTCAGCCCAAGGCGGAGACTCCTGCGCCAAGTCGACATGCGTGCTTGCCAATTCATGTACTAGCCAGTATCATGGCTGAGGCATGATGACGGCAGAGACCTCCAAGCCCCATAGACGAACGGCGACGCTGGCTGCAACGCTCGCGGCGGCGCTGCTGGCAGGGTGCGCCACACCGATAGAGGAGCCGACGGCGGCAGCTGACGCCGCGGCAGCCGGCGACAAGCTGGCCCCTCGATTCGAGGTGGATCCGCTGTGGCCCAAGCCGCTGCCCAATCACTGGCTGCTGGGAACGGTGATCGGAGTGGACGTCGATGACGAAGACAACGTCTGGATCGTGCATCGCGGTAGCTCGCTCGAGCAGAAGGAACTGTACGCGACTTGGGATCCCCCGGCATCATACTGCTGCTTCGCGGCCCCGCCGGTGCTGGCGTTCAGTCAGGAGGGGGACCTGATCGCCCATTGGGGCGGCCCGAGCGAAGGGTACGACTGGCCGGCCTCGAATCACGGCGTCGATGTGGACCACAAGGGGAACGTGTGGATCGGAGGCAACGGGCGAGGCGCGTCCAAGGCTGCGGCAGCACTTCCGCACCACGAAGACGCGATGGGCAAGGGGCGTGTGCATGACAGCATGGTCCTCAAGTTCACCAAGGGCGGCAAGTTCCTTATGCAGCTCGGCCAGCCGTTCGAGGGCGAGGGAAGCCACGACCTGAAGAACTTCAAGCTGCCAGCCAAGACGTTGGTCGATCCGAGGACGAACGAACTGTACGTGGCGGACGGCTACGGAAATCGGCGAGTCATTGTCTTGGATGCCGACACGGGAGAGTACAAGCGGCACTGGGGGGCCTACGGCAACGAACCTGACGACACGCAGCTCCCCGCCTATCAGCCGGGCGACAAGCCGGACCAGTTCCGAACACCGGTTCACGGGATTGCGCTGTCCGACGACGGCATGGTGTATGTTTGCGACCGCACGAACGACCGCATTCAGGCCTTCACGACCGACGGTGAGTTCGTCAGCGAGGCTTGGATTGAGCCTGACACGCTGGGCGACGGCTCGACATTTGACGTGGCGCTGTCTCGCGATCCCGAGCAGCGCTACCTCTATGTGGCGGACGGAGCGAACCAGAGGATCCACATCCTGGAGAGGGACTCGCTGGAGATCCTGACCAGCTTCGGAGACGGCGGCCGGCAGCCTGGGCAGTTCTACGCGGTCCACAGCGTGGCCACCGATTCCAGCGGCAACCTGTATACGACGGAGACATACCGAGGGCAGCGGGTCCAACGCTTCCTCTACAAGGGGCTGTCTCCGGTTACGGAGCGGCAGCAGGGCGTGGTGTGGCCGAGCGACTGAGGCCGGCCAAGCTCGCAACGAGGCGGGTAGACACGCGCTGGACGGCGGAGTTCGCAGCGGAAGCAGCCGGTCTGCGGGAAGTGGCCGCGATGCAAGCCCTAGCGCAGAGTTGTGGCGGAGGAAGAGGGATTCGAACCCCCGAGACCCTTGCGAGCCTTGCGGTTTTCAAGACCGCCGCCTTCAACCACTCGGCCATTCCTCCGGGCTTGCTTCAGGTTAGCAGCCAAAACGGCGCAAGCGACGCCGCCGGCAGTGTACCCTGCTTGCCATGGAACCTCGCCTGACCCAGAAGGTCGCGCTCGTCACGGGCGCTGCAGGCGGGATCGGCTCCGCGATCGTGCGGCGGTTCGTCAGGGCGGGAGCGCTGGTAGTGGCCAACGACCGCCCTGAGGCCTCCGGCACGGTGATGGACGGCTTGATCGATGCGGGGGATGGCCGGGTCTCCGCCCACTGGGCCGATCATTCCAGCGAGCCGGATGTCGTCCGGATGATGGGCGAGCTCCGAGACGAGTTCGGCCGGCTCGACATCTTGGTGAACAACGCCTTCGCGTCCTTCAACGATACCGAGATCGCCGCCTTGGAGGAGTCAGACTGGAACCGGACGCTGGATGCCTGCTTGAAGGGGCCGTTCCTCTGCACCAAGCACGCCGTGCCACTGATGAAGGACAGCGGCGGGGGCAGCATCGTGTCGATATCCAGCGTCAACGCACTCCGGGCGGTCAGCGAGACGGCGTACACAGCGGCCAAAGGCGGGCTGATCTCGATGATGCGCTTGGTGGCGGCCGACTACGCCGAGTGGGGCATCCGCTCCAACGTGATCTGCCCCGGAACGATCGCGACGGCGGCGTCCATGGGGTACTGGCAGCAGTTCCCGAAAGGATACGAGGCGCTGCTGAAGATGTACCCGCTCGGCAGAATCGGGCAGCCGGAGGAGATCGCGGACTACGTGCTATTCCTAGCCTCGAACCAGTCGCGCTGGGTCACCGGCACGGTGCACGCCGTTGATGGCGGACTCATGGGAGGAACCAAGCTCGGCGTAGCCTGATGCTTCGGGTCTGCTAGCCTAACCCTGTGCGGAGAATGAAGGCCGTGCTTCTGGCTGCAGCATCGCTCCTTTGGATCGGCTGCGGCCCCCCATCGGCTGAATTCGCCAGCTCGGGCGCCGGAGGCTATCGCTCTGGAGCTGTCCTGACCGAGCGACTGTCGGACGCGGCCTTCCAAGGCAACCGCAAGGCCGTGGAGGCCATGCTGTCGGGCACGGACGTCAACGCCACCGATGAAGGTGGCCGGACGATGCTGATGCTGGCCTCGTATGGCGGGCACTCGCCAACAGTCCGCCTGCTGTGCGAGAGCAAGGCCGACCCGAACCTACGCGACACGAACCGCCGCACGGCACTGATGTACGCGGCCTCCGGTCCGAACGCGACCACGGTGGAGATCCTGCTGGCGCACGGCGCCGAGGTCAACGTCTCGGACGGGGAAGAGGGGTGGACCGCATTGATGTTCGCCGCGGCGGAAGGGCACGAGGACATCGTTGGGATGCTGCTTGACAGCGGCGCCGATCCCAACCTGAGGGACATTGATGGCGAGTCGGCCCTGACGTTCGCGCTCAACAACGGCCACTCCGGCGTGGTGGAACAGCTAAACGAGGTTTCGAAGCGGTGATGGTCGCCGGAAGGCGGCTTCCGATGACGCGACTTCTCTGCGCGCTGGCCGCAGCGGCCTGCAGCTTGGGCGCCCACGAGTTCACAATCACGCCGGTGAGCCTCGTCCTCACTGGAGACGGCAGATTTCAGGTGGAAGTCGGGCTGGACGCTGACGCCTTGGCGCTGGGCCTGCCTTTGGAGACTGACTCGACCGTCGTCGCCGCGGGCATGAGACAACTGACCGA
This sequence comes from Bryobacterales bacterium, assembly GCA_963662745.2. Taxonomy (GTDB): domain Bacteria; phylum Acidobacteriota; class Terriglobia; order Bryobacterales; family UBA6623; genus VXMF01. Next base: position 3,075,805 of record CAXXUI010000001.1, read on the forward strand.
GGAGCAATTCGAAGCTGCGGTCCAGACGGCGAAGGCAGCGGTTCAAGAAGATGTGGGAGTGCTGTTCGGCCTGCAGCGGGCCCGGACGGAAGTCGCGTTCCCCCACTTCGGGACAGCGGCGGCCAGCGAGGCTGAACCTCCCACGGTCCTCGGCACTGTAGCGCGGCTTCGGGGCCTCATCCCTCAAGGATCCGCACGGGTCTCAGTCCACTTGCCGGCACGGTACAAGACGGTGTCCCTGCAGGTCCTCACTCCGGGCCGCTCCGAGCCCTATGCAGCGATTCTGGACCCCGGAGAACAGAGCGCCGAGATCAGGCTGTCCGGAAGTGACCAAGGCCGCGGTGGGCAGAGCGTCTTCCTCGCCTACCTGGAGCTGGGCTTCACGCACATCGTGCCCAAGGGGCTGGATCACATCCTGTTCGTGCTGGGCCTCTTCCTGCTGAGCACGCGTTGGAAGCCGCTCCTGCTCCAAGTCACGGCCTTCACGGTCGCTCACTCGGTCACGCTGGCGCTGGCCATGCAAGGCGTCGTTTCGCTGCCCAGCCGGCTGGTGGAGACGGTCATCGCCTTGTCCATCACTTGGGTGGCAGTGGAGAACATCGCAACCAAGAGGCTCCATCCATGGCGCGTTGGGCTGGTGTTCGGATTCGGGCTGCTGCATGGCCTCGGATTCGCCGGCGTGCTAGGCGAGCTGGGAATGCCCGAGGGCGACTTCCTTGCGGCTCTGCTTTCTTTCAACCTGGGAGTCGAGTTCGGTCAGCTAGCCGTCGTTCTGGGCGCCTTCGCTGCGACGGCTCGCTTCCGCAACCTGCAAGGCTACCGGCGGTTCGTGGTGATTCCGTCATCCGTCTTGATCGCGTTGACAGGCTGCTGGTGGGCCGTGACTCGGGCTGTGGGCTGAGGTCCGCTTCCCAAGCGTCTGCGGCCCTTATCATGGGGGGCGTGGCGATCGTCTACATCCCGTCTATGCTCCGCCCTTTGGCCGGCGGCCAAGGTGCTCTGGAGATTCCAGGTTCCACCGTCGGAGAGATCGTTGCGGATCTGACGCGTCGCTTTCCGGAGCTGGGCGAGCGGCTGACCGAGCATGGACGGCTCCGGGGCAGCCTCTCGGTGGCGATTGACGGGGAAGTCAGCACGCTCGGCCTGCTAGACGACGTGGAGCCCGACTCGGAAGTGCATTTCGTGCCCGCTATCGCGGGAGGCAGGAGGGTGGCAGGTGCGGTCGCCGTGGGGTGAGATCAGCGTCCAAGACGCTCACGCCCATTTTTTCGGGCGGTCATTCTTTGAGGGTCTAGCGCGGCAGAAGGGCACCGCCGACACTCAGAGCATGGTGGCGTCTCTCGGCTGGGATTCTCCGCCCGAAACCGACCGGGCACTCGCGGCCCGCTGGGTGGACGAACTCGATCGCTACGACGTGGGCAGGATCGCCCTGATGGCAAGCTTGCCGGGCGACGAGGGAGCGGCTGCCGCGGCTGCCGCGGCCTTCCCGGATCGAATCTACGGGTACTTCATGCTGGACCCGCTCGGCGACGACGTGGTGGCACGAGCGAAGCACGCGTTCGACGACTTGGGGCTGCAGGGCGTTTGTCTCTTTCCGGCGATGCACCGCTTCTCAGTCCGGAACGAGCGGCTCTCCGAAGTCTACCGATTGGCCGGGCAAGTCCCCGGACGGGTCGTCTTCGTTCACATGGGGATGCTGACGGTCGGCGTGAGGGCAAAGCTCGGACTTCCCTGCCCCTTCGACATGGCCTATTCGAACCCGATCGACTTGCACGGCGTCGCCCTAGCCCACCCGGAGACCAACTTCGTCGTCCCTCACTTCGGCGCCGGATACTTGAGGGAAGCCCTCATGCTGGCTGCCCTAGCTCCCAACGTCTACTTGGACACATCCAGCAGCAACAGCTGGAGGCGCCTCCTTCACCCTCGTCCGTCGCTTGCGAACGTGTTCGACATGGCGCTGGAGGCAGCCGGTCCGGGGCGTCTCCTGTTCGGCACCGACTCGTCGTTCTTCCCGCGGGGCTGGAACCAAGCCGTCTTCCACGCCCAGTGCGAGGCGATGGACTCGATCGGACTGAGCGGGTCAGATGCTCAAGCGATCCTAGGTGGCAATCTCGGACGTTTGCTGGCAGGCGTTTAGGCCGCCGCTCTACGTTCCGACCGGGTTATAGCGAGGCTGAGGTCGGCCCGGAACCGGCTGGTGAGTGGCGAGGCCGCGCAGCCTGCTGGTAGACTCATACACGAGAAACATGCCTATGACGACTCGACGCACCATCTTGCAGTCGGCCATCCTCGGATTCCCGGCGATCGTTCCCGCTCACGTCCTCGGCCAAGAGGCACCCAGCAACAAGCGGAACATCGGGTTTGTGGGCACGGGGAACAACGGGTCGAACTGGATGCCGCTGTTCCTCGAAGACAGTCGAGTGCGGGTACTGGCCGTCTGCGACGTTAACAAGGAAGGCCCCGGATACTGGGACGGCTCCGTGCGAGGCAGGGAGCCGGCTCGCCGCATGGTGAACGAGTTCTACGGAGACGAGAGCTGCTTGGCCTATTCCGATTACCGGGAAATGCTGGCCAAGGCGGACTTGGACGCCATCTACATCGGGACTCCAGATCACTGGCATGCGCTGATCGCGATCGCCGCGGCGCGGGAGGGCAAGGACATCTTCGGCCAGAAGCCACTGGCGCTTACTGTGCGGGAGGGTCGGGCCATGGCCGACGCCGTAAGTAACGCGGGCATCGTGTGGCAGACGGGCAGCCAGCAGAGGTCGGACCCCAACTTCCGGTTTGTGTGCGAACTGGTACGCAACAACCGTTTGGGCAAGATCGAGACCGTCCGGGTGGGCCTACCGGCGGGCCGGCCGGACTACGGCCGAACGGCGCACCAGACGAGGACCCAGCCCGTTCCCGACGGCTTCGACTACGACATGTGGCTGGGCCCCGCCCCAGAGGCGCCGTACGCCCCGGCGCGAGTAGGAGTCAACTTCCGGTGGGTGTCGGATTACTCCGGAGGCCAGATCACGGACTGGGGCGCCCACCACTTAGACATCGCTCAATGGGGACTGGACATGGACGCGGCGGGGCCGATCGCCATCCACAACGCAAGTGGGACATTCGAGCAGCACCCCATCTACGACACCGCAACTGATTTCCACTTCGAGTGTGAGTACGCGAGCGGGGTCCGGCTGATCTGCTCTACCGAGGAGCGGAGCGGCGTGCTCTTTGAGGGGCGAGACGGAAGAGCTTGGGCCAACCGGGGCAAGCACGAGGTGAGCGCTAGGAGGTTCATAACGGAGCCGTTCGGAGAGAGCGAGGACCGGCTGTACCTCAGCAACGACCACGTCAAGAACTTCATTGATTGCTGCTTCTCTCGACAGGCCACGGTCGCGCCGATCGAGGCGGCTCACAGATCGGCAACGATCTCGCATTTGGCCAACATCGCCATACAGAACGGCCGCACGCTCCGCTGGGATCCTCGCTCGGAGCAAATCGTGGACGATCCGGCATCCAACAACTTGCTTCGGCGGCGGTACCGAGGCGATTGGACTCTCATCTCAGCGATGATGGGAGGCTGACGGATCAACCCTCAATCAGGAGGTGCGACGAGCCATTCCAAGCCCCAAGGGCGAAGGCTTGTATCCGGCGTGACCGATCTCAGACGCATTCCGAGATTGATGCATCCGGGCCTGCTATAGGAAGGCTGACCTTCAAGATGCAAGCATCCTCGTGCTCGGACTGTTGCCGGTTGTGGCAGGGCAGCTATTGGACCATCCGAAGGATTGATGCGCCGTCACCAAGGCAGAGGCCGGCGTCCAGTGACTAACGGTTCAGGGGTGCCCCGGCCCGGCATGCTGGCCACGGTCCGCAACCGTCGGGGCACGGTAGGGTCCGTCCACTCCTTTGATGGGGAGAAGGGTCGTCTGCATCTTGTCCATGTCGAATACCAGGACGGTGGATCGCCTACTGGAGAACGACTGCTATGGGAACTCGAGCCAAGCAAGACGCTGCTCGAGCCCACTGCGCTACCGGACCCGTACGACACCGATCCGATGCCCCAGGCCGACTTCGATGCCTTGGTGCATGCCGCGCGCTGGACTGCCCTCTCGCCCTATCTCGGACTCGACGGCCAGGGCCGCCAAGAAGGCCATGAACCCATCGCAAGCCCCTTCCACGGCGGTGTCCGCATCGAGGACTTTCAGCTGGTGCCCCTGCTGAAAGCCCTGCGGATGCCGCGAGTAAGCCTGCTCATCGCGGACGATGTCGGGCTTGGAAAGACGATTGAAGCCGGCCTCATTCTCACCGAGTTGCTGCTTCGCCGCCGCATCCGCCGCGTGCTGATTCTCACTCCAGCGGCGCTCCGCGACCAGTGGAAGGAGGAGCTCTGGGAGAAGTTCTCGCTGAGCTTTGAGGTCGTCGACCGCAAGGCGACGGCGAAGCTCCGCCGCAGGCTCGGCATGGATGCGAACCCTTGGCGGACGTTCAGCCGCGTCATCGCGTCCTACCACTATCTCCGGCAGCCGGACGTCTGCGAACAGTTCTTGTCGGCGTGCTCTACGCCGGCGGGATCGCCCCATTTGCCCTGGGACCTGCTGATCGTGGACGAGTGCCACAACCTGATGCCGGCACCGTTCGGCGAGGACAGCCAGCTCTGCCGGACACTGAGAATCGTCGCTCCGCGATTCGAGCACCGCCTCTTCCTGTCGGCCACCCCGCACAACGGCCATACCCGTTCCTTCACGGGCCTCTTGGAAATGCTGGATCCGGTACGCTTCTCGCGCACTAACGAAATGGGCCCGGCGATGCGCGCCCGAATCGATGATCTGGTCATACGCAGGCTCAAACGCGACATCAACGCAAACCCATCCGAACCGAAGTTCTGCACGCGGCAGCCACCGGAGGCTCTGCGCTTGGCGGGCAACGTCCGCGAAGCGGAGCTAGCCGCCGCCTTTGCTGCTTTCCGCACGGCAGTAGTCGGGCTCACTGCCGCCGGAAGTCAGGGCCGCCGCCGTGCGGGAACCTTCGCCGTCGAAGTGCTTGGCAAGCGTCTTCTCTCGTGCCCCACGGCGTTTGCAGACTCGTGGCTCCGCACTGTGCAGGGAATGGACGAGGGGACCGCCTCGGACGCCGACATGCGGATACACCAGCGAGTGCTCGGCCAGGAGACCGGGGACGATCGGGAAGCGCAGAAGCGCCAGTCCACGGCAGCAACAGTCGTGGGAGGGTGGCTCAAGAACTACCGGTCTGGGCTCGAACGGGAGATCGATCAGATCCATCAAGCCGTCGAGTCTCTGGGTTTCAACTCTGGTGCGCCTCCGCCCACCGAGCGGACGCCCACCGATGACGACCGCTTCGACCACCTGGTCAGGCTCATCGAGAAGCTGCTCCGGTCTGAGGGCCGATTCCGGGACGACGAACGGCTGATTGTCTTCACCGAGTACAAGACCACCCTCGACTACCTCGCCAACCGGCTGCGCGGCAAGTATTCGGCGAACAGGATTCTGACCCTGTTTGGAGTGGGTGGTCCGGGCGGAATGGGCGCTACGGAACGCGACAGCGTCAAGGATGCCTTCAACGATCCCGGCTCCCGTGTCCGAGTCCTGATCGCCACCGATGCGGCGTCGGAGGGCCTCAACCTGCACCGCACCGCGCGCTATCTGCTTCACTACGACTGTCCATGGAACCCGTCCCGGCTGGAACAGCGCAACGGACGCCTCGACCGCTACGGGCAGTCTCGCGACGTAACGGTCCACCACTTCGACAGCGATGCCGATCCAGACATCAAGTTCCTCAGCCACGTGATTCGGAAGGCCGAAGCGATCCATGAGGATCTCGGCTCCGCTAACGAGATCTTTGACCGAGCGGTACGACGGCGACTCATCAACGGCGAGGACGGGCCTCGGATCAAGCAAGACTTGGAACTCGGACTCAGCAAGATGTCCAGCGACGGGATGCGCGACTTCGACGCCTCGCCGACAAGCGGCAACTCAGGGGTTGGGGCTGGTCGGGCTGGCGATCCAGTCAGGGCTCTGGCCGACGCGGTCGACCTGAGGAGCTCGACCATGGCGGAGACCTTGGAAGCTGCCATGGCCATGTCCGGTACCCGTCCGCAACTAGAGTGCGCTGGGGAGCCGGACCTCTACAGACTCCGCCAGCCTGACCTGCCAGAGTGGAAGAGCGTTATCGACAGGTCGGTCCGGCGGCCGGCCACGGGCCCGACGGATGGACTGGAACCAGTACGCAAGATCGGCGTCGGTCCAGCCCCGTTCATGGAGCGAGTCGGGAATCTGGATGTGTTCAAGACCCGTCCGGACGCGTTGCTCCTGCATCTTGCGCATCCCCTGATGCAACGGGCGCTTGGCATGCTCGCGCGCCGCCGTTTCCCGGGTGAAGGCGCCGTGTCGCGCTGGACGGTGCGAATCGGCGGAGTCCACCCGCCGGCCGAAGCGCTCATCTTGCTCAGCGTGGAAGAGCTCGGAGTAAACGAACTCCGGGAATCTTTCCATCACTGGGTGCGAACTATAGCGTTTCCGGTGCGTGACGGAGAAGTGGGAGACCCGCTCGGACATTCGATGCGCAGCGAGCTTGGCACCGGGCAGTCCACGACCGCCCAGGCAAATCTGAGTCTCGCCCGTGATGTGCTGAGCGCAGCGCGCAGGCAGCTTCGCATGTGGCTGCACAGGTATCAGGCCGAGCTCACCGAGAGACTGAAGCGACAGCTCAAGGCCGACGAACAGGCGGCTAGGAAACGTGAGAACGCTCGCTACCGCCGCCGGGAAGGCGAGGTGTCGAAGCTGATTGAACGATCCAACGTTGACCGGCTCAACAGGGAGATCGAGGAACTCAAGATGAAGCGACGGCAAGGGCATTTATTCGACGAAGCAGGCAGTCTCGACCGGCTCGACCGATCCATCGAAGAAAAGAAAAAGGAGATCGAACGCCGGCGCAAGCACTACGACGAGATTCGTGAGCAACTACGGAGCGAGCGAACCCGCATCGTCAATCGCCTGCTTCCTGCTCGCTTCGCGCTTGCAGGCGAGGCCAAGGTCTTCCCTGTCACCGTCGAGGTCCGGCTCTGCGCGCGCGCAGCCCAACGATGAGGCGGCCGATGAGCACCAAGGACAGGGAACCCGTTCCCGGCTGGAACGAGTTGCAACACGCCGGCCTGTTGCTGGATGCCCCCCGTCTACATGAGTTGAGCGGCCAAGTGCCCGGGAGTCTGGATCTGCGCGCCGAGCAGAGGCTGAGGCAGCGGGCGAATGTATTCTTGGACGGTACCCGTGGCGCGGCGGGAGAGGAGACACCGTCCCAGTTCGCCGCATTCGTACTCGAGGAGGTGTGCGGATTCGGTCCGTCCTCGGGTGCTTGGAGGCGAGGAAGCCACGTTCCGGCTTCCCTTGGCAGACGTGCAGTGACCGGCGAAGTTGTGAAGCCCCGCCACATCTGGAGTGGTCCCAACGGCGCCTCACTCCCCGTATTCGTCGATCAAGCGCAGCGCATCGGAATCGGCCGGGGCAGGCGGGTCGTCAGCCGGGTGCTGGGCTGGCTCAGGGCGGGACGCGAGCACTTGGCGCTCGTCACGAACGGGAGCCAGTGGAGGCTCGTGTTCGCAGGTCTCGACTTTGACGCCTCATGCGATTGGGATGCATCACTGTGGTTCGAGGAAGGAAACCTAGCAGACCAAGTGACAGCGCTGCGAACTTTGCTGAGCCCCCAACTATGGACTCCGGCGGCTAAGGGATCCGCCTCTCCTCTGCTCCAAGCCATCAGGGACACACGGAAGGGTCAGGCGGACCTGTCCGCGGTGCTGGGCGAGCGGGTGCGCGAGGCGGTCGAGCTCGTGGTCCGAGGTCACGGACAGGCTCTGAACGGATTGACCGCAGACAACGACCCTGTGGCGGCTGCGGACATCTATCGTGCGGCGTGCAGGATCGCGATGCGCGGGGTGGTCATCCTGTTCGCGGAATCTCGCGACCTGCTTCCCCGCGACAACTCGGTCTACGACGAGAGTTACGGGCTGAACGGGCTCTTCGGCCAGCTTGAACGCCGTGCTAACCGGGGAGAGGCACTGGGCGAGTCCTTCGGGGCGTGGCCGCGCGTGCTTGCGCTCTTCCGCTTGGTGAACGAAGGCTCACACCATCCGGACCTTCCGGTCACCGCTTACGGCGGCGAGCTGTTCGCGCCGGGATGCGAGGACGCGAATGACGGCCTATCCCGAGCGCTCCATGTCTTCGAGACTGCGTGCTTCGTCCACAATCGCGTTCTCTCGGACCGCGACGTGTACAGGATGCTGCGCCTCCTCATGCGTACGAAGACCAAGATCAGGCAGGGGCGAGGAGGAATGTGGGTGCCCGTACCCGTGGACTTCTCCGATCTCTCTTCCGAGTACATCGGCATCGTCTACGAGGGGCTGCTTGACTACGAGTTGAAGATCGCTCCCGGCGACGATCCGGTGATCTTCGTCTCTGTGGGCGACCGACCGGCTTTGCCGCTCTCCCGATTGGAAGAGATGGATCCTCCGGCGCTGCGGGAGCTCTTCAAGAAGATGAAGAAGGAGAGTTCGGGGAGCGAGGGAGCCGCGGGCGAGGATGGGCACAGCAAGGAGTCGGGGGCAGGGGACAGTCCATCCGACGCGGAATCGGAAGTTGCGGAAGACATGCTGGACGAGCGACGGAGGCATCGCTTACGCGTCGAACAGTGGGCACGCGGTGCCGTGCAGGCAGCCGGTTTGGCGAAGAGCCCGCGAAGCGGGATGTCCCCCGAGCGCCGACTGGCCTACGACCGCAAGATTGCCGAAAAGGCAAAGACTCTGGTCAGCCAGCGGGTGCTCCCGGGCGAATGGTACTTGGCGAGATGGGGCGGCACTCGCAAGGGCTCGGGGAGTTTCTACACCCGGCCGGGGCTGGCAGTGCCCACTGTCCAGCGAACTCTGCGCCCGCTGGCCTACGATCCTCCAGAGGGACTGCCGAAAGCGGAAGCGTGGTTGGCACCAGCGTCGAAGTGGACCCCCAAGCTTCCCGAGGAGATCCTCGCTGTGGAGGTCTGCGATCCCGCCTGCGGCTCCGGTTCCTTCGTGCTGGCGGCACTGCGATTCCTGACTGACGCGCTGTACGAGTCCCTGCTGCACCACGGGAGGATCGAGGAAAAGGTGAACCCGGCGCTCGTATGGCTGCTTGGCATTCGGGACGGGGAGCCGGGTGACGGGGATCGATTGAGCGACGAGCAGATACCCTGCTCCGCGGACCATGATGACTTCGAACCGCTTCTCAAGGCGCGCCTCCGGCGCCATGTGGTCGAGCGCTGCATTTACGCGGTCGACTTGGATCCTCTGGCGGTCGAGCTCTGCCGTCTGTCGCTCTGGATCGAGACGATGGATCGCGATCTTCCGTTCGGGTTCCTTGATCACAAAGTGAAGTGCGGCAACGCGCTGGTCGGCGCTTGGTTCGATCAGTTCGGGCATTATCCGGCAATGGCATGGAAGAACCGGGAAGGGGGCGACAAGAGCCATTCGAACGGTGTACATTTCATGAAGAATTACCGTGGCGTGGCGATCAAGGAATTCAATAAGGACCGGCTGATTCCCGATCTGAAGGGATTTCTTGCAGGCAAGACGCTGTTTCAGGAGGACTTGCTGGAAGTGGCGGCGACCGCGCACGAGGGCGCAATCGAGGTGCTGTCCTACATGCACGAGCTGCCTGTTCACGACACGGCGGAGCGGGCGGATGTCTACCGCAGGGAACTCTTGGGCTCACCGGCATGGCGATCGCTCAAGGATGCGATGGACCTGTGGTGCGCGTGCTGGTTCTGGCCTGCGGACAATGTCGAGCACGCGCCGCTGCCAACGAGCTTCGCCGACCCGCCAGACGAGACGCGAGCGATTGCAAAGGAGGTCGCTGCGCGACACAGGTTCTTCCATTGGGAGCTGGAGTTCCCGGATGTGTTCCGTGAGAAAGGGGCGGGCTTCGATGCGGTCGTAGGGAATCCGCCGTGGAATATTGCAAAGCCCGTGTCGCTGGAGTTCTTCTCCAACATCGACCCCCTCTACCGTTCCTACGGCAAGCAGGAGGCACTGCAGAAGCAGACGGAGTACTTCGCGGATGAGGCGGTCGAGCGGGCCTGGCTCGACTACTGCAGCGATTTCCGCGCCCAGTCGAACTACGTGGGTCATTCCCGCAATCCATTTGGCGATCCCGTGCTGACCGCCCAGCAGGAGGCGGCCAAGCGGATCTATCTCCGCAAGGGCAACTACATGCTCCACCGGCGATGGAGGAGGGTGCGCAAGCGCTCGGGAGGGTTCGCGGACGAGCAGCATCCGTTCCGCTATCAGGGCTCGGCAGACCTGAACCTCTACAAGCTCTTCCTCGAGGCCGCCCACGCACTGGCCAGGAAGGGAGGCAGGGTCGGGTTCCTCGTCCCCTCGGGAATCTATTCCGACAACGGGACTTGGGCCCTCAGGAGGCTGCTTCTGAAGCACTGCCGCTGGGAATGGCTGTTCGGCATCGAGAACCGCGCCAAGATCTTCCCGATCCACAGCAGCTACAAGTTCAACCCCGTCATCCTCGAGAAGGGCAGCTCGACTGATGCGATCCGGACCGCCTTCATGCGGCGCACGCTGGAGGAGTGGGAGCGGGCGGAGGATGTGGCCACTGCGTACACCCGCCGACAGGTGGAGCGGTTCAGCCCGAAGAGCCTCGCCATCCTTGAGATCCAGTCCAAGCGCGATCTCGAGATTCTGGAGAAGATCTACGCCAACTCGGTGCTGCTGGGCGACAAGGGGCCCGAGGGGTGGGGGATTCGCTACGCCCGCGAGTTCGACATGACGAATGACTCGAAGCTCTTCCCGCCCCGGCCCAAGTGGGAGGCGAAGGGCTACCGCCCCGACGAGTACAGCCGCTGGCTGAAGGGCGACTGGCGTCCAATCGAAGAGTTGTGGGCGGAACTGGGCGTCGATCCTGAGCGGCCGGAGCCCGCCGAGATCGAGCTGGAGGACTGGCTGTTCGATGCGAGTGCCGGCCCCCAGCGTCGGGAGGCAGAAGCGCAATTCGTGCACGGCCACCTGCTCAAGCCCGGAGACATGGCGAGGACGGACTGGGCAGTGCGGTGCGCACAGCCGCCGTACGACCGACTGCCTGTGCCGCGCGTGAGGATTCCGCCGGGGATCATCCTGTCGCGGGACGGAACGGAGTGGATATGGGAGGGGGGCATTGAGGATGTGGCGCTGCCGTTGTACCAAGGGCTGATGTTCAACGACAGGCTACCCAATGTGGCACAGCACATGAAGGGTTCCGGTCGGCGGGCCGAATGGCACAGGCCCGCTGAACCGTTTGCCCCAATTCAGTCGCAGTTCCTGATGGCTCAGGACGAGTACCGTGGGAGTAGCAAGGTGACTCTCTACGGCTCGAAGATCGGGATTCGAGGCCTAGCCAGAGCTACGGACGAACGGACAATGATTGCGGGGATGATTCCGGACCTTCCAGCGGGACACTCGATCAGCTACTTGACGCCGCAGTTGGCAGAACTCCATCAGCAGTGGTTTACCATTATCTCATCGTTCGTGATGGACTGGCAAGTGAGGATGCGGGTGGCTGGCACGAATATGACTTATCACTTTCTTGAGGAAATGGCCGTCCCTCGTTCGACCTTATTCTGTGACGGAGCATGGCAGAGGGTTCTCTCAGGCTTGGGCTTGGCCATCCCGTCACAAGCCCGGTCGCGCGTTCGCCTGCTTGAACCGGTTCTTCCTCTGCTGCAAGCCGAACGGATCCGCCGCGGAGTAGTCTCCGATGCGCTAGTCGCGCTAGTCGTTGGCCTAGACTTCGACGATATGGTTCAGATCTTAGCGGATGTTGATCACACTCATGCCCACGGTGATGCTACAGGATTCTGGAGGGTCGACAAGAAAAAGAAACCCGAACTTCGCCGTACCGTCTTGACTCTGGCTGCACTTCATGAACTAGAATCCATCATTAAGACGACGGAGGGTGGCACTATCAGAGGGCTCAGCGAGTTCTTGTCTTGGAACAACGGCGAGGGCTGGCTCCTCCCCGAGACCCTTCGACTCGCCGACTATGGCCTCGGACACGACGACCGTGCGCACTATCACCAACCTGTAGCCAGCCTCCTCGGCCCCCGCTTCTACGACTGGCAACTCGCACAGAGCATCAGCGAGTCGTGGCGCGAGTGTCACCTGCACGCACGTAATCTGCTGGGTCGGGCCGCCTACGCTGGCCTCATCGGACAACTGATGCAGAGTGCCGGTCGATCCGAATGGGACCGTCACGCACAAGTCTACTGTGAGCTCGTCCTTGGTCGCCTCTGGTCGGACGGGTCGTCCGCTTGGCCTAGGGGAACGGCAAGACAGGACGTTCGGCTCACCTCTCTGCGTAACTCAGCGGAGTTACGGAAGCCCCAGGCCGACCGCACCCCCGAAGTGTCTCCTCAAGCTGACAGCTCGATCCCCACCCAACTGGATCTCTTTGAATAGGACCGTCAAGCCATGTCCGGCAACCGAAACTCGATTACCATGCGCCTTCAAGCGGGCGAAGACAGTCGCACTGAGTTCAAGGAGCTGCGCTTCGGGAGCCGAGGTGTGAGGTCTCCCAGCGCCAACGACATCGCAGCGGCGATGGTGGCGTTCGCCAACAGCGACGGGGGGACGCTGTACTTCGGGGTGGCCGATGACGGTGGAGTGCGTGGGATTCCGCGGGAGAAGCTGGATCTCGTCGACCAGTGGGCCGTGAACATCGCATCCGATCTGTGCAAGCCGCCGATTCGCCCGGTCGTCGAACGAGTAGTAGTAGACATCGGAGGCCGCGAACGGTCTCTCATCCTGGTTCAGGTCGGGCGAGGGCTCTATGTCCATCAGACCTCGCGCGGCCGGTATCCCCTGCGCGTCGGATCGACGAGGCGAGACCTGACGCCGACGGAGCTGGCTCGGCTGTTCCAAGAACGTGGCCGCGAGTACGTCTTTGACGAGAGTTCCGTGCCGGATGCCACCGCGAGCGATCTAAGCCCTAGGAAGCTGGAGGCGCACTTCGGCATCTCGCCGTCCATACCGTGGACTGACTTGCTCCGAAACACGCGCGTGGCCGCCACCGACGAGCGCGGCGTCGACCGTCCTACGGTGGCTGGCCTGTTGACCTTTTCCCTCGAACCCACCGACCATCTCTATTCGGCGTACGTCGAGGCGGCCTGCTACAGCGGGTCGCGCCTGTCATCCGACGATCTGGTTCGCGCAGAACGTCTTGCCGGCCCCGTGGGCGAACAGATCGATTCCGCGGTTGCCTTCGTAATGCACTTCATGGGAAGCGAACGATCTTCGAACGCGCCCGTCGCCTACGACATCGATGTGGTCGATGAAGCGATCGTCAACGCGGTCGCACATCGCGACTACTCCGTCTCCGGATCGAAGATTCGCTGCTTCTTGTTCGCCGACCGGTTCGAACTGTACAGCCCGGGGACGCTGCCCAACGGAATCACGATTGAGCAAATGCCGTACCGGACGTTCACACGGAATCAGCTGCTGGTCAGTTTCCTCTCCAAGATGCGCAGTGTGCGGACCGGCAGGGTGTTTCTGGAATCGCGCGGGGAAGGCGTCCGCAAGATCCTCGAGGACGGCGAGAAGCACTCCGGACGCAGGCCTGAGTACGAACTCTTCGGAAACGAATTGCGGTTGACGATCTGGGCGCGGGCGTAGGTGATGTCTGTCCAGTTCGGATTCTCGGCCATCGCACAGCAACACCGTCGAGCAGAACCGAGACTTGACCCGCTCCTCGCGCCAATGAGCCGATATCCGTCAGTGCGCCGTCGGCTTCCGCCCATTTCGCAGTCCTCCGGTCGAAACGAGCCTATACGAGTCGTGCTCGCAGACGTCTTGAATCTCGGCCATTCGAGCATTCCAAGCACGTGGTCCCAGGCACCCGAGGGGATACGCGGGCGCTGCTCAGTCAGACTCGCCAAGACTTCCCTGAAGGGCACACTCCCGAATCGGGTGAAGTTGGCGCGGGCGTCGGACGCAGGGCCCCGGGAGCAGCCTTCACCAAGTCTCTTGAGCTCACTTGAACCAGCAACTTCGGATTCCCCATGGCCCTGAACCCCGTCTCGTACATCGAGAAGATCACCAAGAGCTTCCTCCGCTACCAGCTCTCAGCCTATCCCTTCTCCGACCCGGCCCTCCATGCGCAAATGCGCAATCTCCTGTCGCTGGACCACACCCGCGCCTCCCCTCTCCTTCGAGGTCCCTACGTCAGCCTCTCGCGCCCATTTCAGGCCGGAGCGTCCGTACAACAGCTGGTTGACGAAGGACTAATCCATCCACACCTGGCTAGCCGGATCCAACCGGACATCACCCGCCTGTACAGCCACCAAGAAAGCGCGATCCGCGCTATCGGGAAAGGGCACACAACCTTGGTCTCCACCGGCACCGGGTCGGGCAAAACCGAGTGCTTCCTCTATCCAGTCGTCAGCCAAGCGCTCGCGCTCAGGGACCAGTCGGCGGCTCCCGGGATCAGTGCCGTCATTGTGTACCCGATGAACGCCCTAGCTGAGGACCAGCTGGTGCGCATTCGCGGCCTGCTGGCGGGAACCGGAGTGCCGTTCGGCATCTACGTCGGAAAGACTCCGGAGCGGGAGGCTGATGTGTCAGGGGCCCGTCTTCGAACCGGCTCATCGCGTGCGGACTATTCCGTGCGATTGACGAGGATCCAGCAGGCCGGCACCGGCGAGACGCTGTTTCCTGCCGAAGAGGTCTGCTCCCGCCAGATGATGCGGACCCCGGGCGAGCAGCCCCGCATCCTTCTCACCAACGTCAAACAGCTGGAGCTGCTCCTCACCCGGCAGCGGGACACCGAACTATTCTTGGGTGCGCGCCTCGATTACCTGGTCTTTGACGAGGCCCACACCTTCACGGGAGCCATGGGCGCCGAGGCGGCTTGCTTGATCCGGCGACTGCGATCTTTCTGCAACGTCGATCCCAGCCACACTCGATGCGTCGCCACCTCGGCGACAATCGTCGATCCCAACGAACCAGACGCAGCCCGCAACTTTGCCGCTCGGTTCTTCGGCGTGCCGGAGAGCGAAGTTGTCACGGTGGGGGAAGACTATGAGGCGGAGACATGGGTGGAGCCGCGCATCGCTACGCCACCGCCTAGAGAAGACACTTCCGAAGTCCTTGACGAGTGCGTCAAGGCTGTGGAAGACGACGACGGGTCAGGCGCCGCAGTGCTGCGGGCATACCGTGCGCTGTCAGGTCGTTCCCTCCCTGCGAACAACGGGATCGAATGGCCCAAGGCGCTGCATGCCGAGCTGTCCAGTAACGAATTGGTCTTCCGACTGAACGAAGCACTCACCGGACCGCGCCCCTTGAAAGAGATTCCCGAAGCGCTTCAGAAACAAATCGGGCGGCCTGTCACGGAGGCTGAGATCTTGGCTTGGTTGACGCTCGGTGCGGCTGCACGCCGTGACGAGCGACCGCTGTTGCGCCCGGTGATCCATGCGTTCGTGCGCGGCATTGGCGGAGCAGTGGTCTCGTTTCCTGACAGCAAGCCGGGCGCTCGATTGCGGCTTACCGCGAAGGACGACTCTGGCTCATCCGATTCCCGGGCACATCTCGCGCAGTTTCCTGTCAACACCTGTACCGTGTGCGGTCAGCACTACTACGTCGCCTTCCTCAAGGATTTCACGTTTACCGGCAATCAGCCCGGAGGCGGTGAGGCCGGCAGACGGCTCGGCAGGCATTGGGAAGCACTCGACCAGTCGAACGGCGGAAACCGGCTGCTGTTGGTCGATCGACTGATCGGCGAGGCGGATGCTGGCGAAAACTCTGCGGGGGCCTCGCGGACCGCGTGGCTTCACTTCTGCCGCCGGTGCGCTGCCGCGCATCCTGAGCGGGTTGATCGCTGTTGTTCCTGTGGGCGCAGGGGCGAGACGCTGCGGCTTCAGGCAGTTCGGCAGAAATCGAAGAATCCGGGCAAATTGACCAGCTGCCTGTCGTGCGGGTCCATCGGCCGTCGCGTGTTGGGACGCTACCGGGAACCGGCCCGTCCGGTTCGCGCTGTAACGGTGGCGGATGTCCATGTCCTGACCCAGGATATGGTGCATCACGCGGCCCGGCGACGACTGCTCGTGTTTTGCGACAACCGTCAGGACGCCGCCTTTCAGGCGGGCTGGATGAAGGACCACGCTCGTCGCTTTCGGCTCCGGGCGCTGATGGCGGACGGGATCCAAAGGTACCCGGGGTGTTCCGTCGGCGACCTTGTCGGGTACTTGGAAGACCGCATGGAGGCGGATGAGGCGCTGTCCCGGGCGCTCATCCCCGAAGTCTGGCAGGTGGCGCGACGCGAGAGATCCGGCGGCCGCCACATGCGTAAGCGGCGCAAGTATCTCCGCGTTCAGGTGCTCCGGGAGGTCACTCTGTCCGCACGGCAGGCACTCGGCTTGGAGCCTTGGGGCCGGATGAGAGTGAAGTACAACGGCCTCTCCCCCTCGCTTCCTTGGATTCAACGGCAGTCTCTCCAGCTTGGGATTCCCGCCGATCGGCTGCGGGACGGGGTGGCCGCCGTTCTGGACTATCTGCGCCGCCGAGGAGCCCTCTGGGACCCTGAGTACAAGCTCTTCACCCAGTACTGGGCCGAGGGCTCAGCCGAGGTCCAACAGGGATTCATCCCCAGCTTCATCAAGCCGCTTGGATTCAAGCTGCGTCGCGGTCCCGAGGAGAAACCCGGGTTGGTGATGCAGTGGCTGAGCGATGCCGGCGACACCACCATGCGCCAGATCGCTAGGAAGTGGGGCCAGCCGACCGATTCAGTCGCCTCTTTCCTGGAGAGTCTCTTCGACACACTCGTCAAACAGGAGCTGTTCAGGCCGGTGCGCTTGCTGGGGTCCAAAGGGAGGGCGCTGCCCAAACTGCACGGCGTGTTCCAAGTAAATGCCGATGCGCTCTGCCTAGCCCCGAACGCAGGTGTCGAGCGATGCAGGAAGTGCCGCCGCACAATCACGCACGAAGTACCCAACAGCCGTTGCCTCGCTTGGCGATGTGACGGCACGCTGGAACGGGTCTGCGAGAACGCCGACGACTACAATCTCCAGCTCCTTGACATGAAGTATGCAATGCTCCGTCCGGAGGAGCACACGGCGATGGTTCCTCACGAACACCGCGAACACCTTGAGAATTGGTTCAAGGGCGATTCCAACGCCGTGAACTGCCTCGTCTGCACGCCAACGCTTGAACTAGGAATCGACATCGGCCGCCTCGATTCAGTTCTGATGCGGAACGTTCCGCCCCTCCCCGCCAACTACTGGCAACGCGCCGGACGCGCCGGACGCCGACACCGCATGGCGGTCAACCTAACCTACTGCCGCCCGGTCTCCCACGACCGTGCTTACTTCGAGGAACCCAGGAAACTGCTTGAGGGCCGGATCGACCCGCCGGCCTTCAACCTCCGCAACGAGGTCATGGTGGCGAAGCATGTCCACGCCACGGTTATCGCCGGCCTCCACCGCTGCAGTCGCGATCCCCGATGGTCGGAGACCGAGCGCAGGCGAATCCGCGGAGTGCTTGAGACATCCCTTCCCCCGAAGGTCAAGCCCTACTTGTTTGACGGGGAGGTAGTCCGGCAGGAGCCGTTCGACTTCGCGCCGTTGCGTGAACTGGTCCACCGGTATGAACCCGACTTAGAGGAAGCAGTGCGATCGGTCTTCAGCCAGGGATGGCCCGAGGCCGATGGGGCTGTTGTGGCCCTCGAGGCCCTTCGCAATCACTTGCGTGGCTTCACGGATGAGCTTGAGGTAGTGGTGAAGCGGTTGCGGCGGAGACTGCGCTGGTCCATGGATCAGATCGCCCGACTCAACCGGCTGCGCGAACGACACGGAACGCTCAATGGGGAGGACGAAGCACTGTTCAAGCGGTGTGGCCGCCTCGTGGCCCGGCTCAAGGGTTGGGATCCCGGACGAAGGCACGCCGAGGGGCACGACTCGTCCATCACTTTCAGCGTGCTTGCAGCCGAGGGGTTCCTGCCCGGCTACGGCTTGGCAAGCGGGTATGTGATCGCGTGGGCGGAAATCCCCTTCTGGCTCGACGGAGCAATGGACTTCTCCCTTCCTAGGGCGCCAGCGACGGCGCTCCGCGAGTACGTTCCCGGCAACCTCATCTATGCCAATGGACATCGCTTCGTTGCTCGCCGCTTCCATCGCGATTTCACGGACGAGCATGTCGAGATGCCTGTCTATGAGGTTTCAGCCGAGCACCAGGCGGTCAAAGAGACAACTGCTGGCGTGTCGTCTTCGCTGGCGGGCGAAGTACTACCCGCCATGGCGGTCTGCGACGTGGATCTTGTGCATCAAGATCACATCTCGGATGAGGAGGAACTGCGCTTTCAGCTAGGCGTCGCCGTGTACGGCATGGATCTCGGCCAGCACAGCGGTGGCGCGGCGTACCGATGGGGGGAGCGTACCCTTCTTCTGCGGCGGGGTGTGCGGCTGCGCTTGGTCAACGTCGGTGTTTCGGAGGCCATCAAGCACCAAAAGAGCTTCGGATTTCCGGTGTGCGCCATTTGTGGCCAAAGCGTGTCACCGCTGTCGTCGACAGCCCAACTCGAGAGCTTCCGGAAATCGCACCACGAACGCTGCGGCCGGAAACCGACTTCGGTCGGATTCTACGCCGACATTGCGGCCGATTCGCTGTCGGTATCCAACCTCGCGAACGCAACTGAGGCCTACAGCGTGCTCGAGGCACTCAGGATCGGAGCGACACAGGTCCTCGACATGCACATGGAGGACTTGCAAGTCCTCGTGATCGGCGAAATTGGGAATGACGCGGTGCAAGGGCTGCTCTGGGACCCCATGCCCGGAGGCTCCGGGCTCCAGGATCGACTGACCGAGCGCTTCGAGGAGATCGTGGAAGCGGCTATCGAGGTGGTGGAGGGCTGCCCCGGCGTGTGTAAGTCGTCGTGCGTCGACTGCCTCCAGAGCTTCCGGAACTCTTATTACCATGATCGCCTCAACCGAACGGTAGCCCGTGATGCGCTGAAGGAGTGGGGGCGACGACTAGTGTTTCGGCACAAGATTCCACCGAGGGAGCCGGCCTCTTCCCCATCCGGGGACGCAGTGCCAGTCAACTTGGCGGAGCGTAGACTCCGGCGTCTGCTGCTAGCCGCTGGATTCAGTGAAGGAGTGCGTGATGAGCAGATTCGGCTCAGCGGGGGACTTGGAACTACGACACCGGATGTGATCTATCGCGATCCTGACGATGACTTCTGCAATGGAGTATGCATCTACCTTGACGGAATGAGCCGACACATTCACGGCAACCCGCAAGCGGCTGCGAAAGATCTAGAAATTCGGACTTGGTTGCGGAACAGCGACTACGAAGTCTTGACGATACCCGCCAACGAGCTTGACGACGAAGACGCAATGACGCGGTATTTTTGTCGCCTTGCGAACTATCTCGGGCAACCCGCCCAGCGGCGGCGGCTGGCTCGGGACAGGAGATGGTTCAGCCGTCCTGACTCGGCTGGAACGCCGTGATTGAGGGACTGCAAAGGTCGCTGCGAAATGCTGTCGCGACAGGAGGATATCTCGTTGGGCAGCTTGAGTACTTAGGGACTGGATTGCAGGAGTGAGCGTCGTACGCTTGGCCGGGAAGGGTGATCTAGGCTCCAGATGTTTCCCCTGAGGACGAAAGGGTGTTGCTTTGATCAAGTTGATATTGAGACTGGCGCATGCGATGTCCAAGCGCCGGGACCTGTAATCAGCGCCGGATGGTGCTCCGCCCCATCTAGCGCCGCCGGCTGTGCGGTTTCTCGTAGTCCCGCTCCGCCTTGGCCGGAATCAGCGCCACTCACTCGCGGCTGCCGCCCGGCAGGCGCAGCATGTCCGCTACCATGCTGTGCCGGAACAGCGCTACGTCGTCGACAGGGGGTCCGAGTGCCACAGCTTGCGCCCGACCTTCGTACTTACGTTGTGGTCGTGGATGCGACTGCACGGAATGCGGTTGCAGTTTGTCAAGAGCTACTCCCGCCGTCCATGGAGCAAGCAGAAATAGAACAGTGGACAGCCGATCAAGTGATTCAGTTGTCGAGTGCTAGCGCCGAGGTCCATTCTCTCCAAGAATTTCCGACCTGTCTCGTCGCCGGTGGATACTCGGATGTGCGACTCTCAACCGGCGGCCTCTTGGGGAACGGCCTGACTGCCGCTAATCTGACAACTGGCAGGACCTCCCCATCCGCAACCAGCAACCACCTTAAGCCGTGAACGGACACCGAACCCAGCAATACCTGGAAGGGCTGCTGCGCGAGCTGCGTTCACTCCCCCGCGAAACCGAGTGGGTGGAGTTCAAGTAGAACAACGCCGAACCGCACCAGATCGGGGAATACATCTCGGCACTGGAAAAACTCGGCGGCCTTGGTGAGCAAGTCGACGGCCTACTGTTGTATGTCGCATTCTTTGGCACGAAAACGGGCTTTTCTTGTCAGATTAAATGATTCCAGATAAGGGAACTTTCTCATTCAATGTGACAAATCCATCGGCGTGAGTGAGTCGGCCGGTAGGCTTCCGGGTATGTGTTGGAGGTGCTGAGCGACAGTCCTGCCTGCGGTTGCGTGCGGGCAGGGCCGGAAGCCGGGCGAGGGCTGCTACGCTCCTCCTGACCCCTTCCCTTTCCTTCTTGCAGTAGCAGTTTTCCAGCTCACACTCGCCTCCCTAGCCAGACGCAAGCAATCCGGACAATCCCGCTCCCCGCCTGCCATCTAATCCGGAAAACGCCTTGCCAATTAATCCGGAATACAACGTGCGCCGTGCTAAGGCACTGGCTCCCAGCGGGTGCGAAGCCCGCCCGGCTAACTGTCGCTCCAGCCGGAAGCCGTCGGAGCGGGTCATGGAGGTAACGACATGGACTGAAGCACTCCGACGTGACGGGCCGCCTTATGGGCGGCTCAGCGAGCACGCAGCTTCCGTGTTGGATGTCAAGCGCGAAGCGCCAGAAAAAGGCACCTCCGGAGGGGCTGCCGGGAGAGGCAGACGGTGGTGGGTCCACGGTGGCGGGTGACGGCACGCGGTAACGACAGCTCGGCATGCACGATCCTCGCGGACGGAGGTGGCGCGCTCGGCCGGGCTGGGTCAACGGCTGGCAGGCCGCCCGCCAGGCGGCCTGCCGCAGTGCTGTTGCTGGAGGGGGGTTTCACCCCCCTGCTCCCTGCGGTCGCCTCCCCCCAAGGTTTGCTGAGGCATGGGACGACTCCGATGCAATCCCTGGCGGGTGGCTGCGAGAAGGCGGCGGCCCGACACGCAGGGTGCGGGCCGCCGCGGCGGCCATCGCAGTCCGTCACGCCCGTATCCCTGGCGGGTTGCTGCTCAGCAGAGCCCGCTTCCGTTGCGGGGCGCACCGGCAGTCCACCAGCCTTCCGCCCCGGGCGCGGCCCCGTCATGCGGCCGCCTCTCGCGCCGGCGGCTCGGGCTGCCAGCGGCGGTCGTGGTGCAGCAGCGAGTTCAGCACTCGCAGCAGCTTCCGGATCACCGCCACCAGCACCAGCTTGCCCAGCTGCGGGCCCTTCCTGGCCAGCAAACGCTCGTAGTAGGCCCGCAACTCCGGATTCCAGCGCCGGGCGCTCAGGGCCGCCATGTACAGCTGGTTGCGCACGGTTTGCCTCCCGCCTCGGATGCTGCGCCGACCCCGCGTCTGGCCGCTGTCCTGGTCGTACGGCGCCACCCCCACCAGCGCCGCCGCCTGCGCGTGCCCGATCTCGCCCAGCTCCGGCAGTTCCGCGCACAACACCGCCGCGGTGATCAGCCCGCAGCCCGGCACCGACTGGATGATCTCCGCACGCCGCTTCAGACCCTTGTCGCCTGCCAGCAGCGCCTCGATGGCGGCCTCCAGCTGGTCAATGTCCCGGCCCAACTCGGCGATCGAGTTTTCCATGCATCCCGCCGCACCTTCGTTGAATTCTTTCGACCCCTTTTTGATTGCGTCGCGATGATTCACCAACAACCTTCTGGCTGCCACCAAATCCGCCAGATCCTGCAACGAATCCTCCTTGGGCGAGCTGCCCTCGCCCAGTCCCAGGCGCGCGAACAGGGCCAGCAGCTGCGCGTCCGCCAGATCGTTCTTGGCCTCCTGCCCGATCGAGCGCGCGAAGTTGCGCGTGCGACGCGGATTGACCAGCACCACCTCCACGCCCGCGGCGTGCAGGCACTGGTGCAGCTGCCGGTGGTAGCGCCCGGTCGGCTCCATGGCCACGCGCTCGGCGCCCAGCTGCAGCACCCAGTCGCGCAGCGCCCTCCGACCGGCGCGGTCGTTGGCGAACTCGCGCCGCTCGGCGTTCGGATCCGAACAGGCGTCCAGGCGCCGCTTGCTGACGTCGACGCCGACGGTGGTTCCGACCGCGGGTTGCGGCGCGCCGGCGGGGGTCTCAGGTTGGTTCATAGTGCTATCCTCCGAGTGTCCTCATGCCACGGCCGAGTGGTACTTCCTGCTTCTCCTAGCCTCTTGGATGCGATTCCGTTTCGGTCTTCCGTACAGGTCTGACAGGAAGCGCTGCGGCGGGCGGTCCAGCTGCGTGACGAACCCTCGTTCCAGGCCGACGCGACCCGACCCGCCGCACGCCGCGAGGTTCGGCCGAACCTCGCGGCGGACCCCCGCCGCGAGGCGGGGGGACATTGATCAAGGCCCGCTGCGGAGCGGGCGCTGCTGGCCGGCAGCTGCCTCCGCGGAGCGGTCCGGCGACCGCACGAGGCAGCCCCAGCGACTGCCCAGCAGCGCGCAACTCCGCGCTCGGGCGCCGAGCCCCCAGCCACGCTGGTGACCACAGCTTCACGCTGGAGTCCCCCACCACGGCCTGGGCCATCAAGCCCCCGAGCCCCCAGCCACGCTGGTGACGACAGCGTCGCAGAGTGCCTGGCACCCTGCCCGCTGTTCCGGCCCGTTTGCGCTGTGCTGGCCACTGTTTCTAACATAAGAGGCCGCAACGCGAGTGAACGCCGAGCAGGCCTCGAAAAGCATGATGCGGAGGCCGACCCGCCGTTGTTTCGGGGAAGGCAGCCAGCGTCCGGGAGGCGAGCGACGCGAGCACCGGGCGTCTCCGCCGGGGTATTGGCGGCAGCCTGTGTGCCAGAGGGAGACGGAGGCAACACGGGAAGCCCTGTCGGTGGCGTGCACGCGCCAACCGGACTCCCGCGAGGGACAGGCCGGGCCGGGCAGGGTGGCGGAGAGGCCCGTAGTACCGGGGAAGCCGGGTCATGCCGGTGGAGGGAAGGGGCCTCAGTTCGAGAGCGATGCAGGAAGGAGGACAGGACCGATGGAGACTGGCGCGAGCCTATTAGCTCCGGAAAAGTTCGGAGACTCCAGAGCGCATCACCTGCGCAAGCGAAGGAAGACCCGGACCACCGCGCGCAGCAGTGGCCGGGAGAGCTGGCACGCGCCGTTGACGCACCTGCGGACCAGCGGCTCAGCCAGTGGCTGTGTCGGCAGCACCAGGCGAAGTCGGGCCACCCCGTGCGGTACCCGAGCGAGAGGCTGAGGATGGACTTCGGCCTCGTGCGCCTGCCAGTGCGGACGGCCAGCTTTCCGTGGGCGAAGGCAGGATCTCGTCCGAGAGCCGGATGCTGGAAATTGGCATGTCCGGTTCGATGAGCGGGGAGAGGAGACGTAGTTAAGCGGGAAGGTCAGTGAGGCACCTACAGATGGCGAAAGCCGTAGGAACAACCCTAAAACAGCTACTGCTTCCTTGCTAAGGCCAACGCGCCTCTCCTCGACTCTACACCTAATTGGCGTGGGGCATCCGGGACTCTGACCACGCCGTCGTCGGAACTTCCTTTGATCCGTGGGCGGCCAAGAAGGCCGGTGAAGAGCTGGAGAGCTGGCGCCTCCGGCTGCTGGAGCCGCACATTGGCTTCCGCTTCTTCAGTCTCCATGCCGCTCCCGGCCCAGTCATCGTGATGGTGATCGAGCGTGCTTCGCGCGAGCCTGTGAGATTCGGCGGCCAAGAGTACATCAGGATCGGCAGCTACGAGAAGTAACTGAAGGACCATCCCCAAGAGGAGAGGGCGCTCTGGCGCGCCTTTGACGAGACACCGTTCGAGGATCTCATCGCCCGTGAGCGGGCCACTCCCCATTTTGAGCAGACCAGATGCCGACGGTCGCCGGCATCAGCCTGTTGTAACTTCGCCAAACGGTCATGAACGGCTTGGGCGTTCACCCCGAGGCATGAAACACCTCTCTAGGCGAGGCCGGCGGCATCCTCAGACGCCCGTGCTCCAATAGCGGGTGGCGAAAGCGGGGCATGGTCGAACGTTCTATTGACGGTTTCGTCTTCGAAATCCAAACTGACCCTGCGATCCCGTGTCGAGCCCCGAATTGTTCCCGCTGCTCCCTCTCCGGGAAGCGTGGACGCATGGCAAATAGTGCCCGCCCCCCGGGCGGGTGTCCAGTTCCGGGACCGCTACCCGCTTCCGCCGGAAAGGAGTATACCCGATGCACGATCACTTCGTCTCGGACTCGATGCGGGTCGCCGTGCCACGCGCGGCCGGCGTCGATGTCCACAAGATGCAACTCACCGTGGCGGTGCGCCTGCACGGGCGTGACGGCGAGGACGCGCAGGCCTCCATCCGCATCTTCAGAACCGACCCCGCAGCCCTGAAGGAGTGCAGCGCCTGGCTCAAGCAGCATGGTGTGACCTCAGCCGTCATGGAGGGCACGGGCGTGTACTGGCTGGCGCCCTTCCGGGCGCTGGAGGAGGCCGGGATTGAGCCGCAACTGGTGCATGCCCAGCATGTGAAGCAAATCAAGGGCCGCAAGACGGACGTCCAGGATGCGCTGTGGCTGGCCCGCGTGTGCCAGTTCGGCCTGGCCCGGCCCAGCTACGTGCCGCCGCGCGAGTTCTCCGAGTTGCGGCAGCAGTGCCGCTACCGGCGCAAGGTGGTGGCCGACCGCGCGCGCATCCGCAACCGCCTGCAGAAGACGCTGGACCACGACGGCCTGCGGCTGGGCGGGGTGCTCTCGGACCTGCTGGGGCTGAACGGCCGGCGCATTCTGGACGGCTTGGTGCGGCGTCACAGCGCGGCGGACATTCTGAGCCAGCTGACTTGGCACGTGCGCCAGAAGCTGGAGCCGATCGCGCGCACGCTGGAGGCCAGCTTGTCGCCGGCCGCGCTGTGGCGGCTGTCGTGCCTGCTGCAGGACTTCGACGCGGCCAACCAGCGCTTGCAGGAGCTGGATGCCTTGGTGGGGCAGGCGCTGCAACCTTGGGAGCGCCAGCTGGAGCTGCTGCAGACGATACCGGGCATTGCGTGCAGCAGCGCCCAAGCGATCCTGGCCGAGCTGGGCCCCGAGCCCACGCGAGTGTTCCCGGACGCCGCCAGCCTGGCGGCGTGGGCCGGCGTCTGTCCGGGCAACAACGAGAGCGCCGGCAAGCGTCGGTCGGGTCGTGTCCGCGCGGGCAATGCGGCTCTGCGGGCCACCCTGACGGAGTGTGCTCTCGGAGCCGCCCGCACCAGCAACTCGCAATTCCACGGCTACCACGGCAACATGAAGGCCCGCATCGGCTACAAGCGCGCGACCTTGGCGACGGCGCACAAGCTGCTGCGCACCATCTACGCGATTCTGCGCGACGATCATCCGTACCGCGACCCCAAGGTCAACTACGAGAGCCTGCTGGTGAAGCGCAACGCGCCCCGCTGGCTGCGCATGCTGAGCAAGCACAACTACCTGGACGAGGTAAGGGCAGCCGCCTAGGCAGAGCCGGGCTGGCTACAGACAACAGACCACAGCGCAGGTCCTTCCACTCACAATCGTCGGGCCCAAGGCCACAGATCGGGGCTGCCTTGGGACGGCACCCACCGGAGACGCCAGCGTCACACTGCCGTGGCAAGCGTAGCGCGCCACGCGACAGGAGAACTGCGTCCACCCAAACCGGGTGTTTCATGGCAAATCGTCTGGTGACCGGCGGGATGGTCGTGCCGCCGGTCCCTGTGTCCCCCGAAATGCGCTACCAAGTGCATGGCCGCGCCCAAATTGTCCGGCTGCGGGAACTGGTACTCGCAGGCGTAGGCGCGCAGGAACTCCAGCTCCTTTCCGTGAACAGCAGGTCCGCCCCCAGTTCCGGCACCTGCCTCCCCAGCAGGGTCAGCACGATCAACCGCCACGCAATCACGCGCTTGAACGCGACATCGCGCTGCAGTCGGACCTCGCTCCGGAACGCAGTCCGCTGCACTCCGCAGCCCGTCTTCAACACGCGGAAGACCAACTCGACGTGCCATCCCGGACGATACCGCTCCAAGACCTCCTCGGCCGGAACGTCCTTTTCCGGCAGAGTCGTGAACACGATCACGAACTTGGCGAGCTCCAAGGTCTCCGGACGTATCTTGCGCCCCTTCTTCCGCGCCTGCTTGCGGATGCCCTCTTGGGCGATCTCGATGGACTCCTCCGTCTTGCGGAGGGCGCACACCCTCCCATGGACGAACAGTACCTGCGGAGCCGCGACATTGACCTGCCAAGCCCGCACGGACCCGTCTTCACGAACTCCCCACCTTCGCTTTCAGGTCGAAGCGTCGTGCCTGCTCGGTCTGGAACGAGATCGACCCCGGGTTCACCCGCACCGTCACCTAGCCTCCAGCCTGCACCACATACCCGATGCCGTTGGCTGTGCAATTATAGCGGTCTGCAAGCAAGCTGTCGCCCTGCCGGGTGGGAAACTGCCGGAGAGTCTCCCCCGTTCTTGGTCCCTGCGTCTCGGTCGGTCAGAAGAAGTCGCACGCCAGAGCCGGCCGACGCACGCTGTAGTGGATGCTCCAGAGGGACCCCGACATGCCCGGCTCCTTGACCGTGGTGGCGTCGAAGGAACTCACTTGCAGGCCCTTCTCGCCCGCTAATTGCACGCCGCACTCCCTGAACAGCTCGATGCACAGCGCCCGCTGCCACTCCTGCGACTTCCTCAGCCTCTTCCACAGTGCCACCGACGACAGATGGGCTAACTCCACCTCTTTGCTGTGAAATCCCATGGATAGGCAGACGCACCTCGCCCTAGCAGCGGGCGGAGTGTTCCGCGCGCGGCGACTGATTTTGCTGAGTGCGACCGACCCTGGTACCGTTCGATGCCCGTTCCCGCTGATGCCCCGTCGATGACAGCTAGGCCCGGCTCGTTGGAAGCTTGGGTTGCTGGTCTGGCTCAGGCTGCGGCTGTCTGCTGCTGGCTGGCCAGCTGCGGCAGGTACTTGTATTGCTCCAGCATCCGCAACCAGCGCGGCGCGTTGCGTTTCACGAACAGCTGTCGGTAGTCGATGTTCGGATCCCGATACGGCTGCTGGTCGCGCAGCACCGCGAAGATCACGCGCAGCAGCTGGTGCGCCGTCGCGGAGGTGGCCCGCTGGTAGCCGCGCCGGGCGGTCAGCTGGCGATGGTAGCCGTGGAACTGCGAATCGCGCGTCCGCCCGGCGGCGTGGGCGCACTCCGTCAGCGTCGCTCGCAAGCTGGCGTTGCCGGGGCGCATGCGGCCGGAGCGGCGCTGGCCGGCGCTCTCGTTGTTGCCCGGGCACAGCCCGGCCCACGACGCCAGGCTGCCGGTGTGGCCGAAGGTGCCCACCGGATCCGGGCCCAGCTCGGCCAGGATCGCGCGCGCGCTCGTGCGCCGAATGCCCGGGATGGTCTCGAGCAGGTTCAGCGTTTCGCGGTGCTCGGCGAGGGCCGCTTCAACGCGCCTGTCGAGCTGCCCAAGGCGCTCCTCGAGAGCGTCGCAGTCCTGCAGCAGGCTGCTCAGGCGCCACATGGAGTGACTGTCCAGTTCCGCCTCCAAGGCCAGCGCCAGAGGCTCCATCTTGCGGCGCACGTGCGCCGTGAGGGCCGCCAGGATCTGCTGCGCCGGCCAGCCGGCCGCGAGCCCGTCCAGAATGGCGCGCCCGTTGAGGCCGAAGAGGTCGGTTAGCACGCCGCCGACGCGCAGCCCGTCCCGGTCCAGCAGCTTGTGGATGCGTTGCCGCATGCGCACGCGGTCAGCCACCAGCTTGCGCCGATAGCGGCACATCTGGCGCAGATCGGCGAACTGCTGGGGAGGCACGAAGCTGGCTTGGGCCAGCTTGAACTGGCAGATGCGGGCCAGCCACAGGCTGTCGCACACGTCCGTCTGCTTCCCCTTGAGTTGGCGCACGTGCTGCGCGTGGACCAGCCTGGCGCGCACACCGGCTTGCTCCAAGGCCCGGTACGGCTGCTCCCAGTACACGCCGGTGCTCTCCATGGTGGCCGCCCCGATGCGGTGCTCAGCCAGCCAGGCGACCATGCTGCGCAGCCCTTGCGGATGGGTCGCGAAGGTCTGCGTGAGGCACTGTGCGGCTGGGCTGCCCACCTCGCACAGGCGCAGGCTGACCGTGAGTTGCATCTTGTGCACGTCGATGCCCGCGGCGCGCGGTTCGACGACGTGCATCTCGTCAACCGATCGGATCGTGTCTTGCAGGTTGCATGCTCCCTTCCGACGGCGGCGGGGAGGCATTCCCGGTATGGGACACTCGTCCCGTGGACGAGGTCAATTTGCTGTCCGTCCACAGGCCTGCTGCGGGCCTGGGAACAATCCGGGGCACGACTCGGGGATGCCGGGCCAGTTTGGCTTGCGAAGACTGCTCCTACCAATAGGTTTTGCGACCACTGTCCCGCCTCCGTCCCCCCTATCCGAGCACAGGCTCGGAATCCTGCCCGGAAACCCACCGCCGCTCGGTGTCTCGCCGAAGCCGGATTTCATTCTGCCGGGGTGATCCGGGGCCGCTCATGATGTTTGGCCCGGATCGCCGTCTCACCCAACGAATGTCCGCACCCGAGGTGAATCAGTAGCACCCGCAGCAGGTTCTCCGGGGACTGGTCCTTGCGCAGCCCCGTCAGCGCCCCGTGCTCAATGCCAAGTCCCTCCAGTTGGCCGGTAGAAACGTGACCAGCAAGCTCCAGTCTTCCCGCATCCCCGGCGGCTTTCTTTCAGGCACCTCCCTAGTCTACACACTTCGAGAAAACAAGTTAACGCCTATGACCGTGCCCCCCCAGCAACAGCAGTGTGACAGGCCGCCTGGCGGGCGGCCTGCCATCCGTTGATCCACCCCGGCCGACCGCCCCGCCTCGGTCCTCTAGGGTCGTGCGTGCCAAGGTGTCGTTGCCGCGTACCGTCACCCGTCACCGTGGACCCGCCACCGTCTGCCGCCCACGGCAGCCCCTCCGGAGGTGCCTTCTTCTAGCGCTTCGGGCTTGACATCAAACACGGAAGGTGTACAATGACGTTAGAAGAAGGCTGGGTTGCGCCGTTGCAAGTCCGACCAGTGCGCACGTATGGCGGGGCCTTCGATGGTGTTGTCGCTGGCGGGAGGTGCCAGCCAAGTGATGTTGGGGCAAAGAGAGAAGGACGCGGGCACGAAGCAGGGGCGGGACGGTGAGGTTGAGTCCGTACTCGCCTGGCAGCACTATCTTCCGGCCAGCGGGTCGACGCCGCTGGCTTGAGGATGTTGATAGACTTATCTGCTGCCTTGTGATAGACCACGAGAAGAGGAGTTCTAGTGATTCAGAAGTCGGTCCTTGAAGAAATGGTAAAGCACTACTCTCATGTTTCGAGTGAATTGAGGATTGCAGCTAAGCAATCTAGAGTTCTCAATGATCCTACTGGAGTAGGAACAGAGCGTGAAGAAGCGTACAAGTCAATATTGGAGCGTTTCTTGCCTAAGCGATGTGATGTATTCTTGGGTGGATATTTGTTTGGTTTGAATGGTGATAGGTCAGAGCAAGTAGATATAATAGTTACTGACGGAAACACACTTAGGTTTCGAATGGCCAAAGGGAACAAACACATTGCACCGCTGTTAGGTAGCATTGCAGTAGCGGAAATTAAATCTGTCTTAGACAAGGACAGACTGCAAGACGCACTAGGGAAGTGTAGTTCAATACCTCCGATGCCGAGGTCAGATAAGATTGTATCTCCAGTTCTAAGGATTCCAACTTCTCGTTGGATAGATTCCCCATACAAGATAATATTCGCTTACGATGGAATCAACTCAAATACGTTGCATAACCACATTGTCGACTACTATTCTAGGAACCACACAATCCCAGAAGAGCGAAGGCCAAACCTAATTCATGTTCTTGGTAAGTACGTAATCGTCCGAGTAAATGAGTCAATTACCATAATGAATGCTGACGGTCGTCCTGCTCAACACCAACCCAATATTGGGGATTTCTACACACTCATCACACATCCAGACATCCTAGCAATGAGCTGGATTATCAACGAAATTCACCGGTTGGCTGTTCAAAGTCATCATCTCCTGTTCAAGTTCGATAACTGGCATAACGTGATGATGAATCAGATTCAGAACGAACCCTTGAACTCCTGATCGTCGTAACTGCCTAGGCAGAGTTGCACCACAGTGGCCAGAACAGGCGTTGCGACGGGCGGTGCGCATCGCCAAGCGGCTGGGGGTGCAACTGCCGCACTCGCCGGTGGATCGGATCCGGAAGCAGTACGAGCGGCTGGTGCAGGAGGGGCTGGCCTACCACCGTGGGCTGGAGCCGCTGGCGCGGAGGCGGAAGAGGCGACGGCTCGGGCACAATCTGGCGCTGCGGCTGCGGGACCGCCAAGCGGACGTGCTGCGCTTCCTAGCGGACTTTGAAGTGTCGTTCACGAACAACTTGGCCGAGCAGGACCTGCGGATGAAGATCTAAGGGTGCTTCCGCACCGGGCAAGGGGCGCGGAACTTCATGCGGGAGGGTTCTTGTTCTGAATCACTCGGTGATCATCGGACACCACACGCCTTCAGTCCGGACAGTGCACCATCTATGCTTCCAGCTTCCATGGCTCGCGGTAGGGGCGCTTGTACATGATGGCCTCCGCTTCGGGATCGTCCACCACTCTCTCGTTCTCGACATCCCAATACACCCGGCGTCCAGTGCGGACGGCGGCATTCCCCAAGTGGCAGCCGATCATCGAGTTGTGACCGATCTCGACATCGGAGCGCGGGCGCTCGCGGCTTCGCATGCAGTCCAAGAAGTTCTTGACGTGATCCAGGTGCATATTCTCGCGATCCGGTCGATAGGCTTGGTGCGGCACACCGGCGGACTTGTACTCGCGAGTCCGCTTGTCGATGCGGTCAGTCTCCGGCAAGACTTCCCAGCCCTGCCGGTCCACGATGAGGATCCCGTTCTCACCGTGCAGCATCACACCGTGCTCCCGGTCCGCAGGCCCGCGCCCTACGCCCAAGGCATGCTCCCAAACCATTGAGAATTCGGGAAACTCGTAGAGGACCTGCTGCGTGTCCGGAGTCTCCATCGCGTCGCCGGGATAGGCGAACTTGCCCCCTACGGACATCGCCGAGGTCGGGGCCTTGATCCCCATGTACCAATTGGCGATGTCAATCATGTGCGCGCCCCAATCCGTCATCAGCCCGCCCGAGTAGTCCCAATACCACCGGAAGCTGAAGTGGAACCGGTTGCGGTTG
This sequence comes from Bryobacterales bacterium, assembly GCA_963662745.2. Taxonomy (GTDB): domain Bacteria; phylum Acidobacteriota; class Terriglobia; order Bryobacterales; family UBA6623; genus VXMF01. The sequence continues at coordinate 3,107,239 of CAXXUI010000001.1, forward strand.
AACGGGCGCGCTGGCGCCGGACCCAGCCACATGTCGTAGTCGATCCCGGCGGGAGCGTCGGCATCCGCTTGGTGCGGGGTCTCGCCCTTCCAGTCCAAGTACGCCCAGCAACGCACCAGCCGGACTCGTCCCAGCTTGCCGCTGTCGAGATACTCCTTGGCCTCCAAGTACTGCTTGCCGGAGCGCTGCTGCGTGCCCATCTGAACGACGCGGTCGTGCTTGCGGGCCACCTGCACCATCTGGCGTCCCTCCCACACCGTGATGGACAGCGGCTTCTCGACATACACGTCTTTGCCCGCCTTGCACGCCTCGACTGTGGGCAGCGCATGCCAGTGGTCCGGAGTGGCCACGATCACGGCGTCGATGTCATCTCGTTCGACGACACGGCGGAAGTCAGTCGCACGCAATTCGGGACTCTGATCGAAGTCGGAAGTCACGTCCCGCTCGGTCCTCGCAATCTGTGACTCGTCGATGTCGCAGAGAGCGACAGCCTCGGTGTTCCCGGCACGGAGCATGTCCCGAAGGTCTCCTCGGCCCATGCCTCCGCAACCAATCAGCCCCAGTCGGATGCGATCGTTGGCCCCGAGAATGCGACTTGCCGACGCGGCCGTCATCGGGACGGTCGAGCCGAGGGCGGTGGAGGCAAGAAACGAGCGGCGCGATGTCATGTCCAAGGTCCTTTTCGCTGCTGCTCGGCACCGAGCAGCTCCAATTAGCCTAGCGCGGCGCGGGCGGTCGGGCCGCGCAGACCGTCGTTGACTCAGTCGCAACGGACCCGACTCTCAAGATCCGCTGATCGAATTTCCCTAACCCCGCCGCCCGCGGCGAGCGCCCAGCGATCGCTTGCGACGACTCTTGGCAGAAGACAGCAGCTCGGCCGCGAGCCGGGGGATCGCGTTCGCCCGGATCCTGGCTGAGGCCGCGTCAACACATTGCAGGGCGGGGCTCAGATGACGATGGTACTTCTCGCGCTCCAGATTGCGCATCAGCTTCGCCAAGTCCGTCGCGCGAGGCACCTGCCGAGACGCGAGGATCCGCAGAGCACGCTGCACGGTGACCGCACCGCTGCGGACCTCCACCACGAAGTGGTCGTGCGGCGAAGCCTTCAGGCCCAGAGCGGTCAGCGCCAGCGCCAGCGTCTCCGTCATGACGGTCCCGCGCCAAGGGAACACGACCGAATGGCGGGCGGAGAGACCGACTACGGAGGTTCGGTGCAGTCCCCGGAACCGGTAGTTCGAGCGGGCTTCGGCGAGCAGCTCCTTCGCCGTTGCGTCCAAGTACGGCGGCACCTGCTCGCTCTCGTAGACGCTGCGCATCGATTCCGCCACGCGGTCGTGGAGCAGTCCCGGACTGCCCGAGAACTTGGGAGGCTGCCCGGACGGATCCGGAGCGACATCAATGACCTTGGTCAGCGCATCCACCGCAGTCACCCGCCAGCGCTTGCCGGCGAAGATGATGGCGGAACCGACCACGACTGCGAAATCCACGGGCAGCGTGCCCAGCACCTTGCCCGCCGCGACCACGCGGTACTCCTCCGGCGTCCCGAAGGCCGCGTAGAACGTGTAGTGCTCCACGATTCGCTCGCCGGCTCCGCTGAGCAGGAGCGTGCCGTCCCGCATCTGCTCGATCAGTGGGCTGTCGCCGCGGCCGATCGCGACCAGCACCTCCTTGAACAGCTGGGCATCGACAGCCGCGAAGGCTCCCTTCATGCACAGGACGTCGAACAGGACTCGCGCTGACGCGCCGCCCCGCTCCGCGATCACCGACAGGATCTGCTGCACCAGTGTGGAAAGGTGCAGAGCGCCGTGCTCAGGAGGCTCGCACCATCCCTGCAGCAGTAGGTCGATGATCGCGATCGTGCGAATCAGTCGAAACCTCAGCTCGTCGGCCGGGTGGCTGCCGGGGCCGATCTCGCTTTCTTGAATGTAGGTGCGCAACACCGCGGCCTTCGACATGCGCCTGCCGGATCGCCCCAAGCGCTGGCGGGTGCTGGAAACCGAGTAGGGCGGACCGATCTGAGCGATGCTCTCGACATCGCCGATGTCGATCCCGAGCTCGAGAGTTGACGTGCAGACAGCAGTGGTGGGCTGGCTGGCGCTGCGCAGGCGCTTCTCCACGAACTCCCGGTGCTGGCGGGCTAGATTGGCATGGTGGGCGTGGAATTCGTTCGGCAACCGGTTCCGATTCGCCAGCCCCCTCAGCCGGTCGGCGTAGAGCTCGACCGCTTGGCGGCTGTCGGCGAAGACTAGGTTCTGCCGCCCGCGGAGTCGCTGGAAGATGTGGGACGCGATCGACCGCCCGCTGGAGGATTCGACGGCGGCAGGCTCTTGCTTCGCCTCCTCCTCTACGTCGGGAGCGGCCTTGGGCACCACTCCGACGCGATACCCCTTGACCAATAGCTTGACAATTTGGCCGCTGGCTTCGCTGCGGATGATGGTCACGGTGGCTCCCGACCCGGGACGAAGGCACTTCGCCGCCAGGTTCATGTCCCCGAGGGTCGCCGACAGGCCGATCCGGCGCACATGCCTCCGAACGGCGATCTCCATGCGGCTCAGCAGGGACCGGAGCTGGATGCCCCGCTCGGTGTCCAGCATGGTATGCAGCTCGTCCACCACGACACAGCACGTGCCGCCGAAGAGTTGCGGAATTCGAGTGCCGCGTCGGACGAACATGGCCTCCAGCGCCTCAGGCGTGATCAGCAGGATTCCTCCGGGGGAAGCCTCCGCTCGCTCCTTGTAGATCGCTGCCACGTCGCCGTGCCATTTATGCACCGGGATATCCAGCGAGTCGCACAACTCCTCAAGGCGGCGGTGCTGGTCGTTGATCAGCGCCTTGAGCGGGCTGACGTACAAGATGTCAAAGCCCGGCTTCTTCGAGCCGTTCGACGAGACCAAACTCGAGAGCAGGGGCACGAAGGCCGCCTCGGTCTTGCCCGACGCAGTGGGGGCCGCGAGGACGATATCCCGGTCACCATCGAGGATCTCGTGGATCGCCCGCTCTTGGATGTCCCTCAGCGACTTCCAACCCTTGCGCCAGATCCATTCCCGGACCTGGCGCGCCAGTCGGCGAAAGGCGGGCGATCGCAGGCTGACGGCGGGTTCAGAGACGGAAGGTGGCAAGTTCGTCCTCGCCGTCGGAGGCCGAGTCCTCTATGTCGGCGCCGGTGCCGTCATCCTGCTTGACTTCCAGCTTGCCCACCAAGCTGCGCCACTCGACGCCGGGATTCTGCTCGATCACCGACAGCATGCTGACGAAGGCCTTGACGGTGTTGCGAGGCGTTCGGAAGTACGCATCCCCGATCCGAGCGGAGCAGTAGGACATGAAGGCCTTGAGGCACTCATCAGGCACCAGCAGCCGTTCGTCGCCGTCAGCGGAGGAGAACACAGCTCGGATGTTCGTCAGCAGCACATACAGATCCTCGGCCGAAAGGTTCTGCAACGCGATGACCGGGCCCGACAGGTCGACCAAACCGTCCCGGGCGAAGGCGTTCTCGGCGAGGCGGGACTGTAGCGCCGGATAGCTGTACAGGCCGCGCCGCGTGTCCATGAGGAACTCCGGCGTGCCTCCCATCACGAACCCGACTGAGGAGGCGCTACCTTGGAGCACATCGTTGAGGATCCGCAGGATCTGCTCGTAGTTGCCGTTGCGGGAGCGACTGTTGGCCAGCTTGAAGAGATTGACCATCTCGTCCAGCACAAGCAGCAGGCCCTTGTAACCGGCCTCGCGGACGAACACGGACATGAGCTTGAGGTGGTCATACACGCTGGCATCCGTCACGATGGTGCGGACGCCTAGAGCGCGGCGGGAGTCGAGGCGGGTCGAGAACTCCGCCCGCAGCCAGCGCAGGGCGTCCGTCTTCAGTTGCTCGTCGCCCTCTTCGTGGCCCTCCCAGTAGCGGCCGACCACGGTCGCGAAGTCGTAGCCGCCCACCAAGTCCTCGAAGCGAGCGAGCCGGCTGCGGATCACAGCATCCACGCTGCCATCCGGCCCGGCCTCCCTCACCGCCGTGGACACGAAGCGCTCGACAACACTCCGCAGGGCTCCCCCGCCCGGCTTGGTTCGCGTCGACAGGTTGCGGGCCATCTCCGCGAACAGCGAACGCGCCTGGCCGGCGGTGGAGTAGAGCCGCCGCTCCGGCGTCAGGTCGGCCGACATCGCCACGAGACCCTTCTCAAGGGCGATCAGCCGAACTAGGTTCAGAAAGAACGTCTTGCCCGAACCGTACTCCCCGATGACGAATCGGATGCACGAGCCTTCATGCTGGACGCGCTCGATGTCACGGAGCATCTCCGCAACCTCGCGGGCTCGTCCGACTTGGAGGTGGCGCAGACCGAGCCGCGGCACGACTCCGGCCCGCAAGGCTTGGATTATGGCGTCTCGCTCGCGTGGGCGAATTCTTAGTCGTCGCATCTGATCAGGTGCCGAGTTCTTCATGCAGCTCTTGGAAGACATCGAGATTGATGGTGAACTCGTCGTCCTCCTCCAGCAGAACGTCTCCAAACCGCTCGAAGGACCACTCGTTGACAGCCTCCAGAGCACCACCCGCCAGCAGCCCCAGCCGCTTGGCCAGCGCCTCGAACTCGCTTACGCTCCACTGCGGGCGGTCCAAGAGCTCCTGCACCAAGGCGCAGTGCGTCGAATCCAAGCCCGCGTACACGGCCTGCGGCTTGGATCCGTTCGTAGCAGCAGCGGCCTGCTCCTGCTCATCTTCGGCGAACACTTCCGACAGCACGGTCGACACTGCCCTGGTGTCTTCGACGACCGCGGAAATCCGCTCCGGATCCAGATCGAGGCCGCCCGACGCGGGCGAAGTAGCGTGCTGGACGCGCCTGGCCGCTCTGAACGCGAGCCGCGGACTGGCGGGCTGCTGAGGAGCCGGCATGCGGCCCGAGTCCAGCTTGGCCGTCCCCCGGTGCAGGCTAGCAAAGACGGTGTCCGGCGAGCGGCCCATGGATCGGTACAGCCTCTGCACGGCTTCGACCGATCGGGGATCCACCGGCTTGTCGGCGCAAGCGATCTTCACCGCCGCCTCGCAGACCTCGTCCAGTTCCTGCCGTGCGAGGGCCTTGCACGGCCTCCGGATCGACAGCGGCCCGATCTTCTGACCCGTCATCCAGCGCAGGTCCGCTCTCAGCCTCAGGCGGTCCGCCGGCTCGAGGCAGGAGCGACGGTCGATCAGACCTTCTACCAGCCGCATCTTCGCTTCCGAGACCGCGCCCGCGGCTTGAGCCGCGAACAGGACCAGCTTCAGGATCAGCAGCGTCGGGGCGTAATGCTCAGACATGTCGGCAGGCTCGGCCACCTTGGCGGGCAGCCGGAACAGCGCGACACTCTGGCCGAGGTGGGGAGGCCGCTTCTTGAACCGCGGATCCGGCGCAAGCCCATACCCGCCCAAGGCAAGCGCGTTGGCGGCAGCCACGAGCCTGGGCTTGCGCAGCCCCTTTGGCGGGCGGCCTTCGTAAAACCGTAGGACATCCCTCACGCTGGCTCGGGCGTTGGGCGCCAGCACTTGCTCTTCCGCCCACGCATGCATGGCCTTTAGGCCCTCGTTCGGAAAGGAAATCGCCAAGTCGGCGGGCAGCTGGAGCTGCGCCTCGACGGATCCCTTCTTGAACGGTTGTCTGGTCAGCATCCTGCAGTAAGGATCCAAGGCATGCCAGCACTCGTCGGCAATGCTCTCGGCGATCCTTGCCGGACGCCTCAGCCGATCCACATCGGGCAGCAAGTCGCCGTCAGGGCGCAACTGCCTCACGAACGTTCCGCTCGCCGCCTCGTAACGGACATCGTATCCGCTAGTCCCGCCATCCACGATCAAGCCGTCCGGATAACGCTTGTGGAACTGCATCTCGAACAGCTCCACGAACTCTTCAAGCACCCTGAGCTCGGCGGCTCTGAGGGGCTTCTCTACTTGGGCCAGCCACCAGCACAAGAGCCACTTCCCCGAGATCGGGGCGCCGGCCGCCACGCGGTGGCCCAAGCTGGCAGCGAGTGGCAGCGGCAGATCGGGGCCCTCGTGGTCAAGCATCGCCAGCGGTTCCGGTGCGACGGTCCCCGGCTGCAGCGCTAAGACGAACTCCAGCAGCTCGTCGAGCTCCTCGTCGAGACCGTACTCTTCCCCATAGAGGCGGTCCAGGCGCCGGACCTCCGCGATGATCGCGTCGCGCTCGGAATCCGACGGTTCGTCCACGACGAGCCGGCGCTCGAGGCCGAAGAAGTAGAGCCGGAGGAACGGTGGAGCAACATTCGGGTCGGACCGCCCCGAGGCTAGCCAGCGCAGGTACCCTAAGCGGTCGCTGGGCGAGATTTCGTCATAGCGAGGCGCGAACCCCGCGTCGGTCGCGTCGCGAACGATACGCGAGGCCACCGGCAGGGACGGGTCGACGAGGCAATTCTCGGCATGCCCGCCGAGTTCGGCCTCTAGGCCGGTGCCAACGTACAGCATGCCCCCGATCGAGGTGTTGCCCAGTGTCGCCGACTCGCCCGGAGGGACCCAGCAACGCTTCGCCGCCTCCCGCGCAGACTCCGCCCGGTAGGATCGGGACGTGTTCGCCCGCCTGGATCCGGCGGACCATCGATCTTCTCGTCGCAGGTACATTCCTAGATTCCCGAGTGCATTCCTAGATTCCAGAGCGACACCGAGGGGTGTCCGAATGTCGGATCGAAGGCTTGGGCGAGGATGGCCGTGGGGCTGTCGGACACCAACGGGACGACAAGGCTGCGCGCCCGGCGGACGCAACCCGTCTCGTTCCGAAGATCTTCAAGCCAATTCAACCATAGGGGTGATTCCCTCAAGCTCGGCCGGTCCTGAGCAGGCCCGCTCTCGGTATGGCGTTGGCGACGAATCCATCGGGCTCGGGCCCGGCGCCACGCGCTGCCATCCAAGGCTGCGTACCTTACATTCCGTTGGTAGCCTAGCATTTAGAGTAGCGCAATCGGCTGTTGGCATTCCAATCGATCGTGGAAGCGCAGCGAGTGGGATGCGCCGGCGTCCCGCCGGATGGCGCCGCGAGGCGTCTCAGCCGAACCCACCGCCCCTCCCCCTCGGCGACTTGCTAGACTCGGTCTCGGGCTCACGGAATATGCCGAGGACCGCTTTTCTCTTTCCGGGCCAAGGATCGCAAGCCCCCGGCATGGGCCGGGAGCTGGCGGAACGCCATCCAGAGGCGCGGGCCGTGTTCGAGGAGGCCGACGACGCGCTCGGTTTCGCGCTGTCGAGACTTTGCTTCGAGGGCCCTGCCGACGACCTGCGCCGCACCGAGAACACGCAGCCGGCCATCCTGACGGTCTCTACGGCGACCGAAGCTGTGCTGCGCAGGCGGTGCGTCCGGCCGGATTACGTGGCCGGCCACAGCTTGGGCGAGTACTCGGCGCTAGTGGCGGCGGGAGCGCTCGCCTTCTCCGACGCGGTGCGCCTCGTGCGGACGCGTGGTCGCCGGATGCAGGAGGCCGTTCCCGACGGCACGGGCGCCATGGCGGCCCTACTAGGGCTGGACACCTCCAAGGTTGAGTCCGTGTGCCGCGCGGCGGCGGAGGGCCAAGTGGTCGCACCTGCCAACTGGAACTCCCCCTCCCAGGTAGTGATCGCTGGGCACGCGGCGGCGGTGCGTCGGGCTGTGGACGAGGCCAAGCGAGCGGGCGCCCGCAGGGCGGTGATGCTGCCAGTGAGCGCTCCCTTCCACTGCGCGCTCATGAAGCCGGCGAGGGACGAGATGGCCCCGCTGCTCGACGAGGCCCAGTTTCTGGACCTCGACATCCCCCTGATTAACAACTGGCAGGCTAGCGAAGTCCGCAGCGGCCAGCAGGCTCGCGAGAGCCTGAAGCAGCAGATCCCCAATCCGGTGCTTTGGCACCGCACGATCCAGGTGTTGGAAGGCAAGGGCGTGAGGGCCTTCGTCGAAGTCGGCCCCGGCCGCGTGCTCACGGGTCTGCTGCGTGGCATCAACCGCGCCCTGCGGGGCCGGAGCACGCACAATGCAGCCAGTTTGGAGGCAGCATGCAGGTAAAGACCCGAGTGGCCGTCGTCACCGGAGCCAGCCAAGGCATCGGCAGAGCCTGCGCCAAGGCGTTGTCCGCCGGCGGGGCACACGTCATCGCTTGCGCCCGCCAGACCGACAAGCTGGCGTCATTGGTCTCCGAGATCCGGGAGGCGGGCGGCAGGGCGGACGCTTTTGAGCTGGACGTGCGGGATCCGCGGTCCGTCAAGGCGCTGGCCAAGGCGCACGGCCGTACCGCGCAGATCCTAGTGAACAACGCGGGCATCACCGCCGACGGCCTCGCCATGCGCTTGCGCGACGCCGACTGGGACCGCGTGCTGGACACGAACCTCACCGGGGCCTTCCGCTGCGCGCGCGCCCTGATGCGCCCGATGATCCGCCAGCGCTGGGGTAGGATCATCAACATCGCCTCGGTGGTGGGCCTATCCGGGAACCCCGGCCAAGTCAACTACACCGCGTCCAAGGCCGGCCTGATCGGCATGACCAAGAGCTTGGCCCTGGAGCTGGCCAGCCGGAACATCACCGTCAACGCGGTGGCGCCGGGCTTCGTGGCCACGGCGATGACCGAGCGGCTCGACGACACGTCCCGCGCCAAGATCCTGTCCCAAGTGCCATTGGGGCGCATGGGGCGGCTGGAGGAAATCGCCGCCGCCGTATGCTTCCTTGCCGGGGAGGACGCCGGATACATCACCGGGCACGTGCTGAACATCAGCGGCGGGCTGTACATGTGACGAAGCCAATTCCAGTAAGCGCCCGATCAGTTCTCGACCAGATCGTTCTCCGCAAACGGGCCGAGTTGGTGGCCGAGCGCGCGATTGTCCGCCAAGACGAACTCGAGCGGAAGGCCGTGCCGCCCAAGAGGGGGTTCCGCGCCGCGTTGGAGCGCCGCTCCCCCGCCGTGATCGCCGAGATCAAGAGGGCCTCTCCGTCGGCCGGACTGATCGCGGAGGACTTCGACCCGGCCCGGATCGCCAGGGAGTACGAGGGGGCGGGCGCGGCGGCCTTGTCGGTGCTCACCGACCGGCAGTTCTTCCAAGGCTCGATCGACGACTTGGTCGCGGCAAGGACGGCGACAGGACTGCCGGTCCTGCGGAAGGACTTCACGCTCGACCGCTACCACCTCCTGCAGGCATCCTCCTGCGCGGCAGACTGCGTGCTGCTGATCGTGGCCGTGCTGGAGGACGCCGAAATGGCCGAGCTGCTCCAATGCGCCGGCGAACTCAGGCTGGACGCCCTGGTGGAGGTCCACGACGGGAGCGAGCTGGAGCGGGCGCTGACCGCCGGAGCGGACCTGATCGGAGTGAACAACCGCAACCTCAAGACCATGGAGGTCACGCTGGACACGTCGCTGGAGCTAGCGAACCGAATCCCGGACGGGGTGGTGCGCATCAGCGAGAGCGGGATCCGCACGACGGATGATCTACGTAGGCTGACAGACGCGGGATATCAAGGCTTCCTAGTGGGAGAGAGCCTGATGCGGCAGGCGGACCGCGGCCGGGCGCTGGCCTCACTGCTCGGGTCGACTCCGTGACACCTGCGGCCTCACAGCTGCGGGCAGTCCTCGGGGACATCAAGTTCGAGCACTCGGTCTTCGGGCTGCCCTTCGCGCTGACGGGGGCGCTGCTGGCTTTGCGCGACACGCCGCTGCCGGCCGGCCAGATCGCCGCGAAGCTGGCTTGGATCGTAGTGGCCTTGGTGGCCGCCCGCTCGGCGGCCATGGCGTTCAACCGTCTGGCAGACGCGGGCATCGACGCGCTCAACCCGAGGACGGCCAAGCGGGCTCTGCCGTCCGGAAGGCTGTCGAAGGGGTCCGCGGCCCTGTTCGTGGCCGCCTCGTGCGCCCTCTTGGTGCTGGCCGCGGCGCAACTGAACCCGCTATGCCTCCGTCTCAGCCCGCTGGCCCTCGCCCTAGCACTGGGATACTCCTTCACTAAGCGCTTCACTGCCCTGTCGCACCTCGTCCTCGGAGCGGTTCTGGGAGCCGCTCCGGCAGCAGCTTGGATCGCCGTCCGCGGCAGCTTCGATGCGATGATCCTTTACCTCTCGGGCGCAGTGGCCTTGTGGACTGCCGGCTTCGACATCATTTACTCGTGCCAGGACACGGATTTCGATCGCCGGACCGGGCTGCATTCGGTCGCCGCCCGGCTGGGCGTTCGCCGAGCCCTGCTCGCGTCCCGGGCCTGCCATGCAGCGATGGTCGTGCTGCTGGTACTCGCTTGGCGGGGGCTGGACATGGGCCTGCCAGCGCTGGTGGGGATTGCGGCCGTGGCAGTCCTGCTGGCGTACGAGCAATCGCTGGTCGGGGCTGACGATCTGTCACGAGTGGATGCGGCGTTCTTCACCGTCAATGGCTGGATCAGCGTGCTGTTCTTCGCGTGCTGGGCGGCGGACCTGTGGCTGGGCGCCCCCACGCTGCCGGACTGGTGAGGCCGGGCCGCCCGCCCGGCCCAAGGCATACTGACTGTCATGCACAGGATCGCTGCCGCCTGCATGGCGCTCGCCTTCAGCCTGCCGCTGGCAGCTCAGCGCGCCGAGTGGGCCCGACCCTTCCCCGGCCACCGAGTGATCGGCAACCTCTACGCCGTGGGCAGCTATGACCTAGCGGTGTTCCTGGTCACTTCGGAGGACGGCCACATCTTGATCAACACGGGCTTGGAGGATTCCACGGCCCTCATCCGGCAGAACATCGAGTCGGTGGGCTTCCGGCTGGAGGACGTGAAGATCCTGCTCACGATGCAGGCCCACTGGGACCATACGGCGGCCCTCGCGGAAATTCGCCAGCTCACCGGCGCAGAGATGTGGGCCACGGCCGCCGACGCGCCGGTGCTGGAGGACGGCGGCTTCAGCGACCCGCATTTCGGAGGCCGGGTGTCGTTTCCGCCCGTCAAAGTGGACAAGGTCATCGAGCACGGCGAGGTGATCGAGCTGGGCTCGGCCAAGCTAACGGTCGTGGAGACGCCCGGTCACACGGCCGGCAGTTGCAGCTACGCGATGCGGGTGACCGAGGGGGGCCGGGAGTACGCCGTAGTGATCGCCAACATGGGAACGATCAACCCCGGCAAGAGGCTAGTGGCGGACCCCACCTATCCGGGCGTGGCGGAAGACTTCGCGACCACGTTCCGCCGCCAGAAGAACATGGATGTCGATGTCTGGGTGGCCGCGCACGGATCGCAGTACGGCCTGCACGGCAAGTACCGGCCCGGCGACGCCTACGATCCAGCGCGATTCGTGGATCCGGACGGATTCCAAGCCGCCGTGCGGCGGTTGGAGCGGCGCTACCTCGAGCAGCTCGAGACGGAACGGCGCTGAGGATGCCGCCCCGTCCGCGGGGCCGGCACGCCCGGCTGATTGGCCGTGGTATGTTTGGACCAAGCGGAGATGCGTCCGAGGTTCTGCGACAAGAGGCTCCTTCCGATCGCTGACAAGGTCGCGGCGGGAGCGAGACTGTCCTTCGACGACGGGGTGGCCCTGTACCGCACGAGCGACCTGCTGGGTCTCGGCTACTTGGCCAACACCGTTCGGGAGCGGCTGAACGGCAACAAGACCTACTTCAACGTCAACCGCCACATCAACCCGACCGATGTGTGCGTAGCGGCGTGCAAGCTCTGCGCCTTTGGCAAGCAGAAGCGCGACCCGTCCTCGTACACGATGTCGCTGGAGCAAGTCTGGCACACCGCCGGGATCGGGTACAGCGAGCAGGTCTCGGAATTCCATATCGTCGGTGGCCTCCACCCGCAGCTCGGGCTGGACTGGTTCGAGCGGATGTTCCGCGGGCTGAAGCAGCGCTTTCCGGCGGTCCACCTCAAGGCGCTGACCATGGTGGAGGTGGGATACTTGGCTCGACGCGAGCGGATTTCGGTCCGCGAGACGCTGGAGCGGCTGCGGGACTCAGGCGTCGACTCGCTGCCCGGCGGGGGTGCGGAGATCTTCTGCGAGCGGGTGCGGCGGATCATCTGCGACCACAAGATCGACGGGAACGAGTGGATCGAGACGGCCCGCACGGCGCACGGGCTGGGGCTGAAGTCCAACGCCACGATGCTGTACGGGCACATCGAGACCGATGAGGACCGGGTGGACCACCTGCTGCGGCTGCGGACGCTGCAGGACGACACCGGCGGCTTCCAGACCTACATCCCGCTGGCGTTCCACCCCGAGAACACGCCGATGAGCCATCTTCCGGTCACGTCGGGGTTCCAGGACATCAAGGCCATCGCGGTGGCCCGGCTGCTGCTGGACAACTTCCCGCACATCAAGGCCTACTGGATCATGATGACCCCCAAGATCGCCCAAGTTGCCCAGCGCTTCGGGGCCGACGACATTGACGGCACAGTGGTGGAGGAGAAGATCTACCATGACGCCGGGGCGACGACTCCGCAGGCTCTGCGCAGGGAGCAGCTGCTGCGACTGATCCGTGAGTCGGGCCGTGAACCGACCGAGAGGGACACTCTGTACAACGAAGTCTCCCGGAACGAAGCCGAGCTGATGCTGGCGGTCTGAGCAGCCTCAGCTGCCGGCGGAGGGGTCTTCAAGCAGGCCCGCGATCCGTCGCAGCTCGTCTGCGATCCCCGCCAACGACTCCAGCGGCACGGCGACGAGTTCGGGTCCGGACCCGCGCTGCTTGCCGGGTTCCCGCTCCAGCGCCTTCCGGGCGCCGGCAATCGTGTACTTCCGGTCGTACAGCAGGTGCTTGATCCGCAGCACCAATTCCACATCCGCCCGGCGGTAGCGGCGATGCCCTTTGGGCGTCTTCTTCGGTTGCAGCGCGGGGAATTCAGCCTCCCAGTAGCGCAGCACATGCGGGTCGAGCCCGACGATGCGGCAGACGTCGCCGATCCGGAAGAAGACCCGATTCGGGATTTCGGTGTGCGGCTCGTTTCCGGACATCCGCCAGCCCCATGCTATCACCGGGCCGCTGCCGCCCCGTCACTGGTGGTCCAAGTAGACCGGGGAGCGCTTGTCCCGCTGCATGGACTCGTCGAAGCGGAGCGCTACGGCCAGCAGCCGCGCGACGACCTCAGGATGCTGGGAAGCGACGTTCGCGGACTCCGCCCGGTCCGCTTCGAGGTCGTACAACTCGGTCTCCTCGCGAGTCCGGTGATGGCGCTCATAGAGGTCTGGGTTGTTGAGGTACCACAACGACGCGGACTGCTCAGGCGGGCGAGACTGGCGCAGGAAGAGCTTCCATTTGCCCAGCCGCACGGCCTGCAGCTGTGTCCCGAAGTAGTAGAAGTACGGCTCTTCTGGCAGCCCCTCCCGCTCGCCCAGCAGGACGCTCGCGATGGACCGCCCGTCCAAGTGGACGCCGCGGGGCAGGCCGGCTCCGGCGAACTCTGCCAGCGTCGGCAGCAGGTCGAGGATCGACGCCTGCTGCCGCGTCTCGACGCCGGCCGCGATCCGTCCGGGCCAGCGGAAGATGCCAGGTTCGCGCAGCCCGCCCTCGAAGGTGTTGCCCTTCCCGCCCCGCAGCCCGCCAGTGGTGCCGCCCGAGCTGCGACGCCCCCATCGGCCGCCCCGGCCGCTGGTGGGGCCGTTGTCAGAGGTGAAGATGACGAGAGTTCTCTCGTCGAGGTCGCGGTCGCGAAGCGCCTTCAGCACTTGGCCCACGCTCCAGTCCAGCTCCTCGACGGTGTCCGAGTAGAGCCCGTGCGGAGAGCGGCCCTCAAACTCCTCGGAGGCGTACTGGGGATTGTGGGGGAAGGTGTGCGGGAAGTAGAGGAAAAACGGCTGGTCGCGATGCCGGTCGATGAAGCGCACGGCTCGCTCCGTGTAGCGCCGGGTCAGCGTGTGCTGGTTGACGGGGGCCTCAAGGACCTCGTCGTCCTCCAGCAGAGGCAGCTCCCAGAAGGCATGCTGCGCCCGCAGGACCATATGTGGCTCCCACTTGTGCATGTCATTGGAGTACGGCAGGCCGTAGAAGAAGTCGAAGCCGTGGCGCTGTGCGCGGAACGGCCGCGGCCAGCCGAGGTGCCACTTGCCGATGGCCGCGGTGCCGTAGCCCTCTGCTGACAGGATCTCGGCGATGGTGGTCTCGTCCGGTGGGAGGCCTGTCAGCTCGGTTGGAAACAGCACGTAGGGCACTCCTGCGCGGAGCGGGTAGCGGCCGGTAAGCATGGACGCCCGCGACGGGCTGCAGAACGGAGCGGCAGTGTAGAAGTCGGTGAAGCGCATGCCCTCGGCAGCCATACGGTCGAGGTGCGGAGTGCGGTTCAGCTCTGATCCGTAGACGCCTAGGTCGCCGTAGCCGAGGTCGTCAGCGAAGATCACCACGAAGTTGGGCCTCTCCGCACCCATACAGGTAGTGGAAACGGCGACGAGCGCTACCAAGCAGGCCCATCGAACAGAGAGCCGGCGAACAGCCGAGGGCGGCGTCGCGGAACCGTGTCGCGCCGCAGCCGATACACTGGAATTCATCTGACTCACCGTACAACAGATGGGGAGCCGTCCCCGCTCTGTGATCCCACCTAGGCGGCGTTCGCGGACAACACACCTTCAGCCAGTAGGAACCGTTCCGTCGAAGCCTTCGCAATCCCGTCCGGCACAGTCCGCATCCAATCGCAGGCAGTACGGGCCTCCGCCAGCTGGCGCAGGCTGGAGAGTCATCAGGCTAAGCTCGTTCAGTCGTCTCCGCAGAGTCGCACGGACCGTATTAGTCATCGCCCGGAACGAGAGACGGGCGAATCAGGCGCTGGTCGCACTCACAACTGTGATCGACCCGACGCGACAAGTCGCGAACGAGGGGGTGGAACAGGTCTGGGGAGGAGCCCTTGCATCTTAGTCGCAACACGCACGTTCGACCGGGGCCCTTAGCCCCCTCCTACAACTGCACTACTATTCTCGAGGGCGATCCACCAACCGGAAGCTGACGTCAATCCTGGCGGCAACCTTTACTGGCCTGCCATCCTTCTTACCTGGCGAGAACCGCCACTGCTCAACGGCTTCCACGGCCTTCTCGTCCAAGCCCTTGCCCAAGCCCCGCAGGACGCGGATATTGTGCGCATTGCCGTCTTCCCATACCTCGACCGCCAACATGACGGTGCCTTGAATCCGCGCCTGCCGAGCCTCTCTCGAATAGTTGGGCGCTACCCTGTGCAGCAACCGGGGACTGGAGACGCTTGCACCAATCTTGAAGATATTGGACCTGCTGGCGTTGTGCGAAGCAGAACCTGTACTGGAACGGTCGTCAGAGATTCGCGTGGACACATGGGCTTGGTCGCCATCTCTCGCAGCACCACTTACCGTCACGTCGAGACTGCCGTCTCGCTCCTCGATCAAACCGGTCCGCCTGATATCAGAGTGCGCTTCGGTTTCCCGAGCCGTTGGGCCTCGCGAGCCCCGCCCTCCACTGACCGACTGCCGTGGATCCTCTCCGAGACTCAACTCGTGAAGCAAGACCATCTCGACATGCATTCCGCGATCGAGGCGCGCGTCGGAACCCCTTCGCAGAAGTACGCTCGCGATGCCCACTCCCGCTCCGACCGCTGAGCCGACTCCCAACCCCGTTGCAGCACTCCCCCCAGCGCTTCCGACGAGCGTACCGATTGAAGCCCCGGTTGCCGTGATCGTGGCGACATCTGCGGCATCCTCTGCCTTCTCTCCGGGCGAACGGACGGTTCCGGTCTCGCGGTCCAGCGAGTCCCGTGACCGGCCATCGAGCATCCCGGGCAGTCCGATGAGGCTGCGGATAACTCCGTTGGGCAGTATGATCTGCTGGAGCCGCATGCCGAGACTGCCACGCCCCTTGACTCTACCGGGACGCTTCGCGAACGTGACAGTGCCAGTGACATGCGAACCAGCCGGAATCAATGTCCTGCCCCGCACGATGACCGGGAAGACGCTCCGCAAGTACACGGGATCGCCAGCCTGCGAGTGCCGGGTGCTAACGCTGTTGACCATTACCAGCGGCACATGGGTGCCCGCGGGCACGACCAACCTAGAACCATGGGCCGCGGCCCGCTGCTCGACTGGCTCCGCGCCCTTGGCAGAATCGATCGGAGCAACGAACACTAGGGCGCTCAAGAGGGGTACGGTGAACCAACGCATCTCTTCAAAACCGGGATGGCATCCTTCCGCCACGGTCGGAGCCATGGTACCACGGGAGAGCACGGGGGGATTGGATTGGAAACGCAGCCCACGAACGGTCGACAGCAAGGTTCCGCGGGTCAACATCGACCATGCGGGAGTAGGCCTCTGCCGGACGGAAGAGGCAGGTACGGCCCGGTGCCTTCTGAGGAAATCACCACTTGCCTCCAGACTTCGTTTCATCTGTGCCACCAAGATGATTGGTGTCTGGACCTTGGAGGAGCGCTTGACAATTTCGCGACGGTCCCATCGAGGCTCAGATCGACCGCCAGGGCCGAATTCCCAGTGCCGAAGCGAGTCTGGACCCGCCGATCGCGGGTGCGCCAAGCGGAGCGCCATCTAGGGGAGCCCGACAGGTACCCGCGACAACATGGTCGAGGTCGACTGCGCGGGACGAGCCAGATGGAAGATCGAGAACGAGGAGTGCAGCGCCCTGACCAACCATGGCTACCACGTCAAACACAATCCTGGACGCGACAAGGATGGCTTGGCAAATGTGCTGGCGATACTGACCCTGTTCGCCTTCACGCTGCACGAGGTGTTGGACCGCGTCTGCGACTGGTGGCAGCAGTGTCGGGACAAGGTCGGCACCCGACGCGACTCCTTCGGGAAGCTGCGTACGCTGTCCGAAAGCGCCTGGTTCCGAGACTGGACCGAGTTGTTGGAAACGCTGTTGGGCCCGCGCCAGCTGGTGGACGTTCCAACAGGACGCAGCCGGTTGGCAGTACCTTAGCAGCCGGTCTCCAATAGGAACCGCAGCCGGCGGTGTGCCTCGCTGGCAGGCAGCACTGACGCAAACCCTTGGACACCAGGCGCAGCGGGCCTGCTGCCTGCCGCAAGCGGCTTGGCTTGCTCCGCACGGGCTGCGCCTAGCGAGCGCCAACGCCCGCCATGGCCGCCATCCCCTGGCCAACTCCTCTATCTTCAGAATCGCTGCCGCTCGGCGTAACGAGTTCGGGTGCATGGTACTCTTGGTGGCGGAGTCGTTACTCGGTTGTGGGTACCACTTGTCTAGAGATTGCGGGCCTCGCGCTCGGCGCGACGCTCATGGTGCTGGCTGGCCATGCGGTAGCCGTTGAGCCGACGATCGGACGAGGGGCAGAGGTGCCGCCAAACTTGGGGAAGGGCAGGTCGTACACCTCGACTGTTCGGAGTGAACCTCGACTTGCCTCGCGAGTCGTCAGCGTGCCTGAGTTGCACTGGGCTGCCGTCGCAGGCGATCTGAACCATGTCCAGAGGCTGCTGGACGCTGGCGCAAGCGTAACTTCCACGGAAACTCTCTGGGGCGGTGAACTCCCTCTGCATTGGGCTGCCTATGGTGGCAACCCCAACGTAGTCAGGGCGTTGCTGCGGGCAGGCGCTCCCATTGAGGCACAAGACGACAGTGGCGAGACCGCGGTTCGTGAGGCCCTGCGCAGTGATCACGCGGGCTTTCTCACCCTTCAGGCGTTGCTCATCGCTGGTGCCAGTCCAGAAGCTCGCAGCAACAGCGCATTTACAGCTTTGCATGAAGCGGTGGAACTCGCAAGCGACCATGGCCCGACTGCCGTGTTGTTGTTGCGGATGTTCGGTGCAGATCCGA
This sequence comes from Bryobacterales bacterium, assembly GCA_963662745.2. Classification (GTDB taxonomy): domain Bacteria; phylum Acidobacteriota; class Terriglobia; order Bryobacterales; family UBA6623; genus VXMF01. Next base: position 3,124,894 of record CAXXUI010000001.1, read on the forward strand.
ATTCGAGCTTGGGGGATTCCGGCGTGACCCCACTGCACCTTGCGGCCTTGCAACCGTTCGAGCGATTCAGCGGCGCATACTTGATTGATGCGACGAGGGACCCAAACGGGCGAGCAGCTGATGTGAACATCCGCGACAACAATGGTTCGACTCCGTTACACTGGCTTGTCTGGCCTACCGCGTCTGCAAGGGATCCTCGTGTCGCCGAATGGCTGATCTTGAATGGAGCCGATGTGAACGCGGTCGACACGTTGGGCCAAACTCCGAGAGACTGGGCTGAGATTCGAGGTGCGGAAGAGCTCGTGACTCTATTCGATCTATTTGAAGAGTCCATGTAGACATCATTGCAGGCAAACCACCGCTGATTCGGATTCGAGCGCACGCCTGTTCAAAGCCAAAGCATCAGACACCATTGAATGGTCGGCACGATTGGAATGATACCGTATGGAGTATGGTGGTGGAAGGAGAGAAACGGGGCGGAGGTCCTCCAAGGAGGTGTGGGATGGCCGTGCATTGCAGTCACCTGAGTTCCGAGGAGCCGTGCCGGATCGACGCGCTGCGCAAGACCGCGGGCACTCGGTGTCGGCGATCGCGCGCCAGCTAGGCCAGCTGCGGTAGGCGGTCAGCAAGGAGCTGAGCTGCAACGAGGGTCCGAAGGGCATAGGACTGCCAAAGGGCTGATCGCAAGGCGTCATCGCCACTGCGGAAGATGCCGGCCGAGATCCGGGGCCCGGTGCGGGAGATGCTGTCCAGACGACCGTCGGGGCCGGGCTCTGATTCGTCAGGCCCTACTCCACTTGGCAGCGAGGGCTGAACGAGCATACCAACGGGCTGCTGCAGCAGTGCCTGCCGGCAAAGGCTGGAGCTGCGGCGCTGCCAACTAGCCGCCGCTGGCCAAAGTGAAGGACCGACTCAACGACAGGCCGCAAAGGGCGCTCGGCTTCCGCACTCCCGCCGAGATCTTCGGCACCGCCCGCTCAGCCGCTGCGGCCGCCTGAGGGACCCCCGGAGACGACGGCCCGCGAAGGGCCCGCCGCTGCGTCTCAGTGCCAAACCAGCTCTGCATCCGGGGTCCCGGCCCGCGCCATCCCCTTCCAGCCCCCTCAGGACCGCCGCTGCATCTTGTAGTATCCTACGATTGTTTGGATGGCCGCCGGGCTTCACGCTTGTGATGTTTCAAGGTTGAAGGGGGCGCACATCTTGGTGAGGCAAGATATTGGGAGGCATGGTGATCATTATTATTCTAGTTCTCGGCTCTTGGAGTTGCAGTTCACTAGCCGCTGAAGTTCTGTCACAGTCAGCGTCGAGTGAGGGACAGAGCAAGGCGGCTTCTACAACCGATCTTGCTTCGTCCGAGCCACGCGGTCGGGGACAATTGGCTCCGCCCCAAGAAACAGTCTTACCCGATGTAGATCTTGAAGTTCTGCACGATCCAAGCTGGCTCGGTCCCACACAACTACTTCCTTCTCCGGTTGAGGGAACATGGGAATGGACAAATGAGGGCAAGCGAGTCTGGCGATCAAGAATTCGCTCGCCGGGAGTTCGGGCCTTGAGGCTCCGTTTCGAGAACTTTGTTATCCAAGGTTCAGTCTGGCTGTACGATGATGAATGGAACGGACCATATTTGGGCCCCTACTCGGGCGCTGGACCCCATGATACTGGAAGTTTCTGGAGCCAATTCGTGTTTTCGGAATCCGTGACGGTCGAATACGTTCCTACAAATCCTATTAGTGCTGGCGATAGTGTTCCGTTCAGAATTCACAGCGTGGCACAAATTATGGACAAGAAGTTTCCAGTGCCTGGCAGCCGGGGAAAGAAGCAAGGGCTGCTGCCGCGATCAGATATTGCGGGATGCCACTTAGATGTGTCTTGCTATCCGAGCTTACAGACACGGAACCAGCCATCGGTTGCCAGACTGTATATCACGACAGAAGAAGGGACCGGTTCTTGCACAGGATTCCTAATTAACCCAAGATATGACAGCGATTCATACTTACTGATGCTGACGGCAGGACATTGTATTAGCACTCAAGAACAGGCGCAATCAGTGTCATTTCTGTGGAACTACCAGACCGAGATATGCTACGGTAATCCAGACTGGATACAATGGGCCGAGCCGTTGGACTACACATATGGGGCGACTCTCTTGGTCTCGAAAGACGACGATGATGATGATTTCGCTTTGCTCAGGCTGAGTCAATCCGATGTAACGGAGGTGACGGGATGGACATCTCTTGGATGGACCACATCACCGGTTCGCTCAGGGGAACAAGTTTACACCGTTGGACATCCTGACGGCAGTCTTAAGCGTGCAGCGTTCGGCGAATCAATCAACTCCAGATGGAACTCAGACTCGTGGCAGATCGTTCAATGGCGTTTGGGTACAACTGAGCCGGGATCCTCTGGAAGTCCAGTACTTGGAGGAGAGGGTGAAGACTGGCGGGTTGTAGGTATTCATTACGGCAGCACTAAGCCGGATGGTAGCGAGGAGTCAATCTGGGGGCCCTACTGCCATCCCGATCATCGTGCGAGGTTCAACCGGTTTAGTCACGTGTGGGAGACTATCAAGCCCTACATGGAGAGCGCGAGCGAACTGCTGACGGCAGATACACCTCCCGGGAGTCTGGTAGTCCCTCTTGGTAGTTCCGGCGACACTGTGACTCTGGTACAGGCCGACAACGGTTCGTGGCGACTCGGCGGCGCACTCGTGCGAAGCGGCGAAACCAATGTGAGAGCCGAGAATGGCAACATCTACACGCTAACGTTCACTCAGGACGGCCGATGGACGGCGACTTACTCGCCCATGGAGGTCACTGTTAGGCTGGGAACGAGTGGCTATATTGTGACCCTAGTGAAGGCAGAGGATGGCAGCTACTGGAGAGGCAACAGGGAGGTTCAAAGCGGATCCAGTAGGATCTCGACTCCCAACGGCCTCACATACCGACTAGACCTAGTGAATGGACAGTGGACGGCGGTGCGTGTCGACAACTCGTCGTCCGTTATGTGACGTCTAAGTCGATGAACGTAGTTTGCCAACTGGATTGCAGTGGACGTATTGTTCCGCTCTCGGCGACTGTAATACGGTTCAAGAAGTCACTCAGTGGCGCTCGAAAGTGTCAAGATAGATCGGATAGTAGCAGTTCACAATTCCACTACTGCAATGCAGTACTGCTACCTACTTGAGTGGCAAGACTTGCTTGGAATGTGTCGCAATCCAGCAGCCAGTCGGCGCGGAACTCCGATCTGAGATCCTCTGACAGCACATCCGAGAACCACAACCCAATCTTGTCGTTCGTCGATAGTTCACTTCCACTTGAGTCGCGCTCCACGAATTGGGCGCCGCGCATCAGCAAGGTCCTCCCTCGTCAGTTTCTGGTGTCCAGTCACTCGCACTGGTCGGCGCATATCATTCTGGATGGTTCGGTGACCTGTGCCGTGCTTCGACGACTGCTTCCAACACAAGAATGCCTAGGATTTCCTCAGCGATCGATTCGTTACCGGTAACGATTCAGTAAGGGGGGCGCTGGGTAGTCCCTTACTGAGTCCTTACGCAGCGTAGGTGCCGGTTCTGGGAACCGGGCGCGGGTGCCCGTGGCGGGGAGCGGGTAGAGGTGGTGCGGTGATGCGGTGCTGGCTGACCGTGCAAGTCTGTGCGAGGCGGTGCCCTAGGGAACGGCGCATGAGCGGCTGTAGCAGCGTGAACATGGGTGGACGGCATGGTTTATACTGTAGGGGTTCGGGGCCATGGCGAGCAAGGTGGCAGCGCAGGCGTCGGGAGTGACATGCAACTGTACCCGCAGCGCAGCGCTGGAGCAGCAGCTGGCCGCGGAGCGGGAGGCTCGGGCGGCGGAGAATTGCGTCAAGGATGCGCTGCTGGAGGCGTACCAGGCCGCGCTGGCCGCCAAGGAGGCGCAGCTGCAGGAGCTGCGCCGGGATCGGTTCGGGCGCAAGAGCGAGGTGATCGATGTGGGCTCGCCGGACGGCGCGCAGCATTCCGAGTCGCTGCCCGGGGGAGAGGCGGATGTCGCCGACGATCCCCAGTCGCTGCCCGGTGAGGACGATCCGGACCAGCCGCCGTCCGCCACGGGCCGGCCCGAGCCGCCGCAAAGGGGCCAGCGCAAGCGCAAGCGCGGGCGGCAGCCGGGGCAGCCCAATCCCGGGCGCACCGACCGCGGGCATCTGCCCCAGCGGCAGGCGGTGAGCGAGCCGCAGGAGTGCGCGTGCCCCGACTGCGGGAAGCCGTACCGCAAGGACGGGAACCAGCAGAGCACGATCTACGAGCTGCAGCTGGAGGCGGTGGCGCGCAAGATGGTGCGGCAGCGGCTGCGCCCGCAGTGCGACTGCGCAGGCGCGCGCGGGCGGTGGTGGGACCGCCGGCACCGCGGCTGGTGCCCGGCACGCAGCTGGGCACCAGCGTGTGGGCGTTCTGCTTGGTGCAGGTGTTCGCGCTGCTGAGAACGCAGGCCAAGGTGGCCTTGGACCTGGGGCAGCTGGGCTTGGAGATTAAGCGGTCGACGCTGTCGGCGGGCCTGCGGCGGCTGAGCGGCTTGTTCGAGCCGCTGGTGGCCGGGATCGAGCCGCTGCAGGCGGGCGCGGCGGTGCTGTACGTGGACGAGACGACCTGGCCGGTGCAGCAGGTGGAGAGCGGGGGCGGGCGCCAGCGCTGGTGGCTGTGGGTGTGCGTGACTGAAGGGGCGGTGCGGATGCGGATTCTGCCGACGCGCGGCTCGCCTGCGGCGCAGCAGCTGCTGCGCCGCGTGCTGGAGCGGGCGCGGGGGCTGGCGACGGTGGTGTGCGATCGCTGGAGTGCGTACAAGGCCATGGCGCGGCGAGCGGGCGGCACTGTGCGGCTGGCATGGTGCTGGGCTCATCAGAGGAGAGATTTCCGGCGGGTGGGGACTGGCTATCCGGAGTTGGAGGCCTGGTCGCGGGACTGGCTGCGGTGCATCGGCAAGCTGTTCCATCTGGCCAAGCGCCGGCGGGCGGTGTGGCAGCCGGACCGGCCGTTGGCTGCGCAACGGCCGGAGTTCCAAGCGGTGCAGCAGCTTCTCGAGCAGGCCTTCGCCAGCCTGCTGGGGCGGGCCCGGCGGGAGTTGGAGCAGCTGGCCAGCCAATGGGACGGCGCGAGCGGGTGCGTGCGGGCGGGGGGTGTTGTATGTCACATTCTTTGGCACGAGAACGGGCTTTTCTTGTCAGATTAAATGATTCCAGATAAGGGAACTTCTCATTCAATGTGACAAATCCATCGGCGTGGGTGAGTCGGCCGGTAGGCTTCCGGGTATGTGTTGGAGGTGCTGAGCGACAGTCCTGCCTGCGGTTGCGTGCGGGCAGGGCCGGAAGCCGGGCGAGGGCTGCTACGCTCCTCCTGACCCCTTCCCTTTCCTTCTTGCAGTAGCAGTTTTCCAGCTCACACTCGCCGCCCTAGCCAGACGCAAGCAATCCGGACAATCCCGCTCCCCGCCTGCCATCTAATCCGGAAAACGCCTTGCCAAATAATCCGGAATACAACACAAGCCCTCGCGTTCCTCGACGCCCTGCCTCCCCCTCCGGCACCCGCTCCGCCGGCCCAACCCGGCTCCGCCCGCGCCCTCTCCCTGCCGCCACCCTGCCACGCCCTCTGGCCTCCTGTCCGCCACTACCTCGCCCGCTCCCGACGCCTCCGCCCCCGCCTGCTCGACACCTGCCGCCAAGCCGGCATCCTGTGGGCCGACGCTCGCCAAAACGCCGTCTTCCTCTGCCGCGACCTCCAACGCCAGCACGCCGGCGCCGAACTCAACGGCTCCCGCCCCTCCCCCTCCGGCTCCACCTTCAAAGGCCTCGCCCCTGGCTCCCGCAAACAACGCGGCGGATTCTGGATCGCCCCCCAAGCCCACCGCTCCAAGACTCCCCCACACTGCGTCCTGCTCTGCGAATCCGCCATCGACGCCCTCTCCGCCGCTCTGCTCCAACTCCCCCAACTCCCGCCCCAGACCCTCTTCGCCTCCGCCGCCGGCCTCGCCATCTCCATCCACCAATGGCTGCACTCCATCCCCCCGCACCAACTGCTGTGCGGCTTCGACAACGACCCCCCTGGCCACCTCGCCGCACAACGCCTCTTCAACCGCCATCCCACCGCCCGACGCCTGACACCTCCCCGCGCCAAGGACTGGAACCAACTGCTGCTGCGCTCCTCCTGACCCCCCTCCTTTTCCTTCTTGCAGTAGCCGTTTTCCAGCTCACCCTCGCCCCCCCAGCCAGACGCAAGCAATCCGGAAAATCTCGCTGCCCGCCTGCCATTTAATCCGGAAAACGCCTTGCCAAATAATCCGGAAAACAACAGCTGGATGCGCAAGGCAAGGAGCCGCACTCGCTGCTGGCGCACCAGGACGGGCTGGGGGTGTTCGTGTAGGATCCGCGGGGCGCCCCGGACAACAACACGGCGGAGCGGGCGCTGCGCGGGGCGGTGATCGGCCGCAAGACCAGCTTCGGATCGGGCAGCGAGCAGGGGGCGCGGCTGACGGAGCTGCTGTACTCGGTCTACGGGACGCTGCAGCTGTGGGGGCTCACGAACAACTTGGCCGCGCAGGACTTGCGCAGGATGAAGCTGCGCATGAAGAGCTCGGGGTGCTTCCGCACCGAGCAAGGGGCACGGGACTTCGCGACACTGCGCAGCGTGCTCTCGACTGCGCGCCAGCAAGGCCGCCATGCGATCGAGGCCCTGCTGACGCCCCGGACGAGCTGTTCGCCAGCCTGAAGTTCTAGCCCCGGCCTCCCGGGGCCCTCGACCGACTTCCGTTTGTGCCGTAATCAGGCCGACCTCAGGTCCGATCTGCGTCTCACTACCTAGTGCTTGCGACAAAACCCCATTTCCGAGTGATTTATGGTATGGAATTGAGCTAGCTTATCAGGCTGTGAGCGGAGATTCGGGCTGATTCTGCAAGATTGTCGGCTCTACGTTCCGACTCCAGGATGAATCCCGCATGGCGCCCGTACGCAACGCGCACCTCCGCCCGACGAACCCTAGTTCGCAGTCCAATCCGCCGGGTATTCCGCCGCGCTAGGCGGCTTTTCGTAGTCGCCCGCCCCCTCGATCCAAGTCCCGACGCTCCTTGGCAGCCGCCCGCGCTGCCCGCTGCAGCAGCAGACCCATCCGATGCACGTTCGCCGCTAGGATCGACCGTGCCACCACGCGCCGGAACCCTTCCTTGCCCTGCTCGAGAACTCGGTCCAGCCCCCGCTGCTCCAAATTGTTAATCGCCGACTCCACCGCCGAATGCTCCCTCCTAGCCTCTTTGAACCACTTCTCGCTCTCCCGCTCCTTGTCCGCCTTGGACAGCTTCCCTTTCTTAGGTAGTGCCGGCTTGCCCAACACCCCTCCCAACGCCAGGATGTTCGCTATGCTGGAGAACCCCTTGTCAAAACTGCACCCTTCCAAGTCCGGCCACTCTTTCTTCATATCCTCCATCACTTGCACTGTCACCTCCACATCCACCTCCTTCCACAGATTCTTCCAGCCCAGCACGAATCCTTCCTTGCTCTCCACAATCACCACCGGCACACCCAGCTCCACCGGCTGACCCGCCTTCCCTTTCGAAATCCACCGCGTGTGCTCCGCGTGAATTGAGAACACCTTCTCGGCATGCGGAATCTGCTCCCCTTTCAGCAGCCTCCTCCGGACTTGATCCTTCAGTCGATACGCCAGCTCCAGCAGCCTGTCAATCTCTCCCAGTTGCCCCTCGTCCACCTCGCTGCCCTCCAGCTGCGGGCGCAGCTTCTTCAGTCGCTTCAGCAGCTTCGCCCCCGCTGACAGCAGTCTCTTGACCTCTTTTTTCTTGTTCTTCCTCTTGTAGGCCACTCTGAGTTGCCTGTATGCCAATTCCACTTTGCTCTTCCAGTGCTTGTGCTGCCGGCAGCCCGACACCCCCGCCGTCTCGCAGGCCGTCACCACCGCCAGCAACGCCGCCACCAGCGCGTTCCGCAACAGCCAGTAATCCGTCGGGTAATCCACGTTCGTCTCCACCACGAAACTGTCGCAGCGGGCCGTCAGCTCCTCCCCTTCCTGCCATCCCGCCAGTCGCTGTCCTGCCTTCACCACTTCCCGGTTCACCTTCCTTAACAGCTCCGGCGTCAGCAGCTGCACATTCCGCGCCACCGTCCGGCTGGTGAACTCCTTCAACTCCATCGATCCGATCCCCAGCATCTGCCTCAGGTCCAGGTGCTTGCTTGCCAGCTCCGCCAGACGATCGAAATCACATCCCAATCCCTGCTTCACCAGGGCCAGCACCAAGACTGCCCACAGGTCCATCCCCGGCCGACCGTTGTTCGGATCCAAGCCGCTCACCGCTTTCGCTTCCCCTGCGTCCTGCCCGCCGTCCTGCGGCCGGAACAGCTCTTCCTTCAGCAGGCTGAAGATTCTGTCTCTCAGGTCCTTGCTGCTGTAGATGAACTGGATGCCCTTCAGCACTGCGGGGATGTCGTCCCGCGACTGCGGGTTGATGTCGATCGCTTCAATCGGCACGCTCCCCAGCTCCAGCTGCGGGTTGATGACCTTTCTCATGCCTTCCTAATAGCACACTCCGGTCTCCGATCGCAACCCTTGAAGTCCGTGCGGGAGCCTGATCTGGAAGGCTGTCCAACCGTCTCCCGCCCTCCTCAAGATGGGGTCCGGTGCTCAGGAGGGCAGTCGGTTGAGAAGCTCAGTAGCGGTCTGATCCACGACCTTCAGCATCCTCTTGCAGAGCAGTTCGCATGCGAGTCTCGGCAGCCTTCGTCCGGACTAACGCGATCTGTTTCCCGCTGTTTCGGCACCGGCTCAGTCCATCCGCGCGGCTCCTGAGGGCTGATTCCGCCTCACGCAGGCTGCGAAGATGGCCCCTCCAGCTCCGGATCGGCCCCCGCCGCGGCATTTCGGTGCGATCTTCGCAGTCGATGAAATCACTCATGTAGTACTAGTTGCCCAAGCTTCATACTGTATATTCCGTCTTGCGCACATCCCGCATCTTTTGTCGCAGGCACTAGATCAGCTCCCGGCGCATCAGCTGCGTCGCCAGCGCGTCCGCCCCCAGCCCCTGGACGCTGTACCGCTGCAGAGGGCGAGGAACCAAGTATACGGTCCGCAATGGAGGTCCCGGCCAGAAAAGACTGCGACCTCCGGCTGTTGTTTTCCGGAATAAATGGCACGGCGTTTTCCGGAATAAATGGCAGGCGGGGAGCGGGATTTTCCGGATTGCTTGCGTCTGGCTTGGGGAGGTGGGAGGGTGGGCTGGAAAACGGCTACTGCAAGAAGGAAGAGGAGGGGGTCAGCAGGAGCGGACCAGGAGTTGGTTCCAGTCCTTGGCGCCGGCAGGGGGGAGGCGTCGGGCGGCGGGATGGCGTTCGAGGAGGCGCTGTGCGGCGAGTTGGCCAGGGGGGTCGTTGTCGAAGCCGCACAGCAGTTGGTGGGGGGGGATGGAGTGGAGCCAGGCGGGGATGGAGTGGGCGAGGCCGGCGGCTGAGGCGAAGAGGGTGTGAGGTGGGAGTTGGGGGAGTTGGAGCAGGGCGGCGGAGAGGGCGTCGACGGCGGATTCGCAGAGCAGCACGCAGTGCGGGGGAGTGTTGGAGCGGGGAGCCTGGGGGGCGATCCAGAAGCCGCCGCGTTGTTTGCGGGAGCCGGGGGCGAGGCCTTTGAAGGTGGCGCCGGAGGGGCTGGGGCGGGAGCCGTTGAGTTCGGCGCCGGCGGGCTGTTGTTGGAGGTCGCGGCAGAGGAAGACGGCGTTTTGGCGGGCGTCGGCCCACAGGATGCCTAAGTGGCGGCAGTGGTCGAGCAGGCGGGGGTCGAGGCGTCGGGAGCGGGCCAGGTAGTGGCGGACGGGAGGCCAGCGGGCGTGGCAGGGGGGCGGCAGGGAGAGCGCCCGGTCGGAGGTGGGCTGGGCTGGCGGAGGGTGTGCCGGGGTGGGGGGCAGGGCGTCGAGGAAGGCGAGGGCCTGGCGGAAGGAGCAGCCGCGGGCGTGCAGCACGAGGTCGATGGCGCCGCCGCCGCCACGGCCGCGGCGGTGGTCGAAGAAGCGCGCGCCGCGGATGGCGAGCACCGAGCCGGGTCGTCTCCAGCGCAGGCGGTTGCGGGGGTCGCGGCGGTAGCCGAGCTGGCGAGCGACCTGGGGCAGCGGGCGGTTGCGGGCCCGGGCGAGGCGGTCGGGGAGCGGGGCGGGGACTTCAGGCCGCACGGCGCGCCAGCGGGGAGCGGGCCCGCGCTTCGGGCACGGCCCGCTCGACATGCTCCGCGCTGACGGTGGCGGATTTGTCCAAGGCGGCGGCCAGCAGCGCGTAGTGGGCGATGCGCCCGGCGGGGCGCAGCGCGCCCTGGGAGGCTTGGAAGACGGCCTCGACGGCGGGCGGCTCGAACAGCTCGCGCCGGCAGCCGGCCAGCTGCAGGCGGTGGGCGAGATAGGGTGCGGCCTCGTCGCGCTGCAAGCCGCCGAAGCGGTGGCGCATGACCACGCGCTGGTCGAAGGAGCGGTGGATGGCGAGCGCCAGGCGGCGCTCGAGGGCGGGCAGGCCGACCAGCAGCAGGCAGGCGCCGCGCACCGCCTCAAGGCCCGGGTCGGTGAGCAGGCGCAATTCCTCGAGCACGTCATTGCGCAGGTTCTGGGCCTCGTCGAGCAGCAGCACGGGCAGCTGGCGGCGGCTGTTGACGCGGTGGGCGAGCTCGTTGCGCAGCAGGCGGTAGCAGCCCGAGCGCGTGTGCAGCGGCTCCAGGCCCAGCTCCCAGCACAGCAGCCGGTAGGCGTCGAAGGCGGTGCCGGTGGTGAGCGAGACGTAGCAGACCTTGCAGCGCCCGGGATGCAGGCCGGCGGCGAACTGGCGGCAGGCGGTGGTCTTGCCGCTGCCCGGCGGGCCGGTGACCACGCCGATGCCGCGCAGCTCGACCCAGTGCGACAGCCGGCTGGCCGCCTCCTGGCCGGCGCGCAGCGAGAACAGTTCGTCGCAGTCGGCGAGCGGCTCGAACGGGTAGCGCTCGAGGCCGAAATGGGGTCGGTAACTCATGATGGATCCTCCTGTTGCCCCGCTGGCAGGTCGCTGAGCCGCAGCGGGGCGGGCGTCGCCTCCGGGGCGGGCGGCGGCTCGCGACGCGGCCCGGGGGCGTCCCGGGCTGCAACATTGGGCTGGCGCCGCACGCGGCTGTTGGCGACGCGGTCCAGCGGTTGGGCCAGCCCGGCGGGCCGGCCTTCGCACTCGACGGGGATGGGCCGCTCCGGCGGCGCCGCCGGATCGACCAGCAGCACCACCTTGCAGCCCGCCAGCCCGCCCGGCACCTCGTAGCAGTGCGAGCGGAACTGCACTACCCGGTCCCGGGACACCGTGCGCCCGTAGCGCAGCCGGCACAGCTCGTCGAGCTGCTCGGGGCTGCCGGCCGGTCGGACGCCGGCCGCCGTCAGCGCCCAGGCGTCCAGCGGCGTGCGCCGGCCTTCCAGCCCGCGGTGGGGCGTGCAGTGGTACTCGCCTTCCAGCCACAGGCCCAGCCGGCGGTTGAGCTCATCCAGGTCCAGCCGCTCCGGCTCGGCCAGCGGTCGCAGGAATTGCTCCCGCAGGGTGCGGTGGAAGCGCTCGATCTTGCCTCGGCCCTCGGAGTGGTAGGGGCGTCCGCGCAGCAGCCGCACGCCCAAGCCGGCGCATAGCTCCCGGAGGTGCCGGCTGCGGTAGGCCGAACCGTTGTCGGTGAACAGCCGGTCGGGCCGCCCACGCTTGAGCAGGGCGCTCTTGAACACCGGCAGGAAGGCCTCGTAGCTCTCGGAGAAAGCGAACTCGGCGTGCGTCACCAGTCGCGTCGCGTCGTCCAGAAGGCCGATGTAGTAGGCCTTGCGCCGCCGGCGGCCGTCGGCTGCGCAGCGCACTCGCGGCCCGTGCAGCACGTCCGACTGCCACAGCTCGCCAGCGGCGGCGTAGCTGAAGCGCCGCAGGTCGCGCCCCTCGCCGGACCGCTGCTCGCGCCGCGTCAGCCCGCGCTCGCGCAGCAGCCGGTAGACGGTGGACGGCGCCAGCCGCACCTCGGGCCCCAGCCGCTGCTCGCGGCGAGCCCGGCGGATCACCAGCCGCACCGGCAGGCTGCGGTCCTGCTCCTTGATCCGCACCAGCGCGTCCGCCACCTCCGGGCGCAGCGCCCGCGCCCGACCGCGGTCGCGGCGGGCCCGCGGCTGCAAGCCCTCCAGCCCGTCCTTGCGATAGATCGCCATCCAGCGCCTCAGCGTGGACTGCGACACCCGCCTGCGCCGCGAGCCCGGAATGTCGAACCGCTGCGCCGAGCGCTCCCGCAGCCGCTCCCGCAGCTGCCGCGATCCGGGTTCCAGGCGCACCAGGTCCCCGATCCGCTCGAAGCGGAACACCGCCACCTCCATGGCTGCCCGTTTCCGGTCGCTCGGCCTGTGGATTCCGCCCCTCACAGCCGTCACCCTACCGAGTGCCGGCCGCAGGGGCACGGTCCATGCCGTGTTGGGCCCCCCCCGGGCCCTCGTTTTCCGCTTTTCTTGGCGGCTCCCGCGCCGGACCGCGCCGGAAACCGACCGGCGCCGGCAAGCCCGACAGCTGTCCCTCCGCCTGCAGCCGCAGACTCACCAACAGGCCGCCCTTGCCCGCTGCGGCGCGCCGGTCGAAGCTCGCCCACCGCCCCGGCCAGCCGCCGAACAGCGTCGGCAGCAGCGTCGGCAGCACGCACAGCAGCTGCACCACAGCCGTTATCCGCCGCTGCGCCCACACCTTGGCTCGCCCGTTGTAGTGCTTGGCCGGATGCAAGTCGCGCCAGCACGGCTCGCCCGGCTTGGCCCGCTCCACCTCGCGCAGCACCTGCTCCACCTCGTCCAGAGTCCCCATCAGGCAGGCTGCCAGGAACTGCGGCAGCATGCTCACCGTGCCCCCGCCGGCGGGGCAGCGGAAGCGCCTCACGCGCATGCCCGGCGGCTCTACGCGCCGATAGCTGCCGTGCGGCACCAGCGCGCACCCCCCATCCGGGTGGAACGGGCAGGGGGGCGGGGTTGCATCCCACCACGCCTTGGCGCTAACATACTCTTCGGCGCTCAGATCGGTTTTGTGAAGGAACTGCACGCGAGTCGCCCGCGGCCCGGCGAGTGTCAGTCGTGCGGGCCGACCCTCTATCCTGACCCCTCGCAGTCGCCGTACCGCGCGACCGCTGGGGCCCGCGCCTGCCAAGCCGCGGCGCGCAGCCAGCGCCGGCCACGCTCCGGCAGCGCTGCCGGACCGACCGGCCAACCGGAGGTGTTGACTGCCCACCTCCCGTAGCAGCCCTCGCCCGGCTCCCGGCCCTGCCCGCACGCAACCGCAGGCAGGACTGCCGCGCAGCACCTCTAACGCAGGCCCGCAAGCCTACCGGCCGACTCACCCACGCCTATGGATTTGTCACATTGAATGAGAAAGTTCCCCTAGCCAGAATCATCTAATCTGACAAAAAATCCCGTTTTCGTGCCAAATAAGGTGACATACAACACCGGCTCTCTCATCCGCGACGCCATAGTCCGGCCCGCGATGGCTTGGAGCCCCACAATCGGCGGAACATGCGGCCATCCGGAGGAGCCGTCCCAGCGGCAAGAACTCGAACGCCGTGACGCTTCAAAGTTGCGGACTCTGATGGCCTTGTTCACAGTCTCGGAAACCCCTTGGGGGACCTGGGCGCGACTCGGTAAAGGAAGCTCCCGCCCGCACGTCGAGCGCCGGGTACTAGGCTTACGGCCTGACCCGTCAGTCGGCTGCGACTTGCGCGAGGTCCTCCAAGCGCCTTAGCAGCTGCGCCCCCGCCACGCACTCAAGGATCAAGAAGTGAATCTTCCTCAGGGCTTCCAAGGCGATGACGCGAGCCAGCAGCTCGGAGGCTCGCCGCTGCGTGTCCGGGCCGAACTTGTGCCCGATCAGCAGACTCAGCAACTCCCGCTCGCGGCCAACGGCCTCCGCGCGCTCCTGCTCGATGCCTCGCTCGATGCCTCGCTCGATGCCTTGTTCGATGCCTTGCCCGATGCCCTGCCCGAGGCCTTCGGCCCGGGCCTCCTCGCGCAGCCGTTGGTCGTAACGCTGGATGCGCTCCTCCAAGGTCGAGTTCAGGCGCTTCTCCGCTTCCATCGCTCTCATCGTCTCGTCCTCCACCAAATCATCCAATTCCAAGCCAATGCGCCGCCCGGTGTGCCGCACGATCTCCACGAACGCCGCCCGCAGCTCCCGATGCCGGTCCCGCGGCAGCAGCTCCAGCACCGCCCTCATCACCTGCGCCGCCTCGGCCCGGTCCTGGATCAGCTCCCAGCGCATCAGCTGCGCCGCCAGCCCGCCCGCCGCCAGCCCCCGGACACTGTACCGCTGCAGATCGATCAGCTCGTACCGCTCGCCCTGGAACAGACGCCGCGTCGCGGCCCGCGCCGACTCGTCTGTGCCCTCCTCCCGCGCCGCCGGCTGCGCCTCGGCGTCCACCAAGCGAGCCAGCTCCAAAGGAGCGTTCCATGGCTGCTTCCCGTTGTACAGCACCACCGCCAGCAGCGGCGGCAGCCGGAATCCAGCCCTCACGTTCCCCCCGGCCAGCTGCTGTTGAATTCCCATCTAATTGGGGATGGATGGTGCAGATTATTCGGACATGACGGCGAGGGTGTTGTTCCACATTGGGCGGACAAGTTTTCAGCAGGGGGAGTGCTGCGTGGAGCGAGTGGGAAGCAGCGGCTGGCTGGTGGGCAGCAGGCTGAGAGTGGCGCTGGGCGGCAGGACGAGGGTCGGCTGTGGCGGGGCGGTTGTGGCCAGGGACGGTCAGCGGGTGCAGCGGGCCGGGCGGAGGGGCTGCAGCCGGGCCGCGAGTGGGCGGCTGGGGTCTGGCGGGTCTGGCTGGGGGGCCTGGCGGGCGGGGAAGCTTCAGGCCAGGCGCTGCAGCAGCTGGTTCCAGTCGGCGGCGTCAGGGGGGCGCAGTCGGCGCAGGCCGGGATGGGCTGTTATTTGTCACATTATTTGGCACGAAAATGGGCTGTTTTTGTCAAACTGGATGATTCCAGATAAGGGAACTTTCTCATTTAATGTGACAAATCCATCGGCGTGGGTGAGTCGGCCGGTAGGCTTTCGGACATGCGTTGGAGGTGCTGCGCGGCAGTCTTGCCTGCAATTGCGTGCGCGCAGGGCCGGGAGCCGGGCGAGAACGCCTACGCTCCTCCTGACCCCTTCCTTTTCCTTCTTGCAGTAGCAGTTTTCGAGCTCGCCCTCGCCCCCAGCCAGACGCAAGCAATCCGGAAAATTCCGCTCCCCGCCTGCCATTTAATCCGGAAAACGCCTTGCCAAATAAACCGGAAGACAACAATGGCGCTGCTGCAGGGCGGCGGCGGCGCGTTGGCCGGCGGGGTCGGCGTCGTAGCCGCACAGCAGGGCGCTGGCCGGGAAGTGCGACAGCCAGGCGGGGATGTGATAGGCCACGCCGGCGGTGGAGGCGATCAGGGTGCGGGCGGGCAGGTGGTGCCACAGCAGGCTGGCCGAGAGGGCGTCGATGGCGCTCTCGACGAGCAGCACGCCGGCGGGGTCGGCCGCGGGGTCGGGCAGCCAGAACCCGCCGCGCTGCTTGCGGGAGCCTGGGGCGAGGCCCTTGAAGGTGCGGCCGCGGGCGTCGGGGCGCGTGCCGGCCAGTTCGGCCCCGACGGGCCGGCGCTGGAGGTCGCGGCACAGGAAGACGGCGTTGCGGTGCTGGTCGGCCCACAGCAGGCCTTGGCGCCGGCAGCGCTGCAGCAGGCGCGTGCGGAGGCGGCGCTGGCGGGCCAGGTAGCGCTGCACGGCGGGCCAGCGGTCGTGGCGGGCGGGCGGCAGGTGCAGGCGGCTGGCGTGGGCGGCTGGCGTGGCCGCGGCGGGGGCCGGGCGGCTGGCGGGCAGCGTGTCGAGGAAGTCGAGGGCCTGGCGGAAGGAGCCCCCTCGCGCGTGCAGCACCAGGTCGATGGCGCCGCCGCCGCCCCGCGCGGCACAGTGGTCATAGAAGCGCGCAGCGCTGATCGAGAGCACCGATCCGTGCCGTTTCCAGCGCTGCCGGTTGCGCGCGTCGCGGCGGTAGCCGAGGCTGCGGGCGACCTGTTCCAGCGACAGGGCGCGCAGCCGGTCGGCGCGCGCCTGCAGGGCTTGCCGGGCCGGGCGGCTCACTGGCGCACCTCGCCCAGGGCCCGCTCGACATGCTCGGCGGTGACGCTGCGCTGGTCCTCGAGGGCGGCCGCGGTGAGCGCGTAGTGGGCGACGCGGTCGATCTTGCGGGGCAAGCCGCGCGCCGCTTGGAAGATGGCCTCGCAGGCCGCTGGCTCGAACAGTTCGAGCTCGCAGCCGGCCAGGCGCAGGCGGTGGCCGAGGTAGGCTGGCAGCTCCTGGCGGTCGAGGGCCGCGTGGTGGTGGCGCACCACGATGCGCTGGCTGAGGGACTCGTGCACGGTCAAGGCCAGGCGATGGCGCAATTCGGGCAGGCCGACCAGCAGCAGGCACAGGCGCGGCTGGGAATCCATGGCGAAATTGGTCAGCAGGCGCAGCTCCTCCAGCACGTCGTTGAGCAGGTGGTGCGCGTCGTCGATGACCAGCACCGGCAGCTGGTTGGCCTCCTGCAGGCGGCGCGAGATCTCGGCGCGGATGGCGCGCCGCGCGACGGCGCGGTAGCGGCTGACCTCGAGTCCGAACTCCCAGCCGATGGTCTGGTACAGGTCCAGCACGGAACCGGTGCTGAGCGAGACGTAGTAGGTGCGGTGGCGGCTGGGGTGCAGTTGCGCGCACACGTGGCGCACGCTGGTGGTCTTGCCGCAGCCGGGCTCGCCGGTCAGCAGGCCGATGCCGCGCAGCTCGAGCTGGTGCTGCAGGCGGGTGGCGGTTTCGCGCGCCGGGCGCGACTGGAAGAGCTGGTCGGCATGCTCGAGGGGCTGGAAGGGGAAGGCGGTGAGGTTGAAGTGACGGATGTACATCTCAATGGTGCTCCTGGGGTGGGTGGTTGTCTGTCGCGCGAGCCTGCAGCTTGCGCAGGGGCAGCGGCGGCCCTGCGGCGGGGAGATCCGCCCGCGCTGCCGCGGGCGGCTGGCTGTCAGCGGCGGGCGGTGCGGGCTGGGGCGGCGGGGGCCGGCGGCGCGCGTTGGCACGCGGGTCGACCAGCCTGGCCCGGCCCTGCGGCTGGCCGTCGCATTCGAGCTCGATGGGCCGCTCGGGCGGGGCGTCGGGGTCGATCAGCAGCGTGACCGTGCGACCGGCCAAGCCGGCGTCCACCTCGTAGAGGCGGTTCTGGAAGCGCACCAGGCGGTGCTTGCTGACACGGCGCTCGTGGCGCGGCCGGAACAGCTTGAGCAGATCGAGGCCCGGGTCCGGGAAGCGCACGCGCTGGCAGGTCTGGGCCCAGCGGTCCTGGGGCGTGGTGCGGGGGGCGAGGCCCTGGTGGGGAGTGCGGTGGTACTCTCCCTCGACCCAGGCCCGGAATTTGGTGTTCAGTGCCTCCAAGCTCGCCAAGTCGTCCGGCTGCAGGCGACTCAGCATCTGAGAGCGAACCGTTCTGAAAAATCGTTCTATTTTTCCCTTCCCCTGAGGACGGTAAGGAGTAGCCCGGATCAAAATTATGTTGAGACTGGCGCACGCGATGTCCAAGCGCCGGGACCGGTAGTTCGAACCGTTGTCGACGTACAACCTAGCTGCAATTCCCCGGCGCAGGATCGCTTGCCGCAGCACCGACAGCAAGCTCTCGGTGTTCTCGTTGAAGAAGAACTCCCCGTAGGTCACCACTCGCGTCGCATCGTCCAGCATTAATGTCAGGTACGTTTTGCGGCGGCGGCGGCGGTCACTGCTGTCACAGGCCACTTTCGGCCCGTGCAAGACATCGCTCATCCACAATTCATTGGCCCGCTCGTACTCGAAGTGCTGGAAGTTCTCCAACGCCTCCGCCCGCGGCTGGGTCAGCCCCGCGTTGCTCAGCAAGCGATGCACCGTGCCCCGCGGCAGGTTCTCGCCGGCCGGCACCAAGCCCTGCTCGCGCGCCTCCGCGATCACCAGCCGCGTGCTCAGGCGCGGGTTGCCCGCCTTGATGTCCTGCAGCGCCGCGCCGAGCTCCGGCGCGATGCGCCGCGAGCGCCCCCGGTCGGCACGCGGCCGCGGTCGCAGCCCCTCAAAGCCAGCCTGCCGGTAGCGCCGCACCCAGCGCCGCAGGGTGCTCCGCCCCACCCGGCGCCGCCGGCTGTGCGGTATCTCGTAGTCCTGCCGCGCCTTGGCCTTGATCAGCGCCGCCCGCTCGCGGCTGCCGGCCGGCAGGCGCAGCACGTCCGCAATCACGCCGTGCCGGAACAGCGCTACGTCGTCGCCAGTCTTGCGGCTGTCCGCCGCGGTGGATGGTTGGGGTTTGCGCGCCATCTCCCTCGCCTCACTTAGGAGTGTGCGCCTTGGGGGGCGGCCCGCGGTACCCCCGGGAGTTGTGTTTCTTCTGGGCACAGGGGTGAACCGCATTATTGGGACGCGGTCGCAGCCCCAGCGGCGGGTCCAGCTGGCCCAGTTGGGACTCGGCCAGCCCGCGCAGCGTCACCAGCAGCCGCTCGGTGCCCAGATGCTCCCGCAGGGCTGTCACCGTCGGCTCCACTTCCGCGAACTGCCGCGGGTACAGGCTGACGATCGCTATCAGGAACAGCTCCACCGCCAGCGCCCGCCGCCGCACCCAGCGCAGCGGTCCCTCGAGCCCCTGCTCGGGCACGTAGAAGCGCTCCCGGGCCCACCCCGCGATCTGGCGCAGCGAGCGCTTCTCCTCCCGCTGCTCGGCGATGCGCTCGATGGTGTCCACATCGCCCGTGCAGTGCGAGGCCAGACAGTCCGGCAGCAGACTCACCGTCCGCCCCGTGCACGGGCACAGGAACCGTCTTACGCGCGTCCCCTGCGGGGTCTTGCGGTCGTAGAACCCGTGCGGGCGCAGGCCGCACTCACTGCCCGGCACCTCGCAGTAGGGGCACTGCGCGGGCGGACTGGCCTGCAGCCACAGCTTTTCGCTAACATATTCCGTGCTGGTGCATTCGCTCGCGAATCTCGACTGCATGACACCGGCCACGGCCCGGCGAGTTCGTACCCTCGCGCGGGCCACCCTGCTTCCCGGGGGCTGCGGCCTGCTGCGCCCCCCGCCCTCCAGTGTGCACCCAGCGCCCCCTTGGCGGGGGGCCCTGCTACTGCAAAACAAGCTACTGCAAGAAAGAAACAGGCTGGCTGCTCCGGCCGCAGGTCGCGGGCCGCGCAGGGCACCTCAGCCCCCGCCTCGCCGAGCGGCGGTGTTGCGGATTAATTGGAAAACTGAGACCATCCGCCGTCCACGCAGACTGCACCAAACCGCCCCCTACGCGGCCAAATAATCTGGCGCTCAACAGCTGCGGACTGAAGAACACTTCGACCGCGTACTCCTGCACTCGCAACGCCATGATCCAGTCGACCGTCGACTGGAACTCCAGCAGCAGCAGGACATGCAGCCACTGGCGGGAGCCGTCCCTGCGGCGCACTCTCAGGCGCCACAGCAGGTCGGCGTAGCGGGCGCTGAAGGCCTTGTTCACCTGCTCGGTGGGCACTCGCTCCAGCGAGGAGAAGTCCAGCCGCTTCAACCACTCGCTCCCGCCCGGAAGCAAGGCCGCAAGGAAATCCCGCAGCAAGCTCTCGACCACTTCCGGATACGAGAAACACTTTTTCTGGCTGCGGTCCTTGAATAGCCGCTTCCGGCTCGGCTCGACCCCTTGGTCCAGCATGATCTTGACTTCATTCTCGCACCGCAACGAGAGGCCGGCTGAGCCGGGCCGGGGGGCTCCCAACGCGCACCAGCGGATGGCGCTGCCGACACAGCGCTCCCCAGCCGACGCGTGCCAGCGCATACCGCCGTGGGTCGCGGCCGGGCCACTGGAGCGGTCAGTCCGGCGCCATCTGGCGGATCCGCGCTCCGACCGGCCGCAACATTGGCGGCAGCACCTCCCAAGCGGGGCGGAAACGTAGCACGTCAGCGACAACAGGTCCGGGAAGTGCTGCCAGCTCGAGCCCTGCCGCTGGCGGGTCCGCCGCCGTCCCTGCGGCAGGCAGTCCAGCCGTCCGGGGGAGTCGACCGCCGTCCGGGGGAGCTCTCTTGAATGCCGCATCATCCCGACCCGCGAATTCCATCCTCAATCGTAACGGCGCGCACTGTGCGGCACGCCACAGGTTGAGTGCCGACCACTTGCCGATGACGCCGACGGTGCGGGCCTTCGAGTAGCTCGACCGCTTGCTGGAGCAGCACTGGTTCGACGCCTGCGTGGAGGAGCTGTGCCAGCCGTTCCACGCGCAGCCCTCGGGCCGGCCCTCCTTGCCGCGCGACGGGTGCTTCCGCTGGCCGCTGCTCGGCCTCAACTCCGAGCAGCGCATTGCTCTGCTGGCCGCCGACCCGCTCAGCATGCCAACCCTCCCGGGCGTACGACCTGCAAGAGAGCTGCCGGGTTAGGGCTGTCCACGGCGTCGAGTCGCTGGAGCGACCGGAGGCGGCTGGGCGGATTCATGCTGACCGTTGCAGAGATCCGCTCACGCGCCTCCTGCCTGCGGCACACTCTGGCGTCCGGCATCGTGACGTGCAAGGTGCCGAGACTACGGCAGCGCTCAGCAGTCCGCGCTCCTGAGGAGGCCCATGGTGCGGATCACAGGTCCTCGGCCGCGGACGCCTCAGCAAGCTGGTCGAGCAGCTCCTCGTCCGCGGACACCGAATGCAGCGCGTCGCCGATGCTGCCCGCGCCGAAGCCGGCCCTCGCCAGGGCGCGGTAGAGACGCAGCACCGCCTTCCGGTCCAGAACGGCCGCGCCTGGCGGCACGGAGCGCAGCTTCTTGCGCAGGAACTTCCGGGCCAGCTGGCTCTCGTCCACTTCCTCGTACACGCGCTCGACCGCCTCTTCCGCCGTCGCCTCGCTGACTCCGCGGCGGCGCAGCTCGGCGAGGACTCGCCTGCGGCCCAGCAGCGGTCCGTCCCGCCGCAGGATCGAGTGATCCACGGCCACGCGGGCGTCGTCAAGGTAGCCGTGGCCCCGCAATCGAGCAAGGACGGCGCTCACGTCCTCCTTGCGCCGGCACCTCTTGGCGAGCTTGGCCTCCAGTTCCGCAGTGGTGTGCGGGCGGCGCGCCAAGAGCCGGAGAGCGCACTCGTACAAGGATTCCGTGGGCAGCTTCCGGGCGGCGCGCCGTGGCATTGGAATCATCTTAGTCGGATTCACTACGATAGAGCGATGGGCGGGATTCTCGGTTCGCGGCTTGGAGCGATGATGTTCCTCCAGTTCTTCGTCTGGGGAGCGTGGTACGTGGGCGCACCGCTGTACCTGGTCAAGATCGGGTTCAGCGGCAGCGACCTCGGATGGACGTATGCCGTGGGCCCCTTGGCCTGCATCGTCTCGCCGTTCTTCGTAGGGATGGTCGCAGACCGCTTCTTCCCGACCGAGAGGATCCTGTTCGTGCTGCATGTCGCTGCCGGCAGCCTCATGCTCTTCGCCGCGTCGCTGATGGATCCGGCCGCGCCGGCGTCCCCGACGACGATCAACCTCGTCTTCCTCGGCCACACGCTGTGCTACTTCCCGACCCTGGCGCTGACCAACTCGCTGGCGCTGCACCACGTTGCCGAGTCGCAGAAGGAGTTCCCCCTGATCCGGGTGTTCGGGACCATCGGCTGGATTGTGGCGGGCTTCGCCTTGGCGTGGCTCGGCTGGGGCGACCAGCTCGAGATGTTCCAGCTCACCGGAGCGGTCGGAATCGGCATGGGGATGTACTGCCTGACGCTCCCCCACACACCGCCCCCCTCTAAGGGCCGCAAGGCGTCCTGGCGGGAGCTGGCCGGAGCCGACGCCTTCGAGCTGCTCCGCAAACCGTCCTTCGCGGTGTTCATGCTGAGCACCTTCCTTGTCTGCATCCCGCTGGCTTTCTACTTCCAACTGGGCGCCAAGGCCGTCCAGCTGGCGGGCATCTCCGACGTCACGCAAGCAATGAGCTACGGGCAGGTGTCGGAGATCGTCTTCATGCTGCTGATGCCGGTGTTCTTCCGGCGGCTCGGCGTCAGGTGGATGCTGGCGGTCGGCATGCTCGCGTGGGTCATCCGCTACGCGCTGTTCGCGCTCGGCACGCCGGACTCAGTGGTCTGGATGATGTACGGCGGCATCGTTCTGCACGGAATCTGCTACGACTTCCTATTCGTGACCGGCCAGATCTACACGGACATGGCGGCCCGCAAGGAGATTCGGGCCCAGGCGCAAGGGATGCTGGTACTGTTCACGCTGGGCCTCGGCATGCTGATCGGCGCCCGGGTCGCGGGGGAGTGGGAGGAGCGGAACACTCCGGAGCAGTCACGCGCCCTCGGCGCCAGAGTTCAGGAGCTCGGGGTCGAGCTGGCGCAGCTCGCGGAGGAGGGGGCCGCGCCAGAGCAATTGGAGCGGCTGCGGGCCAACCAGTCCGAGACGCTCCGGCAGGCGCAGGCGCTGATCGACTGGCGGTCCCTGTGGGGGCTGCCGGCCGCCCTGTCCGCGATCGTGCTGGGGCTGTTCCTGGCGGTGTTCCGCGAGCGCGACGGCTAGCGGCCCGGCGCTACGGGACGATGCGGGCGCTCAAGGCGCGGGCAGCGTCGCTGGCCAGCCTCGCCGCATGCTTGGACTCGTTCGGCAGGCCGCCGAGCGCCGCCTCGACCGCCGCCGGCGTGATTTCGGCCAGGCGGTCCGCGGCGCAGCCGACCAACAGGTCGGTCAGCGCGGAGCCTGCAGCGATGGATGCCGTGCAGCCGCGAACTTGGTAGCGCGCATCCCGGACCACGCCTCCGTCAGCGCGGGCAGACACCGTCAGGATGTCGCCGCAGATCGGATTCTCGACCCGCACCGTGACGGCCGGAGGGTCCAACCTGCCCGCACGGCGTGGGTCCCGGAAGTGGTCTAACAGTGTCTCGCTATACACGGTGGGCGAAACTCACTCCGAGGCGAGCCGGATCTGGGTCCTGCGATGCTGGTTGTCCATGGTCCGCACGACAATCTCCCGCCGCTGGTCCAGCTCGTGCTTGGGAATCTCGAATCGCGCCGCGACCAAGCCCCGGACCGACTCGCCGGGTGCGAGGAAGTGCCGGTCCACCAGGGGCTCGTCCCGCATTCCGCCCAGCGCCGGAAAGTACTGGAACAACTGGCCGATGTCGAACACGCTCAGGATGCGTCCGCGCACCTCGAGGCCGGCCCGGTCGATGACGGAGACCTCGCGCCGATTGATCGACAGTTCGTAGGTCGAGGAGTTGGAGGCCTCGAAATTCACGATGGCGACCGAGCTGGAAGCGTCCATGCCCAGCGTCCGCACTTCGGTGATCCGACCCTCAAGCCGGGGAGTCGCGCGCCAGTTGTAGGCGATGATCAGGCCGGCGACAGCGATCGCCCCTGCCAAGCCTCCCACCACCATGGTCCTGTTCCAATGCATTGGGCGGTTCCCGTGCAGCGACCTGCGAAGGCCGATAATTCTATCTTGGCACGACGCCGACGGCCTCGGCGGAGAGATCAGCGCCACGGCGGTCCGGCAGCCTGCGGAAGCAGCCGGGCGCGCGAGTGCGTTGAGAGCCGCCCCGGGCGGGCGCGCGGCTCAGCCCGCGGCCTCCAGATCGTCGAACACAGCCGTCCTCCACCCGGAATGCACCTTGAAGCCCCGGCGCTCGAAGAACCCCGGCCTGCTGGTGACGGCCAGCAGCTGTCGCACTCTGCGGCGCCGGGCCCGCTGGCGGCAGGCGTCCACGAGCCGTCCAGCTATCCCCTGCCTCTGGCGGTCCGGTCGGACGGCGAGGCTGCGGACCTCCGCCAAGCGGCGGGAGTACACCTGCAGCGCGCAGCAACCGACAATCTCGGCTCCGGTCGATGCGACGAAGAAGGACGGTAGACGCGGCAGATTGCGCTGCATCAGATCGTCGGGATACAGGCTGATCAACGCCTTGATGGCGGGCATGTCGCCCGGCCGCGCAGGGTGGATCCTCACTCTGGGCGTCATGCGCGGGACCTCGACATCGACTCCCGACCGCCGCCCGGCCCTCAGTCCCGCAACAGTTCCGCGGGATCCGTAACCGGACGGTCGCACACGTAGTCGCGGCAGACATAGGCTGCCGGCCGGCCGGCCACCAATCCGCGTCCGGCGAGCAGGGGAATGCGACCATCACGCCCCGGATCCGCCCCGTCGGAGCGCGCCAGCACCAGGTTCGGCCGGTACGCGGCGCGGACAGCGGCCAGCAGCGCCTCCGTCTGGCTGTCGCCCGACGGCCCGACCACCGCCACCTCCGTCCATCCGGCGTGCCAGGCGTCCAAGGCGCACAGCAGCGCCTCCTGCTGGAACACGGTCCTCAAGGAGGAGTCCGCATAGAGTCTCAGGATCGCTCCGGCCTTGTCCCGGAAGTCCGCGCGGCCGAGCAGCACCGCCAGCTTCTGCAGCGCAATCGCCATCACCGAGTTGGCGGACGGAGTCGCCCCGTCCTGCACCGCCTTGCTGCGCACCAAGAGCTGCTCGTGGTCGGACGCTGTCAAGTAGAAGCCCCCCTCGTCGCGGTCCCAGTAGTGCCGGACGAGGACATCCGTCAGCCGCGTGGCGTCGAACAGGAATCGAGCGTCACCGCTCCACTCGTAGACCGCCAGCAGCCCGTCGATCAAGAAGGCGTAGTCCGTGCTGTAGGCGCGCAGGCGCGCCCGGCCGTTCCCGAAGGTCGCCCGCAAGCGGCCCTCCTGCAGCAGCTCCTCGAGCACGAAGCGGGCGGCTTCCGCCGCCGCGCGGCCGTAGGCGGGCTCCCTCAGCACAGCTGCCGCCTTGGCCAGAGACTTGATCATCAAGCCGTTCCAGCCGGTGAGGATCTTGTCATCCAGGGCGGGCCGGGGCCGTGCGCCACGCACTTTGCGCAGCTGGCGCCGCGCCTCGTCGAGCCTCGCTGCAATCTCGTCCCGACCGTCACCGCCCAGCTTCGCGAGCACTTCGGCGCTGCGAGCGACATGCAGCACGTTCTTGGGCCCGAAGGGCACGTGTGCATCTCCCGGGTGCATCCAATTGCCGTCGCCGGTGACGCCGTAGTGCGAGCACACGAGGCGCGCCGACGACGAGCCGAGGACCCGCTCGACCTGCTCCTTGGTCCAGATGTAGAACTTGCCTTCCTTGCCCTCGCTGTCGGCATCCTCACTCGAGTAGAAGGCCCCCTGAGGACTCCGGAGATCGCTCAGCACGTAGTCGCAGATTCCGCGGACGCGGCGCGCGAACAGCTCCTTCCGAGCGGCATCCTCGGAGCACTGCCAAGCGTCGAGCAGGACCGAAGCGACCAGCGCCTGATCGTAGAGCATCTTCTCGAAGTGCGGCACCAGCCACTTCGGATCGGTGGAGTAGCGATGCAGGCCACCTCCCAAGTGATCGTAGATGCCGCCGAGGCAGATGCGCTCCAGCGTCAAGTCCACCGCCTCGCGGTAGCGCACCCTACCCGTGGAGCAGTGCGCCCGCAGCAGCAGCTCGAGGCCGAGGCTCTGCGGAAACTTGTTGGTCCCGCTCGCGATCCCCCCGTCTTCGCGGTCAAAGGCTCGCCAGACCGCTTCAGCCGCTCGCGGCACGAGATCGGCCCCGGGAAACGACTCGTCGGGACGGACCCGGTTAATCCGGCGGATGGCGGCGGACACCTCGTCGGCACTGGCCAGCAGCTCCGCGGGCTGGGAGGTCCACCGCTGCGCCAAGTACCGCAGTACGGTCTTGAAGCCCGGCCTGCCGTAGGCGTCATCCTTGGGGAAATAAGTGCCGGCGTAGACCGGCCTCAGATCGGGTGACAGGAAGACGCTCATCGGCCATCCGCCATGGCCTCTTGAGTACAGCATCGTCGCCAACATGTAGATCTCGTCGAGATCTGGCCGCTCCTCGCGGTCCACCTTCACGGGCACGAAGTGGGTGTTGAGCAGCTCCGCGACCTGCTCGTCCTCGAAGGACTCGTGCTCCATGACATGGCACCAGTGGCAGGCCGCGTATCCGATGCTGAGGAAGATCAGCCGGTCCTGCGACCGCGCCAGCGAGAGCGCCCGCTCGCCCCACGGACGCCAGTCGACGGGGTTGCCGGCGTGCTGCCGCAAATACGGGCTAGACTCGCCAGCTAACCGGTTCGGCATGTACAGCAGTCGCGACGCCAAGCGCCGGACGCCCCGCGACAGGGTCTAGAACGACAGGCTGAGGATGATCTCGACATGATTGCGCAGAGCGTTGGCCAATCCGACCTCGAAGGTCTTGTCCTGCCAGCGCATGTAGCGCCCCTCCACAGCCAGTTTCAGGTTGATGTCGTCTATGAGCTCGAACCCCAATCCTCCGACCAGGCCCATGGTCTGGTCAGAGTTCACGTCCGGGGTGATGTCGACGAACTCACTCTCGCCGCCGTCGATCGATCCGATCTCACGCGTGGCCTTGGGGTTGCGCACCAAGCGCATCCCCACCCCACCGGAGATGAACGGACGCGCCCTCTGGCGGGGACCGTTTAGGTAGTACCGCACGGTGACGGGGATGTCCCAATGGTTGGCCTCGGTTACCACGAACTCGTTCGACAACAACTGCCGGCCCCGCGTGGCAGTCTCGGCCCGATCCACTCTGGTGCCCGTCCTGAACCGGACGCTGTGCGAAATCAAGTCCGCGGTCACGCCCCAGCGCGGCCGCAGGTTGAACTGCACGCCCGCGCCGACGCCCCATGAGTCTTGCTGGGGCTCGGACGTCGCCCTGAACAGCGTGGCGGGGTTTGTGGCGGTGCTGCGCTGCTCGTCATCCCCTTCGGTGAATTGCGCGGTGATGTGGTAGCCCAAGCGGACGCCCACCGCGAACCGCTCGAATTCAACACGAGGACTGCGCCTCTGTTGCCGGGGCTCGTCCTGCGCTCGCAGGTCCGCCGGCAGCATTCCTAGGAATGCCAGCGCCAGGCAGGCGCGGAAGCATCTGCTGCTTAGCATCATTATCTGTTGCGATCCCTTTCAGTCAGCTACGTGCGGTCGCCGCACTCCTCAGGCCAGGTCGGCAATCACAGGCGCGTGATCGGAAGCAGTCATGCCGTCGAGCTTCTTGCGGTACTCGCGATCGATCCTCGCCGCCTTGAGCTGCTCGACGATGGGCGCCGTGCCCAGCAGGAAGTCGATCCTCAAACCGCGGTTGCGGGGGAACGCCAAGGCGCGATAGTCCCACCAAGAGAACATCCGCTCCTTCGGATGCAGCCGCCGCACCAGATCGGACAGACCCCACTCGGCGAAGTACGCGAATCGCGCCCGCTCGGGTTCCGAATGGAAGATGGACCCGGTGAGACGCTCCTCGTTCCAGGAGTCGATGGCCGCCGGGACCACGTTGAAGTCGCCGCAGAGCACGGCGGGGACGTCCGGATCGTGCCGCTCGCGAAAGTGGCGGGCCAAGTCGTCCAACCAAGCCAGCTTCCTGCCGAAGTCCTCATGCTCCAAGCTCTTGCCGTTGGGCACATAGACCGTGGTGAAGGCCAGCCCGCCGATGTCGGCAGTCAGCAAGCGCGCACCCATGCTCTCTTGGCCCGGCAGGCCCTCCTGCCGCACAACGGGAGGCTGGCGGCTGAGGACTGCCACGCCGTTCCAAGCCTTCTGTCCATGTACCAGCGCATGGTAGCCCGCCTCCTCGAAGGCTGAGCGGGGAAACAGAGCGTCGGCCATCTTAATTTCCTGCAGGCCGACCACGTCCGGCCGTCTGTCGGCGAGCCAGCGAAGGATGTACTCCCGTCGCGCGCGGAGGCCGTTCACGTTCCAAGTAGCGACGCGCAAGAGACCATTACAGCACGGCCAGCGCTGGCCGGCACTCCCAGTCAGAAAGCTAGGCCACACTCTCCCAACGCCGGCTGCGCGATGCCCGCTCGGCAGCGTCCAGCACGCGCTGGTTGAGCAGGCCGTCCCGGAAGTCAGGGCGGACGGAGGAGCCTTCCGCCAGCGCGGTCAGCCAGTCGTAGATGGTGTGGGTGAAGCTGTGCTCGTAACCGAGCAGGTGGCCGTCGAACCACCAGTTGTCGGCGTACGGGTGCTTGCCCAGCGAGCAGGCGATGATCTCGCGAAAGCCTTGGGCGTCCGGCTGGTCTCCGGTCGAGTAGAACTGGAGCCGGTTCAGGTTCTCGAGGTCGAACACCAGCGAGCCCGCGCTGCCGTTGATCTCGAACGTGTTGTGGTTCTTGCGCCCCGGGGCGAACCGGGAGGCCTCGATCGTGCCGATCGCTCCGTTGGCGAAGCGGACGCAGAGCGCCGCGGCATCATCCACCGTAACTTCCCCCATGGTCGCGGATCCGGCCGCGACCGGCCGTTGCCGGATGAAGGTCTCGCATGTCGCCGCCAGCTCCGCGATCTCTCCGCACAGGTGGCGCCCGAGGTCGATCACGTGCGCTCCGAGGTCTCCGAGCGCGCCACTACCCGCCAGCTTCCTGTCGAAGCGCCACACCAGCTCCAAGTCCGGGGACATGGCCCAGTCCTGGAGGTAGCGCGCGCGGAAGTGGCGGATGCGTCCGAGGCGCCCGTCGTCCACCATCCGCTTGGCGAGCGCGACCGCCGGCACGCGCCGGTAGTTGTGCATGAGCAGATTGCTCACGCCGGCCCGCTCGACGGCGTCGACCATCCGCTCCGCCTCGGCCAGTGTGTTGGCCAGCGGCTTCTCGCATACGATGTGCTTGCCAGCGGCCGCCGCAGCCAGGACCATCCGGCAGTGCATGTTCCCCGGTGTCGAGACGTCGACGATGTCGATGTCGTCGCGAGCGACGACTGCCGTCCAGTCCGTCGAAGACTCCTGCCAGCCGAAGCTCTCGGCGGCCTGCTCGGTGTCGGCGGGGTCGCGTCCGCAAATCACTACCCGTTCGACCTTGGGGGCGTCAGGGAAGTACATGTTCACGTTCCGGTACGCCTGGCTGTGGGCCTTGCCCATGAACTTCGTGCCGAGCAGCGCCACGCGGTAAGCGGGCCGCCGCAGTCCGGACGTCTCTTTCGGTCTCAAGGTGCTCTCCTCCGCTGGCAAACCCGCACCACGCCCGGGGCCCGCCACAACGCTCCTTCTGTAACGGTACCACCGGGCAACCGATTCGGGGGCCGGACCCACAGCTGGACGCCCGGTGCCGGCCCTCGACGCCGTACTGACCTAAATGAACATCTCCTCATCGGCGGGCACGCGGTCCGGGCTCGCCTGGCGCCTGCCGCCGGCGAAATGCCGCACGGCGGCTGACACGCCACCCACGAAGGCGCGCAGCTTCATGACCGGGGCCCGTACCGTGCGCTCCAAGGAATCCACGGCCGACCCCACCTGCTGCATCGTCGACTGCACGACTCGCTCCAGCTCCCCGAAGGTCTGGGAGACTGTGGCTCCGACCTCCCCGAAGACGGATTCGGCACGGACTGTTTGCTGGTGCAGCCGGGTCGTGAGGTCGTTCAACCTGGTAAGCAGCTCACCGGTCTGCTCGTTGAATTCCTTGACCGCCCGGCTGACCTCGCCAGCCACCGGCTCCCACTGAGACAGCACGGCCTCCAATCGCCGCTCAAGATTGCGCGCGCTGCTGAGCGCCTGCATAGCGCACCACGCGATCACCATCATAGAGACGGCCACTATAGGGGCGCAGACGGCAACCACCGTCAGGACTTGACTCTCACTCACGGCTCGCTGGCCCTCTGGCGCGATGGGGATCCACGCTGGCAGCTACCAATGCTCACCGGCAGCCTTGCGATACGCTTCGACGCCGGCGGCCACGGCCGCCTCCACGCGGTTGCGCCGCTTCCTGACTGCTCGCGTGCCGTGGCGAATGCCATCCCCGACCCTCTTCCGCGCTTCAGAAGAGGTGCGGACGACAAGGCCTACACCCTCCATAGCACCACGCCGCAGAGCGGCGCGATGTTCTGATCCGCGCTGAGGGCCGGCAAGCAGACCCACGGCAGCACCCAAGCCGAGGCCGGCCAAGAAGGCCGGGAAACGGTTTCCAGACATACCGGGTTACCCCGCCAGATGGTAGCATACCGGGCGGTGGCGTCTCCGGCAGCCGCTCCGGGCGGCGGCGGAGATGCAGACGCCGTTGGCCATCCTTCTCGACATGCTCGGTGCGGCAGGTGCGGGACGGTGAGCATGGGGGTGCGCCAGCTTGCTGGTGGCGCCGAAGATTCAGTCGCTCAGCCTCCGCAGGTCGACTGCCAGCGCGGCTGGCCTCCTCACCAAGGCGGGCCCTGCCACGTGCCCCCCGCCGTCGAAATCGCCCCTCGTCTTCCCGGAGTGACGGAGTTGCTGCCCCAACTTGGTGGGCGGCTAGGAGCTCGTCAGAAGTCTCGATGCCGTCAGGCGATGCGGGGGCACGCGACGCCTAGCGATGACCTCGGAACGCGAGTAGCCGGGGGCGCTGGGTTCGAACCACACAGCGTTAGAATCGCACTCCTAGGCCAGCCGCTGGATGTCGCAGGGGGTGTGGACCTCCTGTTGTATGTCACATTCTTTGGCAGGAAAACGGGCTTTTCTTGTCAGATTAAATGATTCCAGATAAGGGAACTTTCTCATTCAATGTGACAAATCCATCGGCGTGGGTGAGTCGGCCGGTAGGCTTCCGGGTATGTGTTGGAGGTGCTGAGCGACAGTCCTGCCGGCGGTTGCGTGCGGGCAGGGCCGGAAGCCGGGCGAGGGCTGCTACGCTCCTCCTGACCCCTTCCCTTTCCTTCTTGCAGTAGCAGTTTTCCAGCTCACACTCGCCTCCCTAGCCAGACGCAAGCAATCCGGACAATCCCGCTCCCCGCCTGCCATCTAATCCGGAAAACGCCTTGCCAAATAATCCGGAATACAACACCTCCTCTTCACCGCCCCGGCTGGATCGCCGGCGGATCCTGCCGCAGTCGAGTCCGAGCAGTGCCGCCACCAAGTCGGCATCCAACATTCGGTCGGGAGAGCCGCTGAGCGACGAGAGGGTAGCAGTCTTGGTCGAGGATGACGGTGACAGTGACGGAGTTGGCGAGCAGGGTGAAGAGACTGGGGACAGGAATCCTGGATTGCCGGCGAGGAACGTGAAGCGGACAACGTCATCGCAGTCCTTGATGGCAGAGCGGAGGGCGCGGAGGAAGGCGCGGGCTGCAGGCGCAAGGTCGAGCGCATCGAGACGGCGTCGCCGCTCGAAGTGCGCTTGGAGCGCGCTAAGAAAGGACCTCGTGCCGAAATGGCGGGGCAGGACACGGAAGAAGGAAGTAGCCCGATTTCTGCTGTTCGAGGTGGACTGAGGAGCGAGTCCCGCCATGGTGGCAGTTGTTGCCACATCGGAGACTCGGGCGGGCCTGGCATGCAGCGGGGCAATTCGGTCGGGCACCAGAACCTCACCTACTGACCTTGGCCGGAGCCAGCGATCCTGTCGAAGGCTGCAGCGCCGCGGCACCAGCCGCGAATCAGCTTGACCGGCCCGCAGCCTTCACTTCGCGCCAGAGCACGCAGGCGCCGCGAAAGTCGCGTCGTGCCAGCGCCACCATGGCGGCGACCCGCAGCATGGCGGGCGAGCGATGAAGGAACAGCCCGCGGTCCGCGTAGCCGGCCGCCATCGCAAGATTGCGCCGCGCCAAGGCTTGGGCCGCCTGAATGCGGCACCGCTCGGCCTCGCGCTCCACCCCCAAGATCCCGCTCAGGTCCGTCTTGCAGCGGTAGCACTCGGTCCCGCCCGCGTAACCCGCCCTGCATGTCGGACAGCGTTGCACTCTCTACTCGCTCCCCGCTACTCGATGAAGAACAGCAGCTCGGCCAGTTCGCCCGCCAAGTCGTCAGCACGGCTCTTGTTGCCGGCCTTGGAAGCGCTACGCAACTGGCGAATCAGCTTCTGGATCTCGGCCAAGTCGCTCTCAGGGGCCTTGGACAGCGCCGCTTGCGCTCTCTTTAGGAGCTGGGCCGTAGCATCACCGGCATCCTCCTGCGCGTCGGTCGCTGCCGGCGCTCCGGGCACGGGCCCCGGGGCATTGAGGCTGAGCGGATCCTCGATGCCACCGCTCGGGCGGGCGGCCAGGGCGTCTTCGACGCGGCCCGTAATCTCGCGACCCGTACCGCGCTCTCGACAAGTGAACTCAAGAATGCCGTCCAAGTTCAGAGTGTACGTGAACAGCACACCGTCATAGAAGGCGTTGTAGTTCTTATTCAGGCCCTCAAACTTCACCGAATACAGCAGTGTGTTGTTGCGAACATCGGAGTCCTCGCCTTGATACACTTGGACCTCAACGACCTCTTGATCCGGAAAAATGGTTGTGAATCGCTCGCTCTTTGTAACAGGAAGCTTCGAGTTCCTAGGTAGGATAGGGACGAACTTATACTCCGATTGGACGCCATCCAGAATGCCCAAGGCTCGTGTGCCAAAGGTATAGGGCGTAATGTCAACAAGAACGGAACTGACCGGCATACCCGATTCCATAGCACCTTGGATGGCCGCGCCGAGCGCGACACACCGGTCCGGATCAATCTCGCCGTGGGGAGTGTGTCCCAAATGCTTCGTCAGCAATTCTCCAACTAGGGGAATGCGAGTGGACCCTCCTACAAGGAGCACGCGACTCAGTTCCTCGGAACGCACACTTGCATCTGTCAAGGCCTTCGATACGTCTTGCAAGGTGTTGTTCAGAAGGTCTAATATGTCGGCCTCGAATTCCGTCCGAGTCAATTCGTATGTCAAGTTCACAGGCTTGCCATCTACGATCGCCAAATTGTCCTCAGCAACTGTAACGTATGGTTGGTCGGACAGCTTGCATTTTGCCTCCTCGGCGGCCCTCAGCAAACGAGCTTGCACCTGCCTGTTGGTGGACAGAGACCGGTTTCCTGACTCGCTGACCAAGCGCTCGTTCAGTCGCTCGACAATCAAGGCATCAAAATCGTCTCCGCCCAAGCGATTGTTTCCCGTTGTTGCAAGAACTTCGACAATCCCTTGCTCAATGTTCACTATGGACACATCAAACGTGCCACCTCCTAGGTCGTACACCAAGAGCTTGGCTGCATCTTCGGATCCTGCCGTGTAGGACAAGGATGCGGCTGTCGGTTCATTGATGATTCGCTCAACAGTGAGACCCGCCATCTCACCTGCTTCCTTCGTCGCCTTGCGCTGTGCGTCCGTGAAATAGGCCGGCACCGTAATCACTGCCCGTGAAACGCCATGTTCAAGAGCTCGCTCAGCTCGGTCGACCAACGCCTTGAGGATGAAAGAGGAGATTTGCTGGGGTGAGTATTCCGAACCACCCAATGCGAGACTGTCGGACGTGCCCATCCGCCTCTTCACTGACAAGACAGTGCGGTCTGGAAACACGACCGCTTGGTTGCGGGCCTGGTGCCCCACGATGATTGACCCGTCAGCATCCAGACCAACGCAGGACGGCACCAATCCATCATCTTCGTCCAGCAATACAATTGGCCTGTCACCCTGAAACACTGCGATTGAGGAATTGGTCGTTCCCAGATCAATGCCTACGACGATTTCGTCAGTCATTCTTTCTCACGATCTCCCTTACATGCCTTCCTTGACTTCGCGGAACTCGATGCTCAAGGCTACGACTCTGAGACTTCGCGGCCGCCAAGCCCACCGCTTGCGGATCGCTCCTCCGGCTGACCAAGTTGGCTGCCCAGCCGCTTTGCCCGGGACTCGCCCTCCGGCCTCAAGCCTGAGGCACCTCCATGCTCACCCTCCGAGCAACCCTCTATCGCCTCGGCCGCCAGATCCTCGCCGGACGCGCGGGCACCCATGGCGACCGCCCCGGACGAAGACTCTGGCCCCAAGTCTACACCGTCGCCCGAGTTTTCTTCGGTACCGACGACAGGCAAGCCCTCGCGCTGTTGGGTCTCAGCAAGCGGAGGCACCATGGGGCCCGGCTCCGAATGCCCGTCGTCAGCGCCCGAACTGGCCGCCGTCGGCCCGAGCGACGGCGCGAGTCGGGATTCCGCGACAGCGGGCCCTTCCTCGCCCTCGGAGTCCTCCGCACCACCGTCGCTCGTGTCGACTGAGGCACCTCCGTGCTCACCCTCCGAGCAACCCTCTATCGCCTCGGCCGCCAGATCCTCGCCGGACGCGCGGGCACCCATGGCGACCGCCCCGGACGAAGACTCTGGCCCCAGGTCTACTCCGTCGCCCGAGTTTTCTTCGGTACCGACGACAGGCAAGCCCTCGCGCTGTTGGGTCTCAGCAAGCGGAGGCACCATGGGGCCCGGCTCCGAATGCCCGTCGTCAGCGCCCGAACTGGCCGCCGTCGGCCCGAGCGACGGCGCGAGTCGGGATTCCGCGACAGCGGGCCCTTCCTCGCCCTCGGAGTCCTCCGCACCGCCGTCGCTCGTGTCGACTGAGGCACCTCCGTGCTCACCCTCCGAGCAACCCTCTATCGCCTCGGCCGCCAGATCCTCGCCGGACGCGCGGGCACCCATAACGACCGCCCCGGACGAAGACTCTGGCCCCAGGTCTACTCCGTCGCCCGAGTTTTCTTCGCTACCGACGACAGGCAAGCCCTCGCGCTGTTGGGTCTCAGCAAGCGGAGGCACCATGGGGCCCGGCTCCGAATGCCCGTCGTCAGCGCCCGAACTGGCCGCCGTCGGCCCGAGCGACGGCGCGAGTCGGGATTCCGCGACAGCGGGCCCTTCCTCGCCCTCGGAGTCCTCCGCACCGCCGTCGCTCGTGTCGACTGAGGCACCTCCGTGCTCACCCTCCGAGCAACCCTCTATCGCCTCGGCCGCCAGATCCTCGCCGGACGCGCGGGCACCCATAACGACCGCCCCGGACGAAGACTCTGGCCCCAGGTCTACTCCGTCGCCCGAGTTTTCTTCGCTACCGACGACAGGCAAGCCCTCGCGCTGTTGGGTCTCAGCAAGCGGAGGCACCATGGGGCCCGGCTCCGAATGCCCGTCGTCAGCGCCCGAACTGGCCGCCGTCGGCCCGAGCGACAGCGCGAGTCGGGATTCCGCGACAGCGGGCCCTTCCTCGCCCTCGGAGTCCTTCGCACCGCCGTCGCTCGTGTCGCGGTCGCTCCTGTCGACGCCAGCCTGTTCAACCTGCCCGCGGTCGGCCACCAACCGCTCCCTCTCGGACTGGGCTGACACTTCCCCGCCATCCGCCGCCTCACCTGCCTGGCGCGAGACTTCGTCCACGCCGGCTTGGTCGGTTGTCTGCGGCGCCCCCCGCATCCGGTCCGCCCTACGACTGAAGGCACTCAAGACTCCCCTAAAGAAGGTAGGGCGCCTGTAAGCTGACACCTCGGCACCGTCCACGGGAGACTCAGGATCATCCACCGGCCCGTGCCCCTCCGCTCCAGGTTCCGGCCCGGGCGGCAGGCCGGGGCCAACAGCTTCGCCGTCGGGCAGCGCTTCCGGCCCCGCCTGCCCGTCACCTTCCGGGTCTCGCCCGGCCTCCCCTGGCCCCTTCGCTCCGGCCGCGTCGCCGCTGGCCAGCCCCTCGGTTGCCCCACTCCGAGGAGCTCCGTCCGCTCTGCCAGCCAGATGCTCATCTTCAGCAACCTCTTCGCTGTCCGCAAGCGGCTCCGACTCACTCCTCTCCGCAGGCGGCACCGCTACCTCGTCCCCGACAGCTGCGGCGCCGTGAGGATCAGTCTGCTCAGCTTCCTGCGCAGCAGGATCGTCGGCAGCCACGTTCACGGTCACTTGCGCAACTTGGTACACCTGCTCCTTGAACATGTAGCAGCCGCACACTTCTTCGAGAACCTCGCCGTCTGCGTGGTCCGGAAGGCTCGCTGTTCCCACGGCATTCATGAACTGCGGATCGAAGTTGCGACCCAGCGTGCGCACATACTGATAGCCATGCTCTTCTAGAATCAAGTCAAATCTCTTAACGATCACTTTCAATGTATCTGCCATTCCAGAACCAACAAATTGGTCCGGGATACCGGCCTCCTTAGCCTCCTTGACATGACGTACGGCTAATGCACGTGTTCTTTCCAACGAGTCTCTTATGCCCAAGAAGTCCCTCACCACAAGCACTTCAGATGACTGTTCGTACCGTACACTGTTTCCTGACTCTCTGTGTGACTTAGTTTCGATGACTGCGATTCTCCGCCCAATCATTTCAAGATACTTCAAGACCTCAGCTTGTGATCTGTCCGTAGTATAGATGGCAGATTGCAACTGGTTGTTGGCCTTCTTGGTCTCCCTATTTTGCCACGATATCTCGGTCTTAAGTGCTGCAAAGTCGGACCGAAGATCAGCTAGCGAATGTTTCCTTGAAAGACTGGTTTCCTGAGCATAAGTGTCTGGAAGTTCATCAAGCCATGACTCGAAATCTGCAAGAATTTGCTTCTTCCACTCTTCGCTACGTGAGTTCATGATCCGGCTGTCTCCTCATTGATCAGTTCCTGAAGTCCGACGAACTCTGGCTCTGGCTCTGGACTGGCGGCTTCCAGCGCTCTCAAAAACGCAGAAAATGAGTCGTACTGGTCTGAACCGAGGAGATACTCTCGAACTCGATCCCGGCGCTCCTTGATCTGGTCATAAGCGTCTTGAATCTGTTGAAATTTCTCTGGATCGCGACTGGGAGGATGAGCACGCACCAACTCCAAGTATTTCTGGCGGATTTCTTGATCGTTTGACTTGTGATTCAAGCCGAGCACGAGGTAAGGTATCATAGCACTACTACTCCACTCTTGAAGAAATCACCGACACGGCGGAACCTTGACCTACCATCCTTTTCCAAAGAAGTCGTAGTCGAGAATCTCAAAATTGAAGTAACGCAAGGCCTCGATGAGCAAGTCAGTTGAGGTGTGACGATAACCATATCCGTGGTCGTCGCTCTTGGCGATAGCGTCGGACAATCGACTTGATACTTCTCGAATCACTCGCCTTCGCTCCTCTGGCAAGGCCCTCTTGAGTCGTGCGAAGCTAGCGCTGTCTCGCTCCTCTAGAAGTAGGTACTTCACCGCAGCCAAGAAGAGCAGAATGATTTGAGTCTGCTCCTTCGTCTGCGCTCTGGCCAGTCGACGCTTTAACTCTTGTCTGAGTGGATTCCAAGCCCTGTATTCAAACGCGACCAAGCAAACCCCCAGCATTGAGGAACTCGGAACCGCTGCCAGAATCTCTGACCAGTGCGATTCTATCTGGGGCACGATCGAGGTTGCATGGACGATCGATATGAACGATTTGGGAAGGTCCTGAACGAGTTCTGGAAGATCGCTGGGACTCTCCTTGCAGACAGCCAAGACGGCACCGGACACCATCAAGCGCAAGCGGGCCATCACCAGCTTGGAAGCCTTGAACTGCATCGCACCTTGCTCCAAGGCAATCAACACCAAGCATAATGCCTGCACCCGCAACGATGGCAGACACTCATTTGCAATCTCCTTGCAAGCAGGAATGGGGTTCGTTCGCTTGTGTCGCGCGGTCTGCAACAAGGCCTTAGCAGCTCTCACCAACCCTTCTGCTTGCGAGCTAGATCGACGTTCAGCCGCCTGAATATCTCGTTCTGCAAGTTCCAGCCGTCGATTGCGAATGTTCCGATAAGCCGCATAGATTGAGGCCACGACAAGCAAGTCCGTTACTCGCTGGTCTTGACTGGATTGCGCACTGGCTGTCTTGAGTGCTTGTTCAGCCTTGCGATACGCATTGTGCTGCAGCCGGAACTCTGCCAGTTTGATCCATGGATCAGGATTTCTTGGGAACGCCTTCGCATAGGCCTCGAGGGCTGCCACTCGATCCGATCGGGGCGCCGCTGAGAAGGCGAATGAACGAATCAGCTCCTTGTGCGCAGCCACGTTCTCTGGATCCTCTTGAACACTGGCTTGATACAGCGCAGCGGCAGCTTCGAGTCTGGTCCTCAGCGGCTTAGACTCCTTTCCAAGCAGGGACTGGACAAGATATAAGACATCTGAATCAACAGCTGAGTGGTGCAGGCCGTGGACCAGTCGAGCTAACCGGAGGTACAGGAGTGAACGGGCGATTCGTCGAGTTTCGGAATCGGTGAAATACAGATCCAGTGCCTTAATACATGATTCCATAGGGATCAGCTTGCTATACGCAGTGTCAGGAAAATCTAGAGTTCGAATCGCGTAGAGTATGAAAATCATATCATTCTGCCCAGGCTTCGTCAAGTGATCAAATATTTCTGAATAGGTGTCGATATCAAATTTTTCGTCAAGTACATCAGGATGCAAGGAAAATACAATTGATTGGATCAGCCTCTCTGGCTCGGCAGGATAAAGGACTTTCGCTAGACGACGTATCGAACGGGCGATCGAACCCGCAGACTGCTTCTCAACAGCTGATCGAAGATCTTGAAACAAGAACGGATTATCGCTGCTCATGTGTTGCAGTCGCTGCGCGAGGCTGCGTGGCA
The DNA here is from genome assembly GCA_963662745.2 of Bryobacterales bacterium. Lineage (GTDB taxonomy): Bacteria > Acidobacteriota > Terriglobia > Bryobacterales > UBA6623 > VXMF01. The sequence continues at coordinate 3,163,118 of CAXXUI010000001.1, forward strand.
CTCCGATCGGGAACTTGGCGTTCTTCCTAATCGAGGAGCCGAGGAATCTGACTGAGGCCTTGAGCGGGAACGAGGGCGGCAGCTTCCGGATGGTATTCCCGACGAGGATCCGGTCATGTCGCTGGTGAGCGCCCATGGCAACGCAGAACGTACGCCACTGGGCGAAAGCAGAGGTGGCCGCCAAGGGCCGGAGCAGCTTGGATCCTTGCCCCCACTCCCCGCGATCTAGACTGGGCCGCGCCTTGGCGAACAGGTCAGCGTCCCGTCGGAACGCGCATCCCGGTTCCATAGCCCTGAGTTGCTGCGCGCAGCCCCTGAGGACGACCCGGTTAGCCAATTCGACTTCGGCTGCCGGAGCCGGCGGGTGAGACTCAAGGTAGTGAGCGTACAGCCGAAAGCAAACCTCGTCTGAAGCGGACGTGACGCGCTCCAGAACGTTCTTAGGGTTGACTCCCGCCAGCTCCGGAGCTGTCCGGTACTCGGCGGCGTTCCGCCGAGCCTCCCGGGCCTGCTCAGCATGGCCGCTCAAGTCCAGCGCCTCGGCCATCAGCGCGTAGGCGCGTACGAAGAGCGGCCCCGTCTGGTCCGGTTGGGCACCGCGGAAGAGGGCCCGCTTCAGCAGGCTCACGGCGCCCTTGCCATCCCCCGCCTCGATCCTGCGGACCGCCCGAGCCAGAAGCTGGTCAGCGGTTAGGACGACCTTCTTCTTGGTGCGCCGGCGCCTCTTCCTCATCGCTTCAGTTCCGAGACAGACCGACCAGCAAGGGGCACCAATCCACAGTCACCGCCCAACGGAAAACGCCACACCTGCCAAGGCTGCCGGCCAAGCCGTCTCCGGCCACGATGTTCCATTGTCCGGCACTGCTCCACCAGAACGGACTGCGCGGGCTGGCCTCGGCGAGCCACTCGCTCGCCAAGAGTCGCAAGACGGACCGCCATCCGAGTATACACGAGCGCCCCGCCCGCGCCCGCCTAGCCGTCTGCCGACCGTACCGCGAGACCGTCAGGCCCTCCTGATCCCGGCCGGCGCCGTATTGGATGAGAAGACCCGGATCCACCTTCTGAGTGCCTCCGCCGGCGCAACTTGGGTAGCGGAAGGGCGCTCGGGCCGGATGACGCGTACCGCCGGGCCAACCAGCACGCCGGGAATCGCTCGCTACAAACGCCGCACATACTTGATGAACGGAGTTAGCTCTCCGACGCGGTCGTACAGTCGGCGGCCTGGTGCGTTGTTGCGTTCCGTCGTCCAGTAGACTAGCCGGCAGCCCGCCGCGTCTGCGGCCCTGTACACGCCTTCGATCAGCGCTCGGCCCACACCTCTCCTGCGGGCTGGTGCATCCACATACAAGTCCTGCAGGTAACACACATCCTCCAGCCTCCAGCAGTGCCGGTGAAAAAGAAAATGGGCTATCCCTACCGAGCTGCCACCCTGGGTCGCCATCAGCCCGTCAAACTCACCCGGCTTACCGGACAGGAGTCGGCGGAAGGTCGCCTGATAGACGGACTCGGGTGCCTGCGTTTGGTAGAACTCCAAGTATAGCGACCATAGCCGTCGCCACTCCGGCTGGTCAGCTTCTCGCAGCGGACGGACGACCAACTCGGACATACGCCTACGCTAGCAGAACGATGTCGCGAGCCAGCAACAGGATCGCAGGCCGCTCGACGCCGCTTGTCGCTCTTCACTCAACCCAATCCTCCGGTGGGCCCATGGGCCCACCGGGCCCGTGCGCGTCATCGCTCCTCGCACCAAGGCTCTGATGGAAGCAGACTGGGGCCGACAGCAGGACCGCGGACTGCAGCAACCGCGGACCAGCCGGGCGCTGGGCTGTCCAGCACTCGCCGCCTACCGCTCGCGGTCCCGGCCTGCCCCAGCTGTTTCCCGCACTGCCCGCTTGGGATCAAGCGATCCTCGGTACCGACGATCCGACTGGACACGAGGGGGCCGGAAGCGATAGGGTCTGGGAGGGTGTGGCAAGCCGCACCCCTTCCTGCGATGCATCGACCCTTCCTGATTGCGCTCGCCGTGTGCTTGTCAGCCGCGGCGCTGTCGCCCCAAGATCTCGTTGACGGTCGTCGCGCCGTGATTCTGAGCGGGCTCCAGGCCCGTCTAGCGGTCGACCTGCTGGGGGGATCGATTGTGGAGTTCCGTCTCTCCAACCATGCCGTGAACCCGTTGCGCTGGGCGAACGAGGGCCCTGTCGGCGAAGCCCGTCCGATGAGCCACTTCCTGTGCCTTGACCGATGGGGGCTTCCGTCCGAAGCGGAGGCCTCGAATGGCATGCCCGGGCACGGAGAGGCAGCCCGAGTCGAGTGGCAGGTCACAGAGCGCCATCCGACTCGCGTGCGGATGTCCGCCCGCCTGCCGATGGCCGGACTCGAAGTGGACCGCCAGCTGTCGTTGGCGCACAACGGCACTTGGTTTCATGTCGTCGAGACGGTGACCAATCGCAATTCGCTCGGGCGCGTCTACAACATGGTCCAGCACCCCACGCTCGGGCCGCCGTTCCTCGACGAGACCGTGATCGTGGACTCCAACGCGACGCGGGGCTTCATGCAGGGCGGCTCGCTCCCGAATCCAGAGGAGCCCGTGCTGGCGTGGCCCTACGCGCTCAGCGGCGGCGCGACCGTAAGCCTGCGCCACCTCACTGACAGCGACGACCCGAGCGTGGCTTCCTTCGTGATCGACTCCAAGATCGGATGGACGACCGCCGCCAACGCGACCCAAGGGCTGCTGATCGGCTACGTATGGCGCACGTCGGAATACCCGTGGCTGAACCTCTGGCGCCGGGCGGAGAATGACAAGCCGGTGGCCCGCGGCCTAGAGTTCGGGACTACCGGGCTGCACATGCCCTTCTCAGCGCTGGTTGCCAAGGGCGAGATCTTCGGCCGGCGCATCCTAGACTACCTTGACGCCTCCGAGAGCCACACCCGAGAGTTCGTGGGATTTCTCGCCAAGATCCCCGGCCAGTTCCGCGGAGTCGACCGCGTCGAGCTGTCGCCGGGCAGGCTTAAGCTGGTGGAGCGCGAGACGGGATCCACCTTCGAAACCGCAATGCCGCCCGACTTCGATTCCAGCGCACGGTGAATGCAGGTGAGTTGCTGGAGCGCCATTCGAGTTGAGCCGGGCACGACACCGGCTGGCTTCCCGGCTTCGCGTCCGGTGCTATCGCGGTCGCCATCGCACCCAAGGCCCCCCATCAATGCACGGCGCGGACCATCCCACTCGCCTTGGCAGCCGGGCCCCTATGTCGGCGGAGCTTCGGATCTTGTAATCTGTTGTTAGTCCCACGCCCATGATTGCGACGAAACCTACTGCGCTAGCGCTTCTACTGGCAGTCAGTTCGGCATCCGCCACGGACCTTGAGTTCTTCGAGTCCGAGATCCGGCCGATCCTCGCATCGCGCTGCTTCGCATGCCACGCCGAGGCCGAAATGAGCGGCCTGAGGCTCGACTCGCGGGAGCGAATGCTGCGGGGAGGATCCAGAGGGCCTGCGGTAGTTCCCGGCAAGCCGGCTGAAAGCCTGCTGCTGGCTGCCGTCAAGCGCACCGACGACGAGCTAAGCATGCCCCCAACCGAGCCACTGGCCCACTCGGAAGTCGCCATGCTCGAGGACTGGATTGCAGCCGGCGCGCTCTGGCCGAGCACTGCCGCGCAGGCTTCGGCGGCGAGCCTCAGGCCGGAAGCACCTGACTTCTGGTCCTTTGGCCCGCTACGCCGTCCTGCAGCTCCCGGCGGATCTCTAGGCGGCGCGATCGATCGGTTTGTGGATCGGTCACTGCGACAGGCAGGCTTGGAACCGGCGCCCGCAGCCGACAAGAGGACGCTGATCCGGCGCCTGAAGCTGCAGCTGCACGGGCTGCCGCCCACACCGGAGGAAACGGACGCTTACCTAGCCGACACCATGCCGGGTTCCTACAGCCGACTCGTCGATCGACTGCTCGCCTCGCCCCGATACGGAGAGCGTATGGCCAGGCGCTGGCTCGACTTGGCCCGCTATGCCGACGGCCAGTCGGCCGCGTACGCCGACACCCCCTTGGAGAACGCTTGGCGTTACCGAGACTGGGTGGTATCGGCCTTCAATCGCGACCTGCCCTACGACCGCTTCATCCTTCTGCAGCTGGCGGCGGACTTGGTGGACGACCAAGATCGACAGGCGGACCTTCCGGCCCTCGGATTCCACGCACTTCGTGATCGGGACGACGACCGCGTCGACGTGACCGGCCGAACCTTCCTGGGCCTCACCGTGGGGTGCGCTCAATGCCACGACCACAAGTTCGACCCGATTCCCCAAGCGGACTTCTATGCGTGGCAGGGCGTATTCGACAGCAGCCAGCCGTATCGGCACCCGCTCGCGCCTCGCGAAGTGGTGGAGGAGTACGGGGCCGCGGCAGAACTAGTGAGCAGGCAGAAGCGGGCGCTCGACCAGTTCCTCAAGCAGCAACGAGACGGGTTGATTGACCTCTTGATGGAACGCACGGCCGATTACCTCGTCGCATGCTACCGGGTCAGCACCCAAGGCGAGGACTGTGGCGAAGTCGCGGCCGACGAGGGCCTCGACAGGGAGACGCTGGACCGCTGGATCCGCTACTTGAGAGCCCGCACGCACGAACACCCCTACTTGGACGCCTGGCATGATCTGTCCGAGCGGGGCGGCTCCCCGCAAGCGGTGCGCCAAACTGCTGCGGAATTCCAGACTGTTCTGCTGGAGATCCACCGGGAGAAGCGGGCGCTCGACGATAGGAACTACGTGAAGCTCGGCGGCGCGGAGGGCGCACGCACTCAGAAGACGCTGCTCAACACGAACCTCGAGTTCCTAGAGCCGCTGCGCTACTACTTGTGGCGGGACATGGCCGTCGCACCGGGAAAGAAGCGCGGCCTGCCCTTCGCAGGGGGCGTCTACCACTACGGCCCGAAGGAGATCGAGAGGTTTCTGGGCGGCGTCTGGCGGGAGCACCTGACACTTCAAAAGGCGAAGCTGGATGAACTGCAGGGTGATCTGCCGGCGCATTACCCCTATGTGCATGCCTACCGGGACGCCAAGAATCCCAAGGATGCGCGGATTGCCATCCGTGGGAACGAGGCGGACCTCGGCGAGACCGTGCCTCGGCGCTTCCTGACCGTCCTTGCCGCAGATCCGATGGAACGGTTCCGACATGGCAGCGGGCGGCTGGAACTTGCCGAGGCGATCGCATCCCGTAGCAACCCGCTGACGCCGCGAGTACTGGCCAACCGGCTCTGGCAATGGAGGTTCGGCCGGGGCTTGGTGTCGACACCGAGCAACTTCGGCCAGCTCGGGGAGCGGCCCACGCACCCGGAACTGCTGGACTGGCTGGCGGCGGAACTGGTGGACTCGGACTGGTCGGTCAAGTGGCTGGACCGGACCATCCTCCTGTCGGACGCCTACCGGCGCAGTTCGACGGCCAGCGCGGCGAATGCCGAGTCGGATCCGGAGAACGCGCTGCTGTGGCGCTTCAATCCCGCGGCCCGGTTGGATGCAGAGACGCTGCGGGACTCGCTGCTCGCCGTAGCCGGCCAGATCGATCTGGCAGCGGGCGGCCCACCGGAGCCCCTTGCGCCCGGCCACCGTCGGCGAACGATCTATGGCACCGTCGACAGGACGAACCCGGATCCCGGCTTGGCGCTCTTCGACTTCCCGGACGCCAAGAGCCACTCTCCAGCGCGAGATGCCACGGTCGGCCCGCTGCAGAGGCTCTACTACCTGAACAATCCGTTCTTCACTGGACAGGCCGCGGCCCTGGCTATGCGCTTGGAGTCCCTAGCCGATTCCAGCGCCGCGGAGCGCGTGCGGGCCGCTCACGAGCTGCTGTTCAGCCGCCCGCCGGAGGACGCCGAAGTCGAGGCCGCTCTCGAGTACCTGCGCAGCGAGACCTGGCCAAGGTACTGCCAAGTCCTGCTCGCTTCCAGCGAGTTCCTCACAGTGAGGTGACACAAATGCCCCTGTCACGCAGAGAAGCGCTTCAAGTTCTAGGGGCGGGCTTCGGATCAATCGGCCTCGCCGAGTCGCTGCACGCGGACGCGGGAGCAGCTCCGCACTTTCGAGCGAAGGCCAAGAGAGTCATCTTCCTCTACCTCAATGGCGGACTGTCCCACGTTGACACCTTCGACCCCAAGCCGGCCCTGACGAAGTACGACGGCCAGCCGATGCCGGGTCCAAAGGTCAAGACGGACCGTGCCTCCGGAGGGCTGATGCAATCCCCGTTCGAGTTCCGACCGCACGGCGAGAGCGGGATCGAGGTGAGCGAGATATTCCCGGAAGTCGGCTCGCGCATCGACGACTTCCTAGTGGTTCGGTCGATGTGGTCCGAGAGCGTAAATCACCTTCCGTCGATGCTGATGATGAACACCGGGCATTCGCTCCGCGGCGGATCGCGGCCCTCATTCGGGTCCTGGGTGGTCTACGGGCTGGGCACGGAGAACCGGAACCTGCCCGGCTTCGTCGTCCTCTGCCCGGGCACACCGGTCGGCGCGGCCCGGAACTGGTCCTCGTCGTTCCTCCCCACGACGTACCAAGGGACGCTGCTGCGCAACAACGCCGAGACACCGGACGCGGTGATTCGGAACCTCGCGAACGCGACGCACACCTTGGAGCAACAACATCGTCAGCTCGACTTGCTGGACCGCATCGACTCGGCCTTTCTCAGGCGAGTTGGCTTCGACCCGCAGCTGGAAGCCAACATCGCGGCCATGGAGACGGCGTTCCGAATGCAAACGGAAGCACCGGACATCTTTGACCTCAGCCGCGAGCCGGACCATGTTCGGGCCCGGTACGGAGACGGGGACTTCGGTCGGGGATGCCTGATGGCGCTGCGCCTCGCGGAGGCCGGCGTCCGGGTCGTGCAGGTCTACTACGGCGACGGCCAACCGTGGGACAGCCACGACGACATCATGACCCACAAGGATCACGCGCAACGCTCTGACAGGCCAATCGCAGCGCTGGTCGAGGATCTCAAGCGTCGAGGCATGCTGGACGAGACCTTGGTCATCGTGGGAAGCGAATTTGGTCGCACGCCCATGATCCAGAACTCCGGAACGGAGAAGGTCGGAAGAGGGCGGGACCACAACCCGCCCGGCTACTCAGTCCTGCTAGCTGGAGGCGGGATCGCCGGCGGGCGAACTTACGGGGCGACCGACGAGTTCGGCTACAAGGCCGTGGAAAATCCGGTGACCCCGCACGACTTGCACGCCACAGCCCTGCACCTGCTGGGCTTGGACCACACCCGCCTGACCTACCGGTTCAGCGGACGCGACTTCCGACTGACCGATGTTCACGGCACTGTGATCGGAGACTGGTTCGCGTAGCGTGGCCCGGCATCCGGGGTCGGACCTTGGCGTAACGGCTGGCAGGACGCGAACGGAGGGCGCATCGCGATGCTGCCTTCGCGGGAAGCAAGATGGCTGAGACCTGATCCTTGGGAATCGCAACCGAGCCCGGTCGAACAGCAGGCTGCAGTCGGTCTTCGGGTCGCGGACTCCCATCTAGGACGCACCCGCCCACGCAAGGCCCGCCGACCTCGACCGATTCAGCTCCAGCAAGGCAGCCAGCGCATCTGCATCAGCAATACTCTGGTCCCAGCCGTAAGCGCTCGCGACTGCCGCGTCCAACGACTCGTGGGCGTCACCCAGCCAGCGCGGACGCTCGTTGTAGAGGTTCGTCAGCGTGCGCTCCTTGAGCAGTTCCGCTGCCTCCTCGCTTCTAGGGACGGGCCGCTTGGGGTACCCGGGCACTGGTTCCTGAACCCACTTCACCCATTCTGGTGGATTCAGCCAACGATCCCTGAGCTCTACCAGTCTCCGAGCGCTCGTTGCGATCGCAACGGCGCGCGAGTCCTGCGCATACTCGGCGGCCGGAATGTCGGGAGACAGCCCGTTGGGGAACGGAAAAGTGAGGAGCGTCGTGGTCGGAGTATAACGAGGATCATTGCCCTTACCCTGCCAAGTGCACAGTCTGAGAGACCAAGCCTCGTGGAATCGACTGTGCAGAATACCGATGGTAGTATCATCGTCACGAGCGATCACAATCAACTGATGATCCGGGCAGACACGAGCGTCAAGCCAAGCAAACACACCGTGCTTGGAGACGGTTGGTGTCGCAATATAACGCTCTAGACCGTCCAGTGCGTTCAGCATCCTCGGTCGCGGGCACCAGTGCCTCCACCAGGCATCAAGAGCACCCTTGACGCTACTCTTCTGGCGCATAGGAAGCACTCTGCGCTCAGCATATGAGTATGGGCTCTCATAGAGAGCTGCCTCGTTGTCACTCATCGAAACTCCAAAGTCGATGATCCACTTTCCGGAAGGACGTCTTACCACGTCCATTCCGTTGCACCACGGTCTGAGTACATCTGAATTTGGTCGGCCATTCGGATTCCTAGGCAACCTAAGCCCCTTTCGAGCTAGGGAACCAGGAATATCGAAGGGGCCAGACTTCTGATTTCCGACGAATGAAACTCCTCGATTCTGAATCAGCTTTTTCACGGCAGTAAGGTCGGCAGAATCCGAGGTCAAGTCCGTCGAAATTCGGTCAGTAGTAATGCCATTCAATCTCACCTCAAGACCACTATTTGTAGCGGAACAGCAGATCAATGAGACACGAACTGAAGCACCATCTACGACCCATGGTTCGTCTGACCAAGCGTCAAATATCATCGCACTATCGACGATCCGGTCGAGCACAACGCGACTCTTACCGCCACGAATAGAGTTTGTAGATACGAACCCAACACGAGAAACGTTTCCTTGCTTCAACAGTCGCCCGGCTTGGTAGAACCAGAAACATACAAGATCAGAGAAAGCGGGAATCTTAGCCTCATAAGCAGACCGTAAACGAACTACATACTCTTCTTCTAGCAATCCCAAGAGCAGCTTTCCTCCCAAGAATGGAGGATTCCCAATTACAACATCTGCCTCCGGACATTCAGCTCTAGTACCGGTTGAAGATAAGATCGCGTCCCGACACTCGATCGTCTCTAGAGGTCTTAGTACAGGGCTTCTATTCTCCGAGAACCCGTGCTGTCTCATCCACTGAATCTCTCCGACCCACACGGAGATTCGGGCCAGTTCTGCGGCAAATTGATTGATCTCAATCCCTCGCACATTCTTAGGACCTACTCCGGGAAATCCACGCTCCAAGCCAAGTGCTTCTGCGTCCAATTGTACACGGTGCTCGATGTCCTTCAACTCGTGGAGTGCGACATACAAGAAGTTACCGGAACCGCAGGCCGGATCCAAGACTGTGAAGGATCGCAATCGGGCGAGGAACGAATCCAGCGTAGCGACGGCTTGGCGTTTCGTTCTCGTGGCAGCTGCCGTTGAACTCGTTGTCGAAGCTCTCCTTAGCAAGGATGCGATCTCTTCCTTCGCTCGCTCCCACTCTGCCAGCAAGGGACGAGTGATCAGCGGCTTGACAAGCAGCATGATCTTGTCACGGTCAGTGTAGTGCGCTCCGAGTTGCGAACGCTTGTCAGGGTCCAGTCCGCGTTCGAACAGCGTACCGAGAATCGAGGGATCTATTCCGGACCAGTCCAGTTCGGCAGCTTGCTGGGCAATTTCCACCTCGGAAGGTGCTAGAGCGAGAGACTCATCATCATCAAACAGTCCTCCATTGAACCACTCCACTGCCTCAAGGCCAAGCAGACCGCCTGTCGACATCACGCGAAAGAGCTTCTTAGAGAGGACTGGAAAGGCCTTGTTCTTGAATCGAGCAGCGGACAGCAGTCGGGAAAACATGCGATCCGGCAACAATCCGACGTCCTCTGCGAACATGCAAAAGACAAGTCGATTCACGAAACGAGCTACGGCTTGGGCATCGTGTCCTCGGTCGCGCAACGACTGCGCCAAAGAAGCGAAGGAGGCGGCCGCGCGTTCCGTCAAAGAGCGACCTGTCTCACCCGGCTTCAGTCGGTCCGGATCGGAGAAGGCCCACTTCAGCTTCCTTCGGTTCCGCTCGTCGAGCATCCGGCTCAGCTTGATCTCGTGGGTCTGGCTCGGCGTGTTGGTCCAATTCGTATGGATGCGGATGAACGCGAAGTTGCAGACGATCAGCAGCGGGGGGTTCTCAAGGGCCAGCGCGTACTGTCGAAGTTGGTTGAAGGCGGCATCAAGACTCTTGCCTTCGCTCTTGTACTCCATCGCGAAGTGATGGCGCTTCCAGACATCGGCCCAGCCTCTCGCGCCGCTGTCCTTGCGAGCCCCTCGCTCGAAGCAGTACCACTCACCCGTTGGATCGGCCTCCGCCGGAGTCTGCTCTCCCAACAGCCGACAGAGATCAATGAAGTGCTCCTGGGCGGCGGACTTCTCCTTCAGTTGGGCCGCTTGCCACTTCGAGACAAAGTGGACGGGTGTCATGAGGATGGCATCAGACACTGCCCCGACGATACCAGAAGGGGCTAACCAAAGCCGATGCAGGCACCGTACGGGTCGCGGCGGACGCCTGGGGTGAACGGAGTCCATCGTGAAGCACAGACCGCAGCGCCCGAATCCCTCGACGCTTCATTCAATGGCGCTGCCCGATCCGACGCGACCGATACGATCCGCCACCCGTCGACAGTTCCGCAGGCCGCGCTCGTTGAGCACATCTCGGGCACCGCGCCAGCCATCCGCCGCGCCGCTTGCGCCTCATGCGGCAGCATCCAGCAAGGGATTGCGGGGACCTCTCTTCCCGACACAAGGGTGGCGTACTCGGAGCCCGGCTCGCAGGGGCGGGAGGCTCGCAGACCGTCGAGCGGCCGGCAGAGGGCGCGGCCCCTCTCCCCGTCGTGCTCAAGTCGCTTCCCGTCGCAGCAGGAGTGCTGCTCACCGGCCAAGCGTGCATTGAGCGGCCTATACTATGTGTGCCAAGCGGAAGGAGGGCCCAGCGCACTGCTATGAGCGACATCTTGAACTGGATGCGGGGTAATTCAACCGGACTGACCCGCAGGGGCCTATTCCACGGGGGCGGGCTAGCCGCGCTTCTCGCTGCCGGCGCCGGAACCAGCCCCTCGCGCGCCGCATTGGAAGTCGGTCCGGGCATCTACGGTTCGATCGGGGTCAAGCCCGTCATCAACTGCAAGGGGACATTCACCATCCTCAGCGGTTCCCTAGTACTGCCCGAAGTCCGGCTGGCGATGCTCGAGGCTTCCAAGCACTTCGTCCACATAGACGAGCTGATGGACGCCGCCGGAGCTCGGATCGCTGAGATCACGGGCGCCGAGTCCGCCATCGTGACCACCGGATGCGCGGCCGCTCTCGCTCACGCCACGGCGGGAGCCCTCGCCGGGGGGGATCCAGAGAAGATCCAGCGGCTACCAGATCTGGACGGGCTCCGCAGCGAGGTGATCGCTCCAGACTACTCTCGCAACGTCTACGACCACGCGATCCGAATGGTCGGCGTCAAGATGGTCACCGTCTCCAACCTAGCCGAGATGGCTGACGCGATCGGGCCTGACACCGCCATGGTCATGGTGCTGGCGTCTCCTCCCGATACCGGCGAGTTCGGTCTGGAGCCGATCGCACGCCTCGCGCACCAGCACGACATTCCGGTGCTCGTTGACGCGGCCGCCGAAGGGCTTACTGTCCCCGACATCCACCTCCAGCGAGGCGCCGACTTGGTCGCCTACAGCGGCGGCAAGGCCCTGCGCGGACCGCAGAGCGCCGGGCTGCTGCTCGGGCGAAGGGACCTCGTTTGCGCCGCGTGGATCAACTCCGCGCCGCATCACGCCGCCGGGCGCGCCATGAAGGTGGGCAAGGAAGACGCCATGGGGATGCTGGCTGCGGTCGAGATGTGGGTGCGTCGGGACCACGATGCGGAGTGGAAAACCTGGACGGATTGGCTCGAGGAGATCTCCGAGAGCGTCCGCCGCGTACCCGGCGTAATGACCGAGGTGCTGCAGCCGTCCGGGCTGTCCAACCGTTCCCCGCGGCTCGAAGTCAGCTGGGACGGCCCCGCCTTGGGCGTGTTCGGGTCCGAGGTCGAGCAAGCCCTGTGGAACCACGACCCGCGGATCGTCCTAGCCCGCGGCTCCGGCACGCGGCGGGAAGGCGGGACGTCGGCGGTGACGGTCATGCCGTGGCAGATGTCCCCCGGCGACTCGTCCGTGGTGGCGGCAGCGCTGCATGCCAAGCTCTCAAGCCCCGGCCCGCGTTCCGAGCCATCCGGCAGCGCGGAACCGGCGGCTGTCGCCGGCGTTTGGGACATGGACATCGCCTTCGTCGGCTCGCCGGCCCGGCATACACTGTTCATCGAGCAGTCCGGGGACGAGCTGCGGGGATCGCACCGGGGCGACCGCACCTCCGGAGACTTGGCCGGATGGGTGGATGGTGATCGAGTGCGTCTGACCAGCCGCCACTGCTGGGAGGGAGCGGTCTTCAGCTTCACGTTTGACGGCGCGGCGCGCACGGACCGCATCGAGGGCGAAGTCGACATGGGAGAGTACTTCACGGCGGAGTTCTCCGCCACACGGCATGCGTACCGAGTTCCGATGCCAGCCCCCATGCCGCGGAAAAACGTTTGAGCTAAGCATGGCCGCCGCGCCACGCGTCGCCATCGCCGGAATCCTCCACGAGTCGAACACGTTCTCGCCCAGCTTGACGGGACGCGCGGCCTTCGAGGGGGACGCAACCTGCCGGGGGCAGGAAATCGAGCGGATGTTCGGGCGTGCCTCCCACGAGGTGGGCGGCTTCCTAGCCGGCGCCCGCGACCACCATCTGGAGGCGGTTCCGACCTTGGTTGCCAATGCGACGCCGTCGGGACCCGTTTCCGAGCAGGCCTTCGAGTCCCTTACGGCGGAACTGCTGCTGAGGCTGCGCCGGGCCCGACCGCTGGACGGCGTACTGCTCGCGCTGCACGGCGCGATGGTGGCCGAGAGGCACGCCGCGGCGGACTTGGAAGTGCTCCGCCGGGTTCGCAGCGGCCTAGGGCGGGAACTGCCGGTCGTGGTCACTCATGACGCGCATGCCAATGTGGCTCCGGAGATGGCGCAGCTGTGCTCCGCGCTAGTCATCTACAAGGAAGTCCCGCATATCGACCAATTCCAGACGGGCAGGAGGGCTGCTTCCATCATGCAGCGGATACTTGGCGAGGGGCTGCGCCCGGCACAGGCGATCGCTAAGCCACCGATGCTCTACAACATCCTTTTCCACGACACCTCCAAGCCGCCGATGCTTCCGCTGGTCCAAGAGCTGAAGCGCCTCGAGCGCGAGGACGGACGGCTCCTCGCTGCCAGCGCTGCTGTCGGCTTCCAGTACGCGGATGTCCCCCAGATGGGACCGAGCATCGTCGTCGTAACCGACGGCGACGAAGACTTGGCGCGCCGCGAGGCGCGGCGGCTGGCCGACCTGATGTGGTCTCATCGGCTGTCTATGCACAAGGACCTGCCGGGCCCTCGCGAAGCGGTCCGCATCGGGAAGAACGCAGCCCGCCGACCTGCAGTGCTGGTAGATCTAGGCGACAACATAGGCGGCGGGTCTCCCGGGGACGGGACTGCCCTGCTGAGAGAGCTGCTGCTGCAACGGGCCGCCGGATTCGTCGTGGCGATTTTCGATCCGCAGTCGGCCTCTGAGGCCTTCGGTGCCGGAGTGGGCGCACGTTTCGACTCCGAGGTCGGCGGCTCTCCCGAAAGCCTTCAAGGGGAGCCTTGCCGGGTCCGCGGCCAAGTGAAGCTTCTCTATGACGGACGGTACACGGAAGAGGCCGCGCGCCACGGAGGCATGCGACACCTTGACCAAGGTCCGACAGCGGTAATCGAGGCGGAGACTGAGGGCTCCGGCGGGCGCGGACTCGTCTTGCTCACCAGCAGGCGCCATCCGCCCTTCAGCCTGGGCCAGCTGACCAGCGCCGGGATCGACCCCGCACAGCAGCGCATCCTCGTCGTGAAGGCGGCCGTGGCGTTCCGGGCCGCCTACGAGCCGGTGGCAGGCACGATCGTGCTGGCCGACACGCCCGGCCTCACTGCCGTCAACCCCAGCCGCTTCCGTTACCAGCGCGCGCCTAGCGGCCTGTACCTCACGGGCCCATCCTCGTAGCGAAGCTCCCTGCGGACGCAGGAGCGCATCGATCGGAGCAGCGTCACTTGCGGGCCGTGACTGTGATCTCGATTCTCGCCTTGCCGACCAAACTGGCAACCGCAACGGTCGTTCTGGCCGGCCTGTCGGACGTGAAGTACTGGGTGTAGACCGCATTCATGTCCTGGAACGTCGATATGTCAGTGAGGTACACCTTCACGTCGACCGCGTCACCGTAGTCGTACCCGGCGGCTCTGAGGATGAGGCCGATGCGCTCGAAGGTCTGGCGGACCTCCTGCTTGAAATCCTCCGGATACTCACCGGTCTTGAGGTCGGAGCCGGTCTGCCCCGCACAGTAGAGCGTGTCGCCAACGTGGACACCGGGGCTGAAGGGCATGCCCTCGCGGAACTCCGGCGGATAGATGATGCGCTTCTCGGCAGGCAGGGCAGGCGCCGGAGCAGCGAGCATCACAGTGATGGAGATGGCAAGCAGTTGTGTCATGGCGAGCGGACCCCTCGATTCGCCCTAGGATTCTACCGCGGAGGGCCTGACTGGTCCGCAGCGGCGTGGCGGGCTGCGCCGCACCGATGCCAGCGACGACAATGCAGGGACGCAACGATCCGGCCAGTGCCGTCACGCGAGTCCGAGCGCTGACCACCGACGCCCTACGGGCCCGGCGCGTGCTATGCTGCCACCGGTCTTGGCAGCTTACGGAACCGAACTGTCGTTCCGGGCGGGGACCTGCGCAGGATGTCGGCGATCAGCTGCGCAACGAGCATGGGGGCAGCGCAAACATGAAGCCGTGCGTAGCCGCCGCAATCGCGGCCTTGTGGCTGCTCCCTCCCCTAGCCGCCCAGGAATACGATCTGCTGATCCGAAGCGGACGCGTGATTGATCCGGCCAACGGCATCGACGAGCCGCTCGACGTCGCGGTGGCAAACGGCCGCATCGTGCGCGTGGCCTCGAACCTTCCGGCCAGCCAAGCCGCCAAGGTTGTCGACGCGTCGGGGGCTGTCGTCACCCCCGGCCTGATCGACCTCCACGCCCATGTCTTCGGCTACTCCGGCAGCATCTTCCCCGACGACACGGCCCTCTTGGTGGGGACTACGACCGTGGTGGATTGCGGAGGCGCGGGGTGGCGCACGTTCGAGCGATTCAAGCAGACCGTGGTGGATGCCACCACGACCCGGGTGCTCAGCTTCATCAACATCGTGGGACACGGCATGGTGGGCGAGCCCTACGAGAGCGACCTCTCCGACATGGATGCGGAGGCCACAGCCGCCAAGATGGCCGAGCACCCGGATCTGATCGTGGGCATCAAGACCGCTCACTACACGGGTGAGGGCTGGCCGGCCATCGACGCGGCCATCCGCGCCGGAGAGCTGTCAGGGAAGCCGGTAATCATCGACGACAAGATCTTCACCAACACGGGCCGGCACTCCCGCGAGAAGCTGCTGGAGAGGATGCGGCCCGGCGACCTCCACACGCACATGTACAACGACCGCCAGGTAGAGGTCGTCAGCAGATTCACCGGCACGGTGCAGGAATACGCCAAGGCAGCCCGCCGCCGAGGCGTGCTGTTCGACCTCGGCCACGGAGGTGGAAGCTTCCTGTGGCCCGTGGCCACGCGCTCGGCGGCCGAAGGGTTCTTTCCAGACACGATTTCGACCGACCTTCACCAAGCCAGCATCCTCGGACCGAAATCGGACATGGCGAACTGCATCACCAAGATGATGGCGCTGGGGATGGACCTTCCGGAAGCCATCGCCCGCTCGACCGTGGCACCAGCCAAGGCCATCGGCAGGTTCCCCGAGCTTGGCACGCTGAGCGAGGGACGAGAGGCCGACATCGCCTTGTTTCGGATCGAGGCAGGCGTGTTCGCCCTCCTTGACGCTTGGCGAATGAAGAAGCTCGCGACGGCGAGACTGGCACCCATCCTGACCGTCCGGGCCGGCCGGATCGTGATGGATCTCGAGGGTCTCGGATTCCCGGAATGGAGCGACGCAGGCGACTATGTCTCGATTCCCTGACGTGGCGCGGAACGTCCTGCTCGCCTTGTGCGCCTTGGTGCCGGGAACGGTGATGAGGGCGTCCGGCGAGCCCGTCTACGACCTGCTCTTGACTGGAGGTCGCGTCATCGATCCCAAAAACGAGCGGGACGGCCGCTTCGACATCGCAGTGGTGGGAGACCGGATCCACCGGGTCGAAGCCGGCCTGCAATCCCTGCAGGCCAAGAAGGTTGTGGACGTGTCGGACTACATCGTCACTCCCGGGTTGATCGACATCCACGCGCACTACGACGTCACCGGCCCGAGCCTCAGCTTGAACCCGGACCACAACTCCCTCCGGTTCGGCGTTACCACGGCCGTGGATGCGGGGACGTCTGGATGGAAGCGGTTCGAGGAGTTCAAGTCGGCCACCATCGACCGCGCCAAGACGCGCGTGCTCGCGCTGCTCAACATCGTCGGAGCCGGAATGTACGGCAGCGGCGAGGGCGGCCCGGAGAACGATTTGGCCGAGATGGATGTCGGCGCCGCGGTCCGGATGGTGGCACGGCATCCGGAGACGATCGTCGGCATCAAGACCGCGCACTACCAGCCGGCCGACTGGGAGGCAGTAGATCGGGCGCTCGAGGCAGCTGAGACGTCGAGCACCGTGCTGATGGTCGACTTCCACCCCAAGCCCGGGCGAGGTTACGAAGAACTGATCTTGGAGCGCCTGCGGCCCGGCAACATCCACACGCATTTCCTCGGAAGGCTGACGCCGCAGCTGGACGAGAACAAGCGCGTGCGCGACAGTCTCTGGAAGGCTCGGGAGCGAGGCATTCTGTTCGACGTAGGTCACGGATCCGGCAGCTTCTGGTTTCGGATCGCCGTCCCGGCGATCCAGCAGGGCTTCCTGCCGGACACGATCTCGACGGACCTTCACAAGAACTCTGTCATGCTGCCGCGCGCGACGCTCACGAACGTGATGTCCAAGTTCCTCAATATCGGCATGACGCTGGAGCAGGTCATCGCCCGCACGACGCTGCGCCCCGCCCAGGCGATCCGGCGCCTCGACCTGGGTTCGCTGGACGAGGGCTCGGTCGCCGACATCGCCGTCCTGAAGCTCGAGCGGGGAAGGTTCGCGTTCCTGGACTCGGGCCGGGCCAAGCACATCGGGGACCGCCGGCTGACGGCGGCGCTGACCGTGAGGGCGGGCGAGATCGCTTGGGATCTCGACGGGCTGGCCGCGGAGGACTTCGAAGCGGCGGGGCCCTACAGCAACTTCAAGTGATCCGAGGGCCCCGCGCTACAAAGGCCGCCCGCGCGCCGGCCGCCGTCACTGCTGCGCGGGGTCGGGAAACTGCATGGCCACGACCGGGCAAGCCCGCAGCACGCGCTGCAAGGCGCCGGCCTCGACGACGTCTACGGTGAGGCTGTACTTGCGCTTCACCCGGACGATGGTGTCTGCGTACCAGCACCGGTTCGACTCGGGCAGCCACTCGCCGGCGTCGTAGTGCTGCTTGACCCTCTGGTTCAGATAAGGCGAGGCGAGCGTCAGGTTCAGAAGGTCCTTGGCGAATTCCATCCTAGCTTCCGGAGACGCCGAACAGAGGCCGCTGTCATGCGCTTCACTACGAGCCACGACGTGCTCGATGTGGGTCTCGAAGATGCTGGAGAAGTACCGTCCGTCATAAGGGCTGTAGATCCGCCCGCCCTGCTGTCGCACGATCTCCGCCTCCACGGAGGGTGGATACCGGTAATCGGAACTCTTGTATTCCGAACAGCGGTCTTCCTCCGCGATGAGGAGGCCGCGCCAAGTCTCGGCAGACAGCACCAGCGGCAGGCACATCGCGGCAGCCACGCCTCGCAGCAGGATCGCTCGCACTGCTTGACAGACTATCACCGACGGCTGGCCGGCACCGATTCCGGCGAGCAACGCCGGACGGGGCCGGTTGCGAGTCTCACGCCGCCAATGGTGGCGGCGCCTCACGACTCCCATGGCTGCCGGGTCGGCGAGCCGCTCGGCACCGACCGGCCGAACTATTTCAAGACGCGTTGGATCCCGGGGCGGAGATTGCCGGCATGTCTCGAGCCGCGACCAGAACAACGATATCGCGGACAGTCGATCGGGAGACAGGGAAGCCGTCGCGGCGGCCAACGACGAGCCGTGCGGCCCTCGCTTCTTGAGGCTCGACCGGTGCCTGGGTCGGACCGAGACCCTCTTCCGCGTGCGCCGTGGCGTCTGCAGAGCGCCCAAGCGCCGCAATCCGCAGCCGCCAGTTGGCGCGGACACATCTACAATGTTCTTGAAGGCTCATGATCCCCTACCGTCTCCTCTGGCTCGCGCTGTCGCTGTCGTCCACCCTCCCCCTAGCCGCCTCCGAGCCCGTGAGCTACTTCAACCAGGTCCTGCCCCTGCTGCGAGTCCACTGCTCCGGGTGCCACCAGCCGGCCAACCAGATGAGCGGGCTCGACGTGACCGACTTCAGCGGCCTAGCCAAGGGCGGGTCCAAGTACGGCTCGGCCGTCGCGGGCGGGAATCCGGACGGCAGCCCGCTGATCGGGCTCGTGACGGGGAAGGTCGAACCGCGGATGCCGATGGGCGGTGACCCACTGCCCCCCGAGGCCTTGGAATTGCTGCAGCGCTGGGTGGCCGAGGGCGCCGCGGACGACACTCCGGCGGAGGCCAGAGCCCCGCAGGCGCCCGCTGAGCCGCCCACCTATCGGCAGGCTCCTTCGGTGACCGGTCTGGCCTACTCACCTGACGGCTCGGTCATCGCGGTCGGCGGCTTTCGCGAGATCCTACTGCACAAGTCCGACGGTACCGGAATCGAAGCCCGGCTGCTGGGGCGGTCGGACAAGATCCATTCGATCGACTTCTCGCCGGACGGCGCCAGGCTGGTCGGGATCGGCGGCACGCCCGCTCGGTTCGGTGAGCTGCAAGTCTGGGACCTGACAACCCGCACCCAACTGCACTCCGTCATGGCCACCAGCGAAACGCTGTTCGCCGGCGATCTCTCTCCCGACGCGACCCGCGCCGTCTTCGGCGCGGCGGACAAGACCGTGCGGATGGTGGACGTCGACAGCGGCGAGGAGCTCTTCAAGGCCGGCCATCACGAGGACTGGGTGCTGCAATCGGTCTTCGGATTTGACGGACGGCGAATCGTGTCGGTCGGACGGGATCGCGCGGCCAAGCTGGCCGACGCCGGTACCGGCGCGTTCCTTGAGAACGTGAACTTCCTGCGGGACAAGCTCTATGCAATCGCCCGCCACCCGCGCCGTGACCATGTCGTGATCGGAGGGGAGGACCGGGTGCCCTACCTGTACACGATGGACCGCCCGCGAGCTCTCAAGATTGCGGACGACTCGACCTTGATCCGCAAGTTCGAGGAGCAGAGCGGCAAGATCTTCGCCCTGGCGTTCAATCCGGACGGCTCCCGGATCGCAATTGGCGGCGTCTCGCCACAAGTGACCGTTTACGAGACCGATTCGGGCAGGCGCGTGGCCAGCTGCAGCGGCCACGCTGGTGCGATTTTCGTCTTGGCGTTCAGCCCCGACGGCCAGCGGCTTGCCAGCGGAGGGTTTGACGGAGTCGTGCGCGTCTGCGACGCCGAGACGGGCCAGCAGCACAGCTCGTTCGTTCCGGTCCCGCTTGAGACGTCGCAAGCCAGCGCGCAGGGGGCCGGCTGAAATGATGCAACCGTCTCGGCAGGCTGCAATCCTTCCGGTAGCCTCGCGGCTGGCGGCAGCCGCCGCTGCGGCGTCGCTGTGGACCAGCATGCTGCTGGCCGGCCCCTCGCTGACCGGGGTCTCCCCTCCGGGCGGGCAGCGCGGCACGACCGTGCGCTTGGAGCTGCGCGGCACAGGCCTGGGCGGCAAGATCGAGATCAGCACTGCTATCCCGGGCTCGTTCACGGAGCTCAGCTCCGACGGCCCGACGCGGGCGTTCCTGCTGGAGATCGACCCGGGCGCCGAGCCCGGGCCCTACCCGCTGGCCGTCGTTACTGAGCACGGCAGGACGAACCTGTGGCTGTTCAGTGTGTCCGCCTTTCCCGAGCTGGCCGAGGCCGAGGCGCGCAGGCCCCGTAATGACGCCCCGGGCGGTGAGCAGCGGATCGAGACACCTGCCGTCGTCAACGGCACGCTTGGAGAAGCGGACCGGGATCGTTACAGCGTCGCTCTCGAGGCCGGGCAACGGATGGTATTCGAGGTCGAGGCGCGCAGATTGGGCTCGGCCGTGGATCCGGTGCTGATCGTGCGGCGGCCAGACGGCACCGTCGCCGCGCGGAGCGACGACGCGCCGGGAATCGGATCCGACTCGCGGGTGGATCTCCGGGCGTTGGCAGGAGGCGTCTACACCGCGGAAGTGCATGACGCCCGCTTCAGCGCCCAGCAACGGAACTTCTACCGGCTGATCGTCGCCCCTCTGGAATACGCCGAAGCCATGTTTCCACTTGGGTGGACAGCCGGCGCGGCGGTGGCGGTCGAACTCTCCGGGGGAAGCCTGGCCGCTCCGGTGGCAGTCAGTGCTGACGGTGACCGGGTCGCGGTTCCGGGCGAGCGCCGCGGCCTTCCGTTGCCCTTCCTCCGCAGCGACGGCCCTGAAGCCTTGGAACCGCCGGGCCCGGAGCGGCATCCTCTCTCCGCAGGGACGGTCGTCAACGGACGCCTCCTCAAGCCCGGCGAGATTGACCGCTACCGCCTCGCGGTCCGGCCCGGCGAGGAATGGCTGATCGAGACGCAAGCCGCCGTCCTGCGCACCTCCCGCCTCTACACTTTGCTGGTGATGCGCGATCAGGACGGGAGGGAGCTGGCGTCGGCTGGCGATCAGCCACCTCAGGAACTGCTCTCGAACATCAATACCCGCGCGGAGACGCTCGGCGACCCGGCTCTCGGCATCCGCGTCCCGGATGGCGTCAGCGAGCTGGAGCTGGCCGTGCAGGACCTGCTGGGACGCGGCGGCCCGGCCTTCGGCTACCGGCTCGTGGCGCGCAGGCAGCCGGCAGACTTCATCGCCCGCTTGGACGACACGGAGCTCAACATTCCGCGCGGCGGCAGCGCCAGCGTCGGGGTGACGCTCGACCGGCGGGGCTACACCGGCCCGGTACGGGTGGTGGCCGAAGGACTGCCCGCCGGCGTGACGGCCGCGGGCGGCAACATCCCGGCCGAATTCGGCGGGATGACCACGCAGCGCAACTCGCTGCGGGGGCGTCTCACCTTCACAGCCAGCGATGCCGCGCAGCCGGGAGCGGGCACCATCCAGCTGCTGGCGGAAGGCGGATCCGGGACAGGCTCGGGGTTCCGGCGCCGGGTGCTCACTTCCCTGCTCCAGACGCGCGTCGGGGGGGAGAGGCAGCGGCCCGTGCGCATGCCTGGGCCGGCGGGCGAGATCGAGGCGTTGGTGGTGGAGCCCGCCCCCGCCGCGATCGAAGTCCTCTCGGCTCGCTCCGTACGGCTGATCCAAGGGCTGAAGCACGACGTCCGGTGGGCCTTCCGAACCCGCGAAGACGGTGTGACGCCCCTCACCGCCGTCAGCCTGATCAACGCACCTGCGGTTGCCAATCTGAGAATTCTGGGCGGGGCCAAGGTCAGGCTTGGGGACGCCGAAGGAACGCTCGAGGTGAACACGACGATGGGCACGCCCGCCATGCGGTTTGACTTGGTCCTGCAAGGCCGCGTCCGCCAAGCTGGGATCGACCACGCGATCTACTCGCCCGCGATCACGTTCGACATCGTGCAGGGATACCGGGTCGGCCCTCCGGCCCAACCCGCCTCGGTGCCGCCCGGCGGGCAATTCGAGATCAGCGGCACCTTCTCCCGCGAGCCGGACTTCAACTCGGAAGTCGTGCTCGAAGCGGCGAACCTGCCCCCCGAGGTGCGTTGCGACGCCGCCAGCATCGGCGACTCGCCGGCGGCCTACACGCTCCGCTGCCGCGCCGGCGACGCGGCGGAGCCGGGAGAGTACCGTGTCGAGGTCGCCCCGCGGTCCGTGCTGGCAGGCCGCGACGAGGAGGCGGTGCCCTACAACATCCCGCCTGTGGAGGCCGTAGTGGTCGTGACGGAGCGGGAGGAGGTCGCGGTGGCGCGACAGCCATAAAGGAAGGCCGATCGGAATCCAATGCACCATCTGAGAAACCTATTGATCGCGCTGGGAGCGGCCGCAACGGCCGCCGTCCCGGCGACCGCAACGGGCGCGGAGCGGCCCGCCAACTTCCTGCGAGACGTGATGCCGATCCTCAACCGCAGCGGCTGCACTGCCGGAGCCTGCCACGGAGCGGCCAAAGGCAAGAACGGCTTCAAGCTGTCGCTGCGGGGCTACGACGCTGAGTTCGACTACCGCGCGCTGTTGTTCGAGGTCTCGGGCCGCCGGTTCAACCGCGCCGTCCCGGAGGCCAGCCTGATGCTCGCCAAGCCGACCATGCGCGTCCCGCACGAGGGGGGACTGCGCCTGGAGGAGGACTCGGAGC
Organism: Bryobacterales bacterium; assembly: GCA_963662745.2. GTDB lineage: Bacteria > Acidobacteriota > Terriglobia > Bryobacterales > UBA6623 > VXMF01. The sequence goes on from CAXXUI010000001.1 coordinate 3,185,570, forward strand.
AGTTCCGGACCATCGTGCGGTGGATCTCCGAGGGGGCCATCTACGGCAACTCTGAACTCGACTCCGTCGCGGCGTTGGAGGTGGAACCGGCGGAGATTCGGCTCGACGCTCCCGGACTGCGGCAGCCGCTCACCGTCATCGCCCGCTACGGAGACGGGACGAGCCGGGATGTGTCGGCAATGGCGGTTGTGGAGAGCAACTCCACCAGCACAGCCAGCATCGAGCAGGACGGTACCGTAGTCGGCGAGCGCGTTGGAGAGGCGGCCATCATGGTGCGGTACGAGGGGAAGTTCACCACAGTCCCTCTCACCGTGCTCAATCCGGCCCCCGGATTCTCGTGGCGGCCCCTGCCGCAGCACAACTACATCGACCAGCACGTGGACGCCAAGCTGCGGCGCTTGAAGATCCAGCCTTCTTCTCTGGCGTCCGACGCGGCGTTCGCGCGCCGGGTGCATCTCGACCTGACCGGCATACCTCCGACTCCTGAGCAGGCGCTCGCCTTCCTTGAGGACCCGGACTCGTCCCGCGCCAAGCGCTCGCGACTGATCGAGCAGCTGGTCGGCAGCCCCGAGTACATCGACCACTGGTCCTTGAAATGGGGGGACTTGCTGCAGTCCAACCGCAAGCATCTCGGAGAGAAGGGCATGTGGGCGTTCCGGCAGTGGATTCGGGACGCGATCGCGTCGAACCAGCCCTACGACGAGTTCGTCCGCGAGCTGCTCACCTCGTCGGGCAGCACCTTCCAGTCCCCGGCGGCCAACTTCTTCCGCATCAACGACGATCCCAAGCTGGCGATGGAGACCACCTCTCAGCTGTTCCTGGGCGTGCGGATGGTCTGCGCCCAGTGCCACGATCATCCCTTCGAGCGCTGGACGCAGAACCAGTACTTCCAGCTGGCGGCGTTCTTCTCCGCGGTGGGCATGAAGCCGGGCTTCGACAGCGACGAGCAGATCGTGTACCTGAAGCGAGGCGACGCACGCTTCCTGCACCCGAAGACCAACAAGCCGGTAGAGCCGGAGTACCTGCTCGCTTCGGCCGACATGCCCGCGATCGGCTCGTACAAGGACAGTCGGCAGGCGCTGTCGCAATGGCTGACCTCGGCAGACAACCCGTACTTCGCCCGGGCGATCGCCAACCGCGTGTGGAGCTACTTCTTCGGCCGCGGGATCATCGAGCCGGTGGACGACATCCGGGGTTCCAACCCCGCGGTCAACCCGGCGCTGCTGAACACGCTGGAGCGCGACTTCGTTCAGAGCGGCTTCGACCTGCAGCACCTGATCCGCACCATAGTCAGCTCGCGCACCTACCAGGCGGCGATGGAAACCAACGAATGGAATGCGAGCGACGACATCAACTTCTCGCGGTTCCATCCGCGACGGCTGCCGGCTGAATCAATGCTGGACGCGATCACGATCGCCACCGGAGCGCGCCCGGACTTCCCGGCCGTGCCGGAGGATTTCACGGCGCAGCAGCTCCCGGACCCGCATGTCGATGCCGGTGGGTTCCTCAACATGTTCGGCCGGCCGGAGCGCGAGTCCCCGTGCGAGTGCGAGCGCCGCAACGATTTGAGCCTGCCGTTGGCGATGAGCCTGGTGAACGGTCCCGTGCTGGCCGACGCCATCGCTCACCCTGACGGCCGGATAGCGAAGGCGCTGCTGGCGGGACGGACAGACCGGGAACTGGTGGAGGAGCTCTATCTGGCTTCGCTAGGACGCTTCCCCACCACGGACGAGCTGGACGGCGCGCTCAGCTATCTGGGCAGCGCGCCGGGGCGGGCGGCCCAAGCGCAAGACCTGCTCTGGGCACTTGTCAACTCCAACGCCTTCCTGTTCAACCGCTAGCGGCCGAGGGCAGGCGCTCGGCGACGATCTCCGCGATGTCGGCGACGCGGATGTCGTCGCGGCCGGCTTGGCCGCGGGCGTCGCTCAGCATGATTGGGCAATACGGGCAGGCCGTCGCGACCGTGCCGGCGCCGGTCGCGGCGGCCTCCTCGAAGCGCAGGTGATTGACGCGCCCTCCCGGCGCATCCCGCCGGTCGTCGGCGATGAAGAGCTGGCCGCCGCCGGCTCCGCAGCAGAACGCGCTATTGCGGCTGCGCCGCATTTCCACCAGCCGCGCGCCGGCCGCCTCGAGCACGCGACGCGGCTGCTCGGTGACACCCCGTCCGCGGGCCAGGTAGCACGGATCATGAAGCGTCACCTCGGCCGGCTCCGGAGCGAGCGGCAGCCGGTCAACCAAGTCGGCGAGCAACTCGCTGTGATGCACCACGTCGATCTTCAGCTCCCGGTAGTCGGGCAACTGCCGGTAGTCGTCGTCGAACATGCGGGCGCAGTGCGGGTCGCAAGTGACGATCTTGCGCACGCCCTGGGAGCGCAGCGTCTGGGTGACGCGCTCCGAGCACTCGTAGAAGACATGCTCATTACCCATCCGGCGGGCTGGCTCCCCGCAGCAGACCTCTGAAGGCAGAACGCCCCACGAGACGCCCGCAGCGTTGAGAATGCGCTGCATCGCGGCCACGACCTGCTGGCCGTGGGGGTCGTAGCTGCAGCCGCAGCCCAGCCACAGCAGCCACTCGGCCTCGCGATCGAAGACGGGCAGCTCCAGCGAGCCCAGCAGCCGCCTCCGCACTTGCTGGGACACGCCCCACGCGTTGTGGGGGAAGCGCTCCATGGCGCCGAACGCTTCGGCGACTTTGGCCCCGCTGGTGCGGCCGTCGCTCACTAGCCCACGCCGGAGATCGAGGATCTTGCGGCCGACATGCTCGATGCCCACCGGGCAGGCCTGCTCGCACGCCCCGCACGACAGACACTCGAACAGGTCCTGTTCACTGACCCACGCCTCACCGCGCTCCACTTGGGACGCGGTGCCCGCGACGAGGTCGCCACCGGCCAGCAGCCCGTCCTGCAGCTGCAGGACGATCTTCTTGGGATCCAAGGAGCCCCCGACAGCGTTGGCCGGGCAATGGTCCGTGCAGCGGCCACACTCAACGCAGGCATTGACGTCGATGATGTCCTTTTGGGAGAGGTCGTTGAACGACATCATGCCGAAGTCGTCGTCATCATCTTCGCGCAGCGCCCGCAGCGAACTGGTCACGTCACCCCGGAAGAAGATGGCGAACGGAGCCAGCACCAAGTGGAGGTGCTTGGAGTTCGGAATCAGCCACAGCATGCCCAATAGGGCGGCGGTGTGCGTCCACCAGTTCGCCTGCCAGGCGGCAAGCGACCCGTACAGCCCTAGCCAGTCGGCTAAGAAGGTCAGCATGAGGACGACAATCAGACCCGCCACGGCCGCGGAGGTCTTGGACGGCCGCTCGCCCAGCGCGACGGGCCGGAGCACGAAGCGGCGGTAGCTCAGACCGAGGATCCCGACTACGACCGCGACAGCCCATGCCGCGGCGAATGCGCCGTACCACGAGCTCTCCTCGGGAATGGCCCGCAGGCCGGCGAGGCCGACGGCGAGGTGCTCGACGCTGACCCAAGCGAAAGCGAAGAAGCCCCACATCACCAAGGCGTGCAGCAGTCCGGCGACCGGCCGCTCCCGGATCACGCGCGTCTGCAGCAGAACTTCGGAGAACACCCGCCACAGGCGCCGACCCAGCTGGTCGAAGTGCAAGTCCTTCGCGCGAGCGGTCGACAGGGGAGCCAGCCTGCGCCACGCGGCATGCAGGAAGTAGCCCGCGCTGGAGAGGGTGGCGGCGACCAGCAAGACCGTCTCAAGCATCACCATGGATCATAGCGCCGGCGCCGGCCGGCCTGCTAGACTCAGTTGCTCCGATGTATTCCCTGAGGCTCGCCACGGCCCTGACCCTCGCCTGCTGCGCGCTGCCGGCGCAGGATGGCCGGCCGAATCTGGTGCTGGTGTTCGCCGACGACTTGGGGTACGGCGACTCGGGCGCATACAACCCGCGCTCGCGAATTCCCACGCCCCACATCGACGCCTTGGTCAGGAAGGGGATGCGCTTCACCGACGCCCATTCGGCCTCTTCCGTCTGCACGCCGTCGCGCTACGGACTGCTGACCGGGCGCTATCCGTGGCGGTCGCGATTGCCCGTCGGGATCGTGAACTCCTGGGGCGGGGCGGTAATCTCTCCCGACCGGCTCACGCTCGGGAAGCTGCTGCAGCAGGAGGGCTACCGCACGGCCTGCATCGGCAAGTGGCACCTCGGTTGGGACTGGCCGCTACGCGGGGGCGGCTATTTGTCAAGCGAGCTGGACGGCGTCAACGTGGGGCCGAACTACGAGCGCATCGGCGAGAGAATGGACTTCAGCCGGCCACTGCGAGCCGGCCCCACCACGCGAGGCTTCGACTACTACTTCGGAGACGACGTGCCGAACTTCCCGCCCTACGCGTTCATCGAAAACGAGCGCGTGCTCGGAGATCCCGCGGACCGCATGCCGGCCCACAAGTCGCAGCGGGCCGGCCCGATGATCCGGGGATGGGACCTTTGGGCGGCGCAACCGACCATCACCGCCAGGGCGGTCGAGTGGCTGGAGGAGCGCGCCGCCGATCCGCAGACACCCTTCTTCCTGTACCTGCCCCTGCTGGGCCCGCACACTCCGATCGTGCCTGCCGCCGATCATCGCGGCACGAGCGAGGCGGGTCCTTACGGCGACTGGGTCCACCAGATGGACGGGGTACTCGGCAGGATCGTAGGCGCGCTGGAGCGTACGGGGGCGATCCGCAACACGATCGTGCTGTTCTCGTCGGACAACGGCTCCCCGGCGCGCAGCGGCATCGGGACCATCGGGGGCACCGGCACGGTGACCGAGTTGTACTCGCATGTCCCGAATGCTCCGTGGCGCGGTCTCAAGGCGGACATTTGGGAAGCCGGGCACCGGGTGCCGCTGCTCGTCCGCTGGGACGGTAGAATCGAGCCGGGGACGGTCAGCCGGCGCACGGTGTGCCTGACCGACGTGTTCGCGACAATCAGCGAGATCGTGGGGCGCGAGATGCCTGAGGACGCCGGAGAGGACAGCTTCAGCCTGCTCCCGCTGCTGCTGGGGAGCGGAGGCTACCGTCGCACCTCCGTCGTGCATCACAGCCAACGGGGCGTCTTCGCGATCCGTTCCGGTGGCTGGAAGCTGATCTTGGGGGACGGCAGCGGAGGGTTCTCCTTCCCCAAGGGCCGGGCACTGCGCATCGGCGGGGACGGCCCGATGCAGTTATACCTGCTGGACGAGGACCCGCGGGAGCGACGGAACCTGATCTCCAGCAGGCCAGATCGACGGAGCAGCCTCGGTGAGCTGCTGGCCGCGATCGACCGCGACGGGCGCTCTCGCTGAAGCCGCCAGCCGGCCGCCGCGACGGCGGATCAGCGCAGCAGCGGCTTGGGAAGCAGTTGCGACCGCTGTCGGCTAGACTGGCAGTTTCCCCATGGGGCTTGAGACGCTGGATCCCGAACTACTGGCACTGGGCGGCCTCTGGTATGTCGCCTTCCTGCTCTCACTGACCTGCCACGAGGCCGCCCACGCGCTGGCCGCATCGCTGGGCGGCGACGACACCGCGGCTTCTGCGGGCCAAGCGACACTGAACCCGCTGCCCCATATGCGACGGTCGCCCTTCGGGACGATTCTCGCACCCGTCGTGACATTCGCCCTGAACGGCTGGATGCTGGGCTGGGCGTCGGCGCCTTACAGCGCGCTGTGGGAGCATCGGTTCCCGCACCGGGCGGGTCTGATGGCCTTGGCAGGCCCGGCGGCAAACCTGCTGCTCGCTCTGGCGGCGGCGGTCGCGATCAACCTCGGACTGGCCATTGGATGGTTCGAGGTCCCAGCCTCGGTGACGTTCTTCGAGGTCGTGAGCGCATCCGGCGACCTCGCGCCGATCGCCGTCTTCGTCAGCATCCTGTTCACTCAGAACATCTTGCTGCTGACCTTCAATCTGGTTCCGGTCCCGCCCTTGGACGGCAACACAGCCATCGGGCTGCTCATGCCGGAGTCGGCGGCGCGGCGCTGGTTCGACCTGACTCGCGACCAAGCGTTCTCGATGCTGGGGCTGATTCTCGCCTGGCACCTCTTCGGTTCGCTCTTCTGGCCGATCCTGAGGGTCGCGGTCCGACTCTTGTACTGGGCATGACGCAGAGCTGCCGGACCGTTCAGTAGTCCGGACTCGCGTCTGGCGGCTTCGGGAAGATCCTCACGGGCGAGTAGCGAATGTAGTCCTCCCAGATCTCTCCGCGGCCGATGGCCCTGGGGTCCCCCGTCTCTTGGAGGTAGGCGTCCAGCTCCGTTCTCAGCTGCGCGAGCAGAGCGGCGTGCTCGGGCCTGCCGGCGAGATTGTCCAAGCACCCGGGATCGGCTGCGATGTCGAACAGCTCCTCCGCCGGCCGCTTGCCGACCGCCAGCTCCAGGAAGCTAGCGATTGAGGGCTCGTCCCGGCCCGCGACCAGCCTGGCGAGCGTCGGGGAAGCGTCGATGTCGTGGTAGGCGTCATGCATGGCCTCCAGCTCACCGTCGGGGTCGTACTTGCGCGGGGCCCCCGCCGGCCAGCGCTGCGGCTTGAAGTTCCGGATGTAGAGGTGCGTGGGCGTCCTCATCGAACGCTGGGGATAGGTCAAGTTGCTCCATCGAGAGGAGGAGTGACGCTCCCGTCCCGAGTAAGCCCGCGTGCGGCTCGCGTCAACCACTCCCTCCGTCTGAGATTCCAAGATCGGCAGCACGCTGCGGCCCACCAGAGCGGAGTCGCCGCCGGGCTCAGGGACCCCCGCGACATCGTAGATCGTGCTCGTGAGATCCACAAACTGGACCAGATCGTCCACCTTCCGTCCAGGGCGTCCGCCACTCGCCCAGCGCACCGCCAGCGGCATGTGGATGCCGTAATCGTAGAGGTTGGCCTTGGCCCGCGGAAAGGCCATGCCGTTGTCGGAAGTGAAGATCACCAGCGTCCGATCCAGCTCCCCGGCGGTTTCCAGACGGTCGAGGATCTTTCCAACCTGGGCGTCGAACCACTCGATCTCGACGGCGTAATCGAGCAGATCGGCGCGGACCTCGGCGGTGTCCGGAAGGAACGGCGGCACTTCGGCGTCCTCGAGGCGCTTGCCCTCCGACCGCCACGAGCCCTCCTCGAACCGCCGGTGGGCCTCGCTGCCGCCGACCCAGAAGCTGAACGGCTGGCCATGCGGCTTCTGCTCTAGGAACGCCTCGAAGTTGGCGGCGTAGTCCATGTCCCGGATGCCGTCATAGGGCGGCTCCAGCTTCCTCTCAAGGAATGGAGCCCCGGCCGGATTGCGGGTCCGCCCCGACTTCTCCCAGCGTCCCGGCCCCCACGGCTTGCCGGTGTAGCCAACCGCGTAGCCCGCCTCCTCCAGCGCGTCCTGGTACGAGACGTACCGCTGCGGGAACGAGCTGGCGTGGGTGCCGGCCTGCTCGATCATCCAAATGTGCCGGCCCGTCAGGAACGCTGCGCGGGTGGGGCTGCAGCCGGGGGCGGGGGCGTAGGCGTTGCGGAACAGGACGCCCTCCGAGGCCACCCTGTCGAAGGCCGGGGTGGAGACCATACCGGACCCCGAAGCCGAGACATGCGGATACGAGACGTCATCCCAAATGACGAAGAGTATATTCGGGCGGTCGGACCCCGCTCCGGCACAGGAGTGGACGGCCAAGGCCACGATCGCAACCAACAGGCAGAGGGAGCGTTCAGACATGCATCGCAGTGTATCGAAGGAGAGAGCGTCCCATCCGTCTTGCGGGCGCAGTGCCTTATAGTGGGTCTCAGTGGCCTGCTGGCGTCTGATTCTGTTCACCGTCGCGCTGTGCTTGGCGTCGCGCGGCGCGGCCCAGCAGGACGAAGAGGCCGAGCCGCTCGTCCGGCAGGGGTTGGTCGCCCTCCAGGCAAGAGACGTCACGAAGGCTCAGGAGTACCTCAAGAGGGCGATCGAAGTCGCTCCGCAGGAGGCTCGGGCGTGGATCGGACTGTCCCAGGTGTACCGCCTTCTAAACCTCCACTCTCAAGCGGCGCGGCATGCTGATGAGGCCGCTCGCCTAGGGGGCGGGGACCCGCTCATCCAGCACGCGCTCGCCATGTTCCACACCGACTACGGCAACTGGGGCGAGGCCGCCCAGTGGGAGGAGCGGTTCGCCCGATCCTCCGCCGGGAGCCGTGACGCCTACCTGCGGGCCGTGTCGCTGTACTTGCAGGCCGACATGCCGCTCAAGGCGGCCGAGGTCGGCCAAGCGGCTCTCCAGCACGACGGGTCCGGCCTGCTGCATAACGCGCTGGGCAAGGCCTACGCGATCGCGAACCGACCCGCGGACGCCCTGAAGCACTTGGAGCAGGCTGTCGAGAAGTCCCCCTTCGAGGAATCCGTCCATTACGACTTGGGCTACTTCCACCTCCGCCGGCTGGACTTCGACGCGGCGGCCGAAGCGTTCCGGAGCGGACGCAAGTACTTCGACAAGAGCGCCGCGATCGAGATTGGCCTCGGCATCGCCGCCTACGGCCAGCGACGCTTCAAGGAGGCGGTGGCTCATTTCCTGCACTCCGCCGAGCTGGCTCCCGAACTGGAGCAGCCGCACGTTTTCATCGGCGCCCTGCTGCAGCACGCGACCGACCGGCTCGACGATGTGGCGGCGCGGCTGCGGCAGTTCCACGAGCGGTTCCCGAAGGGCCACTTGGGGCCGTTCCTGTACGGCAAGGCCCTGCATGCCCAGCTCGGAGCCAGCCGGGACCCCGCTGGCATCGCCGAGATCGAGTCCCTGCTGCGCGAGTCCATCGAGCGGAACGAGGAGTTCTGGGAATCGCGCTACGAGCTCGGCGTGCTGCTGGAGAAGAAGCGGGACTTCGCCGGCGCTGAGAGGCAGCTACGACGGGCGGTGGCCCTCAACCCGGACTCGTCCAAGCCTCACTACCGGCTGGCGCGGGTCTACCAGCGGCTCGGAAAGTCGCAGGACGCTAAGCGCGAGCGGGAGCTCCACAAGCGGATCGCGGAGCGGGAGCGGCAGGTCATGAAGACCTCCGGACTGCCGCCGGGATTCACGGATGCGGGAGCCTCGACGAGCCGCTAGCTGGAGCGGGCATCCGTCCGCCGCCTCGGAGAGACGGGCAGCTGATCGACGATCTCGATGCCGAAGCCTTCCAAGCCGGCCACGCGGCGCGGACGATCGGCCAGCAGGCGGATCCGGCGCAGCCCGAGGTCCTTCAGGATCTGAGCGCCCAAGCCGATGCGGTACTGGAGCCCGGATCCGGCACCGGCCGTGGAGCGCTGCGCGAGCCGCGGATGCGGCCGGATCACGCCTACGCCGTCGGGCGACCGCTCCACGGCGAAGCCCGGCGCGCCGTGGTGCAGGTAGACAAGGACGCCCGCACCCTCCTCCGCGATCCTGCGCAAGGAGTCCCTCACCAAGCGGCCGCCCGGATAGCGGAGCGATCCGAACACGTCGCCGAACAGGTCATGGGAGTGCATCCTCACCAAGGGCAGTCGAGACTGCTCCACAGTCCCCAGAATCAGCGCCAGATGCATCTCCTCGTCCAGGTCCGTCCCGTAGGCGATCGATCGGAACCGGCCCCACTCGGATTCGAAGGCGCCCTCGGCGATTCTGCGGACGCAGCTCTCGCGCTCGAGACGGTAGCGGATCAGGTCCGCCACGGCCAGCATCCGCAGGCCGTGCTGGCCACAGAAACTCACGAGATCCGGCACGCGGGCCATGGTGCCGTCATCCTTCATCACCTCGCAGATCACTCCCGCTGGATACAGTCCGGCCAGCCTGGCCAGATCGACCGCGGCCTCGGTCTGGCCGGCGCGCACGAGGACGCCGCCTCGCTTGGCGCGCAGGGTGTGGACATGCCCGGGCCGGGCGAGGTCCTGCTCGACCGTCTGCGGAGCAATCGCCACCTGGATGGTCCGGGCACGATCCGCCGCGGAAATTCCGGTCGTGACACCGGCCGCGGCGTCGATCGGCTCGCTGAAGGCCGTGCCGAACATCGACGTGTTCCTCTGCGACACCAAAGGGATCGCAAGCTGGTCCAAGCGCTCCTCGGTCATCGCGAGGCAGATCAGCCCCCGCCCGTAGCGCGCCATGAAGTTGATCGCCTCGGGCGTGGCGTGCTCGGCTCCGAGGGTGAGGTCGCCTTCGTTCTCGCGGTCGCTGTCGTCAACTACGACGACCATCCGGCCCCGGCGGAGATCGTCGAGCGCCTCGTGGACGGTTGCGAAGGCCACGATTCGATACTAGCAGGGCCCCGGCAGGCCCCGGAGACGGCTTGGAACTGGCCCTTACAAGCCGTGCGGCACGCCGCGCCGGAGAGGAAGACCCGCTTCGGGCCGCTCGCCAACAATGCGGGGACCGGTCGGCAGGAGAGCAGGTTACGCGGGGGGTTCGTCTAGGACGCTCAGAACCAAGCGAATCATCAGGCCCTTGTCGGCGGGCCGGCTCTGCGCGACGAGCAGTGTCAGCGCAGCCAGTTCGCGAGGACCGATCTCATGCCGAACACCTTCCCGGGCCAAGTAGTAGAGAAAGAAGAGGGAGCCGATCCGCTTGTTGCCGTCCACGAAGGGATGATTCTTGACCGTGAAGTAGAGGAGATGCGCCGCCCTCTCCTCGCAGGTCGGGTAGACCGGCTCTCCGAAGGCAGTTTGGTCTAGGCTGCCGAGCAGCGCCGCGAGCGCGTCGCCCTGCGAACGTCCGAACAGTTCCGAGAGGTCCTCGCGGCGCGCCAGCTCGCGTTGGAACAAGTCCACCAGCCACTCGGCTTCCGGCAGACCGACGCAGCCGTGCGCCGCCGTCTTCTGAACCGTCTCCTGCGGGAAGCCCTCGTCACAGTCCCGCAGCAGCTGCCAAGTGCGGCGGTAGGCAGCGATCAGAGCGGCTGCCGGAGCCGCAGCCGGCCGCCCCCCCTCTCCGGCAGACCGGCCGTCACCACCGGCCAACCGCTGCATCCGCCGGCGCTCGGTTCGCAAGGAACGATCCGGCGCCTGTTGGAAGGCCCGCGGGGCTCCTGCAGCGGCGGATTCGCTCAGGACCGCGGCGACCCGCTGCCGAAACCGCCGCCCCTGCGGCGTGTCAATCGACAGCCCGACGCCGACGGCCGCGTCGAGGCTCAGGGCATCCGGCCAATCGCTTCCGTCTCCGGGCACGAACGGCCCCGGACCAGTTGTGGCAGCGCGATCGAGGCCGCCATCGAGCCCTTGCTCGGCCACCTGCCGGGAGACATCCTCCGGACTGCAGCCGAACAGATCGGCCACCCTGTGCAGCGAGAATCGTCTGCATCCACCTCTCGTCGGATCGTCCAATCGTCCTCCTCCGGCACCGGCGCGCGCGGACTCGGCGCCGAACTCTCGCAGTTCACCGCCGGCTCGTGAGCCATCCTACTAGCTGCCGCGGACCGGTCCCGACACGAGCCGCCCAATGGGCCGCGGACGCCCCGCCGGTTGCGGACGAACCCCAAGACGGCTAGCGTGATACTCTGAGGTTTCCATGGCCGGACCTGCGGGGCCGGGCCATGCCCCCCGCCCGTCGCGCTGCGCGCCGGGAACGCCTCGGAGCGATTCGCCATGTCTGCCGTCACCAACCTGAGAGCGCTAGAGATTCTGGACTCCCGTGGCAACCCGACACTGCAAGCGCAAGCCAGTCTCTCGTCCGGCGCCCGGGGAACGGCCCGCGTGCCATCTGGCGCGTCGACCGGCATGAACGAAGCCATCGAGCTGCGAGACGGCGACCAGAGCAGGTATCAGGGCAAGGGCGTCCTCAAAGCGGTCGGCAACGTCAACTCTGAGATCCGGGACGCGCTGCGCGGCATGGACGCCGGGGACCAGCGCGCGATCGACGCGGCGCTGATCGACATAGACGGTACGGAGAACAAGGGGCGGCTCGGAGCGAACGCCCTGCTGGGCGTTTCCTTGGCGGTGGCCAAGGCCGCGGCCGAGGAGCAGGGCGTCCCGCTCTACCGACGGCTGGCCGACCGGGAGCGCTACGTGCTCCCAGTGCCGATGTTCAACATCCTCAACGGCGGCCAGCATGCCGACAACAACGTCGACATCCAAGAGTTCATGGTGCTCCCGGTCGGCCTGCCGACCTTCTCGGAGGGCTTGCGGGCCGCCACCGAGACGTTCCACGCCCTCAAGTCGATCCTCCAGTCCAAGGGCTACGGCACAGCGATCGGGGACGAGGGCGGCTTCGCCCCCCAGCTGAAGTCTAACGAGGAGCCGATGGAGCTGATCGTCGACGCGATCTCCAAGGCGGGCTATCGGGCGGGAGTCGACCTCTACATCGGTCTAGACGCCGCTGCGAGCGAGTTTCACCGCGGCGGCGAGTACGTGTTCGACCAGTCCGACGGCCGCCGCCTGGACTCCAGCGAGCTGGCCGCGATGTGGTCTGGCTGGGCGGACAGCTACCCGCTGCTGAGCTTGGAGGACGGCTTCTCGGAGGTCGACCTCGACGGCTGGCAGGCGGGCACGGCAAGTTTGGGCGGCAAGCTCCAGATGGTGGGTGACGACTTGTTCGTCACGAATCCGAAGATTTTCGGCATCGGGATCACCGACGGGCTGGCCAATTCGATCCTGATCAAGCTGAACCAGATCGGAACGCTGACGGAGACCTTGGACTGCATCCAGATGGCGCGCGACAACGGCTACACGTTCATCATCTCCCATCGCTCGGGTGAGACCGCCGACACCACGATCGCCGACTTGGCGGTGGCCTGCGGCGGCGGCCAGATCAAGACCGGATCCACCTGCCGCAGCGACCGGGTCGCCAAATACAACCGGCTGCTCGAGATCGAGGACGAGCTGGGCGCCGCAGCCAGCTACGCGGGCGGCGATGCGTTCTCCCGCTGGCTGTAGGGCGCCCCGCGCGTGGCGAGGGGGGGGCGGCGCCTTGGCGGCGCCCGTATCCGAACTGGGTGCGCCACCCATCGGTGAGGCGTCTGGGTCGCACCGAAGGACGGCCACTAGACGCCGCCGATCCGTCGCGAACGGTGGCGACCTCGGGTTGTGGAACAATGAAGAGCAAGGTTATTGGAGCAGAGAGTGAACCCGGAAGAACCCCAGTTGCCTAGCGGGAGCGCGCCGGAGGAGCCCGTGGAGGGTCCGCCGGCCAGCGCGCCGCTGACATCGTCAACCCCGGATGCGGGAGATCCCGTCCCAGGAGATCCGCTGGGCCCGGATGCGGCCCCGGCCCCCGCCGCCGCACCGCAGGTCGCAGCGCAGGCCTTGCCCGGGCCTCCGGGCATGCCGGCCATGCCGGGCGAGGCTGCCGACGAGGTCGAGGACTTCGAAGACGACTTCGAGATTCCCGATGACGTCAGCTACGACCACATCCGTAAGCCCGAACCCAGCCCTACGGGTCCGCGCCGCGACAGTGAGGCGGCCGAGCTGCTGCAGGGCTTGGTCGTGGGCAAGCGGCGCGACGGGCTGTTCGTGGACATCGGCCAGAAGTCCGAAGCGTTCCTGCCCGTTGATCCGCATGCCGAGGTGGAGAAGCCGCTGGAAGTGGGCGATTCAGTCGAGGTCATGATCACGGGGCAGTCACCCGAGGGCTACCCGGTGCTGAGCAGCTTCACGACTCAGCGACCGAGCGGCTGGATCCAGCTCGAGGCCGCTTTCCAGGCCGGCGAGCCGGTCCTCGGAAGGGTGCTGGGCACGATCAAGGGTGGACTGTCTGTCGACGTAGGAGTCCGAGCACGGGCCTTCATGCCGGCTTCCCGCTCAGGTGAGCGCACCGAGGAGGGACTGCAAGGCTTGGTCGGCCAGCAGGTGAAGGCGAAGATCCTCCAGCTCGACCAGCACGACCGGAACGTGGTCCTGGACCGCCGCTCGGTCCTCGATCAGGAGCGGGCCGGCCGGCGGCGAGAGGCCCTGCTCAAGTTCGAAGTCGGTGACCGCGTCCCAGGCATCGTGCGCACGCTGCGCAAGTTCGGGGCGTTTGTCGATCTAGGCGGGATCGACGGGCTGCTGCATGTCAGCGACATTGCTTGGCACCGCGTCAACGACCCGTCCGACATGCTGCAGATCGGCCAGGAGCTCACCGTCCAGGTCCTCAAGGTGGACCGGCGGGCGGAGCGCATCGCGGTAGGCCTGAAGCATCTCCAGCCCGAGCCGTGGTCGTTGGTAGCGGACGAGGTCAAGGCCAACGACCGAATCCAAGGCAAAGTCATGCGCATCAAGGAGTACGGGGCATTCGTAGAGGTCATCCCAGGCGTTGAGGGCCTGGTGCATATCTCCGACATGTCCTACTCGCGGCGCGTCCGGCATCCTTCGGAAATTGTGAACGTGGGCGATGTAGTCGAAGTGATGGTGCTGGACGTGAAGGCGCGCCAGCGTCGCATTGCCTTGGGCCTCAAGCAGGCGCTCGGAGATCCTTGGCAGCGCGTCGGCACAGAGCACCCGGTCGGCAGCAAGCTCATCGGCACGGTGCGCAAGATCACCAACTTCGGAGCCTTCGTGGAAGTGATCGAAGGCGTCGATGCATTGCTGCACATCTCCGACATCAGCAAGCGGCGGCTCAACAGCCCGTCAGAAGTGCTGCGCGAGGGTCAGCAGGTGCGCGTCGTGGTCCTCGATCTGGACCCGCGCCGACGCCGACTCAAGGTGGGCATGAAGCAGCTCGAGCCGACCGAGCTGGACAAGTTCCTCGCCACAGCCGAGGTGGGCGAGACCGTCACCGGCATGGTCGTTAAGCTGCAGGGCAGCGAGGCCGTGGTCGACATCGGCGACGGCGTTCGCGCCGTCTGCCGATCAGAGCTGCAGGAACTGAATCGCGACGGCGTCGCTTTGGGCCAGACGTCGGACCTCTCCTCACTCAAGTCCATGCTGGAAACGGCGTGGAACGACGAGGCCAGCGGTTCGCAGTCCGGTTCGCAGCAACCGCTCAAGAAGGGTGAGGTTCATTCCTTCCGCATCAAGAAGCTGGACGCCGAGAGCGGATCAATCGAGCTGGACAGGATCTAGGCCCGCGCTTCGGGCGCGGGCACGCGGGGTCACTCGCAGACCGCTCCGTCTCCCCTGCCATCCAGTTGCGTCGCGGCGCTGAATGAACGAGCGCGCGGCAAGGCCGCCGCGACGTCCGCGGGCGATTGTGTCGAGCCCGTCCCAGTTGGGGAACGGAGCCTCGGTCCCCGCGCTACTGGCGGCGGCCTTGAGAGTCAGTCCGGTGAGGCATCCCGTCAGAGCATCCGATGCCGCTGCGAGGAACATGTCCTAACGGCGCTGGTGGCTTGGCGATATCGGACCCACGCCCTTGGAGCTCGTCGCCCCGCGCAGTCAGCGCGGCTGGCGCGTCCGAACGCAGCAGCTCGGCCTCGCGGCCGCAGCGGTCGTCGTCAAACTGAATTCCGCTGACCGAGCGGCCGAACGAGCAGGACGCTTCCGTTCCGTCTCCGGGCCTCGCCCGGCGACAACGGCGCCCAACTCAAGGAAGCAGTCCCGGCTGCTTTCCCCCTGCCACCGAACAGACGGCCCGTCAGGGCGCGCTTCGGAGGCATGGCTGGCCGAGAGCGAAACGAATCCGGAGGTTAGTAACGCACGCTGGCCGCGAACGACGCGGTTAGCGCCGCCTAGCTCAAGGCTGGCCCCCTGCCGCGCTGACCACTGAGGGCGCCCGAGAACGGCCGCCCGCAGGACGGCTGGAGCGGTTCAAGCGTCTCTGCCTAGCCCGCGTCGCACCGGTCCCCCCGTCTGCAAGCGGACGCCCGCGACGGACCGATCCTTCCCGCTTGAGGCCGAGGTGGCCCCCAACATGCCAGCTACAACGCCAGCTCGCCCTTGTAGACCATATCCTTGAGCCGGAACTTGCGCTTGATCTCCTTGCCGAACAGAGCTCGCGCCATCATCGCGCCCCTCTGTGCGGCAGGCCCTCCGCCTCCGGACCCTTGGCCGCCCCGCTGTGCGCCGGTCCGCTGCCCTTGACCGCCCTGGCCCTGTCTCTGCCCCTGGCCGCCCTGTCTCTGGCCTTGCGGTCTCTGACGGCCACCTGCCGCGCCCACCTGCGCTCCCTGCGGACGGTCAAGCTTCATGTAGAACTCCACCTCCCGATCAGCCAGCTCAATCGGATCCGCCTTGACGAAGTAGTACCGGAAGATAACCGAATTCTCACCGCTCACCTCGACCTTAGCCGGGGTGATGTCGTCCTTCTTCTTGCGGCGCAGCTTCGCCGTCGTCACCAGTCGCTCCGGCTCCTCGCCGAAGCGCGCCAGCATCGGTGGGAGGCCCTCCACCGTGATTTCGTAGTAGTCCTCCTCCTCATCGAGGTAGCTCTGCCAGTCGGGAGGCACCTCCGAGCCCTCGCCCAACCGATACTTGACCTTGGCCTCCTTGATGGGCTGCGCCTCGTCGAAGCGGACGATCAGGTTGATCGACGGCGCCATCTGGGTGGGCTGCATCCCGCCGCCTGCGCCGCGACCGCCTGCGCCGCCGCCTCCTGCGCCGCGACCGCCTGCTCCACCGCCGCCGCCGCCGCGACGACCTCCACCAGCTCCGGCGCCTCCGTCAAACTGACCCGCCGGC
Source organism: Bryobacterales bacterium (assembly GCA_963662745.2). Lineage (GTDB taxonomy): Bacteria > Acidobacteriota > Terriglobia > Bryobacterales > UBA6623 > VXMF01. The sequence continues at coordinate 3,202,005 of CAXXUI010000001.1, forward strand.
GGACCGGCTGCGACGGACACCTTCTTAGCCCACGGCGAATCCGTGAACAGCTTCTGCAGCTCCTTGCCGGACCAATTGACGAACTCCTTCTTGTCCCAGAACCCGGCACCCCACAGCGATGCCGCAAGCACGGACATCCCCAGCAGGTATCTGAGCGCAGTAGCGGTGATGGTAACAGCGTTGATCGACATACACTATCTTCCCTTTGACTAGGCGCACCGAGAGGTCGCGAAGGTTACGCTCTCGAAGCCCGAAAATCCGGAATCGAGCGGCCGCGAGGGCTGCCGGGAGTCACCTGCCAGGCACTGCGCTGAGCCGTGGTACCGTTGAGCTTCGAGGCATTATGAGCATCAAGCCCCGCCTGTCGCGCGGGCTGCGCGACCTGCTTCCCCCGTCGATGATCGCGCGCCAGCGACTGATCGACACCGTTCGGCAAATCTACGAGAGCTACGGCTTCTCTCCGCTCGACACCCCGGCGATCGAGTACTTGGACGTCCTTTCGGGGTCAGCAGGCCAAGAGGCCCAGCAGTCGATCTTCCGCGTCGCAAACCCGGAGAAGGAGCGTCTCGGACTGAGGTTCGACCTGACGGTGCCGCTCTCCAGAGTGGTGCGGCAGCACCACGACATCCGGCTGCCCTTCCGCAGGTACCAAGTGGCGCCCGTGTGGCGCGCGGACAAGCCCGACACTGGGCGCTACCGCCAGTTCATGCAGTTCGACATCGACGCCGTAGGAGCCCCTTGCGGTCGCGCCGACATCGAAGTCATGGCCGCGATCTGCGACTCGCTCTCGGCGATCAAGGCCGGGCCGCACCTGCTGCGGTTCTCCAGCCGCGAGATCCTCAACCTTCTCCTTCGGCGGGCGGGGATCGACGATCGTCAGGGTCCCGCCGTCTTCCGCGTGCTGGACAAGCTGGACAAGGTCGGCTTGGAGAGAGTCCGCCGGGAGCTCACTTCCGGGTATGTCGACCGCTCGGGGGATCCGATCCCCGGGGTGGGCTTGGACGAGCAGCAGGTCGAGACCGTCGAGCGGCTGCTCGCGATTCGGGGTGCAACGCGCCAGGACGTGCTGGACCAGTTGTCATCCCTGTTCCAAACCGTGCCGGGATCCGGCGAGAAGCTGGCGGTGATCCAGCGGATTTCCGATAGCTTGGACGCCTTGGGCTACCACAGCGACCGCATCGCGCTCGATCCGAGTCTGGCGAGGGGGCTCGCCTACTACACAGGACCGGTATTCGAAGCGGTACTCTCGGACGCGCCCCAGTTCGGCTCCGTATTCGGCGGCGGCCGCTACGACAACCTCGTGGCGCGTTTCGGAGGGCCCAGTATTCCCGCCGTGGGGGCTTCGATGGGCGTGGACCGGCTGCTGGCGGCCTTGGAACACCTCGATCGGACCGGCGGGCCGCAGACGGTCACCCAAGTCCTCGTGACGGTGATGGACAAGCAGCTGGAACAGCATTGCATGGACGTCGCCTTCGAGTTGCGGCGGGCTGGAATCCGCACCGAGATCCATGTCGGCGGCGGCCGCTTGGGCAAGCAGCTCAAGCGTGCGGACCGGCTGGGAATCCCGTTCGCAATCCTCATCGGAACCAACGAAGCCGAGAGGGGCGAGGTGACGGTGAAGCAGATGTCCGTGGCGCACTCCGCCGGTGCGAGGGTGAAGACCAAGCAAGACTGGAAGGCCGCTCGCTTCGGGCAGCGAACAGTTCCCCGCTCCGAAGTCGCTGAGATGCTGCTCAGGCTGCTGACCGACACGCCCTAGGGCGCTCATCGCACGACGCGGAACTGCTCGAGACCCGCGACTGGCTCCGGGGGGCCGGAATGCGGCGCGCTTTCCCCGACCGGTTCCGGCGCGCAGTTCGGGGCTGGCCTCCACTGCACCACGCGAGAAGACCGCCCGCCCAGCTCCCCGGTCCTGATCAGCCCGGAACCGGCCTGCAGTTGACCGGAGTTCGCCGGCTCTGCCGCGAGGCCGGCTCGCCAGCCCAGCCCAACGTGCCTCGCTCGGAAGGGCTGTGCCACGCGTGGCGCCGCTTGGCCGAGGTCCCGCGAAATCCGCCCTGCGAGGCCAAGGTTGCGGGCCGGCTCCGCGGCACTTCGAGGCGCATGTCTCGCTTGGAGCGGAGGAGTGGCGCACACGCAGGCCGGTTCAGGACCGGGTTTGCTCGGCTGGAGAAGCCCGCCACGGCCGCCACAACCTATTCATGGGTGCGAATTTCGAAACCTCCCGAATCGCGTTCCGTCGCGCCACCCCGGGGTCCGTTCCCTGGCGGCAATCAATGCACTGCCGGGCAGCCGAGGGAATCGGGGGCGCCCTGTCCGCTAAGATGGTTTCGATCTGCGAGCAGCACCGGTGCGGGGCTGCATGCTGCGGGCACCTCTACCAGCAATGCGCATCGAACAGTTCACCCTCGGCGTCGGCGATCGCTTCGCCCAGCAGGCCAAGCCCCAGCTGCGCGCCTGCATGATGGCTGCCGAACAGGGCGTGGACCTCGTCCCAACTTGGAACAAGTCCCACCGGGAGCATCTGATCGTTGGGACTGAGCCGGCGAGCGTGAGGGAGGCCGCCGACGACGCCGTGCGGGAACTGAACTGGAAGCGCCCGTACTACGTGGACGCCGACCACATCAACCTCGAGACCGTGTCCGGCTACCTCGCCAGTAGCGATTTCTTCACGCTCGACGTCGCCTACGCCATCGGCCGGCCAGCCGCTCCAACCGATGTCGACGCCCTGATCCGCGCCCATCCCGAACTGATCGGGGAAATCCAAATTGCAGGAATTGAGGAGCCGTTCCGGACCACGCGCGAGGATGTCGAGCGGTGCGCCTCCCAGTTCCTCTTGGCGGTCCAAGAGGCGGGTCGCATCTACCGCAGGATCGAGTCGCAAAAGGGCGCCGGGGCCTTCATCACCGAGGTGTCGATGGACGAGACGGACAGCCCCCAGACACCCGTGGAGCTGCTGGTGATCCTCGCCGCCATCGCCGACGAGGGCATCCCGGCGCAGACGATCGCACCGAAATTCACGGGCCGATTCAACAAAGGAGTCGATTACGTCGGAGACCGAGAGCAGTTCGCCAAGGAGTATGCCGACGACATCGCCGTGATCCAGCACGCAGTCCGCGCCTACGGCCTCCCGGACGACTTGAAGCTGAGCGTCCATTCCGGCTCCGACAAGTTCTCCATCTACCCCGCCATCCGCGCGGCGACTAGACGCTTCGCCACCGGCGTGCATGTCAAGACCGCCGGCACGAACTGGCTAGAAGAGCTGATCGGCTTGGCGGAGGCGGGCGGCTCTGCCTTGGCGCTGGCCAAGGAAGTGTACGTGGGGGCCTACGCGGCGCGGGACGCCCTGTGCGAGCCATACGCCACAGTGATCGACATCGACCCCGCCCGGCTTCCGTCACCGTCAGAGGTGGCAGCCTGGGATTCGGCTCGCTACGCGGCCTCCCTGCGTCACGACCAGAGCTGCCCGCACTTCAACGCGGACTTCCGCCAGCTGCTGCATGTCGGATTCAAGATCGCGGCGAAGAAGGGCGAGCGGTACCTTGGCATGGTTCGGGAATGCGAGCAGACGATCTCGCGAAACGTCACCGAGAACCTGTTCGAGCGCCATGTTCAGCCGCTGTTCCTAGCTGACTGACGGCTAGGAGATGCGCTGGTTGAGATGCTGCCCCAGACGAGGCGGGCGGGCCGCGAGCTGCCCGCCGAGAGCCGGAGCGGACCGTTGCTCGATGCCGACGAGCCCGCGCCCTTCAGGATCGTCAATCCGCGGGGCCGCACAGCAATGCTGCTGACCTGCGATCACGCCTCGCACCTCGTTCCCAGATCGCTCGGCGACTTAGGCCTAGGCCGAAGGGACCGCCTGCGGCACATAGGGTGGGACCCGGGCGCCGAAGACGTGACGCGGCGGCTGGCCAAGCGGTTCGGTGCCACGGCCATCCTGTCCAGCTACTCCCGGCTGGTAATCGACTGCAACCGTAGGCCCGGTGCGGTGACGTCCATTCCCGAGGCCAGCGACGGCACCCGCGTACCGGCCAACATCGGATTGACCGCCGAGGCCGCGGCCCGCCGCGTCGAAGCGCTTTTTGACCCCTACCATCGGGCCGTCGCTGACGCCTTGGACGAGCTGGCGGGAAGGTTCGGCCAGCTGACCTTCGTGGCCATCCACAGCTTCACGCCGGCGTTGGGCGGAGTGAACCGGCCGTGGCACTTCGGCGTGCTCTGGGACCGGGATCCGCGGCTCGCAGTGCCGCTGATCCAGGCACTGCGCAGCCATCCGGAGCTCGTAGTCGGCGACAACCAGCCGTACTCCGGGCGGGACCACTTCGACTTCTCCCAAGGTCACCACGCCACCCGGCGGGGCCTGCCCAGCGCCTTGGTCGAGATCCGGTCGGATCTGATCCGCGACGAGCGTGGAGCAGCGAGACATGCACGCCTGCTGGGCGACGCGCTCCAAACGGCCTTGGCCGGCCTGGACCTGGATGACCGCCCGCGCAGAAGATGACCGAACCCACATTCACTATCGGGATCGAGGAGGAGTACCTGCTCGTCGACCTACGCACGCGCGACTTGGTCAGTGAGCCGCCGGCCTCGCTGTTCAGCTCCCTCGAAGCGCGATTGCGCGGGCAGGTCAGCCGGGAGTTCCTGCGCCCGCAGGTGGAGGTCGGAACATCGGTCTGCCGCTCAGTGGCGGAAGCTCGAGCCGACCTGAAGCGGCTCCGCCACGCGGTCACCACGGTCGCCCGCGCTCACGGCATGGCCGCCATCGCCGCCTCGACGCACCCCTTCGCCGACTGGAAGCAGCAGAAGCACACTGAGAAGGCGCGCTACCAGATGCTGAGCCGCACTATGCAGGCGGTAGGCAGTCGAATGCTGATTGGAGGGATGCATGTCCATGTCGGGATCGAGGATAACGATCTCAGGATCGACATCCTCAACCAAGTCTCATACTTCCTGCCTCACCTGCTGGCGCTCAGCACCTCCTCGCCGTTCTGGGAGGGCCGGGACACGGGCCTCAAGTCCTACCGGCTGACCATCTTCGACGCGCTGCCACGCACCGGCATACCGGACCCTTTCGTGAGCTACGGGGAGTTCGAACGAGCCATCGCCATGATGGTGAAGGCCGGCCTGCTGGCCAGCGGCACCGAGATCTGGTGGGACGTGCGACCCAGCGTCAAGTTCCCGACGTTGGAGATGCGAATCACGGACGTTTGCCCCCGCATCGAGGATGCGATCTGCTGCGCGGCCCTGTTCCAGTGCCTGTGCCGCATGCTGTACCGCCTGCGGCTCGACAACCAGAGGTGGCGGGTGTACTCCCGGATGCTGGTCCACGAGAACCGCTGGCGCGCGCAGCGGTATGGCTTGGACGAGGGCATGGTCGACTTCGGACGAGGGGAGACCGTACCGTTCGCCGACTTGATGGAGGAGCTGCTGGAGATCCTTCACGAGGACGCCGTGGCCATGGGATGCCTCGGCGAGATCGGGCATGTGCGCACCATCCTCCGCAAGGGCACGAGCGCCCATGACCAAGTGGCGGTCTTCGGCTCCTGCCGGGACGAGGGAATGTCGCGGGCGGAGGCACTTCGGAAGGTCGTCGGCAAGCTGATCCGCCAGACTCAAGCGGGACTTTGACCGAGTTGCCCGATTGGAGTTAACGGACCGGCCTCTGCCGGCGTCTTGAACGCAGAGACTTCGGGGCAGGCGGTCCCGAGTCTCGACCAGGCAACCGAAGGAGCACGCATGGGACCCGATATCCTCGTTCCGCTGGCCGGGATGGCCATGACCATCGGCATCGTATGGATCACCCACTGGAAGCGCAAGCACGAGACAGACCAGCGCGCCGCAGTGATTCGCCACCTGATCGACAGGTTCTCCACGGGCGAGGAGTTCACCGCGGCCATGCAGGGCCCGGAGGCCCGGCAGCTGTTCGAGGCACTCTCCCCGAGCAAGCGCCAGCCGAAGACGGAGCCGGTTGGCATCTTCCTCCTCGGGGCGGTGTCGACCTGCCTCGGCATCGGATTCCTGTGGCTGGCCGCCGCCGTCCAGCCTGCCATGGTCTATCCGGGCGTGATCCTCGCTTCGAGCGGAGCAGGCCTGCTGCTGTCGGCGTGGGTAGCCCGCCGGTCGGCGGCCAAGCGTCCGGGAAGCCGTCCTGCGGGCGACGCAGAGCGCGCGGACAGCACTGCGGAGCGCCCGTAGGCGCACCTTCAGCGCGGCGGAAGCTCGATGAGCCGCAATCCACAAGAGGACGACGCCTTCCATCGGCTCTACGCAGCCACGGCACCGGCGATCCGGGCCTACATCGCGCGCCACTGCAGCGACCGCGGATCGGTCGACGACCTATTCCAGCGAACCTACCTGAAATTCCTCCGCAGCAGCATGGCAGCACGCCCCAACGATCCGGCGGCGAAGGCCTACCTGTACCGCATCGCCTCCAACGCGATCACGGACCACGGCCGGATGCTGCAGCGGAGGCGCAGGTTCGAAGCGTCCCTGCCGAGCAGCGTCCGGCAGTCCGAACTGCGGGTGCCTGTCGAGAATCTGGCACTGCGTCGGGCTCTTGGATCCCTGTCCCTCCGGGAACAGCAGCTGCTCTGGCTGCTCTACGGGGAAGGCTTCTCGCACCGGGAAGCTGCGAAAATCATGGGGGTCCGGCCGGGCAGCGTCCGTGTGCTGGCGTTCCGGGCCCGCAAGAAGCTGGCCCAGCGCATGGAGGAGATGGAACGCCGAGGGAAGGAGGCTTCCGCATGAAAGGCTCAAGCACAGCCGGCGCAGCTGCCGGCAGCAGTATGGACGCGCTGCTCCGACGCGAGTTCGCTGAGGCGGCTGCGCGGCACGAGGAGAGCTGTCCGGGGCCGGAAACGATTCTGGCGCTGCACGCGCTGGACCCGCGGATGGAGAGGGTCGGAGCCTGGACCTTGGCGGCCGACTGGTCCGCGGCGCTGGTGCTGGGAGCGATCGCCACTCTGCTGGCCTTCGGATGGTCGGACGCCCGAGGGACGCTCGACGCGGCCCAGCAGCTGGATTCGCGAGGTCTGGGCCGGATCACCGATCTCGCGCTGGTCGGCAGCCTGGCGGGGGTCTCGCTCTCCTGGGCAGCTGTCCGGAAGCGCTCGGCCTGAGGCATTGAAGCCGAACCCGGCGCCGGCACGTATCATGGAGTGAGCGCGAGCGCGAGCGGATGAGCTTTATTCACGACGAATTCCTGCTCGGCAGCCAGCAGGCCCGGCAGCTGTTCCACGACTACGCTGAGGACGAGCCGATCCTCGACTACCACTGCCACTTGCCCCCCGAAGACATCGCCTCCAACCGGCAGTTCACGAACCTGTTCGAGATCTGGCTGGAAGGCGACCACTACAAGTGGCGGGCGATGCGGGCCAACGGCGTCGCCGAGACCTACTGCACCGGCGACGCCGAGCCCTTCGACAAGTTCCTGGCCTGGGCCCGCACGATGCCGTACACGCTGCGGAACCCCCTCTACCACTGGAGCCATTTGGAGCTCAAGCGGTACTTCGGGTTCGACGGCCTCTTGGACGAGTCGAACGCGCGGTACGTGTGGGACCTCGCCAACGAGCGGCTCGCGAGCGACGACTTGTGCGTGGCAGGCATCCTGAAACGGTTCGATGTCCGAGCGCTATGCACGACTGACGACCCGACCGACGACTTGGCCCATCATCGGGCCATCGCCGCTTCCGGCCTCAAGACCAAGGTGTTCCCGGCGTTCCGTCCGGACCAAGCGCTCGGCGTAGACCGCCCCGAGCGGTTCAACGCCTGGGTTGGCCGCCTCGGGCGGGCGGCAGGCCTCGAGATCCACTCGCTGCAGGACTTCATCGAAGCCCTCCGGCAGCGGCACGAGGCCTTCCATCGGGCCGGGTGCCGTCTCTCCGACCACGGGCTGAACCACTTGCACAGCGACTTTCCGACGGAGTCAGCCGCGGCGGCGATCTTCGACGCCGCGCGGGCCGGAACCCGGGCCTCACCGGCCGAGCAGGCGCGGTTCGCCGCCCACCTCATGCTGCTGTTCGGGCGGCTCGATGCCGAACGGGGTTGGACCAAGCAGCTGCACCTCGGTGCGCGGCGAAACAACAGGACCCGCGGACTGCAGGTCGCAGGCCCCGACACCGGCTTCGACTCCATCGGCGACTGGCGGCAAGTCGAGTCTCTCTCGCGATACATGGACCGGCTCGACATGGACGGCTCCTTGCCGCGCATGATCGTCTACAACAACAACCCCAACGACAACTACACCTTCGCGACCATGGCAGGCAACTTCCAAGACGGCGAGATCGCCGGAAAGATGCAGTTCGGATCCGGCTGGTGGTACTTGGATCAGAAGGAAGCCATGGAGTGGCAGCTGAACTGCCTGTCCAACGTCGGGCTGCTGTCCCGGTTCGTAGGCATGCTGACCGACTCGCGGTCGTTCATGTCCTATCCGCGGCACGAGTACTTCCGGCGCGTGTTGTGCAACTTGCTGGGGCGGGAGATGGCGAGCGGCGAGCTTCCGAACGAGATGTCGCTGGTGGGCGGCTTGGTCAGGCAGCTCTGCTTCCAAAACGTGCGCACGTACCTTCGCTTGGACGGGGTGTAGCCGAAGTTGCCGGCTCCAAGCAGGCGCCGGGACCGGCAGGGACTGACCCGCCGCGGCTGGGCGGGCGCGCTGGCGGCTGCCGCGGCCGGAACGCGGTGCGGCTCCGGTGCTGGGCCGGGAGCCGGGGGCCGGCGCGTGGTCGTCTTGGGCCTTGACGGGCTCGATCCCAAGATCGTGCGCGGCCTAATGGACCAAGGCCGCGCCCCGAACTTCCGGCGGCTCGCCGACATGGGCGGTTTCCGGCCGCTCGGCACGACCATGCCGGCTCTGAGTCCTGTGGCTTGGAGCACGTTCATCACGGGCGGGGATCCGTCCAGCCACACAATCGCGGACTTCATCATGCGCGACCCCCTCACCTACGAGCCCTACTTCTCAATCTGGGAGTCGGCGCCGGCGGGACGCAAGATCAGTCTTGGCAACTACGAGCTCGCCCTGGGCGGGGCGGAGGTCGTCAACAAGCGGGTGGGCGTACCGTTCTGGACGTACCTTACGGACTTGGGAATCCCCTCGACCGTGATCAAGATTCCGACCAACTTCCCTGTAGACGACACGGCCAGCCGCGCGCTCAGCGGCATGGGCACTCCGGATCTGGCCGACTCGTTCGGGAGGTTCCATTACTACACCAGCGATCCAGAGGAGCGTTATCCGGGCCTGACGGGAGGCGTAGTCCATGCGTTGAAGGTGGAGCGAGGGCGTGCGCAAGCCCGCCTGACGGGGCCGGCCAACTCCCTTCGCAAGGACGGGGCCGAGACCAGCGTGCCATTCACGGTCGATGCGGACGCGGTTCACGACACCGTCCTGATCGAGATTCAGGGCCAGCGGCTGCTGCTGCAGCGCGGCGAGTTCTCCGAGTGGGTCTCGGTCCGATTCGAACTCGCCAGCTGGCTGGTCGGCGTCCCCGGCGTCTGCCGGTTCTACCTCAAGCAGGTCCGTCCGCATCTGCAGCTGTACGTGACGCCGATCAACATCGACCCCGCCGCGCAAGCCATGCCGGTGTCCTACCCGGAAGAAGTCGGGGGCGAGATCGCACGGCAGATCGGCCCCTTCTGGACCAAGGGCCTGCCGTCGGACACCAAGGCGCTCGACTACCGGATCCTTGACGACGAGGCCTACGTACGGCAAGCGGAGCTGATTCTGGAGGACCGGCTGCGCCTGTTCGACCACGAGTGGAGCCGCTTCCGGGAAGGGCTGTTCTTCTTCTACGTCTCCAGCACGGACCAAGACACCCACATGCTGTGGCGCAACATGGACAAGTCCCATCCCATGCACGCCGCCAGCGACGTCCGCTTCTCCGGCTACATCCACCACCTGTACGAGGAGATGGACAAGCTGGTAGGCCGGGTGCTGCCCGCCGCCGGAGACGACACCCTGCTGCTGGTGTGCTCCGACCACGGGTTCGCACCGTTCGGGAGGCAGTTCCACCTGAACTCGTGGCTGCGCCGCGAAGGGTACCTAGCGGTCCGCAGCGAAGCGGAGAGCAAGGAGCGGGCGAACATCCTCGACGTGGACTGGTCGTCCACCGCCGCCTACGGCATTGGCTTCAACGGGCTTTACATGAATCGAGTCGGGCGCGAAGGCCAGGGCATCCTAGGCGATGACGAGGCGTCGAGAATCGCGGAGCGCATCGCGGGCGAGCTGGAGTCGATCCGGGATCCAGACACGGGCCAGCGGCCCGTGCATCGCGTGTACCGGCGCGACGAGCTGTACGCGGGAGAGTTCGCCGACGGGATGCCGGAGCTGCTGGTCGGCTACACGCCGGGCTATCGCTCGTCCTCGGAGTCCGTGATGGGGGAGAGCGGCAGCGAGATCCTGAATCTCAACCCGTGGGCTTGGGCGGGGGACCACTCCATGGCCCGGGACTTGGTGCCCGGATGCCTGTTCAGCAGTCGGGCCTTGGCCAAGCAGGACCCGCATATCGCCGACCTGCCCGTCACGATCCTCGACTTCTTCGGCCTCCGCCGTCCGTACGGGATGCAAGGTTCGACGGTGCTGTGAGGGCACGCCTGCCCGCGCCAGAGTCACTCGCCGCCCAGCTGCTCGGAGCGCTCGGTCGCGGCCTCCACGGCTGCCAGCAAGGCGCCTCGCACGCCGCGCAGCTCCAGCTCCTTGAGACCGGCGATTGTCGTCCCGGCCGGCGTGGTCACTTGGTCCCTCAACTGCGCTGGATGGAGTCCGTTCTCCGCTAGCAGTCTCGCCGTGCCCAGCAGCAGCTGGCGGGCGAGCTGCATGGCCAGATCGGGGGGCAGGCCTTTCTGCACGCCTCCGGCGGCCAGCCCTTCTAGAATCAGGGTCACGTAGGCTGGACCGCTTCCGGACAGTCCAGTGACAGCATGCATCTGACGCTCTTCGACATGCGCGACCGTGCCGACGGCGCCGAACACCCGGTCCACCAGTTCGACATGGTGGGATTCAGCGAATGCGTTGGAGGCGACAGCGGTCGCGCTCTCGCCCACCAGCATCGCGAGGTTGGGCATGCAGCGGATGACGGGCCAATCGGGGGGCAGCTCTCGACCGATCGATCGGATCGACACGCCGGCCGCCACCGAGACGACGGGGCAACCCGAGAGCAGCGCAGGGCGGATCTTCCTCAACACTTCAGGAACGATGTGGGGCTTCACGGCCACGACTACGAGGGATGCCCCAAGAACAGCCTGTGCGACGGGTGTTGGCGTGAATCGGCTGCCGAGTTTGTCGGACAGTTCCGCCAGGCGTGTCTCCGAGACATCCGCGGCGAGAACTCGGGAGACGACTCCGGCAGACAGAGCGCCGCCGGCCAATGCACCTCCCAGATTGCCTGCCCCGATGACGCCGAGCGTGATTCCAGAATCCATGGGACCAGTGTAGGGCTGGGGCCGGCTGCCGCTCGGCAGACCACGCCGAAGCGCCGCCGAGAGTCGCAGACGCGGCGTCCGAACTCGCAGCGCGCATAGGCGCACCGGCCGCGGGTGCACCAGCGCGGCAAGGAATCCAGCCCCTGACGCTGCTGATCCTAGCCGGCCGGATCGTCTCGCAGCATGGGGCTTGGTCGGTGTCCGCCGCCCGGGGTAGCAGCGGGCGAACATCGCAGTCCTTGCCAACTACGAGCATTCCTCTCGACAGCGAACCGGGAGTTGAATTCCGTTCCACTCAGCAGCGACACGAAGAAGGCTGTCGGAGCTGAGTTAGACTGATCTCCGGGTCTCGAGTGCGCCGCCGTTGGGCATGAGGCCTTCGGCAGCCCACGACAAGGCTCGCCGAATGCGGACCAGCCGGAAATACGACCCGAGCCCCAGCGAGCTGAAGGAACTACGAATGTGGCCCGGCGTGGCCGCTGTCTGCCTACAGTGGCTGTGCTGGGTAGCCGCCCCGCTCGCGGTGCCGGGCACCGTGACCGGAATCATCGCCGCGATCGGCGCCTTGGGCGGAGGCTTGGCCGTCGCCGTGTGGTGGGCGTTCTTCAGCGGCGCACCGCGTCTGGATCGCTGGGGCGCCGTCGGTATGGCGACCGTCGCACTGTTGGTTGCTTCGCGCCTCGTCCACGAGTCGATCGCCAGCGGCGCGATGGGCATGCTGTTGCCGCTCTACGCGGTCCCTGTCGCAAGCCTCGCGATCGTCGCATCGGCCGCCGGCACTCGCCGACTGGCGACCAGGACCAAGCGAACGGTGATGTCCATGGCGATCCTACTGTCCTGCGGCGCGTGGACGCTGCTTCGCAGCGACGGAATCACAGGGGCGGGAACGGCGGAGTTCCGGTGGCGGTGGTCCAAGACCGCTGAACAACTGTTCCTTGAGAGAACTGGTGACGAGCTGAGCCCCCGCCCTGCAATCCAGCCAGCGATGTCGGACGGAGTCGAATGGAGCGGGTTCCGCGGACGCCATCGCGACGGCATCGTTCGGGGCGTGCAGATCGAGACTGACTGGAGCCTGACGCCGCCTGTCTTGCTGTGGCGCCGGCCGGTCGGCCCGGGCGCATCGTCGTTCGCAGTAGGAAACGGCCTGCTCTATACGCAGGAGCAATTGGGTGACGGCGAGGCGGTGACCTGCTACGCGTTGGACACTGGCGAGCTGGTGTGGATCCATCGCGACCAAGCGAGGTTCTGGGACTCCCATGCGGGCCCTGGTCCGCGCGCGACTCCCCTGCTGAGCGGGGACCGGGTCTACACGTTGGGGGCTACTGGCATCCTGAACGCTCTCGATGCCGCTGACGGCACGATCCTCTGGTCGCGCGACGCAGCGACCGACACTGGCGCGACCGTTCCAGATTGGGGCTTCGCTGGCTCCCCGCTGGTAATCGAAGACCTCGTGGTCGTCGCTGTCTCTGGCACGCTGGCTGCCTACGACCGGGCAACCGGCGACCCGCGCTGGGTCGGCTCGTCTGGAGCCGGCAGTTACAGTTCCCCGCACCCACTGATGATCGACGGGGCGGCCCAAGTCCTGCTGATGAGCAGTGCGGGGCTTACAAGCGTCACTCCGCAAGATGGCAGGGTGCTTTGGGAGCACGCGTGGCCGAGTGGCGACCGCATTGTCCAGCCGGCTGCCGTCGGGGAGGATGGACTGCTGGTCGCCGACGGTAGCGGCTTCAGCTTGCGTCGCATCGCCGCCACTCGTAACGCCCGTGAATGGAACGTTGCCGAGCGATGGGAATCCACTAGGCTGAAGCCGTACTTCAACGATTTCGTCGTGCATGATGGCCATGCTTTCGGGTTCGACGGCAGCATTCTCGCCTGCATAGACATCGAGAATGGCAGCCGGAAGTGGAAGGGCGGTCGGTACGGCCATGGCCAACTGCTGCTGCTGGCTGACCAAGACTTGCTGCTGGTCCTGTCGGAGCGCGGAGAGCTGGCAACTGTGGCAGCGACGCCCGATCGGTTCGAGGAGGTTGCCCGCAACCCGGGGATCGAGGGCAAGACCTGGAATCATCCGGCGCTGGCAGGGGATGTCCTGCTAGGCCGCAACAGCGAGGAAATGGCGGCCTTCCGGCTTACGCTTGAGGCGAATTGACGGGCTACGCCCCCATCGGCCTTCTTCAGTCTCGCTGAGTCCCTGGCAACTCTCTTCGGCCGCGAGTGATCGACAATCGTGCTGGGGATCGCAAATGGCCGCCTCAAGGCATGCCAAGAGACACGGCACTAACCACGCCCGCAGGAGTCTCATGGGGGCATGAGGCGAGGGCGGCGAGAATTGCCGTCGGGCAGTCCCACCCGACTCCAATTCCGCCGTCACCTAGCACGACATCCGGCTTCCCCCGAGCTAGTGAAACCAGATCCGGACGCTGACGGATCTAGCGCTCCGGATCGACCACCGTGGGCCTGTTCTGCGGAGACCGATCCGAGGTGTCCGCCAGCCGTCGCTCCCACAGATCGGAACTGTCCTGCCATTACGCACCGACACGCCGCAGATGTGTTGCAGCCCTGGCGCCACTCCACGGGTCGCGTCGAGCAATCGAGCAGATCGCCCAATCATCAGCGCACTTCGCCATGAGCCTCGAACAAGAAGTCCGATGCAACTGGGCTGTTCACATCTGTCCTCTCCGGCTCTGGCAGCGGGACTCCGCGCAGACAGCGTCCGTGCGCCGCTACGGCGTGCGACACGCCGCAGACGTTCCGGCGGCGAACGGTCCAGGAACCCTCGATCGGCGCCCAGTCCGCATCGCGGTCCTGCAGGGGGGACGGAAGGGCGTCCGGCGACGGAGGTCCTCACTCGTTCAGCAGCGCGATGTCCCAGTCTGATTCCGGCCTGCGACCTCGCGCGCCCGGGACCCGAACAGTATCGTCGCAACCGGGTCCGGCTAGCCAAGAGCCCGGCGCGTCACCCACTCCAATAGCTCGGGCGCAACGCTGTCCGGCTGACCATTGGACCTCACATCCGAGAGTCGAACGCCACCTCGGCTCACCCAGAGGAGCGAGTTCGTCTCGGGCTGTGCGTCCGGCGGCCGCCCCACGATGGGCAGGCCAAACGAGGGACCCGTCGTGGGCAGGTGTGCGTCGGTCACGACGATCGAGCTGACTGCGACAAGAACGGCACCCCGGCTGCAGAGGATGGCACCCAAGGTTGGCCCGGCAGGTAATGAGCCGGGCTCGGTGTCGGAAGATCCCGGACTCACTCCTCCGCATGCGGACGGAGACCTGGCGACGCATCACTGCTCGACCGGTCGCGGAGCGACAGACCCCAGGCCCTCGCAGCCTGGCGGTCACACCTCGCTGTCGAGGAATTCGAACTCCCAGCCCGCGTTGTCGCACTGGCTGCGAATCCGCCAGCGCAGCAGCACGTCCAGCAGCTCGCGCTTCTTGGCTTGGCTGGCCGGGTCGCTCCACAGATTGCGGACCTCGTCGGGGTCCGCGACCAAGTCAAACAGCTGTCCGTCGTCGCAGTCCAAGAAATGAACGAGCTTCCAGTTGCGGCTGCGAACCATGGTTTGGAAGTCGTTCGTCGTAAAGTTAACGTCCCGCGCGGACTCGCAGAAGACATGCTCCTTGCCGTCCCACGGCTCTCCATTCAAGGCCGGCACCAAGGATTCGGCCTCCATCTTGGCGGGCGGGTCGACTCCGGCCAGCTCGAGCAGCGTGGGGCCGATGTCGAGCAAGGAGCACAGTCCCTCCATCCGCCGGCCGCCCGAGAACCGTCCCGGCGCCCACACGATCAGGGGCATGCGGGTCACCGCATCGTACATCGTCCACTTCTGGCTGTGACCGTGGTCGGTCAAGCAGTCTCCGTGGTCAGAGGTGAACACGACGATCGAGTTCTCCAAATAGCCGGTCGACTCCAGCGCGTCCATGATCCTGCCGACCTGCTCGTCGATCAACGTCACGTTGCCGCAGTAGTAGGCGCGCTGGCGAAGCCTAGCTTCACGGGACGGATGCCATTGGTGGACGACCGAGTCGTGGTCGACCTCGCAGTTGTGCTGAATCATCCCCCGGTACGGCTCAGGCTGGCCGTCCAGCTCCTCCTCGGTCACCTCAAGTAGGGGTAGGTCCCGCTCCCTGTACGGTTCGGAGTAACCCACGGGCGGATCGTAGGGCGGGTGCGGTCCGGGGAACCCGATCTCCAAGAACAGCGGCTCGGTCTTGGGATAGCTCTCCAGCCACCAAGCGGCCAGCTCGCCCACGAAGGTGTCCGGATGCATGTCCTCGTCGACCGGCCACTCGAAGGCGCCCAAGCGTTCGCGGTAATCGGGCATGTCGCGGTACGAGAGGCGCCCCGGCTTCTTGATGCCGCGCGCCCGCAGGGCCTTGTCCCATTCGTCGAAGAAATACCGGCCCTCCAAGTGGCGGTCCTTGTTCTCCACCGTGTACCGCTGCCGGAAGCCGAACAGCTCGTTGTAGGGGAAGGTGTGCATCTTGCCGATGTTGACGGTGTTGTACCCGCTCCGGCTCAGGTTGCGCACCCAGCTGTGCCGCCAGCGGTCGCCGTTCCGCAAGACACCGTGGGCATGGGGGTACTGTCCCGTGAAGATGCTCGCCCTGCAAGGGGCGCAGGAAGCGGCTGGAATGTAGCAATTCTCGAAGCTGACTCCCTCCCGAACCAGCCGGTCCAAGTTCGGCGTGTCCATGTGGTCGTAGCCGAGGGCGCGGATCGTGTCGAAGCGCTGCTGGTCGGTGATGATGAAGATCAGGTTCGGACGGGAGTTAGGCACAAGCAGAGTATTGTATGCGGTGCGGTCAGGCCGAGAGGCCCGGCGGGCAGCCGCCTGTTGCGGCTGCGGTGGCCCCGGAGCTATGCCAAGCCCGGCAGGGCCCCCGTGCTGTCTCCGAACGCATTCACGTTCTCTAGGCCCATGCGGTGCAGCAGCGACAAGTACAGATTGCACAGCGGCGTGTCCGGCTGGGCCCGCAGCCGCCGGCCCGGCTTTAGCGCGCCCTTGCCTCGGCCGGCGAGGATCAACGGCAGGTTCGAAGGGTCGTGCTGGTTGCCGTCGCTCAGCGACGAGCCGAACATGACCATCGAATTGTCGAGCAGCGAGCTGCCGTTCTCATCCAGATCGCGCATCCGGCCGAGAAAGTAGGCGGTCTGCTCGATATGCCAATCGATGATCCTAGAGTACATTTCCAGCCGGTCCGGCTCCTCCCGATGGTGGGAGATGCCGTGGAAGCTGCCGTTCACACCGTCTAGGAACGAGAAGTCGCGACCTGTCTGGGCGTCGCCGTACATGAATGTCGCGACGCGTGTGGTGTCCGTCCAGAAGGCCAACAGCAGGATGTCGAGCATCAGCCGCACATGCTCCTCGTGGCTCTCGGGAATGCCCGGCTGCGGACGGGAGATTCCGAGGTCTCCTTCGTTGACCCAGCGCGGACGGGGCCGCATCGTCGCTTGGATGCGCGTCTCCACGGACCGGACCGCATCCAAGTACTCGTCCAGCTTGAGCTGGTCGCGACGGCTGCCTCCTCGCCGAATCGCCGCCGCTCGATCCAGCACGACATCCAAGATGCTCGCTTCGTCTTGGCGCCGTCCAGCTCCGGATCCCTGCTCCGAGGGCAAGCCGTCGCGGAACAAGCGGTCGAAGGCCAGCTGCGGCACGATCTCCTTGGCGGCCGGCGTGTGCGGGTCGCGCCAAGAAATGTAGGATCCGACAATCCGCGCGAAGCCGCCTCCGATGTTGTCGACTCCCGTGCGGGGCGCGTCGACACCGAGATTGAGGGCTGGCAGCGGCGTGCGAGCGCCGATTTTGTCGGCGATGACTTGGTCGACGGATGTGCCGCCGGTGTTGATGTCGCGGCCGGTGGACCGCTCCACATAGCCGCCCGAGAGCCAGGCGGGCACTTTCGCCCAGTGGCCGTTGCGCCCGACCGTCTCGGCATTCCAGAGGTTCTCGAGCAGGAGGAACTCGCTCCGGAGGGGCTCCAGCGGCTTCAGGTGGTGGGTGGTCTCGAAATCGTCGCCGGCGCCGGGCGGTCTCCACCGCTGGGGCACTACGCCGCAGGGCATGAACAGGAACGCCAGCCGCAGGGGCGGCTCGGCCAGCCTGTTGGCGCCGCCGGAAGCGGGCGACGCGTACGCCTCCATCCATGGCAGAGCCATGCAAACGCCCGCCCCACGGAGGACCGTTCGCCTCGATAGGGTCTTGCGCCCACTTGGTTCTTGCATCGCCTTATAGCCTACTACAGGTTCCCTGCTGCTTGCTGGAGTTGACAGAGTCGAGAGCGCATTTCGCCAGCGGCCCGATGCTAGGTCCTGGGGAGGCGAGCAGTTTCCTCGGACTGCTACGATGGACGGCGCTCGGCCAGTCCGGGCCGCCTCCGGTCCGGCGAGGGCCGGCATGCCAAGGAGTCGCGGAATGCCGACACGGGAGCGCAGTGCCGGACACTAGCAGCCGTCGGGCCTTTCTCCGTATCGGAAGCCTCGCCGCAGCAGGCCTCACAAGCCTGCCCCAGCGTCGCCTCGCCGCCGCCTTGCGACAGCGAATCACGCGCTGCGAGGCGATCCCGACGAGAGTGCCGATGGACGAGCGCGTCCGCGAAGCGTGGCAGCGGAGCTTCTTCCGCCAAGGCCGCTACCAAACGCATTATGAGCCCGTCATGGTGCGCCTCTTCACGGACGACGGCTTGGTCGGCGTCGGGGATGCGGACATGCAGCCGGATGCGGCCCGGGCCGTCCTCGACTCGCTGATCGGCACTTCGCCGTGGGAGCACTTGCTGGAAGACCGCCTCGGCGGCGTCCTCACGGCGGTCTACGACCTGCTGGGCAAGGCGACCGAGCTGCCGGTTGCGAGGTTGTTCTCCTCGCAAACGAAGCCACGCGTCCGGCAGACCTGGTGGAGCCAGTGCTTCCCGCCGGAATTGATGGCGACTGAAGCCAAGCGCGGCGCGGACCTCGGCTACCGGGTCCACAAAGTGAAGGCCCGTCCCTGGGAAGACCCCCTAGAGCAAGCGGCGGCGATCTGCGAGGCGATTCCCCGCGACATGCGGGTGTGGGTCGACGCCAACGCTTGGTGGGGGTCGCTCGGGCGCACCTTGCACTTCTGCGAGCGTCTGGCCGGCTTCCACAACTACTTCGCCATCGAGTCGCCCTTCCCGCGGGAGCGGCTCGACGACTACCGGCGGCTCAAGGGCAAGACGGCCCTGCTGGTGACCGAGCACATGCCGGCCGACCCCATGCCTTTCGTCCGCGAGGGGCTGGTTGACGCGTTCGTCGTCGGCAAGCCCATGGGGCGTACGCTGGTCCAGCGGGCGCTGATGGCCGAGCGGACGCGCATCCCGCTCTGGGTCGAGCACAGCATCTCCAGCGGAGTCAATCAAGTCTTCCAAGCCCACCAAGCAGCGGCCTTCCCCGGGATCGAGTACGCGATCAGCGTGACGCACGTGCTGGAGGACGACCTGATGCTGGAGCCGTTCGAGATGAGGGACGGCTTCTACGAAGTTCCGCGCGGCCCCGGCCTCGGTGTGTCCTTGGACATGAACGCCATCGAGAAGTATCGGATCGCGTGAGTCGGGTGCGAGCGGACGACAGGATTCCCCCCTCGCGGCACGGCCTGAAGACGCACTACCGAGACAGCTGGAATCGCTGGCCTGGCGCCGTCGCATTGCGGAAGCGTTGCCATGCGGTGGGTTGAACCGGAACCTCGCGAAGAGCGCCTAGGAACCTGACAGCCGGCACGTGGCTCAAACGGACCCTACGGGTCGGCCGGATGACTAGAAAGAAGAACGCCTGAAGCACTTGCGCGGACAATGCCAAGTGGCCGTCAAGAATGCTGGCAACGCGCCAGCCAGCGCTGCTCGTAGTCCTCGTGCGAAGGGCCTTCAGCGTATGTCAGCAGCTTCGCGTCATCAAGCCGCTTCACGCTGGTGCAACTCCTGTCTGGCCAGGTCGTCCGAAGCCCTGAAGCCGCCGCATGTGGCGCAGCTGTCTCCAGACACCTGATCCAAACGGTCATGAACGGCTTGGGCGTTCACCCCGAGGCATGAAACACCTCTCTAGGCGAGGCCGGCGGCATCCTCAGACGCGCGTGCTCCAATAGCGGGTGGCGAAAGCGGGGCATGGTCGAACGTTCTATTGACGGTTTCGTCTTCGAAATCCAAACTGACCCTGCGATCCCGTGTCGAGCCCCGAATTGTTCCCGCTGCTCCCTCTCCGGGAAGCGTGGACGCATGGCAAATAGTGCCCCGCCCCCCGGGCGGGTGTCCAGTTCCGGGACCGCTACCCGCTTCCGCCGGAAAGGAGTATACCCGATGCACGATCACTTCGTCTCGGACTCGATGCGGGTCGCCGTGCCACGCGCGGCCGGGGTGGATGTCCACAAGATGCAACTCACCGTGGCCGTGCGCCTGCACGGGCGTGACGGCGAGGACGCGCAGGCTTCCATCCGCATCTTCAGAACCGACCCCGCGGCCCTCCAGGAGTGCAGCGCCTGGCTCCAGCAGCATGGTGTGACCTCCGCCGTCATGGAGGGCACGGGCGTGTACTGGATTGCGCCCTTCCGGGCGCTGGAGGAGGCGGGGATTGCCCCGCAATTGGTGCATGCCCAGCATGTGAAGCAAATCAAAGGCCGCAAGACGGACGTCCAGGATGCGCTGTGGCTGGCCCGCGTGTGCCAGTTCGGCCTGGCCCGGCCCAGCTACGTGCCGCCGCGCGAGTTCTCGGAGTTGCGCCAGCAGTGCCGCTACCGGCGCAAGGTCGTGGCCGACCGGGCGCGCATCCGCAACCGCCTGCAGAAGACGCTGGACCACGATGGCCTGCGGCTGGGCGGGGTGCTCTCGGACCTGCTGGGGCTGAACGGCCGGCGCATTCTGGACGGCTTGGTGCAGCGTCACAGCGTGGCGCGCATTCTGGAGCAGCTCACGTGGCACGTGCGCGCGAAGCTGGAGCCGATCGCGCGCACGCTGGAGGCCCGCTTGTCGCCGGCGGCGCTGTGGCGCCTGTCGTGCCTGCTGCAGGACTTCGACGCGGCCAACCAGCGCTTGCAGGAGCTGGATGCCTTGGTGGGGCAGGCGCTGCAGCCTTGGGAGCGCCAGCTGGAACTGCTGCAGACGATACCGGGCATTGCGCGCAGCAGCGCTCAAGCGATCCTGGCCGAGCTGGGCCCCGAGCCCACGAGCGTGTTCCCGGACGCAGCCAGCCTAGCGGCTTGGGCCGGCGTCTGTCCGGGCAACAACGAGAGCGCCGGCAAGCGTCGCTCCGGTCGTGTCCGCGCGGGGAATGCGGCTCTGCGGGCCACTCTGACGGAGTGCGCTCTGGGAGCAGCCCGCACTGGCAACTCGCAATTCCACGGCTACCACGCCAACATGAAGGCCCGCATCGGCTACAAGCGCGCGACCTTGGCGACGGCGCACAAGCTGCTGCGCACGATCTACGCGATTCTGCGCGACGATCATCCGTACCGCGACCCCAAGGTCAACTACGAGAGCCTGCTGGTGAAGCGCAACGCGCCTCGCTGGCTGCGCATGCTGAGAAAGCACAACTTTCTGGACGAGGTAAGGGCAGCCGCCTAGGCAGAGCCGGGCTGGCTACAGACCACAGACCACTGCGCAGGTCCTTCCACTCACAATCGTCGGGCCCAAGGCCACAGAGCGGGGCTGCCTTGGGACGGCACCCACCGGAGGCGCCAGCGTCACACTGGCGTGGCAAGCGAAGCGCGCCACGCGACAGGAGAACTGCGTCCACCCCAACCGAGTGTTTCATGGCAGAACTGCGTCCACCCCAACCGAGTGTTTCATGGCAAGAATCGCGCTTGCCGCTGTCGCTGGGTCTCGGGGATTCCGACGCTCTGGAACGCAGTCCGCTGCTACAAGGCTTGGAGGAAGGAGCGCCCGAGCGAGGAGACGGTCGCCGTCAGTTCGGCCCGATTCCTCATTGCCGATCGGTCTCGGCTGGAACCGGCTCGGTGAAGCTGCTGTGAATCAAGATCTGACAGCCCATCGGGGAGGCACCTGCGATCGCATGGTCGAGAGCAGTTGGTCTAGGTCACTTGCCCCAGTCAGGCCCAAGGCCCACTCCGCGCAGCCAACCGGTGAACGCCCTCGGCGGAGGCTGCGCAAGAATCGACTCACCGGCACCTCTGCCGAAGCGCCTCCGAGATGGCTCGGGAGCTAGGGCCGCTGCCGCAGCTGACGCCTGCCAAGCGTCACGCGGGAACCTAGCGCCTGCTCGGCTGGGGCGGAACAGCGGCGGGCTGAATCAGCCGCCGCCCAAGCGCTGGGAGCGACGGGCAAGGAGCGGTTTCAGCCGGATCCCCCGCGCTAGGGATCAAGTCCCCGACCGCAGACCGCATCAATCCCCCGACGGACCCGACTCGGGTGAAGCCTGCGTGAATCGGAACGGCGTGCTCAGCACGATCTCGCGCACCAAGGAGCGAGTCCCGAAGCCCTTGGCCTCGATCCTCGCCGCGATCCGCTCCAAGACGCAGTGGTCCGCATCGGACACGGCCCGGCCGAGAGCGTACCCCAAGATCTTCCGAGCCACGTGCCGCACGAACTCGTCCTTTCGGGACAGGAGCGCTTGGCGGAGTTCATTCAAACCTTCGAACGCCTCCCCGGTCGGCAGCGTGCCGGAGGCATCGACCTGCCGGCCGTGATCGTCCTCGTCTCGCCAGCGGCCGAGCCAGTCGTAGTGCGCGAAAGCGAATCCGATCGGATCGATCAGGTCGTGGCAGGCCGCGCAGGACGGATCGGCGCGGTGCCGGGCCATCATCTCGCGAATTGTCGGCGCCGGGCCCTCCGCCTCGGACTCCTCGTCCAGCGACGGAATGTCGGGCGGCGGGGCCGGAATTCGTGTTCCGAGCAACGCGTCCAAGACCCACACACCCCGTAGCACGGGGCTGGCCCGCTTGTACTCCGAATTCATGGCTTGGACGGCCCCGAGGCCGAGCAGGCCGCCCCGCCGCCCGTCCGCGACTTCAACCAGCCGGAACTGGTTGCCGACCACGCCCTGCAGGCCGTAGTGCCGCGCCAAGCGCTCGGTGAGGAAGGTGTAGTCCGCAGCAAGGAAGTCCAGCAGGCTACGGTCCTCGCGTAGCATGCGCTCGAACAGGAGAACCGGCTCCTCGCGCATGTCGGCGGCGATCTGCGGCGTGTAAAAGTGCTGGATCTCGTTCAGCGTCGGCGCGACCCTGCCTCCCACATCCTTCGTTCCCAGCCACTGCCCGATGAAGGCGCGAGCGAAGAATCTGGAGCGCGGATGATCGACGAGTCGATCCACCTGCCCGGCTAGGACCTCGTCGTCGTGCAGGCGCCCCAGATCGGCTAGCTGCGCTAGCTCCACATCGGGCATCGTACCCCACAGGAAGTACGAGAGGCGCGTCGCCAGCTCGTGGTCGGAGAGCGGCTGGATGCCCGGCGACCGAGGGACGCCCTCCACCCGAAACAGGAAGTCGGGAGAGACCAGCACCGCCTTGAGCGCAAGGACGACCGACACCTCGAACGGGGCGCCCCGCCCGGCCGAGCGGTCAAACAAGTCCAAGTACGGCGCGAGGTCCCCGGGACGGAGCGGGCGGCGAAACGCCTTCCTAGCGACCCCCTTCAGCAGCCTCTCAGCTTCCCAGCGCGGATCCAGAACCGGCTCACCCGGCTCGCGGCCGAACAGCCGGAAGTGGGCCGCCACCTTGCTGGCGTCCGGCTCACTGGCTTGCTGGTCCAAGTCGACCGAAACCAAGCGCAGCGCCGGGCTGCCTTCCGCCACCGTCAACCTGACTCGGCGGTCACCTTGGGAGACGGGCAGGATTGTGCTGCGGGATGTCGCTGGGGCCAGCGACCACGAGAAGCTCAGCCGGCCGGCGGGCTGGCCGTCCACGAACACATCCAGCGCCGGCCGCTCCTCCTTGCCTGGCGACCGGATCCGCGAACTGATCCGATACTCTGCGTCCTCGTAGAGGGATGCGCCAAGAGTGACGGAATCGCCCGGCTCCATCGACACCGAGTCGTGCTCGTCAGCCGGCCGGGCGGGCAGCAGGCCCCGCGCAGTGAAGGACCGGCCGAGCGGCGGCGTGACGATCACGGACTGGAGCACGCGGTCGGCGACTTCCAAGTACCGCTCCAGCAGGAGCGGGGACAGATAAAGAGTGTCAGCGTGGTTGTCGAAACCCTCTCCTCCCGAGCCGTCGACCGGGAAGAGCTCGGCCAGCTCGAAGCGTAACCCGAACAGATCACGCACGGTGTTCTCGTACTCGGTGCGGTTGAGGCGCCGAGCCGTCACCGCACCTGCGTGCTCGCCCAAGTCGCAGGCCGTGGAGCGAAGGGTGCGGTCGATCCAGGCGGAGATCCTCAGCCGGTCGCGCTCGGTCGGCTGCGGGTCCACCGGCGGCATCGTCCGATTGCGCAACTGCATGGCGACATTGCGCCAGGTCGCGCGGTCCAGTAGCAGGTCGCTCTCAGTAGCCGCGGCGAGGAACGGAGCGCGGTTCGAGGATTCGGGCGAATGGCAGTCGCCGCAGTACTCGGCCAGCACGGGTCGAATTTGGTCTTCAAACTCTCCCGCGAACGCAGCTGGGACTGCCGAGAAAGCGGCCCAGGCCAGCAGAGCGACATGAAGCAGCGGAGCGATCATGGTGCAACCTCCCCGCGCCCGAAGCGGCAGGTGACAGCCAGCCACGGGCACTGCGGGCGATCCCGCCAACCATTCTGGCAGACGAGGCAGCGATGCGCCAGCAATCGATCTGCGGCGTGGGTCGCCACGAGCATCCCACGGGCCGGAAAGGGGCGCTCTCCCGCCGTCCGCAGCCGCCCGGCCCGGGACAGCGTAGAATTATAGGCGAGCGGCGCCAGCCCGCGGGCGGACGGCGCCCCGCCAATTCGCGACACCATGCCCATTCCGGCCCCCGGCTTCGCGCCCAAGCGGACTTCGCTGTACAGCGCTCATCGCGCGCTCGGAGCGCGGATGATCGATTTCGGCGGATGGGAGATGCCGGTCCAGTACGGGGGATTGGTGGCCGAGCACAAGGCCGTGCGATCCGCCGTCGGGCTGTTCGACGTCAGCCACATGGGCGAGATCGAGATCCGCGGCCCGCAGAGCGCCGACCTAGTCGACTTGGTCTGCTGCAACCACGCCGCCGCCCTGAGCGTCGGACAGGCCCAGTACTCCGGCCTGCTGCATCATGCCGGGGGCTTCCTGGACGACCTGCTCGTGCACCGCCTCGAGCGCGACCGCTTCCTGCTGTGCGTCAACGCCTCGAACCAGACCAAGGATTTCCACTGGATCTGCCAGAGCAACGGCCTGGAAGCGAAGGTAGTCTTCGCGAGCGGCGACTACGACCAGCTTGCGATCCAAGGACCCAGCGCGCTCCCGGTCGTGAACCGACTTGCGGACCGGGACCTGAGTGCGGTGCGGTACTACTGGTTCGCCCGCTGCCGCTTCGCCGGCGCCGATGCCATCGTGGCGCGGACCGGCTACACGGGTGAAGACGGCTTCGAGGTCTATGTCGACCCAAAGCAGAGCCAGCAAGTCTGGGAAGCAGTCCTGGCAGCCGGCGAGGACTACTCGATCGTCCCTTGCGGCCTCGGGGCCCGGAACACGCTGCGGCTCGAGGCGGCGATGTCCCTGTACGGCCACGAGATCGACGAGCGCACCACGCCTTACGAAGCCGGCCTCGGCTGGATCGTCAAGCTCGCCAAGCCCAAGTTCTGCGGGCGCGAAGCACTGGTCCGCAGAAAGGCCAAGGGAGTCAGCCGCAAGATTGCGGGCTTCGAGATGCGGGGGCGCGGCATCGCCCGGGACGGCTACCGCGTCTTCTCGGGCGGTGACGAGGTGGGCCACGTCACCAGCGCCTCGCCGGCGCCCTCCCTCGGCAAGAACATCGGGCTGTGCATGATTCGAGCGGACTTGGCCCAAGCGGGTCAGCCCCTCGAGATTGAGATCCGGAACCGGCTGGTCCCGGCGCGGACCGTCCCCACTCCGTTCTACAAGCGACCAAGGCCTTGAACTTCATGGAATACCCCAACGACTACCGCTACACCCAAGAGCATGAATGGGTGAGCCCCCAAGCTGACGGCAGCACGGCGCTCGTCGGCATCACCCATCACGCCCAAGATCAGCTCGGCGATGTAGTGTTTGTGGAGCTGCCCGCCATCGGCGACCGGCTGCAGGCGGGGAGCCCGTTTGGCGCCGTCGAGTCCGTGAAGGCCGTTTCCGACACTTACGCCCCGATCAGCGGCACGGTGACAGACGTGAACGAGAAGCTGCTCGACGCGCCCGAACAAGTCAATGACGACCCGCACGGCGAGGGCTGGCTAGTCCGGATCAGCGTCGCCGACGCAGGCGAGCTGGACAGCCTGATGAGCGCGTCCGATTACGCTGCCTACGCAGCCGCCGAAACCGAGCACTGAGGAGGCCGTCCGAGTGCGCTACCTGCCCAAGTCGCCCGCTGAGCGAGAGGCGATGCTCACCGTGCTCGGGTTGGATTCGGTCGAAGACCTGTTCGCGAGCATCCCGCCCGAACTGCGCCGCCGGCGCGCTTCGGTGATTCCGTCCGGACAGTCCGAGTTCGAGATCGCGGAGTACTTCGAGGCCCGCGCCAGCGAAGCCGCGCGCGGCTTCGCCTGCTTCCTGGGCGCCGGCGCCTACAGCCACTACCGGCCGGTGGTGGTCGACTCGGTCGCTCTGCGGGGCGAGTTCCTGACCGCCTACACGCCCTACCAAGCAGAAATCTCGCAAGGGGTGCTGACTTCCATTTTCGAGTTCCAGACGATGGTCGCCCAGCTGACGGGAATGGATGTCGCCAACGCCTCGATGTACGACGGCTCGACGGCTGTGCCGGAGGCCGGCATGATGGCGATGCGGATCACCCGGCGGGAGCGACTGCTGGTAGCCCGCACGATCCATCCGGAGTACCGGCAAGTTCTGAACACCTACTACCGCCGGCAGAACATCCCGACCGACGAGGTGCCGTACGACTCGGCGAGCGGGCAGGTGGATCTGGAAGCGCTAGAGCGGCAGCTGTCGTCCGACGTGGCAGGAGTCATCGTCCAATCGCCGAACTTCTTCGGCGTGGTCGAGCAGGTGAGCGAGCTGGCGGAGTTGGCGCACCGGCATGGCGCACTCCTGATCGTGACGTTTTCGGAAGCGGCGTCCCTCGGCCTGCTCGCTCCGCCGAGCCAGGCCGACATCGTGGCCGGGGAGCTGCAATCGTTCGCCCATCCACCGAGCTTCGGAGGCCCCTTCGTCGGGATTCTGGCGACGAAGAAGCGCAACATCCGCCAGATGCCGGGGCGCCTCGTCGGGCAGACCGTGGACTCGCGCGGCGAGAGGGCGTTCTGCCTCACGCTCGCCACTCGAGAGCAGCACATCCGGAGGGCGCGGGCCACATCCAACATTTGCACCAACCAAGCGCTGGTGGCCCTGATGGCTACCGTTTACATGGCGCTGATGGGCCGCGAAGGCCTGCGCGAGCTCGCGCTGCAGAATCTGGCCAAGGCGCGCTTCCTGGCGCAATCCATCGCAGCCGCCGGGGGCGAGCCCGCCTTCAGCGGGCCGTTCTTCAATGAGTTCGTGGTGCGCCCCCAGCACGGCACCCCCCAGACGGTCAACGACCTGGCGCTGCGGAGGAAGATCATCGGCGGCTTGGATCTGGCCAGGCACTTCCCGGAGCTGGGAGGCGCGCTGCTGGTGTGCGCGACGGAGACTGCGACGAGGGAGGCCATGGAGGAATACGCCGCATGCTTCGGAGACGGAGACCGATGAGCCGCGTCCGACTTCATCAGACGCAGTCCGAGCGGCTGCTGTTCGAGCAGTCCTCTCCGGGCAAGGTTGGCTACCAACTGCCGCCGCTGGACGTGCCGCCGGTCGACCCGGGCGAAGTCTTGGGTGCCGAGCTGGTGCGCGACGACATCGAAGGGTTCCCCGAGATCAGCGAGGTCGAGGTGGTGCGCCACTTCACCCGCCTCTCATCGTGGAACTACGCGATTGATCTAGGGCTGTACCCCCTCGGATCCTGCACGATGAAGTACAATCCGCGCCTCAACGAGGCCGTGGCACGGATCGACGGCATCCTAGACGCACACCCCTACCAGCCGGAAACCCTGGCCCAGGGCCTGCTGAAGATCCAGCGGCTGCTGGAGACCTACCTCGAGGACATCACGGGCATGGACGCCGTTACGCTCCAGCCTGCCGCCGGAGCGCACGGAGAACTCACGGGCCTACTGCTCGTGCGGGCTTACCTGGAGCAGCAGGGCGACCCCCGGCAGGTGGTGCTGATTCCGGACTCCGCACACGGCACGAACCCTGCCACCGCAGCCATCGCCGGCTACCAAGTCGTCGAGATCCGGTCCAACGACCGCGGCATGATCGATGTCGAGGCGCTCCGCGCGGCTGTCGACGACCAAGTTGCGGCCCTGATGGTGACCAACCCCAACACGATCGGAATCTTCGAGAGCGACATTTCGGAGGTGGCCCGCATCCTGCACCGGCGGGGCGCTCAGCTGTACATGGACGGCGCCAACATGAACGCATTGGTGGGCGTGGCGCGGCCGGGCGACTTCGGCGTGGACGTGATGCACCTCAATCTGCACAAGACCTTCTCCACGCCCCACGGCGGCGGCGGACCCGGAGCTGGGCCGGTCGCTGTTCGGAGCCATCTCGAGCCACACCTGCCCGTGCCCCGCCTCCGCGAGACGGAGGAGGGGCTGCGGTTCGACTGGGACCGTCCCCTCTCCATCGGGAGGGTCCGGGCCTTCTACGGGAACTTCGGCGTACTGGTCCGGGCGCTCGCCTACATCCTGGCCCATGGCGGCAACGGCCTGCGCAACGCCACGGTGGACGCCGTGCTGAACGCCAACTACCTTCGCCACGGCCTCGCCGACTGCTACGATCTGCCGTACGATGCCCCGTCGATGCACGAGTGCATCTTCAGCGACGCCCGCCAGGCGCGCCGAGGCGTGCGGACCGGCGATATCGCTAAGCGCCTGATCGACTACGGGTTTCATCCCTACACGGTGAGCTTTCCGCTCATCGTGCGCGGCGCGCTGATGATCGAGCCGACTGAGACAGAGAGCAAGCAGGAGCTGGACGAGTTCCTCGCGGCGATGCGGTCGATCGCCAAGGAGGTCGAGACCGACCGGGAGTTGGTCCTCAGCGCTCCCGTGACCACGCGCACCAGCCGGGTGGACGAGACACGCGCGGCGCGCAAGCCGGTCGTTCGCTGGACCCCCGGCGGAAGCGCCGACCGCTGAAGGGGGGGGGCTCCGGGCTGCCTCCAGACGGACATAACGTCTATACTTGCAATTCGGTCGGTTCCCAAGGCTTCTGAGCCCCGCCGGAGGCGCGCTGGCAGCCGACCCGGCGGCACTTCTCCGCTCCGACCGACGGGCCTCCCGAGTGTCGCCCACCGCGAGTCTGCATACATGAAGATCACATCGTTCCGCACTGAACCAGCCTGCCCTTCGGCATCCGTCGACCCCGAGCAGGAGGCGATCGCGGCGCAGGTCGCCAATTTCGTCACGATCGAAGTCCGCACTGACTCGGGCCTGGAAGGCCTGGGCTACGTCGGATTCGTGGTCAGGGAGATGCTCAAGCCGTTGAAGGCCACGTTGGACGCCTTGGCCGAGTGGACAATCGGCGAGGACCCGCTGGCCGTGGAGGCGGTGAGCGAGAAGCTCCTCGAGCTCGGCGGATTCGGGGCTCCGGCTGGCCTCGTCACGTCGGCGGCCGCGGCGATCGATGTCGCGCTGTGGGATATCCGGGGCAAAGCCGCGGGTGTGCCGCTCTACCGGCTGCTCGGCGGCGGCCGCAGCAGCGTTCCTACCTACGCCAGCGGGTCGCTGTGGCGGAACTACGGGCCCGATGATCTGGCCGCTGCCGGCACCGCCCTCCGCGAGCAGGGATTCCACGCCATGAAGTTCCGCATGGGCGCCGAAGAGGATCCACAGCGCGAGATTCGGAGAATGCGGGCGCTGCGCGAAGCGGTCGGGACAGAGGTCCGCCTGATGGTGGACATCAACCAAGGCTGGGATGTCGATCAGTCGATCCGGGTCGGCCGCGCGATGGACGAGCAGGGCCTCTTCTGGCTGGAGGACCCGGTCCACCACCAGGACTACGGCGGAATGCGACGAATCAGCGAAGCGCTCGACACGCCGCTGGCCACCGGCGAGTACCACTACGGGATCGCGCCGTTCCGGCACATGCTGGAAGAGCGCTGCGTGGACATCGTGATGGTCGACCTGCTGCGCGCGGGAGGGATCACCGGCTGGATGAAGGTGGCACATGTCGCCGAGGCCTTCAACAAGCCTGTAGTGAGCCATTTGGCGCCGGAGGTGCTGGCGCACTGCGTCGCCGCCGCTCCAAACGGGATGATCGTCGAGCACATGCCGTGGGCCCTCCCAATGTTCCGGGAGAGCTTCCCGGTCGAGGGCGGGCGGATCTCCCTGCCGGACAAGCCTGGGCTGGGGCTCGAGCTGGATCGCGACGCGATCCGCAGGTTCCACCCCGACCGGTAGCAGCTGCCGGCCGCGGCCCGTCAGTCGAGCTGCTTGACCCAGATGTTGCGGTAGTAGACCGGCCAGCCCTCGGACTGCAGGCAGATACTGCCTTGGGACGGGTGAATGTCCCGCCCCTCGTTCATCCTCTTCCCGTTCAGCTTGACCGTGACGATGCCGGCCAGCGACTGGATCTCGATGCTCTCCCACGCGCCGAACGGCCGGCGGTTGTCCCGCACCGGCCCGCGATGGGCGCCGGTGACACGCCCGCCCCGCACGCCGAACAGGCTCCCGGCCTCGCCGTAGTGCCCTTGCACTTCCAAAGACTTCGGCCAGTCGCGCTCCACCGCACCGGCGTGGATGAAGTAGCCGGCATTCGGATAGCGGGGCGGCTGCTCGGTCCAGCCTTCTGGATCGAACCGCCACTCGGCGCGAAAGACGAAGTTCCGGTAGCTCTTCTTGCTGCGGAGGAAGCCGTTAGGCCTGCCTGTGCAGGCGATCACGCCGTCCCGGACCGACCAGGTGCCGGGAGCGGAACCCTCAACGCCCCAGTGCTCGCCCACTTCAGAGACCGGAGACAGCGACACGAAGCCCTCCGGCTGGGCGGCGAGCGGCGCCCAAGCGAAGGCAAGCGAGGTGGCGAGAGCGAGAAGAAGGCCCACAACTGTTCCGAACTGCACGGCCGAGCGCGCCGGCGAGGGTGCCCCGCACAGGCGGTCCGTGACAGCCAGCGCGAGCAGCCTCATGATAAGCTGGCCTGCTCGCGGCCGCAAGGACGCGCGAGAAGGAGGCCCTAGTGAGACACACCCCACTTGCCCGCCGCAGGTTCTTGCAGGGCTTGGCGACCGCGGCCGCCGCAACGGGCGCCAATGCTCAAGACTTGGACTTGTCCGTCGGGCTGATCGGAGCAGGCAAACGCGGCAACGCTCACCTCACGCGCTTGCTCGAGCGTCCCGATGTGACCGTCCGGGCTGTGTGCGACATCGACCCCACGGCGCGCGATGCCGCCCAGACCGCAGCGCGAGCGGTCCAGCCGGCCTCCTACGACGATTACAGGGCGTTGCTGGCCGAGGACTCGATCGACGCGGTCCTCATTGCCACTCCGTGCCACCTCCATGCGGAGATGGCGGCCGCCGCGCTGCGGGCCGGCAAGCATGTCTTCTGCGAGAAGCCGCTCGCCATC
Source organism: Bryobacterales bacterium (assembly GCA_963662745.2). Taxonomy (GTDB): domain Bacteria; phylum Acidobacteriota; class Terriglobia; order Bryobacterales; family UBA6623; genus VXMF01. Next base: position 3,233,080 of record CAXXUI010000001.1, read on the forward strand.
ACGGCGGACCAAGTGGGCGAGGTGCTGGAGGCGGCGCGGGAGGCGGACGCCGTGTTCCAGGTCGGCCAGCAGTCGAGGAATTCGCCGCACCTGCAGCACGTCGTCCGGCAGATTCACCAGCGTGGGGTCATCGGGACGCCGCTAGTGATCAAGGCTCAGCGCCACGGCACGCCATCTAAGCCCGAAGCGACCCGGGAAGACGGCAGCGGGCGGAACAGGAGGTTTCCTGGCTGGTACAACGACGTCACCAAGTCGGGGGATTTGATCGTCGAGAACGCCATCCACAATCTCGACGTGTGCAACTGGCTGGCTGGCAGCCGGCCCGCCAGCGTGTACGGGCACGGCAAGCGGTACTTGCCCCGACCGGTGCCGCCGGGAACCGTGATGATGGACGGCTTCAGCGTGGAGTATGTCTACCAAAACGACATGCATCTGGACTACAGCCAGCTCTACCTGCACCCCCGAGCACTCACGCAGCTCCCGAACGGCATGTGGTTCGTGGTCTATGGAGATGAGGGCGCGATCCACCTGGACTACTCGTCATGGACGCTCTACGACCTGTACGGTGACAGCGAGCCGGTCGAGCGCACAGCGCCGGCAGGGATCGACCTGACGGAGGCGGCCCACGAGGACTTCGTGCGCTCGATCCGCGAGCAGCGCCGGCCGGCCGCAGGCATCGAGACCGCCGCCGTTGCGGCGCTGACGGCCATCATGGGGCGGGAAGCCATCTACCAGCGCCGGATGGTCACCTGGGACGAGATGGGAGTAACGGTCTAAGCCGTCTCTAGACGGCCTGGATTCCGCGAACCACGGCTTCCAAGTACTCGCGGGCCCGGCGAGCCAACCTGTCCACTTCAGCAGGGCCGGCAGGTCGCGGCACGAACGACTCGAAGACGTTCTCGCACGCCAGCGGCATGTCCAGGCCCGTGCGGGCCACGGGCATCAGCAGCCGGTAATGATCGATCTCCCCGAAACCCGGGCCGCAATCCCGGTCTTCGGGCCAGTTGCGGTGGTCCTTGATCGCGAAGGCCCGGACATCCTGCCAGCAGGCGTTGATGTCGGTGATCGGGTCCTCGTTCTCGTAGTCCAAGACATTACCCGCGTCGTAGCAGATCTTGACCGCGTCGTCGGCCACGTCCCTCACGATCCGCTGGCAGTCCCGGCCGGTGGCGGTGTTGCCGCCGTGCTGCTTGATGACCATCTGCACCCCGTTGGACCGGGCAACCGGGGCCAGCCGGGTCAGGTTCCGGATCCATTGCAGGTAGGCCCCCGCCTCGATGCGACCGAAGGTCAGCAGGAAAGGGATGCCGGCGGCAGCCGCCTGCTCGATCCGCAGCGTGTGCGCGGCCACGGAATCGGCGGCTCCGACATAGACGCGGGAGAACATCATCACCGGGACCAGACCTTCTTCCCGGCACCGCTCAGCCAGCCGGGCGGCTCGCTCCGGCGGAGCGTCGACTTCCAGCAGTTCAGCCCTCTCGCCGCCGACGCGCTCGCGGTGCCGCGTGCCCCACGCCACGTAGCGATAACCGGCCTGTCGGATCCCTTGCAACGCCCGCGCGAACGAGAAGTCCTGATAGGGCAGCGTCATGCAGGCGAGCTGGAAGTTGGTGAGCCCTGCCGACCGGGCCGGTGCGGCGGCGGCGAGCGCTCCAGCCAGCGCCAAGACCTCCCGGCGCGTCCGGGGGCGGGCTCCCGCCCCCGTCTGCGTCATCCTCGCCGCCGACCTCACGAACTCAACCCTCTGCCTTGAGGATAGCCAGCGAGGGCCAGCGTCTCAAGCCCGCAGGTCACGGGGCCCCAACCGGCGGGAAGCGGCGCCAACCGCGGGGAGACTCGCCATCTGGGAGCGCACGGCTTCCAGACGCCTCGGACCAGTCGGCCCGCAGCCCCCTCGACGCGGCCCCTCTTGAACGACGGCAAGGGGAATCCTTTCAGCAGCGGGGTCTCGGCGACGAGGCGGAAGTTGCACAATGCTGCCATCCGGCCGAGCGGCCGGCAGGCTCCATGGCTCGTCGCTAGCACCCTTGGCTGCAGGGAGCCGGCCGCGTCGGCTGGCATGCGGAGCGGCGCCGAGGCTGGAGCTGGTCGACTCGCCTGGAGGGGCCCGGCTTCGCCACGCACCCACGTCCGCCTCCCGCAGCGACAGGCGGCAGCCGGTTCGCGGGCGACTTGGAAACCCCGCGGCCCCGTGCGGTCATGTCCGGCAGCGCCGCCGTACCGCGTGGTACTTTGCTGAGCATGCGCTTCGCTTCCCTGATCCTCGGCTTGGCAGCGTCGGCCGCAGCGGCCGCGCCGCCGAACATCGTCCTCGTGATGGCAGACGACCTCGGCTACGGGCACCTCGGGTGCTACGGGCAGACGAAGATCCGGACGCCCCACATCGACCGAATGGCGGCCGAAGGACTGCGCTTCACACAGGCCTACGCCGGTTCAACGGTCTGCGCCCCGTCCAGAAGCGTGCTCCTGACGGGCCTGCACGGCGGCCACACCTCTGTGCGAGGTAACCTCGGTGACGCCCACATCCTAGCCGGGGACACAACGCTGGCCGAAGTGCTAGCCCAAGCCGGATACAGGTCGGGCGCCTACGGCAAGTGGGGGCTGGGACTGGAGGACAGTCCCGGACATCCGCTGCGGCAGGGATTCGACGACTTCCTCGGCTACCTGCACCAAGTGCATGCTCACTTCTTCCATCCGTTCTGGCTCACTCTCAACTTCGGCAGGATGAATCTGCGCCAGAACGAGCACGGCGGTCGAGGGCAGTACTCCCACGACCTGATCGTTGACCGAGCGCTCGAGTTCATTCGCAAGCACCGCGAGGGACCCTTCTTCTGCTACCTGCCGGTGACGATCCCGCATGTCGAGCTGGCCGTTCCAGAGGACTCGCTCTCCCAGTACCTCGGAGCGTTTCCAGAAGTCGGCGGCGGGCAGGAGAAGCGAATCGGCTACATCGTCTCTCCGAATCCACGGGCCACCTACGCGGCCATGGTCTCCCGTCTCGACCGCGACGTGGGGCGAATCCTGCGCCTGCTGCAAGAGCTCGGCATCGACCAACGGACCGTTGTGATCTTCAACTCCGACAACGGGGCACAAAGCAGGTTCGACGTCAGCGAAGACTTCTTCGAGGCAGCCGGAGGGCTGCGGGGTTACAAGGGGTCCATGTACGAGGGTGGGCTGCGCGTGCCGCAGATTGCGCGGTGGCCCGGCCATGTCGAGCCAGGCACGGTCACCGATCACGTGACCTACTTCCCCGACCTGATGCCGACCTTCGCCGAGCTGGCCGGAACGGACGCACCGCAGACGGACGGGATCTCAATCGTGCCCACCATGCTGCGAAGCGGCGAGCAGAGACGCCACGACTGGCTCTACTGGGAGCTGGTTGCATCCGGGAACGAATTGAGGAAGCAGGCCGCGCGCAAGGGCCAGTGGAAGTTCGTTCGCGAGTCGATGGACTCCCCAGTGGAGCTGTTCGACCTGACAACCGACGGGGCGGAGCAAACTGACTTGGCCGCTGACCAGCCCGCCTTGATTGAGGAGTACCAAGCCTGGCTGGCGCAGAATCGCACGCAACCGCCCGATCAGCCGGAGCGGTCGGCTGTCAGCTACAGAGACTACGTCCAGCTGGCACCGATCGGACTCGCGGCGATGGGAGTGCGGAATCGGCCGGAGGAGTGACCGGCGGGCAGCCGTTCGGCCACTCCGGCAAGTTGCTGGGCCGAGACAGTGCAACAATCATACTCTCGTGCGGCTACGACTTGAGTTCTGGGCTGCGCTGCTCGCAGCGGCAGCGGCAGCAGCTGGGCAGGCACTGCCGGAGGACGGCCAATCCGAAGCGCCGGTGGACGCCCAGGCCGCGGTGTCTGAGTCCTCGGAAGACGCTAGCCGGACGGCGCTGAACCTGCTGGGCGAGGTGGACTCCGACCAAGGCGAGGGCCGGCGCAACGAGAACGTGCGGATCACCCTGATCGACAACAACGTCCTCCGTGAGCTCACGACGCGCATGGGGACGACGGCCACCGTCCCAGTCGATGTGAAGATTGACGAGCGGCGCTTCGCCGGCGAGTTCGGCCAACCGCCGAAACGGCTGCGCCGGCCAACCCTGGCGCCCGCAGCCAAGCCCCACGGAGAGCTGCGCTGGTCTCACCAGAACAGCGTGACAAGCGCGCGGTCGTTCTTCCAGGTGGGCTCGGTCCGGCCGGCGCACGACAATTCCTTCGGCTTCACATTCGGCACGCCCGCATGGAAGGGGGCGACCTGGTCAACCGAAGGGGCGATGGTCCGGGCCCGGGGCAACGTGAACGGGAACGTGCTGGTCCCCGCACCGGACGAGCGCACGCCACTGGCAACCGATCCGGCCCGGCGGGCGCTGGTCCAGCGACTGCTGGACGCCTATCCCGCGGAGCTGCCCAACCGGGTGGACATCAATCCCCGGGCGCTCAACACCAACGACCTCCAGAACATCAACAACGACCGCGGCGCGATCCGCCTGCGGCAGGCCGCGGGCAGCCGGGACACGGCGGTGCTGCAGTACAGCTTCACTGGGCAGAAGGTCGACGCGTTCCAGCTGGTGGGCGGTCAGAATCCCGACACGACTACCAAGAACCACTCCGCCGCGTCCACTTGGAACCGGACTTGGTCGGCGCGGACCACGACCTCTGCTACTGCGACCTTCGAGCGAGTCACGAGCCTGATCGTGCCGGAGGAGAGCGCGGTGGGCCCGCTCGTGCTGACCGGCTTCGTGATCGAATTCCTGGGGCCGAGTTCGAACATACCGATTGATCGCGCGTTGAATCGCTTCACTTACGCCACCCAGACACGACATGTGCGCGGCGACCACGAGCTGACGTTCGGATCGGAGATCATGCGCCGCCAAGTGAACGGGGCCGAAGCGGAGAGCCATCGCGGCCTGTTCTTCTTCCGCAACGACTTCGGCAGGGACGCCATCACCAACATCCGGCTCGGAACGCCTAGCGTCTACCGCGTCGCGATCGGCAACATCCACCGCGGCTTCCGCAACTGGGCGATGCAGTACTACCTCAGCGACAACTGGAACGTCTCCGACTCTCTGACGCTGGACCTCGGGCTTCGCTTCGAGCCCGTGACCGCGCCGGCCGAGGTCCAAGGCCTGACCCAGATCCCGTACGACTGCGACTGCAACAATTTCGCGCCGCGCTTCGGGTTCGCCTACCGTCTCGGGAAGCGGCTGGGGGTCTGGCGCGGCTCCTACGGTATCCACTACGGCCAGATCTTCGACGTTACCTACGGGCAGGCGCGCTTCAGCCCCCCGGCCAACGTAAACATCTCCATCCAGGCCCCGGACTTCGTTAGCCCGTTGGGCGACATCTCTATCGGGAACATCGATCCCAACACGCGCTCCACCGTGTTCGCCATGAGCCCGGAGCTCGCCACGCCCTACTCGCACCAGTACGGGCTCGACTGGCAGCTTGCTCTCGGCGGCGGTTGGACACTGGACCTGGGCTATGTCGGGAGCCGCACACACAAGCTGCTCACGATGTGGTACACCAATCGGGCGCGGCCCGTCGCGGGCATCGCGCAGACGACCCGGAGTGTGAACCAGCGCCGCGCGGACGGGCGATTCTACGACAACCGCTGGGTGCTGAACGGCTCCAGAGGCTATTTCGACGCGGCCAAGGCGGTGTTGGCCGTGCCGAACTGGAAGGGCGTCAGCTTGGAGGCTTCGTACTGGTGGAGCAAGGCGATCGACTTGGGCAACGACTTCTCCGGAACGGCCTCCGGACGCTCCGGCAGGCTGGGACGCAGCCAGTCCGAGTTCAACTCCCATGCCGAGATGCGGTCGGTCAGCTCGTTCGACCAGCCTCACGCGCTGCTGGTGAGGGCGACTTGGGACGCCCCTCAAGTGAGGGGGCCCGCCCGCGCGGCCTTGGACGGCTGGCAGCTCAGCACGGTCGTGCTGGGCAAGTCCGGCACCCCCTTCAACGTGATCGCCGGGTCCGACGGGGAAGGCTACGGCAACGTGGACGGCTCTCCGGGAGACCGGCCGAACCTCTTGGATCCCTCGCTGCTGGGCCGATCCGCTGACGACCCGGACACTGCGCCCCGCGCGCTGCCGACTTCCGCCTTCGAGTTCATCCGGCCCACGGACCGGGCCGGCAACCTAGGACGCAACACGTTCCGCAAGGACGGCATCTTCAACATCAACGCGGCCCTCACCAAGACTTGGCCCCTGAGGGGCGACCTCAGCTTGGTGCTGCTGGCCGAGGTCCTGAACCTGTTCAACCACCCCCAGTTCGCGGAACCCGGCAGAGAGCTGACCTCTCCGAACTTCGGCCAAATCACCAACACGCTCAATGACGGCAGGGCCTTCCGGTTCACGCTGCGGGCGACCTTCTAGCCCGGCTGCGGACGGCATGCGGATTGGTTGAAGCGGTACGCCCTTCTTAACGGCTGCCCCTGCCAGCCCCCGCACTGCGCGTTCGGGACCCTCCACGCGGATTCCGATGCGGCGTCCAAACCCACCGGGCAGCGTCACGCTCCGATCAAGAGGGCGGCCAGGCTGGGGATGGAGGCCGCTTGGACACCAAGCAAAGAAAGCCCCCGTCCCGAGATTGGGACGGGGGCCGTTTGCCGGTCAGCCTAGAAGATCAGCTTCAAGGCGAACTGGTTCGTGCGCATCTCACGCGCGCTGGTGATCACACCGAAGTTCCTCGACCTCGGGTTGCTGGTGGGGTTGTTCCAATTCGGGTGGTTCGCGAAGTTGAACGACTCGAAGCGGAGCTGCAGCCGGTACTTCTCGGAGACCGCGAAGTTCTTCATGACGGAGAAGTCCCAGTTGTTGAAGCCGGGCCGGATGAGCGTGTTGCGACCGCGGTTGCCGTTGCGGTAGGTCAGCTCGTTGAAGCCCTGGCTGTCGCGGACATCGCAGGCGATCGTGGCGGAGCGCCCGTCCGGACCCTTCTTCCAGAACTCCTGCGGCGTGGGGCTGCTGACGGCTGGATCGCCGATGGCGTCACCGCGGTTGCCCTGGCCGTTGGAGTTGAGATCACCGCAATTGCCGCCCACGATTGGCGTGCCGGTGGAGAAGGTAAAGATCGAGCCCAGCTGCCAACCACCGGCGATCGCCTGCACTGCCCGGCTGTCAAAGCGCATCGGCAGCTCGTACAGAATCGAGGCCGTGAAGCGATGCGGTGTGTTGAACTGCGACAGCCCGCGCTCGCCACGCAGGTTTCGGTTGTTCTGGGGGAACAGATTGTCGCCGGCATTGGTCCGGATGGCGGAACCGAAGTCGATGGACTTGGCCCAAGTGTATCCAATCAGATAGGTGAAGCCGCGGCTGAAACGCTGCTGGATCTTGACGCCCAGCGCGTTGTAGTTGGAGTTCACAACGTTTCCGATGGTCTGGATGCGCCCGTAGACTTCGCCCCAAGGGCGTCGCTCGCGAGTGGTCGTCCGGTCCAGCGGACCGCTGCGCTCAATCGGAGTGTTGAAGCCGTACATGCGCTGCAGCTTGTGGCCGGCGCTGCCAGAGTAGCCGACTTCGAACAGCAGCGTGTCGGTGACCTGGTGCTGGACGTTGAACAGGTACTGGTGGATGTACGGCGTGCGCCGGTTGGCGTCGTTCGCGAAGGTGTAGAGCCGAATGAAGCACGGGCCCTGGTAGTCTCCGCAACCGGACGAGCGCTGGTTGGCCCAAGGATCGTCCAGATTGTCGAGCGGGAGCAGGTCCTGCGACCGCGCCGTCTGGCGGACGCCGAAGTTGCGGCCCATGTCGAACACCGGGTTGCCCGTGTCCTGCGCGTAGAAGACTCCGTAGCCCGTGCGGATGGTGGTCTTGTCGCCCAGCCGGTAGGCGATGCCGAGCCGCGGCGCGAAATCGTTCGTGTCGAGGACTTGCGTCGCGCGGTTGTGCAGCACATCGTCGCCGGTAGCCTTCGGGATGGCGTCGGCGAGGCGGAAGTCCAAGCCGTCGTGGAAGTCCCCGTCACCGGGACGGACCAGCACCGGCGTCTCGCAGCCAGCATCAATGGCCCGCTCGGACGCTCCTGCGCAGAACAGCTTCACGTTCATCACGCCGCGATACCGGTCAGCGAACGGCGGCGTGAGCTCGTACCTGAGGCCGAGCGTCAGCGTGAGGCGGGGCGTCGCCTTCCAAGAGTCCTCGAAGTACAGCGAGATCGCTCTGGAACGGAACTGCACGTTGGCAATCCCCGGAGCGCGGGTCGCTTGGCGGGTCCAGCCGAGCAGGCCCGTGGCGAAGGCATCGCCGGTCCTCGTCAGGTCCGTCGGGAGGGACGTGTAACGGCTCGGGAACTGGAAGTGCCCGCGCGGAAACTGGTTGCCCACTTGGTTGAAGCGGCGCTCAGTGATGTCGCCGCCGAACTTGATGCTGTGGTTCCCCCGGATCCAGCTGACGTTGTCGACGATCTGATAGGTGCGATTGCGGTTGATGAACGGCCCGCCTGTTTGCTCGCCCCAACCGGCTACCTCGCTGTTGCCGTTGAAGCTCAGCTGTGGCGACCCCCAAGCGGCCTCGATCGGAGAGTTCAGGCCCGGGATCCCCAGCTCTGCCGTCACGTCCCGGATGCCGTTGAAGTAGGTGAGGCGGTCGTTGTCAAACAGGTTCGCCCCGAGACGCAGCTCGTTGACCAAGGTGGTGGACAGCGTGCGCGTGTTCGAGATCATGATCTGATCGACCTTCGTGGTAGTGCGCAGGTCGCGGAACTCGAAGTTCTGGCCGCTCGTGAGGCGCTCGTCACCCCAGCTGAACCGACCGAACCACTGCGAGCTGTCGCTCTCACTGAAGTCGAAGCGCGTGGTGAACTGGTCCCAGTCCAGTGGGTCGGGGGCGTTGCGCTCGTAGTTCCACGCGGGATTCGTACCTCCAACTACGGCACCGGCGATGTTGGGCTCAGGGTAGAACTCGAACATCTGCACGAACGGCGCCTTGAAGCGCGAGACCGGAATCATCCGGTTCGGAAACGGATCGGCCGTCCCGCCCATGGCATTGTCCATGATGGTGTCTGGATCGTAGATTGGGAGTAGGTTGGGGTTCGAGAAGTCACCGCCCCGCATAGCCGTATCGGCCACCGTCGAGCGCCGGATGCGCTGGATGCGCTGCCGGAAGCCTTCGTAGTTCGCCATGAAGAAGAGCTTGTTCTTCAGCACGGGTCCGGCCACTGTGAAGCCGAACTGGTTGCGCCGGAACGGGTTCTTGTCCCCATCCCGCAGCCACGGGCGGGCTTGGATCTTGTCGTTGCGCAGGAACTCGAACACGGAGCCGTGGAACTCGTTGGTGCCCGCCCGCGTCGTCACGTTGATCTGGGAAGTCGACTTGCCGTACTCGGCCGAGTAGACGCCCGTCTGGACCTTGAACTCCTGCAGCGCGTCCACGGACGGGCGCACCACGAAGGTGTTGAAGTTCGGGTCGGTGTTCTCGACGCCGTCGAGCGTGAACCGGTTGTACTGCTGCCGCTGGCCGCTGACCGAGATCGCTTGGTTAGCCCTCTCACCGCCTTGACGGGAATTGGCTTGGCCTCCGGAACCCATTTCTGCCGACACGTTCGGGCTCAGCTTGACCAGATTGAGGTAGTTGCGCCCGTTGATCGGAAGGTCCACGATCCGCTTCTGCTCGATCACCGCGCCGAGCGCCGTAGACGAGGTCTGCAGCATCTGCGCGCCGGCCTCGACCTCGATGACCTCGGTGACCACTCCGATCTCAAGGGTGAAGTCCACCCTGGCCACATCCCCAACCTGCAGCGTCCAGCCCTCTTGGAGGGCGGCCTTGAAGCCGTCAGTCTCGGCCTGCAGGTCGTAGACTCCGGGGTTGATGAACGGCACGGTATAGTTGCCGGACTCGTTCGTCTCCGTCTCTCGGGCGACGTTCGTCGCCGTGTTGGTGATGGTCACCTTGGCACCGGCGATGACGGCACCGGTCACGTCCGCGACCCTGCCTGTGAACTCACCGAAAGTCTGCGCTCCGGCCGTGGCCGACAGCATCAGCGCCACAGCCAGACACGCGGCTCCACAGAACCCAATCTGTCTCATACTCAAATCCTCCGGCCCCTAGAGGGCCATTCATCAACCGCTTCCCGCGCACTGAACTACCCCATCGGATTCAACGCGCTTCACCGTCTCCAAACGGAGACGCCAACCGGGCGACGGTGCCGCCGCCCACCCACTAATAGGTTACAGGATTTGCGAAGCCGTCCTGATATAGCCGCCGCCCACCGAGCGCAGCTGGCGCCCGCCCCGTCAGAAGAGACTGCGCCGCAGTCGCGGGTGCCCGGGCACCGCCGACGGAGGGCCGCTGCGTCCGATCCAACCGGCTGAGCCGCTCAAACGCAATCCCTCGGCTCGTCACCCAAGCCACCGCACATAGGCGAAATAGGCGCCTCGCCGCAAGCCGTCCGGGGTCGTGAAGCCAGCCCGCATGGTGGTCTTGCCGCGGTCAAGATCCAGCTCGAACGCGATGCTGATCGCGCCGCGAGGAACTTGCCGGCTCTGGCGGCGACTTCCGATCCGAAGATCCGCCGAGCTTCCGTTGATGGGATGCTGGGCCTCGGGCGGAAGCTCCATCAAGGTGACCCGGTAGCGCCCCGACCGAACCACATCGATCGCCCAGAATCCGTCCGCCCACGGGCCCTCGGTCGGCGCCTCCAGCATGACGCGCTGGTTGGGCGGGCCGCCGGTATACCAGTCGAAGCTCGTCAGCCGGACCGGGTCCTCAGACTCCACTCCGATCGGAATCTCCGTGTACTCCTCAAGCCGCTTCGTCACATCGCGCCACCACAGCTCGTAGAGGCCGCGGAGTTCGGAGACACGGTTCGGGTGCTCGCCCGACAGGTCGTGCCGCTGTCCGGGATCCTGCGCGATATCGTAGAGCTGCTTGCCGTTCACCAGCCTCCAGCGCTGCGTTAGCACGGCCGAGTGGTAGAACGGCCGTGGCGATTCCATCTGCAGCGTGCCGTCGCGCTGCACCTGCTGATGCTGGACGAAGTGCGGGCGACTCGCGGGAGCGGAACCCCGACCGGTCAGGAGGGGGGCGAGGCTGGCGCCATCAAAGTCGACCGCCGGGGGCTGAATGCCGGTCAGCTCAAGCAGCGTCGGCAGGAGGTCGATGTGGGCCGACAACTGACCCACGTCCCGTCCGCCACCGACCCCTCCGGCCGGCCAGCGGACAAACAGAGGGACTCGGTGGCCGCCGTCGTAGTTCGAGCCTTTCCCGGCCCGCATGGCGGCGTTGTGGCCGCTCCGCCACCCGGCGGAGGAACCGTTGTCGGTCAGAAACACCAGTATCGTGTCCCGCTCCAAGTCCAGCTCCTTCAGCTTGGCCCGCAAGCGTCCGAAATTCTCGTCGACGTTCTCGATCATTCCGTAGAACGAGGCGCGCGGCTCCTCGACGCCCAAGTCGGCGTAGGGCCTCCGATACCGGTCCTCCACCCAGTACGGGGCGTGTGGCGCGTTCGTGGCCACCAACAGGAAGAACGGACCGTGACGGCTGTCGTCGAGGAATCGCAACGCCTCGTCGAAGAAGACGTCCGTGCAGTAGCCCTCGAATCGCTCGGGAACATTGTTCCGGTAGTACTGAGGGGAGCAAAAGTCATTTCCTTGTGTTCTGGCACTCTATTCCACGTCAAATACGCTTGCGAACCGCGTGCTGAGCATGGTATTATCGGATTATGAAGCTAAGCTTTAAGCAGGACTTCAGAAAGGTCCCACTCTTAGAAAAGGTCGCCATCAGAAAGAGAGTCGTTACGCTGGTTCAGGGTGGACTCCAGATTCCCCTGCTGGCCTCGCTCTTCTCTGTCACTCAAGCGACCATCAATACTTGGCTTGTCAAGGTCGGTGCAGATGGCTTTGGTGCCTTGGAAGATAAGCCACGTTCTGGCCGTCCGCGAATCCTGAGCGACGAAATCGTGCAGTGGGTGCTCGTCACTGTCCGTGATAAGACCCCCCAGCAGATGAAGTTCTCGTTCGCCTATTGGACGGCGGGCCGCGTGCGACAGGCCGTCCTCGACAAGTTCGGTGTCAAAGTCAGTGTCTGGACTGTGCGTCGCACTCTCAAGCGCCTGGGCCTGACACCCCAGAAGCCCAAGTTCCGCTCGTATCTCCGCAGCATCGGCGATGTGAAGGCTTGGATTGACAAGACATACCCTGAATTGAAGGCGAAAGCACGCCGGAACGGCGCTGTGATCGTGTTCGCGGACGAAGCCGGGATGCGAGCGGACTACCATGTCGGACGGACCTGGGGCATGCGTGGCAAGACCCCTGTCGTGGTCGACTCGGGCAAGAGGTTTCGCTGGAACATGTTCGCGGCCATCACGCCAGACGGTCAGATTCACTTCCGTATTCAGTCGAAGAATGCCAAGGCGGTGAGTTTCATTGAGTTCTTGCAGACAATCCAAGCCGAGCAACAGAAGCCGATCTACGTAGTAGTCGACAACTGCAGCATCCATACGGCGCGCGTGGTGAAGGAGTTCTTAGCAGCATCAGCGGGTAACGAGCAGGTCGAGTTGTTCTTCCTGCCGGTCTACTCTCCGCAACTGAATCCGGTGGAGCTGTTGTGGGCGTGGGTGAAGCGCCGGGTTGGCCAACAGGTGTTCAAGACCCAGTCGGAATTGAAGGACCTCCTGGCAGATGCGATCGCCCAGCTCAGGAAGGCCCCTCAAGTTGTTCAGAACTTCTTTGAACAGGAGGACTGCAAGTACATCTTGGCGTGACACCTCAGACGGCAATTACTTTTGCTCCCCTCAGTACGTGTCGTCGAAGTAGTCGTTGCCCCACCAGTCCGCCGCCTGCGTCACGCCGCCGCTCCAACAGACGACGGTCTCATCGAAGCCGCGCTCGTTGGGTCGATACGGCCAGTTGTCCCCCAGGTGCCACTTGCCGAACAATCCGGTCCGGTAACCGGCGCCCGACAAGGTGTCGGCCAAGGTGACCTCGTCTCGGCGCAGGATCGAGCGGCCCGCGTACGCGGCCGTCACTCCGGTGCGGTAGGCGTAGCGGCCCGTCAGCAGGGCGGCCCTCGTCGGAGCGCACAGGGGATCCACATGGAAGTCCGTGAAGCGGACGCTCTCGTCATGAAACCGGTCCAGCTGAGGCGTGCGGAGCACGGGATTGCCGTGGCAGGCGAGATCGCCGTAGCCTTGATCGTCGGTGATCACGATCACGATGTTCGGCCGGCGGACGGACGGTGCGCATGCCGTCCATGCGCCGCCGGCAGCGGCGCCGAGGAGCGACCTTCTGGTGAATGCAAGCGAGCCAGTTGGCTGCGAGAACGGTGGAGGGGGCATGACAGGCGTACCGGCGGTTGGATGCATCGTATCGCGAGGCCGGCTGGGCAGCGCTCCGAGAACTGTCAGCGCTGCGTGATGCTGGAAAGCCGTCGCACGGGCGGTTGTCCCTGCTCCTTCAGCACAGCGATGAGACCCGCCAACAGATCGAGGCCGGCGCGCTCGACCGCGTCCAGGAACCTGCGTTCTGCCTCCGCGATGGGCGGCGTTGTCTTGACCGCCTGTTCCATCGGGACGAGGCGAGCGCGACACAGTCGTCGGCGTCTAGGGCATCTAGCTCCAGACCGCTCGTTCCCCTCCAATTGCCAGCCTCGCGACTCGACCTCCTCGCAGCGCGGGACGGGGCAATAATTCTGTGCCCTGTTGCCAGCTCGAAGTGCAGTGAGGCTGCCTCGGCACGCACTTCCAAGCAGCGCCGCCTGCGCAACCGGCGCCACGGACAGGCTCCAACGTGAGAGTCCAGACGAGAGTGCCTCTCTCGACGAGCCGCAGGGCTACGATGGTTAGCTTATGAAACTCTGCACGTTCGAGCACGCTGGGACCTGCGAGGCGGGCATCGTCCGCGGCGGGAAGATCCTGCCGGTCAGCCAGGTCAACACCAAGCGAGGTGCGGACTTCCCGCTCATCTTGGCGGACCTGATCGAATCGGGAGCCCGAGACGCCCTCTCCATCCTGTCGAGTGGACTCGCGGCCGAGATTCCCCTTGCAGAGGTCCGCCTGAGGATTCCCTACCCCAAGCCGGGCAAGGTATGGTGCATCGGATTGAATTATCAATCCCACGCCGAGGACATCAACGCGGCGCAGCCGGAGGAACCGGGCAGCTTCATGAAGCCGTCATCGTCATTCTTCGAGCCCGGCGGGACCATCGAGCTGCCGCCGGAGGACCTCTCACAGGATGTCGACGCCGAGGGCGAGCTGGCACTGGTCTTCGGCAAACGCTGCCGTGACGTCCCGTTGGAGGATGTGCCAAGCGTGCTGTTCGGCTACACGACCACCTTGGATCTGACCGCCCTTGACGTGCTGGCCCGCAACACGAGATACCTGCAGCGGGCCAAGAGCTTCGACACCTTCTTCTCCTTCGGCCCGGTCATCGTGACCGCGGACGAGATCCAGGACCCGAACGGGCTGGAAGTCCAGACCATTCACAACGGCAGCGTCTTCTCGCGGGACTTCGTGTCCAACATGAAGCACTTGCCATTCCGTCTGGCAGCCTTTCATTCTCGAGTGATGACATTCGAACCCGGCGACATTCTGTCCACCGGGTGCCCGAAGGGGGCGCGCATCCGTGAGGGCGACACAGTAGAGGCGAGAATCGACGGCGTGGGCAGGTTGCGGGCCAATGTCGGGCGGCGCCCGACAGCCTAGCAGCTGAGGCTGCGACCTGGCTGGCAGGACGCTTCGCCGCGGTGACGTGAGCCCCCCAGCGGGCTGGTGCATGGCGAACTCCGGCCGCCCTATCCAGATCCATCCAGCCATAGGCCTTCCCACCCCGCTCGATGCACCTCCTCAGACCCCGCCGACGGGCCGCCCCCGCCGGGCCCTGGCTTCCTGATGTGCAATGTCCGCTTCCTACTGCCTGCGGAAGTGGCGTGAACCAAATCCGGACCAATCTCCCCTCTTGGAACGCTGATTGCAGCCCTCTGCAACCCCGAGAGATGGCTGCCCTGGTCCGACCCTTGCATTGGCTTGGCTCCCGGCAACTGGAGACTCCGCTCTTGAGGGGACACCTTGGCCTGGTGTCCGTTCGGAGCCATCGGCACGGCGGCCAACGGAAGCGGCTGGACGGGGCACGGCGGACGCGTGGCTGCGCCGGCAAGCTGCCTACGATCTGGACCGGGGCCGAAACCGCCTTGGGCGATGGCCCGCCGCTCGCGGCCAGGGGGACGCGGAGAAGCCCTTCAAGGCGGAATCCCAGCGTGTCAGCCTAGACCAAAAGGCGACGCAAACGCCCGTTCTAAACGGCTACCTCCAAGCGGCCACGCAACCGGAGACATCAAGATTCCCGGTCTTCAGAGACATCCAGCGGACGGCAAGATTGTCGCTCGCGAGTCTCGCCAAGATGAGTGCTCGTTTACAACAAGCCCATCGCCAGCTCTCAGAGTGGAGTCTGTCACGTCCAACCGGCTCGCGGAACGCTCCGGTGCAACAGCGTCCGCCAGCGCGCTCAGAGGGGTCGGACGCTCACCTCGCGAAAACGCACCACCGACCTAGGGTCGTGATTCTGCAATCCGACATACCCCGCATCGGGACGCGGACCACGCTGCGGCTCAAACCACCTCTTGCGCTCCGGCACGGCCTGCTCGCCACGGAACTCGTTGATCAGCGCTCCATTGACCCTCACCCGCGTCGTCTGCCCCGCCAGCTCGATTTCCATCGTGTTCCAGCCGTCCTCGCTGGCGGGGAACTCCTTGGCGGGCGAGAGCGAGTAGATCGAACCCGTGCGGTGGAACTCGTCGCCAGAGTCCTGGATTTGCACTTCGTAGCCCTTGTGGACTGCGAACCACGGATCTCGAGCGGGCTCGGGAATGCGGACGAAGACCCCCGCGTTGGAATCCGGCGTTTCGGGCCGGTAAACGACCCGCAGCACGGCCGAGCCGACCGGTCCGCCGTCGTACACCAGCAGGCCCATGCCGCCGACAGTCTTCAGCGCTCCGTCCTCGACGACGAACTCGCCGGGACCAACATGGCGCCAGCCCGACAGGTCGACCCCGTTGAACAACTGCTGGCGCTCGGGCTCGGCGCAGGCCGTCAAGACCAGCGCCGCGGCAACGATGCAAACAACTCTCATGGCCGCCCTCAAGCCCGTCCCAAGTAGCTGCCGTCCGAGGTGCTGACTCGGATGGACTCGCCTTCCTTGATGAAGGGCGGCACCTGCACCACCAGTCCCGTCTCCGTCTTGGCCGGTTTGTTGACGTTGGTGACGGTGGCGCCCTTGATGGCCGGCTCGGTCTCGACGACCTCCAGCTCGACGGCCGAGGGCAGGTCGAGGTTGAACGGCTGGCCGTCCAGCAGCTGCACGTTGACCACGGTGTCGACGATCATGAAGTTGACTTGGTCACCGAGCTGCCGGCGGGTCAGCTCGATTTGCTCGTAAGTGTCCAAGTCCATAAGGTGGAACACTTGGCCGTCGGAGTAGAGGTACTGCATCTGCTTCGACTCCATCATGACCTTCGGAAGAACGTCTTCCGAGGCGAGCCGCTGCTCCACCATCGCCCCCGACCGGTGGACACGCATCTTGGCCTGCACGAAGCCGCGCTTGTTGCCCGGCGTCCGATGCTCAGTCTTGTGGATCGTGCAGATGTCGCCTCGGTAACGGACGACCATCCCTGGCCTCAACTGCGTAGCTTGTACGTTCAACTCCCCCTCCGTGCGGCAGCCACCCGACCGGTTGACCCGTCCGGCGACCGCGCCACATTATAGCCCTGCGGCCCGCGGGCGGGGCGAGGCTGCCGGCGGCCCCCCGTCAATCGACCTCCAGCCTGAAGGGCGCCATCAGCACGGGCCCCGGCTTCAACAGCCCGGCCCATTGGGCGAGCTGCCCCCAAGACTCTCGAGTCCCTGACAGTAGCGGCAGAGCGACTGAACGGCTCAAGGCGAAGGGCCCATCCCCGGAGAACAGCACTTCCATCAGGCTGCGGCGCGGCGGATAGCTGAAGACGCGCACGGAGTCGCTGCTGTCGATGCCAGCGGACAGCTTGACCAGCTCCAACGCCCGCTCGTACCCCCCTAGCTCGTCGACCAAGCCGTTGCTCGCCGCCTGGGAGCCGATCCAGACGCGCCCTTCCGCCAGATCGCGGACGGAATCCACATCCACGCCACGTCCGGTGGCGACCCGATCCAAGAACGCGTCATAGATCGTGTCGACGTATCCCCGGACCTTCTCCCGCTCGTCGCCAGTGAGCGCCTTGTAGTCCGATCCCAAGCCTGCGAACCGGCCTCGAGTGAGGACTTCTTTGGTGATTCCGAGCTTGCCGTACAGCTCCCGCAGGTTGAGGTGCATCGTGAATACACCGATCGAGCCGGTATACGTTCCGGGATAGGCCACGATCGGCACATCGGGCACGGAGGCGATGTAGTAGCCGCCGGAGGCGGCCACGGTGGACATCGAGACCACCAAGGGCTTCTCTTCAGCCAGCCGCCGCACGGCCGTCAGAATCTGCTCGGATGCGATCGCATCGCCGCCCGGCGAATCGATCCTGAGAATCACGCCGGCCACGCCCTCGTCTGCTGCGAGGTCTTGCAGCTGGGATACAAACGTCTCTGACCCGAGCGTGCTCTGCAGTCCGCTGAAGGGATCCGTCCAGCTCGGCCCGCTGACAATCGCCCCTCCGGCATGCAGCATGGCGATGCGCGGCCCTCGCTCCCCGTCGTCGCGGGCGGCGCGCGAGTAGGTCGGAGGAGACACCCGGTTGACGTCCTCCAGCTCCAGCTCTTCGCCGAGCGCCTCGAAGAACTCCTCCTCATCCAGGATGTCGTCGACCAGCTCGAGGCGCCGCGCCGCATCAGCGTCAAAGGGCCCCTCGTCGATGACAGAGCGCCAGTGCTCGGCGTCCTGCCCCCGCCCGCGCGCGATTCCCGCTACGAGCTGGCCGAAGAACTCGTCCAAGGTCGAGTCCAGCACCTGGCGCCACTCCGGAGACAGATCGGTACGGGAAAACGGTTCGCCAGCTGTCTTGTAGCGCCCCGTGCGAATGAGGTCCGCCTCGACGCCCAGCTTGTCCAGCGAACCCTTGAAGAACGTCACTTCGGCCCGCAGCCCACTCATGTTCAAGTAGCCGAGCGGCTGGATCACGATCCGGTCGGCCAGAGACGCGACGTAGTAGTCCTCCCTGCCCGCCGCGGCGAGGAACGCCCAGACCGGCTTGCCCGACTCGCGGAACTCCTCGATCGCCCAGCGGAGCTCCTGGGCCTTGGCCCAGCCGGCGGCGGACCCGTTGCCGTGCAGCACCAGCGCCCGAATGGCCGCGTCCTCGGCTGCCGAACGGATCGCCTCCGTCAAGCTGTAGAGGGTGATGGAGTCCTGCCCTCCGCTGCCAGGCAAGAAGCCCGGCACCTCGCTCGCGACATGCTCGGGCACACCGCCGGCCAGCTCCACGACTAGCACGGCGTCCGCGGGGACACTAGGCGGGCCCTGGGAAAGGATGATCGCCACCACGGCTAGGATCATGGCCGGCGCGTAAGCCAGCAACAATCCGGTGAGGACTCCTTTGCGGAAAGAACTCACAGACCACCCCCAGAAGCCATTGTAGTCCCCCGTCCGACCGCCGGAGCCGATCGGGCGGCAACCGGCCCCTGGCGGGCACAGCGACCGTGAGCCGGGCACGGGAGCGCTCAGCGATTAGAATGGCGGCAAGGCGGGCTGGCCAGCCTTGGCCTGCCCAGAGGCGGCGCAAGCCCGGCGTCGCGGCCCGAGGGCCTGTCGCGCCGAGCCGAGCCGGAAGACGCAAGCGCATCATCGCATTCGATCCAGGTCCAGAGAAAGGAGCTCTCCATGCGGAGCATCTTGATTTCGATCCCCCTATTGATCCCACTGAGCGTGACAGGCCTAGCCCAGCAGGGCAGCGCGTCGGGCTCGGCCGAGGAGCTCGATCCGTCCGTCGTGGCGAAGATCGAGGAGCTCGGCGGCAAAGTCATGCGCGTCGCTCAGAACGATCCGGGCGTCGAGGTCTCGTTCCACCTCGGCCGCAACCGGGAAGGGCTGCGCAGCCACGACGAGCCCAAGCCCGGCGAGCCCAAGCCGCCGCCCATCGACGGCGAGCTGGAGGTGCTGGGAGGACTTGACAGCCTACTATCACTGCATCTGGGCGGGACGGACGTGACCGACGCCGGCCTGGCGCACCTAGCCGGCCTGACATCGCTGACGCGCCTGCACCTGGAGAAGACCGCCGTCTCAGACGACGGCCTCGCACACCTCGGCCAGCTCGGGAAGCTGCGCTACCTGAACCTGTACGGGACCGGCATCACCGACCAGGGCCTGCACCATCTGGAGGGCCTCAAGAGCCTCGCGAGCCTGTACTTGTGGCAGACGCAAGTCACTCCTGAAGGAGTCGAGAAGCTACAGGCCGTGCTGCCCGAGTGCGAAATCAGCCTAGGGTGGGACGAGCGTGCCAGCGCGGCAGCGGAAGACGGATCGGAGGCTGAAGCGGAAGAGTGAGCCAGCGGGGTCACCACTCGCTGTAGGGCGTGCCAGCCAAGGATGTCTCGTCCGAACCGCTGCGCACGTCGAACAGACCGCTCTCGCCGGTGGGGCCGGTGTCGATGACAAGTTCCCAACTGTCGCGGGACTGGGTGATCGGATCAATCGGGACCTCCCGCAAGTAGCCCTCGTTGACCAAGTCCTCCAGCGACTGCGGCGGGGACTCCTTGTCATAGGTGTACTGGTCGATCAGCGTGCGCATCGTCATCAGGTTGGAACGCAGCACGCTCTCGCGAGCCCGCACTATGGCGGACGAGTAGAACGGCACCGCGATCGCCGCGATCGTGACGATGATGGTCATTACGACCATCATCTCGAGGAGCGTGAAGCCCCCGATGCGCGAACCTTCCTTGCTTTGCATGCCGCTCACCAGTCGCTGTAGTTGGTCCCGTCGAGCGAAATCCCGAAGCTGAGGGAGTACACGTCGAACACGTTCCGCCCGTTCCAGCTGCGAGCCTTGGGGTCGTCAGAAATCGACAGCAGGCCCCACTCCCGCTGGCCGGTCATGGGATCGACCGGGATCGACCGCAGGAAGCGGACAGCCTTGGGCCTCTCGTCGTCGTCGGCGAGAGGGTCGTACCGGTCCGTGAAGCCGCCCCGGTCAGGAAACGCATCGTCCAAAGAGCGGCGCCCTGAGCCGCGGTCGCCCTGCGAGCCGAACCGCGAGCCGGAACCAGCTCGCGGCCCGGAGCCGATTGCGGTCTGCCCGCCGCTCAAGCGCATGTCGGACTGCCTCATGGCAGAAGCCTCCATGCTGGTCGACAGCCCGCTGTCGGTCTGCTCCAGATCGACGCCTTCGACTAGCGCCTCCAAGCTCTCCGGATAACCGTGGTCTTCCGGGTCGAGTGCGCCCAGCATGCCTTGCTCAGCCATGTCCTTATGCCGATCGATGGCCTGACGGATCTCCCGCAGCGCCTCCCGCAGGCGGCGCTCCTTCTCGCGCTGCACGCGGACTGACGCAACCGGCACGGCCATGGCGCTGAGAATCAGCATCAAGCTGAAAGCCACGATCAACTCGACCAAGGTCAGGCCCCGCTCGGCGGCTTCCGGGCAGAGGTGGCGCGCGAGCCGGCGGGTCCCGCGGTCAAGCCTGGGGCGGGGGGACATCGCGGACTACTCGGCGGAGACCTCGGCTTCCAGCGGGGCCACTGGCACCGGCTCCCGGTCCGCGTCCCTCGCCGTGGCTGTGATCCGCAATTCGGCGGTTCCGGCCGCGAGCCCCTCGAACGTCAGGACCGCCAGCTGGCCGGCGCCGTCGGCCCCTCCGGCGCCAGGAAATCTGGAGATGTTCGCCGCGGCGAGGCCGTTGGCGTGTCGGATGCTGCGCGAGAAAATGATGTCGCTGGCGTCGGCTCCGGCCAGAAACGGCCCCTTCTCGATGTCCACCAATTGGAGCACTTCCCGGTTGTACTGGATCCTGAGCGGCATCGCGGCCAGCTGCACCGCTCCGGCGACCTGCAGGGAGACCGTGAGCCGCTCGCCCACCGCCACACGGAGTGGCGACGGGAGCACGGAGAGGCGAAGCCCCGGCACGGAGGCGGAATCGTCCGCCGGTTGCGGCTCGGTCTCCGGCGCCGTCACGGCCGGATCAGCGTCGCCGGGCGGCTCCTGCTCGGAATCCCGCGGTTCCGGTGGCTGCTCGGCGGCCTCCGCCGGCGGCGGTTCGACCGCGGGGGCCTCGGCTGCCCCGTCGGCTTCGGTGGCCAGCTCGGCCGCCGGGTCGAAGACCGGCTTACCGTTGCCGGCCTCGGCGTAGCGCAGCTCGAACTTCTGGTCAGTTCCTGTGGCGATCGGACGGAGGTTGCTCTCGTCGATGCCGGCCATCCGCACGATGCGGGGAACCAGCACGATCAAGATCTCGCTCTGGGAGACCTGGACATCCTCTTCACTGAACAGCCTGCCGATCACCGGCAGCTCCCCGAGGAACGGCACGCCGGACTTGGTCCGGAACGTCTGGGCTTGGTTGAGGCCGCCGATTACGCTGGTCTCCCCTTCCCGGACGCGGACGTCGTGCTGGATGGTGCGCTGGCCGATCACGGGCTGCGATATGCCGCCGATGTCCACAAATTCCCGCACATTCGAGATCTCGATCTCGACATGCATCGACACGTCCCGGTTGGAGTGGATGCGAGGAGTCAGCGACACGTTCACGCCGACATCGGTGTACTGGAACTGGGTGTTGACCAGCGGGCTGATTCCGACGCCTCCGACGCCCGGCTGGAAGCTCCCCGTCGCGATCGGGATGCGGTCGCCGATGCGCAAGTCGGCCGGCGTGTTGTCGGCGGCGCGCACGCGCGGCGACTGCAGCAGCTCGGTGCTGGAGTTGCTCAGCAGGGCGGTTAGCCGGAAGCTGGGAAGCGACACGGACCAACTGCCGATTCCGAGGTCGCCGAGCCGGTTCAAGGACTGGGTGGGGGCGGTGGCCGCGCTTCCGTCTCCGCCGGACGAGGCGCCGCCCGAGAGCGCGATCGGGAACTGGAAGCCGCCCGCACCTCCAGACCGGGGCGTCAGCCCCAGCACCCGCTTATTGGACTGGCTGGTCTCCAGCACCAAGACATCCACGACCACTTCGGCCCGCGGCTTGTCCATGTCATGGACGATCTTCTCCGCGATCGCGACCTTGGCACGCGGTCCGCGCATCACGATGGCGCTCAGCGAGTTCACCGTGAACATCCGCCGCAAGTCCAGGATGCCGCGGATGGCGGTGGACACCTCGGAGAGGTCCTGGGGAGTGGAGAGGTTGGTCAGGTAGACGGTCTTGACAACCTCCTCCTCGAACTCGCGGCGCTTGTTGGGGTTGTCATCGATCACCATCAAGGTGTTGTGCGTCACGGGCTTCCAGAAGGCCTGCGAGAGCAGGCCGGCGTAGTCAAGCGCTTCGGTCAGCGTGGCGTTGCGCAGCTCGATCTCGATCTCTGGGTCTGAGAAATCGGAGTCAAACAGCACGTTGAGGCCCGCCAGCTTGCCGATCGTCTCGAACACGACCTGCGCGCGCTCGCTGAGCTTGAGATTGAGCGGCTGGTTCGAGAGCGGCTGCAGATCGGCCGGCGCCATGATGGAGCGCACGCGCTGGGAACGGCGGTAGCGTTCGGCCTCCAGCGCGCTCACCAGGGCGGCGGGAGGCAGGCCTTCCTGCTGTCCAGCCTCGCGGGTCTCGATCGCATCCAGCGTGCGACGCAGCTCCTGCGCCGCGACCGCCGACGCGGGATCGGTCGCCAGCGCCTGCTCGAACGCGGCCACCGCCTGCTCGAAGGACCCCTCGCTGCGCAAGTTCAATCCCCTTTCGACATGGAACTGACTCGCGACGAACCTCATCCTGCGCTCGGCCAACCCGTAGCGGTTGTCGCCGGGAGCCTCGGACTGCGCCAGCACGTACTGCTCCAGCGCCATGTCGAAACGGCCCTCCAGCTCGGCCGTCCGACCCTGCTCGTAGTGCTTCCTAGCCCGGCGCGGGCCCGCGTGGCCCACTTCCGCCAGAATCGGCACGAGCATCGCGAGGGCGACGCCCGAGCGGACCGCGGATCGCCAGGCTGGCATTCTGAAGGCAGCAGTCAGGCTCGGCATCAACGGGACGACCTATCCTGTAGGACGAAGGGGCGCTGGCCAGCGTGGAAGAAGGATGGCAATGCGTACGGGCAAGACACTGGCGGACAATCGACGAGCGCGGAGGCTGTACGCCTTCGGGGACCGTTTCGAGGCGGGCTTGGTCTTGACGGGCGCGGAGGTGAAGTCCTGCCGCAATGGCAAGGTCCAGCTCTCGGACGCCTACGCCTCGATTCGAGACGGCGAGGCGTGGCTCCACAACGCACACATCAGCCAGTACTCGTTCGCAACGGTCGGCAACGCCGATCCGGTCCGGGCAAGGAAGCTCCTGCTGCACCGTCGCGAGATCAACCGCCTGCAGGGCAAGATCCGCCAGAAGGGATTCACGCTGATCCCGACTCGCGTGTACACGCGCAACGGCAGGATCAAGTGTGAGATCGCGCTGGCCAAAGGCAAGCGGGTCTACGACAAGCGGGATGAGAAGCGCAAGGCAATCGAGAAGGACGAAGCACGCGAAGCGCTGCTGCAACGCCGCTCGCAGCAATGGCGGGCGTGACGCCTGCGGACCGGACTGGTGGATTCCCGCCTGCGAGGGCGGTCCGGCCGAGAGCGGAGGCGACGCCGGGGCGGACGGGCGCTACTCTTGGAACGGCTCGGCAAACACGTAGAAGCGGAACTTGGGCTGAGTGCTGCCGACGCCCCAGCGGGCCACCCGGTAGCGCACCTTCAGGAAGCGCACCTGCGGCAAGGCGTCCAAGTCGCACAGGATCTGCCAAACCCCGCAGTAGAACTTCTGAGGGAAGCTGCGGAGCCCGTCCTTGCCCCACTCCTCGCCGTCGGCCGAACCCAGCACGTCCACGTCCAAGCTCTCTTGCTCGACGATCTCCGTGATGCCGAGCGAGAGCAGCGCTGTGCCGCCCGGCTCAATCTCGAACGGCTCGCCTGAACCGCTCTTGCTGACAGTTGTTTCGGGGAATAAGAAGCCGGGGAGCATAGCCAATCAAGTGCCGAGAACGCCATCGTACCACTCGTCGGGACCGGCGGCACAGCAGCGCAATTGAGCGGGGCCCGGCGGCGGATCAGCTCCGGCGCCGCGGCTGCCAACCTACGTGCCGCCCAGCTCGACGATGGTTGCCCCGGCTCCGCCGTCGTGCTGCTCCGCCTGGTAGTACTTGGACACATGCACATGGCGAGCGAACATCTGCCACAAGCGCCGACGCAGGATGTCCTTGCCCATGCCATGCACCACTCGGACTCGGGTTCGACTGGCCACCACCGCACGATCGAGGAACTTGTCCACCTCGGCCACTGCCTCTTCGGCGCTCTGGCCCATTACGTTGACCTCGGCGGGCAGCTCGGACGGGTCGCCAGCGGTGGTCAATCGCACGCCGGCGGGGAGGCTGGCCCGGCGCGCCTCCGGCCCGTCAGCCGGTGACAGGTCCGCGGCCGAGACTTGCGTCCTCATCCACCCGGCCTGCACCTCCCAGAGCCCCGGGCCGATCCGGCGGAGCAGTTGGCCGGTCACCCCCATGGAAGCCACCCGCACGGAGTTACCCACCTCGTACTCCTCGTCCGCCTCGGGCACAAGGCCCGCGGCACCGGGCCCCAAGGCGGCAGAGACATCCCTGCTCATGGCGCGGCGGAAGCCGCTCACGGCGCGCGCCACCTCTTGCTTGTCCTTGCCGCGGCCGCCTCCGGCCCCGGACCGCAGCTTCCTCAGAGCTGACCGGAGCGACGCCTGATACCGACGCTCCAGCCGATTCACGAGCTTCTCGATCCGCTGCTCGAACTCAGCGCGAGACTCGCGCTCGCGCGCCGCCGCGTCCCGCTCCATCTTCTCCGCCCGCCGCTCCCGAACGCGCTCGGCACGGCGGGCCTCGTCCAGCAGCTGCTCGTAGCGCGCCGCCTGCCGCTGCAGGCCGGCCAAGTAGGCCGCCTCATGCTCCCCCGCCCGCCCCTTCAACTCGCGCGCTCGACGCACCACGGCTGCGGGCATGCCGTAACGCTCGGCCATGTCCAGCCCGGCGGACTGGCCGGGCAGCCCGGCCTGCAGGCGGTAGGTCACTCCCAAGCTGGCCGGATCGAAGCCCATCGAAGCGCTGGCGACGCCCGCCGCTCGCGACGCGTACATCTTCAGTTCCGGGAGATGGGTCGATACGACGGTGAAGCCGCCGGCCTCGCTCAGCCGCTCCACCACCGCGACGGCCAGCGCGCCGCCATCCTCGGGATCCGTCGCCGTGCCCAGCTCGTCCAAGACGACCAGCGTCAGCCGGCTGGCACTCTCCAAGATCGCCCGCAGCTTCGACACGTGGGCGGAGAAGGTACTCAGGCTCTCGCTGATCGACTGGTCGTCACCGATGTCGGCCAGGATCCCTTCGAACCAAGGGAACTCCGCGTCGGAAGCCGGCACGGGCACGCCGGCCTGCGCCATCGCGGCCAGCAGACCCACCGTCTTGAGCACCACCGTCTTGCCACCCGCGTTGGGTCCGCTCACGATCAGCGTTCGCCCTTCGGGCGCCAGCCGCACGGACATCGGCACCGGACGCCGCCTACTCTCCGCCAGCAAGTCTTGCAGCAGCGGATGCCTCGCCTCCTCGAGAATGAGCCTCTCCGCGCCGCTCGCCCCGAACCGCGGCAGGCAACAGCCAAAGTCCGTCGCGAACCTCGCTCTCGCGAACACGTACTCCAGCGCGCCTACCATCCCGACCGTGGCCCGGATCGCGGCCCGCTCCTCGCGGAGCTGCCCGCTCATCCGACGAAGTATGCGGAGCATCTCGGCCTGCTCGTCCTCGTGCAGCCGCACGAGACGGTTGTTCTGGACGATCGTGCCGAGCGGCTCGACGAACACCGTCTGGCCGCTGGCGCTGGCACCATGCACGATCCCGTCCACGCGACCCTTCCACTGGGCCTTGACCGGGACCACGGTGCGCCCGTTGCGCATGGTCACGTACTCGTCCCGCAGCACGCCGGACCGCGCATGCCGGCGCACGAATCGCTGGAGCGAGACCTCCACCTGCTGGCGCTGCTTCTCGATTCTCCGCCGGATCCTGGAAAGGTCCGAGCTCGCGAGGCTCGAGATCTCGTCGTTGGGGAGGATCTTGCCGGCCAGCTCGGCCATCAAGCCTCGCAAGTCCGGCATGCGTTCACCCTGCGCCCCCAGCAAGGGCCGGCTCCGCCGGACGTCCAGCAAGGTCGACCGCGTCGTCTCCGCCGACTCAAGTAGTCCCAAGACGGCGCGGATCTCGGAGGGCTCCAGTGTGACGCCATCCATCGAGAGACGGCTCACTGGCTCGCTCACGTCCTCGATGCCCGAGAAGCGCGGCGGCGCGGGCAGATTGCGCCGGTCCCGTCGCTCCGCGTCCCGCAACCATGCGACGGCCTCGCCGACCATGGCGAGCTCACGCTCCGCCGCCTGCGCGGACTCCAAGCGGGGATCCTGGAGCAGACGGTCGATCCGGGACGCCCCGAGCGGGCTCGGAGCGTAGCGCCGGAGCAGGTCCGCGACCTTCTCGAACTCCAGCGCCCGGTAGGGATCCGACAGCATCCCCGCTAGGCGCTCCAGCCTGTCCGGGCCGCAATCCGGCGCGCCCTGCGCAGAACTCCGGCCAAGCCCTCGGTAACTCGGAGACCGGCGATCTCGCGCAGCGCGAACCAGCCGACGGCGGCGGCGTCATCGCCGGCAGTCGGCTCGCCGGCCGCGAAGCCGCAAAGGTAGTCCAACACCACGAAATGCCCTTCGTTCGCCGGGCCCTCTCCGGGCAGCCTCTCGTACACCGCCACCAGCTCGCCGACCGTGACCCTCAGGCCGGTCTCCTCCAGCATCTCCCGGCGCACCGCCGCCGCAAGCGACTCGCCCCGTCGCACCTTGCCTCCGGGGATCGACCAGCGGCCCTGGGCGGGCGGCGCGCCGCGGCGGACCAGCAGCACTCGGCCTCGGCCATCGAACACGACGCCCCCCACCCCGAGTATGGGCCATCGGCGGCGGCCCGCTCCGGACGGACTGGCCCTCACGCTCCCGATCCGGGCGCTGCGCTGGGTGGGAGCCCGAACCGCCCGTCAGCGGACATAGAGGAACTCCTTCAGATTGAATACGGAATGGGCGAGGTCGGCCCAGTCCTCCGGGTCGGGGTCCGGTCCCAGATAGCCGAGGCTGCCGTCCAACTCCACTGGATCCGGCGGGCGCCCTAAGGCGCTCAGGAACATGTGCCGCACCGTCCCGGAGGCCGGGCCGGGGCGGTTGGCGAGCCGCTCGCCCCACAGCGAGGCCTGAGCCGCGACAAGCGGGCTATTCAGCATCGTCAGCGCTTGCGCCGGCACGTTGGTGGCGTCTCGCCGGCCGCGCGTGGAGGACGGCTTGGGCTGGTCGAAGACCTCCAGGAATGGATTGTGCGCGTTGCGGCGGATCTCCTGGTAGACGCTGCGCCGCCCGTCCCCGTCGAGCGGCCCCTTGACGCGGTCGCCCTTGGTCTTGCCCTTCGCGAAAGCGTAGTAGACATCCACCGAAGGCCCCAGCACGGACGGGTCTAACCGCCCGGACACAGCCAGCAAGCTGTCACGTACGGCCTCCGCCTCCAAGCGCCTTACTGGCATGTGCTGCAGCAGGGCGTTGGTCGGATCGACCTCGGCCGCCGCTGCCGACCCCGCGCTGGATTGCTGGTAGACGGAAGTGAGGACCATCCGCTGGATGAGCCGCTTGACCGACCACCCGTCCTCGATGAAGCTGGCGGCGAGAAAGTCCAGCAGCTGACGGTGCGAAGGCGGGCTGCCGACGCGACCGAAGTTGTCCACCGTCTTCACGATCCCCTGCCCGAAGAGGTGGCTCCAGACGCGATTCACCATCACCCGGGCGGTCAATGGGTTGGCTGGATCCGCGACCTCCTCCGCCAGCCGCAGGCGAGCGAACGCGGGATCGTCGTAGACCTCGCCCCCCAAGGCCGTCAAGTAGCGTCGCGGCACGGGTTCTCCCGGGTTGGTGTGGCTGCCCCGGATGAGCAGGGGCTGGTCCAGCCCCTGCTCATCAAGCACGCCGGGAGCGCGGCGGTAGACAGGCACCTCGCCCTCCAACTTCCGGAACTCGGTGACGAGACGTTCCAAGGCGGGCGAGGACGCCACGGAGGCGGGGACGAGGCCCAGCTGCA
This sequence comes from Bryobacterales bacterium, assembly GCA_963662745.2. Lineage (GTDB taxonomy): Bacteria > Acidobacteriota > Terriglobia > Bryobacterales > UBA6623 > VXMF01. Next base: position 3,261,228 of record CAXXUI010000001.1, read on the forward strand.
CGAACTCGTGTAGGAACGCGGCTTCCGATGGGGACGGGGATCCTGCCCGCCACGCCGCGACGGCGACGCGGAGCCGGTCGGCATAGCGCCGGGCCAGCTCGTCGCGCGAACCGGGGGCCGCCCCTGCCAGCAGGTGGTCCACAGCGGCATCCACCGCCTTCGGCTGCACATCCTCGTCGTGGAAGGCCACAGCCAGCGCTCCGAAGTGCGAGCGACCGTCCCCCTTGGGCGTCGGCCTAGGCTTCTCGCGGCTGTGCTCCGGATCGAGCGCGAAGTTGGTCGAGTCCTGCATCGTGGCGAACTCGACATAGGCGCTGAAGCCCTTCCAGTAGGTCGTGTCCCAGCTCGCCCACACCGGCTCGTCGCGCTTGGGAGAGTAGCGCTGCCAATAGATCCCGCCTCTCGGAACGGCGTAGTTCTCGACGATCAGGCGGACGAAGCTGAATCCGGAACCCTGCACCTGGAAGCTGATGCGGTCGCTGTCGACGGTGAAGCTCGGGGTCTGGAGCACGCCGTTGTGCCGTCGGGACAGCAGCCCGCTGAACGCCCCCGGGCCGTAGACGCCCTCGAGGACGCGCTCCCCCTCGGGCAGGATCGAGAACTCGCCCGCAGCGCTAGCGCCCTCGAGGCCCGTGCCGATCCACTTCCAGCCGGCAAGGCTGTCCGCTGGCCTCCAGATGGCTCCGAATTGCTCGCTGTTGAACACCCTGCGGCTGCGTCTCTGCTCCGCCCTCCAGCTGACCAGGGACTCCCAGCCGGACACCAAGCCCTGCTCAGCGCGAGACCCGAGCTCGGCCCACGGATAGAGGGCGCTGTCGGGTTCGCAGGCCGCCGACTCGACCGCAGCAGCAACCACCTCACCCCCGCGCAGGAGCTGGGCCGGCAGGTCGTCGGCCGCGAGCAGCCACAACCGGGCCAGCTCCTCCCGAATCTCGCGCTTCTTCTCCCTCAAGGCCCGCTTGTTCCGGTTCAGCAGCTGAGGGGAGTCCACCGCCCGCTGCACCGGACGGGCACTCTTGAGCACGCCGAAGAGAGCATAGTAGTCGCGCTGGCTGATGGCGTCGAACTTGTGGTCGTGGCAGCGGGCGCAGGAGACCGTCAGCCCTTGGAGTGCCTTGGAGAAAACGTCGATCTGGTTGTCGGTCCACTTCACCCGGTCCTCCCAAGGGTCGACCGGCTGGAAGCCGTGCTCGATCATCCGGAAGTTGGCCGTCCCGAGCAGGGACTCGTTCAGCCCCAAAGCGCGGTTGTGACGCGGGCGGGGGAGCAGGTCGCCGGCCAAGTGCTCGCGCACCAGCTGGTCGTAGGGGACGTCGTCGTTGAAGGCCCGGATGAGGTAGTCGCGGTAGCGCCACGCTTCGGGAAGGTCGGGGTCCCCTTCGCTGCCGTGCGACTCGGTGTAGCGGAACAGGTCCATCCAGTGGCGCGCCCAGCGTTCGCCGAAGTGAGGCGACGAGAGCAGCCGCTCCACGACCGTCTCCAGAGCCAGCGGTGACGGGTCGCTGACGAATTCCTCGATCTCCCTCGCCGTGGGCGGCAGCCCGGTGAGCGCGTAGCTCAGCCGCCGCAGCAGCGTGCGGCGGTCCGCCGGCGCGGCCGGACTCAGACCCGCCGCCTCCAAGCGGGCCAGCACGAAGCGATCGATTTCGGAAGCAGGCCACGCGTCGTCGCGGGTGGCGGGCGGTTCCGGTCGGTGGACCGGCTGCCACGCCCAGTGCTCGCTGCGGCGGCGCACCAGATCGAACTCCTCGCCGGGATCCGGCATCCCCGCGGACGGGGCGCCCGGCCATGGGGCGCCTGCGTCGATCCATTCCTCGACCGCCGTGATCTGGTCTTCCGCGAGCCGCCCGGTCGGCGGCATGGGCGTCTTGGCTGCGCCACGCAAAGCGCGGACCATGAGGCTCTCGCTCGAGCTACCCGGAACTGCCGCCGGGCCCGAATCGCCGCCTCTCAGAACGCCCTCGCGGCTGTCCAGGCGCAAGCCGGCGAACACGCTCGGCGCCGCGCCGCTGTGGCAGGCGTAGCAATGCTGCGCCAAGACCGGCCGAACACGCTTCTCGAAGTGCTCCAAGGCGTCGCTCGGCTCGGCTGCCCCCAAGCACGGAAGCGTCGTCAGCACCGCCGCTACGGCAGCCGCCGAATGGCTCAGTCTCATCTGTCGCTCGCCCCTATCGTGAGTATTGTAGTGCGGATCGCGGCCCGATCCGGGCGCGGCGCTGGGATTTTCCCCGTTCGCTAGACTCGTAGTGCGGCATGGACGAGGCGCTGACGCATTTTTTCTCGGAGTCACACTGGGCCGTCCTCGCAGCCGGCATCGCCCTGTCGCTGCTGGTGCTGGGCAAAGCTGCGGACCTGCTGGTGGACCAGGCGGTCGAGCTTTCCGAAACGCTGCGCGTCCCGACCGTAGTCGTCGGAGCGACGATAGTCAGCTTGGGCACCACCGCCCCCGAAGCAGCGGTCTCTGTGATGGCGGCGGTGGACGGGTATCCCGGGCTGGCGCTGGGCAACGCAGTCGGGTCGGTCATCGCCGACACCGGCCTGATCTTGGGCGTGGCTTGCCTGATCGCGCCGCTGCGGCTGGATCCGAAGATTGTCAACAGCCAAGGCTGGATCCAGCTCGGTGCCGCCGCCCTGCTTGTGGCGCTGTGCGTTCCGTGGAGCAATCCAGGTCAGGCCTTCTCCGAGGGTGGCAGGCTCGGCCAGGCGAGCGGCTTCCTGCTGCTAGCGCTACTGGGCGCGTACCTCTACCTGTCCGTCCGCTGGGCGCGGCAGAGGCGGTCCGAGAGCGAACCGGATCCCGAGTCCGGCCAGTCCTCGGCTTGGTTCGCATCGCTCAAGCTGGCCTTGGGGCTGGCCTTGGTGGTGGTCTCGGCGCAGGTGGTGATCCCCGGCGTCACCGAGGCCGCCATACGCCTGTCCGTGCCGGAGAGCGTGATCGCGGCGACGCTGGTAGCGTTCGGGACGTCGCTTCCGGAGCTGGTGACGGCGGTCACGGCCGCCCGTCGCGGCCAAGGGGAGCTGGCTGTTGGCAACGTGATCGGAGCCGACATCCTCAACGTGCTGTTCGTGGCGGGCGCCTCCGCCGCGGTCACCGAGGCGGGACTGCAGGCAGGCGCCGATTTCTTCGCCATCCTGTTCCCGGCGATGCTCCTGATCCTGATTGTCTTCCGGATGGGGATCTTCGCCTCCGGCGACGCGCTGCGCCGCGGCTTCGGATTCTTGCTGCTCGGCGCCTACCTAGCCTACCTCGCCGTGGGCTACCATCTCCTTCCGCACAGCGTGCCGGGCAGCTAGCCGGCCGGGCCGCGGCGCCCCTTCACGGCTCGATCAGCCGTCGTTCCGCTAGGTAGCCCCACACCGCGTCCACCGACTGCTCCTCAGTCTGCGCTGCCGAGTCGGTGCGCACTTCCGGGTTGCGAGGGACCTCGTAGGGATCGGAGACTCCAGTGAAGTTCTCGATCTGGCCCGCCAGCGCCCGCCGGTACAGGCCCTTCACGTCGCGTCGCACCAGCGTCTCCATGTCGCAATCGGTAAACACCTCCACGAAGTTGGTGGTGCTGGCACGGACCTCGTCGCGCAGCTGCCGGTACGGGGAGATCGCCGCCGCGATCACTATCACACCGTTCCTGGAAAGCAGCCGGCACACGAATCCGATGCGGCGGATGTTCGTGTCGCGGTCCGCTCGGCTGAACCCGAGGCCCTTCGACAGGTTGGTTCGGATCACGTCGCCGTCCAGCACCTCCACACTCGCGCCCAGCCGGCGCAGGCGCCGCGCCAGGCGGTTCGCGATGGTCGACTTGCCCGAGCCGGAGAGGCCGGTCAGCCAGATGGTGATTCCCTGATGCTTCATTGAGTCTCCGTGCCGGCAGGCGCTAAGCGAGGTACGGCTGGCGGGCCGGCAGGACTTCGTCCAGCAACACGTCGAAGTCGCGCCGCATCCCGACGCCGGGCGAGTAATGCATGCCGCATTCCTTGTCCGGGCCCTTCTCCCACCACCAGCGCCCGGCCCGGCTGTCCTCGCCGGGCCGGACGGGGCGCGTGCAGGGCTGGCAGCCGATGCTGGGATAGCCCTGCGCGTAGAGAGGATGCAGCGGCACATCGTGGCGCTCCGCGTAGGCGAACACCTGTTCGCCCGTCCAATCGGCCAGCGGTGCGAGCTTGAGGATGCCGCCGTGCTGCTCGTCCACCCCGACCTTCTCCACCAGCGCCCGGTTGCGGCTGTGATCGCGCCGCAGGCCCGTGACCCATGCGTCCAGCGTAGCGAGCCGACGCTGCAGTGGGCGGACCTTCCGGATCTCGCAGCACAGCTTCCGCTTGGAGGGGTGCTCGTAGAACAGATTCGGACCGTGCCGGGTCAGCATACGCCGCAGTTCGCGGGAGTCGGGGCACACCAGCTCCACCTCGATGCCGTAGCGCTGGCGGAACTGGGCGATCAGCCGGTAGGTCTCCTCGTGCAGCCGGCCCGTGTCCACGCTGAACACCCGGGCGCGCTCGCCGGCCAGCTGCGCCGCCATGTGGACGATCACCGATCCGGTCGCCTGGAAGCTCGTGCAGATGGCCATCCGCCGGCCGAACTGGCCGAACCCCCAGCGCAGAATCTCTTCAGCGCCGGCGTCGGGCCGCGGCCACCGGTAGCGCGGCCAAGGCGCTCCCATCAGAAACCCTCCTCCAGCGCCGCGCGCAGAATCCCGGCCACTTCCGGCCTCGTCACCTCGGCCGGCACCGGCTCCCCGCGGCGCAGCATGGCCCGCAGCTCCCGCCCGGACAGGCGGACATGGTGCCGCGCAGCGTGCGGGCAGGTCTTGGCGGAAGCCATGCCCCCGCAGGCGCGACAGTAATGCACGAAGTCGAAGAAGACCGTCTCGATCCCCAGCTCGCCGGGCCCGAATACTTCGAAGATGCGCTGCGCGTCGAACGGGCCGTAGTAGCTGCCGACTCCGGCGTGGTCGCGGCCGACGATGAAGTGAGTCACCCCGTAGTTCCTGCGCACCTGGGCGTGGAATACCGCCTCCCTCGGGCCGGCGTACCGCATCCAAGCCGGAAAGCCCGCCAGAAGCACTCGGTCGCGGGGATAGTAGCCCTCTAGGAGGGCCTCGTAGCAGGCCAGCCGCACCGTGGCGGGAATGTCGTCCGGCTTGGTCTCGCCCAGCAGGGGATGCACCAGCAGGCCGTCCGCCGTTTCCAAGGCCACCTTGGTGCAGAATTCGTGCGCCCGGTGGATCGGGTTCCGCGTCTGAAATCCGACCACCTTCGTCCAGCCCTTGGCGCCGATCTGCCGCGCGACTTGCGACGGCGAGATCGGCGGGCCGGACGGCACATCGAGGGCCCAGCCGTCCAGCAGCTCGACGGGACCGGCGACCGAGTACTCTCCGGCCGCAGTCAGCCAGGCCACTCCCGGATGCCCGGCGTCGCTGGTGCCGAAGACGGCCTCGGCCACTAGCTGCTTCTCGATGCGGAAGACTTCCTCGACATGGACGACAGCGGCCGGAATCCCGCGGTCCACCAGCAGAACTCGGTCCGACCGACCGAGGGCGGCCTGGGCCTCCGCAGACAGCGGCAGCAGGATCGGCATGGTCCACGGCTGCCCTGAGGGCAGCCGCATCGTGCGGCACACGCTCGAGACCTCCTCCTCGTCCAGAAAGCGCGAGACGGGCCGGAATCCGCCGCTAGCCAGCAGGTAGGCGTCACTCAGGATGCGGAAGGTCGCCGCCAGCTGAGGAATCGAGTCGCCGCGCACTCGCCGCCGAAGCGCGGGCGTCACAGCCATGACAACCTCATTGTACCCCATCTCTATCGGAATAGTGGGATTGGGGGCTGAACGATGCCTCGGCCGCCCCTCGCCGCGACACCGTGCTCACGACCGGCGGCGGAGCTCCAAGTACTGGCGCAGGCACTCGTCCACGCCCGGCATCGGCTCGATGCCCGCTGCGTGGATGAGGCGGTTCGAGAGCGCCGCATCGCGAGGTCGACTGGCGGGGCGCTGCGAATCGGCCAGCGACGCGGCAGCCATGTCGCAGCGCCGGCCTAGGCGGGAGCAAATCCGCGCGGCGAACTCGTGCCAGCTCAGCCGCTCGCCTCCTCCGAGGTGGTACAGGCCGAACGGAAGGCCGCGCTCCAGCACCGCGAGCGAGCGGCGCGCCAGAGCGGGGGCGAAGGTCGGCGTGGCGAACTGGTCGGCCACCACCGTCAGCCGCCGGCCGGCCTCGCAGCGCCGCAGCACGGCCTCGACGAAGTTCCCGCGCCGCGTGGCGCGGCCCGCCGGGCCGTACACGCCGGCCACCCGCAACACGTAGTGCGACGCCAGGGCCGAGCGGGCGAAGCACTCGCCCGCCAGCTTGGAGACCCCGTAGGCGGACAGCGGCCGCGGCAGGTCGGCCTCGGAATAGACGCCGGCCTTGCGGCCCCCGAACACGTAGTCGGTGGAGAAATGCAACAGCGTCGCTCCCGCGGCGCGGCATGCCAGCGCCACCGCCCGGACTCCCAGCGCGTTGACCGCCATGGCGTCGCCGGGAGACTCCTCGGCCCCGTCCACGTCGTTGTACGCCGCGGCATTGAGGACCCAGTCGAGCCGTTCCTCACCGATCCTGCGGCCCACGGCCGCCGCGTCGGTGACGTCCAGTTGCGCCCGGCCCCAAGAGCGCACACGGTGGCCCCGGTTCCGGCTCTCGCGCACCAGCTCATGGCCGAGCTGCCCCTCGGCGCCGATCACGATCACGCGCAAGGCCGCAGTGTATCAGCGGGAGGCAGCCAGGCGGCGCAGGACGGACTCCAGCTCGGCCCGCGCCTCCCTGGCCGCGGGCGGGGCCGCGCTAATCGGGACCGGGGCCTCCTCAGCGCGACCCTCCCGCATATCGAACAGTCGCCCGTCGTCATACAGCTTCCAATTCTGGGTGCGGGCCCATCCGGCGCCGCGCCGCTCCGCGAACGCCCAGCGGCGGGGAGAGGGACTTCCGCCACGCAGGCGATTCGCCAAACTGACGCCGTCCAACCCGCCGGGAACTGCTCCGCCGGCCAGATCGACCAACGTGGGCAGCCAGTCGCTGAAGTCCACCAAGTCGTCAACCACCTGGCCGGGTTCCAGCGTGCCCTTCCAGTTCGCGATCAGCGGCACGCGCGTCCCAGCGTCAGTCAGCTCGCCCTTGCCACCCAGCGCCGGCTGGCCGTTCCAGACGAACCGGATCTGCTGCTTGAGCATCTGGCTGCCTTGGGCGGTGTGGTAGTACGAGCCGGGCGTACCGTTGTCGGCAGTGAAGAGAAACAGCGTGCGCTCCCGGATGCCGAGGCGGTCCGCGGCGTCCACGAGCCGGCCGACGCGCTCGTCCATGTTCTCAACCATGCGCTTGTAGCTGTCGTAGTGGCCCTGCGGGCCCAGCGGGGGTGGTTCGCCGATGTCGTCGGTAACGTCGTGTGCCAACGCCATGGAGTAGAACGCGAAGAACGGCTGGTCCCGGCTTTCGCTCATGAACTCGGTCAGCGCCTCCGTGTAGACGTCTGGCCCGTAGCGGTCGATGACGTCGGATCGAACGCGCCCATCCTGATAGATCAGCGGCCGGTAGTAGCGGGGCCCCTCGTGCCAGCCGAACAGCGACCAGCGCTCGAAGCCGAGCCGGCGGGGGTGGTTTGGATCCTCACGCAGCAGGGTCAGCTGCCACTTGCCGGCCACCGCAGTCCGGTACCCCAGGCTGCGCAGCCGGTTGGCGACCGTGCCGGCCTCCAGCCTGGCCGGGAACGTGCCCCAGGCCGCCTGTCCGGCGCGGAACGGGTACTGGCCGGTGAGCAGGGTCAGGCGGGTGGGGTGGCACACCGGCATGGAGTAGCAATGCCGGAACCGCAGGCCCTCCTGCGCCAGCGAGTCCAGCCGCGGGGTTGCGTACGAGGAGCCGCCGTAGCAGCCGATCGCTTGGTCGCCGACATCGTCCGCCAGGATGAAGACAATGTTGGGCTGCTGAGCAGCCACGACGGACGCCCAGCAGGCCGCCAGGAGGGTCGCCCCGACGACCGCCGTCCGCTGCAGAGGAAGGACCGGCATGCCAGACATGATAGCCCGACTCGCGACGGCCCGAGCTGGCGCGAGTCGAAACGCGCGGCCCCACGGTCGCTTTCCCCGCGCCCTCGGACGGCGCCGGCACCCGGCTCCCCGGATCCGATGGAGTAGCATGAGACTCATGGGTAAGGCAGTGGTCACCGGAGGAACCGGGTTCATCGGAAGGCACCTGTGCCGGTTGCTGGACTCCCCCCGAGTGCTGACGCGGCGGCCCGAAGCGGCCCCTCGGGAACTGGATTCCGCAGCCTGCTTCCGGTGGCGGCCCGAAGAGGGGCCACCCGGGCGCGAGTCGCTCCGCCGCTGCCGCGCCGTCTTCCACATGGCGGGCGAGCCGGTCGCCGAAGGCCGGTGGAACGCAGCGAAGAAGGACAGGATCCGAAGCAGCCGCGTCAAGGGGACGCGCAGCCTGGTGCAGGGGTTGCAGGCGATGCGCCAGCCGCCTGCCGTGCTGGTGGCGGCCTCGGCGGTCGGGTACTACGGATCGCGGGGAGAGGAACTGCTCACCGAGGAGTCCGAGGCTGGCGAGGGCTTTCTGGCCGACGTTTGCAGGGAATGGGAAGCTGAGGCTCTCCGAGCGCAGGAGTTTGGCATGCGAGTCGCCGTCATCCGCATCGGATTGGTCTTGGGACGGGACGGGGGAGCGCTGCCGCGCTTGATGCTCCCGTTCCGCCTCGGCATGGGCGGACGAGTCGGCGACGGCCGGCAGTGGATGCCGTGGATTCATGTCCGTGATCTGGTGCACCTCTTCCTGCGGGCCGCCGAGGACGAGTCGATCAGCGGGCCGGTCAATGGTGTGGCGCCGGGCTGCGTCCGGAACATCGGCTTCACCAAGGCGTTGGGCCGGGCCCTGCATCGTCCCACCATCCTGCCCGTGCCCGCCGTGGCGATCAAGGCCGCACTCGGCGAATTCTCCTCCGTGCTGCTGGCCTCCCAGCGGGTCGTCCCGCAGGCTGCCGCCAGCGCCGGTTTCTCCTTCCGCCACGAGCATGTCGCAGTGGCCTTGGAAGATCTCGTCGCTGGGTCCGAGGGCTCCTGAGCCGGCGCTGGACAGCGGGCGGGCGGCGCGTCAACCAGCAACCGGGTGATGCGAGACTGGTGCGATGGATCTGACCGGCAAGACGGCTCTGGTGACCGGCTCCAGCAAGGGGATCGGAAAAGGGATAGCCCTGAAGCTGGCTGAGCTGGGCTGCAATGTGGCCGTACATTGCCACAGCGACGCCGACGGCGCCCGGCGGACGGTCGAGTCGGTCCGGGACACAGGGCGGCTCTGCTTTGCGGTGCAGGCGAACGTCGGCCGCTCTGACCAGGTCCGCGATATGTTTCGGCGGGTCCTGGACCGCTTCCAGCGGCTCGACATCCTCGTGAACAACGCCGGCATGCAAGTCTGGTCCCCGCTGCTCGACCTCACCGAGGAGGACTGGGACCGCGTGATCGACACCAACCTCAAGGGCTGCTTCCTCTGCACGCAGCTGGCGGGCCGGCACATGAAGGAGCGCGGGGGCGGCCGGATCGTCAACATCGGTTCGGGCTGCAACAAGGTCGCCTTTCCGAACCTAGTCAGCTACACCGCCAGCAAGGGCGGCATGGAGCAATTCACGAAGGTGGCCGCGGCGGAACTCGGGCCCTACGGCATCACTGTCAACTGCGTGGCACCGGGCGCGATCCTGATCGAGCGCACAGCTGGCGAAGCCGACGACTACGCCGGGCAGTGGGCTGCGCTGACGCCAATGGGCCGGGTTGGCTATCCGCGAGACGTCGCCGAAGCAGTGGCGTTCCTCTGCACCGACGCCGCCGAATTCATCTCCGGGCAGACCCTCATGGTGGACGGCGGCATCTTCACCCGCGGCCCGTGGGCGTATTGAGGCGGGCGCGGATCAGACGTAATCCCGGCCGGCCAAACTGTTCAGCACCGACCGCTGCCACTCCAGCAAGCGGCCTTGCAAGCGCTCCACTTCAGCTGGAAGGTCCGCCGCCAAATCAAGGCTCTCAGCCGGGTCGGCGAGCGTGTCGAACAGCTCGCGCCGGGCATCCCCGCCGGCGTCGACCACCAGCTTGTAGTCCGAGTCCAGCACCGCCCGGGCGCCGGAGAAGTCCTCGTCGGCGATCTCCGGATGATGGAAGTTGCTGAAGTTCCGCGTGAACCTCCCCGCCATCATCTTGACCAACGGCGTCGTGCCCTCCTGGAGCTGGGGGGCGATGTAGGGCTCACCGTTGCCGGCGCGATTGCCGCCGAAGCTCCAGAAGCAGATAGGGTCGGGACGGCGATGCATGCGGCCCTCGATCAGGGGCAGCAGGGAGATGCCGTCCAGCGGGCGGGCTGGAGCGTCCTGCCCGGTCACGGCGCACAGCGTCGGAAGAATGTCGCTCGTCACGGCGTGAACAGTGCTGCGCAGCGGCCCTTCGATCCGCGAGGGCCACTCGATCACGGCCGGCACGCGCACGCCGCCCTCGTAGACGGTACCCTTGTCGCCCCGCATCGGCGAGCCGAACCGGCCGGCGCCAGGCGCTCCGTTGTCGCTGCAATACCACAGCAGGGTGTTCTCACGCGAGCCCGTGCTGGCGAGGCGGTCGCGCAGCCGTCCGATCGCGCGGTCCATGGCCGTGATTTCCGCGAAGCGGGCCTGCAGGATCCGGTCCACGCGCAGCGAGGCGGACTGGCCGGTCTCCATCGACGTGATGCGCGCGGTTCGCCCCTCCAAGCCGGGTGGCAGGCTCGCGTAGCTCGCCAAGTCGGAATCGAGGCCGCTGTACGGTTCGTGCGGGGACCCGAACCAGAGCACGGTGAAGAACGGCCGGCCGGCCCGTCGCGCTCGGTCCATGAACTCCAGCGCGGCATCCACGACGACCTTCGAACTCTCGCCCTCGCAGCGCTCCGGGGGGGCTCCGTTGCGAGACAGCATCGGATTCATCTCGAAAAAGTTGTCGTGCGACAGCCACTCATCGAAGCCAAAGGCCCCAGGATTGGTGGGCGAACCCTCCTTGACAGGCCCCAAGTGCCACTTGCCGAAATGACCGCAGGCGTAGCCGGCCTCTCGGAGGATCTGGGCCACTCCGATCTCCTCGGGCCGGATCGACCAGTTCGCGGAGAACGTCCCGCAGCGATTGGGATGGCGCCCAGTCATCACGCTGGCGCGAGTGGGCGAGCAGACCGGCGCAGCGGAGTAGAAGCGGTCGAGGCGCAGGCCCGTGCGGGCCATCTGGTCAAGGACTGGAGTGCGCACGTAGGAATGGCCGTTGTACCCGGTCTCGTGCCAGCCGTGGTCGTCGCCCATGCACAGCACGATGTTCGGGAGGCCGCCGTCCGGCCCGGGGCCGCCCCCGCATGACAGGGCGGCGCCTCCGGACGCGGCAGCCGTGAGGAAGGAGCGGCGAGTCACTGTGTGCGGCATTGGCAACGCAGCCCATTCTGGCACACGGCCCAGAGCGCCTGCTGGCGACAGGTCCGAAGACGGCTCCGCCGGACAGCTGAATCAATGTCGCCAGCGGCAGCGGTCCAAGTCAACCTTGGCCCCTCGGAACGGCACACCCTCACTCTCCAAGCGGCGGCGCTGCTCCAAGCCGCGCTCACCAGGCAGCGCGATGCGTCCGCCAGCTGCGACCACCCGGTGCCACGGAATCCCGAGGCGCACCGGGCAGCCCCGCAGCGCCGTGCCGACATGGCGGGCGTGGCGCGGAAGGCCGAGTGCGATCGCCACATCCCCGTAAGTGGCCACCCGACCAGTCGGGATGCGGGACACGAGCGCCCAAACCAGCCGCGCGATGTCCCGCTGCAGCCCCCCGGCGGGCGCCGCCGTCAAGCGGCTGCGCGAGAAAGCCACAGCAATCGCGACCGCCTGTCGGCCGACGCCGCCCAAGGGGACAGCTACCGGCGCCCGAACGGCCCCATCCTGCCGAGCACTTCGTCGAACAGGTCGCTGCGGGTGCCGGGCCTCTTACGCGCCCCCTTGGCCCGCCGGTACTTGTGCGATGTGTAGCAGGTCCGGCACTCCGTCCTAGCCGGCTCGCCAGAGGCCAGCGAGACGATCGAGTGGTTCATCACGGCTTGGCAGCGCGTGCAGTAGTCGTCAATCATGCCGCCCAGCGCATGTTCTTTGGCCATGGCACCTCCCGGCGTCATTCTTCAGCGATGCAGTAGAGATAGTCGGCGGTCCGCAGGAAAATCTCACTCCCCACCGCGATTGGGCTGGCCAGCGTGTGACTGTCGAGTCGGTTGATCGCCAGCACCTCGTAGTCCTTCTCGACATCGACCACCGTGGTCGTGCCCTCCTCGTTGGTGGCGTAGATCCGGCCATCGGCCAGCAGCGGGGAGGAGGAGTAGGTGCCTGGCTCCAGCCGCAGGCGGTCCCTGACGAGTTGGCCGGACTCGGCGTCGAGGACGTTCAGGATGCCCCGGTCGTTGACTACGAACAGCCGCTTCCCGTCCGTCGAAGGAGTGGGCACATCCGCTCCGAGCGCGTTCTCCCAGAGCTTGGCGGAATCCGTGATCCACCCTTCCCCGCCGGCCCGGAAAGCGATGAACGGGTTGCCTCGCGTGCTGGACGTGAAGATTGTCTGCCCGATGTGGATCGACGAGGCGATGGTGCGGTAGAAGCGCTCGTGCCCCGGATTGAAGCCACCCATGCGCCACAGCTCCTTGCCGGAGTCCAGATCGTGGCCGGTCACGTAGTCACCGCCCGAGACGATCAACTGCTCGCGGCCGTCGACTTGCACGACCAGCGGCGTCGAGTAGTCGTCCGGAGACTCCGCCACAGCGTCCGTCGGGCGCTCGGACCGCCAGAGAGTCTCCCCGGTGGCCGGGTCGACCGCGAAGACGTAGGACGGATCGTCGGTCTTCATGCCGTGCAGCACTTGGACGTACAGGCGCCCCTCGTGGAGCCTGGGGGTAGAGGCGTAACCGTGGTTGAGTCCGAACCTTCCGTAGTCGTCCTGAATGTTGCGATGCCAGACCCGGTCGCCGTCGAAGTCGTAGCACGCCAGATCGCCGTTGCCGGTCACGACCCAGACATGCTTGCCGTCAGTGATCGGGGAGGGCGAGGAGAGGTTCTGCTTGCGGTGAATCCGGTTGCCGCCCCCGATGGTGCGCGTCCAGAGGATCTCTCCGTCGGATCTCTGAAGCGCGATGAGCAGGATGTCGTCCCTGTCCGAGCGCGACGGCCGCTGGCCGCCCCGGGGGCCCGACCGCGGACCGCGCCTCGCCCCGCGCCCGTAGGACTGCACCGGCTCGTTGAAGCCCTCCTGCGCCGAGGTGACGAAGACATGGGCGCCCCACACCGCGGGGGTGGCCGCGCTCCAACTCGGCATTGGAGCCCGCCACTTGATGTTGCGCTCCTCGGACCATTGGACCGCCAAGCCCGTCGCGGACGGGCTGGAACCGTTGAACTGCGGGCCGCGCCACTGCGGCCAGTTGGCGTCGGCAGCGACGAGCAGGCAGGAGGAGACCAGCGCGCCGGCCGAGAGGATCAAGGACTTCATTGCGGAACCGTGCGACGCCTCCCCGCCCGGCAAGGCACCCGCGCCGACGCGACCGGAAGGCTACTTGAACAGGCGAGCCGCCGCGCCCTGCGGTTACGATCCCGAACACTGGCGGGCCGGTCCCGTCCGCTGTGGCGGTGTAGGGGGACCGGCTGCGCATAATGGTCTTTCAAGCCGATGCAACGCATGCACATTCAAGGCGGGCACCGACTCGCCGGGCGTATCGCCGTCAGCGGCGCCAAGAACGCGGCGCTACCAGCGCTGGCCGCCACCTTGCTGAGCGGTGAGACAGTGACGCTGAGGCGACTCCCTCCAGTGGTGGACATCCGCACCATGAGCAGGCTGGTCCGCAACATTGGGGCCGACATGGAAGTCGGCGACGACTCCTCGTCCTTCCGGGCAGCCGGAGTACTCGACCCGGTCGCCCCCTACGAGCTGGTCAAGACGATGCGGGCCTCAAGTCTGGTGCTGGGACCACTGGCGGCCCGCTGCGGCCGGGCGCGGGTGTCCCTGCCGGGCGGCTGCGCCATCGGCGCCCGGCCGATCGACATGCATCTCCAAGGTCTCACGGCCTTGGGGGCCACCGTTAGCCACGATCACGGCTATATCGAGGCCAAAGCCCCGCGGGGCGGGCTGAGGGGCGGGCGGATCACATTCCGGAGGCCAACCGTGACCGGCACCGAGGACCTGCTCATGGCCACCGTGCTGGCCCGCGGCGAGTCGATTCTGGAGAACGCGGCCCGCGAACCGGAGGTCGTGGACCTGGCGCAACTGCTGCGCAAGATGGGGGCGCACATCGAGGGGGAAGGCACGCGCACCATTCGCGTTCAAGGAAGGGCGAGCCTCGGGGGAGCAGATCACGCGATCATCCCTGACCGCATCGAGACCGGCACCTACCTCGTGGCGGGGGCCATTACGGGCGGCGAGCTGACGCTTGAGCACACCCGGGCGGAGCATGTGCGCGCCGTCACCGCGAAGCTGCGGCAAGCCGGCTGCGAGATTGAGGAGTCAGCCTCCGAGGGCACCTTGGCGATTCGGAACGGCCGGCCGCTGGCCAGCGTGGACGTGACCACGCGCGAGCATCCGGGCTTCCCGACTGACATGCAGGCGCAAGTGATGGCCCTGCTGACCCAGGCGCAAGGGACGTCGCAGGTCGTCGAGACCGTCTTCGAGAACCGCTTCATGCATGCCTTGGAGCTGCAACGGATGGGCGCGGACATCCGGATCCAAGGCAACTTGGCGGTCATCCGCGGCAAATCCCGACTTGCGGGAACCGACGTGATGGCCTCCGACCTGAGAGCGAGCGCATGCCTCGTCCTAGCGGGCTTGGTGGCGCGCGGACGCACGGTCGTCCATCGCATCTACCATCTCCAGCGCGGGTACGTGCGGCTGGCCGAGAAGCTCTCGGCGGTCGGGGCGCAGATTGAGGTCGTCGACGGATAAGGCGCCCGGGCCGCTGCGCCGGCTGCCCACTCAGCAGCCTGCGACGGTGGGCCCGCATGAGCAGACACTGGGCCGATCTTGGGCAATCTCAGCCGATTCGGCACGCCGTGAAGTCCGAGCAGCGCCAGTGGCCACGACAGCCAGGCTCTACCGAGGAGTTCCGGTGACCTGCGCCTCGCTACTGGGCATCAAGCGAGGGAACCTGTTAGCCTCTGCCGTTTCCGCCAGCCCATGAGGCTGCCTGCGACACCGGATTCCGTCCGCTACGCCCTAGCCCTCGCAGCTGCGTGTGTCCGCCAAGACGTTCGAAGTCGGAAGAACGGGGGGCAGCAGAGCGAGTTCGAAGGGCGCTGTGCCCCGAACGTCCGTCCAGCGGCGGCAACCCCCGAGGACTGCGGCCTGCTGGGAGGTGCTCGGACATGCCGTCGTCATCCTCCATCCTCGGTGCCCTGCGTAGGGTCGCGCTCCGCCGAAAACCCGACTCACTGCTGCACGCCGCCCACAGTCGTCCGCCGCCGAAGCTGTCCGTCCAGGGCCGTTGCACGGAGCCGAGTTTCACTTTCTGGCAGCTGCAACGGAAGGAAACTGCTACCGTAATGCCATGGAGCTGGTCGGCTTTATCGGAGTAATCGTCGCGATCTTGGGTGTGGGTGTGAGCCTTTCGGCGCAAGCTAGTGCCGGCCTGCGTCGGATGGATGCCTCCTTCGGCGAGCTGAACGGCCGGATGGGTGCGCTGGAGGTGCGCATGGGTGCGCTGGAGGTGCGCCTAACGGCGCTGGAGGCACGCGTAACAGCGCTGGAGGCACGGATGAACGAGCTGGCACAGGGCTTGAGTGCCCTGCAGCAGCGTACGGTTGCGTTGGAGGCAAAGATCAACGGCCTGGCGCAGAGTTTGAGCGAGCTGAAGCACCGCGTGGGCAAGCTGGCACGACGCCTGGACGATCTGAAGCACAGCGTGGGCCGCTTGGAGGTCCGTGCTGATGCGGTGGACACGCTGCTGGGCGAGTTGACAAGGAGCGTGGGTGATCTGAAGGACCGCATGGGCGAATTGGCCGCCAGAGTTCATGGCTTAGAAGCGAGCATCGCTGGTGCGGATTCCCGTGGCGAGAAGGTGGAGACCAAGATCGACGAGTTGCAGGCCTCGG
Organism: Bryobacterales bacterium; assembly: GCA_963662745.2. Classification (GTDB taxonomy): domain Bacteria; phylum Acidobacteriota; class Terriglobia; order Bryobacterales; family UBA6623; genus VXMF01. Next base: position 3,277,332 of record CAXXUI010000001.1, read on the forward strand.
TTGCCGAGATCCACGGTCGAGCGGCTGGCATAGAGGGTTTGCTGGAGGGCATGGCGGTGCTGAAGAAGGCGGCAATGATGCCCCCTCCACCCGACTAGGGACGGTTCTGCCCGTGCTCCCGGCGGCAATGCTGACGGTGCGAGGCATCCCGGCTCGGAAGTGAGCCTAGGCGTACCTTCTGGTCCGCGCAGGCGGAGCATGGCTCTATCGCTTCCGGAACCCGGTGGGCCGGCGCGTCCTGGGCGGAACTTGCTCGGCTGGTGGCGCAGGTGCAGCCGCGGACCCGCTACACGCACGGCAGGTCGCGGTTTGAGGCGACATGTCCGCGGGATGCGGCTTGCTCAGCTCTGGACGGCTGTGCCGCAGCCGATCCTCATGCGCGCCAACCCGTCACCCGAGCACCCCGCTAGGGCGCAGCCTCCAAGGAGAAGCGGACGATCTCCTCGTCGTTGCGGATGACCATGTGCCGGTTGGCGTAGGCGGGATGCGTCCAGTGGACCGCACCCAGCTCCCGCCGGCGGCGCAGCGGATTAGTCGGCTGCATGATCGTGGCGCGGTCCAGCTCCTCGTAGCCCTGCGGCGTGAAGCGGGCGATGATCAGCTCGCCGCGATCGTTGTTGATGAAATAGCGGTCCTCGTGCCGAACGATCTGAGCCGACGCCCAGCGGGCGTTCTCCGACGTCAGCGCCAAGGTCTCCCACACTCGCTCGCCGGTCCGGGCGTCGAGACAGCGCAGGTGGCCATAGCTGCCCACGCCATAGACGTAATCCCCATCCACGACCGGCGTGGTCACCAGCGAATGCAGTCCGTCGGTGTCGATCTCGCTGTCGCTGCCCCCCTTCCAGACCAGTTCGGCCGCAGGGCGGTCCCGCAGCAGGCGGTACATCCGCGATCCGTTGTAGAACGACGACACGAGCAGGCCGTGCTCGCTGAGCACTGGCGTCGCCACGGTCAGCCCGGCCTGAACCTTGAACGGCTGCTGCCAGTAGACTGCGCCGGTCTCCGGGTTCAGCGAGGTCACGGCGACGGGATGCCAGATGATCAACTGGCGGACGCCGCCGGCCTCGAAGATAACAGGGGCGTCGTATCCCGGCTCGGAAGTCGCCGCGATGGACCGCCACTCCTCCTCGCCCGTCCGCTTGTTGAGGGCGACGACCTTCGCGTCGGGGGAGCCTCCGACCAACGCGGTCAGGCGCTCGCCATCCACCAGCGGGGCGCCGACGAAGCCCCAAGTGGGCAGCTCAGCCCCGAAGTCGCGCTGGTAGCTGACGTGCCAAATCTGGGCGCCGTCCTCGGCCCGCAAGCAGAACAGGTCGCCCATCGCGCCCAAGACGTAGACCCGGTCGCCGTCGACCGTAGGAGTGGCACGCGGGCCGAGATCGTAGGCCAGGCCCGCGTAGTCGACGGGCCACTGCCGCTCCCACAGCAGCTCGCCGCTGGTCTCGTCCAAGCAGAGCGCCCGCTCGACGCCCTTGCGATTGTCCGTCGAGCGGTAGTCGGTGACAAACACCCGGCCGGCGGCAACCGCGGGGCCAGAGTAGCCGTGGCGGATCGGTCGAGCCCAGACGCGACGGGGGCCGCCGGACGGGAATCGCTCCAAGATCCCGGACTCGGCCCAGATACCGAGCCGGTCCTTGCCGCGCCACTGTGGCCAGTCGTCGGCCTGCAGCAGGGCGGCTGCGAGCAGGACGACGAGCCACCTCATGAGCGCCCATTGTAGCCCCGGCGCGGATTCGGCCGGGCCCGTCCTCGGGGACGCGGGCGACAGCAGCCGGATCCGGAGGCGGGCACACGCCCCGCGAGGGCGCCCGCCGGGGCGTTGTATGGTCGGTGAATGCAGTCAGGTCACAGGATCGGGGCGCACACCTCCGCGGCCGGCGGCGTTCACAAGGCTGCCGAAGAGGCCGTCCGCATCGGCTGCAACGCCCTGCAGGTGTTCACTAGGAGCCCGAGGATGTGGAAGGGCAGGCCCCCCAAGCCGGCCAGCGTGCGACGCTTGCGCAGCATCCGGGAGGAGCACGATCTCGCGCCGCTGGCAGTGCATGGGTGCTACCTCACCAACCTCGCCTCGGTCGATTCCGTGATCCAAGAGCGCTCGCGGAAGTCGTTCCGGCTGGAGATTGAGAACGCGCGGGCCATCGGAGCAGACTATCTAGTCATCCATCCGGGAAGCGCCAAGGACCAGTCCCGGCAGCAGGCTGTGGAAATCTTCGCCGACGCCGTCGCCGCGGTCGAACAGGGGTTCGACTGGGGAACCCTGAGACTGCTGCTGGAGAACACGGCCGGCGGCGGAGCCACGCTCGGCCGGTCGTTCGAGGAGCTCTCCCTCCTCCAGCAGGCCGTCGGCGATCGGTGCGGCGCCCCCGTTGCGTTCTGCATTGACACGGCGCACTGCTACGAAGCCGGTTACGACGTCTCGACCGAGGACGGCCTGCAGTCCACCTTGACCGAGCTGGACGAGGCGGTCGGCATCGACAGCGTGCGGCTGATCCATGCCAACGACTCCAAGACCGAGCTCGGATCCAACCGCGACCGGCACGAGTCCATCGGGGACGGGCACATCGGCTGCGACGCGTTCGCCCGCATGCTGGGACACGACCTGCTGCGGTCCAAGCCTTTCATCCTCGAGACGCCGTTCATCGACGGCAGCCACGAGGAGAACGTCCGCCGGCTGTGGTCTCTGGCTCCTGCTGGGCCGGCCTCCCGCCCGGAGACGGGGCCGTCGGGGGCCTAGTCGTCGCTGCCTCCGAGCAGCCCGGCCCGGAGCAGGAAGTACAGGAGGGTCAGCACGCTGGACACTGCCGCGGCGACGTAGGTCCAAGCGGCGGCGTTGAGCACTTTGTCCATCCCGCGGCGGTCGTAGGGTCCGACGATTCCGAAGTTCACCACGAGCTTCTTGGCGCGGTTGGTGGCGTCAAACTCGACCGGCAGCGTCACGAGCTGGAACAGCACGGTGGCCGAGAACAGCAGGATGCCGGCGTAGATCAGCCCCGACACCGACATGAACATGCCGATCATGATGGCGAGGTAGCCGAAGTTCGAGCCGATGCTGGCGGTCGGGACCAGCGCAGATCGAAGCTTCAGGAAGGCGTAGCTGTTGGCGTGCTGGATGGCGTGGCCGGCCTCGTGGCAGGCGACGCCCACAGCAGCGATCGAAGCCCTGTCATGGACGTCCGGGGAGAGCGCCAAGCTTGTGTTGGCAGGATTGTAGTGATCGGAGAGGAAACCCGAGGCTCGGCCGACATTGACATGGTAGAGGCCGGCCTGGTCGAGCATCCGGCGGGCCGCCTGCGCGCCGGTCATGCTGGCAGGCACTTTGGAGTACTTCTTGAAGGCGCTCTTGGTGCGCCAGCTCGCCCACAGGGACAGAAGCAGCCCCGGGATCATGAAGAATAGATACAGCGGATCGAAGAACATGCTTGCCTCGGCTTGCGGCGCGGCTCGAAACCGGCCTAATCCTCAGTCTAACCCAGCCAACCCCTCGCTAAGACCTGCTTCAGCAGGAAATCGCATCGCCACCGGCGGCTGAGAATCAGCCGACCGCCATGGCTTCTCGCGCCAGCTTGCGGTAGGCCAGCTGGACCTCCCGCACTCGCGGCCCGCGGATGGCGGAGAAGGGCAGGTAGGATCCGCCCGGATCCGGGCGGTCGCCCACGCCCGAAGCCAAGATCCAATCCCTCGTCCTGGGGATCGGCACGCTCGCGCTGACGGGCGAATAGAGCCAGCCGACCTCGCGACCGACCTGCCGGAACTTGTTTGCCACCGGCCCCAGCTCGCCGTCCGGCAGCGAACCGAAGACCCGGAACCAGGCCTCCGGGGCGGCCGCCGCGATGCCTTGGATCAGCGGCAGGGCGTCTACCGCGGCCAAGCTGTCCGCATCGACCTGCAGGTCCGCGATCACGAAGTCGTAGGCCCCTCGCGAGAGCCGCAAGTGCTCGAGTGCATCGGCCACGTGGAGGCGGAGGCGCCGCCGACGCTCGTAGAGACCGACCAGCGGATGGAATTCCCGGGCCATCGCGGCCATGGCCGGATCGACCTCCACCGCATCCAAGGCCAAGCTCGGAAACTCGTGCAGCAGGCCCACTGCCCCGCAACCGCCGCCGAGTCCCAGCATCAGGCCTCTGCCGGCAGGGTGGCGCTGGCCGGCCAGCAGCCAAGCCAGCTGATAGCGGGTCTCCATGACCGGCCCGGGGCCATCGCCCAAGGCCGGATCGACCGAGCTGGCGCCCGGGACCAGCAGGGACGCGCCTTGGAGCACGCCGCCGATCGTGAAGCGTCGCGCGTCGGCTGTGTCGACCACTCCGACCGGGCCAGCCAGCCCCTGCCGCTCCAAGCGCACTGTCGGCATCGAATTCAGGCCCGTCCCCCGGCGGACCGCGACCGTTCGTAGCGCTCGCCCAAGTAGACCTGCCTCACTTCGGGATCCGCCTCCAGGTCCGCCGGCCTGCCCGAGCGGAAGATCATCCCGTTGTGGATGATGGCCGCGCGGTCCGTCACGGCCAAGGTCTCTCGGACGTTGTGGTCGGTGATCACGATGCCGATCCCGTCGTCGCGAAGGCGCCCGAGGATGCCCTGCAGCTCGATCACCTGCTTGGGATCGATCCCCGAGAACGGCTCGTCGAGCAGCAGGAAGCTCGGCGAGAGCACGAGCGAGCGGGCGATCTCCACGCGGCGGCGCTCGCCGCCGGAGAGCTGGTAGCCGCGACTGTGCCGCACGGTGTCGAGGCCGAAGCGGGCGATCAGGTCATCCAGGCGCTCCCTCCGCTCGGCCCGGTTCAGCGCTCGCGTCTGGAGAATCGCCATCAGGTTCTCGGCCACGGTCAGCCGCCGGAACACGGACGGCTCCTGCGGCAGGTAGCTGATCCCGAGCCGCGCCCGCCGGTACATCGGCATGTCGGTGATGTCTGTCTCGTCGACCAAGACCCTCCCCGCATCAGGCCGCACGAGCCCGACGATCATGTTGAAGGAAGTGGTCTTCCCCGCCCCGTTAGGGCCGAGCAGCCCGATGATCTGCCCTCGGCGCACCGCCAGCGTGAAGTCTCGGACGACCTTCCGGCCCCGATAGGCCTTCGACAGCCCTTCTGCTCGCAGCCACTCCATCGAGGCGGGTCGCCCGTGCGGCGCCCTCCTACCGCGGGGCGGGCCGGTAGGTGACGGCGCGCTCCGCGCCGCGGCCTGCAAGTAGCAGCCTATCACCGGCGGCGCTGTAGGTCAATACGACCCCCTCCGACCTCGTTCCGTCGGCAGCCTCGAGCCATGCCGGCTCACCCCGGAGCTCGACGGTCGAGTCCGCAAACGCGAATTCGGCCTGCTCAGCGGCCGCCCGGTACGCGGCGTTCGGTCCGCCGTCCGAAATCCTCACCGAGCCCTTGGCTACGGCGGACCGTAGGGCCTCCCCTCCGCCACGCGCGCCGCTGTTGATCAGCTCGTCCGACAAGACGCGCATGCCGGCCCGCTGAAAGTCCACCGCGCCGACGAATCGCGCCGACGACGAAGCCTCCTCATAGGTCATGCTCTCCGATCGCGTCACCGAGCGCTGGCCAGCACGGTCTGGAGCGCCCGCGCTCCAGTAGGCGGCCACTCCGCCCGCGGCACGAATGCCACGAGCCGCGAGATCGACCACGATTTCGGCCGCGTCCAAGCGGGTCGGCCCCTGCCACAGCCGGGCCGCCCCGCCGCACTTGATCGTGCGGCGATCAGGGTCGGAGAGCAAACTGTCCGCAGTGCCGTAGACCGCCTCGCGAGCCCCGAAGAAGGCGATAGGCGCGCGCTCCGCTCCATCCTCTCCCCCTTGGAGGGTCAAGGCGACCTCCCCAGTTGCCTCCAGCAGCCCTGACGCCCGTTCCAGGCGGATCAGCGCGGCGCTCACTTCCGCACCCTCACCGGACACCGACGCATCCCCTGCCAACTCAAGCCGGCCGCCCGCTCCGTCGAAGCGTGCCGCTGCGGCCCGGCCACGTCGAGACCCCTCCTCGAACCGAAACCCGCCGGACTGCAGGAGTTCGCCCATGGTGTCCGACCCGTCTTCGAAGGACGCCGAGAGCAGGTCGCTCCAAGTGCTCAGCCCAGCCGCTTCCTCAGGCGCGGGGCGCTGGAGGAGATGAACGCCGCTGGAGCCCCGGAGACCCTGCAACCGGCCCGCGGAGTAATCGAGCCGGATCCGGCCAGCCAGCAGGTCCGTGGACGCGCCGTCAGGACCGGGAGAAGCCTGTCTGAGACGCCCTGGCGCCAAGCTCTCGATCCGCTCGATCTGCTCGGAGCTGCCGGCCAAGTGGATCAGCAGGCCCTCGGACCCGATCGTCAGCAACGCCCCGTCCGCCCGGACCGATTCGGCCGCGGCGTCACCTGTGGCCTCGAGTTCGCGCAGCACGGAGAAGGATCCGCCCTCCTCGCGGTCGAAACGCAGGTCCATGGCGGCACTTCGGACCTCGAAGCGGTCCGTCGAAGCGGCTGACGCCATCCGGGCCCCGCCCCGGCCGCTCAGAGACCGCAAAGCGCCGTCCGCTCCAAATTCGGCCGTCAGCACCGGCGCGGAGAAGAGCATCGCGGTGTTCGCTCCGTCCCGCCAGCCACTAGCCTCCAGACACTCCAGCCAGCGCAGGCGGCCGACGACGAGCTCCAAGGTGGCGCTCGCGCACTCGAGGTGCAGGTCCTCCCGGTCCAAGGCCGCACCCCGTCCCAGCTGGATCCTCCCGTCGCCTTCGGAATAGCGCAGCCGGCCAGCCCTAACCGTGGAGGAAGAGCCCCCGTCGTCGCCTCCGAAGCCGTCCAGCCGTACGTCCGACAGCAGCTCGAGCACGGACGAGGCAGCGTCGTAAGCAGCCCCCGCGGCGGTCCCGGCCGCGCCCGGCAAGCTGTATTCGACCGGCTGTTTGGTAGAGGCGCTGCTCGCGGCCGGATCGAATGTCACCGCGGAGGTCACGACTCGTGCCGCAGCGGGCCGGCCCCCGTCGGAAGCCAAGCCGATCGCGATGAGGGTCTCGCCCTCGCTGCGGAGCTCGCCCCCGGCGAGCATCCGCATGGCCGCGCTCTCGACCCTGTCGTAGCTGGACGAATCGTCGTGGAGCACCTTGAGCTCGACGCCCCGCAGCTCCGCCCCGGAACCCTCGGCATCACGGACGAAGCTGTCCGCTACGACCTCGATGCGGGTGGACTCTCCGGTGGTTTGCGTCCAGCGCCACGACCCGGTCTGGGCACCAACTTCGACCGGCAACGACGGCACGGAAGTCAGCAACTCTGCCGCGGGGGAAGGCCGGGAGTCCCAGAAGTCGAGGGCGACCACGGCCCCCAGCCCCAAGGCAGTCGCCAGCAGCAGCGATTGCAGCGCCCTTTGCAAGCGACCCGATGATATCAAGGCACGGCGCTGGCGGGCAGCGCAAACGCAACATAGCTGCCGCCAGAGATGCCGCCTGTCTTGCCGCCGCCCGCCGCGATGACGACGAACTGCCGGCCTGCCGCTTGGTAAATCGCCGGTGTGGCGTTCCCGCCGGCCGGCAGCGTCGTTTCCCACAACAACTCGCCGGTCGACTTGTCGTAGGCCCGGAACTTCCTGTCGCGGGCCGTGGCCCCGATGAACAGCAGCCCGCTGGAAGTGACGACCGGCCCGCCGTAGTTCTCGGTGCCGGTAACCGGCACGCCCTTGGCGGTCAGCTCCGGGTACTCTCCCAGCCGCACGGTCCACTCGATATCGCCCGAGTCCAGATTCACGGCGTTGAGCGTGCCCCAAGGGGGCGCGATGGCCGGATAGCCGTCGGGATCCAAGAAGCGGTTGTAGCCGTCATGCGTGAAGGGCACTGCCGGCTCTGAGACGGAAGAGTCCCCGCGGACCAGGCTGGCCGCGTCTCCCCGCAGCACGAAGCGGGCGATCGCCGCCGCCTGACGGTCGGAGAGGTTCGGAAAGGCGGGCATCCTCCCAGTGCCGCGGCGCACGACAGCCAGAAACTCATCACTTCCCATTTCCAGCCCCTTCAGGCCAGGGAACGCCGGAGGCGTCCCGCTGAGATCGTCAAGGTGGCAGGCGGCGCAGTTGCGCTGGTAGAGGCGCTTGCCCGTGATCGGACCCCGTTGCGCGGAGATCCCGACCAGTCGGTGGATCCACGCCATCTCGTTGACGTTGACGTACAGCAGGCCCGTCTCGGGGTCGAACGCCTGGCCGCCCCACTCGGCTCCGCCGTCGAACCCGGGGAACACGATGGATCCCTGCAGGCTCATCGGCGTGAAGATGCCCTCGCTCCGGATCTGCCGGAAGCGTCGCAGCACCGCCTCACGGGCTTCCGGCGTCCGGTTCGTCAGGTCAGCCTCCGTAAGGCGCTGGCGGCCCAGAGGCGGCGGAGCGACGGGCACGACCTGCCGTTCGGCCAAGCGCTCGCCCGGCACGTCAGAGGCCTGAACCTGGATCTCCCGGAGGGGGAAGAGCGACTCCCCGGTCTCGCGGTCGAAGACGTAGACATGGCTCGTCTTGGTGGAAACCGAGACGGCATCGACCAGACGCCCGTCGCGCAGCGCGGTCACCAGCACGGGAGCCGTCGGCACGTCCATGTCCCACACGTCATGGCGCACGAACTGGTGGTGCCACACGAGCTCGCCGGTCGCGGCCCGCAGGCAGAGCAGCGAGTTGGCGAACAGGTTGTCACCGTGCCGGTTGCCGCCCCAGAAGTCGAAAGCGGCGGAACCGGTTCCGGCGAACACCAGACCGCGATCGGTGTCAAGCGCCATCCCGGCCCAGGAGTTCGCGCCGCCGGCGCGCTGCCAAGCGTCCTCGGGCCAGGTCTCGTGGCCGGGCTCCCCGGGCTGCGGAATCGTGCGGAACACCCAGCGGAGCTCCCCCGTGCGGGCGGAGAAGGCGCGGATGTGGCCAGGTGCGCTGGGAAGCGACTCGCTGACGATGCTGCCCACGACCAGCAGGTCCCCGTACACGACTCCCGGCGTCGTCAGCCCGACCGAGAGACCCTGCGCCCAGTCCGGCAGCCCCTCCTTGAGGTCGATCGCGCCCCCGTCGCCGAACTCCGCCACCGGCGCGCCCGTCTTGGCATCGAGGGCGTAAAGCAGATGCATGGCCGGAGCGTAGATCCGGGCCGCGTCCCCCGCCCCCCACGTCATGAAGCCCCGGATCCTGCTCCGGGCTCGGAACGGTTCGCCGTTGACTTCCAAGCGCCTCGACCAGACCTCCCGGCCGGTGGCCGCATCCAGCGCGAAGACGCGACCGTCCGGACTGGAGCCGTAGAGCAGGCCTCCCAGCACGAGCGGATTGCATTGCACCTCCATGCCCGGAGCCTCGCCGCCCGCGTCATAGCGCCAAGCGACCTCCAGCTGACCCACGTTCTCGGGACTGATCTGGCCGAGACGAGAGTAGCGCCGCTGGTCCGGGCCTCCGCCGTAGGCCGGCCAACCGTCGTAACCGCTCTCGGGCTGCCGCCGGGACTCGGAGCAGCCCGCCGCGGCAGCGAGGACGCTCAGAAGCAGGAGCCAGCGCATGAACCGCCATTCTAGCGCCCAGCTGCGGACCCTAAGCCTCGCTCAGCGCGACTGTGCGGGGGCGGCCCGGACGAGCATCGGCTCGCGTCCGATCCAAAGCGTAATGAGAGCAACTTCCAGCCAGCCCCGGGAAGGCCGGAGTGACCGAGCTGTGGAAAGGCGGGCCCATCAGGGCCGGGCATCCCCCCGCCTGTGCATGGATGGCGGGCCCAAGCCCCCAGCACTCCCGCCAGGTCGGCATGCGGCACCAAGACGCGCCGTCGATCTGGCCCTCAACTGACGGGCTCTGCTTCGCCGTTGGCGCCGCAAGCTTCGAGCTTCGATCCACCCGCTCCGCCCGCATGCATGTGCATTCATGCCGTGCCTTGGTGCAGCACTCTTGATTCCGGCGACGGACGCATTGAGGCCTTGGACGGGCGCAAGGAGCCGACTCCCAAGCCGCCTCGCCTATTGCTACCATTCGGGTTCGTTCATGCGCGACCCCAAGACACTCCGCAGCCACTCTTGGTTTCACGGCGACCAGTACGAGCATCTCGCCCGGCGGGCCTGGCTGCGATCCGAAGGGCTCGGCGACGAGGCGTTCGACGGCCGGCCGGTCATCGGCATTTGCAACTCGTGGTCGGAACTGACCAACTGCAACGCCCACCTCCGCCAAGTGGCCGAGGCGGTCAAGCGCGGAGTGTGGGCGGCAGGCGGCGTGGCGCTGGAGTTCCCCACCATCTCGCTCGGCGAGATGTTCATGAAGCCGACGACGATGCTGTTCCGCAACCTCATGTCAATGGACGTGGAGGAGTCAATCGCCGCCAATCCGATCGACGGCGTCGTTCTGCTGTGCGGATGCGACAAGACCACGCCGGCCCAGCTCATGGGCGCCGCGTCAGCGGATATCCCGTCAATCGTGGTCACCGGCGGCCCGATGCTTTCCGGCCGCTGGCACGGCCAGCCGCTGGGCTCGGGCACGGACGGGCGCAAGCTGTTCGAGGACCTGCGGGCGGGTCGGATCGGCGAAGAGCAGTGGGCCGAGGTGGAGGGCTGCATCTCCCGCAGCGCCGGCCACTGCACCGTGATGGGAACGGCCTCGACGATGGCGGCGATGGCGGAGTCACTGGGAATGATGCTGCCAGGCGGGGCCGCGATTCCCGCGGTCGACTCGCGGCGCTACCAGCTGGCCGAGGCCAGCGGACGGAGGATCGTCGAGATGGTCCGCGAAGACCTGTCCGTCTCCAAGATCCTCACCCGCGAAGCGTTCGAGAACGCGGTCCGCACGGACATGGCAATCGGCGGCTCGACCAACGCGGTGGTGCACCTGCTCGCCATCGCCGGCAGAGCGGGCGTAGACCTGACGCTTGACGACTTCGACCGGATTTCGCGCGACACCCCCTACATCGCCGACATCAAGCCTTCGGGCCGCTTCCTGATGGAGGACTTCTTCCACGCGGGCGGCCTGCCCTGCGTAATGAAGGAGCTGCTCCCGCTGCTGCACGCTGACGCGGTCACCGTAACCGGCCGGACCGTGCGGCAGGATCTGGACGGCGTCGAGACCCACGACCGCGAAGTGATCCGCCCGCTGGACGCTCCGATCCACGCCGAAGGAGGGACGGTGGTCCTGTACGGCAACCTAGCACCCGACGGGGCCGTGATCAAGCAGACCGCCGCATCCCCGCACCTGCTTCAACACCGTGGCCGGGCGCTCGTGTTTGAACGCTACGAGACTCTCCGCGCCCAGATCGACGACGACCTCGATGTCGACGAGCGCACGGTTCTAGTGCTCAAGAATGCGGGGCCGCAGGGCGGTCCGGGATTTCCCGAGTGGGGCCACCTCCCCATCCCTGGGAAGCTCCTGAAGCGGGGCGTACGCGACATCGTGCGGATCTCCGATGCACGCATGAGCGGCACGAGCTTTGGCACGGATGTGCTGCACGTATCGCCGGAGGCGGCCGTGGGCGGGCCGCTGGCAGCCGTGCAGACCGGGGACGAGATAGAGCTCGACGTGCCCGGCAGAACCATCGAGCTGCGCGTGGACGAGGGGGAAGTTCAGCGCCGGCTGGCCACCCGGAAGCCTCCGCCGCCGCGCTACCGGCGGGGCTACGGCAGGCTGTTCCTCGACCAAGTCACGCAAGCCCACCTAGGTTGCGACTTCCGATTCCTGATGCGAGACTTTGACGCACCTGCGAAGCCGCTGGTGCCGGCCTGACGGCCCGAGAACCTCCCTCGGTTCACCGGCTCAAGGCGCCAGGCGCTCTTGGCCCACCCCTCAGGGAATCAGTTGAACCAGACCGGACTGGCCCAGCCCTTGTTGGTGTCCAGCTGCTCCATGCGTAGGTAGTAGTAGTCACCCGACTGCGGCCGTTCGCGGTCCTCGAAGTCGAACTCGATGTCCATCGTGCCCTCAGGATTGACCAGCTCGCACTCGATCTCGAAGAACACCTCGACGCCCATCTTCCGCAAGTAGCTGTGCTCGTACGGCTGCTCGCCCCGCGTGCGGAAGCGGAAGTGCCCGTCACGCTGCAGCGCGTCCAGCGGAATGTCGGCGGCCACTGCCCCCAGGTGGGGATCCTGGAAGCGAAACAGCAGAGCGCCCTCCGCCCCGTCGATCCGGATCAGCATGCCGTCCCGGTCGTTGGAGGTCGCGGCGCTGCTCCAGCGCACGCCCCCGCCGTCCTGCTCCATTGACTCGAACTGCTGGTCGCGGTGCAAGAACCGCTCCAGCCTCACCGACCCCGACGTCGCGCGCAGCTGCCCGTCTCCCAGCCCCACGTTGGCCCGGCGCTGATAGATGTTGTCCCCCCAGGTCACACGCGCCAGCGAGCCCCGGCTGCGGGCCGGCTGGACGGCATGCACGACGCGCCCGTTCTTGACCACCTCGACGCGGGTCAGCGGACCGGTGCCCGACACTCGGGCTCGCACGCGAGCGGTCTCGTGCAGCGCGGCGGCCAGGTCGCCCCCCATCGGCTCTCCATTGACGGCGAACTCCATCAGGATCCTCTGGTTTCCGGTGACCCCGAAGGTACGTCGCTCGTACAAGCCGTTCCAGATGGCGTCCCGCGTGCGCCCGTAGGCGAACAGGCCGGTGAGGGGGTTCGTCATCGTGTAGATCAGGCCGGGATAGGAGTTGCCGAAACCCACCGTGTGGTTGTCGCTCGACGCGGTGGCGGCCAGACGCAGGCCGGAGTCGAGGTGCTTCCGCCAAGACTCCTCAAACACGCCATGCACCGAGGCGATCTCGAAGCTCCGCTCGATGCGCGGGTCCGTGCGATGCTCCCAGTTCGGCGGACCGCCGCCCACATGTGGGATGACCATCGCCGGAACGCCGGAACGCTCCAGCAGATCCATCATCTCGCCGACGTCGGCGCGGTTGCTGGAAGGGTCGAGCTGCATCGTGGTGGGGGCCTCGTCAGCCTTGTAGAACACGTTGTGGTGGCCGCCCAGTGCCGTGCCGACGCTGTACTCGTAGCCGAGGATCGTCACGAAGCCCTTCCAGCCGTTGAGGCGCCGGTTGGCCCGCATCATGCCCGGCCAGTTGTCGCGGGGATCCCTGAACTTGTCGAAGATGTAAGCCGGGCCGGTCACGCCCAGCGGCATGTGGTGCGGCGTCAGCGCGCCGAAGTCCAGCAGCCCGTTCTGCCGCGCATGCAAGTACAGCTCCTCGTAGGCCCCGCGCCCGTCATGCAAGTAGGTGTGCTGGTGCAGGTCCCCGTAGTAGACGCGCCGCTTGGGATGCTTCTCGACGCGGATGGGATTGCTGGTGCCGCGCAGCGACCCGTCCCCGCTGCGCACTTCCAGTCGATGCACGCCCTCCTCGGTGGCGACGAGATTCGAGGCCACGTAGTGCAGCAGGGACGGATCGTACTCGAAGCTGGAAGCACCCAGCACGGGATCGCGAAACGCCAGCGCGTGACCGGCTGGTTCACCAGCCAGCGACCCCCAATCGTCCGCGACGATCGCCTCGACGCTGAACCGCTCGCCGAGCGCCACATAAGCCGGCGCGTAGACGCGCAGCTGCGAGGGCCGACCGCCCAGCACCTTGAGGAAGGCGTCTCCGCCGTAGTCGCGCGGCTTGAGGTCGGGGCCGGCGATCACGATCCGAAAGTTGAACAGGTTCTCGGCATAGTGCTGCATGCGCACGCCTCGCGCCCCGCCGAGGTCGAAGTACACCCTGTCACCCGAGCGAAGCCGCCCGGCCTCGATCAGGGCTCCGGCGGTCTTGCGATAGGGGAACACGCTCGGCGAATTGCGCTGCACGCGATTCGAGAAGCTGCGGGCCTTGAGGCGGACGCCGGGGGCCGTCGCCTCCACCGCGAAGTGGGCCGGCGCGGCCGGGTCCTCAACTTGGAACTCCTCGACGTCGCTGGTGAAGTGCTTCCAGACCTCCAGCGCTTCGCCCTGATTGACGCCCGCCTCCCCCACTGTGTACTCGATCCGCACGCGGTGACGCTCCCCCGCACGCACCACTGGCGCCGACTGCAGCCGGACTTGGCCCTCCAACGGGAATCCCGGGGGCATGTAGGCGCCCGGGCGGTACTCGATCCGCAGCCGAGACGGATCGTCGCCCGAGCCGGCCGGCTCGGCGCCGGACCAGCGGACACCGAGCAGGATCACTGCGGCAAGGGCTGCAACCAAGATTGGGCGGAACCTCATGATCGGACCAATTGTACTGGGCGCGCATCGACTGCGGGCTAGCGCCGACCTGCCGAGGACCGTCGTGAGCCTGCTTCTAGTACGCACGGCTGCCAAGCTGGGCGAGACCGAGCCCCCATCACGGGCGGGGCGGACATGGCTAGCGACGTCCAGGCCGCAGCGCTCGTATGCCACGCCGTCGTGCCGCCCGGCACGATCGCGGTCGATGGGTCCGGGCTTGCGCTGGCCATCGGGCAGGATTTCCCGACTCTCGCTAGGAGCGGCCAGACCCGTATGCGGCCGGCGACCCAGCAGGAAGCACCTAGCCGCGTCCGGGAAGCTGAACACGCTGGTGCCGCGGGCGCATGGAATCCTGAGATCTCAGAACCTGAACCTGGCGCCAACCTGTATCTGGAGCGGGCCGCCTCCAAGCTGCACGTTGCTGCGGTCGTAGGCCCCGTCCGCGGTCCGCAGCCGGCGAAACGACGGCGCGGCGCCGACCGCAGCCCCGCTGGACGGATCAACTCCCAGACCGTAGATGGAGCTGAAGCTGCCGAACGCCACATTGTCCAAGTTCAGCGCGTTGAACAGCTCGGCGGACAGCTCCAAGGTCGCTGCGTCACCGAGGCCGAACCGCCGCAGCAGGCGCAGGTCGAGGTTGGCGAAGCCCCGGTTGCGGAACGAGTTGCGCCCGAAGGCCACCCCTGGCGCCTGCAGAGCGCGGTCCGCGCTGTAGTTGTCGCCGTTGATGTCCGCTCCGGCCCGCGGCGACATCGGATGCGCGGAGTTGCCCCTCGCGATCGCCGAGCCCGTGAACCCGCCCGGCAGCCGGATCACGGCGTGCCCGGTGAACTGGTGGCGCATGTCCAGAATCGAAGGGCCGTACTCATCCCCGGGGCGCTGATTGTCGTGATATTCGGGACCCCAGAAGTTGGAGTCGTTCGCGTCGGACGAGAAGGCGCGCGCATAGGTGTAGTGCGCGACCAGCTGGACCGAGCCGCCAGTGTACTTCCAAGATGCTGTGACGCCTTGGTAGTCAGCCCTGCCGATCGACTCCGTCACCATGACGCTCCCTAGCAGGGGCGCGGGCCTCCGCGCCCGGTCGAAGTAAGCGATGCGCGTGGAGTCGCCCGGGCGGACAGCCGCCAGCGGCAGGTTGAAGTCCCTCACTCCATGCAGCGCCGTGCTGTCCTGCCTCGTCCACTGCAATCCGGCGACGCTCCGGTCGGTGAGCCTGAATTCCCCGGCGAGAGTGTACTTGACCGAGCGCGGATTCCGGAACTCCGGATGGATTACGGCCGGCGAGGCCCCCGCGTAAGGGTCGCCGCCCAGCACGCGGGTCACCTCCTCGATTGAGAACACCGGCAGCATCTCCAAGGCGTTCTGGTTTAGATCGATGCCAGCTTCCAAGAAGCGGCTGTAGACCGTGCCGGCACCGCTCGGCACGGCCACCGAGGTGTCGAACGAGGGCTCGCGGAAGGCTTTGGTCGGGTCGTTGAGCCAGACGGGCGGCGTGGTGGCGTAGAACACCCCGGCGCTGCCGCGCAGCACGAGGCGGCTGGATCCCCAAGCCGGGTTGTAGGCGAACCCGACGCGCGGCATCCACTGGCGCACGGAGTCCGGAAGGAATGTTGGATCGACTTGGCCGGCGGGATAGGGTGCGGAGCGGACGCGATCAACCAGCAAGTCGTTGCCGAGCTGGGGCAGCTGGTTGAACTGGCCCTCCCAGCGGAAGCCCAAGTCGAGCGTGAAGCCTTCCGCGACGCGCCATGAGTCTTGGACGTAGGCCGCGGCGTGCCCCAAGCGCTGCTCTCCCAACGTGTTCCCGATCTGGCGCAGGAAGATCCCCGGAGCGTCAAATCGGTTGGCAACCTCCCCGCCGGGAGTGAGAATGTCCAGGATCCGGTCGGGATCGCTGTCGAATATGTAGAACGTGCCGAACTGGTTGGCCCCGAACATGTCGTCGATGTGGACCCGGTCGAACATCCCGCCCACTTTCAGGTCGTGGGCTCCGGCATGGATCATGAGGCTGTCGCTGAACACCGGCCGGATGTCCGTCTCAACGGTCGGGAGGTAGGTCGCCGTGCCGAAGGAGCCCATGCGCGTGCCGACATGCGGCGAGACACCGTTGTTGAGCCTCGGCCGGCGCTCCCGCGTCACAGTGAAGCGCAGCTGGTTCACGACCTCCGGCGAGAGCACGCTCGTGAGCTGGCCGGTGGCGTAGTGGATCGAGCCCTGCTCCGTCCCGTTGGCGCTCAGGGCCTGGGTCGTCCTCGCGAACGTGGCGTTGCCGATGCTTACCTCGTTCACCGCCTCGCTGCGGCTGTAGTTGTATCGGACCATCAGCTGGCTGCCTCCGCGGAACTGGTAGTCCATGCGGGGCGTCAGCGCGACCGCGTCGTTCGTGGCGGTGAAGGGGCGCTCCAAGCTGCGGAAGTAGTCGTACGCCTCGGGACCGCTGCTCCGGTCGGCTTGGTCGAGCAGGGGGAACTCGACGTAGCGCGGGCTGTCGCTCCGCTGCTGCTCGAAAGCGAAGAACCAGAACGCGGTGTCGCGCCGGGCGGGGCCTCCGGCCGAGCCTCCGTACTGCGCCAACCGCTCCAACACCTTGGCCCCGAAGGGATCGCGCAGACCCAACGTCGGGTGGCGCAACTGATAGAACGCGTCGCCGTGCAGGGAGTTGGCGCCGGACTTGGTGGAGACGTTGATCACGCCGGAAATGGTCTGGCCGTACTCGGCCGTGAAGCCCGAAGTCACGGCCTGGAACTCTTGGATGGCACTCTGGGGCACCGTCATGGCGGACCCGGCGCGCTCGCCGCCTTGGATCCCGCCGAAGAACGACTGGTTGTAGTTCGTTCCGTCAACCATGACGTTGGTGTACACGCCCCGCTGGGCGCCGAAGGACAAGTGGCCGGCGGCCGGGGAGACCTGCACGGTCGGAGTTAGCAGGGCGAAGTCGTGGAAGCGCCGGCCGTTGATCGGCAGGTCGCTGAAGGTTCTGCTCGCGACCGCGTTGCTGTTGGCCGGCAGGATCGCGTCCAGCAGCGCGGCCGACACCTCAACCCGCGTGTAGGTGATCTCCACATCCAACACCAAGTCAACCCGCACAGCGCGCCCTACTCCCACCACCACGCCCTGCGCCGTCGACGGCGCGAAATCAGGGCTGGAGGCTGTGACCATGTAGGTGCCCGGGCGCAGCGAGCCGAGTTGGAAGCGACCCTCGCCGTCGCTGTCCCCGCTCCGCTCGGCCCCGGTCCCGACATGCTTCGCAACCACTTGGGCGCCGGCGATCACACCTCCGTTCGGGTCGGCCACGCTACCCACCACTCGGCCGAAATTGGCATCGAACTGGGCTTGCAGGAACGCGGGTCCCGGGAGGACCGCCATGGCCAGCAGCAGGGCCGCTGCCTGTAAGGGGCGGGCGAGCAGCGTCACGACGCCTGCATCCTACCAACAAGCGCGGCAGCGGCAACGCGGAACTGGTCAGCCAGCGCCGACATCAGGCTCCAGCACGACCGCCGCCAACGGGGGCAGGGTCAGCTCCACCGAGAACGGAAAGCTATGGGACCCGATCGACTGGGCCTCGACGCGGCCCAGATTGCCGGCGTTGGCGCCGCCGTAGTGACTGGAGTCGGTGTTCAGCAGCTCGCGCCAGGCGCCGGGCGACGGGACGCCCAGCCGGTACCCCTCGCGCAACACTGGCGTGAAGTGGCACACCACCAGCAGCGGCGCTCGCCCGGCGCCGCTGCGCCGCAGGAAGCTCACCACGCAGGCCTGCCGGTCGTCGCAGCCCACCCACTGGAAGCCCTCACCGTCCGCGTCGGATCGGTGCAGCGCCGCCCTGCTCCGGTAGAGCCGGTTCAGGTCCGCGACCAAGCGCTGGACGCCGCGATGGGCCGGGGATTCCAAGGCGCCCCAGCAGATCGTCCCGTCGTGGTCCCACTCCTCGCGCTGGGCGATCTCGTTCCCCATGAACAGCAGCTTCTTGCCCGGATGAGCGTACATGAAGGCGTACAGCAGCCGCGCGCCGGCGAACGCCTGCCAGTCGTCGCCAGGCAGCTTGGAGAGGATGGCCCGCTTGCCGTGGACGACCTCGTCATGGGAGAACGGCAGCACGAAGTTCTCGCTGAACGCGTACAGCAAGCTGAAGGTGAGCTGGTTCTGGCGATGGCTGCGATAGACCGGGTCGAGAGCCATGTAGTCGAGGATGTCGTGCATCCAGCCCATGTTCCACTTGAACCCGAAGCCCAGCCCGCCCTCCCAGGTGGGTTTGGAGACGCCGGGCCAGGCGGTCGACTCCTCGGCGATCGTGAGGACGCCGGGAAATCGGGCGTAGGCCTGCTCGTTCATCAGGCGCAGGAATCCGGCGGCCTCCTCGTTCTCGTTGCCGCCGGCCAGATTGGGGATCCAGTGGCCCTCCTCCCGCCCGTAGTCGCGATACAGCATCGATGCCACGGCATCGACCCGGATCCCGTCCGCATGGTACTTGTCCAACCAGAACAGGGCGCTCGACACCAGGAAGTTCACCACTTGGGGCTTGGCGTAGTCGAACACGAGCGTGCCCCAGTGAGGATGGTGCCCCAAGCGCTCGTCCCCGTACTCGTACTGGCAGCTCCCGTCGAACCGGGCCAGCCCGTGCGGGTCGACCGGGAAGTGCGCGGGCGCCCAGTCGAGGATCACCCCGATCCCCGCCTGATGGAGCGCGTCGACGAACGCCATGAAGTCCCGCGGGCGCCCGTAACGGCTGGTCGGAGCGAAGTACCCGGTCACTTGGTAGCCCCACGAGCCCCCGAAGGGATGCTCGGTCACCGGCAGCAGCTCGACATGCGTGAAGCCCATCTCGACCACGTACTCCGCGAGCTGGCCGGCCAGCTGCCGGTAGGTCAGCCAGCTGCCGTCCGGGGAGCGCCTCCACGAGCCCAGATGCACCTCGTAGATCGCGATCGGCGCGTCATGCCGGTGGCGCTCCCCGCGACCGGCCATCCAGTCCCCGTCCCGCCACCGGTAGCCGTCCAGCCCGCAGACGCGGGAGGCGGTGCGCGGGCTGAGCTCGGCGGAGAACGCGTACGGATCGGCGCGCTCCGACTCGCCTCCGGCCTCGGACTGCAGGAAGTACTTGTACAGCGCCCCGTCGCCCGCTCCCGGAACGAAGCCCTCCCAGACCCCAGAGCCGCCGGAGCGCCGCATGGGGTGGGCGCCGCGGTCCCAGCCGTTGAAGTCGCCGATCACGGACACGTAGCCGGCGCCAGGCGCCCACACGGCGAAGCGGGTACCCTGCTGCCCTCGCCAGCTGGCGGCATGGGCGCCGAGGCACTCGTAGCTGCGGTAGTGCGTTCCGGCGCCCAAGCGATCGAGATCGTGCTTGGTCAGGAAGGCCGGTGGGGCGGTGCGTTGCATGCTTCGCTTCGGGAGGGCGCTCTGCGGGCTCGGTCCACTCTGGCGAGGGCCCGCCGCACGGCGGGGTCCGCGAGGATCTCCTCCAAGTCGGGGCGCATCCGCCGTGTCCAGTTCGGACGCTCGCGATCCGTGCCCGGCGTGTTCTGGGGCTCAGTCTCCCCCCAGAGGTCCTCTAGAGCCACAATGACACACTCAGACCGCGACGCCGCCAGCTCGCCCAGGCAGGCCGCCAGGACAGGCCCCGCCTCCCGAGCGCCCGTGAAGTCTCGCAGCGCCCTCCTCAGTGCAGCGCGGCGCCGGCGGGCGGCGGCCGCGTGCTCGGGCGCAAGGAGGCCCAACGCGACTTGGTCGTCGATGTCAGCGCCCTCCCAGAAGGCCGCAAAGGTCGCTGTGTCGTGGGTGTTGACTGAAGCGACTGAGCCGGTCGGCGGGGCCCTGACTGCAGCGCTGGGATCGGCGCGGAACTCGAACTGAGCGACATAGCTGCGGCGCAGCCCGCGACGGGCCATCCTGCGCCGCACGCGTGCGGGCACGGTCCCCAAGTCCTCCCCGACCAGCGCCGCTCCGTGCCGGCGCGACTCCAAGCAGGCGATGGCGTAGAACTCGTCCGCGGGGTATTGCACGTAGGCCCCTTGGTCTCCTCCGGCTCCATCCGGGATCCAATACATGCGGTGCAGTCCCATGACGTGGTCGATGCGCAGCACGCCGGCATGGCGCAGGTGGTGCCGCAGGCTGCGGATGAAGTACTCGTGGCGGTCCTCCCTCGACCGGGCCGGATGCACCGGGCGGAAACCCCAGTCCTGGCCGGCGCTGAAGAACCGGTCGGGCGGAGCCCCGCCGCTGACACCCTTGGCGAATTGGCCGGCGTGGGCGAAGGCGTCATAGCCCTGGGGATGCACGCCGAGCGGCAAGTCCAAGTACAGGCCGGGGCCGCGCCGGCGCGCCTCCCGAGCCAAGTCGGCCAGTTGGCCGGCCGCCAGCCACTGGGAGTAAGCGTGATGCAGGCACCGAGGATCGGCCAGGTCGAACACCGCGGGGCCAGACAAGCCCCTCTCGACCCCTGCCCGGAAGGCCGCGTAGCGCCTCAGGTCGTCCCGGGCCGCCACATGCTCTCGGAAGCGCTTCAGCCTCTCCCCCCGCAGCCCGGCTGCCGCCCGCTCCAGCGCCCCCCGCCGGGCCTGCATCGCAGCCCGGTAGTCGAGATGCCGCGCCGCAGGGGAGGAGCCGGCACCTCCGGTCTGCGATTCGGCCTCCGGAGCGAGCGACAGATCGACCCAGAGCTCGTTCCAGTAGCGCCGGCTGACGGGCGTGTAGGGGCTGGGGGCGAACGGCTCGTCGAGAAAGGCCGCCAGCAAAGGCAGAGTGCCCACCAGGCCGCCGCCGAGCCCTTGCACCCAGCGGATCAGCCGGCTCAGATCGGAGAAGGTTGCCGCTCCCGGCGAACGGCGGTCATGCAGGGCATGCAGCGGGGCAAAGACTCCCCAAGTGCGCTCCAGTGGAGCGGCCCTCTCCGGCGCGCTGATCACCAGCGAGCGGCGGCGAAGGCGGCCCAAGCGGGCCTCGAGCTGATGATAGCCGGGAGGGAGCGGGCCCGGCAGCGGCAGACGGCAGGCCGCGAAGCGGCGGCCGGACACCGCGGCCTCCCGGACCGGACGGAGGTCCGCGCACGAGGCGGACCAAGCTCGCTCCGTCCCGTTCTCGAGCTGCAGCGCGAACTCGATGGATCGGCCGGCGAGGCGCGCCGGCACGCGGATCCCCGCCGTCGGAGGGCGACCCTGCCAGCACACTGTGACCGGTTCCAGCAAGCTCCCCCACCGGGCCTGGCGCCGCCGCCGGACCTCGGCCGCCGCGGCCTCGGGCGAGGACAGTCTCACGCCCAGCGCATCCAGGACCGCGAGCAGGGTCTGCGCGGAGGGCCGGCTCAGCTCGCGGAAGCCGTCGCGATGCTCCGTCACCACGCCGCACAGGCGCGCCAGGCGCAGCAGCGGCCGCTCGCTCATTCCGCGCCCCGGCAGCCGCCGCACTCGGCCTCCTCACCCGCTCCCCGTCCGACGGATGCGCCGAGCAGCAGCATGCTCCTGCCCTCCACGCGGCCCGTCGCAGCCTCCGCGCCCGACCCGTCCCGCAGGCCGGCACGGCCCGCGGCGGTGCTGACCAGAACCGACCACTTCCCGCCGGGAAGGCGGAAGCTGCGCTCGCGCTCCGAGACGTTGATCAGCAGGAGCAGGGACGCGGACCGGCCTCTCCGGTAGAGCGCCCCGAAGCAGGCCAGCCCGGGGTCGGACCAGTCCGACGAAGTCAGCTCCGCGCCGTCGGGGCCGATCCAAGCCAAATCCTTGGCTCCGCTGCGAGGATCGGCCAGCCCGCCGAAGAACTCCTTCCCTCCCGGCCGCAGTTCGGATCGGCGGACCGCGGCCAGGCCGGCCACGAAGCCGACCAGCGGGCTACGCTCCAGCAGCGACCAGTCCACCCAGCTGATCTCGTTGTCCTGGCAGTAGGCGTTGTTGTTGCCCAGCTGCGTCCGTCCGAACTCGTCCCCGGCAACCAGCATGGGCGCGCCCGCCGACAGCAGCAGCGTCGCCAACAGGTTGCGCTGCTGGCGCCCGCGCAGGGCGCGGACGGCGGGATCCGAAGTAGGCCCCTCGCAGCCGCAGCTCCAGCTGTGGTTGCAGTCCTCGCCGTCGCGCCCCCGCTCGCCGTTGGGCAGGTTCCTCTTGCGCGAGTAGGAGACCAAGTCCGCCAGAGTGAACCCGTCGTGCGAGGTCACGAAGTTCACGCTCGCCCGGGGCGACCGCCCGGGCGTCGCGAACAGGTCGCTGCTGCCCGCGAGCCGGGTCGCCATGGCCGGGGCAAGGCCGGAGTCACCGCGCCAGAAGCGCCGCACGTCATCGCGGAAGCAGCCGTTCCATTCCGACCACTCGGGCGGGAAGCGCCCCAACTGGTTGCCGCCGTCCGGCTCCAAGTCCCAAGGTTCGGCGATCAGCTTGGCCCCGCGCAGCTGCGGGTCCTGCAGAATGGCCACCAGCAGGGCGGACCATGGATCGAAGCGCCCCGCGGAGCGCCCCAGCGCCGCGGCAAGGTCGAACCGGAAGCCGTCCACGCCCATGTGCCCGCGCCAGTAGCGCAGGCTGTCCAGCACGAGCCGGACCACGGCCGGGTGGCGGGTCCGCAAGGTGTTGCCGCAGCCCGTGCGGTCCACATAGCGGCGGCGGTCCTCAGAGTCCAAGCAGTAGTACGTGGCGTTGTCGAGACCGCGCAGGGACAGGGTCGGCCCGTCATGGCCCAGCTCGCCGGAGTGGTTGTACACCACGTCGAGGATCACCTCGAGGCCCGCCGCATGGAAGCGCTTCACCATCTGGCGGAACTCGGCGACGGCCCCCTCCCCTTCGGCGGAGGCATACGTCGGCTCGGGAGCGAACCACGCCAGGGGCTGATACCCCCAGAAGTTCGTCAGGCCCAGCTTCTCCAAGCGGTGCTCGTCGGCATGGTGCTGCACCGGCAGCAGCTCCACGGCGGTCACGCCCAGTCGGCGCAGGTGGTCCAGCACGGGGTCGGAAGCCAGACCCCCGAAAGTGCCCCGCAGGCCGCGAGGCACTTCCGGATGGAGCTTGGTGTAGCCGCGCACGTGCAGCTCGTAGATCACCGTCTCCTCCCACGGCGTGCTGGGACGCGTCGAGTCCCAGTCCATGCGCGGCCCCAGCCGCGTCACGACGCCGAGCGGGGCCGACGCCGCGCTGCAGGAGAAGCTCGCCGGCAGCTCGAGCGCCGCCGGGTCGGGAGGGTCGTCCGACGCGTAGGAATACAGGTCAGGGCACCATTGCGCCGCGCGGGCGACGGCCCGGGCGTACGGGTCAAGCAGGACCTTTCCGGGGTCGAAGCGCAGGCCGCGCTCCGGAGCCCACGGGCCCTCGACGCGGTAGCCGTAAACCTGGCCCGAACGGAGGCCCGGCACGAAGCCGTGCCGCGCGTGGCCAGTGCGAGACGGAAGGCGGATCTCGGCGGCAGGCGCGCTGGCCGACGGGGAGTCGAACAGGCAGACGCTCACGCCCGTGGCCGCCTCGGAATAGAGCGCGAAGTTGACGCCTCCGTCCCGAACCGTGGCTCCGAGGGGCTCGGCTCGCCCCGGCGCCGCATCACGCGTCATGCAACCATGGGATCCACGCGGCCCGAGGCAGTCGCGAGAGTTCGCGACGACAGCCCGGACCGCACTGTCCCGCATTGTAGCGGTATCCTAATGGGCAGTGGCGGTTCCGGCCGCGATCGCAGCCCTCGGGCTGCCGCCAGCACTTCCCGTTCATGCCGGCTCCGCACCCTACGCCGCTCCTGCCGCGGCCGCATGTCGTCCATGTGGCGCGCGAGTGCTCGGGCATCGCCGCGGCGGGAGGCGTCGGCGATGTCGTCCTGCAGCTGGCCCGTGAGTGCGCTCTGCAAGGCCTGCGCACGACCGTCGTGCTGCCGCACTACGGCGCGCTCCGCCGGGTGCGGCTGCTGCGGCGTGTCGAGCAGGCCGCGGCGGGCCTGCCGGGCGCGGCCCCCAAGCCGCGCATGCCAGCCCCGGTGAATTGCCGGATCCCAATGGCCTACGAGGACGAGCCGGAACGGTTCGAGCGGGTCCGCTTGGCACCGGTGGAGTTCGGGGACGCGAACGGGCTGACGTTCGTGTTCGCCCTGTCCAAGCGGTTCGCGGGCAAGAGTCGGCCCTACACCTACACGGCGGCTGAAGCCCGTGCCATCGCGGCGGCGGACCCGGACGCGTCCTTGGTCTGCGGAGCCGAGCCCCCGCCCAAGTGGGCCGGCATCGAGGAGGACAGCGGCCACTTCGACTACTTCGCGATGAATGTCCTGCTGATCAAGGCGGCCTTGGCGTGGATGGAACGGCTCCGCGACCCGCCCGATGCGGTCCACTGCCACGACGCGCATGCCGCGGCCCTGCCGATGGTCGCCAAGCTCTCCGCAGCGCCGTCAGCCGCCGCCGGCGCGCGCTTCGTCGTGACGGCCCACAACTGCGGCGCAGCCTACCGGCAACGCTGCGCGGACGTCGGCTTCGCGGCCGCGATCTGCGGCCTCGAGACCGAGGCGGTCCAGCAGTGCGTGATTGACGGCGAGTTCGACCCCCTAGCCTCGGCGGCCCTCCATGCCGACGCGCTGACGACCGTCAGCGATGGCTACCGCTGGGAGGTCCAAGGGGCTTGGATGGAGACATCCGGCGGCGATCCGGACCTGCGAGGCCTGTCCGCCTTCCTGGCCCGGCAGCGGGTCCCGCTGCACGGCATCGTCAACGGCATCGCGGCCGAGCTGAAGGGTCCGGAGGCGCTCGCCGAACGCCCGGAGGTTGGAGAAGGGCGCTTCGCATGGAAGAGCGCCTTCCGGGCCGGCTTCGCGCGACGGGCGTCCGCGGCGAGACTGCCCCGGAACTGGCGCCTCCGCGCCGCGAATCGCCTCGGCGGACTGGGGAACCTGCCGGAGGACGGGTGCCTGTTCACGTTCGTCGGACGCTGGACACCCCAGAAGGGCGTCGACATTCTGGCTCAAGCGGCGGAAGAGGTGCTCGACCTGCATCCCGACGCCGGGCTGTGCATTCTCGGGGACGGCAGCCAGCCGCTGCTGGCGGAGCGCCTGACCGCCTTGGCGGAGCGCTTCCCGGGGAGGGTCTGCGTTCTCAAGGGCTTCAGCCCCCGGCTGGCGGCCGAGGTATACGCCGCGGGCGACTTCTGCCTGGTGCCCTCCCGGTTCGAACCGTGCGGGCTGGTGGACCTGATCGCGCAGCTGAACGGCAGCCTGCCCGTCGCCAACCTGGTCGGCGGGCTCACCAAGGTGGTGGACGGCGTCTCGGGCCTTAGCTACTTCGGCGTCTCGGACCGCGAGAACCTCCGCGGCCTAGTTGGCGCGATGCGCCGCGCCATCGCTTTGCAGTGCGATCCTGCGCGGCTTGCCGCGATGCGCCGGACGGCGGACGAGCGGGCGCGCACCAAGTACAGCTGGAGCTCCGTGTTTCGGCGGTACGCCCGGCTGTACGGACTCAGGCCGGCCTCCGGGCCCGCGGCCTGGAACCGGCGGGGCGCCGGAGCGCCCTGAACCTCACGATTCCCGCCAGCCGCCCTGCCGGGCGGGGTCGGCGGGTCTTAGCGGCTTGAAGCATCCCTGGACACGCCCGCGGGCGGAGGAGTGACGCATGAGACAGAAGGTTGCCTATTTCTCGATGGAGGTCGGACTGGAGGCCTCCGTGCCGACCTACTCGGGCGGGCTCGGCGTGCTGGCCGGCGACACGCTGCGGTCGGCAGCGGACCTCGGCGTGCCGATGGTCGGCATGTCGCTGCTGTACCGCAAAGGGTACTTCCGCCAGTCGATCGGCCCGGACGGCCAGCAGATCGAGCGCGAGGCCGAGTGGCGTCCCGAGGAGAAGCTGCAGGCCACGGAGGCCACGACCACCCTCACCATCGAGGGCCGCACGGTCGAGGTGGGCTGCTGGCGTTACGACCTGCGTGGCGTGGGGGGGCATGTCGTTCCGGTGTACCTGCTGGACTGCGACGTGGAGAGGAACGGCGCCGCCGACCGAACCCTCACGCACTCGCTGTACGGCGGGGACGACCGCTACCGCCTGTGCCAAGAGGCCATTCTGGGTATCGCCGGCCAACGGATCCTGAAGCAGCTGGGGCATGACGACATCGGTGTCTACCACATGAACGAGGGACACTCGTCGCTGCTGGGGCTGTCGCTGCTGGAGCAGGTCGTGGAGTCTCGCGGGCATGAGTCCGCCACGCTGTCCGATCTCGCCGAAGTCCGTGGCAGGTGCGTCTTCACGACGCACACGCCGGTGCCGGCCGGGCACGACCAGTTCCATCGCTTCCTGGTGGAGTCCGTACTGGGGCCCAGCCGGACGCGGCTGCTGGACGCGATCCACATGCTCGAGGGCGAGATGCTCAACATGACGAAGCTGGCGCTGGAGTGCTCGTACTACGTCAACGGCGTCGCCCGCATCCACCAGCACGTCTCCCAGGACATGTTCCCGAACTACCGCATCCGGGCGGTGACAAACGGCGTGCATTCCGTCATGTGGTCGGCGCCCGCGATCCAAGCGCTCTTCGACCGCCACATTCCGGAATGGCGCAAGGACAACCTCTACCTGCGCTACGCGACGGACATCCCCCTCAAGGAGCTGGCGGCAGCCCACAGCCGGGCCAAGGCCCGCATGATCCGGGCCGTGAAGGAGCGCACCGGTCAAGCGCTCAGCGAGGAAGTCCTCACTCTGGGCTTCGCCCGGCGGGCCACTCCCTACAAGCGCAGCCACCTGCTGTTCGAGAACCTCGACCGGCTCAAATGGATCGCCTCGCAGGTCGGCCCGTTCCAGATCGTGTTCGGCGGCAAGGCCCATCCGCGCGACGAGGGCGGGAAGCGGATGATTCGCAGTGTCCTCGAGGCCGCGCGGGAGCTGCGTGGGACCGTGCCGGTGGCATACGTCGAGAATTACGAGATGGACCTTGGCCTGCTGCTGACCAGCGGCGTGGACGTGTGGCTCAACACGCCGGAGAAGAAGCGCGAGGCTTCGGGCACGAGCGGCATGAAGGCGGCGCTCAACGGTGTCCCCAGCCTGAGCGTGCTAGACGGCTGGTGGATCGAGGGCCACGCCGAAGGGGTTACCGGCTGGTCCGCGGCGAACTACCGCAACGCCCCTGACGATGACGCGAGCGTCGCACACGCGCTGTACGACAAGCTGGAGCGCATCATCGTCCCGCTCTTCTACAACCGCCCGTTCGGCTTCGCCGAGGTGATGCGGTCCGCCATCGCCATCAACGGCGCGTTC
The DNA here is from genome assembly GCA_963662745.2 of Bryobacterales bacterium. Classification (GTDB taxonomy): domain Bacteria; phylum Acidobacteriota; class Terriglobia; order Bryobacterales; family UBA6623; genus VXMF01. Next base: position 3,304,621 of record CAXXUI010000001.1, read on the forward strand.
TTCAACACCCAGCGGATGGTTCAACAGTACGTCTTCAACGCCTACACCCCGCCCGACGAGGGAGGCGCCGCGGTGCGTCGGCTATCCTCGTAAGCGATGCAGCGCTGGTTCCTCCTCGCCTGGCTGGCCTGCGGCTTGGGTCAGGCGTCCGACGTCGGCAGGCCGCCGCTGATCTTCCGCGAGGACTGGGTCGCGTCGCCGCCCTCCATCCCCTTGACGCAGCAGGACGTAGCCAGCCCCGGCCTGGAGGTCGCAGTCCACGGGCCAGGCCCGCCGTTGGTCAAGAAGAGCTTCCACGACGCTCGTCCGTGGGACCCGCATTACGTCTGGTCCGGTCTCGCCCGCACTCCTTGGGCGGTCAGCCTAGCCTTGGCCGACGGCGGCCTGATGGACTTGCGGGGCACGGCAACGGTGCGTTGGCGCAGCCGCCAGTCGGGATTCCGCTCGCTGCGCGCCGTCGTCGAACTCGAGGACGGTCGGTGGTTGGTCAGCGAGCAGGCGGACGGAGCTTCCGACCAGTGGCGCGTCAGCGAGTTCGCGCCCTCCTCGTCGCGCTGGCGGCGCCTCGACGTCGCCACCGTCACCGAGTCCGCTTGGGAGGACGAGCCCGACTTGGGCCGCGTCCGGTCAGTCGGCTTCACCGACCTGATGCCGGGAGGGCGCAGCGCGGCCTGCTCGCGCTTGGACTGGATCGAGGTCTACGGCCAGCGCCTGCCGGCCGGGCCCCTGCAGGTGTTCCTCCTCTCAGGGCAGTCCAACATGGTCGGCTGGGGCAGCAGCACCGATCTGGAGAGCGTTGCGAGGTTCGGACATGACGACCGCCTCAAGATCTTCGAGGACGGCAGCTGGCGGCCGCTCCGGCCGCTAGGCGAGCCTTCACCGGCGCAGCGGGAGCGCTGGGGCATCAGGGAGCGAACATTTGGGCCTGAGATCGGATTCGCTCACGCGCTGGCCGCGGCACGGCCCGGCAGCCGCGTCGGCATCGTCAAGCAGGCGGTCGGAGGCACCGGCATCATGGCCTGGGCCCCAGATTGGAGCGCGGAGGACGCGGCGATCACAGGCGACGCGGGAAAGGGGCCGCTGTACCGCCAGCTGCTGGGCAAGGCCCGAGCCGCGCTGCAGACCGGAGACACCGAGCTGCGGGGTTTCCTGTGGCTGCAGGGCGGCAAGGATATGCGGGACCTGCGGGCGGCGAAGCGCTACGAGCAGAACTTGCGCGAACTCGTCGAGGCCCTGCGCCGAGATCTCGGCGCTCCGGAGCTGCCGCTGCTGCTGGCGATGCCCAGGCGGAACGGTCTGCCGGACGAGCTCGACGGCGTCGATCCCGACGCGTACCCGGGAGATAGCGTGCGGGTGGGCACTTGGGAAGTGCTGCGCGCCCAAGGCCGGGCCGCCCGGAGCATTCCCCGCGCCGCAGCCGTCATTCTGCGGGACCTGCCGCGCCACCCGGGCAACATCCATGCCAACAGCGAGGGCCTGCTGATCGCTGGGCGAGAGTTCGCGCGAGTCTACTTGGAGTCCTTCGGCGGCGACCGGTAGGCGCGGCGCCGAGCGCCCCCGCGAACTCCGGACGCCCTTCCGGGCTGCTGTACAATCGGGCGCGTCCGGAGCCTGCTGGGCTTGGATGGAGGCGCCACCGATGATCCGCACGCAAGCGCGCTGGCTCTCTAGCCCGACTCGCAGAAGGGCCTTGGCGGGCTTGGCGGGCTTCTTGGCCGGCGCCCCGCGCGGGTTCGCCCAGCTCGACCCGCTGCGCAGCCGTCCCCGGGCAGAGGGCTTGGAGGAGATGCGCGACGCCTTAGACTTCGAGGCGGCCGCCTTCCAAAGGCTGGACCGGGCCACCTTCAACTACACCGCCCGGGGCGGGGGCAGCGAGTTCACCGTCCGCCGCAACCGCGAGGCCTTCGATTGGGTGCAGCTGAGGCCCAAGGCGGTGGGCGGGGTCGGCGCCCCACAGACCGGGACCGAGATTCTCGGCACACCGCTGCGGCATCCCGTGATGGTCGCTCCGTCGGCTGCGCACGGCGCACTGCACCCCGACAAGGAGGCCGCCACCTACGCCGGCTGCGCCCGGGCGGACGAGACGCCGATGATCGTCAGCCATGTCTCGACGATGCCGTTCGCGGAAATCGCCAAGGCTTCCGGCGGCCCGCTGTGGTTCCAACTGTACCCGCGGCAGGAGCTGGAGCAGAACCGGGAGCCGGTCGAGGCCGCTCAAGAAGCCGGCGCCAAGGCAGTGGTGGTCACCATTGATCAGCAGGCGTCGTTCTACGACCGCACCGTCCACGACCGGAACCTTTCCTTGCGACCGTCGCGGCCGCCCCGGCTGAGCGGAAGCGCGGCGCGCTACCGATTCTCGTCCCGCCGCCAGTGGTACGAGTGGAAGCTGTTCGAGGAGCTGCGATCGATCGTCCAGGTGCCCATGCTGGCCAAGGGCATCCTCACCGCCGAAGACGCGCTGCTGGCCATCGAGCTCGGCTTGGATGGGATCGTCGTCTCCAACCACGGCGGGCGCACCTTGGACTACACACCCTCCGCCTTGGAGGTGCTGCCCGAGATTGCGGCGGCAGTCGGAGGACGCATCCCGGTCGTGGTGGACAGCGGGTTCCGCCGCGGCAGCGACGTGCTCAAGGCCTTGGCCCTGGGCGCCGCCGCGGTTTGCCTCGGACGGGCCCCCCGCTGGGGCCTCGGCGCCTTCGGCGGGCCCGGCGTGGCGCGCGTGCTCGAGATCGTGCAAAGCGAGCTGGCCCGGTCGATGGCGGCCTGCGGCCTCTCCTCGCTGGCTGAGGTCGGACCTTCCCTGGTGCGCACTGACTTCCCATGAGCGCATTGGGCAGGCGGGCGGCCTTGACCCGGCTGGCGGCACTGCTGGCGGCTTCGCCAGCCCTGCGCAGCCAGTTCCCGTCGCGGCCAGCGCGACAGCCGTCGGGGCGTGCCATACCCCTCGACCAGCTAGCCAGTGCGCCCGAACTCGAGCCGATGGCCCGCCAGGCCCTCAGTGCCGCGGCTTTCGAGCGGATCGCAGGCGGCGAGCGCGAAGCCTTGGATCGGATCACGTTCCGGCCCCGCATGATGGTCAACACGCTCGGCCTAGACCTGTCTGTCCGCCTGCTCGGCCAGAAGATGCTGGCACCCATCCTGGTCGGCCCGGCCTCGGGCCAGCACCTCGTCCATCCCGCTGGAGAGAGCGCAACGGTTGAGGGCGCGGCGGCGGCCGAGGCCGTCATCGTCACGGCGGAGCACAGCGGGACAGCTGTAAACGCGTCCGCCGCAGCCGCTTCAGGAGCGTGGCACCAGCTCTATCCAAGCAGCGATATGGGAGCCGTCGCAGCCCGGGTCCAGCGCGCCCGCGAGGCCGGGCGGCGGGCGATCTGCCTGACTCTGGGCCTGCCCCGGCCGGATCGCGGAGGCACCGGAGGCAGCAGTTGGGCCCGGCTCGAGCGGCTGTGCGAGGCGGCCGGAATCCCCGTCGTGCTGAAGGGCGTGATGCGGCCCGCGGAGGCGGTCGCCGCGGCGGACCACGGTATGTCCGCCGTCATCGTCTCCAACCACGGCGCGGATCGCGCTCAAGGCCTAATGGAGCCAGCGGCGGCGCTGCCGCAGGTCGCCGACGCCCTCGAGGGCCGGATTCCGGTGCTGGTCGACGGCGGATTCCGGCGCGGCGGCGACATCCTCAAGGCGCTGGCAATGGGCGCATCCGCCGTGCTCGTCTGCCGGCCCGCCATGTGGGGCTTGGCCGCCTACGGGTCGGCCGGCGTGCGCACGGTGATCGAGATGCTGCAGACAGAGCTCGCCCAAGACATGGTGCAAGTCGGAGCCGCCAGCACCGCGGAGGTACGTCGCGACCACATCCGCATTCATTCGCGCTAGCGCCGGCGCCAGCCGGTCAGCGCGCCTGCGGATTGGGGAGGGGCTCTTGAGCGGCCACCTCGCCGCGCCACGCGTCCAGCCTGGCCCGCAGCGCGGCGGCCTTGTCCGGCAGCGCGGCAGCCAAGTCGCGCTCCTCGCCCACGTCCTCAGCCAGGTTGTAGAGCTCGACGCGATCGTCCTCGTAGAAGTGGACCAGTCGCCAGTCCCCTTCCCGCACCGCGGAATGCGGCGTTGCCCCGCCGTTGTGGTAGTGAGGGTAGTGCCAGAACAGCGCCTCGCGACCGAGTTCGCCAGCGGGGTCCCGCAGCAAGCCGGCGAGGCTGGCTCCGTCCACCCGCTCTCCGGCAGCGGAGCCGCGGTCGATCCCGGCCATCTCCAAGACGGTAGGGTAGACGTCGACCGTGATCACCGGCTCGGCGCTGGTCGCGCCCGCCGGCGTAACGCCGGGCCAGTAGTAGATCGTGGGCGTGCGGACTCCGCCCTCGTAGGCCGAGCCCTTCCCCGCGCGCAGCGGCGCGTTCTCGGTGGGATTCCCCATCCGGCCGTCAGGCCCCTTCCGGTCCAGCCCGCCGTTGTCGCCCGTGAAGATGATGACCGTGTTGGAGTCGATCCCCAGTTCCTCAAGCTTGGCTCGCACGCGGCCTACGCTGCGGTCCAGCGCGGCCAGCATCCCGGCATAATCGGCATTGCGGTGGCGGCCGCCGGGGTTCCCTCGCGCCGCGAACGGCTCGCGGTCCTCCGGCTTGGCCTCAATCGGGGTGTGGACGGTGTAGAAGGCGAAGTTCACGAAGAACGGGCCGTCCCGGAAGTCCTCCAGGATGCCCAGCGCCTCGTCCGTCAGACGGTCCGTCAGGTAGTCGCCTGCCGCGCCGCCCTCCGGCAGCGGGTAGACCCGCCGGCTGCGTCCCTCGTAGGGATGGAAGTAACTGCCCGGCGCACCCCACTCGTTGCCGCCAACATTGCGCTGGAAGCCGTGCCTGTCCGGGAAGTAGTCCGCCATCGAGGCGGGATCGAGGCGCGGCATCAAGTGCCACTTGCCTACATGCGCCGTGCGGTAGCCCTCGGCGGCCAGCGCCTCCGCCAGCGTGGTGTGGCGGTGCTCGAGCCGCATGGTCCAATCCGGCGGCCTCAGCGGCGCGCCGTCCCTCCGATGGCCGGGAATCCAGTCCGTCACCTGGGTGCGGCCTGGGTAGAGGCCGGTCATGAGGGCGGCCCTCGTCGGCGAGCAAACCGTGCAGGCGGCGTAGCCGTGAGTGAATCGCACGCCGTCCGCCGCCAGCCGGTCTATGTTGGGCGTTCGGTAGAAGTCGCTGCCGTAGCAGCCCAGATCGGTCCAGCCGAGGTCGTCCGCCAGGAAGACGATGAAGTTGGGGGCAGCAGGCCGGCTTGCGGTCCCGGAACCAGCGTCGCAAGCAATAAAGGCGCCCGCTGCCGCGAGCGTCACCAGCTGGAGGCATCGAAGCCGCATGGGCCAATGGTACTCTATGCGAGTATGATCATACGGCGGGGACCAAGGTCCCTTGCCAACACACGGCATGGAGCGGCTGGCGCAGATTCGCAGGAGCGTAGCGTCGGCTGGCGGCATCGCGCTGCTGGTCGCGGCCGGCGGACTCGCGCTGGCGGTGCAGACGGCCAGCTACTACATTGAGCAGTCCGCGCGTCCGTACCTGTACGAGGTGCTGGATGAGGTACCGGAACGGCCGGTGGGGCTGCTGCTGGGAACCTCCCGCAACCGCGGGCACGGCTTGAACGAATTCTACGCGGCCCGCATCGCGGCCGCAGCCGAGCTCTACCACGGCAACAAGATCGAGCACATCATCGCCAGCGGCTCGAATCCGAGCCCTTACTACAACGAGCCGGTCGACATGAAGCGCGACTTGGTCGGGCTGGCCGTGCCCGAACGCAGCATCACGGAGGACTCGGCCGGCCTGAGAACGCTTGACTCGGTCGTGCGGGCGCACAGGGTGCTGGGACAGGACTCCTTCCTGATCGTCTCCCAGAGGTTCCATGCGGCCAGGGCTGTGTTCCTGGCGAGAACTCTCGGCCTGGACGCCGTCGGCTTCTGCGCGAAGGACCCTCCAGGAAGCGTGCCGTGGACCTTCCGACTGCGCGAGTTCGGAGCACGGTTCAAGGCGGTGCTGGACGTCACCGTGCTGGGAACACAGCCCGCCCAGCTGGGAGAGCCGAGACCCATCCAGCTCATGTCCTCGGCGGTCCAGCAGACCCGCGAAGGCGCGACGATCCGCTAGGGCGACCGGAACTCGGAGAGCCAGTTCAGGACGACGCGGATGGCCGGAGGCTTCGCGCTGCCGGCCAGACCAACCAAGGCGAAGCGGGCGCCGGGACCGGCGTCCCATTGGGAGCGGCGCCTCGGACCCGACAGAGAGTCGCTGGAGAACAGCGGGCGGGCGTCCCCAGCGGAGAAGCCGGAGGCGGTCGACACCTCGACCGCATGGAGCGTCGCACCCCGCAGGTAGTAGAGCTCGCCGCCGTCCGCGCTCCAGCGGGGCTGCCGTCCGCCATCGGTCGTAACCTGCCAGCGCTGCCCGCCTTCGGGGAAGGGCCGCACATAGATCTGAAAGTCTTCGGTCTCGTTGCTCTCGAAGGCCAAGTAACGTCCGTCCGGCGAGAATGTCGCCTCGTCAACGATGTAAGGCACAACGGGGTGAAACTCCTGGAGCTGCCACGCGTCCCCCGCGCCGCGCTCCAGATAGACGAGGCCGCTGCCTCTGGCAGGGGTCGACGACCGGCCCGGGGGCGGCGCCGCTCCGCCCTCCTGGCCAGCGGAACTGGAGCTTGGCGAGCGAGGCCCCACCCGCACCTGACGATGCTGCAGCAGGATGCAGCAGCCGTCCGGCGACCAAGCCAAGGGCACCAAGGAACCGCCCTTGGCGCGGTAGATCGTGCGCGCCGGCTCTCCCCCGCTGGCCGAGACCAGCCGCAGCTCCGGCGAGTCCCGCTGCGCGAACACGACGCTCGCGCCGTCCGGAGACCACACCGCCCCGTCCTCCTGCAAGTCGTCGAACGTCAGCCGGCTGACCACGGGGCGGTCCGCATCATGCACCCACAGATCGAAGTCCCGGCCGCGGCCCGCCACCACCACGACCTTGCTGCCATCCGGCGACACGACGGGGCCGGACATCCACGGCTGCTCCCGGCCGATGGTTCCGACCTGCCGGCCTTGGGCGTCGAACCAAGCCAGGTGCATCTCGCCCGTCCGCGGATCGTCCGAGTAAACCAGCACGCCGTCGGAGGACAACGAGGCGTTGCTGCCGTTTTGCTCCACGAGGAACGCTTCCCCGGTCAGCTCCATGCTCTCCGGGGAGAACGGGACGGCCCAGATCGCGGCGCTGTTGTCCTTGGGGTGGTAGAGGATGTGGCCGCTGGCCGAGTAGACCGGGAACATCCCTTCGGCCAAGGTCACGGGCTGTCCCAAGGTGCCTTCCGAGAGCGGTCGCGCCATCACGGAGTCGCGATCCAAGGAGCGCTGGCCGTACAGCAGGACCTGTCGATCCACTGAGAGATCAATCACCGCCAAGCTGGTGGTCAGGGAACGGCGCTGTCCCGGACCCGCGTGCGGATCGTCCAGCTGCCGGACCGGGCCGCCCATGGCCGAGACCTGCTGGATCCTGCCCCCGAAAGCAGTGAACAGGATGGCCTGTCCGTCCGCGCTCCACGCCGCGCTCGTGCCGCCCAGATCCGGGTCGTCGACGAGCATGGTGACATCCAGGCGGCGCAGCCCAATCTTGCCGATGCCCGCGCCTCCCACGAAGCCGACCTGCTCACCGTCTGGCGACCAGAACAGCGCGCGCACGCCGCCCACACCTTCCACACGCGCCGGTTCGTGGCGGTCGAACGACTGCAGCCAAAGCCCCCCGAGCATTCCCGCGGCGCTGTAGGCGATCACGCTGCCGTCGGGTGAGATGGCGACTTGACCCAGCCGCGCGCCTTGGTCGGCCAAGCTGTCCGGGCGGAGCGTGAAGCGGCGCGTGGGAGCGGGTGGCGGCTCCTCTCCGCCGGCTAGGAAGCGCCCACCGGCGAATCCGGCGGCCAGCAAGGCCACGGCCGCCAAGCCGGCCACGGCAGCTCGCGGCCGCCGAGCGGCACTCATCGGGAGGCGGCCCTCATCTGACGTGGATCGCACCTTCTCGGCCTCGCCGGCCGCGACGGCAGTGCGCGCGGCGCCGCCGGAAACGATCGTTGTGCGGCCCTGCGTCGCCTTGCGGGCCAGCGTCTCGAGATCCACCGCCAGCTCCGCGGCGCTCTGGTAGCGGTCGGCCGTCGACTTGGCCAAGCACTTGTCAACGATCCACTCCAGCTCCATCGGAACCTGCGAGCGCTTGGAGGTCAGGGGCTCGGGGTCCTCGTTGAGCACCGAGTAGAGGATCGCCTGATCGTAGTGGCCTTTGAATGGCGGCTCGCCGGCGACCATTTCGTAGAGGACACCTCCGAGCGACCACAAGTCGCTCGCGGGCCCCACCTCCTCGCCCATCGCCTGCTCGGGGGACATGTAGGCGGCCGTGCCGAGTCGCACGTCCACCTTCGTGAGCTGGCTCTCGCCCGAGATCTTGGCCAAGCCGAAGTCCATCAGCTTGACTGAGGGACGACCGTGGGGGCCGTCGTTGACCATGATGTTGGAAGGCTTGATGTCGCGGTGGACCACTCCCGCGGCATGCGCGGCGGCAAGGCCCTCGGCCGCCTGCCGTCCGATCTCGTAGACCGCAGGCAGCGGCAGCGGGCCGGCCGCGATCCTGCGGTCCAGCGTTTCGCCGTCCAGGAAGGCCATCGACAGGAACGTCTCGCCGCCCGCCCGGTCGATCTCGTACAGCGTGCAGATGTTGGGGTGGTCGAGTCCAGCCGCCGCTCGCGCCTCGCGCAGGAAGCGCTCGGCGTGCTCGCCCGTCCCGGTGAGCTCCTTGGAGAGGAACTTGAGCGCGACGGTGCGCTTCAGCTTGGTGTCCTCAGCCTTGTAGACCACCCCCATGCCGCCCTCCCCGAGCGGCTCGAGAATCTGGTAGTGCGAGACGGTCCGTTCGGTCACGTGCCCATGGCCGCCATACCATTGTGGCGCGGTATTTGCGATGAGAGTTACGGGTTACGCAGCGCTATCGGGGCGGAGCAGCCTCTACAGTGAGGGCATGGCGACCCTGAGGACGCGTCCCACCGGAGAGGCGGTGGCCGAGCATTTGGCGGCGATCGAGTATCCGACGCGGCGCCGCGACTGCCAGCTGCTCTGCAAGCTCATGACCGAGGTCTCCGGGCAAGAACCTGCGATGTGGGCCGGCGGCATCGTCGGCTTCGGCTCCTACACCTATCGCTATGCCAGCGGGAGGAGCGGAACATGGTTCCGTGTCGGCTTCGCGTCGCGGAAGAAGGCCCTGACGATCTACCTCAGCCTCGACCTCGACAGCGAGGCCCGACGCCTGGCGTCGCTCGGCCGCCACACGCGCGGCAAGGGCTGCTTGTATCTGAGGAGTCTGGAGGAGATCAACGAACCGGCCCTGCGCGAGTTGGTCGCCGAGTCCTGCGCCCGGCCGTGCTGGGAGCGCTGATTGTGGAGCGCCGCCGCCGGCCCGGACGCGCCCCTCAGCCTAGGCTCTGGGTAGTGCCGCGCCGGACCGCCCGGCGGCGACCTCGTCCAAGACGCCCACCGCGAATTCGAGCTCGGCGAGCAGCGGGCTGGGGGGCGCGGCGGCCAGCGCCCTCGTCATGGCCCGGTAGTACCACAATGTCCCCTCCCGCCCCCTGCTGAAGCGGTCCCAGATGGCGGGGCCCAGCCTTCGCAAGTCGGCGGTCAGCGAGCGGACGTTATGCAGCTTGTCAGCGGTGAGCACCAGACGCGCCGAAGCGTCGAGCTGGGGCACCTTCCGCAGCGAGTGCCGCTTGCGATCCTCCCAGCTCAGGCCTTCGCCCCGCCGCTCGGTGCAGGCCTCGACGACGTGCGCCACCCGGTCTCCGAAGCGCCGCCGGATCTCAAGCGCCACCCGCGCGCCGCCTTGGTCCTCCACGCCGTCATGCAGCAGCGCCGCGATGCACTCGCTCTCCCCGCCGCCAGACTCCATCACGAGCGAGGCGACGCCCAGCAGGTGCGACAAGTACGGCACCGGGCTGCCCTTGCGCACCTGCGTGCGGTGCAGCCGGCTGGCGAACGCGACGGCTTCGGCGAATCTCGGCGTCATCCAGCTCCAAGGATAGAATCTCCCATATGTCCCTGACTAGGAGAGCTTGCGCCTCTGCTCTGGCTGCGGCGGCCCTGAGCTGCCGCTCAGATTCGGAGGGAGGTGCGCCCGCAACGCCGGACGGGACGTCCGGCGAAGACTCGGGACGCCACGTAATCGACTTGCATTGCGACACGCCGATGCTGTTCGGCCAGCCGGGCTACGATCTCGGGGCCAGCAACAAGATCGGCGAGGTCGATCTGCCCCGCATGCGGGAGGGCGGCCTGACCGCCGCCTTCTTGTCGGTGTATACCAGCGCCACCCGCAACACCGGGCTGCAAGCAGTGAAGCGGGCCTTGGAGATTATCGACGCCGTCCAGATGGAGGTGGCGCGCTTCCCGCAGGACCTGACACTGGCCCGCACCAGCGCCGAGATCGAGGCGGCCCGCCAAGCCGGCCGCATCGCCATCCTGCTGGGAGTCGAGGGCGGCCACATGATCGACTCCTCGCTGGCAGTGCTCAGAACGCTGTGGCGGCTCGGGGCCCGCTACCTGACGCTCACCCACAGCGCCGACACTCCTTGGGCCGGGTCGTCCGGCAGCGACGAGGACCGGGGCCTCTCGGAGTTCGGCCGCGAGGTCGTCGCCGAACTCAACCGCCTCGGGGTGATGGTGGACATCTCGCACACCTCGGACCGCACGTTCTGGGACACCCTCGAGGCCTCGGCGGTTCCGGTGATCGCCTCGCACTCCTCTGCCAGAGCCCTCTGCCCGAACAAGCGGAACCTGACGGACGACATGATCCGCGCCGCCGCCGACCGCGGCGGCGTGATCCATGTCAACTACTACGCGCGGTTCCTGGACGCCGGCTTCGCCGCCCGCGCCGCTGAGTGGGACGCCGCCCATCCCGACGCCGGGCGGGACGGCGGCTACGGAGCGCGAACGGCGGCCCGGCTGGCAGCCGTCGGCCGCCCACCGCTCGGCATCCTGCTCGACCACATCGAGCATGTTTCCAAGGTCGGGGGCGTCGAGAGCGTGGGCCTCGGCTCGGACTTCGACGGCGTGGACGGCGAGCTGCCGGCCGGCATGGAGGACGTCTCCAAGCTCCCCGCCATCGCGGAAGGCCTAGCGACGCGAGGCTTCAGCGAGCCCGACATCGAGAAAGTCCTGGGACTCAACACGCTGCGAGTGCTGCGCGACGTCGAGAACGGGGCGGAGAATCAGACCGGCTCGGCGTGATTGGACAGCTCGCCCAAACCCGGGACGCGGATGCGGCACAGATCGCCGGGCCGCAGGGCGGCGTCCTCCTTGACGATGATGCCGGTACCCGTAAGGATCACGGTCGGCGTCGGCAGCGGGTTGCAGCGTCCGACCACCTCGATCAGGTCCTCGTACTTACGCCGCAACTGGGCGGTCGACGCGCTCCCGCGGAAGATCTCCCGACCGTCGCGCTCGATCGTGCAGGTCATTTCCAGCGCGTAGGGATCGGGAATCTCGTCCGGCGTGACTAGGACCGGCCCGAGCGAGCAGCAGGCTCGATAGACCTTCGACTGCGGCAGGTAGAGCGGGTTCTCCCGCTCGATGTCCCAAGCGGACACATCGTTGCCGAGCACGTAGCCCAGCAGCCGCAAACTTGCCCCAGTCACGATGCCCACTTCCGGTTCGGGAGCGGTGAACGACGAGTCCCGGCGGATGCCGATGCCTTCATCGGGCCCGACGCACACTCGGGCCGTTCCCTTGAAGAAGGTCTCCGGACGGTTGGCAGGGTTGTGGACGTAGGAGTACATACCGTCCCGCGTACCGAGCTCCCCGTCTCGGAAGTCAGCGCTGGGGGCGTACGTGCAGCCGCAACCCCAGACCTCAGCCGGAACCAGCGGGATGAGCCGCCGGGCAGACGCATCCATCTCGATCGTCCCGGAGGCCTGCAGGGATGCGGCCAGCTCCGCGACGGTCCCGCCGCGCGCGTCGACCTCGGCCAGCAACCGGGAGACGGTCCATCCGGGCAGCGCCCGGCAACTTCCCTGCTCGAGCACGGCCGCCGTCATCGTCCCGCCGACGCTCACTTGGACCAGCTTCATCGCAACCGCTTCCTCCTGCCCGCCATAATGGCACACGCGGGCGCTTCCGGCAGCCCGCCCTCAGCCGTGCGCCGGCAAGGCGGCCGCCTGCGCGGGCACGCCCCCGTAAGGCAGGCGCCGCGGCACTTTCGCGAATTCCCCGACCGCCTCGAACAGCGGACCGAAATCGTGGGTCAGGTTGCCGATCAGGCAGTCAGTGAGGTCACCGCGCAGCGCCGGATGGCGCTTGAGCAGCTTGCCGAAGCTGAAGGTCTCCTCGTAGAAGGCGTAGACCAGCTTGCGCATGGCCTCGACGCCGCTAGTGAGGTCCGCCCCGTATGCCGCGAACCTGTCCGCTCGCACGTCGCCGGCCCGCAGCGCACTGTCCACGGCGTGCGCGGCGCGCTCGCCGCTCAGCAGGGCCAGCAGCACTCCCGACGAGAACACGGGATCTAGGAAAGTGAAGGCGTCTCCGGCCAGCACCAGCCCGTCCGCGGCGCAGTAGCGGGACCGATAGGAGTACTCCGCCGTGACCCGCAGCGGCTCGCAGCGGCGGCCGGCAGCCAGATGATCGGCGATCCATGCATTGGCGGCGGTCTCCCGCCTCCAGACTTCCGCCAGATCCTTCCCTTCCCGGTACAGGTAGTCGCGCTCCGCCACGACACCCACGCTGACCGTGTCGTCGGCCAGCGGAATGTACCAAAACCAGCCCTTGTTCGGAAGGTAGGCGACGGTGGTGGCGCCCTCGTCGTAGCCTCGGTCGCGCTTGGCACCCCGGTAGTACGTCCACACGGCCACCTTGTTGAGCTGCGGATCCGGACGGATCCAGCCCAGCTTCGTGGCTGCGAAACCGTGCCTGCCCCCGCAATCGATCGTCACCGGCGCCCGGATCGGGAATCTGACCCCGTCCCGATCCACCTGCAGCCCGACGCAGCGACCGCCTTCGAGCAGCAACTCCTTGGCGGTGACCCCCATCAGCGTTCGGGCACCCTTCTCGACGGCATTGTCCAGCAGCAGCTGGTCGAACTCGCTGCGCAGCACCTGCCAAGTCTGCGCCGCGGCGTGGTCGAGGTGCTGGAAGAAGTAGAAGGGGCTCGACGACTGGCCGTTGACCGACACGAACTGCACGCTGTACTTCTTGACGAAGCTGGACGTGCGCAGCTTGTCGATCATGCCGATGCGCTGCAGCGGAAAGTAGCAGTACGGCAGCAGCGACTCACCCACCTTGTAGCGCGGAAACCGCTCCCGCTCAACGACCAGCACACGACGACCCGAGGCGGCCAGCACGGCGGCGGCCGTCGATCCGGCCGGTCCGCCCCCGAGCACGAGAGCGTCCAGCTCGCCTCCGTCCCAGCCGCCTCCGGAATCAGGCATAGCGGACATTAGTGTGCTCGGGCAGGAAGAAGGCATGCAGCAGCGAGTCCACCCGCAGCAGCCCCTCGCGAGTGAGCTCGATGGAGTCCTCGTCAAACTTCAGCAGGCCGCGGTCCCGAAACAGCGCCAAGGCGTCCCGCCAACGATGCGTCACGCGCACTCCGAACCTGTCCAGGAAGGGTCGCGCCGCGACGCGCCCCAACTTCATCTTCAGGACAAACTGGCGGATCATGGCCTGCTCGGAGGTGACCGGCAGCGCCCGGAAGACCGGCAGCCCCCCCGCGCCGACGGTCTGCAGGTACGGCCCCATGTTGGGTTCGTTCTGGTAATGGACGCCGTCCAAGTAGCCGAAGGAGGACACCCCCAGCGCCAGCATGTCCGCGCCATCCCACAGTTGGTCACGGTAGACGAAGCGGATGCGGGAGGAGTCCCTGACGGCGGTGTAGGCGCTGCCAATCCGGTAGCCCTCGGCCTCAAGCGCCTCGAACGCCTGGCGCGTCCAGCGCCGCTTGGTCGACCAGTCCGCCACTGGAGCGACCTCCGCACCCCGGTCCCGCATGCCTTGGTAAATGGTCGTGTTGTAGGGAATCTCCATCTGGTAGACGGTGACCGCGTCGGGCCGCAGCCGGACGGTCTCGGCCACGGTCCGGCTCCACCGGTCGTCAGTCTCCCCGACCATGCCGGCGATCAGGTCGAGGTTGACCTGCTCGAAGCCCGCGCTCTCCAGCCAGCCCCACACGCGGTAGATCTCCTTGGAGCGGTGGGCGCGATTGTTGGCCGCCAGGATTCCGTCATCGAAGTTCTCCACACCCAAGCTGAGGCGGTCGACACCCAAGTCGCGGATGGCTCCCAGCTTGGTCTGGGTGAGCGTCCCGGGCTCGCACTCGAAGGCGAACTCCCTCGGCGCGCCCCACGGCAGGGCGTCCTTCAAACCGGCCACCAAGCGGGCCAGCTGCCGGCTGGAGAGGTAGGACGGCGTGCCCCCGCCGAAGTAGACGAAGTCCAAGACGCGGTCGCGCACGAAGGGCCGGTTCCCGACCGCCGCCGCCTCTCGCAGCACGGCGTCCAGATAGCCCTCGATCTGGCGGCTGTTCTTGTCCGTGTAGACGCGGAAGTAGCAGAAGTCGCAACGCTTGCGGCAGAACGGCAGGTGGACGTACAGTCCGAGCGGCGTGGCGGGGTCGCCGGGCCGCCCCAGCCGTTCCAGAGCGCTCCCGACGGCTTTGCGGTTCCACAGCGAGAACGGCGGGTAGTTGGAGACGAAGTAGTTCCCGACCTGCGTCGAGTCACTGCCCGACAGGACCTGCAGCGGTTCCAAGGATCTTCCCGCGCTCACTGCAGCCTCCGGCATGGTTCCCCTCGACTATCTTGGCACGGGCGACGGGCGCCCGTGGATCCGAACTTGGCTAGCCGCCTCCGGTCCCGGCTGGCTCGACGTACCGCATCACCTGCTCCTCCAGCATTTCCAACGGCAACGGGCCGTCGCGGAGCACCGCGTCGTGGAAGTCGCGGATGTCGAAGCGCTCGCCGTGGGCCGCCTGGGCGGCCGCCTTGAGCTCGAGGATCTTCAACTGGCCCATCTTGTAGGCGAGGGCTTGGCCGGGCCAAGCGATATAGCGATCCACCTCGGCCTCGTCTCCGAGGTACTCGATCGCCCTCCGGCGCGGCCAGCCCATGGCATGCAGCCCGGTGTCCACAACCAGCCGGCGCGCCCGGAAGCGCTCGCTCTCCAATGCCCCGAAGCGGCTGGGAAGGTCGTCGTACACTCCCAGCTCGTGCCCCAAGAGTTCGGCGTACAGCGCCCAGCCCTCGACGTAGGCTGTGGAGCGGTACATGCTGCGGAACTCGGGCAGCCCTTCCAGCTCACGCTGCTTGGCGATCTGCAGGTGGTGGCCGGGCACAGTCTCATGCAGCACCAAGGCGGGCTTGTCGAACCGCCACTGCCGTTCGGCCCGGTAGGCGTTGAGGTTGAACCACCCGGCCCGCGAGCCGTCGGCGGCGGGGGGATTGTAGTTCGAGGCGGTGCCGGCCTCCCGGTCCGGCGGAATCGCTCGGATCCCGAACGCGTGCCTGGGCAGCTGCCGGAAGAGCTTCGGGAGCTCGGGCAGCGCTCGCAGGGCCAAGTCGCGATGGTAGGCCAACATCGCTGACCGGCTCTCAAACAGCTGGGCCGGGGCGGTGCTCAAGTAGCGCTCATAGCGCTCGGAGTCCCCATCGAAGCCCGCCTCGTCCGCGATCGCGCGCATCGCGCTGTCGATCCTCTCGACCTCGCGCAGGCCGATTTCATGGATCTCCGCCGGGGCCAGCGGCAGCGAGGTGTGCAGGCGCACGAAATAGCGGTAGGCGGCCTCCCCGCCAGGCAGGCTGGTGACCGCCAATTCCGGTCGCGCGACCTCCAAGTACTCGTCAGCGAGAAAAGCTCGCAGGCGCCGCCACGCCGGTTGGAAGCCGTCGGCGTACGCTCGCCGCGCCGCGCCGCTCAGCTCCTCGCGGAGGGCCGTCCCGAAGGAGTCCGGGTAGTCACGGAAGGCGGCCAGCAGCGGAGACTCCGACGGCGGCGGCGCGGCCTGACGATCCAGCTGGCCGATGACTCGCCTGACGACCAGCGCCGGCTGCACGACACCCTCGTCCACCCCTTGGCGCAGGGCGGACAGGTTCTGACCCACGTAGGAGGGCACCTGCTCCAAGCGCGCGAGGATCTGCCGGTAATCGGCCTCAGTGCGCGCCGGCATCTCCCGCAGCGTCAGGAGCACCCGTGTATGGAAGCCTCCCAACTGCGACAGGCGGGTGAGGAACGCCGCGAACCGCAGGCCGTCGAGCTCGTCCCGGATGCCCCGCCGGAGCAGCCCCCGGCTGAGGCGGTCCTGATGATCCAGCGCCTGCGGGTCGAACCGGTCGAGACGGCCCAGGTAGCCCTCCAGCCGCTCGGCCCACGCCGCCCGGGCGGGCTGGGACCAGTCCCTCCAGCGGTCACCGTGGTCATGCCTGCCCATCGAAGTGGCCACCTCCGGGTTCTCGCGCAAGAAGTCCTCGAAGTACTCGTCGAAGAGGCGGTGCAGCGAGTCCCCCGAGGGCTGGCAGGAAACAAGGAGGGTCACCGACAGAGCGCCCAGCAGCGTTGCTCGCGTCACCGCACCATCCTACTGGCAGCCGCTGGCGCGACCTGATTCAGCGGCCGCGATCCGGACTCCGGCAGCCTTTGCGACAATGCGGGCAGGAGGCTGGGCGGGCAGCCGCGCAGCCGCACCGAGCAGCCGATGAGCAAGCTGGCGAGCAAGGTCGCGATCGTCACGGGCGGGGCCAAGGGGCTGGGCGCCGCCTACTCGAAGGCGCTGGCCGCCGAGGGGGCGGCCGTCTACTTGGCTGACATTGCCGACGGCGCGCCGGTGGCGCGCGCCATCCAGCACGAAGGAGGCGACGCCTGGCACGTGCCGACGGATGTGCGCGACGAGGCCTCGGTGCTGGCGCTCGCGAAGAGGGTCTGTCAAGAGCGCGGGCGAATCGACATCCTGGTCAACAATGCCGCCATCTACTCCGAGCTGCCGCCGGTCCGCTTCCTCGACATCGACTGCCAGCTCTGGGACCGCGTGATGGCGGTCAACGTCCGCGGCTGCTTCCTGATGGCCAAGCACGTCGCGCCGCAAATGATCCGCCAGCAGTCCGGAAAGATCGTCAACATCTCGTCGGCCACCGCCTACAAGGGCCAGCCGACCCGCATGGCGCACTACATCACATCCAAGGGGGCGGTGCTGGCCCTGACGCGGGCGCTGTCACGGGAACTCGGAGAACACGGGATTTGCGTGAACACGCTGGCCCCCGGTCTGATCCTCAGCGACAGCATCCTCCAGAACGAGGCTCATGTTCGGAGGGCCGAGGACAAGGTGCTCGCCAGCCGGGCGCTGCGGCGCCACGGCCTGCCGGAGGACCTGCTCGGTGCCCTGCTGTTCCTAGCTTCCTCCGACAGCGACTTCGTGACCGGGCAGACGATCGCCGTGGACGGGGGCTCGATCAACACCTAGCCCGGAGCGGGCCGCACCGCGCCGCCCTAGGTCAATAGCGGACCCAGAAGGGGCTGCCCCAAGCTACATTGCCGTCCGATTGCTCGACCCGCACGTAATAGTATTGGACGCCGTCCCACGAAGGACCTTGGTCCAGGTACTCAAACTCCGCCTCCTGGCCGCCGGCTTGGTGGGTGTAGACGACTTGCTCGCCGCGGAAGACCACGACGCGGTCAATCTCCGTCGTGCCGCGCACCTTGACTCTCAGCGGCACTGGTTCGGAGGCGCGGAATTCGTCGCCCATGAAGTGCTCTCCCATGCGAGCGTCCAGCAGGATGTTGTCCGTCGCCCCGTAGGTGTGTCGGCGCCGTATGGCGTCCAGGATGCCCTCCCGCGTGAGGCGGTCCGTGTAAACCATCGTGTAGGAGTAGTGGGTCGAGCCGTGATCGGAACTCGCGGTGATGCCCAAGCGGTAGCCCTTGTTCCAAGCGTTGCGGACCATGCCGACGGGCTCATAGCCACCCGGCGCGTCCTGCGGGGCCGAGCTGTCGGCCGACAGCGGGGCGCCAACGTACTCGTAGTTGGTCCGCGCCCCCTGCATGATCTCGACGACCGGCTCAATCTCGGGATCGTTGTCCCGCCAGTCGGTGCCCATCCGCGTGCCGGAGGTGTGGGAGATCGCGATGCCGCCCATCCGGCGCAGCTCCGCGTACAGATGCTTGGTGTCGTCGCGCACGACGTCTCCGGTCCCGACGGCGGGCACGTCGCCGATCGGATTGCGCCCCAGAGCATAGGACCGCGCGTCCCGCTGGAAGAACGGCACGACTACGCCGTCGCGGTCAGCGAAGAATACGTTGCGGTGGCCGTTGGGCTGGGTGACGCTGCGCTCGTAGCCGAAAATGCTGGTGTAGGCGCCGGGCAGGTGATGCATGTCGGTCATCTTCTGCGAGTACCACCACCAGTAGTCGTAGGCGCCCCCCTGATGGTCGGTCGACGCTCCGAAGTCCATGGCGGCGGCATCCAGCATGTAACGGTAGAACTCCTGCAGGTTCCCGTCGTTGCCCCCGCCGCCGTCCCAGCTGAGCTCGGTATGGCGGTGGAAGTCGCCCCGAACAACCTGCACGGGGCGGCCGTGGACCGTGGTCCGGTATCCGCGCATCGCGTCCAGATCAGCGCCCTCGTTCGGATGCCAAGACGGTGCCTCGACTTCCGGCAGCTTCAGTGGCTGCAGCACCGGCTCCGCGGACGGAGCGACGGTCGGGACTCGCCCAACCCATACCTCGCCGCGAATGGGCCGGTGGGCGTAGGCGGTCGTGCGGTTGTCCGTCGGCCAAGCCAGCCACAGCCGGCCGTCCTCGGCCTGCGCGGCGGAGATGCGCGTGCTGGAGCGCCCCATGCTGCTGGGGATTTCCAGCGCCGCAGACCATGCGCCACCGTCATAGCGAGTTATCCAGTACTGCCAGTAGCCGCGCGTCCCGGTGCGTTCACCGCGATGGCGGATCAGCCGCTTGGCCACCACCCTGACCCCGCCCAGACTGTCGGCGAAGACATGCGGCTGGTAGGTCCACTTGGGATTCCCCGGCACGTAGTCGAAGACTTCCTGCAACGGCTGCGCCGGGCCGAGCAGACGCCCTCCCGCATAGGCTGCAACCCGCACCTCCCTGTCGGCCCCGATTCTGACGCCGGGCTGGCGGCCCCGGAGGTTGTAGCCGGTGTCCTTGCCCCAGTTGGACCCGCCAACCTCCCAGGCAACCCATACCCTGTCCGCCGCGTCCACCGCGACCGTCGCCTTGGCCTCATAGGCTTGGGTCCGGGCGACCGCCGTCTCCGGCACCGCCACTTCCCCGTCCCGCACGCCAGCCAGCAAGACGTCGTAGTTGCCGCGGGCGTAGCTGTCGTAGGCGACCCAGACCGTGCCCCGGGAGTCGAATGCCACAGCGGGCTCCCAGTCGTTGGCGGGCCGGCCGGTGACCCGCACCGCGTCGGACCATCCCGCCCCCGTCTCGAACGTTCGGACGAAGATGTTTGAGTGTCGGCCTCGGAAGCCCTGCCAGGCCACGGCGAGCCGGCCACGGCCGTCGGAGGCCAAGCGGGGGTTGATGTCCGGCAGCGGGTGCTCGGTCAGGCGAACCATCGCCCCCCAAGCGGCCTCCGCAGGATCGAATGACCGGGCGTACAGGTCCCAGTTGCCGTCGAGCATCTGCGACCAGACCACCCACAGCCGCCCTTGGCCGTCCACACCGGCTTGGGGCAGCCATACGTCGCCGCTGGTGTTGGGGACGTAGCGGAGGTTGCTCCAGGTGCCGTCCCGCCAGCGGCGGACGGCGATCTCATCCCGGCGGTCGGCGTAGGCCAGCCAGGCGAGCCACAGGGAGCCGTCCGGCGCCGCGGTGATCGAGGGCAGGTCGTCCTCCCGCATTTGGGAGCCCGCCATGGCGACATCCTGCAACGGCTGCGGGAGGGCTGAACCCGCCCATAGGGCGAGCAGGGTGAGGAGAGTAAGACAACGACGCAACATCTCTGCAGCGGGGCTGCCTAGAAGATCCGAGGCTCCCGCACGAAAGATGGTAGCCCAGAACCGTCCGGCAGCGCGGCTAGAGCGGGCCGCTACGGATCACGGCCCTGACTGGCCCCGCGCCCGCCAGCTTGCTGCGGACCTTCTCCAGCTCCCGCTTGCCGCTGACCTCCACGACCAGCTCGACCCTGGCCCCGCCCGACTTCACGGCGCGGGTCTGCACGCGCACGATGTTGATGCCCTCTCCGGTCAGGATCGCCGTCAACTCCGCGAGAACGCCCTTGCGGTCGTCCACGAACGCGGTCAGCTTCGCTTGGTACTGCGATCCTTCGCCCGGCCCCCACACCACGTCGATGCGACGATCCGCCTCGAACATTAGGTTCTGGACGTTCCGGCAGCCGGTGCGATGTACGGCCACGCCCTTGCCCCGCGTCACATATCCGACTACCGGGTCGCCGAGGATGGGGTTGCAGCACTTCGCGCGCCGGATCAGGACACCGTCCACGCCCGGCACGCGGAGCACGGCCACGCTGCTCACGCCTGCGCCGGCAACCGGCGGTTCAACGACCGGCGGCTGCGAGCGGAGCCGGTCGCCGTCCGGCACAGCGCTCTCGGGAAGCAGCTTGCGAACTACCTGACGAACCGAGAAGCGCCCGAATCCCAGCCGGGCGTAGAGGTCTTCCGGGTTGGAGCACCCGTACTCTCGGCACACCTCCTCGAATCGCGCCCCCTGCACGCGGCGCAACGGGAGGCTGGCCCGCCTCGCCTCCTTCTCCAGCAAGCTGCGCCCGATCTCGACCGCCTCGCGCCTGCGCTCCGCGTTCAGCCACTGCTTGATCTTGTTGCGCGCCCGGGAGGTCTTGACGAAGCCCAGCCAGTCCTGGCTCGGCCGACTGCCAGCCTGGGTGAGCACTTCCACGATGTCCCCGCTGCGCAGGTGCTTGCGCAGCGGGACGATCCGGCCGTCGACCTTGGCCCCCTTGCAGGTGTGCCCGACTTCGGTGTGGATCGCATAGGCGAAATCCACCGGCGTAGCCCGCCGCGGCAAGGCGATGACCTTACCCTTCGGCGTGAAGACGTAGACCTCCTCCGGATAGAGGTCCTTCTTGAAGGTCGAGAGAAACTCGGTGGAGTCGCGCAGTTCCCGGCGCAACCGCACCAAGTTCGAGAGCCACTCCCGCTGCCCGCGGCTCACCGCCACACCGCCGTCCTGCTTGTAAATCCAATGGGCGCAGATGCCCTGCTCGGCCTCGCGATGCATCTCCTCGGTCCGGATCTGGACCTCGAATCGCTGCCCGTCCCCAGTCACCACTGACGTGTGGAGCGAGCGGTAGCCGTTCGGCCGGCTCATGGCCACGAAATCCTTGAAGCGGCCGGGGACCGGCTGCCACTGGTCGTGGATCACGCCCAGCGCCGCGTAGCAGTCCTTCTTGGTGCCGGTGATCACCCGCAGCGCCAGCAGGTCGTAGACCATGTCGAACGTCACCTTCTGGCGCTCGAGCTTCTGGTAGATCGAGTAGGGCCGCTTGATCCTGCCCTCCAGGCGCGAGAGGATCCCCGCCGCGTCCAGCTTGGCCTGCAGCTGGCTCTGAATGCCCCGCAGGAAGCCCTCGCTCGCCTCGCGTCGCGCCTCCAGCTCGCGCCGGACACGGCGATACGCGTTCGGCTTGAGGTACGAGAAGGCCAGATCCTCCAGCTCCCCCCGCATCTTGCCCATCCCGAGACGCAGGGCCACCGGGGCGTAGATCTCCAGCGTCTCGAGCGAGATGCCCCGCTGCCGCTCGGCGTCAAGCGCCCCCAAGGTGCGCATGTTGTGCAGGCGGTCGGCCAACTTGACGAGAATGACGCGCACGTCGCGCGCCATGGCCAGCACCATCTTGCGGAACGTCTCCGCCTGCCGCGTCTCCTTGGATTGGTAGTCAAGGCGCCCGATCTTGGTGACGCCGTCGACGCAGCGGGCCACATCCGGGCCGAACCGCCGCCCGATTTCCTCGACCGTCGCCGAGGTGTCCTCCACTGTGTCGTGGAGCAGGGCTCCCACCAGCGTCGCCTCGTCCAAGCGCATGTCCGCCAGGATGTGGGCCACCTCCAGCGGATGGGTCAGGTAGGCCTCTCCGGTTTTGCGTCGCTGGCCGTCGTGACGGGCCGCAGCGTACTCAAAGGCTTTTCGTAAGCCGGCCGTCCCGGCGCCCGGCCGGTTGGCGAGCAGCTTGCGCTCCAGATCCGCGTACCGACTCTGCAACGGGACCGCGGTCCGCGCCTGCGTTGCGCCGGTACTTAGCATCGCCGGAGGACGCCGACTGCCACGACCCCTTACTTTCCATCTAGCCCAGCAGTCGGCCGGGGCCCGTCGCCAAGCCCCGGCCGTCACCAGCCAGTCTGCGGCGAAAGGACTACTCCTCCGCCACGAACTGGTCGATCGTGCTCTCCTCGGCCTTGCGCTTGCGCGTGTCCAAGGCCCTCTGGACCCAATCGTCCGCCTGTTGCACCAGCTGATCGTACTCTTCGTTCGTCTCGGCGAAGTCGGCCTTCTCGCGATAGAGCAGGTTCACGTACGCCATCGCGTCGTCGTAGTCAGGATCGATCTCGATCGCGTTCTCGAGCGCCTGCAGACCCTCGTCAATCAGCGGAACGATCTCGATCGCGACTTCGTCCAGATCCTCGCGCTGCTGGCGGCTGAGTCGCCCGCGGGTGCGGATCGGGCCCGGGTCCTCCTGCTGCATCCCGATGTCGGCCCGGAACCCCAAGCGCGGCTCGTAGGACTGCGTCCAGCAGATCACCCCGATGGTGTAGTGCGATTCCTTGCTGTCGGGCACCAGATCGATTACCTTGGCGTGCCACTCCTTGGCTCGCTCCATCTCCTTCATCTGGAAATACAGCGAGGCGATGCTCTGCAAAGCCGTGGAGTTCTCCGGATCGTCCTCCAAGACGCTCTTGAAGCCGTCGAGGGCCTTGTGGGCGATGTCGATGTTTTCCTGGTACTCGGCACCGGGCTGGTACTGCATCATCGTCGCGTAGGCCAAGTACACCTTGGCGTCCGACAGCGCCTCATCAAAGGTGATCGCCTCTTCGAACAGTTCCGACGCGCGCACGAAATCGCCGGCGCTGAAAGCCTGCACGCCGTTGTTGAGGCTCAGGCGGGCTCTCAAGGAGTCTACACTCGTCACGTTGAAGAAATGCACCAATCCCAGCATGCCGCCGCCAAACAGCACCACTAGCGACGCCACCACGATGGCCGCAATCTTGTAGATTCTATTGTCGATCTTCATCAGTTCGCTCCGTACGGTCGCGCGAGGCTCTCCGGCTCGGGCCCGAAACCGGGCCCCGCCGTGCGCCTCTCACGGCCAACCTACTCGATCTGCTCCGTCAGCAGGCCGATCTTGTCCACTCCCGCACCCTTGCCGAGATCCACGATCTTGGCCACGTCCTGGTAGTCGAGCGCGGGGGCTCCGCGCACGAACATCACCCGCTCTGCGCGCGTCTTGAAGATGTCGCGCAAGTTGTCCTCGAGCGTGTCCAGGCTCGACGGGTCACGGTTGATCATGATGCTGCGGTCCGCGTTGACCGAAACCACGACGGTGCGTGCGTTCGGCTGGCTCTCCTGGTTGTCCTCGTTCGGCTGGGGCACGAGCGCCTCCAAGCCCTTTGGCGTGATCGGCGTGATGACCATGAAGATGATCAGCAGCACGAGGAGCACGTCAATCAGAGGGGTCATGTTGATGTAGGGCACGGTTTTGCTGCCGCCACCGCTGCCCACTGCCATACCCATGGTGTGGTTCTCCTTCCCTTCCCTGCGCGAGCACGAGGCAGGCGGCTCAGCCGCCGAAGCCCCCCGAGCTCTGCTCCTCCTTCTCGGTCAGCAAGCCGACCTGGTCCACGCCGGACGTCCGTACGGCGTTGACCACCTCGACGACCCGCTCATAGCGTGAGCGCGCGTCGCATTTGATGTACACCGTCTTGTCGATGCGGTTGCTGACCACATCGCCGACCAGCTGGGTCAGCTCGCTGACTGCCTCGATCTTGGTCCGCCCGAGGAACATCTGCCCGTCGCGCGTCACCGCCACCACGAGCGCGTCTTCCGCGTCAGCTTCGTCCATCGCCACCGGGTTGCGCGTGCGCACCAAGTCGACGCTGACGCCCTTGCTCAGCATGGGCGTGATGACCATGAAGATGATCAACAGCACGAGCATCACATCCACCATCGGCGTGACGTTGATCTCGTTGATCGAGCCCATCCCGCCGTGCTTCTTCTTTTCGTCCTCGTGAGAGAACTCGTCCAAGCCCTTTTCCAAGTGTGCCGCCATTTTGGTTTCCCCCTCTGTCCGAGCGGCCGCCGCCCGCCGCGCCATTGGGCGCCGCCGGCGTCCGGCCGCTGCAAGTCTACTACAGTCGGTCCCGCGGCGCCGGTCAGGCGCTTCGCTTGATGAAGTAGTCGATCAGCTCGGAGCTGGCGTTCTCCATCTCGACGTCGAAACCTTCGACCTTGGAGTTGAAGTAGTTGAACATCCAGACCGCGGGCAGAGCGACGAACAGGCCGATCGCGGTTGCAACCAGCGCCTCGGAGATGCCGCCGGCGACCGCGCCGAGGCCGGTCGACCGCTCTTGGGAAATCCCCTGGAACGCGTTGATGATGCCGACCACCGTGCCGAACAGACCAACGAACGGAGCTGTCGACCCGATGGTCGCCAGTCCGGAGAGGCCGCGGTTGAGTTCGGCGTGGGTGATGGCCTGTGCCCGCTCAAGGGCCCGCTTCGAGGCGTCGATCGTCCGTCCGGGGACGTCGCTTCCCACATCGTGGGACTTGAACTCCGCCAAGCCGGCCGTGACGACCTTCGCCAGGTGGCTCTTCTTGTAGCGGTCCGAGAGCTTGATCGCCTCATCCAGCTTTCCGCCGCGCAACGCGCCGGCGATCGCCGGGGCGAAGGCGCGGGACTGCTTCTTGGCCCCGTAGTAGGCGAGACCCCGGTCGATCATTACGCCGATCGACCAAGCAGACATCAGGAACATGACGATGACGACGGCCTTGGCCGCGAAACCCATCTGGTTCCACATCGACACCATGTCGAATCCGACCTCCTGCTGGAGCAGGAAGGCGGTGGTTGCGAATTGCGAGAGCATTTGCTTGTTTTCCTCCTAATCAATGAACAGATTGCGTTGACCAACTGTCAGAGCCGGAGGCGCCGGTCCGAAGGCGCCCCAGGCTGGGACCCGATGACGCGCGCCTCAACCGCTGAGGGTGAAGTTCACGTCGATGTTCGTCAGGACCTCAACCGCCTCCCCGTTGAGCAGGGTGGGCCGGTAGCGCCACTGCTTCACCGCCGCGAGCGCGGACGGGACCAGCAGCGGGTGGCCGGACATCACTTCGAGCTTCTGGATGCTGCCATCCTTGGAAATGACCGCCGAAAGCTTGACAGTGCCTTGAATACGGGCCTGTCGCGCCAAAGGCGGGTATTGGGGCCGCACTTGGCGCATCAGGCGCGCCTTGGCGACGTTGCCGCCGACGCGGATGCGCTTCGGCGGAGCCTTCTTCTTGACCGGGGGCGGGGGCGGGGGCGGGGGCGCCGCCGACGGAGCGCTGGAGATGATGCTGCCGAGCACGCCGCCGACCGTGCCTCCGACACTGCCGCCGGGAACGCCGCCGACCACGCCGGCGATGCCGGCGCTGGGCGCGGACGAGTCCTCCTCGATGATCGCCACCT
The DNA here is from genome assembly GCA_963662745.2 of Bryobacterales bacterium. Lineage (GTDB taxonomy): Bacteria > Acidobacteriota > Terriglobia > Bryobacterales > UBA6623 > VXMF01. The sequence goes on from CAXXUI010000001.1 coordinate 3,330,291, forward strand.
TGTCGGGAATCGCCACCGGCTGAGTCAGCGCGCCCGTGTCAAACTCGCGCGGCACCGCCTTCACCTTCACCACGGCCGCCGGAGGCGGGGGCGGGGGCGGGGGCGGGGGCGGCGCGGTCAGGAAGCTGACGAAATCCGCCGCCGGCAGTTCGTAGTAATTCAGCAAGGGGATCAACAGCATGATCCCGACCAGCAAGCACTGCAGCGCGGTGGAGAGTACCACCGCCCATCGGGACGTGGTTTTCACGTGCTGCTCCATCAATGCGTCTTCAAACATTCCAAAGCTCCTCCCTCCGGCTTGACACCGGGTTCATTTTCTCCTCGACCGCCTGCCAGCGGACGACCGCGCCGCCAACCGCGACTGCCCCCAGAGCAGTACGGGGCTGGCGACGAATATCGACGAATAGGTTCCCACGAGCACACCCACCACCAAAGCGAACGAGAAGCCCCGCAGGACCTCGCCGCCGAACACGAACAGGCACAGCACCGCCACCAAGGTCAGGCCCGAGGTGAGCAGCGTGCGGCTGAGCGTCTGGTTGATGCTCAGGTTCAGGAGGCCGGCCAAGCCGCCGCGCGGGGCGAGCCGCCGGTTCTCCCGGACGCGGTCGAAGATGACGATCGTGTCGTTCATGGAGTACCCGACCAGCGTCAGCAGCGCCGCGACCACGGTCAGCTCGATCTCCCGTCCGAAAATCGAGAAGAACCCCAAGGTCACGAATACGTCGTGGAAGACCGCGATGACCGCGGCCACGCCGTAGATCCACTCGAATCGGAACGCTATGTAGATTAGCATACCGGCGAGCGCGAACAAGGTGGCCTTGATGGCTTGCCATTGCAGTTCGGCCCCGATCTTGGGACCGACCACCTCCACGCCGCCGATGTGGAAGGCTCCCATCACGGCTGCGGACCCGGCTGCGGAGGCCACTGCCGGGGACACCCCGGGCACCGAGGACAACTCCGCCGCGTCCAGCGCCAAGCCCGAGCGGGGGGCCTCGTCCCGCCACTTGATCATGACCTCGGCGGCGGCCGCGAGATCCTGGCTGCTGTAGCCGGCATCGCGCAGCGACGGGTCGGCCATCAAGCTCTGCGCCAGCTCCTCGGGGCTGGCGTTGTTGAAGTCCACCTTGCCGCTGGGAATCGGGTAGATCTCGCGCAAGGTCTCGATGACCTGCGCCTTCCCCGACGTCTCGACCACGTCGCCGGCCAAGTCGAGATCGATCTTGAGCTCGTGGCTGGAAGCGCTGTCCTCAAACGGCTGCAGCGTAGCCACGGTGAGGCCCTTCTCGGTCAGCACGGAACGGATCCGCGCCAGGTCGGGCTGCTCGGCGAACTTGACGTAGACGAGCGTGCCGCCCTTGAAGTCGATGCCGAACTTGAGGCCGCCCTGCAGCGCGGCGCTCGCCAAGCCGGCGGCCAGCAGGACCGCGGACAGGACGAGGAACCAGCGCCGCCGCCCTAGAAAGTCGATGTGCGTTTGGCCGATCAGTTGCATGGATGCGTCGGGGCGGGGCGTATGGCGTAGACACCGGCCGCCGCGCGGAGGTTCCCGGTCCTTCCTATATGCTCAGCTCCCTGACCTGCTGCTTGCGACGCAGCGTGAGGTCGAAGATCAGCCGGGAGACGAACACCGAGGTAAACAGGTTGGCCAGCAACCCGATGGCCAGCGTCACCGCGAAGCCACGCACCGGCCCGCGCCCGAACAGGAACAGGAAAGCGGCGGCGATGATGGTGGTGAGGTTGGTGTCGATGATCGTCAGAAAGGCCTTGCCGAACCCGCCGTTGAGGGCGGCGACGACCGCCTTGCCGGCCCGGAGCTCCTCCCGGATGCGCTCGAAGATCAGCACGTTGGCGTCGACCGCCATGCCGATGGTGAGAATGATGCCTGCGATGCCCGGCAGCGTGAGCGTGAAGCCGAAGGCGCTCAGCACGGCCAGCAGGATCAACAGGTTGAAGAAGAGGGCCACGTTGGCGTTGATGCCCGCCGCGCGGTAGTAGACCAGCATCATCACGACGATGATGGCCACGCCGTACAGCGCGCTGCGGACGCCTTGGCGGATGGAGTCGGCCCCGAGAGAGGCACCGACGGTCCGCTCCTCGAGGTAGACGACGGAAGCCGGCAGGGCCCCGGCCCGCAGCACCAGCGCCAAGTCAAGCGCCTCGGTCTGGGAGTCGATGTTGTTGATGACCCCTTCGGACTCGATCCGCGACTGGATGGTGGCCACGCTCTGGATGCGGCGGTCGAGCACCACGGCCAAGGGCTGGCCCACATTGGCGGAGGTGAAGGTTCCGAACCGCTGCCCGGCCTGCCGGGAGAGCGTGAAGGACACCTGCCAGGCGCCGGGGTTCTGGGTGTCGGTGCCGGCCGCCGCCGAGCGCAGGTCGCGCCCGGTCACCACGGGGTTGCGCTGCAGCAGGTACCAGTCGCTGCGCCCGGCCTCGGCATGCTGCGCCAGCTCGCTGTTGGCTGGCAGGATGCCGTCGTTCTGGGAACGGGCCGTATCGGGGGACGGATAGGGCCCGCCGACGACCAGCTTGATCTCCAGCTGGGCCGACATCTGCAGCAGGTTCATCACTCGCGCGGGATCGCTGACTCCGGGCAGCTGCACGAGGATCTCGTGCTCGGCCTCGGCCCTACCGTGCTGCTGGATGACGGGCTCGGTCAGGCCCAGCCCGTTGATGCGGTTCTCGATGGTGGACATCGACTGCTGCAGCGTCTCGCTCTTGAGGCGCAGCAGCTCGGTGGGGCGGAGGGCGAGGCGGAACGCGCTGCCGGCGGTGGAGGAGGCGATCCAACTGGGGGCCTCCTCGTCGAAGATCGACCGCACGTCACCGACCCGGTCGGTGGGCGTGCCTTCGACCAGCACGGCGATGTCGTCCGCCTGCTCGATGGAGCTTGGGTCGGTGCGGGACAGCACCGTGTATTCGATTCCGGCGCGGGCGAAGCGAGTCCGGATGCGCTGGATCGTCAGGTCCGCCTCGGACTTGAGGGCGTCCTGGACCTGCACCTGCAGGATGAGGTGCGTGCCGCCCTTGAGGTCGAGGCCGAGGGCGATGTTGTCAGCCAGGTTCTGGCGGATGTCCTCCCAGGAGGGCGAGAGGCCGACCACTCGCCAGAAGCAGACCGCGAACACGGCCAGCACCACCAGGATCTTCAGTCCGTACCGATTCTTCATCGCTGCGTCCGGCGCGCCGGTCCCGCCTAGCCTTTCTCCGCCATGCCGACCACCGCGGTGCGGGCGAACTCCAGCTTCACGCCGTCGGGGGCGATGCGGAGCGTGACGTGCCCCTCGCGGAGGCCCACCACCGTGCCCAGCAGTCCGCCGTTGGTCACGACCCGATCCCCTGGCGCCAGATTCTCCAGCAGACGCTCGAGCTTCTTCTGGCGCTTCCGGGCCGGCAGGATGACCAGCAGGAAGAAGATGCCGATCATCAAGAGGATCGGCACGAACGCGCTGAAGCCCGATCCCTGCAGGAGCAGGCCGGGGGCGACGGCGCCCGTCGCGAACTGGGCCAAGGCGGTAGGATTCACGGCGGTCGGGAGGAACCGGCCCGGAGCCGCCGTCGCGACACCCAGCCGTAACTGCACACTATAGCGAACTGCGGGGCGCGCGGCCGCATCGGGGACCGGAACCGGCCACGACGGTCTGGCGCTAGGCGGGCGATCCGTCGCGGGAATGCGCTCGGGAGAGGCTCCGCAGGCAGGCCGGGAACGTCCCGGCGAGGATCGAATTACGGATCCGCCGCATCAGAGTGAGGTAGAGCGTGAGGTTGTGCAGGGTGGCGAGCGTGCTGTAGAGCATCTCGCGGGACAGGAACAGATGACGGAGGTAGGCTCGCGAGAAGTGGCGGCAGGCGTAGCAGGCGCAGGCGGGATCAATCGGTGCGGCCGAGTCCGCGTGCCGCGCGTTCTTGATCCGGATCGCCCCGTCCGTGGTGAACAGGGAGCCGTTGCGAGCGTTGCGCGTCGGCAGCACGCAGTCCATCATGTCCATGCCCAGCGCCACGTAGCGGCCAATCTCGCCGGGCATGCCCACGCCCATCACGTAGCGGGGGCGGTCCCGCGGCAGCGCTTCGGCGCAGGCGGCGGCCATCTCGTAACTGAGCGGGCGCGGCTCGCCGACCGAGAGGCCACCTACGGCGTAGCCCGGCGCGTCCAGTCCGAGCAGTTGTTCGGCGCATTCGCTCCGCAGGGCGGCGCTGGTCGCCCCTTGGACGATCGGGAACAGCAGGGATTCACCGTCGGCGCCGTTCGCTCTCCAGTGCCGGAAGGAGCGGACAGCCCAGCGCACGGTGCGCTCCATGGAGCGGCGAGCCTCGGACTCGCCCGTCGGATACGGTGAGCAGTCGTCGAGCACCATCATCACGTCGCTGCCGAGGGCCCTCTGGATGTCGACTGCCCTTTCGGGCGAGAGCAGGTGGCGCGAGCCGTCGAGGTGGGACCGGAAGTCCACTCCCTCCTCGTCGACGCGGCACAGGCGCGCCAGGCTGAACGCCTGAAAGCCGCCGGAGTCGGTGAGCAGGGCCCTGGGCCAGCCCATGAAGCGGTGCAGCCCCCCGCAGCGGCGGACCACGCGCTCGCCGGGTCGCAGCCAGAGGTGGTAGGTGTTGGCGAGCAGAATCCGAGCGTCCAGCTCGTCGCGAATCTGGCGGGGCGTGAGGCCCTTCACGGCCCCATGCGTGCCGACCGGCATGAAGACGGGCGTCTGGACCGGCCCGCGCGCCGTGTGCAGCACACCCGCCCGGGCCCGCGTCTCGGGGCATTCGGCCTCGATCTCGAAGCGCGGTCTCACCAAGGCGCCACCGCTCCCAGTTTGGCGCAGTCGGAGCGCTCCCGGCGGGCCGGCCCTTGGTATAGTTGTTTTTCGGACACGCACCGGAGCGCCCATGCCAGACAGGCCCACTCGAAGAACCATCCGACCGGGAGCGACGCGCGCCAGCCGCGCCAAACGCGCCAAGCCCACGGGCGCAGCCGCGGAGGCGGCCGCTCGCCGAAAGGCTGCGATGCTCGAGCGGCGTCGCAAGGCGCGGGAGGAGGCCAAGCGGATCGCGGCTCTGACGCCGCTGCCGGCCCCCCACGAGAAGGGCTGGCCGTGGTCGGAGGGCAGGATGACCGGCAACCGCAAGAAGAAGCCGGCGCTGCTCGCGGTGACGAACGACAGCTGCACCGGCTGCGCCGGCTCCCCGGTGTGCATCAACTACTGCCCGGTGGACGAGTGCATGTACTGGATCGACGACGAGGACCACCCTCCGTTCGGGAGGATCGAGATCGACGGCCAGACCTGCATCGGCTGCAAGCAGTGCATTACCAAGGGCCCGGACGGCACCCTCCTGGACGGGTGCCCTTGGGACGCCATCGACATGGTTCCGATCGCCGAGGTCGAGGCCGAGCTGGACGTCCAGTACGAGTTCTGACTAGGCGGCGGACGTCCTCCGAGCAGCGACGATGCAGCATTCTGGCAGATTCCTGGCAATCGTGGAGGACGCCAAGTCGCGGGTCCGCGAGACCACGCCCGCAGAGGTGCGGCGCGACCGCGCCAGCGGGGTCGAGTTCGAGCTGGTGGACGTGCGCGAGGACTCGGAATGGAACGCCTCACGCGCTGCGGGCGCGCGGCATCTGGGCAAGGGCGTGATCGAGCGGGACGTCGAGCGAGCGATCCCCGACTTGGACGCCAAGATCGTTCTGTACTGCGCGGGCGGCTACCGGTCGGCGCTGGCCGCGGACGCGCTGCAGAAGATGGGCTACCGCAACGTGCTGTCGCTGGCCGGGGGCTGGCGGGCGTGGAACGCGGCCGGCATGCCGGTCGAGAGCGGCTGAGGCCTCCCGGACGGCGGGCCTACGGCTGTGCGCGATGCCGCAGATTCAGCCGGGCTGATGAGGGCCGGCACAGCAGGCGGGTGCCGGCGGGCAGGGGCACGGGCCTGAGGAACCAATAGTCGGTCTCGGGCAGCGACCCGGCGGCGCGGATCCAGATCAGGTGCTCGACGCTGCCGTCCGGCAGGTGGGCCGTCAGCTGGGCCCAAGCGCCGGCTGGGCGGGGCCCGGAGCTGACCCCGGTGGCCAGCAGGTCGGAGCCGAGCCGCAGCTCGTCCTTCACGAGCAGCCGGGCGTCGCTCGGGCCGCTGGCCGCGGGCCGGCCGCCGTGGTGGTGGAAGGGCTCGAGAAAGGCGGGGTCACCCTCGGGCGCGCCGCCCTGCACCCAGCTCGACAGCACGGCCACCTCGGGCAGCGAGAGGCTCGCGTCGTTCCGGAAGGCTCCGAAGCCCTTGACGGCGCCCCACGGCGGCATGCGCCTAGAGAGCACCTGGTGCCTGATCGCCGCCGCCCAAGGCCGCGCCTCTTGGTAAGTCGTCAGCGGCATGGGAGCGGCCCCGCCTTGGCGGTGGCAGCCTGCGCAGCGGTTATGCACGATGCGCGAGACGTCGCGCGTCCAAGTCAGCTGGGTGGTGATGGCCTCGTGGGCGAGCGCCGCCGGCGGCAGGCCGGCGCGGGGCAGCAGCCAGCCGGCGGTCGCCGCTACGCAAGCGGCCGCGAACCCGAGGCCAGGCCGGAGGCGAGCGGGCATCCCGCCGTCCGGGTCAGTCGGCGCGCGGAGCAGTGGAGGACTTCCGCTGCGTGACGTACTCCCGGACATCGTGGGAGGCATCGAAGGCCACATCGAAGAAGCCGATCATCATCTCCTCCCAGCTCTGGTCGCCCCAGCGCACGGCAACGGTCGGATCCGGATTGTCCGGGTTGTTGGGCGAGTTGTCGAAGTGGGCCAGGCATTCGATGGCCGTGCCGGCCTCAAGCAGCCGCGGCTGCTTGAGGTAGTAGAAGAACTGCCATTCGAAGTCGTAGCTGGGCACATTCAGCAGTGTCTCGGTCCGTCCGTCCGGGAGGCGGAGGTCGAAGCGGAAGTCCTTGCCGCGCAGGTGCATGTGTGGCAGCAGGGCCAGCAGCTCCACGTCGCGGTTGAGGACCCAGCGCGCCTCGACCTCGTGAGCCGGGGCGCCGGGAGGGATGACGAACTCGCCATTCTGCGCGCTGAGCGTGAGCACTCGCTTGGCGGGCGGGGTGTCCCGGAAGCGGAAGCCGATGCTGCTGCGGTCCAGGACCTCGCGGCCGTTGGATGTGTAGTGCAGCTGGAGGACGATGTCCGAGCCGGCGGGCAGCAGCTTGGCATAGCCTGACTCCACCCACGACTCCGCCTCGTGGCCGGGAGCGTACCCGGCCAGCACCTCCCGGAACTGGTTCTTGGACCGGTTGCGCTGCCGCTTGCGGAGCGCCTTGGGCACGAAGATCTTCCCGGGTTCGGCCCCCTCGAGCCATGTCGACCCGGGCGGGCGCGTGAAGGCCAGCACGTGATGCACCACCTCACGCTGGTCGGGGCGCACTTCGGCCGCCTCGATCCAGCGGTCCTCGCCGAAGTCAGTCGGAATCACGACGTACTGGTAGTCGATGGTCTCCTCGGCCGGAACGAGGAAGGCCTCGGGGAGGTCGATCACTAGGTCCGGCTCGCCGATGTTCCAGCCCTCGACCAGCTGCAGAGGCTCTGGGGCGTCGGCCGGGTCCCCGCGGGAGGCCCCCGCCTCGACCCAGTCCGCCAAGGTGCGCTTCTCCTCGGCGCTCATCTGCTGGGCATTCGACCACTCCCCATAGCGGGGGTCCGCGAACCACGGCGGCATGCGGTCCAGCGCCACGGCCTCCTGGATCGCGCGGGCCCAAGGCCGCGCCTCCTCATAAGACAGCAGCGACATTGGCGCGGCCTCACCGGGCCGGTGGCAGCTCTGGCAGTGGCGCTGGAGCACAGGCTCCACATCAGCGTGGAATGTCGGCCCCTCTCCGGCCGCCAGCGGCAGCGTCGCGCAGAAGAGCAGAATCGCGTTCCATCGATGAGCGTTCATGATCGGTCTCTCAGCCTCCACGGCCTCAGTCTAGCAGCCGGTTCCCGCCGTCGGGCGTCAGCTGATCACCTCGTAGCTGCCGGAGCCGCAGATCTCCTCGGCCAGCCGGCGGAACTCGCGGGTGGGCAGGACGCGGGCGCTGAGATCGTAGTGGACGACGAAGTCCTTCGGCTTCCTCAGCCGGAGCCGGACGTCGGTCTTGCCGGGATGCTTCCGCAACAGGTCCGCCAGCCGCTTGGCGCGCGCGGCGGCCTCGGTGCCGCCGTTGAGGGGGACGCTGAGCGCGATGTGGCCGGGGAAATGGACGCGGGCGTGCTCAAGCGGCGTCAAGTCGGTCACCGAGACCTTATGGTCCGCTTGGCTGTCGGAGCGGACCGAGCCGCGGACGAGGAAGGGTCGGTCCTCGACCAGCTTGTCCTGCAGACTCTCGAACTGATTCGCGAACACCAGCAAGTTGACGCTGCCCTTCTTGTCCTCCAGGACGGCTGTGGCCCACGAGCGCCCCTCCTTGTTGCGGCGGCGCTGAATGGTGTGGAGGATGCCGCACAGCGCCACGTCGTCGTGGCCGTCCAGCGCGGCCACGGCCTCAGTGTCCAGCACCTCGAGATCGGCGATCTTCTCAGCGTGGACGTCGAGGGGATGCCCGGTCACGTAAAAGCCCAGCATCTCCTTCTCCTTTGCCAGCTTCTCCAAGGCGGCCCACTCCTCGACATCCGGAAGCTCGAAGACCTCCATCCGCTCCTCGAGGCCCCAGTCGCCGAACAGGTCCCGCTGGCCGGTCTCGCGGTCCCGCTGCGCCCGCTGGCCGGCTTCCACGGCCGTCTCGAGGCCTTCGCTCATCTGGGCGCGGCTGCCGCCCAGCCCGTCCATCGCGCCGGCCTTGATGATGCTCTCCACCATGCGCCGGTTGAGGCTGCCCCAGTCGACGTGCTCGCAGAAGTCCAGCAGCGAGTGGAAGCCGTTCGGACGGTTCTCGCGCGCCTCGACGATGGACTCCACTGCCTTGCGCCCCACGTTCTTGACGGCGCCCAGCCCAAAGCGGATCGAGCGGTCGCCAGTGGGCGTGAAATCCCACATGGAGACCTGAACGTCGGGGGGCAGGATGCGAATCCCCATGTCGCGGCACTCGTTGATGTACAGGCGCACCTTGTCGGAGTTGCTCAGCTCGGCGGTTAGCAGCGCTGACATGAACTCGACGCGGTGGTGCGTCTTGAGGTAGGCCGTCAGGTAGGCCAGGTAGCCGTAGGCCGCCGAGTGGGACTTGTTGAACCCGTACCCGGCGAACTGCTCCATGAGATCGAACAGCTTCCGCGCGGGCGCTTCGGGCACGCCGCGGGTTTTGGCGCCGCTCAAGAACCGGTCCCGCTGCACGGCCATCTCCTTGACCTTCTTCTTGCCCATCGCCCGCCGCAGCAGGTCCGCGTCACCGAGGGAGTAGCCCGCGACCACGTTCGCAATCTGCATGACCTGCTCCTGATAGACGATGACACCGTAGGTCTCCTTGAGAATGGGTTCGAGCTGCGGCAGCAGGTACTCGACCGGCTTGCGCCCGTGCTTGCGATCGATGAAGTCGGAGACCATGCCGCCTTGGATCGGCCCCGGCCGGTACAGGGCGTTCAGGGCGCACAGGTCTTCGAGACGCTCCGGGCGGTAGCGGCGGAGGATGTCGCGCATTCCGTTCGACTCGAACTGGAACACGCCGCTGGTCAGCCCTTCGGAGACCAGGGAGTAGGTCTCTTGGTCGTCCAGGGGGATGGTGTCCTGGGAGAGCTGCTTCCCCGTGCGTCGCTTGATCCAGTCAAAGGTGTCCTGAATAATGGTCAGGGTGGTCAGGCCCAGAAAGTCCATCTTCAAGAGCCCCATCGACTCCAAGCCCTTCATGTCGTATTGGGTGACGATCTCGTTCTTGCTGGTCTTGTAGATCGGGACGAGGTTCTTGAGCGGCTGGGGCGCGATCACCACTCCCGCGGCATGCACGGATGGGTTGCGCGCCACGCCCTCCAGCCGCTTGGCAGTCTCGACCAACTCGCGGACCTTGGGGTCCTGCTTCATCTCCCGCTGCAGGCGCGGCTCCTGCTCGATCGCCTGATCGAGCGTGATCTTCAGCACGTTGGGCACCATCTTCGTGAGGCGGTCCACTTGGCCGAAGCTCATGTCCATGACGCGGCCCACGTCCTTGATGGCCGCCTTGGTGGCCATGGTGTTGAAGGTGATGATCTGCGACACCTGCTCGCGACCGTACTTCTCGGTGACGTACTTGATCACCTCGCCGCGCCGATTCATGCAGAAGTCGATGTCGACGTCGGGCATCGAGCGTCGCTCGATATTGAGGAACCGTTCGAAGAGCAGGCCGTACTGGAGAGGGTCGATGTCGGTGATCGACATGGCGTAGGCCACTAGGGAACCGGCCGCTGAGCCGCGTCCGGGGCCGACCGGGATGCGCTTCCCCTTGGCGTAGCGGATGAAGTCCCACACGATCAGGAAATACCCCGAGTACTGCATCTGCTGGATCACCCGAATCTCGTGATCCAGCCGGCTGGCGTACTCCTCGAGAGGCTGGCGCAGCAGCCCTCGGGCCTGCATCGCCTCCAGCTGGGCCCGCCGGGCCTCGAAGCCCTGCCGGGCCGCGTACTCGAAGTACGTGTCGATGGTGTGCTCGGCGGGCACCTCGAAGCGCGGGAAGGGGTCCGCTACCGGGTCCAGACGGAGGTCGCACCTCTGGGCGATCTCCCAAGTGCGGTCCAAGGGCCCCGTTTGTCCGTCAAAGAGCCGCGCCATCTGGTCACGGTTCTTGAGGTAGAACTCCTCGGCGCCGAAGCGCATCCGCTTGGGATCGCTGAGAGTCTTGCCGGTCTGCACGCACAGCAGGGCCTCGTGGGCGTGGGCGTCGGCCTTGGTCAGGTAATGGGCGTCGTTGGTGGCGACCAGCGGAATGCCGGTCTCGCGGGCGAGGCGCCACATCAGGGGCACCAGGCGCTTGTCCTGCTCCAAGCCGTGGTCCTGCAGCTCCAAGTAGAAGTTGCCTTTGCCGAAGATGTCGAGGTATTCGTAGGCAATCCTGCGACCTTCTTCGTAGCCCTGCTCCAGGAGGGCCTCTTGCAGGTCGCCGCGCAGGCAGGCGGAGAGGCAGACGAGGCCGTCGGAATAGCGGGCGAGCTCGGACTTGCTGATGCGCGGCTTGTAGTAGAAGCCCTCCAAGTAGGCCGTCGAGACCAAGTCGATCAGATTGCGGTACCCCTGCACGTTCTTGCAGAGCAGCACGAGGTGGTTGTAGCGGACGGAGGCGTCGCGGGTGCGGTGGTCGGCATCGACGGTGTACACCTCGCAGCCAATGATCGGCTTGACGCCTGCCTTGGTTGCCCTGGTGTAGAAGTCGACGGCTCCGAACAGGTTGCCGTGGTCGGTGATGGCGACCGCGGGCCACTCCTCGCGGGCGGCGATCTTCATCAGTCTCGGGATGTGGCAGGCGCCGTCGAGCAGGGAGTAGTCCGTATGGCAATGGAGGTGGACGAACGGCTGGGGCATGGGCTAGCTGAAGTCCAAGTATAGGCAGAGCCGGACAGGGTCCGTCGAGGGGTGAGGGGCCGGTTCCGACCGGTCGCTCAGCCTGTGGTTTGATGGTTCGCGCGAAGCGCTTCGCGTCGGGCGCGCTGCGGCGCACGGCGGTGCGGACGTTGCAGAGGAGCAGCCATGGAGCGGTCTCAACAGGTTGGGCACTACCTTCGGTGGGCTGGCCGGATGCAGGCCTTGGCGGCGGCATTCCTATTGCTCGCCGCCGGATGCCGAAGCGGCCGGCCGGTAATCGACGGCGACCTCAAGCAGTGGCATCGGGTCACGATCACGTTTGGCGGGCCCGACACAGCGGAGGGGGCCGCTCTCAACCCGTTCCGGGACTACCGGCTGGATGTCACATTCGAGGGCTCGGGCGAGCGGCTCGTCGTCCCGGGGTTTTACGCGGCGGATGGCAACGCGGCCGAGACCGGGGCCGCCTCCGGAGGCCGGTGGCGGGTCCACTTCACACCGGGCAAGACCGGGCCATGGAGATACACGGCATCGTTCCGCGCCGGGCCTGACGTCGCCTTGAGCGACGCGCCGGAGGCGGGAGAGCCCGCGGGCTTCGACGGTGTGAGCGGGGAGTTCGAGGTCGGCCCCACCGACAAGCAGGCTCCCGACATGCGCGGACGGGGGATGCTCAACTACGTCGGACGCAGGTACCTGCAGTTCTCGGGAACCAAGGAGTTCTTCCTTAAGGGCGGAGCCGACAGCCCGGAGAACTTCCTAGCCTACGAGGACTTCGACGACACGTGGGACACGGACGCGGAGGCGGGAAGCGAGAACTACGGGCATGTCGGGGCCTTCATCCACCTGTACGCGGCGCATGCGGCGGACTGGAGGGAGGGCGATCCGACTTGGCGGGAAGGCCGGGGCAAGAACATCATCGGAGCCCTGAACTACCTCGCCTCCGAGAAGATGAACGCCGTCTACTTCCTGACCTACAACCTCGATGGCGGGGATGGCAGGGACACTTGGATGTGGACCGATCCGGAGGTCAGGGACCGCTTCGACTGCAGCAAGCTCGACCAATGGGAGATCGTCTTCTCGCACATGGACTCGCTGGGCTTGATGCTGCACGTCGTGACGCAGGAGACGGAGAATGACCAAGGCCTCGACGGCGGCGAGCTGGGCCCGCAACGCAAGCTGTACTACCGCGAACTGGTGGCGCGCTTCGGCCATCACCCGGCCTTGGTGTGGAACCTCGGCGAGGAGAACACCAACACCGTCGAACAGCTCAAGGCATTCGCCACTTACATACGCGGGCTCGACGCCTACCGTCACCCGATCGTGGTGCATACCTATCCGCGGGACTGGGCGGCGGTCTACGAGCCGCTGCTGGGATTCGAGCACATAGAAGGCGCCTCGCTGCAGATGGCGGACCTGCTCGGCGCTTACGAGCTGACCAGCGAGTGGGTGGCGCGCTCGCGGGAGAGCGGCCGGCCATGGTTCGCGTGCATCGACGAACCGGGATCCGGCTTGGAGGGCATCCAGCCCGATTCGCTGAATCCGACGCATGGCGAGGAGCGGAGGCAAGTCCTGTGGCCGCACCTGATGGCGGGTGGCGCGGGAGTGGAGTGGTATTTCGGCAGCAAGTGGCCGCACATGGACATCAACGCCGAGGACTGGCGCAGCCGGGACATCCTTTGGGACCAGACGCGCCACGCCTTGGCGTTCTTCCGCCAGCACCTGCCCTTCCATGACATGGAGCCCTGTAACGAGCGGCTGACCGAGGGGGAGGGCCTGTGCTTCGGACACGACGACGGCGTCTACGCCGTCTATTTGCCGGACGGCGGCGCGGCGCAGCTCGAGGTCGAGGAAGGGGAGTTCTCCGTCGGGTGGTATGACCCTCGGATCGGAGGCGCATTGCGGAAGGGATCCGAGGAAGTGGTCCGCGGTCCCGGCCAGGTGTCGATTGGCGTGCCGCCGGAGGAGCCGGGCCAGGACTGGGCAGTGCTGGTCGCGAAGCGGTAGGCGGCCGGGAACTGGCTCGGGACGATTCGCCCTCGCGTGAGTCGGATCTCTGCGCCGGCTGGTAGAATCACGTTTCGGATGGCGAGGAGGAAGTCATTGGCATGAGAATCGGCTCGGCGCTGCTCGCGGTGGCACTGGCGGCTACGTGCGAAGCCCCGCACCCGGTGGAGGAGGCGCGGGAGGTCGACGCGTCGCAGGCGGTCCTGGTGGTCTCACAGAAGGCCGCGAAGTCGCTGGCTTGGTATTCGCTGGGCGGGGAGCTGCTGCACGAAGTGCCGGTCAGCGACCATCCGCACGAGTTCGCGGCGTCGCTGGACCGGACGCGCCTCTACATGACGGACAACGGAGTGATGCAGATCGAGAACGCCGGTCAGGGCGGCAACAAGGTCTCGATCATCGACTTGGGGCTGAGGGAGCGGGTCGGCGAGGTGGATCTGGGCCGCTGGCACCGCCCCCACGGGATTGATGTCTGCTCCGATGGGACGCTGCTGGTCACCAGCGAGAACCCCGACCAGCTGCTGGTCATCGATGTGGAGCGCGTGGAGATCGCGAAGGAGCACCCTACCGGGGGCCAGACGCCCCACATCGTCCAGTGCAGCCCCGACTCGACGACTGCCTACGTGTCCAACGCGCGATCACGCACTGTGTCAAGGATCGATATTGGGAGCGGCGAGCGGGAAACGCTGGAGACGGGCGACCGGCCGGAGGGTTCGGTCCTGTCAGTCGACGGATCGACTCTCTATGTCGGCCACCGGGACGGCGACAAGATCGTGGCGCTCGACACGGCAAGCTGGACGGCGCTGGGCGAGATCGCGGCGCCGGGCGGACCGGTGCGCTGCGGCCTCACGGAGGGTGAGCGGACATTGGCTTACGCCCTTTACGACGGCGCCGTCGGATTTGCCGATGTGGGCTCGATGCAGGAAGTGGGCCGCATCGAGCTTCCAGGTCCGGCCGTCTCGCTGGAGGTGCATGACGACAGCACGGTGACGACTTGCGTGCAGAGCGCCGACACGTGCTATGTCGTTTCGGTCGCCGAGCGGCGGATTCTCCATGAGGTGCGGGTCAGGACCGGGGCCGGCCCGGATCCCGCCATGCTCGTGGAGTAGAGGTGCGGGCTGGTGCGGGCACAATCGCGTCCAGCGGAACGCTGAGCGGTGTCGTGACATGGCTCGACCAGTCCGAAGCCGGCCCTTGCAGCGACTGTTCACGGCCTAAGCCGCCGGCGCGTCAGCACGGCGGCGCCCAGCTGTGGTGACTCTCCCAATCGAATAAGAAGCGACAGTAGTTTCTATCGTTGATCCTAGGAATTGGGAAGCTACTCGAAGACCTAGATTCATCAAGATCGAGAACAATGTCAAGTTATTTTAGCAACTGTGACACCAAGAGGTCGATTTTTCCAAGAGACTTGTGATTGGCTAGGAATGCTCGAATGTCGGCTCATCCGCAGAATCTGCGGGCATCGGGGGGATGGGGAAGGTGAGCGAGGGTAGGGTAGAGGGCGAGTTGGCAGGCGTCGTAGGTGCGGAGGCCGAAGACGCGGCGGAGAGCGAGTTTGGCTTGGAGGTGGAGGCCCTCAAGGCGCCGGCGGAGTGGCAGCGCCCGGTACGGAACCAGTTGAGGAGGAGGGGCCTGTGGTGGGTGAGCATGCGGGCGAACTCGGCCAGGGGCTGGACTGTCGTGCGGCAGGCACGGCGGCGCCAGCGTGTGATGAACCGGTTGGCCTAGGTGGGGGAGCGGGCATCAAAGAACTGGCGGAACTCCTCCTTGAGCAGGTAGGCCCGGACGGTGTCGAGGTTGAGCTGGAGGAGTGCTTGCCAGCGGGGCACTTGGAGTGCGCTGAGGTGCTCGCGCCATTGGAGCAGCAGCCAGCGGGAGTGCTGCAAGACGGGCTGCTTGGCTGGGGCCATGAGGCGGCGAGAGTGTTGAGCGCCAGATTATTTGGACGCGTGGGGGGTGGTTTGGTGCAGTCTGTGTGGACGGCGGATGGTCTCACTGTTCCAATTAATCCGCAACACCGCCGCTCGGCGAGACGGGGACTGGGGCGCCCTGAGCGGCCCGTGACCTGCGGCGGCAGCAGCCACCCTCTTTCTTTGGCTCATCCGCAAAATTTGTGGGCGTCGGGGGGTTGGGGAAGGTGACCGAGGGTATGGTAGAGGGCGAGCTGGCAGGCGTCGTAGGTGCGGAATCCGAAGGCGCGGCGGAGAGCGAGTTTGGCTTTGAGGTTGAGGCCTTCGACGGCGCCGGAGGAGTGGCAGCGCCCGGTGCGGAACCAGTTGAGGAGGAGGGGCCTGTGGTGGGTGAGCATGCGGGCGAACTCGGCCAGGGGCTGGACTGTCGTGCGGCAGGCACGGCGGCGCCAGCGTGTGATGAACCGGTTGGCCTAGGTGGGGGAGCGGGCATCAAAGAACTGGCGGAACTCCTCCTTGAGCAGGTAGGCCCGGACGGTGTCGAGGTTGAGCTGGAGGAGTGCTTGCCAGCGGGGCACTTGGAGTGCGCTGAGGTGCTCGCGCCATTGGAGCAGCAGCCAGCGGGAGTGCTGCAAGACGGGCTGCTTGGCTGGGGCCATGAGGCGGCGAGAGTGTTGAGCGCCAGATTATTTGGACGCGTGGGGGGTGGTTTGGTGCAGTCTGTGTGGACGGCGGATGGTCTCACTGTTCCAATTAATCCGCAACACCGCCGCTCGGCGAGACGGGGACTGGGGCGCCCTGAGCGGCCCGTGACCTGCGGCGGCAGCAGCCACCCTCTTTCTTTGGCTCATCCGCAAAATTTGTGGGCGTCGGGGGGTTGGGGAAGGTGACCGAGGGTATGGTAGAGGGCGAGCTGGCAGGCGTCGTAGGTGCGGAATCCGAAGGCGCGGCGGAGAGCGAGTTTGGCTTTGAGGTTGAGGCCTTCGACGGCGCCGGAGGAGTGGCAGCGCCCGGTGCGGAACCAGTTGAGGAGGAGGGGCCTGTGGTGGGTGAGCATGCGGGCGAACTTGGCGAGGGGCTGGAGTTTGGTGCGGTAGGCACGGCGGCGCCAGCGTTTGAGGAACTTGTTGGCCAGGGTGGGAGAGCGGGCATCGAAGAACTGGCGGAACTCCTCCTTGAGCAGGTAGGCGCGGACGGTGTCGAGGTTGAGCTTGAGGAGTTCCTGCAAGCGGGGCACTTGTAGTTCGCTGAGGTGCTCGCGCCACTTGAGCAGCAGCCAGCGGGAGTTCTTCAAGACGGGCTTCTTGCCTTGGGCCTTGAGCTGGCGAGCCTCGCCGGCGCGGACCTTGTCGATGGCTTCGCTGAGCTTCTTCATGATATGGAAGCGATCCAGAACACGAACAGCTTGCGAAGCACGGTCCGCGACGACGGTCAGGTAGGGCTTCCACATGTCGGAGCAAACCACGTGCAGGCTGGCCGAGCGGTTTGGTCCGAACCAGTCGAAGAAGTCCTCGAGCGTCTTCTTCTTGCGGTGTTCGCCGACCCACAGCAGGCGGCGGCAGCCGGCGTCGAGCTGGTACACGAGCGTCAGGTACTTGTGGCCCTTGTGCCAGGCGATCTCATCCACGCCGAGGACGCGGATGTCCTTGAGGCACACCTGCTCGCGGCCCCATCGCACGGCCATGGCGACCGAGCGATGCACGCACTCCCAGGACACGTCGAAGGCTGAGGCGGTCTCCTTCCAGGAGAGTCGCTTGGCCCAGCCGGCGAGCATCCAGGCGAAGGCCTTGGTGACCGGGCGCTTGCCGTCAGCCCAAGGCACTTTCTCGACCTTGACCTTGCTGCACCACTTGCAGCTGACGCGGCGCATGGCGTACACCAGCCAGACCTGCAGGCCCAGCACGGGCACGAACTGGAAGCGGCGCGGCTTGAGTCGGTCATAGCCAGGTCCGGGCATGCCGCAGACCGAGCAGAGGGGGCGGTTGCCGGCCCGGGGCCGCACCTGCACCTCCAAGCGCCCGACGCCGGCGGCATTCTCCAGCAGCCGGATCTTGCCGTAGAGGAAGCCGGGTATTTTGTGAACTCGATTGAGAATCGTGGTTAGCCGCATGAGAAACCGTACATACAGTACCATGCTGGCACATGGCCGCGACCATGCGGTATCCTTGGCGCAGACCCCGCAGCTCAGCCGAAGCGGGCAAACCACTACTGCAAGAAGGAAGAGCAGCTACGGGACGCGAGCCCACGTACCGCCCAGCAAGCCATGCTCAGCCATCATCGGCCCCACACTTTGTGCGGAGGAGGCCTTTCCTTTCTTTCTTGCAGTAGCTTGGTTTTGCAGTAGCAGGGCCCCCCGCCAAGGGGGCGCTGGATGCACACTCGCACCACCCAGCACTCCCCTCACCGCACACTTGTCCGCCCAATGTGGAACAACACCCTCTCCGCCATGTCCGAATAATCTGCACCAGCCATCCCCAATTAAATGGGAATTCAACAGCGAGCCTCGCCGGCGCGAAGCTCGTCGATGGCTGCGCTGAACTGCTTCATGATATGGAAGCGATCCAACACGCGAACAGCTTGTGAAGCGCGGTCAGCGACGACGGTCAGGTAGGGCTTCCACAGGTCGGAGCAAACCACCTGCCAGCTTGCCGAGCGGTGCTTGCCGAACCAGTCGAAGAAGTCCTCGAGCGTCTTCTGCTGGCGGTGCTGGCCGACCCACAGCAGGCGGCGGCAGCCTGCGTCGAGCTGGCACACGAGAGTCAGGTACTGGTGGCCCTTGTGTCAGTCGATCTCGTCCACGCCGAGGACCCGGATGTCGTTGCGGCGCACGTGCTCGCGGCCCCATCGCACGGCCATGGCGACCGAGCGAGGCACGCATTCCCAAGACACGCCGCAGGCTGAGGCGGTCTGCTGCCCAGAGAGTCGCTGGGCCCAGCCGGCGAGCCTCCAGGCGCAGGCCTTGGTGACCGGGCGCTGGCCGTCGGCCCAAGGCGCACCTTGTCGACCTTGACTTGGCTGCACCAGCTGCAGTTGACGCGGCGCATGGCGTACCCCAGCGCGACCGGCAGGCCCAGCACGGGCACGCACTGGAAGCGGCGTGGCTGGAGTCGGTCGTACCCGGGTCCGGGCAGGCCGCAGACCGAGCAGACGGGGCGGTTGCCGGCACGGGGCCGCACCTGCACATCCCAGCGCCCGTCCCCGTCGGCCTTCTCCAGCAGCCGGATCTGGCCGTAGACGAAGCCCGGGATCTGGTGAACTCGATTGAGTATCGTGGTTAGTCGCATGAGACACCACACATACAGTACCATGCTGGCACATGTCCGCGACCATGCGGTAACCTTGGCGCAGACCCCGCAACTCAGCCGATGCGGGCAAACAACTACTGCAAGAAGGAAGAGCAGCTACTGGACGCGAGCCCACCTACCGCCCACCAAGCCATGCTCACCCTTCATCGGACCCACACTTTGTGCGGAGGAGGCAGAAGGTCTTCGAATAACCCGTGCCAACTCCGTTCACCACCAGCGCGCCGGGCGCCGCCTGACGCACTCTGCCAGCGATTCTTCGCTGCCGGCGATCCGAGTCGCCGGCTCCGAGCTCCAGCTCCTTCTGGTTCTCAAGGACGTTGAACTCATTCCCCAAGTCGAAGCCCTGCACGATCCGACGCACGCCTAACGCGCCGCAAGGTCGGAAGCCAAGGCCAGCTGTCCGGCGATTATTCCCGGATCTGTGAACAGGTTTCCGTCCGCCCAAGGCGGCAGGAACGTGCCTCCCGACATCCAGCTGTTGAGGATCCCGAGCTGAACATGGATGCCGTGCCGTTCTGGCGCACCGATCACTCGGTCCACCCTCCGCAACGCTGTTGGGTTCGCCCCGGTTGGATCGGGCTGAAGCTGGTGCCACAGCAGCAGGTAGCGGATCACGCGGACCCCGATGCCCCGCAATGCGGCGAGGTCTCGGTCAACTGCGTTCGGGTCCCAGAGATCGAGGTGGGTCAGCCAGCCGCTCGACGGCACGTAGTTCACTTCGGCGAGAAATCTCGGCTCGCCATCCAGTGGCAAGTACTGTCCTTGGACACCCCAAGCAGGCTCGCCCGGTCGCGTGTCTGCTCCGTCGCACCCGCCCACGGCAGCGAGGAGCATCGCGGAGCGCTAGCTTGCGTGAACCAGGCGCACCAGCCCCTTACCTCCCGCCTCCGGGATCCCGGGTGCCCGTGCTCTTGAACTCCGAGCGGAAGACGCTCCACAGAGCGTTGTCCTTCCTTGGCCCGTAGATTTGCGAGTAGTGTCGGAACAGCGTTCCTTGCTCCGAGGCGGCCCAGTAGGCTGCGCCAGGCCTGCCAGTGCCCAGTTCGTAGTCCATGGACTCCCAAGAGTCCTCGCGGAAGGAGTAGAACGCCCAGTGCCAGCCCTCACGGTTGAACACGCGGATGAGCTCGGCCAAGTATGCGGCGGCACCGCGGACCGTCCGGTCGCACCCGAACTCCGACGCGAAGATGCGGGACGAGGGCACTCCGTGCCGTTGCGACCACTGGCGAACGGGCTCGAAGAATTCGTCGATCGCGGCGGAATCAAAGACCCACTCTTGGCCAGAATCGCCGACCGGGAGGGTTCCGGGGTAGGAATAACGCCCCTCGTTGATGCGACGGGTCGTGTACTTGTAAGGCTCGTACATGTGAAAGGAGTACAGGACGCTGTCGTCCTCTAGGGGCTCGAGGTAGTCGAAAGCCCACGGCGTCGCGTAGAGCCCGGACTCCACGATCAGAGGGGTGTCCGAATCCACCTCTCTGATGCCCGCCGCGATCGCGCGGTAGAAGCGGTTGAGGTCCCCCGGACCGCCGCGCACCCGCTCGTACCACTGTTGAAAGCCTCCGTTCCAGAAGTCCCGCTTCCCGTGGAACCATTCCGGGTGCGGCTCATTCAGCGGGTCGTAGGCAGCCACGGCAGGGTGGTCCCTTAGGCGGAGCGCTAGATCGCGCCAGAACCGGACCGCTTGCGGGAGATAGGACGGATCGGTCCACAGGCGGCTGTCGCGCTCGCCCCCGTTGAACTGGCGGAAGCGCGATCCCGGGAGGCTCAGCGGCGCGACAACGACCTTGATTCCGGCTTCGTCGGCATCGTCCAGAGCCCCGACGAACTGAGCGAGGTCCGCCTCGGCCAGCCCCGTGTACTCATCAGCGCTGCCCAGCAGGAAGTCCCGGCGCTCCCCCTTCCACTTGCCGTAGGCGAGCCGAACCAACCCGATCCCCGCCCGCGAGGCCGCAGCGAACCACTCCTTCGAGAGGGCTTGGTTGAAGCAGTTCGCCCCCGTACGCTGCTGGTCCCAGTATTCGATGCCGGGCTGAGCCGTCGGGGGCGACCCCAAGCGCCCCTCGGACTCGTGGACGGAGCATGCGCCCACGACAGTGGCCAGCAGAGCGCAAGTTGCGCTGGCGAGCCTGCGGCTAAATGCGCCGGGTTCCCGGCTGGGATCCGCGCCATGCCGAGTCTCGCGGAACCAGAGAGCGGTCGATCTGGTGATCATCTCCATACGGTGACGCTGCTCAACTTCCTGGACGCGTGCGGACACTGCAAGCAAGCCGTCGCGGAACGGCGGCCGATTCCGCCGAACAGCCAAGTCTTGAAGGCGGGCACGCCCTCCTGTATCCTGATTATCGATCATCGCTCAAATGGGGCTCAATTCAACTGCGTTCTGCGGTGCTGTCAGCGGGCACCCAATCATGCCGTGCCATGCGGATCACCGGGGTCGACTGGCATGTCCTGCTGGATTGCGCCTTTGACGTAGGCGCAACGTCATCGGCCCAGGATGACTTCGTCGTCGAGATTCACACCGATGCAGGCTTCACCGGCATCGGGGAAACCGACGTTAATCCGTGGATCGCCCGTGCGTGTGTCGAGGCGCGCGACACCCACACGATGGGGCTGGGCCTCGCCGCGATGTTGGTCGGCTCGGATCCGATGCGGATCGACGCCATCTGGGACCGGCTCTACACCGGTTCCGCGATGAACGGACGTCGCGGCGCCCTGATCTGCGCCTTGGGTGCCGTGGACATGGCACTGCACGATCTGCGCGACAAGGCCCTGAACGCCCCCTGCCATGACCTGCTGGGCGAGACGTGCAGCGAATCCATCAGGCCGTACGCCTCGCTGCAGCCGGACGTCTCGAACTTCGACAGGCACCTAACCTCGATGGTCGAATGGGTCCTGCGGTCGAAGAGCTTGTGATTCTCCGCAGCCAAGCTGGGGATCACGCCCTCCGGCCCGTACGCGCACCGCGGCCTGCGAGCATCCCATGCCCGGATGGGGGATGTGATCCGCGCCGTACGGGACGCGGTGGGGAGCGACTTCTCTCTCATGGTCGATTTGCAATGCGCGTTCCCGGACGCCGACACCTGCCTTGATACCGTTCGCAGCTGGGAAGGGTACGACGTCTTTTTGTTGGAGGCGCCCCTGCCGGTTGACGACCTCGACGGTTACGCATGCCTGAGCCGGGAACAGGGCATTCCGATCGCCGCCGGGGAATGGCTCACGACGCGCTACGAGTTCGAGGACCTGATGGTCCGGGGCCGGGGCGCCGTCGTTCAGCCGGACATCGGGCGGGCAGGCAGACTCAGCGAATGCCTGCGGATTCTCAAGCTTGCCTCCGAGCAGGGATTGACTGTCGTCCCGCGTATCTGGAAGAGCGGGATCTCCATCGCGGCTGGAGCGCCCATGGCGGCCGTCGCGCCGCATTGCCCGTCCATCGAGTTCCTTCCGTCCACGCTGTGCGGCTCGGCCCTGCGGCAGAAGCTGGTCAAGGATGAGTTGCGACTGCATGACGGGTCGCTGCCGCTGCCGAAGAAGCCGGGGCTTGGCGTGGACCCGGATCGGGATGCCATGGAGGAATTCGAACGGCCGGCCGAGCGCTTCATGCGCCGCCGGGCCTCACGGCCCGGAGTCGGAGCGATCGACGAGCGAGTAATGCCGACGACCTGATGCAAGACTCTGCAGCAGGGCGCGTCGCAGTCGTCACCGGCGGGGGCTCCGGAATCGGAAGAGCCACGGCAGAGGCCTTCGCGAATGGGGGATTCCGCGTGGCAGTGCTGGACATGCTCCCCGACGAAGGCCAGCGCACCGTGCAGCGCATCCGGGGGGACGGAGGATCAGCGATCGCGCTCCGCACGGATGTGCGCTCCGCTGGGGAGGTGCAGGAGGCGGTCGAGCAGGTGACTCGCCGCTTCGGCCGGATCGATGTGCTCTGCAGCAACGCAGGCATCGAGCGCTACCGCCGCGCGGATGAGTACAGCGTCGATGAATTCACCGCCATCGTCGATACGAACCTTCGCGGTCCGTTCCTTTGCACCAAGTATGCGTACCCGCACCTGCGGGAACGGAAGGGCTCCGTTGTCAACGTTTTCTCGGTCCAGGCATTCGCCAGCGAATCCCGCATTTCGGTGTACGCGGCAACTATAGCCGGCCTGCTGGCGCTGACGAGCGACATGGCACTCGACTTTGCCCCAGACAGCGTGCGGGTGAACGCGGTGTGTCCCGGAGCGGTCCGGACCGGGATGCTCAAGGGCGGGATGGACATAGTTGGGAATCGCCAAGACGCGAGCGCTGTGCTGGAAGGAAGGATTCCTCTCGGACGGGTCGGCGAAGCGGAGGCAATCGCCCGCACGATCGTGTTCTGGCGTCCCGGAGTGCCGACTACGTCACGGGAGCAGCTCTCGTTGTCGCCGGAGGCGTGCTCTGCCGACTAGCCTTGGAATAGGTGGGAGGACGCTCGGCATGTCGCAGGTGACCCTCTTTGCACCGGAGCGCCGGATCCGCCAGACTGGTCCGCGGGACCGATTCGACCGGGGGCCGCGGATCCCATGAACGTGTTTGACGGCATTGACAACCCGACGCTCCGCGGGCGGATCTCGGAGCGAATCCGGGGGGCGATTCTGGATGGCACTCTGAAACCCGGAAGCAGAATTGTCGAGCTGCATCTCGCGGCCCAATTCGCGACCAGCCTGACGTCCGAACGGGAGGCACTGATCGTGCTGGAAGTGGACGGGTTCGTCATCAAGAGGCCCAATTCGGCAACGTTTGTCACGGAACTCACGCTTTCGGACACTGAGAAGCTGTTCGATGTGCGCCGGGTGCTGGAACGGCGCGCCGTTGATCTGGCCGCCCGCAACTGCCTGCCGGAGCAGGCCGCCGACCTTCACCGCGCCTACTTTGCAATGGGAATTACTGACGTGAGTGCCCACGATCCAGATGTTGTATAGGTTCCGGCAAGGATCCAGTATATGGTACTCGTGTCGAATCGGATTAGTCTGCGTCTATTTGCGGCATGCTGCCGCTCTCACATCGTGCTCGGAGCCCATTCCACCCTGTATCTGTGGAACTAATGCCGGCCTCCGTGAGCACCAAGTCTGTGCCGGGAAGTTCCCCTGTCCCCGGCCCGGCTCTGGTGCTCTAGTAGCCGACCGTCGTGCGCGGCAGCTCCAATTCTCAACCCAGGATTCGCGGATCCGCCCCTAGGGCATCCCGTGCTGGGCGCCGGCACCCGCCGCGGCTCCCAGCCGGGCCGGCTGCCGCTGGCGGCTCCTCGCCACCGGAGCCGCTGGTGCGTCAGGCGGCCGCAGCCCGGCCCGCCAGCATGGCCCAGGTCAGACGCCTGCCCTGCAGCCCCAGCGCCACCTGCCTCAGCTGCTCCGCCGTGTCCAGGTGGCGCAGGTTGCTGCGCCCGCAGAACTCCTCCAGGTAGCGATGCAGGTGACGCACGCTCAGATGGTGGTAGATCCCGTACAGCCCGCGCTTGAACAGCGCCCAGAATGGAACTTTGCCGCGCACGTACTCCCCGCGGGAATGGTTCACCGCTGCGTCCATGCGAGGGCTCAACGCACTCCACAGACGCAAGAGGACAGGACGACCGCCCAAGATGAAGAACCGCCACTGGCAATGGATGCTGCACGCATTCGGATTGAAAGTGAGTCGCTGGACGGTGCAACGCGCTCCAGCGACTGGTAGCTGGAAGCGCTGTCCGTGTACCCTTCCGCGCCCGGAGTTGCAATCTGGTTCACGAAGTCTTGCAGTTCCTCTTTGGTGGTGTTCAGCACGGCCTGCGCATGCACCCGCCCGGTGGCGCGGTCGCGCCCTCCGACCACCGGCTGCTTGCCGACCGTCCCGCGCCCGGAGTTCAGCTTCTGGCTGGCGTGCTGGTTCTTCTCCTTGCCTCCGATGTAGACCTCGTCCACCTCCACCGGGCCGGCGAACAGCCCGGCGGGTGCGGCCAGCCCGGCCCGCACGCGATGGGCCAGATGCCAGGCCGACTGCTGAGTGATGCCCAGCTCGCGGCTCAGTCGCATGCTGGAGATGCCCTTGATGCTGGTGCAGATCAGATAGATGGCCAGGGCCCAGAGGCGGTAGCCGAGCTGGGTGTCGGCCATCACGGTGCCGGTGCGCACGGAGAAGCGCTTGCGGCAGGCGCGGCAGCGATAGGGCATGGAGGGGTGAGCGCAGCCGGACTGCACGTTGTCAGAGCAGCAATGGGGACACTCGGGGCCGTGGGGCCAGCGGAGTTCAGCGAACCAGATTTCAGCCGTTCCGTCGTCAGGGAACATCTGGATCACTTCGATCATCGAGATGCCCTTGCGGAACCATTTACCGGGGCTCTTATAGGCCGAACCGTTCTTCCCAATCACTCTATCATTATACACTAGATTCAGTTCACATGCGACCAGAATCTGAGAATAAAATGCGCCAATAATGATCGTGGGTACTCAGGTCAGTAATTCCCTTTGCAATGCTTGACGCGGCCCGCACCAAGCAGAACGCCGTGTTCGTGAAGGCGGACCTGCTGCTGCACAGCAAGATCTGGCAAATCTCCGGCAACGAATACGTTGGCGCGGCATTGCGACGCATCAACCACCCGTTGTCCGCATTCGTGATGATCCGACTGGTCACGAAACGCAACGCACTCGACCTGACAGATGACGCTCAGTCCCACACCGCCCTGCTGGAGGCGATCATGACGAACGACCCGCAGGCCGCTTGCGACCGCTTCGATACCGCTGTGCAGGACTGGCTGGCGAATCTGCGGAGCGGCGTTTTCGGACAACTTGGGCAGGCAACCGACTAGGCCGTTGCCGGTCAACGCCTGCGTGAGCCCCGGGACTTCACACGGTCAGTGAAGGTGATGGGGCCGAGCCCGGACACCCGCTCTCAGGGGGCCACCGCACGATCGGGCGGGCGCGGCTCCTCCAATACGTGGTAGCGGTTGGGTGCCAAGCCCTCGTAGCGCCCGAAACCGCCGTTGGGCCAGCGGACCTCAACCGCCAGCAAGCGCTCCGGCACGTCGGAACCCAGTCCGAAGACGATCCGCCGGTCATGCGACGCTAGGAAGCTTCCGCCGCCTTGCACCCAGCGAATTGTGCGCCTTCCGTTGGACGTCAGAACGACGCGAGCCCCGATCGCATCGCGGTTGCTCGCGGTGCCTCGCAATCGGAACCCGACCCAATTCGCCTTCTGGCCGGCCAAGTTTCGGAGCAATACAGGAGTGTCGCGCAGCCGAGTGAACGCTGCATCGATATCCCCATCGTTGTCGATGTCGCCCGTGGCAAGCCCGCGCGCCACGTGCCGCTGCTGAAAAACGGGTCCTGCCTCCCCGCCACCGTCGCGAAAGACGCCGCTGCCGTCGTTGACCAGCAAGAGCACGGGCTCCTTGTATGTCACGTCGCTGCGCGTGCGCTCGATCATCTGATTGACGTGGCCGTTGACGATCATCAGGTCGAGGTCGCTGTCGTTGTCATAGTCCAGCAGGCGCAACCCCCACCCGACGTATGTCCGCGTGAGTCCGGCCACCCCCGACGAATGGGTCGCGTTCTCGAACGGGAATCCTCCGGTGTGTCGCCACACGCTGTGGTATTCGTCGTGGAAGTTCGTGACAACGAAGTCCGGCCAGAGGTCGCCATCAATGTCACCGACGTCGACGCCCATCCCGGCTAGGGCCTCTCCGTCCGAGTTGTAGGAGATCTCCGCTCGGAGACCCACGTTGCTCAGCGTTCCGTCCCTGTTGTTCAGTAGCAGCAGGTCCGGCGAGCCGTCCCGGGCCACGTAAAGGTCCGTCCAGCCATCGTTGTTCACGTCCACTGTGGCGACACCGAGCGCGCGTCCAGCCAGATTGTCCAGCCGGGCCCCTGCCGTGGCGTCCTCAAAAGACCCGTCGCCGAGGTTGCGGTACAGGGCCGAGACCTGCCCGGGGTAGATTTTCTGCTCGCAGTAGGTGGGCTGGCCCGCGTAGGCGCAGCGCTTCGGGCGATCGAATGACAGCTCGGCGTAGTTGCAGACGAAAAGGTCCAGCAGCCCGTCCCGGTCGTAGTCGAGCCAAGCCCCTCCCGCTCCCCATCTCCCGGAGTTGCTGACGCCCGCCGGCCCGGTGACATCGTCGAAGCCACCGTCCCCGCGGTTGCGAAACAGCGTCGACGACGGAAAGCCCGTCACGTAGATGTCCTGATCTCCGTCGTTGTCGTAGTCCGCCGCTGCGACTCCCATTCCGTAGAAGTTCGTGCGCCCGACTGATGCCTGCCGGGTCACGTCCCGGAACCGTCCGTCCCCCGAATTTCGGTAGAGGGCATGCCGCACCGGCTTGTCGCTCGGGCCGCGGGGCGTCTCGCCACCATTCACAAGGAACAGGTCGACCAAGCCGTCACCGTCGAAGTCGAGAAAGCCGATGCCGCCCGTCGTCGTTTCGATGAGGTGCCGGTCCGGCGACTCGCCGTTGAAATGTGTCCACGCGATGCCGGAGTGTCCGGTCACGTCTTCGAACGCCCCAACCTGCTGGCCCGCAGCGGGAAGCGGCAGCAGGAGCGCCAGCAGCGCTGTGCGCGCGTTGGCGAAACATCGCCTTGATCCACTTCCATTCAGAATTCGGTTCATGGCGCGGCCGATGATCGGCGGGCGGCACCCTCAGGCCCCGAGAGGTCGTGAAATGCCTGCATCGCTCGGGCCATGTCCCGCTCCCGGCCCAGTCGGCGCAAGCACCGGGCCAGGGCGTAGTGCGCCTTGCCGCTCCGCGGGGCGAGCTCCACGGCGCGTCGAAGGCTGGGAAGGGCGGTTTTCGGGTCACCCTGGCGAAGCGCCAAGCTGCCGAGTTCAAAATGGGCATCCGCCATGCCGGGATCCAGGGCGATCGCCTCCCGGAGCCGCGCGGCTCCTAGC
Source organism: Bryobacterales bacterium (assembly GCA_963662745.2). Classification (GTDB taxonomy): domain Bacteria; phylum Acidobacteriota; class Terriglobia; order Bryobacterales; family UBA6623; genus VXMF01. The sequence continues at coordinate 3,357,790 of CAXXUI010000001.1, forward strand.
TCGGCCGCTCGCGGATCACCCCATTCCGCACGGTCCAGATAGATGCGCCCCAACTGGTGGCGCAGAGCCCCGTCGCGCGGAAACTTCACAATGCTCTCGAGCGCTAATTGGATAGCCCGCTCAACCTGCCCGGACGCCCGCACGGCAACGAGCAGGCCCAAGTGCAGGTCGGCCGATTCCGGCGCGAGATCAAGAGCGCGCCCGTACGACACGATCGCGTCAAGGAAGTGCTGCTGGCGGACTTGGACCAAGCCCAGCAGCTGGTGCAGTCGGTGCGAGCTGGGATGGCGCGCCAACGCTCTTTCGACGGTTTCCATGGCCAGATGCCAAGTCTCTCGCTTCGATGCGAGCACGGTCCCGAGATCAAGGTGGTGCTTCTCCTTGTCCGGGGCGATCTCGATCGCCTTCTCCAAGGACTGACGCGCCCGCTCGGTCTCCCCGCCTTTCTCAAAGGTCCACCCGAGGAGGCTCCAGGCCTCGTCGCTCACCGAATCGATCTCGAGCAACCCATCCAAGGCGGTGCGCGCCGCGGCGAAGTCGTTGCGCCGGTAGCTGCTCAGCGCGGCGTTGAAGAGCATCGAGGCACGCTCCGGATGCCCGGAACGCTCGGCGGAATCAAAGAAGTTCCGTGCGTGTCCGAAGTCGCCGGCCTCGAACGCCACAGTGCCTGCCGCCGCGTAGTCGAGCGGTCCGGGCCTTGTCGGCTCGAGCCGCTCCAGAGCCCGGCAAGCGTCTTCGGGCCGACCCAGCCGGTAATAGCTGCGCGCCATAGCCACAACCGCCTCCGCTCGTTCCCACGCGGCTGGGCCAGCTTGCTCCAACAGCCGGGCGGCGGCCGGGTGGCGCCCTTGATGCTCGGCAATCATGCCTGCCAGCAGAACGCTGTGACTGTCTTCGGAAGTCCGCGCCAGCACGGACTCGATGCTCGCCCGAGCAGCGGCAACGCGTCCGGCCCGCCATTGACTGACCGCCAAGTTGCGGCGCAGCGCAAGGTTGCTCGGATCGGCCTGAAGAGCCTCTGCGAACATGTCGCTGGCATCCCCATGCGCACCGCGCAACGCCAGAATGGTGGCCAGAACGGCCAGCGAATCCGGCTCGCCGGGTTGGAGGAGAACTGCGTGCCGCGCAGCTGCTTCGGCCTGAAGCAGGTCTCCGCTCTGGGCAAGCTGCGCCGCCTCCTGGAAGAGTTGTTCGGCCGGCGGCCCGCCATCCTGTCCGTACGCGTCCGAACCAGCGAGGCCGACACCCAGCGCGATGGCGGCTGCGACGGGCGAGTGCCTCATGGAATCTCCGACGCGCCCAGACCCAGCCCGGGCAACGGGGCTTCTCTGACGGCTTCCCCTCGAGCAGTGTCCCTCTTCTGCTGCTCTGCCTGCAGCGCCCGGATCTTGCGCTCCTGGGCAGCGGCCTCGCGCGCCATTCCCAAGCGGTAATAAGCACGGGTGAGCAGGATGCGCGGCTTGCGGAGGTCCGGGTGGTTTGCGACGACCCTCTCGAGCGTCTCCCGGGCCTTGCCGGTGTTCCCAGCCTCAAGCGCCTGGCGGGCCACGCGCGTCAGGCACTCAACATTTTCCGGATCCAGCCGCAGGGCCTGCCGTGCCGCTCCGACGGCGGCCTCGGCGAACTGCGGCCCGAGTTTGTCGTAGGCCCGGGCGAGGTACACGAAGCCCAGAGGGTTGCTGGGATCCGCGTCAACCGCTCCGCGATAGGCATCGACAGCATTTTCGGCCTCGCCGGCGGCCAGCCAACTCGTGCCGAGCAGAAAGTGGGCTGTGCCCCATGCCGGGTCGAGCTCGACGGCGCGCTCGAAGGCCGCTGCGGATTCTTGGTAGCGGTGCAGCCCGAACAGGGCGACGCCCAGCGTGTAGAAGTATCCCGGTCGGGCGCGGAATCCGGGACCGAGGCCAACAAGGTACTGGCGGGCTTGCTCCTGGCGCTCCGCGCTGATCAGTGTCTCCGCAAACCCCAGCACATTCTTGAGTCGATCCGGTGCTATGCGGGCGGCCCGTTCGGCCGCGCGCACAGCCCCCTCGTGGTCGCCCCGCCCTTGGCGCAGCCTGGCGAGTTCCAGCCACGGGGCCGCTTGCTCGGGAAACCGCTGGACGGCCCTGGCGAGGAGTCCCGCAGCCTCGCCGTGTTCCTCCGCCCGCGCCAGCATCCGTCCCAGCGCCGCCAGAGCCCGGCCGTCACCAACTGTCTCTGACAGTTCGCGGGCATCGGCCAGCGCACGGGTCCGCTCGCCCGCCAACAGCCGCGCTTCGATCAACGAGAGCGACACGTCCAGATCAACGGGCGCCGAGTCGGTCAGCCGCCCGAGTTCACGGACGGCCTCAAGCCCCCGTCCCAAGGCAAGCAGGACTCTGGCATAGTTGTAGCGAGCGGTTCGATTGCTAGGGGCTACTTCCAGTCCCCGCAGGAACATCGCAGCGGCCTCCTCGAATTGTCCGCCCTTCGCGTAGAGAAGGCCCAAGTCTAGGTACGGACCTGGCTCGTCAGGCCCGCTCTCCACCACGCGCTCGAGTGCGTGGATCGTCGCTGCGAAACCGCCGGGACGGAGGCTCGGTGCGTCCGGGGCCTGCCCTGAGAACCCGCCTCCTTCGGGCTGGGCGGCGAGGGGGGCGCCCGCAAGGCAGAGGCAAGCCCACGCCACCCATGTCGGCCGGGACCGCGGGGGGCCCGGCGCCCCGAAGTCGGTAGCGGCGTCGGGGCCTTCCTGCTGGCGGGCCGACAAGGGCCTCTCAACGGTTGACCCAAGCGGACATGCATGGTACCATGCAGCCGAAGATTGATCATCTATCATTTGGGAGGTGTACTAGAATGCCACATCTGAAGAGGCGCACGGTGGCCACACGGCTCGCCAGCTCGGCCTCCGTGCTCTTGGTTCTGACGGTCGCTGCGCCATTGCACGGCGCGGAACTGAGAGGCACGGTACAGGACGCGAGCGGAGCCGTGATCCCGGGAGCGACGGTGGAGGTCGTCAATGACTCGACTCGCGAAACTGCCAGCACATCGACCGACGAGTTCGGGCGCTACCTGTTCAACAACCTGAGGCCGGCGCCCCACAGGGTCCGGGTCGAGTCGGCCGGCTTCACGGCCGTCGAGCGCTCGAATGTCATCCTGCGCGTGGGGCAGCAGGCCGACGTGGACATCGTCCTGCAGGTGGGCGACGTGACGACGACCGTGGAAGTTACCGGGCAGCCTCCCCTGCTCGATTCGGTCAGCAGCGCGCTGGGCCAGGAGGTCACCAACCGCTACGTGACCGAGGTGCCGCTCTTCGACCGCAACGTGACCAATCTCGCGTTCCTGGCCCCGGGTGTCACGCAGGTCGGCGGGACCGGCGGGCAATCAGGCAGCCAGGTCTCGGCGGGCCAGACGGGCACCAACTTCGTCTCGAACGGCCAGCGCAACTCGACGGCGGAGATCCGGCTCGACGGGGGCCTCACGACTTCACCTGAGACAGGGGAGGGCTCCACCACCCAAGCGTACTACCAGCCCTCGGTCGAGGCGGTTCAGGAGTTCAAGGTGCAGAACAACGGGTTCTCGGCTGAATGGGGCAGCAACGGGGGCACGGTGATCAACATCGTGTCCAAGTCGGGCACGAACGAGTTTCATGGCACGGCTTACTGGTTCGCCCGGCGGCCCAACCTCGACGCGAACCACTTCTTCGCGAACCGGGCCGGCAACCCGAAACCGGACTTCAAGCGCGACCAGTACGGCGGGTCGATCGGCGGGCCGATCGTCGAAGACAGCACCTTCTTCTTCTTCGATATCGACAACGTCCGCAATGACTTCCCAAGCACGACGACACAGAGCGTTCCTACCGCTCTGCAGCGGCGTGGTGACTTCTCGCAGACTTTCAACCCGGATGGCTCGCCGGTGGTGATTCACCAGCCGTACAACATCTTCTTCTGGCGGGGCGCAAGGAGGCATCCGTTTCCGAACAACGTCATCCCGATGAGCCAGCAGGAGCCAGTCGCGCGCAACCTGATGCAGTTCTACCCGGAAGCGAACACGGCCGGCAATCCGGTGACCGGGCGCAACAACTTCACGGGTACGGGAACCGGATCCGCTCCGTTCCGGCAGTTCGACATCAAGCTCGACCAAGTAGCCAGCGCGAACTCGCGCCTGACGTTCCGCTACAGCCAGAGGTCGCTTGACAGTTCATCTCCGCGCCTCTACGGCAACCCGGCCGACAACGCCAGCAACACGAAGGGCATCGTGCGGAACTCCGTGCTCGAGCATTCTTGGACTGTCGATCCATCGACAGTCTGGGTGAACCGCATCGGTGTCGACCGCGCGCACATTTCCGCCGCCTCATTGCCCTTCGACCCGGTCTCGATCGGGTTCCCGAGCGTCCTTGTCGATGTCAACGACACTGAAATCTTCCCCCGCGTCACGGCTAGCGGGTACGCACCGATGGGCACCAACGGCTGGACGGACACGGTCAACGCCCATACGCAGTGGCTGCTCGCCAGCTCGTTGTCCAAGGTAGCTGGAAACCACAACCTCCGGGTTGGGGGCGAGGCGCGCGTTCCGCTGGTCAATTTCTGGCAGCCCGGCTTTCCGGGCGGATGGTTCCAGCACTCTCCGAACCCCACCCGCGACCGGCTATTCGGCGGCAGCCCCAGGACGGGCGATTCGATCGCCTCCCTGCTGGCCGGCGCGGGCCATCCGTTCTCTTGGGGCGGGCTCAGCGTAGCCCCTTCCACCGCGACGCGCTCGCAGGAGACCTCAGTCTATGCCCAGGATGACTGGCGCGTCACGCAGCGGCTGACGCTGAACATCGGGCTGCGGTTCGAATGGAGCACTCCGCTCACCGAACGCTACGACCGGATCCAGTTTGCGGAACTGGACCTCGACAGCGGGCTCAGCGTCCAAGGCCTGGGCGCGCTCCGCGGAGTCAACTACTTTGCAGGAAACGATCTCCGTCGTGCGGCGATCGACGGCAACAATCTCGCTCCGCGCTTCGGCTTCGCCTACAAGGCAGCGGACAAGACGGTGGTGCGGGGCGGGTTAGGAGTCTATTACGGCGTCTCCCCGGCAACGAACACCCAGTACATCGGCCCCGCGTTCCGGTCCACCGCGATCTGGCAGCCCACCCGGGATTTCGGCTTCTCGCCCTACGCGACGCTCTCGGATCCCTACCCCGACGGCATTCCGCTGCCGCAAGGGGACCGGTACAAATCCGCCAACCAGTGGGGGTACGAATCCGGCAACGGACTGTTCCGCGAGTTCCGCAACGCCGAGATCTATCAATGGAGCTTCGGCATCCAGAGGGAGCTGCCCGCCGAGACCGTTCTCGAAGTGGGGTATTCGGGCAGCCGCAGCACGCACCTGATGTTCAACGGCACCGACAATCAGAACTTCGTCAGCCGGGAGGTGCGCGAGCAGTACGGGGCCGAGGGCCTCTACGAGGAGGTTTCCAACCCGTTCTACCCGCTGTTCCAGGGGCCACGGGCTATCTTCGACGAACCCGCGTCGGCCTACAACTTCGAGGAGATCCCCCGCATCAACCTCCTGCGCCCGTTCCCGCAGTTCGATGGCCCGTTCGCAGGGAGCCACCAGCCGCGCGCCAGCGCCAGGTACGATGCCTTGCGCATCCGGGCCGAGAAGCGCTACTCGCACGGGATGAACTTCGTCGGCAGCTACACCTACTCGCGGCTGGAGGACGACTCCTCGGCGGGCAACAACTCTTGGCTCGGCAACCGCGTGCCGATCCAAGATCCGACCGACCTGAGCCTAGAGCACGGCTTGGGAGGGTCGGACACACCACACCGGCTCGTGTTCGGCTGGAGTTACGAGATTCCAGTAGGGCGGGGCCGGGCCGTCGGCCGGGCCTGGGACCGCGCCGCCGACACGGTCCTCGGCGGCTGGCAGGTCAACGGCTTCCTCACGATCCAGTCGGGACTTCCACTGGGTCTTTCCTATGCGGTGTCGGACTTGGCCGACGGCAGCCAGCGGCCGAACATCGACGGGCCGATCCACGGTGCCAGCATCCAAGAAACCGTTGACGGCCGCGGGATCCGGTTCAACGAATCGGCCTTCTCGGCCCCGCCCGAGCAGATTCCAGGCAACGCCCCCCGCTGGACGGGTGACGTGCGCGGCGATTCCATCAACAATGTCGATCTGTCGCTGTTCAAGGTGCTCACGTTCAGCGAGGACATCAGGCTGCAGGTGCGCGCTGAATTCTTCAACTTCACCAACACGCCCCAGTTCGGACCGCCCGACACATCCTTCGGAAGCCCTGTCTTCGGCACGATCAACGAACAGATCAACAACGCGAGGCAGTTCCAGTTCGGGCTCAGACTTCTGTTCTGACGCTACCGGCCGCCGTGCGGAGATAGGGGCGGTGAGGCGGGTTGGCGCTTGCTTGCCCCAAGGTTCAGAAGGAGGTCCGGCCGCTCCGGGCGAGGACTGGCCTTGGCTTGCGGAAGCGGGGCCTTCGGCGGCTTCCTTTTCGGCTTCGACACTGCCGTCATCTCGGGAACGGTCGGGCCGCTCCAGCGGCAGTTCGAACTCGGCCGGGCGCTGCTGGGCTGGACCGTCAACTCGGCTCTCCTCGGCAGTGTCGTCGAAGCCGGGAGTGCGGGTTGGCTGGGCGACCGCCTGGGTCGGCAAGTCTCCCTGATGGCGGCAGGGGCGGGCTTCTTGGTGTCGGCGATCGGGTCGGCAGCCACGCCGTCGCTCGCATTCCTCATGACGGCCAGACTGGTCGGTGGCATCGGCGTGGGACTCGCGGGCACGACCGCGCCGGTCTACATCTCCGAAGTCTCGCCAGCGGTCATCCGAGGTCGCATGGTCACCCAAGACAATTTCTTAGTCGGCGCCCAAGCAGGCACTGTTTTGCAGTGTGGGTTCGCCGGTAGTCAGTACCAGTTAGTGCTTGCGACAAAACCCCATTTCCGCATGATTTCTGGTATGGAATTGAGCTAGCTTATCAGGCTGTGAGTGGAGATTCGGCCTGATTCTGCAAGATTGTAGGCTCTGCGTTCCGACTCTAGGATGAATCCCTCATGGCGCCCGTACGCAACGCACACCTCCGCCCGGCGAACCCTAGTCTGAACTTCACGGGGTGGGCCGGGTAGGATTCCACCGATTTCGGGGCAATCGAGAATGAATTGGACGTGGTAGTCAGGCACGTCAAGACCTCTTGCGGTAGCTGGCGTTTCTGTCAGATGAGACGCGTTCCGGCGTCGTATCGCGATTTTCTTGCCAGTCTATTGGCATTATTTATCAATTCTGAGGTTTCCATGGGTGCTCGCCACGGTTCACGGATGGACCGCCTCCCAGCACTCTGCGAGGCAATTCCCCAGTCAGTGCCCACGCCCATGGACCCCTTCAACCTGGCTCTTGACTGGAAACACTCTTCTCCGGGGCGACACCGAGCAGTTCCAGGGCCTTGGCCTGCAAGGGCGAGGCGCTGGCCACCAGCGGAAACTCGGCGCTTTCGTCTGCCGGCAGCGTCACGAAGTTCAGCGTCAGTGTCTTGAGATGCTCCAGCAGTGTGGCAAGACTCTGCACCGGCAGACCGTCCGGGGTCCGCTGGCTGTCCGCCTTGGCCTCCGCGAACACCGAGACTCGCGCCGGCTCGACGGGTGACTTCCGGCGCTGTCGGGCCGCCTCCCGATCAGCGTCCTCGCACAGCAGCGCCGCCAGTTTGCGTCGCAGGAACACGTGCCCGCGCACATGCTCCTCGTCGTAGACAGGCACCGGTCGCAGGCGCAGGCGCTCGGTCTTGAGGTGGCGAAAGGCCCGCTCGACGCGCGCCAAGCGCTTGTAGGCTGCCACCGCCTCGTCGCCTGCCAGCTGGTCCTGCGGCATGCTCGTGCGCACCACGTAGATCCCGTCCAGCGCTCCCTCCGCCTCGATGCTGTCCTGCTTGCGCTCCCAGCGCAGCTCGCTGTCGCTGACTTGGATGCGGAAGTGTTTCTCGACCATGCTGCGGTTGGCTTCGCGGCCCACGCGACGGTCGATGGCCTCCTTGCCACCCTTCCTCAGGACCGGGCTCGAACGGCGCCGCACCATCTCGGCGATGCGTTCCAGGATCTGCTCGGTGGCGCGCAGCAGACTCTCGCGCTTGCGGGCTCGCTCGGCCCTCAGGCGCGGGTTGAGGCAGACCAGCAGACGCTCGCCGGGGAAGTCCGGGCTGTGGATCTCAGCCACTTGGTCGGGCACCAGCTCGCCAGGGCGCAGCGGGGCCCGGCGGTCTGCTTGCGGGTCGGCGGGGTCGGGCCTGGGTTGCTTGAGCAGAGTACGCAGGTCAGCGGTCTTGAGCGCCGAGACCCAGTCCAGGCTGGCCGGCTGGAGGTCCTCGCGAATGCGCGCGGTGGTCAGCATGCCGCGGTCTCCGGCCCAAGCGACATGGTCCATGCCGAACTCCTGGCGGACGGTCTGCACCAGCGTGGCGACGGTGCTGGGATCGGCGGTGTTGCCGGGGAAGACCTCGACGGCGACGGGGCAGCCGTCGGCAGCGCACAGCAGGCCGCAGACCAGCTGGCGCTTGCCGCGCTGGCCGTCGCGGTGGTAGCCGAAGGCGGCCAGTGGGCAGCACTTGCCTTCGAAGTAGGAGGAGGTGACGTCATACAGCAGCAGCGAGGCGTTGCGCAGGTGGCGGCGTGCCAAGGAGCGCTGGATCCAAGGCTGTCTGCGGCGCAGCCAGTCGAGGTTGGCGAGCAGCTCGTTGCCGGCGACGGGGCCGAGACCGAGCAAGGAACCGAGGCTGGAGCCGGCGGAGTCAGGGGACAGGAAGCGGGCCGTGGCGAGCCTGGAGGCGGGGAACAGGACGCGAGCGACGACGCCGGCGAGGGCCAGATCGCGTTGGCGGGAGCGGGAGCGGTGCAGCAGTCGAGGCAGGCCGAGCTGCCGGCAGAGGCCCAGGACGGCGGCGACATGGCCGTGGGGCAGGGAGCGTCGGATGGTGACGGCCTGGTCCAGGCTGTCGAAGACAACGCCACCTTTGAGGACGGAGCGGATGCTGGCGATAGCGGCCGGGGGCAGTTTGGAGATGTTGGCCAGCGTCTTGCGGCGGATGCGCTTGCCGTCGCGCTAGGCTTGGCGGATGAGGACGGCAGGGGGGCTGCTGCGGTTGGGGATCTTCTCGACGTAGATGGCCATGCTGGTTACGTGGAAACAGAATCGTTCCGGAGTGTCCAGTATACAGGCCCTAAATGGGGCTGTCAAGCCCCAATCTGGGCAGAAATACGGCAGATAGAGTCTAGGCGGGGATAGACTGCCTCGGCACTTACATGGAAACAAATAGCCACCCTCACACATTATATATGCAAGAGTGGAGTTCAGGCTCGCCCGGGCGGCTCGCCCGGCTGCCAGCTAGGTTCCGCCTGACCCGGCGGAACGGGACCGCTGCGTCGACGCTTCAGCCTCAGCCGACGATGTCGCCCGGAGAGCCTGCCTGGGTCCCTCGCGGCAGGCCCTCGGGCCGCTCCCAGCAACTGCACAGAACGTGGAAGCACGATTCAAACTCTCCCAGACCGCTACAATCAGGATAATAAAATGTGCCTGCGATCTAGCGCTAAGTGGGCAGGCCCCCAAGCAGACATGTGCTATAGTCTAGCCATGACATTGCGAACAACATGGCTGAGTTCACTGCGGGTTGCCATCTGCCTCGTGGCTTGCATCGCAGTTCCTAGTCTTCACGGTCAGACTGCGAGCCTCAGCGGCGTCGTCAGCGACGCCACCGGAGCGGTCATCCCGGGGGCGGCTGTCGGCATCGCCAATGACGCCAACGGCCTCAGCCGCAACGCCTCGACGGACGCCGCGGGGCGCTTTGCATTCGTCCAGGTGCCGCCTGGCACCTACACGATCGTCACGGAGTCTCCGGGGTTCGAGCCGGTAGTCACCAAGGACGTGGCCCTGCTCGTGAACACTAATGTCACCAGCGACATCGTCCTAGGCCAAGTGGCGGCAGTCGCGGAGACTGTGGAAGTTGCAGCGTCGGGCGTGCAAGTCAACACCACCGACGCTTCCGTCGGCAACGCCTTCGGCACCAAGCCCATCGTCCAGCTCCCGCTCAACGCTCGCAACCCCGCGGGCCTGCTGTCGCTGCAGGCCGGCGTGACGTTCCTGACAGCCGATCCGCTGGACGCGCGCAAGTCGGGCGACATTCGCAACGGCGCCGTCAACGGCGCTCAGAGCGACCAGTCGAACGTCACGCTCGACGGCGTCGACGTCAACGACCAGAACGGGCGCATGCCGTTCACCAGCGTGCTGCGGAACACGCTGGACTCGATTCAGGAATTCCGTGTCGTTACCACTACGGCCAACGCCAACCAAGGCCGCTCCGCCGGAGCCCAAGTCTCGCTCGTCACCAAGAGCGGGACGAACGAAACGCACGGCTCCCTCTACGAGTTCCACCGCAACACGACGACCGCGGCCAACGACTTCTTCAACAACAGGTCGGGCGTCGATCGGGCGAAGCTGATCCGCAACGTTTTCGGGGCCTCGGTAGGCGGGCCGATCCGCCAGAACCGGGCGTTCTACTTCGCGAACTACGAAGGCCGCCGGGACGCCAGCGAGGGCTCGACCGTCCGCAAGGTCCCTTCGGCGACAATGCGCCAGGGGATCGTGCGATACCGGGGCCAGGACGGCTCCGAGCAGACTCTGGACCCCGAGTTCATCCGCTCGAGGATCGATCCACTGCAGGCCGGACCGAGCCCGGCGGCGCTGGAGTACTTCCGGTCGTTTCCGGAGCCGAACGACGATTCCGTGGGTGACGGCCTCAACATAGCCGGCCACCGATTCGCGGCCGCGACGCCCCTCACTTGGAACACGTTCATCTCCAAGGTCGATTGGAACGCAGACCGCGACGGCGCGCACCGCATGTTTGCAAGAGCCAACTACCAGCGGGACCGCATCACCGGTCTGCCGCAATTCCCGGGCCAGGAGCCGAACCGGGACAGCAGCGACAGCAGCCGCGGGCTGGCTTTCGGCTACACCGGTTTGCTGGGACCCTCCGTGGTCAGCAATTTCAGGTACGGGTTCACCGGGCAGATGGTGGACCTCTCCGGAGCGCAGACTCAGTCCTTGGTGACCCTCGGCGACAGCCTGATCGACAACATCAACGGCACTACCACGTCGCTGGACACCTACCTGCCGACCCAGACAGTCTCCGAGGACGTCTCCGTGATGGCAGGAGCGCACACCTTCCAGCTCGGCGGCGTGTTCCGATCAATCCGGAACCGCCGCGCCAACTACGCCGGCAGCTTCCATTTCGCCAAGCAGGCCGCGTGGGCCCTGACCGACGCCCCCGCACTCTTTGACACGCCCTTGGCTGTCGCCCCCGAGAATCCGGGCGTGTACCGGGAGACCATGGCCACCGTGCTGGGCTTGGTCAACTTCTACGACGCGAACTACAACTACGACTTGGACGGCAATCCGCTCGGAAGCGGCGAACCGGTCCGACGCACTTTCGGCATGGAAGAGCTGGAACTGTACCTCCAAGACACTTGGCGGGCCAAGCCGGGCCTGACGATCACTGCCGGCCTGCGATGGTCGCTGATGCCACCGGTGAGGGAGGTGGACGGCCTGCAGGTGAGCATCACGCCCTCCATCGACGAGTACATTGCGCGCCGCTTGGACTTGGCGGCCAACGGAAGGCCGACGCGGGAGGCGGGCGCGCTCGGATTCGTGCGAGCCGACGGCCCGGGCGGAGAGCCCCTGTGGGCGACGCACTGGAAGAACTTCTCGCCGCGGCTGGCGGTGGCGTACTCCCCGCAAGCCCGTGACGGCCTGCTCGGCAAGCTGTTCGGAGGGCCGGGAAGGACGTCCATCCGGGCGGGCGCCGGCCTCTTCTACAACATCTTCGGCATGGGAATGATGCAGATGCTCGACCGGAACGCGTTCGGCCTCAGCAGCAAGGTCTCGAACCAGTCGTTCACGACCGCGAACTCTCCCCGTTTCGAAGGGCCGGCGAACGTGCCGGCGGCCGGACTGCTCCCGCCGCCTCCGGGCGGCCCCGGCACGCCGAACCCCATGGGCCTCGGCTGGAGCCAAGGCGTCGATTCGAGCGTCCTGCCGCCGTACAGCATCAACCCGACGCTCACGGTGGCTCGCGAGCTCGGCGCTGGCTTGACGCTGGAGGCGGGCTACGTAGGGAGGCTTGGCCGGCGCATGCTGGTCAACGACACGGCGGCGGCGCAATACGTCAACTTCAAGGACCCCGGCTCCGGCCAGCTCCTCTTGGACGCGCTGCAGGAGGTCGACCTGATGGCGAGGGGCGGGTGGCCGGTGCAAGCCGTTCCGGAAGTTGCGTTCTTCGAGAACCTGTACTCGGGCGCCGCAACGCAGAGCCGCACCGCAACGCAGAGCGTCTACGACGTCATCCGCAGCAACAGCCCGGACACGGGAACAGCGATGTACTACATTGATTACGCATGCACCCCCTTCTGCAGCGACATGGGCCCGGGGGCGTTCATGAACCCGCAGTTCTGGTCCTTCGACGCATTGAGGTCCTACGGAACATCTACCTACCACTCGCTGCAGCTCTCGCTGCGCAAGAGCTTCTCCAAGGGCTTCCAGTTCGACCTGAACTACACCCTATCCGAATCCACGGACCTTGTCTCTGTCGGCGCGAGGCGCAGCGTCGGCGACCGGTTCGGGCAAATCCCGAGCGACACGTACTGGTCCACCTTCGGCGTCATCAACTCCTGGGACCGCGAGGCACAGCGCTCGTGGTCCGACTTCGACATGCGCCACCAGGCGAACGCGAACTGGGTCGTCGAACTCCCGTTCGGCAGGGGCAAGCCGCTCTTGAGCGATGCGGGGCCCGCCGGAAACGCGATTCTCGGCGGCTGGCAGGTCAGCGGGCTGCTGCGGGTCACGTCGGGGATGCCGCTCAGCGTGCTGAACGGCCTCGCTTGGCCGACGTGCTACTGCTACCAGCACTTCGCCGAGCCGGTGGGCCCGATCCCGGCGCAGACGAACACCAAGAGCGCCAGCCTGATCGGAGGCGGGACGGGCCCGAACGTGTTCGACAACCCGCAGGCTGCAAGGGATTCCTTCCGACAGGTGCTGGTCGGCGGCATCGGAGCGAGGAACAACCTGCGCGGAGACGGGATCTTCTCCATGGACATGGCGGTGGCGAAGCGTTTCCCGATGCCGGCGGAGGGACACAGCCTGCAGTTCCGGGCGGAGGCATTCAACCTGACCAACAGCGTCCGCTTCAACGCCAATGCATGGGAGACGCTCTCGTTCACGTTCCCCGGCAGCTTCGGCAACTATGCGAATCTGCTTGTTCCACCGAGGGTCTTGCAGTTCGGGCTGCGGTACGAATTCTGAACGCCGGGTCCAGGGGCGCAGCAGTCGCGACCACCGGGACGGCGTCCGTCTAGGATGCGGCGTCCAGAGACAGGGTACCAAGGGCGAACGACCGCATCAATGTCGCGCAGATCGGCGTGGGAGGTCGCGGCGGCAGCCTCCAGCACCTGATGCTGAGGATGCTCGAGGAAGGCCAGAACTTCAAGATCACGGCGGTCTGCGACATGTACGAGAAGCGGCGGCGCCTCGCTCAGGAGAACAGCAAGGCCGAATTCACGACCTTGGACTACCGCGAAGTGCTCGCCCGGCCGGACATCGACGCCGTGGTGATCGCTACGCCGGACCACTGGCCCGGCACGATGGCGCTGGCAGCGATGGAGGCGGGCAAGGACGTCTATCCCGAGAAGCCGATGACGCACACCATCGAGGAAGCCAAGGTGGTCGCCCGCAAGATGCGCGAGACGGGGCGGTCCTGCAAGTCGGGTCGCAGACCATGTCGTCCGACCAGTGGTGGAAGGCGCGCAAGGCGATCCAGGACGGAATGATCGGAAAGCTAATCTCCAGCCAAGGGTCGTACCATTGAAACTCGTTGCGGGACGAGTGGAACTGGACCCCTCAGCGCGGGCGCGGCTGGCTCATCGAGCCGGACTCCGGCCCCCACGGCCAAGGCATCAACTGGGGCGACTGGAACATGTGGCTGGGGCCCGCCCGGAGGCGCGAGTGGGACCCGCACCGGCTTCTTCCGGTTCCGCAAGTACTGGGACTACTCCGGAGGGATCGCGACGGACCTCTTCTACCATGTCGTGGCCCCGCTGAACATCTGGTGGGGGCGGCCTCAGTTCCCGTACCGGGTCACGGCCAGCGGCGGTTCCACTGCCCAACGCAGGATTCCCGGATTCGTGCCTCGGGCATCCCGTGCTTGGCGCTGGCACCCGCCACGGCTCCCAGCCGGGCCCGCTGCCGCTTGCGAGTCCACGCCTCTGGTGCCGCTGGTGAGTCAGGCGGCCGCAGACCGGTCCGCCAGCATGGCCCAAGTCAGACGCCTTCCCTGCAGCCCAGCGCCACCTGCTGCAGCTGCTCCGCCGTGTCCATGTTGCGCAGGTTGCTGCGTCCGCAGAACTCCTCCAGATAGCGATGCAGGTGGCGCACGCTCATGGGGTGGCAGATCCCGTACAGCCCGCGGTTGAGCAGCGCCCGGAACGACTCGATGCCGTTGGTGCTCACCCAGCCGCGCCCGTACTCCCCGCTGGAATGGTTCACCGCTTCGTGCTGGAAGCCCTCCAGCGACTGGTAGCTGGAGGAACTGTCCGTATGCACGTCCGCGCCCGCAGTTGCAATCGTGTTCACGAACTCTCGCAGTTCTTCTTTGGTAGTGTTCAGCACTGCCTGCGCATGCACCCGCCCGCTGGCGCGGCCGCGTCCTCCGACCACCGGCTGCTTGCCGACCGTCCCGCGCCCGGGGTTCAGCTTCTTGCCAGCGTGCTGGTTCCCCTCTTTGCCTCCGATGGCAGGCCTCGTCCACCTCCGCCGGGCCAGCGAACAGCCCGGCGGGTGCGGCCCACCCGGCCCGCACGCGATGGGCCAGATGCCAGGCCGACTTCCAAGTGATGCCCAGCTCGCGGCTCAGCTGCATGCTGGAGATGCCCTAGATGCTGGTGCGAATGAGCGTGAGGGGCAGGACCCAGATGTGGTAGCCGAGCTTGGCAGCGGACATCACGGTGCCGGTGCGCACGGAGAAGCGCTTGCGGCAGGCGCGGCAGCGGTAAGGCATGCAGGGGTGAGAGCAGCCGGACTGCACGTTGGCGAAGCCGCAATGGGGACACTGGGGCCCGTCGGGCCAGCGGAGTTCAGCGCACCAGATCTCGGCCGCTTTGTCGTCAGGGAACATCTGGATCACTTCGATCATCGAGATGTCCTTGCGGAACTATTGACCGGGTCTTTTATAGGACGCACTGTTATTTTTCATGACTCTATTATCATACATTGAATAAGGTCAATCGCAACCAGAATCTGAGAATGAAATGCACCAATTATCATCTTGGGAACTCACGTCAGTAATTCCCAAATCAATCTGGTGGCTCTTTACGCCAATCCCACCTACCAAGAGGCGATGCAAACTAGCACGGACCTTCTCGTGACTAGGACGCGAGGCCAACTCAATCGAGCCTCGGGTGTCCAGATGCGCTGCTGCCCTGGCCCACCAACAACGTCTGAATCGCTCAAGGCTGGCCAGAGCGCATGCTCCGGCACCGAGAAGCACCCGCTGACGCTAGTCTCCGAAGACGGCGTCCAAGTGGGACTGCGACGGCTTGTGCCTCGACGAGCACCGGCTGACGACGAGGTAGGCCGCGAGCGAGATGGCGAACGCCGGTAGCACTTCGTGAACGTCCCGCAGGGACTCCACGTTGAACCGGATCCCGAACCTCCAGACCACCGTCGCGGCCATGCCGACCAGCATGGACCAGAACGCACCGTGGCCGGTCCCCCACTTCAGGTAGAGACCGCCAAAGACGGCTGGGAAGAATCCGGCGGCGAACACCGCCCCGGCGAAGCTCGTCAGCTCGACGACGCCGGCGGGCGGGAACATCGTCAGCAGGAACACAAGGCCGGAGTAACCTATGATCGCCCCTCTCGTCCATCGCAGCGTCGATCCCGAGTCGGCCTCAACCCAGAGGTTCCTGATGTCGCGGGCGACGGAGGTGCCGACGATCAGCATCACCGAAGCCAGCGACGACATGCCCGCGGCGAACAGGCCGGTGATGCAGATCGCGCTGACCGCAGGATTGCCGAACTTCTCCAGCATGAAGCCGACAACCTCGTCGGTGTTCTGGATCAGGTAGGCCGCCTCGGCATCGTTTGCCATGCCATGCACGAGTGCACCGAGACCCATCACGCAAAGCAGCGACACTCCTAGGAAGATGGGCGTCCAAGTCATCGCGAAGCGCATCCCGGCGGCGTTGTCGATCGAGTAAAAGCGCACTAGGCAACGCGGCTCCGCGATCTGCTTCATGCCGACCGACAGCCCGATACCGAGGATGTAGGTGGTCGAGACGAGGCTGCCGAAGGTCACCAGCCCGTTGCCGATCGGCGATCCGTCCGCGGCCGGGTGCGTGACGAAGGCGATGCTCTCGTAGAGCGGGACGATCCCGCCCGCATAGACGAACGGAATCGCCACCATCACCAGCGCCACGACCAGCATCAGCAGCCCTTGGACGGCGTCCGTCCACAGCACGCTGTACATCCCGCCCAATACGGTGTAGAGGCATGTGAAGCCGAGGATCGCCGCCACACCCCAGCCGTACGGCACATCCAGCACCGTCTCCAGGAGGTGGGCGCACCCCTTCGCGATGCCCGCCATGTACCAGAGCGTGGCGAAGAGAATCGTGAGCGCCGAGAGCAGGCGGGTCGGGCGGGAGAGCGGGCTGCGGTAGCGAAAGTCGAAGTAGTCGGGCAAGGTCAAGGAGCCGAGTCCGACAGTCTGGTTGCGGAGGCGAGGGCCGAGCAGCAGCCACGAGACCATGCAGAACACGGTCCAGAGAACGCCGACCCAGGCCCAAGACAGCCCGGCAGCAAACGCTTGACCGGCTTGGCCAATGTAGGTGTTGGTGCTTGCGAAGGTCGAGAAGAAGGCCAGCGAAACCACCCAGCCGGGCACGCTGCGCTTGGCGACGTAGAAGTCGTCGACACCGCGCTCGGCTTTCCGCTTGAAGTGCCAGCCGATCGCGAGGCACACCGCCAAGTAAGCAGCCACAGCCGTCCAGATCGGCCAGTGCTGACTCAACGGCCCCCCCCGCGCCGGCGGTTGCCCGTCCGCACGCGGACATCGAGGCGGCTCACGATCCACGCGTTCGCGACAACGAGCGCGATGATCGAGACGTAAGCAGTTGCGGTCGGCAGATCCAAGGGAACTCTACCGCCTCATGGTATCGCGCAACGAAGCGACCGCCCACTTGACTCGCCAGCGAGGAGGCGAGATGCTGAAGGGGCGACAGCCATCCCAATTAGACCGTCACAAGGAGCCGCTAGCACCCTGCGGACACGCCTTCCCACGCCCGGTCTCGAAGCCGAGATCAAGGAGCAGCAACGCGCACCCAGGAGGTATCCCTCGGACGCCGACGCGCCCGGTTCCGTGATGTACACCATGGTTGGAAGCGACCTTGGTTCCAAGTTCCGCGGCCGGCCGCCACCTTCGGCGACCGGCGGTGCGGGCCGTCCTGCACCGTCTGGTCGAACCCGGCTCGGACCGCCAAGCCGACCGTTGGGCCACTGGGCTGCACCTCTCCGGCGCCGAGCAGCTGGTGGACAACCGCGGCTACCGACGCTATCTGAGAACCGGCCAGCAGGCCTTGGATCTGGACGAGGACAAGATCCGGGCCGAGAAGCACTACGACGGGCAGTGGGCGCTGCAGGTGCATGGCCCGCTGCCCACCGCCAAGGTGGCGGTCAAGGACCAAGAGCAGTGGCGTATAGAGCAGTGCTTCCGGGAGGCGACATTGCTGCTGTGCCCGCGTGGGGTGTACCATCGCGCGGACGAGGCGATCCCGGGGGCACATCTTCTGCTCGTACTGGGCGCCGCTGCTGAAGGGGGAGCTGCAGCGGCTCACGGAGCGGGCCGAGGTGGAGGTGGAGTGAGTGGATGTGATCCACAGCCTCAAGGATCTGCGGGAGGACGAGCTGCGAACGGACTGGAAGCGGTTCTCGGTGCGCACCGAGATCCGCCAAGACGTGGTGCGCGTGCTGCGCTGCTCGGGAGTCAAGCTGCCGCCGGCGATCCGGTTGATGGAGCCGGAGGAGGGCACCTGAAGCGGTCGCGGCAAGCGGCTGGGAGAGTCGGCGGGCGTAGTACCACGGCTGGCTCCTGCTGAGCGCCGGGGGGAGCTGTGCCGGCCTGGGTTTGGCCGGGATCAAATTGCGCCGTACCTCCAACATGCTGCAAGCTTCCACTCCAGACCGACTGCATGAGTGACCTGCGCTCGGCCATGAACTGCTTCCGTCCGGTGCTCCAGTGTCGTCACGTCTTGTGGAGTCCGCATCCGTCCGAGAACAGAAAGTGTAAGAGACGAGTCAAACCCTTGGGATGTGGATTCCCAGCCACTCCTGCTGGGAGCGATCAGTCGGCAGTCCGAACTGTCACCGGACTTGCTTCCGGAAGCCAGCAATCGCTGACGGTCAGTGGCCCAAAGCCTGCCCAATCCCGCGCGGCCGCGACGGCTCCAATGCAGCCAAGCCAACACAGCCAGCTGCGCCCGGATTCGCCAAGGGGAGCACCGGAGCATCCGATTCATGGCGTTCTCAGTTCCGACGGAGCCGCGCCCACCAAGACTCCCAGCCAAACGCGGGGACGGTCCATCGCTCACGTGGGGCGGTAGTGAGCGCAGCGCCTTCCTCGCCTCTCCGGTTAGAGGATCCTGCTCGCATCGGCGCCAGACGATCCCAGGAGCGCAGGTTCTACCGCAGTCCGCATTCCTACAGCCACAGAGCCGAGTGCGCGACGCTCTGCACTCAGCGGACCGTCGCCCAGACGGCTGCGAGGCTTGGCCTTAGGAACTGGGCGGGATGGAGGTATCGGGCCACTTCGGCGCGCCCTGTCAGCTCCCGTTGCGCCCGTAGCCAGCGGGGCCGATCGAACTCCCCAGCAGGCCGTAGCGGCCGCCGCCCCAGCCAGATCCGCGCAGGCCGCAAACCACGATCACAGGGACCGCTGCAAGACGCGCTCGATCTCTCTGGCCGCCACCGCACCTTCACGAAGAATTCGAGGCTCGCCACTGGCCAAGTCCAAAATGGTCGACGGAACCGGCTCGGCCACGGGCCCGCCGTCCAGGATCAGTGGGATCCGGTCACCAAGCTGGGCCTGCACCTCGTCCGCCGAGCGGGCCCCTTGCCTGCCCGATGGGTTCGCGCTGGTCCCGGTCAGAGGCCTGCCCGAAGACTTGGCGATGGCAGCCACCACAGGAGAGTCCGGCAGTCGAATCGCCACTGTGCCCAAGCCGGCCGTCACCAACTGATGCACGCCCTCGGCGGCGGGCACTACCATCGTCAACGGCCCAGGCCAGAACGCTTGAGCCAAGGTCGCAAACTCGGGAGCAAGCCCGGCGGCGAGCCGCTCCGCCATCCCCATCGACTCCACGAGCAGCAGAATCGGCTTGGTCCTCGGTCGGCCCTTGATCCGGAACACGGACCGCACTGCTCGGGCGTTGCCGGCGTCGGCAAGCAGGCCGTAAAGAGTGTCTGTCGGCGCGGCAATCGCCTGTCCGCGGGCAATCGCCTCAGCTGCCCGCCACGTCGCGTCCGGTTCCGGGCGACTGAGGTCCACAGGCACTCGTGCACAGGCGGCCAAACAAGATCATACTAAGGTGGAGAATCTCGCTGCAGAGATCCTTTCCGAACGTGCCCGCCCCTACCGATGTCATTTCCAGCCCGTCCAACCCGAGACTCAAGCAGTTGCGACGGGCCGCCAAACGCCGCGGGGCGACGGCAAGCGGCTTCGCACTGGCGGAGTCGCCGAAGCTGCTGGAAGAGGCGCTCCGATCCGGCTTGGAGTTCGAACGCGTGTTCGCCAGTGAGCGCCTGCGTGAATCGGTGGCCGCCAAGCTGCCGCCTCACCGGCGGATTCCCTTGCACATCGTGGCGGACCGCCTCTTCCTCCGCGTGGCCACCACCGCCCGGAGCCAAGGAGTTCTCGCCCTGGTGAAGCTCCCCGAGTGGCGACCGGAACAGGTTTGCGCCGGGCTGACAGTAGCCCTGGACGCCGTCCAGGATCCCGGCAACGCCGGCACCATCGCCCGGTCTGCGGAGGCGTTCGGCGCATCGGGTCTGATCTTCCTCAAGGGCTCGGCCTCGCCCTCCAATCCCAAGGCGCTCCGCGCCGCAGCCGGATCCCTGTTTCGACTGCCGGTTCTGCAGAACATTGGCAGCCAGGAGCTGCTCTCGCTGGCCGAGCGGTTCCAGATGCGCATCTTCGCCACCGAAGCTCGGGGCAACACCCCGCTGGCCAAGGCGGCGATCGACGGCCGGGTGCTGGTGATCATCGGCTCCGAGACCCACGGCGTGGCCCCTGCGCTGTCGGAGGCTGCGCAGCCGCTGTCGATTCCCACCCGCTCCGTCGAGTCCCTCAATGCGGCAGTTGCGGCATCCATCGTCCTCTACGAGTTCGCCAGCAGGACCCAGCGCGGATGAGGCTGTTCCCCGACGACGCCTCCAAGGCCGACACGGCGAGCGTGCGCCGGCCTCTGCCGGAAAGGATGCGGCCACGCTCCCTAGACGAGTTCGAGGGGCAGCAGCACCTGGTCGGCCTTGGCAAGCCGCTCCGCCTCCAGATCGAGCGGGACGACCTTGCGTCGATGATCTTCTGGGGCCCGCCGGGCGTCGGCAAGACCTCGCTGGCCCGGGTCATCGCCTCAGAGACGCTTTGCGAGTTCGTCGCGTTCAGCGGGGTGATGAGTAGCATCCGGCAGGTCAAGGCAGTGCTGGCCGACGCCGAACGGTTGCGCGGCGCCGGCCTGCGGACGATCGTCTTCGTCGATGAGATCCATCGGTTCAACAAGGCCCAACAGGATGCCTTCCTCCCCTATGTGGAGCGGGGCGACATCATCCTGATCGGAGCGACCACCGAGAACCCTTCCTTCGAAGTCATCTCCGCCCTGCTATCCCGGGCCAAGGTCTACACTCTGGAAGCCCTCACACGGAAGCAGCTGGTTCGCCTGCAGGAAGCGGCTCTGCAGGACTCCGAACGCGGGCTGGCCGGGAAGTCAGACCTCGTCCCGCGGCCGTTGCTGGAACGGATCGCCACCTACGCCGGCGGCGACGCGCGCACCGCCCTGCTGGCCCTGGAAGCGCTGGTCCGCTTGATGGAGGGCGGCGGACCAGCCTCGGACGAACTGCTCCAAGACGTCTTGCAGCGTCGGCTCCCCCGCTACGACAAGGCTGGAGAGGAGCACTTCAACCTCGTCTCAGCCCTGCACAAGTCGGTGCGGTCCAGCGATCCTGACGCGGCGCTGCATTGGCTGGCCCGCATGCTGGAGGCCGGCGAAGACCGGCTCTACATCGGGCGGCGCCTTGTTCGCATGGCCGCGGAAGACATCGGCTTGGCAGACCCGCGGGCCGTTCAAATGGCCATGGCGGCAGTCGACGCATTCCGTCTGGTGGGAGAGCCCGAAGGAGACCTGTTCCTCGCCGAGGTCGCCGTCTATTTAGCGGTCACACCCAAGTCGGACGCGGTCTATTCGGCGCTCGAGTCAGCCCGGAGGGAGGTGCGCGCGGGAGCCGATCCTCCGGTACCGCTGCACCTCCGCAACGCTCCGACACGCCTGATGAAGGACTTGGGCTACGCGGCCGACTACCAGCATGCCCACGAGGCCGAGGACCGCCTGGTAGGCATGGAATGCATGCCCGACGGCATGGAGGGCAGGCGATACTACCTCCCGACGCGCAACGGCATCGAGGAGCGGATCGCGAAGCGGCTCACCCTCATCCGCAAGCAGCGCGACGCGTTGCGGCGGGAGGGCGAGACCCGGACCTGACGGCTATCCGGCCGCAGTGCCGGCCTCGAGGACCGGCAGCTCCTGCTGCTGGCGAAGCAATTCCAAGCGGACCGAGTCGCATAGCGCGTTCCAGCTCGCCTCCAGCACGTCGTCGGACACTCCCACCGTCGTCCAGTTGGTCTCGCGGTCGGACCAGTTGATCAGCACGCGGACCTTGGCGGCCGTGCCCTTGCCCGGGTTCAGCACCCGCACCTTGTAGTCGACCAGCCGGATGTCGGCCACCACCGGGTAGACGTCTCCGAGGCAGCGGCGGAGCGCTCCGGCCATCGCGTCGAACGGCCCGGAAGCGTCGACCTTCGCCCGGCGCAGGCCCTGCGGCGTGTTCACGCTCATCTCGACATAGCACTCCGAGTGCTTGCGGCCCACCTTGCGGATTGACATGTCCATCAGCCGCAAGCGGAAGGGGTCGTCCTCGTCCGACAGAGCCTCCCGGATCAGCAACTCGAACGATCCGCCCGCCGCCTCGAGCTCGTAGCCCTCGAACTCCATCTGCTTGATGCGCTCCAGCAGCCGCCTGCGAGCTGTGGCGTCGAGCTGGTCGTCCCAGCCCTTCTTCTGCAGCTGGTAGGTGATGTTGCTCTTGCCGGACAGGTCGCTGACCAGCACGCGACGGGCGTTGCCCACCATCTCGGGCTCGACATGCTCGTAGGTCGCCGCATGCCGCAGCACGGCGCTGACGTGAATCCCGCCCTTGTGGGCGAAGGCGCTCCGGCCCACGAAAGCCGCGCCGTTGGCCAAGGGCAGGTTCGCGGTGTCGGCGATGTAGTTGGCCAGCGCCGTCAGCTTCTCGACATTCTCCGGGCCGATGAGGCTGTGGCCGAGCTTCAGCTCGAGGTTGCAGATCGTCGGGATCAGGTTGCAGTTCCCGCAGCGTTCGCCATAGCCGTTCATCGTGCCCTGCACATGCGTCACGCCCAGTTCCACCGCAGCGATGGCGTTCGCCACGGCGAGCTCTGAATCGTTGTGGGTGTGAATGCCGATGACGCCATCGAAGCGGGCCCTCACGGCGGCCACGATCTGGCCGAGCCGGTCGGGAAGCGTGCCGCCGTTGGTGTCGCACAAGACCAGGCAGTCGGCCCCGGCGGCGTTCGCCGCCTCCAAGGTGCGCAGGGCGAAGTCCGGGTTGGAGGCGTATCCGTCGAAGAAGTGCTCGGCGTCGTAGATGACCTCGCGGCCGAGCCCTTTCAAGTAGGCCACGGTGGAGCGGATCATCTCCACGTTCTGATCCTCGGTGACGCGGAGGGCGCGCTCGGTGTGCAGGTCCCAGCTCTTGCCGAACACAGCCACCGCCGGAGTCTCGGACTCCACCAGCATGCGCACGTTCGGGTCGCGCTCGACCGGATTGGCGGCGTGCCGGGTCGATCCGAAGGCCACCAGCCTCGCGTGCCGTAGCCGGAGGTCGCTCTTCGCACGGTGGAAGAATTCCGCGTCGCGCGGGTTGGAGCCCGGCCAGCCGCCCTCGATGTAATCGACGCCCAGTGCATCCAGCTTACGGGCGATAGCGAGCTTGTCGATCACGGAGAACGAGATGTTCTCGCCTTGCGTCCCGTCGCGCAGCGTAGTGTCGTAGACAGAGATCCGCATGGGGCTCCTTCGGCTCGCCTCAGTCGCTCTCAGTGGAGGCGAGCGGAGCGGCGGCGGGCTTCTCCTTGCGGAGGAACGGCATCATGGCGCGCAACTTGCCTCCGACATCCTCAATGAGCTGGCCCTCCTGCTGCTGTCGCGTGGCGAGGAACTTGGCCCGCCCGGCCCGGTTCTCGGCCATCCACTCGGCGGCGAACTCCCCGGACTGGATCTCGGCCAGGATCTCGCGCATCCTCTCGCGCACGCTCTCGTCGACCACCCGCTGGCCGCGCGTGTAGTCGCCGTACTCGGCGGTGTCAGAGACGGAGTATCGCATGTAGCTCAAACCGCCCTCGTAGATGAGGTCCACGATCAGCTTCAGCTCGTGCAGACACTCGAAGTAGGCGATCTCCGGCTGGTAGCCGGCGTCCACCAGCGTCTGGAAGCCCGCCCGAATCAGCTCCGAGCAGCCTCCGCACAGGACTGCCTGCTCGCCGAAGAGGTCACTCTCAGTCTCCTCTTTGAAGGTCGTCTCGATCACGCCGGCCTTCAGGCAGCCCAGGCCGAGGGCGTAGGCCAGCGCCTGGTCCTTGGCGCGGCCCGAAACATCCTGCGCCACCGCCACGAGCCCCGGCACGCCGACCCCCTCGACGAACAGCTCGCGAACGCGGTGTCCGGGCGCCTTGGGCGCGATCATGGACACGTCGACTCCTGCCGGCGGGGAGATCTCCTTCCAATGGATGGCGAAGCCGTGAGCGAACATCAGGGTGTCGCCCGGATCCAGATTCGGCTCGATCTCCGACTTGTACAAGTCAGGCTGGATGTGGTCCGGCAGCAGAATCATCACGACCTGCGCGGCCTTGGACGCCTCCGCCACAGTGCGGACCTCCAAGCCGGCACGCTCGGCCTTGGGCCATGACTGGGACCCCTTGTAGAGGCCGACGACCACGTCGAGGCCGCTCTCTTGGAGGTTGAGGGCATGCGCATGCCCCTGGCTTCCGTAGCCGATGATCGCGATCCTCTTGCCCTTGAGCAGGTCGAGGTCGCCATCCGGTTCGTAGTAGATGGTTGCAGGCATCTTCGAGTTGCAGTTCCTTTCGATGTTCCCCGGCGGGCCGGGCGCCCTCCCGGGCTAGGCGTCCGACAGCGCCGCTTCGCTGTAGACCGGCACGGGCAGCTTGTTGTGCTTGGCGCGGGCCATGGCCATCGTCCCGGATCGCACCATCTCGACCGGCCCGTAGGAGTGCAGCAGCGAGACGAGGGCGTCGAGCTTCTGCTCGGACCCCGTCACCTCCAAGGTGAAGGACCGCGGCGAGGAGTCGACCACCTTGGCCCGGAACACCCGGGCCTCGGCGAGCACCGCGGAGCGCTGCCCGCCATCCACTACGACCTTGATCAGCGCCAGTTCCCTGCGGACGGCGTGCGAATCGGTCAGGTCCACGACCTTGATCACGTTGACGAGTCGGCTGATCTGCTTGATCAGCAGGTCCCTGCCCTGGCCTCCGACATCGGCGACGATGGTCATGATCGAGAGCGTCGGATCCAAAGTCTTGGCGACCGTGAGGCTCTCGATGTTGTAGCCGCGCGAGGTCAGCACACCCGCGACGCGCATCAAAGCGCCGGGTTTGTTCTCAACGAGCAGTGAGATCAGTTGTTGCATGGCCGCTTCCTGCCGGCTAGTCGCCGGCCACCGCCTCCGCCTTCCGGGCTTCCGGCTGCAGGATCATCTCGTTCACCGCCCCGCCGGCGGGAACCATCGGGTAGACGCACTCTTTGGGCGTCACCTGCACGTTGAGCAGGTAAGGTCCCGGCTCCTCGAAGGCGTGCCGCAAGGCGTCCTCGAGGTCCTCCGGCCTGGCCACCGACCCCCCGGACAGGCCGAACGATCCGGCCAGCAGCGACGCGTCGGGGAACGAGGTGATCGCCACCTCGCTGTAGCGCTCCTGGTAGAACAGCTCCTGCCACTGCCGCACCATGCCCAGCGTGGTGTTGTTCATGACGATGATCTTGACCGGCAGCTGATTGGTCGCGATGGTGGCCAGCTCGGGTATCGACATCATGAAGCCGCCGTCGCCGACGATCGCCACGACCGGGCGGTCGCGGCCGGCGACGGCCGCACCGACCGCGGCCGGGACGCCGAAACCCATGGACCCGAGGCCGCTCGAGGACTGCCACAGGCGGGGCCTGTTGAAGCGGAGGTATTGCGCCGCCCACATCTGGTGCTGGCCCACATCGACGGTGACCGCCGCCTCGCCGCCCAAAATGCGGTCCAGGGACTCCATCAGGTGCTGCGGCTTAATGTCCTGAGAGGAGGCCTCGTAGTGGAACGGGTGATCGCGCTTGAGATCCATGATGCGACGCAGCCAGGCGAGTCGCTCGGGCCGCCGCCGCCGCCCCAGCGTCTGTCGGGTGGCCGCGAGGCGGTCGTTGAGCCGCCCCAGCACGGCTTTGGCGTCCCCCACGATTCCCAAGTCGGCCCGCCGGTTCTTGTTGATCTCGGCGGGATCGATGTCGACATGGAGCACTTTGGCTTCAGGGGCGAACTTGTCGAGGCGCCCGGTCACCCGGTCGTCGAAGCGCACGCCCAGACCGACCAGCGCGTCGCAGTGCGTGATCCCCATGTTGGCGGCGTAGCTGCCGTGCATGCCGAGCATGGAGATGAAATTCGGATGGCCGGTCGGCATGCCCCCGATGCCCATCAAGGTGTGGGCCAAAGGGGCCTCCAGCAGCTCGGAGAAGCGCACCAGCTCCTCGCTGGCGCCAGAGGAGATGACCCCTCCGCCGGCATAGATGTAGGGCCGCTCAGCGTTCCACAGGAACTCAACGGCCCGCTCGACCTCGTCTTCGTCGGGCGCGGTCGTGAGCCGGTAGCCGCGCAGAGGGTCCATTCTCTTTTCCGGATCGTAGGCCGCGCCGTCGAGCAGCACGTCCTTGGTGATGTCGACCAGCACGGGGCCCGGCCGCCCGCTGGTGGCGATGAAGAAGGCCTCGTGAATGGTCTGGGCCAGCTCGCCGACGCTCTTAACGAGGTAGTTGTGCTTGGTGGCGGCCCTCGAGATGCCGAAGGTGTCGGCCTCCTGGAAGGCATCCCGTCCGATGAGGGACTGCGGCACCTGGCCGGTGATGGCCACCACGGGGATCGAGTCCAGCAGGGCGTCCACCAAGCCGGTGGTCAGGTTGGTCGCACCCGGTCCGGAGGTCGCCATGCACACGCCGGCCTGGCCGGTGGCTCGGGCGAAGCCCTGGGCGGCAAAGGCCGCATTCTGCTCGTGGCGCACGAGCACGTGGCGCAGCGGATGGTCGTACAGCACATCGTAGACGGGCAGCGTGACGCCGCCCGGATAGCCGAAAATGGCTTCCACACCCTCGCGGGCGAGGCTCTCGATCAGGATCTGCGCCCCTGTCAGCTTCGGCATAGTAGGAATCCCTCGCTTTCTCTTCCCTCGGCCACCTAGAACATCCTCTCCGGGAACCGGGGACGCAAGTCCCCGGCCCGACTGCCTGCCCCGGCCGGCGGCGTCCTCGGCTGGCGCTCGAGAACGTCTTCAGCCGGGGCCGGGTACAGCGACAGGGATGAAGCTGCCACGATCGAAACTGCTGGGAGCGGGGACTGGGGCCGGCCGCGGCCGGCCCGAGCGGCGGCCGGGAATCGCATCTGGCCGCGGACCGCGGGAGGGGCCCGACTCGCCACGTGCCAAGTCGATTTCGCGCTGGATCGGCATACGGTTGCGCCACGGCTCGCTGCCGCGCCCTTCACCTACGATACTACAGCGCCTAGCGCGCGCGGGCCAATTCGGCGGCGGATCCCGGCCGGCAGCGCGAGCCGCCGCCACTAGATGGCGAACATGAGGGGCTTACGGGCGCTGGATTCCGCTACCGAGACGTCCACGGGCCGGCTGTAGTTGATCTGGTAGCCGCCGTACAGGGGATTGTGCCGGACCGGCTGCAGCTCTCCAGAAGCGGAGACTGCCCTAGTGAGCAGCCGGTACTCCCCCGGGCCAGGCGGTTCCCAGTCGGCCCGCCAGTGCGTCCATGTGTAGCGGCGGCGCGGCCCGCGTAGGTCGGCGCGCTTCCAAGACCGCCCACCGTCGCAGCTGACCTCGACCGCGGCCACGGCCTCTCGCCCGGCCCACGCCACCCCTTCGAGCAAGTGCGAGCCTGGCGCGAGGACTTCACCAGGGCGAGGGCGGGCGATCTCGGACTTGGGGAGCATCATCCCGACCACATCTTCGGTCAGGCCCCTAGCGCTCTCTCGCGCGACGGTGTAGCGCACGCTCTGGAAGAAACCAGCGAACGGCTCGGTGACGACCCGGACCGCCCGCAGCCACTTGACGGAGGCGACGCCGTACCATCCGGGCACGACCAGCCTGGCCGGGTAGCCGTGCTCGCGAGACAAGTCCTCCCCGTTCATCCGCAGGGCGAGGATCGTGTCAGGATGCAGGGCCATGTCCAGCGGCAGGCTGCGGGCGAACCGGACCACGCCGTCCGACCCTCCCTCCACGCCGCTGTCGGCACCTTCGAAGACCACCTCCCGAACCCCGTCGGCGAGCCCGGCCGGTTCCAGCAGCGTCCGGACGGCCACGCCGGACCACTCGGCGTTGCCTACGCCCCCTGCCCCCCACTGCACGCCCGGATTGTCACCGGTGAGGAAGGACCTGCCGTTGCCGGCACACTCCAGCGTCGCGTACAGAGAGGACTGCGGCATGCCCGCGAGAGCGTCCCGGGGGAGCCGCAGCTCCCGCTCGACCGCGCCGGTCACCGCCAAGGCCCAGCCGGTCACGTCTATCTCAGGATTGTCAAAGTGGTTGCGCACGTAGAACTGCGCGTTGGGCGTGATCCACTTGCGAAACGCCTCGGCAGGAGTCTCGCTATTCTCCGGAGAGCTGGTCAGCACGAGTCGCCTGGCGGTCTTCACGGGCGAGATTATACTCCATCGTCCTACCACGCTAGGCCAGATTCCATTCCTTGCATGTCGATCGGAATAGTAGGGAAGTCACGGTGCGTTCGGGCGGCGAAACTCGGAAACGAATCGCCGGGCAGTGTCCTGACCGAGACTCGACTGACCCGGTCTTATCCGGGCGGCTGCGATGCCGCTTCAAGTCGAGACTGAGATGCAGGATCGGCTCGTGCAGCAGGCCTGCATTGCAGGGCATCAGGACGATCTGCAGCCGGGCCTCGTGCCGCCAATCCAGTTCGGTGAGCGGCGGAACTTTCCGGGGCCCTTGTGGCTGCCCCGTCCGCTGGCCAGCAGCACATGGTGGGTCTCTCACGGCAGCGGGCACTCCGGAGCGAACTTCCTTCGATCCCAATTGCAGGATCTCGTGATGACCGACGTTCCGACGCCGCATCAACAGCTTCTACCTCGCTTCTTGCATTAGCACGACCAGGCCTGTTCGGACGAGAGCAACCGCCGGCAACCATTCTGATTCAAGCCCTGCAGCGGGAAGATGGTGGTCGACTGCCGACCGGCGCAGCGACGTTTCCACGGTTGGCGCGTGCTAGGCTGTAGGCGCTTTCTCAGGCATGTCCGAGGGTTGGACTTCAGGATGTGCCCGGATTCGCCGAATCTGGATTCACGAAGCAGCAGCCGGCGGCTGGGACCAGCCGCCTGAATCCCATCTCCGCCGGTCATGCCAGGGAGGCATCGGAGATGGACTGTCGGTCGCGTCGCTTCAACCCGAGCACAGCCGCCCGTCGGCGTTCCGTGCGGGACGAGGCAGCTCCGACGGCTTCCGTCCGCAGCTTGGAGTTCGGCTGGCCTTTGCGGCGTCCATGCCCGGCGGCAGGACTCCTTTGCGAGCAACCAAGGGAGGCACCACCATGACTAAGCTCATCGCATTGCTGATCGTCTCGGCGATCTCGGCATACGGCCAGACCACGGCCGGGGAGATCGCGGGAGCCGTGTCGGACCCGACCGGCGCGGCCGTTCCCGGCGTCGCGATCACCTTCATCAATGAGAACACCGGAGAAGAGCGGGCCGTCGAGTCGGGACCGACCGGAGAGTATCTGGCGACGCAGATGCAAGTCGGCACCTACCGGGCCGAGGTGAGGGCCGAGGGCTTCCGGGCCGTGGAGCGCCCCGGCATCTCCCTGTCCACACTGCAGAGCCTCCGGGTCGACTTCGTGCTGGAGCTGGGCCAAGTCACCGAGACGGTGACGATCACGAGCCAAGCGCCGCAGGTCGATACGCGCTCGACCCAGATCGGCATGACCGTCGATGACCGGCGGATCAAGGACCTGCCGCTAAACGGCCGCAACCCTCTGGACTTGGTGCGCCTGGTGCCCGGCGTGCAGCGCGTGAGCACCACCATCCGGCCGTCCTTCGGGCAGCAGGCCATGAACATCAACGGCGGGCGCCACTTCTCTGTCAACTACCTGCTAGACGGCGGGTCGATGAGCTACTTCCACCGCGGCCAGGGCCTCATCCTGCCGCCGCCCGACGCCGTGCAGGAGTTCCGCGTATCGACGACCGGCGTCACTGCCGAGCACGGCCGGGGCTTCAGCGTGATCAGCGCCGTGACGCGGTCCGGAACCAACTCGTTCCACGGCAGCCTGTGGCACTTCTTGAGGAACGACGCCATGGACGCCCGCAACTTCTTCTCGCGAACCGTTCCCAAGCTGCGGTTCAACCAGTTCGGGGGCACGGTGGGCGGCCCAATCAAGAGGGAGCGTACGTTCTTCCAACTCACCTACCAGGGCCAGCGCATCCGCGAGGACCGCCTCCGGGCGGCGTTTCCGGCAACCGCGGCCGAGCGCGAAGGGGACTTCTCCGACGCGGACCCGATCCGGAACGCGGACACCGGGGAGCCGTTCGCCCAGAACCGGGTTCCGGCCAGCCACCTCGATCCGGTGGCCCGGCACATGCTGGACGGCTGGGTGCCGTTGCCGGACCGCTCGGACGGCAGCTTCGTCACCCAAGTCAGCCAGCCCAGCGACGACGATCAGTACCTGACCCGCGTGGACCACAACTTCTCGGACCGCAACAAGGTCAACTTCCGGTTGTTTTACGACCACAACGAAGGGGCGGACCCGCTGCGCAACGCCGACTTCATCAATTACGGCCCCAACCCCCGCTTCAACAAGATGCAGACCTACACCTTGGAGGACACGCACCTGCTCACTCCAACGCTGGTGAACACGGTCCGACTGACCTACACTCGCTTCAACTATCAGGAGAGCATTCCCTTCGACGACGACTTGGCCGACTTCGGCGCCACCGACTTCAACCACGCCGGCGGAGTGGTGAAGAGCCGGCCCTTGGCGACAGTGACGAATCGGTTCCAGCTCGGGCCGGGCCGCCACAGGCAACGCCTCTCGCAGAACTACGCCCTCTCTTGGAACCTCAGCTGGCTCAAGGGCAACCACAACATGAAGTGGGGAGTTGACACCCAGCGGAACCAGTTCCTGTACCGCGACAATCGGGCCACCGGCAGCGAGTGGCAGTTCACGGGCAACCGCACCGGCCTGCCGATGGCCGACTTCGTGACCGGCAGGGCGCGGCGCGTTCGCCAAGCGTCGCCGATCGAGTTCGACCACCGCTACATCCAGACCGGCATCTTCTTCCAGGACAGCTTCAAGCTGCGCCGCAACGTGACGATGACCGTCGGCGTGAGGAACGAGTTCTTCCCCCGGTGGGAGGAGCAACAGAACCAGCAGACGGCCTTGATTGAGGGCGGCCGGTCATCCTTCATCCCTGACGCTCCGGCGGGACTAGTCTGGCTGTCGGACTCCGAATTCCCCTATCGGGACAACCTCACGAACATCGCGCCGCGCTTCGGTCTCGCGTGGGACGTGTTCGGAAACGGGCGGACCTCGATTCGCACCAGCTACGGGATCTCTTACGACCCGCTGACCGCGGAGATGGCGGGCGGCGTCCAAGCGCTGCAGCCGTTCGGCGCGTCGGTGGACATTAACTCGCCGTTCGCGCTGTCGGCGCCGTTCCGCGGGCACTTCAACCCGTTCCCCTTCGTGTTCGACCCCTCGGACCCGAACTTCGTTTTCCCGGTCACGGTGCCGAAGGGATTTGCCCCGGGACTGCGGAACCCCTACATGCAGGCTTTCAACCTGACCGTGCAGCAGCAGGTGGCCGCCAACTTGATGGTGGAGGTCGCCTATGTCGGCAACCTAGGCCGCAACTTGACCTACAACCGTGAGCAGAACTGGGCGCTCTACGGACCCGGAGCGACGGCGCGGAACACCGACGACCGCCGCATCCACCAAGGTTTCGGCAGCATCGGCCAGCTCAACAGCGGAGCCAGCTCGGTCTACAACAGCCTGCAGGTCCAAGTGCAGCGCCGCTTCAGCCGCGGCCTGACCTTCCAACTGGCCTACACCTACGGCCGGGCCATCGATGAAGTGCTCACTAACTCGGCCTTCGCGACCGTGACTCAGAACGGGCTGCAGAATCCGAACAATCGCGCCGCCGAGCGCGGTCGCGGCGACTTCGACGTTCAGCAGCGCGCGGTGGCCTCGTGGCTGTACGAGCTTCCCGCTCCGGGCAACGGCCTGGCCGCACAAATCCTGGGCGGCTGGGAGCTCGGTTCAATCCTCACTCTTCAGGAGGGCCGTCCATTCCATGTGGATGCCGGCCGAGACCAGTCGCTGACGGCTGTGCGGCATGATCGGTCGCAGATCGTGGGCAATCCCGCGCTGCCGTCGGGCCGCACCCGGGGAGAGAAGGTCTGGGAGTGGTTTGACAAGGACGCGTTCGCCTTGGCGCCCGAAGGATCGTTCGGGAATTCGGGACGGAACAACCTGCAAGGTCCGGGACTGGTCAATCTCGACATCTCGCTGCGCAAGAGGATCAGGCCGGCGGAGGGCCATTCGGTGGACCTCCGGGTGGACTTCTTCAACCTGCCCAACCATCCGAACTTCGGTCTGCCGAGGAGGGGCAGCGCCACCGACCGCCGACTTGGCAGGATCACAGGAGCCAGCTCGGGGCGAATCGGGCAGGTGTCACTCAAGTACTCGTTCTAGTCCGAGGCCGCTTCGACCCTGCGGCGCCGAAAGGCTTGATCTCGCTGGTGGCAATGACAGACGGCCCGGTCTCGCGCGGCGAACTGGATTGCAACGCCAGGCGGCATCGAAGTCCGCGAACACCGCTGCGGCTCGTCCTCGCGGGCGATCCCGAGCAACCCCGCTCGCGACGGGCTGGCCGGTCCGGGGTCAGTCCCTGCCCTTGCCGAACAGGGCGTCGGGATTGTCGTGCAGCAGCATGCGGGCCAGCTCCAAGCTCTCGTCCTCGGTGCAGGAGCCTTCCGCAACCATCTCCGCCAGCACTCTGGCGACGTTGCGGCGCGCGATCCTTGCGTGGGCGTAGGTGAGCTCCGGGTAGCGGTAGTCCCCGCCGAACGCGAAGATCTTGTTGGCCGGGACCGTGTCAAGGAACTCGTGCAAGGCACGGCGGGAAGCGCTGGGCGAAATGACGTGCGCCCAGCAAAGGTCGACGTGCACGTTCGGGAACATCTTGGCGATCGCAGCCGCCTCGCCCTGATACGGATAGCCCATGTGGAACAGATCGAACTGCAGCTGCGGATACAGGAAGAACAGGTTGGTCAGGTGGGTCGGTCTCGAGTTCTCGACGAAGTTGCCGTTGCCCGCGTGGAGGCCAGTGTGGACCTGGACCGGCAGGCCGCTGTCGGACGCCAGCCCCAGCAGGTGGTGGAACATGTGATCCTCCAGCGCCCGGAACGGGCGCTGAACGCGCGAGCGGAAGCCCGCCGGAGGGCCTTGCGGAGCGTCGAGCAGCGACTGCAGGGCGGTTGCGGCCGCGCGCTCGGGCACCTCGGCGTATCGAATCTCCCGGTTGTAGGCGAGCGTCGACTTGACCGTGACCATGCCCGCCGCCAAGCTCTGCGCGAAGCTCTCCTCCAGCGCCCGCTTGAGGCCGGCCAGCCCGCGGACGGGCACGCCGGTCAGCTCCTCCAGCCCGCGGACATCCTCGGCTGACTGCGGCGCGACGAACCGGTCGAACTTGCGGGCGCTGACGAAGTAGCGCGGATCCGGACGGACCGGAGCCGCATTCCAGTAGTCGTCCAGCACCGAGTACGCGATGTTCGAGCGGCGCACGAGGATCTCCTCGTACAGGCCCGGTCGGTTCCGCGCCGCGATCTCGCGGTTGATCCCCGGCAGCGTCGACTGCGAGATGCGGTCGAAGCCGTAGATGTCCCGGATCGCGATCCGCAGCGCCTGCCCGTAACCTGTGAAGCGCGCCGCCTTCCAGAAAGGCTCGAACGCCCGCCAGCGCAGGGACGCGGAAGCGTCCGCGTCGCGAACGAGGTCCAGTTCAGCCGCCGAGAGGCCGGCTGAGATCACGTCGTTGAGGGCGTAGTGGCTGGCGAGCGTAAAGAAGTCGACTCTGGCGCGGGTACGCTCCTCCTCGGGGAGCAGGTGCTCGTGCGTGTTGACCAGCGGGATCCTGTCGATCTCGTCGGACAAGTCGCGCTCAAACTCCGACGTCGGCCCCGGCCCGGCCTGGTCAGCGGCGAGCGCGGCGGCCGGGAAGGAACCGAAGAAAGCGCGACGACCGACGGACATGGCCCCCATCATCGCCGCTCAGGGAGATGCGAAGCGTCCTTCAGAAGCCAGACAGCACGGCCGACACCAACGCGGAGGCCATGGTCTGGCTAGCGCGCCGCAGCGCCGACTCGCGCTCGTTGACGTACGTCTCGGCATCCGCGCTGACCTCGTAGGTCTCGCGATGCATCAGGTCCGGATTGCCGTACAGCTCGGACCCGTCAGCCCGGTCCAGCAGCGAGACCTGCACTCTCGTCAGCGTCGTGACCGCCGTCGCCCGGCCGGTGAGGGGGTCGAAGTTCTGCGGGATGGCGTCGAACAAAGTCACCGTGCCCAGCAGGGCCGCGTCCGCTCCGTCCTCACGGCTGACGACCTCGTAACGAGTGCGGACCAGCAGCTCCCGCACGACGGCCTCGGTCAGGTACTGCTCGATCTTGAACTCTGAAGTGGCGTTCGTGAACGCGGGGACGGCGATGGTCCGGATTCGGTCAGGCAGCAGGTCGGAACTGCCGACCGTGCGGTAGCCGCAGCCGGCCGCAGCCAAGGCCGCGGCCGCGGTCCAGCCCGCCAGCCGGGACGCCCAACCCGGTCCGAGCCGCATCACGCCGAACGGCCCCCGCTGGGAGCGGACTCGGACGCCGGCCCGGCCGCGGCCTCCCGACGCGGACGCCGCAGGACGCTGCTGGCGCGCGCGACAACGCCACTCGCCGCGAAGGTGGCCGCCATGGTCAGCAGGACGGGGCGGGAGAAGTTCCAGATCAGGAAGATCAGACTGGAGAAGAAGACCACGCCGACCGCGGGCCGGCGCATGAATTGCAGCTCCTTGAAGCTGCGGTACCGCCAGCGGGAGATCATCAGGAAGCCCAAGCTGCCCATCAGGACGCACCACAGCACCCCTTCCGGCCACCAGCGCTGGATCGGATAGCCCTGCGAGAAATGCACGACCGCGCCCAGCAGGCCGGCCGAAGGCGGAATCGGGATACCGACGAAGTAGGCCCGGTGCGCCACTCCCGGGTTCTTGGGCGTGGGATTAGCCTGGCTGTTGAAGCGGGCCAGCCGCGCCGCGCCGCAGGCAAGGTAGAGAAAGGTGCAAAAGTAGCCCAGCGGAGGCAGCAGCTCCAGCAGTGGGGACCCGCCCACGGGCACCGCGGCCCGCATTCCCCAAGCGTAGGCGAGCAGGGCCGGCCCCGCTCCGAACGTCATGCAGTCCGCCAGCGAGTCCAACTCGCCGCCGAACTTGCTCGTGGACTTGGTCAGCCTGGCGACGCGCCCGTCCAAGCCGTCGGTCAACATCGCGATGCCGATCGCGATGGCCGCGTAGTCGAACAGCTGGGCCGCTTCGGCCAGCCGGTCGGGCGGCAGCGACACGGCCTTGATCGTCTGGACGAGGGTGTAGTAGCCGCAAAACAGCGTGCCCACCGTGAACATGGTGGGCAGCGCGATGGGGCGACGGTCCCGTCTCTTGCGCCCTCTTCGCCGGCCGATCCTCATCGCGCCCCCCCTCCGGCTCGCTCAGCCAAGACCGACGCACCGCCGCGAACCCGGTCACCCTGACGCACCGCCACTCTCCATTCCCCGGGCAGCAGCAGGTCCACGCGGGAGCCGAACCGGATGAGTCCGAAGCGCTCTCCCTTGCTCACGTGGTCGCCCTCCTTCTTCCAGCACACGATGCGGCGCGCGATCAGGCCCGCGATTTGCTGGACCTCGATTGCCGCCCCGCTGGCCTCGTCTTCGATGACCAGCGTGTTGCGCTCGTTCTCGGCCGACGCCGCGTCCAAGTGCGCCAAGCGGAAGCGGCCCTTGGCGTAGCGAGTCGAGCGCACTCGGCCGGCAACCGGGGAGCGGTTGACATGGACATCGAACACGTTCAGGAAGATGCCAACGCGGACGCGTCCGTCCGGTTCGGGCCGCAAGCGCACCACCGTGCCGTCGGCTGGAGCAACGCAGGCCGCACCGGAGGGCACCACTCGGTCGGGGTCGCGGAAAAAATACAGGCAGAAGAGGGCGGCCAAGCCCCACGGCGCGGCTGCCCAAGTCCCGACCAGCAGGCCGCAAGCCAGCGCCAGAATGCCGAGCGAGGCGCAGTAGACGGCGCCCTCCCGGACCACCTTGCAACGGCCTGCTCCCAACGAACGGGGGGTCACTTGCGCCGCGCCGCATACTCAGCCAGCATGATCGCCATCTGGTCCTTGAGACGCAGCTTGAGCTTCTTGAGGCGGACCTCCTCGACTTGCTCCTCTTGGGACGGGTAGCGGCGCTGCCCCAGCTCCGTCAGGCGGCGCTCGTACCGCGCGTGCCTGTGCTTGAGCTCCCTGAAGCGTTCGTTCGACTCCATCAGTTCGGCGGTCAAGGCGGCCGAAGCCGGTAGCGTCATCCAATGTCCTCCTACGTCTGGGCGACCCTCCCGCGGCCACCAAGCACCCCGGCGGGCGAGCGGCTCCGCGCCGACCCGCTGGCCTCCGCTCCGCCCCGGAGCAGGCTCACTCTACCACAGGGCCTAGCCCGGACGAAGCGACGGGCACTCACTCCGTCAGCGCCCTCAGAGCGCGCCGAAGCGCTGCGCGAACAGCTCGCCCTGCGCCTTGAGCAGCCGCTGAGCCTGAGGCAGGGCGTCGATCGCCCGCTCAACCTCCGGGTCCAGCTCGAAGAACACGCGCTGGCCCTCCTCGACGTCATAGGCCGAGTTGTAGACCGTTTGCTTGAGGATGCGGCGCAGATAGGCGACGTTGTCCTGAAAGTCCTGCTCCTCGAACTCGATCTCCTCGCGCCCCAGGAACTGCCGGAACTCCTCCAGCACGGCGTCAGTCACCTCCCAGCCCTGGGGCAGGTCGGGGTTCTCGCGGCTGAAGTCCTGGGCGAAGGTGTCGATCGCGTAGCGGCGCGCCAAGAGCCACTGGAAGTCGTTGGTGCGCTGGTCCTCCAGCTTGATGTCCGGGGTGATGCCCCCTCCGGCGAAGACCTGCCGCCCCTTGTCGGTCAGCTGGACGCCCTCGCGCAGCGGGCGGTAGCCCTCGCTGCAGGGGTTGCTGTAGTACTCCAGCATCGAGACGCCGTCGTAGCGGCGCTGGATGAGCCGGCCGCTGGGGGTGTAGTAGCGCGCCGTGGTCAGCGCCAGCCCCGACGACTCCGACAGCGTGAACACCGTCTGCACGAGCCCCTTGCCAAACGTGTTCTGGCCGACGATCAGGGCGCGGTCATGGTCCTGCAGCGCCCCGGCGACAATTTCCGAGGCCGAGGCCGAATTGCAGTTGACCATCACCACCATCGGGTACACGTGCCCGCCGTTGCCTCTGCGGGCCTGGTAGCTCTTCTCCCTGGACGCCCGGCCGTGGTGGGACACGATCGACTGGCCCTTCTCGAGGAAGCGGTCCGTCACCCGCACGCCCTCGCTGAGCAGTCCGCCGCGATTGTCGCGCAGGTCGAGCACCAAGCCCTGCAGGTTGCGGACGCCCAGCTCGCCCAAGGCCTTGTCCAGCTCGCTGCCGGTGTTCTCGTTGAAGGTCTCGACTCGCACGAAGCCGATGCCGGGCCGGACCTCGAAGGCGGTCGGCACACTGGGCCGGGGGATCCGCGCCCGGGTCACGGTGAACTCGAGCATCGAGTCGGAACCCCGCCGCTCGATGCCGATGCGGACGGGCGTGTTGACGGTGCCCCGCAGGCGACGGGCCACGTCGATGACCTCCATGCCCTGCACGTTCTCGCCGTCCACTTCGACGATCACGTCGCCCGGCCTCAAGCCGGCCTGATAGGCCGGGGTGCGCGGGAACGGAGCGATCACTACCGTCTCGCCGCTGCGGCTGCCGATATGCATTCCGACGCCCGCGTAGCTGCCCTTCTGGTCGTCACGCAGCTGCTTGAACGCCTCGGGGGAGAAGAACGACGAATGCGGGTCGAGCATGCGCAGCATGCGCGGGATCGCGCCTTGGTAGAGCACCTCGCTGGCGTCGAGTTGGTCCGCGTAGTGCCGCTCGACCTCCGACAGGACGCCGGAGAACTTCCGGACGCTCTCACGGATGGCGGCGTCGGCCGGCTGGGAGGCCGCCTGCAGCCACGAGCTGGCATGGAACAGGCCCGCGACGCACAGGCACGCCGCAAGCGCTCCCATCCCGAACCAGCGCGAAGGCTTCTGCATCACAGCCGCCGGACCGGTGTCCGCACGGCACCCGTTGGTCAGTATAGCACTGCGGGGGCAGGACTCCGGGCCGGACCGCGGCGCCCGCCCGTACTATGATGAAGGCGGAGGCTGAGCCGTGCGGAAGCAATTGAAGTTCGTAGCGATCATCGGAGCAATCGTGGTGACGCTGGCTTGGATGGGCGTCAGCGGCGTCCAGCAGAGCGCCACCTACTACGTGACGCTCGAGGAGCTGATGGCGATGGAGGACGCGGGCTCGAAGCGCATCCGCGTCGGCGGCGACGTGGCGGACGGATCCATCGTGCGAGGCGCCGACCACGTGGCCTTCACGCTGCACCAGCAGGACGAGACGATGTCTGCGGCGAAGACGCTCCAGGTGATCTACACCGGGGCGGACCCCCTGCCTGACACGTTCCGGGACAAGGCGCAGGCGCTGTGCGACGGAGTCTTGCGCGCCGACGGCACGTTCGAGGCAACCAAGATCCAGGCCAAGTGCGCCTCGAAGTACGAGGCCGAGCCCGGGGAGGCGGCCGCGCCCGTCTACGGCTCGGCGGCGGACGGAACGTCGGACTAGGGCGCCGCCCGGTGGGCGGCGAGCGAGCGGAAGCGACAGGCGAGGCGACGGACCGGTAGAGGGCGATGGAGAATCTCGGATACCTAGCCGTCCTGCTGGCCTTCCTGCTGTCCGCCTACGCCACCGTCGCCGCGCTGGCCGGCAAGCTGCGCCGCAACCCCTTCTTGGAGTTGAGCGCCCAGCGGGCGGTGCTGGCCGCTTGGCTGATGACCACCGCGGCGTCGGGGATCCTGCTGCACGCGATCCTGACCGACAACTTCAGCTTCAGCTACGTGGCGTCGCGCTCCAATTCTGATCTCGACCTGCTTTACAAAGTGGCCGCCTGGTGGGGCGGTCAGGAGGGCTCGCTGCTGTTCTGGAGCTGGATCGCCGCGACGTACAGCTTCGTGGCGGTGTACACGGGCAGGTCCAAGCACCGCAGCATGATCTCCTACGTGGTCGCCGTCATGGCCGCCACGCAGGCCTTCTTCCTGGGTCTGGTGGCCTTCGAGGCGAACCCGTTCCAAGTCATCATGTCGGGCCCGCAGATCACGTCGGTGCCCGATGGCCGCGGGCTGAACCCGCTGCTGCAGCATCCGATGATGGCCATCCACCCGCCGATGCTGTACCTCGGCTACGTGGGCTTCACCGTGCCGTTCGCCTTCGCTCTGGCTTCGCTGATCACCCGGCAGCCCGGCGAGCGCTGGATCCACACGACGCGCGTGTGGACGATGGTCACCTGGCTGTTCCAGTCGATCGGCATCCTGCTCGGCGCGCGATGGGCCTACGTGGTGCTGGGCTGGGGCGGCTACTGGGGCTGGGACCCGGTCGAGAACGCGTCGCTGCTGCCCTGGATCACCGGCACAGCGTTCCTGCATTCGGTCATGATGCAGGAGAAGAAGGGCATGATGAAGGTCTGGAACATCCTGCTGATCTCGGCCACCTTCTTCCTGTGCATCTTCGGGACCATGATGACGCGCGGCGGGCTGGTCAGCTCGGTGCATGCCTTCGCCCAGTCCGAGATCGGTAGCTACTTCGTGTGGTATCTGGCAGTCGGAATCGCGCTGACGGCCTACTTCATCCTCACGCGCTTGGACTACCTGCGCAGCGAGGCCGAGCTGGAGTCGGTCGTCTCACGCGAGTCAAGCTTCCTGTTCAACAACGTGATCCTGCTGGCGAGCTGCTTCGCGGTGCTGTGGGGCACGCTGTTCCCCGTGCTGAGCGAGTACTTCACAGGGGACAAGATCACCGTCGGGGCGCCGTTCTTCAACAAGGTCAACGTGCCGATCGGACTGTTCCTGCTCTTCCTGACGGGGGTGGGCCCGCTGTTCGCGTGGCGCCGGACCTCAGCGGAGTCGCTGCGCCGGAACTTCCAGTCGCCGGCTCTGGCGGCCCTGACCTGCTTGGCGGCGCTGCTGGCCGCGGGGATGCGGCACTTCGAGGCGCTGGTGTGCTTCAGCCTGTGCGCCTTCGTCACGACGACGGTGCTGCTGGAGTTCTACCGCGGGGGCCGCGTGATCCAGCGCAAGCAGGGCGCCAACTTGGCGGCGGCGATGGTCGAGCTGACGCGTCGCAACACGCGCCGCTACGGCGGCTACCTGGTGCATATGGCGATCGTGCTGATGTTCGTCGGGTTCGCCGGCGCGGCCTTCAACATCGTGCATCAGGAGGAGATGTCGGTCGGGGACGTGATCGAAGTGGGCCCCTACGAGTTCCAGCTCCAGAACCTGTCTGAGATGGACACGCCCAACTACTTCCGCGCCGTGGCCGCGATCGATGTGAGCCGGCGCGGCGAGTTTCTGGAGACGCTGCTGCCGGAGCGGCGCTTCTACCACGCGTCGCAGCAGCCGACCAGCCGGGTGGATGTGCGCAACCGCCTGCGTGAAGATGTGTACGTGGTGTACGCGGGCCAGTCCAACGACGGCGCCAGCCCGGTGATCCAGGTCTACATCAATCCGCTCGTGAACTGGATCTGGATCGGGTCGCTGGTGCTGGTGATCGGCACGCTGGTGGCGCTCGTTCCGAGCCGGCGCCCCCGGCGCCCCCGGCGCCGCCGCGCCCCGCGGCTGAGGGAGGGCAGCGTTGCGACCGCCGGCGATTAGCCTGCTGGCCCTGCTGCTGGCCTGCTCCGCCCAAGGGGCGGTGCCGTACGCGAAGCTGCGGCAGGTCGCGGACTTGGTCTCGTGCCAGTGCGGGTGCTCGTACACGGTCGGCAGCTGCAACATGCTCAACTGCCACTTCCGCGATCCGATCCTCCAGCAGATCAGCGAGGGCTTGGAGGCCGGCGAGCCGGAAGAAGCGGTGCTGGAGGCGGTCTACGAGCAGTACGGGCCGGAGACGAGGGTGCAGCCGCGCGAGGACGCCTTCGGCATGCTCGGCTGGACGGCTCCCTTCGCGCTGCTGGGCGTTGGTCTGGCGGCAATGGTGCTGGTCGTGCGCCGCTGGCGGGCCCGGACGGCGGCCCGCTCGGAGACGAGGCAGGTCTCAGACCGGGTGCTGGAGCGCTACCGCTCCCAGATCGAGGACGACCTCGGGAAACTGGAATAGACCCTGACAGCCGCCGGCCTCAACCGCCACGCCAAACCATGCTGGTAGCAGCCGCAACCGCCCTGATCCTGATCGCCTTCGGGCTGCCCCTGGTGGTGCGCGCCGAGCACGTGACCCCCGACGACCCCGTGTCCCCGACGCAGCATTGGGAGGACCGCAAGGCAGCCATTTACGAGAACCTGCGGGACCTGCAGGGAGAGTTCCAGATGGGCAAGCTGTCTCCTGCGGACTACGCCCAGAGCAAGCAGGACCTCCAGCGGGAGCTGGCGGGGGTGCTGGCGGCGATCGAAGCGGCGGGGGGCGGCCGTGCCTGACGGGCGCCGGGCGGCCGGCGCGCTGGCCGGGATGTGGGCGCTGGCCTGCTTCGCTACGCCGCTCCGAGGCGGCGTCGACGGCGCGGTGCTGAACGCCTCGAACGGCCGGCCGGCCGGCGGGGTGGAGCTGACGCTGTCGAGCTTCGAGGGCGGCATGACGCCGCTTGAGGAGACGGTCTCCGCCCCAGACGGGACCTTCGCCTTCACCCGGGACCTTCCCGCGGTGCCCACGGGGCAGCCGTTCGCCGGCGCGATCCGAGCCCAGCTCGACGGCGTGTACTACACCGAGATCCTGCGCAGCGGCGCGGCGACGCAGGGCGTGCGGATGGTCGTGTTTTCCGCGCAAGCCACCGGGATTCCGGAGCCGGTCACGCGCGTGCTGCTGCTGGAGCCTTCCGGCTCGGAGCTGTCCGTGCGGGAGAGCTTCGTGCTGAGCAACGACTCGAACCCGCCGGTCACGTTCAGCAGCGAAGCCGGCAGCCTCCGGTTCCACCTTCCGGAGGAGGCGGCCGGGCAGGTGGATGTCTCGGGCACGGGCCCGGCGGGCATGCCGCTGCGCAGCGCGGCCCTGCCAGACGGTGACGGAGGGACGTACAAGGTCGACTTCCCGCTCAAGCCGGGCGAGAGCCAGCTCCACCTCAGCTACACGGTCCCCCACGAGGAGGGCGGCACCTTCAGCCTGCGCTCCCCCTATGACGGGCTGGACACCCGGCTGGCCGTCCCGCCAGGCGTCAGCTTGGAGGGCGAGGGCTTGGCGGAAGCGGGCGAGCACCCCGAGCTGCGGGCCAGGATCTACTCGCTCCCGGGCGGCGGCGCCGCCGAGCTGCGGATACTCGGCCAAGGCCGGTTCAGCGACGCAGGGGGGGGCGGGCAGGGCTCGGAGATCTCCGTGGAGCCGGCCCCGGTGGCGAGCGAGCTGGGGTGGATCGCGGGGCTTTCGGCTCTGATTCTGGGCTTGGGCTTCTTTCATCTGATGAAGGCCCGGCTGCCCGAGGAGGGCTGACGCCGGGCACCGATGGGCGAGCTGGCGATTCACGCGCGCGGCGTGTCGAAGTACTTCGGCGACTTCCCCGCCCTGCGCAGGGTGGACTTGGAGGTGCGCTGCGGGCGGATTCTGGCGCTGCTGGGCCGCAACGGCGCCGGCAAGACCACGATGCTGCGCATCTTGGCGGGGCTGATCCGGCCCACCGAAGGCGCGGTCTCGTTCCCCTCGTCCCCGCCGGGCGGCGGCCGGGGGCGGGTCGGCGTGGTCGGGCACGGCTCTTGGATCTACCAAGAGCTGACCGGTGAGGAGAACCTGCTCTTCTTCGGGCGGCTGTACCGGGTCTCAGATCCCGCCCGCGCCGCCGGCCGCTGGCTGGCGCGCGTGGGGCTGGGGCGATTCGGTCACGTCCGCGCCGGCGAGTACTCGCGCGGCATGCGCCAGCGGCTGACTATCGCCCGCGCCTTCCTGCACTCGCCCGCGGTGCTGCTGCTGGACGAGCCTTGGACGGCTCTGGACGACCGGGCCGTGGCTCTGCTGTCCTCCCTGATCGTGGAGGCGGGCTCGGCCGGGCAATCCGCGATCGTCTGCTCGCACCAGCTGCGCGAGGCCATGGAAGTGGCCGACGAGGTCGCCCTGCTGAGCCGCGGCCGCCTCGCCTACCGCGGCGCGGTGGACGCGGGCCTGCGCGCCGATCCCCAGTCCCTGTACGAGCGCGCGCCGTGAGGCAGTTCGCAGCGGCTGCGCGCGCCGTCGCGGCCAAGGACCTGCGCTGCGAGCTGCGCGAGCGCCAAGTGCTCAACGCCGCGATCTCGTTCGCGCTGACCGTCCTGCTGATGTTCAGCTTCACGTTCGACCCCAACACCAACGCGGGCGTGCGTAGCCTGTCGGGCGGGCTGCTGTGGGTGGTGTACTTGTTCGCCGCGATGCTGGTGCTGAACCGCAGCTTCGCGAGGGAGACGGCCAACGACTGCCTGGACGCCTTGGTGGCCTCGCCGGTTCCGGGCGACGCGGTGTTCCTGGGCAAGGCGGTCGCCAGCTGGGCGCTGATCCTGGCGGTGGAGCTCCTCTCCCTGCCGGTCTTCGGCATCTTCTTCGACGTCAGCTGGCTGCCGGAGGCGGACCGGCTGCTGCCGGTGTTGGCGCTCGGGGGGTGGGCATTCGCCTCGGTGGGCACGACATTCGGAGCCGTCACGGCCAACAACCGGATGCGGGAGCTGATGCTGCCGCTGCTCACCATCCCGGTGTGCCTGCCGGCGCTGGTGGCCTGCATGAGCGTCACGTGGGGCGTCTTCGACCCCTCGATGGTCCCGGAAACCGGCCCCTGGATGCGGCTGCTGATCGGC
Source organism: Bryobacterales bacterium (assembly GCA_963662745.2). GTDB lineage: Bacteria > Acidobacteriota > Terriglobia > Bryobacterales > UBA6623 > VXMF01. Next base: position 3,401,554 of record CAXXUI010000001.1, read on the forward strand.
TTCGACATCATCTACACGCTGCTGGGCGTGCTGGTGACGGACGCCATCCTGCGGTCCGGCTAGCCGGGGCCCGGGGTTGCATCCGGGGCCGCGGTGCTGCAGAATCAAGCAGTCGGCCCGGCGAGCGCGCCGCGCCGGGGCGAGGAGAGTAGGCAGCGGCGGATGGGACGCAAGCTTCGCTGGGGCATGGTCGGCGGCGGCGAGGGCAGCCAGATCGGGGGGGCGCACCGCATCGCCTCGGCGCTGGACGGCCGCTACGCCTTCGCGGCGGGCGCCTTGGACATCGATCCGGACCGGGCGCGGGAGTACGCCGTCCGGCTGGGAGTCGACCCGCAGCGGGCCTACGGAGACTGGAGGCGCATGGTCGAGCGCGAGAGCCGCGTCGAGGGGCCGGAGCGGCTGGACCTGGTGACCGTCGCCACCCCGAACGCGACCCACCACCCCATCGCCAAGGCGTTCTTGGAGGCGGGCTTCGACGTGCTGTGCGAGAAGCCGCTGGCGACCACGGCGGCCGCGGCTCGCGACTTGGTGGAGACGGCCCGCGAGCGGGGCCGGCTATTGGCCGTCAACTACGGCTACACAGGCTACCCGATGGTGCGCCAAGCCCGCGCGATGGTCGCCGCGGGGGAGCTCGGGGCCATCCGCGTAGTGGTGGCGGAGTTTGCCCACGGATTCCACGCCGACGCTCGCGAGGCCGACAACCCTAGGATCCGCTGGCGCTACGACCCCGCCCAAGCCGGCCCCAGCTCCGTACTGGCCGACATCGGCCTGCATGCGATCCATCTGGCCTGCTTCGTGACGGGCCGCGGCGTGGCGCGCGTCTCGGCCGACTTCGCGTCCTGCGTCGCAGGCCGGAGACTAGAGGACGACGCCGCCGTCGCGCTGCGGCTCTCCGGGGGGGAGGTCGGACGGGTGTGGGCCAGCGCGGTGGCCGTCGGCCAGCAGCACGGGCTGACGCTGCGCCTCTTCGGGGAGCGGGGCGGGTTGCGCTGGCTCCAGGAGCAGCCCAACCAGCTGCATTGGACTCCTTTGGGCAAGCCGACCCGGATCCTCGAGCGCGGCGACGAGTCGCTGAGCCGGGAGGCTGCCCGCGCGTCTCGCATCACGGTCGGCCACGCCGAGGGGATGCTCGGTGCGTTCGGCAACATCTACTTGGACCTCGCCGAGGTGCAGACGGCGCGTGTCACCGGCCGCCGCCCCGATCCGGCGGCGACCCGCTACCCCAGCGGCCAGGACGGCTTGCACACGCTCGAGGCGGTCGAGGCAGCAGTGCGGTCGGCCCGCCACGGCGGGGGCTGGGTGCGCGTCTGAGGCGCCGTCGGCACGCGTCCCTCCGCTACTTGGGAATCACTCGGTAGTCGGTCCAGTACAGGCAGCCGCCGATTGATCCGATGAGCAGGACGGCGACCTTGCCGGCATCCAGCGCGCTATACCAGCCGTGCAGCTTCCAGAAGGCGCCGCGCACTTCCGGAAGGGCGGTTGGAGCGGCGAAGTCGATCATCCGGCCCAACCGGACCGTCTCCGGAACGAGCCACGCGGTCTGGGCCACGACGACCGCTGACAACAGCAGGACCGGAATGCGGAGGCTCCACCCTAGCTTCGCCGACCACACCAGCCCCAAGCAAGCCGCGGCCAAGGCGAGCTGGACCGGCCCCCAGCCTCGGAACAGCGCACGGTTCACCTCGGAGGCTTGGTAGCGGAGGGCCATGCGCAGCCCCTCGGCGGAGACGCCTTCCTCCCCTTCCCGCAAGCCGCCCCAAGTGGACGCGATCCGTTCGGCGTTGGCGAACGTCTGGATCGCCACCGTCCACATGAACAAGCTGCCGCCCAGCCAAGCGCCGAGCAGCACCAGCAGCGCGGCCGTGCGGACAGGTCTCACGCCGGGGCCACGTACTCGGGCGGCGGGGCGGCCCCCTCACCGAAGAAGTAGGCCTCCATCTGCTCGACGATCACCTGCTGCGCTTGCAGGGTGGCCGGGTTCAGCCGGTACTCGTTGATGATCATCTTCAGGTGCTCGACCCACTGGGCCCAAGCAACCTTGGAGACGTTCTCATAGATCCTCTGGCCGAGGTCGCTGTCGAACGGGACCTCGTCCAAGCCGGGCAGCCGCTTTTGCAGCTTGACGCAATGAATCATTCGCTGGGGCATCCCAGTTGCTATTGTAGGCTCGAACCGGTAGCCGGTGCCAGGAGGGTGCTGCCATGGAGGATCTGCTGTCCATCTCCCTCGACGGGCGCGTGCTCGCGCTGCAGGCGGGGGACATCACCACAGTGCCGGCCGACGCGATCGGGAACGCAGCGAACGCCGCCCTGCGGGGCGGCGGGGGCGTGGACGGGGCGATTCATCGTGCCGGCGGAGAGTCCATCCAGCGCGAACTGGACTCGATCCGCTCGCGCATCGGGCGCTGCCCGCCCGGCGAGGCGGTCGTCACCGGTGCGGGCGAGCTCCCCGCCCGCTGGGTGCTGCACGCCGTCGGACCGGTGTACCGGGACGGGCGGAGCGGAGAAGCAGCCACGCTGGCCTCGTGCTACGAGGCCTGCCTGCGGCTGGCGGGCGACCTAGGCGCCCGGTCGCTGACTCTGCCGGCCATCAGCACGGGCGTGTACGGCTACCCCATCGAGCAGGCCGCCGAGATCGCCGTGGGCACCGTTGGGCGCGGCTTGGCCGACTCCGAGAAGCTGCCCGAACGAGTCTGCTTCGTGCTCTTCGGGGACGTTGCCTGCGAGGCGTTCCGGCGGGCCGCGCTGGCATGGGCTGAAGAGCTGGCCTGAGGCGCGGCGCTGACATCCGCCGCGACTCCACTTTCAGCATTGTGTAAGATGAAATTAGGCATGCCTAATTCGGGCAGCGCGGCTGTGGACGATTACCTGAAGGCGATCTTCCAGCTCGCCGGGGAGTCTGGGCGTGCGACGACGGCTGCCTTGGCGGCTCAGCTCTCGGTGTCTCCGGCCTCGGTGACCGGCATGTTGCGCAAGCTCTCGCAGGCGGAACCGCCGTGGATCGTCTACGAGAAGCACCACGGCGCGCGCCTTTCGGACCGGGGCCGCACCAGAGCGCTGGAAGTGATTCGCCACCACCGGCTGCTGGAGCTGTTTCTCGAGGAGGTGCTCGGCTATCGCTGGGACGAAGTCCACGAGGAGGCCGAGCGGCTCGAGCACGCCATCTCCGAGCGCTTCGAGGACCGCATCGCCGAAGTGATGGGGGACCCTGAATTCGATCCGCACGGCCATCCGATCCCTCGTCGGGACGGCTCGGTGCCGGCTCGGGACGACGCCCGGCTGCTGGACATGCAGGCGGGCACGGACGCGGTGGTCTCGCGGGTTTCCGACCGCGACCCCGCCATGCTGCAGTACTTGGCAGGCATCGGTGTCAAGCCGGGCGTACGCATCCATTTGGTGGAGCGCGGCCCTTTCGACGGGCCGCTCATGCTGCGGGCCGCCGGATCCGGGACCGTGCACGCCTTCGGCCGCCGCCTAGCCAACGCGATCCGGATCCGGGAGACGGAGAGCAGCCCGTGATGAGCCGCTTGAGCAGCGCGCTGAGCGCCGGCTGGAGCCGCTTGAGCTCGAGACGCGAGCGGGACTGGGCCGAAGATGCTCTCAAGCACATCCTGGCGTGGAAGCACCGGTCGCAGCTCGCTAGTCTGGAGTCGCTGGCAGGCGCGCTGACGGCTAGGCCGGCAGCTGTGCTGCGGGTCGTGAAGCGCATGGAGCGCGAGGGGTGGATCGAGGCCCGCGGCGCGGGGATCGAGCTGACGGCGCGCGGGGAGCGCCGCGCCTTGGAGGTCGTCCGGGCGCACCGGTTGTGGGAGCGGCACCTGTCCGATGACGCCAACATGCCGATCGAGCGCCTGCACCGCGCCGCCGAGCGCGCCGAGCACATCCTGAGCAAGGACGAGGTCTCCGAGCTGGACGCGCATCTGGGGCATCCACAGCATGATCCGCACGGCGACCCCATCCCGAGCCCTGACGGACGGCTGGCCCGCTTGGACGCGGCCAGCTTGGGGGAGTGGCCGGTCGGCCGGCCCGCCAGGATCGCCCACATCGAGGACGAGCCGGAGGCTGTCTTCCGGGAGATCCTAGCCGCCGGCCTGCGTCCCGCCCTGGTGGTGCGGGTGCTGGAGTCTTCCGCGGACGGGCTGGTGGTCGCGGCGGAGGGCCGGATCGCGAGGATCGACCGCGCCGTGGCAGCCAGCATCCAAGTCAGCTCGGTTCGCGAGCAGGACCTGCTGCCAGCGGAGGCGATCCGCCTCTCGCACCTGAGCTGGGGAGAGGCAGCTGACGTGCTGGAGCTGGGCCCGTCCTGCCAAGGCCTCTCCCGCCGGCGCCTGCAGGACTTGGGCCTGACCCCCGGCGCCCGCGTACGGGTAGCCCTAGAAAACTCCTTCGGCGACCCTCGCGCCTACCGCGTGCGCGGCACCACGATCGCCATGCGGCGGGAACAGGCGGACCAGGTCTGGATCCGGCGGCGAGCGGACGCTCGGCCCGGGGAGGCCGCCCCGTGACAGCGACGGACTGCGGCGCCTGCCCGGCCGGGGCGCAAATGGCTCGGATGGGCATCGACGTGGCGGGAGCTGACCACGTGGTGGCCTTGGCCGGCAACCCCAACACGGGCAAGTCCTCGGTCTTCAACGCCCTGACCGGACTGCGGCAGCATGTCGGCAACTGGGCCGGCAAGACCGTCACGCGCGCCGAGGGAGCCTTCTCGTATGAGGGCCGGCGCTACAAGCTGGTCGACCTTCCGGGCGCCTACTCGCTCCTGTCGGCCTCTGAGGACGAGGAGATCTGCCGCAACTTCCTGCTGTTCGGGCAGCCGGACTGCACGGTGGTGGTAACCGACGCCACGGCCCTGGAGCGCAATCTCAACTTGGTACTGCAGGTGCTCGAGATCACGGACCGCGCCGTGGTGTGCGTCAACCTGATGGACGAGGCGGAGCGCAAGGGGATCGAGGTCGACCTGCGCAGCCTGGCCAAGGACTTGGGCGTCCCGACGGTCCCGACCGTGGCCCGCACCAAGCAGGGCATGGCCGAACTGGTCGCGACGGTCGCCCGGGTGACCGGCGGCGCCATCCGCACGACACCGCTGCGGGTGGACCCACCGCCGGAGGTCCGGGAGGCGGTCAGCAGCCTCGTGCCGCTCGTCGAGGAGCTGATTCCGGACCTGCCGAACGCGCGCTGGGTGGCGTTGCGGCTGCTGGACGGGGATCACCGTGTGCGGCAGGCCCTGCTGTCCGGTGAGCTGGCCACAGCCGCGGCGGAGCAGGTCCGGGCCGCGGCCCGCCCCGGGCGGCTGTCGGTCGCGGGCGGGACGCAGTGAGGGGCCATGCCCGCTGACGCACAAGCGATTCTCGACCGCAGCGACGAGCTGCGCCGCAGCCTAGCGGCCAACTTCCGCGACGCGATGGTCTCGAGCCTGTACCGGAGCGCCAGCCAGGTGGCGTCGCGATCGGTCCGCGACACGGGCGAGGGCAAGTGGGACCTCGATCAGCGTGTGGACCGGCTGGTCACCTCGCGCTGGCTGGGCCTGCCGCTGATGCTGGGCCTGCTGGGCGGCGTGTTCTGGCTGACGATCCTGGGCGCTAACGTCCCGTCGCAGCTGCTGGCCAACGCTCTGTTCGCCGTGGAGGCCGCGGCTGCGGGCTGGTTCGAGGGGCTGGGGGCTCCGTGGTGGCTGACGGGCTTCGTGTGGCACGGCGTGTACCGCGGCCTGGCCTGGGTGGTCAGCGTGATGCTGCCGCCGATGGCGATCTTCTTCCCCGTCTTCACGATCCTCGAGGATCTGGGGTACCTGCCCCGGGTGGCGTTCAACCTCGACTGGCTGTTCCGCAAGGCCGGCGCCCACGGCAAGCAGGCGCTCACGATGGCCATGGGCTTCGGCTGCAACGCGGCCGGCGTCACGTCGACCCGCATCATCGACTCCCCGCGCGAGCGCCTGCTTGCGATCCTGACCAACAACTTCGTGCCCTGCAACGGTCGCTTCCCGACGCTGATCATGCTGGCGGTGATCTTCGTGGCCGCCGCGTTCCCGCCCGCCGTGGCCTCATTCGCCGCCGCCGGGGCGGTGGTCGCGGTGGTACTGCTGGGGGTGGCCTTCACGCTGGGGGTGTCGTGGGCCCTGTCGCGGACGGTGCTGGCCGGGGAGTCCTCGGCCTTCACGCTGGAGCTGCCGCCCTACCGGCGTCCGAGCATGCTGCGGATCCTGTACACCTCGCTGATCGACCGAACGGTCTTCGTGCTGGGGCGAGCGATGCTGACCGCGGCGCCTGCCGGAGCCGTCATTTGGACGCTGGCCAACGTTGAGGCCGGCGGCTCGAATCTCGCGGCTCGAGCCGTGAACTGGCTTGATCCGCTGGGGGCGGCGGTGGGCCTCGACGGCGTCATCCTGCTGGCCTACGTGATCGCCATACCGGCCAATGAGATCGTCGTGCCCACGATGCTGATGTGCTATCTGGGGGGCAGTATGATGGTTGATGTCACCGCTTACGATCAGATCCGCGCCGTGCTTGTGGACCAGCACGGCTGGACGCTCCTGACGGCGGTCAACCTGATGCTGTTCTCATTGCTCCACAACCCTTGCGCCACGACCATCCTGACGATCTGGAAGGAGACTCGGAGCCCGCGCTGGACGGCGCTAGCTTCGGCGATGCCGCTCGGGATCGCGTTCCTAGTTTGCTTCGCCACCGCCCAAGCGGCTCGGGTGCTGCAGTGATGGCGGTCGAGGAGCGACGGACGCTGGCGGGAGCGGCCACTCTGGACCGGCACGAGCATCTGGGGCGGCTGCGACGGCTGCTGGAGGAGATACTGGCCAGCAACCCCTTCTGGAAGGACCGGCTGAACGGCGTCGCCGTACCGCGGAACGCGGACGACTTCCGGCGGCTGCCGTTCACGTCGAACCAGGAGCTCTCGACCGACGCGCGGGCCCACCCGCCCTTCGGGTCGAACCTCACCTACCCGCTCGACCAGTACGTCAAGTTCCACCAGACCTCGGGCACGAAGGGCAGCCCGCTGACGGTGCTGGACACCGACCGGGGCTGGAACTGGTGGTGCGAGTGCTGGGGCGACGTGCTGGACGCATGCAAGGTGGGGCGCGGAGACCGGGCCTTCTTCGCCTTCTCGTTCGGGCCCTTCATCGGCTTCTGGTCGGCGTTCGACGCCGCCCGGTCGAGAGGCGTGCTGGCCGTGCAAGGCGGCGGCGCGACCACGCCGCGGCGGCTGCGCCTGATGGCGGACACCGGATGCAACGTGCTGCTCAGCACGCCGACCTACGCCCTGCACATGGCTGAGACGGGCAGCCGGCTGGGCTTCGACGTGTCCCAACTCCCGGTAACCAAGGCCGTGCTGGCGGGGGAGCCCGGCGGCAGCCTGCCGGCCGTGCGGCACCGCATCGAGCAGGCATGGGGGGCGGAGGTCTTCGACCACGCGGGCGCCAGCGAAGTAGGGGCCTGGGGCCTTCCCTGCCCCGGCGGGCGGGGCGTGCTCGTCAACGAGCGGGAGTTCATCGCCGAGGTAGTGCGGATCGACGGCAGCGAACCGGTCGATGACGGCGAGACCGGAGAGCTGGTGATGACCAACCTCGGGCGCCCGGGGTGCCCGGTCATCCGCTACCGCACTGGCGACATGGTGCGGCCCAGGCGGACGGAGCAGGGCCTGCTGCTGGAAGGGGGCATCCTCGGGCGGATCGACGAAATGATCCTGCTGCGCGGCGTCAACCTGCATCCCTCAGCGATCGAGGAGGGCGTGCGCCGCGAGGTCGGCACGGCTGAGTTCCGGATCACCGTGGACCGGGCCGGGCAGATGGATGAGGTGGAGGTCGAGGTCGAGGCCGGCGAGCGCGCTTGCGCTCGCATCGGCGACGACATCCTCAACCAGTTCGGCGTGCGCGTCACCGTGCGCTCAGTCACTGAGCACACGCTGCCCCGCTGGGAGGCGAAGGCGAAGCGCTTCCGCGACTTGCGGACCTAGCAGCCGTGCGACGCGACCGGCGGCCGGGCGGCGGTCTGGTGATCGCTTGGGCCGTCCTCGCGCTAGTTGGAGCCGGCGTCCCGACAGCGACGGAGGCGGCCGCGCCGCCGAACTTCGTCGTCATCGTCGCCGACGATCTCGGCTACGGCGACCTCGGCTGCTACGGCCGCCGTGACATCCGCACGCCGGCCATCGACCGACTGGCGTCGGAGGGAGTGCGCCTGACCGAGTTCTACACGCCGTCGGCGACCTGCTCGCCTGCCCGCGCCGCGCTGCTGACCGGCAGGCACCCCCTGCGGACCGGGGTGACAAGAATCTTCATCCCCAAGGAGGTGCAAGGGCTGCCGGCCTCCGAGGTCACGCTGGCCGAACTCCTCAAGGAGCGGGGATACGCCACGGCCTGCATCGGCAAGTGGCACCTCGGCGGACGTCCGCAGCACCGCCCGCAGCGGCATGGATTTGACGAGTTCTACGGCGTGCTGTACAGCAACAACATGGTCTGGCTAAGGAGCCTCCGGTGGCCGCGCCTGGCGCTGATCGACGGCCGGCGGGCCGTCGAGTCGCCGGCCGACCAGCGCTACCTGACGCGCCGCTACACGGACCGGGCGATCCGGTTCCTGGAGCGCAGCCGGGGCGGCCCGTTCTTCCTGTATCTGGCATATACGATGCCCCACCTGCCGCTGGCGGCGTCTCCGGAGTTCCAAGGCCGGTCCGCGGCGGGCCCGTACGGGGACGCTGTCGAGGAGATTGACGCCAGCGTGGGGCAGCTGGCTAAGGCACTTGAGGAGCGGGGCCTGGCGGGGAACACCGTCCTGGTCTTCACCAGCGACAACGGCCCGTGGACCGGGGACGCCGCGGTGCGCGGAGGATCGACCGGGGGGTTGCGCGGCATCAAGGGCCAGACTTGGGAAGGAGGGGTGCGGATCCCGCTGATTGCCCGCGCGCCGGGCCTGCTGCCGGCCGGTGAGGTGCGCCACGGGCCGGCCACGCTGTGCGACATTCTGCCCACCTTCGCTTCATTGGCGGGCGCGGCGCTGCCGGCGGATCGGAGGTACGACGGCGAGGACATCCTGCAGTTCCTGCAGGGCCTTTCGCCAGCGCCCGCCAGGACGCTGGTCTTCAGCCATCGGAGCGGGGCGAGCGCCGTGCGCTCAGGACCGTGGAAGCTGCATCTGCGCGTGCGGGAGCCGGACGGTCAAGGCAGGGCCCGCAACGTCCGCCGCCTCGATCCTCCGCAGCTGTTTCGGCTGGACGAGGACCCGGGGGAGGAGGCAGACGTCGCGGCGGAGCATCCGGGCGTCGCGGAGCGCCTACGCAGCGCCGGGGAACGGTACGCGGCCGAAATCGAGCCGAGCGTGCGGCTGAGGCCGTTCGGCCTCGCCATCGTGCGCGGGCTGCTGACGCCCAAGCCGTAGGCCGAGCCGGTCGGGCGTCAGGGCCGAGCCCGCCGCTCAACGGTATGGCGGCGCCTGTTGCTCGTCGACGCTGCGGACCACGTAGGTGCCGGCGATGCGGTCATGCCAGCCCTGCCCCTGCTCGTCCCAGAGGCACCAGAACCAACCCAGGCCGGCCACGGCCGCAGAGAAGACGCAGGCCAAGCCGCGGACCATCGCGTCCGCGAACTGCAGAGCGCCACCGTCAGCCCGCACGACGCGGACCCGACAGATGATGCCCCCCACGGTGGTGGAGATCCAGCTCCAGAGGCCGATATGGTAGGCCAATACGAATAGCACCGCAAGCTGCCATCCGGTGGACGCCAAGCCGCAGATCAGGGCCAGCAGGACGGCGTCCAGCAGCACGGAACCGAGGCGGCGGCTGAAGCTGGCGCGGACAGGCGCAGCGGCCGGAGGTTCCACAGCAGCGCCTTCGGGGGCCGCGCCGGAGTCCTCCTCGGGGCCGGAGCCCGCCGCAGCTGGAATCGCCTGAGCAAGCGGACGGGGCGGGCGACGAGTCTCGGCCCGCAGAGCTCGGAAGGAGGTCGCGGTGACGGCGCCGAGACCGAGCACGCCCGCCAGCGTCCAGGCGGCGAGCCCGAGCACCGGCAGGGCGTAGGCCAAGCAGAGCACAGCGAAGCCGATCGACAGCGACCTCGCGGCTTGCAGCCGGTCACCAGGAGAGGACTCCTCCACGACGGCGGAGCCGATCCAGCGCGCCACCGCCGCGTGACCGAAGAAGCCGGCGAACAGGAACGCCAGCAGCAGCACCGGGATGAGCGGCAACCCGATTACCGAGATCGCGAGCAGGAAAGCCAGTGGCCCGATCAGCACGACCGCCAACAAGCCCGCCAGCAGGGCGGTCAAGGGCTTGGAGGCCAGTTGGCCGGCGCAACTGCGGACCGCGCCCCCGAACACAAGCTGAACCAAGAGGAACGCCGCGAGCAGCAGGGCCACGAACATCCAGACCCAAGCCAAGCCGGGAACGATCAAGCGGCCCTGCAGCAGGCCCTCGGAGAACCAGCGCAGCAAGGAGACTAACAGCGTCCATTCGGATGCCACTCCGACCAGCACGCGCTCGCCGCCGACAGTGAATCCGTCCGGCAGATCGTAGGAGCCGCCGACGAGCACGAGATCGCCGCGCACGCGGGCGCCCAGCTCCACGGAGGTGGCTCCGCCGACCGCCACGACCTCGCCGTCCACCTCGGCCGTGCTGGTCAGCCGCACGGTGGAGGCCACGGCGACCAAGTCGCCTTCAACGCGCCCGGCGACGACAGCGTCGCCGAAGATGATCACGGCGTCCCCGACGCGGTCTCCGGCGGCGACCCGCACCTCGCCACCCAGCTGGAACTCGGGCTGCGATCGCGGCGGCGGCGGGGGGTCGAGCGCGGGCTGCTGCGCACGGGATGGCGCAGCCAATTGGAGAGCCGCCGCCAGTGCGGCGACTAGGACTAGGATTCGGAACTTCATTCGGGACTCCCTTCCCGGAGCAGGCTGGATAGCGCTGCGCACACAAGCAAGCTGACTGCCCCCGTGACGCCCGCCGCGGCGGCCAAGTAGACGGCGTTGGGCGCGAAGAAGAACAGCCAGAAGAATTCGGCCGCCTGCAACAGAGGCGTGCCGGCCCAATCCCAGCGGCCGAGGGCCTGCGTGGGCAGCCAGGCGAGCAAGAGGGCGGCGGCCCCGGCCGCGGCCTGCAGCGGTCGCGGCCAGAGCTGCCAGGGCCGGGCATTCCGGCGGGACACGGCCCGCATCACGGCGGGCAGCAGCGAAGGCGGCGCTTGGGGCTCGGGAAGCCGGGCCAGGCTCCGGTCGATCAGCGCCTCGAGGTCACGAGGGTCCATCTTCAGCCTCCATGAGCGCCTTCAGCGCAAGCCGTCCGCGATGGATGTCCGTCTTCACCTTTCCGAGGGACACGTTCAGCAGGCCGGCGATCTGGCGGTAGCTGCACTGCTCGAAATGAAACAGGACGAGCGGCACACGCTGATGGTCCGGCAGGCCGCGGAGCGTGCGCTCCAGCCGGGCCCGGCGCTGGTTGCGCTCGAGCTCGCGGACCTGCATGCCGGGAGTGGGGATCGACTCCTCCAGCGGGCGGCGGCTCTGGCCGCGGCTCTCGCTGAACAGCCGCCAGCGGGCGCGGAAGCGGGTGAGGTGGTTGAGGCACAGGTTGCGCGTCACGGTGCGCAACCAGCCGCCCGCCCGCGGGCCGCGCAGGCGGTCGAACCGCTCGAACGCCTTGAGGAACACGGTCTGGGACACATCCTCCGCCTCCGAGGGGTCCCCGAGCATCCGGACCGCCGTGCCGTAAACCATGTTCTGATGCCTCCGCACGAATTCCTCGAATTCACTCGGATCCGTCGTGCGCCTCATGCCGGGGACCGGCCCATGTCATACCAACACGCCGCCCGGGCGAAAGTTTCAGCGGCAGCGGACTCGCTCACCGATCGGTCGGTCGCGCTCGCAACGCGTTGGACGCATCCGGCTCGGGAGGAATTGGCCGAGCGCGCAGCCCTGGCCTCCTTCAGCTGCCGGAGCGGGACCCGCAGGAGCGCTGCGGCGGCTGGCGGTCTGGGAGCAGAGCGGATACAGCCAGCCTAAGCCGCACCGAGCACAGGCGCCGCTGGGAGACTAACTGACACTGCGCGTCCGACAGGCGGAACGCCCCGACGCCAGGGCTCCCTCGCACGCCGCGCGCTCCAGCACGTTCGGCGAGCGCCCGGCCGTCGGCCTGCGGCCCCCTCGAGCACCCGGCCAGCAAGCCACTCTCCTGCCAAGCCTGCGAGAGAGAGCTCGCAATTCCTAGGATGAGCACGCATAACGCTAGCAATCTCTGCTATCATCTTGGCAGTGTTCAGCGAGGGCCGAGGACCGAGAAACGTGGCGGGACCCGTCGACGAGCTCGAAGAACGGTCAATCCTCGCTGCCAGGCACGGATTGAGGGTGGCGCGCACCACGCAGTCCGTGGAGGAGCGCAGGGCCGTCTGCCGCCCGATGGGGGGCAGTGGTCCGACGCTTGCTCGAGCGACAGCTAGGCGCAGTCCGCCACAGCGCGCGAGACTGAGTTAGGAAGAACCAAGAAAGTGAGACTGGTAATGACCAGCGAAGATACAGATCGAGGGCCCAGCGAACGGCCAGCTCCGCCGGACGTGGGATGGGACTTCCTCGGCGTGCCGACGCCGAAAACCTACGGCCGCCCCGCCGTCCTGCAGCTCGGCCGCAACGAGGACGGCCGCGACCTCATCGTGGGCGACATTCACGGCCAGCGGGATACGTTCGAGCTGCTGCTGGAGAAGGTCCGATACTCTCCGGAGAACGGCGACCGCCTCCTGCTGCTGGGCGATTTGATCGACCGGGGCCCGGACAGTCCCGGCATGCTGCAGTGGCTGCAGCGAGACGAAGTGGTGTGCATTCGCGGCAACCACGAACAGATGATGCTTGACTCGTTCGACGACGGGGGCACCTCGTGGATCAAGAAGGCCTGGATGTCCCCACGCAACGGCGGGCAGTGGGCGAAGCAGCTCGATGCCGGCCAGCGCGACCAATGGTGCGAAGCCATTCGCCGGCTACCTCTCGCCGTGGAAGTCGAGACCCTGCACGGACCGCTGGTGCTCGTGCATGCGGAGATTCCGCAACAGACGCCGTGGTGGGCCTTCAAGGCTTGGCTGGAGGAGCCCGAGACGACAGACTCCGTCGTCCGTGAGAACAGGCACTGCGCACGCATTCTCGCGGTCTGGGCGAGGCAGCGGTTCGGCAACCAGCCGGAGGACGACCCCGGCGTCCCAGACATCTGGCGCGCGTTCCACGGGCACACGCCGCAGCGCGATGTGGTGAAGCTAGGCAACATGCGATGGATCGACTTGGGGGCTGCCGATGTAAGGAAGTTCCCGAACGCGGCCGTGGCTTGCGTGGCCATCAGCCCGGACGGTCAGGAGTGCGAGCCGGAGCTGGTGAGGGTCAGAGATGTAGATCCCGATCAGCCACACGCTTCAGCTCAGCCACGCAATTGACGCTTGGCGGCCGAACGGACCCCCTCCACAGACGCAGCGTCGCTTCGCGTCCGTTGCTGGAGCGATCGATGTCCAGCGCTTGCTCTCGGCCCTAGCAAGGAAGGCACGGACGGTCCCTGCCCGAGCGGGGAGTCGTGGCGGACGCGGGTGGCATCCGCCGCTCCTCTCGGGCGGCCGGGCGCGGGCAGGCCCAAGCTGGGGAGAATGCAGTCAGACGACCAGTGGACGGAGCCCCGTCCACTGGCAGGCCGCCAGTCCGCGCGACGCGTGAGGGCGGTCCTCATGGGCGTGCTCGAACCCCGGCTGTGAGCGGCGCGGGCAATCGCTTCGGGCGGTTGCCTGAGAACGCGATCCCCCGACCGCGCCCGGAACTTGGGCAGCCGAGGCCACCGCTTCGCGATAGAATGACATGTGGTGGTGGTCCCGTCGAATCACTAACCCGTCTCGCGGGCGCGAGCTAAGTCAACAGGCCTTTAACGATCGGTTGAGCGCCGGGGGCATGTCCAGCATGCGATTTACAGCAACCAGCGAGCCAGTTCGGACAGGCGCCTTGTGGGCGGTCGCCTTGGCAGCCTGCCTTCCGGCGGCAGCGGCGGCGACCGAGGGTCTTGAGCACTTCGAGAAGCGGGTCCGACCACTGCTGGCGGCTCAGTGCCAAGCCTGCCACAACCCCCAGCTGCAGAGCGGTGGGATCGACCTGGCGAGCGGCGAAGGCTTCGCCAAGGCCCGCGATGAGGCGGCGCTGATCTCGCTCGAGGATCCGGCTTCGAGCCGCCTGCTTGCCATCGTGGGCTACACGGCCCGAGTCAAGATGCCGCCCGGGGGCAAGCTGTCGGAGGAGGACTTGGGGGTCTTGGGCCGCTGGGTGCGCGAGGGGGCCCCGTGGCCCGGCGCGGAGCTTCGGGCGGCTGTGCTCGCAGACTCCGAGCAGGGCGCGTTCACGGAGGAGCAGCTCAGCTACTGGGCGTTCCAGCCGGTGAGCCAGCCGCGGCCTCCGGCGGTGTCCAACCTCGCTTGGCCACGCAACGCAATCGACCGCTTCATCTTGGCGAAGCTCGAGCAGCAGGGCCTCGAACCCGCGCCTCCGGTCAGCCGGCTGACTTGGCTGCGTCGCGCCCACTTCGACCTGACCGGCTTGCCGCCGTCCCCTGACGAGGCGCTGGCCTTCTCGGCTGACCGCTCCCCCGGGGCGTGGGAGCGGGCTGTCGATCGGCTGCTGGCCTCGCCGCGCTACGGCGAGCGCTGGGGCCGCCACTGGCTGGACGTGGCGCGCTACGCCGACTCGACCGGCAACGACGAGGACCACCGCTACCCCTACGCGTGGAAGTACCGCGACTACGTGATCGAGGCCTTCAATTCCGACCTGCCGTATGACCGGTTCGTGACGGAGCAGATCGCGGGAGACCTGCTGTCCACCGAGCCCGACCCGCGGGGCGTCATCGCCACGGGCTTTCTTGCGCTGGGGCCCAAGGCAATCGCGCAGCAGGACAAGACGCGCATGCTGTACGACGTCTATGACGAGCAGATCGAGGTGGTCTCGAAGGCCATGCTGGGCCTCACCGTCGCCTGCGCCCGCTGCCACGACCACAAGTTCGACCCCATCCTGACCAAGGACTACTACTCGCTGGCGGGAATCTTCGCATCGACCCGCAGCTTCCGGGACGCCGAGGCGCACGTCTCGCGGATGCTGCTCAAGCCGCTCGTACCGCAGGAGCAGTACGAGCGCTACCAAGCCGAGCAGATGGCGATCAAGAACCGGCGCATCGAGCGTGACAATGTCGGCGACATCGAGATCGAGCAGCTGGTGGAGGCCGAGGCCAGCCGCGTGGCCGAGTACATGCTGGCCGCCCGCAGGGCGTACGAGGACGGCGAGGACGAGGCCTCGGTCGCCGGGGCGGAGGATCTGGACGCGGGGCGGCTGGCGAAGTGGGTCGCCTACCTCCGGCCGGTGCAGCCGAAGCGGGCCCAGCTGGCGGACTGGCATTCCGCCGGCCCGGACCAGCGGGCGGTGGCGGCGGCCGCCTACCAGCAGCGCTTCGAGGGAACGCTCAAGGAATGGCACCACACCATCCGTCGCTGGCGCAAGGACACGATTGAGCTGATTCGCAACGGCACCATGCCGCCGCGGCCCAAACCGCGCTTCCAAGCGGGGCGCGACCGCTTCTTCTTCGACGTGTACGCGGCCAAGGACGGACCACTACTGAGCTTCCGCGGCGAAGAGCGCGACCGCGCCCTGCAGCCTCAGACCCTCGCGGCCGTCCGGCGGCTTGGCGAGGAGCTCGAGAAGCTGGAGCGCAGCGCGATCCCGGAGCCGCCGATGGCCAACGCCGTCGAGGATGGCGAGCCGGTCGAGCAGCATGTGTTCGTGCGTGGCGACTACAGCGCCAAAGGCGAGCCCGCGCCGAAGGTCTTCCCAGCGATTCTGGCCGGGTTCGACCAGCAGCCCGTACGGACCGGGAGCGGCCGTCTGGAGCTGGCCCGCTGGATCGCCTCGCCGTCCAACCCGCTGACTGCCCGCGTGATGGCCAACCGTATCTGGCAGAAGCAGTTCGGGCAGGGGATCGTGCGCACGCCCAGCAACTTCGGCAAGCTCGGAGCGCCCCCGACCCACCCCGAGCTGCTGGACTGGCTGGCCGCTGATTTCGTGGAGCAGGGGTGGTCAGTGAAGGCGATGCACCGCCGGATCCTGCTCTCCAGCACCTACCGGAGCAGCAGCGCCACCTCCGCGGAGGCCGCGGAGGCGGATCCGGAGAATCTGTGGCTGTCGCGGTTCCACCGACGGCGGCTGGATGTCGAGGAGCTGCGGGACGGCATGCTGGCCGTGGACGGATCGATCGAGTTCGCGATGGGGGGCACGCTGCAGAGCGGCTTCGGCACGGACCGCGAGAACTCGAACGACCGGCTCAGCATCGATCCCGCGACCACCCCGCGCCGACTGGTGTACATCCCGCTGCGAAGGGCCAACCTGCCGACGCTCCTCAACTTGTTCGACTTCGGGGACGCCGTGACGTCGCTCGGCAAACGCCCCGTGACCAATGTCGCGCCGCAGGCGTTGTTCATGATGAACAGCGAGTTCGTGGCGCGCAGGGCCTCGAACCTGGCGCAGCTGCTGATGGCCTCAGTGCCGGGCCAGGACGCCGAGCGGGCGCGCAGGGCGCACCTCGCCGTGCTGACGCGCGAGCCGTCAGGCGCCGAGGTGGACACGGCGCTGTCCTACCTGGCCCAGCTGATGGAACGCTTCCCGGAGGCCAGCGAACGGGACGCTTGGGCCAGCTACTGCCGCATCCTGCTCGCATCCAACGAGTTCCTCTACATCGACTAGCGGAGCGCGCCCGCGGGCGGGCTCTCGGACCCAGCAGGGAGGGCGACATGACGCACACGACAGCGCGGGGCGGCCGCGAGCCGCTGACGCGCCGGGGAATGCTCCGGGAGGGCGCTTGCGGCTTCGGCATGCTGGCGCTGGCCGGCCTACTCGGGAACGACAGGCTGCGGGCCGGGAGCGTGGCGCTCGACGATGCCGATCCGCTGGCCGTCCGGGAACCGCACTTCGCGCCAAAGGCCAAGCGCGTCATCTTCCTGTTCATGCATGGCGGCCCGTCCTCCGTGGACACCTTCGAGTACAAGCCGTATCTGGAGAAGAACCACGGCAACCCGCTGCCCATCGAGCGGCCGCTGGCGTTCGACGACGAGGAGCCGGGCCCTTTGATGAAGCCGCTCTGGCAGTTCCGGCCCGGAGGCGAGAGCGGGATCCCGGTGAGCGACCTGTTCCCCCACGTGCGGGAATGCGCCGACGAACTGTGCCTGATTCACTCCATGGTGGGCGAAGGAGTGGACCACGGGGCGGCCTTGCTGCAGACGTTCACGGGCACGAGCACCTTCACGCGCCCGAGCCTCGGGTCGTGGGTGGTCTACGGCTTGGGCACGGAGAACTCCAACCTGCCGGGCTACGTCACCATCAAGCCGGCGCTCTCGCACGGCGGAGCGAAGAACTGGTCTTCGGCGTTCCTGCCAGGGTCGTTTCAAGGCACGCCGATCGGGCATGCGGGCCTGCAGGTCGCCGATGTGCGGGGCGAGCCGATCGAGTACCTGGCCAACCAGCACCTGTCGGGCGAGCGGCAGCGCTGGGAGCTGGACATGCTGCGCAACGTCAACCGCCGCCACGCCGAGGCGCGACGGCACGACCCGCGGCTGGAGGCCCGCATCCAGTCGTTCGAGCTGGCCTTCCGCATGCAGATGCAGGCTCCGGAGGCGTTCGAGGTCGAGAAGGAGTCGGAGGCGACCAAGAGACTGTACGGCTTGGACGACCCGGTGACGGCGGACTTCGGCTGGCAGTGCCTGCTGGCGCGGCGCCTGTGCGAGCGGGACGTGCGCTTCGTGCAATGCACGCACTCGTACAAGTGGGACCAGCACTCGGACCTGTACAACCGGCACAACGCCAACGCGGCCGAGGTGGACCGGCCGATCGCGGGACTGCTCAAGGATTTGAGGTCGCGCGGGCTGCTGGAGGACACGCTGGTGATCTGGGCGGGCGAGTTCGGACGCACGCCGGTCAGCCAAGGGGGCGACGGCCGCGACCACAATCCGTACGGCTACACGATCTGGATGGCCGGTGCGGGCGTGAAGCGCGGGTACCGCTACGGAGCGACCGACGAGATCGGCTACCATGCCGCGGTCAACCGCATGCACATCCACGACTTCCACGCGACGGTGCTGCACCTGCTGGGCCTAGATCACGAGAACCTGACGTACCGCTTCTCCGGGCGCGACTTCCGGCTGACGGACGTGGCTGGCTTGGTGCATCGCGACATCCTGGCCTGAGTCGGGGGCGTCGGTATACTGTGGGACTGGCGGGGCGGTCAGGCGCTGGGGCGGATGGCGGCCACCTGACGAGACGGGGCTTGACCGCCGCCCGATGAAGGCCCGCCCCAGTCGCATGGCCATGCCAGCCTCCGCTCCATCATCCGCCCAAGCGTCCGCGCCACATGAAGCGCCGCGGCCGAGTGACCTGCGCAAGTGCGTCCATTGCGGGTTGTGCCTGAACGCCTGCCCGACCTACCGGGAGCTGGGCTGGGAGATGGATTCCCCCCGCGGGCGCATCTACCAGATGGTGGAGGTCAGCGAGGGGCGCAGCCAGATCTCCCCGGACTATGTCGAGCACATCGAGCTGTGCCTGGCATGCCGCGCCTGCGAGACGGCCTGTCCTTCCGGCGTGGAGTACGGCCGGCTGATCGAGGGCGCGCTGGCTCAGATCGAGGCCGAGGTCCGCCGACCCGCGGCGCAGCGCTTCGTCCGTTGGCTGGCCTACTCGAAGCTGCTGCGCAGCGAGCTCCTGCTGCAGGCGGCCGGACTGGGCCTGCTGCTGTACCAGCGCAGCGGGCTGGAGCAGATGGTGCGGGAGTCGGGAGTGCTGGCTGAGCTCGGAACGCTAGGGGACGTCGCCAAGCTCGCGCCCCGCGCCGAGGCGCCTTTCTTCTTCGCCAGCAAGGGCCAGGTCTTCCCAGCCGTGGGGAAGACTCGGCACCGGGTGGCCCTAATGGCGGGCTGCATGCAGAACGTCTTCTTCAGCCGCCTGAACGAGGCGACGGTGCGCGTGCTGCAGCAGAACGGCTGCGAGGTCACCGTGCCGGCCGACCAGGAGTGCTGCGGAGCGCTGCACGTGCATGCCGGCCTGCGATCGATCGGCCGGGAGCAGGCGCGGCGCAACATCGAGGCGTTGGAGGACGGGGGCTGGGACGCGATCGTCACCAACACCGCCGGCTGCGGTTCGGTGCTCAAGGAGTACCCGGACCTGTTCGAGCACGACCCTGCCTGGCACGAGCGCGCGAAGGCCTTCTCGAGCAGCATGCGGGACGTGAACGAGTTCTTGGAGTCCATCGAGCTGAACACCGACTTCGGGACGGTGCGCAGGACGGTCACCTATCAGGACTCCTGCCACCTCCTGCATGGGCAGAAGATCAGCGCGGCTCCGCGCCGGCTGATCGAGGCGGTGCCCGGAGTGACCTTGCGGGAGCTGCCCTTCAGCGAGATCTGCTGCGGTTCGGCGGGCGTCTACAACGTCGAGCACACCGAAGTCTCGATGGCGCTGCTGGATGACAAGATGCGCATGATCGAGTCCACTGGCGCGGACACCATCGTGACGGCGAACCCGGGGTGCATGCTGCAGCTGCGCGCCGGATCCAGCAGCCTCCCGCAGCCCCTGCCGGTGCTGCACGTGGTGGAGCTGCTAGACGAGGCCTACGCCGCAGCGCAGCGCTAGCCGTCCCGCCCGGTGAAAGGTGCCGCTGCTACGCCTGGCCGTCCAGAACGCCCCGCATGTAGGCGAAGGACTTCGCCATGCCGAGCTGCGGGGTGTCGGCGTAAACCTCGTACTCCAAGCCGACGACGCCTTGGTAGCCGCGCTGCTTGAGCAGCTCGAAGATGTCCGCCACAGGCATCAGCCCCTCGCCCACGGCGACCTGGCTGCGCTTGTCGCCGAAGTCGGTCAAGTCCTTGACATGGAAGTCGTGGATGCGGTCCCACGCCCCGTCAATCTCCTCTAGGATGTCGGCGCCGGTGCGGACGGTGTGGCCCACATCTACGCACAGGCCCATGCGCGGGTCCATGTCCTTGACACGCTCGATCACGTCGCTGGGGGCCGGGAAGTGGCGGTCCTCGGGGCCGTGATTGTGGATGGCCATCTTGCGGTCGTACTGGATGGCCAGCTTCTCGATCTGGCCGAGGTTGGTGTGCGTCGGAGCGCAGACCATGATCGGCATGCCGGCCGCCACCGCGTACTGGAAGTACGGCTCGAGCTCGGCGGGGTCGTCGCTCTTGAGCGAGATGTTGCCGCCAGCAACGATTTCGATCCCGGCGCGGTCGAACTCGGCGCGGGCGGCCTTGAGCTCGGACTCCGACAGGTAGTAAGGCATGTGGAACGCCTTGACGTTCGCGTACCGGACTCCCAGATCCTTCATGATGCCGATCGCGGCCGCCCGACTGAACTTGCGAAGCGAGTAGGTGGCCACCGCCAGCTTGACATCCGACCAGCGGTGCGGAGAGGCGTCGGCCGCGGTGCTGTCGGCAGCGGCAGCGGCGGCGGGCAGAGCGGCGGCAGCGCCGAGGAAGGAGCGTCTGGAGGGCAGGGTCATGGGGCGATGCCGGGCTAGAGCGCCGCCCGGCCCTTCAGATTCTAGCAAATCCTCGGGCCGCCCGTCGTCTCCTAGAATGAAGACATGCAGGGAGACCGGAAAGTCATTTCGCACCTGAACCGCGTCCTCAAGGGCGAGTTCACCGCGATCCACCAGTACATCGTGCATGCCGAGATGTGCGACAACTGGGGCTACACCAAGCTGGGAGGCTTCATCAAGCAGCAGGCCATCGGGGAGATGCGCCACGCCGAGGTACTGATCGAGCGCATCCTGTTCCTGGAGGGAGTCCCGGGCATGGGCGAATTGAGCCCGCTGCAGGTCGGGACCAACGTCAAGGAGCAGCTGTCGAACGACGTGCAGCTTGAGTACCACGCGGTCAGGATCCTCAACCGCGCCATTTCCGACGCCGTCGCGGCGGGCGACAACGCCTCGCGGGAGCTGTTCGAGGTGATCCTCAAGGACGAGGAGGAGCATGTCGACTGGCTGGAGGCGCAGCTGCAGATGATCGAGGACATGGGCCTCGCGATCTACCTGTCGCAGCAGCTGGGCGACCCGCCGGCGGCGGCCTAGTCCACGACAACTTCGAGGAGTTGGGCCAGCAGGGGGTAGTACTGCACGCGCACCTTGGCGCCGGCCTTGAGCTCCTCGAGCCGCAGGCGGTTGGCGCCCAGTCGCCGGGTGGCCTTCTTGCCCATCTTGATCTGCTCCCGGCCGGCCGGCTGGGAGAACGCGAGGTCTATGGACGGGGCCTTGTTCAGCTTGAGCACGAGGCGTCGGCTGTCAAGGTCCACGCTGGTCACCGTGCCCTTGTCCTTGACGACCTTGAGGACCGATTCGGGTCGCGTGCCCTCAAGGGCGCCGGAGGCGTTGTCGTTGACGCCGGGCCGGGTGCTGGAGCTGACGGTCTTCTGCTGCGCCGGCGCGAGGCAGGCCACCACGAGCAGGGCCAATGCAAAACGCGGAATCATGGTTCTCCCCTGCATCCCATTATTGTACGGGCAGCCTCGCGCCGCCGCGGGGCGCGGGCATGGGGAGCGCCGCCCGCCGTCAGAGCACCGAGCGCAGGTAGTTGGCGATTTCGGGGCGACCCCAGTCCTCCGGGCCCACGTACTTGCGCAGCACCCTGCCGTCCCTTGAGATGAGATACGACTCGGGGTACTTCAGCGTCCCGTAGCGGGTGCTCACGTGCCGCTCAGGATCGCGGACCGTGGGGAACGTCACGCCTCTCCTCGCGAGGAAGTCGGAGTACTGCGCGGCGTCCTCGTCCACGCTGACGCCCAGCACCACGAAGCCGTCCTCCCTGAACTGCTCATACGTCGCGTTGAGCGACGGCATCTCCTGCACGCACGGCGGGCACCAGGTGGCCCAGAAGTTCAGCAGCACGAGTTTGCCGCGGTAGTCGTCCAAGCTCAGCCCCAAGCCCTGCTCGTCAACCAGCCGGAAGCCGGGAGCGCGGTCCCCGGCCTGCACGTCATACACCCGCAGGTAGCCTTGCACGCGGTAGACCATGACGGCCGCCAAGGCGAGCGCCAGCCCGTACACCACTGCTTCCCTGCCGAGACGTGCCATAATTGAACTATACAGCTTCACCGCGGCCGCCGTGCTGGGCAGGTGCCGGGCTGGGTACATGCTGATCACCCGCAAGGCTGACTTCTCGGCGTCCCACGCCTGCCGCGACCCGCGCCGGTCGCCGGAGGCGAACCGAGGGTTGTACGGCAAGGAGAGCCGTCCGCACGGCCACAACTGGGTACTTGAGGTGACGCTGCGGGGCGAGATCGATCCAGTCCACGGCATGGTGCTCGACCTGAAGGCCCTCAAGGAGATCATCCGGCGCAACGTGATCGAGCCTTACGATCACCGGTTCCTGAACCACGAAGTGCCGCCGTTCGACCGGATCGTGCCCACGGCCGAGAACCTAGCCCGCGACATCTGGCGCCGGCTGGCTGGCCCGGTTGCGAATACGGGCGGCACTCTGCACTCAGTCCGGCTGCATGAGACCGACGAGCTGTACGTGGACTACCGCGAGCAGCCGACCCAGTGACGAAGCTGACCAAGCGCTACCGGTTCTGCGCGTCGCATCGCCTCGCTTCCAGCCAGCTGGACGAACGACGCAACCGCGAGGTGTTCGGCAAGTGCGCCAACCCGCACGGTCACGGTCACGACTACCGGCTGGAGGTCACGGTGGGCTGGCGGCGCGCTCCCGCCACGGGCTTGGTCCTCTCCAGGACCGAGTTGGACGAGTGGGTGCGGGCGGCCGTGCTCGACAAGGTGGGCCACACTCACCTGAACAGCGACGTGCCGGAATTCAAGCGGCTGGTGCCGACGGCCGAGAACATTCTGGTCGTGATCGAGGGCTGGCTGCGCCGCGTCTGGACCGAGCGGCACCCCGGCACGGCGCCCCCGCTGGCTGCTTTGCGCTTGGAGGAGACGCCACGCAACAGCGTGCGCGTCGAGTTCGCCGGCCCGCCTGACCCATCATGACCCTTGCAACCAACAGTCCGCTCCTTCGCGAGCTGGAAGCCCAGTCCTCGGGGCGCGACGAAACTGACCCGATCAGCCCGCACATCAGAGCGACGCTTGAGCTGCTCGGCGAGGACGCCGCCCGCGACGGCTTGAAGAACACGCCGTACCGCGTTGCGAAGGCGCTGCGCGAGCTGACTCGGGGCTACGAGCAGGACCCTCACAAGGTCCTGCAGTCCGCGCTGTTCGACTGCAGCTATGACGAGATGGTGATCGTCAAGGACATCGAGGTGTTCTCGCTGTGCGAGCACCACATGCTGCCGTTTTACGGCAAGGTGCATGTCGCCTACATCCCGCGCAACAAGGTGATCGGCCTGAGCAAGACGGCCCGGATGGTGGACATCTTCGCGCGCCGCCTGCAGATTCAGGAGCGGCTGACGCAGCAGGTGGCCGAAACAATCCAGCAGGCGATCCGCCCGGCGGGGGTGGGGGTGATCTGCGAGGCGCAGCACCTGTGCATGATGATGCGGGGCGTTGAGAAGCAGCATTCCTCGACGATCACCAGCGCCATGATGGGTGAGTTTCGGGAGAGCCGCAAGACACGGGAGGAGTTCCTGTCGCTGATCTCCCATTCCCGGCGCAGCTGACGGCGCCGCGCGGTCCGGGCCACGGCGGATGGTCGGCCCCAGAAGATGGCCGCCCGGCCCGTGACCGCCACCATGCTGACGGGTTCGGTATGATTCCTGCATCCAATCCGAGCGCGCGCCGCCGGCCCGCGCTCGATGCACAAGGGAGGCCGGGACCCGGCTGGGCCATGCAACGCCTGACTCGTCGATCCTTCGGACGGAGACTGGGCCTGACAGTCGCCGGCGGGGCGCTCGGCTCCTGCGCGGACTCCTCCCCGGACGGCGAATGGCACGCTTGGGGCCGCTCTCCGGGAGGCGGGAGATTCAGCCCGCTGGACCAGATCCACCGCCGCAACGTGGCGGCTCTCGAGCCGGCTTGGACGCACCACTGCGGCGAGATCAGCGACGGCAGCGACAACCGAACTCGCACCGCTTACGAATGCACGCCCTTGATGGCTGACGGCCTGCTGTACGTCACGACCCCCTTCAACCGGGTGCTGGCGCTTGATCCGGAGACGGGGCGGGAACGCTGGTCCTTCGACCCTGGCCTTGACCTCGACCGGCGCTACAACCTCTGGGCGAACCGCGGCGTCGCGCTGTGGCGGCGCGGGGGCGAGCGGCGCATCCTGCACGGCACGCTGGACGGGCGGCTGATCGCTCTGGATGCTGGGTCAGGCGAGCCTTGTCCGGACTTCGGGGACGGCGGAGCCATCGATGTCGGGGTGCGCCTCACCTCCCCGCCGACCATCTTCGAAGACTTGGCAATCCTCGGCGGCAACGCCCCGACGCTGAGGGCCTTCGACGTGCGGACCGGGAAGCTGGCGTGGACGAGGCACAAGGTGCCACGCGACGATGCCGCCGCGCGCGGGACTTGGGCTGGCGACTCGTGGAGGTCGCGTCGCGGAGGCGTGGCTTGGCCGCCGCTGAGCGTGGACCCGGGCCTCGGCATGGTGTACGTCCCGACCGACTCGCCGACCTACGACTACTACGGCGGTGATCGGGCCGGGGACAACCTCTACTCCAATTGCGTGCTGGCCTTGGACGCCGCTTCAGGCCGCTATGAATGGCATTTCCAAGCCACGCACCACGACATCTGGGACTACGACCTCTGCGCCCAGCCGGTGCTGTGCGATCTGCGCACCGAGCGAGGCGCGGTCCCCGCGATCGCGCAGGTCAGCAAGCAGGGGTTTCTGTACGTCCTCGATCGAGTGACCGGCGAGCCGCTGTTCGACGTCGAGGAGCGGGCCGTGCCCCAGCGATGCGCCCCGGGGGAGCGTCCCTCGCCCACCCAGCCGATCCCCTCGAAGCCGGCTCCGTTCGTGCGCCAGTCGATGCGCCCCGACGAGCTGTCCTCGGTGACTCCCGAGCACCGCGCTTGGGCCGAGGAGCTCGCGTCGCGCTACCAGATCGCGCCGCTGTTCCATCCGGGCACGGAGGAGGGCGTGATCATCTTCCCGTGCAATCAAGGCGGCGGGGAATGGGGCGGCGGCTGCTTCGACCCCACGACGGGCCGCTTCTTCGTGAACGGCACGAATCTAGCCGACATCGTGGTCATGGAGGCGCGGCGTGCCGCGGCGCCCAGCGAAGCGGTCGGTCGGGAAATCGTGACGCGGGAGGGGCTGAGCCGCGAGGTCACCTACCGGCGCAAGGCGATCGACGTGCGGCAGAACAAGTTCTGGCACCCGGAGAAGCTGTGGCCCTGCCAGCAGCCTCCGTGGGGCGTGCTGAGCTCGATCGATCTGGCCTCGGGAGACTACGACTGGCAGGTGCCGCTGGGCGAAGTGGACGAGCTGACCGACTTGGGAGTGCCGCCAACCGGGACGATCAACATGGGAGGGCCGGTCGTGACGGCCGGAGGCTTGGTGTTCATCGGCGGGAGCAACGACCGGCGGTTCCGGGCCTTCGACTCCTCCAGCGGGAAGATCCTGTGGGAGTCCGAGCTGGAGGGCAGCGGCCATGCGAACCCGATGACCTACCTCGGACCGGATTCGGGCCGCCAGTTCGTGGTGATCGCGGCGGGCGGCGGCAACAAGCTGAGCCACAGGTTCACCGACGCACTGCAGGCCTTCCGCCTGCCAGGCTAGGGCGACCCGCAGGGTCAGGAAGAGGCGGCAGCCCGCGACGACTTGCGGCCTGCCTTGGTCGAAGCCTTGGCGTTCTTGCCCTTGGACTTGGACTTGTCTGAGGACTTGGCATCCTTCTTGCTTGCCTTGGAGCGGTCACGCTCTTGGTCAGGCTTCTTCCCGCCCTTGCCGTAGTCCGTCACGTACCAGCCACTGCCCTTGAACTGAATGGCGGGAGCAGCCAGCAGCTTGCGGACGGATCCAGAGCAGCTCACCCCGTCGTAGTCCGAATGCAGCGCCAGCGGCTCATCCGAGAACTTCTGGATGATCTCGAATCGCGCCCCACACTCTTGGCATTCGTACTCGTAAAGCGGCATTCCCGTAGCGACTCCACAGGCCAGCGACGCTCTTGCGGCGTCGAGGAACCCTCATTCTAGCAATCGGCGAGCGGTACCTGACGGAACGGTTCCCGGTGACTGAGCGTCTAAGCTGAACTAAGCGGGCGCGGAGCCGAACTCACCGGGCCTCGCTCGAAGGAACGACATGCGCCGACACCTGCTCCCACTCGCCCTGCTCGGGGCGCTGCTGCTCGCCCCGCCCGCGCGGGCGGTGAAGACATCGGACTCAGAGGAGCCCTCAGCCGAGGCCGCGCCGCAGCTGTCGGTGCCGGCCGGCACGCATGTGCCCTTGGTGATGGTGAACAGTATCAGCAGCAAGCACTCACAACCGGGCGATCCGGTCTACCTTGAGAGCGTCTTCCCAGTGGCGGTGGGAGGCCGGATCCTGATCCCCGCGGGATCCCATGTCTCCGGGACGGTCACGTTCGCGAAACGGCCGGGTAGGATCAAGGGACGCGGCAAGCTGTCGATCCACCTTGAGCAGATCATCCTCCCCAACGGCGTCATCCGCAGCTTGGAGGGCCGTCCGGGAGCGCTCGACGGGCGTTCGCGCGACGACTTGGATAGGGAAACCGGCACCGTCAGATCGCCAGGAGAGAAGGGCGAGGACGCGGGGGATTTGGCAACCGCGACCGCTGTTGGAGCGTCGATCGGCGCCATCGCCGGAAGCGCGGCCGGACGGGCAGGCGCTGGGCTCGCCGGCGGCTCGGCCGTCGGTGCGGGAGTCGGAGTTGCTCAAGTACTGCTAACCAGGGGCGCGGAGGCACGTCTGGACAGAGGGACCCATGTGGAGATGGTCTTGGGGAGCGAGCTGACGTTCGACGAGGAAGAAGTCCAGTTCGAAGACCCAATCGGGCGGACACGCAACTCGGCCGGCAGGGACACCGGCCCGCGCCAGCAGTCGGACGTACGGGCAGGAGGAGCAGGGGCATCGGCGGGATCGGAGGCATCGGCCGCGGTCGGCTCCCGCTCTAACGACGATCTCAGGCCACCTAGGAGGACACCCCAGGCATCCTTGGGGGTCAGCCGCCTTGAACCTGCTTCGCTCGACGAGCCTTGCGGTCCGGGCATTCGCCTGCGGGATGGAAGCCCAGCGGGGGCAGCCTTCCCGCTTTCTGCAGCCCGGATACGGCTCGCGCGTGTAGTGCTGCCAGCCGAATCGGGCTTGCGGGCCAAGACCTGCGACCTGCCGGGCCAGTCTCTCAGGGCGCCCGTACCGGGGCCCTCAGGCGACGATTGCGCCGCACCGCTGGGAGGTGGTCAGCACTTGGGTCTTCCACGATCCGAGAGATCGGCGCGCCGCAGGGGTCCGGTGAAGCCATCGCGCAGGGCCACCGCCTAGCTGTATGCCCACTGGCCGAGCCCGATCAAGAGCGCACCGCCACGATGCCCGGTCAGCCTCGCCAATACCGGCCGAGGCGCTGCCCTCACTCGCGATCCATGAAGCTATAGCAGACCATGTGGCAGATGAAGTGGTGCGCGTCCTCGACCCGACCCATGTGATGGTCCCTCACGTGGATGCTCAGATCGACTCCGGGGCGCAACCGCCCGCCCGTGAGGCCACTGAGCCCCACCGTGTAGCAGCCGATCGACCGAGCGTACTCAATCGCCCGAATGACGTTCTCCGAGTTGCCGCTCCCGCTGATCCCCATCGCGACGTCCCGCGGACGGGCGAAGTTCCTCAGCTGCTCGACGAAGACGCTGTGGTAGCCCACATCGTTGGAGTAGGCCGTCATGGTCGGGATCGGCTCGCTCAGCGACAGGATCCGGAAGCGCTCGGACTTGCCGTAGCTGGCGCCTTTGACGACGTCGCACGCAAAATGATTGGCTGTTGCGGCGCTGCCGCCGTTGCCGAACACGAAGATCTGCCGGTCATGCTCCCGCGCGCTGCGGAAGACCTCGATCAGATCCTCGACCCGCTCCAAGTCGACCGTGTCGAGCGCGGCCACCAAGCTCCGCTTGTACTCCTCGGCGTAGGGCATCAGTTCACTCCCTCCTCGCCACGCTCGGCGGCGAGCACCTCCTCGGGCGAGGCGCAGCCCGTGCCGGGCTTGCGGACCGTCACGCCCGCCACGATTATGCCAAACCGCAGCGCTGTCTCGACGCCCGCTCCCGCCGCGAGACCGAGCGCCAATCCGGCCGCGAGGCTGTCCCCTGCCCCGCAAACATCAATGGCCGTTCCGAGGGAAACTGCCGGGAGCCGGCGCTCGCCGGCGCCGTCCACCAGCAGCGCGCCCCGCGCGCCCGCGGTGACCACCAGCGCCGGGCCGGCTATGCGGCGATGCAGCTCCGCGAGACTCTCCCGCCCGAACGCCCGTCGGCAGGCCCGCCGAGCCTCACCCTCGTTGGGAACCGCGATCACGCCGCGAAAGTGCTCGATCCGGGCCCGGGAGTCCGCAACGAACACGCCGTCCGGGCGCTCTCGCGCCGCCTTGGCGATCGCGTCACGCACGGCCGGAGTAACGACGCCGCCCTCGTGAGTCTCCGCCTGGTCGGCCACGACCACCGCGTCGAAGTCGCCCGCCAAGGCCGCGAACCGCTCAAGCACCCGTCGCTCGACGGAACGAGGAACGGGTTCGGCATTCACGAAGTCGACGCGCGGCAGGTCCTCCACGCCGGATCCGGCGCGGATCAGCTTCGTGTAGGTGAAGGTCTGCAACCGAGCGGAGCGGACCAAGCAATCTGCTTCGATGCCGCGGCTGTCCAGCGCCCGGCGCAGCTCGTGCCCGAACCCGTCCCTCCCGACAGCCCCCAGCACGCTGACCCTGCCGACCCCGAGCGAGGCCAGGTTGGCGGCCACCGTGCCGCCCGCCCCCGGGGTCGTCCTGGTTCTCACCACCGCGCAGCGCGGGATGCCAGTCTCCCTGGAGGCCTCACTCAACGCCGGATCGTAGACGCACCAGCGATCGAGGCAGATGTCGCCCACCACGAGGACGCTCGCTTGGCGGGCCGCCGCGAGCATCCGGGCGGCGGTCATCCGGACGAGGTCGCCCGCCGTTGCACCACGGCGCGCTGCAGGGCCGGCACGCTCACCCGGTGGTCGGCGCGCACGTACAGGCTCCGGCCTCCGTCGGCCACGGTCCTGACAAGGATGGTCTTGTGCGGCCGGAAGTAGTATCCGGGATCGGACTTGGGCAATTCGCAATGCACATTGCCTTGGATCGGCACGAGATCGAAGACCGCAGTGAGGAAGTTCGCGATGCTCCGGCCCTCCTGCCGGGCAACGTTGCGCGCCATGGCGAGCGCCTTGAGGTACACTTCCGGCCCCATGATGGCCGAGCCGAGGCTGACCATGGTCCCGCCCTCAAGACCCTCGACGGTGCGGGTGTAGACCAGGAAGTCCCGGTAGCTACCCGCGCCGTACGCAGCGCCGTCGAAGTTGGGGTGCTGGTGAGTGATGTCGTAACCGATGCCGACATGGACGGTCACCGGGACG
Organism: Bryobacterales bacterium; assembly: GCA_963662745.2. Lineage (GTDB taxonomy): Bacteria > Acidobacteriota > Terriglobia > Bryobacterales > UBA6623 > VXMF01. Next base: position 3,431,065 of record CAXXUI010000001.1, read on the forward strand.
CCGAGCTCGTAGGCGTGCGCCAGGATGCTCACATCGCGGTGCGGGAGCCGCTCCGAGACGATCCGGCGGCCGAAGTTCTCGCCGAGGCCCAGCCCCAGCCGGGCCCCATCGAGCGCCCAGTCGTTGAGAATGCCGGTCTCGTCCCACAGCCCAAACTCCCCAGTGCGGATGTAGCGGGCCACGCTCTCAGTCGTGGCGCCGACTCGGGCCAGCTCAAAGTCATGGATCGCGCCGGCCCCGTTCATCGCGACATGGGTGAACGCCCCGCGACGGAGCAGGTCGATCACCTGCCGGGACACTCCGGACTTGATCACATGCGCCCCCATCATGAGGATGCGGGCGCCCGGCCGCTCGGGAGTCAGCCGCGGGGCGATCTTCTCCAAGGCGCCGCGCAGGGCGGCGTCGGGCTCGGCGACCTGCTCGCCGAGCTGCAGCAGGTGGCCGAGGTCCATGTCATGGGCGCGCTCGGCCAAGGGGCGCAGCCGCAGCCTGCTCCGGTCGAAGATCTCGTACTTGGAATCCATGAGTTGAAACCGTCCTCGCCTTCGTCCAGCAGCCCGGCTCAAGCCGGCCCGAACAGGGCCGCCAGCAGTTCATTGTGAGGGTTGAAGTTGGGGGCGATCCAGTCGGCGCCCACGCCGATCAGCCGCTCGCGCTTGACCGGGTCGACCGTGGCGCAATCGGGCTCATCGGTGGCCAGCCCGACGGCGCAGCCACCCACCGTCTTGACGGCCTCGATCTCCACGTAGCCGTCGCCGAAGCCCAGGAACTGGGGCCCTTCGAAGTCGCTCTCTCGGATGATGCGCTCGACGAGGAGCTGCTTGGAGAACGACTTGTAGTCGTCGATCGCGCCGAAGATGCCGCCTTGGAAGTAGCCGTCCAAGCGCAGCAGGCGGGCCTCCTCCCGCATGAACGGTTGGTCCGTGCCGCTGGCCAGGTACATCGTCAGGCCGCGCTCCCGCAAGGCGTCCAGTATCCGGCGGCCGCCCGGCACGATCATCTCGTCCGGATCCGTGCGCCCAGAGCGCAGCGCCTCGCGGCGGTGGCGAATCTTGTCCATGAGCAGCTCCAGGTACTGGTGCTTGTACTCCAGCGGATCCTTGGGCCGCCCGCCGCGCGCCTTCACATGGCCGGCGAATTCGATCATCTGGTAGATCGTCTGGCGGCCGGTGAGACGCCCGACGAACTCCTCGACGAACTCGGTCAGCTCGCGTTCGGACTCTCCGGTGCCGAGACCCGCCAGGATGTCGACCATCATGGGCACCATCACGTCGACCCATCCGGCCCGGATGAGAGACAGCGTCCCGTCAAAGTCGAACAGCGCCACGCGGGCGCGCGTCGCGCTCGCGCCGGGACGGACGGTCTCGAGTGCGTTGGACAGCAAGACTCAGTGTGCCAGACGGCCCGAGGGCGGCCCGGCGGCGGGGACTTGACGGGGACGCCCGCCCGCGGCTACGCTGATGGGTCTAGGAACTGACGCCAAATGGCCAAAGAATTACGCATCGGAATAATCGGCTACGGCTTCATGGGCCGGGCCCACTCGAACGCCTTCAAGCGCCTCAACGACTTCTTCCCCGTGCAGCATCGACCGGTCCTCAAGGTGGCCGCGGCGCGCAACCCGGAGAAGCTGCAGGCCTTCGCGGACAATTGGGGGTACGAGCGCATCGAGACTGACTGGCGCAAGGTCGTCACGGCCGACGATGTAGACATGGTCGACATCTGCGCCCCCAACAACCTCCATCTGGAGATCGCGCTGGCGGCGGCGGAAGCAGGCAAGATGATCTGCTGCGAGAAGCCGCTGGCCATGAGCGTGGCCGAGGCCGAGGCCATGGCGGAAGCCGTCGAGAAGCACGGCGTGCCGAACATGGTCTGGTACAACTACCGACGCGTCCCCGCGATCTCGCTGGCCAAGCAGATCGTGGACGAGGGGCGGATCGGCCGAGCGTACCACTACCGGGCGACGTACCTGCAGGACTGGACGATCTCCGAGAACGTGCCCCAAGGCGGCGCCGGCACTTGGCGGCTGGATGTGGACGTGGCCGGCTCCGGCGTGACCGGCGACTTGCTGGCGCACTCGATCGACACCGCGATGTGGCTCAACGGGCCGATCGCACGGGTCACGGCGAGCACGCGGACGTTCGTCAAGGAGCGCCTCCACGCGGACACCGGCCAGGTCCAGCCGGTCGGGATTGACGACGCCTGCATGTTCCTGGCGGAGTTCGAGAACGGCTCCATGGGCACGTTCGAGTCGACCCGCTACGCCCGCGGACGCAAGAACTACAACACCTTCGAGCTTAACGGTGCCGACGGCTCGGTGTTCTTCGACCTGGAGGATCCCGAGCACTTGCACTTCTTCGAGTACCTGCAGCAGCAGTCGGGCAAGAAGGTGGAGGATCATCTGCCGGGCTGGAGGAAGATCCACGTGTCGAACGCCGAGCACCCCTACATGGGCAACTACTGGGTTCCCGGCACCACGATCGGCTACGAGCACACTTTCCTCAACGCGCTGGCGGACTTCGTCGCCGGCGTGGAATCGGGCAGCCCCACGCAGCCGGACTTCCGGTGCGCCCTGCAGACGCAGCGCGTCTGCGACGCCGTGATCGAGTCCGGTCGCACGCGGGGCTGGGTGGAGACCGGCGCCGAGTAGCGCTCAGCTAGCCCGCCTTATTCAGGACGGTCACGCCAGGGCCTGATGACAAGCCAGCTGCGTGATCGGGTTGATTGGCGCAACCCAACGACCCGGTGGTGTGCGGCCTTGGCTGGCAAGGCCCTGCCGCAGCTGACAGCAAAGCTGGCTCCACGGTTGCCGCCCGTTCGCTGGCGGGCGGCCATTGCTGTCGCCCAGAGTGTTTCGCGGGCGATTTTCCCACGAATCCTGAAGTGAGCGGGGCGACGATTGTCGAATTAGTTCACTACTGCGGGAAGGAGTGGGACAGGGGCGAGTGGTGTGGCTTGTTCGAAGCAGGGCAGGGGCAGGTGTGTCGAAGGGGCAGGGAGAGGGTATCTCGCCCGGCCAAGGGTAGCCGCTCAGATTCCCGGCGTGACTGAGCAATTCGGGTTGGGCCGGGACAAGCATCCCGACAGAGAGTGCGGGGCCGGTCGTTGCGGTCTAGGGCACCAAGAGGCCAGCGTCGACCGGCGGCGCTGCCGATCAAATGGAAGACTGTGACTATCCGCAGTCCACACAGGCTGAGCCAAACCGCCCCCGACACGGCCAAGCAATCTGGCGCTCAACACCGACATTGCGCCCCGGGCCGGACCGTCAAAGGACTGGCGCGTGACTACAGGATTCGCCTCACCACGATAGGGCTCAGTGGTCTCCGGAAGGGGCGCCTCCTAGCGCAGAGTAGGTCGCACCTTGCCTGCGCAGGCTTCGTTTTCTCCTAATGCATAATCCGGGCTAGATGCGCAAGACCTCAGACTGGACGGCGCCGGTGGCAGCGGCGCCGTCCGCTGAAACGTAGCAGTCGATCTCGGAGCGAACGCCGAACTCGGGCAGATAGACACCGGGCTCAATTGAGAAGCAGGTCCTGGGGATGATCGGGCGTTCGTCACGCATCTCAAGGTTGTCGATGTTCGCGCCGTTGCCGTGGACCTCCTCGCCGATGGAGTGCCCCGTGCGGTGGACAAACCGGTCCCCGTAGCCGGCGGCGGCGATGTGGCCGCGCGCGACGTCGTCGATCTGCCAGCCTTCCACCCGCCGTCCCTCGCGGATGGCGCGGTCAACGAATGCCAGCGCCCGGTCGCGCGCCCCGGAAACCACCTCGAACACGCGCGAGACGCGGTCGGGGACCTCGCCCCCGCAGCAGGCGGTCCAAGTGATGTCGTAGTAGACTGCGCCGGGCCGGTCGAGCTTGGCCCACAGGTCGATCAGCACGAAGTCGCCGTTCCGGATGGGTTGCGGGCGCGTCGCGTCGGGCGCGTAATGGGGGTCGCTGGCATTGGAGTTGGCGGCGACGATCGGGCCGTCCATGGTCACCAGGCCCTGCTCGGCGAACCGCTCGCGGATGAAGCGGGCGACGCCGTGCTCGGTGCTGCTACCCGCGGCCGAGAGGTCGCTCCGGATCTTGCGGAAGGCCTGCCTGAGGACGCGGTCCACGCGGCGTCCGGCCTCGAGGTGCGATTCCAGCTGGGCCTCGGTCCAGCGGGCCTCGAAATGCTGGACCAAGCCGGCCGAGGAGACGACCTCGGCTCCGAACGAGCGGACTAGATCGACCGTCCCGGCGTCCACCAGCGAGACGACGGGGATCATGCAGCGCGGCGAATACTGCATCGCGACCCGCCGGGCGCCGACCAGCAGGCCTTGCAGCAGCCGCTCGTGAGACTGCCAGCTCGAGTACACGAGCTTGGCGCCGGGCAGGCTGTCGAGGCGGCTGCCCTCGATGGCATGCACCAGCTTGACGGGCCCGCCGCGGGCGGGGATCCAGTAGTACCAGCGCCGCGAGACGTGGACCTCGGCGTCAAGGCCGAGCAGGCGGTAGGCGATGGGGTCCCGCACATGGTGGTCGAACAGCAGCCATCCGTCCAGCCCTTGCGTGCAGAGTTGCCCCTGAACTTCATCAAGGTTCATCGGACTGCGATTGTAGCGAACTACGCGCCGGCTATGGCGAAGGCAGCGCAGCGAAGTTGCAGCGCAGCACGCAGCATGGTAGAATGGAATTCAAAGAGAGGAGGTCTGAGGCCGATGGCACTCACCAAACGACAAAGCCAAGTCCTGACCTACGTTGCGGAATTCATCGCGGCAAACCACTACTGTCCGAGCTTCGACGAGATAGCGAAGAGCATGAATCTCGCTTCGGCCGCCACTGTGCACAAGCACATTCTGGCACTCGACGAGAAGGGCTACCTCAGGCGGGACGCGAACCGGAGCCGGGCGCTGGAAGTCACCGACAAGTACTACGAGCTGCTGCGCCGGGACGAGCGCAGGCTGGACCGGTACCACCGCGAAGTCAAGTACGCCACGCCGCTGGCCGGCGAGATCGTAGCGGGCCAGCCGCTGGAAGCCTACGAGAACCACGAGAGCCTCTCGTTCGACGACGTCATCCGCAAGGACGGCGTGTTTGCGCTGCGGGTGAAGGGCAACTCCATGATCGACGACCACATTCTGGATGGGGACTACGTCGTGATCCAGAAGACAAACCGCGCCCAGCCGGGCGAGATCGTGGTGGCCTTGGTGGACAAGTCCGAGACGACCTTGAAGCGGTACTTCCCGGAAGGCACGCTGGTGCGGCTGCAGCCGGCCAACATGCAGATGGAGCCGATCCTGCTGGAGCCTGACCGCGTTGAGGTCCAAGGGCGGCTGATCGCCGTCCACCGCCGCTACCGCTAGGCGTCACCGGCGGCGGCTCACACGCGCGGCGGCAGGGCGAACAGATAGAAGAACCGGAAGGTCGACAGGTAGATTGCGAGCAGAGCGCCCGTGTAGAAGAAGACCAGCATGAAGGCGCGGTCAAGCACCACTTGCAGGGGGGTCAGGCCCTCCCTGAGTCGACGGATCGCGTAGGCGGCCACGAACGCGATCGACGCCAATATCGGAATCCAGACTCCGAAGACTTCGGCGACGAGCGTCAAGGGCCGTCTCCGGGATCGTCCAGCGCGCCGCCGGCCAGTTCGCGCAGCCGTTCCTCGTCGATGACCGCAACACCGAGCGCGCCGGCCTTCTTGAGTTTGGAGCCGGCCTTGGCGCCGGCCAGCAAGTAGCTGGTCTTCGAACTGACGGAACCCGTCACGCGGCCACCCAGCTTCTGGATGGCGGTTTTGGCGGCGCTGCGCGTCATGCCAGCCAACGTGCCGGTGATCACGAACGTGAGGCCGGCGAAGGGCTGGTCGCCCGGCTGGTTCTGCTCTTCCTCCTCGAGCAGCAGCCCGGACTCCCTGAGGCGCTCGACGAGGCGGGCGTTCTTGGGCGCATCGAAGAAGTCCCGGATGGACTTCGCGATGTTCGGTCCGACTTCGTCAACCTCCGCCAGTTGTTCAGCGTCCGCTCGGGCAATGGCATCGACGCTGCCGAACCGGGCTGCCAGCAGCGACGCGGTACGTTCGCCCACGTAGCGGATGCCCAAGCCGAACAGCAGGGAGGCGAGAGGGGCTCGCTTGGATCCCTCGACCGACTGCAGGATCTTCCTGGCAGCCTTGGCTCCGAGGCGGACGCTGCCGGCGCCGGCCAGGTCCGCGGCCTGCAGGTCGAACAGATCGGCTGCGGAACGGAGGGTGCCGCTAGCGACCAGCTCTTTGACCAGCAGCTTGCCGAAGCCTTGAATCTTCAGGCTCTGGACGAACTGGCTGATCTCCTTGACGCGCTGCCGGGTGGCGGACCGATCCGGGCCTCGCTCTTGCTGGGAACGCCCTTCCCGTCCGGCGCCGGACCCCTGGCCGCCCTTGAGGCACTGCAGGCCGGCTCGCTCGAGCCGGTTGAGCAGGCGGCGGTTAGCGTCGTCGGCGAAGAAGCGGTCTACACGGGCGGCTGCAAGCTTGGGCACCCTCGGTGTCGCGGCGATGCGGTCGGCCCCAGCGCGCTCGATCTCAACCCGGGACGGAAAGGCCCTCGCCAGCCTCCGGGCGGTAGCCGCTCCAATGCCGGGGATGCCCAAGGCCACCAACAGGGCCGGCCAGCTGACCGCGGCCGCCCGGGCGATCGAGGCAACCAAGGACTCGGCCTTCTCTTGCGAAATGGCCGAGTCCTTCTCCAGCGAGGCTACGTCCTTCAGGCGCAGGCGATACAGATCAGCGATGTCTCCGACCAAGCCGCGGTCCACCAGCTGGTCCACCAAGCGCTCGCCGAGGCCGTCGATGTTCATCGCCTTGCGGCTGGCGAAGTGCTCCACCGACTGCTTGAGACGGGCCGAACAGCTACTGTTCACACACCGGGCGACGACCTCGCCGGGAGGGCGGACAATTGCCGAGCGGCAAGCCGGGCAGTCCGACGGAAATTGGAAGGGCCGGCGGACGGCTCCGTGGCGAACGACACGGACGATCTTGGGGATCACGTCACCACTCCGCTCCAGCAGTACGGCGTCGCCGATCTGCAGACCCAATCGGGCGATCTCGTCCTCGTTGTGGAGCGTAGCCCTGGAAACGGTCACCCCGCCAACCTGCACGGGGCGCAGCAGCGCGCGTGGGGTGACAGCCCCTGTGCGCCCCACCTGCACATCAATGCCTTCCACAACGGCCTCGACTTGCTGCGCCTCGGGCTTGCTGGCCACGGCCCACCTAGGGGCCTTGCTGGTCCGTCCGAGACTCTCGCGCAAGACGGCGCGGTCAACCTTGAAGACGAGGCCGTCGATCGCGTAGCCGAACTCGGCCCGAGCAGCCATCAGCCGGTCCCGGTACGCGAGCATGGGCCCGATGCCGCGCAGGCACTCGGAGTGCCCGTCAACTCTGAAGCCGAGCGTGCGCAACGCCTTCAGCGACTCCCACTGTGTTGCCAGGACGGTCTCGCCGCGCGAGAGCAGCTCGTAGGCGAAGAAGTCGAGGCGGCGAGAGGCGGTGACCGCGGGATCCAGCATCCGCAGCGTCCCGGCCGCCACGTTGCGCGGATTCTTGTACAGGGCCAGCCCGTCCTGGAGGCGCTGGTGGTTCAAGAGCTGGAATGCCTGCTCGGGCATGACCACCTCGCCATGCACCTCGAAGTCAAACGGAACGCCGGCCCGCTCGAGGGCCTCGGCCGACACGGAGAGGGGAACCGAGCCCAAGGTGCGCGCGTTCGGCGTGACGACCTCCCCCACGCGGCCGTCGCCGCGCGTGAGGGCTAAGGAGAGATGCCGGTCACGGTAGTGGACGCTCAGCGAGACGCCGTCGAACTTGAGCTCTCCGACGTAGTCCAGCTCGTCGCTGCCGGCCAGCTCCCGGGCACGCCGGTCGAAGTCGCGCAGCTCCTGCTCGTTGAAGACGTTGTCGAGGCTAAGCCTAGGGCGCGAGTGGGGCGCCTTCTCCACGCCCTCCCGAGGGGCCCCGCCGACGCGCAGCGTAGGGGAGTCCCGGGTGACCAGCTCCGGATGGCGGGCCTCAATCGCCTGCAGCCTCCGCATCAGCCGGTCGAACTCTGCGTCGCTGATCTGAGGTTCGCCTCGCACGTAGTAGAGGTGCTCGTGGCGGCGGATACCTTCGCGAAGCTCCCGCGCGGCTGCCCGAGCCGCATCCAAGCCCGATTCGAGCGCGGAGCCGGATGGCATCAGCCCCATTATAGGAAGCGAGCCCGAAGGCTTATGATGAAGACCGGTGCGGTTCGCCATGGCAGTCTGCATCCACAACCCCACGGCAGGTGGGCGATCCGAACGCTCGAGTCTGAATGCGATCCGCAGCGTTCTCCGGGCAAGCGCCGGCCATGTCGAGCTGTCCACCACCAAGGGGCCGGGCCACGCAACGGAGCTGGCGCGGGCGGCCGTGGCGGGCGGTGCCGACCTGGTGGCGGTGCTGGGTGGGGACGGCACGCTGAACGAAGCAGTTCAGGGGCTGACCGAAGCCCCTTCGACGCGGCTGCTGGCGCTGCCAGGAGGAACTTCCAACGTGCTGGTGCGGGAAGCGGGGATGCCCTTACACCCCGCCCGGGCAGCGGAGATGCTGCCCAGTCTGGAGCCCCGTCGGGTTCGACTCGGACAGGTCCGGTTTGGAGACGGCACGAGCCGCTTCTTCCTGCTGATGTGCGGTGCCGGCCTGGATGCGGAAATCGCGTTCAGGACATCCGCCGCGATGAAGCGTCTGCTGGGCCAAGGTGCCTTTTGGCTGCGGGGAGCCCAGCAGTCCATCCGGCGGTTTCCCCAGGTGAGGGTGCGGTCTGAGGGCTCTTGTTCAGAGCGCACTTGCAGCCTCGTGCTGGTTTCGAAGAGCCGCGCCTACGGCGGCGGTCTGGTGCTGACTCCGGGAGCCAACCTGCTTTCGCATCGGTTCGAAGTGGCGCAATTCCCCGGAACGAATCGGACCCTCCATGCCGGCTACCTGCTTGCGGCGACCTTGGACCGGATCGCCGGCTGGCCGGGCGTCCGACTGGACCGGCGGACCGAGGTCGAGCTTGTCCAGGTCGGAGTCTCCGTCCGCGTTCAAGTCGACGGGGAAGTCGTCGGCGGGCTGCCGGCCCGCGTGTCGCTGAGCCCGGTCACGGTGCAGGTGATGCTTCCGCGCGCCTACGGCGCCGCCATGGTTCGGAAGTGGCAGCCGCGTCCGGTGGAAGCGCCTGCCATCCCTCTGGAGAGGGCTGATTCGCCCGTGACGAGAGCTCGTCTGGTGGATGACGGGCCCGGGCTCTGGCACCTGCCGGGAGCACTTCGGCGCGGAGTCGCGCCCGAGTCTCCCGACGCCCTCCATTGAGGCGGAGCGCGCAAGCAGCTTTCGGTGCTGGGTTGCGCCGCCGGATCCGCTCTGGAACCCTAGTCCGAGCGACGCCAGCGCGAGGGAGCCTCGCAGGCAGCGGCAATCGCGAAGGACCCGACGGGCAGCCAGCCTGCTCCAATCTCACGATGGGTGCGAGTCCTACATCCGGGTCCGCTGGCGTTTGCGGAGAATGCGAGTCCATGCGATTCGTGCGGCCGTCGCGGCGGGCCATCGGTCTTCACATGGACGTACCGAGACTCACTTCGGCATCCGCTGCGCTGCGGGGCGACCCAGCCCTCGCCAATCCTGAGTCCAGCGGTCCCTGCCAGTGCCCGGAAGATACTATTCCATTCTTCACACGCCCCGCTTGAGTCGGCGGCCATTGTAGTGTCTGCCTGTCGCCGAAGGCGGCTGGGCCCACCGTATGCAGGTGCCCAGCCCGCTAGGGACCGGCTAACCGTCCGCCTCGGTGTCTGCTCCTTCGTGAATCGATGCGGTCCCTTCAGCTGGTCTACGCCAGTTGCCTGTACGCCGGTGTTCCCTGCGGTCAGGAGAACTGGGGGACGGTCTCCTCATCACGGTCGCACGGCCTGTTCCAAGCAGCAGCAAGCGACCGGTGGCGAACGATCCAGCCAGAGAGCGGCTCTCTCTACGCGCCGATCCATCGACTCAAGAGAAGGGAATTACTGACGTGAGTGCCCAAGGTCACCATTCGTACATTTCATTCTCAGATTCTGGTTGCAATGGACCTGCATTTAGTGTATAATAATAGAGTGATTGGGAAGAACGGTTCGGCCTATAAGAGTCCCGGTAAATGGTTCCGCAAGGGCATCTCGATGATCGAAGTGATGCAGATGTTCCCTGACGACCAAGCGGCCGAGAGCTGGTTCGCTGAACTCCGCTGGCCCCACGGCCCCGAGTGCCCCCATTGCGGCTCTGACAAGGTGCAGTCCGGCTGCGCTCACCCCTCCATGCCCTATCGCTGCCGCGCCTGCCGCAAGCGCTTCTCCCTGCGCACCGGCACCGTGATGGCCGACACCCAGCTCGGTTACCGCCTCTGGGCCCTGGCCATCTATCTGATTTGCACCAGCATCAAGGGCATCTCCAGCATGCGGCTGAGCCGCGAGCTGGGCATCACTCAGAAGTCGGCCTGGCATCTGGCCCATCGCGTGCGGGCCGGGTTGGCCGCGCCCGCCGGGCTGTTCGCCGGCCCGGTGGAGGTGGACGAGGTCTACATCGGAGGCAAAGAGAAGAACCAGCACGCCAGCCAGAAGCTGAACGCCGGGCGCGGGACGGTCGGCAAGCAGCCGGTGGTCGGAGGGCGCGACCGCGCCAGCGGGCGAGTGCATGCGCAGGCAGTGCTGAACACTACCAAAGAGGAACTGCAAGACTTTGTGAACCAGATTGCAGCTCCGGGCGCGGAAGTGTACACGGACAGCTCTTCCAGCTACCAGTCGCTGGAGGGCTTCCAGCACGCAGCGGTGAACCATTCCGGCGGAGAGTACGTGCGTGGCAAGGTGAGCACCAACGGCATCGAGTCCTTCTGGGCGCTGTTCAAGCGCGGGCTGTACGGGATCTACCACCACGTCAGCGTGCGCCATCTGCATCGCTATCTGGAGGAGTTCTGCGGGCGCAGCAACCTGCGCCCGCTGGACACGGCGGAGCAGCTGCGGCAGGTGGCGCTGGGGCTGCAGGGCAGGCGTCTGACTTGGGCCATGCTGGCGGGCCGGGCTGCGGCCGCCTGACGCACCAGCGGCTCCGGCGGCGAGGAGCCGCCAACGGCAGCCGGCCCGGCTGGGAGCCGCGGTGGGTGCCGGCGCCCAGCAGGGGATGCCCGAGGGGCGGATCCGCGCATCCTGGGCTGAGAATTGGAGCTGCCGCGCACGACAGTCGGCTGCTAGAGCAGCAGAGTCGGGCTAGGGACGGGGGAACTGTCCGGCACAGGTTACGTGCTCATGGAGGCCAGAATGAGCTCCACAGATACTGAGTGGAATGGGCGCCGATCACAATGTGAGACCGCCAGCATGCCGCAAATAGACGCAGACTATTCCGATTCGGGACGAGTACCATATGCTGGACTCTTGCCGGAACCTATACAACATCTGGATCTTGGGCACTCACGTCAGTAATTCCCCAAGAGAATCGGCCGGTTGGCCATCGCCTATCGGGTGGCGGAGCTGTCATGAAGCTGGCCCAAGAGGCACTTGACGCATTCCATAGTCATTAGGCCGTAAGCGCGATTGGCGCAGACGACCTAGAACGTACTAACGAGATCCTCTGCGAACGTCTCGCTCGACGCGCTGTTGACCAACGATTCACAGTCTCGTCCTAGTGGAACAAGGATGATGACAGGCTGCTTGATTGGGCCGCCCTGGGGTTCGACATGGCAGCGGCGTAAGGATTCGGTAAGGGGGGCGCTAGGGACTCCCTTACTGAATCCTCACCTCTTCAGAATCGATCGCACGGAAGACAGTGTGTGGATCGCGCTCGTGTTGCTCAGCCGCATCCTGCCCGGTCGAGCTGGACACCCAACGTCCGGAGCATCGAAAATGTGTTGGTGGTCTGGACTCCAAACTCAGCACACACATCGGGAAGCTTGACCTGTCGCTTGGACTCCGGTGCGTTCCGTTCATTAGTCACAACGATGGCTCCGTGGACTTGAGCGCACGCCACCAGCCAGTCGTCCGCTCCCTTCGCGAACTTGTCCTTCGCAGCCTTGAAGTACCTAGAGTGCTGCCAGATCCACAGCATGATTTCTCTATACGCGTCGGCCACTTCGTGAGTGTCTATGGGAAGGAAGAATTCTCTCGGAACTTCGTTCTTTACCCACTGTACGAGATCCTCCGTCTTTCTGGCTGCGAGGAGTTCACTTCGCACTCGGTCAATGCTCTGCACTTGGCCTGCCTGATGGTGATGAACTAGGCTCTTCCAAAATCCGGGGCAGATGTCAAATGCATAATACAGGTTCTTCGCCGTGATCAATACATCCGAATCGATCAAAAAAACCCGAGTTCTGCTCACGGCAGGTCTATCCCCTGTCGTCTGGCGAACTCTTGGAAGGTGCCTCCGCGCAGGCCGGTCAAGTCATAAGCTTCCTTGAACCCGATGCGGCCCTCCATTGCTGCGTTCAAGACTTGAGTCGCAAACAGTCTTCCGACGCGCGTGTTCTGGTTGTTGTAGAAATTTCCACCCTCTCCCCGCGTGCTACTCTTGCTCTTTCTCGAAACGCACTTCTTGTAGAAGTCCAAGAACCTCTCGGAGTCTATGAGCTTCAGGTCGAGGGTCCGACGGGCGGCAACAACCGGGCTTACTTTGAAGACCCGAGCCAGCGATTCGAAGGGAGTCGACAACTGGCTGACTTCCACCCAACGCGCTTGGACTTCCTGAGCTGGAACGAGCAGTTCGGCCGCCGCCCGGTTGCACCAGGCCTCCACCTCAGCATGACCGGGGAGCAGCGTGTCGAAGCCAGAGACGCCCTCCCTTCCGAGCCAGATATGTGCCAGTTCGTGGGCGAGGGTGAACATCTGTGCGGATTTCGCGTCGGCACCGTTCACGAAGACTAGGGGTGCGTAGGGATCCGTGAGCGCGAAGCCTCGAAACTCCTCCACACGGAGTATGCGATGCGTGTCATTCCCCACTACACCGTTAATCACTGCCATCACACCGAGTTTTTCGATGGCACCACGGAACTCACCTACGGCGACCTGCCAAGTGCGGACATTGGAAGCCCATCCTTGGTCCAAGGCGAGCGCGCGCCGCATCTCAAGGCCCACCTCCTCCGGCGCGTCGCTTAGCTTGGCGCTCTCCACGAATCCCAATGGCTCTACCTCGCGCTCAACAAGGGACTCCCGTAGCCATGCCTGTCGGCGTTGCATCGTGTAGAGCGTGTCAAGCAGGTCGGGGCTCGACTTCGTCGTACCATAGCCCGACACTGTGCGGTAGTCGGGAACGGGGAGGCGTTCGTCAGGTGGCTCTGGAAGGAACAGGTAACCGAGGGGCGTATGGGTAATCTTGGCCAGTCTGTCCAGTTGCTTCAGAGTGGGCTGTCTCTTGTGCTGGATCCAAGACCGCAGCTGCGGGATGCGCTCGGCGACTTGTGCCACACTGTGGCCCGCACGTTCGCAAGCCCAGCGAAGCATCTCCGGGGGCACAGGGATTCGTGTCAAGCGTCAACCCCCTTTGTGGTAGTAGCTCCGGAAGCAGAAGGTGTCAGCGCACACTGCAAGAGACGTTGCTGGCGGGAGAGGTTAGGTGCCTCCTTGACCTGCCGTTCTGAATGCTGCGCGGGCAAGGTTGCGACCTCCGTTTGGAGTTCTGAACCAGCTGCCTCAACGCCGATGGACTCGTGACCGGCATCCACCAGCGGGAAGTTGACTGCGAACCTCGCTCCGTAGTTCATCGCGACTTCCCGGACTGCCGTCCGGAAGCCGTCGATTGAGGCGATAGTGGAGCGGGGTCTAGGAGTCAGATCTGGCGGGACGGAGATGCAGGAGGTGAAGACCTCGGATGGAATCGCGCTTCCCGTGACTTTGTTGCGGATCTTGAGGGTCCCTCCAGAAATCACGGCTCCAGTCTCGCAGCACACCCATGCACTGAAGCATCTAGCGTATACCGGAGCGAGCGAACCGAAGCGACGCGTCGCCAGCACAGCGCCTATGCGACTGCGAAGTGGATCACGGATCATCTCGAGTCCACCTAGTCTGCTTGCAGCACTCTGCCGCCACTCTTGCTCCGCTGTGTCGTTTGGCGGGCGGGCGACTGTGCAGGAATCAACCGGAAGGCGCACGAACTCGGGTCACCTGCCCACCCTGAAAGAATGCTACCACGCTGAGAGTCTCGAAATAGCGATTCGACGGACTCGCAGTCATGCATCGACACTCCTACGTATTGGACTGAGGTAGGCCCAGGCAAGACAGGGCGCGGTGGCTCACAGCGCTCTGCCAGCCCGTCAGCCGGAGACCGCCGGGCTGCGTGTAACTGGCCGTTGTCGGGAGCCAATGGGAGTGTGCAGGCGCTGTGAGGCAGCTTGGGAGAAGCTGCCGCGAGACGGCACAACAACAGAAGTCCTGACGTCTGTCGCCTGGGTACTGACGCAGTTAGTGGTCGGTTCATGGGGCGCTGGCTGGACAGTTCTAAGTCGCATCGGCCTGCCGTGTCGTGTCCGGGCAGCGGGACGGAGTGGCAGTGGGGTGCATGCCGAACGGTCGCGGGGATGTGCCGGGCGGGCGGGCAGCCGGCACGGTAGGCGGAGTCAGGTCCTAGCCTCAGGAGGTGAACTCGTAGACGAGGCGCAGGTCAGTGCCTAGATACGCCGTGCGGCTGAAGTTGAGCGTGGCGAGCAGGGGGTCCAAGCGGCCGTCGGCGACGGCGGTGGACTGGTACAGCAGGCGCACGCGCAGGATCCCCCCCTCGGGATCAGGCTCCAGATGCGCCGGCGTCTGCAGCAGGCCCTGCACAGCCCGCACGGCAGCGCTTGGCCGTCCGAGTCGTTCAAGCCGGCCACCAGCATTCCGATTTCAGCACGGTAGGAGATCATCTTGAGCAGCAGCAGTTGGCGTAGCGGCTCGGTCACGACTTGGTAGCACTGCGCCTCCGGCGGGTCCCCACCGCGATGTGGTGGGGCGTGGCGTGGCGCGCCTTGCAGTCGGCCAGCGCCTGCCGGCCACTGCGCCGGGCCCGTTGGGTGCGCGCCCGGTTCAGCAGGCGGTCCAGCAGCCACCACTGCGGGTTGACCACCGGCTCAGCGGGATCGACCGGTTCCAGCAGATTCTCCGACAGGCCATCCAGCCCGAACTCCCGCCGGGCGTACTTGAGGAGAGTTTCCTGCGCCCAGCGGGAGACCAGCACCCCTGCCGCCTCCTGAACGGGCAGGCCCGGATGCTTGGTCAGCAGGGACAGCTACCGCCCGCTGTCGATCAGCTTGTTGATGAACCGCACGCCTGTCCGAGGATGGCATGCCTCGGAGAACCGTGGTTCGTTGATCCGCCACTGGTCTGGCCGGGGGCGAGACCCGGCATGCACCATGTTCGGGCCAGCGGAGCGATGCCTCGACCAGCGAAGCAACCGAATGCTGCTCGTCCATCCAAGCCCTCGTGGTATGCGCCTTCGGGTGCGGGCGGTCGCCTAACCCTACAGTGGCGGCAACCCGGAGGCGATCCTGCGGGATCCCGCCGGCGCGACGGCACCTGCCAGATTCAGCCTTCGATCCGCCACGGGCAGGTTGAGGCGGGGCAATTCTACATGCCCCAGACGCCGAAGGACAGCCCGTCAATCGTCTCGTCTCGGTGGAACAGACGTTCGGACCAGCTCCGCGCCTCACGGAGATCGAACACCACCAAGTGCCCCGAATCCGCCCCCGAGAGGTCCATGTAGTCGGCAGTCTGCCGCAGGCCGTTCGCCACCACGCTCCGCAGGCCGCTCTTCGGCCGCACCACCTTGCACTCGATCACGTGCCGCTCCTCACGCCCGCCGCCGGGCAGGGGCCACACGGTCAGCAGGTCCGTGCGCCGCCTCCCCAAGCCGAACTCCCGCTCCACACGACCGCCCCCGTTGACCACCCGCTGCAGGTAGGCATGCAGCACCAGTTGCGGGCCGGCCTCCGCGTGCCCATAGCGCTGCACCCAGAACTCGGAATGGTCCCGGAAGTAGCCTTGGAAGCGCTCCAGCAGCTGCTCCGTGTCCAGGCCGCCGTCGTCATTCACGAACCAGCGCGTGTCGACCACGGTCTCGAGGCCGAGCTGCAGCGCATGCGTCAGCTGGCGCGGTACCACCTCAGCGTAGATGGGATTGGCCATGCGTATCGGGCCGTGCTGCGCCACTAGGCCGAGGTCGCGCACGTACTCCACGTCCCGCTCCGTCCAATCCCAGTCCGGCGACCCAGCCAGGATGGGCAGGATGACGCGCCGCACCCGCTCCTCGCGAAGCTTGTCGGCGAGCTGGTGGAGGTGGGTGACGCGGTTGAGGATGAGAGTCTCCTTGGCCTGGTCGATGGCCGCGACCGTCACCGGGAGGCTCCGGTCGCGGCCCCGCTGGCCCTCGAAGCAGGCCTCGTAGGCAAGGGCGTTGACCAGCCAGGGCTGGCCCTGAGTGAGCTCCCAGACTCTGGAGATCGCGCTGGCCTCGAACTGCTGGCCGGTCTCGTCGCTGTGCTGCAGCAGCAGCGAGCGCACTTCGTCTTCGTGAAAGTCCCCGAGACGCAGGGACTTGGCCTTGATGTTGAAGGCGCTGCCCCCGGTGATGTGGAAGCCTTCCGACTCCGAGAAGATGCGGTAGTCGCGGACATCGCGGACGCCGCACAGCACCACGCTCTGGGGGAAGCGATGCGGTCTGCCGCGGTAGCCTCCACGCAGCTGGCGCAGCACCGAGATCAGAGTGTCCCCGACGAGCGAGTCGATCTCGTCAAGGAACACGATGAGGGGTCTCTCATCGGCTGCCGCCCACTGGGCCAGCACGCTTCTGAGCGCGGAGAAGGGCCCGGCCTTGGCCAGAATGGCGGGCCAGATCTCCCCGACCAGCTCCTCGCCGGTGGTCCATGCCGCCTCCTCGCCGAGCGAGTGGAGGATCGACCGCATGGCGGCGCCGACGTCTTGGCGGGCGGCTTGGGCATCCTCCACGTTGGTGTAGACGCACCGGAACCTACCAGTTGCGTTCAAGTGGTGGGCGAGAGCTGCAAGGACGCTTGTCTTGCCGGTCTGACGGGGCGCGTGGAGGATGAAGTACTTCTCTCGATCGATCAGTGTCAGGATCTCGTCTAGATCAACACGTTGGAGGGGAGGGATACAGTAGTGCTTGGCTGCAACAACCTCGCCCTCGGTGTTGAAGTACCGCACGCCCGTCCAAGTATGGCACGCCTCGGACGGAACTGGTCTCGTGGATCCGCCTGTAGTCGACCGGGAGGCGAGACCCGGCCGGCGCCCCGCTGGGGCCAACGGAACGAGGCCGCGACGCGCGAGGCGACCGAGCGCCGCTCGTCTAGCTAGGTGCTTGAGAGCTGGCAGCGCCTTCGGTGGCGGGCGGTTTCCCTCGCGCTACACCAGGCGGCGCGCAATCCTGGAGGCGATCCTGCGGGAGACCGGCAACGCGACCGCACCTGCCAGATTCAACCTTCGAGCCCCCGCGGACAGGTGACGGGGCATGGCCAAGGGTGGTGATTCCACTGCCTGCTGCCGGTCGGCATTCATGCCACCGCCGACTCAGCCGGCGGTCACCGAGCCCGAGCGGCCGGGCGTGAAGAGCTGGACCGGGACGCTCCGCACGGGCGCGGCACTACCGGCGTGTCGGCGATCAAGGTGGACCTGGACCGCGTTCCAGTCACAGGCCCCACACCGTGATCGACCGGGCGCCGGACTCGGGGTCCCTGCGGAAAACACGCTTCTCCCAGGACCGGTCCGGACGCAGGTCGAAGACCACCAGATGCCCGGACTCGGCGTCGCAGCGATCCATGTACCAAGCCGTCTGCTCCAAGCCCTTGAGGATCGTGCTCTCCAAAGCCGCCTTCTCGCCGACTACTTTGCATTCGATGACGTACCGGAGGGGACGGTCAGACAGCAGGCTGCCCAGGCGGGGCCATTCGATGACCAGGTCCGAGCGCCCGCGGGCGACTGCGTACTCGCGCGTGACCCGTCCGCCGCTGTTGACGACGCGGTGCAGGTAGCCGTGCAGCACCAGCTGGGGGCCGGCCTCCCGATGGCCGTAGCGCTCCACCCACGACTCGGAGTGCTCGCGGAAGTAGTCCTGGAACCCCGCCAGCAGCGCCGCGACATCCAAGCTGCCGTTCTGCCGGATGTACCAGCGCGGGGAGACAAGGTTCTCAAGTTCGGACTCCTGAGCCGTCGTGAGCTCGCGGGGGATGACTTCGGCATAGATCGGGTTGGCCATCCTGACCGGGCCGCTGAGTGCGACGAGGCCGAGGTCGCGTACGTACTCAAGGTCGCCGCTGGAGTAGCCAGCCTGGGATGTTCCCCCAAGCATCGGCAGGATCACTCGGCTGACGCGCGGCTCGCGGAGCTTGTCAGTGAGCTGGTGGAGGTGGGTGACGCGGTTGAGGATGAGAGTCTCCTTGGCCTGGTCGATGGCCGCGACCGTCACCGGGAGGCTCCGGTCGCGGCCCCGCTGGCCCTCGAAGCAGGCCTCGTAGGCAAGGGCGTTGACCAGCCAGGGCTGGCCCTGAGTGAGCTCCCAGACTCTGGAGATCGCGCTGGCCTCGAACTGCTGGCCGGTCTCGTCGCTGTGCTGCAGCAGCAGCGAGCGCACTTCGTCTTCGTGAAAGTCCCCGAGACGCAGGGACTTGGCCTTGATGTTGAAGGCGCTGCCCCCGGTGATGTGGAAGCCTTCCGACTCCGAGAAGATGCGGTAGTCGCGGACATCGCGGACGCCGCACAGCACCACGCTCTGGGGGAAGCGATGCGGTCTGCCGCGGTAGCCTCCACGCAGCTGGCGCAGCACCGAGATCAGAGTGTCCCCGACGAGCGAGTCGATCTCGTCAAGGAACACGATGAGGGGTCTCTCATCGGCTGCCGCCCACTGGGCCAGCACGCTTCTGAGCGCGGAGAAGGGCCCGGCCTTGGCCAGAATGGCGGGCCAGATCTCCCCGACCAGCTCCTCGCCGGTGGTCCATGCCGCCTCCTCGCCGAGCGAGTGGAGGATCGACCGCATGGCGGCGCCGACGTCTTGGCGGGCGGCTTGGGCATCCTCCACGTTGGTGTAGACGCACCGGAACCTACCAGTTGCGTTCAAGTGGTGGGCGAGAGCTGCAAGGACGCTTGTCTTGCCGGTCTGACGGGGCGCGTGGAGGATGAAGTACTTCTCTCGATCGATCAGTGTCAGGAT
This sequence comes from Bryobacterales bacterium, assembly GCA_963662745.2. GTDB lineage: Bacteria > Acidobacteriota > Terriglobia > Bryobacterales > UBA6623 > VXMF01. Next base: position 3,450,199 of record CAXXUI010000001.1, read on the forward strand.
CTCGTCTAGATCAACACGTTGGAGGGGAGGGATACAGTAGTGCTTGGCTGCAACAACCTCGCCCTCGGTGTTGAAGTACCGCACGCCCGTCCAAGTATGGCACGCCTCGGACGGAACTGGTCTCGTGGATCCGCCTGTAGTCGACCGGGAGGCGAGACCCGGCCGGCGCCCCGCTGGGGCCAACGGAACGAGGCCGCGACGCGCGAGGCGACCGAGCGCCGCTCGTCTAGCTAGGTGCTTGAGAGCTGGCAGCGCCTTCGGTGGCGGGCGGTTTCCCTCGCGCTACACCAGGCGGCGCGCAATCCTGGAGGCGATCCTGCGGGAGACCGGCAACGCGACCGCACCTGCCAGATTCAACCTTCGAGCCCCCGCGGACAGGTGACGGGGCATGGCCAAGGGTGGTGATTCCACTGCCTGCTGCCGGTCGGCATTCATGCCACCGCCGACTCAGCCGGCGGTCACCGAGCCCGAGCGGCCGGGCGTGAAGAGCTGGACCGGGACGCTCCGCACGGGCGCGGCACTACCGGCGTGTCGGCGATCAAGGTGGACCTGGACCGCGTTCCAGTCACAGGCCCCACACCGTGATCGACCGGGCGCCGGACTCGGGGTCCCTGCGGAAAACACGCTTCTCCCAGGACCGGTCCGGACGCAGGTCGAAGACCACCAGATGCCCGGACTCGGCGTCGCAGCGATCCATGTACCAAGCCGTCTGCTCCAAGCCCTTGAGGATCGTGCTCTCCAAAGCCGCCTTCTCGCCGACTACTTTGCATTCGATGACGTACCGGAGGGGACGGTCAGACAGCAGGCTGCCCAGGCGGGGCCATTCGATGACCAGGTCCGAGCGCCCGCGGGCGACTGCGTACTCGCGCGTGACCCGTCCGCCGCTGTTGACGACGCGGTGCAGGTAGCCGTGCAGCACCAGCTGGGGGCCGGCCTCCCGATGGCCGTAGCGCTCCACCCACGACTCGGAGTGCTCGCGGAAGTAGTCCTGGAACCCCGCCAGCAGCGCCGCGACATCCAAGCTGCCGTTCTGCCGGATGTACCAGCGCGGGGAGACAAGGTTCTCAAGTTCGGACTCCTGAGCCGTCGTGAGCTCGCGGGGGATGACTTCGGCATAGATCGGGTTGGCCATCCTGACCGGGCCGCTGAGTGCGACGAGGCCGAGGTCGCGTACGTACTCAAGGTCGCCGCTGGAGTAGCCAGCCTGGGATGTTCCCCCAAGCATCGGCAGGATCACTCGGCTGACGCGCGGCTCGCGGAGCTTGTCAGTGAGCTGGTGGAGGTGGGTGACGCGGTTGAGGATGAGAGTCTCCTTGGCCTGGTCGATGGCCGCGACCGTCACCGGGAGGCTCCGGTCGCGGCCCCGCTGGCCCTCGAAGCAGGCCTCGTAGGCAAGGGCGTTGACCAGCCAGGGCTGGCCCTGAGTGAGCTCCCAGACTCTGGAGATCGCGCTGGCCTCGAACTGCTGGCCGGTCTCGTCGCTGTGCTGCAGCAGCAGCGAGCGCACTTCGTCTTCGTGAAAGTCCCCGAGACGCAGGGACTTGGCCTTGATGTTGAAGGCGCTGCCCCCGGTGATGTGGAAGCCTTCCGACTCCGAGAAGATGCGGTAGTCGCGGACATCGCGGACGCCGCACAGCACCACGCTCTGGGGGAACCAGCGCGGCCGGTCGCGGTAGCCGGCGCGCAGCTGGCGCAGCACCGAAATCAGCGTGTCCCCGATCAGGGCGTCGATCTCGTCCACGAACAGGATCAGAGGCTTGGCACCCGAGGCCGCCCACTCCGACAGGACGCTCATGAGGGCCGAGTGAGGGCCGTCCTCCGCCAAGACGCTCCGCCATGTCTTCCGGACAAGGTCCTCCCCAGTGGTTCGTAGAGCCGCAACCGCGACGCGGGCCAGGATCGTGCGTATGCCTGCACCAACATCTTGGCGGGCGGTCTGCGCCGGCTCGACATTGACGTAGACACAACGGAAGCGGCCGCTCGCATTGAGGCAGTCGGCGAGCGCAGCTAGGACGCTTGTCTTGCCGGTCTGACGGGGCGCGTGGAGGATGAAGTACTTCTCTCGATCGATCAGCGTTAGGATCTCGTCGAGGTCAACACGTTGGAGGGGAGGGATGCAGTAGTGCTTGGCTGCAACGACCTCGCCCTCGGTGTTGAAGAACCGCACGCCCGTCCAAGTATGGCAGGCCTCGGACGAGACTGGCTTCGCGGATCCGCCTGTAGTCGACCGGGAGGCGAGACCCGGCCGGCGCCCCGCTGGGGCCAACGGAACGGTGCCACGACCCGCGAGGCAACCGAGCACCGCTCGTCTAGCTAGGTGCTTGAAGGCTGGCTGCGCCTTCGGTGGCGGGCGGTTTCGCTCGCGCTACACCAGGCGGCGCGCAATCCCGGAGGCGATCCCGCGGGAGACCGGCGACGCGACCGCACCTGCCAGATTCAGCCTTCGAGCCCCCGCGACAGGTGCCGGGGCGTGGCCAAGGGTGGTGGTTCCACTGCCGGCCGCCGGTCGGCATGCATGCCACCGCCGATTCAGCCGGCGGTCGCCGAGCCCGAGCGACCGAGCGCGAAGAGCTGGACCGGGACGCTCCGCACGGCCGCGCGACGCACGATGCGGCGGGGCGGGTGGCGGCCAGCCTAGGTGCGCTGGCGGGTCGTACGCCGCACTTCGCTACAGGGCCGGGCCCGGCACTACCGGCGTGTCAGCGATCCAAGTGGACCTGGACCGCGTTCCAGTCACAGGCCCCACACCGTGATCGACCGGGCGCCGGACTCGGGGTCCCTGCGGAAAACACGCTCCTCCCAAGACCGGTTCGGACGCAGGTCGAAGACCACCAGATGCCCGGACTCGGCGGCACAGCGATCCATGTACCAAGCCGTCTGCTCCAAGCCCTTGAGGATCGTGCTCTCCAAAGCCGATTTCTCGTTGACTACTTTGCATTCTATGACGTACTTGAGGGGGCGGTCAGACAGCCGGCAGCCCGGGCGGGGCCATTCGATGACCAAGTCCGAGCGCCCGCGGGCGACGGCGTATTCCCGCGTGACCCGTCCGCCACTGTTGACGACCCGGTGCAGGTAGCCGTGCAGCACCAGCTGGGGGCCGGCCTCGCGGTGGCCGTAGCGCTCCAGCCACGACTCGGAGTGCTCGCGGAAGTAGTCCTGGAACCCGGCCAGCAGCGCCGCGACGTCCAAGCGGCCGTCTGGTTTGACGTACCAGAGTGGGGAGATGAGGCTCACGAGGTCCGATTCTTGGAGCTCGGTCAGTTCGCGGGGGATGACCTCGGCGTAGATCGGGTTGGCCATTCGGACCGGGCCGGCGATCGTGGCGAGGCCGAGGTCGCGGACGTACTCGAGGTCGCGCTTCGAGTACTGGGATCCGGAAGTGCCTGCGATCATCGGCAGGATCACTCGACGCACGCGCGGCTCGCGGAGCTTGTCAGCGAGCTGGTCGAGGTGCGTGACGCGGTTGAGGATGAGTGTCTCCTTGGCCTGGTCGATGGCCGCGACCGTCACCGGGAGGCTCCGGTCGCGGCCCCGCTGGTCCTCGAAGCAGGCTTGGTAGGCAAGGGCGTTGACCAGCCAGGGCTGGCCCTGAGTGAGCTCCCAGACTCTGGAGATCGCGCCGGCCTCGAACGCTTGGCCAGTCTCGTCGCTGTGCTGCAGCAGCAGCGAGCGCACTTCGTCTTCGCGAAAGTCCCCGAGACGCAGGGACTTGGCCTTGACGTTGAACGCGCTGCCCCCGGTGATGTGGAAGCCCTTCTCCGCCGAGAAGATGCGGTAGTCGCGCACATCGCGCACGCCGCACAGGATTACGCTCTGGGGGAACCAGCGCGGCCGGTCGCGGTAGCCGGCTCGCAGCTGCCGGAGCACCGAGATCAGCGTGTCCCCGATCAGGGCGTCTATCTCGTCTAGGAACAAGATGACCGGCTTCGAGTCAGCAGACGCCCAGCGGGCCAGCACTCGCTTGAGCGCCAAGTGAGGACCAGCGGTAGTCAAGGCACCAGGCCAGATCTGTTCCACAAGTTCCTCACCCGTGGTCATCGCAGCCCCGTCGGCGATGGCTCCTAGAATCACTCGCATGCCCGCACCGACGTCCTGCCGGGCGGACTGGGCTGGCTCGACATTCACATACACGCACCGGAAGCGGCCGGTGGCGCTAAGGTGGTCGGCGAGCGCAGCCAAGACGCTTGTCTTGCCGGTCTGACGAGGCGCGTGAAGGATGAAGTACTTCTTGCGATCGATCAGCGTTAGGATCTCATCGAGGTCGACGCGGTACAAGGGAGGGATGCAGTAGTGCTCTCCAAGGATGACCTCGCCCTCGGTGTTGAAGAACCGCACGCCCGTTCAAGTATGGCACGCCTCGAACGGACACGGTTTGTTGATTCGTCATTGGTCTCTCAGGGGTCGAGACGCGACGTGCGCCATGCTCGGGCCAGCGGAGCGATGCCTCGACCAGTGAAGCAACCGATTGCCGCCGGACAATCCAAGCCCTTGTGGGCCGGCTGCGCCTTCGGTCACGGGCGGTCTCTCTAGCGCTGCAGTGGCGGCGCAGCCGCCCAAAGGCGATCCTCCGGGTTCCCGCCTACGCGACCGCACCTGCCAGATTCAGCCTTCAATCCGCCACCGGCAGGTTGAGGCGGGGCGACGCTACATGCCCCAGACGCCGACGGACAGCCCGTCGACCGTCTCGTCCCGGTGGAACAGACGCTCGGACCAGCTCCGCGCCTCACGGAGATCGAACACCACCAAGTGCCCCGAATCCGCCCCCGAGAGGTCCATGTAGTCGGCAGTCTGCCGCAGGCCATTCGCCACTACGCTCCGCAGGCCGCTTTTCGGCCGCACCACCTTGCACTCGATCACGTGCCGCTCCTCACGCCCGCCGCCGGGCAGGGGCCACACCATCAGCAGGTCCGTGCGCCGCCTCCCCAAGCCGAACTCCCGCTCCACACGACCGCCCCCGTTGACCACCCGCTGCAGGTAGGCATGCAGCACCAGTTGCGGGCCGGCCTCCGCGTGCCCGTAGCGCTGCACCCAGGCCTCGGAGTGGTCCCGGAAGTAGCCTTGGAAGCGCTCCAGTAGCTGCTCCGTGTTCAGGCTGCTGTCGTCATTCACGAACCAGCGCGTGTCGACCACGGTCTCGAGGCCGAGCTGCAGCGCATGCGTCAGTTGGCGCGGTACCACCTCAGCGTAGATGGGATTGGCCATGCGTATCGGGCCGTGCTGCGCCACCAGGCCGAGGTCGCGCACATACTCCACGTCCCGCTCCGTCCAGTCCCAGGCCGGCGACCCAGCCAGGATGGGCAGGATGACGCGCCGCACCCGCTCCTCGCGAAGCTTGTCGGCGAGCTGGTCGAGGTGCGTGACGCGGTTGAGGATGAGAGTCTCCTTGGCTTGGTCGATGGCCGCGACCGTCACCGGGAGGCTCCGGTCGCGGCCCCGCTGGCCCTCGAAGCAGGCTTGGTAGGCAAGGGCGTTGACCAGCCAGGGCTGGCCCTGAGTGAGCTCCCAGACTCTGGAGATCGCGGCGGCCTCGAACGCTTGGCCAGTCTCGTCGCTGTGCTGCAGCAGCAGCGAGCGCACTTCGTCTTCGTGAAAGTCCCCGAGACGCAGGGACTTGGCCTTGACGTTGAACGCGCTGCCCCCGGTGATGTGGAAGCCCTTCTCCGCCGAGAAGATGCGGTAGTCGCGCACATCGCGCACGCCGCACAGGATTACGCTCTGGGGGAACCAGCGCGGCCGGTCGCGGTAGCCGGCTCGCAGCTGCCGGAGCACCGAGATCAGCGTGTCCCCGATCAGGGCGTCTATCTCGTCTAGGAACAAGATGACCGGCTTCGAGTCAGCAGACGCCCAGCGGGCCAGCACTCGCTTGAGCGCCAAGTGAGGACCAGCGGTAGTCAAGGCACCAGGCCAGATCTGTTCCACAAGTTCCTCACCCGTGGTCATCGCAGCCCCGTCGGCGATGGCTCCTAGAATCACTCGCATGCCCGCACCGACGTCCTGCCGGGCGGACTGGGCTGGCTCGACATTCACATACACGCACCGGAAGCGGCCGGTGGCGTTAAGGTGGTCGGCGAGCGCAGCCAAGACGCTTGTCTTGCCGGTCTGACGAGGCGCGTGAAGGATGAAGTACTTCTTGCGATCGATCAGCGTTAGGATCTCATCGAGGTCGACGCGGTCCAAGGGAGGGATGCAGTAGTGCTCTCCAAGGATGACCTCGCCCTCGGTGTTGAAGAATCGCACGCCGAGCCAAGTATGGCACGCCTCGAACGGACACGGTTTGTTGATTCGTCATTGGTCTCTCAGGGGTCGAGACGCGACATGCGCCATGCTCGGGCCAGCGGAGCGATGCCTCGACCAGTGAAGCAACCGATTGCCGCCGGACAATCCAAGCCCTTGTGGGCCGGCTGCGCCTTCGGTCACGGGCGGTCTCTCTAGCGCTGCAGTGGCGGCGCAGCCGCCCAAAGGCGATCCTCCGGGTTCCCGCCTACGCGACCGCACCTGCCAGATTCAGCCTTCAATCCGCCACCGGCAGGTTGAGGCGGGGCGACGCTACATGCCCCAGACGCCGACGGACAGCCCGTCGACCGTCTCGTCCCGGTGGAACAGACGCTCGGACCAGCTCCGCGCCTCACGGAGATCGAACACCACCAAGTGCCCCGAATCCGCCCCCGAGAGGTCCATGTAGTCGGCAGTCTGCCGCAGGCCATTCGCCACTACGCTCCGCAGGCCGCTTTTCGGCCGCACCACCTTGCACTCGATCACGTGCCGCTCCTCACGCCCGCCGCCGGGCAGGGGCCACACCATCAGCAGGTCCGTGCGCCGCCTCCCCAAGCCGAACTCCCGCTCCACACGACCGCCCCCGTTGACCACCCGCTGCAGGTAGGCATGCAGCACCAGTTGCGGGCCGGCCTCCGCGTGCCCGTAGCGCTGCACCCAGGCCTCGGAGTGGTCCCGGAAGTAGCCTTGGAAGCGCTCCAGTAGCTGCTCCGTGTTCAGGCTGCTGTCGTCATTCACGAACCAGCGCGTGTCGACCACGGTCTCGAGGCCGAGCTGCAGCGCATGCGTCAGTTGGCGCGGTACCACCTCAGCGTAGATGGGATTGGCCATGCGTATCGGGCCGTGCTGCGCCACCAGGCCGAGGTCGCGCACGTACTCCACGTCCCGCTCCGTCCAGTCCCAGGCCGGCGACCCAGCCAGGATGGGCAGGATGACGCGCCGCACCCGCTCCTCGCGAAGCTTGTCGGCGAGCTGGTCGAGGTGCGTGACGCGGTTGAGGATGAGAGTCTCCTTGGCTTGGTCGATGGCCGCGACCGTCACCGGGAGGCTCCGGTCGCGGCCCCGCTGGCCCTCGAAGCAGGCTTGGTAGGCAAGGGCGTTGACCAGCCAGGGCTGGCCCTGAGTGAGCTCCCAGACTCTGGAGATCGCGGCGGCCTCGAACACTTGGCCAGTCTCGTCGCTGTGCTGCAGCAGCAGCGAGCGCACTTCGTCTTCGTGAAAGTCCCCGAGACGCAGGGACTTGGCCTTGACGTTGAACGCGCTGCCCCCGGTGATGTGGAAGCCCTTCTCCGCCGAGAAGATGCGGTAGTCGCGCACATCGCGCACGCCGCACAGGATTACGCTCTGGGGGAACTGCCGCGGCCGGTCGCGGTAGCCGCTGCGCAACTGGCGGAGCACCGTGATCAGCGTGTCGCCGATCAGGGCGTCAATCTCGTCGAGGAACAGGACGAGGGGCTTCGTAGCGGCTGCCGCCCATTGGGCCAGCACGCGCCTCAGCGCTCGATGCGGTCCCGACCTGGCCAGCACTGCCGGCCAGATCTCCTCGACAATCTGCTCCGAGGTGGTCATCTCGGCCGCTTCCGCGATGGCGTCCAAGACGGTCTGGATGCCGGCTGCGACATTCTGTCGGGCGGCTTGACCCTCTTCGACATTCACATACACGCACCGGAAGCGGCCGGTGGCGTTAAGGTGGTCGGCAAGCGCAGCCAAGACGCTTGTCTTGCCGGTCTGACGGGGCGCGTGAAGGATGAAGTACTTCTTGCGATCAATCAGCGTTAGGATCTCATCGAGGTCGACGCGGTCCAAGGGAGGGATGCAGTAGTGCTCTCCAAGGATGACCTCGCCCTCGGTGTTGAAGAACCGCACGCCCGCCCAAGTATGGCATGCCTCGGACGGCCACAGCTTGTTGATCCGCATATTGTCTCTCAATTGTCGAGACCGGACGCGCGGCCTGTCGGGGCCAGCGAAGCGATGCCTCGACCAGCGAGGCAACCGATTGCCGCCGGACAATCCAAGCTCTTGTGGTCCGGCTGCGCCTTCGGTCACGGGCGGTCTCTCTAGCGCTGCAGTGGCGGCGCAGCCGCCCAAAGGCGATCCTCCGGGTTCCCGCCTACGCGACCGCACCTGCCAGATTCAGCCTTCGATCCGCCACCGGCAGGTTGAGGCGGGGCGACGCTACATGCCCCAGACGCCGACGGACAGCCCGTCGACCGTCTCGTCCCGGTGGAACAGACGCTCGGACCAGCTCCGCGCCTCACGGAGATCGAACACCACCAAGTGCCCCGAATCCGCCCCCGAGAGGTCCATGTAGTCGGCAGTCTGCCGCATGCCCTTTGCCACTACGCTCCGCCGGCCGCTCTTCGGCCGCACCACCTTGCACTCGATCACGTGCCGCTCCTCACGCCCGCCGCCGGGCAGGGGCCACACCATCAGCAGGTCGGTGCGCCGCCTCCCCAAGCCGAACTCCCGCTCCACACGACCGCCCCCGTTGACCACCCGCTGCAGGTAGGCGTGCAGCACCAGTTGCGGGCCGGCCTCCGCGTGCCCGTAGCGCTGCACCCAAGCCTCGGAGTGGTCCCGGAAGTAGCCTTGGAAACGCTCCAGCAGCTGCTCCGTGTTCAGGCTGCCGTCGTCATTCACGAACCAGCGCGTGTCGACCACGGTCTCGAGGCCGAGCTGCAGCGCATGCGTCAGCTGGCGCGGTACCACTTCAGCGTAGATGGGATTGGCCATGCGCATCGGGCCGTGCTGCGCCACTAGGCCGAGGTCGCGCACGTACTCCACGTCCCGCTCCGTCCAGTCCCAGTCCGGCGACCCAGCCAGCATGGGCAGGATGACGCGCCGCACCCGCTCCTCGCGAAGCTTGTCGGCGAGCTGGTCGAGGTGCGTGACGCGGTTGAGGATGAGCGTCTCCTTGGCCTGGTCGATGGCCGCAACCGTCACCGGGAGGCTCCGGTCGCGGCCCCGCTGGCCCTCGAAGCAGGCCTGGTAGGCAAGGGCGTTGACCAGCCAGGGCTGGCCCTGAGTGAGCTCCCAGACTCTGGAGATCGCGCCGGCCTCGAACGCTTGGCCAGTCTCGTCGCTGTGCTGCAGCAGCAGCGAGCGCACTTCGCCTTCGTGAAAGTCCCCGAGACGCAGGGACTTGGCCTTGACGTTGAACGCGCTGCCCCCGGTGATGTGGTAGCCCTTCTGCGCCGAGAAGATGCGGTAGTCGCGCACATCGCGCACGCCGCACAGGATTACGCTCTGGGGGAACCAGCGCGGCCGGTCGCGGTAGCCGGCTCGCAGCTGCCGGAGCACCGAGATCAGCGTGTCCCCGATCAGGGCGTCGATCTCGTCCACGAACAGGATCAGAGGCTTGGCACCCGAGGCCGCCCACTCCGACAGGACGCTCATGAGGGCTGAGTGAGGGCCGTCCTCCGCCAAGACGGTCCGCCAAGTCTTCCGGACAAGGTCCTCCCCAGTGGTTCGTAGAGCCGCAACCGCGACGCGGGCCAGGATCGTGCGTATGCCTGCACCGACGTCTTGGCGGGCGGTCTGCGCCGGCTCGACGTTGACGTAGACACATCGGAAGCGGCCGCTCGCATTGAGGTGGTCGGCGAGCGCAGCCAGGACGCTTGTCTTGCCGGTCTGACGGGGCGCGTGGAGGATGAAGTACTTCTCTCGATCAATCAGCGTTAGGATCTCGTCGAGATCAACACGTTGGAGGGGAGGGATGCAGTAGTGCTTGGTTGCAACGACCTCGCCCTCGGTGTTGAAGAACCGCATGCCCGTTCAAGTATGGCACGCCTCGGACGGGACTGGTTTCGTGGATCCGCCTGTAGTCGACCGGGAGGCGAGACCCGGCAGGCGCCCCGCTGGGGCCAGCGGAACGAGACCGCGACCCGCGTGGCAACCGAGCGCCGCTCGTCTAGCTAGGTACTTGAGGGCTGGCTGCGCCTTCGGTGGCGGGCGGTTTCCCTCGCGCTACACCCGCCGGCGCGCAATCCCAGAGGCGCTCCTGCGGGAGACCGGCGACGCGACCGCACCTGTCAGATTCAGCCTTCGCGCCCCCGCGGACAGGTGACGGGGCATGGCCAAGGGTCGTGGTTCCCCTGCCGGCCGCAGGTCGGCATGCATGCCGCCGCCGACTCAGCCGGCGGTCACCGAGACCGAGCGACCGAGCGCGAAGAGCTGGACCGGGACGCTCCGCACGGCCGCGCCACGCACGACACGGCGGGGCGCGTGGCGGCCAGCACAGTCGCACGGGCGGGGCGGACGCCGCGCTTCGCTACAGGGCCGGGCCCGGCACTACCGGCGTGTCAGCGATCCAGGTGGACCTGGACCGCGTTCCAGTCACAGGCCCCACACCGAGATCGGACGGGCGCCGGCCTCGGGGTCCCTGCGGAACACCCGCTCCTCCCAAGACCGGTTCGGACGCAGGTCGAAGACCACCAGATGCCCGGACTCGGCGCCGCAGCGATCCATGTACCAAGCCGTCTGCTCCAAGCCCTTGAGGATCGTGCTCTCCAAAGCCGACTTCTCGCCGACTACCTTGCATTCGATGACGTACTTGAGGGGACGGTCAGACAGCAGGCGGCCCGGGCGGGGCCATTCGATGACCAAGTCCGAGCGCCCGCGGGCGACGGCGTATTCCCGCGTGACCTGTCCGCCGCTGTTGACGACGCGGTGCAGGTAGCCGTGCAGCACCAGCTGGGGGCCGGCCTCCCGGTGGCCGTAGCGCTCCAGCCACGACTCGGAGTGCTCGCGGAAGTAGTCCTGGAACCCGGCCAGCAGCGCCGCGACGTCCAAGCGGCCGTCTGGTGTGACGTACCAGTGTGGGGAGATGAGGCTCACGAGGTCCGATTCTTGGAGCTCGGTCAGTTCGCGGGGGATGACCTCGGCGTAGATCGGGTTGGCCATTCGGACCGAGCCGGCGATCGTGGCGAGGCCGAGGTCGCGGACGTACTCGAGGTCGCGCTTCGAATACTGGGATCCGGAAGTGCCTGCGATCATCGGCAGGATCACTCGACGCACGCGCGGCTCGCGGAGCTTGTCAGCGAGCTGGTCGAGGTGCGTGACGCGGTTGAGGATGAGCGTCTCCTTGGCCTGGTCGATGGCCGCAACCGTCACCGGGAGGCTCCGGTCGCGGCCCCGCTGGCCCTCGAAGCAGGCCTGGTAGGCAAGGGCGTTGACCAGCCAGGGCTGGCCCTGAGTGAGCTCCCAGACTCTGGAGATCGCGCCGGCCTCGAACGCTTGGCCAGTCTCGTCGCTGTGCTGCAGCAGCAGCGAGCGCACTTCGCCTTCGTGAAAGTCCCCGAGATGCAGGGACTTGGCCTTGACGTTGAACGCGCTGCCCCCGGTGATGTGGTAGCCCTTCTGCGCCGAGAAGATGCGGTAGTCGCGCACATCGCGCACGCCGCACAGGATTACGCTCTGGGGGAACCAGCGCGGCCGGTCGCGGTAGCCGGCTCGCAGCTGCCGGAGCACCGAGATCAGCGTGTCCCCGATCAGGGCGTCGATCTCGTCCACGAACAGGATCAGAGGCTTGGCACCCGAGGCCGCCCACTCCGACAGGACGCTCATGAGGGCTGAGTGAGGGCCGTCCTCCGCCAAGACGGTCCGCCAAGTCTTCCGGACAAGGTCCTCCCCAGTGGTTCGTAGAGCCGCAACCGCGACGCGGGCCAGGATCGTACGTATGCCTGCACCGACGTCTTGGCGGGCGGTCTGCGCCGGCTCGACGTTGACGTAGACACATCGGAAGCGGCCGCTCGCATTGAGGTGGTCGGCGAGCGCAGCCAGGACGCTTGTCTTGCCGGTCTGACGGGGCGCGTGGAGGATGAAGTACTTCTCTCGATCAATCAGCGTTAGGATCTCGTCGAGATCAACACGTTGGAGGGGAGGGATGCAGTAGTGCTTGGATTCTTATGTGGGACATTACATAAGAAGCCCAGCACCAGCTCATCATCGGAGCGCTGCGGCAAGTACACGTTGGCGTCCTCAATGAGGGCCGCCTCGTGCACCCGGCACAGGTCCAGCAGCTGAAACCACTCGACCGTGTTGCGCGCCAAGCGCGACACCTCGATCCCGAACACGCCCCCGACCTGATCCAGCGACAGCAGCCGGCACAGCTCGTCGAATCCTTCGCGCGTCCCCTGCGTCGCGGCACTGCGCCCCAGATCGCTGTCAATCGTCCGAATGCGGTCCCGCCTCCAGCCCAGATCCAAGGCCCGTTGCACCAGCCCGTACTGGCGGGCCTGCGACTCCCGGTTGTGCAGCACCTGCCTGGGGGACGACTGACGCACGTAGACCACCGCCAGACGACTCAGCTGCCGGACTCCGATCTTCGCGCTCATGGTGCGCCTCCCGCTGCCCCATCCGGACCATCACCCGCGCCAGTTCCGCCACTAGGCGTTGCCGGCTGCGCGGGCGGCACGCTCCGCCACTGCTGCCAGCGCCGCTCGCGCTCCAGCAGCTCCAGCAGCGGTCTCATCCGAACCTCCATCCTGGGCAGAGCTGCAGCGCTGCGCGAGCGCACGCACCAGATTACACAGTGCCACGAAATCCGGCAACTCGCCGGCCAGCCGCCGCGAGTCCGGCTCCCGCGCGCCGAGACTGGTCCACGACGCAGGCAGCCAGCACGTGCTCCCGTCCGGCAGCCGGACCTTGACTCTCAAGCCGCGCAGACCGATGTTGCGCACGCCGATGACCGACACCGTCGTGCCCTCCAGCGGATGGCGCGGACGGCGGATCGTGACCGTATCCGGCGGCCCCGCCGACTCATCCCCCTGCGGTACAGCAGTCTGTCGCGAAGGTCGAAACGTTCATCGATTCCAGCCGTCACCAGGGCACTTGCTTCGCCGCTGCCAACTGGACCCGCCTCGGTCGCACGGCGGACCGCGGTCGCTTCACCCCGCCCGGCACCAAGGTGCCCCGCAAGCACATCTTCGTGCGCCCGCTGTGCCGCCACTGGCGGCGCCAGCTGGGCCTGCGCGGCCTGCGGCCCCCGCCGCTGGCCCCCAGCGCCCTGCCCCAGCGGCCCCTGCAGCCGGCCCAGGGACTGGCCCTGCACGAGTGGGCCGAGCATGAATTCGGCGCCGCCCCGCTGGGTGATGTACGCTTGACGCGCCGGCTGGTGCGCAGCGTGCGCGTGCAGTCCGCCAAACCGATGGTCTCCTTCCCGCGCGCCGCCGAGGGCGATTTGGCCTTGGTGCGCGGCCACTATCGCTTCATCGACCACCCCCCGGACTCGCCGCTGACGGTCGACAACCTGCTCGCCACGCACCGCCAGCGCACGCTGCGGCGGCTGCTCGGGCAGCCGCCGCGCCGGGTGCTGCTGGTGCAGGACGGCTCGGATCTGAACTTCGCCGAGCACAGCGACGGCCAGGGGTTGGGTCTGATCGGCAAGAACCAGCACTCGGACGGCACGGTGGGCCTGCACATGCACTCCACGCTGGCGGTCAGCGAGGACGGGCTGCCGCTGGGCGTGACGCGCATCGAGTTCGACCGCCCGGGCCTGGACGGCCCGCCCGAGCGCGCCAAGCCGCTCCCGGAACGCACCACCGGTCGCTGGCTGCGAGGGTTGCAGGACTGCGTGGAGCTGGCCAAGCAGCTGCCGGGAGTGCGGCCGGTGACGGTGCTGGACCGGGAAGGGGACGTGTTCGCCCTGTTCGCCGAGCAGCAGCGGCTGGGGCATGTGGACCTGCTGGTGCGGGCCAAGCACAACCGGGTCTTGGTCAGCGGCTCGAAGCTGTTCGACGAGCTGCGCCAAGCCCCGCTGCAGGCCACGCTGAAGCTGGCGGTGCAGCGCCAGTCGGCGCGGCGCGGCACGCGCCGGCAGACCCGGCGCGAGGCCCGCCCGGCGCGGCGGGCCAAGTTGGAGCTGCGCTTCAAGACGGTGCCACTGCCAGCGCCCAACGAGGACTGTCCGACCTTGGCGGTGCAGGCGGTGCATGTGCGCGAGCGGCAGCAGCCGCAGCACGGCCAGCGGCTGGAATGGCTGCTGCTGACGACCTGCCCGGTGCGCACGCTGCAGGACGCCCAGCGGGTGCTGCAGTGGTACCGGCGACGCTGGGTGATCGAGGACTGGCACCGCGTGCTGAAGACGGGCTGCAAGGTGGAGCAGCTGCAGCACCGGCGCGCGGAGCGCATTGAGCGGGCCGTGACGATCAACGCGGTCATCGCCTGGCGGCTGATGCTGATGGCGCTGCTCGGCCGGCAGACGCCGGAGCTGCCGGCCGAGGTGCTGTTCACCCGGACCGAGCTGCTGGTGCTGCGGGACTTCGCTCACGAGCGCCAGCTGCCGGAACCCAACACGGTGGGCCGGGCGGTGCGCACCATGGCGGTGATGGGTGGGTACCTGAACCGCAAGGGGGATGCGCCGCCGGGCCACCAGAAGCTGTGGGAAGGCCTGACCGACCTCAGGGCCGCCGCGCGGGTCTATGAGCGCGTGCTGCGGCTGCAGCAGGAGAGCCTGCTGGCCCGCGCGCTGGTGACGGACCCCTGATCCCGGCCGCCAACCCCTGATCCTGACCGCGGTCGACTCATCCGCCCGCCCGGCGCAGCCCTGCGAGGGCGTGCTGGTGGGCCGCCAGACCAGCGCACCGCGCCAGACCCGCACGCTGGTGCCTGATCCCAGCTGGAGCACCGCGCTGCGCGCCGCAGCGCTCGCCCTCCGGTGGCACTACCAGTCCCTGCGGGAGCCGAGTCGGCTCCACCTCTTATGTTAGAAACAGTGGCCAGCACAGCGCAAACGGGCCGGAACGGCGGGCAGGGTGCCAAGCACTCTGCGACGCTGTCGTCACCGGCGTGGCTGGGGGCTCGGGGGCTTGATGGCCCTGGCCGTGTTGGGGGAGTCCACCGTGACGCTGTGGTCACCAGCGTGGCTAGGGGCTCGGGTCCCGAGCGCGGAGTTTCGCGCTGCTGGGCAGCTCCTGGGGCTGCCTTGTGCGGTCGCCGGACCGCTCCGCGGAAACATCTGCCGGCCGGCAGCGCCCGCTCCGCAGCGGGCCTGGATCAATGTCCCCCCGCCTGGCGGCGGGGGTCCGCCGCGAGGCTCGGCCGAACCTCGCGGCGTGCGGCGGGTCGGGTCGTGTCCACCTGGAACAAGGGTTCGTTGGACAGCTGGACCGCCCGCCGCAGCGCTTCCTGTCAGACCTGTACGGAAGACCGAAACGGAATCGCATCCAAGAGGCTAGGAGAAGCAGGAAGCACCACTCGGCCGTGGCATGAGGACACTCGGAGGATAGCACTATGAACCAACCTGAGACCCCCGCCGGCGCGCCGCAACCGGCGGTCGGAACCACCGTCGGCGTCGACGTCAGCAAGCGGCGGCTGGACGTCTGTTCGGATCCGAGCGCCGAGCGGCGCGAGTTCGCCAACGACCGCGCCGGTCGGAGGGCGCTGCGCGACTGGGTGCTGCAGCTGGGCGCCGAGCGCGTGGCCATGGAGCCGACCGGGCGCTACCACCGGCAGCTGCACCAGTGCCTCGACGCCGCGGGCGTGGAGGTGGTGCTGGTCAATCCACGCCGCACGCGCAACTTCGCGCGCTCGATCGGGCAGGAGGCCAAGAACGATCTGGCGGACGCGCAGCTGCTGGCCCTGTTCGCGCGCCTGGGGCTGGGCAAGGGCAGCTCGCCCAAAGAGGAGTCGTTGCGGGACTTGGCGGATTTGGTGGCAGCCAGGAGGGTGTTGGTGAATCATCGCGACTCAATAAGAAAGAGTGCGAAAGAATTTAACGAAGGTGCGGCGAGCTGCATGGAAAACTCGATCGCCGAGTTGGGCCGGGACATCGACCAGCTGGAGGCCGCCATCGAGGCGCTGCTGCGCGGCGACAAGGGCCTGAAGCGGCGTGCGGAGATCATCCAATCGGTGCCGGGCTGCGGGCTGATCACGGCGGCGGTGTTGTGCGCGGAGCTGCCGGAGCTGGGCCAGATCGGGCACGCGCAGGCGGCGGCGCTGGTGGGGGTGGCGCCGTACGACCAGGACAGCGGCCAGACGCGGGGTCGGCGCAGCATCCGCGGCGGGAGGCAAACCGTGCGCAACCAGCTGTACATGGCGGCCCTGAGCGCCCGGCGCTGGAATCCGGAGTTGCGGGCCTACTACGAGCGTTTGCTGGCCAGCAAGGGCCCGCAGCTGGGCAAGCTGGTGCTGGTGGCGGTGATCCGGAAGCTGCTGCGGGTGCTGAACTCGCTGCTGCACCACGACCGCCGGTGGCAGCCGGAGCCGCCGGCGCGAAAGGCGGCCGCATGACGGGGCCGCGCCCAGGAGGGAAGGCTGGTAGGCTGCCGGTGCGCCCTGAAACGGAAGCGGGCTCTGCTGAGGAGCAACCCGCCAGGGATACGGGCGTGACGGCTTACGATGGCCGCCGCGGCGGCCCGCACCCTGCGTGTCGGGCCGCCGCCTTCTCGCAGCCACCCGCCAGGGATTGCATCGGAGTCGTCCCATGCCTCAGCAAACCTTGGGGGGAGGCGACCGCAGGGAGCAGGGGGGTGAAACCCCCCTTCAGCAACAGCACTGCGGCAGGCCGCCTGGCGGGCGGCCTGCCAGCCTTTCACCCAGCCCGACCGACCGCGCCACCTCCGTCCGCGAGGGTCGTGCATGCCGAGGTGTCATTACCGCATGCCGTCACCCGCCACCGTGGACCCACCACCGTCTGCCTCTCCCGGCAGCCCCTCCGGAGGTGCCTTTTTCTGGCGCTTCGCGCTTGACATTCAACACGGAAGCTGTCCACACGAGCCTGCGGGACGTGCCAAGACGTGCCGACAAGACGCACTTCGCTCTGATTCCGCGGGTCACTTCCCGTCGTGACGGCTCCCGCACCCGTTTCAGAGCCTTACTTGTGTGTCACAGGCAGGCCGCGGCCGGTCGCGGTAGCCGCTGCGCAACTGGCGGAGCACCGTGATCAGCGTGTCCCCGATCAGGGCGTCAATCTCGTCGAGGAACAGGACAAGGGGCTTCCTAGCGGCTGCCGCCCATTGGGCCAGCACGCGCCTCAGCGCTCGATGCGGTCCCGACCTGGCCAGCACTACCGGCCAGATCTCCTCGACAATCTGCTCCGAGGTGGTCATCTCGGCCGCTTCCGCGATGGCGTCCAAGACGGTCTGGATGCCGGCTGCGACATTCTGTCGGGCGGCTTGACCCTCTTCGACATTCACATACACGCACCGGAAGCGGCCGGTGGCGTTAAGGTGGTCGGCGAGCGCAGCCAAGACGCTTGTCTTGCCGGTCTGACGAGGCGCGTGAAGGATGAAGTACTTCTTGCGATCGATCAGCGTTAGGATCTCATCGAGGTCGACGCGGTCCAAGGGAGGGATGCAGTAGTGCTCTCCAAGGATGACCTCGCCCTCGGTGTTGAAGAATCGCACGCCGAGCTAAGTATGGCATGCCTCGGACGGGACTGGTTTCGTGGATCCGCCTGTAGTCGACCGGGAGGCGAGACCCGGCAGGCTCCCCGCTTGGGCCAGCGGAACGAGGCTGCGACCCGCGAGGCAACCGAGCGCCGCTCGTCTAGCTAGTTACTTGAGGGCTGGCTGCGCCTTCGGTGGCGGGCGGTTTCCCTCTCTCTACACCAGCCGGCGCGCAATCCCAGAGGCGCTCCTGCGGGAGACCGGCGACGCGACCGCACCTGCCAGATTCAGCCTTCAATCCGCCACCGGCAGGTTGAGGCGGGGCGACGCTACATGCCCCAGACGCCGACGGACAGCCCGTCGACCGTCTCGTCCCGGTGGAACAGACGCTCGGACCAGCTCCGCGCCTCACGGAGATCGAACACCACCAAGTGCCCCGAATCCGCCCCCGAGAGGTCCATGTAGTCGGCAGTCTGCCGCAGGCCCTTCGCCACTACGCTCCGCCGGCCGCTCTTCGGCCGCACCACCTTGCACTCGATCACGTGCCGCTCCTCACGCCCGCCGCCGGGCAGGGGCCACACCATCAGCAGGTCCGTGCGCCGCCTCCCCAAGCCGAACTCCCGCTCCACACGACCGCCCCCGTTGACTACCCGCTGCAGGTAGGCATGCAGCACCAGTTGCGGGCCGGCCTCCGCGTGCCCGTAGCGCTGCACCCAGGCCTCGGAGTGGTCCCGGAAGTAGCCTTGGAAGCGCTCCAGTAGCTGCTCCGTGTTCAGGCTGCCGTCGTCATTCACGAACCAGCGCGTGTCGACCACGGTCTCGAGGCCGAGCTGCAGCGCATGCGTCAGTTGGCGCGGTACTACTTCAGCGTAGATGGGATTGGCCATGCGCATCGGGCCGTGCTGCGCCACCAGGCCGAGGTCGCGCACGTACTCCACGTCCCGCTCCGTCCAGTCCCAGTCCGGCGACCCAGCCAGCATGGGCAGGATGACGCGCCGCACCCGCTCCTCGCGAAGCTTGTCAGCGAGCTGGTCGAGGTGCGTGACGCGGTTGAGGATGAGCGTCTCCTTGGCCTGGTCGATGGCCGCGACCGTCACCGGGAGGCTCCGGTCGCGGCCCCGCTGGCCCTCGAAGCAGGCCTGGTAGGCAAGGGCGTTGACCAGCCAGGGCTGGCCCTGAGTGAGCTCCCAGACTCTGGAGATCGCGCCGGCCTCGAACGCTTGGCCAGTCTCGTCGCTGTGCTGCAGCAGCAGCGAGCGCACTTCGTCTTCGCGAAAGTCCCCGAGACGCAGGGACTTGGCCTTGACGTTGAACGCGCTGCCCCCGGTGATGTGGAAGCCCTTCTCCGCCGAGAAGATGCGGTAGTCGCGCACATCGCGCACGCCGCACAGGATTACGCTCTGGGGGAACCAGCGCGGCCGGTCGCGGTAGCCGGCTCGCAGCTGCCGGAGCACCGAGATCAGCGTGTCCCCGATCAGGGCGTCTATCTCGTCTAGGAACAAGATGACCGGCTTCGAGTCAGCAGACGCCCAGCGGGCCAGCACTCGCTTGAGCGCCAAGTGAGGACCAGCGGTAGTCAAGGCACCAGGCCAGATCTGTTCCACAAGTTCCTCACCCGTGGTCATCGCAGCCCCGTCGGCGATGGCTCCTAGAATCGTTCGCATGCCCGCACCGACGTCCTGCCGGGCGGACTGGGCTGGCTCGACATTCACATACACGCACCGGAAGCGGCCGGTGGCATTAAGGTGGTCGGCGAGCGCAGCCAAGACGCTTGTCTTGCCGGTCTGACGGGGCGCGTGGAGGATGAAGTACTTCTCTCGATCGATCAGCGTTAGGATCTCGTCGAGATCAACACGTTGGAGGGGAGGGATACAGTAGTGCTTGGCTGCAACGACCTCGCCCTCGGTGTTGAAGAACCGCATGCCCGTCCAAGTATGGCATGCCTCGGACGGGACTGGTTTGTTGATCCGCCAGTGGTCTCTCAGTGGTAGAGACCGGGCGTGCGGCCTGTCTGGGCCAGCGAAGCGATGCGTCGACCAGCGAGGCTCGTTTCTAGCACATTGACCCCCGTTCAAGAGGGGAGCGAAGGGCCTCCCGGGCACCTATCTGCTGCGGCGGTCTCCGTTGCTACTGGCTGTGAGACTACTGGCTGTGAGAGGCGTGGGCTGCAGCGATTCCTCTGCCCACTAGAGTTAGCGATATATGTCGCATTGCTGATCAATATATTGCGTATCTGTTTTCGCCTCCCCGGACCGCCGGTCAGTTCGCCTAACTGATCGTCAAGACGGCCTAGCTCGCGCCTCCCTCTGCTCTCGTTCAGGCACTACCTTCGGCCACCGCCAAGCAACCCATGCGCACCCCCTCGGACCGACTCATCCCAGACCAACGGTGCCTTCGGTCGGCATTCGGCCAGTCGTAGCAGCAGGACGAACTTAGGAGACTGAGAGTCGCGACGGCACCCTCTCGGGACCCATCAGGAGTCTCCGAAACACCAAAGGCAGCGTCTCAGAGCTCATTCCCTCGGCTGTGGCACCTCCCTGCATCTCTCCAATCCTCACCCTGCGACCACTCTTGGTCGAACCCGGATCGGACCGCCAGGCCGACCGGTGGGCCGCCGGGCTGGACCTCCCCGGGGCCGAGCAGCTGCAACGTCACCACGTGTACCGCGCCAGGGCCCGGCTAGGCGAGCCTTGGCGCGAGCAGCCGGACGCGGAGCAGCGGGGCGTGGAGGCGGTCCTCGTGCGACGCCACAACCTGTTCACCGGGCTGGACGTAGTGTTCTTCGGCACTTGGCGGCGGTCATTGAACTCGCATTGTCGGGTGGCGGGACGAGGCCGGGAGGGGGTCCCGTCGTCTCGGCCTCCACGCCGTCAGGCGACGGTCTCGTGGTAGACCTGCCGCGACCCTACAGGCGGGCCCACTTGTAGTGGTGGGAAACGGACGGAACTGAACGGTTGCGCTGCAGAAAGTTTGCACATGGCGACGGGGCGACCAAGTGTGCAGGGCCCGCACACCTTCTCTCTCTGCCGAGATCGGAATCGCACGGCTCCCTGCCCGGATTCCGGCCCCGGGAACCAAGGGCATCCGTGCTGGTCAGTAGTGCGGTGGCAACACCGACTTGCCGTCCACAGTCTCGATCGGTTCTCATAGGGAAATGCGTAACACCACCCTGCTACCAGCCGCGCTGATCTTGGTCCTGTTCGCCGGATGCGCTACGCAACCTGAGATGCCTGCCGAAGAATCCGGATCCAGCCTCCTGCTCTACGTGGGGACTTACACGCGCGATGTCAGTGCCGGCATCTACGCATACCGGTTCGACCCCACGGACGGCACTGCTGTGGAGCTGGGGCTGATGGCGGAACTGCGGGATCCGTCGTTCCTCGCGCTGCATCCTAGCGGGCAATTCCTGTACGCGGTCAGCGAGACCGACGACTACGACGCAGATGGAAGCGGGTCGGTCGCCTCGTTCGCGATCGATCCGGTGACCGGGGCCCTCACAAGGCTGAACGAGGTGTCGTCGCGGGGCGGGTGGCCGTGCCACCTGAGCGTCGACCCGAGCGGCCGGATGCTGATCGTCGCCAACTACAAGGGCGGGAGCGTGGCATCGTTCCCGATCAGCGAGGACGGGACAGTGGGGCATGCCGCGTCGTTCTTCCAGCACGAGGGAAGTAGCGTCCACGAACGACAGCAGCAGGCGCACGCTCACTCAGCGGACTTCTCATCCGACGGCCGCTTCGCATTCTTCTCGGACCTCGGTCTAGACCAAGTGAGGGTCTACCGCGCGGACGCTCAAGCCTCGACCTTGTCCCCTAACGACCAACCTCATGTGCAGGTCGAACCCGGATCGGGGCCGAGGCACTTCGCTCAGCACCCCTCCGGAGACTTCGCATACGGACTGAACGAGCTGTCATCCACAGTTTCGGTGTACACGCTGGACGGCGAGACGGGAAAGCTGGCCGTGATCAGGACCGTGCCGACGCTGCCCGAGGATTTCACTGGGGAGAGCTACACGGCCGAGATTTTCTTCCACCCGTCCGGGGACTTCCTCTACGCCTCGAACCGGGGTCACGATTCCATCGCGATCTTCGCAGTGGACGATTCGACGGGAGCCCTTGAGTCTCGAGGCCAGGTCTCCACGAGGGGCGAGTGGCCGCGAAATTTCCAGATAGACCCTTCGGGCAGCTTCTTGCTGGCGGCGAACCAGAACACCGACAGCATCGCAGTCTTCGCGATCGATCGGTCAACGGGCGGCTTGGTGCCGACGGGGCTTGACTTGGAGATCGACGCTCCGGTCTGCCTGCTCTTCGTGCCGGACTCGGCCTGAGAGACGGACGGCCCAGAATCGGGAGTGCTTGGTTTGTCGCTGTACACGGACTCCGCGGCACGCCTTGCCCAAGCTCACGAATGAGCGTAACCGGGCTACCTAGCCGGAGTGGCGCCCGTTCGTCGCTGGCAGACTCCATGGGTTCGCTTGCCACTCCGGCACGGTCTCCGTGGCTGGCGTCCGCAGGGACGTGCTGGGGTGAGATCCGGTCTCCGGTTTCACCAGCTCACCGGACGACGACGGTCTTGTGGAGACCTGATCACCCCGCCGACTAGCCTCGACACCGCACGAGCGGGCAGCCGTGCCGGGCCTAACGCACCACCACAGCCCCGCCCTCTGCGTCCATCTCAGGATCGGCGTGATGTCTGACATTGTCAATCACATTCTGCCAAGTAGCTTGACTTTGTCAGGGACATGCGCTAGGCTGGAGGCAGATGCGGGACGATGCCCTCAAGGATGTCGCGCTACCAAGTTCTCTTCGTCGCTGGGTGGACATGTCGGCGCGTGAGGCTGATGTGGTCTTTGGCCGGGCTCAGAAGGCATTGTCCAAGGCACTGCGGGATGTGTGGGGGCGAGAGACACGGGCTGCAACGCGGAGGCGTCTCCAAACCTTGGCAACGGGCATCTTTGGATCGCAGCCAGCAGCGGCCGTACGACTCAACGGGTTACTGCCCACTCCTTGTGGAGCTTTCGAGGTACAGCTGATTGGCGAGATCCGATTCTGTGCCCAGACTGACCCGGACCGGTCAGTAGACAACGTCATCTGTCGCGCTTGTGCTGAAGCGCTCCAAAGCCACACAGGAAGCATTCTGCGCGAACTTGAGGTTCAGGAACGCATTGCTCCAGACCAACTCCAGCAGATGCGCACGGCTCTTGCCGAGACTGTAGATCCAGTGGCTGCTGCACCTATCCGACCTGACGACCAGTGTCGAGATGGCAGCGAAGGGAGCGACGTGGTGTCCTCTGACGAGAATCTCCTACCAAACAACTCAGTGATTGAGCGTCCTCATGAATGAAGCCTCGGTGTTCTGTGTGCATCCAACTCCATCGCTGGCATCAACAAAGGGATAGATACGTTGCGTCTTCAATGAGGATGTTCGGGGCTTCCTAGAGCCTATGCAAGAGCTATCTTTCAGCACGCTGACTCCGCTCGAACAAGATTGGGCCCTTCTTATAGCAGTAGTCGCATTCTCAGACCGCAAGATTCTACGACGGAGAGGGTCAGGTTGGAACAGACACTTCAAGGTCTCAATTCCTGTCAGTGATCCAGTTTTGTGGTCTAGGAAAGGAATTCATGGTCCGTTGCAGGAGCTGCTTGGTTGTCTTACTGGCGATCATTGGAACTTCAGTTTTGCCAAAGGGTTCCAATCAATCGTGAGTAGATCACAGTTCTTCGATTTTGATCCGAGAGCTTTGAGTTCAATACTGCCAGTCAGTGATGAAATGGACAGTTTTCTTCAATCGTACAACCTAGGGAGTCCGAGTGTCGAGTCTGATTATGCACGATTTCATGTCACACTCGGAAGTTCGGATTCACAAGCCTTCGGCAAGGTTCAGCCGAACAGAATTGCATCTAGTGAACTAGTGAGTGTGAGAGTATCACTGAAAGTTGGAAAGCATCCAGAACCGACCTACCGAACTAGACCACTACTATTCTTTGGATTGGCTGGATTATTGGCACTCAAAACTGGGACACCTCAAGTTATTGTTGGTGAGAATGGGATCAGTTCGATTGGCCCTCGGTTCATTCACTATGGTGGAGAACATCCCCCATGTGGAACTCATCCAATATTCACCCGACAGCTATCTAGATTCTTGAGCATCCTGTTCGATAAGAACGTTCATTTTGAGCATTCCAATCTATTCAAGACAAAAGGACAGATGTTGACATCAATGTCGCCTACACTACGCAATATGTTACTCATGACTTGTTCGTGTGTCCGCGGTCCACGTGACGGGTTTGGCGATGTCCAATGTGGCCTCTGTAGCGGTTGTTTGTACCGACGAGTCTCACTAGCAGCGACAGGCATGGAAGAGGAGTGCTACCATTGGAACGACCTATCCGGTGCTACATTGGAACGGTGTCAGCAACAGCTGTCCGAGCGACTCGTGACAGACAACGACCGTGGTCTTGCACGGCACGCGATTCACTCCTTTGAGTCACTCGCGCAGTTGGAAGGCCTGTCAAACTATGATAGAAGAATCCGAAGATCTGCATTCGAATTAGCGCACTATGACAGCGACAGGATACCGATGATTGGCAGCCAAATAGTCACTCTGATAGGCCATCATGCGAAAGAGTGGAACGCATTCAAGGAACGCTTCAAACAAGGCAGCATATTGCGTAGCTTTGAAGCGTATAAGCCAAGAGGAGGACTTCCATGAATCGTCATGAACTTGCAACTAGGTTACGAGATGCTCGCCTCTCTGCTGGTCTGACTCAGGCAGATACGGCCAAGAATCTTGCCGTCTCAAGGCCAACTGTAGTGGCAATTGAGAGCGGCAGTCGACGAGTCTCTAGGGACGAGCTTGATTCTTTGGCAAGCTGTTTCGGAATATCCATGAATCAGCTTCTTGCCGCAGACGCGGTTCACCTAAACTTGAGTTCTCGATTCCGAAGTCTCGGTTCCACGAACACTAGAACACGTCATGCAGTGGCACTTCTGAACAGACTAGCTTCAGTTACTCTACAACTTGAGCGTCTGCTGAATATTCAATCCTCACCTACGACTCTCTTTGAGCAGCCGGTTCGCAGCCCAAGAGTCAAGCAGCAAGCAATTGCGGCAGCAACGACTGTTCGACAGACGCTTGGTGTAGGCCTAACGCCAATCAGTGACCTAATCTCTCTATTGGAAATGGAACTCGGATTTCACTTCTTCATTAGACGCCTACCCAGCAATATTTCCGGACTGTTCGGATTTGATCCGGCAGTAGGACCTTGTGTCTTGCTGAACAGAGTGCATCCTGTAGAACGACAGAACATGACAGCGGCTCACGAGCTAGGTCACTTCGTGTCTCACCGCTCTACTGGCGACATCCTTGGAGACTGGGATCGTGGAACAAGCGCAGAGGAGCGCTTTGCTAATGAGTTCTCCTACGAATTCCTGATGCCGCAGGCAGCTGTATTTCGAAGATTTAGACATATTGTCGAACTCTTTGGCAGGTTTTCGCCTAGCGACTTGATCGAATTAGCCCAGACGTTCCATGTCTCCTGTGAAGCAATGTGTCGACGACTGGAGAAATTGAGACTTCTTCCGAATGGAACTTACGACAGCCTCAGGAAGCGCGGGTTCTCTCGTTGCTCGTCAAGCGACAATGACAATGCACAGGACACTGTCAGGCCAAGTCGACGACGTTGTCGCTTGGAGAGACTGGCAATGGTAGCACTTGACCGTGGTATACTATCTGAAGGTCAAGTCTCAGAGATGCTAGGTATTGACAGGGTTAAGGTCAGAGTTCTAATGGATGAAATACTATTTTCTGGGAGCGAGGACCTTGAACATTTCTGAAAGTGAGTTGACGGGATGTCGTCTTGTCTGTGATACTAGTGTCGCGATTAATATCTTGGGAACTGGAATGTCTATAAAGATCCTGCGCTCCATCCCTTGCGATGTAATCATCGTGCGTCATGCCTATGGAGAATTGAAGCGCCATCCACTCCCTGATTGTGACCTTGATGATGAATTGAAGACTTGGAGTACACGGAGTCTAGTAAGAGTTGTTACTCTGACGAACAACATGATCAGTACACTCGATGAACTAACTCGGGGTGGTTTTGGGGCCTCATTCGGTAGCGGTGAAGCAGCTACGATGGCTTACGTCATCGGCTCTGATGACAATTCGATCCCGGTCATCGATGAAAAGAAAGCGACGAATTTCTTCCGCGAGCAATGGCACGATCGGCGCATTCTCAATACGTTGGTAGTTTTTCGCTTCTTGAAGGAGAGTGGCAGACTGCGATCAGGCGAAATCCGGACGGCGGTCCTATCGGCGCTGCAGCACGCTCGAATGCAGGTTCCAAGAAACAGCAGGCAGTGGGTCATCGACTTGCTCGGCCCTGAGGAAGCTGCCAAATGCGGTGCCCTCAAGCGACACCTACGCTTCGGATAGATCGTCCGACTGCGCCAGCACCAGCATCCCGGCACGGCCCTCCCATCGGGAGCGCTCGCGCAGAAGCGCGCGCCCCTCTCTGTCCGAGGCTCGTCTTTGACACTTTGCCCCCGTTCGAGAGGGGGGAGTGAAGGGTCTCCCGGGCACCTATCTGCGGCGTCGGACTCCGTCGCTGCAGGCTGTGAGAGGCGTGGATTCCAGAGACTCCGCTACCTACTATATTTGGTG
Organism: Bryobacterales bacterium; assembly: GCA_963662745.2. Lineage (GTDB taxonomy): Bacteria > Acidobacteriota > Terriglobia > Bryobacterales > UBA6623 > VXMF01. Next base: position 3,476,461 of record CAXXUI010000001.1, read on the forward strand.
CTATCTACCGCATTGATGATCAATATATTGCCCGTCTGACGATGGTTCCCCGCTGAAGTGGTGGTTGGGCACTGTGGCCTATCCGCCAGTCCTGCCACGGTTCGCGAAGCAGGATCCACGGGTGCCACGAACCGGCCCTGCAGCCTGCCTTGAGCACTAGCATGTGGTGCCAGAAAATTTTGGTTCTGGCGCCCGCTTTTTTCGTCTTACCGGACCGCCGTACGGTTCGTCCAGCTGATCGTCAAGACTGCCTGACTCGCCCCTCTCCCCGCTCTTGTTCAGGCACTACTCGTGGCGACCGACAAGCAACCCTCGCGCCCCCCTCGGCCCGTCTCCTCCCAGCTCAACGGTGCCTCCACTCGGCTCCCCGCCAGTCGTACTGGCAGGACGAATCAGGAGCCTGAGTAGCGGGACTGTGGCCTCCAGCAGCCCGCCAGACGGCACCCAAACACCGACAGCGTGGTATAAGAGTTCATTCCCTCCGCCGCGGCACCTCTCTCCCGGTCTCCGAACCTCACCCTGCAACCACTCCGCCAAGGCCCTCCCAGCCTCCATCGACGACTGCACCACCGCTCCCACCCGCTCCTTGAAGCGTCCCTGACGTGCCATCACACCAGCCCCTCTTTCCCGGTACCCTCAACCACCCTTCGAAACCACCCCTGAGGCCCCTTGCAGCACCCCTGACCGACCGTAACCTGCCGCCCCTTCCGGTCGTCTATAGTAGTGACAGTTCAAGACCCATGTTCCTGCGCAAGAAGAAAGCCGGCCCACACACCTACCTCCAGCTCGTCGAGAACCGCCGCGTCGACGGCAAGGTCCGCCAACGCGTGCTGCTCTCCCTCGGGCGACTCGACCGCCTGCAGCAGAACGGCCAGATCGACCGCCTGCTCCGCTCCGCCGCCCGCCTGTCCCAAGTCGCCGGCGTGATCGCCGCCCGCCAGGCCGGCCCAGCCGTGCGCTCCCGCTCGATCGGCCCCGCCCTCGTCTTCGACCGCCTGTGGCGCCGCTGCGGCGGCCGCTCCGTGGTGCGCGCCGCCCTGGCCGGGCGACGCTTCCGCTTCGATGTCGAACGCGCCGTCTGGCTGACGGTGCTGCACCGCCTGTTCGAACCCGGCTCGGACCGCCAAGCCGACCGGTGGGCCGCCGGCCTGCAGCTGCCCGGCGCCGAGCAGCTGCAACTGCACCACCTGTACCGCGCCATGGCCTGGCTGGGAGAGCCCTTGCCTGTTGTATGTCACCTTATTTGGCACGAAAACGGGATTTTTTGTCAGATTAGATGATTCTGGCTAGGGGAACTTTCTCATTCAATGTGACAAATCCATAGGCGTGGGTGAGTCGGCCGGTAGGCTTGCGGGCCTGCGTTAGAGGTGCTGCGCGGCAGTCCTGCCTGCGGTTGCGTGCGGGCAGGGCCGGGAGCCGGGCGAGGGCTGCTACGGGAGGTGGGCAGTCAACACCTCCGGTTGGCCGGTCGGTCCGGCAGCGCTGCCGGAGCGTGGCCGGCGCTGGCTGCGCGCCGCGGCTTGGCAGGCGCGGGCCCCAGCGGTCGCGCGGTACGGCGACTGCGAGGGGTCAGGATAGAGGGTCGGCCCGCACGACTGACACTCGCCGGGCCGCGGGCGACTCGCGTGCAGTTCCTTCACAAAACCGATCTGAGCGCCGAAGAGTATGTTAGCGCCAAGGCGTGGTGGGATGCAACCCCGCCCCCCTGCCCGTTCCACCCGGATGGGGGGTGCGCGCTGGTGCCGCACGGCAGCTATCGGCGCGTAGAGCCGCCGGGCATGCGCGTGAGGCGCTTCCGCTGCCCCGCCGGCGGGGGCACGGTGAGCATGCTGCCGCAGTTCCTGGCAGCCTGCCTGATGGGGACTCTGGACGAGGTGGAGCAGGTGCTGCGCGAGGTGGAGCGGGCCAAGCCGGGCGAGCCGTGCTGGCGCGACTTGCATCCGGCCAAGCACTACAACGGGCGAGCCAAGGTGTGGGCGCAGCGGCGGATAACGGCTGTGGTGCAGCTGCTGTGCGTGCTGCCGACGCTGCTGCCGACGCTGTTCGGCGGCTGGCCGGGGCGGTGGGCGAGCTTCGACCGGCGCGCCGCAGCGGGCAAGGGCGGCCTGTTGGTGAGTCTGCGGCTGCAGGCGGAGGGACAGCTGTCGGGCTTGCCGGCGCCGGTCGGTTTCCGGCGCGGTCCGGCGCGGGAGCCGCCAAGAAAAGCGGAAAACGAGGGCCCGGGGGGGGCCCAACACGGCATGGACCGTGCCCCTGCGGCCGGCACTCGGTAGGGTGACGGCTGTGAGGGGCGGAATCCACAGGCCGAGCGACCGGAAACGGGCAGCCATGGAGGTGGCGGTGTTCCGCTTCGAGCGGATCGGGGACCTGGTGCGCCTGGAACCCGGATCGCGGCAGCTGCGGGAGCGGCTGCGGGAGCGCTCGGCGCAGCGGTTCGACATTCCGGGCTCGCGGCGCAGGCGGGTGTCGCAGTCCACGCTGAGGCGCTGGATGGCGATCTATCGCAAGGACGGGCTGGAGGGCTTGCAGCCGCGGGCCCGCCGCGACCGCGGTCGGGCGCGGGCGCTGCGCCCGGAGGTGGCGGACGCGCTGGTGCGGATCAAGGAGCAGGACCGCAGCCTGCCGGTGCGGCTGGTGATCCGCCGGGCTCGCCGCGAGCAGCGGCTGGGGCCCGAGGTGCGGCTGGCGCCGTCCACCGTCTACCGGCTGCTGCGCGAGCGCGGGCTGACGCGGCGCGAGCAGCGGTCCGGCGAGGGGCGCGACCTGCGGCGCTTCAGCTACGCCGCCGCTGGCGAGCTGTGGCAGTCGGACGTGCTGCACGGGCCGCGAGTGCGCTGCGCAGCCGACGGCCGCCGGCGGCGCAAGGCCTACTACATCGGCCTTCTGGACGACGCGACGCGACTGGTGACGCACGCCGAGTTCGCTTTCTCCGAGAGCTACGAGGCCTTCCTGCCGGTGTTCAAGAGCGCCCTGCTCAAGCGTGGGCGGCCCGACCGGCTGTTCACCGACAACGGTTCGGCCTACCGCAGCCGGCACCTCCGGGAGCTATGCGCCGGCTTGGGCGTGCGGCTGCTGCGCGGACGCCCCTACCACTCCGAGGGCCGAGGCAAGATCGAGCGCTTCCACCGCACCCTGCGGGAGCAATTCCTGCGACCGCTGGCCGAGCCGGAGCGGCTGGACCTGGATGAGCTCAACCGCCGGCTGGGCCTGTGGCTGGAAGGCGAGTACCACTGCACGCCCCACCGCGGGCTGGAAGGCCGGCGCACGCCGCTGGACGCCTGGGCGCTGACGGCGGCCGGCGTCCGACCGGCCGGCAGCCCCGAGCAGCTCGACGAGCTGTGCCGGCTGCGCTACGGGCGCACGGTGTCCCGGGACCGGGTAGTGCAGTTCCGCTCGCACTGCTACGAGGTGCCGGGCGGGCTGGCGGGCTGCAAGGTGGTGCTGCTGGTCGATCCGGCGGCGCCGCCGGAGCGGCCCATCCCCGTCGAGTGCGAAGGCCGGCCCGCCGGGCTGGCCCAACCGCTGGACCGCGTCGCCAACAGCCGCGTGCGGCGCCAGCCCAATGTTGCAGCCCGGGACGCCCCCGGGCCGCGTCGCGAGCCGCCGCCCGCCCCGGAGGCGACGCCCGCCCCGCTGCGGCTCAGCGACCTGCCAGCGGGGCAACAGGAGGATCCATCATGAGTTACCGACCCCATTTCGGCCTCGAGCGCTACCCGTTCGAGCCGCTCGCCGACTGCGACGAACTGTTCTCGCTGCGCGCCGGCCAGGAGGCGGCCAGCCGGCTGTCGCACTGGGTCGAGCTGCGCGGCATCGGCGTGGTCACCGGCCCGCCGGGCAGCGGCAAGACCACCGCCTGCCGCCAGTTCGCCGCCGGCCTGCATCCCGGGCGCTGCAAGGTCTGCTACGTCTCGCTCACCACCGGCACCGCCTTCGACGCCTACCGGCTGCTGTGCTGGGAGCTGGGCCTGGAGCCGCTGCACACGCGCTCGGGCTGCTACCGCCTGCTGCGCAACGAGCTCGCCCACCGCGTCAACAGCCGCCGCCAGCTGCCCGTGCTGCTGCTCGACGAGGCCCAGAACCTGCGCAATGACGTGCTCGAGGAATTGCGCCTGCTCACCGACCCGGGCCTTGAGGCGGTGCGCGGCGCCTGCCTGCTGCTGGTCGGCCTGCCCGCCCTCGAGCGCCGCCTGGCGCTCGCCATCCACCGCTCCTTCGACCAGCGCGTGGTCATGCGCCACCGCTTCGGCGGCTTGCAGCGCGACGAGGCCGCACCCTATCTCGCCCACCGCCTGCAGCTGGCCGGCTGCCGGCGCGAGCTGTTCGAGCCGCCCGCCGTCGAGGCCGTCTTCCAAGCCTCCCAGGGCGCGCTGCGCCCCGCCGGGCGCATCGCCCACTACGCGCTGCTGGCCGCCGCCTTGGACAAATCCGCCACCGTCAGCGCGGAGCATGTCGAGCGGGCCGTGCCCGAAGCGCGGGCCCGCTCCCCGCTGGCGCGCCGTGCGGCCTGAAGTCCCCGCCCCGCTCCCCGACCGCCTCGCCCGGGCCCGCAACCGCCCGCTGCCCCAGGTCGCTCGCCAGCTCGGCTACCGCCGCGACCCCCGCAACCGCCTGCGCTGGAGACGACCCGGCTCGGTGCTCGCCATCCGCGGCGCGCGCTTCTTCGACCACCGCCGCGGCCGTGGCGGCGGCGGCGCCATCGACCTCGTGCTGCACGCCCGCGGCTGCTCCTTCCGCCAGGCCCTCGCCTTCCTCGACGCCCTGCCCCCCACCCCGGCACACCCTCCGCCAGCCCAGCCCACCTCCGACCGGGCGCTCTCCCTGCCGCCCCCCTGCCACGCCCGCTGGCCTCCCGTCCGCCACTACCTGGCCCGCTCCCGACGCCTCGACCCCCGCCTGCTCGACCACTGCCGCCACTTAGGCATCCTGTGGGCCGACGCCCGCCAAAACGCCGTCTTCCTCTGCCGCGACCTCCAACAACAGCCCGCCGGCGCCGAACTCAACGGCTCCCGCCCCAGCCCCTCCGGCGCCACCTTCAAAGGCCTCGCCCCCGGCTCCCGCAAACAACGCGGCGGCTTCTGGATCGCCCCCCAGGCTCCCCGCTCCAACACTCCCCCGCACTGCGTGCTGCTCTGCGAATCCGCCGTCGACGCCCTCTCCGCCGCCCTGCTCCAACTCCCCCAACTCCCACCTCACACCCTCTTCGCCTCAGCCGCCGGCCTCGCCCACTCCATCCCCGCCTGGCTCCACTCCATCCCCCCCCACCAACTGCTGTGCGGCTTCGACAACGACCCCCCTGGCCAACTCGCCGCACAGCGCCTCCTCGAACGCCATCCCGCCGCCCGACGCCTCCCCCCTGCCGGCGCCAAGGACTGGAACCAACTCCTGGTCCGCTCCTGCTGACCCCCTCCTCTTCCTTCTTGCAGTAGCCGTTTTCCAGCCCACCCTCCCACCTCCCCAAGCCAGACGCAAGCAATCCGGAAAATCCCGCTCCCCGCCTGCCATTTATTCCGGAAAACGCCGTGCCATTTATTCCGGAAAACAACACCTTGCCCAAGCAGCCCGAGCAGTCCGAGCAGTCCGAGCGGCAGCCGGGCGAACGCCAGCCGGCGCCTGAAGCCTCTGCCGCCCAGCCGGCCGCGGCCCAGCCGCCGGATGAGGAGCAATCGGCCGAGCAGCGGGATGAGGAGCAGGCCGAGCAGCCGGACGAGGAGAAGCGGGGCGTGGAGGCGGTGCCGCGCTGCGTCAAGGATGAGCTCGAGGAGGCCCTCTTCGCGCGGCGGCGCAACCTGTTCACCGGGCTGGACCTGGTGTTCTTCGACACCACCTCGCATTACTTCCACGGCGCGGGGGGCAAGGTGCTCGGCCAGCGGGGCAAGTCGAAGGATTACCGCCCGCAATGCCGTCAAGTGGTGGTCGGACTGGCCTTGGACAGCGAGGGGCGACCGCTGTGCACCGAGATCTGGCCCGGCAACACGGCCGACGTGACCACGCTGCTGCCGGTGGCGGACCGCCTGCAGGAGCGCTTCGGCGTGCCGTCGGCCTGCCTGGTGGCCGACCGCGGCATGGTCAGCCGGGCCACGCGGGAGGAGCTGGAGGAGCGCGGCTGGGGGTACCTGCTGGGCTGTCGCATGCGCACGCTGAAGGAGTTTCGGGAGCAAGTGCTGGCCGACGGGGAGGCGGACGGAGTCGAGCGACTGGACGAGGAGGTGCTGAAGCTGGAGCGGCAAGGGCGCCGGGAGCCGCTCCAGCTGGCGGTGCGGGAGGTACGAGTGGGTCCGTCGGGGGGCGGTCCGGGCTCCCAGCGCCGCTACGTGCTGTGCCGCAACGAGGAGCAGGCCCGGCGGGACCGCGCGGTGCGGGAGGCCATTCTGGAGCAGCTGCGCCCGCAGGTGAAGCAGGGCGGCAAGCGGCTGGTGGGCAACCGCGGCTACCGGCGCTACCTGAAGTCCGGCCCGCAGGCCTTCGAGCTGGACGAGGACAAGATCCGGGCCGAGGAGCGCTACGACGGGCTGTGGGCACTGCAGGTGCACGGCCCGCTGACCGCCGCCGAGGCGGCGGTCAAGTACAAGGAGTTGTGGCGGGTGGAACGGTGCTTCCGGGAGGCCAAGTCGCTGCTGCGCACGCGTCCGGTGTACCATCGCACCGACGAGGCCATCCGGGGGCACATCTTCTGCTCGTATTTGGCGCTGCTGCTGAAGGGGGAGCTGCAGCGGCTGATGGAGCGTGCCGGGGTGGAGGTGGAGTGGGCGGATGTGATCCGCGGCCTCAAGGATCTGCGGGAGGACGAGGTGCGGACGGACGGGAAGCGGTTCGCGCTGCGCACCGAGGTCCGCCAGGACGTGGTGCGGGTGCTGCGCTGCGCGGGAGTCACGCTGCCGCCGGCGATCCGGTTGCTGGAGCCGGAGGAGGGCGCCTGAAGCGGTCGCAGCGGGCGGCTGGGGGAGTCGGCGGGTGTAGTGCCACAGCCCGCTCAGGCGGCGCGCCGGAGCGTCCGGCGGCGCGCCGGGCGGCGCTGTGCCGGCTTGGGTTTGGCAGGGATCAAATTGCGCCGCACCCCCAACATACTGCGCATATCCACTCCAGACCTACTGTATGAGTGATCTTCACTCGGACGTGAACTCCTTCCGTCCGGGGCGCAGGTGTCGTCACCTCTCACCAAGTCCGCCTCCGTCCCAGAACCGAAAGTGTTGAAGACGAGCGAGGGTCATTTCCTGAAAGCGAGCAGAACCGCCACTCCTCTTGGGGCGCTCTCCAGGTAATGATCGCGGCAGCGGGTCGCCCCGTCGAAGCACCCGCCGGAGTGCGAGCACACGACCCAGATCCTCGACCTGGGCAGGATCAAGTTCTGTCGGGGCCTCCGCCCCTGCAACAGCGCCTGTCGCGACGTCAGGCATCTGGCGGCAAGAGTGCCGCCGGCCACTGGTCAGTCGGGCGTCCCACGTACCGCTCCTTCGGTGTGGGCCCGCATGCTGAACGGCCCTGCTGTCGCAAAGTGCGACTGTTCGCGCCCCGCGTCGCGCAAACCGAAGGGCCGGACGGCCCGCCTTGAGACGCTCGGCGGGTCCGTGCTAACGTTGGGGCGGAGGGCCTTGGCCCTCCGCCCCGCATAATGCAAGCTCTCGGCATGATAGAGACCAAGGGTCTCATCGCCTCGGTGGAAGCCTCCGACGCCATGGTCAAGGCGGCCTCCGTTCACTTGGAGGGCAGGCAGCAGATCGGCGCCGGCCACGTCACCGTAACCTGCCGAGGGGACATCGGCGCCGTCAAGGCCGCCACCGACGCGGGTGCCGCCGCCGCGCGGCGGCTCGGCGAGCTGGTCAGCGTCCACGTCATTCCCGCCCCCTACGAGGACGTGGGCCAAGTGCTGCCCGCGGGGAAGGGCGAATAGCCGAGCACCATGCTGATCGACAAGGATCTCAAGTCGATCCAAGAGGTCCGGGCCAGGGTTCAGGCCGCTTACGAGGCCTCCCGCGCCTTCGCATCCTTCTCTCAAGGGCAGGTCGACGCCATCGTTGATTCCATGGCGGCCGCGGCGCGAGCCAACTCCATCCGCCTTGCCAAGCTGGCCGTAGAGGAGACCGGCTACGGCAACACGCGCGACAAGGTCGCGAAGAACCTGCTCAACTGCGACTTGCTGCACCAGCGGATCGCCCCGCTGAAGACAATCGGCGTGCTCGGCGAGAAGCCGGAGCTGGGCATCACTGAGATCGCCGTGCCGGTCGGAGTCGTCGCGGCCGTGCTGCCGACGACCAACCCCACCTCCACCGCCTTCTACAAGTCGCTGATCTCCGTCAAGGCCGGCAACTCGATCGTCATCAGCCCGCATCCTAGGGCGCGCCGCTGCACCTGTGAAGCCGTGCGCGTGCTGTCCGAAGCGGCCCAAGCGGCAGGCGCCCCGGAAGGCCTGCTGCAGTGCGTCGACGAGGCGACCATCGCCGGCACCAACGAACTCATGCGCCACAAGCGCGTCGGAATCATCCTCTCCACCGGTGGCCCGGGCATCGTCAAGGCGGCCTATTCGAGCGGCAAGCCGGCTCTGGGCGTGGGGGCCGGCAACGTTCCAGTCCTAGTGGACGCCTCGGCAGACCTCGAGGCGGCGGTCGCGTCCGTTGTGGACGGCAAGTCGTTCGACTTCGGCACGGTGTGCTCAAGCGAGCAGACCGTCGTGGTCCATCGCCGCCATCGCGACCGGGTGTGGGCGGCGTTGAAGGCCAACGGCGCCTTCCTTTGCACGAAGGAGCAAGGCGCGGCCATCCAAGCGCGGCTCTTCACCGAGCACTTCCGCATCCAAGCCGACTGCGTCGGGCAGTCGCCTCAGGAGATCGCCCGCAAGGCCGGCTTTGAAGTGCCCGACTCGGCCCGCATCCTGGCCGTCGAGATCGACGGCGTCGGCCGCGACCACCCTCTATCAGCCGAGAAACTCTCGCCGGTGCTGTCTGTGTACTTCGTTGACAGTTTCGAGGAGGCCGTAGAAGCCTGCGTCGGCATCCTGAACTTCGGAGGGCGGGGGCACACCTGCGCCATCTACAGCACCGATGAGGCGCACATCCTGGAGTACGGCCGGCGCGCGCCGGCTTTCCGCGTGCTCGTGAACACCCCGTCGCCTCAAGGGTCAACCGGTATCACGACCGGTGTCTTCCCGGCAATGACTTTGGGCTGCGGTGCCATCGCAGGGAACTCGACCGGCGACAACATCGGGCCGACCCACCTCTTCCATGTCAAGCGGATCGCCCGGTTTATCCGCACGCCCGAGGAGGCCTTCGTCAGCGAAGAGGCCAAGCAGTACTTCAAGGATGCGGCGGCCGGTAGCGACTTCAGTTCGGGCGGCAGTCCGGCAGCGGCCTCCAGCGGCGTGGCGGCCAAGGTGGACGCTTACTTGGCCCGCAAGGGGGTTCATACCCCCTCAGCAGGACCTGAGCCAATGCCGGCGCCACCCCTACCCGCTCCTGCTGCGGTGTCCGCGGCGTCCGTCGTGGACCGATTCTTCAACAACAAGCGCGGGGCCCACCCGCAGCCGGCCGCAGCCGTTCCCGCCCCACCGCAGGCCGAGCAGAACCCGCCCCCTCCGGCCCCGGTGATCCGTCCCGTTGCCTTCGTCTGCGAGGGCGACATGCGGAAGGCCATCCACACCGGCGGCAAGATCTACGTTGCCAAGCACACGATCGTCACCCCCGCAGCCCGCGACTTGGACTACGACGGCACGATTCTGGTGCAGACCGAAGCGTGACGTGGGGGCAAGGCGGCCCGGGGTCCGGGCCGGGGGCGGTGCGGAGCGCCCGAGGCGCCCCGCTAGCCCACGCGACGGGGCTCAATTCGAGTCTTGGAGAGGTCCGAGCGGCTTGGACGCCCCGGCTTGCTGGGTTCAGACTGGGAGGCAGGCCGGAGGCGGCAGGATCGCACGTATGGGGAGCACGGGAAGGCTATGCCTTGACGGCTTCTTCGGCCTCCTAGTCACAGCCCTGTTCCGCAGCCAGGCCCTGCACGCTCCGCAAACGGTCAACGCAAGCCACGAGGGCGAGGACGGGCGCCCGCGTCACGGTCTCGGACGGGAGACGCTTCCCCGCCCCGGGTCCGGTGGCCGCTTGGTTTTGGCGGCCGTCCTCTGGCTGAGCCCGGCCCTCTGGGGCGGACTGCTACCGGCGCAAGAGGCCCAGACGACTCTGCCTGCTGATGAGGCGCTGACCTACGCCATCTCGTGGCCTAGCGGGCTGGGCGTGGGCAAGGCCGACTTCCGCGCCCGGCACACCGATCCGGGCTGGCGCCTGAGGGCCACCCTGCGCGCCTCGCTCCCTGAGATCGAGATCAATGACGTCTTTGTCTCATTGGCCGATGACGCCTTGTGCTCGATCGAGTTCGAGAAGCATGCCCGGCACGGAGCCAAGCGCGCTCACGAGTCGCTGCGCTTCGGGCCCACCGCCGTGAGACGGATCAACCTAGCGGGCCGAGCCGGCGACCCTGCCGGTGTCGAGCCGGCCGCAGGCTGCTCCCGCGACGCGCTCGCGTTCCTGTACCATTTGCGGCGCGACCTAGCTGCGGGGAGGATGCCTTCCGGAGCCGACATCTTCTTCGGAGCGCGTTACCGCCTCCAACTGCGGTACGCGCAGACCCGGACAGTCGTCCTCAACGGCGAGCGCCGCATCGCCGACGAACTGCTGGCATCTGTCCGGGGCCCGGCGTCGGAACACAGCTTCTCGGTGCATTTCGGTCGCGACGAGGCGAGGACACCCTTGCTCTTTCAGGTCGAAGTAGCGAACGCGCGATTCACTATGCAGCTGCTCGAGGACGAAGGCGGAGACCTAGAATGAGGCCGGCGGCGGCTACCATCCGAAACGCAGCTGGAAGCGGAACGTGCGGCCGTCGTTGAGCGTGTTGTTGATCTGGCCGAAGTTGGGCGAGGTGAGGGCGCGCCCAGGTTCTGCGAACTGGGGCGTGTTGAAGAAGTTGATGGACTCGGCCCTTAACTCCAAGGTTGATTCGCCGCCCACGCGGAATGACCTTGACAGCGAAGCGTTGACGTTGGCGATCTTGCCCTTGCGGAAGGCGTTGCGGCCGAGGTTACCGGCCTGCTCGCCGGGGGCGTCGACGAAGCGGAAGGCGCTGGCGGGCAGCAGCGACTCGGAAGTGTCCGGCGAGCCGATCACCCGGCCCAAGGCCGACGGGTCCACGACGACCGGACGGTCGCCTTGGCGTCCATCGATGTTGCCGAACCCGGGTCCGTCCGATCCGGACTCGACCGAGAACGGAGTGCCGGACTTGAGCAAGGTGACGGTGGACAGAGTCCAGCCAGCGAAGAGCCTGCCGGCCCAGCGAGGCAGGCGGTCGCGCGGCACGGTGTAGCTGGCCTGCACCAGCGCCGAGTGGGGCTGGTCGAAGTCACTCAGGCCCTTCAGGTCGCGATGGGACTCGCCTTCGGTCTGCGACACGGCCACCCGGGCGTCGGGGCCGGAGGCCGTGTTGGTGTAGGATCCGCCTAAGTCGATGGACTTGCTGAACCAGTACGAGGCGATCAGGCTGAGACCCATCCAGCTCGGCGCGGTGAGCGTGGCTCGTCCGGCGTCGAAGAAGCCCCGAGAGCCGTTGTGGATGAACAGGTGCTCGAAGATGGTGGAGTCGGGCCGGCGCTCGTTGATGTTCCCGACCGTCGAGACCACTCCGGGGACCTCCGCAGCGCGGTTGAGGAAGTAGGTGATGATCAGCTTGTGGGCGCGGCTGCCGACATAGCCGAGCTGAAGCCGCCAGTCCCTCGCCAGGCTCTTCTCCCAGCTGAAGTTGTACTGGTGCGCGTACGGAACGACCAGATCGGGCCCCGGTTCAATGCGGTTCGATCGAGCGGTCCGGTTGACCTTGGAATGGTCGATGAGCGACCGGTAGGCGACTAGATCGGGCTGATTGATGACCGAGGTGACGGTGTGGGGCGGGTTGAGGCGAGACTGGCCAAAGGTAACGGGGAAGATCTCCCCGTAGTGGGTGCCGGCGGCGGCGCGCAGCACACCGGCCTCCCCGGGCAGGCGGTAGGCGAAGCCGAAGGCCCCGGCGAAGTTGTTGAGGTCGGAGTCCATGCTCAGCTCGCTGCGCCCCGTCACGTCCACGGGCCGGGTGAACGGCTCGTAGCGCAGACTTAGGTTGAGCGAGAGCCGGTTGGAGACCTGCCAGCGGTCGCCGACGAAGAAGCTGTTGCTCCAGTTGCGGAAGCCGCGGTAGGTGGAGCCGAGCGACACGATCAAGCGGGTCGGCAGGCCGAGGCGCACGTTGGTGATGGCGTCGTTGCCGAAATTGGGCCGGAACAGCAGGATCCCGCGCGCTCCGTCCGTCTCCTCACCGTTGTACTGCAGCCGCGTCAGGGAGAAGCCGGCCGTGACGCGGTGCCGGCCGCGGCTGTGAACCAGCGTGCCGCCCCCGCGGAAGCGGTTCTGGGCCCGATCGATCGGAATGATGGGGAACGGGCCTAGGTTGGTGAGGGCCCGGCCGATCATGATCGGCCCGAGCGCCCCCGCGGCCGGCAGCAGCAGCGAGCCCAGCCGGTCGAAGCCGGCTGACAGCTGGAGGGAGGTGGTCGGGGAGGCCTCGAGGCTCCATGTGGCGCGCGCCGCATGCGACCGGGTGTCGGTGTCGGGGTTCTGGCCGACCACCAGCTGGAAGGCGTCGACGTTTTGCGCCGTCCACGCGTAGCGCAGCGCCAGCCGGCCGGGGCCAGGGAACGGCCGGTCGAGCTGGATCCTCGCCGAGTCGGTGTTGACGCTCTGGACGCTGTTGGTGTTCAGCGCCCGCTCGGCGATGTCGGGGCGGTTCGGAGGAAGGTCCGGATAGGCTTGCAGAATCCTAGCCGCGGCCTCCCGCCGCGCGGGGTCGGTGGCCAAGGGCGTGCGCTCTTCGGCCAGGGGAACGAGCACGTTGCCGTTGACATTGCCCCGGATCTTGTTCTGCGAGACACCCAGCGTGACGGCCCCGGCCGGACCGGCCGGCGCTGCGAGATCGACGCCGTAGAAGTTCTCCCGGGCAGGCTGCACGGCGCCGACTTGGAAGAACGAGCGTGCCGAGAAGAGGCTGTTGTTGTGACGCCAGTAGGCGGCCCCGTGGAAGTCGGCCGCGCGCCCGGGAGGGGCATGCAAGGGCGGACCGGGGGGCTTGCCGTACTCGGACCCGAAGTAGCGCCGGTCGACCGCGAATTCCGAGACGATGGTGGCGGTCGTGCCGAGGCGGATGTTGAGCTCCTTGAGTGCGTTGTTGTCCACCAAGTTGAACTGCACGTTCTCGTTGCGCCGACTCTCGCCCGACTCGGAGGCCGTCTCGCCGAGCAGGTTCATGCTGGTGCGCCGGCCGTCGCCTCCCGACGGGTCCTCCGCGGCTTCGGCCGTGGCGGGCTGCCCTTCGGCCAGATCTTCGGCAGCCGCGGCGGAGCTATCTTGCGCGTATAGCGCGGAGCAGGCCAGCCAAGCCAGAATCAAGCCGGGCCGAGCCCCGCGCATCGCCGTTGCCGCCCCCATCTTCCCAATGCTAGCAGCGGGCAGCTGGGGCACAGCTCCTGCGCGCTTGCCGGCCGGCCGACTCCTTGCGGTGGGGCATACATTGGTGGCGCAATGCCTACCGAGATCCACCGCCGGAAGTTCCTCGGCTCGCTCGCCGGAGCGGCGACGGCGGGATGCGCCGAGGGCACCCCAGACAGGCGCCCCAACATCGTCGTGATCATGGCCGACGACATGGGCTTCTCGGATCTCGGGAGCTACGGCGGCGAGATCGAGACCCCGCATTTGGACGCTCTGGCAGCGGGCGGGCTGCGGTTCCGGCAATTCTACAACGCCGGACGTTGCTGCCCCACGCGGGCTTCGCTGCTGACAGGCCTCTACCCGCACCAGGCGGGCGTAGGCCACATGGTCAACGACCTCGGGCGGCCAGCGTACCAAGGCCACCTGAACAGCCGGTGCGTCACGATCGCCGAGGCCCTGAAGGAGGCCGGCTACGCCACCTTGATGTCCGGCAAGTGGCATGTCGGGGAGAAGCGGCCGCATTGGCCGGTGGACCGCGGCTTCGACGAGTACTTCGGCCTGATCACCGGCGCATCGAACTACTTCAAGCTGGACGGGGCGCGGACGATGGCCGCGGGGAACACCCCCTACACGCCGCCAGACGACGGCACTTTCTACATGACGGACGCCTTCAGCGATCACGCCGCGCGATTCATCCGCGAGCACGGCAGCAGCCCGGAGCCGCTGCTGCTGTACTTGGCCTACACTGCCCCGCACTGGCCGCTGCATGCCTTATGTAGGGTACAAAGTTATGTGAGGCAGAAGGCGGAAAGCCCTGCAAAGACGCCTCTTCCCCCCAACTGGCCTAACATAATATTCGGGGGCTGGAATGTCTGACAGGGTGTCATCTCCATGCCTTCAGGAGGTGAGACGTGTTCGAGAATCTATACAAGGACCCTGCGACGATCGCGAAATATCAGCGTGCGCCGCTGCTGGAGGACCGGGAGCGATACTTGCGCTCCGTGGTTGCCTCAGGGGCCGTTCGCGACGTCGCACGTCGGGTCGCACGAGCCCAGCTGGTTCTCATGCAGTTGCTGAGTCTGCCTGATGCTGACATTCCGATCCGGTTGGCGACTGTAGAGAGGTCTGTTCAGGAGTGGTGCCGGAGCCGTGCGGGGGTTTCTGCGGCGGATTTTCGATGTCATGCCCTCCGCTGGCTCCGTTTCCTTGGCTGGCTGGACGAACCTCCCCGCGACACTCATCCGCACGTCCGACAGGTGGAGACCTTCGCAGCCTGGATGCGGGACGAGCGGGGGCTGTCTGAAGCGACCGTTGGCAACTGCCTGTATTCGAGCAACCGCTTCTTTGCTTGGGCAGCACGCCTGAATCTCAGGCTGGCCGACATCACGATCGGTGAGGTCGACGCCTACCTTGCCGAGCGGATTGCCGCCGGAGGCCTGCGCCGCACCTCGGCGCGGGCTGCAGCCGAGCGCTTGCGGAGTCTGTTCCGCTTCGCCGAGACGCGGAACTGGTGCCGACCGGGCATCGCCGGGTGCATCATGCCGCCACTGGCCTATCCTGACCGACCGGTACGCAAGGGCTTCGATCGGGACGAAGTCGAGCAGCTGCTCGCCACGACCGAGGGTTCGACTCCGGCAGACCTTCGCGACCGTGCGGTGCTGATGCTCCTGGCAACCTGCGGGCTCAGGGCTGGTGAGGTTAGCGCGCTGCGCGTCGAGGACGTCGACGGGGAGCGGAGCCTGTTGCGGGTATTCCGTCCCAAGACCGGCCGAGGCGACACTTTCCCGCTGACCCCCTCCCTCGGCCATGCCTGGGTGGACTATCTGCTCAAGGCGCGCCCGGATGCGGGACGGGAGCGAGCCTTGTTCTTGACGTTGCGGGCGCCGCGCATGCCGTTGCAGAGCGGCGCGATAGGGATGATCGTCCGCAGTCGCGCGCAGCGCGTTGGCATTGCCGGCAAGCGCCTGGGTGCCCATGCACTTCGTCATGCGGCAGCACAGCGGCTGATCGACGAGGGCTGTGCCCTGAAGACCGTTGGCGATTTCCTCGGCCATTCCAGCCCGCGCGCGACCGCCGCATACGCAACCATCGATCTCGCCTCGCTGCGGCCGGTCGCCGACATCCGCCTCAAGGAGCTGCTCAATGACACTGCGTGAAGCCGTCGACCGCTAGGTTGCGTGGCAGCGCCGGCACGGCGCGAAATTCCGCTCCAGCGCGCAAACCCTCGCTGCTTTCCGTCGTCAGATCGGTGAGGAAAGGGGCTGTGACACGGTGGCCGAGAAGGAAGTCCGTCGCTTCCTTGCCGGCCAGGGAGCGCTCACGAGAACCCGTGCGGTCAAGTACGGGACGCTGGCCGGATTCTACAGGTTCGCACTGAGCCGGAGCCACGTGAGCTTTATTCCCATGCCGCCGCGCGAGGCGGAGCCGAGGCCACCGGAAGTAGCGCCGTCCTTCATCTTCACCCGCGACGAGTTGCGGCGTCTCTTCCATGCGGCGGGCGGCGGGCGCACACGTTGCCCGAAGCTCGATGCCGAGACTTTCCGGACTTTCTTGCTCCTGCTCTACGGTGCCGGGCTGCGCTCCGGGGAAGCGCGGCGACTGACCGTGGCCGACATGGACCTGGACTCGACCGTGCTCACGGTGAACGATTCGGAATTCTACAAGAGCCGACTCGTGCCGGTCGGCGCTGACCTTGCCGGCCTGCTTCGCCGTTACGCCGCCACGCGAGCACTGCGCCCGTTCCGCGAGGGAACGGCATCTGCCTTCCTCGCCTGCCGCGACGGGTCGCCGCTGGGCAAGGCCATCGTCGGTCACGCGTTTCGCACGACGCTGCGGGCAGCCGGGATCAGCAGCAGCAAGCCCGGCTGCCGGCGGGCTGGCCTGCATTCGCTGCGTCACTCCTTCGCCACCCACCGCCTGACCCTCTGGTATCGCGAGGGGGCCGACGTGCAAGCCCTCCTGCCGGCCCTGTCGACCTATCTCGGCCACGGCAGCGTGGCAGCGACGCAGGTCTATATAGCGATGACCCCGGAATTGCTCGACCAGGCCAGCGGTCGGTTCGAACGCTACAGCGAACGAACGCGAAGCCCGGATGCTGGGCAGCCAGCGCAGCGGAGCAGGCACGATGCCGGAACTTAGCCCGGTGCTCGGCTCATGGGTCAAGCGCTTCCTCATCGAGTATCTCCCGACCGAGCGCAATCTGGCCGTGAACACGGTGCAGAGTGATCGCGACTGCCTTACGCTGCTGCTGCCCTTTGTCGCGCGCCAGTGCGGCCGGCCGGTGGAACGTCTCAAGGTCGAGGATCTGTCCGCCGACCGCGTGACAGCTTTTCTTGGCCACTTGGAGAGCGAGCGGGGCTGCTCAGCGCAGACTCGCAACCAGCGCCTTGCGGCCATCCGGTCCTTCGCCCGCTATGTTTCGGTGCGCGACGTCGCACTGGTCGAATGGGCCGGCAGCATCCGCTCCATTCCAGTCAAGAAAACGGTGCGACGCCGGATCGGCTGGCTCGAGGCAGCCGACATGGAAGCCATGATCACGGGGACGAACAGACGGTCCGTAGGCGGACTGGTGGAGCATGCCCTGCTGCTGTTCCTGTACAACACGGGTGCGAGAGCCACTGAGGCGGCGGGGCTGCAGCTGGAGGATCTGCAGCTCCCGGAACGCACGGGCGAAGCCGCGCGGGCAACGATCCATGGCAAGGGTGGAAGGACTCGCGTCACGCCGCTATGGACGAGAACCGCGCAGGCGCTCGCCGCTCTCTCCCGAGACCGTCCGGCCAACTGCCGGACCGTCTTTTGGAGCCGCCATCGAAACTCCTACACGCGGCATGGCATCATCGACCTTGTGAAGCGGGCCGCGGCCCGCGTGCCGACACTCGCAGGAAAAACGGTCACACCGCACGTATTGCGTCACACCTGCGCCTGCCACCTGCTGCAATCCGGCGTGGATATGAATACCATCCGAGCTTGGCTCGGCCACGTATCGCTCGCCACCACCAACCCCTACGCCGAAGTCGATCTGAGAGCGAAGGCAGAGGCGATGAAATCCACCTCTCCTCATGATGCCGGAGGTCAACCGCGATGGAAGACGCAGAAGGGCCTGCTGGAGCAGCTGAAGACCCTCTGAGGGGGAAATATTATGTTAGGCCAGTTGGGGGGAAGAAGGCGTCTTTGCAGGGCTTTCCGCCTTCTGCCTCACATAACTTTCTACCCTACATAAGGCTTCAAAGGGACCCTGTCGGCCGCGGATCTGTCGGTCCAGCGGGCGCGCATGGAGGGCGGCCGCCGCAACAAGGCGCTGCGCGGGGCGCTGTATTGGCGCGTGGCGGCCGCCTTCGAGCGCAGCGGGGAGACGAACGGCGGGCGGCAGCCCCGCCCACCCTTCGGACTGCCCCACCTAGACTTCTACCGGCGCTGCCTGCAGTTCAGCCAGCGGGCCGACGAGCGCCTGCCGCCACCGCGCTCCCGCGCTGAGCGCCGCATCCTGCGGCGCGTCTCCGAGGTGCTCGAGCCCGTCCGCGAGAGCGTCTTCGGCCTGACGGCCGCCGCGCAGCGCTTGGAGCGCAGTCAGGCGGCCTTCGCAACCCTGTGCGACCTACTCCGCCTGCGTCATGACGAGCTGCGCGGCCGGGCACCGCACGAGCCCCTGAGCGCTGCAGCCGGCGCCGCCCTGCTGAACTCGGTCGCCGAGCAAGTCGGGCGGTACCGCCGCCGGCTGCGCCGGCAAGTCAGGGCACATCGACGGCAGGGCCAAGGCGGAGGGCACTGCCCGGCAGCGATCGTGCTCGACTATCTCGACCGCTACCGGGAGCACCTCTTCGGACATCCCGTGGTGCGGGACGGCAAGGGCCGCATCGTGGCGGTCGTGGAGCGCACCAACAACTCGGCCGAGCACTTCTTCTCCCAGGCCAAACGTGAGCTGCGACGCCGACTGGGTCGCGCGCACTTGGGGCGCGACATGCAGGACCAGCCGGCGCAGGTCGCCCTGACCGCCAACCTGCGCCATCCGGACCACGTCAGGATCTTGTGCGGCACTCTGAACGCACTGCCCCGGGCGTTCTCCGACCTAGTGCGATCCGGACAGGCCACGGTCCGGCCGGCCCTCAACCGCTACGCCCGCAACTCCGACCTGCGGCGCCGCGTCAAACAATGGTCCGCCGAGTCCGGCAACGGCACAACACCTGCGCAGCCCACCTCTACTTCACCTCTCTGAGCCCGCTTGCCGTCATCGCTCCAACCGAATTCTGACGCGATAGAGCGCCACTGCTCCTCACGCCTCAGACTTCGTCACAGCGAGGAACGGACGACAGTGCTGAACGAGTACAGGCCTGCTCCGCCACCGGGAATCCAACGCTGCCGTTCGACCTCAGCCCCGATTGAACGAAGTCCGGTGCCCGCCCTGTCGGCAGCTGACGGCACTGTCTCGCCCAGACACTCGCTCGCCTCCAGCTGCTGTCATGCAACCGACCTGACGAGACAGCCTGCCGCTGAACCAGTCCTTGCCAGCCCGCCTCCTGACCGACCGCCGCCGGCCAGCAACTGGCGGCTGCCTACGCATCCCGCCGCGCCGCACCAAGTCACCCGTCCCAACCCACTTGGAAACTGCTCTACGCCCCTCCCAACCGAATTGCGCCACGCACCACTGCCCTCGCCTCGCGGCTCGCTCTCAGGCGCTCCCCATTAGCCAGCCCATCCCGTTCCTGGCAGCCAACACGGCCGGCCCCGCTGCGAGCCGCCCGCGACGCCAGTGGCTGGCACCGGCCTGCGACGACACACTCTCCCCAACCGGAAGACACCCGTCCGCAGGGCCAACGCCGTCCCCCGTTTGCTGCCTCCGACCCGTGACCGGCACACCCTGCTGCCCCTTCCCCGCGCCACCCGGCCGGCACGCCAGCCCCGCACGGAGCCAGGCTGCCAGTGTGAATCAGACCGGGGACCCTGGCCCGAGACAGTCCAGCTCCGACCTTCATCAAGCCGGTTGCCGTGCCATACTGCAAGTCGTGGAGCGGTACTTCAACACCGAGGGCCCGATGGAGGCGGAGGAACACTACTGCATCCCTCCCTTGGAGCGCGTCGACTTGGACAAGATCCTGACCTTGGTCGGCCGTAAGAAGTACTTCGTCCTGCACGCCCCCCGCCAGACCGGCAAGACCTCGACCTTGACGGCGCTCGCCGAGACGATCAGCTCAACCGGTAGATACGGCTGCGTGTACGTCAATGTCGAAGGAGCGCAGACAGCTGGCGAGGATGTGGATAGGGCGATGCGGACCGTGCTGAGCCAGCTGGCACTTCAGGCACGGCGAATGCTCCAAGACGGGTTCGTCGGCAGCGTCTGGAGACGCTCGCTGGAGAACGATGGCGGCGGCAGCGCGTTCAACGTGACGCTCACCGACTGGGCAGAGGCTGCCAGCAAGCCCCTCGTGCTGCTGATCGACGAGATCGACACGCTGCGAGGCGACTCGCTGCTGTCCGTCCTGCGGCAGTTGCGGATGGGCTACAACCGGAGGCCTGACGGCTTCCCGCAGAGCGTAATCCTGTGCGGAGTGCGCGACGTCCGCGACTATCGCGTCTACTCCAGCGCGGCCGGAGGCCGGGTCAACACCGGCAGCGCCTTCAACATCAAGGCCAAGTCGCTGCGACTGGGGGACTTCACGGAGCAGGAGATGCGGTCGCTGCTCGGCCAGCACACCGCGGAGACTGGCCAGCAGTTCGAGCCGCGGGCCTTGGCGCGGACTTGGGAGCTCACTGCGGGGCAGCCGTGGCTGATTAACGCGCTGGCTTACGAGGTGTGCTTCGAGGACGAGGCGGGGCGGGACCGCAGCCGCCCGGTGACAGCCGGCGCCGTCGAGCGGGCCAAGGAAACCCTCATCCTGCAGCGCGTCACCCACCTCGACCAGCTTGCCAACGCGCTCACCGAGGAGCGCGTCCGGCGGGTGATCCTGCCGATGATCGCGGGCTCTCCCGAATACCAGTTCTCAGGGCGCGACCTGGAGTACGTCCAAGACCTCGGCCTCGTCGCTGCCGCCGGCCCGATCCGGATGGCCAACCCGATCTACGCCGAAGTCATCCCCCGCGAGCTGACCACCGTCCAGGAACGCGCGCTCAGGGAGCTCGTCTCCCCGGGCTGGTACATCCAGCCGGACGGCAGCTTGGACGTCAAGGCGCTGCTGGCCGGGTTCCAGGACTACTTCCGCGAGCACTCCGAGTCGTGGCTGGAGCGCTACGGCCACCGGGAGGCCGGCCCCCAGCTGGTGCTGCACGGCTACTTGCACCGCATCGTCAACAGCGGCGGACGGATCACGCGGGAGTACGCCATCGCCCGCGGACGCTCGGACCTGGTCGTCGAATGGCCCCGCCCGGGCCGCCCGCTGGCTGACCGTCCCCTCAAGCAGGTCATCGAGTGCAAGGTGGTCGGCAAGAAGAAGGGATTGGAGAGCACCATCAGCCAAGGCTTGGAGCAGACGGCTTGGTACATGGACCGCTGCGGCGCCGAAGCCGGGCACCTGGTGGTCTTCGACCTGCGCCCCAACAAGTCTTGGGAGGAGCGGGTGTTTCGCAGGGACCCCGAGCCCGGAGCCCCGCCGATCACGGTGTGGGGAATGTGACCGCCACCGCGTGCCGTCCGTCTCGGAGCCGCCAACGCCCGCCTGATGCGGACGGCCGCCACGCGCCACTAGCAGCAACCCACTCCCAAGCCGCCCCGCAACCCACCATCCGCCGCAACTTGGCGACCGGCTACTCACAGCGCCGCCCGCCGATTCATGGCTCCAACCTACGGTCCTCGCCTTGGATCCCGCTTGGAGCCGCCTCCCGCTCAGCGCACCACGCCGCGAGAACCCTGCCGCCAGCCCATCCCGCTCAGCGCCGCGACCCGCTCGCGGCGACAACGGCACACCATGGTCAGCGAGGCCCTCTCCCATCACCCGGACGACAACCTCCCGCCTCATCCACACCCTTCCGCCGACGGCCGCCCCCCATACGCACCCGGCACCGCAACCGAAGGTAGACACCCCCAGCCACCTCAACCGCGTCCTGCTGTCACGTCTTGTGGACGACTGCTGCCCAGACCGACACCTGCCCGGCCAGCACATCGCCCAACACCGTCAGCAGATCCCGGCAGCACAACCCCGCTGCCGCCCCTTCCTGAAGAGACAGCCCTACTCCGTGCCGTTCCGCACCAGAACACCCACTACAACGCGTTCGTAGTCCGCATTGCACACCCCCAAGCCGAATTGCGGCCCAACCCACCGCGCTCGCCTTGCGGCTCGCCCTGAGACACCCCACGCTCAGCCAACCATCCCCCCAGACTCCAGCCACCAGCCCATCACGCTCCCCGTGGCGAACCCTGCGGGCCCCTCTGCGAGCCACCCCCGACGACAGCACCTCGCACCCTTTCTTCTCTACTAGGACCCTCCCTCCTCAGCCGGAAGACACCGGTCCACCCGCCACCGCCCGCGATGAGTGGCACCCATACCTCCCCCACCCTTCCATCCCTCCTCAACCGGAGCCCACCGCCGCGCACCACCTCACTTGCCCGTCGAGCACCTCCAGCCACCAGCCTCCAGTCCTCCCCGCCTGACCCGCCAACCGCAGCCATCGGCTCCCAGCCTCTGCCGACCCCGCCCTGCTCCGGGTGCGCCTGGGACGAACCTCCAACCAGGCAGTCGCCGCACGTGCACCCCGCTATCCACCGGCGCCATGAACATCTCGCCCAGCTCGCAGCCGCCTCCAGCCGCCGCACCACAACGCCCTCCACAACCCGCTTGGAGGCCGCCCAGAACACCTCCAAGCCCCCACGCAGACAAGGCGACCCAGCCGGCCGGCCCACTGGACCTCCCATCAGGCCCACCAGCCGGTGCCCGGAATGCCGAGCTGGATTCCCGCCCTCTCCACAGCGAGCTTCCCTGATGCCCACCCCACACGCCATGCCCCGCACCCCAGCCAACACCCAACAGAGCGCGGCAATCCTGTCGGATCAATCCAGAGGCCAGTCCCCGCGGGCGACCAATGGCCGTCCTCGGCGAGCCGCTGCAACCCCTGTTGTTTTCCGGAATCAATGGCAAGGCGTTTTCCGGAATAAATGGCAGGCGGGTAGCGGAATTTTCCGGATTGCTTGCGTCTGGCTTGGGGAGGTGGGAGGGTGAGCTGGAAAACGGC
This sequence comes from Bryobacterales bacterium, assembly GCA_963662745.2. GTDB lineage: Bacteria > Acidobacteriota > Terriglobia > Bryobacterales > UBA6623 > VXMF01. The sequence goes on from CAXXUI010000001.1 coordinate 3,499,101, forward strand.
TACTGCAAGAAGGAAGAGGAGGGGGGTTAGCAGGAGCGCAGCAGCAGGAGTTGGTTCCAGTCCTTGGCGCCGGGAGGCGGGAGGCGTCGGGCGGCGGGATGGCGTTCGAGGAGGCGCTGGGCGGCGAGTTGGCCAGGGGGGTCGTTGTCGAAGCCGCAGAGCAGTTGGTGGGGGGGATGGAGTTCAGCCAGGCGGGGATGGAGTGGGCGAGGCCGGCGGCGGAGGCGAAGAGGGTGTGAGGCGGGAGTTGGGGGAGTTGGAGCAGGGCGGCGGAGAGGGCGTCGATGGCGGATTCGCAGAGCAGGACGCAGTGGGGCGGAGTGTTGGAGCGGGGAGCATGGGGGGCGATCCAGAAACCGCCGCGTTGTTTGCGGGAGCCCGGGGCGAGGCCCTTGAAGGTGGCGCCGGAGGGGCTGGGGCGGGAGTCGTTGAGTTCGGCGCCGGCGGGCTGTTGTTGGAGGTCGCGGCAGAGGAAGACGGCGTTTTGGCGGGCGTCGGCCCACAGGATGCCGGCTTGGCGGCATTGGTCGAGCAGGCGGGGGTCGAGGCGTCGGGAGCGGGCCAGGTAGTGGCGGACGGGAGGCCAGCGGGCGTGGCAGGGGGGCGGCAGGGAGAGCGCCCGGTCGGAGCCGGTTTGGGCTGGCGGAGCGTGTGCCGGGGTGGGGGGCAGGGCGTCGAGGAAGGCGAGGACCTTCGCCACATACTGCTATACCACAGGGGGATGATTCGGCGGGGCCACCACCGGATGCGGTCACGATCCGCCGTCCGCGCCATCCGCTGGAGGGCACGACGGTGTCGGTCATCGGCGTGCGCAATGTCGGTCCGCGCGGCTTGAGAGTCAAGGTCCGGCTGCCGGACGGGAGCACCTGCTGGCTGCCGGCGTCGTGGACCAGTCTCGGCGCGCGGGAGCCGCACTCGCCGCGGCTGGCCGGCGAGTTGCCGGATTTCGTGGCACTGTGTAATCTGGTGCGTGCGCTCGCGCAGCGCTGCAGCTCTGCCCAGGATGGAGGTTCGGATGAGACCGCTGCTGGAGCTGCTGGAGCGCGAGCGGCGCTGGCAGCAGTGGCGGAGCGTGCCGCCCGCGCAGCGGCAACGCCTAGTGGCGGAACTGGCGCGGGTGATGGTCCGGATGGGGCAGCGGGAGGCGCACCATGAGCGCGAAGATCGGAGTCCGGCAGCTGAGCCGTCTGGCGGTGGTCTACGTGCGTCAGTCGTCCCCCCGGCAGGTGCTGCACAACCGGGAGTCGCAGGCCCGCCAGTACGGGCTGGTGCAACGGGCCTTGGAGTTGGGCTGGAGGCGGGACCGCATTCGGACGATTGACAGCGATCTGGAGCGCAGCGCCGCGACGCAGGGGACGCGCGGAGGATTCGACGAGCTGTGCCGGCTGCTGTCGCTGGATCAGGTCGGGGGCGTGTTCGGGATCGAGGTTTCGCGCTGGGCGCGCAACACGGTCGAGTGGTTTCAGCTGCTGGACCTGTGCCGGGTGCATGAGGCGGCCCTCATTGAGGACGCCAACGTGTACTTGCCGCAGCGCTCCGACGATGAGCTGGTGCTCGGCTTCTTATGTAATGCCCCACATAAGAAGCCAAGCCGCAGGACGTCGCCAAGTACGCGGGTCAGTACAGCGCGGGGTGGGATACCTTGCGCCGCGAGCGCTTCGAGCGCCAGACCGGGACCGGCATCCGAGCCGCGAGCTGGAGGCTGAGCCCTAGGAACCCGGACGTGCCGGCGTGGAGCGAGGTCGAGGACAAGGCTCTCTGGGAGCGCCGCATGGAAGTGTACGCGGCCATGGTCGACTGCCTCGACCAAGGCGTGGGCAGGGTCGTCCAGGCCTTGCAGGACACGGGGCGGTTCGACAACACGCTGATCCTGTTCCTCTCCGACAACGGCGGCTGCCATGAGAGCGCTGACATCCCGATGGGCACGCCGCGGAATACGTGGGGCGACCCCAACGCCGTGCCGGGCGGGCCGGGCACGTTCGACGGCTACGACCGCCCGTGGGCCAACGCGAGCAACACACCTTGGCGGCTGTTCAAGAGCTGGATGCACGAAGGCGGCATCGCCTCGCCGCTGATCTGCCACTGGCCGGATGGCATCCGCACACCGCCCGGAAGCGTCACGGACGCCCCCGGACACGTCATCGACCTGATGGCGACCTGCATCGATTTGGCGGGGGCAAGGTACCCGGACAGCCGGGCCGGCCAAGCCGTGCTGCCACTGGAGGGGCGGAGCCTGCGGCCGGTGCTGCAGACGGGCGCGAGGGATGGACACAAAGCCATCTTCTGGGAGCACCAAGGCAATCGGGCAGTGCGCATGGGCTGCTGGAAGCTGGTCTCGCGGCGCCGACTATCCACGCACCAAGCCGGGAGATGGGAGCTGTACGACCTGGAGCGGGACCGCAGCGAGCTACGGGACCTCGCCGGCGAGCTGCCCGACCAAGTCGCCGAACTGGAGGCCGCCTGGCTGGAATGGGGGGCCAAGGTCGGCTGGGTCCCCTTCGACGAGCTCCGAGCCTGAACGGCCCTGCAAGCCACTACAGGGAAGCCTTGATCCGCCTCACGACAGCGGCTTCCGGCAGCTTCCGGTAGACCGGGTCGAGCGGGTAGCAACCGGAGATCAGGCCATTGCGAGGGCCGGTCGTGCAGTCGCTGAAGGTGCGGCAGATCCGCTTGGTCTGCAGCCGGCCGTCCCGGAGCGCGTCGCGGGGGAGCGTAGGGTAGGAGAGGACCATGCGCCCCAAGCCGATCGCGTCGGCGCGGCCGCTGCGAACGACCCACTGCGCCACTTGGGGCAGGTACTCCTGAAAGTAGGTGTAGCCGGTCCCCACCAAGAACAGGTCCGGGAAGCTGGACTTGAGCTCCGCCGTGGCGGCGATCTGGCGATCGCATCCCACGAGCGGGTCCTCGGGAGGCTGGTAGCCGTCCGACGGAGGGAACAGCGCCGGCCGCTGGATATGGGGGTTGTAGTACGGGCTCCCGGCCGTGACGTTCACCAGCCGGATGCCGAGCTGGCGCAGCAGGCCGAGGAACCGCACGGTGTCCGTGAGGTCGTACTCGACGGGGCGGTCGGCCCGGGCGCCGAAGGCGTGGCGGTAGGGCAGCGAGCTGGAGAAGTCCTCGGGGACTCCGGGCCCGAGGCGCTTGCCTTCCCGCTCGGCAGGGTCGGCCTGGTAGGGGACGAAGTCGAACGCCGAGACCCGCACGCCGATCCGAATGCGGGAGGTGGAGGAGGCCCGGATGCCGGACACCACCTCAGTCAAGAACCGGGTCCGGTTCCGGAAGGACCCACCGAAGGGGCCCGGCCTCGTGACGGCGCTGAGGAACTCGTGGCCCAAGTAGCCGTGGCAGTGCTTGACATCAACGAAGCCGGCCCCGCAACGCTCGGCAATCCCGGCGGCTTCGACGAAACGGTCAATGATGCGCCGGATCTGGTCGTCGGTCAGCACGGGATGGTCCTCGGCCAACCCGACCTTGCGGTCCAGGAACGGGTGGCGGTACAGGATCTGCGGCTTGGGCCCGGAGGAGTCGGGCCGGGAGAACCGGCCCGAGTGCGTCAGCTGGAAGCCGGTTAGCAGGTCGCCGGCGCTCCCGAATTCAGCCCGGTGGGTGCGCAGCAGCTCGTCGTGCAGGTCTTGGAGCGCACTCTCGGTGGCGGGCTGGATGACGAGCTGGCGGGGATTGGCGCGCGAGGATCGCGTGACGGCCATGGCTTCGCCGCCCCAAATGCACTTGGCGCCGCTGCGGGCGAAGTTGCGCCAGCGCCGGCGGACCCACTTGCTGGGGGAGCCGTCGGGCCGCGCGTCCCACCCCTCCATGGGGTGGATCACGAAGCGATTACCGATTCTCACCCCGTCCACTTGTGCTGGGCGCGCCAGCGGGGAATCCGGAGCGGGGAGAAGGGCGTCTTCGGCTTGGACGGAAAGTCCGAGTGAGTCGCAGTGGGCGCGGAATGCCTTGACAGACCGCATGCGAGCGAGGCGGGGATAGGCCATGGAGCGAAGTTCATTAGTATAGGCCCGAGGCGCGGGCGTCCATGCGGCACTGTCGCGGTCTGGTCTGGGCGGGCCCGGACGGCGCCCGCGGGACGGGCGGCGCGGATCCGGTGCTGGCGCTGGCGGCCAGACTTCACCCTCACGGTCTAGGTGTCGGGAAGGTTGTGTCCGTGAATCAGCAGGCCCCTCTGCCTGCATCGCCATGATCCGCTGCTCGGTGCCGAGTGCCGGAGCGCAAGCGCCGTGCGGGCCCAGGTGCAAGGCCCCGAGCCGGAGCTGCGGCGACGGAACGCGAACGGAGTCGGTCGGCAGCCTCCGACTTGACGGTCAGCAGGGTGCTGGTCTACACTAGGCGTCGCAATCAAGCCGACGGAGCATCGCCGGCAGCAAGCTGGACTTGGACTCAGGAGTCAGCGTTCGAGGCGGCCCGGTCGACTTGGGAGGGGCGGTCACCATACCAATGAACGCAGAAGAGTACATTCAGAATCGCGTCGACGAGCAGATCGATTGGTATTACGAGAGGAGCGAAGCCGCCAAGTTGAAGCACCGGGCGATGCGCACGATGGAACTCGTAGTGGCCGGCACTGTGCCGGTGCTGGCGGGCTTCGCGAGCTCCAACACGGTTGGCGAGGTGCTAGTCGCGGTTGTGGGTGCATCGATCGTGGTGCTGGTCGCTCTGCAGGAACTGGGCCAGTACCACAAGCAATGGCTGGAGTGCAGGTCGATCTGCGACGCTCTCAGGCAGGAAAGGGCCTTGTACCTGACGGGCAGCGGCCCGTACGGTGCCGGGGACCTGTTCCCACAGTTCGTGCAGCGGGTTGAGGGGCTGATTGTCGGAGAGCGCGGCAGCTGGTCGCGGTCCGCTCAGGACTACGATGCTCCCAACGAGATCTACAGCGGGAGCCGTGATCTGTCCAGCAGTGTGGAGCCGCGGCCAGGCAGCTGAGGCGCATAGGCGGATCCGCCGCTTCATCTGGCTGCCAGCTGCGGGCCCCGCTGGGGGCGGCCCCCAAGTCTCGCAACCGATGCGCTATCATAGCGGCGAGAGAGAATTCGATGGCTCAAAAGCGCCCTACCTACACAGCGGAGTACCTTGGCAGCGGAACATTCCGGATCAGCAAGCCGAAGCGGAACAGAAGCAAGCTCAAGGAGAGTCGGGCCAAGCGGCCCGCCAAGCGCTCGCGTCGGAACTAGCGGCCACCTGCACAGCCGTCGCTGGGTCGGAGTCCCGGCTGAGAGCGGTCTGCCAGACGGTGCCGGGACGGAGCGGAGTGCCGGATCGACGGATAGCGGGGGATACCAGCCAGCCCTTCCCGTGGATGGCCGGACTGGAGCTCTTGAGCAGGCTGGCGGGCGAACCGACGTGAGTCAAGCCCCAGCCAAGCAGCCAACATGGCAGGAGCCGTTGAAGCAAGCATCACTAGGAGGGAAGTCCATTGGCCAGTCGTTCGAACACTAGATTCCAGAAACGCCTCAAGGAACTGGCGCGCGCCGCGAAGCGCCGGGAGAAGGATGAGAAGAAGGCGCAGCGCAAGGCGCAGAAGATGACTGGTGGCGGCGGCCCGCCCGTCGAGCCGATGGACCCGGAGGACCTCGGACTTCCACCTCTGGAGGAGGATGAGGACCCGGTAGCCCTCTGAGAGTCTGCCACGCCGAGCGACGATGCGGCTTGGACGCCCTGTCAGCCTGCAGTCCAAATCCCGGAGCCGTCGTTCTCGCGGGTGTCCTCCACCCTGAGTTCGGCCTCGACCAGAACGAGGCGCTCATTCAGATTGGCGAGCGTCTGGCCCACCGGATCGGGCAGCTCACCGTGCTCCAGCATCTTCCATTCGTCGTGCTCGACGGCGACGCCCTTGACCGCCACGATCCGTCCCGGGATGCCGACGACCGTGGCATGCGGCGGCACGGACTTCACCACGACTGACCCGGCGCCAACCTTGGCCCACTCCCCGAGTTCGATCCGGCCCAGCACCTTGGCTCCGGAACCAACGACGACATGGTTGCCGAGCTTGGGATGCCGTCGGTCGGCTTCGTGCCCGGTTCCGCCGAGGGTCACGCCTTGGAAGATCAGCACGTCATCGCCGATGACGGCCGTCTCCCCGATCACGACGCCCATGCCGTGGTCGATGAAGAAGCGACGTCCGATCGAGGCCCCCGGATGAATCTCGATCCCGGTGAGGGTGCGCCCGAGGTGTGATACGAGACGCGCGAGCACGAACCGGCGCCACCGATAGAGCCGGTGGGCGACCCGGTGCAGGAGGATGGCGTGGACGCCCGGATAGCAGAGCAGCACCTCCAAGCCGCTCTTGGCAGCGGGGTCGTGCTTGAAGACGGTCTGTAGGAGTTCGCGGATGGTCCGCAGCATGGTGTCCTCCCGTGTGGGTCTGGCAGCCGTCCGGCTGCGCAGGGGCAAGGCGAGAGTCGGCCGGAACTAAGCCGGCCCGCTACACCCGCAGCCGATCAGGAGGGACACCAGCATGCCGCGCGACCGTCGCCGCCGACACTACGCATGGTAGCGCAGCGTGCGCTCCGGATCAGCCGGTGGAGTCCGAAGCGCTCCGGCACAGGCGCCCAAGCGGCTGCGCGAGGGCGAGCGAGTCGCCAGCTGCCAGCCCGCACCCTAGGACCGAGCGGCAGGCCGCTAGCTCACGGGAGCGGAGCGGGCCGCTCGGACCGCCACTTTGGCGAGCCCCCGCACGCTGTAGATCGTGGATGCGTAATGGCCGCACTCGTGAGTGCAGAAGCACCCGTCGGCCGCGGCGGCAGCCACGCTCTCCGCCCGCTTAGAGAACCACAGCGAGCGGAAGTCGTAGTTGCAATCGCGCAGGTTGCCGAGCGGCGAGTCCTTCGTCTCGCACTCCGTGACGTCTCCGTTGCTGTAGATCACGCAGGACAGCCGCCCCGCCACGCAGGAGAACTGGGCCCGGCCCTCCACCACCGTGCGCTCGACGCTGGCGCGGACCACCTCGTCAAGGCTGTGGCTGGCGCGGGAGAAGGCGCCTCGGCGCAGACGGCCTGAGCGCCAGTCGCTGCTGACGCGGTCGGCCAACTCCCGGTAAAGTTGCGGATCGACCTCGGCCTGCGACGGGTCCAGTGGATTGCCGCGGCAGTAGTTGTAGGACGTGCCGTCGGGATTCACCCACTGCTTGAGGTTCTCGTGGATCCGGAGGACGTCAGCCTGGTTGTCCTTCATGACCGTCGTGAGCGTGTGGACGATGAGATTGGGGTAACGGCGCCGGAGCGGTTCGAGGGCCTCGACGGTGGCCCGCATCCGGCGCAGCGCTCCAGCGCGCCCGCGGATGCGGTCGTGCTCGCGCTCGTCGACATGGTCAATGCTGAGGTTCAAATGGAAGCGCAGTTGAGGGGCGCCCTCCAGGACGGCCTCGAGGACGGACGCCACCCGCGCCGTATGCTGGCCGTTCGTCGGGACATAGACGTTCGCTACGCGGTTGCGCTCGCACGCAGTGAGGATGATGGCCGCCAAGTCAGGCCGCAGGAAGGGCTCGCCTCCACCGATGAAGAGGTTGAAGATCTCGCCCATGGACGCCAGCGCGCGCTCAAACTCGCCGAGCGTGAAGTCCCGGTTGGGCCGCGGATTGAGCTGGTCCCAGTAGTAGCAGTGAACGCAGCGCTCGTCGCAGCGCGTGGTGACGTACAGCGTCACGAACGGCGGCGTGATCCGACGCCCCCGCGAACTCGCGCGCTTGACGCGCAGGAAGTGCCTCAGGAAACTGCGGCTGGCAGGCGGGGCCGGCATGCTGGCGGCCTCTTCAGCCTGCCATCCGCGGGAACGCCGACCGTCGGGCGCTCAGTCGAGCGGCCGGATCCGAATGTTGCGCCATGAGACCTCGAAGGGCCCGGAGCCTGGCCGGATGCCGTGGACCTGCAGGCCGATGAAGCCGCCCCCGTGCGCGGCGTAGGCTTGCTCGTCAGTGAGGTCCTCGATGGCCTCGCCGTTGATCCAAGTCCGGATGCGCGGGCCGTCAGCCACGACTCGGAAGGTGTTCCACTCGCCGTCGCGGACCGCCTTATGGGGAACCAGCCGCTCCTGCGGCGTCAGCCAGCCGCGGCCAGTCGCCTCGCCGTAGACGTAGCCGGACTCGGCGCCGTCCGGCCCGCTCGACTCGATCTCCACCTGGGGGCCCCACACGCGCCCGATGGCGCTGTTGCGGCCTTCTCCAGTGGCCGCGGTCTTCTGGCTGGAGCGGATCATGACGCCGGAGTTCAGGCCGTCGTCCACCTTGACCTCGAACTCGAGCTCGAAGTTGCCAAAATGGGTCGCCGTGCAGAGGAAGGAGTTGGGGCTGCCGGCCGCGGTGCGGCCCACGATGGCGCCGTCCTCGACGCGGTAGGTGGCGAATCCGTTGCGCTGGACCCAGCCGTTGAGTGTTTGGCCATCGAACAGGTCGCGCCACTCGCCTGCCGTGGCGGGAAGCGAGACGGCGAGCAGGAGGAGGATGGTTGCGGAGACTGAAGCTAACATCGCAGTGCGTCTGAGGCAAGGCCGATGGGCCGGCGCCGGACCGGGAAGCAGCAGGGCCGGCGAAACCGATTCGCAGGCGACAAGCGTCTAACCGGACAGCAGTGGCTGGAAGCCGCTCAGACTTTGTAGAATAACCTAGACGGCAGAGCGCCGACAATCCGAGGGGAATTTTCACATGCCAGACAACACCATCGCAACGCCTGACAGCCATCGCCGGGAGGCAGGGGCCGGCTCGGTGCCGCCAATAGCCATCGTGCTGCTGGTCGGCCTAGCGCTGCTGGCCGCAACGAACGTGTACACGTTGCTCGAGCTGAACTCGTTCCGCGACGAGATGACCGCGATGCTGGGCACGCACGAGGAGCGCCTCTCCCTGCTGGACGGCAACGTCAACCGCACGCAGGACCAGCTGGCGCAGGAAGTGGAGCGGGTCAACTCGGAGGTGGCGTCTACGCAGCGCCAGATCGAGCAGAGCGTGCAGCAGGTCCAGCGCCGGGTGGCCGGAACAACCGAGACGCTCAAGACCGAGATCGAGGAGACGCGCGAGCAGAGCGCCGAGCGGATCGGAGAAGTCGGCAGCAAGCTGAATGAGTACCAAGAGGCCACGCAGTCTTCGGTCGGAGCGTTGGACGGGCGCGTTGGGACCGTGGAGCAGGAGATCGACGAGACGACCGCCAAGCTGCAGTCGACGATCGAGGATCTGACGAGCGTGAAGGGCGACTTGGGGATCCAGAGCGGTCTGATAGCGACCAACGCGGACGAGCTGGCGGTCCTCAAGAAGCTCGGCGATCGCACCTACTACGAATTCAGCCTGGGCCGGACCAAGAAGCCGGAGCGAGTAGGACCGGTCAGCATCAAGCTCACCGGCACCGACAAGAAGCGCAACCGTTACACGATCGAGCTGTGGGCTGACGACAACAAGATCGTCAAGCGCCGGCGGACGCTGCTCGAGCCGGTGCAGTTCTATGTCGAAGGCACGCGCACTCCGTTTGAGATCGTGGTGAACAAGATCGAGAGCGGCAATATCGCCGGCTACTTAGCCACGCCGGTTCCCGCTCCGCGCGGCTAGGCGCGATCTGGCGCGGACGGGTTCAGTCGACCGGCAGCGCGGACGCGGTCAGCTTTCCTTGGCCGGCGACGCGGGACACTTCGACCCGGATGTCGCTACCCAGCGCGAACACGCCCGAGACTGTTAGCTGGTAGGGGTTGGCGACGGCGGCGAGCACTTTCTCGGCCAGTCCGCGGGGATCCAGCTTCAGGCGCTTGGCGGCGAAGGCGCCGCCACCGGTGCGGAGGGCCAGCCGGCGCAGCTGCGCTCGGGCGGCGTTGCGGACGAAGACGGCGTGGATCGGGACTCCTTTGGCGCGGGCAGCCTCCAGCACCTCCGCCTCAGACACGCGGCTGGCGGCCACGGCGCCGCTGGAGATTACGACAACCGCCTTGCGGTTCGGGCTGAAGCGGAAGCCGTCCTCCAGCGAGGCCACCAGCGCGTCCAGCAGGCGCGGCAGCGCCTCGAAGGCGAGCCGACCCAGCGCCCGTCGGAGATGGTCCTGGTCGGAGGTGAAGTCCTGCAGCAGCTCGGCGCTGTCGTTGAAGCCAACGACGGCCATCGAGACGCCCTCGGGCAGTTCAGCCACCATGGCGTCAGCGTAGGCGCGGGCCTCGTGCCCCGCCATACTGGCGTCCACCAGCAGCAGGACATCAACGGGTCCGCGGAGCGGGTCCGCCGCGAGCACCCGCAGAGGCAAGTCGCCGTCCTGGACATCGAACCGTTCGGGGCCCAGATCCGGCTGGATCTCCCCGGTCCGCTCGTCGAGCACCGTGACGACAATTGCGGACTCCTGCGCCGGCAGGCCGGCAGCGGCCCACGACAGGGCGCACAGCAGCAGCGCTCGCCCTCCCGGCGGCGGGCGGCGGGCGTCCGCGAGCGAGCCTAGCATGGTCCGCATGGTACCACCGCGCCTCAGCGGGTGTTCGGCTGGCAGCAGATCCCCGTAATGCCGACGCTGCTTGAGGATGTCGGCCAAGCGAAGCGCGATCTCTCCCAGATCGTTCAGCGAGCCCTGCAACTCGATGGCCGGAATGGTTGGCCGAGAGCGTCGCTGCGAGTGCTGCTGGCAACCGCCACCCGCCGACGCTTGGGCGGCGGCGACAGACCGAGGTCCATCGCCAATCCTGGAAGGCTCATGCGAGCCGAGCCAGCACACAGCTCACCCTTGTGGTTGCCCCAATCGTCTCGCCCGCATGAGTCGCGAGCTAATTGCGCCCTCGACTGGCTACCATCTGGCAACACCAACGTGCACTTCTGATGTTCTACGCGCCTTACCCCGTCCGTGGTAATTCTGAGCGCGGCCTTGTTGAACAAGGCGCGTGACGGTAGGGGTCAGGACGCCGTTACGCGAGAAGCAGGCGGAGCCGAGGCAGGGGATACCCTATTTGCCCTAAGCGTCAGGGGCGGCGCGGGTGTAGAGGCGGCCATTGTGATTGTGGCTGCCAAGTAGGGGACGGCACGCAGGTAGCGGGAGGTAGTAGCGGGGGAGAACCCGTAGAGGGCGGCCTACAGCTGCGCGAACGTGAGCGGGGCGGTGCCGGCCAAGGCATCGGCGAGCATCTTGAGGGAGCCTGCGGGTATCGATCTGAGGGATAGCTTGAACCTCAATCAACGGTCTCTACTCCCTCACATGTAGGGCTGCAACCCTGCGACACGCAGTCCGGAATGGCCTGTATCAGGCCAACTGGCCGCTTGAGAACAGCTAACGTGGGAGAGTAGGTGCAGTGACTGTGGAACAGCCAACGGCCCTAGGCGGGCCCAAGTCGCAGCAGCGGGGAACGGGCCATGCTGTCGGTCTGCCTAACCTAGCAGCACGAGAATGCGCGAGCCTCAGGAACAAACAGTTGCGGCTGGAGCCGCGTTCCATCCTATTTGATGTACTCCTAGGTCACACATGGCGGCCTACGCTTCTGTAGACGCAGATATTCTCTGTCTCTCAGTGGCAGCTCTCCGATCCTGCCGTAGAACGAATCTGTCAAGTCTGCCCAGTCTCCCAACTGGTTCCTGACCCGGTAGTAAACACGCCCCTGAAGTAGAACTCCACACTCGATTCATCCGGAGATCGGAGGTACAGGCTCGCTCGGTGCTCACGCAGCAGGCTGTAGAGTTAGCACCGTTTCGGTGCGAATGCGCGGATCTAGCGTGTTCCCTCCATCACCCGGCGGCGGAAGGTAACGCCTGCGTGCCGGTATTTCTCGGGTTCTTCGATCTTGGACATCAAGACCATTCCTGATTGCCAACGACTCGATCAGTTGCGCGTTATTCACGCTAGCCCCACGGATAAACGAGTTGCCGAGCACCAGAACAACATGTCCACTTGTTTTGACCGTTCTGTGTATTTGCTGGAGCACTGCCTCCATGTCAACCGCGTCTCGTCGAATCCATCCCAGATGTCGCGAACTGATGGTGGAGCCGCCAGCTTGGCTCACATAAGGCAAGATTTCCGGTGATTTCGCCTGTCGCGCCATGATTCGTTCTGCCCCCACGCTGGATGCGCGCGTTTCCCTTAGTGACGCGATTACATGACCCATCCATACCAAGGACAATCTGTGACCCCTCATGTAATCAATTGCGTTGAGGTATGGTGGTGACGTAAGTACCAGATCAAACCGATTGTCACCTATCCCATTGAGAGTACGTGCGTCGCCAAGCCTAATTGACGCCTTGCCAACGATGCGTTCTGGGAGGAGTCGGGAAGCGATTAGTTTAGCAGACCTTCGGAACCCCAAGTAAGCGTCAAAGCTTTTTTCTTAGCGACCCTATGCGGGCGGCTGTGGGATGTGTCTCGGGCCAGAGATGCCATCATTTCTTTTGACACGATGATACGGCTAAGTGCGATCATCAAAGCGCCCTTCGTCGGCGTGTCACTTCGTTGTAGAACCGTCATCATCCGCGCAAGCTCGTCTTCTTGCTTTGCTGCGAACCAATAGGAAATGAACTGGCGGGTTTCCAGATCGGCTGGTCGCTGAACGGCGCTTGAACTGAGTGACTCTGCTCTTTGGATCAGATCCACAGCATCGCGCTCAATTTCCTCTGGGTCCAAGCGACTTGTCCATACTCGCGACATCGTCACAGCCAATGGATCGATGTCGACGCCGATGCACTCATGACCCGCTTCCACGGTCGCACGAGGAACCGTACCAGAACCACACATTGGATCAAGGACCTGCCCGCCCGCGGGAACGAGTTTGAGGGCCTCGCGTACAAGCTCCGGCGCCATACGTGCGGAAAACGGGTGTATTGTAGCGAGTTTCATTACCTAGTGACTTCCCTCATGGCTGCCCTAATTCGAGGACTCCAGCGTCTTAATCTGGCGGTCGAGCTCCGCCAGTATCTGGTCCTTTGTCTGATGCATGACAACATCATCGGAATCGTTTACTTCAATCCATCTCTTCCCAATGATGGTCGCCACTGCCTTTAGTCGGGCCTTCAGTCGCATCGGTAAGAATTCTTGTAGGCTCGGCACTAGAGCACGGGCCACCTTGATATTGTGGACAGCATTCTTGTCAAGTTTCCAACGCTCAAGTTCACCCATCAAGACGTCGATAGAGACTTCACTTGTCGAGAGCTTGTCGTGCATGTGGGTGATCCACTTGTCTACACTAGTGACGGTTCGGCAACCTTCGAACATGTTCCAAAGGTCCGTGAGAGTCAGTCCATGGTGCAAGTGCAATCGGATCAGTCGTTTCAGATGCTCGATCTTGAGCAAGGTTAGGCGCTGATAGGTCGGCTGGGGCGACTTCGGAAACATTTTCCGATTCACTTTCCCATCCGCATCTTCTTCAGATGCGTACTTCGCAGCGACAAAGAAACCATACGCCGCACCTTCTTCGGCGCGAAAGGTCTCCAAGCTCGACGGATCAATCTTGTCCGCCGGAACGGATGGCTTCGCCGTGTGCTTGGCGTCGTACACAAGCTTGTAGTCCCTCGGGTCACGTGCCGCATCGTGCCGGCCTAAACGGGCGAACAGGACGCCGTCCGCTCCAGGCCTACTGCCTCCCCTCCGCTCGTATTCGAATCCGAGAACGCGAAATGCAGCGCCCGTCGCACGCTCGAGTGTATTCTTGTTGTGATTGGCAACCTCGAGCAGCCTAATGGCTTCAGTCGCACTTGGGGGCGCGTCACCCGCCATAATTCGCAAAGTGCGGTCCCGAGAGCAGAGAAGTCCTGCAATAGACGCAGTCCCAATACCTTGTTGCTGAAGCAGCCCTTCCAGCAGCACTTCTGATGTAGCGAACAATTTGGCCGGGTTTCTTTTCTTGCCGTCGCTAGTCAGCTTGTCGACGAAAGGATGATCGAGGTTGATTGCAAGCGTCCGCGTGCTTGGATCGTAACGTACCGCGGCGGCATGAGGGCCATATTGAACGAAATTCGGGGTTCTAAACGGCCTCCTGTAGAACTCAGTGCGAAAGTCGTCCAGCCATGCCGACGCTCCATCTTCAGCCACATCCTTGGGAGCCGCGATGTAGAACGACTCCTCACCCGATTCAACGGCGGTTCGGACGCCAAGAAACAACGGCTCAAGGATATGTGTGCTTGGTTCGTCAGACAGCAGTAAATGGATATCCAAATCCTCGATCTGTGTCCGGTTCCATTCGTCATAAGCTGTACGGCATTGATTAAACATGGCTAACAAGTATTCTCGGAACTCGCGTACAGCCCCCGAGTCTCTTACGCCTTCTCGTGACGACAGTAGATGGTTTCGCAATCCCTCGACGCGAACCTCTAGGGCAAATCGAGTCCATGCCGCGTGATTTGGCTGAGTGATACCAAATAGTTCATCGGCGAGATTGATAACACGTTCTCGGACTCGCACAAAGAATCCGTGACTGCGGCCACGATCGGCCGATCTTCCCCCGGTCAGAGGCGTCTCGTATATCCGGGCATAGCCTTTGATGGGCCCGAGTTCGGGCAGAGTGTCGTCGATCTCGATAGACTCAAGGTGCGTGCGTGTCTCTTTGCTGGAAACTACACAGTCCCCGTCGAGATAGATCTTAAACTCTGAATGGAGCGGAAGTCCGGTACTCAACACCCATCGCAATGTCCCGGCCGAAAGCTTGTCGTATAGATCACGGAACTCAGACAAGCCAGCCACGGTCCACCTATTGGGGCCATTCACTCCAAATAAGAGATCCCACGCACTGGAATCACGTGCTTCGACATCGGCCAGCAGGTTCCTTGCCGTGTGATCATCAACTTCACGGAGGGAAATTGTAGCTGGTTTCGGCTGATCGGCTTGCCGTCCCGTGACGGAGTGAAAGTCCATTACTGTCAAGAGAAATCGATCATGGACACGACTTATGTGTATGAGGTGCCATGCGAGGACATAGGCGGCTAGCTTCCCGATGCCGAATTGGCCGATTGGGAGGCGCCCGTTTGATGGAGATGCGTCAGATTTGTCGGAGTCGGCGACTCGCCAGAGTTGGTGGAAGCCATCGGCATTCATTCCGTGCCCGTCGTCGATAACCCAAAGCGGCGAGAGGGGACCCGTCCCGTCCTCCTGGTCTGGAAGGAGTATATGGACATGGTTAGCATTGGCATCGTAGCTGTTGCTCACGAGTTCTTCTATTGCCTTGTGCGGACTCTTGTACAGTCCTTCCGAGAAGAGGCGGATAATGTCGTAGCTAATGGAGACAGAGATCTCGTCGATCTCATTGCCAGCGCGTGCGAAGTCCAAAACAGCCGAGCTCATCGCAGTCTCCTTTTCTGGAAGTTGTCTTCCAAGTCGCTGTCCCGGCGACCCATCTTCGGAAATGCTGGCATGTGGATCATTCTCCAAGCTCTGCAACGTCGCGACCTCCTTTAATGGCGGTGGCATCGTGAGAGCCGAACGATTCGTGAAGGAGGGCATCGAGAAGGAGGTCACGAGCCTGACCTGCTAGATCCAATCCGGTCTCCATCCGATCACAGAGCGCCATGAGTGGATCGGCTGTTGCAATGAAGCGTTGCCGCTCGGCAAGAGACAGGATGTGCTTCATCCGTCCCGCCTTCCACAACCGCCAGGTGATCTGGAAAGCGGTGTATGTCTTCCCCGTGCCCGTGGCTGTGACAAACAGGATGTGGTCTTGTTCCTTGGCGATGGCTTCAACCGTCGTGCTGACGGCATTGGCCAGGTAGTAGCGAGGCGTCTTGCCACTGTCGTCGTAATAGTCTTGAAGGATGATCGCCTCGGTTTCCGGCGTCAGGCCCTTCCAAGCCCGGTAGCGCGCCCGCAGATCGGCTGTCGAGGGCAAGGCATCGAGTGGTAGGTCAACCTCGGCGGCCGCGCTTGCCCCCGTACGATCGTGGAACACGAAGCTGCCGCCGTTGGACGAGAACGCGAAGGGGATCCGACGCGTCTCGGCATACACCAAGGCCTCTTGCATCGCGGCACCTACGCTGAGGTTGTTGTCCTTTGCCTTGATCACCGCGACCGGGATGGTCTGCTTGACGTAAAGGACGTAGTCGATGCGCATGCCTTTGCCGCACGCGGCAATCTTGCCGCGTACGACGATACGGCGAGCGGTGAACGTCACTTCCTCGCGAAGCTGCGCCATTTCATCCCATCCGGCCCCGCGCAGGGCGGGCGTGATGAACTTCGTACGGATGTCTTGGTCCGTAAGGTTCCGCCTGTCCATCCTGCTCAGCGCCCTCCTGTTCCGTTCGCCGTCACCGACTTTCCTCTGCCTCTTAGCTTACCTCAACCGCGTCGAGCGCCTTCAGCCGCTTGTACTTCTGCACCGAGAGTACCATTACAACCGGCCGGCCGTACTTGGCGGCCGTGCCGGGCTTGACGGCCGTGCCGGGCTTGACGTGGACGAAGTCGATCAGTCGCCCTATGCCGTACTTCGCGTCCTTGGCACTCAGCGTCGGCGTGCAATCTTCCAGGTGATGGCACCTCAGTCTTGACCGAGTTGGCCGACCTGCCAAGTCGAGGGGATCTGAGTGGATTACTCGCCGCATCTTCCCCGACGATTGGTCCTCTGGATTGCGCTGGTGGCGGCGTCCTCCGGCTGCTTTCAGAGAAACTCGGGGGTGGGGCCGACACCGTACCGGCTGGGATTGGAAGATGGCGGAGTCCGATCCAGAGGCCAGCACACAGTGTGTTCCCATGGTGGGGCGCCTCCGCGAGGTCCCAGGCGGCGGGGTCCTGTACAATGTGGCACCATGATGGCGTGCTCAAGGCGGTCCGCAGGGCCGGTCCGTGGCACCCGTGGATCCTGCTTCGCGAACCGTGGCAGGGCTGGCGGATGCGCCACAGTGCCCAACCATCAGTTCAGCGGGGAACCATGGTCAGATTCGCAATATATTGATCATCAATTCGTCAAATAACACTAAGGATAGTAGGTAGCGGAGTCTCTGCAACCCACGGTTGTGACAGCCTGCGGCATCTGAGCCCGCCGCCGCAGATAGGTGCCCGGGAGATCCTTCGCTCCCCCTCTCGACCGGGGGGCAGAGTGTTTTGGACGAGTCTTGCCCTTCTACGCGACTAGCTCCCACTGTGTTAACTGCGGTGCAACGCTAGGCGACCCGAAGCCCCCGGCGGGCGGGCGTGGCAAACTCTTGTCTGATGGTGCGCATCAGCTCGAGTTCCCTGCTACTGGCCTTGCTGGCGGGCTGCGCCGGGTCCCCGGACGGAGGAGAGCCACCACGCGGCCCGGCTCTGTTCCTCGAGTCCGCGGCGGAGACGGGGCTGGCCTTCCGGCATCACGCCGACACGAGCGACCAATACCGGCTGCCCGAGATCATGGGATCCGGGGCGGCGCTGCTCGACTTCGACGCGGACGGCGACCTAGACACGCTGCTACTGCAGGGCGGGACGCTGGCAGGCGGCGGCGCCCCAGTCGGGCCCGGGGGCAGCCGCCTGTTCGAGAACCACGTGATCCCCTCCGGGGAGCTGACGTTCGAGGACGTCACGGTGGAGGCCGGGCTGGATTTCGACGGCTACGCCATGGGCGTGGCCGTGGGAGACTACGACGGCGATTCCTACCCGGACCTGTACCTCACTGCGCTGGGCCTTAACGCGCTGTTCCGCAACGACGGCGACGGCGGTTTCGAGCGCGTTGACGGACCGCAGGACGAGCGATGGAGCACTTCGGCGGCCTTTGCGGATTTCGACGGCGACTCCGACTTGGACCTGTTTTTCACGAACTACGTGGACTTCACCGTGCGGAACAACAAGCGCTGCTTCTCTCCAGCGGGAGCGCGCGACTACTGCAACCCGTCGGTCTACAATCCCGTTCCAGACCGCCTGTTCCGCAACGACGGAGGCGTATTCACGGACGTGTCGGGGCCGGCCGGGCTCGGCGCCGCGTTCGGCAACGGGCTCGGGGTCGTGACGGCGGACCTCAACGGGGACGGCCGCACAGATTTCTTCGTCGCCAACGACGGCACCCCCAACCAGCTCTGGATCAACCAAGGGGACGGGAGCTTCGCCAACACTGCCCTGCTGGCCGGGGCGGCTGTCAACGCGGACGGGCGGGCGGAGGCCGGCATGGGCGTCTCGGCGGCGGACTTCGACGGGGACGGGGACGACGACCTGCTGCTGACGCACAACACTCTGGAGACCAACACGCTGTACCGCAACGACGGGAAAGGGCTGTTCTTGGACGTGACGAACCGTTTCGGGTTGGGTGGTGCCAGCATGCCGTACACGGGCTTCGGCCTGTCCTGGGCGGACTTCGATCACGACGGGCGGATCGACGCCTTCGTGGCCAACGGCGCGGTGACTGTCATGGAGACGCTGCGCGGCGCGGAGCATCCGTTCTGGCAGGACAACCAGTTCTTCCTAGGGACGCCGGAGGGCTTCCGGGTGCTGGAGGGCGACGAGGCTTGGGGTCGGCTGGAGCCGCTGGCGAGCCGCGGGACGGCAACCGGGGACGTCGATCTCGACGGCGACTTGGACCTGCTGGTGTCGACCAACAACGGCCCGGCCCGGCTGTACCTGAACCAGACCGGCGGACAGCGCTGGATCCGGTTCCGACTGGAGGCCGAGGGCCGGAACCGGCTGGGGATCGGGGCTCGGGTCGGACTGCATCTTGCGGACGGGTCGTCGGCTTGGCGCCGGCTCCGCCGGGACGGCAGCTACCTCAGCTCCAGCGAGCCGGCGGTCCACTTCGGGCTGGGCGCCGCCGCCGGGATCGCGTCCGTCGAGGTGAGGTGGCCGGATGGCTTCCGGGAGCGATTCCCCGCCCCGGCTCCTGGCTCGTCGGTCTCCCTGCGCCGCGGCGACGGAGCTGCGATCGACTGATCCCGGCGCCGGGCCCGTCGCGCGACAGATCAGCGGACGATCAGCCCTCGACCGAGAAGGCCACGAACTCGTCGCCGGACGGCGAGTCGGCCTTGCCGCCGCCAGCCGCGATCACAACGAACTGCTTCCCGTCCGCCTCGTAGGTGCAGGGCGTGGCAAAGCCAGCCGCGTTCAGTTCCGCCTGCCACAGCACTTCGCCGTTATCCTGGTCGAAGGCGCGGAAGCGGCGGTCGAACGTGCCGGCCATGAAGACCAGTCCGCCGGCGGTGGCGATCGTCCCTCCGTGAGAGGGCGTGCCCGTCTTGGGCACTCCCCTGGCTGTAAGTTCGGGAAACTCCCCGTTGACCACTCGCCAAGCGTGGTCTCCAGTCTCCAAATCGATGGCGGTCACATAGCCCCACGGCGGCTTGATGCCTGGATAGCCCTCGGCGTCGAGCAGCTCGCTGCGGTCGGGCAGCGCGTAATCGAAGTCGTTCTCGGGTGCGACCTCCAGCTCGATGCGGTTGGTCGTCTCATCCGAGCTGACGAACAGCCGGTTCAGCTCGGGATTGTGCGAGCAGCCGCCCCACAGGCAGCCGCCCCGGAAACCGGGATGGACCAGCGTGCCGCGAGTGCTGGGGGGCGTGAACAGGTCGCCAGCGTCTGTCGACTCCCAGATTTCGCGCACGGCCGCGTGCGCCTCGGGGGAGATGTCGGTGATGTCGGCCTCGTGGAAGTGCTGGCGCGACACCGGAGCCGGTTTGGTCGGGAACGGCTGGGTGGGCCACAGCTGCTCGCCTCCGACGTCGGACATTGGGATCGCCCGCTCCTCCACCGGCCAGACCGGCCGGCCGGTCTCCCGGTGGAAGAAGAACAGGAAACCCTGCTTGGTCGGCTGCACGACGGCGTCGAACTCGCGGTGGTTCTGCCGCATCCGAATCAGCGCCGGCTGGGCGGGAAGGTCGTAGTCCCAGACATCGTGGTGGACGGTCTGGTAATGCCAGATCCGCTGCCCGCTCGCGGCGTCCAAGGCGACGACGCAGTTGCCGAACAGGTTGGCGCCGATGCGATCCCCGCCGTAGAAGTCGAAGGCGGGGGAGCCAATCCCGGCGAACACGATGCCGCGCTCGGCATCCAGGCTCATGCCGGCCCAGTTGTTGGTGCCGCCGACATGCTTGTAGGCGTTGGGCGGCCAGGTCTCATAGCCGAACTGCCCGGGGCGGGGGGTGGTGTGGAAGATCCAGCGGCGCTGGCCGGTTAGGGCGTCGAAGGCGCGGATGTGGCCGGGGGCCTGCGGATACGGCCCCTCCCCGCCGCCGCCGCCCACGACGATGAGGTCCTGGTAGGCGACCACGGGGCTGGTGCATTTGACGGACACGCCGGGAACCTCGCTGTCGAGGTGCTCGTTGAGGTCGATCATGCCCGCCGTCCCGAATGCCGGGTCCGGGGTTCCGGTCGCCGCGTCCAAGCTGTAGAGCTGGTGCTGGTAGGTGGAGAAGATCCGCTTCTGCGAGCCGTCCTCGGACTGCCAGTAGCAGACGCCGCGGTTCACGCCGGCGCTTCTGCGGCTGGTGGCGCCCGCGAGGGGGTCGAACGTCCACAGCAGCTCGCCCGTGGCGGCCTTCAGGGCCTGCACCTTGACCCGCGCGGTGGTGATGTACATCACGCCGTCCACTACGATCGGCGTGCATTCCATGGTGGTTTGGGGCCGCTCCATCGCGTCGCCCGTGTGATGCACCCAAGCGACCTTCAGGCGGGCGACGTTGGACCGGTCGATCATGTCGGCGGCCGAGAAGCGCCCTGCCCCGGGGCCGCCGCCGTAATGCCGCCATTCGCGGCCCTGGTCGCTGGAGAGCCACGGCCGGGGACCGGGAGCTGGCCAAGCGTCGGAAGCGGCGAGCAGCGCTCCGCCGGAAGACTTGAGAAAGGTTCTGCGATTAGTGGCCATGTCCTTCACTTGCAACTGTATGGAGCGGGAGGCGCCGCCCGCTCGGTCCCTAGGCCATGCGGCACTCTCAGAAGCGGTGCAGCCACCGCGCCTTCTCCTCGATTTCATCGACTCCGGGCAAGAAGGCCTCCTCCAGAATCGGGCTGAACGGCACGGGCGTGTCGGGCGCGGCTACGCGCACCAGCGGACCGTCCAAGTAGTCGAAGGCGTGCTCGGCAATGATGCCCGCCAGCTCGCCCCCGAGGCCGCCGGTGAGCGTGTCCTCGTGGAGCAGGATCACTTTGCTGGTCTTCTTGGCAGAGGCCAGCACCGCCCGGCGGTCCAGCGGAACGAGCGTCCTGAGGTCGACGACCTCGACGCTGACGCCCTCGCGGGACAGGTTCCCGGCCGCCTCGAGCGCCACATGCACCATCCAGCCGTAGGTGATGATCGACAGGTCCGAGCCCTTGCGACGCACCTTGGCCCGGCTGAGGGGGACGGTGTAGTCGTGCTGGGGCAGCTCCTCCTTGACGGAGCGGTAGAGGTACTTGTGCTCGAGAAAGATGACCGGGTCGTTGTCGCGGATCGAGGCCTTGATGAGCCCTTTGGCGTCATAGGCGGTGGCGGGTTGGACAACCTTCAGCCCAGGGGTGTGGACATACGGCATCTCGATGTTCTGGGAGTGGAACGGGCCTCCGTGGATGTTGCCCCCCGCCGGGGCTCGAATCACCATAGGAACCGCCTGGCCCCAGCGATAGCGGCACTTGGCTGCGAAGTTGGTGATCTGGTCGAAGCCGCAGGCCATGAAATCCGCGAACTGCATCTCCAGCACGGGGCGCAGGCCGTTGATGGCGGCCCCCGTGCCGGCTCCTACGATCGCTGACTCCGATAGCGGCGTGTCGATGACCCTCAGCTCCCCGAAGCGCTCGAGCATGCCCTTGGTGACCTTGAAGGCTCCGCCGTAGACTCCGACGTCCTCACCCATGACGAACACGTTCTCGTCGCGCTCCATCTCCTCCCAGAGGCCTTGGCGGATGGCTTCGACGTAGGTGGTGGTTGGCATGTTCAGGCGCTCAGCCGGGCGGGGCCCCTAGACCGATTCGTAGACGTCGTCCTCAAGGGTGGCGGGATCGGGGAAGGGCTGGGCCAGCGCCCACTCGACAGCCTGATCGATCTCGGCGAGGACTTGCCGGCGGTTGTTGACGAAGTCGCGCTCGTCAGCCGCGTGCTCGTCGACCATGTACTTCT
This sequence comes from Bryobacterales bacterium, assembly GCA_963662745.2. Classification (GTDB taxonomy): domain Bacteria; phylum Acidobacteriota; class Terriglobia; order Bryobacterales; family UBA6623; genus VXMF01. The sequence continues at coordinate 3,521,007 of CAXXUI010000001.1, forward strand.
GCAGCATCAGGATGGGATCCTTGCGCGACCACTTCTCGCGGAGGGACTTGGGGACGTAGTCGGCCGGGTCATGCGCCGAGTGGCCGCTCATGCGGAAGGTCTTGCACTCGATGAAATAAGGCCCCTGGCCCGACCGGGCATGAGCCACCGCGCGCCGCGTGGCGTCGTAGACGGCGAGCACGTCGTTGCCTTCCACCACCTCCGACTGGATGCCGTAGGCGGCGGCCCGGTCGGCGATGTCCTGGCCGACCATTTGCTTGTCGAGCGGCGTCGAGTAGGCGTAGAGGTTGTTGTTGCACAGGTAGACAATCGGCAGGCGCATTACAGCGGCCATGTTGAGGCCTTCGTGCCAGTCTCCGCGGCTGGCGGCCCCGTCGCCGGAGTAGTTGAAGACGACGTTGGACTCCCCCCGGTACCGCATTGCCAAGGCTAGGCCGCCGGCGACCGGGATGCTGGCCCCGATCGAGGAGATGATCGGCACGCAGTGGCGCCGGGCGCAGCCCATGTGCATGTTGCCGTCGCGCCCCCGGGTGAGGCCGGTGGCGCGGCCCATGTACTGGGCGAGGATCTCCTTGGGCGTGATGCCGCGGATGAGCAGGGCCGCCATGTCCCGGTGGGACGGCGTGAGCCAGTCGCCGGGCTCGGAGAGGATGGCACTGCCGACGGGGATGGCCTCTTGGCCGCGGCCGGTGTAGCAGCCGCCGACGACCTTGCCCTGCCGGTACAGCTTGAGCTCGATGCGCTCCTCCAGCTCACGCATCATGAGCATGTAGTAGAGGAGCCGCTGGCAAAGGTCGCGGTCGATCTCGGTGCGGAGCTGGGCGACGGCCATCACGCTCATAGCAGCATTAATGAAGGATAACCGATTGGGGCGTGGCGCGCAAGCGCCGGTGTGGACGCCGGTTGGACGCCGGGGCGCTCCGGCGGCGGCTGCGGTGCCTGGCGGGGCCACCCGGAGCGGCGGTGGGGCGCCTGTCGCGGCGGTCGCCGCGCCCTGCAGCGGACTCTGAAAACCGACGCATCGAATCCGCCCGGCCTTAGATAAAGGGAGCCTTGACTCGGTCCGTGTTCTTGAGCCGGTACTTCGGCAGCTCGCCCCCCGCATCTTCCAGAATCCGGCTCTGGGCCAGCTTGACTCGCTCCGGGGCGCGCTCAGCCACGGTCGCGGCGAAGGGATCGCTCGACTCCAAGTCGAACAGCCGCACATTCTCCCGATGCACGTTGGAGAAGTACCAGCTCCTCTCGTCCCGGTACCAGACGCAGTTGCTGTAGCGGCAGGTCAGGTAATCTCGGCTCGCGAAGTGGCCGCCCTCCAGCAGGCGCAGCAGGCTCTGGCCTTCGACACCGCCTTCAGGGGCCACACCGGCGGCGTCGCAGACGGTGGCAGGCACATCCAGCGTATAGACGAGCTGCCGGAAGCGCTTCCCTGCCCCGACCCCCTGCGGATGGCGGACCAGAAGGGGGACGTGCATCGTGCCGGGATAGAGGGCTCCGGCAGGCTTGCCGGTCACTTTCTCCAGGTTGTCCGCGAAGTTCGTGCCGTGGTCGCTCACGAACGCTACCAAGGTATCGCCGGTGCGGCCGGTCTCCTCCAGCTTGTCGAGAAGCTGCCCGAACCAATGGTCCACCATCGTGACCAAACCCGCGTAGTGCGCCCGGATGTCGGCGAGGCCGGCCTCTGGGATGGGGTGGTGGTGCAGCGTGCTGTAGGGCACCGTCAGACGTGTCCTGCCCCGGTAGCTCGGATCCCGGTAAAGGTCGTAGTACTTGTTAGGAGCCTCCCAGCTCTCATGGGGATGGAAGGTGTCGACGAACAGGTAGAACGGAGTGCCAGTGCGATTCTCGTCTAGGAACCGCATGGCGGAAGCGAAAGTGCGGGGGGTGGCGAAGTCCATTTCCTGCGGCTGGAACCCACCGAGGTTGGCCACGTGCATCGGCCCGCGACCGGAGTCGTAGCGGGCCCGGATCCGGTCGGAGTCGTATGGGGCGGCGGAGCGGTAGCGATCTTCGGCGTTGCCGCGCACGAAGTCCCACTGGTGGAAGCCGCGAGTGAAGTTCTGGCCGGGCACGAAGTAGTGGGGCACGTCGGATACGAACCCGCAGTGGTAGCCGGCCTCCGCCAGCGCCTCCGCGACAACGCCTTCGTCCGGTGACATGGGCTGCCAGCCGGGCAGGTAGACGTTGTCCCAAGGGATCGGCTGGTAGTCGCGGAAGGGGAACACCCGGCGACCCGAATGCAGCGTCCGACGGGTGGGGATGGTCGGAAGGGCTTCAGCGTAGGCCCGCTCGAAGACTGCCGACTCGCGGGCGAAGCGGTCCAGCCTGGGAGTCTGGACCGCGGTGCTGCCGTACGGTCCGAGGAAGGCCGTGCGCAGGGTGTCCGAGACCACGACCAGGATGTTCCATGGGCCTCGCTCGGACGCCTGCTCGGAGGCGGCTTGGACGGATTGCGCCAGGCCCGGAGCACTGGCCACGGCTTGCAGGAATTGACGTCGTTCCATGAGACCTCCCGTTTGCCGGGCCACGGGCTGCCGGCAGTCCAGAGACAGCCTAGCAGCATGAGGGGGCGGCGATTGCCGGATCCCGGCGCAGGACAAGCAGGGGCAACTCGAAGGCTCAGGGGCGGGAGAGCACTGAGATGCAGAGGCGGGCCCACGACGCGCGCGCTGCGCGCGGGAAAGCTGCAGGGTGCTGAGGTCCAGCTCGTCCACCTAGGCCGCGCCGAGGGAGAGCAGCATGCCGGCCGACACCACCTGCTCCGACAGCATCAGCTTCCAAGCGCCGTCGTGCGGGTCGGTTGCGCCGACTCGCACTGCCTGCCCGAACAGGTCCACGAACTCGACCCTCTTCGCCGGCCAGTGTTCCTAGTCGGGTTCGGACTACCGCGGCCAATGCGACGAGGAACTCCCGCCGGCGCGTCCGGCTGAGACTTCCGCACGCGCATCGCGACGGGAGATCCGTCGCTCCGCCGCATCAACGAGGGGTCCTATTCGATTCCGCTCCCGTCCTCTGCCAGTGCTGGAATTCTCTCGGAATCGAACCCGATCACGTCGCCAGTCTCCTTGGAGCACGTGACCCTGAAGAAATGGACTGGCACTCCCCGGCGACCGTACCGGCTCTCTACGCTGTCTTTACCTGAAGGAGACTTACGGGGCACTCCCGCCCACGCGGTCTCGAACCGGACAGCCCACAGGCGACCGCCCGCCTGCAAGCACAGGTCCCACGAATACCCGCTCGCAGGCCGGTCGATCCAGACCTGCTCGCCCAACGCCGCGAAGTGGGCGTACATCACGCCTCTATATTGGATGTCGCGACGCAACCTATCGTCGCCCTTCGACCGTCGAGTCTTCGCCAGCAGGTAGCGCAGCAGCTCCGCCATGCCGTCCGGGCCACTGCCCTCCAGCGCGCGGCGCAGCCTCTGCCGCTCGTCCCGCTTCCGCCACGCCTCCCCCCGCAGCGTGCGCAGCAGCGCCGCGCTCATGGCCTCGCGCACTGCGGCGTTCGGGTAGCCGACCACCCCGCGGTTCTCGAGATCGACGACCGGCCGGTTCTCGAGATCAACGCCCTTGGGGCTAGTGAGGGTCAAATAGCCGGTCTGGAACAGGAGCGGCATCATCTCGAGGTCGGTGGCGTCGAACTTCTCCAGGTTCGTCCAGCCTGGACTTGCTCCGGCGAGAGACTCCCACTGGTAGCCGGTCTCCATGATCAGGTCAATCATCGGTCGCGGGCTCGCGGACTCGAACCACCAAGCCCGGTACCGGCGCTCCTTGAGCAGCTGCAGGATGTCGCAAGGGCAGTAGACCTGCTCGTCGCCGTACCACCGGTAGCCTAGGTAGCGCTCGCGGATCCGGCCCCGGTCCAAGCCCGCCAGCTCCTCGGCGAACACCGCGTCAAGCTCCTGCTCGGTAAAGCCACAGATCGTGGGCCAGCCCCTCGACGCCGTTAGCGAAGTCAAGTGGTTCACTCCACCGAAGATGTTCTCCAGATAAGGCGAGCTCGCGCCGACCAGCAGTGCTGAATCAATGTGCTCTTGGCATGACTTGAGGACCGACAGGAAAGATATCAGCAACTGGCGGTTCCTCTCAGCGACATCCCGCTGGCCCAGCAGGTCCAACACGGGGCGGTCGAAGTCGTCCACCAGCACGGCGGCGCACTTCCCGGACTGGCGATGGAGGCCCCTGAGCACATCTAGGAACTGATAAGGCAAGGTCTGTGACCTGATCTCGATGCCGGCAGGCCTTGCATAGGCCCGCAGCTGGGATTGAATGCAGGCACGTAGCCCGTGCTCGGACGCGAAGTCGCCGTCGCCAAGGCTTAAGCGCACCACCGGGCGTTTTTTCGACCAGTCCCAGTGCGGCTCGACCGCCAAGCCTTGGAACAGCTCGCGCTCCCCTTGGAGCAGGCACTCCATAGTGCTCAGCATCAGCGTCTTCCCGAAGCCTCGCGGACGGGCCATCTCATAGTGGCGACGGTCCTCCGTCAGCTGTCCAATCTCCATCGTCTTGTCGACGTAGCGGTAGCCGCCCTCGCGCAGTTCGCGAAAGCTCTCCACGCCGATGGGCAGCCTACTTGGGTTCGCCTTGACTTCCAACATGTTGCTGTCTCAGTATGCTAGCACACTGGCACACTGGGCACACGGCCAGCGCCGTGTTCGGGAGGCGTTGCAGAGGATCTTCTCCCCACCACGAGTGTTGGACTTCTCGTTCTGCCGTCCCAAGCCGGGGCGTTCCCGCCACCTGCTGGAGAGCTGAGCCCGCCTCATTTTCATGATGCTCACGCAAGGGTCGGATTTGGCCCGGATGAGTCCCGAGATCCGTCGATCGGAGCACGTCGCACCGGGTTTCTGGCACATCGGGTGCAGATCATCGCCGCTCAGCCGCGTCCGTGATCAGGCCGGGGCTCCCGGGGGGGCGGTTGGCAACCTTGATCGGACCGGTTGCCCGGATGTCGACAGTGCCCTGGCAGGCTGCTGGCACGGCTTCACTGTGGCCCGGCCCCGGCTGCCCGATGGCGCAACTCCTGCAGCCACCCATAGGCCGTCGCTGCCAGCAGCCCGCGGAACTGGTGGGCCTCAAAGCGCTGGCAACTGTTGCGGTCCATCGCCAGGCCTGGCTGCACCTTCTTGAGCCGGTTCTCCGCATCGCCATGCGGACAGTAGAGGCGCTCGTAGATGCGCTGCGCAGAGCCTCCCATGTCCGTCAGCACAAAGCGCTGGTTTGGCTTCGGCTCACGCCCTGCCAACAGCGCCCTGTCGACCTTGATCACCACCCGCCGGCTGCGCGACCAGCTGCGGTCGTAGTAGCAGACCTAAGCCATGGATCGGTGGGACCGTGCCGGGGCCTGATGTGCCGTCCGGCTAGCCGGACCAGCCTGGCGCTGGCCGGTGCACTTGCAGTGCCGCTGGGAGGGGCGGATGTCGGCGGAAGGCTGTGGATGAGGTGGAAGCGTGTCTGTCGGTTGATGGGAGAGGACAGGGCCCTCGCAGTCAGGGGTGTGCCGCAGTCGTCGCGAGCGGCTCGCGACGAGGAGCGGGGTGGCCTGTCGGCTGGGGTCTGGCGGGGTGGTCTGCTGAGGGGGAAGCGGCTCCAAGCGGGACGCAAGCCGAGGACGGCGGGTTGGAGCCATGGATCGTTGGGAGGCGCTGGCGGCGGCCGGTCGGCAGGTTGTGGCGGATGGTGGGTTGCCGTGCGGCTTGGGCATGGGTTGCTGTTAGTGGCGAGTAGGGGAGGTCGGCCGGTATGCGGGCCGTTGGCCGCTTCGAGACGGGCGGCACTTGGTCGCGGTCACATTCCCCACACCGTGATCGGCGGGGCTCCGGGCTCGGGGTCCCTGCGGAACACCCGCTCCTCCCAAGATTTGTTGGGACGCAGGTCGAACACCACCAGATGCCCAGCTTCGGCGCCGCAGCGGTCCATGTACCAGACCGTCTGCTCCAAGCCCTTGCCAATCGTGCTCTCCAAGCCCTTCTTCTCGCCGACCACCTTGCACTCGATGACCTGCTTGAGGGGACGGTCAGCCAGCGGGCGGCCGGGCCGGGGCCATTCCACGACCAAGTCCGAGCGTCCGCGGCCGACGGCGTACTCCCACGTGATACGTCCGCCGCGCTTGACGACGTGGCGCAAGTAGCCGTACAGCACCAGCTGGGGGCCGGCCTCCCGGTGGCCGTAGCGCTCCAACCACGCCTCAGAGTGCTCGTGGAAGAAGTCCTGGAACCCGGCCAGCAGCGCCGTGAGGTCCAAGCTGCCGTCCGGCCGGATGTGCCAGCCCGAGGTGCCGCGGCCCTCGAGCTCGAACTCCTGGACAGTGGTCAGCCTGCGGGGGATGACTTCGGCGTAGATTGGGTTGGCCATCCGGACCGGGCCGGAGGCAGCGACGAGGCCGAGGTCTTGGACGTACGCAAGGTCGCGCTTTGAGTACTCGTATCCAGGAGAGCCCGCGATCATCGACAGGATCACCCGCCGGACGCGCTCCTCGCTGAGAGCGTACGCGAGCTGGTCGAGGTGAGTGACGCGGTTGACGATGAGCGTCTCCTTGGCTTGGTCGATGGCGCCCACCGTCACCGGCCGGCTCCGGTCGCGGCCCATCTTGTCCTCGAAGCACACCTGGTAGGCCAGCGCGTTGATCAGCCAGGGCTGGCCCGCCGTGAGCTCCCAGATCCGCTCCAAGGCCCGCGGCTCGAAGTGCTGGCCGGTCTCCGCTGTGTGCTGGCCGAGCAGCGACCGCATCTCCTGCTCCGCAAAGTCCCCCAGCCGCAGCGATCCGGCGTTGATGTTGAAGCAGCTGCCGGTGTTGACACTGCCTCCGGCCGAACTGGAGGAGACGAAGTAGTTGCCGACGTCGCGCACCCCGCACAGGATCACGCTGTGCGGGAAGGCGTCAGGCCGCCGGTGGTAGCCCGACCGCAACTGGGCCAGCACCGACAACAGCGAGTCGCCGCGCAGCGTGTCAATCTCGTCGATCAGCACCACCAGTGGCCGGTGCGCGGCCCTCGCCCAGCGGCTGAGCGTCACGTTCAGGACGTTGCCACCATGCACCTCCAGCAGGCGCGGGAAGACGCTGCCGACGAACCCGTCCTGGAACATCAGCTCCGCCTGAAGCGCCAGCTGGCTCAGCACGGTCCGCATCGCCCTAGCCACATCCTCGCCAGCTGTCTGCGCTCCTTCGACATTGACGTACACGCAGCCGTATCTTCCGGTTGAGCTGAGTGTCTCGGCGAGGGCCTTGAGCATTGAGGTCTTGCCGGTCTGGCGGGGGGCGTGCAGGACGAAGTACTTCATGTCCTCGATCCGTTCGAGTACCCTCTCCAGATCGATCCGCGACAGGGGCGGAATGCAGTAGTGATCCTCCGCCTCCATCGGGCCCTCGGTGTTGAAGTAGCGTTCCATGACTTGTAGTATGTCACTGCAACCGGTTTGGTCAGTGGGGGAACTGGCCTGTTATCGGAAACGCTCCCCGGCCTGGTTCGCGCCGGCAGGCAGGCCGCCTCCGGGACCGGCGTCCTGCAGCCACACAGTGCGACGGCCGTGCCCGGGGGTTCTTGGCACGGCTGATTAGGCGAAGGGCGTCGTGAATCGTTGGCCTTGGTGGGCTGCCAGCTCGGGAAAGACAACCGGCAGGTCGCCGCTGTGGGCCAAATAGGCCGGGAATCGCAGCAATGGATGGCGTCCTCACGCTGGGTCGGTTCCGATAAATAGCGTTTATGGATAATCAAGCACCATTACATAATGTAATGGTTATTACAGAACAAGGTGTCGGTTTTTGAATTGGAAGTCCGCCGAAGAGACGTGCCACCAGCCAGCCGGCCGAGCCGGCTCTATGGTGGTGATGGTGTAACTGGGAGAGAGGCGGAGTCCCGAATTCTCAGGAACTGCGCCGCTAAGAAGCCCCCGGATATGGACACTGACCCATCAGGGAATCATGGACACTCTGGAATCAAGCCCAGCAGTGGATGGCGTCGCCAAGCTGCGGCGGCTGGCAGGTTGGGTTGGAGAACCGGCCTGGGCGGAGAGCGGGATTGTCCGGACTGCTTGCGTCTGGCTGGGGTGGTGGAGAGTGTGGGAGTGTGAGCTGGAACACTGCTACTGCAAGAAGGAAGAGCAACTACTGGACACGAGCCCACGTACCGCCCACCAAGCCATGCTCAGCCATCATCAGCCCCACGCTTTGTGCGGAGGAGGCGACCTCCGTTTACGCTCATTTCATATTGGAAGAGGCTGTGCTCGCAGCCGCGCTAGACTGGGCCCGGTCGGCCCGCGGCCGCGCAGCAGGCATGGCGAGGAACGGAATCATCAGGCAGCACGCGGAGCCCGCGACGCCTTCGAGCGTCCGCCCGCCTTCGCTGCCGCCCCCACCGTCGCCTGCGAGGCCCGCACGTCCCGCCGCAGAGGAGGTGCATTACCCGGAATGGGACGAGCATTTCTTGCCCGGCTGCCCGGATCACAACCTCGCAGCGGTCGAAGCGCTCCACATCGTCAACTGCCTGACCCAGCGGGACCGCGACTGGACCGCGATCAACATTTTCGTGTACTACTGATCGGTGCAAAAGTCTTGCGCAGGGGCAGGGACGCGTGAGGGGTGTCGTGCGCAAGCAGTGCCAGAGGGGTTCCTGCAGAGAACATGGGACTTCTACTACTTATGTAGGGAGTTTCTGGAGCGGACCCTATGGAGAGCGTTGAATCGATCCTGTGCGGGTCCTCCCTAGTATAGACTTCAACTATACTGCCCCTTAGTTGCCTCCGCAACCCCCTGTGTGGTATCCTATGATCATGTTCTTGGCGCAACTCATTGCCTTCTCCAAACTCACTGAAGCCCTGCAGTTCGATGTGAAGAAAGCAGTCATCGAAGAAATCAGCACTGGCCGGTCGTTTCGGGAGGTAGGCAGAATGGTAGGCGTCCATCAGTCCACGGTTCGCCGCTGGTGGGTCCTCTACAAAGCTAACAGCCCGTGGCAAAAGTCCAGACTACGCCCGTGGGCCGATTCGCGGGTTCGCGCTTGGAATCTGAACCATCTCAAGCGAGATCGCGGCTGCTTGCGGGTATTGGCTCAAATCGGGCTCAGAAGCCCCCAGAATGGGCGCACTAGGCCCCCATTTGACCGTCCCAGCCAGTTCTCTCAGCACTTCGCAAGGTCTGCGGGCATGCCTTGCAGGCCTCGAGGCGTACCGGTGCCCGTCAAGGACCGCATCAGGACCCCCAAGTTGAAGCCGCAGGCATGGATCAGCAGACGCTTCCTCACATTCTCCTTGCCTCGTAGCCACAACCGTCGCATGGCTCCCGTTGCGTACAGGTGGGCCATCGACCGCTCCACCTTTTCGGTGCGCTGCTTACTGTACTCCCGACCCGCCGCGCTCGCCACTCGTTGCTCATGCTCCTCATGCCGCCGCTGCTGCTCCGGCTTGCCTTTCCACTTGCGCGGCTTGCGTTGCGGCTCCGGCACATAGGAGTCGGCCCCCTCGGCTGCGATCCGCTCCAGCGTCTCGTCGCTGTGGTAACCCCGGTCGAGAACCACTGCCTCTGGCGAACTCCCTTGTGCAGCTTGCACCGCTTCCAGCGTCTCCGGCAGCGTCTGCGTGTCGCTGTTGTCTTCCGGTTTATTTGGCAAGGCGTTTTCCGGATTAAATGGCAGGCGGGGAGCGGAATTTTCCGGATTGCTTGCGTCTGGCTGGGGGCGAGGGCGAGCTCGAAAACTGCTACTGCAAGAAGGAAAAGGAAGGGGTCAGGAGGAGCGTAGGCGTTCTCGCCCGGCTCCCGGCCCTGCGCGCACGCAATTGCAGGCAAGACTGCCGCGCAGCACCTCCAACGCATGTCCGAAAGCCTACCGGCCGACTCACCCACGCCGATGGATTTGTCACATTAAATGAGAAAGTTCCCTTATCTGGAATCATCCAGTTTGACAAAAACAGCCCATTTTCGTGCCAAATAATGTGACAAATAACAGTCGCCCTGATCTGCCTGCTGCACGGTGATCCCCACCAGCGCCCCGCTGTCGGGGTCCACCGCGTGCTCTGCCTAGTAGTCCATTTTCGTGCTTCCGTCCTTCATCTTCGCTACTCGTGCGTCTGGATCAGTCGGGCTCTCCCACTCCGCGTTGCTGAGGCGCTTGCCCTTGCGCTGCCTGTCAAAACGGTTCCAGTCCTCCTCGCTCTCGACCGTCTCGCCGGCTGCCTCCGCCAAACTGCGCACGCAGGCCCGATAACCCTGCTGGGTTGGCTTGTGCCGCCAGGTCTTCAAGGCCGCATTCGCCTGCAAGGTGGTGGCCTCCACCGCCCAGCGGTTGCCCTGCGCCAGGCCCGCCTCGCGCCAGCGCTCCAGGACCCAGCTGAAAACCTGCTCGTGCACTGCGAGGGACAGCAGACGGCGCGTGCGCGAGAGCGTCGAGTGGTCCGGAGTCTTCTCGTGCAGGCCGTAGCCCAGCAAGGCCCGCAAGCTGAGCGAATCGCACGCCATCCAGGCCATGCGCCGCTCGGAATCGAGGCCCATCAGGAAGCCCAGCAGCAGCAGGCGGAAATACACCTCGGGAGGCAAGGACGGCCTGCCCATGCGCTGGGCGTAGAACGGTTGGCACAGCTCCTCGACGAAACTCTCGAACCCCGCGTCCTCCAGGAGTTGATTGAGCCGCTTGAAGAACGGCACCGTCGGCGCCGTCGGCAAGTCCTCTGCCGTCAGCACTGCTGGCATCGGTTTCTGTCTGCGCCTGCCCATCACAATGGAAACATTCTACAGCATCTCGTTTCCATCGGGGCATCCCCGCGACTTTTGCCTCAGGCTGCTAAGGGCGTCAACGCACTCCACAGACGCAAGAGGACCGGACGACCGCCCAAGATGAAGAACCGCCACTGGCAATGGATGCTGAACACAGTGGTGACCAAGACACCGCAGCCGTTGCGATTCGAGTTCGCGCTGTGGACCGCCAACATGGTGCGCATGGCGCTGGAGGAGAAATTCGGATTGAAGGTGAGTCGCTGGACGGTGCAACGCGCTATGAAGAAGTTGGGTCTCACACCGCAGAAACCCAAGAAGAGAGCGTTGAAGCATGACCGTGAGAAGGTCCGGAAATGGAAGTTTGAGGCGTTTCCGGCACTAGTGAAGCGTGCGGTCTAGGAGGGCAAGACGATTGTATTCGCAGACGAGTCGGGCCTGGCAGCGCAGTGCGTGTACGGGAGGACATGGGGTAGGAAGGGAGAGACGCCGATCGTGAAGACGGCGAACTCGAAGTACCGAGTGAGCATGCTGGCAGCGATCAGTCCGGACGGGAGGCTGCACTGGAAGCTGCATGAGGGTTCGATGCACACACTGACATTCATTGAATTTCTAGCGCAGGTGAAGGAGGCTACTGCGGGGCAACTGATCGTGGTTGTGGACAATGCGAGCGTGCATACGGCGAAATTGGTTCGGGAATGGTCGAAGGCTCAGAAGGGCAGAGTGGAGTTGGAGTATCAGCCGACGTACAGCCCGGAAGTGAACCCAGTGGAGATCCTGTGGGCTTGGGTGAAGAGTCGGGTGAGTCGGATGCTGAGCAAGACAAAGGCGGAGATGAGGAAGAACCTGAAGGCGACCTTGGAACGACTAAGCGAAGACAGTGAGCTGGTGAAGAAGTTTTTCAGTGAGCAGGATTGCAAGTACATTGAGCAGGCATTGAAGGCAGCATGAGTCTAGTTGTAGATCGGATCACTTGGGGAATCCAACTGCTCGAATATGCGAACATCTATAGCTTGACTCTTGAATTCTCTGTAGTCCAATCGACATCTCCCGGTGCCCGTGCCACGATGTTCTGTAACGCGATCCTACGAAATCTGGCCGGCTTCATGAGTGCAAGACTTTTGCACCGGTCAGTACCAGGAGCGCAACAACAAGGCCCAGCTCGCGCCGGACGTGATGGTGGTGCGCAACCACCGGTTCCGGGGCCGTGGCTGCTACCAGGTGTGGATCGAGGGCAAGCTGCCGGACTTCGTGCTGGAGATCGACTCGCCGTGGAGCGACAAGCACGACGCGAAGCTGAAGAAGGAAGTGTACGAGCGGCTCGGCGTCCAGGAGTACTTCCTCTACCATCAGGATCCGCTCCATGCGTTCCCGCGCTTGGTCGGCTACCGCCAGACAGATGCAGCTCAGGGCGAGGGATACAGGGAGCTGCCGGTGGCACCGGACGGGGCGATCCGCAGCAAGGTGCTCAACGCCACGCTGCGCCCCTCGGGCTTGCTCCTGCGCGCCCACAGCCTGAGCACGAACCAAGACATTCTGACTCGCGCCGAAAGCGCCGAGGCCGAACGCCACGCCGACCGGGCCGAACGCCGGGCCGACCAGGCCAGAGCCGAACGGGCCGAGGCCGCCGCGAGCGCCAAGGCTGAACGGGCCGAGGCCGCAACGGAGCACGTCCGCCGGGAGGTCCTGCGCCTCAAGCGACTGCTGGCGCAACGCTAGGCAACTTCCCGCTCAAGCCGGGACCGCACAGCTGTAGAGTCGAGGAGAGGCGCGTTGGCCTTAGCAAGGAAGCAGTAGCTGTTTTAGGGTTGTTCCTACGGCTTTCGCCATCTGTAGGTGCCTCACTGACCTTCCCGCTTAGCTACGTCTCCTCTCCCCGCTCATCGAACCGGACGTGCCGATTTCCAGCATCCGGCTCTCGGACGAGATCCTGCCTTCGCCCACGGAAAGCTGGCCGTCCGCACTGGCAGGCGCACGAGGCCGAAGTCAATCCTCAGCCTCTCGCTCGGGTACCGCACGGGGTGGCCCGACTTCGCCTGGTGCTTCCGACACTGCCACTGGCTGAGCCGCTGGTCCGCAGGTGCGTCAACGGCGCGTGCCAGCTCTCCCGGCCACTGCTGCGCGCAGTGGTCCGGGTCTTCCTTCGCTTGCGCAGGTGATGCGCTCTGGAGTCTCCGAACTTTTCCGGAGCTAATAGGCTCGCGCCAGTCTCCATCGGTCCTGTCCTCCTTCCTGCATCGCTCTCGAACTGAGGCCCCTTCCCTCCACCGGCATTACCCGGCTTCCCCGGTACTACGGGCCTCTCCGCCACCCTGACCGGCCCGGCCTGTCCCTCGCGGGAGTCCGGTTGGCGCGTGCACGCCACCGACAGGGCTTCCCGTGTTGCCTCCGTCTCCCTCTGGCACGCATGCTGCCGCCAATACCCCGGCGGAGACGCCCGGTGCTCGCGTCGCTCGCTTCCCGGACGCTGGCTGCCTTCCCCGAAACAACGGCGGGTCGGCCTCCGCATCATCCTTTTCGAGGCCTGCTCGGCGTTCACTCGCGTTGCGGCCTGCGTGCTCGCTGAGCCGCCCATAAGGCGGCCCGTCACGTCGGAGTGCTTCAGTCCATGTCGTTACCTCCATGACCCGCTCCGACGGCTTCCGGCTGGAGCGACAGTTAGCCGGGCGGGCTTCGCACCCGCTGGGAGCCAGTGCCTTAGTGTTGTCTTCCGGTTTATTTGGCAAGGCGTTTTCCGGATTAAATGGCAGGCGGGGAGCGGAATTTTCCGGATTGCTTGCGTCTGGCTGGGGGCGAGGGCGAGCTCGAAAACTGCTACTGCAAGAAGGAAAAGGAAGGGGTCAGGAGGAGCGTAGGCGTTCTCGCCCGGCTCCCGGCCCTGCGCGCACGCAATTGCAGGCAAGACTGCCGCGCAGCACCTCCAACGCATGTCCGAAAGCCTACCGGCCGACTCACCCACGCCGATGGATTTGTCACATTAAATGAGAAAGTTCCCTTATCTGGAATCATCCAGTTTGACAAAAACAGCCCATTTTCGTGCCAAATAATGTGACAAATAACACTTAGCACGGCGCACGTTGACCGCCAGATTATCTGGCGCGGTGGGACGCGGTCTTGCGCAGTCTGTGTGGACGGCGGATTGTCTCACTTCTCCAATGAATCCGCAACACCGCCGGTCAGCGAGGCGGGGGCTGGGGCGCGGGCCGGAAGCGGATGTGGGGCGGCCGTCGGCGAACGGGTGCGGATGAGGCGGAAGGTTTTCGTCCGGTTGATGGGAGAGGTCTCTGGCTGACCGGGGTGTGCCGCTGTCGCCACGAGCGGCTCGCGGCGAGGAGCGGAATGGGCTGGCGGCTGCGGTCTGGCGGCGGGTTGCGCCGCGGGGGAAGCGGCTCCAAGCGGATTGCAAGGCGAGGACGGTAGATTGCCGCCATGAATCGGCGGGTCGCACTGGGACCGGCCGGTCGGCAGGTTGTGGCGGATGGTGGGTTGTGGAGCGGCTCGGGCGTGGGGCGCTGCTACTGAGGGGAGCAAAAGTAATTGCCGTCTGAGGTGTCACGCCAAGATGTACTTGCAGTCCTCCTGGTGAAAGAATTTCTGAACGACTTGAGGGGCCCTCCTGAGCTGGGCGATCGCATCTGTCAGGAGGTCCTTCAATTCCGACTGGGTCTTGAACACCTGTTGGCCAACCCTGCGCTTCACCCAAGCCCACAACGGCTCCACCGGATTCAGATGCGGAGAGTAGACCGGCAGGAAGAACAACTCGACCTGCTCGTTACCCGCTGATGCTGCTAAGAACTCCTTCACCACGCGCGCCGTATGGATGCTGCAGTTGTCGACTACTACGTAGATCGGCTTCTCATGCTCGGCTTGGATTGTCTGCAAGAACTCAATGAAACTCACGGCCTTGGCATTCTTCGACTGAATACAGAAGTGAATCTGACCGTCTGGCGTGATGGCCGCGAACATGTTCCAGCGAAACCTCTGGCCCGTGTCGACCACGACAGGGGTCTTGCCACGCACGCCCCAGGTCCGTCCGACATGGTAGTCTGCTCGCATCCCGGCTTCGTCCGCGAACAGGATCACAGCGCCGTTTCTGCGTGCTTTCGCCTTCAATTCAGGGTATGTCTTGTCAATCCAAGCCTTCACATCGCCGATGCTGCGGAGATACGAGCGGAACTTGGGCTTCTGGGGTGTCAGGCCCAGGCGCTTGAGAGTGCGACGAACAGTCCAAACACTGACTTTGACACCGAACTTGTCGAGGATGGCCTGTCGCACGCGGCCCGCCGTTCAATAAGCGAACGAGAACTTCATCTGCTGGGGGGTCTTATCACGGACAGTGACGAGCACCCACTGCACGATCTCGTCGCTCAGGATTCGCGGACGGCCAGAACGTGGCTTATCTTCCAAGGCACCAAAGCCATCTGCACCGACCTTGACAAGCCAAGTATTGATGGTCGATTGAGTGACAGAGAAGAACGTGGCCAGAAGGGGAATCTCGAGTCCACCCTGAACCAGCGAAACGACTCTCTTTCTGATGGCGACCTTTTCTAAGAGTGGGACCTTTCTGAAGTCCTGCTTATAGCTTAGCTTCATAATCCGATAATACCATGCTCAGCACACGGTTCGCAAGCGTATTTGACGTCGAATTGAGTGCCAGAAAACAAGGAAATGACTATTGCTCCCCTCAGTAGTGGCGGGTGGGGAAGGTCGGCCTATGCGCGGGCCGGTTCCGGCTTCCACACGTGCGGCACTCGGTGGCGGTCACAGTCCCCACACCGTGATCGGCGGGGCTCCGGGCTCGGGGTCCCTGCGGAACACCCGCTCCTCCCAAGATTTGTTGGGACGCAGGTCGAACACCACCAGATGCCCAGCTTCGGCGCCGCAGCGGTCCATGTACCAGACCGTCTGCTCCAAGCCCTTGCCAATCGTGCTCTCCAAGCCCTTCTTCTCGCCGACCACCTTGCACTCGATGACCTGCTTGAGGGGACGGTCAGCCAGCGGGCGGCCGGGCCGGGGCCATTCCACGACCAAGTCCGAGCGTCCGCGGCCGACGGCGTACTCCCACGTGATACGTCCGCCGCGCTTGACGACGTGGCGCAAGTAGCCGTACAGCACCAGCTGGGGGCCGGCCTCCCGGTGGCCGTAGCGCTCCAACCACGCCTCAGAGTGCTCGTGGAAGAAGTCCTGGAACCCGGCCAGCAGCGCCGTGAGGTCCAAGCTGCCGTCCGGCCGGATGTGCCAGCCCGAGGTGCCGCGGCCCTCGAGCTCGAACTCCTGGACAGTGGTCAGCCTGCGGGGGATGACTTCGGCGTAGATTGGGTTGGCCATCCGGACCGGGCCGGAGGCAGCGACGAGGCCGAGGTCTTGGACGTACGCAAGGTCGCGCTTTGAGTACTCGTATCCAGGAGAGCCCGCGATCATCGACAGGATCACCCGCCGGACGCGCTCCTCGCTGAGAGCGTACGCGAGCTGGTCGAGGTGAGTGACGCGGTTGACGATGAGCGTCTCCTTGGCTTGGTCGATGGCGCCCACCGTCACCGGCCGGCTCCGGTCGCGGCCCATCTTGTCCTTGAAGCACACCTGGTAGGCCAAGGCGTTGATCAGCCAGGGCTGGCCTGCCGTGAGCTCCCAGATCCGCTCCACGGCCCGCGGTTGGAACCGCTGGCCGGTCTCGGCGGTGTGCTGGCCGAGCAGCTGGCGCATCTCCTGCTCCGTGAAGTCCTCCAGCCGCAGCGATCCGGCGTTGATGTTGAAGCAGCTGCCGGTGTTGACACTGCCTCCGGCCGAACTGGAGGAGACGAAGTAGTTGCCGACGTCGCGCACCCCGCACAGGATCACGCTCTGAGGGAAGGCGTGCGGTCGTAGGTCGTAGCCAGCCCGCAACTGCCGCAGGAGGGCCAGCAGCGAGTCGCCCCGCAACGTGTCGACCTCGTCGATCAGCAGCACCAGTGGGCGGCGCGCAGCCCTTGCCCAGCGGCTGAGCGTCACGTTGAGCGCGCTGCCGCCGCCGAAGTTCTCCAGCAGCTGCATCCAGACGCTGTGCAGGAAGCCATCTTGGAGCATCAATTCCGCCCGTTCCGCAAGCTGGCTCAGAACGGTCCGCATCGCTCTCGCCACATCCTCGCCAGCTGTCTGCGCTCCTTCGACATTGACGTACACGCAGCCGTATCTTCCGGTTGAGTTGAGGGTCTCGGCGAGGGCCTTTAGCGTGGAGGTCTTGCCGGTCTGGCGAGGGGCATGCAGGACGAAATACTTCATGTCCTCGATCCGTTCGAGGACCTCCTCCAGATCGATCCGCGACAGGGGCGGAATGCAGTAGTGATCCTCCGCCTCCATCGGGCCCTCGGTGTTGAAGTAGCGCTCCACGACTTGCAGTATGGCACGGCAACCGGCTTGGACTGGATCACAATTAACAGATAGGGGTTGGATCGTATAGAAGGGTTGTGTGCGGGTTGGGCTGCGCATGCTGCAGCCGGCCACCGTACATTGGTTGCGCTGGGCACTGTCGGAGGGCGCGTTGTCGCGTGCCTCGGCGGCACGGGGACTGTCACGGCGTCAGAATATACCCGCAGCCATCGCCGGCGTCGGACGGGACTCTTCTGCGCTGCGGCTTCGGGGTATCCTCCGGCCAGCACCCGCTCCAATAGCAGGTCCGTGCGACCCATCGCTTCGAATCGCGGGAAGTCCGCTGAGAACGCTCGGTCTACGAGCGACGGGCCGACCGTCCGGTCAATTTCGGCCTGCGAGAAAGGAAAGAGCTGGACGGTCTCGACCCGCCCCGCCAGCGAGTCCGGGGCCACGGTCTGCCGGAACAGATCGACCGAGCCGGTCACGATGTAGCGGCCCGGGCGAGGGTCCGCGTCGACGGTATGCACGAGCGCCAAGATCAGTCCGGGGGCCCGCTGGATCTCGTCGATCGCTGCCGAAGGAGTAGGCGCGCACGAATCCTGTCGGATCGTCGATCGCGAACTGCATCGACAGATCGTCGTCCAAGGTCACGAAGGGCATGCTGACCGAATCGGCCACAGGCTGCACGAGGGTCGTCTTGGGTGGCTGCCAGGAGGTGAGGTGATGAATCATCGCGACGCTTTGAGAAAGAGTTCGAAGGAATTCGGCCAAGATGCGGCGCGACAGAGGAAGGAACTAATCGCCGGGGCGAGCCGGGGCATCGACCGGCTGGAGGCCGCCTTCGAGGCGCTGCCGCGGGACGACGCGGGTCTGAGGCGGCGGGCGGAGATCCTCCGGTCAGTGCCGGGCTGCGGGTTGATCACGGCGACGGTAGTTTGCACGGAGCTGCCGGAGCTGGGCGCGATCGGGCAGGCGCCGGCGGCGGCGCTGGTGGGGGGGCCGTACGACCAAGACAGCGGCCAAGTGCGGGGTCGGCGGAGGATCCGAGGCGGGATGCGGACGGTGCGCAACCAGCTGTACATGGCGGCCCTGAGCGCTTGGAGCTGCAATCCGGAGTTGCAGGCCTAGTACGAGCGTTTGCTGGCCAGCAGGGGCCCGAACCTAGGCAAGCTGGTGTCGGTGATGCGGAATCTGCTGAGGGTGCTGAACTCGCTGCTGCACCACGACACCCGGTGGCAGCCCGAGCCGCCGGCGCGGGGTGCAGCCGCATGACGGGGCCGCGCCTAAGAGGGAAGGCTGTTATACTGCCGATGCGCCCCGAAACGGAAGCAGTCTCGGCTGAGGAGTAACCTGCCAAGGTTACGGGCGCGACGGATTACGACGGACGCCGCGGCAGCTTGGACCCTGCGTGCCGGGCCGCAGCCTGCTCGCAGCCACCCGCCGAGGACTCTATCGGAGTTGTCCCCTGCCTCGGCAAACCTTGAGGGGAGTCGACCGCCCGCTGCCGCCGGTGCCCGACACGCAACTGCTGGACGATCTCTCCGGGCTGGCCGGGAGTGAGCAGTTGAAGCCGCTGTTCGCTGAGCGCGATCGCATCGAGACTGAGTTGGCGCGTTGGAACGAACTCGGCGGGTGGACTGCAGAGCGTCTCGGAGCGTGGGAGCTAGCCGCCGCTCTCCGCCGCCACGCCGATAGCGAACTTGACGAAGTTGCCGACAGGATCGGCCGGCAGCTTGACACGACCGGCGACGGGCGTACACTGCTCGATGACACGGACCATGTCCAGCCTAGCGTGGCCCGGCTGGCGGACGCGCTGCGCGGAGCCTTGGGCCGACTGTGCAAGGAGCTCGGCGCCTCGGCCGACGCGGCGAACGCAAGGCCCGGAGACTATGCGACCTGGCTGAAGCTGGGGGCGGAGGACCACGACGAGGTCTTGGAGGACACGGGACTCCAGCCGCCGCCAGCCCTGCAAGTGGGCACGAACGAGGCGCTCCGAAGAGAACTCGACGCGCGTGGGCTGGCCGCGTGGCGTTCCGAATTCGATGCCGTGGCGACGCGGGAGCGAAGGGTGCTCTTGGAAGCGGAGACCAGTGTGAAGGACGGTGGATCGTCCGTCAAGTATGTGCGTATAGGGCGCGGAACGCTGGGCGACGCGGAGGCGGTGCGGGCATGCGTTGCCGCACACGAGAGGAAGCTGATCACCGCGATTCTCGAAGGGCCGGTCATCGTGGATGGAGTGCGGATATTCGACTCAAGTGCGTGAAAGGACGCGGAGTGAAGCGGGATATGACTGAACCTTGGATCCGGTCATGTCTGCCACGGCTCGGGCCCTCGGACCAGGAGAACACGCGTGAACGATCGACGAGAACTAGATAACAGCCCGGTTGACTTTCGGTTCCGGAACATCGGGACAGTGAAGGAAGCCACTCTCAAGATCGGCGGCCTGACAGTCATCGCGGGACGCAACAACACGGGCAAGACTTACATTGTCTATTCGCTCTATGCGTTCTTGAAGGGCTGGGCGATCTGGCCGGGAGTCAGAGAATTCCTTTCTCGTGCGCCAAACGAATTTTCGGAGGTCAGCGCCATTCGTGACGGAATTCTTGGCTCCGGCCAAGCGTCGGTTCAAGTTTCGCTCTCCACGCTCGCCCGGCACCGCAGGCTCCTCGCGAACAGAGTGTGCCAACCTATCGCGTCAGGATTTGGTTGGCCAAGTAGTGTTCACGGTGCGCTGACGACCAGAGCGAGTGCGCCAACTCGTCCGGGCTCGGTTGAATTCTACTCATTCGACGCTGTGTGAGGGCAAGTCACTGCGGGGCATGCCGGCGTGAGCTGGCAGGATCGCATTGTCGCGGCGACGGCTGTAATGGAAGCGGCGTGACTTGAGTCGGTCGTACGCGGGTCCGGGCCTGCCGCAGACCAAGCAGACGGGGCGGTGGCCGGCACGGGGCCGCCCGGCACCTCCCAGCGCCCGTCCCCAGCGGCCTTCTCCAGCCGCCGGAGCTGGCCGTAGACGCAGCCCTGGATCTGGTGAATTCGCTTGGGAATAGTAGTTATCTGACTGACACACCTCACATATAGTATCCTGATGGCACATGTCCGCGACCATGCGGCATCCTTGGCGCAGACCCCGCAACTCAGCTGATGCGGGCCAACCACTACTGCCAGCAGGCAGAGCAGCGACTGGACGCGAGCCCACGCACCGCCCACCAAGCCATGCTCACCCATCATCGGACCCACACGTTGTACGGCGGAGGCACACCCACAGGGAGAACCTGCGGCGCAGCCTGTCCGTCCGTGGTGAGCAGTCCGGATTCTCTCGCGGGCTCCCCACGCTAGCGCGATCGCCACAGGCAGTGCTGGGCAAGGTTCCGCTCGGCTGTCTCCGATGCTGCTCTTGCACGCCTCGCCGGGCCCGCCCTCCAACCCCGTCATACTGTGCCGTTTCCCTGTCCATAGGAGCCCATTGCCGGCTGCCTGCGGGCGATTCAGGCCTGATTCAGGGCGGTTGGGCACTCTAGTACGGTACAGTATAACTAGGGTCAGGTAATACAATGCCTACATGCCCCAGCGCACGCCCGACCTGCTCGCCGCAGCCCTCGCCGGACCGCAGCCGCTCACCCTCCCCCAGCTGCAGCAGGCCCTGCACGGTGCTTCCCGAACCACCACCTTCCGCTACCTCCGCCAAGTCAGCTACCGGCGCAGCTACAACTGCAACGGCCGCTTCTACACTCACTTCGACCCGCAGCGCTTCGACCGCTTCGGCCTGCTCTCGATCGGCACGGCGCGCTTCTCCCGCGACCGCACCCTCACGCGCACCGTCCCCCGCCTCATCACGGAGTCCGAGGCCGGCTGGACGGACCAGGAGCTGCGCTCCCTGCTGCATGTTCCCGTGCGACCCTTCCTGCTCTCCGCCCTGCGCGCCGAACTCGTCCAGCGCGACACACTGCACGGCGTCTTCGTCTACTTCGCCGCCGACGACCCACTCGCCCAGCGCCAGCGCGAGCAGCGCCTGCAGCGCCGGCCCCGCAGCGTGGATCTGGACTCCCCGCTGGTCATCGAGGTGCTGCTGGCCGTCATCCGCCACCCCTCGGCCGGCCCGGCCCAGCTGGCGCGCCACCTGCAAGGCCACTCCCCTCCCATCGAGCGGTCCCACATCCTGGCCGTGCTCGACCGCTTCGACCTCCCGCAGGCGGTCGAAAAAGGGGGGCCTGCGTCCTGCTGAGCGAACTCCAACGCCGCGCCGGAGCCCCTGGCTGGCCGGCCGATCGCATCGCCCGTGCTCTGCAGGGCCCGCTCGATCTGCCGCAGCTCGACTTCCCGACCCAGCAGCGCGACTGCCCCGCGTGCGGCGGCCCCCTGCGCCGATGCAAGACCAGCACCCGCATCCTGACCACCCTCGCGGCCGGCACTTTCCGGGCACGCGAACTCCTGCTGCGCTGCCCGCGCTGCACCTCTCGACCGCCCCGCCGCTGCGCGCAGCTGGCCGCCTTGGCGCCTCCCGGACAGCGCTACGGATTCGACCTCATCGTCTGGGTCGGCCTGCAGCGCTACCACCGGCTGCGCCAGCGCAGCGAGATCCGAGCGCGCCTCGCCCGCCGCTGCATCCGACTCTCCGACGGCACCGTGTCCGCGCTCTGCGACCGCTTCCTGCATTGGCTGGGATGCCTGCACCAGCGCAGAGCGCCGGCCCTGAGGGCCGCCATGCGGCACGGATACCCCCTGCATCTGGACGCCACCTGCGATCAAGGCCGCGGCGGGCTGTTCGTGTGCCTCGACGGCTGGCGCGGCTGGGTGCTGCATGCTGCTCGCATCCGCACCGAGAATGTCGCTGAACTGCAGCCCGCCCTGCAGGCGACGCTGGACGATTTCGGCCCGCCGCTGGCCTTCGTGCGCGATCTGGGCAGCGCCGTAGCCAAGGCCGTTGCCAGCTGCCGGACCCCGCCCTCACTCGATCTGGTGTGCCACTTCCACTTCCTCGCCGCCGTCGGAGGCCGGCTGCTGAACGCCGACCACGCCAGACTGCGGCACGGCCTGGCCCGCTGGAAGGTGCGCAGCGGCCTGCGGGCCCTGCTGCGCAGCGCGGGCGGACCGGGATTTCCCGCCAGCGGCTGCCAACGCGGGACGGACCTGCGGGCCCTGCTGTACTGGGTCTTGGAAGGCAACGGCGGGCGGCAGCGCCGCCCACCTTTCGGGCTGCCCCACCTAGCTTTCTACCGGCGCTGCCTGCAGTTCAGCCAGCGGGCCGACGAGCGCCTGCCGCCACCGCGCTCCCGCCGCGAGCGGCGCATCCTGCGGCACGTCGCAGAGGTGCTCGAGCCCGTCCGCGAGAGCGCCTTCGGCCTGACGGCCGTCGCGCAGCGCTTGGAGCGCAGTCAGGCGGCCTTCGCCACCCTGCGCGACCTACTGCGCCTGCGGCATGACGAGCTGCGCGGCCGGGCACCGCACCAGCCCCTGAGCGCTGCAGCCGGCGCCGACCTGCTGAACTCAGTCGCCCGGCAAGTCGGGCGGCACCGCCGCCAGCTGCGCCGCCAAGTCAGGGCCCATCGCCAGCAGGGCCAACCCGGAGGGCACTGCCCGCAAGCGATCGTGCTCGACTATCTCGACCGCTACCGGGAGCACCTGTTCGGACATCCCCTGGCGCGCGACGGCGAGGGCCGCATCACGGCGGTCGTGGAGCGCACCAACAATCCGGCCGAGCACTTCTTCGGCCAAGCCAAGCGCCAGCTGCGACGCCGCCTGGGCCGCGCCCACTTGGGGCGCGACATGCAGGACCAGCCGGCGCAAGTCGCCCTGACCGCCAACCTGCGCCATCCGGACTACGTCAGGATCTTGTGCGGCACTCTGGACGCCCTGCCCCAAGCGTTCTCCGAACTGGTCCGCTCCGGACAGGCCACGGTCCGGCCGGCCCTCGACCGCTTGTTATTTGTCACATTATTTGGCACGAAAATGGGCTGTTTTTGTCAAACTGGATGATTCCAGATAAGGGAACTTTCTCATTTAATGTGACAAATCCATCGGCGTGGGTGAGTCGGCCGGTAGGCTTTCGGACATGCGTTGGAGGTGCTGCGCGGCAGTCTTGCCTGCAATTGCGTGCGCGCAGGGCCGGGAGCCGGGCGAGAACGCCTACGCTCCTCCTGACCCCTTCCTTTTCCTTCTTGCAGTAGCAGTTTTCGAGCTCGCCCTCGCCCCCAGCCAGACGCAAGCAATCCGGAAAATTCCGCTCCCCGCCTGCCATTTAATCCGGAAAACGCCTTGCCAAATAAACCGGAAGACAACACCGCTACGCCCGCAACTCCGACCTGCGGCGGCGCGTCAAACAATGGTCCGCGCAGTCCGGCAACGCAACAACACCCGCGCAGCCCACCTCTACGTCACCCTCCTGAGCCCGCTTGACGTCGTCGCTCCAACCGAATTCTGACGCGATAGGTGCCAACAGTTCTCTCCACACTTCCGAAATGCCTTCAACTCGCGCCGGAACAGCTTTCGGAACGCGCGACTTGATGTGCAAATCGCAGACGTACTCGACTCCCAACCCCCCTCGCCCGCGACGGTCCCCTCCCGACACTCTGCGATCACCGTGCGGTACGAGAATGGCGAGGTCGTGGCAACCATGAACGACAGCGATCGCTTGGGCGGCAAGATGCATCCGGGCACGCCCGGCTTCGCCTACTACGTGTTCTTGGTGCGAGACATCTTTCCCGATCCCTTCATCCTGTCCGCTGAGCATTTCGGCGTTTCCCTTTTCTACCGCGAGCTTGATTTCGCCAAGAACCAGATCGTCGACCTCTTGCAGAAACACGCCGCTGATGAAAATACAAGGGCGCCCTATCTGATCGTGGACGCCACCACCAGCCGTTACGCGACCCCGATCAAGGACAACATCGATTTCACCCGGAGTATCCCCGATCTGCCACGAGACCCGTCGCTGTTTGCCGAGCACAAGCTATTCGACAACATCAAGAACATGATGGAGGGATACTACAGCAACGCCCAAGACGACATTCGCTTCATTTCCAAAGCGCGCGGGGAGAGGCACTTCAACATTCCGCTTCACCTCGCGTCGTCATCCGCGAGGGGACTGTCTGATCTGTACTTCTTCCTGCGGTATGCGGCCAGTCAGGGCCAGCTTCTGATCATTGACGAGCCCGAGAGTCACCTGGACACAGCGAACCAGGTTCAGTTTGCGAGACTTCTGGCAAGGTCCGTGAGTGCGGGATTGCGGCTGATGATCACGACGCATAGCGACTACATTGTGAAAGAGTTGAACAACCTAATCATGATCAGCCGGGATTTTCCAGAGAAGGACAGGGTGATTGGGAAGCTTGGCTATCGTGCCGAAGACGAGCTACGGCCCGAAATTGTTCGAGCATATGTTGCGGAGGGTGGTGGCCTCAGCAAATGCGACATCGGTCTGTATGGAATCGTGATGCCAGTCTTCGATCACACCATCAATGACATCAATAAGACGGCCATTGAACTGTCGTCTCGGGTCGTGTAGGTGACGTGGGAATGAACGCGGAGTCGTTGGCATCTCGGGTGCGCGAGTTGGTGAAACCCAAAGTCGTCGTGCCGATCAAGAATTGACGGCAGCTGCCGATGCGAATTTCGTCACACCGAGCGGGATCCTCGTCTGCCCGGCGCTGAAGTTCCTAGCGCAGCTCGTCCAGCGGTAGTTTGCAGCGAGAGAAGGAATCGGCTCGCGGGTGCTGGCTAGTGCGCGTAACACCACGCAAGGTGACAGCAGGCCCTCCTTGGAACCGAGCGGATACTTTGGGTTCAGTGCTCGTCCTTGCCTGTCAGCACATACTCGAAGCGATCACCCTCGGTGGCCAGAACGCGCAGGTAGATCGCGAGCTCCTCCGGGTCCAGATGGTCCGCAGGATGGCGAATCTCGCCCACGAGGCGACCTTGCTGGTCGAACGTGAAGTTGACCAATTCCTTCATCGCGTTTCTCTTCCATGCCTCGATGGCCAGATACCTTCTCCGGCGAGGCTCAGCGCGATTCACATTCTCTGCATGCACGATCGTGGATACCACGTATTGGTTCCCCTCTTGGCGAATGCGGACGTGTTGCTTCCGCTTGGAGATCGTTATGCGGACCTTGATGGCAGTACCATTCTCTTCCCACTCGATTTCTTGGTCGGACGAAACGCTTTGCAGCATCGCAGCCAGTTCACGCATGGTTGGACTCCTCCAATCGTCGCTGGCCTTCCGCATCCACCCCGAGGAGCGCTTCCTCGAGCTCGTCGGCCTGGCGAGCAACGCGACTGACCAGATCCCGGAATTCTTCGTACTGAGTCGTTGCCGGGCCGAAGGGGAGGCTGGCTTCGATGCTCAATGCATGTTCACCACGCCTAGACTGGTACCTCGCGCACAGGCGGGGTTGGCCGAGCTTCAATTGGAGGCCTAGCAACCGGTCGGTAGTGGCGACTGTCAGGTCGACCGGGCCGATGTCGCTCCGGCAGCGGAGGAACGTCAAGCCATCGATGCCAGCGGACCGTAACTCCACCTGAACGAGCTGCCAGCGAGCACTCGGTTGGCCGCCGTCCGGAACCTCTGATGCGCACGCGCTGATCGGCACCACGCCCTCGCGGCAGAGACGCCCGCACTGGCCCGATCGCTCGATGCCCAGGTCCTCAACTAGGCGGTCCCAGAATCGATCCAGCAAGCCTTCCGGAACTGCGACATCGACCCTGTGCAGTTCGTTCCTGTCCGACATTCCTTCCAGCCACGCATCCTGAACCGGGAATGCCGATTTCAAGCGATCCTCCACCGGGCTCGGCAACTCGATCGAGCCTAGGATTTCCCGGTTCATGTCGATTCGACGATTGTGGGGCTTGCGCTTGGTGGGCTCGTGCAATAGTCGGAACGACAGATCCAGTCGCTGCAGGACCCGCTTGACTTGCAGCCGCTCGACGGTGTCCTCGAGGTGAGGGTAGTGGATCTGGATTTTTTCCTCCTCGTTCGGTGGCTGTTCCCTGCCGTCGAGCTGACGCTGGAGCAGGCTGTCGATCCGGTCCACTCGTCCCGTGCGCTGCTCCATTGCGGAGGGTGTCCACGTGATCCCATAGTGGATGACCTTTCGACAGAAGGTGTGCAAGTCCTCACCCTCTTGGAGTACGTCAGTGCTGACGAGAACCATGGGGAAACCAGGCATGCGGAACTGAAGGACGTTTCGACTGGCAACTGATCCTGACATGCGGCCGACTGGATTCTGGCGCTGCAGGGCGCGGCCGAAGATCTCGGCCAGTTCGGTCAGGCGGCGGTCCGGAACTTCGGGAAAATTGACGCCGATGAGAGTGTCGAAGGCTTCAGCTGCATCGTTGAGCTCCGCGAATGCGTGGAAGCCGGGTGTTCCGCGCTGCTCCGCGAGTCGCGCCACGAACCTCCGTGCCAAGGACCGGTTGGGAGCATCTGCTCCCGCGGCCGACTTGAGAGCGAACGATCCGGACTCTTGAATGGCGAGCAGATACAGGTCGATGTAGGCCGCTCCAAGCCGCGACATGGCGCTGAGCAGCTCACGCCGCTGCTCTCGCCGCGCGAATCGCTTGCCGAACGACTTCGCCTGCTCCTCTGGCCACAGCGAATCTCGAAGCTCGGGGGCCTTCACTAGCTCAGTAAAGAAGGTGGTGACGCCGATCGCTGACTCTGGCGGCGGGAATCTCTTTGGGGGCTCCGCCCGCTCGCCGCGATGGTCTGGGAACCGGGCCGTCAGTACCTCGTTCGCCCGCCCTGCCACCTCGGCCTCTGCCTGCGCGAGCAGGTGCAGTGCGGCGGACTGGTAGGCCTCGAAGACGTAGTAGCGGGGGTACCCCGCGGACTTCTTGGTGCGCCTGCGGAAGTAGGCCCATGCCAGTCCTCGAAGCTCGGCTTCCAATCGTTCCGGGGACATGTCAAGCCGCTTCGCCAGACATGCCATCGGCTCCTCGGGCCGCCCGAGCAGCCAAGCCACGAGGTCGTCTTCAAAGAACGTGCTGTAGACGGCTCCGACGTTGCTGAGCCGGTTCTTCTGGAACGCGCCCCCTGACAGGACGTGCTTCGGGCCCTCGCCCCGAAAGAACCAAGAAAAGAAGTTCTCGCTTCCACCTGGGTCGCTCTCGACACCGGACAGGAGCTCGCCGCCGTTGCCGGCTCCTGCGTCGGCACGGGGACGCTTGGCGTGGGGATCCTTGCCCGCTCCGGTTTCGCGCTGGAACCGCTGAAACAGGTCGTCGACCTCGCCCTGGAGGCCGGGAAGGGCCTCCTTCATCCGACTGCGGATCCACTCGTCAAACGCCCGGTCGAGGCGCCGCGCCAGCTCGCCGACCGTTGCCACACGCCGGACAAAGACCAGGGCCTTCTCTCCGGTCTCGAATGCGGTAGCAAGGGATCCGACCGCCGAGTCAAGTTTCGGGTGGGGCATGGCCTGCCGAAACCGTTCCCGGTACGACTCGATGACGGCATTGAGCACCTCCGTGTCAGCCCCTCGCTGCTCTGCTCGTTTCCGTGTCTGGCGGCCATCGAACGTGGCTTGGACCGCCTCCTCTTCGCTTTGCCCTTGATGGGGCATTCCGGGATCCTGCTGCGCCCGGCGAATGCCTCCCACTGTCTCGAGGAAGCTCTCGAACGAGGAGAGCATGCCGATCTGAAAGTGATTGCCGAACCGCTCGCTTCCGAGCACCTCCGCCACCTTCTTCTGCACTAGCGCGACGATCAGCCGTTGCCGGGGATCGTCGAAGCGGATGGGATCGTCGAATTCCTCGAAGCCCCCGTGGCGCCACTCGCGCCGGTACATGTTCTTCGTGTGGTCTTTTCCGCCGATGGTCAAGTGCGTGACCCGGCGGAGGAGCAGGTCGGATGCCAGCTTCCGCTTCGTGCCCTCGCTGATGCCGGGCTCGGCCAGCTGGCGAACCGGGAAGGCCCGCGCCGCGCCCGTGCCGGAGATCTCGGCGTTCCCGGCGCCAAGCACATCCAGCTGCTGCCAGAGATCACGGTAGTCGTCCTCTAGCGGGGTGGCTGAGAGGCAGAGGACATGCTTCACGCGTTGGCGGTACCACGGGCGGCCGCAGCTCTCCTGCAATGGATGGCCAAGCGCGAGCCCCATGATGCGGTTTCGATTCGACACGTAGGTGTCGTTTCGCTCGCCGAAGCCCTTCCTCAGATTGTGGGCCTCGTCAACCACAAGGAGGTCGATGTCCGGAAGCAGCGCATTGAAGGCGCAGCCGTACCGCTCGCGAAAATCCCGGGCACTGTCTGCCCGCAGGGCCCGCGCAGGCAGCCAGCTCAGGTGCTCGCGGAGCTGCTGCCGGTACCTTGCTCGCGACTCCGGGCGCTTCAGGGCGAGGCTGAAGCTCGTCATGCGAATATAGAAGTCGCGGTCAGCGTTGATCGTTAGTTCATGCGCAAGCTCCGCCAGCGAGTGGCATACCGTCGGCTGCCTTGCCGGCGTTCCGTGAATGGACTTCACGCGGTTGTCGGTCATCAGCCAGTTGTTCCGGACGAAATTGCGGAGCTCCTTTACCCACTTCAGCTGGATGTTCATCCTGGGGGCGACGACCAGCATTCGGGCATCCGGGTTGAAGTGGCGTACCAGTCCCATAACTCCCAGTGCTACGTAAGTCTTGCCCAAGCCGACCTCGTCAGCGATGTACGCCACGCGATTCTGGGCAAGCATGTTGTAGCTGGCCACTGCCCCGCTCAACTGGGACTCTGCAAACGAGGGCGTGATGGCGCGCCGGCCGAGGCCCGTCTGCCGGGCCTTGGCCCCGCTGAAATCGATTAGCTCGCGCGCCAGATCTCTGTGAATCGGCTTCATCCGGCCTCCTCCGCTCCAGCCTCCAAGTCGGCCGCGTGGGTGACAAACTTGTCCTCGTACCAAGCCAGCATGTCCTCGCGATCCGGATCGGAGAGCGGGATCTTGGCTCGGACTTGCGTGAGTTTTCCCAGCAACCGGTCCAGTCCACGGGCATCGTCGCCATGCCCGGCCCAATAGTCGGGCCATCGGGCAGCCACCCGGGTGACGACTTGCCTAGCACTAAGGAACGTCAGGTACGCCATGACGGCATCGCCGTCCTCTCGCGTCAGATTCTTGCGCAGCAGCAGGGGCAGGGAGTCGTACTTCTCGCCGAACAACCGGGCCGTCACTTGCTCCTCGTGGCCCTCGGCAAGCCTCTCGTCCACCCAGTTGCTGAGCCGCTCGAACGCGTGGAAGACCCCCGCAAACTGATCAAACACAGTTGGGACGTGAATCCGAGACCGCGATGGGGAATCCGGGCTGAAGCCCAGCAGCTCCGCGTCGCGATCCAAGGCCTCCGCGATGAAAGCCTGTCTTTGCGGCTCGGTAAGCAGCGACCAGTACTGAAGGATCTCGTCGGGCGTGAGCTGCGTGATCAGCGATGGCTTGTGGGTCATGCCCTCTTCGCGGATCAGAATCCGCCATTCGCGGGAGCCACGGGGTGTCGCGATCCGGGCTGCTGCGAGGCTGGTCGACACGAGCAGCTTCTTGGCTCGGTCGGCGGCCCCGGTGCCGCAGTCTGTCCAGTCTCCCCGCACGGGCTCGACAATGGTGTGCAACTCCTCGCCCGCGAGCGATCGAAGTTGCACGTCGCCGGCATGGACGTCGTCCAGCCGGTACTCCAATGCATGGCGTCGCCAGTCGTAGCGCACGGAAAGGGCGAGGCCGACCCACTCGGAACTTCCCTCCTTGCCCGCTGGTTCCTCCGGGAACCGAGCGGGTGGATCGTCAAGCGGCTTGAGCCACGGCTCGGAGTCGTCGGCGCTGGATGCGGTGTTGACCAGGAACGCGGCTTCGAGATTTCCGGCGCCGGCAGGGCTGTGGGCCGCCCCCGTCAGGTTCACGGACCCGACCAGCGAGATGTCTCCCTCGCCGCGGCGCCAGAAGCGGTAGACCTTGGCATGCACCCAGCGCGGAGCTTCTCCCTCCGACGGCGCGTTCCGGGGGGAACCCGTGATGGTGGACCGAAATCGACTCCACTTGGCCAAGGCCGCCACGGCTTCGAACTGCTCCCCGGTCACGGTGGGGGATCCGTCCGCCTCGGTCGGCAGCAAGACCCGCACTTCACTGGGGCGGGTAGCTTGGATGACGCGCCCGAGCGCTTGCGCTCCATGGGCGTCAAAGTACGGCGACACGACTTCGAGATTCCAATTGCGACTTGCAATCCGCAGATCTTTGAGCCACTCGAAGAGGGAGGCCTGCCCTGCGAACAGACGCGTGTAGTAGCGTCCAAGCCAGCTCGCATTGCGGTTGCCCTGCTTCGGGGCGATGTCCCGGACGAAACGGTAGACGGTCCGCAGTGCACGGCTTCGCCCTTCCGGCCCGGCGGAATCCATCACCTGCTCGAGCGCAAACAGCAGGTCGGAGCGGAATGTGCAGCGCCAATTGGCGCGCGACTCGGCTTCGATCACCTCGACGTGTCCGGCCTCGACGTTTTCCCACCACCCGGACCGCGTGAGGTTCGCCGAGAGGGTTGCCACGATCAGGCTCGGGGCCAGGTCCTCGCCGTTGCCCGACTCGGAATTTTCGACCAGAATCAGAACCAGCTTCGGATGGAAGACCCCCGTACTCCGCCCGACGTCAACGCGCCGGAAGTCCAGAGACGCCGGACCGGCATTTCCCACCAAGCCCGTGCGATCGTAGAAGACCTCGATTTCAACCGAGTCGCGCAGGCATTCCTCGAGCTGCACGCGGCGCACTTTCTCCAAGTGGCTGAAGCCGCCCCGGACCCGGCCCTCGAAGAGTAGCGGGAGAATCTCGAGTTCGAAGAATGCCGGATCGAACGAGAAGGTCGAGAAGACGGCCGCGGTGACCCGGCGGCCGCCGATGGCAGCGGATATCTGGTCCGAAAGGACCCGTCTCGGAGCCGTCATGAAGCGTTCCTCCCTGAAGGCTCGGAAGTCTGGACCACCAGCGCCTTGAGTGTGTCCACGAAGTAGGTGTAGCGCCAGAGCGACTTCACCGCCTCGGCGGTCGGTAGTCCACGCTCCAGTCCGCGGTAGCGCACACGCAGTTTCTGCCCGGCATCCATGCGCACCCAGGGCGAAGAGGATCGGTTCATCATCACGATCCGATTCCACTCGAGGAGGTGCTCGATCGCCGTCCGGTACTGACCCGTCAAGAGCGAGCCATGCACTCTTGCCATCTGGCCGGTGATGTCGGCGCCGACGACGCGGTCGATCCGGCCTAGAATCTCCTCGAACGCATCCGGGTCCAGGTTGGGGACGCTCGATCCCCAACTCCCGTTCAGGGTCGCTGCGACTTCGGCCACGGGCTGGCCATGGCGCGCCTGGAGGAAAGCGAAAAGGGCGTCGCATGGTGCCAGCAGCGACTCGAGCGCGATGATGTCCCCGATCCGTCTCGCCAGTTCCGGGTCCTGCTGCTGGGCGGCCTTGCGAATTGACACGAAGTCGGCCCGGCTCGTGCTTCGGCGTAGGGCCGAGTGAGTCTGCAGCAGGCGGCGGAACGTTCTTTGCCGGCCCGGCGGAAGCTGGTCGCTCCCGGTTCCGTCACACAGGTATCTGCGATAGAAGTCTCGTTCCGCTGCCGAGGGTCTGACAGCAACTACGTCCCGCAGGTGCGCCAAGACCGGATCCAGCGGCTCGAGGCTCACGGTGCCCTCGCCGGCAATCAGGTTCATGAGCTCGGTCAGCGCAGGGTCCAGCGGCGGCAAGTAGTGTGCTTCGACGAACGCACGGGCATCCGGGCTGAGGCCGACAGGTCCATCGGGGAGGAGCTTCGAAGCCCTTGCCGCCACTGAGAAGAGGCCCCACAGCCCGTAGCTCTTCTGGTCCGACAGAATCGCTGCTTCCGCAGAAATCCCGATCCTGACCGAGCCCGAGCGCCGGTTGATACGCCCCATGATGCGCTCAATCCCGAGGATCCGACCTAGGCTTGCTTCGTCATCTGAGGGCCCAAGGCAGCGTGCGTACCCGCACAGCTGTTCCATGCGAAGAAAGGCATCAACGACGTCTGCCTCCTCGATCTTCCCTTCCCTGATCAGCCGGTCCCCGAAGTAGCGGCCTAGAAGGAGCACCGTGAAGCCGCGGAGGGAGTCGGTCACGGTGGTCAGATTGGCAATCACCTGTCTTGCGAAGGCAGTCCAGATCGGCTGGACACCCAGCGCATCTCGGGAGCCCTTGACACGGGCGCGCGGATCTTGGAGAGTTAGGAACATGGCGTCTGGCGTGGGTGCTTCGAGTCTGAGAGGGTCACTCCGACCATCCTTCTGGCAGCGGCAGGCGAGCTGCGTTCGCGTGCGGGCAGCATGTGCTCGTCGCGATCTTGCGCATCGGATCGGTGGTTGAGCGACACATGTACATGGCGCCTCCGCTTGCTCTAACTATACAGTAACGGATAGTGCTGTGTCAAGTCGACCCCGCTGGTCACGGCGACGCTGAGCCAGAGTACGCCGGCACTACCATTGAGGAGGTGGCAGTTGATGGCGCCTGCGAGCGAGGCTCGGCGATGAGGACGTGTGACAGTGCAGGTCCGCCGGCAGCGGATCGTGCGATGCCTGACTGGGCCCATTGCCTTGACATGACTGGCGCAAGCAAGGATGGCCTAGGCTGATGTCCCCATCGATCTTCGGGAAACGCCTTCGGGAGGTGCGGAAGCTCCGTCGGTGGACCCAGGATCGCCTCGCCAGGGAGTCTGACATCCCGGCTGCTGTCATTAGCCACTTCGAGACTGGGACCCGGCAGCGCGCGTCGGCAGCCAATCTAGTGAAGCTCGCCACGGCCCTGTCCGTCTCTGTCGACTACCTGCTCGGACGAACGCCGGCGATCGACCTTCGCGAAGCTCGCGTGCAGGCTACGTTTCGTCGGTTGTCTGGCGCCTCTGCGCAAACCATCGATCAGGCGGTTCGGGTCATCGAGGCGTTGCTGGATCAAGAAGACGAGGGGAGAGAACGAGAATGAGCGCGCGAGAGCGCGAAGTCCGGCAGTGTGCCGCCGATCTGCTGGCCCGCTTTGGGATCAAGGGGCCGCCCGTCGATCCGGATTGGATCGTCCGACGGCAGGGTCTGAAGATCCGCACCATCCGAGAAGACCAGTTCCCGCCGGGGGTCTTTTCGGCCCTGTGGAAGCAGGGTGACCGATTTGGCATCGTCGTTTCCAAGTCCTGCCCGACGACCGAGCATCGACGATTCTCCGTGGCGCACGAACTCGGACACTACAATCTTGACGGTCACATGGAGCAGACGGGCGCGGTCCTAGGCGGGACGATCGCGATCGCCGAGAGGCTTGGCGGAGATCGGGAAGCCCAATTCGAGGACGAGGCGAACTGGTTCGCATCGGAACTCCTCGCACCGGCTGCTCACTTGGCGCCGCGAGTCGCAAGGGTGGAGCCGTCTATCGAGTCGGTCCGTGGTCTCGCAGACGATTTCGGAACATCGCTGACAATGATGGCGTATCGCTACGCCGAACTGACTGACCGGATCCTCGCGGCCGTCTGCTGCTTTGAAGGCTTCGTAGAGAGGGTGTTCCTCTCCGAGAGTCTCCGCAACCTCGACTGGCACGGCTCCCTCACGGCTGGCAATCCGGTCCCGGAGGGCACGCTCACATCAAGTCTCACGCAAACCGGGTACTTGCCCTCCGGTCAGGCCCGGCCGTCTCCTGGAATGGCGCACGACTGGTTCATCGGGGCGCCAGCTGGGCTCGAAATCCAAGAGGACGCGGTTTATCTGAGCGGCTATGAGCGGGTGCTTACACTGCTGATTGGCAAGCGAGGCATGTCGAGCGGAAGCTGACCAGCATTGCCTTGGCATGCAACTGGAGAACTGGAACGGGCCTGTCAATCCGGGCTGGCTGCCAGACCGTTTGGTCCACAGGGTTGAATCTCCGGTGCGACACGTCCAGAAGCGCGGCTGGGAACCGCGATCGAGCGCTAGCTGGATGGGGTGCTGGAGCGGCTCTATGGAGTGTTCCCCATCGTGCCGTTCGGGAGCCCGCGCATCCGGGCGGTCACGAAGGCCCAGAAGCACTATCACTACGATCGGTCGCTGGTTCCGGCGAACGGACCGCGATTCGAGAACTTGGTCACAGGCCATCGCTTGAGGTGGGTTCACTACAGGCGGGAGGTCCTGAGTCTCGACTTACGGCTGCGTCACTTCCGTGCCCGGGACGGCCGCGAGGTTGACTTCATCGTCGTTGAACAGCGCCGCCCGGCGCTGAAGTTCGTCGCGCAGCTCGTCTAGGCGCACCGTTTGGCGGGTCCGGGGCGCGAGTGAGGCTGTTCCGCCGTGCCTCGCGCAACCTTGGCCGTTGTCGTGTGCCTGATTCTCGGGGCCCGAAGCCCGATACACTCTAAGGGCTCTCGCCAAGATAACGTTACCGTTTGAGCTGGCCGGGCGGAGGTCCTCGTGGGGGCAGAATGGGCTGGGAGCATAGCGGTGGCCCGGATGTGGTGTCGGAGTTACAGCCTCTGCATGAGGCCGGATCACGGGCCCCGAGCGCGCGCTGGGACTTGCGACTGCAATCCTGCCGGAAACGGAGCAGCACTGCTTTCACAGCCATGATGTGCTGGATGCTGAATGCAACGGGTCTGCAGCGTGTTGCTCACGCTGGCGCGACGGAGGAACCAGCAGGTGGCAAGGATCCAGCAGCAGTGCGAGTCCTTGGTGCCGGTGTTCAACGAACGGCTGCGGCGGTTGTGGGCGGCGACCGCAGCGCGGGCCTTGGGGCGAGGAGGCATCACCCCAGTGGCGCGGGCCACCGTGCGCGCCGGGCTGCGGGAGCTGCGCGCCGGGCCGGACAGCGAGGCAGCCGCCCGCAGCGGCCGCGTGCGACGGCCCGGTCGGGGGCGCAAGCGGCTGACCGCACGCGATGCGCAGCTGGCAGCGGCGCTGCAGCGGCTGACGAGCGGGGATCCGATGTCCGCGCTGCGGTGGACCTGTCGCAGCGCGGCGCGCTGGGCGCAGGAGTTGCGGCCGGCGGGGCGGCCGGTGAGCGTGCGCACGGTGAACAGGCTGCTGCCGGAGCTGGGATTCAGCCGGCCGGCCCACCGCCAGACCTTGGCCGGGCAGCAGCCTCCGGACCGCGCCGGGCCATGCCGGCACCTGGCGCGGCGAGGGCTGGCGTTTCAGCGCCTGCGGCAGCCGGTGATCTCGGTCGCTGGCAAGCGGAAAGAGCTGTTCGGCCGCTAGCGCAACGGCGGGCGGGAAGGGAGACCGCAAGGCTGCCCGGAGCCGGTGACAGGGCAGGACTGCAGGGCTCAGAGCTGGGGCAAGGCGAGCCCTGACGGCGTGTACGCTGTCGGCGCCAGGGTAGGCTGGGTCAGCGTGGGAGTGGACCACGACACGGCCGAGTTGGCGGTGCAGGCGCTGCGGCGGTGGTGGCGGCAGATGGGGCAGGCGACCTACCCGCTGGCGCGGAGGCTGCTGGTGACAGCGCACGGCGGCGGATCGAGCAGCCGTCGCAGCCGGCTGTGGCAGCTGGAGTTGCAGGGGCTGGCTGACGAGCTGCAGCTGGTGATCTCGGGGTGCCATCTGCCACTTGGAACGAGCCAGTGGAGCCAGAGCTCCGCATCACTTCAGGACCCGGTCCGGGCTGCTACCGGCACCAAGCCTGCCTGACCGCAACCCTCACCAATATCGTAGTCGCTCGCCACTCGCCATAGGTACGGATAACGGAATGCGCCTAGCTCGTCTCCTCTCACCGTCCGAACGGTTACGTCTAACCGATGATCATGGCTGGATTCCCTGGCGCTGAAATGCTCGCTTGTTCACCGCGTGCTCAAGGTCTGTCTTGAACCACCGTAGAAGTTCCAATACGCCGTTGACAAGCTCATCAAACCCTTCCCTGTCAAGTTCTAGATCGTTGCCTCTACCGTGGGCAACAGCATTTCTACGCGCCACCAGACTATCGTCAATAAAATGCCACTTGGTGCGGTACCGCTTGACATCCAGCCCGACCCAATAAGCGATATCCTGGAAGACTCTTGCATTGAGATTACCGACTTTCTTCCCCAAGCTGGATCTTGGCTGAATTCGGCTTGAACATCTTGTCTGTCGAGGATTGCCTCTAGGGCGGCAATTATATCATGCGCACTCCTTCTCGATGACCTTGATGACACCCTCTGGATCTGCACTCGTAGGCTCATTGCTGAAAAACAGTGCCGTAACTCTGCGTGGCGAAGGTCTTGACCAGCCACATACATCACATATGCTCTCGCGCTGGCTTTAACAAATCCCTCCCAGTGAGCATACAGCAACGCAAGTCCGATCCGCCTCAGAGTCATTTCCGATCCGCCCCGCGCGATCTTTGTCGCTAAGCGAATATCAGCAATTTCTTTTATGCGCCAACTCAACTCCTTATTCAAGATGGTCTGCAGATCCTCGGCTGTTCGAATCTTTGTCATGGCTTGAAAAACTCTTCTCCGAACGGCAACAAGTGCTTGAGACTTGTCGTTCCCCTTACCCCTTGGACAGAATATTTCGTGAAGATGTCATGTTGCCACATTTCGCGAACCCTTTCCTGTATCCAAGATTCTGCATCCGTCTTGTTGACGATGTTCTCTAGGTTCTTGGCCACTCCGTGAGCGATCGCATCGAAGCCAGAAATGAAAAATGGACCGACATGCCTTTCGCCATCCCACTTCTTGAACGCCTCACTATTGAGAGCTGTCTCCAGCAAATAAAAACACTTGCAAAAATTCACTTCTTCGGTCTCTCGGTCGCTTTCAGTCATTTGTTTTGCCAACTGCAATGCCGCCTAGTCTAAGTATTCGTTTACGTCTAGGCCTGACTGATATGGCACGTACCGGTAGGCGATGTATCGAAGCGCGATCTCCATGTCCTGTCGCTGCTCCAACTTCAGTTCGCTCAGCACTACCGTCCTCATAAACGAATTGGTTTCGGTTAGCTTCTCTAGCCAATCGTGGAAGTCCTGATTTATCATCACGAGCACACAATTGCGCACCTCTTGAGGTACCAGATGTGAACCACCTGTGTTAAGCCGTTGAAGCAATTCAAATTTGGCCTCGTCGTCGCCCTTTTTTTTCAGTATTTCGACACGTATGCGAGAGCTCCGGAGATCCAATCGCTGTGGAAATGGTAGTGAATACCAAGTGATGCCTGCGAGAGCCGGAACGAGGTTGGTGCCTCCTAAGGACGAAGGTCTCACGTCATTTCCATCGCCGTTCTTCAGAGTTCCAACAAACTCCAGCACCGTAGAAAGGCGCTGTAGTCCATCAATCAACTCCCAAGTTCCGTTTGGCTGTTGGAACACGAATATTGGGAGAATGGGGATCCCCAACAAGAGGGATTCAATAAAGCGGGTTTTCTGAGATGAGTCCCATCGAAAATATCGCTGGTAGGCTGGGTTGATGACGAGCTCATGATCCTTGTACAGGTTGATCAGTTCGCCCACCGACATGTCGTATCCGTCAGATACGACATGTCCT
Source organism: Bryobacterales bacterium (assembly GCA_963662745.2). GTDB lineage: Bacteria > Acidobacteriota > Terriglobia > Bryobacterales > UBA6623 > VXMF01. Next base: position 3,558,451 of record CAXXUI010000001.1, read on the forward strand.
CTAGCTCTCTGAATCTGGCGGTCGAGTGGTGTCATTTGATCGTGGTCTCAGGTTTCTTGTGTTTGGGTGGATGGTAGGCACCGAATGGGCATCGTGGAGAGATCGCGGGGCGATAGCGAGACTAGCGTCGAAAATGTGACCGATTGCCGCCGCGGTCCGATGGGAAACGGCCATCTGGGGACGCGTACGTTCCATTGTGATGCCACCATGATGCCAACCTGAAGACTCATCGCCCGAACCCCTCACAGCCGCGCTTGGACCCTCGGGGCCGGGGAGGCCGCGGGGGAATGCGAGTTATGCTCCCGGCGCGCTCCTTGGTCTCGCGCGCCGCCCGCCCGATGTCCCTTTGGGCGAGGTCCGGCGGGTTCGGTAGTCCGCGTCGGTGGGCCTCGCTCACCGGCCGCTCGATCCGCGGCGCGCTATCAGGGTGCGTCTTGTCCAGCGCGCCCCCCTCGCCCTTGTGGAACCGGTCCAGATCCTCATCCCGCCCCTTGACCAGCTGCTCCAGCGCCCTCCGGCGGATGTAGGTGTCCTTCGTCAGTTGGGCAAGTGCGGCCTGCTCAGCGATCGTCACACTCGTGCTGATCGTGCGGCTTCGCCGTTCAACCTCGGGCGTGCGAGTACGGACCATGTCGCACGGCATCATTGTGGCGCACGGGTGTTGCTGGGGTGTCCCAAGGAAGCCCACGGCCATCGCCTATCGTACGTCGATATGCTATGCCTACACGGAGACCCGCAGAGTGCGGGCCGGAGGTTGGCGACCGTCCGATCACCCCCTGGGGCAGCCGCAGCGACCGCCCCGCAAGCTCTGATCGCGCCTTGGGCGCGGAAGCGGGTCGCGCTCATGCGCGCCTTTCCCGGCCGGGTGACGCATTTGTCGGACGGCGACGGCGGAAAGCCGCCGGTCGCGCGACTCTTCGCCTGCGCAGCTTGTGCAGTCCGTCAATCGAGAGAGGATGCGCTTCCACCACCGAAGGGCGGTATCCAGTGGCATTGCCGCTGCGGCGAACCCCAGCGCCCCCAGCCAGCCCTGAGACACATGCACCAGCGCATCCGGGCCCCGGCGAAGATGGTCATCCCCTGGCGGTGCTAGCGCTCGATGAGCGTGTACCAGACGGCCCTCTGGCCTTGGCCGTCCACGCGCTGGACCGACGGTTCCAGCATTTGTTCCAGAGGTGGTGGCAGGTCCTCGGCCAAGCCCACGCCCGAGACCGAACGATAGGGCTCCCGGCCCCGCGGAACACCCATTTGCGGGCGCGGCAGAACGATACGCTCCGTGCGCTTGGCCGGCACGTTGAGAGCCTTCAGGCAACCCGCCAACTGCCAGCGGCCCAGCGCATCCTGAGAACCAAACTCTGCGCAGATGCGACGGCCCGACGCCCTGCGACTCGGAAACTGCTCGCTCGCGAGAATGCCAGCGATCCTGTCGACAGCCTCGGCACCCTCGTAGTACTATGCTGGCGTCACCTCAGTGGTCCGCCCCTTGAAGATGCTCAAGTCCGAATTGATCGAAGCGATTGACAAGTACATCGGCGAGAACGGTGGGCTTCTCTCCGGATACGGCTGGTATGCAGGAGTAACATCCGATCCCGAGCGCCGATTGTTCCAAGAGCACAGGGTGAACAAGGCCGATGGCGCTTGGATCTTCGGACCGGCTGAAACAGAGTCAGACGCCCGTGATGTCGAACGACAGTTCCTGGAACGAGGCTGCAGAGGAGGAACCGGCGGAGGAGGCCCGGAGTCTCGGTTCGTGTACGCCTACCGAATCAATCTGCACACACGGGAAGCTACGGGGTGACTCGGACGTGCCTAGCGAAGATCGAGTCCGACCGATGCAGACGCAGGTGCGCGGCCAATGAATTCCCAGAAGGGCATCGAGTTCAACGTTCAGGCGCGCGAAGAGGTCGCCTACGTTGTCATGGAGGGCGAACTGGAATCCCTCGGCTCGTTCAACACTGTGTCCACTCTGCTGCTGACCGTCGGATGCACGGTCGCAGGAATTGCCGTAGGCCCACTGCTGGACGCTTGGCCCGGGGCGAAGGACCTCCTTGGGTACGGTGGGGCGGCAGCCGCCGTCGTGCTCTTGATCTGGTGCGGGCGGGAGGTGCGTCTGAGTAGGGCCTTGATCTCAAGGATAAAGGGCCGGCCGAAGCCGCCATCTGAACGCAACGGATAAGCCGCCGGCAATGGCATTGCCACTGGGGGGCACCGCCAAGGGTAACTTGGACGGACTCGCCAAGGCCGCCCTCGCCGCACACCGGCTTCAAGCAGCAGATCGCCAAGCCGTCGCATTAGAGTTCTGTCCATAGGCTAACTAGATTTGTCCAGAGTTCTTCGGCAGAAGAGGGTGCTTGCAGGTTTCGGTCGGCCGGGTCGGGGACCGAAAGCGCGTCTTACGAGCGCGCCGAGGAGCGGGCTCACGGCGATGGTGACCAGCTAGACTGGCGAGTGGGTTGGGCCTGTCCAGCCGCTGGCGCTGGGGCCATGCGGTAATCTGGCCGCGCCGTCGTGGAACGCCAAGCGGTACGGAGTGTGGTCCCGCACGCGCGGCGGTTCAGGCCCGAGCTCGCCGCATCCCCGAGCCGGTGGGAGAGAGCGCACCGCGGGGCGTGTCCGCCGCTGCCAGTCTGCCGGTGTCTGACGACAATTAAGACGTTCACTGGCGACAATCAAGACTTTCGTTCCGCAGGGTCGTCGCTGGTGGGCGGGGACGCGACGGGCAAGCCGGTGGCGCGGCAGGTGTTCGATCTACCCGCCCCGCAGCCGCCGGAAGTGACCGAGCACCGCGCCCACGCCTGTCGCTGCGCGCAGTGCGGCAGCACGACACGGGCGGAGTTCCCGGAGGGCGTGCAGGGCCCGGTGCAGTACGGGCCGCGCTTGGCGGCGGTCTGGCAGCCGTCCGCATCAGGCGGCCGTTGGCGGCTCCGAGACGGGCGGCACTTGGTGGCGGTCACATTCCCCACACCGTGATCGGCGGGGCTCCGGGCTCGGGGTCCCTGCGGAACACCCGCTCCTCCCAAGATTTGTTGGGACGCAGGTCGAACACCACCAGATGCCCAGCTTCGGCGCCGCAGCGGTCCATGTACCAGACCGTCTGCTCCAAGCCCTTGCCAATCGTGCTCTCCAAGCCCTTCTTCTCGCCGACCACCTTGCACTCGATGACCTGCTTGAGGGGACGGTCAGCCAGCGGGCGGCCGGGCCGGGGCCATTCCACGACCAAGTCCGAGCGTCCGCGGCCGACGGCGTACTCCCACGTGATACGTCCGCCGCGCTTGACGACGTGGCGCAAGTAGCCGTACAGCACCAGCTGGGGGCCGGCCTCCCGGTGGCCGTAGCGCTCCAACCACGCCTCAGAGTGCTCGTGGAAGAAGTCCTGGAACCCGGCCAGCAGCGCCGTGAGGTCCAAGCTGCCGTCCGGCCGGATGTGCCAGCCCGAGGTGCCGCGGCCCTCGAGCTCGAACTCCTGGACAGTGGTCAGCCTGCGGGGGATGACTTCGGCGTAGATTGGGTTGGCCATCCGGACCGGGCCGGAGGCAGCGACGAGGCCGAGGTCTTGGACGTACGCAAGGTCGCGCTTTGAGTACTCGTATCCAGGAGAGCCCGCGATCATCGACAGGATCACCCGCCGGACGCGCTCCTCGCTGAGAGCGTACGCGAGCTGGTCGAGGTGAGTGACGCGGTTGACGATGAGCGTCTCCTTGGCTTGGTCGATGGCGCCCACCGTCACCGGCCGGCTCCGGTCGCGGCCCATCTTGTCTTGGAAGCAGGCTTGGTAGGCCAGCGCGTTGATCAGCCAGGGCTGGCCTGCCGTGAGCTCCCAGATCCGCTCCACGGCCTGCGGTTGGAACCGCTGGCCGGTCTCGGCGGTGTGCTGGCCGAGCAGCTGGCGCATCTCCTGCTCCGTGAAGTCCTTCAGCCGCAGCGACTGGGCGTTGATATTGAAGCCGCTGCCGGCGTTGACACTGCCTCCGGCCGCGCTGGAGTAGACGCGATAGTCGCGGAGGTCGCGCACGCCGCACAGGATCACGCTCTGCGGGAAGGCGTCAGGCCTGCGGTCGTAGCCCGCCCGCAACTGCCGCAGCACGGCCAGCAGCGTGTCGCCTCGCAGCGTGTCGATTTCGTCGATCAGCAGCACGAGGGGCTTGCTGGCAGCCGTTGCCCAGTGGGTGAGCGTCACGTTGAACGCGCTGTCGCCGCCTTCGCTCGCCAACAAGCGTCCCCAGACGCTGCCGACGAACCCGTCCTGGAGCATTAGCTCCGCCTCCTCTGCCAGCTGGCTCAGCACGGCCCGCATCGCGCGGTCTACGTTCTCGCCAGCCGTCTGGGCTGGTTCGACATTGACGCACACGCAGGCGAATTCTCCGGTAGAGTTGAGGGTCTCGGCGAGCGCCTCCAAGGTCGAGGTCTTGCCGGTCTGGCGGGGGGCGTGCAAGACGAAGTACTTCTCCCGGTCGACCAAGGTCAGAATCTCGTCCAAGTCGATCCGCTCCAAGGGGGGGATGCAGTAGTGTTCCTCCGCCTCCATCGGGCCCTCGGTGTTGAAGTACCGCTCCACGACTTGCAGTATGGCACGGCAACCAGCTTGGTCTGGCGAGGAGCTGGCCTGTCTATTGGAAACGGTCCCCAGCCTGATTCGCAGCGGCGGGTGGTGGGTTGGGTTGGAGAACTTGCCGGGGCAGCGAGCGTTGACGCTGCCGAGGGTCTCCGATTAGCGCGGGGAAGGGAGCCACAAGCAGTGCCGGTCGCGGGTCGGAGGCAGTCGCAGGGGGAACGGCGTGGGCCGTGCGGACGGGTGTCTTCCGGTTGTAGGAGTATGGTGTCCTCGGAGGCCGGTGCCAGCCGCTGGCACGGCCGGCGGCTCGAAGCGGGGCTGGCGATGTTGGCGGCGGCCAACTGGATGGGCTGGCTGCTGGGGAGGCTCGGCATGGTTTGCTGAGCGGGGAGCGCCTCAAAGCGAACTGCGAGGCGAGGGCAGTCGTGGGTGTCGCAACTCGGTTGGGGGCGCGTAGAGCCGTTTCCAAGTGGTTTGGCGGGTGTGTTGCGGTGCGGGGCAGTTTGGGCGCCGGCGGTTGGCGGGCCGGGCAAGACGGTGCCAGCGCCTGCGGACAGGGGTGGACACGTGCGGCGACAATCTGGTTGAACGGTTGGCCGGCGCGCGGGCCGTTGGCAGCTTCAAGACGGGCGGCACCCGGTGGCGGTCACAGTCCCCACACCGTGATCGGCGGGGCTCCGGGCTCGGGGTCCCTGCGGAAGACCCGCTCCTCCCAGGATTTGTTGGGGCGCAGGTCGAAGATCACCAGATGCCCAGCTGCGGCGCCGCAGCGGTCCAGGTACCAAGCCGTCTGCTCCAAGCCTTGGCGGATGGTGCTCTCCAAGCCCTTCTTCTGGCCGACTACCTTGCACTCGATGACCTGCTTGAGGGGACGGTCAGTCAGCTGGCGGCCCGGGCGGGGCCATTCGACGACCATGTCCGAGCGTCCGCGGGCGACGGCGTACTCCCACGTGATACGTCCGCAGTGCTTGACGACGCGGCGCAGGTAGCCGTGCAACACCAGCTGGGGGCCGGCCTCCCGGTGGCCGTAGCGCTCCAGCCACGCCTCGGAGTGCTCGCTGAAGAAGTCCTGGAACCCGGCCAGCAGCGCCTTGAGGTCCAAGCTGCCGTCCGGCCGGATGTACCAGTGCGGCGAGACGAGCTCCTCATGCGCGCCTTCCTGGACGGCGGTCAGCCTGCGGGGGATGACTTCGGCGTAGATTGAGTTGGCCATCCGGACCGGGCCGGAGGCGGCGACGAGGCCCAGGTCTCGGACGTACTCAAGGTCGCGCTTTGAGTACTGGTAACCGGGAGAGCCCGTGATCATCGGCAGGATCACCCGCCGGACGCGCTCCTCGGTGAGAGCGTATGCGAGCTGGTCGAGGTGGGTGACGCGGTTGAGGATGAGCGTCTCCTTGGCTTGGTCGATGGCGCCCACCGTCACCGGCCGGCTCCGGTCGCGGCCCACCTTGTCTTCGAAGCAGGCTTGGTAGGCTAGGGCGTTGATCAGCCAGGGCTGGCCCGCCGTGAGCTCCCAGATCCGCTCCACGGCCTGCGGCTCGAAGTGCTGGCCCGTCTCCGCGGTGTGCTGGTCGAGCAGCGACCACATCTCCTGCTCCGTGAAGTCCCCCAGCCGCAGCGATTTGGCGCTGATATTGAAGCCGCTGCCGGCGTTGACGCTGCCTCCGGCCGCGCTGGAGTAGACGCGATAGTCGCGGATATCGCGAACCCCGCACAGGATCACGCTCTGCGGGAAGGCGTCAGGCCTCCGGTGGTAGCCAGCCCGCAATTGCCGCAGCACTGACAGCAGGGAGTCGCCCCTGAGTGTGTCGATCTCGTCGATCAGCAGCACCAGCGGCGTGGGGTTCGACTCGGCCCATTGCGCGAGCATCTCGCCCAGAACGCTGTGGGCAGAGCAGTCGGCCAGAAGCCGCGCCTTGGCTTGTTGAACGAAGCCGTCACCCAGCATTCTCCTAGCCCGCCCTGCGAGCTGATCAAGGATCGAATGCATGGCCTCCGGGACGACCTCGCCCGCCGTCTGGGCCCCCTCGATGTTGGCGTACACGCAGCGGTAGCGGCCGGCAGAGTTGATCGTCTCGGCGAGCGCCTTGAGTGTCGAGGTCTTGCCGGTCTGGCGAGGGGCATGCAGGACGAAATACTTCTTGCGGGCGACCAAGGTCAGGATCTCGTCCAAATCGACGCGCTCCAAGGGGGGGATGCAGTAGTGTTCCTCCGCCTCCATCGGGCCCTCGGTGTTGAAGTAGCGCTCCACGCCTTGCAGTATGGCACGTCGACCGGCTTGGTCTGGCGAGGAGCTGGCCTGTCTGTTGGAAACGGTCCCCAGCCTGATTCGCAGCGGCGGGTGGCGTCGCCACGTTGCGGCGGCTGGTGGGTTGGGTTGGAGAACTTGCCGGGGCAGCGAGCGTTGACGCTGCCGAGGGTCTTCAATTAGCGCGGGGGAAAGAGCCACAAGCAGTGCTGGTCGCGGGTTGGAGGCAGCCGCAGAGGGAACGGCGTGGGCCCTGCGGACGGGTGTCTTCCGGTTGTAGGACTAGCGGTCCTCGCAGGCCGCTGCCAGCCGCTGGGACCGCCAGCGGCTCGCAGCGGGGCCGGCGGGGTTGGCTACGGGGAGCGGGATGGGCTGGGTGCTGGGGAGGCGCGGCGTGGATTGCTGAGCGGGGAGCGCCTCATAGCGAACTGCGAGGCGAGGATAGTCGTGGGTGTCGCAATTCGGTTGGGGGCGCGTAGAGCCGTTTCCAAGTGGTTTGGCGAGTGTGTTGCGGTGCGGGGCAGCTTGGGCGCAGGCGGCTGGCGGGCCGGGCGAGACGGTGCCAGCGCCTGCGGACAGGGGTGGACACGTGCGGCGACAACTTGGTTGAACGGTTGGCCGGCGCGCGGGCCGTTGGCAGCTTCGAGACGGGCGGCACCCAGTGGCGGTCACAGTCCCCACACCGTGATCGGCGGGGCTCCGGGCCCGGGGTCCCTGCGGAAGACCCGCTCCTCCCAGGACTTGTTGGGGCGCAGGTCGAAGACCACCAGATGCCCGGCTGCGGCGCCGCAGCGGTCCATGTACCAGGCCGTCTGCTCCAAGCCCTGGCCAATCGTGCTCTCCAAGCCCTTCTTCTCGCTGACCACCTTGCACTCGATGACCTGCTTGAGGGGACGGTCCGCCAGCGGGCGGCCCGGGCGGGGCCATTCGACCACCATGTCCGAGCGTCCGCGGCCGATGGCGTACTCCCGCGTGATATGTCCGCCACTGTTGACGACGCGGTGCAAGTAGCCGTGCAGCACCAGCTGGGGGCCGGCCTCCCGATGGCCGTAGCACTCCAGCCACGACTCGGAGTGCTCGCGGAAGTAGTCCTGAAACCCGGCCAGCAGCGCCTTGACGTCCAAGCTGCCGTCCGGCTGGATGTACCAGCCCGGGGAGACGAGGTCCTTGAGCTCGCCTTCCTGGCCGGCGGTCAGCTCGCGGGGGATGACTTCGGCGTAGATGGGGTTGGCCATCCGCGGCGGGTGGTCGGGTGCGACGAGGCCGAGGTCGCGGACGTACTCGAGGTCGCGAATCGAGTCCGGGGCTCCGCGAGACCCGGCGATCATCGGCAGGATCACGCGCCGCACGCGCTCCTCAGTGAGCGCGTTGGCGAGCTGGTCGAGGTGCGTCACGCGCTGCAGGATGAGGGTCTCCTTGGCCCGCTCGACGGCGCCGGCTGTCACCGGGCGACTGCGGTCCCGTCCGGACTTGTCCTTGAAACAGGCTTGGTACGCCAGCGCGTTGATCAGCCAGGGCTGGCCTGCCGTGAACTCCCAGATCCGCTCCAAGGCCAGCGGTTGGAACTGCTGGCCGGTCTCGGCCGTGTGCTGGCCGAGCAGCGACCGCATCTCCTGCTCCGTGAAGTCCCCCAGCCGAAGGGACTCGGCCTTGATGTTGAAGGCGCTGCCTGTGTTGACCTTGCCTCCGGCCACACTCGAGTAGACGACGTAGCCGCGGACATCGCGCACCCCACACAGGATCACGCTCTGCGGGAAGGCGTGCGGTCGTAGGTCGTAGCCAGCCCGCAACTGCCTCAGGAGGGCCAGCAGCGAGTCGCCCCGCAACGTGTCGATCTCGTCGATCAGCAGCACCAGTGGGCGGCGCGCAGCCCTCGCCCAGCGGCTGAGCGTCACGTTGAGCGCGGTGTCGCCGCCGAGGCTCTCCAGCAGCTGCCTCCAGACGCTGTGCATGAAGCCGTCTTGGAGCATCAATTCCGCCCGTTCCGCAAGCTGGCCCAGCACGGCCCGCATCGCGCGGTCCACGTTCTCGCCAGCCGTCTGAGCTGGTTCGACATTGACGTACACGCAGCCGTACCTTCCGGTTGAGCTCAGGATCTCGGCGAGCGTCTTGAGCGTGGAGGTCTTGCCGGTCTGGCGGGGGGCGTGCAGGACGAAGTACTTCTCCCGGTCGACCAAGGTCAGGATCTCGTCCAAGTCGACGCGCTGCAAGGGCGGGATGCAGTAGTGCTTAGCCACCCGCACCGGGCCCTCGGTGTTGAAGTAGCGCTCCACGACTTGCAGTATGGCACGGCAACCAGCTTGGTCTGGCGAGGAGCTGTCCTGTTTCGGGAAACGGTCCCCAGCCTGATTCGCAGCGGCGGGTGGCGTCGCCACGCTGCGGCGGCTGGTGGATTGGGTTGGAGAACTGGCCGGGGCAGCGAGCGTTGACGCTGCCGAGGGTCTCCGATTAGCGCGCGGAAGGGAGCCACAAGCAGTGCCGGTCGCGGGTCGGAGGCAGCCTCAGGGGGAACGGCGTGGGCCCTGCGGACGGGTGTCTACCGGTTGAGGGGAGGGTGTCCTCGCAGGCCGGTGCCAGCCGCGGGCGCCGCGGGCGACTTGACTTGCAGCGGGGCTGGCGGTGTTGCTTGCGGGCAACGGGATGGGGGCTGGCTCCTGGGGAGTTTCGACATGGTTTGCTGAGCGGGGAGCGCCTCAAAGCGAACTGCGAGGCGAGGGCAGTCGTCGGTGTCGCAATTCGGTTGGGGGCGCGTAGAGCCGTTTCCAAGTGGTTTGGCGGGTGTGTTGCGATGCGGGGCAGCTTGGGCGCAGGCGGTTTGCGGGCCGGGCGAGACGGTGCCAGCGCCTGCGGACAGGGGTGGACACGTGCGGCGACTATCTGGTTGAACAGTTGGCCGGCGCGCGGGCCGTTGGCAGCTTCAGGATGGGCGGCACCCGGTGGCGGTCACAGTCCCCACACCGTGATCGGCGGGGCTCCGGGCTCGGGGTCCCGGCGGAAGACCCGCTCCTCCCAGGACTTGTTGGGCCGTAGCTCGAAGACCACCAGATGCCCGGCTTCCGCGCCGCAGCGGTCCATGTACCAAGCCGTCTGCTCCAAGCCCCGGCTGATGGTGCTCTCCAAGCTCTTCTTCTCGCCGACCACCTTGCACTCGATGACCTGCTTGAGGGGACGGTCAGCCAACGGGCGGCCCGGGCGGGGCCATTCGACGACCAAGTCCGAGCGTCCGCGGGCGATGGCGTACTCCCGCGTGATCCGTCCGCCGCTGTTGACGATGCGGTGCAAGTAGCCGTGCAGCACCAGCTGCGGCCCGGCCTCCCGATGGCCGTAGCGGTCCAGCCACGACTCAGAGTGCTCGCGGAAGTAGTCCTGGAACCCGGTCAGCAGCGCCTTGAGGTCCAAGCTGCCGTCCGGGTGGATGTACCAGCCCGGGGAGACGCGGCCCTTGAGGTCGGACTCCTGGACAGTGGTCAGCTCGCGGGGGATGACTTCGGCATAGATCGGGTTGGCCATCCGGACCGGGCCGGCGGCCGCGACGAGGCCGAGGTCCTGGACGTACTCAAGGTCGCGCTTTGAGTAGTCATATCCGGGAGAGCCCGCGATCATCGGCAGGATCACCCGCCGGACGCGCTCCTCAGTGAGCGCGTTGGCGAGCTGGTCGAGGTGCGTCACGCGCTGCAGGATGAGGGCTTCCTTGGCCCGCTCGATGGCGCCGGCTGTCACCGGGCGGCTGCGGTCGCGTACCGCCTTGTCCTCGAAGCACACCTGGTAGGCCAGCGCGTTGATCAGCCAGGGCTGGCCCGCAGTGAGTTCCCAGATCCGCTCCAAGGCCCGCGGTTCGAACTGCTGGCCGGTCTCCGCTGTGTGCTGGCCGAGCAGCGACCGCATCTCCTGCTCCGTGAAGTCCCCCAGTCGCAGCGACTTGGCCTTGATGTTGAAGCAGCTGCCGGTGTTGACCCTGCCTCCAGTCGCGCTGGAGTAGACGATGTAGTCGCGGACGTCGCGCACCCCGCACAGGATCACGCTCTGCGGGAAGGCCTGCGGCCGTAGGTCGTAGCCAGCCCGCAACTGTCGCAGGACGGCCAGCAGAGAGTCGCCCTGCAACGTGTCGACCTCGTCGATCAGCAGCACCAGGGGGCGGCGCGCAGCCCTCGCCCAGCGGCTGAGCGTCTCGGTGAGCGCGCTGCCGACGCCGAAGTACTCCAGCAGGTGCCTCCAGACGCTCTGCACGAAGCCGTCTTGGAGCATCAATTCCGCGCGTTCCGCAAGCTGGCCCAGAACGGTCCCCATCGCGCTGGCCACATCCTCGCCAGCTGTCTGCGCTCCTTCGACATTGACGTACACGCAGCGGTAGCGTCCGGCAGAGTTGATGGTCTCGGCGAAGGTCTTGAGCGTGGAGGTCTTGCCGGTCTGTCGAGGGGCGTGCAGGACGAAGTACTTCTCCCGGTCGACCAAGGTCAGGATCTCGTCCAAGTCGACCCGCTCCAAGGGCGGGATGCAGTAGTGCTTAGCCACCCGCACCGGGCCCTCGGTGTTGAAGTAACGCTCCACGACTTGCAGTATGGCACGGCAACCGCCTTGACAAGAGTCGGAGCTGGCCTGTTTCGGGAAACGGTCCCGAGCCTGATTCACACCGGCAGCCGGGCCCCGTGCGGGGCCGGCGTGCCGGAGCCGCTCGGTGCGACGGCGGTGTCCATAGCGTCGTCCGTAATGAGCAATTACGGACGCGTTGGAATCAAGTCCAGCAGTGGATGGCGTCGTCATGCTGCGGCGACTGGTGGGTGGGGTTGGAGGACCGGCCGGGGCGGCGAGGGTTGACGCTGGCGAGAGTCTCCGACTAGCGCGGGGAGGGCGGCCGCGGGCAGTGCCGGTCGCGGGTCGGAGGCAGCCACCGGGGGGACGGCGTGGGTGCTGCGAGAGGGTGTCTTCAGGTTGAGGGGAGGGTGTCCCCGTAGGCCGGTGCCAGCCGCTGGCGCGGCGGGCGGCTCGGAGCGGGGCCGGCGGTGTTGGCTGCGGGGAACGGGATGAGCTGGCTGCTGGGGAGGCTCGGCATGGTTTGGTGAGCGGGGAGCGCCTCAGAGCGAGCTGCGAGGCGAGGGCAGCGGCTTGGGCCGCGACTCGGCTGGGAGGCGCGCCGTGCGGCCGCTCAGTGCGTTGTGGAGGGTGTTCTGGTGCGGGCCAGCGTGGGCGGTGGGCTGCTGCCGGCTGGTGGCTGGCGCAAGAGGCTTGTTGTATGTCACTTTATTTGGCACGAAAACGGGCTTTTTTGTCAGATTAGATGATTCTGGCTAGGGGAACTTTCTCATTCAATGTGACAAATCCATAGGCGTGGGTGAGTCGGCCGGTAGGCTTTCGGACATGCGTTGGAGGTGCTGCGCGGCAGTTTTGCCTGCAATTGCGTGCGCGCAGGGCCGGGAGCCGGGCGAGAACGCCTACGCTCCTCCTGACCCCTTCCTTTTCCTTCTTGCAGTAGCAGTTTTCGAGCTTGCCCTCGCCCCCAGCCAGACGCAAGCAATCCGGAAAATTCCGCTCCCCGCCTGCCATTTAATCCGGAAAACGCCTTGCCAAATAATCCGGAATACAACAGTGCGCTACGGGGAGCGTGATGGGCTGGCTGCTGGAGTCTGGCGGGATGGTTGGCTGAGCGTGGGGTGTCTCAGGGCGAGCCGCAAGGCGAGCGCGGTGGTTGGGCCGCAATTCGGCTTGGGGGCGCGCACCGCGGACTACGAACGCGTTGCAGTGGGTGTTCTGGTGCGGAACGGCACGGGGTAGGGCTGTTTCTTCAGGAACGGGCGGCAGCGGGGTCGTGCTGCCGGGATCTGCTGACGGTGTTGGGCGATGTGCTGGCCGGGCAGGTGTCGGTCTTGGCGGCAGTCGTCCACGAGACCTGACTGCAGGACGCGGCTGAGGCGGCTGGGGGGGCTACCTTCGGATGCGGTGGCGGGTGCGGATAGGGGGCGGCCGTCGGCGGAAGGGTGTGGATGAGGCGCAAGGGTGTCGTCCGGTTGATGGGAGCGGGCACTCGCTGACCAAGGTGTGCCGTTGTCGCCGCGAGCGGCTCGCGGCGGGGAGCGGGATGGGCTGGCGGCAGGGGTCTCGCGGCGTGGCGCGCTGAGCGGGAAGCGGCTCCAAGCGGGATCCAAGCCGAGGACCGTAGGTTGGAGCCATGAATCGGCGGGCGGCGCTGTGAGTAGCCGGTCGCCAAGGTGCGGCGGATGGTGGGTTGCGGCGCGGCTCGGGAGTGGGTTGCTGCTAGTGGCGGGTGGCGGAGGTCAGCCGGTGTGCGGGCCGTTGGCGGCTCCGAGACGGGCGGCACCCGGTGGCGGTCACAGTCCCCACACCGTGATCGGCGGGGCTCCGGGCTCGGGGTCCCGGCGGAAGACTCGCTCCTCCCAGGACTTGTTGGGCCGTAGCTCGAAGACCACCAGATGCCCGGCTTCCGCGCCGCAGCGGTCCATGTACCAGGCCGTCTGCTCCAAGCCCTGGCTGATGGTGCTCTCCAAGCCCTTCTTCTCGCCGACCACCTTGCACTCGATGACCTGCTTGAGGGGACGGTCCGCCAGCGGGCGGCCCGGGCGGGGCCATTCGACGACCAGGTCCGAGCGTCCGCGGGCGATGGCGTACTCCCGCGTGATCCGTCCGCCGCTGTTGACGATGCGGGGCAAGTAGCCGTGCAGTACCAGCTGGGGGCCGGCCTCCCGGTGGCCGTAGCGCTCCAGCCACGACTCGGAGTGCTCGCGGAAGTAGTCCTGGAACCCGGCCAGCAGCGCCTTGAGGTCCAAGCTGCCGTCCGGCCGGATGTACCAGCGTGGCGAGACGTGGCCCTCGAGTTCGGCTTCCTGGACGGTGGTCAGCTCGCGGGGGATGACTTCGGCGTAGATTGGGTTGGCCATCCGGACCGGGCCGGCGGCGGCGACGAGGCCGAGGTTGCGGACGTACTCGAGGTCACGCTTCGAGAACGGGTCTCCGAAAGAGCCCGCGATCATCGGCAGGATCACCCGCCGGACGCGCTCCTCGCTGAGCGCGTTGGCAAGCTGGTCGAGATGGGTGACGCGCTGCAGGATGAGGGCTTCCTTGGCCTGCTCGACGGCGCCGGCGGTCACCGGGCGGCTGCGGTCTCGTCCCGCCTTGTCCTTGAAGCAGGTTTGGTAGGCCAGCGCGTTGATCAGCCAGGGCTGGCCTGCCGTGAGCTCCCAGATCCGCTCCACGGCCCGCGGTTGGAACCGCTGGCCGGTCTCGGCGGTGTGCTGGCCGAGCAGGGAGCGCGTCTCCTGCTCCGTGAAGTCCCCCAGCCGCAGCGACTCGGCCTTGATGTTGAAGGCGCTGCCGGTGTTGACCCGGCCTCCGGCCGCGCTGGAGTAGACGACGTAGTCGCGGACGTCGCGCACCCCGCACAGGATCACGCTCTGCGGGAAGGCGCGTGGCCTCCGGTGGTAGCCCATCCGCAACTGCCGCAGGACGGCCAGCAGCGAGTCGCCCCGCAACGTGTCGATTTCATCGATCAGCAGCACGAGGGGCTTGCTGGCGGACCGCGCCCAGCGGGAGAGCGTCACGTTGAATGCACTGTCGCCGCCGTGGTTCTCCAGCAGGCGCCTCCAAACGCTGCCCACGAACCCGTCCTGGAGCATGAGCTCCGACTCCTCTGCCAGCTGGCTCAGCACGGAGCGCATCGCCCGGTCTACGTTCTCGCCAGCTGTCTGCGCTCCTTCGACATTGACGTACACGCAGTCGTACCTTCCGGTTGAGCTGAGGGTCTCGGCGAGCGTCCTGAGGGTGGAGGTCTTGCCGGTCTGGCGGGGGGCGTGCAGGACGAAGTACTTCTTGCGGGCGACCAAGGTCAGGATCTCGTCCAAATCGACGCGCTCCAACGGGGGGATGCAGTAGTGTTCCTCCGCCTCCATCGGGCCTTCGGTGTTGAAGTAGCGCTCCACGACTTGCAGTATGGCACGGCAACCAGCTTGGTCTGGCGAGGAGCTGCCCTGTCTGTTGGAAATGGTCCCCAGCCTGATTCGCAGCGGCGGGTGGCGTCGCCACGCTGCGGCGGCCGGTGGATTGGGTTGGAGAACTTGCCGGGGCAGCGAGCGCTGACGCTGTCGAGGGTCTCCGATTAGCGCGCGGAAGGGAGCCACAAGCGGTGCCGGTCGCGGGTCGGAGGCTGCCGCAGTGGGAACGGCGGGGGCCCTGCGGACGGGTGTCTTCCGGTTGAGGGGAGGGTGTCCTCGCAGGCCGGTGCCAGTCGCTGGCGCCGCGGGCGGCTCGCAGCGGGGACGGCGGTGTTGGCTGCCGGGAACGGGATGAGCTGGCTGCGGGGCAGTTTCGGCATGGCTTGCTGAACGGGGAGCGCCTCAGAGCGAGCTGCGAGGCGAGGGCGGCGGCTTGGGCCGCGACTCGGCTGGGAGGCGCGCCGTGCGGCCGCTCAGTGCGTTGTGGAGGGTGTTTCTGGTGCGGGCCAGCGTGGGCGGTGGGCTGCTGCCGGCTGGTGGCTGGCGCAGGTGGCCTTCAAGCGGCTGAGGCCGGCACGGTGGGGAGCTACCGGGGGAGGGTGGTTGCAGCGGGCCATCGAGGACGGCCATTAGTCGCCCGCGGGGGCTGGCCTCTGGATTAATCCGACAGGATTGCCGCGCTCTGTTGGGTGTTGGCTGGCGTGCGGGGCATGGCGCGCCGGATGGGCATCAGGGAAGGTTCCGGTGGAGAAGTTGGGAATCCAGCTCGGCATTCCGGGCACCGGCTGGTGGGCCTGTTGGGATGTGCAGTGGGCCGGCCGGCTGGGTCGCCTTGTCCGCGGGGGGGGCTTGGAGGTGTTTTGGGCGGCCTCCAAGCGGGTTGTGGAGGGCGTTGTGGTGCGGCGGCAGGAGTCGGCTGCGAGCTGGGCGAGATGTTCATGGCGCCTGTGGATGGCGGGGTGCACGTGCGGCGACTGCCTGGTTGGAGGTTCGTCCCGGGCGTACTCGGAGCAGGGCGGGGTCGGCAGAGGCTGGGAGCCGATGGCTGCGGTTGGCGGGTCGGGCGCGGAGGACTGGAGGCGGGTGGCTGGAGGGGCTCGACGGGCAGGTGCGGTGGTGCGCGGCGGTGGGCTCCGGTTGAGGATGGATGGAAGGGTGGGGAGGTGTAGAGTCGAGGAGAGGCGCGTTGGCCTTAGCAAGGAAGCAGTAGCTGTTTTAGGGTTGTTCCTACGACTTTCGCCATCTGTAGGTGCCTCACTGACCTTCCCGCTTAGCTACGTCTCCTCTCCCCGCTCATCGAACCGGACGTGCCGATTCCCAGCATCCGGCTCTCGGACGAGATCCTGCCTTCGCCCACGGAAAGCTGGCCGTCCGCACTGGCAGGCGCACGAGGCCGAAGTCAATCCTCAGCCTCTCGCTCGGGTACCGCACGGGGTGGCCCGACTTCGCCTGGTGCTGCCGACACAGCCACTGGCTGAGCCGCTGGTCCGCAGGTGCGTCAACGGCGCGTGCCAGTTCTCCCGGCCACTGCTGCGCGCGGTGGTCCGGGTCTTCCTTCGCTTGCGCAGGTGATGCGCTCTGGAGTCTCCGAACTTTTCCGGAGCTAATAGGCTCGCGCCAGTCTCCATCGGTCCTGTCCCCCTTCCTGCATCGCTCTCGAACTGAGGCCCCTTCCCTCCACCGGCATTACCCGGCTTCCCCGGTACTACGGGCCTCTCCGCCACCCTGACCGGCCCGGCCTGTCCCTCGCGGGAGTCCGGTTGGCGCGTGCACGCCACCGACAGGGCTTCCCGTGTTGCCTCCGTCTCCCTCTGGCACGCATGCTGCCGCCCATACCCCGGCGGAGACGCCCGGTGCTCGCGTCGCTCGCTTCCCGGACGCTGGCTGCCTTCCCCGAAACAACGGCGGGTCGGCCTCCGCATCATCCTTTTCGAGGCCTGCTCGGCGTTCACTCGCGTTGCGGCCTCTTATGTTAGAAACAGTGGCCAGCACAGCGCAAACGGGCCGGAACAGCGGGCAGGGTGCCAGGCACTCTGCGACGCTGTCGTCACCAGCGTGGCTGGGGGCTCGGGGGCTTGATGGCCCAGGCCGTGGTGGGGGAGTCCAGCGTGAAGCTGTGGTCACCAGCGTGGCTGGGAGCTCGACTCCCGAGCGCGGAGTTGCGCGCTGCTGGGCAGCCGCTGGGGCTGCCTCGTGCGGTCGCCGGACCGCTCCGCGGAGGCAGCTGCCGGCCAGCAGCGCCCGCTCCGCAGCGGGCCTTGATCAATGTCCCCCCGCCTCGCGGCGGGGGTCCGCCGCGAGGCTCGGCCGAGCCTCGCGGCGTGCGGCGGGTCGGGTCGCGTCGGCCTGGAACGAGGGTTCGTCACGCAGCTGGACCGCCCGCCGCAGCGCTTCCTGTCAGACCTGTACGGAAGACCGAAACGGAATCGCATCCAAGAGGCTAGGAGAAGCAGGAAGCACCACTCGGCCGTGGCCTGAGGACACTCGGAGGATAGCACTATGAACCAACCTGAGACCCCCGCCGGCGCGCCGCAACCCGCGGTCGGAACCACCGTCGGCGTCGACGTCAGCAAGCGGCGCCTGGACGCCTGTTCGGATCCGCGCGCCGAGCGGCGCGAGTTCGCCAACGACCGCGCCGGTCGGAGGGCGCTGCGCGACTGGGTGCTGCAGCTGGGCGCCGAGCGCGTGGCCATGGAGCCGACCGGGCGCTACCACCGGCAGCTGCACCAGTGCCTCGACGCCGCGGGCGTGAAGGTGGTGCTGGTCAATCCACGCCGCACGCGCAACTTCGCGCGCTCGATCGGCCAGGAGGCCAAGAACGATCTGGCGGACGCGAAAGTGCTGGCCCTGTTCGCGCGCCTGGGGCTGGGCGAGGGCAGCTCGCCCAAGCCGGAGTCGTTGCGGAACTTGGCGGATTTGGTGGCCGCCAGGAGGTCGTTGGTGAATCATCGCGACGCTATGAGAAAGAGTGCGAAGGAATTCTACGAAGATGCGGCGCAACGCATGGAGGACTCGATCGCCGGGGCGGACCGGGGCATCGACCGGCTGGAGGCCGACATCGAGGCGCTGCTGGCAGGCGACGAGGGTCTGAAGCGGCGTGCGGAGATCATCCAGTCGGTGCCGGGCTGCGGGCTGATCACGGCGGCGGTGTTGTGCGCGGAGCTGCCGGAGCTGGGCCAGATCGGGCACGCGCAGGCGGCGGCGCTGGTGGGGGTGGCGCCGTACGACCAGGACAGCGGCCAGACGCGGGGTCGGCGCAGCATCCGCGGCGGTAGGCAAACCGTGCGCAACCAGCTGTACATGGCGGCCCTGAGCGCCCGGCGCTGGAATCCGGAGTTGCGGGCCTACTACGAGCGTTTGCTGGCCAGGAAGGGCCCGCAGCTGGGCAAGCTGGTGCTGGTGGCGGTGATCCGGAAGCTGCTGCGGATGCTGAATTCGCTGCTGCACCACGACCGCCGGTGGCAGCCCGAGCCGCCGGCGCGAGAGGCGGCCGCATGACGGGGCCGCGCCAAGGAGGGAAGGCTGGTAGACTGCCGGTGCGCCCCGCAACGGAAGCGGGCTCTGCTGAGGAGCAACCCGCCAAGGATACGGGCGTGACGGACTGCGATGGCCGCCGCGGCGGCCCGGACCCTGCGTGTCGGGCCGCCGCCTTCTCGCAGCCACCCGCCGGGGACTGCATCGGAGTCGTCCCATGCCTCAGCAAACCTTGGGGGGAGGCGACCGCAGGGAGCAGGGGGGTGAAACCCCCCTCCAGCAACAGCACTGCGGCAGGCCGCCTGGCGGGCGGCCTGCCAGCCTTTCACCCAGCCCGGCCGACCGCGCCACCTCCGTCCGCGAGGGTAGTGCAGGCCGAGGTGTCGTTACCGCGTGCCGTCACCCGCCACCGTGGACTCACCACCGTCTGCCTCTCCCGGCAGCCCCTCCGGAGGTGCCTTTTTCTGGCGCTTCGCGCTTGACATCCAACACGGAAGCTGTGTGCTCGCTGAGCCGCCCATAAGGCGGCCCGTCACGTCGGAGTGCTTCAGTCCATGTCGTTACCTCCATGACCCGCTCCGACGGCTTCCGGCTGGAGCGACAGTTAGCCGGGCGGGCTTCGCACCCGCTGGGAGCCAGTGCCTTAGCACGGCGCACGTTGTATTCCGGATTATTTGGCAAGGCGTTTTCCGGATTAAATGGCAGGCGGGGAGCGGAATTCTCCGGATTGCTTGCGTCTGGCTGGGGGCGAGGGCGAGCTCGAAAACTGCTACTGCAAGAAGGAAAAGGAAGGGGTCAGGAGGAGCGTAGGCGTTCTCGCCCGGCTCCCGGCCCTGCGCGCACGCAATTGCAGGCAGGACTGCCGCGCAGCACCTCCAACGCATGTCCGAAAGCCTACCGGCCGACTCACCCACGCCGATGGATTTGTCACATTAAATGAGAAAGTTCCCTTATCTGGAATCATCCAGTTTGACAAAAACAGCCCATTTTCGTGCCAAATAATGTGACAAGTAACGTGCGCCGTGCTAAGGCACTGGCTCCCAGCGGGTGCGAAGCCCGCCCGGCTAACTGTCGCTCCAGCCGGAAGTCGTCGGAGCGGGTCATGGAGGTAACGACATGGACTGAAGCACTCCGACGTGACGGGCCGCCTTTTGGGCGGCTCAGCGAGCACGCAGGCCGCAACGCGAGTGAACGCCGAGCAGGCCTCGAAAAGCATAATGCGGAGGCCGACCCGCCGTTATATCGGGGAAGGCAGCCAGCGTCCGGGAAGCGAGCGATGCGAGCACCGGGCGTCTCCGCCGGGGTATGGGCGGCAGCATGCGTGCCAGAGGGAGACGGAGGCAACACGGGAAGCCCTGTCGGTGGCGTGCACGCGCCAACCGGACTCCCGCGAGGGACAGGCCGGGCCGGTCAGGGTGGCGGAGAGGCCCGTAGTACCGGGGAAGCCGGGTCATGCCGGTGGAGGGAAGGGGCCTCAGTTCGAGAGCGATGCAGGCAGGAGGACAGGACCGATGGAGACTGGCGCGAGCCTATTAGCTCCGGAAAAGTTCGGAGACTCCAGAGCGCATCACCTGCGCAAGCGAAGGAAGACCCGGACCACTGCGCGCAGCAGTGGCCGGGAGAGCTGGCACGCGCCGTTGACGCACCTGCGGACCAGCGGCTCAGCCAGTGGCAGTGTCGGCAGCACCAGGCGAAGTCGGGCCACCCCGTGCGGTACCCGAGCGAGAGGCTGAGGATTGACTTCGGCCTCGTGCGCCTGCCAGTGCGGACGGCCAGCTTTCCGTGGGCGAAGGCATGATCTCGTCCGAGAGCCGGATGCTGGAAATTGGCATGTCCGGTTCGATGAGCGGGGAGAGGAGACGTAGTTAAGCGGGAAGGTCAGTGAGGCACCTACAGATGGCGAAAGCCGTAGGAACAACCCTAAAACAGCTACTGCTTCCTTGCTAAGGCCAACGCGCCTCTCCTCGACTCTACAGGAGGTATGGGTGCCACTCGTCGCGGGCGGTGGCGGGTGGCACGGTGTCTTCCGGCTGAGGAGGGAGGGTCCTAGTAGAGAAGGAGGGGTGTGAGGTGCCGTCGTCGGGGGTGGCTCGCAGAGGGGCCCGCTGGGTTCGCCACGGGGGCGTGATGGGCTGGCTGCTGGAGTCTGGGGGGATGGTTGGCTGAGCGTGGAGTGTCTCAGGGCGAGCCGCAAGGCGAGCGCCGTGGTGGGGCCGCAATTCAGCTTGGGGGCGCGCACCGCGGACTACGAACGCGTTGTAGTGGGTGTTTTGGCGCGGAGCGGAGCGGCGTAAGGCTGTTTCTTCAGGAAGGGGCGGCAGCGGGGTCGTGCTGCCGGGATCTGCTGACGGTGTTGGGCGATGTGCTGGCCGGGCAGGTGTCGGTGTTGGCAGCAGTCGTCCACGAGGCGTGACAGCAGGACGCGGTTGAGGTGGCCTTGGGTGTCTGCCTTCGGATGCGGTGCCGGGTGCGGATGGGGGGCGGCCGTCGGCGGAAGGGTGTGGATGGGGCGCATGGGTGTCGGCCGGTTGATGGGAGCGGGTCCTCGCAGGCCGGGGTGTGCTGCTGGCGCCGCGAGCGGCTCGCGGCGGGGAGCGGGATGGGCTAGCGCCATGAATCGGCGGGCGGCGCTGTGAGTAGCCGGTCGCCAAGTTGCGCCGGATGGTGGGTGGCGGGTCGACTGGGGGGTGGGTTGCTGCTAGTGGCGGGTGGCGGACGTCAGCCGGTGCGCGGGCCGTTGGCGGCTGCGAGGCGGGCGGCACCCAGTGGCGGTCACAGTCCCCACACCGTGATCGGCAGGGCTCCGGGCTCGGGGTCCCTCCGGAACACCCGCTCTTCCCAAGACTGGTTGGGACGCAGGTCGAAGACCACCAGATGCCCGGCTTCCGCGCCGCAGCGGTCCATGTACCAAGCCGTCTGCTCCCTGCCCTGGCTGATGGTGCTCTCCAAGCCCTTCTTCTCGCCGACCACCTTGCACTCGATGACCTGCTTGAGGGGACGGTCGGCCAGCGGGCGGCCCGGGCGGGGCCATTCGACGACCAAGTCCGAGCGTCCGCGGGCGATGGCGTACTCCCGCGTGATCCGTCCGCCGCTGTTGACGATGCGGTGCAAGTAGCCGTGCAGCACCAGCTGGGGGCCGGCCTCCCGGTGGCCGTAGCGCTCCAGCCACGACTCGGAGTGCTCGCGGAAGTAGTCCTGGAACCCGGCCAGCAGCGCCTTGACGTCCAAGCTGCCGTCCGGCTGGATGTACCAGCCCGGGGAGACGAGCTCCCTGAGCGCGCGTTCCTGGACGGTGGTCAGCTCGCGGGGGATGACTTCGGCGTAGATCGGGTTGGCCATCCGGATCGGGCCGACAGCAGCGACGAGGCCGAGGTCTTGGACGTACTCCAGGTCGCGCCCTGAGAACTGGTATTCGGGAGAGCCCGCGATCATCGGCAGGATCACCCGCCGGACGCGCTCCTCGGTGAGCGCGTTGGCAAGCTGGTCGAGATGGGTGACGCGCTGCAGGATGAGGGCTTCCTTGGCCTGCTCGACGGCGCCGGCGGTCACGGGGCGGCTGCGGTCCCGTCCCGCCTTGTCCTTGAAGCAGGTTTGGTAGGCCAGCGCGTTGATCAGCCAGGGCTGGCCTGCCGTGAGCTCCCAGATCCGCTCCACGGCCCGCGGTTGGAACCGCTGGCCGGTCTCGGCGGTGTGCTGGCCGAGCAGGGAGCGCGTCTCCTGCTCCGTGAAGTCCCCCAGCCGCAGCGACTCGGCCTTGATGTTGAAGGCGCTGCCGGTGTTGACCCGGCCTCCGGCCGCGCTGGAGTAGACGACGTAGTCGCGGACGTCGCGCACCCCGCACAGGATCACGCTCTGCGGGAAGGCGCGTGGCCTCCGGTGGTAGCCCATCCGCAACTGCCGCAGGACGGCCAGCAGCGAGTCGCCCCGCAACGTGTCGATTTCATCGATCAGCAGCACGAGGGGCTTGCTGGCGGACCGTGCCCAGCGGGAGAGCGTCACGTTGAATGCACTGTCGCCGCCGTGGTTCTCCAGCAGGCGCCTCCAAACGCTGCCCACGAACCCGTCCTGGAGCATGAGCTCCGACTCCTCTGCCAGCTGGCTCAGCACGGAGCGCATCGCCCGGTCTACGTTCTCGCCAGCTGTCTGGGCTCCTTCGACATTGACGTACACGCAGCCGTACCTTCCGGTTGAGCTGAGGGTCTCGGCGAGCGTCCTGAGTGTGGAGGTCTTGCCGGTCTGGCGGGGGGCGTGCAGGACGAAGTACTTCTTGCGGGCGACCAAGGTCAGGATCTCGTCCAAATCGACGCGCTCCAACGGGGGGATGCAGTAGTGTTCCTCCGCCTCCATCGGGCCTTCGGTGTTGAAGTAGCGCTCCACGACTTGCAGTATGGCACGGCAACCAGCTTGGTCTGGCGAGGAGCTGCCCTGTCTGTTGGAAATGGTCCCCAGCCTGATTCGCAGCGGCGGGTGGCGTCGCCACGCTGCGGCGGCCGGTGGATTGGGTTGGAGAACTTGCCGGGGCAGCGAGCGCTGACGCTGTCGAGGGTCTCCGATTAGCGCGCGGAAGGGAGCCACAAGCGGTGCCGGTCGCGGGTCGGAGGCTGCCGCAGTGGGAACGGCGTGGGCCCTGCGGACGGGTGTTTTCCGGTTGAGGGGAGGGTGTCCTCGCAGGCCGGTGCCAGCCGCTGGCGCCGCGGGCGGCTCGCAGCGGGGACGGCGGTGTTGGCTGCGGGGAACGGGATGAGCTGGCTGCGGGGCAGTTTCGGCATGGCTTGCTGAACGGGGAGCGCCTCAGAGCGAGCTGCGAGGCGAGGGCAGCGGCTTGGGCCGCGACTCGGCTGGGAGGCGCGCCGTGCGGCCGCTCAGTGCGTTGTGGAGGGTGTTTCTGGTGCGGGCCAGCGTGGGCGGTGGGCTGCTGCCGGCTGGTGGCTGGCGCAGGTGGCCTTCAAGCGGCTGAGGCCGGCACGGTGGGGAGCTATCGGGGGAGGGTGGTTGCAGCGGGCCACCGAGGACGGCCATTAGTCGCCCGCGGGGGCTGGCCTCTGGATTGATCCGACAGGATTGCCGCGCTCTGTTGGGTGTTGGCTGTGGTGCGGGGCATGGCGCGCCGGATGGGCATCAGGGAAGGTTCCGGTGGAGAAGTTGGGAATCCAGCTCGGCATTCCGGGCACCGGCTGGTGGGCCTGTTGGGATGTGCAGTGGGCCGGCCGGCTGGGTCGCCTTGTCCGCGGGGGGGCTTGGAGGTGTTCTGGGTGGCCTCCTAGCGGGTTGTGGAGGGCGTTGTGGTGCGGCGGCAGGAGTCGGCTGCGAGCTGGGCGAGATGTTCATGGCGCCTGTGGATGGCGGGGTGCACGTGCGGCGACTGCCTGGTTGGAGGTTCGTCCCGGGCGTACTCGGAGCAGGGCGGGGTCGGCAGAGGCTGGGAGCCGATGGCTGCGGTTGGCGGGTCGGGCGAGGAGGACTGGAGGCGGGTGGCTGGAGGTGCTCGACGGGCAGGTGCGGTGGTGCGCGGCGGTGGGCTCCGGTTGAGGATGGATGAAAGGGTGGGGAGGTATGGGTGCCACTCGTCGCGGGCGGTGGCGGGTGGCACGGTGTCTTCCGGCTGAGGAGGGAGGGTCCTAGTAGAGAAGGAGGGGTGTGAGGTGCCGTCGTCGGGGGTGGCTCGCAGAGGGGCCCGCTGGGTTCACCACGGGGGCGTGATGGGCTGGCTGCTGGAGTCTGGGGGGATGGTTGGCTGAGCGTGGAGTGTCTCAGGGCGAGCCGCAAGGCGAGCGCCGTGGTGGGGCCGCAATTCAGCTTGGGGGCGCGCACCGCGGACTACGAACGCGTTGTAGTGGGTGTTTTGGCGCGGAGCGGAGCGGCGTAAGGCTGTTTCTTCAGGAAGGGGCGGCAGCGGGGTCGTGCTGCCGGGATCTGCTGACGGTGTTGGGCGATGCGCTGGCCGGGCAGGTGTCGGTCTGGGCAGCAGTCGTCCACGAGACGTGACAGCAGGACGCGGTTGAGGTGGCCGGGGGTGTCTGCCTTCGGATGCGGTGCCGGGTGCGGATGGGGGGCGGCCGTCGGCGGAAGGGTGTGGATGGGGCGCATGGGTGTCGGCCGGTTGATGGGAGCGGGTCCTCGCAGGCCGGGGTGTGCTGCTGGCGCCGCGAGCGGCTCGCGGCGGGGAGCGGGATGGGCTGGCGCCATGAATCGGCGGGCGGCGCTGTGAGTAGCCGGTCGCCAAGTTGCGCCGGATGGTGGGTGGCGGGTCGACTGGGGTGTGGGTTGCTGCTAGTGGCGGGTGGCGGACGTCAGCCGGTGCGCGGGCCGTTGGCGGCTGCGAGGCGGGCGGCACCCAGTGGCGGTCACAGTCCCCACACCGTGATCGGCAGGGCTCCGGGCTCGGGGTCCCTCCGGAACACCCGCTCTTCCCAAGACTGGTTGGGACGCAGGTCGAAGACCACCAGATGCCCGGCTTCCGCGCCGCAGCGGTCCATGTACCAAGCCGTCTGCTCCCTGCCCTGGCTGATGGTCCTCTCCAAGCCCTTCTTCTCGCCGACCACCTTGCACTCGATGACCTGTTTGAGGGGACGGTCGGCCAGTGGGCGGCCCGGGCGGGGCCATTCGACGACCAAGTCCGAGCGTCCGCGACCGATGGCGTACTCCCGCGTGATACGTCCGCCGCTGTTGACGACACCGTCGCGGAGTGCCTAGCACCCTGCCCGCTGGTCCGGCCCGTTTGCGCTGTGCTGGCCACTGTTTCTAACATAAGAGGCGCAGCGGCAGCCCACTCTCCCGTCCCATCCCCCCGCAAACGGCGGGCTCGAGCGGGCCCAAGGCGCCGCTGGGCACCAACCCGTCCCTCCGATCTACCGCTAGCCGGGGCGATGCGGCGTCCTTGGCGCAGACCCCGCAGTTCAGCCGATGCGGGCAAGCAACTACTGCAAGAAGGAAGAGCAGCTACTGGACGCGAGCCCACGTACCGGCCACCAAGCCATGCTCACCCATCATCGGAGCTGCACTTTGTGCGGAGGAGGCCGAGACATTGGCGCCGCCTGTCCGACGCTACGGGTGCTGGCCGCTCCGTTGCGACATCTCAAGGGTGACTGCGGCACCGCCACCGGCGGGCCGGTGAAGCAACCCGGCTGCGGGCCCACGAAGCGTGCCCGAGGCGGCCCCAGTCGAGCTGCAGGCGGTGCATTGGCCGCTGCCCACCCGGCAGGGCGTCACTGCAACAGGTGTTTCAAAGCATGAATGACGAAGATTCTACCGATACAAGGCAGATCCAGCTCGCTGGGTCGGTGGTGGCACGTCACTCTAGGAAGGCTTGGAAGCCAGTTCCTCAGTTCCCTGCCAGTCCTTCCCCAAGGCAGAGCCAATCGGCCAATTGGCAGGCTCCTACCCCACGATGTCAGGATGTCTGCTAACTTAGAGGGGGTGCGGGGCAATAATGGGCGGTCGTGACACAAGCGGCACCGATGACCGGAATTACCGGATTGAGGTCGCGGACTTCGGCCCCATCGAATCCGCTGATGTGGAGTTCAGACCACTCACAGTCTTCCTGGGGCCCAGCAACACCGGGAAGTCGTACCTCGCAACCTTGAACTATGCGGTGCACCGGAGCCTCACTGCCGATTACGTTCACTCTCCTTGGAGAGCCTTCACGTCCTTCCAGAGTACGCGCGACCGTGAACAGAGGAGACCTCCGGAATCGAACGTTGTCGACGAGCTCGAGTCGTGGGTAGGAGGATTCACCGAGAGCGGTGTCTGGCCCCGGTTTTCCGACCACGTGGTGAGGACGATACGCCGTGAAATCGAGAATGCGAGCGGTTTGGGTCATTCGCTGAGTGCAGAGATCGTCCGGTCGTTTGGTAGCGAGGGCGTCACGGACCTCGTCCGACGGCCGGGACCGGCTGAGGCTGAGGTCATTGTAGCTCCTTCTGATTCCGTGGACGGCGGATCTCTGCGCTACCGCATGCGATTGGCAGAGGAGACGATCGAGGTATCGGGAGAGCTCCTCGGTTCCGTCGACTCCCTTGCTGGGCTTGCTCGCGCTTTGCAGGAAGTGGCTCGGGACCGTCTGAGGTCAAGCGAGATGTTCACGTATCGGTTCCTAGAACTGGACAGCCTAGGTGATGACCGTGGCCGGGCTTGGTGGTCGGAGCGGATTCTGAGGGTTATGGCCGCGTGGGCTCTGGAACCTCTGCTCGCCCCGCTGCGCCGGCGGGCATATTACCTCCCGGCTGACCGAACGGGAATTATGCATAGCCACAAGATGGTCGTAAGCGCACTGGTGCAGAGCGCCGCTACGGCCGGACTGCGACGAACACCGGACGTGCCGAAGCTCTCAGGTGTGCTGACAGACTTCCTTGAAGAATTGATTCAGATGGGGGATCGTGATGGACGGCGACGAACGCCCGCCTCGGGTGCCACAATTGCTACACAACTCGAGAAGTCCGTCCTCGAGGGAACCGTGCGGGTCGATGCCTCCGAGACCAACTATCCTCAGTTCCTCTATCGTCCGAAGGGATGGAGCAATGACCTTGCCCTCATGCGGTCGTCTTCCATGGTTTCTGAACTCGCTCCGTTGGTCCTTTACCTGCGCCGTATCGTGCGACGCGGCGATGTGCTCATCATTGAGGAACCAGAGTCGCACCTGCATCCCGCCATGCAAATCGAAGTCATCAAGTGGGTGGCGAGCATTGTGCGCGCCGGGATTCGCGTAGTCGTCACCACCCACAGCGACTGGGTGCTGGACGGACTCGCCAACATCGTGCAGGCGGCGCGCATTGACGGGCACCGCGTCCCAGAAGGCGACGGAGGCCCTGTCCTGCGCCCTGAGGAGGTCGGTGTCTGGCGCTTTTCTCCGAACGGTGCCGCGAACGGCGTTACGGTCAAGGAGATCACAATAGACGATTGTGGGATGTACCCCTCAGGGATTGATGAGGTGTCGGCGAAAGTCCACAATCAGTGGGCGGACATCGAGTCCAAGGTGGGGGACGTGTCGTGATGGGCTTGCTCGATAGAATCCGGCAGGGCTTCGATGGCCGGTGCCTTGTTGACAGGTTGGAACGCGGTGCCTGCGCCGTGTGTGTTGCCGGTTTGCCCGAGCCGCACTTGCTGGTCGACCTTGACCGCCCGGGATCTCCCTTGGGGCCCCAGTCAACTCGCTGCGACTACTTGGTGTTCGCAGGCGACCCGCTGCGGACCTTTGTGTTGGCAGCGGTGGAGTTCAAGTCAAGATGGCGAAAAAAAGTCGTTAGACAGTTGCAAGCGGGGGCCACCGAGGCGGACCGATGTGCTCCAAGCGGGCATGGCATCAGATTCCGACCCGTGGTGGCTCTCCACCGGTTCGGGCGCCCGGACCGGCGAAGACTGCGAGAGCGCGTTGCCTTCAGGGATCGAGAGGAGCCGATCCGAGTGGTCCTCTGTGGGGAACCGCTTGCCAAAGTGCTAACAAATGGCCTCCTCCGCACCAAGTGTGGGTCCGATGATGGGTGAGCATTGCTTGGTGGGCGGTACGTGGGCTCGCGTCCAGTAGCTGCTCTTCCTTCTTGCAGTAGTTGTTTGCCCGCATCGGCTGAGCTGCGGAGTCTGAGCCAAGGATACCGCATGGTCTAGCGCTAGATCAGACACCCACTTCTCTGGCTCGAATGTAGTTCATGCGCTCCCTGATTCGATATCGCCATGTTTCTGTCGTCCGCAATGGTTGAGGATACTTGATTCTAGCTATCATCTGTCTAACGTCATCAATCTCAACTGTCGTCAATTCACTGCCTAGTATTTGTCGCAGACCGTCAATGCCACGTATCCCTGTACCATAGTAAGCGATCAACAGATATGAATTGGCTATTTGTATCTTGCTCTTGCGACGAGCAACACAAATGGCAATAATCTGTTCGCGAACCTTGCGAGACAGACTTCGTAGAGTCGAGGAGAGGCGCGTTGGCCTTAGCAAGGAAGCAGTAGCTGTTTTAGGGTTGTTCCTACGGCTTTCGCCATCTGTAGGTGCCTCACTGACCTTCCCGCTTAAATTGCGGTAGGGACACCGGTTACCCGGCGCCCACCGCGCAGATTCCGGACGTGCACGCTAATGCATCCGGCTCCTATCTCGTGCGTCTAACGGCGAATCGTTGATTCGGCCATGGGTGTCGGATCCGGACCGCCGGCCACAGCTCCTTGCAGAGCGCGTCCAGCTTCTTCCAGTCGATGCGGCCCTTCTGTGACCTCCGTCGCAGCGTCCGCGCCCAGATGCGCTTCAGGCGCTCCCGGAAGCGTGCCAGAAACCGGTAGCTGCCCGGAACGGCGTAGTAATTCAGCCATCCGTTCAACACCTGCCCCAGCCACCGCGCCGTGTCCTTCGGGTCCGCGTGCCGCATCCGCAGCAGCAACCGCTTGAGTCCCTTCAGCTTGCGGCTCATCCGCTTCGCAATCGGCTTCCGCCCCAGTTGGAACCTTCCCTGCCGCGTCTTCCCGCAGTAATGCGTGAAGCCGAGGAAGTCGAAGGTCTTCGGCTTGCCCTCTCCCCGCCCGGCGCGGCTCGCCGCGGCGAACCTCCCGAACTCGATCAGGCGCGTCTTCTCCGGGTGCAGCGCCAACCCGTTGTCGGCCAGCCGGGCCTCCAAGGCCTCGCGCAGCCGCACCGCGTCGCCGCGGTGCTGGAACCCCAGCACGAAGTCGTCGGCATAACGCACGATGATGACCTCGCCCCGGGCCTGCTCCTGCCGCCACTGGCGGACCCATGCGTCCAGCACGTAGTGCAAGTAGACGTTGGCCAGCACCGGGGAAATCACGGCACCTTGAGGGGTGCCCCGCCCCGTGTCGGCCCACAGGCCCTCTTCCAGCACTCCGGCGTTCAGCCATTTCCGGATCAGCCTCAGCAGCCGCCGATCCCCGATCCTGCGGCCCAGCAGATCGACGAGTCGATCCCGGTCCAGCGTGTCGAAGTACTTGGCCACATCGGCGTCAAGGATCCAGTTGACCTTGCACCGCTCGATCCCCACCGCCAAGGCGTCCAGCGCGTCATGCGCTCCCCGCCCCGCTCGGAAACCATAGCTGAAGCCGAGGAATTCCGCCTCGTATATCGGCGTCAGGATCCCGTCCACCACCGCCTTCTGGACGATCTTGTCCTCCAAGGCGGCGATCCCGAGCGGTCGCTCGCCCCCGTCCGGCTTGGGTATCATCACCCGCCGCGACGGCGTCGCCCGGTACGCTCCCACAGGCACCCGCCGGTGCAGGTCCGACCATCGCTCGTCGAGCCCCACCCCGTAGGCCTCCCACGTCATTCCGTCCACGCCCGGGGCCGCCTCGGGCCGCAGCCCGGCATACGCCTCCCCCAGCGCTTCCTCACTGACGTGGTGCAGCAGCGCAGTCAGCTTCTCCTGCGGATTCCTCGTTACCAATTGCCGTATCCGTTCGGCGCCTTGTGACACGACCTCCCGCCTCTGCGTGCGGTCCGTGCGGCCCCCTCCCGGATTCCTCTCGATCCCGGCCCTTCCCTCCAGCCACTCCGCCGGGACTCGCGCCCCTTGGTTCGCCGCCTTCGTCGGTACTACGCCCGAGTCTGACTTCTGCGTGTCGTACCTCATCGACTTCTGACTCCTGTCATTCCCGCTGCGGCCCCGGCGACGACCCGCCGGGGCGGCACGCAGACCTCCCAGGTCCCGGTTCTGGACGTACGTACGTGCCTGAGCTCTCTGACACCGCGGAGTCCGCGCCGACCATTCGTCCTAACGTTGCTTTGGGTCCGCACGATGTTGCCTTCGACCACGTAGAAAGCCTCGGCACTCCGAACTTTGAGTTTTACGGTGCTCATTTACTCCGCCCGCACGCGCCGCTGTCAACGCTTCATTCCCAGCCTCGCGGCTGACAACGCATGACTCGCGGTGAGCATGGCTAGGACTCGCTCCTTTGCTCTGGCGGACTCTCACCGCCTGTCCATCACCAGTTAGCCTGGCTGTTCCTACGTCTCCTCTCCCCGCTCATCGAACCGGACATGCCAATTTCCAGCATCCGGCTCTCGGACGAGATCCTGCCTTCGCCCACGGAAAGCTGGCCGTCCGCACTGGCCGGCGCACGAGGCCGAAGTCCATCCTCAGCCTCTCGCTCGGGTACCGCACGGGGTGGCCCGACTTCGCCTGGTGCTGCCGACACAGCCACTGGCTGAGCCGCTGGTCCGCAGGTGCGTCAACGGCGCGTGCCAGCTCTCCCGGCCACTGCTGCGCGCGGTGGTCCGGGTCTTCCTTCGCTTGCGCAGGTGATGCGCTCTGGAGTCTCCGAACTTTTTCCGGAGCTAATAGGCTCGCGCCAGTCTCCATCGGTCCTGTCCTCCTGCCTGCATCGCTCTCGAACTGAGGCCCCTTCCCTCCACCGGCATGACCCGGCTTCCCCGGTACTACGGGCCTCTCCGCCACCCTGACCGGCCCGGCCTGTCCCTCGCGGGATGCCGGTTGGCGCGTGCACGCCACCGACAGGGCTTCCCGTGTTGCCTCCGTCTCCCTCTGGCACGCATGCTGCCGCCAATACCCCGGCGGAGACGCCCGGTGCTCGCGTCGCTCGCTTCCCGGACGCTGGCTGCCTTCCCCGAAACAACGGCGGGTCGGCCTCCGCATCATGCTTTTCGAGGCCTGCTCGGCGTTCACTCGCGTTGCGGCCTGCGTGCTCGCTGAGCCGCCCATAAGGCGGCCCGTCACGTCGGAGTGCTTCAGTCCATGTCGTTACCTCCATGACCCGCTCCGACGGCTTCCGGCTGGAGCGACAGTTAGCCGGGCGGGCTTCGCACCCGCTGGGAGCCAGTGCCTTAGCACGGCGCACGTTGTTTTCCGGATCAAATGGCAGGCGGGCAGCCAAATTTTCCGGATTGCTTGCGTCTGGTTGGGGCGCTGGAAGCTGGGCAGGATCAGGAAGCGGGAATTCTGGCAGACGAGCGGCAGGCGGCGCAGTCGCGGCTGCGGGGACCAGCCGATTCAGCGGTCTCGGGCGTTGAGCTGCAAGGCGGCGGACTGCCAGCCGAGCAGGGCGATCCAAGTCCCCTCCCAGGTGTCGACGTGGCGCAGCGCCTGGCCGAACAGACAGCGGAAGGACAGGTAGTGATGGGTGGCCACGAGGCGGTCCCAGCGGCGGTGCTCTGTTGAGCGCCAGATTACTTGGCCGCGTGGGTGGGCGGTTTCGCTCAGTCTGGGTGGACGGCGGAGGGTCTCACTCTTCCTAGGAATCCGCAACACCGCCGGTCGGCGAGGCGGGGGCCGGGGCGCGGGCCGGATGCGGATGGGGGGGCAGCCGGTGGCTTAACAGCCCGTGGCAAAAGTCCAGACTACGCCCGTGGGCCGATTCGCGGGTTCGCGCTTGGAATCTGAACCATCTCAAGCGAGATCGCGGCTGCTTGCGGGTATTGGCTCAAATCGGGCTCAGAAGCCCCCAGAATGGGCGCACTAGGCCCCCATTTGACCGTCCCAGCCAGTTCTCTCAGCACTTCGCAAGGTCTGCGGGCATGCCTTGCAGGCCTCGAGGCGTACCGGTGCCCGTCAAGGACCGCATCAGGACCCCCAAGTTGAAGCCGCAGGCATGGATCAGCAGACGCTTCCTCACATTCTCCTTGCCTCTCAGCCACAACCGTCGCATGGCTCCCGTTGCGTACATGTGGGCCATCGACCGCTCCACCTTTTCGGTGCGCTGCTTACTGTACTCCCGACCCGCCGCGCTCGCCACTCGTTGCTCATGCTCCTCATGCCGCCGCTGCTGCTCCGGCTTGCCTTTCCACTTGCGCGGCTTGCGTTGCGGCTCCGGCACATAGGAGTCGGCCCCCTCGGCTGCGATCCGCTCCAGCGTCTCGTCGCTGTGGTAACCCCGGTCGAGAACCACTGCCTCTGGCGAACTCCCTTGTGCAGCTTGCACCGCTTCCAGCGTCTCCGGCAGCGTCTGCGTGTCGCCCTGATCTGCCTGCTGCACGGTGATCCCCACCAGCGCCCCGCTGTCGGGGTCCACCGCGTGCTCTGCCTGGTAGGCCATTTTCGTGCTTCCGTCCTTCATCTTCGCTACTCGTGCGTCTGGATCAGTCGGGCTCTCCCACTCCGCGTTGCTGAGGCGCTTGCCCTTGCGCTGCCTGTCAAAACGGTTCCAGTCCTCCTCGCTCTCGACCGTCTCGCCGGCTGCCTCCGCCAAACTGCGCACGCAGGCCCGATAACCCTGCTGGGTTTGCTTGTGCCGCAAGGTCTTCAAGGCCGCATTCGCCTGCAAGGTGGTGGCCTCCACCGCCCAGCGGTTGCCCTGCGCCAGGCCCGCCTCGCGCCAGCGCTCCAGGACCCAGCTGAAAACCTGCTCATGCACTGCGAGGGACAGCAGACGGCGCGTGCGCGAGAGCGTCGAGTGGTCCGGAGTCCTCTCGTGCAGGCCGTAGCCCAGAAAGGCCCGCAAGCTGAGCGAATCGCAAGCCATCAAGGCCATGCGCCGCTCGGAATCGAGGCCCATCAGGAAGCCCAGCAGCAGCAGGCGGAAGTACACCTCGGGAGGCAAGGACGGCCTGCCCATGCGCTGGGCGTAGAACGGTTGGCACAGCTCCTCGACGAAACTCTCGAACCCCGCGTCCTCCAGGAGTTGATTGAGCCGCTTGAAGAACGGCACCGTCGGCGCCGTCGGCAAGTCCTCTGCCGTCAGCACTGCTGGCATCGGTTTCTGTCT
Organism: Bryobacterales bacterium; assembly: GCA_963662745.2. Taxonomy (GTDB): domain Bacteria; phylum Acidobacteriota; class Terriglobia; order Bryobacterales; family UBA6623; genus VXMF01. The sequence goes on from CAXXUI010000001.1 coordinate 3,591,320, forward strand.
GCGCCTGCCCATCACAATGGAAACATTCTACAGCATCTCGTTTCCATCGGGGCATCCCCGCGACTTTTGCCTCAGGCTGCTAAGAGTGTGGATGGAGCGCAGGGTTGTCGTCCGGTTGATGGGAGAGCGCCCTCGCTGACCAACGTGTGCCGTAGTCGCCGCGAGCGGCTCGCGGCGGGGGCGGGATGGGCTGGCGGCAGGGGTCTCGCGGCGTGGTGCGCTGAGCGGGAAGCGGCTCCAAGCGGTGTCCAAGCCGAGGACCGTAGGTTGGAGCCATGAATCGGCGGGCGGCTCTGTGAGTAGCCGGTCGCCAGGTTGCGCCGGATGGTGGGTTGCGGGGCGGCTTGGGAGTGGGTTGCTGCTAGTGGAGGGTGGCGGAGGTCGGCCGGTGCGCGGGCCGTTGGCGGCTTCGAGACGAGCGGCACCCGGTGGCGGTCACAGTCCCCACACTGTGATCGCCGGGGCTCCGGGCTCGGGGTCCCGGCGGAACACCCGCTCTTCCCAAGACTGGTTGGGACGCAGGTCGAAGACCACGAGATGTCCGGCTTCGGCGCTGCAGCGGTCCATGTACCAAGCCGTCTGCTCCAAGCCCTGGCTGATGGTGCTCTCCAAACCCTTCTTCTCGCCGACCACCTTGCATTCGATGACCTGCTTGAGGGGACGGTCAGCCAACGGGCGGCCCGGGCGGGGCCATTCGACCACCATGTCCGAGCGTCCGCGGCCGATGGCGTATTCCCGCGTGATCCGTCCGCCGCTGTTGACGATGCGGTGCAAGTAGCCGTGCAGCACCAGCTGGGGGCCGGCCTCCCGGTGGCCGTAGCGCTCCAGCCACGACTCGGAGTGCTCGCGGAAGTAGTCCTGGAACCCGGCCAGCAGCGCCTTGACGTCCAAGCTGCCGTCCGGCTGGATGTACCAGCCCGGGGAGACGAGCTCCCTGAGCGCGCGTTCCTGGACGGTGGTCAGCTCGCGGGGGATGACTTCGGCGTAGATCGGGTTGGCCATCCGGATCGGGCCGACAGCAGCGACGAGGCCGAGGTCTTGGACGTACTCCAGGTCGCGCCCTGAGAACTGGTATTCGGGAGAGCCCGCGATCATCGGCAGGATCACCCGCCGGACGCGCTCCTCGCTGAGCGCGTTGGCAAGCTGGTCGAGGTGCGTGACGCGCTGCAGGATGAGTGTTTCCTTGGCCCGCTCGACGGCGCCGGCTGTCACCGGGCGGCTGCGGTCCAGCCCCGCCTCGTCCTCGAAGCACACCTCGTAAGCCAGCGCGTTAATCAGCCAGGGCTGGCCCGCAGTGAGCTCCCAGATCCGCTCCAAGGCTCGCGGCTCGAACTGCTGGCCAGTCTCGGCGGTGTGCTGGCCGAGCAGCGACCGCATCTCCTGCTCCGTGAAGTCCCCCAGTCGCAGCGACTTGGCCTTGATGTTGAAGCAGCTGCCGGTGTTGACCCGGCCTCCTGCCACGCTGGAGTAGACGACGTAGTCGCGGACATCGCGCACCCCGCACAGGATCACGCTCTGCGGGAAGTCGTCAGGCCTCCGGTCGTAGCCCATCCGCAACTGCCGCAGGACGGACAGCAGCGAGTCGCCTCGCAGCGTGTCGATTTCGTCGATCAGCAGCACGAGGGGCTTGCTGGCAGCCGTTGCCCAGTGGGTGAGCGTCCCGTTGAACGCGCTGTCGCCGCCGTCGTGCTCCAGCAAGCGTCTCCAGACGCTGCCGACGAACCCGTCTTGGAGCATCAGCTGCGCCTGAATTGCCAGCTGGCTCAGAACCATCCGCATCGCCCTAGCCACATCCTCGCCAGCTGTCTGCGCTCCTTCGACATTGACGTACACGCAGCCGTACCTTCCGGTTGAGCTGAGGGTCTCAGCGAGAGTCTTGAGTGTGGAGGTCTTACCGGTCTGGCGGGGGGCGTGCAGGACGAAGTACTTCATGTCTTCGATCAGTTCGAGGACCCCGTCCAGATCAATCCGTGACAGGGGCGGGACGCAGTAGTGGCGCTGCGGCAACATCGGACCTGCAGTGTTGAACTTGCGCACCACTAGTTGCAGTATGGCACGGCGACCGCGTTGACAAGAGTCGGAGCTGGCCTGTTTCGGGAAACGCTCCCCGCCTGCATTCACACGAGCAGTCGGACCGCGACCGGGACCGGCGTCCTGCAGCCACTCCGTGCGACGGCCAGGCCGGCCATTCTTGGTGCGGATCGTGAGGCGAAGGGCTTTGTGAATGGTAGGCGTTGGTGGGCTGGAGGCTCGGGGAAGACACCCGGCAGATCGGCGCTGTGGGCTAACACTACCGGAAGTCGCACCAATGGATGGCGTCCCCACGCTGCGCCGATATCGATAATGAGGATCTATCGACACTCTGGAATCAAGTCCAGCAGTGGATGGCGTCGTCACGCTGCGGCGCCTGGCGAGTTGGGTTGGAGGACCGGCCGGAGCGGCGAGGGTTGACGCTGGCGAGAGTCTCCGACTAGCGCGGGGAGGGGGGCCGCGGGTAGTGCCGGTCGCGGGTCGGAGGCAGCCACCGGGGGACGGCCGTGAGTCGCCCGCAGGGGCTGGCCTCTGGATTGATCCGACAGGATTGCCGCGCTGTGTTGGGTGTCGGCTGGGGTGCGGGGCATGGCGCGCCGGATGGGCACCAGGGAAGGTCCCGGTGGAGAAGTTGTGAATCCAGCTCGGCATTCCGGGCACCGGCTGGTGGGCCTGATGGGATATTTAGTGGGCCAGCCGGTGTTGAACGGGACCCAAGTGCATTCGGAGGCATAGAGCAAGCGGGCCGAATGGCCAGCAACCGAATTCGTCAGTTGAACCTGATGCCGAACAGCCCGCCCGTCTCAGTAGCGTCTGTCAGCCGAGTGTCCATCACATGGTCATGCAAATCAAAACCGGGTCTGAATCCCTCAGTCGGGACTGCGTCGGAGTTCAAGGTGACAATGTACTGGAACCCGCCGGCTTCGGCGCGTTCCGCACCGAGCTGGAGCGCTTTGGCCACTTGGCGCTCGTCGACACCATCGAAGAGGTGACTGTCGTGAACTAGAAAGCCGGGCGACATGTCATGACGAGCGCATATTTCGGTCAGCATCAGGTCAAAGCAAAAGATCTGCATGTTCGTGATTCCCTTGCTTCGCTCGGCGTCGATACGAAAATCGAATCGGGGTCCGTTCTTTGTGGCGGAGACCGTGAGGCTTCCCGCTCGTTCATAGAGCGCCTCAGATAGATCCTCGAACTCCAATATGGCTTCTCGGACAATATCGTCCCTCTCCCGGATGTCATCTTGGAGAGCTCTCAGGAGCTGCGTGCGCTTCAAGTCAACTTCTGTGGTAGCCGTCTCCAGGCGTTCGGCGATCTCCAGACGCTCGCGTAGCATCTCACTCTCACCCTCCGCACGTCCGAGTTCCTCTCGCAGACGAGTGTAGTGCTCGAGTGCGCCGCTGGATTCCAGTACTTCCATGATCTGGCGACGCCGGCGGTCAAGCTCGATGTTGCTCTTGTCTCTCGTGCTGATCCGTCGCGTCGCGCTCTCGATCTCCGACTCCAGATGCCAGCAACGGTTCTTGATGACAGCTGTGTGGAATCGAGCGACCTCCTCGAAACGCCTACGTGGCAGTTCCGGCAGAACGACTCCGGATTCGCCGTAGAGTCTCTCCAAGTCTCCAACATCCGGAGGGGCCTCGGCTGCGATGGAGGCTTGCAATTCGCGGACCAGTGCGCGATCTGCGACATTCGCGGAGTTCGACTCATTGACGTGCTTTGTTATGCGATCCGCTTCCTCCTCCAGCTCTTTGTATTCTGGTACCACGCGAAAACCATCGAGGCGTGTCCGCAAGCGCTTGGTTCGGGCGTTCGCAACCGTTAGTTTAGTTCTCACTTCGGCTACCGTATTCAGGCTTGTTCCAACGATCCCGCTTTCTAAGGCCTTGCGCAGGTTCTTTGCGTCTCGTTGACGGTCCCTCAGCTGCTGAATACTGCGAGAGATTCTCCAGTCTAGTCCCAGCAGGTACGAGACAGACACCTGCTCAAGCCATTGTGACTGCCTCGTCGTGTGCTGAGTAGGATTCTGAAAACCTCCGCTTTCCTGCCTGCGCGCAAACAGCGGGAAGAGAGACCGGAAGCTCGGAAGATAGTTGGTGCTCCCGTTCACTTGGGCTGGCAGTCTGAACCATAGATCACCTAAGATAGTCCTCCAACGAACATTACGGATGGAATGGGATTCGGAACCTATTAGGGGTTCGGATATGCCAAGTACATCATGTGGCAGGCCGCTGATCTGGATGCGACTTGGCTTGCTGCCGCTGCGCGCAACATTGACGGTGTTCCCACAGATGTCCACCGCTAGATTGAAGGTCCATTCAACCAGCGCTTCTGATCGGAAGATTCCCTTAAGAGGAGCGTCGGCACCCAAGAGAAAATGCACGACTTCCACTAAGCTTGTCTTTCCCGCACCGTTACGAGACTGTCGATCATGCGATCCCTGAGTCTTGTCTGCCAGTAAGATATTGAGGCCAGAATGGAACGTCAGCGTCTTGAACGATGGTTGGTCGCAGCCGATTCGTCGGATCATACCGAAGCCTTGACAAGCAGTCCGCGGTTCAGTTCCAACGCCTTGATGATGTACAGCAGGTCAACCGCCAGAACGAACCACCGGTAGGTTATGGGAGCGTCGGGCCCGGGACTGGAACGTCGCGTCCGAAATTCGTCCCACAGCTTTGACATGGTCATTGGGCTGTCAAGTATCTGCAGCACCTGTGCGCCGACTCCCAAGAGAGACCTGTCCGGGCGGATGTGTTTTGTAGGTAGAATCACTATTCGCTCTCCGGATCCTCAAAAATGTCGCATCGCTCGAAGAAATACGACAATACTGCAAGTACCGCCCCTTCTCGGCGCGCAATGCCCATCTTGCTTCCGCCCGCGTGCTCCTGTAACGCCAAGAGGATTTCATCCGACGTGAGACCGCTATTTCTGAGACCTGTGTAACTTCTGCGAAACGATTCGGCGATTTGCTCACCTAAGTCTGGTCGTGGGTCTCTTGCAAAGTATCTCTCAACCAAAGCCTCTTTTCGGCGTCCCCAACGCAGGAGTTCAGCCGCATCAGGTGATAGCGAGTTTCTTTCCAGTTTCTCTGCGGAAGGCGGGGAGAGCGGCTCTTCGCCTAGGTCGGGTTCCGTCCGCTGCAGGGACTCAATTACACACTGCAGGTCTTCGATCCCAAGAGAATCCGTTTCTGTTCTCGTAGGGGCATGGCCGAATATGGACTCTAGGTCTGCAAGCTGTAGGCGCTCTTTCAGATTGATTAATTCCGGCTCTCCCCAAGTCTCGATCTTGATATTGGGATAGGTATCTCGGAGGAAATTGAGGCGCTCCACGGCTGGGACTGGCAATCCACGAATGTCGTTGTGAACAAGCACCCACCGATGCATTTGCATCTTCCAGTGCCTCCGAGCTCCATGGAAATCGTCCCTAATCTTCCTGATGAGTCTACTCGCATTCATTCGATCGGGCGCGTAGCACTGGAACACCGTGCGGGTGCTAATCGCATACCCGTCGCACTTGTGATCGCCCAATGCACCATAGGCGCGAACAGCTTCGAAGTCCGACCCAAACGCAGCGCGGGCGAGTCTCACAAACCAGCCTTGGAATTCGGTCCCGCGCTTCTCTAGGAAGGCTACGCGGAATCGGAGGCCGTAGAAACTCCGTTGTAAGGCGTCTGGCTGCATCACACACCGCCGGACATTGAGGCATGGTGCGACCGTTCTGGTTTGCGGAGAGGGCACCAGTTGCAGTTACCGGAGAACGACGAGTTGTTGCCCGTCATAGTCAATACATCTCCGGGTCAGAGGAGTCGACGGTATATCGGATCTGCCTAGTACGGGGCCAGCCAAACGCCGCACTTGTGAAAGCCACTGGACAATTATTCGCACATGAACTCAATAGGAGTGGGACATGTTGCAGAGACACTGTGCCTAGAAGCGATGAAGGCGCGGGCCTGAAGCGCGCTCGGTTGGGTGGCGCAATTAGGGCCTTCCGCTCGCTCACGATACTAATCCTAACAAGAAGGCAGTACTCAGTCCACTGCGCCGCGGTTGCCAAGGGTTGGGCGTAAGCATTCAGTCCGGGGGGTTCTCGGTCCTGCTGCTGCTCGCTCTGCAGTTTCTTGACCAGGACCGCGCACTGCTGCTGCAGGCGCACTAATTCCTGCGTTTGCACGCGCTCCAACTCTGTGGCCCCTCTGGCAGCCGACAGCAACTTCATCTTGGGCCCCGGTTGCGCACTGCGAGCGCTCCCGAGCGCTCGCCAAGCTCCTGTGCGCTGCACTCTGGCGAGGCGGACCGCGCCTGGCTTGGCAAGGCTTGCTCGAGGGCCCCTTCGAAGACTTCCGCGGGCAACTGCACCAAGGCCTTGTAGAAGGTGCTGGGCACCGTGGCGCTGTAGCGCTGCAGGCGGCTGTTGAACAAGCAGCCGGCAGCCTTGCGCTGGCGCTGGCTAAGCAGCCCGGCATACTGTGAATAGGCCATCACCCCGCGGTAGCCGGCCCTGTGCGCGCTGGCGGCCAGGCACAGCAAGCTAGCCAAGGGACTGCCACGGCCGCGGCCTGAGCGACACTGCGGCAACTGCTGCAAGCTCTCGAACAGGCTGCCTAGGACTGTGGGCGGCGCCGGCGGACCCTTGGGAGGGCCAAACCAGTGCGCTTGCTCCTCGGGCTGGCTCAAGAGAGCTTGCACGTTGCTCGCCAAGGGGTACAGCAGCACCGGCTCGGGCTGGCCGTGATGCTGCCAGCGGGCCGTGGGTCCGCGCTGGCGGGCATAGCCGCTGGTAAAGCCCAGCGGCTGCCAGTTGGCGGCGCCGTAGCAAGTGCCGCTGTGCAGCGCCCGATCCACGAATAACTCGGCCAGCAACACCGGGTCGCCATGGGCCTTCAGGATGTCGTGCGACAAGCGGCACAGGCTCAGGCCCAGCACCCTCGATGCCAGATTCTTGCGGCCTTCAGCGGCAGGTAGGATCACGAAGCGAACATTCTGGGCGATCAGATGCAAGCGGCCTATCTTGTGCTGTCGGGACCAGCCGATCCAGCGGTCGCGCAGGGCCACGCGCAGAGCTCCAGGCTGCCGTCCGAGCAGCGCCAGCCAGGTCCCGTCCAAGGTTGCGACCTGCCGCAAGGCCCGCCCGAACATGCGCCGAAAGCACAGATAGTGGTGTGCGGCTGCCAGTCGGTCCCAGCGACGGTCCTCGCAGCCGTCACGAGTGGGGCGCACGCGTACAGCGCGCAGGCCAAAGTGCGCATCCTGGACTGTTCTTGCCATCTGTAGGCCGGCCCCCAAAGGCCGACTATGACAGAATCCGACGCAATTGTCCACACCCCAGCTTGAAGCACTGACATCCACCCTCGTAGCGGTCGGAACTTGGACTTCCGAGAGACCAAGGCCCTAGATTTGAACCTGCCCCACATCTCGCCTATCGCGTCAGAATTCGGTTGGAGCGACGACGGCAAGCGGCCTCAGAAGGGTGAGGTAGAGGTGGGCTGCGCGGGTGTTGTGCAGTTGCCGGACTGCGTGGACCATTGCTTGACGCGCCGACGCAGGTCGGAGTTGCGGGCGTAGCGGTCGAGGTCCGGCCGGACCGTGGCCTGTCCAGAGCGAACCAGTTCGGAGAACGACTGGGGCAGAGACTGCAGTGCGTCGGTAGTCGTCTTTGGCAGCGGCGGGCAGTGCCGCCGCGGGCGCGCCGCTGGCGGTCCCGGAGACAAACTCGTACGCCAGCCAAGAATTGGTGCCCGAGTACAGCGTCCGGGGCTGGTTGAATGCGGTCAGCAGCGGTTACTCGGCTTCATCCAGTGCCTGGCATGACTGGTGCACCAGGCGCACGCTGTTGAGCGCCAGATTACTTGGCCGCGTGGGTGGGCGGTTTCGCTCAGTCTGTGTGGACGGCGGAGGGTCTCACCTTTCCTAGGAATCCGCAATACCGCCGGTCGGCGAGGCGGGGGCCGGGGCGCGGGCCGGATGCGGATGGGGGGGCAGCCGGTGGCTTAAGAGTGTGGATGGAGCGGAGGGTTGTCGTCCGGTTGAGGGGAGAGCGCCCTCGCTGACCAACGTGTGCCGTTGTCGCCGCGAGTGGCGGAGGTGAGCCGGTGCGCGGGCCGTTGGCGGCTTCGAGACGGGCGGCACCCGGTGGCGGTCACAGTCCCCACACCGTGATCGGCGGGGCTCCGGGCTCGGGGTCCCTCCGGAACACCCGCTCCTCCCAGGACTTGTTGGGCCGTAGGTCGAAAATCACGAGATGTCCGGCTTCGGCACGGCAGCGGTCCATGTACCAGGCCGTCTGCTCCAAGCCCTGGCTGATGGTGCTCTCCAAGCCCTTCTTCTCGCCGACCACCTTGCACTCGATGACCTGCTTGAGGGGACGGTCAGCCAGCGGGCGGCCCGGGCGGGGCCATTCGACGACCAGGTCCGAGCGTCCGCGGGCGATGGCGTACTCCCGCGTGATCCGTCCGCCGCTATTGACGATGCGGTGCAAGTAGCCGTGCAGTACCAGCTGGGGGCCGGCCTCCCGGTGGCCGTAGCGCTCCAGCCACGACTCGGAGTGCTCGCGGAAGTAGTCCTGAAACCCGGCCAGCAGCGCCTTGAGGTCCAAGCTGCCGTCCGGCCGGATGTACCAGCGTGGCGAGACGTGGCCCTCGAGTTCGGCTTCCTGGACGGTGGTCAGCTCGCGGGGGATGACTTCGGCGTAGATTGGGTTGGCCATCCGGACCGGGCCGGCGGCGGCGACGAGGCCGAGGTTGCGGACGTACTCGAGGTCACGCTTCGAGAACGGGTCTCCGAAAGAGCCCGCGATCATCGGCAGGATCACCCGCCGGACGCGCTCCTCGCTGAGCGCGTTGGCAAGCTGGTCGAGATGGGTGACGCGCTGCAGGATGAGGGCTTCCTTGGCCTGCTCGACGGCGCCGGCGGTCACCGGGCGGCTGCGGTCCCGTCCCGCCTTGTCCTCGAAGCACACCTCGTAAGCCAGCGCGTTAATCAGCCACGGCTGCCCCGCAGTGAGCTCCCAAATCCGCTCCAAGGCTCGCGGCTCGAACTGCTGGCCAGTCTCGGCGGTGTGCTGGCCGAGCAGCGACCGCATCTCCTGCTTCGTGAAGTCCCCCAGTCGCAGCGACTTGGCCTTGATGTTGAAGGCGCTGCCGGTGTTGACCGTGCTTCCGGCCGCGCTGGAGTAGACGAGGTAGTCGCGGACGTCGCGCACCCCGCACAGGATCACGCTCTGCGGGAAGGCGTCAGGCCTGCGGTCGTAGCCCGCCCTTAACTGCCGCAGGACGGCCAGCAGCGAGTCGCCTCGTAGCGTGTCGATCTCGTCGATCAGCAGCACGAGGGGCTTGCTGGCAGCCTCTGCCCAGTCGGTGAGCGTCACGTTGAACGCGCTGTCGCCGCCGTCATTCTCCAGCGAGCGTCTCCAGACGCTGCCGACGAACCCGTCTTGGAGCATTAGCCGTGCCTGAAGTGCCAGCTGGCTCAGCACGGACCGCATCGCCCTAGCCACATCTTCGGCAGCTGTCTGCGCTCCTTCGACATTGACGTACACGCAGCCGTACCTTCCGGTTGAGCTGAGGGTCTCGGCGAGGGCCTTGAGCGTGGAGGTCTTGCCGGTCTGGCGGGGGGCATGCAGGACGAAGTACTTCTTGCGGGCGACCAAGGTCAGGATCTCGTCCAAATCGACGCGCTCCAAGGGGGGGATGCAGTAGTGTTCCTCCGCCTCCATCGGGCCCTCGGTGTTGAAGTACCGCTCCACGACTTGCAGTATGGCACGGCGACGGCCTTGACAGGAGTCGGAGCTGGACTGTTTCGGGAAACGGTCCCCGGCCTGACTCACACCGGCAACCGGGCCCCGTGCGGGGCCGGCGGGCCTGAGCCGCTCGGTGCGACGGCGGTGTCCATCATGGAGCGTAATGGGCAGTCTGGAATCAAGTCCAGCAGTGGTTGGCGTCATCACGCCGCGGCGGCTGGCGGGTTGGGTTGGAGGACCGGCCGGGGCGGCGAGGGTTGACGCTGGCGAGAGTCTCCGACTAGCGCGGGGGGGGCTGCGGGCGGTGCCGGTCGCGGGTCGGAGGCAGCCACCGGGGGGACGGCGGGGGCCCTGCGGACGGGTGTCTTCCGGTTGAGGGGAGGGTGTCCTCGCAGGCCGGTGCCAGCCGCTGGCGCCGCGGGCGGCTCGCAGCGGGGACGGCGGTGTTGGCTGCCGGGAACGGGATGAGCTGGCTCCTGGGGAGGCTCGGCATGGTTTGCTGAACGGGGAGCGCCTCAGAGCGAGCTGCGAGGCGAGGGCAGCGGCTTGGGCCGCGACTCGGCTGGGAGGCGCGCAGTGTGGCCGCTAGGTGCGTTGTGGAGGGTGTTCTGGTGCGGACCAGCGTCGGCGGTGGGCTGCTGCCCGCTGGTGGCTGGCGCAAGTGGCCTTCAAGCGGCTGGGGCGGCACGGCGGGGAGCTATCGGGGGAGTGTGGTTGCAGCGGGCCGCCGAGGACGGCCATTGGTCGCCCGCGGGGCCTGGCCTCTGGATTGATCCGACAGGATTGCCGCGCTCTGTTGGTTGTTGGCTGGGGTGCGGGGCATGGCGTGTGGGGTGGGCATCAGGGAAGCTCGCTGTGGAGAGGTCGGGAATCCAGCTCGGCATTCCGGGCACCGGCTGGTGGGCCTGTTGGGAGGTCCAGTGGGCCGGCCGGCTGGGTCGCCTTGTCTGCGTGGGGGCTTGGAGGTGTTCTGGGCGGCCTCCAAGCGGGTTGTGGAGGGCGTTGTGGTGCGGCGGCAGGAGTCGGCTGCGAGCTGGGCGAGATGTTCATGGCGCCTGTGGATGGCGGGGTGCACGTGCGGCGACTGCCTGGTTGGAGGTTCGTCCCGGGCGTACTCGGAGCAGGGCGGGGTCGGCAGAGGCTGGGAGCCGATGGCTGCGGTTGGCGGGTCGGGCGAGGAGGACTGGAGGCGGGTGGCTGGAGGTGCTCGACGGGCAGGTGCGGTGGTGCGCGGCGGTGGGCTCCGGTTGAGGATGGATGAAAGGGTGGGGAGGTATGGGTGCCACTCGTCGCGGGCGGTGGCGGGTGGCACGGTGTCTTCCGGCTGAGGAGGGAGGGTCCTAGTAGAGAAGGAGGGGACTCCCTACCATTTGTCAAGGGCGAAATGCGGTGATTTTGGGACTGATTTGAGGACATCGGCATGCCGCGAGGGATGACTGGCATGGCGAGATGGGATCGGTTGACAGTGGCAAGCGGGGGCCAGCCCCCGCACCCCCGGAGTTTATGAGGCATGGGGGAATCTATCGACAGGGAGGGGGCAGTAGCGGGTGCCGGCAGCGCAGGACCACCCGGCTACGATTCGTAGCGGGGCGCACCGCAGCCCGGCACCCGCGGGATCACCTGTCGATGAGTTCCCAGCCGGGTATTCCTCGGTGGGTTGCTCTCCAGCAGGGCCCGCCTCCGCTTTCCCGACCGGCTGCCATTGTAATCGGTCGTCAGGCGCTGGCCTTGGCGTGAGTGGGGTCAAAGAGCGTGCCTGCACGAAGCATGGCGCAGCACACGCCCAGCAGCCGGTCGCCGACCGAGCGCAGGGCGCGGCCGTGCGTGTGGCCTCGCGCGCGCAAGGCGCGGTACTTGGCGCCGCTGGTGGGGTCGTGCTGGACGGCGACGCGACTCCAGTGATACACGGCGTTCACCAAGCGCGGCTGGGAGGCCCGCCGTCGCACCACGCGCTTGGCCTTGCCCGAGCGCTGGGTTACCGGGGCCACGCCGCACAGGCAGCGCAGGGCTTGGTAATCGCGGTCCTGCAGCGGGCCTGAGGCCTCTGCCAGCAGCGTGGCGAGGACGGTTCGCCCCACGCCCGGCAGTGACTCGAGGACCTGCACGTCACGCTGCTCACGCAGCTGCTGCGCGGCACTCTCGCCCTCGCCCCTCAGCTGGGAGACCAGGGCGGCGATCGAGCGGTCCGCCGCTCGAGCCTGCTCGTTGAGCATGCCAAGCTGCTGCGCCAGCAGGTCGCAATGCGCCCGCGCGGCGGCCACGACGCCTGGCGCCGCGTGAACGGGCTCTTGGCGGAGCGCGGCGAGCGCCGATTTGGCCTCAAAACGACGCAAACGGTGCTTCTTGAAGAGCTTGGCGACGCGGCAGGGCCGCATGCGCCGGGCGTCGGCCGGCGTGGGGACGAGCTTCCAGAGGGCCAGCGTCCAGTCCGCGGACAGGTCGGCCTTCAGTTCGAGGAATTGGGGGTAGTAGCGCCACAGCTGCTCGCGCAGTTGGTTGGCGAGGCGGATGCGCTGCTGGGTGAGGTCGTCGGCCATGCGCGACCATTCGCGCAGTTCGACGACGGCGGAGTCGAGGGGCTGCAACTCGCGCAGGCAGTGGGGGTCGGTGCGCACGGTGCCGGCGAGCACGCGTGCGTCGCGGCGATCGTCCTTGGCCCCGGCGGGCGAGAAGCGATCCCGGAAGCGATCCAGCTGCTTGGGGTTGATGGAGTGCACGGCGAAGCCGCGCTCCAGCAGGCTGTCGACGACCGGGCCGTGAGGGATCTCGATGGCGACGCTGACTTGCTCGGCAGGCTGTTCGGTGCGTTCCAGGATCCACTCGGCGAGCCGCTTCAGGCCGCTGCCCGAGTGCTTGAATTGCTGCTCGGCGAGGACGGCGCCCTCGGCGTCCAGCAGGCACGCCTGGTGCCACTGGGAGCCCCAGTCAACGCCGGCGAAGAAGGCCGGCTTGGGTGGTGGTGTCAAAGGTTGATGCTCCTTTCGATGTGCTGCCGAGTCGCCGCGACATTCGACCAGTCCCTGTATTGGTGCTCCAAGGCACAGACTCCCTACGGGGTGTATGTCACGGCACTCCCCGGGGCACAGGTCCCCCCCAGGCGCTCGCAGCAGCAGGGGGTGGTAGGTTGCTCCCGGAGAGTTGACTCGTCAAGACAGGACGCCAGACGAAGGCCGACCGCTGTCGTGAGCGGCGCACAGGGCTAGCTAGGCCCGGCCGCGGGGTCAGTGAATCACGCCCACCAGAGGCACGCTTCCCGCCCCAAGGATCACAGCGTCGCTGCTCCTCATCTCGCATCTCCTAGAAGAGGTGTAGAGTCGAGGAGAGGCGCGTTGGCCTTAGTCAAGAAGCAGTAGCTGTTTTGGGGTTGTTCCTACGGCTTTCGCCATCTGTAGGTGCCTCACTGACCTTCCTGCTTAAATTGCGGTAGGGACACCGGTTACCCGGCGCCCCCCGCGCAGATTCCGGACGTGCACGCTAATGCATCCGGCTCCTATCTCGTGTGTCTAACGGCGAATCGTTGATTCGGCCATGGGTGTCGGATCCGGACCGCCGGCCACAGCTCCTTGCAGAGCGCGTCCAGCTTCTTCCAGTCGATGCGGCCCTTCTGTGACCTCCGTCGCAGCGTCCGCGCCCAGATGCGCTTCAGGCGCTCCCGGAAGCGTGCCAGAAACCGGTAGCTGCCCGGAACGGCGTAGTAATTCAGCCATCCGTTCAACACCTGCCCCAGCCACCGCGCCGTGTCCTTCGGGTCCGCGTGCCGCATCCGCAGCAGCCACCGCTTGAGTCCCTTCAGCTTGCGGCTCATCCGCTTCGCCATCGGCTTCCGCCCCAGTTGGAACCTTCCCTGCCGCGTCTTCCCGCAGTACTGCGTGAAGCCGAGCAAGTCGAAGGTCTTCGGCTTGCCCTCTCCCCGCCCGGCGCGGCTCGCCGCGGCGAACCTCCCGAACTCGATCAGGCGCGTCTTCTCCGGGTGCAGCGCCAACCCGTTGTCGGCCAGCCGGGCCTCCAAGGCCTCGCGCAGCCGCACCGCGTCGCCGCGGTGCTGGAACCCCAGCACGAAGTCGTCGGCATAACGCACCATGATGACCTCGCCCCGGGCCTGCTCCTGCCGCCACTGGCGGACCCATGCGTCCAGCACATAATGCAAGTAGACGTTGGCCAGCACCGGGGAAATCACGGCACCTTGAGGGGTGCCCCGCCCCGTGTCGGCCCACCGGCCCTCTTCCAGCACTCCGGCGTTCAGCCCTTTCCGGATCAGCCTCAGCAGCCGCCGATCCCCGATCCTGCGGCCCAGCAGATCGACGAGTCGATCCCGGTCCAGCGTGTCGAAGTATCTGGCCACGTCGGCGTCAAGGATCCAGTTGACCTTGCACCGCTCGATCCCCACCGCCAAGGCGTCCAGCGCGTCATGCGCTCCCCGCCCCGGTCGGAAACCATAGCTGAAGCCGAGGAATTCCGCCTCGTATATCGGCGTCAGGATCCCGTCCACCACCGCCTTCTGGACGATCTTGTCCTCCAAGGCGGCGATCCCGAGCGGTCGCTCGCCCCCGTCCGGCTTGGGTATCATCACCCGCCGCGACGGCGTCGCCCGGTACGCTCCCACAGGCACCCGCCGGTGCAGGTCCGACCATCGCTCGTCGAGCCCCACCCCGTAGGCCTCCCACGTCATTCCGTCCACGCCCGGGGCCGCCTCGGGCCGCAGCCCGGCATACGCCTCCCCCAGCGCTTCCTCACTGACGTGGTGCAGCAGCGCAGTCAGCTTCTCCTGCGGATTCCTCGTTACCAATTGCCGTATCCGTTCGGCGCCTTGTGACACGACCTCCCGCCTCTGCGTGCGGTCCGTGCGGCCCCCTCCCGGATTCCTCTCGATCCCGGCCCTTCCCTCCAGCCACTCCGCCGGGACTCGCGCCCCTTGGTTCGCCGCCTTCGTCGGTACTACGCCCGAGTCTGACTTCTGCGTGTCGTACCTCATCGACTTCTGACTCCTGTCATTCCCGCTGCGGCCCCGGCGACGACCCGCCGGGGCGGCACGCAGACCTCCCAGGTCCCGGTTCTGGACGTACGTACGTGCCTGAGCTCTCTGACACCGCGGAGTCCGCGCCGACCATTCGTCCTAACGTTGCTTTGGGTCCGCACGATGTTGCCTTCGACCACGTAGCAAGCCTCGGCACTCCGAACTTTGAGTTTTACGGTGCTCATTTACTCCGCCCGCACGCGCCGCTGTCAACGCTTCATTCCCAGCCTCGCGGCTGACAACGCATGACTCGCGGTGAGCATGGCTAGGACTCGCTCCTTTGCTCTGGCGGACTCTCACCGCCTGTCCATCACCAGTTAGCCTGGCTGTTCCCACGTTTCCTCTCCCCGCTCGTCGAACCGGACATGCCGATTTCCAGCATCCGGCTCTCGGACGAGATCATGTCTTCGCCCACGGGAAGCTGGCCGTCAGCAGTTGCAGGCGCACGAGGCCGAAGTCGTCCCACAGCCTCTCGCTCGGGTAGCGCACGTATCTCCCCGATTTCACCTTGTGCTTTCGACACAGCCACTGGCGCAGCCGCTTGATCGCGTGTGCGTCCACGGCGCAATACGCCGGGCTCACCTGTCCCAACCGGAAGTAGTTCGCCCAGCCGAGCATCGCTCGGTTCAGCCTCGCCACCACCAGTTCCGGGGCCAGCAGCCCGTATCTTGCCCGCGTCAGCTCACTGATCTTGCGGCATATGCTGCGAACGCTCGCCTTGCTGGGGCGCGTGCCTAGGTAGGCCCGGCCCGTGCGCGGGCTGTAATTGCGTCCGATGCGGTACCCGAGGAACTCGAACGGCTCCTCCGGCGTCCGCAGGCAGTGGGTCTTCGTCGCGTTCAGCGGCAAGCGCAGCTTCCCCATGATCCTTTCGACTGCGGCCCGCATGGCTTCCGCCGGGGCCTTGCCGCAGATCACGAAGTCGTCCGCGTAGTTCACTATCTCCGCTCCGAACCGCCGGGCCAGGCCCAGCAGCTTCCAACCTAGCAGGAACCGCCGCATGTAGACGTTGCTCAGCAACGGGGAGATCGGAGCGCCTTGCGGCGTCCCCTTCCTTTCCCGGCGCGCACGGTTCGTGCGGCGCTGGCCGCCCTTGCCGTCGTCCTCCACCACAGCCATCTCCAGCCACAGCTTGATCCAGCCCAGCATCCGCCCGTCGCTCACGCGCCGCGCGATGGACTTGATGAGTTCGGGGTGCGGGATCTCGCCAAAGTAATTTGACAGATCGCCGTCCACGATTTCGCCGTGCCCGGTGTTCACCAGCCGATGCGCGTGACGCACCGCGTCCAGCGCGCTCCGGCCCTGCCTGTAGGCGTACTGCTCCGGTTGCAGGTCCGCTTCGAAGATCGGCGTCAGCACTAGCATGGCCGCCGTCTGCGCTACCCGGTCCCGGAGGCACGGTATGCCCAGCGGTCGGAATTTCCCCGGCTGCTTCTTCGGGATCAGCACCTGCCGCACCGCCTGCGGTCGGTAGGTGTTCTCCCTCAGCTCACTCGCCAGCTCCCCCAGCCATCCGTCCACGCCTCGCTCCTCGATGTGCTGGCACGTCTCGCCGTCCACTCCGCAGGCCCCGCCGTTACGGCGCACCGCCTGCCATGCGGACTCCATGACGTCCTCTCGCCACACCTTGTCGCTCAGCGTGTAGAACCGGAAGTCCGGGTCTCCCTTCGCTTTCACATGGAATGCCTTCTGGAGTCTCCGAACAGTTTCCGGAGCTCCTAGGCCTTCGCCAGTCTCCATCGGTCCTTTCCCCCTTCCCGCATCGCTCTCGAACTGAGGTCCCTTCCCTCCGCCGGAGTTACCCGGCTTCGTCGGTACTACGGACCTCTCCGCCACCCTGCCCGGCCCGGCCTGTCCCTCGCGGGATGCCGGTTGGCGCGTGCGCGCCACCGCCAGGGCTTCCCGTGTTGCCTCCGTCTCCCTCTGGCACGCATGCTGCCGCCAATACCCCGGCGGAGACGCCCGGTGCTCGCGTCGCTCGCTTCCCGGACGCTGGCTGCCTTCCCCGAAATAACGGCGGGTCGGCCTCCGCATTATGCTTTTCGAGGCCTGCTCGGCGTTCACTCGCGTTGCGGCCTGCGTGCTCGCTGAGCCGCCCATAAGGCGGCCCGTCACGTCGGAGTGCTTCAGTCCATGTCGTTACCTCCATGACCCGCTCCGACGGCTTCCGGCTGGAGCGACAGTTAGCCGGGCGGGCTTCGCACCCGCTGGGAGCCAGTGCCTTAGCACGGCACGTTATTTGTCACATTATTTGGCACGAAAATGGGCTGTTTTTGTCAAACTGGATGATTCCAGATAAGGGAACTTCTCATTTAATGTGACAAATCCATCGGCGTGGGTGAGTCGGCCGGTAGGCTTTCGGACATGCGTTGGAGGTGCTGCGCGGCAGTCCTGCCTGCAATTGCGTGCGCGCAGGGCCGGGAGCCGGGCGAGAACGCCTACGCTCCTCCTGACCCCTTCCTGTTCCTTCTTGCAGTAGCAGTTTTCGAGCTCGCCCTCGCCCCCAGCCAGACGCAAGCAATCCGGAAAATCCCGCTCCCCGCCTGCCATTTAATCCGGAAAACGCCTTGCCAAATAATCCGGAAGACAACACCAAGGTGTGCCGTTGTCGCCGCGAGCGGCTCGCGGCGGGGAGCGGGATGGGCTGGCGGCAGGGGTCTGGCGGCGTGGTGCGCTGAGCGGGAAGCGGCTCCAAGCGGGATCCAAGGCGAGGACCGTAGGTTGGAGCCATGAATCGGCGGGCGGCGCTGTGAGTAGCCGATCGCCAAGTTGCGGCGGATGGTGGGTTGCGGGGCGACTTGGGGGTGGGTTGCTGCTAGTGGCGGGTGGCGGAGGTCAGCCGGTGCGCGGGCCGTTGGCGGCTGCGAGGCGGGCGGCACCCGGTGGCGGTCACAGTCCCCACACCGTGATCGGCAGGGCTCCGGGCTCGGGGTCCCTCCGGAACACCCGCTCTTCCCAAGACTTGTTGGGACGCAGGTCGAAGACCACCAGATGCCCGGCTTCGGCGCCGCAGCGGTCCATGTACCAAGCCGTCTGATCCAAACCCTTGCCAATCGTGCTCTCCAAGCCCTTCTTCTCGCCGACCACTTTGCATTCGATGACCTGCTTGAGGGGACGGTCCGCCAGCAGGCGGCCCGGGCGGGGCCATTCGACGACCAGGTCCGAGCGTCCGCGGGCGATGGCGTACTCCCGCGTGATCCGTCCGCCGCTGTTGACGATGCGGTGCAAGTAGCCATGCAGCACCAGCTGGGGGCCGGCCTCCCGGTGGCCGTAGCGGTCCAGCCACGACTCGGAGTGCTCGCGGAAGTAGTCCTGGAACCCGGCCAGCAGCGCCTTGAGTTCCAAACTGCCGTCCGGCTGGATGTACCAGCCCGGAGAGACGCGGCCCTGGAGGTCGGACTCTTGGACAGTGGTCAGCTCGCGGGGGATGACTTCGGCGTAGATTAGGTTGGCCATCCGGACCGGGCCGGCGGCGGCAACGAGGCCGAGGTCTTGGACGTACTCAAGGTCGCGCTTTGAGTATTCGTATCCCGGAGAGCCGGCGATCATCGGCAGGATCACCCGCCGGACGCGCTCCTCGGTGAGCGCGTTGGCAAGCTGGTCGAGGTGCGTGACGCGCTGCAGGATGAGGGTTTCCTTGGCCCGCTCGACGGCGCCGGCTGTCACCGGGCGGCTGCGGTCCCGCCCCGCCTCGTCCTCGAAGCACACCTCGTAAGCCAGCGCGTTAATCAGCCACGGCTGCCCCGCGGTGAGCTCCCAAATCCGCTCCAAGGCTCGCGGCTCGAACTGCTGGCCAGTCTCGGCGGTGTGCTGGCCGAGCAGCGACCGCATCTCCTGCTTCGTGAAGTCTCCCAACCGCAGCGACTTGGCCTTGATGTTGAAGGCGCTGCCGGTGTTGACCCGGCCTCCGGCCGCGCTGGAGTAGACGACGTAGTCGCGGACGTCGCGCACCCCGCACAGGATCACGCTCTGCGGGAAGGCGCGTGGCCTCCGGTGGTAGCCCATCCGCAACTGCCGCAGGACGGCCAGCAGCGAGTCGCCCCGCAACGTGTCGATTTCATCGATCAGCAGCACGAGGGGCTTGCTGGCGGACCGCGCCCAGCGGGAGAGCGTCACGTTGAATGCACTGTCGCCGCCGTGGTTCTCCAGCAGGCGCCTCCAAACGCTGCCCACGAACCCGTCCTGGAGCATGAGCTCCGACTCCTCTGCCAGCTGGCTCAGCACGGAGCGCATCGCCCGGTCTACGTTCTCGCCAGCTGTCTGCGCTCCTTCGACATTGACGTACACGCAGCCGTACCTTCCGGTTGCGCTGAGGGTCTCGGCGAGCGTCCTGAGGGTGGAGGTCTTGCCGGTCTGGCGGGGGGCGTGCAGGACGAAGTACTTCTTGCGGGCGACCAAAGTCAGGATCTCGTCCAAGTTAACGCGCTCCAAGGGGGGGATGCAGTAGTGTTCCTCTACCTCCATCGGGCCCTCGGTGTTGAAGTAGCGCTCCACGACTTGCAGTATGGCACGGCGATTGGCTTGAAGAGAGTCGGAGCTGGACTGCTTCTTGAAGCGGTCCCCGGCCTGACTCACACCGGCAGCCGGGCCCCGTGCGGGGCCGGCGGGCCTGAGCCGCTCGGTGCGACGGCGGTGTCCATCATGGAGCGTTATGGGCAGTCTGGAATCAAGTCCAGCAGTGGATGGCGTCATCACGCTGCGGCGGCTGGCGGGTTGGGTTGGAGGACCGGCCGGGGCGGCGAGGGTTGACGCTGGCGAGAGTCTCCGACTAGCGCGGGGTGGGGGGCTGCGGGCAGTGCCGGTCGCGGGTCGGAGGCAGCCACCGGGGGAACGGCCTGGGTGCTGCGAGAGGGTGTCTTCCGGTTGAGGGGAGGGTGACCTCGCAGGCCGGTGCCAGCCGCTGGCGCCGCGGGCGGCTCGCAGCGGGGACGGCGGCGTTGGCTGCGGGGAACGGGATGGGCTGGCTGCGGGGGAGGCTCGGCATGGTTGGCTGAACGGGGAGCGCCTCAGAGCGAGCTGCGAGGCGAGGGCAGCGGCTTGGGCCGCGACTCGGCTGGGAGGCGCGCCGTGTGGCCGCTCGATGGGTTGTGGAGGGTGTTCTGGTGCGGACTAGAGTGGGCGGTGGGCTGCTGCCGGCTGGTGGCTGACTCAGGTGGCCTTCAAGCGGCTGGGGCGGCACGGCGGGGAGCTATCGGGAGAGGGTGGTTGCAGCGGGCCGCCGAGGACGGCCATTCGTCGCCCGCGGGGACTGGCCTCTGGATTGATCCGACAGGATTGCCGCGCTCTGTTGGGTGTTGGCTGGGGTGCGGGGCATGGCGTGTGGGGTGGGCATCAGGGAAGCTCGCTGTGGAGAGGGCGGGAATCCAGCTCGGCATTCCGGGGGGGCTGTAGAGTCGAGGAGAGGCGCGTTGGCCTTAGCAAGGAAGCAGTAGCTGTTTTAGGGTTGTTCCTACGGCTTTCGCCATCTGTAGGTGCCTCACTGACCTTCCCGCTTAGCTACGTCTCCTCTCCCCGCTCATCGAACCGGACGTGCCGATTTCCAGCATCCGGCTCTCGGACGAGATCCTGCCTTCGCCCACGGAAAACTGGCCGTCCGCACTGGCAGGCGCACGAGGCCGAAGTCCATCCTCAGCCTCTCGCTCGGGTACCGCACGGGGTGGCCCGACTTCGCCTGGTGCTGCCGACACAGCCACTGGCTGAGCCGCTGGTCCGCAGGTGCGTCAACGGCGCGTGCCAGCTCTCCCGGCCACTGCTGCGCGCGGTGGTCCGGGTCTTCCTTCGCTTGCGCAGGTGATGCGCTCTGGAGTCTCCGAACTTTCCGGAGCTAATAGGCTCGCGCCAGTCTCCATCGGTCCTGTCCTCCTGCCTGCATCGCTCTCGAACTGAGGCCCCTTCCCTCCACCGGCATGACCCGGCTTCCCCGGTACTACGGGCCTCTCCGCCACCCTGACCGGCCCGGCCTGTCCCTCGCGGGAGTCCGGTTGGCGCGTGCACGCCACCGACAGGGCTTCCCGTGTTGCCTCCGTCTCCCTCTGGCACGCATGCTGCCGCCAATACCCCGGCGGAGACGCCCGGTGCTCGCGTCGCTCGCTTCCCGGACGCTGGCTGCTGTTGTCTTCCGGTTTATTTGGCAAGGCGTTTTCCGGATTAAATGGCAGGCGGGGAGCGGAATTTTCCGGATTGCTTGCGTCTGGCTGGGGGCGAGGGCGAGCTCGAAAACTGCTACTGCAAGAAGGAAAAGGAAGGGGTCAGGAGGAGCGTAGGCGTTCTCGCCCGGCTCCCGGCCCTGCGCGCACGCAATTGCAGGCAAGACTGCCGCGCAGCACCTCCAACGCATGTCCGAAAGCCTACCGGCCGACTCACCCACGCCGATGGATTTGTCACATTAAATGAGAAAGTTCCCTTATCTGGAATCATCCAGTTTGACAAAAACAGCCCATTTTCGTGCCAAATAATGTGACAAATAACACTGCCTTCCCCGAAACAACGGCGGGTCGGCCTCCGCATCATCCTTTTCGAGGCCTGCTCGGCGTTCACTCGCGTTGCGGCCTGCGTGCTCGCTGAGCCGCCCATAAGGCGGCCCGTCACGTCGGAGTGCTTCAGTCCATGTCGTTACCTCCATGACCCGCTCCGACGGCTTCCGGCTGGAGCGACAGTTAGCCGGGCGGGCTTCGCACCCGCTGGGAGCCAGTGCCTTAGCACGGCGCACGTAGAGTCGAGGAGAGGCGCGTTGGCCTTAGCAAGGAAGCAGTAGCTGTTTTAGGGTTGTTCCTACGGCTTTCGCCATCTGTAGGTGCCTCACTGACCTTCCCGCTTAGCTACGTCTCCTCTCCCCGCTCATCGAACCGGACGTGCCGATTTCCAGCATCCGGCTCTCGGACGAGATCCTGCCTTCGCCCACGGAAAGCTGGCCGTCCGCACTGGCAGGCGCACGAGGCCGAAGTCAATCCTCAGCCTCTCGCTCGGGTACCGCACGGGGTGGCCCGACTTCGCCTGGTGCTTCCGACACTGCCACTGGCTGAGCCGCTGGTCCGCAGGTGCGTCAACGGCGCGTGCCAGCTCTCCCGGCCACTGCTGCGCGCAGTGGTCCGGGTCTTCCTTCGCTTGCGCAGGTGATGCGCTCTGGAGTCTCCGAACTTTTCCGGAGCTAATAGGCTCGCGCCAGTCTCCATCGGTCCTGTCCTCCTTCCTGCATCGCTCTCGAACTGAGGCCCCTTCCCTCCACCGGCATTACCCGGCTTCCCCGGTACTACGGGCCTCTCCGCCACCCTGACCGGCCCGGCCTGTCCCTCGCGGGAGTCCGGTTGGCGCGTGCACGCCACCGACAGGGCTTCCCGTGTTGCCTCCGTCTCCCTCTGGCACGCATGCTGCCGCCAATACCCCGGCGGAGACGCCCGGTGCTCGCGTCGCTCGCTTCCCGGACGCTGGCTGCCTTCCCCGAAACAACGGCGGGTCGGCCTCCGCATCATCCTTTTCGAGGCCTGCTCGGCGTTCACTCGCGTTGCGGCCTGCGTGCTCGCTGAGCCGCCCATAAGGCGGCCCGTCACGTCGGAGTGCTTCAGTCCATGTCGTTACCTCCATGACCCGCTCCGACGGCTTCCGGCTGGAGCGACAGTTAGCCGGGCGGGCTTCGCACCCGCTGGGAGCCAGTGCCTTAGCACGGCGCACGTTGAACTTCAGATTATTTTCCTGAACTGAAGCGATCTGGGGTCACTCTGTCTGAATGTCAAAACGGGTGAGCCAGCAGAGCAATCCGGAATCCAGTGGACTACGAATTGCGGCTCGAGCAGGGCAGGACGGCGGTTGCCCGACGAAATTTGGTGCGAGCGGTGCGCAGCGGCGCGCAGCAGCGGAACGCACGGGCAGGCTCCGCGACGGGGAGCCGTCACAATCAAGCCACGATGGCGGCGCGGCCGGTCCCAGCCGGCCGCGCCGCAAGATCGTGACGGGCCCGCGCGACCGACACTCGCCGGGCCCCGGCCGGCGCCATGCAAGTTCGTTTGGAAACCGATTGCACCGACAAGGAGTATCTTAGCGGATCGCTGTGGACCGACCC
Organism: Bryobacterales bacterium; assembly: GCA_963662745.2. GTDB lineage: Bacteria > Acidobacteriota > Terriglobia > Bryobacterales > UBA6623 > VXMF01. The sequence goes on from CAXXUI010000001.1 coordinate 3,614,158, forward strand.
GGTCCGCATGCGCTGCCCGCAGTGCGAGCACGACCCGCCGCTGCTGACGGGGCACGGCTGGTACCTGCGCGCGGGGGGATACGGCGTCAAGCGACTCTGGTGCCCGGTCTGCCACAAGACCTGCAGCCTGCTGCCGGACTTCCTGTGCGCGCATCTGTCGGGCCAGCTGGAGCCGGTCGAAGAGGCGGTCGCTCGCGCCGAGCAGGGAGGCACGCGCGAGCAGGCAGTGGACGAGCTGCGTCCGGACAAGCCCCTGCAAGGCAATCTGCGCTGGCTCGACCGGAGAGTGCACGCCCTGCATCTGGCGCTGCTCATGCTGATCCGGTCAGGCCCGGTGGACTGGCACAAGCTGGCTCCGACGCTGGAAGCCTTCCGCCAGCAATTGGCCGCCGAAGACGGGCAGGTGCTGCGGCAGCTGCGCCGGCAGGCGAAGGGTCACCTGCACCGGCTGCCGGCGCCGCTGGGCTTCCGGTCGTTCCCGGAGGTCCGGCAGCAGGGGAATGCGGAAACGGGGCGCTCGCCCCCCGGCCAACACAATGCGGGCGTTGCCACGCCGGCAGCCGTCGGGTAGCTTGGGACTCGAACGGCGGGAGGCCCCTCGGAAGGGCTCTCGCGCACTCCGGAGACCATGCCACCCGAACCATCGAAGCCACCCGAACCATCGAAACTGTCCGAAGAGATCGCCGTGTTCCGCCACGGCGTCATTGCGGAGATCCTGCGCCTGCCGGCCGGCCATCCGGCGATCGGCAGGCAGCTGCGCCGGCAGTCGGAGCGCACGCACACGATCCCCGGCAGCCGCCGCAACCGCATCGGCGTGTCGACGCTGCGCTCGTGGGCGCGGCTGTACCGGACGGGCGGCTTGGACGCCTTGCGCCCCAAGCCGCGGCGCGACCGCGGTCGGCCGCGCCGGCTCCCCGCCGCCGTCGCGGACCTGCTGATCGAGATCAAGGAGCGGCATCCCCGCTGGGCGGTCCGCAAGGTGATGTTATTTGTCACATTATTTGGCACGAAAATGGGCTGTTTTTGTCAAACTGGATGATTCCAGATAAGGGAACTTTCTCATTTAATGTGACAAATCCATCGGCGTGGGTGAGTCGGCCGGTAGGCTTTCGGACATGCGTTGGAGGTGCTGCGCGGCAGTCTTGCCTGCAATTGCGTGCGCGCAGGGCCGGGAGCCGGGCGAGAACGCCTACGCTCCTCCTGACCCCTTCCTTTTCCTTCTTGCAGTAGCAGTTTTCGAGCTCGCCCTCGCCCCCAGCCAGACGCAAGCAATCCGGAAAATTCCGCTCCCCGCCTGCCATTTAATCCGGAAAACGCCTTGCCAAATAAACCGGAAGACAACAGTGATCGAGCGGGCGCGCGAGAGCGGCAAGGTGCCCGCCGAGGCGCGCATGGCGCGCTCCACCGTCTACCGCCTGCTGCGCAACGCCGGCCTGACCTCCCGCGGCGACCCCTCCTCGCAACCCAAGGCCCGCCGCCGCTTCAGCTTCCGGCATGCCGGCGAGCTGTGGATGACCGACTACATGCACGGCCCCCAGACCGGCTGCGACCCGGCCGACCGCCGCCGGCGCAAGAAGGCGCACCTGCTGTGCTTCTTGGATGACGCGACCCGCTACATCCCCCACGCCACCTTCACCTTCGGTGAATCCACGGCGCTGTTCCTGCCCGCCTTCAAGACCGCCCTCATCCGCTGCGGCATCCCGGAGCGCCTCTACACTGATAACGGCAGCGCCTACTGCTCGAGCGAGCTGGCGCGCATCTGCGCCAGCCTCAACATCAGCCTCATCCACACGCGCCCCTACACCCCCCAAGGGCGCGGGAAAATCGAGCGCTTCTTCCGCACTGTCCGCTCCCAGCTGCTGCCCGAGCTCGGCTCGGAAGGCACTCGCAGCCTCGACGCCCTCAACCAGCGCCTCGGCTCGTGGATCGAAGGCGAATACCACCGCGCACCCCACAGCGGCCTCGGCAACCGGGACTGCACGCCCCTCGAGCGCTGGCCCGTGAGCTCCCCCAGCCTGCGCCCCGTCGGCCCCGAGACCGACCTCACCTCCCTGTTCCTCGAACCCGTCCGCCGCAAGGTCTACAAGGACTGCACCGTGCGCTTCAAGAACCGCATCTACGAGGTCGACGCCGGACTCATCGGCGAGTTCGTCACCCTCCTGCATGACGCCTCCGCCCCGCCCGACGCCCCGCTGCCCGTGCAGCACCAAGGCGCCTCAGCCGGCCGCGCCACCGTGCTCGACTCCTACGCCAACGCCCTCTCCCGCGGCGAACGGCCCGCCGTCGAGCGCCGCCCGCCCGGCCAAGACCAGCCAGCCGGCAGCCGCGACGACCCGGCCGGCATCCCCCTGCGCCGCCTGCAGGGCAAGGACCCCTCCTGATGTACCTCGAACACTTCTCCTTCTCCCGCTTCCCCTTCGACGAAACCCTCCCCGCCGACCGCATGTTCCGCTCCCGCGACGCCCGCGAGACCGACACGCGCCTCCAGCACCTGCTCGAGCTGCGCGGCATCGGCCTGCTGACCGGCGAACCCGGCTGCGGCAAGACCAGCGCCTGCCGCCGCTTCGCCGACCGCCTGCGCTCGGATTCGCTCCCGCCCGCCTATGTCGCGCTCACCACCGGCAGCGTGCTGGACGCCTATCAGTCCATCGGCTGGCAGCTCGGACTCGACGTCTCCCGCTACCGGGCCCAAGCCTTCCGCGCCATCCGCGCCGAAGTGTCCCGGCGAGCCAGCGAACGCGGCCAGAGCTCCGTGCTGATCATCGACGAGGCCCATCACCTGCGCCACGACGTGCTCGAGGAGCTGCGCCTGCTCACCAGCTACCGCATGGACGCCGACCGCCGCCTGTGCCTGCTGCTGGTCGGCCTCTCCGCCCTCCGCCGCCGGCTGGCCATGGCCGTGCATGAATCGCTCCGCCAGCGCATCGTCATGCGCCACCACCTCTCCGGCCTGCGCCGCGACGAGCTCCCCGGCTACCTCCAGCACCGGTTGCAGCAAGCCGGCTGCAGCCGCCCGCTGTTCGAGACCGCCGCCCTCGAGACGCTCCACCAAGCCTCCCGCGGCCTGCCGCGCGCCGTCAACCGCCTCGCCCATTTCGCCTGCCTCGCCGCCGCCGCCGACGAGGCCGCCGAGATCGGCCCCCGGCACATGCAGCAGGCCTGCCGCGAGCTGCGCTCGTGACCCGCGCCGCCTCGCCCGACCGCCTCGCCCGGGCCCGCAACCGCCCGCTGCGGCAGGTCGCCCGCCAGCTCGGCTACCGCCGCGACCCCCGCAACCGCCAGCGCTGGCGGCGCCCCGGCTCGGTGCTCGCCATTCGCGGCACGCGCTTCTTCGACCACCGCCGCGGTCAAGGCGGCGGGGGCGCCATCGACCTCGTGCTGCACGCCCGCGGCTGCTCCTTCCGCCAAGCCCTCGCCTTCCTCGACGCCCTGCCTCCAGCTCCGGCGCACGCTCCGCCAGCCCAACCCGGCACCGTCCGCGCACTCTCCCTGCCGCCCCCCTGCGACTCCCGCTGGCCCCCGGTCCGCCACTATCTCGCCCGCTCCCGACGCCTCCGCCCCCGCCTGCTCGACCACTGCCGCCAAGCCGGCATCCTGTGGGCCGACGCTCGCCAAAACGCCGTCTTCCTCTGCCGCGACCTGCGCCGCCGTCACACCGGCGCCGAACTCAACGGCTCCCGCCCCAGCCCCTCCGGCGCCACCTTCAAAGGCCTCGCCCCTGGCTCCCGCAAACAACGCGGCGGATTCTGGATCGCGCGCCGCACGCCCCCCTCCGACGCTCCACCCCCCTGCGTCCTGCTCTGCGAATCCGCCATCGACGCCCTCTCCGCCCTCCTGCTCAACCTCCCCCAACTCCCCCCGCACACCCTCTTCGCCTCCCTCGCCGGCCTCGCCAACTCCATCCCCCAGTGGCTCAGCAGCACTCCTGTTGTCTTCCGGTTTATTTGGCAAGGCGTTTTCCGGATTAAATGGCAGGCGGGGAGCGGAATTTTCCGGATTGCTTGCGTCTGGCTGGGGGCGAGGGCGAGCTCGAAAACTGCTACTGCAAGAAGGAAAAGGAAGGGGTCAGGAGGAGCGTAGGCGTTCTCGCCCGGCTCCCGGCCCTGCGCGCACGCAATTGCAGGCAAGACTGCCGCGCAGCACCTCCAACGCATGTCCGAAAGCCTACCGGCCGACTCACCCACGCCGATGGATTTGTCACATTAAATGAGAAAGTTCCCTTATCTGGAATCATCCAGTTTGACAAAAACAGCCCATTTTCGTGCCAAATAATGTGACAAATAACAACTCCCCCTCAGCGCCTGCTGTGCGGCTTCGACAACGACCCCCCAGGACAACTCGCCGCACAACGACTCCTCGCTCGCCATCCCTCCGCACGACGCCTCCCACCTCCCGGCGCCAAGGACTGGAACCAACTCCTGGTCCGCTCCTGCTGACCCCTTCCTTTTCCTTCTTGCAGTAGCAGTTTTCCAGCTCACCTTCCCACCCCCCTCACCCCCCAGCCAAGCGCAAGCAATCCGGAAAATCCCGCTCCCCGCCTGCTAATCCCGGCCTCAACACTCCCGGCGAAATAATCCGGGACACAGCCGGGCCCCTCCGCTCGTTTAATCCGGAACTTTCCACGCCGTCCGTTTAATCCGGGAATTCCGCCTCTCATCGCGATCAAATAATCCGGAAATCCCCCGCTCGAATAATTCAGGACTCAACACCGGGCACCGGCTGGTGGGCCTGATGGGATGTCCAGTGGGCCGGCCGGCTGGGTCGCCTTGTCTGCGCGGGGGCTTAAAGGGGAATTACTGACGTGAGTACCCAGGATCCAGATGTTGTATGGGTTCCGTCACGGATCCAGCATATGGTACTCGTGTCGAATCGGAATAGTCTGCGTCTATTTGCGGCATGCTGCCGGTCTCACATCGTGCTCGGCGCCCATTCCGCCAGTATCGATGGAACTCATTCTGGTCTCCATGAGCACATAATCTGTGCCGGGCAGTTCCCCCGTCCCTGGCCCGCCTCTGGTGCTCTAGCAGCCGACCGTCGCGCGCGGCAGCTCCAATTCTCAACCCAGGATGCGCCGATCCGCCCCTCGGACATCCCGTGCTGGGCGCCCGCACCCGCCGCGGCTCCCAGCCGGGCCTGCTGCCGCGGGCGGCTCCACGCCGCCGGAGCCGCTGATGCCTCAGGCGGCCGCGGCCCGGCCCGCCAGCATGGCCCAGGTCAGACGCCTGCCCTGCAGCCCCAGCGCCACTTGCCTCATCTGCTCCGCCGTGTCCAGCGGGCGCAGGTTGCTGCGCCCGCAGAACTCCTCCAGGTAGCGATGCAGGTGGCGCACGCTGAGGTGGTGGTAGATCCCGTACAGCCCGCGCTTGAACAGCGCCCAGAATGACTCGATGCCGTTGGTGCTCACCCTGCCGCGCACGTACTCTCCGCGGGAATGGTTCACCGCTGCGTGCTGGAAGCCCTCCAGCGACTGGTAGCTGGAAGAGCTGTCCGTGTACACTTCCGCGCCCGGAGTTGCAATCTTGTTCACGTAGGCTTGCAGTTCTTCTTTGGTAGTGTTCGGCACCACTTGCGCATGCACTCGCCCGCTGGCGCGGTCGCGCCCTCCGACCACCGGCTGCTTGCCGACCGTCCCGCGCCCGGCGTTCAGCTTCTTGCTGGCGTGCTGGTTCTTCTCTTTGCCTCCGATGTAGACCTCGTCCACTTCCACCGGGCCGCCGAACAGCCCGGCGGGTGCGGCCAACCCGGCCCGCACGCGATGGGCCAGATGCCAGGCCGACTTCTGAGTGATGCCCAGCTCGCGGCTCAGTCGCGTGCTGGAGATGCCCTTGATGCTGGTGCACATCAGATAGATGGCCAGGGCCCAGAGGCGGTAGCCGAGCTGGGTGTCGGCCATCACGGTGCCCGTGCGCAGGGAGAAGCGCTTGCGGCAGGCGCGGCAGCGATAGGGCATGGAGGGGTGAGCGCAGCCGGACTGCACGTTGTCAGAGCAGCAATGGGGACACTCGGGGCCGTGGGGCCAGCGGAGTTCAGCGAACCAGATTTCAGCCGTTCCGTCGTCAGGGAACATCTGGATCACTTCGATCATTGAGATGCCTTTGCGGAACCATTTACCGGGGATTTTATAGGCCGAACCGTTCTTCCCAATCACTCTATTATTGGCTCATCCGCAAAACTTGTGGGCGTCGGGGGGTTGGGGAAGGTGACCGAGGGTATGGTAGAGGGCGAGCTGGCAGGCGTCGTAGGTGCGGAAGCCGAAGGCGCGTCGGAGGGCGAGTTTGGCTTTGAGGTTGAGGCCTTCGACGGCGCCGGAGGAGTGGCAGCGCCCGGTGCGGAACCAGTTGAGGATGAGGGGCCGGTGGTGGGTGAGCATGCGGGCGAACTTGGCCAGGGGCTGGAGTTTGGTGCGGTAGGCACGGCGGCGCCAGCGTTTGAGGAACTTGTTGGCCAGGGTGGGAGAGCGGGCATCGAAGAACTGGCGGAACTCCTCCTTGAGCAGGTAGGCGCGGACGGTGTCGAGGTTGAGCTTGAGGAGTGCTTGCAAGCGGGGCACTTGTAGTTCGCTGAGGTGCTCGCGCCACTTGAGCAGCAGCCAGCGGGAGTTCTTCAAGACGGGCTGCTTGCCTTGGGCCTTGAGCTGGCGAGCCTCGCCGGCGCGGACCTTGTCGATGGCTTCACTGAGCTTCTTCATGATATGGAAGCGATCCAGAACACGAACAGCTTGCGAAGCACGGGCCGCGACGACGGTCAGGTAGGGCTTCCACATGTCGGAGCAGACCACGTGCAAACTGGCCGAGCGGTCTGGGCCGAACCAGTCGAAGAAGTCCTCGAGCGTCTTCTTCTTGCGGTGCTGGCCGACCCACAGCAGGCGGCGGCAGCCGGCGTCGAGCTGGTACACGAGCGTCAGGTACTTGTGCCCCTTGTGCCAGGCGATCTCGTCCACGCCGAGGACCCGGATGTCCTTGAGGCACACATGCTCGCGGCCCCATCGCACGGCCATGGCGACCGAGCGATGCACGCATTCCCAAGACACGTCGAAGGCTGAGGCGGTCTCCTTCCAGGAGAGTCGCTTGGCCCAGCCGGCGAGCATCCAGGCGAAGGCCTTGGTGACCGGGCGCTTGCCGTCGGCCCAAGGCACTTTCTCGACCTTGACCTTGCTGCACCACTTGCAGCTGACGCGGCGCATGGCGTACACCAGCCAGACCTGCAGGCCCAGCACGGGCACGAACTGGAAGCGGCGCGGCTTGAGTCGGTCATAGCCAGGTCCGGGCATGCCGCAGACCGAGCAGAGGGGGCGGTTGCCGGCCCGGGGCCGCACCTGCACCTCCAAGCGCCCGACGCCGGCGGCATTCTCCAGCAGCCGGATCTTGCCGTAGAGGAAGCCGGGTATTTTGTGAACTCGATTGAGAATCGTGGTTAGCCGCATGAGAAACCGTACATACAGTACCATGCTGGCATATGGCCGCGACCATGCGATATCCTTGGCGCAGACCCCGCAGCTCAGCCGAAGCGGGCAAACCACTACTGCAAGAAGGAAGAGCAGCTACTGGACGCGAGGCCACGTACCGACCCCCAAGCCATGCTCAGCCATCATCGACCCCACACTTTGTGCGGAGGAGGCCTATTATTATACACTAAAGTCAGTTCACATGCAACCAGAAGCTGAGAATGAAATGCGCCAATTATAATCTTGGGTACTCACGTCAGTAATTCCCGCTTAAAGGTGTTCTGGGCGGCCTCCAAGCGGGTTGTGGATGGCGTTGCGGTGCGGCGGCTGGAGGCGGCTGCGCGCTGGGCGAGACGTTCGTGGCGCCTGTGGATAGCGGGGTGCATGTGGGGCGACTGCCTGGTTGGAGGTTCGTCCCGGGCGTACCCGGAGCAGGGCGGGGTCGGCAGAGGCTGGGAGCCGATGGCTGCGGTTGGCGGGTCGGTCGGGGACGACCGTAGGCGGGTGGGTGGAGGTGCTCAACGGGCAGGTGCGGTGGTGCGCGGCGGTGGGCTCCGGTTGAGGATGGATGGAAGGGTGGGGGAGGCATGGGTGCCACTCGTCGCGGGCGGTGGCGGGTGGACCGGTGTCGTCTAGGTTCCGCGGACTACGAGCGCGTTGTAGCGGGTGATCTGGTGCGGAACGGCACGGGGTAGGGCTGTTTCTTCAGGAAGGGGCCGCAGCGGGGTCTTGCTGCCGGGATCTGCTGACGGTGTTGGGCGATGTGCTGGCCGGGCAGGTGTCGGTCTTGGCAGCAGTCGTCCACGAGACGTGACAGCAGGGCGCGGTTGAGGCGGCTGGGGGTGTCTACCTTCGGGTGCGGTGGCGGGTGCGGATGGAGGGCGGCCGTCGGCGGAAGGGTGTGGATGAGGCGGAAGGGTGTTTTCCGGTTGATGGGAGCGGGCACTCGCTGACCAAGGTGTGCCGTTGTCGCCGCGAGCGGCTCGCGGCGGGGAGCGGGATGGGCTGGCGGCAGGGGTCTCGCGGCGTGGTGCGCTGAGCGGGAAGCGGCTCCAAGCGGGATCCAAGCCGAGGACCGCAGGTTGGCGCCATGAATCGGCGGGCGGCGCTGTGAGTAGCCGGTCGCCAGGTTGCGGCGGATGGTGGGTTGCGGGGCGACTTGGGGGTGGGTTGCTGCTAGTGGCGGGTGGCGGAGGTCAGCCGGTGCGCGGGCCGTTGGCGGCTGCGAGGCGGGCGGCACCCAGTGGCGGTCACAGTCCCCACACCGTGATCGGCGGGGCTCCGGGCTCGGGGTCCCTCCGGAACACCCGCTCTTCCCAGGACTTGTTGGGACGCAGGTCGAAGACCACCAGATGCCCGGCTGCGGCGCCGCAGCGGTCCATGTACCAAGCCGTCTGCTCCAAGCCCTGGCCAATCGTGCTCTCCAAGCCCTTCTTCTCGCTGACCACCTTGCACTCGATGACCTGCTTGAGGGGACGGTCCGCCAGCGGGCGGCCCGGGCGGGGCCATTCGACCACCATGTCCGAGCGTCCGCGGCCGATGGCGTACTCCCGCGTGATATGTCCGCCACTGTTGACGACGCGGTGCAAGTAGCCGTGCAGCACCAGCTGGGGGCCGGCCTCCCGATGGCCGTAGCACTCCAGCCAACACTCGGAGTGCTCGCGGAAGTAGTCCTGAAACCCGGCCAGCAGCGCCTTGACGTCCAAGCTGCCGTCCGGCTGGATGTACCAGCGCGGGGAGACCAGGTCCTTGAGCTCGCCTTCCTGGACGGCGGTCAGCTCGCGGGGGATGACTTCGGCGTAGATGGGGTTGGCCATCCGCGGCGGGTGGTCGCGTGCGACGAGGCCGAGGTCGCGGACGTACTCGAGGTCGCGAATCGAGTCCGGGGCTCCGCGAGACCCGGCGATCATCGGCAGGATCACCCGCCGGACGCGCTCCTCAGTGAGCGCGTTGGCGAGCTGGTCGAGGTGCGTCACGCGCTGCAGGATGAGGGTCTCCTTGGCCCGCTCGACGGTGCCGGCCGTCACCGGGCGGCTGTGGTCCCGTCCCCCCTGGTCCTCGAAGCAGACCTGGTAGGCCAGCGCGTTGATCAGCCAGGGCTGGCCCGCAGTGAGTTCCCAGATCCGATCCAAAGCCCGCGGTTCGAACTGCTGGCCGGTCTCCGCGGTGTGCTGGCCGAGCAGCGACCGCGTCTCCTGCTCCGTGAAGTCCCCCAGTCGCAGCGACTTGGCCTTGATGTTGAAGCAGCTGCCGGTGTTGACCCTGCCTCCGGTCGCGCTGGAGTAGACGAGGTAGTCGCGGACGTCGCGCACTCCGCACAGGATCACGCTCTGCGGGAAGGCGTCAGGCCTGCGGTCGTAGCCCGCCCGCAACTGCCGCAGCACGGCCAGCAGCGAGTCGCCTCGCAGCGTGTCGATTTCGTCGATCAGCAGCACGAGGGGCTTGCTGGCAGCCGTTGCCCAGTGGGTGAGCGTCCCGTTGAACGCGCTGTCGCCGCCGTCGTTCTCCAGCAAGCGTCTCCAGACGCTGCCGACGAACCCGTCTTGGAGCATCAGCTGCGCCTGAATTGCCAGCTGGCTCAGCACGGACCGCATCGCGCGGTCCACGTCCTCGCCAGCCGTCTGGGCTGGTTCGACATTGACGTACACGCAGGCGTACCTTCCGGTTGAGCTGAGGGTCTCGGCGAGCGTCTTGAGCGTCGAGGTCTTGCCGGTCTGGCGGGGGGCGTGCAGGACGAAGTACTTCTTGCGGGCGACCAACGTCAGGATCTCGTCCAAGTTAACGCGCTCCAAGGGGGGGATGCAGTAGTGTTCCTCCGCCTCCATCGGGCCCTCGGTGTTGAAGTACCGCTCCACGACTTGCAGTATGGCACGGCGATTGGCTTGAAGAGAGTCGGGGCTGGACTGCTTCTTGAAGCGGTCCCCGGCCTGACTCACACCGGCAGCCGGGCCCCGTGCGGGGCCGGCGGGTCTGAGCTGCTCGGTGCGACGGCGGTGTCCATCATGGAGCGTAATGGGCAGTCTGGAATCAAGTCCAGCAGTGGATGGCGTCATCACGCTGCGGCGGCCGGCGGGTTGGGTTGGAGGACCGGCCGGGGCGGCGAGGGTTGACGCTGGCGAGAGTCTCCGACTAGCGCGGGGTGGGGGGCTGCGGGCAGTGCCGGTCGCGGGTCGGAGGCAGCCATGTTGTATGTCACCTTATTTGGCACGAAAACGGGATTTTTTGTCAGATTAGATGATTCTGGCTAGGGGAACTTTCTCATTCAATGTGACAAATCCATAGGCGTGGGTGAGTCGGCCGGTAGGCTTGCGGGCCTGCGTTAGAGGTGCTGCGCGGCAGTCCTGCCTGCGGTTGCGTGCGGGCAGGGCCGGGAGCCGGGCGAGGGCTGCTACGGGAGGTGGGCAGTCAACACCTCCGGTTGGCCGGTCGGTCCGGCAGCGCTGCCGGAGCGTGGCCGGCGCTGGCTGCGCGCCGCGGCTTGGCAGGCGCGGGCCCCAGCGGTCGCGCGGTACGGCGACTGCGAGGGGTCAGGATAGAGGGTCGGCCCGCACGACTGACACTCGCCGGGCCGCGGGCGACTCGCGTGCAGTTCCTTCACAAAACCGATCTGAGCGCCGAAGAGTATGTTAGCGCCAAGGCGTGGTGGGATGCAACCCCGCCCCCCTGCCCGTTCCACCCGGATGGGGGGTGCGCGCTGGTGCCGCACGGCAGCTATCGGCGCGTAGAGCCGCCGGGCATGCGCGTGAGGCGCTTCCGCTGCCCCGCCGGCGGGGGCACGGTGAGCATGCTGCCGCAGTTCCTGGCAGCCTGCCTGATGGGGACTCTGGACGAGGTGGAGCAGGTGCTGCGCGAGGTGGAGCGGGCCAAGCCGGGCGAGCCGTGCTGGCGCGACTTGCATCCGGCCAAGCACTACAACGGGCGAGCCAAGGTGTGGGCGCAGCGGCGGATAACGGCTGTGGTGCAGCTGCTGTGCGTGCTGCCGACGCTGCTGCCGACGCTGTTCGGCGGCTGGCCGGGGCGGTGGGCGAGCTTCGACCGGCGCGCCGCAGCGGGCAAGGGCGGCCTGTTGGTGAGTCTGCGGCTGCAGGCGGAGGGACAGCTGTCGGGCTTGCCGGCGCCGGTCGGTTTCCGGCGCGGTCCGGCGCGGGAGCCGCCAAGAAAAGCGGAAAACGAGGGCCCGGGGGGGGCCCAACACGGCATGGACCGTGCCCCTGCGGCCGGCACTCGGTAGGGTGACGGCTGTGAGGGGCGGAATCCACAGGCCGAGCGACCGGAAACGGGCAGCCATGGAGGTGGCGGTGTTCCGCTTCGAGCGGATCGGGGACCTGGTGCGCCTGGAACCCGGATCGCGGCAGCTGCGGGAGCGGCTGCGGGAGCGCTCGGCGCAGCGGTTCGACATTCCGGGCTCGCGGCGCAGGCGGGTGTCGCAGTCCACGCTGAGGCGCTGGATGGCGATCTATCGCAAGGACGGGCTGGAGGGCTTGCAGCCGCGGGCCCGCCGCGACCGCGGTCGGGCGCGGGCGCTGCGCCCGGAGGTGGCGGACGCGCTGGTGCGGATCAAGGAGCAGGACCGCAGCCTGCCGGTGCGGCTGGTGATCCGCCGGGCTCGCCGCGAGCAGCGGCTGGGGCCCGAGGTGCGGCTGGCGCCGTCCACCGTCTACCGGCTGCTGCGCGAGCGCGGGCTGACGCGGCGCGAGCAGCGGTCCGGCGAGGGGCGCGACCTGCGGCGCTTCAGCTACGCCGCCGCTGGCGAGCTGTGGCAGTCGGACGTGCTGCACGGGCCGCGAGTGCGCTGCGCAGCCGACGGCCGCCGGCGGCGCAAGGCCTACTACATCGGCCTTCTGGACGACGCGACGCGACTGGTGACGCACGCCGAGTTCGCTTTCTCCGAGAGCTACGAGGCCTTCCTGCCGGTGTTCAAGAGCGCCCTGCTCAAGCGTGGGCGGCCCGACCGGCTGTTCACCGACAACGGTTCGGCCTACCGCAGCCGGCACCTCCGGGAGCTATGCGCCGGCTTGGGCGTGCGGCTGCTGCGCGGACGCCCCTACCACTCCGAGGGCCGAGGCAAGATCGAGCGCTTCCACCGCACCCTGCGGGAGCAATTCCTGCGACCGCTGGCCGAGCCGGAGCGGCTGGACCTGGATGAGCTCAACCGCCGGCTGGGCCTGTGGCTGGAAGGCGAGTACCACTGCACGCCCCACCGCGGGCTGGAAGGCCGGCGCACGCCGCTGGACGCCTGGGCGCTGACGGCGGCCGGCGTCCGACCGGCCGGCAGCCCCGAGCAGCTCGACGAGCTGTGCCGGCTGCGCTACGGGCGCACGGTGTCCCGGGACCGGGTAGTGCAGTTCCGCTCGCACTGCTACGAGGTGCCGGGCGGGCTGGCGGGCTGCAAGGTGGTGCTGCTGGTCGATCCGGCGGCGCCGCCGGAGCGGCCCATCCCCGTCGAGTGCGAAGGCCGGCCCGCCGGGCTGGCCCAACCGCTGGACCGCGTCGCCAACAGCCGCGTGCGGCGCCAGCCCAATGTTGCAGCCCGGGACGCCCCCGGGCCGCGTCGCGAGCCGCCGCCCGCCCCGGAGGCGACGCCCGCCCCGCTGCGGCTCAGCGACCTGCCAGCGGGGCAACAGGAGGATCCATCATGAGTTACCGACCCCATTTCGGCCTCGAGCGCTACCCGTTCGAGCCGCTCGCCGACTGCGACGAACTGTTCTCGCTGCGCGCCGGCCAGGAGGCGGCCAGCCGGCTGTCGCACTGGGTCGAGCTGCGCGGCATCGGCGTGGTCACCGGCCCGCCGGGCAGCGGCAAGACCACCGCCTGCCGCCAGTTCGCCGCCGGCCTGCATCCCGGGCGCTGCAAGGTCTGCTACGTCTCGCTCACCACCGGCACCGCCTTCGACGCCTACCGGCTGCTGTGCTGGGAGCTGGGCCTGGAGCCGCTGCACACGCGCTCGGGCTGCTACCGCCTGCTGCGCAACGAGCTCGCCCACCGCGTCAACAGCCGCCGCCAGCTGCCCGTGCTGCTGCTCGACGAGGCCCAGAACCTGCGCAATGACGTGCTCGAGGAATTGCGCCTGCTCACCGACCCGGGCCTTGAGGCGGTGCGCGGCGCCTGCCTGCTGCTGGTCGGCCTGCCCGCCCTCGAGCGCCGCCTGGCGCTCGCCATCCACCGCTCCTTCGACCAGCGCGTGGTCATGCGCCACCGCTTCGGCGACTTGCAGCGCGACGAGGCCGCACCCTATCTCGCCCACCGCCTGCAGCTGGCCGGCTGCCGGCGCGAGCTGTTCGAGCCGCCCGCCGTCGAGGCCGTCTTCCAAGCCTCCCAGGGCGCGCTGCGCCCCGCCGGGCGCATCGCCCACTACGCGCTGCTGGCCGCCGCCTTGGACAAATCCGCCACCGTCAGCGCGGAGCATGTCGAGCGGGCCGTGCCCGAAGCGCGGGCCCGCTCCCCGCTGGCGCGCCGTGCGGCCTGAAGTCCCCGCCCCGCTCCCCGACCGCCTCGCCCGGGCCCGCAACCGCCCGCTGCCCCAGGTCGCTCGCCAGCTCGGCTACCGCCGCGACCCCCGCAACCGCCTGCGCTGGAGACGACCCGGCTCGGTGCTCGCCATCCGCGGCGCGCGCTTCTTCGACCACCGCCGCGGCCGTGGCGGCGGCGGCGCCATCGACCTCGTGCTGCACGCCCGCGGCTGCTCCTTCCGCCAGGCCCTCGCCTTCCTCGACGCCCTGCCCCCCACCCCGGCACACCCTCCGCCAGCCCAGCCCACCTCCGACCGGGCGCTCTCCCTGCCGCCCCCCTGCCACGCCCGCTGGCCTCCCGTCCGCCACTACCTGGCCCGCTCCCGACGCCTCGACCCCCGCCTGCTCGACCACTGCCGCCACTTAGGCATCCTGTGGGCCGACGCCCGCCAAAACGCCGTCTTCCTCTGCCGCGACCTCCAACAACAGCCCGCCGGCGCCGAACTCAACGGCTCCCGCCCCAGCCCCTCCGGCGCCACCTTCAAAGGCCTCGCCCCCGGCTCCCGCAAACAACGCGGCGGCTTCTGGATCGCCCCCCAGGCTCCCCGCTCCAACACTCCCCCGCACTGCGTGCTGCTCTGCGAATCCGCCGTCGACGCCCTCTCCGCCGCCCTGCTCCAACTCCCCCAACTCCCACCTCACACCCTCTTCGCCTCAGCCGCCGGCCTCGCCCACTCCATCCCCGCCTGGCTCCACTCCATCCCCCCCCACCAACTGCTGTGCGGCTTCGACAACGACCCCCCTGGCCAACTCGCCGCACAGCGCCTCCTCGAACGCCATCCCGCCGCCCGACGCCTCCCCCCTGCCGGCGCCAAGGACTGGAACCAACTCCTGGTCCGCTCCTGCTGACCCCCTCCTCTTCCTTCTTGCAGTAGCCGTTTTCCAGCCCACCCTCCCACCTCCCCAAGCCAGACGCAAGCAATCCGGAAAATCCCGCTCCCCGCCTGCCATTTATTCCGGAAAACGCCGTGCCATTTATTCCGGAAAACAACACAGCCACCGGGGGAACGGCCTGGGTGCTGCGAGAGGGTGTCTTCCGGTTGAGGGGAGGGTGACCTCGCAGGCCGGTGCCAGCCGCTGGCGCCGCGGGCGGCTCGCAGCGGGGACGGCGGCGTTGGCTGCGGGGAACGGGATGGCCTGGGTGCTAGGGGGCTCGCCTTGGTTTGCTGAGCGGGGAGCGCCTCAGAGCGGACTGCGAGGCGAGGGCAGTCGTGGGTGTCGCAATTCGGCTGGGGGCGCGTAGAGCCGTTTCCAAGTGGTTTGGCGGGTGTGTTGCGGTGCGGGGGAGGTTGGGCGCAGGCGGCTGGCGGGCCGGGCGAGACGGTACCAGCGCCCGCGGACAGGAGTGCACACGTGCGGCGACTATCTGGTTGAACAGTTGGCCGGCGCGCGGGCCGTTGGCAGCTTCAGGACGGGCGGCACCCGGTGGCGATCACAGTCCCCACACCGTGATCGGCGGGGCTCCGGGCTCGGGTTCCCGGCGGAAGACCCGCTCCTTCCAGGTCTTGTTGGGACGCAGGTCGAAGACCACCAGATGCCCGGCGTCGGCGCTGCAGCGGTCCATGTACCAAGCCGTCTGCTCCAAGCCCCGGCTGATGGTGCTCTCCAAGCCCTTCTTCTCGCCGACCACCTTGCACTCGATGACCTGCTTGAGGGGACGGTCCGCCAGCGGGCGGCCCGGGCGGGGCCATTCGACGACCAAGTCCGAGCGTCCGCGGGCGATGGCGTACTCCCGCGTGATCCGTCCGCCGCTGTTGACGATGCGGTGCAAGTAGCCGTGCAGCACCAGCTGCGGCCCGGCCTCCCGATGGCCGTAGCGGTCCAGCCACGACTCAGAGTGCTCGCGGAAGTAGTCCTGGAACCCGGCCAGCAGCGCCTTGAGGTCCAAGCTGCCGTCCGGGTGGATGTACCAGCCCGGGGAGACGCGGCCCTTGAGGTCGGACTCCTGGACAGTGGTCAGCTCGCGGGGGATGACTTCGGCATAGATCGGGTTGGCCATCCGGACCGGGCCGGCGGCCGCGACGAGGCCGAGGTCCTGGACGTACTCAAGGTCGCGCTTTGAGTAGTCATATCCGGGAGAGCCCGCGATCATCGGCAGGATCACCCGCCGGACGCGCTCCTCAGTGAGCGCGTTGGCGAGCTGGTCGAGGTGCGTCACGCGCTGCAGGATGAGGGCTTCCTTGGCCCGCTCGACGGCGCCGGCTGTCACCGGGCGGCTGCGGTCGTGTACCGCCTTGTCCTCGAAGCACACCTGGTAGGCCAGCGCGTTGATCAGCCAGGGCTGGCCCGCAGTGAGCTCCCAGATCCGCTCCATGGCCCGCGGTTGGAACTGCTGGCCGGTCTCGGTCGTGTGCTGGCCGAGCAGCGACCGCATCTCCTGCTCCGTGAAGTCCCCCAGCCGAAGGGACTTGGCCTTGATGTTGAAGCAGCTGCCGGTGTTGACCCGGCCTCCTGCCACGCTGGAGTAGACGACGTAGTCGCGGACATCGCGCACCCCGCACAGGATCACGCTCTGCGGGAAGTCGTCAGGCCTCCGGTCGTAGCCCATCCGCAACTGCCGCAGGACGGACAGCAGCGAGTCGCCTCGCAGCGTGTCGATTTCGTCGATCAGCAGCACGAGGGGCTTGCTGGCAGCCGTTGCCCAGTGGGTGAGCGTCCCGTTGAACGCGCTGTCGCCGCCGTCGTGCTCCAGCAAGCGTCTCCAGACGCTGCCGACGAACCCGTCTTGGAGCATCAGCTGCGCCTGAATTGCCAGCTGGCTCAGAACCATCCGCATCGCCCTAGCCACATCCTCGCCAGCTGTCTGCGCTCCTTCGACATTGACGTACACGCAGCCGAATCTTCCGGTTGCGCTGAGGGTCTCGGCGAGGGCCTTGAGCGTGGAGGTCTTGCCGGTCTGGCGGGGGGCGTGCAGGACGAAGTACTTCTCCCGGTCGACCAAGGTCAGGATCTCGTCCAAGTCGACCCGCTCCAAGGGCGGGATGCAGTAGTGCTTAGCCACCCGCACCGGGCCCTCGGTGTTGAAGTAACGCTCCACGACTTGCAGTATGGCACGGCTACCGCCTTGACAAGAGTCGGAGCTGGCCTGTTTCGGGAAACGGTCCCGAGCCTGATTCACACCGGCAGCCGGGCCCCGTGCGGGGCCGGCGTGCCGGAGCCGCTCGGTGCGACGGCGGTGTCCATAGCGTCGTCCGTAATGAGCAATTACGGACGCGTTGGAATCAAGTCCAGCAGTGGATGGCGTCGTCATGCTGCGGCGGGTGGTGGGTTGGGTTGGAGGACCGGCCGGGGCGGCGAGGGTTGACGCTGGCGAGAGTCTCCGACTAGCGCGGAGTGGGGGGCTGCGGGCAGTGCCGGTCGCGGGTCGGAGGCAGCCACCGGGGGGACGGCGTGGGTGCTGCGAGAGGGTGTCTTCCGGTTGAGGGGAGGGTGTCCTCGCAGGCCGGTGCCAGCCGCTGGCGCCGCGGGCGGCTCGCAGCGGGGACGGCGGTGTTGGCTGCGGGGAACGGGATGGGCTGGCTGCTGGGGAGGTTCGGCATGGTTGGCCGAACGGGGAGCGCCTCAGAGCGAGCTGCGAGGCGAGGGCAGCGGCTTGGGCCGCGACTCGGCTGGGAGGCGCGCCGTGCGGCCGCTCAGTGCGTTGTGGAGGGTGCTCTGGTGCCGGCCAGCGTGGGCGGTGGGCTGCTGCCGGCTGGTGGCTGGCGCAGGTGGCCTTCAAGCGGCTGGGGCGGCACGGCGGGGAGCTATCGGGGGAGGGTGGTTGCAGCGGGCCGCCGAGGACGGCCATTGGTCGCCCGGGGGGACTGGCCTCTGGATTGATCCGACAGGATTGCCGCGCGCTGTCGGGTGTTGGCTGGGGTGCAGGGCATGGCGCGCCGGATGGGCATCAGGGAAGGTCCCGGTGGAGAAGTTGGGAATCCAGCTCGGCATTCCGGGCACCGGCTGGTGGGCCTGATGGGAGGTCTAGTGGGCCGGCCGGCTAGGTCGCCTTGTCCGGGTGGGGCTTGGAGGCGTCTTGGGCGGCCTCCAAGCGGGTTGTGGAGGGCGCTGCGGTGTGGCGGCTGGAGGCGGGTGTGTTGTCTTCCGGTTTATTTGGCAAGGCGTTTTCCGGATTAAATGGCAGGCGGGGAGCGGAATTTTCCGGATTGCTTGCGTCTGGCTGGGGGCGAGGGCGAGCTCGAAAACTGCTACTGCAAGAAGGAAAAGGAAGGGGTCAGGAGGAGCGTAGGCGTTCTCGCCCGGCTCCCGGCCCTGCGCGCACGCAATTGCAGGCAAGACTGCCGCGCAGCACCTCCAACGCATGTCCGAAAGCCTACCGGCCGACTCACCCACGCCGATGGATTTGTCACATTAAATGAGAAAGTTCCCTTATCTGGAATCATCCAGTTTGACAAAAACAGCCCATTTTCGTGCCAAATAATGTGACAAATAACAGTGCGAGATGGGCGAGACGTTCATGGCGCCTGTGGATAGCGGGGTGCAGGTGCGGTGACTGCCTGGTTGGAGGTTCGTCCCGGGCGTACCCGGAGCAGGGCGGGGTCGGCAGAGGCTGGGAGCCGATGGCGGCGGTTGGCGGGTCGGGCGAGGAGGACTGGAGGCGGGTGGCTGGAGGTGCTCGACGGGCGGGTGCGGTGGTGCGCGGCGGTGGGCTCCGGTTGAGGAGGGATGGAAGGATGGGGGAGGTATGGGTGCCACTCGTCGCGGGCGGTGGCGGGTGGACCGGTGTCTTCCGGCTGAGGAGGGAGGGTCCTAGTAGAGAAGGATGTGTGAGGTGCTGTCGTCGGGGGTGGCTCGCAGAGGGGCCCGCAGGGTGCGCCACGGGGAGGGTGATGGGCTGGCTGCTGAAGTCTGGGGGGATGGTTGGCTGAGCGTGGGGTGTCTCAGGGCGAGCCGCAGGGCGAGCGCGGTGGTTGGGACGCAATTCGGCTTGGGGGCGCGCACTGCGGACTACGAGCGCGTTGTAGAGGGTGTTCTGGTGCGGAGCTGCAAGGGTTAGGGCTGTTTCTTCAGGAAGGGGCGGCAGCGGGGTCGTGCTGCCGGGATCTGCTGACGGTGTTGGGCGATGTGCTGGCCGGGCCGGTGTCGGTCTTGGCAGCAGTCTTCCACGAGACGTGACAGCAGGGTGCGGTTGAGGTGGCCGGGGGTGTCTGCCTTCGGGTGCGGATAGGGGCGGCCGTCGGCGGGAGGGTGTGGATGAGGCGGAAGGGTGTTATCCGGTTGATGGGAGCGGGCCCTCGCTGACCAAGGTGTGCCGTTGTCGCCGCGAGCGGCTCGCGGCGGGGAGCGGGATGGGCTGGCGGCAGGAGTCTCGCGGCGTGGTGCGCTGAGCGGGAAGCGGCTCCAAGCGGGATCCAAGGCGAGGACCGTAGGTTGGAGCCATGAATCGGCGGGCGGCGCTGTGAGTAGCCGGTCGCCAAGTTGCGTCGGATGGTGGGTTGCGGGGCGGCTTGGGAGTGGGTTGCTGCTAGTGGCGGGTGGCGGAGGTCAGCCGGTGCGCGGGTCGTTGGCGGCTGCGAGACGGGCGGCACCCGGTGGCGGTCACAGTCCCCACACCGTGATCGGCAGGGCTCCGGGCTCGGGGTCCCTCCGGAACACCCGCTCTTCCCAAGACTTGTTGGGACGCAGGTCAAAGACCACCAGATGCCCGGCTGCGGCGCCGCAGCCGTCCATGTAGCAAGCCGTCTGCTCCAAGCCCCGGCTGATGGTGCTCTGCAAGCCCTTCTTCTCGCCGACTACCTTGCATTCGATGACCTGCTTGAGGGGACGGTCAGCCAGCGGGCGGCCCGGGCGGGGCCATTCGACGACCAGGTCCGAGCGTCCGCGGGCGATGGCGTACTCCCGCGTGATCCGTCCGCCGCTGTTCACGATGCGGTGCAAGTAGCCGTGCAGCACCAGCTGGGGGCCGGCCTCGCGGTGGCCGTAGCGCTCCAGCCACGACTCGGAGTGCTCGCGGAAGTAGCCCTGGAACCCGGTCAGCAGCGCCTTGAGGTCCAAGCTGCCGTCCGGCTGGATGTACCAGCCCGGGGAGACGCGGCCCTGGAGGTCAGACTCCTGGACATTAGTCAGCTCGCGGGGGATGACTTCGGCGTAGATGGGGTTGGCCATCCGGACCGGGCCGGCGGCAGCCACGAGGCCGAGGTCTCGGACGTACTCAAGGTCGCGCCCTGAGTAGGCGTTTCCGGGAGAGCCCGCGATCATCGGCAGGATCACCCGCCGGACGCGCTCCTCGGTGAGCGCGTTGGCAAGCTGGTCGAGGTGGGTGACGCGCTGCAGGATGAGGGTTTCCTTGGCCCGCTCGACGGCGCCGGTCGTCACCGGGCGGCTGCGGTCCCGTCCCGCCTTGTCCTCGAAGCACAGCTGGTAGGCCAGCGCGTTGATCAACCAAGGCTGGCCCGCAGTGAGCTCCCAGATCCGCTCCACAGCCCGCGGCTCGAACTGCTGGCCAGTCTCGGCGGTGTGCTGGCCGAGCAGCGACCGCATCTCCTGCTTCGTGAAGTCCCCCAACCGCAGCGACTTGGCCTTGATGTTGAAGGCGCTGCCGGTGTTGACCCTGCCTCCGGCCGCGCTGGAGTAGACGACGTAGTCGCGGACATCGCGCACCCCGCACAGGATCACGCTCTGCGGGAAGGCGTGCGGCCGTAGGTCGTAGCCAGCCCGCAATTGCCGCAGCACTGACAGTAGGGAGTCGCCCCTGAGGGTGTCGATCTCGTCGATGAACAGCACCAGCGGCTTGGGGTCCGACTCGGCCCATTGCGCGAGCAGCTCGCCGAGGACGTCGTGGGCGCCGCAGTCGGCCAGAAGCCGCGCCTTGGCTTGTTGAACGAAGCCGTCACCCAGCATTCTCCTAGCCCGCCCTGCGAGCTGATCAAGGATCGAACGCATGGCCTCCGGGACGACCTCGCCCGCCGTTTGGGCCCCCTCGATGTTGGCGTACACGCAGCGGTAGCGGCCGGCAGAGTTGAGGGTCTCGGCGAGGGTCTTGAGCGTGGAGGTCTTGCCGGTCTGGCGAGGGGCGTGCAGGACAAAGTACTTCAGATCCTCGATCAGTTCGAGGATCTCGTCCAGATCAATCCGCGACAGCGGCGGGACGCAGTAGTGGCGCTGCGGCAACATCGGGCCTGCTGTGTTGAACTTGCGCGCCACTGGTTGCAGTATGGCACGCCTGCCGCCTTGACAAGGGTCGGAGCTGGCCTGTTTCGGGAAACGGTCCCGAGCCTGAATCACACCGGCAGCCGGGCCCCGTGCGGGGCCGGCGGGCCGGAGCCGCTCGGTGCGACGGCGGTGTCCATCATGGAGCGTAATGGGCAGTCTGGTATCAAGTCCAGCAATGGATGGCGTTGTCACGCTGCGGCGGCTGGCGGGTTGGGTTGGAGGACCGGACGGGGCGGCGAGGGTTGACGCTGGCGAGAGTCTCCGCCTAGCGCGGGGTGGGGGGCTGCGGGCAGTGCCGGTCGCGGGTCGGAGGCAGCCACCGGGGGACGGCGTGGGCGCTGCGAGAGGGTGTCTTCCGGTTGAGGGGAGGGTGTCCTCGCAGGCTGGTGTCAGCCGCTGGCGCCGCGGGCGGCTCGCAGCGGGGACGGCAGTGTTGGCTGCGGGGAACGGGATGGGCTGGCTGCTGGGGAGGCTCGGCATGGTTTGCTGAACGGGGAGCGCCTCAGAGCGAGCTGCGAGGCGAGGGCAGCGGCTTGGGCCGCGACTCGGCTGGGAGGCGCGCAGTGTGGCCGCTAGGTGCGTTGTGGAGGGTGTGCTGGTGCGGGCCAGTGTGGGGGGTGGGCTGCTGCTGGCTGGTGGCTGGTGCAGGTGGCCTTCAAGCGGCTGAGGCTGCCACGGGGGGGTATCGGGGGAGGGTGGTTGCAGCGGGCCGCCGAGGACGGCCATTGGTCGCCCGCGGGGACTGGCCTCTGGATTGATCCGCCAGGATTGCCGCGCTCTGTTGGGTGTTGGCTGGGGTGCGGGGCATGGCGTGTGGAGTGGGCATCAGGGAAGCTCGCTGTGGAGAGGTCGGGAATCCAGCTCGGCATTCCGGGCACCGGCTGGTGGGCCTGACGGGATGTCCAGAGGGTCGGCCGGCTGGGTCGCCTTGTCCGCGTGGGGGCTTGAAGGCGTCTTGGGCGGCCTCCTAGCGGGTTGTGGAGGGCGTTGCGGTGCGGCGGCTGGAGGCGGCTGCGAGCTGGGCGAGACGTTCATGGCGCCTGTGGATAGCGGGGTGCACGTGCGGCGACTGCCTGGTTGGGGGTTCGTTCCGGGCGTACGCGTGTTATTTGTCACATTATTTGGCACGAAAATGGGCTGTTTTTGTCAAACTGGATGATTCCAGATAAGGGAACTTTCTCATTTAATGTGACAAATCCATCGGCGTGGGTGAGTCGGCCGGTAGGCTTTCGGACATGCGTTGGAGGTGCTGCGCGGCAGTCTTGCCTGCAATTGCGTGCGCGCAGGGCCGGGAGCCGGGCGAGAACGCCTACGCTCCTCCTGACCCCTTCCTTTTCCTTCTTGCAGTAGCAGTTTTCGAGCTCGCCCTCGCCCCCAGCCAGACGCAAGCAATCCGGAAAATTCCGCTCCCCGCCTGCCATTTAATCCGGAAAACGCCTTGCCAAATAAACCGGAAGACAACAACGCGGAGCAGGTCGGGGTCGGCAGAGGCTGGGAGCCGATGGCTGCGGTTGGCGGGGCGGGCGAGGAGGACTGGAGGCGGGTGGCTGGAGGTGCTCGACGGGCAGGTGCGGTGGTGCGCGGCGGTGGGCTCCGGTTGAGGATGGATGGAAGGGTGGGGGAGGCATGGGTGCCACTCGTCGCGGGCGGTGGCGGGTGGACCGGTGTCGTCCAGGTTCCGCGGACTACGAGCGCGTTGTAGCGGGTGATCTGGTGCGGAACGGCACGGGGTAGGGCTGTTTCTTCAGGAAGGGGCCGCAGCGGGGTCGTGCTGCCGGGATCTGCTGACGGTGTTGGGCGATGTGCTGGCCGGGCAGGTGTCGGTCTTGGCAGCAGTCGTCCACGAGACGTGACAGCAGGGCGCGGTTGAGGCGGCTGGGGGTGTCTACCTTCGGGTGCGGTGGCGGGTGCGGATGGGGGGGCGGCCGTCGGCGGAAGGGTGTGGATGAGGCGGAAGGGTGTTTTCCGGTTGATGGGAGCGGGCCCTCGCTGACCAAGGTGTGCCGTTGTCGCCGCGAGCGGCTCGCGGCGGGGAGCGGGATGGGCTGGCGGCAGGGGTCTCGCGGCGTGGTGCGCTGAGCGGGAAGCGGCTCCAAGCGGGATCCAAGGCGAGGACCGTAGGTTGGAGCCATGAATCGGCGGGCGGCGCTGTGAGTAGCCGGTCGCCAAGTTGCAGCGGATGGTGGGCTGCGGGGCGGCTTGGGGCTGGGTTGCTACTAATGGCGGGTGGCGGAGGTCAGCCGGTGCGCGGGCCGTTGGCGGCTGCAAGGCGGGCGGCACCCAGTGGCGGTCACAGTCCCCACACCGTGATCGGCAGGGCTCCGGGCTCGGGGTCCCTCCGGAACACCCGCTGTTCCCAAGACTTGTTGGGACGCAGGTCGAAAATCACGAGATGTCCGGCTTCGGCACTGCAGCGGTCCATGTACCAAGCCGTCTGCTCCAAGCCCTGGCCAATCGTGCTCTCCAAGCCCTTCTTCTCGCTGACCACCTTGCACTCGATGACCTGCTTGAGGGGGCGGTCCGCCAGCGGGCGGCCCGGGCGGGGCCATTCGACCACCATGTCCGAGCGTCCGCGGCCGATGGCGTACTTCCGCGTGATATGTCCGCCACTGTTGACGACGCGGTGCAAGTAGCCGTGCAGCACCAGCTGGGGGCCGGCCTCCCGATGGCCGTAGCACTCCAGCCACGACTCGGAGTGCTCGCGGAAGTAGTCCTGAAACCCGGTCAGCAGCGCCTTGACGTCCAAGCTGCCGTCCGGCTGGATGTACCAGCGCGGGGAGACCAGGTCCTTGAGCTCGCCTTCCTGGACGGCGGTCAGCTCGCGGGGGATGACTTCGGCGTAGATGGGGTTGGCCATCCGCGGCGGGTGGTCGGGTGCGACGAGGCCGAGGTCGCGGACGTACTCGAGGTCGCGAAGCGAGTCCGGGGCTCCGCGAGACCCGGCGATCATCGGCAGGATCACGCGCCGGACGCGCTCCTCAGTGAGCGCGTTGGCGAGCTGGTCGAGGTGCGTCACGCGCTGCAGGATGAGGGTCTCCTTGGCCCGCTCGACGGCGCCGGCTGTGACCGGGCGGCTGCGGTCCCGTCCCGCCTTGTCCTTGAAGCAGGCTTGATAGGCCAGCGCGTTGATCAGCCAGGGCTGGCCTGCCGTGAACTCCCAGATCCGCTCCAAGGCCCGCGGTTGGAACTGCTGGCCGGTCTCCGCTGTGTGCTGGCCGAGCAGCGACCGCATCTCCTGCTCCGTGAAGTCCCCCAGCCGAAGGGACTCGGCCTTGATGTTGAAGCAGCTGCCGGTGTTGACCCTGCCTCCGGTCGCGCTGGAGTAGACGACGTAGTCGCGGACATCGCGCACCCCGCACAGGATCACGCTCTGCGGGAAGGCGTCAGGCCTCCGGTCGTAGCCCATCCGCAACTGTCGCAGGACGGACAGCAGCGAGTCGCCCCGCAGCGTGTCGATTTCGTCGATCAGCAGCACGAGGGGCTTGCTGGCAGCCACTGCCCAGTGGGTGAGCGTCACGTTGAACGCGCTGCCGCCGCCGTCGTTCTCCAGCAAGCGTCTCCAGACGCTGCCGACGAACCCGTCTTGGAGCATTAGCTGCGCCTGAAGTGCCAGCTGGCTCAGAACAGTCCGCATCGCCTCAGCCACATCCTCGCCAGCTGTCTGCGCTCCTTCGACATTGACGTACACGCAGGCGACTACTCCGGTTGAGCTGAGGGTCTCGGCGAGGGCCTTGAGCGTGGAGGTCTTGCCGGTCTGGCGGGGGGCGTGCAGGACGAAGTACTTCTCCCGGTCGACCAAGGTCAGGATCTCGTCCAAGTCGACGCGCTGCAAGGGCGGGATGCAGTAGTGCTTGGCCGCCCGCACCGGGCCCTCGGTGTTGAAGTAGCGCTCCACGACTTGCAGTATGGCACGGCAACTGGCTTGGCCTGGCGAGGAACTGGCCTGTCTATTGGAAACGGTCCCCGGCCTGATTCGCAGCGGCAGGTGGCGTCGCCACGCTGCGGCGGCGCGCGGATTGGGTTGGAGGACTGGCCGGGGCATCGAGCGTTGAAGCTGCCGAGCGTCTCCAATTGGCGCGGGGAAGGGAGCCACAAGCAGTGCCGGTCGCGGGTCGGAGGCAGCCGTAGGGGAAACGGCGCGGGCTCTGCGGACGGGTCTCTTCCGGTTGGGGAGAGGATGTCCTCGCAGGCCGGTGCCAGCCGCTGGTGCCGCCGGCGGCTCGCAGCGGGGCCGGCGGCGTTGGCCGCGGGGAACGGGATGGGCTGGCTGCTAGGGGGCTCGCCTTGGTTTGCTGAGCGGGGAGCGCCTCAGAGCGGACTGCGAGGCGAGGGCAGTCGTGGGTGTCGCAATTCGGCTGGGGGCGCGTAGAGCCGTTTCCAAGTGGTTTGGCGGGTGTGTTGCGGTGCGGGGGAGGTTGGGCGCAGGCGGCTGGCGGGCCGGGCGAGACGGTACCAGCGCCCGCGGACAGGGGTGCACACGTGCGGCGACTATCTGGTTGAACAGTTGGCCGGAGCGCGGGCCGTTGGCAGCTTCAGGACGGGCGGCACCCGGTGGCGGTCACAGTCCCCACACCGTGATCGGCGGGGCTCCGGGCTCGGGTTCCCGGCGGAAGACCCGCTCCTTCCAGGCCTTGTTGGGACGCAGGTCGAAGACCACGAGATGTCCGGCTTCGGCGCTGCAGCGGTCCATGTACCAAGCCGTCTGCTCCAAGCCCTGGCTGATGGTGCTCTCCAAGCCCTTCTTCTCGCCGACCACCTTGCACTCGATGACCTGCTTGAGGGGACGGTCAGCCAGCGGGCGGCCCGGGCGGGGCCATTCGACGACCAGGTCCGAGCGTCCGCGGGCGATGGCGTACTCCCGCGTGATCCGTCCGCCGCTATTGACGATGCGGTGCAAGTAGCCGTGCAGTACCAGCTGGGGGCCGGCCTCCCGGTGGCCGTAGCGCTCCAGCCACGACTCGGAGTGCTCGCGGAAGTAGTCCTGAAACCCGGCCAGCAGCGCCTTGACGTTCAAGCTGCCGTCCGGCTGGATGTACCAGCCCGGGGAGACGAGCTCCCTGAGGGCGCGTTCCTGGACGGTGGTCAGCTCGCGGGGGATAACTTCGGCGTAGATCGGGTTGGCCATCCGGATCGGGCCGACAGCAGCGACGAGGCCGAGGTCTTGGACGTACTCCAGGTCGCGCCCTGAGAACTGGTATTCGGGAGAGCCCGCGATCATCGGCAGGATCACCCGCCGGACGCGCTCCTCGCTGAGCGCGTTGGCAAGCTGGTCGAGGTGGGTGACGCGCTGCAGGATGAGGGCTTCCTTGGCCCGCTCGACGGCGCCGGCCGTCACCGGGCGGCTGCGGTCCCGTCCCGCCTTGTCCTTGAAGCAGGCTTGGTAGGCCAGCGCGTTGATCAGCCAGGGCTGGCCTGCCGTGAACTCCCAGATCCGCTCGAAGGCCCGCGGTTGGAACTGCTGGCCGGTCTCGGCCGTGTGCTGGCCGAGCAGCGACCGCATCTCCTGCTCCGTGAAGTCCCCCAGCCGAAGGGATTCGGCCTTGATGTTGAAGGCGCTGCCGGTGTTGACCTTGCCTCCGGCCACACTCGAGTAGACGACGTAGTCGCGGACATCGCGCACCCCACACAGGATCACGCTCTGCGGGAAGGCGCGCGGTCGTAGGTCGTAGCCAGCCCGCAATTGCCGCAGCACTGACAGTAGGGAGTCGCCCCTGAGGGTGTCGATCTCGTCGATGAACAGCACCAGCGGCTTGGGGTCCGACTCGGCCCATTGCGCGAGCAGCTCGCCGAGGACGTCGTGGGCGCCGCAGTCGGCCAGAAGCCGCGCCTTGGCTTGTTGAACGAAGCCGTCACCCAGCATTCTCCTAGCCCGCCCTGCGAGCTGATCAAGGATCGAACGCATGGCCTCCGGGACGACCTCGCCCGCCGTTTGGGCCCCCTCGATGTTGGCGTACACGCAGCGGTAGCGGCCGGCAGAGTTGAGGGTCTCGGCGAGGGTCTTGAGCGTGGAGGTCTTGCCGGTCTGGCGAGGGGCGTGCAGGACAAAGTACTTCAGATCCTCGATCAGTTCGAGGATCTCGTCCAGATCAATCCGCGACAGCGGCGGGACGCAGTAGTGGCGCTGCGGCAACATCGGGCCTGCTGTGTTGAACTTGCGCGCCACTGGTTGCAGTATGGCACGCCTGCCGCCTTGACAAGGGTCGGAGCTGGCCTGTTTCGGGAAACGGTCCCGAGCCTGAATCACACCGGCAGCCGGGCCCCGTGCGGGGCCGGCGGGCCGGAGCCGCTCGGTGCGACGGCGGTGTCCATCATGGAGCGTAATGGGCAGTCTGGTATCAAGTCCAGCAATGGATGGCGTTGTCACGCTGCGGCGGCTGGCGGGTTGGGTTGGAGGACCGGACGGGGCGGCGAGGGTTGACGCTGGCGGGAGTCTCCGACGAGCGCGGGGAGAGGGGCCGCGGGCTGTGCCGGTCGCGGGTCGGAGGCAGCCACCGGGGGGACGGCGTGGGCGCTGCGAGAGGGTGTCTTCCGGTTGAGGGGAGGGTGTCCTCGCAGGCCGGTGCCAGCCGCGGGCGCCGCGGGCGCCGCGGGCGGCTCGCAGCGGGGACGGCGGTGTTGGCTGCGGGGAACGGGATGAGCTGGCTGCTGGGGAGGCTCGGCATGGTTTGCTGAACGGGGAGCGCCTCAGAGCGAGCTGCGAGGCGAGGGCGGCGGCTTTGGCCGCGACTCGGCTGGGAGGCGCGCAGTGTGGCCGCTAGGTGCGTTGTGGAGGGTGTTCTGGTGCGTGCCGGCGTGGTCGGTGGGCTGCTGCCGGCTGGTGGCTGGCGCAGGTGGCCTTCAAGTGGCTGGGGCGGCACGGCGGGGAGCTATCGGGAGAGGGTGGTTGCAGCGGGCCGCCGAGGACGGCCATTGGTCGCCCGCGGGGGCTGGCCTCTGGATTGATCCGACAGGATTGCCGCGCTCTGTTGGGTGTTGACTGGGGTGCGGGGCATGGCGTGTGGAGTGGGCATCAGGGAAGCTCGCTGTGGAGAGGTCGGGAATCCAGCTCGGCATTCCGGGCACCGGCTGGTGGGCCTGATGGGATGTCCAGTGGGCCGGCCGGCTGGGTCGACTTGTCCGCGTGGGTGCTTGGAGGCGTTCTGGGCGGCCTCCAAGCGGGTTGTGGAGGGCGTTGTGGTGCGGCGGCAGGAGGCGGCTGCGAGCTGGGCGAGATGTTCATGGCGCCTGTGGATAGCGGGGTGCACGTGCGGCGACTGCCTGGTTGGAGGTTCGTCCCGGGCGTACCCGGAGCAGGGCGGGGTCGGCAGAGGCTGGGAGCCGATGGCTGGGGTTGGCGGGTCGGGCGGGGAGGACTGGAGGCGGGTGGCTGGAGGTGCTCGACGGGCAGGTGCGGTGGTGCGCGGCGGTGGGCTCCGGTTGAGGATGGATGGATGGGTGGGGAGGTATGGGCGCCACTCGTCGCGGGCGGTGGCGGGCGGAACGGTGTCTTCCGGCTGAGGAGGGAGGGTCCTAGTAGAGAAGGAAGGGTGTGAGGTGCTGTGGTCGGGGGTGGCTCGCAGAGGGGCCCGCGGGGTTCGCCACGGGGAGCGTGATGGGTTGGCTGCTGGAGTTTGGGGGGATGGTGGGCTGAGCGTGGGGTGTCTCAGGGCGAGCCGCAAGGCGAGCGCGGTGGTTGGGCCGCAATTCGGCTTGGGGGCGCGCACTGCGGACTACGAACGCGTTGTTGGGGGTGTTCTGGTGCGGAGCGGCACGGGGTAGGGCTGTTTCTTCGGGAAGGGGCGGCAGTGGGGTCGTGCTGCCGGGATCTGCTGACGGTGTTGGGCGATGCGCTGGACGGGCTGGTGTCGGTGTTGGCAGCAGTCGTCCACGAGACGTGACAGGAGGACGCGGTTGAGGTGGCCGGGGGTGTCTACCTTCGGGTGCGGTGGCGGGTGCGGATGGGGGGCGGCCGTCGGCGGAAGGGTGTGGATGAGGCGCAAGGGTGTCGTCCGGTTGATGGGAGCGGTCAGCCGGTGCGCGGGCCGTTGGCGGCTGCGAGGCGGGCGGCACCCAGTGGCGGTCACAGTCCCCACACCGTGATCGGCAGGGCTCCGGGCTCGGGGTCCTTGCGGAACACCCGCTCTTCCCAAGACTTGTTGGGACGCAGGTCGAAGACCACCAGATGCCCGGCTTCGGCGCCGCAGCGATCCATGTACCCAGCCGTCTGATCCAAGCCCTTGCCAATCGTGCTCTCCAAGCCCTTCTTCTCGCTGACCACCTTGCACTCGATGACCTGCTTGAGGGGACGGTCCGCCAGCGGGCGGCCCGGGCGGGGCCATTCGACCACCATGTCCGAGCGTCCGCGGCCGATGGCGTACTCCCGCGTGATATGTCCGCCACTGTTGACGACGCGGTGCAAGTAGCCGTGCAGCACCAGCTGGGGGCCCGCCTCCCGATGGCCGTAGCACTCCAGCCAAGACTCGGAGTGCTCGCGGAAGTAGTCCTGAAACCCGGCCAGCAGCGCCTTGACGTCCAAGCTGCCGTCCGGCTGGATGTACCAGCCCGGGGAGACGAGGTCCTTGAGCTCGCCTTCCTGGACGGCGGTCAGCTCGCGGGGGATGACTTCGGCGTAGATCGGGTTGGCCATCCGCGGCGGGTGGTCGGGTGCGACGAGGCCGAGGTCGCGGACGTACTCGAGGTCGCGAATCGAGTCCGGGGCTCCGCGAGACCCGGCGATCATCGGCAGGATCACGCGCCGGACGCGCTCCTCGGTGAGCGCGTTGGCGAGCTGGTCGAGGTGGGTGACGCGCTGCAGGATGAGGGTTTCCTTGGCCCGCTCGACAGCGCCGGCCGTCACCGGGCGGCTGCGGTCCCGCCCCGCCTTGTCCTTGAAGCAGGCTTGGTAGGCCAGCGCGTTGATCAGCCAAGGCTGGCCTGCCGTGAGTTCCCAGATCCGCTCCACGGCCCGCGGCTCGAACTGCTGGCCAGTCTCGGCGGTGTGCTGGCCGAGCAGCGACCGCATCTCCTGCTCCGTGAAGTCCCCCAGCCGAAGGGACTCGGCCTTGATGTTGAAGGCGCTGCCGGTGTTGACCCTGCCTCCGGTCGCGCTGGAGTAGACGACGTAGTCGCGGACATCGCGCACTCCGCACAGGATCACGCTCTGCGGGAAGGCCTGCGGTCGTAGGTCGTAGCCAGCCCGCAACTGCCGCAGGACGGCCAGCAGAGAGTCGCCCTGCAACGTGTCGACCTCGTCGATCAGCAGCACCAGGGGGCGGCGCGCAGCCCTCGCCCAGCGGCTGAGCGTCATGGTGAGCGCGCTGCCGACGCCGAAGTACTCCAGCAGGTGCCTCCAGACGCCGTGCACGAAGCCGTCTTGGAGCATCAATTCCGCACGTTCCGCAAGGTGGCCCAGAACGGTCTCCATCGCGCTGGCCACATCCTCGCCAGCTGTCTGCGCTCCTTCGACATTGACGTACACGCAGCCGACTTCTCCGGTTGAGTTGAGCGTCTCGGCGAGCGCCGTCAAGGTCGAGGTCTTGCCGGTCTGGCGGGGGGCGTGCAGGACGAAGTACTTCAAGTCCTCAATGAGTTCCAGGACCTCGTCCAGATCAATCCGCGACAGGGGCGGGACGCAGTAGTGGCGCTGTGGCAACATCGGGCCTGCGGTGTTGAACTTGCGCACCACTGGTTGTAGTTTGGCACGGCGACCGGCTTGACAAGAATCGGAGCTGGCCTGTTTCGGGATACGCTCCCCGCCTAACTCACACGGGCAGTCGGACCGGGACCGGCGTCCTGCAGCCACTCGGTGCGGCGGCCAGGCCGGCCGTTCTGGGTGCGGATCGTGAGGCGAAGGGCTTGTGAGTGGTTGGCCTTGGTGGGCTGGAGGCTCGGGGAAGACAAGCGGCCGGTCGGCGCTGTGGGCCAAACCGCCGGAAATCGCAGCAGTGGATGGCGTCGTCACGCTGCGGCGGCTGGCGGGTTGGGTTGGAGGACCGGACGGGGCGGCGAGGGTTGACGCCGGCGAGAGTCTCCCACTAGCGCGGGGTGGGGGGCCGCGGGCAGTGCCGGTCACGGGTCGGAGGCAGCCACCGGGGGGACGGCGTGGGCGCTGCGAGAGGGTGTCTTCCGGTTGAGGGGAGGGTGTCCTCGCAGGCCGGTGCCAGCCGCTGGCGCCGCGGGCGGCTCGCAGCGGGGACGGCGGTGTTGGCTGCGGGGAACGGGATGAGCTGGCTGCTGGGGAGTTTCGGCATGGTTTGCTGAACGGGGAGCGCCTCAGAGCGAGCTGCGAGGCGAGGGCAGCGGCTTGGGCCGCGACTCGGCTGGGAGGCTCGCCGTGCGGCCGGTTAGTGCGTTGTGGAGTGTGTTCTGGTGCGGACCAGCGTGGGCGGTGGGCTGCTGCCGGCTGGTGGCTGGCGCAGGTGGCCTTCAAGCGGCTGAGGCCGGCACGGTGGGGAGCTATTCGGGGCGGGTGGTTACAGCGAGCCGCCGAGTACGGCCGTGAGTCGCCCGCAGGGGCTGACCTCTGGATTGATCCGACAGGATTGCCGCGCTCTGTTGGGTGTCGACTGGGGTGCGGGGCATGGCGTGTCGGGTGGGCATCAGAGAAGCTCGCTGTGGAGAGGTCGGGAATCTAACTTGGCATTCCGGGCAGCGGCTGGTGGGTCTGATGGGATGTCCAGTGGGCCGGCCGGTTGGGTCGGCTTGTCCGCGTGGAGGCTTGGAGGCGTTCTGGGCGGCCTCCATGCGAGTTGTGGAGGGCGTTGCGGTGCGGCGGCTGGAGGCGGCTGCGAGCTGGGCGAGACGTTCGTGGCGCCTTTGGATAGCGGGGTGCATGTGGGGCGACTGCCTGGTTGGAGGTTCGTCCCGGGCGTATCCGGAGCAGGGCGGGGTCGGCAGAGGCTGGGAGCCGATGGCTGCGGTAGGCGGGTCGGGCGGGGAGGACTGGAGGCGGGTGGCTGGAGGTGCTCGACGGGCAGGTGCGGTGGTGCGCGGCGGTGGGCTCCGGTTGAGGAGGGATGTAAGGGTGGGGGAGGTATGGGTGCCACTCGTCGCGGGCGGTGGCGGGTGGACCGGTGTCTTCCGGCTGAGGAGGGAGGGTCCTAGTAGGGAAGGAACAAGGAAGGGTGTGAGGTGCTGTCGTCGGGGGTGGCTCGCAGAGGGGCCCGCAGAGTTCGCCACGGGGAGCGTGATGGGCTGGCTGCTGGAGTGTGGGGGGATGGTGGGCTGAGGGTGGGGTGTCTCAGGGCGAACCGCAAGGCGAGCGCGGTGGTTGGGCCGCAATTTGGCTTGGGGGTGCGCACCGCGGACTACGACCGCGTTGTAGTGGGTGTTCTGGTGCGGAGCGGCACGGGGTAGGGCTGTTTCTTCGGGAAGGGGCGGCAGTGGGGTCGTGCTGCCGGGATCTGCTGACGGTGTTGGGCGATGTGCTGGCCGGGCAGGTGGCGGTCTTGGCAGCAGTCGTCCACTGAGGCCTAACAGCAGGGCGCGGTTGAGGTGGCCGGGGGTGTCTACCTTCGGATGCAGTGCCGGGTGCGGATGGGGGGCGGCCGTCGGCGGGAGGGTGTGGATGGGGCGCATGGGTGTCGGCCGGTTGATGGGAGAGGGTCCTCGCGGGCCGGGGTGTGCTGCTGGCGCCGCGAGCGGCTTGGGGATGGGTGGCAGCTACTGGCGGAGCGGGCGCTGCGCGGGGCGGTGATCGGGCGCAAGACCAGCTTCGGCTCGGGCAGCGAAAAGGGAGCGCGCATGACGGCGCTGCTGTACTCGGTCTACGGGACGCTGCAGCTGTGGGGGCTCAACTACTACGCGTGGACGCTGGACTACCTCGACGCCTGCGCGCGCAACGGGGGGCGGGCGCCGAAGGATCTGGCCCCGTGGCTGCCCTGGTCGATGGACGAGCGCCGCCGGGCGCAGTTGTCGCAACCCCCGCGCCTGGCGGGAGCACGCTCGGCCAAGCCGGCTTCCGAGCCCGGCGGGGACGCCCTGCCCTGGGCCGCCTGATCCGGCCCGTCGCCGGGCCGACTGACGTTGGCAGCCCCTCCCCAGGGCTGTCTCCTCCCCAGCCCCACGCGTTAGCCATGCCGCCTCCATCCGCCCAACACGCCCTAACCGCAAGATCAACCCGCAGTGCCCAGCGCCCCCCTCTCTGAACCCTTACTGGTGATCTTCTTGGGGCGGCGCTGTCCGCTGCCGGCCTCGTCGTACCGAATTTGTTCGGAGACGCTGAGAGTGTTACAGCGTATTCGTATCTGTTCGAGCTCGAAAGACGATAGGCGAGAACTTTGGGACACTGTAGTGTGGCCGGTACGCGCCGCGGCAAGGCCGAAGTCGGCCCCGGAACTTCCCTTCAGTTGAGACGATTTCCCCGCGTTCCTTGAATGACGGGAGCAGATAGCATCGAAGGATAGGAATGGCAGATCGTGCAGTCGTGTAGTAGGCTATACGATTTTCTGCCTTGGTTCCAGACCTAGGTATTCCGCTTACCATGCAGATTCTACGGGGCTGGAATCTGTTTGTAGCCCTTGTGATTAGCAGCTTCGTACCCCGGATCCTCGCCGATTCAGTCCCGCCAAATGGGATCTCAGGTGCGAACCCTGTGGCGATGTTCCAGCGCCTTCCTGAGATGTCCCTCGTTGGGGCGGTGGTAGCAGGCAAGTACTGTCCGTGCGTTCTTCCAGCCGCCAAGCTCGCAGAGCACCTTGAGCGACTGGTCCAAGAGGTCCGAAGCGAACTTGCGCCCCATCGAGTGCCAGCCCCGGGGGGTGCTTCAGTTCCAGCCCCGCGAGCCTTTCCGCTCAGTTCCACATGAGGTGGGCCGACTTGCGGCACTAGCACTTCGACGGATCCCTCAGCGCGTCGGCGGTGCCAGGGCTCATACGTCGCGCCTCGTCCAAGGCGGCGACCGCCTCGGCCGTCACCGCTGTCCGGTCTTCGTATCCAATCTCTTCGTACTTCGCGCGCCACTGCACTGTTTCGCCCTCAAGGTCGATGTCAGCCCACCTGAGGTTGCGAATCGCCGGTCTCATGCACGGGCACGGGCAGCACGGGCGCGACATGGAATCGCCAGCCGACCTGCCGGGACACACTGAGAAACGCTTGGTACTCCTGCTCCGATAGGACGACCCGGGGGGGCTCTGTAGGTTTCCTAAGTCCCTTCAGCGGGTTCCGATCGAGGAGCAGGCGGCCTCGCCCATTCCTCGACCTCTCGGCCCAGTTGAAGACGTCCGTGAGGAATGTCAGGTTCCACTCGATCGTCCGGTTGCCCACGGGATCGCCTGAGACGCCAACCCTTCCCGCGCAGCGCTCCCGGTGAAGGTGCGACCGCGGGAGTCGGGGCGTGTGCCAGCCAGTTCGGCCCCGACGGGCCGCAGGTGGAGTTCGCGGCAGAGGCAGACGGCGTTGCGGTGCTGGTCGGCCTACAGCAGTGCTCGCCGCAGGCAGCGCTGCAGCAGGCGAGGGCAGATGCGGCGCTAGAGGGCCAGGCAGCGCTGCACGGCGGTCCAGCGGTCCGGGCGGGGTTCCGGCAGGTGCAGGCTGGAGGGCCGGGCCGGTCGTGCGGCCGTGTCGGCAGTGGGGCCCGACGGCTGGCGGGTGTTGAGCGCCAGATTACGTGGCTAGGTCGGGGGCGGTCTTGCTCAGTCTGTGAGGACGGCGGATTGTCTTACGATTCCGATGAATCCCCAACACCGCCGGTCGGCGAAACGGGGCTGGGGCGCCGGCTGGATGCGGATGGGGGGCGGCTGTCGGCGGAAGGGTGTGGATGAGGCGAGAGGTTGTCACCCGGTTGATGGGAGAGGGTCCCCGCTGACCAAGGTGTGCCGTTGTCGCCGCGATCGGCTCACGGCGGGGAGCGGGATGGGCTGGCGGCTGGGGTCTGGCGGCGCGGTGCGCTGAGCGGGAAGCGCCTTCAAGCGGGACGCATGGCGAGGACGGTAGGTTGTAGTCACGAATCTGCGGGTGGCGCTTTGAGCGGCCGGTCGGCTGGTTGTGGCGGATGGTGGGTTGCGGAGCGGCCCGGGGGTGGGTCGCTGCTAGTGGCGGGTGGGGGGAGGTGCCGGTGCGCGGATCATTGGCGGCTTCGAGCCGGGCGGCACCCTGTGGCGGTCACATTCCCCACACCGTGATCGTCCGGGCTCCGGGCTCGGGGTCCCTGCGGAACAACCGCTCCTCCCAAGACTCGTTCGTACGCAGGTCGAAGACCACCAGATGCCCGGCTTCGGTGCCGCAGCGGTCCACGTGCCAAGCTGTCTGCTCCAATTTCTAGCTGATGGTGCTCTCCAAACCGTTCTTCTCGCCGACCACCTTGCACTCGATGACCTGCTGAAGGTGAAGGTCAGCCAGCGGGCGGCCCGGGCGGGGCCATTCGACGACCAGGTCAGAGCGTCCGCGGGCGACGGCGTACGCCCACGTGATATGTCCGCCGCGCTTGACGACGCGGCGCAGGTAGCCGTGCAACACCAGCTGGGGGCCGGCCTCCCGGTGGCCGGAGCGCTCCAACCACGCCTCGGAGTGCTGGCGGAAGTACTCCTGGAACCCGGTCAGCAGCTCCTTGAAGTCCAAGCTGCCGTCCGGCCGAATGTGCCAGCGCGGCGTGACGAACTCCTCGAGCTCGCCTTCCTGGACCGTGGTCAGCTGGCGGGGGATGACTGCTTCGTGGATCGGGTTGGCCATCCGGACCGGGCCGGAGGCGGCGGTGAGAGCGAGGTCTCGGACGTATGCGAGGTCGCGCCCTGAATAGTGGTGGCCGGGAGAGCCCGCGATCATCGGCAGGATCACCCGCCGGACGCGCTCCTCGCCGAGGGCGAAGGCGAGCGGATCGAGGTGGGTAACGCGGTTGAGGATCAGCGTCTCCTTGGCCTAGTAGGTGGCGCCCACCGTCAGCGGCGTGCTGGCCGAGCAGCGACCGCGTCTCCTGCTCCTTGAAGTCCCCCAGTCGCAGCGACTTGACCTTGGTGTTGAAGGCGCTGCCGGTGTTGACACTGCCTCCGGCCGCGCTGGAGTAGACGACGTAGTCGCGGACGTCGCGCACCCCGCATAGGATCACGCTCTGCGGGAAGGCGTGCGTCCGTAGGTCGCAGCCAGCCCGCGATTGCCGCAGCACTGACAGTGGGGAGTCGCCCCTGAGTGTGTCGATCTCGTGGATGGACAGCACCAGTGACTTGGGGTCCGACTCGGACCACTGCGCGAGCAGCTCGCCGAGAACGCTGTGGGCAGCGCAGTCGGCCAGAAGCCGCGCCTTGGCTTGTTGAACGAAGCCGTCACTCAGCATTCTCCTGGCCCGCCTCGCGAGCTGATCAAGGATCGAATGCATGGCCTCCGGGACGACCTTGCCCGCCGTTTGGGCCACCTGGATGTTGGCGTACACCCAGCGGTAGCGGCCGGCAGAGTTGATCGTCTCGGCGAGCGCCGTCAAGGTCGAGGTCTTGCCGGTCTGGCGAGGGGCATGCAGGACGAAGTACTTCTCTCAGTTGATTAAGGTCAGGGTCTCGTCCAAGTTGACGCGCTGCAAGGGCGGGATGCAGTAATGCTTAGCCACTCGCACCGGGCCCTCGGTGTTGAAGTAGCGCTCCACCACTTGCAGTACGTCGCTGCGACCGAACTTGACAGGAGTCGGAGCTGGACTGTTTCGGGAAACGATCCCCGGCCTGACTCACACCGGCAGCCGGGCCCCGTGCGGGACCGGCGTGCCGGAGCCGCTCGGTGCGGCGGCGGTGTCTATCATGGAGCGTTATGGACACTCTGGAATCAAGTCCTGCAGTGGATGGCGTCGTCACGCTCCGGCGGCTGGCGGGTTGGGCTGGAGGATCGGCCGGGGCGGCGAGGGTTGACGCCGGCGACAATCTCCGACTAGCGCGGGGTGGGGGGCCGCGGGCAGTGCCGGTCGCGGGTCGGAGGCAGCCACTGGGGGGACGGCGTGGGCGATGCGAGAGGGTGTCGTCCGGTTGAGGGGAGGGTGTCCTCGCAGGCCACCTAGGAGCAACTAGCGCAACTGCTGCGCAGCCACTGGGAAATCGAGAACCGGCTGCACTATATGCGCGACTCTACCTACGATGAAGACCGCTGCCGGGTGTCTGTGCGCGAGTTGCCGCGCAATCTCGTCTGCCTGAACAACATCGCCATCTCGATCATCCGCGCCCTGCCGCAATTCCGCTACGCACCGGAGACCAACCGACTATTCGCGGCCCGCTCGCAAGAGGTTCTCAACTTGCTGCTCAAGGCCCCCTCGAAATGGCCTGCAAGCGACCCGTCAGCCACGACCCGGCAACACCCTAAGAGGTGCCGCAGCGCCGCTGTGTCTGTAAGACCAGCACCCCTTCTCGGGCTCTGCCGACGGCGGCCCAGCCCCCCGGAACAGGCCCTTGGAGCCCCAGCGAGAGCCCTTCCCAGTCGCACGACCACAGATCCGCCCCCATCAGAAAACCTACGTCCCAACAGATTTTACATGGGTCTTGCATCGGCACAGTGCGACAGCCTCGACATGTGCTAGAAATATACTTCCAATTGGGACAGGTCGTTTCTTACGGGCATAGACGGACATAGGAGGACTGATGAAAACCGAGAGATTCGAGATGCGGCTGGACCGCGAGATGCGAGAAGGA
The DNA here is from genome assembly GCA_963662745.2 of Bryobacterales bacterium. Lineage (GTDB taxonomy): Bacteria > Acidobacteriota > Terriglobia > Bryobacterales > UBA6623 > VXMF01. Next base: position 3,651,837 of record CAXXUI010000001.1, read on the forward strand.
GTGGACTCGTGGCGACTCGAACAGCCCGAGATCCCACCCCGAGCGCAGGCGGTTCGGCAACTCGTTGATATGGGGCTCGTCGCATCAAGGCAGCCGACAGGCAGCAGGTTCAGATCTGGCGAGAAGCTGATTTTCTGGTCGCTTCGAGATCTCTTCAAGCACGAGAAAGTAATAGTGGCCGACGGAATCGATATAGATCTTATAAGCGAAGCGATCTCGGGCGGGCATGAATGGGCACTAGACTGGGAATATCCGGGCATGTGCGACGAAAACGCTGTCACGTCCCAGCAAACGCTACGCGAAGTCTCCGACCTCCTCAATATGTGGTGCTTCATCGAACGATCCCATGCACAACTCTCGAAAGAAGAAAAGAAACAGGTTGAGATCGAGGCCGAGCCCTTTGGCAAAGACGTCACGTTCAGAGGCTTCAGCGTAAACGATGAAACCGAGCATTACAGCACCGCCCAGTTCCTAGTTAACAGGTTGGGGCGGTTCGCTCACTTCAAAGGCCGAAAACTCAATTCTCACCGGCCCAGCCTCGGTGCTTGCAGGCGCATGCTGACGGTCTTCAAGCCAATCCTGGACACAGTTTCGGGGCGCTACGATCTTTCGCCTTCTTCGATCATCGATCTGCTGAAGGAGAGGACCCATCCGGATAACCGGGAGGCGTGATGTCTTGTCCCTAGACGCAAGGTCGCAGTTCTGGCGTTGCGTACGGCCACTTGCAGGGAATGTCGTGCAGATCGGTCGGTCCGGTCGCGCTTAACGGTCCCCGAAGTACTTGGCCACAGTCCTACTCGCCGTCTTCTTGCGTGTGTACTGATCGGTGCAGAAGTCTTGCGCGGGACCCAGCCTCAGTGATGGAATGAGTGCTCTAGCAAGCTAGATGTGTTCCTGCAGAGAACTTGGGACTGCGACTGTTCGTTCAAGGCTCTCTCGGGCGCATCTTTTTTGGACAGTCCGGAATCAGGTTGGTGCGAGTGTCTGCTGTCAGGGACTGGGGAGATCCCACTCCGCAGTTGCCTCCATGCCCCGACGTGTGGCATACTACGCTCGTAAGGATTCAGAAAGGGGGCGCTAGGAACTCGGAGGTGATCTTGCAATTAGGGCGTGTTGGGTGGATGGGGGCGACATCGCTAACGCGTGGAGGTCGGGAGGAGACAGCCTTGGGGATGGCTGCCATCGTCAGTCGGCCCGGCGGCGGGCCGGATCTGGCGGCCCAGGGCAGGGCATCCCCGCCTGACTTGGAATTCGGCCTGTCCGGCCGTGCTCCCGCCAGGGACGGGGGTTGCGACACCTCCTGCTGCTACGCTCCTCCTGCCCCCTTCCTCTTCCTTCTTGCAGTAGCAGCTTTCCAGTTCACCCTCCGCCCCCCCCAGCCAGGCGCAAGGAATTCGGAAAGAACCCGTTCCCCGACTGCCATCTAGTCCAGAACTCGCCTTGCCAAGTAAGCTGGTAAGTAACATCAGGCATGTCGTCGGCGACTCAGCGTGCCCAGGTCCGCATCAGGGGAGAGATGTCGTGCAACTGACCCACACGACGGACAAGCTATTCGCGACTGAACTACCAGAGGCCTTCGATGTGGGACAAGAGCACTTGGCGCAGTCGGGACGACCGACTCCTCGAAAGGCACGGCGACATCCAGACGGTCGCGACATCCGGCTCGTTCCGCTGCTGCAGTCCGAGGCAGGGCCGAGAATGCCGATCCGGGAGTTGACGAGAGTATTGAACCGTAATGCAGCGGAGTGGACTCTGCGATCCGTCTCGGTTGTGCGACGAACGCACTTTGGCACATTATTTCTTTCACAGGATCCGGGTTGGACCACACAATGAATAGTCATGGGCACATTCATATCAAAGACAACCTAGAATTATTGGAACAAATTGAAGACGAATCCATCGATCTTATTTGCACGAATCCTCCATTCTATCAACAGTATGGTCGTCCCGTCCCAGAAGGGTTGAATACCCAGGTGAGCAATCTAAAGAATACGTGGACTCAAATTGAGATCTCGACGGAGTGGAAGTCTAGAATACAGCGTGATTCTTATGAACTATCCGCAATTCTTGATAGTATTCGAACAGTTCACTCAAGGCAACTGTATAACTACCTAGTGTTCCTGACTGTTCGACTTATTGAGATGCGGCGCATCTTGTGTCGAGAGGGCAGCATATTCTTACATTGTGGAAGCGGCTATAGTCATTATGTGAGAATATGCATGGATTGCATCTTTCGTAAGGACCGATTCCAAAATGAAATCATACGATGTTATGCTGGTCGCGGTACTCGCAAGAATCAAGGACATTTTCAACGAAAGCATGACATCGTTCTATTCTATTCAAAATCCAATCAGCATAGATTTTATAGAGACACTGCGCTGAGAAGTCGAGTGTCATACAATTGTCCACAGTCGATCGGAGTAGATCTTCAATCGTCATTTATTTCGAGTCTTGAAAGCGAAGATGTAGGAAGGGTTCTCAGAGAAGATTGGTGGCTGATTGGTCCACCATCTTCGTCAGAACAAACAAGTTATCCCAATCAAAAGTCTCGACCTATATATCGCCAAATCATCAGGGCGACTACGAAAGAAGAACATGTTGTTTTGGATCCATTCATGGGATCCGGTACAGTGTGTGTCGAAGCGGCGAGTCTGCATCGCAAGTGGATTGGCGTGGACGCGACAAATGAGGCCACACAGAAACTGGTGGCCAGACTAGAATCAGAGTTGATTTGGCCAGTCTCAATTGTGGAACACGAGGATAGTCACTTTGAGGTTAAGTGTCGCTGCCTGTTTTGCGAATGACCTTGATTCGGACATAATGTTCAAGCCTATGACATCACTAATACCTTATTGCAGTCCATGGACTTGCTATCACAGACTTCTGGTCATCGAATGTCCTGGCAGTCATTCAGCGTGGAGCAGCCTCCGGGCACAAGGCACATCAATTGCGATAAATATATGTAATAGTGCAAGATATAGCTCCTGAGTGCCTGAAATACTCCATTCATAGCAATGTAGGTGTTGTAGGTGGTGGATTCTGCACGGACACAGGAAGCAGATCGGGCTCGCCGCTGGCCGTACGATGCCTGACAGTCTCTTGGCTCAATGTCCCCCGTAATTCGCGACAGCGTCGTCCGTGACCGTTCGGTCCTCCGCAGTCGCCGTGGCGGAGGATGCCCCCTAGCTTCTATCGCGTCAGAATTCGGTTGGAGCGACGACGGCAAGCGGGCTTGGGAGGGTGAGGTAGAGGTGGGCTGCGCGGGTGTTGTTCCGTTGCCGGACTGCGCGAACCATTGCTTGACGCGCCGACGCAGGTCGGAGTTGCGGGCGTAGCGGTCGAGGGCCGGTCGGGCCGTGGCCTGTCCGGAGCGGACCAGTTCGGAGAATGCCCGGGGCAGTGCGTCCAGAGTGCCGCACAAGATCCTGACGTAGTCTGGATGGCGCAGATTGGCGGTCAGGGCGACTTGCGCCGGCTGGTCCCGCATGTCGCGCCCCCAGTGCGCGCGGCCCAGTCGGCGTCGCAGCTGGCGCTTGGCTTGGGCGAAGAAGTGCTCGGCCGGATGGTTCGTGCGCTCCACGACCGCCGCGATGCGGCCCTCGCCGTCCCACGCCAGGGGATGTCCAAAGAACTGCTCCCGGTAGCGGTCGAGCTAGTCGAGCACGATCGCTTCCGGGCAGTGCCCTCCGGGTTGGCCCTGCTGGCGATGCGCCCTGACTTGGCGGAGCAGCTGGCGGCGGTGCCGCTCGACTTGCTGGGCGACTGAGTTCAGCAGGACGGCGCCGGATGCAACGGTCGGGGGCTGGTGCGGTGCCCGGCCGCGCAGTTCGTCATGCCGCAGCCGTAGTAGGCCGCGCAGGGTTGCGAAGGCCGCCTGACTGCGCTCCAAGCGCTGCGCGACGGCCGTCAGGCCGAAGGCGCTCTCCCGGACGGGATCGAGCACCTCTGAGACATGCCGCAGGATGCGGCGCTCGCGGCGGGAGCGCGGTGGCGGCAGGCGCTCGTCGGCCCGCTGGCTGAACTGCAGGCAGCGCCGGTAGAAAGCAAGGTGGGGCAGCCCGAAGGGTGGGCGGCGCTGCCGCCCGCCGTTGGCCTTCCACGGCCCAGTACAGCAGGGCCCGCAGGTCCGTCCCGCGTTGGCAGCCGCTGGCGGGAAATCCCGGTCCGCCCGCGCTGCGCAGCAGGGCCCGCAGGCCGCTGCGCACCTTCCAGCGGGGCAGACCGCGCCGCAGTGTGGCGTGGTCGGCGTCCAGCAGCCGGCCTCCGACGGCGGCGAGGAAGTGGAAGTGGCACACCAGATCGAGTGAGGGCGGGGTCCGGCAGTTGGCAACAGCCTTGGCTACGGCGCTGCCCAGATCGCGCACGAAGGCCAGCGGCGGGCCGAAGTCGTCCAGCGTGGCCTGCAGGACGGACTGCAGTGCAGCGACATTCTCGGTGCGGATGCGAGCAGCATGCAGCACCCAGCCGTGCCAGCCGTCGAGGCTCAGCAACAGCCCGTCGCGGCCTGGATCGCAAGTGGCGTCCAGATGCAGGGGGTATCCATGCCGCAGGGCGGCCCTCAGGGCCGGGGCGCTGGGCCGGTGCAGGCATCCCAGCAAATGCAGGAAGCGGTCGCATGAACGCGGCCAGCGACGCGCTGTTCCGGGAGTTGCGGAAGGATTCCCGGTAAGGGATTCGCGGGCTGACAACGGCTGGCCGGCCGGGGAGCCGGGCCGGAGCCGACGCGGGTCGGTTTCCGGAGACAGGGGTTCGGCACCGGTCGAGGAGGGAGTGTCCGGGCTGGCCCGGACCGGCAAGGCGGGGCCCGACGACGGGCGTCCACGGGCCCTGAACAGGCCAGCGCAAGGGCTGGCTGCGAAGAGGGCGCCGGGGGCTGCCGGGCGCAGCTCGTGGTCGGGCAACGGACACAGTTCCGCCCGTACTGGATGCAGGAACGGTTTCAGAGATAGCGAGACTCCCGGCCGTGGCGCCGCGCCCGTCTGCTCGGGAGTGGAGGGTGACGGGACGGGCAGCCGCACGGATGCCAAGGGGGCTAGGGCGGTCGCGGAATGAGTGGGACCGACAAGCCCGTCAGGGACTGTTGGGCAGCTCCAGCAGGCCGTCGGCACGCGGATGGTGAGCATCCTCGGGGAACGAGCAATTGGTTTGCATCCTGCCCATGGCCCCGCGGAGAACTGGCCTCGGTGGCCCACAGTCCGTGGCAGCGGCGCTCGCCACGGACCGACCCGATCGAGGGGGGCGGTTCCGGCGCCAGCTCCTCTTCGGCGGAAGGGAATGGCCGGTGCGTGCTAGCCAGCATGGCGAGTGCGGCATGGAGGGGTGGGCGAGGCCCACGGTCCGAGGTGTGGGAACGAGTCAGCACCAGGCGCAATGCGCGTCGGGAGAGGAGGCAGGATCCATTCCCGAAAATGCAGAATGCCGAGGCGGGGTGAGCGGCTGGCTTCGGTCGGTCCGCTCCCTTCGCCAGTCGCTCACCCCGCCTCGCGACGCCCCGGTCGATGCGGTATGATACCGCCCGACCGCGCCTCTCCAGGCTCATTTCTGTACTGGAAAGGACTGGCTCGGGTCGAGATTCCTGTGCGGTCGCTCGGGCGGTGTGAAGTGTCGAATCCGGCACCTGCGGCCATAGGCGCTCTGAAGCGGCTCGGCCTCCGGGTGTCGGACTGGGTTGCTCGGTCTGCGGGCGGGACTGCTCGTTCGGGCCGGACGGGACGAGCGGAATCTCACACGCGAGCGCGGGAGGCCGTGCGGGGTCGGACGATTGCTTCGGGAGTTGCAAGTGATAGGAGCGCGAAGAGCATCGCTCACAGGCAACGAGGAGCGGCGGGCACGGGGGAACGAATTCTCCACCCCGCCGAAGGGCCGGGCCGGCGGTACAGGGAATCCTGCTTGCTTGCTCGTCGTTGAGGCGGCCCGGAGGCTAGGTGCGAAATCGCCGGCAGAGGCAGCTCGAAGGGGGCGCAGCCTGGAGTGGCGAAACGCGAATGTGCGGACCGGCCGTCAGCCCATGCGGAGCAAAGGGCTGGATCAGTGTCGCGGCATGGCGGGGGCAGGCCCGCGCCCGCTCTGACAGCCGCCGGTCCACGGATCGAGCCTAGAGGACGCCACGACGGCGTCGCTAGTCGGCCCAGCACTGTCGTCCGCCCCTCACTGTGACAAAGTCTGCGAGGTGAGGAGCCGTGGCGCTTGGCGGCGGTCTGGCAGCCGTCCGCATCAGGCGGGCGTTGGCGGCTGCCAGACGGGCGGCACGCGGTGGCGGTCACATTCCCCACACCGTGATCGGCGGGGCTCCGGGCTCGGGGTCCCTGCGGAACACCCGCTCCTCCCAGGACTGGTTGGGCCGTAGCTCGAAGACCACCAGCTGCCCGGCTTCCGCGCCGCAGCGGTCCATGTACCAAGCCGTCTGCTCCAAGCCTTGGCTGATGGTGCTCTCCAAGCCCTTCTTCTCGCCGACCACCTTGCACTCGATGACCTGCTTGAGGGGACGGTCAGCCAGCGGGCGGCCCGGGCGGGGCCATTCGACAACCAAGTCCGAGCGTCCGCGGCCGATGGCGTACTCCCGTGTGATACGTCCGCCGCTGTTGACGACGCGGTGCAGGTAGCCGTGCAGCACCAGCTGGGGGCCGGCCTTCCGATGGCCGTAGCGCTCCAGCCACGACTCGGAGTGCTCGCGGAAGTAGTTCTGAAACCCGGCCAGCAGCGCCTTGACGTCCAAGCTGCCGTCCGGCTGGATGCACCAACGCGGGGAGACGAGGTCCTTGAGCTCGCCTTCCTGGACGGCGGTCAGCTCGCGGGGGATGACTTCGGCGCAGATCGGGTTGGCCATCCGCGGCGAGTCGTCGAGTGCGACGAGGCCGAGGTCGCGGACGTACTCGAGGTCGCGAATCGAGTACGGGGCTCCGCGAGACCCGGCGATCATCGGCAGGATCACGCGCCGGACGCGCTCCTCAGTGAGCGCGTTGGCGAGCTGATCGAGGTGCGTGACGCGCCGCAGGATGAGGGTCTCCTTGGCCCGCTCGACGGCGCCGGTCGCCACCGGGCGGCTGCGCTCCCGGCCCGCCTTAGTCCTTGAAGCAGGCTTGGTAGGCCAGCGCGTTGATCAGCCAGGGCTGGCCTGCCGTGAGCTCCCAGATCCGCTCCACGGCCCGCGGTTGGAACCGCTGGCCGGTCTCGGCTGTGTGCTGGCCGAGCAGGGAGCGCGTCTCCCGCTCCGTGAAGTCCTCCAGCCGCAGCGACTTGGCGTTGATATTGAAGCCGCTGCCGGCGTTGACACTGCCTCCGGCCGCGCTGGAGTAGACGCGATAGTCGCGGAGATCGCGCACCCCGCACAGGATCACGCTCTGCGGGAAGGCGTCAGGCCTGCGGTCGTAGCCCGCCCACAACTGCCGCAGAACGGCCGGCAGCGAGTCGCCCCGCAGCTTGTCGATTTCGTCGATCAGCAGCACGAGGGGCTTGCTGGCAGCCGCTGCCCAGTGGGTGAGCGTCACGTTGAATGCACTGTCGCCGCCGTGGTTCTCCAGCAGGCGCCTCCAAACGCTGCCAACGAACCCGTCCTGGAGCATTAGCTCCGCCTGAAGTGCCACCTAGCTCAGCACGGAGCGCATCGCCCGGCTTACGTTCTCGCCAGCCGTCCGGGCTGGTTCGACATTGACGTACACGCAGTCGACTTCTCCGGTTGAGCTGAGGGTCTCAGCGAGGGTCTTGAGCGTGGAGGTCTTACCGGTCTGGCGGGGGGCGTGCAGGACGAAATACTTCATGTCTTCGATCAGTTCGAGGACCTCGTCCAGATCAATCCGCGATAGGGGAGCGACCCAGTAGTGGCGCTGCGGCAACATCGGGCCGGCGGTGTTGAACTTGCCCACCACTGGTGGCAGTATGGCACGGCTACCGCCTTGACAAGAGTCGGAGCTGGCCTGTTTCGGGAAACGGTCCCGAGACTGGCTCACACCGGCAGCCGGGCCCCGTGCGGGGCCGGCGTGCCGGAGCCGATCGGCGTGACGGCGGTGTCCATAGCGTCGTCCATAATGAGCGATTATGGACGCGTTGGAATCAAGTCTAGTAGTGCATGGCGTCGTCATGCTGCGACGGCTGGTCGGTGGGCTTGGAGGACCGGCCGGGACGGCGAGGGTTGACGCTGCCGAGAGTCTCCGACTAGCGCGGGGAGGGGGCCGCGGGCAGTGCCGGTTGCGAGTCGGAGGCAGCCACCGGGGGGATGGACTGGGCGCTGCGAGAGGGTGTTTTCCGGTTGAGGGGAGGTTGTCCTCGCAGGCCGGTGCCCGCCGCTGGCGCCGAGGGCGGCTCGCAGCGGGGACGACGGTGTTGGCTGCGGGGAACGGGATGACCTGGCTGCTGGCTGCGGGGGAGTTTCAGCATGGTTTGCAGAACCGGGAGCGCCTCAGGGCGAGCTGCGAGCCGAGGGCAGCGGCTTGGGCCGCGACTCGGCTGGGAGGCGCGCAGCGGGGCCGCTAGATGCGTTGTGGAGGGTGTTCTGGTGCGGACCAGCGTGGGCGGTGAACTGCTGCCGGCTGGTGGCTGGCGCAGGTGGCCTTCAAGCGGCTGGGGCTGGCACGGCCGGGAGCTATCCAGGGAGGGTGGTTGCAGCGGGCCATTAAGGACGGCCATTGGTCGCCAGCGGGGGCTGGCCTCTGGATTGAGCCGACAGGATTGCCGCGCGCTGTTGGGTGTTGGCTGTGGTGCGGGGCATGGCGCGCCGGATGGGCATCAGGGAAGGTCCTGGTGGAGAAGTTAGGAATCCAGCTCGGCATTCCGGGCACCGGCTGGTGGGCCTGATGGGATGTCCAGTGGGCCGGCCGGCTGGGTCGCCTTGTCTGCGTGGGGGCTTGGAGGCGTTCTGGGCGGTCCCCAAGCGGGTTGTGGAGGGCGTTGCGGTGCGGCGACTGCTTGGTTGGAGGTTCGTCCCGGGTGTACACGGAGCAGGGCGGGGTCGGCAGAGGCTGGGAGCCGATGGCTGCGGTTGGCGGGTCGGGCGGGGAGGACTGGAGGCGGGTGGCTGGAGGTGCTCGCCGGGCAGGTGCGGTGGTGCGCGGCGGTGGGCTCCGGTTGAGGAGGGATGGATGGGTGGGGGAGGTATGGGTGCCACTCGTCGCGGGTGATGGCGGGTGGACCGGTGTCTTCCGGGTGAGGAGGGCGGGTCCTAGTAGAGAAGGAGGGGTGTGAGGTGCCGTCGTCGGGGGTGGCTCGCAGAGGGGCCCCGCTGGGTGCGCCACGGGGAGCGTGATGGGCTGGCTGCTGGAGTCTGGGGGGATGGTTGGCTGAGCGTGGGGTGTCTCAGGGCGAGCCGCAAGGCGAGCGCCGTGGTGTGGGGCCGCAATTCGGCTTGGGGGCGCGCACCGCGGACTACAAACGCGTTGTAGTTGGTGTTCTGGTGCGGAACGGCCCGGAGTAGGGCTGTTTCTTCAGGAAGGGGCGGCAGCGGGATCGTGCTGCCGGGATCTGCTGACGGTGTGGGGCGATGTGCTGGCCGGGGGTGTCGGTCTTGGCAGCAGTCGTCCACGAGACTTGACTGCAGGACGCGGTTGAGGCGGCTGGGGGTGTCTACGTTCGGATGCGGTGCCGGGTGCGGATAGGGGGCGGCCGTCGGCGGAAGGGTGTGGATAAGGCGCGAGGGTGTCGTCCGGTTGATGGGGGAGGGGCCTTGCAGGCCGGGGTGTGCCGTTGTCGCCGCGAGCGGCTCGCGGCGGGGAGCGGGATGGGCTGGCGGCAGGGGTCTCGCGGCGTGGTGCTGTAGAGTCGAGGAGAGGCGCGTTGGCCTTAGCAAGGAAGCAGTAGCTGTTTTAGGGTTGTTCCTACGGCTTTCGCCATCTGTAGGTGCCTCACTGACCTTCCCGCTTAGATTGCGGTAGGGACACCGGTTTCCCGGCGCCCCCCGCTCAGATCCGGACGTGCATGCTAATGCATCCGGCTCCTATCTCGTGTGTCTAACGGCGAATCGTTGATTTGACCACGGGTGTCGGATCCGGACCGTTGGCCACAGCTCCTTGCAGAGCGCGTCCAGCTTTTTCCAGTCGATGCGGCCCTTCTGTGACCTCCGTCGCAGCGTCCACGCCCAGATGCGCTTCAGGCGCTCCCGGAAGCGTGCCAGAAACCGGTAGCTGCCCGGGACGGCGTAGTAATTCAGCCATCCGTTCAACACCTGCCCCAGCCACCGCGCCGTGTCCTTCGGGTCCGCGTGCCGGTTGCGCAGCAGCACCCGCTTGAGTCCCTTCAGCTTGCGGCTCATCCGCTTCGCAATCGGCTTCCGCCCCAGTTGGAACCTTCCCTGCCGCGTCTTCCCGCAGTAATGCGTGAAGCCGAGGAAGTCGAAGGTCTTCGGCTTGCCCTCTCCCCGCCCGGCGCGGCTCGCCGCGGCGAACCTCCCGAACTCGATCAGGCGCGTCTTCTCCGGGTGCAGCGCCAACCCGTTGTCGGCCAGCCGGGCCTCCAAGGCCTCGCGCAGGCGCACCGCGTCGCCGCGGTGCTGGAACCCCAGCACGAAGTCGTCGGCATAGCGCACGATGATGACCTCGCCCCGGGCCTGCTCCTGCCGCCACTGGCGGACCCATGCGTCCAGCACATAATGCAAGTAGACGTTGGCCAGCACCGGGGAAATCACGGCACCTTGAGGGGTGCCCCGCCCCGTGTCGGCCCACAGGCCCTCTTCCAGCACTCCGGCGTTCAGCCATTTCCGGATCAGCCTCAGCAGCCGCCTATCCCCGATCCTGCGGCCCAGCAGATCGACGAGTCGATCCCGGTCCAGCGTGTCGAAGTATCTGGCCACGTCGGCGTCAAGGATCCAGTTGACCTTGCACCGCTCGATCCCCACTGCCAAGGCGTCCAGCGCGTCATGCGCACTCCGCCCCGGTCGGAAACCATAGCTGAATCCGAGGAATTCCGCCTCGTATATCGGCGTCAGGATCCCATCCACCACCGCCTTCTGGACGATCTTGTCCTCCAATGCGGCGATCCCGAGCGGTCGCTCGCCCCCGTCCGGCTTGGGTATCATCACCCGCCGCGACGGCGTCGCCCGGTACGCTCCCACATGCACCCGCCGGTGCAGGTCCGACAATCGCTCGTCGAGCCCCACCCCGTAGGCGTCCCATGTCATTCCGTCCACGCCCGGGGCCGCCTCGGGCCGCAGCCCGGCATACGCCTCCCCCAGCGCTTCCTCACTGACGTGGTGCAGCAGCGCAGTCAGCTTCTCCTGCGGATTCCTCGTTACAAATTGCCGTATCCGTTCGGCGCCCTGTGACACGACCTCCCGCCTCTGCGTGCGGTCCGTGCGGCCCCCTCCCGGATTCCTCTCGATCCCGGCCCTTCCCTCCAGCGACTCCGCCGGGACTCGCGCCCCTTGGTTCGCCGCCTTCGTCGGTACTACGCCCGAGTCTGACTTCTGCGTGTCGTACATCATCGACTTCTGACTCCTGTCATTCCCGCTGCGGCCCCGGCGGCGACCCGCCGGGGCGGCACGCAGACCTCCCAGGTCCCGGTTCTGGACGTACGTACGTGCCTGAGCTCTCCGACACCGCGGAGTCCGCGCCGACCATTCGCCCTAACGTTGCTTTTGGTCCGCACGATGTTGCCTTCGACCACGTAGACAGCCTCGGCACTCCGAACTTTGAGTTTTACGGTGCTCATTTACTCCGCCCGCACGCGCCGCTGTCAACGCTTCATTCCCAGCCTCGCGGCTGACAACGCATGACTCGCGGTGAGCATGGCTAGGACTCGCTCCTTTGCTCTGGCGGACTCTCACCGCCTGTCCATCACCAGTTAGCCTGGCTGTTCCTACGTCTCCTCTCCCCGCTCATCGAACCGGACGTGCCGATTTCCAGCATCCGGCTCTCGGACGAGATCCTGCCTTCGCCCACGGAAAACTGGCCGTCCGCACTGGCAGGCGCACGAGGCCGAAGTCCATCCTCAGCCTCTCGCTCGGGTACCGCACGGGGTGGCCCGACTTCGCCTGGTGCTGCCGACACAGCCACTGGCTGAGCCGCTGGTCCGCAGGTGCGTCAACGGCGCGTGCCAGCTCTCCCGGCCACTGCTGCGCGCGGTGGTCCGGGTCTTCCTTCGCTTGCGCAGGTGATGCGCTCTGGAGTCTCCGAACTTTCCGGAGCTAATAGGCTCGCGCCAGTCTCCATCGGTCCTGTCCTCCTGCCTGCATCGCTCTCGAACTGAGGCCCCTTCCCTCCACCGGCATGACCCGGCTTCCCCGGTAATTGCGGTAGGGACACCGGTTACCCGGCGCCCCCCGCGCAGATTCCGGACGTGCACGCTAATGCATCCGGCTCCTATCTCGTGTGTCTAACGGCGAATCGTTGATTCGGCCATGGGTGTCGGATCCGGACCGCCGGCCACAGCTCCTTGCAGAGCGCGTCCAGCTTCTTCCAGTCGATGCGGCCCTTCTGTGACCTCCGTCGCAGCGTCCGCGCCCAGATGCGCTTCAGGCGCTCCCGGAAGCGTGCCAGAAACCGGTAGCTGCCCGGGACGGCGTAGTAATTCAGCCATCCGTTCAACACCTGCCCCAGCCACCGCGCCGTGTCCTTCGGGTCCGCGTGCCGCATCCGCAGCAGCCACCGCTTGAGTCCCTTCAGCTTGCGGCTCATCCGCTTCGCCATCGGCTTCCGCCCCAGTTGGAACCTTCCCTGCCGCGTCTTCCCGCAGTACTGCGTGAAGCCGAGCAAGTCGAAGGTCTTCGGCTTGCCCTCTCCCCGCCCGGCGCGGCTCGCCGCGGCGAACCTCCCGAACTCGATCAGGCGCGTCTTCTCCGGGTGCAGCGCCAACCCGTTGTCGGCCAGCCGGGCCTCCAAGGCCTCGCGCAGCCGCACCGCGTCGCCGCGGTGCTGGAACCCCAGCACGAAGTCGTCGGCATAACGCACCATGATGACCTCGCCCCGGGCCTGCTCCTGCCGCCACTGGCGGACCCATGCGTCCAGCACATAATGCAAGTAGACGTTGGCCAGCACCGGGGAAATCACGGCACCTTGAGGGGTGCCCCGCCCCGTGTCGGCCCACCGGCCCTCTTCCAGCACTCCGGCGTTCAGCCCTTTCCGGATCAGCCTCAGCAGCCGCCCATCCCCGATCCTGCGGCCCAGCAGATCGACGAGTCGATCCCGGTCCAGCGTGTCGAAGTATCTGGCCACGTCGGCGTCAAGGATCCAGTTGACCTTGCACCGCTCGATCCCCACCGCCAAGGCGTCCAGCGCGTCATGCGCTCCCCGCCCCGGTCGGAAACCATAGCTGAAGCCGAGGAATTCCGCCTCGTATATCGGCGTCAGGATCCCGTCCACCACCGCCTTCTGGACGATCTTGTCCTCCAAGGCGGCGATCCCGAGCGGTCGCTCGCCCCCGTCCGGCTTGGGTATCATCACCCGCCGCGACGGCGTCGCCCGGTACGCTCCCACATGCACCCGCCGGTGCAGGTCCGACAATCGCTCGTCGAGCCCTACCCCGTAGGCGTCCCACGTCATTCCGTCCACGCCCGGGGCCGCCTCGGGCCGCAGCCCGGCATACGCCTCCCCCAGCGCTTCCTCACTGACGTGGTGCAGCAGCGCAGTCAGCTTCTCCTGCGGATTCCTCGTTACCAATTGCCGTATCCGTTCGGCGCCTTGTGACACGACCTCCCGCCTCTGCGTGCGGTCCGTGCGGCCCACTCCCGGATTCCTCTCGATCCCGGCCCTTCCCTCCAGCCACTCCGCCGGGACTCGCGCCCCTTGGTTCGCCGCCTTCGTCGGTACTACGCCCGAGTCTGACTTCTGCGTGTCGTACCTCATCGACTTCTGACTCCTGTCATTCCCGCTGCGGCCCCGGCGACGACCCGCCGGGGCGGCACGCAGACCTCCCAGGTCCCGGTTCTGGACGTACGTACGTGCCTGAGCTCTCTGACACCGCGGAGTCCGCGCCGACCATTCGTCCTAACGTTGCTTTGGGTCCGCACGATGTTGCCTTCGACCACGTAGCAAGCCTCGGCACTCCGAACTTTGAGTTTTACGGTGCTCATTTACTCCGCCCGCACGCGCCGCTGTCAACGCTTCATTCCCAGCCTCGCGGCTGACAACGCATGACTCGCGGTGAGCATGGCTAGGACTCGCTCCTTTGCTCTGGCGGACTCTCACCGCCTGTCCATCACCAGTTAGCCTGGCTGTTCCTACGGGCCTCTCCGCCACCCTGACCGGCCCGGCCTGTCCCTCGCGGGAGTCCGGTTGGCGCGTGCACGCCACCGACAGGGCTTCCCGTGTTGCCTCCGTCTCCCTCTGGCACACATGCTGCCGCCAATACCCCGGCGGAGACGCCCGGTGCTCGCGTCGCTCGCTTCCCGGACGCTGGCTGCCTTCCCCGAAACAACGGCGGGTCGGCCTCCGCATCATCCTTTTCGAGGCCTGCTCGGCGTTCACTCGCGTTGCGGCCTGTGTGCTCGCTGAGCCGCCCATAAGGCGGCCCGTCACGTCGGAGTGCTTCAGTCCATGTCGTTACCTCCATGACCCGCTCCGACGGCTTCCGGCTGGAGCGACAGTTAGCCGGGCGGGCTTCGCACCCGCTGGGAGCCAGTGCCTTAGCACGGCGCACGTTGTATTTCGGAATATTTGGCAAGGCGTTTTCCGGATTAAATGGCAGGCGGGGAGCGGGATTTTCCGGATTGCTTGCGTCTGGCTGGGGGCGAGGGCGAGCTCGAAAACTGCTACTGCAAGAAGGAAGAGGAAGGGGTCAGGAGGAGCGTAGGCGTTCTCGCCCGCCTCCCGGCCCTGCGCGCACGCAATTGCAGGCAGGACAACCGCGCAGCACCTCCAACGCATGTCCGGAAGCCTACCGGCCGACTTACCCACGCCGATGGATTTGTCACATTAAATGAGAAAGTTCCCTTAGCTGGAATCATCTGGTCTGACAAAAAACGCCCGTTTTCGTGCCAAATAATGTGACAAATAACAGTGCGCTGAGCGGGAAGCGGCTCCAACCGGGATCCAAGGCGAGCACCGTAGGTTGGCGCCATCAATCGGCGGGCGGCGCTGTGAGTAGCCGGTCGCCAAGTTGCGTCGGATGGTGGGTTGCGGGGCGGCTTGGGAGTGGGTTGCTGCTGGTGGCGGGTGGCGGAGGTCAGCCGGTGCGCGGGCCGTTGGCGGCTCCGAGACGGGCCGTACGCGGTGGCGCTCACAGTCCCCACACCGTGATCGGCGGGGCTCCGGGCTCGGGGTCCCTCCGGAACACTCGTTCCTCCCAGGACTTGTTGGGACGCAGGTCGAAGACCACCAGATGCCCGGCTTCCGCGCCGCAGCGGTCCATGTACCAGGCCGTCTGCTCCAAGCCCTGGCCGATGGTGCTCTCCAAGCCCTTCTTCTTGCTGACCACCTTGCACTCGATGACCTGCTTGAGGGGGCGGTCAGCCAGCGGGCGGCCCGGGCGGGGCCATTCGACGACCATGTCCGAGCGTCCGCGGCCGATGGCGTACTCCCGCGTGATATGTCCGCCACTGTTGACGACGCGGTGCAAGTAGCCGTGCAGCACCAGCTGGGGGCCGGCCTCCCGGTGGCCGTAGCGCTCCAGCCACGATTCGGAGTGCTCGCGGAAGTAGTCCTGAAACCCGGCCAGCAGCGCCTTGACGTCCAAGCTGCCGTCCGGCTGGATGTACCAGCCCGGGGAGACGAGGTCCCTGAGCGCGCGTTCCTGGACGGTGGTCAGCTCGCGGGGGATGACTTCGGCGTAGATCGGGTTGGCCATCCGGACCGGGCCGACAGCAGCGACGAGGCCGAGGTCTTGAACGTACTCCAGGTCGCGCCCTGAGAACTGGTATTCGGGAGAGCCCGCGATCATCGGCAGGATCACCCGCCGGACGCGCTCCTCGCTGAGCGCGTTGGCAAGCTGGTCGAGGTGGGTGACGCGCTGCAGGATGAGGGCTTCCTTGGCCCGCTCGACGGCGCCGGCCGTCACCGGGCGGCCGCGGTCCCGTCCCGCCTTGTCCTTGAAGCAGGCTTGGTAGGCCAGCGCGTTGATCAGCCAGGGCTGGCCTGCCGTGAACTCCCAGATCCGCTCCAAGGCCCGCGGTTGGAACTGCTGGCCGGTCTCGGCCGTGTGCTGGCCGAGCAGCGACCGCATCTCCTGCTCCGTGAAGTCCCCCAGCCGAAGGGACTCGGCCTTGATGTTGAAGGCGCTGCCGGTGTTGACCCTGCCTCCGGCCGCGCTGGAGTAGACGACGTAGTCGCGGACGTCGCGCACCCCGCACAGGATCACGCTCTGCGGGAAGGCGTGCGGCCGACGTCGGTAGCCGACCCGCAATTGCCGCAGCACTGACAACAGGGAGTCGCCTTTGAGGCTGTCGATCTCGTCGATGAACAGCACCAGCGGCTTGGGGTCCGATTCGGACCACTGCGCGAGCATCTCGCCGAGAACGCTGTGGGCAGCACAGTCGGCCAGAAGCCGCGCCTTGGCTTGTTGAACGAAGCCGTCACCCAGCATTCTCCTAGCCTCCCCAGCGAGCTGATCAAGGATCACATGCATGGCCTCCGGGACGACCTCGCCCGCCGTTTGGGCCTCCTCGATGTTGGCGTACACGCAGCGGTAGCGGCCGGTAGAGTTGATCGTCTCGGCGAGCGCCTCCAAGGTCGAGGTCTTGCCGGTCTGGCGGGGGGCGTGCAGGACGAAGTACTTCTCCCGGTCGACCAAGGTCAGGATCTCGTCCAAGTCGACGCGCTGCAAGGGCGGGATGCAGTAGTGCTTGGCCGCCCGCACCGGGCCCTCGGTGTTGAAGTAGCGCTCCACGACTTGCAGTATGGCACGGCGATTGGCTTGAAGAGAGTCGGAGCTGGACTGCTTCTTGAAGCGGTCCCCGGCCTGATTCGCTGCGGCGGGTGGCGTCGCCACGCTGCGGCGGCTGGTGGGTTGGGTTGGAGAACTTGCCGGGGCAGCCAGCGTTGACGCTGCCGAGGGTCTCCAATTGGCGCGGTGGAGGGAGCCACAAGCGGTGCCGGTCGCGGGTCGGAGGCTGCCGCCGTGGGAACGGCGTGGGCCCTGCGGACAGGTGTCTTCCGGTTGAGGAGAGGCTGTCCTCGCAGGCCGGTGCCAGCCGCTGGCGCCGCCGGCGGCATTCGTTTAAGTTTGGAAGCGGATTAGGGTAAGGGGCGCCGGATGGCGTCAAAATGCGGTGCGATTCAGTCTTCGGTCGGGGCGTCGGCGGGCTAGCGATCCCTCCATTTCCTGCTTGGGCGGCGGGAGCGGCGCGGGTAGGAGCGGCCGGGCCGCTCCCGTTGGGGACTGCGTGTTCAGTGCTCCAGCACCCGGTTCAGGGTGTCCCGCAACGGCGGGGCCTGCAGCAACAGCGCTTCGAGTTCCCGTTCCACCGCGCCTAGACTCTGGTTGAAGTTGACCCGCAGGGGCGCTCGGCCCGCCTCGCCGTCCCGGGTCTCGAATTGCCGCTCGCCGTGGCTGGCGAACAGCCGTGCCATGGCGATCAGCGTGAAATGCGCGTACAGCTCCTGCTGGACCGTCTGCTCGCTACGGCCGTGAAAGCCCTCGACGCGCAGCAGCTCCTTCGAAATCTTGTAGGGCAAGACGCTGGAGACGCTCGACCTGCGGCGTCTGCCGCAGTCGGTGCGGGGCCGAGTGCCCTGGCTGGCGCGTGGCGAGTTCCTCGCGGAGGCCGACAACATTTGCATCTTCGGCAATCCGGGCACCGGCAAGACGCACCTGATGGCGGCGCTGGGCTGGCAGCTGGTGACGCGTGGTCATCCCGTCCTGTTCGCTCCGGCCCGCGCCCTGATGGAGCGTCTGACCGTCGTCAAGAGGGAATTGCGGCTCAACCGGGAACTGGACCGGCTGGACCGCTACCAGTGCCTGCTGCTGGACGACATCGGCTACGTGCGCCAGGGCCGGACGGAGATGGAAATCCTGTTCCACGTGCTGGCGGAACGCTACGAGCGGCGCTCGGTGATGCTAACTTCAAACTTGGTGTTCTCGCAGTGGGACCAGATCTTTCCGGACGCGATGACCGCCGCCGCGGCCATCGACCGGGTGGTGCACCACTCCCAGATCCTGGAGCTGATCATCCTCAGCTACCGCAGCAAACCAGCCCGCCGACGGCAGGCGGAAGGCACCCCGGACCGAGGCCGCCCGGCCGCGTCGGGGGGCCAGACCCAGCGGGGGCCGCGGTGAGCCGGCGGAAGATGGCGGCCGGTGCCAGGCGCGGTCCGTCCGGCCCCCCGGCGACACCGCAGGCCCGCTATCCCATGGCGACGCAAAGCGTCGCCGGGGGGCTTTGCCCCCGGCACCCTACGGGCGCCTCCCCCAGGGTTTTCTCAGGCATAACACGGGCTGGAGAGAAGCTGGGACGCAGGCCGTGCGCAGCAGGCAGGCCGCTCCCGTTGGTCTCGCACGGGCAGCGAGGAAGCGGCCCGTCCGGACAGGCCGGACCGCGGTGGCGATTCCCCATCACCGTGGCCCCTGCATCCCTAGCCGGATGCTCCCCAGCAGAGCCGGCTTCCGTTTCCAAAGGCCCTACCAGCCTAGCGAATCGCGCCACGCCGCAGCGCTCGGGTAACGCACCCCCAGCCGCTTCCGATGGTCGTCGCAGTGCCCACCCAGGGCGGGACGGAGACAGGGGAGCAACCCCAGCCAGGATGGTGACGCGGCCTCTCGAGGAGCTGCCTCCCGCCCGCCATCGGACTCGCCGCTGCTTGCCATTCCGGCTCCGCGGTGGGTACCGTTTCTGTGGAACGCAATTCGATCTATTCTGCTTGGCGTTTGTGCCGTTGCTATCGTAACCCCAACATGGAGACGCCGTGATTGATCCGGTCCACTCGCTAGCATTTTCGATTCAGGCTAATCGTGGCGTCTACGCCATTCTAGTGGGCTCGGGTGTGTCCAGGGCCGCGAAGATTCCCACCGGCTGGGAAGTGGTGCTTGACTTGATTCGCAAGTTGGCAATACTCTGCGGAGAAACTTGTGACCCCGAGCCGGAACTCTGGTACCGGGAGAAGCTCGGACGCGAGGCCGACTACTCCTCCCTTCTCGACGAACTCGCCAAGACGCCGGCGGAGCGACAACAACTGCTCCGTGAGTATTGGGAACCTAACGACCAAGAGCGGAAGGAAGGCGAAAAACAGCCGACGGCGGCGCACCGTGCCATTGCGGCGCTGGCCGCACGGGGATTCATAAGAGTGATTCTGACCACGAATTTTGACCGTCTCGTGGAAACCGCCCTTACCGATGCGGGGGTTGTACCGACGATCCTGAGTTCCCCTGATCAGGTTCAGGGCGCACTCCCGCTGATTCACACCCAATGCTGCGTCGTCAAGGTGCATGGAGATTACCTCGACACACGCATCAAGAATACACCTGCTGAACTTGATTCGTATTCTCCCGAGTTCGATCAGTTCTTGGACCGCATATTCGATGACTTCGGCCTGATCGTATGTGGCTGGTCTGCGGAGTGGGACGGCGCGTTGCGTAAGGCGATCTTTCGTGCGCCATCGCGACGCTTCTCGACTTACTGGGCGGCACGCGGCGATCCCGTAGATCAGGCCCAACGACTGATTAACCATCGCAGAGCCCAAGTGATTCGCATCGAAGATGCCGACTCATTCCTTCCGACCGTCCAACAATACGTTGAATCCATCGACCAGTTATCAAGACCTCACCCGCTGTCCACCGAAGCCGCCGTAGCAAGCCTGAAGCGCTACCTTCCGGAGCCCCGACACCGGATTCAACTGTCGGACCTTATCACCAAGACAGTTGAGCTAGTCGCCGAGCAGACATCCGGTGAGGCCTTCGCCGTGGAAGGCAGCCCGACTCCGACTACTGAAGCGGTTACCGCACGTGTGCGCCAATACGAGGCTACATGTTCGACGTTAACAGTGATGGCAACAGTCGGGGGCTTTTGGGCAGAAAAGGAACACTATCCAGTGTGGCAGCGAGCGTTGCAGCGTCTTGGTTCAACAACATCGAGGAATGGCTCGGGCCTGTGGCTTGAGTTGCAACGATATCCAGCCACCCTTCTGCTCTATGCACTGGGACTCGGTGCGGTCGCGGCTGATCGATTTCCGTTTCTCGGACACATTTTTGCCACTACACTTCGCAACGCATCCTCGGAAGATGTGCCTGCGGTTAAGACCCTTCCACCATCTTGCTTGTTCTCGGATTCTCGATTGGCACAGATTCTAGAAGGCATGGAAAAACGTAGAGTGCCGCTGAACGACTGGATACACGATGCATTGCGCCCATATTCCGAGCACATAATTCCTGACTCCGCTCAGTACACCTTGTTTTTTGACAAGCTTGAAATATTGATGGCGCTCAGCTACCTCGGCTACGAACACCGTGAGGCCGGTTGGTCACGAGAAAGGGACTACTGGGCCCCTGCTGGCGCTTTCGCATACCGATCTCCGAACAGAGAGCAAGTCCTGCAGGAGATCGAGGAATCGGTCTCGACACAGGAATTCCGATCACCGTTCGTCGCATCTGCAGTATTCGGCCAGACCCCAGAGCAGTGCCAGGAAGTCCTAACGGCGTTTGAAGAGTTGCTTTGGGAATTGAAATACTGACGTGAGTTCCCAAGATCACAAATTGTCCATTTCATTCTCAGATTCTGTTTGCAATAGACCTGTATTTAGTGTATAATAAGAGAGTGATGTGGAAAAGCTGTGCGGCCTATAAAGGACCCGACAAATCGTTCCGACAGGGCATCTCGATGGTCGAAGTGGTCTAGATGTTCGCTGAAGTCTTATGGCCCCAGAGTTCTGACCATGGACAAAGCTGGTTAGCCCATGGTCAGAACTCTGAGCACTCTTCCGTCTCCCCTGTATCGTCGCTGTCAGTGGTCGGACCCGTCTGCCAGTCTGCCGCGATCTCCTGCCAATCCGTCTTACGCAAAATGGGATCGCCTTCCTCATCCTTGCCCACCCATACCCCCCAGTACTCGGGATCGTCGGAGCGCGGCTGCTGCGACTTGGGCAGGTTTTTCATCTTCACTAGGATCGGAAGCTCCGAAGCCCAACCAAGCAGGATCGCGCTCTGCGACGGCAACGCAGGCAGCTCGCGCAGCAGCCCTCTGAGGTTGTCTGGAACGAGCCGGCGGACAAGCTCTTGGTCACGATCGTTGCTGATACGGTGAAGAAGGTAGGTGTTACACTGCGACAACACTGTGGGAGAGAGATCGGACGGCCGCTGGGACGAGAGTACAAGGCCGAGTCCGAATTTCCTCCCCTCACGAGCGATGCGCTCAAAGACTTGGCAGCAGACGGTCGCCGCGTCCTGGTTCTCGATGTCCTCTCTGTAGCGCTTGATGAACGTGTGCGCCTCCTCCATCACCAGCACCGTGGGAAGCGTCGTGCCGTTCAACTTGACGTACCGCTGCAAAGCCTCAAACGTCATGCGGGCAATCACGGCTGTGACGATGTGGACCACCTCGGTCGGGACCAGGGATAGGTCGATCACCGAGACGCATCCATTTGCGGCCGCGTCGCCCCCGATATAGTCCGCCAACCACTTGTCAAGTGTCAGATCATCGGCATCGGCGATGATTGCCTTCATCTTTGGATCTGAAAGGAACGCACGGATTCGGGCGACCAGAAAATCCAAGTACTGGCTCACGTTCTCCTGATCCGCAAGGATTTCCAGATGGTCCGCGAGGTCCGTTCCCTGGAAGTAAAGGGGGGCGTCTTCATCGGGACCGTCTTGGTAGACGATGCCACCAACGGTTTCGACAGCCGACCGCAAGGCAGCGACGATTGCATCCACCTGCACATCCGTGAATGCACGAAAGAACTCGATGGTTTTCCCGTTCTTCTCAAAGCTGTTGTGCGTTGCACGCAACGCTGCGTGGATGGCGTCTCGAACCTCCGCGAGCTGATTGTCCGGGTACTCGGCAATCTTGGGCTCGAGGTCGGCAACCATCGCTTTCAGTCGGAAGCCGAACTTGTTTTCGTCCGCATGGTTAGCACCCGAGCGCAAGTCGTTTCGCACCGAGATCAGGCGAGACGAGAGGAACCGGCGTAGCGCTAGCCGCTTCTCCTCTCCTGTCGGAGCGGCGATATCCGCGCGTCCTGATTTGACCTCGCGCAACGCCCGCCGCAGCAATGGCCGCTGCGTCCTTGCGCTCGCTTGCGTGAACGAGCTCCACTCCGCGCTGTTCCAGAACCACAACGGCACCTTGAGCGCACGCTCACCGTCGCCGGGATTCCCTTTGAAGATCCGGGGCCGAACCGTGGGATCGCCCATCGGAAACGCCCGTGAGTACTCGCCGTTGGGGTCGAGAACGATGAATCGGGCATTGGGTCGCCCATCTGCGCACGATTGCGTGGCCTGTTCGAGGCTCCAGCGGATCAGTCCGGCAACGGAACAAGACTTGCCGCTGCCGGTGTTGCCAAGGACGGCGAGATGGCGCCCGAACAGCCGGTCCGGATCGACACAGACCTCCGCGTCTCCGGCAAGCGGGCTTGTGCCAATCTTGACCCGCCGCCTTTCGCCGGATTCCACGATCGAGCGGAGTTGCGTTTCGGTCGGTAGCACGACTGCAGTGCCGACCGATGGCAGCAAGTCAGCACCCCGGCGGAAGACGTAGGTCTCCTCGATTGCTCTAGCTCGCAGGGTACCCAGTGGATTGAGGCGTAGCCTGCGCAGCGGGTATGGCAGATCTACGAGGCCGAAGTCCTGCATCCCACGACGCTTCGGGAATGGCGAGCGTTCTACCGTGATCCACTCGGTCTGGCCGACGAGAAATCCGTCGTCCACCGGGACCAACAGGTAGCCGTTGACTCGTGGGAAAGGCCTCGGTCCGCCCGTGTTCAGCGCAATGGACTCGGGCGCCTCGATATCGATGGCGACCTTGATCTCGTCTGGAGAGACGAAGTCGACCGCACCGATCCGGAGACTTCCTGCATGTTCGAAGGGAGCTTCGCTCATCCGTCCGCGCCTCCTTCGTCCGCCGCAGCCGTGCCCGCTCTATCGTCCTCACTCTGGCCTACCGTCCATCGAGATTTCAGTAGCTCGGCCATTCGGAAGGTTGTGCGGTCGATCGCCGGCTTGGGCAGGTAGTGGTCAACGAGCGTCTGGAGGTCGCCGAGGTGGTCGCCGATCAGAAGTGTGACTTGGGCGTGGCAGCCCAGCTTTTCGTAGGTGCGCATGATCCGGCAGAGAGGGTCGCCGTGAGCGATGATCACGAGGTGCGTCGACGGGATGGTCAGCATGTCCTCGAGCACTCGATTGATGTGCTCGTCGCCAAAGCCGAAGCCGTAGCAGACAACCGTGCTGTTCGGCCGGCAGATGGCCGCAGCGAAATCCCGAAACAGTTCAACGTAGGGGTGCGCCGCTGTTTCCCGATCCTTGGCGGCGTTCGGGTAGATCATCAGCCGCATCGCATCAGCTCCTCTCGACCCCGCCCCTGTTAAGTAGGGGGTGGCGTCCTCGGCACCGAACGGCAGCCCGATCCGGCGAATCGTCCGACCGCAGTCCACCCAGTCTACCGAGCCGTGCAGCTTTGTGAAGCGGGCAACGCCCTCCAGGTAGCGCGGCTCGCCTCGGATGCCGGGCGGGTTGTAGTGGAGGTCGACATTGAGCCGTGACGCACGGAACACCGGCGCCAACGTGCCCACGAACCGATCGATCAGCCGCAGCCCCGCCACATCCGCGGCAGCTTCCACGTAGCGGTCGTAGTTCGTCGTGAACAGATGCAGCCGCTCGCGCGTGCCGGACCGGCTCGCGAAGCTCATGAGGAAGCTGACGAGGTGATTGAACGCCCGCTCGCGTTTCTCGGCAGAAGCTGATACGAGCTGTCGCTCTCCTTTGAGTATCGAGTGCGCGAATGAGCCCAAGGCGGTTTTAAAGCCTCTTCGTAGGCCCTCGATCTGCTCATGCTCTGGAGCATTGATCGCCTTGGTTGAAGCGATGATCTCAAGGCCGCGCAGCAACTCATTGGCAGCACGTACCTGGTCCTCGAAGTTCCCGGTGTCGCGCCCTGCAAGCTTAGAAGCGCGCTTTGCGTCCGCCGCGATCTCCTCCTCGTGCAGCACGTCAATACTGATCGCGCCCATGCCAGGAAGCGGATCCTCGGTCGCGATTGCATGTGCGGCGAGCGTCAGGCCGGAACCAAGGAGTAGCGAAAGATGCTCGGACTGGACTAGCGCTGTAAGCCACGGCTCGATCCTGGGACGCAGTTTCTCCGGACCGAAGGGTCCGTTAGCTCTTATCCAGGAGCACGTCGCGTCACTGGGTAGCCTGAACGGCTTGGTGGACTCCTCAGCTGCGCCATCGCGCACCAGGAAAACCGGGACCTGATCATCGCGCGTCTTGAGAATCTGTCCGCCCTTTTGAAGATGTTTCTGAGAATGGCCCAGCGTCACTGCTTGCCTCCTTTGGTGATCTCGCCCCGCAGTCCCGTCCGCCTCCCAGCGCCCGAATGCGAGAGCACGGAGTCGGCGATCTTCAGCGCCGCGATGTCGTCAGCCGTCAGCGTCACCCGGCGGAACCGCTCGGAACGCTGGCCGACCATGCCGACTACCCAAACACCGCTCCAGTTCCCCCGAATCGTCTCCACCAGCATCAGCTCGCTGAATGAGGAACCCGTCAGGACCTAGCCTTCGCGAAGTTGAGTCTCGTCTGCCACCAGCGGCTCTCCCGGTTGCTGAACGGAGGATTGGGATCATCCATGCCTTAGAGTCGCTCAGGCAGCGCCGAGCGCCCAAGACTCAACGTAGTGTAACCTCCGAAGCCTGACATGATCGCGGGTTGGCCCAAGCACGATCTGGCGCGGCCACCCGTCCATGCTCCACTCCGCCGCGCTCGCACTAGTCGGCAATTCTGTCAAATCCCCGGCTTTATTCGGTCTGATCGATTGTGACAGCCCGCCAAGGCAAGAAGGAGGGATCGTGCGGTCCTGGTTGGATTCACGTAATTTCTTGCCAGGGTTGCGGACTACCGCGAGCTATCGCGTCAGAATTCGGTTGGAGCGACGACGGCAAGCGAGCTCAGGAGGGTGAGGTAGAGGTGGGCTGCGCGGGTGTCGTTCCGTTGCTAGACTGCGCGGACCATTGCTTGACGCGCCGACGCAGGTCGGAGTTGCGGGCGTAGCGGTCGAGGGCCGGCCGGACCGTGGCCTCTGTCCAGAGCGGACCAGTTCGGAGAACGCCCGGGGCAGTGCGTCCAGAGTGCCGCACACGATCCTGACGTTGTCTGGATCGCACAGGTAGGCGGTCAGGGCGACTTGCGCCGGCTGGTCCTGCATGTCGCGCCCCCAGTGCGCGCGGCCCGGTGTAGAGTCGAGGAGAGGCGCGTTGGCCTTAGCAAGGAAGCAGTAGCTGTTTTAGGGTTGTTCCTACGGCTTTCGCCATCTGTAGGTGCCTCACTGACCTTCCCGCTTAGATTGCGGTAGGGACACCGGTTTCCCGGCGCCCCCCGCTCAGATCCGGACGTGCATGCTAATGCATCCGGCTCCTATCTCGTGTGTCTAACGGCGAATCGTTGATTTGACCACGGGTGTCGGATCCGGACCGTTGGCCACAGCTCCTTGCAGAGCGCGTCCAGCTTTTTCCAGTCGATGCGGCCCTTCTGTGACCTCCGTCGCAGCGTCCACGCCCAGATGCGCTTCAGGCGCTCCCGGAAGCGTGCCAGAAACCGGTAGCTGCCCGGGACGGCGTAGTAATTCAGCCATCCGTTCAACACCTGCCCCAGCCACCGCGCCGTGTCCTTCGGGTCCGCGTGCCGGTTGCGCAGCAGCACCCGCTTGAGTCCCTTCAGCTTGCGGCTCATCCGCTTCGCAATCGGCTTCCGCCCCAGTTGGAACCTTCCCTGCCGCGTCTTCCCGCAGTAATGCGTGAAGCCGAGGAAGTCGAAGGTCTTCGGCTTGCCCTCTCCCCGCCCGGCGCGGCTCGCCGCGGCGAACCTCCCGAACTCGATCAGGCGCGTCTTCTCCGGGTGCAGCGCCAACCCGTTGTCGGCCAGCCGGGCCTCCAAGGCCTCGCGCAGGCGCACCGCGTCGCCGCGGTGCTGGAACCCCAGCACGAAGTCGTCGGCATAGCGCACGATGATGACCTCGCCCCGGGCCTGCTCCTGCCGCCACTGGCGGACCCATGCGTCCAGCACATAATGCAAGTAGACGTTGGCCAGCACCGGGGAAATCACGGCACCTTGAGGGGTGCCCCGCCCCGTGTCGGCCCACAGGCCCTCTTCCAGCACTCCGGCGTTCAGCCATTTCCGGATCAGCCTCAGCAGCCGCCTATCCCCGATCCTGCGGCCCAGCAGATCGACGAGTCGATCCCGGTCCAGCGTATCGAAGTATCTGGCCACGTCGGCGTCAAGGATCCAGTTGACCTTGCACCGCTCGATCCCCACTGCCAAGGCGTCCAGCGCGTCATGCGCACTCCGCCCCGGTCGGAAACCATAGCTGAATCCGAGGAATTCCGCCTCGTATATCGGCGTCAGGATCCCATCCACCACCGCCTTCTGGACGATCTTGTCCTCCAATGCGGCGATCCCGAGCGGTCGCTCGCCCCCGTCCGGCTTGGGTATCATCACCCGCCGCGACGGCGTCGCCCGGTACGCTCCCACATGCACCCGCCGGTGCAGGTCCGACAATCGCTCGTCGAGCCCCACCCCGTAGGCGTCCCATGTCATTCCGTCCACGCCCGGGGCCGCCTCGGGCCGCAGCCCGGCATACGCCTCCCCCAGCGCTTCCTCACTGACGTGGTGCAGCAGCGCAGTCAGCTTCTCCTGCGGATTCCTCGTTACAAATTGCCGTATCCGTTCGGCGCCCTGTGACACGACCTCCCGCCTCTGCGTGCGGTCCGTGCGGCCCCCTCCCGGATTCCTCTCGATCCCGGCCCTTCCCTCCAGCGACTCCGCCGGGACTCGCGCCCCTTGGTTCGCCGCCTTCGTCGGTACTACGCCCGAGTCTGACTTCTGCGTGTCGTACATCATCGACTTCTGACTCCTGTCATTCCCGCTGCGGCCCCGGCGGCGACCCGCCGGGGCGGCACGCAGACCTCCCAGGTCCCGGTTCTGGACGTACGTACGTGCCTGAGCTCTCCGACACCGCGGAGTCCGCGCCGACCATTCGCCCTAACGTTGCTTTTGGTCCGCACGATGTTGCCTTCGACCACGTAGACAGCCTCGGCACTCCGAACTTTGAGTTTTACGGTGCTCATTTACTCCGCCCGCACGCGCCGCTGTCAACGCTTCATTCCCAGCCTCGCGGCTGACAACGCATGACTCGCGGTGAGCATGGCTAGGACTCGCTCCTTTGCTCTGGCGGACTCTCACCGCCTGTCCATCACCAGTTAGCCTGGCTGTTCCTACGTCTCCTCTCCCCGCTCATCGAACCGGACGTGCCGATTTCCAGCATCCGGCTCTCGGACGAGATCCTGCCTTCGCCCACGGAAAGCTGGCCGTCCGCACTGGCAGGCGCACGAGGCCGAAGTCAATCCTCAGCCTCTCGCTCGGGTACCGCACGGGGTGGCCCGACTTCGCCTGGTGCTTCCGACACTGCCACTGGCTGAGCCGCTGGTCCGCAGGTGCGTCAACGGCGCGTGCCAGCTCTCCCGGCCACTGCTGCGCGCAGTGGTCCGGGTCTTCCTTCGCTTGCGCAGGTGATGCGCTCTGGAGTCTCCGAACTTTTCCGGAGCTAATAGGCTCGCGCCAGTCTCCATCGGTCCTGTCCTCCTTCCTGCATCGCTCTCGAACTGAGGCCCCTTCCCTCCACCGGCATTACCCGGCTTCCCCGGTACTACGGGCCTCTCCGCCACCCTGACCGGCCCGGCCTGTCCCTCGCGGGATGCCGGTTGGCGCGTGCACGCCACCGACAGGGCTTCCCGTGTTGCCTCCGTCTCCCTCTGGCACGCATGCTGCCGCCAATACCCCGGCGGAGACGCCCGGTGCTCGCGTCGCTCGCTTCCCGGACGCTGGCTGCCTTCCCCGAAACAACGGCGGGTCGGCCTCCGCATCATCCTTTTCGAGGCCTGCTCGGCGTTCACTCGCGTTGCGGCCTGCGTGCTCGCTGAGCCGCCCATAAGGCGGCCCGTCACGTCGGAGTGCTTCAGTCCATGTCGTTACCTCCATGACCCGCTCCGACGGCTTCCGGCTGGAGCGACAGTTAGCCGGGCGGGCTTCGCACCCGCTGGGAGCCAGTGCCTTAGCACGGCGCACGTTGAACTTCAGATTATTTTCCTGAACTGAAGCGATCTGGGGTCACTCTGTCTGAATGTCAAAACGGGTGAGCCAGCAGAGCAATCCGGAATCCAGTGGACTACGAATTGCGGCTCGAGCAGGGCAGGACGGCGGTTGCCCGACGAAATTTGGTGCGAGCGGTGCGCAGCGGCGCGCAGCAGCGGAACGCACGGGCAGGCTCCGCGACGGGGAGCCGTCACAATCAAGCCACGATGGCGGCGCGGCCGGTCCCAGCCGGCCGCGCCGCAAGATCGTGACGGGCCCGCGCGACCGACACTCGCCGGGCCCCGGCCGGCGCCATGCAAGTTCGTTTGGAAACCGATTGCACCGACAAGGAGTAGCTTAGCGGATCGCTGTGGACCGACCCGGTCCGCATGCGCTGCCCGCAGTGCGAGCACGACCCGCCGCTGCTGACGGGGCACGGCTGGTACCTGCGCGCGGGGGGATACGGCGTCAAGCGACTCTGGTGCCCGGTCTGCCACAAGACCTGCAGCCTGCTGCCGGACTTCCTGTGCGCGCATCTGTCGGGCCAGCTGGAGCCGGTCGAAGAGGCGGTCGCTCGCGCCGAGCAGGGAGGCACGCGCGAGCAGGCAGTGGACGAGCTGCGTCCGGACAAGCCCCTGCAAGGCAATCTGCGCTGGCTCGACCGGAGAGTGCACGCCCTGCATCTGGCGCTGCTCATGCTGATCCGGTCAGGCCCGGTGGACTGGCACAAGCTGGCTCCGACGCTGGAAGCCTTCCGCCAGCAATTGGCCGCCGAAGACGGGCAGGTGCTGCGGCAGCTGCGCCGGCAGGCGAAGGGTCACCTGCACCGGCTGCCGGCGCCGCTGGGCTTCCGGTCGTTCCCGGAGGTCCGGCAGCAGGGGAATGCGGAAACGGGGCGCTCGCCCCCCGGCCAACACAATGCGGGCGTTGCCACGCCGGCAGCCGTCGGGTAGCTTGGGACTCGAACGGCGGGAGGCCCCTCGGAAGGGCTCTCGCGCACTCCCGAGACCATGCCACCCGAACCATCGAAGCCACCCGAACCATCGAAACTGTCCGAAGAGATCGCCGTGTTCCGCCACGGCGTCATTGCGGAGATCCTGCGCCTGCCGGCCGGCCATCCGGCGATCGGCAGGCAGCTGCGCCGGCAGTCGGAGCGCACGCACACGATCCCCGGCAGCCGCCGCAACCGCATCGGCGTGTCGACGCTGCGCTCGTGGGCGCGGCTGTACCGGACGGGCGGCTTGGACGCCTTGCGCCCCAAGCCGCGGCGCGACCGCGGTCGGCCGCGCCGGCTCCCCGCAGCCGTCGCGGACCTGCTGATCGAGATCAAGGAGCGGCATCCCCGCTGGGCGGTCCGCAAGGTGATCGAGCGGGCGCGCGAGAGCGGCAAGGTGCCCGCCGAGGCGCGCATGGCGCGCTCCACCGTCTACCGCCTGCTGCGCAACGCCGGCCTGACCTCCCGCGGCGACCCCTCCTCGCAACCCAAGGCCCGCCGCCGCTTCAGCTTCCGGCATGCCGGCGAGCTGTGGATGACCGACTACATGCACGGCCCCCAGACCGGCTGCGACCCGGCCGACCGCCGCCGGCGCAAGAAGGCGCACCTGCTGTGCTTCTTGGATGACGCGACCCGCTACATCCCCCACGCCACCTTCACCTGCGGTGAATCCACGGCGCTGTTCCTGCCCGCCTTCAAGACCGCCCTCATCCGCTGCGGCATCCCGGAGCGCCTCTACACTGATAACGGCAGCGCCTACTGCTCGAGCGAGCTGGCGCGCATCTGCGCCAGCCTCAACATCAGCCTCATCCACACGCGCCCCTACACCCCCCAAGGGCGCGGGAAAATCGAGCGCTTCTTCCGCACTGTCCGCTCCCAGCTGCTGCCCGAGCTCGGCTCGGCAGGCACTCGCAGCCTCGACGCCCTCAACCAGCGCCTCGGCTCGTGGATCGAAGGCGAATACCACCGCGCACCCCACAGCGGCCTCGGCAACCGGGACTGCACGCCCCTCGAGCGCTGGCCCGTGAGCTCCCCCAGCCTGCGCCCCGTCGGCCCCGAGACCGACCTCACCTCCCTGTTCCTCGAACCCGTCCGCCGCAAGGTCTACAAGGACTGCACCGTGCGCTTCAAGAACCGCATCTACGAGGTCGACGCCGGACTCATCGGCGAGTTCGTCACCCTCCTGCATGACGCCTCCGCCCCGCCCGACGCCCCGCTGCCCGTGCAGCACCAAGGCGCCTCAGCCGGCCGCGCCACCGTGCTCGACTCCTACGCCAACGCCCTCTCCCGCGGCGAACGGCCCGCCGTCGAGCGCCGCCCGCCCGGCCAAGACCAGCCAGCCGGCAGCCGCGACGACCCGGCCGGCATCCCCCTGCGCCGCCTGCAGGGCAAGGACCCCTCCTGATGTACCTCGAACACTTCTCCTTCTCCCGCTTCCCCTTCGACGAAACCCTCCCCGCCGACCGCATGTTCCGCTCCCGCGACGCCCGCGAGACCGACACGCGCCTCCAGCACCTGCTCGAGCTGCGCGGCATCGGCCTGCTGACCGGCGAACCCGGCTGCGGCAAGACCAGCGCCTGCCGCCGCTTCGCCGACCGCCTGCGCTCGGATTCGCTCCCGCCCGCCTATGTCGCGCTCACCACCGGCAGCGTGCTGGACGCCTATCAGTCCATCGGCTGGCAGCTCGGACTCGACGTCTCCCGCTACCGGGCCCAAGCCTTCCGCGCCATCCGCGCCGAAGTGTCCCGGCGAGCCAGCGAACGCGGCCAGAGCTCCGTGCTGATCATCGACGAGGCCCATCACCTGCGCCACGACGTGCTCGAGGAGCTGCGCCTGCTCACCAGCTACCGCATGGACGCCGACCGCCGCCTGTGCCTGCTGCTGGTCGGCCTCTCCGCCCTCCGCCGCCGGCTGGCCATGGCCGTGCATGAATCGCTCCGCCAGCGCATCGTCATGCGCCACCACCTCTCCGGCCTGCGCCGCGACGAGCTCCCCGGCTACCTCCAGCACCGGTTGCAGCAAGCCGGCTGCAGCCGCCCGCTGTTCGAGACCGCCGCCCTCGAGACGCTCCACCAAGCCTCCCGCGGCCTGCCGCGCGCCGTCAACCGCCTCGCCCATTTCGCCTGCCTCGCCGCCGCCGCCGACGAGGCCGCCGAGATCGGCCCCCGGCACATGCAGCAGGCCTGCCGCGAGCTGCGCTCGTGACCCGCGCCGCCTCGCCCGACCGCCTCGCCCGGGCCCGCAACCGCCCGCTGCGGCAGGTCGCCCGCCAGCTCGGCTACCGCCGCGACCCCCGCAACCGCCAGCGCTGGCGGCGCCCCGGCTCGGTGCTCGCCATTCGCGGCACGCGCTTCTTCGACCACCGCCGCGGTCAAGGCGGCGGGGGCGCCATCGACCTCGTGCTGCACGCCCGCGGCTGCTCCTTCCGCCAAGCCCTCGCCTTCCTCGACGCCCTGCCTCCAGCTCCGGCGCACGCTCCGCCAGCCCAACCCGGCACCGTCCGCGCACTCTCCCTGCCGCCCCCCTGCGACTCCCGCTGGCCCCCGGTCCGCCACTATCTCGCCCGCTCCCGACGCCTCCGCCCCCGCCTGCTCGACCACTGCCGCCAAGCCGGCATCCTGTGGGCCGACGCTCGCCAAAACGCCGTCTTCCTCTGCCGCGACCTGCGCCGCCGTCACACCGGCGCCGAACTCAACAGCTACGCTTCATAATGCACCTCCATTGTGCTACTGCACGCTGTGCAATGGTTGGCTGGCAGAGAATCGGGTCGCGCAAGGGTGTGCGTTGCTGCGCAAGTCTGGCTGCCGACCGGCAGGCCGAGGAAGTCCATCCTAGGCTGGGCCTGAGGCGGCAGGGTGCCGCAGGCAGGCTGCCATGGCTGCCATTCCCTGCGCCATGGCGGCCCGGACAGGCCGAATGGGTTCGAGGAACGCCTGATCGCTGCTGTTGGGCCCCCAGACGGGCTGCGGGACGCCTCCGCAGCAGAGGGCGGATAGCGGCCCGGCCGTGCGGAGCATTCCGGGAGTCGACGCTTCGAGAGTGGGCGCTGCCGCCGCGGCAAGGGCGTCCCGCGGGGCCTGGCAAGGGGGAGGATGCGGGCCGCACTGGTCCCGTCCGGCTGCAGCGCGCAGCGTCCGCTTACGTGGTGAGAATGGGCCCTGACGACGGATTCCGGCCTCCCGTCGGCCGGCCCCCCTGCTCCCGTGACTGAGAATGGGCCGGCGGCAGCCCCCGTCGGCCGGCAGTTGCCAGCCGGCAGCCCGCCAGTGCGCCTCGCCAGGCACTTTGCATCGTGGGAACGCCGCGGGCGGGCTGGCGGGCGGTCCGCGGAGCGCCGCGAAAGCGGCCCCCTCGGTCGCGTGCTGCTGCGCGGCGCCGGCATCAACCGCTCCCCTCAGCAGCGCCCTGCAAGCCGGGCAACTGCGGTTGCGACACGCTGCCCAACCGCACGTACAAGCCCCTCTCCGCGCCCCGCACCACGCGCAGCGCCGGCAGCGAGCCGGCCCGGATGCGCGACCAGATCGTCTGGCGGGACACTCCCAGCTGCCGCGCCGCCGCCTCGGCCCGCACGTAACCCTCCGGGACCATGTTATTTGTCACATTATTTGGCACGAAAATGGGCTGTTTTTGTCAAACTGGATGATTCCAGATAAGGGAACTTTCTCATTTAATGTGACAAATCCATCGGCGTGGGTGAGTCGGCCGGTAGGCTTTCGGACATGCGTTGGAGGTGCTGCGCGGCAGTCTTGCCTGCAATTGCGTGCGCGCAGGGCCGGGAGCCGGGCGAGAACGCCTACGCTCCTCCTGACCCCTTCCTTTTCCTTCTTGCAGTAGCAGTTTTCGAGCTCGCCCTCGCCCCCAGCCAGACGCAAGCAATCCGGAAAATTCCGCTCCCCGCCTGCCATTTAATCCGGAAAACGCCTTGCCAAATAAACCGGAAGACAACAGACCACCTCGCGAAACTTCGCCCTCACTCTCGCGTCCAGTCGCACCCGCAGGGCGCCCTCCGGCCCCGACCGCTCGGCCGGCACCCAGCCCTGCGCTATCCAGCGGTACAGCGAGGACACCGACACTCCCAGCTCCCGCGCCGCTGCCGGGACCGACACCGGCTCCGGACCGCCGGCCTGCTTGCGCGGGCAGCCGGGGATGCGGTGCTGCTGTCGCAAGAACCTGACCCGGCGCCGCGTGAACTCCAGACCGCGCGCCGTGCGCAACCCCCTCCGCCGCAACTCCGCGGCCACCTCGCGGTCGTAATCGAACTGCGCCAGGCGCCGCACCAGCTCCACGGTCGCTTCCGGCGTGCGCTCGTGCTCGGGCATGGGCCGCCGAGTCAGCTCCCGCTCGTCGATCCAGCCCCCCCGCCAGCGCAGCAGCACTCCCAGCTGGCCCGCCTCGCGGTCACTGGTCAGCACCACTTCCTCCACCACCGCCCCCAGCAGTCGCTTGCGGTCCCGCCAGCTGGTCGCCTCGTGCTCCCACACGGCCCGCAAGTCCTCGCAGCACTGCCTCAGGCCCGCCCGCTCCTCCCGCGACAGCGCAGCCGGCTCGCCCGCCCGCGACGCCTGCTGCTCCTGGCGCGCTGCTTGCAACGCCTCCCGCGCCCGCTCCAGCTCTTGCTGCGCCCGCTCCCAGTCCCGCGCCAGCGTCCGCTTCACGCGCCGGAACTCCGGCTCCACTGCCAAATACTCCCGGCGCGCCTTGCGCTCGTCCCACTCCTTGCGCTCCACTTCCCGCCGGTACCCCAGCAGCTGCCGCCGCGCTGCTTCTTCCCGCAGCCGTTCCGCCTGCTGGGCGGCCTCCACCGCCGCCGGCCCCAGCCCCTCCAGCAACAGCTCCGCCACCAGCCGATCCAGCCGCTCGCCCCCCAGATACTGGCAGCCTCCCTCGCCGTTCCTGGGCACGCAGCGGTATTGCACCGAGCTCGCGTAACGCACTTGCATCCGCCGCCCGCAGCTGCCGCAGATGGCCAGCCCCTGCAGCAGCGCCCGCCCTTCCCGCGCCGCCCCTCGTCCGCCGTGCCTCACTGCGTTCCGCGCCAGCCGCTCCTGGATCGCCAGCCACTCCTCCCACTCCACGTAGCCCTCGTGGTGCTGCTTCAACAGCACCCGCCACTCCTCCAGCGGCAACTTGCGCCTCGTCTTGCGCTCCCGGTCCCGCTCGTCCAAGTGCAGCTTCGTGCGCGTTCTGCCCCACGCGTACGCCCCGCCCATGGCGGGATTCCTCAGCACGTTACACACCCGCGAGTAGGTCGCCTCGCGCCATTCCAACCCCTGCTCGCCCGCATACCGCGACGGCAGCTTCAGCCCCTCCGCCCGCAGCTGCCTCGTCACTTGCCCGGCCGTCCCCAACTCCCGGAATCGCTGGAACACCTCCCCCACCGCCTCGCGCACGTCCCGGTCCGGGTCCTTGCGCAACCGCTGGCCGTCCACCACGAAACCGGTCGGCACATTGATGTACAGCTCGCCCCGCCGCGCCTTGTTCAGCGCCCCCTTGTCCATGCGCGCCTTGATCTTGTACAGCTCCGCCTCCGACAGGGCCCCGTGAATGCCCAGCACGAAACTGTCGTCCCCGCTGTTGGCGTCATACACCCCTTCGTCCGTCACCAGCAACGTGTCCGTGGCCCGCAGCCAGCGCAACAGCTGGAACCATTCCGCCCCGTTGCGCGCGAAGCGCGACGCATCCAGGCCGAACACCGCTCCGGCCCGCCCCCGCGCCACGGCCCTCAGCAGCCGCTCGAACCCCGCGCGCTCCACTGCCCCCGATCCCGAGCAGCCCAGATCCTCGTCGATCGTCTGGATGCGCTCCCGCGGCCAGCCCAGCTGCTCCGCCCGCTCTCGCAAGCGGTACTGCAACCGCGTCGACTCCCGGTTCTCCAGCACCTGTCCCGGCGTCGACTGGCGCACGTACACCAACGCCAGCCGCTCAAGATGCGTCGGCTGGATCAGCGTCTCCCGCTTCATCGCCCCACCCCCTCGCTAGCGTCCGCAGCATCATCCGCGCCAGCTGCTCCACCGCTGCCCGCCGCGCCTCGGCCGGCAGACTCCGCCAGCGGGCCTGCCGCTCCTCCTGCTCCTCCTGCTGCAGCAGCGCCAGCAGCCTGCCCTCCAGCCCCGCTGTCCGCCCCTGGTCCCGCATGGCGCCGCTGCAACGCTTGCACCAGAGTACGCAACTGTTGTCTTCCGGTTTATTTGGCAAGGCGTTTTCCGGATTAAATGGCAGGCGGGGAGCGGAATTTTCCGGATTGCTTGCGTCTGGCTGGGGGCGAGGGCGAGCTCGAAAACTGCTACTGCAAGAAGGAAAAGGAAGGGGTCAGGAGGAGCGTAGGCGTTCTCGCCCGGCTCCCGGCCCTGCGCGCACGCAATTGCAGGCAAGACTGCCGCGCAGCACCTCCAACGCATGTCCGAAAGCCTACCGGCCGACTCACCCACGCCGATGGATTTGTCACATTAAATGAGAAAGTTCCCTTATCTGGAATCATCCAGTTTGACAAAAACAGCCCATTTTCGTGCCAAATAATGTGACAAATAACAGCAACACTCGCAGGTCAGCCACGCGGGCGCGGACGCACTCGTCGCCCTCCGGCGGCGGCTGCAGCGTGGTCCAGGCAGCCGGCCAGGAGCGCCGCCGACCGTCGGGCAGCTCAACGTACAGCCAGAGCTGGCCGTTGGCACGTCTCCGGCTGGACACGATCTTGAGCCGCCAGCCGTCGAACGGGTGGCCCCGGCGGCAAATCCGCACCTGCTGCTGTCGAGACTCCTGCCGAGCCTCGTGGAATGGGGTAGTATGACGCCCCTCTGAACGGCTCCCGCCCCAGCCCCTCCGGCGCCACCTTCAAAGGCCTCGCCCCTGGCTCCCGCAAACAACGCGGCGGATTCTGGATCGCGCGCCGCACGCCCCCCTCCGACGCTCCACCCCCCTGCGTCCTGCTCTGCGAATCCGCCATCGACGCCCTCTCCGCCCTCCTGCTCAACCTCCCCCAACTCCCCCCGCACACCCTCTTCGCCTCCCTCGCCGGCCTCGCCAACTCCATCCCCCAGTGGCTCAGCAGCACTCCCCCTCAGCGCCTGCTGTGCGGCTTCGACAACGACCCCCCAGGACAACTCGCCGCACAACGACTCCTCGCTCGCCATCCCTCCGCACGACGCCTCCCACCTCCCGGCGCCAAGGACTGGAACCAACTCCTGGTCCGCTCCTGCTGACCCCTTCCTTTTCCTTCTTGCAGTAGCAGTTTTCCAGCTCACCTTCCCACCCCCCTCACCCCCCAGCCAAGCGCAAGCAATCCGGAAAATCCCGCTCCCCGCCTGCTAATCCCGGCCTCAACACTCCCGGCGAAATAATCCGGGACACAGCCGGGCCCCTCCGCTCGTTTAATCCGGAACTTTCCACGCCGTCCGTTTAATCCGGGAATTCCGCCTCTCATCGCGATCAAATAATCCGGAAATCCCCCGCTCGAATAATTCAGGACTCAACACCCGGTCGGCGTCGCAGCTGGCACTTGGCTTGGGCGAAGAAGTGCTCGGCCGGATTGTTGGTGCGCTCCACGACCGCCGTGATGCGGCCCTCGCCGTCGCGCGCCGGGGGATGTCCGAACAGGTGCTCCCGGTAGCGGTCGAGATAGTCGAGCACGATCGCTTGCGGGCAGTGCCCTCCGGGTTGGCCCTGCTGGCGCTGCGCCCTGACTTGGCGGCGCAGCTGGCGGCGGTGCCGCTCGACTTGCTGGGCGACTGAGTTCAGCAGGACGGCGCCGGATGCAACGGTCGGGGGCTGGTGCGGTGCCCGGCCGCGCAGTTCGTCATGCCGCAGCCGTAGTAGGTCGCGCAGGGTTGCGAAGGCCGCCTGACTGCGCTCCAAGCGCTGCGCGACGGCCGTCAGGCCGAAGGCGCTCTCCCGGACGGGATCGAGCACCTCTGAGACATGCCGCAGGATGCGGCGCTCGCGGCGGGAGCGCGGTGGCGGCAGGCGCTCGTCGGCCCGCTGGCTGAACTGCAGGCAGCGCCGGTAGAAAGCAAGGTGGGGCAGCCCGAAGGGTGGGCGGCGCTGCCGCCCGCCGTTGGCCTTCCACGGCCCAGTACAGCAGGGCCCGCAGGTCCGTCCCGCGTTGGCAGCCGCTGGCGGGAAATCCCGGTCCGCCCGCGCTGCGCAGCAGGGCCCGCAGGCCGCTGCGCACCTTCCAGCGGGGCAGACCGCGCCGCAGTGTGGCGTGGTCGGCGTCCAGCAGCCGGCCTCCGACGGCGGCGAGGAAGTGGAAGTGGCACACCAGATCGAGTGAGGGCGGGGTCCGGCAGTTGGCAACAGCCTTGGCTACGGCGCTGCCCAGATCGCGCACGCAGGCCAGCGGCGGGCCGAAGTCGTCCAGCGTGGCCTGCAGGACGGGCTGCAGTGCAGCGACATTCTCGGTGCGGATGCGAGCAGCATGCAGCACCCAGCCGTGCCAGCCGTCGAGGCTCAGCAACAGCCCGTCGCGGGCTGGATCGCAAGTGGCGTCCCGATGCAGGGGGTATCCATGCCGCAGGGCGGCCCTCAGGGCCGGGGCGCTGGGCCAGTGCAGGCATCCCAGCAAATGCAGGAAGCGGTCGCATGAACGCGGCCAGCGACGCGCTGTTCCGGGAGTTGCGGAAGGATTCCCGGTAAGGGATTCGCGGGCTGACAACGGCTGGCCGGCCGGGGAGCCGGGCCGGAGCCGACGCGGGTCGGTTTCCGGAGACAGGGGTTCGGCACCGGTCGAGGAGGGAGTGTCCGGGCTGGCCCGGACCGGCAAGGCGGGGCCCGACGACGGGCGTCCACGGGCCCTGAACAGGCCAGCGCAAGGGCTGGCTGCGAAGAGGGCTCCGGGGGCTGCCGGGCGCAGCTCGTGGTCGGGCAACGGACACAGTTCCGCCCGTACTGGATGCAGGAACGGTTTCAGAGATAGCGAGACTCCCGGCCGTGGCGCCGCGCCCGTCTGCTCGAGAGTGGAGGGTGACGGGACGGGCAGCCGCACGGATGCCAAGGGGGCTAGGGCGATCGTGGAATGAGTGGGACCGGCAAGCCCGTCAGGGGCTGCTGGGCAGCTCCAGCAGGCCGTCGGCACGCGGATGGTGAGCATCCTCGGGGAACGAGCAATTGGTTTGCATCCTGCCCATGGCCCCGCGGCGAACTGGCCTCGGTGGCCCACAGTCCGTGGCAGCGGCGCTCGCCACGGACCGACCCGATCGAGGGGGGCGGTTCCGGCGCCAGCTCCTCTTCGGCGGAAGAGAATGGCCGGTGCGTGCTAGCCAGCATGGCGAGTGCGGCATGGAGGGGTGGGCGAGGCCCACGGTCCGAGGTGTGGGAACGAGTCAGCACCAGGCGCAATGCGCGTCGGGAAGAGGAGGCAGGATCCATTCCCGAAGATGCAGAATGCCGAGGCGGTGTGAAGTGTCGGATCCGGCACCTGCGGCCATAGGCGCTCTGAAGCGGCTCGGCCTCCGGGTGTCGGACTGAGTTGCTCGGTCTGCGGGCGGGACTGCTCGTTCGGGCCGGACGGGACGAGCGGAATCTCACACGCGAGCGCGGGAGGCCGTGCGGGGTCGGACGATTGCTTCGGGAGTTGCAAGTGATAGGAGCGCGAAGAGCATCGCTCACAGGCAACGGGGAGCGGCAAGCACGGGGGAACGAATTCTCAACCCCGCCGAAGGGCCGGACCGGCGGCACAGGAAGTCCTGCTTGCTTGCTCGTCGTTGAGGCGGCCCGGAGGCTAGGTGCGAAATCGCCGGCAGAGGCAGCTCGAAGGGGGCGCAGCCTGGAGTGGCGAGACGCGAAGGTGCGGACCGGCCGTCAGCCCATGCGGAGCAAAGGGCTGGAAGGTCGGATCCCAAGACCGAATGTGGAGTTGGGGGACTTGCAAGCTTGGAAAGAGCTGAGGGCTTGACCGTCGGAGACGGAGACCACGTGAGTGGAGAATCAGCGACCGGCTTGGTTAAGGGAGGAACCGGTCTGTCACTAGAATCGGTCCCCAGCCTGATTCACACCGCCAGCCGGGCCGCGTGCGGGACTGGCGTTCCGGCTGGGTAGCACGGGGAAGGGGCCGCAGGCTGTGCCGCTCGCGGGTCGGAGGCAGTCACCGGGGGGACGGCGTGGGTGCTGCGAGACGGTGTCTTCCGGTTGAGGGGAGGGTGTCCTCGCAGGCCGGTGCCAGCCGCTGGCGCCGCGGGCGGCTCGCAGCGGGGACGGCGGTGTTGGCTGCGGGGAACGGGATGGGCTGGCTGCTGGGGAGGTTCGGCATGGTTCGCTGAACGGGGAGCGCCTCAGAGCGAGCTGCGAGGCGAGGGCGGCGGCTTGGGCCGCGACTCGGCTGGAAGGCGCGCAGTGTGGCCGCTCGATGGGTTGGGGCGGCTGTCTTGGTGCGGAGCGCCGGGATGGGCAGGCAGCTGCCAGTTGCTGGCCGGCGGAGGTTGGTCTGGCGGCGGGCTGGCAAGGACTGGTTCAGCGGCGGACTGTCTCGTGGGGTCGGTTGCACCTCAGCAGCTGGAGGCGAGTGAGTGTCTGGACGAGACGGTGCCAGCACCCGCCGACAGGGCGGGCGCTGGCAGGGGCTGCCGGGCTGAACGGTGAGCCGCGGAGGCGGTGGGGCGGCCGTTGCGGATCGGGCTAGCGGACCGGTGACCGACGGGGCTGGCACCAGACTTCGTTCAATCGGGGTTGAAGTCGAACGGCAGGGTTGAATTCCCGGTGCCGGAGCGAGTCTGGACTCGCCCAGCGCGGGCGTGGTTGGCGGAGGGTTCTTCAGTGTCGCGGCATGGCGGGGGCAGGCCCGTGCCCGCTCTGACAGCCGCCGGTCCACGGATCGAGCCTGGAGGACGCCACGACGGCATCGCTAATCGGCCCAGCACTGTCATCCGCCCCTCACTGTGACAAAGTCTGCGAGGTGAGGAGGCGTGGCGCTTGGCGGCGGTCTGGCAGCCGTCCGCATCAGGCGGGCGTTGGCGGCTGCCAGACGGGCGGCACGCGGTGGCGGTCACATTCCCCACACCGTGATCGGCGGGGCTCCGGGCTCGGGGTCCCTTCGGAACACGCGCTCCTCCCAGGACTTGTTGGGACGCAGGTCGAAGACCACCAGATGCCCGGCTTCCGCGCCGCAGCGGTCCATGTACCAGGCCGTCTGCTCCAAGCCCTGGCCGATGGTGCTCTCCAAGCCCTTCTTCTTGCTGACCACCTTGCACTCGATGACCTGCTTGAGGGGACGGTCAGCCAGCGGGCGGCCCGGGCGGGGCCATTCGACCACCATGTCCGAGCGTCCGCGGCCGATGGCGTACTCCCGCGTGATATGTCCGCCACTGTTGACGACGCGGTGCAAGTAGCCGTGCAGCACCAGCTGGGGGCCGGCCTCCCGATGGCCGTAGCACTCCAGCCAAGACTCGGAGTGCTCGCGGAAGTAGTCCTGAAACCCGGCCAGCAGGGCCTTGACGTCCAAGCTGCCGTCCGGCTGGATGTACCAGCCCGGGGAGACGAGGTCCTTGAGCTCGCCTTCCTGGACGGCGGTCAGCTCGCGGGGGATGACTTCGGCGTAGATGGGGTTGGCCATCCGCGGCGGGTGGTCGCGTGCGACGAGGCCGAGGTCGCGGACGTACTCGAGGTCGCGAATCGAGTCCGGGGCTCCGCGAGACCCGGCGATCATCGGCAGGATCACGCGCCGGACGCGCTCCTCAGTGAGCGCGTTGGCGAGCTGGTCGAGGTGCGTCACGCGCTGCAGGATGAGGGTCTCCTTGGCCCGCTCGACGGCGCCGGCCGTCACCGGGCGGCTGCGGTCCCGTCCGGACTTGTCCTTGAAGCAGGCTTGATAGGCCAGCGCGTTGATCAGCCAGGGCTGGCCTGCCGTGAACTCCCAGATCCGCTCCAAGGCCCGCGGTTGGAACTGCTGGCCGGTCTCGGCCGTGTGCTGGCCGAGCAGCGACCGCATCTCCTGCTCCGTGAAGTCCCCCAGCCGAAGGGACTCGGCCTTGATGTTGAAGGCGCTGCCGGTGTTGACCTTGCCTCCGGCCACACTCGAGTAGACGACGTAGTCGCGGACATCGCGCACCCCACACAGGATCACGCTCTGCGGGAAGGCGTGCGGCCGTAGGTCGTAGCCAGCCCGCAACTGCCGCAGCACTGACAGTAGGGAGTCGCCCCTAAGGGTGTCGATCTCGTCGATGAACAGCACCAGCGGCTTGGGGTCCGACTCGGCCCATTGCGCGAGCAGCTCGCCCAGAACGCTGTGGGCGCCGCAGTCGGCCAGAAGCCGCGCCTTGGCTTGTTGAACGAAGCCGTCACCCAGCATTCTCCTAGCCCGCCCTGCGAGCTGATCAAGGATCGAACGCATGGCCTCCGGGACGACCTCGCCCGCCGTCTGGGCCCCCTCGATGTTGGCGTACACGCAGCGGTAGCGGCCGGCAGAGTTGATGGTCTCGGCGAGCGCCGTCAAGGTCGAGGTCTTGCCGGTCTGGCGAGGGGCATGCAGGACGAAGTACTTCAGGTCCTCGATCAGTTCGAGGACCTCGGCCAGATCAATCCGCGACAGGGGCGGGACGCAGTAGTGGCGCTGCGGCAACATCGGGCCTGCGGTGTTGAACTTGCGCACCACTGGTTGCAGTATGGCACGGCTACCGCCTTGACAAGGAGCGGAGCTGACCTGTTTCGGGAAACGGTCCCGAGCCTGAATCACGCCGGCAGCCGGGCCCCGTGCGGGGCCGGCGTGCCGGAGCCGCTCGGTGTGACGGCGGTGTCCATAGCGGCGTCCGTGATGAGCAATTACGGACGGGCTGGTATCAAGTCCAGCAGTGGATGGCATCGTCATGCTGCGGCGGCTGGTGGGTTGGGTTGGAGGACCGGCCGGGGCGGCGAGGGTTGACGCTGGCGAGAGGCTCCGACTAGCGCGGGGAGGGCGGCCGCGGGCAGTGCCGGTCGCGGGTCGGAGGCAGCCACCCGGGGGGACGGCGTGGGCGCTGCGAGAGGGTGTCTTCCGGTTGAGGGGAGGGTGTCCTCGCAGGCCGGTGTCAGCCGCTGGCGCCGCGGGCGGCTCGCAGCGGGGACGGCGGTGTTGGCTGCGGGGAACGGGATGAGCTGGCTGCGGGGCAGTTTCGGCATGGTTGGCTGAACGGGGAGCGCCTCAGAGCGAGCTGCGAGGCGAGGGCAGCGACTTGGGCCACGACTCGGCTGGGAGGCGCGCCGTGCGGCCGCTCAGTGCGTTGTGGAGGGTGTTCTGGTGCGGGCCAGCGTGGGCGGTGGGCTGCTGCCGGCTGGTGGCTGGCTCAGGTGGCCTTCAAGCGGCTGAGGCCGGCACGGTGGGGAGCTATCCAGGGAGGGTGGTTGCAGCGGGCCGCCGAGGACGGCCATTAGTCGCCCGCAGGGGTTGGCCTCTGGATTGATCCGACAGGATTGCCGCGCTCTGTTGGGTGTTGGCTGGGGTGCCGGGCATGGCGTGTCGGGTGGGCATCAGAGAAGCTCG
This sequence comes from Bryobacterales bacterium, assembly GCA_963662745.2. GTDB lineage: Bacteria > Acidobacteriota > Terriglobia > Bryobacterales > UBA6623 > VXMF01. The sequence goes on from CAXXUI010000001.1 coordinate 3,694,391, forward strand.
CTGTGGAGAGGTCGGGAATCTAACTCGGCATTCCGGGCAGCGGCTGGTGGGTCTGATGGGATGTCCAGTGGGCCGGCCGGTTGGGTCGGCTTGTCCGCGTGGGGGCTTGGAGGCGTTCTGGGCGGCCTCCAAGCGGGTTGTGGAGGGCGTTGCGGTGCGGCGGCTGGAGGCGGCTGCGAGCTGGGCGAGACGTTCATGGCGCCTGTGGATCGCGGGGTGCACGTGCGGCGACTGCCTGGTTGGAGGTTCGTCCCGGGCGTAGCCGGAGCAGGGCGGGGTCGGCAGAGGCTGGGAGCCGATGGCGGCGGTTGGCGGGTCGGGCGAGGAGGACTGGAGGCGGGTGGCTGGAGGTGCTCGACGGGCAGGTGCGGTGGTGCGCGGCGGTGGGCTCCGGTTGAGGAGGGATGGGTGGGTGGGGAGGTATGGGTGCCACTCGTCGCGGGCGGTGGCGGGTGGAACGGTGTCTTCCGGCTGAGGAGGGAGGGTCCTAGTAGAGAAGGAATAAGGAAGGGTGTGAGGTGCTGTCGTCGGGGGTGGCTTGCAGAGGGGCCCGCAGGGTTCGCCACGGGGAGCGTGATGGGCTGGCTGCTGGAATCTGGGGGGATGGTGGGCTGAGCGTGGGGTGTCTCAGGGCGAGCCGCAAGGCGAGCGCGGTGGGTTGGGCCGCAATTCGGCTTGGGGGTGTGCAATGCGGACTACGAACGCGTTGTAGTTGGTGTTCTGGTGCGGAACGGCCCGGAGTAGGGCTGTTTCTTCAGGAAGGGGCGGCGGCGGGATCGTGCTGCCGGGATCTGCTGACGGTGTGGGGCGATGTGCTGGCCGGGGGTGTCGGTCTTGGCAGCAGTCGTCCACGAGACTTGACTGCAGGACGCGGTTGAGGCGGCTGGGGGTGTCTACGTTCGGATGCGGTGCCGGGTGCGGATAGGGGGCGGCCGTCGGCGGAAGGGTGTGGATGAGGCGCGAGGGTGTCGTCCGCTTGATGGGGGAGGGTCCTTGCAGGCCGGAGTGTGCCGTTGTCGCCGCGAGCGGCTCGCGGCGGGGAGCGGGATGGGCTGGCGGCAGGGGTCTCGCGGCGTGGTGCGCTGAGCGGGAAGCGGCTCCAACCGGGATCCAAGGCGAGCACCGTAGGTTGGAGCCATGAATCGGCGGGCGGCGCTGTGAGTAGCCGGTCGCCAGGTTGCGGCGGATGGTGGGTTGCGGGGCGACTTGGGGGTGGGTTGCTGCTAGTGGCGGGTGGCGGAGGTCAGCCGGTGCGCGGGCCGTTGGCGGCTGCGAGACGGGCGGCACCCAGTGGCGGTCACAGTCCCCACACCGTGATCGGCGGGGCTCCGGGCTCGGGGTCTCTCCGGAACACCCGCTCTTCCCAAGACTTGTTGGGACGCAGCTCGAAGACCACCAGATGCCCGGCTTCGGCGCCGCAGCGGTCCATGTACCAAGCCGTCTGCTCCAAACCCTGGCTGATGGTGCTCTCCATACCCTTCTTCTCGCCGACCACCTTGCACTCGATGACCTGCTTGAGAGGACGGTCAGCCAGCGGGCGGCCGGGCCGGGGCCATTCGACGACCAGGTCTGAGCGTCCGCGGGCGATGGCGTACTCCCGCGTGATCCGTCCGCCGCTGTTGACGATGCGGTGCAAGTAGCCGTGCAGCACCAGCTGGGGGCCGGCCTCCCGATGGCCGTAGCGCTCCAGCCACGACTCGGAGTGCTCGCGGAAGTAGGCCTGGAACCCGGCCAGCAGCGCCTTGACGTTCAAGCTGCCGTCCGGCTGGAGGTACCAGCCCGGGGAGACGAGCTCCCTGAGCGCGCGTTCCTGGACGGTGGTCAGCTCGCGGGGGATGACTTCGGCGTAGATCGGGTTGGCCATCCGGATCGGGCCGACAGCAGCGACGAGGCCGAGGTCTTGGACGTACTCCAGGTCGCGCCCTGAGAACTGGTATTCGGGAGAGCCCGCGATCATCGGCAGGATCACGCGCCGGACGCGCTCCTCAGTGAGCGCGTTGGCGAGCTGGTCGAGGTGCGTCACGCGCTGCAGGATGAGGGTCTCCTTGGCCCGCTCGACGGCGCCGGCTGTGACCGGGCGGCTGCGGTCCCATCCCCCCTTGTCCTCGAAGCAGACCTGGTAGGCCAGCGCGTTGATCAGCCAGGGCTGGCCCGCAGTGAGCTCCCAAATCCGCTCCAAGGCTCGCGGCTCGAACTGCTGGCCAGTCTCGGCGGTGTGCTGGCCGAGCAGCGACCGCATCTCCTGCTGCGTGAAGTCCCCCAGTCGCAGCGACTTGGCCTTGATGTTGAAGGCGCTGCCGGTGTTGACCCGGCCTCCGGCCGCGCTGGAGTAGACGAGGTAGTCGCGGACGTCGCGCACCCCGCACAGGATCACGCTCTGCGGGAAGGCCTGCGGCCGATTACGGTAGCCCGCCCGCAACTGAGACAACACCGACAACAGCGAGTCTCCTGCGAGGGAGTCGATCTCGTCGATCAGCACCACCAGTGGCCGGTGCGCGGCCCTCGACCAGCGGCTGAGCGTCACGTTGAGGACATTGCCGCCGTGAATCTCCAGCAGGTGGGGGAAGACGCTGCCGACAAACTTGTCCTCGAGCATCAGCTCGGCCTGTTCCGCCAGCTCGCTAAGAATGATCCGCATCGCCTGAGGGACATCCTCGCCGGCAGCCCGGGCGGCCTCGACACTGGCGTTCACACAGAGGTAACGGCCGCTGGAATTGAGTGCGTCGGCGAGCACCTGCAAGGTCGAGGTCTTACCGGTCTGGCGGGGGGCGTGCAGGACGAAGTACTTCTTGCGGGCGACCAAGGTCAGGATCTCGTCCAAGTTAACGCGCTCCAAGGGGGGGATGCAGTAGTGTTCCTCCGCCTCCATTGGGCCCTCGGTGTTGAAGTACCGCTCCACGACTTGCAGTATGGCACGGCGATTGGCTTGAAGAGAGTCGGAGCTGGACTGCTTCGGGAAACGGTCCCCGGCCTGACTCACACCGGCAGCCGGGCCCCGTGCGGGGCCGGCGGGCCTGAGTCGCTCGGTGCGACGGCGGTGTCCATCATGGAGCGTAATGGGCAGTCTGGAATCAAGTCCAGCAGTGGTTGGCGTCATCACGCCGCGGCGGCTGGCGGGTTGGGTTGGAGGACCGGCCGGGGCGGCGAGGGTTGACGCTGGCGAGAGTCTCCGACTAGCGCGGGGGGGGCTGCGGGCGGTGCCGGTCGCGGGTCGGAGGCAGCCACCGGGGGGACGGCGGGGGCCCTGCGGACGGGTGTCTTCCGGTTGAGGGGAGGGTGTCCTCGCAGGCCGGTGCCAGCCGCTTGCGCCGCCGGCGGCTCGCAGCGGGGACGGCGGTGTTGGCTGCGGGGAACGGGATGGGCTGGCTGCTGGGGAGGTTCGGCATGGTTTGCTGAACGGGGAGCGCCTCAGAGCGAGCTGCGAGACGAGGGCAGCGGCTTGGGCCGCGACTCGGCTGGGAGGCGCGCAGTGCGGCCGCTAGATGCGTTGTGGAGGGTGTTTCTGGTGCGGACCAGCGTGGGCGCTGGGCTGCTGCCGGCTGGTGGCTGGCGCAGGCGGCCTTCAAGCGACTGGGGCCGGCACGGCGGGGAGTTATCGGGGGAGGGTGGTTGCAGCGGGCCACCGAGGACGGCCATTGGTCGCCCGTGGGGGCTGGCCTCTGGATTGATCCGACAGGATTGCCGCGCTCTGTTGGGTGTTGGCTGGGGTGCGGGGCATGGCGCGCCGGATGGGCATCAGGGAAGGTCCCGGTGGAGAAGTTGGGCATCCAGCTCGGCATTCCGGGCACCGGCTGGTGGGCCTGATGGGAGGTCTAGTGGGCCGGCCTGCTGGATCGGCTTGTCCGCGTGGGGGCTTGGAAGCGTCTTGGGCGGCCTCCAAGCGGGTTGTGGAGGGCTCTGCGGTGCGGCGGCTGGAGGTGGCTGCGAGGTGGGCGAGACGTTCATGGCGCCTGTGGATGGCGGGGTGCAGGTGCGGCGACTGCCTAGTTGGAGGTTCGTCCCGGGCGTACTCGGAGCAGGGCGGGGTCGGCAGAGGCTGGGAGCCGATGGCTGCGGTTGGCGGGTCGGGCGGGGAGAACTGGAGGCGGGTGGCTGGAGGTGCTCGACGGGCAGGTGCGGTGGTGCGCGGCGGTGGGATCCGGTTGAGGAGGGATGGAAGGGTGGGGGAGGTATGGGTGCCACTCGTCGCGGGCGGTGGCGGGTGGACTGGTGTCTTCCGGCTGAGGAGGGAGTGTCCTAGTAGAGAAGGAAAGAAAGGGTGTGAGGTGCTGTCGTCGGGGGTGGCTCGCAGAGGGGCCCGCAGGGGGCGCCTCGGGGAGCGTGATGGGCTGGCTGCTGGAGTCTGGGGGGATGGTTGGCTGAGCGTGGGGTGTCTCAGGGCGAGCCGCAAGGCGAGCGCGGTGGTTGGATCAGAATTCGGCTTGGGGGTGTGCAATGCGGACTTCGAACGCGTGGTTGTGGGTGTTCTGGTGCGGAGCGGCACGGGGTAGGGCTGTCTCTTCAGGAAGGGGCGGCAGCGGGGTCGTGCTGCCGGGTTCTGCTGACGGTGTTGGGCGATGTGCTGGCCGGGCAGGTGTCGGTGTGGGCAGCAGTCGTCCACGAGACGTGACAGCAGGACGCGGTTGAGGTGGCTGGGGGGTGTCTGCCTTCGGATGCGGTGCCGGGTGCGGATGGTGGGCGGCCGTCGGCGGGAGGGTGTGGATGAGGCGGGAGGTTGTCGTCCGGGTGATGGGAGAGGGCCTCGCTGACCATGGTGTGCCGTTGTCGCCGCGAGCGGGTCGCGGCGAGGAGCGGGATGGGCTGGCGGCAGCGTTCTCGCGGCGTGGTGCGCTGAGCGGGAGGCGGCTCCAAGCGGGATCCAAGGCGAGGACCGTAGGTTGGCGCCATGAATCGGCGGGCGGCGCTGTGAGTAGCCGGTCGCCAGGTTGCGGCGGATGGTGGGTTGCGGGGCGGCTTGGGAGTGGGTTGCTGCTAGTGGCGGGTGGCGGAGGTCAGCCGGTGCGCGGGCCGTTGGCGGCTTCGAGACGGGCGGCACCCGGTGGCGATCACAGTCCCCACACCGTGATTGGCGGGGCTCCGGGCTCGGGGTCCCTGCGGAACGCCCGCTCTTCCCAAGACTTGTTGGGACGCAGGTCGAAGACCACGAGATGTCCGGCTTCGGCGCTGCAGCGGTCCATGTACCAAGCCGTCTGCTCCAAGCCTTGGCCGATGGTGCTCTCCAAGCCCTTCCTCTCGCCGACCACCTTGCACTCGATGACCTGCTTGAGGGGGCGGTCCGCCAGCGGGCGGCCCGGGCGGGGCCATTCGACGACCAGGTCCGAGCGTCCGCGGGCGATGGCGTACTCCCGCGTGATCCGTCCGCCGCTATTGACGATGCGGTGCAAGTAGCCGTGCAGTACAAGCTGGGGGCCGGCCTCCCGGTGGCCGTAGCGGTCCAGCCACGACTCGGAGTGCTCGCGGAAGTAGCCCTGGAACCCGGCCAGCAGCGCCTTGAGGTCCAAGCTGCCGTCCGGGTGGATGTACCAGCCCGGGGAGACGCGGCCCTGGAGGTCAGACTCCTGGACATTAGTCAGCTCGCGGGGGATGACTTCGGCGTAGATGGGGTTGGCCATCCGGACCGGGCCGGCGGCAGCCACGAGGCCGAGGTCTCGGACGTACTCAAGGTCGGGCCCTGAGTAGTCGTTTCCGGGAGAGCCCGCGATCATCGGCAGGATCACCCGCCGGACGCGCTCCTCGCTGAGGGCGTTGGCGAGCTGGTCGAGATGCGTGACGCGCTGCAGGATGAGGGCTTCCTTGGCCTGCTCGACGGCGCCGGCCGTCACCGGGCGGCTGCGGTCCCGTCCCGCCTTGTCCTTGAACAGCCCGTGGCAAAAGTCCAGACTACGCCCGTGGGCTGATTCGCGGGTTCGCGCTTGGAATCTGAACCATCTCAAGCGAGATCGCGGTTTCTTGCGGGTCTTGGCTCAAATCGGGCTCAGAAACCCCCAGAATGGGCGCACTAGGCCCCATTTGACCGTCCTAGCCAGTTCTTTCAGCACTTCGCAAGGTCGGCGGGCATGCCTTGCAGGCCTCGAGGCGTACCGGTGCCCGTCAAGGACCGCATCAGGACCCCCAAGTTGAAGCCGCAGGCATGGATCAGCAGACGCTTCCTCACGTTTTCCTTGCCTCGTAGCCACAACCGTCGCATGGCTCCCGTTGCGTACATGTGGGCCATCGACCGCTCCACTTTTTCCGTGCGCTGCTTACTGTACTCGCGACCCGCCTCGCTCGCCACTCGTTTCTCATTCTCCTCATGCCGACGCTGCCGCTCCGGCTTGCCTGCCCAGTTGCGCGGCTTGCGTTTCGGCTCCGGCACATAGGAGTCGGCCCCCTCGGCTTCGATCCGCTCCAGCGTCTCGTCGCTGTGGTAACCCCTGTCGAGAACCACTGTCTCCGGCGAACTCCCTTGTGCATCTTGCACCGCTTCCAGCGTCTCTGGCAGCGTCTTCGTGTCGCCCTGATCTGCCTCCTGCACGGTGATCCCCACCAGCGCCCCGCTGTCCAAGTCCACCGCGTGCTCTGCCTTGTAGGCCATCTTCGTGCTTCCGTCCTTCATCTTCGCTACTCGTGCGTCTGGATCCGTCGGGCTCTCCCACTCCGCATTGCTGAGGCTCTTGCCCTTGCGCTTCTTGTCAAAACGGTTCAAGTCCTCCTCGCTCTCGACCGTCTCACCCGCTGCCTCCGCCAAGCTGCGCACGAAAGCCCGATAACCCTGCTGGGTTTGCTTGTGCCGCAAGGTCTTCAAGGCCGCATTCGCCTGCAAGGTGGTGGCATCCACCGTCAAGTTGTTGCCCTCTGCCAGGCCCGCCTCGCGCAAGCGCTCCAGGACCCAGCTGAAAACCTGCTCATGCACTTCGAGGGACAGCAGACGGCGCGTGCGCGAGAGCGTCGAGTGGTCCGGCGTCCTCTCGTGCAGGCCATAGCCCAGAAAGGCCCGCAAGCTGAGCGAATCGCAAGCCATCAAGGCAATGCGCCGCTCCGAATCGAGGCCCATCAGGAAGCCCAGCAGCAGCAGGCGGAAATACACCCCGGGAGGCAAGGACGGCCGGCCCATGCGCTGGGCGTAGAACGGTTGGCACAGCTCCTCGACGAAACTCTCGAACCCCGCGTCCTCCAGGAGTTGATTGAGCCGCTTGAAGAACGGCACAGTCGGTGCCGTCGGCAAATCCTCTGCCGTCAGCACTGCTGGCATCGGTTTCTGTCTGCGCCTGCCCATCACAATGGAAACATTATACAGCATATCGTTTCCATCGGGGCATCCCCGCGACTTTTGCCTCAGGCTGTGAAGCAGGCTTGGTAGCCCAGCGCGTTGATCAACCAGGGCTGGCCTGCCGTGAGCTCCCAGATCCGATCCACAGCCCGCGGCTCGAACAACTGGCCGGTCTCGGCCGTGTGCTGGCCTAGCAGCGACCGCGTCTCGCGCTCCGTGAAGTCCCCCAGCCGAAGGGACTCGGCCTTGATGTTGAAGGCGCTGCCGGTGTTGACCCTGCCTCCGGTCGCGCTGGAGTAGACGACGTAGTCGCGGACATCGCGCACTCCGCACAGGATCACGCTCTGCGGGAAGGCCTGCGGTCGTAGGTCGTAGCCAGCCCGCAACTGCCGCAGGACGGCCAGCAGAGAGTCGCCCTGCAACGTGTCGACCTCGTCGATCAGCAGCACCAGGGGGCGGCGCGCAGCCCTCGCCCAGCGGCTGAGCGTCATGGTGAGCGCGCTGCCGACGCCGAAGTACTCCAGCAGGTGCCTCCAGACGCCATGCACGAAGCCGTCTTGGAGCATCAATTCCGCACGTTCCGCAAGGTGGCCCAGAACCGTCTCCATCGCGCTGGCCACATCCTCGCCAGCTGTCTGCGCTCCTTCGACATTGATGTACACACAGTCGTACCTTCCGGTTGAGCTGAGGGTCTCGGCGAGGGTCTTGAGCGTGGAGGTCTTGCCGGTCTGGCGGGGGGCATGCAGGACGAAGTACTTCTTGCGGGCGACCAAGGTCAGGATCTCGTCCAAATCGACGCGCTCCAAGGGGGGGATGCAGTAGTGTTCCTCCGCCTCCATCGGGCCCTCGGTGTTGAAGTACCGCTCCACGACTTGCAGTATGGCACGGCGACCGCCTTAGTACTGATCGGTGCAACGGTCTTGCACTCAAGAAGCCGGACAGATTTCGCAGAGTCACGCGTTACTTGGGCCGGATCCTGCGCAAGACCCTTGCACCGGTCAGTAAGAGTTAGTAGCTGCCCTGTCTCGGGAAGCGGTCCCCGGCCTGATTCACACCGGCAGCCGCGCCGTGTCCGGGACCGGCGTCCCGGAGCCGCTCGGTGCGACGGCCGTGCCGGACGGTGCTTGGTGCGGCTCGGGAGGCGGAGGGGGAATCCAGAGAAGAGAGTTACCCGGGGTGTAGCGGCACAGCCGGCAGCCTGCGGCTGTGGGCCAGCGAGGGGCGGAAGTCGCAGCGGCGGGTGGTGGGTTGGGTTGGAGGACTGGCCGGGGCAGCGAGCGTTGACGCTGCCGAGGGTCTCCAATTAGCGTTGGCAAGGGAGTCGCAAGCAGTGCCGGTCGCGGGTCGGAGGCTGCCGCAGTGGGAACGGCGTGGGCCCTGCGGACGGGTGTCTTCCGGTTGAGGAGAGGCTGTCCTCGCAGGCCGGTGCCAGCCGCTGGCGCCGCCGGCGGCATTCGTTTAAGTTTGGAAGAGGATTAGGTTAAGGGGCGCCGGATGGCGTCAAAATGCGGTGCGATTCAGTCTTCGGTCGGGGCGTCGGCGGGCTAGCGATCCCTCCATTTCCTGCTTGGGCGGCGGGAGCGGCGCGGGTAGGAGCGGCCGGGCCGCTCCCGTTGGGGACTGCGTGTTCCGTGCTCCAGCACCCGGTTCAGGGTGTCCCGCAACGGCGGGGCCTGCAGCAACAGCGCTTCGAGTTCCCGTTCCACCGCGCCTAGACTCTGGTTGAAGTTGACCCGCAGGGGCGCTCGGCCCGCCTCGCCGTCCCGGGTCTCGAATTGCCGCTCGCCGTGGCTGGCGAACAGCCGTGCCATGGCGATCAGCGTGAAATGCGCGTACAGCTCCTGCTGGACCGTCTGCTCGCTACGGCCGTGAAAGCCCTCGACGCGCAGCAGCTCCTTCGAAATCTTGTAGGGCAAGACGCTGGAGACGCTCGACCTGCGGCGTCTGCCGCAGTCGGTGCGGGGCCGAGTGCCCTGGCTGGCGCGTGGCGAGTTCCTCGCGGAGGCCGACAACATTTGCATCTTCGGCAATCCGGGCACCGGCAAGACGCACCTGATGGCGGCGCTGGGCTGGCAGCTGGTGACGCGTGGTCATCCCGTCCTGTTCGCTCCGGCCCGCGCCCTGATGGAGCGTCTGACCGTCGCCAAGAGGGAATTGCGGCTCAACCGGGAACTGGACCGGCTGGACCGCTACCAGTGCCTGCTGCTGGACGACATCGGCTACGTGCGCCAGGGCCGGACGGAGATGGAAATCCTGTTCCACGTGCTGGCGGAACGCTACGAGCGGCGCTCGGTGATGCTAACTTCAAACTTGGTGTTCTCGCAGTGGGACCAGATCTTTCCGGACGCGATGACCGCCGCCGCGGCCATCGACCGGGTGGTGCACCACTCCCAGATCCTGGAGCTGATCATCCTCAGCTACCGCAGCGAAGCAGCCCGCCAACGGCAGGCGGAAGGCACTCCCAGCGGAGCCCGCCCGGCCGCGTCGGGCGCCCGGACCCAGCGGGGGGCGCAGTGAGCCGGCGCGAGATGGCGGCCGCTGCCGGGCGCGGTCCGTCCGGCTTCCCGGCGGCACCCCAGGCCCGCTATCCCATGGCGACGCAAAGCGTCGCCGGGGGGCTTTGCCCCCGGCACCCTACGGGCGCCTCCCCCAGGGTTTTCTCAGGCATAACACGGGCTGGAGAGAAGCTGGGACGCAGGCCGTGCGCAGCAGGCAGGCCGCTCCCGTTGGTCGCGCACGGGCAGGGAGGAAGCGGCCCGGCCGGAGAGGCCGGACCGCAGTGGCGATTCCCCATCACCGTGGCCCCTGCATCCCTAGCCGGATGCTCCCCAGCAGAGCCGGCTTCCGTTTCCAAAGGCCCTACCAGCCTAGCGGATCGCGCCACGCCGCAGCGCTCGGGTAACGCACCCCCAGCTGCTTCCGATGGTCGTCGCAGTGCCCACCCAGGGCGGGACGGAGACAGGGGAGCAACCCCAGCCAGGATGGTGACGCGGCCTCTCGAGGAGCTGCCTCCCGCCCGCCATCGGACTCGCCGCTGCTTGCCATTCCGGCTCCGCGGTGGGTACCGTTTCTGTGGAACGCAATTCGATCTATTCTGCTTGGCGTTTGTGCCGTTGCTATCGTAACCCCAACATGGAGACGCCGTGATTGATCCGGTCCACTCGCTAGCATTTTCGATTCAGGCTAATCGTGGCGTCTACGCCATTCTAGTGGGCTCGGGTGTGTCCAGGGCCGCGAAGATTCCCACCGGCTGGGAAGTGGTGCTTGACTTGATTCGCAAGTTGGCAATACTCTGCGGAGAAACTTGTGACCCCGAGCCGGAACTCTGGTACCGGGAGAAGCTCGGACGCGAGGCCGACTACTCCTCCCTTCTCGACGAACTCGCCAAGACGCCGGCGGAGCGACAACAACTGCTCCGTGAGTATTGGGAACCTAACGACCAAGAGCGGAAGGAAGGCGAAAAACAGCCGACGGCGGCGCACCGTGCCATTGCGGCGCTGGCCGCACGGGGATTCATAAGAGTGATTCTGACCACGAATTTTGACCGTCTCGTGGAAACCGCCCTTACCGATGCGGGGGTTGTACCGACGATCCTGAGTTCCCCTGATCAGGTTCAGGGCGCACTCCCGCTGATTCACACACAATGCTGCGTCGTCAAGGTGCATGGAGATTATCTCGACACCCGCATCAAGAATACACCTGCTGAACTCGATTCGTATTCTCCCGAGTTCGATCAGCTCTTGGACCGCATATTCGATGACTTCGGCCTGATCGTATGTGGCTGGTCTGCGGAGTGGGACGGCGCGTTGCGTAAGGCGATCTTTCATGCACCATCGCGACGGTTCTCGACTTACTGGGCGGCACGCGGCGATCCCGGAGATCAGGCCCAACGACTGATTAACCATCGCAGAGCCCAAGTGATTCGCATCGAAGATGCCGACTCATTCCTTCTGACCGTCCAGCAATACGTTGAATCCATCGAGCAGTTCTCAAGACCTCACCCGCTGTCCGCCGAAGCCGCCGTAGCAAGCCTGAAGCGCTACCTTCCGGAGCCCCGACACCGGATTCAACTGTCGGACCTTATCACCAAGACAGTTGAGCTAGTCGCCGAGCAGACATCCGGTGAGGCCTTCGCCGTGGAAGGCAGCCCGACTCCGTCCACTGAAGCGGTTACCGCTGAAGCGGTTACCGCACGTGTGCGCCAATACGAGGCTACATGTTCGACGTTAGCAGTGCTGGCAACAGTCGGGGGCTTTTGGGCAGAAAAGGAACACTATCCAGTGTGGCAGCGAGCGTTGCAGCGTCTTGGTTCAACAACATCGAGGAATGGCTCGGGCCTGTGGCTTGAGTTGCAACGATATCCAGCCACCCTTCTGCTCTATGCACTGGGACTCGGTGCGGTCGCGGCTGATCGATTTCTGTTTCTCGGACACATTCTTGCCACTACGCTTCGCAACGCATCCTCGGAAGATGTGCCTGCGGTTAAGACCCTTCCACCATGTTTCTTGTTCCCGGATTCTCGATTGGCACAGATTCTAGAAGGCATGGAACAACGTAGCGTGCCGCTGAACGACTGGATACACGGTGCATTGCGCCCATATTCCGAGCACATAATTCCTGACTCCGCTCAGTACACCTTGTTTTTTGACAAGCTTGAAATATTGATGGCGCTCAGCTACCTCGGCTACAAACACCGTGAGCCCGATTGGTCACCAGAGACGTACTACTGGGCCCCTACTGGCGCTTTCGCATACCGATCTCCGAACAGAGAGCGAATCCTGCAGGAGATCGAGGAATCGGTCTCGACACAGCAATTCCGATCACCGTTCGTCACATCTGCAGTTTTCGGCCAGACCCCAGAGCATTGCCAGCAAGTCCTAGCGGAGTTGAAGAGTTTATCTCGGAACTACTGACCTGAGTGCCCAAGGTCACAAGTTGTCCATTTCATCCTCAGATTCTGCTTGCAATGGACCTGCATTTAGTGCATAATAAGAGAGTGATGCGGAAGAGTTGTGCGGCCTATAAAGGACCCGACAAATGGTTCCGCAAGGGCATCTCGATGATCGAAATGGTCCAGATGTTCGCTGAAGTCCGCTGGCCCCAGAGTTCTGACCATGGACAAAGCTGGTTAGCCCATGGTCAGAACTCTGAGCACTCTTCCGTCTCCCCTGTATCGTCGCTGTCAGTGGTCTGACCCGTCTGCCAGTCTGCCGCGATCTCCTGCCAATCCGTCTTACGCAAGATGGGATCGCCTTCCTCATCCTTGCCCACCCATACCCCCCAGTACTCGGGATCGTCGGAGCGCGGCTGCTGCGACTTGGGCAGGTTGTTCATCTTCACTAGGATCGGAAGCTCCGAAGCCCAACCAAGCAGGATCGCGCTCTGCGACGGCAACGCAGGCAGCTCGCGCAGCAGCCCTCTGAGATTGTCTGGAACGAGCCGGCGGACAAGCTCCTGGTCACGATCGTTGCTGATACGGTGAAGAAGGTAGGTGTTACACTGCGACAACACTGTGGGAGAGAGATCGGACGGCCGCTGGGACGAGAGTACAAGGCCGAGTCCGAATTTCCTCCCCTCACGAGCGATGCGCTCAAAGACTTGGCAGCAGACGGTCGCCGCGTCCTGGTTCTCGATGTCCTCTCTGTAGCGCTTGATGAACGTGTGCGCGTCCTCCATAACCAGCACCGTGGGAAGCGTCGTGTCGTTCAACTTGACGTAGCGCTGCAAAGCCTCAAACCTCATGCGGGCAATCACTGCTGTGACGACGTGGACCACCTCGGTCGGGACCAAGGATAGGTCGATCACCGAGACGCATCCATCTGCAGCCGCGTCGCCCCCGATATAGTCCGCCAACCACTTGTCAAGTGTCAGATCATCGGCATCGGCGATGATTGCCTTCATCTTTGGTCTGAAAGGAACGTACGGATGCGGGCGACCAGAAAATCCAAGTACTGGCTCACGTTCTCCTGGTCCGCAAGGACCTCCAAGTGGTCCGCGAGGTCCGCTCCACGGAAGTAAAGGGGGGCGTATTCATCGGGACTGTCTTGGTAGACGATTCCACCAACGGTTTCGACAGCCGCCCACAAGGCAGCGATGATTGCGTCCACCTGCGCCTCCGTGAATGCACGAAAGTACTCGATGGTGTTCCCGTTCTTCTTAAAGCTTTTGTACGTTGGATCCAACGCTGCGTTGATGGCGTCTCGAACTTCCGCGAGGTGATTGTCCGGGTACTCGGCAATCTTGGGCTCGAGGTCGGTGACCACCGCTTTCAGGCAGAAGCCGACCTTGCTCGCGTCCACATGGATCGCACCTGAGCGCAAGTCGTTTCGCACCGAGATCAAGCGAGACGAGAGGAACCGGCGTAGCGCTAGCCGCTTCTCCTCTCCTGTCGGAGCGGCGATATCCGCGCGTCCTGATTTGACCTCGCGCAACGCCCGCCGCAGCAATGGCCGCTGCGTCCTTGCGCTCGCTTGCGTGAACGAGCTCCACTCCGCGCTGTTCCAGAACCACAACGGCACCTTGAGCGCACGCTCACCGTCGCCGGGATTCCCTTTGAAGATCCGGGGCCGAACCGTGGGATCGCCCATCGGAAACGCCCGTGAGTACTCGCCGTTGGGGTCGAGAACGATGATTCGAGCATTGGGTCGCCCATCTGCGCACGATTGCGTGGCCTGTTCGAGGCTCCAGCGGATCAGTCCGGCAACGGAACAAGACTTGCCGCTGCCGGTGTTGCCAAGGACGGCGAGATGGCGCCCGAACAGCCGGTCCGGATCGACACAGACCTCCGCGTCTCCAGCAAGTGGGCTTGTGCCAATCTCGACCCGCCGCCTTTCGCCGGATTCCACGATCGAGCGGAGTTGCGTTTCGGTCGGTAGCACGACTGCAGTGCCGACCGATGGCAGCAAGTTAGCACCCCGGCGGAAGACGTAGGTCTCCTCGATTGCTCCAGCTCGCAGGGTACCCAGTGGATTGAGGCGTAGCCTGCGCAGCGGGTATGGCAGATCTACGAGGCCGAAGTCCTGCATCCCACGACGCTTCGGGAATGGCGAGCGTTCTACCGTGATCCACTCGGTCTGGCCGACGAGAAATCCGTCGTCCACCGGGACCAACAGGTAGCCGTTGACTCGTGGGAAAGGCCTCGGTCCGCCCGTGTTCAGCGCAATGGACTCGGGCGCCTCGATATCGATGGCGACCTTGATCTCGTCTGGAGAGACGAAGTCGACCGCACCGATCCGGAGACTTCCTGCATGTTCGAAGGGAGCTTCGCTCATCCGTCCGCGCCTCCTTCGTCCGCCGCAGCCGTGCCCGCTCTATCGTCCTCACTCTGGCCTACCGTCCATCGAGATTTCAGTAGCTCGGCCATTCGGAAGGTTGTGCGGTCGATCGCCGGCTTGGGCAGGTAGTGGTCAACGAGCGTCTGGAGGTCGCCGAGGTGGTCTCCGATCAGAAGTGTGACTTGGGCGTGGCAGCCCAGCTTCTCGTAGGTGCGCATGATCCGACAGAGAGGGTCGCCGTGAGCGATGATCACGAGGTGCGTCGACGGGATGGTCAGCATGTCCTCGAGCACTCGATTGATGTGCTCGTCGCCAAAGCCGTAGCCGTAGCAGACAACCGTGCTGTTCGGCCGGCAGTTGGCCGCAGCGAAATCCCGAAACACTTCAACGTAGGGGTGCGCTGCTGTTTCCCGATCCTTGGCGGCGTTCGGGTAGATCATCAGCCGCATCGCATCAGCTCCTCTCGACCCCGCCCCTGTTAAGTAGGGGGTGGCGTCCTCGGCACCGAACGGCAGCCCGATCCGGCGAATCGTCCGACCGCAGTCCACCCAGTCTACCGAGCCGTGCAGCTTTGTGAAGCGGGCAACGCCCTCCAGGTAGCGCGGCTCGCCTCGGATGCCGGGCGGGTTGTAGTGGAGGTCGACATTGAGCCGTGACGCACGGAACACCGGCGCCAACGTGCCCACGAACCGATCGATCAGCCGCAGCCCCGCCACATCCGCGGCAGCTTCCACGTAGCGGTCGTAGTTCGTCGTGAACAGATGCAGCCGCTCGCGCGTGCCGGACCGGCTCGCGAAGCTCATGAGGAAGCTGACGAGGTGATTGAACGCCCGCTCGCGTTTCTCGGCAGAAGCTGATGCGAGCTGTCGCTCTCCTTTGAGTATCGAGTGCGCGAATGAGCCCAAGGCGGTTTTAAAGCCTCTTCGTAGGCCCTCGATCTGCTCATGCTCTGGAGCATTGATCGCCTTGGTTGAAGCGATGATCTCAAGGCCGCGCAGCAACTCATTGGCAGCACGTACCTGGTCCTCGAAGTTCCCGGTGTCGCGCCCTGCAAGCTTAGCAGCCTGTGGAACAAGTCGCTGGGATGGCCCGATGGAAACGCGATGATGTAGAATGTTTCCATTGTGATGGGCAGGCGCAGACAGAAACCGATGCCAGAAGTGCTGACGGCAGAGGATTTGCCGACGGCACCGACGGTGCCGTTCTTCGAGCGGCTCAATCAACTCCTGGAGGACGCGGGGTTCGAGAGTTTCGTCGCGGAGCTGTGCCAACCGTTCTACGCCCAGCGCATGGGCAGGCCGCCCTTGCCTCCCGAGGTGTACTTCCGCCTGCTGCTGCTGGGCTTCCTGATGGGTCTCGATTCCGAGCGGCGCATTGCCTTGATGGCTTGCGATTCGCTCAGCTTGCGGGCCTTTCTGGGCTATGGCCTGCACGAGAGGACTCCGGACCACTCGACGCTCTCGCGCACGCGGCGTCTGCTGTCCCTCGATGTGCACGAGCAGGTTTTCAGCTGGGTCCTGGAGCGCTTGCGCGAGGCGGGCCTGGCGCAGGGCAACCGCTTGGCGGTGGATGCCACCACCTTGCAGGCGAATGCGGCCTTGAAGACCTTGCGGCACAAGGAAACCCAAGAGGGTTATCGGGCCTTCGTGCGCAGTTTGGCGGAAGCAGCCGGGGAGACGGTCGAGAGCGAAGAGGACTTGAACCGTTTCGACAAGAAACGCAAAGGCAAGAGCCTCAGCAATGCGGAGTGGGAGAGTCCGACGGATCCAGACGCGCGAGTGGCGAAGATGAAGGACGGGCGCACGAAAATGGCGTACAAGGCAGAGCACGCGGTGGACTTGGACAGCGGGGCGCTGGTGGGGATCACCGTGCAGGAGGCAGATCAAGGCGACACGAAGACGCTGCCGGAGACGCTGGAAGCGGTGCAAGAGGCACAAGGGAGTTCGCCAGAGGCAGTGGTGCTCGACAGGGGTTACCACAGCGACGAGACACTGGAGAGGATCGAAGCCGAGGGGGCCGACTCCTATGTGCCGGAACCGCAACGCAAGCCGCGCCAGTGGAAAGGCAAGCCGGAGCAGCAGCGTCGGCATGAGGAGAATGAGCAACGAGTGGCGAGCGAGGCGGGTCGGGAGTACAGTAAGCAGCGCACGGAGAAGGTGGAGCGGTCGATGGCCCACATGTACGCAACGGGAGCCATGCGACGGTTGTGGCTACGAGGCAAAGAGAATGTGAGGAAACGTCTGCTGATCCATGCCTGCGGCTTCAACTTGGGGGTCCTGATGCGGTCCTTGACGGGCACCGGTACGCCTCGAGGCCTGCAAGGCATGCCCGCCGACCTTGCGAAGTGCTGAAAGAACTGGCTAGGACGGTCAAATTGGGGCCTGGTGCGCCCATTCTGGGGGCTTCTGAGCCCGATTTGAGCCAGAACCCGCAAGCAGCCGCGATCTCGCTTGAGATGGTTCAGATTCCAAGCGCGAACCCGCGAATCAGCCCACGGGCGTAGTCTGGACCTTTTCCACGGGCTGTTAGAAGCGCGCTTTGCGTCCGCCGCGATCTCCTCCTCGTGCAGCACGTCAAACCTGATCGCGCCCATGCCAGGAAGCGGATCCTCGGTCGCGATTGCATTTGCGGCGAGCGTCAGGCCGAAACCAAGGAGTAGCGAAAGATGCTCGGACTGGACTAGCGCTGTAAGCCACGGCTCGATCCTGGGACGCAGTTTCTCCGGACCGAAGGGTCCGTTAGCTCTTATCCAGGAGCACGTCGCGTCACTGGGTAGCCTGAACGGCTTGGTGGACTCCTCAGCTGCGCCATCGCGCACCAGGAAAACCGGGACCTGATCATCGCGCGTCTTGAGAATCTGTCCGCCCTCTTGAAGATGTCCCTGAGAATGGCCCAGCGTCACAGCTTGCCTCCCTTTGTGATCTCGCCCCGCAGTCCCGTCCGCCTCCCAGCGCCCGAATACGAGAGCACCGAGTCGGCGATCTTCAGCGCCGCGATGTCGTCAGCCGTCAGCGTCACCCGGCGGAACCGCTCGGAACGCTGGCCGACGATGCCGACTACCCAAACACCGCTCCCGTTCCGCCGAATCGTCTCCACCAGCATCAGCTCGCTGAATGAGGAACCCGTCAGGACCTAGCCTTCGCGAAGTTGAGTCTCGTCTGCCACCAGCGGCTCTCCCGGTTGCTGAACGGAGGATTGGGATCATCCATGCCTTAGAGTCGCTCAGGCAGCGCCGAGCGCCCAAGACTCAACGTAGTGTAACCTCCGAAGCCTGACATGATCGCGGGTTGGCCGAAGCACGATCTGGCGCGGCCACCCGTCCATGCTCCACTCCGCCGCGCTCGCACTTGTCGGCAATTCTGTCAAATCCCCGGCTTTATTCGGTCTGATCGATTGTGACAGCCCGCCAAGGCAAGAAGGAGGGATCGTGCGGTCCTGGTTGGATTCACGTAATTTCTTGCCAGGGTTGCGGACTACCGCGAGCTATCGCGTCAGAATTCGGTTGGAGCGACGACGGCAAGCGAGCTCAGGAGGGTGAGGTAGAGGTGGGCTGCGCGGGTGTTGTTCCGTTGCTAGACTGCGCGGACGATTGCTTGACGCGCCGACGCAGGTCGGAGTTGCGGGCGTAGCGGTCGAGGGCCGGCCGGACCGTGGCCTCTGTCCAGAGCGGACCAGTTCGGAGAACGCCCGGGGCAGTGCGTCCAGAGTGCCGCACACGATCCTGACGTTGTCTGGATCGCACAGGTTGGCGGTCAGGGCGACTTGCGCCGGCTGGTCCTGCATGTCGCGCCCCCAGTGCGCGCGGCCCAGTCGGCGTCGCAGCTGGCGCCTGGTCTGGGCGAAGAAGTGCTCGGCCGGATTGTTCATGCGCTCCACGACCGCCGCAATGCGGCCCTCGCCGTCCCACGCCAGGGGATGTCCAAAGAACTGCTCCCGGTAGCGGTCGAGCTAGTCGAGCACGATCGCTGCCGGGCAGTGCCCTCCGGGTTGGCCCTGCTGACGATGCGCCCTGACTTGCCGGCGCAGCTGGCGGCGGTGCCGCCCGACTTGCTGGGCGACTGAGTTCAGCAGGACGGCGGCGGCTGCAGCGCTCAGGGGCTGGTGCGGTGCGCGGCCGCGCAGCTCGTCATGCCGCAGCCGTAGTAGGTCGCGCAGGGTTGCGAAGGCCGCCTGACTGCGCTCCAAGCGCTGCGCGACGGCCGTCAGGCCGAAGGCGCTCTCCCGGACGGGATCGAGCACATCTGAGACATGCCGCAGGATGCGGCGCTCGCGGCGGGAGCGCGGTGGCGGCAGGCGCTCGTCGGCCCGCTGGCTGAACTGCAGGCAGCGCCGGTAGAAAGCTAGGTCGGGCAGCCAGAAGGGCGGGCGGCGCTGCCGCCCGCCGTTGCCTTCCAAGGCCCAGTACAGCAGGGCTCGCAGGTCCGTCCCGCGTTGGCAGCCGCTGGCGGGAAATCCCGGTCCGCCCGCGCTGCTCAGCAGGGCCCGCAGGCCGCTGCGCACCTTCCAGCGGGCCAGGCCGTGCCGCAGTCTGGCGTGGTCGGCGTCCAGCAGCCGGCCTCCGACGGCGACGAGGAAGTGGAAGTGGCACACCAGATCGAGTGAGGGCGGGGTCCGGCAGTTGGCTACGGCCTTGGCTACGGCGCTGCCCAGATCGCGCACGCAGGCCAGCGGCGGGCCGAAGTCATCCAGCGTCGCCTGCAGGACGGGCTGCAGTGCAAAGACATTCTCGGTGCGGATGCGAGCAGCATGCAGCACCCAGCCGCGCCAGCCGTCAAGGCACAGGAGCAGCCCGCTGGGGCCTGGATCGCAGGTGGCGCCCAGAGGCAGGGGATATCCGCGCCGCAGGGCGGCCCTCAGGGCCGGGGCGCTGCGCCGGTGCAGGCATCCCAGCCAATGCAGGAAGCGGTCGCAGAGCGCGGACACGGTGTCGTCGGAGAGTCGGATGCGGCGGCGGGCGAGGCGCTCTCGGATCTCGCTCCGCTGGCGCAGCCGGTGGTAGCGCTGCAGGCCGACCCAGACGATGAGGTCGAATCCGTAACGCTGTCCGGGAGGCGCCAAGGCGGCGAGCTGCGCGCAGCGGCGGGCCGGCCGAGAGGTGCAGCGCGCGCAGCGCAGCAGGAGTTCGCGTGCCCGGAAAGTGCCGGCGGCGAGGGTGGTCAGGATGCGGGTGCTGCTCTTGCAGTGGCGCAGGGGGCCGCCGCACTCGGGGCAGTTGCGCTGCTGGGTCCGGAAGTCGAGCTGCGGGAGATCGAGCGGGCCCTGCAGAGCACGGGCGATGCGGTCGGCCGGCCAGCCAGGGGCTCCGGCGTGGCGTTGGAGTTCGCTCAGCAGGACGCAGGCCCCCCTTGTTCGACGGCCTTGGGAAGGTCGAATCGGTCGAGCACGGCGAGGATGTGGGACCGCTCGATGGGAGGGGAGTGGCCTTGCAGGTGGCGCGCCAGCTGGGCCGGGCCGGCCGAGGGGTGTCGGATGACGGCCAACAGCACCTCGATGACCAGCGCGGAGTCCAGAGCCACGCTGCGGGGCCGGCGCTGCAGGCGCTGCTCGCGCTGGCGCTGGGCGAGTTGGTCGTCGGCGGCGAAGTAGACGAAGACGCCGTGCAGGGTGTCGCGCTGGACGAGCTCGGCGCGCAGGGCGGAGAGCAGGAAGGGTCGCACGGGAACGTGCAGCAGGGAGCGCAGCTCCTTGTCCGTCCAGCCGGCCTCGGACTCCGCGATGAGGCGGGGCACGGTGCGCGTGAGGGTGCGGTCGCGGGAGAAGCGCGCGGCGCCGATCGAGAGCAGGCCGAAGCGGTCGAAGCGCTGCGGGTCGATGTGAGTGTAGAAGCGGCCGTTGCAGTTGTAGCTGCGCCGGTAGCTGACTTGGCGGAGGTAGCGGAAGGTGGTGGTGCGGGAAGCACCGTGCAGGGCCTGCTGCAGCTGGGGGAGGGTGAGCGGCTGCGGTCCGGCGAAGGCTGCGTCGAGCAGGGCGGGCGTGCGCTGGGGCATGTAGGCATTGTATTACTCTATGTCCGGAATACTGTACCGTCTCAGAGTGCCCAACCGCCCTGAATCAGGCCTGAATGGGCCGCAGGCCGCCGGCAACTGGCTCTCCTGGACAGGGAAACGGCACAATATGACGGGGTGGGAGGGCGGGCCCGGCGAGGCGTGCCAGAGCAGGCTCGGAGATACCCGAGCGGGACCAGCCAAGCACTGCCTGTGGCTATCGCGCTAGCGTGGCGAGGCTGCGGCAGAATCCGGACTTCTCACCACGGACGGACATGCTGCGCCGCAGATTCTCCATGTGTACTCATGGATGCGCCATGACAGCCGCTTCCGCGACCCTGCGATCATGCCAGCTCACGCCGGCATGCCCCGCAGTGACCTGCCCTCACACAGCGTCGAATTAGTAGAATTCAACCGAGCCCGGACTAGTTGGCGCACTCGCTCTGGTCGTCAGCGCACCGTGAGCGCTACTTGGCCAACCGAATCCTGACGCGATAGGTGGCAGGTCCTCGGCCAAGCCCACGCCCGAGACCGAACGATAGGGCATCCGGCCCCGCGGAACACCCATTTGCGGGCGCGGCAGAACGATGCGCTCCGTGCAGTTGGCCGGCACCTTGATTGCCTTCAGGTAACCCGCCAACTGCCAGCGGCCCAGCGCATCCCGGGAACCAATCTCTGCGCAGGTGCGACGGCCCAACGCCCTGCGACTCGGAAACTGCTCGCTCGCGAGAATGCCAGCGATCCAGTCGACAGCCTCGGCACCTGTGTGGTACCATGCTGGCGTCACCTCAGTGGTCCGCCCCTTGAAGATGCTCACGCCCGAATTGATCGAAGCGATTGTCAAGTATATCGGCGAGAACGGTGGGCTCGCCTCCGGATACGGCTGGTATGCAGGAGTAACATCCGATCCCGAGCGCCGATTGTTCCGAGATCACAGGGTAAGCAAGGCCGATGGCGCTTGGATCTTCGGACCGGCTGAAACAGAGCCAGACGCCCGTGATGCAGAACTACAGTTGCTGCAACTAGGCTGCAGAGGAGGAACCGGCGGAGGAGGCCCGGAGTCTCTGTTCGTGTACGCCTACCGAATCAATCTGCACACGCGGGAAGCTACGGGGTGACTCGGACGTGCCTAGCGAAGATCAAGTCCGACCGATGCAGACGCAGGTGCGCGGCCAATGAATTCCCAGAAGGGCATCGAGTACAACGTTCAGGCGCGGGAAGAGGTCGCCTACATCGTTATAGAGGGTGAACTGGAATCCCTCGGCTCGTTCAACACTGTGTCTACTCTGCTGCTGACCATCGGATGCACGGTCGCAGGAATTGCCATAGGTCCACTGCTGGGCGCTTGGCCCGGGGCGAAGGACCTCCTAGGGTACGGTGGGGCGGCGGCCGCCGTCGTGCTCTTGATCTGGTGCGGGCGGGAGGTGCGTCAGAGTAAGACTGTGATCTCAAGGATAAAGCGCCGGCCGAAGCCGCCACTTGAAGGCAACGGAAAGGCCGCTGGCAATGGCTTTGCGTAAGGATTCAGTACGAGGGGCGCTGGGCACTCCGGGTTGATCTTGCGGTTAGGGCGTGTTGGGTGGATGGCGGCGGCATCGCTAACGCGTGAAGGTCGGGAGGAGACAGCCTTGGGGATGGGCGCCATCGTCAGTCGGCCCGGCGGCGGGCCGGATCTGGCGGCACAGGGCAGTGCATCCCCGCCTGACGCGGAATTCGGCCTGTCTGGCCGCGCTCACGCCAGGGGCGGGGGGTGCGACAACTCCTGCTGCTATGCTCCTCAGCATGAAGAAGCTCAGCGCAGCCATTGACAAGATCCGTGCCGGCGAGGCTCGCCGGCTCAAGGCAAGCAGCCCGTCTTGAAGAACTCCCGCTGGCTGCTGCTCCAGTGGCGCGAGCACCTCAGCGCACTCCAAGGGCCCCGCTGGCAAGAACTCCTCCAGCTCAACCTCGACATAATCCGGTCCTACCTGCTCAAGGAGGAGTTCCGCCAGTTCTTCGATTCCCGCTCCCCCACCCAGGCCAACCAGTTCTTCAAACGCTGGCGCCGCCGTGCCTACCGCACCACAATCCAGCCCTTGGCCAAGTTCGCCCGCATGCTCACCCACCACCGGCACCTCCTCCTCAGCTGGTACCGTACCGGGCGTTGCCACTCCTCCGGCGCCGTCGAGGGCCTCCACCTCAAAGCCAAACTCGCTCTCCGCCGCGCCTTCGGCTGCCACACCTACCACGCCTGCCAACTCGCCCTCTACCTCACCTCCGCCATCCCCCCGATGCCCACAACTTCGGCGGATGAGCCGCATTCACTTCGCAATGCCTAAGACCATGAATACCTCTTCTGGCCGACCACAAAGGAATGATCAGGCCTCCGAACGACATCCCATACAACGAGGATTCTTGAGAGTGTTTGAGACCATAGAACGGAAGGTGAAATTCGAAATGGTCGCTTCTCTGAGATTAGAAGAGCATCTATTGGATGCTCTTATCCAGAGTTCTACCTCAAAATGTGTGGGATTTAATATTGTAGCTAATCAAGGCGCGAGAGATATTGAATCATCTTTTTTTCTAATTAGCAACCTGAGAGGCATTTGCGAAGATCTAATCTATTTGACCTACTTAACGCGAATGGATAAGCAAAGATCAACCGAGTTAATAAAGTATCTCCAACACCTAAATGTGTTTGAAGGATTGACAGTACAGAGACAGTTTTTTGAAGTCAATGATCCAATCCAACCAATCTTGAAAGTAGATCCAGAAACATCCATGAGAACAGTTAAGGACGCCAAGAAAAAGATTCAAGAAATTTGGAAATCTGAGGACATCACCAATCGTAGTTTCCCAACCGTGCGGGAAATCGCTAGCGCTATTGGATTGACCTCGACATACGACTTCATATATTTTTCTACTTCGAACTTTGTTCACTTCAATCCCAATGCACTGCTTCGTACTGGATGGGGGGGATCTGAGTGTGGACCGTACAAGTTTTCCACTCGCCATATGGCCAACTATTACCATGTTTTCAACATTCTTTATGGAGCGGTCTTGTTTATCGGATTTCATGCTTCATTTGGCGTGGATCACTTCAACGAAAACATTGATTGTGAAATCGATCAGATGATCGAGTTGATTAGCCAAGTTCCAAGATGGCCAGAGATCATAACCTTCGAAGAGATGAACCAACCTCGACCGATATTTATCTTGACTCACGCATTGAGAGAGATTTTTCGCGAAGAAGACGAAACAATACCCTATGGTTCCATATTACAAGAACTTCAGAATCTGAAACAGAACAACGGCACAACTTAGAACCTGATTGCCTACTGAATTCATCCAAGTAGGCCGTTAGAACGGGTGGAGATGTAGGTTCTCGGTTGCGGTCGCAGGCCTGTAAGGCAGGGGAGGAGTGCCTAAGGCTCTCGATTTCCTAGAAGCAGTTTCTAGAGGATAGATGGCTTGAAATAGCGATAACCAGTTCAGCGGATGTCCTTCACGTCAATATCTTCGAAACTCGATCGTAAGGGTTCAGTAAGGGGGGCGCTGGGCACTCCGGGTTGATGTTACGGCTAGGGCGTGTTGGGCGGATGGGGGCGACATCGCTAACGCGTGGAGCTCGGGAGGAGACAGCCCTGGGGAGGGGCTGCCAACGTCAGGCGGCCCGGCGACAGGCCGGATCAGGCGGCCCAGGGCAGGGCGTCCCCGCCGGGCTCGGAAGCCGGCCTGTCCGAGCGTGCTCCCGCCAGGGTCGGGGGTTGCGATAACTGCGCCCGGCGGCGCTCGTCCATCGCCTAGGGCAGCCACGGGGACAGCTACTCCGGCGCCCGCCCCCCGTTGCGCGCGCAGGCGTCGAGGTAGTCCAGCGTCCAGGCGTAGTAGTTGAGCCCCCACAGCTGCAGCGTCCCGTAGACCGAGTACAGCCGCGCCGTCAGCCGCGCACCCTTTCCCCTTCCAGTGCCTGTGCTGCCGGCAGCCCGACACCCCCGCCGTCTCGCAGGCCGTCACCACCGCCAGCAACGCCGCCACCAGCGCGTTCCGCAACAGCCAGTAATCCGTCGGGTAATGGCCGCAGGACGGCGGGCAGGACGCAGGGGAATCGAAAGCGGGGAGCGGCTTGGATCCGAACAACGGTCGGCCAGGGATGGACCTGTGGGCAGTCTTGGTGCTGGCCCTGGTGAAGCAGGGATTGGGATGTGATTTCGATCGTCTTGCGGAGCTGGCAAGCAAGCACCTGGACCTGAGGAAGATGCTGGGGATCGGATCGATGGAGTTGAAGGAGTTCACCAGCCGGACGGTGGTGCGGAACGTGCAGCTGCTGACGCCGGAGCTGTTAAGGAAGGTGAACCGGGAAGTGGTGAAGGCTGGACAGCGACTGGCCGGATGGCAGGAAGGGGAGGATCTGACGGCCCGCTGCGACAGTTTCGTGGTGGAGACGAACGTGGATTACCCGACGGATTACTGGCTGTTGCGGAACGCGCTGGTGGCGGTGTTGCTGGCGGTGGTGACGGCCTGCGAGACGGCGGGGGTGTCGGGCTGCCGGCAGCACAAGCACTGGAAGAGCAAAGTGGAATTGGCATACAGGCAACTCAGAGTGGCCTACAAGAGAAAGAATAAGAAAAAAGAGGTCAAGAGACTGCTGTCAGCGGGGGCGAAGCTGCTGAAGCGACTGAAGAAGCTGCGCCCGCAGCTGGAGGGCAGCGAGGTGGACGAGGGGCAACTGGGAGAGATTGACAGGCTGCTGGATCTGGCGTATCGGCTGAAGGATCAAGTCCGGAGGAGGCTGCTGAAAGGGGAGCAGATTCCGCATGCCGAGAAGGTGTTCTCAATTCACGCGGAACACACGCGGTGGATTTCGAAAGGGAAGGCGGGTCAGCCGGTGGAGCTGGGTGTGCCGGTGGTGATTGTGGAGAGCAAGGAAGGATTCGTGCTGGGCTGGAAGAATCTGTGGAAGGAGGTGGATGTGGAGGTGACAGTGCAAGTGATGGAGGATATGAAGAAGGAGTGGCCGGACTTGGAAGGGTGCAGTTTTGACAAGGGGTTCTCCAGCATAGCGAACATCCTGGCGTCGGGAGCACCGTCCCTTCCACGCCCGTCCCTCCACACAGCAGGGTTCTCCAGCATAGCGAACATCCTAGCGTTGGGAGGGGTGTTGAGCAAGCCGGCACTACCTAAGAAAGGGAAACTGTCCAAGGCGGACAAGGAGCGGGAGAGAGAGAAGTGGTTCAAAGAGGCTAGGAGGGAGCATTCGGCGGTGGAGTCGGCAATTAACAATTTGGAGCAGCGGGGGCTGGACCGAGTTCGCGAGAAGGGCAAGGAAGGGTTCCGGCGCGTGGTGGCACGGTCGATGCTGGCGGCGAACGTGCATCGGATGGGTCTGCTGCTGCAGCGGGCAGCGCGGGCGGCTGCCAAGGAGCGTCGGGACTTGGATCGAGGGGGCGGGCGACTACGAAAAGCCGCCTAGCGCGGCGGAATGCCCGGCGGATTGGACTGCGAACTAGGGTTCGCCGGGCGGAGGTGCGCGTTGCGTACGGGCGCCATGAGGGATTCATCCTGGAGTCGGAATGCAGAGCCGACAATCTTGCAGAATCAGGCCGAATCTCCGCTCACAGCCTGATAAGCTAGCTCAATTCCATACCAGAAATCACGCGGAAATGGGGTTTTGTCGCAAGCACGAACTCCCAGATCCGCTCCAAGGCCCGCGGTTGGAACTGCTGGCCGGTCTCGGCCGTGTGCTGGCCGAGCAGCGACCGCATCTCCTGCTCCGTGAAGTCCCCCAGCCGAAGGGACTCGGCCTTGATGTTGAAGCAGCTGCCGGTGTTGACCCTGCCTCCGGTCGCGCTGGAGTAGACGACGTAGTCGCGGACATCGCGCACCCCGCACAGGATCACGCTCTGCGGGAAGGCGTCAGGCCTCCGGTCGTAGCCCATCCGCAACTGTCGCAGGACGGACAGCAGCGAGTCGCCCCGCAGCGTGTCGATTTCGTCGATCAGCAGCACGAGGGGCTTGCTGGCAGCCACTGCCCAGTGGGTGAGCGTCACGTTGAACGCGCTGCCGCCGCCGTCGTTCTCCAGCAAGCGTCTCCAGACGCTGCCGACGAACCCGTCTCGGAGCATTAGCTGCGCCTGAAGTGCCAGCTGGCTCAGAACAGTCCGCATCGCCCTAGCCACATCCTCGCCAGCTGTCTGCGCTCCTTCGACATTGACGTACACGCAGGCGACTACTCCGGTTGAGCTGAGGGTCTCGGCGAGGGCCTTGAGCGTGGAGGTCTTGCCGGTCTGGCGGGGGGCGTGCAGGACGAAGTACTTCTCCCGGTCGACCAAGGTCAGGATCTCGTCCAAGTCGACGCGCTGCAAGGGCGGGATGCAGTAGTGCTTGGCCGCCCGCACCGGGCCCTCGGTGTTGAAGTAGCGCTCCACGACTTGCAGTATGGCACGGCAACTGGCTTGGTCTGGCGAGGAACTGGCCTGTCTATTGGAAACGGTCCCCGGCCTGATTCGCAGCGGCGGGTGGCGTCGCCACGCTGCGGCGGCGCGCGGATTGGGTTGGAGGACTGGCCGGGGCATCGAGCGTTGAAGCTGCCGAGCGTCTCCAATTGGCGCGGGGAAGGGAGCCACAAGCAGTGCCGGTCGCGGGTCGGAGGCAGCCGTAGGGGAAACGGCGCGGGCTCTGCGGACGGGTCTCTTCCGGTTGGGGAGAGGATGTCCTCGCAGGCCGGTGCCAGCCGCTGGTGCCGCCGGCGGCTCGCAGCGGGGCCGGCGGCGTTGGCCGCGGGGAACGGGATGGGCTGGCTGCTAGGGGGCTCGCCTTGGTTTGCTGAGCGGGGAGCGCCTCAGAGCGGACTGCGAGGCGAGGGCAGTCGTGGGTGTCGCAATTCGGTTGGGGGCGCGTAGAGCCGTTTCCAAGTGGTTTGGCGGGTGTGTTGCGGTGCGGGGGAGGTTGGGCGCAGGCGGCTGGCGGGCCGGGCGAGACGGTACCAGCGCCCGCGGACAGGAGTGCACACGTGCGGCGACTATCTGGTTGAACAGTTGGCCGGCGCGCGGGCCGTTGGCAGCTTCAGGACGGGCGGCACCCGGTGGCGATCACAGTCCCCACACCGTGATCGGCGGGGCTCCGGGCTCGGGTTCCCGGTGGAAGACCCGCTCCTTCCAGGCCTTGTTGGGACGCAGGTCGAAGACCACGAGATGTCCGGCTTCGGCGCTGCAGCGGTCCATGTACCAAGCCGTCTGCTCCAAGCCCTGGCTGATGGTGCTCTCCAAGCCCTTCTTCTCGCCGACCACCTTGCACTCGATGACCTGCTTGAGGGGACGGTCAGCCAGCGGGCGGCCCGGGCGGGGCCATTCGACGACCAGGTCCGAGCGTCCGCGGGCGATGGCGTACTCCCGCGTGATCCGTCCGCCGCTATTGACGATGCGGTGCAAGTAGCCGTGCAGTACCAGCTGGGGGCCGGCCTCCCGGTGGCCGTAGCGGTCCAGCCACGACTCGGAGTGCTCGCGGAAGTAGTCCTGAAACCCGGCCAGCAGCGCCTTGAGGTCCAAGCTGCCGTCCGGCTGGATGTACCAGCGTGGCGAGACGTGGCCCTCGAGTTCGGCTTCCTGGACGGTGGTCAGCTCGCGGGGGATGACTTCGGCGTAGATAGGGTTGGTCATCCGGACCGGGCCGGCGGCGGCGACGAGGCCGAGGTTTCGGACGTACTCGAGGTCACGCTTCGAGAACGGGTCTCCGAAAGAGCCCGCGATCATCGGCAGGATCACCCGCCGGACGCGCTCCTCGGTGAGCGCGTTGGCAAGCTGGTCGAGGTGAGTGACGCGCTGCAGGATGAGTGTTTCCTTGGCTCGCTCGACGGCGCCGGCTGTCACCGGGCGGCTGCGGTCCAGCCCCGCCTCGTCCTCGAAGCACACCTCGTAAGCCAGCGCGTTAATCAGCCAGGGCTGGCCCGCAGTGAGCTCCCAGATCCGCTCCAAGGCCCGCGGCTCGAACTGCTGGCCAGTCTCGGCGGTGTGCTGGCCGAGCAGCGACCGCATCTCCTGCTTCGTGAAGTCTCCCAGTCGCAGCGACTTGGCCTTGATGTTGAAGGCGCTGCCGGTGTTGACCCGGCCTCCGGCCGCGCTGGAGTAAACGACATAGTCGCGGACGTCGCGCACCCCGCACAGGATCACGCTCTGCGGGAAGGCCTGCGGCCGACGTCGGTAGCCGACCCGCAATTGCCGCAGCACTGACAACAGGGAGTCGCCTTGGAGGCTGTCGATCTCGTCGAAGAACAGCACCAGCGGCTTGGGGTCCGATTCGGACCACTGCGTGAGCATCTCGCCGAGAACGCTGTGGGCAGCACAGTCGGCCAGAAGCCGCGCCTTGCTGTGAAATCCCATGGATGGGCAGACGCACTTCGCCCTAGCAGCGGGCGGAGTGTTCCGCGCGCCGCGACTGATTTGCTGAGTGCGACCGACCCTGGTGCCGTTCGATGCCCGTTCCCGCTGATGCCCCGTCGATGACAGCTAGGCCCGGCTCGTTGGGAGCTGGGGTTGCTGGTCTTGCTCAGGCTGCGGCTGTCTGCTGCTGGCTGGCCAGCTGCGGCAGGTAGTTGTACTGCTCCAGCATCCGCAGCCAGCGCGGCGCGTTGCGCTTCACGAACAGCTGTCGGTAGTCGATGTTCGGATCCCGATACGGCTGCTGGTCGCGCAGCACCGCGAAGATCACGCGCAGCAGCTTGTGCGCCGTCGCGGAGGTGGCCCGCTGGTAGCCGCGCCGGGCGGTCAGCTGGCGATGGTAGCCGTGGAACTGCGAGTCCCGCGTCCGCCCGGCGGCGTGGGCGCACTCCGTCAGCGTCGCTCGCAAGCTGGCGTTGCCGGGGCGCATGCGGCCGGAGCGGCGCTTGCCGGCGCTCTCGTTGTTGCCCGGGCAAAGCCCGGCCCACGACGCTAGGCTGCCGGTGTTGCCGAAGGTGCCCACCGGATCCGGGCCCAGCTCGGCCAGGATCGCGCGCGCGCTCGTGCGCCGAATGCCCGGGATGGTCTCGAGCAGGTTCAGCGTTTCGCGGTGCTCGGCGAGGGCCGCTTCAACGCGCCTGTCGAGCTGCACAAGGCGCTCCTCGAGAGCGTCGCAGTCCTGCAGCAGGCTGCTCAGGCGCCACATGGAGTGGCTGTCCAGTTCCGCCTCCAAGGCCAGCGCCAGAGGCTCCATCTTGCGGCGCACGTGCGCTGTGAGGGCCGCCAGGATCTGCTGCGCCGGCCAGCCGGCCGCGAGCCCGTCCAGAATGGCGCGCCCGTTGAGGCCGAAGATGTCGGTTAGCACCCCGCCGACGCGCAGCCCGTCCCGGTCCAGCAGCTTGTGGATGCGTTGCCGCATGCGCACGCGGTCAGCCACCAGCTTGCGCCGGTAGCGGCACATCTGGCGCAGATCGGCGAACTGCTGGGGAGGCACGAAGCTGGCTTGGGCCAGCTCGAACTGGCAGATGCGGGCCAGCCACAGGCTGTCGCACACGTCCGTCTTCTTCCCCTTGAGTTGGCGCACGTGCTGCGCGTGGACCAGCTTGGCGCGCACTCCGGCTTGCTCCAAGGCCCGGTAGGGCTGCTCCCAGTACACGCCGGTGCTCTCCATGGTGGCCGCCCCGATGCGGTGCTCAGCCAGCCAGGCGACCATGCTGCGCAGCCCTTGCGGATGGGTGGCGAAGGTCTGCGTCAAGCACTGTGCGGCTGGGCCGCCCGCCTCGCACAGGCGCAGGCTGACCGTGAGTTGCATCTTGTGCATGTCGATGCCCGCGGCGCGCGGTTCGACGACGTGCATCTCGTCAATCGATCGGATCGTGTCTTGCAGGTTGCATGCTCCCTTCCGACAGCGGCGGGGAGGCATTCCCGGTATGGGACACTCGTCCCGTGGACGAGGTCAATTTGCTGTCCGTCCACAGGCCCCTGCGGGCCTGGGAACAATCCGGGGCACGACTCGGGGATGCCGGGCCAGTTTGGCTTACGAAGACTGCTCCTACCAATAGGTTTTGCGACCACTGTCCCGCCGCCGTCCCCTCTATCCGAGCACAGGCTGGGACTCCTGCCCGGAAACCCACCGCCGCTCGGTGTCTCGCCGAAGCCGGATTTCATTCTGCCGGGGTGATCGGGAGCCGCTCATGATGTTTGGCTTGTTGAACGAAGCCGTCACCCAGCATTCTCCTAGCCTCCCCTGCGAGCTGACCAAGGATCACATGCATGGCCTCCGGGACGACCTCGCCCGCCGTTTGGGCCTCCTCGATGTTGGCGTACACGCAGCGGTAGCGGCCGGTAGAGTTGATGGTCTCGGCGAGGGTCTTGAGCGTGGAGGTCTTGCCGGTCTGGCGGGGGGCGTGCAGGACAAAGTACTTCTTACGGCCGACCAAGGTCAGGATCTTGTCCAAGTCGACGCGCTCCAAGGGGGGGGTGCAGTAGTGTTCCTCCGCCTCCATCGGGCCCTCGGTGTTGAAGTACCGCTCCACGACTTGCAGTATGGCACGGCGATTGGCTTGAGGAGAGTCGGAGCTGGACTGCTTCTTGAAGCGGTCCCCGGCCTGACTCACACCGGCAGCCGGGCCCCGTGCGGGGCCGGCGGGCCTGAGCCGCTCGGTGCGACGGCGGTGTCCATCATGGAGCGTAACGGGCAGTCTGGAATCAAGTCCAGCAGTGGATGGCGTCATCACGCTGCGGCGGCTGGCGGGTTGGGTTGGAGGACCGGCCGGGGCGGCGAGGGTTGACGCTGGCGAGAGTCTCCGACTAGCGCGGGGTGGGGGGCTGCGGGCAGTGCCGGTCGCGGGTCGGAGGCAGCCACCGGGGGAACGGCCTGGGTGCTGCGAGAGGGTGTCTTCCGGTTGAGGGGAGGGTGACCTCGCAGGCCGGTGCCAGCCGCTGGCGCCGCGGGCGGCTCGCAGCGGGGACGGCGGCGTTGGCTGCGGGGAACGGGATGGCCTGGCTGCTGGGGAGGCTCGGCATGGTTTGCTGAACGGGGAGCGCCTCAGAGCGAGCTGCGAGGCGAGGGTAGCGGCTTGGGCCGCGACTCGGCTGGGAGGCGCGCAATGTGGCCGCTCGATGGGTTGTGGAGGGTGTTCTGGTGCGGACCAGCGTGGGCGGTGGGCTGCTGCCCGCTGGTGGCTGGCGCAGGTGGCCTTCAAGTGGCTGGGGCGGCACGGCGGGGAGCTATCGGGAGAGGGTGGTTGCAGCGGGCCGCCGAGGACCGCCATTGGTCGCCCGGGGGGACTGGCCTCTGGATTGAGCCGACAGGATTGCCACGCTCTGTTGGGTGTTGGCTGGGGTGCGGGGCATGGCGTGTGGGGTGGGCATCAGGGAAGCTCGCTGTGGAGAGGTCGGGAATCCAGCTCGGCATTCCGGGCACCGGCTGGTGGGCCTGATGGGATGTCCAGTGGGCCGGCCGGCTGGGTCGCCTTGTCCGCGTGGGGGCTTGGAGGCGTTCTGGGCGGCCTCCAAGCGGGTTGTGGATGGCGTTGCGGTGCGGCGGCTGGAAGCGGCTGCGAGCTGGGCGAGACGTTCGTGGCGCCTGTGGATAGCGGGGTGCATGTGGGGCGACTGCCTGGTTGGAGGTTCGTCCCGGGCGTATCCGGAGCAGGGCGGGGTCGGCAGAGGCTGGGAGCCGATGGCTGCGGTTGGCGGGTCGGGCGGGGAGGACTGGAGGCGGGTGGCTGGAGGTGCTCGACGGGCAGGTGCGGTGGTGCGCGGCGGTGGGCTCCGGTTGAGGAGGGATGGAAGGGTGGGGGGGTATGGGTGCCACTCGTCGCGGGCGGTGGCGGGTGGAACGGTGTCGTCCAGGTTCCGCGGACTACGAGCGCGTTGTAGCGGGTGATCTGGTGCGGAACGGCACGGGGTAGGGCTGTTTCTTCAGGAAGGGGCCGCAGCGGGGTCTTGCTGCCGGGATCTGCTGACGGTGTTGGGCGATGTGCTGGCCGGGCCGGTGTCGGTCTTGGCAGCAGTCGTCCACGAGACGTGACAGCAGGGCGCGGTTGAGGCGGCTGGGGGTGTCTACCTTCGGGTGCGGTGGCGGGTGCGGATGGGGGGCGGCCGTCGGCGGAAGGGTGTGGATGAGGCGGAAGGGTGTTTTCCGGTTGATGGGAGCGGGCACTCGCTGACCAAGGTGTGCCGTTGTCGCCGCGAGCGGCTCGCGGCGGGGAGCGGGATGGGCTGGCGGCAGGGGTCTCGCGGCGTGGTGCGCTGAGCGGGAAGCGGCTCCAAGCGGGATCCAAGCCGAGGACCGCAGGTTGGCGCCATGAATCGGCGGGCGGCGCTGTGAGTAGCCGGTCGCCAGGTTGCGGCGGATGGTGGGTTGCGGGGCGACTTGGGGGTGGGTTGCTGCTAGTGGCGGGTGGCGGAGGTCAGCCGGTGCGCGGGCCGTTGGCGGCTGCGAGGCGGGCGGCACCCAGTGGCGGTCACAGTCCCCACACGGTGATCGGCGGGGCTCCGGGCTCGGGGTCCCTCCGGAACACCCGCTCTTCCCAGGACTTGTTGGGACGCAGGTCGAAGACCACCAGATGCCCGGCTTCGGCGCCGCAGCGGTCCATATACCAAGCCGTCTGCTCCAAGCCCTGGCTGATGGTACTCGCCAAGCCCTTCTTCTCGCCGACCGCCTTGCACTCGATGACCTGCTTGAGGGGACGGTCAGCCAGCGGGTGACCGGGTCGGGGCCATTCGACGACCAAGTCCGAGCGTCCGCGGCCGATGGCGTACTCCCGCGTGATACGTCCGCCGCTGTTGACGATGCGGTGCAAGTAGCCGTGCAGCACCAGCTGGGGGCCGGCCTCCCGGTGGCCGTAGCGCTCCAGCCACGACTCTGAGTGCCCGCGGAAGTAGTCCTGGAAGCCGGCCAGCAGCGCCTTCAGGTCCAAGCTGCCGTCCGGCTGGATGTACCAGCCCGGGGAGACGAGGTCCTTGAGCTCACCCTCCTGAACCGTGGTCAACTCGCGGGGAATCACTTCGGCGTAGATCGGGTTGGCCATCCGGGGCGGGTCGTCGCGTGCGACGAGGCCGAGGTCTCGGACGTACTCGAGGTCGCGAATCTTGTACGGGGCTCCGAGAGACCCGGCGATCATCGGCAGGATAACCCGCTGGACGCGCTCCTCGCTGAGGGCGTTGGCTAGCTGGTCGAGATGGGTGACGCGCTGCAGGATGAGTGTTTCCTTGGCCCGCTCGACGGCGCCGGCTGTCACCGGACGGCTGCGGTCCCGCCCCGCCTTGTCCTTGAAGCAGGCTTGGTAGGCCAGCGCGTTGATCAGCCAGGGCTGGCCTGCCGTGAGCTCCCAGATCCGCTCCAAGGCCCGCGGTTCGAACGGCTGGCCGGTCTCGGCCGTGTGCTGGCCGAGCAGCGACCGCATCTCCCGCTCCGTGAAGTCCCCCAGCCGAAGCGACTCGGCCTTGATGTTGAAGCAGCTGCCGGTGTTGACCCGGCCTCCGGCCGCGGTGGAGTAGACGCGATAGTCGCGGACATCGCGCACTCCGCACAGGATTACGCTCTGCGGGAAGGCGTGCGGCCGATCGTGGTAGCCCGCCCGCAATTGGGCCAGCACCGACAACAGTGAGTCTCCGGCGAGGGTGTCGATCTCGTCGATCAGCACCACCAGCGGCTTGGGGTCCGACTCGGCCCACTGCGCGAGCATCTCGCCGAGAACGCTGTGGGCCGCGTAGTCGGCCAGAAGCCGCGCCTTGGCTTGTTGAACGAAGCCGTCACCCAGCATTCTCCTAGCCTGCCTTGCGAGCTGATCAAGGATCGCATGCATGGCCTCCGGAACGACCTCGCCCGCCGGCCGGGCGGCCTCGAAGGTGGCTTTTACGCAGCGGTAGCGGCCGGTTGCGTTGATCGTCTCGGCGAGCGCCGTCAAGGTCGAGGTCTTGCCGGTCTGGCGGGGGGCGTGCAGGACGAAGTACTTCAAGTCCTCAATGAGTTCCAGGACCTCGTCCAGATCAATCCGCGACAGGGGCGGGACGCAGTAGTGGCGCTGCGGCAACATCGGGCCTGCGGTGTTGAACTTGCGCACCACTGGTTGTAGTATGGCACGGCGAACGGCTTGATGAGGGTCGGAGCTGGACTGTTTCGGGCAACAGTACCCGGTCTGATTCACACCGGCAACCGGGCCGCGTGCGGGACCGGCGTCCCGGCCGGGTAGCGGGGGGAAGGGTCCGCAGGCTGTGCCGGTCGCGGGTCGGAGGCAGCCAACGGGGGGACGGCGTAGGCCCTGCGGACGGGTGTCTTCCGGTTGAGGACAGTGTGTGCTCGCAGGCCGGTGCCAGCTGCTGACGCCGCGGGCGGCTCGCAGCGGGGCCGGCGGTGTTGGCTGCGGGGAACGGGATGGGCTGGCTGCTGGGAAGTTTCTGGATGGTTTGCTGAGCGGGGAGCGCCTCAGAGCGAGCTTCGAGATGAGGGCAGTGGCTTGGGCCGAGATTCGGCTGGGAGGCGCGCAGAGGGGCCGCCAGGTGCGTTGTGGAAGGTGTTCTGGCGCGGGCCAGCGTGGGCGTTGGGCTGCTGCCGGCTGATGGCTGGGACAGGTGGCCTTCAAGCGGCTGGGGACGGCACGGTGGGGGGCTAACCGGAGAGGGTGGTTGCAGCGAGCCGCCGAGCACGGCCGTGAGTCACCCGCGGGGGCTGACTTCCGGATTGATCCGACAGGAGTGCCGCGCTCTGTTGGGTGTCGACTGGGGTGCGGGGCATGGCGCGTCGGATGGGCATCAGGGAAGCTCCCTGTCGAGAAGTGGGGATCCAGTGCGGCATTCCGGGCAGTGGCTGGTGTGTCTGATGGGAGGTCCAGTCGGCCGGCCGGTTGGGTCGCAGTGTCCGCTTGGGGGCCGGGAGGCGTTCTGGGCGGCCTCCACGCGGGTTGTGGAGGGTGTTGCGGTGCGGTGCGGCTTGGGTGGAGGGTTGGTGTCCGTTGCGGGCCGGCGGCCCTCGGCCAAGGGGGCTTGGCGAGGGCTGGTTCGGTGTCGGGCTGTCTCGTGAGGGCGGTTGTATTGCAGCGGGTCGAGGCGGTTGCGCGCCGGGCGAGATGTTCATAGCGCCTGCGGATAGCGGGGTGCGCGTGCGGAGGGTGTCTGGCTGGATGTTTGTCTTGGGCGTAGCTGGAGCAGGGCGGGGTCGGCAGGGACTGGGAGCCGATGGCTGCGGTTGGCGGGTCGGGCGGGGAGGACTGGAGGCGGTTGGCTGGCGGTGCTCGACGGGCAGGTGCGGTGGTGCGCGGCTGTGGTTTCCGGGTGAGGAGGGATGGAGGGGTGGGGGAGGTATGGGTGCCGCTCGTTGCGGCTGGTGGCGGGCGGACCGGTGTCTTCCGGGTGAGGAGAGAGTGTCCTAGTAGAGAAAGATGTGAGGTGCTGTCGCCGCGGGTGGCTCGCAGCGGGGCCGGGGGTGTTGGCTGCGGGGAATGGGATGGGCCGAATGCTGAGGAGTTTCTGCATGGTTTGCTGAGCGGGGAGCGCCTCAGAGCGAGCTGCGAGGTGAGGGCAATGGTGCGTGCCGCAATACGGTTGGGAGGGGATGTTGAGCGCCAGATTATTTGGCCGCGTGGGGGGCGGTTTGGGCGCTGGCTGCTGGCGGGCCGGGCGAGACGGTGCCAGCGCATGCGGACAGGCGTGGACACGTGCGGCGACTATCTGGTTGAACAGTTGGCCGGCGCGCGGGCCGTTGGCAGCTTCAAGACGGGCGGCGCCCGGTGGCGGTCACAGTCCCCACACCGTGATCGGCGGGGCTCCGGGCTCGGGGTCCCTGCGGAACACCCGCTCTTCCCAGGACTTGTTGGGACGCAGGTCGAAGACCACCAGATGCCCGGCTTCGGCGCCGCAGCGGTCCATGTACCAGGCCGTCTGCTCCAAGCCTTGGCTGATGGTGCTCTCCAGGCCCTTCTTCTCGCCGACCACCTTGCACTCGATGACTTGCTTGAGAGGACGGTCAGCCAGCGGGCGGCCGGGCCGGGGCCATTCCACGACCAAGTCCGAGCGTCCGCGACCGATGGCGTACTCCCGCGTGATACGCCCGCCGCTGTTGACGACGCGGTGCAAGTAGCCGTGCAGCACCAGCTGGGGGCCGGCCTCCCGATGGCCGTAGCGCTCCAGCCAAGACTCGGAGTGCTCGCGGAAGTAGGCCTGAAACCCGGCCAGCAGCGCCTTGACGTCCAAGCTGCCGTCCGGCTGGATGTACCAGCGCGGGGAGACGAGGTCCTTGAGCGCGCGTTCCTGGACGGTGGTCAGCTCGCGGGGGATGACTTCGGCGTAGATCGGGTTGGCCATCCGGATCGGGCCGACAGCAGCGACGAGGCCGAGGTCTTGGACGTACTCCAGGTCGCGCCCTGAGAACTGGTATTCGGGAGAGCCCGCGATCATCGGCAGGATCACCCGCCGGACGCGCTCCTCGGTGAGCGCGTTGGCAAGCTGGTCGAGGTGGGTGACGCGCTGCAGGATGAGGGTTTCCTTGGCCCGCTCGACGGCGCCGGCTGTCACCGGGCGGCTGCGGTCCCGCCCCGCCTCGTCCTCGAAGCACACCTCGTAAGCCAGCGCGTTAATCAGCCACGGCTGGCCCGCAGTGAGCTCCCAAATCCGCTCCAAGGCCCGCGGTTCGAACTGCTGGCCGGTCTCCGCTGTGTGCTGGCCGAGCAGCGACCGCATCTCCTGCGCTGTGAAGTCCCCCAATCGCAGCGACTTGGCCTTGATGTTGAAGCAGCTGCCGGTGTTGACCCGGCCTCCGGCCACACTGGAGTAGACGACATAGTCGCGGACATCGCGCACCCCGCACAGGATTACGCTCTGCGGGAAGGCGTCAGGCCTGCGGTGGTAGCCCATCCGCAACTGCCGCAGGACGGCCAGCAGCGAGTCGCCCTGCAACGTGTCGATTTCATCGATCAGCAGCACGAGGGGCTTGCTGGCGGACCGCGCCCAGCGGGAGAGCGTCACGTTGAATGCACTGTCGCCGCCGTGGTTCTCCAGCAGGCGCCTCCAAACGCTGCCGACGAACCCGTCCTGGAGCATTAGCTCCGCCTCCTCCGCCAGCTGGCTCAGCACGGAGCGCATCGCCCGGTCGACGTTCTCGCCAGCCGTCTGGGCTCCTTCGACATTGACGTACACGCAGCGGTAGCGGCCGGTAGAGTTGATCGTCTCAGCGAGCGCCTGCAAGGTCGAGGTCTTGCCGGTCTGGCGGGGGGCGTGCAGGACGAAGTACTTCTCTCGGTCGACCAAGGTCAGGATCTCGTCCAAGTCGACGCGCTGGAAGGGCGGGATGCAGTAGTGATTGGCCACCCGCACCGGGCCCTCGGTGTTGAAGTAGCGCTCCACGACTTGCAGTATGGCACGGCAACCGGCTTGGAGGCGATGAGCTGGCCTGCTTATCGGACACGGTCCCCAGCCTGATTCGCAGCGGCGGGTGGCGTCGCCACGCTGCGGCGGCTGGTGGGTTGGATTGGAGAACTTGCCGGGGCAGCGAGCGTTGACGCTGCCGAGAGTCTCCAATTAGCGCGGGGGAGGGAGCCACAAGCGGTGCCGGTCGCGGGTCGGAGGCTGCCGCAGCGGGAACGGCGTGGGCCCTGCGGACGGGTGTCTTCCGGTTGAGGAGAGGCTGTCCTCGCAGGCCGGTGCCAGCCGCTTGCGCCGCCCGCGGCTCGCAGCGGGTCCGGCGGTGCTGGCTGCGGGGAACGGGATGAGCTGGCTGCTGGGGAGTTTCGGAATGGTTTGCTGAACGGGGAGCGCCTCAGAGCGAGCTGCGAGGCGAGGGCAGCGGCTTGGGCCGCGACTCGGCTGGGAGGCGCGCAGTGCGGCCGCTCGATGGATTGTGGAGGGTGTTCTGGTGCGGACCAGCGTGGGCGGTGGGCTGCTGCCGGCTGGTGGCTGGCGCAGGTGGCCTTCAAGCGGCTGAGGCCGGCACGGTGGGGAGCTGTTGGAGGAGGGTGGTTGCAGCGGGCCACCGAGGACGGCCATTGGTCGCCCGCGGGGACTGGCCTCTGGATTGATCCGACAGGATTCCCGCGCTCTGTTGGGTGTTGGCTGGGGTGCGGGGCATGGCGCGCTGGATGGGCATCGGGGAAGGTCCCGCTGGAGAAGTTGGGAATCCAGCGCGGCATTCCGGGCACCGGCTGGTGGGCCTGATGGGAGGTCCTGTGGTCCGGCCGGCTGGGTCGCCTTGTCCGCGTGGGGGCTTGGAGGCGTCTTGGGCGGCCTCCAAGCGGGTTGTGGAGGGCGTTGCGGTGCGGCGGCTTGAGGCGGCTGCGAGCTGGGCGAGATGTTCATGGCGCCTGTGGATAGCGGGGTGCAGGTGCGGCGACTGCCTGGTTGGAGGTTCGTCCCGGGCGTACCCGGAGCAGGGCGGGGTCGGCAGAGGGTGGGAGCCGATGGCTGCGGTTGGCGGGTCAGGCGGGGAGAACTGGAGGCGGGTGGCTGGAGGTGCTCGACGGGCAGGTGCGGTGGTGCGCGGTGGTGGGCTCCGGTTGAGGAGGGATGGAAGGGTGGGGGAGGTATGGGTGCCACTCGTCGCGGGCGGTGGCGGGTGGACCGGTGTCTTCCGGCTGAGGAGGGAGTGTCCTAGTAGAGAAGGAAAGAAAGGGTGTGAGGTGCTGTCGTCGGGGGTGGCTCGCAGAGGGGCCCGCAGGGGGCGCCTCGGGGAGCGTGATGGGCTGGCTGCTGGAGTCTGGGGGGATGGTTGGCTGAGCGTGGGGTGTCTCAGGGCGAGCCGCAAGGCGAGCGCGGTGGTTGGATCAGAATTCGGCTTGGGGGTGTGCAATGCGGACTTCGAACGCGTGGTTGTGGGTGTTCTGGTGCGGAGCGGCACGGGGTAGGGCTGTCTCTTCAGGAAGGGGCGGCAGCGGGGTCGTGCTGCCGGGTTCTGCTGACGGTGTTGGGCGATGTGCTGGCCGGGCAGGTGTCGGTGTGGGCAGCAGTCGTCCACGAGACGTGACAGCAGGACGCGGTTGAGGTGGCTGGGGGGTGTCTGCCTTCGGATGCGGTGCCGGGTGCGGATGGTGGGCGGCCGTCGGCGGGAGGGTGTGGATGAGGCGGGAGGTTGTCGTCCGGGTGATGGGAGAGGGCCTCGCTGACCATGGTGTGCCGTTGTCGCCGCGAGCGGGTCGCGGCGAGGAGCGGGATGGGCTGGCGGCAGCGTTCTCGCGGCGTGGTGCGCTGAGCGGGAGGCGGCTCCAAGCGGGATCCAAGGCGAGGACCGTAGGTTGGCGCCATGAATCGGCGGGCGGCGCTGTGAGTAGCCGGTCGCCAGGTTGCGGCGGATGGTGGGTTGCGGGGCGGCTTGGGAGTGGGTCGCTGCTAGTGGCGGGTGGCGGAGGTCAGCCGGTGCGCGGGCCGTTGGCGGCTTCGAGACGGGCGGCACCCGGTGGCGATCACAGTCCCCACACCGTGATTGGCGGGGCTCCGGGCTCGGGGTCCCTGCGGAACGCCCGCTCTTCCCAAGACTTGTTGGGACGCAGGTCGAAGACCACGAGATGTCCGGCTTCGGCGCTGCAGCGGTCCATGTACCAAGCCGTCTGCTCCAAGCCTTGGCCGATGGTGCTCTCCAAGCCCTTCCTCTCGCCGACCACCTTGCACTCGATGACCTGCTTGAGGGGGCGGTCCGCCAGCGGGCGGCCCGGGCGGGGCCATTCGACGACCAGGTCCGAGCGTCCGCGGGCGATGGCGTACTCCCGCGTGATCCGTCCGCCGCTATTGACGATGCGGTGCAAGTAGCCGTGCAGTACAAGCTGGGGGCCGGCCTCCCGGTGGCCGTAGCGGTCCAGCCACGACTCGGAGTGCTCGCGGAAGTAGCCCTGGAACCCGGCCAGCAGCGCCTTGAGGTCCAAGCTGCCGTCCGGGTGGATGTACCAGCCCGGGGAGACGCGGCCCTGGAGGTCAGACTCCTGGACATTAGTCAGCTCGCGGGGGATGACTTCGGCGTAGATGGGGTTGGCCATCCGGACCGGGCCGGCGGCAGCCACGAGGCCGAGGTCTCGGACGTACTCAAGGTCGGGCCCTGAGTAGTCGTTTCCGGGAGAGCCCGCGATCATCGGCAGGATCACCCGCCGGACGCGCTCCTCGCTGAGGGCGTTGGCGAGCTGGTCGAGATGCGTGACGCGCTGCAGGATGAGGGCTTCCTTGGCCTGCTCGACGGCGCCGGCCGTCACCGGGCGGCTGCGGTCCCGTCCCGCCTTGTCCTTGAAGCAGGCTTGGTAGCCCAGCGCGTTGATCAACCAGGGCTGGCCTGCCGTGAGCTCCCAGATCCGATCCACAGCCCGCGGCTCGAACAACTGGCCGGTCTCGGCCGTGTGCTGGCCTAGCAGCGACCGCGTCTCGCGCTCCGTGAAGTCCCCCAGCCGAAGGGACTCGGCCTTGATGTTGAAGGCGCTGCCGGTGTTGACCCTGCCTCCGGTCGCGCTGGAGTAGACGACGTAGTCGCGGACATCGCGCACTCCGCACAGGATCACGCTCTGCGGGAAGGCCTGCGGTCGTAGGTCGTAGCCAGCCCGCAACTGCCGTAGGACGGCCAGCAGAGAGTCGCCCTGCAACGTGTCGACCTCGTCGATCAGCAGCACCAGGGGGCGGCGCGCAGCCCTCGCCCAGCGGCTGAGCGTCATGGTGAGCGCGCTGCCGACGCCGAAGTACTCCAGCAGGTGCCTCCAGACGCCATGCACGAAGCCGTCTTGGAGCATCAATTCCGCACGTTCCGCAAGGTGGCCCAGAACCGTCTCCATCGCGCTGGCCACATCCTCGCCAGCTGTCTGCGCTCCTTCGACATTGATGTACACACAGTCGTACCTTCCGGTTGAGCTGAGGGTCTCGGCGAGGGTCTTGAGCGTGGAGGTCTTGCCGGTCTGGCGGGGGGCATGCAGGACGAAGTACTTCTTGCGGGCGACCAAGGTCAGGATCTCGTCCAAATCGACGCGCTCCAAGGGGGGGATGCAGTAGTGTTCCTCCGCCTCCATCGGGCCCTCGGTGTTGAAGTACCGCTCCACGACTTGCAGTATGGCACGGCGACCGCCTTAGTACTGATCGGTGCAACGGTCTTGCACTCAAGAAGCCGGACAGATTTCGCAGAGTCACGCGTTACTTGGGCCGGATCCTGCGCAAGACCCTTGCACCGGTCAGTAAGAGTTAGTAGCTGCCCTGTCTCGGGAAGCGGTCCCCGGCCTGATTCACACCGGCAGCCGCGCCGTGTCCGGGACCGGCGTCCCGGAGCCGCTCGGTGCGACGGCCGTGCCGGACGGTGCTTGGTGCGGCTCGGGAGGCGGAGGGGGAATCCAGAGAAGAGAGTTACCCGGGGTGTAGCGGCACAGCCGGCAGCCTGCGGCTGTGGGCCAGCGAGGGGCGGAAGTCGCAGCGGCGGGTGGTGGGTTGGGTTGGAGGACTGGCCGGGGCAGCGAGCGTTGACGCTGCCGAGGGTCTCCAATTAGCGTTGGCAAGGGAGTCGCAAGCAGTGCCGGTCGCGGGTCGGAGGCTGCCGCAGTGGGAACGGCGTGGGCCCTGCGGACGGGTGTCTTCCGGTTGAGGAGAGGCTGTCCTCGCAGGCCGGTGCCAGCCGCTGGCGCCGCCGGCGGCATTCGTTTAAGTTTGGAAGAGGATTAGGTTAAGGGGCGCCGGATGGCGTCAAAATGCGGTGCGATTCAGTCTTCGGTCGGGGCGTCGGCGGGCTAGCGATCCCTCCATTTCCTGCTTGGGCGGCGGGAGCGGCGCGGGTAGGAGCGGCCGGGCCGCTCCCGTTGGGGACTGCGTGTTCCGTGCTCCAGCACCCGGTTCAGGGTGTCCCGCAACGGCGGGGCCTGCAGCAACAGCGCTTCGAGTTCCCGTTCCACCGCGCCTAGACTCTGGTTGAAGTTGACCCGCAGGGGCGCTCGGCCCGCCTCGCCGTCCCGGGTCTCGAATTGCCGCTCGCCGTGGCTGGCGAACAGCCGTGCCATGGCGATCAGCGTGAAATGCGCGTACAGCTCCTGCTGGACCGTCTGCTCGCTACGGCCGTGAAAGCCCTCGACGCGCAGCAGCTCCTTCGAAATCTTGTAGGGCAAGACGCTGGAGACGCTCGACCTGCGGCGTCTGCCGCAGTCGGTGCGGGGCCGAGTGCCCTGGCTGGCGCGTGGCGAGTTCCTCGCGGAGGCCGACAACATTTGCATCTTCGGCAATCCGGGCACCGGCAAGACGCACCTGATGGCGGCGCTGGGCTGGCAGCTGGTGACGCGTGGTCATCCCGTCCTGTTCGCTCCGGCCCGCGCCCTGATGGAGCGTCTGACCGTCGCCAAGAGGGAATTGCGGCTCAACCGGGAACTGGACCGGCTGGACCGCTACCAGTGCCTGCTACTGGACGACATCGGCTACGTGCGCCAAGGCCGGACGGAGATGGAAATGCTGTTCCACGTGCTGGCGGAACGCTACGAGCGGCGCTCGGTGATGCTAACTTCAAACTTCGTGTTCTCGCAGTGGGACCAGATCTTCCCGGACGCGATGACCGCCGCCGCGGCCATCGACCGGGTGGTGCACCACTCCCAGATCCTGGAGCTGGACATCCCCAGCTACCGCAGCGAAGCAGCCCGCCAACGGCAGGCGGAGGGCACTCCCAGCGGAGCCCGGCCGGCCGCGTCGGGCGCCCGGACCCAGCGGGGGGCGCCGTGAGCCGGCGCGAGATGGCGGCCGCTGCCGGGCGCGGTCCGTCCGGCTTCCCGGCGGCACCCCAGGCCCGCTATCCCATGGCGACGCAAAGCGTCGCCGGGGGGCTTTGCCCCCGGCACCCTGCGGGCGCCTCCCCCAGGGTTTTCTCAGGCATGACACGGGCTGGAGAGAAGCTGGGACGCAGGCGGTGCGCAGCAGGCAGGCCGCTCCCGTTGGTCGCGCGCGGGCAGCGAGGAAGCGGCCCGGCCGGAGAGGCCGGGCCGCGCTGGCGATGCTCCATCACCGTGGCCCCTGTATCCCTGGCCGGTTGCTCCCCAGCAGAGCCGGCTTCCGTTTCCAAGGGCCCTACCAGCCTAGCGGATCGCGCCACGCCGCAGCTCTCGGGCAAGGCACTCCCAGCTGCATCCGATGGTCGCTGCAGTGCCCACCCAGGGCGGTCCGGAGACAGCGGAGCAACCCCAGCCAGGAGGGTGACGCGACCTCTCGAGGAGCTGCCTACCGCCCTCCAGCGACGACCCTGCGGAATGAAAGTTTTAATTGTCGCCAGTGAAAGTTTTAATTGTCGCCAGACAGCACCGTTCGCCCAGCTTGACGTGCTGCAACAGCGTGGCCGTCATGCTCAAACACTGAAACAACATCGTTGCCCGTCCGGTTTGGCTCGGGCATCGATCACGGCGCCACCGTGAAGCCCCATTTCTCCCAGTCCTCTAAGTGCATGTTGTAGTGGTGATTCGGTAATGCGACGGCAAGTAGGTGGCGAGCTCGCGTCATTGCCACATACGCCAACCGCCGATCTTCCTTGTCCTCTCCGCTCTGGACCGCCGCAACGACGGAGTTCCAGAATTTCGTACTGCCGATGACCAGCACCGCCTCGATGCTCTCGCCTTTCACTTGGTGAATCGTGTCCTGCCGAATTTCCGGGACTTCCTCGACCGACTCGAAGAGCGGCAGAGCCGTCTGACCGGTGGAGAGTCCGGCGGCGTTGATGTGGTGCCCGAGCTCCACCTCACATTGAAGGCCGATTTCCTCGATCAAGGTCGCCAACTGCTCTCGGATGGACAGAATCCAATTGCGATCAAGCTGAGATATCGGCATTAGTCGGTCCGAGTCTTTTACGAACTTCCAGATTGCCAACAAGACAGCGAATGCCTCGGGTGATTGCGGGTCACTATCGATCCGCTCCCAAAGAGGAGCGTCACCTGTGAGTTCG
This sequence comes from Bryobacterales bacterium, assembly GCA_963662745.2. GTDB lineage: Bacteria > Acidobacteriota > Terriglobia > Bryobacterales > UBA6623 > VXMF01. Next base: position 3,738,667 of record CAXXUI010000001.1, read on the forward strand.
CGAACAATACGTTCGACGGTCTGAGATGCCCCACGGTAATCTTGTCGCGACTCACGAAGGAATGCGGCCTTAGCCAAACGTTTGGTCTTGCCGCGGAGCTGGGAGTAGTTTACTCTGGCTGGCAATGACTCCAGTTGCCTATGCGCTCGGCACACGACGGCAGCAGAGTTGATGCTCACGCCGGCCAGACCTGCGAGACGTTGGAATGCTGCCAAGCTATCGGAATATGTACTCGATGACTCTGCAATCACAAACGCCCGACGCCACTCATTCGCTCCATCAGCATGTCCGGTGAAGTCTTCGTTCCCGCCCACGCTACGGACGGCTGCCGCAATCTGGTTGTTGCAACGAAACGACCGACTCAAGGGCCGTTCCGGAATGGACCACTCGCTCTTCAGATCAGGCAACGAAGTCGCATCTGCCATACTAAACTCGAAGATGCACTGGTCCGGGTCACCAATGAGCGTGATCCGTGCGCCCTTCTCTCGTAGGACTTTCAAGAGGAGAATCAACCATGCATTTGAGTCCTGCGCCTCATCAACGATGATCTCGGGGAAGCGCCTAGCGAGGAGTTCTGCGATGTGAGGCCTCTCGGAGAGAAGGTTACAGGCCCAGAACAAGCGCTGGGCATGTGTATAAAAACCCGCCGACAGTAGTTCTTGGACAGCCTCATTGGCAGCGCCGTGGGGCAGGTTCCTGGCTGTTCGACGCGCTTTGAAGCGGATCTCCGTGCCATTCGGATAGGGTATGACATCCCATGCTTGAACGGGATAGGTGGGGCCACCCTGGTCGCCTGTCCACACTTTGAGTTTCGCATTGTTCCAGTCGCTTGGACGTGGGCCCGGAAATAGCTGCGGCCGCTTCTCTGCGGCGGTGAGCAGGTGGCCAAACGGTGCGAGAATGTAACGTTCCACGAATGAGTCGAACGTACCAACGTAATTCGGATCAAAGAGAAGGTCTCTTCGCCCCAACTTGATCGTGGCGGTCTTGAACTCGCGGATAGCAGCATTGGTGAACGACAGGAGGGCCAGTCCACCGACGGCATGAGGCCAGATGGCCGCTCTCCAGACAAAGCGTCGGCATGACGTCCAAGTTTTGCCGCTTCCTGGAGCTGCACGCAAGAGAAACTCCAACTCCTCAGTAAAGATGGCCTCCCTCTGCTGGTCTGTCGGGTTCTCGTCAAGTATCGCCTTCCGAAGCTGATCAGTCGAGGCCATCATGTGCCTGCTCTCCGAGAACCCCCAAGTATATGAGGGCACTGCGTATGTAGGTGGGGACCACCTGCGGCTTGAGGTCGCATCCGTCTAGCGCACTTGCTAGTTCTTGGGCAAACCGGCCTTTTGACACTCGTGACTTCAAGAAGACCCGTAGAAACTTACTGGCCTTGTCATCTGCGGATCCAAGGCTCGTGAGAGCACATTCGAGTCGATTCCCTGTTTTCGGATGAAGCTCTTTAAGCGCCGCAACCATGCGCGGCAGCAGCGCGTCGGAACGAGCAAGTTCGTGCTCAAAAGTGATCTCCGACATTTCGACCCTCAAGTTGGGCGTGTCAGACGCGAGATCTTTCAGTTTAGTTGCGGCTGTCGACACCGCTTCACCGATCTTCTTCGCGTCACCGTCTGTAAGAATGACAACTGGCACACGAATCCGATTCACTCCGAACAACGGAATGAACGCGTTGAAGTTGATCCCATCCACGTTGAGAACGGTCACGGACGATTCCTTCAGGTTGCCACCTGCGATCTTGGCCAAAACGGGGAGCAGTAGCGCCTCTGCGATCCCCTCCACCATTAAGATGCGTCGGGCGAAAAACAGCTCCCCACGGGTCGCATCGAGATACCGCTGGAGCTTCTTCTTAAGTTCATTGTCAATCGTGATGGAATTGACCGAGACTGCACTGACCTCGCCATCCACTTGGTGAACGGATATGATCGAGTCGAGCGGTGCCTGACTCGCTAGGATAGGAGAGTGGCTGCTCGCAATGACCTGTACTTCATTGCCTTCGTACTCCCTAGCAACCTCAGCCAAATGCCTGAGCAGGAGCATCTGTAACTGAGGATGCAGGTGCGCTTCAGGTTCCTCGATCAAGATTGAACGGAACGAGAAGTGTGGGCTCCGGCGAAGCGTTCCTAAAGTCGCGGATGTGAAGACCAAGTTGTTGTAGCCGAGCCCATTGAGGGAAAACGGTAGTTCGTCAATCTCAGGCTGGAGCCCTGCGATGATGCGACGGAAAGTCGGGTCGGTGAAGATCAGCTCCGTCCTCTGTGTCAGTTCGTGCCCTGCGATAGCTGCCATCTGCTTTGTGATGTCGCCCCTCGCGTCTTTGACTGGCTTCAGGACTCGGATCTCAGCATTTGCTTTCTTGGCAATGGTTTCAAAGTCTGCGCGCTGACCTTCCTCGGTCAGGCAGTCGATTAGGCGGGACACTTGTGAGTGCGTTCCGGGCCGCAGGCCGCGCTCGGGATCACGCAGCGGCTGCAAGTAGATCGTCGACAGTTGGTCGTAGTGGTTCGACGGAAATGAGCCGCCTTCCGTCTCTCCGCCCCACATCTTCACGTTGCAACGATTCGTCGAATCGTTGAATTCAACACGGGCATTGACCTGCACTTCGAACTGGCCATCACCGATATCGACGAGACATTCTAGAAAATGGACTTCGTCCTCATCCTCAAGTCCCGCGAATCTGCAGGAGATCTCGATAGGTGCGTGTTTGGTCCCAGCTCGAAAGTCATCCTCCCTAAGCCGGATCGAATCAAAGTCCCGGCTAGAGAACAACATGAGGCGAAGTGCATCTATGATCGTCGTCTTGCACGAGTTGTTCTCCCCAACCAACACCGTGAGACCGCGCGGAAAACTCACTGTGAGGGATTTGATTTTTCGGAAATTCTGGATCCTTAGCTCACGTAGCCACATCTGCATGACCTCCGTGTCTTGCCCAGCTACTCATGTCGTATTCTCTTGAAGTACATCTACGACTTCCCCTCATGCCTCAACCAAGGGTTCAGCCACGCGGGAATTCTTCCCGGCGAGATTGAGTCGGGACGGATCCCACACTCGTTCGGCGATTCGGATGTACAGTTCCTGTCGCTCCGCTAGTTGCTCGGGACCGAATGATCCGTAGGGGCGGAACGGCAAGCCGGTCCGCTCCAAGAGGCGCCGGAAGGCGGGCAGATTGTTGTAGGCGAGCGGGTGCAGACTCCGAGCGAGGAGATTTTGGCCGTGCGAAAGGTAGACATCTCTCTTCGCCTCGTACGGAGAGTCACCAATGCTCTGATTCACGCCGCGCTGGAGGAGGAGTAGACCTCCAAGTCTGTTGCGCTCGGTCTCGAACTCGCTCGGATGGGCGAACCAGTCAGTGAACCGGGCGTAACGGTCCGCCCAGATGTGCTCGATTTCGAATGGCCGCGCCTGTCCTCGCGAAGTTAGGTCCTGAAAGCTCGACGGCAGACCGCACTGTATATCCACCCAATGCGTCAGCCGGGCGAGGATGTGCTTCACCTGACGGTAGTTCTGACGGTGAAGTCGGAAACCCGGCTCACGGTCGAAACGCTCCTGCTGCTCGGCGAGTTGCCCAAGCAGAAATTCTGACAGGCTGCCGGCGTCCTTACCGCGCAACTCTTTTGTTAGTGTGAAAACCGTGTACCTGACCGACGAGTAGCTTACGGTGCGAAAGTTCCACACCCGGCGTGCGAGCCAGATGTCGAGAAAATCGGCCACAAGTGCGACCTTCCTCCGGATCTGCCCTTCATCGTCGTCCGGTGCAAGAGCGGCAAGCAGGGTCTGAGTCTGGAGAGTGAAGCCTCGGTCCTCATTGTAGTAGACGGATTCCCAGCCGGGTGTCAGATCGCGGGCGGCCGTACGGATCTCTATCGAGCGTCGAGCGTAGAAATCCAAGTCGCGTAGGACGAACCGGACAAATGCGTCGGGGTCGGTAAGCTCCAGCCGCTGGCGCTTGTCGCGAACCCAACGATGGAATTCGGAGCCGATGCGCTCGTAGTCGCGGTTCTCCGCTCCCTTCCGACCAGGTCGGATAGTTTTTGCGTGCCGGGCACGGAGCCAGTTCTTGAAGAAAGCCACATCCTCCTCGTCGCCCAGTTCCTTCAGGCGTTGCATGTGGTTCTTCCAAGTCTGATTCATCGCTGTCTGGTCGTCCACTTGGCGGATGTTGGCCAAGACGTAGCCCTTGAGCATCTCCGGGAGGCTTAAGCTCAGACCCCGGTCGTTCATCGTCTCGAAGATGGTGTAGGCGTCCTCATCCGATAAAGCTTCGATTTCGACGAGATGCACGTTCTCCAGCAGCCAGTCCACGAAAAAGGGGAGTGCGGACCCGACTACCTCTTCGGGCAGGTGGTCTGCGATGTTGCGGTAGCGAGCGGCGATGTTGCGGACGGACTCGGTCTCGCCGTTCGCCTCAGTCGGTTCGCCGGCCATCAGTTTCTGCATCACTTCAACCCGGTCGGGAACGTCGAGGTTGAAGCTCTTTCGGCCGTATTTCTCCGAGTAGACGAGATTCTGGACGTCAACACGCTCGTCTTGGTCCTCTTGTAGCCGGTGAAGATGGATCAGGAGGAGCGTCAGAGTTGTAAGGCGCTGCTGTCCGTCCACGACGAACCGCTTCCCCCGCTTGTGGCTGATGACGATGGAGCCTAGGAAATAGTGGCCGTACCCCTCTACCTCGTGACGGGAATGGCTAGGGACGTAAGAGTCGAGGAACTTTCCCGTCAGGTCATCAATCAGTTCTCGGACCTGCCGCTCCTTCCATGCGTACTCCCGTTGGTAGAAATCTATGGCGTACTTGGCCTTGTCGAGCAGTTCACGGACTGTGCGAGCGTGTCCGTCGATGGTAGCGGGCCGACCCGTGGGCAGTAGTGTCACGTTGCATCCTTCCTGAAGGCGTAGGTTTCCAATTCTGTTCCCGTATCACTCCGCCCACCCAGTCGACAGAACCTCTGCTTGTTCGAGCACCGTCCGCGTGGCCTTCTCCTGTTTGTCGGGCGGGTAGCCGTGCCTGTGTAGGATGCGCTTGACGAGTCGCCGCAGGTTGGCGCGGACATTCACGCGGAGCGTCCAATCGATTCTGACGTTGTTGCGGACGGTCTCTACCAACTCGCGTGCGATGGCGCGCAGGGTCTCGTCGCCGAGCACCAGCACCGCGCTGTCGTTGGTCTCAAGCTCGTCGTAGAAGGCGAGTTCGTCCTCGGAGGGCCCCAGCACCTCATCACGGGCGTGTGCCTCACGCATATCGCGGGCAAGCTGAATCAGCTCCTCGATGACCTGGGCGGGTTCGATGGCCCGGTTCGTGTAGCGGCGGACGGTCTGGTCGAGCATCTCGTCGCAGGATCGCGCTTGGACCACGTTCCTCCGCCTGCGAACCGCCAGTTCTCCCGTGAGCAGCTTCCGCAGCAGTTCCACCGCGAGGTTCCGTCGCTTCATGCCCCGCCCTTCGGCCAGGAACTCCTCGGACAGGATCGAGATGTCGGGCTTCTCAAGTCCGGCCATGGCGAAGATGTCCACGACGCCTTCTGACACGACGGCCCGTGAGACGATCTGGCGGATGGCCATGGCCAACTCTTCCTCGGTACGCGCCTCCCCGGCTGCACGCTTGGCCAGCACCGACCGGACGGCTTGGAAGAACGCCGCGGCGTCCCGGGTCCGTATTGCCTCCTCGTGGGGGCCGGCGAGCGCGAACGCTTGGGAGAGTTCCCGCACGGCCAACAGACGGCGTTGCTTGCCGTTCTCCCGCGCGAGGATATGTTCTTGCGCCGCCGGCAACAGACTCGTGCGTTCGGCAGGTGTCCCGTCGCTCCAGCCCGAGTTGTCGAAACCGCGGAACAGGCCTCGGCACACGTCGTACTTCTCCAGCATCACAGCGACCGCCTCGGACTGAGCCAGCGTAGTTCTGCCAGTACTGCCGCTCTCGTTGTAGGTCGCGAGGGCGCGTTTGAGTTCGTGCGCGAGGCCGAGGTAGTCCACGACAAACACGCCCGGTTTGTCACGGAAGACCCGGTTCACCCGCGCAATCGCCTGCATGAGCCCGTGGCCGCGCATCAGTCTGTCCACGTACATGGTGTGCAGGCTCGGGGCGTCGAATCCGGTCAGCCACATGTCCCGCAAAAGCACGACCCGGAGGGAATCGGCGGGATCTGGGAACCGCTTCGCCGGAATCTCACGGCGCTTCTTGTTCCGGATGAGCGGCTGCCAGTCGGGAGGGTCCGATGCGCCGGCGGTCATCACGACCTTTATCTCGCCCTCGGCGTCGTCCTCGTGGCGCGAGTCGGGGCGCAGGCGAATCAGTTCGCCGTAGAGGTCGACGCAAATGCGGCGGCTCATGCAGACGACCATCGACTTGCTGTCGATGGCTTCAAGTCGCCAGTCGAAGTGTGAGACGACGTCTTGGGCGATTCGTTTGAGCCGGTGCGGGGCTCCGATGACCGCTTCGAGTTGAGCCCACCTAGTCTTCAGATTCTCCTTGTGCTCGACCTCCGCGCCCTCGGTCGCCTCCTCGAAGTCTGGATCAATCTTGGGTCGTTCGGCTTCGTCCAGCGCCTGCCTCGCCAGTTGGCTCTCGTAGTAGATCGGGACCGTTGCCCAATCCTCGACCGCCCGCTCGAGGTTGCAGACGCTGATGTAGTCGCCGAACACGGCCCGCGTGCTGGCATCCTCAAGCTCGATGGGCGTGCTGGTGAAGCCGATGAACGAGGCGTAGGGGAGTGCGTCGCGCATGTGGCGGGAGTAGCCGTCGATGAAGTCGCACTGGCTACGGTGGGCTTCATCGGCGATCACCACGACGTTGCGACGCTTGGATAACTCGGGCATCCAGTCGCCCCTCTCCTCGGGAAAGAACTTCTGGATTGTGGTGAACACGACGCCGCCCGACTCGACCTTCAGCTTAGCGCGCAGATCGGCCCGGTTCTCGGCCTGGGTCGGCGGCTGCCCGAGGAGATCCCGGCAGCGGGAAAAGGTGCCGAAGAGGTAACTGCCCAGGTAGGGCTGCACCACAGTGGTCAGAACAGGCGTTGAAGGTGGCGTCTGAGGTAGCGTGTCAGCGTTGTAGAGAGCATGTCAGGATGTGATGCCGTGAGAGCCGGAGTACATCGGGGGCGTCGGTTGTTGGGGGCAGCGGCTTGCACTGGTGTGCCATGCAGGACGGTTCAGAACTCTGCGGAGATGGGTGCGGGCCTGTCTTGGTCGCGCAACAGAGTTCGCACCCTGCATCCCGAGTGCTGACCGGCGGCGCACCAAGCCAACGCAACTCCAGGGGCACGGGACGGGCTCTGGAGAAGCATTCTGGACCATCGAGCTGATTCCTGACGCACACAGCACGATGCAAGTCATTTCCGTCTGTGAAAACACATGCTACGCTAGGAGCGTTGCAGGGCTTGGGGCGGTCGATCGACGTTCGGGCCGAGTGGGAAGCGAGAGATGAGTCGTCGGCGCGCAGCGAGAGGTAGCGAGGACCAGCGTCGGCCCGACCAGCGGGCCGCGGTGCCAGAGCAGCTGGCAGTGGTTTACCAGGAGCTGCAAGCGACTTACAAGGCACTACAGGCCACCAACGCGACACTGCAGGCGGAGAACGCGCGGCTGCAGGAGCGCGTGGCCGAGCTGGAGCGGCGCTTGGGCTTGGACAGCACGACCAGCAGCAAGCCGCCCTCCAGCGACGGCCCGCGGAAGCCGCCGGCCCGGCGCCGGACCTCCAGCCTGCGGGGCAAGTCCAAGCGCAAGCCGGGCGGGCAGAAGGGGCACAAGGGCTCCACGCTGCAGCGCACGGATCATCCCAACCAGGTCCGGAACCACTGGCCGCAGCAATGCAGTGACTGCGGCGCGCCGCTGGAGGCCGAGGACGCGACGGGCCAGCCGGTGGCGCGGCAGGTGTTCGACCTGCCCGAGCCGCAGCCGCCGGAAGTGACCGAGCACCGCGCCCACGCCTGCCGCTGCGAGCAGTGCGGCAGCACGACACGGGCGGAGTTCCCGGAGGGCGTGCAGGGCCCGGTGCAGTACGGGCCGCGCCTGGCGGCGGTGGTGGTGTATCTGCAGTGCGCGCACTTCCTGCCCGAGCGGCGGCTGGCGCAATGGCTGCAAGACCTGTTCGGAGTGAGTTTGTGCGCGGCGACGGCGGCGCGGATGACGCGCACGCTGGCGGAGCGCTGGCGGGGGTTCACTGAGCAGGTCCAAGCTTGGATCCGGACGGCGGCGCCGGTGAAGCATCTCGACGAGACCGGCTACCGCATCCGGGGCCGGACGCAGTGGCTGCACGTGCTGAGCACGCCGCTGCTGACGTTCTATCGCACCAGCGCGAAGCGGAGCGCGGTGGGGCGGGGCCTGGTGGGCTGCCTGGTGCATGACTGCTGGCAGTCGTACTTCCGGGTGCCGGGGGTGGTGCATGCGCTGTGCAACGCGCACATCCTGCGCGAGCTGCAGGCGCTGGTGAAGATCGACCAGGAGGACTGGGCGGGGCGCATGCAGCGGCTGCTGCGGCGGGCGGCGCGGGCGGTGCGCATCGCCAAGCGGCTGGGAGTGCCTCTGCCGGACTCGCTGCTGGAGCGGATCCGGAAGCGGTACGCGCGACTGGTGCAGGAGGGGCTGGCCTACCACCGCGGGCTGGAGTCGCTGGCGCGGGGCCGGCGGGGGCGGAAGAAGCGGCGGCCGGGCCACAATCTGGCGCTGCGGCTGCGGGACCGCCCAGCGGACGTGCTGCGCTTCCTGACGGACTTTGCAGTGCCGTTCACGAACAACTTGGCCGAGCAGGACCTGCGCATGATGAAGCTGCGGATGAAGATCTCGGGGTGCTTCCGCACCGAGCAAGGGGCGCGGGACTTCGCCACGCTGCGCAGCGTGCTCTCGACTGCGCGCCAGCAAGGCCGCCATGCGATCGAGGCCCTGCTGACGCCCCCGGACGAGCTGTTCGCCAGCCTGAAGTTCTAGCCCGGCCCTCACGCGACCTTCGACGGACTTCCGTTGGCCCCTCTAACGCGATCCGAACTGCAGCTCGACTACCGGGGCAGTTACCCGAAGAGTTGGTCATCAAGGTCATGTCGATCCGTCAGCACGACGATGGTCGGGTTCTCCATCATCGGCTGGCGGGCGATCCGTCCGGCGTTGAAAGCCATGGTCAGGTTCTTTCCCGATCCCTGCGTGTGCCAGACCACTCCGATGCGCCGGTCGCCCGAACTGCCTCCCGCTTGTCTGCCGTTCTCGTACCGGCCCTCCGGCTCGGCGACCCACTTCAGTTCCTGTCGCAGCGCAGCCACACGCAGAGTCTCCGTGACCGCCGTCTCCACCGCGTGGTACCGGTGATCGGTCGCCTGACCACACTTGACACCGGTATGTGTGTTTGTGTACAAGGGGAACATGCGTTTTGGGACCCGAGCCCCCAGCCACGCTGGTGACGACAGCGTCGCAGAGTGCCTGGCACCCTGCCCGCTGTTCCGGCCCGTTTGCGCTGTGCTGGCCACTGTTTCTAACATATAAGAGGCCGCAACGCGAGTGAACGCCGAGCAGGCCTCGAAAAGCATGATGCGGAGGCCGACCCGCCGTTGTTTCGGGGAAGGCAGCCAGCGTCCGGGAAGCGAGCGACGCGAGCACCGGGCGTCTGCGCCGGGGTATGGGCGGCAGCCTGTGTGCCAGAGGGAGACGGAGGCAACACGGGAAGCCCTGTCGGTGGCGTGCACGCGCCAACCGGACTCCCGCGAGGGACAGGCCGGGCCGGTCAGGGTGGCGGAGAGGCCCGTAGTACCGGGGAAGCCGGGTAATGCCGGTGGAGGGAAGGGGCCTCAGTTCGAGAGCGAGGCAGGAAGGGGGACAGGACCGCTGGAGACTGGCGCGAGCCTACTAGCTCCGGAAAAAGTTCGGAGACTCCAGAGAGCATCACCTGCGCAAGCGAAGGAAGACCCGGACCACCGCGCGCAGCAGTGGCCGGGAGAACTGGCCCGCGCCGTTGACGCACCTGCGGACCAGCGGCTCAGCCAGTGGCTGTGTCGGAAGCACCAGGCGAAGTCGGGCCACCCCGTGCGGTACCCGAGCGAGAGGCTGAGGATTGACTTCGGCCTCGTGCGCCTGCCCGTGCGGACGGCCAGCTTTCCGTGGGCGAAGGCAGGATCTCGTCCGAGAGCCGGATGCTGGAAATCGGCACGTCCGGTTCGATGAGCGGGGAGAGGAGACGAAGCTAAGCGGGAAGGTCAGTGAGGCACCTACAGATGGCGAAAGCCGTAGGAACAACCCTAAAACAGCTACTGCTTCCTTGCTAAGGCCAACGCGCCTCTCCTCGACTCTGCAGCAGTGGCTTGGGCCAAGATTCGGCTGGGAGACGCGCAGAGGGGCCGCCAGGTGCGTTGTGGAGGGTGTTCTGGTGCGGACCAGCGTGGGCGGTGGGCTGCTGGCGGCTCGTGGCTGGCACTGGTGGACTTCAAGCGGATGGGGCCGGCACGGTGGGGGGCTGTCCAGAGAGGGTGGTTGGAGCGAGCCGCCGAGCACGGCCGTGAGTCGCCCGCGGGGGCTGACTTCCGGATTGATCCGACAGGATTGCCGCGCTCTGTTGGGTGTCGACTGGGGTGCGGGGCATCGCGCGTCGGATGGGCATCAGGGAAGCTCCCAGTGGAGAAGATGGGGATCCAGCGCGGCATTCCGGGCAGTGGCTGGTGTGTCTGATGGGATGTCCAGTTGGTCGGCCGGTTGGGTCGTAGTGTCCGCTTGGGGGCCGGGAGGCGTTCTGGGGGCGTCCAAGTGGGTTGTGGAAGGTGTTGCGGTGCTGGGTGGCTTGGGCGCAGGGTTGGTGTCCGTTGCGGGCCGGCGGCCCTCCGTCAAGGGGGCCTGGCGTGGGCTGGTTCGGTGTCGGGCTGTCTCGTGAGGGCGGTTGCAGTGCAGGGAATGGAGGCGGCTGCGAGCCGGGCGAGATGTTCATAGCGCCTGCGGATAGCGGGGTGCATGTGCGGCGACTGCCTGGTTGGAGGTTCGTCCCGGGCGTATCCGGAGCAGGGCGGGGTCGGCAGGGGCTGGGAGCCGATGGCTGCGGTTGGCCGGTCAGGCGGGGAGGACTGGAGGCGGGTGGCTGGAGGTGCTGGGCGGGCAGGTGCGGTGGTGCGCGGCTTTGGGTTCCGGTTGAGGAGGGATGGAAGGGTGCGGGAGGTATGGGTGCCGCTCGTCACGGGCGGTGGCGGGCGGACTGGTGTCTTCCGGGTGAGGAGAGAGTGTCCTAGTAGAGAAGATGTGAGCTGCTGTCGCCGCGAGTGGCTCGCAGCGGGGCCGGGGGTGTTGGCTGCGGGGAATGGGATGGGCTGGATGCTGGGGAGCTTCTGCATGGTTTGCTGAGCGGGGGGTGTCTCAGGGCGAGCCGCAAGGCGAGCGCGGTGGTTGGATCACGATTCGGCTTAGGGGTGCGCAACTCGGACTCCAAGCGCGTTGTAGAGGGTGTTCTGGTACGGCGCGGCGCGGCGTAGGGCAGTTTCTTCAGGAAAGGGGCGGCAGCGGGGTCGTGCTGTACGGATCTGCTGACGGTGTTGGGCCGGGAGGGGCGGTCCGTGCGCTGCGGGACGGGTTGGAGGAGATGGGTGCCCGCTCGGGGCCTTGGCGGGGGGCAGGTGCGGGTTGCATTGTCAGGAGGGCGGCTGTCGCCGCCCCAGTCGTGGGGGATGGATGGGAAGCAGGCTTGCAGCGCCCGCCCCAGCGCTTCCAACTCCCCGGCGCAGGTGTGCTGGGCGAAGTGCTGGTCGGGCAGGTGGCGGTCTTGGCAGCAGTCGGCCACTAGGCCTAACAGCAGGGTGCGGTTGAGTCGGCCGGGGGTGGCTGCCTTCGGATGCGGTGCCGGGTGCGGATGGGGGGCGGCCGTCGGCGGAAGGGTGTGGATGAGACGCAAGGGTGTCGTCCGGTTGATGGGAGGGGTTCCTCGTAGGCCGGGTCGTGCCGCTGTCGCCGCGAGCGGCTTGGGGATGGGTTGCAGCTAGTGGCGGATGGGGGCTTGAGGGGGGGCGGGCCCTTGAGAGGGGCCGCAGGGAGCGGATCGGGGAGGTGCGACGGTGTAGAGTCGAGGAGAGGCGCGTTGGCCTTAGCAAGGAAGCAGTAGCTGTTTTAGGGTTGTTCCTACGGCTTTCGCCATCTGTAGGTGCCTCACTGACCTTCCCGCTTAACTACGTCTCCTCTCCCCGCTCATCGAACCGGACGTGCCAATTTCCAGCATCCGGCTCTCGGACGAGATCATGTCTTCGCCCACGGGAAGCTGGCCGTCAGCAGTTTCAGGCGCACGAGGCCGAAGTCGTCCCACAGCCTCTCGCTCGGGTAGCGCACGTATCTCCCCGATTTCACCTTGTGCTTTCGACACAGCCACTGGCGCAGCCGCTTGACCGCGTGTGCGTCCACGGCGCAATACGCCGGACTCACCTGTCCCAACCGGAAGTAGTTCGCCCAACCGAGCATCGCTCGGTTCAGCCTCGCCACCACCAGTTCCGGGGCCAGCAGCCCGTATCTTGCCCGCGTCAGCTCACTGATCTTGCGGCATATGCTGCGAACGCTCGCCTTGCTGGGGCGCGTGCCTATGTAGGCCCGGCCCGTGCGCGGGCTGTAATTGCGTCCGATGCGGTACCCGAGGAACTCGAACGGCTCCTCCGGCGTCCGCAGGCAGTGGGTCTTCGTCGCGTTCAGCGGTAAGCGCAGCTGCTCCATGATCCTTTCGACTGCGGCCCGCATGGCTTCCGCCGGGGCCTTGCCGCAGATCACGAAGTCGTCCGCGTAGTTCACTATCTCCGCTCCGAACCGCCGGGCCAGGCCCAGCAGCTTCCAACCTAGGAGGAACCGCCGCATGTAGACGTTGCTCAGCAACGGGGAGATCGGAGCGCCTTGCGGCGTCCCCTTCCTTTCCCGGCGCGCCCGGTTCGTGCGGCGTTGGCCGCCCTTGCCGTCGTCCTCCACCACAGCCATCTCCAGCCACAGCTTGATCCAGCCCAGCATCCGCCCGTCGCTCACGCGCCGCGCGATGGACTTGATGAGTTCGGGGTGCGGGATTTCGCCAAAATAATTCGACAAATCGCCGTCCACGATTTCGCCGTGCCCGGTGTTCACCAGCCGATGCGCGTGACGCACCGCGTCCAGCGCGCTCCGGCCCTCCCTGTAGGCGTACTGCTCCGGTTGCAGGTCCGCTTCGAAGATCGGCGTTAGCACTAGCATGGCCGCCGTCTGCGCTACCCGGTCCCGGATGCACGGTATGCCCAGCGGTCGGAATTTCCCCGGCTGCTTCTTCGGGATCAGCACCTGCCGCACCGCCTGCGGTCGGTAGGTGTTCTCCCTCAGCTCACTCGCCAGTTCCCCCAGCCATCCGTCCACGCCTCGCTCCTCGATGTGCTGGCACGTCTCGCCGTCCACTCCGCAGGCCCCGCCGTTGCGGCGCACCGCCTGCCATGCGGACTCCATGACGTCCTCTCGCCACACCTTGTCGCTCAGCGTGTAGAACCGGAAGTCCGGGTCTCCCTTCGCTTTCACATGTAATGCCTTCTGGAGTCTCCGAACAGTTTCCGGAGCTCCTAGGCCTTCGCCAGTCTCCATCGGTCCTTTCCCCCTTCCCGCATCGCTCTCGAACTGAGGCCCCTTCCCTCCGCCGGAGTTACCCGGCTTCGTCGGTACTACGGGCCTCTCCGCCACCCTGCCCGGCCCGGCCTGTCCCTCGCGGGATGCCGGTTGGCGCGTGCGCGCCACCGCCAGGGCTTCCCGTGTTGCCTCCGTCTCCCTCTGGCACGCATGCTGCCGCCAATACCCCGGCGGAGACGCCCGGTGCTCGCGTCGCTCGCTTCCCGGACGCTGGCTGCCTTCCCCGAAACAACGGCGGGTCGGCCTCCGCATTATGCTTTTCGAGGCCTGCTCGGCGTTCACTCGCGTTGCGGCCTGCGTGCTCGCTGAGCCGCCCATAAGGCGGCCCGTCACGTCGGAGTGCTTCAGTCCATGTCGTTACCTCCATGACCCGCTCCGACGGCTTCCGGCTGGAGCGACAGTTAGCCGGGCGGGCTTCGCACCCGCTGGGAGCCAGTGCCTTAGCACGGCGCACGTAGAGTCGAGGAGAGGCGCGTTGGCCTTAGCAAGGAAGCAGTAGCTGTTTTAGGGTTGTTCCTACGGCTTTCGCCATCTGTAGGTGCCTCACTGACCTTCCCGCTTAAATTGCGGTAGGGACACCGGTTACCCGGCGCCCCCCGCGCGGATTCCGGACGTGCACGCTAATGCATCCGGCTCTTATCTCGTGTATCTAACGGCGAATCGTTGATTCGGCCACGGGTGTCGGATCCGGACCGCTGGCCACAGCTCCTTGCAGAGCGCGTCCAGCTTTTTCCAGTCGATGCGGCCCTTCTGTGACCTCCGTCGCAGCGTCCGCGCCCAGATGCGCTTCAAGCGCTCCCGGAAGCGTGCCAGAAACCGGTAGCTGCCCGGGACGGCATAGTAATTCAGCCATCCGTTCAACACCTGCCCCAGCCACCGCGCCGTGTCCTTCGGGTCCGCGTGCCGGTTCCGCAGCAGCACCCGCTTGAGTCCCTTCAGCTTGCGGCTCATCCGCTTCGCGATCGGCTTCCGCCCCAGTTGGAACCTTCCCTGCCGCGTCTTCCCGCAGTAATGCGTGAAGCCGAGGAAGTCGAAGGTCTTCGGCTTGCCCTCTCCCCGCCCGGCGCGGCTCGCCGCGGCGAACCTCCCGAACTCGATCAGGCGCGTCTTCTCCGGGTGCAGCGCCAACCCGTTGTCGGTCAGCCGGGCCTCCAAGGCCTCGCGCAGGCGCACCGCGTCGCCGCGGTGCTGGAACCCCAGCACGAAGTCGTCGGCATAGCGCACGATGATGACCTCGCCCCGGGCCTGCTCCTGCCGCCACTGGCGGACCCATGCGTCCAGCACATAATGCAAGTAGACGTTGGCCAGCACCGGGGAAATCACGGCACCTTGAGGGGTGCCCCGCCCCGTGTCGGCCCACAGGCCCTCTTCCAGCACTCCGGCGTTCAGCCATTTCCGGATCAGCCTCAGCAGCCGCCGATCCCCGATCCTGCGGCCCAGCAGATCGACGAGTCGATCCCGGTCCAGCGTGTCGAAGTATCTGGCCACGTCGGCGTCAAGGATCCAGTTGACCTTGCACCGCTCGATCCCCACTGCCAAGGCGTCCAGCGCGTCATGCGCACTCCGCCCCGGTCGGAAACCATAGCTGAATCCGAGGAATTCCGCCTCGTATATCGGCGTCAGGATCCCATCCACCACCGCCTTCTGGACGATCTTGTCCTCCAATGCGGCGATCCCGAGCGGTCGCTCGCCCCCGTCCGGCTTGGGTATCATCACCCGCCGCGACGGCGTCGCCCGGTACGCTCCCACATGCACCCGCCGGTGCAGGTCCGACAATCGCTCGTCGAGCCCCACCCCGTAGGCCTCCCATGTCATTCCGTCCACGCCCGGGGCCGCCTCGGGCCGCAGCCCGTCATACGCCTTCCCCAGCGCTTCCTCGCTGACGTGGTGCAGCAGCGCAGTCAGCTTCTCCTGCGGATTCCTCGTTACAAATTGCCGTATCCGTTCAGCGCCTTGTGACACGACCTCCCGCCTCTGCGTGCGGTCCGTGCGGCCCACTCCCGGATTCCTCTCGATCCCGGCCCTTCCCTCCAGCGACTCCGCCGGGACTCGCGCCCCTTGGTTCGCCGCCTTCGTCGGTACTACGCCCGAGTCTGACTTCTGCGTGTCGTACATCATCGACTTCTGACTCCTGTCATTCCCGCTGCGGCCCCGGCGGCGACCCGCCGGGGCGGCACGCAGACCTCCCAGGTCCCGGTTCTGGACGTACGTACGTGCCTGAGCTCTCTGACACCGCGGAGTCCGCGCCGACCATTCGTCCTAACGTTGCTTTGGGTCCGCACGATGTTGCCTTCGACCACGTAGAAAGCCTCGGCACTCCGAACTTTGAGTTTTACGGTGCTCATTTACTCCGCCCGCACGCGCCGCTGTCAACGCTTCATTCCCAGCCTCGCGGCTGACAACGCATGACTCGCGGTGAGCATGGCTAGGACTCGCTCCTTTGCTCTGGCGGACTCTCACCGCCTGTCCATCACCAGTTAGCCTGGCTGTTCCTACGTCTCCTCTCCCCGCTCATCGAACCGGACATGCCAATTTCCAGCATCCGGCTCTCGGACGAGATCATGCCTTCGCCCACGGAAAGCTGGCCGTCCGCACTGGCCGGCGCACGAGGCCGAAGTCAATCCTCAGCCTCTCGCTCGGGTACCGCACGGGGTGGCCCGACTTCGCCTGGTGCTTCCGACACTGCCACTGGCTGAGCCGCTGGTCCGCAGGTGCGTCAACGGCGCGTGCCAGTTCTCCCGGCCACTGCTGCGCGCAGTGGTCCGGGTCTTCCTTCGCTTGCGCATGTGATGCGCTCTGGAGTCTCCGAACTTTTTCCGGAGCTAATAGGCTCGCGCCAGTCTCCATCGGTCCTGTCCTCCTGCCTGCATCGCTCTCGAACTGAGGCCCCTTCCCTCCACCGGCATTACCCGGCTTCCCCGGTACTACGGGCCTCTCCGCCACCCTGACCGGCCCGGCCTGTCCCTCGCGGGAGTCCGGTTGGCGCGTGCACGCCACCGACAGGGCTTCCCGTGTTGCCTCCGTCTCCCTCTTGCACGCATGCTGCCGCCAATACCCCGGCGGAGACGCCCGGTGCTCGCATCGCTCGCTTCCCGGACGCTGGCTGCCTTCCCCGAAATAACGGCGGGTCGGCCTCCGCATTATGCTTTTCGAGGCCTGCTCGGCGTTCACTCGCGTTGCGGCCTCTTATGTTAGAAACAGTGGCCAGCACAGCGCAAACGGGCCGGAACAGCGGGCAGGGTGCCAGGCACTCTGCGACGCTGTCGTCACCAGCGTGGCTGGGGGCTCGGGGGCTTGATGGCCCAGGCCGTGGTGGGGGAGTCCAGCGTGAAGCTGTGGTCACCAGCGTGGCTGGGAGCTCGACTCCCGAGCGCGGAGTTGCGCGCTGCTGGGCAGCCGCTGGGGCTGCCTCGTGCGGTCGCCGGACCGCTCCGCGGAGGCAGCTGCCGGCCAGCAGCGCCCGCTCCGCAGCGGGCCTTGATCAATGTCCCCCCGCCTCGCGGCGGGGGTCCGCCGCGAGGCTCGGCCGAGCCTCGCGGCGTGCGGCGGGTCGGGTCGCGTCGGCCTGGAACGAGGGTTCGTCACGCAGCTGGACCGCCCGCCGCAGCGCTTCCTGTCAGACCTGTACGGAAGACCGAAACGGAATCGCATCCAAGAGGCTAGGAGAAGCAGGAAGCACCACTCGGCCGTGGCCTGAGGACACTCGGAGGATAGCACTATGAACCAACCTGAGACCCCCGCCGGCGCGCCGCAACCCGCGGTCGGAACCACCGTCGGCGTCGACGTCAGCAAGCGGCGCCTGGACGCCTGTTCGGATCCGCGCGCCGAGCGGCGCGAGTTCGCCAACGACCGCGCCGGTCGGAGGGCGCTGCGCGACTGGGTGCTGCAGCTGGGCGCCGAGCGCGTGGCCATGGAGCCGACCGGGCGCTACCACCGGCAGCTGCACCAGTGCCTCGACGCCGCGGGCGTGAAGGTGGTGCTGGTCAATCCACGCCGCACGCGCAACTTCGCGCGCTCGATCGGCCAGGAGGCCAAGAACGATCTGGCGGACGCGAAAGTGCTGGCCCTGTTCGCGCGCCTGGGGCTGGGCGAGGGCAGCTCGCCCAAGCCGGAGTCGTTGCGGAACTTGGCGGATTTGGTGGCCGCCAGGAGGTCGTTGGTGAATCATCGCGACGCTATGAGAAAGAGTGCGAAGGAATTCTACGAAGATGCGGCGCAACGCATGGAGGACTCGATCGCCGGGGCGGACCGGGGCATCGACCGGCTGGAGGCCGACATCGAGGCGCTGCTGGCAGGCGACGAGGGTCTGAAGCGGCGTGCGGAGATCATCCAGTCGGTGCCGGGCTGCGGGCTGATCACGGCGGCGGTGTTGTGCGCGGAGCTGCCGGAGCTGGGCCAGATCGGGCACGCGCAGGCGGCGGCGCTGGTGGGGGTGGCGCCGTACGACCAGGACAGCGGCCAGACGCGGGGTCGGCGCAGCATCCGCGGCGGTAGGCAAACCGTGCGCAACCAGCTGTACATGGCGGCCCTGAGCGCCCGGCGCTGGAATCCGGAGTTGCGGGCCTACTACGAGCGTTTGCTGGCCAGGAAGGGCCCGCAGCTGGGCAAGCTGGTGCTGGTGGCGGTGATCCGGAAGCTGCTGCGGATGCTGAATTCGCTGCTGCACCACGACCGCCGGTGGCAGCCCGAGCCGCCGGCGCGAGAGGCGGCCGCATGACGGGGCCGCGCCAAGGAGGGAAGGCTGGTAGACTGCCGGTGCGCCCCGCAACGGAAGCGGGCTCTGCTGAGGAGCAACCCGCCAAGGATACGGGCGTGACGGACTGCGATGGCCGCCGCGGCGGCCCGGACCCTGCGTGTCGGGCCGCCGCCTTCTCGCAGCCACCCGCCGGGGACTGCATCGGAGTCGTCCCATGCCTCAGCAAACCTTGGGGGGAGGCGACCGCAGGGAGCAGGGGGGTGAAACCCCCCTCCAGCAACAGCACTGCGGCAGGCCGCCTGGCGGGCGGCCTGCCAGCCTTTCACCCAGCCCGGCCGACCGCGCCACCTCCGTCCGCGAGGGTAGTGCAGGCCGAGGTGTCGTTACCGCGTGCCGTCACCCGCCACCGTGGACTCACCACCGTCTGCCTCTCCCGGCAGCCCCTCCGGAGGTGCCTTTTTCTGGCGCTTCGCGCTTGACATCCAACACGGAAGCTGCGTGCTCGCTGAGCCGCCCAAAAGGCGGCCCGTCACGTCGGAGTGCTTCAGTCCATGTCGTTACCTCCATGACCCGCTCCGACGGCTTCCGGCTGGAGCGACAGTTAGCCGGGCGGGCTTCGCACCCGCTGGGAGCCAGTGCCTTAGCACGGCGCACGTAGAGTCGAGGAGAGGCGCGTTGGCCTTAGCAAGGAAGCAGTAGCTGTTTTAGGGTTGTTCCTACGGCTTTCGCCATCTGTAGGTGCCTCACTGACCTTCCCGCTTAAATTGCGGTAGGGACACCGGTTACCCGGCGCCCCCCGCGCGGATTCCGGACGTGCACGCTAATGCATCCGGCTCTTATCTCGTGTATCTAACGGCGAATCGTTGATTCGGCCACGGGTGTCGGATCCGGACCGCTGGCCACAGCTCCTTGCAGAGCGCGTCCAGCTTTTTCCAGTCGATGCGGCCCTTCTGTGACCTCCGTCGCAGCGTCCGCGCCCAGATGCGCTTCAAGCGCTCCCGGAAGCGTGCCAGAAACCGGTAGCTGCCCGGGACGGCATAGTAATTCAGCCATCCGTTCAACACCTGCCCCAGCCACCGCGCCGTGTCCTTCGGGTCCGCGTGCCGGTTCCGCAGCAGCACCCGCTTGAGTCCCTTCAGCTTGCGGCTCATCCGCTTCGCGATCGGCTTCCGCCCCAGTTGGAACCTTCCCTGCCGCGTCTTCCCGCAGTAATGCGTGAAGCCGAGGAAGTCGAAGGTCTTCGGCTTGCCCTCTCCCCGCCCGGCGCGGCTCGCCGCGGCGAACCTCCCGAACTCGATCAGGCGCGTCTTCTCCGGGTGCAGCGCCAACCCGTTGTCGGTCAGCCGGGCCTCCAAGGCCTCGCGCAGGCGCACCGCGTCGCCGCGGTGCTGGAACCCCAGCACGAAGTCGTCGGCATAGCGCACGATGATGACCTCGCCCCGGGCCTGCTCCTGCCGCCACTGGCGGACCCATGCGTCCAGCACATAATGCAAGTAGACGTTGGCCAGCACCGGGGAAATCACGGCACCTTGAGGGGTGCCCCGCCCCGTGTCGGCCCACAGGCCCTCTTCCAGCACTCCGGCGTTCAGCCATTTCCGGATCAGCCTCAGCAGCCGCCGATCCCCGATCCTGCGGCCCAGCAGATCGACGAGTCGATCCCGGTCCAGCGTGTCGAAGTATCTGGCCACGTCGGCGTCAAGGATCCAGTTGACCTTGCACCGCTCGATCCCCACTGCCAAGGCGTCCAGCGCGTCATGCGCACTCCGCCCCGGTCGGAAACCATAGCTGAATCCGAGGAATTCCGCCTCGTATATCGGCGTCAGGATCCCATCCACCACCGCCTTCTGGACGATCTTGTCCTCCAATGCGGCGATCCCGAGCGGTCGCTCGCCCCCGTCCGGCTTGGGTATCATCACCCGCCGCGACGGCGTCGCCCGGTACGCTCCCACATGCACCCGCCGGTGCAGGTCCGACAATCGCTCGTCGAGCCCCACCCCGTAGGCCTCCCATGTCATTCCGTCCACGCCCGGGGCCGCCTCGGGCCGCAGCCCGTCATACGCCTTCCCCAGCGCTTCCTCGCTGACGTGGTGCAGCAGCGCAGTCAGCTTCTCCTGCGGATTCCTCGTTACAAATTGCCGTATCCGTTCAGCGCCTTGTGACACGACCTCCCGCCTCTGCGTGCGGTCCGTGCGGCCCACTCCCGGATTCCTCTCGATCCCGGCCCTTCCCTCCAGCGACTCCGCCGGGACTCGCGCCCCTTGGTTCGCCGCCTTCGTCGGTACTACGCCCGAGTCTGACTTCTGCGTGTCGTACATCATCGACTTCTGACTCCTGTCATTCCCGCTGCGGCCCCGGCGGCGACCCGCCGGGGCGGCACGCAGACCTCCCAGGTCCCGGTTCTGGACGTACGTACGTGCCTGAGCTCTCTGACACCGCGGAGTCCGCGCCGACCATTCGTCCTAACGTTGCTTTGGGTCCGCACGATGTTGCCTTCGACCACGTAGAAAGCCTCGGCACTCCGAACTTTGAGTTTTACGGTGCTCATTTACTCCGCCCGCACGCGCCGCTGTCAACGCTTCATTCCCAGCCTCGCGGCTGACAACGCATGACTCGCGGTGAGCATGGCTAGGACTCGCTCCTTTGCTCTGGCGGACTCTCACCGCCTGTCCATCACCAGTTAGCCTGGCTGTTCCTACGTCTCCTCTCCCCGCTCATCGAACCGGACATGCCAATTTCCAGCATCCGGCTCTCGGACGAGATCATGCCTTCGCCCACGGAAAGCTGGCCGTCCGCACTGGCCGGCGCACGAGGCCGAAGTCAATCCTCAGCCTCTCGCTCGGGTACCGCACGGGGTGGCCCGACTTCGCCTGGTGCTTCCGACACTGCCACTGGCTGAGCCGCTGGTCCGCAGGTGCGTCAACGGCGCGTGCCAGTTCTCCCGGCCACTGCTGCGCGCAGTGGTCCGGGTCTTCCTTCGCTTGCGCATGTGATGCGCTCTGGAGTCTCCGAACTTTTTCCGGAGCTAATAGGCTCGCGCCAGTCTCCATCGGTCCTGTCCTCCTGCCTGCATCGCTCTCGAACTGAGGCCCCTTCCCTCCACCGGCATTACCCGGCTTCCCCGGTACTACGGGCCTCTCCGCCACCCTGACCGGCCCGGCCTGTCCCTCGCGGGAGTCCGGTTGGCGCGTGCACGCCACCGACAGGGCTTCCCGTGTTGCCTCCGTCTCCCTCTTGCACGCATGCTGCCGCCAATACCCCGGCGGAGACGCCCGGTGCTCGCATCGCTCGCTTCCCGGACGCTGGCTGCCTTCCCCGAAATAACGGCGGGTCGGCCTCCGCATTATGCTTTTCGAGGCCTGCTCGGCGTTCACTCGCGTTGCGGCCTGCGTGCTCGCTGAGCCGCCCAAAAGGCGGCCCGTCACGTCGGAGTGCTTCAGTCCATGTCGTTACCTCCATGACCCGCTCCGACGGCTTCCGGCTGGAGCGACAGTTAGCCGGGCGGGCTTCGCACCCGCTGGGAGCCAGTGCCTTAGCACGGCGCACGTAGAGTCGAGGAGAGGCGCGTTGGCCTTAGCAAGGAAGCAGTAGCTGTTTTAGGGTTGTTCCTACGGCTTTCGCCATCTGTAGGTGCCTCACTGACCTTCCCGCTTAACTACGTCTCCTCTCCCCGCTCATCGAACCGGACATGCCAATTTCCAGCATCCGGCTCTCGGACGAGATCATGCCTTCGCCCACGGAAAGCTGGCCGTCCGCACTGGCCGGCGCACGAGGCCGAAGTCAATCCTCAGCCTCTCGCTCGGGTACCGCACGGGGTGGCCCGACTTCGCCTGGTGCTTCCGACACTGCCACTGGCTGAGCCGCTGGTCCGCAGGTGCGTCAACGGCGCGTGCCAGTTCTCCCGGCCACTGCTGCGCGCAGTGGTCCGGGTCTTCCTTCGCTTGCGCATGTGATGCGCTCTGGAGTCTCCGAACTTTTTCCGGAGCTAATAGGCTCGCGCCAGTCTCCATCGGTCCTGTCCTCCTGCCTGCATCGCTCTCGAACTGAGGCCCCTTCCCTCCACCGGCATTACCCGGCTTCCCCGGTACTACGGGCCTCTCCGCCACCCTGACCGGCCCGGCCTGTCCCTCGCGGGAGTCCGGTTGGCGCGTGCACGCCACCGACAGGGCTTCCCGTGTTGCCTCCGTCTCCCTCTTGCACGCATGCTGCCGCCAATACCCCGGCGGAGACGCCCGGTGCTCGCATCGCTCGCTTCCCGGACGCTGGCTGCCTTCCCCGAAATAACGGCGGGTCGGCCTCCGCATTATGCTTTTCGAGGCCTGCTCGGCGTTCACTCGCGTTGCGGCCTGCGTGCTCGCTGAGCCGCCCAAAAGGCGGCCCGTCACGTCGGAGTGCTTCAGTCCATGTCGTTACCTCCATGACCCGCTCCGACGGCTTCCGGCTGGAGCGACAGTTAGCCGGGCGGGCTTCGCACCCGCTGGGAGCCAGTGCCTTAGCACGGCGCACGTTATTTGTCACATTATTTGGCACGAAAATGGGCTGTTTTTGTCAAACTGGATGATTCCAGATAAGGGAACTTTCTCATTTAATGTGACAAATCCATCGGCGTGGGTGAGTCGGCCGGTAGGCTTTCGGACATGCGTTGGAGGTGCTGCGCGGCAGTCCTGCCTGCAATTGCGTGCGTGCAGGGCCGGGAGCCGGGCGAGAACGCCTACGCTCCTCCTGACCCCTTCCTTTTCCTTCTTGCAGTAGCAGTTTTCGAGCTCGCCCTCGCCCCCAGCCAGACGCAAGCAATCCGGAAAATTCCGCTCCCCGCCTGCCATTTAATCCGGAAAACGCCTTGCCAAATAATCCGGAATACAACGTGCGCCGTGCTAAGGCACTGGCTCCCAGCGGGTGCGAAGCCCGCCCGGCTAACTGTCGCTCCAGCCGGAAGCCGTCGGAGCGGGTCATGGAGGTAACGACATGGACTGAAGCACTCCGACGTGACGGGCCGCCTTCTGGGCGGCTCAGCGAGCACGCAGGCCGCAACGCGAGTGAACGCCGAGCAGGCCTCGAAAAGGATGATGCGGAGGCCGACCCGCCGTTGTTTCGGGGAAGGCAGCCAGCGTCCGGGAAGCGAGCGACGCGAGCACCGGGCGCCTCCGCCGGGGTATTGGCGGCAGCATGTGTGCAAGAGGGAGACGGAGGCAACACGGGAAGCCCTGTCGGTGGCGTGCACGCGCCAACCGGACTCCCGCGAGGGACAGGCCGGGCCGGTCAGGGTGGCGGAGAGGCCCGTAGTACCGGGGAAGCCGGGTAATGCCGGTGGAGGGAAGGGGCCTCAGTTCGAGAGCGATGCAGGAAGGGGGACAGGACCGATGGAGACTGGCGCGAGCCTATTAGCTCCGGAAAAGTTCGGAGACTCCGGAGCGCATCACCTGCGCAAGCGAAGGAAGACCCGGACCACCGCGCGCAGCAGTGGCCGGGAGAACTGGCACGCGCCGTTGACGCACCTGCGGACCAGCGGCTCAGCCAGTGGCTGTGTCGGCAGCACCAGGCGAAGTCGGGCCACCCCGTGCGGTACCCGAGCGAGAGGCTGAGGATTGACTTCGGCCTCGTGCGCCTGCCAGTGCGGACGGCCAGCTTTCCGTGGGCGAAGGCAGGATCTCGTCCGAGAGCCGGATGCTGGAAATCGGCACGTCCGGTTCGATGAGCGGGGAGAGGAGACGTAGCTAAGCGGGAAGGTCAGTGAGGCACCTACAGATGGCGAAAGCCGTAGGAACAACCCTAAAACAGCTACTGCTTCCTTGCTAAGGCCAACGCGCCTCTCCTCGACTCTACAACGGTGTGAACCGGTTGAGGGAGGTTGGCGGTTCGGGCGGGGCTTTGGGAGGCTCTTGTCTTGGGTGGGGCGGGACGGTGTGACGTTTCGCGGTTGAGGGGGCTCCAGATGCTTGATGATTGCTGGGTAGGGCATCCAGCTGGGGGTATCGGACTCGCAGCAGGGATTCTGGCCGCCGCTATCAGCCAGCGCGGGGCGAGGCGCTGTGAGATGCGAGGACGGAGGGCCGGACTCTGAGCACGTGCCGTGTCGGAGCGCCGGAATCCATCCAGCACCATGACCAGCGCGCGGAGTTCAAACAGCACATAGTCGAGCTAATTTGGCATAAGAGTGGCCGCGACTGTTCGTCGCGCCTTCAGCCATTGAGGCGTACTTGAGGTCGAACGACTGTGGGGTAACAGTGTGGGTACCGAGGTGTCGCAACCGGTCGCTGAAGTTGGCCGTCTTGGCGATCTTCACGAGACTGGGCATTGTGAGAGATCCGCCAGAAGGCGACGATCTTCGGGTCTGCTCGCCGGTCTCGACTGTGTGGCACGTCTGAGGTCCATGCGGGCCTCGTTGAGGCTCGCGTCTCGCCGCGCAGCGGACAGGCCGCTTCGTCACTTTGGGACAGCCGCTTCGGCGAGCACCGTGGTGACGAAGCGGCAACCCTTGTTCGCTGCGACCCGACTCAGCAAGATGTAGAGTAGCGCTAGTACGCCAACCACGACAGTCCACTCCCGCCACCCGGCGCGGATCGCAGTTGGGAGCACGAAAGTCACGATCAAGAGATTGAAGCTCAGGTTCGTCAGGTCCCTGGCGCGCAGCCATGCGTAGTGGGCCTCGTCGACGGAAGGCCGACCAGCCGTCTCTTTCGAGAGCCTGTACCAGAGCTGGTTCTGTTCGGCCGGATCGGTCGGAAGCGGACCGTGCGCATCCTCGAGCGCTTTCATGTCGACGCGATCGTCCCGGTTCCCGTGCAGGGTAAATGCCTCGTGACCGGGGAGCGGATTCGTCAGTTTCCAGTAGACGAGGACCGCCTTGAAGTGTGGTGTCACGATTCCATCCAGGATGAGCGTAGCCAGCGGCAGTGCGAGGCTACTGACCGGTGCAAAAGTCTTGCTCAGGAGCAGGGACGCGTGAGGGGTGTCGTGCGCAAGCAGTGTCAGAGGGGTTCCTTCAGAGAACATGGGACTTCTACTAGTCATATAGGGAGTTTCTGGAGAGGATCCTATGGAGATCAGTGAATCGCTCCTGTGCGGATTTTCCCTAGCATAGACTTCAACTATACCGCCCCTCAGTTGCCTCCGAAACTCGCTGTGTGGTATCCTATGGTCATGTTCTTGGCGCAACTCATTGCCTTCTCCAAACTCACTGAAGCCCTGCAGTTCGATGTGAAGAAAGCAGTCGTTGAAGAAATCAGCACTGGTCGGTCGTTTTGGGAGGTAAGCAGAATGGTAGGCGTCCATCAGTCCACGGTTCGCCGCTGGTGGGTCCTCTACAGTGCCAAGGGCATCAACGCACTCCACAGACGCAAGAGGACAGGACGACCGACCAAGATGAAGAACCGCCACTGGCAATGGATGCTGGACACAGTGGTGAACAAGACACCGCAGCAGTTGCGATTCGAGTTCGCTCTGTGGACCGCCAACATGGTGCGCATGGCTCTGGAGGAGAAATTCGGGTTGAAAGTGAGTCGCTGGACGGCGCAACGCGCCATGAAGAAGTTGAATCTCACACCGCAGAAACCCAAGAAGCGAGCGTTGAAGCATGACCGTGAGAAGGTCCGGAAATGGAAGTTTGAGACGTTTCCGGCACTAGTGAAGCGTGCGGTCCAGGAGGGCAAAACGATTGTCTTCGCAGACGAGTCGGGCCTGGCAGCGCAGTGCGTGTACGGGAGGACATGGGGCAGGAAGGGAGAGACGCCGATTGTGAAGACGGCGAACTCGAAGTACCGAGTGAGCATGCTGGCAGCAATCAGTCCGGAGGGGAGGTTGCACTGGAAGCTGTATGAGGGTTCCGTGAACGCACTGACATTCATTGAATTCCTAGCGCAGGTGAAGCAGGCTACTGCGGGGCAACTGATTGTGGTTGTGGACAATGCGAGCGTGCATACGGCGAAATTGGTTCGGGAATGGTCGAAGGGCCAGAAGGGCAAGGTGGAGTTGGAGTATCAGCCGACGTACAGCCCGGAAGTGAACCCGGTGGAGATCCTGTGGGCTTGGGTGAAGAGTCGAGTGAGTCGGATGCTGAGCAAGACGAAGGCGGAGATGAGGAAGAACCTGAAAGCGACGTTGAAACGACTGAGCAAAGACAGTGAGCTGGTGAAGAAGTTTTTCAGTGAGCAGGATTGCAAGTACATTGAGCAGGCATTGAAGGCAGCATGAGTCTAGTTGCAGATCGGAACACTTGGGGAATCCAACTGCTCGAATATGCGAACATCTATAGCTTGACTCTTGAATTCTCTGTAGTCCACTCGACATCTTCCAGTGCCCGTGCAACGATGTTCTGTAACGCGATCCTACGAAATCTGTCCGGCTTCATGAGTGCAAGACTTTTGCACCGGTCAGTAAGCCCATGCTTGAAGTCGACCAGCTCGGTCCATTGACTGGTCTGCACCGCGTGGAAAACATCAGTACCCGAGAAGATCGCGAACTCAAAGCTGGAGATCAACGCAACGAATCCGTATAGCTGCTTCCTATAGCGCGACTTGATGCTGCCGTCGGTTGCCACGCCGCGCTACCGCTCTTCCTGATCCTTGGGATACGGCAGTCGCTTGGCGGGCACGGTATCATCTCTGTGGGGGGCGTACTTGGAAGTCCTCAGGTACGCCCCGCGTTTGCCTGGAGTCTTCATCACATCTCCGCCGCGATGGATCAGTCCGCGCACTACGGCGCGCCGCGGATGATCCTCGTCGTCCGGATTAGCGCTGATGAACGCGCAGAACTGACCTTGGCCCCCGGGCAACGGTGGTGTCGGGAGGCGGGGTCCCAGCCACCGGTCGAGCACAGCGGTCGACAGATTCCGCCGGGATCCGTGATGCGGAACATCGAAGCGGTTGATGCCCGGCAGCTGAAGTCCTCTGGATTGAGCGAAGTCCGCCGCATCGATGAGGCCCTCCCGGCCCACATCGCCGGTGAGCAAGATGCTCTCGCCGCATAGC
Organism: Bryobacterales bacterium; assembly: GCA_963662745.2. Taxonomy (GTDB): domain Bacteria; phylum Acidobacteriota; class Terriglobia; order Bryobacterales; family UBA6623; genus VXMF01. The sequence continues at coordinate 3,765,895 of CAXXUI010000001.1, forward strand.
CATGCGAACTGCACGATGCTCATCTCGTTTTCGGCGCTCGTAGGCTCGTCCGAGAAGGTCTCGACGCCCCAAGCGGCCTTGGCGTAGTGAGTGGACTGGGTTCCGGGCAGGAGGAGTGCATCGAGAAGTCCCGCGCCGGTTGAGCGAGTGACTTGCGCCGGTGTCTTCTCCGACTCCCCGATCAGTTGGAGGTACCGCGCCTTCGACGGCGCGAGGACCGTGAACGCACCGATTCTCGCGCCTTGGAAGGGCTCGCGTATCGGGATACCTCGGCGCTTCGCGATCTCTTCCAGTGCCGCGACCCCTGGGTAGGCTTCGCGCAGTGCCCCTGCGAGATGGGACACGGTCAGGAACTGCGGGAAGTGATCCCGCAGCTCGTCGGCGTAGAGCCAAGGGCGCAGCATCCACAGACCGCGACAGGAGGGTGCCTCGCATTCTTCCAGCACGGCCTTCAAGCCTCCGGCGTGGTCCGCATCCGGGTGAGTCAGGACCACATGGGACACCTCGTTGCCGCCATAGTACTTGCGAATGTGGTCCATGACGTGCACCCCGTCGTTCAGGAAGCCTCCGTCGACGACATGCACGAGGGTCCTGCCGTTCAGTCCGTAACGCAGAGTGATCGCATCGCCGCTCTGATGATCGCCGACGCTCAAGAAATCAATCTCGAAATAGTCTGTCATTGTCCATATACCCTGAGTTCTCTTGTTTCAGTTGTCTCCCAAGTCGATCTCTAGCCCGATCTGCGAGGGGCAGTCAGCGCCACAGCTGTAGCGCGGGCATTCAGCGAGCGGGGCATCTTGCTTCCTACCTCCTCACAGGATCGAGTCGGTGTGATATGCGTCCCCCAGAGGGGCCCGTTGTCTGAGTTAGCAGGTCCATTCGCCATACTCGGGCCCTGACTTCCGCGATGTTCTGGACCATCGTTGCGAGGTGATCGTGATGTGTGAAGAAGATCACTTGGCACTGACGCGCCAGTTGAGCGAGCGCCTTGAATCCTGCCTCCGACCGAGCGTTGTCAAAGTTGATGAACAGGTCGTCCGCGATGAACGGAAGGCTGTGCCCCCGATCCAGGTAGTCTTCTAGCGCAGAGACCCGCAGCGCCAGATAGAGCTGGTCAGTCGTCCCTTCGCTCATGCCGTCGACATCCACACGCTCTCCATCAGGTCGGCGACCGACCATCTTGGGACGGTCGTTCCTGTCATAGTCCAGCTCCAGCGCCTCGAACGACCCGCAGGTGAGGTTGCGGAAGAGGTCTCCAGCCCTCCTAAGCATCGGTGCCTGCTTCTCCCGCCGGTAGCGATCAACGGCCCAGCGCACGAGGCACTCAGCCGCTCGAGTGCGCACATACCGTCTGGCGATCGTGCGGATTTCCGCAAGGGCGATCTGGCGTGCAGACTCCGCAATGGCGCCGGTGTCGCTGCCGCCGATTTCCTTGAACTTGGTCTCGGCATCCCGAAGCTGGATTCGAACCGCGTCCCGCTCGTTGCGGAGTTGACCGACTTTCTGCTGCAACCCGGTCTCCTGAGCCTCCGCGCGGTCCAAGTCAATGCCGTCGCATTCAGCCTCGAGGTCCTCGATCGTGCGGCCATCTCCGTCCTGCTCAAGCACTTGGACCGCCTCCCGGATTCCGTCCAGGAGTCTTCTGCGGCGTTCGGTCCTCCCGATCTGCTCCCGCAACGCTTCGGTCGTCTTTGTGCCGCATAGGGCGTGCAGTGCGGTAATCCCCTGCTCCGCCTTTGCCGCCTCATTCGCGTGTGTTCGAATCGCTCCCTCGATCCTCCTGATCTCTTGGTCCCTGTTGCGGGCATCTTGACGGGCTTGGCGAGTTGCGCCGAGGCGTCGCACGAGCTCGCTCACGGCTGAACCAGCACTCGCGGCCTGCAGGCCGGGAGCAACCGCGGCCACGAGGCCGGCCACTTCGGCCTCGAAATCGGCAACGCATCCTCGCATCATGTCGATGCGCTCGTGGCGAAGTGTCCTGATGTCCTTGCGGAGACTGCGCATCTGGTCAATGATGTCGAACTGGGCCTCGACGGATGCCGTTGTCTCGGTGCTGAGCCCTAGCTTGGCCACAACGTTCCTCCACTTCGCACGCCAAGCGGATGCTTCGGATTCAGCCTTCTCCATCTGGGCCGCCGCAGCTAACACGCTCCGGACGGCTTGATCGCGTTGGCGTACGAGGTGGGTCCTCGCTGCAACGGCGAGGGCATGATCCTTCCGCAGCTCCTCAACGCGATTCAGAACGTCTCCCAGCCTGCTGGCCCTGATACGGACAGAAGTGATGCCCAGCTCACACAGCCCGGCAGAAATGCGCGACAGCAGGCGGTCCTCCACTTGGCGGAGCACGCCGAGTTCCGCGCTTCGCTTCGCTTTCTCGAGGACGGAACTGCGAAGTTCTGCGTGGGTTTCCAGCCAAGACACCATGGCGCACGGACTCAAGGGCTCGAAGGCGGCATGCCGCCACAGCAGCCTCCAATCGCGATCAAGCGCCGACCGGCGCGCCCTCAGTTCCTGCAACCGGGACCTCAGTGCCGATGCCTCCAGCCTCGCTTTCTCCAAGGCACGCTCCTTGCCTTCGAGCGTTGCGGCGGAGCGGGCGGTCTCCGCGCTCCTGTCGGCCGCGAAGTCGGCAGAGCTTACCGACCGCTCGTACTGCGACGGCAAGCCTGTCTCGCTCTTGGAGACTTGGCGGAGTTCCGACTCGGGCACGGACTCGCGATCGATGTGGATGCGACGGACGAGATCCCAGATTTGGTCCCGCTTGCTGCGAAGATCGACGACTTCTTCCCGGCTCACCGGATGCTCTGCATCCCTAATGCGGCAGCTGGCAGCCTTCAGCTGCGCAATCTCGAGGTCGCATTCGCTGATGCTGCTCTCGCACTCGTCGATCCTGCGCTGCAGCTCGAGCTGGCGATCCCGAATCGCCTTAACCTCCTCCAGAGAGGGCAGGGCGATCCCAATGGCGTTGTCGGGTGACCCGGCCGCTGGCCGCAGTCTAGTAGAGAGCGACTTGGCTCTAGCTGTTGCCACGGCGATTGCGGATTTGGCAGCGATCTCTTTGGACCGGAGCTCCCCCTGCACTTCTCGCGCCTCGGCTACGAGGGGGGACAACGTGGCAACGCTTGGCGGGAGCTCGGTCTCGCGCAGGCGGTTCTCAGATTCCGCAGCTTCGACCTCGGCTTCCCTGAGGGCGTGCTCTGATGAGCGAACCCGTTCCTCCGCCTTCCCCAGCTCGCCGAGAATGCTTCTAGCCTCAGCGACGATCACCCGAGACGGGATCGGCGTGGCCGAGGCGGCATCGGTGGCCGATCGCAGTTCAGTGCCGAGCGCGATCAGCCGCTCTTGAGCTCCTGCAAGCTCGGCCTCCAGCTTGGGCAAATCCTCCTTGGCCCGCCTGGCGACAACCCGGCGCTCAGCGAGACTCTCGATCTCGTCGGCCTGCGCCAGCAGGAGGTTGTCCCATTGCAGGGCAGCCCGCTTGCCAGCGACTCGCTCAAGTTCCGCGCGCTGGTCGGCAGCTCTTTGGGATGCGGTCCTGTGATCCCGCTCAGCACGATCCAGCAACTCTCTCGCGTCGGCGGGCAGGTCGGCTGCGCTCTCCAAGGCTGCGAGCTCGGCTGCGAGTCTTGCTTTGTCGGCCACGGGCCTCGCCACTCTCCTCGCCCGGACGATCTTGCTCAGCTTCGCCTCGGCCAACTCAAGTCGCCGCTGGACATCCAGGAGATCGGCGCTGCGCCGGTCGCGCTCATCCTTGCGGCGCTCCCACTCCAGGACGCTGACAGAGTCTTGCCGGCAGGCGCGCTTGGCCGCAGCAAGGCGATCGTGCGCCTTGTAGTAGGCGCGGTTTTTCGAGCGCCGCTGAGTCCAGATGCGCTTCGCTTGCGCGGCGAGGTCGCGGCGGAGCTTGCTTAGATCGCGGACTCCCGTGCCTGCCGCGAACAGCGCCTCCCCGAGATCGCCCTTGGCCTCGAGGATTTCCCGGCCGCCGGTCCGGAGACGGTTGTGGTCCAAGCTGAACACTCGCTGGAAGAAGCCGCGGTCCACTCCCAGGAGGAACGGCGAGAGCTTGCCGTCGCCCCCGTCCATCGGCAGGTCGTCTCTCGTAAGGACGGTCCTCTTCCTGCCCTTGCGGCGGCGGAATTCGAGCTTCGATCCGCGGGACTCGATCTCCGCTCCGAGGCGGAGCGAATCGTAGCCGTGGCGAAAGTTCATGGGCGTCTGCTGCGGGAATCCGAACAGCAGGTCTTCGATGGAGCGCAACACGGTCGACTTGCCGGATTCGTTCGGTCCCACCACGATGTGCATGTCCGGGTTCGCCCGCGGCAGGTCCACGCTGGCGCCGGTGAAGCAGCCGTATCGGATCAGGTCGATTCTTCGCAGGCGCATCGGTCAGTTCCGCCGTTGGATGAGCTTGGAGAGGGCTAGAGGACCAGCCAGTTCAATGAGGCGAGCGTAGTCGCCGGCCACCGCTGCCTGCAGCAGCGGGTCCTCGTCCTCGCGCCTGATTTCGGCATCAAGCTTGGACGTGAATGCGCCGAGATCCTCGCGCAGCCAGGAGAGGATGGACTCGTCGCCGCAGGCGTCCGCGACGTCTCCGAGGACTTCGGCGAGCTCGAAGTCCAAGGATTTCTTCGACGGAGGCTCCGTGTCGAGGACGACTGATTCGATCCATGCCCGCTCCTCGCCGAGGCCTTCTGCTGCGGCGCGCGCTTCCTCGAGGAGGCGCTCCTGCGAGGAGAGGGCGGTGTAGTGCGCCTCGGTACGGCCGGTGAACAGGATCCGGCAGGCGACGAGGCGGGTTCCATCCTCTTCGAGCACTGCCTCCTCGAGCCGTGTGCGCAGCGCATCGACCAAGTCGTGGAGGGAGCACCGCCCAGTCGCCGGGACGCTGACGACCCTCCAGCGGACGACATCCACCGGGAGCGGCTCGACGTCGGTCACCGCTCCGTTCTCGACCGAGACGAGCATTGCCCCTTTGGGTCCGGTCTCGCGGATGTGACGCCCTTGCAGCACGCCGGAGTAGACGACGTGCGGGTTCTCGTGCCGGATGCTCGGAGCGTGGACGTGGCCGAGGGCCCAGTAGTCGTAGCCTTTGGCGACGAGCTGCTCGAGCGAGCAGGGGGCGTTGTCGGCATGCCCCTCGGCTCCGGTGAGGCTCGTGTGGAGCAGTCCGACGTTGAAGCAGTCGTCTCGCGGTTCGGGGTAGTGCAGGGCGATGTTCTCGGAGATGCTTGGCTTGCGGAAGCTCTGTCCGTGGACCGCGACGCCGAGCTCGCGGATGATCCGGGTTTCCGCCCTGCGGCTTGGGAACCTGACTACGTTGTCAGGCAGCCTGAGGCGCGTGGTGAGCTTGCTGGCGGCGTCGTGGTTCCCATAGATCAGGTAGACGGGTATCTCGGCCTCCCTGAGCCGGCCCATCTGCTGGACGAAGAACAAGCCTGTCTGGTAGTCGCGCCAGCTGCCGTCATAGAGGTCGCCGGAAATCAGAAGGAACGCCGCGTCTTCGTTGATCGTACGGGTGACCAAGGCGCGAAGGGCTTCTCGAGTCGCGGTGCGAATCACTTGAACGGCGTGCCCTTCGTGCCCTGCCAAGCCCTTCAACGGGCTGTCCAAGTGGATGTCAGCGGTATGGACGAATCGGAACCTGCGCATCAGCGTTGCTCTCTAGTTCAACAGCGTAGCATGTGATTTCAGAATAGGCAAGTGAGTTCTCAATAATGGTTCTATAACTCGTTAACGTGACTGTTTATGGCTATTCTATGAACATGCCAACGTACTCGAGACTTCGCAGGGCCCTGCGGACGGAGATGCCCGCCGGGCAGTTCGCCACGCGGGACTACCTCTTGGGCGAGGGTTTCGGTGAGTCCGCGATCCGGAGCCTGCTGAGGAGTGGCGACATCTTGTCGCTCGCTCGCGGCGTGTACGCCCAGGATGAGCCTCTGACCGTGGCCGGGATCGCGCGGTCGCTGCGGCGCATGGGGAGCGACCTCGTCGTGGGGGGTGAGACAGCCTTGCGCCTGCACGGCGTGCTGCCAGTCAAGCCGGCTGAGCTGTTCTCGAGGATCTGCCTCAGCGGCAGGGACCGCCCACCGGGCTGGATGCACAGCTGGGACCGCCGGGTTCGGTTCGACTACCTTGCGACCTCGCGGCTCTTCAGGTTCGGCCGTCCGAAGGAGGGGCTGCCGATGGGGGAAGCCGATCGGTTCGCCGAGGAATTTGGCTGGATGGGAGTGTCATTCCCGATCTCGTGCGTTGAGCGAGCGCTGTTCGAGGTCTTGAGCGAGGTGCCGGAGCGCGCGGAGTTCGAGGACGTGAGAGCCATGATTAGGCGGGTCTGGCGGGCCTCTTCGCGGCCGAGGTTCCGGCGGCTGCTGGACGAGTCGGTGAACGTGAAAGTGAACCGCCTGTTCCTGTGGGCAGCCGAGGAGACGGGCTACCGCGTTGCACTCGACGGGGAGATCTCCCGCTACATCGGGACGGGGAAGAGGCAGCTCGTCAAGGGCGGCAGGTACGTCGGACGGTATCTGATGACTGTGCCGCGCGACTTCCGGTGGTGACGCGACGGCAAACGGGTCGGAGGTTGGGCGGGAGACTGGTGCGATCATGCGCGTGCGGGACTGGGCGGCAGGTGCAGTTGGTTGCATCGAGACTCGCTCCAAGGAGCGGAGCAGCGGGGGTTCTCGGCACCTGCAAGGGGCTGGAATCGACCTGCATCAGATTTCTGACCATGGGCCAACTAGATTTGTCCGGAATTACTCGGCAGAAGAGGGTGTTTTCGGGTTTCAGTTGGCTTGGACGGGGACCGTAAGCGCGTCTTACGAGCGCGCCGAAGAGCTGGATCACGGCAATCGTGACCAGCTAGGGTGGCGAGTGGGTTGGGCCTGCCCAGCAGCAGCCGCTGGGGCCATCCGGCAGTGTGGCCGCGCCGTCGCGGAACGGCGTGTTGGCCCACGCTCACGGCGGTTCAGGCCCTGGCAGGCCGAAACTGCGCGCCGGTGGGAGAGAGCGCCGCGGGGCGTTTGCGGTGCTGCAAGTCTGCCGGCTGGGTCGGGAGACTGCAGTGCGTCGGTAGCCGTCTTAGGCAGCGGCCGGCGGTGCCACCGCGGGCACGCCGCTGGCGGTCCCGGAGACAAACTCGTACACCAGTCGCAATTTGGTGCCCGGGTACAGCGTCCGGGGCTGGTTGAGTGCGGTCAGCAGTGGTTGCACAGCTTCATCCAGTGACTGGCATGACTGGTGCAGCAGGCACACGCTGTTGAGCGCCAGATTGTATTGCCGCGTGGGGGGGCGGTTTGGCTCAGTCTGTGTGGACGGCGGATGGTCTCACTTTTCCAATGAATCCGCAACACCGCCGGTCGGCGAGGCGGGGGCTGGGGCGCGGGCCGGATGCGGATGGGGGGCAGCCGGTGGCTTAAGAGTGTGGATGAAGCGGAAGGTTGTCGTCCGGTTGATGGGAGAGGGCCCTCGCTGGCCAAGGTGTGCCGTAGTCGCCGCGAGCGGCTCGCGGCGGGGAGCGGGATGGGCTGGCGGCAGGGGTCTCGCGGCGTGGTGCGCTGAGCGGGAAGCGGCTCCAATCGGGATCCAAGGCGAGGACCGTAGGTTGGCGCCATGAATCGGCGGGCGGCGCTGTGAGTAGCCGCTCGCCAAGTTGCGGCGGATGGTCGGTTGCGGGGCGGCTTGGGGGTGGGTTGCTGCTAGTGGCGGGTGGCGGATGTCAGCCGGTGCGCGGGCCGTTGGCGGCTGCGAGACGGGCGGCACCGGTGGCGGTCACAGTCCCCACACCGTGATCGGCGGGGCTCCGGGCTCGGGGTCCCGGCGGAACACCCGCTCCTCCCAAGACTTGTTGGGACGCAGGTCGAAAATCACGAGATGTCCGGCTTCGGCACTGCAGCGGTCCATGTACCAAGCCGTCTGCTCCAAGCCTTGGCTGATGGTGCTCTCCAAACCCTTCTTCTCGCCGACCACCTTGCATTCGATGACCTGCTTGAGGGGACGGTCCGCCAGCGGGCGGCCCGGGCGGGGCCATTCGACGACCAGGTCCGAGCGTCCGCGGCCGATGGCGTACTCCCGCGTGATATGTCCGCCACTGTTGACGACGCGGTGCAAGTAGCCGTGCAGCACCAGCTGGGGGCCGGCCTCCCGATGGCCGTAGCACTCCAGCCAACACTCGGAGTGCTCGCGGAAGTAGTCCTGAAACCCGGCCAGTAGCGCCTTGAGGTCCAAGCTGCCGTCCGGCTGGATGTACCAGCGCGGGGAGACGAGGTCCTTGAGCTCGCCTTCCTGGACGGCGGTCAGCTCGCGGGGGATGACTTCGGCGTAGATCGGGTTGGCCATCCGCGGCGGGTGGTCGCGTGCGACGAGGCCGAGGTCGCGGACGTACTCGAGGTCGCGAAGCGAGTCCGGGGCTCCGCGAGACCCGGCGATCATCGGCAGGATCACGCGCCGGACGCGCTCCTCAGTGAGCGCGTTGGCGAGCTGGTCGAGGTGCGTCACGCGCTGCAGGATGAGGGTCTCCTTGGCCCGCTCGACGGCGCCGGCTGTGACCGGGCGACTGCGGTCCCGTCCCGCCTTGTCCTTGAAGCAGGCTTGATAGGCCAGCGCGTTGATCAGCCAGGGCTGGCCTGCCGTGAACTCCCAGATCCGCTCCAAGGCCCGCGGTTGGAACTGCTGGCCGGTCTCGGCCGTGTGCTGGCCGAGCAGCGACCGCATCTCCTGCTCCGTGAAGTCCCCCAGCCGAAGGGACTCGGCCTTGATGTTGAAGCAGCTGCCGGTGTTGACCCTGCCTCCGGTCGCGCTGGAGTAGACGACGTAGTCGCGGACATCGCGCACCCCGCACAGGATCACGCTCTGCGGGAAGGCGTCAGGCCTCCGGTCGTAGCCCATCCGCAACTGCCGCAGGACGGACAGCAGCGAGTCGCCCCGCAGCGTGTCGATTTCGTCGATCAGCAGCACGAGGGGCTTGCTGGCAGCCACTGCCCAGTGGGTGAGCGTCCCGTTGAACGCGCTGTCGCCGCCGTCGTGCTCCAGCAAGCGTCTCCAGACGCTGCCGACGAACCCGTCTTGGAGCATCAGCTGCGCCTGAATTGCCAGCTGGCTCAGAACCATCCGCATCGCCCTAGCCACATCCTCGCCAGCTGTCTGCGCTCCTTCGACATTGACGTACACGCAGTCGACTACTCCGGTTGAGCTGAGGGTCTCGGCGAGGGCCTTGAGCGTGGAGGTCTTGCCGGTCTGGCGGGGGGCGTGCAGGACGAAGTACTTCTCCCGGTCGACCAAGGTCAGGATCTCGTCCAAGTCGACGCGCTGCAAGGGCGGGATGCAGTAGTGCTTGGCCGCCCGCACCGGGCCCTCGGTGTTGAAGTAGCGCTCCACGACTTGCAGTATGGCACGGCGATTGGCTTGAAGAGAGTCGGAGCTGGACTGCTTCTTGAAGCGGTCCCCGGCCTGACTCACACCGGCAGCCGGGCCCCGTGCGGGGCCGGCGTGCCGGAGCCGCTCGGTGCGACAGCGGTGTCCATCATGGAGCGTAATGGGCAGTCTGGAATCAAGTCCAGCAGTGGATGGCGGCGTCACGCTGCGGCAGCTGGCGGGTTGGGTTGGAGGACCGGCCGGGGCGGCGAGGGTTGACGCTGGCGAGAGTCTCCGACTAGCGCGGGGAGGGGGCCGCGGGCGGTGCCGGTCGCGGGTCGGAGGCCGCCACCGGGGGGACGGCGTGGGCGCTGTGAGAGGGTGTCTTCCGGTTGAGGGGAGGGTGTCCTCGCAGGCCGGTGTCAGCCGCTGGCGCCGCGGGCGGCTCGCAGCGGGGGCGGCGGCTTGGGCCGCGACTCGGCTGGGAGGCGCGCCGTGCGGCCGCTAGGTGCGTTGTGGAGGTTGTTCTGGTGCGGGCCAGCGTGGGCGGTGGGCTGCTGCCGGCTGGTGGCTGGCGCAGGTGGCCTTCAAGCGGCTGAGGCCGGCACGGTGGGGAGCTATCCGGGGAGGGTGGTTGCAGTGTGTCGCTGAGGACGGCCATTAGTCGGCCGCGGGGGCTGACCTCTGGATTGATCCGACAGGATTGCCGCGCTCTGTTGGGTGTTGGCTGGGGTGCGGGGCATGGCGTGTCGGGTGGGCATCAGAGAAGCTCGCTGTGGAGAGGTCGGGAATCTAGCTCGGCATTCCGGGCAGCGGCTGGTGGGCCTGATGGGATGTCCAGTGGGTCGGCCGGTTGGGTCGGCTTGTCCGCGTGGGGGCTTGGAGGCGTTCTGGGCGGCCTCCCAGCGGGTTGTGGAGGGCGTTGCGGTGCGGCGGCTGGAGGCGGCTGCGAGCTGGGCGAGACGTTCGTGGCGCCTGTGGATAGCGGGGTGCATGTGGGGCGACTGCCTGGTTGGAGGTTCGTCCCGGGCGTATCCGGAGCAAGGCGGGGTCGGCAGAGGCTGGGAGCCGATGGCTGCGGTAGGCGGGTCGGGCGGGGAGGACTGGAGGCGGGTGGCTGGAGGTGCTCAACGGGCAGGTGCGGTGGTGCGCGGCGGTGGGCTCCGGTTGAGGAGGGATGGAAGGGTGGGGGAGGTATGGGTGCCACTCGTCGCGGGTGGTGGCGGGTGGACCGGTGTCTTCCGGTTGAGGAGGGAGGGTCCTACTGATCGGTGCAGAAGTCTTGCACTCAAGAAGCCGGACAGATTTCGTAGAGTCACGCGTTACTTGGGCCGGATCCTGCGCAAGACTTTTGCACCGGTCAGTAGTAGAGAAGGAACTGTGTGAGGTGCTGTCGTCGGGGGTGGCTCGCAGAGGGGCCCGCAGTGTTCGCCACGGGGAGCGTGATGGGCTGGCTGCTGGAATCTGGGGGGATGGTGGGCTGAGCGTGGGGTGTCTCAGGGCGAGCCGCAAGGCGAGCGCGGTGGGTTGGGCCGCAATTCGGCTTGAGGGCATGCACCGCGGACTACGAACGCGTTGTAGTTGGTGTTCTGGTGCGGAACGGCCCGGAGTAGGGCTGTTTCTTCAGGAAGGGGCGGCGGCGGGATCGTGCTGCCGGGATCTGCTGACGGTGTGGGGCGATGTGCTGGCCGGGGGTGTCGGTCTTGGCAGCAGTCGTCCACGAGACTTGACTGCAGGACGCGGTTGAGGCGGCTGGGGGTGTCTACGTTCGGATGCGGTGCCGGGTGCGGATAGGGGGCGGCCGTCGGCGGAAGGGTGTGGATGAGGCGCGAGGGTGTCGTCCGCTTGATGGGGGAGGGTCCTTGCAGGCCGGGGTGTGCCGTTGTCGCCGCGAGCGGCTCGCGGCGGGGAGCGGGATGGGCTGGCGGCAGGGGTCTCGCGGCGTGGTGCGCTGAGCGGGAAGCGGCTCCAAGCGGGATCCAAGCCGAGCACCGCAGGTTGGAGCCATGAATCGGCGGGCGGCGCTGTGAGTAGTCGGTCGCCAAGTTGCGTCGGATGGTGGGTTGCGGGGCGGCTTGGGAGTGGGTTGCTGCTGGTGGCGGGTGGCGGAGGTCAGCCGGTGCGCGGGCCGTTGGCGGCTCCGAGACGGGCGGCACCCGGTGGCGGTCACAGTCCCCACACCGTGATCGGCGGGGCTCCGGGCTCGGGGTCCCTGCAGAACACCCGCTCCTCCCAAGACTTGTTGGGACGCAGGTCGAAGACCACCAGATGCCCGGCTTCCGCGCCGCAGCGGTCCATGTACCAGGCCGTCTGCTCCAAGCCCTGGCCGATGGTGCTCTCCAAGCCCTTCTTCTTGCTGACCACCTTGCACTCGATGACCTGCTTGAGGGGGCGGTCCGCCAGCGGGCGGCCCGGGCGGGGCCATTCGACGACCATGTCCGAGCGTCCGCGGCCGATGGCGTACTCCCGCGTGATATGTCCGCCACTGTTGACGACGCGGTGCAAGTAGCCGTGCAGCACCAGCTGGGGGCCCGCCTCCCGATGGCCGTAGCACTCCAGCCAACACTCGGAGTGCTCGCGGAAGTAGTCCTGAAACCCGGCCAGCAGCGCCTTGACGTCCAAGCTGCCGTCCGGCTGGATGTACCAGCGCGGGGAGACGAGGTCCTTGAGCTCGCCTTCCTGGACGGCGGTCAGCTCGCGGGGGATGACTTCGGCGTAGATGGGGTTGGCCATCCGCGGCGGGTGGTCGCGTGCGACGAGGCCGACGTCGCGGACGTACTCGAGGTCGCGAGTCGAGTCCGGGGCTCCGCGAGACCCGGCGATCATCGGCAGGATCACGCGCCGGACGCGCTCCTCAGTGAGCGCGTTGGCGAGCTGGTCGAGGTGCGTCACGCGCTGCAGGATGAGGGTCTCCTTGGCCCGCTCGACGGCGCCGGCTGTCACCGGGCGGCTGCGGTCCTGTCCCCCCTTGTCCTTGAAGCAGGCTTGGTAGGCCAGCGCGTTGATCAACCAAGGCTGGCCTGCCGTGAGCTCCCAGATCCGCTCCACGGCCCGCGGTTGGAACCGCTGGCCGGTCTCGGCGGTGTGCTGGCCGAGCAGGAACCGCGTCTCCTGCTCCGTGAAGTCCCCCAGTCGCAGCGACTCGGCCTTGATGTTGAAGCAGCTGCCGGTGTTGACCCTGCCTCCGGCCGCGCTGGAGTAGATGACGTAGTCGCGGACGTCGCGCACCCCGCACAGGATCACGCTCTGCGGGAAGGCGTCAGGCCTGCGGTCGTAGCCCGCCCGCAACTGCCGCAGCACGGCCAGCAGCGAGTCGCCTCGCAGCGTGTCGATTTCGTCGATCAGCAGCACCAGAGGCTTGCTGGCAGCCCTTGCCCAGTGCGTGAGCGTCGCGTTGAACGCGCTGTGGCCGCCGTCGTGCTCCAGCAAGCGTCTCCAGACGCTGCCGACGAACCCGTCTTGGAGCATCAGCTGCGCCTGAATTGCCAGCTGGCTCAGCACGGACCGCATCGCGCAGTCCACGTCCTCACCAGTCGTCGCGGCTGGTTCGACATTGACGTACACGCAGGCGACTTCTCCGGTTGAGCTGAGGGTCTCAGCGAGGGTCTTGAGCGTGGAGGTCTTACCGGTCTGGCGGGGGGCGTGCAGGACGAAGTACTTCATGTCCTCGACCAGTTCGAGGACCTCGTCCAGATCAATCCGTGACAGGGGCGGGACGCAGTAGTGGCGCTGCGGCAACATCGGGCCTGCAGTGTTGAACTTGCGCACCACTAGTTGCAGTATGGCACGGCGACCGCCCTTGATAGGAGTCGGAGCTGACCTGTTTCGGGAAACGCTCCCCGCCTGATTCACACGGGCAGTCGGACTGGGACCGGCGTTCTGCAGCCACTCGGTGCGACGGCCAGGCCGGCCGTTCTGGGTGCGGATCGTGAGGCGAAGGGCTTTGTGAAGGGTAGGCCTTGGTGGGCTCGAGGCTCGGGGAAGACAAGCGGCAGGTCGGCGCTGTGGGCCAATACTGCCGGAAAACGCAGCAATGGATGGCGTCCCCACACTTCGCCGGCATCCATAATGGAGCGTTATTGACACTCTGGAATCAAGTTCTGCAGTGGATGGCGTCGTCACGCTGCGGCGGCTGGCGGGTTGGGTTGGAGGACCGGCCGGGGCGGCGAGGGTTGACGCTGGCGAGAGTCTCCGACTAGCGCGGGGTGGGGGGCCGCGGGCAGTGCCGGTCGCGGGTCGGAGGCAGCCACCGGGGGGACGGCGTGGGCGCTGCGAGAGGGTGTCTTCCGGTTGAGGGGAGTGTGTCCTCGCAGGCCGGTGCCAGCCGCTGGCGCCGCGGGCGGCTCGTAGCGGGGACGGCGGTGTTGGCTGCGGGGAACGGGATGAGCTGGCTGCTGGGGAGTTTCGGCATGGTTTGCTGAACGGGGAGCGCCTCAGAGCGAACTGCGAGGCGAGGGCAGCGGCTTGGGTCGCGACTCGGCTGCAAGGCGCGCCGTGCGTTCGCTAGGTGTGTTGTGGAGGGTGTTCTGGTGCGGACCAGCGTGGGCGCTGGGCTGCTGCCGGCTGGTGGCTGGCGCAGGTGGCCTTCAAGCGGCTGAGGCCGGCACGGTGGGGAGCTATCCGGGGAGGGTGGTTGCAGCGGGCCACCGAGGACGGCCATTGGTCGCACGGAGGGACTGGCCTCTGGATTGATCCGACAGGATTGCCGCGCTCTGTCGGGTGTTGGCTGGGGTGCGGGGCATGGCGCGCCGGATGGGCATCAGGGAAGGTCCCGGTGAAGAAGTTGGGCATCCAGCTCGGCATTCCGGGCAGCGGCTCGTGGGGCTGATGGGACTTCCAGTGGACCGGCCGGCTGGGTCGCCTTGTCCGCGTGGGGGCCTGGAGGCGTTCTGGGCGGCCTTTAAGCGGGTTGTGGAGGGCGCTGCGGTGTGGCGGCTGGAGGCGGCTGCGGGGTGGGCGAGACGTTCATGGCGCCTGCGGACAGCGGGGTGCAGGTGCGGCGACTGCCTGGTTGGAGGTTCGTCCCGGGCGTACCCGGAGCAGGGCGGGGTCGGCAGAGGCTGGGAGCCGATGGCTGCGGTTGGCGGGTCGGGCGGAGAGGACTGGAGGCGGGTGGCTGGAGGTGTTCGACGGGCAGGTGCGGTGGTGCGCGGCGGTGGACTCCGGTTGAGGAGGGATGGAAGGGTGGGGGAGGTATGGGTGCCACTCGTCGCGGGCGGTGGCGGGTGGCACGGTGTCTTCCGGCTGAGGAGGGAGGGTCCTAGTAGAGAAGGAAAGGAAGGATGTGAGGTGCTGTCGTCGGGGGTGGCTCGCAGAGGAGCTCGCAGGGTTCGCCTCGGGGAGCGTGATGGGCTGGCTGCTGGAGTCTGGGGGGATGGTTGGCTGAGCGTGGGGTGTCTCAGGGCGAGCCGCAAGGCGAGCGCGGTGGTGGGGCCGCAATTCGGCTTGGGGGTGCGCAATGCGGACTACGAACGCGTTGTAGTGGGTGTTCTGGTGCGGAATGGCACGGGGTAGGGCTGTTTCTTCAGGAAGGGGCCGCAGCGGGGTCTTGCTGCCGGGATCTGCTGACGGTGTTGGGCGATGTGCTGGCCGGGCAGGTGTCGGTCTTGGCAGCAGTCTTCCACGAGACGTGACAGCAGGATGCGGTTGAGGTGGCCCGGGGTGTCTGCCTTCGGATGCGGTGCCGGGTGCGGATGGGGGGCGGCCGTCGGCGGAAGGGTGTGGATGAGGCGGAAGGGTGTTGTCCGGTTGATGGGGGAGGGTCCTTGCAGTCCGGGGTGTGCCGTTGTCGCCGCGAGCGGCTCGCGGCGGGGAGCGGGATGGGCTGGCGGCAGGGGTCTCGCGGCGTGGTGCGCTGAGCGGGAAGCGGCTCCAAGCGGGATCCAAAGCGAGGACCGTAGGTTGGCGCCATGAATCGGCGGGCGGCGCTGTGAGTAGCCGGTCGCTAGGTTGCGGCGGATGGTGGGTTGCGGGGCGACTTGGGGGTGGGTTGCTGCTAGTGGCGGGTGGCGGAGGTCAGCCGGTGCACGGGCCGTTGGCGGCTGCGAGGCGGGCGGCACCCAGTGGCGGTCACAGTCCCCACACCGTGATCGGCGGGGCTCCGGGCTCGGGGTCCCTCCGGAACACCCGCTCTTCCCAAGACTTGTCAGGACGTAGGTCGAAGACCACCAAATGCCCGGCTGCGGCGCCACAGCGGTCCATGTACCAAGCCGTCTGCTCCAAGCCCTTGCCAATCGTGCTCTCCAAGCCCTTCTTCTCGCTGACCACCTTGCACTCGATGACCTGCTTGAGGGGACGGTCCGCCAGCGGGCGGCCCGGGCGGGGCCATTCGACCACCATGTCCGAGCGTCCGCGGCCGATGGCGTACTCCCGCGTGATATGTCCGCCACTGTTGGCGACGCGGTGCAAGTAGCCGTGCAGCACCAGCTGGGGGCCGGCCTCCCGATGGCCGTAGCACTCCAGCCACGACTCGGAGTGCTCGCGGAAGTAGTCCTGAAACCCGGCCAGCAGCGCCTTGACGTCCAAGCTGCCGTCCGGCTGGATGTACCAGCCCGGGGAGACGAGGTCCTTGAGCTCGCCTTCCTGGCCGGCGGTCAGCTCGCGGGGGATGACTTCGGCGTAGATGGGGTTGGCCATCCGCGGCGGGTGGTCGGGTGCGACGAGGCCGAGGTCGCGGACGTACTCGAGGTCGCGAAGCGAGTCCGGGGCTCCGCGAGACCCGGCGATCATCGGCAGGATCACCCGCCGGACGCGCTCCTCAGTGAGCGCGTTGGCGAGCTGGTCGAGATGCGTGACGCGCTGCAGGATGAGGGCTTCCTTGGCCTGCTCGACGGCGCCGGCCGTCACCGGGCGGCTGCGGTCTCGTCCCGCCTTGTCCTTGAAGCAGGCTTGGTAGGCCAGCGCGTTGATCAGCCAGGGCTGGCCTGCCGTAAACGCCCAGATCCGCTCCAAGGCCCGCGGTTGGAACTGCTGGCCGGTCTCGGCCGTGTGCTGGCCGAGCAGCGACCGCATCTCCTGCTCCGTGAAGTCCCCCAGCCGAAGGGACTCGGCCTTGATGTTGAAGGCGCTGCCGGTGTTGACCTTGCCTCCGGCCACACTCGAGTAGACGACGTAGTCGCGGACATCGCGCACCCCACACAGGATCACGCTCTGCGGGAAGGCGTGCGGCCGTAGGTCGTAGCCAGCCCGCAACTGCCGCAGGATGGCCAGCAGCGAGTCGCCCCGCAACGTGTCGATCTCGTCGATCAGCAGCACCAGTGGGCGGCGCGCAGCCCTCGCCCAGCGGCTGAGCGTCACGTTGAGTGCGGTGTCGCCGCCGAAGCTCTCCAGCAGCTGCCTCCAGACGCTGTGCACGAAGCCGTCTTGGAGCATCAATTCCGCCCGTTCCGCAAGCTGGCCCAGCACGGCCCGCATCGCGCGGTCCACGTTCTCGCCAGCCGTCTGGGCTGGTTCGACATTGACGTACACGCAGCCGTACCTTCCGGTTGAGCTCAGGATCTCGGCGAGCGTCTTGAGCGTGGAGGTCTTACCGGTCTGGCGGGGGGCGTGCAGGACGAAGTACTTCTTGCGGGCGACCAAGGTCAGGATCTCGTCCAAGTTAACGCGCTCCAAGGGGGGGATGCAGTAGTGTTCCTCCGCCTCCATCGGGCCCTCGGTGTTGAAGTACCGCTCCACGACTTGCAGTATGGCACGGCGACCGCCTTAGTACTGATCGGTGCAACGGTCTTGCACTCAAGAAGCCGGACAGATTTCGCAGAGTCACGCGTTACTTGGGCCGGATCCTGCGCAAGACCCTTGCATCGGTCAGTAAGAGTTAGCAGCCTGAGGCAAGAGTCGCGGGGATGCCCCGATGGAAACGAGATGCTGTAGAATGTTTCCATTGTGATGGGCAGGCGCAGACAGAAACCGATGCCAGCAGTGCTGACGGCAGAGGACTTGCCGACGGCGCCGACGGTGCCGTTCTTCAAGCGGCTCAATCAACTCCTGGAGGACGCGGGGTTCGAGAGTTTCGTCGAGGAGCTGTGCCAACCGTTCTACGCCCAGCGCATGGGCAGGCCGTCCTTGCCTCCCGAGGTGTACTTCCGCCTGCTGCTGCTGGGCTTCCTGATGGGCCTCGATTCCGAGCGGCGCATGGCCTGGATGGCTTGCGATTCGCTCAGCTGGCGGGCCTTGCTGGGCTACGGCCTGCACGAGAAGACTCCGGACCACTCGACGCTCTCGCGCACGCGCCGTCTGCTGTCCCTCGCAGTGCACGAGCAGGTTTTCAGCTGGGTCCTGGAGCGCTGGCGCGAGGCGGGCCTGGCGCAGGGCAACCGCTGGGCGGTGGAGGCCACCACCTTGCAGGCGAATGCGGCCTTGAAGACCTTGCGGCACAAGCAAACCCAGCAGGGTTATCGGGCCTTCGTGCGCAGTTTGGCGGAGGCAGCCGGCGAGACGGTCGAGAGCGAGGAGGACTGGAACCGTTTTGACAGGCAGCGCAAGGGCAAGCGCCTCAGCAACGCGGAGTGGGAGAGCCCGACTGATCCAGACGCACGAGTAGCGAAGATGAAGGACGGAAGCACGAAAATGGCCTACCAGGCAGAGCACGCGGTGGACTTGGACAGCGGGGCGCTGGTGGGGATCACCGTGCAGCAGGCAGATCAGGGCGACACGCAGACGCTGCCGGAGACGCTGGAAGCGGTGCAAGCTGCACAAGGGAGTTCGCCAGAGGCAGTGGTTCTCGACCGGGGTTACCACAGCGACGAGACGCTGGAGCGGATCGCAGCCGAGGGGGCCGACTCCTATGTGCCGGAGCCGCAACGCAAGCCGCGCAAGTGGAAAGGCAAGCCGGAGCAGCAGCGGCGGCATGAGGAGCATGAGCAACGAGTGGCGAGCGCGGCGGGTCGGGAGTACAGTAAGCAGCGCACCGAAAAGGTGGAGCGGTCGATGGCCCACCTGTACGCCACGGGAGCCATGCGACGGTTGTGGCTACGAGGCAAGGAGAATGTGAGGAAGCGTCTGCTGATCCATGCCTGCGGCTTCAACTTGGGGGTCCTGATGCGGTCCTTGACGGGCACCGGTACGCCTCGAGGCCTGCAAGGCATGCCCGCAGACCTTGCGAAGTGCTGAGAGAACTGGCTGGGACGGTCAAATGGGGGCCTAGTGCGCCCATTCTGGGGGCTTCTGAGCCCGATTTGAGCCAATACCCGCAAGAAGCCGCGATCTCGCTTGAGATGGTTCAGATTCCAAGCGCGAACCCGCGAATCGGCCCACGGGCGTAGTCTGGACTTTTGCCACGGGCTGCTAACAGCAGGGCGCGGTTGACGTGGCCGGGGGTGTCTACCTTCGGATGCAGTGCCGGGTGCGGATGGGGGGCGGCCGTCGGCGGAAGGGTGTGGATGGGGCGCATGGGTGTCGGCCGGTTGATGGGAGAGGGTCCTCGCGGGCCGGGGTGTGCCGTTGTCGCCGCGAGCGGCTCGCGGCGGGGAGCGGGATGGGCTGGCGGCAGGGGTCTCGCGGCGTGGTGCGCTGAGCGGGAAGCGGCTCCAAGCGGGATCCAAGGCGAGGACCGTAGGTTGGAGCCATGAATCGGCGGGCGGCGCTGTGAGTAGCCGGTCGCCAGGTTGCGGCGGATGGTGGGTTGCGGGGCGACTTGGGAGTGGGTTGCTGCTAGTGGCGGGTGGCGGAGGTCAGCCGGTGCGCGGGCCGTTGGCGGCTGCGAGGCGGGCGGCACCCGGTGGCGGTCACAGTCCCCACACCGTGATCGGCGGGGCTCCGGGCTCGGGGTCCCTCCGGAACACCCGCTCTTCCCAAGACTTGTTGGGACGCAGGTCGAAGACCACCAGATGCCCGGCTTCGGCGCCGCAGCGGTCCATGTACCAAGCCGTCTGATCCAAACCCTTGCCAATCGTGCTCTCCAAGCCCTTCTTCTCGCCGACCACTTTGCATTCGATGACCTGCTTGAGGGGACGGTCCGCCAGCGGGCGGCCCGGGCGGGGCCATTCGACGACCAGGTCCGAGCGTCCGCGGGCGATGGCGTACTCCCGCGTGATCCGTCCGCCGCTGTTGACGATGCGGTGCAAGTAGCCATGCAGCACCAGCTGTGGGCCGGCCTCCCGGTGGCCGTAGCGCTCCAGCCACGACTCGGAGTGCTCGCGGAAGTAGTCCTGGAACCCGGCCAGCAGCGCCTCGAGTTCCAAACTGCCGTCCGGCTGGATGTACCAGCCCGGAGAGACGCGGCCCTGGAGGTCGGACTCTTGGACAGTGGTCAGCTCGCGGGGGATGACTTCGGCGTAGATTAGGTTGGCCATCCGGACCGGGCCGGCGGCGGCAACGAGGCCGAGGTCTTGGACGTACTCAAGGTCGCGCTTTGAGTATTCGTATCCCGGAGAGCCGGCGATCATCGGCAGGATCACCCGCCGGACGCGCTCCTCGCTGAGCGCGTTGGCAAGCTGGTCGAGGTGCGTGACGCGCTGCAGGATGAGGGTTTCCTTGGCCCGCTCGACGGCGCCGGCTGTCACCGGGCGGCTGCGGTCCCGCCCCGCCTCGTCCTCGAAGCACACCTCGTAAGCCAGCGCGTTAATCAGCCACGGCTGCCCCGCGGTGAGCTCCCAAATCCGCTCCAAGGCTCGCGGCTCGAACTGCTGGCCAGTCTCGGCGGTGTGCTGGCCGAGCAGCGACCGCATCTCCTGCTTCGTGAAGTCTCCCAACCGCAGCGACTTGGCCTTGATGTTGAAGGCGCTGCCGGTGTTGACCCGGCCTCCGGCCGCGCTGGAGTAGACGACGTAGTCGCGGACGTCGCGCACCCCGCACAGGATCACGCTCTGCGGGAAGGCCTGCGGCCGACGTCGGTAGCCGACCCGCAATTGCCGCAGCACTGACAACAGGGAGTCGCCTTTGAGGCTGTCGATCTCGTCGATGAACAGCACCAGCGGCTTGGGGTCCGATTCGGACCACTGCGTGAGCATCTCGCCGAGAACGCTGTGGGCAGCACAGTCGGCCAGAAGCCGCGCCTTGGCTTGTTGAACGAAGCCGTCACCCAGCATTCTCCTAGCCTCCCCTGCGAGCTGACCAAGGATCACATGCATGGCCTCCGGGACGACCTCGCCCGCCGTTTGGGCCTCCTCGATGTTGGCGTACACGCAGCGGTAGCGGCCGGTAGAGTTGAGGGTCTCGGCGAGCGCCTCCAAGGTCGAGGTCTTGCCGGTCTGGCGAGGGGCGTGCAGGACGAAGTACTTCTCCCTTTCGACCAAGGTCAGGATCTCGTCCAAGTCGACGCGCTGCAAGGGCGGGATGCAGTAGTGCTTAGCCACCCGCACCGGGCCCTCAGTATTGAAGTAGCGCTCCACGACTTGCAGTATGGCACGGCGACCGCCTTGACAGGAGTCGGAGCTGGACTGTTTCGGGAAACGGTCCCCGGCCTGACTCACACCGGCAACCGGGCCCCGTGCGGGGCCGGCGGGCCTGAGCCGCTCGGTGCGACGGCGGTGTCCATCATGGAGCGTTATGGGCAGTCTGGAATCAAGTCCAGCAGTGGATGGCGGCGTCACGCTGCGGCGGCTGGCGGGTTGGGTTGGAGGACCGGACGGGGCGGCGAGGGTTGACGCTGGCAAGAGTCTCCGACTGGCGCGGGGTGGGGGGCTGCGGGCAGTGCCGGTCGCGGGTCGGATGCAGCCGCCGGGGGGACGGCATGGGTGCGGCGAGAGGGTGTCTTCCGGTTGAGGGGAGGGTGGCCTCGCAGGCCGGTGCCAGCCGCTGGCGCCGCGGGCGGCTCGCAGCGGGGACGGCGGCGTTGGCTGCGGGGAACGGGATGGGCTGGCTGCGGGGGAGGCTCGGCATGGTTGGCTGAACGGGGAGCGCCTCAGAGCGAGCTGCGAGGCGAGGGCAGCGGCTTGGGCCGCGACTCGGCTGGGAGGCGCGCAGTGTGGCCGCTAGGTGCGTTGTGGAGGGTGTTCTGGTGCGGACTAGAGTGGGCGGTGGGCTGCTGCCGGCTGGGGCGGCACGGCGGGGAGCTATCGGGAGAGGGTGGTTGCAGCGGGCCGCCGAGGACGGCCATTGGTCGCCCGCGGGGACTGGCCTCTGGATTGATCCGACAGGATTGCCGCGCTCTGTTGGGTGTTGGCTGGGGTGCGGGGCATGGCGTGTGGGGTGGGCATCAGGGAAGCTCGCTGTGGAGAGGTCGGGAATCCAGCTCGGCATTCCGGGCACCGGCTGGTGGGCCTGATGGGATGTCCAGTGGGCCGGCCGGCTGGGTCGCCTTGTCTGCGCGGGGGCTTAAAGGTGTTCTGGGCGGCCTCCAAGCGGGTTGTGGAGGGCGTTGCGGTGCGGCGGCTGGAGGCGGCTGCGAGCTGGGCGAGATGTTCATGGCGCCTGTGGATGGCGGGGTGCACGTGCGGCGACTGCTTGGTTGGAGGTTGGCTGAGCGTGGGGTGTCTCAGGGCGAGCCGCAAGGCGAGCGCGGTGGTTGGGCCGCAATTCGGCTTGGGGGCGCGCAACTCGGACTACGAACGCGTTGTAGTGGGTGTTCTGGTGCGGAGCGGCAAGGGTTAGGGCTGTTTCTTCTGGAGGGGGTCGCAGCGGGGTCGTGCTGCCGGGATCTGCTGACAGTGTTGAGCGATGTGCTGGCCGGGCAGGTGTCGGTCTTGGCAGCAGTCGTCCACGAGACGTGACAGCAGGACGCGGTTGGGGCGGTTGGGGTGTCTACCTTCGGATGCGGTGCCGGGTGCGGATGGGGGGCGGCCGTCGGCGGAAGGGTGTGGATGGGGCGCATGGGTGTCGGCCGGTTGATGGGAGAGGGTCCTCGCGGGCCGGGGTGTGCCGTTGTCGCCGCGAGCGGCTCGCGGCGGGGAGCGGGATGGGCTGGCGGCAGGGGTCTCGCGGCGTGGTGCGCTGAGCGGGAAGCGGCTCCAAGCGGGATCCAAGGCGAGGACCGTAGGTTGGAGCCATGAATCGGCGGGCGGCGCTGTGAGTAGCCGGTCGCCAGGTTGCGGCGGATGGTGGGTTGCGGGGCGGCTTGGGAGTGGGTTGCTGCTGGTGGCGGGTGGCGGAGGTCAGCCGGTGCGCGGGCCGTTGGCGGCTGCGAGGCGGGCGGCACCCGGTGGCGGTCACAGTCCCCACACCGTGATCGGCGGGGCTCCGGGCTCGGGGTCCCTCCGGAACACCCGCTCCTCCCAGGACTTGTTGGGACGCAGGTCGAAGACCACCAGATGCCCGGCTTGCGCGCCGCAGCGGTCCATGTACCAAGCCGTCTGCTCCAAGCCCTGGCCAATCGTGCTCTCCAAGCCCTTCTTCTCGCTGACCACCTTGCACTCGATGACCTGCTTGAGGGGGCGGTCCGCCAGCGGGCGGCCCGGGCGGGGCCATTCGACCACCAGGTCCGAGCGTCCGCGGCCGATGGCGTACTCCCGCGTGATATGTCCGCCACTGTTGACGACGCGGTGCAAGTAGCCGTGCAGCACCAGCTGGGGGCCGGCCTCCCGATGGCCGTAGCACTCCAGCCAACACTCGGAGTGCTCGCGGAAGTAGTCCTGAAACCCGGCCAGCAGCGCCTTGACGTCCAAGCTGCCGTCCGGCTGGATGTACCAGCCCGGGGAGACGAGGTCCTTGAGCTCGCCTTCCTGGACGGCGGTCAGCTCGCGGGGGATGACTTCGGCGTAGATGGGGTTGGCCATCCGCGGCGGGTGGTCGGGTGCGACGAGGCCGAGGTCGCGGACGTACTCGAGGTCGCGAAGCGAGTCCGGGGCTCCGCGAGCCCCGGCGATCATCGGCAGGATCACGCGCCGCACGCGCTCCTCAGTGAGCGCGTTGGCGAGCTGGTCGAGGTGCGTCACGCGCTGCAGGATGAGGGTCTCCTTGGCCCGCTCGACGGTGCCGGCCGTCACCGGGCGGCTGCGGTCCCGTCCCCCCTGGTCCTCGAAGCAGACCTGGTAGGCCAGCGCGTTGATCAGCCAGGGCTGGCCCGCAGTGAGTTCCCAGATCCGATCCAAAGCCCGCGGTTCGAACTGCTGGCCGGTCTCCGCTGTGTGCTGGCCGAGCAGCGACCGCGTCTCCTGCTCCGTGAAGTCCCCCAGTCGCAGCGACTTGGCCTTGATGTTGAAGCAGCTGCCGGTGTTGACCCTGCCTCCGGTCGCGCTGGAGTAGACGAGGTAGTCGCGGACGTCGCGCACTCCGCACAGGATCACGCTCTGCGGGAAGGCGTCAGGCCTGCGGTCGTAGCCCGCCCGCAACTGCCGCAGCACGGCCAGCAGCGAGTCGCCTCGCAGCGTGTCGATTTCGTCGATCAGCAGCACGAGGGGCTTGCTGGCAGCCGTTGCCCAGTGGGTGAGCGTCCCGTTGAACGCGCTGTCGCCGCCGTCGTTCTCCAGCAAGCGTCTCCAGACGCTGCCGACGAACCCGTCTTGGAGCATCAGCTGCGCCTGAATTGCCAGCTGGCTCAGCACGGACCGCATCGCGCGGTCCACGTCCTCGCCAGCCGTCTGGGCTGGTTCGACATTGACGTACACGCAGGCGTACCTTCCGGTTGAGCTGAGGGTCTCGGCGAGCGTCTTGAGCGTCGAGGTCTTGCCGGTCTGGCGGGGGGCGTGCAGGACGAAGTACTTCTTGCGGGCGACCAAGGTCAGGATCTCGTCCAAGTTAACGCGCTCCAAGGGGGGGATGCAGTAGTGTTCCTCCGCCTCCATCGGGCCCTCGGTGTTGAAGTACCGCTCCACGACTTGCAGTATGGCACGGCGATTGGCTTGAAGAGAGTCGGGGCTGGACTGCTTCTTGAAGCGGTCCCCGGCCTGACTCACACCGGCAGCCGGGCCCCGTGCGGGGCCGGCGGGTCTGAGCTGCTCGGTGCGACGGCGGTGTCCATCATGGAGCGTAATGGGCAGTCTGGAATCAAGTCCAGCAGTGGATGGCGTCATCACGCTGCGGCGGCTGGCGGGTTGGGTTGGAGGACCGGCCGGGGCGGCGAGGGTTGACGCTGGCGAGAGTCTCCGACTAGCGCGGGGAGGTGGGCCGCGGGCAGTGCCGGTCGCGGGTCGGAGGCAGCCACCGGGGGGACGGCGTGGGCGCTGCGAGAGGGTGTCTTCCGGTTGAGGGGAGGGTGTCCTCGCAGGCCACCTAGAAGCAACTAGCGCAACTGCTGCGCAGCCACCGGGAAATCGAGAACCGGCTGCACTATATGCGCGACTCTACCTACGATGAAGACCGCTGCCGGGTGTCTGTGCGCGAGTTGCCGCGCAATCTCGCCTGCCTGAACAACATCGCCATCTCGATCATCCGCGCCCTCCCGCAATTCCGCTACGCGCCGGAGACCAACCGACTATTCACGGCCCGCTCGCAAGAGGCTCTCAACTTGCTGCTCAAGGCCCCCTCGAAATGGCCTGCAAGCGACCCGTCAGCCACGACCCGGCAACGCCCTGAGAGGTGCCGCAGCGCCGCTGTGTCTGTACGGCCAGCACCCCTTCTCGGGCTCTGCCGACGGCGGCCCAGCCCCCCGGAACAGGCCCTTGGAGCCCCAGCGAGAGCCCTTCCCAGTCGCACGACCACAGATCCGCCCCCATCAGAAAACCTACGTCGCAACAGATTTTACATGGGTCTTACATCGGGCACCGTGCGACAGACTCGACATGTGCTAAGAATATACCCCCAATTGGGACAGGTCGTTTCTTACGGACATAGGAGGACTGATGAAAACCGAGAGATTCGAGATGCGGCTGGACCGCGAGATGCTAGAAGGAGTGGACTCGTGGCGATTCGAACAGCCCGAGATTCCATCCCAAGCGCAGGCGGTTCGGCAACTCGTTGATATGGGGCTCGCCGCATCAAGGCAGCCGACAGGCAGCAGGTTCAGCTCTGGCGAGAAGCTGATTTTCTGGTTGCTTCGAGATCTCTTCAAGCACGAGAAAGTAATAGTGGCCGACGGAATCGACATAGATCTTGTAAGCGAAGCGATCTCGGGCGGGCATGAATGGGCACTAGACTGGAAATATACGGGCATGTGCGACGAAAACGCTGTCACGTCCCAGCAAACGCTACGCGAAGTCTCCGACATCCTCAATATGTGGTGCTTCATCGAACGATCCCATGCACAACTCTCGAAAGAAGAAAAGAAACAGGTTGAGATCGAGGCCGCGCCCTTTGGCAAAGACGTCAGGTTCAGAGGCTTCAGCGTAAACGATGAAACCGAGCATTACAGCACCGCCCAGTTCCTAGTTAACAAGTTGGGGCGGTTCGCTCACTTCAAAGGCCGAGAACTCAATTCTCACTCTCCGAGTCTCGGTGCTTGCAGGCGCATGCTGACGGTCTTCAAGCCAATACTGGGCACAGTTTCGGGGGGCTACGATCTTTCGGCTTCTTCGATCATCAATCTGCTGAAGGAGAGGACTCATCCGGATAACCGGGAGGCGTGATGCCTTGTCCCTAGACGGAAGGTCGCAGTTCCGGCGTTGCGTTCGGCCTCTTGCAGGGAATGTCGTGCAGATCGATCGGTCCGGTCGCGCTTAACGACCCCCGGAGTACCTGGCCACGGCCCCTACTCGCCGTCTCCTTGCGTGTGTACTGATCGGTGCAGAAGTCTTGCGCAGGACCAGCCTCAGTGAGGGAATGAGTGCGCTAGCAGGTTAGAGGTGTTCCTGCAGAGAACTTGGGACTGCGGCTGTTCGTTCACGGCTCTCTCGGGCGCAGCATTTGTGGACAGTCCGGAATCAGGTCGGTGCGAGTGTCTGTTGTCAGGGACTGGGGAGATCCCACTCCGCAGTTGCCTCCATGTCCCGACGTGTGGCATACTACGCTCGTAAGGATTCAGAAAGGGGGGCGCTCGGCACTCGGAGTTGACGTTGCTATTAGGGCGTGTTGGGTGGATGGGGGCGGAATCGCTAACGCGTGGAGGTCGGGAGGAGACAGCCTTGGGGATGGCTGCCATCGTCAGTCGGCCCGGCGGCGGGCCGGATCTGGCGGCCCAGGGCGGGACATCCCCGCCTGACTCGGAATTCGGCCTGTCCGGCCGCGTTCCCGCCAGGGGGGGGTGCGACAACTCCTGCTACTACGCTCCTCCTGACCCCTTCCTCTTCCTTCTTACAGCAGCAGCTTTCCAGCTCACCCTCCGACAATCCCCCCCAGCCAGACGCAAGCAATCCGGAAAGACCCCGCTCCCCGACTGCCATCTAATCCAGAACACGCCTTGCCAAGTAAGCTGGAACACAACATCAGGCATGTCGTCGGCGACTCGGCGTGCCAAGGTCCGCATCAGTGGAGAGATGTCGTGCGACTGACCCACACGGCGGAAGAGCAATCCTGGACTGCACGACCAGAGGCCTTCGATGTGGGACAAGAGCACTTGGCGCAGCCGGGACGACCGACTCCTCGGAAGGCACGGCGACATCCGGACGGTCGCGACATCCGGCTCGTTCCGCTGCTGCAGTCCGAGACAGGGCCGAGAATGCCGATCCGGGAGTTGACGAGAGTATTGAACCGCAATACAGCGGAGTGGACTCTGCGATCCGTCTCGATTGTGCGACGAATGAACTTCGGCACATCATTTCTTTCACAGTATCCGAATTGGACCACACAATGAATAGTCATGGACACATTCATATCAAAGACAACCTAGAATTATTGAAACAACTTGGAGACGAATCCATCGATCTTATTTGCACGAATCCTCCGTTCTATAAACAGTATGGTCGTCCCGTCCCAGAAGGGTTGAATACCCAGGTCAGCAATCTGAAGAATACTTGGACTCAAATTGAGATATCGCCGAAGTGGAAGTCTAGAATACAGCGTGATTCTCATGAACTATTCGCAATTCTTGATAGTATTCGTACAGTTCACTCACGGCAACTGTATAACTACCTAGTGTTCCTGACTGTTCGACTTATTGAGATGCGGCGCCTCTTGTGTCGAGAGGGCAGCATATTCTTACATTGTGGAAGCGACTATAGTCATTATGTGAGACTATGCATGGATTGCATCTTTGGTAAGGACCGATTCCAAAATGAAATCATACGATGTTATGCTGGTCGCGGTACCCGCATGAATCAAGGACATTTTCAACGAAAGCATGATATCGTGCTATTCTATTCAAGATCCAATCAGCATAGATTCTATAGAGACACTGCGCTGAGAATGCAAGGGTCATACACTTGTCCACAGTCGATCCGAGGAGATCTTAAATCGCTATTTAGGCCGCGTCTTGAAAACGAAGATCTAGGAAGGGTCCTCAGAGAGGATTGGTGACTGATTGGTCCACCATCTTCGTCAGAACAAACAAGTTATCCCAATCAAAAGTCTCGATCTATATATCGCCAAATCATCAGAGCGACTACGAAAGAGGAACATGTTGTCTTGGATCCATTCATGGGATCCGGTACTGTGTGTGTCGAAGCGGCGAGTCTGCATCGCAAGTGGATTGGCGTGGACGCGACAATTGAGGCCAAACAGGAACTGGTGACCAGACTAGAATCAGAGATGATTTGGCCAGTCTCGATTGTGGAACACGATGATAGCCACTTTGAGGTTGAGTGTCGCTGCCTGTTTTGCAAATGGCCTTGATTCGGACATAATGTTCAAACCTATGACATCACTAATACTTTATTGCACTTCATGGACTTGCTATCACAGACTTCTGGTCATCGTATGTCCTGGCAGTCATTCAGCGTGGAGCCCCCTCCGGGGCACAAGGCATATCAATTGCGATAAATATATGTAATAGTGCAATATTTAGCTCCTAGCTGCCTGAAATGCTCCATTCATAGCAATGTAGGTGTTTGTAGGTTGTGGATTCTGCACCGATACAGGAAGCAGATCGGGCTCTTCGCTGGCCGTACGATGCCTGACAGTCTCTTGGCTCGATGTCCCCCGTAATTCGCGGCCGCGTCGTCCGTGGCCGTTCGGTCCTCCGCAGTCGCTGTGGCGGAGGATGCCCCCAGCTTGCGGCGATTTGCGGGAGCTTCGCCGCCCGTGATCGCTTCGATCCCTGTCGACATGCGGTGCCTTGATGTTCAATGAACGACATCTCTCTCCGTCGAATCTGCCCGTCTAGTCGCCACGGCAAGCCACCCCCGGTGCAGGCGCTCGGTCTCGCGGATCACCCTTGCCCACGTGCGGTAGTGCAGACACACGCCCGGGATTTGCATCCTGCTTCTCTGCCACGCCGGCCCGCTGAAGCCATCTGCAATCATGATCCCGCTAACCTGTGGTGGGTGTTCGTCGCGGACATAGACCTGCTCGGCCTGATTGAGGTAGTCTTGGAACTTCGTCACTTCGCTAGCGCTGACTCTGTGAACACGCCCGTCGTTGGTCCTAGCGCGCTTGATTTCGACAACCAGAATCTCATCGACGTGTGATGGGGCCGACGGTTGCATCGCGAACAGATAGTCCATGCGCACCCCTACATCGGGCTCGGGCTCATATTCGATTCCCAGATCCTCTAGGCGAACCTCATCCCCCAATAGGTGCCACCGTGGATCGAGCAACCAGACATTCTCTTTGATATGTCGATGGTAAGAATTCAGTGAGGGGGGCGCTGGGTACTGCCTTACGCAGCGTAGGTGCAGATGCTGGGAACCGGGTGCGGGTGCCCGTGGCGAGGAGCGGGCAGAGGTGGTGCGGCGCTGGGTGACCGGGCGGGTCTTGGCGATGCCGTGGCCTAGGGAACGGCGCATGAGCGACTGTAGCAGCGTGAACATGGATGGACGACATGGTTTATGCTGAAGGGGTTCGGGGCCATGGCGAGCAAGGTGGCAGCACAGGCGTCGGGAGCGGCCTGCAACTGTGCCCGCAGTGCAGCGCTGGAGCAGCAGCTGGCCGCGGAGCGGAAGGCTCGGGCTGCGGAGCAGAAGGCTCGGGCCGCGGAGAATTGCGCCAAGGATGCGCTGCTGGCGGTCTACCAGGCCGAGCTGGCCGCCAAGCCCAAGTTCGTCACTTTCAGACGGAATTGGGGTCGGCAGAGCTCGGATTCTAGACCAAGAGCGGCGTTTATTGTAAAATTGTTCGTGCAATCATCCCGTTTTATTCCTGATACCATGCCAGTCTAGTGCTTTTGCCCGCTGCTCCTCAATGTAGTGCCAGGATCTGAAATCTTGCCCTTGAAAAACCCATCTCAGCATGTACTCTGGGTCTATAACCTCGCTCGTGTTCATTCGCGCCACCAAAACCCACTCCAAGGCTGGCAAGCCTGCTTTCAGCTACCGCCTCGTCCAGACCATTCGCTGCGGCGCCACTGTCCGCCAGAAGACCCTCCTCAACCTCGGCACCTCCTATCCCATCCCCAAGCCACTGTGGCCTCAGGTCACCTCTCTGGCCTCCGACCTGCTCGCCGGCACCACCGCCCTCTGCGCTCCCGATCCTCAGGTCCTCGACGCAGCTGAACACCTCGTCAAACGCCTGCGACAGGCTGGGTTCAGCCGCTCTCCTGACGCTGTCAACCCCGTCGCCACCGTCAACCTCGACACTCTTCAGCACGAGCCCACGCGCTCGGTCGGCGCCGAGCGACTCTGCCTGCATGCCCTCGAGCAGCTCGAATTCGGCAACCTGCTGCTGCGTGCCGGCGCCCGCTGGCGGGACACCAGGATTGCCACGGCCCTCGTCGTCGCCCGCATGCTGCACCCCTCCTCCGAACGCGAGGCACTGCGCTGGCTGCAGCACTCCTCCTGCCTGCTCGAGCTGCTCGGCATCGAGGGCGATGTCGGCCTTTCCCTCTCCCAGCTCTACCGCACCAATGACCTGCTCTGGAAACACCGCCAAGCCCTGCAGAAGGGGCTTTTCGAGCGCGAGCGCGACCTGTTGAAACTCTCCGGAACGCTCGTCTTCTACGATCTCTCGAACAGGCACTACACCGGTCGCCCCAACCACACGCTGCGACGCTTCGGGCGCTCGAAGCAGAAGCGCTCCGACTGTCCCTTGGTGTCCTTGGCGCTGGCCTTGGACGGGGCCGGCTTCCCGCGCCGTTGCGAGGTGCTGCCAGGCAATGTCTCCGAACCCGGCACACTCAAGGAGGCGCTCAAGAAACTGGCCGGGCCGCAGGACAGCGAGGATCCCAAGCCCACGGTCGTGCTGGACGCTGGCATCGCCAGCGAGGCCAATCTGGCTTGGTTGGGCGAGAACGGCTGGGACTGGATCGCAGTCAGCCGCCAAGCCAAACCGGAACCGCCCACGGGCGAACCCGCGGCGGTCGTGCGGACGCAAGCAGGCTACGCCGTGCGCGCTTGGGCGCTGCCTGGGAAGGGCGGGGGTGAGCCAGACGAAGCGGACCAGCAGCCAGCCGCTGGTGAGCGGAGCGAGCTGCGCGTGTACGCTGTCAGCGAGGCGCGCCAGCGGACCGCGGAGGCGATCTTGGATCGCCAGCGGGAGCGTTACGAGGGTCAGTTGCAGAAGTTGCACGAGGGGCTCTCGAAGCCGCACTGCCTGAAGAATTGCGAGCAGGTGCAGCGCAAGATAGGCAGGTTGGCCGAGCAGCACTCCAAGGTGGCGCGGCATTACGAGGTCACGGTGACGCCCGGCCAGGGCGGCAAGGCGGCGGCGGTGGAATAGCGGCGCAAGCCACCAGCCGAGCAGGCGGACCTAGCGGCGGGAGCGTACGTGCTGCGGACCAGCCATGCGGACTGGGATGAGCAGCGCGTACTCCGCACTGACTTGCAGTTGACGGAGGTTGAAGCAACCTTCCGCCAACTGAAATCGGAACTGGGAGTGCGGCCCATCCACCACCGTAAAGATCGGCGCGTGTCGGCGCACATATTCATCGCTGTGCTGGCGTACCATGCGGTGCATCTGTTGCGGACAAGGTTGAAGGCCCACGGGATCAGGCTGAGCTGGGGGTCGATTCGGGAGCGTCTGCGGGAGTGGACGCGAGTGACGACCACCGTGCACGGCACGGATGGGACGCTGATCACGAATCGGCAGGACATGCGGCCATCAGCGGCAGCGTGGGAGATCGCCCGGGCAGCCGGGTTGCAGCCGGGCCTGCACCGCCAGCGCATACGCACGGACAGGCGGCAGAGCCGCAAAGTGTGGTGCCAAGTGGGCCCGGAGGGGCCCCAACATCAAACTGCCAGCCAGGCATCGCGGAATCGGCACGTTCCACAACATATAGGTTTCACTGGGCCATGACCAAACCACATATTGTATCTTCACCCGCGCCGCAAGTCGTCAACTCGCAAGGTGTCTGGTACTCTGCCAAGTCACTAAGTGACGAACTTGGGCAAGGATGCCGCGCTGGCCGCCAAGGAGTCGCAGCTGCAGGAGCTGCGCCGGGATCGGTTCGGGCGCAAGACGGAAGTGATCGATGTGGGCTCGGCGGACGGCGCGCAGGATACCGAGTCGCTGCCCGGGGGAGAGGCGGACGGCGCGGACGATCCCCAGCCGCTGCCCGGCGAGGACGATCCGGACCAGCCGCCGTCCGGGGCGGGCCGGCCCGAGCCGCCGCCAGAGGGCCAGCGCAAGCGTAAGCGCGGGCGGCAGCCGGGGCAGCCCAATCCCGGGCGCACCGACCGCGGGCATCTGCCCCGGCGGCGGGAGGTGAGCGAACCGCAGGACTGCGCCTGCCCCGACTGCGGGAAGCCGTACCGCAAGGACGGCAACAAGCAGAGCACGATCTACGAGCTGCAGCTGGAGGCGGTGGCGCGCCAGATTGTGCGGCAGCGGCTGCGCCCGCAGTGCGACTGCGAAGGCGCGCGGGCGGTGGTGGGACCGCCGGCCCCGCGGCTGATGCCCGGCACGCAGCTGGGCACCAGCGTGTGGACGTTCTGCCTGGTCCAGGTGTTCGCGCTGTTGAGAACGCAGGCCAAGGTGGCCTTGGACCTGGGGCAGCTGGGCTTGGAGATGAGTCCGTCGACGCTGTCGGCGGGCCTGCAGCGGCCGAGCGGCTTGTTCGAGCCGCTGGTGGCCGGGATCGAGCAGCTGCAGGCCGGCGCGGCGGTGCTGTACGTGGACGAGACGACTTGGCCGGTGCAGCAGCTGGAGAGGGGGGGTGGACGGCAGCGCTGGTGGCTGTGGGTGTGCGTGACGGAAGGGGCGGTGCGCATGCGGATTCTGCCGACGCGGGGCTCGCCGGCGGCGCAGCAGCTGCTGCGCCGGGTGCTGGAGCGGGCGCAGGGGCTGGCGACGGTGGTGTGCGATCGCTGGAGTGCGTACAAGGCCATGGCACGGCGAGCGGGCGACACAGTGCGGCTGGCATGGTGCTGGGCGCATCAGAGGAGAGATTTCCGGCGGGTGGGGACTGGCTACCCGGAGTTGGAGGCCTGGTCGCGGGACTGGCTGCGCTGCATCGGCCAGCTGTTCCATCTGGCCAAGCGCCGGCGGGCGGTGTGGCAGCCGGAGCTGCCGTTGGCTGAGCAAGGGCCGGAGTTCCAGGCGCTGCAGCAGCGTCTCGAGCAGGCCTTCGCCAGCCTGCTGGGGCGGGCCCGGCGGGAGCTGGAGCAGCTGGCCAGTCACTGGGAGGGCGCCAGCGGGCGCGTGCAGGCGGCGCTGGATGCGCAAGGCAAGGCGCTGCACTCGCTGCTGGCGCACCAGGACGGGCTGGGGGTGTTCGTGCTGGATCCGCGGGTCGCCCCGGACAACAACACGGCGGAGCGGGCGCTGCGCCCGGCGGTGATCGGGCGCAAGACCAGCTTCGGTTCGGGCAGCGAAAAGGGTGCGCGGCTGACGGCGCTGCTGTACTCGGTCTACGGGACGCTGCAGCTGTGGGGGCTCAACTACTACGCCTGGACGCTGGACTACCTCGACGCCTGCGCCCGCAACGGGGGGCGGGTGCCGGAGGACTTGGCCCCGTGGCTGCCTTGGGCGATGGACGAGCGCCGCCGGGCGCAGTTGTCGCAACCCCCGTCCCTGGCGGGAGCACGCTCGGACAGGACGGCTTCCGAGCCCGGCGGGGACGCCCTGCCATGGGCCGCCTGATCCGGC
This sequence comes from Bryobacterales bacterium, assembly GCA_963662745.2. GTDB lineage: Bacteria > Acidobacteriota > Terriglobia > Bryobacterales > UBA6623 > VXMF01. The sequence continues at coordinate 3,799,105 of CAXXUI010000001.1, forward strand.
CCGTCGCCGGGCCGACTGACGTTGGCAGCCCCTCCCCATGGCTGTCTCCTCCCCAGCTCCACGCGTGAGCGATGCCGCCCCCATCCGCCCAACACGCCCTAACCGCACGATCAACCTGGAGTGCCCAGCGCCCCCCTTACTGAACCCTTACCTTCCCTGCAACTGAGGCGATTTCCCAGCCGGGCCTGAATGACGGGAGCATGTAGCATCGAAGGGCAGGAATGGCAGATCGTGCAGTCGTGTAATTGGTTATACGATTCCCAGCCTTGGTTCCAGACTCAGGTATTCCGCTTACCGTGCAGATACGACCGGGCTAGTATCCGTTTGTACCCCTTGTGCTTAGCGGCTTCGTACTCCAGATTCTCGCCGATTGATTCCCGCCGACTGGGAGATCACGTGCGAACTCTGTGGCGGTCTTCCAGCGCCTTCCTGAGTTGTTCCTCGTTGGGCCGCTGGTATCAGGCAAGCACTGTCCGGGCGTTCTTCCAGCCGCCAAGCTCGCAGAGCACCTTGAGCGGCTAGTCCATGAGGGCCGAAGCGAACTTGTGCCTCAGCGAGTGCTAGCACCGGCAGTGCTTCGATTTCAGCCCCGCGAGCCTTTCCGCTCGGTTCCACATGCAGTGGGCCGACATCTGGCACAAGCACGTCAACGGATCACTCGGCGCGGGCAATACCGGCGCGTCGGTGGTGCTAGGGCTCATACGTCGCGCCTCGACCAAGGCGGCGATCGCCTCGGGCGTCAACGGCGTCCGGTGTTCGTATCCAGTTTATTCGTACTTCGCGCGCCACCGCACTGTTTCACACGCAAGGTCGATGTCAGCCCACCTGAGGTTGCGAATCGCACCGATCCGGTGTCCGGTCTCGTCCGCGAACACGAGCGCGACATGGCATCGCCAGCCAACTTGCCGAGAAGCGCTTGGTACTGACCGGTGCAAGAGTCTTGCACTCATAAAGCGGGCCAGATTTCGCAGGCTCGCGTTAGAGAACATCGTTGTACGGGCACCGGGAGATGTCGAGTGAAGTACAGAGAATTCAAGAGTCAAGCTATAGAGGTTCGCCTGTTCGAGCAGTTGGATTCCCCAAGTGATGTGACCTACAACTAGACTCATGCTGCCTTCAATGCCTGCTCAATGTACTTGCAATCCTGCTCACTGAAGAACTTCTTCACCAGCTCACTGTCTTCGCTCAGTCGTTCTAACGCCGCTTTCAGGTTCTTCCTCATCTCCGCCTTCGTCTTGCTCAGCATCCGACTCACCCGACTCTTCACCCACGCCCACAGGATCTCCACCGGGTTCACTTCCGGGCTGTACGTCGGCTGATACTCCAACTCGATCTGGCCCTCTTGTGCCTTCGACCATTCCCGAACCAGTTTCGCTGTATGCACGCTCGCATTGTCCACAACCACGATCACGGTCCCTGCAGTAGCCTGCTTCACCTGCTCCAGGAACTCAATGAATGTCAGTGCGCTCACGGAACCTTCATGCAGCTTCCAGTGCAACCTGCCGTCCGGACTGATCGCTGCCAGCATGCTCACTCGGTACTTCGAGTTCGCCGTCTTCACAATCGGCGTCTCTCCCTTTCGGCCCCAGGTCCTCCCGTACACGCACTGCGCTGCTAGGCCCGACTCGTCTGCGAATACTATCGTCTTGCCCTCCTGGACCGCACGCTTCACTAGTGCCGGAAACGTCTCAGACTGCCATTTCCGGACCTTCTCACGGTCATGCTTCAACGCTCTCTTCTTGGGTTTCTGCGGTGTGAGATTCAACTTCTTCATGGCGCGTTGCACCGTCCAGCGACTCACTTGCAATCCGAATTTCTCCTGCAGAGCCATGCGCACCATGTTGGCGGTCCACAGGGCGAACTCGAACCGCAACTGCTGCGGCGTCTTGGTCACCACTGTGTTCAGCATCCATTGCCAGTGGCGGTTCTTCAGCTTGGGCGGTCGTCCTGTCCTCTTGCGTCTGTGGAGTGCGTTGACGCCCTTAGCACTGTAGAGGACCCACCAGCGGCGAACCGTGGACTGATGGACGCCTACCATTCTGCTTACAGCCCAAAAAGACCGGCCATTTCTGATTTCTTCAACGACTGCTTTCTTTACATCGAACTGCAGCGCTTCAGTGAGTTTGGAGAAGACAAGGAGTGGCACCAAGAACATGACCATAGGATACCACACAGCGGAGTGTGGAGGCAACTGGGGGGCGGACGGATCGACGTCTATGACAGGGAGGACTCGCACAGTATAGATTCAATGCTCTCCAAATGGTCCGCTCCATAAACTCCCTATATGAATAGTAGCAGCCCCACATTCTCTGCAGGAACTCCTCTGACCCTGCTTGCGCACGACACCCCTCACGCGAGGTGGCACCTGCGCAAGACTCTTGCACCGGTCAGTACTCCTGCATCGAACGGACGACCCGGGTGGGGTTCTTCTCCTTGGGCTTCCTAAGGGCCTTCAGCAGGTTCCGGTCGAGGAGCAGGCGGCCTCGCTCATCCCTCGACCTCTCGGCCCAGTTGAAGGCCGCCATGAGGGATGGGAGGTCCCACTCGATCGTCCGGTTGCCCACGGGCTTGCCTGAGACAACGACGCTTCCCGAGCGGCGCTCCCGGATGAACCGGTCCCAATCGTGCTGCGACAGCATCACGGGTCTCCGGTCCCTGCCGAAGAAGTCGATGAACATCGCGGCCGCGACCCTGTCGCGCCGCCCGGTCCTCTCGCCCTTCGTGGGCGTCACCTCCTCACCGTAGAATTCACAGAGCCCTCCCAGCGTGAGCGGCTCGGGCTCGGCCGCACCGCTGGGCTCGTGGAACGCGAAGCCCGCGACGGCCTCGTCGGCCTGCCGTCTTGCGCGAGCCCAGTCGGGCTGTTTGAGCGACCGACTCAGCCTGGGCCGTTCTCCCGCCACTCGATCTGGAGGAGGCCGGTCTTCGGATCAGGAATCACCCTCACGCGATGCCAGCCCCATTCGCCGGCGCTGTAGCTGCGCCGCCCTCGGCTCGTACGGGCCATCATTCAATTCCTCCGAAGATGGGCTGCACGATCCGCCTGTCCGAGAGCTCGCGAGGCGGCGGCATTGTCTGCCAGTCGCGTGATCGGCTCGTACGCCGCGCTTCATATCCGTCCCTCTTCGCGGAGCCGCCAGTAGCCCGTCTCATTCGGCAGGTAGATGGTGCCGCGGCCCCCTCCGGCGCGGCCGAACAGGAGCGAGGACTCGGGCCTGCCCGTGGTCTCAGCGGACATGTGGGAAGCCGCGTGTTCATGACGGAGCCGCATGTCTCCGACGCGATCCGGGCTGACGCGTCGTCCGAAGCCGAGAGAAAGACCCGCGTGCGGAGCGTCTGCACGGGCGTTCGCCTCGCCGAAGGAAGAGACGGGGCGCAGCGATGAGAGCGACTGTATGGCGACGATGGGGATGTATCTGCACTGCCACGTGACCGCGACTGCCCTATCGTCGCTTGACGGGTCGTTCTGGCCGACTGTGGCAAAGGCCTGATGCTCATCGCAGATGAACACGGCGGGCCGCGTGTACTGACCGGTGCAAGAGTCTTGCGCAGGGCCCGGCCCACGTGAGGGGTGTCGTGCGCAAGCAGTGTCAGAGGAGTTCCTGCAGAGAACATCGGACTTCTACTATTCATATAGGGAGTTTCTGGAGCGGACCCTATGGAGAGCATTGAATCGATCGTGTGCGGATTCTCCCTGCCATAGACTTCAACTATGTCGCCCCTCATTTGCCTTCACACCCCGCTGTGTGGTACTCTATGATCATGTTCTGGGTGCCACTCCTAGTCTTCTCTCAACTCACTGAATCCCTGTAGTTCGATGTGAAGAAAGCCGTCGTTGAAGAAATCAGAAATGGCCGGTCGTTTCTGGAGTTAGGCAGAATGGTAGGCGTCCATCAGTCCACGGTTCGCCGCTGGTGGGTCCTCTACAACGCTAAGGGCATCAACGCACTCCACAGGCGCAAGAGGACAGGACGACCGCTCAAGATGAAGAACCGCCACTGGCAATGGATGCTGAACACAGTGGTGAACAAGACACCGCAGCAGTTGCAGTTCGAGTTCGCGCTGTGGACCGCCAACCTGGTGCGCATGGCTCTGCAGGAGAAATTCGGATTGAAGGTGAGTCGCTGGACGGTGCAACGCGCTATGAAGAAGTTGAATCTCACACCGCAGAAACCCAAGCAGAGAGCGTTGAAGCATGACCGTGAGAAGGTCCGGAAATGGAAGTTTGAGACGTTTCCGGCACTAGTGAAGCGTGCGGTGCAGGAGGGCAAGACGATTGTATTCGCAGACGAGTCGGGCCTGGCAGCACAGTGCGTGTACGGGAGGACATGGGGCCGGAAGGGAGAGACTCCGATTGTGAAGACGGCGAACTCGAAGTACCGAGTGAGCATGCTGGCAGCGATCAGTCCGGACGGTACGTTGCACTGGAAGCTGCATGAGAGTTCCGTGAGGGCATTGGACTTCATTGAGTTCCTGGAGCAGGTGAAGCAGGCTACTGCGGGAAATCTGATCGTGGTGGTGGACAATGCGAGCGTGCATACGGCGAATCTTGTTCGGGCATGGTCGAGGGCACAAGAGGGCAAGGTTGAGTTGGAGTATCAGCCGACGTACAGCCCGGAAGTGAACCCAAGGGAGATCTTGTGGGCTTGGGTGAAGAGTCGGGTGAGTCGGATGCTGAGCAAAACGAAGGCGGAGATGAGGAAGAACCTGAAAGCGACCTTGGAACTACTGAGCGAAGACAGTGAGCTGGTGAAGAAGTTTTTCAGTGAGCAGGAATGCAAGTACATTGAGCAGGCATTGAAGGCAGCATGAGTCTAGTTGTAGATTGGACCACTTGGGGAATCCCACTGCTCGACCATGCGAACATCTATAGCTTGACTCTTGAATTCTCTGTACTCCACTCGACATCTCCCGGTGCCCGCACAACGATGTTCTCTAACGCGATCCTACGAAATCTGTTCAGCTTCAAGTGTGCAAGACTCTTGCACCGGTCAGTAGCACTCAGGGCGACACGCGGCCTGGACGGTTGGACGGAGCAGTGCCTGCATCCAGGCATTCTTGAGAAAGACGCTGCTGGCGCGTGCGAGCACCGCATTCGCTCGGGAGGGCATGTTCAGGGTGAGGATGTTGCCTTCGTCGATCAGCAGTGCGAGCGGCGGCAACCTCCGGCGAAGTCCCAGCACGGGACCGGCGGCACCAGTCGGTATCGGGGTACTCGACAGCCGCGGAATCGGTGGGTGGCGGCGGGCAGAAGACCCCGGCGATATCCGGCTGTTCGAAGATCGACAGAAACACGCCGATGGCCTCGACCTGTGCGGCGACCTGCCGGCCCGCGCCTCCACCGGCTACCTTCGTCTCGTAGGCGGCGCCGAGTTCGTCGAGCCGCGATTCCAGCGCCGGGTCGAGATGGCACCCTACCGTGCCGGTCTGAATCTCGCGCTCCCATGCCCACCGCTCCAGCGCCCGCAGGTAGGCAATCATGTCCTCCTGCGAGGTGACGGCACGGATCGGGCGGCGCCGGTCCGGGAGATCCTGCGGCCAAGCAGTTCCGCGTCCACTGTGCAGCGTAAGTGTCCCGGAGCGTGACCCAGCCGCCCGGCAGGAGCCGGTGCAGCTCGATGATCCACCGCACCAGGTTGGTGTAGGCCTGTTGCCAAGACCGTTCCCCGCTCTTGCCGAAGAGCTGGTTGATGATCGATGCGACGCCGTAGGCGAGCGAGCAGGAGTCGAAGCGCGGATCGTCGAGCGGGTTCCAGTTTCACGAGCTGTCGAACCCGATCTCGATGTAATCGTCCGTGCGCCCGGCATCGTCGAGGATGCTCCTCACCTGATGGCAGAAGTCTCCCTTGACTTCGAGCCCGAGCGCTCTCGCTCGCCACGGTCGGATGGTGCGTCTTGCCTATCACGAGCGAGGGCGGATCGTCGTTCGGCGAGGCGGGCCACGTATGCAATCTGCCCCTGCGTCCGAACCGGAGGAGCGGCTGCACCAAGACCCGCCAGTCCGAGAGGACGAGCGAGACCGCAAGGATGACCGCGACGCCGGGCGCGGCGTAGTACCAGAGACGGCTGGCGGCGTGGATGCCCGGATCGTGGTGGGCGATCAGGTCGAGTGAGGGGTCGTCACCAACCGCGGGGAACGGCAGTTCGAACGCGTGCGCGCCCGCCGTGCCGATGGCGGCCCCGATGACGGTGACTATATCATCGGCGGAACCCCCTTCGCGTAGGGACTATTGGTACGGGAGCGACCCGCCAGGGAGGGCGGAATGGGCATGCACATGCCGAACCGCCCCTACGGCGCACCGGGGATACCGAAGGTGTGGGTCGCTCCCGTCCACGGCCCGAAAAGGCGGATCGGCACCGGTGATCCGAGGGCCGTGGCCCAACCCCAAATCCGGACGGCGGCTTGCAGAACTCGCGTTCCACACGACGGCGTCGTTTCCATGCACACGCACCCCGATGTCGTTCTCGCACTTCCGGATCGGCAACGGGCTCCGCTCCACGGCGCTCAAGTCCGGACTCCGGAAAGACGGCTGGACCGCCAGGTCGCATAGCCGCCGATCGTGCCCTCGGGTTGCACGGATCGGAGCAGATCCCGCATCTCGACGAGGCGGCGAAGACAGCCGCTGAGACCGCCGAGGCCCTCGACCGCCTTGTCGTCCATGCCCCGGATGGCGTTCTCGACGCGCGCGACCTCGCGCCGGGCTGCGGCGGCGTTCCCGGCCAGGTGGACGGGACGCCGGCTGCCCGTGACACACCAGTAGGGGGCTGACAACGTGGCACCGCTTGTGGCAACTTCAGTGCCGCCCCTCTGCGCGATGTACGCTTGGCGCGCCGGCTGGTGCGCACCGTGCGCGTGCAGTCCCCCATGCCGATGGTCTCTTTCCCACGCGCCGCCGAGGGCGACTTTGCCTTGGTGCGCGGCCACTATCGCCTCATCGACTACCCCCTAGACTCGCCGCTGACGGTCGAGAGACTCCTCGCCACTCACCGCCAGCGCACGTTGCGGCGCGTGCTCGCGCAGCCGCCGCGCCACGTGCTTCTGGTGCAGAACGGCTCGGACCTGAACTCTGCCGAGCACAGCGATGTTCAGGGGTGGGGGCTGATCGGCAAGAACCAGCACTCGGACGGCACGGTGGGCCTGCACATGCATTCCACGCTGGCGGTCAGCGAGGACGGGCTGCCGCTGGGTGTGACGCGCATCAAGTTCGACCGCCCGGGCTTGGACGGCCCGCCGGAGCGCACCAAGCCGATCCCGGAACGCACCACCGGTCGCTGGCTCCGAGGGTTGCAGGACTGCGTGGAGCTGTTTACGCAGCTGCCGGGAGTGCAGCCTGTCACGGTGCTGGACCGGGAAGGGGATGTGTTCGCCCTGTTCGCCGAGCAGCGGCGGTTGGGGTACGTGGTCCTGCTGGTGCGGGCCCAGCACCAACGGGCCTTGGCCCAGGGCTCGAGGCTGTTCGACGAGCTGCGCTAGGCCCCGCTGCGGGCCGAGCTGGAAATTTGCGGTGCAGCATGCGCCGGCAGACCCAGCGCGAGGCACGCCCGGTGCGGCAGGCCAAGCTGGAGCTGCGCTTCGGGACGGTCCAACTGCCAGCGCCCAAAGGGGACTGCCCGACGCTGGCGGTGCATGTGCGCCAGCGGCTGCAGCCGGGCAAGCGGCTGGAGTGGCTGCTGCTGACGACCTTTGCGGCGCGCACGCTGGAGGACACCCAGCGCGTGCCGCAGTGGCACCGGCGACGCTGGGTGATCGCGGACCGGCACCGAGTGCTGAAGACGGGCTGCAAGGTGGAGCAGCTGCAGCACCGGCGGGCGGAGCGCATCGAGCGGGCCGTGACCCTCAGCGCGGTCATAGCCTGGCGGCTGTTGGTGATGGCCCTCCTCGGCCGGCAGACGCCGCAACTGCCGGCCGAGGTGCTATTCAGTAAGACCGAGCTACTGGTGCTGCGGGACCTCGCTTACGAGCGCAAGCTGCCGGAACCCAACCCTGTGGGCCGGGACGTACGCACGATGGCGGTGATGGGCGGGTACCTGAACCGCAAGGGGGATGCGTCGCCGGGGAACCAGAAGCTGTGGGAAGGCCTCAGCAACCTCAGGGCCGCCACGCGTGTCGATGAGCGCCTGCTGCGGCCCTGGCGGGAGAGACTGCTGGTCCGCGCGCTGGCCGCGGACCCCTGATCCGGGCCGCTGTCGAGAATCCAGCCGCCCGGCGCAGGCGTGATAGCACGGCGCCAGACAACCGCACAGCGAGAGTCCGGCACGATTGTGCCTGCTCCAAGCTGGAGCACCGGGCTCCGCGCTACAGCGCTCGCCCTCCGGCGGCACGCCCAGTACCTACGGGAGCCGAGTCGGCTCCGCCAGCTCGCGGGACGTGCCGAACTGTCCCAAGAGGACGCACTGCGCTCTGATTCCCCGGGTCACTTCCCCCCTTGATGGCTCCCGCGCTAGGTTCAGAGCGTTACTTGTGCGTCACAGGCAGCCGGCAGCCGCGGGGTAGGATTGCCCTCTCGGAGACTCGCTCCCCGGGTGTTCTGGCAACGGACCATCCACCGCCATCCAATGGTCGCTGCAGTGCCCACCCAGGGCGGGACGGAGGCCTGGCAGCAACCCCTGCCAGGAGGGTCACGCGACAGCTCAAGGAGCTGCCTCTGGCCCGCCAGCGACGACCCTGCGGAATGAAAGTTTTGGTTGCCGTCAGTGAAAGTCTTGATTGTTGCCAGACACCGCTCATACTCCGGCCCGGCCGCCTGCTGGCGGAACTCCTCCAGCCGCGCATCGGCCGCCGCTGCCAGCCAGCAATCCGATGGTTCCCACTGCCTTCAGCCAGCAATCCGCCAACTGTACACTTCTCCGCCCAATCTGGAACACCACGCCTTCCGTCATGTCCATGCACTCCGCACAATCAATCGCCAATCAAGTCGGAATCAACCAACCCTCCTTCTTGGATCTCTGATACTGCAAGACTAAGCTACTGCAAGAAAGAAGACTGGTGCGTCCTCCCGCAGCAGGTCATGGGCCGCGCAGGGCGCCCGAGCCCCGGCGCCAGCGACCGGCGGTGCTGCGGATTAGTTGGAACAGTGAGACGATGCGCCGTCCACACAGTCTGAGCACGCCCCCCCCCCCACAGCCAACCACTCTGGGGCTCTACACACGATCGCGCGGCCGTCTCGCGAAGCCCGAACTGGAGATCGTGTTGCGGAATTCCTGAGCGTTTCGAAACACGAAGGAAGGCTGGTCATCCAATGTCATTGTTGTTCGAACTGCTGCGGTCATGCCATGTTTATTCTTTGACTGGTAGTCGCACGATTTCTTCGTCCTCAAACCAGCCATGATGGGAAACATAACTGGCGACTTTACCGGCCTTTTTCGTGTACACAATCACGGCAAGACTCCGCTCAGCTCTGCTGCAGGTCACATAGAACAGCCGACGGGTTCGGTCTACGGATGTGTCCTTCCCTCTAAGGTGATTCTCTCTATCTGTGCTACTCAGAGCCTTGGCCCCAAGCAATTTCTCATAGCTGAACATGAAACCGCGGGCTTCGTTGTCATCCAGAATGACCATGACTCGCGGAAACTGTAGCCCCTTGATGCCTTGATGTGTCCCGAAAGAAGATCTGTCAAAGATGTACTTCACATACGATTGGAGCTGACTAAAAGGGACTGACAGTGCCTTTCTCCAAGCATCGATCTCAGGATTATAATCGGTCTCTTGATCTGCTGAAACTAACTCTACTTCTTCCTGTGCTTCAGCATCGGAAAGAATGGGAGAAAATATATCAGGAATATTGAATAGCCCTCCGTGATCGATCTTCCTCACAACATCCAATAGGATGGGATCTGAACCGTCGTTCCACAAAGAGTACAGGGCGCTGACAGACGTCTTACCCTTGCCGATTTCCTTAAATGGACTCGTGCTTCCGCTCAGTCGCTCGGGAGATACGACCGGGGAGTGGTCCTTCACCACTCGAGCCACCGCGAAGCTATCGTCTGATTGAAGGGCTTGAACCAAGGGAAGAACTTGCTGTGCGAAGAAGGCAATCCCACTCAGAGTTCCATCAAGGAGTCCTGTCTTGAAATGGCGAACCCTGAAAAGCGGCTCAAAAAACTCGTCGAAGCCGCCCCGGCGCGCGGCCATGTGATGCTCAAGCGTAAGTACTTTGACCGCCTGTGGGTTCCTCCATTCGTCGTCGGAAGTGATCTCTGCCATCTCTTCCGCCGCTGCTGTTTCAACCTTCACTTTGTCTGCGTCATCAGTCTCATTGGTCAGAAACAGGCGCACGAGCCCCTCTTGTGCGTCTTGTCTAGGTTTCTGCTGAGCACCGTCCGCTTGCGATCTGATCCGATTGAGAAGAGTCACGACACGTTTGGAACATCTGTGGTTCACGGTAAGGGAAGGTCTCTCCCAATCTGCCGGGATAATCTCCTCCAATCCGACTTTCCCGTCCGCATAGATGCGCTGCATGGTATCACCGAACAGACAAAGACAGAACTGGTTTGGATGCTTTTCTTGGAGTACTAAGAAAGCGTCCATCAAGACTTTTTGTGTGTCTTGGCTTTCGTCGATAAGTAGGACAGGGTGCTTCCGAATCAGTATCTGACGCATCAGTGGATTTTCGGTGAGAAGCCTCGCTGCGATGGCTATGACCTCAGCGTGTTGGAGTGAATGCTGGCCGATGTTCTCGCCGCTTGGGTTGTACGTGAACGGCTTGACGACATCGAGACTCCGCCGTCTATTCCGCTTAGATTCCAGCTGAATCTGCCGGTCAGCGGCAGCCTTTGTTCCTGGCTTTCCCCTAGCCTGCTCCCCTCTAAGTTTCGTAATGTCTTTAGACAAACGGGCGCGGAGCCAAGCAGAGATGTCACTGTGGTATGTGCGGATCTGCTCCCAAGAAAAACTATGGATTGTGGACACCGCGAAGATCGGATCGAAGTTAATTCTGTGCTTGATCTCATCGCATGCGGCATTGGTGTAGGTTATGACTGCGACTCTTTGTCCCGAATGTCGGAATTGCCTTCCATAGCGCCGCCGGAAGAAATCCAATGCCTCAACGACCGCCCTTGTCTTGCCGGTGCCAGCGCCGGCATAGAGGAAGAAGCTCTTGGGCTTCTCTAGGTCGAGGCAGGCCTCGATAGTCTTCCTGAGTGCATTCGCTTGATCGACTGCCTCAGGCATCACTCACTTCTCCCGGTTCTGCGGAGATGGCGTCAACTCTTCTCGCCTCAAGGGTTGTCTGGAGCCACTCGAGTCCATCAGCAATGTAGGCGGGCGGCTCTAGCTGTTCTGGGTCAGTCAGATAGAGTAGCTCCAAGGCCATCTCAGCTTTGCTGCCTTTCTCTAAGTTGGCGAACATTTCGCTACAAGCAGCTTCGAGTGTGTCTCTCCTGAGAGCCGCTTGGAGCTTCTTCAATAGACCCACCGGCTCTGTAAGTCTCCGGAACAACCTACGATTCGTCAAGGCCAGTGAATCCTCGAAAGTATAGGGTATCACTTCCTTTCCCACCTTCCTCTCCTTCCCCTCCTTATATTCCACAGTGATTGGGCACTGGTATGCGACCCTGACGAGCCCATCGGCTGTCTGTTTTGCCTCGTCTGTCAGATCAATCAGCTCATCAAGCCGCTTTCTTCGAGGTACCCATTCTTTGAGTGTAGTATTCCCAGTTCGGCATCCAGTGCCGCGCTTCGGGCGGGTCTTGGTACTGCCAGTCTTCGGAATTGAGTCCAAGTCTGTGACGACCAGAGACAGAAGTCCAAGTGTATCCAATAGTGGTTTCAATCGATGTGCATGAGCACCTCCGACTTCAAGAAGTGAGATGTAGCTTTGATCTAGCTTGGGGAACTGTGACCGAATGAAATGCGGGATCAGCATGCGTTCGACCGAGCCCTCCACGAGGATAGCCGCATCGGCGAAAAACAAATCACAGTGAGTTGTCCGGAGGTAACGGGTGGCAAACTTCGAGGTCTCACGGTCGTCTCCGAACGTCTGGGAGAGACTAATGACAGTGGCCGTGGGAATCTCCCCCGTCCTCGGGGCTGGCTCCCGACGGAAGTAGCGCAGACAAGAGAAGTCCAATTCATGAGCAATATGGGATGAGTGAGTGCTCACGATCATTTGCGTACTGAAGGAAGAAGAACCCTCAAGCGCAGGGCGGTTCCGAAGCACTTCGTAGCCTTTCTTAATGAAAACTCTCTGAACCTGCGCGTGCAGATGGGCTTCCGGTTCTTCAACAAGTACGAGGTGTAGGGGTTCAATAGCAACATCTGTGGTGCCTTGATTTGTGTCCGCTTTTCCAACCCGCATCCATTCATCTCTGAACCGGATCAGATTGAATGTCATAGAGATCAGGTTCTGGTAACCCAGTCCGTTGTATTTCTCAGGTAAATGCAGTGCTTCTGATCCAGGTAGATCGAACTGAACTGCCGCCTCGTGATCAAGGCTGTCTCGTGGGTCGATCTTGCTAGTTATGGTGATCCTTGGATCACTGAAGCCTGGATAATTGAGATGCTCCAGTTCTTCGATGGCAGGTCGTAAGATCGCTCCTAGCTTGTCGTTGAATGCTTTTCGTGCTGCCTCGATCGCCACGAGAGCTCCGATATCACTCGCATCCGGTGCCTCCAATGGATTCAAGTGCTTCGAGAAATAACGGCGCAACTGGGTCGACAAGCGTGAAGAGCCGGTGTGTGGCTCATCTTCTGTCTTGGGATCGGAAAAGCCCCTTTGGGCAGTGATTGTGTCAATCTTGATGAGACCATCGAATGGCTCTTTCTTGAGCGGGTGACTATTGGGCGGCAGCGACTGAGGTGTGGCATTTCCGCTTACAGGAGTGCGACGCTTCGTAGGGTCTAGAATGTAGGACTGGACTTCTAACTGGCGGTGAAGCTGTCGGTCCAGAAAGTCCCTCATTGAGTTTGGCCATAGAGGCGGAGGGGACCCTGGGATGGTGGAATCCGATTCTGCATTACGGGCTGTTTTGTAAGCGCTGGTGAAGGTCTTGTAGAGCTGCTCCATTTCCTTTGGTGCCAACGTAAGCCTGACTCCCAGCAGCTGGTCAGGCGTCCAATCCAATGTGGGGATAAGGTGCGCGACACGGTGAAGGTCTTGTTCCTCTGCTTTCAGCCAGATGTCGATGGAGGGTAACAGAGGAAGCCAATCCGTTACAGCGAGCACCGGGTTCTCACGATCATCAGGTGCTACCCACTGTTTTCCGAGTCGATCAAGGTCTGACCAGTTCGAAAGGGTAAAGTCTGTTATGGCAATGTCTTTTCGGCGGCGTTTCTTGAGAAAGAGAATCAGAGCATCCATTGCGGATGTCTTGCCGCTGTTGTTCGGTCCGACGAAGAGCGTTTCCTGTTGAGCGAACTCAATGTGGCATGCCTTCAGCTTTCGGAAGTTCTGTATCTCGACTAAGGCAATATGCACGCTATGTGACCCCCTCAACCTTGAAGCCTCACAGTGGGGAGGCCGGGTAGCAGCGAGATCAATCATAGCATGCCTGCAGCGGCGGAGCGGGGGGGCTGGAAGGGCTGCTGCCGGGAGGGTAGGGTATGGTGCGGGTGGGGACTCCGGATGCAGGGCTAGGCGGACACCGAGGCACGGCGGCGGGCCCTAGGCGCTCCCGCACTGCGCGCTGGAGGGTGACCGGGATCCGAGCCTGCGCTGCGGTCGGGGCGCACGGCGCCCAGGGGTGTTGGCGACGCCCGTGCGGGCCCTCCCCGGGCCGTCGTTCCCGGAGTGCCTCAGGCGGCCGGGGCGATCGTGCGGAAGCCGGGTTCCTTGCGTGGCCTGTCGTTGAGCAGGCCCTGCACCGTCGCCAGCTGCGGCGCGTCGGCGACGCTGAAGCTGGCCCCCTTAGCAAAGACACTGCCGGATCAGGCCGTTCGCATGCTCGTTCAGCACCTGCTGCTGCGAGGAGTAGGGCTTGGCGAGATAGACCCCGGCCCCGAGGGCTTCTCCGACCTCCCGGTGCCCGGAGAACTCCTTGCAGTGTGCCAGCGCCCCGTCGACCGTCCCAGAGGGCTTGCGGGGCACGCAGCGCAGCCGAGGGCGGTTGGAATGGTGGACCGCGGCGGTGACGACATGGCCCCGGCGGCCCTTGCCAACCACCGTGGCTGTCTCCCAGTTCCCCACCGGCCCTTGCGCGCCGCGCCCGGCGCCGCAGGTGAAGGTACAGGTGCCCGCCCGAGGTGCGGTCCTTGGCGATCCAGCATCAGATCCACCAGAAGCTGACCTAGACCACGCCCAGCACCTACAGGCGCACGATCTGCTCCGGGCTGAACTGCTGCCGGAGCGCCGCTCGCAGCTTGGCCCGGATGGCGACCGTCCTCTTGCGCGGCGCCGCTCCCGCGCCTTGCGGTCAGCTTCTCTGCAGTCGTACCCCTTCGGGCCCGAGTTACGGTTCAGCTCCCGGCTGCCCGTGTCCGGCGGCTGGCGTTGAGCGCGTCCAGGCGGGGCGCCAGGCGGCCGTCGGCGGCGGCGGTGTACTGGTGCAGCAGACGCACCCACAGCACCCCCGCCTGGGGTCGGGCTCCATATGCGCCGGCGTCTTCAGCAGGCGCTGCGCCAGCCCGCACGGCAGCGGCTTGCCGTCCGACCCGTTCAGGCCGGTCACCAGCCCGCCGTTTCGGCGCGGTAGTCGATCGTCTTGATCAGCAGCAGCAATTGGCGCAGCGGTTCGGCCACGGCTTGGTAGCGCTGCCCCTCTAAGACACCGCTGAGCACTAACCCGTCCGCTACTGCCATCCTCCAGACTTGGCCTACCGCCCCGGGGCCGCTCACAGATTCGGCTAGGCTAAGTTCAACTCGCAGCTGAAAGCGAGAGTCGACTCCGATCTAGCGCTCGGTGCTAGCACATTGGAGGGGGCGGTTGTGACTGTACGAATCGCGCCCGGTTCCAGCAGTCCGTCAAGGTAGCCCCGTTCTATGACCGCAACGGCCCTGCTCACCCGGACCGGTTCTCTCCTGGTGTTTGAAGGTCGGGGCCAGCGGCGGCTTGGATCCGCTCTAGGTAACCGTACTGCTCGAGCTTCGCGAGACAGCGCGACGCGTTGCGGTTCACAACCAGCTCTTCGTAGGCAATCCCGAGGTTGCGGTACGGTTCGTTGTCGCGGAGCATCGCCCGGATCGTGCGCAGCATCTTGTGCGCCACGGCCAGGATGCTCTGCTTGTAGTTCAATCGCCCCATGTGCGCTTGGTGCCAGCGCTGGAATTGCGTGTCCATGGTCCGCACGGCTGCGTGGGCGCACTCCGCCAAGGTCGCCCGCAGCGTCGGATCGCCGCGGCGCACGCGAGCTGAGCGGCGCTTGCCCGCGCTCTCGTTGTTGCCCGGCGCCACGCCGGCCCAAGCCGCGATGTGCCCGGCGCTGCGGTAGCCGGTCAGGTCCGGGCCTAGTTCGGCCAGAATGGCGCAGGCGCTGCCGCGGTCAATGCCCGGCACGGTCTCCAGCAGCCGGCGTTGGTCGGTCCAATCTTCCAAACCCACCTTCAGGTGCTGGTCCAGCGCCTTGATGTTGGCGCTGGCCCGGTCGTGCGTTGCCGGCAGGTCGCGCCGCGTCCACGGGCGGTGCTGGTCCAGTGGGCGCTGGCGGCGGGCGGACCGGGCGAGACGGTGCCAGCGCCTGCGGACAGGAGTGGACACGTGCGGCGACTGTCTGATTGAAGGGTTGGCCGGGACGGCGGCGGGGTGGCCGTTGCGCATGGTGCTCGGGGAGCGGTGGCTGCTGGGGCTGGCGCAATGCAGGTAGGGGTGGTGGCCGGGGGATGGCCGGCGCGCGGGCTGTTGGCGGCTTGGAGACGGGCGGCACCCGGTGGCGGTCACATTCCCCACACCGTGATCGGCGGGGCTCCGGGCTTAGGGTCCCTGCGGAACGCCCGCTCCTCCCAGGACTTGTTGAGACGCAGGTCGAAGACCACTAGATGCCCGGCTTCGCCGCCGCAGCGGTCCATGTACCAGGCCGTCTGCTCCAAGCCTTGGCCGATGGTGCTCTCCAAGCCCTTCTTCTCGCCGACCACCTTGCACTCGATGACCTGCCTGAGGGGACGGTCAGCCAGCGGGCGGCCCGGTCGGGGCCATTCGACGACTAGGTTCGAGCGTCCGCGGGCGACGGCGTACTGCCACGTGATACGTCCGCCGCGCTTGACGACGCGACGCAGGTAGCCGTACAGCACCAGCTGGGGGCCGGCCTCCCGTTGGCCGTAGCGCTCCAGCCACGCCTCGCAGTGCTCGCGGAAGAAGTCCTGGAAGCCGGTCAGCAGCGCCTTGAGGTCCAAGCTTCCGTCCGGCTGGATGTGCCAGCGCGGGGAGACGAGCTCCTCGAGCTCGCTTTCCTGGACGGCGGTCAGCTCGCGGGGGATGACTTCGGCGTAGATCGGGTTGGCCATCCGGACCGGGCCAGCGGCAGCCACGAGGCCGAGGTCTTGGACGTACTCAAGGTCGCGCCCTGAGTAGTCGTATCCGGGAGATCCCGCGATCATCGGCAGGATCACCCGCCGGACGCGCTCCTCGCTGAGGGCGTAGGCGAGCTGGTCGAGGTGGGTGACGCGCTTGAGGATGAGCGCCTCCTTGGCTTGGTCGATGGCGCCCACGGTCACCGGCCGGCTCCGGTCGCGGCCCGCCTTGTCCTTGAAGCACACCTGGTAGGCCAAGGCGTTGATCAGCCAGGGCTGGCCCGCCGTGAGTTTCCAGATCCGCTCCGCGGCCAGCGGTTCGAACCGCTGGCCGGTCTCCGCGGTGTGCTGGCCGAGCAGCGACCGCATCTCCTGCTCCGTGAAGTCTCCCAGCCGCAGCGACTTGGCCTTGATGTTGAAGCAGCTGCCGGTGTTGACCCTGCCTCCGGCCGCGCTGGAGTAGACGCGATAGTCGCGGATGTCGCGCACCCCGCACAGGATCACGCTCTGCGGGAAGGCGTGCGGCCTGGAGGTGTAGCCGGCCCGCAGTTGCCGCAACATTGACAGCATGGAGTCGCCTTTGAGGCTGTCGATCTCGTCGATCAGCAGCAGTCGATCAGCAGCACTAGTGGCTTGGGGTCCGACTCGGCCCACTGCGCGAGCATCTCGCCGAGAACGCTGTGGGCAGCGCAGTCGGCCAGAAGCCGCGCCTTGGCTTGTTGAACGAAGCCGTCACCCAGCATTCTTCTAGCCTTCACTGCGAGCTGATCAAGGATCGCATGCATCGCCTCCGGGACGACCTCGCCCGCCGTTTGGGCCATCTCGATGTTGGCGTACACGCAGCGGTAGCGGCCGGTAGAGTTGAGCGTCTCGGCGAGCGCCGTCAAGGTCGAGGTCTTGCCGGTCTGGCGGGGGGCGTGCAGGACGAAGTACTTCATGTCCTCGATCAGTTCGAGGACCTCGTCCAGATCAATCCGCGACAGGGGCGGGACGCAGTAGTGGCGCTGCGGCAACATCGGGCCTGCGGTGTTGAACTTGCGCACCACTGGTCGCAGTATGGCACTGCGACCGGCTTGATGAGGGTCGGAGCTGGACTGTTGCGGGCAAGGGTCCCCGGTCTGATTCACACCGGAAGCCGGGCCGCGTGCGGGACCGGCGTCCCGGCCGGGTAGCGGGGGGAAGGGGCCGCAGGCTGTGCCGGTCGCGGGTCGGAGGCAGCCAACGGGGGGACGGCGTAGGCCCTGCGGACGGGTGTCTTCCGGTTGAGGAGAGTGTGTGCTCGCAGGCCGGTGCCAGCCGCTGACGCCGCGGGCGGCTCGCAGCGGGGCCGGCGGTGTTGGCTGCGGGGAACGGGATGGGCTGGCTGCTGGGAAGTTTCTGGATGGTTTGCTGAGCGGGGAGCGCCTCAGAGCGAGCTTCGAGATGAGGGCAGTGGCTTGGGCCGAGATTCGGCTGGGAGGCGCGCAGAGGGGCCGCCAGGTGCGTTGTGGAAGGTGTTCTGGTGCGGACCAGCGTGGGCGGTGGGCTGCTGCCGGCTGGTGGCTGGCACTGGTGGACTTCAAGCGGATGGGGCCGGCACGGTGGGGGCTGTCTGGAGAGGGTGGTTGGAGCGAGCCGCCGAGCACGGCCGTGAGTCGCCCGCGGGGGCTGACTTCCGGATTGATCTGGCAGGATTGCCGCGCTCTGTTGGGTGTCGACTGGGGTGCGGGGCATGGCGCGTCGGATGGGCATCAGGGAAGCTCCCAGTGGAGAAGATGGGGATCCAGCGCGGCATTCCGGGCAGTGGCGGGTGTGTCTGATGGGATGTCCAGTTGGTCGGCCGGTTGGGTCGTAGTGTCCGCTTGGGGGCCGGGAGGCGTTCTGGGGGCGTCCAAGTGGGTTGTGGAAGGTGTTGCGGTGCGGCGTGGCTTGGGCGCAGGGTTGGTGTCCGTTGCGGGCCGGCGGCCCTCCGTCAAGGGGGCCTGGCGTGGGCTGGTTCGGTGTCGGGCTGTCTCGTGAGGGCGGTTGCAGTGCAGGGAATGGAGGCGGCTGCGAGCCGGGCGAGATGTTCATAGCGCCTGCGGATAGCGGGGTGCATGTGCGGCGACTGCCTGGTTGGAGGTTCGTCCCGGGCGTATCCGGAGCAGGGCGGGGTCGGCAGGGGCTGGGAGCCGATGGCTGCGGTTGGCCGGTCAGGCGGGGAGGACTGGAGGCGGGTGGCTGGAGGTGCTGGGCGGGCAGGTGCGGTGGTGCGCGGCTTTGGGTTCCGGTTGAGGGGGGATGGAAGCGTGGGGGAGGTATGGGTGCCGCTCGTCACGGGCGGTGGCGGGCGGACCGGTATCTTCCGGGTGAGGAGAGAGGGCCCTAGTAGAGAAGATGTGAGCTGCTGTCGTCGGGGGTGGCTCGCAGCGGGGCCGGGGGTGTTGGCTGCGGGGAATGGGATGGGCTGGATGCTGGGGAGCTTCTGCATGGTTTGCTGAGCGGGGAGCACCTCAGAGCGAGCTGCGGGGCGAGCGCGGTGGTTGGATCACGATTCGGCTTAGGGGTGCGCAACTCGGACTCCAAGCGCGTTGTAGAGGGTGTTCTGGTACGGCGGGGCGCGGCGTAGGACAGTTTCTTCAGGAAAGGGGCGGCAGCGGGGTCGTGCTGTACGGATCTGCTGACGGTGTTGGGCCGGGAGGGGCGGTCCGTGCGCTGCGGGACGGGTTGGAGGAGATGGGTGCCCGCTCGGGGCCTTGGCGGGGGGCAGGTGCGGGTTGCATTGTCAGGAGGGCGGCTGTCGCCGCCCCAGTCGTGGGGGATGGATGGGAAGCAGGCTTGCAGCGCCCGCCCCAGCGCTTCCAACTCCCCGGCGCAGGTGTGCTGGGCGAAGTGCTGGTCGGGCAGGTGGCGGTCTTGGCAGCAGTCGGCCACTAGGCCTAACAGCAGGGTGCGGTTGAGTCGGCCGGGGGTGGCTGCCTTCGGATGCGGTGCCGGGTGCGGATGGGGGGCGGCCGTCGGCGGAAGGGTGTGGATGAGACGCAAGGGTGTCGTCCGGTTGATGGGAGGGGTTCCTCGTAGGCCGGGTCGTGCCGCTGTCGCCGCGAGCGGCTTGGGGATGGGTTGCAGCTAGTGGCGGATGGGGGCTTGAGGGGGGGCGAGCCCTTGAGAGGGGCCGCAGGGAGCGGATCGGGGAGGTGCGACGGTGTGAACCGGTTGAGGGAGGTTGGCGGTTCGGGCGGGGCTTTGGGAGGCTCTTGTCTTGGGTGGGGCAGGACGGTGCGGCGTATCGGGGCTGAGCGGGCTCCAGATGCTTGACGCTTGCCACGTAGCGTATCCAGCTGGGGGTGTCGGACTTATGGCACGGATTCTGCCCGCCGCCATCAGCCGGCATGGGGCCACGCGCTGTGGGAGGCGAGGACGGAGGGCCGGGCCGGAGAGAGGGTTCGTTGGCGGGTGGAAGGCGGGCAAGGCCGCAAGGGAGGTGCTTGGGGGGGACGGCAAGAAGAACGAGGGTTCAGCCGGGTGCCACGGCTGGAGGATTGCCGGAATGGCGGCTCTGAGAGGAGAAAGGCAAGGAGGGATGAGAATGCAGGGCGGCGGAGCGGGCGTGGCCTTCGAAGGCAGAGTCGTGAGGGGGCGGGGCGGGGTCTTCCGGTTGATGGGAGATGGAACGGCTCTGCGGGGGGAAGTGCGTGGCCAGAATGGAGTTGGTGCGGAGATGCAAGGGGCTTGGAGGCTTGGGTGTGAAGGCTCGGGAAAACGGGAGTTGGCCGTCTTATGGCGGAATCAGGGGCTCGGAAATGTAGGTGGTATGCTGACGGGGCGCTGAGGAGGCGCGTGTAGCAGCGAATCCTAGCGCCAATGAGGGCCGCTGGCCGGGTTTCGGGCTCGCCTCGCCCTATAGGTATGCTATGCTATGTCATGTGACCTGCGGGGGACGAGCGTTTCTCGAAGCTCACAGACCGGTCTGGGGCGGGGACGCCCGGGGCGGGTCCAGGAACAACTACTAAGAGAAGGCAAAAAAGGACAGGAGAACAGCATGATGAGGAACCCAGTCAGAAAGGGCTTCGGCCTCTTGGCGCTGGTGATGGCTCTCGGCTTGGCGGCGATGCCGGCATGGGCTGACGGCCACGAGACCCAGCTGATGCTCGGCACGTCCGGCGGCACTGTAACGCTGGTCATGGCCGACGACGGCAGCTACTCCATAGGCGGAGGGACCGGCGTGGCGTCGATCCTGATCGGCCCCGACGGCTCACCCCTGGGAGCGGTAGCGGAGAACGGCAACCGGTATTTCTTTGCGATGGTGGACGGCGAGTGGATGGTGAACTTTGACGCGCCAGCAGCGGTATCGGTGACGCTGGGCACTAGCGGAGAGATGGTTAGCATCGCTATCGCGGAGGACGGCACGTACTGGGTCGGCGACGCGGAGCTGATGGACGGCGGGATGTGGATGGCCGCGAACGGCAACTCCTACACGCTGTCGATGATGAACGGCATGTGGAGCGCCTCGTACACGGCGATGACCTCCGATGTCACGCTCGGCATGACCGGCGAGATGAGGACGATCACAGTGGCCGAGGACGGCACCTACTGGATTGGCGACGCGGAGCTGATGGACGGCGGGACGGTGATGGCCGCGAACGGCAACACCTACAACCTGCATATCCACGACGGCAACTGGCACGCTGAATTCGTGATGCCCGATCCTATGGTGGTGATGCTCGGAACGAGCGGCGCCTCGGTGACCCTGCAGCGCGCGGAAGACGGCAGCTCGTCCGTCACCGGGCTGATGGGTGTGGCCGGGTACACGCTGGGCATGGACGGCACGCCGCACGTGACGGCCAGCAACGGCAACCGCTACGCCATCGTCGCGGACGACTACGGGATGTTCATGGCTGAGTTCATGGCTCCGGCACCGGTGATGGTGGGCTTGGGCCTGAGCGGCGAGAGCGTGTCGCTGCAGGTAGCCGAGGACGGCAGCTACTGGCTGGGCGACATGGCGGTGAGCGGCGGCGAGACGGTGGAGTCTTCGGACGGCCGCTCGTACACGCTGTCGATGGCGGACGGGATGTGGATGGCGACGTTCATGGGCCCGTCGGTGAGCGTGATGTTGGGCACGCACGGCGGCATGGTGTCGATCGTGACGGCCGAGGACGGCACGTACTGGGTCGGCGACATGCATTTGATGGACGGCGGCACGGTGTCCGGCGACGGCGGGCGGATGTACACGCTGTCGATGGGCGAGGACGGCCAGTGGATGGCGACGTACGTGATGCCGGCGGCGGTGACGGTGGAGCTGGGCAGCGGCGCCGGGACGGTGCAGTTGCAGCTGATCGAGGACGGCAGCTGGTGGCATGGCGACACGGCGGTGGCGGACGGCAGCGAGGTGCAGGCGGCGAACGGCAACGGGTACCGGCTGAGCCTGCTGGACGGCGCGTGGTCGGCGGCCTACTTGGGCGACCAGATGATGATCCAGGGCACGGGGCTGACGGCCACGGCGCGCGAGGACGGCACGGGCTACGACGTGGGCGGCGCGACGCTGCCGGCGTCGGGCATGGGCGACATCATGGTCGGCGAGGCCTCCTACCGGGTGTGGATGGAGGACGGCGCGCTGATGGGCGCGCGCTACCAGACGAAGGCTTGGGACAACAGCACGGACCACTACGCGGGCAATATCCCCACCAACGGGGTCACGTTCACAGCGAATGACGAGGACACGCCGCAGGACGAGTCGCGCACGGGTCTGATTCTGGACGGCGACACGTACTCGATGGGCGACCTGCTGGGTGCGGGGACGTCCTCGAATTCGGGGGACACCTATGTCGCCGACGCGCTGGAGGCGATCGGGAAGATCCGCGTGAAGGCGGCGGCGCTGTTCGAGGCGTTCCCGGACGCGGCGGGTGACGACCTGACCACGCTAGACAACTCCCTTCAAGACCTTTGGGGCGGGGCGGACGACACCGAGACGGGTGAGCTCGAGGAGGCGCTGAACGACGCCTTCGGCACCGACGCGATTGACCTTGATGCTGGCGATAACGCCCAGCCGGCAGACAACGATGACTTCTTGGAAGAGATTGACAAGATCATCGAGGCGCTGAGCAGCGCGGAGGGCTTGGCGGCGGCGCACGCTGACGACGGCATGTGGGAAGGCTTCCTGGGCGACGCGGACGTCGGGGACGTGTTCGACGCGACGGACGCCGAGTCGACGGTGTGGCTGGGCGTGACCGGGTCGGGGCACTACGGCGCGCTGGCGAAGAAGGAGCGCGACAACGCGCTGGACGACTTGACGTACTTGGACGCCGCGCTCACGCCGGACGACGCGGACGATGTGGACATGGGCATGGTCGGGGCGTTCGCCTACTCGACGCTGGCCGACACGGCCCGGACGCGCTACGTGCAGGCCTCGGGGACCGCCCACTATTCGGGCGGAACGATGGCCGTGAGCGGCGACGGGGTCGGATACGCGGGGGACATCTCGGTGAGCGTCCGCTTTTCGACGATGCGGGTCGACGGCTTGGTGACGAACTTGGCGACGGCGGACGGCGAGCCTTGGCAGTACCAATTCGCCGACGTGGACGCGATCTCGCTGTCGCAGGCCACGCTGCGGACCAACGGGACTTGGAATCAGAGCGACGACACCACCACCACCCCTCCTGAGCAGAATTCGAGCATCACGACGGCGGCGGTGGCCGGCGCAGGCCGCGGGGGCCCGGTGAGCGGGACGTTCCGGGGCGAGCTGGTCGGCGGCAACGGCGCGAACGCGGGATCGGAGGTGGTCGGCACTTGGTCGGTCGGCGCGAACACGTCGGGAGGGGACGCGGGCTACTTGGCCGGCGGCTTCGGCGCGGTGCGCGGCGAGGACATTCCCGACACGCGGCCGGCGGTGGACGACGGGACGGACTCTAAGACTGCGGACTTGGCTGAGGCTCCGGCAGATGGAACCCCCTCCGCGACCTTGGAGGACGGGATGCTGAAGATCATCGTGCAGAGCTACGCTTGGAACACCCCTCGGGACACCACGGAGCTGACCGGGCTCACGGACGCTATGTACGCGGCGGTGGAGGACGACGCCGAAACCGACGCCGACGAGAGGCACTTGACGATCGACATCCCCTTGGCGGGCCTGTTCGCCAACCAGAACGCGGAGCGGACCACCAACGGCGCGCTCTGGGTGGATGTGGTCCGGGAGGAGATCGAGATGATCCGCACCAAGCTGGGAGTCTTGCTCGAAACCGAGCAGCTCGAAGACGAGCAGGCGGGGCTGTGGAAGGACTTCCAGCTGATCGTGGCGACGAAGCTGGTCTACCAAGGCCCCACGGGCAGCGGCGACACGGACCTCAACCCCTTGCTGGATACGGACATCGCCGCGGTTTACAACAAGGACGAGGCGCTGGACGTGATTGACGAGGTGCTGCAGGCGCTGTCAGGCGCCACGCCCTTGGACGACGCCTTGGACAAGGACGGGGGCGGCGTGTTCACGAACGACGACGGCGAGCCGATCACGGCATACTCCCCGGCCGACATGTGGAACCAGCGGCAGCACCAGGTGAAGGCGCGGCTGGGCTCGACGGACTACACCCGGTTCGGGGTGTGGCGTGTGCGGCGGACCACGAACGCCGTGCGGGACAACAATTGGCAGCGAGGCGCAACAGTGGCGGACCAGCGGGGGGCGTTCGCCTACAGCCCGCTGGCGGTGGCCAAGATCCCGGGCGTGAATTCGCCGGCATACCCGGACGGATCCACGGCGACGTACGAGGGGTCCACGATTGCATGGGCGACGAGAAGCGAGAACGATACCAACGCCAACAACGGCTTGGAAATCGGTGCAGGCTGGGGCATGGAGGGATCCATCGCCCTGACAGTGGCTTGGGGCACGGAAGTAGACGCCGGCAACGTTGGAGGAGCTGTGACCGCAGTGATTTCGGACTTGGTGGATCCGGACGGCGACCCGCTGGTGACCACCACCGGCGAACGTACCGTGCGGCAGATTCACATCTCCGGCGTGGAGGTGGACGTGGCTCCGAACGCGGAGCTGGTGATTAGCGGCACCGCTGTAGCGACCGCGCACTTCACGGACTTTGGTGCCACTCAGACCCTAGGCGGCCCTTCCATGTCGGGCAAGTTTGTCGGCCTGAGTTCGCAGGGCCCCTTGGCGGTAATCGGCCAATGGGGTGCTACAGGGCTGAGTTTGGCGAATCCAAGCGACACGAACGACACCGCTGTGCTTCCGGTCACACTCCTGGGGGCGTTCGGAGCAGAACTTCCGTAGCGAGCAAGCCCGAAGCTGGCTGCACTTGCAGCCAAGGAGCTGTTCGACAGGGGAGCGGGCGTGCCCGCTCCCCTTTTTCATAGGCGATTACGCAACTACTCCTTCGTCACAGCAGGATTTTCGGGTAGACGGTCTTGAGCTTGCGACGAGCGTCGTCGATTTTCATGCGCCAGTCAACCTCGCGCTGGCGCGTGTTGACGCCCGCCGACCAAGCCGCGAGCTCGGTGCGCAGCGTCTCTAGATCGCCAATCCGGCATCCAGACAAGCACTGCCTCGTCATCGCGCTGAGCTCGTTTTCCGCGATGTTCAGCCAACTGCCGTGCTTCGGCGTGTAGCAGAACTCGATGCGCCACACCAACTCCCTCGCCCGGGTCGCCTCGAACGCTGTGTAGAAGGCCCCTTTGCCATGAAACACTCGGCTCGGGTGGGCGCAATTCTCCTCTCGTGTGGCGCGCTTCGCTTGCCACGGCAGTGTGATGCTGGCGCCTCCGGTTGGCGCCGTCCCAAGGCCGCCCCGATCTGTGGCCTTGGGCCCGACGACGGTGAGTGGAAGGACCTGCGCTGTGGTCTGTGGCCAGCCCGGCTCTGCCTAGCAGCCTGAGGCAAAAGTCGCGGGGATGCCCCGATGGAAACGAGATGCTGTAGAATGTGTCCATTGTGATGGGCCGGCGCAGACAGAAACCGATGCCAGCAGTGCTGACAGCAGAGGATTTGCCGACGGCGCCGACGGTGCCGTTCATCCAGCGGCTCAATCAACTCTTGGAGGATGCGGGGTTCGAGAGTTTCGTCGAGGAGCTGTGCCAACCGTTCTCCGCCCAGCGCATGGGCAGGCCATCCTTGCCTCCCGGGGTGTATTTCCGCCTGCTGCTGCTGAGCTTCCTGATGGGCCTCGATTCGGAGCGTCGCATTGCCTTGATGGCTTGCGATTCGCTCAGCTTGCGGGCCTTTCTGGGCTACGGCCTGCACGAGAGGACTCCGGACCACTCGACGCTCTCGCGCACGCGCCGTCTGCTGTCCCTCGAAGTGCATGAGCAGGTTTTCAGCTGGGTTCTGGAGCGCTTTCGTGAGGCGGGCCTGGCGCAGGGCAACCGCTTGGCGGTGGATGCCACCACCTTGCAGGCGAATGCGGCCTTGAAGACCTTGCGGCACAAGGAGACCCAGCAGGGTTATCGGGCCTTCGTGCGCAGTTTGGCGGAGGCAGCCGGTGAGACGGTCGAGAGCGAGGAGGACTTGAACCGCTTTGACAAGCAGCGCCAAGGCAAGCGCCTCAGCAGCGCGGAGTGGGAGAGTCCGACTGATCCAGACGCACGGGTGTTGAGCGCCAGATTATTTGGCCGCGTAGGGGGCGGCTTGGTGCAGTCTGCGTGGACGGCGGATGGTCTCAGTTTTCCAATTAATCCGCAACACCGCCGCTCGGCGAGGCGGGGGCTGAGGTGCCCTGCGCGGCCCGCGACCTGCGGCCGGAGCAGCCAGCCTCTTTCTTTCTTGTAGTAGCTTGTTTTGCAGTAGCAGGGCCCCCCGCCAAGGCAATGGCATTCGTTTAAGGATGGAAGTCGATTAGATTAAGGGGCGCCGGATGGCGTCGATCCGGGGTGCGATTCAGTCTTTGGTCGGGGTGTCGGTGGGCTTGCGATCCCTCCATTTCCTGCTCGGGCGGCGGGAGCGGCGCGGGTAGGAGCGGCCGGGCCGCTCCCGTTGGGGACTGCGTGCCCCGTGCTCCAGCACCCGGTTCAGGGTGTCCCGCAACTGCGGGGCCTGCAGCAACAGCCCTTCGAGTTCTCGTTCCACCGCGCCTAGACTCTGGTTGAAGTTGACCCGCAGGGGCGCTCGGCCCGCCTCCCCGTCCCGGGACTCGAATTGCCGCTCGCTGTGGCTGGCGAACAGCCGTGCCATGGCGATCAGCGTGCAATGCGCGTACAGCTCCTGCTGGACTGCCTGCTCGCTGCGGCCGTGAAAGCCCTCGACCCGCAGCAGCTCCTTCGAAATCTTGTACAGAGGGGCGTCATACTACCCCATTCCACGAGTCTCGACAGGAGCAAGTGCGGATTTGCCGCCGGGGCCACCCGTTCGACGGCTGGCCGCTCAAGATCGTGTCCAGCCGGAGACGTGCCAACGGCCAGCTCCGGCTGTACGTTGAGCTGCCCGACGGTCGGCGGCGCTCCTTCCCGGCTGCCTGGACCACGCTGCAGCCGCCGCCGGAGGGCGACGAGTGCGTCCGCGCCCGCGTGGCTGACCTGCGAGTGTTGCGTACTCTGGTGCAAGCGTTGCAGCGGCGCCATGCGGGACCCAGGGCAGACAGCGGGGCTGGAGGGCAGGCTGCTGGCGGTGCTGGAGCAGGAGCAGCGGCAGGCCCGCTGGCGGAGTCTGCCGGCCGGGGCGCGGCGGGAAGCGGTGGAGCAGCTGGCGCGGATGATGCTGCAGGCGCTAGCGAGGGGGTGGGGCGATGAAGCGGGAGACGCTGATCCAGCCGATGCATCTTGAGCGGCTGGCGTTGGTGTACGTGCGCCAGTCGACGCCGGGACAGGTGCTGGAGAACCGGGAGTCGACGCGGCTGCAGTACAGCTTGCGAGAGCGGGCGGAGCAGTTGGGCTGGCCGCGGGAGCGCATCCAGACGATCGACGAGGATCTGGGCTGCTCGGGATCGGGGGAAGTGAAGCGCGCGGGGTTCGCGCGGCTGCTGAGGGCCGTGGCGCGGGGGCAGGCCGGAGCGGTGTTCGGCCTGGATGCGTCGCGGTTCGCGCGCAACGGGGCGGAATGGTTCAAGCTGCTGCGCTGGCTGCGGGCCACGGAGACGTTGCTGGTGACGGACGAGGGGGTGTACGACGCCAACAGCGGGGACGACAGTTTCGTGCTGGGCATTCACGGGGCACTGTCGGAGGCGGAGCTGTACCGGATCAAGGCGCGCATGGACAAGGGGGTGTACAACGACAATTAAATTTTCATCCGACGACAATTAAAACTTTCACAAATCCGGGATTAGGGAGGGAGGATCCGGGACGCTTGGGAGGGGGGTGCGCGGATGGTGAAGCGGTGGCAGGTGGAGTTGTTGAAGCGGGAGTTGAAGGCGGGGGCGTCGATGGGGGAGGCGGCGCGGCGGGCGGGGTTGAGTCAGCCTACGGCGCGCAAGTACCGGGACTTGGAGAGGGGGGCTGAGGTGATGAGTCAGCGCGGGGGCAGGACGCGGGAGGATCCGTTCGCGGAGGCGTGGGCGGGGATCAAGCGGATGCTGGAGTTGGATCCGGGGTTGGTGTTGAATTCCCATTTAATTGGGGATGAATGGTGCAGATTATTCGGACATGACGGCGAGGGTGTTGTTCCACATTGGGCGGACAAGTTTTCAGCAGGGGGAGTGCTGCGTGGAGCGAGTGGGAAGCAGCGGCTGGCTGGTGGGCAGCAGGCTGAGAGTGGCGCTGGGCGGCAGGACGAGGGTCGGCTGTGGCGGGGCGGTTGTGGCCAGGGACGGTCAGCGGGTGCAGCGGGCCGGGCGGAGGGGCTGCAGCCGGGCCGCGAGTGGGCGGCTGGGGTCTGGCGGGTCTGGCTGGGGGGCCTGGCGGGCGGGGAAGCTTCAGGCCAGGCGCTGCAGCAGCTGGTTCCAGTCGGCGGCGTCAGGGGGGCGCAGTCGGCGCAGGCCGGGATGGCGCTGCTGCAGGGCGGCGGCGGCGCGTTGGCCGGCGGGGTCGGCGTCGTAGCCGCACAGCAGGGCGCTGGCCGGGAAGTGCGACAGCCAGGCGGGGATGTGATAGGCCACGCCGGCGGTGGAGGCGATCAGGGTGCGGGCGGGCAGGTGGTGCCACAGCAGGCTGGCCGAGAGGGCGTCGATGGCGCTCTCGACGAGCAGCACGCCGGCGGGGTCGGCCGCGGGGTCGGGCAGCCAGAACCCGCCGCGCTGCTTGCGCGAGCCTGGGGCGAGGCCCTTGAAGGTGCGGCCGCGGGCGTCGGGGCGCGTGCCGGCCAGTTCGGCCCCGACGGGCCGGCGCTGGAGGTCGCGGCACAGGAAGACGGCGTTGCGGTGCTGGTGTAGAGTCGAGGAGAGGCGCGTTGGCCTTAGCAAGGAAGCAGTAGCTGTTTTAGGGTTGTTCCTACGGCTTTCGCCATCTGTAGGTGCCTCACTGACCTTCCCGCTTAGCTAGTGCCTGCGACAAAAGATGCGGGATGTGCGCAAGACGGAATATACAGTATGAAGCTTGGGCAACTAGTACTACATGAGTGATTTCATCGCCTGCGAAGATCGCACCGAAATGCCGCGGCGGGGGCCGATCCGGAGCTGGAGGGGCCATCTTGGCAGCCTGCGTGAGGCGGAATCAGCCCTCAGGAGCCTCGCGGATGGACTGAGCCGGTGCCGAAACAGCGGGAAACAGGTCGCGATAGTCCGGACGAAGGCTGCCGAGACCTGCATGCGAACTGCTCTGCAAGAGGATGCTGAAAGTCGCGGATCAGACCGCTACTGAGCTTCTCAAACGACTGCCCTCCTATGCACCAGATCCCATCTTGGGGAGGGCGGGAGACGGTTGGACAGCCTTCCAGGTCAGGCTCCCGCACGGACTTCAAGGGTTGCGAGCGGAGACCGGAGTGTGCTATTAGGAAGGCATGAGAAAGGTCATCAACCCGCAGCTGGAGCTGGGGAGCGTGCCGATTGAAGCGATCGACATCAACCCGCAGTCGCGGGACGACATCCCCGCAGTGCTGAAGGGCATCCAGTTCATCTACAGTAGCAAGGAACTGAGAGAGAGAATCTTCAGCCTGCTGAAGGAAGAGCTGTTCCGGCCGCAGGACGGCGGGCAGGACGCAGGGGAAGCGAAAGCGGTGAGCGGCTTGGATCCGAACAACGGTCGCCCGGGGATGGACCTGTGGGCAGTCTTGGTGCTGGCCCTGGTGAAGCAGGGATTGGGATGTGATTTCGATCGTCTGGCGGAGCTGGCAAGCAAGCACCTGGACCTGAGGCAGATGCTGGGGATCGGATTGATGGAGTTGAAGGAATTCACCAGCCGGACGGTGGCGCGGAACGTGCAGCTGCTGACGCCGGAGCTGTTAAGGAAGGTGAACCGGGAAGTGGTGAAGGCTGGACAGCGACTGGCCGGATGGCAGGAAGGGGAGGAGCTGACGGCCCGCTGCGACAGTTTCACGGTGGAGACGAACGTGGATTACCCGACGGATTACTGGCTGTTGCGGAACGCGCTGGTGTTGGCGTTGCTGGCGGTGGTGACGGCCTGCGAGACGGCGGGGGTGTCGGGCTGCCGGCAGCACAAACACTGGAAGAGCAAAGTGGAATTGGCATTCAGGCAACTCAGAGTGGCCTACAAGAGGAAGAACAAGAAAAAAGAGGTCAAGAGACTGCTGTCAGCGGGGGCGAAGCTGCTGAAGCGGCTGAAGAAGATGCGCCCGCAGCTGGAGGGCAGCGAGGTGGACGAGGGGCAACTGGGAGAGATCGACAGGCTGCTGGAGCTGGCGTATCGGCTGAAGGATCAAGTCCGGAGGAGGCTGCTGAAAGGGGAGAAGATACCGCATGCCGAGAAGGTGTTCTCAATTCACGCGTGTTGTATGTCACTTTATTTGGCACGAAAACGGGCTTTTTTGTCAGATTAGATGATTCTGGCTAGGGGAACTTTCTCATTCAATGTGACAAATCCATAGGCGTGGGTGAGTCGGCCGGTAGGCTTGCGGGCCTGCGTTACAGGTGCCGCGCGGCAGTCCTGCCTGCGGTTGCGTGCGGGCAGGGCCGGGAGCCGGGCGAGGGCTGCTACGGGAGGTGGGCAGTCAACACCTCCGGTTGGCCGGTCGCTCCGTCAGCGCTGCCGGAGCGTGGCCGGCGCTGGCTGCGCGCCGCGGCTTGGCCGGCGCGGGCCCCAGCGGTCGCGCGGTACGGCGACTGCGAGGGGTCAGGATAGAGGGTCGGCCCGCACGACTGACACTCGCCGGGCCGCGGGCGGCTCGCGTGCAGTTCCTTCACAAAACCGATCTGAGCGCCGCAGAGTATGTTAGCGCCCAGGCGTGGTGGGAGGCAACCCCGCCCCCCTGCCCGTTCCACCCGGATGGGGGGTGCGAGCTGGTGCCGCACGGCAGCTATGGGCGCGTAGAGCCGCCGGGCATGCGCGTGAGGCGCTTCCGCTGCCCCGCCGGCAAGGGCACGGTGAGCATGCTGCCGCAGTTCCTGGCAGCCTGCCTGATGGGGACTCTGGAGGAGGTGGAGCAGGTGCTGCGCGAGGTGGAGCGGGCGCAGCCGGGCGAGCCGTGCTGGCGCGAGTTGCATCCGGCCAAGCACTACAACGGGCGAGCCAAGGTGTGGGCGCAGCGGCGGATCGCGGCCGTGGTGCAGCTGCTGTGCGTGCTGCCGACGCTGCTGCCGAAGCTGTTCGGCGGCTGGCCGGGGCGGTGGGCGAGCTTCGACCGGCGCGCCGAAGCGAGCGCGGGCGGCCTGCTGGTGAGTCTGCGGCTGCAGGCGGAGTGGAAGCTGTCGGTCTTGCCGGCGCCGGTCGGTTTTCGGCGCGGTGCGGCGCGGGAGCCGCCAGAAAAAGCGGAAAACGAGGGCCCAGGGGGGGCTCAACACGGCATGGAGCGTGCCCCTCCGGCCGGCACTCGGTAGGGTGACGGCTGTGAGGGGCGGAATCCACAGGCCGAGCGACCGGAAACGGGCAGCCATGGAGGTGGCGGTGTTCCGCTTCGAGCGGATCGGGGACCTGCTGCGCCTGGAGCCCGGATCGCGACAGCTGCGGGAGCGGCTGCGGGAGCGCTCGGAGCAGCGGTTCGACATTCCGGGCTCGAGCCGCAGGCGGGTGTCGCAGTCCACGCTGAGGCGCTGGATGGCGATCTATCGCAAGGACGGGCTGGAGGGGCTGCAGCCGCGGGCCCGCCGCGACCGCGGTCGGGCGCGGGGGCTGAGCCCGGAGGTGGCGGACGCGCTGGTGCGGATCAAGGAGCAGGACCGCAGCCTGCCGGTGCGGCTGGTGATCCGCCGGGCTCGCCGCGAGCAGCGGCTGGGGCCCGAGGTGCGGCTGGCGCCGTCCACCGTCTACCGCCTGCTGCGCGAGCGCGGGCTGACGCGGCGCGAGCAGCGGTCCGGCCAGGGGCGCGACCTGCGCCGCTTCAGCTACGCCGCCGCTGGCGAGCTGTGGCAGTCGGACGTGCTGCACGGGCCGCGAGTGCGCTGCGCAGCCGACGGCCGCCGGCGGCGCAAGGCCTACTACATCGGCGTTCTGGATGACGCGACGCGACTGGTGCCGCACGCCGAGTTCGCTTTCTCCGAGAGCTACGAGGCCTTCCTGCCGGTGTTCAAGAGCGCCCTGCTCAAGCGCGGCCGGCCCGACCGGCTGTTCACCGACAACGGTGCGGCCTACCGCAGCCGGCACCTCCGGGAGCTGTGCGCCGGCTTGGGCGTGCGGCTGCTGCGCGGACGCCCCTACCACTCCGAGGGCCGCGGCAAGATCGAGCGCTTCCACCGCACCCTGCGGGCGCAATTCCTGCGACCGCTGGCCGAGCCGGAGCGGCTGGACCTGGACGAGCTCAACCGCCGGCTGGGCCTGTGGCTGGAAGGCGAGTACCACTGCACGCCTCACCGCGGGCTGGAAGGCCGGCGCACGCCGCTGGACGCCTGGGCGCTGACGGCGTCCGGCGTCCGACCGGCCGGCAGCCCCGAGCAGCTCGACGAGCTGTGCCGGCTGCGCCACGGTCGCACGGTGTCCCGGGACCGAGTCGTGCAGTTCCGCTCGCACTGCTACGAGGTGCCCGGCGGGCTGGCGGGCCGCAAGGTGGTGCTGCTGGTCGATCCGGGGGCGCCGCCGCAGCGGCCCATCCCCGTCGAGTTCGAAGGCCGGCCCGCCGGGCTGGCCCGGCCGCTGGACCGCGTCGCCAACAGCCGCGTGCGGCGCCAGCCCAATGTGGCGGCCCGGGACGCCCCCGAGCCGCGTCGCGAGCCGCCGCCCGCCCCGGAGGCGACGCCCGCCCCGCTGCGGCTCAGCGACCTGCCAGCGGGGCAACAGGAGAATCCATCATGAGTTACCGACCCCATTTCGGCCTCGAGCGCTACCCGTTCGAGCCGCTCGCCGACTGCGACCAGCTGTTCTCGCTGCGCGCCGGCCAGGAGGCGGCCAGCCGGCTGTCGCACTGGGTCGAGCTGCGCGGCATCGGCGTGGTCACCGGCCCGCCGGGCAGCGGCAAGACCACCGCCTGCCGCCAGTTCGCCGCCGGCCTGCATCCCGGGCGCTTCAAGGTCTGCTACGTCTCGCTCACCACCGGCACCGCCTTCGACGCCTACCGGCTGCTGTGCTGGGAGCTGGGCCTGGAGCCGCTGCACACGCGCTCGGGCTGCTACCGCCTGCTGCGCAACGAGCTCGCCCACCGCGTCAACAGCCGCCGCCAGCTGCCCGTGCTGCTGCTCGACGAGGCCCAGAACCTGCGCAACGACGTGCTCGAGGAATTGCGCCTGCTCACCGACCCGGGCCTGGAGGCGGTGCGCGGCGCCTGCCTGCTGCTGGTCGGCCTGCCCGCCCTCGAGCGCCGCCTGGCGCTCGCCATCCACCGCTCCTTCGACCAGCGCGTGGTCATGCGCCACCGCTTCGGCGGCTTGCAGCGCGACGAGGCCGCACCCTATCTCGCCCACCGCCTGCAGCTGGCCGGCTGCCGGCGCGAGCTGTTCGAGCCGCCCGCCGTCGAGGCCGTCTTCCAAGCCTCGCAGGGCGCGCTGCGCCCCGCCGGGCGCATCGCCCACTACGCGCTGCTGGCCGCCGCCTTGGACCAATCCGCCACCGTCAGCGCGGAGCATGTCGAGCGGGCCGTGCCCGAAGCGCGGGCCCGCTCCCCGCTGGCGCGCCGTGCGGCCTGAAGCCCCCTCCCCGCTCCCCGACCGCCTCGCCCGGGCCCGCAACCGCCCGCTGTGCCAGGTCGCTCGCCAGCTCGGCTACCGCCGCGACCCCCGCAACCGCCAGCGCTGGAGGCGACCCGGCTCGGTGCTCGCCATCCGCGGCGCGCGCTTCTTCGACCACCGCCGCGGCCGAGGCGGCGGCGGCGCCATCGACCTCGTGCTGCACGCCCGCGGCGGCTCCTTCCGCCAGGCCCTCGCCTTCCTCGACGCCCTGCCCCCGACTCCGGCACACGCTCCGCCAGTCCAGCCCGGCTCCCACCGGGCGCTCTCCCTGCCGCCCCCCTGCCACGCCCGCTGGCCTCCTGTCCGCCACTACCTGGCCCGCTCCCGACGCCTCGACCCCCGCCTGCTCGACCACTGCCGCCACTTAGGCATCCTGTGGGCCGACGCCCGCCAAAACGCCGTCTTCCTCTGCCGCGACCTCCAACAACAGCCCGCCGGCGCCGAACTCAACGGCTCCCGCCCCAGCCCCTCCGGCGCCACCTTCAAAGGCCTCGCCCCGGGCTCCCGCAAACAACGCGGCGGTTTCTGGATCGCCCCCCATGCGCCCCGCTCCAACTCTCCCCCACACTGCGTCCTGCTCTGCGAATCCGCCATTGACGCCCTCTCCGCCGCCCTGCTCCAACTCCCCCAACTCCCGCCTCACACCCTCTTCGCCTCCGCCGCCGGCCTCGCCCACTCCATCCCCGCCTGGCTCCACTCCATCCCCCCTCACCAACTGCTGTGCGGCTTCGACAACGACCCCCCTGGCCAACTCGCCGCCCAGCGCCTCCTCGAACGCCATCCCAACGCACGACGCCTCCCGCCTGCCGGTGCCAAGGACTGGAACCAACTCCTGCTGCTGCGCTCCTGCTGACCCCCCCTCTTCCTTCTTGCAGTAGCCGTTTTCCAGCTCACCCTCCCACCTCCCCAAGCCAGACGCAAGCAATCCGGAAAATCCCGCTACCCGCCTGCCATTTAATCCGGAAAACGCCTTGCCATTTATTCCGGAAAACAACACGCCGACCGCATGTTCCGCTCCCGCGACGCCCGCGAGACCGACACGCGCCTCCAGCACCTGCTCGAGCTGCGCGGCATCGGCCTGCTGACCGGCGAACCCGGCTGCGGCAAGACCAGCGCCTGCCGCCGCTTCGCCGACCGCCTGCGCTCGGATTCGCTCCCGCCCGCCTATGTCGCGCTCACCACCGGCAGCGTGCTGGACGCCTATCAGTCCATCGGCTGGCAGCTCGGACTCGACGTCTCCCGCTACCGGGCCCAAGCCTTCCGCGCCATCCGCGCCGAAGTGTCCCGGCGAGCCAGCGAACGCGGCCAGAGCTCCGTGCTGATCATCGACGAGGCCCATCACCTGCGCCACGACGTGCTCGAGGAGCTGCGCCTGCTCACCAGCTACCGCATGGACGCCGACCGCCGCCTGTGCCTGCTGCTGGTCGGCCTCTCCGCCCTCCGCCGCCGGCTGGCCATGGCCGTGCATGAATCGCTCCGCCAGCGCATCGTCATGCGCCACCACCTCTCCGGCCTGCGCCGCGACGAGCTCCCCGGCTACCTCCAGCACCGGTTGCAGCAAGCCGGCTGCAGCCGCCCGCTGTTCGAGACCGCCGCCCTCGAGACGCTCCACCAAGCCTCCCGCGGCCTGCCGCGCGCCGTCAACCGCCTCGCCCATTTCGCCTGCCTCGCCGCCGCCGCCGACGAGGCCGCCGAGATCGGCCCCCGGCACATGCAGCAGGCCTGCCGCGAGCTGCGCTCGTGACCCGCGCCGCCTCGCCCGACCGCCTCGCCCGGGCCCGCAACCGCCCGCTGCGGCAGGTCGCCCGCCAGCTCGGCTACCGCCGCGACCCCCGCAACCGCCAGCGCTGGCGGCGCCCCGGCTCGGTGCTCGCCATTCGCGGCACGCGCTTCTTCGACCACCGCCGCGGTCAAGGCGGCGGGGGCGCCATCGACCTCGTGCTGCACGCCCGCGGCTGCTCCTTCCGCCAAGCCCTCGCCTTCCTCGACGCCCTGCCTCCAGCTCCGGCGCACGCTCCGCCAGCCCAACCCGGCACCGTCCGCGCACTCTCCCTGCCGCCCCCCTGCGACTCCCGCTGGCCCCCGGTCCGCCACTATCTCGCCCGCTCCCGACGCCTCCGCCCCCGCCTGCTCGACCACTGCCGCCAAGCCGGCATCCTGTGGGCCGACGCTCGCCAAAGCGCCGTCTTCCTCTGCCGCGACCTGCGCCGCCGTCACACCGGCGCCGAACTCAACGGCTCCCGCCCCAGCCCCTCCGGCGCCACCTTCAAAGGCCTCGCCCCTGGCTCCCGCAAACAACGCGGCGGATTCTGGATCGCGCGCCGCACGCCCCCCTCCGACGCTCCACCCCCCTGCGTCCTGCTCTGCGAATCCGCCATCGACGCCCTCTCCGCCCTCCTGCTCAACCTCCCCCAACTCCCCCCGCACACCCTCTTCGCCTCCCTCGCCGGCCTCGCCAACTCCATCCCCCAGTGGCTCAGCAGCACTCCCCCTCAGCGCCTGCTGTGCGGCTTCGACAACGACCCCCCAGGACAACTCGCCGCACAACGACTCCTCGCTCGCCATCCCTCCGCACGACGCCTCCCACCTCCCGGCGCCAAGGACTGGAACCAACTCCTGGTCCGCTCCTGCTGACCCCTTCCTTTTCCTTCTTGCAGTAGCAGTTTTCCAGCTCACCTTCCCACCCCCCACACCCCCCAGCCAAGCGCAAGCAATCCGGAAAATCCCGCTCCCCGCCTGCTAATCCCGGCCTCAACACTCCCGGCGAAATAATCCGGGACACAGCCGGGCCCCTCCGCTCGTTTAATCCGGAACTTTCCACGCCGTCCGTTTAATCCGGGAATTCCGCCTCTCATCGCGATCAAATAATCCGGAAATCCCCCGCTCGAATAATTCAGGACTCAACAGGGCCGACCAGCACCGCAACGCCGTCTTCCTGTGCCGCGACCTCCAGCGCCGGCCCGTCGGGGCCGAACTGGCCGGCACGCGCCCCGACGCCCGCGGCCGCACCTTCAAGGGCCTCGCCCCAGGCTCCCGCAAGCAGCGCGGCGGGTTCTGGCTGCCCGACCCCGCGGCCGACCCCGCCGGCGTGCTGCTCGTCGAGAGCGCCATCGACGCCCTCTCGGCCAGCCTGCTGTGGCACCACCTGCCCGCCCGCACCCTGATCGCCTCCACCGCCGGCGTGGCCTATCACATCCCCGCCTGGCTGTCGCACTTCCCGGCCAGCGCCCTGCTGTGCGGCTACGACGCCGACCCCGCCGGCCAACGCGCCGCCGCCGCCCTGCAGCAGCGCCATCCCGGCCTGCGCCGACTGCGCCCCCCTGACGCCGCCGACTGGAACCAGCTGCTGCAGCGCCTGGCCTGAAGCTGCCCCGCCCGCCAGGCCCCCCAGCCAGACCCGCCAGACCCCAGCCGCCCACTCGCGGCCCGGCTGCAGCCCCTCCGCCCGGCCCGCTGCACCCGCTGACCGTCCCTGGCCACAACCGCCCCGCCACAGCCGACCCTCGTCCTGCCGCCCAGCGCCACTCTCAGCCTGCTGCCCACCAGCCAGCCGCTGCTCCCCACTCGCTCCACGCAGCACTCCCCCTGCTGAAAACTTGTCCGCCCAATGTGGAACAACACCCTCGCCGT
The DNA here is from genome assembly GCA_963662745.2 of Bryobacterales bacterium. Lineage (GTDB taxonomy): Bacteria > Acidobacteriota > Terriglobia > Bryobacterales > UBA6623 > VXMF01. Next base: position 3,836,201 of record CAXXUI010000001.1, read on the forward strand.
CATGTCCGAATAATCTGCACCATCCATCCCCAATTAGATGGGAATTCAACACCAGGTCCGCCAGCAGGCCGCGGTACTGCTCCAAGTTCCGGAAGTCCCGGCTCCCCCGCAACCGCAAGCGCTGGTCCAGCGCCCGCTTGAAATGACCGTGCGAGCTCTCCACGTCCCCGTTCTCGTTCGCCCGCCCCGGATGGTTGCGACTCGCCCGCAATCCGAAATGCCCCAGGAACTCCAGGTAGCGCTCGTTGAACTCCCGCCCCCCCGTCTGCCGCAACTGGTGCGTCGCCGCCGACAGGTTGTCCGTGCGATGCTCCAGCGGCACCCCGCCCAACACCCACAAAGACTCCTGCAAGCCCCCCGCCAACGCCTCGAACGTCTCGCCCCGCGCCAACTCCACCCACTCCCAGTTCGAGTACGGCAATACGAAGTGGTAGCACAGGTGCCGGAACTCAACGCCCCCCACCGTCACCCCCAAGCTGCCCATGTGCGTGAAGTCCGACTGGCACTTCTCCCCCGGCTTCCGCCGCTGCTCGAAATACACTTCCCTCTCCGGCCCCGACTCCAGCCGCCAAGCCCGGAACCGCCGCTGCAGCGTCCGCAACTGCCCCCCCTGCCAACGCCCCGGATGCCGCTCCCGCAGCTCCTCGAACACCGCTGTTGTATTTCGGTTTATTTGGCAAGGCGTTTTCCGGATTAAATGGCAGGCGAGGAGCGGGATTTTCCGGATTGCTTGCGTCTGGCTGGGGGCGAGGGCGAGCTCGAAAACTGCTACTGCAAGAAGGAAAAGGAAGGGGTCATGAGGAGCGTAGGCGTTCTCGCCCGGCTCCCGGCCCTGCGCGCACGCAATTGCAGGCAGGACTACCGCGCAGCACCTCCAACGCATGTCCGGAAGCCTACCGGGCGACTCACCCACGCCGATGGATTTGTCACATTAAATGAGAAAGTTCCCTTAGCTGGAATCATCTAGTCTGACAAAAAAAAGCCCGTTTTCGTGCCAAATAATGTGACAAATAACGTGCGCCGTGCTAAGGCACTGGCTCCCAGCGGGTGCGAAGCCCGCCCGGCTAACTGTCGCTCCAGCCGGAAGCCGTCGGAGCGGGTCATGGAGGTAACGACATGGACTGAAGCACTCCGACGTGACGGGCCGCCTTCTGGGCGGCTCAGCGAGCACGCAGGCCGCAACGCGAGTGAACGCCGAGCAGGCCTCGAAAAGCATAATGCGGAGGCCGACCCGCCGTTATTTCGGGGAAGGCAGCCAGCGTCCGGGAAGCGAGCGACGCGAGCACCGGGCGTCTCCGCCGGGGTATTGGCGGCAGCATGCGTGCCAGAGGGAGACGGAGGCAACACGGGAAGCCCTGGCGGTGGCGCGCACGCGCCAACCGGCATCCCGCGAGGGACAGGCCGGGCCGGGCAGGGTGGCGGAGAGGCCCGTAGTACCGACGAAGCCGGGTAACTCCGGCGGAGGGAAGGGGCCTCAGTTCGAGAGCGATGCGGGAAGGGGGAAAGGACCGATGGAGACTGGCGAAGGCCTAGGAGCTCCGGAAACTGTTCGGAGACTCCAGAAGGCATTACATGTGAAAGCGAAGGGAGACCCGGACTTCCGGTTCTACACGCTGAGCGACAAGGTGTGGCGAGAGGACGTCATGGAGTCCGCATGGCAGGCGGTGCGCCGCAACGGCGGGGCCTGCGGAGTGGACGGCGAGACGTGCCAGCACATCGAGGAGCGAGGCGTGGACGGATGGCTGGGGGAACTGGCGAGTGAGCTGAGGGAGAACACCTACCGACCGCAGGCGGTGCGGCAGGTGCTGATCCCGAAGAAGCAGCCGGGGAAATTCCGACCGCTGGGCATACCGTGCCTCCGGGACCGGGTAGCGCAGACGGCGGCCATGCTAGTGCTGACGCCGATCTTCGAAGCGGACCTGCAACCGGAGCAGTACGCCTACAGGGAGGGCCGGAGCGCGCTGGACGCGGTGCGTCACGCGCATCGGCTGGTGAACACCGGGCACGGCGAAATCGTGGACGGCGATCTGTCGAATTACTTTGGCGAAATCCCGCACCCCGAACTCATCAAGTCCATCGCGCGGCGCGTGAGCGACGGGCGGATGCTGGGCTGGATCAAGCTGTGGCTGGAGATGGCTGTGGTGGAGGACGACGGCAAGGGCGGCCAACGCCGCACGAACCGGGCGCGCCGGGAAAGGAAGGGGACGCCGCAAGGCGCTCCGATCTCCCCGTTGCTGAGCAACGTCTACATGCGGCGGTTCCTGCTAGGTTGGAAGCTGCTGGGCCTGGCCCGGCGGTTCGGAGCGGAGATAGTGAACTACGCGGACGACTTCGTGATCTGCGGCAAGGCCCCGGCGGAAGCCATGCGGGCCGCAGTCGAAAGGATCATGGAGCAGCTGCGCTTACCGCTGAACGCGACGAAGACCCACTGCCTGCGGACGCCGGAGGAGCCGTTCGAGTTCCTCGGGTACCGCATCGGACGCAATTACAGCCCGCGCACGGGCCGGGCCTACCTAGTGCCTGCGACAAAAGATGCGGGATGTGCGCAAGACGGAATATACAGTATGAAGCTTGGGCAACTAGTACTACATGAGTGATTTCATCGACTGCGAAGATCGCACCGAAATGCCGCGGCGGGGGCCGATCCGGAGCTGGAGGGGCCATCTTCGCAGCCTGCGTGAGGCGGAATCAGCCCTCAGGAGCCGCGCGGATGGACTGAGCCGGTGCCGAAACAGCGGGAAACAGCTCGCGTTAGTCCGGACGAAGGCTGCCGAGACTCGCATGCGAACTGCTCTGCAAGAGGATGCTGAAGGTCGTGGATCAGACCGCTACTGAGCTTCTCAACCGACTGCCCTCCTGAGCACCGGACCCCATCTTGAGGAGGGCGGGAGACGGTTGGACAGCCTTCCAGATCAGGCTCCCGCACGGACTTCAAGGGTTGCGATCGGAGACCGGAGTGTGCTATTAGGAAGGCATGAGAAAGGTCATCAACCCGCAGCTGGAGCTGGGGAGCGTGCCGATTGAAGCGATCGACATCAACCCGCAGTCGCGGGACGACATCCCCGCAGTGCTGAAGGGCATCCAGTTCATCTACAGCAGCAAGGACCTGAGAGACAGAATCTTCAGCCTGCTGAAGGAAGAGCTGTTCCGGCCGCAGGACGGCGGGCAGGACGCAGGGGAAGCGAAAGCGGTGAGCGGCTTGGATCCGAACAACGGTCGGCCGGGGATGGACCTGTGGGCAGTCTTGGTGCTGGCCCTGGTGAAGCAGGGATTGGGATGTGATTTCGATCGTCTGGCGGAGCTGGCAAGCAAGCACCTGGACCTGAGGCAGATGCTGGGGATCGGATCGATGGAGTTGAAGGAGTTCACCAGCCGGACGGTGGCGCGGAATGTGCAGCTGCTGACGCCGGAGCTGTTAAGGAAGGTGAACCGGGAAGTGGTGAAGGCAGGACAGCGACTGGCGGGATGGCAGGAAGGGGAGGAGCTGACGGCCCGCTGCGACAGTTTCGTGGTGGAGACGAACGTGGATTACCCGACGGATTACTGGCTGTTGCGGAACGCGCTGGTGGCGGCGTTGCTGGCGGTGGTGACGGCCTGCGAGACGGCGGGGGTGTCGGGCTGCCGGCAGCACAAGCACTGGAAGAGCAAAGTGGAATTGGCATACAGGCAACTCAGAGTGGCCTACAAGAGGAAGAACAAGAAAAAAGAGGTCAAGAGACTGCTGTCAGCGGGGGCGAAGCTGCTGAAGCGACTGAAGAAGCTGCGCCCGCAGCTGGAGGGCAGCGAGGTGGACGAGGGGCAACTGGGAGAGATTGACAGGCTGCTGGAGCTGGCGTATCGACTGAAGGATCAAGTCCGGAGGAGGCTGCTGAAAGGGGAGCAGATTCCGCATGCCGAGAAGGTGTTCTCAATTCACGCGGAGCACACGCGGTGGATTTCGAAAGGGAAGGCGGGTCAGCCGGTGGAGCTGGGTGTGCCGGTGGTGATTGTGGAGAGCAAGGAAGGATTCGTGCTGGGCTGGAAGAATCTGTGGAAGGAGGTGGATGTGGAGGTGACAGTGCAAGTGATGGAGGATATGAAGAAAGAGTGGCCGGACTTGGAAGGGTGCAGTTTTGACAAGGGGTTCTCCAGCATAGCGAACATCCTGGCGTTGGGAGGGGTGTTGGGCAAGCCGGCACTACCTAAGAAAGGGAAGCTGTCCAAGGCGGACAAGGAGCGGGAGAGCGAGAAGTGGTTCAAAGAGGCTAGGAGGGAGCATTCGGCGGTGGAGTCGGCGATTAACAATTTGGAGCAGCGGGGGCTGGACCGAGTTCTCGAGCAGGGCAAGGAAGGGTTCCGGCGCGTGGTGGCACGGTCGATCCTAGCGGCGAACGTGCATCGGATGGGTCTGCTGCTGCAGCGGGCAGCGCGGGCGGCTGCCAAGGAGCGTCGGGACTTGGATCGAGGGGGCGGGCGACTACGAAAAGCCGCCTAGCGCGGCGGAATACCCGGCGGATTGGACTGCGAACTAGGGTTCGTCGGGCGGAGGTGCGCGTTGCGTACGGGCGCCATGCGGGATTCATCCTGGAGTCGGAACGTAGAGCCGACAATCTTGCAGAATCAGCCCGAATCTCCGCTCACAGCCTGATAAGCTAGCTCAATTCCATACCATAAATCACTCGGAAATGGGGTTTTGTCGCAAGCACTACCTAGGCACGCGCCCCAGCAAGGCGAGCGTTCGCAGCATATGCCGCAAGATCAGTGAGCTGACGCGGGCAAGATACGGGCTGCTGGCCCCGGAACTGGTGGTGGCGAGGCTGAACCGAGCGATGCTCGGCTGGGCGAGCTACTTCCAGTTGGGGCAGGTGAGCCCGGCGTATTGCGCCGTGGACGCACACGCGGTCAAGCGGCTGCGCCAGTGGCTGTGTCGGAAGCACAAGGTGAAATCGGGGAGATACGTGCGCTACCCGAGCGAGAGGCTGTGGGACGACTTCGGCCTCGTGCGCCTGCAACTGCTGACGGCCAGCTTCCCGTGGGCGAAGACATGATCTCGTCCGAGAGCCGGATGCTGGAAATTGGCACGTCCGGTTCGATGAGCGGGGAGAGGAGACGTAGTTAAGCGGGAAGGTCAGTGAGGCACCTACAGATGGCGAAAACCGTAGGAACAACCCTAAAACAGCTACTGCTTCCTTGCTAAGGCCAACGCGCCTCTCCTCGACTCTACACCGCCTTGGCCTCCAACTTCGGATCCAACTCCAGCATCCGCTCGATCCCCGCCCACGCCTCCGCGAACGGATCCTCCCGCGTCCTGCCCCCGCGCTCCTTCGCCACCTCAGCCTCCCCCGCCAGGTCCCGCTACTTGCCTGCCGTCGGCTGACTCAACCCCGCTCGCCGCGCCGCCTTGCCCATCGATGCCCCCTCCTTCAACTCCCGCTTCAACACCTCCACCTGCCATTGCTTCGTCATCCGTGAACCCCCCTCCCAAGGGTCCCCGATCCTCCCTCCCCAACCCCGAATTTGTGAAAGTTTTAAGCCTCCTCCGCACAAAGTGTGGGGTCGATGATGGCTGAGCATGGCTTGGTGGTCGGTACGTGGCCTCGCGTCCAGTAGCTGCTCTTCCTTCTTGCAGTAGTGGTTTGCCCGCTTCGGCTGAGCTGCGGGGTCTGCGCCAAGGATATCGCATGGTCGCGGCCATATGCCAGCATGGTACTGTATGTACGGTTTCTCATGCGGCTAACCACGATTCTCAATCGAGTTCACAAAATACCCGGCTTCCTCTACGGCAAGATCCGGCTGCTGGAGAATGCCGCCGGCGTCGGGCGCTTGGAGGTGCAGGTGCGGCCCCGGGCCGGCAACCGCCCCCTCTGCTCGGTCTGCGGCATGCCCGGACCTGGCTATGACCGACTCAAGCCGCGCCGCTTCCAGTTCGTGCCCGTGCTGGGCCTGCAGGTCTGGCTGGTGTACGCCATGCGCCGCGTCAGCTGCAAGTGGTGCAGCAAGGTCAAGGTCGAGAAAGTGCCTTGGGCCGACGGCAAGCGCCCGGTCACCAAGGCCTTCGCCTGGATGCTCGCCGGCTGGGCCAAGCGACTCTCCTGGAAGGAGACCGCCTCAGCCTTCGACGTGTCTTGGGAATGCGTGCATCGCTCGGTCGCCATGGCCGTGCGATGGGGCCGCGAGCATGTGTGCCTCAAGGACATCCGCGTCCTCGGCGTGGACGAGATCGCCTGGCACAAGGGGCACAAGTACCTGACGCTCGTGTACCAGCTCGACGCCGGCTGCCGCCGCCTGCTGTGGGTCGGCCAGCACCGCAAGAAGAAGACGCTCGAGGACTTCTTCGACTGGTTCGGCCCAGACCGCTCGGCAAGTTTGCACGTGGTCTGCTCCGACATGTGGAAGCCCTACCTGACCGTCGTCGCGGCCCGTGCTTCGCAAGCTGTTCGTGTTCTGGATCGCTTCCATATCATGAAGAAGCTCAGTGAAGCCATCGACAAGGTCCGCGCCGGCGAGGCTCGCCAGCTCAAGGCCCAAGGCAAGCAGCCCGTCTTGAAGAACTCCCGCTGGCTGCTGCTCAAGTGGCGCGAGCACCTCAGCGAACTACAAGTGCCCCGCTTGCAAGCACTCCTCAAGCTCAACCTCGACACCGTCCGCGCCTACCTGCTCAAGGAGGAGTTCCGCCAGTTCTTCGATGCCCGCTCTCCCACCCTGGCCAACAAGTTCCTCAAACGCTGGCGCCGCCGTGCCTACCGCACCAAACTCCAGCCCCTGGCCAAGTTCGCCCGCATGCTCACCCACCACCGGCCCCTCATCCTCAACTGGTTCCGCACCGGGCGCTGCCACTCCTCCGGCGCCGTCGAAGGCTTCAACCTCAAAGCCAAACTCGCCCTCCGACGCGCCTTCGGCTTCCGCACCTACGACGCCTGCCAGCTCGCCCTCTACCATACCCTCGGTCACCTTCCCCAACCCCCCGACGCCCACAAATTTTGCGGATGAGCCAGTTTTAATTGTCGCCGGATGAAAATTTAATTGTCGTTGTACACGCAGTTCCGGAGCTACCACGAGACCCACAAGGGCCGCCTGGGCTACAAGCGCAGCATCCTGGCCGTCGCGCACAAGCTGCTGCGCACGATCCTGGCCATGTTGCGGGACGGGCAACCCTACCGCGATCCCGGCATCGACTATCAGGCGCTGGTCGTGGAGCGCAACGCCTCCCGCTGGCTCAGCAACCTGAAGCGCTACGGCTACCTGGAAGCCATGCAGGAGGCGGCGGCCAGCGGCTCCTAGACATCCCAACCGAGCCGTCCCGGAGACGCGGGGCCGTCGCGGTCATAGATCGGGGCTACCCTGACGGGCTGCGGAATCGGGACGGCATTTCGGCAATCGACAGCTCACCCCGCAATGCGTCAGCATCGGGCATCGGGGAGGCTGCATCCGCTGGCGGGGAGCGTTTCACACTAAATGGGGCTGTCAAACCCCAATCCGGGCACAAATACGGCAGATAGGGTCTGGGTGGGGATAGACCGCCTAGGCACCTACATGGAAACAAATATCCACCTTCACACATTATATATGCAAGAGTGAAGTTCAGCTTAGCACGGCGCACGCTGTTGACGGAGCACTAGTCGCGTAATCGCCTATGAAAAAGGGGAGCGGGCACGCCCGCTCCCCTGTCGAACAGCTCCTTGGCTGCAAGTGCAGCCAGCTTCGGGCTTGCTCGCTACGGAAGTTCTGCTCCGAACGCCCCCAGGAGTGTGACCGGAAGCACAGCGGTGTCGTTCGTGTCGCTTGGATTCGCCAAACTCAGCCCTGTAGCACCCCATTGGCCGATTACCGCCAAGGGGCCCTGCGAACTCAGGCCGACAAACTTGCCCGACATGGAAGGGCCGCCTAGGGTCTGAGTGGCACCAAAGTCCGTGAAGTGCGCGGTCGCTACAGCGGTGCCGCTAATCACCAGCTCCGCGTTCGGAGCCACGTCCACCTCCACGCCGGAGATGTGAATCTGCCGCACGGTACGTTCGCCGGTGGTGGTCACCAGCGGGTCGCCGTCCGGATCCACCAAGTCCGAAATCACTGCGGTCACAGCTCCTCCAACGTTGCCGGCGTCTACTTCCGTGCCCCAAGCCACTGTCAGGGCGATGGATCCCTCCATGCCCCAGCCTGCACCGATTTCCAAGCCGTTGTTGGCGTTGGTATCGTTCTCGCTTCTCGTCGCCCATGCAATCGTGGACCCCTCGTACGTCGCCGTGGATCCGTCCGGGTATGCCGGCGAATTCACGCCCGGGATCTTGGCCACCGCCAGCGGGCTGTAGGCGAACGCCCCCCGCTGGTCCGCCACTGTTGCGCCTCGCTGCCAATTGTTGTCCCGCACGGCGTTCGTGGTCCGCCGCACACGCCACACCCCGAACCGGGTGTAGTCCGTCGAGCCCAGCCGCGCCTTCACCTGGTGCTGCCGCTGGTTCCACATGTCGGCCGGGGAGTATGCCGTGATCGGCTCGCCGTCGTCGTTCGTGAACACGCCGCCCCCGTCCTTGTCCAAGGCGTCGTCCAAGGGCGTGGCGCCTGACAGCGCCTGCAGCACCTCGTCAATCACGTCCAGCGCCTCGTCCTTGTTGTAAACCGCGGCGATGTCCGTATCCAGCAAGGGGTTGAGGTCCGTGTCGCCGCTGCCCGTGGGGCCTTGGTAGACCAGCTTCGTCGCCACGATCAGCTGGAAGTCCTTCCACAGCCCCGCCTGCTCGTCTTCGAGCTGCTCGGTTTCGAGCAAGACTCCCAGCTTGGTGCGGATCATCTCGATCTCCTCCCGGACCACATCCACCCAGAGCGCGCCGTTGGTGGTCCGCTCCGCGTTCTGGTTGGCGAACAGGCCCGCCAAGGGGATGTCGATCGTCAAGTGCCTCTCGTCGGCGTCGGTTTCGGCGTCGTCCTCCACCGCCGCGTACATAGCGTCCGTGAGCCCGGTCAGCTCCGTGGTGTCCCGAGGGGTGTTCCAAGCGTAGCTCTGCACGATGATCTTCAGCATCCCGTCCTCCAAGGTCGCGGAGGGGGTTCCATCTGCCGGAGCCTCAGCCAAGTCCGCAGTCTTAGAGTCCGTCCCGTCGTCCACCGCCGGCCGCGTGTCGGGAATGTCCTCGCCGCGCACCGCGCCGAAGCCGCCGGCCAAGTAGCCCGCGTCCCCTCCCGACGTGTTCGCGCCGACCGACCAAGTGCCGACCACCTCCGATCCCGCGTTCGCGCCGTTGCCGCCGACCAGCTCGCCCCGGAACGTCCCGCTCACCGGGCCCCCGCGGCCTGCGCCGGCCACCGCCGCCGTCGTGATGCTCGAATTCTGCTCAGGAGGGGTGGTGGTGGTGTCGTCGCTCTGATTCCAAGTCCCGTTGGTCCGCAGCGTGGCCTGCGACAGCGAGATCGCGTCCACGTCGGCGAATTGGTACTGCCAAGGCTCGCCGTCCGCCGTCGCCAAGTTCGTCACCAAGCCGTCGACCCGCATCGTCGAAAAGCGGACGCTCACCGAGATGTCCCCCGCGTATCCGACCCCGTCGCCGCTCACGGCCATCGTTCCGCCCGAATAGTGGGCGGTCCCCGAGGCCTGCACGTAGCGCGTCCGGGCCGTGTCGGCCAGCGTCGAGTAGGCGAACGCCCCGACCATGCCCATGTCCACATCGTCCGCGTCGTCCGGCGTGAGCGCGGCGTCCAAGTACGTCAAGTCGTCCAGCGCGTTGTCGCGCTCCTTCTTCGCCAGCGCGCCGTAGTGCCCCGACCCGGTCACGCCCAGCCACACCGTCGACTCGGCGTCCGTCGCGTCGAACACGTCCCCGACGTCCGCGTCGCCCAGGAAGCCTTCCCACATGCCGTCGTCAGCGTGCGCCGCCGCCAAGCCCTCCGCGCTGCTCAGCGCCTCGATGATCTTGTCAATCTCTTCCAAGAAGTCATCGTTGTCTGCCGGCTGGGCGTTATCGCCAGCATCAAGGTCAATCGCGTCGGTGCCGAAGGCGTCGTTCAGCGCCTCCTCGAGCTCACCCGTCTCGGTGTCGTCCGCCCCGCCCCAAAGGTCTTGAAGGGAGTTGTCTAGCGTGGTCAGGTCGTCACCCGCCGCGTCCGGGAACGCCTCGAACAGCGCCGCCGCCTTCACGCGGATCTTCCCGATCGCCTCCAGCGCGTCGGCGACATAGGTGTCCCCCGAATTCGAGGACGTCCCCGCACCCAGCAGGTCGCCCATCGAGTACGTGTCGCCGTCCAGAATCAGACCCGTGCGCGACTCGTCCTGCGGCGTGTCCTCGTCATTCGCTGTGAACGTGACCCCGTTGGTGGGGATATTGCCCGCGTAGTGGTCCGTGCTGTTGTCCCAAGCCTTCGTCTGGTAGCGCGCGCCCATCAGCGCGCCGTCCTCCATCCACACCCGGTAGGAGGCCTCGCCGACCATGATGTCGCCCATGCCCGTCGCCGGCAGCGTCGCGCCGCCCACGTCGTAGCCCGTGCCGTCCTCGCGCGCCGTGGCCGTCAGCCCCGTGCCCTGGATCATCATCTGGCCGCCCAAGTAGGCCGCCGACCACGCGCCGTCCAGCAGGCTCAGCCGGTACCCGTTGCCGTTCGCCGCCTGCACCTCGCTGCCGTCCGCCACCGCCGTGTCGCCGTGCCACCAGCTGCCGTCCTCGATAAGCTGCAACTGCACCGTCCCGGCGCCGCTGCCCAGCTCCACCGTCACCGCCGCCGGCATCACGTACGTCGCCATCCACTGGCCGTCCTCGCCCATCGACAGCGTGTACATCCGCCCGCCGTCGCCGGACACCGTGCCGCCGTCCATCAAATGCATGTCGCCGACCCAGTACGTGCCGTCCTCGGCCGTCACGATCGACACCATGCCGCCGTGCGTGCCCAACATCACGCTCACCGACGGGCCCATGAACGTCGCCATCCACATCCCGTCCATCATCGACAGCGTGTACGAGCGGCCGTCCGATGAACTCACCGTCTCGCCGCCGCTCACCGCCATGTCGCCCAGCCAGTAGCTGCCGTCCTCGGCCACCTGCAGCGACACGCTCTCGCCGCTCATGCCCAAGCCCACCATCACCGGCGGAGGCGCGGCGAAAGTCGCCATCACGTTGCCGCCGTCCACCGTGATCGTGTAGACGTTGCCGTTCGAGGCCGTAACCGTGCTCGGCAGGCCGTTATTTCCGATCGTCGAAGCCGACACGCCCTGAAGACCGACCACCGTGTAGGAGCCGTTCTCGTTGCGGTTCGCCATCAGCATCCCGCCGCTCGTGCCGAGGTAGACGGTCATAGTCGCCATGGGCGCGAAGGCCGCGCTCCAAGTTCCGTCCGCTCCCATCGTCAGGGTGTAGTTGTTCCCGTTCGCTGCCATGGCCATGCCGCCGCTCATCAACTCGGCGTCGCCGAGCCAGTAGCTGCCGTCCTCGGCCTTCGCGACCGTGACCATCTCGCCGGTGATGCCGAGGGTGACGTCCTGCGTCATGGCGCTGTAGGAGGCCATCCACATTCCGTTCATCATCGACAGCGAGTACATGTTGCCGTTAGCTGCCGACACCATCGAGCCATCCTCGATCGCCATGTCACCGACCGTGTAGCTGCCGTCCTCCTGCATCTGCACATGCACGGAATCCCCGCTCATGCCCAGACCCACCGCCACTGGGGCGGGAGGGATGAAGTTCGCCGTCCAGACGCCCTCCATATTGATGAAGAGGTACTGGTTGCCGTTGAGAGCCTGAGCCCCCTGCGGCACGCCCGTAGGCGACAGCGCCACGCCGGCCACGCCGGTCGATCCGACCACCGTGTAGCTGGTGCCGTCCTCGCCTTGGGACAGAGTCACCATGGCGCCGCTGGTGCCCAGCTCGATGCCTACTTCCATAGGCACGTGCGCCGCGCTCCACTCTCCATCCGCCAAGGTCAGCGCGTAGGTCATCCCGTTGCTGCCCTCTACGTTTCCTCCGGTGAAGTCCTCCCCGTTCAGGGTGAACCCACCGCCTTCGGTTGTCATCAGCGTGGCAGTTCCGCCCGCCTCGCCCAGAGCTACCTCAACGGGCGCCGGCTGGAATGGCGGAGGCGCCGGGGGGGGCGCCGGGGGCGTCGCCACTGGCGCCGGCTCGCTGCCGCCGCACCCTGCCAAACCAAACGCCAGCAAGATGGCCGCAAGCGCCGTCGCCTGCATCACTCGATTCCGTGTCATGAACCGTATCTCCTTCCTTCTCCTGTTTATCTACTCCGGAAGGCCGAGCGGCCCCCGGGGGTTGACTGAGAAGCCTTCACAGGTCCTCTCGCTTTGAATGATAGCACACCCCCGAGCCGCCCCCAACCGCCGCGCGGCCCGACAATCACCGCCATTCGCCCCCCTCACGGCGCATTTCATGGATTTCCCCTTCCCTGCGTTCCGCCCTCACCAGCCACCTGCCCGGTCCGGCCGCCATCCAAGCAGTTGACACGTCCACCCGCCTCCACCCCTGACAGACGACCTGCACTCCACCCGCCACCCCTCAGCATCCCCTTCAGCCATTGAGTCCTCCCAATGCCCTGCCCTCAATCCATCCCTCATCCCGCCAGCCCCCCTGTCGCCCCACCTCCGCCACAGACCGACACCTCCCACCGCCCCGCTTCACCTCGGACACCTCAACCGGTTTCACACCGCTGCGCCAGACCACAGACCGCCCGCCGGCAGCCTCCCAGTCTCCCGGCCGACCGCCTACCCAACACCCTCACCAAGGCCTGGCAGCACCCGCCCGTTGACGAGTCATGCCGTTCGCAACCGCCCACCAGAACGCCCCCTCCGAGGTCGCAGGCTGCCAGCTGCGGGCAACCTCCCCGGGCCGCGCGCCAGCGCGGCGGACGGCCGCCGGCATCCCGACCCTCCCTGTGGTCTGCGGTCCGTGCGCCTCTCCCGGCCGTCTCAACCGGAAGACCGCCCATGCTGAGGCGGCGGCCGTCAATCCGACCAGCATCCTGCCTCTGGGCCGCGAGCAGGTCGATCCGCATTCCGGCCCGTAGGTCACTCCAAGAAACTCTGATCTGCTCCCCCGCTGAGTCCGTAGGACACCGCCCTCCCGCCCGTCGGCAGCACCCAGACTCCCTAACCGCCGGCGCCACATCCCTGATTTCAGGTCATCCATAGATGGACGGCTGAACCAGGGCACGCGCCCGAGGCCCTGACGTGGCGTTGAGTACCCCTCGATAGCGCGTTACTCCTCACTACTCGAAAGCCAGACTGAGCCGACGGTCCCTACCGAGATCCGAAGGTGGACTACGAGAAGGCGTTCCTGCAGCGCAACCTGCCACGCTGGATTCGGATACTCAAGCAGTACGACTTACTGGCTGGCTGGCGGACCTGCCAGCGCAGCCGGTGCGCTGCCAGCGCACCCACCGACGCCCTGGCCACTTCAAAGAGCCCCGAGCGACTCCTTGGTTGTGTCCGGCAGACAGCACCCTCCCGCCTGCCGGAAACGTTGAGACTGCGGAGCAGCCGATCAACGCCCCTGCACGGGGAATCTTCGGAAATGCAAGCCGGAGGAGAAGATTTCGGGCCTCCCAGTCGGCCTTACCACTGCCCCCGCCATGCGGCTCGCTCTGAGGCGCTCCTCGCTCAGCGAACCATCCCGGGAAGACCAGCCCCCCACGAGGCGAGCAAGCCCCGCTCCGAGCCGCCAGAGACCACAGGGGCGCGCACCGACACGCGATAACCCTCTCCCCTCATCCGGAAGACACCCTTCCAAATCGCCTCAGCCCTCCCGCCAAGGACTGCCACCGGCCGGCCAGCGGCACACCATCCGGCCCCCTTGCGTGGACCACCTCGCATCCCCCAGCTCCAAGGCAGCCGGCCACTCCGAGCCCACGCCTCCCCTCCTTGGGCAACTCCTCAGCAGCCGAACCGCGCCCATTCCACCCCCTCCGCCCGCGAGACCCGCGCCGTGAGCCAGCCCGCCTCCAGAGTCCGCCTCCCTATAGGAGTCCAGACCTTCAACGAGATCCGCCAGCAGAATCTCAACTACGCCCACCAGACGCACTTCGCCTGCCAACGCTTCAGGCAAGGCAAGCACTACTTCCTGTCCCGACCCCGTCGCTTCGGCAAGAATTTGTTCGTCAGCACCCTCAAGGTGCTCTTTGAGGGCCGCCACGATCTCTTCCATGGCTTGGCGGCCGACGACCAGGGGGACTGGTCCGTCCGCCGCGGCGTAGTCTGGGTCGCCGAATACGACAAACCCATCACCGAGAACTTGGACGCGCCCGACCTCACCCGCGCCAACCGCAACTGCCTCCGCGGCGTCTACGCAATCATCAAGGAGTGCGACCAGCACATCCGCTTCTCCTTCCTCACCGGCGTCTCCAAGTTCTCCAAGGTCAGCCTCTTCTCCAGCCTCAACAATCGCAACGACCTCACCCTCGACGCCTGCCACTCCTCCCTCTGCGGCTACAGCTGGGGCGGCGACGAGCGACTCTACAACCCCTACGATGTCCTCCTGCTCTTCGACCAGCGCGAATTCCCAGCTTGGTGGTTCGAGACCGGCACCCCCCAGTTCTCCCTCTCCGAAATCCTCGTCCGCCGCGGCGTGCAGGCCCCCAGCCTCGACGGGCTGCATGCCACCGACGAACTCCTGTCGGCCTTCGACATCGGCTCCATCTCCACCCCGGCCCTGCTGTTCCAGACCGGCAACCTCACCATCCGGCACTCCGAGCTCAAGGACGGCCAGCGCCACTACCGCCTCGAATACCCCAACCGCGAGGTGCGCGCCAGCCTCAACCGCCACCTGCTGGCGGCCCTCGCCCCGCCGCCCCCTGAACACGACGCCAAGGCCAACCTCGCCCGCCAGGCCGCCGTCTCCTCGCTGTCGGACCACCTCCGCGCGGCCCGCTTCGACCAGCTGCACCGCTCCCTGAGCGCCTTCTTCGCCAGCCCCCCCGACTGGCACCGCAACAACCAACTCGACCGCTACGAAGGCTACTACGCCTCCGCCTTCTTCGCCCTGCGCAACGGCTGCGGCCTCGACGCCCGCCCCGAGCAGGCGTCCTCCCAAGGCAACCTAGACCTGGCCGTGCTGACCCGCCAGCGGATCGTGTTGTTCGAGTTCAAGGCTGTGGCCGGACGCCTAGTCTCCAGCCGGGTGCTGCGGCAGCTCAAGGCCAAGCGCTTTGCCGACCAGCACCTCGGCTCCGGCAAGCCGGTCCACTTGGTGGGCATGGAGTTCAGCCGCGAGACCCGCACCATGGTCTCAGAGTTCTGACCATGGACTAACTAGCTGTGTCCAGAATTCTGCGGCAGAAGAGGGGGTTTTCGGGCTTCCGTTGGCCGGGACGGGGACCGAAAGCGCGTCTTAGGAGCGCGCCGAGGAACGGGCTCACGGCGAGGGTGGCCAGCTTGCTTGGCGAGTGGATGGGGCCTGTCCAGCAGCTGCCGCTGGGGCCCTGCGGCACTCTGGCCGCGCCGTCGCGGAACGCCAAGCGGTACGGAGTGTGGTCCCGCACGTGCGGCGGTTCAGGCCCCAGCTCGCCGCAACCGCCAGCCGCTGGGGGAGCGCGCCACGGGGCCTGTCCGCGGCTGCCAGTCGGCCGGCTGGGCCCCGAGACCGCAGTGCGTCGGTAGCGGTCTCAGGCAGCGGGCGGCCGTGCCGCCGCGGGCTCGCCGCTGGCCGGCGCGGAGACGAACTCGTACACCAGCCGCAGCTGGGTGCCCGGGTACAGCGTGCGGGTCTGGTTGAGTGCGGTCAGCAGCGGCTGCACGGCGGCGTCCCATGCCTGGCGTGACTGGTGCAGCAGGCGCACGCGCAGGAGGCCGGCCTGGTGGTCCGGCTGCAGGCTGGCCTCGGCGCTGAGCAGCGACTGGCGCACCAAGGCATGGGCCTGCTCGGGCTGGGCCAGCTGGGGAGCGATCGCGGCGGCCAGACTCAGCTGCGTGCGGTAGACCAGCATGCGCAGCGTGTCCATCAGGTAGCGCAACGGCTTGGGCAGGGCTTGGTAGCGCAGCTGCTCGGGCAGTTCCCCGGCCAGCACGTAGTGCGGCGTGCCGCGGCGCACCTGCTCGGCCCCGTCGAGGGCAGTCTCGAATTGCTGGATCTCCGCGCGCAGTTCGTCGGCCTGCTGCTGGAGCTTCGCGCGCAGTTCGTCGGCCTGCTGCTGTCTCTTCGTGCGCTGTTCGTCAGTCTGCTGCTGGAGCTTCGCGCGCTTTTCGTCGGCCTGCTGCTGGGTCAGGCGGTCTGAGCAGCGTTTCAGGCGCAGCGTCAGCTGGCCGCAACGAGTCTTCAACCGGCGGGCCAGATTGTCGGCTTGGCGCCAGATGGGATGCACCACGCGGGTGGCGGGGTCGAGCGCTGTCAGCCGGTGCTCGGGCAGCGTGTCGAGCGCGAAGTGCTCGCGCATGAATTTGAACAGCTACGCTTCATAATGCACCTCCATTGTGCTACTGCACGCTGTGCAATGGTTGGCTGGCAGAGAATCGGGTCGCGCAAGGGTGTGCGTTGCTGCGCAAGTCTGGCTGCCGACCGGCAGGCCGAGGAAGTCCATCCTAGGCTGGGCCTGAGGCGGCAGGGTGCCGCAGGCAGGCTGCCATGGCTGCCATTCCCTGCGCCATGGCGGCCCGGACAGGCCGAATGGGTTCGAGGAACGCCTGATCGCTGCTGTTGGGCCCCCAGACGGGCTGCGGGACGCCTCCGCAGCAGAGGGCGGATAGCGGCCCGGCCGTGCGGAGCATTCCGGGAGTCGACGCTTCGAGAGTGGGCGCTGCCGCCGCGGCAAGGGCGTCCCGCGGGGCCTGGCAAGGGGGAGGATGCGGGCCGCACTGGTCCCGTCCGGCTGCAGCGCGCAGCGTCCGCTTACGTGGTGAGAATGGGCCCTGACGACGGATTCCGGCCTCCCGTCGGCCGGCCCCCCTGCTCCCGTGACTGAGAATGGGCCGGCGGCAGCCCCCGTCGGCCGGCAGTTGCCAGCCGGCAGCCCGCCAGTGCGCCTCGCCAGGCACTTTGCATCGTGGGAACGCCGCGGGCGGGCTGGCGGGCGGTCCGCGGAGCGCCGCGAAAGCGGCCCCCTCGGTCGCGTGCTGCTGCGCGGCGCCGGCATCAACCGCTCCCCTCAGCAGCGCCCTGCAAGCCGGGCAACTGCGGTTGCGACACGCTGCCCAACCGCACGTACAAGCCCCTCTCCGCGCCCCGCACCACGCGCAGCGCCGGCAGCGAGCCGGCCCGGATGCGCGACCAGATCGTCTGGCGGGACACTCCCAGCTGCCGCGCCGCCGCCTCGGCCCGCACGTAACCCTCCGGGACCACCTCGCGAAACTTCGCCCTCACTCTCGCGTCCAGTCGCACCCGCAGGGCGCCCTCCGGCCCCGACCGCTCGGCCGGCACCCAGCCCTGCGCTATCCAGCGGTACAGCGAGGACACCGACACTCCCAGCTCCCGCGCCGCTGCCGGGACCGACACCGGCTCCGGACCGCCGGCCTGCTTGCGCGGGCAGCCGGGGATGCGGTGCTGCTGTCGCAAGAACCTGACCCGGCGCCGCGTGAACTCCAGACCGCGCGCCGTGCGCAACCCCCTCCGCCGCAACTCCGCGGCCACCTCGCGGTCGTAATCGAACTGCGCCAGGCGCCGCACCAGCTCCACGGTCGCTTCCGGCGTGCGCTCGTGCTCGGGCATGGGCCGCCGAGTCAGCTCCCGCTCGTCGATCCAGCCCCCCCGCCAGCGCAGCAGCACTCCCAGCTGGCCCGCCTCGCGGTCACTGGTCAGCACCACTTCCTCCACCACCGCCCCCAGCAGTCGCTTGCGGTCCCGCCAGCTGGTCGCCTCGTGCTCCCACACGGCCCGCAAGTCCTCGCAGCACTGCCTCAGGCCCGCCCGCTCCTCCCGCGACAGCGCAGCCGGCTCGCCCGCCCGCGACGCCTGCTGCTCCTGGCGCGCTGCTTGCAACGCCTCCCGCGCCCGCTCCAGCTCTTGCTGCGCCCGCTCCCAGTCCCGCGCCAGCGTCCGCTTCACGCGCCGGAACTCCGGCTCCACTGCCAAATACTCCCGGCGCGCCTTGCGCTCGTCCCACTCCTTGCGCTCCACTTCCCGCCGGTACCCCAGCAGCTGCCGCCGCGCTGCTTCTTCCCGCAGCCGTTCCGCCTGCTGGGCGGCCTCCACCGCCGCCGGCCCCAGCCCCTCCAGCAACAGCTCCGCCACCAGCCGATCCAGCCGCTCGCCCCCCAGATACTGGCAGCCTCCCTCGCCGTTCCTGGGCACGCAGCGGTATTGCACCGAGCTCGCGTAACGCACTTGCATCCGCCGCCCGCAGCTGCCGCAGATGGCCAGCCCCTGCAGCAGCGCCCGCCCTTCCCGCGCCGCCCCTCGTCCGCCGTGCCTCACTGCGTTCCGCGCCAGCCGCTCCTGGATCGCCAGCCACTCCTCCCACTCCACGTAGCCCTCGTGGTGCTGCTTCAACAGCACCCGCCACTCCTCCAGCGGCAACTTGCGCCTCGTCTTGCGCTCCCGGTCCCGCTCGTCCAAGTGCAGCTTCGTGCGCGTTCTGCCCCACGCGTACGCCCCGCCCATGGCGGGATTCCTCAGCACGTTACACACCCGCGAGTAGGTCGCCTCGCGCCATTCCAACCCCTGCTCGCCCGCATACCGCGACGGCAGCTTCAGCCCCTCCGCCCGCAGCTGCCTCGTCACTTGCCCGGCCGTCCCCAACTCCCGGAATCGCTGGAACACCTCCCCCACCGCCTCGCGCACGTCCCGGTCCGGGTCCTTGCGCAACCGCTGGCCGTCCACCACGAAACCGGTCGGCACATTGATGTACAGCTCGCCCCGCCGCGCCTTGTTCAGCGCCCCCTTGTCCATGCGCGCCTTGATCTTGTACAGCTCCGCCTCCGACAGGGCCCCGTGAATGCCCAGCACGAAACTGTCGTCCCCGCTGTTGGCGTCATACACCCCTTCGTCCGTCACCAGCAACGTGTCCGTGGCCCGCAGCCAGCGCAACAGCTGGAACCATTCCGCCCCGTTGCGCGCGAAGCGCGACGCATCCAGGCCGAACACCGCTCCGGCCCGCCCCCGCGCCACGGCCCTCAGCAGCCGCTCGAACCCCGCGCGCTCCACTGCCCCCGATCCCGAGCAGCCCAGATCCTCGTCGATCGTCTGGATGCGCTCCCGCGGCCAGCCCAGCTGCTCCGCCCGCTCTCGCAAGCGGTACTGCAACCGCGTCGACTCCCGGTTCTCCAGCACCTGTCCCGGCGTCGACTGGCGCACGTACACCAACGCCAGCCGCTCAAGATGCGTCGGCTGGATCAGCGTCTCCCGCTTCATCGCCCCACCCCCTCGCTAGCGTCCGCAGCATCATCCGCGCCAGCTGCTCCACCGCTGCCCGCCGCGCCTCGGCCGGCAGACTCCGCCAGCGGGCCTGCCGCTCCTCCTGCTCCTCCTGCTGCAGCAGCGCCAGCAGCCTGCCCTCCAGCCCCGCTGTCCGCCCCTGGTCCCGCATGGCGCCGCTGCAACGCTTGCACCAGAGTACGCAACACTCGCAGGTCAGCCACGCGGGCGCGGACGCACTCGTCGCCCTCCGGCGGCGGCTGCAGCGTGGTCCAGGCAGCCGGCCAGGAGCGCCGCCGACCGTCGGGCAGCTCAACGTACAGCCAGAGCTGGCCGTTGGCACGTCTCCGGCTGGACACGATCTTGAGCCGCCAGCCGTCGAACGGGTGGCCCCGGCGGCAAATCCGCACCTGCTGCTGTCGAGACTCCTGCCGAGCCTCGTGGAATGGGGTAGTATGACGCCCCTCTGAAGCTGTTCTCCTGCGCCCAACGGGCCCTTAGACGGCCCAGCACGTCCTCGGCCGCCAGGCTGACGTGGTTGGTGATCAGCGCGGGCTGACGCTGGTGCTGGGCGGGCGACGCGCAGGCTTGCGCCTTGCGCGCTGGGCCGTTGCGCGAGGGCATCGGCAGCCGCGACTCGTCGAAGAAGCGCAGCTCGCGCACCGTGTCCAGCCGGTCGGTGGGGGGCGCGGGATCAGCCTGGGCAACCTTCTTTGCGTCCTGGGCGACTTGCTTTGCGTCCTTCTCGCGCAGCGGGACACGCCGTTCGGCGGCGCGCGCCTTCACGCTGCGCTCGCCGAGCGGCGTGGCCACCGCGTAGGTCAGCTGCTTGAATTCGGACTGGGGCCAGCGCTCGGTCTGGGGGCCCTTGCGCCACGTGATGAAGGCCACCCCCAGCCGGTCCAGCTGCTCGAAGAGCTGGAAACTCCACCCGCCGCGGTCGAAGACCAGCGTCAGGCGCGGCTCGGCGCCTTGGCTGGGACGCCCGACCGGCTCGTTGAGCAGGTCCAGCTGCTCCAATTGCGGCAGCACCAGCTGACGGATCTCCTGGGCCAGCGAGGTGTTCAGATCGCCGTGCAGGCACAGCAGCGGGACTCCGCCGGGCGCGCTGACCCAGCAACTGGCGGCGCCGGGCAGCTTGAGCTTGTCGCGCGCCACGAAATGCTTCGGCAGACGGCCTTGGCCGCAGTAGGACAGCACGTGGCCGTCGACGTACAGCGTGTCGGTCGGGCAGTCGGAGGCCCACAGCTGGGCCAGCTGGTCCCGCCAGCTGGCCAGCGCGCACTCGTCGGCGGCCAGCAGGCGCAGGCGACGGCGCAGCGTGCTGGTAGCGGGGCCGCGGTCCAAGCCCAGCAGGGCGCCCAGCTCGCCGGGTGGCAGGTAGCCCAGGCGCTCGGGGTTCCTGGTGCCCGACAGCAGCATGAAAGCCACCGTCAGCAGCACGGAGCGCAGCCCGTAGAAGCCCTGGGGCAGGCTGAGCGGGCCGGCGCAGGACAGCAGGCCCTGCTGCAGCAGGGCGGGCAGGGCGACCAGCAGGCCGCCCCAAGTGACGGTGGTCAGCGCCTGGGGGAAGCTCGGCAGGCGCTCGGTGAGCGCTTGGCCCATGCTGGCCAGAGCGCGGCCCTGGCTGTCGCAAGTGGCGCGGCCTTGGGGTGCGGCCGCGTCACGCAGGTTGCGCTGCTGCTTGTCGAGTGGGCGCGCGGGGCCTAGCCGGCCCGGGTCGGAATTCCGCGGCGGCGCGTCGCCCGGCGTGGCGCCGGCGCTCGGTTCCGCGGGAGCCGGCTGGCCCGGGTCGGAGTTCTGCGACGGCAGGGCCTCCTCCGGCGTGGCGTCGGCGCTCAGCTCCGGGCCTGGCCGGCCCGGGTCGGAATTCCGCGGCGGCGCGTCGCCCGGCGCGGCGCCGGCGCTCGGTTCCGCGGGAGCCGGCTGGCCCGGGTCGGAGTTCTGCGACGGCAGGGCCTCCTCCGGCGTGGCGTCGGCGCTCAGCTCCGGGCCTGGCCGGCCCGGGTCGGAATTCCGCGGCGGCGCGTCGCCCGGCGCGGCGCCGGCGCTCGGTTCCGCGGGAGCCGGCTGGCCCGGGTCGGAGTTCTGCGACGGCAGGACCTCCCCCGGCGTGGCGTCGGCGCTCAGCTCCGGGCCTGGCCGGCCCGGGTCGGAATTCCGCGGCGGCGCGTCGCCCGGCGCGGCGCCGGCGCTCGGTTCCGCGGGAGCCGGCTGGCCCGGGTCGGAGTTCTGCGACGGCAGGACCTCCCCCGGCTCAAGGTCTCCGTTCGGCTCCGGCTGGTCTTGGTCGGGGGGCAGGCCGGGCAGCCGGCCGGCCCGCTTGTAGTTGCGCAGGGTCTGGTAGTTGATGCCCAGCTGGCGGGCCGTGCTCCGCAGGCTGGTTCCGCCGAGCAGCAGCTCGGCCGCGCGTGCGAGCAGCTGGGGGTCTTGGATGGCGAGCGGTCGTCCCGGGCGTGGGGGCGTGTTGAAGAAGGCCGCCGGGCCACCCTCTTCGAGACGCTGCTGGGCGCGCTTGACGGTGCGCGCGGAGATCTGGTGGACGGCCGCGAGTTGGCTGGCGGAGGCGTGACCCATCTGTGCCAGACGGGCCAGCCAGAGGTTGCGCTCCACGCGGTCGTCGAGGCGGTGGAAGCAGATGCAACGGCAGCCGAGGTAGTAGTAGCAGGTGTCGCCTCGGCTGAGGAAGTGCAGCTCCTGGGTGATCGAGCTGCAGTCGCCAGGTGGGGCGTTGAAGATCAGCTGGGCGCCTGCGAAGGTGTTCTCGTCAGCCACCCTGCGAGTATACCACATTTAGTCTCGATCAGTCAAGAGTATGTTGACAATCATTGCTCCTGTCAATGACTGATTGCCACTACCATGGTGTCAGTGTCCATGCAATCCGAATGCAGCGAGAAGATGAGCTGCCTGCGGAGACAGCCAGCGCCGTCTTGGGAAGCAGCCCATCGCCCCGCCCTGCCCGACCGGCCGGTCCTCGCCCGCCCTGCTGCGGCCGCAGGCCAGCCTGCCGCTGGCCGCGCTCGCTGCCGTGGTGTCGTGGGCGGCGGAAGCAACGGCACCCGAGCCGCTCGGCGTTATGGCCCGCAGCACGCCCCGCCGCAGCGTGCCGGCTCATCCGCCGCTGGCCGACAGCCGCCTGCGGCCCGCACTGCGCCACCGCAGTAGGCGGCTCGGACGGGGCCAGCACAGCAGACCCTCAATCGGACTCTTGCAGTTAGCCGCGGCGGTCGACCCAGCCCATCCGATGCGAGGCCGATCTGTTTCCTGAATCGGTGAAGAATCCACCATTTACAACATCTACATGACTGCAGAAGGAGTATTTCAGGCAGTCAGGAGCTATATCGTGCATAATCACACAAATCTATAGCGATTGATGTGACTTGTGTCCCGGAAGCTGCTCCACTCTGAATAACTGCTAGGACACACGATGACCAGAAGTCTGATGCTGCGCTGGCCGACGGACTCTGCAGTGCCGTTCACGAACGACTTGGCCGAGCAGGACCGGCGCGTGATGAGGCTGAGAAGGAGGATCTCGGGGTGCTTCCGCACCGAGCCAGGGGCCCGGGACTTCGCGACACTGCGCAGCGTGCGCTCGACTGCGCGCCAGCAAGGCCTCCCTGCGATCGAGGCCCTGCTGACGCCCCCGGACGAGCGGTTCGCCAGCCTGAAGTTCTAGCCCCGGCCTCCGGGAGTCCTCGACCGACTTTCGTTTGTGCCGCAGCCAGACCGACGTCTGGTCCGATCTGCATCTCATTACCTAGGCAGTTACCCAGAATGAACGTCGGGATAGCGCTACATATAGCTTGATCCTTGACATAGCGGCTCGATCCGTGCCTCCTTCGGCGAAGAACAGCGCCTCGGCACCCCGAACTACGAGTTCTGCGACGCTCCATGGCACCGCCGTTGCCCTCGCGTGCAGCGGCGCACGGCACGTGGAGAACGCGACCGGCTCGGGTTTTCTTCAAAACCACTTGCACTCTTCTTCTGTCAGGTAGCTTGGCGTCGCTACTCCAACCGCCACCTGTTGGCGGCCCTCACGACGCTACCGCCCGGCCACGACTCCGCTTACTCGGCTGCGGGCTAAGACGTTCTCGCTCACCCGGCAGTCCTCCATGGCTGCTCCGAAGATCGCGAGAGGGAACCTGATCAGCGCCGTCAAGGCCCAGCTAGCCCAGTGCGCGCCGGCCTACGCCGCGAACTGTCCGAGACGGACACGCCCCCACAGCTCCCGCCAAGGCCGCCATCTTAAGCATTGCCCCGAGCACGGCTCCAACGGCCCGGCTGACCTGCTGACGGTGTTCAGCCCGCCGCAGCACTGTGACTGGCGCTTCGACAGTCGCCACCTAGGCCCATCACACCCTCTGGATCTGCGACTCTGAGAACTGCTGCCGGCCAGCGCCTCAGGTCTTCCATGCGTGTTCATGCGTGTTAGACTCGATCCATGGCAGTCACGCCGCATGGATTGACCAACGGCCTTCATTTGACTGATCTGTCGATCGGCAACTTTCGTGGAATTGAATCTCTCTCCATCTCCCGATTGGCTCGCGTAACTCTGCTCACCGGTCGCAACGGCGTCGGAAAGACGACAGTCTTGGAAGCGGTCCAAGTCTATGCAGCAAAGGCGCATCCCCAAGTGCTGCGCAGGTTGCTGACCAAGCGCGAGGAGTTCTCCTCACCGCTCGGCGATGATCAAGGTACCTTTGCCCAACCGGATTTCTCCGCTTTGTTTCACGGCCGATTCGCGTCGCTGGCACGGCCCGTCGTCATCGGCCCACAGTCCGGCGAGGACCGCTTGCGCTTGGAGTCGGCTCCGTTGGCAAGCTTGCCTAGTTTTCAGCAAAACATGCTCTCTGAGTTCTTGATGGAAGACCAAGAACAATTTGTCAAGGCAGTGTTTCAGGAAGAAAGCAGAGTATTGCCGTGGCTGGCAGGTGAACATGCCCAAGAAGGCAGATGGCTCCCTCGGCGGCTTGACAGGCTATGGCGAGGCTTGGCGTCGCAAAGCAGCGAATGGCCCACCATTGCGTGCGGCGTGTTGGGACCGGGGCTGCCGACCAATGAGATGCTCGCCCGCTATTGGGACCGGGTCGCCTTGACTGAGGCGGAGAATCTGGCGCTGCAAGCACTCAGACTGAGCAATGAAGCCATCTCACGTGTGGCCATGGTCGGCGATGGAGCACCGGAGTATGGATCAAGAAGACGCCGGGTCGTCGTAAGGCTGAGGGACCATCCGCGGCCTGTGCCTCTGCGGAGCTTGGGAGATGGCGCGATCCGTCTATTTTCAGCTGCCCTCGGACTGGCCAATTGCAGTCGCGGCTTCTTATTGATTGACGAGGCCGAGAACGGAATCCACTATTCCGTTCAACCCTCCTTCTGGAACATGGTCTTGCAGGCAGCGCGAGATCACAACGTGCAGGTTCTCGCGACAACCCATAGCCGTGATTGTGTCGAGGCCTTCGCACATGCGCTCGGCGAGGTCCCGGACGCCGATGGTGCCCTTGTCCGACTCGATCGCGACACCGGTCAGTTGCGCGCCTTCGAATACACGCAGGACGACATCGTGACTGCGGCTGAACAAGGCATCGAAGTTCGGTAGGTAGGTTTGTCGTGGCAGCAACCGTATCTTCTAACCAAGCGTTGCTCGTTGAGGGTCCGGACGACGAGCATGTCGTGAAGCACCTCTGTCAGCGTACAAGCGTAGCGCGGACCTTCGATATCCTTCCCAAGCAAGGCTTCCCGCGTCTCAAGAAAGCAATCCGTGCTGAAGCGATGGTCTCAGGCAGAGCTGTATTGGGGATTATCGTGGATGCCAACAGCGATCCGCTATCGCGATGGGCGGCTATAGCTGATTGTCTTAGCGGGTTGGGATATGAACTGCCTCAGACTGCCGTTTCTGGCGGAACTGTCGTTGAGGGCAATCCACGCGTCGGAGTCTGGTTGATGCCCGACAACGGCTCGCCCGGTGAACTGGAAGACTTCATCGCAGCAATGATCCCCGCCACTGACACTGTCTGGCCGCGAGCGCGACGCTATGTCGACTCCATCCCTGCTGAAGAAAGAAAGTTCAAGCAACAGAAGACGGAGCGGGCCAGAATTCACGCTTGGCTGGCAACCCGAAGAGAGCCGCGCAAGATGGGTGCCGCCATCGGGACTGGCGACTTGGACATCAATGCACCGAGTGCGAAGGAGTTTTCCAAGTGGCTTCAATGCCTGTTCAGCTTCGAGCAATCATAGAGAAAAGGGCCTCCTCCGCACAAAGTGTGGGTTCGATGATGGGTGAGCATGGCTTGGTGGGCGGTACGTGGGCTCGCGCCCAGTAGCTGCTCTTCCTTCTTGCAGTAGTTGTTTGCCCGCTTCGGCTGAGCTGCGGGGTCTGCGCCAAGGATACGGCAGGGTTTCGAACATCTGCCAGCATGGTACTGCATGTTCGGTGTATCATGCGGCTAACCTCGGTTCTCAATCGACTTCACAAGATACCGGGCTGCGCCTACGGCAAGAGTCGGCGGCTGGAGAATACCCACGGGGACGGGCGCTGGGAGGTGCAGGTGCGGCCCCGTGCCGGCAACCGCCCCCTCTGCTCGGTCTGCGGCATGCCCGGACCTGGATATGACCGACTCAAGCCGCTTCGGTTCCAGTTCGTGCCCGTGCTGGGCCTGCAGGTCTGGCTGGTGTACGCCATGCGCCGCGTCAGCTGCAAGTGGTGCAGCAAGGTCAAGGTCGAGAAAGTGCCTTGGGCCGACGGCAAGCGCCCTGTCACTAAAGCCTTCGCCTGGATGCTCGCCGGCTGGGCCAAGCGACTCTCCTGGAAGGAGACTGCCTCAGCCTTCGACGTGTCCTGGGAATGCGTGCATCGCTCAGTCGCCATGGCCGTGCGATGGGGCCGCGAGCAGGTGTGCCTCAAGGACATCCGCGTGCTCGGCGTGGATGAGATCGCCTGGCACAAGGGGCACCAGTACCTGACGCTCGTGTACCAGCTCGATGCCGGCTGCCGCCGCCTGCTGTGGGTTGGCGAACCCCGCAAGAAGAAGACGCTCGAGGACTTCTTCGACTGGTTCGGCCCAGACCGCTCGGCAAGCCTGCAGGTGGCCTGCTCCGACCTGTGGAAGCCCTACCTGACCGCCGTAGCGGACCGATCTTCGCAGGCTGTTCGTGTTCTGGATCTCTTCCATATCATGAAGAAGCTCAGCGAAGCCATCGATAAGGTCCGCGCCGGCGAGGCTCGCCAGCTCAAGGCCCAAGGCAAGAAGCCTGTCTTGAAGACCTCTCGCTGGCTGCTGCTCGAGTGGCGCGAGCACCTCAGCGAAGTCCAAGTGCCCCGCTGGCAAGAACTCCTCAAGGTCAACCTCGACACCGTCCGGGCCTACCTGCTCAAGGAGGAGTTCCGCCAGTTCTTTGATGCTCGCTCCCCCACCCAGGCCAACCGGTTCCTCACACGCTGGCGCCGCCGTGCCTGCCGCACCAAGATCCAGCCTGTGGCCTAGTTCGTCCACATGCTCACCCACCAAGGGCCCCTCATCCTCAACTGGTTCCGCACCGGGCGCTGCCACTCCTCCGGCGCCGTCGAGTGCCTCCACCTCAAAGCCAAAGTCGCTCTCCGACGCGCCTTCGGATTCCGCACCTACCACGCCTGCCAACTCGCCCTCTACCATACTCTGGCTGATCTTACCGATCCCCCCGATGCCCACAGATTCCGCGGATGAGGCCCGCATCTTTTCTCACAGGCACTAGGCAGGTACAAGCCCGCAGACCGGTGCTTCCGCGCAGCCGCCACGCCGCACCGATCAGCTAGGAGATCTCCATTGCACTGTAGATATGTGGGTTTGGGAGCAGTTCCTTCGAAGGAACCTCGTGGCGAGAGTCCTCCGCGCTGGCGTACCGCGCGAAGGCGCGTACAACCGCAAGTCGCCGCGCGTGCCAAGCCGGCTGCGCCTGGCTGGGCTCGGTGGCCCACCGTAGCGCGAGCTTCGTGGTGATGCAGACGGCCACATGCTGTCGGAGGAACCCGCGGAAGCTCCGCAGGATGCGCTCGGCGGCGGCGGCGGCGGTCCCGAGGGCGCGCCACGTAGCGAGATGCTCGTCGAGAAGCGCCGGGAGATCCTTCATGCCGCACCTCCGGACCAATGCGCTGCCCCGCCGTCCGCCTCCCGTCCCTAGGGCGGCTGCAGCTCCACCGGACCGAATGAGCATCAGCACAGCAATCACGGATTTGGCGTTGCGGGCCCGAGAACTCGGCAATGCCCGAGTCTCGGCCCCAGCCGTCCTGCGGGGACTCGTGACGGCCTCAACGTAGGCGCGCTCTCACTATCCCGATGACGGCGTCACGAAGTCGTCGCGCATCCGATATGCCGACGCCGACCTTCCCGCCACCAGCGCGTCCAGAATGTTCAGAACTGCCTCCCGGAGCGGTGGGTCGGTCTTGATGCGATGCGGTTGCGAGTACACGAACGGCCGCAGCAACGTCTCGAGATTGAACGCCACGCTGGAATCCGACGCGATACGAATGCCATCACCCTTCCCCACCACCTGACCCACGACTTCGAAAGCCTTCGGAAGGGATCCGTGGCCGACCCTACTCAGGTAGTCCGTGTACGCACGCATGACCGGCACCGTCGCCGGCAGGCTGCTCGCCAGCTCGTCCAGTCGGTAGGCATGGCCCTCCAGCCTGTGCCACTGTTTGGCGTCCTCCTTCCAGTAAGGGCCGAGAAAGATCATATGCAGCAGACCGAGCCCGGACAACGTTTCGTCCTTCAGCCCCTGTCCCCAGGGCGAACGCGCGATCGCGTCGGCCAACCGCTGCCAGAGCTCCCAGAAGCAGTCGTCACTATTGCCGTCCGCGTACATGATCAGTCCCGCAACGAAGTGCTCGACCTCCTGCCGCTGGTTGGCAACCGCCTCCACGACCGGAGCGCTGACTTGGACCGCCTCCGGCTCCGGGAGACGCAGCACGAACCCCGCCAGCAATCGAAGTGCGTCGCTCTCGAGTTCATAGTTCCTTGATCTGCGCTGAGCACCCCGGGCGCCATCGCGCCACTCACCGACGAGCCATCGTGCGACCCTCGAGTAGAACCAACGTGACTCCTTCCAGTCCGGTCTGCGTTCGAAGACCGCCAGCAGCGCCCTGACGGCGGCACCGCGCACCGGACTGCCGAAGTCCAGCAGTCGGAGTTCTTCCTCGGGGTTCAGGGTCCGGTCCTTGATCCCCTGTCGCACCGCTGGCACGATCGACGCGAACGGATCCGGTCCGCCGTCGATCCCAGCCGCTCGCCGGTGGCGCCTCGCCTCCCGCACTGCGAGCGCCAGCCGCGATCGGTACGCCGCCGCCGCCGCGCATTGCAGCGCCAGCGACTTGTGCTCTTCGCCGAGAAAAGCACCGACACCGCCGAACGCGTATTCCGATACTTGGTTGATCGGGTGCGTCAGCGCTAGGGAAAGAAGGGCGGTCGCATCGGTTCCGACCGCCTGCACCGGGTGGACCGCCAGCAACGGCACCACACTTGCGCACGCTCGATCCGCGTGGAACAACTTTCCGGAACGGTCAGCTGGGTCGGTCGTGCCGGACTTGCGGCGAACTTCGAAGTCCACACGCTTGGCACACCACTCGAACTCCCCCTCGTCGAGTTCGTCCAAGTGGTCCCGAATGCACACGGCGGCAGCGAACCCCGGACCATCGCGAAGAAACTCCATCGGCTCGTCCAACTCACGCTCTACGGCTCTCGCCTCTGCCAGCAGCCTCGTACGCCACTCCACGTCGCCGACAGAGGCGTCCCGTTCCCACACCTTCCTACCGAGGTTCTCAAGCCGAAGGAAGCGTTCTATGGCGCTCGCCGACCTAGCCGTCTCGTCGACCTTCTCTTGGACGTCCGTTTCCGCCTTCCCGGGGCCGAAATACATCCAATCCCCGGCGACCTCACTATCCTCCACGTCCACCCCTTCGGGGGCGTTTTGAGGTTCGTAGCCCCTGACGTCCATGCGATGCAACGCTAATCGCCACGCCCGGGTGTCCTCGCCGGATTCCGCCGACACCCGCTCTCGCTCTCGATGACGGTCGATGATCGACCAGACTTCCTCACGGTCTTTCCCGAAGTGCAGCCCCACCGCCAGCGACTCCAGATCCTTCCGCCGGTGGGGCAGCTTGTTGGACGCCAGCCGCTCCCGCTCGAATATGTGGCGGCGTGGGTCAAGCCCGAAACCAATCTCGAATGCGGAACTGTACTCCAGGGCTAGGCGTTCGCGGTCGAGCTGCACGATCTCCCTGCTCGACAGAAGCGCCAATCCGGCTTTCCCAGCCTTGTCCGGGTACGCCACGCACACGCTTGCGACAACGCCCGTCGCCATCACGTTGTTGCTGTTCCTGAGCACGCGCAGGAGCCAACCCTCCAGAACGTCGCCGTCCATCTCTCCGAGACTCAAGAGCCAGGACTCGAGCGCCATCAGTAACGAAACAATGCTGTTAGGCCCCATATTGGTACCCCGGTAGAGACCGTATAGCGACCCATTCGCCCATTGCTCCACGGTCCCGCCGTTCGGGATCGACAACGAGATCTTCCCTAGCCGCTGCTCCGCAGCATACGATCGGCCCGCATGATTGAGGAGACGCAGTATGAACCGCACTGCCTTTGTCGGGTGGCATCCCAGAAGCGCCAGAAATGGCCCCTGCCACGCACTGGGCGGGTTGTACGAGCCAATCGGCAGTCGGCGGACCCCGAAACGGTGGTTGATCCCAAGGATCGACCGTTTTCTGAGGCTACGGTTGCGCTCCCGGTCAGCGTCCGACAACCGCAACCGAGCGTCCAGCAGTGCAGTCACCTCATTCGGAAACTCTCGGCACACGCAACCGCCTTCTAGCTTCGCAGCGACCAACTCGAACAAACCGAATGCGATCCGGTCTTCGTGGCCACACGTTCTCGCCCGTTCCATCAGGTCCTTGAATTGCGCAACGACTCCCGGGATCTTTGTGACCACCTTTAGCGTGCGTTCGCGCGCGTCCCGTGAGCCGTAGCCCTCGAACTCCTGGAGCAGCCTGTCCACGATCGCTCCAGCCGCCGCAACTCCCGCCGGCGCGGTGTTCCGCCCGCCGATCTGACTGGCCCAGTCCTCCACGAGGCCGAGAACGATCTGCCCGTGCTTCGGCAGGAGTTCGTCAATCAGATCCAGGACAAGCCGGAGGGTCGGTGCCCACCCGCCCCCTGTTGGCACGAGCATCTGCGACGGAAGTCCCGGCACATCGAGCCATTTCGGCGACTCCTTGCACGCCACGCGCAGGACGTGCGTGACCCGGTACAGCAGGTCGAAGTCCCCACGGACTATCCGCAGCCGGCAAGCATCGACGAACCCGGCCGCGGACTCCGAGCGCAGAGCTGCCACCAGACAGTCGTCTCTGAAGTAGGCCTCCAGGCCCTCGTCTTCAATCACACGAAACACTAGGGCCTGTGCATTGCCCGCATCCATCTCGAACCGTTCTGCGAGCCATTGCCTGACTCCTCGGCGAATCGCCGGGCGCCCGCCGACGGCTTGCTCGAGTGCTCTCGGCGAGCCTTCGCTCTCCTCGAACTGATCGTCGATAAGTCGAAGAACACCCCAGTCTTCCAGCACGTCGTGCGTCACCGCGTATACGGAGGAGGAGTTAGGCGAGGTCGTCACCAGGGAGTCCCGGCTCAACGCTTCCACGGCTCCCGGGTCGTCCACACAGGGCGCCACGAACGGGCGAAGTTCCATCGCCCGGCGCCACGCGATGTCGAGAAACGCACGCTCGCGACGCATGGGCATCCCGTCGCCCGCGTGGCCATCGTCCCGGATCAGCTTCCGCCAGACCTCTTGACGGAATTCGCGGAGACTCGCCGGGAAGGGAGCCTCTTCCCATCGCAGCCACGAGGCGAGATCCACGAGGTAAGGCGTTCTCAGAAACGCGCGAAGCGGCGCGTTTCCGAGTGCCTGCTTGAGTGTCTGCACGCCGTCCCCCACGGCATCCAGTTCAGCGTCAGTCAACGCTGGCACTTCGAAGATCTCAGGATTCAGCTCGGCAGGAATTAGGGCCCTCAGCACGGTCTCCAGCGAATAATCCCTTACCGTAAGCACGATCTGGGTCGACGGATCCTTCCGTGTGAGTTGCAGCAACTGGGAAAAGCCGTCTCGCACCGAGCATTCCAGCAATCGCTCGACGCCGTCCACGAGGACGACCTTCCTGTCGTGCCCCGCCAGCAAGGCAATCAGCTGCTGCAGGTTAAGCGAGGTCTGCGCGTTCGCCAGCGTCTGGTCGACATGTGCGGTCGCAAACTCGACCGCTTGGAACGACAACACCGGATAGCGGTCCTCCAGCTGCGCAAGAAGTTCCCGCGCCATCGCCGACTTCCCCGATCCCGCGACTCCCGACACGATCACGACTTGATGCACTGCCAGCTTCGCCGCCAGTGCTTGCACTTGCGTGGAGCGTTCGATGGTGTAGCCGTCACCGACCACCAAGCGGATGCCGTCCCGAACCGTCTGCCCATGCTCGACCAGCACCGTTAGTCCGCTGCGATCCGCTGCCGAAACCGGCGTGTGCCGCCTCCGCAGTTCCGGTGGCAGATCCCCTCTCGCGTACGACTTCGCGGCGGGCCGCCCCTTGCCCACGCATTGCAGCAGCGTCGCCCAAGCCGCCCGCGCCGCTTCGTTGGATCCGCTCCCGTACGCGCTGCAGGCCGTCAACAGCGACAACATCCAGGCTTCTGTCTGGGCCGTCGCCGTGTTGAGGTCGAAGCTCAGGACGCTGATCACCCGGAGGAACCGCCAATAGAGGTCCTCGTCCAGTGACTCGACGCCTTGGTCGATCAGGATCTGGCGGATGTTGCGATTATGTTCTTTCGCCCGCTTCGAAACGAATCCGTCAAGTTCCAGCCGGCGCCCAAAGTCCTCCGCGTCAATCGATGCCCGAGCGCATTCCAGCAGGGACACCAAGTCCCGCAGCAACACCGACGTCCCATGCAGAGTGGCGACTGCCAGCTGGTCCTGCGACGCGTCGAATCGATCCGACCGAAAGTCGTTCCACATGCCAAGGATAGTCTTGCGGCAATCGGCATCGCCGACGGAGACTCGGAAGCTGCGTTTGACCTGCAGCGCCAGCTGCCGGCGCGACTCGTCACTCCTCTCGCCAATCACCAGCAGGTCGTCCGTGTGCCACCCCAAATGTCGTGTCTGGAGATGTACCTCGGCCACCGACGTATCGGTCAGAACTGGCGGAATCCCCCGCACGAGCAGCAGACCGAGCGCCAACGCAGCGACATGCTGCTCGAACTGCTCGCCACCTCCCCCCGTCGATACGGGGCTCGCCACGCTCTTGCCATTCATCGATGCAGTCCGTTTCGTCGGTTCCGAGGCGTAGTCACGTCAGAGAGTCTCTGCTACTCCGGTCCGTAAGGATTCAGTAAAGGGGCGCTGAGTACTCCCTTTCTGAATCCTAGCGCAGCGAAGGTGCGTGCTGGTTCTGGGAACCGGGTTCGGGTGCCCGTGGCGGGGAGCGGGCAGAGGTAGTGCGGCGATGCGGTGCTGGCTGACCGGGCGGGTCTGTGCGATGCGGTGCCCTAGGGAACTGCGCATGAGCGACCTACCGCGTCAGGAATCAGTTGCGCATCGCTCGGACTAGAGGCTAGCGACGTCTCTTCTCGGTGAGGGCGGGTGTTCAAGGCAGCGCCGCCAAGTTCGGAACCCACCTGCAGGAAGTCCTGTTAAGGACTGATTGCTCTCAGCCATGTCGGAGAGACGGGCACCCCGAGCGCCTCATAGCTCATCCGCAGAATTTGTGGTCGTCGGGGGACTGGGGAAGGTGGCCGAGGGCATGGTAGAGAGCGAGTTGGCAGGCGTCGTAGGTGCGGAAGCCGAAGGCGCGGCGGAGGAGTGGCAGCGCCCGGTGCGGAACCAGTTGAGGATGAGGGGCCGGTGGTTGGTGAGCATGCGGGCGAACTTGGCCAGTGGCTGGAGTTTGGTGCGGTAGGCACGGCGGCGCCAGCGTTTGAGGAACTTGTTGGCCAGGGTGGGGGAGCGGGCCTCGAAGAACTGGCGGAACTCCTCCTTGAGCAGGTAGGCGCGGACGGTGTCGAGGTTGAGCTTGAGGAGTTCCTGCAAGCGGGGCACTTGGAGTTCGCTGAGGTGCTCGCGCCACTTGAGCAGCAGCCAGCGGGAGTTCTTCAAGACGGGCTTCTTGCCTTGGGCCTTGAGCTGGCGAGCCTCGCCGGCGCGGACCTTGTCGATGGCTTCACTGAGCTTTTTCATGATATGGAAGCGATCCAGAACACGAACAGCTTGCGAAGCACGGTCGGCGACGACGGTCAGGTAGGGCTTCCACATGTCGGAGCAAACCACGTGCAGGCTGGCCGAGCGGTCTGGGCCGAACCAGTCGAAGAAGTCCTCGAGCGTCTTCTTCTTGCGGTGTTCGCCGACCCACAGCAGGCGGCGGCAGCCGGCGTCGAGCTGGTACACGAGCGTCCGGTACCTGTGTCCCTTGTGCCAGTCGATCTCATCCACGCCGAGCACGCGGATGTCCTTGAGGCACACCTGCTCGCGGCCCCATCGCACGGCCATGGCGACCGAGCGATGCATGCATTCCCAGGACACGTCGAAGGCTGAGGCGGTCTCCTTCCAAGAGAGACGCTTGGCCCAGCCGGCGAGCATCCAGGCGAAGGCCTTGGTGACCGGGCGCTTGCCGTCGGCCCAAGGCACTTTCTCGACCTTGACCTTGCCGCACCACTTGCAGCTGACGCGGCGCATGGCGTACACCAGCCAGACCTGCAGGCCCAGCACGGGCACGAACTGGAAGCGGCGCGGCTTGAGTCGGTCATAGCCCGGTCCGGGCATGTCGCAGACCGAGCAGACGGGGCGGTTGCCGGCCCGAGGCCGCACCTGCACCTCCAAGCGCCCGACCCCGGCGGCATTCTCCAGCAGCCGGATCTTGCCGTAGACGAAGCCGGGTATTTTGTGAACTCGATTGAGAATCGTGGTTAGCCGCATGAGACACCGTACATACAGTACCATGCTGGCACATGGCCGCGACCATGCGGTATCCTTGGCGCAGACCCCGCAGCTCAGCCGAAGCGGGCAAACCACTACTGTAAGAAGGAAGAGCAGCTACTGGAAGCGAGGCCACGTACCGCCCACCAAGCCATGCTCACCCATCATCGGACCCACACTTAGTGCGGAGGAGGGTCTCTTCTCCCTTACAATCATCAATAATGTATAATAGGGGGATATGACGGAGATCACACCCCAGAAGACCCTCTTTCCCGATTTTCTTCCCGACCACGAAGTCGTCGCCCAGTTCGACCCTTCGCATGTCAGCTCTGACGGCGGATGCTTCCTCCTGACAGCCTGCGACAACCAACTGCAGCTGTCTTCCAAGCTCGCTGCCTGCTTCTCCGCCGAGCGCCTCGCCTCGCGCCTGCCTTCTACGGCAAGTCCATGCTGTTCATGGATTCAGATGTGCCTCATACGTCTTAACAATGAAGTGCTCTCCAAGAGCCCACCTCGGCCGAGTCCCGGTCCTGACCCCTCGTGCATAATGCGGGCTAGATTCCCCTTAGGCGGCCCTTGGTTCACGGGGGCCGCAGTTGCTTGGCCCACTCCGACAGGATCCACGAATGACTGACAGTGCTGGCTCGGGGCGCTACGTCATGCGGATTTCACGCATGACGGTGGATAAGTTGGGGGTCCGCCTGTATGATCGCGTGAGCGCGGTTGTCGCCGAGCTCGTCGCCAACGCGTACGACGCGGATGCGGAGAGCGTCGTGGTTCGGGTCCCGCTCGCGACCCTTCTTGCGCGCAAGAACCGGGAAACGGGGGAGGTGGAGGGCTATGGCTACACCATCGAGGTTGCGGATGACGGGCACGGGATTACCGAACGAGAGGCAAACTGCCATTTTCTGAGGGTCGGAAGGGATCGGAGGGCCGACCCAATTCAAGGCAAGCGGTCCAGGCGGAAGAGACGCTCGGTGATGGGACGGAAGGGCATTGGCAAGCTCGCTCCCTTTGGTATCTGCAAGCGCATCGAGATCATCTCCGCCGGGGGCGACGAGACGGAGGATGGCTACTCGGTTTCCCACTTCATCATGCCCTACGACAAGATCCTCGCCGACGATGACAAGCCGGTCGCGATGGACGTAGGTGACCAAGATGGGACCTATCGATCGCAGCAGGGGACTACGGTTCGGCTGATCGACTTCCTGCCGAAGAGAGTTCCGAATCAGGAGGTTTTTCATCGGCAGATGGCGCGACGATTCGGACTGTGCCAGAACGACTTCAAGGTTAGCATCGAGGACACACGGAATCCTGGGGAGAACCCTCCGTTCGAGATCGGATCCCTTTCGATCCCCCTGATGAAAGGCACGCGGGTCGATGTATCCGAGAAACCGGTGCCGCTTCCAGATGAACAGGGTGACCTGCCAGTTTCAGGGTGGATGGGACTCGCCAAGGGAGCCTACAAGAACGAGGAGATGGCTGGCGTCCGCATCTATGCCCGCGGGAAGATCGTGGCCACAACTCGGGCGTTCGGACAGTCGGCGGGATTCACCGGCGAGTTCACGGTGCGCTCCTACCTCGTAGGCGAAATCCACGCCGAATGGCTCGACGAGGACGAAGGGGAAGACCTCGTCACCACGGATCGACAGGACATTCTGTGGGAATCCGACTACGGGAGAGCGTTTCGAGAGTGGGGTGCCGAACGGATCAGGCGGATCGCCGCTGCATCCCGGGAGCCTCGGCGAAAGAGGGTTGAACAGCTCTTTCTGGAAGCGTCAGGGCTGGAAGCTCGGGCCAGGAAGCGCTTCGCCGACGACGACATCGTTTCCACAGCCTTGGGGTTCGGAAAGCAAATCGGCCGCTTTGCTGCCGAAGACGAACTTGGGGATCAGGAGTATGTGAATGGGTTGACACAGGTCGTCCTCTCCGTGGCGCCCCATAAGGCTCTGATGGACGCCTTCGAAGCCTTCAACCGGACGATGTTCGGCGAGAAGGGTGGGATAGACTCCCTCTTAGATCTTTTCTCGAAGACCCGGATTGCGGAGATGGCTTCGTACGCTCAGATCGCCTACGAGCGCGTCAGGGCGATCCGTAAGCTTGAGAATGTACTCGAAGAAGGTGGGGCTGAGAATGCACTCCAGCGGATCGTCGCCGCCGCCCCGTGGCTGATCGACGCGACATGGACGCCGATCACGGCGAATCAAAGCCTGAAGCTGTTCGCAAGGCAGTTCGCGGCGTACTACAAGGAGCGACATGGCGAAGAGGTGGTTTTCTCTATCGATCACGGAAGCAAGCGCCCGGATTTTACGCTCGCGAACCTCAGCCGCAAGCTTCACATAGTCGAGATCAAAGCGGCGAGACACCGTTTCGCCAACGCTGACTGGGACCGACTCCACAATTATCTCGAGGCGTACAGTGAGTTCTTCGCCGAAAACCGCGAGCTCGTGTCGGACTTCCGCGACGAGTGGGTCGTTGACTTGGTTTGCGATGACGTACGGATCACTGATCGAGACAAGGATTCGGCGTACAAGTACTGGCGAGATACCAAGAACCGAATCGAACGAATCTCTTGGAATGACTTCCTAGCGCGCGCCGTGCAGGCCAATGAGACTTTCCTGGCCGCCGAGGACCAAGTCCACGACGTGGAGAGACGCCTGGACACCGATCCGCACTCGTCGTGAAAGCCGTTAGCCTCTTTTCGAACTGCGGTGCCGGCGATGTAGGATTCGCGTCCGCTGGGTTCCGGTTTCGCGTGGTGTCAGAGCTGGTTGAGAAACGCCTGAAGGTCGCTAGGCTAAATCACCCAGGCGCTGTTGCGGTCCTTGGGGATCTTCGGAAAACGTGGCCCGTCGTAGTCGATTCCTTTCGAGAGGCACACGGTTCGGAGGCCCCCGTGCTGCTGTCGGGCTGTCCTCCATGCCAAGGCATGAGTTCGGCCAGAGGGGACCGGGGGAAAGAGAACGACCCGGACGCTGGCTCTCGGGACGACCGCAATCTGCTCGTGTTACCGATTGCCGAGGTCGCCAGGGAACTACGGCCAACCTTCGTTGTGGTCGAGAACGTGCCTGCGTTTCTTCGGCGAAGGGTTTGGGGTCCCGACAGCACGACTCCCCAGTCCGCCGCCAAGATCCTCTGCAATCGACTGGAGTCCGACTACCGCGTCTACGCAGCTGTTGTCGATCTATGCGAATTCGGGATTCCGCAGCATCGCTCGCGAGCGTTTCTGACACTGGTGAGGAAGGACACCGATGCTATTTGTGTGCTCGGGAGGACCGGCTGTGCGCCGTTTCCGGCTCCTACGCACGGAGGCCCAAATTCCCCAGACCTTGTGACGATTGATGACGCCCTGAGGGAATCGGGACTGCCCGCGCTCGATGCGGGATCCGCTGAGGCAGCGGCCTCGAACCGTCATCCGATGCACCGAGTTCCCCTCTGGCTTGACCGGAGATACGAAATGGTGGCCGCGATCCCACCCGGAAGCGGTGCGAGCGCATGGGAGACGGATCGCTGTGGGCGATGCGACACGAGGGACATCGCCTCCACCGAGGCCGTTTGTCCGAACTGCCAGAGCCGACTGCTTAGACCGACCGTGCGAAACGAGGATGGGGCGTGGCGGTTGGTCAAGGGGTTCCGAAGCTCCAGCTACCGCCGGATGGATCCGACCCGACCGGCCGCAACCATAACGACCGCGAGCGGGCACATAGGGAGCGACCGAACGCTGCATCCTTGGGAGAATCGGGTTCTCAGCCCGGCGGAATGCGGTTGGCTTCAGACCATTCCCAGTAGTTTCCAGTGGGGAGACTCGATGGACAATTGGGGGCCGACCGGTGTCCGTCAGATGATCGGCGAAGCTGTTCCACCTCTGTTCACGATGCTCCACGGCAGGGTCCTCGCAGCCTTGGCGGAGGGTTGCGATGTACCAGAAGCTATCCCACAGGAAGACGGACGGTGCCAGAAAGCGTTGGTGAGACTCAACTCCTAAGTTCTCATGGGCGCCTTGGCGGCCATCTGGTACGAGCAACCGGTGCGACTTTCCCGCGCCCCACAGACCCGGGCTATCGCGTCAGGATTTGGTTGGCCAGGTAGCGTTCACGGTGCGCTGACGACCAGAGCGAGTGCGCCAACTCGTCCGGGCTCGGTTGAATTCTACTCATTCGACGCTGTGTGAGGGCAAGTCACTCCGGGGCATGCCGGCATGAGCTGGCAGGATCGCATTGTCGCGGCGACGGCTGTAATGGAA
Organism: Bryobacterales bacterium; assembly: GCA_963662745.2. Taxonomy (GTDB): domain Bacteria; phylum Acidobacteriota; class Terriglobia; order Bryobacterales; family UBA6623; genus VXMF01. Next base: position 3,874,664 of record CAXXUI010000001.1, read on the forward strand.
GCGGGGTGACTTGAGTCGGTCGTACGCGGGTCCGGGCCTGCCGCAGACCAAGCAGACGGGGCGGTGGCCGGCACGGGGCCGCACCTGCACCTCCCAGCGCCCGTCCCCGGCGGCATTCTCCAGCCGCCGGAGCTGGCCGTAGACGCAGCCCTGGATCTGGTGAACTCGCTAGAGACTCGTGGTTAGCCGCCTGACACACCGCACCTACAGTACCCTGCTGGCACATGTCCGCGACCATGCGGCATCCTTGGCGCAGACCCCGCAACTAGGCTGATGCGGGCCAACCACTACTGCCAGCAGGAAGAGCAGCGACTGGACGCGAGCCCACGCACCGCCCACCAAGCCATGCTCACCCTTCATCGGCCCCACACTCTTGGCGAAGGAGGCAGTCTTGATTGTCGCCAGACAGCCTCTCCGAGCGCCGCCTCACTCACTGCTGGGAGGTCGCCCAGCACGTCCGCGCCGGGGACTTCCAGCAGCTGCACCAAGCGCTGCATGCCTTCTTCGCCTCCATCCCCCACGCCTGGTACCGCAACAGCCGCATCCAGCGGTACGAGGGTTACTACGCCACTGTCTTCTTCGCCCTTCTGTCCGGCTTCGGCCTCGACACTCGCCCAGAGGAGGCCTCCTCACGGGGCAACCTCGACCTGGCCGTGCTGACCCGCCAGCGGATCGTGCTGTTCGAGTTCAAGACCGTCCCCGGGAGCCAAGGCTCCGGCAAGGCGCTGCGTCAGCTCAAGGCCTAGGGCTACGCGAACCAGCACCTCGGCTCCGGGAAGCCGGTTCACTTGGTGGGCGTGGAGTTCAGCCGCGGGACGCGCAACGTGGCCCGGGTGGAGTGGGAGACTGCGCCAGACCACAGACCGCCCGCCGGCAGCCTCCCAGTCTCCCGGCCGACCGTATACCCAACACCCTCACCAAGGCCTGGCAGCACCCGCCCGTTGACGAGTCATGCCGTTCGCAACCGCCCACCAGAACGCCCCCTCCGAGGTCGCGGGCTGCCAGCTGCGGGCAACCTCCCCGGTCAGCGCGCCAGCGCGGCGCACGGCCGCCGGCATCCCGACCCTCCCTGTGGTCTGCGGTCCGTGCGCCTCTCCCGGCCGTCTCAACCGGAAGACCGCCCATGCTGAGGCGGCGGCCGTCAATCCGACCAGCATCCTGCCTCTGGGCCGCGAGCAGGTCGATCCGCATTCCGGCCCGTAGGTCACTCCAAGAAACTCTGATCTGCTCCCCCGCTGAGTCCGTAGGACACCGCCCTCCCGCCCGTCGGCAGCACCCAGACTCCCTAACCGCCGGCGCCACATCCCTGATTTCAGGTCATCCATAGATGGACGGCTGAACCAGGGCACGCGCCCGAGGCCCTGACGTGGCGTTGAGTACCCCTCGATAGCGCGTTACTCCTCACTACTCGAAAGCCAGACTGAGCCGACGGTCCCTACCGAGATCCGAAGGTGGACTACGAGAAGGCGTTCCTGCAGCGCAACCTGCCACGCTGGATTCGGATACTCAAGCAGTACGACTTACTGGCTGGCTGGCGGACCTGCCAGCGCAGCCGGTGCGCTGCCAGCGCACCCACCGACGCCCTGGCCACTTCAAAGAGCCCCGAGCGACTCCTTGGTTGTGTCCGGCAGACAGCGCCCTCCCGCCTGCCGGAACCGTTGAGACTGCGGAGCAGCCGATCAACGCCCCTGCACGGGGAATCTTCGGAACTGCTAGCCGAAGGAAGAGATCTCGAGCCTCCCAGTCGGCCTTACCACTGCCCCCGCCATGCGGCTCGCTCTGAGGCGCTCCTCGCTCAGCGAACCATCCCGGGAAGACCAGCCCCCCACGAGGCGAGCAAGCCCCGCTCCGAGCCGCCAGAGACCACAGGGGCGCGCACCGACACGCGATAACCCTCTCCCCTCATCCGGAAGACACCTTTCCAAATCGCCTCAGCCCTCCCGCCAAGGGCTGCCACCGGCCGGCCAGCGGCACACCATCCGGCCCCCTTGCGTGGACCACCTCGCATCCCCCAGCTCCAAGGCAGCCGGCCACTCCGAGCCCACGCCTCCCCTCCTTGGGCAACTCCTCAGCAGCCGAACCGCGCCCATTCCACCCCCTCCGCCCGCGAGACCCGCGCCGTGAGCCAGCCCGCCTCCAGAGTCCGCCTCCCTATAGGAGTCCAGACCTTCAACGAGATCCGCCAGCAGAATCTCAACTACGCCCACCAGACGCACTTCGCCTGCCAACGCTTCAGGCAAGGCAAGCACTACTTCCTGTCCCGACCCCGTCGCTTCGGCAAGAATTTGTTCGTCAGCACCCTCAAGGTGCTCTTCGAGGGCCGCCACGATCTCTTCCATGGCTTGGCGGCCGACGACCAGGGGGACTGGTCCGTCCGCCGCGTCGTAGTCTGGGTCGCCGAATACGACAAACCCATCACCGAGAACTTGGACGCGCCCGACCTCACCCGCGCCAACCGCAACTGCCTCCGCGGCGTCTACGCAATCATCAAGGAGTGCGACCAGCACATCCGCTTCTCCTTCCTCACCGGCGTCTCCAAGTTCTCCAAGGTCAGCCTCTTCTCCAGCCTCAACAATCGCAACGACCTCACCCTCGACGCCTGCCACTCCTCCCTCTGCGGCTACAGCTGGGGCGGCGACGAGCGGGTCTACAACCCCTACGATGTCCTCCTGCTCTTCGACCAGCGCGACTTCCCAGCTTGGTGGTTCGAGACCGGCACCCCCCAGTTCTCCCTCACGGAAATCCTCGTCCGCCGCGGCGTGCCGGCCCCCAGCCTCGACGGACTGCACGCCACCGACGAACTCCTGTCGGCCTTCGACATCGGCTCCATCTCCACCCCGGCCCTGCTGTTCCACACTGGCAACCTCACCATCCGACACTCCGAGCTCAAGGACGGCCAGCGCCACTACCGCCTCGGCTACCCCAATCGTGAGGTGCGCGCCAGCCTCAACCGCCACCTGCTGGCCGCCCTCGCCCCGCCGCCCCCCGAGCACGACACCCAAGCCAACGACGCCCGCCAGGCCGCCGTCCACTCGCTGTCCGACCACCTCCGCGCGGCCCGCTTCGACCAGCTGCAGCGGTCTTTGAGCGCCTTCTTCGCCAGCATCCCCCACGACTGGCACCGCAACAACCAACTCGACCGCTACGAGGGCTACTACGCCTCCGTCTTCTACGCCCTACTCAACGGCTGCGGCCTCGACGCCCGCCCCGAGCAGGCGTCCTCCCAAGGCAACCTCGACTTGGCCGTGCTGACCCGCCGGCGGATCGTGCTGTTCGAGTTCAAGACGGTTCCCGGACGCCAAGGCTCCGGTCGGGCGCTGCGGCAGCTCAAGGCCAAGCGCTACGCGGACCAGCACCTCGGCTCCGGCAAGCCGGTCCACCTAGTGGGCGTGGAGTTCAGCCGCGAGACCCGCAACCTGGCCCGGGTGCAGTGGGAGACGGTCGGCACTGCCGAGGCCGGCTCAGCCGACGCCTCCGCCGCAGCCACCCCGACCTGAAGCAGCCGCCGGCAGCTTGTCCCGCGGACCGCCCGGCCCCGCCCTCCGAAGTGAGCAGCCGGTCTCCGACCAGCGGCAACGAAACGACCCTCCGGCACCCACTTGGCGGACCGTGGCGCCTCGCCGGCTGCCGAACATGCGTTCCGCCTGGCCCACCAGCCAGCCGGACCGGCGTCGGGCAGCAGACCGCCCCAGCACCGGCCCGCTGTCTCGCCCTGTCTTCACCACGGGCTCCCAGGCCACGCCAGCCTCTGAGGCTGCCCGTGACCCCCGCTACTCACGAGACCGTCCGGCAGCGGGTTCCGGCTCACCCGGCAGACCTCCGGTCCGCGACCGCAATCCGAGCCAAACCACTGGCCAACACAACCGCCAGCGGCCTTCCACCTCCCACTGCTCATTCCGTTCCGCCACTCCGGCCGGCCTCCCATCCCCTAGAATCAAGACACACGAGACCCGCGCCGTGAGCCAGCCCGCCTCCAGAGTCCGCCTCCCCTTGGGAGTCCAGACCTTCAGCGAGATCCGCCAAGAAAATCTCTACTACGTCGACAAGACGCACTTCGCCTGCCAACTCTTCAGGCAAGGCAAGCACTACTTCCTGTCCCGCCCCCGCCGCTTCGGCAAGAGTCTGTTCGTCAGCACCCTCAAGGAACTCTTCGAGGGCAACCGGGAACTCTTCCATGGCTTGGCGGCCGACGACCAGTGGGACTGGTCCGTCCGCCGACCCGTGCTGCTGCTCAACCTAGCCCACGCCGGAGCGACCCTCCCCGGCGAGGTGGAGACCACCGTCGGGGAGAGACTCCTCCGACTGGAGTCCGACTGCGACCTGCAGCGCCGCTACACCACCCCCGCCGGACGCCTCGAAGACCTCATTGTCACCCTGCGCCGCCGCTCCAGACGGCGCGTCGTCCTGCTCGTTGACGAGTACGACAAGCCCATCGTCGATGCACTGGACACGCCCGCGGTCGCCAAGGCCAACCGCGACTACCTCCGCAAGCTGTACTCCGTCATCAAGGGCTGCGAGGAGCACATCCGCTTCTCCTTCATCACCGGCGTCTCCAAGTTCTCCAAGGTCAGCCTCTTCTCCAGCTTGAACAATTTGATCGACCTCACCTTGGAGGCCCCGTTCTCCTCCCTCTGCGGCTACACCGAGCGCGACCTGGACGAGGTCTTCGCCCCCGAACTGCAGGGCCTCGACCGCCATGCCATCCGCCGCTGGTACAACGGCTACAGCTGGGGCGGCGACGAAAGGGTCTACAACCCCTACGATCTGCTGCTGACGTTGCGGACCCGGAAGTGCAAGCCCTGGTGGTTCCAGACCGGCACCCCCAAGTTCCTCCCCGACTTGCTGGTCCGTCGCAACGTCTCAACGCTGGAGCTCGAAGACCTGACGGCCGACGAGTCCCTGCTGTCGGCCTTCGACATCGACGAGGTCGCCACCGAGGCGCTGCTGTTCCAGACCGGCTACCTCACCGTCACCGACTGGTCCGAGGGCGACGACGGCGCGACCGAGTACCGCCTCGACTATCCCAACCGCGAAGTCCGCCTCAGCCTGAACCGCGCGCTGCTGTCCAGCCTCGTCAACAGCCTCTCCCAGCGCCTCGCCCACTGCCGCAACGTCGCCAAGCACATCCGCGCCGGGGACTTCGAGCAACTCAACCAAACGCTGCATGCCTTCTTCGCCTCCATCCCCCACGACTGGTATCGCAACAACCACATCGCGCGGTACGAGGGCTACTACGCCACCGTCTTCTTCGCCCTCCTGTCCGGCTTCGGCCTCGACACCCGCCCCGAAGAGGCCTCCTCACGGGGCAACCTCGACCTGGCCGTGAGCGCTCCCGAGAGGATCGTGCTGTTCGAGTTCAAGACCGTGGACGGACGGACGGGCTCCGGCCGGGCGCTGCGGCAGCTGAAGGCCAAGCGCTACGCGGACCAGCACCTCGGCTCCGGCAAGCCGGTTCACTTGGTGGGCGTGGAGTTCAGCCGCGAGACACGCAACGTGGCCCGGATGGAGTGGCAGACGGTCGGCACTGCCGAGGCCGGCTCAGCCGACGCCTCCGACGCAGCCGCCCCGGACTGAAGCAGCCATCCGCGGCTCGCCCCTTGGAGCGCCCAGACCCGCCCTCCCGGCGGGGCAGGCGGCCTCCGACCAGCGACAAGGCTCCGAGCGAGCACCCACCCCTGCAATCCGCCCCACACCCCACCGGCCGCTTGGCGCCGCTCGACGCTGTCACGAACTCCGTGCCGAATCTCCGGCCGGGATCCGGCAGCGACCCACCGTCCGCGCCCCTCAGCACCAAAGCACCTTCCGCACCGCACTAGCGAGCCCACCAGAGCGACTTTAGAATGAATCGCGGCCCCAACCACTGCCCGCGCCACGCTGCTCGCTCTGAGGCCCTCCGCGCTCAACGAACCATCCCGGGAAGACCAGCCCCCCACGCGGCGAGCAAGCCCCGCTCCGAGCCGCCAGAGACCACAGGGGCGCGCACCGACACACAATGATCCTCTCCCCTCAACCGGAAGACACCCTCCCGCATCGCCTCAGCCCTCCCACCAAGGGCTGCCACCGGCCGGCCAGCGGCACACCATCCGGCCCCCTTGCGTGGACCACCTCGCATCCCCCAGCTCCACGGCAGCTGGCCACTCCGAGCCCACGCCTCCCCACTTTGGGCAACTAATGGGAGTCCAGACCTTCAGCGAGATCCGCCAGCAGAATCTCAACTACGCCGACAAGACGCACTTCGCCTGCCAACTCTTCAGGCAAGGTGAGCACTACTTCCTGTCCCGTCCCCGCCGCTTCGGCAGGAGTTTGTTCGTCAGCACCCTCAAGGCACTCCTCGAAGTCCGCCACGATCTCTTCCAAGGCTTGGCGGCCGACGACCAGTGGGACTGGTCCGTCCGCCGCGTCGTAGTCTTGGTCCACGAGTACGACCAACCCATCACCGAGAACTGGGACGCACCCGACCTCACCCGCGCCAACCGCGACTACCTCCGCGCCCTCTGCGCGAACGTCAAGGAGTGCGACCAGCGCATCCGCTTCTCTGTCCTCACCGGCTTCTCCAAGTTCTCCAAGGTCAGCCTCTTCTCCAGCCTCAACAACCTCTACGACCTCACCCTCGGCCCTCGCTACTCCTCCCTCCGCGGATACACCGACCACCGCCTCGACACCTTCTTCGCTCCCGAACTCCCCGGACTCGACCGCGACCGCATCCGGGAGTGGCACAACGGCTACAGCTGGGGCGGCGACGAGCACCTCTACAACCTCTACGCTGTCCTCCTGCTCTTCGACCAGCGCGACTTCCCAGCTTGGTGGTTCGAGACCGGCACCCCCCAGTTCTCCCTCACTGAAATCCCTGTCGGCCTTCGACATCGGCTCCATCTCCACCCCGGCCCTGCTGCTCCAGACCGGCTACCTCACCATCCGGCACTCCGAACCTAAGGACGTCCACTACCGCCACCTGCTGGCCGCCATCGCCCCGCCGCCCCCTGAACACGACACTCAGGCCAACGACGCCCGCCAGGCCGCCGTCCACTCGCTGTCCGACCACCTCCGCGCGGCCCGCTTCGACCAGCTGCAGCAGTCCGCGAGCGTCTGCTTCGCCAGCCTCCCCCACGACTGGCACCGCAACCACGAACTCGTCCGCTTGAGGGCTACCACGGCTCCGTCTTCCTCGCCCGGCTCAACGGCTGCGGCCTCGACGCTTGCCCCGAGCAGGCGTCCTCCCGAGGCCACCTGGACTTGGCCGTGCTGACCCGCCAGCGGATCGTGCTGTTCGAGTTCCAGACCGTCCCCGGGAGCCAAGGCTCCGGCCGGGCGCTGCGGCAGCTCAAGGCCAAGCGCTACGCCGACCAGCACCTCGGCTCCGGCAAGCCGGTCCACCTGGTGGGCGTGGAGTTCAGCCGCGAGACCCGCAACCTGGCCCGGGTGCAGTGGGAGACGGTCGGCACTGCCGAGGCCGGCTCAGCCGACGCCTCCGCCGCAGCCACCCCGACCTGAAGCAGCCGCCGGCAGCTTGTCCCGCGGACCGCCCGGCCCCGCCCTCCGAAGTGAGCAGCCGGTCTCCGACCAGCGGCAACGAAACGACCCTCCGGCACCCACTTGGCGGACCGTGGCGCCTCGCCCGCTGCCGAACATGCGTTCCGCCTGGCCCACCAGCCAGCCGGACCGGCGTCGGGCAGCAGACCGCCCCAGCACCGGCCCGCTGTCTCGCCCTGTCTTCACCACGGGCTCCCAGTCCACGCCAGCCTCTGAGGCTGCCCGTGACCCCCGCTACTCACGAGACCGTCCGGCAGCGGGTTCCGGCTCACCCGGCAGACCTCCGGTCCGCGACCGCAATCCGAGCCAAACCACTGGCCAACACAACCGCCAGCGGCCTTCCACCTCCCACTGCTCATTCCGTTCCGCCACTCCGGCCGGCCTCCCATCCCCTAGAATCAAGGCACGCGAGACCCGCGCCGTGAGCCAGCCCGCCTCCAGAACCCGCCTTCCCTTAGGAATCCAGACCTTCAGCGAGATCCGCCAAGAGAATCTCTACTACGTCGACAAGACGCACTTCGCCTGCCAACTCTTCAGGCAAGGCAAGCACTACTTCCTGTCCCGTCCCCGCCGCTTCGGCAAGAGTCTGTTCGTCAGCACCCTCAAGGAACTCTTCGAGGGCCGCCGCGATCTCTTCCATGGCTTGGCGGCCGACGACCAGTGGGACTGGTCCGTCCGCCGACCCGTCCTGATTCTCGACCTCACCAACGTGAACGCGGAGGTCGAAGGCAACCTCGAAGCCGAGCTAGGCGACCGGCTTCTGGACCTCGAGGACTACGCAGGCATCAAGCGCCGCCACGCCACCGCTCCCGGCCGATTCCGGTACTTGATCCGCACCCTGCACGAACGTTCCGGACGGCGCGTCGTCCTGCTCGTCGACGAGTACGACAAGCCCATCATTGACGCCCTCGAGCAACCGGACCTCGCCACGAAGAACCGCAACTTCCTCCGCAGCGTCTACTCCGTCATCAAGAGCTGCGACCAGCACCTCCGCTTCTCCTTCATCACCGGCGTCTCCAAGTTCTCCAAGGTCAGCCTCTTCTCCAGCTTGAACAATTTGATCGACCTCACCTTGGAAGCCCCGTTCTCCTCCCTCTGCGGCTACACCGAGCGCGACTTGGACGAGGTCTTCGCCCCCGAACTGCAGGGCCTCGACCGCCATGCCATCCGCCGCTGGTACAACGGCTACAGCTGGGGCGGCGACGAAAGGGTCTACAACCCCTACGATCTGCTGCTGACGTTGCGGACCCGGAAGTGCAAGCCCTGGTGGTTCCAGACCGGCACCCCCAAGTTCCTCCCCGACTTGCTGGTCCGTCGCAACGTCTCAACGCTGGAACTCGAAGACCTGACGGCCGACGAGTCCCTGCTGTCGGCCTTCGACATCGACGAGATCGCCACCGAGGCGCTGCTGTTCCAGACCGGCTACCTCACCGTCACCGACTGGTCCGAGGGCGACGACGGCGCGACCGAGTACGGCCTCGACTATCCCAACCGCGAAGTGCGCCTCAGCCTGAACCGCGCGCTGCTGTCCAGCCTCGTCAACAGCCTCTCCAAGCGCCTCACCCACTGCCGCAACGTCGCCAAGCACATCCGCGCCGGGGACTTCGAGCAACTCAACCAAACGCTGCATGCCTTCTTCGCCTCCATACCCCACGACTGGTACCGCAACAGCCGCATCGAACGGTACGAGGGTTACTACGCCACGGTCTTCTTCGCCCTACTGTCCGGCTTCGGCCTCGACACTCGCCCCGAAGAAGCCTCCTCACGGGGCAACCTCGACCTGGCCGTGAGCGCGCCAGAGAGGATCGTGCTGTTCGAGTTCAAGACCGTGGACGGACGCAGCGGCTCCGGCCGGGCGCTGCGGCAGCTCAAGGCCAAGGGCTACGCGCACCAGCACCTCGGCTCCGGCAAGCCGGTCCACTTAGTAGGCGTGGAGTTCAGCCGCGAGACCCGCAACGTGGCCCGCGTGGAGTGGCAGACGGTCGGCACTGCCGAGGCCGGCTCAGCCGACGCCTCCGACGCCTCCGCCCCGGACTGAAGCAGCCATCCGCGGCTCGCCCCACGGACCGCCCAGCCCCGCCCGCCCGGCGGGGCAGGCGGCCTCCGACCAGCGGCAAGGCTCCGAGAGAGCACCCACTCCTGGAATCCGCCCCACACCCCACCGGCCGCTTGGCGCCGCTTGACGCTGTCACGACCTCCGCGCCGAATGAAGACCCTGGAGCCCACTCACGAGACAGCCCCACACCAAGCGAGACAGCCCCGGCCAGTCGCGTGATGCATCCTCCGACCGGGTTCCGGCGGCGACCCACCGTCCGCGCCCCTCAGCACCCAAGCACCCTCCGCACCGCACTAGCGAGCCCACCAGAGCGACTCCAGAATGAATCGCGGCCTCACCACTACCCTCGCCATGCGGCTCGCTCTGAGGCGCTCCCCGCTCAGCGAACCATCCCGGGAAGACCAGCCCCCCACGAGGCGAGCAAACCCCGCTCCGAGCCGCCAGAGACCACAGGGGCGCGCACCGACACGCGACGGTCCTCTCCCCTCAACCGGAAAACACCCTCCCACATCGCCTCAGCCCTCCCGCCAAGGGCTGCCACCGGCCGGCCAGCGACACACCATCCGGCCCCCTTGCGTGGACCACCTCGCATCCCCCAAGCCCACGCCTCCCCTCCTTGGGCAACTCCTCAGCAGCCGAACCGCACCAATTCCACCGCCTCCGCCCGCGCCAACCGCGACTGCCTCCGCGCCCTCCTCTACGCGAACCTCAAGGAGTGCAACGAGCACATCCGCTTCTCCTTCCTCCCTCACCGTTTTCTCCAAGTTCCCCAAGGTCAGCCTCTTCTCCAGCGTCAACAACCTCTACGACCTCACCCTCGGCCCTCGCTACCCCTCCCTCTGCGGCTACACCGACCACCACCTCGAAACCGTCTTCGCTCCCGAACTCCCCGGCCTCGACCGCGACCGCATCCGTGAGTGGCACACAGGCTACAGCTGGGGCGGCGACAAGAGGGTCTACAACCCCTACGATGTCCTGCTGCTCTTCGACCAGCGCGACTTCCTCGCTTGGTGGTTCGAGACCGGCACCCCCAAGTTCCTCCCCGACCTGCTGGTCCGCCGCAACGTCTCGACGCTGGACCTCGAAGGCCTGACGGCCGACGAGTCCCTGCTGTCGGCCTTCGACATCAACGAGATCGGCACCGAGGCGCTGCTGTTCCAGACTGGCTACCTCACCGTCACCGACTGGTCCAAGGGCGACGACGGCACGACCGACTACCGCCTCGACTATCCCAATCGCGAAGCGCGCGTCAGCCTGAATCGCGTGTTGCTGTCCAGCCTCGTCAACAGCCTCTCCCAGCGCCTCACTCATTGCCGCGACGTCGCCAAGCACATCCGCGCCGGGGACTTCGAGCAACTCAACCAAGCGCTGCATGCCTTCTTCGCCTCCATCCCCCACGACTGGTATCGCAACCACCACATCGCGCGGTACGAGGGCTACTACGCCACCGTCTTCTTCGCCCTCCTGTCCGGCTTCGGCCTCGACACTCGCCCCGAAGAAGCCTCCTCACGCGGCAACCTCGACCTGGCGGTGAGCGCTCCCGAGAGGATCGTGCTGTTCGAGTTCAAGACCGTGGACGGACGAAGCGGCTCCGGCCGGGCACTGCGGCAGCTCAAGGCCAAGCGCTACGCGGACCAGCACCTCGGCTCCGGCAAGCCGGTCCACATGGTGGGCGTGGAGTTCAGCCGCGAGACCCGCAACATGGCCCGGGTGGAGTGGGAGACGGTCGGCACTGCCGAGACCGGCTCAGCCGACGCCGCCCCCGACTGAAGCAGCCGCCCACAGCTCGTCCCGCGGACCGCCCGGCGCCGCCCTCCGCGAGCCGGCCCAGGCCAGTCGCGCGATGCGTCCCCCGTCCGGGATCCGGCGGCAGCCCACCGTCCGCGCTGCTCTGCACCAGAACACCCTCCGCACCGCACAGGGAGGCCGCTCAGAGCGCCTCCAATCCAAGTCGCGGCCCCAACCACTGCCCTCGCCATGCGGCTCGCTCTGAGGCGCTCCCCGCTCAACCAGCCATCACGGGAAGACCAGCCCGCTGTGAGGCGAGCAAGCCCCGCTCCGAGCCGCCAGAGGCCACCGGGGTGCTCACCGGCACGCCATGATCCTCTCCCCTCAACCGGAAGACACCCTCCCACATCGCCTCAGCCCTCCCGCCAAGGGCTGCCGCCGGCCGGCCAGCGGCACACCATCCGGCCCCCTTGCGTGGACCACCTCGCATCCCCCAGCTCCACGGCAGCCGGCCACTCCGCGCCCACGCCTCCCCTCCTTGGGCAACTCCCCAGAAGCCGAGCCGCACCAATTCCACCGACTCCGCCCCGGGACCCGCGCCGTGAGCCAGCCCGCCTCCAGAGTCCGCCTCCCTAGTAGGAGTCCAGACCTTCAACGAGATCCGCCAGCAGCATCTCAACTACGTCGACAAGACGCACTTCGCCTGCCAACGCTTCAGGCAAGGCAAGCACCACTTCCTAACCCGTCCACGCCGCTTCGGCAAGAGTTCGTTCGTCAGCACCCCCAAGGCGCTCTTCGAGGGCCGTCACAATCTCTTCCAAGGCTTGGCGGCCGACGACCAGTGGAACTGGTCCGTCCGCCGCCGCGTCGTAGTCTCGGTCGACGAGTACGACAAGCCCATCACCCAAACCTTGGACGCGCCGGACCTCGCCCGCGCCAACCGCGACTACCTCCGCGCCCTCTACGCGAACATCAAGGAGTGCGACGAGCACGTCCGCTTCTCCTTCCTCCCTCACCGGCGTCTCCAAGTTCTCCAAGGTCCGCCTCTTCTCCAGCCTCAACATCCTCTACGACCTCACCCTCGACCCCCGCTACTCCTCCCTCTGCGGCTACACCGACCACCGCCCCGACACCGTTTTCGCTCCCGAACTCCCCGGCCTCGCCCGCGACCGCATCCGTGAGTGGCACACAGGCTACTGCTGGGGCGGCGACGAGCGGCTCTACAACCCCTACGATGTCCTCCTGTTCTTCGACCAGCGCGACTTCCCAGCTTGGTGGTTCGAGACCGGCCCCCCCAGGTCTCCCTCTCTGAGATCCTCGTCCGCCGCGGCGTGCAGGCCCCCAGCCTCGACGGACTGCATGCCACCGACGAACTCCTGTCAGCCTGCGACACCGGCTCCATCTCCACCCCCGCCCACTGAACACGACACCTAGGGCAACGACGCCCGCCAGGCCGCCGTCCACTCGCTGTCCGACCACCTCCGCGCGGCCCGCTTCGACCAGCTGCGGCGCTCCCTGAGCGCCTTCTTCGCCAGCCTCCTCCACGACTGGCACTGCAACAACGAACTCGACCGCTACGAAGGCTACTACGCCTCCGTCTTCTTCGCCCTGCTCAACGGCCGCGGCCTCGACCCCCGCCCCGAGCAGGCGTCCTCCCAAGGCAACCTGGACTTGGCCGTCCTGGCCCGCCAGCGGATCGTGCTGTTCGAGTTCAAGACCGTCCCCGGGCGCTGCGGCAGCTCAAGGCCGAGCGCTACGCCGGCCAGCACCTCGGCTCCGGCAAGCCGGCCCACCTGGTGGGCGTGGAGTTCAGCCACTCGATCCACAACCTGGCCTTGGTGGAGTGGGAGACCGTCGGCAGCGCCGAGGCCGGCTCAGCCGACGCCTCCGACCAGCGGCAAGGCCCCGAGAGGACGCCCACTTCTGCAGTCCGCCCCACAGCACACCCGCCGCATGGCGCCGCTCGACTCCGTCACGGACTCCGCACCGAACCAAGCCCTGGAGCCCGCCAACGAAACAGCCCGACGCAGAGCGAGTCAGTCCGCGCCCTCCCACTGTGAGCCGACGCCGGCCAGTCGCGCGATGCATCCTCCGTCCTGGATCCGGCAGCAGCCCACCGTCCGCGCCACTCTGCACCAGAAGACCCTCCGCGTTACTCCTGCCAGCCGCTCAGAGCGACTCCAAGCCGAAACACGGCCCCAAACCACCGCACTCGCCAATTGGCTCGCTCTGAGCCGCTCCCCGCTCAACGATCCACTTCAGGCAACCAGCCTCCGGCCAATCCAGCCGCCACGGCGTGAGGCGAGCAAGCCCCGCTTCGAGCCGCCACAGACCACTGGGGAGCGCACCGACACGCGACGATCCTCTCCACTCAACCGGACGTCACCCTCCCGTGTCGCCTCCGCCCTCCCGCCGAAGGCTGTCACCCACCGGCCAGCAACACACCATCCGGCCCCCTCCCAGCCCACGCCTCTGCTCCTCGAACGACTCCTCACCAGCCGGACCGCACCAAGTCCACCGCCTCCGCCAGCGCTCCCCCCAGAGCCGGCCAAAACCCGACGGCCCCACGCTCGCTTCCCGAAGCAACCTTCCGGGACCCAGTGCGAGTCCCGTCGCGGCACTGAGCGGCAGGTCAGACTCAGGGCGTTGCGACCGCGCGGTGCAGCCCTGACTCCTCGTCCGCACTCACCCGGCGGGCCGCGCCGCCTTGCGGACTGCCGGAGGAGCGTTCCGCTCTGGGGCTGCCAAGGCTGGCGGCGGCCAGGGCAGCCCCAGCTCCGCCGCCAGCCCGGGCAGGCCCTTGCGCGCCGAAGCTGCGCACAGCTGCCCGCGGGCGTTACGCCAGCCGTCTTGCCGACACAGTCCCCGTACCACCTGGGCACGCGTCAACGTGCCCTCCGACAGTGCCCGGCGCAACCACTGCACCGTGGCCGGCTTCAGCATGCGCAGCCCAACACGCACACAACCGGTCTATACGATCCAACTCCTATGTGTTAGGTGTGATCCAGCGCTAGCTCGCCAAGCCGCACCCCCTACCTGAGTAGTCCCTCTTGCGGGACTGGTGGAGTTCGACATCGTCTGCGTTCGACGCATCTCCCACCCTCAAGTTGCTGTATCCTAGGCCTTGTGCGGATGAGCAACAGGACGCTCACATGGGTGGTCGCACTAAGGGCTCTCGCCAAAATAACTTTACCGTTTGAGGTTGCTGGGCAGGGGTCCTCGTGTGGTCAGAATGGGCTGGGAACATAGCAGTGGCCCGGATGTTGTGTCGGAGTCACAGCCGCTGCATGAGGCGGGATCACGGGCGCCGAGCGCGAGACTGGACTGGCGACTGCAACCATGCCGGAAACGGTACGGCGCTGCTCTCACAGCCATGATATACTATGTTCTTAATGAAACGGGTCTGAAGCGTGTCTCTCACGCTGTCGCGACGCATGAACCAGCAGGTCGCATTGCTCAAGGAGAAGTACGAGTCCTTGGTGCCTGTGTTCAACGAACGGATGCGGCGGCTGTGGGCGGCCACCGAAGCGCGGGCCTTGGGGCGAGGAGGCATCACCCAAGTGGCGCGCGCCACCGGCATGGCGCGGGCCACCGTGCGCGCCGGGCTGCGGGAGCTGCGCGCCGGGCCGGACAGCGAGGCATCCGCCCCCAGCGGCCGCGTGCGACGGCCCGGCGGGGGGCGCAAGCGGCTGACCGCACGCGACCCGCAGCTGACAGCCGCGCTGCAGCAGCTGCTGGAGCCGGTGACGAGGGGGGATCCGATGTCCCCGCTGCTGTGGACCTGTCGCAGCGCGGCGCGCTTGGCGCAGGAGTTGCGGCAGGCGGGGCGGCCCGTGAGCGAGCGCACGGTGAACCGGCTGCTGCATGAGCTGGGATTCAGCCTGCAGGCCAACCGCAAGACCTTGGAAGGGAAGCAGCATCCGGACCGCGACGGGCAATTCCGGCACCTGGCGCGGCGAGTGCTGGCCTTTCAGCGACTGCGGCAGCCGGTGATCTCGGTCGATTGCAAGAAGAAGGAGCTCCTCGGCCGCTACCGCAACGGCGGGCGGGAATGGAGACCGCGAGGCTGCCCGGAGCCGGTGAAAGTGCATGACTTCATGGATCCGAGCTTGGGCAAGGCGATCCCTTACGGTGTGTACGATGTGGGTGCCAACGTAGGCTGGGTCAGCGTGGGAGTGGACCACGACACGGCCGAGTTCGCAGTGGAGACGCTGCGGCGGTGGTGGCGGCAGATGGGGCAGGCAAGCTACCCGCTGGCGCGGAGGCTGCTGGTGACAGCCGACGGCGGCGGGTCGAACAGCAGTCGCAGCCGGCTGTGGAAGCTGGAGTTGCAGGGGCTGGCTGACGAGCTGCAGCTGGTGATCTCGGTGTGCCATCTGCCACCTGGAACGAGCAAGTGGAACAAGATCGAGCATCGGATGTTCAGCCACATCACGCAGAACTGGCGAGGCCGCCCGCTAGTGAGCCGCGAGGTGGTGGTCAAGCTGATCGGTGCCACGACGACGAGGCAGGGCTTGCGGATAGCATCGGCCTTGGATGAGAACGAGTATCCTTTGGGCCGCAAGGTTGCCGAGGCGGAAATGGAGGCGCTCAAGATCAAGCGTGACAAGTTCCACGGCGAGTGGAACTATCACCTCTCTCCGAGGCAGTAAACGGTAAAGTTATTTTGGCGAGAGCCCTAATCAGCTTGACACTGCAGGGCAACTTGGTTCTGAGCGCGTACTTGTTCTACATGAGGGGCGACACTGCTGGCCCTGCAATTCCCGCGGCACTCGGCCTCCAAGTCTCGCTGGCGTCGTTCTTGTTTGTTATGGTGAGCTTGGTGCAGGCATTCTTGGGTCTCGCAAAACTGGGAGAAATCGAGGAGAAGGCGATGGCGGAGGCTCGCAACGTGGCGAGGGCCACGCTTCTGGACTTGCAGGGCCAAGGTGATTCCAGCGTGCCTAGCGCTCCGGTAGGGTCAGCTGGATTCGACATCCAAGACTTGAAGGGTGAGAATGAGGAGAGCACAGGAGGTGGCTCTTCGTGACGCAGGTTGAAATCGAGAGACTCGTCAAGCGTTTCAAGCAGTCTGCGCCAGTCGATGTGGTGACGCTGGCGAGGGCGCTGGGGATCAATGTGATGAAGACCCAGCAATGGGACGACAGCACGTCTGGGGCCATCGTTCACGACGGCGACGGCAGGTTCACGATCTGGACCAATGCAAAGCATGCCGAGTGCCGGCGCAGGTTCACGATCGCCCACGAGATCGCTCACTTCGTGCTCCATCGGGATGCGATCGGAGACGGGATTCGAGATGACGCCTTGTTCAGGAGCAGGTTGGGCGGGCTGTTGGAGCGCCAGGCGAACCGCTACGCAGCGAATCTGCTGATGCCTTCTCCCTTGATCAAGGAGTGCATCGAGGACGGTGCCGCATCGATTGCGGAGCTTGCGGCGGCGTTGAGAGTATCCAAGACTGCCATGTCGATTCGGCTCGGCGTCCCTTGGGAGTGACGCAAGGATTCGGGTTGCCGCCATGCGCCGCCGGACGGCTTGCGGTACGTGGTCCAAGCACCCAGCCTGCTGCTGCTGAGCCTGCCGACCTCGCGGCGACACTGGCGCTGGAGCGGCGGCGGCCTCTTCCCGCTTAGGGGACGCGCAAGAATAACACTGGCATTTAGGGACATAGTTCGGCAGATCCGACGACGGACCGGTCGAAGGGCCACCGTGGAGGTGGGGCCAGGGCCGCTCAGGTGGCCGCTGGCGGCTTGTGTGGTGGTCGGGGTCTGATGTCGTAGTTCCAGTCGGGCAGCGGGTTGCCCTTGGTGATGTTCAGCTCGGCCATTTGGCGGTCGCTGATCTTGACCCCGGTTCGATACTGCTTCTTGACGCGGACGGATCGGACCCGCAGTCCGGTCTGGGTCGTGGTGGTGCGGATGTAGTTCAGCACCGTTTCCCAAGTCTCCAGCGGGCGGCCCGCCCAGTTGCGGCTGATGGCACTGAAGAGACGATGCTCTATGGGGTTCCACTGGCTCGACCCAGAGGGATAGTGAGCGACGGTGACGCGCAGGCCGTGGCGGTCGCACAGCTCGGTCTGCAGGAAGTACTTCCAGGCGCGGCAGCGATAGCCGTTGGAGCCGCCGCAGTCGGCCAGGATGACGATGCGGTCGCTGTCGGGATAGCGCTCGAGGCCCTCGGTGCGGCACCAGTGCTCGAGACAGTCGACGGCCAAGGCCGGCGTGTCCTTGGAATCACCGACGAAGACGGTTCCGAGGTTGGCGAGCAAGTCGTAGATGCCGTAGGGCACGGCGAGCCCCTGGGCTTGGGAGCGGAAGTCGTGGTCTTTGACCTCCTCGGGGGAAGTGCTCCAGGTGGCCCCGGCGTTGCGGAAGCGCCCGACCAGCTCTTTCTTCTTGGTGTCGACGCTGAGGATGGGGATGCGCTGGTCGCGGCAGTGTTGGCGCAGCGCGGCGATGCGCTGGAATTGGTCGTCCCGGCCCGGGGGCGAGGCCGCGCTGAGGCTCTTGCGGTTCACATGCAGTGAGTAGCCCAGGGACTTGAGCCACTTGCCGACCGTGGCGGGGCTGACGCTGCTGCCGCAGCGCGACAGCTCGGCGGCCAGTTTGGCCAGTGAGCGGTAGGTCCACAGCAGTCCGCCCATGGGATCGCCGGCCGTTTCCGTGCGCAGCAGTCGCAGCAGCTGTTCGATCATCCAGAGCTTTTTTTTGCAAGGGTTTGCGGCCTGCACCCTTGCTGCGCACACGGTCGGTGTCGACCTCGCCGCTCGCGAGTTCGTGGCGGCCCCGGCTGACGGTCGAGCGGTGCAGGCCGAGCAGGGCGGCGGCGCGCAGGTCGCCCCCGTGGCCGCACAGCAGGGAGACGAGGCCGGCGAACAGGCGGCGCTGCTTTTCGTTGAGCAGGCTGCAGAACAGGGCGCTGGCAGCGGCTGCGGGGGCCTCGACGAGATGGGGCTCGGGCGGCGACGGGAAGGGCTGGCCGGCTTCCTGGATGCGGCGGGCAGCGATCTGCAGCTGCTGGCGGGCGGGGTCTACCGAGCAGTACAGGGTGCGGCCGCGCAGCCGCATGCGGGCCAGCTGGCCGTTGCGGACCAGCAGGGCGAGGGAGTCGATGGTGCGGACACCCAGCAGGGAGTCAAGTTCGGCGGGGCGGAAGCCGGCGCCGGAGGAGCTGACGAGGGCCAGGGCGGTGGCGCGCAGGGTGCCGTGGGAGGAGAAGCGGACACGGTTGTCATAGCACCACAGGCCGAGCGAGTCAAAGCGGGCGCACTCGGGGAGGGCGTAGAACTTGCCGCTGTGGGAGTAGGAGGAGAGGTGGCCGAGCTGCTTGAGCTTGCGGGAAACGGTGGCGTGGGAGGCACCGCCGAGGGCGCTGGCGAGTTCAGGGAGGGTGGCGACCGTCATGCGGCGCAGGATGTCGGCCAGGGTGTCGGCGGAGTAGGTGGTGGGTCTCACGGGCTATTATTATAGTCTTCATACCTTCATATATCTGGACCTTGTCATAACAATCGGTCTGCGCTGGAGGCACAACGTGGCTTGGGAGGGCCGGAGGTCGGCCGGGAGAGGGAGAATTGGCGAGAATGGCCCCCAAAGTCGTGGATTATCGTCGGTTCAGTGTCGCTACAGCCAGCCTCGTTCATGCAACTAGCGCCTGACGGAGACGCTAGAACCTCGGATTCTTAGAGAATTAACACAGAATGCTGTAGTTATTTCTGACTGTACCCTAAGACCTCCTTGGGCTGGCCGTGATGGCGCCACTGCGGCTGGGCACCCGGCTGCCGCGCGTAGCCGCCCGTGAACCCCAGCGAGCGCCAGTTCGCCGCCCGGTAGCAGCTGCCCGAGAACTTGGCCCGATCCACGAACGACTCCGCCAGCAAAACTGCATGCCCATGCTCGCGCTGCATGTCCCCGGACAGCCGCCGCAGGCTCTGCCCCAGCACCCGCGAGGCTAGGTTGGGCACCCCCTGGTAGGCCGGCAGGATCACGAAGCGCGCGTTCTGCACCACCAGATGCAAGCGCCGCAACTGCTGCTCCAGCGTCCAGCCGATCCACTCGTCGCGCGCCGTCAGCTTGAGCGCCGCCGCCTGCCAGCCGACCAGCGCCACCCAGGCCGGGCCCAGCGTGGCCACCTGCCGCAAGCTCTTGCCGAACAGGCCCCTGAACCCCAAGTAGTGGTGCGCCCCGACCAGCCGGTCCCAGAGCCGGTGCTCCTGGGCACCGCAGGTCGGACGCACCCTGATCGAGCGCAGCTGCAGGGCACCGCGTGGCGGCGACAGGCTCTCCACAGGACCTACCCTGACAGATCGAGAATGAAATGTCCAGCCCTTGCGGCAAGAAATTACCGGCACCGACGAGCGTAGTGTCTAGTGGATCCGGTTCGCACAGACTCTTGTTGCCACTGCCCTTCCGAATCCGAGAAAAGAATAGCCCTGCTTTCGGACCGGCGGCGACAGCAGCAGAGCGGCAGAATGGGCTATGCTGGGTTGGGTGGCGGCCGTCAAGTTGCCAATCGCCACGTTTGGGATGGAGGGTTTAGTGAGTTCTTGGACTTGTGCCAAGCCCGGGGCCGCGACCGGCGCGAGGCGAGAGGGCTTGGCCGGCCGGTGCAGCTACTCTCTCGCTAGACCACCAGTACCGCGAAGCGGTCTAGGCCAACTCCACGTTATGACCGGGGGACCCGGGCAACCGACGGTCCTACCGCGATTGAGTGTTGTGTTCTTTGCTTGACAGGCGAAATAATGACGAATACAATACGGATATGGAAGGGCTCACAGGAGTCTCGGTAGGTTCTGACCATCTGCTCTTGGCAATAAGTGAATCGGTGAGAACGTCAATGCCGAGGCGTCGCTTTCTGACCGCCACCACTACGACTCCCGAACATCCGACGCCCAGATCGCTTGTCACTCGTGCCAGAGGCAGGTCCGGCGTGCTACACAGCGGCCTCGAGGGGGAGTGGCAACCCGGGAATCGCCAACGGTCGTGTGGCCTTCAGATCCCGAAGGTCCAGCCCGCAGAATCTCCTTGGCTCATTTGCCCATTCCACTCCGGCCGCACCGAGGCCCAGCGAGCCCTTGAAGCTCAGTCCAAGGACGAATGTCGCGAATTGTGCAGGCGGAATTGCGATTCCTTCGTTGAGCCTCCACGGGACGCAAGTCGTCCGAAGCTGCCAACCCACCCGGTGTCGAAGTACGGTGACCGTAGGTGACTCCTCTTGGCACCTGTAGTAGTGGTGCGGCTCGGCAGAGGTTAGTGTAATGCCAAGTTCCTCGTTCCACCTTGCGTTGCAAGCAACCGGATTCATCGGGACGTCCGGTCAGCCAGTACCGGGCTTGACGCTCCGTGAGCGCGAGGGTTCATCCGCTTGGAGAATGGTCTTCGGCGATGAGAGCGTGGATCTCAGGGCTGACGCGCTCTTTTGCGCTCAGTCCACTCCGGTCTCGGTCTTCAAAGACGCCGGCCATGAGTCTCCCCAGCCCGACCAGATCCGGACTTGGCACGAGGCCGCTTGGAATATTGGCACTGTGCCGCTCCTCTGGATCATCACCCCCAATGAAGTTCGACTGTACGACTGCTATGCTTCGCCTCACTCTGAAGAAGTGCCAGCTGACGCTGGGTCTCAACCACTGGACACATTCCCACTCAACACAGATGATGGGCTCCGTGATCTGAATGCTGCATGCGGCCGTCTCACAACCGAGACCGGCGCATTCTGGACAAGCGAAGTTGGCAAGCGAATTGATCGCCGCCACCGAGTGGACCGGGAACTCCTTGCTGAAATCAACGCACTCCAAGCGTGCCTAACCGGTTCGCCAGATTGCGGTGATGGAGGCTCTCACGAGGCGCTCTCACTGGAACTGGCGCAACGCCTCATCGGCCGCTGCATCTTCACTTGGTATTTGCTGGACCGCGGCGTGGCACAGCCATTCTTGCCGCAGGGTCTTGGCCCCACACTCCCCGAAATGCTAGCGACTCACAAGAGCGCCTTCAAGCTATTCGATTTTCTGCAGACAACCTTCAACGGGGACCTATTCCCGATGGATGATCCCGGTGGGGAACGCGAGTCCGTCACCGAGCAACATCTGGAACTCTTACGCTCGTTTGTCGAAGGCCAGAGCCTCGTGGATGGCATGGTCGGTCAGGGTCGACTCTTCCGATTCCGGTTCGACGCGATCCCAATTGAACTGATCAGTTCGATATACCAGCAATTCGCACAATCAAGCGCAGCCGAGGCGGCAACATCGCAAGGCCTACACTACACGCCAATCGAACTCGTGCATCTCGTGGTTGATCCTGTCCTAGAGGGTCTACCTCCCAATGCACGAGTGCTGGATCCAGCGTGTGGGTCCGGCGTGTTCTTAGTGGAAGCGTTCAGAAGACTTGTCTGGCGGTCGGCGAGCGGCGGCAGGGCTCCTCGTCAGCTCGTGCGAAAGATTCTCAACCATCAGCTATTCGGAATTGACATCAACCGGTCGGCGCTCGGAATCGCGGCGTTCAGCCTCTATCTTGCCGCCCTTGAACTCGATGAAGATCCTGTAACCGACATCAACGACTTGCGATTCGATCAACTGATCGGCCGCACACTGTTCGAGGCGGACACGACTGCGTCCCCTCTTCCAGCACCTCTGGAGTCTCAGCAGTTTGACGCCATTGTCGGCAATCCGCCTTGGACATTCGTCTCGAGCGCTGTCGGCCCGTTCAATCCCGGGATCACGGATGAGAGTGGCCCTCGACGAAGCCCCGATCATAGGTTCCTCAGCGTTGCCGGCGACCTCGCGGGAGACCACGGTCACATCGGAATGGTGATGAAGGCGACCCCATTCTTCTCAATCGACCAGCAAGCCGTTGACTATCGCAGGACCCTGCTCGAACGACTGAAGCCGACGGCACTCATCAATCTTTCGCAACTGCGTAGAGAGGGACTGTTTCCCCACAGCGCTAGTCCAGCTCTACTATTTTTCTCCCGCTGCAAGTTCAGCACAGAGTCCAGCCTGTTGCTGGGCGGATCGATTCCATGGTCTCCGGACTTCCAGCGCACGGGTGTGTTCCAAGTGGATGCCAGCGAAATCCAACGTGTGTCGCTACGACGGGCACTCAAGTTTCCAGCCAGTCTGAAAGCAACTGTCTTCGGTACAGTGCGGGACAGATGGTTGATGGACCGGCTATTCAGTGAATGCGACTCGCTTGACAGTGTCTTAAGTGAGATTGGAGTTCAGAAGCCCACACATAGAGGTCAAGGCTACCGAGTATCCGGAACACCTCCGCGTCGGAGCCCGTCCGACTACTTCGACCTGCGAGTCTTGACGCCACAGAAGTTCCAAGCGTTCAGGGTTGATCCAAACGAGTTCGTAAGATTCGATCACGCCAGGCTAGGGCGGCCTCGCCGAAGATCCATATTTCGAGGACCCATGGTCGTGTGCCCGCAGTCCCCCGGTATTTCGGGAACAGAATACGGGCGGTACGCAGCCGCAGTTGTAGAGAGCGACATCCTGTACACCGAGTCCTACTTTGGCATTTCCTTTGTTCATGCCGACCAGCGATTTGCCTATGCACTCTCAGGAATCCTCAACTCCAGCATGACCGCTTTCCAGTTGGCGATCGGCGGACCGACATGGGGACTGGAGCGTCCACAGGTGAAGCCCCAAGCTCTGTTGGCACTGAGAAGTCCATCGCTGGAAGATGCCGATCTGCAGACACTTGAAGCAGTAATGGAAGCCGAGAAACTCGCTGCAGATGCCCCTGAAGAAGATCATATTGCTATGCTTGACACAGCAGTCTTCGACTTGTACGGGCTAGATCAGGCCGAGCGAGTTCTCGTGTCTGAGAGCCTACATCGCAGCCGATTCCTCCTGTCCGAGGGGCACAACTCACGCCGGGCAGCTGTGAATCCTCCAGATCGTGAGACTCTCTTGGACTATGGACGACAGGTCGTCCAAACGGTCAATAGGTACTTGCGGGCTCTTGACGTGCGTCATCTGGAGGGTGTCATCTATCCGGAGCCGGTCAGCACTGACAGAGCCTTGAGTGCGAGAGGGATCCAGGGAGCAACTGCGGTTCGATTCGCGATGGAACCGGGCGGCCCCGGTCCGCAACCAATTGTCAGGGAGGGCAGGTTGAGCGACCTAGACGCCCTGAAGACTCAGCTTACCGACACACTTGACGCAAGTCCGCCACCTTACCTCAACGAGAGGAGGCACCTTCGCTTGTATAGGGCGAATGACCTGTTCATCCTCAAACCTGCGGAAACTCGTTGCTGGACTCAAGTTGCGGCACTCAACGACGCGGACCTCATCCTGGCCGACCACTGGTCTAATAGGTCCTGATGTCTTTCATCCAGTCCAACAGGCCTCAAGGGAGGCCAGCTTTCCGGTTGGCCCAAGACCAAGTCGCAACGATCGTGGACCTCCTATGCAGGGGCGCGAGAAGAGCGAGACGATTTCTTGAGTGGGGCATGCTGGAACCGCAAATCACGAAGCACGTCCGGCGTGCAATGCAGCACGTGAAACTGGAGCTTAGTCTTACGAATCTCGAGATCCACAGGGAGTACGTAGTGGACGGAGATTCGCAAATCGAAGGCAGAATCGACATTGTCGTTCGATTCCTGCATCAATTCGGGAACGAGGATGCATATGTCGCAGTAGAGTGCAAGAAGGTGGCAGCATATGACTCCAATTTGAACGGAAAGTATGTTACAACCGGAGTAGCGCGTTTTGTCAGCGGAAAGTACGCGAAGGACCATGAGCGTGCGTTCATGCTGGGATATGTGCTCGCTCTTCCAATTGACAACATTTTGGACTACCTCGACCAAAGGATGCAGGGACTTTGGGGCCTAACGGCAGGATTCAGCCAAGAATTCAGCTCTCCGTCCGCGCTAGCAGTACGAAGCAACAAGGTGCTTCAGTGTTCGGTCCATGAGATTAGACTTACGCACGTGTTTGTCGATATGCAGTGAGGACTCTCCGGTGCTCGCTTGAGTGGGTCGGGGAGTCGGTCATGCAATAAATCCGTCATGCCAAGGAATTCTCGTCCGACTGTAGAGGTCGAGGGCAGGAGGGCCGTGGCGCAAGCAAGCGGATCGGGCTTCGGAGCCTGTCGCCGTGTGAATCCGATGGGAGTTACATTGCGCCACGACAAGTCTTAGCAGGGAGGAGGCTATGAGCTGAAACCTTGCATTTCCAACCAGCAGGTTCGACACCTGCCCGGCAAAGGGGCAGCCCACCTGCCAAGGAAGCGCGTGTTGCATGGCGTGCGGCAACGTACGTCGTGAAGCGTACACAGCGAGTGGCGAATCGACGCGATTGAGCCTAGAAATCGTCAATGTCGACGTCCTCGTCGTAATAATTGCGGGGACTGCACCGGTAAGTACTGAGGGGAGCAAGAGTCATTTCCGGCTCATCCGCAGAATTTGTGGGCATCTGGGGGCTGGGGAAGGCGAGCGAGGGTATGGTAGAGGGCGAGTTGGCAGGCGTCGTAGGTGCGGAAGCTTAAGGCGCGGCGGAGAGTGAGTTTGGCCTTGAGGTTGAGGCCCTCGACGGCGGCGGAGGAGTGGCAGCGCCCGGTGCGGAACGCGTTGAGGATGAGGGGTCGATGGTTGGTGAGCATGCGGGCGAACTTGGCCAGGGGCTTAATTTAGGTGCGGTAGGCACGGTGGCGCCAGCGTTTGAGGAAGCGGTCGGAGTGAGTGGGGGAGCGGGCCTCGAAGAACTGGCGGAACTCCTCTGTAGAGTGCCAAGGTAACTCGGCGCGGAATTGCCGGGCTACATCGGCGCAACGCACAGCAGGGGGCGGGCCGTGCGCACGATGGCGGTGATGGGCCGGTACCTGAACCGCAAGGGGGATGCGCCGCCGGGCCACCAGAAGCTGTGGGAAGGCCTCACCGACCTCAGGGCCACCGCGCGTGGCTATGAGCGCATGCTGCGGCTGCAGCAGGAGAGACCGCTGGGCCGTGCGGTGGCCGCGGGCCCCTGATCCCGGCCCCGCACGCCTGCATCCTGACCGCTGTCGACTCATCCGCCCGCCCGACGCAGCCCTGCCAAGGCGTGATGGTGGGCCGCCAGACCATCGCACAGCGCAAGACCCGCGCGATTTTCCCTGCTCCAAGCTGGAGCACCGCGCTGCGCACCGCAGCGCTCGCCCTCCGGCGGCACGCCCAGTCCCCGCGGGAGCCGAGTCGGCTCCATGTGTCCACACGAGTCTGCGGGACGTGCCAAGACGTGCCAACAGAACGCACTTCGCTCTGATAGCGCGGGTCACTTCCCGTCTTGAAGGCTCCCGCACCAGTTCCAGAGCCTTTCTTGTGTGTCACAGGTAGCCCGCGGCCCCTCGCACTGAGCGACCTTCACTGGATCCGATGTGATGCTCGCGTCTCCAGCGGCCATCCCGCTCGTCAGCACTGTCAGAGCCGCACAGCGCCAGCTCGGCCGTCCGGCGCCCGAGGGGACGAATCCATCGTGGCGGCGGGCCGTCACAAGCACCCGGTACGCTAGAATCCGGCTGCAGCAGCCCGCCACTATGCCTGCCGCCCGCACCAAGAGACGCCTGCCGACCGGCACGCAGTCCTTCCGAAAACTCCGCGAACGGGGCTGCTACTACGTCGACAAGACACCCTACGCCCTGCGGCTTGTCGACGAAGGCGACTGCTACTTCCTGTCGCGACCCCGGCGCTTCGGCAAGAGTCTGTTCGTGAGCACCCTCAAGGCGCTCTTCGAGGGCCGCCGGGAACTCTTCCAAGGCCTAGCGGCGTACGACCAGTGGGACTGGTCCGTCCGCCGCCCCGTCGCGCACCTGTCCTTCACGAGCGGCCACTACACCGAGCCCGGCGGTCTGCACCAAAACCTGCTGCGGCAGTTGAACCTGAACGCGTCAGCCTCCGACATCGCGCTATCCGCCGTCGCAGGGGTGGACCGTTTCGCTGAATTGCTGGTGAAACTGCACTACAAGTCCGGCCGCCGCGTCGTAGTCTTGGTAGACGAGTACGACAAGCCCATCACCGAGAACCTGAACCGGCCCGACCTCGCCCGCGCCAACCGCGACTACCTCCGCGCCCTCTACTCGACACTCAAGTACTGCGACGAACACATCCGCCTCTCCTTCCTCACCGGCGTCTCCAAGTTCTCCAAGGTCAGCCTCTTCTCCAGCTTGAACAATTTGATCGACCTCACCTTGGAGGTCCCGTTCTCCTCAATCTGCGGCTACACCGAGCGCGACTTGGACGAGGTCTTCGCCCCCGAACTGGTGGGCCTCGACCGCGAGCAGATCCGCGCCTGGTACAACGGCTACAGCTGGGGCGGGAACGAGAGGGTCTACAACCCCTACGACCTGCTGCCCACGTTCCGCACCCGGAAGTGCAAGGCCTGGTGGTTCCAGACCGGCACTCCCAAGTTCCTCCCCGACCTGCTGGTCCGCCGCAACGTCTCGACGCTGGACCTCGAAGGCCTGACGGCCGACGAGTCCCTGCTGTCGGCTTTCGACATCGAAGAGATCGGCACCGAGGCGCTGCTGTTCCAAACCGGCTACCTCACCGCGGCCGACTGGTCCGAGGGCGACGACGGCGAGACCGAGTACCGCCTCGACTACCCCAACCGCGAGGTCCGCGTCAGCCTGAATCGCGCGCTGCTGTCCAGCCTCGTCAACAGCCTCTCCCAGCACCGCCTCGCCCGCTGCCGCGATGTCGCCAAGCACATCCGCGCCGGGGACTTCGAGCAACTCAACCACGCTCTGCATGCCTTCTTCGCCTCCATCCCACACGACTGGTACCGCAACAACCGCATCCAGCGGTACGAGGGCTACTACGCCACCGTCTTTTCGCCCTCCTGTCCGGCTTCGGCCTCGACACCCGCCCCGAAGAGGCCTCCTCACGGGGCAACCTCGACCTGGCCGTGAGCGCTCCCGAGAGGATCGTGCTGTTCGAGTTCAAGACCGTGGACGGTCGGAGCGGCTCCGGTCGGGCGCTGCGGCAGTTCAAGGCCAAGCGCTACGCGCACCAGCACCTCAGCTCCGGCAAGCCAGTCCACTTGGTGGGCGTGGAGTTCAGCCGCGAGACGCGCAACGTGGTCCGCGTGGAGTGGGAGACGGTCGGCACTGCCGAGGCCGGCTCAGCCGACGCCTCCGACGCAGCCGCCCCGGACTGAAGCAGCCGCCCGCAGCTCGTCCCACGGACCGCCCGGCCCCGCCCTCCGCGAGCCGGCCCCTGCCAGTCGCGCGATGCGTCCTCCGTCCGGGATCCGGCAGCAGCCCACCGTCCGCGCTGCTCTGCACCAGAACACCGTCCGCACCGCACTGGGAGGCCACTCAGAGCGCCTCCAATCCAAGTCGCGGCCCCAACCACTGCCCTCGCCATGCGGCTCGCTCTGAGGCGCTCCCCGCTCAGCCAACCATCCCGGGAAGACCAGCCCCCTGTGAGGCGAGCAAGCCCCGCTCCGAGCCGCCAGAGACCACGAGGGCGCGCACCGACACGCGATGATCCTCTCCCCTCAACCGGAAGACACCCTCCCGCATCGCCTCAGCCCTCCCGCCAAGGGCTGCCACCGGCCGGCCAGCGACACACCATCCGGCCCCCTTACGTGGACCACCTCGCATCCCCCAGCGCCACCCCAGCTGGCAGGGCTATTTTATTTTCGGATTCGGAAGGGCAGTGGCAACAAGAGTCTGTGCGAACCGGATCCACTAAACCGGATCCACTAGACACTACGCTCGTCGGCACCGGTTTTTTTCGCCGCAAGGGCTGGACATTTCCTTCTCGATCTGTCAGGGTGGGTCCTGTGGAGAGCCTGTCGCCGCCACGTGGCGCTGTACCGCTGCGCTCGATCAGGGTGCGTCCGACCTGCGGTGCCCAGGAGCACCGGCTCTGGGACCGGCTGGTCGGGGCCCACCACTACTTGGGGTTCGGGGGCCTGTTCGGCAGGAGCTTGCGGCATGTGGCCACGCTGGGCCCGGCCTGGGTGGCGCTGGTCGGCTGGCAGGCGGCGGCGCTCAAGCTGACGGCGCGCGACGAGTGGATCGGCTGGACGCTGGAGCAGCAGTTGCGGCGCTTGCATCTGGTGGTGCAGAACGCGCGCTTCGTGATCCTGCCGGCCTACCAAGGGGTGCCCAACCTAGCCTCGCGGGTGCTGGGCCTGAGCCTGCGCCGCCTGTCGGGCGACATCCTGGCCGAACACGGGTATCCGGCGTTGCTCGCGGAGTCGTTCGTGGATCGGGCCAAGTTCTCGGGCAGTTGCTATCGGGCGGCGAACTGGCGCTCGCTGGGGTTCACGGGCGGCTACGCGCGGCAGCCGGGTGCCCAGCCGCAGTGGCGCCATCACGGCCAGCCCAAGGAGGTTCTAGTGTACGAATTGGAAGCCCGTGCCAGGGTGGCGCTGAGCCAGCCCGAGGAGGACCCGGCCTGGCAAGGCCCGGAGCGCAGCGAGCCGCCGCCGGCGAGCGAGCTGCGCAGCATGTTCGACTGCTTGGCGGAGGTGGCCGACTACCGCTGTGCGCGCGGTCGGCGCTACGGCGTGCGCACGGTGCTGGTGCTGGCCATGGCAGCGCGACTGTGCGGCTACCGCGGCGTGACGGCGTTCGCTCAGTTCGCGGCGCTGCTGGACCAGTCCCAGCGGCAGGCGCTGGAGTGTTTCTTCAGTCCCAGTCGGAAGTGCTACACGACCCCCTCGATCACGACCTTCCACAACATCTTGGCTAGGTTGCCAGCGCAGACACTGGAGCGGGCGGTGGCGGCGTGGGCCTGCCAGCAAAGTGCGCAGCGGCTGGCGGATGAGGCCGCTGGGGACTCGCAGCCAGCGACCGGCCCGGCTCCCGAGCAGGGCGCTGGGCCAGCGCTGCCGGCGGGCATCGCGATGGACGGCAAGGATGTCCGTGGCGCTTCCAAGCAGACCGCGGATGGCCGCCGCATGCTGGTCGCAGCGGTGGAGCACGGCAGCGGCTTGGTGCTGGGCCAGGTGGAGGTCGGCAGCAAGACCAACGAGATCCCGGCCGTGCGCACGTTGGCCGGGCAACTGGAGTTGGCTGGGCGCTGCGTGACGCTCGATGCGCTGCACGCGCAGCAGCAGACGGCGCGCAGCCTGCTCGACGACTGCGACGCGCACTACGTGGTGACCTCCGTGAAGGGCAACCAGCCCACGCTGCTGGACGACTTGCAGCACATGCTGTTCGAGGGCTGCCCGTGCCACGAGACGCTCGACAAGGAGCACGGCCGCATCGAGCGTCGGCGCTACTGGGTCAAGGATCTCAGCGACCCGGACTGGGACGGCTATGCCGACCTGTACGGCCGCCGCCTGGCGATCCGCGTCGAGCGCCAGCGGGAGGTGCTCAAGAGCGGGCGGCGCAGCACCCAAGTGAGCTACGCGCTCACCTCGCTGACAGCGCAGCAGGCGACGCCCGCGCAACTAGCGGCGCTGGTGCGCAACCACTGGCAGATCGAGAACCGCCTGCACTACGTGCGCGACTTCACCTACGACGAGGACCGCTGCCGGGTCTGGGTGCGCGAGCTGCCGCGCCATCTGGCCTGCTTGACCAACGCGGCGATTTCGATCATCCGCTGCCAGACCGAGTTCGCCTACGTGCCGGAGGCCAACCGGCATTACGGGGCGCGCCCGCAGGAGGCGCTCGATCTGCTGCTGACCCCGCCCCGGCGCTAGCCCGGGCGGCTCGCCCGGCTGCCAGCCAGGTTCCGCCTGACCCGGCGGAACGGGACCGCTGCGTCGGCGCTTCAGCCTCAGCCGACGATGTCGCCCGGAGAGCCTGCCTGCGCCCCTCGCGGCAGGCTCTCGGGCCGCTCCCAGCAACTGAACAGAACGTGGAAGCACGATTCAAACTCTCCCTGACCGCTGCAATCAGGACAATAAAATGTGCCTGCCCCAGCTGGCCACTCCGAGCCCCCGCCTCCCCTCCTTCGGCAACTATAGGAGTCCAGACCTTCAGCGAGATCCGCCAGCAGAATCTCTACTACATCGACAACACGCACTTCGCCTGCCAACTCTTCAGGCAAGGCAAGCACTACTTCCTGTCCCGACCCCCGTCGCTTCGGCATGAGTCTGTTTTTCAGCACCCTCAAGGCGCTCTTCGAGGGCCGCCGTGATCTCTTCCAAGGCTTGGCGGCCTACGACCAGTGGGAAGCGACCCTCCCCGGCGAGGCGGAGACCACCGTCGGGGACAGACTCCTCCGACTGGAGTCCGACTGCGGCCTGCAGCGCCGCTACGCCACCCCCGCCGGTCGCCTCGAAGACCTCATCGTCACCCTGCGCCGCCGCTCCGGGCGGCGCGTCGTCCTGCTCGTTGACGAGTACGACAAGCCCATCACCGATGCCTTGGACAGCCCCGCGGTCGCCAAGGCCAATCGCGACTACCTCCGCAAGCTGTACTCCGTCATCAAGGGCTGCCAGGAGCACATCCGATTCTCCTTCCTCACCGGCGTCTCCAAGTCTTCCAAGGTCAGCCTCTTCTCCAGCCTCAACAACCTCTACGACCTCACCCTCGACCTCCGCTACTCCTCCATCTGCAGCTACACCAACCACCACCTTGACACCGTCTTCGCTACCGAACTCCCCGGCCTCGACCGCGACCGCATTCGCGAGTGGTACAACGGCTACAGCTGGGGCGGCGACGAGCGACTCTACAACCCCTACGACGTCCTCCAGCACTTCGCTTCCCGCGACCTTGAGGATTACTGGTTCGAGACCGGCACCCCCAAGTTCCTCCCCGACCTGCTGGTCCGCCACAACGTTTCCACACTGGACATCGAAGGCCGGCCGGCCGACCAGAAGCTGCTGTCGGCCTTCGACATCCACCATGTCGCCACCGAGGCGCTGCTGTTCCAGACCGGCTGCCTCACCGTCACCGAGGTGCTGCGCGACCAACACGGCCGTCGCTCCTACCGCCTCGGCTATCCCAACCGCGAAGTCCGCCTCAGCCTGAACCGCGCGCTGCTGTCCAGCCTCGTAGACAGCCTCTCCGATTACCGCCTCACTCACTGCTGGGATGTCGCCCGGCACGTCCGCGCCGGGGACTTCCGGCAGCTGCACCAAGCGCTGCATGCCTTCTTCGCCTCCATCCCCCACGACTGGTATCGCAACAGCCGCATCGAACGCTACGAGGGTTAATTGCGGTAGGGACACCGGTTACCCGGCGCCCCCCGCGCGGATTCCGGACGTGCACGCTAATGCATCCGGCTCTTATCTCGTGTATCTAGTGCTTGCGACAAGACCCCATTTCCGAGTGATTTATGGTATGGAATTGAGCTAGCTTATCAGGCTGTGAGCGGAGATTCGGGCTGATTCTGCAAGATTGTCGGCTCTACGTTCCGACTCCAGGATGAATCCCGCATGGCGCCCGTACGCAACGCGCACCTCCGCCCGACGAACCCTAGTTCGCAGTCCAATCCGCCGGGTATTCCGCCGCGCTAGGCGGCTTTTCGTAGTCGCCCGCCCCCTCGATCCAAGTCCCGACGCTCCTTGGCAGCCGCCCGCGCTGCCCGCTGCAGCAGCAGACCCATCCGATGCACGTTCGCCGCTAGGATCGACCGTGCCACCACGCGCCGGAACCCTTCCTTGCCCTGCTCGAGAACTCGGTCCAGCCCCCGCTGCTCCAAATTGTTAATCGCCGACTCCACCGCCGAATGCTCCCTCCTAGCCTCTTTGAACCACTTCTCGCTCTCCCGCTCCTTGTCCGCCTTGGACAGCTTCCCTTGCTTAGGTAGTGCCGGCTTGCCCAACACCCCTCCCAACGCCAGGATGTTCGCTATGCTGGAGAACCCCTTGTCAAAACTGCACCCTTCCAAGTCCGGCCACTCTTTCTTCATATCCTCCATCACTTGCACTGTCACCTCCACATCCACCTCCTTCCACAGATTCTTCCAGCCCAGCACGAATCCTTCCTTGCTCTCCACAATCACCACCGGCACACCCAGCTCCACCGGCTGACCCGCCTTCCCTTTCGAAATCCACCGCGTGTGCTCCGCGTGAATTGAGAACACCTTCTCGGCATGCGGAATCTGCTCCCCTTTCAGCAGCCTCCTCCGGACTTGATCCTTCAGTCGATACGCCAGCTCCAGCAGCCTGTCAATCTCTCCCAGTTGCCCCTCGTCCACCTCGCTGCCCTCCAGCTGCGGGCGCAGCTTCTTCAGTCGCTTCAGCAGCTTCGCCCCCGCTGACAGCAGTCTCTTGACCTCTTTTTTCTTGTTCTTCCTCTTGTAGGCCACTCTGAGTTGCCTGTATGCCAATTCCACTTTGCTCTTCCAGTGCTTGTGCTGCCGGCAGCCCGACACCCCCGCCGTCTCGCAGGCCGTCACCACCGCCAGCAACGCCGCCACCAGCGCGTTCCGCAACAGCCAGTAATCCGTCGGGTAATCCACGTTCGTCTCCACCACGAAACTGTCGCAGCGGGCCGTCAGCTCCTCCCCTTCCTGCCATCCCGCCAGTCGCTGTCCTGCCTTCACCACTTCCCGGTTCACCTTCCTTAACAGCTCCGGCGTCAGCAGCTGCACATTCCGCGCCACCGTCCGGCTGGTGAACTCCTTCAACTCCATCGATCCGATCCCCAGCATCTGCCTCAGGTCCAGGTGCTTGCTTGCCAGCTCCGCCAGACGATCGAAATCACATCCCAATCCCTGCTTCACCAGGGCCAGCACCAAGACTGCCCACAGGTCCATCCCCGGCCGACCGTTGTTCGGATCCAAGCCGCTCACCGCTTTCGCTTCCCCTGCGTCCTGCCCGCCGTCCTGCGGCCGGAACAGCTCTTCCTTCAGCAGGCTGAAGATTCTGTCTCTCAGGTCCTTGCTGCTGTATATGAACTGGATGCCCTTCAGCACTGCGGGGATGTCGTCCCGCGACTGCGGGTTGATGTCGATCGCTTCAATCGGCACGCTCCCCAGCTCCAGCTGCGGGTTGATGACCTTTCTCATGCCTTCCTAAGAGCACACTCCGGTCTCCGATCGCAACCCTTGAAGTCCGTGCGGGAGCCTGATCTGGAAGGCTGTCCAACCGTCTCCCGCCCTCCTCAAGATGGGGTCCGGTGCTCAGGAGGGCAGTCGTTTGAGAAGCTCAGTAGCGGTCTGATCCACGACCTTCAGCATCCTCTTGCAGAGCAGTTCGCATGCGAGTCTCGGCAGCCTTCGTCCGGACTAACGCGAGCTGTTTCCCGCTGTTTCGGCACCGGCTCAGTCCATCCGCGCGGCTCCTGAGGGCTGATTCCGCCTCACGCAGGCTGCGAAGATGGCCCCTCCAGCTCCGGATCGGCCCCCGCCGCGGCATTTCGGTGCGATCTTCGCAGTCGATGAAATCACTCATGTAGTACTAGTTGCCCAAGCTTCATACTGTATATTCCGTCTTGCGCACATCCCGCATCTTTTGTCGCAGGCACTATCTAACGGCGAATCGTTGATTCGGCCACGGGTGTCGGATCCGGACCGCTGGCCACAGCTCCTTGCAGAGCGCGTCCAGCTTTTTCCAGTCGATGCGGCCCTTCTGTGACCTCCGTCGCAGCGTCCGCGCCCAAATGCGCTTCAAGCGCTCCCGGAAGCGTGCCAGAAACCGGTAGCTGCCCGGGACGGCATAGTAATTCAGCCATCCGTTCAGCACCTGCCCCAGCCACCGCGCCGTGTCCTTCGGGTCCGCGTGCCGGTTGCGCAGCAGCACCCGCTTGAGTCCCTTCAGCTTGCGGCTCATCCGCTTCGCGATCGGCTTCCGCCCCAGTTGGAACCTTCCTTGCCGCGTCTTCCCGCAGTACTGCGTGAAGCCGAGCAAGTCGAAGGTCTTCGGCTTGCCCTCTCCCCGCCCGGCGCGGCTCGCCGCGGCGAACCTCCCGAACTCGATCAGGCGCGTCTTCTCCGGGTGCAGCGCCAACCCGTTGTCGGTCAGCCGGGCCTCCAAGGCCTCGCGCAGGCGCACCGCGTCGCCGCGGTGCTGGAACCCCAGCACGAAGTCGTCGGCATAGCGCACCATGATGACCTCGCCCCGGGCCTGCTCCTGCCGCCACTGGCGGACCCATGCGTCCAGCACAGAATGCAAGTAGATGTTGGCCAGCACCGGGGAAATCACGGCACCTTGAGGGGTGCCCCGCCCCGTGTCGGCCCACCGGCCCTCTTCCAGCACTCCGGCGTTCAGCCCTTTCCGGATCAGCCTCAGCAGCCGCCCATCCCCGATCCTGCGGCCCAGCAGATCGATGGCTCGATCCCGGTCCAGCGTGTCGAAGGAGTGGGCGATGCACTACCCACGTCCAGGACCTGGCGGAAGTTGCCATCACCAGGCCTTCCCATCCGCTCCGCGGTGAGGTTCTGCCCGTTCTGGAACGCATGGTCCGACAAGGACAGCCCTCGCTGCTGCTGCTCTTCCCTGACGGTTCCCGCCGCTTCGTTCCGGTCACCTGGACCGATGCCGCCCCCGACCCTGTCACCGCACCTAGCCGCAAGACGCTCGCCCCGCTGCACGACTTGCTCCGCGCGCGCCATCATCGACGATCTTCTGCAGCGGCTCCCTGCCGCCAAGGAGAATCCCGATGCCCCTCCGGCCGACACTTCGACCGCCACCTCGTCAGCCGCCGCTGCCGTTCCCCGACGCCCCCGCCCCCAGCCACGCGATCCGGGTACAGCTCGACCCCGCCAGCCGGCAGGCCGCACTGAGCGTGCTGGCTCGCATCCTGGCCGGCGCAGCCGCCGCCCCAAGCCCGACGGAGGATCCCCGTGACTGAGGCCGACATCCTCGCTTCCCACCGCCAGCGCCTGGCACTCATCTACGTCCGTCAGTCGAGCCCCGCGCAGGTCCAGAACAACACCGAGTCGACTCGCCGCCAGTACGCCCTCACGACGCGCGCCCGCGAACTGGGTTGGCCCGCAGAACGCCTGGAGGTCATTGATCAGGATTTGGGCCGGTCCGGCGCTTCCACCCACTTGCGGGACGGATTCCAGCACCTCACCGCCGAGGTCGCCCTCGGCCACGCCGGCATCATCCTCTGCCTGGAAGCCTCCCGCATGGCCCGCAGCAGCGCCGACTGGCACCGGCTGATCGAACTGTGCAAGGTCACTCGCACCCTCATCGCAGATGCCGACGGGCTCTACGACCCCGCCGACTTCAACGACCGCATTGTGTTGGGCTTCTTATGTAATGCCCCACATAAGAATCCTTATGTAGGGTAGAAAGTTATGTGAGGCAGAAGGCGGAAAGCCCTGCGGAGACGCCTTCTTTCCCCCAAATTGCCTAACATAATATTCGGGGGCTGGAATGTCTGACAGAGTGTCATCTCCATGCCTTCAGGAGGTGAGACGTGTTCGAGGACCTATACAAGGACCCTGCGACGATCGCGAAATATCGGCGTGCGCCGCTGCTGGAGGACCGGGAGCGATACTTGCGCTCCGTGGTTGCCTCAGGTGCCGTTCGCGACGTCGCACGTCAGGTCGCACGCGCCCAGCTGGTTGTCATGGAGTTGCTGAGTCTGCCTGATGCTGACATTCCGATCCGGTTGGCGACGGTAGAGAGGTCTGTTCAGGAGTGGTGCCGGAGCCGTCCGGAGACTTCTGCGGCGACTTTTCGACGTCATGCCCTCCGCTGGCTCCGTTTCCTTGGCTGGCTGGACGAACCTCCCCGCGACACTCATCCGCACGTCCGACAGGTGGAGACCTTCGCGGCCTGGATGCGGGACGAGCGGGGGCTGTCTGAAGCGACCGTTGGCAACTGCCTTTATGCGAGCCACCGTTTCTTTGCTTGGGCAGCACGCCTGAATCTTATGCTGGCCGACATCACGATCGGTGATGTCGACGCATACCTTGCCGAGCGGATTGCCGCCGGAGGCTTGCGCCGCACCTCCGCGCGGGCTGCAGCCGAGCGCTTGCGGAGTCTGTTCCGCTTCGCCGAGACGCGGAACTGGTGCCGACCGGGCATCGCCGGGTGCATCATGCCGCCACTGGCCTATCCCGACCGACCGGTACCCAAGGGGTTCGATCGGTACGAAGTCGAGCAGCTGCTCGCCACGACCGAGGGTTCGACTCCGGCCGACCTGCGCGACCGTGCGGTGCTGATGCTGCTGGCAACCTGCGGGCTCAGGGCTGGTGAGGTGAGCGCGCTGCGCGTCGAGGACGTCGACTGGGAGCGCAGCTTGTTGCGGGTTTTCCGTCCCAAGACCGGCCGAGGCGACACTTTCCCGCTGACCCCCTCCATCGGCAATGCATTGGCGGACTATCTGCTCAAGGCGCGCCCGAAGGCGGGACGGGAGCGAGCCTTGTTCTTGACGTTGCGGGCGCCGCTCATGCCGTTGAAGAGCGGCGCGATAGGGATGATCGTCCGCAGTCGCGCGCAGCGCGTTGGCATTGCCGGCAAGCGCCTGGGTGCCCATGCACTTCGTCATGCGGCAGCACAGCGGCTGGTCGACGAGGGCTGTGCCCTGAAGACCGTTGGCGATTTCCTCGGCCATTCCAGCCCGAGCGCGACCGCCGCATACGCAACCATCGATCTCGCCTCGCTGCGGCCGGTCGCCGACATCCGCCTCAAGGAGCTGCTCAATGACACTGCGTGAAGCCGCCGACAGCTATGTTGCGTGGCAGCGTCGGCACGGCGCGAAATTCCGCTCCAGCGGGCAAACCCTCGATGCCTTCTGTCGTCAGGTCGGTGAGGAAAGGGGCTGTGACACGGTGGCCGAGAAGGAAGTCCGTCGCTTCCTGGCCGGCCAGGGTGCGCTCACGAGAACACGTGCGGTCAAGTACGGGACGCTGGCCGGATTCTACAGGTTCGCACTGAGCCGGAGCCACGTGAGCCGCATTCCCATGCCGCCGCGCGAGGCGGAGCCGAGGCCACCGGACGTAGCGCCGTCCTTCATCTTCACCCGCGACGAGTTGCGGCGTCTCTTCAAGGTGGCGGGCGGCGGGCGCACACGTTGCCCGAAGCTCGATGCCGAGACTTTCCGGACCTTCTTGCTCCTGCTCTACGGTGCCGGGCTGCGCTCCGGGGAAGCGCGGCGACTGACAGTGGCCGACGTGGACCTGGACTCGACCGTGCTCACGGTGAACGATTCGAAATTCTACAAGAGCCGACTCGTGCCGGTCGGCGCTGACCTTGCCGGCCTGCTTCGCCGTTACGCCGCCACTCGAGCACGGCGCCCGTTCCGCGGGGGAACGGCATCTGCCTTCCTCGCCTGCCGCGACGGGTCGCCGCTGGGCAAGGCCATCGTCGGTCACGCGTTTCGCACGACGCTTCGGGCAGCCGGGATCAGCAACAGCAAGCCCGGTTGCCGGCGGGCTTGCCTGCATTCGCTGCGTCACTCCTTCGCCACCCACCGCCTGACCCTCTGGTATCGCGAGGGGGCCGACGTGCAAGCCCTCCTGCCGGCCCTGTCGACCTATCTCGGCCACGGCAGCGTGGCAGCGACGCAGGTCTATATAGCGATGACCCCGGAATTGCTCGACGAGGCCAGCGGTCGGTTCGAACGCTACAGCGAACGAAAACGAAGCCCGGATGCGGGGCCGCCAGCGCAGCGGAGCACGCACGATGCCTGAACGTAGCCCGGTGCTCGGCTCATGGGTCAAGCGCTTCCTGATCGAGTATCTCCCGACCGAGCGCAATCTGGCCGTCAACACGGTGCAGAGTGATCGCGACTGCCTGACGCTGCTGTTGCCGTTTGTCGCGCGCCGGTGCGGCAGGCCGGTGGAACGTCTTCAGGTCGAGGATCTGTCCGCCGACCGCGTGACAGCTTTTCTCGGCCATTTGGAGAGCGAGCGGGGCTGCTCAGCGCAGACCCGCAACCAGCGCCTGGCGGCCATCCGGTCCTTCGCCCGCTATGTTGCGGTGCGCGACGTCGCACTGCTCGAATGGGCCGGCAGCATCCGCTCCATTCCAGTCAAGAAAACGGTGCGACGCCGGATCGGCTGGCTCGAGGCAGCCGACATGGAAGCCATGATCACGGGGACGAACAGACGGTCCGTAGGCGGACTGGTGGAGCATGCCCTGCTGCTGTTCCTGTACAACACGGGTGCGAGAGCCACTGAGGCGGCGGGGCTGCAGCTGGAGGATCTGCATCTCCCGGAACGCACGGGCGAAGCCGCGCGGGCAACGATCCATGGCAAGGGTGGAAGGACTCGCGTCACGCCGCTATGGACGAGAACCGCGCAGGCGCTCGCCGCTCTCTCGAGAGACCGTCCGGCCAACTGCCGGACCGTCTTTTGGAGCCGGCATCGAAAATCCTACACGCGGCATGGCATCATCGACCTCGTGAAGCGGGCCGCGGCCCGTGTGCCGACACTCGAAGGAAGAACGGTCACACCGCACGTATTGCGTCACACCTGCGCCTGCCACCTGCTTCAATCCGGCGTGGATCTGAATACCATCCGAGCTTGGCTCGGCCACGTATCGCTCGCAACCACCAACCTCTACGCCGAAGTCGATCTGAGAGCGAAGGAAGAGGCGATGAAATCCACCTCTCCTCATGATGCCGGAGGTCAACCGCGATGGAAGACGCAGAAGGGCCTGCTGGAGCAGCTGAAGACCATCTGATGGGGAATTATTATGTTAGGCCATTTGAGGGAAAGAAGGCGTCTCCGCAGGGCTTTCCGCCTTCTGCCTCACATAACTTTCTACCCTACATAAGGCGTCAAGGCAACCCTCAGCGAAGCGGAGCTGCACACGCTGCGGGCCCGCTTGCTCGAGGGCATCCGTTCCAAGGCCGCCCGCGGCGAGCTGCGCCTGCAACTGCCCGTCGGCCTGGTCTGGGGCAAGCGCGAGGGCGAAATCCTGCTCGATCCAGACGAAGAGGTCGCCCGCGCCCTGCGCAACGTCTTCGAACGCTTCGCCGTGCTGGGATCGGTGCGCCGCGTGTGGCGGTGGTTCCTGGACCACAACCTGCCCTTCCCCTCTCGGCAGCGCAACCGGGAAATTCGCTGGCTGCCCCCCTCCTACTGCACGCTCGCCAAGATCCTGGCCCATCCGGCCTATGCCGGCGCCTACGTCTATGGCAGAACCCGCACGGAGTGCTACCTCGACCAGCACGGACAGCTGCGCAAGCGCCTGCGCCGCCTGCCGCGCGCGCAGTGGCGGGTTCTCATTCCCAACCACCACCCGGGCTATATTGACTGGCAGACGTTCGAGGCCAATCGTGCGCGCATCGACGCGAACATCCGTCCGCTCCACAATGCTGCCGGGGGCAGTGTGAGAGAGGGCTCAGCCTTGCTGCAGGGACTGGGCCTGTGCGGCCAGTGCGGGCGGCGCCTGCTCACCCATTACCGCGGGCGCAACAACTCCCCGAACTATCACTGCCACGGCCCGCGGGCGATGGCCGGCCGCGGGCACTACTGTCTCTCGATCGGCGGCCTGCAGATTGACCGGGCCGTGGCCGCCAAGGTGCTGGCGGTGGTAGCCGACTGCGGAGCGGAGGCTGCGCGGCTGGCACTGCAGCAGGCCGGCGGCGAGCGTGAGGCGGTGCTGCAGCCGAAGCGGCTGGCGGTCGAGCGGGCCCAGTACGAGGAGACGCGAGCCCAGCGGGCCTACCACGCCGTGGACCCCGAGAATCGCCGCGTGGCGCGCGTACGGGAGCGTGAGTGGGAGCAGTGCATGGCACAGCTGGAGGAGGCCCGCAGCGAGCTGCAGCTGGCGGAGAGCCAGCGGTCGCGGGAACTGGACGCTGAGCAGCAAGCGGCACTGCTGGCCTGGAGCGAGGACCTGCCCCGGGCTTGGGAAGCCCCGACCACGACGATGAGGGACCGCAAGGAACTGCTGCGCGCGCTGCTGGACGAGGTCGTGCTGACGGCACCGCGCGAGGGGACCGAGGCCCGCCTCCGGATGGTCTGGCGCGGCGGACAGTTCACCGACTTGGTCGTCCCGCGCCCGTCGCGCAAGCCGCCGGAACCCCTGCGCACCAGTGAAGACACGGTCGCACTGGTGCGCCGGCTGGCGGCCCTGTATCCCGACGCAGTGATCGCCGGGGTGCTCAACCGCCAAGGCCGCCGCACGGCACGGGGACTGCGCTTCACCCAGTCCCGCGTCCGAAACCTGCGCAGCACGTGGAAGATCGCGTGCTATCGGCCGCCCGAGCACGCTCCCGACGGTGAGGTCGTCAATGTGCGGCAGGCTGCCGCGCAGTTGGGAGTGGCCCCGTCGACGATCCACCGCATGCTGAACGAAGGCTTTCTGACCGGCGAGCAGGTCACGCCGGGAGCCCCGTGGCAGATCGCCTGACGCGCGAAGTGCGCGAGCGCTTCGTGGCCGAGACCCCGCCGGGCTACGTGCCGATGATCGAAGCGACGGCCCACTTGGGGGTGTCCCGTGCGACCGTGCTGGAATGGATCCGGCGCGGCAAGCTGGAGGCGGTCACGATCTGCCGGGGCCGCAGGCGCGGACTGCGGATTCGGTTGCCGGCCAACAACGAGCCGAGCCTGTTTGAGAGCGAACAGGAGCGAGCAGACGCCAGTTGCAATGAGTCAAGTCCAGCCGTCAAACAGCCGGTCAGGCCGTCCGATGCCTGATATGCCACAACATCTTATATGGGAGCGATGGGAATGACACAACATCTTGAAGACACACGAGCGCTGTACCGTTTTGGTGGCCTCGGTCGCAACAGGGGTGCAGTATGAAGCCTACCCCAAGTATCTGGCCACGTCGGCGTCAAGGATCCAGTTGACCTTGCACCGCTCGATCCCCACCGCCAAGGCGTCCAGCGCGTCATGCGCTCCCCGCCCCGGTCGGAAACCATAGCTGAATCCGAGGAATTCCGCCTCGTATATCGGCGTCAGGATCCCGTCCACCACCGCCTTCTGGACGATCTTGTCCTCCAATGCGGCGATCCCGAGCGGTCGCTCGCCCCCGTCCGGCTTGGGTATCATCACCCGCCGCGACGGCGTCGCCCGGTACGCTCCCACAGGCACCCGCCGGTGCAGGTCCGACCATCGCTCGTCGAGCCCCACCCCGTAGGCGTCCCATGTCATTCCGTCCACGCCCGGGGCCGCCTCGGGCCGCAGCCCGTCATACGCCTTCCCCAGCGCTTCCTCGCTGACGTGGTGCAGCAGCGCAGTCAGCTTCTCCTGCGGATTCCTCGTTACCAATTGCCGTATCCGTTCAGCGCCTTGTGACACGACCTCCCGCCTCTGCGTGCGGTCCGTGCGGCCCCCTCCCGGATTCCTCTCGATCCCGGCCCTTCCCTCCAGCCACTCCGCCGGGACTCGCGCCCCTTGGTTCGCCGCCTTCGTCGGTACTACGCCCGAGTCTGACTTCTGCGTGTCGTACCTCATCGACTTCTGACTCCTGTCATTCCCGCTGCGGCCCCGGCGACGACCCGCCGGGGCGGCACGCAGACCTCCCAGGTCCCGGTTCTGGACGTACGTACGTGCCTGAGCTCTCTGACACCGCGGAGTCCGCGCCGACCATTCGTCCTAACGTTGCTTTGGGTCCGCACGATGTTGCCTTCGACCACGTAGAAAGCCTCGGCACTCCGAACTTTGAGTTTTACGGTGCTCATTTACTCCGCCCGCACGCGCCGCTGTCAACGCTTCATTCCCAGCCTCGCGGCTGACAACGCATGACTCGCGGTGAGCATGGCTAGGACTCGCTCCTTTGCTCTGGCGGACTCTCACCGCCTGTCCATCACCAGTTAGCCTGGCTGTTCCTACGCCACCGTCTTCTTCGCTCTCCTGTCCGGCTTCGGCCTCGACACCCGCCCTGAGGAAGCCTCCTCACGGGGCAACCTAGACCTGGCCGTGCTGACCCGCCAGCGGATCGTGCTGTTCGAGTTCAAGACCGTCCCCGGGAGCCAAGGCTCCGGCCGGGCGCTGCGGCAGCTGAAGGCCAAGGGCTACGCGAACCAGCACCTCGGCTCCGGCAAGCCGGTCCACTTGGTGGGCGTGGAGTTCAGCCGCGAGACCCGCAACGTGGCCCGGGTGGAGTGGGAGACGGTCGGCACTGCCGAGGCCGGTTCAGCCGACGCCTCCGCCATAGCCGCCCCGGACTGAAGCAGCCTCCCGGCATTCCGTCTCGCCACCGTGAGGCGAGCAAGCCCCGCTTTGAGCTGCCAGAGACCACAGGGGCACGCACCGACTCACTGGGACGCTCTCTCCTCAACCGGAAGACACTCTCCCGCATCGTGTCCGCCCTCTCGCCGAGGGCTGCCACCCACCGGCGGCACACCATGCGGCCCCCTTGCGCGAACCACCCCACGTCTCCCAGCGCCACCGCGACCGGTCCTCCCGGTCCCCTCCCAGTCCACACCTCTCCTCCTCGGACGAATCCACACCAGCCCAATCGCACCACTTCCCCGCCCCCACCCGCGACCTCCCGCCGGATCCGACCCACCCCCGATCAACCGACCCTCGCTTGCCGAAGCAACCCTCCGGCACCTAGCCCACCGCCCACCGCGGCAGCCTCCATTCGGTCTCCCTCCACGCCGCTGACACTCCAGCGGTGGTCACCCCCCGTCACCTCAGCGCCTCCCGCAGCGAGGCGCCCACGACCCTTGCAGCTCCTCCCGCTCCGCGATCCGCTCCTCAAGGCCCGCAACGGTGAGCACTGTGAGAGGCTCGCCGTAGCTGCCCAGCCCGATCAGTCCCTCGCTCCACTCAAGGCTGCACTTCCCAGCGACCTCGCCCCGGGGGACCCGGTGGATGTCGTCGAGTGCCTCCAACGCCGCTCCTCAACACAGCCACGGGAACCAGTACTCGACGCGCCTCCCTCGCCCTGGACGACGACCACTGGATCAGATGTGATGCTCGCGTCGCCAGCGGCCATTCCGCTCACCAGCACTGTCAGGGCCGCACCGTGCCACCTCGGCTGGCCGGCACCCCAAGGGACAAGTCCATCGTCGCGGTGAGCCGTCACCAGCACGCGGTGCGCTAGAATCAAACTGCAGCAGCCCGCCACCATGCCTGTCGCCCGCAACAAGCGCCGCCTGCCGACCGGCACGCAGTCCTTCCGGAAGCTCCGCGAGCGGGGCTGCTACTACGTCGACAAGACCCCCTACGCCCTGCGGCTCGCCAACCAAGGCGACTGCTACTTCCTGTCCCGTCCCCGCCGCTTCGGCAAGAGTCTCTTCGTCAGCACCCTCAAGGCGCTCTTCGAAGGCCGCCGGGAACTCTTCCATGGCTTGGCGGCCTACCACCAGTGGGATTGGTCCGTCCGCCGCCCCGTCGCCCGCCTGTCCTTCGCCAGCGGCCACTACACCAAGCCCGACGGACTGCACCACAACCTGCTGCGGCAGTTGAACCTGCTCGAGTTCGCCTCCGACATCACGCTCTCGGCCGTCGAAGGGGCGGATCGTTTCGCTGAATTGCTGGTCAAGCTGCACTACCAGTCCGGCCGCCGCGTCGTGGTCTTGGTCGACGAGTACGACAAGCCCATCACCGACAACCTGGGCCGGCCCGACCTCGCCCGCGACAACCGCGACTACCTCCGAGCCCTCTACTCGGTCATCAAGGACTGCGACCAGCACCTCAGCTTCTCCTTCATCACCGGCGTCTCCAAGTTCTCCAAGGTCAGCCTCTTCTCCAGCCTCAACAACCTCAACGACCTCACCCTCAAACCCCGCTACGCCTCCATCTGCGGCTACACCGACCACCACCTCGACACCGTCTTCGCCCCCGAACTCCCCGGCCTCGACCG
Organism: Bryobacterales bacterium; assembly: GCA_963662745.2. Taxonomy (GTDB): domain Bacteria; phylum Acidobacteriota; class Terriglobia; order Bryobacterales; family UBA6623; genus VXMF01. The sequence goes on from CAXXUI010000001.1 coordinate 3,918,520, forward strand.
CGACCGCATCCGTGAGTGGTACAACGGCTACAGCTGGGGCGGCGACGAGAGGGTCTACAACCCCTACGATGTCCTCCTGCTCTTCGACAATCGCAAGTTCCTAGCTTGGTGGTTCGAGACCGGCACACCCAAGTTCCTCCCCGACCTGCTGGTCCGCCGCAACGTCTCGACGCTGGACCTCGAAGGCCTGACGGCCGACGAGTCCCTGCTGTCGGCCTTCGACATCGACGAGATCGCCACCGAGGCGCTGCTGTTCCAGACCGGCTACCTCACCGTCACCGACTGCTCCAAGGGCGACGACGGCACGACCGACTACCGCCTCGACTATCCCAACCGCGAGGTCCGCGTCAGCCTGAATCGCGTGTTGTTGTCCAGCCTCGTCAACAGCCTCTCCAAGCACCGCCTCGCCCGCTGCCGCGATGTCGCCAAGCACATTCGCGCCGGGAACTTCGAGCAACTCAACCAAGCGCTGCATGCCTTCTTCGCCTCCATTCCCCACGACTGGTACCGCAACAACCACATCGAGCGGTACGAGGGCTACTACGCCACCGTCTTCTTCGCCCTCCTATCCGGCTTCGGCCTCGACACCCGCCCCGAAGAAGCCTCCTCACGCGGCAACCTCGACCTGGCCGTGAGCGCTCCCGAGAGGATCGTGCTGTTCGAGTTCAAGACCGTGGACGGACGGAGCGGCTCCGGTCGGGCGCTGCGGCAGCTGAAGGCCAAACGCTACGCGGACCAGCACCTCGGCTCCGGCAAACCGGTTCACTTGGTGGGCGTGGAGTTCAGCCGCAAGACCCGCAACGTGGCCCGCGTGGAGTGGGAGACGGTCGGCACTGCCGAGGCCGGCTCAGCCGACGCAGCCGCCCCGGACTGAAGCAGCCGCCCGCATCGCCTCAGCCCTCCCGCCAAGGGCTGCCACCGGCCGGCCAGCGGCACACCATCCGGCCCCCTTGCGTGGACCACCTCGCATCCCCCAGCTCCACGGCAGCTGGCCACTCCGAGCCCACGCCTCCCCACTTTGGGCAACTAATGGGAGTCCAGACCTTCAGCGAGATCCGCCAGCAGCATCTCAACTACGTCGACAAGACGCACTTCGCCTGCCAACGCTTCAGGCAAGGCAAGCACCACTTCCTAACCCGTCCACGCCGCTTCGGCAAGAGTTCGTTCGTCAGCACCCCCAAGGCGCTCTTCGAGGGCCGTCACGATCTCTTCCAAGGCTTGGCGGCCGACGACCAGTGGAACTGGTCCGTCCGCCGCCGCGTCGTAGTCTCGGTCGACGAGTACGACAAGCCCATCACCCAAACCTTGGACGCGCCGGACCTCGCCCGCGCCAACCGCGACAACCTCCGCGCCCTCTACGCGAACATCAAGGAGTGCGACGAGCACATCCGCTTCTCCTCCCTCACCGGCGTCTCCAAGTTCTCCAAGGTCAGCCTCTTCTCCAGCCTCAACATCCTCTACGACCTCACCCTCGGCCCCCGCTACTCCTCCCTCTGCGGCTACACCGACCACCGCCCCGACACCTTCTTCGCTCCCGAACTCCCCGGCCTCGACCGCGACCGCATCCGTGAGTGCTACAACGGCTACAGCTGGGGCGGCGACGAGCACCTCTGCCACCCCCAAGATGTCCTCCTGCACTTCGACCAGCGCGACTTCCCAGCTTGGTGGTTCGAGACCGGCACCCCCAGTTCTCCCTCACTGAAATCCTTGTCCGCCGCAGCCTGCAGGCCGCCAGCCTCGACGGACTGCACGCCACCGACGAACTCCGGTCGGCCTTTGACATGGGCTCCATTTCCACCCCGGCCCTGCTGTTCCAGCCGGCTACCTCACCATCCGGCACTCCGAACTCAAGGACGTCCACTACCGCCACCTGCTGGCGGCCTTCGCCCCGCCGCCCCCTGAACTCGACACTCAGGCCAACAACGCCCGCCAGACCGCCGTCCACTCGTTGTCGGACCACCTCCGCGCGGCCCGCTTCGACCAGCTGCGGCGGTCCCTGAGCGCCTTCTTCGCCAGCCTCCCCCACGACTGGCACCGCAACCACGAACTCGTCCGCTACGAAGGCTACTACGCCTCCGTCTTCTTCGCCCTGCTCAACGGCTGCGGCCTCGACGCCCGCCCCGAGCAGGGGGCCTCCCGAGGCAACCTCGACTTGGCCGTGCTGACCCGCCAGCGGATCGTGCGGTTCGAGTTCAAGACCGTCCCCGGGAGCCAAGGCTCCGGCCGGGCGCTGCGGCAGCTCAAGGCCAAGCGCTACGCGGACCAGCACCTCGGCTCCGGCAAGCCGGTCCACCTGGTGGGCGTGGAGTTCAGCCGCGAGACCCGCAACCTGGCCCGGGCGGAGTGGGAGACGGTCGGCACGGTCGGCACTGCCGGGGCCGGCTCAGCCGACGCCTCCGCCGCAGCCTCCCCGACCTGAAGCAGCCGCCGGCAACTCGTCCCGCGGACTGCCCGGCCCCGCCCTCCGAAGTGAGCAGCCGGTCTCCGACCAGCGGCAACGAAACGACACTCCGGCACCCACTTGGCGGACCGTGGCGCCTCGCCGGCTGCCGAACATGCGTTCCGCCTGGCCCACCAGCCAGCAGGACCGGCGTCGGGCAGCAGACCGCCCCAGCACCCACCCGCCGTCTCGCCCTGTCTTCACCACGGGCTCCCAGTCCACGCCAGCCCATGAGGCTGCCCGTGACCCCCGCTACTCACGAGACCGTCCGGCAGCGGGTTCCGGGTCACCCGGCGGGCCTCCGGTCCGCGACGGCAATCCGTGCCAAGCCACTGACCAGCCCAGCCGCCGGCGGCCTCCCACCTCCCTCTGCTCATTCCGTTCCACCACGCCGTCCGGCCTCCCATCCCCTAGAATCAAGACACGCGAGACTCGCGCCGTGAGCCAGCCCGCCCGCAAAGCACGCCTCCCCACCGGAGTCCAGACCTTCCGCACCCTGCGTCGTGGCAACTACTACTATGTCGACAAGACGCACTTCGCGGTCCGACTCAAGGAGGAGGGCAAGCACTACTTCCTGTCCCGTCCCCGCCGCTTCGGCAAGAGTTTGTTCGTCAGCACCCTCAAGGAACTCTTCGAGGGCAACCGGGAACTCTTCCATGGCTTGGCGGCCTACGACCAGTGGGACTGGTCCGTCCGCCGCCCCGTCCTGATTCTCGACCTCGGCAACGTCGATGCCTCACTGCCCGGCGACTTGCAGGAAGATGTCGGCGAGCAGGTCGACGGCATGGAACGCAGCCACGGCCTCAAGCGCCTCTACAACACCGCCCGCGGACGGCTGCGGCATCTGATCCGTGCCCTGCACGAACGTTCCGGACGGCGCGTCGTCCTGCTCGTCGACGAGTACGACAAGCCCATCATTGACGCCCTCGAGCAGCCGGACCTCGCCACCAAGAACCGCAACTTCCTCCGCAGCGTCTACTCCGTCATCAAGAGCTGCGACCAGCACATCCGCTTCTCCTTCATCACCGGCGTCTCCAAGTTCTCCAAAGTCAGCCTCTTCTCCAGCTTGAACAATTTGATCGACCTCACCTTGGAGGCCCCGTTCTCCTCCCTCTGCGGCTACACCGAGCGCGACTTGGACAGGGTCTTCGCCCCCGAACTGCAGGGCCTCGACCGCCATGACATCCGCCGCTGGTACAACGGCTACAGCTGGGGCGGGGACGAGAGGGTATACAACCCCTACGATCTGCTGCTGACGTTGCGGACCCGGAAGTGCAGGGCCTGGTGGTTCCAGACCGGCACCCCGAAGTTCCTCCCCGACCTGCTGGTCCGCCGCAACGTCTCAACGCTGGAGCTCGAAGACCTGACGGCCGACGAGTCCCTGCTGTCGGCCTTCGACATCGACGAGATCGCCACCGAGGCGCTGCTGTTCCAGACCGGCTACCTCACCGTGGCCGACTGGTCCGAGGGCGACGACGGCGCGACCGAGTACCGCCTCGACTACCCCAACCGCGAAGTGCGCCTCAGCCTGAACCGCGCGCTGCTGTCCAGCCTCGTCAACAGCCTCTCCCAGCACCGCCTCGCCCGCTGCCACGATGTCGCCAAGCACATCCGCGCCGGGGACTTCGGGCAACTCAACCACGCGCTGCATGCTTTCTTCGCCTCAATCCCCCACGACTGGTATCGCAACAATCAAATCGAGCGGTACGAGGGCTACTACGCCACCGTCTTCTTCGCCCTCCTGTCCGGCTTCGGCCTCGACCCCCGCCCCGAAGAGGCCTCCTCACGGGGCAACCTCGACCTAGCCGTGAGCGCTCCCGAGAGGATCGTGCTGTTCGAGTTCAAGACCGTGGACGGACGGAGCGGCTCCGGCCGGGCGCTGCGGCAGCTCAAGGCCAAGCGCTACGCGGACCAGCACCTCGGCTCCGGCAAGCCAGTCCACTTGGTGGGCGTGGAGTTCAGCCGCGGGACGCGCAACGTGGCCCGCGTGGAGTGGGAGACGTTCGGCACTGCCGAGGCCGGCTCAGCCGACGCCTCCGACGCAGCCGCCCCGGACTGAAGCAGCCGCCCGCAGCTCGTCCCACGGACCGCCCAGCCCCGCCCTCCGCGAGCCGGCCCCGGCCAGTCGCGCGATGCGTCCTCCGCCCGGGATCCGGCAGCAGCCCACCGTCCGCGCTGCTCTGCACCAGAACACCCTCCGCACCGCACTTGGAGGCCACTCACAGCGCCTCCAATCTAAGTCGCGGCCCCAACCACTGCCCTCGCCATGCGGCTCGCTCTGAGGCGCTCCCCGCTCAGCGAACCATCCCGGGAAGACCAGCCCCCAACAAGGCGAGCAAGCCCCGCTCCGAGCCGCCAAAGACCACAGGGGCGCGCACCGACACGCGATGATCCTCTCCCCTCAACCGGAAGACACCCTTTCACATCGCCTCAGCCCTCCCGCCAAGGGCTGCCACCGGCCGGCCAGCGACACACCATCCGGCCCCCTTGCGTGGACCACCTCGCATCCCCCAGCTCCACGGCAGCCGGCCACTCCGAGCCCACGCCGCCCCTCCTTGGGCAACTCCTCAGCAGCCGAATCGCACCCATTCCACTGCCTCCGCCCGCAAGACCCGCGCCGTGAGCCAGCCCGCTTCCAGAGTCCGCCTCCCTATAGGAGTCCAGACCTTCAACGAGATCCGCCAGCAGAATCTCAACTACGTCGACAAGACGCACTTCGCCTGCCAACGCTTCAGGCAAGGCAAGCACCACTTCCTAACCCGTCCACGCCGCTTCGGCAAGAGTTCGTTCGTCAGCACCCCCAAGGCGCTCTTCGAGGGCCGTCACGATCTCTTCCAAGGCTTGGCGGCCGACGACCAGTGGAACTGGTCCGTCCGCCGCCGCGTCGTAGTCTCGGTCGACGAGTACGACAAGCCCATCACCCAAACCTTGGACGCGCCGGACCTCGCCCGCGCCAACCGCGACAACCTCCGCGCCCTCTACGCGAACATCAAGGAGTGCGACGAGCACATCCGCTTCTCCTCCCTCACCGGCGTCTCCAAGTTCTCCAAGGTCAGCCTCTTCTCCAGCCTCAACATCCTCTACGACCTCACCCTCGGCCCCCGCTACTCCTCCCTCTGCGGCTACACCGACCACCGCCCCGACACCTTCTTCGCTCCCGAACTCCCCGGCCTCGACCGCGACCGCATCCGTGAGTGCTACAACGGCTACAGCTGGGGCGGCGACGAGCACCTCTGCCACCCCCAAGATGTCCTCCTGCTCTTCGACCAGCGCGACTTCCCAGCTTGGTGGTTCGAGACCGGCACCCCCAGTTCTCCCTCACTGAAATCCTTGTCCGCCGCAGCCTGCAGGCCGCCAGCCTCGACGGACTGCACGCCACCGACGAACTCCGGTCGGCCTTTGACATGGGCTCCATTTCCACCCCGGCCCCGCTGTTCCAGCCGACTACCTCACCATCCGGCACCCCGAACTCAAGGACGTCCACTACCGCCACCTGCTGGCGGCCTTCGCCCCGCCGCCCCCTGAACTCGACACTCAGGCCAACAACGCCCGCCAGACCGCCGTCCACTCGTTGTCGGACCACCTCCGCGCGGCCCGCTTCGACCAGCTGCAGCGGTCCCTGAGCGCCTTCTTCGCCAGCCTCCCCCACGACTGGCACCGCAACCACGAACTCGTCCGCTACGAGGGCTACCACGGCTCCGCCTTCTTCGCCCTGCTCAACGGTTGCGGCCTCGACGCCCGCCCCGAGCGGGCGTCCTCCCAAGGCAACCTGCACTGGGCCGTGCTGACCCGCCAGCGGATCGTGCTGTTCAATTTCAAGACTGCTCCCGGACGCCTAGGCTGCGGACTGGCGCTACGGCAGCTCAAGGCCAAGCACTACGCGGACCAGCACCCCGCCTCCGGCAAGCCGGTCCACTTGGTCGGCGTGGGGTTCAGCCGCGAGACCCGCAACCTGGCCCGAGTGGAGTGGGAAACGGTCGGCACTGCCGCGGCCTGCTCAGCCGACGCCTCCCACCGACGGCAAGGGTTCGAGAATACGCCCACTTCTGCAACCCGCCCCACAGCACACCCGCCGCATGGCGCCGCTCGACTCCGTCACGAACTCCGCACCGGACAAGGCCCCCGAAGCCTGCTGACAAACAGCTCGACACCGAGTGAGTTAGCCCTCGGCCTAGTGCGAGCCGGCCCCGGCCCGTTGCGTAATGCATCCCCCGGCCGAGATCCGACAGCGACCCACCGTCCGTGCCCCTCAGCACCAAAGCGCCCTCCCACCGCACTAGCAGGCCCACCAGAGCGACTCCAGACTGAATCGCGGCCCCAAGACTGCCCGCGCCACGCGGCTCGCTCCGAGGCGCTCCCCGCTCAACGAACCATGCAGGGAAGAACCAACCGTCCGCCATCCAGCCTCCCCGCCGTGAGGCCAACAGGCCCCGCTCGGAGCCGCCAGAGACCACAGGGGCACACACCAACACCCTAGGACGCTCTCTCCTCAACCGGAAGATACCCTCCCGCATCGACTCCGCCCTCTCGGAGATGACTGCCGCCCACCGGCCTGCGCCACACCATTCGGCCCCCTTGCGCGAGCCACCTCAGGTCACCGAGCACCATCGCGGGCGGTCCTCCCGGCCCCTCCCAGTCCACACCTCTCCCCCTCGGACGACTCCCCACCAGCCGCGTCGCACCAATTCCCCGCCCCCGCCCGCGAACTCCCACCCGGCGGGCCTCCGGTCCGCGGCGGCAATCCGTACTAAGCCACTGGCCAGCCCAGCCGCCGGCGACCTCCCCCCTCCCACTGCTCAATCCGTTCCGCCACCCCGACCGGCCCCCTATCCCCTAGAATCAAGGCACGCGAGACCCGCGCCGTGAGCCAGCCCGTTTCCAGAGTCCGCCTCCCCTTCGGAGTTCAGACCTTCAGTGAGATCCGCCTAGAGAATCTCTACTACGTCGACAAGACGCACTTCGCCTGCCAACTCTTCAGGCAAGGCAAGCACTTCTTCCTGTCCCGTCCCCGCCGCTTCGGCAAGAGTCTGTTCGTCAGCACCCTCAAGGAACTCTTCGAGGGCAACCGGGAATTCTTCCATGGCTTGGCGGCCTACGACCAGTGGGACTGGTCCGTCCGCCGACCCGTCCTGATTCTCGACCTCACCAACGTGAACGCGGAGGTCGAGGGCAACCTCGAAGCCGAGCTAGGCGACCGGCTTGTGGACCTCGAGGACGACGCAGGCATCAAGCGACGCCACGCCACCGCTCCCGGCCGATTCCGGTACTTGATCCGCACCCTGCACGAACGTTCCGGACGGCGCGTCGTCCTGCTCGTCGACGAGTACGACAAGCCCATCATTGACGCCCTCGAGCAGCCGGACCTCGCCACCAAGAACCGCAACTTCCTCCGCAGCGTCTACTCCGTCATCAAGAGCTGCGACCAGCACATCCGCTTCTCCTTCATCACCGGCGTCTCCAAATTCTCCAAGGTCAGCCTCTTCTCCAGCCTCAACAACCTCAACGACCTCACCCTCGACCCCCGCTACTCCTCCATCTGCGGCTACACCGACCACCACCTCGACACCGTCTTCGCTCCCGAACTCAACGGCCTCGACCGCGACCGCATTCGTGAGTGGTACAACGGCTACAGCTGGGGCGGCGACGAGAGGCTCTACAACCCCTACGATGTCCTCCTGCTCTTCGACAAGCGCAAGTTCCTAGCTTGGTGGTTCGAGACCGGCACCCCCAAGTTCCTCCCCGACCTGCTGGTCCGCCGCAACGTCTCGACGTTGGACCTCGAAGGCCTGACGGCCGACGAGTCCCTGCTGTCGGCCTTCGACATCGACGAGATCGGCACCGAGGCGCTGCTGTTCCAGACCGGCTACCTCACCGTCACCGACTGGTCCGAAGGCGACGACGGCGCGACCGAGTACGGCCTCGACTATCCCAACCGCGAAGTCCGCCACAGCCTGAACCGCGTGTTGCTGTCCAGCCTCGTCAACAGCCTCTCCCAGCACCGCCTCGCCCGCTGCCGCGATGTCGCCAAGCACATCCGCGCCGGGAACTTCGAGCAACTCAACCAAGCGCTGCATGCCTTCTTCGCCTCCATCCCCCACGACTGGTACCGCAACAACCAGATCGAGCGGTACGAGGGCTACTACGCCACCGTCTTCTTCGCCCTTCTATCCGGCTTCGGCCTCGACACCCGCCCCGAGCAAGCCTCCTCGCGCGGCAACCTCGACCTGGCAGTGAGCGCTCCCGAGAGGATCGTGCTGTTCGAGTTCAAGACCGTGGATGGACGGAGCGGCTCCGGCCGGGCGCTGCGGCAGCTCAAGGCCAAGCGCTACGCGGACCAGCACCTCGGCTCCGGCAAGCCGGTTCACTTGGTGGGCGTGGAGTTCAGCCGCGAGACCCGCAACGTGGCCCGGGTGGAGTGGGAGACGGTCGGCACTGCCGAGGCCGGCTCAGCCGACGCCTCCGACGCAGCCGCCCCGGACTGAAGCAGCCCCCCGCCATCCCGTCTCGCCGCCACGAGGCGAGCAAGCCCCGCTTCGAGCCGCCAGAGACCAACAGGGGCACGCACCGACACACTAGGACGCTCTCCCCTCAACCGGAAGACACTCTCCAGCATCGCCTCCGCCCTCTCGCCGAAGGCTGCCGCCCACCGGCGGCACACCATGTGGCCCCCGTGCGCGAACCACCCCAGGTCTCCCAGCACCACCGCGACCGGTCCTCGCGGTCCCCCGCCAGTCCACACTTCTCTTCCTCGGACGACTCCGCACCAGCCGAATCGCACCAGCTCCCCGCCTCACCCGCGACCTCCCGCCGGATCCGACCCATCCCCGATCCACCGACCATCGCGTGCCGAAGCAACCCTCCGGCACCCAGCCCACTGCCCACCGCGGCAGCCTCCATTCAGACTCCCTCAGCGCCTCCCGCAGCGAGGCGCCCGCGACCCTTGCAGCTCCCCCCGCTCCGCGATCCGCTCCTCAAGGCCCGCAACGGTGAGCACTGTGAGAGGCTCGCCGTAGCTGCCCAGCCCGATCAGTCCCTCGCTCCCCTCAAGGCTGCACTCCCCAGCGACCGAGCCCCGGGGGACCCGGTGGGGGGTCGTCGAGTGCCTCCAACGCCGCTCCTCAACGCAGCCACAGGAACCAGTACTCGACGCGCCTCCCTCGCACTGGACGACGACCACTGGATCAGATGTGATGCTCGCGTCGCCAGCGGCCATCCCGCTCATCAGCGCTGTCAGAGCCGCACCGTGCCACCTCGGCTGGCCGGCACCCCAACGGACAATTCCATCGTCGCGGTGGGTCGTCACCAGCACGCGGTGCGCTAGAATCAAACTGCAGCAGCCCGCCACCATGCCTGTCGCCCACACCAAGCGCCGCCTGCCGACCGGCACGCAGTCCTTCCGGAAGCTCCGCGAGCGGGGCTGCTACTACGTCGACAAGACCCCCTACGCCCTGCGGCTCGCCAACCAAGGCGACTGCTACTTCCTGTCCCGTCCCCGCCGCTTCGGCAAGAGTCTCTTCGTCAGCACCCTCAAGGCGCTCTTCGAAGGCCGCCGGGAACTCTTCCATGGCTTGGCGGCCTACCACCAGTGGGATTGGTCCGTCCGCCGCCCCGTCGCCCGCCTGTCCTTCGCCAGCGGCCACTACACCAAGCCCGACGGACTGCACCACAACCTGCTGCGGCAGTTGAACCTGCTCGAGTTCGCCTCCGACATCACGCTCTCGGCCGTCGAAGGGGCGGATCGTTTCGCTGAATTGCTGGTCAAGCTGCACTACCAGTCCGGCCGCCGCGTCGTGGTCTTGGTCGACGAGTACGACAAGCCCATCACCGACAACCTGGGCCGGCCCGACCTCGCCCGCGACAACCGCGACTACCTCCGAGCCCTCTACTCGGTCATCAAGGACTGCGACCAGCACCTCAGCTTCTCCTTCATCACCGGCGTCTCCAAGTTCTCCAAGGTCAGCCTCTTCTCCAGCCTCAACAACCTCAACGACCTCACCCTCAAACCCCGCTACGCCTCCATCTGCGGCTACACCGACCACCACCTCGACACCGTCTTCGCCCCCGAACTCCCCGGCCTCGACCGCGACCGCATCCGTGAGTGGTACAACGGCTACAGCTGGGGCGGCGACGAGAGGGTCTACAACCCCTACGATGTCCTCCTGCTCTTCGACAATCGCAAGTTCCTAGCTTGGTGGTTCGAGACCGGCACACCCAAGTTCCTCCCCGACCTGCTGGTCCGCCGCAACGTCTCGACGCTGGACCTCGAAGGCCTGACGGCCGACGAGTCCCTGCTGTCGGCCTTCGACATCGACGAGATCGCCACCGAGGCGCTGCTGTTCCAGACCGGCTACCTCACCGTCACCGACTGCTCCAAGGGCGACGACGGCACGACCGACTACCGCCTCGACTATCCCAACCGCGAGGTCCGCGTCAGCCTGAATCGCGTGTTGTTGTCCAGCCTCGTCAACAGCCTCTCCAAGCACCGCCTCGCCCGCTGCCGCGATGTCGCCAAGCACATTCGCGCCGGGAACTTCGAGCAACTCAACCAAGCGCTGCATGCCTTCTTCGCCTCCATTCCCCACGACTGGTACCGCAACAACCACATCGAGCGGTACGAGGGCTACTACGCCACCGTCTTCTTCGCCCTCCTATCCGGCTTCGGCCTCGACACCCGCCCCGAAGAAGCCTCCTCACGCGGCAACCTCGACCTGGCCGTGAGCGCTCCCGAGAGGATCGTGCTGTTCGAGTTCAAGACCGTGGACGGACGGAGCGGCTCCGGTCGGGCGCTGCGGCAGCTGAAGGCCAAACGCTACGCGGACCAGCACCTCGGCTCCGGCAAACCGGTTCACTTGGTGGGCGTGGAGTTCAGCCGCAAGACCCGCAACGTGGCCCGCGTGGAGTGGGAGACGGTCGGCACTGCCGAGGCCGGCTCAGCCGACGCAGCCGCCCCGGACTGAAGCAGCCGCCCGCATCGCCTCAGCCCTCCCGCCAAGGGCTGCCACCGGCCGGCCAGCGGCACACCCTCCGGCCCCCTTGCGTGGACCACCTAGCATCCCCCAGCGCCACGGCAGCTGGCCACTCCGAGCCCACGCCTCCCCTCCTTGGGCAACTATAGGAGTCCAGACCTTCAGCGAGATCCGCCAGCAGAATCTCTACTACATCGACAACACGCACTTCGCCGGCCAACTCTTCAGGCCAGGCAAGCACTACTTCCTGTCCCGACCCCGTCGCTGCGGCGAGAGTCTGCTCGTCAGCACCCTCATGGCGCTCTTCGAGGGCCGCCGCGATCTCTTCCAAGGCTGGGCGGCCTACGACCAGTGGGCAGCGCCCCCCCGGCGAGGTGGAGACCACCGTCAGGGAGAGACTCCTCCGACTGGAGTCCGACTGCGGCCTGCAGCGCCGCTACACCACCCCCGCCGGACGCCTCGAAGACCTCATCGTCACCCTGCGCCGCCGCTCCGGGCGGCATGTCGTCCTGCTCGTTGACGAGTACGACAAGCCCATCACCGATGCCTTGGACACTCCCGCGGTTGCCAAGGCCAACCGCGCCTACCTCCGCAAGCTGTACTCCGTCATCAAGGAGGGCGACGAGCACGTCCGCTTCTCCCTCCTCACCGGAGTCTCCAAGTTCTCCAAGATCATCCTCTTCTCCAGCCTCAACAACCTCACCCTCGACCCCCGGTACTCCTCCATCTGGGGCTACGCCGACCACCAGCTCGACACCGTCATCGCCCCCGAACTCCCCGGCCTCGACCGCGACCGCATCCGTGAGTGGCACAACGGCTACGGCTGGGGCGGCGACGAGCGACGCTACAACCCCTGCGATGTCCTCCTGCACCTCGCTTCCCGCGACCTCAAGGATTACTGGTTCGAAACCGGCACCCCCAGTTCTCCCTCACTGAAATCCTCGTCAAGCGCCGCGTCCCCGCCCCCCAGCTTCGACGGAATGCACGCCACTGACGAGCTGCTGTCGGCCTTCGATGTCCGCTCCATCTCGATCCAGACGCTGCTGTTCCAAACCGACGACCTCACCATCGAGCGCTCCGAGCTCAGGGCCGGCCAGCGGCACTACCGCCTGCGCTACCCCAACCGCGAGGTAAGCACCAGCCTCAACCGCCACCTGCTGGCGGCCCTCACGCCCCCGCCGCCCGAGGACGACCCTGTAGCCACCGCGGCGCTGCAGGACGAGATCTCCTCGCCGGCCGTCCACATCCGCGCGGCTGAATTCGCCAAGATGCGCCGGTCGCTGCGCGCCTTCTTTGCCAGCATCCCCCACGACTGGCACCGCAACAACGGGCTCGACCGCTTCGAGGGCTACTACGCCTCCGTATTCGTCGCCCTGCTCAACGGCTGCGGCTTCGACGCCCGCCCCGAGCAGGCCTCCTCGGGGGGGCAGCCTCGACGTGGCTGTCATCACAGCCGAGCGTATCGTTCTGTTCGAGTTCAAGACCGTCAGGGGCAGGCGGGGCTCCGGCAAGGCTTTGCAGCAGCTCAAGGACAGCGGCTACGAGCGCAAGCACCTCACCTCCGGCAAGCCCGTCCACTGGGTAGGCGTGGAGTTGAGCATCAAGGACCGCAACGTGGCCTACGTGCAGTGGGAGACGGCCGGCACTGAAGAGGCCGCCGGCTCGGCCGGCGCCGCGCATCTCGCAGCGCCGGCACACTCTCCGGGTCTCTTGACCGGCACCCGACACAGCAGCGGACTCCCGGACGCTTCCGGCACGCGCAAGTCCAGCCCCCCGCTCCTCGCACAAGCACCGAGCCAGCCCTTCCCGTTCGCTGCTGCGAACCGGGATTCCGGACCATGGCCAGCACCCGGCAAGCAGCCCCCTCGCAGCCCGCAGCCAGCTCAAGGAATGTGACGAGGCTTCGTCCACAATCCGCACTGACCGCCCCACCGTACGCCTCCCGAGAACCCTGACACAGGCCTCTCAACCCCTCTCAGCCGGAAGCGAGCCGCCGCGCACACCCGGCACCGACGCCGCACCTCCCCGAGGTCGCTGGCAAAGGAGAATGCCTGCGGCCCGCCTCAGACTGAGCTCTCGGCCCATCCGGCCCGTTACCGGTAGCAACGCCCTAACGCCATGTGCTCCGGGCTAGAAAGCCCGAACTCCTCGCAATCTGCACGGTGATGCTCCGGTCGAACAGGAGACTCCCGCTTGTCCTGACAGTCAGGGTCCCGAAACGAGTCGAATTCACAGACCTGCGATTGCACGGCGGCTTGAATCGATCGATGAGGGCGGCTGCTAGGTCCCGCCGGTCCGACTCCAGCTGGACCGATAACAGTCCCCCGGTCGAGAATTGCCCTGCCCTGAAGCACAGCCGCTCCCCCGGTCCCAGCTTGCGCTCCCAGCACTGCCGCCGCTCGTGAGTGGTAACTCTGGACCGCACATTTTCTGCTTCGCCGATGTAGAGCGGTCGGTCGGGAATGAAACTGACCGATTCGCTGCGATTGAGAAACCCAATTGGATGCCACGGGCTGATCGGCCTAGGGACACTCACGCACGCATACACACAGTAGATCCCTGATCGTTCCGGCAGGCGGCTGCCATCCGGATAGGTTCCGCCGAGTTCAAGCTCGTACTCCGCCACGATAGATTCTTCCTTCGTTGTCATAGTCAATTCCTCCTTCTCCAGTAAGCAATGTTCCTGCAGTTTGACATGCCACGAAGTCACCGACTGACAGCAGTGCGTCAGGAACCACCACACTACATATGAGGACTCGCGTCTTCTAATTATACTACATTCAGCCTTTCGTGCAAGCCTAGCGTCCTGACCCGAGCAGTCCCGCACTGTTCGGGGGATGCCTCAGTAGAGCCTGACAGCCTTCGCCCCGGCACACTGGCGATCGCGGGGCGGCAAGCAACCGATGCGGGTAGGATCCAGCCCGCTGCAGCTGCCCGGAGCACCGGCTGCTCCGCTCCGCCGAGCGCGTCTCGATGCAACCAGCTGCCCCTGCTGCCCAACACCGCACACGCACGCTTCTACGGGCTCCCTCCCGCCCTCCGACCCGCTACTCGGCGCGTCTCCACCGGAAGTCGCGCGGCACGGTCATCAGGTACCGTCCGACGTACCTGCCGCCCTTGACGAGCTGCCGCTTCCCAGTCCCGATGTAGCGGGAGATCTCCCCGTCGACTGCAACGCGGTAGCCAGTCTCCTCGGCCGCCCACAGGAACAGGCGGTTCACTTTCACGTTCAGCGACTTGTCCAACAGCCGCCGGAACCTCGGCCGCGAAGAGGCCCGCCAGACCCGCTCAATCATGGCTCTCACGTCCTCGAACTCCACGCGCTCCGGCACCTCGCTCAAGACCTCGAACAGCGCTCGCTCAACGCACGAGATCGGGAACGACACTTCCATCCAGCCAAATTCCCCGGCGAACCGATCGGCTTCCCCCATCGGCAGCCCCGCCTTCGGACGTCCGAACCGGAAGAGCCGCGAGGTCGCAAGGTGGTCAAACCGAACCCGGCGGTCCCAGCTGTGCAGCCAGCCCGGTGGGCGGTCCCTGCCGCTGAGGCAGATCCTCGAGAACAGCTCAGCCGGCTTGACAGGCAGCACGCCGTGCAGGCGCAAGGCTGTCTCACCCCCCACGACGAGGTCGCTCCCCATGCGCCGCAGCGACCGCGCGATCCCGGCCACGGTCAGAGGCTCATCCTGGGCGTACACGCCCCGCGCCAGCGACACGATGTCGCCACTCTTCAGCAGGCTCCGGATCGCGGACCCACCGAAACCCTCGCCCAAGAGGTAGTCGCGTGTGGCGAACTGCCCGGCGGGCATCTCCGTCCGCAGGTCCCTGCGAAGTCTCGAGTACGTTGGCATGTTCATAGACTAGCCATAAAGTGTCACGTTAGCAAGTCGCAAGAAACTTATTGTGAACCCGCTTGTCCATTCTAGAATCACATGCTACGCTGTTGAACTAGAGGGCAACGCTGATGCGCAGTTTCCGGTTCGTCCATACCGCTGACATCCACTTGGACAGCCCGTTGAAGGGCTTGGCAGGGCACGAAGGGCACGCCGTTCAAGTGATTCGCACCGCGACTCGCGAAGCCCTGCGCGCCTTGGTCACCCGTACGATCAACGAAGACGCGGCGTTCCTTCTGATTTCCGGCGACCTCTATGACGGCAGCTGGCGCGACTACCAGACCGGGTTGTTCTTCGTCCAGCAGATGGGCCGGCTCAGGGAGGCCGAGATACCCGTCTACCTGATTTATGGGAACCACGACGCCGCCAGCAAGCTCACCACGCGCCTCAGGCTGCCTGACAACGTGGTGCGGTTCCCAAGCGGCAGGGCGGCGACCAGGATTATCCCGGAGCTCGGCGTCGCGGTCCACGGACAGAGCTTCCGCCAGCCGAGCATCTCCGAGAACATCGCCCTGCACTACCCCGAACCGCGAGACGACTGCTTCAACGTCGGAATGCTCCACACGAGCCTCACCGGAGCCGAGGGGCATGACGACTACGCCCCCTGCTCGCTCGAGCAGCTCGTCGCCAAAGGCTACGACTACTGGGCCCTCGGCCACGTCCACGCTCCGAGTATCCGGCACGAGAACCCGCACGTCGTCTACCCCGGCGTACTGCAAGGGCGTCACATCCGCGAGACCGGACCCAAGGGGGCAATGCTCGTCTCGGTCGAGGACGGAGCGGTGACCGACGTCGAGCCGTTCCCGGTGGACGTCGTCCGCTGGAGGGTCGTCAGCGTCCCGGCAACCGGCCGGTGCTCCCTCCACGACTTGGTCGATGCGCTGCGCACGCGGCTCGAGGAGGCAGTGCTCGAAGAGGATGGAACTCGCCTCGTCGCCTGCCGGATTCTCTTCACCGGACCCACCGAGGCGCACTACGCCGCCCTCTCCTCGCAGGAGCGCCTCCTCGAGGAAGCGCGCGCCGCGGCAGAAGGCCTCGGCGAGGAGCGGGCATGGATCGAATCAGTCGTCCTCGACACGGAGCCTCCGTCGCAGGACTCCTTGGACTTCGAGCTCGCCGAAGTCATTGGAGACGTCGCGGACGCCTGCGGCGACGAATCCATCCGCTCTTGGCTGCGCAAGGATCTCGGCGTATTCACGTCCAGGCTCGATGCCGAAGTCAAGCGCGAGGACGAAGACCCGCTGCTGCAGGCAGCGGTGGCGGGCGACTACGCTCGCCTCATTGAACTGGCTGGTCCTCTAGCCCTCTCGAAGCTTATCCAACGGCGGAACTGACCGATGCGCCTGCGAAGAATCGACCTGATCCGATACGGCTGCTTCACCGGTGCCAGCGTGGACCTTCCGCGGGCGAACCCGGACATGCACATCGTGGTGGGACCGAACGAGTCTGGCAAGTCGACCGTGTTGCGCTCCATCGAAGACCTGCTGTTCGGATTCCCGCACCAGACGCCCATGAATTTTCGCCACGGCTACGAGTCGCTCCGCCTCGGAGCGGAGATCGAGTCCCGCGGATCGAAGCTCGAATTCCGCCGCCGCAAGGCCAGGAAGGGGACCGTCCTAACGAGAGACGACCTGCCGATGGTCGGGGGCGACGGCAAGCTCTCGCCGTTCCTCCTGGGAGTGGACCGCAACTTCTTCCAGCGAGTGTTCAGCTTGGACCATAGCCGTCTCCGGACCGGCGGCCGGGAAATCCTCGAGGCCAAGGGCGATCTCGGGGAGGCGCTGTTCGCGGCAGGCACGGGAGTCCGCGATCTAAGCAAGCTCCGCCGCGACCTCGCCGCCCAAGCGAAGAGCATCTGGACTCAGCGGCGCTCGAGAAACCTCGCCTACTACAAGGCGCACGATCGCCTTGCTGCGGCCAAGCGCGCCTGCCGGCAAGACTCTGTCAGCGTCCTGGAGTGGGAGCGCCGCAAGGATGAGCGCGACCGGTGCAGCGCCGATCTCCGCGATGTCCGGCGGCGACTTGAGTCGGCCGAGGCGAAGCTGAGCAAGATCGTCCGGGCGCGGAGAGTGGCGAGGCCCGTGGCCGACAAAGCAAGACTCGAAGCCGAGCTCGCAGCCTTGGAGAGCGTAGCCGACCTGCCCGCCGACGCGAGAGAGTTGCTGGATCGTGCTGAGCGGGATCACAGGATCGCATCCCAAAGAGCTGCCGACCAGCGCGCGGAACTTGAGCGAGTCGCTGGCGAGCGAGCTGCCCTGCAATGGGACAACCTCTTGCTGGCGCAGGCCGACGAGATCGAGAATCTCGCTGAGCGCCGGGCCGTCGCCAGGCAGGCCAAGGAGGATTTGCCCAAGCTGGAGGCCGAGCTAGCAGGAGCTCAAGAGCGACTGATCGCGCTCGGCACTGAACTGGAATCGGCCACCGATGCCGCCTCGGCCACGCCGATCCCGTCTCGCGTGATCGTCGCTGACGCCAGAAGCATTCTAGGCGAGCTGAGGACGGCGGAGGAACGGGTTCGCTCCTCAGAGCACGCCCTCAGGGAAGCCGAGATCAAAGCTGCGGAATCTGAGAACCGCCTGCGCGAGACCCAGCTCCCGCCAAGCGTTGCCACATTGTCCCCCCTCGTAGCCGAGGCGCGAGAAGTGCAGGGGGAGCTCCGCTCCAAAGAGATCGCTGCCAAATCCGCAATCGCCGTGGAAACAGCCAGAGCCAAGTCGCTCTCTGCCAGGCTCCGACCAGCGGCCGGGTCGCCCGACAACGCCATCGGGATCGCCCTGCCCTCTCTGGAGGAGGTTAGGGCGATTCGGGATCGCCAGCTCGAGCTGCAGCGCAGGATCGACGAGTGCGAGAGCAGCATCAGCGAATGCGACCTCGAGATTGCGCAGCTGAAGGCTGCCAGCTGCCGCATTAGGGATGCAGAGCATCCGGTGAGCCGAGAAGAAGTCGTCGATCTGCGCAGCAAGCGGGACCAAATCTGGGATCTCGTCCGTCGCATC
Organism: Bryobacterales bacterium; assembly: GCA_963662745.2. GTDB lineage: Bacteria > Acidobacteriota > Terriglobia > Bryobacterales > UBA6623 > VXMF01. Next base: position 3,936,815 of record CAXXUI010000001.1, read on the forward strand.
CACATTGATCGCGAGTCCGTGCCCGAGTCGGGACTCCGCCAAGTCTCCAAGAGCAAGGCCAGCTTGCCGTCGCAGTACGAGCGGTCGGTAAGGTCTGCCGACTTCGCGGCCGACAGGAGCGCGGAGACCGCCCGCTCCGCCGCGAAGCTCGAAGGCAAGGAGCGCGCCTTGGAGAAGGCGGGGCTGGAGGCATCGGCACGGAGGTCCCGGTTGCAGGAACTGAAGGCCCGCCGGTCGGCGCTTGATCGCGATTGGAGGCTGCTGTGGCGGCACGCATCCTTCGAGCCCTTGAGTCCGTGCGCCATGGTGTCTTGGCTGGAAACCCACGCAGAACTTCGCAGTTCCGTCCTCGAGAAAGCGAAGCGAAGCGCGGAACTCGGCGTGCTCCGCCAAGTGGAGGACCGCCTGTTGTCGCGCATTTCTGGAGGGCTGTGCGAGCTGGGCATCACTCCTGTCCGTATCAGGGCCAGCAGGCTGGGAGACGTTCTGAATCGGGTTGAGGAGCTGCGGGAGGCTCATGCCGTCGCCGTTGCAGCGAGGACTCATCTCGTACGCCAACGCGATCAAGCCACACGGAGCGCTTCCGCTGCGGCAGCCGATATGGAGAAGGCTGAATCCGAAGCATCCGCTTGGCGTGCGAAGTGGAGGAAGGTTGTGGGCGAAATGGGGCTCAGCACGGGCCAGACAACGGCATCCGCCGAGGCCCAGTTCGAAATCATTGACCAGATGCGCAGTCTCCGGAAGGACATCAGGACACTTCGCCACGAGCGCATCGACATGATGCGAGGATACGTTGCCAATTTCGAGGCCGCGGTGGCAGGCCTCGTGGCCTCGGCTGCTCCCGGCCTGCCCGCCACGAGTGCTGGTTCAGCCGTGAGCGAGCTCGTACGACGCCTCGGCGCAGCTCGCCAAGCCCGTCAAGACGCTCGCACTAGGGACCAAGAAATCAGGAGGATCGAGGGAGCGATTCGAACACACGCGAATGAGGCGGCAAAGGCGGAGCAGGGGATTTCCGCACTGCACGCCCTATGCGGCACAAAGACGACCGAAGCGTTGCGGGAGCAGATCGGGAGGACCGAACGCCGTCGAAGACTCCTGGAGGGAATCCGGGAGGCGGTCCAAGTGCTTGAGCAGGACGGAGATGGCCGCACGATCGAGGACCTCGAGGCTGAATGCGACGGCATTGACTTGGACCGCGCGGAGGCTCAGGAGACCGGGTTGCAGCAGAAGGTCGGACAACTCCGCAACGAGCGGGACGCGGTTCGAATCAAGCTTCGGGATGCCGAGACCAAGTTCAAGGAAATCGGCGGCAGCGAAACCGGCGCCATTGCGGAGTCTGCACGCCAGATCGCCCTTGCGGAAATCCGCACGATCGCCAGACGGTACGTGCGCACTCGAGCGGCTGAGTGCCTCGTGCGCTGGGCCGTCGATCGCTACCGGCGGGAGAAGCAGGCACCGATGCTTCGGAGGGCTGGAGACCTCTTCCGCAACCTCACCTGCGGGTCGTTCGAGGCGCTGGAGCTGGACTATGACGGGAACGACCGGCCCAAGATAGTCGGTCGACGACCTGATGGAGAGCGCGTGGATGTCGGCGGCATGAGCGAAGGGACGACTGACCAGCTCTATCTGGCACTGCGGGTCTCTGCGCTGGAAGACGACCTGGGTCGGGGGCACAGTCTGCCGTTCATCGCGGACGACCTGTTCATCAACTTTGACAACGCTCGGTCGGAGGCAGGATTCAAGGCGCTCGCTCAACTGGCGCGTCAGTGCCAAGTGATCTTCTTCACACATCACGATCACCTCGCAACGATGGTCCAGAACATCGCGGAAGTCAGGGCCCGAGTATGGCGAATGGACCTGCTGGCTCAGACGAGGGCCCCTCTGGGGGACGAATCTCACACCGACTCGATCCTGTGAGGAGGCAGGAAGCAAGATGCCCCGCTCGCTGAATGCCCGCGCGACAGCTGTGGCGCTGACCGCCCCTCACAGATCTGGCTCGAGATCGACTTGGGAGACAACTGAAACAAGAGAATTCAAGGTGTATGGACAATGACAGACTATTTCGAGATTGACTTCTTAAGCGTCGGCGATCATCAGAGCGGCGATGCGATCACTCTGCGCTACAGCTTGAACGGCAGGAGCCTCGTGCATGTCGTCGACGGAGGCTTCCTAGACGACGGGGAGCACGTCATGACCCACCTTCGCAAGTACTATGGCGGCAACGAAGTGTCCCATGTAGTTCTGACCCACCCGGATGCGGACCACGCCGGAGGCTTGGAGGCCGTGCTGAAGGAATGCGAGGCACCCTCCCGTAGCGTCCTGTGGATGCTGCGCCCTTGGCTCTACGCCGCCGAGCTGCGAGATCACTTCCCGCAGTTCCTGACCGTGGCCCACCTCAAAAGGGCCCTGCGCGAAGCCTATCCGAATGTCGCGAAGCTGGAGGAGATCGCGAAGCGCCGAGGTATCCCGATACGCGAGCCCTTCCAACGCGCGAGAATCGGTGAGTTCACGGTCCTCGCGCCGTCGAAGGCGCGGTACCTCCAACTGATCAGGGACTCGGAGAAGACACCGGCGCAAGTCACTCGATCACCCGGCACGGGACTTCTCGATGCATTCCGCTTGGCTGGAACCCAGTCCACTCACTACGCCAAGGCCGCTTGGGGCGTCGAGGCCTTCTCGGACGAGCCTACGAGCGCCGAGAACGAGATGAGCGTCGTCCAGTTCGCGCGCCTGTGCGACGAGAGCATCTTGCTCACCGGCGATGCTGGCCGGGGGGGCCTCAGCGAGGCGGCCGACTTCGCTCCATCCATAGGACTTCGTCTGCCGGGCATCAACCGCTTCGATGTTCCGCATCACGGATCCCGGCGGAATCTGTCGACCGATGTGCTCGACCGGTGGCTAGGACCCCGCCTCCTGACACGACCGTTGCCCGGGAGCCAACCTCAGTTCCGCGCGTTCATCAGCGCTAATTCGGACGACCAGGATCATCCGCGGCGCGCCGTGGTGCGCGGACTGATCCATCGCGGCGGAGATGTGCTGAAGCCCTCAGGCAAACGTGGGGCGTACCTGAGAACCTCCAAGAACGCCCCCCGCAGGGCTGGTGCCGTGCCCGGCAAGCGACTGCCGTATCCCGAGGATCAGGAAGAGGGATAGGGCGGCGTGGCAACCCACAGCAGCATCAAGTCGCGCTACAGGAAGTGGCTGCACGGATTCATTGCTTTGATCTCTATCCTGGTGTACGCGACCTTCTCGGGCAGCGATGTTGTTCAGGCGGTGCAGACTTGGCAATGGACCGAGCTGGTCGACTTGAAGCATGCGCTTAGGCTCGCACTACCGCTGGCCACGTTCATCCTCGATGGAATCGTGACAGCCGATTTCAAGGCGGTGCTCGTTTACCGGAAACGGAGGAATCCGCTCCCCGGCAACGAGGCATTCACACTGCACGGGAACCGAGACGCCCGCATCAACATGAATGCTCTCGAGGATGCGCACGGCCCGCTGCCGACCGATCCGGCCAAGCAGAACCAGCTCTGGTACAAGCTCTCGAGAGAGACCGCTGATCGGGCTTCCGTCGACGAAGCCCACTACGCATGGCTGCTCGCCAGGGATCTGACGAGCCTGAGCTTCACTCTCTTGATCCTGACCTCCGTGCTCGCGACTGTGACCCTCGCCGGCTGGTGGAAGTCGACTGTTGTGGTTGGCGCACTAGCGCTTCTCTACATCTTGCTGAGTCAGGTCGCAGCGAACAAAGGGATTCGCTTCGTCACAACCGTACTTGCTGAGTATACGTCTTCACTTCATGGCCTCGAAGGCGCCAAGTCTGGCCACAGACAGGTCGAGGGACAAGCCGCCACGCTGCGAAGAAATCTCCACGAGGAGTTGAAGGAAATCAAGAACCGCATGGGGCCAAGGGAACGACGCAACCAGCCGCTTCCCTGCACTGCCCTCGAACAGGCTGTGCAGGAGCGAGAATTCCTATCAGCAGACGAACAAAGTGCTGTTCTCGCAGCCATGCGAGAAGTCACAGCTTGGAACTGGGAGTTCGATCGCTTGGGCGCTCGTCGTATCACGTTCCCTCCGTTCTCGACGGAATTGAAGAAATCCATACAGACGGTGCTCGAATGCGTCTCCCCGCACCGCTCGGCAGGCCCATCGTGAGGCGGTCGGGTGAGTCCGGGTATCGCTGGCGGACTCGCAAACCCAACCACAGCAACCGTCCAAGTGGCCAGTCCCTTCCTGATGCGGAGGTGAGGCGTCCGGCTCAACCATCCCTCTCCACAGCAGCCAACCGAAGTCCCGTCGGACACCGGTTCATCCCCCGGCCCGAGGCTCCGTGAAGGGCCGCCCCGTCAGGGATCTACCAGCTGAGACCACCGGCACGCTGCAACGCGGGAAATCTGTCCGCCCCGCGGCGACTCCGTCCCGTCAATCCGGCTTGAGACCGCGTCTTCCGTCTTGGCGTGCAGGCGTCCGCAAGGGCCCTTCTCCATCGTGGCCGACTAGGGCCACGCCAGCCCATCGCGTTGCCCGTGACCCCCGCTACTCACGAGACCGTCCGACAGCGGGTTCCGGCTCACCCGGCAAACCTCCGGTCCGCGACGGCAATTCGAGCCAAGCCACTGCCCAACCGAACCGCAAGCGGCCTCCCACTGCCCACCGCTCATCCCTTCCCGCCACCCCGGCCGGCTAGCGCCGACTCACACTTGACACCGGGGGGTTGGATCGTATAGAAGAGTGGTGTGCGGGTTGGGCTGCGCATGCTGAAGCCGGCCACGGTGGAGTGGTTGCGCCGGGCACTGTCGAAGGGCACGTTGACGCGTGCCCAGGTGGCACGGGGACTGTGTCGGAGAGACGGCTGGCGGAACGCCCGCGGGAAGCTGTGCGCAGCGTCGGCGCGCAAGGGCCTGCCTGCGCTGGCGGCGGAGCTGGGGCTGCCCATGCCGCCGGTGCTGCGCCGGACGGGGGGCTGCCGGCGGCGCTCGCGGCGGCGGGCGCGGCGCAGCGTCCCGCCGCTGCGGCTGCAGTGCTCGCTGCCGGAGCTGGGAGAGGTCAGCCTGCGCCTGGCCGACACGGCCCAGCTGCGGCGGCAGTACGGGGATCTGCTGACGGCGGAACATCCGCTGGGGCGCGGGCGGGCACCGGGTTGCCGGCTGGTGTACGGCATCCGGGCCGGGGGCCGGGAGCTGGGAGTGGTCAGCTTCGTGGCCGCGCCGATGCGCTTGGGTCCGCGCGACAAGCATCTGGGCTGGGACGAGCGCACCCGCCGCCGGAACCTGCCCCGGCTGGTCTCCAACGACCGTTTCCTAGTGCGGCCCGGCGTGGTGGTCCACAACCTCGCCAGCCACGTGCTGGGCTTGGCGCTGCGGCGCTTGAGCAGCGACTGGGAGCGGTTGCACGGCAGCGCGCCGGTGGCGGTGGAGACCTGCGTCGCGCAGCAGCGGCGGGCCACGTGCTACAAGGCGGCGGGCTTTGAGTGCTTGGGGGAGACGGAGGGCCTGCCGTGGGGCGCCCAGCAGCCCACGCGGGCGCAGCGCGCCCAGCCGGACTTCCGCGAACCGGAGCGCCATCCCAAGCAGGTCTGGGTCAAGCCGCTGGTGCCCGATTGGGAGCGTGTGCTGCGGGAGCCGGCGCGGCTGGTGCTGGGTAGCTTCCCGAGGCTGGACTTCGACAGCGAGGAGGCGCACTGGTCGGCGCGCGAGTTCGAGCGCTCGGACCTGCCGGACCGGCGCCTGCGGGAGCGGCTCAAGGCCATGGGCGGGGCCTGGGAGCAGCGCCCGGGCGAGTGCCTGCCGGCCATCTTCCCGCGCGGCAAGGACCAGCAGGCCGCCTACCGCTTCCTGCGCAATGAGAGGGTTTCCATGAAGGACATTCTGGCGCCGCACCGGGAGGCCATGGTGGACCGCTGCCAGCTGCTGGCGGGCACCGTGCTGCTGGTGCAGGACACGACCACCCTGAACTACACCGGGCTGGGCGAGTGCACGAGCGGCCTGGGGCCGCTCAAGAAGCGCAGTGAGAATGCGCGCGGGCTGCACGTGCATGCCTCGGTGGCCTACACGGAGGGCCGCCGGCCGTTGGGGGTGAGCAACTTGGAAGTCTGGGCCCGGCCGCTGGAGGAGCCGCCGGACGAGCGCGAGCGAGAGAGCCAGCGCTGGTTGCGGGGGCTGCGGCAGGGTTTCGAGCTGAGCCAGGCCTGCCCTGATCAGCCCATAATGTGAAGCTCCACATTATGCGCTTAATGTGGAGTAACTAGTAATGTGGAGTTCGGCGATCAAGGCCCATCAGTAGTCATGCACTCTGGCGGCCGCTGCGTGGCGCGGATGTGTTGCGCGTTCGTGGAGCTGGGCCTCCCGTCATCCGGCCTGTACCTGTGCGCAGTTGCATTCCGCCGGCAGCGTTCAGCAGTAGTTTGAGAATGCACGCTTGCTGTTCTTGCGAGCGATGCGGGGTGAAGACCGGCTGGCAGGCAGCCTTGACCCAGCCAGGAGTCCAGCCTGCACCTCCAGGCATGAGGCTCCTCTCGCCAGTCCGCACCTGAGGCTCGCCATCCCTGGTCGATGGTGGCCCCACACTCATGCGATCGTGACACGCGTGCCCCGGTTGGGCATGCATTCCAGACTACGGAGGTCACGATGCTCATTGACTTGTTCCCGCGGACAGCGGTCCGCTACTTGAAACTGCCCCTGCTCGGCGACACCCTCGACGGGCTGTCCCGCTGGCTCGCGGCACGAGGATTCCAGCCCGCCCGGATCCGCAGACGGATCCGCAAGGCACCGCTGCTGGAGGCCCAGCTGGCCGCGCTCGGAATTCGAGTCCTCGGCGAATTGTCCCGCGAGCGGCTGCTCTCCCTCGCTCCCCGCCCGGCCAAGCCGCGGAAGGACCTCTCAGCGCTGGTGCGCTCCCTGGCCGCGTACCTTCCCGACAGCGACCTGGCGCCGCGCCCAGCTCCGACTCCCGTCTCACTGCTCGTCGATTCCTATCTGGAGTTCCTGCGCAAGGTGCGGGGGCTCGCCGCGGGAACCGTGCGTCAGCACCGTCGCACAGCCCTGCTGCTGCTGGAATTCGTGGCATTCGAGCAGCATCCGTCCGCCCTCAAGAAGCTTGCCGCGCAGCGTGTCGAGGCGTTCGTGCTGCAGCGAGCGGCACATCTCGGCCGGAGCGGCCTGCAGCACTTGCTGTCGCAACTGCGTTCCTTCCTCAGCTTCCTGGCCAGCCGCGGCATGGTGCAGTCCGGCTTGGCAGCGGGCATCGCCCCAGCGGCCACCCATCGCGACGAGCGACTCCCCCGAGCCCTCCCGTGGGAAACCGTGCAGGCCTTCCTGGCCGAGATCGACCGGGACTCCCCGATCGGACAGCGTGACTTCTGCCTGTTCCTGCTGCTGGCCACCTACGGGCTGCGAGCCAGTGAGGTGGCCGCCCTGCGACTGGACTCGATCCGCTGGCGGGCGGGACGCATCCAAACCTACCGGCCCAAGGTCCGGGCACCCCTGACGCTGCCGCTGACCGACGAAGTCGGGGCCGCCTTGGTGGCCTACCTGCGTCACGGACGCCCCCGCTCGCAACATCGGGCCGTCTTCCTCGCTGCGCACATGCCCGCGCTGCCATTGCAATCCTGCGGCGTGCGGACTGCCTTTCGACGCCGGGCACTGCGCAGCCAGACCGGGATTGCGGCTGGATCGCACTGCCTGCGGCACTCTCTGGCGCTGCACCTGCTGCGCAGCGGCGAGTCCATGGAATCGATCGGCGGCTTGCTCGGCCATCGCTGCCTGGCCACCACCGCCCACTACCTGCGCGTGCACGATGACGATCTCAAGGCGGCGGCCCTGAATCTGCCCCAACCGTTGCCGGAGGTCTCCCCGTGAGCACTCCCTCCCTCCGTTCCGCGCTAGGCCCGGAAATCAGCTCCTACCTCGACCGACAGAGGGCGCTGGGCTTCCAGTACGACTACGCAGCCAGCATCCTGGCGGCGCTCGACCGGTTCCTCTCACAGCACGGCCACACCGCCTTGACGGCGGACAGCTTTGCCGCCTGGGCCCTCACGCTGGAACGCCTGACGCCCCAGGGCCGGCGCAAGAAGATGCAGATCGTCCGCAGGTTCACCCTGTACTGCCGCCGCTCGACTGCGGACTGCTTCGTGCCGGATCCGGCCCAGTTCCCGTCCCCGGCCGCCCCGCCAGCCCCTTGGATCCTCAGTTCCCAACAAGTCCTGACCCTCTTGGAGCAAGCCGGGCAACTGCCGTCCCCAACCCACTCCCCGCTCTGCGCGGCGGTCTACCGTCTGGCTGTCGTCCTGCTCCACACCACCGGCTTGCGGCGCGGGGAACTCGTGCGGCTGCGCATGGGGGACTATGACCGCTCGCGGCACACCCTGCTGGTGCAGGGCTCGAAGTATCACAAGTCACGCCTGGTCGCGCTGTCCCGCGATGCGCGGCGGGAACTGGCCGCCTACCTCCGGCAACGGCTCTGTTTCCCCCACACCGCGCAGTCCCCGCTGCTGGCCCACGGCCGGCAGGCGCAGCAGGCCTACTCCGGAAACGGCTTCGGCATCGGCTTCCGCAAGCTGTGCCGCAACGCCGGAGTGCTCACCGCCTCCGGCGTTGCGCCGCGAGTCCACGACCTGCGGCACACCTACGCCGTGCATGTCCTGCTGGGCTGCTACCGCGATGACGGCCGCCCGCAGGCCGTGCTGCCCGCCCTCTCCAGGGCCATGGGCCATGTCTCGCCGGCCTCGACCGCGTACTACCTCTCCTGGATCGATCCCGTCATCGAGCAGGCCGCTGCACGGGTCGAACGCCACGTCCGGCCCGTCCTGGCTGCCAGCGGGGGAGGGTCGCATGACTGACTCACGCCCCAACGCCCTCGGTCAGGCCCTGCGCGGCTTCCTCGGCGACAACCTGTCCCGGGTCCGCGGCTTGAGCCGCCACACGGTGCTGTCCTTCCGCGACGCGCTCAAGCTCCTGCTGGTGTTCCTCGAGGGACACCTGCGGCGACCGGCCGCCACGCTCGACTTTCCCGACCTGACCCGCGAGCGCGTGCTCGCCTTCCTGGATCATCTCGAGGCGCAGCGCGGCAACTGCACCGCCACACGCAATGTCCGGCTGGCCGCCCTGCACTCCTTCGCCAGCTACGCCGCACCCTTGTTCCCCGAGCACTGCGGGGTCTGCCAGTGCATCCTGGGCATTCCCTTCAAGCGCGCCGAGCAGCGCACGGTCGGCTACTTTGAGTACGACGAGATGCAAGCCTTGCTGGCAGCCCCCGACCGCTCGACCGCGGCCGGGTGTCGCGACCATGCCTTGCTGCTGGCGTTGTACAACACCGGGGCGCGAGTGCAGGAGATGCTGGACCTGCGTCCCTGCGACCTGCAACTGGACCGTCCGCGGCAGGCGTCGCTGCGTGGCAAGGGAGGCAAGCGCCGCCTGTGCCCGCTGTGGAAGGAAACCGCCACGGCCCTGCTGGACCTGCTGCGCAGCCGCGGAGTGGATCCAGCGGACCGCCAGCCGCTATTCCGCAACCGGTCCGGACATCCGTTGACTCGCTTCGGAGTGCGCTACATCCTGCGCAAGCACGCCGGCGCCGCTTCCAGCGCCGCGCCGACACTGGCGGCCAAGCGAGTCCATCCCCACAAACTGAGGCATACCGCCGCGACCCATTTCCTGCAGGCAGGCGTGGACATGGTGACCATCAGCCGCTGGCTGGGCCACGCCAGCCCCGCCACGACCAGCATCCATGCCGAGGTGGACTTGGAATCGAAGCGCAAGGCGGTACGCAAGGCCAAACCGCTGTTGAACCCCGCTCCGGGCTGCGCGGACTGGCGCAACCAAGCTGACACCCTCAGCTGGCTGGAGAGTCTGTGACTCTCCCCGACAGCTGCCCGGCGGTCTGGAGTTGCGGGAGCAGTGGCGTCCGCCTCCCGCACGGCGTCACGCCCCGCCCGGGCGACGCCGTGCGGAGGCTCACCTCTCCGGGGCGGAGGCTGGCCGACCGCTTGGCCAACTACTCCACATTACTGACCGCACGACCGTGCTGCCCCTGCGCAGTACCGCACCCCAAACCTGGGTCGACACCTTGCTCATGGACTCGTTTCTCTGAACTCTGACTCCCAGCCGCAAGCTGGCCTGGCCCAGCCCACCGCAGTAATGTGGAGTTCGTGCGGCCCAAGTCCCTGATTCACCGGGACTTCCGGACCGAACTCCACATTGTAGAGTCGAGGAGAGGCGCGTTGGCCTTAGCAAGGAAGCAGTAGCTGTTTTAGGGGTGTTCCTACGGCTTTCGCCATCTGTAGGTGCCTCACTGACCTTCCCGCTTAAATTGCGGTAGGGACACCGGTTACCCGGCGCCCCCCGCGCAGATTCCGGACGTGCACGCTAATGCATCCGGCTCCTATCTCGTGCGTCTAACGGCGAATCGTTGATTCGGCCATGGGTGTCGGATCCGGACCGCCGGCCACAGCTCCTTGCAGAGCGCGTCCAGCTTCTTCCAGTCGATGCGGCCCTTCTGTGACCTCCGTCGCAGCGTCCGCGCCCAGATGCGCTTCAGGCGCTCCCGGAAGCGTGCCAGAAACCGGTAGCTGCCCGGAACGGCGTAGTAATTCAGCCATCCGTTCAACACCTGCCCCAGCCACCGCGCCGTGTCCTTCGGGTCCGCGTGCCGCATCCGCAGCAGCCACCGCTTGAGTCCCTTCAGCTTGCGGCTCATCCGCTTCGCAATCGGCTTCCGCCCCAGTTGGAACCTTCCCTGCCGCGTCTTCCCGCAGTACTGCGTGAAGCCGAGCAAGTCGAAGGTCTTCGGCTTGCCCTCTCCCCGCCCGGCGCGGCTCGCCGCGGCGAACCTCCCGAACTCGATCAGGCGCGTCTTCTCCGGGTGCAGCGCCAACCCGTTGTCGGCCAGCCGGGCCTCCAAGGCCTCGCGCAGCCGCACCGCGTCGCCGCGGTGCTGGAACCCCAGCACGAAGTCGTCGGCATAACGCACCATGATGACCTCGCCCCGGGCCTGCTCCTGCCGCCACTGGCGGACCCATGCGTCCAGCACGTAGTGCAAGTAGACATTGGCCAGCACCGGGGAAATCACGGCACCTTGAGGGGTGCCCCGCCCCGTGTCGGCCCACCGGCCCTCTTCCAGCACTCCGGCGTTCAGCCCTTTCCGGATCAGCCTCAGCAGCCGCCCATCCCCGATCCTGCGGCCCAGCAGATCGACGAGTCGATCCCGGTCCAGCGTGTCGAAGTACTTGGCCACATCGGCGTCAAGGATCCAGTTGACCTTGCACCGCTCGATCCCCACCGCCAAGGCGTCCAGCGCGTCATGCGCTCCCCGCCCCGGTCGGAAACCATAGCTGAAGCCGAGGAATTCCGCCTCGTATATCGGCGTCAGGATCCCGTCCACCACCGCCTTCTGGACGATCTTGTCCTCCAAGGCGGCGATCCCGAGCGGTCGCTCGCCCCCGTCCGGCTTGGGTATCATCACCCGCCGCGACGGCGTCGCCCGGTACGCTCCCACAGGCACCCGCCGGTGCAGGTCCGACCATCGCTCGTCGAGCCCCACCCCGTAGGCCTCCCACGTCATTCCGTCCACGCCCGGGGCCGCCTCGGGCCGCAGCCCGGCATACGCCTCCCCCAGCGCTTCCTCACTGACGTGGTGCAGCAGCGCAGTCAGCTTCTCCTGCGGATTCCTCGTTACCAATTGCCGTATCCGTTCGGCGCCTTGTGACACGACCTCCCGCCTCTGCGTGCGGTCCGTGCGGCCCCCTCCCGGATTCCTCTCGATCCCGGCCCTTCCCTCCAGCCACTCCGCCGGGACTCGCGCCCCTTGGTTCGCCGCCTTCGTCGGTACTACGCCCGAGTCTGACTTCTGCGTGTCGTACATCATCGACTTCTGACTCCTGTCATTCCCGCTGCGGCCCCGGCGACGACCCGCCGGGGCGGCACGCAGACCTCCCAGGTCCCGGTTCTGGACGTACGTACGTGCCTGAGCTCTCTGACACCGCGGAGTCCGCGCCGACCATTCGTCCTAACGTTGCTTTGGGTCCGCACGATGTTGCCTTCGACCACGTAGAAAGCCTCGGCACTCCGAACTTTGAGTTTTACGGTGCTCATTTACTCCGCCCGCACGCGCCGCTGTCAACGCTTCATTCCCAGCCTCGCGGCTGACAACGCATGACTCGCGGTGAGCATGGCTAGGACTCGCTCCTTTGCTCTGGCGGACTCTCACCGCCTGTCCATCACCAGTTAGCCTGGCTGTTCCTACGTCTCCTCTCCCCGCTCGTCGAACCGGACATGCCAATTTCCAGCATCCGGCTCTCGGACGAGATCCTGCCTTCGCCCACGGAAAGCTGGCCGTCCGCACTGGCAGGCGCACGAGGCCGAAGTCCATCCTCAGCCTCTCGCTCGGGTACCGCACGGGGTGGCCCGACTTCGCCTGGTGCTTCCGACACAGCCACTGGCTGAGCCGCTGGTCCGCAGGTGCGTCAACGGCGCGTGCCAGCTCTCCCGGCCACTGCTGCGCGCAGTGGTCCGGGTCTTCCTTCGCTTGCGCAGGTGATGCGCTCTGGAGTCTCCGAACTTTTTCCGGAGCTAATAGGCTCGCGCCAGTCTCCATCGGTCCTGTCCTCCTTCCTGCATCGCTCTCGAACTGAGGCCCCTTCCCTCCACCGGCATGACCCGGCTTCCCCGGTACTACGGGCCTCTCCGCCACCCTGCCCGGCCCGGCCTGTCCCTCGCGGGATGCCGGTTGGCACGTGCACGCCACCGACAGGGCTTCCCGTGTTGCCTCCGTCTCCCTCTGGCACGCATGCTGCCGCCAATACCCCGGCGGAGACGCCCGGTGCTCGCGTCGCTCGCTTCCCGGACGCTGGCTGCCTTCCCCGATATAGCGGCGGGTCGGCCTCCGCATTATGCTTTTCGAGGCCTGCTCGGCGTTCACTCGCGTTGCGGCCTCTTATGTTAGAAACAGTGGCCAGCACAGCGCAAACGGGCCGGAACAGCGGGCAGGGTGCCAGGCACTCTGCGACGCTGTCGTCACCAGCGTGGCTGGGGGCTCGGGGGCTTGATGGCCCAGGCCGTGGTGGGGGAGTCCAGCGTGAAGCTGTGGTCACCAGCGTGGCTGGGAGCTCGACTCCCGAGCGCGGAGTTGCGCGCTGCTGGGCAGCCGCTGGGGCTGCCTCGTGCGGTCGCCGGACCGCTCCGCGGAGGCAGCTGCCGGCCAGCAGCGCCCGCTCCGCAGCGGGCCTTGATCAATGTCCCCCCGCCTCGCGGCGGGGGTCCGCCGCGAGGCTCGGCCGAGCCTCGCGGCGTGCGGCGGGTCGGGTCGCGTCGGCCTGGAACGAGGGTTCGTCACGCAGCTGGACCGCCCGCCGCAGCGCTTCCTGTCAGACCTGTACGGAAGACCGAAACGGAATCGCATCCAAGAGGCTAGGAGAAGCAGGAAGCACCACTCGGCCGTGGCCTGAGGACACTCGGAGGATAGCACTATGAACCAACCTGAGACCCCCGCCGGCGCGCCGCAACCCGCGGTCGGAACCACCGTCGGCGTCGACGTCAGCAAGCGGCGCCTGGACGCCTGTTCGGATCCGCGCGCCGAGCGGCGCGAGTTCGCCAACGACCGCGCCGGTCGGAGGGCGCTGCGCGACTGGGTGCTGCAGCTGGGCGCCGAGCGCGTGGCCATGGAGCCGACCGGGCGCTACCACCGGCAGCTGCACCAGTGCCTCGACGCCGCGGGCGTGAAGGTGGTGCTGGTCAATCCACGCCGCACGCGCAACTTCGCGCGCTCGATCGGCCAGGAGGCCAAGAACGATCTGGCGGACGCGAAAGTGCTGGCCCTGTTCGCGCGCCTGGGGCTGGGCGAGGGCAGCTCGCCCAAGCCGGAGTCGTTGCGGAACTTGGCGGATTTGGTGGCCGCCAGGAGGTCGTTGGTGAATCATCGCGACGCTATGAGAAAGAGTGCGAAGGAATTCTACGAAGATGCGGCGCAACGCATGGAGGACTCGATCGCCGGGGCGGACCGGGGCATCGACCGGCTGGAGGCCGACATCGAGGCGCTGCTGGCAGGCGACGAGGGTCTGAAGCGGCGTGCGGAGATCATCCAGTCGGTGCCGGGCTGCGGGCTGATCACGGCGGCGGTGTTGTGCGCGGAGCTGCCGGAGCTGGGCCAGATCGGGCACGCGCAGGCGGCGGCGCTGGTGGGGGTGGCGCCGTACGACCAGGACAGCGGCCAGACGCGGGGTCGGCGCAGCATCCGCGGCGGTAGGCAAACCGTGCGCAACCAGCTGTACATGGCGGCCCTGAGCGCCCGGCGCTGGAATCCGGAGTTGCGGGCCTACTACGAGCGTTTGCTGGCCAGGAAGGGCCCGCAGCTGGGCAAGCTGGTGCTGGTGGCGGTGATCCGGAAGCTGCTGCGGATGCTGAATTCGCTGCTGCACCACGACCGCCGGTGGCAGCCCGAGCCGCCGGCGCGAGAGGCGGCCGCATGACGGGGCCGCGCCAAGGAGGGAAGGCTGGTAGACTGCCGGTGCGCCCCGCAACGGAAGCGGGCTCTGCTGAGGAGCAACCCGCCAAGGATACGGGCGTGACGGACTGCGATGGCCGCCGCGGCGGCCCGGACCCTGCGTGTCGGGCCGCCGCCTTCTCGCAGCCACCCGCCGGGGACTGCATCGGAGTCGTCCCATGCCTCAGCAAACCTTGGGGGGAGGCGACCGCAGGGAGCAGGGGGGTGAAACCCCCCTCCAGCAACAGCACTGCGGCAGGCCGCCTGGCGGGCGGCCTGCCAGCCTTTCACCCAGCCCGGCCGACCGCGCCACCTCCGTCCGCGAGGGTAGTGCAGGCCGAGGTGTCGTTACCGCGTGCCGTCACCCGCCACCGTGGACTCACCACCGTCTGCCTCTCCCGGCAGCCCCTCCGGAGGTGCCTTTTTCTGGCGCTTCGCGCTTGACATCCAACACGGAAGCTGCGTGCTCGCTGAGCCGCCCAACAGGCGGCCCGTCACGTCGGAGTGCTTCAGTCCATGTCGTTACCTCCATGACCCGCTCCGACGGCTTCCGGCTGGAGCGACAGTTAGCCGGGCGGGCTTCGCACCCGCTGGGAGCCAGTGCCTTAGCACGGCGCACACTAGTTACTCCACATTAAGCGCATCGTGGTGGCGGGCGACCGCGAGAGCGACATCTACGAGCTGTTCCGGGAGCGGGAGCAGCGCGAGCAGGCCGGCGAAGAGAACGTGGAGCTGCTGCTGCGCGTGCACCTGGGCCGGCAGCGCAAGGTCAAGGTGTGGGACCCGAGCCTGCGGTCGCTGATGCTGCGCTCGATCCCCATGCAGGCCGACTTCCAGCAGCGGGTGCGCTTCCGGCGCACCTTCCGGCTGAGCTCGCAGGGTGGGCAGCGGGCCCGCCAGCGGCGCAAGGTGAAGACCCAGGTGAGCATCGGGCCGGTCGAGCTGCAGCCGCCGGAGGCGCGCCGCCAGCGGGGCGAAGCGGGTGTGGAGGCCTGGCTGGTGCATGTCGAGCAGCTGAATGCGCGGCCGGGGCAGGATCCGCTGGAGTGGTTCCTGCTGAGCACAGCGGGCGGGTTGAGCCAGCGCTGGGCGAAGCGCATCGTGGGCTGGTATGAAGCCAGGTGGGCGGTGGAAGAATTTTTCAAAGTTTTAAAAAGTGGTGCGCGCATCCAGGACCGCCGCCTGCGCACGGCCGCTGCGCTGCGCAAGTGCCTGGCGTTCGACGCCGTCACGGCCTGGCAGCTTCCGTGTTGGATGTCAAGCGCGAAGCGCCAGAAAAAGGCACCTCCGGAGGGCCGGCCGGGAGAGGCAGACGCTGGTGGGTCCACGCTGACGGGTGACGGTACGCGGTAACGACACCTCGGCACGCACGACCCTGGCGGACGGAGGTGGCGCGGTCGGCAGGGCTGGGTCAATGGATGGCAGGCCGCCCGCCAGGCGGCCTGCCGCAGTGTTGTTGCTGGAGGGGGGTTTCACCCCCCTGCTCCCTGCGGTCGCCTCCCCCCCAAGGTTTGCTGAGGCATGGGACGACTCCGATGTAGTCCCTGGCGGGTGGCTGCGAGAAGGCGGCGGCCCGGCACGCAGGGTGCAGGCCGCCGCGGCGGCCATCGCAGTCCGTCACGCCCGTATCCCTGGCGGGTTGCTCCTCAGCAGAGCCCGCTTCCGTTTCGGGGCGCATCGGCAGTGTACCAGCCTTCCCTCCCGGCCGCGGCCCCGTCATGCGGCCTCCCCTCGCGCCGGCGCTTCCGGCTGCCATAGGCGGTCGTGGTGCAGCAGCGAGTTCAGCACTCGCAGCAGCTTCCGGATCACCGCCACCAGCACCAGCTTGCCCAGCTTCGGGCCCCTGCTGGCCAGCAAACGCTCGTAGTAGGCCCGCAACTCCGGATTGCAGCTCCGGGCGCTCAGGGCCGCCATGTACAGCTGGTTGCGCACCGTCCGCCTCCCGCCTCGGATGCTGCGCCGACCCCGCGCCTGGCCGCTGTCCTGGTCGTACGGCGCCACTCCCACCAGCGCTGCCGCCTGCGCGTGCCCGATCTCGCCCAGCTCCGGCAGCTCCGCGCACACCACTGCCGCCGTGATCAGCCCGCAGCCCGGCACCGACCGGATGATCTCCGCACGCCGCTGCAGACCCTTGTCGCCACCCAGCAGCGCCTCGATCTTGGCCTCCAGCTCGTCGACGGCCCGGCTCAACCCGGCGATCCCTTTCTCCATGGGTCCCGACGCAGCTGCGTTGAATTCCTTCGCACTCTTTCTGATAGCGTCGCGATGATTCACCACATTCCTCCTGGCAGCCACCAAATCCGCCAGCTTCTGCAACGAATCCTCCTTGGGCGAGCAGCCCTTGCCCAGCCCCAGGCGCGCGAACAGCGCCAGCAGCTGCGCGTCCGCCAGATCGTTCTTGGCCTCCTGGCCGATTGAGCGCGCGAAGTTGCGCGTGCGGCGAGGATTGACCAGCACCACCTGCACGCCCGCGGCGTCAAGGCACTGGTGCAGCTGCCGGTGGTAGCGCCCGGTCGGCTCCATGGCCACGCGTTCAACGCCCAGTTGCCGCACCCAGTCGCGCAGCGCCCTCCGACCGGGGCGGTCGTTGGCGAAGCTCCTCCGCTCGCCGCTCGGATCCGAGCAGGCGTCCAAGCGCTTCTTGCTGACGTCGACGCCGACGGTGGTTGCGACCGCGGGTTGCGGCGCGCCGGCGGGGGTCTCCGTGTGGTTCATAGTGCTATCCTCCGAGGGTGCTCATGGCACGGCCGAGTGGTGCTTCCTGATTCTCCTAGCCTCTTGGATGCGATTCCGTGTCCGTCTTCCGTACAGGTCTGACAGGAAGCGCTGCGGCGGGCGGTCCAGCTGCCAGACGAACCCTGGTTCGAGGTCTTTGCGACCCGACCCGCCGCTCGCCGCGAGGTTCGGCCGAGCCTCGCGGCGGACCCCCGCCGGAAGGCGGGGGGACATTGATCAAGGCCCGCTGCGGAGCGGGCGCTGCCGGCCGGCAGCTGTCTCCGGGGAGCGGTCCGGCGACCGCATGAGGCAGCCTCAGCGGCTGCCCAGCAGCGCGACACTCCGCGCTCGGGACCCGATCCACCAGCCACACTGGTGACGACAGCGTTGCGGCGGACTCCCCCGACACGGCTTGGGCCATCAAGCCTCCGAGCCCCCAGCCACGCTGGTGAAGACAGCGTCGCAGAGCGACTGGCACCCTGTCTGCTGTCCCGGCCCGTTTGCACTGTGCTGACCACTGTTTTTAACATAAGAGGTCTGCTCGCTGGCGCGCTACGCGCGCGACGCGCCGCAGACGCCGGTGGACGCCGTGTTGATCTGGGCCGAGATCACGGCGTTGTGGATCCACGTGCAGGCACAGGAGCTGTGGCGGCCGAGCGAGCGGGGGCGCGCCACCGCGCGACATCCGGACTTGGGTGGTGTGGCTGGCGATGACGTCCGGCTTCCGGCCCTCGAAGCGCCGGCCCCTGCCGGGCAACGCCGTGCTCTGGCGGGCCTGCGTCACGTTGGGGCAGTGGGTGCAGCACGATCAGGCCCGGCTGGAGTCCCTGCCCAGCCGGCCCGTCTTCGCGGAGCCGCCGGACGCAGCCGGGCCGCAGGCCAGCGAGTCCCCGTAGCACCCCGCCGGAGAGCTCGGGCCCGGCGCGACAGCTCGCGGCTCACCACTGGGCCCCTCAGCGGGGGGCCCAGCCCGGAGCCCGTGCGTCTGCAGCCGCTGCGGGGTGGGCCAGTCTGCTGGCTGAACCCCGCACCGCCCACTGGCTGGAGGGCAGTCGCCGGCCCAGGTAGGCGCTGGCGCCCCAGCGACAGCGGCCGCCCACTCTCCCGTCCCATCCCCCCGCAGACGGCGGGCTAGAGCACGCCCAAGACGCCACTGGCCACTAACCCGTCCGCACCACTGCGGCCATCCTCCAGACTTGGCCCAGAGCCCCGGGGCCTCTCACAGATTCGGCTAGGCCAAGTTCAACTCGCACCTGCAGGAATGAGTTAACTACGATCTAGCGCTAGCCCGGCCGGCCTCCCATCCTCTAGAATCAAGACACGCGAGACCCGCGCCGTGAGCCAGCCCGCCCGCAAACCACGCCTCCCCACCGGAGTCCAGACCTTCCGCACCCTGCGTCGTAGCAACTACTACTATGTCGACAAGACGCACTTCGCGGTCCGGCTCAGAGACGAGGGCTCGCATTACTTCCTGTCCCGTCCCCGCCGCTTCGGCAAGAGTCTGTTCGTCAGCACCCTCAAGGAACTCTTCGAGGGCAACCGCGAACTCTTCCATGGCTTGGCGGCCTACGACCAGTGGGACTGGTCCGTCCGCCGACCCGTCCTGATTCTTGACCTCGGCAATGTCGATGCCTCACTGCCCGGCGACTTGCAGGAAGATGTCGGCGAGCAGCTCGACGGCATGGAGCGCAGCCACGGCGTCAAGCGCCTCTACAACACCGCCCGCGGACGGCTGCGGCATCTGATCCGTACCCTGCACGAACGTTCCGGAAGGCGCGTCGTTCTGCTCGTCGACGAGTACGACAAGCCCATCATTGACGCCCTCGAGCAGCCGGACCTCGCCACCAAGAACCGCAACTTCCTCCGCAGCGTCTACTCCGTCATCAAGAGCTGCGACCAGCACATCCGCTTCTCCTTCATCACCGGTGTCTCCAAATTCTCCAAGGTCAGTCTCTTCTCCAGCCTCAACAACCTCAACGACCTCACCCTCGACCCCCGCTACTCCTCCATCTGCGGCTACACCGACCACCACCTCGACACCGTCTTTGCCCCCGAACTCCCCGGCCTCGACCGCGACCGCATTCGGGAGTGGTACAACGGCTACAGCTGGGGCGGCGACGAGAGAGTCTACAACCCCTACGATGTCCTCCTGCTCTTCGACCAGCGCAAGTTCCTAGCTTGGTGGTTCGAGACCGGCACCCCCAAGTTCCTCCCCGACCTGCTGGTCCGCCGCAACGTCTCGACGCTGGACCTCGAAGGCCTCACGGCCGACGAGTCCCTGCTGTCGGCTTTCGACATCGAGGAGATCGGCACCGAGGCGCTGCTGTTCCAGACCGGCTACCTCACCGTCACCGACTGGTCCGAGGGCGACGACGGCGCGACCGAGTACGGCCTCGACTATCCCAACCGCGAAGTCCGCCACAGCCTGAACCGCGTGTTGCTGTCCAGCCTCGTCAACAGCCTCTCCAAGCACCGCCTCGCCCGCTGCCGCGATGTCGCCAAGCACATCCGCGCCGGGGACTTCGAGCAACTCAACCAAACGCTGCATGCCTTCTTCGCCTCCATCCCCCACGACTGGTATCGCAACAACCACATCGCGCGGTACGAGGGCTACTACGCCACCGTCTTCTTCGCCCTCCTGTCCGGCTTCGGCCTCGACACGCGCCCCGAAGAGGCCTCCTCACGCGGCAACCTCGACCTGGCCGTGAGCGCTCCCGAGAGGATCGTGCTGTTCGAGTTCAAGACCGTGGACGGACCGAGCGGCTCCGGCCGGGCGCTGCGGCAGCTCAAGGCCAAGCGCTACGCGGACCAGCACCTCGGCTCCGGCAAGCCGGTCCACCTGGTGGGCGTGGAGTTCAGCCGCGAGACGCGCAACGTGGCCCGGGTGGAGTGGGAGACGGTCGGCACTGCCGAGACCGGCTCAGCCGACGCCGCCCCCGACTGAAGCAGCCGCCCACAGCTCGTCCCGCGGACCGCCCGGCGCCGCCCTCCGCGAGCCGGCCCAGGCCAGTCGCGCGATGCGTCCCCCGTCCGGGATCCGGCGGCAAGCCCACCGTCCGCGCTGCTCTGCACCAGAACACCCTCCGCACCGCACAGGGAGGCCGCTCAGAGCGCCTCCAATCCAAGTCGCGGCCCCAACCACTGCCCTCGCCATGCGGCTCGCTCTGAGGCGCTCCCCGCTCAACCAGCCATCACGGGAAGACCAGCCCGCTGTGAGGCGAGCAAGCCCCGCTCCGAGCCGCCAGAGGCCACCGGGGTGCCCACCGGCACGCCATGATCCTCTCCCATCAACCGGAAGACACCCTCCCACATCGCCTCAGCCCTCCCGCCAAGGGCTGCCGCCGGCCGGCCAGCGGCACACCATCCGGCCCCCTTGCGTGGACCACCTCGCATCCCCCAGCTCCACGGCAGCCGGCCACTCCGGGCCCACGCCTCCCCTCCTTGGGCAACTCCCCAGAAGCCGAGCCGCACCAATTCCACCGACTCCGCTTCGGGACCCGCGCCGTGAGCCAGCCCGCCTCCAGAGCCCGCCTCCCTAGTAGGAGTCCAGACCTTCAACGAGATCCGCCAGCAGCATCTCAACTACGTCGACAAGACGCACTTCGCCTGCCAACGCTTCAGGCAAGGCAAGCACCACTTCCTAACCCGTCCACGCCGCTTCGGCAAGAGTTCGTTCGTCAGCACCCCCAAGGCGCTCTTCGAGGGCCGTCACAATCTCTTCCAAGGCTTGGCGGCCGACGACCAGTGGAACTGGTCCGTCCGCCGCCGCGTCGTAGTCTCGGTCGACGAGTACGACAAGCCCATCACCCAAACCTTGGACGCGCCGGACCTCGCCCGCGCCAACCGCGACTACCTCCGCGCCCTCTACGCGAACATCAAGGAGTGCGACGAGCACGTCCGCTTCTCCTTCCTCCCTCACCGGCGTCTCCAAGTTCTCCAAGGTCCGCCTCTTCTCCAGCCTCAACATCCTCTACGACCTCACCCTCGACCCCCGCTACTCCTCCCTCTGCGGCTACACCGACCACCGCCCCGACACCGTTTTCGCTCCCGAACTCCCCGGCCTCGCCCGCGACCGCATCCGTGAGTGGTGCAACGGCTACTGCTGGGGCGGCGACGAGCGGCTCTACAACCCCTACGATGTCCTCCCCCCCAGGCCTCCCTCTCTGAGATCCTCGTCCGCCGCGGCGTGCAGGCCCCCAGCCTCGACGGACTGCATGCCACCGACGAACTCCTGTCAGCCTGCGACACCGGCTCCATCTCCACCCCCGCCCACTGAACACGACACCTAGGGCAACGACGCCCGCCAGGCCGCCGTCCACTCGCTGTCCGACCACCTCCGCGCGGCCCGTTTCGACCAGCTGCAGCGCTCCCTGAGCGCCTTCTTCGCCCTGCTCAACGGCTGCGGCCTCGACGCCCCCCCGAGGAGGCCTCCTCGGGGGGCAGCCTCGACATGGCTGTCATCACAGCCGAGCGCATCGTTCTGTTCGAGTTCAAGACCGTCAGGGGCAGGCGGGGCTCCGGCACGGCTTTGCAGCAGCTCAAGGACAGAGGCTGCGAGCGCAAGCACGTCGCCTCCGGCAAGCCCGTCCACTGGGTAAAATGCGCTGGCGCCCGTTATGCGCTGTGGAAGCCAAATGCCCGCGAATTCAGGGCGTCCTGGCGGATTCGCAGCGCATAACGAATTCCCGTTGCGCACGTCGAATGGGATCAGTCGCACCTAGCAGCGGCACGACGGTCCGAGGATGTTCGATCAGATATTCAAGTGCGCTGCCACAATTGAGCGTTACCGGGCAGCTCCTTTGCGGCGGTCTCGCGTCAGCTATCTTTCCCACTGGGCCGAGCAGGGGGCGAAGCCGCAGACCCTGCGGCGATTCGCCAGAGCTCAGGTCATGGCCATCCACTATCTGGACCTTGGCGAAGAGGGCGAGATTTCCCGGGCGGCGCTGTCCGAAGCGGTGAGTCGCTGGGCCAACCGGGACACCGGCCGGCGTGGCCCGAGTGCCCAGTCTCGGTCGGCATTCGCCCACCAAGTGACCGGCTGGCTGAGGTTTGCGGGCCGCTTGGAATCTTCCGGCAAGCCCCCAAGCCGGAACGAGGACCGCGTCGAGGCCTATGTGCAGTACATGTTGCGGGAGCGGGGCTGCTCTGCATCGACCATGCGCGTGGACCGGGGACGGGTTGCCGAGTTTCTGCGCCACATCGAAGGCGAGGGCCTGGCCTTGTCCGACGTTGAGGCCTCGACTATCGACGATGCACTGCGCCGCAAGGCGGAAGCGAGCGACTGCTCTCGCGTCACGCTGGCCCGTCATGCGGCTGCGCTGCGCTCCTTCTTCCGCTACGCGGAGAGTCGATCGTGGTGCCGGTCCGGCATCGCCGAGTCGATCGTGTCCCCTCGCATCTACCGGCTGGCCAGCTTGCCCTCGGGACCGAGCCGCGAGGAGGTGCGGTCCTTGATCGCCACGACCGACGGCGATCGGCCCGCGTCCGTGCGCGACCGCGCCATCCTGCTGCTGCTCTCGGTCTGCGGCCTGCGGGCCGGCGAGGTGCGGCGCTTGCGTTTGGAAGACATCGACTGGGACGCGGGCACGCTTTGCCTGCGCAACACCAAGAACGGACGCAGCCGCATCCATCCTCTCGGCAGCAGTGTCGGGGCAGCTCTGATCCGCTACCTTCGCGAAGTGCGGCCCTCCACAGCATGGCGCGAAGTGTTTCTCACGGTGCGCGCACCCGTGCGGCCCATGGGTGAGTTCGGGATTCCCGTAATGGTGCGCTGGCGCATGCGGAAGGCCGGTATCGAGGGGCCCCGGCGCGGGGCCCACTCGTTGCGGCACGCGTTCGCCCAGCGCCTGTTGGCCGAGGGCTTCTCGATGCACGAGATCGGCGAATGCCTGGGGCACCGCTGCCCCGAGGCCACGGCCGTCTACGCCAAGGTCGACCTCGCCAGCCTCCGACAAGTGGCGGACATCGGCCTCGAAGGGCTGGCATGACGCTGCGCGCGGCGATTGACCGATACCTCGACTGGAAGCGATCGCGCGGCGAGGCCTGCCGGACGGTGGGCAGCATATTGCTCAGGTACTCTCGCAGCGCTGGCGAGGCACTCGGGGCCGCAGACGCCACCAGCGCTCACGTGCAGGCCTTCCTCGCCGCTTCGCCTTCCGCAACCCAGCGCGCCGTCAGGCATTCCACGCTGAAGTGCTTCTACCGCTACGCGATCAGGCACCGGCTGGCGGACAGTTCGCCACTGCCCGCCCCTTCCCCGCAAGTGCCAGCCGCCGCGCCCCCCTACATTTACAACCCCGACGAGATGCGCCGCCTGCTGGACGAGATACCGTCGCATACCAAGCCCGCATGCCGGATGGCTGCGCACACCTTCCGCTCACTGCTGCTCGTGCTGTACGGGACTGGCCTGCGCCGCAACGAGGCACTCGACCTCAAGATGAGGGACGTGGACACCGGGAACGCTTTGCTCACGGTGCGCAACGCCAAGTTCGGGAAGACCCGCCTGGTTCCGCTCGGGCCGGGCTTGGTCCGCGTGGTCACCGAGCATGTCGGATGGGCCGAGCGCCGCGTCAAGGGGAATGCCGACGATCCGCATTTCTTCACGAGCCGGGACGGTGTCCCTCTGCGGCCCGACACCGTCACCCACGCGTTCGGCCGACTGCGTCGCGCCGCAGGAGTTGGCCGCAATGACGGTGCCTACTTCCAACCGCGCTTGCATGATTTCCGCCACACATTCGCAGTCAGGCGCCTCACTGCGTGGTATCGGGAAGGTGCCGACGTGCAGCGCCTGCTGCCTTGCCTGGCAACCTATCTCGGTCACTCCAGCATCGCTGCCACGCAAGTCTACCTGACCATGACTCCCGAACTGCTGGAAGCGGCCGCTGGCCGATTTGAGCGCTTCGCAACCGCCGCTGCGGACACTGATGACTGACCCCGCGCTGCTGGGTCCATGGCTGCGGCGCTTCCTCGAGGAGCACTTGGTCACCGAACGCAATCTGTCCCGCAACACGCAGCTCAGCTATCGCGACAGCTTCGCCTTGCTGCTGCGGTTCCTCACGGCACGACTCGGCCGGCCGGCCGACCGGCTGACCCTCCGGGATCTGAGCGAGGAGAGGTTGCGAGCCTTTCTCACGCACCTCGAGGCGGAGCGCGGCTGTTCCCCGCAGACTCGGAATCAGCGGCTGGCGGCGCTTCGATCGTTCGCCCGGTACGTCGCCAGCCACCGGCCGGAGGAGGTTGACTGGTGCATCCGGATCCGCGGAATCCCGCTCAAGAAGACCGCACCCCAGCCGGTAGGCTACTTGGAGCGGCACGAGGTGGACGCCCTGCTGGCCGCGCCTCGCGGTGACACAGCGCCAGGGCGTCGCGAACGCGTCTTGCTGCAGTTTCTCTACAGCACGGGCGCCCGGGTCTCGGAAGCTGCCGGCTTGGTGGTCGCGGACCTGCAGCTGGCTGACAGAGCAGCGCGACATGCGGTCGTGACGCTGCGGGGCAAGGGAGGCAGGACCCGCCTCTGCCCGCTGTTGCACGGCGCGGCGGAGGCGCTGGCAGCACTGGTCCAGGGAAAGGCGCCGCATGACAAGGTGTTCCTGAACTGCCGGGGCAGACCGTTCACCCGATCGGGGATTCGCCAACTGGTCCGCCGCTGTGCCGAAAAGGCGGCCCGGCAGGTTCCGTCCATGGCAGCGAAGCGGATCACTCCTCACACGCTCCGGCACACGGCCGCGACACATCTTCTGCGAGCCGGCGTGGACCTGAACACAATCCGCGCCTGGCTGGGACATGCGCGGTTGCAGACCACGACGATTTATGCCGACATCGACCTGAAGACCAAGGCCAAGGCGATTGCCGCGTGCGACAGTTTCGACCGGTCCCTGTCCTTGTCCCCAGAGTGGCAGAAGGACGCTGATCTGATGGCCTTCCTCCGATCGCTCTGACACGTTATGCGCTGCGAATCCGCGAGGACCCCTTGAATTCGCGGGCCCTTGGCTTCCACAGCGCATAACGGGCGCCAGCGCATTTTTTTTATTATGCGCTTAAGCGCATAATAAAAAGGCGTGGAGTTCAGCATCAAGGACCGCAACGCGGCCTACGTGCAGTGGGAGACGGCTGGCACTGAAGAGGCGGCCGGCGCCGCGCCTCTCCCGCCCGCGCAACCCGCAGCGCCGGCACCCTCTCCGGGCTCTTGACCGGCACCCGCCACAGCAGCGGACTCCCGCACCCTTCCGGCACGCGCAAGTCGAGCTCCCCGCTCCTTGCACCAGCACTGAGCCAGCCCTTCCCGTTCGCTGCTGCGAACCGGGATTCCGGACCATGGCCAGCACCCGGCAAGCAGCCCCCGCACAGCCCGCCGCCATCTCAAGGAGTGTGACGCGGCTTCGTCCATAATCCGCACTGACCGCCCCGCCGTGCGCCTCCCGAGAACGATGACACAGGCCTCTCAACCCCTCTCTGCCGGAAGCGATCCGCCGCGCACACCCGGCACCGACGCTGCACTTCCCCGAGGTCGCTGGCATGGGAGAATGCCTGCGGCCCGCTTCAGACTGAGCTCTCGGCCCATCCGGCCCGTTACCGGTAGCGGCGCCCTGTGCTCCAGCCAAAAAGGCCCGGACTCCTCGCAATCTGCACGGTTATGCGCCGGTCGAACAGGAGATCCCCGCTTGTCCTGACAGTCAGGGGCCCGAAACCAGTCGAATGCACAGGCCTGCGATTGCACGGCGGCTGGTATCGATCGATGAGGGCGGCTTCCAAGTGCCGCCGGTCCCACCCCGGCGGAACGGACAACGGTCCCAAGGTCGGGAATCGCGCCGCCCTGAAGCACAGCCGCTCCTCCGGTCCCAGCTTGCGTTCCCAGCAGTGCCGCCGCTCGTGATAGGCAACTCTGGACCGCACATTTCCTGCTTGGCCGATGTAGAGCAGCCGCTCGGGAATGACACTGGGCGGTTCGCTGGGAGTGGGCGACCCTGCAGGCACCGGGCTGAGCCACCAAGAGCTGCGCCCGGATGCATACACACAGGAGATCCCTGATTGTTCCGGCAGGCGGCTGCCATCCGGATAGGTTTCGCCGAATTCAAGCTCGTACTCGGCCACGGTAGATTCTTCCTTCGTTGTCATTTTCGATTCCTCCTTCTCCAGTAAGCCATGTTCCTGCTGTTTGAGATACCACGAAGTCACCGACCGGCAGCAGTGCAGCAGGAACCACCACACTACATGCGAGACTCGTGTCTTCTACTTATACCGTATTCAGCGTTGCTAAGCGTCCTGACCCGAGCAGTCCCGCACCATTCGGGGGATGTCTCAGTCGAGCCTGACAGCCTTCGCCCCGGCACACTGGCGATCGCGGGACGGCAAGCAACCGATGCAGGTACGATCCAGCCCGCTGCAGCTGCTCGGAGCACCGACTGCTCCGCTCCCCCGAGCGCGTCTCGATGCAACCAGCTGATTCCGCCGCCCAACCCCGCACACGCACGCTTCTACGGGCCCCGTCCCGCCCTCCGACCCGTCACTCGGCGCGTCTCCACCGGAAGTCGCGCGGCACGGTCATCAGATACGGTCCGACGTACTTGCCGCCCTAGACGAGCTCCCGCCCCGTCCCGATATTGAGGGAGATCTCCCCGTCGACTGCTACGAGGTAGTCCGTCTCCTCGGCTGCCCACAGGAACAGGCGGTTCACCTTCTCCTTCACCGACTCGTCCAGCAGCCGCCGGAACCTCGGTCGCGACGAGGCCTGCCAGACCTGCCGCATCATGGCTCTCGCGTCCTCGAATCCCACGCGCTGCTGCACCTCGCCCAAGACCTCGAACAGCGCGCGCTCAACGCTCGAGATCGGGAACGACACGCCCATCCAGCCGAATTCCCCCGCGAACCGGTCGGCCTCCCGCATCGGTCGCCCCTCCTTCGGACAGCCGAACCTGAGTAGCCGCGAGGTCGCAACGTAGTCGAACCGAACCCGGCGGTCCCAGCTGCGCAGCCAGCCCGGCGGGCGGTCCCTGCCACTGAGGCAGATCCTCAAGAACAGCTCAGCCGGCTTGGCTGGCAGCACGCCGTGCTGGCGCAAGGCTGTCTCACCCCCCACGACGAGGTCGCTCCCCATGCGCCGCAGCGACCGCGCGATCCCGGCCACGGTCAAACGCTCATCCTGGGCGTACACGCCCCGGGCGGGCGACACGATGTCGCCACTCTTCAGCAGGCTTCGGATCGCGGACTCACCGAAACCCTCGCCCAAGAGGCAGTCGCGCGCGGCGAACTGCCCGGCGGGCATCTCCTTCCACATAGCCTTGCGAAGTCTCGAGTACGTTGGCATGTTCACAGCTTTCTGATTTCCGGCGACCTCTATGACGGCAGCTGGCGCGACTACCAGACAGGCTTGATCTTCGTCCAGCAGATGGGCCGGCTCAGGGAGGCCGAGATACCGGTCTATCTGATCAATGGGAACCACGACGCCGCCAGCAAGCTCTCCACGCGCTTCAGCCTGCCTGACAACGTGGTCCGGGGCCCAAGCCGCAGGGCGGCGACTAGGATCATCCCGGAGGTCGGTGCCGGGGCCACGGACAGAGGTTCCGCCAGCCAAGCATCTCCGAGATCACCGCCCTTCACTACCCAGAACCGCGAGACGACTGCTTCAACGTCGGAATGCTCCACACGCGCCTCACCGGAGCCGACGGGCATGCCGACTACGCTCCCTGCTCGCTCGAGCACCTCGTCGCCAAACATCGTGAGCGGCCCCCGATCACCCCGGCAGAATGAAATCCGGCTTCGGCGAGACACCGAGCGGCGGTGGGTTTCCGGGCAGGATTCCCAGCCTGTGCTCGGATAGGGGGGACGGCGGCGGGACAGTGGTCGCAAAACCTATTGGTAGGAGCAGTCTTCGTAAGCCAAACTGGCCCGGCATCCCCGAGTCGTGCCCCGGATTGTTCCCAGGCCCGCAGCAGGCCTGTGGACGGACAGCAAATTGACTCGTCCACGGGCCGAGTGTCCCATACCGGGAATGCCTCCCCGCCGCTTTCGGAAGGGAGCATGCAACATGCAAGCCACGATCCGATCGATTGACGAGATGCACGTCGTCGAACCGCGCGCCGCGGGCATCGACGTACACAAGCTGCAACTCACGGTCAGCCTGCGCCTGTGCGAGGTGGGCGGCCCAGCCGCACAGTGCCTCACGCAGACCTTCGCAACCCATCCGCAAGGGCTGCGCAGCATGGTCGCCTGGCTGGCTGAGCACCCCATCGGGGCGGCCACCATGGAGAGCACCGGCGTGTACTGGGAGCAGCCGTACCGGGCCTTGGAGCAAGCCGGAGTGCGCGCCAGGCTGGTCCACGCGCAGCACGTGCGCCAACTCAAGGGCAAGAAGACGGGCGTGTGCGACAGCATGTGGCTGGCCCGCATCTGCCAGTTCGAGCTGGCCCAAGCCAGCTTCGTGCCTCCCCGGGAGTTCGCCGATCTGCGCCAGATGTGCCGCTACCGGCGCAAGCTGGTGGCTGACCGCGTGCGCATGCGGCAACGCATCCACAAGCTGCTGGACAGCTGCTGGACCGGGACGGGCTGCGCGTCGGCGGGGTGCTAACCGACATCTTCGGCCTCAACGGGCGCGCCATTCTGGACGGGCTCGCGGCCGGCTGGCCGGCGCGGCAGATCCTAGCGGCCCTCACAGCGCACGTGCGCCGCAAGATGGAGCCTCTGGCGCTGGCCTTGGATGGGGAACTGGACAGCCACTCCATGTGGCGCCTGAGCAGCCTGCTGCAGGACTGCGACACTCTCGAGGAGCGCCTTGTGCAGCTCGACAGGCGCGTTGAAGCGGCCCTCGCCGAGCACCGCGAAACGCTGAACCTGCTCGAGACCATCCCGGGCATTCGGCGCACGAGCGTGCGATCCTGGCCGAGCTGGGACCGGATCCGGTGGGCACCTTCGGCCACACCGGCAGCCTGGCATCGTGGGCCGGACTTTGCCCGGGCAACAACGAGCGCGCCGGCCAGCGCCGCTCCGGCCGCATGCGCCCCGGCAACGCCAGCTTGGGAGCGACGCTGACGGAGTGCGCCCACGCCGCCGGCCGGACGCGCGACTCGCAGTTCCACGGCTATCATCGCCAGCTGACCGCCCGGCGCGGCCACCAGCGGGCCACCTCCGCGACGGCGCACCAGCTGCTGCGGGTGATCTTCGCGGTGCTGCGCGACCAGCAGCCGTATCGGGATCCGAACATCGACTACCGACAGCTGTTCGTGAAACGCAACGCGCCGCGCTGGTTGCGGATGCTGGAGCAGTACCTGCCGCAGTTGGTCAGCCAGCAGAAGACAGCCGCCTCCTGAGCACGACCAGCAACCCAAGCTCCCAACGAGCCGGGCCTAGCTGTCATCGACGGGGCATCAGCGGGAACGGGCATCGAACGGCACCAGGGTCGGTCGCACTCAGCAAATCAGTCGCCGCGCGCGGAACACTCCGCCCGCTGCTAGGGCGAGGTGCGTCTGCCTATCCATGGGATTTCACAGCAATGGGACGGCGCGAGCGGGCGCGTGCAGGCGGTGCTGGATGCGCAAGGCAAGGCGCTGTACTCGCTGCTGGCGCACGAGGACGGGCTGGGGGTGTTCGTACTGGATCCGCGGATCACCCCGGACGACAACACGGCGGAGCGGGCGCTGCGCGGGGCGGTGATCGGGCGCAAGACCAGCTTCGGCTCGGGCAGCGAGCAGGGGGCGCGGCTGACGGCGCTGCTCTACTCGGCCTACGGGACGCTGCAGCTGTGGGGGCTCAACTACTACGCGTGGACGCTGGACTACCTCGACGCCTGCGCGCGCAACGGGGGGCGGGCGCCTGAGGATCTGGCCCCGTGGCTGCCATGGTCGATGGACGAGCGCCGCCGGGCGCAGCTGTCACAACCCCCGCCCCTGGCGGGAGCACGGTAGGACAGGCCGGATTCCGAGCCCGGCGGGGAGGCCCTGCCCTGGGCCGCCTGATCCGGCCCGTCTCCGGCCCGACTGACGTTGGCAGCCCATCCCCATGGCTGTCTCCTCGCGAGCTCCACGCGTTAGCGATGCCGCCCCTATCCGCCCAACATGCCCTACCCGCAAGATCAACCCGAAGTGCCCAGCGCCCCCCTTACTGGACCCTTACCCGCGCAGCCAGCCCCCGCCACGCTCTGGCAGCGCTGCCGGACCGACCGGCGAACCGGAGGCGTTGACTGCCCACCTCCCGTAGCAGTCCTCGCCCAGCTCCCAGCCTTACCCGCACGCAGCCGCAGGCAGGACTGCCGCGCAGCACCTCCAGCGCATGCCCGGAAGCCTACCGGCCGACTCACCCACGCCGATGGATTTGTCACATTCAATGAGAACGTTCCCTTAGCTGGAATCATCTAATCTGACAAGAAAGCCCGCCTTTGTGCAAGATAATGTGACATACAACATCGTGCTTCAAGCTGGGGGGTGGACCTAGCGCTAGATCGTAGTTAACTCATTCCTGCAGCTGCGAGTTGAACTTGGTCTAGCCGAATCTGTGAGAGGCCTCGGGGCGCTGGGCCAAGTCTGGAGGATGGCCGCAGTGGTGCGGACTGGTTAGTGGCCAGCGGCGTCTTAGGCGTGCTCTAGGCCGCCGTGTGCGGGGGATGGGACGGGAAAGTGGGCGGCCGCTGTCGCTGGGGCGCCAGCGCCTCCCCTGGCCGGCGACTGCCCCCCCGCCAAGGGGCGGTGCGGGGTTCAGCCAGCAGACTGGCCCACCCCGCACCGGCTGCAGACGCACGGGCTCCGGGCTGGGCCCCCCGCTGAGGGGCCCAGTGGTGAGCCGCGAGCTGTCGCGCCGGGCCCGAGCTCTCCGGCGGGGCGCTACGGAGACTCGCTGGCCTGCGGCCCGGCTGCGTGCGGCGGCTCCGCGAAGACGGGCTGGCTCGGCATGAGCCCCGGCTGGGCCTGCTGGTGCTGCACCCAGTGCCCCAACACGACGCAGGCCCGCCAGAGCACGGCGTTGCCCGGCAGGGGCCGGCGCTTCGAGGGCCGGAAGCCGGCCGTCATCGCCAGCCACACCACCCAAGTCCGGATGTCGCGCGGTGGCGCGCGCCCCCGCTCGCTCGGCCGCCACAGCTCCTGTGCCTGCACGTGGATCCACAACGCCGTGATCTCGGCCCAGGTCAACACGGCGTCCACCGGCGTCTGCGGCGCGTCGCGCGCGTAGCGCGCCAGCGAGCAGACCTGCCAGGCCGTGACGGCGTCGAACGCCAGGCACTTGCCCAGCGCAGCGACCGTGCGCAGGCGGCGGTCCTGGATGCGCGCACCACTTTTCAAAACTTTGAACAGCTCTTCTATCGACCACCTGGCTTCATACCAGCCCACGATGCGCTTCGCCCAGCGCTTGCTCAACCCGCCCGCCGTGCTCAGCAGGAACCACTCCAGCGGATCCTCCCCCGGCCGCGTATCGAGCTGCTCGACATGCACCAGCCAGGCCTCCACACCCGCTTCGCCCCGCTGACGGCGCGCCTCCGGCGGCTGCAGCTCGACCGGCCCGATGCTCACCTGGGTCTTCACCTTGCGCCGCTGGCGGGCCCGCTGCCCACCCTGCGAGCTCAGCCGGAACGTGCGCCGGAAGCGCACCCGCTGCTGGAAGTCGGCCTGCATGGGGATCGAGCGCAGCATCAGCGACCGCAGGCTCGGGTCCCACACCTTGACCTTGCGCTGCCGGCCCAGGTGCACGCGCACCAGCAGCTCCACGTCCTCTTCGCCGGCCTGCTCGCGCTGCTCCCGCTCCCGGAACAGCGCGTAGATGTCGCTCTCGCGGTCGCCCGCCACCACGATGCGCTGGCCCGGGCAGGCCCGGCTCAGCTCGAAACCCTGCCGCAGCCCCCGCAACCAGCGCTGGCTCTCCCGCTCGCACTCGTCCGGCGGCTCCTCCAGCGGCCGGGCCCAGACTTCCAAGTCGCTCACCCCCAGCGGCCGGCGGCCCTCCGTGTAGGCCACCGAGGCATGCACGTGCAGCCCGCGCGCACTCTCGCTGCGCTTCTTGAGCGGCCCCAGGCCGCTGGTGCACTCGCCCAGCCCGGTGTAGTTCAGCGTGGTCGTGTCCTGCACCAGCAGCACGGTGCCCGCCAGCAGCTGGCAGCGGTCCACCATGGCCTCCCGGTGCGGCGCCAGAATGTCCTTCATGGAAACCCTCTCATTGCGCAGGAAGCGGTAGGCGGCCTGCTGGTCCTTGCCGCGCGGGAAGATGGCCGGCAGGCACTCGCCCGGGCGCTGCTCCCAGGCCCCGCCCATGGCCTTGAGCCGCTCCCGCAGGCGCCGGTCCGGCAGGTCCGAGCGCTCGAACTCGCGCGCCGACCAGTGCGCCTCCTCGCTGTCGAAGTCCAGCCTCGGAAAGCTACCCAGCACCAGCCGCGCCTTCTCCCGCAGCACACGCTCCCAATCGGGCACCAGCGGCTTGACCCAGACCTGCTTGGGATGGCGCTCCGGCTCGCGGAAGTCCGGCTGGGCGCGCTGCGCCCGCGTGGGCTGCTGGGCGCCCCACGGCAGGCCCTCCGTCTCCCCCAGGCGCTCAAAGCCCGCCGCCTGGTAGCAAGTTGCCCGTCGCCGCTGCTCGACGCAGGTCTCCACCTTCGCCACAGACTGCTATACCGCAGGCGGATGGGTCGGCGGGGCCACCGGATGCGGTCACGATCCGCCGTCCGCGCCATCCGCTGGAGGGCACGACGGTGTCGGTCATCGGCGTGCGCAACATCGGCCTGCGCGGCTTGAGAGTCAAGGTCCGGCTGCCGGACGGGAGCACGTGCTGGCTGCCGGCGTCATGGACCAGTCTCGGCGCGCGGGAGCCGCACTCGCCGCGGCTGGCCGGCGAGTTGCCGGATTTCGTGGCACTGTGTAATCTGGTGCGTGCGCTCGCGCAGCGCTGCAGCTCTGCCCAGGATGGAGGTTCGAATAAGGCCGCTGCTGGAGCTGCTGGAGCGCGAGCGGCGCTGGCGGCAGTGGCGGAGCGTGCCGCCCGCGCAGCGGCAACGCCTGGTGGCGGAACTGGCGCGGGTGATGGTCCGGATGGGGCAGCGGGAGGCGCACCATGAGCGCGAAGATCGGAGCCCGGCAGCTGAGCCGTCTGGCGGTGGTGTACGTGCGTCAGTCGTCCCCCCGGCAGGTGCTGAACAACCGGGAGTCGCAGGCCCGCCAGTACGGGCTGGTGCAACGGGCCTTGGATCTGGGCTGGAGGCGGGACCGCATTCGGACGATTGACAGCGATCTGGGGCGCAGTGCCGCGACGCAGGGGACGCGCTCAGGATTCGACGAGCTGTGCCGACTGCTGTCGCTGGATCAGGTCGGGGGCGTGTTCGGGATCGAGGTGTCGCGCTTGGCGCGCAACACGGTCGAGTGGTTTCAGTTGCTGGACCTGTGCCGGGTGCACGAGGCGGCCCTCATTGAGGACGCCAACGTGTACTTGCCGCAGCGCTCCGATGATGAGCTGGTCCTGGGATTCAAAGGCACAATTTCGGCCGCGGATCTGTCGGTCCAGCGGGCGCGCATGGAGGGCGGCCGCCGCAACAAGGCGCTGCGCGGGGCGCTGTATTGGCGCGTGGCGGCCGCCTTCGAGCGCAGCGGGGAGACGATTCGCAAGCACCCCGACCAACGCGTGCAAGGGGCGATCGAGGCAGTGTTCGCAGCGTTCCATGAGGCCGGGACGGCGCGGCAGGCGGCGGTGCTGCTCAGGGAGCGGGAGATCGAGCTGCCGGTGCGGAATCACTCCACCGGCGAGATCCTGTGGAGGCCGGCCACGTACGACCGTGTGCTGCGCGTGCTGAAGAATCCCGCCATGGGTGGCGCCTACGCCTATCACTTCCTGCGCGGGCGGGAGCGCAGCACGCCGCTGCGGCCCGTCGAGGAGCAGTGGGAGATTCTGCAGCCGGGACACCATGAGGGGTATCTCAGCTGGCAGACATGGCTGGAGGTCCAGGAGCAGCTGGCGCGCAATCACTCGTACCCGCAGGGAGCGCGGGGGCCGGCCAGGGAAGGGCCGGCGCTGCTGCAGGGACTGGTCGTGTGCGGCCATTGTGGCTACGCGATGCGTGTGCAGTACAGCCGGCGCGGCTGGAGCTACGAGTGCAGCGCGCCGGACCCGGACAGCGGCCTGCGGCGCGGCTGCTTCTCGGCGGGCGGCCAGCGCATCGACCGGGAGGTGGTGCGCTTGTTTCTCTCACGGGCGACCCCGGCCGGTGCGGAGGCCGCCCTGCAGGCGGCTGCGGAGGCGGCCAGCGGCGCGGAGGCGGCCCTGCGCCGTGAGGAGCAGGCCCTGCAGCACTGCCGTTACGAGGCCGGGCTGGCCGAGCGGCGCTACCGGCAGGTTGACCCCGACAACCGACTGGTGGCGGCCACGCTGGAGCGCGAGTGGGAGCGGGCGGCCGTGGCGCTGCAGGAGGCCGAACAGGCCTTGGCGATGGCTCGTGCTGAGCGCCGTGAGCCTCCAGCGCCGGAGTTCTTCGCAGCGCTGGGGAGCTGCCTGCCGCGAGTGTGGGAGGCGCCGAGCACGTCCAACGCCGACCGCAAGCGCCTGCTCGGCTGCCTGGTGAAGCAGGTCGCACTCGAGCGCTGCGAGGAGGCTGGCCGGATCACCGCCCAGGTCGAATGGCGGGGCGGGCTGGTCGATGAGCTCGAGTTCCCGAAGATCGTGCCTGCCCCGCCGCCGCCCCAGCGCACCGATGCGAGCACGCTCGAGCTGATCCGCAACCTGTCCCGGCACTACCCTGACCGCACGGTCGCGCGCGTCCTCAATCGGCATGGACGGCGCAGCGCGCGCGGCCTGCCGTTCAGCGCGAAACTGGTGGGCGGCCTACGGCGGCGGCATGACATTGAGGCCTACCGTCCGGGCCAGGCTGGAGACGCGTCCGGCACCCTGGTCAGCGCCCGTGAGGCGGCCCGGGAACTGGGGGTTCACGAGGACACAGTGTACCGGTGGGTCCGCGCCGGCCTGCTGCCGGTGGTCGATCCGGGTGTGGAGGGAGCCCCGCTGCGGGTGCGCATGACGGACGAGGTGCGCAGCCGTTTCCGCCCGGAGGTGCCGGCGGGGTTCGTGTCGGTCGCGACCGCGAAGCAACGTCTGGGCGTGACCCGCCAGACCATCTGGAACCGCGTGCGGGCGGGCCAGATGGAATCCTGCCATGTCACTCACGGCCGCCAGCGCGGGCTGTATGTGCGGCTGCCGGACCCTGGCGCGCCTCTGTTCGAGCAGCTCGCCACGGACGAGGAGGGTGGAGCATGAACCACGAGCAGGGCTCAGGGCGGGCACCCATGGAAGCTGAGGCAGGGACTGCGCGGCAGGCACTCCTTGGGGGCGCAGCGAGGCCAGAACGACCGCCCCAAGGCCTTCCGCACGACGTAAAGCAACTGGGAGGATTCCGTGAATCGCGGCCAAATCACTGTCTTCAGGCGCTTTTGCGCCATTGCAAGCACCTCCGGTGGGGAGCAGCAGTCTGATGCCTAAGCCTCCACCGCCACCGGGGCGCTGCCGTGCAGCCGCTCCCAGTCGCTGCTCAAGCGCCGCAGCGCCAGGCCCAGCACGTGGCTGGCGAGGTTGTGGACCACCACGCCGGGCCGCACCAGGAAACGGTCGTTGGAGACCAGCCGGGGCAGGTTCCGGCGGCGGGTGCGCTCGTCCCAGCCCAGATGCTTGTCGCGCGGACCCAAGCGCATCGGCGCGGCCACGAAGCTGACCACTCCCAGCTCCCGGCCCCCGGCCCGGATGCCGTACACCAGCCGGCAGCCCGGTGCCCGCCCGCGCCCCAGCGGATGTTCCGCCGTCAGCAGATCCCCGTACTGCCGCCGCAGCTGGGCCGTGTCGGCCAGGCGCAGGCTGACCTCTCCCAGCTCCGGCAGCGAGCACTGCAGCCGCAGCGGCGGGACGCTGCGCCGCGCCCGGCGCCGCGAGCGCCGCCGGCAGCCCCCCGTCCGGCGCAGCACCGGCGGCATGGGCAGCCCCAGCTCCGCCGCCAGCGCTGGCAGGCCCTTGCGCGCCGAAGCCGCACACAGCCTCCCGCGGGCGTTCCGCCAGCCGTCTTGCCGACACAGTCCCCGTGCCACCTGGGCACGCGTCAACGTGCCCTTCGACAGTGCCCGGCGCAACCACTCCACCGTGGCCGGCTTCAGCATGCGCAGCCCAACCCGCACACCACTCTTCTATACGATCCAACCCCCCGGTGTCAAGTGCGAGCAGCGCTAGCCCCCGCAGACGGCGGGCTAGAGCACGCCTAAGACGCCGCTGGCCACTAACCCGTCCGCACCGCTGCGGTCATTTTCCAGACTTGGTCCAGAGCCCCGGGGCCTCTCACAGATTCGGCTAGGCCAAGTTCAACTCGCAGCTACAGGAATGAGTTAACTACGATCTAGCGCTAGGGGGTGGACAATTGCGTCGGATTCTGTCATAGTGGGCGTTGGGATCCGGCCTACAGATGGCAAGATCAGTGCAGGATGCGCACTTTGACCTGCGCGCTGTACGCGTGCGCCCCACTCGCGACGGCTGCGAGGACCGTCGCCGGGACCGACTGGTAGCCGCACTCCAATATCTGTCCTTTCGGCGCATGTTCGGGCGAGCCTTGCGGCAGGTCTCAACCTTGGACTGGACTTGGCTGGCGCTGCTGGGATGGCGGTCTGGAGCTCTGCGCGTGGCCGTGGACGACCGCTGGATCGACTGGTCCCGACAGCAGAAGCTGCGCCGCTTGCATCTGATCGCCCAGAATGTTCGCTTCGTGATCCTACCTGCCGCTGAAGGCCGCAAGAATCTGGCATCGAGGGTGCTGGGCCTGAGCCTGCGCCGCTTGTCGCACGACATCGTGCAGGCCCAAGGCCACGCGGTGTTGCTGGCCGAGTCATTCCTGGATCGAGCGCGGAACAGCGGTACTTGCTACCGCGCCGCCAACTGGCAGCCGCTGGGCTTCACCAGCGGCTATGCCCGCCAACGGGGACCCACGGCCCGCTGGCAGCATCACGGCCAGCCCAAGCAAGTGCCGGTGTACCCCTTGGCGAGCAACGTGCAAGCTCTCTTGAGCCAGCCCGAGGAGCAGGGTCACTGGTTTGGCCCTCCCAAGGATCCGCCGGCGCCGGCCGCGGTCCTGGGTAGCCTGTTCGAGAGCTTGCAGCAGTTGCCACACTGTCGCTCAAGCCGCGGCCGTGGCTATCCCTTGGCTAGCTTGCTGTGCTTGGCCGCCAGCGCGCACAGGGCCGGCTACCGCGGGGTGACGGCCTATTCACAGTGTGCCGAGCTGCTCAGCCAGCCCCAGAGCAAGGCCGCCGGCTGCTTGTTCAACAGCCGCCTGCGGCGCTACAGTGCCCCGGTGCCGAGCACCTTCCACAAGGCCTTGGTGCAGGGGCCCGCGGAAGTCTTCGAAGGGGCCCTTGAGCAAGCCTCGCCAAGCTTGCCAGCCCACTCGCGGTCCGCCTCGCCAGACTGCAGCGCGCAGGAGCTTTGGCGAGCGCTCGGGAGCGCTCGCACTGCGCAACCGGGGCCCAAGATGAAGTTGCTGTTGGCTGCCAAAGAGGCCACAGAATTGGAGCGGGTTCCGGCGCAGGAATTAGTGCTCCGGCAGCGGCAGTGCGCGGCCTTGGTCAAGAAACTGCAGAGCGAGCAGCAGCAGAGCCGAGAAGTCCGCCAAAGGTCAATGAGCCTCCAGAACGAACTGGAGAACCTCCGGAACGAACTGCAGTCGACTCGGGCAGAACTGCAACAAGCTCACACAGGAATCGGCCAGCTGAAGTCTAGCCTGGCGGAACAAACGAAGACCTTGTTCGGACACAAGAGCGAGAAACCGCCGCAGCCGGCTCCTGAATCGAAGGCAGACCTCGGATCGGAAACAGACTCGGGATCGGAGCCCGGGCCAGCGGGCGATCCGGACAAGCCCAGCAAGAAGCGCAAGCGGAGATGCCAGCTTGGGGTGGCCACTCCGCCGCGGCGCAAGCGCTCGCATCTGCCCAACATTCTTGAGCTCTTCGAACTGCCCGAGGAGGAGCGCCGCAGCGGCGAGTACGGCAAGTCCTACGTTCCCTGCGGGACCAAGGGCAGCACGATCTTCGAGATTGACTTGGCTGCCATCGCCCGCCAGACACGCGGTCTCGTCGGGAACGAAGCCGATGGCTGACATACGCGCATCGCTCGATCAATTCGGCGCTATTCGGTCGAGCGTGCGCCTCTTTGACGAGGAGTGTCCGGAACTTCTGCCCTACGCGGCATTGATGACGGCGCGCCGCCAACGGCCCACCACGCTGGGCATAGTGGAGGG
This sequence comes from Bryobacterales bacterium, assembly GCA_963662745.2. Lineage (GTDB taxonomy): Bacteria > Acidobacteriota > Terriglobia > Bryobacterales > UBA6623 > VXMF01. The sequence continues at coordinate 3,975,219 of CAXXUI010000001.1, forward strand.
CGTGTACGAATGGCAAGGCGCCCCACTGGTGTTCTTGATCGACGCGGATTCGCTACGAGCCAATGCTCAGCTGCAACGGATCCGGCGTCTGCTCGCGATGCGTGGGGACGCACCGTATCTCGGTGTGGTCGCCCCGGGCAGCCTCCGCGTCTATCGCATCGCCCTCGACACGAGGTCCTTGCATCAGGCTCGGATTCGCTGGGAGAACCGGGACGGCGCGAGGGCTACGATGTTCGCGCGCCTCAGCAACGAGCGCCCGGAAGCCGCAATCGCAAGCGAGAATTGGATTTTCAATATCGTATTGAGGCTGTTTAGCGGTTCGATGAAAGGGCTTATTAGACTCGGCGTCTCGGACGAAGATGCGATCTCGCTTGTGGGCCGCGCGCTCTTCACCCGGTTCCTAGCGGATCGAAACCTGCTACCGCAGCGGATGTCGAACCGGGAGACTGCGGCGAGCCTTTTCGACACGTGCGAGGCGGCGGAAGAGACCTCCGACTGGCTCGATGCGACGTTCAACGGCGACCTGCTGCCTTTGCCTGCGGGCCTTTTTGAGACGCTGCCGGCTCGAGTTTACAACGTCTTGGGGGACGTGCTTAGGCGAGCTCCGGACGGCCAGCTGTTTCTCAGCTGGAAGGAGAAGTGGGGCAACTTGGACTTCGCGCACATCCCCATCGGTGTTCTAAGTCAGGCGTACGAACGCTACTTAGGGGAGCACGCACCGGATAGGAGGAGAAGAGAAGGCGGCTACTTCACTCCCAGACCGATCGCCGATCTGATGGTTCGAGCTTCGGTCCGTGCACTGCAACGGCAAGATGCCGGCAGGTCAGCCAATGTTCTCGATCCGGCCGTCGGCGGCGGCATTTTCCTGCTGACGGCATTCCGGGAATTGGTAGCCGAGCATTGGCGAGCCGACGGAATGAGGCCGGACACTGATGTGCTCAGGCGAATCCTCTATAGGCAAATGGTCGGTTTCGACATCAACGAGGCCGCGCTCCGGTTCACGGCACTGGGTCTGTATCTGCTGTCGATCGAGCTCGACCCTAATCCGAGTCCGGTCGACAAGCTACGGTTCGACGATCTTCGCGGAACGGTGCTGCACCGAGTCAAGAGCATGGAAGGAGAGGAAGGTACGACGCTCGGCAGCCTAGGACCCCTAGTCGGCGAGGAGCATAAGGGGCGCTACGACCTCGTGATCGGGAACCCTCCTTGGGCGAGCAGAACCGGGCTGCCGGAATGGTGCCGTGTCCGCGAAAGAGTCGCGCGTATCGCAGCGGCCAGAGGAATCGCAAATGCAACTCCTCCGCTGCCAAACGAAGTGCTCGATCTGCCGTTCGTGTGGCGAGCGATGGAGTGGGCTAAGCCGGGCGGCCAAATTGCCTTCGCGCTGCACGCGCGCTGGCTCTTTCAGCAGAGTAAAGGGATGCCGGCCGCGCGCCAAGCCCTGCTTGAAGCGCTGGACGTGACATCGATCGTGAACGGCGCGGAACTGAGACAGACGAAGGTATGGCCGCAGATCTCGGCACCCTTCTGTATTCTGTTTGCCACGAATAGAACACCCGGCGTCGAGGCCGGCTTTCGTTTCATCAGTCCGCGATTTGAGGACTCGTTAAACAAAGCCGGAGGCATGCGCATCGACGCGAAGAACGCGGAAGTCCTGCCTTCGCGACAACTTGCCGACACACCAGAACTCCTGAAGATACTGTTCCGGGGGTCGAGGGCGGATCTCGGAGTCCTCGAACGGATTCGCACTCAAGGTCATCCAACGCTGGCCGATTTCTGGCGGGACCGAATTGGCGTCCGAGACCGAGGACGGTTGCGAGGCAGCGGCAGCGGCTATCAAAAGGTCACAACGACCAGTGAGGTCCGTCGGAAAGGCGACGGCCAGCCCGGCATGGACGCGAGCGGTCTTAAGGGCAGGCCAGAAATTACGCTCGCATCCTTCGCGAACATCGTCGTCAACAAAGAAGTTCTCGATACCTTCTCGCTGGATCGCGTTCATCGCTTGCGAGCGCCGGATTTGTTCGCGGGCCCACTGATTGTCGTTCACCAGTCACCGCCTGCCGCGACGCGTCGCATGCGGGTGGCGATCTCCGACGAGGGCGTTGTCTTCAATGAGACGTTCTATGGGTACAGCGCGCGCACGCATGGTGAAGCAGGTCTGCTGGTTCGCTATATCGCATTGGTGCTGGGAAGCAATCTGGCCACTTGGTTTGCACTTATCACTAGCGGCAAGTTCGGTCTCGAGAGAGACGTTGTCGAGAAGGCTGCACTAGATCGCATTCCGCTACCGGACTTCGACAAGCTCACCCCACAACAGCGCAGCGAGATTGAGTGCCTGGTCGCGAGCCTGCAATCTGGAGAGGTGTCGTGGGAAGCAGTGGACGAATGGGTTATGCGCTTGTATGGACTCAGCCAACGAGACTTGCAGGTCGTTTTCGATACGTTGGAGTTCAATCTGCCGTTCGCTTGGAACAAGCGGAACGCGCAAGAGTCGCCGAGTTCGGATGAGAGGGAACGGTTCTGCGACGTCCTAAGAGACGAACTGAGCCCCTGGTGCGACCGGTTCGGATCGCAGTTAGACGTGAACCAGGTCTCTCCTCTGCCGATGTCGCCGTGGCAAGTCGTTACTGTAAGGAGAGCGCCTTGCGGACCGATGCAGATGGTTCCGGCGAATGACTGGACCGGGCTGCTGAAGGCCGCCGACGAGGCGGCCGCATCCGAGGTCCTCCTCGATAACGGACCGGATGAACTTCTGATCGGGCGGCTCGCGCAAAGGCGCTATTGGAGCGAAACCCAAGCACGGCTGCTCGCTCAGCGAATCGCTTGGTCCCACGTAGAGTTCCTGAAGCAGCGTGCCAACGCATGAGCGGTCCGACAGTTGGGCCTCGACACGACCAGGTCGCGGAACTGACCCGGGGCGTGAGTCTGCCACTGGAACCGATTCGGAACGAACATCTCGAAATACTTGCAGAAGGCTTCCGGCAGGCGTTCGACGACATTCGCAGCCACGCAATGCCTACGGTGGCCAACGGCGACGAGCCGGAAGTTACTGCGTTGTTATGCACTCGACTCAACAAGCTGGTCAGCGAGGACCGTCTCTGGCAGCAACTCGTCCTTTGCGTCTCGCGAGGGGCGGAGAGCATCAGCTTCGACGGGTCTCACCTCGAGAATCGCCCAGACCTCTCGATTGCGTTGTCAGATAGGGATCGACGCTTCCCACTGATTGTGGAAGCGAAGATTCTCGACGCTGCGACCTCGAAGACGATTGCGCTGTATTGCAAGAAAGGAATTCGTCGCTTCGTGAAAGGCGAGTATGCGTGGGGTAACCGCGAAGCATTCATGCTCGCATACGTTCGGGATGGCTCGTCAATCGATCCGGAGCTGACGCGTTGCCTGTCGAGAGTCTCAAGTCTCCATCCTTGCCGTTACTTAGTGAAAGCGCTCCCGGTCCCAGTCGGGTCCGGCTCTTCCGACCTCGCGTGTACCCGCCATGGCCGGAATTTCGCTTACGGAAGCCAGCCACCGCGAAACAGACCCGGGGCAATTTCGATCTGGCATTTATGGCTGAAGTAGGCCGTAGCGCAGAGGCAATCGGTAGGGTGCATCCTAGATTCCGCAGGTCGGCTGTCCGAAATCCGAGTGGTGTCTTCGTAACTTGTTGGTAAGTAGCGACTTGCATATGAAGGTTGTAACGGCGCCGCAGTTGGACCCTTCACACTCGAGGTCCGTACGTCACGAGTTGTAAGTTCGCCCTCGACTAGAGCTTAGGTCCATTCAGAGCAGATCAACTGCGGAATCTAGGTTCATCACAAGGTGCCTTGCTTCCTCAGTGACACGCCCGTCGCCGCATCTTCGTAGCACGATGTGAGCGAAACTCGTACCCCGACGCTCCAACTACTGTAGGACAAGTAGAACTTCGACCGTAAGGGTTCAGTAAGGGGGGCGCTGGGCACTCCGGGTTGATCTTGCGGTTAGGGCGTGTTGGGCGGATGGGGGCAGCATCGCTAACGCCTAGAGCTCGGGAGGAGACAGCCGTGGGGACAGAGTTCTGACCAGAGGCAAACTAGCTTTGTCCAGAATTCTTCGACAGGAGAGGGCGTTCCTAGGTTTCTGTTGGCTGGCACGGGGACCGAAAGCGCGTCTTACGAGCGCGCCGAAGAGCGGGCTCACGGCGATGGTGACCAGCTAGGCTGGCGAGTGGGTTGGGCCTCTTATGTTAGAAACAGTGGCCAGCACAGCGCAAACGGGCCGGAACAGCGGACAGGGTGCTAGGCACTCTGCGACGCTGTGGTCACCAGCGTGGCTGGGGGATCGGGGCCCGACCGCGGAGTGGCGCGCTGCTGGGCAGCCGCTGGGGCTGCCTGGTGCGGTCGCCGGACCGCTCCGCAGCGGGCCTGGATCAATGTCCCCCCGCCTCGCAGCGTGCGACGGGTCGGGTCGCGTGGGCCTTGAACGAGGGTTCGTTGGACAGCTGGACCGCCCGCCGCAGCGCTTCCTGTCAGACCTGTACGGAAGACCGAAACGGAATCGCATCCCAGGGGCTAGGAGAAGCAGGAAGCACCACTCGGCCGTGGCATGAGCACCCTCGGAGGATAGCACTATGAACCACCCGGAAACGCCCGCCGGCGCGTCGCAACCCGCGCTTGGAATCACCGTCGGAGTCGACGTCAGCAAGCGGCGCCTAGACGCCTGCTCAGATCCGAGCGGCGAGCGGCGGGCCTTCGCCAACGGCCGCCCCGGTCGGAGAGCGCTGCGCGACTGGGCGCGGAGCGCGTGGCGATGGAGCCGACCGGGCGCTACCACAATGGCATTCGTTTAGGAGTGGAAATGGATTAGATTAAGGGGCGCCGGATGGCGTCAAGACGGGGTGCGATTCAGTCTTTGGTCGGGGCGTCGGCGGACTTGCGATCCCTCCATTTCCTGCTCGGGCGGCGGGAGCGGCGCGGGTAGGAGCGGCCGGGCCGCTCCCGTTGGGGACTGCGTGCCCCGTGCTCCAGCACCCGGTTCAGGGTGTCCCGCAACTGCGGGGCCTGCAGCAACAGCCCTTCCAGTTCCCGTTCCACCGCGCCTAGACTCTGGTTGAAGTTGACCCGCAGGGGCGCTCGGCCCGCCTCCCGGTCCCGGGACTCGAATTGCCGCTCGCGGTGGCTGGCGTGTCTGGCGACAATTAAAACTGTGCCTCCTCCGCAAGAAGTGTGGGGCCGATGATGGCTGAGTATGGCCTGGTGGGCGGTAGTTGGGCTCGCGTCCAGTAGCTGCCCTTCCTTCTTGCAGTAGTGGTTTACCCGCATCCGCTGAACTGCGGGGTCTGCGCCAAGGATTTCGCATGATCCCGGACATGTGCCAGCAGGGTACTGTATGCGCAGTGTCTCACGCATCTAACCACGATTCTCAATCGAGTTCAAGAAATTCCCGGCTTCGTCTACGGCAAGATCCGGCTGCTGGAGAATGTCGACGGGGACGGGCGCTTGGAGGTGCAGGTGCGGCCTCGTGCCGGTAACCGCCCCATCTGCTCGGTCTGCGGCATGCCCGGACCTGGATATGACCGATTCACGCCGCGCCGCTTCCAGTTCGTGCCCGTGCTGAGCCTGCCGGTCGCGCTCGTGTACGCCATGCGCCGCGTCAACTGCCAGTGGTGCAGCAAGGTCAAGGTCGAGAAGGTGCCTTGGGCCGACGGCAAGCGCCCGGTCACCAAGGCCTTCGCCTAGATGCTCGCCGGCTGGGCCAAGCGACTCTCCTAGAAGGAGACCGCCTCAGCCTTCGGCGTGTCCTGGGAATGCGTGCATCGCTCGGTCGACATGGCCGTGCGATGGGGCCGCGACCCATGTGTGCCTCAAGGACATCCGAGTCCTCGGCGTGGACGAGATTGACTGGCACAAGGGCCATCAGTACCTGACGCTCCTGTACCAGCTCGACGCCGGCTGCCGCCGCCTGCCGTGGGTCGGCCAGCACCGCAAGAAGACGCTCGAGGACTGCTTCGACTGGTTCGGCCCAGACCGCTCGGCCAGCTTGCAGGTGGTCTGCTCCGACATGTGGAAGCCCTACCTGACCGTCGTCGCGGACCGCGCTTCGCAAGCTGTTCGTGTTTTGGATCGCTTCCCTATCATGAAGAAGCTGAGCGAAGCCATCGACAAGGTCCGCGCCGGCGAGGCTCGCCGGCTCAAGGCCCAAGGCAAGAAGCCTGGCTTGAAGAACTCTCGCTGGCTGCTGCTCAAGTGGCGCGAGCACCTCAGCGAACTACAAGTGCCCCGCTTGCAGGAACTCCACAAGTCAACCTCGACACCGTCCGCGCCTACCTGCTCAAGGAAGAATTCCGCCAGTTCTTTGATGCCCGCTCCCCCACCCAAGCCAACCGCTTCCTCAAACGCTGGCACCGCCGTGCCTGCCGCACCAAACTCCAGTCCATGGCCCAGTTCGCCCGCTTGCTCACTCACCACCGGTCCGTCATGCTCAACAGGTTCCGTACCGGGCGCTGCCACTTGTTGAGCGCCAGATTATTTGGACGCGTGGGGGGCGGTTTGGTGCAGTCTGTGTGGACGGCGGATGGTCTCACTTTTCCAATTAATCCGCAACACTGCCGCTCGGCGAGACGGGGACTGGGGCGCCCTGAGCGGCCCGTGACCTGCGGCGGTAGCAGCCACCCTCTTTCTTTCTTGCAGTAGCTTCGTTTTGCAGTAGCAGGGCCCCCCGCCAAGGGGGCGCTGGATGCACACTCGCACCACCCAGCACTCCCCCCACCGCACACTTGTCCGCCCAATGTGGAACAACACCCTCTCCTCCATGGCCGAATAATCTGCACCAGCCGTCCCCAATTAAATGGGAATTCAACACACGTAGAGTCGAGGAGAGGCGCGTTGGCCTTAGTCAAGAAGCAGTAGCTGTTTTGGGTTGTTCCTACGGCTTTCGCCATCTGTAGGTGCCTCACTGACCTTCCCGCTTAAATTGCGGTAGGGACACCGGTTACCCGGCGCCCCCCGCGCAGATTCCGGACGTGCACGCTAATGCATCCGGCTCCTATCTCGTGTGTCTAACGGCGAATCGTTGATTCGGCCATGGGTGTCGGATCCGGACCGCCGGCCACAGCTCCTTGCAGAGCGCGTCCAGCTTCTTCCAGTCGATGCGGCCCTTCTGTGACCTCCGTCGCAGCGTCCGCGCCCAGATGCGCTTCAGGCGCTCCCGGAAGCGTGCCAGAAACCGGTAGCTGCCCGGAACGGCGTAGTAATTCAGCCATCCGTTCAACACCTGCCCCAGCCACCGCGCCGTGTCCTTCGGGTCCGCGTGCCGCATCCGCAGCAGCCACCGCTTGAGTCCCTTCAGCTTGCGGCTCATCCGCTTCGCCATCGGCTTCCGCCCCAGTTGGAACCTTCCCTGCCGCGTCTTCCCGCAGTACTGCGTGAAGCCGAGCAAGTCGAAGGTCTTCGGCTTGCCCTCTCCCCGCCCGGCGCGGCTCGCCGCGGCGAACCTCCCGAACTCGATCAGGCGCGTCTTCTCCGGGTGCAGCGCCAACCCGTTGTCGGCCAGCCGGGCCTCCAAGGCCTCGCGCAGCCGCACCGCGTCGCCGCGGTGCTGGAACCCCAGCACGAAGTCGTCGGCATAACGCACCATGATGACCTCGCCCCGGGCCTGCTCCTGCCGCCACTGGCGGACCCATGCGTCCAGCACGTTGTGCAAGTAGACATTGGCCAGCACCGGGGAAATCACGGCACCTTGAGGGGTGCCCCGCCCCGTGTCGGCCCACCGGCCCTCTTCCAGCACTCCGGCGTTCAGCCCTTTCCGGATCAGCCTCAGCAGCCGCCCATCCCCGATCCTGCGGCCCAGCAGATCGACGAGTCGATCCCGGTCCAGCGTGTCGAAGTACTTGGCCACATCGGCGTCAAGGATCCAGTTGACCTTGCACCGCTCGATCCCCACCGCCAAGGCGTCCAGCGCGTCATGCGCTCCCCGCCCCGGTCGGAAACCATAGCTGAAGCCGAGGAATTCCGCCTCGTATATCGGCGTCAGGATCCCGTCCACCACCGCCTTCTGGACGATCTTGTCCTCCAAGGCGGCGATCCCGAGCGGTCGCTCGCCCCCGTCCGGCTTGGGTATCATCACCCGCCGCGACGGCGTCGCCCGGTACGCTCCCACAGGCACCCGCCGGTGCAGGTCCGACCATCGCTCGTCGAGCCCCACCCCGTAGGCCTCCCACGTCATTCCGTCCACGCCCGGGGCCGCCTCGGGCCGCAGCCCGGCATACGCCTCCCCCAGCGCTTCCTCACTGACGTGGTGCAGCAGCGCAGTCAGCTTCTCCTGCGGATTCCTCGTTACCAATTGCCGTATCCGTTCGGCGCCTTGTGACACGACCTCCCGCCTCTGCGTGCGGTCCGTGCGGCCCCCTCCCGGATTCCTCTCGATCCCGGCCCTTCCCTCCAGCCACTCCGCCGGGACTCGCGCCCCTTGGTTCGCCGCCTTCGTCGGTACTGAGGGGAGCAAAAGTCATTTCCTTGTGTTCTGGCACTCTATTCCACGTCAAATACGCTTGCGAACCGCGTGCTGAGCATGGTATTATCGGATTATGAAGCTAAGCTTTAAGCAGGACTTCAGAAAGGTCCCACTCTTAGAAAAGGTCGCCATCAGAAAGAGAGTCGTTACGCTGGTTCAGGGTGGACTCCAGATTCCCCTGCTGGCCTCGCTCTTCTCTGTCACTCAAGCGACCATCAATACTTGGCTTGTCAAGGTCGGTGCAGATGGCTTTGGTGCCTTGGAAGATAAGCCACGTTCTGGCCGTCCGCGAATCCTGAGCGACGAAATCGTGCAGTGGGTGCTCGTCACTGTCCGTGATAAGACCCCCCAGCAGATGAAGTTCTCGTTCGCCTATTGGACGGCGGGCCGCGTGCGACAGGCCGTCCTCGACAAGTTCGGTGTCAAAGTCAGTGTCTGGACTGTGCGTCGCACTCTCAAGCGCCTGGGCCTGACACCCCAGAAGCCCAAGTTCCGCTCGTATCTCCGCAGCATCGGCGATGTGAAGGCTTGGATTGACAAGACATACCCTGAATTGAAGGCGAAAGCACGCAGGAACGGCGCTGTGATCGTGTTCGCGGACGAAGCCGGGATGCGAGCGGACTACCATGTCGGACGGACCTGGGGCATGCGTGGCAAGACCCCTGTCGTGGTCGACTCGGGCAAGAGGTTTCGCTGGAACATGTTCGCGGCCATCACGCCAGACGGTCAGATTCACTTCCGTATTCAGTCGAAGAATGCCAAGGCGGTGAGTTTCATTGAGTTCTTGCAGACAATCCAAGCCGAGCAACAGAAGCCGATCTACGTAGTAGTCGACAACTGCAGCATCCATACGGCGCGCGTGGTGAAGGAGTTCTTAGCAGAATCAGCGGGTAACGAGCAGGTCGAGTTGTTCTTCCTGCCGGTCTACTCTCCGCAACTGAATCCGGTGGAGCTGTTGTGGGCGTGGGTGAAGCGCCGGGTTGGCCAACAGGTGTTCAAGACCCAGTCGGAATTGAAGGACCTCCTGGCAGATGCGATCGCCCAGCTCAGGAAGGCCCCTCAAGTTGTTCAGAACTTCTTTGAACAGGAGGACTGCAAGTACATCTTGGCGTGACACCTCAGACGGCAATTACTTTTGCTCCCCTCAGTACTACGCCCGAGTCTGACTTCTGCGTGTCGTACCTCATCGACTTCTGACTCCTGTCATTCCCGCTGCGGCCCCGGCGACGACCCGCCGGGGCGGCACGCAGACCTCCCAGGTCCCGGTTCTGGACGTACGTACGTGCCTGAACTCTCTGACACCGCGGAGTCCGCGCCGACCATTCGTCCTAACGTTGCTTTGGGTCCGCACGATGTTGCCTTCGACCACGTAGAAAGCCTCGGCACTCCGAACTTTGAGTTTTACGGTGCTCATTTACTCCGCCCGCACGCGCCGCTGTCAACGCTTCATTCCCAGCCTCGCGGCTGACAACGCATGACTCGCGGTGAGCATGGCTAGGACTCGCTCCTTTGCTCTGGCGGACTCTCACCGCCTGTCCATCACCAGTTAGCCTGGCTGTTCCCACGTTTCCTCTCCCCGCTCGTCGAACCGGACATGCCGATTTCCAGCATCCGGCTCTCGGACGAGATCATGTCTTCGCCCACGGGAAGCTGGCCGTCAGCAGTTGCAGGCGCACGAGGCCGAAGTCGTCCCACAGCCTCTCGCTCGGGTAGCGCACGTATCTCCCCGATTTCACCTTGTGCTTTCGACACAGCCACTGGCGCAGCCGCTTGATCGCGTGTGCGTCCACGGCGCAATACGCCGGGCTCACCTGTCCCAACCGGAAGTAGTTCGCCCAGCCGAGCCTCGCTCGGTTCAGCCTCGCCACCACCAGTTCCGGGGCCAGCAGCCCGTATCTTGCCCGCGTCAGTTCACTGATCTTGCGGCATATGCTGCGAACGCTCGCCTTGCTGGGCGCGTGCCTATGTAGGCCCGGCCCGTGCGCGGGCTGTAATTGCGTCCGATGCGGTACCCGAGGAACTCGAACGGCTCCTCCGGCGTCCGCAGGCAGTGGGTCTTCGTCGCGTTCAGCGGCAAGCGCAGCTTCCCCATGATCCTTTCGACTGCGGCCCGCATGGCTTCCGCCGGGGCCTTGCCGCAGATCACGAAGTCGTCCGCGTAGTTCACTATCTCCGCTCCGAACCGCCGGGCCAGGCCCAGCAGCTTCCAACCTAGCAGGAACCGCCGCATGTAGACGTTGCTCAGCAACGGGGAGATCGGAGCGCCTTGCGGCGTCCCCTTCCTTTCCCGGCGCGCACGGTTCGTGCGGCGCTGGCCGCCCTTGCCGTCGTCCTCCACCACAGCCATCTCCAGCCACAGCTTGATCCAGCCCAGCATCCGCCCGTCGCTCACGCGCCGCGCGATGGACTTGATGAGTTCGGGGTGCGGGATCTCGCCAAAGTAATTTGACAGATCGCCGTCCACGATTTCGCCGTGCCCGGTGTTCACCAGCCGATGCGCGTGACGCACCGCGTCCAGCGCGCTCCGGCCCTGCCTGTAGGCGTACTGCTCCGGTTGCAGGTCCGCTTCGAAGATCGGCGTCAGCACTAGCATGGCCGCCGTCTGCGCTACCCGGTCCCGGAGGCACGGTATGCCCAGCGGTCGGAATTTCCCCGGCTGCTTCTTCGGGATCAGCACCTGCCGCACCGCCTGCGGTCGGTAGGTGTTCTCCCTCAGCTCACTCGCCAGCTCCCCCAGCCATCCGTCCACGCCTCGCTCCTCGATGTGCTGGCACGTCTCGCCGTCCACTCCGCAGGCCCCGCCGTTACGGCGCACCGCCTGCCATGCGGACTCCATGACGTCCTCTCGCCACACCTTGTCGCTCAGCGTGTAGAACCGGAAGTCCGGGTCTCCCTTCGCTTTCACATGGAATGCCTTCTGGAGTCTCCGAACAGTTTCCGGAGCTCCTAGGCCTTCGCCAGTCTCCATCGGTCCTTTCCCCCTTCCCGCATCGCTCTCGAACTGAGGTCCCTTCCCTCCGCCGGAGTTACCCGGCTTCGTCGGTACTACGGACCTCTCCGCCACCCTGCCCGGCCCGGCCTGTCCCTCGCGGGATGCCGGTTGGCGCGTGCGCGCCACCGCCAGGGCTTCCCGTGTTGCCTTCGTCTCCCTCTGGCACGCATGCTACCGCCAATACCCCGGCGGAGACGCCCGGTGCTCGCGTCGCTCGCTTCCCGGACGCTGGCTGCCTTCCCCGATATAACGGCGGGTCGGCCTCCGCATTATGCTTTTCGAGGCCTGCTCGGCGTTCACTCGCGTTGCGGCCTGCGTGCTCGCTGAGCCGCCCAGAAGGCGGCCCGTCACGTCGGAGTGCTTCAGTCCATGTCGTTACCTCCATGACCCGCTCCGACGGCTTCCGGCTGGAGCGACAGTTAGCCGGGCGGGCTTCGCACCCGCTGGGAGCCAGTGCCTTAGCACGGCGCACGTTATTTGTCACATTATTTGGCACGAAAATGGGCTGTTTTTGTCAAACTGGATGATTCCAGATAAGGGAACTTTCTCATTTAATGTGACAAATCCATCGGCGTGGGTGAGTCGCCCGGTAGGCTTCCGGACATGCGTTGGAGGTGCTGCGCGGCAGTCCTGCCTGCAATTGCGTGCGCGCAGGGCCGGGAGCCGGGCGAGAACGCCTACGCTCCTCCTGACCCCTTCCTTTTCCTTCTTGCAGTAGCAGTTTTCGAGCTCGCCCTCGCCCCCAGCCAGACGCAAGCAATCCGGAAAATCCCGCTCCTCGCCTGCCATTTAATCCGGAAAACGCCTTGCCAAATAAACCGAAATACAACACCAGCTACCGCATGGACGCCGACCGCCGCCTGTGCCTGCTGCTGGTCGGCCTCTCCGCCCTCCGCCGCCGGCTGGCCATGGCCGTGCATGAATCGCTCCGCCAGCGCATCGTCATGCGCCACCACCTCTCCGGCCTGCGCCGCGACGAGCTCCCCGGCTACCTCCAGCACCGGTTGCAGCAAGCCGGCTGCAGCCGCCCGCTGTTCGAGACCGCCGCCCTCGAGACGCTCCACCAAGCCTCCCGCGGCCTGCCGCGCGCCGTCAACCGCCTCGCCCATTTCGCCTGCCTCGCCGCCGCCGCCGACGAGGCCGCCGAGATCGGCCCCCGGCACATGCAGCAGGCCTGCCGCGAGCTGCGCTCGTGACCCGCGCCGCCTCGCCCGACCGCCTCGCCCGGGCCCGCAACCGCCCGCTGCGGCAGGTCGCCCGCCAGCTCGGCTACCGCCGCGACCCCCGCAACCGCCAGCGCTGGCGGCGCCCCGGCTCGGTGCTCGCCATTCGCGGCACGCGCTTCTTCGACCACCGCCGCGGTCAAGGCGGCGGGGGCGCCATCGACCTCGTGCTGCACGCCCGCGGCTGCTCCTTCCGCCAAGCCCTCGCCTTCCTCGACGCCCTGCCTCCAGCTCCGGCGCACGCTCCGCCAGCCCAACCCGGCACCGTCCGCGCACTCTCCCTGCCGCCCCCCTGCGACTCCCGCTGGCCCCCGGTCCGCCACTATCTCGCCCGCTCCCGACGCCTCCGCCCCCGCCTGCTCGACCACTGCCGCCAAGCCGGCATCCTGTGGGCCGACGCTCGCCAAAACGCCGTCTTCCTCTGCCGCGACCTGCGCCGCCGTCACACCGGCGCCGAACTCAACGGCTCCCGCCCCAGCCCCTCCGGCGCCACCTTCAAAGGCCTCGCCCCTGGCTCCCGCAAACAACGCGGCGGATTCTGGATCGCGCGCCGCACGCCCCCCTCCGACGCTCCACCCCCCTGCGTCCTGCTCTGCGAATCCGCCATCGACGCCCTCTCCGCCCTCCTGCTCAACCTCCCCCAACTCCCCCCGCACACCCTCTTCGCCTCCCTCGCCGGCCTCGCCAACTCCATCCCCCAGTGGCTCAGCAGCACTCCCCCTCAGCGCCTGCTGTGCGGCTTCGACAACGACCCCCCAGGACAACTCGCCGCACAACGACTCCTCGCTCGCCATCCCTCCGCACGACGCCTCCCACCTCCCGGCGCCAAGGACTGGAACCAACTCCTGGTCCGCTCCTGCTGACCCCTTCCTTTTCCTTCTTGCAGTAGCAGTTTTCCAGCTCACCTTCCCACCCCCCACACCCCCCAGCCAAGCGCAAGCAATCCGGAAAATCCCGCTCCCCGCCTGCTAATCCCGGCCTCAACACTCCCGGCGAAATAATCCGGGACACAGCCGGGCCCCTCCGCTCGTTTAATCCGGAACTTTCCACGCCGTCCGCTTAATCCGGGAATTCCGCCTCTCATCGCGATCAAATAATCCGGAAATCCCCCGCTCGAATAATTCAGGACTCAACACATGGGGAGTTTGGGAGTGACGGTGGGGGGCATTGAGTTCCGGCACTTGTGCTATCACTTCGTGCTGCCGTACTCGAATTGGGAGTGGGTGGAGTTGGCTGGGGGCGAGACGTTCGAGGCGTTGGCGGGGGGCTTGCAGGAGTCGCTGCAGGTGTTGGGAGGGGTGCCGCTGGAGCATCGCACGGACAATCTCTCGGCGGCGACGCACCAGTTGCGGCAGACGGGGGGGCGGGAGTTCAACGAGCGCTACGTGGAGTTCCTGGGGCATTTCGGGCTGCGGGCGAGTCGCAACCATCCGGGGCGGGCGAACGAGAACGGGGACGTGGAGAGTTCGCACGGTCATTTCAAGCGGGCGCTGGACCAGCGCTTGCGGTTGCGGGGGAGTCGGGACTTCCGCAACGTGGAGGAGTACCGCGGACTGCTGGCGGACCTGGCGGGCGCGCGCAACCAGCGTCGGCAGGAGCGCTTGGAGGAGGAGCGCGCCGTGCTGCGGCCGCTGCCGAGGCGGCGGCTGCCGGTGTATCGGGAGCGCGTGCGGACGGTGACGCGGGGCAGCGTGGTGCGGGTGGCGAGCAAGGCGTATTCAGTGCCGTCGCGCTGGATCGGGGAGCGGGTGGTGGTGCGCTTGCATGCGGACCGGGTGGAGCTGCTGCAGGACGGGCAGGTGGTGGCGCGGCACGAGCGGGCGCGGGGAGCGCGGCGGGGCCGGGTGAACTACCGGCACGTGGTGCATTCGCTGGTGCGCAAGCCGGGGGCCTTCGCGCGCTACCGCTACCGGGAGGAGATGTTCCCGACGCGGGTGTTCCGGGCGGCCTACGACCGGCTGCGCGAGGGGGACGCCCGCCGGGCGGACCTGGAGTACGTGCGGGTGCTGCACTTGGCGGCCACGGAGATGGAGTCGCAGGTGGAGCGGGCGCTGGAGGACTGCCTGAAAGCGGGCCGGCGGCCCACTTTGGAGAACGTGCGGGCGACTTTGGGGCAGCCGCAGCGAAAAGTTCCGCAAGTGCGGCTGCAGGCGCCGGATTTGGAGGCGTATGACGAGCTGCTGCGGGGAGGGAGGTCGCGATGACCGATGTGCTGGAGGCCCTGCCGGGGCACCTGAAGAGTCTGCGGCTGGGCTCGTTCGCGCGGGACAGCGGCCCGCTGGCCGAGAGGGCGCGCCAGCGGGGCTGGGACCCGCTGCGCTACCTGGGGGAGCTGGCCGCGGTGGAGGTGCAGGACCGCTTCGACCGACGCGTGGAGCGGCTGACGAGGGCCTCCAAGCTGCCCAAGGGCAAGACGCTGGAGACGCTCGATTTGCAGCGTCTGCCGCAGGCCGTGCGGGGCCGAGTGCCCTGGCTGGGCCGCGGCGAGTTCCTCGCGGAGGCCGACAACATTTGCATCTTCGGCAATCCGGGCACCGGCAAGACGCACCTGATGGCGGCGCTGGGCTGGCAGCTGGTGACGCGCGGTCATCCCGTGCTGTTCGCCCCGGCCCGCGCCCTGATGGAGCGGCTGACGGTCGCCAAGCGGGAATTGCGGCTCAACCGGGAGCTGGACCGGCTGGACCGCTACCAGTGCCTGCTGCTGGACGACATCGGCTACGTGCGCCAGGGCCGCACGGAGATGGAAATGCTGTTCCACGTGCTGGCGGAACGCTACGAGCGGCGCTCGGTGATGCTAACTTCGAACTTGGTGTTCTCGCAGTGGGACCAGATCTTCCCGCACGCGATGACCGCCGCCGCGGCCATCGATCGGGTGGTGCACCACTCCCAGATCCTGGAGCTGGACATCCCCAGCTACCGCAGCGAAGCAGCCCGCCGACGGCAGGCGGAAGCCACCCCGGAGCGAGCCCAACCGGCCGCGTCGGGCGACCGGACCCAGCGGGGGGCGCGGTGAGCCGGCGCGAGATGGCGGCCGCTGCCGGGCGCGGTCCGTCCGGCCCCACGGCGACACCGCGGGCTCACCATTCCATGGCGACGCAAAGCGTCGCCGGGGGGCTTTGCCCCCAGCACCCTGCGGGCGCCTCCCCCAGGGTTTTCTCAGGCATGACACGGGCTGGAGAGAAGCTGGGACTCAGGCGGTGCGCAGCAGGCAGGCCGCTCCCGTTGGTCGCGCACGGGCAGCCAGGAAGCGGCCCGGCCGCAGAGGCCGGACCGCGCTGGCGATGCTCCATCACCGTGGCCCCTGTATCCCTGGCCGGATGCTCCCCAGCAGAGCCGGTTTCCGTTTCCAAGGGCCCTTACAGCCTAGCGGATCGCACCACGCCGCAGCTCTCGGGTAACGCACCCCCAGCTGCATCCGATGGTCGCTGCAGTGCCCACCCAAGGCGGGACGGAGGCGGGGGTGCAACCCCTGCCAGGATGGTGAAGCGACCTCTCGAGGAGCTGCCTCTCGCCCACCAGCGACGACCCAACAAAATGAAAGTCTTAATTGTCGCCAGACACCCGTTGCCTCGCGGGTCGCGGCCTCGTTTCGCTGGGCCCAGTGGGGTGCCTGCCCGGTCTCGCCTCCCGGTGGACCACAGGCGGATCCACGAACCAGTCCCGTCCGAGGCATGCCATACTTGGACGGGCGTGCGATTCTTCAACACGGCTGGCGAGGTCCTAGCAGCGAGACATTACTGCATCCCTCCCCTCCAACGCGTGGACCTCGACGAAATCCTAACACTGGTTGATCAGCAGCATTACTTCATTCTTCACGCGCCCCGTCAGACCGGCAAGACAAGCGTCTTGGCTGCGCTCGCCGACCACCTCAACGCCACCGGCCGCTTCCGGTGCGTGTATGTGAATGTCGAGCCAGCCCAATCCGCCCGGCAGGATGTCGGTGCGGGCATGCGAACGATTCTAGGAGCGATCGCCGACGGGGCTGCGATGACCACGGGTGAGGACCTTGTGGAAGAGATCTGGCCTGGTGTCTTGACTAAGGTAGGTCCTCACTTGGCGCTCAAGCGAGTGCTGGCCCGGTGGGCGTCTGCTGACTCGAAGCCGGTCATCTTGTTCCTAGACGAGATTGACGCCGTGGTCGGGGACACTCTGATCTCGGTGCTGCGCCAGCTGCGCGCCGGCTACCGCGACCGGCCGCGCTGGTTCCCCCAGAGCGTAATCCTGTGCGGCGTCCGCGACATCCGCGACTACCGCATCTTCTCGGAGGAGAAGGGCTTCCACATCACCGGGGGCAGCGCGTTCAACATCAAGGCCGAGTCGCTGCGGCTGGGGGACTTTTTCGAGAGCGAAATGCGCTCCCTGCTCCTGCAGCACACCGACGAGACCGGCCAGCAGTTCGAGGCCGGCGCAATCGATCACATCTGGAACCTTACGCAGGGCCAGCCGTGGCTGGTCAACGCCCTCGCCCGCGAAGCCTGCTTCAGAGACCGGCAGGGCCGAGACCGCAGCCGCGCGGTGACAGTTGCTGCCATCGACCAGGCCAAGGAAACTCTCATCCGCAACCGCGTCACCCACCTCCACCAGCTCAGTGACAAGCTCCGCGAGCCGCGGGTCAGCCGAGTGATCCTGCCGATGATCGGGGGAACAGCCCAAGCCGGCTACTCGAGCGGCGACCTGGAGTACGTGCGCGACCTCGGCCTCGTGGCGCTCACGGGCCCGGTCCGAATGGCCAACCCGATCTACGCCGAAGTCATCCCCCGCGAGCTGACCGAGGCCCAAGAGTCCGAACTTGAGCACCTTGTCTCCCCGCGCTGGTACATCCGGCCGGACGGCAGCTTGGATGTCAAGGCGCTGCTGGCCGGGTTCCAGGACTACTTCCGCGAGCACTCCGAGTCGTGGGTGGACCGCTACGGCCACCGTGAGGCCGGCCCCCAGCTGATCCTGCACGGCTACCTGCACCGCGTCGTCAACAGCGGCGGACGCATCACGCGGGAGTACGCCGTCGCCCGCGGGCGCTCGGACTTGGTCATCGAATGGCCCCGCCCGGGCAGCCTGCTGTCTGACCGTCCCCTCAAGTACGTCATCGAATGCAAAGTAGTCGGCGAGAAGTCGGCTTTGGAGAGCACGATCGGCCAGGGCTTGGAGCAGACGGCTTGGTACATGGATCGCTGCGGCGCCGAGTCCGGGCATCTGGTGGTCTTCGACCTGCGTCCGGACCGGTCCTGGGAGGAGCGGGTGTTCCGCAGGGACCCCGAGGCCGGCGCCCGGCCGATCACGGTGTGGGGCCTGTGACTGGAACGCGGTCAAGGTCCACCTTGATCGCCGACACACCGCTAGTGCCGCGCCCGGCCCTGCAGACGAAGCGCGGAGTGCGCCCCGCCAGCGCACCTAGGCTGGCTGCCGCAGGCCGCGCCGTATCGTGCGTCGCGCGGCCGTGCGGAGCGTCCCGGTCCAGCTCTGCGCGCTCCGCCGCTCGGGCTCCGTGACCGCCGGCTGAGTCGGCGGTGGCAGGCATGGCGGCCGGCAGCAGGCAGTGGAACCACTACCTCTGGCCATGTCCTGTCACATGTCCGCGGGGGCCCGAAGGGTGAATCTGGCAGGTGCGGTCGCGCCGCCGGTCTCCCGCAGGATCGCCGCCGGGATTTCGCGGCGCCTGCGTGTAGCGCGAGGGGAACCGGCCGCCACCGCAGGCGCAGCCAGCCCTCAAGCACCTAGCTGGACGAGCGGCCATCGGTTGCCTCGCGGGTCGCGGCCTCGTTCGGCTGGCCCCAGTGGGGCGCCTGCCCGGTCTCGCCTCCCGGTGGACCACAGGCGGATCCACGAAACCAGGTCAGGTCCGAGGCATGCCATACTTGGACGGGCGTGCGATTCTTCAACACGGCTGGCGAGGTCCTAGCAGCGAGACATTACTGCATCCCTCCCCTCCAACGCGTGGACCTCGACGAAATCCTAACACTGGTTGATCAGCAGCATTACTTCATTCTTCACGCGCCCCGTCAGACCGGCAAGACGAGCGTCTTGGCTGCGCTCGCCGACCACCTCAACGCCACCGGCCGCTTCCGGTGCGTGTATGTGAATGTCGAGGAGGGTCAAACCGCCCGACAGAATGTCGCAGCCGGCATCCAGACCGTCCTGGACGCCATCGCGAAAGCGGCCGAGAGGACAACTTCGGAGGAGATTGTCGAGGAGATCTGGCCGGCAGTGCTGGCTAGGTCGGGACCGCATCGAGCGCTGAGGAACGTGCTGGCCCAATGGTCGGTAGCCGCTACGAAGCCCCTGATCCTGTTCGTGGACGAGATCGACGCCCTGATCGGGGACACTCTGATCTCGGTGCTGCGCCAGCTGCGCGCCGGCTACCGCGACCGGCCGCGCTGGTTCCCTCAGAGCGTAATCCTGTGCGGCGTCCGCGACATCCGCGACTACCGCATCTTCTCGGAGGAGAAGGGCTTCCATATCACCGGGGGCAGCGCGTTCAACATCAAGGCCGAGTCGCTGCGGCTGGGGGACTTTTTCGAGAGCGAAGTGCGCTCCCTGCTCCTGCAGCACACCGACGAGACCGGCCAGCGGTTCGAGGCCGGCGCAATCGATCACATCTGGAACCTCACGCAGGGCCAGCCGTGGCTGGTCAACGCCCTCGCCAACCAAGCCTGCTTCAAAGACCGGCAGGGCCGAGACCGCAGCCGCGCGGTGACAGTTGCTGCCATCGACCGAGCCAAGGAGACGCTCATCCTCAAACGCGTCACGCACCTCGACCAGCTCGCCGACAAGCTCCGCGAACCGCGCGTCCGTCGAGTGATCCTGCCGATGATCGCGGGCTCTCCCGGATACGACTACTCAGGGCGCGACCTTGAGTACGTCCGAGACCTCGGCCTGGTGGCCGCCGCCGGTCCGGTCCGGATGGCCAACCCGATCTACGCCGAAGTCATCCCCCGCGAGCTGACCACTGTCCAGGAGTCCGACCTTCAAGGCCGCGTCTCCCCGCGCTGGTACATCCGGCCGGACGGCAGCTTGGACCTCAAGGCGCTGCTGACCGGCTTCCAGGACTACTTCCGCGAGCACTCCGAGTCGTGGGTGGAGCGCTACGGCCACCGGGAGGCCGGCCCCCAGCTGGTGCTGCACGGCTACCTGCACCGCGTCGTCAACAGCGGTGGACGGGTCACGCGGGAGTACGCCGTTGCCCGCGGTCGCTCGGACTTGGTCATCGAATGGCCCCGCCCGGGCAGCCCGCTGTCTGACCGTCCCCTCAAGTACGTCATCGAATGCAAAGTAGTCGGCGAGAAGTCGGCTTTGGAGAGCACGATCCTCAAGGGCTTGGAGCAGACGGCTTGGTACATGGATCGCTGCGGCGCCGAGTCCGGGCATCTGGTGGTCTTCGACCTGCGTCCGGACCGGTCCTGGGAGGAGCGGGTGTTCCGCAGGGACCCCGAGGCCGGCGCCCGGCCGATTACGGTGTGGGGCCTGTGACTGGAACGCGGTCAAGGTCCACCTTGATCGCCGACACACCGCTAGTGCCGCGCCCGGCCCTGCAGACGAAGCGCGGGGTGCGCCCCGCCAGCGCACCTAGGCTCAGACATCCTGACATCGTGGCGTAGTAGCCTGCCAGTTGGCCGATTGGGTCCGCGCTAGGGAAGGACTGACGGGGAGGTGAGGGAATGGATTCCGAGCCTTGTTGGAGTGACGTGCCACCACGGACCCAGCGGGCTGAATTTGCCTTGTATCGGTCGTACGTTCGTCAGTCATTCCTCGACACGCCTGTTGTAGCGACTCGTTGCCGGGTTGGCAGCGGCCAGCGAACTGCCTGCAGCTCGATTGGGGCCGCCTCTGCCACGCTGCGTGGGACCGCAGCCGAGCTGCGCCCCCGGCCCGCCGGTGGTGGTGCCGCTGTCGCCCCTGAAGTGTCGCAACTGCGCCGCGTCTACGAGTTCACAGCCTGAGCTCGGGACCGGACGCCACCGACCGCTCCGGCTGCAGGCCCGGCTTCGGCCGGGCACCACCTCCCCGCGACCGCTCGGCGCGCCCTCCTCCGCCAGTCCGACCCGCTGCCCGGACACGACACAGCAGGCCGATGCGGCTCAGAACTGTCCAGCCAGCGCCCCATCAACCGGCCACCAACTGCGTCACTTTCGAGTCGACAGGGGTCAGGATCTCTGAGTCTTGGTCGACGAGTACGACCAACCCATCACCGAGAACTTGGACGCGCCCGACCTCGCCTGTCCCAACCGCGACTACCTCCGCACCCTCTACGCGAACATCAAGGAGTGCGACCAGCACATCCGCTTCTCCTTCCTCGCCGGCGTCACACAGTCCTACAGGGTCTGCCTCTTCTCCAGCCTCAACAACCTCTACGACCTCACCCTCGACCCCCGCTACTCCTCCCTCTGCGGCTACACCGACCACCACCTCGACACCGTCTTCGCTCCCGAGCACCCCAGCCTCGACCGCGACCGCATCCTCGAGTGCTCCAAGGGCTACAGCTGGGGTGGCGACGAGCCGCTCTACAACCCCCACGATGTCCTCCTGCCTCTTCGGCCAGCGCGACTTCCTAGCCTGGTGGTTCGAGACCGGCCCCCCCTCAACTTCGATCACCGACCGCGCTCTTCGCTCATCCCACTTCGGCGCAGCAACCCCCTCACACCTCCCAAGGAGTGCTTCACTCCGAACTCGCTCTCGATGAGCGCCACGGCCTCCGCTACCCGCCAGCACGTCACCCAGTCCCGCTCCAAGTCCGGCCCGTGCCGGTCGGCAGCCCAATGGTCAGGCTGGTTGGATCGCCTCGGCGTACTCGCGAATCTCTGCTTCGGCGATTCCCAGCAAGAGACCGATCTTTATCAACTTCCCGAGACTGATCGCCCCTCGACGCAGTGCCTCGATGGCAAGCGGCAGAACCTGCCCGCTCAGCTCGTGCCCGGCACTGCTATCGCGCCGACGCTTGGGAGACATCCTTGGAAACACTTGCTGGATATAGCGCCGGGCGATGTCAGTCCGTTTCAGGAGGTCTTCGGCCTCTCCGCCAGTGATTATGTTCAGACTGCGCACGCGCCATACAGCCGCTGCGTAGCTCACGTCGAACCGACGCCCAAGCAGCGCGACATCCGAGTACGTCACCCGCCGAAAACGTCCGGGCGTCCGCTGCTCCGCCCGCAGGACCACACCTTCGTCCCCGGTCTCCAGACGCTCCCGCTCACGCGTGGCCCGTCCCTTGCCCAAGCCGTCCAGGAATCCCCTCACCGCCCGCTCCGGAACGAGGAACGCTGCCGCGAAAGAGTTGGCCCGCTGCTCCGTCGGATCCTTCGCTCGGCCTCCTCGGCTGACCCGTGCTGGGCTGTTGCGATCCATCACGGCGTGGCCGTACTCATGCGCCAACGAGAACCGGCGCCGCACACGCGGATGGCCCCTGTTCACTGCGATGCCGATGCCGATCGCCGGACTGTTCAAGAAGAGGCCCGAAACCCTGCCGGGCATCGTTAGCTCAGCCACCCACACTCCCTGCGAGCGAATCAACTCCGGCAGCG
Source organism: Bryobacterales bacterium (assembly GCA_963662745.2). Classification (GTDB taxonomy): domain Bacteria; phylum Acidobacteriota; class Terriglobia; order Bryobacterales; family UBA6623; genus VXMF01. The sequence goes on from CAXXUI010000001.1 coordinate 3,997,427, forward strand.
ATGCGAGCGGAGCGACTCCCAGGTCGAGGCGCCGCCGCTCACTGGAAGCAATTGCCCTCCCCTGCTGGACTGCTTCCCCCGCTGACCCTGGATCCGGGAGGTTGAAGCTCGGCAGCCGGAGCTCGGGTGAATGCCCAATCAGCCTCACCAACGAGGCGCCTTCCCGAAACACCCTGATGCAACGTTTGACTTCATTGGCGTACGCCTCCTCCTCAAGGCTCGGCTCCGCCCGGAACAGGGCCTGGGTGGCGCTCTGCTCGCTATCCGCATCCGAGCGCACGAACCACTCAACCGGCCTCTCATAGAGTTCCGCCAAGCGGACCAACTCAATCGTTGAGACCCTCCGGCGACCCGTTTCGATCCGGCCTATGGCCGTGCGCGGCACGCCCGCAACGCGGGCCGCTCTGCCTTGCGTGATGCGACGCCGCTTCCGCTCCGCTCGCAGTCGCCGTCCGATCGCGGTCTGGGTTACCTGCATGGAGCAGCCTCTCCCCTCTCGCTGACATCGAGATTCCATGCAGAAAACGTGCGATCATGAGTCCTGATCTGCCAAACGCGGACCAGCAATGTGCGATATGTTGCCATGTGAGCAGTGGCCGCCAAGAAATCCACTCCGACAGCCGTGACGGACTCAATGTGCCGGTTGCCTCCCAACCGTGGGGCGACTGCGCCAACACGAGTTCCAGATCCCCTGCCTCCGCGTCCATTAGAACCTAAGCGCGGGCAGAATGCAAGCCCTGCAAGGAGGCTGTCCGGCCGCGAGCATCAGCACGGTTCGAATCGCGTCGCAGCCGCAGGCGGAATCTCGAGACTTGCCCGCACGCGAGTCGCACTTCTCCCAGTTTCCTGCGGACCCACCCCTCTCGCTCGGACTGGGCGATGTTCCGCAGACTTGACGGGACCCGACGCTGGCCCTGCTGGCAACGATCCGAACTCCCCGGCTCCCGGCGATCCAGCCGGGCTGCGTGCCGCCCAAGCTGACTCTCGTATTGCGCCACACTTCGTCGCTCTCCCGAGGGCGAACCATCCCGGGAACCGGCGCTGCGGCGACGCACGCCGAGCCGCACCAAGGTCCCCCGCCACCGGAGCTTCGGTCGTCGCTCCAAGTATCTTCCGCCGGCATCTGACCGGCTTCCCCCGAGGGCATACGCTGCCGGTGCTTGCCGGCAATTCGATCCACACGAAGGAACATCAACCATGAAACTCACGATTCCAAACCAAGGCCTCGTATTCTGGCCGGTCGGCACCGGCGACAGCACTACGATACGCATCACCGAGACACACTTCATGCAAGTCGACCTGCACCACATGGAGCAGGCGGAAGACGGCAGTGAATCAGCTTGGCCAGTCGTCGACGAACTCCTCGAAATCCTGCCAACCCGTCGCGGTCGCCCTTACCTTTCTGCATTCGTGCTGACACACCCTGACGAGGACCACTGCAAGGGCTTCGCACGGCTGAATGAGAAGGCCCTGATTTCTGAACTCTGGATGTGCGCCGACTCGTTTCACGGCCCGATCGCCAACCTGTGTGACGACGCGAAGGCGTTCGTTCAACAGGCGAAGCGACGGATCGACAAGACAATCGAAGCAAGAGGGGATCCTGGCCCGGGTCACCGGATTCGCGTGATCGGGTCCGACCGCGTGGTTGAGCCGTTGCGGCCCAGAGGCTTTCCCGGAGACCTGCTGTCGATGCCCACTGACACAATCACGACGCTCGATGGCGCAGACCTCGCCGGCACCTTCAGCGTCTGCCTCCATGCGCCAATCGGTTCCGAGAGCGGCGAAGGTCGGAATGACCGCAGCCTGGCGTTCCAAGTCGCTCTGGAGAATGGGCCGGCCACCGGCAAGGCGTTGTTCTTGGGCGACCTCGCGTATTCGGCTGTTCGTCGCATCTTCGACTGCGGAGACCCCCGAACTCGTGAGTGGGATGTGATGCTCGCCTCCCATCACTGCTCCAAGTCCGCGATGTTCGTGAAGGACGAGCAGAGCGGCCGCGAGAGGCTAAGAGGCGACATCATGCGTGACATCGCGAGGGCCGCGCGGCGCCCGGCCTACGTTGTCTCCAGTTCGAGACCCGTACCGGCGAGCAACGGCCCCGGGGACGACCCACCGCATGCCAAGGCCAAGGCTCTGTACAAACGCATCCCGGGCAGTGAGTTCCTCTGCACCCACGAGCACCCGAATGCGCAGAGTCCTGAACCAGTCATGTTCGAGGTCGGCACCAGCGGATTCCGGCGCTTTCAGCCGCACAGACCCAGCAAGTCCTTGGGTTCCCTGTTGGAGTCTGCGCGCGGATCCACCAGACCGCCCGCTGTACCGATTGGATTCGGCTGTGACGATGAGTAGCGGGCAGCGGATCGCTTTGGAGCAGCTGCGGCACCTCGCCAGGATCGACCAGTCTCCGATCGAGATCACTGACGTTCGCAATTCCCTGACCCTCGATTCCACCTTGGCCATCGACATAGATCTCGACTGCAGCGGCTATGTCCGAGTCGACGGTGGACTGCCATTGCAGGATCGGGAGCGATTCGAACTCTTGATTCCCGCTGGTTTTCCATTCGAGCCGCCGGCTGTGCGTGCACCTCATTTGAGATTCGCTGGGTTCAGCCACGTTCAGTGGGGACGGCAGCTCTGCTTGTACCAATCGGTGCAGACACAGTGGCTCCCAGACCAGGGGATGCGCGGCTTCTTGGAACAGCTCGACGAGTGGTTGAGGCGCGGAGCACGGAACGAGCTCGACCCTGCGGACCTGCCCCGCCATCCGCCTGCTGCCTATCTCGGGACATCCACGACCATCTGCGTGACCGCCGACACTCCCAGCTTCCGCGGCGAACCGTGGATCGGTTTCGCAGCGCTCTCCAAGACCAAGCCGGGTCTTCTGGACCTCATTTCGTGGCATCCAGACTGCAAGGCTCCTAGCGGCACGATGCTTGCTCCGGCAGTTCTGCTCGATTTCGAACTTCCGTTCGAGTGGCCGGCGACAGTCCGCGACCTGGTCTGCCAACTGAACTGCAAGGGCCGCTTGGGTTGGGAAGTGCTCGGGCACCTGATGGCGGCATCCCTCCGAGTTCCGGACGGCGTGCCGCTGTATCTGGCAATCGGGGCTCCCTCGCGCAGCGCCGCGCGGGACATCAGGCAGCGCTGCCAGCACTTGGCGTTCTGGGAAATTCCCGCGACGGAGGCCGCCGGGCTTCGGGCCGCCTCCATCGCCCTGCAAGTGGAGCACGAACTCGACCAGATTCCGCTCCCGCCCGAGTTCCGGAAGCTAGTCGACCTCGCCGACGACCGGCTGCTGGCATGGTGCCGCAACGCGCCCGTTCGCTGGTGTCGCGTGATGGAGAACCGCCCCGAGATCGTGACGCGCCGCGACGAAGGCGCGACCATGGATTGGTTCGCCGGCAAGCGGGTTGCGATCTGGGGCTGCGGAGCGATCGGCAGCCACATCGCCGAGCACCTCGCCCGGGCGGGAGTCGCCAAGCTCGTGCTCTACGACAAGGGCCGAGTCACTCGCGGGATCCTCGTGCGGCAGAACTTCACCGTCAGCGACATCAACGAGCTCAAGGTTGACGCCTTGGCTGGACGAGTTCATTCGATCTCGCCACGAATCGAAGTGGAGTCCCGAAACGAGGACATCGTGTCCAAGACGCTCAACCGGGCGGACTGGGACGCCGGTATTGACATCGTCATCGACGCCACTGCGGCACTCAGTGTGCGGAGCAAGCTTGAGTCGGTGCTCAAGAGGCATGAGCGTCGCGTCCCTATAGCGTCAGTCATGATCAGCGCTACCGCACAGCGCGCCCTCGCAACCCTCGCACGGACCGCCTACGGCGCCGGCCCGCGAGACGTGCTCAGGCGACTCGGGCTCGCAGCCATGTCCCGCGATTGGCTGGAGCGGTGGGTCAGCGAATTCTGGTCCCGAGACGCCGCCCAAGGCCTGCGCCAACCGGAACCCGGATGCTCGGATCCCACCTTCGTGGGGTCCAATGTCGATGTCGCCTGCCTGTCGGCACGAGCGCTCAACTCGCTGGCCAAGGCGCTCCGCAGCCCGAGTGCCGACGCGAGCGGATTCCTGCTCGCTCTGTCGATTGCTGATCGCGAACAGCGGTTTCGGTTCCGCCCCGACATTCGATGGGTGGCCAACAGCATCGACTTTCGATTGGCGGCCAACGCTTGGCGCGACATGCTCGGCTGGATTCGCACAAGCGCCCGCGAGCGCTCTCCGGAACACGAGACGGGCGGGCTGCTCTTCGGCGAACTAGACGAGACCTCGAACATCGCCTGGGTGACGCATGTCAGCGGCCCGCCACCGGACAGCGTCTGCTCTCCCGATCGGTTTGTCTGCGGAACTCACGGAACGGCAGCACTCGCCAAGGATCACCGTGAGCTCTCGCGAGGAAGCGTTCGCTTCCTAGGCATGTGGCACTCTCACCCCAAGGCCGCCCCCCGTCCCAGTCGCACTGACTATCAAGGGATGCGCAAGCTTCTCGCGTCGCAGGAGCAAGGCGATGCACCGAGTCTGATGGTGATCGTGGGCCATGCAGCCACTCCCCAGCCGAGCGTGGCTGCATTCGTGTGCCGCCAGCAGGCTGCCCGGGCGGCAGCCGACGGAGCCGACCCCGACTGCAAGGGCGGTGTCACGACTCCCGCACCGCCCGCGCCGCTCGGCAAGAAGATCGGGCTCGCCCTCTCCGGCGGAGGAGCAAGGGCAATGGCCTTTCATCTGGGCACTCTGCGGGCGCTCCAGGACCTCGACCTGCTCGAGGAAGTGGATGTCATATCGGGCGTCTCCGGCGGATCTGTCATGACGGGTTTGCTCGGCTACACCGAGGCCCCCTTTGACAGCGTCGATCGCCAAGCAGTCGAACTGCTGCGACGAGGCCTGATGCGGGCCACGCTGAGGAAGCTCCTGCTGAGCCCCCGCCGCCTGGTGCCGTTCCTGATGAATGCAGCCTTCGCTGCACTACTGAGGCCCATCATTGACATCGCAAGCTGCGTCAAGAATTTCGCGGCCCCCCTGATCCCGCGGACGAAAACACATCCCGTCTCCGTCGCTCGACGGTCTTGGCCCCGTCTCCAGCACTACAATTTGCTCCACATCTTCTCCGATGTCGTTGCGGATCTCGTGGGCACGATGACCTGCGATTCAGCTACACGACGAGGAATTTCGGTAGTCTTCAATGCCTGCGAACTCCGAACCGGAACGGCGTTCCGCATGAGCAACGAGTGCTTCGGTTCCTACCGCTTCGGCTATGCACCGGCGAGCGAGCTCCGCCTCGCCGACGCCATGAGCGCCTCGGCTGCCTATCCGGCCGTGATTGCGCCGTTCGATTGGAAGCGCACGTTCGAGAAGGACGGTGACCAGGCGGAGCGCCGGGTCATCGTGACGGACGGCGGCGTTTACGAGAATCTTGGCGTCAGCGTGATGGAGCCCGGGCGCAACCTCACGGTCAGCAAGATTTCCTACGCACCCGAGATCATCATCGTCAGCGATGCAGGCACGGGGCAGTTCACCGGAGAGACCGTGCCCGTGAGATGGCCGAAGCGTATGAAGCAGGTTGCCGAGTCGCTGATGCGCAAGGTCCAGAACGCCACCAAGACGCGGCTGCACGACCTCAGGGCATCCGGCAACCTCCACGCCTTCGTCTACGTCGGCCTCGGTCAGATCGACCATCGCGTTCCGCTCAAGGCCCTGAATTGGGTGAACCGAGATCAGGTGATCCACTACCCCACGGACTTCTCCGCAATGCCTGAAGACGACCTGCACACGCTCTCCCAACGAGGTGAGTCCATCGCTCGGACACTGGTAGCGCAGTACTTGCTGTCAGACTGAGCCTGCTCAAGCGAAGACGTCTTTGCCCGCTCATTCCCGGATGGCCAAGCAACTGCACGAGGAGCGAGTCTGACCCGCCACGACCCGACCGTCCAGTTCAATCTCTGTCCGCCATGCAGCCACCGCCCACCGACCGGCGCCTTCCCGGCCTGCACCCGCCGACCTCCGCACGCTACACCGACCAACGAACCGAAGACCTCGACCAACCCGTGACACAGTGAACCATGGATCCGGCACTACGCAAGACCGCCTTCTCGCCGCTCGTCCTTTGGGCCGCATGGCTCCGGATCGACCACTGGTACCGCAGCGCCAACCTGCCGCCTCAGCCCGAGCTGGCGTTGTGGAGAAACCACCCCGAGGCCGAACTCCGCACGCTCGGCAACGACCTCCGGGAAGGGAGCTGGAAGCCCGACCCATGGCCCCAAGTCCCCTACCCGAAGAAAGGCTCCTGCCTGCGGCACATGTACCTGCCCACCGTCCGGGACCAAGTGGCCTTCATGGCACACATGGTCCTCCTCGGCCCGCTGCTGGATGCGAAACTGTCGAACTTCGTCTTCGGCAGCCGGTGGTACCGCCCGATCGCTTGGAACACCCGGCGCCAACATCCGAGTTGGAAACTTCTCCCCTACCCGTTCCGCACTCACCATGCCTTCCTGCCGTACGCCCGCGACCACGGTCTCTACAGGCGCGTAGCCCACTGGTCTGCCGCCCGGATGACCAACACGCCCATCAGCACCGGTGGCTACGGTGCTTCGGACCAGCTTCCAGAGGACTACCGCCGAAACCAACTTCCAGAGTGGACCAAGAAAGAATGGTGGCAGGCTGGGAGCGGCGACCACTCAAGAGGACGAGGCTGGTGGGCGACTCTGGATCTCCAGCTCGCCTTCCCTTCGGTGAAGCTGGACCGCCTGCGCGGCGCGCTTCACAGTCTGCTGGGGGCAGACGCCGGATTCCAGCCATTGCACCAGTGGCTGCACGGATACCCCGAACCAGTCCTGCGCACCTTGGAAGATTCCACTGAGCGGCAGCAGGTTGCGGACGGCCTCGTCAAGGCCCTGCATGAAGTAACAATCCAAGACGGAGGCAAGCTCGGCCGCATCCCAGAAAAAGCGTGGCGGCCGCACCACTGTCGGGCGGACTTGCCGCCGGAGAACCTAGGACTTCCGACCGGTCTCGCAGTCTCAGGCCTGTTGCTGAATGCCGCTCTCGCTCCGGCGGACCAGGACATTCTCGAACATCTGGATCGGGAGAAGACTGCAGGGAAGGACCCGGGCGCCTTCCTCCGCTTCGCGGACGACATGACCGTGCTGGCGCGGTCGCGCTCAGGACTCTTCATGCTGATCGACGTGATCTGGGCCGCGATCTCGGACAGCCCGAACGGCTGCCTCGCCGACCCGCGCTCCGACTCCAACCTGCACTTCAACCTCGCCAAGATCAGTCCGGAGCCGCTCGGAGAGATGGCTCGCAAGTACCTGAGCTATCACGATTGGAACGAGTGCGACGACTGCGAGGAGCTCGATCCGCCAACCGGGTCCAGCAAGCAACCCCGGCTAGGATTGGCCAACTGGTGGAAGCAGGTCAAGAGCAGCCGCAGCGACGACCACACCAGCCTGTGTCGCTCCATCCGCAAGGCCGCCATCGTCCAAGGCAACGTCGCCCCATTCGTGACCTTCCTGGTCGAGCGCATGAGCAAGACCGCCAAGGACACTTTGGCCGACCGCTTCGGAGAGGGGGCCAGGGAGCGGCTCGAGCGGCTGCACGACCTTGCGCGCCTCGACTTCGCCGACGACCAAGTGCGACCGGACACGCGCCGCGCCTTCGCAGTCAACAGGCTCGTCCGCGCCTGGCTGCCCGGCGATCGGGACGAAACCCGGCAGGCCCTAAGAGACATCCGGGAATCCGTCGCGACAGTGCTCCGCGTGACGCCATGGAAGTTCGCGCTCTGGAGGGCGGTCGTTCGCGCTGCAGCCCGCCGCCCGCACGGGGAGCGTCCGCGCTCACCGGCTAATGATGACCGGGAGTACGACACGAAGGATGCGATGGAATGGATGACGAGCCAGCTGCGCACGATCGCCTGTAAGGGCAGCGAGAAACCCTCATGGGACTCGTGGATCCAAGACTGGCCCGAAGAGCCAAACAAGCAGTTCCATCGAGGAGGCGATGACGATGCATGGCGGGACCTCTACCTCTCCTACTGAGGGGAGCAAAAGTCATTTCCTTGCATTCTGGAACTCTATTCCACCTCAAATGCGCTTGCGCACCGGGTTCTGAGCATGGTAGTATCGCATTATGGATCCATACTTTAAGCGGGACTTCAGAACGGTCCCACTCTTGGAAAAGGTCGCCCTCAGGAAACAAATCGTTTCGCTGGTGCAGAGTGGACTCCAGATTCCCCTTCTGTCCGCCCTCTTCTCTGTCACTCAACCGACCATCATTACTTGGCTTGTCAAGGTGGCTGCGGATGGCTTTGGGGCCTTGGAAGACAAGCCGCGTGCTGGCCGTCCGCCCATCCTCAGCGACGAGATCCTGCAGTGGATGTTCGCCACTGTCCGTGACAAGACCCCCCAGCAGCTGAAGTTCTCGTTCGCCTATTGGACTGCGGGCCGCGTGCGGCAGGTGCTCCTCGACCAGTTCGGAGTCAAGGCCAGCGTGTGGACTGTTCGTCGCGCCCTCAAGCGCCTGGGCCTGACGCCCCAGAAGCCCAAGTTCCGCTCCTATCTCCGCAGTGTCGGCGACATGAAGGCTTGGATCGAGACAAAATATCCTGAATTAAAGGAAAACGCACGCGAAGAAGGCGCTGTGATCCTGTTCGTGGACGAAGCCGGGATGCGAGCGGACTACCATGTCGGGCGGACCTGGGGCGTGCGTGGCAAGACCCCTGTGGTGGTCGACACGGGCAAGAGGTTCCGCTGGAACATGTTCGCGGCCATCACCCCCGACGGTCAGCTTCACTTCCGCATTCAGTCCGAGAATTCCAAGGCGGCGAGTTTCATTGAGTTCTTGCAGACCATCCAAGCGGAGCAAGGGAAGCCGATCTACGTAGTAGTCGACAACTGCAGCATCCATAGGGCGCGCGCCGTGAAGGAGTTCTCAGCCGCATCCGAGGGTGACCAGCAGGTCAAGTTGTTCTTCCTGCCGGTCTACTCTCCGCAGTTGAATCCGGTGGAGCTGCTGTGGGCTTGGGTGAAACGCAGGGTTGGCCAACAGGTGTTCAAGACCCAGTCGGAATTGAAGGACCTGCTGACGGATGCGATCGCCCAGCTCAGGAAGGCCCCTCAAGTCGTTCAGCAATTCTTTGAGCAGGAGGACTGCAAGTACATCTTGGCGTGACACCTCGGACGGCAATCACTTTTGCTCCCCTCAGTACCATCGGGCAGTCTTCTGGCGTGAGCTCGCCGAGGCGATCCGTCTGCTGCTGTCCCATCAATACCGCACCGAGAACCCCCGCCAGTCCGATTCGGGCCAGCCATCTTGGCACTGGAGCGTGCGAGCCGTTCCGGAAGGCCGGCACGGGGAAGTGGCCAAGGTCCTCTCCGACTTGGATCGATGGGTCGAGGTCCTCTATCCAGCGAAGACTCACGAGCATGACAACCCCGCCGGCTTGGCCCATCGGCCGTGGGAGCTGGACAACTTCGTGGCGGCAGCGCTGGCCCCCCATCACCGCTCCGCCGTCGCCAAGGCGATCCGGCGCTGCGAGCCCGCCGAGGACGGCAGCCTGATCGTGCCGCAGTCCCTCCTGATCGCACGCGCCCCGCACGCTCTGAGGATCTTGGAACGCTGCGGCCGCGTCCGGCCCGCCGCATCCATTCGCAGCTTGGACGCCCCGGCCCTCGCCCATGTCCGCCTCGGCGCGAGGGAGCGCGGCCTCGGCAAGGTCCTCTTCCCGTTGAACGACTCGAACCGCGTACTCGACAAGCATCTGGATCGAGAGAGCCGCCGCGCGATCGGGGTCGCGCTCGGCTGCGCCTCGAGCCTAAGTCCGAGCCTGGCCACCCAGCAAGCGCCGCCCCCGCGTCAGGCACTCAAGTCGCTCGCAAGAAGGACTTGCGAGAACCCGCTTGCGCTTCGAGACTACGGCCGCGAGCGCGGACTCGCCCTCGGCCTGAAACGGTGTCGCTGCGCGAGTCCGACGCTGCACCGCATCCTGTGGGGAGCGACTTCGAACAGCGCTGCGGGAGGCGGCTGGGACATCCGTCCTTGGGATGCCCCGACCGTCGGCCTTCCCGTCCGAGTGTCGCTCTCCCTCTTTGCCCAAGCCAGGGAATCCCGGCTTCCCGAGGATTGGACCCCGCAGAGCGGCCCGTTGACTTGGCTCCTGAGGGCAAACCAAGGCGTGCTGTGCGCAGGCCGGCGGATCCAGCTCGGTTTCGACGAAGAACCGTGCGACGACTCCAAGGCCAGCCCAAGCATTGAGAAATCACTGAGCTGGGGAATCCTGCCCCACCCGAGCTATTTCCTGCCCTTCGCCGCAGCTGAGAGTCCAAGCAGCGTCAAGGCTGACCAGTACGCCCTCTATTGCGATATTCTCCTGTTGCTCACCGCCTTGGACGGCGCCGAGCAGATTCTCGACCGGCTGGCCGAGAGCGGGGCGGGCTCGGTCCCGTTTGAGGATCGCTGGGGCTGGCGGTCCCGGATCCATTTGCCGATGGACGCTTGGCGGAGCATCGAGGCGGTGATTCGCTGGGCCGACCGCCCGTCCGACGGCTTTGAAGGCTCCCAACAGAATGCTCCTGGGGACGCCCTGCTTCACAGCGTCGAACATTGGTATTCAGAGAACCTACGACTGAGAGACTTCCTCTACGAGCGCGTCGACATCCGCCTCGAGACGAAGCCGGACGAAGAGACCGTTCGGACCGTTCAGCCCGCCGGCCCCCAGCAGGCAACCCTGCCTGACACCCCGCGGCCCATCCAAGATGACCTCGCCGACGACATCCTTGTCCGCATCGCACAGATCGCTCATTGGACGGATCGTTCCTCGGCGAAGCAGAACTTCCCGCGGATCCCAGCACGCGAGACCAGCGCGATCATGCAGCAGGTGGCCAGAGCCTTCCAAGCGCCCAGCCGGGCCCGCGACGGCGTCGCTCCCCAGGTCATCCTCCTTCCAGAGCTGTCGATTCCCCAGCCCGAGGTCTTGACCGTCCGCGAACTGGCCAGGGAGACGGGCCGGGCATCCCTGTCGGGGCTGTACTGGAGAGTGGCGCGACCTGCGTACCGCGCCCACGACACTACCGAGATCGGCCGACGCTGGATCGTCAACGAGGCGGAGCTCGCAGTACCGTTGGGTTCCGAAGACCCCGGACCGACCGCGCTGCGCTGGTACCGTGTGCGGAAGCCCGTTCCGGCGCACATCGAGCGCGGCTTGGCCAAGGCGCTGCAGCCCCAGTCCGGCCCGACATGCTGGCAGATCCTGGCGGGCCGTCGGTGGTACCGGTTCCTCCATCCGAAGTGGGGCGACTTCACGATCGCGATCTGCGCGGATCTGCTGGACCCCGCCCCTTGGCGCTCGCTCCGCGGGGAGCTGCTGCACTTGTTCCTAGTCGCCTTCAACAAGGACGTGGAACTCTACGAGAGCCTGACATGGACGCGGGCGTACGAGAACTACGTGAACCTCGTCTCGGTCAACCACGGCATCTACGGCGGCTCCTTCGTGTGGACTCCCCAGCACAGCTACAACCGCGAGCTGGCCCAGCTCCGGGGGCGGGAACTCTTCCTGCTGGCGGATGTCCGGATTCCGGTCAAGGAGTTCTTCCGGGAGCAGCGGTCAGGAGCAACGGGCGCGGTCGACGCCGCTGCTGCAACATGGGAGAATCCCGAGAAGAAACACGGCAGCAAGTTCAAGTCTCCGCCTCCGGGTTTTCGTCGAGAGTAGCACTGCTGGGAACGTCAGAAAAGTCAATCGTCGCAGCATGTAAGGATTGCTCAGTGAAGTGCGCAGAGCATTCGGTCTCGAAGCGAAGTTGCATGGTGTCGGATTGGGCCCGACGAACAGTTGGTGTGGGCCCGTCACGATCTTGCGGCGCGGGCGGTTGAGAGCGGTCGCGCCGCCGTGCCTTGGTCGTGCCTGCTCCCCGTCGCGGAGCCCTCTCGGTCCAGAGTTCAGGACATGGGCTAACTTCCCTCGCTAACGCTAGATCGTGCCTGCGACAAGTGCCACGTCCAAACAATCTGAACCATTCATCGCCATTCAAGTTGGAATTCAACACTCCGGCACCCACCTGGCGGACTGTGGCGCCTCGCCGGCTGCCGAACATGAGTTCCGCCTGGCCCACCAGCCAGCAGGACCGGCGTCGGGCACCAGACCGCCCCAGCACCCGCCCGCTGTCTCGCCCTGTCTTCACCACGGGCTCCCAGTCCACGCCAGCCCATGAGGCTGCCCGTGACCCCCGCTACTCACGAGACCGTCCGGCAGCGCGTTCCGGCTCACCCGGCAGACCTCCGGTCCGTGACGGCGATCACAGCCAAGCCACTGGTCAGCCCAGCCGCCGGCGGCCGCCCACGTCCCACTGCTCATTCCGTTCCACCACCCCGGCCGGCCTCCCATCCCCTAGAATCAAGACACGGGAGACCCGCGCCGTGAGCCAGCCCGCCTCCAAAGTCCGCCTCCCCTTGGGAGTCCAGACCTTCAGCGAGATCCGCCAAGAGAATCTCTACTACGTCGACAAGACGCACTTCGCCTGCCAACTCTTCAGGCGAGGCAAGCACTACTTCCTGTCCCGTCCCCGCCGCTTCGGCAAGAGTCTGTTCGTCAGCACCCTCAAGGAACTCTTCGAGGGCAACCAGGAACTCTTCCATGGCTTGGCGGCCTATGGCCAGTGGGACTGGTCCGTCCGCCGACCCGTCCTGATTCTCGACCTCACCAACGTGAACGCGGAGGTCGAGGGCAACCTCGAAGCCGAGCTAGGCGACCAGCTTGTGGACCTTGAGGACTACGCAGGCATCAAGCGCCGCCACGCCACCGCTCCCGGTCGATTCCGGTACTTGATCCGGACCCTGCACGAACGTTCCGGACGGCGTGTCGTCCTGCTCGTTGACGAGTACGACAAGCCCATCATTGACGCCCTCGAGCAACCGGACCTCGCTAAGAAGAACCGCAACTTCCTCCGCAGCGTCTACTCCGTCATCAAGAGCTGCGACCAGCACATCCGCTTCTCCTTCATCACCGGCGTCTCCAAGTTCTCCAAGGTCAGCCTCTTCTCCAGCCTCAACAACCTCAACGACCTCACCCTCGACCCCCGCTACTCCTCCATCTGCGGCTACACCGACCACCACCTCGACACCGTCTTCGCCCCCGAACTCCCCGGCCTCGACCGCGACCGCATCCGTGAGTGGTACAACGGCTACAGCTGGGGCGGCGACGAGAGAGTCTACAACCCCTACGATGTCCTCCTGCTCTTCGACCAGCGCGAATTCCTAGCTTGGTGGTTCGAGACCGGCACCCCCCAGTTCTCCCTCACTGAAATCCTCGTCCGCCGCGGCGTGCAGGCCCCCAGCCTCGACGGGCTGCATGCCACCGACGAACTCCTGTCGGCCTTCGACATCGGCTCCATCTCCACCCCGGCCCTGCTGTTCCAGACCGGCAACCTCACCATCCAGCACTCCGAGCTCAAGGATGGCCAGCGCCACTACCGCCTCGGCTACCCCAACCGCGAGGTGCGCGCCAGCCTCAACCGCCACCTGCTGGCGGCCCTCGCCCCGCCGCCCCCTGAACACGACGCCAAGGCCAACAAAGCCCGCCAAGCCGCCGTCTCCTCCTTGTCGGACCACCTCCGTGCGGCCCGCTTCGACCAGCTGCAGCGGTCCCTGAGCGCCTTCTTCGCCAGCATTCCCCACGACTGGCACCGCAACAACGAACTCGACCGCTACGAGGGCTACTACGCCTCCGTCTTCTTCGCCCTGCTTAACGGCTGCGGCCTCGACACGCGCCCCGAGGAAGCCTCCTCACGGGGCAACCTCGACTTGGCCGTGCTGACTCGCCAGCGGATCGTGCTGATCGAGTTCAAGACTGTGCCCGGACGCCACGGCTCCGGCCGGGCGCTGCGGCAGCTGAAGGCCAAGCGCTACGCGGACCAGCACCTCGGCTCCGGCAAGCCGGTCCACATGGTGGGCGTGGAGTTCAGCCGCGAGACCCGCAACGTGGCCCGGGTGGAGTGGGAGACGGTCGGCACTGCCGAGACCGGCTCAGCCGACCCCGCCCCCGACTGAAGCAGCCGACCACAGCTCGTCCCGCGGACCGCCCGGCGCCGCCCTCCGCGAGCCGGCCCAGGCCAGTCGCGCGATGCGCCCTCCGTCCGGGATCCGGCAGCAGCCCACCGTCCGCGCTGCTCTGCACCAGAACACCGTCCGCACCGCACTGGGAGGCCGCTCAGAGCGCCTCCAATCCAAGTCGCGGCCCCAACCACTGCCCTCGCCATGCGCCTCGCTCTGTAACTGCCCAGGTAGTCGAGCTGCAGCTCGGATCGGGCTAGAGGGGCCAACGGAAGTCCGTCGAGGGTCGCGTGAGGGCCGGGCTAGAACTTCAGGCTGGCGAACAGCTCGTCCGGGGGCGTCAGCAGGGCCTCGATCGCATGGCGGCCTTGCTTGCGCGCAGTCGAGAGCACGCTGCGCAGCGTGGCGAAATCCCGCGCCCCTTGCTCGGTGCGGAAGCACCCCGAGATCTTCATCCGCAGCTTCATCATGCGCAGGTCCTGCTCGGCCAAGTTGTTCGTGAACGGCACCGCGAAGTCCGTCAGGAAGCGCAGCACGTCCGCTTGGCGGTCCCGCAGCCGCAGCGCCAGATTGTGCCCTGGCCGCCGCTTCTTCCGCCCCCGCCGGCCCCGCGCCAGCGGCTCCAGCCCGCGGTGGTAGTCCAGCCCCTCCTGCACCAGCCGCTCGTACCGCTTCCGGATCCGCTCCAGCAGCGAGTCCGGCAGCGGCACTCCCAGCCGCTTGGCCATGCGCACCGCCCGCGCCGCCCGTCGCAGCAGCCGCTGCATGCGCCCCGCCCAATCCTCTTGGTCGATCTTCACCAGCGCCTGCAGCTCGCGCAGGATGTGCGCGTTGCACAGCGCATGCACCACCCCCGGCACCCGGAAGTACGACTGCCAGCAGTCGTGCACCAGGCAGCCCACTAGGCCCCGCCCCACCGCGCTCCGCTTCGCGCTGGTGCGATAGAACGTCAGCAGCGGCGTGCTCAGCACGTGCAGCCACTGCGTCCGGCCCCGGATGCGGTAGCCGGTCTCGTCGAGATGCTTCACCGGCGCCGAGGTCCGGATCCAAGCGTGCACTGGCTCAGTGAACCCCTGCCAGCGATCGGCCAGCGTGCGCGTCATCCGCGCCGCCGTCGCCGCGCACAAACTCACTCCGAACAGGTCTTGCAGCCATTGCGCCAGCCGCCGCTCGGGCAGGAAGTGCGCGCACTGCAGATACACCACCACCGCCGCCAGGCGCGGCCCGTACTGCACCGGGCCCTGCACGCCCTCCGGGAACTCCGCCCGCGTCGTGCTGCCGCACTGCGCGCAGTGGCAGGCGTGGGCGCGGTGCTCGGTCACTTCCGGCGGCTGCGGCTCGGGCAGGTCGAACACCTGCCGCGCCACCGGCTGGCCCGTCGCGTCCGCGGCCTCCAGCGGCGCGCCGCAGTCACTGCATTGCTGCGGCCAGTGGTTCTGGACCTGGTGGGGCTGATCCGTGCGCTGCAGCGTGGTGCCCTTGTGCCCCTGCTGCCCGCCCGGCTTGCGCTTGGACTTGCCCCGCAGGCTGGAGGTCCGGCGCCGGGCCGGCGGCTTGCGCGGGCCGTCGCTGGAGGGCGGCTGGCTGCTGGTCGTGCTGTCCAAGCCCAAGCGCCGCTCCAGCTCGGACACGCGCTCCAGCAGCCGCGCGTTCTCCGCCTGCAGTGCCGCGTTGGTGGCCTGCAGTGCATTGAAAGCCGCTTGCAGCTCTTGGTAATCCACTGCCCGCTGCTCTGGCACCGTGGCCCGCTGGTCGGCTCGACGCTGGTCCTCGCTACCTCTCGCTGCGCGCCGACGACTCATCTCTCGCTTCCCACGCGGCCCGAACCTCGCTCGACCGCCCCAAGTCTTGCAACGCTCCTAGCATAGCATGTGTTCTTGAAGATGGAAACAACTTATTGCGTGCTATTTGTGTCAGAACTCATCTAAATGGTCCGGAATGCTTCTCCAGAGCCCGTCCCGTGCCCCTCGAGTTGCGTGCGCTTGGTACGCAGCCGGTCAGCACTCGGGATGCAGGGTACGGACTCGGTGGCGTGACCGAGACAGGCCCGCACCCATCGCTGCAGAGTTGGGAACCGTCTTGCATAGCATACCCATGCCAACCGCCGCCCCCAACCACCGACCCCTCCGCTGCACTCCGGCTCTCACGGCAGCAGCTCCTGACAGGCTCTCTACAACGCTGACACGCTACCTCAGACGCCACTCTCAACGCCTGTTCTGACCACTGTGGTGCACCCCTACCTGGGCAGTTACCTCGCTCTGAGGCGCTCCCCGCTCAGCCAACCATCCCGGGAAGACCAGCCCCCTGTGAGGCGAGCCAGCCCCGCTCCGAGCCGCCAGAGACCACAGGGGCGCGCACCGACACGCGATGATGCTCTCCCCTCAACCGGAAGACACCCTCCCGCATCGCCTCAGCCCTCCCGCCAAGGGCTGCCACCGGCCGGCCAGCGACACACCATCCGGCCCCCTTACGTGGACCACCTCGCATCCCCCAGCGCCACCCCAGCTGGCCACTCCGAGCCCCCGCCTCCCCTCCTTGGGCAACTATAGGAGTCCAGACCTTCATCGAGATCCGCCAGCAGAATCTCTACTACATCGACAACACGCACTTCGCCGGCCAACTCTTCAGGCCGGGCAAGCACTACTCCCTGTCCCGACCCCGTCGCTTCGGCAAGAATCTGTTCGTCAGCACCCTCAAGGAACTCTTCGAGGGCAACCGGGAACTCTTCCATGGCTTGGCCGCCGACGACCAGTGGGCAGCGACCCTCCCCGGCGAGGTGGAGGCTTAGGCATCAGACTGCTGCTCCCCACCGGAGGTGCTTGCAATGGCGCAAAAGCGCCTGAAAACAGTGATTTGGCCGCGATTCACGGAATCCTCCCAGTTGCTTTACGTCGTGCGGCAGGCCTTGGGGCGGTCGTTCTGGCCTCGCTGCGCCCCCAAGGAGTGCCTGCCGCGCAGTCCCTGCCTCAGCTCCCATGGGTGCCCGCCCTGAGCCCTGCTCGTGGTTCATGCTCCACCCTCCTCGTCCGTGGCGAGCTGCTCGAACAGAGGCGCGCCAGGGTCCGGCAGCCGCACATACAGCCCGCGCTGGCGGCCGTGAGTGACATGGCAGGATTCCATCTGGCCCGCCCGCACGCGGTTCCAGATGGTCTGGCGGGTCACGCCCAGACGTTGCTTCGCGGTCGCGACCGACACGAACCCCGCCGGCACCTCCGGGCGGAAACGGCTGCGCACCTCGTCCGTCATGCGCACCCGCAGCGGGGCTCCCTCCACACCCGGATCGACCACCGGCAGCAGGCCGGCGCGGACCCACCGGTACACTGTGTCCTCGTGAACCCCCAGTTCCCGGGCCGCCTCACGGGCGCTGACCAGGGTGCCGGACGCGTCTCCAGCCTGGCCCGGACGGTAGGCCTCAATGTCATGCCGCCGCCGTAGGCCGCCCACCAGTTTCGCGCTGAACGGCAGGCCGCGCGCGCTGCGCCGTCCATGCCGATTGAGGACGCGCGCGACCGTGCGGTCAGGGTAGTGCCGGGACAGGTTGCGGATCAGCTCGAGCGTGCTCGCATCGGTGCGCTGGGGCGGCGGCGGGGCAGGCACGATCTTCGGGAACTCGAGCTCATCGACCAGCCCGCCCCGCCATTCGACCTGGGCGGTGATCCGGCCAGCCTCCTCGCAGCGCTCGAGTGCGACCTGCTTCACCAGGCAGCCGAGCAGGCGCTTGCGGTCGGCGTTGGACGTGCTCGGCGCCTCCCACACTCGCGGCAGGCAGCTCCCCAGCGCTGCGAAGAACTCCGGCGCTGGAGGCTCACGGCGCTCAGCACGAGCCATCGCCAAGGCCTGTTCGGCCTCCTGCAGCGCCACGGCCGCCCGCTCCCACTCGCGCTCCAGCGTGGCCGCCACCAGTCGGTTGTCGGGGTCAACCTGCCGGTAGCGCCGCTCGGCCAGCCCGGCCTCGTAACGGCAGTGCTGCAGGGCCTGCTCCTCACGGCGCAGGGCCGCCTCCGCGCCGCTGGCCGCCTCCGCAGCCGCCTGCAGGGCGGCCTCCGCACCGGCCGGGGTCGCCCGTGAGAGAAACCAGCGCACCACCTCCCGGTCGATGCGCTGGCCGCCCGCCGAGAAGCAGCCGCGCCGCAGGCCGCTGTCCGGGTCCGGCGCGCTGCACTCGTAGCTCCAGCCGCGCCGGCTGTACTGCACACGCATCGCGTAGCCACAATGGCCGCACACGACCAGTCCCTGCAGCAGCGCCGGCCCTTCCCTGGCCGGCCCCCGCGCTCCCTGCGGGTACGAGTGATTGCGCGCCAGCTGCTCCTGGACCTCCAGCCATTGCTGCCAGCTGAGATACCCCTCATGGTGTCCCGGCTGCAGAATCTCCCACTGCTCCTCGACGGGCCGCAGCGGCGTGCTGCGCTCCCGCCCGCGCAGGAAGTGATAGGCGTAGGCGCCACCCATGGCGGGATTCTTCAGCACGCGCAGCACACGGTCGTACGTGGCCGGCCTCCACAGGATCTCGCCGGTGGAGTGATTCCGCACCGGCAGCTCGATCTCCCGCTCCCTGAGCAGCACCGCCGCCTGCCGCGCCGTCCCGGCCTCATGGAACGCTGCGAACACTGCCTCGATCGCCCCTTGCACGCGTTGGTCGGGGTGCTTGCGAATCGTCTCCCCGCTGCGCTCGAAGGCGGCCGCCACGCGCCAATACAGCGCCCCGCGCAGCGCCTTGTTGCGGCGGCCGCCCTCCATGCGCGCCCGCTGGACCGACAGATCCGCGGCCGAAATTGTGCCTTTGAATCCCAGGACCAGCTCATCATCGGAGCGCTGCGGCAAGTACACGTTGGCGTCCTCAATGAGGGCCGCCTCGTGCACCCGGCACAGGTCCAGCAACTGAAACCACTCGACCGTGTTGCGCGCCAAGCGCGACACCTCGATCCCGAACACGCCCCCGACCTGATCCAGCGACAGCAGTCGGCACAGCTCGTCGAATCCTGAGCGCGTCCCCTGCGTCGCGGCACTGCGCCCCAGATCGCTGTCAATCGTCCGAATGCGGTCCCGCCTCCAGCCCAGATCCAAGGCCCGTTGCACCAGCCCGTACTGGCGGGCCTGCGACTCCCGGTTGTTCAGCACCTGCCGGGGGGACGACTGACGCACGTACACCACCGCCAGACGGCTCAGCTGCCGGGCTCCGATCTTCGCGCTCATGGTGCGCCTCCCGCTGCCCCATCCGGACCATCACCCGCGCCAGTTCCGCCACCAGGCGTTGCCGCTGCGCGGGCGGCACGCTCCGCCACTGCCGCCAGCGCCGCTCGCGCTCCAGCAGCTCCAGCAGCGGCCTTATTCGAACCTCCATCCTGGGCAGAGCTGCAGCGCTGCGCGAGCGCACGCACCAGATTACACAGTGCCACGAAATCCGGCAACTCGCCGGCCAGCCGCGGCGAGTGCGGCTCCCGCGCGCCGAGACTGGTCCATAACGCCGGCAGCCAGCACGTGCTCCCGTCCGGCAGCCGGACCTTGACTCTCAAGCCGCGCAGGCCGATGTTGCGCACGCCGATGACCGACACCGTCGTGCCCTCCAGCGGATGGCGCGGACGGCGGATCGTGACCGCATCCGGCGGCCCCGCCGACCCATCCGCCTGCGGTATAGCAGTCTGTGGCGAAGGTGGAGACCACCGTCGGGGAGAGACTGCTCCGACTGGAGTCCGACTGCGGCCTGCAGCGCCGCTACACCACCCCCGCCGGACGCCTCGAAGACCTCATCGTCACCCTGCGCCGCCGCTCCGAGCGGCGCGTCGTCCTGCTCATTGACGAGTACGACAAGCCCATCACGGATGCCTTGGACACCCCCGTGGTCGCCAAGGCCAATCGCGACTACCTCCACAAGCTGCACTCCGTCATCAAGGAGTGCGACCAGCACGTCCGCTTCTCCTTCCTCACCGGAGTCTCCAAGTTGTCCAACGTCAGCCCCTTCTCCAGCCTCAACAACCTCAGCGACCTTACCCTCGCCTCCCGCTACTCCTCCCTCTGCGGCTACACTGAGCACCACCTCGACACCGTCTTCGCTCCCGAACTCCCCGGCCTTGACCGCGACCGCAGCCGTGTCGGCCTTCGATATCGGCTCCATCTCCACCCCAGCCCTGCTGTTCCAGACCGGCAACCTCACCATCCAGCACTCCGAGGTCAAGGAACCTACCCGCCGTCTCGCCCTGCCTTCACCACGGGCTCCAAGTCCACGCTAGCCTATGAGTCGCCCGTGACCCCCGCTACTCATGAGACCGTCCGGCAGAGGGTTCCGGCTCACCCGGCAGGCCTCCGGTCCGCGACGGCAATCCGTGCCAACCTACTGGCCAACACAACCGCAAGCGGCCTCCCGCTGCCCACCGTTCATTCCTTCCCGCCAACCCGGCCGGCCTCGTATCCCCTAGAATCAAGACACGCGAGACCCGCACCGTGAGCCAGCCCGCCTCCAGAGTCCGCCTCCCCTTAGGAGTCCAAACCTTCAGCGAGATCCGCCAAGAGAAGCTCTACTACGCCGACAAGACGCACTTCGCCTGCCAACTCCTCAGGCAAGGCAAGCACTACTTCCTGTCCCGTCCCCGCCGCTTCGGCAAGAGTCTGTTCGTCAGCACCCTCAAGGAACTCTTCGAGGGCAACCGGGAACTCTTCCATGGCTTGGCCGCCGACGACCAGTGGGACTGGTCCGTCCGCCGCCCCGTGCTGCTGCTCAACCTAGCCCACGCCGGAGCGACCCTCCCCGGCGAGGTGGAGACCACCGTCGGGGAGAGACTCCTCCGACTGGAGTCCGACTGCGGCCTGCAGCGCCGCTACACCACCCCCGCCGGACGCCTCGAAGACCTCATCGTCACACTGCGCCGCCGCTCCGGGCGGCGCGTCGTCCTGCTCGTCGACGAGTACGACAAGCCCATCATCGATGCCTTGGACAGCCCCGCGGTCGCCAAGGCCAACCGCGACTACCTCCGCAAGCTGTACTCCGTCATCAAGGGCTGCGAGGAGCACATCCGCTTCTCCTTCATCACCGGCGTCTCCAAGTTCTCCAAGGTCAGCCTCTTCTCCAGCTTGAACAACTTGATCGACCTCACCTTGGAGGCCCCGTTCTCCGCCCTCTGCGGCTACACCGAGCGCGACTTGGACGAGGTCTTCGCCCCCGAACTGCAGGGCCTCGACCGCCATCACATCCGCCGCTGGTACAACGGCTACAGCTGGGGCGGGGAGGAGAGGGTCTACAATCCCTATGATCTGCTGCTGACGTTCCGGACCCGGAAGTACAAGGCTTGGTGGTTCCAGACCGGCACCCCCAAGTTCCTCCCCGACCTGCTGGTCCGCCGCAACCTCTCGACGCTGGACCTCGAAGGCCTCACGGCCGACGAGTCCCTGCTGTCGGCTTTCGACATCGAGGAGATCGGCACCGAGGCGCTGCTGTTCCAGACCGGCTACCTCACCGTCACCGACTGGTCCGAGGGCGACGACGGCGCGACCGAGTACGGCCTCGACTATCCCAACCGCGAAGTGCGCCTCAGCCTGAACCGCGCGCTGCTGTCCAGCCTCGTCAACAGCCTCTCCCAGCACCGCCTCGCCCGCTGCCGCAACGTCGCCAAGCACATCCGCGCCGGGGACTTCGAGCAGCTGTACCAAGCGCTGCATGCCTTCTTCGCCTCCATCCCCCACGACTGGTATCGCAACAACCACATCCAGCGGTACGAGGGCTACTACGCCACCGTCTTCTTCGCCCTCCTGTCCGGCTTCGGCCTCGACACCCGCCCCGAAGAGCCCTCCTCACGGGGCAACCTTGACCTGGCCGTGAGCGCTCCCGAGAGGATCGTGCTGTTCGAGTTCAAGACCGTGGACGGACGGAGCGGCTCCGGCCGGGCGCTGCGACAGCTGAAGGCCAAGCGCTACGCGGACCAGCACCTCGGCTTCGGCAAGCCAGTCCACTTGGTGGGCGTGGAGTTCAGTCGCGAGACCCGCAACGTGGCCCGGGTGGAGTGGGAGACGGTCGGCACTGCCGAAGCCGGCTCAGCCGACACCTCGGACGCAGCCGCCCCGGACTGAAGCAGCCGCCCCGGACTGAAGCAGCCGCCCGCAGCTCGTCCCACGGACCGCCCAGCCCGCCCTCCGCGAGCCAGCCCCGGCCAGTCGCGCGATGCGTCCTCCGTCCGGGATCCGGCAGCAGCCCACCGTCCGCGCTGCTCCGCACCAGAGCACCCTCCGCACCGCACTTGGAGGCCGCTCAGAGCGCCTCCAATCCAAGTCGCGGCCCCAACCACTGCCCTCGCCATGCGGCTCGCTGTGAGGCGCTCCCCGCTCAACCAACCATCCCGGGAAGACCAGCCCCCTGTGAGGCGAGCAAGCCCCGCTCCGAGCCGCCAGAGGCCACAGGGGTGCGCACCGACACGCGATGACCCTCTCCCCTCAACCGGAAGACACCCTCCCGTATCGTCTCAGCCCTCCCGCCAAGGGCTGCCACCGGCCGGCCAGCGGCACACCATCCGGCCCCCTTGCGTGGACCACCTCGCATCCCCCAGCACCACCCCAGCTGGCCACTCCGGGCCCACGCCTCCCCTCCTTGGGCAACTATAGGAGACCAGACCTTCAGCCAGATCCGCCAGCAGAATCCCTACTACATCGACAAGACGCACTTCGCCTGCCAACTCTTCAGGCAAGGCAAGCACTACTCCCTGTCCCAACCCCGTCGCTTCGGCAAGAGTCTGTTCGTCAGCACCCTCAAGGCGCTCTTTGAGGGCCGCCCCGATCTCTTCCAAGGCTGGGCGGCCTACGACCAGTGGCCAGCGACCCTCCCCGGCGAGGTGGAGACCACCGTCGGGGAGAGACTCCTCCGACTGGAGTGAGACTGCAACCTGCAGCGCCGCTACACCACCCCCGCCGGACGCCTCGAAGACCTCATCGTCACCCTGCGCCGCCGCTCCAAGCGGCGCGTCGTTCTGCTCATTGACGAGTACGACAAGCCCATCACGGATGCCTTGGACACCCCCGCAGTCGCCAAGGCCAACCGCGACTACCTCCGCAAGCTGTACTCCGTCATCAAGGGCTACGACCAGCACCTCCGCTTCTCCTTCATCGCCGGCGTCCCCAAGTTCTCCAAGGTCAGCCTCTTCTCCAGCCTCAACAACCTCTACGACCTCACCCTCGACCCCGGCTACTCCTACCCCTGCGGCTTCACCGACCACCACCCCGACACCGTCTTCGCCCCCGAACTTCCCGGCCTCGACCGCGACCGCATCCGTGAGTGGTACAACGGCTACGGCTGGGGCGGCGGCGACCGACTCTACAACCCCAACGATGTCCTGCTGCTCTTCGACCAGCGCGACTTCCTAGCTTGGTGGTTCGAGACCGGCACCACCCCCAGCTCTCCCTCCCTGAACGCCTCGTCCGCCGCGGCGTGCAGGCCCCCAGCCTCGACAGGCTGCATGCCACCGACGAACTCCTGTCGGCCTTCGACATCGGCTCCATCTCCACCCCGGCCCTGCTGATCCAGACCGGCAACCTCACCATCCAGCACTCCGAGGTTAAGGACGGCCAGCGCCACTACCGCCTCGGCTACCCCAACCGCCACCTGCTGGCCGCCCTCGCCCTGCCGCCCCCTGAACACGACACCAAGGCCAACAAAGCCCGCCAAGCCACCGTGTCCTCGCTGTCGGACCACCTCCGCGCGGCCCGCTTCGACCAGCTGCAGCGGTCCCTGAGCGCCTTCTTCGCCAGCATCCCCCACGACTGGCACCGCAACAACGAACTCGACCGCTATGAAGGCTAGTACGCCTTCGTCCTCTTCGCCCTGCTCAACGGCTGCGGCCTCGACGCCCGCCCCGAGCAGGCGTCCTCCCACGGCAACCTCGACCTGGCCGTGAGCGCTCCCGAGAGGATCGTGCTGTTCGAGTTCAAGACCGTGGACGGACGGAGCGGCTCCGGCCGGGCGCTGCGGCAGCTCAAGGCCAAGCGCTACGCGGACCAGCACCTCGGCTCCGGCAAGCCAGTCCACCTGGTGGGCGTGGAGTTCAGCCGCGAGACGCGCAACGTGGCCCGCGTGGAGTGGGAGACGGTCGGCACTGCCGAGGCCGGTTCAGCCGACGCCTCCGCCATAGCCGCCCCGGACTGAAGCAGCCTCCCGGCATTCCGTCTCGCCACCGTGAGGCGAGCAAGCCCCGCTTTGAGCTGCCAGAGACCACAGGGGCACGCACCGACTCACTGGGACGCTCTCTCCTCAACCGGAAGACACTCTCCCGCATCGTGTCCGCCCTCTCGCCGAGGGCTGCCACCCACCGGCGGCACACCATGCGGCCCCCTTGCGCGAACCACCCCACGTCTCCCAGCGCCACCGCGACCGGTCCTCCCGGTCCCCTCCCAGTCCACACCTCTCCTCCTCGGACGAATCCACACCAGCCCAATCGCACCACTTCCCCGCCCCCACCCGCGACCTCCCGCCGGATCCGACCCACCCCCGATCAACCGACCCTCGCTTGCCGAAGCAACCCTCCGGCACCTAGCCCACCGCCCACCGCGGCAGCCTCCATTCGGTCTCCCTCCACGCCGCTGACACTCCAGCGGTGGTCACCCCCCGTCACCTCAGCGCCTCCCGCAGCGAGGCGCCCACGACCCTTGCAGCTCCTCCCGCTCCGCGATCCGCTCCTCAAGGCCCGCAACGGTGAGCACTGTGAGAGGCTCGCCGTAGCTGCCCAGCCCGATCAGTCCCTCGCTCCACTCAAGGCTGCACTTCCCAGCGACCTCGCCCCGGGGGACCCGGTGGATGTCGTCGAGTGCCTCCAACGCCGCTCCTCAACACAGCCACGGGAACCAGTACTCGACGCGCCTCCCTCGCCCTGGACGACGACCACTGGATCAGATGTGATGCTCGCGTCGCCAGCGGCCATTCCGCTCACCAGCACTGTCAGGGCCGCACCGTGCCACCTCGGCTGGCCGGCACCCCAAGGGACAAGTCCATCGTCGCGGTGAGCCGTCACCAGCACGCGGTGCGCTAGAATCAAACTGCAGCAGCCCGCCACCATGCCTGTCGCCCGCAACAAGCGCCGCCTGCCGACCGGCACGCAGTCCTTCCGGAAGCTCCGCGAGCGGGGCTGCTACTACGTCGACAAGACCCCCTACGCCCTGCGGCTCGCCAACCAAGGCGACTGCTACTTCCTGTCCCGTCCCCGCCGCTTCGGCAAGAGTCTCTTCGTCAGCACCCTCAAGGCGCTCTTCGAAGGCCGCCGCGAACTCTTCCATGGCTTGGCGGCCGACGACCAGTGGGACTGGTCCGTGCGCCGACCCGTCGCGCACCTGTCCTTCGGAGGCGGCTACTACACCAAGCCCGGCGGCCTGCACCACAACCTGCTGCGGCAGTTGAACCTGCTCGAGTTTGCCTCCGACATCACGCTCTCGGCCGTCGAAGGGGCGGATCGTTTCGCTGAATTGCTGGTCAAGCTGCACTACCAGTCCGGCCGCCGCGTCGTAGTCTTGGTCGACGAGTACGACAAGCCCATCACCGAGAACCTGAACCGGCCCGACCTCGCCCGCGACAACCGCGACTACCTCCGCGCCGTCTACGCGAACATCAAGGAGTGCGACCAGCACATCCACTTCTCCTTCATTACCGGCGTCTCCAAGTTCTCCAAGGTCAGCCTCTTCTCCAGCCTCAACAACCTCAACGACCTCACCCTCGACCCCCGCTACGCCTCCATCTGCGGCTACACCGACCACCACCTCGACACCGTCTTCGCCCCCGAACTCACCGGCCTCGACCGCGACCGCATTCGTGAGTGGTACAACGGCTACAGCTGGGGCGGCGACGAGAGAGTCTACAACCCCTACGATGTCCTCCTGCTCTTCGACAAGCGCAAGTTCCTAGCTTGGTGGTTCGAGACCGGCACCCCCAAGTTCCTCCCCGACCTGCTGGTCCGCCGCAACGTCTCGACGTTGGACCTCGAAGGCCTGACGGCCGACGAGTCCCTGCTGTCGGCCTTCGACATCGACGAGATCGGCACCGAGGCGCTGCTGTTCCAGACCGGCTACCTCACCGTCACCGACTGGTCCGAAGGCGACGACGGCGCGACCGAGTACGGCCTCGACTATCCCAACCGCGAAGTCCGCCACAGCCTGAACCGCGTGTTGCTGTCCAGCCTCGTCAACAGCCTCTCCCAGCACCGCCTCGCCCGCTGCCGAGACGTCGCCAAGCACATTCGCGCCGGGAACTTCGAGCAACTCAACCAAGCGCTGCATGCCTTCTTCGCCTCCATCCCCCACGACTGGTACCGCAACAACCACATCGAGCGGTACGAGGGCTACTACGCCACCGTCTTCTTCGCCCTCCTGTCCGGCTTCGGCCTCGACACCCGCCCCGAGGAGGCCTCCTCACGGGGCAACCTCGACCTAGCCGTGAGCGCTCCCGAGAGGATCGTGCTGTTCGAGTTCAAGACCGTGGACGGACGGAGCGGCTCCGGCCGGGCGCTGCGGCAGCTCAAGGCCAAGCGCTACGCGAACCAGCACCTCGGCTCCGGCAAGCCGGTCCACTTGGTGGGCGTGGAGTTCAGCCGCGAGACCCGCAACGTGGCCCTTGTGGAGTGGGAGACGGTCGGCACTGCCGAGGCCGGCTCTGCCGACGCCTCGGACGCAGCCGCCCCGGACTGAAGCAGTCGCCCGCAGCTCGTCCCGCGGACCGCCCAGCCCCGCCCTCCGCGAGCCGGCCCCGGCCAGCCGCGCGATGCGCCCTCCGTCCGGGATCCGGCAGCAGCCCACCGTCCGCGCTGCTCTGCACCAGAACACCCTGCTCACCGCACTGGGAGGCCGCTCAGAGCGCCTCCAATCCAAGTCGCGGCCCCGACCACTGCCCTCGCCATGCGGCTCGCTCTGAGGCGCTCGCCGCTCAACCAACCATCCCGGAAAGACCAGCCCCCTGTGAGGCGAGCAAGCCCCGCTCCGAGCCGCCAGAGACCGCAGGGGCGCGCACCGACACGCGATGATCCTCTCCCCTCAACCGGAAGACACCTTCCCGCATCGCCTCAGCCCTCCCGCCACGGGCTGCCACCGGCCGGCCAGCGACACACCATCCGGCCCCCTTGCGTGGACCACCTCGCATCCCCCAACCCCACGGCAGCCGACCACCCCAAGCCCACGCCTCCCCTCCTTGGGCAACTCCTCAGCAGCCGAACCGCACCAATCCCACCGCCTCCGCCCGCGCCAACCGCAACTACCTCCGCGCCCTCTACTCGACACTCAAGTACTGCGACCAGCACATCCGCTTCTCCTTCATCACCGGCGTCTCCAAATTCTCCAAGGTCAGCCTCTTCTCCAGCCTCAACAACCTCAACGACCTCACCCTCGACCCCCGCTACTCCTCCATCTGCGGCTACACCGACCACCACCTCGACACCGTCTTCGCCCCCGAACTCCCCGGCCTCGACCGCGACCGCATCCGTGAGTGGTACAACGGCTACAGCTGGGGCGGCGACGAAAGGCTCTACAACCCCTACGATGTCCTCCTGCTCTTCGACCAGCGCGAATTCCTAGCTTGGGGCTCTCGCCAAAATAAATTTACCGTTTGAGCTTGCTGGGCAGAGGTCCTCGTGTGGTCAGAATGGGCTGGGAACATAGCAGTAGCCCGGATGTTGTGTCGGGGTCACAGCCTCTGAATGAGGCGGGATCACGGCCTCCGAGCGCGAGACTGGACTTGCGACTGCAACCATGCCGGAAACGGAACCGTCCTGCCCTCACAGGCAGAATGTGCTATGTTCTGAATGAAACGGTTCTGAAGCGTGTTTCTCACGCTGTCGCGACGGATGAACCAGCAGGCAGCATTGCTCAAGGAGAAGTACGAGTCCTTGGTGCCTGTGTTCAACGAACGGCTGCGGCGGCTGTGGGCGGCGACCGAGGCGCGCGCCTTGGGGCGAGGAGGCATCACCCAAGTGGCGCGGGCCACCGGCATGGCGCGGGCCACCGTGCGCGCCGGGCTGCGGGAGCTGCGCGCCGGGCCGGACAGCGAGGCATCCGCCTCCAGCGGCCGCGTGCGACGGCCCGGCGGGGGGCGCAAGCGGCTGACGGCACGCGATCCGCAGCTGACCGCGGCGCTGCAGCGGCTGCTGGAGCCGGTGACGAGGGGGGATCCGATGTCCCCGCTGCTGTGGACCTGTCGCAGCGCGGCGCGCTTGGCGCGGGAGTTGCAGCAGGCGGGGCGGCCCGTGAGCGAGCGCACGGTGAACCGACTGCTGCAGGAGCTGGGATTCAGCCTGCAGGCCAACCGCAAGACCTTGGAAGGGAAGCAGCATCCGGACCGCGACGGGCAATTCCGGCACCTGGCGCGGCGAGTGCTGGCCTTTCAGCGACTGCGGCAGCCGGTGATCTCGGTCGATTGCAAGAAAAAGGAGCTCCTCGGCCGCTACCGCAACGGCGGGCGGGAATGGAGACCGCGAGGCTGCCCGGAGCCGGTGAAAGTGCATGACTTCATGGATCCGAGCTTGGGCAAGGCGATTCCTTACGGGGTGTACGATGTCGGCGCCAACGTAGGCTGGGTCAGCGTGGGAGTGGACCACGACACGGCCGAGTTCGCGGTGGAGACGCTGCGGCGGTGGTGGCGGCAGATGGGGCAGGCAAGCTACCCGCTGGCGCGAAGGCTGCTGGTGACAGCGGACGGCGGCGGGTCGAACAGCAGTCGCAGCCGGCTGTGGAAGCTGGAGTTGCAGGGGCTGGCTGACGAGCTGCAGCTGGTGATCTCGGTGTGCCATCTGCCACCTGGAACGAGCAAGTGGAACAAGATCGAGCATCGGATGTTCAGCCACATCACGCAGAACTGGCGAGGCCGCCCGCTAGTGAGCCGCGAGGTGGTGGTCCAGCTGATCGGTGCCACGACGACGACGCAGGGCTTGCGGATAGCATCGGCCTTGGATGAGAACGAGTATCCCTTGGGCCGCAAGGTTGCCGAGGCGGAGATGGAGGCGCTCAAGATCAAGCGTGACAAGTTCCACGGCGAGTGGAACTATCACCTCTCTCCGAGGCAGTAAACGGTAAAGTTATTTTGGCGAGAGCCCTTGGTGGTTCGAGACCGGCACCCCCCAGTTCTCCCTGACTGAAATCCTCGTCCGTCGCGGCGTGCAGGCCCCCAGCCTCGACGGACTGCACGCCACCGACGAACTCCTGTCGGCCTTCGACATCGACGAGATCGGCACCGAGGCGCTGCTGTTCCAGACCGGCTACCTCACCGTCACCGACTGGTCCGAGGGCGACGACGGCGCGACCGCGTACGGCCTCGAATATCCCAATCGCGAAGTCCGCCTCAGCCTGAACCGCGTGTTGCTGTCCAGCCTCGTCAACAGCCTCTCCAAGCACCGCCTCGCCCGCTGCCGCGACGTCGCCAAGCACATCCGCGCCGGGGACTTCGAGCAACTCAACCAAGCGCTGCATGCCTTCTTCGCCTCCATCCCCCACGACTGGTATCGCAACCACCACATCGCGCGGTACGAGGGCTACTACGCCTCCGTCTTCTTCGCCCTGCTTAACGGCTGCGGCCTCGACACGCGCCCCGAGGAAGCCTCCTCACGGGGCAACCTCGACTTGGCCGTGCTGACTCGCCAGCGGATCGTGCTGTTCGAGTTCAAGACTGTGCCCGGACGCCACGGCTCCGGCCGGGCGCTGCGGCAGCTGAAGGCCAAGCGCTACGCGCACCAGCACCTCGGCTCCGGCAAGCCAGTCCACTTGGTGGGCGTGGAGTTCAGCCGCGAGACCCGCAACGTGGCCCGGGTGGAGTGGGAGACGGTCGGCACCGCCGAGGCCGGCTCAGCCGACGCCTCCGACGCAGCCGCCCCGGACTGAAGCAGCCGCCCGCAGCTCGTCCCACGGACCGCCCGGCCCCGCCCTCCGCGAGCCGGCCCCGGCCAGTCGCGCGAAGCGTCCTCCGTCCGGGATCCGGCAGCAGCCCACCGTCCGCGCTGCTCTGCACCAGAACACCCTCCGCACCGCACTGGGAGGCCGCTCAGAGCGCCTCCAACCCAAGTCGCGGCCCCTACCACTGCCCTCGCCATGCGGCTCGCTCTGAGGCGCTCCCCGCTCAACCAACCATCCCGGGAAGACCAGCCCCCTGTGAGGCGAGCAAGCCCCGCTCCGAGCCGCCAGAGACCACAGGGGCGCGCACCGACACGCGATGATCCTCTCCCCTCAACCGGAAGACACCCTCCCGCATCGCCTCAGTCCTCCCGCCAAGGGCTGCCACCGGCCGGCCAGCGGCACACCATCCGGCCCCCTGGCGTGGACCACCTCGCATCCCCCAGCGCCACGGCAGCTGGCCACTCCAAGCCCGCGCCTCCCCTCCTTGGGCAACTATAGGAGTCCAGACCTTCAGCGAGAACCGCCAGCAGAATCTCAACTACGTCGACAAGACGCACTTCGCCTGCCAACTCTTCAGGCCAGGCAAGCACTACTTCCTGTCCCGCCCCCGCCGCTGCGGCAAGAGTCTGTTCGTCAGCACCCTCAAGGCGCTCTTCGAGGGCCGCCGCGATCTCTTCCAAGGCTTGGCGGCCTACCACCAGTGGGCAGCGACCCTCCCCGGCGAGGTGGAGACCACCGTCGGGGAGAGACTCCTCCGACTGGAGTCCGACTGCGGCCTGCAGCGCCGCTACACCACCCCCCGCCGGACGCCTCGAAGACCTCATCGTCACCCTGCACCGCCGCTCCTGGCGGCGCGTCGTCCTGCTCGTTGACGAGTACGACAAGCCCATCGCCGATGCCTTGGACACCCCCGCGGTCGCCAAAGCCAACCGCGACTACCTCTTGCAAGCTGTACTCCATCATCAAGGGCTGCGAGGAGCACATCCGCTTCTCCTTCCTCACCGGCGTCTCCAAGTTCTCCACGGTCAGCCTCTTCTCCAGCCTCAACAACCTCTACGACCTCACCCTCGACCCCCGCTACTCCTCCCCCTACGGCTACACCGACCACCACCTCGACACACTCTTCGCCCCCGAACTCCCCGGCCTCGACCGCGACCGCATCCGTGAGTGGTACAACGGCTACGGCTGGGACGGTGACGAGCGGCTCTACTACCCCTACGATGTCCCGCTGCTCTTCGGCCAGCGCGACTTCCTAGCTTGGTGGTTCGAGACAGGCACCCACCCCAGTTCTTCCTCACTGAAATCCTCGTCCGCCGCGGCGTGCAGGCCCCCAGCCTCGGCAGGCTGCATGCCACCGCCGAGGTCCTGTCGGCTTTCAACATCGGCTCCATCCCGACCTCGGCCCTGCTGTTCCACACCGGCTACCTCACCATCCAGCACTCCGAGCTCAAGGACGGCCAACGCCACTACCGCCTCGGCTACCCCAACCGCGGGGTGCGCGCCAGCCTCAACCGCCACCTGCTGGCGGCCCTCGCCCCGCCGCCCCCTGAGCACGACACCCAGGCCAACGATGTCAGGCCGCCGTCTCCTCGCTGTCGGACCACCTCCGCGCGGCCCGCTTCGACCAGCTGCAGCGGTCCCTGAGCGCCTTCTTCGGCGGCCTCCCCCCACGACTGGCACCGCAACAACCAACTCGACCGCTACGAAGGCTAATTGCGGTAGGGACACCGGTTACCCGGCGCCCCCCGCGCAGATTCCGGACGTGCACGCTAATGCATCCGGCTCCTATCTCGTGTGTCTAACGGCGAATCGTTGATTCGGCCATGGGTGTCGGATCCG
Organism: Bryobacterales bacterium; assembly: GCA_963662745.2. Lineage (GTDB taxonomy): Bacteria > Acidobacteriota > Terriglobia > Bryobacterales > UBA6623 > VXMF01. Next base: position 4,029,132 of record CAXXUI010000001.1, read on the forward strand.
GACCGCCGGCCACAGCTCCTTGCAGAGCGCGTCCAGCTTCTTCCAGTCGATGCGGCCCTTCTGTGACCTCCGTCGCAGCGTCCGCGCCCAGATGCGCTTCAGGCGCTCCCGGAAGCGTGCCAGAAACCGGTAGCTGCCCGGAACGGCGTAGTAATTCAGCCATCCGTTCAACACCTGCCCCAGCCACCGCGCCGTGTCCTTCGGGTCCGCGTGCCGCATCCGCAGCAGCCACCGCTTGAGTCCCTTCAGCTTGCGGCTCATCCGCTTCGCAATCGGCTTCCGCCCCAGTTGGAACCTTCCCTGCCGCGTCTTCCCGCAGTAATGCGTGAAGCCGAGCAAGTCGAAGGTCTTCGGCTTGCCCTCTCCCCGCCCGGCGCGGCTCGCCGCGGCGAACCTCCCGAACTCGATCAGGCGCGTCTTCTCCGGGTGCAGCGCCAACCCGTTGTCGGCCAGCCGGGCCTCCAAGGCCTCGCGCAGCCGCACCGCGTCGCCGCGGTGCTGGAACCCCAGCACGAAGTCGTCGGCATAACGCACCATGATGACCTCGCCCCGGGCCTGCTCCTGCCGCCACTGGCGGACCCATGCGTCCAGCACGTAGTGCAAGTAGACATTGGCCAGCACCGGGGAAATCACGGCACCTTGAGGGGTGCCCCGCCCCGTGTCGGCCCACCGGCCCTCTTCCAGCACTCCGGCGTTCAGCCCTTTCCGGATCAGCCTCAGCAGCCGCCCATCCCCGATCCTGCGGCCCAGCAGATCGACGAGTCGATCCCGGTCCAGCGTGTCGAAGTACTTGGCCACATCGGCGTCAAGGATCCAGTTGACCTTGCACCGCTCGATCCCCACCGCCAAGGCGTCCAGCGCGTCATGCGCTCCCCGCCCCGGTCGGAAACCATAGCTGAAGCCGAGGAATTCCGCCTCGTATATCGGCGTCAGGATCCCGTCCACCACCGCCTTCTGGACGATCTTGTCCTCCAAGGCGGCGATCCCGAGCGGTCGCTCGCCCCCGTCCGGCTTGGGTATCATCACCCGCCGCGACGGCGTCGCCCGGTACGCTCCCACAGGCACCCGCCGGTGCAGGTCCGACCATCGCTCGTCGAGCCCCACCCCGTAGGCCTCCCACGTCATTCCGTCCACGCCCGGGGCCGCCTCGGGCCGCAGCCCGGCATACGCCTCCCCCAGCGCTTCCTCACTGACGTGGTGCAGCAGCGCAGTCAGCTTCTCCTGCGGATTCCTCGTTACCAATTGCCGTATCCGTTCGGCGCCTTGTGACACGACCTCCCGCCTCTGCGTGCGGTCCGTGCGGCCCCCTCCCGGATTCCTCTCGATCCCGGCCCTTCCCTCCAGCCACTCCGCCGGGACTCGCGCCCCTTGGTTCGCCGCCTTCGTCGGTACTACGCCCGAGTCTGACTTCTGCGTGTCGTACATCATCGACTTCTGACTCCTGTCATTCCCGCTGCGGCCCCGGCGACGACCCGCCGGGGCGGCACGCAGACCTCCCAGGTCCCGGTTCTGGACGTACGTACGTGCCTGAACTCTCTGACACCGCGGAGTCCGCGCCGACCATTCGTCCTAACGTTGCTTTGGGTCCGCACGATGTTGCCTTCGACCACGTAGAAAGCCTCGGCACTCCGAACTTTGAGTTTTACGGTGCTCATTTACTCCGCCCGCACGCGCCGCTGTCAACGCTTCATTCCCAGCCTCGCGGCTGACAACGCATGACTCGCGGTGAGCATGGCTAGGACTCGCTCCTTTGCTCTGGCGGACTCTCACCGCCTGTCCATCACCAGTTAGCCTGGCTGTTCCTACGCCTCCGTCTTCTTCGCCCTGCTCAACGGCTGCGGCCTCGACGCCCGCCCCGAGCAGGCGTCCTCCCGAGGCAACCTCGACCTGGCCGTGCTGACCCGCCAGCGGATCGTGCTGTTCGAGTTCAAAACCGTCCCCGGGAGCCAAGTCTCCGGCCGGGCGCTGCGGCAGCTGAAGGCCGGGCGCTACGCCGACCAGCACCTCGGCTCCGGCAAGCCGGTTCACTTGGTCGGCGTGGAGTTCAGTCGCGAGACCCGCAACGTAGCCTGGGTGGAATGGGAGACGGTCGGCACTGCCGAGGCCGGCTCAGCCGACGCCTCCGCCACAGCCGCCCCGGACTGAAGCAGCCATCCGCGGCTCGCCCCTGGACCGCCCAGCCCCGCCCTCCCGACGGGGCAGGCGGCCTCCGACCAGCGGCATGGCTCCGAGAGAGCACCCACTCCTGCAATCCGGCCCACACCCCGCCGGCCGATTGGCGCCGCTCGACTCTGTCACGAACTCCGCGCCGAATCTCCGGCTGGGATCCGGCAGCGACCCACCGTCCGCGCCCTCAGCACCAGAGCGCCCTCCGCACCGCACTAGCAAGCCCGCCAGAGCGACTCCAGAATGAATTGCGGCCCTAACCACTGCCCGCGCCACGCTGCTCGCTCTGAGGCACTCACGGCTCAACGCACCACGCAGGGAAAATCCAGCCTTCCCACCGTGAGGCGAACAGCCCCGCTCGCAGCCGCTAGACGCCACCGGGGGCACGCACCCACACGCGAGGAACTTCGCCTCAACCGGTAGACACACTTCCGCATCACCTCCGCCGCCCCCTCGAAGGCTGCTAGCCATCGGCCGCGGCACACCATCCGGCCCCTTTGCGAGGACCCCCTAAGATCCTGCAGCACCACCGCTGCCGGTCCTCCCAGCCACATCCCAGCCCACGGCTCCTCATCAGCAGCCGAATCGCACAGCATCCACTGCCTCCGCCCACGCCCCCGCCGGAGCCGACCAATCCCTAATCCACTGACGATCGCTTCCCGAAGCAACCCTCCGGCGCGTAGTTCGACTCCCGCCGAAGCGCTGGGCGAAGAGACTTCCTCAAGGCATTACGGCCGCGCCGTGCAGCCCTGACCTCTCGTCCGCATTCACGCAGCCGACTGCGCCGGGTGGCGGACGGACAGGAAGAGCGTGAACCCGAGTCGAGCCGCAGCCCGAGCCAGTTCCGGCCCGTCAACCGCTCGACGGCTCATCACCACTTCTCAAGGCGACGGAGTCAGAACCAGATCGACCACCACGCGGCTACTGCGGATGCCACCGCGGGGCCTGCTCCGAAGACCGCGGGCCAAGCCACCCGCTTCGCGACGTGCCGCGCCTCCAGAGTTCTGACTATGGGCCAACTAGCTTTGTCCGGAGATCTGGATAGAGCGCTTGGGCAGGCGAGGATCGACAGTGCTAGACTTGAAGGAGGGGGTATTCTGCAATGCGTCTGGCGCGAATCGCACGTTTCTCCGTCCTACTAGGTTTGGTTGGCTCAGTCGCTGTCAGAGCGTCCGACGACGCTCCCAATATGGTGCGCGGAGAGTATCGCGTTCCCGATGGCGCTTGGCGGGATGGGTACCTTCTCGTAACGAAAAATCAGGTGTTCATTGCCGGTGTCAACATGGGCTACCTTTGCGACCCGGACCCAGACACAGATGCCGAGGAGGCTGAACTGCGAATCGAGACTCACGAGGGAGCCAGACCCTTTACAATGGGAATTACTGACGTGAGTACCCAGGATCCAGATGTTGTATGGGTTCCGTCACGGATCCAGCATATGGTACTCGTGTCGAATCGGAATAGTCTGCGTCTATTTGCGGCATGCTGCCGGTCTCACATCGTGCTCGGCGCCCATTCCGCCAGTATCGATGGAACTCATTCTGGTCTCCATGAGCACATAATCTGTGCCGGGCAGTTCCCCCGTCCCTGGCCCGCCTCTGGTGCTCTAGCAGCCGACCGTCGCGCGCGGCAGCTCCAATTCTCAACCCAGGATGCGCCGATCCGCCCCTCGGACATCCCGTGCTGGGCGCCCGCACCCGCCGCGGCTCCCAGCCGGGCCTGCTGCCGCTGGCGGCTCCACGCCGCCGGAGCCGCTGATGCCTCAGGCGGCCGCGGCCCGGCCCGCCAGCATGGCCCAGGTCAGACGCCTGCCCTGCAGCCCCAGCGCCACTTGCCTCATCTGCTCCGCCGTGTCCAGCGGGCGCAGGTTGCTGCGCCCGCAGAACTCCTCCAGGTAGCGATGCAGGTGGCGCACGCTGAGGTGGTGGTAGATCCCGTACAGCCCGCGCTTGAACAGCGCCCAGAATGACTCGATGCCGTTGGTGCTCACCCTGCCGCGCACGTACTCTCCGCCGGAATGGTTCACCGCTGCGTGCTGGAAGCCCTCCAGCGACTGGTAGCTGGAAGAGCTGTCCGTGTACACTTCCGCGCCCGGAGTTGCAATCTTGTTCACGTAGGCTTGCAGTTCTTCTTTGGTAGTGTTCGGCACCACTTGCGCATGCACTCGCCCGCTGGCGCGGTCGCGCCCTCCGACCACCGGCTGCTTGCCGACCGTCCCGCGCCCGGCGTTCAGCTTCTTGCTGGCGTGCTGGTTCTTCTCTTTGCCTCCGATGTAGACCTCGTCCACTTCCACCGGGCCGCCGAACAGCCCGGCGGGTGCGGCCAACCCGGCCCGCACGCGATGGGCCAGATGCCAGGCCGACTTCTGAGTGATGCCCAGCTCGCGGCTCAGTCGCGTGCTGGAGATGCCCTTGATGCTGGTGCACATCAGATAGATGGCCAGGGCCCAGAGGCGGTAGCCGAGCTTGGTGTCGGCCATCACGGTGCCCGTGCGCAGGGAGAAGCGCTTGCGGCAGGCGCGGCAGCGATAGGGCATGGAGGGGTGAGCGCAGCCGGACTGCACGTTGTCAGAGCAGCAATGGGGACACTCGGGGCCGTGGGGCCAGCGGAGTTCAGCGAACCAGATTTCAGCCGTTCCGTCGTCAGGGAACATCTGGATCACTTCGATCATTGAGATGCCTTTGCGGAACCATTTACCGGGGATTTTATAGGCCGAACCGTTCTTCCCAATCACTCTATTATTATACACTAAAGTCAGTTCACATGCAACCAGAAGCTGAGAATGAAATGCGCCAATTATAATCTTGGGTACTCACGTCAGTAATTCCCTTTACAATCGCTCTTGTTGCCTCAGGTGTCACGGTGGCATCCTTGCTGTTTGACTCTGACACGAGAAAGAGCAACTTGATGACCGTCGGTGGAGCTGTTACTGCCCTCGTTGCTGCATGGGACAAGAAGCGTACGGTGCTCAGCATCTCCAACGACTCGCAAACACTTGAGTTCTCTACTGCCAAGAAGCGTCGAAAGAAACTTACCCTTCTATTGGCAGGTATATCCCAGCCGAGCGACAAGGCGGCGGCTCAAAGTGCTCCTAGCCTTCCCAGATCTTCTGATGCTCCGGTGGCGGGCCGTACAGTGCCGCAGGATACGGAGCGGCATCCGTGTGAAGTACCCTCGCCGACCGCTCCGGTGTCTCTCGCACCAGCAGCGTCATCGCCGCCAGCCGCCAAGCGATCACCGCCTTGATCGTGACCGCCCGCTCAGTCCGCTGCCCTGTCCGGTGGGCCAGGTATCCCACCTTGCAGCCGGACTTCAGAATCCGGTGCAAGATCTCGACGAAACTGCTGCGGGTCGAGAGCTCTCGTGGCCGTAGCGAGCAGACCGTCAAGCAGGAGCTATACGCGCATTTCACGCTGATCGTCATGGCACGTCTGTTCGCCAGCCACAGCGAGCGGCACTTCGAGTCCCAGGGCGGGGAGGCCGGCCGAGCGCCCCTGCGGGTCAACTCCAACCACAGCCTGGGCGCGGTGGAACGGAAACTCGAAGGCCTCTTGCTGCAGGCCCCGCAGTTGCGGGACACCCTGAACCGGGTGCTGGAGCACGGGGCACGCAGTCCCCAACGCGAGTGGCCCGGCCGCTCCTTCCCGCGCCGCTCCCGCCACCCGAGCAGCAAATGGAGGAATGGCAAGCCCGCGGACGCCCCGAGCAAAGACTGAATCGCACCCCGTCTTGACGCCGTCGGGGACGGATTAACCGAATCTACTTCCATCCTTAGACGAATGACAATTCCGGCGCATCTGGAGCCCGATCCCGAGGCGGGGGCGCTGCGGGTGGGTTGGCTGCACCCGTCCACGGCCGCCGCCTGGAGCCCCTGGCGCGCTCAACGCCAGCCGCACCGTGTATCCCGGCACCGACCTGCGTCTCGTCTACGAGTTCACAGCCAGAGGCCGGGACTCGACGCCACCGACCGTGCCGGCTGCTCGCCCGGCCCCAGCCGGGCGGCACTTCCCCGCCACCGCTCGGCACGCACCCTTCCGCCAGTCCGACCCGCTGGCCGGACACGACACAGCAGGCCGCTGCGGCTCAGTACTGTCCAGCCAGCGCCCCATCGACCGACCACCACCTGCGTCACTCTCGAGGCGACAGAGCGTCGCAGAGTGCCTAGCACCTTGCCCGCCGTTCCGGCCCGTTCGCGCTGTGCTGGCCACTGTTCTTAACATCAGAGGCCACGGTCCGGCCAGCCCTCGACCGTTACGCCCGCAACTCCGACCTGCGTCGGCGCGTCAAACAATGGTCCGCGCAGTCCGGCACCGAAACAACACCTGCGCAGCCCACCTCTACCTCACCCTCCTGAGCCCGCTTGCCGTCGTCGCTCCAACCGAATTCTGACGCGATAGCCATCTTGACGTTCAGCCAGAGTGCCCCAGACCGCTTCAGGTCAGGAAAATAATCTGACATTCATCAGGTGCTCGCCGCGGTGTCGAATACCGGTCACTGGACCGGGCGATGTCTCGGTCAGCCTCGATGGGGCACGTTCTCGCGATCAGCGAAGACTTCCAGCATGGTGCGGCACAAGCGGTACAGGCAGCAGACGCAGAAGGCGAGCGTCGAGATCCAAGCCGCGACGAAGAGGGGCTCATCCGGGAAGTTGAAGAACAGGCCGGCAATGCTGATGACGGACAAGACGATCCCCGCGAGCACGGACCAGCCGAGGTACTGCTTGAGGATCACAATGTAGGGGGTTGCGCGAATCCTCTGCATGATCGGCGAGTTGAGACTGGTGAGGATCGACAGCGAGGTTCCCACGAAGCCGGATGTGATGGCTCCGAGCGAGACGGTCGCGGCGAGGGTTTGTGCCGCGTTCGCCTCCATCTCCAGTCGACATAACCAACTCCCTGCTCCGCAGATCGCGGCAATGATGAACGGGTAGCGCTTCTCCATCCTAAGCGACTTCATTGATTTCCCTCCGGGCGGGACGGTCGCGCCTGCAGCCACGCCTCGAACACGCGGCGAATCGCACGATACCGGCTGGAGCGGGTGAACCGCCTGCCACTCGAAATCTCTAGGTCCCGATTGGGAATCTCGGCTGCCTCACGATGCTCCAACAAGTCGAGCACCTCGGTTGCGGCATCAAGGTCGGGCTTGACGGTAACACGGCATTTCTTGAGAACTCCTGGATGCTGGAGTAGGGTCTTGATTTCGTCCACGATCCGCAGACGGCCGCTTCGCTTCCCGCCTCCGAGCGAGAGAGCAAACTGCACGCTGCAAGCCTCCGTCTTGTTGTGCATTGCGAGTGCCGTCGACATCGGCACATTTCCTTCAGCCATCTCCGGCGTGATCTTGTCGGCAAAGACCGCGCATTCGAAGCGGGTCTGCTTGTGGCTGTCGAGCAATCGGGTGAAGGCTGTATTGTTGAGAACTGGTTCCAGCTTGACGGCGGGCGGCTCCTGACCGGATGGCTGGCTGGGCGGCAGGAACTCTTCCAAGAATGCCGGAATCACCGACGGGCGGGCGCCGAAGTGGTTGTACTGGACGGCGAGGAACCCGGTCGGCGAATAGACTGCGGCCGTCTGCTCACCGAATCCGGCACCCTTCTCCAACTCGAAGTCACGGATCTCGGTGCGCGGCGCAGAGTAGCCCGGTCCGTTCCGGATGCGCCTCAGCGTGAAGTCCATCGTGTACAGCTTGCCTTGCATCGAGCAATTCTCCAAGATGACGTGCTTGCCGTGGATGACCTTCTCACGCGACTCTAGCGGCAGGGCCTTGATCGTCTCCAACAAAGCGGAAATCGTCATTGAATGGTTCTCAACCTCAAGCCGGTAGTAGTGTATCTTCATTCGAAATCCGTGCCAGCATTCATGATAGCGGGTTACGCTGCCCGGCCCTGGCGAGCGCTAGGTCAGAGTGAACACTGTGGAGCCTAGCCTCAGTGCTACGAACATCGGCATCCGTGCGTGTCTCAGCAAGGACATCACGAGATGTCCATGTCGGCAGTATTGCCTGTTGGAGTGCCGCCCCCTACTTGCTCGTCACAATCCTCCCCCTCAACTTCGATCACCGACTGCGCTCTCCGCTCATACCACTTCGGCGCAGCAACCCCCTCACACCTCCCACGGAGTGCTTCACTCCGAAGTCGCTCGATGAGCGCAGCGGCCTCCGCTACCCGCCAGCACGTCACACCGCCCCGCTCCAAGGCCGGCCGGTGCCAGTCGGCAGCCCAATTGTCAGGCTGATTGGATTGCCTCGGCGTACTCGCGAATCTCTGCTTCGGCGATTCCCAGCAAGCGACCGATCTCTATCAGCTTCCCGGGACCGATCGCCGCTCGACGCAGTGCCTCGATGGCAAGCGGCAGAACCTGCCCGCTCAACTCGTGCCCGGCGCTGCTGTCGCATCGACCCCTAGGGAACATCCTTGGAAACACTTGGGTAGCTGCCCAGCCCGATCAGTCCCTCGCTCCCCTCAAGGCTGCACTCCCCAGCGACCTAGCCCTCCCGTGTAGCTACAACTATGACCGGACAACACGATTTTCGTCAACCCTTTTCGCGACGGCCCGCTCCCCATTTTGAGCAGACCAGATGCCCGACGGTCGCCGTCGTCAGCCTGTTGTAGCCGCGCCAGATTGTCTGGTGACCGGCGGGGTGGTCGTGCCGCCGATCCCGGTGTCCCCCGAAATGCGCTACCAAGTGCATGGCCGCGCCCAAGTTGTCCGGCTGTGGGAACTGGTACTCGTGGGCGTAGTCGCGCAGGAACTCCAACTCCTCCTGCGTGAACAGCAGGTCCGCCCCCAGCTCCGGCACCTGCCTCCCCAGCAGGGTCAACACCATCAACCGCCACGCAATCACGCTCTTGATCGCGACGTCGCGCTGCAGTCGCACCGCGCTCCGGAACGCAGTCCGCTGCACCCCGCAGCCAGTCTTCAGCACGCGGAAGTAGTCCTCGATCCTCCAGCGCTGCAGATAATGTCCCACCACCCTCTCGGCGCTGTCCGCGCCGGTCACTTCCAGACTTGTCAGTAAGTACCATTGCACCGGCTGCTCGCCCGTCGGCGGGTCCACCTCGACTAGATGCACCCCCCACATCGTCACCGGCTCTCCGCCCTGGCCCGTGTCCGGCAACTCCAGCCGCCGGTAACGCAGCTCGCAGCTCGCCAGCCGCTTCTTGCGCGCCGGGCGGGCCCGCTTGCGACTCGCCTTCGGCCGCTCGGTCAAGCCCTCCACCTGCACCTGCATACTCCCGGCAGCCTTCCCGCCCGCCAGCTTCGCGAACAACTTGGCCCCCTTCGGGCGCAGGTTTCGGTTGTGCTTGGCCCGCACCAGGATCTCCACCCGCCCGTCCCTGTCCCGCTCCCGGAACAGGTCCAGGAAATCGGCCTCGCGGTCCATCACCGCAATCAGTTGCGTCCTCCGCGTCAGCTCCTGCGCGGCCTTCGCAGTGTCCCGGTAGCCGTCAATCCAGCGCTGGCTCTTGCCGCCCTGCTGCTTGGTCGGCGTCCCGAAACCGCAGCGCAGCACGCCCAGCGGCAGCCCCTCCGCCGTCACCGCCAGCGTCAGATGCAGATGCAGCCCCTTGGTCTTGCTGCGCGTCTGGTTGCGCCCGATCACCTCCAGCCCCTTGCACCCCGGCCGCCGCGCGTAGCGCAGGTCGCTGCCGTCCTGCACGCACAGCACCGTCCGCTGCCCCCGCATGCGCTGGATCGTCCGCGCCCGGTGGGGAGCCAGCAGACTCTTCACCCTCACCCGGCTGTCCTCGGGCTTCTCAATCAGCCGGTAATACCCGTCCACCGAGGCATTCCGGCCCGGGCCTGAGCTGCTGCGCGCGATCGACTCTCCCGGATGCAGCGCCAGCAGTTGCGCGCTATGCACCAGTCGCTTGGTCAGTCTCTGGTCTCCCAGCATCGCCCCTCCGAACTCCTGCCCGGCCCACGTCTCGCTGTCCAAGCCCTGGCCCGGCTCCAGCCGCGGCGCCGGATCCACCCACTGCACACCCAGCTGCCTCCGCCAGCGGCGACTCCACTCGTACACCAGCACGGTCTTGCGCCCCGCCGCGCGCCGCTTGCGCCGGTCCTGCCGCCCGCGTCCCGCCGTGACCCCCAGCCGCACGAAGTTCGCCGCCTTCAGACACGTCCCCCGCTGTCCGGGTGCCACGAACGTTTCCACCACCCAAGGGCAGTACCCGTACCGCTGCCGCCAGTCCTGTGGCAAGCGACGCAGCACTTGGCCCAGCACATGGCTGGCCAAGTTGCGGCAGCCGCCCCGGATCAGGAACCGACTCAGCCCCACCACGCGGTTCAGATGTTGCTGCCGCTGCTCGTCACTCCAGCCCATCCAGTGCTCGCGCACCGCCAGTCGCAGTGCCGCCGCGGCGAACCCCAGCGCCCCCAGCCAGCCCTCAGCTGAATGCACCAGGTAGCGCATCTGGGCCCCGGCGAAGATGGTCATCCCCTGGCGGTGCTCGCGCTCGATGAGCGTGTTCCAGACGGCCCTCCGGCCGGGCCCGTCCACGCGCTGGACCGACAGTTCCCGCACTTGCTCCAGCCGCGGCGGCAGGTGCTCGGCCAAGCCCACGCCCGAGACCAAGCGATAGGGCTTGCGGCCCCGCGGAACACCCTTTTTCGGGCGCGGCAGCACGATGCGCTCCGTGCGCTGGGCCAGCACGTTGAGAGCCTTCAGGCAACCCGCCAACTGCCAGCGGCCCAGCGCATCCTGAAAGCCAAATTCGGCGCAGATGCGACGGCCCAACGCCCTGCGACTCGGAAACTGCTCGCTGGCCAGAATGCCGGCGATCCTGTCGACCGCCTCGGCCCGGCCCAAGGTGCGCTGGATTTGCGACTGCGCCCGCACTCAGTATTGTCTAGCACAATCGCCTTGCTGTTGTCCAGTCCTGGTTGCCGGCCGTGGACTCGATCGGTCCCCGGGGGAGGTGCGCCCCGGGTCCCATTGTCTCGTTGTCAGCGCGATTTGTAGCTACACGGCAGACCTAGCCCGGGGGACCCGGTGGGTGTCGTCGGAACCAGTACTCGACGCGGCTCCCTCGCCCTGGACGACGACCACTGGATCAGATGTGATGCTCGCGTCGCCAGCGGCCATTCCGCTCACCAGCACTGTCAGGGCCGCACCGTGCCACCTCGGCTGGCCGGCACCCCAAGGGACAAGTCCATCGTCGCGGTGAGCCGTCATCAGCACGCGGTGCGCTAGAATCAAACTGCAGCAGCCCGCCACCATGCCTGTCGCCCGCAACAAGCGCCGCCTGCCGACCGGCACGCAGTCCTTCCGGAAGCTCCGCGAGCGGGGCTGCTACTACGTCGACAAGACCCCCTACGCCCTGCGGCTCGCCAACGAAGGCGACTGCTACTTCCTGTCCCGTCCCCGCCGCTTCGGCAAGAGTCTCTTCGTCAGCACCCTCAAGGCGCTCTTCGAAGGCCGCCGCGAACTCTTCCGAGGTCTCGCCGCTTACGACCAGTGGGACTGGTCCGTCCGCCGGCCCGTCGCTCATCTGTCGTTCGGTGGCGGCCACTACACCGAGCCCGGCGGACTGCACGACAACCTGCTGCGGCAGTTGAACCTGCACGAGTTCGCCTCCGACATCACGCTCTCGGCCGTCAGAGGGGCGGATCGTTTTGCTGAGTTGCTGGTCAAGCTGCACTACCAGTCCGGCCGCCGCGTCGTAGTCTTGGTCGACGAGTATGACAAGCCCATCACCGAGAACCTGAACCAGCCCGACCTCGCCCGCGCCAACCGCGACTACGTCCGCACCCTCTACGCGAACATCAAGGAGTGCGACGAGCACATCCACTTCTCCTTCATCACCGGCGTCTCCAAGTTCTCCAAGGTCAGCCTCTTCTCCAGCTTGAACAATTTGATCGACCTCACCTTGGAGGTTCCTTTCTCTTCCCTCTGCGGCTACTCCGAGCGCGACTTGGACGAGGTCTTCGCCCCCGAACTGGAGGGCCTTGACCGCGACCGCATCCGCGAGTGGTACAACGGCTACAGCTGGGGCGGCGACGCGAGGGTCTACAACCCCTTCGACCTGCTGCTGACGTTCCGCACCCGGAAGTGCAAGGCCTGGTGGTTCCAGACCGGCACTCCCAAGTTCCTCCCCGACCTGCTGGTCCGCCGCAACGTCTCGACGCTGGACCTCGAAGGCCTGACGGCCGACGAGTCCCTGCTGTCGGCCTTCGACATCGACGAGATCGGCACCGAGGCGCTGCTGTTCCAAACCGGCTACCTCACCTTGGCCGACTGGTCCGAGGGCGACGACGGCGCGACCGAGTACGGCCTCGACTATCCCAACCGCGAAGTCCGCCACAGCCTGAACCGCGTGTTGCTGTCCAGCCTCGTCGACAGCCTCTCCAAGCACCGCCTCGCCCGCTGCCGCGATGTCGCCAAGCACATCCGCGCCGGGAACTTCGAGCAACTCAACCAAACGCTGCACGCCTTCTTCGCCTCCATCCCCCACGACTGGTACCGCAACAACCGCATCCAGCGGTACGAGGGCTACTACGCCACCGTCTTCTTCGCCCTGCTGTCCGGCTTCGGCCTCGACACGCGCCCCGAGCAAGCCTCCTCACGGGGCAACCTCGACTTGGCCGTGAACGCTCCCGAGAGGATCGTGCTGTTCGAGTTCAAGACCGTGGACGGGCGGAGGGGCAACGGCCAGGCGCTGCGGCAGCTCAGGGCCAAGCGCTACGCGCACCAGCACCTCGGCTCCGGCAAGCCGGTCCACCTGGTGGGCGTGGAGTTCAGCCGCGAGACCCGCAACGTGGCCCTCGTGGAGTGGGAGACGGTCGGCACTGCCGAGGCCGGCTCAGCCGACGCCTCCGCCGCAGCCTCCCCGCCCCCAGATTTGTGAAAGTGTGAATTGTCGCCGGATGAAGATTTGTTTGTCGTTGTACACCTCTCACAGAATCGGCTAGGCTAGGTTCAACTCGCAGCTGCAGGCAAGACTCAACTCCGATCTAGCAGCCTGAGGCAAAAGTCGCGGGGATGCCCCGATGGAAACGATATGCTGTATAATGTTTCCATTGTGATGGGCAGGCGCAGACAGAAACCGATGCCAGCAGTGCTGACGGCAGAGGATTTGCCGACGGCACCGACTGTGCCGTTCTTCAAGCGGCTCAATCAACTCCTGGAGGACGCGGGGTTCGAGAGTTTCGTCGAGGAGCTGTGCCAACCGTTCTACGCCCAGCGCATGGGCCGGCCGTCCTTGCCTCCCGGGGTGTATTTCCGCCTGCTGCTGCTGGGCTTCCTGATGGGCCTCGATTCGGAGCGGCGCATTGCCTTGATGGCTTGCGATTCGCTCAGCTTGCGGGCCTTTCTGGGCTATGGCCTGCACGAGAGGACGCCGGACCACTCGACGCTCTCGCGCACGCGCCGTCTGCTGTCCCTCGAAGTGCATGAGCAGGTTTTCAGCTGGGTCCTGGAGCGCTTGCGCGAGGCGGGCCTGGCAGAGGGCAACAACTTGACGGTGGATGCCACCACCTTGCAGGCGAATGCGGCCTTGAAGACCTTGCGGCACAAGCAAACCCAGCAGGGTTATCGGGCTTTCGTGCGCAGCTTGGCGGAGGCAGCGGGTGAGACGGTCGAGAGCGAGGAGGACTTGAACCGTTTTGACAAGAAGCGCAAGGGCAAGAGCCTCAGCAATGCGGAGTGGGAGAGCCCGACGGATCCAGACGCACGAGTAGCGAAGATGAAGGACGGAAGCACGAAGATGGCCTACAAGGCAGAGCACGCGGTGGACTTGGACAGCGGGGCGCTGGTGGGGATCACCGTGCAGCAGGCAGATCAGGGCGACACGAAGACGCTGCCAGAGACGCTGGAAGCGGTGCAAGATGCACAAGGGAGTTCGCCGGAGACAGTGGTTCTCGACAGGGGTTACCACAGCGACGAGACGCTGGAGCGGATCGAAGCCGAGGGGGCCGACTCCTATGTGCCGGAGCCGAAACGCAAGCCGCGCAACTGGGCAGGCAAGCCGGAGCGGCAGCGTCGGCATGAGGAGAATGAGAAACGAGTGGCGAGCGAGGCGGGTCGCGAGTACAGTAAGCAGCGCACGGAAAAAGTGGAGCGGTCGATGGCCCACATGTACGCAACGGGAGCCATGCGACGGTTGTGGCTACGAGGCAAGGAAAACGTGAGGAAGCGTCTGCTGATCCATGCCTGCGGCTTCAACTTGGGGGTCCTGATGCGGTCCTTGACGGGCACCGGTACGCCTCGAGGCCTGCAAGGCATGCCCGCCGACCTTGCGAAGTGCTGAAAGAACTGGCTAGGACGGTCAAATGGGGCCTAGTGCGCCCATTCTGGGGGTTTCTGAGCCCGATTTGAGCCAAGACCCGCAAGAAACCGCGATCTCGCTTGAGATGGTTCAGATTCCAAGCGCGAACCCGCGAATCAGCCCACGGGCGTAGTCTGGACTTTTGCCACGGGCTGCTAGCGCTAGGCGGGGAGGGGAATGGGGATTGGGCATGGAGTAAGATACGGAGAGTCCTCGGCCTTAGGAGACCGCCGCTACCGAGCGCTAGCAGAACCCACCGCCAAGCTGCTCTCAAGGAGATGAACGATGAACAAGCGCCACCTCACATCCTCGCACCAAGCCTTGCTGGACCGCATCCGGTCGGTTGCCAAGTGCCCAGCAGACAAGGCTTCCTTCGACACTTGGATCACGGCACGCTTGCAGCTAGCCGTGCTAGCGGAGAATTCTACGGAGGATGAGCTCATCGTCCACGCAGCAGCCAACAGCTTCTTTGTCGATTCGGCGATTGTTCCTCGCGCCGACCTCACGCACGGTGATCAGACTGACCTGCTACAGTGGAGTTCTGACCTTGGCCCCGTCGCTTGCTACTCGACCGTCTCTGGCGATAGTCGCATCACCATTGATCGCGGGACCTCGTTTGGCGGGTCCAAGCTCCTTGGAGCTGCTACCCGCCTCGTCTATCCTCGCGAGTTTGTCGGGTTAAAGACGGACGGATCCTGCTATATGGAGGCCTCGCAGGAATACCTGCACCTGTCGGAATGCCACTGGCGTCCCGAACGCGGCGCCTACTGTCGCTTTGACCAGAACGGGGACTTCGACCCAATCATTTCCGTGTCGATCAATAATCTAGGAGTCACGCTGGTTTCCTTTTCGAGGGAGGCCCTTGAAGAATACCTAGCCGCCTCGGATTCACTACTTGTGCGGTTGTTCGACTTTACGTTGACGCGTCCGGATTGCGTTACCGAATGGCCAGACGGCACCCTGCCGAAGGTTCGCGATTCTACTTACCCAGACCTCGTGTTCAAGCAGAGGATTGTTCCCGGGTGCGGTTCCTATGCGCGCGGTTATCAGTTCGTGAACGTATCCCCAAGTGACAAGGTCTGGGAGCGTCAGAGAAGACGGTGGTTCGGGGGAGGGGCTGAGAAGGATGTAAAGTTCTGGGCACACGACTGGCGCAACAAAACGATCACCGAGATCTCGACTCGCCCCGGTGCTACTGCAAACTACTTCAATGCTGAGGGAACGACACTGCCATTCGAAGTGTCTCCGGCATTCTTCCGTGCGGAGGTGCTGCACAAGTACACAGCTAACCCCGACAAGTACACCGTGAAGGATAGAGATATTCGTTGCCGGGGAGCATGGGAGCTTCGAGCCTACGGTGTGAATTACGCTGGCCAAGTGTTTGCATACATTTGCTATCTTCGCAACTTGCCCTACCAAGAGCAACTCTACTGGAAGAGCTTCAACGAAAAACCGAAGGCAGGTCTGCCTGACGACGTAATCAGGACCGACTTCGATGCGGAGTGGCCTTCGGATGATCCGCCGTTGTCACGCGTTGAGCACGTCTTACTAGGATGGAATCAGGAAGGTCCGACCTGGTGGAGTGTTCGCAAGCAAAGGGTATTGGATGCACTGCGAGTGCCGCGGGGTGACAGTTCCCAAGAGTGGGCCAGTGCGTTCCAAGCGTTGACTGCGGCGGTCATAGAAGGGTTCCGTGTCAGACCTATTCGCCGGCTGATTGCGGGCGGAGGCGTGGAGTTCCGAAAAAACGACGGGAGCATCGCGTTGCTGGAGAGAGCGATCGGTGCAGCGGACACCACGAGTACGCAAGGTAATTCGATTCGACTTGAGGGCCTGCGGGAGGCTCAGAGAATCAGGAGCAAGGTGGCGGCCCACTCGGGTGGCAGCGTAGCCGAGGACCTCAAGAGGGATGCGCTGAAGGACATACGGCACGTTTGCCAGGCACTTCGAAGCCGTGTGTGACAGAATTGCTAACGAACTGGCCTCTGTAGATCATGCGCTGAAGCTGTTGTCGCAGGCGTAGTGACGTCTCTCTTGCGCAATAGGTGTGCGCCGGGTGTCTACGCCGTAAGGGCGCGAAAGTGAACCCTTCGAGGACGTAGATCAGCCAGATTAGCCCACCAACGGAGCGGACATACGCCCCCGCAACGCCCCAAGAGATCCTCAGCCCGCCGCGTCGTAGGCCAGCTGGAATGCGGTGTCCATCAGCCACCGGTTGAAGTCCGAATCGTCGGCGAACAGCTTGAAGAGCTGGGTGTTGTCCTGCACCACCCCCAGCATCCGCCGCTGCGTCGCTTGGTCGGAGTTGACGCGGACGTTTTCCCTGTCGGAGTTCTGCCGTGCGTTCTCGAACCTAGCGTCCTTCGCCACCGCGGCCGGGATGTCCACCGTGACCGTCCGGATGACCCGGTCGCCGTCCCCCCACAGCCATTGAGTCCCCCAGCGCCCTGCCCTCAATCCATCCTCCCATCCCGCCAGCCTCCCTGTCGCCCCACCTCCGCCACAGACCCAAACCTCCCACCGCCCGCACCCCCTCGACCGGTTCCACACCGCCGCGCCAGACCCCAGACCGGCCGCCGGCCGCCTCCATCCTCCCGGCCGCCCGCATCCCTGCCACCCCTCCACCAAGGCGTGGCAGCCCCCGCCCGTTGACCAGTCATGCCGTTCGCAGTCGCCCACCAGATCGCCTCCTCCGAGGTTGAGGGCGGCCAGCTACGGGCAACATTCCCTGGCAGCGCGCCAACGTGGCGGACGGCCGCCGGCATCCCGACCCCCCTGTGGGCTGCGGTCCGTGCGCCTCCCCCGGCCGCCTCAACCGGAAGACCGCTCCATGCTGAGGCGGCGCCCGTCAATCCGGCCAGCAGCCTGCCGCTGGGCCGCGAGAGCGTCGATCCGCAGTCCGGCCCCCTTGCCTCTGCCCATCCGTCGCTCCATCGCTAACCGACAGTCCGGAGCCGGCTCTTTGGTCACTCCAAGAAGCTCCTATCTGCTCCACCGGTGAGTCCGTCGAACACCGCCGTCCCGCCTGTCCGCAGCACCCAGACTCCCAGGCAGGCGGCCCACGCCCCACCCAGAGGAATCGTGAGGACCGTTGGTGGAAAAAGAAGGTCCCGGGACCCCGAGGCAGCCTCCCACACCCACCAGACCGCCGGCGCCACATCCCCTGATTTCAGGTCATCGATAAATGGACGGCTGAACCGGGGCACGCAACCAAGTCCCTGAGGTGGCGTTGAGTGCCCCTCGATTGCGCGTTACGTTAACCCGAAGGTGGACTACGAGAAGGCGCTCCTGCAGCGCAACCCACCACGCTAGATTCGGATGCTCAAGGAGCACGACTTGCTGGCGGAGCTGCCAGCGCAGTCACCGACGCCTTGGTCACTCCATGAAGCCCCCAAGCGACTCCTTGGCTGGGTCCGTCGGACAGCGCCCTACCGCCCGCCGGCACCATTGAGGGTGCCGAGCAGCCGAGCAACGCCCCTGCACCCAAGTGCGAGCCGGAGGAGTAGATCTCGGGCCTCCCAAACGGCCTCAGCACCGCCCTCGCCATGCGGTTCCCACTGAGGCGCTCCCCGCCCAACCAACCATCCCGGGAAGACCAGCCCCCTTGTGAGGCCAGCAAGCCCCGCTCCGAGGCGCCAGAGACCACCGGGGCGCGCACCGACACGCGACGGCCCTCTCCCCTCAACCGGAAAACACCGTCCCACATCGCCTCAGCCCTCCCGCCAAGGGCTGCCACCGGCCGGCCAGCGACACACCATCCGGCCCCCTTGCGTGGACCACCTCGCATCCCCCAACCCCACGGCAACCGACCACCCCAATCCCACGCCTCCCCTCCTTGGGCAACTCCTCAGCAGCCGAACCGCACCAATTCCACCGCCTCCGCCCGCGCCAACCGCAACTACCTCCGCGCCCTCTACTCGACACTCAAGTACTGCGACCAGCACATCCGCTTCTCCTTCATCACCGGCGTCTCCAAATTCTCCAAGGTCAGCCTCTTCTCCAGCCTCAACAACCTCAACGACCTCACCCTCGACCCCCGCTACGCCTCCATCTGCGGCTACACCGACCACCACCTCGACACCGTCTTCGCCCCCGAACTCAACGGCCTCGACCGCGACCGCATCCGTGAGTGGTACAACGGCTACAGCTGAGGCGGCGACGAGAGAGTCTACAACCCCTACGATGTCCTCCTGCTCTTCGACCAGCGCGAATTCCTAGCTTGGTGGTTCGAGACCGGCACCCCCCAGTTCTCCCTGACTGAAATCCTCGTCCGTCGCGGCGTGCAGGCCCCCAGCCTCGACGGACTGCACGCCACCGACGAACTCCTGTCGGCCTTCGACATCGGCTCCATCTCCACCCCGGCCCTGCTGTTCCAGACCGGCAACCTCACCATCCAGCACTCCGAGCTCAAGGACGGCCAGCGCCACTACCGCCTCGGCTACCCCAACCGCGAGGTGCGCGCCAGCCTCAACCGCCACCTGATGGCGGCCCTCGCCCCGCCGCCCCCTGAGCACGACACCAAGGCCAACAACGCCCGCCAGGCCGCCGTCTCCTCGCTGTCGGACCACCTCCGAGCGGCCCGCTTCGACCAGCTGCAGCGGTCCCTGAGCTCCTTCTTCGCCAGCATTCCCCACGACTGGCACCGCAACAACGAACTCGACCGCTACGAGGGCTAATTGCGGTAGGGACACCGGTTACCCGGCGCCCCCCGCGCAGATTCCGGACGTGCACGCTAATGCATCCGGCTCCTATCTCGTGTGTCTAACGGCGAATCGTTGATTCGGCCATGGGTGTCGGATCCGGACCGCCGGCCACAGCTCCTTGCAGAGCGCGTCCAGCTTCTTCCAGTCGATGCGGCCCTTCTGTGACCTCCGTCGCAGCGTCCGCGCCCAGATGCGCTTCAGGCGCTCCCGGAAGCGTGCCAGAAACCGGTAGCTGCCCGGAACGGCGTAGTAATTCAGCCATCCGTTCAACACCTGCCCCAGCCACCGCGCCGTGTCCTTCGGGTCCGCGTGCCGCATCCGCAGCAGCCACCGCTTGAGTCCCTTCAGCTTGCGGCTCATCCGCTTCGCAATCGGCTTCCGCCCCAGTTGGAACCTTCCCTGCCGCGTCTTCCCGCAGTAATGCGTGAAGCCGAGCAAGTCAAAGGTCTTCGGCTTGCCCTCTCCCCGCCCGGCGCGGCTCGCCGCGGCGAACCTCCCGAACTCGATCAGGCGCGTCTTCTCCGGGTGCAGCGCCAACCCGTTGTCGGCCAGCCGGGCCTCCAAGGCCTCGCGCAGCCGCACCGCGTCGCCGCGGTGCTGGAACCCCAGCACGAAGTCGTCGGCATAACGCACCATGATGACCTCGCCCCGGGCCTGCTCCTGCCGCCACTGGCGGACCCATGCGTCCAGCACGTAGTGCAAGTACTGACCGGTGCAAAAGTCTTGCGCAGGTGCCACCTCGCGTGAGGGGTGTCGTGCGCAAGCAGGGTCAGAGGAGTTCCTGCAGAGAATGTGGGGCTGCTACTATTCATATAGGGAGTTTATGGAGCGGACCATTTGGAGAGCATTGAATCTATACTGTGCGAGTCCTCCCTGTCATAGACGTCGATCCGTCCGCCCCCCAGTTGCCTCCACACTCCGCTGTTTGGTATCCTATGGTCATGTTCTTGGTGCCACTCCTTGTCTTCTCCAAACTCACTGAAGCGCTGCAGTTCGATGTAAAGAAAGCAGTCGTTGAAGAAATCAGAAATGGCCGGTCTTTTTGGGCTGTAAGCAGAATGGTAGGCGTCCATCAGTCCACGGTTCGCCGCTGGTGGGTCCTCTACAGTGCTAAGGGCGTCAACGCACTCCACAGAGGTAAGAGGACAGGACGACCGCCCAAGCTGAAGAACCGCCACTGGCAATGGATGCTGAACACAGTGGTGACCAAGACGCCGCAGCAGTTGCGGTTCGAGTTCGCCCTGTGGACCGCCAACATGGTGCGCATGGCTCTGCAGGAGAAATTCGGATTGCAAGTGAGTCGCTGGACGGTGCAACGCGCCATGAAGAAGTTGAATCTCACACCGCAGAAACCCAAGAAGAGAGCGTTGAAGCATGACCGTGAGAAGGTCCGGAAATGGCAGTTTGAGACGTTTCCGGCACTAGTGAAGCGTGCGGTCCAGGAGGGCAAGACGATAGTATTCGCAGACGAGTCGGGCCTAGCAGCGCAGTGCGTGTACGGGAGGACCTGGGGCCGAAAGGGAGAGACGCCGATTGTGAAGACGGCGAACTCGAAGTACCGAGTGAGCATGCTGGCAGCGATCAGTCCGGACGGCAGGTTGCACTGGAAGCTGCATGAAGGTTCCGTGAGCGCACTGACATTCATTGAGTTCCTGGAGCAGGTGAAGCAGGCTACTGCAGGGACCGTGATCGTGGTTGTGGACAATGCGAGCGTGCATACAGCGAAACTGGTTCGGGAATGGTCGAAGGCACAAGAGGGCCAGATCGAGTTGGAGTATCAGCCGACGTACAGCCCGGAAGTGAACCCGGTGGAGATCCTGTGGGCGTGGGTGAAGAGTCGGGTGAGTCGGATGCTGAGCAAGACGAAGGCGGAGATGAGGAAGAACCTGAAAGCGGCGTTAGAACGACTGAGCGAAGACAGTGAGCTGGTGAAGAAGTTCTTCAGTGAGCAGGATTGCAAGTACATTGAGCAGGCATTGAAGGCAGCATGAGTCTAGTTGTAGGTCACATCACTTGGGGAATCCAACTGCTCGAACAGGCGAACCTCTATAGCTTGACTCTTGAATTCTCTGTACTTCACTCGACATCTCCCGGTGCCCGTGCAACGATGTTCTCTAACGCGAGCCTGCGAAATCTGGCCCGCTTTATGAGTGCAAGACTTTTGCACCGGTCAGTAGACATTGGCCAGCACCGGGGAAATCACGGCACCTTGAGGGGTGCCCCGCCCCGTGTCGGCCCACCGGCCCTCTTCCAGCACTCCGGCGTTCAGCCCTTTCCGGATCAGCCTCAGCAGCCGCCCATCCCCGATCCTGCGGCCCAGCAGATCGACGAGTCGATCCCGGTCCAGCGTGTCGAAGTACTTGGCCACATCGGCGTCAAGGATCCAGTTGACCTTGCACCGCTCGATCCCCACCGCCAAGGCGTCCAGCGCGTCATGCGCTCCCCGCCCCGCTCGGAAACCATAGCTGAAGCCGAGGAATTCCGCCTCGTATATCGGCGTCAGGATCCCGTCCACCACCGCCTTCTGGACGATCTTGTCCTCCAAGGCGGCGATCCCGAGCGGTCGCTCGCCCCCGTCCGGCTTGGGTATCATCACCCGCCGCGACGGCGTCGCCCGGTACGCTCCCACAGGCACCCGCCGGTGCAGGTCCGACCATCGCTCGTCGAGCCCCACCCCGTAGGCGTCCCACGTCATTCCGTCCACGCCCGGGGCCGCCTCGGGCCGCAGCCCGGCATACGCCTCCCCCAGCGCTTCCTCACTGACGTGGTGCAGCAGCGCAGTCAGCTTCTCCTGCGGATTCCTCGTTACCAATTGCCGTATCCGTTCGGCGCCTTGTGACACGACCTCCCGCCTCTGCGTGCGGTCCGTGCGGCCCCCTCCCGGATTCCTCTCGATCCCGGCCCTTCCCTCCAGCCACTCCGCCGGGACTCGCGCCCCTTGGTTCGCCGCCTTCGTCGGTACTACGCCCGAGTCTGACTTCTGCGTGTCGTACCTCATCGACTTCTGACTCCTGTCATTCCCGCTGCGGCCCCGGCGACGACCCGCCGGGGCGGCACGCAGACCTCCCAGGTCCCGGTTCTGGACGTACGTACGTGCCTGAACTCTCTGACACCGCGGAGTCCGCGCCGACCATTCGTCCTAACGTTGCTTTGGGTCCGCACGATGTTGCCTTCGACCACGTAGAAAGCCTCGGCACTCCGAACTTTGAGTTTTACGGTGCTCATTTACTCCGCCCGCACGCGCCGCTGTCAACGCTTCATTCCCAGCCTCGCGGCTGACAACGCATGACTCGCGGTGAGCATGGCTAGGACTCGCTCCTTTGCTCTGGCGGACTCTCACCGCCTGTCCATCACCAGTTAGCCTGGCTGTTCCTACGCCACCGTCTTCTTCGCCCTCCTGTCCGGCTTCGGCCTCGACACCCGCCCCGAAGAGGCCTCCTCACGGGGCAACCTCGACCTGGCCGTGAGCGCTCCCGAGAGGATCGTGCTGTTCGAGTTCAAGACCGTGGACGGACGGAGCGGCTCCGGCCGGGCGCTGCGGCAGCTCAAGGCCAAGCGCTACGCGGACCAGCACCTCGGCTCCGGCAAGCCGGTCCACCTGGTGGGCGTGGAGTTCAGCCGCGAGACCCGCAACGTGGCCCGGGTGCAGTGGGAGACGGTCGGCACTGCCGAAGCCGGCTCAGCCGACGCCTCCGCCGCAGCCACCCCGACCTGAAGCAGCCGCCGGCAGCTCGTCCCGCGGACCGCCCGGCCCCGCCCTCCGAAGTGAGCAGCCGGTCTCCGACCAGCGGCAACGAAACAACCCTCCGGCACCCACCTTGCGGACCGTGGCGCCTCGCCGGCTGCCGAACATGCGTTCCGCCTGGCCCACCAGCCAGCAGGACCGGCGTCGGGCAGCAGACCGCCCCAGCACCGGCCCGCTGTCTCGCCCTGTCTTCACCACGGGCTCCCAGGCCAGGCCGGCCTATGAGGCTGCCCGTGACCCCCGCTACTCAAGAGACCGTCCAGCAGCGGGTTCCCGCTCACCGGGCGGGCCTCTGGTCCGCGACGGCAATCCGTGCCAAGCCACTGGCCAACACAACCGCAAGCGGCCTCCCACTGCCCACCGCTCATCCCTTCCCGCCACCCCGGCCGGCCTCGTATCCCCTAGAATCAAGAAACGCGAGACCCGCACCGTGAGCCAGCCCGCCTCCAGAGTCCGCCGCCCCTTAGGCGTCCAGACCTTCAGCGAGATCCGCCAGGAGAATCTCTACTACGTCGACAAGACGCACTTCGCCTGCCAACTCCTCAGGCAAGGCAAGCACTACTTCCTGTCCCGCCCCCGCCGCTTCGGCAAGAGTCTGTTCGTCAGCACTCTCAGGGAACTCTTCGAGGGCAACCGGGAACTCTTCCATGGCTTGGCGGCCGATGACCAGTGGGACTGGTCCGTCCGCCGCCCCGTCCTGATTCTCGATCTCGGCAACGTCGATGCCTCACTGCCCGGCGACTTGCAGGAAGATGTCGGCGAGCAGCTCGACGGCATGGAGCGCAGCCACGGCGTCAAGCGCCTCTACAACACCGCCCGCGGACGGCTGCGGCATCTGATCCGTACTCTGCACGAACGTTCCGGAAGGCGCGTCGTCCTGCTCGTCGACGAGTACGACAAGCCCATCATTGACGCCCTCGAGCAGCCGGACCTCGCCACCAAGAACCGCAACTTCCTCCGCAGCGTCTACTCCGTAATCAAGAGCTGCGACCAGCACATCCGCTTCTCCTTCATCACCGGCGTCTCCAAGTTCTCCAAGGTCAGCCTCTTCTCCAGCCTCAACAACCTCAACGACCTCACCCTCGACCCCCGCTACTCCTCCATCTGCGGCTACACCGACCACCACCTCGACACCGTCTTCGCTCCCGAACTCCCCGGCCTCGACCGCGACCGCATCCGGGAGTGGTACAACGGCTACAGCTGGGGCAGCGACGAAAAGGTCTACAACCCCTTCGACATCCTCCTGCTCTTCGACAAGCGCAAGTTCCGGGCCTGGTGGTTCCAGACCGGCACCCCCAAGTTCCTCCCCGACCTGCTGGTCCGTCGCAACCTCTCGACGCTGAACCTCGAAGGCCGGACGGCCGACGAGTCCCTGCTGTCGGCCTTCGACATTGACGAGATCGCCACCGAGGCGCTGCTGTTCCAGACCGGCTACCTCACCTTGGCCGACTGGTCCGAGGGCGACGACGGCGAGACCGAGTACCGCCTCGACTACCCCAATCGCGAAGTGCGCCTCAGCCTGAACCGCGCGCTGCTGTCCAGCCTCGTCAACAGCCTCTCCGACCGACTCACCCACTGCCGCGACGTCGCCAAGCACATCCGCGCCGGGGACTTCGAGCAACTCAACCAAGCGCTGCATGCCTTCTTCGCCTCCATCCCCCACGACTGGTACCGCAACAACCGCATCGAGCGGTACGAAGGCTACTACGCCACCGTCATCTTCGCCCTCCTGTCCGGCTTCGGCCTCGACACGCGCCCCGAAGAAGCCTCCTCACGCGGCAGGCTCGACCTGGCCGTGAGCGCTCCCGAGAGGATCGTGCTGTTCGAGTTCAAGACCGTGGACGGACGGAGCGGCTCCGGGGGGGCGCTGCGGCAGCTCAAGGCCAAGCGCTACGCGGACCAGCACCTCGGCTCCGGCAAGCCGGTCCACCTGGTGGGCGTGGAGTTCAGCCGCGAGACGCGCAACGTGGCCTTGGTGGAGTGGGAAACGGTCGGCACTGCCGAGGCCGGCTCAGCCGACGCCGCCGACGCAGCCGCCCCGGACTGAAGCAGCCGCCCGCAGCTCGTCCCACGGACCGCCCAGCCCCGCCCTCCGCGGGCCGGCCCCGGCCAGTCGCGCGATGCGTCCTCCGTCCGGGATCCGGCAGCAGCCCACCGTCCGCGCTGCTCTGCACCAGAGCACCTTCCGCACCGCACTAGCGAGCCCACCAGAGCGTCTCCAGACTGAATCGCAGCCCCAACCACTGCCCGCGCCACGCTGCTCGCTCTGAGGCGCTCCCCGCTCAACGAACCATGCAGGGAAGACCCAGCCTCTCCGCCATCCAGCCTCCCCGCCGTGAGGCGAACAGGCCCCTCTCGGAACCGCCAGACACCACAGGGGCGCGCACTGACACACGAGGAAGCTCTCCTCCACCGGAAGACACCCGTCCACATCACCTCTACCGCCCCGTCGAAGGCTGCCGACCATCTGTCGATGGATTCCCCCATGCCTCATGAACTCCGGGCGTGCGGGGGCTGGCCCCCGCTGGCCACAGTCAACCGATCCAATCTCGCAAGGCCAGTCATCCCTCGCGGCTTCGCGCACACTCTGCATGCCGATGCCCTCGGATGAGTCCCAAGATCACCGCCTCTTGCCCTTGACAAATGGTAGGGAGCCCCCCACACAACGCCCTGCCCTCAATCCATCCCCCCATCCGGCCAGCCTCCCTGTCGCCCCACCTCCGCCACAGACAGAAACCTCCCACCACCCCGCACCCGCTCGACCACCTCACCCGGTTCCACACCGCCGCGCCAGACCGGAGACCGGCCGCCCGCATACCTGCCACCCCTCCACCAAGGCGCCCCAGCCCCCGCCCGTTGATCAGTCATGCCGTTCGCAACCGCCCACCCCAACGCCTCCTCCGAGGTCAAGGGCGGCCAGCTACGGACAACACTCCCTCGCAGCGCGCCAACGCGGCGGACGGCCGCCGGCATCCCGACCCTCCCTGTGGGCTGCGGTCCGTGCGCCTCTCCCGGCCGCCTCAACCTCAAGACCGCTCCATGCTGAGGCGGCGGCAGTCAATCCGGCCAGCAGCCTGCCGCTGGGCCGCGAGAGAGTCAATCCGCAGCCCGGCCCCTTTGCCTCTGCCCATCCGTCGCTCCATCGCTAACCGACAGTCCGGAGCCGGCCCTCTGGTCACTCCAAGAAGCTCCTATCTGCTCCACCGATGAGTCCGCCAAACACCGCCGTCCCGCCCGTCAGCAGCACCCAGACTCCCAGGCAGGCGGCCAACGCCCCACCCAGAGGAATCGTGAGGACCGTTATCCGGAAGAGAAGATCGCGGGACCCCGCGGCAGCCTCCCACACCCACCAGACCGCTGGGCCACATCCCCTGATTTCAGGTCATCGATCAATCGACGGCTGAACCGGGGCACGCAACCAAGTCCCTGAGATGGCGTTGAGCCCCCCCATAGCGCATTTCGTAGACCCGAAGGTGGACTACGAGCAGGCGCTCCTGCAGCGCAACCCACCACCCTGGGCCACTCCAAGAAGGCCCCACGCGACTCCTTGGCTGGGCCCGTCGGACAACGCCCTCCCGTCCGCCGGCACCGTTGAGGGTGCCGAGCAGCCGAGCAACGCCCCTGCACCCAATGACGAGCCGGAGGAGGAGATCTCGGGCCTCCCAGACGGCCTCAGCACCGCCCTCACCATAGGGTTCCCACTGAGGCGCTCCCCGCTCAACCAACCATCCCGGGAAGACCAGCCCCCTGCGAGGCGAGCAAGCCCCGCTCCGAGCCGCCAGAGACCACAGGGGCGCGCACCGACACGCGATGGCCCTCTCCCCTCAACCGGAAGACACCCTCCCGCATCGCCTCAGCCCTCCCGCCAAGGGCTGCCACCGGCCGGCCAGCGACACACCATCCGGCCCCCTTGCGTGGACCACCTCGCATCCCCCAGCGCCACGGCAGCTGGCCACTCCGAGCCCACGCCTCCCCCTCCTTGGGCAACTATAGGAGTCCAGACCTTCAGCGAGATCCGCCAGCAGAATCGCTACTACATCGACAAGACGCACTTCGCCTGCCAACTCTTCAGGCCAGGCAAGCACTACTTCCTGTCCCGACCCCGTCGCTTCGGCATGAGTCTGCTTGTCAGCACCCTCAAGGCGCTCCTCGAGGGCCGCCGCGATCTCTTCCAAGGCTTGGCGGCCTACGACCAGTGGAAAGCGACCCTCCCCGGCGAGGTGGAGACCACCGTCGGGGAAAGACTCCTCCGACTGGAGTCCGACTGCGGCCTGCAGCGCCGCTACACCACCCCCGCCGGACGCCTCGAAGACCTCATCGTCACCCTGCACCTCCGCGCTGGGCGGCGCGTCGTCCTGCTCGTTGACGAGTACGACCAGCCCATCACCGATGCCTTGGACACCCCCGCGGTCGCCAAGGCCGACCGCGACTACCTCCGCAAGCTGTACTCCGTCATCAAGAAGTGCGACGAGCACCTCCGCTTCTCCTTTCTCACCGGCGTCTCCAGGTTCTACAAGGTCAGCCTCTTCTCCAGCCTCAACAACCTCAACGACCTCACCCTCGACACCCGCTACTCCTCCCTCTGCGGCTACACCGACCACCACCTCGACACCGTCTTCGCCCCCGAACTCACCGGCCTCGACCGCGACCGCATTCGCGAGTGGTACAACGGCTACAGCTGGGGCGGCGACGAGAGAGTCTACAACCCCTACGATGTCCTCCTGCTCTTCGATAAGCGCGACTTCCTGGCTTGGTGGTTCGAGACCGGCACCCCCAAGTTCCTCCCCGACCTGCTGGTCCGCCGCAACGTCTCGACGCTGAACCTCGAAGGCCTGACGGCCGACGAGTCCCTGCTGTCGGCTTTCGACATCGACCAGATCGGCACCGAGGCGCTGCTGTTCCAGACCGGCTACCTCACCGTCACCGACTGGTCCAAGGGCGACGACGGCACGACCGACTACCGCCTCGACTACCCCAATCGCGAAGTGCGCGTCAGCCTGAATCGCGTGTTGCTGTCCAGCCTCGTCAACAGCCTCTCCCAGCGCCTCACTCATTGCCGCGACGTCGCCAAGCACATCCGCGCCGGGGACTTCGAGCAACTCAACCAAACGCTGCACGCCTTCTTCGCCTCCATCCCCCGCGACTGGCACCGCAACAACCGCATCCAGCGGTACGAGGGCTACTATGCCACCGTCTTCTTCGCCCTCCTGTCCGGCTTCGGCCTCGACACGCGCCCCGAAGAGGCCTCCTCACGCGGCAACCTCGACCTGGCCGTGAGCGCTCCCGAGAGGATCGTGCTGTTCGAGTTCAAGACCGTGGACGGACGGAGCGGCTCGGGCCGGGCGCTGCGGCAGCTCAAGGCCAAGCGCTACGCGGACCAGCACCTCGGCTCCGGCAAGCCGGTCCACTTGGTGGGCGTGGAGTTCAGCCGCGAGACCCGCAACGTGGCCCGCGTGGAGTGGGAGACGGTCGGCACTGCCGAGACCGGCTCAGCCGACGCCGCCCCCGACTGAAGCAGCCGCCCACAGCTCGTCCCGCGGACCGCCCGGCGCCGCCCTCCGCGAGCCGGCCCAGGCCAGTCGCGCGATGCGTCCCCCGTCCGGGATCCGGCGGCAGCCCACCGTCCGCGCTGCTCTGCACCAGAACACCCTCCGCACCGCACAGGGAGGCCGCTCAGAGCGCCTCCAATCCAAGTCGCGGCCCCAACCACTGCCCTCGCCATGCGGCTCGCTCTGAGGCGCTCCCCGCTCAACCAACCATCACGGGAAGACCTGCCCTCCACGAGGCGAGCAAGCCCCGCTCCGAGCCGCCAGAGACCACCGGGGTGCTCACCGGCACGCGATGATCCTCTCCCCTCAACCGGAAGACACCCTCCCACATCGCCTCAGCCCTCCCGCCAAGGGCTGCCGCCGGCCGGCCAGCGGCACACCATCCGGGCCCCTTGCGTGGACCACCTCGCATCCCCCAGCTCCACGGCAGCCGGCCACTCCGCGCCCACGCCTCCCCTCCTTGGGCAACTCCCCAGCAGCCGAACCGCACCAATTCCACCGACTCCGCCCCGGAACCCGCGCCGTGAGCCAGCCCGCCTCCAGAGTCCGCCTCCCTAGTAGGAGTCCAGACCTTCAACGAGATCCGCCAGCAGCATCTCAACTACGCCGGCAAGACGCACTTCGCCTGCCTACTCTTCAGTCAAGGCCGGCACTACTTCCCAACCCATCCACGCCGCGTCGGCAAGAGTTCGTTCGTCAGCACCCCCAAGGCGCTCTTCGAGGGCCGTCACAATCTCTTCCAAGGCTTGCCGGCCGACGACCAGTGGAACTGGTCCGTCCGCCGCCGCGTCGTAGTCTCGGTCGACGAGTACGACAAGCCCATCACCCAAACCTTGGACGCGCCGGACCTCGCCCGCGCCAACCGCGACTACCTCCGCGCCCTCTACGCGAACATCAAGGAGTGCAACGAGCACATCCGCTTCTCCTTCCTCCCTCACCGTTTTCTCCAAGTTCCCCAAGGTCAGCCTCTTCTCCAGCGTCAACAACCTCTACGACCTCGCTCTCGGCCCTCGCTACCCCTCCCTCTGCGGCTACACCGACCACCACCTCGAAACCGTCTTCGCTCCCGAACTCCCCGGCCTCGACCGCGACCGCATCCGTGAGTGGCACACAGGCTACAGCTGGGGCGGCGACAAGAGGGTCTACAACCCCTACGATGTCCTGCTGCTCTTCGACAAGCGCGACTTCCTCGCTTGGTGGTTCGAGACCGGCACCCCCAAGTTCCTCCCCGACCTGCTGGTCCGCCGCAACGTCTCGACGCTGGACCTCGAAGGCCTGACGGCCGACGAGTCCCTGCTGTCGGCCTTCGACATCGACCACATCGGCACCGAGGCGCTGCTGTTCCAGACCGGCTACCTCACCGTCACCGACTGGTCCAAGGGCGACGACGGCACGACCGACTACCGCCTCGACTACCCCAACCGCGAGGTCCGCGTCAGCCTGAATCGCGCGCTGCTGTCCAGCCTCGTGAACAGCCTCTCCCAGCACCGCCTCGCCCGCTGCCGCGATGTCGCCAAGCACATCCGCGCCGGGAACTTCGAGCAACTCAACCAAGCGCTGCAGGCCTTCTTCGCCTCCATCCCCCACGACTGGTATCGCAACAACCGCATCCAGCGGTACGAGGGCTACTACGCCACCGTCTTTTCGCCCTCCTGTCCGGCTTCGGCCTCGACACCCGCCCCGAAGAGGCCTCCTCACGGGGCAACCTCGACCTGGCCGTGAGCGCTCCCGAGAGGATCGTGCTGTTCGAGTTCAAGACCGTGGACGGTCGGAGCGGCTCCGGTCGGGCGCTGCGGCAGTTCAAGGCCAAGCGCTACGCGCACCAGCACCTCGGCTCCGGCAAGCCAGTCCACTTGGTGGGCGTGGAGTTCAGCCGCGAGACGCGCAACGTGGTCCGCGTGGAGTGGGAGACGGTCGGCACTGCCGAGGCCGGCTCAGCCGACGCCTCCGACGCAGCCGCCCCGGACTGAAGCAGCCGCCCGCAGCTCGTCCCACGGACCGCCCGGCCCCGCCCTCCGCGAGCCTGCCCCTGCCAGTCGCGCGATGCGTCCTCCGTCCGGGATCCGGCAGCAGCCCACCGTCCGCGCTGCTCTGCACCAGAACACCGTCCGCACCGCACTGGGAGGCCACTCAGAGCGCCTCCAATCCAAGTCGCGGCCCCAACCACTGCCCTCGCCATGCGGCTCGCTCTGAGGCGCTCCCCGCTCAGCCAACCATCCCGGGAAGACCAGCCCCCTGTGAGGCGAGCCAGCCCCGCTCCGAGCCGCCAGAGACCACAGGGGCGCGCACCGACACGCGATGATGCTCTCCCCTCAACCGGAAGACACCCTCCCGCATCGCCTCAGCCCTCCCGCCAAGGGCTGCCACCGGCCGGCCAGCGACACACCATCCGGCCCCCTTACGTGGACCACCTCGCATCCCCCAGCGCCACCCCAGCTGGCCACTCCGAGCCCCCGCCTCCCCTCCTTGGGCAACTATAGGAGTCCAGACCTTCATCGAGATCCGCCAGCAGAATCTCTACTACATCGACAACACGCACTTCGCCGGCCAACTCTTCAGGCCGGGCAAGCACTACTCCCTGTCCCGACCCCGTCGCTTCGGCAAGAATCTGTTCGTCAGCACCCTCAAGGAACTCTTCGAGGGCAACCGGGAACTCTTCCATGGCTTGGCCGCCGACGACCAGTGGGACTGGTCCGTCCGCCGCCCCGTGCTGCTGCTCAACCTAGCCCACGCCGGAGCGACCCTCCCCGGCGAGGTGGAGACCACCGTCGGGGAGAGACTGCTCCGACTGGAGTCCGACTGCGGCCTGCAGCGCCGCTACACCACCCCCGCCGGACGCCTCGAAGACCTCATCGTCACCCTGCGCCGCCGCTCCGAGCGGCGCGTCGTCCTGCTCGTCGACGAGTACGACAAGCCCATCACGGATGCCTTGGACACCCCCGTGGTCGCCAAGGCCAATCGCGACTACCTCCACAAGCTGCACTCCGTCATCAAGGAGTGCGACCAGCACGTCCGCTTCTCCTTCCTCACCGGAGTCTCCAAGTTGTCCAACGTCAGCCCCTTCTCCAGCCTCAACAACCTCAGCGACCTTACCCTCGCCTCCCGCTACTCCTCCCTCTGCGGCTACACTGAGCACCACCTCGACACCGTCTTCGCTCCCGAACTCCCCGGCCTTGACCGCGACCGCAGCCGTGTCGGCCTTCGATATCGGCTCCATCTCCACCCCAGCCCTGCTGTTCCAGACCGGCAACCTCACCATCCAGCACTCCGAGGTCAAGGAACCTACCCGCCGTCTCGCCCTGCCTTCACCACGGGCTCCAAGTCCACGCTAGCCTATGAGTCGCCCGTGACCCCCGCTACTCATGAGACCGTCCGGCAGAGGGTTCCGGCTCACCCGGCAGGCCTCCGGTCCGCGACGGCAATCCGTGCCAACCTACTGGCCAACACAACCGCAAGCGGCCTCCCGCTGCCCACCGTTCATTCCTTCCCGCCAACCCGGCCGGCCTCGTATCCCCTAGAATCAAGACACGCGAGACCCGCACCGTGAGCCAGCCCGCCTCCAGAGTCCGCCTCCCCTTAGGGCTCTCGCCAAAATAACTTTACCGTTTGAGCTTGCTGGGCAGAGGCCCTCGTGTGGTCAGAATGGGCTGGGAACATAGCGGTGGCC
The DNA here is from genome assembly GCA_963662745.2 of Bryobacterales bacterium. GTDB lineage: Bacteria > Acidobacteriota > Terriglobia > Bryobacterales > UBA6623 > VXMF01. The sequence continues at coordinate 4,061,230 of CAXXUI010000001.1, forward strand.
CGGATGTGGTGTCGGGGTCACAGCCTCTGAATGAGGCCGGATCAGGGGCGCCGAGCGCGAGACAGGACTTGCGACTGCAACCCTGTCGGAAACGGAACAGCACTGCTCTCACAGCCATGATGTGCTATGTTCTGAATGAAACGGGTCTGAAGCGTGTTTCTCACGCTGTCGCGACGGATGAACCAGCAGGTCGCATTGATCAAGGAGAAGTACGAGTCCTTGGTGCCTGTGTTCAACGAACGGATGCGGCGGCTGTGGGCGGCGACCGAAGCGCGGGCCTTGGGGCGAGGAGGCATCACCCAGGTGGCGCGGGCCACCGGCATGGCGCGGGCCACCGTGCGCGCCGGGCTGCGGGAGCTGCGCGCCGGGCCGGACAGCGAGGCATCCGCCCGCAGCGCCCGCATGCGACGGCCCGGCGGGGGGCGCAAGCGGCTGACCGCACGCGATCCGCAGCTGACCGCGGCGCTGCAGCGGCTGCTGGAGCCGGTGACGAGGGGGGATCCGATGTCCCCGCTGCTGTGGACCTGTCGCAGCGCGGCGCGCTTGGCGCAGGAATTGCGGCAGGCGGGGCGGCCGGTGAGCGAGCGCACGGTGAACAGACTGCTGCATGAGCTGGGATTCAGCCTGCAGGCCAACCGCAAGACCTTGGAAGGGAAGCAGCATCCGGACCGCGACGGGCAATTCCGGCACCTGGCGCGGCGAGTGCTGGCGTTTCAGCGACTGCGGCAGCCGGTGATCTCGGTCGATTGCAAGAAGAAGGAGCTCCTCGGCCGCTACCGCAACGGCGGGCGGGAATGGAGACCGCGAGGCTGCCCGGAGCCGGTGAAAGTGCATGACTTCATGGATCCGAGCTTGGGCAAGGCGATCCCTTACGGTGTGTACGATGTGGGTGCCAACGTAGGCTGGGTCAGCGTGGGAGTGAACCACGACACGGCCGAGTTCGCAGTGGAGACGCTGCGGCGGTGGTGGCGGCAGATGGGGCAGGCAAGCTACCCGCTGGCGCGGAGGCTGCTGGTGACAGCGGACGGCGGCGGGTCGAACAGCAGTCGCAGCCGGCTGTGGAAGCTGGAGTTGCAGGGGCTGGCTGACGAACTGCAGCTGGTGATCTCAGTGTGCCATCTGCCACCTGGAACGAGCAAGTGGAACAAGATCGAGCATCGGATGTTCAGCCACATCACGCAGAACTGGCGAGGCCGCCCGCTAGTGAGCCGCGAGGTGGTGGTTCAACTGATCGGTGCCACGACGACGACGCAGGGCTTGCGGATAGCATCGGCCTTGGATGAGAACGAGTATCCCTTGGGCCGCAAAGTTGCCGAGGCGGAAATGGAGGCGCTCCAGATCAAGCGTGACAAGTTCCACGGCGAGTGGAACTATCACCTCTCTCCGAGGCAGTAAACGGTAAAGTTATTTTGGCGAGAGCCCTTAGGAGTCCAAACCTTCAGCGAGATCCGCCAAGAGAAGCTCTACTACGCCGACAAGACGCACTTCGCCTGCCAACTCCTCAGGCAAGGCAAGCACTACTTCCTGTCCCGTCCCCGCCGCTTCGGCAAGAGTCTGTTCGTCAGCACCCTCAAGGAACTCTTCGAGGGCAACCGGGAACTCTTCCATGGCTTGGCCGCCGACGACCAGTGGGACTGGTCCGTCCGCCGCCCCGTGCTGCTGCTCAACCTAGCCCACGCCGGAGCGACCCTCCCCGGCGAGGTGGAGACCACCGTCGGGGAGAGACTCCTCCGACTGGAGTCCGACTGCGGCCTGCAGCGCCGCTACACCACCCCCGCCGGACGCCTCGAAGACCTCATCGTCACACTGCGCCGCCGCTCCGGGCGGCGCGTCGTCCTGCTCGTCGACGAGTACGACAAGCCCATCATCGATGCCTTGGACACCCCCGCGGTCGCCAAGGCCAACCGCGACTACCTCCGCAAGCTGTACTCCGTCATCAAGGGCTGCGAGGAGCACATCCGCTTCTCCTTCATCACCGGCGTCTCCAAGTTCTCCAAGGTCAGCCTCTTCTCCAGCTTGAACAACTTGATCGACCTCACCTTGGAGGCCCCGTTCTCCGCCCTCTGCGGCTACACCGAGCGCGACTTGGACGAGGTCTTCGCCCCCGAACTGCAGGGCCTCGACCGCCATCACATCCGCCGCTGGTACAACGGCTACAGCTGGGGCGGGGAGGAGAGGGTCTACAATCCCTATGATCTGCTGCTGACGTTCCGGACCCGGAAGTACAAGGCTTGGTGGTTCCAGACCGGCACCCCCAAGTTCCTCCCCGACCTGCTGGTCCGCCGCAACCTCTCGACGCTGGACCTCGAAGGCCTCACGGCCGACGAGTCCCTGCTGTCGGCTTTCGACATCGAGGAGATCGGCACCGAGGCGCTGCTGTTCCAGACCGGCTACCTCACCGTCACCGACTGGTCCGAGGGCGACGACGGCGCGACCGAGTACGGCCTCGACTATCCCAACCGCGAAGTGCGCCTCAGCCTGAACCGCGCGCTGCTGTCCAGCCTCGTCAACAGCCTCTCCCAGCACCGCCTCGCCCGCTGCCGCAACGTCGCCAAGCACATCCGCGCCGGGGACTTCGAGCAGCTGTACCAAGCGCTGCATGCCTTCTTCGCCTCCATCCCCCACGACTGGTATCGCAACAACCACATCCAGCGGTACGAGGGCTACTACGCCACCGTCTTCTTCGCCCTCCTGTCCGGCTTCGGCCTCGACACCCGCCCCGAAGAGCCCTCCTCACGGGGCAACCTTGACCTGGCCGTGAGCGCTCCCGAGAGGATCGTGCTGTTCGAGTTCAAGACCGTGGACGGACGGAGCGGCTCCGGCCGGGCGCTGCGACAGCTGAAGGCCAAGCGCTACGCGGACCAGCACCTCGGCTTCGGCAAGCCAGTCCACTTGGTGGGCGTGGAGTTCAGTCGCGAGACCCGCAACGTGGCCCGGATGGAGTGGGAGACGGTCGGCACTGCCGAAGCCGGCTCAGCCGACGCCTCGGACGCAGCCGCCCCGGACTGAAGCAGCCGCCCGCAGCTCGTCCCACGGACCGCCCAGCCCGCCCTCCGCGAGCCAGCCCCGGCCAGTCGCGCGATGCGTCCTCCGTCCGGGATCCGGCAGCAGCCCACCGTCCGCGCTGCTCTGCACCAGAGCACCCTCCGCACCGCACTGGGAGGCCGCTCAGAGCGCCTCCAATCCAAGTCGCGGCCCCAACCACAGCCCTCGCCATGCGGCTCGCTCTGAGGCGCTCCCCGCTCAACCAACCATCCCGGGAAGACCAGCCCCCTGTGAGGCGAGCAAGCCCCGCTCCGAGCCGCCAGAGGCCACAGGGGTGCGCACCGACACGCGATGACCCTCTCCCCTCAACCGGAAGACACCCTCCCGTATCGTCTCAGCCCTCCCGCCAAGGGCTGCCACCGGCCGGCCAGCGGCACACCATCCGGCCCCCTTGCGTGGACCACCTCGCATCCCCCAGCACCACCCCAGCTGGCCACTCCGGGCCCACGCCTCCCCTCCTTGGGCAACTATAGGAGACCAGACCTTCAGCCAGATCCGCCAGCAGAATCCCTACTACATCGACAAGATGCACTTCGCCTGCCAACTCTTCAGCCCAGGCAAGCACTACTTCCTGTCCCGACCCCGTCGCTTCGGCAAGAGTCTGCTCGTCAGCACCCTCAAGGCGCTCTTCAAGGGCCGTCGCGATCTCTTCCAAGGCTTGACGGCCTACGACCAGTGGAAAGCGACCCTCCCCGGCGAGGTGGAGACCACCGTCGGGGAAAGACTCCTCCGACTGGAGTCCGACTGCGGCCTGCAGCGCCGCTACACAACCCCCGCCGGACGCCTCGAAGACCTCATCCTCACCCTGCACCACCGCTCCGGGCGGCGCGTCGTCCTGCTGGGTTACGAGTACGACAAGCCCATCACCGATGCCTTGGACACCCCCGCAGTCGCCAAGGCCAACCGCGACTACCTCCACAAGCTGCACTCCGTCATCAAGGAGTGCGACCAGCACGTCCGCTTCTCCTTCCTCACCGGAGTCTCCAAGTTGTCCAACGTCAGCCCCTTCTCCAGCCTCAACAACCTCAGCGACTTCACCCTCGCCCCCCTACTCCTCTATCTGCGGCTACACCGACCACCACCTCGACACCGTCTTCGCCTCTGAATTTCCCGGCCTCGACCGCGACCGCATCCGTGAGTGCTACAACGGCTACAGCTGGGGCGGCGACGAGCACCTCTGCCACCCCCAAGATGTCCTCCTGCTCTTCGACCAGCGCGACTTCCCAGCTTGGTGGTTCGAGACCGGCACCCCCAGTTCTCCCTCACTGAAATCCTCGTCCGCCGCGGCGTGCAGGCCCCCAGCGTCGACGGACTGCACGCCACCGACGAACTCGGGTCGGCCTTCGACATCGGCTACATCTCCACCCCGGCCCTGCTGTTCCAGACCGGCTACCTCACCATCCGGCACTCCGAACTCAAGGACGTCCACTACCGCCACCTGCTGGCGGCCTTCGCCCCGCCGCCCCCTGAACACGACACTCAGGCCAACCACGCCCGCCAGAACGCCGTCCACTCGCTGTCCGACCACCGCCGCGCGGCCCGCTTCCACCAGCTGCAGCAGTCCCTGAGCGTCTTCTTCGCCAGCATCCCCCACGACTGGCACCGCAACAACCAACTCGACCGCTACCAAGGCTGCTACGCCTCCGTCTTCTTCGCCCTGCTCAACGGCTGCGGCCTCGACGCCCGCCCCGAGCAGGCGTCCTCCCACGGCAACCTGCACTTGGCCGAGCTGACCCGCCAGCGGATCGTGCTGTTCGAGTTCAAGACCGTGGACGGACGGAGCGGCTCCGGACGGGCGCTGCGGCAGCTCAAGGCCAAGTGCTACGCGGACCAGCACCTCGGCTCCGGCAACCCGCTCCACTTGGTGGGCGTGGGGTTCAGCCGCGAGACGCGCAACCTGGCCCGGGTCGAGTGGGAGACGGTCGGCACTGCCGAGGCCGGCTCAGCTGACGCCTCCGCCGCAGCGTTCCCGGCCTGAAGCAGCCGCCGGCAGCTCGTCCCGCGGACCGCCCAGCCCCGCCCTCCGGAGTGAGCAGCCGGTCTCCGACCAGCGGCAACGAAACGACCCTCCGGCACCCACCCGCCGTCTCGCCCCGCCGTCTCCGCGGGCTCCCAGTCCACGCCAGCCTATGAGGCTGCCCGTGACCCCCGCCACTCACGAGACCGTCCGGCACCGGGTTCCGGCTCACCCGGCAGACCTCCGGTCCGCGACCGCAATCAAAGCCAAGCCACTGGTCAACCCAGCCGCCAGCGGCCTCCCACTTCCCACTGCTCATTCCGTTCCGCCACCCCGGCCGGCCTCCCATCCCCTAGAATCAAGGCACGCGAGACCCGCGCCGTGAGCCAGCCCGCCTCCAGAGTCCGCCTCCCCTTCGGAGTTCAGACCTTCAGTGAGATCCGCCTAGAGAATCTCTACTACGTCGACAAGACGCACTTCGCCTGCCAACTCTTCAGGCAAGGCAAGCACTTCTTCCTGTCCCGTCCCCGCCGCTTCGGCAAGAGTCTGTTCGTCAGCACCCTCAAGGAACTCTTCGAGGGCAACCGGGAATTCTTCCATGGCTTGGCGGCCGACGACCAGTGGGACTGGTCCGTCCGCCGACCCGTCCTGATTCTCGACCTCACCAACGTGAACGCGGAGGTCGAGGGCAACCTCGAAGCCGAGCTAGGCGACCGGCTTGTGGACCTCGAGGACGACGCAGGCATCAAGCGACGCCACGCCACCGCTCCCGGCCGATTCCGGTACTTGATCCGCACCCTGCACGAACGTTCCGGAAGGCGCGTCGTCCTGCTCGTCGACGAGTACGACAAGCCCATCATTGACGCCCTCGAGCAGCCGGACCTCGCCACCAAGAACCGCAACTTCCTCCGCAGCGTCTACTCCGTCATCAAGAGCTGCGACCAGCACATCCGCTTCTCCTTCATCACCGGCGTCTCCAAATTCTCCAAGGTCAGCCTCTTCTCCAGCCTCAACAACCTCAACGACCTCACCCTCGACCCCCGCTACTCCTCCCTCTGCGGCTACACCGACCACCACCTCGACACCGTCTTCGCTCCCGAACTCAACGGCCTCGACCGCGACCGCATTCGTGAGTGGTACAACGGCTACAGCTGGGGCGGCGACGAGAGGGTCTACAACCCCTACGATGTCCTCCTGCTCTTCGACAAGCGCAAGTTCCTAGCTTGGTGGTTCGAGACCGGCACCCCCAAGTTCCTCCCCGACCTGCTGGTCCGCCGCAACGTCTCGACGTTGGACCTCGAAGGCCTGACGGCCGACGAGTCCCTGCTGTCGGCCTTCGACATCGACGAGATCGGCACCGAGGCGCTGCTGTTCCAGACCGGCTACCTCACCGTCACCGACTGGTCCGAAGGCGACGACGGCGCGACCGAGTACGGCCTCGACTATCCCAACCGCGAAGTCCGCCACAGCCTGAACCGCGTGTTGCTGTCCAGCCTCGTCAACAGCCTCTCCCAGCACCGCCTCGCCCGCTGCCGCGATGTCGCCAAGCACATCCGCGCCGGGAACTTCGAGCAACTCAACCAAGCGCTGCATGCCTTCTTCGCCTCCATCCCCCACGACTGGTACCGCAACAACCAGATCGAGCGGTACGAGGGCTACTACGCCACCGTCTTCTTCGCCCTTCTATCCGGCTTCGGCCTCGACACCCGCCCCGAGCAAGCCTCCTCGCGCGGCAACCTCGACCTGGCAGTGAGCGCTCCCGAGAGGATCGTGCTGTTCGAGTTTAAGACCGTGGATGGACGGAGCGGCTCCGGCCGGGCGCTGCGGCAGCTCAAGGCCAAGCGCTACGCGGACCAGCACCTCGGCTCCGGCAAGCCGGTTCACTTGGTGGGCGTGGAGTTCAGCCGCGAGACCCGCAACGTGGCCCGGGTGGAGTGGGAGACGGTCGGCACCGCCGAGGCCGGCTCAGCCGACGCCTCCGACGCAGCCGCCCCGGACTGAAGCAGCCACCCGCCGCTCGTCCCACGGACCGCCCAGCCCGCCCTCCGCGAGCCGGCCCCGGCCGGTCGCGCGATGCGTCCTCCGTCCGGGATCCGGCAGCAGCCCACCGTCCGCGCTGCTCTGCACCAGAGCACCCTCCGCACCGCACTTGGAGGCCGCTCAGAGCGCCTCCAATCCAAGTCGCGGCCCCAACCACTGCCCTCGCCATGCGGCTCGCTGTGAGGCGCTCCCCGCTCAACCAACCATCCCGAGAAGACCAGTCTGCCCAACATCCAGCCTCCTCGCCATGAGGCGAGCAAGCCCCGCTCCGTGCCGCCAGAGACCACAGGGACGCGCACCGACACGCGATGATCCTCTCCCCTCAACCGGAAGACACCCTCCCGCATCGCCTCAGTCCTCCCGCCAAGGGCTGCCACCGGCCGGCCAGCGGCACACCATCCGGCCCCCTTGCGTGGACCACCTCGCATCCCCCAGCGCCATGGCAGCTGGCCACTCCGACCCCACGCCTCCCCTCCTTGGGCAACTAATAGGAGTCCAGACCTTCAGCGAGAACCGCCAGCAGAATCTCTACTACATCGACAAGACGCACTTCGCCTGCCAACTCTTCAGGCAAGGCAAGCACTACTGACCGGTGCAAAAGTCTTGCACTCATAAAGCGGGCCAGATTTCGCAGGCTCGCGTTAGAGAACATCGTTGCACAGGCACCGGGAGATGTCGAGTGAAGTACAGAGAATTCAAGAGTCAAGCTATAGAGGTTCGCCTGTTCGAGCAGTTGGATTCCCCAAGTGATGTGACCTACAACTAGACTCATGCTGCCTTCAATGCCTGCTCAATGTACTTGCAATCCTGCTCACTGAAGAACTTCTTCACCAGCTCACTGTCTTCGCTCAGTCGTTCTAACGCCGCTTTCAGGTTCTTCCTCATCTCCGCCTTCGTCTTGCTCAGCATCCGACTCACCCGACTCTTCACCCACGCCCACAGGATCTCCACCGGGTTCACTTCCGGGCTGTACTTCGGCTGATACTCCAACTCGATCTGGCCCTCTTGTGCCTTCGACCATTCCCGAACCAGTTTCGCTGTATGCACGCTCGCATTGTCCACAACCACGATCACTGTCCCTGCAGTAGCCTGCTTCACCTGCTCCAGGAACTCAATGAATGTCAGTGCGCTCACGGAACCTTCATGCAGCTTCCAGTGCAACCTGCCGTCCGGACTGATCGCTGCCAGCATGCTCACTCGGTACTTCGAGTTCGCCGTCTTCACAATCGGCGTCTCTCCCTTTCGGCCCCAGGTCCTCCCGTACACGCACTGCGCTGCTAGGCCCGACTCGTCTGCGAATACTATCGTCTTGCCCTCCTGGACCGCACGCTTCACTAGTGCCGGAAACGTCTCAAACTGCCATTTCCGGACCTTCTCACGGTCATGCTTCAACGCTCTCTTCTTGGGTTTCCGCGGTGTGAGATTCAACTTCTTCATGGCGCGTTGCACCGTCCAGCGGCTCACTTGCAATCCGAATTTCTCCTGCAGAGCCATGCGCACCATGTTGGCGGTCCACAGGGCGAACTCGAACCGCAACTGCTGCGGCTTCTTGGTCACCACTGTGTTCAGCATCCATTGCCAGTGGCGGTTCTTCAGCTTGGGCGGTCGTCCTGTCCTCTTACGTCTGTGGAGTGCGTTGACGCCCTTAGCACTGTAGAGGACCCACCAGCGGCGAACCGTGGACTGATGGACGCCTACCATTCTGCTTACAGCCCAAAAAGACCGGCCATTTCTGATTTCTTCAACGACTGCTTTCTTTACATCGAACTGCAGCGCTTCAGTAAGTTTGGAGAAGACAAGGAGTGGCACCAAGAACATGACCATAGGATACCACACAGCGGAGTGTGGAGGCAACTGGGGGGCGGACGGATCGACGTCTATGACAGGGAGGACTCGCACAGTATAGATTCAATGCTCTCCAAATGGTCCGCTCCATAAACTCCCTATATGAATAGTAGCAGCCCCACATTCTCTGCAGGAACTCCTCTGACCCTGCTTGCGCACGACACCCCTCACGCGAAGTGGCACCTGCGCAAGACTTTTGCACCGGTTAGTACCTCCTGTCCCGACCCCGTCGCTGCGACAAGAGTCTGTTCGTCAGCACCCTCAAGGCGCTCTTCGAGGGCCGCCGCGATCTCTTCCAAGGCTTGGCGGCCTACGACCAGTGGGCAGCGACCCTCCCCGGCGAGGTGGAGACCACCGTCGGGGAGAGACTGCTCCGACTGGAGTCCGACTGCGGCCTGCAGCGCCGCTACACAACCCCCGCCGGACGCCTCGAAGACCTCATCGTCACCCTGCACCGCCGCTCCGGGCGGCGCGTCGTCCTGCTCGTTGACCAGTACGACAAGCCCATCACCGATGCCTTGGACACCCCCGCGGTCGCCAAGGCCAACCGCGACTACCTCCGCAAGCTGTACTCCGTCATCAAGGGCTGCGACCAGCACATCCGCTTCTCCTTCCTCACCGGCGTCTCCAAGTTCTCCACGGTCAGCCTCTTCTCCAGCCTCAACAACCTCTACGACCTCACCCTCGACCCCCGCTACTCTTCCATCTGCGGCTTCACCGACCACCGCCTCGAGGCCTAGGCATCAGACTGCTGCTCCCCCCCGGAGGTGCTTGCAATGTAGCCATGGCGCCTGAAAACAGTGTGTTGGCCGCGATTCACGGAAACCTCCCAGTTGCTTTATGTCGTGCGGAAGGCCTTGGGCCGGTCGTTCTGGCATGGGTGCGCCCCCAAGGAGTGCCTGCCGTGCAGTCCATGCCTCAGCTCCCATGGGTGCCCGCCCTGAGCCCTGCTCGTGGTTCATGCTCCACCCTCCTCGTCCGTGGCGAGAGGCTCGAACCGAGGCGCGCCAGGTTCCGGCAGCCGCACCTGCAGCCCGCGCTGGCGGCCGTGAGTGACAGGGCGGGATTCCATCCGGCCCGCCCGGACGCGGTTCCAGATGGACTGGCGGGTCACGCCCAGACGTCGCGTCGCGGTCGCGACCGACACGAACCCCTCCGGCGCCTCCGGGCGGAAACGGCTGCGCACCTCGTTCGTCATGCGCACCCGCAGCGGGGCTCCCTCCGCGCCCGGATCGACCACCGGCAGCAGGCCGGCGCGGACCCACTGGCACACTGTCTCCTCGTGAACCCCCAGTTCCCGGGCCGCCTCACGGGCGCTGACCGAGGTGCCGGACCCGTCGGCAGCCTTGCCCGGACGGTAGGCCTCCATGTCATGCCGCCGCCGTAGGCCGCCTACCACGCACGCGACCGTGCGGCCAGGGTAGTGCCGGGACAGGTTGCGGATCAGCTCGAGCGTGCTCGCAGCGATGCGCCGGGGCGGCGACGGGCCAGGCACGATCTGCGGGAACTCGAGCTCATCGACCCACCCGCCCCGCCATGCGACCTGGGCGGTAATCCGGCCAGCCTGCTCGCAGCGCTCGAGCGTGACCTGCTCCACCAGGCAGCCGAGCAGGCGCTGGCGGTCGGCGTTGGATGTGCTCGGCGCCTCCCACACTCGCGACAGGCAGGTCCCCAGCGCTGCGAAGAACTCCGGCGCTGGAGGCTCAGGTCGCTCAGCACGGGCCACCGCCAAGGCCTGTTCGGCCGCCTGCAGCGCCCAGGCCGCCTGCTCCCACTCGCGCTCCAGCGCGGCCGCCACCAGTCGGTTGTCGGGGTTAACCTGCCGGTAGCGCCGCTCGGCGAGCCCGGCCTCGTAACGGCAGTGCTGCAGTGCCTGCTCCCCAGCCTCTGCAGCCGCCTGCAGGGCGGCCTCCGCGCCGGCCGGGGTCGCCCGTGAGAGAAACCAGCCCACCACCTCCCGGTCGATGCGCCGGCCGCCCGCCGAGAAGCAGCCGCCGCGTGGCAGGCCGCTGTCCGGGTCCGGCGCGCCGCACACGTAGCTCCAGCCACGCCGGCTGTACCGCACACCCATCACCTAGCCGCAAGGGCCGCATGCGACCAGTCCCTGCAGCAGCGCCGGCCTTACCCTGGCCGGCCCCCGCGCTCCCCGCGGGTGCGAGTGGTTGCGCGCCAGCTGCTCCTGGACATCCAGCCATTGCTGCCAGCTGAGATACCCCTCATGGTGTCCCGGCTGCAGAATCCCCCACTGCTCCTCGACGGGCCGCAGCAGCGTGCCGCGCTCCCGCCCGCGCAGGAAGTGACAGGCGTAGGCGCCCCCCATGGCGAGATTCTTCAGCACGCGCAGCACACGGGCGTACGTGGCCGGCCTCCACAGGATTTCGCCGGTGGAGGGATTCCGCACCGGCAGCTCGATCTCCCGCTCCCTGAGCAGCACCGCGGCCGGCCGCGCCGTCCCGGCCTCATGGAACGCTGCGAACACCGCCACGATCGCCCCTCGCACGCGTTGGTCGGGGTGCTTGTGAATCGTCTCCCCGCGGCGCTCGAAGGCGGCCGCCACGCGCCAATGCAGCGCCCCGCGCAGCGCCTTGTTGCGTCGACCGCCCTCCATGCGCGTCCGCTGGACCGACAGATCCGCGGCCGACAGGGTGCCCTGGAAGCCCGGCACCAGCTCCTCATCGGAGCGCTGCGGCCAGTACACGCTGGCGTCCTCAATGAGGGCCGCCTCATGCACGCGGCACAGGTCCAGCAGCTGAAACCACTCGACCGTGTTGCGCGCCCAGCGCGAAACCTCGATCCCGAACACGCCCCCGACCTGATCCAGCGACAGCAGCCGGCACAGCTCGTCGCATCCTTTGCGCGTCCCCTGCGTCGCGGCGCTGCGCTCCAGATCGCTGTCAATCGTCCGAATGCGGTCCCGCCTCCAGCCCAACTCCAAGGCCCGTTGCACCAGCCCGTACTGGCGGGCCTGCGACTCCCGGTTGCTCAGCAAATCACCCGCAGCTGATCGACCAGCGAGGCCCAGCGAGGCAACTCGACCAACCCTTGGTGTCCGCCGCAACTGGAAGCCATACTACCCTGCCCGCGTGGCGGCGTTTTCGCGGTCCGGTGCGGCCCTAGACTCAGACATCCTGACATCGTGGGATAGGAGCCTGCCAATTGGCCGATTGGGTCCGCCCTAGGGAAGGACTGACGGAGACGTGAGTAAATAAATAGGGCTCATCCGCAAAATTTGTGGGCGTCGGGGGGTTGGGGAAGGTGACCGAGGGTATGGTAGAGGGCGAGCTGGCAGGCGTCGTAGGTGCGGAAGCCGAAGGCGCGTCGGAGGGCGAGTTTGGCTTTGAGGTTGAGGCCTTCGACGGCGCCGGAGGAGTGGCAGCGCCCGGTGCGGAACCAGTTGAGGATGAGGGGCCGGTGGTGGGTGAGCATGCGGGCGAACTTGGCCAGGGGCTGGAGTTTGGTGCGGTAGGCACGGCGGCGCCAGCGTTTGAGGAACTTGTTGGCCAGGGTGGGAGAGCGGGCATCGAAGAACTGGCGGAACTCCTCCTTGAGCAGGTAGGCGCGGACGGTGTCGAGGTTGAGCTTGAGGAGTGCTTGCAAGCGGGGCACTTGTAGTTCGCTGAGGTGCTCGCGCCACTTGAGCAGCAGCCAGCGGGAGTTCTTCAAGACGGGCTGCTTGCCTTGGGCCTTGAGCTGGCGAGCCTCGCCAGCGCGGACCTTGTCGATGGCTTCACTGAGCTTCTTCATGATATGGAAGCGATCCAGAACACGAACAGCTTGCGAAGCACGGGCCGCGACGACGGTCAGGTAGGGCTTCCACATGTCGGAGCAGACCACGTGCAAGCTGGCCGAGCGGTCTGGGCCGAACCAGTCGAAGAAGTCCTCGAGCGTCTTCTTCTTGCGGTGCTGGCCGACCCACAGCAGGCGGCGGCAGCCGGCATCGAGCTGGTACACGAGCGTCAGGTACTGGTGCCCCTTGTGCCAGGCGATCTCATCCACGCCGAGCACGCGGATGTCCTTGAGGCACACCTGCTCGCGGCCCCATCGCACGGCCATGGCGACTGAGCGATGCACGCATTCCCAGGACACGTCGAAGGCTGCGGCGGTCTCCTTCCAGGAGAGTCGCTTGGCCCAGCCGGCGAGCATCCAGGCGAAGGCCTTGGTGACCGGGCGCTTGCCGTCGGCCCAAGGCACTTTCTCGACCTTGACCTGGCTGCACCACTGGCAGCTGACGCGGCGCATGGCGTACACCAGCCAGACCTGCAGGCCCAGCACGGGCACGAACTGGAAGCGGCGCGGCTTGAGTCGGTCATAGCCAGGTCCGGGCATGCCGCAGACCGAGCAGAGGGGGCGGTTGCCGGCCCGGGGCCGCACCTGCACCTCCAAGCGCCCGACGCCGGCGGCATTCTCCAGCAGCCGGATCTTGCCGTAAGGGAAGCCGGGTATTTTGTGAACTCGATTGAGAATCGTGGTTAGCCGCATGAGAAACCGTACATACAGTACCATGCTGGCACATGGCCGCGACCATGCGGTATCCTTGGCGCAGCCCCCGCAGCTCAGCCGAAGCGGGCAAACCACTACTGCAAGAAGAAAGAGCAGCTACTGGAAGCGAGCCCTCGTACCGCCCACCAAGCCATGCTCACCCATTATCGGACCCACACTTAGTGCGGAGGAGGCGTAAAGTAAATAGATTCCAAGCCTGCTTGGAGTGACGTGCCACCGCCGACCCAGCCGGCAGGATTTGGTGTGTATCGGCCGTACTTACGTCATTCATTCTTCGAGACGCCTGCTGTAGTGACGCCGTGCCGGGTGGGCGGCGGCCAGCGCACGGCTGGCAGCTGGACTGGGGCCGCCTCAATCGCGCTGCGTGGGACCGCAGCCAAGCTGCTCCGCCGGCCCGCCGGCGGCGGTGCCGCTGTCGCGACTTGCCCGCCTTGGTGGACGCCTCAATGGCGGCGTGCTCCGCCGGCCCGCCGGCGGCGGTGCCGCTGTCGCCCCTGAGGTGTCGCAACGGACCGGCCCCCGCCCGTCAGGGCGGGGCGGCGGACCGCCTCCGGAAGCAGAGTTCTGACCATGGGCTAACTAGCTGTGTCCAGAATTCTGCGGCAGAAGAGGGGGTTTTCAGGCTTCCGTTGGCCGGGACGGGGACCGATAGCGCGTCTTAGGAGCGCGCCGAGTAACGGGCTCACGGCGAGTGTGACCAGCTAGGCTGGCGAGTGGATGGGGCCTGTCCAGCAGCTGCCGCCGGGGCCCTGCGGCACTCTGGCCGCGCCGTCGCGGAACGCCAAGCGGTACGGAGGGTGGTCCCGCACGCGCGGCGGTTCAGGCCCCAGCTCGCCACATCCGCCAGCCGCTGGGGGAGCGCGCCACGGGGCCTGTCCGCAGCTGCCAGTCGGCCGGCTGGGCCCCGCGACCGCAGTGCGTCGGTAGCGGTCTCAGGCAGCGGGCGGCCGTGCCGCCGCGGGCACGCCGCTGGCCGGCGCGGAGACAAACTCGTACACCAGCCGCAGCTGGGTGCCCGGGTACAGCGTGCGGGTCTGGTTGAGCGCGGTCAGCAGCGGCTGCACGGCGGCGTCCCATGCCTGGCGTGACTGGTGCAGCAGGCGCACGCGCAGGATGCCGGCCTGGTGGTCCGGCTGCAGGCTGGCCTCGGCGCTGAGCAGCGACTGGCGCACCAAGGCATGGGCCTGCTCGGGCTGGGCCAGCTGGGGAGCGATCGCGGCGGCCAGACTCAGCTGCGTGCGGTAGACCAGCATGCGCAGCGTGTCCATCAGGTAGCGCAACGGCTTGGGCAGGGCTTGGTAGCGCAGCTGCTCGGGCAGTTCCCCGGCCAGCACGTAGTGCGGCGTGCCGCGGCGCACCTGCTCGGCCCCGTCGAGGGCAGTCTCGACTTGCTGGATCTCCGCGCGCAGGTCGTCGGCCTGCTGCTGGAGCTTCGCGCGCCGTTCGTCGGCCTGCTGCTGTCTCTTCGTGCGCTGTTCGTCAGTCTGCTGCTGGAGCTTCGCGCGCCGTTCGTCGGCCTGCTGCTGTCTCTTCGTGCGCTGTTCGTCAGTCTGCTGCTGGAGCTTCGCGCGCCGTTCGTCGGCCTGCTGCTGTCTCTTCGTGCGCTGTTCGTCAGTCTGCTGCTGGAGCTTCGCGCGCCGTTCGTCGGCCTGCTGCTGGGTCAGGCGGTCTGAGCAGCGTTTCAGGCGCACCGTCAGCTGGCCGCAACGAGTCTTCAACCGGCGGGCCAGATTGTCGGCTTGGCGCCAGGTGGGATGCACCACGCGGGCGGCGGGGTCGAGCGCTGTCAGCCGGTGCTCGGGCAGCGTGTCGAGCGCGAAGTGCTCGCGCATGAATTTGAACAGCTACGCTTCATAATGCACCTCCATTGTGCTACTGCACGCTGTGCAATGGTTGGCTGGCAGAGAATCGGGTCGCGCAAGGGTGTGCGTTGCTGCGCAAGTCTGGCTGCCGACCGGCAGGCCGAGGAAGTCCATCCTAGGCTGGGCCTGAGGCGGCAGGGTGCCGCAGGCAGGCTGCCATGGCTGCCATTCCCTGCGCCATGGCGGCCCGGACAGGCCGAATGGGTTCGAGGAACGCCTGATCGCTGCTGTTGGGCCCCCAGACGGGCTGCGGGACGCCTCCGCAGCAGAGGGCGGATAGCGGCCCGGCCGTGCGGAGCATTCCGGGAGTCGACGCTTCGAGAGTGGGCGCTGCCGCCGCGGCAAGGGCGTCCCGCGGGGCCTGGCAAGGGGGAGGATGCGGGCCGCACTGGTCCCGTCCGGCTGCAGCGCGCAGCGTCCGCTTACGTGGTGAGAATGGGCCCTGACGACGGATTCCGGCCTCCCGTCGGCCGGCCCCCCTGCTCCCGTGACTGAGAATGGGCCGGCGGCAGCCCCCGTCGGCCGGCAGTTGCCAGCCGGCAGCCCGCCAGTGCGCCTCGCCAGGCACTTTGCATCGTGGGAACGCCGCGGGCGGGCTGGCGGGCGGTCCGCGGAGCGCCGCGAAAGCGGCCCCCTCGGTCGCGTGCTGCTGCGCGGCGCCGGCATCAACCGCTCCCCTCAGCAGCGCCCTGCAAGCCGGGCAACTGCGGTTGCGACACGCTGCCCAACCGCACGTACAAGCCCCTCTCCGCGCCCCGCACCACGCGCAGCGCCGGCAGCGAGCCGGCCCGGATGCGCGACCAGATCGTCTGGCGGGACACTCCCAGCTGCCGCGCCGCCGCCTCGGCCCGCACGTAACCCTCCGGGACCACCTCGCGAAACTTCGCCCTCACTCTCGCGTCCAGTCGCACCCGCAGGGCGCCCTCCGGCCCCGACCGCTCGGCCGGCACCCAGCCCTGCGCTATCCAGCGGTACAGCGAGGACACCGACACTCCCAGCTCCCGCGCCGCTGCCGGGACCGACACCGGCTCCGGACCGCCGGCCTGCTTGCGCGGGCAGCCGGGGATGCGGTGCTGCTGTCGCAAGAACCTGACCCGGCGCCGCGTGAACTCCAGACCGCGCGCCGTGCGCAACCCCCTCCGCCGCAACTCCGCGGCCACCTCGCGGTCGTAATCGAACTGCGCCAGGCGCCGCACCAGCTCCACGGTCGCTTCCGGCGTGCGCTCGTGCTCGGGCATGGGCCGCCGAGTCAGCTCCCGCTCGTCGATCCAGCCCCCCCGCCAGCGCAGCAGCACTCCCAGCTGGCCCGCCTCGCGGTCACTGGTCAGCACCACTTCCTCCACCACCGCCCCCAGCAGTCGCTTGCGGTCCCGCCAGCTGGTCGCCTCGTGCTCCCACACGGCCCGCAAGTCCTCGCAGCACTGCCTCAGGCCCGCCCGCTCCTCCCGCGACAGCGCAGCCGGCTCGCCCGCCCGCGACGCCTGCTGCTCCTGGCGCGCTGCTTGCAACGCCTCCCGCGCCCGCTCCAGCTCTTGCTGCGCCCGCTCCCAGTCCCGCGCCAGCGTCCGCTTCACGCGCCGGAACTCCGGCTCCACTGCCAAATACTCCCGGCGCGCCTTGCGCTCGTCCCACTCCTTGCGCTCCACTTCCCGCCGGTACCCCAGCAGCTGCCGCCGCGCTGCTTCTTCCCGCAGCCGTTCCGCCTGCTGGGCGGCCTCCACCGCCGCCGGCCCCAGCCCCTCCAGCAACAGCTCCGCCACCAGCCGATCCAGCCGCTCGCCCCCCAGATACTGGCAGCCTCCCTCGCCGTTCCTGGGCACGCAGCGGTATTGCACCGAGCTCGCGTAACGCACTTGCATCCGCCGCCCGCAGCTGCCGCAGATGGCCAGCCCCTGCAGCAGCGCCCGCCCTTCCCGCGCCGCCCCTCGTCCGCCGTGCCTCACTGCGTTCCGCGCCAGCCGCTCCTGGATCGCCAGCCACTCCTCCCACTCCACGTAGCCCTCGTGGTGCTGCTTCAACAGCACCCGCCACTCCTCCAGCGGCAACTTGCGCCTCGTCTTGCGCTCCCGGTCCCGCTCGTCCAAGTGCAGCTTCGTGCGCGTTCTGCCCCACGCGTACGCCCCGCCCATGGCGGGATTCCTCAGCACGTTACACACCCGCGAGTAGGTCGCCTCGCGCCATTCCAACCCCTGCTCGCCCGCATACCGCGACGGCAGCTTCAGCCCCTCCGCCCGCAGCTGCCTCGTCACTTGCCCGGCCGTCCCCAACTCCCGGAATCGCTGGAACACCTCCCCCACCGCCTCGCGCACGTCCCGGTCCGGGTCCTTGCGCAACCGCTGGCCGTCCACCACGAAACCGGTCGGCACATTGATGTACAGCTCGCCCCGCCGCGCCTTGTTCAGCGCCCCCTTGTCCATGCGCGCCTTGATCTTGTACAGCTCCGCCTCCGACAGGGCCCCGTGAATGCCCAGCACGAAACTGTCGTCCCCGCTGTTGGCGTCATACACCCCTTCGTCCGTCACCAGCAACGTGTCCGTGGCCCGCAGCCAGCGCAACAGCTGGAACCATTCCGCCCCGTTGCGCGCGAAGCGCGACGCATCCAGGCCGAACACCGCTCCGGCCCGCCCCCGCGCCACGGCCCTCAGCAGCCGCTCGAACCCCGCGCGCTCCACTGCCCCCGATCCCGAGCAGCCCAGATCCTCGTCGATCGTCTGGATGCGCTCCCGCGGCCAGCCCAGCTGCTCCGCCCGCTCTCGCAAGCGGTACTGCAACCGCGTCGACTCCCGGTTCTCCAGCACCTGTCCCGGCGTCGACTGGCGCACGTACACCAACGCCAGCCGCTCAAGATGCGTCGGCTGGATCAGCGTCTCCCGCTTCATCGCCCCACCCCCTCGCTAGCGTCCGCAGCATCATCCGCGCCAGCTGCTCCACCGCTGCCCGCCGCGCCTCGGCCGGCAGACTCCGCCAGCGGGCCTGCCGCTCCTCCTGCTCCTCCTGCTGCAGCAGCGCCAGCAGCCTGCCCTCCAGCCCCGCTGTCCGCCCCTGGTCCCGCATGGCGCCGCTGCAACGCTTGCACCAGAGTACGCAACACTCGCAGGTCAGCCACGCGGGCGCGGACGCACTCGTCGCCCTCCGGCGGCGGCTGCAGCGTGGTCCAGGCAGCCGGCCAGGAGCGCCGCCGACCGTCGGGCAGCTCAACGTACAGCCAGAGCTGGCCGTTGGCACGTCTCCGGCTGGACACGATCTTGAGCCGCCAGCCGTCGAACGGGTGGCCCCGGCGGCAAATCCGCACCTGCTGCTGTCGAGACTCCTGCCGAGCCTCGTGGAATGGGGTAGTATGACGCCCCTCTGAAGGTATTCTCCTGCGCCCAACGGGCCCTTAGACGGCCCAGCACGTCCTCGGCCGCCAGGCTGACGTGGTTGGTGATCAGCGCGGGCTGACGCTGGTGCTGGGCGGGCGACGCGCAGGCTTGCGCCTTGCGCGCCTGGCCGTTGCGCGAGGGCATCGGCAGCCGCGACTCGTCGAAGAAGCGCAGCTCGCGCACCGTGTCCAGCCGGTTGGTGGGGGGCGCGGGATCAGCCTGGGCAACCTTCTTTGCGTCCTGGGCGACTTGCTTGGCGTCCTTCTCGCGCAGCGGGCCACGCCGTTCGGCGGCGCGCGCCTTCACGCGGCGCTCGCCGAGCGGCGTGGCCACCGCGTAGGTCAGCTCCTTGAATTTGGACTGGGGCCAGCGCTCGGTCTGGGGGCCCTTGCGCCAGGTGATGAAGGCCACCCCCAGCCGGTCCAGCTGCTCGAAGAGCTCGAAACTCCACCCGCCGCGGTCGAAGACCAGCGTCAGGCGCGGCTCGGCGCCTTGGCTGGGACGCCCGGCCGGCTCGTTGAGCAGGTCCAGCTGCTCCAATTGCGGCAGCACCAGCTGACGGATCTCCTGGGCCAGCGAGGTGTTCAGATCGCCGTGCAGGCACAGCAGCGGGACTCCGCCGGGCGCGCTGACCCAGCAACTGGCGGCGCCGGGCAGCTTGAGCTTGTCGCGCGCCACGAAATGCTTCGGCAGACGGCCTTGGCCGCAGTAGGACAGCACGTGGCCGTCGACGTACAGCGTGTCGGTCGGGCAGTCGGAGGCCCACAGCTGGGCCAGCTGGTCCCGCCAGCTGGCCAGCGCGCACTCGTCGGCGGCCAGCAGGCGCAGGCGACGGCGCAGCGTGCTGGTAGCGGGGCCGCGGTCCAAGCCCAGCAGGGCGCCCAGTTCGCCGGGTGGCAGGTAGCCCAGGCGCTCGGGGTTCTTGGTGCCCGACAGCAGCATGAAAGCCACCGTCAGCAGCACGGAGCGCAGCCCGTAGAAGCCCTGGGGCAGGCTGAGCGGGCCGGCGCAGGACAGCAGGCCCTGCTGCAGCAGGGCGGGCAGGGCGACCAGCAGGCCGCCCCAAGTGACGGTGGTCAGCGCCTGGGGGAAGCTCGGCAGGCGCTCGGTGAGCGCTTGGCCCATGCTGGCCAGCGCGCGGCCCTGGCTGTCGCAAGTGGCGCGGCCTTGGGGTGCGGCCGCGTCACGCAGGTTGCGCTGCTGCTTGTCGAGTGGGCGCGCGGGGCCTAGCCGGCCCGGGTCGGAATTCCGCGGCGGCGCGTCGCCCGGCATGGCGCCGGCGCTCGGTTCCGGGGGAGCCGGCTGGCCCGGGTCGGAGTTCTGCGACGGCAGGGCCTCCCCCGGCGTGGCGTCGGCGCTCAGCTCCGGGCCCGGCCGGCCCGGGTCAGAATTCCGCGGCGGCGCGTCGCCCGGCGCGGCGCCGGCGCTCGGTTCCGGGGGAGCCGGCTGGCCCGGGTCGGAGTTCTGCGACGGCAGGGCCTCCCCCGGCGTGGCGTCGGCGCTCAGCTCCGGGCCCGGCCGGCCCGGGTCAGAATTCCGCGGCGGCGCGTCGCCCGGCGCGGCGCCGGCGCTCGGTTCCGGGGGAGCCGGCTGGCCCGGGTCGGAGTTCTGCGACGGCAGGGCCTCCCCCGGCGTGGCGTCGGCGCTCAGCTCCGGGCCCGGCCGGCCCGGGTCAGAATTCCGCGGCGGCGCGTCGCCCGGCGTGGCGCCGGCGCTCGGTTCCGCGGGAGCCGGCTGGCCCGGGTCGGAGTTCTGCGACGGCAGGGCCTCCCCCGGCTCAAGGTCTCCGTTCGGCTCCGGCTGGTCTTGGTCGGGGGGCAGGCCGGGCAGCCGGCCGGCCCGCTTGTAGTTGCGCAGGGTCTGGTAGTTGATGCCCAGCTGGCGGGCCGTGCTCCGCAGGCTGATTCCGCCGAGCAGCAGCTCGGCCGCGCGTGCGAGCAGCTGGGGGTCTTGGATGGCGAGCGGTCGTCCCGGGCGTGGGGGCGTGTTGAAGAAGGCCGCCGGGCCACCCTCTTCGAGACGCTGCTGGGCGCGCTTGACGGTGCGCGCGGAGATCTGGTGGACGGCCGCGAGTTGGCTGGCGGAGGCGTGACCCATCTGTGCCAGACGGGCCAGCCAGAGGTTGCGCTCCACGCGGTCGTCGAGGCGGTGGAAGCAGATGCAACGGCAGCCGAGGTAGTAGTAGCAGGTGTCGCCTCGGCTGAGGAAGTGCAGCTCCTTGGTGATCGAGCTGCAGTCGCCAGGTGGGGCGTTGAAGATCAGCTGGGCGCCTGCGAAGGTGTTCTCGTCAGCCACCCTGCGAGTGTACCACATTTAGTCTCGATCAGTCAAGAGTATGTTGACAATCATTGCTCCTGTCAATGACTGATTGCCACTACCATGGTGTCAGTGTCCATGCAATCCGAATGCAGCGAGAAAATGAGTTGCCTGCGGAGACAGCCAGCGCCGTCTTGGGAAGCAGCCCATCGCCCCGCCCTGCCCGACCGGCCGGTCCTCGCCCGCCCTGCTGCGGCCGCAGGCCAGCCTGCCGCTGGCCGCGCTCGCTGCCGTGGTGTCGTGGGCGGCGGAAGCAACGGCACCCGAGCCGCTCGGCGTTATGGCCAGCAGCACGCCCCGCCGCAGCGTGCCGGCTCATCCACCGCTGGCCGACAGCCGCCTGCGGCCCGCACTGCGCCACCGCAGTAGGCGGCTCGGACGGGGCCAGCACAGCAGACCCTCAATCGGACTCTTGCAGTTAGTCGCGGCGGTCGACCCAGCCCATCCGATGCGAGGCCGATCTGTTTCCTGAATCGGTGAAGAATCCACCATTTACAACATCTACATGACTGCAGAAGGAGTATTTCAGGCAGTCAGGAGCTATATCGTGCATAATCACACAAATCTATAGCGATTGATGTGACTTGTGTCCCGGCAGCTGCTCCACTCTGGATAACTGCTAGGACACACGATGACCAGAAGTCTGGGAAGCGGGCGGACAAGTGGCGAGCCACCGCCCGGCGGTGCGGCCAGGAGGCGGCCCAGCTGCAGCAGGCCGTGGCCGAGCTGGCCGCCGCAGCGGCGCGCCACGCCCCAGCACATCGCGGTGGGGGACCTGCCGGAGGGGCAGCGCTACCAAGCCGTGGCCGAGCCGCTGCGCCAACTGGTGCTGCTGCTCAAGATGATCACCTACCGCGCCGAAACGGCCATGCTGGTGGCCGGCCTGAACGGCTCGGACGGCAAGCCGCTGCCGCGCGGGCTGGTGCAGAGCCTGCTCAAGACGCCGGCGCATCTGGAGCCCGATCCCGAGGCGGGGGTGCTGCGGGTGCGCTTGCCCCACCAGTCCACGGCCGCCGCCGACCGCCGCCTGGAGCCCCTGCTGGACGCGCTCAACGCCAGCCGCACCGTGTATCCGGGCACCGACGTGCGCCTCGTCTACGAGTTCACAGCCTGAGGCCGGAACCCCACGCCACCCGGCTCGCCAGCTGCCCGCCCGGCCCCGGCTGGGCGGCACCTCCCCGCCATCGCTCGGCACGCACCCCTCCGCCAGTGCGACCCGCTGGCCGGACACCACACAGCAGGCCGCTGCGGCTCAGTACTGTCCCGCCAGCGCCCCATGAACCGACCACCAACTGCGTCACTCTCGATGTGACAGAGGTCAGGATCTCTGAGTCTGGGCGGCTGTGACTCTACGGAGTCGGCATCTGATCCCAAGTCCTGCCGTCCAACACTCGCCCGGTCTTCTTCTTGCGAACCCCACCCCATTGCTTGAAGAAGAACGGCACTCCCGCCACTTCACACCGGTCCCGGATCTCGCGGACCCAGGAGGGACGGACCGGTCTCGCCCCCGGCCCGGACTCTCCGCCCACGATCACCCAGTCGATCCCCTCCAACGCCAGCGCTTGCAAGGGGCCGAGGAGCGGTTCCAACGAGAGGAACTTGGTCTTGGCCCCCACGCGCTTCAGAGTCTCCGCACGGCTCAGCCAGCCTTCCGACTCCACGCTGACGCCCAACCAGATGTTGTCCGTCCAGTTCAGCTCGCTGTCCAGCTGGAGGGCGCGGTCCGGCCTCTTCGTCAGCACCTGGAAGGTGTGTCGCGGGCGGCGGTTCATGGTGTCGAAGACCTGCTTCACGAAGCGGTCCTGAACCGTCTCGTGGAACAAGTCGGACATGGAGTTGACAAACACCAGTCGCGACTTGCGCCACCTGAGGGGGATGTCCAGCGCGGCGTCGTGCTGAACGACCTCGAAGCCGGCCCGGTACTTGACGACGCCCATCGCCCGCAGCCGGTGGGCCATGCGCTCGGCGTAGCAGTGCTTGCAGCCTTGGCTGACCTTGGAGCAACCGGTGACGGGGTTCCACGTCACCTCCGTCCACTCGATCGCTGAACGGGAGGGCACGACTAGATCTTATTGAGCAGGTGGCCTGCGATGTCGTGAGAGCGACGGATGGCCGGTACACTAGGGCTGCCCGTGCAGAAGAATAGCTCGAACAGCCGTCCGCCATTGGAATTCCTTAGCGGCCTAGAATTCCCCAGCAAACGTTCTCCGAACGCACTCTCCAATCGTTGGCGGTAGATCTCCAGAAGGCCCTCTACGCCGCGCTGACGCTCAGGGGCCTGCTCACACCCGAAGAGGGACGGCTGAGCGGGCCCTCGATACAAATCCTGCCAGCTCTGGTCTCCGTATACTCGAGTTAGTGACTCTGCCAAGCTGCCTTCGGGCATCCGCTTCCGCGTCAACATCCGCGTGACTGCCATCGTCGGGAACAGCAACCACATGTCAAGTGCATTCAGGTCTCCGATGTGCTTGACGGTAGACCAATCCACCTGCGTCGCGAACGGATCCAGGAAGATGACGCCACGGTCGTTCCGCGAAGGCATGGAGAGTCGTCTGAGGAACTCGTTCGAGTCGGCCTCCACGACGGTGATGTCTCGATCCGGATTGTCGTCGCGCAGCGTGTTGAGCCGTGCACAGTGTTTCGGGTCACTGTCGATCAAGATGAGGCGATCGAACGGCGTGTCTCTAACCCGTACGGCCCTCTCAGCGGATCCACTGACGAACTCATTCGCATCCTTGTCCACATCCCGAGTCGTGATCTTGCCGGAGCCTGCGAATGCGTCAATGTAGTAGAGCTGGAAGGGTTGGTTCTTGAGCGCCGTCGTGTAGCTGTCCAAGTACCTCTCTACTATGTCCAGCTTCTCGCTCGTCCATGACCCACCAAACCCAGAGCCGCCTCCCTTTGCAGCAGAGGCCATTTCTCGACGCTCATCGGACGCTGGGACCGGGACTCGACACGGGCTGCAGCATGGAAACTCCAAATTGCGGATAGAATGCTCCCCAAGAAACAGTCATGAAGTCAGTGTAGCATAGGGCGGCGGCCGTATCGCGTCAGAATTCGGTTGGAGCGACGACGGCAAGCGGGCTCCACAGTTCCGGTCATGGGCTAACTGCTCATGTGCAGTCTTGGGAGGTGCGGGTTCTTGGATGGCGTCCGCCAAGGCCCAAGTTGGGTACGCTTTGACACAAGTGCGGGAAGGATGCGTGAGTTCGTGTGACAACCAGCGCAAACAGGCATCGATACCATTACTCACCGGCCCGTCAGCGAGAAATCGGACCGTCCACCGCTGGCTAACTTGACGTGTCCTGCCAAGTGGCCGCTGAGCAAGGTCTCCAAGGAGGCCCGGGCCGTGGTCGGACGTGAACGCAGTGGATTGTTCAAGCTCTGCTGGCCTGACTGTGCCGAAACGTGGCTGACCAGCACCCGAGCTGCGGCTCACAACCAGCCTTGGGTCGGCACTTTCTCCCGCCACTTGCCGGCTCTGTCGACTCTCGCGCCCCAGCCTGGACAGCGACAGTCAGCCCCTGACCGGAACTGTGAGGCCAGCGGGCCTGCGGTTCGCGCGCCGCGACGTCAGATGCCGCTGCACTCCCCCGGCTCGAGGACCTGTTCCCGGCTGTGGTATCGTGACCCCGTGCCGGGCCGCCGCCCGCGCCTTGCTCGCATGGCGGACAAGGGCATCATCAAGCAGCACGCCGCGCACGCCGTGGCGGTCAAACCGGCGCGGCGGCGCGTAGTCCCCGCGCCTCTGGAATACCCCGATTCGGACGGTCGATTCTTGCCCGACAACCCGTTGCAGGCCAACGCCATCGTGGAGTTGCGCGCGAACCTCAGGCAGCATTTCCGGCACCGGCCGGACGTGGTGGTGGAAGGCGACATGTTCCTGTACTACCAGGAGGGGCAGGCCGACAAGCGGCTGGTGCGGGGCAAGCGCGTGGGCAAGTTCGTGGCCCCGGACGTGATCGTCGTGCTGGACCACGACTTGGGGGACCGTGGGACCTACAAGCTGTGGGAGGAGGGCAAGCCTCCGGATTTCGCGATGGAGGTGATTTCGCCGTCGAGCGAGGTGCGCAACCGGGAGGCCAAGCGGGAGCTGTACGCGCGGCTGGGGATTCAGGAGTACTTCCTGTTCCAGCCGGACGCGCGGCGTCCCGGGCCGCGGTTGGCGGGCTACGAGCTCGGGGAGTGGGGCTACCGGCGGCTGGGGCCGGAGGTCGGAACGCCCGGGGCGGTACGGAGCGAGGTGCTGGGTGTGTCGATGCGGCCGGAAGGAGCGTTCCTGCGGGTGCGGGACTTACGGAGCGGCACGGACTACCTCTGGACTGTGGAATTGATTGATGCGGAGGCAGAGGCCCGACGAGCGGAGGCAGAGGCCCGACGGGCGGAGGCAGAGGCCCGACGGGCGGAGGCAGAGGCCCGACGAGCGGCTGAGCGGGAAGCGGCAGCGCGTAAGGCTACCGAGGCGCGACTGGCCGCACTGGAGGCGAGGCTGGGCGGCCGCGCCGGAATGCACCGCACGGACGATAGCTAGACTGAACTTCACGGATTGGGCCGGGTAGGATTCCACCGATTTCGGGGCAATCGAGAATGAATTGGATGTGGTAGTCAGGCAAGTCAAGACCTCTTGCGGTAGCTGGCGTTTCTGTCAGATGAGACGCGTTCCGGAGTCGTATCGCGATTTTCTTGCCAGTCTATTGGCATTATTTATCAATTCTGAGGTTTCCATGGGTGCTCGCCACGGTTCACTGATGGACCGCCTCCCAGCACTCTGCGAGGCAATTCCCCAGTCAGTGCCCACGCCCATGGCCCCCTTCAACCTGGCTTTTCACTGGAAACACTCTGCGCTGGATCGACACCGAGCAGTTCCAGGGCCTTGGCCTGCAAGGGCGAGGCTCTGGCCACCAGCGGAAACTCGTTGCTCTCGTCTGCCGGCAGCGTCACGAAGTTCAGCGTCAGTGTCTTGAGATGCTCCAGCAGTGTCGTCAGGCTCTGCACCGGCAGACCGTCCGGGTTCTGCTTGCTGGCCGCCTTGGCCTCCGCGAACACCGAGACTTGCGCCGGCTCGACGGGTGACTCCCGGCGCTGTCGGGCCGCCTCCCGATCAGCGTCCTCGAACAGCAGCGCTGCCAGCTTGCGCCGCAGGTGCCATTCCACGTAATACGCCAGCATGCACAGGAACACGTGTCCGCGCACATGCTCCTCGTCGTAGACATGCACCGGCCGCAGTTGCAGGCGCTCGGTCTTGAGGTTGCGAAAGGCCCGCTCAACGCGTGCCAGGCGCTTATAGGCCGCCACCGCCTCTTCGGCTGCCAGCTGGTCCTGCGGCATGCTCGTGCGCACCACGTAGATCCCGTCCAGCGCTCCCTCCGCCTCAAGGCTGTCCTGCTTGCGCTCCCAGCGCAACTCGCTGTCGCTGACGTGGATGCGGAAGTGTTTCTCCACCATTCTGCGGTTGGCCTCGCGGCCCACGCGCCGGTCGATGGCCTCCTTGCCGCCCTTCCTCAGGACCGGGCTCGAACGGCGCCGCACCATCGCGGCGATGCGTTCCAAGATCTGCTCGGTGGCGCGCAGCAGGCTCTCGCGCTGGCGGGCGCGCTCGGCCTTCAGGCGCGGGTTGAGGCAGACCAGCAGACGCTCGCCGGGGAAGTCCGGGCTGTGGATCTCAGCCACTTGGTCGGGCACCAGCTCGCCCGGGCGCAGCGGGGCCCGGCGGTCTGCCTGCGGGGCGTCGGGGTCGGGCCTGGGTTGCTTGAGCAGGGTGCGCAGGTCAGCGGTCTTGAGCGCCGAGACCCAGTCCAGGCTGGCCGGCTGGAGGTCCTCGCGAATGCGCGCGGTGGTCAGCATGCCGCGGTCTCCAGCCAAAGCGACACGGTCGATGCCGAACTCTTGGCGGACGGTCTGCACCAGCGTGGCGACGGTGCTGGGATCGGCGGTGTTGCCGGGGAAGACCTCGACGGCGACGGGGCAGCCGTCGGCAGCGCACAGCAGGCCGCAGACCAGCTGGCGCTTGCCGCGCTTGCCGTCGCGGTGGTAGCCGAAGGCGGCCAGCGGGCAGCACTTGCCTTCGAAGTAGGAGGAGGTGACGTCATACAGCAGCAGCGAGGCATCGCGCAGGTGGCGGCGTGCCAGGGAGCGCTGGATCCAAGGCTGTCTGCGGCGCAGCCAGTCGAGGTTGGCGAGCAGCTGGTTGCCGGAGACGGGGCCGAGCTCGAGCAAGGAACCGAGGCTGGAGCCAGCGGAGTCAGGGGACAGGAAGCGGGCCGTGGCGAGCCTGGAGGCGGGGAACAGGACGCGAGCGACGACGCAGGCGAGGGCCAGATCGCGTTGGCGGGAGCGGGAGCGGTGCAGCAGTCGAGGCAGGCCGAGCTGACGGCAGAGGCCCAGGACGACGGCGACATGGCCGTGGGGCAGGGAGCGTCGGATGGTGACGGCTTGGTCCAGGCTGTCGAAGACAACGCCTCCTTTGAGGACGGAGCGGATGCTGGCGATAGCGGCCGGGGGCAGCTTGGAGATGTTGGCCAGCGTCTTGCGGCGGATGCGCTTGCCGTCGCGCCAGGCCTGGCGGATGAGGACAGCAGGGGGGCTGCTGCGGTTGGGGATTTTCTCAACGTAGATGGCCATGCTGGTTACGTGGAAACAGACTCGTTCCGAGATGCTCAGTATACAGGCCCTAGATGGGGCTGTCAAGCCCCTATTTGGACAGAAATACGGCAGATAGGGCCTAGGCGGGGATAGACCGCCTCGGCACTTACATGGAGACAACTATCCATCTTCACACATTATATATGCAAAAGTGAAGTTCAGACTAGCGTGGCAGGCACATTTTATTGTCCTGATTGCAGCGGTCTGGGCGAGTTTGAATTGTGCTTCCAGGTTCTGTGCAGTCGCTGGGAGCGGCCCGAGGGCCTGCTGCGAGGGACCCAGGCAGGCTCCCCGGGCGACATCGTCGGCTGAGGCTGAAGCGCCGACACAGCGGTCCCGTTCCGCCGGGTCAGGCGGAACCTGGCTGGCAGCCGGGCGAGCCGCCCGGGCTAGCGCCGGGGCGGGGCCAGCAGCAGATCGAGCGCCTCCTGCGACCGCGCCTGGAAATGCCGGTGGGCCTGCGGCACGTAGGCGAACTCGGTCTGGCAGCGGATGATCGATATCGCCGCGTTGCTCAAGCAGGCCAGATTGCGCGGCAGCTGGCGCACCCAGACCCGGCAGCGGTCCTCGTCGTAGGTGAAGTCGCGCACGTAGTGCAGGCAGTTCTCGATCTGCCAGTGGTTGCGCACCAGCGCCGCTAGTTGCGCGGGCGTCGCCTGCTGCGCTGACAGCGAGGTGAGCGCGTAGCTCACTTGGGTGCTGCGCCGCCCGGTCTTGAGCACCTCCCGCTGGCGCTCGATGCGGATCGCCAGGCGGCGGCCGTACAGGTCGGCATAGCCGTCCCAGTCCGGGTCGCTGAGATCCTTGACCCAGTAGCGCCGACGGTCGATGCGGCCGTGCTCCTTGTCGAGCGTCTCGTGGCACGGGCAGCCCTCGAACAGCATGTGCTGCAAGTCGTCCAGCAGCGTGGGCTGGTTGCCCTTCACGGCGGTCACCACGTAGTGCGCGTCGCAGTCGTCGAGCAGGCTGCGCGCCGTCTCCTGCTGCGCGTGCAGCGCATCGAGCGTCACGCAGCGCCCGGACAACTCCAGTTGCCCGGCCAATGTGCGCACGGCCGGGATCTCGTTGGTCTTGCTGCCGACCTCCACCTGGCCCAGCACCAAGCCGCTGCCGTGCTCCACCGCCGCGACCAGCATGCGGCGGCCCTGCGCGGTCTGCCGGGAAGCGCCGCGGACATCCTTGCCGTCCATCGCGATGCCCGCCGGCAGCGCTGGCCCAGCGCCCTGCTCGGGAGCCGGGCCGGTCTCTGGCTGCGAGTCCCCAGCGGCCTCATTCGCCAGCAGCTGCGCACTCTGCTGGCTGGCCCACGCCGCCACCGCCCGCTCCAGTGTCTGCGCTGGCAACCTAGCCAAGATGTTGTGGAAGGTCGTGATCGAGGGGGTCGTGTAGCACTTCCGACTGGGACTGAAGAAACACTCCAGCGCCTGCCGCTGGGACTGGTTCAGCAGCGCCGCGAACTGGGCGAACGCCGTCACGCCGCGGTAGCCGCACAGCCGCGCTGCCATGGCCAGCACCAGCACCGTGCGCAAGCCGTAGCGCCGCCCGCGCGCACAGCGGTAGTCGGCCACATCGGCCAAGCAGTCGAACATGCTGCGCAGCTCGCTCGCCGGCGGCGGATCGCTGCGCTCCGGGCCTTGCCAGGCCGGGTCCTCCTCGGGCTGGCTCAGCGCCACCCTGGCACGGGCTTCCAATTCGTACACTAAGACCTCCTTGGGCTGGCCGTGATGGCGCCACTGCGGCTGGGCACCCGGCTGCCGCGCGTAGCCGCCAGTGAACCCCAGCGAGCGCCAGTTCGCCGCCCGGTAGCAGCTGCCCGAGAACTTGGCCCGATCCACGAACGACTCCGCGAGCAACGCCGGATACCCGTGTTCGGCCAGGATGTCGCCCGACAGGCGGCGCAGGCTCAGGCCCAGCACCCGCGAGGCTAGGTTGGGCACCCCTTGGTAGGCCGGCAGGATCACGAAGCGCGCGTTCTGCACCACCAGATGCAAGCGCCGCAACTGCTGCTCCAGCGTCCAGCCGATCCACTCGTCGCGCGCCGTCAGCTGGAGCGCCGCCGCCTGCCAGCCGACCAGCGCCACCCAGGCCGGGCCCAGCGTGGCCACCTGCCGCAAGCTCTTGCCGAACAGGCCCCTGAACCCCAAGTAGTGGTGCGCCCCGACCAGCCGGTCCCAGAGCCGGTGCTCCTGGGCACCGCAGGTCGGACGCACCCTGATCGAGCGCAGCTGCAGGGCACCACCTGGCGGCGACAGGCTCTCCACAGGACCTACCCTGACAGATCGAGAATGAAATGTTCAGCCCTTGCGGCAAGAAATTACCGGCACCGACGAGCGTAGTGTCTAGTGGATCCGGTTCAGTGGATCCGGTTCGCACAGACTCTTGTTGCCACTGCCCTTCCGAATCCGAGAAAAGAATAGCCCTGCAGCTGCACCAGTGCCTGCACGCCGCGGGCGTGGAGGTGGTGCTGGTCAATCCACGCCGCACGCGCAACTTCGCGCGCTCGATCGGGCAGGAGGCCAAGAACGATCTGGCGGACGCGAAAGTGCTGGCCCTGTTCGCGCGCCTGGGACTGGGCAAGGGCAGCTCGCCCACGCAGGAGTCATTGCGGAAGTTGGCGGATTTGGTGGCAGCCAGGAGGGTGTTGGTGAATCATCGCGACGCTATCAGAAAGAGTGCGAAAGAATTTGACGAAGACGCGGCGAGACGCATGGAAAACTCGATCGCCGAGATGGGCCGGGACATCGACCAGCTGGAGGCCGCCATCGAGGCGCTGCTGCGAGGCGACAAGGGTCTGAAGCGGCGTGCGGAGATCATCCAGTCGGTGCCGGGCTGCGGGCTGATCACGGCGGCGGTGTTGTGCGCGGAGCTGCCGAAGCTGGGCCAGATCGGGCACGCGCAGGCGGCGGCGCTGGTGGGGGTGGCGCCGTACGACCAGGACAGCGGCCAGACGCGGGGTCGGCGCAGCATCCGAGGCGGTAGGCAAACCGTGCGCAACCAGCTGTACATGGCGGCCCTGAGCGCCCGGCGCTGCCATCCGGAGTTGCGGGCCTACTACGAGCGTTTGCTGGCCAGGAAGGGCCCGCAGCTGGGCAAGCTGGTGCTGGTGGCGGTGATCCGGAAGCTGCTGCGGGTGCTGAACTCGCTGCTGCACCACGACCGCCGCTGGCAGCCCGAGCCGCCGGCGCGAGAGGCGGCCGCATGACGGGGCCGCGCCCGGGGTGGAAGGCTGGTAGACTGCCGGTGCGCCCCGAAACGGAAGCGGGCTCTGCTGAGGAGCAACCCGCCAGGGATACGGGCGTGACGGCTTACGATGGCCGTCGCGGCGGCCCGGACACTGCGTGTCGGGCCGCCGCCTTCTCGCAGCCACCCGCCGGGGACTACATCGGAGTCGTCCCATGCCTCAGCAAACCTTGGGGGGAGGCGACCGCCGGGAGCAGGGGGGTGATACCCCCCTCCAGCCACAGCACTGCGGCAGGCCGCCTGGCGGGCGGCCTGCCATCCGTTGACCCAGCCCGGCCGACCGCGCCACCTCCGTCCGCGAGGGTCGTGCGTGCCGGGGTGTCGTTGCCGCATGCCGTCACCCGCCACCGTGGACCCACCACCGTCTGCCTCTCCCGGCAGCCCCTCCGGAGGTGCCTTTTTCTCGCGCTTCGCGCTTGACATCCAACACGGAAGCTCTCCTACCATCGGGCAGTCTTCTGGCGCGAGCTCGCCGAGGCGATCCGTCTGCTGCTGGCTCATCAAGACCGCACTGAGAACCCCCGTCAGTCCGATTCGGGCCAGCCATCTTGGCACTGGAGCGTGCGAGCCGTTCCGGCAGGCCAGCATGGGGAAGTGACCGGTATCTTCTCCGACTTGGATCGATGGGTCGAGGTCCTCTATCCAGCGAACGCTCACGAGCATGACAACCCCGCCGGCTTGGCCCATCGACCGTGGGAGCTGGACAACTTCGTGGCGGCAGCGCTGGCCCCCCATCACCGCTCCGACGTCGCCAAGGCGATCCGGCGCTGCGAGCCCGCCGACGACGGCAGGCTGATTGTGCCGCAGTCCCTCCTGATCGCGCGCGCCCCGCGCGCTCTGAGGATCTTGGAACGCTGCGGCCGCATCCGGCCCGACGCATCCATTCGCAGCTTGGACGCCCCGGCCCTCGCCCATGTCCGCCTCGGCGCGAGGGAGCGCGGCCTCGGCAAGGCCCTCTTCCCGCGGAACGACTCGAACCACGTACTCGACAAGCATCTGGGTCCAGAGAGCCGCCGTGCGATCGGGGTCGCGCTCGGCTGCGCCTCGAGCCTGAGTCCGAGACTGGCCACCCAGCAAGCGCCGCCCCCGCCTCAGGCACTCAAGTCGCTCGCCGGAAGGACTTGCGAGAACCCGCTTGCGCTTCGAGACTACGGCCGCGAGCGCGGACTCGCCCTCGGCCTGAAACGGTGTCGCTGCGCGAGTCCGACGCTGCACCGCATCCTGTGGGGAGCGACTTCGAACAGCGCTGCGGGAGGCGGCTGGGACATCCGTCCTTGGGATGCCCCGACCGTCGGCCTTCCCGTCCGAGTGTCGCTCTCCCTCTTTGCCCTAGCCAGGAAATCCCGGCCTCCCAACGATTGGACTCCCCAGAGCGGCCCGTTGACTTGGCTCCTGACGGCAGACGACGGCGTGCTGCGCGCAGGCCGGCGGATCCAGCTCGGTTTCAACGAAGAATCGTGCGACGACTCCAAGGACGGCCCAGGCATTAAGAAATCACTGGACTGGGAGATCCAGCCCCACCCGAGCTATTTCCTGCCCTTCGCCGCAGCTGAGCGTCCAAGCAGCGTCAAGGCTCACGCGTACGCCCTCTATTGCGACATTCTCCTGTTGCTCACCGCCTTGGACGGCGGCGAGCAGATTCTCGACCGGCTGGCCGAGAGCGGGGCGGGCTCGGTCCCGTTTGAGGATCGCTGGGGCTGGCGGTCCCGGATCCATTTGCCGATGAACGCTTGGCGGAGCATCGAGGCGGTGATTCGCTGGGCCGACCGCCCGTCCGACTGCATCGAAGGCTCCCAACCGAATGCTCCGGAGGCATCCGAGGACTCGCTGCTTCACAGCGTCGAGCACTGGTACTCAGAGAACATCGGACTGGAGGACTTCCTCTGCGAGCGCGTCGACATCCGCCTCGAGACGAAGCGGGACGAAGAGACCGTTCGGACCGTTCAGCCCGCCGGTTCCCAGCAGGCAACCCTGCCTGACAATCTGCGGCCCAAGGAAGAAGAACTTGCCGACGACATCTTTGTCCGCATCGCACAGATCGCTCATTGGACGGACCGCTCCTCGGCGAAGCAGAACTTCCCGCGGATCGCAGCAAGCGAGACCAGCGCGATCATGCAGCAGGTGGCCAGAGCCTTCCAAGCGCCCAGCCGGGCCCGCGACGGCGTCGGTCCCCAGGTCGTCCTTCTTCCCTAGCTGTCGATTCCCCAGCCCGAGGTCTCGACCATTCGCGAACTGGCCAGGGAGACGGGCCGGGCATCCCTCTCGGGGCTGTACTGGAGAGTGGCGCGACCTGCCTACCCCGCCCACGACACTACCGAGATCGGTCGACGCTGGATCGTCAACGAGGCGGAACTCGCAGTGCCGTTGGGCTCCGAAGACCGCGGACCGACCGCGCTGCGCTGGTACCGTGTGCGGAAGCCCGTTCCGGCGCACATCGAGCGCGGCTTGGTCAAGGCGCTGCAGCCCCAGTCCGGCCCGACATGCTGGCAGATCCTGGCGGGCCGTCGGTGGTACCGGTTCCTCCATCCGAAGTGGGGCGACTTCACGATCGCGATCTGCGCGGATCTGCTGGACCCCGCCCCTTGGCGCTCGCTCCGCGGGGAGCTGCTGCACTTGTTCCTGGTCGCCTTCAACAAGGATGTGGGACTCTACGAGAGCCTGACATGGACGCGGGCGTACGAGAGCTACGTGAACCTCGTCTCGGTCAACCACGGCACCTACGGCGGCTCCTTCGTGTGGACTCCCCAGTGCAGCTACAACCGCGAGCTGGCCCAGCTCCGGGGGCGGGAACTCTTCCTGCTGACGGATGTCGGGATTCCGGTCAAAGAACTTCTCAGGCAGCAGCGATCAGGAGCAGCGGACGCGGTCGACGCCGCTGCTGCGACCTGGGAGAATCCTGAGAAGAAATACGGCAGCAAGTTCAAGTCTCCGCCTCCGGGTTTTCGTCGAGAGTAGCGCCGCTGGGAGCGTCAGAGAATTCAATCGTCGCAGCATGCAAGGATTGCTCAGTGAAGTGAGTAGAGCATTCGGTCTCGAAGCAACGTTGCATGGTGTCGGATTGGGCCCGACGAACAGCTGTCGGCCGGGCCCGTCACGATCTTGCGGCGCGGGCGTTTGGGAGCGGTCGCGCCGCCGTGCCTTGGTTGTGCCTGCTCCCCGTCGCGGAGCCCTCTCGGTCCAGAGTTCCGGAAATGGGCTAACTTCCCATGCTAGTGCTAGATCGTGCCTGCGACAAGAGATGCGGGATGTGCGCACAACGGAATATACAGTATGAATGGTGGCAACTAGTACTACAGGAATGGTGCCATCCCATGCGAAGATGGCACCGGAATGCCGCGGCGGGGGCCGCTCCGGGGCTGGAGGGGCCAGCTTCGGGGCCTGAGTGAGGCGGAAGCAGCGCTCAGGCGCAGCGCGGAGGGACGCAGCCGGTGCCGAAACAGCGGGACACGGTTCGAGATAGTCCGGACGAATGCTGCCGAGACCCGCCTGCGAACAGCGCTGCAAGAGGATTCTGCAGGTCGTGGATCAGACCGCTCCCGAGCTGCTCACACGACTGCCCTCCCGGGCACCGGACCCCATCTCAGGGAAGGCCCGAGACGTCCGGACAGCCTTCCGCTGAGACTGCAAGGCTTGCAAGCAGAGACCGGAGGGTGCCATTTGGAAGGCATGAGCACGGTCTTCAACCCGCAGATGAAACTGGGGAGCGCGCCAATTGAAGCGATCGACATCAACCCGCAGTCGCGGGACGACATCCCCGCAGTGCTGACAGGAAGCCAGTTCATCTACAGTAGCGAGGACCTGAGGGAGAGCATCTTCAGCCTGCTGGAGGAAGAGCTGCCCCGGCAGCAGGACGCAGGGGCAGCGAGAGAGGGGAGCGGCTTGGATCCGAACAACGGTCGGCCGGGGATGGACCTGTGGGCCGGCTTGGTGGTGGCCTTGGTGAAGCAGGGATTGGGATGTGATTTCGATCGTGCGGCGGCTGGCGAGCCGGCACATGGGGCTGAGGCGGATGCTGGGGATCGGATGGATGGAGTGGCAGGAGTTCACCAGCCGGACGGTGGCGCGCCACGTGCAGCTGCTGACGCCGGAGCAGTCAAGGAAGGTGAACCGGGAGGTGGTGAAGGCGGGACAGCGGCTGGCCGGATGGGAGGCAGGGGCTGAGTTGACGGCGCGCTGCGACAGTTTCACGGTGGCGACGAACGGGGAGTACGCGACGGATTACTGGCTGTTGCGGAACGCGATGCGGGCGACGTTGCGGGCGGTGGCGAAGGCCGGCGAGACCGCGGGGCTGCCGGCAGCTCAGGCACTGGCAGAGGAAAGTGGTAGTGGCCTTCAGGCAACTCAGCGTGGCCTACCAGAGGAAGAACAAGGCAACTGAGGCCAGGATCTCTGCGCCTTCTTCACCTCCATCCCCCACGCTTGGTACCGCAACAGCCGCATCCAGCGGTACGAGGGTTACTACGCCACGGTCTTCTTCGTCCTCCTGTCCGGCTTCGGCCTCGACACTCGCCCTGAGGAAGCCTCCTCCCGGGGCAACCTTGACCTGGCCGTGCTGACCCGCCAGCGAATCGTCCTGTCCGAGTTCAAGACCGTCCCCGGGAACCAAGGCTCCGGCCGGGCGCCGCGGCAGCTCAAGGCCAAGCGCTACGCGGACCAGCACCTCGGCTCCGGCAGTCCGGCCCACTTGCCGGGCGTGGAGTTCAGCCGGGCAACAACCCCTCGGCACCTACCTGGCGGACCGGGTCGCCTCGCGGACTGCCGAACGAGCGTGCCAACCGGCCCACCAGCCAGCAGGACCGGCGTCAGGCAGCAGCTCGCCCCAGCACCCACCCGCCGTCCCGCCCGGCCTGCACCACGGGCTCCCAGTCCACGCCAGCCCAGGAGCGAGCCCGTCCGACAGCGAGTTCCGACCCACCCGGCAGCTTCCGTGTTGGATGTCAAGCGCGAAGCGCCAGAAAAAGGCACCTCCGGAGGGCCGGCCGGGAGAGGCAGACGCTGGTGGGTCCACGCTGACGGGTGACGGTACGCGGTAACGACACCTCGGCACGCACGACCCTGGCGGACGGAGGTGGCGCGGTCGGCAGGGCTGGGTCAATGGATGGCAGGCCGCCCGCCAGGCGGCCTGCCGCAGTGTTGTTGCTGGAGGGGGGTTTCACCCCCCTGCTCCCGGCGGTCGCCTCCCCCCAAGGTTTGCTGAGGCATGGGACGACTCCGATGTAGTCCCTGGCGGGTGGCTGCGAGAAGGCGGCGGCCCGGCACGCAGGGTGCAGGCCGCCGCGGCGGCCATCGCAAGCCGTCACGCCCGTATCCCTGGCGGGTTGCTCCTCAGCAGAGCCCGCTTCCGTTTCGGGGCGCATCGGCAGTGTACCAGCCTTCCCTCCCGGCCGCAGCCCCGTCATGCGGCCTCCCCTCGCGCCGGCGCTTCCGGCTGCCATAGGCGGTCGTGGTGCAGCAGCGAGTTCAGCACTCGCAGCAGCTTCCGGATCACCGCCACCAGCACCAGCTTGCCCAGCTTCGGGCCCCTGCTGGCCAGCAAACGCTCGTAGTAGGCCCGCAACTCCGGATTGCAGCTCCGGGCGCTCAGGGCCGCCATGTACAGCTGGTTGCGCACCGTCCGCCTCCCGCCTCGGATCCTGCGCCGACCCCGCGCCTAGCCGCTGTCCTGGTCGTACGGCGCCACTCCCACCAGCGCTGCCGCCTGCGCGTGCCCGATCTCGCCCAGCTCCGGCAGCTCCGCGCACACCACTGCCGCCGTGATCAGCCCGCAGCCCGGCACCGACCGGATGATCTCCGCACGCCGCTGCAGACCCTTGTCGCCACCCAGCAGCGCCTCGATCTTGGCCTCCAGCTCGTCGACGGCCCGGCTCAACCCGGCGATCCCTTTCTCCATGGGTCCCGACGCAGCTGCGTTGAATTCCTTCGCACTCTTTCTGATAGCGTCGCGATGATTCACCACATTCCTCCTGGCAGCCACCAAATCCGCCAGCTTCTGCAACGAATCCTCCTTGGGCGAGCAGCCCTTGCCCAGCCCCAGGCGCGCGAACAGCGCCAGCAGCTGCGCGTCCGCCAGATCGTTCTTGGCCTCCTGGCCGATTGAGCGCGCGAAGTTGCGCGTGCGGCGAGGATTGACCAGCACCACCTGCACGCCCGCGGCGTCAAGGCACTGGTGCAGCTGCCGGTGGTAGCGCCCGGTCGGCTCCATGGCCACGCGTTCAACGCCCAGTTGCCGCACCCAGTCGCGCAGCGCCCTCCGACCGGGGCGGTCGTTGGCGAAGCTCCTCCGCTCGCCGCTCGGATCCGAGCAGGCGTCCAAGCGCTTCTTGCTGACGTCGACGCCGACGGTGGTTGCGACCGCGGGTTGCGGCGCGCCGGCGGGGGTCTCCGTGTGGTTCATAGTGCTATCCTCCGAGGGTGCTCATGGCACGGCCGAGTGGTGCTTCC
Organism: Bryobacterales bacterium; assembly: GCA_963662745.2. Taxonomy (GTDB): domain Bacteria; phylum Acidobacteriota; class Terriglobia; order Bryobacterales; family UBA6623; genus VXMF01. The sequence goes on from CAXXUI010000001.1 coordinate 4,098,480, forward strand.
TGATTCTCCTAGCCTCTTGGATGCGATTCCGTGTCCGTCTTCCGTACAGGTCTGACAGGAAGCGCTGCGGCGGGCGGTCCAGCTGCCAGACGAACCCTGGTTCGAGGTCTTTGCGACCCGACCCGCCGCTCGCCGCGAGGTTCGGCCGAGCCTCGCGGCGGACCCCCGCCGGAAGGCGGGGGGACATTGATCAAGGCCCGCTGCGGAGCGGGCGCTGCCGGCCGGCAGCTGTCTCCGGGGAGCGGTCCGGCGACCGCATGAGGCAGCCTCAGCGGCTGCCCAGCAGCGCGACACTCCGCGCTCGGGACCCGATCCACCAGCCACACTGGTGACGACAGCGTTGCGGCGGACTCCCCCGACACGGCTTGGGCCATCAAGCCTCCGAGCCCCCAGCCACGCTGGTGAAGACAGCGTCGCAGAGCGACTGGCACCCTGTCTGCTGTCCCGGCCCGTTTGCACTGTGCTGACCACTGTTTCTAACATAAGAGGCCTCCGGTCCGCGACCGCGATCCGTGCCAAACCACTGGCCAACACAACCGCCAGCGGCCTCCCACTTCCCACCGCTCATTCCTTCCCGCCGCCCCGGCCGGCCTCCCATCCCCTAGAATCAAGACACGCGAGACCCGCGCCGTGAGCCAGCCCGCCTCCAGAGTACGCCTCCCCCTAGGGGTCCAGACCTTCAGCGAGATCCGCCAGGAGAATCTCTACTACGTCGACAAGACGCACTTCGCCTGCCAACTCCTCAGACAAGGCAAGCACTACTTCCTGTCCCGTCCCCGCCGCTTCGGCAAGAGTCTGTTCGTCAGCACGCTCAAGGAACTCTTCGAGGGCCACCGCGAACTCTTCCAAGGCTTGGCGGCCTACGACCAGTGGGACTGGTCCGTCCGCCGCCCCGTCGCGCACCTGTCCTTCACGAGCGGCCACTACACCGAGCCCGGCGGTCTGCACCAAAACCTGCTGCTGCAGTTGAGCCTGCACCCGTCAGCCTCCGACATCGCGCTCTCCGCCGTCGCAGGGGCGGACCGTTTCGCTGAATTGCTGGTCAAGCTGCACTACCAGTCCGGCCGCCGCGTCGTAGTCTTGGTCGACGAGTACGACAAGCCCATCACCGAGAACCTGGACCGGCCCGACCTCGCCCGCGCCAACCGCGACTACCTCCGCGCCCTCTACTCGACACTCAAGTACTGCGACGAGCACATCCGCCTCTCCTTCCTCACCGGCGTCTCCAAGTTCTCCAAGGTCAGCCTCTTCTCCAGCTTGAACAATTTGATCGACCTCACCTTGGAGGTCCCGTTCTCCTCGATCTGCGGCTACTCCGAGCGCGACTTGGACGAGGTCTTCGCTCCCGAACTGGAGGGCCTCGACCGGGACCAGATCCGCGCTTGGTACAACGGCTACAGCTGGGGCGGGGACGAGAGGGTCTACAACCCCTACGACCTGCTGCTGACGTTCCGCACCCGGAAGTGCAAGGCTTGGTGGGTCCAGACCGGCACTCCCAAGTTCCTCCCCGACCTGCTGGTCCGCCGCAACGTCTCGACGCTGGACCTCGAAGGCCTGACGGCCGACGAGTCCCTGCTGTCGGCCTTCGACATCGACGAGATCGGCACCGAGGCGCTGCTGTTCCAAACCGGCTACCTCACCTTGGCCGACTGGTCCGAGGGCGACGACGGCGAGCCCGAGTACCGCCTCGACTACCCCAACCGCGAAGTGCGCTTCAGCCTGAACCGCGCACTGCTGGCCAGCCTCGTCGACAGCCTCTCCAAGCACCGCCTCGCCCGCTGCCGCGGCGTCGCCAAGCACATCCGCGCCGGGGACTTCGAGCAGCTCAACCAAACGCTGCACGCCTTCTTCGCCCCCATCCCCCACGACTGGTACCGCAACAGCCGCATCCAGCGTTACGAGGGCTACTACGCCACCGTCTTCTTCGCCCTCCTGTCCGGCTTCGGCCTCGACACCCGCCCCGAAGAGGCCTCCTCACGCGGCAACCTCGACCTGGCCGTGAGCGCTCCCGAGCGGATCGTGCTGTTCGAGTTCAAGACCGTGGACGGGCGGAGGGGCAACGGCCAGGCGCTGCGGCAGCTCAGGGCCAAGGGCTACGCGGACCAGCACCTCGGCTCCGGCAAGCCGGTCCACCTGGTGGGCGTGGAGTTCAGCCGCGAGACCCGCAACGTGGCCCTCGTGGAGTGGGAGACGGTCGGCACTGCCGAGGCCGGCTCAGCCGACGCCCCCGCCGCAGCCGCCCCGGACTGAAGCAGCCGCCTTCCGACCAGCGGCAAGGCTCCGAGAGGACGCCCACAGCCGCAATCCGCCCCGCAGCGCACCGGCCGCCTGGCACCGCTCACGCTCTGGCACGAACTCCGTGCCGGACGAAGCCCTTGGCGCCCGCTAACAGCCCGTGGCAAAAGTCCAGACTACGCCCGTGGGCTGATTCGCGGGTTCGCGCTTGGAATCTGAACCATCTCAAGCGAGATCGCGGCTTCTTGCGGGTCTTGGCTCAAATCGGGCTCAGAAGCCCCCAGAATGGGCGCACTAGGCCCCATTTGACCGTCCTAGCCAGTTCTTTCAGCACTTCGCAAGGTCGGCGGGCATGCCTTGCAGGCCTCGAGGCGTACCGGTGCCCGTCAAGGACCGCATCAGGACCCCCAAGTTGAAGCCGCAGGCATGGATCAGCAGACGCTTCCTCACGTTTTCCTTGCCTCGTAGCCACAACCGTCGCATGGCTCCCGTTGCGTACATGTGGGCCATCGACCGCTCCACTTTTTCCGTGCGCTGCTTACTGTACTCGCGACCCGCCTCGCTCGCCACTCGTTTCTCATTCTCCTCATGCCGACGCTGCCGCTCCGGCTTGCCTGCCCAGTTGCGCGGCTTGCGTTTCGGCTCCGGCACATAGGAGTCGGCCCCCTCGGCTTCGATCCGCTCCAGCGTCTCGTCGCTGTGGTAACCCCTGTCGAGAACCACTGTCTCCGGCGAACTCCCTTGTGCATCTTGCACCGCTTCCAGTGTCTCCGGCAGCGTCTTCGTGTCGCCCTGATCTGCCTCCTGCACGGTGATCCCCACCAGCGTGTTATTTGTCACATTATTTGGCACGAAAATGGGCTGTTTTTGTCAAACTGGATGATTCCAGATAAGGGAACTTTCTCATTTAATGTGACAAATCCATCGGCGTGGGTGAGTCGGCCGGTAGGCTTTCGGACATGCGTTGGAGGTGCTGCGCGGCAGTCTTGCCTGCAATTGCGTGCGCGCAGGGCCGGGAGCCGGGCGAGAACGCCTACGCTCCTCCTGACCCCTTCCTTTTCCTTCTTGCAGTAGCAGTTTTCGAGCTCGCCCTCGCCCCCAGCCAGACGCAAGCAATCCGGAAAATTCCGCTCCCCGCCTGCCATTTAATCCGGAAAACGCCTTGCCAAATAAACCGGAAGACAACACAGCGCCCCGCTGTCCAAGTCCACCGCGTGCTCTGCCTTGTAGGCCATCTTCGTGCTTCCGTCCTTCATCTTCGCTACTCGTGCGTCTGGATCCGTCGGGCTCTCCCACTCCGCATTGCTGAGGCTCTTGCCCTTGCGCTGCTTGTCAAAACGGTTCAAGTCCTCCTCGCTCTCGACCGTCTCACCGGCTGCCTCCGCCAAGCTGCGCACGAAAGCCCGATAACCCTGCTGGGTTTGCTTGTGCCGCAAGGTCTTCAAGGCCGCATTCGCCTGCAAGGTGGTGGCATCCACCGTCAAGTTGTTGCCCTCTGCCAGGCCCGCCTCGCGCAAGCGCTCCAGGACCCAGCTGAAAACCTGCTCGTGCACTGCGAGGGACAGCAGACGGCGCGTGCGCGAGAGCGTCGAGTGGTCCGGCGTCCTCTCGTGCAGGCCGTAGCCCAGAAAGGCCCGCAAGCTGAGCGAATCGCAAGCCATCAAGGCAATGCGCCGCTCCGAATCGAGGCCCATCAGGAAGCCCAGCAGCAGCAGGCGGAAATACACCCCGGGAGGCAAGGACGGCCTGCCCATGCGCTGGGCGTAGAACGGTTGGCACAGCTCCTCGACGAAACTCTCGAACCCCGCGTCCTCCAGGAGTTGATTGAGCCGCTTGAAGAACGGCACAGTCGGTGCCGTCGGCAAATCCTCTGCCGTCAGCACTGCTGGCATCGGTTTCTGTCTGCGCCTGCCCATCACAATGGAAACATTATACAGCATATCGTTTCCATCGGGGCATCCCCGCGACTTTTGCCTCAGGCTGCTAACGAAACAGCCCCACACTGAGCGAGTCAGCCCGCGCCCTCCCGCCGCGAGCCGACCCCGGCCAGTCGCGCCATGCATCCTCCGGCCGGGAACCGGCAGCAACCCACCTTCCGCGCCCCTCTGCACGAGACCACCCTCCGCACCGCACTTGGAGGCCGTTCAGAGCGACTCCAAGCCGAAACACTGCCCAAACCGCTGCCCTCGCCACGCGGCTCGCTCTGAGGCGCTCTCCGCTCAACGAACCATTCCGGAAGACCAGCCTCCGCGCCATCCAGCCCCCACGCCGTGAGGCAAGCAAACCCCGCTTATAGCCGCCAAGGGCCGCAGGGGCACGCACCGACACGCTAGGACGCTCTCCACTCAACTGGAAGACACTCTCGCGCATCGCCTCCGCCCTCCCGCCAAAGGCAGCCGCCCATCGGCCTGCGGCACACCATTCGGCCCCCTTGCACGATCGACCTCAGATCCCCCAGCACGACCGCGGGCGGTCCTCACGGCCCCCTCCGAGCGACACCTCTTCCTCCTCGCACGGCTCCTCATCAGCCGCATCGCACCAATTCCCGCCCCCGCCTGCGGCCTCCCACCCGAGCCGACGAATCCCCGAGCCACTGACGATCGCCTGCCACAGCAACTCTCCGGCATCCAGCCCGATTCCCGCCACTCCACTGGGCGCAGGACCAGTCTCAAGGCGTTGCGGCTGCGCAGCGCAGCCCCGATTCCATGTCCGCACCCACCCGGCGGACCGTGGCGCCTCGCCGGCTGCCGAACGAGCGTTCTGCCCGGCCCGCCAGCCAGCAGGACCGGTGTTGGGCAGCAGCCCGCCCCAGCACGCGCCCGCCGTCCCGCCCGGCCTTCTCCACGGGCTTCCAGTCCACGCCAGCCCATAAGGCTGCCCATGACCCCCACTACTCACGAGACCGTCCGACAGCGGGTTCCGACTGACCCGGCAGACCTCCGGTCCGCGACGGCAATCCGCGCCAAGCCACTGGCCAACCCAACCGCCAGCGGCCACCCATTTCCCACCGCTCATTCCTTCCCGCCACCCCGGCCGGCCTCCCATCCCCTAGAATCAAGACACGCGAGACCCGCCCGTGAGCCAGCCCGACCGCAAAGCACGCCTCCCCACCGGAGTCCAGACCTTCAGCGAGATCCGCCAGGAGAATCTCTACTACGTCGACAAGACGCACTTCGCCTGCCAACTCGTCAGGCAAGGCAAGCACTACTTCCTGTCCCGTCCCCGCCGCTTCGGCAAGAGTCTGTTCGTCAGCACTCTCAAGGAACTCTTCGAGGGCCACCGCGAACTCTTCCAAGGCTTGGCGGCCGACGACCAGTGGGACTGGTCCGTCCGCCGCCCCGTCGCCCGCCTGTCCTTCGCCAGCGGCCTCTACACCAAGCCCGGCGGCCTGCACAACAACCTCCTGAAGCAGCTGCGCTCCCACCAGCGCTCCGCCGGCATCGAACTCGAGGCCGCCGAAGGCCCTGACCGCTTCGCGGAACTCTTGGAGGAGCTGCACCGCAGCTCCGGCCGCCGCGTCGTAGTCTTGGTCGACGAGTACGACAAGCCCATCACCGAGAACCTGGGCAGGCCCGACCTCGCCCGCGACAACCGCGACTACCTCCGCGCCCTCTACTCGGTCATCAAGGACTGCGACGAGCACCTCCGCTTCTCTTTCTTCACCGGCGTCTCCAAATTCTCCACGGTCAGCCTCTTCTCCGGTCTCAACAACCTCAACGACATCACGCTCGACCCCCGCTACTCCTCCATCTGCGGCTTAACCGACCTTGACCTCGACTCCGTCTTCGCCTCCGAGCTCGAAGGCCTCGACCGCGACGAGGTCCGCAAGTGGTACAACGGCTACAGCTGGGGCGGCCCGGACAGGCTTTACAACCCCTACGACCTCCTGCTGCTGCTCCGCACGCGTGAATTCAAGGCTTGGTGGTTCGAGGCCGGGACGCCCGCCTTCTCCGTGGCCGAGACCCTCGTCCAGCGCCGCGTCCCCGTCCCCAGCCTCGACGGCATGCATGCCACCGACGAGCTGCTGGCGGCCTTCGATGTCGGTTCCATCTCCACCCCGGCCCTGCTGTTCCAGACCGGCTACCTCACCATCGAGCGCTCCGCGCTCAGGGCCGGCCAGCGGCACTACCGCCTGCGCTACCCCAACCGCGCAGTCCGCACCAGCCTCAACCGCCACCTGCTGGCGGCCCTCACGGCCCCGCCGCCCGAACGAGATCGCCTCGCTGGCCGTCCACATCCGCGCGGCTGAGTTCGCCAAGATGCAGCGGTCGCTGCGCGCCTTCTTCGCCAGCCCCCCCCCCCCCCACGACTGGCACCGCAACAACCAACTCGACCGTTACGAGGGCTACTACGCCTCCGTCTTCTACGCCCTGGTCAACGGCTGCGGCCTCGACGCCCGCCCCGAGCAGGCGTCCTCCTAAGGCAACCTGGACTTGGCCGTGCTGACCCGCCAGCGGATCGTGCTTCAAGGCCAAGCGCTACGCGGACCAGCACCTTGGCGCCGGCAAGCCGGTCCACTTGGTGGGCGTGGAGTTCAGCCGCGAGACCCGCAACCTGGCACGGGTGGAGTGGGAGACGGTCGGCACTGCCGAGGCCGGTTCAGCCGACGCCTCCGCCGCCGACGCCCCGGACTATAGCAGCCCCCCTCCGTTCCGTCTCCCCAACCCTCCGGCACCCAGACCACTGCCCATCGCGGCAGCCTCCATTCAGACTCCCTCCACGCCGCTGACGGTCCATCAATGGTCACTCCCGCCACCTCAGCGCCGCCCACAGCGAGGCGCCCACAACCCTTGGAGCTGCTCCCGCTCCGGGATCCGCTCCTCAAGGCCCGGAACGGTGAGCACTGTGACAGGCTTGCCGTAGCTGCCCAGCCCGATCAGTCCCTCGCTCCCCTCAAGGCTGCGCTCCCCAGCGGCCATCCCACTCATTAGCACTGCCAGGGCCGCACGGTGCCAACTCGGCGGGCCGGCGCCCAAGGGGACGAATCCGTCGTCGCGGCGGGCCGTGCTCCTCATTGCTCCGCCCACACGCGCCGCTGTCAACGCTTCATCCGCACCCTCACGGCTGACGACGCATGACTCGCGGTGAGCGTGGCTAGGACTTTCTCCTCTTGCTCTGGCGGACTTCCACCACCTGCCCATCACCAGTTGGCCTTGCGGTTCCCTCTCCTTCACCGAGCCCGAATGCACGGCCAACCTACACCACCAATGCCATGGAGGGACTCAACTGCTGAGTCCTGCGGACCGTGAGAACGCACGGGCACTTCCCCAGCCACAGGGCCGCCGTCAAGCCGGTCTGCATGGCCCTGCGCAATGCGGAGTGCAACTGGAAGAGGCCGCCGCCATACTGGCACTAGGCCCGCCGCGAGTTCGCCATCCTCTTCGACGACCGCTTCCAAGTGCTGCCCCGATGATCTGCTCGCTGCCACACCCTGCCAAGACCGCCATCCCCGCCGCTGCGAACTTTCCCAGCCCGCCGCCTGCGGCCTGCAATCCGGCCCTCGCCACTTGCCGTCCGGGGTCCCACCTCTCGGTGTGCCGCAGGGGCAATCCACAGACAGGTTTTCTGACGGACTCCAAGTGGCTACTGCGAAGGCTCGGAGCGGCCCTCGAACACTTCAGGTAGCTGGATGAGCGCTCCGAGAAGTCCGACTGAGCCTGGTGTAGAGTCGAGGAGAGGCGCGTTGGCCTTAGCAAGGAAGCAGTAGCTGTTTTAGGGTTGTTCCTACGGCTTTCGCCATCTGTAGGTGCCTCACTGACCTTCCCGCTTAAATTGCGGTAGGGACACCGGTTACCCGGCGCCCCCCGCGCAGATTCCGGACGTGCACGCTAATGCATCCGGCTCCTATCTCGTGTGTCTAACGGCGAATCGTTGATTCGGCCATGGGTGTCGGATCCGGACCGCCGGCCACAGCTCCTTGCAGAGCGCGTCCAGCTTCTTCCAGTCGATGCGGCCCTTCTGTGACCTCCGTCGCAGCGTCCGCGCCCAGATGCGCTTCAGGCGCTCCCGGAAGCGTGCCAGAAACCGGTAGCTGCCCGGAACGGCGTAGTAATTCAGCCATCCGTTCAACACCTGCCCCAGCCACCGCGCCGTGTCCTTCGGGTCCGCGTGCCGCATCCGCAGCAGCCACCGCTTGAGTCCCTTCAGCTTGCGGCTCATCCGCTTCGCCATCGGCTTCCGCCCCAGTTGGAACCTTCCCTGCCGCGTCTTCCCGCAGTACTGCGTGAAGCCGAGCAAGTCGAAGGTCTTCGGCTTGCCCTCTCCCCGCCCGGCGCGGCTCGCCGCGGCGAACCTCCCGAACTCGATCAGGCGCGTCTTCTCCGGGTGCAGCGCCAACCCGTTGTCGGCCAGCCGGGCCTCCAAGGCCTCGCGCAGCCGCACCGCGTCGCCGCGGTGCTGGAACCCCAGCACGAAGTCGTCGGCATAACGCACCATGATGACCTCGCCCCGGGCCTGCTCCTGCCGCCACTGGCGGACCCATGCGTCCAGCACATAATGCAAGTAGACGTTGGCCAGCACCGGGGAAATCACGGCACCTTGAGGGGTGCCCCGCCCCGTGTCGGCCCACCGGCCCTCTTCCAGCACTCCGGCGTTCAGCCCTTTCCGGATCAGCCTCAGCAGCCGCCCATCCCCGATCCTGCGGCCCAGCAGATCGACGAGTCGATCCCGGTCCAGCGTGTCGAAGTATCTGGCCACGTCGGCGTCAAGGATCCAGTTGACCTTGCACCGCTCGATCCCCACCGCCAAGGCGTCCAGCGCGTCATGCGCTCCCCGCCCCGGTCGGAAACCATAGCTGAATCCGAGGAATTCCGCCTCGTATATCGGCGTCAGGATCCCGTCCACCACCGCCTTCTGGACGATCTTGTCCTCCAATGCGGCGATCCCGAGCGGTCGCTCGCCCCCGTCCGGCTTGGGTATCATCACCCGCCGCGACGGCGTCGCCCGGTACGCTCCCACATGCACCCGCCGGTGCAGGTCCGACAATCGCTCGTCGAGCCCTACCCCGTAGGCGTCCCACGTCATTCCGTCCACGCCCGGGGCCGCCTCGGGCCGCAGCCCGGCATACGCCTCCCCCAGCGCTTCCTCACTGACGTGGTGCAGCAGCGCAGTCAGCTTCTCCTGCGGATTCCTCGTTACCAATTGCCGTATCCGTTCGGCGCCTTGTGACACGACCTCCCGCCTCTGCGTGCGGTCCGTGCGGCCCACTCCCGGATTCCTCTCGATCCCGGCCCTTCCCTCCAGCCACTCCGCCGGGACTCGCGCCCCTTGGTTCGCCGCCTTCGTCGGTACTACGCCCGAGTCTGACTTCTGCGTGTCGTACCTCATCGACTTCTGACTCCTGTCATTCCCGCTGCGGCCCCGGCGACGACCCGCCGGGGCGGCACGCAGACCTCCCAGGTCCCGGTTCTGGACGTACGTACGTGCCTGAGCTCTCTGACACCGCGGAGTCCGCGCCGACCATTCGTCCTAACGTTGCTTTGGGTCCGCACGATGTTGCCTTCGACCACGTAGCAAGCCTCGGCACTCCGAACTTTGAGTTTTACGGTGCTCATTTACTCCGCCCGCACGCGCCGCTGTCAACGCTTCATTCCCAGCCTCGCGGCTGACAACGCATGACTCGCGGTGAGCATGGCTAGGACTCGCTCCTTTGCTCTGGCGGACTCTCACCGCCTGTCCATCACCAGTTAGCCTGGCTGTTCCTACGTCTCCTCTCCCCGCTCATCGAACCGGACATGCCAATTTCCAGCATCCGGCTCTCGGACGAGATCATGCCTTCGCCCACGGAAAGCTGGCCGTCCGCACTGGCCGGCGCACGAGGCCGAAGTCCATCCTCAGCCTCTCGCTCGGGTACCGCACGGGGTGGCCCGACTTCGCCTGGTGCTGCCGACACAGCCACTGGCTGAGCCGCTGGTCCGCAGGTGCGTCAACGGCGCGTGCCAGCTCTCCCGGCCACTGCTGCGCGCAGTGGTCCGGGTCTTCCTTCGCTTGCGCAGGTGATGCGCTCTGGAGTCTCCGAACTTTTTCCGGAGCTAATAGGCTCGCGCCAGTCTCCATCGGTCCTGTCCTCCTTCCTGCATCGCTCTCGAACTGAGGCCCCTTCCCTCCACCGGCATGACCCGGCTTCCCCGGTACTACGGGCCTCTCCGCCACCCTGACCGGCCCGGCCTGTCCCTCGCGGGATGCCGGTTGGCGCATGCACGCCGCCGACAGGGCTTCCCGTGTTGCCTCCGTCTCCCTCTGGCACGCATGCTGCCGCCAATACCCCGGCGGAGACGCCCGGTGCTCGCATCGCTCGCTTCCCGGACGCTGGCTGCCTTCCCCGATATAACGGCGGGTCGGCCTCCGCATTATGCTTTTCGAGGCCTGCTCGGCGTTCACTCGCGTTGCGGCCTGCGTGCTCGCTGAGCCGCCCAAAAGGCGGCCCGTCACGTCGGAGTGCTTCAGTCCATGTCGTTACCTCCATGACCCGCTCCGACGGCTTCCGGCTGGAGCGACAGTTAGCCGGGCGGGCTTCGCACCCGCTGGGAGCCAGTGCCTTAGCACGGCGCCCCACGTTATTTGTCACATTATTTGGCACGAAAATGGGCTGTTTTTGTCAAACTGGATGATTCCAGATAAGGGAACTTTCTCATTTAATGTGACAAATCCATCGGCGTGGGTGAGTCGGCCGGTAGGCTTTCGGACATGCGTTGGAGGTGCTGCGCGGCAGTCCTGCCTGCAATTGCGTGCGCGCAGGGCCGGGAGCCGGGCGAGAACGCCTACGCTCCTCCTGACCCCTTCCTTTTCCTTCTTGCAGTAGCAGTTTTCGAGCTCGCCCTCGCCCCCAGCCAGACGCAAGCAATCCGGAAAATTCCGCTCCCCGCCTGCCATTTAATCCGGAAAACGCCTTGCCAAATAATCCGGAATACAACGTGCGCCGTGCTAAGGCACTGGCTCCCAGCGGGTGCGAAGCCCGCCCGGCTAACTGTCGCTCCAGCCGGAAGCCGTCGGAGCGGGTCATGGAGGTAACGACATGGACTGAAGCACTCCGACGTGACGGGCCGCCTTATGGGCGGCTCAGCGAGCACGCAGGCCGCAACGCGAGTGAACGCCGAGCAGGCCTCGAAAAGGATGATGCGGAGGCCGACCCGCCGTTGTTTCGGGGAAGGCAGCCAGCGTCCGGGAAGCGAGCGACGCGAGCACCGGGCGTCTCCGCCGGGGTATTGGCGGCAGCATGCGTGCCAGAGGGAGACGGAGGCAACACGGGAAGCCCTGTCGGTGGCGTGCACGCGCCAACCGGACTCCCGCGAGGGACAGGCCGGGCCGGTCAGGGTGGCGGAGAGGCCCGTAGTACCGGGGAAGCCGGGTAATGCCGGTGGAGGGAAGGGGCCTCAGTTCGAGAGCGATGCAGGAAGGAGGACAGGACCGATGGAGACTGGCGCGAGCCTATTAGCTCCGGAAAAGTTCGGAGACTCCAGAGCGCATCACCTGCGCAAGCGAAGGAAGACCCGGACCACTGCGCGCAGCAGTGGCCGGGAGAGCTGGCACGCGCCGTTGACGCACCTGCGGACCAGCGGCTCAGCCAGTGGCAGTGTCGGAAGCACCAGGCGAAGTCGGGCCACCCCGTGCGGTACCCGAGCGAGAGGCTGAGGATTGACTTCGGCCTCGTGCGCCTGCCAGTGCGGACGGCCAGCTTTCCGTGGGCGAAGGCAGGATCTCGTCCGAGAGCCGGATGCTGGAAATCGGCACGTCCGGTTCGATGAGCGGGGAGAGGAGACGTAGCTAAGCGGGAAGGTCAGTGAGGCACCTACAGATGGCGAAAGCCGTAGGAACAACCCTAAAACAGCTACTGCTTCCTTGCTAAGGCCAACGCGCCTCTCCTCGACTCTACAGTAGACTGCCGGTGCGCCCCGAAACGGAAGCGGGCTCTGCTGAGGAGCAACCCGCCAGGGATACGGGCGTGACGGCTTACGATGGCCGCCGCAGCGGCCCGGACCCTGCGTGTCGGGCCGCCGCCTTCTCGCAGCCACCCGCCGGGGACTGCATCGGAGTCGTCCCATGCCTCAGCAAACCTTGGGGGGAGGCGACCGCAGGGAGTAGGGGGGTGAAACCCCCCTCCAGCAACAGCACTGCGGCAGGCCGCCTGGCGGGCGGCCTGCCATCCGTTGACCCAGCCCGGCCGACCGCGCCACCTCCGTCCGCGAGGGTCGTGCATGCCGAGCTGTCGTTACCGCGTGCCGTCACCCGCCACCGTGGACCCACCACCGTCTGCCTCTCCCGGCAGCCCCTCCGGAGGTGCCTTTTTCTGGCGCTTCGCGCTTGACATCCAACACGGAAGCTGCCCCCAACCGGCTCGGCGATGCCCACGCCCTGAGGGTTCTTGGCGCGTCCCCAGCAGCCATCCCGCTCATTCGCACTGGCAGCGCTGCACGCTGCCACTCCAGCTGGCCCGCATCCTGGCGGTCGAGTCCGTGGCCGCAGCGATCCGGCTCCGGCACCGTGTGGGCTAGAATCAAACTGCAGCAGCCCACCATGATGCCTGTCGCCCGCACCAAGCGCCGCCTGCCGACCGGCCTGCAGTCCTTCCCGATGCTCCGCGAGCGGGGCTGCTGCTACGTCGACAAGACGCACTTCGCCTGCCAACTCTTGAGACACGGGAGACGATACTCCCTGTCCCGTCCCCGCCGCTTCGGCAAGAGTCTGTTCGTCAGCACCCTCAAGGCGCTCTTCGAGGGCCGGCGCGATCTCTTCCAAGGCTTGGCGGCCTACGAACAGTGGGACTGGTCCGTCCGCCGCCCCGTCGTACGCCTGTCCTTCGGAGGCGGACACTACACTCAGCCCGACGGACTCCACCATGACGTTCTGACGCAATTGGACTTGAACCTTCTGGCGCAGTTGCACCTGCACGAGTTCGTCTCCGACATCACGCTCTCGGCTGTCAGAGGAGCGGATCGTCTCTTTGAATTGCTGTTCAAGCTGCACTACAAGTCCGGCCGCCGCGTCGTAGTCTTGGTCGACGAGTGCGACAAGCCCATCACCGACAACCTGAACCAGCCCGACCTCGCCCGCGCCAACCGCGACTACCTCGGCGCCGTCTACTCGGCCCTCAAGGGCTGCGACGAGCACATCTACTTCTCCTTCCTCACCGCCGTCACCCGGTTCTCCAAGGCCAGCCTCTTCTCCAGCCTCGACAACTCCTACGACCTCACCTTCGACCCCCGCTACTCCTCCCTCTGCGGCTACACCGAGCGCGACTTGGACGAGGTCTTCGCCCCCGAACTGGAGGGCCTCGACCGGGAAGAGATTCGCCACTGGTACAACGGCTACAGCTGGGGCGGGGACGAGAGGGTCTACAACCCCCACGACCTGCTGCTGACGTTCCGGAACCGGAAGTGCAAGGCTTGGTGGTTCCAGACCGGCACTCCCAGTCTCCTCCCCGATCTGCTGGTCCGCCGCAACCTCTCCACGCTGGATCTCGAAGGCCGGACGGCCGACCAGATGCTGCTGTCCGACTTCGACATCCATCATGTCGCCACCGAGGCGCTGCTGTTCCAGACCGGCTACCTAACCATCACCGAGGTCCTGCGCGGCCAGTACGGCGGTCGCGCCTACCGCACCGGCTACCCCAACCGCGAAGTCCGTGTCAGCCTGAACCGCGTGTTGCTGTCCGGCCTCGTCAACAGCTTCTCCGAGCGCCGTCTCGCTCACTGCCGCGACGTAGCCAAGCACATCCGCGCCGCGGACTTCGAGCAACTGCACCAAGCGCTGCATGCCTTCTTCGCCTCCATCCCCCACGACTGGTACCGCAACCACCGCATCGAGCGGTACGAGGGCTACTACGCCACCGTCTTCTTCACTGTTCTGTCCGGCTTCGGCCTCGACACCCGCCGCGAGGAAGCCGCGCCACGGGGCAACCTCAACCTAGCCGTGAGCGCCCCCGAGAGGATCGTCCTGTTCGAGTTCAATACTGTTCTCGGACACCAGAGCTCCGGCCGGGCGCTGCGGCAGCTCAAGGCCAAGGGCTACGCGCACAAGTACCTCGGCTCCGGTAAGCCGGTCCACCTGGTGGGCGTGGAGTTCAGCCAAGAGACCCGCAACGTGGCCCGGGTTGAGTGGGAGACGGTCGGCACTGCCGAGGCCGGCTCAGCCGACGCCTCAGCCGCAACTGCCCAGGACTGAAACAGCCGCCGGCAGCTGGTCCCGCGGACGGCCCAGCCCCGCCCTCCGCGAACCGGCCCCGGCCAGTCGTGCGATGAACCCTCCGTCCGGGATCCGGCAGCATCCCACCGTCCGCGCTGCTCTGCACCAGAACATCCTCCACATCAGAACGCCTCCAATAACCAGTCGCCGCCCCTACCACTGCCCTAGCCATGCGGTTCGCTTTGAGCCGCTCCCGGCTCAGCGAACCCTTCCAGAAGACCATCCGCCGCCCCATCCAGCCTCTACGCGGTAGCGAGCGAGCCCCGCTTCGAGCCGCCAGACACAGGAGCGCGCACCGACACGCGAGGATCCTCTCTCCTCAACCGGACCTCACCCTCCCGCATCGCCTCCGCCCTCCCGCCGAAGGCTGCCACCCACCGGTCAGCAGCACGCCATCCGGCCCCCTCCCAGCCCACGCCTCCGCTCCTTGAACGACGCCTCACCAGCCGGACCGCACCAAGTCCACCCCCTCCGCCGGCGCTCCCACCAAAGCCGGCCAACCCCCGACCGCCCCACGCTCGCTTCCCGAAGCAACCCTCCGAGACTCAGCCCGAATCCCGTCACGGCACTGACCGGCAGATCAAGCACGAGGCGTTGCGCCCCCGCAGTGCAGCCCTGACCCCTCGCCCGCACTCACCCGGCGGGCCACGCCGCCTCGCGGACTGCCGGAGGAGCGTTCCGCCAGGCCCCGCGCGCATCCAACAGACACGCCGTGAAGTATTGCCCGGGGCAGAATGACCATTCCTGGGCGTCCTGTGGCGAAATGCGATCTCACCCACACCAAGATCCGGTTGCCGACCGGTGTACGGTCCTCTCGGAGGTTCTTCTGTGTCAATCGTGCAGCTCCACGACGCTGATCTTCCCCCGCTCGGCACGGACTGATAACATGCAGCTAGGGGCGGGTAAGCTATGTCGGTCCAGTCATACACGGCTGCTTCAGACGAGAACGCCACGGAGAGTCCGACGAGCCTGAAGTTCCACATCACGAAGGACGAAGGGTGCCGGGGAGTTCCGGTCAGCGCCGCGTGGGGCGCGGTGACACGCCAAGGCGATACCTTCATGGATGTCTATCACATGGCCGAGGCACTTCCGAACGAGATCACGCAACAAGTGTCGCCAGATGGTGCGCTGAGCGATGTTCTGCAGCAATCAACGGCGTTCGGGTTGCAGCGCAATGTTCGGGTCGGCATGGTGCTCAATGAGGAACCAGCCGACAGGATGGGCCGCTGGCTGCGGGAGATGGCAGATCAGGCACGCAAGATTCGGGCCGCTGATCTCACACCTGCCCATCCGAGGAGACCAGCAGTGGTCAAGCCTCGGCTCGACAGCGGTTTCCAGCCGAACCGCGGCTTGCCCATCGCTGAGTTCCGAACCGTATGGCTGCGCAATCCGGGGGGACGATACTCGTGACACGACACCGTGAGGCTTGGATAAGCCAGAGTCTCCGAGCCGATGCCCGTCCGACCGTCGAGCACCGACTCATAGAGGACTTGGGAGAGCCCGGCTACCGCCTCCTGAGGCCGATTCCCGCGGAAATCTCCGAGGTCGGACCTAGAACCTTCGAGGCGTCGTTTGCGGCAGCGAACATTGCGATGGCCGGCGACGACACCGACGATGTCTTTCAGGGGCTGGTGGCTCAGGTCCGATACACGTTCGATGCGTTCGCGGCGGCTGAACCGCTTTTGGGACGCAGCGCCGCCGAGGAATTGCGAGTCCTGCGCCGCTACCTTGCCAAGGTGTAGCAACATGGCCTTGGTGAAGTGGGAGACGGTCGGCACTGCCGAGGCCGGCTCAGCCGACACCTCCGCCGCAACTGCCCCGGACTGAAACAGCCACCGGCAGCTCCTCCCTCGGACGGCCCAGCCCCGCCCTCCGCGAACCGGCCCCGGCCAGTCGCGCGATGAACCCTCCGTCCGGGATCCGGCAGCATCCCACCGTCCGCGCTGCTCTGCACCAGAACATCCTCCACATCAGAACGCCTCCAATCTCCAGTCGCCGCCCCTACCGCTGCCCTAGCCATGCGGTTCGCTTTGAGCCGCTCCCCGCTCAGCAAACCCTTCCAGAAGACCATCCGCCGCCCCATCCAGCCTCTACGCGGTAGGGCGAGCAAGCCCCGCTTCGAGCCGCCAGACACAGGAGCGCGCACCGACACGCGAGGATCCTCTCTCCTCAACCGGACCTCACCCTCCCGCATCGCCTCCGCCCGCACGCCGAAGGCTGCCACCCACCGGCCAGCGGCACACCATCCGGCCCCCTCCCAGCCCACGCCTCTGCTGCTTGAACGACTCCTCACCAGCCGGACCGTACCAAGCCCACCCCCTCCGCCGTCGCTCCCACCAGAGCCGGCCAACCCCCGACCGCCCCACGCTCGCTTCCCGGAGCAACCCTCTGGGACTCAGCCCGAATCCAGTCACGGCACTGACCGGCAGATCAAGCACGAGGCGTTGCGCCCCCGCAGTGCAGCCCTGACATCTCGTCCGCATTCACCCGGCGGGCCACGCCGCCTCGCGGACTGCCGGAGGAGCGTTCCGCCCGGCCCCGCGCGCATCCAACAGACACGCCGTGAAGTATTGCCCGGGGCAGAATGGCCATTCCTAGGCGTCCTGTGGCGAAATGCGATCTCACCCACACCAAGATCCGGTTGCCGACCGGTGTACGGTCCTCTCGGAGGTTCTTCTGTGTCAATCGTGCAGCTCCACGACGCTGATCTTGCCCCGCTCGGCACGGACTGATAACATGCAGCTAGGGGCGGGTAAGCTATGTCGGTCCAGTCATACACGGCTGCTTCAGACGAGAACGCCACGGAGAGTCCGACGAGCCTGAAGTTCCACATCACGAAGGACGAAGGGTGCCGGGGAGTTCCGGTCAGCGGCGCGTGGGGCGCGGTGACACCCCAAGGCGATACCTTCATGGATGTCTATCACATGGCCGAGGCACTTCCGAACGAGATCACGCAACAAGTGTCGCCAGATGGTGCGCTGGGCGATGTTCTGCAGCAATCAACGGCGTTCGGGTTGCAGCGCAATGTTCGGGTCGGCATGGTGCTCAATGAGGAACCAGCCGACAGGATGGGCCGCTGGCTGCGGGAGATGGCAGATCAGGCACGCAAGATTCGGGCCGCTGATCTCACACCTGCCCATCCGAGGAGACCAGCAGTGGTCAAGCCTCGGCTCGACAGCGGTTTCCAGCCGAACCGCGGCTTGCCCATCGCTGAGTTCCGAACCGTATGGCTGCGCAATCCGGGGGGACGATACTCGTGACACGACACCGTGAGGCTTGGATAAGCCAGAGTCTCCGAGCCGATGCCCGTCCGACCGTCGAGCACCGACTCATAGAGGACTTGGGAGAGCCCGGCTACCGCCTCCTGAGGCCGATTCCCGCGGAAATCTCCGAGGTCGGACCTAGAACCTTCGAGGCGTCGTTTGCGGCAGCGAACATTGCGATGGCCGGCGGCGACACCGACGATGCCTTTCTGGGGCTGGTGGCTCAGGTCCTAGACGCGTTCGATGACTTCGCGGCGGCTGAACCGCATTTGGGACGCAGCGCCGCCGAGGAATTGCGAGTCCTGCGCCGCTACCTTGCCAAGGTGTAGCAACATGGCCCTGGTGAAGTGGGAGACGGTCGGCACTGCCGCGGCCGGCTCAGCCGACGCCTCCGCTGCAGCCTCCGCGGACTGAAGCAGCCGCCCGCAGCTCGTGCGGTGGACCGCCCAGCCCCGCTTGCCCGCTCGCTCTGCGGCGCTCCCCGCTCATCGAACCATCCTTGGAAAACCAGCCGCCCCTGTTCGGCCTCGCAGTCGAGAGGCGAGCAAGCGTCAGCCATGTCGGCGCCGCGCGGTGCCCCATCGGCCAGCCGGCGCCCCAGTGGACGAATCCATCGTCCCGGGGGCCGTCAGCAGCACCCGGTGTGCTAGCATGAAGCGACAGCAGTTTGCCACCATGCCCGCCCCCCACACCAATAGACGCCTCCCAATCGGCACACAGTCCTTCCCGAAGCTCCGCGAACGGGGCTGCTACTACGTCGACAAGACGCCCTACGCCCTGCGGCTCGTCGAGCACGGCAGCTGCTACTTCCTCTCCCGCCCCCGGCGCTTCGGCAAGAGTCTGTTCGTCAGCACCCTCAAGGCGCTCTTCGAGGGCCGCCACGAACTCTTCCAAGGCTTGGCGGCCGACGACCAGTGGGACTGGTCCGTCCCTCGCCCCGTCGTGCGCCTGTCGTTCGAAGGCGGCCTCTTCACCGAGCCCGGCGGTCTGCACGACAACCTTCTCAAGCAGCTGAGTTCCCTCTCACGCCCCCACGGCGCGAAACTCGATGCCGTCATGGGCCCCGACCGGTTCGCCGAGCTGCTGGAGGAGCTGCACCGTCTCGTCGGTCGCCGCGTCGTGGTCCTCATCGACGATTACGACAAGCCCATCATCGAGAACCTGAACCAGCCCGACTTGGCACGCGCCAACCGCAACTACCTCCGCGCTCTCTACGCGACCATCAAGGAGTGCGATGAGCACATCCGCTTCTCCTTCCTCACCGGCGTCACCAAGTTCTCCCTGAACAGCCTCTTCTCCAGCATCAGCAATGCCTACGACCTCACCTTCGACACCCGCTACTCCTCCCTCTGCGGCTACACCGAGCGCGACTTGGACGAGGTCTTCGCACCCGAACTGGAGGGCCTCGACCGCGACCGCATCCGTGAGTGGTACAACGGCTACAGCTGGGGCGGCGACGAAAGGGTCTACAACCCCTACGACCTGCTGCTGACGTTCCGGGACCGGAAGTGCAAGGCTTGGTGGTTCCGGACCGGCACCCCCAGTCTCCTCCCCGATCTGCTGGTCCGCCGCAACCTCTCCACGCTGGATCTCGAAGGCTGGACGGCCGACCAGATGCTGCTGTCGGACTTCGACATCCACCATGTCGACACTGGAGCACTGCTGTTCCAGACCGGCTACCTCACCATCACCGAGGTCCTGCGCGGCGATTACGGCGGTCGCGCCTACCGCACCGGCTACCCCAACCGCGAAGTCCGCGTCAGCCTGAACCGCGTGTTGCTGTCCGGCCTCGTCAACAGCCTCTCCGAACGCCGCCTCGCTCACTGCCGCGACGTAGCCAAGCACATCCGCGCCGCGGACTTCGAGCAACTGAACCAAACGCTGCATGCCTTCTTCGCCTCCATCCCCCACGACTGGTACCGCAACAGCCGCATCGAGCGGTACGAGGGTTACCACGCCACGGTCTTCTTCGCACTCCTGTCCGGCTTCGGCCTCGACACCCGCCCCGAGGAGGCCTCCTCACGGCGCAACCTCAACCTGGCCGTGCTGACCCGCCAGCGGATCGTGCTGTTCGAGTTCAAGACCGTCCCCGGGAGCCAAGGCTCCGGCCGGGCGCTGCAGCAGCTCAAGGCCAAGGGCTACGCCGACCAGCACCTCGCCTCCGGCAAGCCGGTCCACCTAGTGGGCGTGGAGTTCAGCCGCGAGACTCGCAACGTGGCCCGGGTGGAGTGGGAGACGGTCGGCACTGCCGAGGCCGGCTCAGCCGCCCCGGACTGAAGTAGCCCCACCCTGCCAGACAACCGCAGCCGCCCTGCACAGCCCCACTGCTTCCTCGACCCGGCCCCTCAGCTGGACGCACGCCAAGTGACCTGTCGCGGCGCGCGACCTGCAAGCTCAACGCGCACCAGTCGAGGAGGACCAGTTGGAGATGGAGTGTCTGCCCGTTTGCTCTCCCGAACTGAGTCCGGTGGAGATCCCGTCTTCGTGAGTGAAGTGGCGAGTCAATCGCATGGTGAGCAAGACGAGACCGCAACTGAGCAAGAACTTGCCTGCGGTGATGGAGCACTTGCAGGCTGGCCCAGAGACAGTGAGGGCTTTCTTCAAGCAGCGGAACCGTCAGTGCGTGCTCTAGATTAGAACGCTGTCTGGCGCTCATAGCGTCGTGGTCAGCAGCACCTCCAACTCCGCATCGCAACGGATTGCAAGGGCGATGCAGGAGCATGTCGGCTTGCTCTTCTATCGGACGTCAGTCGGCCGCTGATGACCTTCGTGTGACCGCGGAGTCGGGCAGTTGCTCTAAGTCGTGTCTGGACTCTTGCAACAGTCAGCCAACCGAGGGACCCTCTCGGCCCGGACCGTTGGCAATCCTCAGCCAGCTGCTGAGCGAAGCGCTCCCCAGTTCAGCACCCCGCGCCGAGACTGGCTAGCGCGTCCGGTCAGCGCCCCGCTTGGAGCGGACGGCTGCGCCCCTGCTCCTTGTAGCGCTCCAGCAAGCCCTTGAGCCGCTCCGCCACTTCAGGTTGCTCCGCCAACAGATTGCGGTCCTCGTGCCGGTCGTCAGCCAAGTTGTACAACTGGGCCGGCGGATCCCCTTCTTGCGGCCCGTCCCACTGATTCGACCCCGGACCTTGCCCGTCGATGTACTTCCACTGGCCCTGCCGAATGGCGAACATGCCGTCCACCGAGTGATGCACCGTGGCCTCCCGCAGCGGCCCCTGGTCCAGACCCAGCAGTGCCGACAGGAAGCTCACGCTGTCCTGGCCCGCCTCGTCGGGCAGCTCCAAGCCGGCGATCTCCGCCACCGTCGCCATCAGGTCGGTCAGGCAGATCGTCTGGTCGCTCGCCGTCCCCGGCTCGACGCGCTCCGGCCAGCTCGCGATGAAGGGCATCCGGTGGCCGCCCTCCCAGACGTCTCGCTTCTTGCCGCGCTGCTCGGGATGGTTGGCGAAATGGTCGAACTCCTCGATGTGGCTCCGGTCCCACTCGGCCCCGTTGTCGCTCGTCACCACGAACAACGTGTTCTCGAACTGCCCGTTGCGCCGCAGTGCTTCGACCAGCATCCCCACGTGGGCGTCCACCTGCATGACGAAGTCGCCGTACTTGCCTGCCCCGCTGCGACCGACGAACTCCTCCGTCGGCACCCATGGCCAGTGGGGAGCCGGAAGCGGAAAGTAGAGGAAGAACGGCTGCTCAGGGTTCTCCGCCCGCTGGTCGACGTACGTGACAGCGTGACGGGTCAGGTTGGGCAGCACATCGACGAACTCGAACCCCTCCGCCGCCTCCCCGGGACGCCAGAAGACCGGCCCGTCGAACCGCCCGGGCTCATGCTCCGTGGCCGGCCGCTCGCACAAGTTGTTCTCCAAGTACACGTACGGCGCCATGTCCAGCGAGGCCGGAATGATGTAGGAGTAGTCGAAGCCCAATGTCGCCGGGCCGTTCTCGACCGGCTTCCTGAAGTCGATCTCCAGCCCTTCCGGCTTCGCGAAGTCGCTCGCCCCCTGAAACGCCACCGACTTGTCGCCTTCGTCCCAAGTCACGGGTTCGGAGATCGTCGCCCAATCCAAACCCAAGTGCCACTTGCCGACCACCGCGGTGTGGTAGCCCCGCTCCCGGAGCAGGCTGGCCACCGTCGCGCGGTCGGGCTCGATTAAGGCGCGCGAGTAACCTGAGAGCACGCCCTTCTTCAGGCGGCTGCGCCACGCGTAACGGCCGGTCAGCACCCCGTAGCGCGTCGGCGTGCAGACCGCCGAACCCGAGTGAGCGTCCGTGAACCGCATCCCGCCCGTCGCGAGCGCGTCCATGTGCGGAGTCTCGATCTTGGAGCCCTCGTTGAAGCTGCCGAGGTCGCCGTAGCCCATGTCGTCCGCCATCAGGAAGACGATGTTCGGCAGCCTCTCCTCCTGCAGCTCAGGAGATGCGCAGCCGCCCGCGACGAGCCCCGCCAGCAGGGCGGCGGCCAAGGCGGTCGAGCGGACGGGGCAGGGCCGAAGTTGAGTCATCTTCCGCCCGATTATAGTGAAGCGCTCCGGCTCCGGCCGCCCGAGCCCTCCGCTGGCCCGCGACGCCGCGGGCGGAAGCGCCGTCGTATGATCGAAGCTCATGGCTGAAGAGAGCTTGAGGAAGCCGCGGATCGTCCTCAACCGCATCTACACGCGGGGCGGCGACGGAGGCAAGACCATGCTCGTCAACGGACGACGCGTGCCCAAGGACGACCCTCGCGTCGAGGCCTACGGCACGGTGGATGAGCTGAACGCGCTCGTCGGCCAGGCCAGAGTGACGCTGCAGGCTGAAGAAGGCGGCCGACCCGAGCTGGCCGCGCTCGGCGCGGTCCTGCTGCGCATCCAGCACGAGCTGTTCAACCTCGGCTCCCAAGTCGCGACCGACCCGGGCTGCCTCGGCGAGCGGCAGCCCCGCATCCTGGCCGCCGACGTGCGGCGGCTGGAGAACGAGATCGACCGCTGCAACGAGGACCTGCCGGAACTGCTCTCGTTCGTGCTTCCCGGCGGCACCGCCCTGACTGCCCAGCTGCACCTCTGCCGCACCGTCTGCCGACGCGCGGAGCGGCGCGTCACGGCGCTGGCGTCGTCCGAGAGCGGCCTCGAGACTCCGCTGCGCTACCTCAACCGGCTCTCCGACGCACTGTTCGTCTGGAGCCGCCGGGCCTGCATCCTGGCCGGCAGCGAGGAGACGCTGTGGGACCCCTCGCAGACCGGCTGAGAGCTCCCGTGCCCGACCCGCGGGCGGCCGTACTAGAATTGGCCTTCACCGTGCCTCGCAAGCTCTCCCGACTGCTGGTCGCGGCCGCCCTGTGTGCGGCCGCGGCCCCTGCCCAGCAGCATCCCAACTTCGTGCTCATCTTCGCTGACGACCTCGGCTACGGCGAACTCTCCTCTTACGGCTCCACGCGGCACAAGACGCCGCATCTAGACCGCATGGCCGAGCAGGGCGTCCGCCTCACCGACTTCTACGTCCCCATGCCCTTCTGCGGACCCTCGCGTGGAGCCCTGCTCACGGGCCGCTATCCGTTCCGCAACGGGCTGGTCTTCAACCCGGCGCCCGACCGGGGCATCAACGATGTCGGGCTGCCCCCGTCGGAGATCACCATCGCCGAGGCGCTCAAACCCCTCGGCTACGCCACCGCCGCCATCGGCAAGTGGCACCTCGGGCACGCCGAGCGGTTCCTGCCCCGCAAGCAGGGCTTCGACGAGTACTTCGGAATCCTCTACTCCAACGACATGCGGCCCGTGCAGCTCGTAGAGGACGAGCGGGTCGTCCAGTACCCGGTGGTCCAAGCCGAGCTCACCCGCAGCTACACCCGCAAGGCCCTCGACTTCATCGACCGCCATCGCGATCAGCCCTTCTTCCTGTACCTGCCCCACGCGATGCCCCACAAACCGCTTGCCGCGTCGGAGGACTTCTACACCCCGGAGACTCCTGACGACCTCTACAGCGACGTCATCCGCGAGTTGGACTGGTCCGTCGGCCAAGTGCTCGGCAAGCTCCGGGAGGCGGGCCTCGACGAGAGCACCTTGGTCTTCTTCACCTCCGACAACGGCGGCTCCTTCGGCGCAGACAACGGGGGCTTGCGATCCATGAAGGCCTCCAACTTCGACGGCGGCCTGCGCGTGCCCGCCATCGCCCGCTGGCCCGGCCGGATCCCGGCCGGGCGCGTTTCGTCAGAGGTGCTGGCGTCCGTCGATGTGTTCCCCACCTTCGTCCGGGCCGCTGGCGCGGACCTGCCGAGCGACCGCGTGCTGGACGGCTTGGACATCCTGCCGCTGCTGGAGGGCCGGCAGTCCGAATCTCCCCATGACGGCGTGTTCGCCATGGGGGGCACGGAGCTGAAGCTGATTCGCTCCGGACGCTGGAAGCTGCACGTGCGGTCGCCTCGGCCCGGCTTCCGCTGCTTAGAGGACGCCAGCGCGTGGGTGGACCCACGCGCCCCTGACGGGATCACCATCCTCGCCCAGTTCGAGCAGGCCGACCCCACGCAGTGCCCGGGTGTCACCACCGGGCCCGCCCCCAAGCCCCTGATGCTGTTCGACATGCGGGCCGACCCGTCCGAGCAGCGCGACGTGGCGGCTGACCACCCCGACGTCGTGCGGCGCCTCAAGGCCATCTTCGACCGCCTCGACCAGGATGCGCCCCAGCATTTCCCTGAACCGCCCCGCACGCCGGAGCTGCTGTGGCTGCACGGCGGCGAACTCCGGTACGACCGCCCGATCACGCCCCAGCCGTTCGACTGAGCCGCGGCTCCTAGCGGCGCACGATCGTTCGCAGCACATCGTAGAACTCCGGAAACGAGACCGACGCCGCCTCCGCGCCCGACAGCGTCGACTCGCCGTCCGCCGCCAGCGCCGCGACGGCGAACGCCATCGCGATGCGATGATCCCCGTAGGAGTCGAGCTCGGCAGCCCGCAGCACCGAGCCGCCC
Organism: Bryobacterales bacterium; assembly: GCA_963662745.2. Classification (GTDB taxonomy): domain Bacteria; phylum Acidobacteriota; class Terriglobia; order Bryobacterales; family UBA6623; genus VXMF01. Next base: position 4,123,092 of record CAXXUI010000001.1, read on the forward strand.
GCGATGTCCATGCCGTCCTCGCGCTCGGTCACCGCGACGCCCATCCGCCGCAGGTTCGACACCACCGTGGCGATGCGGTCCGTCTCCTTGACCCTCAGCTCGCGCGCGTCGCGAATTCGCAGGCCGTCCCGTGACACTGCTCCGAGCACGGCCAGCATCGGCACCTCGTCTATGACGCCGGCCACCGCCCGTCCGCTGATTTCGCCGCCCGCCAAGCTGCCCGCGCCGCGCGCGACCAGCGTGCCGACCGCCTCGCCACCACGATCCGACACGTCGCGCGTCCCGATGTCGGCTCCCATAGTCCGCAGCATCGCCAGCACGCCCGCCCGGGTGGGGTTCAAGCCCACCCCCTCGATGGTCAGCGAACTGCCCGGCAGCATGAGCGCCGCGACCAGGAAGAACACTGCTGAGGACAGGTCGCTAGGGATCTCCATGCCGCGCGCCGCGAGAGATGCCGGACCCCTGACCGAGATCACGCCGGACCGCGCACGCAGGTCCACTCCCATCCGCCGCAAGGCGATCTCCGTGTGGTCCCGGGTGGGGGCGGGCTCCGTCACCACGGTCTCGCCCTCGCATCCCAGCCCGGCCAGCAGGACCGCGCTCTTCACCTGGGCGCTGGCCACCGGCAGCCGGTACCGGATCGGCCTGAGTCGGCCGCCTTGGATCCGCAGGGGGGGATACTGCCCGTCGCGGGCCGTGAAGCCGGCTCCCATCCGCTCCAGCGGAGTCATGATGCGCTGCATCGGGCGTCCCGAGAGCGACTCGTCCCCTCGAATCTCGGAGCGGAACGGCAGCGAGGCTAGAATCCCTGACAGCAGCCTCATCGTCGTGCCGGAATTGCCGGCCTCCAGAGGCGCGACCGGCGGTGCGAGACCGCCCCGACCCGTGCCACGGATCTCCACCCGCGCCCCTTGGCGGCTCCATTCCACACCCAAGGCTCTCATGCACTCCAGCGTGGAGGCGCAGTCAGCTCCCGTCGAGAAGTTCGTCAGCACCGAGCGTCCGGTGGCGAGGCCGCCGAGCATGGCGTAGCGGTGGGAGATCGACTTGTCGCCCGGAAGGCGGATCACGCCTTCGATACCCGCAGCGGGACGAATCGACAACTCCATGAAGCCCCATTATCAGCAAAGCGCCGCACTCGGCCGGTCGACAGTCTACCGGCCCCGCATGTAGACCGAGCTGCCGCGTCCTGAGCGCGAAGCGCCGCCGTCGGAAGCACACTCTGCGCCAAGCTCTGCTGCACTCCCTGGCCGCCGGTCGTCCCGCCATAAGGCCCCACCGGCGACTGTCGTCGCCGCTCGCGGTTCATTCTCCTTGGGTTCTAGGTGGCACGAACACCGATTTGCTACTATTGTTTCAATTGGCACGCATTCCTGTAGGCTTGGTCCTCTGGCTGTTGCTTGAGACGGTGATGCTCGGTTCGATACCAAGAATCTTGCGGATTCCCACTCCTGAGCCGTGGGACGCGCTGGCCTCCGAGAATGCACGACTACCCGCTGGCGGGCCGGCACGGGACGAGCCCGAAGCCGAGCAGCTGCTGGGGAACCAGTCCGCGCCCAGGCCGGGAGACAGCAGGCTCCTGCCCGAAGACGTCTTCCGCGCGGTCCGAGAAATCGTGCCGGCCTTGGGGGTCGACCCGCTGCTCGTGGACGCTGTGATCTGGGTCGAGAGTTCTGCCAACCCCTTGGCCGTGGGACCTTCCGGTGCCCGCGGCGTCATGCAGCTCCTGCCTAGTGTGGCGGCGGGGTTCGGCGTTGAGGACGTGTTCGATGCCGGTCAGAACATCCGCGCCGGTGTGCTGTACCTGAAGGAGTTACTGAACCGATTCGAGGGCGACCTTGCGAAGGCCCTCGCCGCCTACAACGCCGGTGAAGCGGCGGTCCATCGGCACGTCGGCATTCCGGCCTATCGATCCACCCGCCGGTACGTGCGCCGAGTGCTGTCCGTGTACCGACGGGCTGGCGGCCCTATCAAACCGGAGGACATGCCTCCGGCAGCACGAAGCTGGTCCACACCAGGAGACCAGCAGTGCCGCCCCATGGAGAGGCCCTAACCAGCAAGAGGAACGTCGGATGCTGCTAGATCACGAACGCCCGGCGGGACGCCCACTCGCGGCGCTCGCAATCCTGCTGTGCCTCGCCGCAGCCGGCGAGGCGGCAACCAAGCGCGAGATCGCCGCCACTCGCTACCGGTCTGCCGCGCGCCTCTATAGCGATCTGCAGCAAGTGCCGCGCCTAGAGCTGGGCCGCCAGCAGTACGAGTTGGTGATTGCGGCGTTTCAGGGGGTGCTTCGGGCTGACCCGACCAGCGGCTACTGCGATGACGCGCTGCTGCACATCGCCAAGCTGTACGGCGAAATGGGGCAACGCTACGAGCGAGACAAGAACCGGTCGCAACAGCTCTCCACTTACCGCTTTCTGGCCCGCGAATACCCCTCCAGCAAGCACAAGGCAGCGGCGACGGCCTTCATTGCCAGCCTCGGACTCGGCAGCTCCAGCAAGCCAGCCAATCCGCCGAAGACCGAGCTCGGGGCCGGCCAGCCCGCGGAACTTGACACATCAGCGGTGGCGATCTCCGACCAGCACCGGACCGAGAAGGTAGTGGGGCCGCCCAAGCACCTCCGCGCCTCAGGGCGGCTGAGCCAAGTTAGCAGGCTGCGCCACCATTCCTACGACGAAGGCACGCGACTGGTGCTGGAGCTCGACGGCGTCAGCGCGCTGCTGTACGACATCCTCCAGAATCCCGACCGCGTGTACATCGACATCCACAACAGCAGGCTGTCGAGCGCCCTCAAGCAGGAAGTCCAAGTCCCGATTGGCGACGAGCTGCTGCACGCGGCCCGCCTCGGCCAAAACCGCCGATCCACGGCGCGGATCGTGCTGGACCTGAAGCAGAAGGTCGCCTTCGACGCGTTCTGGCTCGCCAACCCGATCCGATTGGTCATCGACGTTCGGCCCAGCGGAGCGCCCCGGCCTCCGAGAACTCTCTACGCCATCCGCGGCGACACCGAGCAACTGCCGCCAGGCGCGGAGACCGAGACCGCCCGCACGGCGCCAAAGGCAGCCGCCGCGACTGCGGCGGGGCGCTTGAGCCTGACCCGCGCCTTGGGTCTCAAGCCTCGGCGCGTGCTCATCGATCCCGGGCACGGAGGCCACGACACCGGTTCGGTGGGCCCCTCAGGCCTGCGCGAGAAGGATGTCGTCCTTGATGTCGCCAAGCGGCTGGGAGAACTGCTGGAGTCCACGCTGGGCGCGGAGGTGCTGTACACGCGGCAGACGGACGAGTTCGTGCCGCTCGAGGATCGGTCGCACCTGGCCGCCAAGCAGGGGGCGGACCTGATGATCTCCATCCACTGCAACTCCGCTCGCAGCTCGAGAGTCCGCGGCATCGAGACATACTACCTCGACATCACGGACGATGCTTGGAGCCTGAGCGTGGCCGCAGCCGAGAACGCGGCTACCAGCCGCTCCGTCGGCGAGCTGGGAGGCCTGCTAGCTAAGATCACCCAGCACGAGAAGACCGATGAATCGAGGGAGCTGGCCGCGAAAGTGCAGGCTCGGCTCTACGCCGGTCTGGCCAAGCATTCCTCCAGCATCCGCAACCGGGGGGTCCGATCGGCGCCGTTCGTCGTTCTCGTGGAGGCCGAAATGCCGGCCATCCTGGCCGAGATCGGATTCCTCAGCAACCCGAACGACGAGGCGCTCATGCGGAAGCCCTCGTACCGGCAGGAGGTCGCCCAGCACTTGCTGGCCGGCATGACTGACTACGCCGAAAGCCTCGGGATGACGCTCGCTCCGCAACCAATCTCGGCAGACTCGACCCAGCGAGACTGACCGTCAACGGGGCTGGCGCTCCGTGGGGTTTGCATCGAGTCTCGCCCCGGCGAGACGGAGGGCCTTCCGCGTGATCGTCGTCACCGGCCTATCGTCCAAGCTCGAGCGGTCCATCCAGCGATATCCGGGCTCCGTTCGGGGCGGGGCGGTCGCGGCGAAGACGCGGCAGCGGTACCTGCGGTTGGTGATGGAATGGCTGAACACTCCCAGCGGTCGGCCGCCAGCCGGGACCGGCGTCCCGAGACGGCTCAGCCCGTCCGGGGGGCCCTCTGCAGAAGGAAGCTCCCAGAAGCCGGGCAGGACTGACGCCCGCGCGCTGCGGCGCCGCAACAGCACCAGGCCGCCGCGACTGGCCAGCGCCACCGACAGTTCAACCGCCTCCGGCTTCGTTCCCGGCCTCGTCACGGGCAGCGACTCTTGCCGGCCCGCGGCGCGGGCCGCGCAGGCGGCGCTCCAAGGGCATTCCCCGCAGCGCGGCGCTCGTGGCGTGCAGACTGTCGCGCCCAGCTCCATCAGCGCCTGAGTGAAGCGCCCGCGCCGCCCGCGGGCCACGACTTCGGTCATCGACTCGGCCACTGCCCTCAGGGCCCGTCGCGCAGCCGCCTCCCGGATCGGCCGCTCCTCGCCGGCTAACCGTGCCAGCACGCGCCACGCGTTGCCGTCCAGCGCCGCCCGAGGCTGGTCGAAGGCGATGCTCGCCACGGCAGCCGCGGTATACTCGCCCACTCCGGGCAGGTCCCTCATCGCGGCGAAATCGCGCGGCCACCTCCCGGCGTGCTCGACTACGATCCGTCGGGCGGCGGCGCGCAGCCTGCGGGCCCGCTGGTAGTAGCCCAAGCCGGACCAAGCCGCAAGCACTTCCTCCTCGGACGCCTCAGCCAAAGCCCGCAGGTCGGGAAAGCGGTCCAGAAAGCCGCGGTAGCGCGGCGCGACCGTCGCGACACGGGTTTGCTGCAGCATCACCTCCGCGACCCAAATGCGGTACGGATCCACGGTGCCCCGCCACGGCAGGTCACGTCGTGCGCGGCCGTACCACGCGAGCAGGCGCTGCACCAAGGCCTGCGGCCGCAACCTCAGGCGCCCCTGAGCAGGGCCAAGAAGTAGTCCGCGTTCATCTCGCTGATGCAGTCCACACTGATGCTCTTGGGGCAGGCGGCCTCGCAGTCGGAGGTGTTGGTGCAGCCCCCGAACCCCTCGGCGTCCATCCCATCCACCATGGAACGCACTCGGCTGTGCCGCTCCTGCTGCCCCTGAGGCATACGGCGCAAGTGGGCGATCTTGGCCGACGTGAACAGCGCCGCCGAGGCGTTCTTACAAGCCGCCACACAAGCGGCGCACCCGATGCAGGTCGCCGCGTCGAACGCCGCGTCTGCCCGCACCTTGGGGACCGGGGTCAGATTCGCGTCTGGCGCGCCGCCCGTGTCGACCGACACGAAGCCACCCGCCTGCACGATGCGGTCGAAGGCGCTGCGATCCACCACCAGGTCCTTCACCACCGGCAGCGCGGCGGCGCGCCACGGCTCGACGACGATGGTGTCGCCGTCCTCGAAGGAGCGCATGTGAAGCTGGCACGTCGTCGTGCCCCGGTCGGGGCCGTGGGGTTCGCCGTTGATCATCGCCGAGCACATGCCGCAAATCCCCTCGCGGCAGTCGTGGTCGAACGCAATCGGCTCCTCGCCGCCCTCGATGAGGCCCTCGTTGACCTCGTCAAGCATTTCCAGGAACGACATATCCGGACTGACGCCGCGCGCCTGGTACGTCTTGAACTCGCCCGCGCTGTCCGCCGACGCCTGTCTCCAAACCTTGAGAGTGAGCTCCATGGTGTCCGTCCCTACTTGTAGCTGCGGGTCGCCAGATGGACGTTCTCGAACTCGAGCTGCTCCTTGTGCAACTCGGGATCGCCACCCTCCCGGTACGCCCAAGCGGCGACATAGGAGTAGTTCTCGTCGTCGCGCAGCGCTTCGCCGTCCGGTGTCTGGTACTCCTCCCGGAAGTGACCGCCGCAGGACTCCTCCCGGTGCAGGGCATCGCGGCACATCAGCTCGCCGAAATCGAGGAAATCCGCCACGCGGCCGGCGTACTCGAGCGCCTGATTGAAGCTCTCGGCGGCTCCCGGCACGCGCACATTGGCCCAGAACTCCTCTCGCAGCTCCGGAATCCGTTGACAGGCCTGCTCCAGCCCCTGCCGCGTCCGCGACATCCCGCACTGCTCCCAGACCAGCCTGCCCAGCTCCTTGTGGAAGGACTGGGCCGTTCGCCGCCCATTCGCGGCCAGCAGGCGCGAGACCTTGGCGGCGGCACGCTGCTCCGCCGCGGCGAACTCCGCGGCCTCCGGCGCGACCGAGTCCGTGCCGGCGCCCGCCAGATAATTCCCGAGCGTGTACGGCAGGATGAAGTAGCCGTCGGCCAGCCCCTGCATCAGAGCGCTGGCTCCCAGCCGGTTGGCGCCATGATCGGAGAAGTTGGCCTCGCCGATGGCGAACAGACCGGGCACCGTGGTCATCAGGTCATAGTCCACCCACAGGCCGCCCATGGTGTAATGCACGGCTGGATAGATGCGCATCGGGGTCCGGTAGGGATCCTCCGCCGTGATCTTGCGGTACATGTGTAACAGGTTCCCGTACTTGGCCTCGATGGCGTCCCGGCCCAAGCGCCGGATCGCGTCACGGAAATCCAAGTAAACCCCGTAACCGGTCGCGCCCACGCCGCGGCCCTGGTCACACATTGCCTTGGCGTTGCGGGAGGCGACATCACGCGGCACCAAGTTCCCGAAGCTGGGATACCTCCGCTCCAAGTAGTAGTCGCGCTCGCCCTCCGGGATCTCGGACGGCGACCGCTCGTCGCCCGCCGCGGCCGGGACCCAGACGCGGCCGTCATTGCGCAGCGACTCCGACATCAGGGTCAGCTTGGACTGGTGGTCGCCGGTGACCGGGATGCAGGTGGGGTGGATCTGCGTATAGCAAGGGTTCGCCAAAGCCGCGCCCTGCTGGTAGGCGCGGAAGATGGCGCTCACGTTGGAGCCCTTGGCGTTAGTGGACAGGTAGAAGACGTTACCGTACCCTCCGGTGGCCAGCACCACCGCGTTGCCGCTCCAGCGCCGCATCTCGCCCGTAACCAAGTCGCGGGTCACGATGCCGACCGCCCGGCCGCCAGCCACCACCACGTCCAGCAGCTCCGACCTCACGTGCATCGACACCCGGCCCAGCCCCACCTGCCGCGCCAAGGACTGGTAGGCGCCGAGCAGCAGCTGCTGGCCAGTCTGGCCGCGAGCGTAGAATGTCCGCGAGACCTGCGCCCCTCCGAAGGAGCGGTTGTCGAGCAGCCCGCCACGGCCGCGCGCGAACGGGACGCCCTGCGCCACGCACTGGTCGATGATGTTGTTGGAGACCTCAGCCAGCCGGTACACGTTCGCCTCGCGGCTGCGAAAGTCCCCGCCCTTGATGGTGTCGTAGAACAGCCGCTGCACCGAGTCCCCGTCGTTGGGGTAGTTCTTGGCGGCGTTGATGCCGCCTTGAGCGGCGATCGAGTGCGCCCGGCGCGGGCTGTCCTGGATGCAGAAGCAGTCCACTTGGTAGCCGAGCTCCGCCAGCGAGGACGCCGCCGAGGCCCCGGCCAGGCCCGAGCCCACGACCAGCACGCGGTACTTGCGCTTGTTGGCGGGATTGACGAGCCGGATGCTCCGCCGGTGATTCCGCCACTTGTTCTCAAGCGGCCCCGATGGGATGTTGGATCGCAGCTCCATCGCTCACAGCACCTCGTTCAAGGGCTCGATCCAGCCCGCCAGGCAGGCGAGGGGGATGGAAATGTTGCCCGCCACTACGATCACCGCCAGCGCGCGCCCGCAGGCCTCCAGCGTCGACCGCACGCGGGGCCCGCTCAAGCCCGCGCTCCGGAACGCGCTCCGCACTCCGTGGCCTAGATGCAAGCCCATCAGCAGCATGGCCACCACGTAGGCCCCTGAGACCGCCGGTTCGCGGAAGCCGAGAATGACCATCGAGTACACATCCTGCCGTCCGTCGGCGTCATAGAGCTCGAAGTGCTCGGGATGCGTGACGCCGACCGTGAAGTGCAGCAGGTGGTACACCACGAAGGCCAGCAGCACGAGGCCGGTCATGAGCATGTGCCGGGAACCGTAGCTGGAGGCCAGCGGGCGCTGGCGGGCGTAGGCCCCGCCACGGGCGGCGCGGTTGCGGAGCGACAACTTGACGATGCCCCACACGTGAACCGCCACGGCGGCCAGCAAGCCGAGCCTGGCCAGCCAGAGCAGAAGCCCCGCGCTCTTCAGCAGCGCGGCGTAGCTGTTGAGGGCCTCGGGGCCGAGGAAGACCTGCAGGTTCCCCACCATGTGCAGGAACACGAAGGCCACCAAGACCGCCCCCGATGCGGCGACCAAGAACTTGATCCCGACCGTCGACCGGAAGGCGCGCAGTAGAGGATTCATGCGGGTGAAGCTCCGTACCAATCACAGGCTGGCCCGTTCACCGGGCCACCATGGTCCAAGAACCCCCGTGGCCTTCAAGCCGTGACGCGTCCCTAGCCGTGGCAGGTCGCCGAGCCTGCGCAGGAATTGCTGTTCCTGCTCAAACATCACCGCCTCGGCAGCTCAAAAACGGCTGCCGGGCGGTTCCATCCGTTGCGACCCTCGCGGGCGGGCCACCTACCCGTTACTGGCCGGCACACTCTGATGAGCCGCCGGCCATCGTACGCCAAGCTGCGGGCTAGCTTGCCGCTTCCACCGACTCGACCGCCGTGATCTTCATCCCGTCGACTTGGCCCGTAACGGTGACCTTGGCCCCCGCCATGCCCTTGACCTTGTCCTGGTCGGCCACTTCGTAAATCTTGCCGTCCGCCGTCACGACGACAGCCGCCTCGCCGCCGTTGATGCAGCCCTTGGCGCAGCCCGCGTGGGCCTCGCCGGCCTTTCCAGCGTTGGCGCACTTGGCATCGGTCACATAGCCCGTGACGGATCCGGCCAAGCAGAGCGAGGCCACCGCCAACGTCAGAACGAACAGGGTGAGAAGTCTCTTCATGTGATTCTCCTAAATTGCTGCTTTCCGGCCGCAGAGCCGGCCGGCCTTCTAAGGATACACGACGCGGGGCGGCCGGGGCAATTTGAGATTTCCGCCCGAGGGCACGCGCTGTCATCTTGGGACGGCAGGGCGGGCCGGTTGACATCGCGTCGCGATGGCTGGGCGGAGGCGTCGCCGGCAGGATCCTAGCCCCGCCCTGGCGGTCTATCCGTTCGCTGTACGACCCACGGCTGCCGAACCGTCGTCACATCTTGGTTTGGAACAGGCAAGCTAGCGCGCCGCCAGGCAGGGACGGCCAGCGACTGGCGGCGGGCGGCGGCTCGTCCACCTGTCCGGCAGGCTCGAAGCACTCCATCTCGGCCTTGAGACCAGCCATGAACTGCGGTCGGAACGTTCGAGTCCTCAACCGCCTCAGTGGTGGCCTCGGCGCGACAGGCCTCGTACAGCTGGCCAGACACGGCCAGATACTCGCGGTACAAGTGACGCAGTTGCTGCAAGGTCTCCACCTGCTGCCGGACGGTCGGGACTTCCGCCGCAGGAACCGACCGCGCCGTCTGCCGGCCGGACGGAGGGTGAGGGTTCAATGCGCCCTCCGTGGCTCTCGTGACGCGGCATGGGAGCTCCGCCGCCTCCCGGCAAAGCGATGACGCGCGGCCGGATTCCGCTCGTCGCAGCCCGAACGGTCCGACCTCACCCATGAAGAGACCTCTCGGCGAGCTGGGGTGGTGGATCTGCGGAGCTACCCATGCGTGAGGATCCGGGGCGGGGCATCCGGGCGTTGCTCAATCACGCCGCTCACAGTGCCGGCCGGCAGCCCCGCCGGCCGGCTGAATGAGATTCTCGATCGCAACGGGCCCGCCGGACCCGCGCTCGAGAGGATTCAGGCCAGCGCCGCGACGCGGCGGTTGGCCAGCCTACGGGGGCTAGCGCCGCCCGCCCTTGTTGCCCATGCGGGTTCCCGAGGCCCCGGTCACCGTGATCATCGCCACCGGGTTTCGCCAGTCCTTGCTGGCCGGGACGCCGCCGGTACCTCTGATGCCGCGGTGGATGTGGACGAAGCCCTCGGCGCCATCGGTCATGCGCCCGTCATGCGTGCCGCAAGGCGGTCCGGGAACGTGCATGCAGCTCTCGGTGTTGGCCTCCGTGCCGGCGTCCCAGGCACCGACCATGTAAGTCCTCGAGCCGCGCGCCGGTATCATCACGCGCGCCGCGATGAATCCGTCGTTGGTCGACACGAGCATGGCCGCGACCGAGATCATCGGGTGATCGTAGTCGAACCCGATGGTTGCCGTAGCCGACTCCCCGGGCATGATGGGTCCGCCGGCGCCCGTGATATGCACGACATTCAACACGCCTGGATCAGCCATGAGCATGGCTGCCAGAGGGTCTCCTCGGCCTTCCTCCGCCAAGCTGGTCAGCTCGCTGCTGGCCGGCTCGCCCGGAGTGTACACGGCGGCCGCGTCCATGTTGTGGGTCGCCACTACGGCCGGAGACAGGATGTGGTCCCCGGTGAGGTTGGTAATGGTGATTTGGCCCACGATCTGGCCCGCCGTCTGCGCTGAAGCCAAGCCTGCAGTGGCGAACAGCGCCGCAGCCACCAAGATCGAAGGTTTCTTGAGAATCGTCATAGCACGATGATAGCGCCTCCGACCGCTCCGTGGCGCGGGTCCCGGCAGGCCGGGAGCGGCGCCGACACAGCCGCAAGGGGCCGGCGCCGGTCAACGCGACCGCTCCGTGCTCGGCGGCCCCGCGCCCGCCAACGGGCGCTCAGAAGGGCGTCGAGACGAAGATCGCCTCAAACTGCCGGGCGAAGGGTCAATAGCCGTTCTCGCGCAGCACGCGGACCAGCTCTTCGACAGCGTCCGAAGAGGCGTCCAAGGCGGCTCGCTCGCGCGAATCCAGCTCCACTTCGTAGATCTGCTCCAGCCCGTGGGCACCCAGCTTGCACGGCACGCCGACGAAGATTCCCTCGCGGCCGTACTCACCTTCCAGCCGCGCCGCGCAAGGCAGCACCTTGCAGCGGTCCTTCAGGATGGAGCCGACCATCTCCACCACTGCTGAGGAGGGCGCGTAGTAGGCGCTGCCCGTCTTGAGATGGCGCACGATCTCCGCGCCGCCGTCGCGAGTGCGTTGCACGATCGCCTCGATCTGCTCCGGGGACAGGATCTGCGCGATCGGGATGCCCGCCACGTTGGTGTAGCGCACCAGCGGCACCATCGTGTCGCCGTGGCCGCCCAGCACCATCGCCATCACGTCCTGCGGGGACACTCCCGCCGCCTCAGCCAGAAATGCCCGGAAACGTGCCGTGTCGAGCACGCCGGCCATGCCGATGACGCGGTTGCGCGAGAATCCGGACGCTTGGTAGGCCACCTCGCACATCGCGTCCAAAGGGTTCGAGACCATGATCAGGATCGCGTTGGGCGAGTACTTGGCTGCCAAGCCGATGCAGGACTTCACGATCGATGCGTTCTTGAGCAGCAGGTCGTCACGGCTCATGCCCGGCTTGCGCGGGAAGCCCGCCGTCATCACCACCACGTCCGAATTGGCGGTGTCGGCGTAGTCGTTGGTCCCGGTCAGGCGCACGTTCGAGGCCTCCACCGGGCAGGCCTCGAGGATGTCCAGCGCCTTGCCTTGCGGCACGCCCTCCACGATGTCGATGAGCGTGACGTCGGCCAGCTCCTTGTCGGCGATGCGCAGGGCGCAGCTCGCCCCCACATTGCCCGCCCCGATGATGGTGACCTTGCGTCGCATTCCGGTTCCCGAAACTCCTTCAGCCCATGTGGCGGACCACCGCCGCCCCGAACTCGCTGCACCGCAGCTTGGTCGCCCCCGGCATCTGGCGATGCAGGTCGTAGGTGACCGTCTTGGCCGCGATCGCGCCCGTCATGCCGCGCTCCACCAGCCCAGCCGCCTCGGTCCACCCCAGATGGTTCAGCATCATGACCCCCGAGAGGATCACGCTGCTGGGGTTGATCACGTCCCGGTCGGTGTACTTCGGCGCCGTGCCGTGCGTCGCCTCGAACAGCGCGTGCTCGGCGCCGATGTTGCCGCCCGGCGCGAGACCTAGGCCGCCCACCTGCGCGGCGCAGGCGTCGGACAGGTAGTCGCCGTTGAGATTGGTGGTGGCGATCACGTCGTACTCGTCGGGACGCAGCAGGACCTGCTGGAACATCGAGTCCGCGATGCGGTCCTTGACCACGACGCGGCCGCCAGCTTCCGCCCCGTCCCAGATCTCCTGCTCGGTGACGCACTCGTCGCGGAACTCCTCGACCGCCACCTCGTAGCCCCAGTCCCGGAACGCCCCTTCCGTGAACTTCATGATGTTGCCCTTGTGCACCAAGGTCACCGAGGAGCGGCCCTGCTCCACGGCGTGCCGGATCGCGGACCGCACAAGACGCTTGGACCCTGTGGCGGAGACGGGCTTGATCCCGATCCCGGAGTCCGCGCGGAGCGGGCGCCCCAACTCGCTCCCCACGAAATCGATCAGCCGGCGAGCCTCGTCCGAGCAGCACTCCCACTCGATGCCGGCGTAGACATCCTCGGTGTTCTCGCGGAAGATCACCACGTCCAGCCGGCCCGGCTCCTTGACGGGCGAGGGCACGCCCGGATACCACTTGACCGGCCGCACGCACGAGTACAGGTCTAGGATCTGGCGCAGGGCCACGTTGAGGCTCCGGATGCCGCCTCCGACCGGCGTGGTCAGGGGGCCCTTGATCGCGACCTTCAGATCGCGGATCGCCTCCACCGTGCCCTCCGGAAGCCACTCCCCGAACAGCCCGTGGGCCTTCTCGCCGGCGAAAACCTCGTACCAAGCGATCCGCCGCCCCCCGCCGTAGGCCTTCTCCACGGCCGCGTCCAGCACGACACGGGCCGCCTTCCAAATGTCGCGACCCGAACCGTCACCCTCGATGAAGGGCACGATGGGACTGTCCGACACGACTCGCCGGCCGCCCTCGACCCGGATCGGGCGGCCGTCCGCCGGTAGGGGTGTCCCGTTGTAGGTGTCCATCGGAGTGGGTTCGCGGACGGCGGTCCAGCGGCGCCGGGCGAGAAGCCGCCCGGCCCGCCAAGCGCCAGCCCATGCCCATCCTATCACCCGCAGCCGGACCCTTCGCCGATCGGGCCGGAGCGGGTTAGAATCGAGGTCTGGGACGGAACCGGCCGGCCCGGAAGCGACCATGAGGAAGCAATCCAAGCGCGATCAGCAGGCCGGCGAGCAGGCCGTAGCCGCCAAGCAGGAGGCGGCCCGCGGGGTCGTCGCCGAGTGGTCGGTCACCATCCTGCTGCTGCTGTTCGGCACGACCACCCTCGTGCAGGCGTTCGTCATCCCGACGGGCTCGATGGAGGACTCCTTGCTGATCGGGGACCACCTGCTGGTCGATAAGCTGGCCTACGCCCCCAGGGGCGTGATCAGCCAGTACTTGCTGCCCTACCAGCAGGTCGAGCGCGGCGACATCGTCGTGTTCCGCTACCCCATCGACCTGCACCAGACCTTCGTCAAGCGCATCGTGGGCGTGCCCGGCGACCGTCTGCGCTTGACCGACAAGCAGCTTTGGATCAACGGCAGCCAGGCCGATGAGCCCTACGCGCTGCACAAGAGCGACTACATCGACAACTACCGCGACAACTTCCCGTCCGTGCCGACCTCGATGCAGATCTACGAGCCGGCTGTGCGGATGCTGCGCGAGAACGTGCGCGACGGAGAGCTGGTCGTCCCCGAGGGCAACTACTTCGCCATGGGCGACAACCGTGACCAGTCCCTTGACAGCCGCTACTGGGGCTTCGTGCCCCGCGACCACATCGTCGGGAAGCCGCTCATCATTTACTGGTCCTACGACGCCCCCACGGCGCACCTGCAGGATCCGGGCATCTCGCTCGACCACCTGTCGGACTTGGCCACCAACTTCTTCACCAAGACCCGCTGGCGACGCACGTTCAAGCTGATCCGGCCCTACGACTTGGAAGTCCGCTGAGCCGCTCGGCGATGGCCTACCAGGGCGGGCACCGCCACTGGCACGCCGTCATCCTGGCCGGAGGGCGGGGGGTGCGGTTCTGGCCGCGGAGCCGCGCGGCCCGGCCCAAGCAGCTGCTGGCCCCGCTGGGCGGCCAGACCCTGCTGCGGCGCACCTTCGAACGGCTGCGCAGCATCGTCCCGCCCGCCAGAATGCGGGTCCTCACCGGCCGAGACTTGGTCCCGGCGGTGCGCCGCGAGCTGCCCGAACTGCCTCCGAACGCCGTAGTGGGCGAGCCGGAAGGGCGCGGCACGGGGCCGGCCGTCGCCCTCGCGGCCGCCCTCGTGAGCCGCTCCGACCCCGATGCAGCCATGGGCGTGTTCCCCGCCGACCACCACTTCGAGGACGAGCAGGCCTACCTGGCTTTGGCGCGACGCGCCTTTGAGTCGACCGCCTCGGACCGCCTGATCGTGCTGGGCATCCGGCCACGACGCTCGGACACCGGCTACGGCTACATCGAGTTCCCGGACGGCGCGCGGGCCGGAAGCCACGACCTGCTGCCGGTGCTGCGGTTCCGCGAGAAGCCGGACCGCGACACTGCGGCCGCCTTCGTTTCGACCGGGCGCCACTTCTGGAACAGCGGCCAGTTCTTCTGGCGAGCGTCCGTCCTGCTAACGGAGCTGCGCAAGCACCTCCCCGCCACTTGGATAGCCGTGCGGTGGATCGCGGACGCGCCCGACGGGGCGCTGGCGGACCGGCTGGCGCAACGCTACGCCGCCTGCGACCGGGCGTCGATCGACCGCGGCCTGCTCGAGCGGTCAAGCCGCGTTTCCGGCTTCGCGGCCGGCGGGCTCGGCTGGACTGACCTAGGCAGCTGGGAGGCCCTGCACGAGCTGCTGCCCAAGGACGCCCGCGGCAACCACTCCTCCGGCGAGGCCTCGTTTGCGGGCGCTAGCGGCAACTACGTCGATGTGCCGGGCCGCCACGTGGCGCTGCTGGGTGTCGACGACCTAGTTGTAGTGGAGACGCCAGACGCCCTGCTGATCTGCCGGCGGAGCGCCTCCCAGCAGGTCGGTTCAGTGGTCGCCGAACTCAGGTCCGAGGGCCGCGAGGAGCTCCTCTGAGCGGGAGGCCAGCCGCTCCGGCAACCAGCGACGCAGCCGTCCCGGTAAGCGCGGGTCAGCCAGCAGGCGGGCCAGGTCGCGGGGAGTATCGACGTCGTAGGCCTCGGTCGGAGTCTCCGCGACGGACAAGCCGGCCTCTCTCATCGCTCGCAGGCAGGCGCGCCGCGTCGAGGGGCGCGACCAACGGACACCGGCGAACATCGCGGGCGCGGTCCTCGTGGCCCCGATGAGGGTGAAGCCCCCGTCGGCGCTGGGGCCCAGCACCACTTCGGCTCCATCCAAGGCGCTCCGCGCCTCCCGCACCTGGCGGAGCGGCAGCGCGGGCGCGTCGCTGCCGAGGATGAGCGCCTTGCCGAACCCCTCCGCAAGCAGGTCCTCCAAGCAGGCCCTCATCCGCTCGCCGAGGCCCGCCCCGCGCTGCAGCCGGAACGCCGCGGTCCCCGCCAACGCCTCGAAGTCGGGCCACGGGCGGTCGCAGTACAGGAACGGCTGGCAACCCGAGAGGCCGGACAAGCGCCGCCAAGCGGCGTGCACGCAGCGGCGATGGAAGCGGGCCGCCAAAGTCGCTCCGAGAGCGACTGCCAGCCGGGTCTTGACTCGACCGGGCCGCGGAGCCTTGGCGAACACCGCCAAGGCGACAGGCTGCTCCGGACCGTCCAAGCCCAATGCTACACTCTGGCATACGGCCCGCCTGAGGGCCGCAGGTGCCAGACGGTGAACCGCCCCATGACGGTGCTGGTGGTGGACGACGAGCAGCTGGCGCGTGACGAGCTGGGCTTCCTGTTGCGCTCCTACCCGGACATCGAGGTTCTCGGCGAGGCTTCCGACGGCCCCAGCGCCTTGGAGGGCATCCGCGCACTGCGCCCGGACATCGTGTTCCTTGACGTCCAGATGCCCGGCCTCAGCGGCTTGGAAGTGGCGCGCGAGATCGCCGAGACCAGCAGCAAGCCGCCCCACATCGTCTTCGCGACTGCCTTCGACCACTACGCCGTCGAAGCCTTCGATGTCAACGCCGCCGACTACCTCCTCAAGCCAGTAGAGAAGGAGCGACTCAGCCGCTCGATCCAGCGAGCCAAGGAGCTGATGGGCTCACCCGAAGAGCAGGCCGAGCGCATGGACCGCCTGCTAGCCACCATCCGCACGCGGTCGACCCCGCCGAAGAAGGTGCTCGTCCGCATCGCCGGACGCCTCCTCCCCGTGGCCGCGGCCGACGTGATCTTCGCTACCGTCAGCGCGGGCGCGGTGCGCATCGTGGCTGCGGGATTCGAGGGACACAGCAACTTCAAGACCCTCGACGACCTGCAGTCGACGCTCGGCGACGGGCTGTTCTGGCGGCCGCACCGCTCCTATCTGGTCAACGTCGACCGCATCCAGGAGGTCGTGCCGTGGTTCAAGTCCAGCTACCGGCTGGTGATGAGCGACCGGGAAGGCACCCGCATCCCGGTCAGCCGGGCGCAGACGAAGCGGCTGCGCGAGCTGTTCCGCCTGTGAACCGGCGGCCGGAACGCCGTTCCGGGAGGCGGGCTTGAAGGCTGCTCCGGCCGTGGTCTGGTTCCGCCGCGACCTGAGGCTGCGCGACCACCCCGCGCTCGCCGCGGCGGCGGGCTCCGGGCGCCCGGTCATGCCCTTGTTCGTGCTACCAGGGGAGGGCGCCGCCAGACCCTTGGGAGCCGCCGCCCGGTGGTGGCTGCACGGCAGCCTGGCCGCCCTTGGAGCAGGTCTGGAGCGCCTCGGGGCGCGGCTGACTCTGCTGGCCGGGCCGGCCGAGGAGACGGTGGTCCGGGCGGCTGCCGCGTGCGGTGCGGCGGAAGTGCATTGGAACCGCTTGCACGACCCGCCGCTCGCCTCCCGCGACCGCGCTGTAGAAAGGGCGCTCGCCCAAGCCGGAGTCGCCGCCCGCCCCCACGCCACCGAGCTGCTGGCCGAACCAAGCGACATCCGCACCTCGCAAGGCGGGCGCTACAAGGTCTTCACGCCGTTCTACAAGACTTGGCGCCGCACCGTGTCCGTCCCGCCCGAGATTCCCGCGCCGGCGCGCCTGGCCCCGGCCCCGGCGATCGAGAGCGACAGCCTCGCGAGCTGGGGGCTGCGAGCGGGCGGGAGGGGAGGGTCGTTGGCGAAGCACTGGTCGCCCGGCGAGGAATCGGCCCTCCGGACGCTCGCCAAGTTCGCCGCCGCGGCCCTCGGCCGGTACGCGCGAGACCGGGACCTCCCTGCCCGCCCGGGGACAAGCCGCCTCTCGCCGCACCTCGCCTGGGGGGAGGTCGGCCCTCGCCAAGCGTGGCGCGGAGTCGGCGGGGACGGCCGCGGAGACGGCCACCAGGCATGGATCCGCCAGCTCGCCTGGCGGGACTTCAACGCCCATCTGCTGCACGACTTCCCCGCCATGGCCCGCAAGCCTTGGCAAGAGCGCTTCGAAGCCTTCCCGTGGACCGGTTCGGATCAGCTCCTGCAGGCTTGGCAGCGCGGCCGCACCGGATTCCCCTTGGTCGATGCCGGGATGCGCCAGCTGCGGGCCGCCGGATGGATGCACAACCGCGTCCGCATGATCGCCGCCTCGGTGCTCGTCAAAGACTTCCGCGTGGACTGGCGCCTAGGCGAGGCTTGGTTCTGGGAGCGGCTGGTGGACGCCGACGCCGCCAGCAACAGCGGAAACTGGCAATGGGTGGCCGGGTGCGGCGCGGACGCCGCGCCGTTCTTCCGCATCTTCAGCCCCGTCCGCCAGAGCGAGCGCTTCGACCGCGGCGGAGACTACATCCGCCGCTGGGTGCCCGAGCTGGCGAGCCTTCCAGCCGGCCACCTGCACCGCCCGTGGGCAGCTCCCGCCAAGGCCCTGATACGCGCCGGAGTGCAGCTCGGCAGCTCGTATCCCCGCCCGCTGGTCGACCACCTGGCCGCCCGCCGCAATGCGCTGGCCGACTACCGGGCCCTGCCGGCGCGGGCCTGAGCGGCCCACCGAGCAGCCGAGTATGCTGGGTGCCATGCAGCGCCTCCCTGCCGCGTGCTTGGCCGCGGTCCTAGCGGCCGCGGCCGGGCCGCTCGCTGCCCAGCCGGTCGGGGGGAGCGTGACGGGCACGGTCAAGGGACCGGGAGACCTGCCCGTCCCCGCCGCCGTGACGGCGACCCACACTGCCACGGGACGCTCCTATGCATCCCCTCCCCGCCGCGATGGCGTCTACCGCTTCCTCGACCTGCCGCCCGGATACTACCGCATCAGCCCCGCTGCGGAGGGCTTGGCGTCTCCGGCCGCCGCGGTCGAAGTGCGGGTCGGAACCCACCTCGTGCTGGCGCTGCGCATGGACCTCGCGACTGCCAGCTTCAGCATCGATGTCTCCGAGTCCACCCCGCTGATCGAAGCCGCAACCGCGGCCGTGGGCACGGTCATCGAGCGCGACGAGCTGCGCAACCTGCCGCTCAACGAGCGCCTGTTCCTGCCGCTGACCCTGCTGGCCGGCGGAGCGCACCCGAGTGCTCCGGGTTCGGAACTGTCCACGCAGCAGGACAGCGGCTTCCACGTGGCGGGCGGACGTGAGGCGGCGAACAACTTCCTGCTGGACGGCATCGACAACAACGACCTCTATATCAACCGCATCGTCGTCAGCCCCCCACTGGACTCCGTGCGGGAGTTCCGCCTCCATGCGACCGGCTACAAGGCCGAATTCGGGCGCAGCTCCGGAGGGCAGGTCAACGCCGTCACCCGCTCTGGAACGCGACGGCTGAGCGGCTCGGCCTACCATTACCTGCGCAATGACTCGCTCGACGCCCGTAACTTCTTCGACCCGCCCGGCCAGCCGATCCCTCCCTACCGGCGTGGCCAGTTCGGCGGCACGCTGGGCGGGCCGCTGCCGGCAGGGCCGGCCTTCTTCTTCGTCGGCTTCGAGGGGACCCGCATCCGCGAGGCCGTCACCCGCACGGCGATCGTGCCGGACGCCACCGAGCGCGGCGGCGACCTGTCAGGCGCCGACGCGCCGCCAATCGACCCCTTCTCCGGCGCCCCATTCCCCCAAGGGCGGGTCCCGGCCTCGCGACTGGATCCGGCCGGCGCGGCACTGGCGTCCGCATGGCCCGCGCCCAACCGTCCGGACGATGTGCAGAACCTGGTCGCCACGCCCCTCGGCGACGGCCTGATCAACCAGTTCACCGGGCGCGCCGACCGGCACCTCGGCGCTGCCGGCCGCCTCTTCCTGCGCTACAGCCTCGGGCACGCCCGCAGCTACGAGCCGTTCAGCGACTCCGACGTGCCGGGCTTCGGCAGCCACACCCTGGACCGCGGCCAGCAGCTGGCGGCGTCAGCCGCCCAGCCCTTGTCCTCCCGCTGGCTGCTGGAGGCGCGCGGCGGCTTCAGCCGTCTCGTCCGGCAGGTGCGGCACCAGAACTGGGGTCGCGATGTGGCCGCCGAACTCGGCATCCCCGGCCTCTCCATTGATCCGCGGCAGGTCGGCTTCCCGTCCGTCAACGTCGCCGGTTATGCCGGCCTCGGCGATGACTCCGCCCTGCCGATCCTGCGCGCAAGCACCACCCTGCACGCCTCCGCGAGCCTGACCCGGGCCACGGGCCGCCATGTCTGGAAAGCAGGCGCGGAGCACCGCCGAGCCGCCATCGACGGCTCGCAAGGGCTGTTCGGGCGCGGGCAGTTCAACTTCCTCGGCGCCTTGGCCCGCCATCCCATGGCCGACCTGCTGCTCGGCCTCCCCACTTACGCCATCCGCACCGTGATCGACAACGACTTCCGGCAGCGGGCCCACTTCTGGAACGCCTACCTGCAAGACGATTGGCAGCCGCTGCCGGGCCTGACCGTCAGCGCCGGCCTGCGCTACGAGTACAACGCCCCCGCCTACGACGCCGACGACCGGTTCATGCAGTTCGACCTGGACGCGGCCCGCCTCGTGCGGCCGCCGGCGGCCGGGCTGGGACGGGCGGGCTACCGCCCCGACCGCAACAACGCCGCCCCGCGCATCGGCGCGGCGTGGAGTCCAGACGGGCGCCTCGTGCTGCGGGCCGCCTACGGCATCCACCACGACGTCAGCGTCCTGCAGGCCAACTCCGGCCTGTACTTCAATCCGCCCTACTTCGACCTGCGGCTGCACTTCCCCTCCCCCGTCGCGCCGCTGCGCTTGGCCGCGCCCTTCCCGGGCGAGGGCTTCGCTCCGCCGGCCTCGGTCAACGCTCTGCAACCGGACTTCCGCACCGCTTACGTGCAGCGCTGGAACCTCGGGCTGGAAAGGGCCCTGCCGGGCCGGTTCGTCGGTCGGGCGTCGTACTCCGGCGCCAAGGGCACGGCCCTGCTGCGCCGGCGCAACCTCAACCAGCCTGACCCGGGCGAGGGCGAAGTGGACCCGCGCCGTCCGACCCAAGGCTTCGCCAACATCGTTCTGTTCGAGTCGGGTGCCTCCTCGACTTACCACTCCGGGGTGCTCGCCGTGGAGCGGCGATTCGCCTCCGGCACGGGCCTGCGAGCCGCCTACACGTGGTCCAAGTCCATCGACGACACCTCCGCGTTCCTCAGTTCGTCCGGTGACCAAGCGTTCCCTCAAAACAGCCGCGACTTCCGGGCCGAGCGCGGGGTGTCCAGCTTCGACCAGCGCCACCGGATGGCCGCCTCCCTGATGCACGCCTTCCCGTTCCGCCACTGGCTGGGGCGCGGCTGGCGCGCCTACGCCATCGCCGCCGTCGCCTCCGGACGGCCGCTGACGGCGCAGCTCGCCTGGGACCACTCCAACACCGGCAACACCGGCGGCATCTTCGGTGCCGACCGGCCAGACTTGGTCGGGGACCCGGCAACCGGTCCGAGTGGCCCGGAGCGGCTGTTCGACACCAGCGCGTTCGCCGCCCCGGCCCCGCTTTCCTTCGGCAACGCCGGCCGCAACATCCTGACCGGCCCGAGCGGTGCCTCGCTGGATGTCGCGCTGGTGCGCTCGTTCCGGCTCGGCGAGCGGGCCTCGGCGGAGCTGCGCGGCGAGGCGTTCAACGTGGCCAACCGCGTCAACCTGGCACTGCCGCAGCGCACGTTCGGCCTGCCCTCGTTCGGCCGGGCTTTGGCGGCAGGGCGGTCCCGGCAGATCCAGCTGGGCCTGCGCTTCAGCTTCTAGCGCGCCTCCGCAGTCGCCGGCTGCACGCAGCGGGGCGGCCGAGCGTTGTGCAGTATGAGGGGCCCCGTGAGAAGGCAATCCAGCAGCGGCGGCGCGACGTCGCCCAGGACACGTGCGGCGCAGGGTGGGCGCGGGCGGCTCGACCTCCAGCAGTTCGTCGTGTTCAACGAGCAGTTTCTCGCACTGGTGCGGGCCGGGATGCCGATCCCCCAGTCACTGGACCTGCTGGTCCGCAACCTCCGCAGCAAGTCCTTGGCGGCGCTGGTGGGCGAGGTCCGCGACCAGGTCCAGTTCGGCGTGCCGCTGTCGACCGCGTTCGGGAGCAGCGGGCGCTTCCCGCCGATCTACGTCACCTCCCTGCTGGCCGGGGAGCGGTCCGGCGCGCTGGACTCGGTGCTCGAGCGCTACGTCAACTACCAGAAGCTGATCCTCACCATCCGCAAGAAGCTGCTGGTGTCGCTGATCTACCCCGCCGTGCTGATCGCGTTGGTCGCGATCCTGGTCGTGTTCCTGGTCACCTACGTCGTGCCGGAGTTCGCCCACCTCTACGACACCATGGACGCCGCCCTGCCGCAGTCCACCCGGCTGCTGGTCGCCGTCGGCCGCGCCGCCCAGGAAGATGCCGTGCCGCTGCTGGCGGCCGCCGCGCTGCTGGGGGGAGGGTCGTGGTGGCTGCTCCGGCGCGACTCGTCCCGCACCGCCCTCGAGCGGGTGACTCTGCGCGTCCCCGTCGTGGGGCGGCTGTGGATCCGCTACCAGGTCGCACAGCTGGCGCGGCTGCTCGCCACGCTGCTGACAGGGGGAATCCCGCTGGTCAAAGCGCTCGACACGGCCGGCGAGTCGATCGGCTCTGGACTGCTGCGGGACACGCTCGCCCAGGTCCGGGTCCGGGTCCGGGAGGGCCAGCCCCTAGCGGCCAGCCTGGAGAAGGTCGGCATCTTCCCGGCGCTGGCGATCGAGATGGTGCGCGTCGGCGAGAGCACCGGCGCACTGCCCGGCATGCTGGTCTCGGTCGCGGAGTTCTTCGACGAGGAAGTGCAGACCAAGAGCGCCGCGCTGCTGAACCTGCTGGAACCGGCGATCATGATCTGCATGGGCGTGTTCGTGGCTTTCGTGCTCATCTCGCTGTACCTGCCGATCTTCAATCTGGCGGGCCAGTTCTGAGCGACCCGGGCGCGGCCCCGCAATTCCAGCGAGTCTTTAGTCAACTCTTGACCACCGATAGTGGCCCGTCATACCGCTGGCGGCTGCGTCGCGCCAAGAAGGATCAGCAATGCCAGACAAGACCTGAATCGCGGCGTGCCTAAAGGGGCTCGCGAGTTGCCAAAGCAAGCAGTCGGAACTCCAAGTAGCGGACGGTTTCAGAAGGCCGATCGGGCAGCCCGTCAGTTCTGACCGCCGGCATCCTCACCGGAACCCTGGCTGGAAGGGGCTTCAGCTTCGGATTCCGCTGATTGGGGTCCGATCTGCACCTCCGCTGAACCCTGCTCGGTGCCGTGAGTCGGAAGGGTGTCTCGATCCGGATACGCCCATTGCAGGAACACGATGGCCAATCCGATCGTAACGCTGAACATGAGGCCAACGACCGTCAGCACGATCTTCCGCTCCCGCCGGTCAGCCTCCCGGTCCTTCTGCCGCTCCCGCCGGTCGGCCTCCAGCCGCTGGTCCCACTCCCGCCGGTCAGCTTCCCGCCGCTGCTCCCACTCCTGCAGGTCGGCCTGGCGCTCCTGCTTCCACTCCCGCCGGTCAGCTTCCCGCTCCTTTCGGCGACGATCAAACGCCTCCCTCACCTCCTGCCGGAAGGCTTCGCCTTGCTCCTTCAACTCCTGAATCGCCACGCCCTGGGCCTTCATGTCCGCCCGCAGATGCGACACTGTCTCCCGCAGCAACTCGATGGCCCGGCCCTGCGCCTCCAGAATCACGTCACGGGAGTTGCCGTGCTTGCCCAAGTCTTGACGCAGCGACTCCACCAGTCGGTAGAGTGACTCCATCATCTTGAGCAAGGCGTTTCGCACTCGCTCCAAGTTCTTCGCCTGTGCTTCATCGCTTGCCGCTCGTGAGGCTTCACCGGAGACGCCAATCTCCGCCGCGGCCCGGCCTAGCTCAGTGGCAATCACCCTGACTGCTTCAATCGCCGAGCCGATTGCGTCAAGCCTTGACGCCAAGCGCTCGACTACTTTGTCGCCCGCCAACTCGCTGATCAGATCAGTAGCAGCGGAAGCTAGCTCGCGGTCTCCGGTGGAGGCCAAGAACGCGTTGAAGATCGGTGAGGTGTCTACCTCCGTCGCCAAGCCTTGCTTGGCGACCTTCCGTCCGCCGGATCCGGATTCTGAATCTCTCTTGTTCGGCACTGGGAACTCCAAGCGACCAACACGCCGCGCGTCAGCAATGCCTAGTTGACAACCTGCGACCCTCGCGTGTCAGCTTCCAACCAGATTATTGCACGGCCATTGAGGCTGTAGCCAGCCTGAATCCCGAGTCCGGGCGCGGCCAAGCCGCCAAGTGCCTGCCCAACCCTGCATTGTCACACCGTCCGCCGCCAGACTTAGGTCCGCTGCCGCGATCCACGGTCCCGGCAGCCGATTCGTCTCCCCTGCAGAGGGAGCCTCGCCACATGCCGCCAGACGAGCCACGGACCGAGACCGAAAGGGAGGCGCCTGAAGAGCGCGCCCGCCGGCTGGCGTCGCGCTACCGGTACCCGTTCGTCGATTTGGAGACCTCGCACATCGACGGCGGACTGTTCCGGTCGATCCCGGTCGACCTGATGTTCCGCCACAACTTCGTGCCGCTCGCCGAGCGCGACGGCGCCCTCGAGATCGCTGTCGCCGACCCCCGCGAGCTCCCCGAGCTGGACGAGATCGCCTCGCTGCTGGGCAAGAAGCTGCGCATCTCGATCGCCACTCTGCCTCAAGTGAGCGACCTGCTCAGCAAGACCGAGCAGTCCCAGCGCGTGCTGGAGGAGGTCACCGAAGCGTTCTCGCTCGAGTTCGCCGACGCTGAGGACCCCGACGAGACGCTGTCCATCGACAAGCTGGCCAAGGACAGCGGCGTGGCCCCAGTCATCAAGCTGATCGACAGCACGGTCTTCAACGCGCTGGAGAGGCGCGCCAGCGACATCCACATCGAGACGCGCAACGCCGACGTGGCGATCAAATACCGCATTGACGGCGTGCTGCACTTCGCGATGCCCCCGATCTCCAAAGACTGGCACCAGCAGGTCGTTTCGCGCATCAAGGTCATGAGCGAACTGGATATTGCGGAGCGTCGCGTGCCGCAGGACGGCCGGTTCCGGGTGCGCTACAAAGGGCGCCAGATCGACTTCCGGGTGTCGATCATGCCGACCGTGTTTGGCGAGGACGTGGTGCTGCGCATCCTCGACAAGCAGGCTATGGGGGAGAAGTTCAAGCAGCTGTCGCTGGACGTGGTCGGGTTCAGCCCCGAAGACCAGCGCCGCTTCGCCCACTACGTGCGTGAGCCATACGGCATGGTGCTGGTCACCGGGCCGACCGGTTCCGGCAAGACGACCACGTTGTACGCGGCGCTGAGCGAGATCCAGAGCGACGAGGACAAGATCATCACCATTGAGGACCCGGTCGAGTACCAGCTGCACGGCGTGACCCAGATCCCGATCAACGAGAAGAAGGGCCTCACCTTCGCACGCGGCCTGCGATCGATCCTGCGCCACGATCCGGACAAGATCATGGTGGGCGAGATCCGCGACCCCGAGACCGCCCAGATCGCCATCCAGTCCGCCCTGACGGGCCATCTGGTCTTCACCACGGTGCATGCCAACAACGTCGTGGACGTGCTGGGCCGCTTCCTCAACATGGGCGTGGAGGCCTACAACTTCGTGTCGGCGCTCAACTGCATCCTTGCCCAGCGGCTGGTGCGCGTCATCTGCCGCCATTGCCGCGTCCGGCGCCGCTACTCGCGTCAGCGCTTGGCCGGATCCAATCTGCGCTGGAGCGAATGGGGCGACTTCGAATTCCACGAGGGCGAGGGCTGCATCCAATGCTCTGGCACCGGCTTCCGGGGCCGGACGGCGATCCATGAGCTGCTGGACATGTCCGACCGCATCCGCGACCTGATCCTCGCCAAGCGGCCCAGCTCGGAGATCGCCCGGGCCGCCCGCGAAGAGGGCATGCAGACGCTGCGGGAGTCCGCCTTGGAGCGCGTCCGCGCGGGCGTCACCACGCTGCGCGAAATTGACAAGGCGACCTTCATCGAATGAGCGCGCAGTTCCTGCTGAGGGCCCTGGAGAGGGTCCTCTCCGACCCCGAACCGCCGCTGGTCTTCGAGATCGGGGACTCGTCCGTCACCGGAGCGCGGCGTAGCGGGCGGGAGATTGAGGCGCTGGCCGAGCGGCCGTTCAGCAACCCTTCGGACGAGCCGGCGAGCGGCCGGCTGGAAGCGGCAGTGCAGGAAGTGCTGGAGAGGCTCGGCCCCGCGCCGAGCGCGCAGGCCGCGTTATTGCTGCCGGACGGCGGTGTCCGCCTGGCGCTGGTCGAGTTCGAGGCGCTGCCGAGACGCAAGGCGGACCTGCGGGCCGCGGTGGAGGCGAGGTTTCGCAAGAGCCTGCCCTACTCGCTGCGCAGCGCTCGGGTGAGCTACCGCCTGCAGAGCGGCTCCGGCTCGCCTTCCGTGCTGGCCGTCGCCGCCCGCGACGACTACGTGCGCAGCTGCGAGCGGGCGCTGGAGCGAGTCGGCCTGCTGCCGGGCCGGGTGGAGCCGGCCTGCGTGGCCGCCCTGAACCTCGTGGCAGGCCCAGCGCTGACGTTGGTCGTCAGCCTGACTAGGGAATCGATGACCATGGCGGCTGTCGAGGACGGCACGATCCGCTTGATTCGCCGCGTGGCGCTGTCCGGCGGAACCGGCATCGAGCCGCAAGCTCTGCTGGCCGAGATCGAGCGCGACCTGTTCCCGACGCTGGTATACATGGAGGAGCGGCTCGGAGCGTCCGCGGCGCGAGTGCAGCTGACCGGCCCGCCGCGGCTCGTGCAGCAGGCCTTGGAGACGCTGCCGGCGGCGATCGGCGTCGAAACGGTTCCCCTGACCGAGTCCGGGGCGGCGCGGACTTGCCGCGCGGGTCTGCTGGGGTACGTGCATGGCTGACCGAGAAGCAGCCGGACAGGGGCCCTCCTTCGCACCGGCGGAACGGGGACTCAACCTCGCCACCAACCCGTCCGGAGGCTACCGCGCCTTCTTCGCGGCGGCCTGCCTCGCCGCCGCGGCGCTGCTGGGGGCGGCCGCGTACCTGGCGGTGGAGTTCGCGTCGTCGGACGGGCCGCCCGGGGAGCTGCAGGTCCGCCAGCGCGAGCTGGCCCGCCAGCGGCAGGCCCTGCGGGCGAGCGGAGCGGAGGCGACTGCCACGATCCAAAGGCCCCGCACGGCGGCCGTGATCGAGCGCACGGCCTTCCTGAACGAGCTGCTGGTCCGCAAAGGCGTGTCGTGGACCCGTACCTTCCTGGACCTAGCGGCCGTGCTGCCGCCCAACGTCCTGGTACTGACGATCGAGCCGGAGGTGGCCTACAGCGACACGATCCGCCTCGAGATGACCGTCAGCGCCAAGGCCCCGTCCGACTTCATCGAATTCCTCAAGGCCGTGGAGGGCTCGCGTCTGTTCGGCTCGCCCACGGTGCGGGGGAGCGCGCCCCCTACCGAGAACGACCCCACGTTCCGCTATCAGCTGGCGGTGGAGTATGACCAGCAGCTCTGAAGGTGTCAGCCGCCCAGCCCCGCCCGTGCCGTGGCACAGGCGCTTCCCGCCCCAGGTCGTGCTCGGCGTGCTGGGGGCGGTGACCCTGTGCGATCTGGCGTTCTACCTGCTGGCGGTGCGTCCCGCCGCGCTCGCCGGACGGGAGAGAGCGGCCGTCAACGCCCGTCTGGAGCGCGAGGTGGCCGCCACGCGGCAGCGGGTCGAGGCGCTGCAGGAGGTCGCCGCCGGGATTCACGCCGCCGACCAGCAGGGCGCCAACCTAGTCCGGGATGTCGCGCTGCCTCGCCGCAGCGCGTTCTCCTCGCTGCTGACGGAGCTGGAGCAGGCTTGCTCGGAAGCCGGAGTCGAGATCCGCGAGGCGAACTACACCGTCGATCCGGTCGAGGACAGCGAGGGCTACGGGATCCTGGCGGTGAACGCGAACTTCCGGGGCGACTACGCACAGCTGGTGCAACTGCTCTTCCGCCTGGACAAATCGGAGCTGTTCTTCATCATCGGGTCGCTGGGAACTAGGCCGAGGGACGAGGGATCTCCCGGAGAGCTGCGGATCACGATGCGCTTCGACACCTTGGTACGGGACCTGTAGGCTGCGGTTATGGAACTCGGTGCTGACAAGCGCTCGCTGCTCACCTTGGGCGGGGCGCTGGTGGTTCTGGTCGGCGTGCTGTACTTCCAGTTCTTCCTCAATCCGCCGGCCAGTCCGCCGGCCTCGCCGCAGCCGGCTGCGGCGGCCGGCACCGCGGCGGCCCGCGCGCCCGGGAGCGGGCGAACGCAGCAGCGCAGCGGGCGACGCGGGGAGGGCGCGCCTGACCCCATGAGCGCCGACATCACGCTGCGCACCGACCTGCTGGAGCGCGTGCGCGGCATCGAGGAGCCGGAAGTGGACCGCAACATCTTCCTGTTCGGGAGACCGAAGCCCGCCGCTCCCGCGCCGCCGCCCCCTGAGGTGACCGAGCAGGCGCAGCGGCTGCTCGACGCCGTTCAACCAAACGCGACCGCCGAGCCCGAGCCAGCCCCCGCGGACGCCCCCCCGCCCAAGCCTCCCGCCCGGCCGCCCAACTGGAAGTACTACGGCCTCGCCGACGACCCGTCCTCTGAGGCGGCGCGGGCGTTCCTGCTGGACGGAGAGGAGATCCTCATGGTGCGCGAGGGGACGCTGGTGCGCGGCCGCTACCGCATCACCGTGATCGACGGCGAGTCGATCTCGCTCCGTGACCAAAATGCGGCCGCGGACTTCACCATCCAGCTGGAGGCCGCGCGATGAAGCCGCGGGCCGACATCCCAACGAGGCCGGAAGGCGGCTACATCCTGCTCGCCCTGCTGGCCGCTTCGGCGATCCTGCTGGCGGGCCTCGCCCTGAGCGTTCCGCACATGGCGGTGCAATCGCAGCGCGTCCGGGAGGAGGTCCTGATCCAACGGGGCGAGGAATACCGCCGCGCCATCCGGCTCTACTATCTCGATCATCAGCGCTATCCCGAGGAGATCGAGGATCTGGAGGAGACGGACGGCGTGCGGTACCTGCGGCGCCGCTACGAGGACCCGCTAGGTGAGACGGGAGAGTGGCGATTGATCCACATGGGCACGGACGGCCGCTTCGAGGACTCGCTGCTCTATGATCAGGCGGATCCGGAAGACGGGCAGCAACAGGGCCTCTTCGGGGCCGTGGCGGGGCAATTGGGGACGCAGCAGCCGGCATCGCCCGGGTCCGGTCTCCTGGACCAAGGCGCCGCCGCGCCGTTCCACGGAAGCGCGACCCACCCTCCGGGAGTGGAGCCTGCGGAGGGGACGCCGGGCGAGGAGCCTCGCTTCCGGGACCGTCGCGAATCGGCAGCACCGGACCTCACGGAAGGCGCGTCCTACGACTACGGATTCAACTTCAGCGCCAGCCAAGCGCAGAACCCGGACTCGGACGCGGAAGCTGACTCGGAGCCGGAAGACGACTACCCGGCGGTCGCGGGCGGAGCGCCGGCCGTGCCGGGCGGTCCTCAGACCCCGGGCGCGGGCATCGGCCCGCCCGGCTTCCCGGCCGGCGCGGGGGCAGGGTGGCCGTCCGCCGGAGCTGGGGCCGGCACTGCAGCGGGCCCCGGCGGCCGCACTCCGGACTCACGGCCGGGCTCCGGCGCCGTGACGGGCGCCGCCGGTCTGGTCAACCGCCTGCTGACCACGCCGCGCCCGGGAGGCCTGGCCGGGGCGCGCGGCCAGCTCCAAGCGGCGGTCCAGCTCCAAGTCGCGGTCTTCCAGAGGGGCATCGCGGGCGTCGCCAGCACGCTCGAAGAAAAGGGCGTGAAGCTGTACCAGGGCCGGGAACTGTTCAGCGAGTGGGAGTTCGTATTCGACTACCGCGACGAGATCCCAACCGAGGGCCAGCTGGCAGGCACAGGCCAACGGCCGCCAGGCGCGAGCTCTCCGGGCCAGCGCGGGTCGATGGCCGGCCCGCGCAACCGACGGCCGACGACAGGCGGGGCGGTCCGCTGACAGCTGGGCGCCGAAGTCTCCAGCCCGCAGGATCGAATCGGAGCGGGCTCGCCTCCAGCCGCCACGCGCCATGGTGACTTCCGATTGGCGCACCCGGCCGCTGTTCGCAGCGGAGCGCCTTGCGACCCGCGGCAGGGCTTCAGAAGCCGGTCAGACTCGCGGCTCGGCTTTCAATGTCGCGGTCCCACGGCTCAGGGGGGGCGGTCTCCGCTTGCAGGGGCCCGCGGCCCGCGGTCTCGGCCCCGAGGCCCAAGCCGGCCTTGATGGCCTCATGCACCTGCGCGATCGTTCGCGACCCGTCTATGCGCAGCAGCATGCCCCGCTGCTCGAACACCTCCAACAACGGGCTGGTCTTCTCGTGATAGTCCGCCAGCCGCCGCTGCAGGGCAGCCGGAGTGTCGTCGTCGCGGGCCGCCAGCGGGCTGCCTTGGCCCTGCAGCGCCCGCCCAAGGACGCGCTCGTGGACCGTTCGATCGTCCAAGTCCAAGTAGATCGCCAAGTCGAGGTTCCAGTTCTCGAAGAGGTAGTCAGCCTGCGCCAAGGTGCGTGGGAATCCGTCGAGAATGAAGCCGTAACGCCAGTCATGGAGCTCCAAGCGATCCCTCACCACCCGCTCCACGATCTCGTCCGACACCAGCCGCCCCTCCTGCGTGATCCGCGAGATCCGGGACCCGAGCTTGGTGTGCTGCCGCACATGCCACCGGAACACCTCGCCGATGGAGATGTGGACGAACCCGAACTCCCGCGCCAGCAGCTTCGCCTGGGTGCCCTTTCCGGAGCCTTGCGGGCCGATCATCACGTACTTGTGCATGGCGGGCTGAGAGGAGCGGGCACGGGGCGGAGCGTCCCGCTCGGCGAAGGGCCTCGCGAAGTCTACTCGCTATCGTAATACGGTCGGGCCGCGGCGACGGCCCGGGCAGGCCCGCATTCCATGACGTCCGCCGCAACGCGCCCGCTGCAAGGCCAGGTCGTGGCCGTGACCGGCGCCGCCAACAGGATCGGCCGCTCGATCGCGCTGGACCTCGGCCGCGGCGGCGCCAAGGTGGCTGTCCACTACCTGACCTCCGCCGAGCAGGCCGAGCGCACGGCCGCGGACTGCGGCGGCCGGGCCTTCCGTGCCGACCTGACCAGCGTGCGCCAGATTCGCGCCCTGTTCGACGCTGTCGCAGCAGCCTACGGCCGCCTCGACGCCTTGGTCAACAACGCCGCCGTGTTCCACGCGACCGATCCGCTCGCGGCCACCGAGGAGGAATGGGACGCGACGCACGCCGTCAACCTCAAGGCCCCGTTTTTCTGCTGCCAGCAGGCGGCCCGCATAATGCTCCGTGGCGGCGGCGGGCGCATCGTCAACATCAGCTCGCTGGGCGGGCTGCGGCCGTGGGCCGAGCACGTGCCCTACTGCGCCTCGAAGGCCGGCCTGATCATGCTGACGCGCGGGCTGGCCAAGGCGCTGGCGCCCGACATCGCCGTCAACAGCGTCGCCCCGGGCGTCATCCACTTCGGCAGCGAGGTGCCGGACGACATCGCCGGCCTGATCCGCGCCACGCCCGCGCGGCGCCACGGCACCGGGGCGGAGATCGCCGCCGCCGTGCGATTCCTGCTGACCGGCCCGTCGTTCGTGACGGGCCAAGTCGTGGCGGTGGACGGCGGCCTGTCGCTCAGGTGACGGCTCCGGCGCCGCCCGGCTCGCCGCTTTCCCACGACCCGACCAGCCGCCGAATGCGGGCCACGCGCTCCAGCAGCCCGGCCAGCCGGTCGAGGCGCAGCGCGTTGGCTCCGTCCGACAGCGCCCGGCGCGGCTCCTCATGCACCTCGAGGAAGAAGCCGTCCGCCCCGCAGGCCGCCCCCGCGCGAGCGATGGGCTCGATGTACTCGGGCTGGCCGCCGCTGGAGCCGCCCGCCGCCCCGGGCAGCTGCAGGCTGTGCGTGACGTCGAGCACCACCGGGTAGCCGAAGGAGCGCATGCGGTGCAGCCCGCGGAAGTCCACCACCAAGTTGCGGTAGCCGAAGCTGCTGCCGCGCTCGGTCAGCAGGATGCGGCGGTTGCCCGTCGCAGCCACCTTCTCGGCCGCGTGGAGCATGTCGCCGTGGGCCAGGAACTGCCCCTTCTTGAGGTTGACCGCCCGGCCGGTCCGCCCCGCCGCCACCAGCAGGTCGGTCTGGCGGCAAAGGAAGGCCGGCACCTGCAAGACGTCGCACACTTCGGCCACCGGCCCGGCTTGGTCCGCATGGTGGATGTCGGTGAGCACCGCCAGGCCCGTGGCGCGCCGCACCGCGGCCAGCACCTCCAGCCCGCGGCGCAATCCCGGGCCGCGAAACGAATGAACGCTGGTGCGGTTCGCCTTGTCGAAGGACGCCTTGAAGATCGCCGGCACGCCGGCACGCGCGGCCGCTTCCGCGACCGCGCGCCCCGTCGCCAAGGCGTGGTCGGCAGACTCGATCACGCACGGCCCGCAAATCGCGAACGGCCGCCGGGCCGCCAGCACCTCCGAGATCCGGTCGTCCATCGCGGGCCCCTGCAGAGTGGCCGCCGCGCGCCGCCAACCGGCGCGGCCGCCGCTCCCCACCAGCATAGCCGCACGCCGTCCGGCGGCCGTGATAAGCTGGGAAAAGCGTTATTCAAACGTTTGACTGAAGCCATGGAACCGGCCCGCCGCACCAAGGACTCCATCCTCGACGCCGCCGAGCAGCTGTTCAGCGAGCGCGGCATCGAGGGCGTCTCCCTACGCTGCCTGACCGGCCGCGCCGGCGTCAACCTAGCGTCCGTCCACTACCACTTCGGGTCCAAGGAGCAGGTCGTCAAGGCCGTCTTCCGGCGCCGCGTGCGCGTCGTGAACCGCCGGCGGATCGAACGGCTGGACCGCCTCGAGCGCCAGGGAGACCCGCAGCTTGAGGAGATCCTGGCAGCGCTCTTCGAGCCCGGCCTGCGCCTCGCCGCCGACCCGGAGCGGGGGCGCCGCTTCATGCGCCTCGGCGCCCGCATCTTCTTCGAACCGGCCAAGTACATGGCGAGCCTGTTCGAGGAGGAGTTCGCGGAGGTCATCAGGCGGTTCCACGCCGCTCTGCACAGCTCGCTCCCGGACTTGCCGCCCGCGGAGCTTCGCCTCCGCATGCACTTCGCGATCGGCATGCTGGTCCACACCATGCTGGACACCGACCGAGCTCGCAACATGACGATTCGCTGCGGCGACCCTCCCAGCACGCGGCGCATCCTCAAGTCCATGGTGACCTTCGTGGCCGCCGGGCTCCGAGCCCCGCTGAGCCACGACTCACCTCTCACCCCTAGGAGGCCAGACCACCAGTGAACCTGCAGATCCTGCGCATCGCAGCCGTGGCCGCCGCCTGCTGGGCCGCCGCCTGCGCGCGCCCCGTGACAGTGCCCGTCCACCAGCTCGACATTCCGGCGCCGCGTGCGTGGAGCGACCCCGCCGCCGATCCGGCCCAGCCCGCCCCCGACTGGTGGAACTACCTCGAGGCCCCCGGCCTCGACATCGTCATCCGCACGGCCTTGGAGTGCAACCGCAGCCTCGCCGCGGCGGCCGCCCGAGTCGAGGCCGCCTATCAGGATCGGATCGCGTCCGGCGCGGAGAGGGTGCCGGAACTGAGCCTCGGAGCCAACCGCCTCCGCCAGCGCCAGAACTTCGTCGGCCTGCCCTTCCCCGGCCTGGAGGGCCGCGTCCTGAGCAACACCTTCAGCTCGACCGGCCTGGCGTTCACCGCCTCCTGGGAGGCGGACCTCTGGGGGCGCGTGTCGGCCCGCCAGCTGGAGGCCGAAGCTGGCCTGGCCGCCCGCGAGGCCGACCTGCAGGCAGCGCGCCTCTCCCTGAGCGGCCAGACCGCCAAAGCTTGGTTCGCCGCGGCGGAGGCGCGGCGCCAAGTGCAACTGGCCGCTCAGCTGGTGAGCCACCTCGAGACCGTGGAGCGCTGGACCAGGGAACGGCACCGCAACGGCTCGCGATCCCCGCTCGACGTGCGCGCGGCCGAAGCTGACGTCATGCGCGCCCGCGCCGCGGTCCACCAGCGCCAGCAGGCGCTCGACGCATCCGTGCGGCAGGTGGAGATCCTAGCCTGCGAGTACCCGGCCGGCTCGCGCCAAGCCGAAGAGGCCCTGCCGGAACTACCCCAGACAGCCCCGGCGGGCCTCCCGTCGGACCTGGTCCGCCGACGACCGGACCTGCTGGCCGCCGAGCGGGCCCTGCTCGCGGCCGACGCACGAATCGTGCAGTCCAGGGCGGCGCTGCTGCCCTCCTTCTCCCTGACGAGCAGCGCGGGCACCTCCAGCAACACCCTGCTCGACCTCGTCAATCCCTCGCTGCAGGTGTGGAACTACGCCCTCGGGGTCGCCCTGCCGCTGTTTCAGCGCGGCCGCCTGAAGGCCGGTTTGAGGGCCTCCGAGGCGCGCTCGCACGAAGCCGAGGCCGCTTACGCCAACCTCGCCTGGAACGCGTTCCGCGAAGTCGAGACCGCGCTCGCGGCAGAGCGGACCCTGCGGGAGCAGGAGGTGCAGCTGCAGCAGGCCCGCAGCCACACCGAGGGCTCGATCGCCTTCGCCAACGACCGCTACCGCGCGGGCAGCGGGGACATCTTCTCGGTGCTCGCCCTCCGCCGCTCCGTGCTCGAGTCCGAGAGCGCGCTGCTGTCGCTGCACCGCTCCCGCGCCGACAACCGGGTGGACCTGCACCTCGCGCTGGGCGGCGGCTTCCCCCCAGCGGCGGCGAACCCGACGGCAGGCGACCAGACACGCTAGCAACCCAGCCATGAACAAGCTCCGACTGGCCCTGATGGGCATCCTCCCAATCGCCGTGCTCGGCCTAGGCGGCCTAGGCATGAAGCTGCTGCTCGACTCCTTCGAGGCGCCCGCGCCTGAACCCCTGCGCATCCGGCCTCCGCTGGTCGAGGTCATGCAAGCGCTCCCTGAAGACTTGACCCTCACCGTTCAAGCGGAAGGGACCGTGGCGCCCCGCACCGAGTCGCAGCTCGTGCCGGAGGTCTCGGGGCGGGTGACCGGAGTGTCGCCTTCCCTCGCGGTCGGCGGCTTCTTCGAACAGGGCGAGGAGCTGCTGCGCATCGAGCGCCGGCTGTACGAGCTGGCGGCCGTGCGCTCCAAGGCCGCCATCGAGCAAGCCCGGCTGCGGCTGGCGACCGAACGGCAGGAGGCAGCCCTGGCGCGCCGCGAGTGGGCCGCCATAGGCACCGGCGAGCCGTCGCCGCTGCTGTTCCGCGAACCGCAGATCGCCGAGGCCCAAGCGGCCCTCGCCGCCGCCGAAGCGACGCTCCAGCAGGCCGAGCACGACTTGGAGCGCACCGTGATCCGGGCTCCGTTCGACGGCTACGTCCGCTCCGAGCAGGTCGATCCGGGACAGTTCGTGCAGCGCGGCGCCCCGGTCGCTACCATCTACTCGGTCGATGTGGCGGAAGTGCGCCTGCCCATCCCCACCGACGAGCTGGCCTTCTGCCGTCTTCCGCTCAGCTACCGCGACGACGCGGCCGACGAGCAGGGCACGCCCGTGACGCTGACCACCGAGTTCGCCGGTCGCGAGCACGCCTGGAACGGGCGCGTCGTCCGCACGGAAGGCGAAGTCGATCCTCGCACGCGAATGATCGTGGCGGTGGCGCAGGTGCCCGACCCCTACGGCCGCGGCAGCAACCGCTCGCGTCCGCCTCTGAAGGTGGGCATGTTCCTGCAGGCGCGGATCCAAGGGATCCGCGTCCGCGACGTCATCCGACTGCCACGCACCGCCCTGCGGGGCAGGGACCTGGTCTGGATCGCGGACGCCTCCGGCCACCTGCGCTTCCGGAAGGTGGACATCCTGCGCCGGGAGCGGGACGTAGTGCTGGTCCGCGACGGCATCGAGTCTGGCGAGCGCGTCTGCGTCTCGCCGCTGGAGGCGGCCACCGACGGCATGCGGGTGGAGGTGGCCCAGAGTGAAGGCGCCGCCCCCGCCGTGACGCTGCCAGGAGGCGTGTCATGAAGGGCGCGATCGCTTGGTTCGCCCGCAACAGCGTGGTGGCCAACCTGCTGCTGGTCGTGATCGTCGCCGCCGGCGCCATGGCGACCGGACAAGTCAAGCGGGAGATCTTCCCGGAAATCTCCCTCGACAGGATCACCATCGAGGTCGAGTACCGCGGCGCAGCCCCCCAGGAGGTCGAGGAGGCGATCTGCATCCGCGTCGAGGAGGCCGTCCAAGCCATTGAAGGCATCAAGGAGATTACCTCGACAGCGGTCGAGGGGCGCGGCACGGTCAACTTGGAGCTGATTACCGGCTACGAAGCCAACGAAGTGCTCGATGACGTCAAGGCTGCCGTGGACGCGATCAACACCTTCCCCGACGACGCCGAACGGCCGGTGGTGCGCGACCTCGATGCCGTCAACGCGGTCATCAACGTCACGATCTCCGGCCAGACCGACCTTGCGACCCTCAAGCAGCTCGGCGTCCGGGTGCGCGACGGCCTGGCGGCGCTGGAGGAGATCTCCCAAGTGCAGCTGCTCAGCACGCCGGCGTACGAGATTTCCATCGAGGTCTCCGAAGACGCGCTGCGCCGCTGGGGCCTCAGTTTCGACGACATCGCCGCCGCCGTGCGGCGCTTCTCCGTGGACCTGCCCGGCGGCTCGGTCAGGACCGACACCGGCCAGATCATGCTGCGCACCGACGGCCAAGCGTACCGCGGCGAGGAGTTCGAGCGGCTCCCGCTGCTGATGCGCCCGGATGGAACGAACCTCTACCTGCGCGATGTGGCCACCGTGGTCGACGGCTTCGAGGAGGTGGCGATCACCTCGCGGCTGGAAGGGCAGCCGGCCGTGAGCATCCAGGTGTCGCGCATCGGCGACGAGAGCGCCATCACCGTGTCGGAGGCCGTGCATCGCTTCGTAGCCGACACCAGGCCGACGATGCCCGAAGGCGTCGAGCTATCCACCTGGATGGACCAGGCCAGGCTGCTCAAGGGCCGCATTGACCTGCTCGTGAGGAACGCCGCCACCGGGCTGCTGCTGGTGTTCGTGGTGCTGGCCTTGTTCCTGCGCCTGCGGCTGGCCTTCTGGGTGACGCTCGGCATCCCGGTGTGCTTCCTCGGCTCGATCGCGCTGATGCCCGTGTTCGACGTCTCGATCAACATGATGTCGCTGTTCGCCTTCATCCTCGTGCTGGGCATCGTGGTGGACGACGCCATCGTGGTGGGGGAGAACATCCACTCCGTCCAGACCCGGACCGGTAAGCAGGTCAGCGCGTCCATCCGCGGCACCTACGAGGTGCTCGTACCCGTCACCTTCGGCGTGCTGACCACCGTGGCGGCCTTCTCGCCGATGCTGTTCGTGCCGGGCATCGTCGGCAAGATCATGGTCGTGATCCCGCTGATCGTGATCCCGACGCTGCTGTTCTCGCTGGTGGAGTCCAAGCTGATCCTGCCCTGCCACCTGTCGCACTACCGCAAGCCGAAGCCCCGCCACCTGATGGGGCCCGCGGCGCGGCTGTGGAACGGCTTCTTCGACTTCTTCTCCAACGGGTTGCAGCAGTTCGTGCGGCGCGCCTACGGCCCGTTCGCGGAGCTGGCACTGCGATGGCGCTACGTAACGCTCGCCTGCGCCCTGGCGAGCGTGCTGCTGACGGTAGGCCTGATCGGCTCCCAGAAAGTGCGCACCGTGCTGTTTCCCACCGTCGAGTCCGATAACGTGCTGGGCTTCGTGACGATGCCGCAGGATGTCTCGGCTGAAGTGACGGGCGGGGCGGTGGCCCACATGGAGGCGACCGCCGAGGCGCTGCGCCGCGAGCTGGAGGCGGAATTCGGAGCCGACCAGATCCAGCGCGTGCTGGCCACGGTCGGCGAGCAGCCGTTCCGGGCGGTGCAGGGAGGCCCGACAGCCGGCTTGGTCAGCTTTCAGGGCGAGCACTTGGGAGAAGTGAACCTCGCCCTCGTGCCCGCCGAGGACCGGACCATCAGCTCCTCGGAGATCGGAGCGCGCTGGCGGGAGCGGATCGGCTTGGTTCCGGGCGCTGTCGAACTCACCGTGGAGGACGAGCTGATCGGGGCCGGCAAGGCCGTCGACATCCAGTTCAGCGCCGTTGATATGGACACCGTGCGGCGGGCCGCCGAACTCACTAAGCAGCGGCTCGCCGAGTACGCGGGCGTGGCGGAGATCTCTGACACCTACCGCGGCGGGAAGCCGGAAATCAATCTCTCTCTGACTTCCGAGGGCGAGAGCCTCGGCTTCACGCTGCAGGATCTGGGGCGGCAGGTCCGCCAAGGCTTCTTCGGGGAAGAGGCACAGCGCATTCAGCGCGGCCGCGACGACATTCGCGTCATGGTCCGCTACCCGCGCCGCGAGCGGGCCTCGCTGGGCGACTTGGAGCGCATCCGAGTGCGGACGCCGGCGGGCGACGAGGTGCCGTTCAGCACGGTGGCCACCGCCGAGCTGGGGCGCGGCCCGGCGACCATCCGCCGCGCCAACCGCAGCCGGTCGATCAACGTGCAGGCGGACATCGACGAGTCCGTCACCACTTCAGGCCAGGTGCTGGGGTCTCTGCAAGCCGAATTCCTCCCCCAGCTGGCGGCCGACCATCCGGGTCTCACCTACACCCTCGAAGGCGACGAGGCGGCGTTCTCCGAATCGATGGAGGGGCTCGGGCGCGGCTTCTTCATCGCCATGTTCGTGGTGTTCGCGATGCTGGCCATTCCGCTCAAGAGCTACATCAAGCCGCTGATCATCGTCAGCGCCGTTCCGTTCGGCATGGTGGGCGCGGTGTGGGGACACTGGCTGCTGGGGATGGATTTGAGCTTCCTGTCCATGTGCGGCATGGTGGCACTGGCCGGCGTGGTGGTGAACGACGGACTGGTGCTGGTGGCGTTCATCGATCGCAACCGCCGCCGCTACCGCTCGCTGCGCGAGGCCGTGCATGCGGCCGGCTCCGTGCGCTTCCGCCCCATCCTGCTGACCTCGCTGACCACCGCCGCTGGAGTGACGCCGCTGATGTTCGAGAGGAGCCTGCAGGCGCAGTTCCTGATCCCGATGGCTGTGGCCCTGGCGTCGGGGGTGCTGTTCGCCACGCTGGTCACGCTGCTGCTCGTCCCGGCGCTGTACCTGATCGTCGAGGACCTGCGCGACGCGGCGTTCTGGCTGCTGCACGGACGGATGCGACGCGCCCGGGCCGGAGCCGTCGCGGCCGGCGACTAAGCCGCTGGCGCCCGGCGCGGGCCGCGCCGCCCGGCGCGGTTCTGCGAAACTAGGACCGATGGGGCTGTTCAATGACGCGCCGTTCCACCGCATCGCGCAGCTCCCGAAGTACGTCTTCGCGGAGATCAACGCGATGCGGTCCAGAGCCCGGCGGGCCGGGCTGGACGTGGTGGACCTCGGCATGGGCAATCCTGACGGGGCCACTCCGAGCGTGGTCGTCGACAAGCTGACTCAGGCGGCCCGAGACAAGCGCAACCACCGCTACTCGCTTTCGGCCGGCATCCCCCGCCTGCGAGAGGAGATTTGCAAGCGCTATCGCGCCAAGTTCGGCGTCGAGCTCGACTGGGAGACCGAAGCCATCGTCACCATGGGGTCCAAGGACGCCCTGGCGCACCTGACCTTCGCCACGATCGGCCCAGGTGACCCGGTTGTGATGCCGGACCCGTCCTACCCCATCCACCAGTGGGGCGTGGTCATGGCCGAAGGCGAGCAGATCGCCGTCCCCGTGCCGTCCGCGGACGAGTTCCTGAACCGCGTCAGCGACCTGTACCGCAAGCCCGGCCGCAAGCCGGCCATGATTCTCACCTCCTTCCCGCATAACCCGACCACGCTGTGCATTGAGACGGGCTTCTTCGAGACCTTGGTGGAGCTCGCCCACCGGCACGGGACCATGCTCGTGCATGACTTCGCCTACGCCGACATCGTCTTCGACGGCTACCAGCCGCCGTCGCTGCTGCAGGTGCCGGGCGCCAAGGAGGTCGGTGTCGAGATCTTCTCGATGTCCAAGAGTTACAGCATGCCCGGCTGGCGGGTCGGCTTCTGCCTCGGCAACGCCACCATGATCCACGCGCTGGGCCGCATCAAGAGCTACCTCGACTACGGCGCCTTCCAGCCGGTGCAGATCGCCGCCATCATCGCGCTGCGCGAATGCGAGGACTTCACCCGCCAGATGGCGGCCGTCTACAAGAGCCGCCGCGACACGCTGCTGGCCGGACTGGACCTCGGCGGCTGGCACGTCGAGCCGCCCCAAGGGACCATGTTCGTGTGGGCCGAGATCCCCGAGCGCTACGCTTGGGCCGGATCGCTGGAGTTCTCCAAACTGATGCTGGAGCAAGCCTTGGTGGCCGTCTCCCCGGGCGTCGGCTTCGGCCCGGCCGGCGACCGGCACGTGCGGTTCGCCTTGGTCGAGAACGAGCACCGCATCCGGCAGGCGACGCGGGGCATCCGACGGCTGCTGCGGGAGTGAGGCCGGCTGGCGACCCGTATACTGAGAGCAGCGCCCCGCGGGCGCGGCCGGCGGGGACCGTCCGGGCGCCGGCGGGCGGCCCCATTCCCCTATGAACGCACGATTCCGAGCCGCCCCCATCCTCGCCTGCCTGACGCTGGCCGTCGCGGGGGGCGGCGCCTTGCGCGCCCAGTCGCTCGACAAGGCCATCACCGGCATCGAACGGCACTACAACCGCCTGAGCGGGCTGCGCATGCAGTTCGAGCAGTCGATGGAGTACGCGGGCGTACAGCGCATGGCCGAGCGGGGCACGCTGTACTTGACCCGCCCGGGCAAGATGCGTTGGGAGTACTCGTGGCCGGAAGGCAAGATCGCCGTCAGCGACGGCGAGATCTTCCGCATGTACAGCCCCAATTCCAACCAAGTGCGGCAGGTGCGGCTGGAGGAGATGAGCGACCTGCGCGCCCCGCTCTCGTTCCTGCTGGGCCGGATGCGGCTGCGCCGCATGTTCCGCAACCTGAAGGCCTCCCAGATCGACGGGCAGTCCGTGCTGACCGGCGAGGGCCGCTCGGGGCAGGACTACTTCTCGCACGTGGAGTTCACCTACGATCCGGCCGGCTACTCGATCCTCGGGATCAGGATCTACGGCCGCGACGAGTCCGTGAACGTCTACCGCTTCTCGGACGAGGAGCCGAATCCGGTGCTGAGCGCCGAGCTGTTCGAGTTCGAGGCCCCGCCAGGAGCGGAGGTCGTGCCCCTGACCCGCGACTTCAGCGATCTGCCGTTCGATCCCGAGCGGGAGTAGCCGGCCCCGGCCGCCCCTCCACGCGGGCGGAC
Organism: Bryobacterales bacterium; assembly: GCA_963662745.2. Classification (GTDB taxonomy): domain Bacteria; phylum Acidobacteriota; class Terriglobia; order Bryobacterales; family UBA6623; genus VXMF01. The sequence goes on from CAXXUI010000001.1 coordinate 4,163,539, forward strand.
TCCAGGAACACGGGCAGGATGGGCACGTCCTCCATGCGCCCGCGACGGCTGGTCTGCACGCGCGAAATGGCGTCCACCACGTCCATCCCCTCCACCACGCGGCCGAACACGGTGTAGCCGAACCGCAGGGAGCCGCGGTCCAAGTTCTGATTGTCCCGGAGGTTGAAGAAGAACTGCGAGGTGGCCGAGTCCCTGCCCGCCTGGCGGGCCATGGCGATCGAGCCGCGCTCATTGGGCAGCCCGTTCCGGGTCTCGACACGGACCGGCTTGCCGACCGGCTTCGGCTCCAGCTCGGGGGTGAAGCCGCCGCCCTGCACGACGAAGTCCTCGATCACGCGGTGGAACACGGTGTCGTCGTAGAAGCCCGACTCGGCGTAGGCCAAGAAGTTGTCGACCGTCCTCGGGGCCGCGTCGGGGCGCAGCTCCACGCGGATGAGGCCCTTGGAAGTGCGCAGCGCCACGACGGGACCGGCAGCGCGGAGGGCCGGAGCCACGGCCGCTGCGGCGAGGGCGGCAAGGATGCGGCGGCGACCGGGCGCAGTGTCCATTGCGCGGGCCTCCCGCCCGCAGGGGGCCTGGTGCCGGGGGGCGGACTTGAACCGCCGACCTACGGGTTATGAGTCCGTCGCTCTAACCGGCTGAGCTACCCCGGCGCCCAAGTCCCATGGTATACCCCGCACCGCAGGTCCGAACCGGAGGTCACAGGATCGGCCCGATGCGCCAAGTCATCAGCTCGCGATGCCCCAGCCTCTCGCTGCAGGTGAGTCGACCGGAAGCGACTTCAAGCAGCGTGTCGTACATCCGCCGGCCCAGGCTCGGAATGTCCTCCTCGCCGTCGGCCACCGTGCCGGCGTTGACGTCCATGTCCTCGTCCATGCGCCGGGCCGTCCAGCTGTTGGACGCCACCTTGATCACCGGCGCGGTCGCGAAGCCGAAGCAACTCCCCCGCCCGGTGGTGAAGAAGCAGATGTTGCATCCCCCGGCCACCATGCCGGTGACTGACGCCGGGTCGTACCCCGGACTGTTCATGAACACGAAGCCGCCCCGGTCGATGCGGTCCGCGTAGTCATAGACCGCGCTGAGCGGGGAGCGCCCGCCCTTGGCCACGGCCCCCAACGATTTCTCAGCGATGTTGGTGATGCCGCCGGCCATGTTGCCGGGCGACGGGTTGCTGTTGAAGGTGGGCGAATCCTTGAAGCGCCCCACGTAGTCGAAGTACCAGTCCAGCATGTCGAGCAGCTTCTGCCCCACCTCGCGGCTGGCCGCGCGCCGCGTGAGCAGGTGCTCCGCCCCCCAGATCTCGGTCGTCTCCCCCAGGCAGGCAGTGCCGCCCTGGCGCACGACCATGTCCGCGCAATAGCCCACCCCGGGGTTGGCGGTGATGCCTGAGAAGGCGTCCGAACCGCCGCATTCCAGCGAAATCGCGAGCTGCGACACCGGGCACTCGCTGCGCTCCAAGCGGCCCGCCTGCTCGATCAGCTCGCGCGCCGCCTTGACCCCGTCCTCGACCGCTCGGCGCGTGCCGCCGCTCTCCTGCAGCGTCAGGCCGCGGCGCGGCGGGCGGGCGGCCCCCCCCTCCTGAGGGCGGAGGTAGTAGCCGATCTGGTTCACCTCGCAGCCGAGACCCACCACCACCGCCGCCGCGATGTTGGGGTGGTCCGCCAGGCCGTCCAAGGTGCGGCGCAGCAGCTGAGAGTCGGCGCCCTCAGCCTGGCCGCAGCCGTCGTTGTGCGGCAGGGCCACGACGCCGTCGACGCCCGTGCCCTCGAAATTCTCGTCCCGGAACTGGTCCGCCACCCGTTCGGTGACATGGGCGGCGCAATGGCTGGCCCCCACGATGGCCACGTAATTGCGGGTGCCGGCCCGCCCGTCAGCCCGGGGATAGCCGAGGAACGTGCGCCGGGCTGGCAGCGCGATATCTTCCAGGTCCGCGCGGGAGGTGCCGAACTCGTAGACCCGGTCGTGCAGGTCGAACAGCAGGTTGTGGGTATGCACCCAAGCGCCGGGGGCGATCGCCTCCCCCGCCCGGCCGATCTCCTCACCGTACTTGTAAACGACCTCACCCGCGGCGATGTCGCGCACGCACAGCTTGTGGCCGGGGGCGATCGCTTGCGAGGTTCGGAACGAGCGCCCCCCGACGTCGAGGCGGGATCCGGCCGGGATCTGCACGCGGGCCACCACCACGTTGTCGCCGGGATGCAGCCGGATCCAAGGCGTGGCCGGAACCAGCGCCGGGTCGAGATTGACGAGCTGAGCTGGCATGGATCTCCTTACCAGTGCGCGGCCAGCGCCGCCGCGGCCTCGCAAAGCCAAGCGGCCTCGGCCTCGCCAAACTCCCTCTCGCGGGCGGACGCCACTCCCAGCACTCCCACCGTGCGCCCGGCGGCCGTCATCGGCACGCAGATCGAACCGCGCATGCCGGTGGACCGCGCGCCGGGGCGGGCGGCCCCGCTGTCGTCGGTCTGGAGGTTGCAGATCCGCACCGGCTCGCCACGCTCGGCAGCCAAGCCGGCCAGACCCTTGCCGACCGGGATGCTGCGAATGACGGCCAGCAGGCCCGGCGGGACGGGCCCGGCGTGCGCCTCCAGCTCCAAGGCACCGTCAGAACTCAGCCGATGCACGGTGCCCGTCTCGCACCCCGCCGCCGTCATCACGCGCTCCAAGGCGTCCTCAAGCGGCAGCGACCTTAGCGATCGGATGAGTTCTGCTCCCGCCACCTTCCGACTCCGCCCCAGCAACAATAGCAAAGCCGCGGCCCCTCAGGCGGCCGCGCCCCGAGCCACGAACCATGGATTGCGCAGGTCCGCCTTGTTGTAGGCCAGCTCGCACCGGCCCGGACAGGCCTCCAGCCGCCCGCCGGCGCCGGCCAGCACCGCGTGCGCGGCCGCGGTGTCCCACTCCATGGTCGGGCCGAGGCGGGGGTACAGGTCGGCCCGCCCTTCGGCGATCAGGCAGATCTTGAGCGAGCTGCCCATGGCGATTTGCGACACCTCGTCGAACCTCTGCTCCAGCCGCCGCAGGACGCGGGCCGTCTCGGCGTTGAGATGAGAGCGGCTGCGGACCACCCGGATGCGGCCGGCAGAGGGCTCGGGCCGGCAGCGAATCTCATCCGGGGGGCCGCCGCCGCAGCTCTTGAACGCCCCGCGGCCAGGCCCTCCCCAGTACAGCCAATCCCACACCGGGGCGTAGACCACGCCGGCCGCGGGGCGCCCGCGCTCGATCAGGGCGACATTCACCGTGAACTGCCCGTTGCGGCTCACGAACTCCTTGGTGCCGTCCAGCGGATCGACCAGCCAGCAGCGCCGCCAAGTCCGCCGCCGCTCGTGCCCGGCCAGCACCGAGGACTCCTCCGACAGAACCGGAATGGACGGCCAAGCGGCGCGCAGGCCGTCCGCGATGACCCGGTGCGCCGCCAGGTCCGCCTCAGTGACCGGCGAATCGTCGGCCTTGGAATCCACCGCGAATTCGCGCCCGTACACGCGCAGCACGGCCTCGCCGGCCTGCTTCACGATGACGCGTACGGGTCCCAGGTCCATCGTCGGGCCAGCCACCATTGTCACCCCAGCCTCCGTCGCGCGGCCAAAGTGAGCGCCGGCCGCGCCCAACCGGTCCGATACTGTTAGACGCGACCGATGACCTGCCCTGCACCTACCCCTCCGCCCGGCCGGCGGATGGCGGCGCGCCTGGCCGCCTTGGCGACCCTCACCACGGCGGCCGCACTCGGCCAGCCCAACGACGCCCAGCCCGGCCGGCTGCGGACTGACGCCCCCGCCCAGCACGAGGTGGCGCGGCGAAACATACCCGATCTCGGCACTTCGGAGGCGTTCATGAACCCTCGCGACCCGGAGCCGGAGCCGCCGCTGGACCCGCGCATCCGTGACGCGATGCGGCTCAGCGAGGACTCTCGGTTCGACGACTTCCCCGACATAGCGACCAACCCCGCGGACCGCTCGGAGGTCTGGATGAGCTGGGCGAGCTTCGACGGGTACCGCGACGAGGTGCGCCTCGCCCGCCACGACCCCCAGGCCGGACGGTGGGGCACTTGGACGCAGGTGCCCGGCGTGAGCGGGGACGTCTGGAGGCCGCGGCTGGCCTTCGACGGCCGCGGACGCCTCTGGATCCTCTGGTCCCAGCAGGACGGCGGCAACTTCGACCTGTTCGCCCGCTGGTACGACGGCTCGCGCTTCGGCCCCTTGCAGCGCCTCACGACCGCCCCGCAATCCGATTTCGATCACGATGTCGCCTACCGCGACGGAGCAATCCATGTCGCTTGGCAGGCCTTCCGCGGGAGCCAGTCCGATATCTTCCACATCAGCTATCGCGACGGCTCGTGGGGGCGCGAGACGCTGGTCAGCGACAGCCCCCGCAACGACTGGGAGCCAGCGGTCGCGATCGACTCCGGCGGCACGGCGATCGTGGCGTGGGACACCTACGACAAGGGCCGCTACGACGTCAGGATGCGGCGGATCTCTCCCGAGGGCCCGGGCGAGGTCATCGAGGTGGCCGCGACTGAGCGGCTGGAGGCGCGGCCTGACCTAGCCGTGGACGGCCGCGACAGGGTTTGGGTCAGCTACGAGGCGGGCCGCGTGAACTGGGCCAAGGACCAAGGCCGGCTCGATCCGCCCGGCACGGCTCCGGGCTACCCGATCTACGACCTGCGTGCGGTCGAGGTGGCCGTGTACGAGGGATCCCGCAGAGCCGGCATGGCCGCGCCGTTCGAGATCGACCGGGGCGTCAAAGTCTACACTCCGGACTCGGGCCAGCTCCACCATTACGGTCGGCTCGCCTTCGACGACCAAGGCCGGCTGCACATGCTGGTCCGCAACCGCCAAGGCCGCCGGCTGGCCGACTACTGGCGCTTCTTCGTCACTACGCTGACTGCCGACGGCTGGACCGAGCCCGCCATGCTCCCCTACAGCCGCGGCCGCGCCAGCATGCTGGCGGCCGCCGCGCCGGCCGAGGAGGGCCTATGGATCGCTTGGCCCAGGGACGGCCACCCGACGTTCTCGGTCATGGTGAACCTGCCGGAGGAGACGCTGGTGGAGAACGTGTACGCGGCGCGCTACGAGCCCGCCGTGGGCGCCACCCGCCCGCAAGTGCTGGACCGCGAGCCAACCGTGCCATCCCGACCGGCGAGCCATCCCAACGAGGACCGGGACGTGCGGAGGATCCGGCAGCACCGAACGCGCGTCGGCGGGCGGGAGCTGCGCATTCTGCGCGGCGACACGCATCGCCACACCGAGCTGTCGATGGATTTGCGCGGCTCACCCGACGGTTCGATTCTCGACTTCTATCGCTACATGCTGGACGCCGCGGCCATGGACTGGGGATTCATATCCGACCATCAGTACGGAGCCGATCGCGCCTACTGGTGGTGGCTGACCGAGAAGTCCGCGGACCTGTTCCACACCGCGGGCTACGCCTCGCTGTTCGGCTACGAGCGCTCGGTCCGCTACCCGAACGGGCACCGCAACGTGGTGCATGCGCGACGCGGAGTGCAGAACGTGCCGTTCTTCGTACGCCCGGAGGAGTACATGCAGCGGCACAACGGCATCGGGCGAGTCATCGAGGGCGACACCAAGCTGCTGTACGAGGAGATCCGGCGGACCGGCGGGCTGTCCATCCCTCACACTTCGGGGACCAACATGGGCACCGACTGGCGCGACAACGACCCCGAGCTGGAACCGGTGGTCGAAATCTTCCAAGGCGACCGCTACAGCTACGAATGCGACGGCTGCCCCCTCGCCGACCCCGGGGACAACTACCCGTCGGCCAGCTCGGCAATGCTGGAGACCATCCATACTGACGGCATGGTCGCCGCCGCCTGGGCCAAGGGCTACCGGCTCGGCGTGATCGCCAGCTCGGACCACCTCTCGACCCACATGTCCTACGCCATGGTGTGGGCCGAGAGCGCCACGCGCGAGGGAGTCTTCGAGGCGCTCAGCAGCCGCCGCACCTACGCGGCGACTGACAACATCATCGTCGAAGCGCGCATCGGGGAGGCCTTCCTCGGGGAGGAGATCCAGATCGACGGCGCGGTTCCGGCCCTGCGGGCCAAGATCCTCGGCACCGCCCCCCTGCGGGAGATCGCCGTGATCCGCGACAACCAGCTGGTCTACACGCTGCACCCTCAGGGCGCGGAAGCGGACTTCGAGTTCCGCGACGCGGAGCCGCCGGCGACGGAGAGCTTCTACTACGTGCGCGCCGTGCAGGCGGACGGCGAAGTGGCTTGGTCGTCGCCGATCTGGGTGGTCCGCGACCCGGCCTCGCGCTGAACAGCTAGGCCCGGTCCTGCCCGTCGCCCAGCATCTGCCGGGCGTTCTCCAGCGCAGCGGGCGTCACCTCGGCCCCTGACAGCATGCGCGCCAGCTCCCTCACCCGCTGTCCCTCGGCCAGCTCGCCGACCCGCGCCGAGACTCGGTCACCGACCTCCTCCTTGACGACGTGGAAGTGCGCGGCCCCAAAGCAGGCGATCTGCGGCACGTGCGTGACGCACAGCACCTGGTTGGCGTCCGCCAGCCGCAGCAGCCGGAGTCCGATGGCCTCGGCGACGCGGCCGCCGACCCCGGTGTCGACCTCGTCAAAGACAAGCATGCGGCGGTGCGACCCGGCGGCGCGGCCTCCCAGAGCGGTCTTGAGCGCCAGCGCCACGCGGGACAGCTCACCGCCGGAGGCCACCTGCCCGAGCGGCTTCAGCGGCTGCCCGGGGTTGGCTGAGAAGCGCAGCTCGACGCGGTCCCGGCCCTGCGCCGACGGCGCAGGCAGCCCAGCCACGGCAATCACGAAGCGCGCCTTGTCGAGCGCCAGCTCGCCCAGCTCGCGCTCAGTCCGCTCTCCCAGCTCCGCCGCCGCCGCGCGCCGCCGCCGCGTGAGCTCCCCCGCCCGCGCCTCGTAATCGCTCCGGGCCGCGGCCACCTCGCGCTCCAGTTGCTCGGCCCGCGCCCCGCTGCCCCGCAGCTGCCCGAGCTCATCGGCAACCCGCGCCGCGAACTCCGCCACATCGGACAGCTGCGGGCCGTACTTGCGCTTGAGCTTCTCCAGTTCCGCGAGCCGCTGCTCGACCGCCTCGCAGCGCGCCGGGTCCTCCTCCAGGCCCTCCAAGTAGGAACGCAGCTCGAAGGCCACATCGTCAACGATCGAGCGGGCTTGGTCCAGCGAGTCGACGTAGCCAGCCAGCCGCGGGTCCAGTGCTCCGGCCGATTCAAGGGCCGACGCGGCTCCGCTGATCAGGCTGGAGGCCGAAGGCGAACCGTCGTACAGTGCGCCGTAGGCCTCGAAGCCGCCCTCGCGCAGCCGGCGCACGTTGGCGAGCACTTCGCGCTCCCGCTCCAAGCCGTCGTCCTCGCCGACTTCGGGCCGCACCTCCTGGATCTCGCCCACCTGGAAGGCCAGCAGGTCTATGCGGCGCAGGCGGTCGCGCTCGTCGCCGCGGAGCTCGGCCAGCGCCCGCTCGGCCTCGCGCCAGCGCGAGAAGGCCGACGCGGCGGCCGCGGCAGCGGGGCCGCATCCGGCGAAGGCGTCCAGCAGGCGCAGCTGAGCGGTGGTCGCCAGCAGGGTCTGCTGAGCGTGCTGGCCGTGGATGTCCCCCAAGTGCCGGGCCAGCCCGCGCAGCACCTTCAGCGTGACCGGCGATCCGTTGACGTAGGCGCGGCTCTTGCCGGAGGCGAGCACTTGGCGCTCGAGAATCAGCTCGCCGTCCTCAACGTCGATCCCCGACGAGGCCAGCCGCTCCAGCAGCGCCGGGTCAGAGGGCGCCTCGAAGCGCGCCGAGACGCGCGCCCGCCGGGCCCCCGACCGCACGCAATCGACGCTTGCTCGGGCCCCGAGCACGAGCGCCAGCGAACCCACCAGGATCGACTTGCCGCTGCCGGTCTCGCCGGTGACCACGTTCAGGCCGGGCTCCAGCCGCATCCGCAGACGGTCGACGACCGCGTACCCCTCGATGTCCAGCTCGTGCAGCAAGCCCAGCCTCCGCCGACCGGCCCGCAACGCCTCGGTGACGGGCGGCGCGGGGCGCCCCGAGGGCTCCTCGCGCCGCCGGCCGCAGGATACATTGTATAGTAAGGCTGTAGTAGGCGTACTTGGACGGCGGAGCGCAACCTGCCGTTGCCGCCTCCCCCTCCACGAGGTCCAGCTTTGTTCGCATCTTCATCGTTCGCCTTTCTGCTGCAGGCTGTCGGGGAGACCGTCGCCGAAGTTGACCCCGTCGCAGGGGACGAGCTGGCGGTTGCAGCCGAGCAATCGACGCTGCTGGGGCTGCTGCTGGAGGTCGGACCGGTCGGCTTCACGGTCTTCCTGATCTTGGCCGCCATGTCAGTGCTGTCCTGGGCGGTCGCTTGGTCCAAGTTCCGAACGTTCTCCCAATCCCAGAAGCTGGGTGAAAAGTTCCATAGCGACTTCCAGCGCGTCGACAACCTGGCCGACACCTACCAGCAGAGCCGCAAGTACAAGGGCACCTCGCTGATGGCGGTCTTCTCCGCCGGCTACGAGGAGGTGGCCAGGCAGGTGAACACGCACGGCCGGATCACCAGCTCCGCTGCGATCGAGCGCTGGCTGGCCATCGGGTCGAGCCGTGAGTCGACCGGCCTGGCTAAGAACCTAGGGCTGCTGTCGACCACGGCCTCGTCGGCGCCCTTCATCGGGCTGTTCGGCACGGTGTGGGGCGTGCTGGAGGCCTTCCGCGGCCTGGGCCAGTCCAGCGGCGCCACGCTGCGCGCCGTCGCCCCGGGCATCGCCGAGGCACTGCTGGCGACCGCGCTGGGCCTGTTCGCGGCTATCCCGGCCCTGATCTTCTACAACATTTTCGCCTCCAAGCTGCGCAGCTTGCGGAAGGAAATGGACGATTTCGGGCTGGAGTTCATCAACGTGGCGGAAAGGGACTACGGAGCCAGGCGTGGCGCTGCGAACTAGCCTTCCCGACCCGGGCGACGACCAGATCGCCGAGATCAACGTCACCCCCTTTGTCGATGTAGTGCTGGTCCTGCTGATCATTTTCATGATCACCGCCGGCGTGGTGGAGTTCGGGCTGGAGATCGATGTGCCCCGCACGCGGGAGGTGAGCACCACCGACCAGCAGTTCGCTTACGTCAACATCAACTCCAAGGGCGAGCTTTTCTACGGCAACGAGCCGGTCAACCTGTACGACATCGCCGCGCTGGCGCGGGAGAGCAACCCCGACCAGCCCGGCATCTACCTGCGCGCCCACCGCAACACGCCTTGGGAGATCGTGGCCCCCGTGATCGCCGAATGCGGGGCCAGCGAGGTGAACGTGGCCGTAGTGACCAAGCCGCTGCAGCGCGAGCCCAGAGTGCGGCGCTGAAGCCGGAGCGGAACCGTGCCCAAGCGCAGTGGACGGCGGCCCCCAGAGCGGGGCCTGCGCGCGCCGGTGGTGGTCTCGGCATCCTGCCATGTGGGTCTGGTGGCGCTGTCGGTCGGCTGGGGCGTGCTGAACCCCACGATCAGCCTAGGTTCGCGGGACGCCGGCGGCGCGGGCGGCATCGTGGCGGTCAGCGCGGTGCCGGTCAGCGTCGCCCGCGCCGAGGACCTCAACCCAGTCGCCAATCCGACCGACCACAACGTGCCAGCTCCCACCGAGTTCCGGCGCTCGACCGAGCTGGAGGAGCCGGAACCCGACGACGCGTCCGTGCCCGACACGGGGGCGCGGAAGGCGCCCGAGCAGACCGAGCGCTCCGTCGGACAACGCAGCGCTGGCGAAACCGAAAGCAACCAGCTGCGGTCTTCGCGGGGAGCGGCGCTAAGCAGCGAGCTGTACCGCCCGGCCCCGGGCGGGGCGATGGGCATCAGCGGCGAGGGGGGCGGCCCGTTCGGGACGCGCTTCGGCTGGTACGCCCAGATCCTGCAGCGGGCCATCGGCCAGCAGTGGCGGCGCGAGCTGGGCAAGGTGGCGGGAGGCTCCTCCAAGCCGGTCGTCACGTCGTTCGTCATCCAGCGCACCGGCAGGATCGAGCAAGTCACGATCAGCGAGTCCAGCGGGAATCGCTCGCTCGACTACTCGGCCGTGCGGGCCATCCGGGGGGCCAGCCCGGTCCCGCCTCTGCCGCCGGCCTTGGGCAAACGCACGGTCGTGATCGAGATGCACTTCCGCCTGGTGTGAGGCCGGACGGACCGCGAGACTAGAGGACAAGCAGCATGAACCACCGATCCATCCTCGGCTTGGCCGCGCTGGCAGCGGCCGCGACGCTGGCCGGGCAGCAGCGGCCAGACGCCGTGATCACGCTCACCGACGAGGCGCAGGACCCGCGCATCGCGATCGCCCAGATTCGGGGGCCTGTGCGGGCGGCCGAGCCGGCGGACCGCTTCAACGACGAGCTCTGGGACGCCATTGAGGCCGCCGGCCGGCTGACGCTCGTCTCGCGCAGCTTCTACCCGCGCAGCGCGCCTAGCGACCCGGCGCAGATCCAGTTCGACGAGAGCACCCTGCCGCAGGACTTGGGCGCGCGCGGGCTGTGGGCCCAAGGCTGGCGCGAGGCCCCGGTGCAGGCCCGTTACTTGGTCTTCGGAAGGCTCTCCGAAGGCGACGGCCGGCTGATGCTCAACGGACACCTCAACGACATCACGCAGGACGGCGCCGAGTCGTCAGCGATCTTCGGCAAGCGCTACTTCGGGGACGCCACGCTGGCCGGGGCCAGAGCGCTGGCGTTCGAGTTCGCCCGCGACATCCTGGTCCAGCTCGGTCTCGGGGAGGGGCTGGCCGGCAGCAAGATCTATTACGTGCATCGCGACGAGGACAGCCGCAGCAAGGAGATCTGGGTGATGGACTTCGACGGGCGCAACAAGCGACCGGTGACCGAGTACCGCGACCTGTGCCTGACGCCGGCCGTCTCCCCGGACGGCAAGCTGCTGGCGTTCACGACCTTCGTCGAGGGCGTGCCCAAGATTTACGTGCATTCGCTGGAAACCGGCAACCGGCTGCCCTTCTACAACCAGGAAGCCTCGCTGAACACCACCCCGAACTTCACACTGGACAGCCGCGCGCTATTGTTCGCCTCTTCGCCGACCGGCCGCAGCCAGATCTACCGCTCCGACATCGACGGCGGCAACCTGCGCCGGATTTCCTACTCGCGGTCGCTCGATTTGCATCCAGCCGTCAATCCGCGCACCGGCCGGCAGATCGCCTTCGTGTCGGACACCACGGGCGAGCCGCAGGTCTACCTGATGGACATCGACGGAGCGAACCGGCGGCGCATCTCGGGCGGCGGCGGGGACGCCGTCCAGCCATCCTGGGACCCGACTGGTGAACGGCTGGCCTTTTCCTGGACGAGGGGCTACGAAATCGGCAACTACAACGTCTTCCTGGTCGACGTCGCCAGCGGCCGCTACACGCAGCTAACTCACAGCCGGGGCCGCAACGAGCACCCGACATTCTCCCCGAGCGGCACGCACATCACCTTCTCGTCCGACCGCCTCGGCAGCGTCCAGATCTGGACGATGCGGGCGGACGGTTCGCAGTTGCGGCAGCTGACGACCCGGGGCCGTAACGAGTCACCGGTCTGGTCGTTCCGCTAGGGAAGCGACTCCGCAGCGACCGGGCATGCCGATCCGCGGCGTGCAATCCGGGGCCGTTTGCGGTACTCTGTTGGTGTTGATGTCCACCGCCGTGCGCGGTGGCGGACTTGGAGGAGACCGTAGTTCCATGCAACTGAAATCAAGAATCCCGCTGGTGACGGCCAGCGTCCTGCTAGCGCTGCTCGCGTTTGGCTGCAAGAAGGAGGCGCCGCCCCCGCCGCCGCCCCCGCCACCACCCCCGCCAGTAGAGGCACCCGCAGCGAGCGTCAGCATCGTGGCAGAGCCCAGCTCGATCGAGCGCGGCGAGTCGGCGACCCTGAAGTGGAGTTCAACCAACGCCGCCAGCGCCGAGCTGAATCAAGGCGTCGGAGCTGTAGCGACCAACGGCACGCGCGAGGTCTTTCCGACCCGCACTACTGAGTACGTGGTTACGGTGAAGAATGCGGACGGCAAGTCAGCTTCCGCTTCGGCGACTGTGACGGTGCGCGCGCCGCCGCCGCCACCGCCGCCGCCACCGCCGAAGCCCGACCTGTCGGAGGCGTTCAGCTCCAGCAACATTCGGGACGCCCTGTTCGACTACGACAAGAGCGACATCCGCCCGGACGCGGCGGACGCCCTGCGGGGCAACGCTTCCGCTCTCCGCAGCCTGCTGGATGAGTACCCCGAAGCGGCCTTCCTGATCGAGGGCCACTGCGACGAGCGCGGCACGACCGAGTACAACCTTGCGCTGGGCGACCGCCGAGCGACCGCGGCTGAGGATTTCCTAGTCAACTTGGGAGTGCCGGCCAGCAAGCTTTCCAAGGTCAGCCTAGGCGAGGAACGCCCGGCCTGCACCGACGAGGACGAGGCCTGCTACCAGCGGAATCGCCGGGCACACGTGGCCCTGCGCTAGCTTTCGCGAGGCGGCGGCCCGTGGCGCCGGCGCTTGGAACTTCGCGGCCGCCGGGCCGAACGGCCCGGCGGCCCTCCGGGTGCTTGCGGCGCGCAACGACGCTAGCGGAAGGCCGAGGGGCGCCCTGCGCCGGAGGGATTGGAGCTTGCTGATGAAGATGCCAACAGATTCTCGACGTCAGTCCGCCGGGAGGAGCTGGAGCGGGGGGGCAGCACTGGCCGTCGCGCTTTGCTTGAGCGGGGCCGCGCCCGACGCCGTGGCCCAGAAGCAGTTGCTGATTCAGCTGCAGCGCGATGTGGCGCTGCTGCACGAGGAGCTGCGCGCCATGCGGGAATCTTCCCTCGCGCAGGTGGCAGGCTTGGAAGCGGCCTTGCGCGAGAGTGCCGACCGGCAAGCGCAACTTCTGGAGGCACAAGGCGAGATCGAAGGCAAGCTGGCAGGCTTGGAGGAGGCCTTGGGCGAGCCGGCGCGAAGCACGGCGGCCCAAGTCTCCTCGCTAACCGATCAATTCGCCGCGTTGCGAGCGACCGTGCAGGAGATCGGCGACGTGGTGGATTTTATTCATGACGACGCCAGAGACCTCAAGACGCACTTGGCGAGCTTGCAGCCGGCCGTGCCAGAGGGCGAGGACGGAGTCGAGGTCGATGTCAGCGCCGTGCAGGCGAGCGAGGCCATCTTCGAGGGTGGGCTGACCGACTACCTGCGTGGCGAGATCCAAGCGGCCCGGGCGCAGTTCTTGGACTTGCTGGCCCTCTATCCGACCCATGCCAAAGCGGCTGAGGCGCAGTTTTATCTCGCCGAGACCTACTACGCCGACGCTGACTACGAGGAGTCGATCGAGCAGTACGAGCAAGTGTACGAGCGACACCCGCTGAGCAGCTTGGCGCCGGACTCTCTCTACAAGCAAGGGATGTCCTACGAGAAGCTGCGCGACCGGGAGGCCGCGATGGAAGTGTACGAGCTGCTGCTGCGCCGCTTCCCCGACTCCAGCGTCGCGGCGCTGACGCGCTCGCAGCTCAACAGCCTGCACAGCAGCAAGCCGTCCCCCGGCCTGTAAGCCGCGGCCGATGCACCCGGTCCGGCCTCCAAGAGTAGGTGCGACCCTGCCGCAGCGCAACTTTCGCGACGGCGACCGCCGGCCCAGGATCCTGTTCCTCTGCACCGGCAACTCCTGTCGCAGCCAGATGGCCGAGGGCCTGCTGCGGTCGTTGGCCGGGCGCCGCTACCGGGCAGCGTCAGCGGGCACGGACCCTCAGGGTGTCAACCCGGGAGCGGTCACCGCGATGGCGGAGATCGGGATCGACATTAGCGACCACCGGTCCCGGCATGTGGACGACTTCCTCGGGACGGGAGTGGACACCGTGATCACGGTCTGCTCGCGGGCGGCCACCAACTGCCCGGTGTTTCCGGAGCGTACCCGGATGGAGCGCTGGAGCTTCGACGACCCGGCGGAAGCTCGTGGCAGCGCGACGGAGCGAGCCACAACGTTCCGCAGAGTGCGGGACGAGATTGCCGACGCAATCCGCGGCTGGCTGGCCGAGCGCACGGCGCAGGGCTGAAGCATCCCGCCGGAAACCGGGCCGATGCGCTTCGGCCCCTCCGGCGTCCTGCAGCCGCGGGCTCATGCGCCGATCCGGCAGCCGGGGGCGGGGCGAACGAGGCGGGACTCGGACTGTCCCTTCCGTGCGGCTCCCAGCAGCAACGGAGCATCCGGCCACCCCTCGCGGCAAACCCGCGCCCGGCCGGGCCAGCATTCAGGCCGCGGTCAGATTGGCGTATCCGGCGATCAGCTTCTTGATTCCATAGCGCCGGAAGTAGATTGTCAGCTTGGCGCTCGCTCCGTCGCCTTCTCTGCGACGCACGATGCCGACTCCGAACTTGCGGTGCCTCACGCGAGCCCCCGCTGAGAACGTGACCTGCGGACGAGGCGTGGACCGCGGAGGCGGGCCGGCCCAAGCGGGGCGTCGCTTGGACGGACGGCGCTGCGGGTGTGGGCTGGGCGGAGCCGGAGCGCGGCGGGCTGGCGGCGTCGGAGGCACGTCCGCCTGGATGCCCCGCTCCTTGAAGAAGTCCGCCACCGCCGCCACGGAATTGCGTGCAGTGAGGCCGGCGGCGCTCGGCGCTGGGGCCGGCGGCCGGGAGGTGCGCGGGCTGCGCCCTGCGGCCCAGCTTGGCTGTTCGAACAAGCCGCCGCGGGGTTCGTCCCGACCGCCCTCCGACCGCTCGTCCAGCAGTCTCGGAGGGATCTCGCTCAGGAACCGCGACGGCTCGGTCGGCTCGTACCCGCCGGTGGAGAACTTCATCCTGCGTTGCGCCCAAGTGAGGTACAGGTGCTTGCGGGCACGCGTCATTCCCACGTAGCAGAGGCGGCGCTCCTCTTCCATCGCGTCGCGGTCGCCCAAGCTGCGCTGGTGGGGGAGAATCGACTCCTCCATGCCCGTCAGCACAACGGCCGGGAACTCGAGGCCTTTGGCAGCGTGGATGGTCATCAGCAGCACGCGAGCCGCTGAGTTGAGGCCGTCGGCGTCGGAGACCAAGGACGCACGATCCAGGAACTCGCTCAGCGAGACTCCGTCCTCGTCGGCCTCTCGAGCGGCATTGCGCAGCTCGTCTACGTTCTCGATCCGGGCCCTGGACTCAGCCGATTTGCCCTTCTCCAGCATGTCGCGGTAGGAACTGCGGGAATAGATCCAGTCCAGCAGCGGCGCGATCGTGCCCCGCTCCAGTTCGGCGCGCAGGCCCAGCATGAGTTCCCGGAACGTCGCGAGGCACTTCCGGGCCCGCAGCGGCACCAGCTGCCCGTCGACGCACTCCTGCAGGGCCTGCCACAGCGAGACTCCCTGTTGACGGGCGTGGTTAGTGAGGCGGATGAGAGTGGCCTTGCCGATGCCGCGGGCGGGGACGTTGATGATCCGTCGCAGGCTGACCGGGTCATCCGGGGCGACAGCCGCCTTGAGATAAGCCAGCAGGTCCTTGACCTCCGCGCGCTGGTAGAAGGCCACGCCGCCCACGACCAGATAGTCGAGCCGCTTGCGGCGGAGCGCCTCCTCGATCAGCCGGGACTGCGAATTGGTCCGGTACAGCACGCCCACTTGCATGCGGGAGGAGTCGACCAGCAGCCGTCCGACCACGCGGGCCACGCAGCGGGCTTCAGCGGTCGAGTCGCTAGCGCTCATTACGACGGGCAGGTCTCCAGCCGGCCCGGCCGTCCACAACCGCTTGCCACGGCGGTTCTTGTTGCACCCCACTACCGCGCCCGCCGCATCGAGGATGCTGCCCGTGGACCGGTAGTTCTGCTCGAGGCGAATCACCTTGGCCCCGGGGAAGTCCTTCTCGAAGCCGAGGATGTTGCCGATCTCCGCACCCCGCCACGAGTAGATCGCTTGGTCCTCGTCTCCTACGACGCACACGTTGCGGCGCGGCAGACCGATCAGCTGCAGCAGTTCGTACTGAGGCCGGTTGGTGTCTTGGTACTCGTCCACCATGACATAGCGGAAGCGCTCCCGAACCGCCTCGCGGACGCCCTCCGAGGAGCGCAGCAGGCGCACGGCCCACAGCAGCAGATCGTCGAAATCCAAGGCGTTCGCCTGGCGGAGCGTTCTCTCATAGTGCTGGAAGATTGCGTCGAGCGCCTCGGCGCGAACAGGATCGCCCTTCGCCGCCGGGATCCGAGACTGGCCGTCCGTCTTGGCCCGGCTGATGGCCGCCAGCGCCGACCGCGGCTTGACCTGACCATCGGCCAGCAGGGCGTAGGTAGTCTTGAGCTCCTGGATCGCGGCCCGCACAGCGGCCACCTGGTCCCCGTCGTCGAAGATTAGGAAGCTAGGGGAGAAGCCCTTGCGAAGCCGCGAGAGGGGTTCGCCACGCTCCCGCAGCAGCCGCGCGCAGAACGAATGGAAGGTCGACACGAGAGGCCTTCGGCGGCTGCCGGCAGCGTTGTCCGCCAGCAGCTGACCGACCCGCTCGCGCATCTCGCCAGCCGCCTTGTTGGTGAAGGTCACCGCCAAGATCGAGCCGGGATCGACGCCCCGCTCGGCGATCAGGTAAGCGACGCGCGTGACGACGACCCTCGTCTTTCCGCTGCCAGCTCCGGCGAGCACGAGCAGCGGGCCGCGGTCATGGAGCACGGCCTCGCGCTGGGCCGGGTTTAGCGCATCGAGCAGGGAGGCCAAGCTCTCCCATTCTAGCGGTCCCGATGACGGACGATTTCGAGCCGTCGGGCCTGTACAATGGGTGCGGTTCGAATAGCATGGCGGCGCACGCGCGGTGGACACGTACTCGCAGAGAGCTGCTGCGGGACTCATGCTGCGGGATGGGCTACCTAGCTCTGCAGTCGCTGCTGACTGACGAGTTGCGCGGTGAGGCCGCGACCGCGGACCCGCTGGCCCCGAAGCCGCCCCACGCTCCCAACCCCAAGGCCAAGGCCGTGATCTTCCTCTTCATGGCTGGCGGCCCGAGCCACATCGAGACGTTTGACCCCAAGCCGCTGCTCAACGAGCTGCACGGCCAGCCGCGACCGGAAGAGTTCGGCGAAGCCAAGTACCAGTTCGTGAAGACGGACGCCAAGCTGCTGGGGACCAAGCGGACCTTCCAGCGCTACGGCCGGGCCGGAATCGAGGTCTCCGACCTGCTGCCGCATATGGCGGAGTGCATTGACGACATCGCCGTGCTGCGGTCCTGCCACGGCGACATGGTGGTCCATTCGGCCGCTCAGTACGAGCTGATGACCGGGCGGATTGTCCCGGGCTTTCCGTCGATGGGGTCCTGGGTCACCTACGGGCTCGGATCGGAGACGGACTCGCTGCCCTCGTACGTGGTGATGCCCGACCCCGACGGCGCGCTGGAAGCCGGCCAGCCGATGTACATGAACGGCTTCCTGCCGGCCGTCTATCAGCCGACGCTGTTTCGCCCCGGCGAGCGGCCGGTGCTGAACCTGAGCCTTCCCGACGGCGTCAGCATGGACCAGCGGCGCCGAACTGTCGATTTGATCCAAGCCCTCAATCGAGCCGCGATGCGCGAGGGGGATCACGAGCTCGACGCCCGGATACGGACCTACGACCTAGCCTTCAAGATGCAGACCGAGGCCCCGGCGGTGTTCGACCTCTCGGCCGAGTCCGAGGCCACCCTGGAGATGTACGGCATCGGCCGCGAACCCACGCACGACTACGGCCGCCGCTGCCTGCTCGCCCGCCGGCTGGTGGAGCAGGGCGTGCGGTTCGTCACGGTCGTGTCGGGCGGGGGGCCCGGCAACCTGCAGTGGGACGCTCACTCCGACATCGAGGAGAACCATCTGCGCATGGCAGCCCAGACCGACCGTCCGGTCGCCGCCCTGCTCAAGGATCTCAAGCGGCGCGGGCTGCTCGAGGAGACGCTGGTGCTGTGGGGCGGTGAGTTCGGACGGTCTCCGGAGGCGGAGACGAGATCGGATGGCAAGGCCGGCAGGGACCATCACAATCTGGGCTTCACCATGTGGATGGCCGGCGGCGGGATTCGGGGCGGCCAAGTGGTCGGAGCGACCGACGCGATCGGACTGCGGGCCGTCGAGAGGCCGTACCACTTCCGGGACGTCCACGCGACCATCCTGCACCAGCTCGGCTTGGACCAGTACAAGCTCACCTACCGGCATCTGGGGCGGCAGGAGCGGCTGACCCAAGTCCACGGCCACATCATCGAAGAGATTGTCTAGCCACATGGCCCAACCCGGATAGACTGGCCACATGGCAGCCAACTACCAGGCCGAACTGGTCGGCGTGTTCGGTCAGCCGGTGGCGGAGAACCCGACCGGCGTCATGCAGGAGGCGGGCTTCCGGGCCGCCGGCCTGGACTGGAGGTACTTGAACTTCGAGGTTCCGCCGGAGCGGCTCGGAGCCGCGATGCGCTCCATTGACGCGCTGGGGCTGCGCGGCATCAACCTGACCATCCCGCACAAAGTCGCCGTCATCGAGCACTTGGACGAGCTCTCTCCGGAGGCCCGGGCCATCGGCGCGGTCAACACGGTCCGCTTGGAGGGCGGCCGGAAGATCGGCGAGAACACCGACGGGAAGGGCTTTCTGCGCGGCGTCCGGCAAGACGCCGGGATGGACCCAGCCGGGCAGAGCGTCGTGGTGCTGGGCGCCGGCGGCGCGGCCCGAGCGATCAGCACCGAACTCGTGCTGGCAGGGGCGAGCGACCTGCTGGTGGTCAACCGCTCGACCGACCGCGGCGAGACCATGGTCCGCGACTTGCGGGCCGCCACGGGCGGGCAGGTCCTTTTCCAGCCGTGGCGCGGCACGTACGCCGCCCCGGCGTCCTGCGACCTGCTGGTGAACGCGACATCGATCGGCCTCTACCCGAACTCCGACGCGATTCCGGACGCGGACCTGTCAGGCCTCCGGCCCGGCGCGCTGGTGGCCGACGCCGTGTTCAACCCCCCGGAAACGAAGCTGCTGGCGGCGGCCCGCAAGCTCGGCCTGCGCACGTTGGACGGGCTGTCGATGCTGGTCTACCAGGGGGTCATTGCCTTCGAGATGTGGACCGGGCGCTCGCCTGACGAGGCCGTCATGAAGGCCGCTCTGCGCGACGCCCTCCTGGCGGGCTGAGGGCGACCGGGCACAGCCCTCATTCCGCGCGCACGAACTTCTGGATCCGCTGGTTGACGGTTTCGGCGGCGTACACGGCCCCCTGCGAGTCGACCGCAATGCTATGCACTTGATGCAGCTGGCCGGGCTCCTCGCCGTCTGATCCGAACCCGCCCAGCACGGCGCCGTCCAGCGACAGCTTGGTGATCCGGCCCAAGTCTCCGTCGCACATCCACAGCGCCTTTGCAGCGCGGTCGAACGCCAGATTCCACGGCGTCCCCAAGCCGGTCCAGGTGGCGAGATGGCGGCCTTCGGAGTCGAACACCTGCACGCGTCGATTGCCACGGTCCGCGACGTACACTCGGTCCGCGGCGTCGAGGGCGACGCCATGCACCAAGTTGAACTGGCCGTCCGCATCCCCCGGACCGCCCCAATGCGCCAGATACTCGCCGTCCGGCGAGTACTTCGCGATGCGCGTGTTCCGGTAGCCGTCCGCGACATAGACGGTGCCGGCGCTGTCATGGGCCACTCCGGCCGGGCGGTTAAAGGCGTAACGCGCGTCGTTGCCCCCCATCTTGGCGCCGAAGCTGCCGATCGTCAGCAGCGAGCGCCCACTGGAGGAGTACTTGAAGACGGTGTTGGCTTCGCGGCCGACGAGCCAGATCCCGCCGTCCGGCCCGAGCGTCATGCCGTGGGCGGCCGTCCGGTGCAGGGCCCGATCCTCATCCTCCTGCCAGGCTTGCAGCAGCTTCCCGTCGGACGAGAACTGCACCACGGGGTGCGAGCCGCGATTGTAGAACCAGACGGCGTCATCGGCATCCACCGCGACCGCCATCCCCGCCCCCGGCTGGTAGCCCTCGGGAAACTCGCCCCACGAGGCTACGGCGCGGTAGGGGAGCTCCTCGCCCGCCGCTGCCGGGCCGAGCACCAGAGCGGCGAAGGCGCAGCCGAGAGCCAATTGGCACATGGGGCCGCTTCGGCCGCCGGATCGCACGACATCCATGGCCGCGAGCATAGCAGACGATTTCGACAGGCCTCGCGACAAACGGAAAGGGCGGCCTCGGGTGAGGCCGCCCTGCGTCGCTAGCCGGGAACGGGCTGCCGGCGCAGTCTTAGCGCCGCGCCGAACCGCGCCCTCGGTCCGGCCCGCGACCGCGCCAGCTGCGTCCGCCGGGGCGGCCCCGGCTCTGGGAACCGCGCCGCCCTCGCGCCGAGTTCCGGCCGTCGCGGTCGCGGCCGAATTCGCGACTGCCGCGCGAGCGGGCCTGCCGGTCCGGCATCATGCCGAAGCTGCGCCCCGGACTGTCGGTCAGCCCGAGGAGGGCTATCGCGGAGTAGGCCCGCATCTCCTGACGAGCCGCTTCCAGCTCGGCGACCTTGGCCGTCTGCTCATCCGTCAGCACCGCTCGGATCTTCGAGCGCTGCTCCTCCGCCCAGGACTCGGCGGCTTCCCTGTCCTGCCCCCGCGGAGGTCGCTCCCTGCGGATCTCCTGAATCTGCTCCAGTTGCTCTTCGCTGAGGCTCAGCGCCTCCGTGGCGGCCTCTGTGACGGCTCGGCGGCCGCGCTGGCTCGAGTCGGTGCCTTGCGCGAAGGCCCCGAGCGAGGCGATCAGCGCGACGACTACGACGGCGGCTGCTTGCTTGGCGTGATGCATGATGGTCTCCTTACTCTCCCTTGCCTCATTGTCAGCCGGGCTCGGCGAATGCGGCCCGCAAGCGCTGCGCCCGGCTGCCTGTGCTAGTTGAGACGGCCGGCGTGCAAATCCGTGATGCGCGGGCTGTAAAGCCCTCATCAAAACGATTGGGAATCGCGTCCCTTCGGCCAGCGCCCGGTCAGCGGCGCCCCCGCGCTCGCGCCACGACTCGCTTGGCGCCGTAGATGGGCCGCCCTTGGCTCTCGAAGTAGGTCCGCATCAGCATTTCGCCGATCAGCCCGGTGCAGAGCAGCTGCAGGCCGGTCAAGGCCAAGACGGCGCCTGCGATCAGCAGCGGCCCGTGCTCGACCATGATGTGAATGCCCTGCAGCTTGCGAACGAGCAGATAGCAGAGCGCGAGCCCTCCCGCCCCCCCGCAGAGGGCGCCCAAGGACCCGAAGAAGTGCATGGGGCGGGTGAGATAACGTCCGAGAAACCCCACGGTCAGCAGGTCGAAGCACACCCGGAAGGCGCGCCCGAGACCGTAGTGGGATTGCCCGGCCGCCCGCTCCAAGTTCCGGATCGGGACCTCCGCGATTCGAGCGCCGTGCAAGGCTGCCAGAGCAGGGATGAAGCGGTGCAGCTCCCCGTACAGTCGCAGCTGCTTGAGAAGGTCCGCCCGGTAAGCCTTGAACGTGCCGCCGAAGTCGCGCAGCTGCACGCCGGAGACCTTGGCGATGAGCCAATTGGCGATCTTGGATGGCAGGCGCCGCGTGAGGAAGTCGTCGATCCTGTGCTCCCTCCAACCGCTGGCCAGATCAAATCCCTCGTCCAGCTTGGCCAGCAAGTCCGGTATGTCCTCGGGAGCGTGCTGCAGGTCTCCGTCCATGGCCACGATCACTTCGCCCGTCGCGGTCTCGAATCCCGCGGCCAAGGCCGCGGTCTGGCCCGAGTTCCGCAGCAGGCGAACCACGGTCAGGCGGTCCTCGCTCCGAGCGAGATTGCGCAGCAGGCGGGCGGTCCCGTCGGTGGACGCATCGTCGACCACCACCATCTCGAAGGGCCGCCCCACTCCCTCCAGCACGGACACGACGCGGTCCAAGAGGGGCAGCAGGTTCGGCTCCTCGTTGTGGGCCGGTATCACGACCGAGATGGCAGGCGCCTCGCTCATCGCGATTCAGCCTAGCATTCGCAGGACGGCCTGCACGGGCAGGCCCACCACGTTGTCGAATGAGCCATCGACGGATTTAACGAACCGCCCCGCCCGCCCTTGGATGCCGTAGGAGCCCGCCTTGTCCAGAGGCTCGCCGGTGTCGACATACCGGTTGATCTCGCTCTCGGACAGCTTTCGAAAGCGGACGCTCGTCACTTCGCACAGGGTCTCGCATGAGTCTCCGTCGAACACGGCCACGCCCGTCAGGACGCGGTGCGTCCGATCGGAAAGGCGCCGCAGCATCCGCTTCGCCTGCCGGGGGCCGTCAGGCTTGCCCAGAATCTCCGATCCCAGCGCCACCACGGTGTCCGCCCCGAGCGTCTTGGTGCCCGGACGCCACACTGCTTGCGCCTTCTGGCGAGCGAGACGAACGACGAGCCGCTCCGGCGTCTCGTCTAGCAGGACCGACTCGTCGATGTCAGCCGGGCGCTGGAGAAACTCCAGCCCGGCATTCCTTAGCAGAGCGACGCGCCGCGGCGACGCGGACGCGAGGACCCAAGCCGGCGGGTCGACTGCGGCTTCCGGCAGCATGTCGTCGAAGCAGCGGACTCAGCGATTCAAGTAGCTCGGATCGTCGACCGCCGCTCCTGACTCTCCAGAATCCGGGCTGGCCGGAGCGGCCGGAGGCAGCTCCGGCGAAGTGGCGCCGGCCTCTTGGGCGCCGGCAAAGCCGCCGCCCAAGCGGAATTCTCTGCCGTCAAGGGCCCGGAGGAAGGCCACGAGGTCATCCTTCTCCGAGTCCGTCAGACCGAGCGGGCGAATCTCCGCTTCCAGCCCCTCGGGGGCGGAGCCGCCCCGGTCGTAGTGCTCCAGCACCTGCCGGATGTTCATCATGCGGCCGTTGTGCATGTACGAGTAGCGGCGGACGCTGTCGCGCAGGCTCTGCGTCTTGTACTTGGTGCCCCGCTTCTCGTGCCCGTCCCTCTCGGGCACGCCCGTGAAGTGGAAATCCTGGTCCGAGAGCAGCGGTCCGTTGTGGCAGCGCACGCATTCGGCCTTGCCTTGGAACAGCTCCATGCCGCGCTTGGCAGCGGGACTCAGGGCCTCTTCGTCGCCGCTCAGGAACCGATCCAGGTCGCTGTCGTAGGAGACTAGTGTGCGTTCAAAGCTGGCGATGGCCTTGGCAACCGTCTCGAACGTGATCCCCTCCTCCGGGAACGCCTGGGCGAACAGGCGCACGTAGTACGGATCGCCCCGGATCCTCTCGACGGCCTCGTCAGGGTCGAGCGCCATCTCGCGATGGTTCTCCAGCGGCTTGGAAACCTGCTCCTCCAGCGTCTTGACCCGCCCGTCGAAGAACATGCTGCGCTGCCAGCCGACATTGAGCAGTCCGGGCGTCTTGCGCGACAGCTCGCTCTCGTCGAGACCCCAGCCGCGGGAGAGGCCATCCATGAAGTGGAGCTCCCTCTTGTGGCAGGTGCCGCAGCTGCGACGCCGGTTGCCGGAGAGAATCGAGTCGAAGAACAGCTCCTCCCCGAGCCGGATCTTCGCCTCGGTGGGCGGATTCATCTCGGGATAGGGCGGCGCGCCGGACAGCACCTCCAAGCCGGGCGCCGCGGACGAGTCGGCCCCGGACACACAGACCAGCGCTGCGAGCACTGCGGGAGCTAGGAGGCGTCGGCGGTTCACGCTGTAATTCTAGCGAGCCGCGCAGCGGGATCCAAGTGCCGGCCGCGGGTCGGAACGGAGAATCGGCGCCTGCTTGGCGACGGCCAGCCGTCCTCGGGGTGGGCCGGCCGGCTGACTGGGGCTGCGCTTCCGAGGGTCTCGCCTCGACCCTGCAACAGGTCGACAAGGCACTTCCTACGGCGTCCGGCGACAGGGCTGGCCGCTGAGCGTCCGACGGCGGAGCGGAGGCTCCCGTTCGAGCCAGAAAGTTAGGCGACCGGCTGCTGGGTCTGGGCCACCATGACGCGCTGCTGGAAGTCAGCGAGCATCGTCTCGTCAAGGCGAACCTGAGTGGGTCGCCGCTCCAAAGTCGTCATGCGGTCGATCTTGTCCTGCAGCTTCAGCAGCGCGTAGAAGAGGTTCTCGGGGCGCGGCGGGCAGCCTGTCACGTACACGTCGACCGGCACGATCTTGTCGACGCCCTGCAGAACTCCGTAGGTGTTGAACGGCCCGCCGACCGAGGAGCAGGCACCCATGGAAATGCACCACTTCGGTTCAGGCATCTGGTCCCAGATCCGCTTGAGCACGGGGGACATCTTCAAGGTCACCGTGCCGGCGACGATCATCAGGTCGGACTGCCGCGGGCTGGGACGGAAGACTTCCGCCCCGAAGCGGGCGATGTCGAAGCGCGAGGTCGAGGAGGCGATCATCTCGATCGCGCAGCACGCTAGGCCGAAGGTGAGGGGCCAGATGGCCGACTTGCGGGCCCAATTGAAGACATAATCCACGGAGGTGGTCATGAAGTTGCGCTCGAACTGGTTCTGAAGATAGGGCATGGAGGGACCGCTGACCGCCATTATACCGAGCGGCAGGCATCGGTCTGCACAGCGCCGGACTGGTGCGCGCCTCGTCATGCGGGGCGATCCGACTGGCAGGCCCCGAACGGGAGACCAGCCAGCCGCGAAGCGACGCCACGCCAGTACAATGCAGGGGTGAGGTCCCAAGTGCGCCTGCCGCTCGTGCCGGCCGGCCTCGCTTGCATCGTTGTATCCGTCGCAGGGCTGGCCTGCTCAAACGAGCGCGCCGACTCCGGGCTTGAGGTCTATCCGGAACACACGCGCCTGTACACGGGTGAGCGGATCCGGTATTCCGTGCTCAACCGGGAGGCTGGAGAGCTGGCTTGGGTCGAGGACCACACCTTGGTGTCGAAGGATCCGTCCGTGGCCCGCATTTTGGAGTCTGGGCAAGTCGAGGCGCTGTCCCAAGGCAGTACCGAACTCGTCATCCGCAGCCCGGTCGGAGAGCGATCGCTGCGGGTCGAGGTTACCCCCCAGCGGCGAGGTCCGATTCCGGCGCTGCATTATTCCGAGATTGATCGCCTCTCCGGCGAGTCAGTCCTTTTCGTCGGCCATGCCAATCTCGACGGATTCGACCACACGGCCGTCGCCAAAGCCGGTATCGACCGGCTCGTGCGGGCTTTCAAGTCCCGCGGCCAGCCCGTGGCCTACTTCGTCAGCCTCGACTACCCTTACTGGTACACCGAGGACCGCAGCCCCGACTTGGCGCTCGTGAGCGAGGGTCAGGAGCACGCCATGGTCGTCGATGCCGGAACGATCACGTTCACCGGCGGCGACTTCATGATCTGCACGCTTCGGAACGTGCAGATGACCTTGCACGGAATACTGCGGGAAGGCGTCAGGAACCGGATTCGCCTCGAGTTCCCAGCCGACGCGATCTGGGCCGTAGACCGCTTCGAATCGACTGCCGAGAAGGAGTATCCGGCCCCCATGACGCTGCTCTCCGACGTGCTGGCCAGACGGCGCTCCGCCCGGGAACGGCATGCCGAGATCTTGACGCCTTTCTTGGACGGCGTCTTCGGAGACTTCCCCGTGCTGGGCTATCCGTCCGACGTGCCGGAGCCGTCCCTGAACACTCTGGTAGCCGGCTGGAGAGTCGAAGCCTCGCTCGACGACGGCCCCACACTGCCCTACCGGCTTGGCGATCAGGACAACCTGATCCGGTTTCACTTCCGATCCAGCTCGCACCGTGAGCCACCCGACGGCGGGCTCCGCCCCGAATCGGGGAACCGGCCGGAACCGGCCGCCTGAAGTGCCCGCGCCTGCCGACCTCCATTCCGGACTGGCCGGCGCGGTGCCGGCGCGAGCGGGACCGGGACGCGCGCATGGCTGCGGGAGGATGCCACGGAGTGCGCAGCAGAGAAGCGGCCCCCGCCGTTGGCGAAGTCCGACCGGCGCCTCGAGCCTAGGGCGGAACCGGTTGCGCGCCATCGCGCTGGCCGCCAGCGCGGCGGCCTGCAACCTCCCGACCTTCACCATTCCGCTGGAGCCGATCCTCGAGACGAGGGGCCCTCCAGTGGCCGTCACCCAATTCGGCGGCGGCTCGGTCGGTCGGCTGCGCAGCGTGCCGCGCATCGTGCGCAATAACGCGGCATGGCGGCAGGCTTTGCCGCCGGGCAGCTTCCCGACGGCGCGCCTCGGAGACACCGAGATCGCCTACAGCGGACGCTACAACGACTTCTACGAGCCCGGAATATACCGCTGCATCGGATGCGGCACGGCGCAATTCTCTTCTCATGCCAAGTACGACTCCGGCACCGGCTGGCCCAGCTTCAACGCCGCCATCGCCGACTCGAACGCCGTTGTGCAGTGGGATTTGAGCTGGGGCCTGCGCCGGCGGGCCGTCCGCTGCGTGCGGTGCGGCTCCCACTTGGGGCACGTGTTCAACGACGGCCCGCCGCCCACCGGGAGGCGCTACTGCATCAACTCGAGGTCGCTCTCGTTCGAGCCAGCCGGCGACCGGGCCGAAAAAGGCACCTTCAGGCCAGAACCTCCGACACGACCCGCCCGTAAACATCCGTGAGCCGGAAGTCCCGGCCGCTGTAGCGGTAGGTGAGCCGCCGGTGGTCCAGTCCCAGCAAGTGGAGGATCGTGGCATGCAGATCGTGGATGTGCACCTCGTCCTTCACGGCCCGGTATCCGAAGTCGTCCAGCTCGCCGTACGACATCCCGCCCTGAACGCCGCCGCCGGCCAGCCACGCGCAGAACCCGTAGGGATCGTGCCCCCGGCCCCACGTACTCCGGTTGCCGGCGCCGTCTTGCAGGTCTTGGAAGTGCGGCGTCCTTCCGAACTCGCCTGACCAAACCAGCAGGGTCTCGTCGAACAGCCCTCGTCGCTTGAGATCGCGGATCAGGGCGGCAATCGGGCGGTCGACGGAGCGGCAGCGGTCCGGGTGCGCCTTGAGGATGTTGGCGTGGCTGTCCCAGCCGCTGGAAGTGATCTGGATGAAGCGGACTCCGGCCTCCGCGAAGCGCCGCGCCAGCAGGCACTGGCGTCCGAAGTCGTCAGTCGGAGCGGCCCCGATGCCGTACATGTCCAAGGTGGACTGTGACTCGCCGGCGAAATCCAGCAGGGACGGGACCTCGGCCTGCATGCGGAAGGCCAGCTCGAAGGACTCGATCGCGCCTTCGAGGCGGCGGTCGGTCACATGCCGCTCCAAGTGAGCACGGTTCATCTCCTGGATCAGGTCCAGCTGCCGGCGCTGCGCCGCGGGGCGGTTCGAGGGATCGTGCAAGTAGCCGATCGTCGCGCTCTCGGCCCCCGCGGCGGAGCTTCCGAGCGCAGTGCCTTGGTAGACGGCCGGCAGGAAAGCGTTGCCGTACAGCTGCACGCTCCCGCCGTCTCCAGAGAGGTTCGGGGCGATGGTCAGGAAGGCCGGCAGGTTGGCGTTCTCGGTGCCCAGTCCGTAGGCCACCCAGGAACCGATCGACGGCCTCACCAGCTGGGTGGCTCCGGTATGCAGCTGGCGGACCGCAGGGGCGTGCGCCTCGCTGTCAGCCTGCATCGCCTTGAGCAGGCAGAGGTCGTCGGCGTGGCGCCTGAGGTGCGGCAGCAGGTCGGAGACCGGCAGGCCGCACGCCCCGGATGGCTCGAACTCGGCGATGGGCGCCATCAACCGGCTGTATGCGACTCCCGGCATGGCCCGATTGGCCGGCTGCTCGTAGGGGAGGTCCTCTCCGTCCCGCTTCGCCAGTTCGGGCTTGTAGTCGAACAGGTCCACCTGCGAGGGCCCGCCCTGCATCCACAGGAAGATCACCCGCTTGGCACGCGGGGCGTGGTGAGGGGCTCTAGGTGCGAGAGGGTTTCCGGCGCTCGCCGCCGCCTCCTCCGCCAGCATGGCCTGCAACGCGACCAAGCCGAAGCCGCAGCCCCAGCCTCCCATCAGTTCGCGTCGGGTCATCGCGCCACCTCTCTTGCTCAGCCTCGAAACAGAAACTCGTTGGATGCGAACACGCTGTGGCAGTAGCGGGCCCAAGCCTGCTCCCGCGTCCCCGGACCGGCGCCACTCAAGTATCGCAGCGCCCGATCGACATCCGCCTCCGTCGCCGGCCGCCCCAAGGCCCGCAGCAGGAACGCCCGGACCCGGGCCTCGTCGCTGCGCTGCGTCCCGGCCAGCAGGGCCTTGGCAGCCGCTGCGGACTGCTTGACCAGGAACGGCGAGTTCATCAGATACAGGGCTTGCGTGGGCACGGTCGTCACGTCGCGGCGTCCGGCGACCGTGTTGGGGTCCGGAAAGTCGAACAGGTTCAGGACGTCCGCCTGCTTGAGCTGGGACTTTCGCAGAGCCGGCAGGTAGACCGTGCGCCGGTTGCGGAGCGCGGCGCCCAGCTCAAAGCTGCGGGCCAGGAACGGCGGCTGGGCCATCACGACGCTGCCGCGCGACCTCAGGGGCAGGCTGGGGCCGCCAGCCCGAAAGTCCAGCGAGCCGGCGGCGTGCAGCACCGAGTCCCGGATCGCTTCCGCCTCCAGCCTGCGGCGGTTCGCGCGCCACAGCAGGAGGTTGTCAGGATCGACCGCTCCGGCCCGTTGGTCATGCGCGGCCGAGAGGCCGTAGGCGCTTGACAGCACGATCTCCCGCACCAGCGCCTTGACAGACCAATCCTGGCTCCGCAGCCGCAGCGCCAAGTAGTCCAGCAGCGCCGGATGGGTGGGCCGCTCGCCGAGCGTTCCAAAGTTGTCGACGCTGGCTACGATCCCCCGACCGAACAGGTGCTGCCAGACCCGGTTGGCCATCACTCTGGCGGGCAGCGGGTTGCCTGGATCAAAGAGCCAGTCCGCCAGCTCGAGCCGCCCGCTGCTCTTCTGGAAGCCCGTCCCGATCAGGCGGCGGTTGGCGATCTTCGCCGGGGCCTGAGCGGGGACGATCGAGAGGAAGCCGCGGGGCACAGCCAGCCCGAGGCTGCGGGGGTTCCCGCCGAGGCAGATCCGAGCGTCCTCAGGTTCGGGATCGTCCGCCAGCGCCAAGGCTGCCGGGGGAGCCGGCTTGCCGTAATGCAGGATCCTGGCCGCTTCAGTCTCGTTCGCTCGCGCCTCACTCTGCGCCGCGGCCAAGCGCTCACTGAGCTCCTTCGCCCCGTCGCCGCCGGCTTCAACCGCTTCCGACCGCTGCAACTCCTTCCGCAGCGCCTCGACTCGCTCCTCAGCCCACTTCTGAGCTTGGACCGCCTCGTCGTACTCCGCCTGCCACACGATCAAGGCGTCGGCCCGGGCGCGCAGCTCCTCGGGCGTCTCCGGAAGCGCCGTGCGGCGAACGTCGCTGAACACGCCGGACATCCTCGCCTCCAGCGTCCGCGTGCTGCGGAAGATGCCGGCCAAGGCGTAGTAGTCCCGCTGGGGGACCGGGTCGAACTTGTGGTCATGGCAGCGGGCGCAGCCCAGCGTGATCCCGAGCAGGGCGCGGCCGACAGTGTCGATCTGGTGGTCCACCACATCCATTTGCAACTGGAGCTTGTCCTGGTCCACTAGCGCCCACGGCCCGATCGACAGGAAGCCCGTGGCGATCAGCTGCTCCCGGCGCTGGGCGTCGGTCTGGAACGGGAGCACGTCCCCCGCCACCTGCTCCCGCACAAAGCGGTTGTAGGGCTTGTCGCTATTGAAGGCCTCGATGACGTAGTCCCGGTAACGCCAAGCGCTCGGCGCCGGAATCCGCCTCCCAAGACCCAGCGTGTCGGCGTACGCCGCCAAGTCCAGCCAGTGCCGGCCCCAGCGCTCGCCGAAGGCTGGCGAGGCCAGCAGGCTGTCGACCGCCGCCCCCAGTCCCGCCCGCCCTGGAAGTCTCGCAAAGGCATGGACCTGCCAAGGCGCGAGGGGCAGGCCAGTCAGATCGAGCGCGAGCCGTCGCAGCAGCGTGTAGCGGTCTGCCGGCTCGACGGGAGCGATCCCGGCGGCTTCCAACCTCGCCAGCACGAATCGGTCAATGGGCCCTGTCGACCAGCTGCCGTCGTCCACCTCAGGCCAGGCCAGCTCGGCCAGCGGCTGCCACGCCCAGTGGTCTCGCGGGGAGGATGGCTGCCCGTCTCCGCCGGGCTCCACGTCCGAGGCCGATTCCTCCGGCCAAGCGGCCCCCTGGCGAACCCACTCCTCCAGATCCGCGATCTCACGCTCGCGCAGCTTGCCCGCCGGCGGCATGGGAGCCGGCCCGGCCTCGTGGCGCAACGCCCGGATCAGGCGGCTCGCGTCGGGGTCGCCAGGCACCACGGCAGGCCCCGACCTGCCACCCCGCAGGAGCGCCGGTCCGCTGTCGAGCCGCAACTGGGCGAACACCGTGGGGGCATCCCGGCTATGGCACTGGTAGCAGTGCCCGGCCAGCACGGGGCGGACGCTGGTCTCGAAGAACTCTGACGCATCGGAAGCCCCTGCTGCTAGCGGAGCCGCTGCTGAGCAGGCCCAGCCTGCCGCCAGAAGCGCCCATGGAACCCTCACAGCACCATCTCCGCCTAACATCGTAGCCCAATCACTCCCGTATCTCAGCACCGAGTTGGGCATCCGGCTCAGCCTCGCGCGGGGAGCTAAATGACATGAAGGAGGGTCCTGAGACTGCGGTCTAGCCTTCATCTCCCGCCCCGCTACCGAGCACCCGCCCGAAGAGCTGCCGCTTGGGCGGCCCCGACGCATGGGACGATGCGAGCCGATTCGCCAGCCGGTCGGGCGTCTCCTGAACCGCGCCCGACATCCCCCCGCCTCCTCCGCGTCCCCGGCAGTCAAGCGCGAATAGAAGCAGGAGCCGGCAGGACGGCGCATCGGGCACTCGCAATCCAGCTGCGCGTCGACCGCAGCTCGCGAAGCAGCGCGCGAGCCAGCAGCCCCTCCGGCAACCCGGTTGCCTGCGGCGTGCGTGACGCTTGGAAGGCGTGGCGCGCCGCGCCCTCAGCCCCTCAGTTGCCCGCCCCGCCCGATGCCATTGCGCCGGCCCACTCGATGCCCCCCTCCAAGATGGACAGGAAGGTGGGGTCCCGGTAGGCTTCGCCCACATGGCCCAGCGCGCACAGGAAGGCCCCTCCGCGGCCCACCGTCCGGGTCCACACCACGGGGTGGTCGCCCATCGACAGGTCCTCGTCGATCCACAGCAGCTTCAGGCGCGGATCGAACGTGGACTCGTCCACAGTCGCCAGCACTTCGACTCCGTCGTCCCCGCGCACGCTTCGAGAAAACGAGTACCACTCGTCCAAGTGCCGCCACTTGGCCCCCAGCGCCTGCATCGCGGGGTGGCCGGGTGACTCGACCTTCACGGTCGCGACCTGGTGCTCGATCGCATGGCCGATGAACGGAGCCGCGACCACCTCGTCGTAATACCACTGGAAATCCTCGTGCGAGCCGTCGAGGGCCGCGTGGATTCCGACGAAGCCGCCGCCGCCCTCCAGCCAGTCGCGGAACGCGTCGCGCTGCGGGCCAGACAGCGGCGCCCCGCTGGCGTTGAGCCAGACCACCACGCGGAACCGCGCCAGGATCCCCGCCTCGAAGGCCGCACCGTTCTCGGTGCGGAGGAATGACCATCCGCGGCGGGCGGCGATCTCCTCCAGCGCTGCCGAGCCGGCATCGATGGCGTCGTAGTGCCGGAAGCCGTTCGTCTTGGTGAACACCAGCACCGCCGGCTCGCTGAGGGCCGGGATCTCGGGAGCTAGTGCTTGCGACAAAACCCCATTTCCGCGTGATTTCTGGTATGGAATTGAGCTAGCTTATCAGGCTGTGAGCGGAGATTCGGCCTGATTCTGCAAGATTGGAGGCTCTGCATTCCGACTCCAGGATGAATCCATCATGGCGCCCGTACGCAACGCGCACCTCCGCCCGGCGAACCCTAGTTCGCAGTCCAATCCGCCGGGTATTCCGCCGCGCTAGGCGGCTTTTCGTAGTCGCCCGACCCCTCGATCCAAGTCCCGACGCTCCTTGGCAGCCGCCCGCGCTGCCCGCTGCAGCAGCAAACCCATCCGATGCACGTTCGCCGCCAGCATCGACCGTGCCACCACGCGCCGGAACCCTTCCTTGCCCTTCTCGCGAACTCGGTCCAGCCCCCGCTGCTCCAAATTGTTAATCGCCGACTCCACCGCCGAATGCTCACTCCTAGCCTCTTTGAACCACTTCTCGCTCTCCCGCTCCTTGTCCGCCTTCGACAGCTTCCCTTTCTTAGGTAGTGCCGGCTTGCTCAACACCCCTCCCAACGCCAGGATGTTCGCTATGCTGGAGAACCCCTTGTCAAAACTGCACCCTTCCAAGTCCGGCCACTCTTTCTTCATATCCTCCATCACTTGCACTGTCACCTCCACATCCACTTCCTTCCACAGATTCTTCCAGCCCAGCACGAATCCTTCCTTGCTCTCCACAATCACCACCGGCACACCCAGCTCCACCGGCTGACCCGCCTTCCCTTTCGAAATCCACCGCGTGTGCTCCGCGTGAATTGAGAACACCTTCTCGGCATGCGGTATCTGCTCCCCTTTCAGCAGCCTCCTCCGGACTTGATCCTTCAGCCGATACGCCAGCTCCAGCAGCCTGTCAATCTCTCCCAATTGCCCCTCGTCCACCTCGCTGCCCTCCAGCTGCGGGCGCAGCTTCTTCAGTCGCTTCAGCAGCTTCGCCCCCGCTGACAGCAGTCTCTTGACCTCTTTTTTCTTATTCTTCCTTTTGTAGGCCACTCTGAGTTGCCTGTATGCCAATTCCACTTTGCTCTTCCAGTGCTTGTGCTGCCGGCAGCCCGACACCCCCGCCGTCTCGCAGGCCGTCACCACCGCCAGCAACACCGCCACCAGAGCGTTCCGCAACAGCCAGTAATCCGTCGGGTAATCCACGTTCGTCTCCACCACGAAACTGTCGCAGCGGGCCGTCAGCTCCTCCCCTTCCTGCCATCCGGCCAGTCGCTGTCCAGCCTTCACCACTTCCCGGTTCACCTTCCTTAACAGCTCCGGCGTCAGCAGCTGCACGTTCCGCGCCACCGTCCGGCTGGTGAACTCCTTCAACTCCATCGATCCGATCCCCAGCATCTGCCTCAGGTCCAGGTGCTTGCTTGCCAGCTCCGCCAGACGATCGAAATCACATCCCAATCCCTGCTTCACCAGGGCCAGCACCAAGACTGCCCACAGGTCCATCCCCGGCCGACCGTTGTTCGGATCCAAGCCGCTCACCGCTTTCGCTTCCCCTGCGTCCTGCCCGCCGTCCTGCGGCCGGAACAGCTCTTCCTTCAGCAGGCTGAAGATTCTGTCTCTCAGGTCCTTGCTGCTGTAGATGAACTGGATGCCCTTCAGCACTGCGGGGATGTCGTCCCGCGACTGCGGGTTGATGTCGATCGCTTCAATCGGCACGCTCCCCAGCTCCAGCTGCGGGTTGATGACCTTTCTCATGCCTTCCTAATAGCACACTCCGGTCTCCGCTCGCAACCCTTGAAGTCCGTGCGGGAGCCTGATCTGGAAGGCTGTCCAACCGTCTCCAGCCCTCCCCAAGATGGGGTCCGGCGCCCAGGAGGGCAGTCGTTTGAGAAGCTCAGTAGCGGTCTGATCCGCGACCTTCAGCATCCTCTTGCAGAGCAGTTCGCATGCGGGTCTTGGCAGCCTTCGTCCGGAATATCGCGACCTGTTTCCCGCTGTTTCGGCACCGGCTCAGTCCATCCGCGAGGCTCCTGAGGGCTGATTCCGCCTCACGCAGGCTGCGAAGATGGCCCCTCCAGCTCCGGATCGGCCCCCGCCGCGGCATTTCGGTGCGATCTTCGCAGGCGATGACATCACTCATGTAGTACTAGTTGCCCAAGCTTCATACTGTATATTCCGTCTTGCGCACATCCCGCATCTTTTGTCGCAGGCACGAGCTAGCGCGTCGTAGTCCGCGGCCGGCCGAAACGCACGATAGACATTCTGCACTCCCGGGTGCATGCTCGCCAGCAGCGCCGCCGCCGCCAGCGCCGCCAAGCCCCACAGGGCGAATCGAACCAGTCGCATCTGATCTCCCGCTCCGCGGCCGCCCTCACTTCGCCTGCGCCCGACCGCCTCTCGGCGGCGGCCGCCGCAGGCCGCTGGCTGAGGTTGCGCGGCCCGCCGGCAAACCGCTATTCTAGGTGAGGGGCAGGGGTGCCTGCAACGGAGGGCTGACAGCCGGGCTCGGCCGGAGGTCCGGCCACCCCTCTCCGCTTCGGCGCGAACCGTCGCCTGCGCCGCTCAGGCCGGATCGACGGCCCGTTCGGCAGTCAGCACCAGGAACCCTCGATGGGCAAGATCACTGGATTCATGGAGTTCGAGCGCCGGGCCACTCCCTACCGGGAGGTCCGGCAGCGGGTTCGTGACTGGAAAGAGGTCATGGACAGCTTGGACGAGCCCGAGCTCAAGCTCCAAGGGGCGCGCTGCATGGACTGCGGCATTCCGTTCTGCCACACGGGCTGCCCGATCAACAACATCATTCCCGACTGGAACGACCTCGTCTACCGCGGACAGTGGGACCGCGCGCTGCGCGTGCTGCACTCGACCAACAACTTCCCGGAGGTCACCGGCCGCATCTGCCCCGCCCCGTGCGAGTCGGCCTGCGTGCTGGGGATCAACGACGATCCGGTCTCCATCAAGTCCATCGAAAAGGCCATCGCGGATCGCGGCTGGCAGGAGGGCTGGATCCGGCCGGAGAAGCCGCCCCGGCGCACCGGCAAGACGGTGGCGGTGGTGGGCTCTGGGCCCGCCGGGCTCGCCGCGGCGCAGCAGCTGAACCGCGCCGGCCACACGGTGACGGTCCTCGAGAAGAGCGAAGTGCCCGGCGGGTTGCTGGTGCTGGGCATTCCAGACTTCAAGATGGAGAAGGAGCTGGTCGCGCGCCGCGTCCGGCAGATGGAGGAGGAAGGGATCCGCTTCCGGTGCGGGGCGCATGTGGGCCACACGATCGAGGGCCCCAAGGTCGCCGCCGAGCACGACGCCGTCCTGCTGTGCATCGGCTCCGAGCACCCCCGTGACCTACCGATCCCCGGACGCGGCCTGCAAGGCGTCCACTACGCAATGGACTTCCTGCCGCAGCAGAACCGCCGCGTCGGCGGGCGGCCAGTCGACCCTCGCTTCGACCTGAGCGCCGCGGGCAAGCACGTGGTGATCATCGGCGGCGGCGACACCGGCGCCGACTGCCTCGGAACCTCCAGGCGGCAGGGAGCGGCAGGCATCCACCAGTTCGAGCTGCTGCCCAAGCCGCCGCTGACGCGCGACGATCCCGGGGGGATGCCTTGGCCGCATTGGCCGTTCACGTTCAAAGTCGAGAGCTCGCACGAGGAGGGCGACCCGCGCTCCTACGCGGTGAACACCAAGAAGTTCGTCGACGACGGTGCGGGGCGCGTCAAGGCGCTGCGGGCCAACCGGCTGCGCTGGCCCGAACCGGACCCGGTCTCCGGCCGGCGACAGTTCCGCTTCGAGGAGATCCCCGGGTCGGAGTTCGAGGTGCCGGCCGACCTGGTGCTGCTGGCGATGGGCTTCCTGCACCCCGTCCACGAAGGCGTGGTGGACCAGCTGGGCGTAGCCAAGGACGCCCGCGGCAACCTGCAGGCCGGCTTCGGGGATTTCCAGACCTCGGCCCCTAACGTGTTCGCCGCCGGCGACGCCCGCCGCGGCCAGTCCTTGGTCGTGTGGGCCATCGCCGAGGGCCGTAAGGCGGCTCGCGCCGTGGACATCCACCTGACCGGGTCCAGCGACCTCCCGGCACACTAAGGGCTTGCGCAAGAATAAGTGCAAACTTCTAGGATGAATTGGGCGCGATAGTGTAGTTCAGGCGGGGGAGCGGGTTGTGGCGGGTCAGGTTCAGCTCAGCCAGCTGCTGAGCGGTGATCTTGATCCCGGTCTGGTATTGGGCTTCGATGAGTTGTGCGCTCACGGTCAGGCCGGTCTGGGTAGTGGTGGAGCGGATGTAGTTGAGGATCGTCTCGACACTTTCCAACGGGACGCCGGCCCAGTTCTTGCTGATCTCGCTGAAGAGCCGGTGTTCGATGGGGTTGAATTTCGAGCAGCCTGAAGGATAGTGCGCCACGGTGACGGTCAGGCGGTGGCGGTTGCAGAGTCGCTCTTGGAGGGCGTGCTTCCAGGCGTGCGGGTGGATGCCGTTGCTGCCGCCGCTGTCGGCGCACACGAGCAGCTGTCCGGCACCGGGATAGCGCTGGCGCCCCTCGGCCACCCACCAGGCCGCGAGGCAGTCGACGGCGAAGTAGGGAGTGTCGTGGGACAGGCCCAGGCCGACCCAGCCGGTGTTGGCCTGCAGGTCGTAGATCCCGTAAGGGACCGCCTGGCCGGTGGCCCACGACGGGTAGTCGTGGTCGAAGACCTCCACGCAGTGGTCGCTCCAAGCCGTTCCGGGATTGCGGAAGCGACCGACGAGCTGCTTCTTCTTGGCATCCACACTCACCGCCGGGAGCGTGGGGGTCAGCGCCGACCGCAGCGCTGCGATGTACCGGAATTGCTCGTCGCGACGGGGGTGAGTCTTGGGAGCAATGACCTTGCGGTTGACGCGCAGGGAGTACCCCATCGCGCGCAGCAGGCGGGCTACGCTGCGCGCGCCAGCGTGATGGCCGTGTGCGGCGAGAGCGCGCGCGAGCTTGGCAGTGCTGCGTCGCGACCAGCGATGACCGTGAATCGGGTCTCCGGCGGTGTCGCTGCGGAGCAACTCTCTCAGGCATTCCCCGATTGCAGGCTTTTTTTTCCAAGGCCTTGCGTCCGCCGCCGGGCCTGCGGACGCGGCCGGGATCGAGCTCGAGACCGTCTCCGCTCAGCAATTGCAGGCGGCCGCGGCGGACGGTGGAGGGGTGCAGGCCCAAGCTCTGGGCCACGCGCCGGTCTCCGCCGCGGCCGAACTGCAGCGACTGGAGGCCGGCATACAGGCGCCGCGTACGCTCGTCGAGCAGGTCGAAGAAGCGCGCGCGTGCTGTCTCGAGCTGAGCGGCAGGATCTTGGCTGTCAGCGGCCGGCGCGGGCGTGCCGCTGACAGCTTGGCGGCGGCGCAACTGCTGCCGGGACCGGTCGGGGTCGGGATGGCAGTACAGCGAGCGGCCATCGAGGCGCATGCGGACCAGTTTCCCCAGCTGGATGAGCCGGCGCAAGGCGGCCTGGGTGGAGACGCCGAGCTGGGCATCGAGCTGGCGGGGTGTGCGGCCGTCGGGGGCATCGGTGGTGAGGGCTTGGACGGTGTTGAGCAGCGTGCCGCGCCGGGAGAAGCGGGCGGGGCCATGGGACCACAAGCCGCTGGCGTCGAAGTCGGCGGTCTGGCGCAAGGCGTAGAAGCCGCGGCGATGGGAATAGGAGTTGAGGTAGTCGAGGGTGGCGAGCTGGCGCAAGACGGTGTGGCGGGAGGTGGTGCCGAGAGCGGCCATGAGTTGGGGCATGGAGGCCACCTTCTGGCGCTGCAGGAGGGAGACAAGAGGCTGGGGCTGGAAGGTGGGCGGGCGCATTCTGATACATGTATACCTCCGGCCAGGAGCACTTGCAGCAGGGCCAAGCCCCATATTCGGAGCCAAAACGGTGACGCGAAGCGCCAAGGTCCACAGCAAGCGGCACTCAAGTGCCAGTTTAGAGGGTCAAGCCGGGATATTCTGATACATGTATATCATATCTCTACTGTTTATTTCTGCGCGAGCCCTAACTCCCGCAGCCGGGACCCAGCTTCAGCCGAACCTCTTGCGGAGCTTACGGGCGAAGCGCTCGACATCAATCACGAAGCGTACGTGAGTCGCCGTGCCGACGACCTCGGCGCCCTCCGAGGCGGTGACCTCGAACCGCACCCGCCGTCCGTCCACCGCGGCTACCGTCGCCGTGCAGGAGACCCGGCGGCCCATCGGAGTTGGGGCCAAGTGCTTGGCGCTGACCTCCACCCCGACGCTGTCCTGCCCCTCGCCGAGGTGAGGGAGGATCGCGTCGCGGCAGCAGAACTCCATCCAGCCGATCATCGACGGCGTGGAAAGGGAGGGGCGGAGGCCGGCGCCCAAGAAGGTGATGCAGTCGTCCCTGCGCACCACGCGCTCCTGCACGAGTTGAATTCCCGGTTCGACCATGCTGCGCATCATTCTACCCGGCCGTCCGGCGGCGGGATCGGAATGTCGCGCAGCCGGTCTTCCCGGCGCTCCTCGGCGGCGGCACGGGACAAGAGGCGCCGGATCGCCCACCCCCTCGCAACTCCGGAGGGAGCGCGGTGCGTATAATCGAGTGCGGATGCATCGCTCAACGCGTCGCGAAGCGCTCGTCACGCTGGCCGCAGGCGTCGCGGCAGGTCCGCTGGCGGCTCAGACGGGCCGCAAGCTGCTGACCTTCTCAGAGTCCGAGTACGAGCTGCTGAGCGTGCTAGCGGACATGATCCTGCCGCCGACGGACACGCCGGGGGCGCGAGAGGCCGGCGTCCCCGCGATCCTCGACGAGGACTTGGCGGAGGACGGCGAGCGGCTGCAGACTCTCAGGACGGGCCTCGCGGACCTGCAGGAGCGCGGCTTCCGCGACTGGCCGGAGGAGGGCCGCTTGGAGCTGCTGACGCGCTTCAGCGAAGCGTCCGGGGAGGAGCGAGACTTCTTCGAGACGCTCAAGGAGCTGACCGTCGACGCCTATTACTCCACCGAGGCAGGCTTGGTCCAGGAGCTCGGGTACCGGGGCAACACCTATCTGGCCGACTTCCCTGGCTGCACGCACGACCATCAGATCGACGGGGACGCTTGATGGCAACTTCAGACGACGTCGTCGTCATCGGCAGCGGCGCGGCGGGCGGCATGGCCGCCTGGAACCTCACCAAGAATGGCGCCAAGGTGCTCATCCTCGAAGCCGGAGACCGCTTCGACCCTGCCACCTTCTGGTCACATGTGAAGCCGTGGGAAGCCCGCCAGCGCCGGAGACGCGGCGAACGACCGCCGGGATTCGAGTCGCTCCCGCTGCGCGAGAGCCCCTACTCCACTCCCGAAGGCCAGAGCTTCCTGCTGCGCCGAGTGTGGGGCGTGGGCGGCAAGACCAACATCTGGGGCCGCGTGTCGCTGCGCTACGGCGACCTGAACTTTACCGAACCGGCCTTGGACGGCTGGGAGATCCCGTGGCCCGTCAGCTACGGGGAGATCGCCCCGTACTACGACCGGGTGGAACGCCTGATCGGGGTGTGCGGCGGGGAGGACGACTCGCGGTTCCTGCCCGGCTCGCGGCACCACCTGCCGCCTCCCAACTTGCGCTGCGGCGAGGTGCTGCTCCGCAAGGGGGCCGAGCGCGCCGGGTACGCCGTGGTGCGCGGCCGCCGAGCAGTCCTGACTAGGGACTACAACGGCCGCGCCAAGTGCCACCATTGCGGGGCCTGCGGGCGCGGCTGCGACATCGGGGCCTTCTTCAATTCCGGGGACTACCTGCTTAAGGACGCGCTCGACACCGGCAACCTCACGCTGCGGACGAACGCGATCGTCTCCCACATCCTCACCGGCGACGACGGGTTGGCCAGCGGAGTACGCTACTTCGACCGCCTCACCGGACAGGAGCGCACCGTGGCCGCCAAGCGGGTGGTCGTGGCGGCGTCGACCGTGGACTCGACGCGCATCCTGTTGAACTCGAAGTCTTCGGCGCACCCCAACGGCATCGGCAACGGCTCGGACGTGATCGGCCGCTACCTGTGCGAGCAGTTCCGCTTCCACGTCCATGCCTTCGCCCCGCAGCTGTACGGCCGGGCCGCCAGCAACGACGACGGCATCTCCGGCGGCCACATCTACATTCCGCGGTTCGAAGGCCCCGAGCAGAAGCGCGACTACCTACGCGGCTACGGCATCCAGCTATGGGGCATCGGGTGCGGCGCGGGCGCGCCCTACGCGAAGCAGCTGCCGGGCTTCGGAGCGGACTTCAAGCGCGGCGTCAAGCGGCGCTACCCGGCCCTGATTCAGCTGCATCCCTACGGGGAGGTCCTGCCGTACCGCGACAACCGGATCACAGTGGAAGGCACGCCCCCCGACCGCTTCGGCGTGCCTACCCTGCGCATCGAGTACCAGCTCGGGGAGAACGAACGCCGGATGCTCCCCCACATGTATGACACGGTCGAGGAGATCTTGCACTCCATGCGGGCCGAACCGCTGCCCTACCGGCGCGGCGACGTCGACGAGCTGGGGGCGGCCATTCACGAGCACGGCACCTGCCGCATGGGGGAGGACCCGAAGCGGTCAGCCTTGAACGCCTACATGCAGATGCACGAGGTGCCGAACGTGTTCGTGGTGGATGGAAGCGCCTTCCCCACGCCCACCGAGAAGAATCCGACGCTCAGCATCCTCGCCTTCGCCTGGCGCGCCACGGACTACTTGGCGGAGCAGATGCGCGCCGGCAGCGTGTAGGGCCGACCGGACCGCGGCGGCCTGGCATCCGGCCGATGCGCTCTCACCGTGGGGAGCCGCCCCGCAGCAGGCGCGCCGGCAGCATCAACAGCCCCTGCAGCGCCGCGAGCACCGCGGTGACCGTGACCCCCAGCAGCCGGAATGGCAGCAGCACCAGCCACACCAACGGGTACAGCACCAAGGCCAGCAGCGCCAGCAGCGGCGAGAAGACCAGCAGCAGCAGCCACAGCAAGAACTTGATCACGGCGCCTCCGCCCTTCTCAAGTCTCGCATGCCGCAGGCCGGCCGCAGCGCCGTCAAGTCACCGCCCCGCCGGTCGGCCCGCGCCGCCGTCCTAGCCGCTTCCGACAGGTCCTTCTTCCCGGCCCGCCGATAGGCCGTGGCGAGGCGGTAGGCGTAGCTGCCGTTCTGGTCGGACTCCAAGATCCGGCGCAGATGAGGAATCGCGCCTTCCGGACGGTCGAGGGCCAGGTAGGCCCGGCTCAGCTCAGCTCTGGCCCGCTCCAGATCGGGCGCGAGCTCCACAGCCCGCTCCAAGTGCGGAACTGCCTCGTTCGCCCGTTGCTCGTTCAAGAGGGCGCTCCCGCGCAGGAACCGCAGCTCGGGAGACTCGCCCTCCTCGAGCAGCTCGTCAAGGACCGGGCCGGTAGTCCGGAAGTCCCGGGCCTCGTAGAGCGCATTGGCGAGACCGGTCTTCAGATTCGTTCCGCCTGGGTCCAGGTCCAAGGCCGCCCGCCAAGCGCGCGCCGCCATGAGGTGGCTCCCTCGTTCGGCGAACCCCCGCGCCCGGAGCTCGTGGAGCTCCGGGGAGTCCCCCAAGCCCGCCAGCAGTTGCAGCGAATCGTCCTCCAGCAACGCAGAGAAGGCACGGTCGAACTCCGGCAGCAGCACCTTCTTCATGGTGTTGAAGTTGTCCCCGTGGGTGTCGTAGTTGAGCGCGAACTCGCGATCCGTTGGCCTAGCTGCCTCAAGAAGGAAGCACTGGCGTTCCGCGTGCGCTCCGCGCCGTGGAGAATCCTCGATGGTGCGGCATCGAAGGCGGAGGCGGAACTTGTGCCGGTAGACCTCGGCCCAATCCTCGGTTCGTTGAACCGTGCCGCGCTAGCAGCCAGCAACTATGCCGCCGTTCCGCTGGCGCCGGATACCTATTCGTTGCAAGCCTTGAAGAATCTTGGCCCGACGCTCAGGCGTTGGCGCGAGAGATGGTCGGAGCGCAAGCTGCCGTGACCGAGTCCCGCCCGGGACACGGCTCGCGAACGGCTCGGAACCATAGACTGGAGGTTCGCGGTGCCTTCGCTCGGGCGAGGCCGGCGGCGATGCCATGCGAGTCGGAGTGGACAGCGGCGGAACCTTCACCGACTTCGTCGCATGGGACGGCTCCGCCTTGCAGAGCCTCAAGGTGCGATCCACACCGGCCGCGCCCGCTAGGGCGATCCTGCAGGGCCTGAGCCGCTTCTCCCCCAATGAAGTGGTCCACGGTTCCACCGTTGCGACCAACACCCTGCACGAGGCCAGCGGGGCCCGCACTGCCTTCGTCGGCACGCGAGGCTTCGAGGACCTGCTGGAGCTCGCGCGCCAGAACCGCGCGGAACTGTATTCATGGCGGCCGGCCCACCGCAACGTGCTGGTGCGACCGGAGGACCGGCACGGCCTGCGAGAGAGGATGCTGCACGACGGATCGGTCTTGGAGCGGTTGGACGAGAGCGAGGTCGCGGCCCTGACGGCCGGGCTGGGCGATGTCGAGTCAGTCGCGGTCTGCCTCCTCCACAGCTACGCCAACCCCGCTCACGAGCGACGCCTGGGACGCGCCCTGCGCGCAGCCGGCTACTCCGTGTCCCTCTCCTGCGAGATCCTGCCCGAGCACCGGGAGTACGAGCGGGCCGCGACCACGGTGGTCAACGCGTACGTCTCGCCGGTCATGCGCCGCTACCTCCGGTCCCTCTCCAAGAGTCTCTCGGGCGCTCGGCTGAGAATCTTCCAGTCGAACGGCGGCTCGATCTCCGCCTCGGAGGCGTCCCGCCAAGCGGTTCGGACGGTGCTGTCAGGGCCCGCGGGCGGGCTAGTTGGAGCTACAGCCGTCGCGCAGCGGCTCGGAATCAAGCGCTTCATCAGCTTTGACATGGGCGGCACATCGACCGATGTGTCCCTGTATGACGGCGCGCCGGCGATCACCACGGAACGCGACGCCGCGGGGCTGCCGGTGCGAATCCCGATGCTGGACATCGAGAGCGTCGGGGCGGGCGGGGGCTCAGTGGCGTACTACGACGAGGGCGAAGCCCTGCGAGTCGGCCCCCGCTCGGCGGGGGCCGACCCCGGACCAGTCTGTTACGGCGTGGGAGAGGAACTCACAGTCACCGACGCCAACCTCCTGCTGGGCCGCATCGAGGCTGAGTCGTTCACCGGTTCAGCGATCCGGCTGCACGCCGCCAGGACACGCGACTACGCGACCCGCACGGCCCGGGAGGCAGGGACCAGCGTCGAGGAGCTGGCGCGGGCGGTGGTGCGGGCGGCGAACTCCAGAATGGAGCGGGCCATCCGCGCGGTCTCGGTACAGCGAGGCCACGACCCGCGCGACTACGCGCTGATCTGCTTCGGCGGAGCGGGAGCGCTACATGCATGCGAACTCGCTGATAGCCTCCAGATCCGACGGGTAGTGGTCCCGGCCCACGCGGGCGTGCTGTCGGCGCTCGGCATGCTGCTGGCGGACTGCGTCCGGGACTACTCGGCAAGCGTGCTGGGCGCGAGTGCCGGCGAGGTGCTCAATCGCTT
The DNA here is from genome assembly GCA_963662745.2 of Bryobacterales bacterium. Taxonomy (GTDB): domain Bacteria; phylum Acidobacteriota; class Terriglobia; order Bryobacterales; family UBA6623; genus VXMF01. The sequence continues at coordinate 4,206,359 of CAXXUI010000001.1, forward strand.
GGCCCTCACCGCGGCCACCGACATGCGGCGGCAGGGCTTCGCCGACCCCGACCTGATCCGGACCGTCGACATGCGCTACGAAGGCCAGTCCTACGAGATCAGCGTCCCAGCCGAGCGGACGGACGCATTCGGCGAAATCCACGAGCGCCGGTACGGCTACCGTCATCCCGGTCGGGATGCCGAAGTGGTCACCGCGCGCGTGCGGGCCATTGGAAGGACGCCTGAGAAGGACCGGCCCGACTTCGACCGGGCGGCGGGCGCGTCCCGATTCGCGAGCGTCTACGTCCCGAACGGCTGGCGATGCCGGGAAGCGCCGGGCTCCCACTTGATCCTGGAGCGCGCATGCTAGCCGCGGCCGCGCGAAGCAGCGCTGGCGCCCGCCGACGGCACGTGCCGGAGGCGCCATGAACTTGGAGCTCGAAGTCTTCCGCCACCTGTTCGTCTCCATCGCCGAAGAGATGGGCATCGTGCTGCGCCGGACGGCGTTCTCGCCGAACATCAAGGAGCGGCGAGATTATTCCTGCGCCGTGTACGACGCTCAGGGGCGGACGGTAGCGATGGGCGACCACATGCCGGCCCACTTGGGAGCGATGCCGGCCTCCGTGAGGGCAGTCACTGACGAGTTCCGTCCCGGGCCCGACGAGATCTACTTCCTCAACGACCCGTTCCGGGGCGGCACGCACCTGCCGGACATCACGACCGTATCGGCGGTCTTCCAAGCTGGCGGGTCCGAGCCCGCGTTCTACCTAGCCACCCGGGCCCACCATGCCGACGTGGGCGGCATGGCTCCCGGATCAATGCCTCTGGCGAGCGAGATCTACCAAGAGGGGCTGCGCATCCCTCCCATCCCGCTGGTCAGGGAGGGTGAGTTCGATGCAGCGCTGCTGTCCTTGATCCTCGCCAACGTCAGGACGCCCGAAGAGCGGCTGGGCGACCTCGGAGCGCAGGTCGCCGCGCACAGGGTGGGCGAGCGCAGGCTCTCCGAGGCCGTAGCCCGGCACGGCCAGGGTCGCGTAACCCACCAGATGGCTGCCTTGCAGGACTACGCCGAGAAGCTGATGCGCGCTCGCATTGCCGCTGTGCCCGACTGCGAGCACACATTCTCCGACTGGCTGGACGGCGACGGATTCGGCTCCGGGCCGATCGAGATCCGGTGCCGGCTCTCCGTCCGCGGGTCCGGGGCGACGGTCGACTTCCGCGAATCGGCCCCGCAGACCCAGGGTGGCGTAAACGCCAACCGGGCCGTCACCACGGCGGCGGTGATGTACTGCTTTCGCTGCCTGCTGGACGCCGAGGCTCCTTTCAACGCCGGAACGCTGCGCCCCATCCGGATCCTGACCCGCTCGGGTAGCATCTGCGACGCCTTGCTGCCTGCCAGCACAGCCGCGGGCAACGTGGAGACTTCCCAGCGGATCGTCGACACGCTGCTGGGAGCGCTGCGCGAGGCCCTTCCTGATCAGCTGCCGGCATCCAGTTCGGGGACCATGAACAACGTCAGCTTCGGCGGGTCGCTCCCCGAGCAGAGTCGGCCCTTCAGTTACTACGAGACCATCGCTGGCGGCATGGGCGCATGGCCGGGAGCGGACGGCCTGAGCGCCGTGCATACTCACATGACCAACAGCCTGAACACGCCGACCGAGTCCCTGGAGCGGGGATATCCGGTACGGATCCGACGCTACGCGGTGCGTCGCGGAAGCGGCGGCAAGGGCCAGCACCGCGGAGGGGACGGCGTGATCCGGGAATACGAGTTCCTTGCCGACGCGACGCTCTCGATCTTGTCCGAGCGGAGGAAAAGCCGGCCCTCAGGAGCAGAGGGGGGCGGCCGCGGAGCCCGTGGCAGAAACTTGCTGAACGGCGAAGAGATCCCCGCCAAGGGCAATTTCCAGCTCCGGCAAGGGGACCGGCTGCGCATCGAGACTCCAGGGGGCGGCGGGTGCTTCCCAGATCCCGGCGACGGCCAATAAACTCGCGCGGGCGTCATACAGACGACGCGGCGTGGCTTGGCATGGAGGACCAACCGGCTGTTGCCTAACCCTCCCTCCCCACAAGGAGAAGGAGGATCATGGCAGCATCCAGCCCTGCGATGGCGATTGTATGTCCAGCGACGGCGATGCGTTACCCGATCTGCTCCAGAAGTCCCCGTGGGGGCATTAGGGGACTGCAATTTTGGGGCTGCGGCAGCAGGCCAGTCGCGAACCGAGACGCCCTATGATGAGTGGGCGATGGCAGCCCTCCTCGCGCACCACCGGGACTCAGCAACCGGGCGCAGTCCGTTTCAGCCGGGCCCCGGGAAGCTGCCGCCCTACTTGGCCGGCCGGGCGACGGAGCAAGCCGTGATACGCGAGTTCCTGGAGGTCCTTGCAGTTCGCGAGGCACCGGCCAGCGACATCATCCTGCATGGGCCGAGGGGGAACGGCAAGACTGCCCTGCTGCTCTGGGCCCGGTCCCAAGCCGAGGCGTTGGGGATCGATGTGCAGCACTTCTCCGGGAACGTTGCACTCACGGCGGATTCCCTGGCGCGCCGCGTCTCGTCTGAGCCGCGATGGCTGCGCTGGCTGGGGGGCATCTCGATGCCGTGGATCGGTAGTGTGACGCTCACGGACCCCGCGCGTCAAGTGGCCGACGTTCTGGCGCGGAGGGCGCGCAAGCGCCCGACGCTATTGGCGGTCGACGAGGCACACCGGCTCGGCGCGAGTCCGGGCGAGGTGTTGCTCAACGAGGTCCAAGGCTTGCGCGGCGAAGGGCTGCCGGTGCTGCTGATCCTTGCTGGCACACCCGACCTGCCCTATCGCCTTCGCGCGATGAGGGCGTCCTTTTGGATCCGGAACAGGCAGGTGCGCATGGGCCGGCTGGAGCCGGGCCCGGCCGCCGCCGCCATCCAAGTTCCGCTGCGGGAGGGTGGGCGGTCGATCAACGACGAGGCATTGCAGCAGGTAGTGGCGGAGAGTCACGGTTACCCGTTCTTCCTGCAGCTCTGGGGGGACCTGCTCTGGAAGGGATGCACCGACCCGTCCGTGCCTGCCTCGCTGGCCGACTTATCCCGAGCGAGACCGCTCTTCGAGCAGCGGCGTGAAGACCTGTACGAAGAACTGCTGGATGAACTGAGAACTGCCGAGCTGGTCTCGGTGGCGGCCGCGGTGGCTGGGGAGTTCTTGGATCGTGAGTCCGTATTTCGCGAGCGTGTTACGCTGGCAATCCAGTCGGCGCTTCGGCAGAAGGGGAAGACCTCGGACCGGAAGACGGCCCTCACGGCGGAACGCGTCCTACGTCACTTGGGCTATGTCTGCCCGATTGTGCATCAGGGCATCTCGTCCTATGAGCCGGGGATTCCGAGCCTGATGCGATACGTGGCGAACTACGAGATCAAGAGGCAGGCCCTGACCGGGACCTCTTGACTGCGCTGCGCAAGATGCACCTCCGCAGCGAGGTCCACCTTGGACGGGTAGTTCGGCATCGCACACTGGCTTCCGACCAGCGACAGACCTACTGTCCAGCGGGAGTTCGAGGCTGCCTTGCTTCAGGCGGTAGGGAGTCTTGGTCGATGCCTCGGCCTTGCGGCAATGGAGTCGCAGCTGCCAACGAAACAGTCGCTCGCCGCCGCGCCCCAGACGGCCGACTCCTCTCCAAGGCAGCAGGGAGGCTGGCGGCCAACGGAACTGGAGGAGCGAAATGGGCTCTGACCGGCCCCAAGACGACAGGGCCGGCGCGCGCCCAGCCTGCTTTCCCGAGCAGGATTCGGCGACGCGAACGGTTGCCGCCCGCTGCTGGCTCGACTCTATTGGACGCGTGCAAGCGCTCATTCGATTGACCTTCTCGCTGGCGGTGGCAGCCGGGCTGGCCTACGGGCACGGTGCGGTAGGCACCTTGAACGGCACCATCCTGGACTCGACCGGCGCCGTAATCCCCGGGTCGACCGTGATCGCCACCAACGCGGGCACGGCCCTGGAGAGCGCCACCTCGTCCACCACGGCCGGCGCCTACACGCTCCCCTACCTCCAGCCAGGGACCTACACGCTGCGCATCAGCGCCCGCGGCTTCCGCACGGCGAACCAGGAAAACGTCATCCTCCGAGTAGGCCAGACGATGACGATCAATGTCACGATGCAGCTCGGCGCGGTGGCCGAAGAGGTCACAGTCAGCGCCACGCCGCCGCTGCTGGAGTCCGGCACGGCCGAGATCGGGCGGTACGTGAGCTCGGAGGAGTACCAGAACTGGCCGATCTTCGTGGAGGACGGACAGCGCCAGATCCAGAGCTTCATCTTCCGCAGCCTGCCGGGGACGACGGGAGGCGAGTTCGAGGGCTCGATCAACGGCGGCCAGCAGTACTCGTATGAGATCCTGATCGAGGGCATCCCCGTCGGCCGCATGGACCTCTCCGGGGGAAACAACAACGAGATGAGACCTTCGGCCGAGGCCGTGGGCGAGTTCAAGCTGCACACCGGGTCGACAATCGTGTACTATGGGGCTTGGCGTGGCTCGTGGCTTCGCGCAAGACGAGGCCTTGTGCTGATCTTCACGCCGTGTATCCACCGAAGGAGACCATCCCGATGTCATCAACCTCAGACCGTCTCGCGACGCTAATCGCTGACAATTTCGACTTGGACCATGAACCGAACTTTGATTCGGCGTTTGGCGACATCGGCATTTCCTCAGTCGATGCGATCGCGTTCTTCAAGCTGGTCGATGGTGAATTCGATCTGGGTTTGGCGCCTGATGATTGCAAGCAGTTCGAGAACCTGAGCGCGCTCGTAGCGTTCATCGACTCGCGTGCTGGCTGAGCACTGCACGCCGCAGTGGACGGCCGAGCGATGTTGCCCGACAAATAGTCGCTCAGGCATGTGCGTGCGCTTCAAAGCGTCAGGCTATGTTGCGTTGCGCACCGCAAGACCGACATCAGGCTCGGCCCGGCTGGGAGAGTCAGGAACGCCGCGGCCATTCACGGCGGCCCGGATGGAGCCAGTGAGTGGTTGGCGGTGTGTCGATCCAATCGGACAGGGCGGAACATGCCGACGCTCGCGGCGTCTGGAGCGCCACCAGCCCCGGAGTGCCCGAGGATCAAGGACGCCAGGTCGCGAATTGGAATCGGCGTCTAGCTTCGTAGAGTTCGTCGCCCCAGCTCGCGTGTGCAGGCGCCGTCGGGGTTGACGACCGCGCGGTCCGTGGCACCGTCCAGGTTCCGGATCGAATCCAGATCGCTAGGCACGATCGGCTGGCAACATGTCAGCTCGGCCCCGTGGAGCTATCGCGTCAGGATTCGGTTGGGCGTGATGGACTTTCGAGCATGTTCACTGCAGTCGCCGGGAGGTTGCGGTTGAACCGCGGGCTTGGCTCCCCATGCTCGGATGCATCGCCTCAGATCGGCATCCGGCTTGTCGCGGTCCAAGGCGGGTCGGGCTGTGGCCGCGCCCGACTGCACGAGGTGGGCGAAGGCTTGGGGCAGTTCGTCGAGGGTTCCGCATAGGAGCCGCACGTAGCCCTTGTCCAGCAGGTTCGCGGCCAGCGCCGCTTCCGCCGGCTGGTCCTGCATGTCGCGGCCCAGGTTGGCGCGCCCCAAGCGTCGGCGCAGCTGGCGCTTGGCGCTGCCGAAGCGGTGCTCAGCCGGATTGTTGGTGCGCTCCACAACCTCCACGACCTGACCGTCGGCGTCATACGCCCGCGGGTGGCCGACGAGTTGCTCATGCTAGCGGTCGAGGTATGCGAGCACCTCGGCTTCCGGCAGCGAGCCCCGTGTGGCGCTCGCGACGCGTTGGCGAAGTTCGACGCGGTAGGCCTCGAGACGGTTGGCAATCGAGTCCAGGCGGGTCGCCCTGAGGCCCGGCGGAGGTGAGTTCGCGGCAGGCTTGCGGCCGCGCAGCGCGTCGTGGCGCAGGCGCAGCACTTGGCGCAGCTCGGCGAAGGCCGCTTGGCTGCACGCGAGGCGGTCGGCCAGCGCGGCCAGGCCGAAGGCGCGCTCGTGCAGGGGCCGCAACAGGTCCCGGACACGATCCAGCGTGTCCTACTCGCGGGCCGAGCGCGGGTCGGGCAGGCGCTGGGTAGCAACTGCCTCGAAGCGGCAGCAGCGCTGGTAGAAGTCCAGCTGCGCCAGGCCGAAGGGGAAGCACGGTCGCTTGCGACCGTCGCCTTCCAAGAGCCACAGCAGCAGTGCCGGCAGCTGCCTGTCCCGCCCGCTGGCCCGGGGCAGGCGAGCCTGTGCCCGCAGCGGGCGCAACCATTGTAGAGTCGAGGAGAGGCGCGTTGGCCTTAGCAAGGAAGCAGTAGCTGTTTTAGGGTTGTTCCTACGGCTTTCGCCATCTGTAGGTGCCTCACTGACCTTCCCGCTTAACTACGTCTCCTCTCCCCGCTCATCGAACCGGACATGCCAATTTCCAGCATCCGGCTCTCGGACGAGATCATGCCTTCGCCCACGGAAAGCTGGCCGTCCGCACTGGCAGGCGCACGAGGCCGAAGTCAATCCTCAGCCTCTCGCTCGGGTACCGCACGGGGTGGCCCGACTTCGCCTGGTGCTTCCGACACAGCCACTGGCTGAGCCGCTGGTCCGCAGGTGCGTCAACGGCGCGTGCCAGTTCTCCCGGCCACTGCTGCGCGCAGTGGTCCGGGTCTTCCTTCGCTTGCGCATGTGATGCGCTCTGGAGTCTCCGAACTTTTCCGGAGCTAATAGGCTCGCGCCAGTCTCCATCGGTCCTGTCCTCCTTCCTGCATCGCTCTCGAACTGAGGCCCCTTCCCTCCACCGGCATTACCCGGCTTCCCCGGTACTACGGGCCTCTCCGCCACCCTGACCGGCCCGGCCTGTCCCTCGCGGGAGTCCGGTTGGCGCGTGCACGCCACCGACAGGGCTTCCCGTGTTGCCTCCGTCTCCCTCTTGCACGCATGCTGCCGCCAATACCCCGGCGGAGACGCCCGGTGCTCGCATCGCTCGCTTCCCGGACGCTGGCTGCCTTCCCCGAAATAACGGCGGGTCGGCCTCCGCATTATGCTTTTCGAGGCCTGCTCGGCGTTCACTCGCGTTGCGGCCTGCGTGCTCGCTGAGCCGCCCAAAAGGCGGCCCGTCACGTCGGAGTGCTTCAGTCCATGTCGTTACCTCCATGACCCGCTCCGACGGCTTCCGGCTGGAGCGACAGTTAGCCGGGCGGGCTTCGCACCCGCTGGGAGCCAGTGCCTTAGCACGGCGCACGTTATTTGTCACATTATTTGGCACGAAAATGGGCTGTTTTTGTCAAACTGGATGATTCCAGATAAGGGAACTTTCTCATTTAATGTGACAAATCCATCGGCGTGGGTGAGTCGGCCGGTAGGCTTTCGGACATGCGTTGGAGGTGCTGCGCGGCAGTCTTGCCTGCAATTGCGTGCGCGCAGGGCCGGGAGCCGGGCGAGAACGCCTACGCTCCTCCTGACCCCTTCCTTTTCCTTCTTGCAGTAGCAGTTTTCGAGCTCGCCCTCGCCCCCAGCCAGACGCAAGCAATCCGGAAAATTCCGCTCCCCGCCTGCCATTTAATCCGGAAAACGCCTTGCCAAATAAACCGGAAGACAACACCATTCCCGTAGGCTGCTGCGGACCCGGAGGCGGGTCAGGCCGCGCTGCAGGGCGGCGTGGTCGTCCTGCAGCAGCTTGCGGCCGACGGCGGCGAGGAAATGGAATTGGCACACCAAGTCCGCACTGGGGGGTTGCCGGCAGGCGCCGACAGCGTTGGCCCCGGCCTTTCCGAGGTCCCGCAGGAAGGCCGACGGCTGGCCGAACAGCGCCACGGTGGCCTCAAGGGCCGGGCGCAGTTCGGCTTCACTCTCAGAGCGGATGCGCACGGCATGCAGCACCCAGTCGCGCCAACCGTCGAGGCAGAGGAACAGTCCACCCTGGCCCTTGTCGCTGGTGGCGTCGAGGTGCAGCGGATAGCCGTGCCGCATGGCCTTGCGCAGCGCCGGGGCGCGCTGGATGTGCAGCTGGCCCAGCCAGTGCAGGAAGCGGTCGCAGAGTGCCGAGAGCGAGCCGGCGGAGAGCGTGATGCCGCGCCGGGTGAGGTCGGCACGGATCTCGGACCGCTGGCGCAGGTGGAGGTAGCGCTGCAGGCCGACCCGCGCGATCAGGTCATAGCCGTAGCGCTGGCCGGGAGGGGCCAGGCTGGCCAACTGCCGGGAGGCCAGCGGTGCGGATCCGCAAGCGGGGCAGTGCATGCGGAGTTCGTGCACGCGGACGGGGCCGGTGGCCAAGGTGATCAGCGAGCGGGTCTTGGACTTGAGGCAGCGCAGGGCGGATCCGCAGTCGGAACAGCGCCGGGCACTGGGACGGAAGTGCAGGCGGGGCAATGCGGCCGGGCCCTGCAGGAGGCGGGTGATCCGGTCCGCCGTCCAGCCAGCGCCGGAAGCCTGCGCCACGAGCAGGCTCAGCAGTCTGCAGGCCCCCCTTTTTCGGCGCGCGGCTCGAGGTCGAACTCGGCCAGCACGGCGGTGATCTGCGGCAGGCGGATGGGAGGGGAGTGGCCGTGCAGGAGGCGGGCCAGCTGGTCAAGGGACGTGTTGGGATGCCGGAGCAGGGCCAGCAGGACGTGGATGACCTGCCAGGGGTCGAGCTCCGAGGCGGGGCCCATGCGGCGCAGGCGGGCCGTGCGCTGGGAGTGGGCCGCTGGCTCATCGGCGGACAGGTAGACGAAGACCCCGTGGATCGGCTCGCGCTGGATCAGGCCGCGGCGCACGGCGGCCAGCAGCGGGCCCTGCACGGGGACGTGGAGCAGGGATCGAAGTTCCTTGTCCGTCCAGCCGGCCGCGGCCTGGTGGACGAGCCGGGGCACGGTGGCGATGAGGCTGCGGTCTTGGGAGAAGCGCACGGTGCCGAGCGAGAGCAGGCCGAAGCTGTCGAAGCGCTGCGGGTCGAAGAGCGTGTAGTAGCTCCCGTTGTGGTTGTAGCTGCGCAAGTAGGGGACCTGGCGGAGATAGCGGAACGTGGTGGCCGGGGAGGCGTCGTGGAGCACGGCCTGCAGCTGCGGCAGGGTGAGGGGCTGGGGACCGGAGAGGGCTTCGGCGAGCAGGGCGAGGGAGCGCTTGGGCATGACCACATGGTAATTGAGTACCACCTATACTCTCTCATACGGAGCTTGGAAAATGCCCGGGACGGGGCTGGGGAAGGCCGAAACGGGGTCAGGCCCACTGCTGGGCAGCGGGAGAATGAGGGAGAATGAGAGAGTAATGGGCGTGCTCGCACCCAACAGCCGACCGGTCGCTGGCCGCATGCGCTGCTGTGCCGACCCAGCGCCGATCCAGCTGAGAACAGCCGTATGCTGCCATTCCAGTGCATATGAGGCGCTCGGGATGCGCGTCTCTCCGTCTTGGCTGACAGCAATCAGTCGTTCACAGGACTTCCTGCAGGTGGGTTCCGAACTGGGCGGCGCTGCCTTGAACACCCGCCCTCACCGAGAAGAGACGTCGCTAGCCTCTAATCCGAGCGATGCGCAACTGATTCCTGACGCGGTAGCCGTGGAGTAGCAGTTGGTTCCGTGATAGAGATTCCCGAGCCCTTGTCAGTGTGCGAGGTCCGCCTTGACGGTCGCACCGTCACCAAACTGCGACAGCATGGCAATCCGTCGGGCCCGCGGCTCGTGCTAAGTCACGGCAACGGCCTCGCGATCGATCTCTATTATCCGTTCTGGTCGCTTCTAGCCGATGATTTCGACTTGATGGTCTATGACCTAAGGAACCATGGCTGGAACGCAGTCGGAGCCCAGCGGGATCACAACATCCCGACACTGATTGCAGACCATGATCGCATCCTTGCGTTCATTGACCACGCCTACGGAAAGAAGCCCACCGTAGGAGTTTTTCACTCATTTTCCGCGCTTGTGGCTCTTATGTCATTCACTGACCTGTATTCTGCACTGGTGCTGTTCGACCCCCCGGTGTGCAAGCCTACGGCCAATGAGGCGGAGTTCGACACTGCAGCGGAACGCACTGCTGCGATGACCCGGCGGCGGAGCGAGAAATTTCGCACGCTGAGCGAATTTGTGACGGTCCTTGGCCTGTCGCCACTATATTCGAGAGTCGCGCCCGAAGTGCGCGAACTCGTGGCGAGAACAACTCTTCGACCCTGTGCCGTAGGGCCGGACTTCGAACTCCGATGCCCGCGCGAGTATGAAGCCCAGATCGCAGAATATGTGCGGTCATTTTCACCCCTTCTGGATTTGGAAGTGCTCAACTGTCCAACGAAAGTCATCGGATCCGATCCCACCTCTACATATGCATACTTGCCAACCTTGAACCTAGACCGTGCCGCAGCGGTCGATTATGATTTCGTGCCCGGAGCCACGCACCTCTTGCAATTGGAGAAGCCGGCGGAGTGTGCTGAGATGCTGAGAGACTTCCTCGATAAGAACGATGTCTGTTAGAGCCGAGGTGAAGGATTGAAGGCGGATTGGAAGAGCGAGATCCGCTCTGCATTCCTGTCATAGAGATACCGCAACTGCGCCGATCGGAAGCACGTAGCAGATGTGCGGTCGTCGTATCTTCACACCGCTACAGCCGCTCATGCGCCGCTCCCTAGGGCACAGGATCGCAAAGACCCGCCCGGCAAGCCAGCACCGCATCGCCACACCACCTCTGCCCGCTCCCCGCCACGCGCACCCGCACTCGGATCCCTGAACCAGAACCTACACTGCGCAAGGAATCGGTAAGGGAGTACCCAGCGGCCCCCTTACTGATTCCTTACATTGCCGGCACTAGTGAAGCGTGCGGTCCAAGAGGGAAAGACGATTGTATTCGCAGACGAGTCGGGCTTGGCAGCGCAGTGCGTGTACGGGAAAATATGGGTCAGAAAGGGAGAGACGCCGATTGTGAAGACGACAAACTCGAAGTACCGAGTGAGCATGCTGGCAGCGATCAGTCCGGACGGGAGGTTGCACTGGAAGCTGCATGAAGGTTCCGTGAACGCACTGGCCTTCACTGAGTTCCTAGAGCAGGTGACGCAGGCCACTGCGGGTAAACTGATCGTGGTTGTGGATAATGGGAGCGTGCATACGGCGAATCTCGTTCGGGAATGGTTGAAGGCACAAGAGGGCAAGATTGAGTTGGCGTATCAGCCGACGTACAGCCCGGAAGTGAACCCAGTGGAGATCCTATGGACTTGGGTGAAGAGTCGGGCGAGTCGGATGCTGAGCAAAATGAAGGCGGATATGAGGAAGAACCTGAAAGCGACTTTGGAACGACTGAGCGAAGGCAGTGAGCTGGTGAAAAATTATTGAGTGAGCAGGATTGCAAGTACAATGCGACTCCCGCCGCGCCGGACCGATATGTTTCGATTGTCAGAGTCCTTCCGAGTCCAGCGTCCCAATGTGGGCGCCAGCAATGTGACCCAGAGCATTGCAAGTTCCCTGTGTCGCGTTCCGAGCGATCAGCAATTCTCAAAATGGAGGTCTGACTAGCGTGGGGTGGAACGTGCGAGCGTTGTTGTGTGCCGTTGGAACCCGTTGCGGCGTGATCGGACGGCAATTGACTCGGTATCCGGGCCGTCGAATCGTCTGGCAGCGACAATGACGCGGTCATGGACTGGCGGCAATGCACCCCCGCTGAGGGCCTCTGGATGAGGGGCCTGTCGCTGGTAGGATGATGGGCAGGTTGAGTCATGAGGGGCCCGACTGGCTCGAGTCCCGATTGAGCGTGCGCCGGGCTCTGATTCCTGTGGGAAACGGCACCATTCGCCGACAGGGCTTGATATTCTCTTGCCGCCAGTGATCGAACTGCTTGGCCCCGCGCCGAGACAGGCGCCGCCTGCGTGCGGCTATCGAGCCGTTGGAGCGAGCCAGAAGCGCCTGCGCTGAAATGGGTAGCCCGGCAATGCGATCCGGCATCTCGCCTCGCCTGCAAAGAGCCCCTCCAACGAGACGGCGAGCCCCGCCTCGTACGCCCGCGCGACCGCGTTCACAAAGCCACCGCTGGACGAATCCGTCGGCTGTGTTAGGGCGGGAAGCGCCTCAGGCGCCGAGGTGCTGCTGGCCGGTTCTGGCCAGGTCGATACCGCGCGGTGCTCCGAATCCGGTCCGATCTCGATGATCACGTCGATCCCGAGGTCCGACAAGTCCTCGGTTCTTGCGTTCGATTCTCGCGAGTCGCTCGCAGCATGACGCAGCCAATAGGCCGGATCGAGCACCTCGCCAGCTGCCATCCGGCGGCCGGTTGCCCAGCTCACGAAACTCGCTGACGGCTGCGCTGTTGCGACGCTCTCGATCACAGCCTCCAGTTCGCCCCCGGTGACCAGTTCTGCCGCATCCTCCGCGAGCCTCCCAAACGTCGCTCCCCGTGCTGCGCCCAGCCGCATCGCGGTCTTGAGGTCGAATACTCCCGCTGCCTGAGCGGCAGCGATCTCCCCGCAACCTTGCCCCAGTACCGCGCTGGGCCGAATCCCGACGCTGGACCAAAGGGCCGTGAGCGCACAGCCAACCGCCACCGCCGCAGGCTGCGCCCAAGCCGGATCGCCCAGCGTGCCTTTCGCATCCGGCCTTTCGAACATGACATCGAGCAGCGAGGAACCGCGCTCGTCCGCGAGAATCTGCTCGCACTTGGCGAGCACTGCCCGGAGGACAGGCTCGGTCTCATACAGCTTCGCCAGAATCTCTGTCCAAGGGCGAATGTCGTCGGTGTACGCGAACGCCACCTTCTTCGCCGACCGCGGCGCTAGGTCCCCCTCGGATTCCGCGAGCTTCCTCAGCCCATCCCTTAGCGATTCCGCGTCGCGGAAAACCAGGCCTGCACGGAAGGCCATTTGACTGCGGCCAACGGCGGCCGTCCACGCCATGTCAGAAAGCAGCGAATCGGATGCTGCCTCGCCTGCCGGCATTTGGCCAGCACGCTGGCTCAACCATCGGAGATACCGGCCCGCCAGAGCCCGCAGCGCCTGGCCCGACTTCGCGGAGAGCACCAGGAGGCGTGAGGGCCGCGCGGACACAGCCCGCAGCGTCTCGGGCATGTCTGCTAGAGAGGCAGGCGCCGGCACGGCGACCATCTGCGCGAAGCCTTCGGGTAGCTCCGCATGGCGGCGTTCGCGGCCGGTGCCGCTCGACGGGGCGTACCCTTCCAGAACCACGTGCGCATTCACCCCAGCGATCCCGAAGGCGCTCACGCCCGCCCGTGGAGGCTGGCCCGGCGCAGTCGGCCAGTCGGTGGCCTCGGTCAGGATTCGCACGGGCAGCTGCTGCCAATCGACGAGTGTGCTCGGATTCTTGAAGTGCAGCTGCGGCGGAATCACGCCGTGCTGGATGGCAAGGACGGTCTTGATCAAGCCTGCAACCCCCGCCGCCGGCTCCAAGTGGCCAATATTCGTCTTCACTGAGCCCATCAGCAGCGGCCGCTCCGCAGGGCGTCCCTTGCCGTATGCCGCTGCCGCGGCCTGAACTTCGATGGAGTCGCCGAACGCGGACCCGGCCCCGTGCGCTTCGACATAGTCCATGTCGGATGGAGCGAGATCGGCCTGAGCGAGTGCGCTCTCGATGAGCCGCTCCTGAGCCGGGCCGTTGGGAACCGTCGCGGCTGCGGTAGCCCCGTTCTGGTTGAACGCCGAGCCGCGGATCACCGCCCAAATTCGGTCCCCGTCGGCTTCCGCTTCGCTCAGACGCTTGAGCACAACCATGCCGCAACCCTCACCTCGGACGAATCCATCGGCAGAGGCGTCGAAGGCCCTGCAGCGGCCCGTCGGCGAGAGAAGCCGCAAGTCCGCCATCTCCCGAGATACGCCCGCCGAGAGCACGGCGTTCACGCCACCAACCAGGGCCAAGTCCATCTCGCCCAAGCGCAAGCCCGCTACGGCATGATGCAGCGCGATGAGCGAGGAAGCGCAGTTCAGCTGGACCGGCATGGTCGGCCCCTCCAGTCCGAACTTGAAGGCGACCCGTCCTACCGCCATGCTCGCGGCCGTGCTCAAGTATCCAATCCCATGGCCGCCACTCTTCATCAGGTCTCGATACTCGCTGCTGGAAACGCCGGCATACACGCCGGTGCGGCTACCCTTCAGACGATCTGCGGCAATCCCAGCATCCTCGATTGCCTCCCAAGTCGTCTCGAGCAGCATTCTCTGCTGAGGATCGACCAGCCGCGCCTCCAGCGGCGAGATCCGGAAGAACTTGGCATCGAACTGATCGATCCCTTCCACGAATCCGGCTTGTCGATAGCTGCCGTACTGGGTTGGCAGGTCTTGGATGAAGGCCTCCCAAAGTTCGGTTTCCCGCCGTTTGTCCGCCACCGCGTCGGTCGCGGAGATGAGTTGATTCCAGAACGTCGACAAGTCCGGCGCGCCCGGGAAACGGCAAGCCATGCCCACGATCGCGATCCCAGCTTCACTGCCGTCAGCGTTGCGCCGTGTCTGGGGCGCCTGAACCTGTTCAGGCACGGGCGCGGGAGTCGACGCACCACCGGCGTCGTCAAGGTCCCCGACCAAGTGAGCGGCGAGGTCGGCAATGGTCGGGTAGTCGAACACCAGCGTGTTCGAGAGCACAATAGTCTCCGAGAACATCCTGCTGAGCCGGTTGCGCAACTCCACGGCCATCAACGAGTCCATTCCCAGGTCGAAGAATCCCACCGTCGGCGATGGTGCCGACGGCAGTCTTAGCACGGCTTGGACCTCCTGCTGCAGGAATGCAAGCAGCAGATCCTCGCGCTCTTGAGAAGTTGCCTCTTGCAGGCGAGAACGCAGGTCGTCCGACGAGACCTCGGCATCGTCTTCGAGATCAGATCCGTCGGCGAGTAGGTCTTCGAGCAGCGCTGGACGGCCATCAACGGCCTCCCCGAACGATTGCCAGTCCACTGCTGCCACCACAGCCGCAGCAGGATCCTGCCGTACCAAGCGATCCAATACGCGCAGACCCTGCTGAGGGGTGATCCAGCCCGTTCCCGATGCCGCCAACTGCCGGGCGATTCGCTCGCGCTGTTCTTCCGCCTCGCCCAGCCCGGACCAGGCGCCCCAGGCGATGGCTTGGCCCGGCAGTCCGGTGGCCCGCCTGTGAGCGGCGAGCTGGTCTAAGAATGCGTTGGCCGCCGAGTGGTTCGCCTGGCCCGGATTGCCCCAGATTCCGGCGACACTCGAGAAGAGCGTGAAAAAGTCCAGGTCAAGGCCTGCAGTTGCCTTGTGGAGGTGCCATGCACCCAAGACCTTTGGCCACAGCACCGTCTCGAAGCTGTCCCAGGTTTGATTCCCGATCGAGGCGTCCGAGAGCACGCCCACGCTGTGGATCACTCCACCGAGTGGCGGCAATTCCCGGTCAATCCTCGCCAGCATTGCATCCAGAGCGGCGGAGTCCGTAACGTCAGCGAGTTCGACCCGCACCGCGATGCCTTGTTCTTGCAACGCGGCGATCGTCTCCCGGGCGTCCGAGTCAGGCGCCCGTCGGCCGTTGAGCACGATTGTTTCCGCGCCTCGTTCCGAGAGCCAGCCTGCTACGACACAGCCGATTCCCCCGAGACCGCCGGTCACGAGGTAGCTTCGATCCTGTCGCAGGCTTCCCCGCACTAGCGGCGATGCCGCCAGCACGAGCTTGCCGATATGCCGGGCATCGCGCATGAATTTCATGGCCGAGCTAGCCTCGAAGAGGGGCCACCGGCTGTGGACAATTGGCGCAATCTCACCAGCCTCCAAGCGCTTCATCACGCGCCGCAGCGCGTCCCCGGGCTCTTGAGGGCAGTGCTCCTTGAGCACGTCTAGCTTGAGGATGTGGTAGCCCACGTCCGGGCGGACGGCGGCCATTGCCTCTTCGCTGAGGATGTCCACGCGCGCCATCTCGACGAAGCGGCCACCTCGAGTGAGGCACGACAGGCTAGCCTCGATGAAGCCTTCGCTGGTCAGGCTGTTCAGAACCACGTCGACACCGGCACCGCCCGTGTCGTGCAGGACGGCTGCGCCAAACGCTGTGGTGCGACTGTCGTAGACGTGCCGCACGCCTAGGGACCGCAGGTAGTCGCGCTTGCGCACGCTGGCCGTGGCAAAGACCTCCGCGCCAGCAGCCCGGGCCAACTGAATGGCCGCGAGGCCCACGCCGCCGGCACCTGCGTGAATCAGGACCCGCTCGCCAGCTCGTAGGCCGGCAGAGTCGAACGACAGCGCGGCCGAAACGAATGCCGTTGGCATCGTCGCCAGGTCCGACGCTGGGAAACCTGCCGGCGCGGGCGCGACCATTTCTTCGCGAGTAACGATCTCCGACCCGAATGTTCCGAAGGCTAGGCCCACGACCAAGTCGCCCTCGGCAACCGTTGACACTGCAGAGCCAGTCTCAAGGACGAGTCCGCAAAACTCCCCGCCCAACAGGCCTTCGTCGATCAGGCCAATAGCCCGGAAGATATCCCAGAAATTAAGCCCAGTGGCAAGCGTTGCGACGCGCACATCGTTCGGCCCCAGGGTGCGTGTCGGCGAGGACACTGCACTCATGTTGTCCAGCGAGCCGCCCGCGTCGGGCTTCACCAGCCATTCGGAGCCTTCCGGCGGAATGAGCCGGTCGGTCCCGTCCGCATACCGCACCAAGCGGGCCGCATAGCGGCGTCCTGCGCGGTACGCAATGTGGGTTTCGAGATCGGGGTGCAGCAGCTCTGGAACGAGAACCGCCGGTGCCGGGGACGCGTCCGGATCCAAGTCAATCATCCTTGGTTGCAATTGCGAGGCTTCGCGGGCCATGACCTTGCCGAAGCCCCACAGCGCGGCCCCTGCAAGTTGCCCGCTGCGCTCCGTCTCGAGAACCTGCGCGCCCCTGGTGACAAACCAAACACCATTAGTCGGCGCAGCGTCGGCGTCCGACATGCCTTGTGCCAGAGCCAGCGCGCTCGCCACCGCTCGCTTGGTGTCTAATGCCATTTGACCGGTGGTTGCTTGCAACCCATGGCCGTCCTGCGAGACGAGGTGAACCACGCCGGCTAGCGGCACCCGCTGCGGCAGCTCCTCGAAGAGCGCTCGCCACGCCTCGCGACTCTCAATCTCGACGTTCACAGGCGAGGTTCCCGGACGGGCCAGATCAATCGACTCATCCCTGCAAGCGTCCGCCCTTGCCAAGACCACGGTCTGGTTCTGCGCTGCCAATTGATCGGCCAGCAGTGCGGCCGCCGCGCCGCGGTCTGCCGCAAGGATCCAGATGCCGCGCGGCTCGCTGACCTGTGCCGGTCCCCGCGCCACGATCACGCCGCGATCCGGGTTAGCGTTGGGGTCAGACTCGTCGAACCCTAGGATCGCGATGTCTCCGAAGCTTGCATTGCCAAGCGCTCGCCGCCACGTGGCGGGGCCGGCAAGCGCGTGATGAGGCCGGTAGTCGTCAGAAAACCGCCACCACCCATCAAGTTGCCCAAACGTCAGATCCAGCCACCTCTGGTCGCGCAAGTTCTCGATGGCAACGAGCTGGCCCGATGGTGCTAGCAGTGTGCGGCAATGATTCAGCGTCTCTCCCAAGTGCCGCGTGGCATGCAGCACGTTGGAGGCGATCAACAGGTCATATCCGTGGCTTTCGAACCCCTGCTCTTCTGGATCGACTTCGATATCCAGCACTCGGTATTCGATCGAGGCTTCCTTCCCTCCAAAGCGTGACTCGGCCTCCGAGAAGAATCCCGCTGAGATATCGGTGTAGACATAGTCGCAAAGCCCGTTCGGAAGCTCGGGCAAGACCGATGCCGTCGCTGAGCCGGTACCGGCGCCTATTTCGATCACCCTTAAGCGCCTACCGGCCGGGATGTCGCGCAGCAGCGAGGCAACGGCGTCCGCCAGCAGCCGATTCACAGCCCTCGCCACCGGTGCCTTGCGATACAGATCGGCCGCGGTCGGCTCGCCGCTGCTAAAGAGCAGCGTCAGCGCATCCGCTTCGCCACGCAGCACTTGCGGCAAGGCGCCGGCGCTACGCCGGAAGAGCCCGATCTCATTGGAGCCGTGGGAGAACCTGGCAGCCATTTCTGCGGCCAGCACTTCTGGATCGGCTGGCAAGGCGTCCGGTAACTTCTCGCCGGAACCGACCTTCACGACGAAGTCGTCACCCTTCTCGCCTAAGACCCCGGCCTGAGCAAGCATCTCCAGCATTCGGCGAAATAGGCGCTTGTGCTCTGCTCTAACGGAGAGGCGTTCCTGCAACGCAACGGGCTCGACGGTTTGGCCTGGCACGCGCTCCCATCCAAGCCTGTCGAAGGTGACAAGCGCGTATCCACGCGCAAGAATCTCTAGGTTCTCCAACAGCGCCGAGCGGTCGGTTGCGCTGACATTCTCGGTCGCCAAGTAGGCTGTCAGCGGGCCAGTCTCTGCTGCGAGCGCTGTAGGAGCGGTAAGGAAATCGGCAGGCGGTCTTCCGGGCGGCAGTTCGCTGCTGCGCCACACAACTTCGTACAGCAGATCCTGCAACTCTTCCACGGCCGTGAGCAACGCTGCTCTCGTAGCCCGCTTGACCGTGAATCCGCTCAGCCCGCCAATCTGGGCGCCGCTCGGGTCGTACAGGTCGAAATCTGCACTCAGGACTTCCGGCGGTGGATCACCTCTTGTAGCGACCTGCCGTTGAGAAGACTCCCGCTTGAGGCGCACGTGGCAGAGCAGTCGGCTTGGCAGGCCGCCCCTCAGCCATAGCCGGTCCCAACCGAACGGCAGGTAGGTGGTGCCGTCACTATCGACGGTTGACGGGCGCGCCGCGCCCATGACTTGGAAGCAGCCGTCCAGCAGGAGCGGGTGGATGTCCAGCCCGTTGCGGCCGAGCTGGGCAGGGAACGAGATCTCGCCCAACGCCTCACCCGGCTGGGACCATAGCGCGTCGAGCGTGCGGAACGATTGACCGAGATCGATCCCCACGCTGGCCTTGGATCGATAGTAGGCCGGCAAGTCGACTGGGGCGAGGGCGGCCCGCACGCTCTCTAGGTCACCTGCGGCTGCCTTGTCCGCCGACCCGAGTCCCGCCGCAGAGGAGCTCCGGCCCTCTGCGTGAAGCGTCCAAGTCTCGTCGTCCGGTCCCTTGCTTAGAACCTGGATGCGGCTCGATGGCTCTTCGCCGCTGCGGTCAAGCAGAACCTGTAGTTCACGCCCCCCCGAATGGGCTCCGGCTTGGGAATCGTCTGGCGGGAAGACCAGAGGATTGTGCAGTTGGAAGTCCTCTAGAACCGCCGGCCCACTCGCATCGATGACGCTCGCCGTGGCCGCCATCGCACCGTAGAGTGCGCCCGGGGCTATCAGTCGCCCGAAGACCCGATGGTCCTTCAGCCATGCGGGATCCGAGGGGAAGATTTCGGTGTCGAATGCGACTTGACCGCTAGCCGAGTCATGCCGTTCCCCGAGTAGCGGATGCCCGCCACTGCGCTGGCGCCCCCTCGGGGCCTCGATCCAGTGGCGTTCGCGCTGGAAGGGGTAGCCCGGCAGGGAAATCCGGCGCCTTGCCTCGCCCGCGAAGAGGCCGGGAAAGTGTAGCGGAAGACCAGCCTCGTAGGCACCTGCAACCGCATCTGCGAAGCCACCGCCCGAACCTGCCTTCGGCCGTTCCTCGTCCCTTGCTGGCCGCCTGAGGCTGGCAAGCACTACCGGATTATCCTTTGCGGCCCCTTCCGGCCAAGCAAGGGCCGTCATCGGCCCGAGCACACCGTGGGGGCCGATCTCGATCACCGCGTCCACTCCCAGATCAGCCAGTCTCTCGACGCAGTCGCGAAACTGCACCGGCCGGCGCGCCTGTTGGCACCAGTAGCGCGCATCGAGGATCGTACCGGGCTCCAGCGCTCGTCCGGTGGAGTTGCTAACGAACGTCAGCGATGACGGCTGGAAGGCAATCGACGAAAGCGCCGCTTCCAGTTCAGCGAGGGCCGGCTCGATCATCGCGCTGTGGTAGGCCGGGCTCTTCCTCAGCCGCGCGACCCGGACTCCCAGCGCTTCAAACTGCGCCAGGACCGCTCCAACATCTGCGGCGGGGCCGCTGATTGCCTGGTGTGCGCCGTTGTCAGCCGCGATGCACACGCCGCTGCCCGGCGCGCCCTCGTTATGTAGGGCGAGGGTCGCCGCCACCCGCGATGCGGGTGCGAACACGGCCCCCATGGCGCCCTCGCCGGGAACCGCCCCGAACAGCTCGCCGCGCACCGCCGCCATGCGCAGACCGTCCTCCAGGCCCAAGATCCCCGCGGTGTGGGCTGCTGCGATCTCGCCTAGGCTGTGGCCCAGGACTACATCTGGATGGATGCCGATGGCTGACCAGAGTGCGCTCAGCGCGCACTCAAGTGCATAGATCGCGGGCTGCTTCCACTGCGGGTCGTCCAGCTCGCCTGCTGCGGCCGGGCGCCCGAACATCACATCCAGCAGCGAATCGCCGCGCGCGGCGCGGAGCAGTGCGTCGCAGCGGTCGAGCACCATCCGCACCACCGGTTCGCTAGCGTAGAGTGCTTCCCCCATACCGACCCACTGGCTGGCCTGCCCGGTGTACACGAAGGCCACCTTGCTCGCCGTCGTCGGTCGCGCCCGCCCGTCTTCTTCGGCCAGCGCTGTTAGACCTTGTCGCAGCGTGTCCGCGTCTTGAAAGACTACGCCTGAGCGGTGGCCGAAATGGCTCCTGCCCGAGGCGGCAGTCCACGCCATGTCCGCAAGCAGAGGATCCGCCGCCGTGCCCGAAGTCGAAAGCTCGGAGCTATGTCCTTCGAGCCACCTGAGGTAGCTGGCGGCCAGTTCCCGGAGCGCTGCGTTCGTCTTGCCTGAGAGCATCAGCCCGCGGGTTCCGCGAGGGACAAGCCGGTCCTCGGCCAGCGGCGGTTCTTCGACGACATCAGGGACGGGCATGGCAATCGGCCGTGCCGCTCCAGCCGCCAAGTGCCCGCTGTTGGAGGGCGATGGTGTGCCGTATCCTTCCAACACAATGTGGGCGTTCGTGCCGGACCAGCCGAACCCGCTCACGCCAGCCCGCGGCGGGCGGCCGGGACTAGAGGGCCACTCAGTCGGCGTGGCCGTGACCCGGAGCGACATCCGTTCCCAGTCCATTTGCGGACTCGGTGTCTGGAAGTGCAGGTGTTGCGGGATGAGCCCGTGCTGCATCGCAAGCACGGCCTTGATTACGCCGGCAACACCGGCGGCGGCTTCCAAGTGTCCGATGTTGGTCTTGACCGAGCCGATCAGCAGCGGCCGATCCGCAGGGCGTCCGATTCCGTAAGCTGCGGCGGCCGCGCTGATCTCGATCGGATCGCCTACTTCGGTCCCCGTACCGTGGGCCTCCACATAGTCCACCTCGGAAGGACAAAGTCCTGCTCGGCGAAGCGCCTCCGTTATGACTCGTTCCTGGGCCGGAGCGCTCGGAACGGTCAGACCGGGGCTCGCCCCGTCTTGGTTCAGCGCCGTGCCCCGAATCACTCCCCAGATGCGGTCGCCGTCGGCCTCCGCCTCGGCGAGCCGCTTGAGGACCACGGTGCCGCATCCCTCACCCCTGACGTACCCGTTGGCAGCAGCGTCGAAAGTGGCGCAGCGACCGTCGGGTGAGAGCATCCCGGCATTCGCGCGAAGCTCTAATAGGCGGCCGGACAAGATCGTATGCACGCCTCCCGCCAGCGCAAGATCAGCTTCGCCCCGCTGCAGGCCAGACACGGCTTGGTGGATGGCCACTAGCGACGACGAGCAAGCCGTGTCCAGCGCGATTGCCGGCCCCTCTAGGCCCAATGCAAAAGAAACCCTTCCGATTGCCGTATTGAACGATGTGCCGGTCACCGCGTAAAGGCTCTGTGCGGGTTCCGCCGCTTCGCTGGCATTCAATATCAGGCCCCGGTATTCGTTGTTGCTAATTCCCGCATAGACCCCGGTGCGAGTACCCCTCAATCGTTCGGGGTCGATACCTGCGTCTTCGAGAGCCTGCCAGCTCGTTTCCAGCATCAGGCGTTGCTGCGGGTCCATCATTTCCGCCTCGACTGGGGAGATGCGGAAGAAAGCGGCGTCGAACTGGTCAAGGTTCTCTAGATAGGCGCCGAACCTGCAGGCCCGGCTCTGTTCGTCGTCGGGAAACAGCACCCCCACCCGGCCCTGGCCGGTGCCCGGAACGCCCTCGGTAACCGCATTCGCTCCGGATTCCAAAAGGCGCCAGAAGGCATTGGTCGAGTCCGCCCCGGGAAACCGGCACGCCATCCCGACAATCGCGATTTCAAGCCCGAAGTCGCCCGCGACTCGGTCCTTGCTCGACTCGCGGGCGGCTCGTCTGGCCCCAGCGTCCGCAGACACCCCCGTGTTAGTAGAGGGATTGGGGATTTCCGGAGCGGATGGATTCGATGCCCTCGACGCCACGAGAATTACCCCCTGCTCAGTCTAGGCATGGCCGAGCGCAGCGTGGTCGCGGTGCCGAGCGCCAAGAATCGGTCATTGCGTGCCGGAGAGGCCCTGCGCGGGCCCATGGATTCTACCAGAGATCGAGAGGAACGGAACAGGGAGCGGGTGCAGGCAAATTCAATGTTTGGAACGAACGGGATTCTTGGAGGTAGGCACGAGGCGTGGGAGACCCGTGCAGGATGGCGCTCAGCCAAGCTGAGAGGCTCTGAGAGTGTGGCGGCGGTGCTCTGGGGCCGTTGCAAACCGCACGGCACTGCCCGGTGGGCGAGCCGACGCACCTCCGCCGAGCGAGCGCCAAGCCCACAGCACAGTGGCCGGTGTTCAGCCGAGTAGGAGTTCGACGTCCGAGTCTGGACGCAAGCGCAACTGGTTCATGCGCCGCTGGATGCCCTTGGTCTGCAGCAGCCGCACGATCGAGATCACTATGTTGGCGACGGCCGCCCACAGGCGCGGCAGCGCACCCTTGCGCAGGCGGCTGGCGTCCTCGCGCAGGGCTATGTCGCGCACCCAGTGCACGCAGTTCTCGATGCCCCAGTAGGCCCGGTTGAACTGTAACAGCCGCTGGGGTGTCGCCACGTCCAGCGACAGGCTGGTGAGCAGGCAGACGGTCTTCGGCTTGCACTTCCGACCGTCCAGTTTGTACTCCACCTCGCGCCGCACCTGCGCTTCGCTGTGCACTCCGGGGACGCAAATGTACGGTACTTAAGTGTCGAGCTCGGGGCTGGCCCGGATCGAGCGCCGGTCGATGTGCCCGTGCGAGCAGCTCACGGTCGTATGCGCCGACATGCACTTCCAGTGGAAGCCCTCGCGCACGTGCTCGAGAACGCTGGGCTGGTTGGCCTTCACAGCCAGGACGAATCGGGTCAGCAACTCCTGCAGGCGGGCTGTGCGGTGGACCGTACCCGAGTGGCACGACAGCCTGTCGTCAGGGGAGCCGTCACGATCGGAGCGAGGAACCGCATACGTTGGCACTCAGGTCCGGGTCCGCGGTCAGCGCCAGGCAACCGGCGGTCTGCCCGGCCACGACGGATGGCTTGCCGAGCACGGCTCAGGCCGGCACCCGAATTCCAGTACGTGATCCATTCCAATCACAATTATTCATGACGTGAGAGTCCGTGCAGTCATGTGAAGGATGTCTGCAACTGGAAGACACTTGATCCACTTGCTACAAAGTGCTATAATGAGTGCATATGGCGAATGACCCTGAGAATTCGAGAGAGCTGGACGCTCCCGCCGCCGAACCCGACCAGGAACACTGGCCGGCAAGGAAGGTCGAGTTCGAGGGCCTGTTCGGGCAGGCCATGCGAGTCGCGCGACCGACCCGCACGACGGCGCTTGGAAGCTGATGCTGGGGGAGCAGGTGGTCTCGGCCGGCATGCTGCGCTCTCTCGGCGCGGCTTGGGTGGACGAGCTGGACCTCAACACCCTGGAGCGCGAGCCCACCGAGCAAGTCGGGGACGACCTCAAGCGGCGCGTCAACGACCTGGTGTGGCGCGTGCGCCGCAAGGGGGACGGCGTCGTGCAGCACATCCACCTGGTATTCGAGCTGCAGTCCTCGGTGGATCAGGACATGGCGCTGCGGATGGTGGATTACTCCTGCGCCAAGTACAAGGAGATGCGCCGGCGGCTGGGTGCGGGGCGCTGCGCGCCGGTGTTGAGCGTGGTGCTGCACACCGGGGACGGGGCGTGGACGGCGCCGCGGGACATCGCGGAGCTGATCGAGCCGGTGCCGAAGTCGATGCGGCATCTGGTGGTGCGGCAGGCCTACGAGCTGCTGGAGCTGCGCGTGCCGCCGGGCGAGGGGGTGGCCGACGAGGCCAACTTGGCGCAGGCGATTCTGGCGGAAGGCCGGGGCACGGAGGCGGCGGACATCCTGGCGGCCCACCAGCGGGTGTGGCGGTTGCTGGCGGGCCAGCCGCGCTTGCAGAAGGTCTACATCCCATGGAGCCGTTACAATTTGTGCAGGCGGCTGCGGCGCAAGCAGATCGATCTGCCGGCGCAGCTGGACGACTGGCCGAGTATTCTGGAGGGCAATCTGATGAAGTTCGGAGCGAAGCTTGAGCGGAAGCTCACCAAGCAGATCACGGAGCGAGTCACCGAGCAGGTGACGGAGCAGGTGACGGAGCAGGTCACCGAGCAGGTCACCGAGCAGGTCACCGAGCAGGTCTTGGATGGACAACGCGGCACCGTCGTGGCGGCTGTCCGGGACCGTTTCGGGGAGGCTGCGGCGGCACAGGCACAGGCATTCCTCGCCGGGATCAAGAACGGAGACGCCGTCCTCGCCGCATATCACTGGGCGCTGACGAGCCGGAACCGATCCGAACTGCTGGACCGGTTGGCAACCGCCTGACGACCGCCCCGGACGCACCTCGAAGCGCGTCGATCCCGCCGGACGAACACGGTAATGGAATGTGCGGGAGTCGCAATCCCGGCCCTGTACATAGAGTCCGGCTGCGGTGCGGCGAAGCCGCCTGCTCAACTGTTACCAGTTGATGCAGTCTAACGAGATTCCCTCCCATTGCTCGGGCATACCTGCGCACGACTGCCAATGCGAGGACGGACCGGGTGATCGCGTGGTCGCTGCCCAGCGGCCGGCGCGAAGTGCGGCACGGGATCGAGTGCAAGGCGGTGCGGCCGAAGAGCGGCTGGTAGAGCCTCGTGGCGGAGGACTTGTGGCCGACCGCCACGCATATGCACCGCACCATGGGCCGAGTCGGGGTGCCAGGTGGACAAAGAAAGGGAATTACTGACGTGAGTACCCAAGATTATAATTGGCGCATTTCATTCTCAGCTTCTGGTTGCATGTGAACTGACTTTAGTGTATAATAATAGAGTGATTGGGAAGAACGGTTCGGCCTATAAAATCCCCGGTAAATGGTTCCGCAAAGGCATCTCAATGATCGAAGTGATCCAGATGTTCCCTGACGACAGAACGGCTGAAATCTGGTTCGCTGAACTCCGCTGGCCCCACGGCCCCGAGTGTCCCCATTGCTGCTCTGACAACGTGCAGTCCGGCTGCGCTCACCCCTCCATGCCCTATCGCTGCCGCGCCTGCCGCAAGCGCTTCTCCCTGCGCACCGGCACCGTGATGGCCGACACCCAGCTCGGCTACCGCCTCTGGGCCCTGGCCATCTATCTGATGTGCACCAGCATCAAGGGCATCTCCAGCACGCGACTGAGCCGCGAGCTGGGCATCACTCAGAAGTCGGCCTGGCATCTGGCCCATCGCGTGCGGGCCGGGTTGGCCGCACCCGCCGGGCTGTTCGGCGGCCCGGTGGAAGTGGACGAGGTCTACATCGGAGGCAAAGAGAAGAACCAGCACGCCAGCCAGAAGCTGAACGCCGGGCGCGGGACGGTCGGCAAGCAGCCGGTGGTCGGAGGGCGCGACCGCGCCAGCGGGCGAGTGCATGCGCAAGTGGTGCCGAACACTACCAAAGAAGAACTGCAAGCCTACGTGAACAAGATTGCAACTCCGGGCGCGGAAGTGTACACGGACAGCTCTTCCAGCTACCAGTCGCTGCACGGCTTCCAGCACGCAGCGGTGAACCATTCCCGCGGAGAGTACGTGCGCGGCAGGGTGAGCACCAACGGCATCGAGTCATTCTGGGCGCTGTTCAAGCGCGGGCTGTACGGGATCTACCACCACCTCAGCGTGCGCCACCTGCATCGCTACCTGGAGGAGTTCTGCGGGCGCAGCAACCTGCGCCCGCTGGACACGGCGGAGCAGATGAGGCAAGTGGCGCTGGGGCTGCAGGGCAGGCGTCTGACCTGGGCCATGCTGGCGGGCCGGGCCGCGGCCGCCTGAGGCATCAGCGGCTCCGGCGGCGTGGAGCCGCCAGCGGCAGCCGGCCCGGCTGGGAGCCGCGGCGGGTGCGGGCGCCCAGCACGGGATGTCCGAGGGGCGGATCGGCGCATCCTGGGTTGAGAATTGGAGCTGCCGCGCGCGACGGTCGGCTGCTAGAGCACCAGAGGCGGGCCAGGGACGGGGGAACTGCCCGGCACAGATTATGTGCTCATGGAGACCAGAATGAGTTCCATCGATACTGGCGGAATGGGCGCCGAGCACGATGTGAGACCGGCAGCATGCCGCAAATAGACGCAGACTATTCCGATTCGACACGAGTACCATATGCTGGATCCGTGACGGAACCCATACAACATCTGGATCCTGGGTACTCACGTCAGTAATTCCCCATTCAAAGCAGTGGCATGGCAGAAGCGAGCAAGCACCTGCCTTGACAACCACTGCTCGACAGCCGAAGCCGCGAATACGGCATGACGGTGTCGCCGACGAGCACTACCCGATGGTGGCCAGTTGCGATGTCCACTCCGGCAGTAGTACTGGCAAGTGTCAAGCTCCGCCCAGCAGCCGGACATGCCCGCAGCCAGCCAAGAACTCTCCCCGGCAGCTCGGGGTAACGAAGTCTGAGACCGCACCACCGGGACGCTCTATCCTGTACGGGGCGCGCAGCCTCGCGACGGAGGCGCGCATTCAGGAGTTGACAATGGCCCGCCTGCCACTCTCGCACATCCTGCCGCTTGCCGCGTCATTGGCCGCCTTGCTGGCGGCTGGCCCGGCAATAGCGGCTGACCACGAGTTCCCGAGTTCCCCGCCCCCGCGCAATGACATCCGAATCGACAATCGCGTGGCAGTGCCGATGCGGGACGGAGTCATCCTGTACGCGGATGTGTTCCGGCCGGTCGAGGAAGGCACCTACCCGGTCATCGTCTCCCGGACCCCGTACTCCACGGAACGCTACCCAAGCTCCTATTCAGCCGCGGTCTACTTCGCGCGACGGGGCTATGCCTACGTATTCCAAGACGTCCGCGGACGACATGAGTCGGGCGGCCGATGGGAACCGTTTCGCGACGATCTCGAGGACGGCTACGACACCATCGAATGGGCTGCCGAGCAGCCGTGGTCCAACGGCAAGGTCGGCATGGAGGGTGGCTCGTACCTCGGTCACGTCCAGTGGCGGGCCGCGCAAGCCCGCCCGCCCCACCTGGTGGCCATCTTCCCCCGAGTCGCCTCGACGAGCATCTTCCACGACTGGATCACGGTCAATGGGGGATGGCGTCTCGCATTCAACTTCGGCTGGGGGCCCGTTCGCCAAGAATCCCGCATCATGCAGAACACTGGGCCGCACACGATGGCGGGCGGCCCCGATGGAATCAGCTACGCCAAGGTTGTCTGGCACCTCCCCTTGAACGAAATGCAGGGCTTGGTGGGGCGCAATGCGCAGTTCTACCGGGACTGGCTCGCGCACCCGGACTACGACGACTACTGGCGCTCGCTGAGCGTGGTGGAGCACTTCGACCGGATCGCTGTCCCCGTCCACACTATGGGCGGCTTCTTCGACATCTTCGCGCAGGGGACTCTGCGCGGCTTCTCCGGAGTCCGGGAGCACGGCGGAACTGAGCAAGCCCGCAATGGCAGCCACATGGTGATCGGGCCGTGGGAGCACGGAGTTTCCTCCACTGTGGGCGACATGGATTGGGGCGAAGCCGCCGAGGTGGACACGAACGCGCTGGCGCTCCGATGGTTCGACTACTGGCTGAGGGACATCGCCAACGGCTTGGATAAGGAGCCGCCCGTCAAAGTGTTCGTGATGGGAAGGAACGAGTGGCGCTACGAGCACGAGTACCCGATCGCGGGAACGGACTACCGGCCTCTGTACCTAGACAGCGGGGGAAGCGCGAACGGCTCCCACGGAGACGGACGCTTGTCCTGGACACCTCCCGCCAGCGACTCCCCTCCTGATGGCTACTCCTACGATCCGCGCAACCCAGTTCCCAGCCTCGGCGGGGCGAATTGCTGCGGAGTAGGGACTCCATCGGGCCCGCGGGATCAACGACCCATCGAGCATCGCTCGGACGTGCTCGTCTACACCAGCGACATCCTCTCCGAGCCGCTGGAGGTCGTCGGCCCGGTCAAGCTCGTGCTCCATGCGGCCTCCAGCGCCGTGGATACGGACTTCGTCGCAAAGCTAGCTGACGTGTATCCAGACGGGCGCTCGGTGAATGTCGCCGAAGGGATACTTCGTGCCCGCCATCGCGAGGGCGTCGACCAGCAGGTCCTGATGGAGCCCGGTCAGGTCTACGCAATGGAGATCGACATGGTCGGCACTGCGAACCAATTCCAGCAGGGACACCGCGTTCGCGTACATGTCACGAGCAGCCATTTCCCCCAATTCGCGAGGAACCTGAACAACGGCGAGCCCTTCGGCACCAGCGACACGCCGGTCGTGGCCCGGCAGACGATCCTGCACACTGCCGAGCGCCCGTCCCACATCGTGCTTCCGGTTGTGGATCCTTAGGTCGAGCTCGCAACGGGAGCGTACCCATCGATGTCCAGACCGGCGACGCTTGGAGTAGGCTTTGCTTGAGCGGCTGAAGCCAGCTGGAGTTGGTGCCGAAGCCGACTCCCCAAGCTTGATCAAGGCCGGTACGCTCTCCGTCCCGCACAGCGCCGGCTGGGCGCTCCCGAGGTGCCCTATCCGACCTTGAGTTCGGCGGGCGCGGGGGTTTGGGCGCGGGCACCAGCGACGGCCTGACCGGCGGCCAGCTGCCTTGGACTGCATCAGTCGTTGGCTACGCCCTAGTGCGGCCCTCGCGGATTGGCCTGTGGAGCTGTGGCTGCCAGAGCGGGCGCGGGCACGCTTCCTCCATCTCACGACCCTAAACGGCCCTCCAACCGGCGCACCGGCGAGCCGTGGGTGCGGACTTGCTCAAGCCGTGGGGACTCGGCCCTGCCGGTCAATCTCAGCCTTGATGCGACCGTCGCGGCAGCAGCCTGCTGCCCTCGAACGATGCCTTCATGCCGTGCCCAAGACGCCGATCTCCGGTCTGTCACCTGGGTTCCAATTGGCCGCGCGATTAGTGGGCGCTCCCTTGGCTGGCCGACGCACAGGGAGACGAGTCCGTCGTCACGGCGAGCCGGCACCAGCACCCGGCGGGCTAGAATCAAGCTGTAGCAGCCGACCATAATGCCTGCCGCCCGCACCAAGAGCCGCCTGCCGACCGGCACACAGTCCTTCCGGAAGCTCCGGGAACGGAGCTGCTATTACGTCGATAAGACCCCCTACGCCCTGCGGCTCGTCGATGAAGGCGACTGCTACTTCCTGTCACGCCCGCGGCGCTTCGGCAAGAGCCTCTTCGTGACCACGCTCCAAGCGCTCTTCGAAGGCCGCCGCGAACTCTTCCAAGGCTTGGCGGCCTACGACCAGTGGGACTGGTCCGTCCGCCGCCCAGTAGTACGGCTGTCCTTCGGAGGCGGCCTCTACACCAAGCCCCAAGGCCTGCACCACAACCTCCTCAAGCAGCTGCGCTCCCTAGCACGCTCCGCCGGCGCGGAACTCGAGGCGGTTGAAGGACCCGACCGGTTCGCCGAACTGCTGGAGGAACTCCACAGCCTCTTCGGCCGCCGGGTCGTGGTCTTAGTCGACGAGTACGACAAGCCCATCACGGACAACTTGGACGCGCCCGACCTCGCCCGCGCCAACCGCGACTACCTCCGCGCCCTCTACGCGAACATCAAGGAGTGCGACGAGCACATCCGCTTCTCCTTCCTCACCGGCGTCACGAAGTTCTCCAAAGTCAGCCTCTTCTCCAGCCTCAACAACCTCAACGACCTCACCATAGATCCCCGCTACTCCTCCATCTGCGGTTACACCGACCACGATCTCGACACCGTCTTCGCACCTGAACTGCCCGGCCTCGACCGCGACAACATCCGCCGCTGGTACAACGGCTACAGCTGGGGCGGCGACGAGAACGTCTACAACCCCTACGACATCCTCCTGCTGTTCAATAAACGCGAATTCCTAGCCTGGTGGTTCGAGACCGGCACCCCCAGCTTCTCACTCGCCGAAACCCTCGTCCGCCGCCGCATGCACCTCCCCAGCCTCGACGGGCTGCACGCCACTGACGAGCTCCTGTCGGCCTTCGACATCGGCTCCATCTCCACTCCGGCCCTGCTGTTCCAGACCGGCAACCTCACGACCCGGCACTCCGAACTCAAGGACGGCCAGCGCCACTACCGCCTCGGCTACCCCAACCGCGAGGTTCGCTCCGCCCTCAACCGTCACCTGCTGGCAGCCCTCGCCCCGCCTCCGCCCGAGCACGACGCCCAGGCCAACGCCGCGCGCCACAAAGCCGTCTCCTCACTGTCCGACCACCTCCGCGCGGCCCGGTTCGAAGCGCTGCAACGGTCCCTACGTGCCTTCTTTGACAGCATCCCCCATGACTGGCACCGCAACAACGAGCTCGACAGCTACGAGGGCTACTACGCCTCCGTCTTCTTCGCCCTGCTCAACGGCTGCGGTCTCGAAGCGCGCCCCGAGGAGGCGTCCTCCCAAGGCAACCTGGACTTGGCCGTGCTGACCCACCAGCGGATCGTTCTGTTCGAGTTCAAGACGGTCCCCGGAAGGCAAGGTTCCGGCCGGGCGCTGCGGCAGCTCAAGGCCAAGGGCTACGCCGCCCAGCATCTTGCCTCCGGCAAGCCGGTCCACTTGGTAGGCGTGGAGTTCAGCCGCGAGGCCCGCAACGTGGCGCTCCTAGAGTGGGAAACGGTAGACCCCGCCGCGGCCTGATCGGCCGACGCCTCTGGTGCAGCCCCTCCGCACTGAAGCAGCCCCCAGCCGACCGGCCAGCTCCGCCCTCCCAGCGGCGCAGCCGGCACCCGACGAGTGGCAAGGCTCCGAGCGGGCGCCCACCTCTACAATCCGCCCCTTGCACCGGCAGCCCCAACTGCCACTAGCGATCGTGGTGCAGCAGAGAGTTCAGCAGCCGCACTACCGCCACCAGCACCAGCTTGGCCACCTTCGGTCCCATCCTCGCTTGCAAGCGTTCGTAGCAGGCCCACAAGGGCTGTTGCAACGCCGAGCGCTCATCGCCGCTATGTCCAGCTGGTCGCGCACCGGCTGCCTCCCACACGAATCCTCCGCCGGCAGAGTGTCTTGCCGCTGCCTCTTGTGAACCACCGGACCAGCTCCTCGAAGACCGTGCCCATGTGATGGTTGTCAGGACCTGGAAGCCGCACGGACCCGTCGGAGTCCAAGACCGACGCGGGGCTGAGGTTGACATCCGGCGAGGGCAGCTGCTCAATCGCGGCCCCAGTGCATTCCCTCGCAGCAGCCTCGGGATCTGGTTGCGGAACTCAAAGTGCCCAGGATGTCCTGCATGTCGGGTGAGAATCGGTCCAAGCGGTTAAGGCAGGATCCCTCCAGCTGCTGCCGGCTTGCCCGTGCGCGCAGATCCCGCATCGTGAATTTCGAGGCGTTGTAGAACAGCCGCCCTGCGACGGCCCGCAATGACAAGTCTTGATCGACGATGCCGAGGTTGTCCAGCCGCTCCTTGTCTCTTTGCCCATCCCGCTTGGTGCCCTCCAGCACCGCATCCAGCCTGCGCAGCACTGTCATCGGCAGGGTCGCTCCATACGCGAGCGCTACCCCGCCAAGCGGGCCACCTACGAACGAGCACATCCCTAGTCGGTCAGTGCGGACGCAGGACGCCGCTAGGCACCAGAGGCGCCCCAGCCGCTCGTCTTGGTGCGATAGTGAACTGTGAGATACGACCACTGTGGCCCCTGCTTCGGTCTGCCCCGCGGTTTGTCACTGCAGCTCTGGCTGGCGGTCGGGTGCTGCGCAGCCGCCCTCGCCCCGTCCGCACTGGGACAAGACACCGTGGGGACCGGCTCCATCCGGGGCGTCATCGTCGACAGCAATGGTTCCGTAGCTGAATCCGTCCGAGTCTGTGCACGGGGCTTGGAGGTCTGCGTTGAGAGCGGCCCAGCCGGCCGCTTCGCGGGTCTGGACGCCCGCCCGGGCATCGTTCTCCTAGAAGTCGAGGTCGAAGGCGGCCGCCGACTTCCGGCCGGCGAGGTGGAGGTTCGGGCCGGACAGACCAACGAAGTCCGGCTGGAGCTGCCCCAGGTCGGAACCGTCGAGAGTTCGGTGACCGTGAGCGCCTCGGAAATCGTGGCGCCTGACGAGGTCGTCACCTCAGGCGTCAGGATCCGCAATCTGGAGATCTCCAAGAGCGCGGGCACGCTGCAGGATGTCTCCCGCTACGTCTCCACACTGCCGGGCGTGGTGACGGGCTCAGCCGACTTCCGGAACGACATCATCGTACGCGGCGGAAGCCCGCTGGAGAACCTGTTCGTGGTCGACAACATCGAGATCCCGAACATCAACTCCTTCGCGAACCTCGCCTCGGCTGGCGGGACTGTCAGCCTGCTCGATGTCCAACTGATCGACGACGTGACTTTCCTGACAGGCGGGTACCCAGCGCCTTATTCAAACCGGCTATCGAGCGTCATGCAAATCGCGCAGCGGGAGGGCAACCGGGAAGGCTTCCGCACCAAGGCCACTCTCGCCTACGCCGGAGCGGGAGCCGTGCTGGAAGGCCCCTGGGCCGGCGGGCAGGGATCCTGGCTCGTCTCAGCGCGGCGCAGCTTCCTGGACTTCTTCCTCGACGACCTCGGAACTGGCGGCGTGCCGGTCTACTACTCGTTCACGGGCAAGGCCGTGCGGGACTTCGGCGCCCGCGACCGGATCTGGATCACGAGCATCACGGGGCTGGACGAGATCCGGCTGGGACTCACAGAGGACACGGACCCCGACGAATCGCTAGGGGCGTTCGACATCCGCTACAGCGGCAGTCGCAATGCCACGGGAGTCAACTGGCAGCGCATATTCGGTGCGCGCGGCGTGGGCCTGCTGGGCCTAACGCACTCGACTGCCGGCGTCGACTCGACCGTCAAGGACCTGTTCGGCCCCGGGCCGCTCCCCCCGGGCTCCCCCGTGGAGGAGGCGATCGCCGCGGGCACCGTCACCTTCCGCCAAGACTCGACCGAGTCCGAGACCGCTGTCAAGTATGACCTGACCCTCCACGCCGGGCCCATAGGCGAGTACCGGCTCGGAGGCAACTGGCGGCGTTCGGACAACAACTACCTCACCCTCTCCCCGCTGGGCTACGACGGACCGTTCGCCACCGTTCCGGACACCAATCCGATTGATCTGCGGGAGCGGTTCGCCGCGACCCAAGGCAGCGCCTACGTTCAAGGAACCGCCGAGCCGGCGCGGGGCGTGCGTCTGACAGCGGGCGGGAGATTCGACCGCTACGCCCAATTCGGCGTCACCCGCACCCGATTCAGCCCCAGGGCCGGCATCTCAGTCGCGCTGGCCGGCAAGCTGTCCTGGAACGCCAGCTGGGGCATCTACCACCAGATGCCCGTGTATCTGTTCCTGGCCGCGTTCCCTGAGAACCGGCTGCTCTCGCCGGCGCGCTCGGACCACTGGGTCACCGGCTTGGCTTGGACGCCGGGCCGCAACCTGAGACTGACCGTGGAAGCCTACTCCAAGCGCTATCGGGACTACTCGGTCGCCACCCAGTTCCCTGCGCTGTCCTTCGCCAACGTAGGCGACACCTTCGACGTGCGCGACATTCTGTACCCGATGATCAGCGCGGGCCGGGGCGAAGCCAAGGGAATTGAACTCTTCCTTGAGAAGAAGTCCGGAGGCAAGTGGTTCGGGCAGGCGAACCTGGCATATTCGCGATCCCGACACTCCGGTCTTGACGGCATCCTCCGCCCGGGGGCGTTCGACCGACCATGGGTGCTCAACGCGGTTGGCGGTCGCCGCTTGGGCCGCAAGTGGGAGCTGGGCTTTCGGACGGCGTACCTGACCGGTCGGCCCTACACGCCCTTCGACCTGCAGCTCTCGGAAGCGCAGCGCCGGGGCATTTTCGACCTGGAGCGCGTCAACGCGCTGCGCCTCGACGACGTCTTCACGGTGGATCTGCGCATCGACCGGACCTTCAAGGTCCGAGGCAAGCCTGTCGTCCTGTTCGTCGGCGTCCAGAATGTGACTGGCCGGGAGAATCCGACCACACTGCTGTGGAACCGGGTCACCAACGCCCCGGAATTCCCCTCCGGCCTCGGCCAGTTCCCGCTGATCGGGCTGGAGTGGGACCTGTAGGGCAGGCCTCGCCGCCAGGCTGCGGACGGCCTGCGAAGTCATCGATCACAGCGGCAGCGGGCGCGTCATGTACTCCACCTCGACATAGCCGTGGTCCTGCGACCCGACCGCCCGGAAACCCAAGCCACGATGGAACCGGATCGACGCGTCATTCCTGGGGCGCAGATTGACCTCGCAAGCCATGGTCGTGAAGCGCGGCCCCGCCTTTCGCACCGCGTCCCGGTAGAGCCGCGAGGCCAGACCGCACCGGCGGAAGGGAGGCGCCACAGCCACGCGATCGATGTATAGGAAGTCAGAGCAGCGCCGCTTCACCCAACGGAAGTTGGGGCTGAGGTAGGGAGCCTCCGGCGCAAGGCAGATCAAGAAGCCCGCCACTGAGGGGCCCGCCATAGCCACGCGGAAGGTCTCGGCCTCTTGCAGATACCACTCCATGCGGTCCGGGGACAGGCTGTTCATCGCCGGCACGCAGCGCTCATTGAGGGCCAGCGCCCCGGCCAAGTCGGCTGGCGCCGCGTCGCGGATCCGCACCTCCGGCACGCTTCGATTCCCGCTGCGCGCCTCCATCGCCTCCGTCCATTGGGCCGCAGCTACCGGCGACCCTGCCGTCCATCGTACGGCCGTCGGAGCGCTCAGGCATCGTTCCCTTGATCTCCGCCGGCCGGCGGCGGCTAACCTGAAGGCATGGCGGGCAAGCAGTACAAACCGGCGCAGATCGAGCCCAAGTGGCAGCGCTACTGGGATGAGAACGGTGTCTACCGGACCGGCTCCGGCACGGACAGGCCGAAGTACTACGTGCTCGAAATGCTGCCCTACCCGTCCGGCGTCCTGCACATGGGCCATGTCCGCAACTACTCAATCGGCGACGCCCTGGCCCGGTACAAGCGCATGCAGGGCTTCAACGTGCTGCACCCGATGGGCTGGGACTCATTCGGACTGCCTGCCGAGAACGCGGCGATCAAGCACAACCGCGACCCGCGCGAGTGGACGCGCTCCAACATCGCCGCCATGAAGCGCCAGCTGAGGTCGTTCGGCTTCAGCTACGACTGGGACCGCGAGATCTCCAGCTGCGAGCCCGAGTACTACCGCTGGAACCAGTGGTTCTTCCTCCGGATGTGGGAGCGGGGCCTAGCCTACCGCAAGAAGTCCGCCGTGAACTGGTGCCCGGAGTGCGCGACCGTGCTGGCTAACGAGCAGGTCGTAGCGGGCTGCTGCTGGCGGCATGAGCAGACTCCGGTCGAGCAACAGGAGCGCGAGCAGTGGTTCTTCAAGACCACGGCCTACGCGGACGAGCTGCTGGCGGCGCTCCAAGAACTGCAGGACGGCTGGCCGGAGCGCGTGCTGACCATGCAGCGCAACTGGATCGGGCGCTCGACTGGCACGGAGGTGGACTTCGCAGTCGAGGAATCCGGCGAGCCGATCCGAGTCTTCACGACCCGCGTCGACACCATCTTCGGCGCGACCTGCGTCATCCTCGCCCCGGCGCACCCGCTGGTCGAGCGGTTGGGCTGCGGCGAACGGGGACGGTCCATGGCCGCGGAAGCGGCGACCAAGGCGCCCGACGACCTGGAGAAGCGGGGCTTCTTCACGGGCCGCTACGCGATCAACCCCTACAGCGGTGCCAAGGTGCCCATCTGGGTCGGCAACTTCGTGCTGATGACCTACGGCACGGGCGCGATCATGGCCGTCCCGGCCCATGACGACCGCGACTTCGAGTTCTGTCGCAAGCACGGGATCGACATCCTGCCAGTGATCCGGCCGGAGGCCGGGCAGCTCGCGGACGCGAACACCATGGACACCGCCTACTGCGGCTACGGCGTGCTGGAGAACTCCGGGCGGTTCAGTGGCCTCACGAGCGCCGTCGCCATCCGGAGGATGAGCGAGCACGCCGAGCGGGAGGGTTTCGGGAAGGCTGCCGTGTCGTTCCGCCTCCGTGACTGGGGCGTCTCCCGGCAGCGCTACTGGGGCACGCCGATCCCCATGGTCCGATGCGCGGTTTGCGGTGTCGTGCCGGTGCCGGACGAGAAGCTGCCCGTACTGCTGCCGCCGGATGTGAAGCTGACCGGGTCCGGTGAGTCCCCACTGCGCGAGTGTCCAGACTTCCTGCACACGGACTGCCCGCGCTGCGGCGGCGAGGCCGAGCGGGAATCGGACACCATGGACACCTTCGTGGACTCCAGCTGGTACTTCTACCGCTACGCCGACCCTAAGAATTCGGCGGCTCCCTACGAATCGGCTACGGCCCGCTCGTGGTTTCCGATCGACCAGTACATCGGGGGCGTCGAGCACGCCGTGCTGCACCTGATCTACTGCCGCTTCTTCACCAAAGTGATGCGCGACCTCGGCGTGATCGACTGGGACGAGCCGGTGCGGCGGCTGTTCACACAGGGCATGGTGATTCGCAATGGAAGGAAGATGTCGAAGAACCTGGGCAACGTCGTGAGCCCGGAAGATCTGGTCGAGAAGTACGGCTCGGACACGGCCCGCATGTTCGCGCTATTCGCCGCGCCGCCAGACCGCGACCTCGACTGGCAGGACGAAGGCGTGGAGGGCATGTGGCGATTCCTGTCCCGAGTGCATCGCTTCGTGGCCGCCAACGCCGGGCCTGCTGCCGCGGCCCGACCGCGGCCCAGCAACTCCGACGACCGGGCGGCGCTGCGCAAGCTGCATCAGACCATCGCCAAGGTCACCACCGACTTCGAGACGCGCTGGCACTTCAACACCTCGATCGCTGCCATCATGGAACTCACCAACGAGCTGCATGCCCGGGCCTCCGCGCTGTCGGAGGGCGTCATGCAGGAATGCCTGCAGCGCCTGACGCTGATGCTGAGCCCGTTCGCCCCTCATCTGGCCGAAGAGTTGTGGCGCCAGCTGGGCCGCGAAGGGTCCGTGCTGGACGCGGGCTGGCCTGAGAGCGACGCCCGGCTGGCCAAGGAGGACACCGTCGAGATCGCTATCCAAGTCAACGGCAAGGTGCGCGACCGGCTGACAATTCCCAAGGGGCTGCCTAGAGGTCCCCTCGCTGATCGGGCGCGCCAAGCCGAGCGGATCCGTGCGCTGCTGGCCGGGAAGACCGTCCGCAAGGTGATCGAGGTTCCCGACCGTTTGGTGAACTTCGTGGCATTCTGATCGCGGCGGAGCGCCCGACGCGCCTCGCCGAGGCGCAGACCGCCTGGGCAGCGGCAGTTGTCGCGGGCTAGAAGTCCATCCGCAGCCCCATGCGGATCGAACGCGGCGAGTTGCACTGCGAGAACACTCTCCCGAACGAGGCCGCGCTCCAGTTGCGGTTCGGATCGCAGAACCGCACTCGGTTGAAGGCGTTGGCGATCCTCGTCTCGAACCGGACGTTGAACTTGCGATTGATGCGCGTCTGCTTGAAGAAGCTGAAGTCCTCAGAGATGTCCGCGAAACCCCGGACGAAGTCCATCGTCCGCGAGGCGTCTCCGAACTGCAGCAGCCCCGGGTCGGAGAAGGCCGCCCGGTCGAGAAGCACCCCGCTCAAGGCGTCGAAACCGGCCCCGCGAGGAATCTTGACCCGCCGGCTGAGGATGTCGGGGCGCTTCTGACCGTTGAAGAGGAAAGGCTCGAGGTCATTGGCCATGATCACGTTGATCGGCGTGCCCGAGGAGGCGCGCAGGAAACCGGCCACGCTCCAGCCCCCCAGCAGCTTGGCCAGCCAACCCGAGTCACGCCTGCGGAACAGCGGCACGGCGTGCGTGAACGCGGCGCGGAACCGGTGCGGCATGTCTTCGGCGCTGAGGCCCCGCTCCAAGGAATGGGTGTCGGTGGGATTCTGCGGCCCGTGATCCAAGCCGTCCATAGGCCGGACGACTCCGGCCCCCATGCCCGTCAGCTTCGACCAAGCGTAACTGACGCTCAGCTGCGCGCCGTCCGAGAATCGCCGCTCGAGGCTCGCGGCCAGCTCGTGGTGGAAGCTGTTCCCGGCGGGCACGTTGAGGTAGCCGATGCCCAGCACGTGGGGGAACGGCCGCAAGGACTGGGCCACCGAGCCGTCGAAGCCCTGATAGGGAGCGGGGCCTCCCACTCCCGCCCCCGCGCTGGCCGACAGCAGGCTGGCCCCGGAGGACAGCACCTCGGGAGCGTTGGCGTTGGCCGCCGGGCCGAGGACGTTCCGGCCGGCGACCAGGCGGCTCCCGCGCATCCCCGCGTACCGGACATCGACGAGCAAGCCCGGCCCGGTCCGCCGCTGGAGGGTGAGCGACCAGCGCTGCACTCTGGGCAGGGTCGC
This sequence comes from Bryobacterales bacterium, assembly GCA_963662745.2. GTDB lineage: Bacteria > Acidobacteriota > Terriglobia > Bryobacterales > UBA6623 > VXMF01. Next base: position 4,244,824 of record CAXXUI010000001.1, read on the forward strand.
CCGGTCCCGGGTCACGGCCGCCGGGGAAGTGTTGTTGCCGGATGCGGGATCGGCCACGGGCTGCGGCGGGAGGCTGCTCTGCGGGAAGCCGTCGTCGAGGAAGTAGGCCGCCCTCCGGCCGTTGGTGAGATCTACCGCGGTCGCCTGTGACCGGAAGCCGAGCGAATTCGCGCTGCCGAACACCGAGTGGGGGACTGTAGCGTACGAGATGGCGTATCCGCCGCGGATGACGCTGCTGCGGTCAAGGCGGTAGGCAAGGCCGACCTGCGGGCCGAACGCGTCCGCCGGAGGGTTCTCCAAGGTCCTCCTGCCGATGCGCCCGGGGCCAGTCCCCGCGAACACCATGGCACCCAGCCGGCCCGCCGCGCCGGGGTTCGACACTTTCGGATCGAACGTCGCGAGGTTGTCGCTACTCTCGCGCATCGCCGTCTGGTAGTCGAAGCGAACGCCGAATGTGACAGTGACTCTGGCCGACAGGTCGACCTCGTCGACCGCGCTCCAGGAGACGAAGCGTTCCGCGAGGGTCGGCATGTCGGGAATCTGGAAGCGCGTCGAGTTCGCTTGGCCGAGGAGGAACGAGGCGAACGGGTCACCCGTGCCCGGCAGGTTGTTGCCTGCGGCGTCGAAGCCCCCGGTGTGGCGCCGGTGAAACTCGAACTGCCCGGCTACGTTGGTGGCCCAGCCCCGAAAAGCGTAGACATGGCGGCGGAACTCGGCGGCCACGCGGAGCGCGTGCCGTCCGCGGAACCAGCTCAGGGTGTTGGCGGCGCGGAACTGATGGCTGGCTTGGAAGCCCGCGCGACCCTGCTCGCTGCCCAAGGGCGAATAGCGGGTGTTCCCGGTGAAGCGCAGGGCAGGAGGGCCGGCGTCGGACGCGACCAGCCCGTTGCCTGCTGGCCCCCACAGCCGCTCCGGCCATCCGGCTCCGGCGGACAGGGCATGCCCGGTGACATGGAACTCCTCGTAGCCGACCATGCCTTGGCTGAGCAGGTTCGGCCCAGCGATCCAGTCCAACCTTTGCCGGACATGGTGCGTGGTGATGTCCTCGTAGACACCGGTCCCGTAGTACCGGGCATTGCCCTCCGGCTCCAGGATGGGATCGCTCGACACTCCGCAGCCGCCCAAGCCGCCGCAGTTGCCGACAGCCGGGTGGCTCGTCCTGCTCGCACTGATGCCCGCGCGCAAATCGTCGCCCAGCGCGTGGTCGACCCGTGCGAAGTGGCTCGGAGCGTCCAGGATCCAAACCTGCTCTCCGAACGGGTTGCCTTGGGCGTTGAATTCCAAGCCCGGGCGCTCCGGCTGCGGGACCAAGGCGAGCAGCTGCTGCGAGACCCGGCTGCGCAGCGGATGGGAGGCGGGGATCGCGTTGTTAGGCAGCGGGTCACGCACGGGAGCGCCGCGCACGGAGAACCCGGAGGCCGGATCGAACAGCTGTCCTTCGAGGAGCGGCCTGCCCAGCGCGTCGCTCGCGAGCGGCCGCCCGGTCAGCAGGCGGCTGAAATCCCCGCGCCGGAAGGCCGCCACGGGAGCGGAGTTGCCGAACCCGGAGCGCGGACCCGAGCGCAGCGAGCGGCGGTCGTAATGGTAGGTGAAGTAGGTCCGGTTCTTGCGGACCGGACCGCCGATGTAGAGGCCGAAGCGGTTCTCCCTCCACTTCCCTTTCCGACCGAAGAAGCCCCGTGCGTTGAGGCCCTCGTGGCCGAGCAAGTGGTACATGGACCCGTGGAACTCGTTGGTGCCGTCCGTTCCTGTCTGCGGGAGCAGCGCACCGGACCTCGCCCCCTCCTGAGCCTGCGCAACGGTCGAGATCCTCCAATCCCGAATCGGAGTGGGGGTCGGCGCCACAGCGGACGGGACTGCATCCGGAACGCGGCCCTGAACTCTTGCGGAAGCGTCCAGCGCGACATCCTGCCGCCGCACTTCGCCGGGCCCGAGCATGATGCCGGCTCGCACGAACGGCTCGTGCCGCCCGTCATCGGCTGTCAACGAATAGGTTCCCGGCCGCAGCCCGGACACCGTGAAGCTCCCCTCCGCGTCCGACCTGACAGTCGCCACTGTCACGGAGCCTTCCGCAGCAATCACGACCGGGATGTCGGGGGCCGGGTGCCCAGAGGCGTACCGGACCACGCCCCCGATTCCCGCCTCAAGCTGGGACTCCCCGTCGAGACGCGGGACCAACGCGCAACCCACCAGCAGCGGCACGACCAAGCTGGGTCCAAGTCGGCGCAACATTCGATCCGGGACCGTCCGCTAAGCCCCGGCAACACCTCACGATCGCTCCAAAGCAGCAACCCGCCGGACACAGGCGCCGTCCCGACATCCGCGCCAGCGGAGGCACTACTCCGAAACCGACACTGTATCACTACTCCGTGAAACCTCGGTTACAGGGGCCTCCAGCCTCGCTGGGCGCGACGCCTGCCGGCTGGGCTCAAGCCCCTGGAGAACGCCGCGGGCCTCCGTCCTGCAGCCCGAGGAAGGGGCGACTGGGCGCGTCGCGAACGGGAAGGCGGGCCGTCCCTGTGCAGTCGCCCAAAGGCACAATAAACGCCCCTCCGACACTCCATGGGCACACTGACGCTCAGCCCGCCGCCGCCGCAACCGGCTTGCATTCGCTCATGATCGGTCGTATAATGCGGCCAGTGACCGGCCGGTCCACCTCGCAAGTCTTGCTGGCAGCGCTGCTCGCGTGGTCCGGCCTGTGCCTGTGCTTCGCGCACGAACTGGCCCCGGCAGCCGCCGTCGCGCACGACTGCGGCGATGCGCCGCCCGAAGCGCAAGACGAGCCCTGCGGCACCTCCTGCAACGTTCGGGAAGCCGTGCTGTGGATGGTTCCTGACGGAGCCGCCGCACCCCAAAGCGACACCTTGCCAGTCGCTGCCGCCGGCGCCCTCGTCCCGCTCCCGGAGACCGGCCCGTTGGCGGCAGAACGGCCCGGACCTGCCCAGCCGCCGGCGAGTGGCCGCCTCTTCGTCCTGCACCGAGCCCTGCTGCTGTAGCACTCCCTCCATCCCGAGCAAGCAAACCCACAACCGGCCGCGCGCCGACCCGGCACGCTGCGCGCGTGGTCACTCGCAACACGGAAGGAGGAGGTAGTGCTGATCCTGACTGCGACCCTAGCGGCCTTGGCCGCCCCTTTGCAAGGAGCCGACTTCGCCACACACGGCGACCCGCTCCTGAAGGCCTTGATTGAAGAGGCCCTCAACTCCAACGCCTCGGTGCTCGAGGCCGTCGCACTCTCCCGCGCCGCGCGGCAGAGGGTGCCGCAGGTCTCCGCCCTGCCAGACCCCAACCTGTCCGCCACCGCCTTCGCGCGCTCGATCGAGACTCGGGCGGGCCCGCAGCGGGCGGCACTCTCGATCTCGCAGAGAATCCCGGGCGCCGGCAAGCGCACGGCGGAGGCCCAGCTGGCGGCCAAGTCCGCTGAACTGCAGGACGCACTCTACCGCACAGCGAAGGCGGAGATCGTGCGGCAGGTCAAGCACGCCTATCACGACTTGGCTTATATCGATGCTGCTCTGGAGGCGAACCGGGAAGACGAGGCGCTGCTCGGCCACTTCGAGGAGGTTGCCCGCCTGCGGTACGCGCGGGGCGTGGGCCTGCAGGCCGACGCCCTCAGGCTGCAGGCCCGAATCACGCGCGCCGTCCACGCACGCTTGGAGCTGGAGGGCGAGCGCGTTCGCTTGGAGTCGACGCTGAACCACCTCCGCGCCGCACCCGCCGACACCCCGCTGCCTGAAGTGCGGCTGGCGAGCGTCCCGGACCACCAGCTGGACGCGGAGATTCTGGCCGGCGTCGGACGACGGTCGGGGCCGGAGACCCGCACGACGCTGGTCCGCGTCGAGCAGAGCGAGAAGCGCCTGCACATCGCGAGGATCCGCCGCCGACCTGACCTGTCAGTGGGGCTGTCTTGGGGCAACGTCGGCAGTCGCGGACCGCTAGCCGGAGGAGTGGCGCTGGGGGTCGACGGCAAGGATTCCTACGCGCTGACAGTCGGCATGAGCCTGCCCCTCTTCCGCAAAAAGTACGACGCCGGCATCCGGGAGGCGGCCGCCGGGCTGACCGCGGCCCGTCTCGCGCACGCCGATTCCAGCCTGAGGACGGAGTCCGAGGTGCGAGCGACATCCTTCCGGATCGCGACGATCCGGCGCCAGAGGAACCTTTTCGAACGCACGCTCGTGCCGCAAACTGAACAGGCACTGAAGACCACGCTGGCGGCCTACTCCAACGGGACGGTCGAGGTGACCGCGCTACTCGAGGTCCGGCGCATGCTGCTCGAAGTCCGCGTGGGCCTGGCGCGACTGCAGGCCGACGGATTGAAGGCGCTTGCCGACTTGGAGAGGATCCTCGGCAGAGCCGTGCCAGAGGAGGGCGCGTTATGAGGGGCAAGCGGGTCAAAACGTCCGCAGCCTGTGTTGCCGCCGTGCTGGCCATGACTTGGGGCTGCGGCCCGCAGCAGCAGCCGGCCCCAAGACCCGCCACGGAGCGAGCCGAGGGTGCGGGCCAGCTCTACACCTGCTCCATGCATCCGCATGTGATCCGCTCGGAACCGGGCAGCTGCCCGATCTGCGGGATGAACCTGACACCGCTGCAGGGCGAGGCCGCGCCGGACGGAGAGGACGGGCCGGAAGGCGTGCGCGTCAGCCGAGGCTTCCGCCAGAACTTCTCGGTGCGCACCACCGTGGTGCGGAGAACGGACTTGCCCGCCCGGATCCGCACGATCGGGTACCTGGACTGGGACGAGGGCAGCATCGTTTCGGTCACCGTCAAGACCGGCGGCTGGATCGAGAAGTCAAGGGTCAGCACAGTGGGCGAGCGCATCGAAGAAGGGGGTGTCCTATTCGAGATCTATAGCCCGCAGCTGCTGACCGCGCAGGACGAATACCTTGCGGCCAAGGGCTACGCGGCGCGCTTGCGGGAGTTGGGAGCGCGTCCCGACGCGGTGAGCCGCGCCGACTCGCTCGCGGCGGCAGCGCGGCAGCGCCTTCGGCACTGGGACCTTACGCCGCCGCAAATCGATCGCCTCGATGCGGAAGGGCGGGCCAGGAGGACGCTGGAGGTGCATGCGCCTGCCGGCGGGCAACTGGCCGAGAAAGTGGCAGACTCGCTGGACGGCCTGTGGATCGCCCCTGGAGCCGTCGTGCTCAAGATCGCTGACAGCTCGGCCCTGTGGGCCAAGGCCGAATTCTACGAGCACCAGCTCGGAGGGCTCAAGGCCGGCCTACGGGCAGACATCTCGTTGGACGCCTTCCCCGGGCGCCGCTGGCGCGGCAAGCTGCTGTTCTTCGAGCCGTCCGTGAGTCCTCAGACCCAGACCTTGACCGGGTACGTCGCGGTCAGCAACGCCGGCGGGCGGCTGCGACCAAAGATGTACGCGACCGTCGAAATCGAGCTTGAGGGAGAGCGCAACGCCCTAGCTGTCCCCGTTCAAGCCGTCCTTCGAACCGGAGGCGACCGAGCTGCGGTGATCGTAGCGGCCGGAGAGGGTCGGTACGTCCCCCGTCCCGTACAACTCGGCTTGGAGAGCGAGGGACTGGTACGGGTAACTGCCGGTCTTAAGGAAGGGGAGCGAATCGTCACGTCCTCCCAGTTCCTGCTCGATTCCGAGAGCAGCCTGCAGGCGGCCCTGGAGCGGCTCGCAGACCCGGCTGAAGACGCGGGCGGCGACGCGGCGCGCTGAGCGGGGAGGGTTCCGATGGTCCGAGCAGTTGTCGACTGGTCGCTGCGCAACAAGCTGCTGGTGCTGCTCGCCACGGCCGCGATGGCTGCGGGAGGAGTCTACTCGGTCGGCTCGATGCCGCTGGACGCGCTGCCGGACCTGTCTGACGTGCAGGTCGTCGTCTACACGCGGTATCCCGGCCAGTCTCCGAGGATCGTCGAAGACCAAGTGACCTACCCGCTCACCACGCAGCTGCTCGGAGTGCCGCATGCCAAGGCCGTGCGCGGCCACTCGTTCTTCGGCTTCTCGCTGGTCTACGTGCTGTTCGACGACGGCACGGACCTGTACTGGGCGCGCTCCCGGGTGCTCGAGACTCTCGGCCAAGCGGCCGCCCTGCTTCCGGAAGGGGCTTCACCCTCCCTTGGCCCGGACGCCACCGGAGTGGGATGGGCCTACATCTACGCCCTGAAGTCGGATCGGCACGACCTGAGCGAGCTGAGGTCGCTGCAGGACTGGTTCCTGCGGTTCGAGCTCACCGGAATCCCCGGAGTGGCAGAGGTGGCGAGCGTCGGCGGCTACGTCCGGCAATACCAGATCTCGATCGATCCTCTGAAGCTGAGGGCCTACGGCATTCCTATCGCCCGGATCAAGGAGGCCGTGCAGAGCAGCAACCGGGATGCGGGGGGGCGCTTGCTGGAGCTGGCCGAGAGGGAGTTCATGATCCGCGGAAGAGGCTACATCCGCTCGGTCGACGACATTCGGGGGATCGCCCTCGGCACGGACAGCAGCGGCACTGCCGTCCGAGTGCGCGATGTGGCGCGGGTCGGCGTCGGCCCGGAGATTCGCCGCGGGCTGGCGGACTGGGACGGGGAGGGCGAAGTCGTCGGGGGAATCGTAGTCGTCCGCCACGGAGCCGACACGCACGATGTGGTGCGGCGCGTGAAGGCCCGCCTGCAGGAGCTGCGGCAGCAACTTCCGGAGGGGGTGACTGTCGAGGTCGCCTATGACCGGACGGACCTCATCGACCGCGTCATCGAGAATCTGCGATCCAGCCTCGGACTGCAGGTCGCCGCAGTTGCAGCGGTGTGCCTGCTTTTCCTGGCCCACGCCTCGAGCGGCATCGTCGCTGTCGTCGCCGTGGCGGCGGGCGTGCTCGGCGCTGCGATCGCGGCGCGGCTGCTGGGTGTCTCGCTGGACGTCATGTCACTGGGCGGCGTCGCGGTGGCGGTGGGAACGATGGTCGACGCGGGCATCGTGATGCTCGAGAACGCCCACCGACACATGGCGCGCGACGGCGGATCCAAAGACGCGGCGCGAATCGTCCGCGACGCCTGCATCGAGGTGGCCCCCACTCTGTTCTGCTCGCTGCTGATCATCACCTTCTCGTTCCTGCCCGTATTCGCGCTGCAGGAGCACGAGGGGCGGCTGTTCCGGCCTCTGGCGTGGACCAAGAGCCTGTCAATGGCCAGCGCGTCCCTGCTGGCCGTGACCCTCGTGCCCGTGCTGGTCGGCCTCGCGGTCCGCAAGCCGCGAGCGCGGCCCGGGCTGGACCCAGCCGGGCGAGTGCTGGCCTGGGCGTACCGCCCCACGCTGAGGGTGGCCATGGGACACCGCGTCGCCACCGGTTTGCTGGCCGCGGCGCTGCTCCTGGCGTCGATCGGGGCCTACCGCCAGCTGGGCTCGGAATTCATGCCGCCCCTGTGGGAGGGCGATTTGCTGTACATGCCCACGACCCTGCCTGGCATCTCGATCACCAAGGCGAAGGAGTTGCTGCAGCAGACCGACAAGCTGATCAAGACCTTCCCCGAGGTGGAACATGTCTTCGGCAAAGCGGGAAGGGCCGAGACAGCGACCGACCCAGCCCCGCTGTCGATGATCGAGACGACAATCCAGCTGAAGCCTCGAGACCAATGGCGGCCCGGTATGACGCCCGGGCGACTGATGGAGGAGATGCAGGCAGCCGTCCAAGTACCGGGCTTGATCAACGCTTGGACCATGCCGATCAAGACTCGGCTGGACATGCTCACGACCGGCATCAAGACCCCGGTAGGCGTGAAGATCGCCGGCCCGGACCTAGGGACGCTGGAGCGGGTCGGCCGGCAGGTGGAGAGCGTTGTGCGAGCAGTGCCGGGCACGGCTAGCGCCTACGCGGAGCGTGTCATGGGCGGCAGCTACCTCGACATCAACATCCGGCGCGACGCGATCGCCCGCCACGGACTGTTGATCGACGAGGTGCAGGAGGCAATCCATACGGCGCTGGCCGGAGTCCAAGTCGGCACCACGGTCGAAGGACTGCAGCGCTTCCCAGTCAACATCCGCTACGCGCGCCAGCTCCGCGACAACATGCCGGCGCTGCGCGACGTGCTGGTAACCACGCCGCAGGGGCACCACCTGCCGCTGTCCCAGCTGGCCGATCTGCAGTTCGCGTCGGGACCGGCGGTGATCAAGAGCGAGAACGCGAGGCCGAACGCCTGGGTGTACGTGGATGTCGAGCCGGGAACGGACCTCGGCGCCTACATGGACGCCTGCCGCGCCGCGGTCACGCGACAGGTCTCTCTCCCGGCGGGCTACTCGCTGGCTTGGAGCGGGCAGTTCGAGTCGATGCAACGCGTGGAGCGGCGGCTGCAGATGGTCGTGCCGCTCACACTGGCGATTGCGTTCGCAGTGCTACTGATCAGTACCGGTTCGGCGCTGGTCTCGCTCCTGATCGTAGCTGGAGTGCCGCTTGCCTTGAGCGGCGCTTTGGTGTCGCTGTGGGCGCTCGGCTACAGCCTCAGCGTGGCCGTCTGGGTCGGCCTCATCGCGCTCGCGGGCCTGTACGCCGAGACGGCGCTCGTGTCCTGGCGGTATCTGGACCTAGCCGTTTCGGACCGCGTACGGACGGAGCCGCTCAGGAGCCCCTCCGAGTTACTGGAGCTGATTTCCGACGCCGCGGTGGCCCGGGTCCGGCCGGTCGCCATGACTGCGGCCACTGACATGCTGGGCCTGCTGCCGGTGATGTGGATCGACGGAGCGGGATCTGAGGTCATGCGACGCATTGCGACGCCGCTGTTCGGAGGCGTCGGGACCTCGGCGGTGGTCGTTCTTGTAGTCTTCCCCGTACTGCACTACTACGTGAACGCCCGGTCCGCGGCGATTACCGGTCCGCGGCCAGCTGCGAAGGACGAGAGTGAGGTTGAGCAATGAGACTCCTGATACTGCTGGCCGCCGCCATTCCGCTGACGGCGGCAGGCGACACGTTCCAAGCCCGATGGAAGCGGACCGTGCGGCCGGACCTGCGCGGCCAGCTCAACGTGAACGACCAGGGCATCGCATTCCACGCGGACGGCGACGAGGCCGTGGCCTTGGAATGGAGGTTCGAAGACATTCAGCACTTGGATCGACAGAGCCCGTCAGAGCTGTCGCTGCTGTCGTACGACGACTCAGTGCTTCGCCTAGGAAGAGACCGGCGATTCCGATTCGCCCTGCTCGACGGAGCGATCTCCGACGCACTGTTCGAACGCGTGGCGAAGCAAGTCGGCAAGCCTGCCACGGACCGCGCGTTCACCGAACCGGAAGACAGCGAACTGTCGCTCCCAGCCAAGCGGGTCCGATGGCCGAAGGGTTCCCAAGGGACGCTCCACTTCACGTCGGAGAGGATCGTTTACGTAACCGATGCCCAGAGTGGGTCGCGGGCTTGGCGGCTGGACCGCGAGGTCGAATCGATCTGGTCATCGGACCCCTACCGGCTGGAGGTCCATGTTCGCGCCGGAGGCGGTGCGTTCGCCCGGCGGTCGGAGGTCTTTCGGTTCTCCCTGAAACGCCCCTTGGAGGCGAAGCGCTATCGCGCCCTCAAGAGGAGGCTGCTTGACCGGCAGGCGCTGCGGTGAGGACCCCACGAACCGGCCGGGCGGCGGTGCGGCACATCAGCGGTAGGCGGAGACCCTTCGCGTGCCGCCGGATCGGGACCCGCGCCCCGGGAATCGCACGCAGCCGGCCAGCACCGCCTGGATGCCTAGGCTGCCGTCCCCTTGGATGTACCATTGCCGGGAGCCGCAGCCCTCGCGGCGGGCCTCCCGGACCGTGGTCAGCTCGCGGGGGGATGAGTTCGGTGTAGGTCGGGTCGGCCATCCCAGCCGGGCCCGTCACAGCAGCGCACGCCTGCTTGAAGAGGGCATGGCCGCGACAGGAGTGCCGGCGATCCTTGGCGGCCTGCGCACGCCGGGCGGCGGCGTGCCGCGCCTGGGAGCGAGACAACTATATAATCGATTCTCGGTGGCTTCAACACGACCCTTCCGCTTGGACGGCCGCACGGCATTGGTTACCGGAGGTGCGAGCGGCATCGGGGAGCAGACTGTCCGCGCCTTGGCGCACGGCGGGGCCCGGGTGATGATCGCCGACCTGAACAAGGAGGCGGCGCAGGCGCTGGCGGATCAGGTCAGCGGAGCCGAGGCGCTACAGCTCGACGTCACGGATCCTCAGAGCGTCGACGCGGCAGTCCACTCCATCCCCCGCCTGGACATCCTCGTGAACAACGCCGGAATCGGACATGTCGGCACCATCGCGGAGTGCTCGCTGGAGGCTTGGCGGAGAGTAATGCGGGTGAATGTCGAAGGTGTCTTCCTGGTGACAGCCGCAGCGCTGCCCCTCCTGCTGACCTCCGAGCGGCCCTGCGTCGTCAACATCGGGTCAGTGGCCGGACTGGTCGGCGTGCAGCGGCGCTTCGCGTACTGCGCGTCCAAGGGCGCCGTGGTGAGCATGACCCGGTCTCTGGCTGCGGACTACGCCGGTCGACTGCGCGTCAACTGCGTCTGCCCGGGAACGGTCGACACGCCCTTCGTCGAGGCCTACCTCGAGAAGTATCACAAGCACGAGAAGGCCGAGGTCCGCCAGCAATTGAACGCCCGCCAGCCGGTAGGCCGGCTGGGCAAGCCCGAGGAGATCGCGCACTTGGTGCTGTACCTGTGCTCGGACGAGGCCGAGTTCGTCCACGGCTCGATGATGGCCATCGACGGCGGATGGACGGCCTTGTAGCGGCGCGCCCCGGTGTGAAATAATTTCGGCAGCATGAGAATTCTCGCTTCCGCGCTACTATCCGTGCTCGCCGCCTCTGGCCTGTGGGCCGAGGTCAGCTTGTCGACGCTGTTCGGCGATCACATGGTCGTCCAGCGGGATCTGCCGGTCCACGTCTGGGGCCGAGCTGATCCGGGCGAGGCCGTCGAGGTCGGCTTTCGAGGCCATCAAGCTCGCTCCTCCGCCGCAGCGGACGGTCGGTGGGACGTCTACCTGCCCCCCGGTCCCGCGGGTGGGCCGTTCGAGATGACGGTGCGCGGCGCCAACGAGATCTCTCTACAGGATGTCCATGCCGGCGAGGTCTGGGTGGCGTCGGGCCAGTCGAACATGGTCTGGCCGCTGGCGCGCTCTCAGAACGCCGAGCAGGAGATCGCGGCCGCGGACCACCCCAGCGTCCGCTACTTCAAGGCTGCCCTGACGACCGCCGACGAGCCACAGGCCAATGTTTCGGGAGCGTGGAGCGTCGTCTCGCCCGCCACGGCGGGGGAGTTCTCGGGAGTGGCCTACTTCTTCGCCCGTCACTTGAGCGGCGAGCTAGGAGTTCCGTTCGGCATTATCCAGTCGGCTTGGGGAGGGACGCCGGCGGAGGCTTGGACCAGCGGGCCGACTCTCGCGGCGGACCCGGAACTGGCAGCCTTGGCGACGGACTATGACAGGGAGGCCGAGAGCGCCGCGACGGAGCACCAGCAGGCATTGGCGCAGTGGGAGCAACGGGCGGCCAAGGCCAAGGCAGCCGGGACTGAGGCGCCGCGCCGGCCCCAGCCGCCGCGGGCGCTGCGGCCGCAGCACAAGCCGGCTGCGCTGTTCAACGCCATGGTCGCGCCCCTGACACCCTTCGCGATTCGCGGGGCGATTTGGTACCAGGGCGAGAACAACGGCAGCCGCGGGCAAGGCCTGCTGTACCGCAAGCTGTTCCGCTCCATGATCGAGGACTGGCGAGGCGAGTGGGGCTTGGGCCCGTTTCCCTTCCTGTTCGTCCAGCTCGCGAACTACGCCCGCGTGCCTCCCCAGAGCACTTGGCCCGAGCTGCGGGAAGCCCAAGCTAGGGCCTTGGGGCTGATCAACACAGGGATGGCCGTGACCATCGACATCGGCAACCCGACCGACATCCATCCGCGCAACAAGCAGGATGTCGGCCTCCGCCTGGCCCTCGCGGCTCGCGCGGTGGCCTACGGCGAGACCGGTCTCGAGCACTCGGGACCGGCCTTCCGCCAAGCGACGCCGGAGGGCTCGGCGCTGAGGCTGTGGTTCGATCACGCCGCCGGCGGCCTGGAAGCGCGCGGCGGGGCGCTCGAAGGCTTCGAGGTCGCCGGAGCGGACGGGCGCTTCGTCACGGCCAACGCTCGGATCGAGGACGGCACCGTGCTGGTCTCCAGCCCGCAACTGGAAAGGCCGTCGCAAGCCCGCTACGCTTGGGCCGCCGATCCAGACGGCAATCTGCGCAACGCCGCGGGCCTGCCGGCTTCGCCCTTCCGGACCTCTGAGTAGCTGGCCGCCCTCGGCGAGCGGGCAAGCTGGCCGGACGGTCATCGGGTGACCGGCACCGCACAGTCGGGCCGCTGTCCCGAGGTAGCACTGCGTCACCCTCTCGGGCGTCGCGGACGGGCGGCCAGCGAACCGGAGCCGCTCCGCGCCCGGCGTCTCGCAGGGCAGCGACCAGCCGCCCTAGCGGCGCCTTCACTCGCCACCAAGCTGGAATGGAGGCGGGTCACCCCCTTCCGTTGCGCAGCACAGCTGGCAGCTCATGCCGTATACTGTACACATGAAACGGACGACTCTTATGCTTGACCGCTCGCTGCTGAAACGCGCTGTCCGCGAACTAGGCACGAAGACGTATTCGGAAGCCGTGAACTTGGCCTTGAAGGAGGCCGTACGGGCCAACCGGACCCGAGGACTGGCCGAACACATCGGCAAGGTAGAGTGGATCGGCGACCTCTCCGCGATGCGCGACGACAGCCGCAGCGAGTCGGAGAGCTAGATGATCCTGATCGACACCTCAGCATGGATCGAGCTGTTCGCTGGTCGGGCGGACTTGGCGGCCGACAAGTTTCCGGAGGTGGTGACTTGCGGCCCTGTCATCCAAGAAGTCTTCCAAGGACTTAGGCCGGGTAAGCGAGCTAGGAGAATCCGATGGCAGATGATGTCTCTGCACCGGCTGGGGGATCCGCTGACCCTAGACCTGTTCGTTGACGCGGCGGACCTGTACGCGCTTTGCCGCCGCCGGGGCAAGACCATTCGATCCACCACCGACTGCTTGATCGCGGCGATCGCGATACGCTACGGCGTTCCGGTCTGGCATAAGGATCGCGACTTCGCGGCGATCGCAACCTGCTCCCCGCTAGAGACTTGGACTCCGCCGCGGGGTTGAGTGATGCAGTCCGCGCCCCGACCCGGCTAGCTCCCGAGCAAGGCGGCCGAGCCGCCGACCAACAGAGACTGAGGCGGCGCCGAGGCCTGCCCTGCCCGAGGGGCCGCACGCCAAGAGGTGCCCTGGCGGGAGCAGGATGTGAGAATGAGGAGGTCGCGGGCGACAGCCGCATGGTCACCACACCGGAGCCCATCGTCATGGATCTCGTGCTCGTCGGCGGCGGGCACAGCCACATCACCGTCCTCAAGAAGTTCGGCATGCAGCCCGTGCCGGGCGTTCAGCTCACGCTGGTCTGCCGGGACGTCCACACGCCGTACTCGGGCATGCTGCCCGGATTGATCGCCGGCCACTACACCTACGACGAAGCCCACATCGATCTGCGCAAGCTGGCCACCTTCGCGTCGGCGCGGTTCGTTCACGACGAAGTCGAGGGCCTCGACCTTGGCCACCGTCTCTTGAGGTTCCGCGGGCGGCCGCCGCTCCGGTACGACTTGGTCTCCCTGAACATCGGCTCCACTCCGGAGACGAAGGGCACGCAGGGAGCGGGGGAGTTCGCCGTGCCGGTCAAGCCCATCAGCGGCTTCCTTCCGCGCTGGCGCGCCCTGATGCGGCGCGTGCAGTCCCTCTCCGAGCCTCCGAGCATCGCGGTGGTCGGAGCCGGCGCTGGCGGGGTCGAGCTGACCCTGTCAATCCAGCACCGCATCCGATCGGAACTCGCTGCAGCGGGAGAGGACGCGAGTCCCGAAATGCATCTGTTCTGCGCGACGAGCCGGATCCTTCCCACCCACAACGCGCTGGTGCGCAGGAAGTTCGGCCGCATCCTCGCGGAGCGAAACGTGAGCGTGCATCTCGACGCCCGAGTGGAGTCGGTAAATGAATGCGGCATCGTGACCTCGAGCGGCTGGGCCGGACGGTTCGACGAGGTCGTGTGGGTTACCAAGGCTTCAGCGGCCAGCTGGATCGCCGAGGCCGGCCTGGCGGTTGACGACCTGGGATTCGCGCGCGTGGACGAGTGCTTGCGATCCCCCAGCCACCCGGAGGTCTTCGCGGTTGGCGACATCGCAGCCGTCGACCGGCACCCCCGCGAGAAGGCCGGGGTCTTCGCGGTGCGTCAGGGACCGCCGCTGGAAAGGAACCTGCGCTTGGCCCTGCAGGGCAAGGAGCCGGTGCCGTTTCGTCCGCAGAAGCGGTTCCTCAGCCTAGTCAGCACGGGGGACCGCTATGCCGTGGCCTCGCGCGCCGGCTGGTCGGTCGAGGGTCGTTGGGTGTGGAAGGTCAAGGACTGGATCGACCGGCGTTTCATGCAGAAGTTCCAGCACCTGCCGGAGATGACGGGGGCAAAGCGGGAGGTCCGCCCGCAGCCTGTCCGGACAGACGGAGAGCCAATGCCGGAGCGGGAGATCCGCTGCCGCGGCTGCGCCTCGAAGATCGGCGCCGCGCCGCTGTCTGGCGCCCTTGAGTCGATCGAGCCCTTCCTGCGAAGCGACGTGCCGGCTGGACTGGCGTCGCGGGACGACGCCGCTGTGCTGGACGTCCCCGACGGGCAGTCCTTGGTGCAGTCGGTGGACTTCTTCCCGGCGATTGTGGACGATCCGTACCTATTCGGCCAGATCGCCGCCAACCACGCCCTCAGCGACATTTACGCCATGGGGGCCACCCCACAGTCGGCGCTGGCGGTGGCCGGCATCCCGTACGGCTCGCCGGAGAAGACCGAGGACCTGCTGCGCCAGATGCTGCTGGGAGCCAACGAGGTCTTCCGCGCCAAGCAGACCAACCTCGCCGGAGGCCACACCAGCGAGTGCCCGGAGCTGGCCCTGGGATTCGTGGTCAACGGCTTGGCGGACCGCGACCGCGTGCTGCGCAAGAAAGGGCTCCGTCACGGCGACGCGCTGATCCTCACCAAGGCGCTGGGGACGGGTTTGCTGTTCGCGGCCGAGATGCGCCTCCAAGCCAAGGGCCGCTGGCTCCAGGAGGCGATCGAGTCCATGCTGCAGTCCAGCGAACGGGCCGCCGAGATTCTTCGAGACCATGGGGCCTCCGCCTGCACAGACGTCACCGGATTCGGCTTGGCAGGGCACCTCGTCGAGATGCTCGAGTCCTCCGGCATGGCGGCCGAACTGGACTTGGAATCGCTGCCCGGCTTGGCAGGAGCGGCCGAATGCCTGGCGGCAGGCATCTCCAGCTCCCTCTATCCCGAGAACCGCAAGGCTTGGGACCGCGCAGCGGACGATGCCACCGCTCCGACGCATCCGAAGTTTCCGCTCCTCTTCGATCCGCAGACCTCCGGCGGCCTGCTGGCCGGCATCCCGGAACCGAACGCCGCATCCTGCCTCGCGACACTTCGCGAGGCGGGTTACCTGCGCTCGGCTCGCGTCGGGACCGTGACTCATCCGGATCCGCAAGGCCGCCGGCTCTCGACGCTGCAAGGACACCGTCGAACCGGTCCGGAGCACTCCGCCCGAACTCCTGTCTGACCGCCCGGCTGCCGCGACCCGATCCGCACCCAACCCGCCACCGCCCCAGCCGGGCTCGCTTCACAACCGGACCAGCCGGACGCCCCTTACCTCACTCCGCCCCGGCTCGCGAGCCAGCGCGAGCGGAGCCGTGCTCAGCGGAACAGCAGCTCTTGGCCGGCCACCGCCAAGGCATGCACGAGCATGGCCGCGGTCACGCTGCCCGCTTGCGAGTAAGCCCGACCGCAAAACCAGCCCAGCACACCCGCCGTGGCGGCGTGCGGCAGGTTCGGAAAGCGTCCCCGGCCGAGATGGACCGCCCCGAACAGGACCGCCGCCGCGCCACGGGCGAACAGCGGCCGCCCGGTGGTCTCCCGGACCAGGTTTTGCACCACTCCGCGCAACAGGAACTCCTCCGCCAGAGCGGTCGTGAAGTAAATCCCCAGCAGCTTGCCGACCGACCCGCCCACTGCCGCCCAGTACTCCGCGGTCGGCGGGGACCACTTCAGGAATCCGGTGGCCAGCCCGGCCGCGAGAATCCACGGCAGCCCGATGCCGGAAACGCGCAGCGCCACTCTCCAGTCCTCAGCGCGAGGAGCCAGCCGAAAGCCCACGCCCTCCAGCCGGCGCAGCTCCAAGAACGCGAAGAGCCCGATCGGGATGAGCATCAGCTTGCCAAGCGAGTCCAGCCGGTGCGCAGGCGGATCGAAGCCTAGATAGACATCCCGGAACAGCGTGCTCAAGCCGCTGATCATCGGGAAGGCGAGGGCGCAGATGACGACCCAGTCCTGCCACGCGAGCCCTCGGTGCCGAACGGGAAACAACACGTACGGGGCAACGATGCAGGAGCACAGCGCCACCAGCTTGGCCGCCGAGGACGGATCGAACAGCCCGGTAGGAGCGGAATAGACCACGTACGGCAGCACTGAGACGGCGATCCACCGCCCAGCCGCCTGCCCCCGCGAGCATCGACTGCGCACCGCTTCGCGCGCCGCTTCCGATACGGCGGCGCAGTACAGGGCCGCTTGAAGACTGAAGGCCGCGATAACGGGCAGGGCGATCGACAGCGCGAACCCGAAGCGCTCTGCGAGAATGAGCCCAGCGATGACCAGAGCAGCGCAGACACCGGACGCGCTCCGCAGGAACGGCGCGAGCCCGGAGCTGCTGGACTGTGCGACCCGTCCGGTCAAGCTACTCATCGTAGCCCTGTCCCTGGCGGCCGCGCCAGCACAGGCCCAGATGCCGCCGAACCTGATCCGGGAAGTGGCGGAGGCCGGCAGCCGGCTGGTCGCCGAGAGAAACAACTACACCTACACTCAGACCTTCAAGTTCTATGAGATGCGCAACGGCGCCCGCGTCGGACGGTACGAGGAGGTCCGGGACATCACCTTCACCGCGGCGGGAGAGCGTATCGAGCGCTACCGCAGGCGGCCGAGGAAGCTGCTGGACCGCATGCGGCTCACAGAGGAGGACTTCCGCGACCTCCGCGACGTGAACCCGTTCGTATTGAACACGGACACCCTGTGGTCCTACCGGGTGAGCTACCAGGGCGTGGAGCAGACCGGCGGCGAGCAATGCCATGTGCTGAGGGTGCGACCCCGGCAGATCCTCGTCGGGCAGCGCTTCTTTGACGGCCGGCTGTGGGTGAGCACCGAGCACGGCAACATCGTCCTGGCCGCGGGCCGGCCGGTGCCCCAGATCCACCGAATTGAGGACAGCAACCTGTTTCCCGGATTCGAGACGCGCTACGAACCGGTCGATGGCCAGCACTGGTTCCCCGTCCGGACGGTGGCGGACGACGTCCTGCCCTTCCCTTCCGGCAACCAGCGCGTTCAGGTCTTCATCGAGTACTCGGACTACAAGCGCTTCACGTCCACTTCTTCTGTGACCTTCAACGATCAGGACATCCCCCAAGACGCATCCGAGGGAGGCCCGTGACGGGGGAGTTGGGGACGCGGTCCACAGTGCGCCGGCGGCTGCCGGCGGAGGCAGTTCGCGCGCCCGCGCCTGCGGCGGGCCCGGCAATCCGGGGCGGCCGTACAATTGAGCGCTTGATGCGCCTCCTCCTATTGGTCCTATTGGTCGCTGTGGCGGCGACCCTCTCCGGTCAGCCCCGGCATCTCGGCAGGACCTTGGCCGAATGGCAGGCCGATCTGGCCTCGTCCGAACAGATCGACCGGCTGCTCGCCGCCCGCTCGATCGGAGAGATGGCGGTGGCTGGCCGCACAGGGGCCACCGAGGCCGTCGGCGAGGCCCTGCGGCACGAGGACGGCGCGGTCCGCTACTGGGCTGCCGTGGCGTGCATTCACCTGCCGAGCCCCGCCTCTAGGCCGACAGACCTGCTTCGCGAGGCGCTGCTGGACGCCGTGCCCGAAGTGCAGGTCCAAGCTGCCCGCGCCTTGGTCGGCTCGGCCTCTGAACCGGAGGCCCTGAGGCGGCTCGAAGCACTGCTCGCCCACCGCAACCGGGGAGTGCGCCTGCAGGCTGTCCATGCCGCCGACGCGATCGGATCCAGCGCTGCGCCGCTGACCGCAGCCCTGCGCCGGGCGATGGAGGACGAGTTCGACTATGTCCAGCGAGTGGCGCGGCACGCGCTGTGGGCGCTGGGCGAGAGGCCCTGCCCGTACAGGGAATGCGAATGACAGCCAAGAACACGCCGAAGCTCAGCCGCGCTGCCGCGGTCGCGGGACTCGCCGCCGCCGCTCTCGTGGCAGCCGCACAGCCGCCCGCGGAAGGCAAGCCCCCGAACATCCTGTGGCTGTCGATCGAGGACACGGGCCAGCAAGTCGAGCCCTACGACCGCTACGCCAGCACGCCCAACATCGCCCGCCTGGCGCGGGAAGGCGTGACGTTCCTCGAGGCGTACTCGCACTCGCCGGTCTGCGCTCCGACCAGATCGGGAATCATCACCGGCATGTACCCGACCGCCATCGGAACGCACCACATGCGGTCCCGCATGGCTCCGCCGCCGCACGTGCGCGCCTTCCCCCAATACCTGCGCGAACTCGGCTACTACACGACCAACAACTCCAAGACAGACTACAACTTCTCCGTGCCGGCGACCGCTTGGGACGACTCCAGCCGCACGGCCCATTGGCGGAACCGGCCCGACCCCGACCAGCCGTTCTTCGCCGTCTTCAACTTCGGAAGCTCGCACGAAGGTTCGGTGCGCCGCCAGTTCGAGGCTCGTTCGAGAGACCGCTCCGCCGCGATCCACGACGCCGCTCAGCTCCCGCTGCCCCCCTACTACCCCGACACGCCCAAGGTCAGGGAGGCGTGGGCCGCCTATTACGACGTGATCACGATCACCGACCGCACGATCGGCGAGATGCTGGACGAGCTGGACGAGGCGGGCTTGGCGGACGAGACCTTGGTGGTGTTCTGGGGCGACCACGGCGCCGGGCTGGCGCGCGCCAAGCGCTGGCTCTACGATTCCGGCCTCAAGGTGCCGCTGATGATGCGCTGGCCGGGGCGGATCGAACCGGGGACCAAGCGGGCGGATCTGGTCCAGTTCCTGGACCTCGCGCCGACCATGATTTCCGCGGCCGGCGGGACGCCGCCCGCTCACCTGCACGGCCGCGTGCTCCTAGGCGAGGATCGCGGGCCGGAACCAGAGTACCTCTTCCACGGGCGGGACAGGATGGACGAGCGCTATGACATGATCCGGGCTGTGCGGAACCGGCAGTTCCTGTACGTCCGCAATTTCGAGTCGCACCGGCCGTGGGTGCAGTTCATGCGCACTCCCAGCCAGGGCCCGGTGTACCAGGAGCTGGAGCGCTTGAAGCGGTCCAACGCGCTCGCTCCCTTGGTCGCCCCATTCATGCGCGACTCCAAGTCGTTTGAGGAGCTCTACGACGTCGTGGCCGACCCGCACCAAGTGTTCAACCTAGCCGGCGACAGCCGCTACGCGGACAGGCTGCAGTCGCTCCGCAGCGAGCTGCGCGCTTGGATGGTCCGCATGGACGACCAAGGATTGGTGCCCGAGCCGGAGCTGTACCGGAGGATGTTCCCGAACGAGGACGGAGCCCGGACCCGGCCTCCGGTCGCCGAGTCCAGCCCCTCGGAACAGGGCTCGACATTGGTGAAGCTCACTCCGGCCACTGAGGGGGCAGCCATCGTCTACCGGATCCTCAGCGATCCGCGCACGGCGGACGAAGTCGGTTGGCGAGTGTACACGCAGCCCGTGCGGGTGCCCGCAGGGATGACCTTGGAAGCCGTGGCATCCCGCTTGGGTTACGCGAACAGCGAAGCGGTCACCGTCACAAACTGAGCACCACCAGCCTCCGGGGACCGGCTAAGATCACTGCCCCGGGCCAGCACCCCCGGGCCCGCCAGTGCAGTTCCGGGGGCTGGAAGCCCAGTCAGGGGAGCATCGGATCCTCGATGCCGTAGTCGACATCAAGCGCCTTGAGGAAGGCCATCAGGTCCGCCTTCTCCTCGTCGGTCAGGTTGGCGTTCTTGGCGTCAGCGAGATTGGTCTCGTCGAGCCACTCGTTCTCCAAGCCGCCGTCGAGCATCAGGTCCACGGCCTCCTCCAAGGTGGCGACGCTGCCGTCGTGGAAGTAAGGAGCGGACTTGGAGATGTCGAACAGGCTCGGCGTCTTGAAGGCGCCGGTCTCGGCCTCGTCCTCGGTGACCTTCGCCCGACCGATGTCGGGGTTCTCGGCGTCCATCCCGATGCCCACGTTGTGGAACTGCTTGTCGGCCAGCAGCCTGCCGTCGTGGCAGTTCGTGCATTTGGCCTTCTCGGAAAAGATCGTCCAGCCCCGCTGCTCCTGCTCGGTCAAGGCGGTCTCGTCGCCGGCTTGGAACGCGATGTAGCGCGAATTCTCAGTCGTGGTCACGATCGTCCGCATGAAGGCGGCCATCGCGTAGGCGACGTTCTCTGGTGTCACCGGGCCGCCGAACACGGCTTGAAATTGCTCGGCATAGCCCTCGATCTCGTTGAGCTGGGCGCAGATGTCGTCCACCGAGGGTGCGCCGTCATTCCCGGAAGCACCCATGTTGCCACCGCCCCATGCGCCCAGGACTTGCTTCTCCAGCGCTGTCGAGCGCCCGTCCCAGTACAACGCATCGTAGTAGCCAACGTTCCACATCGTCGGGGCGGCGCGGGTAAGCTGCTTGTCGAAGGCGCCGAGCGCCGTCGCCCGGCCGTCAGTCAGTCCGTGCTCCTTCAAGTGGCAGCCGTAGCAGGAGCGGGCGCCGTCGCCGCTGAGGCGCTGGTCGAAGTACAGCTGCTTGCCTAGAGCGACTTTCTCAGCGGTCATCGGGTTGTCTGCCGGAACGACCATTTCCTCGTAGCCTGCGATCTCCGGCCATGCCGCGGCGGCCGGGGCCTCCATTTCGGCAGGCTCCTCGACTGGACCGCAGTGCAGCATGAGCAGCGGCAAGGCGAAGACAAAGTACGCGTTCAGTCTCGACATATTGCTGAATTCCTCCCTAGTCGCGGGTCAGCTCTCATAGTGCGGGCCGCGCTCCCGCGTCACGCGCCGCTCGCCTGCCATTATACTGTCGCCGGCATTGGCTCCTCAGGAGCGAGAGGGCCGCGCCGGGCTAGAGCCACGGAACGGGGCGCTGCTCAGCGCCGAACAGGAAGGTTGAACTGCCAGCCAGTTCCCCGGCTGGCAGCCGCACGACGGACGGACGGACGAGGACCAGCAGGTCGCGGCGGTTCCAAGAGGCCCTTCTGGTTCTGAAGAGCGTGCCGAGCAAGGGGATGCCTCCGAGCCCCATCAGGCCCGAGGCGGAGCGGCGACGCTCCAGCAGGGACATACCCGATACGACGGCGAAGGAGCCCGCTCGCAGCCGGACTTGGGACTGGAACTCCCGGTTGGCCACGACGGGAACCCCGTTGATGTCTCCTCCGGCCAGGAACCTGAAACTGACCTCCATCTGCAGCGTGACTTCGGTCGAGCTGTGAATCGAAGGCGTGAACGCCAGGCTGAGGCCGAGGTCCTCGAACTCGATCGTGGGGGGCGGCTGAATAAAGGAGGCGCCACCCACGGAAACGGGCGGCTCGGCACCGCTCGCAGTGTACTGGCCGGTTGCGATCGGATACCGCTCTCCGACCTTGAACTCGGCAGGAGCGCCGGCTTGCGCCCGCAGCTGCAGGCTCTGAATCGATTCCGCTTCGCCGGCCGACAGCGTCGCCAAGAGGGAGACATCGCCAACCGAGACACCCAAGGCTGTCCGCCCACCTCCTACGCCGATCATCCGATCGGTTCCCCCGGACACGGGGGCATTGCCTAGCAGCCCGCTCAGAATGGTGCCCGCGAAGGTGTCAGGCAGATCCGCGCCGAAGCGGCGCTCGCGATTCGCCGAGACCGCCACCATCCGCACCTCGACCTGCACCACGCCGGGCGGATGCAGCAGGCCTTCAGCCAGATGCCTAGCCATCTCGACCTTGGTCACGGAGTCTCGGACGACCAAGGCGCCGGACGGGAGGCTGTGCATGTTCTGGAGATCCAGGATCCCCTGAATCGCTTGCAGCACTTCCGAGACCTTCTCCTGGGCCAGGCTGCCGTCGAGCGGCAGCAAGGCCAAAGCGGCGGTCTCCAGCTCCCTGCGGAGGCCCTCGGAATCGGCAGCGACGAGCAGCAGGTCCGACTCAAGGGGGACGACGAACGCGCCGCCAATCTCTCCCAAGACACGGATCGCGCACAGAAAGCCGCACTCGGAGAGATCGGCCCGGACGGGATCCTCGCCCTCGAAGTCCGTGTGAAACCGCAAGCGGACTCCGAATTCCCTTGCGACCTCCTCATACGCCTCGTGCAGCGTCCCGCGCAGGCGGAAGGCCGACTGATGGTCCTTGTAGCTCACAACCGGCGGCTCGGTGGGCTGGGGAAGGGGAGCCGCTGGACCGGTCGGGTGGGGCCGCCCGGCGTCCTCGGAGCCCCACCGCAGGACTTCGAACTCCCGCGAGCCGGGATCCACCTCGATCGCAGCCCCGTAGGCTCCCGCGGCCGCCAGCAGCTGGGCCGCCCCACGGCGCACGCTCCTGACGGCCGTCAGGTACTTAGGATCAGCCGGAGCCAGCGCCCTGGCCCTGTTGTAGAGCAGGTAGGCGTCAAGGTGGCGGCCCTGCCGCTGCGCACGGAATCCCTGGCGGAAGAGCCCCTCCGCCGTCGGCTCCGCGACGGCGACGGCCGCCAGCGCGAGCGCCAGCCCGCCCACACCAAAGATCCGCAAGACGGCTAGCACGGCTATCAGGCTAGACGCTTGGCCGGAGTCCGGCGTGGACGCCGCCGCGCGAGCTGCCTCCGAAGGCCCAACCAACCCACTCCCGAGGCCTTCGAGGCCGTTGCGGACGCTGCCCCGGGCCGACCGGCGCCAAGACGCCGCCGCGCACTCTGGGTCCTGAGCGGCGCCGGCACCGGGCGACTCCGCCGCTCCGGCCGGGCCGCGCTGCGCTAACCGAGCGGCGGCTCCGCCTCAACACGCGAGACGAACAAGTGCCGGTACAGTTCCAAGGCCAGCTGCGGATCCTGCTGCTCGAGCCGCCGCCACGCGGCAGCTTCCAGCGCCACCGCGCGGCACGGTTCATCCGCGATCGCGCGCGCCGCCCGGCCGTCGATCGCCGCCAGAGGACCGACCGGATCCCCCGCCGCGCACTGCCTCAGTCGCTCGCCGCCGGCATCGTAGACTGACACCCGCCCCTCCGTCAGCAACAGCAGGTCTTCGCGACCGCCCCCGCGCAGCACCTTGCCCGCCACGAGACTGATGTGGGCCAGCCAAGGCTCCAGACGCTCCATGAGGTCCTCGAACTGCGCCTGCCTCTCCAAGCGTCGTTCCAGGTCCACGGCCGTCCGCAACAGAAGGGCGTCTCGCCTCTCGCCCGTCCCGCGCATCTGAGCCTCCCAAGCCTCCAGCACGAGATCCTCGCATCGCTCCAGTGCTCGCTCTTCATTGCGTTCGACCGACAGGCCCGCCATCACGGCGGGCGGGAGGTTGCGCGCGAGGGCCGACCGCAGCGACTCGGACGAGGCGCTGAGAACGACTTGGACTCCGCTCGCCGCCGCCGCACGGAAGAATCTGCCCAACACGCTGACCGCCGAGAAGTCGAAGCCCGATACGGCCTGCAGGTCGAGCACTAGGCAGGTCGGGGGCTCCGGACCCTCGAGAGACTGCTTCAGCTTGGCGGTCAGCGGCCAAGCGCTGCCGAAGAAAAGGTAGCCGCTCAACCGGCAGCCTTGAATCGCCGCGCCGCACTCTAGCAGGATGGCGCGATCGGGAAGCGATCGGACCTTGCCGCTCCGCAGCGTGCTCCCAGTGAACTGACCAGCGATCGGATCCACGCGGCTGAACCGCACGGAGAAGAACACCAGCGCGGCCAGCATTCCGACCGCCACTCCTTCAACGAGGCCGAAAGCGACAGTCACGCCGCATATCAGGATGACGATGCCGTACTCGGACATCGGCAGCCGCCTGCGACTCCGCACCAGCCCTTCCGCAATCATGCCGATGCCGGCAAACAGCAGGAATCCGGCCACCACCGAGACCGGCATGATCTGAAGCAGCCCGCCGCCGAAGAACAGCGCGCCGCCAATCACTAGGGCGCAGACCGAGCCGGTCACCCGCGTCGACGCGCCGAGCAGCTTGCTGCGGTATGACGCTGGGACGATCATGCTGACGAACGTGCCACCACTCAAGCCGGCCACGACGCTCGCCGATCCGGCTGCCCGAAACTCCCTGTTCCAGTCCAAATCCTCACCCAGAGCGACTTCGAGGCCAGCAAGACTCATCACGGTTAAGATCAGCGCCACGAGGCCCAGCACGAGCAGGTTGGGCAACTGCGCGGCGATCACCGTCCAGTCCACCAACGCAAGGTCATCCGGGCCGAAGGCGGGCCACAACGAGCCTTGCTCGGAAATCGCGATCAGGTGGCCCGCCTGCCTAGCCTGCTCGGCGGACATGCCCGCCAGCGCCATAACAGCTTGGTAGCCGCCGACCAGCAACACCACACTGACCGGCAGGATGAGCGGATTCCGCCATCGCCGGATCGTGGCGTATAGCGCCCCCCCGTACAGCACAGACGGGACCCACTTCGACAGCGCCGCGGGCTCGAACAGGTCGGGAACCGCCATCGTGGCCAGATCCGCACCTCCCAGCGAGAGGGCGGACAGGCAGACCACCCCGCCGATGCCGGCCACGAAACCGCATGCTACCGGATGCGGAATGAACCGGATCGCGTTTGCCCAGCGGAGGGTCCCGATGAGAATGCACAACGAGCCCATGCCTGCGGCTGCGATCATGAACGCTCCCACGGCGGTAGCGAATAGCGCTTCGCCTTCGGCTTCGATCGTGGATCCCATCTGCGCCATCATGACCACCAAGGCCGGCGACAGCCCGGCGATCGCTCCGCGATAGCCACTCGCCAAGGCGACGATCAGGCAACCGGCGAAGTTGCCGAAGAGAATTAGCCCCACACCCTGCGACGAGTACGGCGCAAGCGGCCCGGAGAACACGAGCGTGGCGAAGGCTAGCTGGGCCACCAGCAGGCCGAGGCCGCTCATGGAGCCGACGGCGAGCGCAGGGACGATCCTCTGCCAGCCCTCAGGGGCGGCATCCGAGCGGTTCGGCGTACCGGTCACACGCGGGCGAGGCCTCCGCCAAGATCGACAGGAGCGATCCAGAATGACGAGTCGGCTGGCCGCCGCGAGCGCAGCGGCCCGGCAGGACGCGGCGAACCTCCCGGCGACGTCGCTCCCTGCCACCCGCCGCAGCTCGCTTCCGACTTCGAGGCCTCGGCTCCTTTGTCGGCCAGCTCCGTCGTCGAACCCTCACCCCGCGGCAGCCGGGTCCGGCAGCCGCCCAACCGGCCCTTCGCGAGCCGAGCCGCTAAGGACGGGGCATTGCGGCAGGCCAGTACCGCTCCAGAGATTCCGAGCGATCGCACTGTCAGCATTCTAGCCCGCGCATGGGATACACCGGGCCTGGCGTCCAGCGTTGGAGACGAGGAGAAACTAGCCCGCCTCCGCGAGGTCGAGCGGCAGCCCTCGCTCCGATGTGGAAGCCAGCCGCAGGCGCCTGTCCGCCGCCTGGCCGCGTACTTCCGCCAGCACTCGGGCTCGGCTGGCATTGACAGCCTGGCGATCATCGCGTAACCTGAGAGCCCGGCAAGGCGGCAACGGTAGGCAGAGGCCGAACGACTGGTCGCAGACGACGGGAGGCCACGGCATGAGACCGAACGGTGAGGCTCACTCCAGACCATGCAGACGCGGCTCGCTGCGGCGCCGCGATCTCTTGGGCATCGCGACCCTGCTCGCCGGACGGCACCAGGCGACTTCCGCGCAGTCGCCATGGCCGGCCGAATCCGGGTTGGAGATCACCGACGTCAGGGCGGTCCGCACGCGCCCGAAGAGTCCCCTGCCTTCCTACGACCCGGCCCCGGGCTCGTACTGGGCTACTCGCGAGGCGGCCCGTCCGATCGAGATCCATCCCGAGTTCACCGGCAAGCGGGGGCCGGGGTCCAAGTGGATGCCTGACCGGTCACTCGGCAGCGTGACCGTCGAGGTCAGCACCAACCAGAGACTGAAAGGCTACGGGAGGGCCGGAGCCGCCGGCGGCCCATTCATCGAACCCGCCCTGAAGAAGCTGCTGCTGGGCCGAAATCCTCTCAATATCGAGCGCCTCTGGGACGTCATGTGGCGCGCGACCCTCTACTACGGACGGGCCGGAGCCGTCGTGCATGCGATCAGCGGAGTGGACCTTGCCCTTTGGGACATCGCGGGCAAGGCATTCGGCGTCCCCGCCTACCAGCTGGTCGGAGGCAGAACGTGGGAACGCATCCCTTGCTACTGCACCGGGAACGATGTGGAGCAGAGCCTCGAGTTCGGATTTACGAAGGTCAAGCTGGCGCTCCAGCACGGCCCGCCGGACGGACGGGAGGGCCTCAAGAAGAATGTCGAGCACGTCAAGCGGACACGCGAGCTGGTGGGCCCCGACGGCGAAATCATGATCGACTGCTGGATGGCTCTCACCGAGGCGTACACGCTTCGGCTGGCGGAGGAACTGGCTCCCTATCGCGTGCATTGGCTCGAGGAGGTGCTCATGCCGGACGAGTATGAAGGCTTCGGGCGCCTCAATTCGCAGATCACCACCACCTTCCTGGCGACCGGCGAACACGAGTACACCCGCTACGGTTTCGGCCGGCTGGCCCAGCACGAGGCCGTCGACATCTGGCAACCCGACATCAACTGGTGCGGCGGCATGAGCGAGATGAGGAAGATCGGAGCGATGGCCTTGGAGCGCGGCATTCAGGTGGTGCCCCATGCCGGGGGCGGCCCGGAGTGCGTCCATTACCTCGCCGCGCTACCGCAGATGACTTGGGCCGAGACCACGATCCCCGCTCCGGGAGGCCCGGAGGCGGTGTACGAGCAGTTCGCTGAGCAACGGCGGATGAGCCGCGGACCGGAAGGCGTATACATCCAGCCGTCCGAGGAGCCGGGATTCGGCTGGGACTTCGAGGTGGTCGCCTGAACCGCCGACGGCGCTGCCGCACCTCCACTGTGGCGGGGCGGTACACTCTGAAGCGAGATGATGGTGGCCAGCCGAACAGCGCCTGCCCGATCGCGCCCTAGCCCCGCGTTCGGCGAGTGTGTCGATATCCAGCGCGGAGGCTCGAAGCGCCAAGCGGCCGTGGAGCGACGGCC
Organism: Bryobacterales bacterium; assembly: GCA_963662745.2. Classification (GTDB taxonomy): domain Bacteria; phylum Acidobacteriota; class Terriglobia; order Bryobacterales; family UBA6623; genus VXMF01. The sequence continues at coordinate 4,272,004 of CAXXUI010000001.1, forward strand.
GTGACTGAGATCAGCCGCCGCCGCATCCTGCGCCTGGCGTCGGGCGCGGCGATGGCGTCGCGCCTGCCCCCGTTCTTGGCAGCCCAACGCCGGAACCGGCTGTCGCGCGTCCGGATGACCAGCATCGAGACCTTCCGGATCCGCATTCCGCCGGAGGACGGCGAGCAGCCTGACCCGTTCCGCATCTACAACTACCAGGTCCACCGCGTCCACACCGACGCCGGGATCACGGGCACCTCCTTCGTGCGCGGCGACGCCGACCTGGTCGAGCGGTGGGCCAAGCCTACGCTCGAGGGTCAGGACCTGTTCGCCGTGGACCGCCACCTCGGGAAGCTCCAGATGCAGCGCGGCGAGTCCGGCGTCCAGGGCTGGTCCGGGGTCGAGCACGCCATGTGGGACGCCATTGGGCGGGCGGCAGGCCAGCCGGTTGCCCGCTTGCTGGGCGGTTCACGCGACCGGCTCAAGGTGTACCGCACCTGCGTGTTCCCCGGCAAGCCGGACCAGTCCGACGTGCACTACGAGACACAGGCGGAATACGCCGTCCGCCTCAAGGAGGCGGGCTACGGCGCCATGAAGGTACGCGCTTGGCGGCCCCGACCGATGGATGATGTCGAGATGCTGGCCGTGGCCCGCCAGGCCGTCGGTGACGACTTCGAGATCATGTTTGACCGCACGGCCGTGAGGCCGGGATGGGTGTGGGACTACGACACGGCCCTACGTGTGGCCCGCGGCATGGAGCGCTACAACGCCCGTTGGCTCGAGGAGCCGTTCGACGGCCACGACCTAGAGGGGCCGGCGCGGCTGGCGGCCGAGGTCGATCTGCCGATCACCGGCGGCGAGCTCGGCAAGAGCATTCACCAGTTCCTAGCGTTCCTGACACACCGTACCTACGACGTGCTGCAGCCGGACACCCGCATCTGCGGAGGCATTCTCAACGCCCGCAAGATCAGCGTGCTCGCCGAGGCATTCCATGTCCCGTGCATCCAGCACGGCACCGGCGGGCTGTCGCTGGCCGGCTACATTCAAGCCGGGTGCGCGATGCCCAACTGCGACTACCAAGAGATGATCGGCCAGCCGAACCTGCCCGAGGAGCAGTGGTCTCCGGCGCTGCGCATCCTGCGCACACCGCACGTGTTCGAAATCGAGGACGGCCACGTGCGGCTCCCGGACCTGCCCGGACTGGGCCTCGACGTGGACCAACAGGCCGTCGAGGAGTACCGCGTCCAGGCCTGATGCAGATGGCCGCGCGGAGCGTGCGAAACCACTGAACGGCGGACTGCGTATCATGATGCAGGGCCCGTCCGGCCACGCCGAGCGGGGCGCGAATCCGGGAACAGCGGATGGGGACTGACTCACGAGCGATGCTGGACGCGGCGCTAGCGGACCGGCAGGAGTTCTCGGCGATCGTGACGCAGACTGAGGGCATGGTGTATTCAATCGGCTTGGCGTTCTTCCGCAACCGGGCGCTCGCCCAGGACCTGGCCCAGGACACCTACCTCGACTTGTTTCGCAACCTTCACAAGCTGGAGTCCGACCGGCATATCGTGAACTGGCTCCGCCAAGCCATGAGCCGGAAGTGCATCGACTACACGCGCCGCAAGAAAAACGCACCACACCTGGACTTGGAAGCGATCCCGGAGCGGGGAATGGGCCCGGCGGAGCCGGACCCCGCGATGTCCGCCGAACTTCGGCGGAACGTAGCGGACCTGCCCCCGAAGATGCGCATGGTGCTGGTGCTGCGCTTCCAGCAGGATCTCAAGCTACGGGAGATCGCGGAGGTGCTGGACATGCCGGTCAACACCGCCAAGACGCTTCTGCGCCGGTCCCTGATCCGACTACGGCCCAAAGTGGCTCACCTGAGAACGGAGGTGGCGTATGCACCAGCAGGAAGGTACTAGCCCCACTGCATCCCGCCTGCGCCGCATGCTGGCCGAGCAACGAGCACCCGAGGGTTTCGGCGACTCGGTCATGGCGCTGGTGCAGGCCGAAGGGCTGAACCCGGAGGCGCCCGAGCCGCAGGCCACGGGCGCTCCGAGCAGCGCCGCCCGGATCCGCTGGACGCTCGCGTGGGGAGCCTGCGCACTCGCTTTGCTGCTGGCGGGCGGGCGCTACACGCCGACCGGCGACGAGGGACGACTCGCCCAGCTTGCTCCGGCGGGTGCAGAGTACGAACTCGCCGAAGTTCTGCAACTCACGGCCAGCAAGTGGCTGGAGGCGCAGGATGCGGCCTTCCCGCCGAGGATGGATCAACATGACGACTAGCACTGTGAACCGCTCCCGATTCCTGCAGGCCGCGATGCTGCTGGTCGCTCTCGCCGCCGCCAGCACTGGGCCAGCCGCCGCGCAGGACGGGGCGCCGGATTCAGCGATGAACTTCCAGCACTTGGAGGAGAAGGCGGACGAGGTCGTGCGGGTCAATCTCTGGGGCCGCTCCTTGGACCATGCCAAGAAGCTGCTCGGGTTGCGGAAGAACGTGGCCTCCTCGGTCCGCAGCTTCATGGGGAGCCTGACGGCGGTGTACCGATTGACCTACCGCTTCCGCGACCACAAGGCCAGCAAGGACGATGTCGAGCCGGTCCACCGGCAGCTGGCTGAGGACGGCTGGGTGCCGGTCATTGAGACCGAGAACCGCGCCACGCCCGAGTCCCTGTCGGTTTATTCCATCTACGAGGACCAGGAGATGGCTGGTATGACGGTCGTGTCCAGCGAGCCTGACGAGGTAACCGTGCTCAAGATTATGGGCCCAGTGGACTTCGAGGCGCTGTCGGCCATCGGCAGCAGCCTAGGCCTGCCCTTGGTCAGCGAGGACCCGGACAGCACGAACCCGGAATAGCGCTACTCAAGGACCTCTCCTTCCGCGCTGAGCCGCCGCACAGTCCCGTACCCCAGCTCCCGCACTCCGGGGCCGATCCGCTCCAAGTCACCGACGATCACCCAAGTGAGCCGGTCCGGATGCAACGTGTTCCGGGCAGCGCGCTGGAGGTCGTCGGTTCCGAGCGCCCTCACGCGGGCCGCATAGGTCTCGTAGTGGTCCCCTGGCAGCGAGTAGGTCAGCAGTGTGGCTAGCGCGCTGAGCACCGCGCCCTTGGTCTCGTACTGGCCGGGCAACCGCAGCGTGCGATTGCGCTGGGCCTTGGAGAGCTCCTCCGTGGTGGGCGGGCGGTCGCCGAGGAACTCCCGCAGCTCCCGGTCGATCTCGATCATCGACTCCTTGGTCTTGTCAGTCTGTACGGGTGCGTAAGCCATGAACATCCTCTGGCCGCGGGCGTCCAAGAACAGGCTCCGCGCCCCGTAGCTCCAGTGCTTGTCCTCGCGCAGGTTCATGTTGATCCGGGAGGTGAATGAGCCGCCCAGCACGGCGTTCATGGTCTCGATGGCGATCTCGTCGGGATTGTTGGTCGGCGGGGCCAGATGGCCCGCGATGATCACCGATTGCAGGGCGCCGGGCTTGTCGACCAAGTAGACGCTCACCTCGTGGGCCGGCTCGACGCTGGAGATCGCGACGCGGCTCCGGTCACCCTCACCCTGCCATCCCCCGAAGCGGTCCTCCAGCAGGGGCTGCAGCTCGGCGAACCCGATGTCGCCGACAACCAGCAGCGTGGCGTTGTCTGGGCGGTAGCGGGCCCGGTGGAACTCGACGACGTCCGGCCGCGAGATCGACGCCACCGACTCGGCCGTGCCGCTGCCCGTCATCGGCGCGGAGTAGGCATGCTCCGGCCCGTAGAGTAATTCGGGGAGCAAGCGCAGCCCGACGGTGAACGGCTGCGACATCTCTTGCTGGATCCCGGCGATCTGCAGCTTCTTGCGGCGTTCCAGCTCGTCCGGCAGGAAGGACGGCCTGAGCACGATCTCGGCGAACAGGTCCAGCGAAGCCGCCAAGTTCTCGGTCAGCGCCGAGAGGGAGACTGACGCCGTGTCCAGCGACGCGCCGCTGCGGATACGGGCTCCGAGGCGGGCCTGCTCGTCGCTGATCTCCAAGGCGTTGAGTCTTGCCGTTCCCTCGTCGAGCATGTCGGCGGTGAGGCGCGCCAGTCCGGGGATTCGGCCCTGGTCCGCTGAATAGCCCGCGTCGGCCACGAGCGAGAACTCCACCGTGGGCACCGACTTTCGGGCGGCGAGCACGACTCCCAGGCCGTTCGAGAGTTGGGTTTCGACGGTATCCGGGAACTCGAACTCGGGAAAGCCCTCCGACGAGGGCAGTCGCGAGCGGTCGACATCGCTCTCGGTCACGCTTCGCTCGGGCAGCGGGTGGATCTCCAGCACGTACACGCCGTCGGAGAGGTACTCGGCCGCCACGGAGCGAAGATCCTCGGCGGATGCCTCCTCGACCCACGCGAGGGCCTTCTGGTAGTGCGTCGGGTCGCCGGTATAGACCTCGTTGCGGGCAAGGATGTCAGACTTGCCGCCGAAGCCCCCGATGCGCTCGGCGCCGCGGATGAACCGGGCCTTGTGCGCCGTCTTGGCCTTGGCAAGCTCGTCCCGCGTCGGCCCCTCGCGCAGGAACTCCGTCAGCTCCTCGTCCAGCGCCCGTTCCACCGCGACCAAGTCTCCGCCCTGCTGGGCCGTCGCCTGCACAACCACCATCCCCGCAATCTCCAAGGCATGGACATAGGCCGTGGCGTTATAGGCGATCTGATCCTGGTACACCAAGCGCTTGTAGAGCCGGGAACTCTTGCCGGCGGCCAGCACATCCGTGACGAGATCCAGCAGCACCGCCTCGCGGGTGCCCCACTGGGGGACGTTCCAGACCTTGATCACCCTTGCTTGGGGGACGCGGTCCTCCACTGTCTGTCGCCGCTCGCCCGTTCGACGGGCGATCCACGCCCTGTGCCGAGCGACGGGCGGGCCGGCGGGAATGTCTGCGAAGTACTTCTTGACCTTCTCCAGCGCCTCGCTGGGAGAGATGTCTCCGGCGATCGAGATGACTGCGTTGGAGGCGCCGTAGTACGCCTTGAACCACGCATGTACATCCTCCAAGGAGGCAGCGTCTAGGTCCTCCATCTCCCCGATCACGGTCCAGGAGTAAGGATGGCCCGCCGGGAAGACCGCCTTAGTAATCAACTCGCGGGCGACCGCGTAGGGCTGGTTCTCGCTCTGGCGCTTCTCGTTCTGCACGACTCCGCGCTGCTCATCAAGCTTGGCTTGATCGATCGCTCCCAGCAAGTGCCCCATGCGGTCCGACTCCATCCACAGGGCCAGATCGAGTGCCGGCCGCGGCACGTTCTGGAAGTAGTTCGTCCGGTCGTTGCTGGTCGTGCCGTTGAGGCTGGTCGCCCCGACGCGTTCCAGCGCCTGGAAGTAGTCGTCGTCGAAATTCTCCGAACCGTTGAACATTAGGTGCTCGAAGAGATGGGCGAAGCCGGTCTTGCCGGGCTTCTCGTTCTTCGAGCCGACGTGGTACCAGACGTTGACCGAGACGATCGGCGCCTTGCGGTCCTCGTGGACCAGCAGCGTCAGGCCGTTGTCTAGGACGAATTTCTCGAAAGGTATGTCGACTTGAGCCATGAGGTGGATGGAGGCCGCTCCCGAGACGCAGAGGACGGCTAGAGGAAGGGTAAGCACCGAGGTGGCGCAACGTCGTGAACGCACAGGCAACTCCTAGACGGCGATGAGCCGGATCCGCCCGCGACCCGCAAATTCCCGGGGCGCACCCGCCAGTCCTCAGGCCTCATGCGGACTCCCCCTAGAGTACGTCACGCGGGCGGGACCGCCACGAGGACCGGGGCCGTCTCTCTAGATCTTCCGCCACGCGGAGCTTCGCAGCCTCTCGTTCCAGCCCTCTTGGCTGTAGTACTCGTAGTTGGTGGGCGACTTGCAGAGCCGGCAGATCCCCCGGCGGCGGCGCCGGTTCTTCCCAACGAACCACTTGCACTTCGGACAGAAGGTAATGTAGCGCGGCGGGGAGAACTTGACGTTGTGGCATCGCTCCCCATTGCAGCCGATCTCCCGCGCCTTGGCCTTCCACACCCGGTCATGATTGTGCGAGGGACCGACCAGCGCGTGGGCGATCTCATGCAGGATCGTGTCCAGTCGTTCCGCCGCGGAGGCGTTGAGGGAGTACTGCCACGACAGCGAGATCCGTTTCCGGCCGAAACTGCAGCTCCCCGCTCTGCTACTGAGGGGAGCAAAAGTCATTTCCTTGCATTCTGGAACTCTATTCCACCTCAAATGCGCTTGCGCACCGGGTTCTGAGCATGGTAGTATCGCATTATGGATCCATACTTTAAGCGGGACTTCAGAACGGTCCCACTCTTGGAAAAGGTCGCCCTCAGGAAACAAATCGTTTCGCTGGTGCAGAGTGGACTCCAGATTCCCCTTCTGTCCGCCCTCTTCTCTGTCACTCAACCGACCATCATTACTTGGCTTGTCAAGGTGGCTGCGGATGGCTTTGGGGCCTTGGAAGACAAGCCGCGTGCTGGCCGTCCGCCCATCCTCAGCGACGAGATCCTGCAGTGGATGTTCGCCACTGTCCGTGACAAGACCCCCCAGCAGCTGAAGTTCTCGTTCGCCTATTGGACTGCGGGCCGCGTGCGGCAGGTGCTCCTCGACCAGTTCGGAGTCAAGGCCAGCGTGTGGACTGTTCGTCGCGCCCTCAAGCGCCTGGGCCTGACGCCCCAGAAGCCCAAGTTCCGCTCCTATCTCCGCAGTGTCGGCGACATGAAGGCTTGGATCGAGACAAAATATCCTGAATTAAAGGAAAACGCACGCGAAGAAGGCGCTGTGATCCTGTTCGTGGACGAAGCCGGGATGCGAGCGGACTACCATGTCGGGCGGACCTGGGGCGTGCGTGGCAAGACCCCTGTGGTGGTCGACACGGGCAAGAGGTTCCGCTGGAACATGTTCGCGGCCATCACCCCCGACGGTCAGCTTCACTTCCGCATTCAGTCCGAGAATTCCAAGGCGGCGAGTTTCATTGAGTTCTTGCAGACCATCCAAGCGGAGCAAGGGAAGCCGATCTACGTAGTAGTCGACAACTGCAGCATCCATAGGGCGCGCGCCGTGAAGGAGTTCTCAGCCGCATCCGAGGGTGACCAGCAGGTCAAGTTGTTCTTCCTGCCGGTCTACTCTCCGCAGTTGAATCCGGTGGAGCTGCTGTGGGCTTGGGTGAAACGCAGGGTTGGCCAACAGGTGTTCAAGACCCAGTCGGAATTGAAGGACCTGCTGACGGATGCGATCGCCCAGCTCAGGAAGGCCCCTCAAGTCGTTCAGCAATTCTTTGAGCAGGAGGACTGCAAGTACATCTTGGCGTGACACCTCGGACGGCAATCACTTTTGCTCCCCTCAGTAGTGGCGTCGTCGAACTGAAACGTCCAGTCAGCCCCCAAAAATGCGCTGGCGCCCGTTATGCGCTGTGGAAGCCAAGGGCCCGCGAATTCAAGGGGTCCTCGCGGATTCGCAGCGCATAACGTGTCAGAGCGATCGGAGGAAGGCCATCAGATCAGCGTCCTTCTGCCACTCTGGGGACAGGGACAGGTCGAAACTGTCGCACGCGGCAATCGCCTTGGCCTTGGTCTTCAGGTCGATGTCGGCATAAATCGTCGTGGTCTGCAACCGCGCATGTCCCAGCCAGGCGCGGATTGTGTTCAGGTCCACGCCGGCTCGCAGAAGATGTGTCGCGGCCGTGTGCCGGAGCGTGTGAGGAGTGATCCGCTTCGCTGCCATGGACGGAACCTGCCGGGCCGCCTTCTCGGCACAGCGGCGGACCAGTTGGCGAATCCCCGACCGGGTGAACGGTCTGGCCCGGCGGTTCAGGAACACCTTGTCATGCGGCGCCTTTCCCTGGACCAGTGCTGCCAGCGCCTCCGCCGCGCCGTGCAACAGCGGGCAGAGGCGGGTCCTGCCTCCCTTGCCCCGCAGCGTCACGACCGCATGTCGCGCTGCTCTGTCAGCCAGCTGCAGGTCCGCGACCACCAAGCCGGCAGCTTCCGAGACCCGGGCGCCCGTGCTGTAGAGAAACTGCAGCAAGACGCGTTCGCGACGCCCTGGCGCTGTGTCACCGCGAGGCGCGGCCAGCAGGGCGTCCACCTCGTGCCGCTCCAAGTAGCCTACCGGCTGGGGTGCGGTCTTCTTGAGCGGGATTCCGCGGATCCGGATGCACCAGTCAACCTCCTCCGGCCGGTGGCTGGCGACGTACCGGGCGAACGATCGAAGCGCCGCCAGCCGCTGATTCCGAGTCTGCGGGGAACAGCCGCGCTGCGCCTCGAGGTGCGTGAGAAAGGCTCGCAACCTCTCCTCGCTCAGATCCCGGAGGGTCAGCCGGTCGGCCGGCCGGCCGAGTCGTGCCGTGAGGAACCGCAGCAGCAAGGCGAAGCTGTCGCGATAGCTGAGCTGCGTGTTGCGGGACAGATTGCGTTCGGTGACCAAGTGCTCCTCGAGGAAGCGCCGCAGCCATGGACCCAGCAGCGCGCGGTCAGTCATCAGTGTCCGCAGCGGCGGTTGCGAAGCGCTCAAATCGGCCAGCGGCCGCTTCCAGCAGTTCGGGAGTCATGGTCAGGTAGACTTGCGTGGCAGCGATGCTGGAGTGACCGAGATAGGTTGCCAGGCAAGGCAGCAGGCGCTGCACGTCGGCACCTTCCCGATACCACGCAGTGAGGCGCCTGACTGCGAATGTGTGGCGGAAATCATGCAAGCGCGGTTGGAAGTAGGCACCGTCATTGCGGCCAACTCCTGCGGCGCGACGCAGTCGGCCGAACGCGTGGGTGACGGTGTCGGGCCGCAGAGGGACACCGTCCCGGCTCGTGAAGAAATGCGGATCGTCGGCATTCCCCTTGACGCGGCGCTCGGCCCATCCGACATGCTCGGTGACCACGCGGACCAAGCCCGGCCCGAGCGGAACCAGGCGGGTCTTCCCGAACTTGGCGTTGCGCACCGTGAGCAAAGCGTTCCCGGTGTCCACGTCCCTCATCTTGAGGTCGAGTGCCTCGTTGCGGCGCAGGCCAGTCCCGTACAGCACGAGCAGCAGTGAGCGGAAGGTGTGCGCAGCCATCCGGCATGCGGGCTTGGTATGCGACGGTATCTCGTCCAGCAGGCGGCGCATCTCGTCGGGGTTGTAAATGTAGGGGGGCGCGGCGGCTGGCACTTGCGGGGAAGGGGCGGGCAGTGGCGAACTGTCCGCCAGCCGGTGCCTGATCGCGTAGCGGTAGAAGCACTTCAGCGTGGAATGCCTGACGGCGCGCTGGGTTGCGGAAGGCGAAGCGGCGAGGAAGGCCTGCACGTGAGCGCTGGTGGCGTCTGCGGCCCCGAGTGCCTCGCCAGCGCTGCGAGAGTACCTGAGCAATATGCTGCCCACCGTCCGGCAGGCCTCGCCGCGCGATCGCTTCCAGTCGAGGTATCGGTCAATCGCCGCGCGCAGCGTCATGCCAGCCCTTCGAGGCCGATGTCCGCCACTTGTCGGAGGCTGGCGAGGTCGACCTTGGCGTAGACGGCCGTGGCCTCGGGGCAGCGGTGCCCCAGGCATTCGCCGATCTCGTGCATCGAGAAGCCCTCGGCCAACAGGCGCTGGGCGAACGCGTGCCGCAACGAGTGGGCCCCGCGCCGGGGCCCCTCGATACCGGCCTTCCGCATGCGCCAGCGCACCATTACGGGAATCCCGAACTCACCCATGGGCCGCACGGGTGCGCGCACCGTGAGAAACACTTCGCGCCATGCTGTGGAGGGCCGCACTTCGCGAAGGTAGCGGATCAGAGCTGCCCCGACACTGCTGCCGAGAGGATGGATGCGGCTGCGTCCGTTCTTGGTGTTGCGCAGGCAAAGCGTGCCCGCGTCCCAGTCGATGTCTTCCAAACGCAAGCGCCGCACCTCGCCGGCCCGCAGGCCGCAGACCGAGAGCAGCAGCAGGATGGCGCGGTCGCGCACGGACGCGGGCCGATCGCCGTCGGTCGTGGCGATCAAGGACCGCACCTCCTCGCGGCTCGGTCCCGAGGGCAAGCTGGCCAGCCGGTAGATGCGAGGGGACACGATCGACTCGGCGATGCCGGACCGGCACCACGATCGACTCTCCGCGTAGCGGAAGAAGGAGCGCAGCGCAGCCGCATGACGGGCCAGCGTGACGCGAGAGCAGTCGCTCGCTTCCGCCTTGCGGCGCAGTGCATCGTCGATAGTCGAGGCCTCAACGTCGGACAAGGCCAGGCCCTCGCCTTCGATGTGGCGCAGAAACTCGGCAACCCGTCCCCGGTCCACGCGCATGGTCGATGCAGAGCAGCCCCGCTCCCGCAACATGTACTGCACATAGGCCTCGACGCGGTCCTCGTTCCGGCTTGGGGGCTTGCCGGAAGATTCCAAGCGGCCCGCAAACCTCAGCCAGCCGGTCACTTGGTGGGCGAATGCCGACCGAGACTGGGCACTCGGGCCACGCCGGCCGGTGTCCCGGTTGGCCCAGCGACTCACCGCTTCGGACAGCGCCGCCCGGGAAATCTCGCCCTCTTCGCCAAGGTCCAGATAGTGGATGGCCATGACCTGAGCTCTGGCGAATCGCCGCAGGGTCTGCGGCTTCGCCCCCTGCTCGGCCCAGTGGGAAAGATAGCTGACGCGAGACCGCCGCAAAGGAGCTGCCCGGTAACGCTCAATTGTGGCAGCGCACTTGAATATCTGATCGAACATCCTCGGACCGTCGTGCCGCTGCTAGGTGCGACTGATCCCATTCGACGTGCGCAACGGGAATTCGTTATGCGCTGCGAATCCGCCAGGACGCCTTGAATTCGCGGGCATTTGGCTTCCACAGCGCATAACAGGCGCCAGCGCATTTTTTTTATTATGCGCTTAAGCGCATAATAAAAAGCCGTGGTGCTGCATCAAGTGCCTGGCCTGCCCCGCCACGGAGCGCAGCAGAGTCGTGCGGTGCTCCCTCGACTCGGTGGATTGTCGTTCCAAGCAGCCGTACGGAACCCTATAGAAGGAACTGGCGCTAACTCGGACTCGGGCAGTCTTGGGGTTGAGACGGACGATGGTGCCGCGGAGCAAGCCGTCCGAACTGTCGAACGCCACTTTGTCGTCGACGTCGAACTCAGCCTTGAGGGCCAGCGCGGCGGGGATGTCGCCCAGCGGCTGGTTGCCAGTCCGGCGGTTGTCGGTGCGGCGGCGGGGGAACGACTTGAGAACAGACTGCAACCAGCTTGGCAGCTTCGCTTTCCTAGCGGCTCCGGGCCCCAGTGCGTGCGAGCCGTGAGATCGATTAGGCATACGGCTCCTCCAAGACGCGAATCAAGTCCCAGTACGCCAGAATCGCCGGCCGGCGGCCCTTGGAGGGCCGGATCTCCTCCAAGATGCGACATGCCCTCAGCCGGTGCAGAATCCGATGCGCGGTGGGCGAGGGAATCTCGGCTAGCTTCGCGAAGTCTGAAGCTCGAAAGATCGGCTTCGTGAACATCGCGTCCAAGGCATGGGTGGCATACCGAGACCGCGTCGCCTCGGAGACTTGGGACGTCATGGCCTCGTAGAGGCTGAGGATCCGCTGAGTCTTCGCCAAGCTGGCCTCAGCCTGCTTCCGCATGGCAATGAGGATGAAGCGACACCAACCGGACCAGTCACCGTCGCGAGAGATGGCCAGCAATCGTTCGTAATATTCTTCGCGGTGGGCTTCCAAGTACTCACTGATGTAGAAGGCCGGCCTTCTGATCACATCCTTCTTCCAAAGGAAGAGCGGCACGAGCATCCGCCCGACACGACCGTTTCCGTCGAAGAAAGGGTGCAGGGCCTCGAACTCGGCATGCAGGGCGGCAGCTTGGATCAATGCGTCCGGCTGGCGCGCATGAATGTACCGCTCCCACCGGCTCAGAGCGTTCGGAAGGTCCTGCGCGTTGACGGGCACGTAGGTGGCCTCCTCGATTGAGCATCCGGGCGGACCGATCCAATTCGGCACGCTGCGATACGCTCCGGGACTCATTCCCTGACCTCGCACATCGGAGAGCAGGATGGTGTGGGCGGCGCGAATCACGCGACCCGAGAGCGGCAGGCGGCCGAGCAGTTGCTCGGATTCTCTCATTGCACGGAAGTAATTCCTGATTTCGCGAGCGTCCTGCAGACGACCGTCGGCCGGTTCCTCAGACTTCGCCTCAATTTCAAGAACATCGCTCACCGATGCCTGTGTACCTTCAATGCGAGAAGACAGCACGGCTTCCCGCATCAAGAGCGGAGCTAGCAACAAGTCGGGATTGGGCACTGCTTCCAACATGCCGTCATATCGCGCCACTGCTGCGGATGCCGCACCTAGGTACGGCACGAGTGTGGGCCAGTCGAGATGTTCCTCTGGGGGAAAACGGGAATGCTGGTAATGAACCGCCGACATGCTTACAACCTCCAACAACCAGGCTCTTGCCTATCTCTCACCGGCAACCTACAAGGTGCGCGGCTTCTCACCCAGCCACACCTCGCGATCCACAACTCACGTTGTCTCTCACCGATGATACACAATTCGAGATCCCTCTCACTTCTCGACCGCCGTGAGCGACAAGTCGACTGCCCCGCCGGCCGCCGTCTCCGGCGACAGTCCCGCAGCCCCGCCACCCGGCAACCGCACCACTCCTCACCGGCAAGGCTGCACGACACCTAGACTCTCACCAGCCATGCTCCGCGAGACACAACGCAGCTTGTCTCTCACCCGTGATCCACAAACCCCGTCGACTCTCACTTCCGCCCTCCTACGATTCACAACGCACGTTGTCTCTCACCGTTGAGACACAAACGGCCATCCCTCTCACTTCTGGACTGCTGTGAGCGACAAGTCGACCGCTCCGCCGGCCGCCGTCTCCGGCGACAGTCCCGCAGCCCCGCCACCCGGCAACCGCACCACTCCTCACCGGCAAGGCTGCACGACACCTAGACTCTCACCAGCCATGCTCCGCGAGACACAACGCAGCTTGTCTCTCACCCATGATCCACAAACCCCGTCGACTCTCACTTCCGCCCTCCTACGATTCACAACGCACGTTGTCTCTCACCGTTGAGACACAAACGGCCATCCCTCTCATTCCTCGACCGCCGTGAGCGACAAGGCGGCCGCCCTGCCGGCCGCCGTCTCCGGTGGCAGTCCAGCAGCCCCGCCACGCGGCAACCGCACCACCCCTCACCGGCAAGACAGCACGACCGTCAGACTCTCACCAGCCATGCTCCGCGAGACACAACGCGGGTTGTCTCTCACCCGTGATCCACAAAGCCCCTTCGCCTCTCACTTCCGTCCTCCCACGATCCACAACGCACGTCGTCTCTCACCGTTGAGACACAAACCGCCATCCCTCTCATTCCTCGACTGCCGTGAGCGACAAGTCGCCCGCCCCCGCCGGCAGCCGTCTCCGGCGACAGCGTCGCAGCCCCGCGATCCGGCGACCGCACCACCCCTCACTAGCAAGACAGCACGACCCTCCGACTCTCACCAGCCCTGCTCCGCGAGACACAACCCAGCTTGTCTCTCACCCGTGATCCACAGACCCCTTCGCCTCTCACTTCCGACCTCTCACGATCCACAATGCACGTTGTCTCTCACCGGCGAGGCACAAACCGCCATCCATCTCACTTCTCGACCGCCGTGAGCGACAAGGCGACCTCCCCGCTGGCAGCCGTCTCCGGCGACAGTCCCGCAGCCCCGTCACCCGGCAACTGCACCACTCCTCACCGGGAAGACAGCACAACTCTCAGACTCTCACCAGCCATGCTCCGCGAGACACAACGCAGCTTGTCTCTCACCCGTGATCCACAAACCCTTCGCCTCTCACTTCCGTCCTCTCACGATCCACAATGCACGTTGTCGCTCACCGTTGAGACACAAACCGCCAGCCCTCTCATTCCTCGACCGCCGTGAGCGACAAGTCGACTGCCTCCCAGGCACGCCCCGCGGCAACCGCACCACCCCTCACCGGCAAGACAGCACGACCCTCCGACTCTCACCAGCCCTGCTCCGCGAGACACAACGCGGCTTGCCTCTCACCCGTGATCCACAAACCCCTTCGCCTCTCACTTCCGTCCTCTCACGATCCACAATGCACGTTGTCGCTCACCGTTGAGACACAAACCGCCAGCCCTCTCATTCCTCGACCGCCGTGAGCGACAAGTCGACTGCCTCCCAGGCACGCCCCGCGGCAACCGCACCACCCCTCACCGGCAAGACAGCACGACCCTCCGACTCTCACCAGCCCTGCTCCGCGAGACACAACGCGGCTTGCCTCTCACCCGTGATCCACAAACCCCTTCGCCTCTCACTTCCGTCCTCCCACGATCCACAACGCACGTTGTCTCTCACCGTTGAGACACAAGCCACCATCCCTCTCATTCCTCGACCGCCGTGAGCGACAAGTCGACCACCTCCCAGGCCCGCCCCGCGGCAACCTCTCCACCCCTCACCGGCAAGACAGCACGACCCTCCGACTCTCACCAGCCCTGCTCCGCGAGACACAACGCGGCTTGCCTCTCACCCATGATCCACAAACCCCTTCGCCTCTCACTTCCGCCCTCCTACGATTCACAACGCACGTTGTCTCTCACCGTTGAGACACAAACCACCATCCCTCTCATTCCTCGACCGCCGTGAGCGACAAGTCGACTGCCTCCTAGGCCCGCCCCACGACAACCGCACCACGCCTCACCGGCAAGACAGCACGACTCTCAGACTCTCACCAGCCCTGCTCCGCGAGACACAACCCAGCTTGTCTCTCACCCGTGATCCACAAACCCCTTAGTCTCTCACTTCCGCCCTCCTACGATCCATAACGCACGTTGTCTCTCACGGGCGAGGCACAAACCGCCATCCCTCTCACTTCTCGACCGCCATGAGCGACGAGTCGACCGCCCCGCCGGCAGCCGTCTCCGGCGGCAGCGCCCGAGCCCCGCCATCCGGCAACCGCACCATCCCTCACCGGCAAGACAGCACGACTCTCAGACTCTCACCAGCCATGCTCCGCGAGACACAACGCGGCTTGCCTCTCACCCGTGATCCACAAACCCCTTCGCCTCTCACTTCCGTCCTCCCACGATCCACAACGCACGTTGTCTCTCACCGCTGAGACACAAACCGCCATCCCTCTCATTCCTCGACCGCCGTGAGCAACAAGTCGACCGCCCCGCCGGCCGACGTCTCCGGTGGCAGTCCCGCAGGCCCGCGATCCGGCAACCGCACCACCCCTCACCGACCAGGCTGCACGACACTCAGACTCTCACCAGCCATGCTCCGCGAGGCACAACGCGGCTTGCCTCTCACCCGTGATCCACAAACCCCTTCGCCTCTCACTTCCGTCCTCCTACGATCCACATCGCACGTTGTCTCTCACCGGCGAGGCACAGACCACCATCCCTCTCACTTCTCGACCGCTGTGAGGTTCAAGCACACCGCGTCCGCAATTCCGCGACGGCGACAGACTCCCGCCGGCAAATCCCCAGGCGCCGATCAAGCCCAGAGTTGCAGCCTTCTAGCGACCGGTATGGACGGACTGACTTGGCATCCGCGCCCCGCAACCTGAGTTGGAATCTGCGAACGGAGGAACTGCTCGACTCGCGAGTGGCCTATCATGAACAGGCATGAGGAAGGTCTTGACGCTCCGACCAACGGCCGGCGCAGAGCTCAGCCCTTTCGTTCCGGGTCGGGGCGGGATGCCGCCCTTCTTGGCCGGCCGCGAGCCGGAGAAATCGGTTTTCCGAAGATCTCTGGATTCGCTCAGGGCAAAAAGGCCCTGCCAGGGCGACATCATCCTGTACGGCCCCAGAGGCAACGGAAAGACCGTCCTGCTCAAGTGGGCCGTGCGCGAAGCGCAAGCCCGAAACCTATGCAAGATCGAATTCTACGGATCGGCGGTGCAGTCCAGAGAGGACCTAGCCGGTCAGTTGTCCCTAGCCCCGGACTGGCTCAGACGTCTGCGAGGCATGTCCGTCGGGGGGGCCAGTGTCACGATGGGCACCATGCCCGCCCGTCGAGTCGCCAGAGTCTTGCAACGCAGACTCCGACTCGGCCCACTGCTCATAGCCGTCGACGAGGCGCACAGGCTCGGCATCGAAGGCGGCACAGATCTGCTGAACACCGTCCAGATGCTCCAGTCCAGCGGCGCAGCCGTGATGCTGATGCTCGCCGGAACTCCGGACTTGCCCCGCCATCTCAACTCGATGGGAGCGACATTCTGGGACCGGGGCCAGCAGTTGCCCGTTGGCCGGCTACAGGCTGACTCAGCCGGCGACGCCGTCCGCATCCCTTTGGAGGAGCACGGCCGGTCCATCGAGGACTCGGCATTGGCGCAGGTGGTGAGTGAGAGCCACGGGTACCCATTTTTTCTGCAGCTCTGGGGAGATCTGCTGTGGGAAACCTCCGGGCAGGCCGCCCCGCATGTGCGCCTCGGGGACCTAGAACGCGCCAAGATTCAGTTCGCACTAAACCGCGAGCAGTACTACCTCACTCGCTGGAGAGAGCTGGGGAAGGCGAAGCTGGCCCAGGTCGCGGCCGCAGTCGCCGCGGAGTTCGCCGGAGCGGACAGGAAGCTTCCCGAGCCGGTCGAACAAGCGGTGCGCAGGTCCTTGGAGCGATCTGGGAGGGCAGCGGACGAAGGCACCGTGCTGGAAACCTGCGACCGATTGCACGACTTGGGATACATTTGGACGGTGAACCACGGCGGCCGACCGCACTACGAGGCTGGAATTCCGAGCCTGATGGGGTACGTGGCTCGCGCCTCGGGTTCAACCGCAGAGCCGGCAAGCTTGTAAGGCCGGCTGCCGGCGTGGCGCCGCTGCCGGGCCCGGCCCCACTCGGTCCACCGTAGCTCCGGGACAACCGAGCACAGCGTACCTGCCCAGCTTCCGCGCACTGCGCGGGTCGATGCCTCACTGGGAGGCATCCGAGCGGCCCAGCCCGCCACTCGCCGCCTCGTACCGCCGGCGCAGATCCTCGACGCGCTGCCGGTTCACGCCGAGGTCATGGAGGCACCAACGGCACCTCGACGCCGAGCGTACGTGGATCACCCTATCTTCCCGACAAAGACGTAGGTCGATCTCGTCCACGAATCCCAGCCGCGATCGCGATTCAGCCCTCACGCGATCGTCGACAGCCGCTACGACTCGCGTGCGCGGCGTCTCGGCAAGCAGCGCCTTCAGCCGGCCCATCGCGACGGCTGGCTCCCCGTTGACGGCGAACGGCCTGACCCGGTGCCGGGCCAGGGCGTCAGGGCGACTGCAAACGCAGGTGAGGCGGTACTTGGGGCAGCCGGCCAGTTCCGCAGCCACTGACGATCTTCCTGGCGCCGAACCTGAGCGGCCCGCCGTCAGCCCTCCACCTGGTAGTTTGGCGCCTCCGTGGTGATCACTACATCGTGCACATGCGCCTCCCTGAGACCCGCCACGGAAATCCTGACGAACCGCGTTTCGGTGCGCATCTCCTCGATCGTCCGACACCCGCAGTAGCCCATCCCGGCCCGCAAGCCGCCCACCAACTGATGCACAACCTCGCTTAGCCGCCCCTTGTGAGGCACGCGGCCCTCGATCCCCTCGGGAACGAGCTTGCCCGCCGCGCCCGGCTGGTCGTAACGGTCGCTACCCTGCTGCATCGCCCCCAGCGAGCCCATGCCCCGGTAGGTCTTGTAACTGCGCCCCTGGTAGAGGACTGTCTGCCCGGGGCTCTCCTCCGTCCCGGCCAGCAGGCTGCCGACCATGACACTGTCGGCTCCGGCCGCGATCGCCTTCGAGATGTCCCCCGAGTACTTGATCCCTCCGTCGGAGATCACCGGCACTCCGGACCCCCGCGCCGCCTTCACACACTCCGAAATCGCCGTGACCTGCGGCATGCCCGCGCCCGACACGATCCTCGTCGTGCAGATCGAGCCCGGCCCGATGCCTACCTTGACCGCGTCCACGCCCAAGCGGATCAGCTCGCCCGCCGCCTCCCCGGTAGCCACGTTTCCGGCAACGATGTCCGTGTCCGGCAGCGCCTTCCTGAGACGGCGCACTGCGTCCAGCACGCTGAGCGAGTGCCCGTGCGCGGTGTCCACCACGATGACGTCGCAGTTCTTGGCGCACAGTTCTTGGGCCCGCTCCAAATAGCCGCCTTTGGCCCCCACCGCCGCCGCTACCCGCAGCCGGCCGTGCCCGTCCTTCGCTGCGTTCGGAAACTTGCGCTTTTTCTGGATGTCTTTGACAGTGATCAGGCCCTTCAGCTCCATCCCGTCGCCAACCACCAGCAGCTTCTCTATGCGGTGCCTGTGCAGGAGCTTTTCAGCCTCCTGCAAGGTCGTCCCGACGGGGACGGTGACCAAGTTCTCCTTGGTCATGACCTCGTTTACGGGAAGGTGGTGGCGGTCCTCGAAGCGCAGGTCTCGGTTGGTGAGGATGCCGACCAGCGTGTTGCCGCGCGTGACGGGCACGCCCGAGATCCGGTATCGCGCCATCAGCACTAGCGCGTCGCGGATCTTGTGATCCGGCGAGACGGTGATCGGGTCCACGATCATCCCCGACTCGCTCCGCTTGACGCGGTCCACCTCCTCTACCTGCCTCTCGACAGGCATGTTGCGGTGGATGACGCCGAGACCGCCCTGCCGGGCGAGCGCGATGGCGAGGCGCGACTCCGTCACCGTGTCCATCGCCGCACTGAGGATCGGGATGTTGATCCGGATCCGCCGGCTAACGCGCGTGCGAGTATCCGTTTCGGACGGCATGACCGCGCTGTAAGCGGGCTGCAGCAAGACATCGTCGAACGTGAGCGCCAGCGGAAGCGGTTCGGTGACCATACGTAATTCTACCCTGCCTGTCGTAAGCCCCGCGCCCGCATGGGGGTGCGAGAACATTCTAAGATCGGTAGGCCCGGACGGCCCAACTCGGGACCGGCGACAAGCTCCAATCCAGCCAGTAGACGGTCCTAACCGCGTCTGAAGTGGGGCTGTGTGGCAGGCCGGCAAGCTACGATTGCAGGGTGCAGGCCAGCCTCAAGAGCGCTAGCGCTTTGTTGGCGCCCCCCCTGCAAGGCTAGACGGCAATGCGAGCGATTCCTTGCTCGTCCTGAACACTCTACCCTCCGTTCGAGAGGGGTGAAGCAGAGTCAGTCCGGGCAACCATCTGCGGCGGCGGACCCTGTCGCCGCGGGCTGTGAGAAGCGTGGGTTGCCGAGACTCCTAGACATACTAGATATAGTATTTGATGCCGCAGTGATGATCAATCTACTGCATTCCTGACGATGGTTCCCCGCTGAAGTGGTGGTAGGGCGCTGTGGCACATCCGCGGGTCCCTGCCACGGTTCGCGAGGCAGGGTCTACAGCAGCATGCGCAGCGGCTGGCTCGGCAACTCGTCCTTCCGCAGCTTCCTCAAGGCACCTGTCTTGCGTGCCTGTCCCTCCCGGTTCTCGGGCCGGGACGACAGCAGCAGATTCCACTCTTCTTGGAGCGATTCACCAGCGGGCGGCCCTGCCGGCATGATCTCGGCAGAGCTCCTCCGGCCCTACCTGAATCAAAGACGATAGGACCTGTCGCGTCAAGCACTAGCTCTGCACCTATGGGGGCCGCCCCCACCTTGGGATAATGAGGCCATGAGCGCACCGCTGATCTTCCGACCGCTCCGCACGCTGCTGCCTGCCGTGGTGGTGCTCGCAACTTGGTCCTCCATGTCCGCAGCCACCAAGGTCGGCTTCATCGGGCTGCGCCACGGCCACAGCTGGCGCCAGCTGGCGCAGGTCACGGACCTCCCGGAAGCAGAATTCGTCGGCGTAGCCGAGTCCATCGAGGGCCTGGTGGAGGAGGCCAAGAAAGTACAGCCGGACGCGCATTACGCCGCGGACTACAAGGAGTTCGTCCGCCAGCGGCAGCCGGAAATCGTGTGGGCCTTCGTTGAGAACAACCGCCATCTGGAGATCGTGGAGTTCCTCGCGCCCCTGGGAGTGCATGTGATCTTCGAGAAGCCCCTCGCCGGCTCCTACGCCGACGCCCTCAGGATCCGGGATCTCGCCCGCCGGCACGGGGTCCAAGTGATGACCAACTACCAGATGGCCTGGTGGCCTGGCAACCACCAGCAGCGGGAGCGGGCCGCCGCGGGCGCCGTCGGCAAGGTGTGGCGGCTACACGGCGTCGTCGGCAACCGCGGGCCGACGCCGCGCGACCTTCGGCGCAAGGTGTTCTTCGACTGGCTGACCGACCCCGACGCCAACGGAGCCGGGGCGCTGGTGGACTTCGGAATCTACAGCGCCACGTGGGCGGCCTGGCACCTCGGGCTGCCTACGCAGGTCTACGCCACGGTGCATTCCCTCAAGCCGGACCTCTACCCGAAAGTTGAGGACAACGCGGTCTTCGTGCTGAGCTACCCGGACGCCGTAGGACTGTTCGAGGCCAGTTGGGACC
This sequence comes from Bryobacterales bacterium, assembly GCA_963662745.2. Classification (GTDB taxonomy): domain Bacteria; phylum Acidobacteriota; class Terriglobia; order Bryobacterales; family UBA6623; genus VXMF01. The sequence goes on from CAXXUI010000001.1 coordinate 4,292,284, forward strand.
TGCCCCAAGGCTTCCAGCACCTGGAGGTGTTCGGCAGCGAAGGCATCCTAGCGCTGGAGCGGGGGCTGCTGACGCAGCGCTCAGGCCGCTCCGAGCAGCAGCTCGTCGGTCCGGACGACACCGAACCGACCGGGCACCCGATCGAGTATCTGATCCAGCGAGTGCGAGATGGCAAGCCGCTGGAGCACATCCTGACGCTGGACCTCAATGTGGACGCCGTGCAGATCCTCGAGGCGGCGAAGCGCTCGGCCAAGACCGGCCGAGCTGTCCGCCTGCCCCTCAGTCAAGACCCATCTCAGTGACGGCCGGCGACACCCGCCGTCGCAAGGATCACTGGCCGCCAGGACGCTCCGCGGCGTCTCCCGCTTCCGCCGCCACGTCTGCCAAGTAGCGGTCGATCCGGCCCTGCAGCTCGACGACGATCTCGGGATGCTGCGCCGCCACATTGTAGCGCTCGGAGTGGTCAAAGTCCAAGTGATACAGCTCATCCCCGTCAACGGTCCGCAACTTCCAAGGGCCGGCACGGACGCCCTGCACGGACGATCCGCGGTGATACAGGAACTCCTGTCGTGGCGAGTGCGCCGTCGCCCCCGACCAGAGCGACCTGAGGTCAAACCCGTCCGACCCGGGCGGAGTCTCGGCCCCGGCCACGGCAAGCAGCGTCGCGTACAGATCCAAGGTGGCCCCCAGCTCGGCGGAAACCGTGCCCGGCGGCACGGTGCCGGGCCACCGCACCAAGAACGGCACCCGCACACCGCCCTCGTAGGTGGTGTGCTTTGAACCGCGCAGGGGTCCCGGCGATCCCGCATGCCAAGGCCGGACGCCGCCAGACAGCATGCGCTCGGGCAAGTTGAGCCACGGGCCGTTGTCGCTCGTGAAGATCACCACCGTGTCGTCGGCTTTGCCCGTCTCCTCAAGCGCAGCCAGGATCTGCCCCGCCGACCAGTCGATGCTCTCGACAACGTCGCCTAGCAGCCCGGCCCGCGAAGTGCCGCGGAAGCGGCCCGCCGGCCGCAGCGGGAGGTGGGGCATGCTGTAGGCCAGATAGGCGAAGAAAGGCCGGTCAGATGGCTCGCCGATGACGCGCACCACCTCCTCGGTGTAGCGCAATGTGAGCTGGTCCTGGTCCACCGGGCGCTCGATCCGCTCCGCTCCGCGATACAGCCGCAGGGGCTCGTCCGTCTGCACCCACGGCTTGATCATGTCGTTCGAGTAGGGCAGCCCGAACCAAGTGTCGAAGCCCTTGCCCACCGGCAGGTACTCCTCACGGGCGTATCCGAGGTGCCATTTGCCCGCCATCGCCGTCCGATAGCCCGCTCGGCGCAAGCCCTCGGCCAAAGTCTCGTACTCGTCCGGGATCCCGCCGTTGCCGCCAACGCTGGTGCGTTGCACGCGGGCGCGGCTGGGATAGCGCCCCAGCAGCAGCTGGATCCGGGCCGGCACGCACGAGGGAGCCGAGTAGAAGGACGTCATCCTCAGGCCTTCCGAGGCGAGACGATCCAAGTTCGGAGTGCGGATCGTTGGGCTGCCGTACGAGCCGAGGTCACCGTAGCCGAGGTCGTCGGCGAACAGCAGCACGATATTCGGCGCGGCCGGCGCGGAAATCGCGAGTCCGGCCAGCAGGCACGGCAGAGTCAGGGCGGTGCGGCTCATGGCCGCCATTATCCCCTCTCGGGAGGGACGGCCGGCAGGTTATCGATCAGGCGCGTGGGACCCGCGAAGGCGGCAGCAGCGATGCGCACCGGGCCGTCCACGCTCCGCACGGCGCGCAGCGTGGCCGGATCGACCAGCTCGAAGTAGTCGAGCCGCAGCAGCGGCTCGCCATCGATTCGCGCGGCCGCCCGTGAGCGAATCGCCGCGGCGTCGGCCTCGCCCGACTCGACGGCCCTCCGGGCAGCTCGCAGCTCGCGCTGGATTGCCAGCGCCGCCTCTCGCTCGGCTGGGCTGAGTAGCCGATTCCGCGAACTGAGGGCCAGACCGTCCGGCTCGCGGACCGTGGGGAAGGCCTCCACGCGCACGGGCAGGCAGGCGTCCTCGACCAAGCGGCGAATCACCGCCAGCTGCTGGAAGTCCTTCTCGCCGAAATAGGCCACATCCGGCTGCACGATGTTCAGCAGCTTGAGCACCACCGTGGCCACGCCTTGGAAATGACCGGGCCGGCTCGCACCGCACAGACCGTCGACCAAGCCCTCAATCCCGACGGTGAGCGCCGGCGGCCGAGGGTACATCTCGCCTGCCGAAGGGGCGAAGACAAGATCCACGCCGTGCTGAGAGCAGGCCTGCAGGTCCGCCTCAAGGTCTCGCGGGTACGTGCGCAAGTCGTCCGCCCGGTCGAACTGCAGCGGGTTGACGAAGATGGTCGCAACAACGTACCCGCACTCGCTCCGGGCGCGGTCCAGCATGGCGACATGCGCGTCGTGCAAGGCCCCCATCGTCGGTACGCAGCCCACAGCCAAGCCGGCTCGGCGCGCCGCGCCGACACGCTCGCGGACCTGCGCGATCCGCTGAGCGCACTCGGTCACCGGCGCTTCACCGCGACGGGACCACCCCGGCGGGCCGCGAAACGGCCGGAAACTCACCTTCCCGGACCTCCCGGACATAGTTCCGGGCCGCAGCCTCCATGCGACGGCCCAAATCCGCGTACTGCTTGACGAAAGAGGGCACGAAATCCGGATACAGACCGAACGCGTCGTGGCTGACGAGCACCTGTCCGTCGCAATGCGGCCCGGCCCCGATGCCGATCGTGGGGATGCCGAGCGCGGCCGTCGCCTCCGCCGCGACCCGGTCGGGGATCATCTCCAGCACCACCGCGAAGGCTCCGGCCGCCTCGAGCGCCAAGGCGCTCTCCACAAGCCGTTCCGCGGCGCGCCGACTGCGGGCCTGGCGGCGGTAGCCGCCCGCTTGGTGGACGGCTTGGGGAGTCAGCCCTAAGTGCCCCATGACCGGGATGCCCGCCTCCACCAAGCGCTGCACGACCTCCAGCACCGGATGGCCGCCCTCGACCTTGACCGCCTGAGCGCCGCCCTCCTGCAGCAGCCTTCCGGCGCCCCGGACCGCTTCAGCGACGCCGGCGTGGCAGCTTAGGAACGGCATGTCCGCCACGAGCAGCGCCCGTTCCGTGCCGCACGCCACGGCGGCAGTGTGGTGGACCATGGCGTCCAGTGTCACCGGCACGGTGGTGTCGTGCCCCAGCAGGACCATGCCTAGCGAGTCGCCCACCAGCAGCACATCCAAGCCCGCCCGGTCCAGCACGCGCGCCATGCTGTAGTCGTAGGCGGTCAGCATGGCGATGCGCTCGCCGTCCCGCTTCATGCGGGACAGATCCACAGCCCGAATCCTGCGCAAGACCTTCGCCACGCTAGCGCCTCCCGCCCACAGCGGCCCGCAGCTCCGCCGCGTCTTCGGCCGTTAGGCCGCGCCTCCCCGCGATGGACGCCAAGTATCGCGAGAAAGCCCGGTATAGCCCGCGCAGTTCCGCGTTCTCCGATTGCAGGGCGTCCATGTGGCGCCGCACCGTCGACGCGTCGCCCCGAGCTACCGGGCCGGTCAGCGCGTGCTCCGGTTCCATTGTACGCGCATTGGCGAAGCTTGCCTCCATCAAAGGGGAGATGGCGAGGCGGGCCTCGTCCGGGCCGAGGCCCGCCGCCCGCATCAGCTCCTGCGAGGCGGCCGCGAGACCGACCGCAGCGTTACTGGCCGTCACAGCCGCCGCGTGGTAGAGCGGCAGGCGATTCTCCTCGACCTCGAACGCCCGTCCGCCCAGCAGGCCGGCCAGCTTGCGGCACCAAGCCAGGGCCCGGCCCGCACCGCAGATCCCGAAGGAGGATCCGGGCAGGGCCCGCACCCCCGCCGGCCCGTCCGGAAACGATTGCAGCGGATGGAACGTCGCGCAGGATGAGCCCCGCTGCGGCAGGGGCCGCAAGTCCGAGGGGCCGAGGGAGCCGCAAGTTTGCAGCACCACCGCGGGCGCATGCCGGGCCAGCACCCCGGCCACTATCGGGACTGCAGCGTCCCGGACAGCGACGATGACGCAGGCGCTGGAGGCGGCCAGCTCGCCCAGTTGGCAGGCCTCGGCACCCCCGCCGGCGAACTCCGCAGCCGCCGCGGCCCGGCTGCGAGAGGAAAACCGCACATCAAACGACGGCGCCAGCAGTCGGCCCAGCGCTTGCGCCACGGGGCCAGCGCCCACGATTCCCAGCGTCAGTCGGCCCTCCACTTGCGACCCCTACCCTGCAGCCGGGCGCGCCCCCCTCGATTGGCCGGGACGGGCCGACTCGAACTGCAAGCGGCGCGTCAGCATCTCAGACGATCGAGCGATCAGGTCGGCTCCCGCGAAGGAAGGTGACTACGGACTCCAGCGAGGAGCCGGGCTGGAAGACCCGTGACACGCCACGCTCCAACAGCACGGGCACATCCGCGTCCGGGATGATGCCGCCCACGACGACCTGCACGTCTCCGGCCCCCGCCTCCTCCAGCAGGCGCATCACACGCGGCACGATCGACAGGTGGGCCCCAGACAGGATGGACAAGCCGATGTACTCGACATCCTCCTGCAGCGCCGCGCTCACGATCTGCTCCGGACTCTGGCGCAAGCCGGTATAGATCACCTCCATGCCGGCGTCGCGCAGCGCCCGCGCGATCACCTTAGCTCCCCGGTCGTGCCCGTCTAGACCGGGCTTGGCAACCAGCACCCGAATGGGAGGCGACGGCGGCCCTGAAGGCATCGCGGCCCATTCTACCAGCGCTCCGGGCCGCACCCGCCCGAACCCCCGCACCCGACGCCAAGCGCCTGCGGTACAATCACCGTTGATAAGGCACCTGTACCGAATCGATGCATGTTCGTAACTCCCTGTCTTCTCGGGCAGCCCTTTACCTGCTGCTAGCCTCCGTCACCACCCTGTCCCTCCCAGCGGCTGAGACTTGGGCCTCGTGGAGGGGCATCAACGCCGACGGCGCCTCGCCTGACAGAGGCCTTCCTGCCAGTTGGTCCCCAGACGGAGAGAACCTGCTGTGGAAGGCCCCGTACGGTGCGCGATCGGCCCCCGTGGTGGTCGACGGAAGAGTGTGCGTCATTCGCTTGGCGGAGCCTCAGGACGTGCGGCGCTGGCAGGAGCAGATCGCCTGCCTCGACGCCGACACCGGCGAGCTGGTATGGGAGCACCGCTACAGCGTCTTCCAAACCGACATCCCCCATCACCGCGTCGGCTGGGCCAGCCTGGTTGGCGACCCCGCCACCGGCAACGTCTTCTCCCACGGAGTGGAGGGGGTGGTGATGGCCTTCGATCCCGAGGGACAGGTAATCTGGGAACGCTCCACCTCGGAGGAGGTGGGACGCATTTCCGGCTTCGGCGGGCGCACTAGCACTCCCGTCCTCGACGGCAACCTGCTGATCGTCAGCTTCCTGTCTGCCGGCTGGGGCTCGACCTTCATCCCGCGTCACCGCTTCTACGCGCTGGACAAGCGCACCGGCGAGACGACTTGGATCTCCACCCCGGGCAACGCACCCTACGACACCACCTACACCGTGCCGGTGGTCCGCCGGATCGGCGGGCAGCGGCTGCTGATTACGGGAAACGGCGACGGCGGCATCTACGCCCTGCAGGCGGCCACCGGCCTGAAGGTGTGGGGCTTCCCGCTCTCCAAGCGCGGCATCAACTCCTCGGTCGTGGTCGACGGCACGCGCGTTTACGCCTCGCACAGCGAGGAGAATGTAGACGAGAGCACCTCCATGGGGCGTCTGGTGGCCTTGGACGCCGCCACGGTGTCCGACGGACGGCCCGAGCAGCTGTGGGCCGTGGACGGCTTCGCCGCCGGGTACGCTTCGCCGGCCATCCATGACGGCATCCTCTACCATGTGGACAACTCAGCCAACCTGACGGCGTTCGACACCGCCGACGGCGAGCAGCTGTGGCTGGAGAACATCGGCATCGCGCAGCGGTCCTCCCCGGTGGTCGCGGACGGCAAGATCTATGTGTCCGACGTGGACGGCAAGCTCCACATCCTCGGACTGAACGGCCGCGAGCAACCCGTCGTGCTCGACACAGACGAGTTCCACAACGAGGACGGCAGCCTGACACAGATCAACGGCGCGCCCGCCATTCACGGCGGACGGGTCTACTTCATCACCAACAACAGCTTGTACTGCCTCGCCACGCCGGCATCCGCGACGGGCGAGGCCGTCGCGCTCGCCGGAGAGGCTGAGGAGTCTCCGGAGGGGGCCGAGCCCGCGCACCTGCAGGTGGTCCCCGCCGAAATCAACCTGCCGCCCGGCGGCCGGGCACGGTTCCGGGCGCGGCTGTTCGACTCGCTGGGCCGCCTCATCGGCGAGCGCGAGGCGGAGTGGGAGATCGAGGGCGCACTGCAGGGCGAGATCAACGCCCAAGGAGAACTGGCGGCCGGACCGCAGCTCCCGCAAGGCGGCCTCGTGCGGGCCACCGCGGCCGGCCTCTCGGGCACGGCCCGGGTGGCGGTGAAGGCCAGCGGCGGGTTCTCCGAGGACTTCGAGCGCTACGACCCCGACTCCGTCCCGGACGGCTGGTCGGCAGCGCGGGGACGGTTCCGCATCGCCACGGAGCAAGATGGCAAGGTGCTGCTCAAGCCGTCCGGCAACCCCCGCTCCTGGCGGACAACGGTCTTCGTCGGCGACCCGCGCCAGTCTGGCTACGAGATCGAGGCCGAGATGATGTCGATGGAGCAGCGCCGACGCATGGGCGATATGGGCTTGGTCTCGCACCGCTACACGCTGGCGATGATGGGCAACGCCCAGTCGCTGATGATCCGCACTTGGTTCTCCGAACTGGACCGCTTTTCGAAGGAGGTTCCGCTGGAGTGGGACCCCGAAATCTGGTACCGCGTCAGGCTGCGCGTCGAGCCGGGTAGCGACGGCAGCGCCACCGTGCGGGGCAAGGTCTGGCCGCGGGGCGAGGACGAGCCCGCGGAGTGGACGATCGAGGCCACCGACCCGCTGGGCCACGCTCACGGCAGCCCGGGCATCTACGGCTACTCCTCGGCCGACATCCGCTACGACAACCTCAAGGTCACCCCGTTCGGCGGCTGACCGCAGCACATCGGAGAAAGACATGCTCTCTCGCTCTGTTCCGGGCCTGTGGCTCGCACTCGCGCTGGCTGCCCCCGGCGCCCCGTCGGCGGCGGGCGCCGATTGGCCGATGTGGGGCGGCAACGCCTCGCGCAACATGGTCTCGACCGAATCCGGCATCCCCACCACTTGGAACATCCGGTCGAATGAGGGGATCAAGTGGGTGGCTGAGATCGGTTCGCAGTCCTACGGCAATCCGGTGGTGGCCGGCGGCAAGGTGTTCCTCGGCACCAATAACGAGCTGCTGCGCGATCCCGAGCAAGGTGGCGACCGGGGCGTCGTGATGGCGTTCGACGAGGCCACGGGCGAGTTCCTGTGGCAGATGACCCACGCGAAGCTGGCAGCCGGCCGAGTCAACGACTGGCCGGAGCAGGGCGTGTGCTCGTCCCCGGCGGTGGTGGACGGCGTGGTGTACTACGTCTCCAACCGGGCCGAAGTGCTGGCCTTGGATGCCGAGGGATTCCGCGACGGCGAGAATGACGGCCCGTTCCAGAGCGAGGAACATGCCTCCGAGAAGGACGGAGACGTGCTCTGGGCGGTGGACATGTACAACGAACTCGGTGTCTTCCCGCACAACATGGCGGCCACCTCGCCGCTGGTGGTGGGCGACCTGCTGTTCGTCAACACCTCCAACGGCGTGGACGAGAGCCACATCAACATCCCCTCGCCGCGCAGCCCGAGCTTCTTGGCGCTCAACCGCCACACGGGGGAGATCCTGTGGGAGGACCGCTCGCCGGGCCGCAACATCCTCCACGGGCAGTGGTCCTCGCCGGCCTATGGCGAAGTCGCTGGCCGCAAGCAGGTCATCTTCGCCGGCGGAGACGGCTGGCTGTACAGCTTCGTCCCAGAGACCGGGGACCTGATCTGGAAGTTCGACGCCAATCCCAAGGGGTCGGAATGGAAGCAGGGGCGCGGTGACCGCAACAACATCATCGCCACGCCGGTGCTGCACGAAGGCAACGTCTACATCGCCGTGGGCCAGGACCCCGAGCACGGAGAGGGCGTGGGCCATCTGTGGGCCGTGGACGCCTCGGGAGAGGGGGACGTGACGGAGAGCCATGTGGTGTGGCACCACGATTTCCGCCGCACGATCTCGACAGTGGCGATCGACGGCGGCGTCGTGTACGCTCCGAACTTCTCGGGCTTCTTCCACGCGGTGGACTTGCAGACCGGCGAGCTGCTGTGGGAGCACGATATGCTGGCGGCCGTCTGGGGTTCACCCTACGTGGTGGACGGCAAGGTGATGCTCGGAGACGAAGACGGAGACCTGTCCGTGCTGAAGGCCGGGCGGGAGATGGAGGTGCTGTCGGAGGTCAACTTCGGGAACGTGATCTACTCCACCCCCGTGGCTGCCAACGGGACGCTGTTCGTAATGACCCGGTCGCACTTGTACGCGATCGCGGCGGATTGAGGGCGGAGGCGGAAATGCAGGCACTGCAGCAGCAGGTCGAGGCGGCGCGAGAAGCCCTCGACCGACATGTCCGGGAGATCGTGGCCTGGCACTTCGACCCAGCCACGGGCTGCCCCTTCTGGCTGGACTTCGCTGAGACGCGGCTCGACTGGGATCCGCGGGACCGCATCGGGGGCTTCGAGGACCTGCGCCTGCTGCCGCCGTTCAAGGACGAGTGGCTGCGCGGCGGCCCGGTGCGACGCTGGGTCCCGAAGGGCCTCGCCGACCAGCCGGTCTACGTGTTCGAGACGGGCGGCACGACCGGCCTGCCCAAGTCCCGGATCAACGTGGAAGACTTCCGCATCGATTACGCGGAGTTCTCGAAGACGCTGCCGGACGAGCACTTCCCGCCGGGATCGGACTGGCTGCACCTCGGGCCGAGCGGGCCGCGGCGGCTCCGGCTGGCGGTGGAGTACCTCGCCCAAGTGCGCGGCGGGATCTGCTTCTCGGTGGACTTGGACCCGCGCTGGGTGGTGAAGCTGCTCAAGCGCGGCAAGCTCGAGGAGGCGGAGCGCTACAAGCAGCACTGCCTCGACCAAGCCATGACGCTGCTCAAGGCGCACCCGGGCATCCGCTGCCTGTTCGCCACGCCGAAGCTGCTCGAGGGCCTCTGCGAGCGCACTTCGCTGAAGCGGCACGGCGTCACGGGCGTGTTCTGCGGCGGCACGGAAATGACGCCGGAGTTCCACCGCTTCGCACGCAACGAGCTGCTGGAGGGGGCCTACTTCGCGGCGACCTACGGCAACACTCTGATGGGGCTGGCCTGCCACAAGCCCTTTGATCCGGCCGACAACTACGCGATCATCTACTATCCGCCCCAGCCGCGAGCGGTGCTCGAGGTTTGCGATCCCGACGACCTAGAGGCGAACGTGGGCTACGGGGAGACCGGACGGGCCGTGCTCACAACCCTGACCAAGGAGTTCTTCGTGCCCCGCTTCGCCGAGCGCGACGCCTGCGAGCGGGAGCCTCCGATCGACCCCTACCCGTGGGACGGCGTGCGCAACGTGCGGCCCTTCCGAGACAAGAAGAGCGGTTCGGTGACGGTCGGTGTCTACTAGTCTTCCGAGCGTCCGGGTGGCCGGCGCGAGTTTCGCGGCAGTGACCTTCCTGCTGTCTCTGGCGGGCGGCCCGCTGGTCGCCCAGCAGGGCGAAGCGGAAGCGATTGACTTGACGGACCTGAAGGCGAAGTTCGAGGCCGTGGCCGAGAACGCCCGGCAGCGCAGAGCGGAAGCGATTGAGGATCTCGTAGCGCGCTATGCTGCGGCGAGGGAGTCGCGGGACGAGGCCGCGATTCGGCGGCTGTTCACGGCGGACGCGGACCAGCTGGTATCCTCCGGCACTTGGCGCAGGGGCCGGCAGGCGCTGGTGGAGGGGATGCTGGGCAGCTCGCGACGCAATCCGGGCACTAGGACGCTGACGGTGCAAAGCGTCCGCTTCCCCGTCCCGGGACTGGCCGTGGCCGACGCCCGCTACGTCATCCGGGGCACGCAAGGAGCGGAGGACCGCAGGATGTGGAGCACCTTCGTCTGCGTGCGGACACCGGACGGCTGGCGCATCGACGCCATCCGCAATATGCTGCCGGCCCCGTAACAGCGGGTTAGGGAATGTTTCCGTAGAGGACGCGGATCCAATTCGGGACGCCTTCGAGCCGTCCGGTCATGCGGTAGAACGTTCCGATGGCCATGGCGCAGAACATACCCACGACGACGATCAGCCACCATGCTGTATGCGCCAGCTTGCCGATCAGCATCGCTTCCCGCTGAAGCTCGAGGCGGAACTCCTCCATCTGGCCGGCTATTTCGGCCAGGACGGTAGTGACGGACCGCTCCATTGACAGACATTCTAGCCGGTCCGCGTCTGGAGCATCGTGAGGAGCGGCGGCGCGGACGGCCTTCGTGTACGTCGACGCGCACCTGGAGGTAGACGGACAGGCGGGGCGCGATGAAGGCTCCTTGCTGGATCACTGAGAATCCGAGGCGGCAGATCCTCGGGCAGGAGCACATGCGCAGCAAGGCGATGTTCTGGTGCCAACTCGGGAGTTCCGAACATGGCCAGATGGCTGTTCAAGCGTCCCGGGGAAGCCCACTGTCCAGCACTGGGGGGGGAGAGGATCGTACCCGCACTCGCGTCCCTGCTGGACATCCCTCACACTTCCACGACATACCAGCGATCGTATTCGCAACGGCAGCCCAGCCGTCCGCTCCCCCTCTCGATCGGCCCCGCTCTCGTCTTCGACCGCCCGAGGCACCGCTGCTGCTGCCGCCCAGTGTTGCCACCGCCTGCCGTCGCAAGAAGGTCGGCAAGCCGGTGGACGCGGAGGTCCGTGACTCGTGACAACGAGGGCCTGCCCGTGGTCTGCATCGTCAGGTTCCAACTCCAAGCCACTGCCGCGGTGTGGCTGTGCGCCGGCCTGTGTGGTGGCGTTCGGCTCCGCTCCGCCCTCGTCACCGGCCTGTGTTCCCTAAGGGCATGGTTCAGCGTCGCGGCCAGTTCCGCCCCGCCCTCGCCCGCTAGGTCGGTGTCTGCTTGCCGTGGACCTGCCCCCACGGGGTCGGATACTTCGCGCCCCACCGACCTCAGGTCCGTCTGCGTAGGCGCTTGAGGGCCGTGGAGCGGTCACGTTCGCTCGCGATCGCAAACCCGACCCCTGCGCGTTGTGGTGTCGCGCGATTCCAGACGCCTCCCCTTGAGGCAATCGCCAATTGACACGCCAGTCAAGTTGTGCTAACATACTGGTTGCCAGCAGTTTAGTTGGCAGCCTAACGCTACGCAGCAAGTAATCATTGGAGGAGACACATGCTCAAGAAATCAGGGGGGAACTGGGTGTCCGGTGACCGCTTCTTTGACCGTGAGGAGGAACTGGCGCGGCTGCAGACGGCCGTCCAAGATGGAACTCATATCCTACTCACTGCCCAGCGGCGGATGGGCAAGACAAGTCTGGTGCGCGAGCTGCTCACCCGGCTGGACGGCGAGGAGGACATCCAGACCGCCTTCGTCGATCTCGAAGCAGCGCATTATCCAGCAGACGCGATCGTGGAGATCTCCATGGCGACGCAGCATTTTCGGCGAAGGCCGCGGGGAACCAGGAACTGGCTGACCCGTCAGTTCAAGAGACTGGACACGGTAACGGTCGGAACTCACGGAGCAGACTTGAAGTTCCGCCTGCGAGCTGAGACCAATCAAGGCAACTGGAAGCGGCACGGGGATCGCTTGCTGGAGGACTTGGTCAACGGCCGCGGCTTGGTCGTCCTCGCAATCGATGAACTGCCGCTGCTGGTCAACAGGATCCTCCGAGGCTCGACCGAACCGCTCCAGCCTGAGTGCGTCGACGCAGCAGATGAATTCCTGTCGTGGCTCCGACGGGCCGCGCAGGCGCACCGCGGCAGGCTCTGCCTGATCGTCTCCGGCAGCGTCGGAATCTCGCCGATCCTGAAGCGGGCTGGATTGAGTGCCACGATGAATGTCTTCTCCGCGTTTGATCTGAAGCCGTGGGACTTGGCAACAGCCGTGGCATGCCTTCAAGCTCTCGCCGAGACGTACCGCCGGGACGTACCTACGGAGATTTGGGAAGCTGTCTGCCGCCGCCTGCGGCGGTGCGTGCCGCACCATGTCCAGCAGTTCTTCGAAGCGCTGAATCGGGAATTGGCGATCGCCGGGCGATCGCAAGCGAGGTTCGAGGATGCCAAGAGGGCCTACTTGAGAGACATGCTCGGGCCGCGCGGTCAGATCGACATGGACCACTACGAAACCCGTCTGAAGCTGGTGCTGGGTGACGCTGGGTACAGGGTTGCGTTGGAACTGCTGGCGCGGACAGCGAAGGAGCGCCTGCTCGAGAGGGAATCGATTGACGACGTCCGGAATGAGCTCGTCGCGACGGACGATCCGGGGGCGGACCTAGTCCCATATGTGCTGGAAGTGCTGCAGCATGACGGGTACTTCGTTCAGGACCGCCGGGGGTTTCGCTTCGCATCCGGGCTGATGGAGGATTGGCACCGCCTCAAGCGAGGCCTTCCGATCGCTCCCTTAGAGAAGGCGTCGCGCCGCTGAAGGTGAGCAGCATGGTGAGAGCTGTCAAGAAGTACAATCCAGCATTCCTGAGTGAACAGGAGCTGGTGGACTCGTTCTGCGTGCGGAGCGCGGAGTTCGGCCTGCTCGTGCAAACGATCCGGGAGAGCACCGACGCCTCGAATACCCATGCGATCGTCATCGGCCCGCGCGGCTCCGGCAAGACGACGCTGCTGCTGCGAGCTGCGGCCGAAGTGCGGAGGGACTCGGCTTTGAGCGCCGCTTGGTTGCCGGTCGTCTTCCCGGAGGAGAGCTACGAGGTGTCGACCTACGGCGAGCTGTGGCTGCAGTGCCTGCTCCACATGGCGGACCAGGCACCCAGTGATGAGGACGGCGCCGGGTTGCGCGGCGCGTACGAGGATTTGTGCACCGTCCGGGATGAGCGTTTCCTGGGCGAACTGTGCTTGCGTGCGATTCTGGAATTCGCCGGCAGAATGGGCAAGCGCCTCGCGCTGTTCGTGGAGAATCTGAACGGTCTGTTCGGCGACCTGCGCGATCCGGATGTGGGGTGGCAGCTGCGCAAGGTACTGCAGTGCGAGCCTCGGATCCTGCTGATCGGCAGCGCTACGAGCCGCTTCGACGAGATCGACAACCCAGAGCGCGCCCTGTACGACCTGTTCCAGATTCATCCGCTGAATCGGCTGGACACCCAGTCCTGTGCCCGCCTGTGGCAGAAGGTGTCGGGCAGGGACGTCGGCGCACGGGAGATTCGGCCGCTGGAAATCCTCACTGGCGGGAACCCGCGGCTGCTAGTGATGCTCGCCGAGTTCGGTTCCCGTCTCTCGTTGCGCGACCTGCTGAGCCACATGCGGAACTTGGTGGATCGACACACAGAGTACTTCCGGAGCCACCTCGAAGCGCTGGGGGCGCAGGAGCGCAGAGTCTACTTGGCGCTGGCGACACTCTGGAAGCCAGCGACCGCCAAAGAGGTCTCCGAACTGGCCCGGCAGTCGTCGAGCGTTTGCAGCGCTCAATTGAAGAGGCTGGTCCGGCGGGGTGCGGTGGTCTATTCCGGCGGCACGCCGCGGCGTAGGGAATACTACGTTGCCGAACGCATGTACAACATCTACTACCTCCTGCGGCGCGGAAGGGGGGCCGACCAAGTCGTCGAGGCGCTGGTTGGCTTCATGGCCTCGTTCTACTCGGAGAAGGAACTGCGTGGCATAGCGGAGGGTATCGCCACGGAGGTGAGGTCCGCCGACGGGGCGACGCGCGCGATGCTGGAGCACGCGATCCGCCTGCTCTCTGGAACGGCCATGCCTGCCGGCGGCGCAGCAGCGCCGGAATCGGTTGACAGATCTGAGGCGGGCGATCTTATTGACCATGCAGAGCAACTCCTTAGAGAGGGGAAACATAGAGAAGCGATCGCCCTGTGCGACAAGGTTTCGGTCTTGTTGACCGATTCGGATTCCGGGGCGTGGCATCTGGCGAGGGCACTGTGCGCAAAGTCCCTCGGCTTGGCGGGCACGGGCCGCATCAATGAGGCAATTGAAGCTTGCGAGGAAGTCCTTAGCCGATACGGCGAAAGCAATTCTCGGGTGCTCTCAGCGGTCATCGCAAGGACCATGGCCAACAAGATCGCGTGGCTTGGGGCCGAGGGTCGCAAAGAGGAGCTGATTTCGGCGGCGAAAGCCTTCGTGCAGCGATTCGATTCGGATGATCCGCCGGCTACGGCCAGGCAGCGGGCAGCAGTGCTCCTTAATCAGGGTGGGGCTCTGTTGGATCTGGGTCAGCGACGGGAGGCATCGGATTGCTTCGATGAGGTGATCGAGAGGTACGCGGCTATTGGGGATCCGGATGTCCAAGAACCCGTCGCGATGGCCTTGGCGGTAAGGGCACGCCTGCTGGATGAAGACGGTCATGAGGAGCGGGCACTAGCTGAGTACAGCGCGATCGTACAGCGATTCGGCGGCAGTCGGCTGCCATATGTGATGGACGCGGTGGACGAGTCGCTGCTCGCCAAGGGCGGCATCCTTAAGTCGCGAGGCCAGTTCGCGGACGCACTCGCTGTGGCTCGAGAGGCGGCCGACCGGTTCGACTCTGCAGACACTCCGGCGGCTGCCAGTCATCGGTTCGTAGCGCATCTGTTTTGTGGAACGGTACTGGGCATTCTCGGCAGGCACGGCGCAGCCGAGGAGTCCTACGACGCGGTGCTCAACCGATTCTCTCGTCAGGAAGGTTCGGACTCGGACTTGGACCTCAGCTTGGCCAAGACCTATGTCAACAGGAGCGTTTCGCTAGTGCGGGATGGTCGGCTGGTCGAAGCGTCGGAAACCTTCGAGGCGTTCGTGGAGCAATTTGGTGGCTGCTCTGCTCCGTTGGTGATCCACTTGCTGGGTCATGCGCTGCTGGAGCTATCCAAAGCGGAGCTGCGCGCGGGGGACCCAGAGGCTGCGATCGCCACTGCTGGAAGAGTGCTCAAGGATCACTCGTCGGGCCCGGTCGACTACCTCGTGCTCGCCCGGCTGGTGCGAGCCGAGGGCTGTTTCGCAGGCAACAAGGAAATCGCGTGCGAGTCCGAGCTCAAGGCGATGCTGGCGTTGCTACCAGGGTGTGAAATCGCCCTGCCCATCATCATCAAGGGCCTGATTGGGTTTGCTCACCGATTCGGTCCGAAGCGCATCTTGAGTTTGATCGAAGAGTCGCCTGCGACCATCCGCTTGTATCCGTTGGTGGTGGCCCTCCGAGAGGAACTCGGCATCAAGACTAGGGTCGCGAGGGAAATCACCGAGGTTGTGAAGGACATTCGCCCCCTCCTAGCCGGCGCTAAGGATTCCGGCGCGCCGTAATGCGACCGGCTCCAACAGCCAACGTCCGGCCGTCATGGCAGCGGTGCCGGCTGCCGGACGTTCCCGCTATGAGGGCAAGCGACGAACTTCAAGTCAATCGCAGGCTGATGAGAGGTAGCACGGCAGACAGTTGCCGCGACTAAGTGGGAGAGAGGCCGACGCCAATCCGACGTTTCGGAATCGGACCAGCACATGAACAAGAGAACGCTCTATCTAGCATGGCAGGATCACGTGAGAACTCGCGCTTGGTTTCCGGTGGGGCAGCTGGACTTTGACGGGGAACTCCACCGCTTCCGCTACATCCGCTCTGCAATACGCGCTGTGAAGCACGGATTTTTTCCGCTTCCTACGTTTCCAGACCTGTATCACTGTTACGAGGCAGAGCACCTGTTCCCAATCTTCCGCCACCGGATCATCAACCCCAGGCGACCGGGCCGGGAACTCTACCTCAAGAGGCTCGGCCTGTCCAGCAACGCCGATCCCTTTGAGATCCTTGCGGTCAACGGCGGAACCCGCATGACGGACCCGTACGAAGTTTTTCCGAGGCTCGTGAAGGAGGAGGACGGGAGCTTCCGGTGCCGCTTCTTCCTCCACGGATGGCGCCACGCCAGCGCCGCCGCCCAAGACCGTCTTCGGGAGCTGAAGAGCGGAGAGAAACTCTATCTGGCCTTGGAGCTGACCAACCCGAGAACGACGATCGCGGTGCAACTGCAGTCCACCGACCACCAAGTGCTGGGATGGGCTCCGCGCTACTTGGTCAACGACCTGGCCCACGCGATGGCCGAAGTGCCTAGGTACGAAGCCAGCGTCGTCCGCGTGAACCGACTCGCGACCGAGGTCGATCACACCGGATGGGGGCCAGATTACGTGCCTTTGCCCCCTGCGTGGCGAGTCCTGATCGAGCTGCGCGGACGGTGGATTGAGCATGAGCCGATGACCGGAGACGACTATGCTCCATTGGCGTAGGCGGCATCAGCGGTCCTGAGACCCCCAACTGCTCGGCCTTCCTGCATCTGAGGCCACGGCCTCGGCGCTTCCTCCCCACATGTCAGCCGTCTTCCAGGTCAGGAGGCTACGCTGAACTCGGCTCAGGCGCCCATCTACAATTCCATCACCGCCACCGTTGGCTGAATCTCCCCCCTCGGAATCAAGGACGCATGGTGCGCCACGACTCGCCGCACCTTGGGCCGCCCCTCGCCGAAACCCGTTGCCGTAGGCGGGCCGTTCAGCACCAGCGGGATCATCTCCCGCGTGAACCGCTCGACCGGCTCCCGGGAGGCGGCCCGCACCGCCATGCGCAAGACGACCTCGGGCGGGTCAGGAGCGGAGACAGCAGCGGGGCCGTGGCACGCTCCGGCCCCCAGCAGCTCGGCGCGGATCCCATCGAATTCCAAGCCCAGCGCGCCCAGCCTATCGCGCACCATCGCTGCGGCGGCCCGGGCCTTGGCGATCGCGTCGGGCCAGCAGTACACCAACGTGCCAGACGCTTGGTAGCCCGCAGCGTAGGTCAGCGAGGTCTTGAGCGTGTCCGGCCTCGGGCCGCCTCGAGCACCGGTCACCTCGACCCTGTCCCGCCCGGCCTGCCGCAAGCTCAGCGAAGTGAAATCCGCCCGGCAGTCCGGCGTCAGATACCCAGCGGGATCCCCCAGCTCGTACAGCAGCTGCTCCTTGACCGTCGCCAGCGTTACGCGCCCTCCGGTTCCCGGATGCTTGGTCACCGCGAAGCGGCCGTCGGGCTCGGCCTCGATGATCGGAAATCCGACATTTGCGAGATCCGGGATCGACTGCCAGTCCAGCGAGCAATTGCCGCCCGTGCATTGTGCGCCGCACTCGATGATGTGCCCGGCGATGGTGCCCGCCGCCAGCCGGTCCCAGTCGTCCTGCCGCCAGCCGAACTCGTGAATCATGGGTGCCAGCGCCAGGGCCGTGTCGGTGGAGCGACCGGCGATCACGATCTGGGCCCCGGTGGCCAGCGCCTCCGCCAGCGGAAACCCTCCCAGGTAGACGTGCGCGCTCAGCAGTCTGTCGCGCACCGCCTCCAGAGGCCCGCCCGTGTCGAGGTCATCGAACCGGATCCCGCGCCCGACCATGCCGTCAATCCTGTCGGAGAGGTCGTCTCCCAAGACCACGGCGATGCGGGCGCGCCTGCCTCCCGCGCCCCGCACGCCGCGCATGATCGCACGCGCGCAGGCCCGGGGGTTGACCCCGCCGGCGTTGGTCACGATCGTGACGCCCTCGCTCAACAGCCGGGGCATCAGCCTCGTTGCCAGGGCGACGAAGTCCGTTGCGTAGCCCCTGTCGGGATCGCGCCGCCGCTGCTTCTCGAGGATCGACATGGTGACTTCGGCGAGGTAGTCCAGAACCAGGTAGTCGATCGGGCCGCCGTCCATCTGGCGCAGCGGCGCCTCAAGCCAGTCACCCCAGAATCCTTGGCCATTGGCGATGCGAATCATGCTGCTGCCACTCCCTGTAGAGCCCGGGCAGCCAACTGGCGCCAGCCGCCGGAGCCATGCCCCGTTCGGACTCCGCTTCCGGGCCGCACCGCGGCGGCGAGGGGATCGGAGCCGTGCTACAGTAACCATTCTCAGGCAGCCAAGGTGCTGCATGCTGTGTCGCGATTCCAAGGCAAGACCGCCCTCATCACGGGCGCCTCTTCGGGCATCGGCCGGGCGCTCGCCGTGGAGCTGGACCGACGGGGCGCCAGCCTCGTCCTGACAGGGCGGAACCGGGCCGCCTTGGACCAGCTCACAGCCGCCTGTCCCGGATCGATCGCTCTGGAAGCGGACTTGGCCGACGGGCTGTCCCTGAACCGCTTCTGCGACGCGGTCCTGCAACGCAGCCAAGGCATCGATTTCCTGATTCACAACGCCGGAGTCGGGATGCTGGCCTCCTGTTGGGACACCGCGCCCGACTTGGCGCGCCGGCTGATGACCGTGAACTTTCTTGCCCCAGTCGAGCTGACTCGGCAACTGGCGCCGCGGATCTCCAACGGAGGAGCCGTGGCCTTCGTCAGCTCCCTGGCCGGTATCGTGGCGCTTCCCGGGATGAGCGTCTACTCGGCCTCCAAGCACGCCCTCAACGCCTACGCGGACGTGCTCCGAATCGAGCTGCGCCCGCGGCACATCCACGTGCTGACAGCCTGCCCCGGCATCGTGGCGACACCCTTCTCGGAGAACATGCTCCAAGGCCCGGCGGAGTCCTGGCTGACGGAGCATGCCAGGAAGGGAATCTCTCCAGAGCGCTGCGCGGCCTCCATCCTGGCGGGAATCGCGCGACGCAAGCGCACCGTGGTCGTCCCCAAGGGAGGCTGGGCGCTGGTGGCGGCGAAGCGGCTGTCGCCGAGGGTGTTCGAGTTCATGATGGGCCGCATCGAGAAGGGCATCAAGAGTCTGTGACGGCCCGCGTCGCGGGAGGTCTGGACAGCAGCGGTCCGGCGCGTCCCGGAGCCGTCTTCCTAGCGGGCTTCATGGGCTCCGGCAAGACCACCGTCGGGCGCGCGCTCGCCGCGAGCTTGAAATGGCCGCTGGTGGATCTGGACGACGTGATCGAGCGCATGGCGGGGCGAGCGATCGCAGAGATTTTCCAAGAGGTCGGCGAGAGCGGCTTCCGGGATCGGGAGCACAGCGCTCTAGCGCAGGAGGCCGCCCACTGCCAAACGGCCCGCCCCGCCGTCGTCGCCCTAGGCGGCGGCACCTACGCCTATGCCCGCAACCGGAGGCTGCTGCGACCGGTAGGGCCGACGGTGTGGCTGGACGCGCCGGCCGAGACGCTCTGGAAGCGGGTCCAAGGTGCCTCGCACCGCCCGCTTGCGCGGGACCGCGACGCATTCCTGCAATTGCACGCTTCGCGCCGCGAGGGCTACGCCAAGGCCGACTGCCAAGTGGACGCCTCCCAGCCTCCCGAGCGCGTGCTGGATTGCATCCTCAGGCTACGATGGCTCCGAGGGCTGATCCGAGGTGCCTGAACCCGTAATTCGCGTCGCAGGACTCAGCAAGTCCTTCCGCTCGGGCGAGCAGGAGCTGACCGTGTTCTCGAAGCTCTCCTTCCGGATCGAGCGCGGATCGAGCGCGGCCTTGGTCGGAGAGTCCGGGGCCGGCAAGTCGACCCTGCTGCACATCCTAGGGGCCTTGGAGAGACCGACCGCCGGGGAGGTCTACTTCGAAGGCACCGAGCTAGGGGGCCTCAGCGATGCGCAGCTGGCCGACTACCGCAACCGCGATATCGGTTACGTGTGGCAGAACTGCCACCTGCTGCCCGAATTCACGGCCGTCGAGAACGTGGCCATGCCGCTGCGGATTCGGCAGGAGAACGAGACCAAGGCCCGGAAGCTGGCGGCTTCATGGCTGCGGCGCGTCGGGCTGGGCGACCGGACGACGCACCAGTCCGGGGAGCTGTCGGGAGGCGAGCAGCAGCGGGTGGCCATCGCCAGGGCCCTGATCTCCGGGCCGAAGCTGCTGCTGGCCGACGAGCCGACGGGGAACCTCGACGAGCGCACTGGCGCGGCGGTCATGCACATGCTGCTCCAGCTGGTTCGCGAAGAGGGCATGGCGATCCTCGTGGCGACGCACAACCCCTCCTTCGCGGCGCTGTGCGACTCGGTGCTGCGCTTCGAGCACGGCCGGCTGACGCGCTCGAACCGCTGACGGCGATCGAGGGGCAGCAGCCGGGACGGCACGGGCTGCTACGCGTCCCCCCCTCCGTGCCTGAGCTCCATCAGCTCGCGCAGCTTGGACCAGCGCCGGGACCGGTACTCGGTCTCCACGGCACGTCGGATCGCGCCGGTCTGCCCCACCAGCACGACCAACCGCTTGCCCCTCGTAACTCCGGTATAGATCAGGTTGCGCTGCAGCAGCACGAAGTGGGCGTTCATGACCAGCAGGACGACTGCCGGGTACTCAGAACCTTGGCTCTTGTGGATCGTAGTGGCGTAAGCGGGGACGAGGGCATCTAGATCCGACGCCGAATACTCCACCACCCGGCCGTCAAACTCCGCCTGCAAGCCCCCGCCCTCCGAATCTACGGACCGGATGAACCCGATGTCTCCGTTGTAGACCTCCTTGTCGTAGTCGTTCCGCAGCTGCATGACCTTGTCGCCGATCCCGTACTTCCAGGTCAGCCGCTCAAGCGTCGCCGGGCTGTTCGGATTCAGGGCCGCCTGCAGCGCCCGATTGAGTGAGTCCGAGCCCGCGCCGCCCTTCTTCATCGGCGCGAGCACCTGCACTGATCGGATCGGATCCAGCTTGAAGCGCGCCGGGATGCGGTCCCGGACCATGCGGATCGTCTTGTCCAAGGCGGCTTCAGGCGTGTCGGCGGGGACGAAGTAGAAGTCGCTTTCGCCCTTCGGACGCGACAAGTCGGGCATCCGGCCGCGGTTGATGCGATGCGCGTTCACCACGATGCGGCTGCGGGCCGCCTGGCGGAAGACCTCGACCAAGCGGGCCACCGGCACGAGGCCGCTCTCGATCAAGTCGGCCAGAACGCGCCCGGGTCCCACGGACGGCAGCTGGTCGACATCGCCGACCAGCAGCAAGGCTGTCTCAGGCCGCAGCGCCTTCATCAGCGAATGCATGAGGGGGACATCGACCATGGAGGTCTCGTCGACCACCAGCAGCCCGCATTCCAAACAGTTGCCCTCATCCCGCCGGAACTTGCGCCGCACGGGATCGAACTCCAGCAGGCGGTGAATCGTCTTGGCCTCCCGTCCGGTCGTCTCGCTCAGCCGCTTGGCCGCCCGGCCGGTCGGTGCGCACAAGGCGATCTCGACGCCCTTGGCTACTAGGATCTTCAGAATCGCGTTGACGATCGTGGTCTTGCCCACGCCGGGTCCGCCAGTGATGACCATGACCTTGGAATTGAGGGCCGACTTCACAGCGTCGACTTGGCTGGCGGCGAGGCGGAAGCCCAGCTTCCGCTCCGCCCAAGGGAGGGCTTTGTCGGCGTCGACCGGAGGCCAGGGCGGCTCTCCCCGCAGCAGGTTGACGACGCGCTGGGCCACGCCCTGCTCGGCCGAATACAGCCTCCTCAGGAAGATGCAGGGCTGCCCCTGGACCGTGTCCTCAACCACGTATTCGGACTGCAGGGAATCCCGGATAGCTTCCTCGGCCAGTTCGGCTCGGACCTGTAGGAGAGTCTGGGCGCGCTGCACAAGATCTTCCTTGGGCAAGCCGCAATGCCCGTCACTGGTGGCTTCGCCCAAGACGAAGTGGACTCCCGCCCGGACGCGAACGGCAGCTTCCGGATCGATGCCGATCTTCTTCGCGATGTCGTCGGCGACTTGGAAGCCGATGCCGCGGATGTCACGGGTCATGCGGTAGGGGTTCTCCGAAACGACTTGGATGGCGTCCGTGCCGTAGGTCTTGTAGATGCTGGTGGCCCGACCCGCACCGACGCCATGGTTCTGCAGGAAGGTCATGATCTCGCGCACGACCGTCTGCCCGCCCCACGCCTTGGTGATCTGCCGGGCGCGGACCTTGCCGATCCCGGCAACCTCGGTTAGCCGGTCCGGCTCGTTCTCGATCACTTCGAAGACCTGTTCGCCGAACGCGGCGACCAGTCTCCTCGCGTTGACCGGCCCGATTCCGGGGATGGACGCGGACGAGAGGTACTTCTCCATCCCGTCGTGAGTGACAGGCTGGGAGACCCTGACGAAGCCGGCTTTGAACTGCCGCCCGTGGGAGCGGTCGGTGACCCAGCGCCCGGAGGCCGTGATCGCGTCCCCGGGGCGCACAGACGGCGTGTGGCAGACGACGGCCTGCAGCCCCAGCTGCCCGCGGATCTTGACGCGCAGCACGGTGAAGCCGTCCTCGGGGTCCTGATAGACGATTCGGTCGACGCTGCCCGAGAGCACCTCGCGCTCCCCGCTCTCGGAGTTGGAACCGGACCCGAAGTCGAGCTTGGGACTATGCGCGGGTGCCACTGGGAAGCCACCATTGTGCCACCAGCACCCGCGACTGCAGGGTCCTGCCTGAGTCTCGCAGCCCGAAGTCGGATCCCGAGAAGATCCGACGGGACCAGTCGACTGCGCCGTCCTCGACAGGCATGGACTGGGCGCGCTCAGCTCTGGGGTCCTGAGTTCCGGGGACCCGCCAGCACCTGAGCGGGTCGCTGATTCCGTGCGAAACTGAGGGTCACGGAAGGCCGGGAGCGATCAGAGGAGGAGTGGGCTCATGCCAGCGCACGTGACGGACCTGCGGGACTACGCCCGCGCGATGGTCGAGGAGAGTCCGGGCTTCGCGCACCGCCTGCTGGTGCATGGACTGCCGATGCGCTTTCACGAGGCCAGCCAGGCCGAGCGCCGGAGAATACTGGGGCGGCGGCCTCGATTGACAGGCACCAAGTGGGACGCCTTCCTCGCGGCAGTCGTAGAGCACATCGCGCGCCTCCACGGCCTGGAGCCTCCGGCGTGGGTCGACGAACCGGAGCGGTTTCTCGCCCCGCCATGGATCCACCCCCGAGGCAAGCTGACCCGGGCGGAAGCGCTGGTCTACTCTCCGGGAGCCTTCATTCGCCACGGAGTCCTGATCGATCCGACCGATCTCAGCTGGCGGGGAGGGGAGAAGCATGTGTGGGTGCCTGTCGCGAGGGGTGAAGCTGACTCCTCGGGAGTTTGACGAGGCGCTGGCGGACCTGTCCCGAGAGCTCGAGCGCGCGAGGGTACGGGGCCACCTGTACGTCATTGGCGGGGCGGCCATGATCATGGCCTACGGCCGCATCGAGGCAACCGCCGACATTGACGCGCTCGGCGTCGAGAACCAAGCCGTCGTGCAAGCGGCTGCTAGGCGTGTGGCCGAGGCGCGTGGCTTGCCGCAGACTTGGCTGAACTTCGACCTGCAATTCCTCGACCTGCCTTCGCCGGAGTCCGATCAGGTGGCGCAAGTCCTGTTCGACTCGCCTCACTTGGTGGTCACGGGTGCATCCGCGGAGCACATGCTGGCCATGAAGGTCCATGCCTGCAGGGAGAAGGACCGCGACGACATCCGACTGCTCCTGCAGCGCCTGCGAATCCGGTCCATTCAGGAAGTGGACCGGATCCACAACAGTGTCTTCGTCGGCTGGAGCGTCCCCTGGCGCAACAGAGTGACGGTGCGGGAACTGCTGGAGGAGCTGTGGCGCGACGACAGCGCGAACAGATAGAGGCATGCAAGGCGGCGACGGCCGGCCGCAGCGCGGAAGGACCGCTCGCAGCAACGAGCCACCTCCCAGAGGGCGGGGCGATCGGTCGTTCCGTGGCATAATCTCTGCTTTCGTAGCAGCATGCAAGCCGAGTGGACTTCCTGCGGGCCGTTCGCCAGCAAGAGCGAAAGGACGGCCCTGCATCGCATCCGGAGCGGCTTGGCGTCAGCTCCGGGGAACGAGTCCTGGCGGCTGCTAACCAATGTCCACGTAGGCGGCGACCGGCGCCAGCCGGTCGAAATCGATCTCATCGCCATCGGCCCACCCGGGGTCCGGCTCGTCGAGATCAAGCACTGGGGTGCGCAGTGGATCGGCAAGGGGCGGTACCGGCTCGGGAGGGAAGCGGACAAGCTGACCGCGAAGGCCAAGCGAGTCGGGACCCGGCTGCGAAACCTCCTTCCAGAGGCCGGCTGGGTCGACGGCTGCATTCTGCTGACCACCCCGCCCGGCAGCGTGACGCATGTGACGGGCCGACGGGTTCGCGGCGTCAGCGTCCACTCCATTGCCGACTGGGCCGGCGCCGTGGGACTAGGAGGAAGGAGAGTCCTGACAGACACCCAAGTGGCCGACCTAGCCCGGCATCTGGCGAGTGAAGCAGGTGTCGTGACCAGAACGGAGCCGGCCTTAGCCCGCTACAGCGGCTTGGAGGAGATCGCCTCGGACGGCGGCGGCGGCTTCCATCGCGTCTACCGTGGCTCGCTCGCCGGCTCGCACGAGCGGGTCGTCGTCCATGTCTACGACCTGTCTGCCGGAGAGCGCAATGCGGCAGTGCGGGCGGAACGGGAATGGGAAACGCTGAGACGGCTGGACAAGCGCCCCTGGGCCCCGAGCATCGTGGAGTCCTACCAGCCGGTGCGGAATCACGAAGGGGAGCTCTACTTCTTCTCGATCGCGGATCCGGACGCTGCCCCTCTCCGAGAGAAAGCCGACGACCCGGCATGGACTCCGGTGGCGCGGGCGACGTTCAGCCACCGGGCGGTGCGCGCCGTGCGCGAGATGCATGACGGCACAGCTGCGGGCGAAGCTCTGACCCACCGCAACCTCACCATGGACAGCATCCGGGTCCTTGACGGCGGAGGACTCGTCCTGACCGGCCTCCACCTAGTCCGCCTGCCGACCCGGCCCACCATCGCTAAGACGCCCTCGGAAATTCCCGGGTGGGACGAGGCCGCCGCCCCGGAAGTCCTCAAGGTCGGGGACCTGTCGGCGGCCGGGCAGGCAGCGGACACGTATTCGCTCTGCCACTGCCTGCGCCGGCTGTTCGCCGATGCGGACGGCTCAATCAGCCGGCTCGCATGCCAAGTGCTGGACCGCGGGCTGGCCACCGACCCCGCTGAGCGAATAGGGCTGCAGGACTTGGAACGTAGGCTGAAGGACATCAGCAGCCGGCGGGCTCCGCGCCTGACGCCCCCGGCGGACCTGTGGGCGGAGGGCCAGCAAGTGCCGTTCCAGGGCAGCGTCTACCGGATCTTGGAGGTTCTGGGCCGCGGAGGGATCGGCATCGCGTTCCGCGTGGAGAAACTCCCTCGCCAAGTCGGCGAGGCTGCGGAGCTGTACGTGGCCAAGGCGGTGCCCGAAGCAGTGCCGGGCCGCAAGGTTCGGCGAGCGTACGACTTGGCTCGCCCCCACTTGCAGATGCCGCTGGCAACAATCGTCGAAGTCGCTAACAAGTGGCGCTCCGACAGCTTCGTGGCGCTGATGCAGTGGGTGCCCGGAGAGCCGCTGCACGCCTGTACCGAGACGCTTCGCGCCAAAACGGACGACGGGGATCCCCTCACCCGGCAAGCCCCGGTCCTGCGGCTCCTGCAGCAAGCATGCAGCGCGCTGGACAACCTGCACAGCAGCGACCTCGCCCACGGAGACGTCAGCCCGGGAAACCTGATCGTCTCCGCAGACCAGATCGTCCTTACCGACTACGACTGCGTCACGCCGATCGGCGAAGCTGCACAGTTGCAGGGAACGATCGAGTACCGTGCCCCGGTCGGCGCCGGGCCTTCCGCGGCGTCGGCATCCGACGACCTCTACGCGCTCGGGGCGAGCTTCTTCCATGTCCTGTTCGGCAGGCTGCCGTTCCGGCGAAACGGCGACCTAGCCAAGGATCGCGGGCTGCATTGGTCTTCGGCGGACAGGAAGGCCTACCCCGCCGTTGCGGACTTTCTTGACAAGGCAACGCACCCGGATCCGGGCCAGCGGTTCCAATCGGCAACCGAGGCGCTGGAGGAACTGGCGGCCAAGCAGCGCACGGCCAAGCGGCCACCCAGCGAACCGCCGAGCGCGAAGTGGACACAAGCAATTGATGAGGCGGACAAGTCCGTGCAGGAGCTGATGCTGAATCTGGCGCGACTTGGCTCGCCGCCGCCGGACGAGGTGGGCTTCGAACTGACGGATCCGAAGGGCGCGGTGGTAGCCGAAGCCGAACTGGCCTGGATCGGACCCAAGGCTGCGTTGCTCAGGGCGGACCAACAGCGGCACACCAAGACGTTCGAGTACAAGGGCTGGACCGCTGCCGGACACGACGCCGAGGCATCGGCTATGCACGATCTCGTTTCAGCCGGGCCGACCGCGACCGAGACTGCTTCCACAGTGGCAACCGGGCCTACTCCGCAGACGGACGACTTCTACAGCCAAGCTCGCAAGGACCTCGTGGACTGGCTTAGGGCCCAGCTGATCGGCCCGGCAGGCCACGAGGAGACACTCGGGACCCACCCTCTGACGCGCTTCCCGGTAGGCGTGCTCTCCCCTGTGGACCCGGGCGTTTCCGGCACCGATCCGGGGGCGGAGGCGGGCGGGCTGACGGATGACGTCGAACTGGAGTTCGTGGAGGCCGAGCCCGATCCCAGCGGCGAGAGCGACAGCGAAGCGAAGGAAGCGCAACCGGTTCGGCAGCGGTACTACACTCCGCCCTCTTCGGTCGGCTTCTCGTTCTTCGTGCGAGGCGAGCCCTCGTTGCAGTTCACAGCCAAGGCAGTGCGTTATGCAGTCCGAGACCGCGACGCAACCAGCAGGTTTGAGTCGCCCCTCTACACTCGAACACCGATCTTGACATCCCTCCGATGGGAACCAGGCAAGGTCACGAACATCTTCTCGCCGTGCCGACGCTTGGTGGTCGAAATCGATTGCAGGCGCTCTCGTGACGGATTCATTCTCACCGCCACACTTTGCAACCCCCAGAATCTAGCCGCCGGCACGGGGCTGGGCCCGGCCCGCGACCGAGTGGAAACGACCCTCTTCGAGGCTAGCTTGGAATGCGAGATCCAGTCGGGCCAACTGACGGAGTTTCCTCGAGTCGACCCGAGCCTGCTCACTGACGAGGAACAGGAACTCGAGCTGCAGTACCGCGATAGGGCGATCTTCGCCGTCGGTCACGGAGGAGCGGTGGACTGGGAGATCGGCCCGGACGACAAGGGCCGCATCTGGACGGACTTCCTGCCGTCGGTCGAGGTCCCGCCAGTGTCCACGGAGCTGCGCGACGGCCCCAGACGGGTGCTAGGCATGCAGTTCCTCGCCGACACACCCATCGAGACGACGGCGGGCGAGCTCGCCAAGTTCGTCGAGGGCTACGAGAAATGGGTCAGGATGCACGGCCTCGACACCGTGGGTCCGTTGGACAGGCCGCCCACGGAAAGAATCCTGAGCAGGATGCGTGTGGCTGTGCGCCGCATGCAGGCAGGTGTCGAGCTGCTCACGGCCGACCAGCTGGCCGCAAAGGCCTTCCAGCTCGCCAACCAAGCCATGCTCGACCAGATGCTGCAGACCGACCGGGTACGGGGCAAGGCCAGCGCGGTCGAGGACTACCGGTGGCGCCCCTTCCAGCTCGCCTTTCTGCTGACCGTGCTCGAGTCAGTCGTCCACGAAGACAGCGACTTCCGCGACTTGGTGGACCTGATCTGGTTCCCGACTGGAGGCGGCAAGACCGAAGCATACTTGCTGCTGGGAGCGTTCCTGATTGCATGGCGGCGCATGCGGCATCCCGACCAAGCCGGAGGAACGACGATCCTGATGCGCTACACGTTGCGCCTCCTAACCCAGCAACAGTTCGAGCGGGCCGCCCGCATGACGTTCGCCTTGGAGCGGATCCGGCGCCGCGACGCGAGACTGCTGGGAAGCGAGCCGATCACGGTCGGCATGTGGGTCGGCTACTCGACCAGCCCCAACATGATCCAAGCCGGCGCCGAACGTCTGCGGCAGATCGCCGACGGGGCAGCTCCCCCGAACGGGTTGGTTCTTGGCGAATGCCCTTGGTGCGGTGCCGATTTCAGCAAGGAGAATTATCGCTGTGATCAGGTCTCGTTCGAGTTCCGCTGCCTCAGCACGGACTGTGACTTCGGTCGATCGGAGGCCCCCCTGCCGTGCGACGTCATTGACGAGACACTGTACGAGAGCCCACCAACGCTGCTCGTAGCCACGATCGACAAGTTCGCCCGCCTAGCTTGGGAGGAACGTGCGGCGGCGTTCTTCGGCGGTACCGCCAACCGTCCCCCCGAGCTCATCATCCAAGATGAAGTGCATCTCGTGACCGGGCCGCTCGGATCGGTGGCGGGCCTGTACGAAGCCGCCCTGGAGACAGTCATCGCCCTGCGCGGCGTCCGGCCCAAGTACGTCGCGTCGACGGCCACGATCAGGAACGCGTCCGAGCAGGTCCGTAGGCTCTACGGACGCGAGGTAGCTGTGTTTCCTCCGCCCGGCCCGACCTGCGACGACAGCTACTTCGCCCACACCGACCGTGAGCGCCCGTCGCGGCTCTATGTGGGCTACCTTGCACCGCAGCTGGTCCAGAGGAGCTGCCTCGCACCCTTGGCTGGAGCTCTGCTCTGCGGACCGCACGAGGTCTTCCGCGAGCGGTCGCCAGACGATCGCGAGACTCTGATGGACGCTTGGTCCACGCAGGTCATCTACCATACGACCCTGCGAGCCGTGGGCAACTCGCATAACCTCTACTCCGTCGATGCCCGCGACTGGACGGACATGCTGCGGAAAGAGGCGGAAGAAGCCCACAAGGACGATCCATCCGAGAGTAGCGACCCTGCTTCGGAAGTTGACGACGAGCGGGAGTTTGCGGATGGCGACCAGCATCGAGTAGCAACGGAGCAAGGACAAGGCGAGACGACGCGCACTGCACCCCTGCCCGAAATCGCCCAGCTGACCAGCATCCCTAGCGCTCGTGAGAATGCGGAGACCTTCCAGCGGCTAGAGAGACTCCACGGCGAGGACGGACACATCGATGTGCTGCTGGCCACCAACATGCTCTCGGTCGGCGTGGATGTCTCGCGGCTTGCTCTGATGGTGGTTCACGGCCAGCCCCACTCCACGGCAGAGTACATTCAGGCCAGCAGCCGGGTGGGCCGTTCCGATGTGCCGGGCGTGGTGGTGGCGAACTACTTCCGGCACCAAGCGCGAAGCCTCTCGGCCTACGAGATGTTCCGCCCGTTCCACGAGTCGTTCTACCGTTTCGTCGAGCCGGCCAGCGTGACACCCTTCACGTATCCCGTCCGGGCGAGGGCGCTGCATGCCGCCTTGGTGATCGTGCTCCGCCACATGCGCGGTGGATTGGCAGCCAACCAAGCATGCAGGCAGTTTGACTCCGAGTCGCGGCTCGCGCTCAATGCGGTCGCGGCTCTCAAGGAACGCTGCGCCAAGGCCACGTCGGAGGAAGAGATGAGCGACACCTCTTCGCAGCTCGACGACTTGGTGCAACAGTGGGCGGAGGAAATCCGCCGCTGCAGGAAGATGCGAAGGAACTTTGTCTACCACTCCCGCGATGCCAGCGCAAACTCCCTCCTGAGCCGGTACGGTCGGGACGCTCGCGGCCTCTGGCCGACGCTCGACTCGATGCGCAATGTCGAGAGCACAGCTGTGCTGAAGGAGGCCTGGACGCAGCGATGACTCCCGAGGCAATCCCAGTGCGGCTGTCGCACCTGCTCACGCAGTGCTCCGTCGGCTCGGTCGTGCGTGGGCAGCGCTTCCTGATGGCCGTGCAGGACAGCAGCAAGTGGTATCCCGGCGGGGAAGTCCCACCCAGCCGGCAGATTCACTACGTGGAGCAAGTGCGAAGCGCCCTCGGAATCGAAGATCGACTGTGCCGTCCTCCCACCGCCTCAGTTGACACCAACAACCATGTCACCGGAACCTGGATTCCCGCCGTCCGATTTCCCCGTTGGATGCTCTGCCGCCTCTGCGGCAGACTACACCGGACACCGTGGAGGAAAGAAGGCAGGGACGACGGGAGCGTCCTGACTTGCGACGCCGGCAAGGAGGCTGGCAACAGCGATTCGCAGAAGAGCTGCGGCGGCCGGCTAGAGCAGGTGCCGTGGGTGATGGTCCACGAGGACGGCTACTTGGCGGACGTGCCTTGGTGGCGGATCGCTCACTCTCAGGGCAAACGTCATTGCGAAGGAGGTCCCTGCCTCACGGTGACAAAGCACGGCAACCTGCGGCAGCGCAGAGTCCGTTGCCGCAAGTGCGGGGCATCGGCCTCGTTGAACCCGTACTGGAAGGACTACCCCATAGGGACCAGCATGCAGCCTTGGATCCGGCAGGAACCGGCTGAGCCCTCCGCGGAGAACTCGCTGATCGTCCAAGTCGGCGACGTGAGGGTGCATGGCTCCGTCGTGAGCCGCGCATTGGTCATCCCACCGGAATCTCGCATCCAAAAGGGCACGATCGTCGACCGGCTCTACTGCAGCTCCGAATCCAGGCTCAGCATCGACACAGCGCGAAACAAGCTGCAACGCAAATCCATCCTGAGGAAACTTGCCGGCAAGTGGCACTGCACTATCAAGGAAATCGAAACCGCCCTCGACGAGATCCAGCGTGGTTACCCGCTCTACGGGAAGAGCGTCGACTCGGATGACCCCCTGCAGACTGAGTACCACGCACTAATCACCGAGGTGCCGGACTTCCGGGAGGACGAGGACTTCGTCACCGTGCATCGCACTGCTGCTTGGAAGTCTCAAGGGCAGCAACTTGCCAAAGGGCTGCAGGGAACGGTCCAGCTCGTTAGCCGGCTCATCGAGGTCCGCAGACTGCAAGAGATCGCGGTCTTACGAGGATTTACCAGGGCTGGCGGCAGCACGGTCGTCCCGCCTGACCTTCGAGGCGAGTCGCCTTGGCTTCCAGCGCTCGGCCTGCGGGGTGAAGGCGTCTTCTTCACGATTGAAGAATCCCTGCTGCGACGCTGGGAAGCCCAGCCAAGGCTGCAGCAACGTGCCGAGAAGCTGGAACTCCGACTGCAAGCCTGCCCGCTGCAACTCGACCACCAGCCTGAAGTCGCACCCCGGTTCCTGCTGCTGCACACGCTGGCGCACGGCCTGATCCGCGAGTTCGAGTCGCAGGCCGGCTATCCCGCGGCATCGATCCGGGAGAGGATCTACTGTTCTGCTGAGAATGGCGGAATGGCCGGCATCCTCATCTATGTCGCCGTGCCGGACAAGCTAGGCTCGCTGGGCGGCGTGGCCGAGCTGGCCAGGCCGAAGCGATTCCTCCGCATCCTGAGAGCGGCTCTCGACGCGCTGCAGTGGTGCTCGCTGGACCCGGTCTGCATGAGGCACCGAGGACATGGGCCCGGCCTTCTCAATCTGGCTGCCTGCCATGCCTGCACGCTAGTGCCCGAGACGAGCTGCGCCTACAGCAACTGCTTGCTAGACCGCATGTTCGTCAAGGACGACGCAACTCTCGCCGTCCGCTCGATTGTGGACTTCACGAACAGGAGAGCATGATGCCGAGCCGAACGTTCCGACTGCCGGGGATTCAGGAGCTGACCAAGGAGCAGGAGCGCGTCCTAGAGCTACCGCTGGAAGGGCAGCATCTCGTCATCGGCGGGCCGGGCACCGGAAAGTCCGTGATGGCGCTGCTGAGAGCGAGGCGGGCGGCCAGAAGCGGCCGAGAGTATCAGTTCCTAGTCTTCAACCACCTACTCAACAAGGCAAGCCGGGAACTCTTTCCTAAGCAGCTCGAGAGCAGCACCTGGATGAGCTGGTTCCACTACCTGTTCCGGGAGGCTACCGAAGGAAACGACGTCCCGATGGCTGAACCCCCAGAGGGCAATTCATTCCGCCCCTACGACTGGGAGGCCATCCTAGCCGAGCTCAAGTCGGTCGAGCCTCCACCCGAACTATCCCATCCGCTCCTGATCATTGACGAGGGCCAAGACATGCCACCCGAGTTCTACGAGTGCTTGGTCGAAATGGGATTCGAGGACTTCTTCGTGGTCGCGGACCAGAACCAGCAGATCACCGACTCGAACAGCAGCCGGCAACAGATCGAGGAGGCGCTGGCTGTCGAGACGGACGAGGTGATCGAGCTGCGCCGGAACTTTCGCAACAGCCGCGCCATCGCGAAGCTGGCGAGGGAGTTCTACACCGGCGACATTGCCAGCCCGCCCCCGCAACTCCCCCAAGACTCAGGGGCCATCCCGCCCGCGCTGTGGTCCTATGAGGAGCCGCAGTTTCCCTGCGTGGCGCGACGCATCATCCTCACTGCCGAGACCCAGCCCAGCAAGCTGATCGGAGTTATCACTCAGAATGACGCGGTCCGCAAGGCCTATCATGACGAACTGCTGGAGGCATGCGAACGAAGACGCAGCGAGCAGGGGCCCTCGTACCGTCCGCCGTCGATTCGCACCTTCAACAAGGACATCCGCCCGAGCGACTTCCGGTTCGGAGCGGGCGGGATCTTGGTAATCAATGCACAGAACTGCAAGGGTCTCGAATTCGACATCGTAATCTGCGCCGATCTCGAGCGGACCTACATCCGTAGCGACGACTTGGACGCGACCAAGAAGCTGTTCTACGTCATGGCTGCCCGGGCTCGCGAGAAGCTGATCCTGCTCCGGAAGAAGGGGACACCGTCGTACGTCGAACGCATCCTGCCTCAGGACGAAGCGGTGCTGGAACGCAAGGAGCTGTGATGCCGAACCAAGGCAAGCTCCTATTCGATTCCGACCAAGACAAGGAAGGATCCCCAGCCGCATCCAATGCACCCGCCCACGGGCTGCTGGCCACCAACCATCTCAATCTGATGTTCGCGCTCTCGGCCGGCATGGTCATGCCGCCGGCCGGCTTCGGCGAGAAACACTACCGCGACACTCTGAGCCGCTACCCCGGCTGGATCCCGCTGTTCGTGAAGAAGCCGTTCAAGAGTGCTATCGAGGAGGCCGTTTCCGAGGCCGACCACCTCATTCCGTGCGTGGCCAGGATCAGCCTAGACAGCCTGACGGGACCCGTCGCCGTCGTACGCGACAGCTCCGTGACGCAGGTCGACTTCCAGAGCCAGGCCGACCAGGCCACCGACAGTGTTATCCTCGTGCCGGCCCCGCTGCCGACCAGCTGGATCCAGCAGGTCTACTTTCGATCCAAGCAGGACAATAAGGCCGTCCAAGATCGCGCCAAGGACTACGGCAACGTCTCGTTCGAAGGAATCAACCGGTTAACGAAACCGCATTTCTTCACGGGCTCCGAACAAGTCTTCCCTGAGGATTCCAAGCTGGGAGACTTGGAGACTTCGCTCGGGCACGCTGCGGCCACCGGCGGCATTCTCGGAATGCTGGTGCCGATGGGCAATCTCGGCGACGTCGGCCTGCGGGCCTGCCGCTTGGCCTTCGGTTGCGACGAAGGCCAAGCGGACCAGTACCTGGATCCTATCCTGCTCGGCCTCGGACCGTGGCTGAAGACCGGTCGAGCTGACGAGCGGCCCGCACGTCTGATGGATGCCGGTGCCGCTCAGCTGCTCAAGTGGCTCTTCTGGGGTTCGGTCGATAGGCTGCTCAGCCATCCGCAGCGGAGCACGAAGCGTACGCTGCTCGACTTCTTGGACGACGTGTCGGCGGACCTGCGCGGACGCCCGCGCGAGAAGATGCTCCAGCTGCGGGGCGACTTGGAGGCGTTGACCGGCCTGAGCGACTCTTCAGTCGAAGAGCTGTTGGCCCGGCATCCCAAGCCGTTCTCGAGGGCGCTCGTCTTGTTCTTCCTCATCAGCGACTGCGGCGAGCTCCTCGCCTTCCGGCACGACGCCTTGCATCAAGTTGACTACCTGTGCGCGGCCATCTTGTTTGGCGCTTCAGCAGGCTGGATGGGCCTGCCCCCCGATGTGAGGGAGATCCCGGGTCTGGCCAAGGCCGTGTCCGGCCGGATGGCGGCCGCGGGGCAACGCCTCAACGGGACCGGCATTGACCTCGGAGAGCCGGCCGGCCGGTGCCTGCCGCTGCGGGAGATCTTCGCACCCGACCGGCGCTGGACTCGGAAGCTCAAGAACCACGCGTTGAGACTAGCCCGAACTTGCGGGTGGAACTGCTTCCGGACCACGCTCCGCTTGTCGCAAGGCGAGTACACGATGCGCATTCGCCGGGCGACCATGGAGATTTCTTGGGGCGGCAGCGAGAAGGCACTGACGACCGAAGTGGACCGAGAAGCCTTCCTGGAGCATCTTGCCCGAGAACCGATTCCCCTCGCGGTGGACAAGCAGGCAAGAAAGGGGCTGGCCTGAGTTTGCTCCACTCGGCGGTCAGACACCGATTCCTCCGGTCCGTCGGTCGGCTTGGCCCCCGCGGGCCGTCTGGTAGGATGCTGGTTTGGGAATAGGTGCGCGCGTCCTGAGCGGTAACGCGATTCGGGACGAGGTCCTAGCGGAGCTGAAGGACCGAGCCGCGGCATTCGCGAAGCAAGGAGTCGTTCCCGGCCTTGCCGCAGTCTTGGTCGGAGACAATCCCGCTTCGAGGATCTACGTCCGCAACAAGATCCGGGCCTGCGACACGATCGGTGCGTTTTCCGAGACGATCCGTCTACCCGCCAGGATCTCGACCGGTGAGCTCCTGAACCAGATTCACCGGCTCAACCGGCGCGATGACATCGACGGCATCCTCGTCCAGCTCCCCCTTCCCAGCCACATCGACTCCCGGAGCGTGCTGCAGGCGGTGGCTCCCGAGAAGGATGTGGACGGCTTCCATCCGGTGAATGTCGGCCGGCTGGCAAGCGGACAGCCCTGCTTGCAGCCCTGCACACCCAAAGGCCTCGTCGAGATCCTGCGGCGCAGCTCGATCCCCATCTCCGGCCGCCACGCGGTGATCGTGGGCCGGAGCAACATCGTTGGCAAGCCGGCGGCCTTGCTGCTGCTGGCCGAGCATGCGACGGTCACGATCTGCCACTCCAGAACGCCTGACTTGGCCGCCACCTGCCGGCGGGCAGACATCCTCGTAGCAGCGGTGGGACGCCCGGGCATGCTGACGCGGGAGTTCCTCCGCGAAGGGGCGGTCGTGCTCGATGTCGGCATCAACCGCGTGCAGGACAGCGACTTGGCGGAGAGGCTGCTGGACCGGCTCCCCGAGCGCCTCGCGCGATTCCGAGAGACGGGCCGGGCCTTGGTCGGTGACGTGCATCCGGCCGATGTTCGCGAGGTGGCTTCCGCGTACACGCCGGTGCCGGGCGGGGTCGGCCCCATGACGATCGCGATGCTGCTCTCGAACACGGTCCAAGCGGCCCGCCGACGCCGGCCGGCCTCCTCAACGACATGAGCTTGCCGGAGCCGCTACGGGACGGCACCGCACCGCCCGCGGCGCCGCCATGCCTGACCGCGCCCATCGGCCTCGGCATGCGCGCATGAACCTCGAGCGCTACGGCTGGACCGACTTCTTCCAGCGCCAAGCCGGCAATCTCCGGCGCGTGCGGGCCGGCCGCGTGCGCCTGGCTACGGCTCGCAGGGTCCAAGTCTATGCCGCCGACCCCCCAAGGTTGAACCTCAGCGTCCCGCGCAATGTCGGACCTGCCGTCGTCGGGGACTGGGTTCTCTTCGACCCGAAACGAAGAATCGCGCGACGCGTGCTGGCCCGGCGCAACGCACTGGCCCGCAATCGCCCCGGGCAAGCTGCCAGACGTCAGGTGCTGGCCTCGAACATCGACGCGGCATTGATTGTCTGCGGGCTGGACCGCCGAGTGAACCAGCGGCAGGTCGAGAGATACCTCACCTGCGTGCTGGAGAGCGGCGCCGAAGTGCTGATCGTGCTCAACAAGTCCGACATCAGTGACTTCCCTGGCAAGGCTGTAGAGGCGCTGCAGGCGGCGAATCCGAGATTTTCAGTGGCCTTGGCGAGCGCCGTCACCGGCGACGGGCTGCAGGACATCCGGGAGCGCTTGCCGGCCCAAGGCACGGTCGCCTTGGCCGGGCCGTCCGGCGTGGGAAAGTCCTCGCTCGTCAACGCGCTGCTGGACCGGGACCACCTGCAAGTCGGGTCTGTGCGGGCCAGCGACCGGCGCGGAAGGCACACTACGACCCGGCGTGAGCTGGTCATCCACCCCGAAGGCTGGCTGTTCATGGACCTGCCGGGAATCCGCGAGCTCTACCCGTGGAGCACTCCCGAGACGGTGGATCGCGTCTTCGGCGAGATCGGAGACTTGGCGGCCGACTGCTACTACCGGGACTGCCGGCACAGAACGGAGCCTCGGTGCGCCGTCCGATCGGCGTGCGAAGCCGAGGAGATTGACGCCGGGCGCCTGGCCAGCTACTTGGAACTGCGCGAGGAGCAAGAGACGCTGGCCCGGAACATCGACCAGCTGCGGTCCTGAACCAAGCGGCCTTGGCGTCGGCGCGGACTGAACTCCGCCTCACCGCCAAGGGGCAGCCAGACTGGCTGCTTCGGTCTGGAGGCTGCATCGAGATTGATCCGCAATCCTGCACTGGGATGGCTAGTCCTTCTGTTCGTTTGTCCTGTGGATTGAGGACCTGTACTGGTACGAGCGAGGTGTCTTCGTGCAGTTGCTCAGTGCGGAGGACGTGTAACGCGCTGCAGTCAAATCAGGAAGCGAGCCAACTCCTCTACGGCCCAGTCCTTAGCCAGCTCTCGGTCGGCTCTGACACGGAAGCAGGGTACGTTGACACTGCCCGGGGCCTTCCTAGATCAGCTGGAGCATCTCAGGTCACACTGTCCGCATCACGCAGCCTGCAAGAGGATCCTCTTTCCAGTCGAAGGCGCCGCGGACTTCCTGAGGGCTATGAGTGCGGCGCGGGTGGACGAGTTGGATCTCACAACGCACCGGAACGCTCCGACGGAACACATCAAGCAGCACCGCGGCAAGCTGATGAACGACCTGGTGAGGCGTGTCCGGCGCAAGACTCGTCTTTGACACTTTGCCCCCGTTCGAGAGGGGGGAGTGAAGGGTCTCCCGGGCACCTATCTGCGGCGTCGGACTCCGTCGCTGCAGGCTGTGAGAGGCGTGGATTCCAGAGACTCCGCTACCTACTATATTTGGTGCTATCTACCGCATTGATGATCAATATATTGCCCGTCTGACGATGGTTCCCCGCTGAAGTGGTGGTTGGGCACTGTGGCCTATCCGCCAGTCCTGCCACGGTTCGCGAAGCAGGATCCACGGGTGCCACGAACCGGCCCTGCAGCCTGCCTTGAGCACTAGCATGTGGTGCCAGAAGATTTTGGTTCTGGCGCCCGCTTTTTTCGTCTTACCGGACCGCCGTACGGTTCGTCCAGCTGATCGTCAAGACTGCCTGACTCGCCCCTCTCCCCGCTCTTGTTCAGGCACTACTCGTGGCGACCGACAAGCAACCCTCGCGCCCCCCTCGGCCCGTCTCCTCCCAGCTCAACGGTGCCTCCACTCGGCTCCCCGCCAGTCGTACTGGCAGGACGAATCAGGAGCCTGAGTAGCGGGACTGTGGCCTCCAGCAGCCCGCCAGACGGCACCCAAACACCGACAGCGTGGTATAAGAGTTCATTCCCTCCGCCGCGGCACCTCTCTCCCGGTCTCCGAACCTCACCCTGCAACCACTCCGCCAAGGCCCTCCCAGCCTCCATCGACGACTGCACCACCGCTCCCACCCGCTCCTTGAAGCGTCCCTGACGTGCCATCACACCAGCCCCTCTTTCCCGGTACCCTCAACCACCCTTCGAAACCACCCCTGAGGCCCCTTGCAGCACCCCTGACCGACCGTAACCTGCCGCCCCTTCCGGTCGTCTATAGTAGTGACAGTTCAAGACCCATGTTCCTGCGCAAGAAGAAAGCCGGCCCACACACCTACCTCCAGCTCGTCGAGAACCGCCGCGTCGACGGCAAGGTCCGCCAACGCGTGCTGCTCTCCCTCGGGCGACTCGACCGCCTGCAGCAGAACGGCCAGATCGACCGCCTGCTCCGCTCCGCCGCCCGCCTGTCCCAAGTCGCCGGCGTGATCGCCGCCCGCCAGGCCGGCCCAGCCGTGCGCTCCCGCTCGATCGGCCCCGCCCTCGTCTTCGACCGCCTGTGGCGCCGCTGCGGCGGCCGCTCCGTGGTGCGCGCCGCCCTGGCCGGGCGACGCTTCCGCTTCGATGTCGAACGCGCCGTCTGGCTGACGGTGCTGCACCGCCTGTTCGAACCCGGCTCGGACCGCCAAGCCGACCGGTGGGCCGCCGGCCTGCAGCTGCCCGGCGCCGAGCAGCTGCAACTGCACCACCTGTACCGCGCCATGGCCTGGCTGGGAGAGCCCTTGCCCAAGCAGCCCAAGCAGCCCGAGCAGTCCGAGCAGTCCGAGCGGCAGCCGGGCGAACGCCAGCCGGCGCCTGAAGCCTCTGCCGCCCAGCCGGCCGCGGCCCAGCCGCCGGATGAGGAGCAATCGGCCGAGCAGCGGGATGAGGAGCAGGCCGAGCCGCCGGACGAGGAGAAGCGGGGCGTGGAGGCGGTGCCGCGCTGCGTCAAGGATGAGCTCGAGGAGGCCCTCTTCGCGCGGCGGCGCAACCTGTTCACCGGGCTGGACCTGGTGTTCTTCGACACCACCTCGCATTACTTCCACGGCGCGGGGGGCAAGGTGCTCGGCCAGCGGGGCAAGTCGAAGGATTACCGCCCGCAATGCCGTCAAGTGGTGGTCGGACTGGCCTTGGACAGCGAGGGGCGACCGCTGTGCACCGAGATCTGGCCCGGCAACACGGCCGACGTGACCACGCTGCTGCCGGTGGCGGACCGCCTGCAGGAGCGCTTCGGCGTGCCGTCGGCCTGCCTGGTGGCCGACCGCGGCATGGTCAGCCGGGCCACGCGGGAGGAGCTGGAGGAGCGCGGCTGGGGGTGCCTGCTGGGCTGTCGCATGCGCACGCTGAAGGAGTTTCGGGAGCAAGTGCTGGCCGACGGGGAGGCGGACGGAGTCGAGCGACTGGACGAGGAGGTGCTGAAGCTGGAGCGGCAAGGGCGCCGGGAGCCGCTCCAGCTGGCGGTGCGGGAGGTACGAGTGGGTCCGTCGGGGGGCGGTCCGGGCTCCCAGCGCCGCTACGTGCTGTGCCGCAACGAGGAGCAGGCCCGGCGGGACCGCGCGGTGCGGGAGTCCATTCTGGAGCAGCTGCGCCCGAAGGTGAAGCAGGGCGGCAAGCGGCTGGTGGGCAACCGCGGCTACCGGCGCTACCTGAAGTCCGGCCCGCAGGCCTTCGAGCTGGACGAGGACAAGATCCGGGCCGAGGAGCGCTACGACGGGCTGTGGGCACTGCAGGTGCACGGCCCGCTGACCGCCGCCGAGGCGGCGGTCAAGTACAAGGAGTTGTGGCGGGTGGAACGGTGCTTCCGGGAGGCCAAGTCGCTGCTGCGCACGCGTCCGGTGTACCATCGCACCGACGAGGCCATCCGGGGGCACATCTTCTGCTCGTATTTGGCGCTGCTGCTGAAGGGGGAGCTGCAGCGGCTGATGGAGCGTGCCGGGGTGGAGGTGGAGTGGGCGGATGTGATCCGCGGCCTCAAGGATCTGCGGGAGGACGAGGTGCGGACGGACGGGAAGCGGTTCGCGCTGCGCACCGAGGTCCGCCAGGACGTGGTGCGGGTGCTGCGCTGCGCGGGAGTCAAGCTGCCGCCGGCGATCCGGTTGCTGGAGCCGGAGGAGGGCGCCTGAAGCGGTCGCAGCGGGCGGCTGGGGGAGTCGGCGGGTGTAGTGCCACAGCCCGCTCAGGCGGCGCGCCGGAGCGTCCGGCGGCGCGCCGGGCGGCGCTGTGCCGGCTTGGGTTTGGCAGGGATCAAATTGCGCCGCACCCCCAACATACTGCGCATATCCACTCCAGACCTACTGTATGAGTGATCTTCACTCGGACGTGAACTCCTTCCGTCCGGGGCGCAGGTGTCGTCACCTCTCACCAAGTCCGCCTCCGTCCCAGAACCGAAAGTGTTGAAGACGAGCAAGAATAGCGAGAGTTGGCGATCCATCCACATCGCTATCGAACTCCAGTCCTGCGTGGACAAGCAGACGACCAAAGACCTAGGGCAGCTGCGGATCGGCGATCTCGACACTTTGCAGCGCGAGATCGCTGCCTAGTCTACGGACCCGAACGAGCGGCAGCGAGGCGCGGACCGGCACAGGTCCATCGACGATGCCCGGTCCAAGTTGAAGCCAGGTTGAAGCCAGCTTACCCGAAGATTGTGTCGTGACGGTACGCTAGTACTGGCGCAAGATCGGCTGGAAGCCGTCCTCCCGCAACCGGTCTCGGGCCACGTCGGCCGAGGCGCGGGTCGGGAACGGCCCCACGTACACGCGGTACAAGCCGTCGCTTCCCACAGGCCGCACCCCCGCTGGATGACCCTCATCCCGCAGCCAGCCCGCCAGATTCTCCGCCCGCCCAAGCGTGCCCACGGCTGCGACCTGGTAGTAGAACGCACCGACCGGAATGACCGGTGCCGCCGCGGGCGGAGTGGGCTCGCTCGAGCGGGGCTGTAACGGCGACGCAGGCGGATTGCCCGCCGTCACCGCAACTCCCGCCCTCGGCTTCACCCTCGCCTCAACTTGCGGCGGAGGAGACGGAACGGCGGCTGCGGTAGGCGGACTGGCAGGCGAAGGCTTCGGCTCGGGGGCGGGCGGTTCTCCCACCTCCTCCTCGTCCTCGTCCCGGTTCAGAAGCACATCAGGGATAACGACCGGTTCCGGACGCTGGCGCGCCCTGGCCCCCAAGAAAGAAAGCAGGCTCTCCTCGCCGTTCAGGGCCCGCTTGTGACCGAACTCGAACCCTGCGAAGAACACACCGCCGAGCACCAAGCCCGACAACAGTAACAGCAGGAAAGCCTCCTTGAGGCCAAAGAGGAATTCAACCTGCTCTCGACCCCGACGCTTGGCCACGGACCGATTCTAGCGCAATTGGCCGTCAGAATCGACCTTGCGCCCCTGCGCTTCGGCCCAGCTGGCGATCCCCTTGAACAGGTCCACCGGCAGTGGGAAGACCACCGTCGTGTTCTGCTCCGTACCGATCTCAGTGAGGGTCTGCAGGTAGCGGAGGGTGATCGAAGTCGGCTGGTCCGCCAAGGTCTTGGCGGCGTCCGTGAGCTTCTGGGACGCTTGGAACTCGCCGTCCGCATGGATGATCTTCGCGCGACGCTCGCGCTCCGCCTCCGCCTGGCGCGCGATGGCGCGGATCATCTGCTCGGGCAGATCGACGTGCTTGACCTCCACGGCCTGCACCTTGATGCCCCAAGTTCCCGTTTGCACGTCCAGCGTCTCCTGCAGGCGGGCGTTGAGACGCTCCCGCTCGCTCAGCAACTCGTCAAGGTCCGCTTCGCCCAGCACGGAGCGGAGCCGAGTTTGCGCCAACTGGGATGTGGCATGGATGTAGTGCGCCACTTCCACCACCGCCTTGGCAGGGTCCAAGACGCGGAAGAAGACCACCGCGCTGACTTTGACGGTCACGTTGTCCTTCGTGACGACATCCTGCGACGGCACTTCTAAGGTCTCCACACGCAGCGGAATCCGGACGATCCGGTCAATGGGGCGGAACACCAGGATCACACCGGGGCCCTTCGGCTGCGGTAGTAGCCTGCCGAGACGGAAGACCACTCCCCGCTCGTACTCAGTCAGGATCTTGATGCTGCTGATGAGGTACAGGCCAACGATCAGAAGGACGGCTAGAGTTGGTTCCATTGCAAGTCTCTCTGGCGGGCGGCGGCGCTCGAGCGAGGGTGTCGGCCGAGCGCGAACTCACACCCGCCAGATTCAAGGATAGCGCGGTTGCGGATGCTCGTTCAACACCCGGGCCCGGAAAGCGTCCCCACCCGGGCGTGGCAACGGGGCCCGCTCCGGCACGGGCAGCACCCCGCCGGCACGTCTAGCTCCTCGGCCCCGACCGGCCCGCGAGACCCGCAAGCCGCGCTACCAAGGCTCGACATCCAAGCGCATGCCGTTCACCGCGAGCACGCGCACCGGCCGTCCCGCCTCGACAGGCGTAACGGCTCTCGCGCTCCACAACTCTCCATGCACAAACACCGTGCCGTCAGGCCAGAGCTCAGTCCTCGCCGTGCCCATCTCCCCGACCATGGCCTCGACGCCGGTCGCCGACTTCAGGCGAAATGAGCGGATAGCCAGCTGCAACAGGAAGACGGTGATCGCCGCGAACGGAAGCGTCATCAGGACCGCCGCGCTCCATCCAATCTGCAGCTCCGGCACATCCGTGTCCACCAAGATGACGATCCCGAGCACCATGGCTACGATTCCTCCAGCGGCCAGCACGCCGCTGGTCGGGGTCACCGCCTCCAGCACGAAGAACGCCACGGCGAGCAGCATCAGGGCCACCCCGGCGAAATTGATCGGCAGCAGCGAAAGCGCCATCAGGCCGACGATCAGCAGGATGCCGCCCACCACCCCGGGCACGATCAGGCCCGGATTGGTGAACTCGAGGTAGACGCCCGCCAAGCCCAGGATCAGGACCAGCAGCGCGAGGGTGGGGTTGATCAGAGGCAGGAGCGCCTTCTGGCGCAGATTCGGCTCGTAGGCGTACCACTCCACGCCTTCCAGCGCGAGCGTCTGCTCCCCGCCGTCAAAGCGCGCGATCGTGCGTCCGTCGAGCTGCTGGAACAGGTCGGTGAGGTCCTGCGCCACGAGGTCGATCAGGTTGGACTCCAAGGCGTCCTGCTCCGTGAAGGACTTGCTCTCAATGACCGCTTCGACGGCCAGTTCGCTGTTGCGCCCGCGCTTGTCGGTAATCGCTCGCAGCGACGCGGCGGTGTCGTTCTCGACCTTCTGCTTCATCACGCCTTCCAGCTCGCCTCCCATGGCGAGGACCGGATGGGCCGCCCCGGTGTTGGTCCCCGGGGCCATCGCGGCGACATCGGCGGAGACAAGGACGATGAACCCTGCTGAAGCCGCGTGTCCGCCGCTGGGTGTCACGTACGCGATGACCGGCACCTCCGA
Source organism: Bryobacterales bacterium (assembly GCA_963662745.2). Taxonomy (GTDB): domain Bacteria; phylum Acidobacteriota; class Terriglobia; order Bryobacterales; family UBA6623; genus VXMF01. The sequence continues at coordinate 4,334,966 of CAXXUI010000001.1, forward strand.
CGCCAAGATTGCTTGGACGATGCCGTTCGTCGCATCCAGCAGTCCTCCCGGTGTGTCGATGCGCAGCACGACCGCCTCGTCGCCCGCCTCCCCCGCCTGATTGAGCGCTGCGGTGACAATCTCCTGCGTCAGCGGGTGGATCATCGTGTCGAGGTCAACGACCAGAACGCGGGCTGCGCCCGCTGCAGGCACCAAGGCCCACAAGGCAACGGCAGCCACCAGCGCGCGCGCACTCACATTGCCCCGCCGGTGACAATCGACCACTTTAACCATGCCAACCTCAGTGTAGTGTAGCCAGCACGGCTGCCGCGACACTACTCAGTCGGTCAGACCACTTGCCGCGGAGCACTCGGTGGCCCCGGCGACCCGCGACCGGGCGGGCGAGGCAATACTCTGAATGAATGTGGTGGGTCGTCGCAGCGGTCGGAAGCGTGGCAGTGGCCCTCGCGCTACGATGGTCAGCCTCGGCCCTGTGGGTGCGGATGATCACGAATCGATGGAACGCGTTCGACGCCCAAGAGCGGGACGCTCCGTGAACCGCATGGCACCGCGGCTGCGGCGCTACGGAACAGCGCTTGCCGCGCTCACCGTCGTCGCTGCTGCGGCGGGGCTGCTGGTTGGCGAATCCGAAGTCGTTCGCAGCGCCGCCTGGACGGCGTTCGGCCTAGCCGCGCTCCTCGCCAGCCTCTTCGCGGTGCGCCTGCTGTTCCGCCTGGCCAGGCGCTTGGCGACCAAGGCGCTGTGGCGCGTCCGCCACCGCATGACCGCGCTGTTCTTCTTCGTGGGCGTGCTGCCTATTTCCAGCGCAGCTCTGATTGCCGCCGCAGGACTGCTGGTGGTGCTGGGTCCAGTGACCGTTTACGTCAGCCTGACCGATCTCCTGCATTACACCGACCGCCTGCGGGCCGCGGCCCATCCGCTGCGGCTGCAGATCGCGAACTCCGCTCCCGCCGAGCGACGGCGGGCGGCAAGCAGCTTCGCCGCGAGGGCCTCCGCCGACTTCCCCGGCTTGGTCGTTCTGACCGAATTTGACGGCGTCGTCGAGTCCCATCCCCGCCTCGAACTGCCCCGCGGCATCCCGACCGATGCAGAAGCGAGCCCGCTGGCCAGCATCGGCGGGACGATTTACTTGACGGCCGAATCCGGCAGCGCTCCAGCAGGGGGACGGGTGATCGTAGCCGTCCCCTTCACGCCCGGTCTGCTGACTGACCTGCTGCCCGGCTTGGGAGTCCTCCAGGTCCCCGGCGGAGCGGCTCCAGTGAGCTTGACCGCGACGCCCTCGCAGCAATACGCTCTGGACCTGCTGGTCAGGTGGCCCGTCGAGAGCCTCGTGCACAACTGGGACACGGGCGAGACGGAGCAGTCCATCTACGTACTGCAGACGCGGCCTTCGGCAGTGTGGGAGAGGATCCTCAGCCGGCAGACTCAACTGACGCGCTCCCTCCTTCCGTTCATGGCCTACACTCTGCTCGGTTTCTTCGCAGCCAGCCTGCTCGTCTCGATCCTAATCGCAGCTTGGCTGGCGCGCACGCTGACCCGCTCCGTGAACGACCTCTACCAAGGGACCCGGCACGTCAACCGCGGCGACTTCAGGTACCGCATCCCGATCCGCGGCACCGACCAAGTGAGCGACCTGGCCCGCTCGTTCAACGCCATGACGGCCTCGCTCGAGCGGTTGGTCGAGGAGTCCAAGCGCCGCCAGTATCTGGAGGCCGAGCTGGAGATCGCCCGAGAGGTGCAGTCCCAGCTGTTCCCGTCGGGGCCGCCGGGCGTGCCTGGCATCGAGGTCCTCGGTGTGTGCCGGCCCGCCAGCACGGTGTCCGGGGACTTCTACGACTACGTCCGGCTCAGCGGCGGGCGCCTCGCCGTCTGCTTCGGCGACGTGGCTGGCAAGGGCATCTCCGCCGCCCTCGTGATGGCCTCGTTGCACTCCATCCTGCGGACGGAGGCCGCCTCGTTGCACTTCGAGGACTCCGCTTCCATGCAGCGCTCCGCCGCGAGGGCCGTCAGCCGGGCCAATTCTCAACTCTTCGAGGCGACTTCCCCAGAGAAGTTCTCCACTCTGTTCTTCGGGGCCTACGACGCAGCCACGGGCGCGCTCGCGTACACCAACGCCGGCCACCTGCCGCCGGTGCTGCTGCGCAACGGTTCGGCTCAGCCGCTCGACATCCATGGCATGATTGTCGGTGCGTTCCCGTTCGCCGACTACTCCGCGGGCACGGTGCAGTTGCGGCGCGGGGACCTGCTGGTCGCGTTCACTGACGGACTGACCGAGCCTGAGAATGCGAGCGGCGAGGAGTACGGCGAGGAGCGGCTGCTGGCCGCGGTCCGCGCTGCTGCCTCTAGGAGCCCCAAGCAGCTGATCGAGCACGTGATGGACCAGGTCACCGCGTGGAGTGGCGGGGCCGGCCAGTCGGACGACATGACGATGATGGTGATGAGGAAGGTCTGACCGCGGACGGGGCCCGGTCGAGGTGAGGAGCATGCGATGCGGAGAGTCCTGACCGCCGCAGAAATGCGGGAGGCGGACCGGATCACCATCGAGGACCGCCGCGTCCCCGGCTTGGTGCTGATGGAGAGCGCCGCCGCTGCCGTGACACGCCAGCTCGGGGAGGCCGTCCCCGAGCTGCGCCACCTCCGCGTCCTCGCGCTGTGCGGCAAGGGCAACAACGGAGGCGACGGCTTGGCCGTCGCCCGCCAGTTGCTGCTGCTCCACCCGGCGTTGGATCTGACCGCCGTGGCGCTCGCCCCGCCCGACGCGATGTCCCCGGACGCCCGAGCCAACTTCAGGATGCTGGAGGCGCAGGACCACTCCCCGCGCGTCGTCACCACCGGCCGCGAATGGCGCGCGCTGCTGCCCGAGATCGCCGGCTCGCAGCTCGTCCTCGACGCAATGCTGGGAACCGGCCTGCGCGGCCCGGCGCGGGGGCTGGTAGCCCAAGTCGTCGCCGACATCAACTCCCGCTTCAAGGCCGCTACCGTCGTGGCGGTCGATATGCCCTCCGGCTTGGGGAGCGATTCCGGAACGCTGCTGGGGGAGAGCGTACGCGCCGACCAGACGGTCACCTTCACGGCTCCCAAGGTCAGCCAGGTCCTAGCACCCGCCTGCGGGCGTGTGGGCCGGCTGAAGGTGGCCCGCATTGGGACGGCTGACTCGGTCCTTGACTGCCTGCCCGGACCGCGTCTGCTGCTGAGCGAGAAGGCCGACGCCCGGGTCTTCGCCCAGCCCAGGGACCCCGCCAGTCACAAGGGCAGCTACGGCCATGTGGTGGCAGTGGGCGGCTCCCGGTCCAAGCCTGGAGCCATCCTAATGGCTGGCACTGCCGCATTGCGGGCCGGAGCGGGGCTGGTCACGGTCGCCACGGCGGCGGGAGCTTGCGGGGCGGTCGTCGGAGCCACGCCGGAGCTGATGCTGGAGCCCGGCGAGGAGCGGTCCGACGGCTCCCTCGGACCGGACTCCTTCGGCCCGCACTTGCTGCAGGGCAAGTCGGTGGTGGCGCTGGGGCCGGGCTTGGGTCGGGCCGGCCACAACCTCGAGCTGGCGACCAGGATCTGCGAAGAGCATCCGGGCCCGCTGGTGCTGGACGCCGACGGGCTCGCGGCGTACGAGGAGGGCCGGGCCCCGTCGCGGCGGGGTCCCACCGTGCTAACTCCGCACCCGGGCGAGATGGCCCGCTTGGCGGGTGCCGACGCACTTACCGTGCAAAGTAGCAGGCTCGAGACAGCCCGGGATTTGGCTGTCCGGACCGGAACTCACGTTGTGCTCAAGGGACAGCGGACGTTGGTCGCCTCCCCCGACGGCGACGTCGTCGTCAACCCAACCGGCACACCCGGCATGGCCACCGCCGGATCAGGCGACATCCTGACAGGAGTCATTGCGGCCGTGCTGGCGCAATTCCCCACTGAGCCTGTTCTGAACGCTGTCGCCGCGGCCGTCTTCCTGCACGGCAGGGCTGGCGAGCTGGCCGCCCGCGCTCTCGGCGAGCGCAGCATGCTGGCCACGGACATCGCCGGCCACTTGGCGGGCGCGTACCTGGAGGTGGGCGCGTGACGATTCGCAGTGGCTCCCCGGAGGAGACCGTCCGCTTCGGCCAGCGCATGGCCGCCGCGCTGCGCCCGCCGGCGGTGGTGATGCTGATCGGCGAGCTCGGGACAGGCAAGACGACCCTGGCCAAAGGCATCGTCTCGGCTCTAGGGGCCGCCGCGGCCGACGACGTGGTCAGCCCGACCTTTTCCCTGATCCGGGTGTACGACGGCGCTACCAAGGTCTACCATCTGGACCTCTACCGGCTCGACACCGTCCCGCAGCTGGAGACGCTGGGCCTCGAGGACCTCTGGGACGAACCGGCAGTGGTGATCATCGAATGGGGGGAGCGGTTCGCCAGCGAGCTGCCAGGGGAGCGGGTCGAGGTGCGCCTCGAGCACGATGGCGACAGCCGCATCCTGCAGGTCGAAGGACTGCGCGGGCCGCTGCCGCCGCCGCGCGACGACCGCTCGGTATAATTCCCATCGGGCCGTGATTTCCCTCCTCCGAGGCAAGGTCGCCAGTAAGCAGGCCGGCAACATCGTGATCGACGTGGGCGGCGTCGGATACGAGGTCGCGATCCCTATCGACACCTACACCAAGTCAGGCGAGGCCGGTGCTGAGGTCAAGCTGCACATCTACACTCATGTGCGCGAGAACACCCTCGCACTGTACGGCTTCGCCCAGCGCCCGGACAAAGACCTGTTCGTGCTGCTGCTGGACGTCAGCGGCATCGGCCCGCGGCTGGCGATGGCGCTGCTGTCCCGGCTGTCAGCCTCCGAACTGGCCGGCGCGATCCGGGCCGGCGAGTACAAGCCCTTGGTGCGGGCGCCGGGAGTGGGCAAGAAGACCGCCCAGCGCATCGTGCTGGAGCTCAAGGAGAAGCTGGAGTCGTTCGGCGCCGCGGACGACGTGCTCGATCCCGAAGCACAAGCCGTCGAGGGGGAGGTCGTCTCTGCCCTGGCCAACCTGGGATGCAGCGTCGAGGCAGCCAAGCGTGCGGTCTCCAAGGTCCGTGGCAAGTCGGATGCGACAGACTTCGCGGCCCTCTTCCAGGCCGCGTTGAACGCCATCAAGCGCTGAAGGGCGGCAGCGTGGCCAAGAAGGGGATCGTCAGCGCGAAGGCCTCCGCCGAAGACACCAAGGCGGACTTCGCGCTGCGGCCTCAGAGGCTGGACGAGTTCATTGGCCAGACCTCGGTAAAGGAAAACCTGTCGATCGCGATCGAGGCGGCCAAGGCCCGCAAGGAGGCGCTCGACCACGTGCTGCTGTACGGCCCGCCGGGCCTCGGCAAGACCACGCTGTCGGCGATCATCGCCAAGGAAATGGGTGTGCATATCGACTTCACGTCCGGCCCGGTGCTGCTCAAGAAGCTCGACCTCACCGGCATGCTGACCTCCATGCAGCCGCGGCAGGTCTTCTTCGTCGACGAGATCCACCGCCTGCTGCCCGACGTGGAGGAGATGCTGTACGCGGCCTTGGAGGACTTCCGGGTGGATCTGGTGGTAGGCACGGGCCCGGGGGCGCGGATGCATTCCATCCCGATCTCGCCGTTCACAGCCGTCGGCGCCACCACGCGGCAAGGCCTGATCAGCGGCCCGTTGCGGGCACGCTTCGGCATCACGCTGCGCGTCAATCCGTACGACACCGTCGATCTGACCCGCATCGTGTATCGTTCGGCAGACCTGCTGCAGGTCGACCTGTCAGACGAGGCGGCGGAGGAGATCGCCCGCCGGGCGCGAGGGACGCCGCGCATCGCGAACCGGCTCTTGCGGCGGGTGCGGGACTACTCCCAAGTGCGAGCCGATGGGCGAGTGACGCAGGAGGTCGCGTGCGTCGCGCTGGACCTGCTCGAAGTCGATCCCTTGGGCCTCGACGAGGTCGATCGCAAGATCATGGAGACGATCCTCGGCAAGTACTCGGGAGGCCCTGTGGGGCTGAACACCATCTCCGCGGCGGTCGGGGAGGAGCCGAGCACGATTGAGGAGGTCTACGAGCCGTACCTGATGGAGCTGGGCTTCTTGGACAGGACGCCCCGCGGACGGGTCGGGACGGATCGGGCCTTCGAGCACTTCGGCATGGAGGCTCCGCTCGGGCGGCGGCCGACGCTGGCATTCTAGTAGGAGGGGCAGCCCGTTGAACAAAGCACCGCACTACATCGCGATCGAAGGGCCGATGCGCGTGGGCAAGACCGCGCTGGCCGAAGCCTTGGCGCAGCGGCTCCAGGCCAGGATCGCACGCGACGCCGCCCGGGCCTCCGAACTGGACGCCTACTACAAGAGCCGCCCCTGCACGGAGTTCCGCCTGCAGATGCGTCTGCTGCACGAACGCTTCCAGACGCTACGAGCAGCTCGCATCGAGCACTCGCACCTCCCCGTGATCTCGGACTTCCTGTTCGAGAAGGACAAGATCTACGCCTGCCTGAGCTTGGAGGACGACGAGCTGGAAGTGTACGACTCCTACTACGGGCACTTCAAGGCGCAGCTTCCCACGCCCGACTTGGTCGTCTACATCCAGACGACTTCCGAGGCCCTGCGGAAGCGGCTCGCAGGCAGCCCGGCCGGTCCGGAGGCCAACGTGTCGACCGCCTACCTGGAAGGCACGGTGCGCGCCTTCGAGCACTTCTTCAGTCAGTACGAGGCGGCCCCGCTCAAGGTGGTGCACGCCGCCGAGCTGGACGTGCTGAGCCGCCCCAAGGACCTCGAGGCCGTGCTCGAGGAGGTCGCCCGCACTCCGGGGACCCAGTTCCACCTGCCGCTGTAGCAGGAAACGGGCGGGAATCGCCGGCCGCATCGGGGAAAGAGGACTCAGACTCATGCACTTGGACCTTGCAACCTTGCTGGCCGCCTTCGGGGGCGGTGTCTTCGCCGCGGCCATCGGCACGCTCCCGGCATTTATCTTCACGGGCTTGGCCGTGCTGGCCGGCGTCGCGGCCGCCGCCGCGGGCGGCGGCCCGGACATCCTCACCCAAGTGGCCTTCGGACCGGTGTTCGGACCGCACATCGCCTTCGCGGGAGGAGCGGCCGCAACCGCCTACGCCTACCGTCGCGGGCTGCTGGAGAGCGGACGCGACATCACGCTCCCCCTAGCGGGCCTCCAGCGTCCGGACGTGCTGGCGGTCGGGGGCTGCTTCGGCGCCTTGGGCTGGGGCCTCAACGAACTGTGGATGGCTGCCGGGCTGGCCTCGCGCACGGACACCATCGCCTTGACAGTGGTCATCTCGGCGGTGATCGCCCGCTTGGCATTCGGACGCACGCCGCGGGCCCGCCGCCAGTTCTCCCCCGACTCAGTCCATCACTGGGTCCGGCACCAGGAGACGGCGGGCCAATTCACGACGATCGGCCTCGGCACGGGGCTCTTGTCGGCCTTCGCGGCGCTGGCGCTGGGCCCGGAGCGGGGCGGCGAAGTCCTCGGGTTCGGCATCGCCGCCGCGACGCTGGTGTTCGCGCAGTTTGGCCTGAAGGTGCCTGTGACCCATCACATGGCTCTGCCGGCCGCGGTCGCGGCGCTGGCTTCGGGCGACATCCTGACCGGAGCGGCGTTCGGTGCGGTGGGAGCGTTCGCGGGCGAGGGCTTCTCGCGGGCGTTCCACCAGCACGGGGACACGCACATCGATCCGCCCGCCGCGGGCATCGCCATCACGACGGCGGTCATCCGGCTGATCTGGCCCGCTCCTTGAGCGAGGCGCCGGCAAACCGCGACGCCTGCGGCCCAGCGCGCTCCGTACCGCTGTATGATGGAAGGCGGATGGGCACAAGATTCAAGTTCGGCGTCGTTTGCTTCTCGTTCCTGGTCACAGTCCTGCTGGTCGTCGGGGCGCTGCTCGGCAAGAGCGAGCAGCGCGAGGGCGCGTACCGTCCGCTGGCCGTCTACACGGAGGTGCTGGCCAGGATCAAGAGCGACTATGTCGAGGAACCAGACATCACTAGGGTCACCCAAGGCGCACTGCAGGGGCTGGTTGAGTATCTGGACTCAGTGTCCAGCTATCTGGCACCGGAGGAGTACGAGGAGTACCTGGAACGGCTTGAGAGCGTCGACGGCGGCAGCGGACTGGCCACGGGCATGGTCGTGCGAAAGGTCGGCGCCTACACCAGCGTCTTGACGGTGCTGCCGGGATCGCCCGCCGACAAGGCCGGCATTCGGGCGGACGACTTGGTCGACGCGATCGACGACATCAGCACGCGGGTCATGCCTCCGGCCTACCTGCTGGCCAGTCTCAGCGGAGACCCAGGCACGACGGTGCGGCTCATGGTGCGGCCATCCTCGGACTATGACGCGCCCGCGGAGCACACGCTGGAGCGTTACGAGCCGGTCCTGCCGGAAGTGGCGTCGCGCATGCTGGACAGCCAAGTGGGCTACGTCGACGCTGACGTCCTAGGCCCCGAGCATGTGGAACAAGTCTCGGCTGCGGTTCGGCAGTTGGAGGCGGACGGAGCCGAGAGCTTGGTGCTGGACCTGCGCGGCAACGCTGGGGGCAGTGCGGAGGACGGGATTCGGCTAGCGGACCTCTTCCTCGCGAAGGGCAGGATCACATCGCTGCAGGGGCAGAACTTCCAAGAGGCGGTGTCCGATGCGACGGCGGCGACAGTCGCCACCGACCTGCCCGTGGCGGTCGTCGTCGACCGGCCCACCTCGGGCGGCGCCGAGATCGCTGCCGCATCGATCCAGCAGAACCAGCGGGGCAAGCTGGTGGGCGAGTCCACCTCCGGCGTCGCGTCGAAGCTGCAGACGCTGGAACTCGGTGACGGTGCGGCCCTGATCCTGTCCGTGGCCAAGTACTACGGGCCGGGCGGCAAGTCGATTCATGGGGAGGGCTTGGAGCCCGACTCGGCCGTGCCGCAGAGAGTGCTGCGACGCTACCGGGAGGTCCAGCGGCGGCGCTTTGACACTCCCGAAGCGCGGCAGAAGGCCGAAGAGGAAGCCGGCGACCCCTTCTTGGACCTAGCGCTGGAAACGCTGCGGCAGGCGGAGTGACGCTTCCGCCGCCACTCTCGCTTCGGCAAGAGTGGCGAGGCGAACCGCAGCGGTCCGCTACTGCACAAAGGTCGGCTGGCCGCCGAGGTCCGCCTGCGGCTGCTCGATCCGGATCTCCCCGAAGGTCGCTTCGTACTGGGCGATGTTCTGGGCGAGAACCAAGTGGAGCGCCTTGGCCTGCTGGGGGCTCATGTAGATGCCCGCGAAGGACGAGAAGGTCAGCTTTTCGGGGCTCTTGACGTTGAGCCGGCCGAAGCGCAGCAGGAAATCCCAGACGCTGGCGTTCACCTGCACGCTGTTGGCATAATCCTCGCGGTAGTCTTCGCGAAGCACAACACTGATTTGATCGGGCTGCTTCCGCTTCGGATCGATGCCTATCGTGACCTTGTTCGCCATACCCCAATTATGCAACCGCGGCCCAGCGGCGCTCGGGCGCTGCTAACTTGGTGGGAGCCACGTGTTCCAACGCCGACAGCGACACGCCGCGGCGCTGCTGGCCGCCGTCGACGCGCTGCTGGTAGCGGGAGCGTTCGGGGCGGCGTACGCGACGCGGGCGGCGCTGCCGATGCGCGACTTCGGGCTGCAGCCCGCGCCGGCGTCCCTGATCCTGCTGGCGGCGGCCGCGTCCGTGGTGGTCGCCGGCCGCTGGACGGGAGCTCATGCGCGCCTGTACGCCTTGGAGAGCGCCTCTTCGATCGGGACGACGGCGCTCCAGCTGGGGGCGGCGTTCCCGCCGCTGCTCGCCTTCCTCTACCTGCTGAACTTAGAAGTTCCAGTCAGCCGGCTCTTCTTGGGCATCTTCGCCTTGTACCTAGGGATCTTGCAAGCCTCACAGCGGGCGCTGGCGGCCCGCTACCGGGGGCGCTTGCGCCGAGCACTGGGAGCGGTCTCTTCGGTCGTGGTGGTTGGGGACGGCGAGAGCGCCCTGGACATCGCGGCCGAGCTCGACGCCGCCGAGAATCACGGCCTGCGGGTTGCCGCGATCCTGGACTGCGGAGGCCAACTGGGCGGTCGCGTGCAGCTGTCCGACGAGCATCGGGTGAGGCCGGTGGAGGTGCTGCCGCATCTGCTCGGCGAAACGGCGGTCGACCAGGTGCTGTTCGCGGTGTCGGGGGAGAGGCTGCGGTCGCTCGAGGGCGCGTTCGCGCTGTGTGATGAGCACGGCGTCACGACTAGGATCGTGGCGGACTTCTTCCCCCTGCCGCACAGCCGGCTCCACTTCGATCGCTTCGGCGACCGTCCTGTACTGACCTTCTCGGTCGCTCCGTCCGACGACCTGCAACTGCTTGTCAAGCGAGCCTTCGACCTGACCGCCGCCGCCGGGAGCTTGATGCTGCTGGCGCTGCCGATGGCGGCGGTGGCCCTGGCGGTCAAGCTGACTTCTCCGGGCCCCGTGCTCTTTCGGCAGCTGCGCTGCGGGCTGAACGCCAGGCTGTTCCCGTGCTACAAGTTCCGATCCATGGAGGTCGGAGCGGAGGCTAGGCAGCAGGAGCTCGCTCACCTCAACGAGAAGGACGGGCCGGCCTTCAAGATCCGGGACGATCCGCGGCTAACCCCGATCGGGGCCTTCCTGCGGCGCTACTCGATCGACGAATGGCCCCAGTTCTGGAACGTGCTGCTAGGAGACATGTCCCTAGTTGGCCCGCGGCCGGCGGTGCCGGGAGAGGTGCGCCAGTACGAGACCTGGCAGCGGCGGCGACTGCGGATGCGGCCGGGACTGACCTGCCTCTGGGCCGTCCGTGGCCGGGACCAGCTCGACTTCCAGAGATGGATGGAGCTGGACTTGGAGTACATCGACAACTGGTCGCTGGCGCTGGACGCCAAGATTCTGGCGCTGAGCGTGCCGGTGGTTCTGGCCGGGCGGGGAGCGAACTAGCACGCCGTCGCGGGCGCAAGAGACCCGCTAAGCAGGTTTCCAAGCAGGCAGCCAATCCATTGACTCGTTCAAGACACGATCGCCCCATTTCGCCTCGTCAGATGGATGCACTTGTGATTCCGGCGGCGCACTCTGGAGCGCCGGCTGGAGGTCCGTTCTCCCTAAGCGCTAAGTTGTTTAGTGCTAGGCCTGCTACAGTCGTGAGATGCGAGACGATCTGTCGAGCGACGAATTGCGAGAGGACTGGGCCGTAGTACGCTCGTTGCTGCCTGCCAACTGGGGAGCTCTGGCAGTCGAGACAGGGGCACTGAAGGGCCTGAGGAAGAACAAGTCCGCCGAGGGCCTGTTGCGCGTGCTGCTGATCCATCTCGGATGCGGGTACTCGCTGCGTGAGACGGCCGTGCGAGCACGAGAGGCGCAACTGGCCGAACTGTCGTCGGTGGCGGTCTGGAACCGGCTCAAGAAGTCCCGGGGCTGGTTGCAGGCGCTCTGCAAGGAACTGTTCCGCGAGCGCAACGTGGAGCTGCGGTCAGGCGGGCAGCGCAGGGTGCGGGCGGTGGACGGAACGACGGTCAGAGAGCCGGGCAGGACTGGATCGCTGTGGCAGGTGCATTACAGCGTGGGGCTACCTTCGCTGGACTGCGATTTCTTCCAGCTGAAGCCGGCCCAAGGAGTCGGCACCGGCGAGACCTGGGCCCACTTTCCGGTCCGTCAGGGGGACTTGCTGTTGGCTGATAGCGCCTACTCGACGGCTCGCGGGCTACGGCATGTCACCCGGGCTGGTGGAGAGGTTCTGGTGCGCGGGAACGCGGCCTCGCTCGTCCTGCGGCAGTCCGATGGTCAGCCGTTCGACCAGCTGGCCAGCCTGCGCACCTTGACTCGGACTGCCGAAGGCGGCTCTTGGGCGGTGCAAGCTGTCAGCCAGCGGAGCGCCAGCGTGCCGGGGCGCCTCTGCGCGATCCGCAAGACCCGAGCGGCCATTCGCCTGGCACAGCAGAAGCTGCGGCGCCAGGCATCCAAGACGGGCAGCGAGCTGCGGGCCGAGACCTTGGAATACGCCAAGTACGTGATCGTGTTCACGACCCTTCCGTCCGAGGAGTACAGCGCCCGGCAAGTCTTGGACCTGTACCGGGCGCGTTGGCAAACTGAGCTGGTCTTGAAGCGCTTTCGGTCGATCGCGCGCCTCGGCCACTTGCCCAAGCACGACCACGACGGTGCCCAAGCTTGGCTCTACGGGAAGCTCTTGGTAGCCCTGCTCATCGAGAAACTTGTCTCCCAGGCCAGCTATTCTTCCCCTTGGGGGTGCGACCTGGCACCGTCGACGTCCCCTCAGCGAGTGGCGTGAATTCCGATTCATGTTCCCTCTAGCCAGCCGAGCGATCGAACCGTCGCTCTCGCTGCCGCAGGCCGTTGAGCAGTGGGAATCCATTGCAGAGGGCTTGGCGGCCGAGCCTCGCAAGCAGAAGCCTCAGTTGGCATCATTCTTTTCCTAGCTCAGCCCAATACCTTAACGCTTATACGGCGATTCTCCCGGCCCTAGCAACTTGCGGTAGCAGTTCCCAGCGAGAGGTGTCGGGGCGACTCCTCACTCATATTCCAACCAATTCGGTAGGCTTCAGAGTCCCTAGGCCGACCACCTCCACTCTCTGCGGTGGGAGACTTGGTCCTCGACTGTCCCTACAGGCTGCTTGAGCGGCCACCTCGGGCGGAGAAGGTGCCACACGGGGGCCCAGAACCGCCTTGGGCACGCTCATTTCGCCCGATCCTGACTGCAGGCCTCTACCCTCTTTCTCAGCCACCAAGGCCTTGCAGCGTCTATCGTCGACTCCACTCCAGTCCTGCCCCAAAGGGGAACCACGCCACCAGCAAGCAGGTTACGAATCCGCGGTGTCCGGACGCCTGAGACCAAGTCCCGGGAGCGCATTGACGCATGGTGGGAATTGATTCCCCACGCTCCCCCAGCAGCTGCGAGTTCCCGGAATGACGAGCCTTCCCCGCGGATGCAAAGAATCGATCAATTCCAGCACTTCGTCCTCTCGAACGTGGATTCTGCTGATAGCATCAACACTTGCGGTGGCTCAGAACCTTTCCACAGCATGCGGCAGTTCGTTGCTGCTTCGTCCTCGGTGCATGGTCGCTGGTCCATATTTCGATAGGCCCCCTAGTCCCCCAAGCCGGTTCGTCCGGCTCGCTCTTCGCCCAAGCGCCCAGAGGCGGTGGTCGTGAACCGCGTCGAGCACCCGCTGATTCCGAGGAGCAATTCCGAACGACGGTGCCTCACCGACCGTATGACATCGTCTTGGGAAAGCCCACCGGCACCTCAGTGACCGCCAGTATTCTTGCCTATTTGCCCCTTGAAGGCTTCTTGGAGTTCGGCAGTCGTCAAGGAGAGTACTCCGAACGGACTGATACTGTCCGCCTGCAGGCAGGCGAGCCACGGGAAGTGGTGCTAGAAGGGCTAGCGCCGAACACGCGCTACTACTACCGATGGCTAGCACGGGAGACGGAGACGGATGCTTGGGAGGCCTCGTCTCGGTACGAGTTCCGTACTGGCCGTGCAGCGAGCGATTCGTTCGTGTTCACCGTGCAAGCAGACTCGCATCTGGACCATCGCACAGACACGCGGCTGTACGAGGCGTCCTTGCGGGATGCCATTGCTGCAGGGCCTGACTTTCACATTGACCTCGGCGACACGTTCATGACCGACAAGCGCCGCACGGATTACAGGGACTCGTTGCCCCAGTACCTCGCTCAGAGGTACTACCTCGGGTTGATCGGCACCATCGCGCCGGTCTTCCTCGTTTCGGGGAACCATGACGGTGAGGGACTGAGGCGGGGCGCGATGGGCGATTGGGCACGCCAGCAGCGGGAGACTTTCTTCGCTACTCCTTCTGACGGCCGAACCGATCGCGGCAACTACTACGCTTGGGAATGGGGCGACGCGCTGTTCGTTGCCCTGGATCCGTACTGGGCAAGTGGCCGGGGCCGATCGCGAGGTGATGCTTGGTCACAAACTCTAGGGTCAGAGCAGTACCGCTGGCTCAGGGCCACGCTCGCGACCAGCGAAGCGAAGTTCAAGTTCGTCTTCGTGCACCACTTGGTGGGCGGGGCTAACCAATCATCTCGCGGCGGGACTGCCGCCGCTGGCCTCTTTGAATGGGGCGGTCGAGCACTCGACGGAACGTACGAGTTCGATGACCGTCGGCGCGGTTGGGGCCAGCCGATTCACGAGCTCTTGGTTGAGTCTGGTGTGACCATCGTCTTCCACGGCCACGATCACATGTTCGCAAAGGAGGACTCGGACGGCGTTGTCTATCTGCTGGTCCCGCAACCTGGCTTGGACCGGTATGGAGTGCCCCGCGACAACCTGCCCATCTACGCGGAGGCGGACGTGGTCGGCGGCCCTGGACACGTGCGAGTGAAGGTCACCCCCGAATCGGCATTGGTTGAGCTCGTCCAAACCCGCCTTGAGGACGGTGTTCCGGCAAACGGTTGGGTCGCATATTCGTTCGGGGTCCGCCCGAGACTCATGGGAGGAACCAAGTGAGGGTCCGCTTCGCGTTACTCGTTCTGTTCACAATCTCGCTGGCTGGGGCCGATCGGCCGAATTTCGTGTTCATCCTGTCTGATGATCAGGCTTGGAATGGACTATCCAGACCCATGATCAGGGACCTTCCGGAATCTGGCAGTGACTACCACCGGACACCAAGTATCGACCGACTGGCCCGCGAGGGCATGACGTTTTCGCGAGCCTACGCGGCGGCCCCAAAGTGCGAGCCCTCCCGGTATGCCATCACCTTCGGACTCACCACGACCAGCCTGAACGCTCCCGACAAGCGGACTGCTGTGAACCACCGCGGCCTGGCCCGCCATGCTCTTGCCAACGTTCTCAAGGAGGCAGATCCGTCGTACCGGACTGCCACGTTCGGCAAATGGCAGCTCTCCCAGTCCCAGACTGAACTCGGGTTCGACAGCGACGACGGCTGGATCACCCAGAATCAGGACGGTGAGTCCAGCGATCCCCAGAACCCCAAGCGCATGTTCGAGCTCACCTCCAAGGGCAACGAATTCATGCAGGAGAGTGTGGCGGCTGGCCGTCCGTTCTATCTCCAACTGTGGCACTACGCCGTGCATGGCCCCAATCAGTCGCTACCCGAGACGCTAGATGCATGGCGGGCGCGACCGGGAGGGCGGCTTCACCGGGACCCGACTCGGGCTGCCATGGCGAGCGACTTCGACCGGGCCGTCGGGATGACGCTGGCCACGATCGACGAGCTGGGGATCCGGGATTCGACGTACGTGATCTACATGTCCGACAACGGCGGCCCCACGCGCTACTTGCGCGGCGGCAAGACGACTGTCACCGAGGGCGGGCTGCGCGTTCCGCTCGTCGTCCGGGGTCCGGAGGTCGAGGAGGAGACATACTGCGACACGCCCGTAGTCGGGTACGACATTCTGCCGACCGTCCTCGACTTCGCCAGCCCCGGCACCCAGATCCCATCCCCGATCGAGGGCGGGAGCTGGAAGCCCCTGTTGCTGAGCAGTTGCTCTTCCGCCGTCCAGCGCCCGATCGACCGGATGGTGTTTTTCTTCGAGGAATCGCGAGGCCGTGAACCGGGCCCGCAGGCGGCGCTGATCGCGGGGAGATTCAAGCTCCTCTACTCGTGGTCTGAGGCCCGGGCTTCCCTCTACGACGTGGTCACCGATCCCCGAGAGACAATCGACTTGACGGAGCGGCATCCCGACCGTGCCAGCACGATGCAGCGCGCGCTGATGGACCACATTCGGGACGGAATCGGCCGAGCAGCGTACGACAGTGTTGGAAACAGGCCCTTGACCACCCGCCGTAACCAGAGAGATCGTAGCCGGTCTCGGCAGGGTCCTAGGCCGAACCGCCGACCGAGTCCGGAAAGGGCCCCTTCACGATGACGAGAATTAGGATCGCCCTGCCCCTTGGTCTGGCGCTGATGGTGGGCAGTGCTGCCGAGCAGTTCGGGGAAGGCTTCGAATTCGATCCGAAGTTCGTCGCTCGCTCCTTCCGCCCATTCGCTGACGTCAGCGTCCGATGGGATGAGGATCACTTCTTTGTCGAGTCGAACTCCATGCCAGCGCATCGGATGATGGTCGGGATCCGTGCATGGAACCAGCAAGTTCCGCTTCCCCAGTCCTATGTCGGCGACAATGCCTTCCGATTCCCGCTGCGCCCGCAGTTCTCCGACGAACCGGTCTCCGGCCGCGAGACACTCTTTCGCGGGGCAATAGCAGTTGCCGCCAATGGCATCCCGATCTTCAACCCGATCAAGCAGGACGGACGAACTGACACGTTCCTGGCCGGCGAACTGGACGAATTCGGTGGCCATGCCGGACGGGCCGATGATTACCACTACCATGTGGCACCGGTTCATCTTGCCAGCCGGATTGGTGCGGACCTGCCTGTAGCTTGGGCTCTAGACGGATTTCCCGTCTTTGGCTATACCGAACCTGATGGCTCGAGAGCGGAAGGCTTGGACTGGCTGAACGGCCACTTGAGTGAGGATGGGCAGTATCACTACCACGCAACCCCGGAGTACCCTCGCCTGAACGGAGGATTCCGCGGCCAGATTGCGCTGCGGGACGGAGAGGTCGCAGTCCAGCCCCGAGCACGCGGCGTCCGGCCGTTCACTAGGCCGCTCCGCGGGGCGACGGTGACTGGATTCGAGAGGATCGGAGGCGACCGGTTCCGGCTGGAGTTCGACCTTCGCGGAAAGACCCATTCCGTTGCCTACACGCTGCTGCCTAGCGGGGGCGCTGAGTTCGCATTCACGGACGGAACGGGGCAGACCCGCAACGAGACCTACGCGACGCGGGAGACCGGCGGTCGAGACGGTCGCCGACGGGGCCGGCAAGCCCCGCGGAACCGCGGCCAACGACCGGGATCCGCAGGCCAGCGGACGCGCACCGGTCCGAATTGAACCGCTCAGGACGGATGGGCGAGCCGGAATCACAGCCGCCACGGTACGGTAGTGTCAAGGGTCGTTGCGGCTGGCACCCAACCGCTTCGTCTCCCCAGATCGTCAGGACAGCCTTGCTCGCGCACCGCTCCCGCCCTTGCTCGGGGACTGCTGATTGCCACTGCCAAGCAACCCCTGCGCGCCTCCTCGACCTAGCCACTCCCGGAACAACGGTGCCTCCACTCGGCATTCGGCCAGTCGCAGCAGGAGGACGAGTCACGAGCCTGAGGGTCGGGACAGCGACCTCCAGCGGCCGGTCCGAAGGCTCTGAAGCACGGACGGCGCCATCTCAGAACTCATTCCCTGCGGTGTGACACCTTCTTCCATGTCGGCGGAGGACACCCTGCGACCACTTCGCGAGGGCGCTCCCAGCCTCCAATGACGACTACCTGACCGAGCCCAACCGCTCCTCGAAGCGCCCCTGATTTGCCATCACGTCAGCCCATCCTTCCCGGCACCCCTAGCCACCCTTCGTAACCACCCCGAAGGGCACCCCGCAGCATTCCTTCCCGACCGTGCCCCGCCGCCCCTTTCGGTCGTCTATAGTCGTGACACTGCAAGACCCATGTTCCTGCGCAAGAAGAAAGCTGGCCCCCACACTTACCTCCAAGTCGTCGAGAACCGACGCGTCGACGGTAAGGTCCGCCAACGCGTGCTGGCCTCCCTCGGGCGACTCGACCGCCTGCAGGAGAGCGGCCAGATCGAACGCCTGCTCCACTCCGCCGCCCGTCTGTCTCAAGTCGCCGGCGTAATCGCCGCAGGCCAGGCCGGCCCAGCCGTGCGCTCCCTCTCGATCGGCCCCGCCCTCGTCTTCGATCGTCTGTGGCGCAGCTGCGGCGCCCGCTCCATCGTGCGCGCCGCCGTTGCCGGGCGACGCTTCCGGTTCGATGTCGAACGAGCCATCTTCCTGACCGTCCTGCACCGCCTGTTCGAACCCGGCTCGGACCGCCAAGCCGCCCGGTGGGCCGACGGGCTGCACCTCCCGGGCGCCGAGCAGCTGCAACCGGACGACCTGTGCCGCGCCATGGACTGGTTGGGTGAGCCCTTGCCCGGGCAGCCGGGCTCGGAGAAGCAGATCGTGGAGGCAGTGCCCCGCTGCGTTAAGGATGAGCTGGAGGAGGCGCTCTGCGCGCGGCGGCGCAACCTGTTCACGGGACTGGATCTGGTGTGCTTCGACACGACCTCGCATCACTTCCACGGCGCAGGGAGCGAAGTGCTCGGTCGGCGGGGCAAATCGGAGGATCACCGCCCGCAAGGCCGGCAGGTAGTGGTGGGACTGGCCCTGGACTGCGAGGGGCGACCGCTATGCACTGAGATCTGGCCAGGCGGTACGGCCGACATGACCACCCTGCTGCCGGCGGTGGACCGCCTGCAGCAGCGCTTCGGCATTCCATCGGCCTGCTTGGTGACGGACCGCGGCATAGTCAGCCGGGCCATGCGGGATGAGCTGGAGGAGCGCGGCTGGGGGTACCTACTGGGCTGCCGCATACACACGCTGAAGGAGTTCCGGGAGCGGGTGTTGGCCGACGGGCCGGCGGACGGGGTCGAGCGGCTGGACGAGGAGGTGCTTCAGCTGGAGCGCCAAGGGCGCCAGGAGCCGCTCCCGCTGGCGGTGCGGGAGGTGAGAGTGGGCCAGTCGGAGGGCGGTCCGGGCTCCCAGCGCCGCTACATCCTGTGCCGCAACGAGGAGCAGGCCCGGCGGGACCGGGCGGCACGGGAGGCCATTCTGGAGATACTGCGCCCGAAGCTGCGGCAGGGCCACCAGCAGCTGGCGGGCAACCGCGGCTACCGGCGCTATCTCAAGTCCGGACAGCAGTCGTTCGAGCTGGACGAGGAGAAGATCCGGGCCGAGGAGTGCTGCGACGGGCTGCGGGCGCTGCACGTGCACGGCCCGCTTACCGCCGCCGAGGCGGCGGCCAGGTACCAGGAGTTGTGGCGCGTGAGACGGTCCTTCCGGGAGGCAAAGTCGCTGCTGCGTACGCGTTCGGCGCACGAGCGCACGGACGAAGCCATCCGCGGGCACGTCTTCTGCTCGTTCTTGGCGTTGCTGCTGAAGGGGGAGCTGCAGCGGCGCATGGAGCGGGCCGGGGTGGAGATGGAGTGGGGCGATGTGATCCGCGAGCTGAAGGATCTGCGGGAGGACGAAGTGCGGACGGACGGGAAGCGGTTCGCGATGCGCACCGAGCTCCGCCAGGAGATGGTGCGGGTGCTGCGCTGCGCGGGAGCTAAGCTGCCGCCGACGATCCGATTGCTGGAGCCGGAGGAGGGCGCCTGAAGCGGTCGCGGCAGGCGGCGGGCGTGGTGCCACGGCCCGCTCCAGCGGCTCTCCGGAGCGTCCGGCTGCGCGCCAGGCGGAGCTGTGCCGGATTGGGTATGGCTAGGATCGAATGGCGCCGCATCCCCAACATGCTACGCAAGTCCACGTCAAGCCTACTGCATGAGTGACCGTCGCTCGGCCATGAGCTGCACCCGTCCGGTGCTCTAGTGCCTTCATGTCTCGCCCAGTCCGCCTCCGTCCTAGAACCGGCTGTGTTGAAGACGAGCCAGATCCAAGTCACCCCGGGCCTTCGATGCCCACTGATTGCTGCGCTGCGTCGCAGGCCCCGTCGTGCGTCGGCCCAACACAGCCCGAAGCCGAGCCCCTGATATGCTCGTATGCGGTCATTCCGCTCCATCATGCACCGATTCCAAGTTCAGGCTCTCGCATGGGCCATGCTCGCCGCCTCCGCCGCCTGGGGGCAGTCCTCGACGCAAACCACGCTCCGCAACCCTCCAGTTGAGGCTGACCAGGCGTTGCTAGTGACGTTGGGCATCGGCGACAAGGAGCAGGTGGCATGGGACGGCAGCCTGACAGTCTCCAGCGGCGAACTGGTGGAGCTAATCGGCTACGAGATGGGGCTCGGTGACCTAATCCATCCGCCCCGCCGCTGGGAGATGGCGACCCGGCCGGCGTTCGAGTTCGGCCGCCGCAACCACGACGAGGACATCCTGGAAGACCTCGACCCGGACACCTACCTGACACCGCGCTTCTACGTGTACTTGCGGGGGACAGACGCCACCGAGGTCCGCTTCGAGACGCAGCAGGGCACCTTTGAGGCGCGCATCGGCGCCCTCCCGGATGTCGGCGCCGCCAAGTTTCTCGGCGGCCGGGCGTCTGTAGCGCAGGCTCCCGTAGCGACCTTGGTGGGCCGCGGGGACACGGGCCCTCCCAACCGACGCATGACGGACAACGACTTCTCCTCGATCGAGGTGGCTTCCGACGACAGCATTTGGGTCGCGTTCACAGGATTTGCAGATGACGCCGACCGCGTGTACGCGGACCGCATCCTTCCCGGGTCCCGCGGTGGCTCCGGCACGGCCCCGCATGAGGTGAGCCCAGCCGGCGGCGATGTTTACCGCACAGCGGTGGTCGAGGACGGCGAGGGCAAGATCTGGGTAGTCTGGTCCGAACAGGTCGATGGGAACTGGGATCTGTATGCCCGAGCGTTCGACGGAGAGACATGGGGCTCGATTCGGCGGCTGACGCACGCTTCTCAGCCTGACATCCACCACAAGGTCGCCTCCGATCCCGCCGGGCGTCTCCACGTCGTGTGGCAGGGGGCGCGCACCAATCGCTTCGGCATCCACCACATGAGTTACAGCGCTTCCGAAGGATGGGGCGAACCTGCCTTGGTGAGCGCTCCCGACGCCGGCAACTGCTGGGAGCCGTCGCTGACCGTTGACAGCCAAGGGACCGTGTATGTCGGATGGGACCAGTACAGCGAGGCGACAGGTTACGACATCCAGCTAGCTCGGCTGGCCGGCGGCTCATGGTCCGCCCCCCAGAGGATCGCCGGCACGAGGCGGTTCGAGGCCTACGTGACGCTCGCGACCGACGCCCAGGACCGCGTCTGGATGGCTTGGCACGAATCGGGCGTCAACTGGGGCAAGGATTGGGGATACCCGTTCGACATCCGAGCCAACGCCACCGGTCTGTACAACTCCCGGGTCATTCGCGTAGCGATCTACGACGACGGCCAGCTCCGCGCTCCCGCCGGCAGCTTGGAGTCGGCCTTGCTGGATCCCGGACCTGGCAACAATTTCAGCGAGTATCCGCAGCTCGCGATCGACGGAGCCGACCGGGTCTGGGTGTTGTTCCGCCACCGCCGCCCGATGCAGCACAACGTTTACTGGCGCACTCCGTCCCACCACGCGCTCTGGGAGATTCACGGCAGCTACTACGACGGAGAGTCCTGGTCGGAGCCGATGCTGCTGCCCTACTCCACCGGCCGCACCGACATGCGCATCGAGGCGCAGACCAACAGTTCCGGCCGGCTGGTGGCTGCCTATCCGACCGACCGCCGGAGCTTCCGGGACTTCGTCAACATGATCGGCGACGTGTTCGTCGCGCAGCTGCCGATGCCGAATGGAGACGCCGTCAGCCACCGCTTCGCCCCATTCAGCCTTCCGCCCGCGGAGGCGGCGAGACAGCCTCCGAACCGTCCGGCAAGGGAGATGGCCGCTGATGAGCCAGTCCATCCCAACGACGAGCAGGACGTGGCCCGGATCAGGGCCTACGAGTATCAGGTGAACGGCAAGCGATACAAGATCTACCGTGGCGACATGCACCGTCACACCGAGATCTCATGGGACGGCTACAACGACGGCTCTACTGAAGACACCTACCGGTACGCCATCGATCCCGGAGCCCTGGACTTCCTAGCCATCACCGAGCACAACTTCGGCGTCGCAGACGAGTACGACTGGTTCAGAAGCCAGAAGTACGCCGACATTTTCCGCGTGGGCCGGTCGTTCGTGCCGCTGTTCGCCTACGAGCGCTCCATCAAGTACCCGAGCGGGCATCGGAACGTCGTCTTCCCCTACCGCGGCGCTCCCATCCTCGATTACCAGCACTACGAGTGGTCTCTCAACCCCAGCTACCTGCGCCAAGGGCCTGAGCGCTTCTTCGCCTACTTGCGCAAGTACAAGGCCATCGCCATGTCCCATACTTCGGGCACGGACATGGGCACTGACTGGGCGGACTACGACCCGGAGGTCGAGCCGATCGTCGAGATCTACCAGAGCGACCGCAACAGCTACGAGTGCGAGGGTTGCTGGCGTTCCGCTCCAGCGGATGAGCCCAGGAAGCAGTTCGGCGGGTACCGACCCGACGGCATGGTGGCAGTCGCTTGGGAGAAGGGCTACCGCCTAGGTGTGCAGGCCAGCTCGGACCACTTGGGGACACACACGGCCTACTCCATGCTGCTCGCCGAGGAGAACTCGAGACAGGGCCTGGTGGACGCCATCCGAGCGCGGCACACCTACGGGGCGACGGACAACATCATCGTGGACTTCCGGCTCGCTGAGGGCGGGCGCGACTACCTTATGGGAGAGGATGTGAAGATTGTGGGCGCACCGATGTTCCGGATTCATGTCGAGGGTACGGACCGGCTCGGCGATGTGGAGATCGTCAAGAACAACGCCAAGGCCTACCAGGTCGCTCCAGAAGGCAAGGTTGCGGACTTCGAGTACCGCGATGCGGACGCTCCGGGCGAAGAAGCCGACTTCTACTACGTCCGCGTC
Source organism: Bryobacterales bacterium (assembly GCA_963662745.2). Classification (GTDB taxonomy): domain Bacteria; phylum Acidobacteriota; class Terriglobia; order Bryobacterales; family UBA6623; genus VXMF01. The sequence continues at coordinate 4,357,392 of CAXXUI010000001.1, forward strand.
CGCCAAGCGGACAGGGACCAGCAGGTGGCTTGGAGTTCGCCGATATGGGTCACAGCAAAGTAGGCAGATCCGAACCGTGTGCTGGCAGCAGCCTCAACTTGGACACACCCTCCGGTGGTATCCCCGCCCAGCTGGCCATGCAAGGGATCCCTGCCACTATCCAAGCAGCCAAGAGCATCTTAGCCTTGGGAGAAGCGTCTTGCGTCCAGAGGGAGTCCGCAACGTATACGACTGGTCGTGACACGAGCCGAGAGTGCGGACAGAGTATGGTCGGCATAGATCCCAACGAGGCTTGCCGTGGCTGCCTCGATTCTCGCAATGACTTGTCATCCAGTGAGACCGCACTAGTCTAGGAACCAACTGTGGTACACGGCAAACTGCTCCGGGAACTCCTTCGATCAGGCTCTGCAGGAGATGTCGAAGGCTTTCGAAAGACTGCAGCAGAAGTGATTGAAGAGGAAAGGCGAAAGCACCATCACCTGCTGGCCGACGACCTTGAGCGCATCCTTTACGGGCACTCCAAGACGGTTTTGTCGCCGGCCATCCAGAATCTCTCGTCTTCGATCCCCGAGGACCGTGAGCGAGGCATGCCACTGCTGACGGTCTCCGAACCAACTCGCCTCCTTGGCGATGTGGTCTTGTCAACAGAGAACTTGTCAACGATCGAGGCGATCGTGCGTGAGCATCAGCAGGAGCACATCCTGCGGGCACACGGTCTGCATCCTAGCGACCGCGTCCTGTTTTGTGGGCCGCCAGGCTGCGGAAAGACGATCACGGCAGAGGCCATCGCAAGTGAACTTGGACTTCCCTTTGCTGTAGTACGCACAGACAGCGTAGTGTCATCGTTCCTTGGAGAGACGGCTGCAAATCTCCGCAAGGTTCTTGACTTCGTTACATCCACACGTTCTGTCACGCTCTTTGATGAGTTCGACGCATTGGGCAAGGAGCGCAAGGATGCTCACGAACATGGTGAACTACGGCGTCTAGTGAACGCAGTCTTGCAGATGTTCGATGCCTATCAAGGACGCAGCCTTATCATCGCGGCGACGAATCACGAAGGCCTGTTAGATAGTGCGCTGTGGCGTCGCTTCGATGAAGTTCTGCGATTGGAACCACCTACGGATAAGCAGCTCTGTAGGCTGCTCGCCATAAAGCTTCGAGGTGTTCGCTACACATTTGAGTTAGAGACAATCGTCCGCAAGGGCTGGTTCGATAGACTGTGCCACGCCGATGTCGAGCGCGTTCTGCTGCGAGCAATCAAGGAGATGATTCTTACAGCAAGGGACAACGCACTTGAACTTCACCATCTCGAAGCGGCCTACCAACGTGAGTTCTCCAAGAGTGATAGGTTCCGCATTCCTTAGGTAATTGTGATGGTCAGTCGAAACAGTTCTTATGGGCACTTGAAGCTTGTCCGCGAACAAGCTAGAGCAACGGTTCGACCTCCTAGGGGCTTTCCACGCGATGCTTCACCTGTAGATGCTGCTATGCATGCTGTCAATCTGATCGACAGTCTGGACGCTGCTCAAACTGCTGGTGACAGCATTATACAAGGCTACGACCAACGTAGACTTCTCACGATTAAGTTGAGAGAGAAAATCCAACCAGAAAAGGTTCGACGAGCCGTCAACAACATTGAACTAGTCAGTCAAGAGCAGGATAAGTTGATTCTTGCCTTTGCCAGTAAAGAGCAATTGGACGAGTTCCAGTCAAGGCTTCGTGCATTCTCAAATGGCCACTCGATCACATACGAGAAGATAATTCTTTCGCTCAGTGCGATAGACATCTGGACGGCAAATGACAGGATGGGCTGGTCGCTGCGAGAGAAAGGATTTCCGAACAAGGAGACTATCTTACTGGACATAACATTGTGGCCACTTGATAAGCCGACTGAAGCAAGAAAAATGCAAGATTCATTCGAGCAATGGATCAGAGAAAATAGTGGAGTAATTGTAGATTCTGTGAAGAAGCCTTACTTAATTCTATACCGTATTCGGTGCTCTTCGAAATTTGCAGAACAGTGCCTTCAATATCGCGACGTTCGACACGTTGACCTTCCTCCAGAAGTTGGACTGGAGCAGCACGTTGTGTTCACGAGTATTCAGGATCTGGACATGATTCCTGAACCACCTGCAGGTTCTCCAGGAATTGTTGTGCTAGACTCGGGTGTCGTACCTGGCCACCCAGTCCTCGCTCCAGCGATGGGTGACTCCCAGAGTTTCTTACCTAATCGTTCTCCTTGGGACTCGCATGGTCATGGAACTTTTGTGTGCGGAATCGCGCTCTACGATGATGTGTCTAAGTCGATTCATAGTCGTAAGTTCATTCCACGACTCCGACTGTTCAGTGGGCGACTGTTGGATGGTCATAACCAAGGTAATCCAAAGCTGATTGAGAATCAAGTGGAAGAGGCGGTTCAATATTTCACTAGGGAGTATGGTTGCAAAGTGTTCAATTTTTCCTATGGAAACCGGAACAAGCCCTATAAGGGTGGACATTTATCTGGATTATCTGTCACACTAGATATGCTGAGTCGTGAGTATGATATCTTGTTTGTCATTCCTACCGGAAATCGTGACTTCCACCCTAGCCCGACGGGCGATCTGCCAAGTTCAGATCCCGAATATTTTACGGCTGATGAAGCAGGACTGATTGATCCAAGTCCCGCCTTGAACGTCCTCACAGTTGGTAGGATCGCCCGATATGATAAATCTCAAAGTGCTCAAGACAGGTTAAATGCTCGCCCTGCAGTTCGTTCTAGGCAGCCGTCTCCGTTCACTCGACACGGCCCTTCAATCAATGGTGCCATTAAACCGGAAATAGTAGATTATGGAGGTAATTTGGCAGTAGATAGTCTCACTAATCGAGTAAGAAAGGATGGCCTTGGGGAACTGTCTATTTCCCATGAATTCTCCAAACGACGGCCATTCTGTACAGATGTTGGAACGAGTTTCTCTGCTCCGCGTGTTGCCCATGTTGCTGCTCGAATACTCGGTGAAATCCCGACCGCAAGTGTTGATTTGTGTCGTGCCATTCTAGTCGCACATGCTCGAATTCCACAGCCGTGTTCCGATCTGTTTGCACAGGAAGGACCACTCCGGAGTGTCGTTGGTTATGGTCTTGTAGATCGGACAGCGTTGTATAGATCCCTTGAGAATTACGTAACTCTTTGGATTGAAGAGAAAATCGGAAAGAGTCAGCACCACCTATTTCGAATACCAATCCCTGAGGAGTTCTGGTCACTTCCAAGGAGAGATCGGCAACTTACTGTCTCGCTAGCTTATCGGACAAACGTGCGAAATACACGAATTGATTATCGTGGAGAGATGATCCATTTCAAGTTGATTCAAGCGGATTCTGTAAATCAAATTCTTGGCTCTTTGGGAACATCCTCTACAAGTCAAGACGTGGGAACTATGAGCGAGCGATCGAGTGGACGCAGTGTCACTCATAGAATCCGGTCAAAGGGTACAGTGCAGGCATCAACATGGAGTTTCAGGCAGCCTTCAAGCACTGTTCGAAGCCAAGAATTCTACATCGTAGTAACACGATGGGATCCAACATGGTACCGAGACTACAGTCGGGAAGAACTGCCATACGCACTAGTAACAGCACTGTCCGATCGAGCGAATCAGACATCTCGACTCTACACGCAAGTAAAGGCTGAACTCCAGAGTCGAGTTCGTTCTAGGATAGAAATATGAAGGAGAGCTAGTCCATTATCTGGATCACTGTCCTGCGGATCCATTTCCTCTAAGGGAAGGAACCCGATGCTTGGAGGGCCGTTCCAGCATCGAGAACCTCGCTCCCGACAACAGCAGAGCGTGGAGCGCGGCGGGAAGGACAGTCGTGCCCATCCCGACCCTGACCTACAGCGACTCGGAACTGGAGGCATTGATGTTCGCCCCGGAGTCCGATTCTATAGAGCACAGGGCCAACTTCGATGCGGATACGCCGGACGATGTGTGGCAAGCCATCTGCGCGTTCGCCGACGACCTCCCCGACCACCGCTGAGCGGGCGCGATCTTCGTCGGCGTCAACGACGCCGGCGATCCCACCGGCCTAGAGATCAACGACGCACTGCTGCTCAAGCTCGCCCGCTGCAAGACTGACAGCACCGGCCGGCGCCCCTTCGGTTCGCTGCCGAGGCTGGATCTGGATCTGCGTCGGACCACACGCAGGGCTCTGGCGACCGCCCAAGAAGAGCGAATCCTGAACGAGAAGCTGCGTCACGGGGACGCCCCGTACGACGCGAGGCCCGTTCGGGGATGTGGCGTGGTCCGACGACAGAGCCGAGATCACCAGGTCCGGCGGGCCGTTCGGAGCCGTGACCCTGGAAAACTTCGGCATGCCCGGCGTAGTCGGATACCGCAACCCGAACCCTGCCGATGCGATGCGCGTACTCGGGCTGGTCCAGCAGTTCGGGGCGGGCATCGGCTTGGCAAGGTCTGCCCTGCGGGCGAACATTCAGCCCGAATCTGAATCCACCGTCGAAGCGAACCGAGTCGCCGCCACCGTCCGCATCCGCTTGGACTGGCTGCCGACGAACCGGTTCCGGACCAAGGCACACCAGCGGACCGTACTCAAATGATGCGGCCCCGGCCCCCTCGCAAGCAGAATCCCGCGGCGTCTACACGGCGAAGCCGTGCTGCCGCCGATGGTGCGCTCCGTCGAACCGCTGGGTCGACTTGAACTGCTCGTGCCGGCCGTCGCCGGCGACATCTACCACCTTGCTGAGCAGCACTGCCTTGGTCTCGTCGTTCAGCGGACGGAAGTCCCGGGCGATCGCGACATCAGCCTTGAGCTCCTCCATGGACAGGATCCCCACCACCAGCGACGAGATGGGCAGGCTCAGCGCGTAGCGCCGGCATTCCTCGTACGTCACCGACGTCTGGGTCGGGATCTCCCCGCGCGGAGAGCCCCCGCCCAAGCCCTTCATGCCGATCACGCCCACATCCTTGGCCAAGCAGATTGGGATGGCCTCCTTCTGGAAGCTGCGGTAGTGGGCGTCCATCACGTTGACCGGCATCTGCGCCGACGCCCACTCATAGGGCTTGTTGAGCATCTTGACGTGGATGCTCGGGTCCTTGTGACCCGTGAAGCCGATGTAACGCACCTTGCCCGCCTTCTGCGCTTCTAAGGCCGCCTTCAGCCCGCCCTTCTCGAACACCCAGTCGGGATCCGAGTCGTAGACCATCTCGTGGAACTGCCAGAGATCGATGCGGTCCGTCCTGAGGCGCCGCAGGCTGTCGTCGAGGTTCTTCATCGAGCCCTCGTAGTCCCGTTCGCAGTTCTTGGTCATGAGGAAGACCTTGTCCCGCTTGCCGGGCTCCGCCAAGGCGCGGCCCATGATCTCCTCGGAGCCGCCGTCGTGATAGTCCCAGGCGTTGTCGAAGAAGGTCAATCCCTCGTCGATCGCCGCATGCATGATGCGGACCGCCTCGTCCTTGTCCTCGACGGCGCCGATGTGCCAGCCGCCGAGGCACAGGATGGAGACCTGCTCTCCAGTGCGCCCCAACCTGCGGGTGGGCAGACCGGCGGAGCTGTCCTGTTGGGAAAGGGCCTGCTGGGCCAGCGCAGCGGCGGAGGCGCTGGCGAACATCCCTTGGAAGAAAGATCGTCGGCTCGCTTCAATCGGCATGGGGTACCTCCTGATTGGAATCAGTGCGCCCATCTTAGCGGATGGCAGCCGCCTGTTCTGTGTAAGCCGAAGAAGCGGGCGCCGCTGTCACCGGGCGTCGCCGCGGGGCGGCCGTCTGCCGTGGGGCGCCGGCAGCCGGCCCGCCCGTCTTAGGGCGCGGCGCAGCACGAACTCCAGCTGGCCGTTCACGCTGCGCAACTCGTCTTTGGCCCAGCGCTTGAGCGCATCTAGGACCTCAGGCTCCGTCCGCAGAAGGAATGACTTCTTCCGAGGCATCGCACCTAACCCGCCCGCCAAGGGCGAGGTCCAGCCTACTACTGGTGGAGGGTGCCCGTGTTGACCACGGGCTGGGTCCCCTTGTCGCCGCAAAGTACTACGAGCAGGTTGCTGACCATGGCGGCCTTGCGCTCCTCGTCCAGATCGACGACCTGCTCCGCGGCCAGCCGCTCCAACGCCTCTTGGACCATGCTGACGGCCCCTTCTACGATCTGCGAGCGGGCCGCGACGATAGCGCCCGCCTGCTGGCGCTGGAGCATGGCAGACGCGATCTCCGGGGCGTAGGCCAGATGGGTGATGCGGGCCTCGATCACCTCGACCCCCGCCTGCTCCAGCCGGCCTTGGATCTCCGTCCGCAAGTGCCGGGCGATCTCGTCCGAGCTGCCTCGCAGCGAGAGCTCGTCGCTATCAGGCGAGTCGTACGGATACTGCGTCGCGAGGTTGCGGACCGCGGACTCGCTCTGGACCTGCACGTAGTTCACGTAGTCATCCACCTCGAAGCTCGCTTCGGCCGTGTTGACGACCTTCCAGACGACAACGGCCGCCATCTCAATCGGATTGCCGTCGGTGTCGTTGACCTTGGAGCGCTCGGTCTCGAAGTTCCGCACGCGCAGCGAGATGCGGCGCTTGGTGCAGAGCGGGTTGGCCCAGCGGAAGCCTTGGGTAGTGACCGTACCCACGTACTTGCCGAACAGCTGGAGGACGCGCGCCTCGTTCGGATTGACGACGAACACGCCGCAGAGTGTGAAGATCGACGCCACGCCGAGTGCGATGAGCGCGGCCAGGCTGGTGACGAGGGCCGCTCCCAGCCCGACAGCCACTAGGACAGCCAGCACGACAGCCACTAGGACGGCCAGCACGACGAGCCAGCCGGATAGCGTTGTGATCCGTTGTTCCTTCATTTCGGGAAGACCTCCGGGGTTTGATAGCGTAATGATATCATATTGATATCGGAATTGTGCTGAGCATCCGAAGACCAGCGGCCGGCGGAGGGCCGAGCGGCTACCATGATCCAGTGCAACGAAGCAAGCAGATCCGCCTTGCCGGCGGCCGTCGGGGCGGTGCCTCTTGACGGTGGCCCGGGCGGTTGCGAGGATCCTCAAGCGGGAGGGCGTCGAGCGCCTGTTCGCCTATCCGGTCAACCCCGTGATCGAGCAGTGCGCTGAGGAGGGCATCCGGCCCGTGATCGTCCGCCAAGAGCGGACCGGCCTGCATATGGCGGAAGCGGTGGGCCGCCTCAGCTCCGGGCGCAAGGTCGGCGTGTTCGCCATGCAGCACGGACCGGGCGCCGAGAACTCGTTCGGGGGTATCGCCCAAGCCTTCAGCGAATCGGTGCCCATGGTGGTTCTGCCCGCAGGCTACGGCCGGGCCCGCACGAACGTCCCGCCGAACTACAGCTCGCTGGTCAACCTCCAGCACGTCACCAAGTCGGTTGAGCAGGCCACTCTCGCGCAGGAAGTTCCCAACGCCCTGCGGAGGGCCTTCACACAGGCCAAGAACGGCCGCCCCGGCCCCTGCGCGGTCGAGCTGCCGTGGGATCTGCTCTCCGAGGAGTATCCCGGAGAGCTGTCCTACAGGCCCTCCATCCGCACGCTGAGCTCTCCCGACCCCGACGCCGTCCGACAAGCGGCTGCGATCCTCGCGCAAGCCTCCCGCCCAGTCATTTACGCCGGCCAAGGAGTCCACTACGGCATGGCTTGGCCCGAGCTGCGAGAGCTGGCCGAGCTGCTGGAGTCTCCGGTCACAACCAGCATCGAGGGCAAGAGCGCGTTCCCTGAGCAGCACAGCCTGTCCCTGCAGAGCGGCGGCAGGTCGTACTCCAAGCAGCTGGACGTTTTTCTACGCAAGGCGGACGTGATCTTCGGAATCGGAGCCAGCTTCGGCGCGACCGCCTTCGGGATCCCGTGGGAGAAGTACGTCGGGAAGAGCGCCGTCATCCAGTCCACAGTAGACACCGCCGACCTGCACAAGGACGTGCCGATCGAACTCGGGCTGGTGGGCGACTCCCGGCTGGTCCTCGCTGCCGTGGTCCGCGAATTGAAACGGCTGATCCCGATGCCGAGAGGGCGCCGGACCGAGGTGGCGGCGGAGATCGCCCGCCACAACCGCGCATGGCGGAGCGAGTGGGGCCCTCGGCTGGACTCGGACAGCGTCCCCATCAGCCCCTACCGGGTCATTCGCGACCTGCAGGCGGTCGTCGACATACCTAACACGATCATCACGCACGACGCGGGCAGCCCTCGCGACCAGCTCACCCCCTTCTGGCAGTGCGAGACCCCGCTCAGCTACATCGGCTGGGGCAAGACCACCCAGCTCGGAACGGGACTGGGGCTGGCGATGGGGGCCAAGCTGGAGCGGCCCGAGAAGCTCTGCATCAACTGGTGGGGCGACGCGGCGATCGGATTCACGGGGATGGACTTCGAGACTGCCGTCCGGGAGCGAATCCCAATCCTGTCACTGCTGTCAAACAACTCATCGATGGCGATCGAGATCCCGGTCATGCGGACGGCCACGCGGAAGTACGGCTGCACCGACATCTCCGGCAACTACGCCGAGTTCGCGAGAGCGCTCGGGGGCTACGGCGAGCGCGTCACTGATCCGGCCGAGATCCAGCAGGCGATCCGCCGCGGGATCGCACAGACCGAGCTGGGCACGCCGGCCCTGATCGAATTCGTCACCTCCAAGGAACTGGCCCTCTCGCGGTACTGAGAAGCTCGAGAGGCCCGAACCTCGCGACCCGTCAAGCGGCCCGGCTGCGCGAGTCCTGCCCCGCCCGGGACATCCGCACGGTGTACTCCATCGGCAGAGCGGCCGCTCCGCCCCCGAACGCCCCTTCAATGGGAGCGGCCAGCCTCGGCTCCGCAGAGGCCGCCACGGCGACATGCCGGTCCGCCACGGCCAAGCCTTGCGTCGGATCGTAGCCGCGCCAGCCCCCGCCGGGCAAGTACACTTCCGCCCAAGCGTGCATCTGCTGCTCGCCGCCGCTGCGGCCATCCTCCTGATACCCGCTCACGAACCGCACCGCGATTCCCTGCGAGCGGCAGCAATCCAGGAACAGGACTGCGAGGTCCCGGCACGCGCCCCGTCGGGCGCGCAGCGTTGCGCCGGGCTCCGCCGCATCCCCGTGAGGCCGGACCACCCAGTCGTGCGTGCGGGCGATCTCCGAGCTGAGACCGGCCAAGAAGGGCAGCGTGCGACCCTCAGCCCGCGAGGCGATGGCCGCGGCGAACTCCTCCACCGCCCTGTCGGACGGAAACTGGCGGCGGATGGACTGGGCCAGATGGGGCCGCAATTCGGACGGATAGGACAGCGGCAGGCGGAGCGCTCGCTCATCCAGGACAAGGTAGTCGAACGGGTCCCGCCTCAGCGTCTCGACTTCGAACTCCGAGCGGATCACCAGCGTGTCGGTCGCGCCGGAGAACGAAGCATGCGCCACTTGGTTGCCTTCAGCGTCCACGGCCTCGGCCAGCCGGACGGGCTCGGGCCTGAGCTGCAGATCGAAGCGCTCCAGCCGCTGCCAGCTGTCCGACCTCGGCCGCAGCCGGATCGTGTGCGGCGCGAGATGGACCGGAGCGTCGTAGCGGAACCGAATCTCGTGGGTCGCGCGGTATTGCATGCGATGCATCCAGCCAGCGGTCAGGCCTACTTGGACTCGGCCTCGGACGGCTGCCTGAGCTTGGAGAAAGCGTCCTCAATCCACTCACCGGGCAAGTCGGCCAGCACCGCTCGCAGATGCTCCTGCCACCAGCTGGAGATGGCGTGCAGCTCCTGCTCCTCGTAGCGGTGCTCCACGATCCGGAAGGTGTTCAGCTTGTAGAGGACGGCGTCCACTGGGAAGTCGACATCGGCCGCGCTGATCCGGGTGGAGTCGAAGGCCAGGCAGGCGGTCTTGAAGGCGTGCCGCATCGGATCATCGTACTTCAGGGCCCGGACCAGGATGGGCTTGCCGTAGCTTCCCGCCCCGATGATGTGATACGGCGTCCCCCGGTCAGTGTCCACCCAGTTGCCCTCCGGGTAGACCATGTAGAGCTTGTGAGCGGACTCTTTCCGCATCTGCCCGCCGACGAGCGCCTTGAAGTCGAAGCGCAGGCCGTTGCGCTCCAGATGGGCGGCGTCCTCCTCGGCGACCCTGCGGATTTGCTCCGCTAGGAGGTTGACCGCTTGGTACAGCCTGCGGAAAGGCTCCTCGCGCTCCTCCAGCGCCTGCTCGAAGTAGGTCAGGGCCTTGTCGCGGATCGAACGCAGGCCGGAGGTCATGACGAACATTGCGCCGTCGCCCAGCTCATACGCGCTGACCTTGCGGGCGGTCGTGCATTCGTTGCCGGATGTGATGCGGGTGTCCGCGATGCCCACCAGGCCTTCCCGCACGCTGATGCCGAGGCAGAACGTCATGCCGCCGGAGCCGCTTCCGGAGTGCGGCCTCCTTGGTCGCCGGGCGAGAAGAAGCAGGCTTGGAGCGCGTTGCCCACGCCGTTCAGCTTGGCCTGCAGCCGATCAACATACTCGTGGAGACCCTTCGCCATCACCTCGTCGATGACCGTGTAGTCCAGCTCGGCTGTGAGCCTGCCGAGCCGGCGCTCGGCCTCGTTGCGGAAGGTCCGGGTGGGCGAACCCGTGACGGAGTGCAGCGAGGCGTCGGCTCGCCGCAGGCAGTTCCTCACCGATCTGGGGAAGGCGGCATCCAGCAGGAGGAACTCCGCGGCCCGCTCGGGGCGTACCATGCCATTCTTCTGCCGGTACATCTCGAGGGCGCTGACGGAGCGCAGGACGGCGGTCCAGTGCAGGTCCTCGCCGGGGCTTTCGTCGCCGCCGTCGGAAGCGACGGCCATGAAGTAGCGGATGTCCAGGATACGGGTCGTCTTGTCCGCGCGCTCCAGCATCCGCCCGATGCGGCTGAAGTGCCAAGCCTCCCCAAACGAGAGGGTGGCGTAGGCGGCCCCCTCGATGCTGTGGCAGGCACGAATCACGTGCCGCAAGAAGACGACCAGCGGCGACTTCGACTGGCTGGCCTGGTGCTGGACGTAGAGGTAGAGCTCGTTGACCTCCAGCCAGAGGTCCGAGGAGAGGGTCTCGCGGATCGAGCGGGCGTTCTCACGGGCGGTCCGGAGCGACGAGAGGATGGAGTTCGGATTCGCCGCGTCAAAGGTGAGGAACCAGCAGACCTCCTCCTCGTCAGCGGCGCTGTAGGTCATCCGGAACGCCTCAACGTCGCCCGTCGTCTCGACGAGGGGCTCCCACTGGGAAGGGATGCCTGAAGGAAGGTCCAGCATCAGGTGCTGGTTGGCCGTGACGAAGCGGGCCATGTTCTCGGCCCGCTCGATGTAGCGGCTCATCCAGTAGATCGAGTCCGCGACCCTGCTCAGCATGTGCCTGGCCCCTCCCAGCCCATGGGCTGCGCGTCAGTCCTCGCCCGACGTCCGGCCGGACTGCGGCGACAGCACCCAAGTGTCCTTGCTCCCGCCCCCTTGCGAGGAATTCACGACTAGCGAACCCTTGCGCAGCGCGACGCGGGTCAGCCCTCCGGGCAGCACGTGGAGCTTCCGCCCGTAGAGAATGAACGGGCGGAGATCCACGTGCCGGCCTTCAAAGCCGCTCTCCGTCCAGGTCGGCACCCGGGAAAGAGACAGCGTCTCCTGCCCGATGTAGTTGCGCGGGTTGGCCTTCACCCGCTGCCGGAAGTCCTCGCGCTCGCTGCGCGTGCTGTGCGGCCCGATCAGCATCCCGTAGCCGCCGGACTCGTTGGCCGGCTTGACGACCAGCCGGCCGATGTTGGCAAGCACATGCTCGCGCTGCTTCCGGTCCCAGCACATGTAGGTGGGGGCGTTGGGGATGATCGCGTCCTCGCTGAGGTAGTAGCGGACGATGGCGGGGACATAGGCGTAGATCACCTTGTCGTCGGCGACGCCGGTGCCGGGGGCGTTGGCCAACGTCACCCGGTTCCGCCGGTAGGCCTCCATCAGCCCGGGGACGCCGAGCAAGGAGTCCGAGCGGAAGACTTGAGGATCCAGAAAGTCGTCGTCGATCCGCCGGTAGATGACCTGCACGCGCTCCAGCCCCTTGGTCGTGCGCATGAAGACGTTGTGGCCCCGGACCACGAGATCACGGCCCTCCACCAGCTCGACCCCCATCTGCTGAGCCAAGAAGGAGTGCTCGAAGTAGGCCGAATTGAACCGCCCGGGCGTAAGCACGGCCACCTTGGTGGTGTCGAACTCCGCCGGCGCCACCGACCGGAGCGTCGACAGGAGCCTGCCGGGGTAGTCATCGATGCGACGGACGCCGAGCCCGCGCAGGACGCGCGGGAAGGCTTGCTTCATCACCGCCCTGTTCTGCAGGACATAGGAGACTCCGGAGGGGACCCGGAGGTTGTCCTCGAGCACATGGATCCGTCCGTCGGCGTTGCGCACTAGATCGGTGCCGGTGACATGGCACCAGACTCCGCGAGGAGGGTCGAGGCCGACGCACTCGGTGCGGAAGCCGCTGGCCGACTCGATGATCTCGGCGGGGACAACCTTGTCCTTGACGATGCGCTGCCGGTGGTAGATGTCGTCGATGAAGAGGTTCAGCGCCCGGATGCGCTGGCGCAGCCCGCGCTCGATCCAAGCCCACTCCCGGGCCCGCACCAGGCGCGGGATCAGGTCGAGTGGGAAGATCTGTTCCTGCCCGCGGCCTTCGCCGTAGACATTGAACGTGATGCCCATGCGGAGCAGGTTTCGCTCGGCTGTGCGCCGCCGGCGCTCCAATGCCCCGGGAGGAAGCGAGTTGATGCGACGCACCAGCTTGGCGAACTCCGGGCGGGCTTGAGAATCCGCGGCGAACAGCTCGTCGTAGAACCCCCCGGTCCTGTAACCGTCGAAGCGCACCGATCCGCACGGCTCAGGCGCAGGCTTCGTCGACGGGACATGTCGACACCCGGTGCGCAGGTCCCTCAGGGCGAGGGCTCGCGCAGCTGTCCGTGCCGGCCGCTGACGCCATGATACATCAACCCAGCCGGGTAGGCGGCGTTCGCCGGCGGCGGGAGGAGCGCGTTCAGCGGTTGAAGATCTTCACGCGGAAGTACGGCTTGTCGGCTTCGGCGGGATCCATCACGTACTCCTGATGGGTGCGCATCGGATCGTAGTCCCGCCACAGCCACGCCATGGCTGCGGGCAGCTCGGCGTCCCCGTACCTGGTGCTGTGCTGGGCGTTGCCGAAGCTGAACTTGAAGTCGTACTCCTTCATCTTGAGGGAGTTGGCCAGCTGGATGTTCTGCAGCGGCCAGCTGCCGTGGATGTTCTCGAGGTCATAGCTGCCGTCCCCGAGCCAGATGCGGATGTTCCTGCGGTCGCGCTTGCGGATCAGAAACGGCCAAATGTTGCCACCGTCAAGCGTCTCGGCCGGATCGCGGTCGCCGAACCGTCCGAGCGGGTAGCCGCCAAAGGAGTTCTCCTGTCCGTAGCGCCACTGGATGCTGGCGTAGCTACCGATTCTCGACAGCACGCGGCTGAAGGCGTGCGGACGGAACCAAGCCGCATTCAGCGAGCAGATGCCGCCTGAGGACTGGCCGCCGATGGCGCGGCTGTAGCCGTCCTCCCGCAGGCGGTAGGTCTGGTCGACTACAGGGAAGATCTCGTCGACGACCATCTTGTTGTAGTCGTCGTTGAAGGTGTCGTACAGCACGGTGCGCATGTGGCCGATCTCGCGCGGGGCGTAGGAGCGAGAGTTGTCGTGGTCACCGATGGGGCCAGGAGCGATCAGCACGAGGACCAGCGGCGGGATGCGGCCCTTGTGGACGAGGTTCTCCACCACCACTTGGATGCGGGAGCGCTGCTCGCGCTCCAGAAAGCGGTGCCCGTCCTGCCAGACCATCGCTGCGGAGGGCCGGGCTGGGTCCACGCCGGGAGAGGCGTACACCCAGTAGGAGACCTTCCAGCCGCGGTAGGTCGGGCTCTCGTGGAACAGCTCCCCGGACAGCTCGCCTTGCGGGACGCCTTCCTGGGCGTAGGAGTCCTCGCCGTAGGCCGCGGTGTCGAACCGCTTGCCGCCCAGGATTGCGGTGTCGACTCGGTAGTGGTGAGCGTGGGAGGTGCCGGTCCTCAAACGGGCAGTGTGGGCCCACAGACTTCCCGGCAGCTCGCGCATCGGCGGGGCCGGCTGGTCGTCTATGTAGAGGTGGGGGCGGTTCGCCGACTGCAGCGCCCAGACTAAGCTGCCGCCGTAGGCGGACACGGCCGAGCCGTCCTGCAGTGCCTGCTCGGAGAACGCTTCGCGGAGACGCGACGCCTGAACGTCGGCTGCGGCGTCCGATCTGAGGAACTGGAAAAGCTCGTGGCTTTCTTGGTCGGTCATGGCAGCGCGCTGCGGAATCGCAGCAAACACGCAGGATAGCAACCGGATGGGCGACGGGTCTCAAATCTCCGCACTCCAGCTCCACAACGTGACGGTCAGCCAAGTCCGGGAGCTTGGCAGAAGCACATGTCCTCCTCAGGGCCCTAGAACGGCGACTTGCATCAAGGCCCGCTGCCCAACCACCGCTGCATGCATCTCGAGACCGATCCGATGGCTCGTCCTTGCGAAGCTGGGCAGGCTCCGAGAAGCCTCCGGAAGGAGGCTCCGAGACAGGAGATTCTGGCTATGGGCTAGATAGGCTACCTCGTCAGTATTCAGTTGGGTTTACGGGCGTTCCGGACTGGGGAGCAGTCTCGAGTGGGGATGCCAGAGGCTACCTCGCCATCACTCCCGCAACGCCGAGGCTGCATGGCCGATCCAGCTCCAGTTGCCAACCTGCCGCAGCGAGAACTGAATTGGCTTGGCAGAGTCTGCGCCGCCCCGCCCTCCTCCCGAGAGCGCTGCTAGACTGAGGCGAGCCGGACCGCGGCCGCGGAGGCGACATGGCGAGGAAGGCGATCATCAGGCAGCACACGGCGATCCCCGCGCCGTCCCCGCGCCCCCCGGCCCCGCTGCTCCGCCCCCCGGTCCCACCGCCTCCCGCGGAGGAGGTGCACTACCCCGACTCAGACGGGAGCTTCCTGTTGCAGAACTTCACCCACTCGGAACAGCTGGTCTACGCGAGTGAGGCCCTCAGGCGGCACTTCCACAACGCGCGCGCCGCGGTGGCGGTCGACGCAGCCCTGTACTGGGAGCAGGGCAACAACCGGGCCGTGCTGTCTCCGGACCTGATGGTGACGCTCGATCACGAGCTCCAGGGCGAGAGGACCTACCAGACCTGGATCGAGGGCCGGCTGCCGGACTTCGTCCTGGAGGTCGTCTCCCCCTCCAGCGCGGACAACGACAAGAAGCTCAAGAAGGGCGCCTACGAAGGGCTGGGCATCCCCGAGTACTTCCTCTACGACCCCGACGCCGACCAGCCCGCCAAGCGGCTGCTGGGCTACCGGCTCGACCAGCGGTCCGGTAAGTACGGCGCCCCGGTGCGGCCGGGAAGCGACGGAGCGGTCGAGACTCCCGCGCTGGGCGTCTCGCTGCGCGCCGAGGGCTCGCGGCTCATCATCCGCAATACCGCCACCGGCGAGGACTACCAGCCCAGCCCGGAACTGCAACGGCGGTTCAACGAAGTACGCCTTCAGCGCGAGCAAGCCGAGGCCCGCGCCGCACGCGAGGCCCTCCAGCGCGAGCAAGCCGAGGCCCGCGCCGAGCAAGCCGAGGCCCGCGCCGCACGCGAGGCCCTCCAGCGCGAGCAGGCCGAGGCGGAGAACCGCCGTCTCAAGGAACTGCTGAGGGCGCTGGGGCGCCCGCCCTCCTCGAACAGCCATCCCCCGCCCTCGCAGGAGCCCTGATCGCCACACTGCCGGACTCCGGCCTGGACGCGAGGCCTCCCTCGGGGCGAGCGGCCTTGGCGGGCCCTACTTGCACCTGCAGCCTTCCGCGTCAGTAGCCAGTTGGGTTCACAGGCGTTCGGGACTGGGGAGCAGTCTCGAGAGAGGATGCCAGACACACCTAGCGAGAACCACTGATGTCGGTTTCCCAGTCTCGGATGCGGCGTTGCAGGTGGGCGCCGGGCCTGGGTCGATCTAGAGCGGCTGCGCTCCAGCCAGCGTCCGATGGGGCGAGTTCGCGAAGGCGCGGGGCAGTCCCTCGAGCGTCCCGCCGAGCATCTTGACGTACTGCGGGGCGAGCAGGTTGGCCGTCAGGGCGGCTTGCGCGGGCCGGTTCGGCATGGCCCGGCCGAGGCTGGCATGCCCCCAGCGCCGGCGCAGGCGGCGCTGGGGGCTGGCGCAGCAGTGCGCGGCAGGGTGGCTGGTGCGCTCCACGACCGCCGCGAGGCGTCCGCTCCGGTCGTGTGCGACGGGATGCCCGAAGAGCTGGTCGGGATAGCGGTCCAGGTTGCTGCGCAGGACGGATTCCGCCGAGCTGCCCGGCTTGCCGGCTGGCTGCATGCGCTGGCCGAGCTGCTCGCGGAATGGGTCGACCCAGCTGGTGAGCGATGCCAGCAGCGCGACGCTGTCGGACGCCGATGGCGGCGAGCGGGGCTCACGACCGCGCAGCTAGTCGTGGCACAGGCGCAGCGTGCCGCAATGCGTCGAACGGCGCTGGGCGGTGTTGGATGTGGGCGGCGGTGGCGGCCGGGCCGAAGGTGTCCGAGGACAGTGTCTGCAGGAGGTCACGGACCTGCTCGGTCGTGCTGTGCTCGAGTCGCGAGCCGGAACGGGGCAGACGCGGGCGGGCCCGCTTGTCGAACTGGCGGCAGCGCTGGTAGAGATTCCAGCCTGCGAATCGCAGTCTGAAATGGCCCCCATCAGGCCCAATGGCCGCTGGAGCGCAGCTTGGATGCGAGCGAAGGCACGGTGACTGTGGAACTGCCAGCCGGCCCAACCCGGCCCCAGTCGCTGCAGCGCGGATCCGGCCGTGCTGGCGGCCTAGCTAAGCCAGCAGCACCAAGATCAGCCAACCTCAGGCCCCGCCAGTAGCCACAACAGCCGCCCTCCAGTGCAGCTCAAGTACTCCTAGGCCACTCAGGGCGTCCTACCTTCCTGTTGACGCAGCATTGCTCTGTCTCTCAGCGCAGGCTCCCCAATCCTGCCGGTACACCAATCTGTCCCGCCTGCTCTGCTGCCCAACCGATTCCTGACGCGACAGCAAATAGGCGTCTCCCTTCCCCTCTGAACGGCAGGCCACATTTCACGTCGAGCCAGTGCGTCATTGACATCGATCTGGCCGCCGGTGCGCCGCCCCTACTAGGACGGGATAGGCCGTCGCGGCGAGGCCGGTACCGACGTGCTCGGGCCTCCACCAGCCTCGTGACGTCTGACCACACCTCCTCGGATCTGCTATACAGGCTCCCATGCTCTGCAGATGCATCGTGCTGGCCGTCGCCCTCGCCGGGCCAGCCACGCCCCAACAAGCCCCCGCGGAAGACTGGATCCAGCTCTTCAACGGCCAAGACCTCGACGGCTGGATTCCCAAGGTCCGCGGCCATGAGACCGGAACGAACTTCGGCAACACATTCCGCGTCGGCGATGGCACACTGCGGGTGGGCTACGAGGCCTACGGCGAGTTCGACGAGCGGTTCGGGCACATCTTCTACCGTGAGCCCTTCTCGTACTACCGCCTCCGGCTGGAGTACCGCTTCGTCGGCGAGCAGGCCCCCGGCGGCCCCGGTTGGGCTGTCCGCAACAGCGGCATCATGCTGCACTCGCCGCCCCCGGAGAGCATGGGTAAGGACCAGACCTTCCCAATCTCCATCGAAGTCCAGCTGCTGGGCGGCACCGGCGAGGGCGAGCGAACCACCATGAATCTCTGCACGCCAGGCACGAACGTCGTCTTCGACGGCAGTCTCGAGACCCGGCACTGCACGAGGTCCTCCTCCAAGACCTATCACGGCGAGCAGTGGGTCCATGCCGAGGTCTTGGTCCTCGGCAGCGCCGTCATCCGCCACCTGTTGGACGGCGAGGTCGTCCTAGCCTACGAGCTGCCCCAGATCGGAGGCGGCAATGTCCAAGGCCACGATCCGGCATTCAAGCAGGACGGCCAGCTGCTGGAGGGCGGTTACATCTCCCTGCAGAGCGAGAGCCACCCCGTGGAGTTTCGCAACATCGAGCTGCTGAACCTCGCCGGATGCATGGACCCCGACGACCCCAACTACAAGAGCTACTTCGTCAAGTCCGAACCCGCAGCCTGCGCGAATTGAGGCGGCCGGCCAGCCGGCCGCGCCGCGCGGCAGCGCCCAAGCGCCCATTCACAGCTCGCTGGCGGTGCCGCGTCCGCTGGGCGGCAGCGCGGAGCTATAGCAGCCAAGCACCGACAGCGACTCCGTCATCTCGCGCAGATGCCGTATCGCGTTGGCGCAGTTCTCTTCCCCCGGGTCCCCTAGGATGTCCACGTAGAAGCGGTACTCGAAGGGCTGCCCCTTGATCGGCCTGGACTCGATCTTTGACATGCTGATGTCGCGCAAGGCGAAAGCCGCCAGGCACCGGAACAGCGCGCCGGGCCGGTTCGGCGTCTCGAACACCAGCGACGTCTTCCGATGCCGACGGAGCACGCCACCGTCCGTTCCCGGCGGCGCCAGCAGGAAGAACCTAGTGAAATTCGCGTGATCGTCCTCGATCGAGGGCTGCAGGATCTTGGCACCGTAGTAGTCAGCCGCGGCGGACGAGGCGACCGCCGCCAGGGACGGGTCGTCGCCCTCCATCACGGTCTTGACGCTTCCTCCGGTGTCGTAGTGGCTCTCCACGCGGATGCGCGGGTGCCGGCGGAAGAACTCGACGCACTGCGCCAAGGCCACCGGATGGGAGATCGCCCTCCGGACGCCCTCGCTGGTCGACTCGGGCCGCCCGATCAGGTTGTGGACGATGCGCACCTGCGTCTCGGCCAGGATCGTCGGCTGAAACTGCAGCAGATGGTCGTAATTCTCGTGGACTGAACCGTGCAGCGTGTTCTCGACAGGGATCACGGCGTAGTCGACCCCCGCTCGGTGGAGCAGGCTGAAGGCCTCGAAGAAGGTCTCGCACGGCTCGAACTGCAGCTCGCATCCGGGGAGGATCCTGCGGCTGGCCTCCTCGCTGAACGCTCCTCGCGCACCTTGGAAGGCTACTCTGGCAACCGGCATCGGCACTGCGGCGGACACCATTAGGCCGAGCCGGGTGCCTGCCGAGACAGCCTAGATTATACGAGCAGGCCAGTTCGGGACAGAACGCGGTGCGTTGCCGTCAGGACACCGCCGCGGCTGCCGCGGTGGCTGCACGCTCTCCAGGTCCGTCGAGCCGGACCGAAACCAGCCGCGAGACTCCCGCTTCGCCCATCGTGACACCGTACAAGGACTCGGCCGCCTCCATCATGGTCTTCGAGTGCGTGATCATTACGAACTGCGTCTCCGCCGACATCTCCTGCACCAGCCTCCTCAGACGGACGGTGTTCGCCTCGTCCAACTGAGAATCGACCTCGTCCAAGACGCAGAACGGGCTCGGCTTGTGCCGGAACGCCGCCATCAGCAGCGCCATCACCGTCAGTGACTTCTCGCCACCCGAGAGCAGCGCCACGCTCTGCAGGCGCTTCCCGGGCGGCTGTGCCACGATCTCCACGCCGGCTTCCTCTCCGTCCGCGGCCTCGGCGAGCCGCAGCTCGCCCGTTCCGCCCTCGAACAGCGTCGCGAAGAGCTGGCGGAAGTGATCGTTGATTGAGCTGAACGCCTCGTCGAAGCGCTCCCTGCATTGGCTGTCGATCTCGCGGATGGCCGCCTGCGTGTTGGCCACAGCATCCAGCAGGTCCTGGCAGTTGGACTCGAGGAACTCTTGGCGGCGGACTGCCTCCAAGTGCTCCTTGCGGGCCAGTTCGTTGACGGGGCCCAGCCTGCGAAGGGACTGCTTGAGCTTGGCGACCTCCTTCCTGGCGGTCGCCGGAGCGTCGGCAGCGTCGGTAGGCGGAACCCGGTCCGCCACCCGGGCCACATCCACCCCCAGCTCGGACTGGCAGTCCCGCGCCAAGTGGTCCAGATCGGACAGGGCGCGAGCCAAGGCCACCTTCTTGTCGGAGCAATTCCGGCGCAGCACGTCAGTGCCGGACCTGCTGCCGCGCACCCTCGCCGCCAAGTCCGCAGTCGAGCCTCGTAGCATCCCGAGAGTCTGGGTGAGGTCGTCAATCTTGGACCGCAAGGCGTCCAGCACCTGCTTCAGCGCCTCGGCCCTGCGCTCCAAGTCGCGATTGCTGGCCTGCAGGGCGGCGCTCTCGCGGCACCGCCGCTCGATCTCCTCCTCGGACCTCTCAACCCTCGCCCGGTGCTCGGCCAACAGGTCCTCCGCCCTTCGTGCCGACTGTCGGCTGGAACGCATCCGCTCCTCAAGGACGGCCAGCTCAGCCTGCAGCTTGCCATGTCGCGCTTCAGCCCGAGCCAGCTCGCGCCGCCCGGCGGCCGCCCTGCTCGCCAGCTCCCGGTCGGACAACTCGAGCTTCTGGCTCGCGGACTCCAGCCGCGCGATCTCAGCGGAGGACTCATCCCGCTTCCTTTCGCGGTCGGCCAGCCTAGCTCCGAGACGCTCGATCGCCCCGCCGTCCCGCGCGAGCGAGCGCTGCAGGTCGGCCAGCCGCCGCTCCGAGCGGCGAGCCCTCTCTCTGGCGGCCGCCGACTCGATGTCCAAGCGGCGGAGTTTCCTGCCGGCCTCCTCCAGCTCCGCCCTGTCTCGCCGCAACGCCTCCGATTCTGCATCGATGCGCCGCTGAGCCGCGTCCAGCTCCCGCCGCAAGCTACGCAGCTGCGGGGCCAGCTGGCGGATGCGCCGCTTCAGCACCAGCGGCCCGCTCGCCTCCGGCAGCCCCACATGCACGGTGTTGCGGTGATACCAAGTGCCGTCAGGAAGCACGAAGTAGGACCAGGGGTTGCTCTCGGCCAGCCGCCGAGCCTCGGCGGCCGACTCCACCCAATAGCCGTCGGCAACCTTGGGCGGCAGTCCGAACGACGGTCCCGCTCCAAGAAGAGCGAGCCGGGCGACTCGCGCCAAGGGAAGGGCCTGCCCTCCACCCGCCAGAGGCCGGGCCTCCTGCTCGGACCCGCTAGAAGAGACCAGGAACACGGCCGAGCCGCGGTGTTGGTCGCGGACCAGTTCCACTCCGCTCGCCGCTTGGCGGCGCCCGACGACGAGCAGACACTCCAAGTCATCCCCCAGCAGCTGCTCCGCCGCCCGCTCGTACCCGGCATCGACCTCCAAGAACTCGGACAGCACGCCGAGCGGTTTGCAGTCTGATTCACAGCCGCCGCGGCCGGAGGCTAGGAGCTTCTCGACAGCCGAGCCCGACCGGACGCGGCTAGCCAGCGTCTCAGCGAGGGACTTCTCCCGAGCGGTCAGCAGCACCAAGCGCGAACGCAAGTCAGATTCCAGCTTGCGGTGGTCCGCTAGGGCCTGGCTCCGGCTCGCGACGGCTGCTTCCAGCTCTTCGCAGCGGACTGCTTGCTCGGCCCTCCGCAGCTGGAGCTGCTCAGCCCGCTCACGCCGACGGATTAGGCGGTCTGCGGCATCGCGCAAGCGGTCCGATGCTCCAGAGCGGCGGGCCTGCGCACTCTCCAACTTCCGCGCGTCGGCGGTCAGTGACTCCTCCAATTGGTCCAGCCGGGCTCGCTCCCGGTAGAGTTCGTTCATCCTGCCCAGCAGAGTGCCGCGCAGCGCCTCTCTGGCGGCCTCCGCGTCCGCCAAGCGGGTCTTGGCGGCCTCCCACTCGCTCGACTCTGCCTCGACTTTGCCGCGCTGCTCGGCCCGCTCTGACTCCAAGCGGGAGATCCGTCGCCGGTCCGCGTCGGCGGCGGCTTCCAGGTGCCGAGCACGCCCCTTCGCAGCCTCGAGCCCCTTCCTCGCGCGCTGGACGCCGGCGGCGTTGGCATCGATCGCCCGCAGCTGGTGCGCCAAGCGCTCACGCACCCTCTCCGACTCGACCCGCCTCTCCGCCAAGACCTCGCGCAAGCTCTCCAGACGGACCTGCGCCGCCTGCTCGCGGTCGCGCTCGGAGACCAGCTCGGCCTCCCATCGTTCGGCCTCGTCGGCTGCCCGCTTCCAGGCGTCCGTCGCGGCCGCGAGTTCGTCGGCCAGCCACCGCCGGCGGGCCTCTGCCTGGTGGTGCTGGTAAGCGAACGCTCTTTCCTGTGCCCGCTGGAACTCCTGCTGGAGCTTCTCGAAGCGGTCTGCACGGTTCGCTTGCAGCCTGAGCTTCCGGGCTTGGCGGCGGACTTCGCTGAGGATGTCGTGAACGCGCTCCAGGTTGAGGGTGGCGTTGGCCAGCTTGCGCTCAGCCAAGTGGCGCTGGGCCTTGAACGGCGTCACGCCCGCGGCCTCTTCCACGAACGCCCTGCGGTCCTGCGGGCGCGAGCTGAGGAGCTGGCCGATGCGACCCTGCTCGATGATCGCGTAGTGATTGGGGCCCAGGCCCGTCCCGAGGAAGAGGCTCCGCACATCCCGCAGGCGGACGACCTTGCCGTTGAGGATGTACTTGCTGGCGCCGTTCCGGAATAGCTTGCGGCTCACCGAGATCTCGCCCGGCTCGCCGGGGGCAGCGCCCTTGCCCGCCCCGTTCAGACCGGTGGCGGCGTCGAGCCGGTCCAAGGCGCCGGCCGGGGCATCGAGCGTCAGCGTTACGGATGCCAGCCCGGAAGGAGCGCGGAACTGCGTGCCGTTGAAGATCACGTCGTGCATCCGCGATCCCCGCAGCGACTTGGCGGACTGCTCGCCCAACACCCAGCTAACGGCGTCGCAGATGTTGGACTTTCCGCAGCCGTTGGGGCCGACCACGGCGGCGACGCCGCGTCCGGAGAACGACAGCGCCTCGCTGTTGCAGAACGACTTGAACCCGACCAGCTCGATTCGCTTGAGCGTCAGCACGGGACAGCCCTTCCTGCCGGCGGCTTCTCAGCGAGACCGGCGCCGAGGGAGTTCGGATGCCGGCGGGCGACGGCGCCCGCATCCTGGCCCGATCCTCTACACGCAGGACGAACCGGCCAGCAGGGGAACGACATCACTACAGACAGTGTAACCTATTGTGTACCCTGCAAGATAGGCATCCCCGGTAGTCCGCGCCCTTCGACATGGAGTAAACGCTCTCGCAAGCTTGAATCGGCCAGCGCGCCTCGGGTTGTCCATTGCCGTCGGACAGGATCGAGGCGCCGGCGGCAGGCCGCATCAATTCCCCGCAGCCACGCACTCGGCCCGCTCCATCATCGAGGAACTCCACAGCCGCACTGCCAGCTACCGACCCCGCAGCCACGCTCGACGTGAGCCGCGCCAGCCGTCCAAGCCGGCTAGTCTGGAATTGGAGTTCGAACATGACCTTGCGCGCCACGATCTGCTGTATCGCCCTCTTCGCTTCAGCCGCCTGCTCCGGCGAGCCGGACAGCCCCAGTGAGGGCCGCGAACCCCCGGAGGCCTACCTCTCGGACATCCGCCAGCTCACACTCGGCGGCCAGAACGCCGAAGCCTACTGGTCCCCCGACGGCACGCAGCTAGTCTTCCAGTCCACGCGGGACGGAGCGTCCTGCGACCAGATCTACGTGATGCGCGCCGACGGATCCGATGTGCGCAGGGTCTCAACAGGCCGCGGCGTGACGACCTGCGGCTACTTCCTTCCGGACGGCGAGAGCATCGTCTACGCCTCGACGCACTTGGCGGGGGACGAGTGTCCACCCAGGCCGGACCGCAGCCAAGGCTATGTCTGGCCGGTCCATGCCGGGTATGACCTCTTCCTTACCGACACTCAAGGCTCGGAGCCCCGGCGGCTGACGGACGCCCAAGGCTACGACGCCGAAGCCACTGTCAACTGGTCCTCCGGCAAGATCGTCTACACTTCGCTGGCCTCGGGGGACCTCGACCTGTGGTCCATGGAGGCCGACGGATCCGGCAAGACACGCCTGACCACCTCGTACGGCTACGACGGCGGAGCCTTCTTCTCGGCGGACGGCGGACAAATGGTGATGCGGGCTAACCACCCGCGACCGGGACCGGACGCGGAGCGCTACGGGGAGCTGCTGGGGCAGAACCTGACCGCCCCCATGAAGATGGAGATCTTCGTCGGCCAAGCGGACGGATCGGGAATGCGACAGGTGACCGACTTCGGCTGCGCCAGCTTCGCCCCTCAGTTCACCCCCGACGGCGAACACATCATCTTCTCCTCGAACCGCAACCAATGCGACAGTCGGGAGTTCGACCTGTTCCTGATGGATCTGGACGGCTCCAACCTGCAGCAGGTGACCTCGTTCGGGGGCTTCACGTCGTTTCCCGAGTTCTCGCCGGACGGCTCGCGCCTGGCGTTCACGTCGGACCGCGACGCCCAGTCGCGCTACGAGTTCAACATCTTCGTGGCCCGCTGGAACGGGTCGGGCGGGCACTGAGGCCCGCCCGACCGAACCGCTACTGTCCGACCTCCCGCTCCAAGGCCAAGATGGCGTCCAGCAGTTGGCGCGCCTGCTGGCGCAGATCGCCGACCTGCTGCCCGATGTCGCCCGGACCGGACGCAGTCCGGACCGGAGCCGCTGCCGCTTCGCCATCCTGACCGGCCTCTTCAGCCATGGCAGCCAGCTGGACGCCGAGATTGCGGTCCTCAAGCCGCGCCAGAGCCTGCTCGAAGGTGTCTTCGTAGACGAGCTGCTCGCCCATGGCCAACACGACTTTGCGGAGCTGCGGCATCTGGGCAGACTCCGCCTGGATGTAGATGGACTCCACGTACAGGAAGTTGTCGCCCACCGGCATGGCGATGATCTCGCCCCGCAGGACGCGCGAGCCCTGCTGGTTCCAGAGCGTCAGGTCGCGGGCGATCTGCTGCTCCTGGTTGATCTGGGCCTCGATCTGGTTGGGCCCGTAGTAGAGCTCCTGCTTGGAGAGCTGGTAGAAGATCAGCTCACCCAGCTTGTCGCCGTCGCAGCGGGCCGCCATCCAGCCGTTGAGGTTGTCCTTGTTTCTGGGGGTGAAGGGCAGCATCAGAATGAACTCGGGTTCAGTCTCACCCGGGAGGGTGGCCACGATGTAGGTGGGCCGCATGCGCTCGGCGGTGGTGCCCGCGCCCGCGAGGCTCCGGCCGACGTCCCAGATGTCCTCCTTGTTGTAGAAAACGGTCGGGTCGCGCATGTGGAAGGTGCGGTAGATCTCGGCCTGGATGTTGAAGATCAGCTCCGGATAGCGGGCGTGGGCCCGGATCGAGGCGGGCATGGACTCCATCGGCTGGAAGAGTTCGGGGAACAGGTTGGCGTACGCCCCGATGATCGGATCGGACTCGTCGAACAGGTAGAGCGTCGTCGTGCCGTGGTAGGCATCGACGGTGGCCTTGACGGAATTGCGGATGTAGTTCACCGCCGAGCCAAACTCCCCGACGCGGATCGGCTGGGAGTAAGGATGGGCGTCGGAGGTTGTGTAGCCGTCCAGAATCCACACCAACCGCCCGTCATCAGTGATGACGAGGTAGGGATCGGGGTCCCATTCGATGAAGCTGGCCAAATGCTCCAGCCGCTGGCTCACGTTGCGGTAGAGCATCATGCGGCTGTCCTCGTTGGTCAGTCCGGTGAAGAGGATGTTGTAGTCGCCCTCGCGCACAGCGGTCGCCAATCGCACTGCCAAGGAGTGGATGGGGAATCCGCCCTTGCCGGAGTACTGGACGGTGACGTTCTGATCCTCCTCGGGGTAGTCGAACTCCTCTTGGTCCGTGCCGACGAAGACCGGATCGTGGGTCAGCTCGCCATAATAGATCTCGGGCTGCTCGATGCTAATGTCCGGGATCTGGATGCTCGGAGGAGCGTCCTGGATGAGGAGCACCGGGAGTCCCTCGGACGTGGTGCGGTTGACTTCGGAGGCGACCACGCCGTAGCCGTGGGTGTAGACCCAGTGCCGGTTGATCCACGTGCGGGCCTCGCTGGACAGCAACTCGACATCGATCTCGCGCGGCGACAAGAGCAGCTGCTTGACCTTGCCGTCGATCTGGTAGCGGTCAATGTCCATGTCAAAGAAGCGGTAGTAGAGACGCAGCGCCTGGATCTGCGTGATGGTGTCGGTGTACGCCTGCTCGTCCCACAGGCGGATGTTGTCCACCAAGGTGGCATTGGCTTGGACGTCTAGAGTGGGGGTCTTGCTCAGGGTGAGGGGCTGTGCCTTCCCAGCGTTGATGCCGTAGGCCTGCCGTGTGGCTTGGATATGACGCTCGATGTACTCCTTCTCAAGCGTGAGTTCGTTCGGGCTCACGTACAGCGTCTGGACCGCCAGCGGCAGGCCGAGGTGGAGCACGAAGGATCCGCCCGCGAGATAGGCCGCGACCCTGTACCTGGAAGTCGCGATGAGGGGCACCGCCAGCAGCAGGCAGACCACGACCAGCAGGCGCAGGGGCAGGCGCCAGACCTCGTCCAAGTAGTCCATGCCGACCATGAAGGAATGGTCGGATCGAAGCAAGTCGTACTGGCCCAAGTAGAACCAGGCGGCGGCCCCGACCAAGACGATGCAGGCCAGAATGCGGGCGAAGTTGGTCTGTGTGGCTCCGGGCAGCATGAGCGGCTGTGGGCCGAGGTCGAACTCCTCAAGGTTCCCGCCGGAGTCCTTGAAGCTCCGGAACTTGCGGAAGATCTGCCAGCCGCGGCCGGAGATCCAGAAAACCACCGCTCCGAAGAAGGCCAGCGTGAAGACGTACTTGACGAGGAGCTTGAGGAACGGCAGGTCGAAGAGGTAGAAAGCGAGGTTCTTGTCGAAGACCGGATCGGCCCAGTGCTCGGCACCGGCCGCGACCCCGCGCGAGCCGGCGAACTTCATGACGGTCCACGACTCCACCTGAGAGCCAATGAAGGCGAAGGAGAGGACCAGCAGGACGAAAGCCACAATCTTGCGATACAAAGGATGGTCCTCAAGCTCGGCTCCCGCGAAGGAAGTGCCGCCGCGGTGGGCCCACAGCAGCACTAGCCAAGCGAGGATCGAGGCCCCCAGCATGGGCAGGATCTTGTAGAGCAGGATGCTAAACCAAGTCGGAACTTGGGCGATCTCGTCCCACCAGAGGTATTCGATGGCGAAATCGGCGATGCCTCGGGCGCTGCCCATTACGAGGATGATGGCGGCAACGAGCAGCAGGAGTCGGATCTGGCTTCGAGGCATGTTCTTACTAGGATAGCCGGAGACGAGTGGGCAAATGGGTCTGAGCGTCTCAGGGTCGGAGTCGATGTCGGGGCAAGCTGCTAGGATGTAGCCCAGCCGGGGACTAGCGCCCTTGCCTGGACCGCCCATGCCGACAACCCGTCGAACCTTCGTCACCAGCACGGCCCTCGGGGCCGGTTTGGCGGCTGCCACTCCGGCGCGGGCAGCCGCCCAAGCGAGCCCGAGCGACACGGTGGTGGTGGGGGTAGTCGGGATCCGCGGGCGAGGCCAGTCCCACTACCGGGATTTCGCGGAGATGCCGGGCGTGCGGGTCGGATACCTGTGCGACATCGACGAGCGGCTGTTCGCTGACGCCGTGGCGGAGGTCGAAGAGGTCGGCGGGTATCGGCCGGAGACCGAGACGGACATCCGGCGTCTGCTGGAGCGGGACGACTTAGACGCAATCACGGTCGCCACACCGGACCACTGGCATGCACTGATGACGATCTGGGG
>CAXXUI010000002.1:0-2812837 GCA_963662745.2 Bryobacterales bacterium
ACCTCAATCAGTGGCTGGAAGAACGCGGATGACGACGATTGACGCGACCTACCGAGTCGTCACGCCCATGTTCTGCGGCGGCGCGGAGCCGACTCAGACCGCCGAGTTGCGGCTGCCGAGCTTCAAGGGGGTTCTGCGGTTCTGGTGGAGGGCTCTGTCCTGGAGGCGCTTGGGGGGCAACCTCAAGGCGATCCATCAAGAAGAAGCCTGTCTGTTTGGGAGCGCCGACGGGGGGCAATCTAGGGTGGTCATGCGGCTGAAGCCGGAGAACCGTCCCAAGCCGATTCCTGCCGGACGCGTGCTCGCTCGGACTGGCAGGGAGATGCCCAGCGGAGCTGCCGGAAGGGAGGTTGGACCGGGTGCGCGCTATCTCGGCTATGGTGTCATGGGCGCGTTCGGTCCGAAGACCGGACAACTGGAGCGCCCATGCTTGCTCGCACCGTTCGAATTCACCGTCCGGATGCGTTGCCGAGATCTGGATGAGCAGGAACAAGAGTCACTGGAAGCGGCTTTGATTGCGGTCGGAACCATGGGTGGAATGGGGGCCAAGAATCGCAAGGGGTATGGGTCGTTGGCGTTGCGGTCAGTCCTGATCGACGATGTTCCGGTCTGGACGAGACCGCGCTCGATGAAGGATCTTGACAGACGACTCGTCGACCTTCACGAGCCAACTGCCAAGGCTGGATCCCGTCAGCCCTGGCCAGATTTCACGGCACTCTCCGAGAGTACTCGGCATGTGCTTCTGTCCGCAGGATCGGACAATCCACTGGATCTACTGGACCTCGTTGGTCGAGAAATGGTGCGGTTCCGCGCTTGGGGATACAGAGGCTATGTACTCAGGAACGTACGTTCAGAGAGGAACTTCCAAGACGACCACGACCTGATGCAGAAGAATGCGTGGCAACGCAAGGAGCATCCGGACAGAATCGCGTTCGGACTTCCGCATAACTACGGAAAACGCGGTGGCCAACAGGTAGGTCCAGATGACTCCAAGTACGACCGCCGGGCCAGCCCGCTCTTCATTCACATCCACGTATGCGTTGGTAAGCCGGTGGCTGTCATCTCTTTTCTCCCCGGCAAATTCTTGCCCGCAGGAACGGGGATATCGGTCGGAGGTACCGGGGTTCGCCAGCGGTCGGAGGATGAGCTCTATCGGCCCATTGACGAGTTCCTGAACCGACTCGCAGGTCGTGGCAATCACCGAGGCCTTGCGCGGCAAGAACCCTTTACCGAAGTCAGGGAGGTGCGTCTGCCGTGAGTCACAAAATCGATTTCTCCATCGGTGCCGTGCAGCGATTCATCGCAAGGTCGCGCCGGACGAGGGATCTGTGGGGAAGCTCCTATCTTCTCGCGTTCCTTAGCGCACACGCCATGCGGGGCATGAAGGAAGCAGGAGGCAAAGTGACCCGACCGGCTGTCGAGACTGATCGCCTGTTTCTTTGGGTTAGCGGCCGTCGGGAGGGAGACCCGCCCTCCATCGGGTCGTTGCCGAACCACTTTGTGGTTGAAGTGGAAAGGGGCGATGCCAGAGACGTGGCACAGGCCGGTGTCCGCGCCATGCACGAAGCGTGGCAGGGTGTGTGCGACGCGGTCTGGCAAGAGTTCGTTGCGCAGGCGACAACGCTCGGCAGGGGTACAATAGAGATCTGGCAGCGTCAGGCCAACGCCTTCTGGGAGGTGGCTTGGACCGCCGGACCTATGGGCCAGTACCGAAATCGACGCAATGGGTTGCCTCTTCTCGCGCGGCGAAAGCAGTGGCGCAATCAGGACCGTCCATCGGAGCCAGGCGACAAGTGCACGGTCATGCCTGATCTCCAGGAGCTCTCGGGGTTCGTGCAGGCCGCGGGTCGTTCCGAGACCGATGGCCAGAACGAATTCTGGTCTGATCTTCGCAATCGCGTCGGCCCCTTGAACCTCCGCGACAACGAGCGACTGAGTGCCATCGCCCTGATCAAGCGGCTGTTCCCTCTTGTGGCCGAGAGCGCCCTAGGGTGGACGTTGGAAGCGACTCATTGGCAGTCGACGGTTAATGTGGCAGCGACTCCGTGGGTCCGGAAGGCGGCGACAACAGCCGCGCAGCAGGCCGAAGCATACGCCGAGATGGTACAAGCGGTCGCGCCCGAAGCTCTGGGGCCGCCACGCGTGCCCGGTCGTCTACCGCACACGAGGCTGTTTTCCCAACTGGACGCCAACTGGCTGCATCTCGACTGCGTGCGCGATGAACGACGGTGTCCCATGTCCTCCGAGGACAATCGCTCGGACGTCCACGACGCGCTGGAAGCCGTTCAACGCGTGCGTACGGATTCGGGAGCGCTGGGCGCCCCACCAAGGTTCTACGCGCTCGTTCTCGCCGACGGCGATCGTCTGGGGAGGCTGGTTGGTAAACTTGGAGGAGAGACGGTAGGATCAGCTCTCTCTCACTTCACGACCGATGTGCGCACGATCGTTCGGAAACACGACGGAGTCACCGTCTATGTGGGCGGCGATGATGTGATGGCGATGATGCCTGCGGAGTCCGCTCTACGCTGCGCACAGGCGCTGTCTCAAGCCTACCGAGGCGCGTTTCGCGCGTCTTTCGGGGCCGATCGCTCGACCATCGCGGCAACTCTTTCGGCGGCCGTAGTCTTCGCCCACATCCGCTATCCGCTCGGACAAGTCATCGAGACGGCTCACCAGCTGTTGGACGACGTGGCCAAGGATGCCAATGGTCGCGACTCGCTAGTTGCCACGGTTCTCAAGCCGAGCGGCAAGAACTGCGAGTGGGTCACGACATGGAGTCGACGTCCAAGGGGGGCTGACGGTTCGTTGTCCACCGCCGATGTGCCCGCGATCGACCAGCTCTACAGGCTGAAGAAACACTTGGGCGAGCCGGTGGGCGAGCCCGGCATCTCTTCCGGGCTCCTGTACCGGATTCGACACACGCTTTCACTTCTCTGCGGCTGGGACTTCTGGATGCCAGGACAATGGGGCACGCCTGCGAACCGTCTCGATCTCATGCATTTCGTCCGCGCAGAGGTATGCCAGAGCTTGTCGAGACGTGTTAGAGGCGAAGACCTCGTGCAGACCAACATGTTCACGAGTCAGATCGTACACCTGCTGTGGCGATCACGTGCCACGCCATCCCGCCTGCACGAGGGCGAAATCGGGCTGGACGCGTTGATGTTGGCTCGATTCCTGGCGAATCCTCAGGAAGAAGAGGGGGCATCATGAAGCGCATCATGCTTCGTCCCGTCGACACTTGGTTCTTCCGCGACGCCACCCCCTTCACGGCCGGAAGTACGCCACAGGAAGGAGTGGCGAGCATCTTTCCGCCGCACCCACCGACCGTGGTCGGAGCGCTTCGCGCAGCCATCGCTCGCTGCAACGGCTGGAATGGACGCTGCCGGTGGCCGAACGAGTTGAACGATGTCCTCGGGAACGGCCCCCGCGATCTGGGGCGTCTCAGCGTGCATGGACCTCTGCTCCTGCGTAGTGGGAAGCCCCTGTATTGCTGCCCTCGCAACGTGCTTGGCGCGTCCGATGACCGGGGCAGGTGGTCTCCGAGGGCGTTGCTGCGACCAGGACCGCAGGTGCAATGCGACCTGGGTGACGACGTCCGGCTGCCACAGGTGGCGGAAATATGGGATGGAGAGATCAAACTCAAGGCGAAGGACAACGCTTGGATTACAGCAGCCGGCATGCGAAGAGTGCTCTGCGGATTGCTTCCGAATGCTGAGGACATCGTTTCGGAGGCATCCCTGTGGGCCATGGAAGAGCGGATCGGCCTTCGGCGAGACACTCACACGAGGACGGCCACCGAAGGAATGCTGTACTCGACACGCCATGTGCGGCCACAGGGAGATATCGCGCTGGGAGTACAGGTGGCGGGCGTTCCGGCCCACTGGCGTTTTCCGAGCGGTCTGCTTCCCCTCGGAGGCGAAAGCCGACTGGCGGAGTGCACGGCTTGGGGTGGCAGCATCGAGATTCCCACCGGCGCCCACCGAATTCAGGAGAGCAACCGTTTCTCCGTCATTGCCGTCACGCCGCTTGACCTGCAACCGGAAATCATCCAGCGGAGGCGGCCGTTGAAGGATCTCGGTGGGGCTCGTGTGGTGTCTGCCTGCCTGCGGCGTCCTTTACGGATCGGAGGCTGGAATTCGCTTGCGCGGAGGCCGTTGGCACTTCGCAGCGTCCTTGCTCCGGGGAGCGTACTGTTCTGCGAGACTACGCGACGGCCGAGGCTCGGCACGTCCACACGTGACGGAAGCGACTTCTTGTCCGTGGGATTACGTCAAGAATGGGGATTCGGAAGGGTCGCGCTTGGCAGGTGGCCCGATAAGCGAGGAGATTGACGACGATGGAAGCAACCACTTTTGGAATGCTGGCTGAGACACCCATCCATCCAGGATCGGGGCGGGGACTTGGAGTGATCGACCTCCCGGTCGCCCGTGAAGCGGCGACGGACTACCCGGTCGTGGTCGGATCCAGCCTGAAGGGTGCGCTGAAGGACCAGGCAGAGCGGAGCTCGCTGTCAAAGTCAGAGACCGGCCGCCTGTTCGGTGGAACCGACCAAGCCGGTGATCTGATCGTGTCCGATGCGCGCCTGCTGTTGTTGCCGGTTCGGAGTCTGACCTCGGCGTACCGTTGGGCCACGTGTCCGCACCTGATCGAGCGCTACCGTCGCGATATTCGCCGTTCGGGAGACGATCCCAGTTTTGAGGTGCCGGAGGTATCTCAGGGTCAAGTGCAAACCAAAGGAACGGGTTTTGTGTTTCTTGAGGAACGGCAGTTCGGGATCGAAGGGACACCCGATGACGCTCTCGTGAAGACCATCCGTCAGTTGGTAGCCCATGACGACACGAAGAAGCGACTTGCGGGCCAGATCGCAGTCCTTCACGATGACGACTTCGGGTGGTTCGCCCGGTACGGGCTATCGATCCAGGCACGCAATGTCCTCGACGACATGAAGAAGAGTACGAATCTGTGGTACGAGGAAACCCTGCCCCCGGACACCCTGATGTACGCGATGGTGGCCGGTCGGTCCGGCGAGGCCTTGGAATCACTCGACCACCTCTTCCCGGAGGGTGGGTCCTACCTGCAAGTGGGCGGGAACGAGACCATCGGTCAGGGATGGTTTGCCGTCACCAAAGTCCACAACGGTCGGGGAGAGTGACGTATGACGAGCAGAACCCTGGAGCAAGAGCGCGCTGAAGACGCTCTGAAATGCGCGCGAGAGATGAGTAGTGCTAAGAAGTATCGCTCCTACGTCGACCGACTGGGACCTGCCATCGTAATGAACGGGCTGGGCCAGGCTCTCGCGACCGAGATTGCCGCAGGAGGGGAGCACAAGGCCCTCTACAAGAATGTGGAATGTTGGCTCTGCCGATCGGAAGGAGGCGTTTATTCGGGGAGTGGCGATGTCGGCTTACTCGCCTCCATTGTACGGCACGGGCAGGACAAGTATCTGCACGCCCAGGCGGAAGCCTTGGCGTGGCTGCGATGGCACAAGAAGTTCTGCCGGGCATTCCTTCGGGATGGCGCGGGAGGGGAATAAGATGGCGCGTCCGCTCTACCGAACGGAGACCAAGCCCACTCTTTCCGAGGGAGGGCACACTGGGCTGTGGTACGACAAGTTCTGCAACAGCTGGTCGTCACCGTCGTGGTCCATGCCGAGTGGCGGCGATGGACAAAACCCGAAGCTGAAGTGGATTCAGACGGTAACCGGGCGCGTGGGAACCCTTGGCGAACTCAGCGAGCACGCCGTTCGGATCGTGCGGATGGTTGACGGCCGTAGAGGTCGCTGGGGTGTATTCGCCGCGTGCTCCCGATTCGTCACCGGGTTGGGACGCAGCCATCCCGTGGAGAACGGTTTCGTCTGGCACCCCACATTGGCCACGCCCTATCTGCCTGGAAGCTCCATGAAGGGCATGGTCCGGGCGTGGGCGAAGGCGGAGGGCGAATCCGGCACTCGGGGTTCACAGTTGGAACAGCTCCTCGGTGACCGAAAATCGGCGGGTACCTTTTCCGGAACCATTGCCTTCCTAGACGCCGTGCCGATTGAACCTGTCCGCCTTGATGCTGACGTCATGACTCCCCATTACGCGAACTGGACCTCCAACGATCATCCGGGCGATTGGTGCTCGCCCACTCCGATTCCCTTCCTCACCGTGGCCGAGGGAGCGAAGTTGCTGGTCGGCGTGATTCCCCGTGGTGCCAAAGCTCGAAACGATGTCGGTGTGGTGATGGATTGGATTGCCAAGGCCTTGGCGTGGCAGGGCGCGGGCGCCAAGACCGCCGTGGGATACGGTAGATTCGAGCGGGACAAGACAAGAGCAGGGGAGCTCCGCGGGAAGCTTGACGCCGAAGAGCGAAGAGCTAGGGAGCGAGAACGGCGACGCGGGATGACCCCGCTGGAGCGGCAGATCGACACGATCGTTGAGCAGCGTCCGAACAGGCAGGAGAAGCCCAGCGTGGCAGTCTACGGCACGGCCTTTGGGGGGCTCTGGAGCGGTGATGACTTGCAAGAAGTCGCCGTCTGGCTGAAGTCCGCGATGGAGAAGGACGGAACGTGGAAATCGAAAAAGAAGACGAAGGCGTTTCAGAGAAAAACGGAGGTCAAGAACTGGCTGGGCGAGGAATGAACGACCCTTTACCGAGCAGGCTGGCATCCTTGAGTCCTGTATCATGAACCCAATCAAGGGTCTTGTGACCACCGTCGGGGGCAATGCGGCTCCGGTCAGGGCCGCGCTCAACGACGCACGCCCTCGCTTCGTCCTGTTCGTGGTATCGCAGGAATCTAGGCCGCAGGTGGAGCAGGAAATACTCCCGGCAATCTCGGGGACTCTCCCACAGTGGGAGTTCCTGCTGGTCAGCGACCATCAAGACATCGGTCGCTGCTACGGAGAAATCCGGCAAGGCTTGGCCGACTGGCTGCGGCGCCGGGACCTGCAGGACTCTGAGGTGGCTGCTGACATTACCGGGGCGACCAAGGCCATGTCCGCGGCGCTCGCGCTGGCCGCAGTGGAGCGCCACTCTTCGTTTCGATACGTCGGCGGCGACACCCGTGACAAGAAGAATCTCGGTGTCGTGGTGGATGGATCGGAGCAGACCTTCGTCTGCGAGAATCCATGGAACACATACGCTGTGCGGGATTTAGAGCGAGCTGCCACCCTCATGCGAGACTACCACTCGGACCTCGCAGGGGACGTGCTCTCGGGTGCGGCGCGGCGTTGCAACGGCGAAATGCGGACCAGACTGGAAGCTCTGTCACGCCTCGTCAGGAGTTTGGCGTGCGCCGACCGCTTTGATTTTGACGGTGCGTTCAAACGCTATCGCAGGTGCCGTGAGCTGCTTCCGCTTGTCCTCGGGGACTCGCTGTTGGTGCCTGTCGAGGACACTTTTCAGAGCTGGCTGGTTCTGAGGAAGCAAACCGGGCGCACCGACACGACTCCCGGTCACGAGACCGTCCTCGAACTCATCGCCAACGCCGACCGCCGCGCGCACCAGGGCCGCTACGACGATGCCGTTGGACGGCTGTATCGGGCTGTGGAACTCCATGCGCAACGCCTGATAAGAGCGGCATTCGGGTCCGAACTGGGAAGGCTGCGCCTGACATCCCTCCCCGAACGGCACCGGCCATGGTTGCGCGACAATTTCCGTCAGCATCCTGACGGGTCCTACAAACTGGGCATTGAACAGCTGTTCCGCATACTGAAGGAGTGCGGCGAATTGTCGGCCCGGCAGATGGGGACCTACGAGCGATTGAAGGAGCACCTGTTCAAGCGAAACAACTCCCTGTTCGCTCACGGCTCCCGGCCGGTGAAGGCGAAAGATTATCGGGCGTTCCGGGACACCTTCTACGGCGAGCTTGGCATCTCCCAGGACCAGATTCCCGCGTGGCCCGATCTGGGACCGATTCTGACGGCCGCACGGTAGGGCCTGACGATAGCAGCGCGGACCGCCAAGTCTCGGCGTATCTCGCAATTGCACCCGGGAGCATGGTCCGCCGAGCTACGGGCGCTGGGGCGTGGCGGTGAACGAAACGGGCTCCGCCGGCGTAGTATCACATCCTCTTGGTTTTCGGTTGTTGCGCGAATCGTGGTTTGTGGCTATAGCTGGCAGCTCGTTGGAGAGGATCGTCGACGGCCGCCGGCTCCCTCGGTGCCATACTGGAGCGGTCGGCGGCGGTTTCTCTAGGCACCCTACAGCCGGCGTTCGGGCCGGGCCTCATTGAAGCAAGAAGATGACTTTGAACATGGGGTATCCTTTCCGCTTCTTGCCGCCGCCGACTTCCAGCCGTGCCCGCGGTGGCATTACGGGCCAAGGGAGAAGCTATGGGAGAGACAACCATGAGCGACGAGGCCAGCCCTGCCACCTTCGGGGCCGTGCTGCGGTGTCGCGACGGCCTTGCGTCGCTGGCCGGAGAGCACCCGGTCATGAGCCTGCCAATCGGGAAGCTGCTGGCCCGACTGCCCTACGAGGGCGAGCTGGCCGAGGCTTGGCGGGCCGTGAGTCGGGCGCTGGCAGAGCGATACGGCGAGCCGCCCGCCGGCGAGATGCCGGGGCGGCGGCGCTTGGCGGCGGCCTTGGCCGAGGCCGTCGGGAAGCGATACGGCAAGCTGCCCGAGTCCGTTACACTGGGCCGTCCCATGGGCTGGCTGGCCGGGCAGCTGATTTACGGCGAGGCGGCGAGGCGCTGCCCGTTTCCGGGCCTCGAGGCCTCGGCGCACTTGATATCCAAGGTGCTGCAGGGGCTGCCCGACGAGGCGGACTCGGTCCGGCTGCCGCCCCTTGATTCAGCGACGGGGCTGGTAGCTGCCCTGCCCCTGCTGCTGGCCTCGGCCAAGGATGGCTCGGGGCTGGCCGACTGGCTGCCCGCCCCGGAACTGGCCCTGCTGGATACGGCGGTTGCCAAGGTGCTGCGGGGCGAGGCGGCCTCGGTCGAGGCGGCCTTCGAAGAGGACGAAGAGGCGGGCCCGGCGGCCTTGGCCGCGGTGTCTGCCCGGTTGGCGGAATGGCTGCAATGGCTGGAACCTAACGGTTGGTGGAGGACCGACCGATAGCGGACTGACTCCGCCGGCGCGGGGACCCCTGCCCCTGCCCTGCGGGCCCTGCCCAATGCGCAGGGGTGCCTGTAGCGTCCTTACACTTGGTTCGCGGCGGGCCCGCCTAGAACGCCAGCCTGGCCATCACTTGCACCGTCCTGGGAAAGCCGCGCGTGCCCGGGATGCTGCCGAAGTCGCCGGCTCCGACCACGGTCCGCGGTCCGCGCCAGTTGACTTGGTTCAGCAAGTTGATGCACTCAAAGCGCAGCGTGAGACTGGTGCTCTCCGACAACTGAACGCCTTTCTCAGCCGCAACATCCCAGTTGAACAGCGCCGGGGTCCGCACTGCATCCGTCGTGTGAGCCCCCCCGCTGATGCGGAATCCTTCGGCCGGGACGACGGATGCGGCAGTCAGATAGCGCTCCGGGTCCTCCGCCGGCTCAGCGCTTGACGTCAGAGCGACGCCCTCGGGGCGCTGATGGCCGAAACCGTAGGCCAGCAGCGGGTTCTCGTTCTGCGTGACCACCAGCGGGAAGCCGCTCCTGAGGATCGCCGACAACGAGAACGTCCAATCGTCCAGCAAGCGGCTCCGGGACTGCAACTGATAGCTGGAGCTGAAGTTGACTTGGTGGGGCACGTGCAGCCTCGAGGGACCATAGTCCGACTCCAAGACCGGGCACTTCCCGGTCGCGCACCCGTCGGGGGAGTCGTACACCTCGGCTGTGAGGCTCTCGACGAGGGTGTTGTCCTCGTAGATGTTGTCTCGATGGATCGTGCGGGTGTAGTTCGCCCGCGCCCCCCACGACCTCCCGAAACGGCGCTCCAGCTCCAAGCGGAGGCTGTGGTACACCGACCTTCCGGCGGTGACGTGGCGGGCGTACACGTTGCGGAAATGGGGAAACGGCCTCAGCAGCTGGCCGAGCGGCAGCGTCGGCTCGCCGGCGAACGGCCCGAACCTGGCGTCGCCTCGAAACGGATTGGGGAGGCGTTCATTCAGCCGCTCTCCGAGGGCCAAGTGCGGATCAGCCAACTGGTTCACGTTGATGACGGCGTCGAGCGTCCCGCCGATCGGAAGATCGGCTCCCCGGCTGCCGACGTAGCCGGCCTTGACCGCCAAGCCCGCCCCGAGAGAGTGCTGGAAGTCCAGCGACCACTTCGTGATGTAGGGGGAATCGCGGTGCTGGTCGTTGAAGTA
This sequence comes from Bryobacterales bacterium, assembly GCA_963662745.2. Lineage (GTDB taxonomy): Bacteria > Acidobacteriota > Terriglobia > Bryobacterales > UBA6623 > VXMF01. The sequence continues at coordinate 10,219 of CAXXUI010000002.1, forward strand.
CACATCGCCCCCGATGTTCTGGAAGCGGCCGTTGGCCGCGCCGGAGGGGTCCAGGAGGCCGGCCGGGAACGGGTTGGCAGCCGTCGCCTCCGGGGGGCGGACGCCATCTACGCTGGCGGGAAGACTGGTCACGGCCGTGAAACCATAGGTCCCGGTCTCGGATGCGCCGGTGCCGGCCGGGATGGCGTACGGAGCCCAGAACACGGCGAGCCCGCCACGCACCACCGTCTCGGCGCCGAGGGAGTAGGCGAAACCGACCCGCGGGCCGAACTTGACGGCCGGCGGATTCCACTGGTGCGTGGGATTGCCGTCCACGCCCGCGTACATCAGGCCGCCCCGCAGCGGGAAGCCCGGCCAGGACAGCCCCGCGGCCGGCGGGGCGTCCACCTGCGCCGGAAACGGACGCTCGCGATCCCAGCCGACCGCGAAGGCGTCTTCGCGCTCGTGAAGGCCCGTCTCGCGCTCGATCCGCAGACCGAGGTTCAGCACCAAGTCCGGCGTGACCCGCCAGTCATCCTGAACGAAGCCGCCGAAATAGTCCACGAAGAAGTCCGCCGGCGTGGCCAGCGTCGCCGCCCCGCTGTTGGGGATGCCGAGCAGCAGCTCAGCCAAGGCGCTTCCAGAGCCCGTGGACGGGCTCACCGGATCGGGGCCTTGCGTGAAGCGCTTGGCGAAGCCCAGCGCGAAGCCATGGCCGAAGTTCGCAGTATGCAAGCCCAGGCGCCTCCACTGGGCGCCCAGCTTCAACGAGTGGCTCCCGCGGAAGACCGAGTATGAGCCGCTCGCCTCCCGTGACTCCCACACCACGTCGTCGTTGCTCAAGCCCCCGTGGGTGAGCCCGCCGTCGCCGAAGTCCGCCACCGTGACCGACGGGAACTGCCCCCGGTACCCCTGCTGCGAGTAGATCTTGTCCAGGAAGCTGCCTTGAAACCCGAGCTGCCCCCGCAGGTCCTGCTCGCTGAACTCCGGGCTGGACCAGGAGTCGTCAAAGTAGGTCTGCCCGTACCGCAGCGCGAGCACCGAGGCCGCCGACAGCGCCGCGGTGGCGTTGACGGCGAGCGCGTGAACCTCCCGGCCCAAGGTGGAGGCACCGATGCCGAAGGCAGGGCGCTCATCGGAGTTGAGCAGGTCCTGGTAGTGACCGAACAGCGGCTCGGTCGAGCGGTAGTGGAGGTAGGTCGACGAGAAGCTCCACTTCTCCCCGACGGAATGGCTGACATTGCCCGTGGCCTGGATCGCCCGCACGGTTTGGATCCCCGAAGTGGAGACGCGGCCTCCGGGCCCGAGGCCGGCCAGCTGGTTGGTCAAGGCGGCACCGGTCGGATCGATCCGGTCCGCGGGCACGCGATTGCCGGGCAGCGGACGCCTGGCGCCGCCGGCGTCCGTGTCGAGCGGGTCGTACACAGTCGCGCCGCTGGAGGAGAAGTCGCCCGCCGCTTCGGCGGGCGTCGGCAGCCTGAGTGTCGTGTTCCCGATCGCGTTGTCGGAATACCCTTCCGAAGCGACCCAGAAGAACGTCCGTCCACGGCGAATGGGGCCGCCGAACGAACCGCCGGCCAAGTTGTACTGCGCGCTCCCCAAGTCCTCCCGCCGCAACAGACCCCTGTCCAAGTCGCGCTGCTGGAAGAAGGCGAGCCTGCGCCAGGCTGTGTCCAGCTTCCCAGGGCGGAACTGGTAGTGCGCTCCGCCCGCCCAGTCGTTGGAACCGCGACGGTGGATGGTGTTGAAGACGCCTCCGCCGGTGCGGCCCATCTCCGCGTCGTAAGTGTTGGTCTGAACCTTCAGCTCCTCGACCGCGTCGAACACCGGGATGATCACCGACCGGTTCCTGAGATCGGTCATCGACACGCCGTCGATGGTGTAGTTGTTGCCTCGCAGCGGCCCCCCGCCCAGCGACAGCAGCGAGGAGTTGGTCTGGTCGGACTGCTTCACCCACACGGGATTGCCGGTGTGGACCACGTTCGGGGTGGTGACGGCCAGGATGAACACGTTCCGCCCCGGCGAGGGCAGCGACTCGATCTGCTCGCGATCAATCGTCGACGCCACCGACGCCGACCCGTTCTGCACAAGCGGTGCCGCGGCGCTGACGGTGAGCGCCTGCTCGATGCCTCCGAGATCCAAGCTGACGTCTTCGACCAAGAAGGCGGAGATCCCCACCACCAGTCCCTCGCGGCGCGAGGGAGCGAAGCCGTCCGACAGCGCGCTCAGCGAGTAGGTGCCCGGCTCCACGCTGGCGAACGCGTACTCGCCGGATTCGTTGGTGGACGCGGCGCGTTCAGCGCCCGTGCTCTCGCTCTCGAGCGTGACCCTCGCTCCGGGAATCACTCCGCCCGCGGCGTCGCGGATCGTGCCGCGTACGCCGCCTTGGAAGGACTGCCCTCCAGCGCCGGCCGCAAGAGCCAGACCTGCAGCCAGCAGGCACCACCGGGCCGTCACGAGGAGCATCCCACTCATTGTGGGCTCTCAGCGCCACCGCGAACGAGTGAACAGCGCCACGCCGGCCAACTCGCCTGGCGAGAGATCCGCCCCTCGCAGCCCTAGTAGTCCCAGGACAGCTCGTCATCGGTCGCCGGGTCGTTGATGAACAAGTCCGGGTCATCCTGAACCCAGTCGCCCTCATCAAGATAGCTCGGGTCGTAGCTCTCGCGGAGGTTGCTGTCCTCCATCACCTCCTCCGAATACTCCTCGTCGCTAGCGTAGGAAACTGCCGCCCTAGCCCGGTAGTGGGATCGCATGCAGCCAACCTACCGTACTCGTCGTCGCTAGCGCAGGATACTGCCGCCTTGGCGGCACGATCGCAGCGGACGACTTCAGTTCCGCGCAAGCTGGCGGCGCTCGCGACGCGTGCCGCGGCCGCAACCGTGGAGTTCGCCATCGAGATCCGATGCATCCGCGTTGCGCTGGCCGGCATCCGCCGGTCGCGGGACAACCGGCCCGCTCAACGCCGTCGGCTGGCGGAGTGTCGCAGGCTACAGTCGGTAATGCGGAAACGGACGAGCGAATCCTGCTAGGATTCTCCTCGCGCCGCAACGGCTCCGCCAATCGGCCTCCGCAGCGTCCCGGCACCTGAAGACTCTCCATGCGCATCCTCCCACTCGTTCTTCTGGCGGCACTCGCCGCGCCCGCCCCCGCCTTCGCAGGCGACTGGCCAACCTTCAGCTACGATGCCCGCCGCAGCGGCTGGGCGCGGTCAGAAGTCATCCTGAATCGCGACAACGTCGGCCAGATGGCCTTGAAGTGGAAGACCACCGTCGAGAACCAGCCCAAGTCGCTGGCCGCGCTCACGGCGCCGATCGTGGTGACGGACGTACGGACCAGTGAAGGCCGCCAAGGCCTCAAGGATCTCGTGTATGTCGCCGGGACCGGCGACGTCATGTACGCAATCGATGCCCACAACGGCGAGATCGTCTGGGAGAGGCAATTCCAGACAGACGTCGCCAACAAGGTTCCCGGCATGTGGCTCTGCCCCAAGGGCCTCAACGCGACGCCGACGGTCGACGTGGCAAAGAACGCGATCTACATCATTTCGACGGATGGGCGACTGTACGCGCTGAACTTGGCGACAGGCAAGGATCTGTTCCGTTCCCAGCAGTGGGTCCCGGCCTTCGCCAAGGCTTGGAGCCTGAACCGGATCGGCGATGTGCTCTACACGACGATCTCCCAGCAGTGCGGGGACGCGGTGTCCGGAGTCTCGTCCATCGACATCTCGAACCCGGAGAACATCGTCATTCGAGTTTGGCGGGCCACGCCGGGTTACGGCGCGGGCGTTTGGGGGCGCGCCGGAGTGGCGATCGGCCGGGACGGCGGCATCTACGCCGGCACCGGCGACGGACCCTTCAACCCCGGCCAGCGAGTATTCGGCAACACGATGTTCCGCCTTGCCCCGGAGACACTCGAGCTGGTCGACTACTACACGCCCTCGAACTGGGAGTACGTCTGGAAGCGCGACTTCGACATCACGGCCTCCGCCGTCGTCTTGGAGTACGAGGGTCGCGAGCTGGTCGCGATCGGCGGCAAGGAGGGCGTGCTGTACCTGATGGACGCCAGCAACATGGGAGGCTTGACGCATCACGACAATCTCTACACGACACCTCTGCTGTCGAATGACGAGGAGTGGTTCGAGGCGAAGGGCCTCTGGGGTGGCTTCTCCACCTATGTCGACGATCAGGGCCGGGTGTGGGTCTACGTGCCCACCTGGGGGCCGGTCTCGGTCAAGGCTCCAGAATTCCCCGTTGCGAATGGTCCCAACCCGAACGGTTCCGTGATGGCGTTCACCGTGGCGGACCACCCCGACACAGGCGAGCCGTACTTGAAGGCCGAATGGGTCAGCGGCGACATGGCCGTGCCGGAACCCGTCGCGATCGCGAACGACGTCGTCTTCGTGCTCGCGAACGGCGAGAACGTGCGGCAGACGGTGAACGCTGGTATTTTCCCGTACGGGGAGTTCCAGCGCGAGGAGCTACTGAAGGATTCCCAGCGACTTGAGGACGCTTCGGTCGCGCGGCTGCGCGCCTTGGACGCACAGACTGGAGAGACACTGTTCGACTCGGGGCCGGAGGCGTTCAACACTTGGAGCCACTTCACCGGGATCGCCGTGGCCGACGGCCAGGTCTATGCCGTGGACTTCTCGAACACTCTCTACTGCTTCGGACTCAAGGAGGCGGAGTGAGTGCCCCGCCCGAAGCCAATGCCGGTTCTTGGACCTCGGACTCGGATCTCTGGCGCAGCTATTCAAGACGGCGCAGCGCCTGACCTCAGCTAGGCAGAATCCCCTCCGAGCGATGTGTCCGGGCGAGAGCGTACTGCGGGCGATGATCAGACGCTTCCGTCCGATTGCGACCTGAGGTCGAGTCTGACCTGAATTCTGCCTTCGCGAGACTCCTGCCCCAGGCTGCTGCCTGCCATACTCAGCCGTGGATGCGCTTCTTCAACACTGAGGGCCCGGTCTTCCCTCGCAAGCACTACTGCATCCCTCCGCTAGAACGCGTCGACCTCGACGAAATACTGGCCCTAATCGACATGGAGAAGTGCCTCATTCTCCATGCCCCGCGCCAGACCGGGAAGACATCCATCCTCAAGGCGCTCGCCGACACCGTCAACGCTGCCGGGCGCTACCGCTGCGTCTACGCCAATTTCGAGGTCGCCCAGACCGCCCGCGAGGACGTAGGCCGGGCCATGCGCGCCCTCTTCGATCAACTAGGCAAGCGTGCCCGCAGGATGCTGGGTGACACGTTCATCGCTTCGTCCGGCCCGCGGCTGCTAGCCCGATGCGGGCCCGACAGCGTTCTCAACGAACTGCTCTCCCTCTGGGCCGAGGCGGACCCCAAACCCCTTGTCCTACTCATCGACGAAATCGACACCCTGATCGGCGACTCCCTGATCTCCGTCCTTCGCCAGCTCCGCGCCGGCTACGACGAGCGGCCGGACGGCTTTCCTCAAAGCGTCATCCTCTGCGGCGTTCGCGATGTCCGCGACTACCGCGTCTTCTCCTGCACCCGCAGTGACAGCATCACCGGCGGCAGCGCCTTCAACATCAAGGCCGAGTCCCTCAGGCTGGGTGACTTCCGCGAAGGCGAAGTGCGATCCCTCCTCAACCAGCATGCCGCCGAGACCGGCCAGCGATTTGAGGAAGCTGCGTTCGAGAGAGTTTGGGAACTGACCCGTGGCCAGCCTTGGCTGGTGAACGCCCTCGCCTACCGGACCTGCTTCCAAGACCAGCAGGGCCGCGACCGCAGCCGACCCGTAACTGTCCATGCCGTCGACAGAGCCAAGGAGACGCTCATTGCGAAGCGGGTCACACACCTCGACCAGCTCGCCAACCAGCTCGGCGAGGAACGCGTCCGCCGCGTCATTCTGCCCATGATCGGAGGATCGCGCAACTGCGACTACAGCCCCCGCGACATTGAGTACCTCCGCGACCTAGGCCTCATCGCAGCCTCCGGCCCCATCACCATGGCCAACCCCATCTACGCCGAGGTCATCCCGCGCGAACTCACCGTCGCCCAAGAGTCCGAGCTGGAGGCTTTCGTCTTCCCCCACTGGTATGTCCGCCCCGACGGCACCCTGGACCTCCCCAAGCTGCTCTCCGCGTTCCAAGCCTACTTCCGGGAAAACTCAGAGGCATGGATCGACCGCTACGGGCATCGCGAAGCCGGCCCGCAGCTCGTCCTGCAGTCCTACCTCCACCGCGTCGTCAACAGCGGCGGCCGCATCACTCGCGAGTACGCCGTCGGCCGCGGGCGCTCCGACCTCGTCATCGAATGGCCGCTGCCCGGGCGGACTCTGGCTTCCGGTGCCGTGAAGCACGTCATCGAGTGCAAGGTCGTCGGCGACAAGTCCGGACTGGAGGCCGTGATCGCCAAGGGGAAGCTGCAGACGGCGGGCTACATGGATGCTTGCGGTGCCGCCCGGGGCCACCTCGTGGTCTTCGACCTGCGCCCTAGCCGATCCTGGGAAGCTCGCATCTTCCGCCGCGACCCCCGGCCCGACGAGGTGTCCATCACCGTCTGGGGCATGTAACCCGCCCCGCCACTCGGGGAAAAGCGATCTCCCGACCGACCTTCCTGCGCCGTGCCGGACTGCATCCAGGGAGCACGGCCGCGAGGACTCGGCAAAGCGAATCGAGGGAGCACCACGAAGAGTCTCCCGGTTGGCAAGCCCTTGCCGTGAGCGGTGATTGCGAGTTTGGGCATGATTCCGCCCCGAAGACCCATCTTGGAGGTCAACATCCCGCCTGTGGACGGCTGGGCGAGCGAAGAGGCGCTCCGTGAGATCCACGAGCGCATCAAGACGCGTGGTAACGCAGAACGGCGTCACGATCGCGCCGTCATGTACGCTCGGCAATCCGTCCGGAGAGGCATGCGAGCTCCTCAGTGGAGTGGCGGAATACCTGCACAAGTCCAAGGCACCGCGCAGCAACGGGCGCGGCATCGCCCCGGGCCCGCCAGCGGGATGGCCCGGAGACCCTCGCTTGCGGCGGTTCGGCTGCTACGCTTCGAGGGCCGTGAGGATGTTGAGGGACTCGAGGCAACTGCTCGTGCTGGCTGCGCTGCTGGTAGGCCTGTTCGCGTGGCTGCGGGCCGACATAGAGCGGCTGGACGCCCGGCTCGGTGCGCGGCTGACCCGCATCGAAGAGCACCGCTTTTCGTTGCCGCAATTAAGACCTAGCTCTTGGCGAGCAGCAGGACTCAGGCAGAGTTAGGATATGGTCGCTCCACGAAATCGCAACTGGCGGTTGCCGAGCCACGGGATGGAGTGTGTACCGATGGATCGCAGTGCCTCTAGCAAGGCGGGCAAGTCCCGCATGTGCTTCAGTGCGACCTCGCAGCGTTGCGGGGAGAGAGTGATCTGCGCGGCGTTGGAGAGGAACCTCTCGAATCTAACAACGAGCGCGGTGTTAGGCGCCGATAACCGGGCGGCAGGTCGTGGGCCAGCAGGCGCAGCAGCTTGTGGGACAGCACGGTCATGGCGAGGTCGAAGTCGACCTGGATGACCATGGCCGAGGAGAGGCGGTTGAGGTGGAAGAAGGAGAGCTACTCGGAGATGGACTGCTCGACCAACCAGCGGCAGGCGTAGAGGCGCATGATCTGGGAGAGAGATGCCTGGAAGTTATTGGTGATCAGGAAGGCTGGACGGCGGTGGGGGCCGCGCAGGAGGGTGATCTGGCGCGGGGAGCCACGATAGGTGCGCAGTGGAACGGTCTGCTTGTGCACGGTGAGCAGGCGGGTGCCGGTGGAGGTGGGCACGCGGATCTGGCGCAGTTGGGCTGAGTCGAGGTCTTGAGAGCGGGCCAGCAGGGATTTGCCCCGGCGTCGGAAAGTCACAAGCAGGATGCGGTCGTCGTTGAGGCGGGCGAAGTGGCCGTCGGTCGTGAAGCGCGAGTCGAAGACTAGGTAGCGCGCGGGCAGGTTGTTCTGGCGGGAGAAAGAAGAGGAACTCGAGGACCGTGTCGGGCCCGCTGCTGTCCCGGCCACCGGCATCGGAGCTGAGCAAGAGGCCGGAGTCGGGATCTTGGGCCACGGCGGCTGAGATGCTGAGCAGGGCCCGGACTCAGGTGCTTGACCATGGCTGGCGAACGGTCTCATCGTCACCCCAGTGCGGCAGCGTGGTGAACTCCAGATTGGCAGAGTCTCCAAGCAGGCCCTTGTGCTTCCAGATGGCAGCCAAGGAACCGAGCAGGCTGTGGCGCATCGAGTGCGTGGCGCGGTCGGAATGGGCTGCGAGGGTGGCGGTCTTGGGGAGCACGATGAGGCCGGCAAAGAGTCCCAGGCCGCGGTCCATGCACCACAGGTCGGCGGCGCTGTAGCGCCGGATTGCGGATCAATTGGACACGTGAGACCATCCGTCGTCCACACAGACTGCACCAAGTCGCCCCCCAACGCGGTCAATTAATCTGGCACTCAACACCAGTCTGCCGGCTGGGCCGGGAGACCGCAGTGCGTCGGTAGCGGTCTCAGGCAGCGGCCGGCCGTGCCGCCGCGGGCACGCCAAGTCCTGCGCATGCTGGGCGCGCTGGGGTGCTCGGCATCCAGGCGCGCCTTGATGCCGGGCACCGACAGGCGCGCCTCGCGTAGCTCGACGATGCGCTGGAGGAATTCCTGCGGTGGGTCGCAGACCGACCGACCGGGACTGTGCCGGTCCGCAAGGAAATGCTCGCCGGGGTCGTCGAGCCGGCGGAAGTTGCCAACCAGCGTGTAGACGGTGCTGGGAGAGTATCCGAAGCGCGCGGCGACTTGACGCGCGGTGCGACCCTCGTACAAGAAGGCCCGCAGAGCCTCGTACTGGCGGTGTGCAGACTTCTCGGGCCGCTCAAAGAAGGTGCGGATGGCACGCTCTGAGAGGGACATGCTAAGTATTGTATACGGATCTGAGACAGCCTGTTCAGGATGTGTAGTACAGACTCAGGAGGCGGGAAGCGCTACTGCAGGGCGGGTGTCGGCAGCAGGGATCGATCGCCTGATCCGGGCGGCACGGGCGGTCGGCAGGAATGGTCCTACCCGTCGATCTGCGCAATACGTCGAGCTCGCCGGCAGAGGCACTGCACGAGATCGGGTGGGTGTAGCTAGCGGAGTGATGCTGTGGCATCCCGCAACACGGTCGGTGTTCACTGCGGCGTAGCGACCCAGCGGCCAAGGCCGGATGGGATGTCTCTGCAGAGGCCACCAGCGGGCCCTGCTAGTCCCGCCCGTTCGACTGCCAGCCCCCCGCCAAGTGTGACAGGGAGTCTCGAAGTAGAGCAGTTATGGTTCAGACAGATCACAATGTGACCACCCAAACTACATTGCAAGCGGTTGCCTGCCTTATCTGAAACACTTGGCCTGGTCACGGCATCTCTCCAGCCCCGGTACCGGAAAAATCGACAGACACGTGGCAGCACCTAGAGACCGTTTTCAATGGACCAGAACCGGACACTGAGCGGCCCGGTGAGCCCTGAGACGCTACCGACAGCCATTTGCCAGCCTGCAAGCTCCCTTCATCCGAGTGCTTCCCTGAGTCCATGGCAGCTGCGACGGGAACGAACGAACCTACTGCCACCGACACCCCTTCCCGATGTCTGGAGCGGCACGCGACCAGCTTCACTCCGCTCTACCATCATCATTGCTCATCCACGAACTGACAACAACTTGCGCCCATTGACGACCGTGGGACTGTTGTCGTCTCTTCTACCGTCTTAATTCCGAGTTAGGATGCAATCATGATATGACAATCCGTGATAACCAAACTCACTTCAGTGCCAGAACTCGCACGGAACTGTGGTCTTGCTGCAAGCATTAGGTTCTATGATTACATCTCAGTCAGTTCAAGTTGATTGGGCGGCACAACCCGTATCCCCGAAAGCGTCCCGCTCCGATGACCACTGGTCCTAGAATTGGTTCATCAAACCTGATTAAGGCATGGCCATGTCTCCGATGTCCGCGTCCACTGTTACGAGGCAGTTGCGGGAACTGCCAACTGTGGGGGACACCTTGAATGAGAGACACTCTATGGATCTTCACTTCCTTCGGGCTCGGAAGGCCGATATGTTCGCAGGCTTCCTTCAGACTGTCAGCCGTCTGATCCCGCCAGTCGCTGCCGCTGAAGTACCTGTCGAATGCGACCGGAATCACTGTGGCCGAAGTCCGCGCCCCCCGTCTCCTCCAGACCAAGTCGTGGAGTTGAGATTGACCGGTTGATGTTCGCGAGTGTCGAGTTCCAACCTGCATTCGAACCACTTCCCCGCATACAGAATATGCTCGCGTGATAGGCTGGTCTCGAGGTTTCGCAGGCTTGGCTCTAGGCAGCGTCCCGCGTGCTGTGAGTCCACACCGCGCGCAGGATCACTCCCATGCCCATCAGTCGACCGTCACTGTGCTCGGAGCCGACGAACGGCAACGGGGTTAGTGCCAGATGCGGTTCAAGGGTAGGGAGCCCGTCAGCTCGGAGGCCACTGAACCACTCTGGCGGTGGCTGATCCGGACAGTTTCTCATTAGCACATCTCGGAACGCACTTGTGATGTGGAGAGTCGACAGAAGGGAACACGCTCGATCCAGGATACGGAAGACTACCATGCGTGGGTCAAAGCCAGATTGCGGAATCACACGGGTCATGGGTGTTGTTGAGCGACGATATCCCTTCCATAATGCGGGTGACGATCGGCGCGTCAGTCGCGGTTTACCGTCAGGACACAGTGTTGATCGTGTCGCCTTTAGGGCTTGGATATACGACCCTTGCTCTTTACGATTTTTCTTCCAACCTGGATCGCCTCTGCTGCGCATTTCTGCAATAATCTTATTTCGGATTCTGTCAACATTCGGGGATCCGGAGAGATACCTAGCCTCCGATTGAGTAAGGCAATCGAAGGTGTGGCCGATACGGCTGTGCCACCATTGCTCAAGGTCCGGTCCGTGTCGTTGTCTGAGTTCATTGAGTTGCTTCTCCTCAAGTGTGAGTCTGGCTGAATACGGTGAAGCGGTCGCGGCAAGGCAGCCGCCGGGTGGCGCGGTCAAACGGCAGGCAGCCCAGCAGCCGGTCCCGCCGGTCCCGCACAACCTAGCGCAGACAGGCGCCCAGCGGCTGGCGATAGCCGAGCGGATGATAGCGCTCCAGCCATTGATTCCACATCGCCGCCTCCTGCGGCTCGGTCGCAGTCTCCAAGCGCACCGGCACCAGCTGGGCCAGCGGCTCGCACAGCGGCGGCCGAAGCGCGGTGCGGTCGTCGAACTGCAGCGGCTTCTGCGGCCCCCGTCCCGCGTCGCGCTTGGGCCGCAGCTGGACAATGCCGCGGCGTTGCAGTTCCTTGAGCACGCGCAAGTCGAAGCCCAAGCGGGGGGCACCGCCAAGCGTGTGCCAGTCCAGTTGCACGCACACGGTGCCCACCAGCTCGCTGCGGCTGAGGTGGGGGAAGAACTTCACGGTCTCCTGGATCTCGACGATCTGGTGCCGACTCAGACGCTCGCCGCAGAACGTGGTGGAGGGCAAGTCGCGGATGCGCGGATCCATGGGGCCAGCGGTGGCGGGGCGGCCATTTTCACGATGGCAGTTCGGAAGTCCAACGTCAAGCGCTGGCGAGAATCTTCTTGCATCCGCCGACCACCCCGCCCCCCCTCCATCTAGCGCGGCTGGTGGGCATTGCAGGCCAAACTTTGCAATTCACTTCACAAACGCCTATACGAGTGCCATTGGCGGAGCAACGGGCGCGGCATCGCCCCGGGCCCGCCAGCGGGATGGCCCGGAGACCCACGCTCGCGACGGTTCGGCTGCTATGCTTCGAGGGCCGTGAGGATGGTGAGGGACTGGAGGCAACCGCTGGTGCTGGCTGCACTGCTGGTAGGCCTGTTCGCGTGGCTGCGGGCCGACATAGAGAGGCTGGACGCCCGGCTCGGTGCGCGGCTGACCCGCATCGAAGAGCGGCTGGCCGACCTGACAGAGCGGGTGGCGCGCATCGCAGGCCGACTGTCCATTGGCACGGCCCCGCTGGCTACGGCGGACAGAGACTAGCGGTCCCAACTCGTGACCGGGGCCGTGGGGGCTCACCGGGCGCCCCTCCGGACCCGCTGACACACCATGGACGGAGCCGGGGCCGTCCGCGGGGCCGCGCCTTGCAGCCCGGCTGCAGCCGAGGGGCTGGAGGGCCACAGGGCCAGAGGTCGGCGGCCTGCTCCGGGGCGTCTTCTCGGTCCAGATCGGTCAGGGGCCACTCGCGACATTCTGCGCATGATCAGAGGATCGCGCAACTTCGACTACAGCCCCCGCGACATTGAGTACCTCCGCGACCTAGGCCCCATCTCGCCCGACGGCCCCATCGCCATGGCCAACCCCATCTACACCGAGGTCATCCCGCGCGAACTCACCGTCGCGCAAGAGTCCGAACTGGAGGCTTCCGTCTGCCCCCACTCGTATGTCCGCTCCGACGGCACCCTCGACCTCCCCAAGCTGCTCTCCAAGTTCCAAGCCGTCTTCCGGGAAAACTCCGAGCATGGATCGACCGCTGGGGGCATCGCGAGGCCGGCCCGCAGCTCGTCCAGCAGTCCTACCTCCACTGCGTGGTCAACAGCGGCGGCCGCATCACTCGCGAGTACGCCGTCGGCCGCGGGCGTTCCGACCTCGTCATCGAATGGCCACGGCCCGGTCGGACTCTGGCTTCCGGTGCCGTGAAGCACGTCATCGAGTGCAAGGTCGTCGGCGATGAGTGCGGGCTGGAGGCCGTGATCGCCAAGGGGAAGCTGCAGACGGCCGGCTTCCTAGATGCTTGCGGTGCCGGACGGGGCGCCTCGTGATCTTCGACATGCGCCCCGGCCGATCCTAGGAAGCCCGCATCTTCCGCCGAGACCCCCGGCCCGACGAGGTGTCCATCACCCCCTGGGGTATGTGATCCGCCCCGCCACTCGGAAGGAAGCGATCTCCCGACCGACATTCCTGCGCCGTGCCGGACTGCATCCAAGGAGCACGGCCCCGAGAGACTCGGCAAAGCGAATCGAGGAAGCACCACGAAGAGTCTCCCGGTCGGCAAGCCCTTGCCGTGAGCGGTAATTGCAAGTTTGGGCATGATTCCGTCCCGAAGACCAATCCTCGAGGGCAATGTCCCGATTGAGGATGTCCGGGAGAGCGACGAGGCGCTCCGTGAGATCCACGAGCGCATCAAGACGCGCGGTGACGGAGAAAGGCGTCACGATCGCGCCGTCAAACACGATCGGCAACCCGTCCGCAGGGGCATGTGAGCTCCTCAGCGGAGTGGCGGAATACCTGCACAAGGCCAGGACGCTGCGAAGCAACGGGCGCGGGTTTGCCTGGAAGGACAAACTCGTGAAGTCTCTTGCATTTCACAGGGCCGGGCAGGAGATGGGAATCGGCACACAGAGACTGGCGTTCAAGGATCACCACCGGAAGAATCTTGCGCACAGCGTGCGGGGAAACCCGGAGAGGATGGTGGCCGCGACGCTCGCTGCGACTGAGCGCAGCGCCTACATGCTCAAGGACGGGCACACGCGGGAGCGGCTGCGGAGCATCGAGCAGAAGCGCGAGCAGAGGCGGCGGCAGCACTTCCGCTCGCAGGACCGGCGGTAGCGGAAACGCTCGGCATCTCCCTGCCGCTAGTGTCCCGGCGCAACGAACGCTTGCAAGGCGTCGCTTACGGGCGGCACCCCTCGCAGGCGTAGCGGCCCGTCTGACGCTGAACACAGCCCTGCGCCAGGCGACAGGAGAGATCCGCTCATTACTGGGCGGAGCGCCGCGTGGCCAGCCCCGAGAGCCACCAGCCGGAACCCGCGGCCATAGATCAGCCCCTCGAGGCGCCACTGCCGCCCGCTGGCGCGTTCCTGCACGGGGCGGGGTCGACTCGCCGGACAGGTCTGCGTACGCGACGCACGCGACGGCAGACAGCACGGCCGTCCACTGGACCGCCCCGGTTCCGTGGCCGGCAGGGCCGATCAGAACGGTCGCGAGGGCGAACATGCCGACCAGCAGCGCCATCGTGACCAACAGGCCGGCGACCGGCATCAGGGCGAGCGGGATCAGCACGGCGCCGAGCGCCGAGCCGAGCGTGGATCAGACCAGCAAGAGGCTGACGGTCCAGCCGGGCTATCCGCAGCGCGGCAATCGGGCAACGATCTCGCCGCAGTAGCGCGCCACCATTCTGGCTGCCAGCGAGCGGGCGAGGAGCCCAGCCCCGATCGGCTAGTTGCCCAAGCGCGCCATTTGGAACATGTCGATCCCGAGTGCCGCCATCGCGATGGGCACGAAGGCGCCAAGGCAGAGTTGCACGCAGGTACGCTCCGCGAGCTCGTCCCGCAGTGCCGCCGTACGAGTGTCCGTAGGCCAGCAGCGACAGGCAGCAGCCAATCAGAACCGAGTTTGTCTGCGGCCCGGCCCCAGAGACGGGGAGCAGCTGTCGCAGGGCCGGCAGTTCGCAGCCGAGGGAGACGAAGCCCTAAAAGCTCAGCAGGGCAGCCGGGAGAGCGCCGGCCACCCGTCCGGGGGCTGAGCGCACCGCCGAGGCATCGTGTGCGGGGGAGCACAAGAGTGATAGTCCGCCATACCCCCAGTGTGCGTTCACGGGAGGCCGCGCTGCTTGCTGCCACAGCCGCCGGGTCATTACGTCCACAGGCAGTGACAACTGCCCGTGCGCATGGTCTCGAGATGGGAAAGAAGGGACACCTTCTGTAGGCCGTACGCCTCGATCAGGAGCCGGTCCAGCGCGGCCACTATCGTCTGCCCCACGGGGGCGAAATGGAAGTTCACATTCGGCCATTCCACGCCGCCCTTTCCCTTGTGGACCGTGCGGCACGAGGCCAGCACGTCGTCCGAGAAAAGCCGCCGCGCCCAGCGTTCCGTATCAACCCTCAGCGATTCATCAGACCAGCCCTCCGGGGCTTCGATCGTTGCCCATGCGCCAGCCGTGAGATTCAAGGCATCCCCCGTCATGAGCCAGTAGGCGTGGAACACGTGCGAGTTGTAGAGGCCGATCCAAGGCCAGAAAAAGCGATCGGCAGGCAACCAGTATTTCTTGTTGACCCTCGGCAGGGACTGTTCCGCTGGGAGGCATGTAATGAATCGATAGGCGGTGTTCGGGAAATGGACCTCCCCTGTATCTTCTAGGAGATGCGAGATGAGGAGCAGCGACGCTGTGATCCTTGGGGCGGGAAGCGTGCCTCTTGTGGGCCTGATTCACTGACCCCGCGGCCGGGCCTAGCTAGCCCTGTGCGCCGCTCACGACAGCGGTCGGCCTTCGTCTGGCGTCGTGTCTTGACGAGTCAACTCTCCGGGAGCAACCTACCACCCCCTGCTGCCTCGAGCGCCTGGGGGGGACCTGTGCCCCGGTGAGTGCCGTGACATACACCCCGTAGGGAGTCTGTGCCTTGGAGCACCAATACAGGGACTGGTCGAATGTCGCGGCGACTCCGATGCACATCGAGAGGAGCATCAACCATTGAAACCACCACCCCAGCCGGCCTTCTTCGCCGGCATTGACTGGGGCTCCCAGTGGCACCAGGCGTGCCTGCTGGACGCCGAGGGCGCTGTCCTCGCCGAGCAGCAATTCAAGCACTCGGGCAGCGGCCTGGAGCGGCTCGCCGAGTGGATCCTGGCACGCACCGAGCAGCCTGCCGCGCTAGTCAAGGTCGCCATTGAGATCCCTCACGGCCCGGTCGTCGACAGCCTGCTGGATCGCGGCTTCGCGGTGCATTCCATCAACCCCAAGCAGCTGGATCGCTTCCGGGATCGCTTCTCGCCCGCCGGGGCCAAGGACGACCGCCGTGACGCGCGCGTCCTCGCCGGCGCCGTGCGCACCGACCCCCACTGCCTGCGCGAGTTGCAGCCCCTCGACTCCGCCGTCGTCGAACTGCGCGAATGGTCGCGCATGGCCGACGACCTCACCCAGCAGCGCATCCGCCTCGCCAACCAACTGCGCGAGCAGCTGTGGCGCTACTACCCCCAATTCCTCGAACTCGGGGCTGACCTGTCCGCGGACTGGGCGCTGGCCCTCTGGAAACTCGTCCCCACGCCGGACGACGCTAAGCGAATGCGGCCCTGCCGCGTGGCCAAACTGCTCAAGAAACACCGCTTGCGGCGCTTTGAGGCCCAAGCGGTCCTCACCACGCTCCGCAAAGAGCCCGTTCACGCAGCGCCAGGCGTCGTGGCCGCCGCCCGGGCGCATTGCGACCTGCTGGCGCAGCAACTGGGCATGCTCAACGAGCAGGCTCGCACGGCAGACCGCTCGATCGCCGCCTCGGTCTCAAAGCTGAGCGGCGACGGCGAGAGTGCCACCGGGCAGAAGAGTGAGCAGCGTGACGTGCGAATCCTCGCGTCACTGCCGGGCGTCGGGCAAACCGTCCTCGCCACGCTGCTGGCAGAGGCCTCAGGCCCGCTGCAGGAAAGAGATTACCAAGCCCTGCGCTGCCTGTGCGGCGTGGCCCCGGTCACCCAGCGCTCGGGCAAGGCCAAGCGAGTGGTGCGACGGCGGGCCTCCCAGCCGCGCTTGGTGAACGCCGTGTACCACTGGAGCCGCGTCGCGGTCCAGCACGACCCCACCAGCGGCGCCAAGTACCGCGCCTTGCGAGCTCGCGGCCACTCGCACGGCCGCGCCCTGCGCTCGGTCGGCGACCGGCTGTTGGGTGTTTGCTGCGCCATGCTCCGCGCGGGCACGCTCTTTGACCCCCAGCACGCCGCCGCCAGCGCCTGACGAGCGACTATCATGGCAGCCGGTCGGGAAAGCGGAGGCGGGCTCTGCTGGAGAGCAACCCGCCGAGGAATACCCGGCTGGGAACTCATCGACAGGTGATCCCGCGGGTGCCGGGCTACGGTCAACCCCGCTACTAGTCCTAGCGGCGTGGTCCTGCGCTTCCGGCACCCGCTACTACCCCCTCCCTGTCGATAGATTCCCCCATGCCTCATAAACTCCGGGGGTGCGGGGGCTGGCCCCCGCTTGCCACAGTCACCCGATCCGATCTCGAAATTCACCTAGTCCCTCACGGCTTCGCGCAAACTCGTCATGCCGACGCCCTGAAATGAGTCCCAAAATAGCCGCTTTCTCCCCTTGACAACGGGTAGGGAATCCCCCCCTGGTATGTCCGCCCCGACGGTGCCCTCGACCTCCCCAAGCTGCTCTCCGGGTTCCAAGCCTACTTCCGGGAAAACGCCGAGGCATGGATCGACCGCTACGGGCACCGCGAGGCCGGCCCGCAGCTCGTCCTGCAGTCCTACCTCCACCGCGTCGTCAAGAGCGGCGGCCGCATCACTCGCGAGTACGCCGTCGCCCGCGGGCGCTCCGACCTCGTCATCGAATGGCCGCTGCCCGGGCGGACTCTGGCTTCCGGCGCCGTGAAGCGCGTCATCGAGTGCAAGGTCGTCGGCGACAAGTCCGGGCTGGAAGCCGTGATCGCCAAGGAAGAGCTGCAGACCGCCTACTGCATGGATGCTTGCGGCGGTGCCCGGGGCCACCTCGCGGTCTTCGACCTGCGCCCCGGCCGATCCTGGGAAGCCCGCATCTTTCGCCGAGACACCCGGCCCGACGAGGTTTCCATCACCGTCTGGGGCATGTGACCCACACTTGCCCGGATGGTACGCCGGCAGGGATAACCTGGCCGGCCCCGTAACCGCGACAGTCATGCGCGGCATCCGGAACCGTACCAGCCCGTCGCGGGGCTGGGCGACGGGCATCCAGTAGGCCCAACCGGACGCCATGGCCGCGCTGCAGCGGGAGGAAGTGACCGCCGAGTATGACGGAGCCGGGCGCTGCCTAGTCGCCCGCTCCAAGACGGACCAAGAATCCAAGGGCGCCAGCCTGTAGACACTCCTTCCGCGTGGGGACCACTCAAGCCCTCATCAAGGCCGGTGCCAGCCTGCCCGAGGTCCAGCGAGCAGGCCGCTGGGAAAGCGGCCGCATGCCCGAAAACTACGCCCGCGCCGAACTGGCCGGCGAGGGAGCGATCGCGCGGCTGCGCTACGGGCGCTGAGACCCTTCCGCCAGCAGCGCCTCGAGATACACCCCTTCGGAATCGGGAAAGAGAATGTGCCGTTCGGCAAAGTCTTCCTTCGTCCATTCACCATTTCCGTACCGCCGCCTCAGAGAGCAATACTCGGTGACCGAAACGATGAATGAGTCAAGAGTTAGTGTTCCAGCCACCGAACTGCGCCCGGCCATTTGCACAGCGAGCTGCGGTAGCCACTCGTGCAACCGTGCCTTCTCATCTCCTTCGTAGGCCGGCGCGTACATCATCCCGTGAGGCTCGACGAAAACAATTCGCTGTCGGTCTCCAGAGATTGCCCACAGGATGAAATCGGGGTAGAAGTCGGCGCCTCCAAGAGAGAAGCGCACACCGCGCCCTCGGCTCTGGTTCCGCAACAGATATAATTCCGTATCGGCGTAAAGAGCGCTGTCGGCACGACTCGCCCAGAAGCGGTGCAGGTCGCACACAAACCGTGTCTCGCCGTCGTTGAGCGGAGGGGGAGAGATCGTAATCGCCGGATCGGATTGTTGGATCAGAAGCGGCTGATAGATGTGCCGATCGCAGTGAATGCGGTCGAGCGCTCCGACGTCAGAAATGAGCGCGGCCTTCTCACGATCGACGCTCACCAGGTAGTGGGCCTGCTCACGCGCATCCCGGCCCCTGACCGAGGCGCATTCTGCGTTGAGCAGGATGTTGGGATGCGCTTCAGTCACTTCGCGGAAGTTCATTCGGTCGGCCTCCCACCTCCGCCGAGCCTGATGCCAGCACTTCTCCGCGCATTTCCGCAATACCGCGTGAACGGTCGACTGCAGGCGCTTGCGGTCGCTCCAAGTCTTGGGCCTGACGACGTTCGGATCGGCTGAGACCGTGATGTCCGCCTGCCCGACGATCAGCCGGAGCTCGGCTGGCGGCGGGACCGCCAGCCCCCGCATGCCCGCCTTACGGCGATACTCCATCAAGTTGAGGTACGCTTCGCCCCAGTCCACTAACCCGAGCGGGAGATCACCAGCGGATCTCAGGACCCCAGCCGAGCCCTCGGTTACTCGCCCGCCGCCCCCACTCTCCCATGACGCCGCGTGAGTGGCGACATCAAGCATGACGCCACTGGCGGCGGACGCATCAAGGGCTAGGTTGGCTTCCACCCTGAAGTCGCTTCCATCAGGCAGTGCCGGCACCGCCAACCCTCGATTCACGAAGTCGTCGTTGACCTGCACCGGCACGTGAAGTATCACTGGGTCCTGAGTCTCAAGCCCCTCACGCTCAAGGTATTCCCGGAACTTGTGCATGTAGTCGGCGCGAACCGCAAAGATGTTGAGCATCTCCAACAACTCCACACTGCCCGGGTGGGGGCCATCGAGGTGCGTGCTGCGCTTCAAGGACATCCCTTTCCCCTTCAGGCGCACTCCGCGCCCGAAGAGCTGAATGATCTCCGACCCCTTCGCCATTCCGACGTTCATCAGTCCCATGCTTGACACGCGCCATGAGTTCCAACCCTCAACGAATTTCTTGGCACCGATCAGGATGTTGACGGTCGCGTCGGCCGCGTTCACGCGGCCGAACAGCGACCCTCCCACGACGTCTTCCTCAAAGTGGATCCCGGCGTCAGCGCGCTTGGCCAGCTTCTTGAACTTCGGAGTGTCTCCGATGTAGGTAAGCCCGAAGTATTGGTCCGACCCCGCCGCCTTGAGCCCTAGCTCGCCCGGCGCGTCGCGAATGTCGCACAGGATGAGTCCACTTGGGCCGCTCACATGGAAGACCTTGTGCAGAATGTCGAAGTAGAGCTGTTCCGGTCTCTCGCTCAGCTTCTCCAGATCGTTGAAGCGGCCCCTAAAGAGGTCCGCACCCCCGGCTGTGTACAGTCCAGACTCACCCTTCAGAAGCTTGGCGATGGCGCTCTGTGCCCACTCTGGTCTGCTTAGCACACGCTGGAGGAATAACTGCACTGAGAGGACATCGCTGGTGTCCCTTCCCTGCAGCTTGTAGACGGCGTTGACACTGCCTCCCACGAAGGCCCAGAGCGGTTGCTCTAGATTGTATTTCCGCAAGGCCGGGCCGCTCTCCTGGTATGCCCTCAGTTGCTCATAGAAGGACAGCAGGTTCCCGAAGAAGAGAAGGTCCGTCAAGTCCTGGCCGGGCTCCTTGGCGGGCCCACTGCCCGACACGTTGAGAACGCGAAAGTCCTTGCCGAATCCGTCACCGTGGAAGTACCGGTACGAATAGTCAAAGACGATGGACTTGCCGTAGTGGAGCGTGAGCTGGTTGTCCTTTGCCGCCGCCAATGCTTGGCCAAAGGTCGCGCTGTACTCGAAAGTGAAGCCACGTGCGCCCACGGCATCGCGCACTGTGTGCCAAGCTGTGCCGGTTGCCCCGCGATGGCCCTCGTCAACGAAGACAAGGTTGCGGTCGCCGAGCGCGTCCACCGTGATGCTGACACCCGCCCCCTTCCCTTTCTTCTTCTCGACCAGTTTTGTAATCTCGGTCACCCGAACTGTTCGGGACTCCCTCGCATGTAGTCCTGCATCGCCGAGCCGAGCCGACGCGATCCCCGACAACGACATTTCGGCCATGTGCTGGGAACTCAGCCCCTCATTGGGCGTGATTAGGATGATGTTGTCTAGGCGCTCGCTACCGCTGTAGTGCAGGAACTGCAGGTAGTTCAGGTGCATGATGAGCGTCTTGCCGCTCCCCGTCGCCATCCAGAACGCGAGCTTGTTGAGATCGGCGGCAGTGATCTCCCCAATCAGGAAATCGCCCCGGCGGGACTGCACATACTTGTGGATGTCGTGCGCGAGAGCCTCGGGAGCAGCAGCTCGGCGACTTAGGAAAAGCTCGGCATAAATGGCAGCGATCTGCTGGAAGTATCGCAAAGTTATTTTCTCCCGACCTCCTTGGTTGATGCGAGACAAGTGACGTGACACGTTGTCGTCGTAACGGTCTAGGTCCCCCCTTGGAACGCGGGAACCATCACGACTTGCCAGCATCCTAGCCACGTGGCTGTGACCCGCAGCGTCGTATCCCTCCCGGGCTTGCCCCAGCGCATCAAATAACTCTTGGTTTGACTCGAACCCGAACTCCCGGTTTGCCCAGCCGAGCAGCATGAGTTGCGATTCGAGCTCGCGAAGCATTTTCCGGGGCGACGCATTCGCACGGCCAGTCGGAGATACGCGCCGGGCCATAACTAGTGTGCGGGCGGGAACATCCGCTGCTTGAAGACTTCATCCAGCGAGTGAGCACCGGGGACCATGGAATCCCCGTTCATCCAGATGGTGTCGACGTCCTGAGTCAGATCGTTCTCGGCGACGAACTCGCGATCCCGTTTACGGTCCTCCAACGTCCATCCCTCTGTGTCTCTCCAGATGACTGTTGCCCTCTTCTGTCCATCCCGGGTTCTGCCACTGTAGACCAGATAGCGGCATTCCCCGTCGTAGTAGACCCGACGACTATGCACGATGAGGCCCAACAGATAGTTGAAGGTCTCCGGCAAGTCAACCGCCATTTCTACTCCGCCACCACTGCCGTTGAGCCGCAGCTTGTAGTCGAACGGGCGGTCCAGTGCCTCCACGTTCAGAAGCGTCCTGCTTCTCTTGGTTTCCCACTGAAGCATGTAGCGCAGCGTGTAGTCTTCAATCCCAAGCAGATTCTCGTCGCTCTGATCAAACTCGATATTATTCAGTGCATCCTCGAAGGTCTCCATGCGAAAGTACTTGATAATTCGTGGGCCTCGGTTCGCGTCGTCGCGATTCACCTTGGGGTCTGGAGCCCCCCCCTTCCAGCCTGGACAGAACGCAATCTTCTTTAGGCGTGGCAAGAGAACGGTGTCGAAATGGTGTCCCATTTCCACGAGTATGAACTTGCGGCGTCCCCCATCGGCACGGTTGAGACTGATGATGGAGTGGCCGGTGGTTCCGGAGCCTGCAAAGCAGTCTAGGACGGTGGAGTCAACACCGCAACCACACGCTCGCACACAGTCCTCAATCAACCGAACTGACTTTGGGAATGAAAAGTGGCGGGCATGGCCGAAGAGATTCTTCAGGATGCTGGTACCGTGTTCGGCCGCAGAATACTTTGAGTTACTCCACCAAGTGGTCGGCAGTGTTCCCTCCTTCATGTAGGATTTCATTTGGACTCTCATCCCACCGTCGGTAAGCCTCTGTGCCCGAAATCTGTGCGGATCACTGTTGACCCGCGACGCCTTCCATTTCCAAGTCATTTTCTCTAGCTTGGGATTAGGCCGAATTGGCCATACGGTCGTTTCATCGTCTCTTGGGCTTTCTTGAATGAGCCACTGCCGTTTAGTCTCCGACCAAGTCATGCTTGGCACTCGAATATTTCCGGCTCGATTCACGTATAGTGGATAGTACAGCTTCGGTCGAGCGATCCTGTACGCGTTCATACCACCGTGCTTCCGGAAACCTTCCCAAGTGAATCGGCCTCTGTCATCCATTTCTCTGTAGCGTGCTGTCTGCGCGTGGGACCTAGGGAGACGCCCCACCCTTGCGCCTGCTCCTGTCTTCACAAACAGTGCATATTCGTGACATGATGAAAATCCAGTTGGTGTTGATCGTCCAGACGGATTACTTCGCACTATAGCCGTGGCCAAGAGTGACTGTCTACCAAACGTGGCCGACACAAGGGCATACAGATTGGCATACTCAACATCGTCAATTGCTACACAAATAATCCCATCCTGTACGAGAAAGCGAGGAAGTTCTCTCAGTCGATTCTCCATCAGGGCTAGCCACGACGAGTCCTTGTATTCGTTCTTGTAGAGAATCGCCGAAGCGGCCGTGTTGTACGGTGGATCAATGTACACACAGGAGAGTTCGCCGGAATACCGCTCCCCGATCAGATTTAGCGCCTGCCAGTTTTCACTCTTTATCGCCAAGCCATCGGTGATCTCGTCGAGGTCGCTCAGCGTGGATAACAGATAGTCAACAAAATCCGAGTCGAAGTGGCGTGTATCCAGCATCACCCCGGGACTGTGCTCTAAGAAGTCACTCCGGGAGAACGGACCGGTGCCGTCGGTGAACAGTGTCTGGCCGTCGTCAGTGATACAGCCGAGAAGTCGCCACTCCTCCCATTGCGGTTCACACTCCAGTATTCGGGGCACCAAATCCATCGGAACGAGCCCTACTTGTATGCAGTACTGTGTGTCCACGACAAACTTGCGCTTTTCCCAGAGAGCCTTCTGAAAGCCTTCGATCTGAGCGAGGAACTCGATCACGTCCCGGCCGATTTCTCGGATCACGCGCATCTTGTCCAGCCATGCGTCGGCGCTCACCTCGTCACCGGCCGCGAGCGAGCTGAGACTGAGGACTTCGGACCTCAGGTAATAACCCAGTTCGCGCTCGAGGAACCTGCGGAGATTCCGATGTATGAAGAAGTCAGATTTGACTGTCTGGGCGAATCGCCGTGCGTGGTGTGTGAAACGAGTTGCGCGACGGCCGCTCCTAGAGCTGCGGGAACTCTTGGGGGGGGGGGGGGGGGCGGAAAGCAAAGCCTTTGCCACATCCAAGGGCATCGCTGCGTCTCTTCGAATGGACATCTCGGCACGCTCTAGGATCTTGTCCTGCTGCCTGGTCGTGCCGAACTTTTCCTCTTCCACAGATGTGAGAGGACGATATTCGAAGGGAATATCGAGAGCTTGGCGCTTCGCATCCCAGCACAGATCGCCTAATAGAGGCAAGAAAAAGTGCTTTGCCCCCGGCTTGACATCGTCTTGTTCTACATCCGCCGAATGCAGCGAGAAGTGGACGGAGACTCCCGAGCCAGTTCGGTATTTGTAGTCCTTGAAGTGCTCGGCAGACTTGACGTAATACTGGTCACGGTTAGCCCAGTGGAAGTGGACATCTTGGCCGTCGTAGGGAACGATGTAGGGGTGCTCCCGCGAGTATCTTCGCTTCGGGATGAAGTCACCATCTTGGTAGTAGCGGCTAAAGAATGAGTAGAGATGATTGTAGATATCCCGGCGCACATCCCCGGCGGACTCCGCGTGGCGAGCGCGCTTTCGCCACAGAATGTACTTCTTCCCGAGCGGGGTGTCCCGATACTTGAGAAGCTTCCCGCTCGGCGCAATCGCGCTCTCGCCGAAGTTGTTGACCACTGTCTCTCGGGTATCCTTGAGTGTGCGGGCCCGCCTTGCCACGGTCTGGACGGCTCCTTGGTCCACGGCTGTGTCGATCGCTTTCGGCAGGTCCCGATTGATGTAGCTGTCGATGACCCGCCGCTTGTGGTTCATGATTCGGTAGATGCCAAAGTCAAGATCCGCGCAGTCGAACTGGAACAGCTCCCGCAGCAGTGTCTGAAACCTTTTCTGCGCGGTTTCCGGCCCGGCCTCTAACATGTCGGAGAATCTCTTCTCATCAGCGCGAGTCTTAGCTGACGGTACTTCATAGCCGTGGCCTCCGGATGGCCCAGCCAAGGAGCTCTGTGGACGACGATGACGCAGTGCGGGACTACGGCATTCTGGAACCCCAGCAGCATCGGGCGGAACCGGTGGGCCTCGATGATCCGCGCCACATCGAAGAACAGAGTTCCCTGGGCCGCGCAGAGGAATCCGCAAGGCCTGTTCAGGGCGTTTCTCTTGGACACGCCCGCGATCGAGAACGGCGGGCACGGGAACCCGGCCAGCAGTACGTCATGCTCCGGCATGCCCTCCACGCTCACGTTCCTGATGTCGTCCGCGATCTCGTGGTGGCAGGCAAAGTTGGACCAGTAGGTCCGCCGTGCGAATAGGTCCCATTCGCTCGTGTAGCCACACCGCCCCCCAGCGGCTCGCAGGCTCGCCACAGACCGCCAATGCCGGCAAACAGATCGATGAACCGGAAGGCGGCCGGCCCGCTGTTCGTCCGAGGGCCACGCGAGACTACCGCACGGGGATAGCGCAGCGCAACCAAGCGGGCCTGCTGCTCTCCGCGCTCCCCGCGACATACTGTGCGGGGGGAGAAACCTACCTGGCCGGCGAGGTCCTCGATCGATAGGGTCGCTCGGACGCTCAGGACGGAGAACTCCGATGGCGGGTTGGAAGGCTTGATCTCAGGCACGACGGCGGGAATATTCTTGACGATACGGAGAAGGATGGCCACTTGTCAAGCTTCACTCTCGGCGACCGCGTCCAAGGATCGGTCGAGCTGAGCCCTCCCGAACGAAGTGGACTCCCTGAGTGCGCCGTGAACGAGCCGCGCGGGGAACATCGCGAAGTAGCGCCCCAGCCCATACGAGCAGTGCTGTGGCGTGCTCGCGGGCCGTGGGAGGCGGGCGATGCCGTGCGTGCGCGTGAGGCCCCGCTCGTACGCCCTCGCTATCCCCTAGCGCCCGTAGAGGCACCTGGTGCCTGTCCGAAGGGATGAGAGGCCGCCACGCACAGCGCGAGCCTCACGGGCCGGCTGCCCTGGCATTCCAGGCTCCGCCCCGCGCACTTGCGGCTTGGGACGAAGAGCGGCCTGCCTGCGCTCACCGCCGATCACCGCACGCGCGGCCTTCGGTGGGTATGGCAGCCCACTGATGGGCACAGCGAAGCGGCATGAGGTCGCCGTTCCAGACCCCGCCGGCCTCGAGAGTGGCGACGGCCTCGGCAAGCACGGCGGGGGCTGCTCGCTCACAATCTGCTTACCCACTCCCGGCTTCGCAACGCTGAGCACCACGCGCCCGCCGAGGGGCTAACGCACCTTCATGAAAGCCGGCCGCCTGAAGTAGGAGTTGGGCGCCCAGTCCCCCCGTCGGCGCTTGTGGCCTGATGTGTTTCCGGATGTAGAACCCATCCGGCGGGAACACGGTATCCAAATGGATGCCGGCAGCCGGCGGACCGGGGGGCCGCAGGTGCGCGTCCGACTGAGTGGACACCCACGTCGCTGGGTTACGCCTGCAACCTAGGACGCATCGAGTCCCTCGGCGCACCGCGACCGCTATCTGCCGTTGCGGCTGTCGACGGACCTCTTCAATCTCCTGAACGAATCCGCCAAGCGCCACGGCCTGCCCGGGCGAAGGTGGCGCGCCCTGCGATCGAGAAGGGCCTGCCGGCGACGCTGGATGTCCTGCGCAAGCGGGCGCGCAGGGCCGCGCGCAGGTCGGCTGCAGGACCGCGCATTTCACGATCCATGAACCACACGGCGGGGCTCGACCTACTGCCCTTCGGATGGGCTTGACCACGCAAGAGACTCTTCTCGGCAGTTCCAATGGCCGACTGCCCGACGCCTCCGAGGTGGCCGAACCGGCTCCCCACCGGGCCACGCGCAGCGGAGCCGGAATGGAGCGAGGGGCAACCCGCAAACCCCTTGGCGGACCCGCCCGTAGTCATCGGCCCGCCCCCCAGCCTACCCGTGCATCATCGGCACGAGTATCGGCATCAGCCGCCGCATGGCGGTATCAGGGTCCGTCATGCTCACGAACCCAGTGGAGATCCGGTGGATTCGGTTGGGGTTCTGCGCCATGGTGACGAACACGCCGGTGAAAGCCGTGTAGCGCCAGTACACCTCCTCCTGAGACTGTGTCGACAGAACACGGCAGAAGGCGGCCATGAAACGCTCGTGGAGATTGGAGTAGCACCGCGCCATGATGGTCTGCATCTCCTCGGCGGGGTCTTGGGCAATGCGCCCCAAGAAGCGCATGTAGGCCGCGAACTTGGGGTCGGAGCTCGCTGTCGCCCGGAGTCCGGGCAGGAAGAACGCGACGATCACGTCCTCGAGACTCGGCGGGTCGCTGCGGGACTCGGCCTCGTCGAGCAGCCGGTAGCGCTCGCTGTCCAGCTGATCAACTCTGCGCTGGCAGATCCGGTAGAGTAGGTCGGCGCGGGACTCGAAGTGATAGGAGAGCGTGGCGTTGCTCACGCCCGCAGTTCGGGCGATCTCCCGCATCGAGACCTCAAGTCCGTGTTCGGCGCATAGCGACTCGGCTACATCAAGGACATGCTGCGCGACCTCCGAAGCCAGCGACCGGTGTCCGCGGGCCGCATTCCTCCGCCAGCGGTAGTAAGTGGGCTTAGTGATGCCAATGTCGCGACACGCTTCGGGCACCGTCATGCCGCCCGCAACCCGCTCTTCAACGGCTGAGAGAGCCCGGCGGATGCGCCCGGCAGGGCTTACTTGCTCCGTGCTCTCAGGAGGTGGCGTTGCCGCCGAAACATTACCGTTCATACCCTCGGTATCCTCTGTCCGGACCTCAGGCCCAAGCTGCCCGCACGCGTCAGGAACCGCCGAGGCACCGGCCTCAGCACTCCAAATCTGCCGGCCGCCACGGAGACGCCCGCCACGGCTCAACGCGGCCGCACGCACGACGTACCTGCCAGATGAACCTAGGATGCGCTTCTCGACACTAAGTGCGCGGTCTACCGTCACAACCACTATTGCACCTTCCCGCTTGAACGCATCGACCTCGACGAAACCCTCTTCCTAGTGAGCACGGAGAGGCACCTCATCCTCCATGCCCCACTCACCAGACCGGGAAGATGTTCTCCCCTCAGCGCTATTGCCGGCCACTCGGCCCTGCCCTGCCCCCCTCTGTGCCGGCCCGAGGCTCTTTGGCAAGTGACACATCGCCAGCCGGCTCGCCGGCACACAGTATTGAACAGGTGTACAATAACGTCTTGTGAGCCGGGGCCCCACTTAGCATCGGACGCCAAGCCAACCGCCCAATCCCTCCTCCGCAGCGGGATCAGCCGGCCGGCGGGCCGAGGAAGGCCGTGCCTGCCGGTCGGGCTCGACCGGCAGGCAGCAGGACCCGCGGCAGGCACTTGCCCACGGCCCCATGACGACTTACCAAGTCGGCACGGTCCTCATCTGCCAACTCATCAACATCCTCGACGGCTTCGATGTCGTCCTGATCTCCTATGCGGGTCCCGTGCTGGCCCAGGAGTGGTCCCTGCCCAGCGAGAGGCTGGGGGCGATCTTCAGCGCCAGTCTGCTCGGCATGACCGCGGGCGCCTTCGCCTTCGCACCCTTGGCCGACTACGTCGGTCGGCGCCGGACCATCCTCGCCGGCCTCGCGACGGTCACGGCGGGAATGCTGCTGACCGCCCGCTCCGACAGCGTCGCGGAGATCTTGGCGGCTAGGGCCCTCACCGGGCTGGGAGTCGGGGCGCTGTTCGCCAGCCTGACGGCCCTCGTCGTCGAGTACTCCTCGGTGCAGCGCCGCACACTGGCGGTCACACTGCTCTACCTCGGGTACCCGATCGGGGCAGTCCTCGGCGGCCTGATCGCGCAGCACAGCATCGAGCGCACCGGCTGGCAGGCGTTCTTCCTGTACGGCGGCATCGTCACCGGCCTGCTGATCCCCGTCGCGCTGCTCCGGCTCCCCGAGTCCCTCGAGTACTTGCTGACACGGCAGCCGAGGCGCGCCCTGCACGAGGTCAACCTGCTGGTACGCAAACTCGGCTACGCTCCGCTGGAGCGGCTGCCGCCCCGTCCGCCCGCCGCCTCAAGGCCGTCCGTCGCACTGCTCTTCTCCAGCCAGTATCGGGACCGGACCGCCGCGCTGTGGGCCAGCTTCTTCGCGTCCCTGCTGGTCATTTACTGAGGGGGGCAAAAGTCATTTCCTTGCATTCTGGAACTCTATTCCACCTCAAATGCGCTTGCGCACCGGGTTCTGAGCATGGTAGTATCGCATTATGGATCCATACTTTAAGCGGGACTTCTGAACGGTCCCACTCTTGGAAAAGGTTGCCCTCAGAAAACAAATCGTTTCGATGGTGCAGAGTGGACTCCAGATTCCCCTTCTGTCCGCCCTCTTCTCTGTCACTCAACCGACCATCATTACTTGGCTTGTCAAGGTGGCTGCGGATGGCTTTGGGGCCTTGGAAGACAAGCCGCGTGCTGGCCGTCCGCCCATCCTCAGCGACGAGATCCTGCAGTGGATGTTCGCCACTGTCCGTGACAAGACCCCCCAGCAGCTGAAGTTCTCGTTCGCCTATTGGACTGCGGGCCGCGTGCGGCAGGTGCTCCTCGACCAGTTCGGAGTCAAGGCCAGCGTGTGGACTGTTCGTCGCGCCCTCAAGCGCCTGGGCCTGACGCCCCAGAAGCCCAAGTTCTGCTCCTATCTCCGCAGTGTCGGCGACGTGAAGGCTTGGATCGAGACAAATTATCCTGACCTAAAGGAAAAAGCACGCGAAGAAGGCGCTGTAATCCTGTTCGCGGACGAAGCCGGGATGCGAGCGGACTACCATGTGGGGCGGACCTGGGGCGTGCGTGGCAAGACCCCGGTGGTGGTCGACACGGGCCAGAGGTTCCGCTGGAACATGTTCGCGGCCATCACTCCCGACGGTCAGCTTCACTTCCGCATTCAGTCCGAGAATTCCAAGGCGGCGAGTTTCATTGAGTTCTTGCAGACCATCCAAGCGGAGCAAGGGAAGCCGATCTACGTAGTAGTCGACAACTGCAGCATCCATAGGGCGCGCGCCGTGAAGGAGTTCTCAGCCGCCTCCGAGGGTGACCAGCAGGTCAAATTGTTCTTCCTGCCGGTCTACTCTCCGCAGTTGAATCCGGTGGAGCTGTTGTGGGCTTGGGTGAAACGCAGGGTTGGCCAACAGGTGTTCAAGACCCACTCGGAATTGAAGGACCTGCTGACGGATGCGATCGCCCAGCTCAGGAAGGCCCCTCAAGTCGTTCAGCAATTCTTTGAGCAGGAGGACTGCAAGTACATCTTGGCGTGACACCTCGGACGGCAATCACTTTTGCTCCCCTCAGTACTTCCTGATCAGCTGGACGCCGCAGATCCTCGCCGGCGCGGGCCTGCCACTGGAGCGGAGCATCCTGGGCGGGATGCTGCTCAACTTGGGCGGCGGGGCCGGCATGCTCGTGCTCGGCCTGCTGTCCCCCCGCTGGCCGCTGCAGCGGCTAATCGCGGCGTACTTCCTCCTCGGCGCGGCCTGGATGGCCATCTTCGCCTTGGGCGACCTGTCGCTGTCCGGCCTGATCGCAGTCACCGCCTGCATCGGATTCTTCACCTACGGCTCGCTCATCGGTCTCTACGCCCTGGCCGCCCAGCAGTATCCGGCTAGCGCCCGCTCCACGGGAGTTGGCTGGGCCATCGGCGCCGGCCGGATCGGCTCGATCGTCGGGCCCTACGCGGCCGGGCTGATGATCGACTGGGGCTGGGACCGCAATACCTATTACCTCGTGCTCGCCGCCCCACTCGTCGCAGGGGCCGTAGCGGCACTCCTCGCCGGCGCCCTCGACGACCCTCGCAACGCCAGAGACGGCCAGCAAGCCGGCGGATGAACCCGCATCCGGAGAACACACCATGAGAACCATCGCACTCCGCCTCGGCTTCGCCGCGGCCATGTTGACGCTGATCGTTTGGGAGCCGCTGTCGACTTGGGCGCAGAGCCAGCGCTACCAGCGCGTCATGGTCGTGCCCGCCCGCGACATCCAGACCACCCTCAACAGCCTGAGGCAAAAGTCGCGGTGATGCCCCGGTAGAAACGAGATGCTGTATAATGGTTCCATTGTGATGGGCAGGCGCAGACAGAAACCGATGCCAGCAGTGCTGACGGCAGAGGATTTGCCGACGGCGCCGACGGTGCCGTTCTTCCAGCGGCTCAATCAACTCCTGGAGGACGCTGGGTTCGAGAGTTTCGTCGAGGAGCTGTGCCAACCGTTCTACGCCCAGCGCATGGGCAGGCCGTCCTTGCCTCCCGAGGTGTACTTCCGCCTGCTGCTGCTGGGCTTCCTGATGGGCCTCGATTCCGAGCGTCGCATCGCCTTGATGGCTTGCGATTCGCTCAGCTTGCGGGCCTTTCTGGGCTATGGCCTGCACGAGAAGACTCCGGACCACTCGACGCTCTCGCGCACGCGCCGTCTGCTGTCCCTCGCAGTGCACGAGCAGGTTTTCAGCTGGGTCCTGGAGCGCTTGCGCGAGGAGGGCTTGGCGCAGGGCAACCGCTTGGCGGTGGATGCCACCACCTTGCAGGCGAATGCGGCCTTAAAGACCTTGCGGCACAAGGAAACCAAGCAGGGTTATCGGGCCTTCGTGCGCAGTTTGGCGGAGGCAGCCGGTGAGACGGTCGAGAGCGAGGAGGACTTGAACCGTTTTGACAGGAAGCGCAAGGGCAAGAGCCTCAGCAATGCGGAGTGGGAGAGCCCGACGGATCCAGACGCACGAGTAGCGAAGATGAAGGACGGAAGCACGAAGATGGCCTACCAGGCAGAGCACGCGGTGGACTTGGACAGCGGGGCGCTGGTGGGGATCACCGTGCAGCAGGCAGATCAGGGCGACACGAAGACGCTGCCGGAGACGCTGGAAGCGGTGCAAGATGCACAAGGGAGTTCGCCAAAGACAGTGGTTCTCGACAGGGGTTACCACAGCGACGAGACGCTGGAGAGGATCGAAACCGAGGGGGCCGACTCCTATGTGCCGGAGCCGAAACGCAAGCCGCGCCAGTGGAAAGGCAAGCCGGAGCAGCAGCGTCGGTATGAGGAGAACGAGAAACGAGTGGCGAGCGAGGCGGGTCGGGAGTACAGTAAGCAGCGCACGGAAAAAGTGGAGCGGTCGATGGCCCACATGTACGCAACGGGAGCCATGCGACGGTTGTGGCTGCGAGGCAAAGAGAATGTGAGGAAGCGTCTGCTGATCCATGCCTGCGGCTTCAACTTGGGGGTCCTGATGCGGTCCTTGACGGGCACCGGTACGCCTCGAGGCCTGCAAGGCATGCCCGCAGACCTTGCGAAGGTCTGAGAGAACTGGCTAGGACGGTCAAATTGGGGCTTGGTGCGCCCATTCTGGGGGCTTCTGAGCCCGATTTGAGCCAAGACCCGCAAGAAGCCGCGATCTCGCTTGAGATGGTTCAGATTCCAAGCGCGAACTCGCGAATCAGCCCACGGGCGTAGTCTGGACTTTTGCCACGGGCTGTCAACGGCGAATTCACCATCGCGGCAGTGGGAGACGTCGTCGCCGTGCGCCCCACCGCGAACCTAGAGGTCCCCGAAGTCCAAGCAGCCTACTCCCTGCTGCGGGACGCGGACGCGGCATTCGGCAACCTCGAGCAGAACATCGCCGACCCGGCCAAGGTCCTGGCCGAGAACGACGGGCGCATGTTCCAAGCCCTCGGCCGGCCGCCGATTGCCGACGACCTTCGCGCCATCGGGTTCGACCTGATGAACTTCGCCAACAACCACACAACCCACTTCGGCGTGGTCGGCCTGACGGAGACCATGCGCCACATGCAGCGCGTGGGCATCGTGACCGCCGGTTGGGGCCGGACCCTGGCCGAAGCCCAGAGGGCGAAGTTCCTCGACACACCCAAGGGCCGGATCGGCTTCCTGGGCATCACGACCAACTCCTTCCGCGACGCCCGCCACGCCGGGGAGGACTCACCCGGGTACGCCGGAGCCAACGCCCTCCACCCCCAGAGGACCGTGACCATCCCTCAAGAGGCGCTCGACGCACTCCGCAAGGCCAAGCAGCTTGCGCCGCACCTCTTCCCGGGGCTGTACCCCATCTCGAGCGCACGTACCTTCCGAGATGAGGGCGCACGCATCCGCATCGACGACGAGTACTATGTGGCCGGGGACCACGCCCACTACTCCTACGCGATCCCCGAACACGCGCTGAAGACCTACGCCGGAGAGGTGCGGAACGCCAAGTACCTGTCGGACTTCGTCGTCGCCAACATCCACTCGCACCACTGGCAAGTGCCCGACAACGCCACCTCAGCCGGCATCGAGACCCACGAGCCGCCCGACTTCCTCGTCCAGTTGGCCCACACGGCGATCGACAACGGGGCGGACGCGTTCTACTCACACGGCGAGGGCGAGTTGCGCGGCATTGAAATCCACAACGGCAAGCCGATCTTCTACCAGCTCGGCAACTTCACCCGGCAGCCGTTCTTCCAAGAAATCTTCAATCCCGAATACCGCGAGCAGGCTAGACGCGGTCCGGGTCCGCCCAACCGCAACGCTCCCCCCAGGACGACCCCCGACAACCTTACGCGGGCCGAGGTGCAGGGCATGATCTACCCTCGCAACCACGGCCGGCACTACTTTGAGAGCGTAGTGGCCGTTAGCCAGTACTCCGAGGGCGAGCTGCAGCGAATCCACCTCCATCCGATTGATCTCAAGTTTGACGGGCCTTTCGTCGACATCGGGACGCCCCACCTGGCGAGCGGTGAGATCGCCCAACGAGTGCTCGCCACGATTCCGGACGCTTCCGAGCAGTTCGGGACCGACATCCGCATCGACGGAGACATGGGGGTCATCGAAGTCAACTAGAGGGGCGCCTTCCGCAGACACCTCTCGTCTGGACAGCCAGAACAGAACCATGTGCCACATCAACCAGCTGTCGCTGTTGGCTGACGACCTCGCTCCGTCGCCCTATCCCGGAGCGGTCTCGGCGCTGCGATACGGAGGCGAAGCAGCGTCCAGGAGGATCGCGCTGCTGCCGGACATCTTCGGAGTGACCCCCTCTTGCAAGGGCTTGGCCTGCTTCCTGTCCCACCGCGGAGCGAGGGTCTACCTAGTCAACCCTTGGGAGCCGTTCGGAGAGTTGGCCGAACCGACCCGCGAGGCGGCTTGGGAGAGGCGCCACCGCATCCGCGACCGCAGCTTCTGCGACAGCGCGGGCTCCTTCTTGATGCAGGAGCGTATCGAAACCGTCGTTGGATTCTGCATCGGCGGGAACTTCCTCCTCGAGATGGTCCGCCGCGGCTACACCGGCTGCTGCTGCGCCTTCTACCCCCTTCCGTGGGGAATGCCCAACCCGGAAGGGCTCCAGCCGCCGTTCGAATACATGGTGGATCTCGAGCACGAGGTCACGATCCTTGCTGGCGAGGCGGACCACTTGGCCGGCCCAGAGAACACGAGGCGACTCCGGGACATCTGCCGCAGGAACCCCAAGCTAGACCTGCACCTGTACGCCTCCTCGGGGCACGGCTTCCTCGCAGACCTGGACAGCGACGACCGGATGCTGCGAGCCAACGCCCGGGCGGCGTTGGAGATCCTGCTGGAGAGGGTCTTCCGGCGGTCCGAGGCCTCTACGGCGACACGCCGATCTGCACTGGCAGGAGCAACAGACCAGTGACTGAATTCTCCCTGCAAGCGCTTCCGTGGAACATCCTCTTTGGGGCGGGAGCGCTCGGCCGACTCCCGGCTGAGATGAAGGTACTCGGCCTCGACCGCGCTCTCGTGCTCTCCACGCCCGGACGCGAGACCTTGGGCCGCGAGGTCCGGGAGCTGCTGGACAGGCGGGCCGTGGGACTGTTCGCCGAGGCCCGCATGCACGTGCCGTCCTCGACCTTGGACGAGGCGTCGCGGACGGCGCGCAAGCTGGGGGCGCAATGCACGGTGTCCGTCGGCGGCGGATCCACCACGGGCCTGGGCAAGGCATTGGCCGCCCGGGAGGGACTCAACTACGTAGCCATCCCCACCACATACTCCGGCTCCGAGATGACGGCCATCTGGGCCGTCACGGAGTCTGGGAGGAAGGTGACGCGACGGGACCCGGCCGCCGTGCCTGCGCTCACGCTCTACGATCCCCAACTCACGACCTCAGTGCCTCCCCGCATCTCTGCCTCCAGCGGCCTGAACGCTCTCGCCCAGGCGGTGGCCAACGTGGCAACGGACAGGCCCAACCCCTTCTCCATGGCTCTCGGGATCGAGGGAATCCGGGCACTTGCCGCGGCCTTGCCGCATGTGCTGAGAGAAC
This sequence comes from Bryobacterales bacterium, assembly GCA_963662745.2. Lineage (GTDB taxonomy): Bacteria > Acidobacteriota > Terriglobia > Bryobacterales > UBA6623 > VXMF01. Next base: position 44,770 of record CAXXUI010000002.1, read on the forward strand.
CCGAGGACTTGGAAGCGCGGACCGAGGCCCTGTACGGAACCTGCCTCGCCGCAGGGTCGCTGGGCATCGGGTCCACCGGCCTCCATCATCGGCTGTGCCATATCTTTGGCGGCGCGTTCGGCACCCCTCACGCGGAGACCCACGCCGTCCTGCTCCCGCACAGCGTCGCCTACAATGCGGCGGCGACCCAGACGGGCACGCGGAAGGTGGCGGACGCAATCGGAGCGGCGGACGCCGCCTCGGGAATTCACGACCTCGCGGACCGGCTTGGCGCCCCGACATCTCTTCGGGAGATCGGCGTGGCTGAAGGCGACCTCGACGCGGTGGCCTTGATGACGGCACGGCGCGGGTTCCACAATCCCGAACCCGTGACCGCCACCCGCATTCGAGCCCTTCTCCAGAACGCATTCGAGGGGGGTCCACCGCATCGGTCTACAGGACCGGCTGCCCGACCTCGGACCGCATCACGAACCACGCAGTAACCGGAAGGACCATGAAAACCTACGACTCTCCAATCATCCAGCCCACCCGGCGCCAAGCCCTCCTAGCTGGCGGCGCGGCAGTGGGCTGGCTCGCCGCAGGCCCGAGCTTCGCTCGGGCGGCGGAATGCCTGCTGACGTCGCGTCAGATTGACGGCCCCTACCACATCGTGGGTGCCGAAGACCGGCGAGACGTGCGGTCCGGCAAGCCCGGCACCGACCTCGTGCTCCGCCTGAAAGTTGTCGACGCCGGCTCCTGCGAGCCCATCGCCGGCGTGAGGACGGAGATCTGGTCCTGCGACGCGCAAGGCAACTACAGCGGTCACCCGGATGTCGATCCCAACATGCCGCCCGGATTCGGCGGTGGAGCGAGGCGCCCGGGCGGCGGTCCGGGCAGGCCCCAGGGCGGCCCCGGACGCCGGCCAGCTGGCCCCCCTCCGGGCGTCGGCGGAGGCCGCGGGGGACACCGTGAGCCCACCGGGCCACAGCGATTCCTGCGCGGTTCCCACGCAGCCGACGACCAAGGCGAGGTCGAGTTCCTGACCATCTATCCCGGCTGGTACAACCCGCGCGCGGTCCATGTCCACGTGAAGGTGCATCTCGGCGGAAGCGAGCTGCTGACGACTCAGCTGTATTTCCCTGAAGACCTGACCGACTCGATCCACCAAACCGAGTACTACGCTTCGCGGTATCCGAGCCCCTTCAACTACGCCAACGACCGTGTCAAGAGCTGGGGCCTCGACGGCGAGGATCCAGTGGGCGTCATTCCGACCATGACGGCGGAGGGCAGCACGCAGGTGGGCACGCTCACGATCGGCGTCCAGCGGGCCTGAGCGCCGGGAAGACTGAGGAACTTGCCATGGATACCTGGAGACAAGCAGCCCGGCTCGCATTGATGTTGGCAGCCTTCGCTGCGACAACCTGGGCCGCGAAGCCGAACATCCTGCTGATGATGGCCGACGACCTCGGCTGGAACGATGTCGGATACAACGGCAGTGACATCAAGACGCCCGCGATCGACCGACTCGCTGCGGAAGGCTTGCGACTGGACCGCTACTACGCCTTCTCACTCTGCACACCGACCCGCGCCGCCATCATGACCGGTCGTTCGCCGTTGAGATTCGGGCTGCTGGCGCCGATCATCGACCACGGCGGCCTGCCCTTGGACGAGACGACCATGGCAGATGTCTTTCAGGCAGCGGGCTACCAGACTTGGTTCGCGGGCAAGTGGCACCTCGGCCACACCAAGCGCGCCTACTTCCCGAACGAACGCGGCTGGAGCCACTCCTACGGATCGCTCACCGGCGGGCTCGACCATTACTCGCACAACAGCGAGACGCTGATGGGCGCCCCCGACTGGCACCGCAACGGCAAGCCAGTCGAGGAAGAGGGCCACTCGACGGACCTCTACACCGACGAAGCCCTCCGGCTGATCGAGCAGCGTGATAGTGAGCGGCCCTTCCTGCTGTATGTAGCTTGGAATGCTCCGCACACGCCCTTGCAGGCCCCCGAAGAGTACTTGGAGCAGTACCGGCACATCGACAACGAAGTCCGTCGCACCTACGCCGCGATGGTGACGCACTTGGACGATTCGGTGGCCTCGCTGATCGGCGCCCTGAAAGAGGAGGGACTGAGGGAGAGCACGCTGGTCATCTTCCTCAGTGACAACGGGGGCCTAACTTCGGGAGGAGCCGACAACAGCCCGCTGCGGGGCGGCAAGGGCTCCGAGTACGAGGGCGGCACGCGCGTGCCAGGCCTGGTCCACTGGCCCGGGACGATCGAGCCCGGAACTGTTTCCCAGCAGGTGAGCGCGCACGACTGGCTGCCGACTCTGATCGCCGCAGCCGGAATCAACACCGAGGCGGGCAAGCCGTTCGACGGATTCGACATGTGGCCGGCGCTCGCCGAGGACAAGCAGGTCGAGCGCGGAGACCTAGTCCTCGCCTCTCGCTTCGGCCGGTCTCTGTTGCGAGGTCCATGGAAGTACCTCGAAGTCCAGCCGGGCTGGCTGGGGCTCGGCGGCGTGGGCGGTGCCGGCCGGCGGCCCGCACCGGGCGCGGGCGGGCGGCAGGTTCCGGGGCCGGATGGTCCACGGGGCCGGCCCGGCGCGAGGCCCGGAGGGCCGGGCGCACGTGGACCGGGGGGCGCGAGGGCTGGAAGGCAGCGGGCCCTCTACGATGTGGCCTCCGACCCTGGAGAGTCGGCCGACCTCGCTCCGGCGCATGGCGAACTAGTGGAAGATCTGGCTGCTGCAGCCGCACGCGTAGGGGCGGGTGCCCCCATCGTGCCGGGGGGCTTCAGCTTGCGAGACGGAGGGCGATTCGCTCAGACCGGTCCGTTGGAGTCGTACTCTGAGGCCCGCGGGTCTCACGTGATCGACCGCGTTGACGAGTGAGCCCTCGTGGCGGCGGCGAGCCGGCCGCTGCCGGGCGAGGCCGCACTCGATGAGCCGCCGCCCATCGGGCGTGACGGCCCACGTGGAAGCTGCCACACGGACCAACGAAGCCGCTCGCAAGTTGCCCCCAGTGTGTCGCGAGCGGCTCTCCACAATCGACAGGCGACCTCCTTGCGGAGACCACCGGCGGGTTGCCCGTCGGCGATTCCAGGCGGATCCGCCGCACCGGGGCTTGCCGGCATCTGAGTGCCGGTCATCGAGGGGCCTGAGTGCGATCTGGTGTGGTACAGATGTCGAAACGCACGGAGTAGCATTCACTGTACAGAGGAACTGCTAGGTCTTTCTCGATCGGATCTTGGGTCATTGGGACTCCTCAAGTGGCGTTCGGCGAACAGCAGCAGCAGATCAACAGGGTTGTAGACCTTTTCCTCCCCGCCCCAGCTGTAGCCGTTGTTCCAACCGCGAATCCGCTCCCGGTCGAGACCTGCCAGTTCGGAGCCGAACACCTCGTCGACATCGCGTTCCGTGAAGCCGCAGAGGGTCGCGTAGGCCGGACTCAGAGCGATGTCGCGCAGGTTGTTCGCGCCCGAGAAATAGGCCACCCTTGGAAAACCTGGTGACCCCGGTGAGGGAGGAGAAACGGATGTGCTCGTCGCAGTTTGAGGGTCGAGTACAGCGCGCGGAGGTAGTCGCGGTTGGGGCGGGCGAGGCCGGGCGCGCCCAGGTTGTCGGTGATGGGCTTGTCGTACTCGTCAATGAGAACCCCCAGGCGGCGGCCGGAGAGGCGGTGCAGCTCCTCCAGCAGCTCGGCGAAGCGGTCGGGGCCCTCGACGGCCTCGAGTCCGCACCGGTGGAGGGTGCGAGGGAGCGCAGCTGCTTGAGGAGGTTGCAGTGCAGGCCGCCAAGCTTGGTGTAGAGTCCACCCCCGAGAGAGAGGCGCGCCACGGGGCAACGAACCGACCAGTCCCAGCGGTCATAGGCAGCAAGGCCCTCGAACAGCTCGCGACGACGTTCAAACAGCCCCTTGAGCATGCTAACGAAGAGGCTCTTGCCGAAGCGCCCCGGGCGCGACAGTACGTAGCAATCTCCGTCGTCCACCAGACGCAGGGCAAAGTGACTCTTGTCGACGTAGTTACAGCCCCGTTCGCGGAGCTTCCAGAATGATTGCAGGCCAGTCCGCAGCCGCGTCTCGGGGCGCTTGGAAGGCATTAGTGCTGGGTGCTGCAGGTTGATCCTAGCCCATTGCGTCTTAGGGCCGGCTTGCTGCGCCGGCACTGCACCACCTACAACCAAGATGATTGGGGTCGGTAAGCGAGGCGGAATCCGACCCGGGAGGGTCCAGATCACTCTCGCCCACGGCGCCGAAGCCGTCCAGCGTCGGAACGCCGAGCGCAGCGGTCGTGGTGCCATCTGAGCCGCCACCAACGGAGGCCTCTGCCAAGACCACCCCCATGCAGGCGGCAATCCTCCGGGCTGTGGAGTACAGAGCGGCCACCTCCGGCGCGCGCTCCAACGGAAGCTTGCGCGACCCTCCGGAAACCCGAATCTCGCAGCTCGGCTTATGCGGCACCAGCGATCGGAACCTGCGCCCGGCCAACTCCGCCTCATCCTTGGTGACGAACCTCACGTCCACGCTCGCGCTTGCTCGCTCTGCCACGACGTTCGAGGCCGTACTGCCGCGGAAAACGCCGGGGTTGACCGTCTTCGCACTTGCTATAATGCCGCCGCGGCTAGGTCTAGGTACGATGCGAGTCCACCAAGGTGCCCAGCGCTCGCGGCCAAATGGCCCGGGAGCCGGACGCTGGCTGCAGTGAGGAGTTCTCAACGTGAGCAAGATCATTCCCCTATTGGCGGTAGCCGCGGCGCTGTGGGCGGGTGTGCCCGTCGCGTTAGCCCAAGTCGAAACCGCGCGGATCACCGGCACGGTGTCCGATGCGACCGGGGCGGTTGTGCCCGCCGTCGACGTCTTTGTCACGCACCTCCAGACGAATCGCCAATTCGCGACCCAGACCAATGAGTCCGGCCGCTACGTCGCTCCGAACCTTCAGCTCGGAGACTACGAAGTCGCTGTAGAAGCCGACGGCTTCAAGAGAACGGTCCGATCAGGGATCAGCCTCCAGGTTCGCGAGGTGGCCGTCGTCGACCTAGCGCTGGAAGTCGGTCAGGTGACCGAGAGCGTCGCTGTCCTTGCGGACGCGCCCCTGTTGACCACCGTCGAGGCAGCCCAGGGCGAAGTGATCAACAACCAGCAGATCGTGGATTTCCCGCTGAACGGACGGAGTTACATCAAGCTCGCCCTGCTCTCCACCGGGGCCATGATGACCTCAACGGGCCGGCGAGCTTCCTTCAGTGCCTCGGGCATGCGTCCGAGCCAAAACAACGTGATGCTCGACGGCATCGACAACAACAACCTGCAGAGCGCCACCCACGCTCGACGGTCAGACGCCAGCGCCGTCTCCATCGACGCCGTGCAGGAATTCAAGGTGGAGACGAACGCGTTCTCCGCGGAATACGGCAAGTCAGCCGGGGGTGTCGTGAATGTCGTGATGAAGTCCGGGACCAACGAACTTCACGGCACTGTCTTCGGGTTCCTGCGCAACGAGGTGTTCGACGCCAAGAACTTCTTCGATGCCCCCGACGCCCCCCGTCCCCCGTACAAGAGGAGCCAGTTCGGCTTTTCGGCGGGAGGCCCAATCGTCCGGAACAAGACCTTCATCTTCGGGGACTACGAGGCCACGCGCGTCCGCGAGTCCCGGACGGTGAACAATACCATTCCCACCGTCCTGATGCGCCAGGGCGACTTCAGCGAGATCAGGGACACCATCTACGACCCGGACAGTCTCCAGGAGGTTGGCGGGACCTTCGTCCGGACTCCCTACCGAGGCAACATCATTCCGCTCACGTCCATGGACCCCGTCTCCGCGCAGGCGAAGGACTGGTATCCCGATCCCACTCAGCCGGGCTTGACGCAGAACTACCTGTACAACCCACCGAGCGAGGAGAACCGGGACCGCGGGGACGTCAAGGTGGACCACGTCTTCTCCGCGGCCGACAACATCTTCTATCGCTACAGCCACGACAAGCGGTTCATTCCCGCCTCGCCCAACCTGCCACCTCCGGCGATCGGCGGGGCCGGCAATACCGGAGGCAGCTTTGCCCACGAAGGGCAGAACACCGGACTGGCTTGGAACCACATCTTCACGCCGACGATCCTCACGTCCACGCGCCTTGGCTGGAACAACACGGACACCCGCCTCTCTCCGCTCATTGACTACAACGCCAACGCCCAGCTGGGAATCATGGGGGTCGACCAAGCCCAGCCTGGCGCGCCGCTCTTCAACATCTCCGGTGTCACGAACTTGGGGATCGGGTCGAACGTCCCCAACGACGCGAACGCCCAGACCCGCCAGTTCAAGAACGACACGACCTTTATACGAAATCGCCACACCATCAAGGTCGGGGTGGACCTGATGTGGCTGCAGAACTATCTGAAGAACCCCAAGGAGCGACTCGGGCTCTTCTTCTTCAACGGCAATTACACACGCAACCCGGACGGGAACGACGGCGGCGATCCGTTCGCCCACTTCCTGACCGGGATCCCGCACCAGAGTCGCGTGGCCCGGGGCGTGTTCATGTCACTGCGCGGGCAATTTCACCAGTTCTACGTGCAGGACGAGTGGAAGGCGACGGACAAGCTGACCATTAACATGGGTGTGCGGTATCAGGTCTTCCTGCCCTGGGTCGAGAAGTCCCGGAACGGCTGGGTTAACTTCGACATCGAAGCGAATCCCGAGAATCCGCCCCTCGTCCTCGCCGTTGCCGGCGGCAGCCGGCTGCAGCGGTCCCACGTCCAAACCGACCGTGACAACTTCGGGCCGCGGGTGGGCTTTGCCTACCAAATCCGGCCGGGGACGGTCATCCGGTCCGGGTACGGCGTCTTCCACGGCACGTGGGATCCGCCCGGCGGCGGCAAGCTGATGCAGAGCAACCCGCCCTTCGAGGTGCGCAATTGGAGCAGCACCGACAACATCCACCCTGACATCCGCCTGCGCACGGGCATCAACAACTCTCCGGTCAGCGACAGTTTCGACCCGAGGGCGGCATCGAACATGTCCGTGACCAACTATCAGCGAGACCGGTCTTGGCCGTATTCCCAGCACTGGAACTTGAACATCCAGCAGTCTCTGGGCGGCGACTGGATGCTGGAAGCAGGCTACTTCGCTTCGAAGACGACCCACGCGGTCCGCAAGTACGACATGAACTTCTCGCCGCCCGGGCCCGGGGACCGCAACAGTAAGCGGCGATGGACGTCCATCGTCTGGCCTGGCTCGGACATCGTCATCTCACCCCTGGCCCAAGTGTTCCGGCACCAGTTTGACGGCGCGGGAAACTTCCACTCGGCGCAGCTCAAGGTGAAGAAGCGCTTCTCGCAAGGGCTCAACGTGCTCACGTCCTACGCGTTCTCCAAGAACATCGATGATTTCTGCACCGAGGGCGGCGGCGGCACGACCGGAGGCTGTGGCGAGCCGCAGGACACCAACAATTTCAGGCTGAACAAGGCGCTCAGCACCTTGCACATCCAGCACCAGTTCGTCGGCAGCGTGATCTATGAGCTGCCCTTCGGTCGCGGACGCCGCTGGGGCTCGGGCTGGAGCGCGATCCAGGACAACGTTCTCGGAGGCTGGACTTTGGCGAGCATCACGACTCTCAGGAGCGGTCTGCCACTCAGCGCCACCGTCCGCGGCAACCCGGCGAACACCAACACCACGAACCGGCCGAACGTGGTGGGCGACCCGAATCTCTCCAAGGACCAGCGCACCCTCGGGCGCTGGTTCGACACGGACATGCTCGTGCCCAACGAGCGCTTCACGTTCGGCAACGCGGGACGGAACATCCTGTTCTCGCCGGACATGCGAAACTGGGACTTCGCTGTTTACAAGCGATTCTCGCTCGCCGAGACCAAGGCCCTGCAACTCCGGTTTGAGGCGTTCAATTTCACCAACACGCCTCAGTTCGGCAGTCCGAACGCCGAGGTCGGGAACCGCAACCTCGGACGGATCACCGGTGCCAGCGGGCAGCGGAACATTCAGTTTGGCCTGAAGTTTATCTTCTGACCGCGACGGCCCTTCTCGGCTTGCGCCGCTAGGTTGCCTCAGCCCGCGTGCGGCGCGGACTGAGGCCTCCGCTGGATCACTGACTGGGCAGACGCTCCAATCTCGACCTCGGGGTCTCCCGGGCACCGGCGCCGCTGCCCGCGTGTCAGACGGCACTTGACAAATCGCCCAACCGGATACCTTCGGGGAATTCATTCAGTCCGGGGAGAATTTGGGGCTTGGGAGACTGGGCCTCGCGAAGCTTAGAGGGAAGGAAGGCACGGATGGGTCAAGGTGCGGCCCGCAGGTCTGCGTTCCGGTCATCGCGGGGCCTGAGTGCGATCTGGTGTGGTGCAAGTGTCAGGACGCACGGAGTAGCCTTCACTGTGCAGAAGAACCGCTAGGTCGTGATCGATTGGATCTTGGGTCATTGCTACTCATACAGCGACGTATAGTTGTCGGTTGTAGCGCATCGTGGCTTCGTCTTGGCGCTGGACCAATGCCATAGGTAGGCCACCGAACCCGTCGCGGCAGCTAACTGACAATGTCTACTCGAGGGCGTGCCGATGGGCGCTTCGGGCCTAGCGGCGGGTGTTCGCGATCCCAGCCGAACTAGGCAGACGTGGGTACGCGCTGCCGTAGCGGCAGCCGGGATGAGCAAACTCGACGCGGTGAGCCTCGAGCTTGGGGCGATTCCGCCCGTCGCGGTGGAGAGACCCCAGCCGTTCCGGAACAGGCCTGCCGGCCCCGTCGTCGGCAGTCAGCAACTGGCAGGATGTACTCTCCGACGCAGGATGAAACACCAGCGCCGCTTCCAACTGCCGACAGCGTGGCTTGGCCGCGGCCACTGGACGGCTCCTGATGTCCACCTTCAATCTCGACGAACCGGCTCCCGAAGACTTCGGGAGATCGGCGTGGCCGAAGGTGATCTTGACGCGGTGGCCTCAACGACGGCACCTCGCGGGTTCCACAATCCCGAACCCGTGACCGCCACCCGCATCCGAGCCCTTCTCCAGAATGCATTCGAGGGGGGCCGCCGCATCGGTCCGCAGGACCGGCTGCCCGACGTCGGACCGCATCGCGAACGACGCGGAAACCAACTCAGGAAATAGGAAAGAACATGCAAGCAGGCCGGCTGGCATTGATGTTGGCAGCCTGCGCGGCGACAACATGGGCCGCGAAGCCGAACATCCTGCTGATGATGGCCGACGACCTCGGCTGGAACGACGTCGGATACAACGGCAGTGACATCAAGACGCCCGCGATCGACCGACTCGCTGCGGAAGGCTTGCGACTGGACCGCTACTACGCGTTCTCACTCTGCACACCGGCCAGCGCCGCCATCATGACCGGGCGTTCGCCGTTGAGATTCGGGCTGCTGGCGCCTATCATCGACCACAGCGGCCTGCCGTTGGACGAGACCACCATGGGAGATGTCTTTCAGGCAGCGGGCTACCAGACTTGGTTCGCGGGCAAGTGGCACCTTGGCCACAGCAAGTGCGCCTACTTCCCGAACGAACGTGGCTGGGGCCACTCCTACGGATCGCTCACTGGCGGGCTCGACCACTATTCGCACAACAGCGAGACGCTGATGGGCGCCCCCGACTGGCACCGCAACGGCAAGCCAGTCGAGGAAGAGGGCCACTCGACGGACCTCTACACCGACGAAGCCCTCCGGCTGATCGAGCAGCGTGATAGTGAGCGGCCCTTCCTGCTGTATGTAGCTTGGAATGCTCCGCACACGCCCTTGCAGGCCCCCGAAGAGTACTTGGAGCAGTACCGGCACATCGACAACGAAGTCCGTCGCACCTACGCCGCGATGGTGACGCACTTGGACGATTCGGTGGCCTCGCTGATCGGAGCCCTGAAAGAGGAGGGACTGAGGGAGGGCACGCTGGTCATCTTCCTCAGTGACAACGGGGGCCTAACTTCGGGAGGAGCCGACAACAGCCCGCTGCGGGGCGGCAAGGGCTCCGAGTACGAGGGCGGCACGCGCGTTCCAGGCCTGGTCAACTGGCCCGGGACGATCGAGCCCGGAACTGTTTCCCAGCAGGTGAGCGCTCACGACTGGCTGCCGACTCTGATTGCCGCAGCCGGAATCAACACCGAGGCGGGCAAGCCGTCCGACGGATTCGACATGTGGCCGGCGCTCGCCGAGGACAAGCAGGTCGAGCGCGGAGACCTAGTCCTCGCCTCTCGCTTCGGCCGGTCTCTGTTGCGAGGTCCATGGAAGTACCTCGAAGTCCAGCCGGGCTGGCTGGGGCTCGGCGGGGTGGGCGGCGCCGGGCGGCGGCCCGCACCGGGCGCGGGCGGGCGGCAGGTTCCGGGGCCGGGTGGTCCGCGGGGCCGGCCCGGCGTGAGGCCCGGAGGGCCGGGCGCACGTGGACCGGGGGGCCCGAGGGCGGTCCGGCAGCGGGCCCTCTACGATGTGGTCTCCGACCCTGGAGAGTCGGCCGACCTCGCTCCGGCGCATGGCGAACTAGTGAAAGATCTGGCTGCTGCAGCCGCACGCGTAGGGGCGGGTGCCCCCATCGTGCCGGGGGGCTTCAGCTTGCGAGACGGAGGGCGATTCGCTCAGACCGGTCCGTTGGAGTCGTACTCTGAGGCCAACGGGGCTCATGTGATCGACCGCGTTGATGAGTGAGCCCTCGTGGCGGCGGCGAGCCAGCCGCTGCCGGGCGCGGCCGGACTCAATGAACCGGCGCCCATCGGACGTGACGGCCGATGTGGAAGCCGCCACACGGCCCAACGAAGCCGCTCGCAAGTTGCCCCAAGTGGGCCGCGAGCGGCTTTCGACGGCGCACAGTCGACCACCGTGCGGAGACGACTGGCGGGTGATTCCAGGCGGATCCGTCGCACCGGCGTTTGGCGGCATTCTCGGGCGGACCTCAGCCGGTGGCGGGTGCCTGTGCATCGAATCCAAATCAAAATTGCGTGACCATCCACGTAGCGGCACGCCGATTCGTCGTTACAATCGGAACAGGGCACGCTCAAACCATGCAGAATCAGACTGTGAACACGGATCCACGCCGCAGCGAGCGCCGAGCGCGCGGATTCTCGCTCATCGAGCTGTTGATCGTGATCGCGATCATCCTCATCATCAGCGCGATCGCCATCCCCCGCATTACCAGCACCAGGCGCATGGCCAACGAGGTCGCCGCGATCCGGTCCTGCCAGACCATCAACACCGCCCAGATTCAGTACTTCGCGCAATACGGCCGGTACGCCTCAACACTCGACGAGCTCGGCCCCACGCCGGGAGGAGCCGCCCCAACGCCCGACTCCGCAAGCCTCATCGACGAGAACCTCTCCGACGGCATCCACTTGGGCTACGCGTTCTCCATGATCGGCACGCCGGCGGGCTACTCCCTGAACGCCGATCCTCAGTCTACGGACTCCGGCACCCGCACGTTCTACACCGATCACAGCACTACCGTCCGGTACCGATACGGGGCCGAGCCGGCATCGGAAGTGGACCCCCCCATTGAGTAGGCCGGCCGACGACCCGAGCACCACACGCACGGCCCTCGCAACCCGCTTGGCCTGCCGGAGCGCCCGAATCGCAGTCGTGGGATTGGGCTACGCCGGCCTGCCGCTCGCGGTGGAAGTCGCCCGTGCCGGCTACGATACAGTCGGCGTCGACTTGGATCCAGCCAAGGTGCAAGCCTTGCGCGACGGACGGTCATACATCCCGGACGTCAGCAGCGCCGGCATAAAGGAGCTAGTAGATTCCGCACGCCTGACTGCTAGCACGAACTATGAGGAACTCGCCTCCTGCGACGCGGTATCGATCTGCGTGCCGACACCTCTGCGCAAGACGAAGGATCCCGATTTGACCCATGTCCTTGAGGCGGTGCGTGCCTTGGCCTCGCACATCCGCAGCCAGACGCTCGTCATTCTGGAATCCACGACCTACCCGGGCACGACTGAAGAAGCTGTCCTGCCCATCCTCAATGCAGCCGGCTTCCGTGTCGGGAGGGATGTGTTCCTGTGCTACTCGCCGGAACGCGTCGACCCGGGCAATCGCCGCTACAACACGCGGAACATACCGAAGATCATCGGCGGAGTCACGCCCGCCTGCCTGGATGCCGGAGTGGCCTACTATTCCCAAGTCATGCAGCATGTCGTGCCGGTCTCGTCCACGCTAGCCGCCGAGGCGGCGAAGCTGCTCGAGAACACGTTCAGGATGGTCAACATCGGCCTCGTCAACGAGACGGCAGTACTCTGCCACCGGCTGGGCATTGATGTGTGGGAGGTCATTGATGCCGCGGCCACCAAGCCATTCGGCTTCATGCCGTTTCACCCCGGACCAGGCCTAGGCGGGCACTGCGTCCCCATCGACCCGCACTTCCTATCGTGGAAATCCAAGCAGGCCGGCTACGAACCGCGTCTGATCAGGCTCGCTTCGGAGATCAATGGAACGATGCCACGCCACATCGTCTCCAGGGTGCAAGCCGCACTCAATGACCAGCGCAAGCCGGTTCGCGGCAGCCGGATCCATCTAGTGGGCGTGGCCTACAAGCGCGATGTGGCTGACACGCGGGAATCGCCGGCGCTGGACATCGCCGCCCTGCTTGCCCAGATGGGCGCGGTGCTCACATACAGCGACCCGTACGTGGAGAGCTTTCGAACCGGCCGGGTCACACTGCCCCGCCTCAACCTCGCAGAGGGCGCGGCCCGGAGCGATATCTCCGTCATTCTGACCGACCACAGCGGGGTCGATTACCTGAAGCTGCAGAAGGCGGCACCAGTCGTGTTCGACACCCGCAACGCCCTGCGCGGGGTGGACGCGCCCAACCTCCTGCGCCTTTGACGCCCGACCGCCACGCCATGCGCAACTTCCTCGTGACCGGAGCGGCGGGGTTCATCGGCCACTGGGTCGCCCGCCAGCTACTCGATGCTGGCAACCGAGTCGTAGGGATCGACAACCTCAACGACGCGTACGATCCACGCCTGAAGCAATGGCGTCGCCAGCAGCTCGAGGCCGACCCTCGATTCGAGTTCCGACGGGTCGACCTTGGTGACGATCGCGGTTGTCGCAACGCGCTTAGCCATTCTCGGTTCGACGCCGCGCTTCACCTCGCCGCCCGCGCCGGAGCCCCTCAGAGCGTGCTCAGGCCGCGCAGCTTCCTGCAAGCCAACATCGTCGGCACACAGAACCTTCTGCAGCTATGCACAGAGATGGGAATCCCCAAGCTCGTCGTAGCGTCTACTTCGAGCGTATACGGTGGCGGCAACCCGATGCCGCTGCAGGAGGATTCCGACACCGATAGTCCGCGCTCTCCTTACGCCGCCTCCAAGAGGGCAGCCGAGCTGCTCGCTCATGCCCACCACTACATCCACGGGCTGGACGTGACCGTGCTGCGGTTCTTCACTGTTTACGGGCCCGCCGGGCGGCCCGACATGAGTCTGTTCCGGTTCATCCGATGGGTGAGGGAGGGCGAACCTGTCATCCTCCACGGGGACGGCTCGCAGTCTCGCGACTTCACCTATGTGGAAGACATCGCCCGAGGCACGATAGACGCAGTGAAGCCCTTGGGCTACGAAGTCGTCAATCTCGGATCGGACGAGCCGGTCCGGCTCATGGCCGCGCTGCGCTTGATCGAGGACTACGTCGGCCGCAAGGCGAAGATCCAGCGCGCTCCTGTCCCGAGAGTGGATGTCCGGGCCACATGGGCGGCGATCGACAAGGCTCGCCAGCTGCTGAGTTGGAAGCCAAGCACGGCCTTGGAGGCCGGTATTGAGCAGATGGTGCGCTGGTATGTCGACAACCGAACTTGGGCCCGTCACCTGGAACTCCCGTAAGCAACAGCCTAGCTTCGGCTGCCTTCGGACTCGAGCACACGAACACCTCCAAGCCGAGTCTTGGCAACCCGCCATCCCTTGCTAACCGTAACTGCCTAGCTAGTTGAGACGCAGATCGGACCAAGGGGCGGAACGATTGCGGCACAAACGGAAGTCCGTCGGGAGCCTCGGGAGGCCGGGGCTAGAACTTGAGGCTGGCGAACAGCTCGTCCGGGGGCGTCAGCAGGGGCTCGATCGCATGGCGGCCTCGCTGGCGCGCAGTCGAGAGCACGCTGCGCAGCGTGGCGAAGGCCCGCGCCCCTTGCTCGATGCGGAAGCACCCCGAGATCTTCCTGCGCAGCTTCGTCATGCGCAGGTCCTGATCGACCAAGGTGTTCGTGAACGGCACTGCGAAGGCCTCCAGGAAGCGCAGCCCGTCCGCTTGGCAGCCCGCCGCCTCCGCCCTTCCGGCGCCAAGGACCGGAACCAACTCCTGCGACGCTGCTGGCGACTCCTGTTCTGCTTGCAGCAGTCAGCTGGCGCAGCCCCTCGCCCTCCCCGAACCCGTCCGTCCTCCCCGGCTGGACGCACTCCATCTGGAAACCTCACTCCCTGCCTGCCAATTGCTCTGCACAACGCCGTGCCTCATAATCTGAGAAGCAACGTCCCGGGCGTCTTCCCGTCGCGCGAGCGACGGGACCGCAGGCGCGGCAGAGTCTCTGCCGCTCCGGCCGCCTGCCGGGGTCGCTGCTAGACTGAGGCGGGCCGGCCTGCGGCCGCGGAGGCGACATGGCGGGGAACGGGATCATCAGGCAGCACGCGGAGATCGCCGTGGAGATCCCCGCGCCGCGCCCGCCGGCGCCGCTGCTCCGCCCCGCGGCCCCGCCGCCTCCCGCCGAGGAGGTGGAGTACCCCGACTCAGACGGGAGCTTCCTGTTGCAGAACCTCAAGCACTCGGCGCAGCTGCTGTACGCCAGCCAAGCCATTGAGCAGCACTTCCGCGACGCGCGCGCCGCGGTGGCGGTCGACGCGCCGCTGTACTGGGAGCAGGGCAACAACCGGGCCGTGCTGGCCCCGGACCTGATGGTGACCCTCGATCACGAGCTCCAGGGCGACCGCACCTACCAGAGCTGGATCGAGGGCCGGCTGCCGGACTTCGTGCTGGAGGTCGTCTCCCCCTCCAGCGCGGACAATGACAAGAAGCTCAAGAAGGAGGTCTACGAGCGGCTGGGCATCCCCGAGTACTTCCTCTACGACCCCGACGCCAGCCAGCCAGCCCAGCGGCTGCTGGGCTACCGGCTCGACGAGCGGTCCGGCCAGTACGGCGCCCCGCTGCGACCGGGCAGGGACGGAGCGCTCCAGACCCCCGCCTTGGGGGTCTCGCTGCGCGCCCAAGGCTCGCGACTCATCATCCGGAACACCGCCACCGGCGAGGACTACCAGCCCAGCCCGGAAGTGCGCCGGCAGCTCGACGCACAGAAGGCCCGCACCGAACGCGAGGCAAGGCAGCACAGGGAGGCCCAGGCCCGCGCCGACCATTTGGAGGCGGAAATCCGGCGTCTCAAGGAACTGCTGAGGGCGCGGGAGCGCCCGCCCTCCTCGAACCGCCACCCCCCGCCCTCGCAGGAGTCCTGATTGCCGCGCGGCCGGACTCCGGCATGGACGCGAGCGCCTCCCGGGGGCAAGCGACATTCGAGCCGAGCGCTGCCGGCATGCAGCGGCGGTTGGCAATCGCCGGCCGAGTCCCAGCCGAATTCCGCGATCCGTGGAGGGCTTGGCCGGTCCCACTCCGCCTCCGGGATGCGTGCCCAGCGGGCCAGCTTGCGCCGTGAGTCCCGCCAAGATCGCAGCCGCCACCTTGCGGGCCGCCAAGCCGTCGAGGGCCTGGCGGGCCTCGGCGTCGCAGATGTCGCTCAGCACACTACTTGGATGCAGCCCCTCGCGAGCGACGGTCTGGTAAATGCGATCCTGCAGCCGGCCTCCGCCCAATACCGCTCACTGAAGGACAGGGCTATACAGTGCCATGTCCGGTGTCGGCGGGAGGGCGGGTTGCCGGCGCTGCACGGGGAACGAGTCGTGGATGCGCTGGACGACCCGCCGATTGCGACGGTCGGGTTGTGGGCCGGACCCCTCAGCCAGGATGTCGTCGAGCATCTCGTCGCAGATCGCCTTCCTCTTCCGCGCCCCGCCATGGCGTGCTGCGGCAGCTTCGCTCGCCGCTTGGAGCCTCAGGCTGCGCACCACGCAGTGCGCCAGCACCAGGCCGTGGAGCTCCTGCCTCACCGTCGCTGGTGACTTGCCCCGCCGGGACCGCTGCTACGCTCCCTCAGACCCCACTCTCAATGCCTGCTCTGACCACTGTCGTGCAATCCTGCTTGGGCAGTTGCTGCTAACCTTGGTCTCCGCAGCTAGTCCAGTGCTTGGCACGGCTGGATGACTCCATCCTGCGGCAGGTAGTCACTCACAGCCCGCCGAGCGCAGCACTCCGGTCAACTGGCGTCACGCGCCGCCTGCTGGTAGGACAAGCGGGATACGATAGAATCTCTCTAGGACTGGTCGCCAGCTTGCCGGTAGAATGCGAGCATGGCTGAAGTGGCTGGTATTCGGATCACACCGGTGCAGGTAGCAGTGGCTACGGCCCACTCACGCCGGCCACTGCAACAATCGGTGCAATCACACGAGTAAAGGAGAGTAGCAGTGAAGGAACTCCACTATTGGGCGCATTGGTTCCACCAGTTGGCGCAGCGAATCGATACAGGAGGGGAATCCTGGCTAGTCGAGAAGGCTCACGAAGTCGACTGGGGACCCAAGAGTCCATTCTTGCTTCAGGCCGGAAAGGAAGCAATCGATCCGTTGTCGTTCCTCTATACTCTGGCACAAAGAGCACCGATGGGCATCGGTCAGACAGTCTACGACAGCGTAGCTAGCTGCTTCGAGTTGGACACAGCCCCAGACGTCCGCAACCCAGAGTTTCGAATATTTCCTCAACCGATTGCCATTGCAGCCGCTGTGTTTGGAAAACAAGGAGCATTCAACAGGAGTCTATATTGGGGACTATTCAGACAATCTATTGGGGACACTAGGCGTATCAACTCGTCAGTATTTGACGATGCTCTAGAAGTTCCGATGGTCGGAATGAAGAAGTTGACCCATGCATTATTCCTTGCCAACCCCTTATCATATGTCCCTAGTGACGTACTAAAGACAATCCTTGATTATCAGGATGAACCATATTCGATCGAGGATCACAATGGCTTCACCCGAGCCCTAGATAAGGTAAAAGAAACATATCTAGGATGTCATGCCTATGAGATCAATTGGTTTATTTGGAATCAATTCTCTTCGTCGGATCCCCTGATCAACAAGGGATCACGATTCTTCCATGTCACTACTAAGCAGGGTGGATTCGAGTACTGGGACAACTTCTTGCAAGACTATATCGTATTCACTGATCGTGTAGGGCCAAACGTTGCCCCTGGAACATGGAGGACACCGACAACAAATAGCGACAGTATTAATGCCGATTATCGCTTGGACCAGCCCACTAGAGGAGACATCATTCTTGTGCGGACTGGCACGAGTAAGGGACGAGCCATTGGAGTTGTCTACCAGAACGACTATTCTGAGCCAAAGGGATTTAACGAAGATAGCCGCATTCACGTGTCTTGGATCAATAAGTCCGACGCTGCTTTCAGTGTGGAAGACGCGGGAGTTCCTCATGTTCGAAAATTCTCTGAGACCAGGCCTAGTGCCACTACGAATTATACTCTAGCCGCATTCCGAACAGGTTATCCAGATACGTTTAAAGTGATTGATCGACTCAGTGGACAAACAATAACGCCCGAATCCTCCCTCGATGACACGACCAATACCGAATCCTCCTTAGATTCAATACATGACCTGAATCAAATATTATTCGGACCTCCAGGCACGAGCAAGACTTGGAATACTGTTACAGTCGCGGTTGCAATTATCGAAAACCGGAGCGTAAGAGAACTCAAGACTATAGCAGAGCAAGATCGTCAGTCAATTAAGAATAAATTTGACGCATACAGGGACTCTGGTAGGATTTCCATGGTGACGTTTCACCAGAACACAACGTATGAAGATTTCATTGAAGGAATTCGCCCTGAATTGCAAGAAGGTGATTCGAACGCAGAATCAGGAGACATCCGATACAGAGTCTCTAGAGGCATTTTCCGAAAGATTGCAATGCGAGCTGAGGACGATCCAGCTAATAGATATGTCCTCATAATTGACGAGATTAATCGTGGGAACATTGCTCGAATATTTGGTGAATTGATCACGTTGATTGAAGATTCCAAGCGAATTGGAGAAGAGGATGAGGCTCGAATTAGATTGTTGGTGTCCAAGGAAGAGTTTGGAGTTCCCAGCAATTTGCATCTAGTTGGCACAATGAACACGGCGGACCGCTCCATCGCCCTGTTGGACACCGCGCTGCGGCGGAGATTCACGTTCGTGGAGATGATGCCAGATCCGAATCACGCGCTGATCAGTTCAGACGCGGAAGGAGTGAACTGCCGGTTGCTTCTGCAATCCATGAATCGGAGAATCGCTGTCCTGCTGGACAGGGAGCACCAGGTCGGACACACCTACTTCTTGAGAATCACGACTGTGGAGCGGTTGAAGGAGATATTTCTCTCAAGGGTCCTGCCCCTGCTGCAGGAGTACTTCTATGAGGATTGGGAGAAGATTCGGGCAGTACTGGGCGAGAACAGATTCATCCAACGGTCGGATCCACCCCAAGAACTCGTCGCGAAGGGGTTGGTGGATCAAAGCCATGCGGTGTTCGAAGTGCTGCCGGAGGAGAATGACTCTTGGCTGGACCCGCAAGAGTATCGCTCGATATACAAGCCGGCCGGTGGCGGTGGTGGTCCTGAGGGGAGCGACTGACCGTGGCTGTCACGCTGGCAGTCCGGGAGTGGCAGGCCGTCGAGGGACTCTGTGAGGCCGACCAGCGTGACTTGCTCAGACTCGTACTCCGGGGCCCAGAAGAGACAGGCGGGCAGAACCGCCCTGTGTTCGCTCTCCGCGACGGAGTCCTCCGAGCTCAGAACTACGTGGGGATCGTCGAGACGCGCGGCGGAACCGTGATCGAGATCCTTCCCAAGGTCGATCTGCAGGGCGACGGCGCCACGCGGGCCACCTTCCTAGCAATGCTGCGAGACTGGCGCGGTCTCGGCGAGGCGCGAATCGACACTGCGGCGATCCGGGCGATCCGCCGCTTCAATATGCTGGAGGCATTCGTCAGTCTCTTCTTGGAGAGCGTCGTCCTGCTAACCCGGCGCGGCCTGGCCCGAGCGTACCGGCCCAAGGAGGAGAATCTCACCTGCCTGCGGGGGCGGATCCTGTTCCCGAGGCACATCCGCGAAAACCTGGTGGACCGATCAAGATTCTATGTCGGCTACGAAGAGTTCACCGTGGATCGACCAGCGAACCGCCTTATCCACAGGACGCTGCTGCGACTGGCGCAGGTCGTCCGCCGACCTGAGAATCGCCAGCGAATCCACCAGTTGCGCATCGCCTTCTCCGGCATTCCCGCCTCCATGAACATCCATCACGACTGGACGAGGTACCGGCTGGACCGGTCGATGCGTCACTACGAGCCAGTGATGGCTTGGGTCGAGTTGTTCTTGCACCAGCGGGGCCTCGCGACATTCTCCGGCCAGCACCCCAGCCGGGCGCTGCTGTTCCCGATGGAGGAGGTGTTCGAGGACTTCGTGACGGCCGCCTTCCGAAAGCATCAGCGAGAGTTCCTAGTAGGTGCGCAAGGGCCGCGGCGGCACTTCCTCCTGAACGATGCAGGCCGGCGCACGTTGTACCTCAAGCCTGACATCACACTGTCTAAGCGCCGAGGACAAGTGCAGTTCGTGTTGGACGCGAAATGGAAGCACATCGACGCGAACGCAGCCAACCATGGAGTGAGTGCGGCCGACGTCTACCAGCTCTTCGCCTACGGTCAGCGATACGGCTGCCAGCGCGTCGCCTTGCTCTACCCGAAGAGCGCGACATTCGACAGGATCGTCCGGTTTCGTTTCGAGTCGGGCGACTTGGAGCTGGTGTGCTTCCCGTTTGCTGTTGCCGAACCAGAGAGTGCTGTTGTCGATCTGGTTCAACTGCTCGGCCCCGAGACGGTGGCTGCGGACGCCGCCTAGCCGGTTGCAACAGCACACGTCCCCGTCCCCGAGGCAACCTGGCAAGTCGGGGCTCGCGCCCACGCACAAGCGCAGGTGCCCCAATCAGTCCTTCGGACCGCCGCGTCCGGAACCGCCACACGCCTCGGGAGAGATGGGGGGCTGCTAAACTGTGGAATCAGGGTGTTGAGCGGTTCTCGCGGCTGTGCTCGCGAGTTCCGGCTACTTAGTACATTTCGAATCACCAGTGGGACGCAAACCTCTCGTGGCGTTGGTTGCGGCCCTGTTGGGTGCTTGCACGATGGCCGTGCAGGCCCAAGACAGGGAGTGGGACGAATCCATCGATTCGGCTCGGCAGGCAGCGGCCTCCAACCAGTTCGAGCAAGCCGAACGCATCCTTCGCCAAGCCCGCACCCAGTCGCGGGGCTTCCAGCCAAACGACCCGCGCAGGGTCGTACCCCTGCTCGAACTGGCCAAGCTGCACCTCAACCGGGGCGACTACGCACGGCCCGAGCAGCTGTACCGTGAGGCCGATCCAATCGCCCGGGAGGCGTGGGGTGCCGACAGCGCCGAGTACGCAAGCCTGCTCAACGACATCGGCCGCTACTACCACCTCCGGGTCCGCTTCGACGATGCGGAGAGATTCTACAAGCTCGCGTTCGCGACTCGGGTCCGCCTGCTGGGCCGCGAGCACCCCGACGTAGCGACCAGCGTGAACAACCTCGCGGTCTTGTATGAGAACGCAGTCCTCTACTCGAAGGCCGAGACCTACTACCGCACTGCTCTGGACATCAGGGAAAAGCAGCTTGGCCCGCAGCACGCGGACACCGTCCTCACACTCGAGCACCTAGCTCGGCTGCTGCACAAGATGTCGCGCCCTGACGAGGCGGCTGAATTCGAGCGGCGCGCCCAAGCGTACAGGACCGCCAAGGCGGATCCGCAAACGGACACCGGCCTGGGGTCGGCTGCCTCGGGCAGTGTGGACCAGCCCGCCGTGCTGCTTGAGCAGACCGAGCCCGACTACACCGACGAAGCCCGGATCGCCAATCACGAGGGCAACGTGCTGCTGCAAGTCGTCGTCGACACGGACGGCCGCGCCCGCAACATCTCCGTGCTGCGCCACCTAGGGCTGGGTCTCGACGAGCAAGCGGTCGCGGCAGTGCGACAGTGGCGCTTCCGCCCCGCACGCAGGAACGGACAGCAAGTCCCGTCCACGGTGAGGCTGCAAATTGCATTCCGACTGATGTGACCGCTCCCCACGAGCGCGCCGGTCATCGCAGCCCCTAACCATGGGCCCGCAGTTTGTACACTGTCCATACGAATGCCAACTCGCCGATCGCCCTCGCTGCTGCCCTGCCTGATACTAGCTGCGCTGGTGTCGCTTTCGATCCTGTCCTGCTCCCAGCCGCCGGAGGCCGAGCCCTCGGAAAGTCCGAACTTCATCATCGTCTTCGCCGATGACCAAGGCTACGGTGACCTCGGTGTCTTTGGAGCCACAGATTTCAAGACGCCGCGTATCGACCAGATGGCCAGCGAAGGCATGAAGTTCACGGACTTCTACGCCCAGCCGGTCTGCGGGCCGTCCCGCACGGCCCTGCTGACGGGCTGCTACCCGATCCGGGTTGCCGAGTACGGCAACGAGAAGAACTCTTTTCCGTTCGTACATGAGCAGGAGATCCTGCTGCCCAAAGTGCTGCAGGAAGCAGGGTACGCCACCGCCATGATCGGCAAGGTGGACATCACTCAGCGCCGGCGCGGCTTCCGACCGGCCCTCAACCCGGTGCGGCGGGGCTTCGACTACTGGTTCGGCGTTGTTGGCGCCAACGACAGCGGCCAAGTGCATTGGGTGTACCGCAACGAGGAGCGAATCCAGGAGTCGGCGGGCGTCGACGATCTCACGCGCAGGTACACCGACGAGGCACTGCAGTTCATCCGCGCCAATCAGGACAGCCCGTTCTTCCTCTACATCGCCCACACCATGGCGCATGTGGTTCTCGGCGTGACCGAGCCGTTCCAAGGGCGGTCCGAACGAGGGCTGTACGGGGATGTGATCGAAGAGCTCGACGCCAGCACGGGGGAGATTCTGGACCTCCTCCGGGAACTGGGCCTGGACCGGAACACTATCGTCGTCTACACTTCCGACAACGGCCCTTGGAGCAACCACTCCCTGCCCCAGTACACCGCAGCCATCACCGAGCACGCTGGCTCGTCCGGCCCCCTGCGCGGGGCCAAGGGGACGACATGGGAAGGCGGCATCCGCGTCCCAACGGTCATGTGGGGTCCCGGATTCATCCCGGCGGGCACGGACACTGCCGAGGTCACGACAACGATGGACCTCCTGCCGACCTTCATCCGGATGGCCGGGGCAGAACTGCCGCGGGACCGCGCCATCGACGGACGAGACATCTCTCCGATCCTGCGCGGCGAGCCGGGAGCGACAAGCCCGCACGAGGCGTTCTACTACTACCGTGAGACCCAGCTGGAGGCGATTCGAAGCGGTGAGTGGAAGCTTGTGTTCCCAAGGCCCAGCTTGGATGAATCGCACTGGCTGCTCTCGCGGGGCGGTGCCTTCCTCGGGGAATACCGTGAGCCGGTCGAGGAGCTCTCGCTGTTCCACCTCGCCTCTGACATCGGCGAAACGACGAATGTCGCCCAGCAGCATCCCGACATAGTCCGCCGACTAACGGAGCTGGCAGACCGAGCTAGGGCAGAATTGGGTGACACCGAGGGAGTTGGCACCGGCGTCCGCTTCTTCGAGGAGGGGCCAAGGTGGCCGCGACGCGAGCAATGGATGACGCGGTAGTCCGTCCATCGCTGCAAGAGGGCGACAGGGTGTTCGCTACTGTTTTCCAAGATTCCATCAGTTGTCCTAGCAGAATGTTGTATCCGAGTTCAGGCAACCACTTGTCAGTCATATTGCCGACAAGAGTACGCCGTCCAGCTTGGTCATGACACTCAGTCACCTCTGCGAAGATTTTTGTAATGGATTCGGAAACCAATTCCGATTCTCACAGCAGGGAGAGTTCGAGCGAGTTCGAACACCATTTCTCTATCCTGATGGCGACTACATCGACTTGTTTTGCAAGGATGAGGGTGATTCAATTTACATCAGCGACCTTGCTGAGACAACAGGTTGGCTCAACACTCAAGCAGCTTCTCTCCACAGATCATCGCGTCAATTGTCTTTGATAGAAGATGCATGTGTGACTCATGGTGTCGATTTTCACCGTGGTATGATTCAAGCTCGATGCCTCCCCAACGATGACTTCGTATCAACGGTTACAAGGGTTTCCCAAGCAGCGCTGAGAGTATCTGACCTTTGGTTTACTTTCCGAACTCAAGTCGTCCAGACGACCACCGACAGTATAGCTGAGTTCTTGGAGGACCATAGGTTACGCTTCAATCGAAATGAGAAGCTGACTGGTCAGTCCGGGCGAAGTTGGAGCATTGATTTCCGAGTTCAGACCGCCTCTCGGTGTTCCTTAGTCCAAGTATTGACTGCTAGTAGCCCCTCAGCGACAAACAGAATCTGTGACCATGTCCTTGCCGGGTGGTTCGACATTCAAGGACTGGGAGACGGTCTGCAGAAACTGCACCGCATTTCCCTATTCGACGACGAAGAGAACATTTGGGCTGAGCAGCACTTCAAGCAGGTCGAACCCTTGTCAGAGGTGAGGCGCTGGTCACAGCCGGACGAAGTCGCCGCGGCCTTGCGGCAAGCCACCTGAACGCCAGCTCAGGGTGGCGGGACATGACGGACCGCCCGCGGGTGGGCTCGGCCGCTCGGGCGCAGTTCGGCCAAAGCGGCATCCACCCGCTGCCCAGCATGCGCGCGACCCGTTGCGCCCACCACCGCACTGGAGCGGCGGCAATTCAGTCGAGCCCCAAGTGCCGGCGTAGGAACCGGAACGTGCCCACGCCATGAATCTCGTGAGGGCCGTCAAAGAACTCGATCCCGACGCGGTCGCCGAGCCCCATCCGGTTGTAGAACCGACGCACCTTGGCGAACTCGTAGGCCACCCACTCGTCCGGTGCGACGCCGTCCGAGTGACCCCGCTCGACCATGAATGGCCTGGGAGCCATCAGCGTCGCCAGTTCGGCGTAGTTGACTACGTTCGCGAAGTTGAACTCCAGCATGTCGTACTCCCGCGTGAACAGGTAGCTGTAGCGGTCGCTGGTGCTCGTGTTCTTCCAGACCCACTCGTTGAAGTCCGCCGAGCAGATCGACAACGCGTAGCCGTCCAGCAGCGGAGGCACGCGCACCGCCGTCTTGCCCCCGTAGGAGAGTCCGTAGAAACCAATCCTGCTGGAGTCGACAAACGGCAGGCCGCCCAGCCACTCCAGCGTTCTCTGATGCTGCCCGAGGATGAAGGAGAAGAGCGAGAGCTGCAATGGATGCGCCTTGCGCTGAATCTGCCGGAACCTGTCGCGCCCGATGTAGGGATTCTGCGGAGCGTACACGACGAAGCCCTCCTTGGCCAGCCGGGCTCCGTACTGGTGGTAGGCGCGGTGGTCGCTCTCCGGATCCGCCAAGTCCGACGGACGACCTTCGAGCCCGTGCTGCGCGACCACTACCGGACGGCGCTCGCCCGGCCGGATGCCTTTGGGGACCAGCAGGATGCCGTAAGCGAAGACATCCTCCCAGACGTCAAGCACCACTTCGTGTCCCACGAAATCCGCATGGTCGTAAACGCGTCGCGACCGCGGGCGGGCCGGACGGTCCGGGGCGGGCAGCCTGCCAATCACGTCGTCCCACAAGTAGGCGCGCTGGCGCTCGGTGGAACGCCTCCATGCTTCAGGGGATGCGACATCAGCAGTAGCCCAGAACTCGGCCCTCCGGAGCGGAGAGTCGCGCACTAGGCGGTGGTTGAAGTCGACGATCTGGTAGAACTGCCGCCGCATCCGCTCCACCGGATCAGGAAGGGGCCCTCCCACGACCGGCGAACCGCTGGGCGCGCTCAGCGGAGCCCCCCCGAGCAGCGCCTGCAAGGTGCGGTCGGCCCCGGGCAAGTCGTGACCCTCCACGAGATGCAGACGGTCGGACGCCGAGAGTCGCTGATACACGTCTCGCACCCTCTCGACTGCTGGACGGACGGCATCAAGGGGAGGCGAAACCAGGCGGCCGGACGCGGCATGACTGGCGCCCGGACCGGAAGGCGGGGGCGGGCCGGCAACCTCGGGCCCCTTCGACGCCTCGACAATCAAAGTCCTCGGCGCCACCAAGGACGCAACCTCTGCATCTCCGAACTCTAGGAGCAAGCCCCAGACGTTGCGGTCGATGGTCTCCAGCCACAAGCCTTCCCGCTCTTGGAAGTAGCCGCTAACCGCCACCGCGTCGATCCGCAAGTCCAGCGCTGCAGCATGCAGCGCCACCAGCCCGCCTTCTCCGTACCCGATGACCGCGACTGGAGCCGCCGGGCCGGCGGCCGCCTCGGCCTCGAAGAAGTCCACGGCGCCCAAGACCTTCTGAATCTCGTACCCGATGACATGCCGCCCGAGTTCGTAGCTCATCCGGTACAGAAACTCGCGGTGCGGCAGGTTGGACTGACGGACACCCTCAAGACTTGTCCAGCGCGCCTCGCGGTCGATCAGGACCGGCACGATCACCTGACACCCGCTCTCCACCAAGCGGCGGGCGAACTGGGCCTCCAGCGGGAGCACCTGATTGAGACCGGCCGCCGCCTCGGGCGACTGGCCGGCATCAGGCAAGGCGACCACGCGGGCTACAGGAGCGGTATCCGGCTCCAACAGCAGCCCCTCGCCGAACACCCCCGGCAGAACCTCCCAACGCACGGCATGCACTGAGTAGCCATCTCCGGCGGCAATCTTCGAAGGCCGGGCGGTCGTGCCCATCAGCTCCAGCTCGCGGACCTCGAGACGTTCGTCCGCCAGCCCCAGAATGGACCTGAGCCGGGCGCGGTTGGGCTCGACGGAGCGCCGGTAGGCGTCGTGCGAGACAAAGTCGCGGTTCCAGCGCGTTCCGCGATCCGCCTTGGCCGCCACGATGGCGCGGTCCAGATAGCGGTGGATGCCCTCCACCATCTCCGCGGCGAGATCGCCCTGCGCCTCCAATGGGGCCGTGCGCGGAAGGTCCGTCTGCCCCGCCCCTGGACTCGCCGCCAGCAGTGCGGCGACCGCTAGCGCGAGGCGGGATCCAGCAGCCAACGCTCCAAACCGCATATTGCGCCAAGACCGTGGGGCGAGACCCGCCAGGACGTGGCGGGAAGTAGGCGCCTTCACGCCGGTTGCGCTCCCGGCCTGCCGTCCTCCACTACGAATCGTGCCAGCGTCTCCCTTGCGGCCCCTCGCCGCGTCACCGAATCCAACACTCGGTAGCGCGCCGTGAGCCGCCCAGCCGTCACCTCGCAGGCGACATAGCCGCGCTGTGCGTTCTGAAGCCTCACGAACGGATTGTCGCGCATCACTCCCTCGGCGTAGTCCGTGTTGGGCCCTCCGTCGCCCCCAGAGCTGATCGATGTGCCGACGAACTCCGTCGCCACGGCCCTGGACTCGGGATCGTCGAAGTCGACCAGCAGGTCGTTGACCCAGTTGCTGTGGATGTCGCCCGTCAGCACGACGGGATTGCGCACGCGGCTCTCGTCCAAGAACCGCAGCAGCCGACGGCGGGGGACATCGTAACCGGACCATTGGTCCATGCTGTAGGTGACGTCCTCCCCTGGAAGGCGGTCGACCCGCGCCATCATGATCTGCTGCGGAATCACGTTCCACGCCGCCGGCGAATCGTCGAGGCCGTCAAACAACCAAGCCCTCTGCTCGGCGCCGAGCAGTGTCGCGGCCGGCTCGGCTGTGCCCGGGCACGGCGGCTTAGTGCGGTCGCCGCAGGGCTGGTCGCTGCGGTACTGGCGAGTGTCGAGCACATGGAACCGAGCGAGACGTCCGAACTCCAGTCTGCGGTACAGGCGCATGGAGGAGCCTCGCGGAATCTGGGCCGCCCGCAGCGGCATGTGCTCGTAGTACGCCTGGTAGGCCGAGGCCCTTCGCTCGAGAAACCCCTCCCGCTTCACGCCAGGTTCCTCAGAAGTCGCAGCGGCGTAGTTGTTGTCGACCTCGTGATCGTCCCAAGTGACGATCCAAGGGCAGGCGGCGTGGGCCGCCTGCAGGTCCGCGTCGGTGCGGTAGAGCGCGTACCGGTCTCGGTAGTCAGTGAGCGTAAGGAGCTCCCCTCCCAGATGCGCCCGCACGCGGGGGTTCGAGGGCCCCTCGTAAATGTAGTCGCCCAGATGGAACACGAGGTCCGGTGCCTCCTCGGCCAAGTGGTGGTAGGCCGTGTAGTAGCCGGTCTCGAAGTGCTGGCACGACGCGAACGCGAATGAGAGACGCTGGGGCTCGGCGCCGGCCTCGGGCGCCGTGCGGGCCCTTCCCGCTGGACTTTCGTCGTCGCCCGCGGCGAAGCGATACCAGTACCAGCGGTCGGGACGCAAGCCTTCCAGCTCGACATGCACCGAATGCGCGAGGCGGGGATCGGCGACGGCCGTCCCCGAGCGAGCGATCCTGCGGAAACCCTCGTCTTCGGCCACCTCCCAGCGCACATCGATCTCGTCGGAATCGAGCCCCCCGCCCTGCAGCGGCTCCGTAGCCAAGCGAGTCCAGAGCACGAATCCGTCAGGGCTAGGATCTCCCGACGCGACTCCCAACGTGAAGGGGTTGGTCTTGAAGACGGGCTTGCGGCGCTGGGCTCCGGCCCGCAGCGCCAGCGCCGGCAGCGCGGCGAGCGAGAGGATCTGGCGGCGTCCAATTCTCATACTGCAATCGTACAGGCGCACCGCCGATCGCGGCCGCCGCATCGACAGCGAATTCGCCGCGCTTCCCGCCCCCGGCCCAGGAAAGCACAGGCCAGTCCTCTCGCTGGACGGGCACAGCAGCGTACCTGCCGGTAAACCAACGCGGGGCCGGCCTATAATCGGCCCTGAATGCGCTTCTTGATCACCGCCCTGCTTGGACTGCTGCTGGCATGCGCCGAACCCGCCGAGGAGGCTGAACCGGCCGAGATGGCTCCTGCCGAAATTGCGGGCGAGATTCCCTCCGAGCGAGCTTCCGCGGCCGGCAGGACTTCGGACTGGCCCGCCCTCGCCGCTGCGACTGACGGCAGCCTCTGGTTGGCCTTTGTGGAATGGGACGGCGAGAGCTCGGACTCGGTCCTCGTCCGCCGCCGTGATCCGAACGGCGTATGGAATGATCCGACAATCCTGAACGATGGCAACTGGGACCACTACTTTCCAGCGATCGTCGCGGTACCCGGAGGCGCCATGGCGTTCTGGTCGGGCGGCACGGGCGGCAGCTTCGACCTCTTCGCCGCGAGTATCCAGGATAGCGGCGAGGCAGGCCCCATCGAGCGGATCGCTGCAGGCGAACACAGCGACTTCCACGTCAGGGCGGCCGCCGATCCCGACGGCAACGTAACGGTCACCTGGCAGTCCTTCCGGGACCTCCAAGCAGATATCTACGCCCGTCGGCGGACGACGGGCGGCTGGGGCCCTGAAGTGAGAATCTCTGACTCGGCTGCGAACGATTGGGAACCTGCGATCGCTCTGGACGGGTCGGGCACAGCTTGGATCGCTTGGGACAGCTATCACGCCGGCAACTACGACGTCTTCCTAGCCTCGTTCGACGGGCAAGCCGGAGGCGAACCCGTAGCGATTACTTCAGGCCCGGCAGCGGAATTCCACTCGGACGTGGCAGTGGATCCGACGGATCGAGTCTGGGTCGCCTACGACACGGCCCTGCAGAACTGGGGAAAGGACTTCTCGACTTCAAGCGCTGCAGAGGGGAGCGAAGGCCTTCACGCACGCAGGCAGCTGGGCCTGAGAGTCTATGCGAACGGCCGGATCGCAGAGCCAGAGCATCGCATTAGCGAAATCCTCACCGGACGAATGAGCCGATTCGCCGAACTGCCCGCGATCGCGTTCGACGGCGCCGGGACGCTGCACCTCAGCTTCAGGCACTGGACGATCCGCAAGCCGCATGAGATGTTCCACGTATACGCTACGCAGCTGGGCGAAGAGGGCTGGACGATGCCCGTGAGGATGGCGAACAGCTCTGGTCGCAACACTCAACGTGCCGCCGTGGCTGCCGCTGCAGACGGCACGGTCCAGCTAGCGTTCTCCAGCGATCTCCGCTCGCCCGAGAATCTCCCGACCAGCCAAGCGCACGCCCTGCATTACAATGTCTACCTAGCCGAGCTGGAGAAGTCCGAGCCGTCCCGGCCGGCCCTCACGGAGGTGGCCGTCCCCGCGCCGCGGGCGGGATTCGAACACCGGACCCGGGCCTCGATGAGCGCCGACGGGCGCACCTACTCGCTACTGCTCGGCGACTGCCACCGCCACACGGATGTCCGCGGGCACAGCGCCGTCGACGGCTCCATTGAAGACACCTACCGCTACGCCCTCGACGCCGCCAGAATGGATTTCGTCGGACCCAGCGACCACAACGAGGTCCTCGGCGGGCGATGGCCCGACTCCTTGCGGGACTACCAGTGGTGGTATGCGCAGAAGATGGCGGACCTCTACACCCATGCGCCGAAGTTCTGGGGCCTGTACACCTACGAGCACTCGATGGCCCGGCCCGGGGGTCACCGCAACGTCCTGTACCTGAAGCGCGGCGGGCCGCTGCGGCCCATCGACCGAGCGAAGGGCCGCGACGCTCCCGACAACCAACCCCCGGTGATGTGGCAGTGGATGCGCGACAACCCCCTAGGCCAGCTGGGCCAGAAGACGGTCGTCGTGCCGCACACCTTCGCCGCCAGCCCGCTCGCGGACTGGAACTGGGAACCGGATCCCATCGACTGCCTGCTGGAGATTTACCAAGGCGCGCGGGGCAGCTACGAACGGTGGCGGGTGCCCGACGGGGAGAGGCGAGGAGGGACGCAGACTGACGAGCCGGGACACTTCGCTCAAGACGCCCTAGCCAAGGGCCATCGCTACGGCTTCGTCTCCTTCAGCGATCACGGATCGACGCACAATTCCTGGGCGGCCGTGTGGGCCGAGGAGCCGACGAGGGAATCGCTGTTCGACGCCATGTTGGCCCGACGCACGTACGCCGCTAGCGACGAGATCTTCGTCAAAGCCACGGCGGGCGGGCAGATGGTGGGCGCTGAGGTCGCCGCGCAGGCGTCCTCACCTCCCGAGATCGTCGTCACTGTCGAGGCTCAAGACGAGATCCTGCGGATCGACATCGTCAAGAACGGCGAGTACGTCTTCACCCAGCGGCCTGGCGGACGCTCGGCGACGCTGCGCTACAAGGACACAAGGACGGAACCGGGCGAGTCCTACTACTACGTCCGCGCCTTCCAGCGGGACACGGAGAATCCGGGGGGTGACCCGGAGATCGCATGGACATCGCCGTTCTTCGTCACGTACGAGTAGCAGCGCTGCATCAGACCACGTTCCGCTGGGAATGCGCAGCGAGACCATGGGATGGCACTCAGCGTCGCGGACAATCAAGAGATTCGGCAGAGCCTTGATCCCAAAACCGCACCCTTTGCAACTTGGGGGGAACTGGATGGAGCAGCAATCCATGGTCCGGGTGTAGGGCGAGGATCGCAAGTTTGGGTAGGACGCGGAGGCTGGTTTTCAGGGCAGCAGCCAGAGGGCTCGGAGGTAGGCAGACGGCCCAGACCGGACCCATTGCTTCTCCGGGACGGAGTGAGCAGGGTCGCGGCATACATGTCGGCCGAGTCCCAGTTCCGGGACAGGTGGGCTGTGCCGAACCCGGATCCGCGCCCCGTTGCGAGCATCTGCAGCGCTCGGCGAAGCCGGCTTCACCGGGGCGTTCGGCGAGACGGAGAACTGGCTTGATGAGGGGGCGGCCGTCGGGCACTCGCTGGAATACACGCCCCCGGGGGATTCCCCCTAGCGGCCGCCAGCAAGAGACGGGCACCCAGTCCTACACCCGGGCACCAGCGCGACGCAGTCCCCAGCGGATATCAGCGACCGGGATGATGCCCTGCGCTCTCCGGGGCCCGCCCCGGGGGCGGTGCCGTCAGGAGATCCCACAGCTCCGAGGCGGTTGGCCCGGCCCCCAGGCTGGAGGAGATCCGCCGCAGGGTGTCCGGCGGGCAGGAAGTCGATTGCAGCCGCGCCAAGGCGTCGGAGAGCTCGTCCACCCGGCCGATCAGCTCTTGCAACGAGGGCCCGCCCTCGTCGACGTCAGAAGCCTCGCACACGGCGGCCAGCACTTCCCCGGCCGCGCGCAGCACGCTGGCCACGCGATCTGCGGACACGCTGACACTCTCCCGCGGAGCGGTCCGGTCAGTGTACATGCTTACGTGTGCCTCCGCCGTAATCCCGTCGCAGTCTCGCAGAAGCGGCAGCAGCGGATCTGCCGGGAACGCGTCCTCCAAGAGACTGCACAGTTCTGACACCGAATGGGACCGTTTCGGCTCCACCCCTCGCATGCTCAGCACGGCCTTGCACAGCAGTTCCGCGGCCATCGCGCTGTCCGGCGCCGCAATGGCGCTGTAGCCGCTTCGCCAGTGTGCTGGCCGCCGCCAGTAAGCGGTGAGGTGGTACAGGCAGACGTGCATCTTGTCGTGGACCACGAGCAAGGTGTCCCACGCGCCGGAAATGTCCATGTCATTCCTCTCTGGCTTCGGCAATGGATCGCCGTGCAGGCAGCGGCCGCTGGCCGCCACTGCGCGCGTAAGGCTGGAGATGTTCAGCCGCGACAGCGCCCGGGACCGCTCCATCGGGACCCATTCGACGGGGGCGCCGCCTAGCTCGTGTGGGAGGCCGGCCAGCGACGGGCGATCCCCCTCGAACACGAGGGCGAAGTCCCAGTCGGATTTCGGTCCGTGGTCGCCGCGGGCGCGGGAGCCAAACAGGATCACCGAGACGGGGTCCGCTTGGGCTCGGGCCCAGCGGTCTACCCGCTCCAGAAACGCGCCGGGGATAGTCGCCGGCTGCCCTTCGGCCAGCACTCCACTCAGTCTAGCGCCACTGGATCTGGCTTGGGGCGGGTAGCACTACTCCAGTCGCGCCGCTCAACGCCCTTGGCCGACAGCCTGCGGCTCCCAGTGGTAGCGGTCTCACGGGTCTCCGGCGAGAAGACTTCTCTCCCCCGTTTCCCTCTACTCCACATCGGCGAGTTCGTTGGCGCGGCGTCCCCGGCCTCGACGCCAAGGCCGTCCGAGGCGAGCGACGACTCGACCCGGCCCGCAAGCCAGCGGTGTGTGGCCTCATGGGAGGTGCCTGCGAATTCCACTCCCACCTACGTGAGCGTGGCGGCCTCCGGGGGCACGTGCTGACGGACGGCCAGCGTGTCCGCAAGGCCCTTTACGACTTAGGCCCGGCCCTGCTTTCGCGGATGTCCGAAGGCCAGCAGGCAGACGCGCTTGGCGCCTAACCTGCGCTTGAGCCGGCTGGTGCCCGTCTCGCCCCTCTGACCGCCGTGGCCCACAGTAGTCACCTGAACCGCTAGGCAGCGCTCGGCGGGGGGCGGGGCCCCGCCGCCAGACATCCCGCGAGGTGTCCATCGAGTAGGACTCGGCCGGCAAATCGCTCGCCACTGCTGATTGCCGGGGGTCGCGTTCCGATATCCAGCGCACGGGTGGCGGGAAGAACTTCCGTGGATGTCAGGCGCCCCACTTGTCGCCGGTCGGCGCTCAGGCCCACCTCCATCCAGGGAAGCCGTGCTCGACACGCGGCACCCTCTCCGTCTGGAGCATCCAGCGCAGCTGCCGCCGCTTGAGGTCCGTTTCCGAACGGCGCTTCCACTCGCAGTGAGCTGGCTCAAGGGCTGCCCGCACCTATCGGGCGGCGGACCTGATGCACCTCGTGACCTTATAATCGGGGGTGCGATGAGCGCGCCTCGCGCCACGGAGCCGCTGGCGAACGCTGAGCTGGCTGCGACGGTGATGCGGCGCCAGCCGGTGGCCGCGGAGAAGTTCCCCGTCACATTCCAGTTCACGACAGGAGGCTGACCGATGACCGACCTACAGATTCCCACCACCCGGGACTTGCTCTGGCCGACGCTGGAGGCGTTGAAGCATAGTGGCGGTTCCGCGTCCATCAAGGAACTCTTGGAACACGTGACGCGAGACCTCGATTTGGCGGATGATGTTTCCGAGATCCCACATGGCGACGGTCCGCAGACGAAGGTTGCCTACCGGCTCGCGTGGGCGCGGACCTACCTCAAGCGGATCGGTGCAATCGAGAACTCGACCCGGGGCGTTTGGACGATCAAGCCGGCTGGCCGGGAGATTCCTTCAGAGGAGACAGTGCGGGATCTCGTCAATCAGGAGTTACAGCATCCCAAACAGGCATCAACGCCGGCACCTACCGGCCCGTCAAACGGTTCAGAGGCGTTGGCTGAGAGCGACTGGGAGGAAGGTCTGTTGGCAATCCTGCGTGAACTGAAGCCTGACGCCTTTGAGCGTTTGTGTCAGCGCATTCTGCGAGAATCGGGCTTCACGAGGGTCGAGGTCACGGGCCAGACCGGTGACGGTGGTATTGACGGGGCCGGAGTCTTGAGGGTCAATCTCATTTCGTTTCACGTTCGATTTCAGTGCAAGCGATACGCTGGTTCGGTGGGAGCAGGCGAGATCCGAGATTTCAGAGGGGCAATGGTCGGCCGCGCGGACAAGGGTCTCTTCTTGACTACCGGTCGGTTCACGAGGGGCGCAGCCCAAGAGGCCGTGCGAGATGGAGCGCCGGCAATCGACCTCATTGACGGATCGGGTCTTTGTCGGCTCCTGAGAAAGCTAGAACTCGGGGTAAAGACCGAGTTGGTGATCAAACCTCAACCGGAGTTTTTCGCCGGTATCTGAAGAGGGCGTTGACGTTCAGCGAGCCACGCACGGCGCCCAGCGCACAAGGGTCAGGGGCTGAAGGGGCGGGAGACTTCACGGCGCCTCGAGCATCCCCCCACCTCTGGCCGGTCGATGTTCGGGACGATGTCCATGGTCAGTGCCACGCACACAACGGCCTCTTGCAGGGCTTCCGACATCGGGTCGGAATACTGGAAGAAGAATTCTGGAATAAGAAGTCCGCGACGAGAAGTTTGCCCATCCGGTGACCATGGTCGGCGTAGTTGTCCCCCAAGTCGGATCGCTAGGCCTGACTCCTTGCGGGACTACCAGTTGTGGTATGCGCAGCAGATGGCACACCTCTACACCCACGCGCCGAGATTCTGGGGCTTGGACACCTACGAGCACTCGATGTCTCGGCCCGCCGGGGGCCGCAAGGTCCTTGGCCTGAAGCGCGACGGGCCGCTGCTGCCGATCAACCGAGCGAAGGGCCTCGACGCTCCCGACAGCCAATCCCCGGTGATGTGGCGGTGGATGCGCGACAGCCCCTAGACCAGCTGGGCCAGAAGACGGTCGTCGTGCCGCACGTTCGCCGCCAGCTTGGTCGCGGACTGGAACTGGGGGCCGGATCCCATCGGGTGCCTGCTGGAGATCTTCGAAGGCTCGCGGGACAGCTACGAGCGGTGGCGGGCGGTCGACGGGGAGAAGCGAGCCGGACCGCAGACTGACGATGCGGGGCACTTCGCCCAAGACGCCCCAGCCAAGGGCCATCGCTACGGCTTCGCCTCCTTCAGCGATCACGAATCGACGCACAATTCCTAGGTGTCCATGTGGGTCGAGGACCCGACAAGGGAATGTATGTTCGGCGTCATGGTCGCCCGACGCACGTTTGCCGCTAGCGACGAAATCTTCGCCAATGCCACGACGGGCGGAAGATGGTCGATCCGCCCTCCGCCCAGAGACCTCACGCTCCACCACCGAGCGACGATGCCGGTGGATGGGAAGGGTGGGAGATGCTGTGACGAGGGTGGGAGCAGAGAATCCCGTGGTATCGTGAGGCTGGTCATGGATAGACGCACTGCGCTGAAGGGTGTCGGGGGGATTCTCGCGCTGCCGCTGCTTGAGACTGTTCGCGCTGCTCCCGCAGTCTCGCCGACACGGTTCTTGGTTGTCGGCAACCCGCTGGGTATGCACCCCGATCACTTCTTCCCTTCCCAGTTCGGCAAGGATTTTGACCTCCCCGCGACCTTGAGTTCGCTCGGATGGCTTCGGGACCGGGTTTCTATTCTCTCCAACACTGACCATGGAATGAACAATGGACATGGAAGAGAAATCTCGTTTCTGAACGGCATCTTGCCCGAGAACAGCACGGCGTTCCCGGAGAAGAACGTGTCTCTGGATCAGGTCATGGCCCGCCACTCGGGCGGTCAAGTCCGCTTTGCCTCCGTGCATGCCGCGCTCCAAGCCGGCATCCGAATGAGTTGGAGTGCGAACGGCACGGATATCAGGCCGTTCACGGAGCCTCAGCGGCTGTTCGACCACCTGTTTCGGAACCTCAGTCCGCGGGAGAAAGCCGACCGGCGAGCACTGCTGGCCCGAAATCGCAGCATCCTGGACACGGTCGGCGAGCAACTCTCCGCCGTGCGGGCCAGAGCGAGCTCGTGGGACCGTGACCGTCTCGACCAGTTCGAGACGTCAGTCAGAGACCTTGAGTCCAACCTCTCAGTGCGCCGCCAGTGGCTTGACCGCGACAAGCCCGCCTTCGACCTCCCAACCCGCATTGACGGGCCGGATGCCACGATTGCGGACCGTTACGACGCAATCTTCGACATGATTTCGTATGCGTTCGAGACGGACCTCACGCGGGTCGCAACAGTGGCGTTCCCGAACGAGCTCAGCTACACCGACTTGGCGGGAGTGACGCGGGGCTACCACGCCTGCACGCACAACGGCAAGCAGGAGGATCTGGTCTCCCAGCTAGTCGCTATCGAGGGCTTTCAGATCGGCCAGTTGGCCCGCTGCCTGCGCAAGCTCGACTCCGTGCGAGAGCCAGGCTCCGACGGCACGCTCCTTGACCACACAATGGTGCTATTCGGTAGCGGAATGGGCTACGGAGGGACACACTCCAACCGCAACCTCCCAATCCTAGTGGCCGGAGGGGGGTTCCGCCACCGAGGGCATGTCGACACTGGCAGTGCGTCCGGCGCCAACATGCCGCTCTGCAATCTCTACCTGACCCTGCTCCAGCGATTCGGCGTCAGTCGGGACCGATTCAACACGAGCACGGGCGCATTCGACCTGCCCTATGCCTAGCTGCTGGCCGGTCACGCTGCTGACGGCTGTCTGCTGCGCGGTACCGCTCGCTGTCCGAGCGGCTCCCGCCGCGCCACAGGCGTTGCTTGAGGTCCACTGCGCGGCCTGCCATTCCGGGGCGGAGCCGCAGGGCGGCTTTGCAGTGGCGCCGCTGGCGGCTCCCGCCGACTCAGCCACGCGCCAACAATGGCGCAGGGCGCTGCAGCTCGTCCGGGCTGAGGCGATGCCACCGCCCGGAACCATCACGGTCCCACCAGGCGAGCGGCGCGAGCTGGTGGCGTTGCTGCAGGCCGCCGCCGGGGAAGCCGCCGCACATCCGGCCAGCGGGCCCTCGGCGCCGCCAAGACGGCTCAACAATCGAGAATTGGCGAACAGCTTGCGCGATGTGCTGATGATCGAGGACGTCGGCACGCACCAGCCCTTGGCGGACTTGCCGGGCGATACGCTCAGCGACGGGTTCGACACCGACGGTGACGCGCTGGGGATGAGCCATTTCCACCTCGACCGATACATAGCCGCGTTCCGCAAGGTCCTAGATGCGGCCATCCTCAGCGGGCCGGCACCGCCCGCGAAACGTTACTCCATATCGGCTGGCGCGATGCGCATGTCGAGCCTTGCTCAACGACGGGGAGAGGGACGTGCGGACCGGACGGATTCGAGCATCGACTTCCTGGACCCTCGGCTGCGCGTGTACTTCCCCGACTTCAGGCAAGCGCCCGCCAGCGGAAGGTACCGCATCAGCATCCGAGCGACGGGCGTGGACCGCGGCGTCTACGAAGAATCCGAGACTGGCATCTATCACGGCGATCCGATCCGGCTGGCGGTCCATCTCGGAGGCCGAGAGCGCGTTTTCGAGCTTCCGGACGAGAGACCGGCGGTATTGGAACTGGACAAATGGGTCGCGAAGGGCACCCGCCTGGAGCTCTCCTACCCCACGGACGGCCTGCGTCTCCGCGGCAACGGAAACTTCAAATTCCAGTTCTCCATCGCCCACGACCACCTGCTCACGACGGACCCCGCCCTTCACGCTGCCGTGCTGCGGGACCGCCTTCCCAAGGCCCCGGCGAGAACGGCGGGGAGCCCCAGACACTGGAGCCACTGGACCGGTCAGTGGCAGGGTCCGCGACCCCGCGTCTACAGCGCCGAGATCGAGGGTCCGCTATACGAGGCGTGGCCTCCGGCCAGGCAACTAGCCTTGCTGGGCAGGGATCCCAGACTCAGCGACGCCCAGTCCATCCTGCTGCCGATTGCGCGCCGGGCTTGGCGGCGGGAAGTCGAGCCGTCGGAACTGGAGCCGATTGTCCGCATGATCACGGCAAGGGTCGGTTCGAACCCGTCTCCAGAGGATGCCGTGGGCGCTCTCAAGGATGGAATTGTAGCGATCCTCGCCTCTCCCTCCTTCCTCTTGATCAACACCGGCGAGGGCTCGCCCTCCGACCGGTTCGCGACCAAGCTGAGCTACTTCCTGCGGAGTACGATCCCCGACGATGGGCTGCGAGAGGCCTCCGCCCGGGGCCAGCTGTCTACATTCACCTCAGTGCGCGACCGGGTTCAGAGGCAGTTCGAGTCCGGGACTGCAGACGAGTTCTTGCGCGAGTTTCCCACCGCTTGGCTGGACCTGGACCGCATCAACTTCATGGCCCCGGACCCCGACCGCTTTCCTTTGTACGCCCGCAAGAGCCTCAGCGAGGACATGGTGGCCGAGGTGCTGCGCTTCTTTCGTCACATCGTGGAGAGCAACCGCCCGGTCCCCGAGCTGCTGACCGCCGGCTACACGTTCCTCAACGCGGACCTCGCCCGGATCTACGGGGTGGACGGGGTGCCTCAAGATTCCCGCTTGCGCCGGCACGCCTTCACGGACGGTCGACGGGGCGGCCTGCTCGGCATGGGAGCCTTCCTGACACTCACGGCGGACACGCTCACCACCTCTCCCATCCACCGGGCCGTGTACGTCATGTCGAGATTCTTCGGCATTCACCCCGCACCTCCCCCGCCCGGCGTCGAGATCACCGAGCCCGACATCCGGCAGGCGAGGACGATCAAGGAAGTGCTTGCAGCCCACACCGCGAGTCCGAGCTGCGCGTCGTGCCATCAGGCAATCGATCCTTGGGGCTACGCGTTCGAGAACTTCGGACCAACCGGTGCGTGGCGGGACCACTACACGGCACATGTCGCGCCACGGCCGTCGCGCCAAGCCCTGCTCGAACTTGAGGAACGTGACCGCGAGCGAGCCTCCCGCGGCGAGCCTCCCGAGGAGCGGCCGTGGGAGCGGGCGCCCATCCCCGTGGATGCCTCATCGCAGTTTCCCGGCGGCTCGCCCTACCGCGACATGGCGGAGTACCGTGCATTCCTAGCCACGCCTGAGAATCAACTCCGCTTCGTGCGGTGCTTCGTCGAGAAGCTGCT
This sequence comes from Bryobacterales bacterium, assembly GCA_963662745.2. Classification (GTDB taxonomy): domain Bacteria; phylum Acidobacteriota; class Terriglobia; order Bryobacterales; family UBA6623; genus VXMF01. The sequence goes on from CAXXUI010000002.1 coordinate 83,157, forward strand.
GACCTACGCGAACGGCGCGGAGCCGCGCCGGTCTGAAGAGGTTGACCGCATTCTGAGCAGGGCCGCAACGAGCGGATACAGAATGATCGATACGATCGCCGCTGTCGTTGACAGCCCGCTCTTCCGGGAACTGCCAGCCCGATGATCCGGCTGGCTCGCCTGTGCGGCCTGCTGGCCCCGCTGCTCGTCGCAGCCCCGATTCAGAGCTGGTCCGGAAGCCCGGACATCTTGCTGATCGTCTTTGACGACCTGAATGACTGGGTCAGCCCGCTTGGCGGGCACCCCCAGGCCAACACGCCGAACTTCGAACGGCTGGCCCAACGCGGACTTACGTTCACCAACGCCCATGTCACGGCTCCGTTGTGCAATCCGTCGCGCGCGTCGCTCATGACCGGGATGCTGAGTTCTTCGGTAGGCGTGTATGTTAACCGCCAAGACTGGCGGGAGGCGCCGGCCTTGCGTGGCAGGCCGGCCTTGCCTGAGTTCATGCAGCGCCACGGTTACCACACGCTGGGCGGTGGCAAGCTGTTTCACGCCGCGACAGTCCGGCCCGAGCAGTTCTACGGCCTGCTCCCAAAGCAGGGCTTCGACGACTACTATCCGGCCCCTGGCCGGCAACTGCCCGACGAGATCCGACCCCTCGGGCGTCCGGTGAACAAGAATCCCGGCTTCATCTCAGGTTTCTTCGACTGGGCTCCGGTGATTGCCGAGGATTCCGCGATGGGCGATGGCCAAGTCGTGGAATGGGCCGGCCGGCAGCTGCGCGCCGAATTGGACCGGCCGCTGTTCCTGGCTGTGGGAATCTACCGACCGCATATTCCCTGGTACGTGCCGCAGGCCTACTTCGACAGGCACCCCTTGGAGGAGGTGGAACTCCCGGCCACCATCCCGGGCGACCTCGATGACGTGCCAAGGGCCGAGCGATACGCCAGCAACCAGCGCGTGCATCGCTGGATCCTTGAGAGCGGCAACTGGCAGCGGGGCGTGCAAGCCTATTTGGCAAGCGTCAGCTTCGCCGACGCCATGCTCGGTCGACTGCTTGACGCATTGGATGCCAGCCCCCGCGCCACGGACACGGTCATCGTGGCACTCTCTGACCACGGATACCATCTCGGCGAGAAGGGCCAGTGGCGCAAGTACACCTTGTGGGAGGACTCGACCCATGTGCCCCTGATTGTGGTTGGCCCCGGCGTGACCAGTCCGGGGACCCGCTCGGCGGCACCCGTCTCCAGCTTGGACATCTACCCGACGATCGTCGATCTGGCAGGTCTCACCGCTCCGGACCATCTGGAGGGGCACAGCCTGCGACCGATCCTTGAGGACCCCGCCACCGAGTGGACGCACCCAGCCCTGACGACCTACCTGTTCGGGAATCATGCTGTCAGGACCCGCGACCACAGGTACATCCGATACTCCGACGGAGACGAGGAGCTCTACGATCACCGGGTTGATCCGCACGAGTGGCACAACCTAGCCCCGCTGGCGGAGCACGAACATCTCAAGGCCCGCCTTCGGGCCTTGCTCCCCAAGGTCAACGTAGAGCCAATCCAGGCTTTCTGGCGATGAACCCTCACCCCGAGCGACGGCCACCTTGGCCCCATCGGTCGCCTCCCGCCGTCTCCGCGACCAGCTTCGGCCGAACACAAGTCGGGTCACGTAGCGATCCGCAGGGACCGCACTCCATGCCGAGTGCCTCCGACGGCGAACGCTGGTACGACAGCGACATCGGCAGCACCCGTGTCTCCCCAACGCTTGCCGACTCGCTCGCAGCTCTCCCGAGGCAGCCCCGACCCTGATGCACTCCGGGGCCTTGGCCTAGCAGCCCGCGGCCGGAGTCGCGACCCAGCGGAGCGCAGGTGAGGTGATGCCGACATCTGGCGCATCTTGGCCCTTCCCTCTTCCGGATGGCGGCCCCATCGTCGGCCAGGACATGAAGACTGGCGACCCTCGACTCTCGGCGCCCACCGGCAGCCGACACACTCGGAGTGCGCCATAGCCTGGCGCGCCGGCCGCATCGCGCCGCGTGCGATCCTTGCGGTGACGCAGGAGTACAAGCTTCGCCCTAGTACTCCGAATCATGGCTGCCTGCCTGCTCGCGATCAGGGCGCTCCCCGCCAGTCGAGCGATGCACGCACTCACAGCGCCATTGCAATCATCACGTGGGCGCCATCGTGCGCGTTGGCAGGTGCTGCTGCTGATCAGTCCGTAGAAGAACCGATCTGAATGCCGATCTGGCTGTTGCTGTGTCAGCTGAACCGGGAATCTCGTACTAAGATGGCCGAGGCGGCGGACCAGCGGCGACACCCGGCGGTACGGGCCGGCACTAGGCCACCATGAGAGAACTGTGCCTGCAGGACGGGATGCTCCCACTCTAGCCCTGTCGCGGCACGGCCGGACGATCGTCCGGCACGACACGGGGCACTCGGTAACTGGCTCCCAAGATTTCCAGCCAGGCGCTGTCACACGCCCGGCTAGGCAATCGCCTGCATACAGCACCAGCGCCCAGAACGGGCACTACTCGGAGAATCCCTGCCACATGCCACCGATGTCGAGTTCTCTGTGATATGATGACGCCAGAGGTTGAAGGGCTCCGCAGGCATCATCAATCGTGGTTGTACTCATCGACTACTACAACTTGGACCGTCGAGTACGTCGACGTGGCCTAATGCAGGTCATCCAGAGAGTCCTCCGAGGCGTTGCCAGTCAGAGCCTTACCGATGAGCGAAGAGCGACCTGCCGGCTATACGGAGGCTGGTTCCGAAACGATTCTCTGAGCGGAGCTGCCTCTAGCCTGTCCACTGAACTTAGTAAGCAGTTCCCCAGGCCCATAGAGTTCCGTGACCACGCCTCCACGCAGAGTCTCCTTGTGTCTGTCGAGCTGGCCCGCTCGCTCTGGATCGATCCGACCATCGATCTGACCCACACGTACAGACAATGATCGCTACCACGCGGCTTGCGGTGCAAGCGGAACCCATACAGAGGGTGTAGGTCAATTCAGAATTGCCCAATCGCAGCTTTGGACGCATTCATTCGGCATCGGGAGTGCCCGGAACCACGATGCAACGTAGCACCTTCATCGGTCCTCTATCGTGGAGAACAGAAACTGGTCGATTCAATGATGGTAATCGATCTAGCAACGTTGGCGTTGCAGACATCGAGACGCCTGATCGTCGTCTCTGCCGACGAAGATCTCTGGCCGGGAATTCGTTTCGCTCTGTTGTGTGGTAGTTCCGTGACTCACATTCTCCCTAGTCAGGGTTGGTCCGGGTCTGATCGGTATCGTCAACTACAGACGGATAGATACTCTCGTAATGTGATCTAGGAGAACACCGGTGAGGCTGAAACGTTTCGAGCGCATTCTTAAGTTCTTCGCTGATAGTGAGGGTGACTATACTTGCAATCGAACTGAACTAATGGTGCAATTGAGAGAAGAAATTATTGATGCTCGAGTGTACATGCGAGAAGGTAGGTTATACGTTGACGAAGGTGACCAAGTTCTTTCTGCTGAGCAATGGATCCCCAAGCGAGTGGCACGTCTCCCGCTGTTGGCTCGCCACATAATCTCGTATGTTAAGCCACCACCGCACTTTGTGAATCCTTCCGTGCATCTCCTTGATCGACCGAGTTCTCAACCACTGGATCAACCTATTAGGAAACAGAATGCCGTCAAGTGCTTAACAGAGACACTCAATAAAGGAAAAGAAATTCCAGATGCGACCTCAGTCATGTATCTCACGTCTGCTGCAGGCGAAGGAAAGACATCTCTGATTGAATACCTCGCTGTGCAACAAGCAAGACGCTATGCGAGCGGACAATCGGATTGGCTGCTCGTTCCGATTCCGCTAGGAGGCCGGACCTTTCTCAGATTTGACGATGTCGTCGTGTCATCTCTTGTGAATCGCCTTCGATTCCAGATGCTATACTACGATGCATTCTTGGAATTAGTACGACTTGGATTCTTGGTTCCGGCCTTCGATGGATTTGAAGAGATGATTATCGAGTCTTCCTCAGGAGAAGCAATCTCAGCACTTGGGAGATTTGTTCAAAGTCTTCAATCGAACGGTAGCATTCTGGTATCAGCTAGACATTCATATTTTAAATATCCGAGTTTCGGTTCTCAAGCAAGGTTGTTTGATAGTATCGGGTCTGATAAGAATGTTGATTTCATACGGTTTTCTCTGGATCTGTGGAGTCGTGATATATTCTTGAGATATGCAGAGAAGCGGGGTGTTGGAGAGCCGACAAAACTCTATAATTCGGTTTCAAAGAGGCTCAAGAAAGATCATCCGGTGTTAACTCGTGCAGTTCTCGCCACTCGGCTAGTGGACACCGCACTTGATAGTGAGACACTTCAGGAGTTTCTTGAACGACTTGGAAACACACCGCACGACTACTTTCATGAATTTGTTGGAGGAATTGTGGAGAGAGAGGCATACTCAAAATGGCTTGATAAGACTGGAGAGTCGAGTGGAGCGATCCTGACTCCGGAAGAGCACCACCATCTTCTTGCGTCGCTAGCATTAGAAATGTGGCTTAGTTCAACGGACTGTCTTCGTCTTGATGTAGTTTCCATATTGATTGAATTTTATTTGGAAGACAACGATATATCGTCGAAATATCGACGAGACATTGAAGAAAGAATCAAGGATCATGCACTGCTCAAGGCAGGCATACAGCCGAAGTCACTCATGTTTTCGCATCAAGAATTTCAGGAATTCTACTTTGGACTTGCACTTGAAGAACTGCTAAGAAAATTTGACCCAGATGATGTTCGTATGGCCTTGGATCGCTCGTCACTTCCTGAGAGTTCGGTCAGCGAATTCATCAGGAAATTTAGTCGAGAAGATAGGAGTCATAGAGTCTTAATTAATCACCTCCAAGAACTTGCTGATAGGGAAACAATTGATTCTTTTGTCAGAGAGAACTGTGGTCTGATTGCGATCACACTTGCAGATGACGATACTAGTGGAGGGTTTGAAATCAAGAACATGATGTTTCCAGCAAACACACTTAGAGCTAAGACGCTCACGAATGTTACGATTGCTGATTCATATTTTCGAGCAACAAACCTCAATCAGTCGAAACTAACGAAGTGTGTGTTCATTAACTGTGAGTTTGAGAGAATCGAAATCGATGGTTCGGAGAGGATTTGTAAGTCAACGATCAATTCAGAGTGCAAACTTCATGGTCTCGTAAGATATCACGGCCAAGATCAGTCGGAATACTTCGCACCAGACGAAATCTTGCGAACTCTATTGCAGTCAGGATTCTCAGTTGAAGAACCTCCAAGTGACCCTCAACTGAGAGACAATCGTCCCATTCGTCCCAGTCCGAACTTACGGGTTCTAGAGAGTTTTCTGCGATGTTTTCTTCGCTCTACAGTTGTGAATGAGAACACCATCAGAACGAAACTCCGCAAGTCAGCGCCAAGATTTCGCGACCATGTCCTTCCGAGTCTAATCGAGAATCAGGTTCTCAAGGAGATCAAACCCAAGGCCAATAACCGTCCGTTACAATATAGACTTGCCGTTACAATGACGGCCATTGACACAGCATTGCGCAACGCACACGGAGAGTTCAGCAACTTCGTTAGAGAGTTTCAATAGCTATTGATGGCAGGAGATAGGTTCTGAATGCATCAACTACCAAGACGCACAGGGGGGCGGTCGTTGCGGAGACTCGCCTACTGCTTGTGGCTTGGAATCGCGACATCCAGCCTGCTCACCATCGTCGCGCTGCTCGCTGCCGACGCCGAGCTGGCCGTCTATCCAGACCGCAGCGACCTCTTGCAGGTCATCCACCGCGACGGACAGCTCCGGAAGGTGCAGTCCGAGTCGGATTGGCAGACCCGGCGCAGCCAGATCCTGGCAAGCTTCGAGTCGGTAGCAGGCCCCCTTCCCGCCGGAGGCAGAGCCCCGCTACGGGTCCGCGTGCTCGAGGAGACCCGGGAGGACGGATACACGCGGCAGCTGGTCACCTACGACGCCTTGCAGGACGACCCGGTCCCGGCCTACCTGCTCGTCCCGGACAAGGCCGGCCCCAAGCCGGCCGCACTCGCGCTGCACCCGACCGGCGAACTCGGCAAGGGCATACCGGCCGGGCTGGGCGACCGGCCGAACCGCAACTACGCGGCCGAGCTGGTCCAGCGGGGCTGGGTCGTGTTGGCGCCCGACTACCCCTACATGGGGGATGAGCAGCAGGACCCCTACGAACTCGGCTACGCGAGCGGCACGATGAAAGGCATCTACAACCACCTTCGCGGGGTCGACCTGCTGGCCGAGCATCCTGAGGTCGACCCGCGCCGCATCGGGGCGATCGGCCACTCGCTCGGCGGCCACAACTCCCTCTTCGTGGCCCTGTTCGACACCCGGGTGAGGGCGGTCGCAACCAGCTGCGGGTTCAACGCCTTCCCGAAGTACAAACATGGCGACCTGACGGGCTGGAGCTCGGCCAAGTACATGCCCCGCATCGCCTCCCGGCACCGAGCGGATCCGGCCCGGATGCCGTTCGACTTCCCTGAGATCCTCGCAGCCATCGCGCCGCGCCCCGTCTTCATCAGCGCTCCGACAGGCGACTCCAACTTCGCCGTCTCCGGCGTTCGCGACTGCGTCCGAGCAGCCCGTCCGGTTTACGACAAGATCTTTTCCGCCGGTGCCCGGCTGGTCGCGGTCCATCCTGACTGCGGCCACGACTTTCCGCCCGACATCCGCGAGCGGGCGTACCGGTTCCTGGAGAAATGGCTGCCTGCGCCGGCTCGCTGAGCGGTGCCGCCCCGGGGCGCGCTTACTCCGCGTCCGGCAGCGCGAATGCGACGATGTTGAAGCCTGACGCGACTGCCACGTACTGCTTGCCGCCCGCCAAGTACGTCATCGGAGACGCCTTCCAGCGATCGTTCGTGTGGAAGCGCCACAGCGGCTCGCCAGTCTCGGAGTCGGCTGCCGAGAAGGTGCCGTCCCCGTCGCCGTAGAAGACCACGCCGCCGTCCGTCGAGAGCACGCCCGCCCACGTGCGTTCCGCCTTTCCATGAGGCCGGTCCCAAGCAACTTCCCCCGTCTCCAGATCGATCGCCCGCAGCGAGCTCACCACCCGCTCGCCCGGAACTGCCCTTGCCGCTCCTCCGAAATAGCCCTGGCCCCGTTGCCAAGTCTCGTCACGCTTGGTGAAGATGTTGCACTGCTCGATAGTCTGCACGTAGGTCAGCCCCGTGCTTGGACTGTAGGAGGGCGACATCCAGTTCGTCGCCCCTGCCAGCGAGGGGCACACTTCGATGCCGCCATAGGTCGGTTCCTTGCCAGGCAGCTTGAGCGGCCGGCCGTCGTCCCCGACACCCTTCGCCCAAGTCAGCTTCTCGACGAACGGCCGCGCCAGTAGGACCTCCCCGTCGGTCCGATCGAGCACATAGAAGAAGCCGTTGCGGTTGGCATGCACCAGCAGCTTGCGCGGCCTCCCGCGAAACTCCGCGTCGAGCAGCATCGGAGTCTGGTTGGCGTCCCAATCGTAAAGGTCGTGAGGCGTGTACTGGTAATGCCAGCGCAGCTCGCCGCTGCCCGGATCGATGGCCAGAATCGAGTCGCTATACAGGTTGTCGCCAGCTCGCTCGTCACCGTTCATGTCCGGGCACGGATTACCGGTCGGCCAGTAGAGCAGGTCAAGGTCTGGATCGTACGAGCCGGTCAGCCAGGTGCCCGCGCAGCCGTGCGGCAGGACGCTCCCCACCCAGGTCTCCGACAGGGGTTCGCCCGGTAGGGGCACGGTCCAGAAGCGCCACGCCTCCTCGCCCGTGACCGCGTCGTAGGCCGCGAGGAAACCACGGATGCCTTCGTCACCGCCCCCCACACCGGCGATGACCAGATCCTTGACCACGAGCGGGGCCAAGGTGCCTCCATAGTGATCCCGGTGATCCGCCATGTCCGCCTCCCACAGCAGCTCTCCGCTCAGTCGGTCGACGGCGATGAGGTTGGCGTTGTCGGTGACCAGGAACACGCGGTCACCGAGAATTGCCGCTCCTCGGTTGGTGCCCGCTCCCGCATCACCCATCACGCCCTCGGTGCGGGGCCGGCTGTAGCGCCAGAGCTCGCGTCCGGCGCGAGCGTCCAGCGCCCGCACTTCGTTGGGGGCGGTGACGTACATGATTCCGTCGACCACGATGGGCGTCGTCTCCAAGCTGCGGGGAGCTCGCAGCGGGAAGATCCACGCGGGCACCAGACTCCGCACGTTGCCAACCGCGATCTGATCCAGCGGGCTGTGGCGGTTCCCGTCCAGTCTGCCGTTGTAGCTTGGCCAGTCTCCGCGGGCGGGTCCTCCAACCTTGTCGAAGGGTACGGCTCCGGGCAGCTCCCCCTGCTCCTGCAAGTACCGCGCGCGCAGCGGATTGTCTGCTCGGCCGTCGAGGCGGCTCAGGTAGGCCACCAAGTCATCGATGGAGCCATCCTCGTAGGCAGGCATCGGGGAACCGGGCACGCGGACCACATCGCCGATCTCCTCCGCATCGATCAGCCGCCAGCGCCCGTCCAGCGCCTGCACTTGCAAGTCGTGGCCGCTCCGGTTGCGCACGAAGCCCTGCAGACGCTCGCCGCCCGTCAAGCTGACATCCACCCGCTCGTACCCCTTAGCCAATTCGGCACTCGGATGCTCGATGTCGCTCGCCAGCTCGGCCAGCGTGCGCCTAGCACCCACGGACGACAGGTTGGGGCCCACTAAGCCCCCTGCTCCCCGCACATGGCAAGACCGGCACTTGGCCCGGCCGAGGAAGAGCGCCTCGCCGGCTGACGGATCGCCTCTGGGGACGGTCTCGCTGGCGGGCGCGGTCTGAGCGCGGTAGAAGGCCACCAAGGCGTCCAGCTCTTCGGCGCCCAACGCGAAGCCGGGCATGCCCCTGTCCGGCAGGCCTTCTCGAATCAGCTCACGGACCTCGTCCTCGCTGCGGCTTCTAGCCGACGGAGTCGTGATCACGTCGGGTCCTCGCTCGCCCCCACGCCCGTCTCCACCGTGGCAGCCCCCGCAGCGCAGTTGGAAATGCGTCTGACCAGCCTCGATCTGCGCAGCCGCGCTTTGCGAATCCGTCTGAGACTCAGCCGGCCAAGCCGCTAGCAGGAGCGCGAGCGCCAGCAACGCTCGCTGGACGGCGGGACATGAGCCCTCCGCGCAATGCAAACCGGTTGGGCTTCGTCTTGACAGCAGCATACCCGCGAGGCGGCACCACGATCCGAAGCTGGCCGCCGGGCCGCACTGAGCCGTCGCAACCGGCCGGCTCGGAGCCGCCACCATCTAGCTTCATTACAATACAGGCCCGAGCCACGGCCGATCCAGAGGCTGCTCGAAACGGCCATCGCCGCACGCACTCTCTATCCGCGGGCTCGCCATGGCCGCCATGTAGACCCGCGGCAGCAGGACTCCGTCCAGCAGGAGGACCTAGTCTCTGCGGATTAGTAGCAGCGCGCGTGCCGCCGGTACGAACGCGGGATCCGTTCTCGAACCAAGGCACTATCCCGCGATCGGAGCGTCGCTGCCGGGCGCGCCGGACCGGGCCGCGAACGAACAGCCTTCCCAGCGGGCGACCACCGCCGGCGCGGCGCAATGGCTCGCCACGTTGACGCTGGTTCGGACCGGATCGATCAAGGCGTCGATGCCAAGCAGGACCGCCAGCCCCTCCATGGGCAGCCCATACGCCTCGAACAACGCCGCCAGCACCACGAAGTTCGCCCGCGGAACGCCGGCCACTCCCTTGCTGGTGAGCTTGAGCGTGAGTAGCATCGTGGCTTGCTGCTCCAGCGGAATCTGGATGCCGGCCGCCTGCGCCACAAACAGCGCCGCCATGCCGATGTGGATCGTGCTGCCGTTCAGGTTGAGGCTGAGACTCAGCGGGGCCACGACGCCGAGCACTCTGCTCGGGACGCCGAACCGCCTAAGGTTCTCCAGCGTCTGGGGCAAGGCCGCCGCGCTCGAGGTGGTGGCGAAGCCAATCAGCAGCGGCTTGCGAGCGAAGCGGGCGAACCGCCGCACGGGGACTCCGCTGAGCACGAGACTGCCGCCCAGCACCAGCACCAGGAACAGGCTCTGGGCGGCCCAAGCCGCTCCCACGAAGGACGCCAAGCCCCGCAGCATCTCCGCACCGGCTCCCGCAACCGTATTGGCGACGGCGGCCAGCACCGCAAACGGCGCCAAATACATGACGAAGTCGGTGTAGCGGAAGGCGACGGCGGCCAAGGCCTCGGCGAAGTCGACCACCGGCCGCGCCCGGTCGCCGACCGAAAGGCAGGCGAGGCCGAACAACAAGCAGAACACTACGATCTGCACGACATCCCCGCGAGCGAGAGCGTCCACGACGCTGGTCGGAACGGCGGACTCGACAGCCTGCCTCAGGCCGACAGACTGGACCTCCGGGCTGTCAGCGCCCGGCAGGCGGAAGCCGTCACCGGGCTGCACGAACCAAGCGGCGAACCAGCCGAGCAGCAAGGCGATGGTCGTGGCGACCTCGAAGCAGGCCACCGACTTCCAGCCCAGTCGACCGAGGCGGCCCACGCTCCCCGAGCCTGCGACCGCCCGGATCAGCACACCAACCAGCACCGGCGCGATGATCGACCGGATCAGGCGCAGGAAGACCGTGCTGAAGATCTCCAAGTGCGCGGCCCAGTCTGGAAAGGCCAAGCCGACAACAATGCCGGCCGCCATCGCGACGAGGATCGATCGGGCAAGCGTGATCTTCGGAAGGCGCGACATTACACCTACTAGCTACCGCGGCAGGGCCGATCAGCGGCCAAGATAGTTAGGAGGGAAGCCGAAGCGTACGCTCGCTGCGTCAAACCAGGCTAGGGCGCGGAGCCGTGCCGGCCGGCACCAGTCTCGCGCCGCAGCTGGCCGGCACTCGGACACTAACCCTGCGGCTCGTCGGCCGAGGGCCCGTACATGCCTGGAATCGGAATGTCGTTCAGCCGGAGATAGACACCGAGCTGGGCACGGTGATGCACCATATGACTGAGGATCATGGTTTGCAGAACCGCGATCCGGGGCATTGCGAAGATTACGCTGCCGGCCTTGAACAGAGTCCACTGCTGGCGCATCCCATCGTCGTCGACCGCGGCGACGGCCTCCGCTGTTTGGGCCACTGCATTGTCGAAGCGCTCCAAGATCTCCTTCACGCTGGTCGGAGAGAACTGCTCGAGGGGCGGCCCGTCTGGAGGCTGTATGTCGAATGAATCGTGGGCGGCGGTGGTGGCGCCCCACTCGACCATCTCGGCAATGTGCCCCGCCAACTTCCCCATCGCCATGGATTTCGGGTGTGGCTTGTAGTCGAGCGCTTCGTCAGGGACGCGCTCGAGCATCCGACGAGTGTTCTTCATTTCGGGATCGAAGTAGGCCAAGAAGCCCTGCGCGATCGTCATTAGCCAAATTATACGATCGCTGGTCACCCATCGGGCGAGAGGCCGCTTGAGGACTGTGGAGCCGCCTCGGTCCTCACGGCTGCCCAGCGGGAAATCGCCGGCTGCGTTCGGGCTCGCTTGGAGGAACGGCTGATGGTGCGGCCCGCTTGGTGCCACAGCACCAGCCCACGATTCTCTCTTGAAGCTACGACCGCGTCCTAGGCGCAGCCCACACACGTTACGATGCCCGCTGGCAAGAAGCAAGCCAACCGGGCTGCAAGCTGCCGTTGACGGAACTGTGGCACCTGTGGCCTCGCCGTGACCGCCCGGCCCAGCCACCGCGGCGCCCTGCCGCTAGAGACGCCCGCGCCGTTGCCGATTTACTTCGTACATCGCGATTCCGGCGGCGACCGACACGTTCAGCGAGGACACGCTACCGGCCAGCGGGATCCTGAGCAGGAAGTCACAGCGCTCCCTGACCTTCTTGCGCAATCCGCGGCTCTCCGCTCCGAACACGAGCGCGCTGCGGTCGGAGTAGTCGACAGAGTCGTACTCGGTCCGGGCCTGCCCGTCGAAGCCGTACACCCAGTAGCCCGCCTCCTTGATCTGCTCCAGCGCGCGGCCGAGGTTCTTCGCCCGCGCCACGGCCACCGAGCCGACAGCACCCGCCGCGGCCTTGGCCGCGGCTCCCCCCAGCCCCGCCGCGCGACGCTCCGGGATCACCACGCCCGCGACCCCCGCTCCGTCCGCGGTCCGGATCACGGCGCCCAGATTGCGCGGGTCCTGAACGGAGTCCAAGACGACCAGCGTGCTGGGCTCCTCCGCCGCCTCCAAGACCCCTTCGACCGTCTCGTAGCGGTCTCCGGAGAGAACCGCCACCACATTCTGATGCGAGGCCGTTCCGGCCAGCCGGCGAAGCGCAGCTGGCGGGCCGGAGCAAACCGGCACTCCCAGCTCTCGGCACTTCCGGATCAGCGGTCGCAGCCGCGCGTTCCTGGCACCCGTGGCGACCACCACCCGGTCAATGCGGACGCCACGGCCCCGGGCGGACTCCAAGGCTGCCGAAACCGCGTGAATTCCCGCTACGCTCCGCATGTCCAGCCGACTATAATAGGGTTTCCGATTCGCTCCTAGCGCTCAGTTCCCCAGCCACCTTCACTTGATGCTGCGTTTCGTCACAGCGGGCGAGTCTCATGGCGAGACGCTCGTCGCCACCCTTTCCGGGATGCCCGCCGGCGTGCCAGTGGACTTGGCCCGCGTCAACCGCGAGCTGTGGCGCCGCCAGCAAGGCTACGGCCGTGGCGGCCGCATGAAGATCGAGAGCGACAGGGTGCATGTCGTCTCCGGCGTGCGGCACGGCACGTCCATCGGATCCCCGATCGCCGTGCTGCTGCGCAACAAGGACTGGAAGAACTGGACCCAGACGCTCCCGGTCGAGGACTTCGAGGGCTCGGAAGCACACGTCAGGCCGATGAATCGGCCGCGCCCCGGCCACGCGGACCTGGCGGGCTGCCTGAAGTACAACTACCCGGAGGCGCGCTACGTCCTAGAGCGCGCCAGCGCCCGTGAGACCACGGCCAGGGTTGCCCTCGGTGGCTTCGCCAAGCTCCTGCTGGGGGAGTTCGGAATCGAGATCCTCAGCCATGTCGTCGCCGTCGGAGACGCCGAACTCGACCGGGCGGCCAGCTGGGAGGAGATCAAGGCGCTCGCAGCCAAGAACGAAGTCCTGCTCAACTGCGTCGATCCCGACGCCGAACAGCGCATGAAGGCGGTCGTCGACGCGGCCTACCGGACTGGGGACACCTGCGGCGGCGTCTTCGAAGTCGTCGTCCATGGAGCGCCGCCCGGCTTGGGCTCGCACACCAGCTGGGACGCGAAGCTCGACGGCCAGCTCGCGCAGGCCATCGTGTCGATTCAAGCCGTCAAGGGCGTCGAGGTGGGCTCGGCAGCCGTGCAGGCGCACTCGCCCGGCTCGAAGGTCCAAGACACGATTCACTACGACCAGCAACAGCGACGCTTCTTCCGGGGTTCCAACATGGCGGGCGGACTTGAAGGCGGCATCACGAACGGCCAAGACGTGTACGTCCGCGGCTACCTCAAGCCGATCTCGACTTTGAGAAGGCCGCTGGAGTCCGTCGACCTCTCGACCCGGGAGCCGGCCAGCGCCGCCTATGAGCGGTCGGACGTCGCCGTAGTCCCGGCAGCCGGGGTGATCGGCGAGGCCATGGTGGCCCTCACCGTCGCTAGGTCGTTCCTCGAGAAGTTCGGCGGCGACTCGTTGGAGGAGGTCCGCCGGAACTATGACGGCTATTTGGAGCAGATTCGGCGCTTCTGACCGACTCCGGGACCAGCGCCGCGCATGCCAGAATCTGAGGCCATGACCAGCCGCGACGCAGACCACCGCAACCTCAGGCGGATCCTCCTCCGGCGCTCGGTACTGCGGGGTGACTTCGTGCTCGCCTCCGGCAAGCGGAGCGACGTCTACGTCGACTGCCGGCTGACGACGCTGTGCGGCGAGGCCATGCCCCTGATTGGGCGCCTCATGCTCGACCTGTTCCGGCAGCGGGGCTGGCGGCCCGAGGTGGCGGGCGGGCTGACCATGGGTGCCGATCCGGTCGCCTGCGCCATCGCGCGCGAGTCCCAAGGCACGGAGCGGCCGATGGACGCCTTCGTCGTGCGGAAGGCGGGCAAGAGCCACGGCACGCGACGGTACGTCGAGGGCCTGGCCCGCCCTGAGGGCGTCCGCTGCGTCGTGGTCGATGACGTCTGCACCACTGGAGGCTCTACAGCGGAAGCCGTCGAGCGGGCGCGAGCGGTTGGCATGCGAGTCCTCGGCGCGGCCTGCATGGTGGATCGCGAACAAGGCGGCCGCCAGCGAATGGCGGCCTTGGGCTGCGAGCTAGCTTCCCTCTACCGGCTCGCCGAGCTGCTGGCGGACTGACGGCCCGGCGGCGGACCGGGCGCCAGCCGGCGGCGAGGAGTTCGGCGCTGCTATGATGTTGAGCATTGCACGGGTGCCGGCCGGGCGAGCCCCTTGGTGGGTTGCGCGCCGGTCCCGATACCGATGTTTGAGCGCTACACCGAGAAAGCTCGGCGGGTCATCTTCTTTGCCCGCTACGAGGCCTCGCAATTCGGCAGCCCTTACATCGAGACCGAGCACCTCCTGCTAGGCTTGATCCGCGAGGACAAGGCGCTGGCCAATCGGTTCCTCCGCTCGCACGGAGCAGCTGATTCGATCCGCAAGCAGATCGAGGCGCACACGACGGTGCGGGAGAAAGTCTCCACCTCGGTCGACCTCCCCCTCAGCCATGAGTGCAAGCGCGTGCTCGCCTACGCGGCTGAGGAGGCCGAGCGGCTCTCCCACAAACATATCGGCACCGAGCACCTGCTGCTGGGACTGCTGCGCGAAGAGAAGTGCTTCGCGTCCGAGATCCTGCACGAGCGGGGCCTGCGGCTGTCGGCGATCCGAGAGGAGCTGGCACGCGTTCAATCCGAGAAGGGCGGCTCAGGCCGGTCCAAGGGCAGCCAGATCCTAGCCGAGTTCAGCCGCGACCTGACCCAAGAGGCGTCCGACAACAAGCTCGATCCCCTGATCGGTCGCGAGCCGGAGCTGGAGCGGGTCGTGCAGATCCTGTGCCGGCGCACGAAGAACAACCCCGTGCTGATCGGCGAGCCAGGCGTGGGCAAGACAGCCATCGTGGAGGGCCTCGCCCAGAAGATCACCGGCGGCATCGTGCTGCCCTTCCTCAAAGAGAAGCGCATCCTGTCCTTGGACCTGTCGCTGATCGTGGCCGGGACGAAGTACCGCGGGCAATTCGAGGAGCGCCTCAAGGCGATCATGAAGGCGCTGATGGAGGACAGCAACTGCATCCTCTTCATCGACGAGCTGCACACGCTGGTCGGGGCGGGTTCCGCGGAGGGCTCGCTCGACGCTGCCAACATCCTCAAGCCAGCGCTTTCCCGGGGCGAGATCAAGTGCATCGGGGCCACGACGCCCGCAGAGTTCCGCAAGTACATCGAGCGCGACCGGTCCTTGGAGCGGCGGTTCCAAGAGGTCAAGGTGGCTCCGCCCACCGAGGACCAGGCGATCGAGATTCTACTGGGCATCAAGGACCGGTACGAGAAGTTCCATGCCGTCGTGTACACCGACGAGGCCGTGGAGGCCGCCGTGCACAGCTCGATACGCTACATTCCGGACCGCTTTCTTCCAGACAAGGCGATCGACCTGCTGGACGAGGCCGGATCCCGGGTCAAGCTCCAGCAAACCAAGATGTCGGACGAGGCCGCCGAGCTGGAGAAGCGAATCCGCTTCGTGGTGAGCCGCATGGAGCTGGCGATAGCGAACCACGACTTCGAGAAGGCGAGGTTCTACTCGGACGAGGAGCGTCGCGAGCGCGAGAACCTGAGGAAGCTGCTGAACCGGCAGGCGCTGGACGAGGCCGTGACGGCCACCGTCGAAAAGGGGGACATCGAGGAGGTTGTGGCGCGCTGGACTGGCGTGCCGATGACCGCGATCAAAGAAGAGGAGATGGAGCGGCTGCTCCGCATCGAGCAGGAGCTGCACAAGCGGATCGTCAGCCAGGACAGGGCCATCTCCGCCTTGGCGCGGGCCATCCGAAGGTCGCGAGCCGGCCTCAAACCGGTGGACCGGCCGGCCGGGTGCTTCCTGTTCTTGGGGCCCACGGGAGTTGGGAAGACGGAGGTCACCCGAGCGCTGGCCGAGTTTCTGTTCGGCAGCGAGAAGGCACTGATTCGCTTCGACATGTCTGAGTTCATGGAGAAGCACGCGGTGTCGAAGCTGATCGGGTCGCCCCCCGGGTACGTCGGCTACGAGGAAGGCGGCCAACTGACCGAGCGCGTCAAGCGCGCTCCGTACTCCATCGTTCTGCTGGACGAGATCGAGAAAGCTCACCCGGACCTGTTCAGCATCCTGCTGCAGGTGTTCGAGGACGGGCACCTCACGGACGGCTTGGGCAGCACGGTCGACTTCAAGAACACGATCCTCGTCATGACCTCCAATCTCGGCGCCCGGCACCTGCATGCCAAGGCTCCGGTCGGCTTCCAAGGCAGCTCGAGCACTTACTCGGTCGAGAGGGCGGAGCAAGAGGTGATGCGGGAGGTCAAGCGCCTCTTTAATCCGGAGTTTCTGAACCGGCTCGACGAGACGATCCTCTTCCAATCCCTGACGGACGAGGACCTGCGGAAGATCATCCATCTGCTGGTCGGGCAGATCAACGCCAACCTGCTCAGCAAGGGCCTGCAACTCCGGCTCAGCGACGAGGTCGCGCAGTACATCCTCGACGCGACGCTGGTGGACCGCAGCTACGGCGCCCGCCCGCTGCGCCGGGCACTTCAAAAAGTCATCGAGGACCCGCTGTCGGAGGCTCTGATCGGGAACCGGCTGCCCCGGCCGGCGGAACTTGAAGTGTTTCGCGGCCCGGACGGCCTGTACTACCGGCAGGTCGATCTGCCGGAGAGCGTGGAGGAGCCGGACGACGGCGGTGGCGTGGCGGTGGCGGCTGGCACGCTGCTGTACTCCTTCTGAGGCGGGTTGCTTGAGGCGGCCCCTCCTGATCCGGCCGTGTGAAGTGCCCTAGCCAGCCATGCCGTCGGTAGGCTGCAAGGCGCTGTCGCTGAAGCTGAGCCAGCTTGGCCCGGTGCCGCTCTGGCCGGCCCCTCCGGACTGCAGCGCCGATTTGGCGAACCTCTCAGCGTGGCAAGCTGACTGCGCGGGGATGCCGTTGAGTTCGATTCGAGATCGAGTGAATAGGGATGGACTTACACTTCCACCGATCGCACGGATGGGATCATAGTAGAAACTGAAGGAAACAGGCGGGTCGGGATCTAGATCATGCCTGAGAATGAATCAAGCGGACAACTTGAACATCTCATATGTTGAATGATTCCATCTAGTAAGATCTGATGGCCTAGTGAACCGGAGTTTGTGGACTCACTACCGACTAAATAGAGAAGATCTAGAACCACCGCTGTACTCCGACACAATATGCATGCTTCGTGGATGTACAAGCACGACCGGGACCGCATTGGTCGGAAGGATCGTCAAGGAGTCTTAGAAAATACAATCCGTTGACTTCCATTCTGGTAGAGTAGAGTCACGAGTTATTAGCGCAGTTAATTGTAGATCACTGAGTAGCCTATTTCTCCGTATGAGATCCTGAATTATGGATTGGTAATGATCCGTATGCTGTGCAGGACCCTTCTGTTGTACTCGATCTCAACTGCCAGACGGTATTGACGTGGAAGAACTGAAGTTCAGCGGTCGAGAGTTGCTGGCAACACTCGGCAGGCGCCGTTGCGACTCGCAGAGCAACATGTCAAGGACGCCTCCCGATCGTGTATCCTTGTAACCTGTTCGGCTGCATGCTGGGCCTCCGCGGAAGCCGGCCACAACTGAACGGGCTGACTCTCTCGCCTGACCCGGCCGGCACGGGAGGCATTCCATGACTCGTCGACTGCTCGATTGCACGCTGCTCGTCTTGCTTGCAGGCACCGCCGCATCGCAGACCGGGCCCGACGCCAGACCGCAGGCGAGGTCCGTCCGCATCACCAGCCCTGTGGAGCTTGACGGCTTGGTCATTGAGGATTTCTGGCGGGACGTCGAGCCGGCGACCGGCTTCGTGCAGCAAAACCCCAACGAGGGCGAACCGTCCGCCGAACGCACCGAGGTGCGGGTCGCGTTCGACCACTCAAACCTCTACTTCGGCATCATCTGCTTCGACTCCCAGCCCGAGAACATCGTCGTCACGCAGAATCGCCGCGACGGCAGCCTCGTCGACACGGACTCCGTCCAGATCCTGATCGACACCTACCACGACGGTCAGAACGCCTTCATCTTCGGGACGAGCCCCACCGGGATCGAGTTCGACGCCCAAGTCACCAAGGCCGGGCAGACGCGCGGGGCGGGCGGAGGACCGGCCCGGGCCGGAGGAGCGGGCGGCGGGGGGGCGCAGCGCGGAGGAGCTTCGGCCTTCAACCTGAACTGGGACGCGGTTTGGCGCGTGCGGTCGCAGATCACGGACCGGGGCTGGGAGAGCGAGATCGTCATCCCGTTCCGGACGCTTCGGTACCGGCCGGGGCCCGACCAGACTTGGGGCCTCAACATCGCGAGGAACCTGAGGCGTCGCAACGAGCTCTCCTTCTGGTCGCCGGTGTCGCGGGCGTTCGAGTTCACTCAGATCGAGCTGGCCGGGGAGCTGCACGGCATCGAGGCGAAGTCCCACCGGAACATCAAGCTGCTGCCTTACGTCATCGGTGGGGTGGCCCAAGACTTCCGGCGCGAGTCCGGACGGACCGACCCGACGATCAACGGCGGGCTGGACCTCAAGTACAGCCTCACCCCGGGCCTGACGCTGGACGGCACAGTGAACACCGACTTCGCGCAGGTCGAGGTCGACGACGTGCAGATCAACTTGACTCGCTTCGATCTGTTCTTTCCCGAGAAGCGACCCTTCTTCCTAGAGAACTCTGGATTCTTCGAGTTCGGATCACCCGAGGAGGTGGAGATCTTCTTCTCGCGCCGGATCGGGCTGGACGACCACCGCCGGCAGGTGCCCATCGATGGCGGGGCCAGGATCAGCGGCAAGCTCGGCAAGTACCAGCTCGGCCTGCTCAACATGCAGACTCGCCGAGTCGAGGGGCAAACTCCCGCCAACAACTACGGCGTGGCGCGCCTCAGCCGCGAGCTTCCGAACCGGAGCTCGGTCGGCGTGATCGCCGTCACCCGGCAAGCGGTCGGAGAGCGCGAAGGAGGGCGGGAGTACAATCGAACGTTCGGCGCGGACGCCAACATCGGAATCGGCAAGTTCGGCAACTGGTTCAGCTACGTCGCCGGCAGCCAGACGCCCGGACTGGACGGCTCCAGCCACGCCTACTCCAGCCGATTCGACTACGACGACGCCACGCATCAGTTCAGCGTCGGCTTCACAGAGGTGGGCGAGAACTTCAACCCCGAAGTCGGATTCACTCGGCGCGTGAAGTTTCGCAAGCCGAGAGCGTTCTACCGCTACACGCACTACCCCGCGACCGGCGCGTGGCGGACGATTGAGCCTCACGCGTTGATTCAAAACTGGTACACGCTGGGGTCGAACGAGAAGGAATCCGGATTCGAGCACTACCACATGGACTCGCGACTCCACAACGGCGGCCGGCTGGGCATCGCCTACAACCGCAACTTCGAGAGGCTCAGGACGCCGTTCGAGGTCTTCCCCGGAGTGCTGATTCCCGTCGGGGCGTACCTGTTCGGAGAGACAATCGCGAACTTCCAGAGCGACCCGAGCGCCGCCTTGTTCGGAGGAGGGAACTTCGCGATAGGCGACTTCTATTCCGGCGGGATCAAGTCGCTCAGCTTGACAGGCGGCGCTCGCAAAGGCCAGAACCTCACATGGACCCTGACTTGGGCACGGAACTACATCACCCTTCCGGTCGGCACGTTTCGGACCGACCTGGCCAGCCTCCGATTCAACTGGTCAATCTCACCCAAGAGCTTCTTCCAGACGCTGAGCCAGTACAGCAACCGAACCAATCAGCTCTCGCACAACATCCGGCTCGGATTGCTGTCGACGTCCAGCACCGGGCTGTTCGTCGTCTACAACGCCGGCCTGCTGATGCGGGACTACCTAGACCCGCACAGCGTGGAGCGGAGGCTCGAGTCTCATGCGTTCTATGTCAAGTTCAATTACCTGCTCGACTATTGAGCACACACTGACCGGGGCCCGAGGCGCGGCCGCCGCGCGAGTCCCGCCGTTGCGTGGCTCGGCGAGATCCGCCAAACCGCGCCAACCGGTAGGCAGCGGACCGGCTCCGAGAGTTCGGTCTCGGTCGCAACGGAGGCGAGCAACCCCGCCGCGAGACGGCGCCATTTCCGAGCGGAGGAAGAACTCGATGAATCAGAACCGAGCTGCGGCTCACATTCGCTCCGCGGGGCGCGCCTGCAGCCTTGGTACGGCCGCTCTGGCCGTCCTCGCCCTGACCGCGCCGCACTGCGCCGAGCCTGCGGGCGAATCGGCCAGCACGCTGCCAAGCATCCTGCTGATCGTCTCCGAAGACAACGGGCCCGAGCTGGGCGCCTACGGCGATCCGCACGCTCGGACGCCAGTCCTAGACAGCCTTGCCAGCGCGGGCACCCTCTTCCGCAACGCCTATGTTCCCCAAGCGGGTTGCAGCCAGTCTCGGGCGGCGCTGCTGACCGGCCTCTACCCGCATCAGAACGGGCAGATCGGACTGGCCACCTGGAAATTCGGTCTCTACCGGAACGACACTCCCAACCTCGTGCGCAGCCTCAAGCGCGCCGGCTACCGCACCGGCATCATCGGCAAACTGCACATTAACCCGCCGGAGGCCTTTCCATTCGACTTCGTCGCGCAACCGGGCTCCAACTTCCGACGCGAGGATCTCGGCATCTACGCTCGGTCGGCGGCGACCTTCCTCGAGCAGTCCGACGGCCCGTTCTTCCTGTCCGTGAACTACCCGGACGCCCACCGCCCCTTCCTCCGACAGGTGGACTCCCTGCCTGAGGATCCATTGACTGAGGACGATGTGGAGGCGCTGGGCTACATGGGCTTGGACTCCCCCAAGCTGCGGCGCGACACGGCCGACTACTACAACTCGCTGAGCCGCTTGGACTCCCTGATCGGTGACTTGCTGGATGAGCTGGACCGGTCGGGACGCGCCGCCGACACGCTCGTGGCGTACCTCGGAGACCACGGCGCCGACCTGCTGCGGGGCAAGCGGACCAGCTACGAAGGCGGCGTGCGAGTGCCCTTGATCGTTCGGTGGCCCGGCCGGACGCAAGCCGGCCAGGTCCGCGAGGAGCTGGTTTCCACGCTCGACCTCGCTCCGACGCTGCTGGCGGCAGCCGGAGCTGACCCGATCTCCGGACAGGAGGGCCTCCCGCTCCAGCCGCTGCTGGAAGGCCGCGGTGCGAAGTGGAGGGATCACCTGTTCACCGAGTACCACCTGCACTCCAACCACAACTACTACCCGCAGCGCACCGTGCGCGACCGCAGGCACAAGCTCATCTGGAACCTGCTGCCGGGCGAGGAGAACCCCGGGCCCTCCTTCACGATCGACAAGTTCTTGGGCGCGGACGAGCTGGAAGCCGCCCTTGCGGAGGCCGACCCTGCGGTCCGCCAAGCCTACCGCCAAATGAGCGCTCCGCCGGAATTCGAGCTGTACGACTTGCAGCGGGACCCCGGCGAATTCCGCAATCTCGCCTCGGATCCCGCTTCGAGCGCGGTGCTGGGCGACTTGCGATCCCGCCTGCTGGAGTGGCGTCAGCGCACGGAGGATCCCTTCCTGGACCCGCAGAACGTGCGGCGACTGCAGCAGGAAGTCCGCTCGACGTTTCGGAATGGCGAGTACCACCGACCCGACGGGTGGGAGTACCGAACCTATCTGGCACCCTCCGTGCCGTCGTGGCTGAAGGCTCGGCCGGGCGGCTGAGCAGCGCGCCCGCGCGCCTTGCGGGCCAGCCTACAGCCTGGGGAAGATGCTCTGCAAAGCGGGATAGAGCTCCTGGAACAGCGCGTAGGACTGGCGGTACGACACGGTCAAGACCGGATCCGGCTGCTCCCTGCCCCGCTCCGCAATCACCGTCCGGCACGCTTGCTCCACTGACCCGAACGTTCCAGTGCCGACCATGGCCAGCAGAGCCGCCCCGAAGGCCGAACCTTCCTGCGTCTGCAGGGTCGCGACCGGCTTGCCGAACACGCTGGCCAGAATCGATCGCCACACTTCCGACCTAGCACCTCCGCCGGACGCTCGCACGACATCCACCGCGCCGCCCAGCGACTCGATGATCGACAAGCAGTCGTTCAGGCTGTAGGCGACTCCTTCGAGAATCGATCGCACCAGGTGCGCTCTGGTGTGCTTGGCGGTCAAGCCGACCCATCCGCCTCGGGCGAAGGCGTCCAGATGCGGCGTCCGCTCCCCCATCAGGTACGGCAGCCAGATCAGCCCCTCCGCACCCGCGGGCACGGCGGCCGCCTGCTCAGTCAGCAGGTCATAGGCCTCCATGTCTCTGGCCGCGGCCGCCTCCGTCACATCCGTCGCCAAATGGTTGCGGAACCACTGCAGGCTCAGGCCCGCCCCCTGCGTCACGCCCATGACGTGCCAGCGGCCGGGCACGGCGTGGCAGAACGTGTGGACGCGCCCCAAGGAGTCGTAAGCCGCCTCGTCGAGATGGGAGAACACCACTCCGGAGGTCCCGATCGTGCAGGACACCAGGCCCTGCTCGACGATGCCGTTCCCGACCGCGCTGGCGGCCTGATCCCCGGCGCCGCCTACCACCGGCGTGCCGGCCGCCAAGCCGGTTTCCGCGGCGACGGCGCGACTGATCTGGCCCGTGACCTCGGTCGACTCGAACACGTCGGGCAGAATCGCGCGGTCAATCCCCAGCTTGCTCACCAGCGGGTCCGCCCATCGGCGGCGCATCACGTCGAACAACGCCGTGCCCGAAGCGTCCGAAACCTCGCTGGCGAACTCCCCGGTGAGGCGGTAGCGGACATAGTCCTTGGGCAGCAGCAGCCTGCGGGTCCGCTCGTAGGACGAGGGGTCGCGATCCCTCACCCACAGCAGCTTGGGAGCCGTGAATCCGGTCAGCACGGGGTTGGCGGTCTGCTCCAGCACCATGTCCGAGCCGGCGACTTCGTTGATCCAGTCAACCTGCTGCTGGCTGCGCTGATCGCACCAAATCAGCGCTGGTCGGAGCACCTCGCCCGCCGCGTCCAGCAGCGTCAGGCCGTGCATCTGGCCGGATAGGCCGACACCCCTCACATCCGAACCTCGAATGCCTGCCTTCCGCAGGACGCCGCGAACGGCCTGCCTAGCCGCGTCCCACCAGTCCTCGGGGCGCTGCTCGGCCCACAGAGGCCGCTCCATCACCATTTCCTCGTGCGGGGACGTGACGCCGCACTCCACGCTCCCGTCCTCCCGGACGAGCAGGGCGCGGGACCCCCCGGTACCGATGTCGATTCCCAGCCAGCAGCTCATGCTTCCTCCCGATCCCCGCGTTGTGGCCCGCCCCCACCTGAACAGGCTGCCAACTCTGCAATGCGCTCCCGCAAGCTCTCTGTCAGCTGCTTGGCCGTCCAGCTGCGCTGCGACATCTGGAACGGCTCGCCGATCCTCACCTCCACCACTCCGGGTCGCAGGTGCCAAGACCCGGGAGGCAGGATCTCGCCCGTGCCGTCGATGGCCACCGGCACGAGCGGCACACCGGAGCGGATCGCGATGTGAGCGGCCCCGGTCTTGAACCTTCGCATCTGGCCGCCACGCCGTCGCCCGCCTTCCGGAAACACTAGAATCGACATCCGGCGCTCCCGCACCTTCTGGGCAGCGTAGGTGATGTTGCGCACAGCGCGGCGGGGATTGGTGCGATTGACTGGCAAGTGCCCAGCACGGTCCAGATGCCACCCGATGAAGGGGATGCGCCACAGTCCGTCCCTAGCCAGAATCCGGAACTCCACAGGCAGGAAGCCGAACATCAGGGGCGTGTCGAGCAGGCTGAAGTGGTTCGAAGCGAAGACATACGGCCTGTCCGGCGACAGATCCTCCGCGCCGACGATCCGGACCCGCACCAAGAACACAGCCATCAGCATGCGGCCCCAAACCTGAGCGATCCGGTGCTGCCGCCGCCCGCTCCTGTCCGTCAGTGACGAGAGCAGGGAGAGGCAGCCCATGCAGGCAGTGATCGCCGCCAGCATGGGAATCATCCAGCAAACCGAGCGGAGGAAGCTGAGTGCCTCTAGGACGGCCTTCAAGTCTCGATTCTAGCCGAGCGCGTCCCGGGCCTCGCCCACCAGGAAGAGCGAACCCGCCACGACGATCCAGTCCTCGGGGCGCGAAGCCGCGGCGGCCTGCTCCAGCGCTTGGCGCAGGGACCGGGCCGCGCCGACCCGCCAGTGGTGATGGCCGACGACGCGCAGCAGGCCCTCGGGGCTGGCCGCGCGGGACACGCGGGAGCGCGTCACAATGACCCGCTCGGCCAGCGGAAACAGCCAAGCGGCCACCTCGTCAACCGCCTTGTCCCGGGAAGAGCCGTACACCAGCGTCACCTTCCGCCCCGCTGCCTCCCGCCGCAGGAAGCTGGCCAGCGCCTCCGCCCCGCCCGGATTGTGGGCCGCATCCAATAGCACGGCGGGCCGTCCGCCCAACAGCTCCAGCCTCCCCGCCCACCGAGCGGAGCCGAGACCTGAGCGGATCGCGCTTGCTCCGATCCCCAGGCGGTCGAGCGCGGTGAGCGCCGCGAGCCCGTTCTCGACCTGGTGCTCCCCGGCCAGCGCCAGCCGGATGTCGATCTCCCGGCCCCGTCCGCAGGCCATGAATCGCCAGCGGCCCGATTCGCTGCGAGCTCCGCGAATGCGCCACTCTCGCTCCGCCTCGACCGCCTCAGCCCCAACCTCCGTGCAGCGTCGCAGGAACACCTCCAGCGCGGCTGGATCCTGCCTGCCCAGCACCGCCGTGCAGCCGGCCTTGACGATCGCCGCCTTCTCGGCGGCAATCGAGGCCACATCCCGTCCCAAGTACCGCTCGTGGTCGCACTGCACGCGCGTCAGCACGGCAAGCTCTGGTAGGACCACGTTGCTGGCGTCGAGCCTGCCGCCGAGCCCCGTCTCCACGATCCGGTGACGGACCCGGGCCTGCCGGAATAGGACCAACGAAACTGCCGTCGCGAATTCGAAGAACGTAGGATGCGCCCCTCCCCCGTACTCCGCCACCAGCCTCTCGCTGGCCCGGCGCACGGGCTCGATCGCGCGCGCCAGCGTCTCATCTGAGGCTGGCTGGCCGTCCAGCAGGAAGCGCTCGTTGATGCGGCTCAGGTGGGGGGATGAGTACAAGCCGGTGGTGCGTCCGTCCGCCCGGAGGCCGCTCTCGATCATGGCGGCCGTCGAGCCCTTGCCGTTGGTCCCGGCGACATGGACGATTCCCGGGTCGCGGTCCGGCCGGCCCAGCGCGTCCATCAGCTGCCGCATGCGGCGCAGCCCGAAGTTCCGCTTCCGTATCTCGCCTGGCAGGGACAGCAGGTAGCGGACCGCGGCCGCGGCTGTCGGCATTCAGCCTTGGTCAGCCGGCCCGTGGAAGAACTCCAGGGCGTTGCTGAGGTACTTCTTCAGGTCCGCCCGCGGCACGACGGCGTCCAGCATGCCGTGCTCCAGGAGGAACTCGGAGCGCTGGAAGCCTTTCGGCAGCTTCTGGCGAATCGTCTGCTCGATCACCCTAGGTCCGGCGAATCCGATCAGCGCACCCGGTTCGGCGACATTGAGATCCCCGAGCATCGCGAAGCTCGCCGTCACCCCCCCGGTGGTGGGATTGGTGAGGACGCTGACGTAGGGGACCCCCGCCTGGTCGAGCCTCTTCAGAGCGGCCGAGACCTTGGCCATCTGGACCAAGCTGACCATGCCCTCCATCATGCGTGCCCCGCCGGAAGCCGAGACGATGATCAGAGGGCGGCGCTTGCCCAGCGCGAGCTCGGCCGCGCGAGTGAGCTTCTCTCCCACAACAGCCCCCATGCTGCCGCCGATGAAGCGGAACTCCATGGCGCAGATCACCACGCTGCGGCCGCCCAGCTTGCCGCAGCCGCATATCACGGCGTCGTGCAGGCCGGTCTTCCTCGCAGCGTCCTCGAGCCGGTCCTCGTAGGACTTCCGGTCCGTGAACCGCAGCGCGTCCGACGACTTGAGGTCGCCGCCGCACTCCTCCCAGCTCGCCTCGTCGAACAGCATCTCCAGTCGCTGTCGGGCACCAATCTTGAAATGGAAGCCGCACTCGGAGCAGACCATGCCGTGAGCTTCGAGATCTTTCTTCCAGATTGGCGCGGAACACGAGTCACACTTGATCCAGAGACCCTCCGTCCGCACCCGCTTGGGGCCCTTGTCTCTGCGAAACCAAGGCATCGTGAGACGGGGCGCCTCGCGCCGCCCCTCCCTTGTCTTGATCGTACCCTCTCCGAGCGGCCGATCCGACGGCCTGCTAGCCGGCCTCAGCCGGCTCGGCCTCGACCTTCCAGTCCTCCAGCGCGGTCAGGGCCGCCCGCACGGTCGCGACTCTCGATGTCTCCTCGCTGCTGACAACCTCCCTCGCCCCGGCGACCCGCAACGGCCCAGAATCCATCTCGTACTGGCTTCGCACCACGATATCCACGGCGGGGACGACCTCGTGAATCCGTCGGACGAGCAGTTCAGCTTCCTTCGGATCGCTGACGCTCAACACGACCAGCCGCGCATGCGGGCAGCCGAGGTCCTCCAGCACCGCCTGCTGCGCCGCGTTCCCCAGCACCGCACGGTGGCCGGCGGCGTTCGCGGCTCGCACTCTGTCGGGATTCTCGTCCACGGCGACATAGGCATGCCCGCCGGCGCGCAGCGCGCGGCAGACCGCCCTCCCGGTCGTGCCGTAGCCAACCACCAGCACATGGTCGCAATGCGGCTCGCAAGCGTCGACGCCGGGAGGCTCGGCGCCCAGCGTCCGATTCAGCCACGGCACTCTCGCAGCCCGCGACGCCAGCCTGGGGCCGGCCGCGATCGCCATCGGCGTCAGGACCATCGAGAGAATGACGGACAGCACGAGGTTGTTCGCCAGCGCCGCGTCCAGCAGCCCCGTACCGGATGCCGCGCTGAGCAGCACGAACGAGAACTCACCCACTTGGCAGAGCGCCGCGGCGGAGAGCACGCCTACCGAGAGCGGGAGCCGAAGTAGCAGCGCCGCGGCCAGCACGACCGCGAACTTGCCTACCAGGATGCATCCCAGCAACCCAAAAGTCTGCGAGAAGTGGGCGAACATGCCGGAGAAATCGAGGAGCATCCCGACTGAGACGAAGAAGACGCTCGCCAGCACGTCCCGTGCCGGGAGCAGGTCCGCCATCGCCTGATGGCGGTACTCGCTGCCGGCGACCACGAGTCCGGCCAAGAAAGCGCCGAGCGCGAGCGAGACGCCAGCCAGCGAGACAGTCCACGCGGTCCCGAAGCAGATCAGGAAGACGCACAGGATGAACAGCTCGCGCTCCTTCGTCCGAGCGACGAAGGCCAGCGCTCTAGGCACGACGACGCTGGCAGCGGCCAGCACGCCGCCAAGGATCGCGAGAGCGGTCGCGATCGTTGTGACCACGTCTTGGAGGGAGCCCCCGCTGCCGGCGAGAAACGGCACGGCCAGCACCATCGGAATCACGCAGAGGTCCTGAAAAATGAGAATTCCGACCGCCAAGCGACCGTGGGGCGCCTCGATCTCGCCCCGCTCGGACAGGCCGCGAAGCACGACCGCCGTGCTGGACACCGCGAGAACACATCCGAGGAAAACCGCCGATGCGAGCGGAAGACCGAACCAGCCGGTTGCCACCAGCACGGTGATGCCGATCGTCATCCCAACCTGCGCACCGCCGCCGAGAAGGACGGCCTTCCAAAGGCGCCGGACACGGCCTAAGGAGAGTTCCAAGCCGATCCCGAAGAGCAGCAGGACCACGCCGGTCTCGGCCAGGACCTCGACTTGATGGGTCTGGTCAACCAAGCCCAGCGAGGTCGGCCCCACGAGCACACCCGTTAGAATGAATCCGGCGATGGTCGGAACATGGAGCCGGCGCAGCATCGCGACCACGACAACCGCCGCAGCCATGATGATCACCAGGTCCTTGAGAAAGTCGATGTGCGGCACGAGTGCAGCCTGCCCTTCAGTATCGGGCCGGAGTCCGGTCGACGCCAGCCTTGCTGCAACGCAGGGCGGCCCTGACCGGCGACCGGGCCGGCGATTCGCGCGCTGCGGCCGCCAAGTCGGCAGGCGACCCCAATGGGAAGAATCCTGAAAATGCGCTCCAGTGGGCAACCGACCTCGCTGCGCCGGGTCGAACAACGGGGCCCCAACTAGTGCTGCCTGGAGCTGCCCGAATGAAATCGAATCAAGGCGGGGGACTCCTCTTCGTGACGCTCTTGGCGGCTTTCTTGTGGCCGGCAAGTGCGCCGGCCGGACCGCCCGAGCCGGACGGCACCAGCAGCGCAGTCCACTCCAGGGGCCTCCGGGGGAGGATCGACGGAGGGAAGCTGCGCCGCGCCGAACTGGTCTTCACCGACGACCTGGTGACGGCCGATTTGGAGTCCGAGGCACCGGAGCCCTTCGCGTATCGAGAACTGCGGATTCTCCGTGGCAGCCACCACGCGAACCCGCCTTATTTCGACCGCTGGGATTGGATCATACTTGCGCCTTCCGTAGCGGTGGCAGCTGCGTCCGGCGGGGCGGCCGCAGCCGGAGGGCACATGGTGACCTCGGTGGCTGTCGGATTCGGATTCTACTTGGTAAGGCAGCTGCTGGATCGCAATTCAACCCATTGGCTCAGCCTGCACTCGACCTCCAAGCATCGCTGCGTGTTTCTCAGGCTTCCGCGAGACAAGAGCCGGAGGCGGGCGGTATTGGACGAACTCGAGAGGCGCGATCCAACCGTGCTGAAGACGCGGCCGCCGCCCGCCGCAGGCCGGGTGGCCATGCCACTGCGGCCGTCGGTCGGACAGTCTCCGCCGGACTTCTCGCTTCCATCGCTGGACGGATCGCATTGGCGGCTCTCCGAGGCCCGAGGGAAGGCCGTCCTGCTCAACTTCTGGGCGTCGTGGTGCGGGCCCTGCAGACGGGAAGTCGGGCACCTCCAGAAGCTCCACGAGCGATTCGGCAAGGCTGGACTGGAGGTGGTCGCTGTGAGCGACGAAAAGGCGGACGTCGCGAAGGAGTACCTTCGCGAGCGAGGCGCCACCTACCGAGCCCTGCACGACGAGGGAAGCACAATCTTCACCCGCTACGCCGTCCGGGCGATTCCGGAGACGCTGATCATCGGACCGCATGGAGTCCTTGTTCAACGGATCGAAGGCATGGCCGGCTGGGGCTTGCTTCGGAGGTCGGTCGAGGCTGCCCTGCCAGAAGGGTCGGACGCGAGCGTTCGCTGAGTTGGTGGCATGGTCGGACCTACGGCTGCCCCCTCAGTCCGGCAGGCGGCCAAGCGAACCCTGCGACGGTCATCCCGGTGTCGGAGGCGGTCTTCCCAGCTGGGGGTTGAAGCTAGACCGAGGTTGCCAAGCCAGCGGCCACCCTCGTTCGATACGGCGGTCTCGGCGGACGACTGCCATGTCAACGGGACCGAGCCTATGGTGGTGGTGGAGTGCAAGCTCAAGCGGGGAAGCTTGGAGCGAGTGAAGCGGGAAGGCGCTGATCAGATCCGCGAGTACATGGTCCAGGCAGGCGCTGCCGAGGGCCATCTGGTCCTCTTCGACAGGACAGACGGTGCGACATGGCAGGAGAGGATCTCTCGAGTGCAGCTCGCGGGCAAGCCCCCGGTCACTGCCTGGGGCCTCTGACCATTGCTTCTCAACTGCCGGCTTCTCGACCGGCCCGGAGGCCGAACGCAGCGGCTGTGGGCCGCCGGATCGGGCCTAGCTAGCTGGCGGCCCCAGAGCAAGCGACGCGTTAGATCAAGCAGCGCTCCGGGCGGCGTCGCGCTGCTCCGCCCCATCCGGCAGCAGCATGCGCTGAGCGCCCCAACCGTCGTTGCCGGCGACATCGACGGGAATCCGGCCAGCGAGCCCGTGCTCGCGCCGGATGCCGTCCACGCGATGATCGAGCCACGCCCGGTAGTCGCCCGACACATGCACTCTGCTGCGGTAGTGCGCCTTGTAGCGCGCGGCCAGCTGCGGAAACCGGTCCTCCAAGAACGGCATCATCCGAGCCCGAACAGGTCGTCGCAGGAACAGTGGCTGAGCCGACCAGTACGAGGCGTCGACCCGCTTCGCGGCCCGGGCGACATCCGACAGCAGCTCCTTGGAGTCCGTGATCAGCGGCAGCACGGGAGCCGTGAACACCCCGGCCGTGACGCCGCGCCAGCGCAGCTCTCGCACGGCGCGAATCCTCCTGTCCGGGCGCACGGCGCGAGGTTCCAGCAGCCGCGCCAAGTCCGGCTCGAGCGTGGTGACCGTCAGGCTGACATGCAGGGTGTTGCGCGAGGCGACCCGCCCAAGAAGATCCAAGTCGCGTAGCACTAGGTCGGACTTGGTCATGATCCCGACCGACAGGCCCGAGACTTCCGCCAGCACCTCCAGGATGGCCCGCGTCGTCTCGAAGCGCCGCTCGGCCGGCTGGTACGGATCCGTGCCGGTCCCGATCGCGATCGGCCCTTTGACTCCGCGCTCCAAGTCCCGCCACAGCAGACCGGCAACCTGCTCCTTGGAGTAGATCAGGTTGTGAAAGCGGGCCGGGTCGGTGACACCCAACCACTGGTGCGTGTAGGTCGCGTAGCAGTAGTGGCAGCCGATCTCGCAGCCGCGGTACGGGTTGATCGTCCATCGGAATGGCAGCCGCGGATTGGAACACCGGTTCAGGATGCTCTTCGAAGGCAGGCTGCGGTACTCAACCTTCCTCTTGGTGGCAAGTCGGTCGCCGCTGGCCGCCAAGGCCGCGATGCCGGTGAGTTTATTTGCCTGCATGTCGAAAATATATCATATATTTATGACAGTGCGAGCTATTTGTTCCCTAGCTCCTCGCCTTCATGCCGCTGCCTGCCATCAGACTGCACAAGGTAAGGAACGTGATTCCGCAGCAGGAAGGAGATCGCTGCTGGAGACGTCTTGGCCAAGACGGCGCTAGCCGCGGGCGTCGCGCAGGATCCAGAGCATGCGGCGCAGCGGTTCGGCCGCGCCCCACAGCAGTTGGTCACCCACTGTGAACGCGCCAAGGTACCCTTCGCCCAAGCGCAGCTTGCGGAGGCGGCCCACGGCCACCTCAAGCCGGCCTGCCACAGCGGCCGGCGTGAGGCGCTCGAGCGTGGCGGCCTGGGTGTTCTCCACGATCCTCACCCACGGATTGCCGCCCAACACGAGGCCGGCAGCCTCGTCGAGCGGAACATCCCTGGCCAGCTTGATGCACAGCGCCTGGCTGTGGCAGCGCATGGCGTCCACGCGGGCGCAGGTGCCGTCAATCTTCACTGGAGCGTCAGCGCCGAGAATCTTGGTGGCCTCCACCGACCCCTTCCACTCCTCCCGCGTCTGCCCACCTTCCATCTCGCGGTCGATCCAAGGCAAGACGTTGCAGGCCAGCGGCGCTCCGAGCTCGCGTAGCGGAAGTGCGTCGGAGCGCTGGG
Organism: Bryobacterales bacterium; assembly: GCA_963662745.2. GTDB lineage: Bacteria > Acidobacteriota > Terriglobia > Bryobacterales > UBA6623 > VXMF01. The sequence continues at coordinate 114,633 of CAXXUI010000002.1, forward strand.
CCGCAGTCACGGCGCGCTCGACCTCGATGCTGGTTGCGGAAGCCAGGTTCAATCCGGGTGCGCCAACTCTCCGCAGCTGGCGGGCCAGCTCAGTCAGCTTGCGAGCGCCGGCGCCGGACACAGCCTGGTAAGTCATGGTGCTGACCCACTCGACCAACCCGGCCCGGAACAGGCCGCCGATGGCCATCAGCAGCAGGCTGACCGTGCAGTTGGCCCCGACGAAGGTGCGACAGCCCTGGCGCAGGCGGAGCCCGACTTGGTCCCCGTTCACGGGATCCAGCACCAAGGTGGCGTCGTTCTGCAGCCGCAGCGTGGACGCTGCGTCGATCCAGTAACCGTCCCAGCCGGCGGACCGCAGCCGGGGGTACACGTCGGCAGTGTAGGAACCGCCTTGGCAGCTCAGCACGGAGTCGCAGCCCCGCAGGCTGTCCAAGTCATAGGCGTCACCAAGCGCGGAACTGCTTCCGCCTTTGGGAGCCGGCCCTCCGGGATTGGAGGTGCTGTAGAAGTGAACGCGGAACGACGCGAGGTCGCCCTCCTCGCGCATCCTGCCCAGCAGGACGCTGCCGACCATCCCCCGCCAGCCTACGAATGCGACGCGCAGCACGGGCCGATGCTTTCCTCAGCAGGCAAATTCAACGGTGCCGGAGCCTCTGCTGAGCTACTAGCCGGTCTAGGAGTCCTGCTTGTCGAAGGCTTGCCAAGCGCTCAGCTTGAGCCGCCGGCACACCCAGCAGAGGCCGTCCGACCGCTCGGTGGCTCCCCCCGCTCCGCAGACGGTGCAGGGCGACAGGGCGGGGCGTTTCGGATCGAACACGTACTCTTGAACGGCTTCGATGACAGGGGGAGGGACCACCTCCTGAACTTGGACGTCTTGGGCCTTAATCGTCTTGCTCATGGATCAGCCGCTCCCACCTATAATTATAGTGGCTCCGATTCGCCGGGCCGAAGCGCGCGTTGTGCCGGCTGTCACGCGGAGCCACGCAAGACCTTGGGCGGCCGGCGCTACGCGAGCAGCTTGTCGACGACGCGGCCACCTACATCGGTGAGTCGAAACTCCCGGCCCTGATGCCGGTAGGTCAGCCGCTCGTGATCGAACCCGAGGCAATGCAGGACGGTCGCCTGGAGGTCATGGACATGGACGCTGTCCTCGACGGGCTGCAGGCCGATCTCGTCCGTCCGTCCGACCACCCGCCCCCCAGCCACGCCCCCTCCAGCGAGCCACATGCTGAAGCAGTCCGGATGATGGTCTCGTCCGGGCGCCTCATCCGGGCGATCCGCCTGCGCCATCGGGGTGCGGCCGAACTCGCTCGCCCAGATCAGCAGGGTGGACTCCAGCAGTCCGCGCCGCTTGAGGTCTCGCACCAAGGCCGCTGTGGGACGATCGACGATCGCGCAATTGCGGGCGTGACCCTTGTCCAGCTCCTTATGGTCGTCCCAGTCCCCGTGAGTCAGCATCACGAACCGCACTCCGCGCTCCACCATGCGCCGGGCCAGCAGGCAGTTGGTGCCGTAGGCATGCGTCGGCTCGACGCCGATCCCGTACTCCTCCAGCACGCGGCGGGGCTCGCCGCCGAAGTCCAGCAGGCCGGGCACTGAGGACTGCATGCGGAAGGCCAGCTCGTAGGAGGCCGTCCGCGCCGCGATCTCCGCATCCCCGGTCCGCTCGTGGCGTCGTCGGTTGAGATCGCGAATCAGGTCCAGTCGCGCCCTCTGCAGCGGCCGAGTGATCCCGCCGGCGTTCGAGACGTACAGGATCGGGTCCCCTACGGACCGGAAGCGCGTTCCCTGGTAGGCGGCCGGCAGGAAGCCGTTGGACCAGATGTTCGAGCCCGCGTTGGGTCCCTTGCCCGAACCCAGGACCACGAATCCCGGCAGGTCGCGCGACTCGCTGCCGAGGCCGTAGGCGACCCACGACCCGACCGAGGGGCGACCGAACTGGGTAACCCCGGTGGTGAGCAACAATGCCCCCGGATCGTGGTTGAAGGCCTCCGTGCGCATCGTCCGGATCAAGCACAAGTCGTCGGCGCAAGCGCCGAGATTCGGCAGCCAGTCGGAGAACTCGATGCCGCTGGCGCCGTGGCGCCGGAAGGCGCGCGCACTCGGCATGATCTTGGCGTTGGGCTTGATGAAGGCGAGCTTGAGGCCTCGGGCCAAGGACTCAGGCAGGGCCTGCCCGGCCCGGGCGGCCAGTTCGGGCTTGGGGTCGAACAGGTCGAGCTGGCTGGGGCCTCCCGATTGGTAGAGCAGAATCGCCCGCTTCGCCTTCGGGGCGAAGTGCGGTGCTCGGACAGCCATGGGACCGGCGGACGCCGAAGCGCCCAAGCGCCCCTCCCCGGCCAGCAGGTGCGCTAGAGCGGCCGCCCCCAGGCCTCCGGCGCTGCTGGCGAAGAACCGCCGCCGCAGTAGCGCTCCGTCGTCGATCGTCCAGTTCACTGCGCTCACTCCCTAGTCAGGAACTCGTCCGTGTTCATCAGCGAGCTGCCCAAGGCGGTCCACGCCGCTCCGTCCAGCGGCGAGCCCCCCGGCAGGCTGATCGCGAACAGCGCCTCCGCCGAACCCGGACTGCGCGCCAGGATCTCCCGCTGCGCATGCCACGCCTCGTGCAGCGCTTCCAGTTCGGATGGATCCGGATCGCGCGCCAGGCACAGCCGAAACAGACCCTGCAGCCGCTCGGTCATCCCCCCTGGGAATTCCTCCAGCAAGCGGACGGCGAGCGCTTGGGCTGCTTCTAGGAAAACCGGGTCGTTCAGCAGGTTCAGCGCCTGCAGCGGAGTGTTGGTCCGCCCGCGCCGGCAGGCGGCCTCGTAGGTGTCGGGCATGTCAAAGGCGCTCAGCAGGGGGTAGGGGGACATGCGCTGATACTGGATGTACATGCCGCGCCTATAGCGGTCCGGCCCCTCGCTCACCTTCCACCCGCCGTCGCCCGAGCTGCCCAAGCGCCGGGCGCCTTGGGGCTGAGGCGGGCGGACGCTGCGGCCGCCGACGCGCGTGTCCAGCAGACCGCTCACGGCCAGCGCGGAATCCCGGATCAGCTCGGCCGGCAGCCGCACCCGGGCCTGGCGGGCCAGCAGCTTGTTGCCGGGATCGGCGGCTTCCAGATCGGCCCGCCGGCCCGAGGACTGGCGGTAGGCGGCGGAGGTCACGATCGTGCGGATCAGGCGCTTCCAGCTCCAGCCGCCCCGGACGAACTCCGACGCGAGCCAGTCGAGCAGCTGAGGGTGGGTAGGGAGGTCTCCCTGGCTGCCGAAGTTCTCGGAAGTCACCACCAAGCCCCGCCCGAACAGCTCCTGCCACACGCGGTTGGCAATCACACGGGCTGTCAACGGGTTGTCGGGCGCGACCAGCCAAGCCGCCAAGTCCATCCTCGTCAGGGACCGGCCTGCCGGCGCGGTCGGAAGCAGCCACGCCGGCCACCCAGGCTCGACCGGGACGCCTGGCACCTTGTAGCTCCCGCCGAGGTAGACGTAGCTGTCGCGCGGCGCGTCCTCCACCCGCACGGCCTGCGCCTCTCCGTAGGGAGGCAGGGAGCGATCCAGATCCCGTAGTTCCTCAGAGAGCCGCTCGTAGCCCAGCGCCTCGTACTCGGGCTTCGAGAGCACGCGCTGGTAATCACTGACAAAGAAGTCCGTCAGCGCCTTCTCGTGCCGCGGGGTCCGCCGTAGCGGAGGCGTACGGAGAATCCGCTCGCCCAAGTTCACTCTCGTCCTCAGCTCGTCAAACGTGCTGTCGTACTCGGCGGACTCGCCGGGACGGGCAGCGGCCTGCAGGACCCTTCGCTCCCACTCGGGCTTGAGACGGAACACGCCGTGCTCCTCCAGCAGCCGTGCGCGCCGGCGCTGGTAGTCGGGCAGAGCCGCCAGACGCGGACCGCGCTCGCCCGGCAGCGGCGCGTCGATGTCCACCTCCTCCAAGGGATTGAAGAACGCGAACAGCTGGTAGTACTCCCGCTGCGTGAGCGGATCGTACTTGTGGTCGTGGCACTGGGCGCAGCCGACCGTCAGGCCGAGCCACACCGTGCCCACCGTGTTGGTGCGATTCACAACCTGCTCGAAGCGCCATTCCTCCGGATCCGACCCTCCCTCGGTGTTGGTAGGCGTGTTGCGGTGGAAGCCGGTCGCGACATGCTGATCGGTCGTCCGGCCCGGCAGGAGGTCGCCTGCAATCTGCTCGAGCGTGAATCGGTCGAACGGCAGGTCCCGCTGGAACGCCTCGATGACCCAGTGCCTGTAGCGCCATGCATGCGGGCGGAAGTTGTCCCCCCGGAAGCCGTCGCTATCGGCGTAGCGCGCCAGATCCAGCCAGAAGCGCGCCCATTTCTCCGCGTAGTGCGGCGAGTCCAGCAGGCGGTCGATCAGTCGCTCGTAGCGATCCGATCCAGCGTCGGCCACAAACGCCGCCACCTCGCGGGGCGTCGGCGGCAGACCGGTCAAGTCCAAGCTGAGGCGGCGGACCAGCGTCGCCGGCGGCGCTTCGACCGACGGCTCAAGGCCCTCCCGCTCCAACCGGGCCAGCACGAACCGGTCGATCTCGTTCCCAAGCCGCGCGGCGTCCGAGACGCGAGGCGGTTCCGGCCGTCGCACCGGCTGGAAGGCCCAGTGGGACGGCTCCGTCCGCTCGCCCGCGCCGCCACGGGTCGCCTGCGAAGAACTCGGCCACGGGGCCCCTTGGTCGATCCACGTCCTCAGCAGACTGATCTCGCCAGTCTCCAAGGCCGGGCCCGCCGGGGGCATGATACGACCGTCCGGCATGCCGGACACCATCTGCAGCAGCTTGCTTCCGGCCGCGTCACCGGGCAGGATCACAGGGCCGGAATAGCCGCCGCGCAACGCGTCTGCCGCCCGATCCAGCCGCAGCCCCTGCAACTGCCGGTCGGGCCCGTGGCAGGAGTGGCAACGAGCGGCCAGCAGCGGGCGAACGTGCTTCTCAAAATCGACGGCCCCGCTGGCAGGCCGATCCGAGCCGTCCGGCTGGGCTGCGACCAGCGCGGTGCCGGAGAGCAAGACCAGAATCGACAGCCACGGCGCGGCCGGCCGGCCACTCTCCACCGTCGCTGATCCGACCCGCACCGTGGGACTCCGGGCGAATCTCCCAGCACCCGGCGCTGATCGCTGCGCAATGCAGGCCTTGGTCTCAGGAGACGCCCACAAACAAGATACAGGATGCGGCAGCCTCCCGGCCGGACATTGGACGGGAGCGGTCACGATGGCAGGCCGTCTCCAAGGAGCGGCCAAGGTGCCGGGGACCGGACTACTACAATGTTCCTGTGCTCACCAAAGCTGCACCGGCGCTGGCGCTGGCGATCGGCGTGACTGGGTCAGCCCAGATCCGGGAGTTCTCGATCCATGTGGAGGAGTCCGTCCTGACTGACCTCGGCAGCCGGCTGGAGCGGACGCGGATGCCGGACCAAATACCGGGATCGAATTGGGACTACGGCGCCGACACTGCCTACTTGGAGGAACTGCTGACCTACTGGCGCACGGCCTATGACTGGCGCCAGCACGAAGCGACCCTCAACGAGCTGCCTCACTTCAAGACCGACATCGACGGCCTCGAGATGCACTTCGTCCACATCCGGTCGAAGCACCCAGCCGCCCTGCCGCTGGTCATCACCCACGGCTGGCCGGGCTCGTTCTACGAATTCATGGACGTGCTCGGGCCGCTGTCCGATCCCCCAGCCCACGGCGGCGACGCCGCTGACGCCTTCCACCTGGTGCTGCCCTCCATGCCGGGATTCGGCTTCTCTGGACGACCCAAGCAGCGCGGAATGAGCGTCGATAGGGTCGCGGGAGTCGTCGCCGGACTGATGGACAGGCTAGGTTACGAGCGGTACGGAGCCCAAGGCGGGGACTGGGGCTCCAGCGTCTCGGCATGGCTCGCACGGGACCATCCCGAGCGTCTGGCCGGAATTCACTTGACCTTGGTCGGGGGAGGCCCTCCGCAGGGCATGGAGGACCCCGAGGCCGGCATCCCCGCCTGGGAGCTGGAGCGCTACCGGACTCGCACTGAGTGGTGGCGGGGCGAGAACGCCTACGGCAGCATCCAAGGCACCAAGCCGCTGACACTCGCTTACGGCCTGAACGACTCGCCCGCCGGCCTCGCGGCATGGATCGTCGAGAAGTTCCGGTCTTGGAGTGACTGCGGGGGCGACATCGAGAGCCGCTTCAGCAAGGATCAACTGCTGACCAACATCATGCTCTACTGGGCAACCGAGAGCATGCCGTCCGCAGTGCGCATCTACTACGAGTCACGCCGCAGCGGCCGCAAGCCGGACCGGGTCGAGACGCCAACTGCGGTCGCGGTCTTCCCCGGAGAGATCTTCTTCTCTCCCCGCAAGTGGGTCGAGACCCGCTACAACGTCGCTCAATGGACGGAGATGCCCCGCGGTGGACATTTCGCCGCGATGGAGGAGCCGGCACTGCTCGTGGAGGACGTCAGGAAGTTCTTCCGGCCTCTCAGGTAGCCCCGAAGACGTCGCCCGGCCAAGACGCAGCCAGCGCCGCTAGCGTCCCGCGCTGGCCGCCAGTCCGGCCAGCCTCGCTTGGATTTCGTCCTCCGGAATCCAACGCCCACGCACCATCACTCCCATCCGGCCGGCCAGGTTCGCCAAGTCCGCCAGCGGATTTCGCTCAAGCAGGATCAGGTCGGCGCGCCGCCCGACGGCCACCTGCCCGAATTCGTCGCTTGCGAAGTGCTCTGCCGCCGCGCTGGTTCCGCTCGCCAAGATCTCGAACGGAGTCATCCCGGCCTCCTCCATGATCCGCATCTCCCGGTGGATCGCGAAGCCGGGAACGTTGAAGATCTGCGGGGCGTCGGTGCCGAACACGATCCGCGCTCCTTCGTCCTGGAGCGCCATGAGGACCCTCTTGCGCACTTCGATCACCTGGGACCCGGACTGCGCGTTCAGGCGCTCCCTGCGACCGGCCTGGGACTCGGCCCAGCGGTCGATCGTCTCCTGCGGCATGTACTCGATTCCGTCCAACTCCAGGTAGCTCTCGACCGGCACGTCCGCGTTGAACGTCTCCCACAGAGCCATGGTCGGCACCACGGAGGCGTTCTCGAGCTTCACGGCGGCCACGAGCGCTGGCAGCTTGGCCTCGTCCAGGTGCAGCCCCAAGTTCCGGGCGCGCACTGCCGGCTCGGCCTCCTTGAGCGGCGAGTCGTCGGCTTCCAGCGCTTGGAGGAAGTTGTCAAGGTGATCGATGCTGCCCTGACCCGCCGCAATCGCGTGCAGCAGCCCCACCGAATCCGGAACGTGCCCTCCGAACGAGATCCCCACAGCTGCAGCCTCCTCGGCGATGGCGTCGTAGACCGCCGGATCGAGGCCCTCCAGAATCTTGAGCAGGTCGTATCCCTCCGCCTGCTGCACCCGGACCCGCTCCCTCGCCTCGTCGGGGGTCAGCTCCGCGGATCCGCGGAAGGCTGGTCCTGCGGCGTAGATCGCCGGACCGAGGCGCGCACCGGATGCGATCTCGTCGCGGAGGCTGAGGTGCGACGGGTCACCCAGCATGCCGCGCACGGTCGTCACTCCGTTGGACAGGAACAAGAATAGAACTCGGTCCACTTCGTCACCGGGAGCGTCACCGACAGGAAGATGGCCGTGCATCTCGGTCAGGCCGGGCATGAGGTAGCCGCCGTAGCCGGAGACGACCTCCGCCCCTCGCGGGACGCGGAATCCCTGTGCCGCTTCGACGGCGACGATCTTGCCGCCGGAGGTGACGACGGCCCGGTCCTCCAGCACGCGCTCGCCGTCCATTGGCAGTACGTTGACGTTGACGAAGGCCACCGTGCCTTCGGGGGCGACCTCACAGCTGACGGCGGAGAAGGCGAGGAGCACTGCGGCGAGGAGAAGCATGATGACGGGTCCGTAAGCCGGCGCTCGACCGACGGCGGCGGCCACCGAGATTGTAGCGACCCCGCCGACCGCCTTGCCCCGGGAGCAAGCGGCCTAAGCCCCGCCCCGCAAGGGACAGACGCGTGGGCGGCGGCGGACGGGCAGGTCAACGACCCTCGCCAAACCCTCTCGCAGCCGGGTCAGTCCTCCGGCTCCGCGAAGTTGGTGACCATGTAGCGGTGGTACGGCCCCCTCAGGAATCCCATGAAGACCTCGTTCACAAGCTTGAGGCCCTTGGCCACGCAATACTCCCAGTCCCCGTCCAAGCTGCGCAGCAGGACGGAGACCGAGCCGTTGCGATTGCGCTCGCGCAGCTGCAGGCGCTGAGGATCCACGCGGCGGTGATCCGGCAGGTCGTCCGCCGATCGCCCACGGAGAAAGCGGGCGAGATCTTCGTACAGCCGGGATTCCGCCGGCAGGTTCGGAAGCAGGTCTCGGAACTCCAGGTCGCCCCGGGCGGGATCGAAGAGGATCCGCAACGGGCGCTCGACCAGCCACACCGCGCTGCATTCCAGCCTGCCCCGCTCGCTCGAGGCGGCAAAGGCCCGGAACACGCCGCGATCGGCCCTCGCGCGCAGCAGGGCCTCGACGCGGGCCGCTGAGTCTCCCGCCGAGCCGTCCGTCAGTGGTAGTAGGCCATGCATCCGGGCTCCACCTTCTGTAGGAAGCCGGGCGGGTAGTCGCGAGCGCTCCAGAACTCCTTGATGGCCTGGCAGTTGATCACGGTCGAGAGGCGCTCCTTCTCGGCCGCCTCGTAGCTGCGCCGCAGAACCGGCCCGAGGTCCTCCGCTCGCGTGACGTACTCTCCGCGGGCGCCCAGCGCCTCCCCGATCTTCTCGTAGCGGAGGTTCTCTTGGAACAGGTACATGTGCTGGGCCCGGGCTGTGCCGCTCCTTCCGCCGCTGGCTCCGCTGCGCCACACGCCCCAAGCGTTGTTGTTGTACACGATGATGATGGCCGGAATCCGGTACTTGCTCAGAGTCTCGACCTCCATCGCCGAGTAGGCGAAGCCGGCGTCGCCCGTGACGGCGACGACGGGTGCACCCCGGTGCGGAGCCTGCGGTCCGGCACCCTGCTGGACCGCCGCCCCCACGCCCACCGTGTAGCCGATATCGGGCCCGATCGCGCCGTACTGGTAGGCTCCGTTGCAGATTTGTCCCGGCCGGTAGGCGCGGAGCCGGCGCCGGACGTAGCGGGCGATGCCGTACCCGCCGGAGACCACGGTGGTGCGGTCCTTGGGGATCGCGCCTCGAAAGAGCAGATTCTCAATCTCCTTGGCGATCACTGCCGGATGCACGCAGCCGGCTTGCTGGCTGTACTGCAGCCCGAGCCGGTAATGCTCGTCGTTCTCGGCCTCGAAGGCGGCCCGCGCCGCGGCCAGCTCGTCCCTCCAAGCCGGGCGGCGCCTGCGGGGCAGCTCCTCCGCCAGCGCCTCCAAGGCGGCCTTCTCGCAGCTCACGATGCCGAGATCCACCGGAAGGTTGCGGCCAATGTCTGCCGCGTCGGGATCGATGCGGATGCACGGCGCGTCGGGATCGAACGAGTACTCGCCCACGCTTGGCATGCAGTACTGCCCCACCAGCACAACCAAGTCCGCGCTGAGCAGCGCGTCCGGAGCGGTGCTGGCTGAGAGCGGATGCCCGTCACCGAAATGGCCGCGGCTGGGACCCGACTCCACGACCGCGATGTCGCCTCGTTCAGCGACGGCCTGCAAGGCGTCCAAGGCCCGGCTGTAGAACACGCCGGCGCTGGCTACGATGATGGGGCGCTCGGCCCGGTCGATCCGGCGCGCGGCCTCGGCGATCCGTGCGGGCGAGGGATGCGGCCGCGAGTCGGTCCGGTACTTGGACTTGCCGTAGAAGTAGCTCAGCTCCTCGGCGCTCTCGAAGACCCTCCTAGCCACCTCGCCGGGAAAGTCGAGATGCACAGGCCTCGGGATGCCGGTCTTGAGCTGCCGGAACGCGTAACCGGCGTACTCATGCACGCGGTCGGGGTTGATCAGCCGCTTGCCGTACTTCCTCATCCCCTCGGTGGTGGGCTGCTGGTAGACGCGCTGGATGGCCTGCTCCGTGTCCTCGAGCGCCACCGTCATGTTGCTCGCGAGCACCAGCACGGGCGAGCGGGCCGCGTTCGCGGCGGCGACGCTCATGATCATGTTGGTGAAGCCGGGCCCTTCCGTGCCGGACGCAGCGGCCACCTCCGCTGTCACGCGGGCGAATCCGTCGGCCGCGGAGCACATCATCCCTTCGGTGCGCCCGCCGTAGCACGGGACGCCTTCTGAGGCCAAGGCATTGATGACGGTGTAGTTGCCCGGAGCGCAGAACAGCGCCGCGAGACCCTCTGCCTTGCAGGCCTTGGCAAACACTTGGGCCCCAGTCATCGGGAAGTCAGCCAGGCTGGTAGCCTCCGCCAAGCTGGCCGGCACCTCAGCCGGAATCTTGATGTTGGAATCGCGCCGCTCAGTCGTGGACGCCTGCGCTCCCGCCGCCGCAGCGGCAGCGACCGCCCCCTTAGCTACGAAGTTGCGCCTCGATACCGGCCGCCGCTCGCTGCTCGCCATGTCGCTCCTCCCTCCGGATCGGCGACCGCCGTCAGGAATCGCCACGCGCGCCGGGCCGCGTGGACCGCGACCCGGTGCTCCTGAGGAAATGTACCACCTTCCAAATCTCCGCGTCGGCTAGCTGCCCGCCGAACGGCGGCATCTCGTGCCCAGCTCCGTCGCGGATGGACGCAAACAGCTCGCCGTCCGACGTGCCGTAGCGCCACTGGCGAGGATCACGCAGGCTCGGAGCCTCGAAGTCGGGATTCGCCTGGGCGCGACCGTCGGCGGCGTGGCAGTACTGGCAGAGACGCAGGTAGGCCCTTCGGCCGTCGCGAACAGCGCCCTCCGACAAGCGTACGGGGTTGCTCAGAGACCGGGTCCGCTCGCGCGGCGGCGTCTCGGCGGCCCCCCATCGCGGCCCACGCCAGCACCGCCCAGCGCCCGTCGGGCGAACCTGCTCCAGCATGGCCCGTCCTTCATCCCAGCTTGCGTCACCCCAGCGGGATTCCGCCGGACCGGAGGCCTCCCCGCGCACCAAGCCTACGCCATGCGGCCAGCGGCGGCACTCGGCCCGCACCAAAAAACCCCGAGCCGCTCAAGCGGCTCGGGGTGAAGGGTGCCGGAGGGGTGCTTCAGGGGTCTTTGGTTGATGATTGTTATGCGTTGGTGGGGTTGACCCCCCCGACAAGTTCAGAATACCAGATTTCATAGGCCTTGGCAAGCGAATCTACGTTTTCTTGTAGAAAAAAGTCCGCGAGAGCTAGGAAATCCGGGATCGGCGACCGCCGTCAGGGGTCGCTGCGCGCGCCGGGCCGCGCGGAACGCGGCCCGATGCTCTTGAGGAAATGTACGATCTTCCAAATTTCCGCATCGGCCAGCTGCCCGCCGAACGGCGGCATCTCGTGCCCAGCTCCGTCGCGGATGGACGCAAACAGCTCGCCGTCCGACGTGCCGTAGCGCCACTGGCGGGGGTCACGCAGGCTTGGAGCCTCGAACTCGGGTTCGCTTGGGCCCGACCGTCAGCGCCGTGGCAGTACTGGCAGAGGCGCAGGTAGGCCCTCCGGCCGTCGCCAACGGCGTCCTCCGACAGGGGTACGGGGTTGCTCAGAGACCGGGCCCGCTCGCGCGGCGGCGTCTCGGCGGCCCTCCCCATCGCGGCCCACGCCAGCACCGCCCAGCACCCGCCGGGCGAACCTGCTCCAGCATGGCCCGTCCGTCATCCCAGCTTGCGTCACCCCGACCGGATTCCGCCGGACCGGAGGCCTCCCCGCGCACCAAGCCTACGCCATGCGGCCAGCGGCGGCACTCGGCCCGCACACGAGAAAACCCCGAGCCGCTCAAGCCGCTCGGGGTGAAGGGTGCCGGAGGGGTGCTTCAGGGGTCTCTGGTTGAGGATTAGTATGCGTTGGTGGGGTTGGCCCCCCCGGCAAGTTCAGAATACCAGATTTCATAGGCCTTGGCAAGCGAATCTACGTTTTCTTGTAGAAAAAAGTCCGCGAGAGCTAGGAAATCCGGGATCGGCGACCGCCGTCAGGGGTCGCTGCGCGCGCCGAGCCGCGCGGAACGGGGCCCGATGCTCCTGAGGAAATGTACCATCTTCCAAATCTCCGCGTCGGCCAGCTGCCCGCCGAACGGCGGCATCTCGTGCCCGGCTCCGTCGCGGATGGAGACAAACAGCTCGCCGTCGGAAGTGCCGTAGCGCCACTGGCGGGGGTCACGCAGGCTCGGAGCCTCGAAGTCGGGATTCGCTTGGGCCCGACCGTCGGCGCCGTGGCAGTACTGGCAAAGGCGCAGGTAGGCCCTCCGGCCGTCGCGAACGGCGTCCTCCGACTGGGGTACGGGGTTGCTCAGAGACTGGGCCTGCTCGCGCGGCGTCGTCTCGGCGGCACCCCCCATCGCGGCCCACGCCAGCACCGCCCAAGCCCAGCCCAGCACCTGCCGGACGGAATTGCTCCAGCATGGCCCGTCTGTCATCCCGGCTTGCGTCACCTCGGCCGGATTCCACCGGACCCGAAGCGTTCCCGCGCTCCAAGCCTAACCCATGCGGCCGGCGGCGGCACTCGGCCCGCACACGAAAAAACCCCGAGCCGCTCAAGCCACTCGGGGTGAAGGGTGCCGGAGGGGTGCTTCAGGGGTCTTTGGTTGAGGATTAGTATGCGTTGGTGGGGTTGACCCCCCCGGCAAGTTCAGAATACCAGATTTCATAGGCCCTGGCAAGCGAATCTACGTTTTCTTGTAGAAAAAAGTCCGCCAAGGCCGGAAAATCCGGGGCAGGCGCCGTTCTGAACCTCCCAGATTCCCGAAACGGCCGTTCCGCGAGCGCCAGTCGGCCCCTCACACGCCATGGTCGGCGGGGCGGTCCGCATCTCAGCGCTCAACCAGCGCGATCGGGCGGATGGGGGACCCGGTGGCGCCTTGCAGCCGCAAGGGCGACGCGAAGAAGGCGAACTCGTGGATCCTCGCGGCCGCCAGAGTCTCCAAGTTCAAGGCCTCGATGATGTGGATGCCGCTCTCCACCAGCAGGTGGACGTGAACCGGCATGGTCGGCGCCGGCAGGAATTCGAACGCCACCGTGTCAGACCCGGCCGCGAAGACCCCTCGCTCGCTGAGCCACTCGGCAGCCTCGCGGTTCACTCCCGGGCAGCGCAGCCGATTGACAAACCGGCCCGGGTCACGCCAGTGGCGCGCCCATCCGGTCCGCACCAGCACTACGTCCCCGGCCGCCGGCCCAACCTCGGCACGGTCCACGGCCCGCTCGAGGCAAGCCGCGTCGATCACGGCCTCCGGCGCCAGCACCTCCGCGCCGAGGACCGCCGCCGCGTCGAGGAAAACACCGCGACGCAGGATCGGCCCGATGGTGTCGGCATGATGCTCTGAGAGACCGGATCCGTACGACTGCGCGGCCGCCGCGTCGGCTCCGCCGAAGAGCCGGCCTTGGGACGAGAAGTGGCACAGCGCGTCGATGTGGGTGCCCACATGGCCGCCCAGCGCGATGGAGTCCGCGGCGGCGCTCACTCCGGCCACCGAACTCTCGCCGTGCGCCTTGCTGAGGCCGTACAGGAACGGCGGATGCGCGGGGTGGTGCGGCATGCCGACATAGTAGGGCTGGGCGAGATCAATGGTTCGGCAAGCCGCCAGCCGCCGCATGAGTTCCTGCACGCTCCAGCATTGTAGGGCGCTCGGAGGCCGCAAGCGTGGATGCTTGGCCCCGCGCCAGCCGCGGATCCCCGCTCGCCCGGCGCGGGCCGGCGAGCCAGCTCCCGCGCAGCCGGCCCTCGTCGGCTGTGATACTCTCGGTTTAGTCGCCAACAGCGCGGGCCGGCGAGTGCCAGAGGCATTCACCAAGGTATCCATGGATTGCTGCTTCAGCGGACGCCCCGTCCCGATTGACAAACTGTTCGTCCTCTACTACCCTCCGGCTGCAGTTCACGAGACATGGGACCGGTCGTTTCTGGCCGCGGCCCGGGCGGGGGAAGCGGTGCGGGCGACGCTCGGACACTTGGAGCGGTTCTTCAAGCGGCATGTCCTCGGCCGCGATCTGGTCCCAGCCATCGCTCTGCTGGCAGCCGGAACGGCCGTGATCGCTGGCTGGCTGGTGATGGGGCTGGGGCGCTGGGCGGAGATGGGCTTCGCCAGCCGCTACGTGCTTCCGATCGCGGGATCGGCGCTGCTGCTGCTCGGCAAAGGGAAGATGCGCGCCATGCTCCATCGCCTCCGAATTTGGCGCGCGGAGTGCCGAGACCAAGTGAGCGAGGAGCTGGAAGCAATCCGGGAGATCGCGGCCGGCCTGTCCGAGGACCCGGATGCGGAGGACGCCGCAGCGGTCATGCGCCGCCCGTGCCCCGACGCGCTGTCCGCAATCGCATTCTACGGCAACAATTTCAAGGCCTTCACCTACATGGACTTCGTCCTTTGCCCTGAACTGAAGCACCCGGCCGACAAGGCGGAACTGCCACAGCGCCACAGCCTCTACCGCGACGCCTACTACGTCGGCGAGGTGGTCTACGACAATTGGCGCATGTTCCAGCGGGATCGCCGGCTGATGATGGACCCCCGCTTCGTGGGCAGCGGCGGGAGGCGCGGCGTCATCTAGCGGCGCCGCCTGCGCGCAGCGCGTCCAAGGGGTGGCCCCGCTCAACCAACGGGAACGCCTTCACCGCTCGGTCCAGCTGCGAGGCGTACACGCCTTGGGTCATCTCGACCGTCCAGCGGCCCGCCCGCTCGCTGCAGGCCGGCTCGCGGTCGGCCTCGATCGCCTCCAGCAGGTCCTCGACCATCAAGGCGTTGGCGGTCAGGTAGCGCTGGTCGCCGAAGCTGCGGTGGCTGGGCTCCAGCGGCTCCCATTGCCGCGCCCCGCCCGCCAGCCACGACGGGCTCCGCAGCACGAAGCCTTCCGAGTCGGGGCTGTAGATCTGGTTGGGCAGGAAGATCCGCCCGGCGGCTCCGTAGACATGGGTCCCGAACCGGAAGGGGTGCGTGGCGCTCGACCTCTTCGTGGAGAAGTAGCCGTGCCGCCCCCCGCCGAACGAGAACATCGCTGCGATCTCCCTCCCGGCGACCGGGCCGATCGGTTCGTTCGGCTTGCGCAGATGGTCGAAGGAGAGCTCCGACCCGGCGGAAGTGACGTGGGCGAAGACCCATTCGGGATCCCCCAGCACTGCGCGTAGCATGTCGAAGATGTGCGAACCCAGCACCACCAAGTCCTCGCCGCCGGCCCGGAAGTCCTCCTTCCCGCGGCCGCGCACCTCGTGAACCTCCCCGATCTCGCCCTGCTTGATCAGCTCCAAGGCCTTCAGGACGAGCGGCGACCGGCGCATCTGGTGCGCCACCTGCACCTTCACGCCGGAGTTCCGAATCGCCGCCACCATGGCGTCCGCATCCGGAAGCGTCCCGGCGAAGGGCTTTTCCAAGTACATGTGGCACCCGGCCTCGGCCGCAGCGGTCACCATCGCCCGCCGCTGGTCCGTGTGCCGCGGGCAGATGCTCACGATATCCGGCTGCTCGCGGGCCAGCAGGTCCCGGTAGTCCGCGTAGTCGCGAGGCGCCCCGGTGCGTTGCTTCGCCTTGCCCCGGCCATCCGGATCTGGATCAGCGACCGCCACCACCTCCGTCTGGGGGAAGGCCGGCCAAACGTCACCGATGCCGTGACCGTAGTTGCCGCGTCCGGTGTGGCCGATGATGCCGACCCGGTACCGGGCCGCGGCGCTCATGCGGATCGCCGCCGCGCCCGCTGCAAGGGCGAACTCTCTGCGTCGCATGGCAGGACTATATCAGCCCTCGGAAGCGCCCGGGGCGCGCGGCGCCCCTACTCGGAGGGGTGAATCAGCTCCTGGCCGGCCGCCTGCCAGCCCTCGATGCCGCCGACCTGGATCTCGCCGTCGTAACCGTTGTCGCGAAGTATGGCCGCCGCACGGGAGGCCCGACCACCGCGTCGTCAATAGGCCACGATCGGCTTGTCCTTGGGCACTTCCGCTAGGCGGCCCTCCAACTCGTCGATCGGGATGTGAGTGTAGCCTTCGATGGCCCCGTCCTGGCGGATCTCGTCCTCGGTTCTCACGTCCAGCAGGAAGAGGTCCTCGCCGCCCTCCAGCCGCGCGGCCACCTGGCCGGCATCCAGCTCCTTCGGAGCCTCCGGCTCCGCCGCCGCTGGCTCGGGCTCGGCGACAGCGGCCATCTCATCCCCTGCTCCGCAGGCCGAAGCCCCTAAGGCGACAGCTACCAGCAAGGCTCCCCATGCGATGCGCGTCATCAATTTCTCCAATCTATGCGTTCCAGCCGAGCGTCGAGGCCTCGGGTATCCGACGAACGAGGTCGGCCAGCTCGTAGCGGTTCTGAGCGCCAATCGTGAAGCAGTCGATGCAGTCGAGCGCCAAGGCATGCTGCAGCGCCTCGCTGACGCGGTCGCGCATATCGCCTTCGCCGAGAATCTTCATGCCGATCACGCCCTTGCCCGCCGCCTTGATCTTGCACAGCTCCTCCACGACGGTGGCCGGGTCGGCGTCCATGCGGGCCCCAATCGGGTT
The DNA here is from genome assembly GCA_963662745.2 of Bryobacterales bacterium. GTDB lineage: Bacteria > Acidobacteriota > Terriglobia > Bryobacterales > UBA6623 > VXMF01. Next base: position 131,092 of record CAXXUI010000002.1, read on the forward strand.
GATCCGGGCAAGGTCCACATCAATGTAATCCTGCTTGTGGACTTGGCGCAGGGCCGGCAGGGAGTGGCAGGAGATGCCGCGGGACTTGACGATCCCTTTCTGCCGGTACTCGTTGACGACGTCCATGGCGCCTCGGCGCTGCTCCGGCCAGTCCTCCTCCCGCACAGCGTGCAGCAGCAGCAGATCAATGTAGTCCGTTCCCAGCTCCCGCCGGAAGCGCTCGATGTCGTCCCTCATCGCTTTGGCGGTCTTGGAGGTCGACTTGGTCATGATGACCACCTTCTCGCGCGGGATGTACTGCAGGGCGTTCTTGAGGTGCGGGTGGCTGCCGTAGCCGTCGGCCGTGTCCCAGAACGTCAGGCCGTTGTCGAAGCCGAAGCGGTACAGGTCCGTCAGGCCCTGCACACCCAGCTTGCGGGTCTGGTCCGACGAACCTCGGAACCCGCTCGTGCCGGTCCCCATCGCCAGTCGCGAGGGACGCAGGCCGTCAGGCCCGAGCAGCACCTTGTCGAAGGCCTGGCGACGGACCGGATTCTCGGCATAGCCGGGCGAGGCCCCGAACAGCCTGCTTTGCAAGGCCGCCAGCGGAGCGCCGGCAAGAAGGGAATGGCGGACGAAGTCCCTGCGGCTCCAATGCATCACTTCCCTGCAAGGGTACCACACGCGTAATACCGTCCAATCCTGATCGGAACCCGGCACGCTGGCCCGGAGCGCGCTTGGCGGCGAACCCCCCGGTCACGAGCCGCGGCTTCGGTCCGCCCCGCGTCGGATCCCCCGCGCTGCCGGCCGGCGTGCCGGTCCTCTCAATCGGCCGCTGTAATGCGCAGGTTGCGGTAGTGCGCGATCGTGGAGCCCTCCATCCAGAGAGCCACCTTGCCCTTGGCGTCCGCCCCGGATTTGACGTCATTGACGATCAGCGTCGGCTGCTCGGCGCCGCCCACATGGATGCGGGCCCGCTCCCCGTTGACTACGATCTTGACCGGGATCCACTCCCCCGGAACGATGTCGGCGTAGGTCTCGTACTTGCTGGGCGTCTCGTTGCGGAAGCGATACCACGTCCATTCCGGATGCGAAATGTATTGCACCGTGTGGTTGCGCCGCAGCTGGTCGTCAGCTCGTCCGTTGGTGGGCCGCAGGTAGAAGCAATCGTAGGTCTTGTTGTCGTCCTGCAGGCGCCAAACCACGCCCACGAAGCCCCTCGCGCCCCCTTGAGCGCCCGGACCCGGCTGGCCGGACACTTCCAGCTCGATGGTCCCGCTGCCGAACTCGACTCCCTGCACGATCGCCAGGAAGTTCTGCCGCAGTCTCTCAAACGCCCCCGGACCCCGCGGCTGCTCGCCGCGTGCCCTCATCGCCGCCAGCATCTCGCGCCTTCTCTCGGCCACATCGCTGGTCACTTCCGGGTCTGCCGTGAGCTTGAGACCAGCGCGACCGGCCAGCGAGGACGGCTCGGCCAGCACGTTCACCAACTCCAATCCGTCCGTCGAGTCCAAGGCCAGCTCTGCGGCCTGCCCGGGTGCGGCCAGCGCCGCCGCTAGCGCCAAGACGGCCGGGCCGCCGATGCCCCGGGCCGCCATGGCCGGCCTCCTCCGGATCCGCGCTCTCACTCACTCCACGGCGGAACGACGCCGTTGGCTCTGGCGTAGGCGATGCTCTGGCCCAGATGCTCGCTCAGATGGTTCGTCGCGATGCCCAGCGCCCCGCGGGTGGTGGTGTCCTGCCCAAACATCTTCATTGCGCTGTCGGCGGAGCCGGCCTCGACCTTGGCGACCGCCCCGGCGAGGTGCTCGAACGACATCTTCACTCGGGAGACGATCTCGTCCCGGTCGGTGGTCGAAGCCTGCAAGCCGCGCAGGTTGAGGCCCTCGGGCGGCTGCATTCCGAAGCCGCGCGCCACGAAGTAGTTGGCTGTCGCCACATGCAAGAAGAGCTCGCTCGTCGAGCGCACGCCCTCCATGGGCCGGTAGGTGAACTTGTCGCTCGGCATGGCTTCGGCCAAGCCGGCGAACTTCTCGCTCAAGGTCGCCAAGCGGGCTTTGGCTTCCGCCAAGTAGGCGTCCTCGGCCGCAGCGACCGGAACGGCAACGACGGCAATCAGACATAGCGCAGCAGTGCGCCGAATCATAGTGTTCATGGAATTCTCCTCGTTCAATTGGCGCCGCCGACCACGGCGGCGCTACACGGACCCCGATCTCGAGCGAGGCCCCGTCTGCGGGCGCACCAACACGCGCCCGCTGCCAAGTTGGGCGAGCAGAATGGCGGGTAGGTTACGCCTCCCGGCCGCTCATCCGTACCCTAGGTCCGCAACGGACTCCAAGATCGAGCCGCAACGCCGGCACACGAGGCTGCCGCAGCCTGAGCATTGCTCGGCGGGCGGCCCCGCCTTCCCGCATCGAGGGCAGTACAGGCTTCGGTCTGGGGAAGGAAGACGCTCCGGCCGGCCGCCAGGAACATGGCGGCCGCAGTCACCGCAGCAAACCGGTTCGCCGTGCCGCATAATCAGGCAGGGTGAGGAGTGCGCCGCCGCGGACCGGCTGGCAGTCTCCCCGCCCCCCACTCTAGGGCCTTCGGCGGCGCAAGAGCAGAGTCCGAGACCGTGCGCCAGTACCATCGCACCGCGACGGCGACCCGCGGCGACGCAGCCGGCCGTCGTCGAGACAAGGCGGTGGCTCTGGCCGCCCCTCTGCTGGCGGCCGCCGTCGCCGCGGCCTCCCCGAGCTGCTGGCAGCCGGAGACTGCCGAGCAGGAGACCGCCTACCTCACTCGCAACGACGCAGAAGTCTACGCGGGCCTTGAACCACACGCTCCCACCATCGCCGAGCTGAGCTTCGGGACGCCGGCGACGCTCCTCGACGAGCACCGCACGTTCGCCCGCATCCGGACCGCCGGGGGCATCGAGGGATGGCTTCCGAAGGCGCTGCTGCTGGACACCGACATGCAGCGGACACTGCTGGGCCTCAGCGCCGCCGCCGCGGCGATCCCCAGCCAAGGCCGGGGCCGGGCCCGCGACACCCTCAACGTGCATCTGAAGCCCTATCGCTGGTCGACCACCTTCTACCAGCTGGACAAGGACGAAGCCTTCGAGATCCTAGACCGAATGCTGGTCGACCGCCTGCCGGCGTCGGCCGCCACCGCGACTTCGCCGCCGGAGCCGACCGGAACCGACTACTGGTACTTGGTGCGAGTGCCGACCATCGACCGGACGGGGTGGCTGATCGCCAATATGGCCTATCCGGACATCCCGATCGATGTGCTGGCCATGGCCCAAGGCCACCCGGTCGTCGCGCACCTCACGATGGGAAGCGTCCGCGACGAGTCCCTCAACCAGACCAAGGCCGACTGGCTGTGGCTGCAGTCCAGCGAACGGGACCAGGTCCACGACTTCGACCTGCTGCGAGTGTTCCGCTGGGACGCGCAGCGTGATCGCTACGTAGTTGCGATGCAGCGGTCAGGGCTGACGGGCTACTTGCCGGTCAGAGTCTCACCGTCGCTGCAGACCTCCCGCGGAGTGGGTCTGGGATTCACGATCCTGCTGGAGGAGCGGGGTGAACTGCACCAGCGCGTCCTGGCCTGGGTTGACAAGCGGATGCACCGCATCGATGAGGAGCCGGTGCCTGGCCCGGCGCTCCCGGAGCCGCCGGGCGGATTCGGCCGCAAGTACCAGTTCGTCCCGTCACAGTGAGCCGATCCTACGGCCGGACGCCGGCCGCGGCACCCCTGATATATTGGCCGCATGCGCGAGCGGTTCCTGCGGGCCTGCGCCCGCCAGCCGGTCGACCGCACTCCAGTATGGTTCATGCGCCAGGCCGGGCGGTACATGCCGGAGTACCGCCAGCTGCGCCGCAGCCACTCCATCCTTGAGATCTGCAAGACGCCCCGCTTGGCGGCCGAGGTCACGCAGCAGCCCGTCGAGGCGCTGGACGTCGACGCGGCGATCGTGTTCGCCGACATCCTCCTGCCGTTGGAGCCGATGGGCCTGCAAGTCGAGTTCGTTCCGGGCCACGGCCCCAGGATCACCCCACCGGTACGCTGCGCGGCCGACGTGCAGCGGCTCGAGACAAGGCACGCCGGCGACCTCGGATTCGTTGGCGAGTCGATCGCGCTGGTCAGGAAGGGCCTCAGCGGACGCCTGCCCGTCATCGGGTTCGTCGGCGCCCCGTTCACGCTCGCCAGCTACATGATCGAGGGAGGCCCGTCCCGCTACTACGCCTGCACCAAGAAGCTGATGTGGGGCGACCCGCGCGCATGGCGCGACCTCATGACCCGCATCACCGACGTGCTCGTCCCGTTCGCCGAGGCACAGGTGCGGGGTGGCGCGGCGGCGATCCAGGTGTTCGACAGCTGGGCTGGGGCGCTATCCCCTGACGACTACCGGCGCTTCGCGCTTCCGCACTCCAGCGAACTGATCCGGCGCATCCGCGCCCTAGGCGCGCCTGTGATCCACTTCGGAACCGGAAACAGCTCGTTCCTCAGCACCTTCTCCGAAGCTGGCGGGGACGTCATCGGCGTCGACTGGCGGATCCGGATCGACCAAGCTTGGCGGCGGGTCGGCGAAGGCTTCGCGCTGCAGGGCAATCTGGACCCGATCGCCCTACTCGGACCACGCCCTGAGCTGCGGCGCAAGATCCGCGCCGTGCTCGACGGCGCTGCCGGGCGGCCCGGCCACATCTTCAACCTCGGGCACGGTATCATTCCTGCCACGCCCGTGGACCAGGTGCGCGCAGCGGTGCAGATGGTGCGGGAGCACAGCCCGGTCCCCCGCGGATGACCAAGGTCGCCATCGTCGGCGGCGGCGTTTCCGGGCTCGCGGCAGCGCACTACTTGGCGCGGGCGGGAATCCCCTCGCGGCTGTTCGAGCGCCGAGCGCGGCTTGGCGGCAGCATCCGCACCGAGACGGCCGGAGGGTGCCTCGTCGAAGCGGGAGCGGACAGCTGGCTCGCGGCCAAGGACTGGATGGAGGGCCTCCTCGAGGAACTCGGCCTGGCAGGTCAGGCCATCGACTCGAACGACTCCCGGCGGCGGACGTTCGTGATCCGCCGCGGCAGGCCCGTTCCACTGCCCGAGAGCATGCGCCTGCTGGCTCCGGCCAAACCTTGGCAGGCGCTGTCCACGCCGCTGCTGGGCCCGGCAGCCAAGGCCCGCATGGCCCTGGAGTGGTTCCGCCGGCCGGCGGCGCACCCGGACCGTTCCGTAGCCGCCATGGTGCGCGACCATTTCGGAGACGAGGCGGTCGAGGTCTTGGCGCAGCCCCTGCTGGCTGGGGTCTACGGCTCGCCCCCCGAAGCGCTCTCAGCCGAGTGCGTGGTCCCGCAGCTGGTGGAGTACGAGCGCCGCTACGGAAGCATTCTGCGCGGGACTTTCGCCGAGCGGCGACGACGGTCCGCCGGTCCGCTGTTCCGGACGCTCCGTGACGGGATGGGCGCGCTGGTCGAAGCGCTGGAGCGCAGCGCCGCCCACTGCTGCGCCGTGGAGCGGGGCCGGGTGGAGGCGCTGGAGCGGGACTCCCGCGGCTGGCTGCTCCGGCTGGCGGAGGGCTCCTGCCGCGCGCGGCGCGTCGTGCTCGCAGTTCCCGCGTTCGAGGCCGGCCGCCTGCTCCGTGCGGCCGCTCCCGAACTCGCCCGCCTAGCGGGCGGCATCGGCTACAGCTCGTCCGTGATCGCGGCGCTGATCTACCGCCGCGCCGGGTTCGCGCATCCGCTGGACGGCTTCGGGCTGCTGGCGCCCCGCGCCGAGCGGGCCTCGGTCGCGGCCTGCACCTGGGTCAACTCGAAGTTCGCTGGACGAGCTCCGGCCGGTCGAGTGCTGCTGCGGGCCTTCCTGACCGGAGACTCTGCCGCGAAAGCGATGGACGAGCCCGACCAGTCGATCGCAGAGACCGCCGAGCGGGAGCTGGAGCGCTGGATGGGGCTGGCGGAGCCTCCGCTGGAGAGCAGGGTCTACCGCCTTCCGCGGGCCATGCCCCGCTATGGCGTGGGCCACCGTCGCCTGATCGACGACATCGAGTCCAAGGCGGCCGGCCTCGAGGGGCTGCACCTGGCCGGCAACGGCTACGACGGCCTTGGGATCCCCGACTGCGTGCGCCGCAGCCGGCGGATCGCAACGGCCATCGCCCGCGAGGCGGCTTGATTGCTTCGGCCGAAGGTGCTAACGGCCCAAGCGCCGCACCGCCATGATGGTCATGTCATCCCCTTGCGGCGCGTCACCGCAGAACTCGCTGACTTCGGAGAGGATCGCAGCCACCATCTCGTCCGGCGGCTGACCGGCATGCGCGGCGGCGGCGGCGCGCAGGCGCTGGTCGCCGAACTCGTCGAAGCTGCGGTTCATCGCCTCGCTGAAGCCGTCGCTGTAGACCAGCAGGGTGCTGCCGGGGTGGAAGTCCGCCTCGCCCTGCTCGTACGGGAAGCCCGGCAGCACGCCCAGCACCGGGCCCCCGGTCTCAAGCAACTGCGGCCCGCCCTCAGCACCGAGCATCACGGGGGGGTTATGCCCCGCGTTGCAGTAGGACAGCCGGTGCGTGCGCGTGTCGAGGACTCCGTAGAACATCGTCACGAACTTGTCCGAGTCGGTGCTGGCGTGCAACATGTCGTTGGAACTGCCCACGCAGGCCCCGACATTCGGCGCCAAGCGGGACTGGCTGCGGATGGTGGCCTGCACGTTGGACATCAGCAGGGCGGCCGTGATGCCCTTGCCCGACACGTCGGCAAGGCACAGGCCGAGGCGGCCCCCCGCTAGCTCGAGGAAGTCGAAGTAGTCGCCCCCGACGCGCTTGGCGGGCCGCGAGTGGCCGACCAAGGAGTAGCCGCCCACGCTGGGCGGCTGGGTCGGCAGCAGCCTCCGCTGGATGTCGCGGGCGAGCCGCAGCTCCTCCTGCAGCACGGCCAGCGCCTTCTCCTCCTCCGCCAGGCGCGCGTTCTCCACCACTTGGGCCGACTGCGTGGCGATGATGCTGAGCAGGCGCTGGTCCCCGGCCGTGAAGCCTCCCCCGCCCTGCTTGTTGAAGACGTTCACCACGCCGACCAGCCGGCCCTTTAGCCGCATCGGGACGCACAGCAGCGAGCGGATCCCGGCCCGCTCGTGGGAGAGACGGAATCTGGAGTCAGCGGCAAAGTCATTGACGATCAGCGGCCGCTGTTTCTTCAGCATCCACCCAGTGATCTGCTCGCCGAGGCGCAGCGGGATCTGGCCGATCCCCGTGTCAACCTTGCGGATCACGGTCTTCAAGGCCGCGCCGCGCTCGAGCTTGTCGAACAGCAGCACGGCGCCCTGCTCGACCGTGAGGTGCTTCACGCACTTCTTGACGATCAAGTCCACCGTCGCGTCAAGGGACACCGTCGAGGAGACGGCCGTCGAGACCTCGTTGAGGATGGAGAGCTCCTCCACCGCCTGCTTGAGTCTCGCGTTCTCGGCGGTCAGGAACTCGATGCGGCGGCGGTCCGTCACGACGTGACCTCCTCGCCCCGCCTCCCGGCCGTGCCGGACGACTGGTCGCGAGGGGCCCGCTCGACCAACTCCAGCAGCACGCCGCCCGTGCTTTCGGGGTGGACGAACACATAGCGCCAGCCCTCAGCCCCGGTGCGCACGCGGTCGCTCACCAGCCGCCGGCCAGAGCGGCGGACGGCGGCGGCGGCGGCGTCCACATCGTCGACCTCCATCGCGACATGGTGCAGACCTTCGCCCCTGCGACGGAGGAAGCGGGCGATGACCGAGTCGTCCGAGGTGGCCTCGAGCAGCTCGATGCGGCCCCCGCCGGCCGGCAGGACGGCGACCTCCACGCGCTCGTGCTCGACCGTGGCGCGATGGACGGGTTCGACGCCGAAGACTTGCCGGTAGAAGCCCAAAGCGTCGTCAATGGACCGCACCGCGATGCCCAAGTGATGGATGGTCACGGCAACCATTGTCGCCGCAACCGGGCTACCAGCTCATCCGCAAAGGAATACGGATTCAGCGCGCCGGCCGCCACCTCCCTGGCAGCCTGGTCGAGCTCTTCGGCGAGCACCGGCTCGGACACGAGCAGGGACCGCACCTCGGCCGTGACGCGCTCCAGAATGCGGCGCTTCCAGAAGCCGGCCCCCGCCTTGGCCCGGCCGACGCGACGCAAGGCCTTGATCAGAGCGCCGATCCCTTCGCCGCGGCTGGCGACGGCGCGCAGCACGGGCGGCCTAGGTCGACCTTCCGGCATCAGGGACAGCATGCCCAGCATCTGCCGCTCCAGATCGGCGGTGCCTGGCAGGTCGGCCTTGTTGAGCACGAACACGTCAGCGATCTCCAAGATGCCGGCCTTGGCGGCCTGCACGTCGTCGCCGAGAGACGGCGTGAGCACCACGGCCACCGCCGGAGCCAGCCTGACGATGTCCACCTCGCTCTGCCCGACGCCCGCCGTCTCAACGAGGACGGCGTCCCAGCCGGCAGCCTCGACGAGGGTGAGCGCTTCGGCCACGCAGGGGGCGAGGCCGCCCAGCTCGCCCCGGGCCGCCATCGAGCGGATGAACACCCCCGGATCGGAATAGTGGCGCTGCATGCGCACGCGGTCCCCGAGGATTGCCCCGCCGGTGAAGGGGCTGCTCGGGTCCACGGCCAAGATGGCTACCGACAGGCCCTCGTGACGCAGCCGGGCCGCCATGCAGTCCGCCAGCGTGCTCTTGCCAGCGCCGGGCGCTCCGGTGATGCCGACGCGCAGCGGGGCCCCCGCCGCGCCGTGCAACTCCCGCAGCAGGTCCGCGGAACCCGGGACGCGGTTCTCGACGGCGCTCAACCCGCGGGCTAGCGCCCGCCGGTCACCGTCCCGGATCCGTTGCGCTAGCGCTCTCACCGGCCAAGCCCCTCCCGCCGAGGCGCATCACCCGCCGCCAGACTGGGGCGAGGCGGGCGGCCGAAGGTCATCTCCCGGCCCGATTGTATCCGTCCCCGATGATGGCGCCGGACCCGGCGCTAGACTGAGACTGGGAATGCACTCAGCGCCAAGCAGGACGGCCGCGTCCCGCGCGGTCGTCGCCGAGAAGCCGTCAGTGGCCCGAGACATCGCCGCGGCGCTAGGAGCCCACACCCGCAGGAAGGGCTGCATCTCCGGCAACGGCGTCGTGATCACCTGGGCCCTCGGCCATCTGGTGCGCCAAGCCGAGCCGCACGAGATCGACCCACAATGGAAGCGGTGGCGCCGGGATGCCCTGCCGATGCTGCCGCGGAACTGGCCGCTGGTCGTGGGCGAGAGGGTCCGGGACCAGTTCGAGACTGTCCGGCGAATCCTCACCGACCCCAAGATTGGAAGCGTGATCTGCGCGACCGACGCCGGTCGCGAGGGGGAGCTGATCTTCCGCCAGCTCTACGAGGCGGCGGGCTCCACCAAGCCGGTGCAGCGCCTCTGGATCTCGTCCCTCACGCCGGCGGCGATCCGCCAAGGCTTCCAGGACCTCCGCCCGTCGCGGGAGTTCGACCGGCTCGCGGACGCGGCCCGCGCCCGCAGCCGAGCGGACTGGCTCGTGGGCCTCAACCTGACGCGCGCCTACACGCTGGATCACCGCCGGGCGGGCTCGGGCGAGGAACTGCTGTCCGTGGGGCGGGTGCAGACCCCGACGCTGGCCATACTCGTGGAGCGAGAGCTCGCCATCCGGAACTTCGTGCCGGAAGACTACCTCGAGGTCGTGGCCCGGTTCGACGCCGGCGAAGACCGGGTCTACCGCGGGACGTACTTCAAGCTGGTGCGGGGCAAGCGGCAGACTCGCTTGCCGGAGGATGGCGAGGAGGCGGCCCAGATCCTCCAGCGCGCCGAGTCGGGACGGGCGGACATCAAGGAGGTGCGCAAGGCGAAAAAGCGAGTACCTCCGCCGCTGCTCTACGACCTGACCGAGCTGCAGAGGCACGCCAACCGGCTCTACGGCTTCAGCGCCGACCGGACTCTGGACATCCTGCAGCGCCTCTACGAGCGCCACAAGGCGATCACCTATCCGCGTACGGACAGCCGCCACTTGTCGGCGGAGGTCGCCGCCCAGCTGCCGAGCATCGCCAGGCAGGTCGCCTCCAAATACGACCCGGCGCTGATCGCGGAAGGATGCGGCGACCAGCCGCTCTCGAAACGGTTCGTCGACGACTCCAAGGTCACAGACCATCACGCCATCATCCCCACGGGAGCCGCTGCGGGGGGGCTGTCTCCAAGCTCTCCAGAGGCGAAGCTGCTCGACTTGGTCAACCGGCGGTTCCTGCAAGCGTGGCACCCCGACCACATCTACTCCTCGACCTTGGTCTTCAGCCGCATCGCCTTCCGATCGCAAGCCGACCTGTACCTGTCCAAGGGCACGGCCGTGGAGCGCGAGGGCTGGAAGGTGCTGGATATCAAGACCAAGAAGCAGAAGGCCGGCGGACGGGCCACTCTGCCGGGAGGGCTGGAGACGGGCATGCCGCTGAAGGTGCTCGAGGCGAAGGCCGTCAAGAAGCGAACCAAGCCTCCGCCGCGGCTCACCGACGCCACGCTGCTGACCTCCATGGAGTCGGCCGGCAAGACCGTGGACGACAAGGAGCTCTCCCGCGCGATGAAGGACCGGGGCCTCGGTACGCCCGCGACGCGGGCGTCGATCATCGAGACGCTGCTGAAGCGCGGCTACATCCGTCGTGAGAAGAAGCATTTCCGGGCGACGGACCGGGGCATCGGCCTCCTCGAAGTGGTTCACCCCAAGGTGCGCAGCGCGGCGATGACGGGAGAGTGGGAGGCCATGCTGCGGGCGATCGAACGCGGCAGCGGCAGCTTCGACGCCTTCATGGAGGGCATCGAGCGATTTGTGAAGGAGGTGGTGGGCGGCGGCGCTGCGGCAGCTTCCTCAGGCCATGATGCCCGTCCCGCGGCCCGGGGACCGAACCCTGCCCACCAATCCTTCCGTGGCGCGACGCCAGCTCCGGCCCGGACGCGGCAGGCAGCCGTCCGACCGCCGACCGAGGCAAGGATTGTTCAGCCGGCAGCACCAGCCGGGCCGCAGCAAGCGACCTCGAAGCTCGCAGCCAAGGCCGCGCCGCCACCCAACGGCGGCCATCGCCCCCCAACGGCGCGCCCGCCGGGACCGGCGCGACGCCTCCGGCCATCGCCCCCCAACGGCGCGCCCGGCGGCAGGCAGCCGCCGGCTCAGCAACCGCCGGTCATCGCCGACGCCTCGCCGGGACGGCTCCGCGAACTGCTGCGGAGCCGGTTCGGGCATCCCAGCTTCCGCCCCCACCAAGAGGAGATCTGCAGGGACGTCATCGCGGGCAAGGACGTGCTGGTCGTCATGCCGACCGGAGCGGGGAAGTCGCTCTGCTATCAGCTGCCCGGCATCGCACGGGGAGCGACGACCTTGGTCGTGAGCCCGCTGATCGCGCTCATGGAGGATCAGACAGAGAAGCTCCGCCAGCTGGGCTTCCGGGCAGAGCGGATCCACTCGGGCCGCGACCGCCCCACCTCCCAGCAGGTCTGCCGCGACTACCTCGCCGGACAGCTCGACTTCCTCTACATCGCCCCCGAGAGGCTGGGCGTGCCCGGCTTTCCCGAATTGCTCGCCCGGCGCATTCCGGGTTTGGTGGCCATCGACGAAGCGCACTGCATCTCGATGTGGGGGCACGACTTCCGCCCCGACTACCGGCGCTTGAAGGACCGCGTCCCGGCGCTCAGGCCGGCCCCGGTGATCGCCTTGACGGCGACGGCGACGCCGCGCGTTCAGAAGGATATCGTCGAGCAGCTGGCGCTCGACAGCTGCCAGCAATCGATCCACGGCTTCCGCCGCGACAATCTCGAAATCGAACTGGTGGAGCTGGTCCCGAGCTTGCGGCCTCCGGCGCTGCTTCGTCTGCTGCGCGCCCCGGACCGCCGACCGGCCATCGTCTACGCGCCGACCCGCAAGGCGTCCGAGGAGCAGGCCGAAACGCTGCAGCAGGGGCTGGGCGCCGCCGCCTACCACGCCGGCATGGACAGCGAGCAGCGCGAACGAGTCCAGACGGCCTTCCTCCAAGGTGACCTCGACGTGATCGTGGCCACCATCGCCTTCGGCATGGGCATCGACAAGGCCGACGTCCGCACTGTGGTGCATACCGGGCTGCCTGGCTCGATCGAGGGCTACTACCAAGAGATCGGCCGCGCTGGACGGGACGGCCTGCCGTCGAGGGCCGTCCTGCTGCACAGCTGGGCCGACCGCAAGCTGCACGAATTCTTTCTCGAGCGTGACTACCCGGAGCCGGAGACGCTGGAGCGCCTCTTCGCGGCGCTCTCGCAGCAGCCGGTGCCGTACGACCGGCTGATCGCCAGCCTCAGCGTGGACATCCAAGTGGCGGAGAAGGCCGTGGAGAAGCTGTGGACCTACGGAGGCGTGCAGTTCGACGACGATCAGAACGCCTTCCGCGGGACTAGCGAGTGGCGCGCTCCGTATGTCGAGCAGCGCAACTTCCGCTACAAGCAGCTGGACCTGGTGCTCGAATTCACGCGGTCGCTGGACTGCCGCATGCTCGACCTGGTGCGGCATTTCGGCGACTTGGAGGACTCCCTCAAGCCGTGCGGGCAGTGCGACAATTGCGACTCCGGCAGCTGTGTCATGAAGCGCTTCCGCCCGCCGACGGCCGCGGAGCGCCAGGCGCTGGAGTCGGTCCTCTGGTCGCTGCAGGAGCGCGACTTCCAAGCCTCGGGGAGGCTGTTCAATGAGCATGCGAAGCAGCACTCCCTCCAGCGCCCCCAGTTCGAGGGTCTGGTGGACGCCGCCGAACGAGCGGGAATCCTCCGCACACACAGGGACTCGTTCGTGAACGCGGAGGGGAAGTACATCGAGTTTCGAAGGGTCGGCTTGGGCGACGGCGCGGCGGAAGCATCCTCCAAGATCGGCTCCCTGGAAGTCGTCGAGGAGCGGGCCGGCCTGGCGCGCACCAAGCAGCGACGCACCAAGAAGCGGGCCGCGGGCCGGCCGCCCGGAAAGCAATTGGGCCTCGGGCGGCGCACCGGCCAAGAGGCGGCTGACGGCCTCATCGAGGCGGCGCTAGCAGCTTGGCGCAAGGAAGAGGCCAAGCGGCGGAGGGTCCCCGCGTTCAGGATCTTCACCAACCAGACCTTGGTGCATCTGGCCTCCCTCCGTCCGGAGACGACTAAGGACTTGCTGGCCGTGCGGGGAGTCGGGAAGGCGACCGCCAAGAACTACGGCAGCCAGATCCTCGAAGTGATACGCAAGGCCGCCCAATGACCCGCGCGCTGGGAAATCGGTCCTGTCGCTGGGCCAGTGCTTGGGGGCCGCCTGACCGCCCAGCCGGGCCGGCCGGGCGGCACCGCCGGGTGTCAAGATGACGGCTCCTCGCTGCTCCTGCGGCAGTCCTCTGCCGGAAGGAGCGTCGTTCTGCCCGCATTGCGGGATGCCTCTGCGCGCTCGCCTCCCCGGGGAGAAGCTCCGGAGCGTCGGAGGCCGGACGGACTGGAGAGGCTACCTGAGGGCGGCCGCCGTGACCGCCGCCTGCGCACTTCCGATACGGATCGTCCTGGCCGCCTACGCACCGACGCTGCTGCTGCACTGGCTGGCGGTCCCGGTGGCGACGGGTTTCCTCGCAGTCCGGCTGTTCGCGCAGCGCCAGGGGCAATCGCTGGAACGCTGGCGCGCGGCATGCCTCGGAGCCTTGGCGGGCGCTTTCGTCTCGCTGGGCTCGGCCGCCCTGCAAGTCGCCATTCTGGCAACCCAACGGGACGAGGTGATGGAGACAGTCCTGCAACAGGTGCGAGAGGCGGCGGAGACGCTTCCCGCGCAGCCCGACCTGGCCCCGCTGCTGGAGGACCCCACCATCTTCGCGATCGTCGTCGGCGTCAGCCTGATCTTCGAGGCGGCCCTGCTGGCGGCCCTCGCGGCCGCGGGAGGCGCATTCGCGGCCGGACTGGGTCGACATCGGCGGGAATGAGGCCCGCAACTATCGTGAGTGCCGGCGTCTATCGGCGCGTTATGGTCGGCCGACACACAGCATTCGGGGTATTCCGGCTCGCCCCCCACCTCAAGATCCTCTATACTTACTCATGTGGAAGCTGCTCGGGCTTCTGAGTCGTTCTCCCGGGCGGAGATCCGCCGGATTCTCCGCATCAGCGAGAACAGCCTGCGGGCATGGGAGCGGGCGGGCCTGACGGCTTCCAAGGCCAGCTACACGTTCCACGACCTCATTTGCCTGAGAACGCTCGACGAACTCAGGAGGAGCCAGATCCCGGCGAAGAGGATTCGCGCGGCATTGCGCCAAGTCCGCGCCCGACTCGCCCATGTGCGGAAGCCGCTCGACGAACTCAAGATGGTCGCCGACGGGAGGCGCATCGCCGTCGAGTTCTCCGGCGGGCGAATGGAGGCGATGACTGGCCAGCTGCTGTTGGACTTCGACGCCAAGTCGAGCCAGCCGGCGGTCACGCTGGAATTCATCCACCCGGACAGGACGCAACCAGCCGACGCGACGGTCACCGACGCGGTCAGTTCGGACGGCTGGTTCCAAGAGGCGCTGGAAATGGAGCGCGTCGGAACCGAGCCCTCCAAGATCATCGAGGTCTACCGCAAGGTCGTCGAGTGCGCCCCGCAGGCGGCCGGCGCTTGGGTGAACATGGGCACCCTGCACTACAGGCAGCATCGACTGACCGAGGCCGAGCAGTGTTACCGGCGGGCCTTGGACGCAAGCGCCGAGTACGCCTTGGCCCATTTCAATCTCGGCAACGTGTGCGAGCGGACCGGCAGGCTGAAGTCCGCGGTGCGCCATCTCGCGAAAGCCTTGGAGTTGCGACCCGGCTACGCCGACGCCCACTTCAACATGGCCTTGGCACAAGAGCGGCTCCGGAACCGGGACGAGGCGGTCAAGCACTGGCGGGCCTACTTGAACCTAGACCCGTCGAGCCCATGGTCGGAAATTGCGCGGCGCAAGCATCGCAGCCTGCTGAAGGTCGGCGCACGAGGGTCGCAGGGCTGAGGACGCCGGTCGGACCGGGACTCTCCAGCCCGCGGCCCGCTGGCTAACCGTAATTCGATACTATCGTGGCGATGCAGCCGACCCTCAAGAAGGCCCACACCCTGACCTTCGACATGTTCGGCACGGTGCTGGACCTGTCGCAGACCTTGGTTCCCGCCCTGCGGCGGTTCTTCCGGGACCTAGGCGCCAACGCCGACGCGGCAGCGTTCTGGGACGACTGGCGGGCGCGGCAGCGGATCGAGCAGCATCAGGACACGATCCTCATGCTGGGGCACCGCGGATACCTGGACTCAGCGCGACGGGCCCTGCTGCACACGCTGCACCGCTACGCGATCGGATGCAGCAATGAGGAGTCGGCGCGGCTCATGCAGGCGTTCTGGGAGCTCCGCCCGTTCGACGACGCGCAGGCGGGCCTGCTGAGGCTGGGACAGAGCTACCGGCTCGTGGCGCTCTCCAACGGCGATCGAGAGCTGGTCGAGGAGTTGGCGGGCAACAAGGTGGAGGCGGAGTTCGCCCGATGCATCTCAGCGGACCAAGTAGGCCGCTTCAAGCCTCATCCGTCCGTCTATCGTGCGGCGGCGGCCGAACTCGGCGCTGAGCCGGGCGAGATCATGATGGTGGCCTCGCACGCCTTCGACATCCTAGGGGCGCGCGCTTGCGGGTTTCGCGGAGCCTACGTGAACCGCTATCGCCTGCCCTACGAGGAGTCGGCCCTCCGTCCTGACCTCGAGGTGGGCGACTTCGTCGCGCTGGCGGACGTTCTGGTCGGGACCTGAGTCGGACGGACGGGAACGCTGCGACCGCTCAACACCGCGGCACTGGGGCGCCTATGAGCCTTGCGCCCCTCTCCGAACTCCGGCGATCGAGGATCGCGGCGATGGTCTGCCTGACGGTCGCGGGAGAGATGGTCTACGGCTTGGCCTTCCACGTGCCGCGCTATTTCAAGCCGACCCTGCTGCCTGCTCTCGGGATCTCCAACGCCCAGTTGGGGGACTCCTTCGCGCTGTACGGCATCCTCGCGATGCTGTCGTACGTTCCGAGCGGACTGCTGGCCGACCGGTTCGGAGCGCGCTCTCTCATGTCGCTCTCGCTGGTCGCGACGGGGGCTGGCGGGCTGTACTTCGCGACCCTGCCGGGCTGGACCGGGCTGAGCATGCTGTACGCCTACTGGGGAGTGACCACCGTCGCTTTGATGTGGGGCGCGCTGATCCGCGCCACAAGGGAATGGGGAGGCCGTTCGGAACAGGGCCGGGGATTCGGGCTGCTCGACGGCGGCCGGGGGCTGGTGGCGGCCTTGGCGGCGAGCGGCGGCGTAAGCCTCCTGGGCTTGGGGCTGGGCCAAGACCCGGCGGGCGCCACCGAGGCCGCCCGCGCTTCGGCCCTCCGGGGGGTGATCCTCTACTACAGCTTCGCCACCTTCGGCGCGGCGGTCTTGGTCCACCTCTGGACTCCTGAAGCGTCCCGGCCCGCAAGGACACAACAGCCCCAGCCGCCGAAGACGCTGCAAGTCGTGCGTATGCGAGCCGTTTGGCTGCAGGCGGGCATCGTCGTCTGCGCCTACTGCGGCTACAAGGCGTTCGACAACTACTCGTTGTACGGCCACGAAGTCTTGAACATGGACGAGGCCGAAGCCGCCGGATTCGCAGCGGCGGCCGCCTACCTCAGGCCGGTGGCGGCGATCGGGGCAGGCTACGTGGGGGACCGGCTGGGCGTGGCTGGCTCCACCATGGCCTTGTTCGCCACGCTGGCGGGCTGCTGGACCCTGCTGGGCTCGCCGACCGGCGCGCTGGCGGGCGCAAGCCTGACCTACGGCGCGCTCCTGACCTCCATTGCTGGCGCTTTCGGCTTGCGCGGCCTCTATTTCGCGCTGTTGGAGGACACCCGCGTTCCGCACTCCGTGACCGGCACGGCAGTCGGCCTGATCTCGCTGCTCGGCTACACGCCCGACATCTTCTTCGGGCCGGTCACCGGCCGGATCCTTGACGCCACGCCGGGCGCGGGCGGACATCGGCAGTGCTTCCTCCTGCTGGCTGCGATCGGAGTCGCGGGTCTGATGGCGACCGCGGCACTGCGCCGCAGCATCCCGGAGACCCGATGCCGGGCACAGGATGAGCGGCCGCTCTCCAACTAGGACGGGTGCGTACATGGTGAGACATCCTCGCCCGCAATCCTACGTCCTGTGAACTTGCCGCGAGAGAGGGACTGGCTCCATCACGCACATCAGCTTGGGGAGAGGCACACCACTCCCGCAATCCGGCCCGCCGCTCTGGTATGCTCCCTTATGGATCGGATGTCCCGCCGGCCAAGCCGCATCTTGGAGATTCTGAGGTCCGGCGCTGCTCCCGGCGTCGCAGGAGCAGTGCCGTGCCGACGCTATTCTCCTGCCGGTCAGAGTGCTGCCATACAATGGGAGCCGCATGGTAGGACGGGAGCGGTCTGACACTGCGGACTTGATTTAACCGAGGGCATCTTTGACATGCAAGTTCCGCAGGCATTCCAATATCAAGGCAGCAAGAGAATTCTCGCTCCCAAGATCCTCCGCTACTTGCCATCCACTGCTGTTCGACTCGTTGAACCCTTCTGCGGTTCTGCAGCCGTCTCCTGTGCCTATGCAGCCAAGGACAGCGAATGCAGATTTTGGCTAAACGATATCAATGGCCCACTGTCACTTCTTCTAGACAAGATCATCAATTCACCGAATGCAGTAGCAAATAAATACGAATCAATATGGTACGAATCAAGAACAACGGGTCTGCAACATTACTACAATATTAGAACGCAATTCAATCAAACTAGGGACCCAACTCTCCTGCTATATCTACTTGCTAGGTGTGTCAAAGGTTCTGTACGATACAATCAAAGTGGTGCATTCAATCAGAGTCCTGATAAGCGAAGACTTGGGACTCATCCCGATAGAATGCGAGCAAACTTGGAGCGTGTGTCGCTGCTATTGCATGGAAGATCAGAGTTTACGAGATGTGATTATCGCGATGTTCTCACAACGGTACGGAAAGACGACATCATCTACATGGATCCACCTTACCAAGGCGTATGTGGCACTCGAGATCATCGTTATCTTGCTGGTATTGATTTCGATGAGTTCGTTGCCTGTCTCGACAGTCTCAATCAGCGAGGAATTCGATACTTGATGAGCTACGATGGGCGACTTGGAACCAAGAGATATGGAAAGGGTCTTCCTCAGGGTTTGGAGTTGAAGTTGATTGAGATAGAAGCAGGTAGATCTACTCAGGCTACGTTTCTCGGGCGATCTTCGAAGACCGTTGAATCACTATACATTTCTCAGCGCCTTGTTGAAGAGTTGTCTACTCAGAAGCTAGAAGCCACCCGCAGGCTGCAATCTCTGAAGATCCAGTTCGCATGATGGAACTACCCAAAGACTCCTTAAGATATTGTCGATCAGTTGCTGCTAAGCGGCCGCGAACTGTGATTCTTCGACTCAACCGGCAGTCTCAATGCAATGCCAAGGCAGCCCGCGATCGTGCGAGAGGGCTGCTCTAGGAGCACGGTCCCGCGCAGCCTGGCCTCGATGCAGGCGACTGGTAGGATCTGCCCCCTTGCGCAATTGATCTCATCAGCTCGCCGTTCACCTCTTCCTAGCGCGCGCGCATGCGATACTCAGCTCGCAGTGCGCTAGGCTACGAGCGAACGGCACCGCGAGCAGGGCGGACACGCGGACACGCGTGCCCGGCTGCACCTTCCTCGCCTCTCGTTCTCCGGCCCGCCACAGCCGCAACATGCAGCGCGAATCCGTCCACGGCATCGTTCCCGTCCTGCCCACGCCGTTCCGGCCCGACGAGCGGCTGGATCTGGAATCGCTGGAGCGGCTCGTCCAGTTCTGCGTGCGGAGACGGTTCAGCGCAGTCTGCCTCCCGGCCTACGCCAGCGAGTTCTACAAGCTCAGCATGGCGGAGCGCTACCGCTTGGTCGAAGCCGCCGTCGCAGCTGCGGACGGGCGCGTGCGGATCATCGCCCAATCCAACCACAACGCGAGCGCGCTCGCCGCCAAGATCGCGCGACGGCACGAGCGGATGGGTGCCGACGTAATCTCCGTGGCCGTGCCGCGGCTGTTCGAGATCGGAGAGCAGGACGTGTACCGGTTCGTCGCGACCGTGCTCGAGGCCACTTCCCTGCCCGTGCTCGTCCAAGACTTCAACCCCGGAGGCGCAACCATCGCCGCCGAGACGGCGCGGCGCCTCAACGAGGCCTACCCGCACTTCCGCTACCTCAAGCTGGAGCAACCCCTGATGGCACCGAAAGTCGCCGAGATCCTCGCGGCGACCGGAGGCGCGGTCGGCGTCTTGGAGGGCTGGGGCGGCCTGTACCTGCTGGAAGGGATGGCTGTCGGGATCTCCGGCGCCATGCCGGCGCTCGGCGTGGCCGACCTGCTGCAGGACGTGTACGCACTCGCCTCCGCCGGTGACGCGGGCGCGGCCGCCGAGGCCTTCGAGCCCCTCCTGCCATACCTTGTGTTCAGCCTCCAGAACATGGAGCTGCTGCTGCAGATGGAGAAGCAGCTGCTCGTGCGGCGGGGACTGCTGGCCCACGACACAGTCCGTGAAGCCACCTTGACCGTTGACCGCGACACGGCTCGCCACGTGCGGTTCCTCGTCGAGCGGGCCGTCAACACCTTGCGGCAGCGCGGCAAGTTCGAGGCGGATCCGGGCTGACCAAGGGCCGGGCATCGACGTCCGCCGCCGCGAGGCGGGCCACTGGCTGTACGATGAGGCCCATGCGGAATCATCTGCGCGAGAAGCTGAGCCGTCGCGAGCTGCTGGCCGCGACGGCAGGCGCGGCTCTGCCGGGCATCACCGGATGCGTGGCCCGGACGCCCCGTCCCGGCGCATCCGGGCCACCTTCGTTCGAGCTGTCCGAAGCCTCGGTAGCCGACATCCAGGGGGGCTTGGAATCCGGGCGCTGGACATCGCTCTCGCTGGCCCAGGCCTACCTTCAGCGAATCGATCAGATCGACGCCGACGGACCCGCGCTGAACTCGGTCATCGAGGTCAACCCCGACACGGAGCGGGATGCGACCCGGCTGGACGAGGAGCGGCGGCAAGGCAGGATCCGGGGGCCGCTGCACGGCCTGCCGGTGATGCTCAAGGACAATCTCGCCACTCTCGACGGCATGCAGACCACGGCGGGATCGCTGGCGCTCGCCGGCTCGCGCGTGCCGAGGGACTCTGGCGTGGCCGCGCGCCTGAGGGACGCCGGGGCGCTGCTGATCGCCAAGACCAATCTGAGCGAATGGGCCAACTTCCGCTCCCGCCAGTCCACCAGCGGCTGGAGCGCCCGCGGAGGCCTCACGCTGCATCCGTACGTCCTCGACAGGAACCCCTGCGGCTCCAGCTCGGGCTCGGGCGTCGCGGTCTCAGCCGGCATCGCGCCGCTGGCGGTCGGCACCGAGACGAACGGATCGATCGTCTGCCCCTCCTCGGTGAACGGCATCGTCGGCATCAAGCCCACGGTGGGACTAGTCAGCCGGTCCGGCATCGTGCCGATCTCCCACACGCAAGACACGGCGGGTCCGATGGCGCGCACCGTGGCGGACGCTGCGGCCCTGCTCGGCGCGATGGCTGGGCGGGACCCGCTGGACGAGGCCACGGCCCGCAGCGATCGGCCGGCTGATCAGGACTACACGCGGTTCCTCGCCAGCGACGCCCTGGACGGAGCCCGGATCGGCCTGCTGCGGGAGTACTGGGGCCGCCACGGCGGCATGGACGCCATGCTGGACGCCGCCGCGGCCGCCATGCGCGACGCCGGCGCCGAGCTGATCGATCTCGAACCGCTGCCCGGGCTGGCCGAGACCCGCCGGCCGGGCCTGGAAGTGATGCTCTACGAGTTCCGGGCAGGTCTCAACCGCTACCTGGCCGAACTGGTGCCCGGACCGCAGCCCCGCACGCTTGAAGAGGTGATCCGGTTCAACGAGAGGCATCGGGAAGCCGAAATGCCGTACTTCGGC
Source organism: Bryobacterales bacterium (assembly GCA_963662745.2). Classification (GTDB taxonomy): domain Bacteria; phylum Acidobacteriota; class Terriglobia; order Bryobacterales; family UBA6623; genus VXMF01. The sequence goes on from CAXXUI010000002.1 coordinate 151,985, forward strand.
CAAAGCATGTTCGAAGCGGCTGCGGAGAAGGGCCCCCTCACGGAGGCGGCCTATCAGGAAGCGCTGCGGCAAAGCCGGGACACCTGCCGGCAAGCCATCGACTCCACCCTCCAAGAGCACCAGCTGGATGCACTGTTCGCGCCCACCACGGGCCCGGCCTGGGTCACGGACCTCGTCCATGGAGACCGCTCGTCGTTCCCGAGCTGCTCCTCGGCTGCAGCTCGCGCCGGCTATCCGCACGTCACCGTCCCGGGCGGCCTAGTCTTCGGCCTTCCCGTCGGCGTGTCATTCTTCGCGGAGGCGTGGTCCGAACCCCGCTTGGTGGCGCTCGCCTTCTCGTTCGAGAGCGCCACCTCCCTGCGTCAGGCTCCAGAAATGCTGCCGGCTGGCTCGCCCTTGCCGGCCTGACTCTCGACGAGGCCATCCCGGCAGCGCCTCGCACTGCGCTTCACATTGAAACTCCTTGATTGCTGGAATATATATTGAAAAGGGAAAATTTAGAAACTAAAATAGAATATAATTGGATCTACGGATGCCGCCATCCAAGCAGGTCCGCGCCTTGGAGGCGCTGCTCCACAAGCACGGACTCGGCGAGACCTTGCGGAGGCCGCCGCCCGCCCCGTGCCCCGGTGTGCCGAGCGGGATCGCGGACTTGGACTCCCAGCTCGGCGGCGGGCTGCCCCGCGGATCCATCAGCGAGATCACCGGCACCGGATCCTCCGGCCGGACCGGCCTCGTGTTCCGCCTCCTCGCCCGAGCAACCCGGAGCGGCGAGCTGGCGGCGTACATCGACGCAACAGACTGCCTCGATCCGCGATCCGCCCAAGAGGCCGGCATCGTCCTGCCGCGGCTGCTGTGGGTCCGCTGCGGCGGATCCGAGTCCGCCGGCTCGCGGCACGGCGACGAGGCTTGGCGGGCGACGAACCTAGCTGTCTCGGCCGGCACGTTCGGCATCGTCGCCGTCGATCTCGGCGGGCTCTCGCAACGTCAGCTCGGACGCTGGCGGCGACACCCGTGGAAGCGGCTCCAGCACGCCGTGGAAGGCAGCCCCACCGCGCTCGTCGTGCTGGCGGAGAGGCCTGCGGCCGGAAGCTCCGCCGGCTTGGCGCTCAAGCTGCAGCGCCAGCGAACCGAATGGGACGGCGTGCTGGCGGGGTTCGAGCTGCGCATCGGCATCATCCGGAACCGCGCCCGGGCACTGGCACGCCCCGGGACGCCGTAGCGGTCGGCCGCAATGCGCTCGCCGGGCTGGAAGTGGCTGGCGCTCAACGGTCCCGCACCCGGAGCGCTCGCCATCCGACTCCGGCCGAGGCCAGCCCGGGCCGCCCGTCGGAAGGCGCAGCGGTGTACGATGCTACTGGAGACATCCGCACTCATGATTCGACGAACCTTTCTGGCAGCCGGCTTGGCTGCACCCGTGACGCTGGCAGGGGCCCCTGCCCGAGCCGTCCGCATCGGATTCCTAGGCGCGAGCCACTCCCATGCCGAAGGGAAGATCCGGGCCGCCACGGCGTCTCCGGAATTCGAGATCGCGGGCCTGTGGGATGCCGACGCGACGGTTCGCTCGCACTACGAGCAGCAAGGGATCCCCATCGCGGACCCCGACCAGCTGCTCGGCGACGAGTCCGTCCCAGTCATCGCGGTCGAGGGCCCCGTGGCGGACCACGCCCGGAACGGGCTAAGAGTCGTGGAGGCGGGAAAGCACTTGCACCTGGAGAAGCCGCCAGCCTTGGATGTGGAGTCCCTACGCAACATTCTCAGGACCGCTTCCCGCCAAGAGCTGGTCGTCCAGCAGGGCTACATGTGGCGCTACCACCCCGGCATCAACCGCATGCTGGAAGCGGCCCGCAACGGCTGGCTCGGCGACATCCACCTCGTCCAAGCGACGATGCACAAGACGCTGCGCGACGAGGCGCGCGACGAGCTAGCGCGCTTCCGCGGAGGGCAGATGCTCGAACTCGGCTGCCACGTCATCGACCCTCTCGCGCGGCTGCTCGGCAGGCCCAACCGCATCACGGCGTACCTCAAGAAGCACGGCGAGTTCGACGACGCGCTCGCAGACAACACCCACGCCGTCTTCGAGTACTCAGGCGCTCTGGGCCTCGTGACCGGCGCGGCGCTCTCCGACAACGGCAGCCGCTACCGGAGCTTCGAGGTTCACGGCACCTCGGGAGTGGCGACGCTCCGCCCGATCGAGGCCCCCCGGCTGACCTTCAACCTGACGCGGCCCGCAGGGCCGTATCCGGAGGGCCCGCACGAGGTGGCCTTGCCTCCGTACGAGCGGTATGTGGACGACATGGCCGCCCTGGCCGCGGCCGTGCGCGGACAGAAGCCGCTGCATGTATCGTTTGACGAGGACATCGTGGTCCAAGAGGCGGTGATGGCGGCTTCCGGCATGTAGGCCGCGCCGCAGGCCCTCACAGCAGCGCCAGCCGCTGCGCCTCGAGGTCCGTCACGAACCCGTGACCGGGAGAGTGCGTGATCATCACGTCGATCCCGGCCGCCAGCGCCGCCTCTTGGGGCGTCACCCCGCAGGCCCAGAACACCGGCACTACCGAAGCCGGGATCTCCCCCACCGGGGGGCCGAAGCACGGCTCCTCAAGGTCCGCTCCGATCAGCCGCGGGTCGCCGATGTGCAACGGCGCCCCGTGGTGGAACGGAAAGCGGCGGGTCACCTGCGTCGCTGTGATCGCCTGCTGCGGCGAGAGCCAGCGCATCGTCACCACCAGCGGGCCGTGGAACCGCCCCGCCGGGACCGTCGGCAAGGAGGTCCGCAGCACCCACCGGTCTCGATCCGTCGGAACGCCCGCCGCTTCCAGCGCCTGGTCGAAGGAAATCCCGGATCCGATCAGGAACGACACGAAGTCGTCCCGCCAGAGGTCGGAGATCGAGCTGACATCCGGCCGCCGCCGGCCGTCCCGGTAAACCGCGTAGCGCGGCAGGTCGGTGCGAAGATCCGCGCCCGGAGCCAGCTGCTTCGGCTCCGGGTCGCCCGCGTCGGTGACTTCGAGCACCGGGCAGGCGCGCTGGTTGCGCTGGCAGTACAGCAGGAACTCGTAAGCGTGCTGCTCGCGGATCACGACAAGGTTGCACTGGGCGAAGCCCAGCGCCAAGCCGCGCGTCGTGCCGGCATGCCGGCCTTCGCGACAGGCCAAGCGCACTTCTGACGGGGAGGAGAGGCCATCCGGCACGGTCGGGCGGGAAATCACTCGCGGGCCCCCTTGGCCGCCGTGTCGGGGCGGACGGAAGGCCCCTCCGGCTGGGCGCGGCCCCGCGCTCGCGCGACCAGCAGCAGCCAGCCCGCGACCAGCAACAAGGCGGCGAGCGAGCATGCCCAAAGCAGGGTCGCCGTCGGCGCGCAGATCGCGCCGGCCGCGCTCACTCCGCAGCAGACCCGCTCAACCACACCTAGGGGACGCTTCCAGAACCCGACCACGGCCACGGCCCAAGCCGCCGTGCCGGCAACGAGCGAAACGCATGCGGCAGCCACCAGCACCGGACCGCCGTCGCCGAGCACCGCCGGATCGAACGCAATGGCGACAGGGATCACGAACGAGACCAAACTGAGCCGGAACGCGTAAGCGCTGGTGCGCATCGTCCCGCCTCCCGAGATGCCCGCGGCGGTGTACGAGGCCAGGGCCACTGGCGGCGTCACCATGGACAGCACGCAGTAATACATCACGAAGAAATGGGCGGACATCCGGGGGATGCCGAACTCTTGGAGCGCCGGAGCGAACAGCACGGCTCCGATGATGTAGGCAGCGACGGTCGGCAGCCCCATCCCCATCACCAAGCACCCCAGCACGATCAGCCCCAGCGCGCCCCACAGCGTCCCGCCGCTGGCGGCCATCAGCTGCGCACTGAACTTCAGCGCCAGATTCGACTGAATCACCACGGCGATGATGATGCCGATCGCCGCTATCGGCACCGCCACCTGGCAGGCTTGGCGCGTGGCGCTCTCCACGAGGCCGCCCAGTCGCCGCCAAGTCAGCCTGCTCTCGCGCCGCAGGTTGCAGACGGCCAAGCAGCTCAGGCTTGCGATCACCGCCGCGTAGGTCGCCGCATACCCAGCGACCAGCAGGCCGACCAGAACTCCGGGGGGAATCAGCAGGTAGAGGCGCGGTGCGATCGGGTGTCGCGGACGGATGTCCGGTCTCGAGAGCGTCCCCGCGTCCTGCTTGCGCGCCCGCAAGTCCACCGACACGTAGAACGCCACGTAGAACGCCGCCGCGGGAACCAGTCCCGCCAACGCGACGCGCCCGTAGTCCACTTGCAGCATTTCGGCCATCACGAAGGCGGCCACGCCCATTACCGGAGGCATCAGCTGACCGCCCGTCGAGGCCACCGCCTCGATCGCTCCCGCCATTTCCGCCGAATACCCCGCCCGCCGCATCAGCGGAATCGTGAACACGCCCGTGCCGGAGACGTTGGCGACGGCGCTGCCGGTGATGCTCCCCATCAAGCTACTCGACACCACGGCGGCCTTGGCCGGAGCCCCCGCGCGGGTGCCGGCGAGCCTGAGACCGAGGTCGATGAACAGCTGGCCCCGCCGACCGCCGCGTACACCGCCCCAAAAAGGATGAAGTAGAAGACGAACTGGACCGACGTGTCGGTGGTAACTCCGAGCACGCCGTTGAGGGACATCGTCAGGATCTCGACGGCCTCCTCCAGGCCGAAGCCGGAGAACCGCAGCCAGCCGGGAATCCACGGCCCGGCCAGCGCGTAGGCCAAGAACGCCAGCAGCACACTCAGCAGGGACCATCCGACCGCGCGCCGCACGCCCTCCAGCAGCAGCGCCAGCAGGAGAACGCCGAACAGCAGGTCCTCCGGGAGAACCGGATCGACGCCTTCCATGCGGGCGCTCAGGCGCGACGCGGACAGCAAGTAGTGAATCCCCGTGCCGACCGTCGCGGCGACCAGCAGACCGTCGATCCACGGCGACAGCCGCCGACCCGCGCCGCCCGGCACCCACAGGAACAGGACCGTGGCGGCCAGCGCGAGGTGGAGGGGCCGTTCCAGCAGCGGGGCCTGGGGGTAAAACAGGATTCCGATCTGGAACGCGATCCAAGCGCACCCGAGGCCCAGACGCAGCAGGGCGGCGAACCGGCTGCCCTGCAAGCCTGGCAGGCCGGCCGGAGCCCCTCCGGCTAGAGCCATCCCATTTCTCTGAAGTACCGCTCGGCCCCCGGATGCAGCGGCACTCCCGTGTTCTCCAGCAGGCCCCCTCGCCGGGGCTCGAAGTCCTCCCATGCGCGATGGGCCGCGGCCATCGCGTCGGCGTTCTCGCAGATCGTCTTAGTGATCAGGTAGGCCAGATCCGGCGGAAGGTCCTGGTGCGTGATCAGCACCGTGCCCATGTTCACGGAATCGACGCTAGCGAGCTGCCCTTGGAACCATGGCGGCATCGGCGTGCGGGAGATGCCGGCCCCGAGCAGCTGCTCGATCACCGCCACTGGATAGTCGAGAAACCGCATGGCGGTCGTGGTGGTCACTTCGGTCAGGGTCGGGTGTCCCCGGATCGCCGTCTCCAAGTACAGGTCGGCCCGTCCGTTCCGCAGCAGCGTCGGGATCTGGCTCGCGCTGACCTGGATCACTTCACCGCCCCGCGCCAGGATGTCCTCGCGGCTCGTCCCCAGCGTCTCGAACAGGATGTCGGCTACGACCGGAACGGTGCTGCCCTGCGGCTTCATGACGATCCGCGGGGGAGCGTCGGACGCCAAAGCCGCCTCCAATGTGCTGCGGCCCGTGCGCTCGATGTAGCTCTCGGCGAGCAGGGCCGCCATCCAGACCCGGTTGAGCCCACCGACCAAGGCGCGCAGGTTCTCATGCCGCCGCCCGCCGTAGGCCACGGAGTGACCGCTGTAGGCCCACGCCGCCGTAGCGGCCTGGGAGATCGCGATCGACTCCTCGCCGCGGTCCACCAGGATCGGATTCCCCACGCCGCCGCCGCGGGCCACGACCTCCACGCGCATCCCTGCCGGCACCGAATCCTGCAGCAGGCCAGCCAAGGTGGCCGCGAACACGTACCACGAAGTCCCCGGAGGCATCGCCCCGATCGAGAGAACGGCCGCTTCGTCCCGGCTGCAGCCCCACGCAGACAGCCAGATCCCCGCGGCTGCGACCAGCATGCCGATCCGCTTGCGCAACGGAATCCCCGATCCGGGCCCGGAGCCGCCGAACCTACCGGCCCGCGGCCACGCCGGCCTCCGCCGCCAGCCTCTGCCGCTGGAGCAGACCGGCCTGCTCCAGCGCCCTCTCGATCTGCCTCATGCGCTCAGCACTCGGAGCCCGGGTCGGAGGACGGGTCCGGCCGGACTTCAGGCGGCCGGCAAGCACCATCGCGGCCTTCATCCTGGCATGGGCGTCGCTGGACGGCTCGTCGTAAGCGTACACAGCTTCCTTGAGAATGTTGATTCGCGCCTGGACCGCCCGAGCTTTGTGCAGGTCCCCCTCGCACACCGCGGCGTAGAGCTCGATCAGGAGTTCCGGAATGAACGAGGCGAAGCCCACCAACGCTCCGTCCACGCCCTGCACCATCGATGCCAAGACGTACTCGTCATGGCAGGTCAGGACCGTGCAGCGCGGGTTGGACTCCCGGATCGTGCGGATGTCACGGTCGTACTTGGACATCTCCCTGGTGCCAACCTTGAACGACGTGACACCGGGCGCGCGCGCCAGCAGCGCCAGCAGCGAAGAGGAATAGCTGGCCTTGGTCCAAGCCGGATAGACATGCACGATCAGGCTGGCGCTCACCGCTCTCGCGATCGCTGAGAAGTGGTCCAGAACGGCCTGAGGCCGCATCCCGAAGCGCAGCCAGTAGTGGGGGGGCATGACAAGCAGCCCGCTGGCCCCGGCTCGCTCGGCCATCCGCGCATGCTCCACGGCCTCCTCGATCGATTCGCAGCAAATCCCCGAGACGACGGGCACCTTGCCGTCGACCTCGTCGGCGACGATCCGAGTGACCTGCGCCCGCTCCTCCGCGCTGAGGGCGAAGACCTCGCCTGTGTGGCCGTTGGTCACCAGCCCGCCGATTCCGTCGTGACCGGCGAGCCACCCGGCGAGACGCCTCAGCTCGGGTTCGTCAATGGCGCAGTCGCGGTCGAAGGGAACCTGCATCGCCGGCAGAATCCCCCGAAAATAATGCCGTCGCCCTGCCATTGTGCGCCCCCTCCCGGCCGGGAACCCCGCCTTCGCCAACCGGGCACTCGGCCTAACTCCGGCTTCCGAGGAGATGCCCTGCGGCCACGGCAACTATATCACGGCGCGGGACCGGAGCGGGCTGGTCGCGGTACTCCGCCAAGGCGTTGGTGTTGCCCGGCACTCACTGGATTCCGTAGTCAGACATGGAGCCCCGACCTCCTGTGCGCCGTCACGGTCAGGCGCCGCGCAGCCCCGCCTCGACTTCCCTCAGGTAGCGGCTCGACAGCCTCGCGATCTCCTCGCCGCTCGGCTCGAACCGGAATACCTCCAGCGAGAGCCATCCGTCATAGCCGACATCCTTGAGCGCCTGCAGGGGCACCGAGAAGTCATACGAACCGGTACCCGGGTGGCGCCCGTCCATCTCGTTGATGTGGACATGCCGGATCAGGCTCGCATGCCGCCGAATCAGCTCATCATGCGGGACGGTTTCGGCCACGGCGTTGTGAGTGTCAAACATGGTCTGAACCGCCGGGTGGTTGATCTCGTTCACCAGCTGCACGGTCTGCTCCAGCGACGTGAGCACGTCGCACAAGTGCGGTGCCAAGGTCTCGGGCAAGATCATGACCCCCCGGTCGGCGGCGTGGGGCGCCACGGAAGCGAGCCCGTCCCGCAGGCGGCTGACCGCGTCCTCCACCGAGGAGCCGTCGACCGTGCGGCGCTGCCGGCCGGACCCGAGGATCATCATGCCGTCGTCGCCCAAGTCCGCGCACAAGTCGATCAGCCGACGGAAGTACTCCCAGCTCCGGTTCCGGACCGCGTCGTCGGGAGTGGTGACGTGCAGCTCGTCGGCCGGCACGGTCAGGAGGCTGTGCAGTCCGACGTACCCGAGGCCCTCGGACGCGATGACGTCCCTGCATTCTCGGCGCACGGCGGCGGAGATCGACGCCGGATCCTCGCTCAGCGTGAACGGAGCGATCTCGATTCCGGTGTAGCCCGTGTCGATCGCCCCCCGGCAGCCGGCCGGAAAGTCCCAGCCTTGGAAGGTTTCGTTGCAGATCGCGAGACGGAACGAGGAGGAGTCCTCAGCGCCGGCCTCGTCGGCAGCCTCCTGCTTCGAAGCGCAGGCGGCCCACCCGCAGCCCGCCAGCAGGGCTAGGAACTCACGGCGGTGCGCGGTCATAACCGGAACAGCTTCTTGGCATTCCCGCCGAAGATCATGGCTTGGTCCTCGTCAGGGAGATCGAGGCTGCGCACGCAATCCGCGATCACCTTGGGGTCCACCCATGGATGGTCGCTGGAGTAGAGCATCCGCTCCGCCCCCACATAGTCGATTCCGTACTGGATGGCCATCGGTATCGGCGACACAGCATCCAAGTAGATGTTGCGCAGGTACTCGCTTGGCGGCTTAGTAATGTTCTCGGCGCCCCGCTTGAGGACCTGGGTCTGGTGGTCCAGCCGCCCGATCAGGTACGGCAGAGTGCCCCCGACATGCGGGCACACCAGCTTCAAGTCCGGAAACTGGTCGAGAATTCCGGACAGGATCAGGCGGGCCAGTGCGATGGTCGTGTCGAACATCAGGCCTAAGCCCGCGACCAGATTCCGGCCGACGGTGGCGTCGTAGGTCACCGGGTAGGCGGGATGCAGCAGCACCGGCACATCCAGTCGCTGCACGTGCTCGAACAGGGGCCGGTAGCGGTCCTCGTCCGGAAATGAGCCGTCCAGGTTGGAGTACAGCAGCACGCCCTTCATGCCACGCTCACTGACGCACCGGTCCAGCTCCTCGAGGGACGCGTCGATGTCCTGCAGCGGCAGGACGGCCAATCCGAAGAGGCGGTCCGGATGCTCCATCGCCAGCTCGCTCACATAGTCGTTCACCATGCGAGCGACATGCGGACCGTCCTCCCCGAACAGCTCCGGGCCGGGGTCGTTGATGCTCAATGCGGTCAGCGAGATGCCCGCCTCGTCCATGTCCGCCAGCTTGGCGTCGATGTCCGTGTGCCGCTCCCTGAGCCGGCGGTGCCATTCGCCCACCACCACGTAGGTGTCGCCGTCCCTGCGGTACGCGTACGGGGGCTCCTTGCGCTTCTGCATGTACGCCACCAGCTCCGGCACGAAAATGTGGCTCTGGCAGTCGACAGTGAAGTGCTCGGGCTTGACGTAGGCGCCCGACGCGGCGACCGGAAGCAAGGCTGCCCCTTGGGATTGCATGAACTGTCTGCGGCTCAACATGCTCCTCTCCGGGCGGCGACGGCCCGCCGGCCGCACCAGCCACGACCAGTATGCATGAGGAAGCGCTCGGATGGCACATCAGATTGGCGTGCGGCCAGCGGAGCGGAAGGATGTGCGCGGCATCAACAAGACCGTCCTTCAAGCCTGCGTCTCCGAGTCCGCCCGGGGACAAGCCAGCACCTGGCTCCCCCGATCAGGGACACCATTTGCTAGCCCATCGCCGGACGGCAGGAATCGGACTTGCCGAGCCGTGTCCAGTCCTGATCGAGATTCCCTGCCTGAAACACACTGGCGGGCAGCGCGGCCGCCATCCACGGTTCAAGGGTTACCGCAGCCCGAGCGCACGAGCCTCGGTCCCGGCTACGCCAGCATCGAATCCACGACCTCGCCGGCCACATCGGTCAGACGGAAGTCCCGGCCCAAGTGACGGTAGGTCAGACGCTCGTGGTCGAGGCCGAGGCAATGCAGGATCGTGGCCTGCAGGTCGTGGATGTGGACCGGATCCTTCTCGATTCCCAAGCCGAGCTCGTCCGTCCTTCCGACCACGTGCCCTCCCCGGACTCCGCCCCCGGCGACCCAAGCGCTGAAGCAGCTCGCGTGGTGGTCCCGTCCCGCCGCCTCGTCCACGCGCTCCAGCTGCCCCATCGGCGTGCGTCCGAACTCCCCCGCCCACACGACCAGCGTGGAATCGAGAAGGCCGCGCCGCTTGAGGTCCCGCAGCAGGGCTCCCGCCGGCTGGTCAGTGATCGCGCAGTTCCGGCCCAGCTTCCGGTCGATCTCCTGATGGTCGTCCCAGCTGGCATGCGCCAGCATCACGAAGCGGACCCCCTTCTCAACCATCCTGCGGGCGAGCAGGCAGTTCGTCGCGTAGGGGTGCGTCGGCTCCTTGCCGACGCCGTACAGGTCCAAGGTCGCTTGCGACTCGTCCGAGAAGTCGAGCAGGCCCGGCGCGGCGGCCTGCATGCGAAACGCCAGCTCGTAGGACTGGATCCGCGAGGCGATCTCCGCGTCTCCGGTCGCCGAGTAGCGCTCGCGGTTGAGCCCCCGGATGGCGTCGAGCCTGGCTCGCTGCGTGCGCTCGCTGACTCCCGGAGGGTTCTTCAGGTAGAGGATCGGCTCCCCGGTGCTGCGGAAGACGACGCCTTGGTAGGTAGAGTCCAGGAATCCGTTCGACCAGTTGCTCGATCCTCCGCTCGAACCGCGTCCCGAACTCAGCACGACGAAGGCCGGAAGATCCTCCGACTCGCTTCCCAGGCCGTACGAGAGCCAAGCGCCGATCGTCGGACGGCCCAGCTGCACGCTGCCGCTCATCAGCAGCGACTGGCCCGGATGATGGTTGAACGCCTCGGTGTGCATCGACCGCACCAAGCAGATGTCGTCGGCGCACGAGGCGATGTGGGGGATGTAGTCGGAGAACTGGAGGCCGCTCCTGCCGTGCGGGCGGAACTCGCGCGGGCTGGCCAGCACCTTGGCGCCGGGCTTGACGAAGGCCAGCTGCAGGTCCCTCGTCATGGACTCCGGCAGGGACCGGCCGTGCCAGCGCCTCAGGGCGGGCTTGGGATCGTAGAGGTCGATCTGGCTGGGAGCGCCCGCCATGAAGAGGAAAATGACATTCTTGGCTCGCGGGGCGAAGTGCGGCGGCCGCTGAGCGAGCGGATTCCCGGCCGGCAGGTCCGCCGCCGCTGAAGAAGCCCCGAGCAGGTGCGCCAGCGCGGCCATGTCGAGACCCCCGGCGCAGAGGCGGAGAAAGTCGCGACGCGCCCGGATGGCGAGCAATTGCGGCAAGTCCATGACTGGCGAGTCCTCCCTCCCTATTCCCTGGTGATGAACTCGTCCAGATTCAGCAGCACGCTGGCCACGCCGGTCCAAGCCGCCGCCTGCGAAGCCGTCAGGCCGGGCGCATCCAGCGGCATGAACCGCTCCGCAGTCTCCTGCTCAGCCTCGAAAATGGCCTCCTGCCGGCGGTAGTACTCAAGCAGGGCCGCGAGCTCGCCGGGCCGCGGGCGGCGGGACAGCGCCAGGCGGAACAGCCGCTCCAGCGCCCGCTCGAAGCCGGAGCCTCCTTCCGGGACGGCCCGCAGCGCGAGGGCCTGCGCAGCCTCGACGAAGGACTGGTCGTTCAGCAGGTTGAGCGCCTGCAGGGGCGTGTTCGACCGCTCCCGCATGCAGCTGGCGGCAGTTCTGTCAGGCATGTCGAAGTTCGCCAGCTGGGGGTAGGGCACAGTGCGTTGCAGGAAGGTGTACAGTCCCCGGCGGTAACGGTCCCGCCCTTGGCTGGGATCCCAATCGACCGACCCAGCGTAGGCCAAGTCCGCCACGCCATCAGGCTGCGGCGGGCGCACGCTGGGACCTCCGACGGTCGGATCCAGCAGGCCGCTGACCTGCAGCGCGGCGTCGCGAATCATCTCCGCCGGCAGCCTCAGTCGGCTCTGGCGGGCGAGCAGCAGGTTGTCAGGGTCGCGCTCCGCCAGCGCCGGCCGCGTGCGGGACGACTGGCGGTACGCGGAGGACATGACGATTGTCTTGTGCAGCCTCTTGAGCCGCCATCCGCCCGCCACGAAGTCAGCGGCCAGCCAGTCCAGCAGGTCCGGATGCGACGGGCCCGCACTGCGCGTGCCGAAATCGTCGGCCGCAGGTACGATTCCCCGCCCGAAGTACTCCTGCCAGATGCGGTTGACCGTGACGCGGGCCGTCAGCGGATTCTGCGGGGACACCAGCCACCTCGCCAAGGCGAGGCGGGAGTGCTCGCCCGACGCGTCGAGCGGCGGCAGCACGGCGGGCGTGCCCGGCTCGACGGCCAGCCCCGTCCTGTTCCAAGCTCCTCGCAGATGAATATGCGTCGCGCGGGGCGGATCCGCTTCGGTGACCGCCCGGGCGTAGGTGATGTCCGGAGTTTGGGCTCGCAAACGCAGCAGGCGCTCGCGCAGCGCGTCCCAGCCCAGCTCCTCGCGGAACTGCTTGGTGATGACTCGGTGGTAGTTCTTGACGAAGTGGTCCTCAAGCTTGGCGCGCTCGCGATCCGAACGGTCCTCGGGGGGCTTGCGGACGATGCCTTCCCCGTTGTCCAAGTACTTCTGCAGGGCGTCCAGCGCGTGGTCCCAGTCGGTCCATTTGCCTGGGTTGTCGGCCGCCTCGATCATCCTGGCCTCCCAAGCCGGCTGGAGCTCGTAGACGCGATTGCTCTCCAGCAAGCGCCGGCGGCGCTCCCGGTAGTCGGGGAGCGCCCGCAGGTACGGGCCCGACTCCCCCGGCAGGGAGGCCTCGATCTCGGCTTCGTCGAGCGCGTTGAAGAACGCGAACAGCCGGTAGTACTCCTGCTGGGAAATGGGGTCGTATTTGTGGTCGTGGCATTGGGCGCAGCCGACGGTCAGGCCCAGCCACACGGTTCCGACGGTGTTGGTGCGGTCCACGGTCTCCTCGAACCGGAACTGCTCGATCTTGACGCCCCCCTCCCGGTTCTTCAGGCCATTGCGGTGGAAACCCGTCGCGACCACCTGCTCGACGGTCGCGCCGGGCAGGACGTCCCCGGCGATCTGCTCCATCGTGAACTGGTCGAACGGCTTGTCATCGTTCAGCGCGTCGATCACCCACTCCCGCCAGCGCCAGGCGTAGGGCCGCTCGGAGTCCTTCTCGTAGCCGTCCGTGTCGGCGTAGCGCGCCAGATCCAGCCACTGGACGGCCCACCGCTCCCCGTAGTGCGGGGACTCCAGCAGACCGTCCACCAAGCGCTCGTACGCATCGGGCGACTCGTCCGCCACGAAGGCCTCGACTTGCGCCGGGGAAGGCGGCAGCCCCGTCACATCCAAGCTCACGCGGCGTACGAGCGTTTCGGAGGCCGCCCGGGGCGACGGCTCGACGCCCTCCCGCTCCAGCCGGGCGAACACGAACCGGTCGATCGCGTTCGCGACCCAAGCCTCGCCGCGGACAGCAGGTGGCGACGGCCTGCGCACCGGGCGAAAGGCCCAGTGGCCCTGGTGGCGCGGCCCGGCACGCACTGCGGACGGCTCCGGCTGCTCAGGCCAGCGGGCCCCTTGATCGATCCACCGGCGCAGCAGGCCGACCTCCGTGGGCGACAACCGCTCCCCGGCGGGGGGCATCGCTAAGCCGTTCACCTGGCCGGACACGAGCTGGATCAGCCGGCTTCCCTCGGAGTTACCGGGCAGGATCACCGGCCCCGAGTGACCGCCCTTCAAGGCGGCCTCCCCGCTGTCGAGACGCAGTCCGCTCATCTGCTGCGTGGAGCCGTGGCAGGCGTAGCACCTCGACTCCAGAACGGGAGCGACCTGCGACTCGAAGTCCACGGCCGCGACGGATTCCAAGTCTCCCGGAGCGGAGGCGCCCGGAGCAGCTGCCAGCACCGCCAACGCGACAATCCGCGCCAAGCGCACACCGTGCTTGTCGCCCACGGACATCCGGCGCAGCGACTCGCGCCGGCCGGTCAGCCGGGAGAAGTGGCAGTGCCGGGCCGGCTTCACCAGCGCCAGCACCAAGGCGCGCCACAGCGTCATGGCGGGCCTGCCGTGGCGGGACGTGCCATCGAGTTCGACATCGGAGGGATCCACGGAACCGAGCGACATTTGCTGGCCAATGACGCTGCGCACGTTGACACGATAGCACCGCTCAAGGCTTGTGAACCAGCGTTGAGCGGCCATCAGGAGAGTCGAATTACGATCGGGATTAGGCCAGTTGACGCGGCCGCTAGACGAATTCCCAACTGCTAGAGGACCGGATTCGACGGGGAAGTCAAGGGCTGCACAGACAGGAGTGAGGCGGATTGCCCGTTCGAATTGACAGCGCACGGGGAGGATGGGAAGGGCATGCCAGTGACGCACTCCCGAATCCCGGGCTCCGGATACTGGCCTTCCAGCACACAGCTGGCCAGCCTGCCTGCGAAGATCACGCGCTGGTTTGGCCAACGGCCCTCAGAGCGACGATTTCGGGCGCTCTCGACCTCTCGCACCTACCTCTATAGCGCTGCCAGTAGCCGTCCACGGTCAGCGTAGGGTGCGAATTCGATCGTTTGTGACATCTTGGCGCCCGCACCAGCTAGGTGCGGGCGGTGCTGCTGCACGTGCCATAGACGAGCGGCCAACCGCCCGCAAGCTATTCGGCAGGGCACCCGCAGTTGCGGGCTGAGTGCTATCGTGACGGTGCGCACTCGCGAAGTGCATGGGAGCGCTGCCAGCGGTCCACGAGGAGGTCACGATGAAGCGACGTACGTTCTTGGGCGCATCCGCCTTGGCAGGAGCCGCGGCCGCGCAATCCGCCCAGGTCTCGCCCAGCGATAAGGTCCGCATCGGCATGATCGGGGTGGGCGGCCGCGGCAGAAGCCTGCTGGGGGCTTTCGGCGGCCTTCCTGATGTGGACATCGCCTACCTGTGCGATGCCGATCAGGCCTCCTTGGAACGGGCCGGCCAAATCCTCGAGCGGGCTGGCCGGCCCGTTCCGAGCACCACCAGCGACATGCGGGAGGTGTTCGACCTGCAGGACGTCGACGCCGTGGTGGTGGCGACGCCGGACCACTGGCATGCCCCGGCGACGATTCTGGCCTGCGACGCGGGCAAGGACGTGTACGTGGAGAAGCCTGCCTCCCACAACATCCGGGAAGGCCGCCTGATGGTCGATGCGGCGCGCCGCAACGGCCGCATCGTGCAGGTCGGCACGCAGGCGAGGAGCCGTCCGTCGAGCCGGAAGGCGATCGAGATCGCCAAGTCCGGGCAGCTTGGCGAGATCCTCATGGCCAAGGCGTGGAACGTCCAGCTGCGGGACGACATCGGCCACAAGGAGAACAGCCCGGTGCCGAACGGCGTAGACTACGACACCTGGCTGGGCCCGGCGCCCTGGATCCCGTTCAACGAGAACCGGTTCCATTACAAGTGGCACTGGCACTGGCACTTCGGCACGGGTGACGCCGGCAACGACGGGGCGCACCAGATCGACATCGCGCGGTGGGCTCTGGGTGTGGACTACCCGGAAAGCGCCAGCGGCATGGGGGGCAAGGTATTCTTCGATGACGATCAGCAGACGCCCGACACGATGAACGTGACGTTCCGCTACGGGCGGAAGGCGCTGATCTGGGAGATGCGGATCTGGAACCCGTACGGCATGGACGGGCAGGAGAACGGCGTCGCCGTGTACGGAACCGACGCCTCGATCCAAATCGGCCGCTGGGACCGCCGCTGGGGCTACAAGCTGTACGACGGGGACGGCAAGCTGGTCGAACACAACGACGCCGACGACGAGTCGGACGACCACATGCGCAACTTCATCGACTGCATCAAGAGCCGCCAGCTGCCCGCCGCGGACATCTCGATCGGGCACATCTCGGCCATTCACTGCCACCTCGCGAACATCGTCTCCCGCACGGGCCGCAACCTGTGGTTCGACCAAGAGACGGAGACAATCGTCGGCGATCCCCACGCCAATTTATACGTCAAGCGCGCCTACCGCACCCACTGGAGCACACCGCAGGGAGCGTAGACGCCTCCCGTGACGCTGCCGGAGCGTTCGCGGCCCGCCCGACGACCGACGGCAACGACCCGGCGGAGGAGCCTCGTTCGGCGCAAGTGCAGACCGGCGTGGGCCAGAGAGCGAGGCCGGCGTCGAGACTCGGAGGTTCCCGCCCAGCGGAGACGCAGCCCTCAAGGCTAGCGATGCTTGGCGATTGAGGGCGCATGGATCAGCCGGGCATGAATATAGTAGAATGAACGCAGAAGGGAGTCAGTCTAAGCTTGCGAATAAGTGACAGAAAATGGAGCATCTTCGAGAAGAAACGTTGAATACATGCCTTGCGCTGCTGCTGGTTGGCTATGACGGCATCCAAGCGATGTCGGAGGTGCGCTCCGGCGCGCAAGCGGTCGACATCACGGTGAGGCACAGTGACACCACCGACCCCGTACCCATATACATCGAAGCAAAGATCGGGGCGTCACCGGCCAAACGCCGAGCCGCAGCCAAGCAAGCCCGGAGCCGATTGACCAGCGGGAGCCGCGCATTGGCCTTCGGCATCTGCTACCCGGCGCACCTGCGCAGAGGGCGCGCCTCCGTGCAGCGCCTGCGCGAATCCCTCGCCAAGGCTCCACTAGCCTTCGCTCCTGTGTACCGCTACGGCGGCAAGCCGAGCTGGCGCGAAGGATCTGTGGGCGACTTTGCCAACAGCCTGCGCAACAGCGACCTGTCCCGTCGGCGCGTGGCTGACACGATCGAGCATTCCGTCCGCCGTGCGGCGGAGGCGCTGTACGAATTGGGCTGCGCGCGCGCCTTGGCGCAGGCGCTGGCCCTGCCGCATACCGCCACGGACCTCAAGGCGGGCAGCCTCGTAGCTTCCTTGGTGCTCTCCAACGCCACCTTGCTACACCACCGGCTGCGACTAGTCCCAGCCATGAGCGACGTCGGCACGTTGGAAGCGGCGCTGCAGGATCCAGGCAGCGTCCCGGGGGCAGTCCGGAAGGCTTGGGACGCCATTCTCAAGATTGACTACCACCCGGTGTTCGCTCCGGCACTGGCCGCTCTGAACGCATTGTCGGACCGGGACGCCCAGAATCCACTGCAGAGAATCGGGCTCTGCGCCGTGGCCGTGGCCGACGAGCTGGCCTCCCTCCGATTCGACCACGCGGGATCGATCTACCACCGTCTGCTGGCCACGGCGCCCTACGACGGGTCGTTCTATACCAGCAATGTCTCCGCCCTGCTGCTGGCGCGGCTGGCGCTGAGCGAGGACTGGGCGGACTGGGCGGACGCCGACGCACTGACGGAACTGCGAGTGATCGACCCGGCCTGCGGGACCGGCACGCTGCTGATGGCGGCCATGCATGCCATCCGGGACCGACACGAGCGAGCGGCGGGGGCGGAGGCCGAAGCGGATCTGCTGCACCTGGCCCTCGTGGAGGATGTGCTGTACGGTTTGGACATCAACCGCCACGGTGTGCAGCTGGCCGCCTGCAACCTCACGCTCGGCAACCCGCGGGTGGATTACCGACGCATGAACCTGTACACCATGCAGCACGGCCCGCAGGGGGACGGGGCGGCGAAGGCCGGATCCTTGGAGCTGCTGGCGACGGCCCAGGACCGACGGGACATCGCCAGCCTGGCGGCGCCGCTGCCGACGGCCGAGGGCTTGGACGCGGAGCGAGCGGAACCGGGCGCGGCGCCCAAGCACTCGCTGACCGGGCTGTTCGACTTGGTGATCATGAACCCGCCGTTCACGCGGAACGACATCCGCAACCGGCAGTACGGCTCGTCCGACCGGCGCGCCCTGCAGCAACGCGAGATCGAGATCGCCCAGTTCCTGTGGAAGCGCGACACCGCAGCCTTCCGAGCCATCGACCAGTCGACCGTGCAGACCTTCTTCTCGCCCTTGGCGGACGTGCTGCTGAAGCAGGAAATGGCGACGCTGGCTTCGGTCGTGCCAACCACGGCCCTGACGAGCGCTTCGGGTAGCGCCCAGAGGAAGTTCCTAGCCGAGCGCATTCAGCTTGAGACGGTGGTCACGAGCCACCATCCTCAGAGGATCAGCTTCTCTGAGAACACTTCGATCCACGAGTCGCTGCTGGTCGCACGGCGGCCAAGGGCCGAGCGCGGGCCAACACGCTTCGTGTCACTCACGCGAATGCCGCAGGACGCCCACGAGGCAATCTTGCTGGCCGACCGAATCATGCGGGGGGCACCCTTGGAGGACTGGGGCGTGGACCACTGGTGGCCGTGGCCGCGGATTCGCGCTGGCGAGTGGACAGCAGCGCAATTCTGCGATGCCAAGTTGGCCAACGCTATCTGCGATCTCGCCGCATTGGCCGGCACGCTGCTCGTCCCTGCCAAGACCTTGTGCCAGATCGAGCCCAGTGGGCGGAGGATTCGTGCCGCATTTGTGCGAGACGCCCCACCCGAGGCACCGTGGACAGCACCAATTCTCTGGGACCACGTCACACACGTCCGGACATCAATGAACGCAGAGGCCGACGTCCAAGGCTCGCCGAAGCGAGACCAGGAACAATATGCGGCCGACCTTGTGAAGAAGGCCAGCCGGCTGCTTGTGGCCAGCCGGCTCAGGACGAACACCGTCCGGGTTGCGGCCTGCTTCGCAGCAGAACCCGCGCTCGGCTCGTCTTGGATCCCAGTTCGGCCAACAACTCCGAACGAAGCTCTGCAGCGCGCCCTGTGCGCATGGTGGAACTCGACGCCCGGCATCCTCACACTGCTCAACAGCCGCACTAAGACGCTGGACTACCCCAGCTTCTCCCTTCGGTCGCTGCGTGCATTGCTGGTTCCGGATCCCGCCCATGCGGACATCACCCCGCTGACAGACGCGTTCGAGGCGACGCGAGACATTACGTTGTCGCGATGGCCGCAGATGAACGGCTGCCCCGCCCGCGCGGCGCTTGACGAAGCCGCGGCCCGAGTGTTGCGCATAGACGGGCGCACGATTGCCGATTGGCGGAGGCGGATCGCGGTCGAGCCCACCGTCTCAGGTCAGCCCTACCCCGGCTTGAAGTAAGTCGCTCCGCCACAAGACCGCCGCGATGCCTCCGTACCCCGGGACAAGCCCTCGCCGGCATGGACTCGCCAGCTGGGTTCCTGTACCTTGGAAGCATCGGGCAGGATCACCGGTCCCGAGTGACCGCCTTTCAAGGCGGCCTCCTCGCTGTCGAGACGCAGTCCGCTCATCTGCTGCGAGGAGCCGTGGCATGCGTAGCACCTCGACTCTAGAACGGGAGCGACCTGCAACCCGAAGTCCAGGGCCGCGACGGATTCCAAGTCTCCCGGAGCTGAAGCGACCAGAGCAGCTGCCAGCACCGTCAGCGCGACAATCCGCGCCAAGCGCACACCGTTATTGTCGCTCGCGGACATCCGGCGCAGTGACTCTTGCCGGCCGGCCAGCCCCGCCAGCCGGTCGAAGTCGCAGTGCCGGGCCGGCTTCACCAGCGCCAGCACTATGGCGCTCCACAGCGTCATGCCGGGCCGCCCGAGGTGCGGGTTCCAGCCGCCTCCAGAGTCTCGGGAGTCGTCCTGGTCCGGCTGCTGGAAGACATCCTTCTCGAGCCGACCAAAGATCTGCTCACGCAGCTGCACATCGCAGTGGAACTTCTGAGTTCTGCGCAGCACGGCGGGCAGGGATCCACGGAACCGAGCGACATCTGCTGGCCAATGACGCTGCGCATGTTGACACGATGAGCCGCGGCCGCGCAATCCGCCCAAGTCCCGCCCAGCGGACATGCAATCCTGAGGGCTAGGGATGCATGGCGAATTGACTGCTCATGGATCATCCGGACATGGTAGAATGAACGCAGAAGGGAAGTCAGTTTGAGCTTGCGGAGAAGTGGAGGAAAATGGAGCATCTTCGAGAAGAAACGTTGAATACATGCCTCGCGATGCTGCTAGACGCCTATGACGGCATCCAAGCGATGTCGGAGGTGCGCTCCGGCGCAAGAGCGATCGACATCACGGTGAGGCACAGTGATACCGCCGACGCCGTACCCATATACATCGAGGCAAAGATCGGGGCGTCACCGGCCAAACGCCGGGCCGCAGCCAAGCAAGCCCGGAGCCGATTGACCAGCGGAAGCCGCGCATTGGCCTTCGGCATCTGCTACCCGGCGCACCTGCGTAGAGGGCGCGCCTCGATGCAGGGCCTGCGCGAGTCCCTGACCAAGGCATCACTGGCGTTCGCTCCCGTGTACCGCTACGGCGGCAAGCCGAGCTGGCGCGAAGGATCTGTAGGCGACTTCGCCAACAGCCTGCGCAACAGCGACCTGTCCCGTAGGCGCGTGGCTGACACGATCGAGCATTCCGTCCGCCGTGCGGCGGAGGCGCTGTACGAACTGGGCTGCGCGCGCGCCTTGGCGCAGGCGCTGGCCCTGCCGCATACCTCCAAGGACCTCAAGGCGGGCAGTCTCGTAGCTTCCCTGGTGCTCTCCAACGCCACCTTGCTGCACCACCGGCTGCGACTAGTCCCAGCCATGAGCGAAGTCGCCACGCTGGAAGCGGCGCTGCAGGATCCAGGCAGCGTCCCGGGGGCAGTCCGGAAGGCTTGGGACGCCATTCTAAGTATTGACTACCACCCGGTGTTCGCTCCGGCACTGGCCGCTCTGAACGCATTGTCGGACCGGGACGCCCAGAATCCGCTGCGGAGGATCGGCCTCTGCGCCGTGGCCGTGGCCGACGAGCTGGCCTCCCTCCGATTCGACCACGCGGGATCGATCTACCACCGTCTGCTGGCCACGGCGCCTTACGACGGGTCGTTCTACACCAGCAATGTCTCCGCCCTGCTGCTGGCACGGCTGGCGCTGAGCGAGGACTGGGCGGACTGGGCGGACGCCGACGCACTGACGGAACTGCGGGTGATCGACCCGGCCTGCGGGACCGGCACGCTGCTGATGGCGGCCATGCATGCCATCCGGGACCGCCACGAGCGAGCGGCGGGGGCGGAGTCCGAAGCGGACCTGCTGCACCTTGCCCTCGTGGAGGACATGCTGTACGGCTTGGACATCAACCGCCACGGTGTGCAGCTGGCCGCCTGCAACCTCACGCTCGGCAACCCGCGGGTGGATTACCGACGCATGAACCTGTACACCATGCAGCACGGCCCGCAGGGGGACGGGGCGGCGAAGGCCGGATCCTTGGAGCTGCTGGCGACGGCCCAGGACCGACGGGACATCGCCAGCCTGGCGGTACCGCTGCCGACGGCCGCGGGCTTGGATGCGGAGCGAGCGGAGCCGGGCGCGGCTCCGGAGCACTCGCTGACCGGGCTGTTCGACTTGGTGATCATGAACCCACCGTTCACGCGGAACGACATCCGCAACCGGCAGTACGGCTCGTCCGACCGGCTCGCCCTGCAGCAACGCGAGATCGAGATCGCGCAGTTCCTGTGGAAGCGTGACACCGCAGCCTTCCGAGCCATCGACCAGTCGACCGTGCAGACCTTCTTCTCGCCCTTGGCGGACGTGCTGCTTATTAAGGATATGGCGACGCTGGCTTCGGTCGTGCCGACCACGGCCCTGACGAGCGCTTCGGGTAGCGCCCAGAGGAAGTTCCTAGCCGAGCGCTTTCAGATCGAGACGGTGGTCACGAGTCACGATCCTCGGAGGATCAGCTTCTCGGAGAACACATCGATTCACGAGTCGCTGCTGGTCGCGCGCCGGCCAGGGGCGGAGCGTGCGCCAACGCGCTTCGTATCACTCACACGCATGCCCCGAGACGCCCACGAGTCGATTCTGCTGGCCGACCGGATCGGCCGCGGGGAGGCGCTGGGGGAGTGGGGAGCGGAGCACCAGTGGCC
Organism: Bryobacterales bacterium; assembly: GCA_963662745.2. Lineage (GTDB taxonomy): Bacteria > Acidobacteriota > Terriglobia > Bryobacterales > UBA6623 > VXMF01. The sequence continues at coordinate 173,625 of CAXXUI010000002.1, forward strand.
GTGGCCCCGGATTCGCGCGGGGGATTGGACGGCGGCCTTGTTCTGCGACGGGGAGCTGGCCAATGCGATCCACGACCTGGCTGCCCTGGCGGGCACTATGCTCGCTCCGGCCGAGACCTTGTGCCGGATCGCCCCCGAGGGACGGCGGGTCCGGGACGCGTTCGACCGGGCCCCGCTCCCCGAGGTAGCACGGACGACTCCGATCCTGTGGGACCACGCCACGGATGTCCGGATCGCGATGGACGCGGAGGCGGATGTGGTCGGGGCTCCCAAGCCCGGAAAGGAGTACTACGCGGCTAAGCTGGTGAAGAAATCCAGCCGACTGCTCGTTGCGAGCCGGCTGTACACCCCCCAAGTTCGAGTCGCGGCCTGCTATGGATCCGAACCCATGCTCGGATCCGCGTGGGTTCCGGTCAGGGCTCGGGCCGGTGGTGCGGAATTCGAGACGGCACTGTGTGCTTGGTGGAACTCCACGCCCGGCATCCTCACCTTCCTGCACGCCCGGGCCCGAAAGCTGACTTATCCGAGATACTCCCTCCAAGCTCTGCGTGCATTGCTGGTTCCGGATCCCGCCCATGCGGACATCACCCCGCTGACAGACGCGTTCGAGGCGACCCGAGACATTACGTTGTCGCAATGGCCGCAGATGAACGGCTGCCCCGCCCGCGCGGCGCTTGACGAGGCCGCGGCCCGAGTGTTGCGCATAGACGGGCGCACGATTGCCGATTGGCGGAGGCGGATCGCGGTCGAGCCCACCGTCTCAGGTCAGCCCTACCCCGGCTTGAAGTAGGTCGCTCCGCCGCAAGACCGCCGCGATGCCTCCGTGCCCCGGGACAAGCCCTCGCCGGCATGGACTCGCCAGCTGGGTTCCTGTACCTTGGAAGCACGCCGGTTCGGTTCTCTCCTTCCGCCATGCAACTGCGCACCTCGCACCGAACGTCCCGCCCCAAGGCGAGCACGGGGCGGCTAACCGGTCTCGCGGCCGCGCTGCTGCTGGCCACTGGGGCTGCAGCAGCCGATTGGATGCCGGCGGATCTGGAGTTCTTCGAGCGAGAGGTGCGTCCGGTCCTGGCGACGCAGTGCGCTGCCTGCCACAGCGAGGCGAACGCGATGTCCGGCCTGAGGCTGGACTCCCGCGAGGCAGTGCTGGCCGGAGGTACTCGCGGACCGGCAGCGGCGCCAGGACTGCCGGACCAGAGCCTGCTGGTCCAAGCCGTCCGCCACGAGTCGATTCGGATGCCGCTCGGGGGCCGGCTGCCCGCCTCGTCAATCGCGGCGCTTGAGGAGTGGGTGCGCCGCGGACTGCCCTGGCCGTCCGAGGCGGCCCAATCCGAGGCGGCCGGAGTGGCCCAGCAGTACGAGGCGATGCGGCGGGAGCATTGGGCGTTCCAGCCGGTGAGCGACCCGGCCCCGCCCGACGCCAGACAAGGCGGGTGGGGAGACCATCCCGTCGACCGCTTCGTGCTCAACCGGCTTCAAGAGCGGGCGCTGAGGCCGAACCGCCCAGCGCGGCGCAGCGACCTGATCCGACGGCTCAGCTTCGTGCTCACCGGGCTGCCGCCCAGCCCGCGCCTCGTCAGCGAATTCGTGCGCGATGGCTCGCCGGAGGCCTATTCGAGAGCGGTCGACCGCCTGCTGGACTCGCCGCACTTCGGAGAGCGCTGGGCCCGGCACTGGATGGACGTCGTGCGGTTCGGAGAAACGCTCGGGAACGACTGGAATTACGAGAACAACGGCGCGTGGCTGTACCGCGACTACCTGATCCGAGCGTTCAACGACGACCTGCCGTACGACCAGCTGGTGCGGGAGCACATCGCCGGAGACCTGCTGAACGAGCCGCGCCTCGGCGCGGGGGGCAAGGTCAACGAGTCGGTGATCGGCACGTTCTTCTTCCGCCTCGGCGAGCAGGGGCATGACGACTGCACCATGTTCCGAGCGGTCCGCACGGATGTAGTCGACGACCAGATCGACACGCTCGGGAAGGCCTTTCAGGGCCTGACGGTCGCCTGCGCCCGCTGCCACGACCACAAGCTGGACCCGATCCCGACGTCCGACTACTACAGCATCTACGGCATGCTGGACAGCTCGAGGATGGTCACGAGGACCGTCGACACGCCTGCGGCCGACGCGAGTCTGAAGGCCGCGCTGGCGCGGGCAAAGGAGTCGATCCGGAGCGAACTGGCCGCGTTCTGGCTGGCCGAAGCGGACGACTTGCAGCGCCATCTGCTCGCATCGTTGGCGGAACCGCAGCCCCCTCCGGGCGACGGAACCCGCGTCCTCGCTCCAGACCGCACGGAGCGCCTCCGGGAGCTTGCGGAGGCTGCCGGGACGGACTTGGGAAACCCGCTGCTCGCATGGGCGGCCTTGGCCGGGCCCGCGGCGGCCGCGTCGAACTCCTCGCCCGTCGACGCCTGGAACCGCCTCGCCGCACGCTACCGGCGCCAGAGCGGGTGGAACGCCAGATTTAACCAAGAGTCTTTCGAGGTCGCCGCCGACTTCGGAGCGGCGAGCACACCGGGCTGGCACGCCGAGGGCAGAGCCTTCGAGAGCGTCCCGGCTGGTTCCGGTGCCTTCGCCGTCGCGCCGAGCGGCGCCGAGGCGGTCTCCGGAATCTTTCCGGCGGGTCTGTACACGCACCTGCTGTCGGAGAAGCTCAACGGGGCGCTGCGGTCCCCGCACCTGCCAAGGGACCGCAAATACCTCAGCCTCAGAGTCGTGGGCGGCAGGCTGGCCGCTTGGCGAACGGTCCTGGACAACTGCATGCTGAGCGAGCGGTACGCGCTGCTGGATCAAGAGGACTTCGGCTGGATCAAGATCCCACTGCGGGAGGAACATGACGAATACCCGATCTACGCGGAACTGGTCACCAAGCACGACAACCCTCGCCTCCCCGACCGGCCCGGACGCCTCCAGGACGTCAGCGACAAGCAGCTGGAGGATCCCCGCTCGTACTTCGGCGTCACCCGGGCCGTCCTGCACGACTGCGACGAGCTGCCTGAGGACGAATTCCGCTATCTGGAACAGCTCTTCGCACCGGGGCCGCCTAGCGGCGCCGAGGACTTGGCCGCCCGCTACTCGGCGATCGCCCGCGAGTCCGTGGAATCCTGGCGGGATGGCGACGCGACCGACGAGCAGGCACGCTGGCTGCGGTGGCTGCTCTCCAACGGCCTGCTCGCGAATTCCAAGCACTTGACGCCCCGGTTGCGAGCGTCCGTCGATCGCTTTCGGGCTCTCGAGCGGCAGCTGGGCGCGCCGCGAGTCGTGCAAGGAATGGCCGACTTGGACGGCGGGCGAGACGCCAGCATTTTCCGCGCCGGAGACCCCGAAGACAAGAGCAACCCCGTTCCCCGCGGCTTCCTGTCGCTGCTGCACGGCGACGCCGGGCCGGCCCGGCCAGCTGGCAGCGGCCGCTTGGAAGCGGCGGAGATCATCGCGAGCGAGAGCAACCCACTGACGGCCAGAGTGATGGCCAACCGGATTTGGCACCACTTGTTCGGCCGTGGCCTCGTGGCTACCGTCGACAACTTGGGCCGCTTCGGCGAGCGTCCGTCCCATCCGGACCTGCTGGACTACCTCGCGACCCGGTTCGTGGAGGACGGCTGGTCGGTCAAGGAAGCGATCCGGCGAATCGTCACGTCCCGCACCTTCCAGCAAGCCAGCGACGCCCGACCCGGGGAGAGCGAGGCGGATCCGGAAAACGAACTCCTCCACAGCTATCCGGTGCGGCGCTTGGAGGCGGAAGCAATCCGCGACGCCGTTCTGGCAGTGTCCGGGCGGCTGGATCCGACCCTGTACGGACCGAGCGTCCATCCCTACCGCGAGCAGCCCAAGCCGTACCGCAAGCTGCTCTCGGGACCGTTGGACGGAGGCGGGCGCCGCAGCATCTACTTGAAGGTCACGCGTCACGAGGGCGCGTCGTTCCTGGAGGCGCTCGACTTCCCTGCCCCTGCCGCCGCACGCGGCCGGCGAGACGTCACGAACGTGCCGCGACAAGCCCTCGCCCTGATGAACGACCGCTTCGTGGTCGACCAAGCGGGATTCTGGGCGCGAGCTCTGATCGAGGAGCGCAGCGAGTCGGTCGAGACCCGGCTGCTCACGATGTACTCCGCGGCGCTGGGGCGTCCCCCTCAGCGGGCTGAGTCGGAGCGGATGGCCTCCTTGGCCCGGGAGCTGGGCGGACTGCACGGCGTGCCCCCGGAGGCCCTCCTGAACAGCCTACCGGTCTGGCGCGACATGGCGCACGCGGTCTTCAATCTCAAGGAGTTCATCTACCTTCGGTAGCGCGGGGAATCATGGCCGAAGCACGGAATTCAGGGGGGCGGGCGGCCCGAGCGGACTTGTCGCGCCGTTCCCTGCTGGGCGCCACCGCCGGCGGCTTCGGGCTGACCGCCCTCGCGGCTCTGATGGCCGACAGCGCCTACGCCGGCCTGTCCGCGCCGCCCGGCCCGCATCACGCGCCCCGGGCCAAGAACGTGGTGTTCTTGTTCATGGCGGGCGGAGTGTCCCACATGGACACCTTCGACCCCAAACCCAGGCTGGCCGAGCTGGACGGCACCAAAGCGGACTTGGACAACTACACGGCCGGTCCGAACCGCAAGTGGCTCGGCAGTCCGTGGCAGTTCGCGCGGCACGGCGAGAGCGGAGCTTGGGTCAGCGAGCTGTTCCCCCATGTGGCGGGCTGCGTGGACGATCTGGCGATCGTGCGCTCCATGAAGTCGGACTTCCCGCTGCATCCTCGGAGCAACATCAAGCTGCATACCGGCCGCAATGTCGGCGGCCATCCGAGCTTGGGGTCATGGGTTACCTACGGACTGGGCTCCGAGAACCGCGACCTGCCCGGGTACGTGCTGCTCGACGGAGGGGCGGTTCCTCCCGGCGGAGTGGAGAACTTCTCCAGCGGCTTCCTGCCGGCCAGCCACCAAGCCACCTCAGTGGCGGCTGACGGAGTACCCATCCACAACCTGTCGCCGGCCGAGGCGGACCCGGTCCAGAGGGCCAAGCTCGCCGCTGTGATCGAGAGCGACCGGGCGTTCGCCGAGTCGCAAGGGGGCAGCGGGGCCGTCGAGTCGGCGATCCGCAACTACGAGCTGGCCTACCGCATGCAATCGCTGCTTCCCGATGTGCTGGACCTCAGCCGCGAGACGGTCGGCACCCAGCGGCTGTACGGGTTGGAGTCTCCCGACAGGGAGGCGCGGCTGTACGCCACGCAGTGCCTTAGGGCGCGCCGGCTGATCGAGGCGGGAGTCCGTTTTGTGGAGATCACCTGCGCGGAGGTCTACGGCGGCAACAACGGGACATGGGACCAACACACGGACCTGAAGAAGGGACACGAGGGCAATGCGCGCATCACCGACCAGCCTGTCGCGGCGCTGCTCCAAGACCTCAAGGCTCGCGGCCTCTTGGACGAGACGCTGCTCGTGTGGGCAACCGAATTCGGACGCACCCCCGACACCGGCAACGGGGACGGTCGGGACCATCATGAAACGGGCTTCACGATCTGGATGGCGGGCGGAGGGGTGCGCAGCGGGTTGGTATACGGCGCGACGGACGAACTCGGCGTGCATGCCGTTGAGAACGTGATGACGGTCCACGACCTGCATGCGACGATTCTGCACCTAGTAGGCCTCGATCACGAGCAGCTCACCTACCGGTTCGGCGGGCGGGACATCTCGCTCACGGATGTCCACGGCCGCGTGGTCGACAGCCTGATCGCGTAGGGTCTGCGGCCAGGTTCTGGTCGTCCTCTTGGGCACAGTCGGCCACCAGAACGGGGACGGCCGGCTGCAGGTTCTGGAATCCGGACTCGACTCAATCCCGCGGCGCAACGGCGCTACGCCGCTCGATCCGAGCAGCTGAGGGAATTCATCCGACCCAATGCTCGTCTTCAACACTTTCGGTTCTGGGACGGAGGCGGACTTGGTGAGAGGTGACGACACCTGCGCCCCGGACGGAAGGAGTTCACGTCCGAGTGAAGATCACTCATACAGTAGGTCTGGAGTGGATATGCGCAGTATGTTGGGGGTGCGGCGCAATTTGATCCCTGCCAAACCCAAGCCGGCACAGCGCCGCCCGGCGCGCCGCCGGACGCTCCGGCGCGCCGCCTGAGCGGGCTGTGGCACTACACCCGCCGACTCCCCCAGCCGCCCGCTGCGACCGCTTCAGGCGCCCTCCTCCGGCTCCAGCAACCGGATCGCCGGCGGCAGCTTGACTCCCGCGCAGCGCAGCACCCGCACCACGTCCTGGCGGACCTCGGTGCGCAGCGCGAACCGCTTCCCGTCCGTCCGCACCTCGTCCTCCCGCAGATCCTTGAGGCCGCGGATCACATCCGCCCACTCCACCTCCACCCCGGCACGCTCCATCAGCCGCTGCAGCTCCCCCTTCAGCAGCAGCGCCAAATACGAGCAGAAGATGTGCCCCCGGATGGCCTCGTCGGTGCGATGGTACACCGGACGCGTGCGCAGCAGCGACTTGGCCTCCCGGAAGCACCGTTCCACCCGCCACAACTCCTTGTACTTGACCGCCGCCTCGGCGGCGGTCAGCGGGCCGTGCACCTGCAGTGCCCACAGCCCGTCGTAGCGCTCCTCGGCCCGGATCTTGTCCTCGTCCAGCTCGAAGGCCTGCGGGCCGGACTTCAGGTAGCGCCGGTAGCCGCGGTTGCCCACCAGCCGCTTGCCGCCCTGCTTCACCTTCGGGCGCAGCTGCTCCAGAATGGCCTCCCGCACCGCGCGGTCCCGCCGGGCCTGCTCCTCGTTGCGGCACAGCACGTAGCGGCGCTGGGAGCCCGGACCGCCCCCCGACGGACCCACTCGTACCTCCCGCACCGCCAGCTGGAGCGGCTCCCGGCGCCCTTGCCGCTCCAGCTTCAGCACCTCCTCGTCCAGTCGCTCGACTCCGTCCGCCTCCCCGTCGGCCAGCACTTGCTCCCGAAACTCCTTCAGCGTGCGCATGCGACAGCCCAGCAGGCACCCCCAGCCGCGCTCCTCCAGCTCCTCCCGCGTGGCCCGGCTGACCATGCCGCGGTCGGCCACCAGGCAGGCCGACGGCACGCCGAAGCGCTCCTGCAGGCGGTCCGCCACCGGCAGCAGCGTGGTCACGTCGGCCGTGTTGCCGGGCCAGATCTCGGTGCACAGCGGTCGCCCCTCGCTGTCCAAGGCCAGTCCGACCACCACTTGACGGCATTGCGGGCGGTAATCCTTCGACTTGCCCCGCTGGCCGAGCACCTTGCCCCCCGCGCCGTGGAAGTAATGCGAGGTGGTGTCGAAGAACACCAGGTCCAGCCCGGTGAACAGGTTGCGCCGCCGCGCGAAGAGGGCCTCCTCGAGCTCATCCTTGACGCAGCGCGGCACCGCCTCCACGCCCCGCTTCTCCTCGTCCGGCTGCTCGGCCTGCTCCTCATCCCGCTGCTCGGCCGATTGCTCCTCATCCGGCGGCTGGGCCGCGGCCGGCTGGGCGGCAGAGGCTTCAGGCGCCGGCTGGCGTTCGCCCGGCTGCCGCTCGGACTGCTCGGACTGCTCGGGCTGCTTGGGCAAGGGCTCTCCCAGCCAGGCCATGGCGCGGTACAGGTGGTGCAGTTGCAGCTGCTCGGCGCCGGGCAGCTGCAGGCCGGCGGCCCACCGGTCGGCTTGGCGGTCCGAGCCGGGTTCGAACAGGCGGTGCAGCACCGTCAGCCAGACGGCGCGTGTTGTTTTCCGGAATAAATGGCACGGCGTTTTCCGGAATAAATGGCAGGCGGGGAGCGGGATTTTCCGGATTGCTTGCGTCTGGCTTGGGGAGGTGGGAGGGTGGGCTGGAAAACGGCTACTGCAAGAAGGAAGAGGAGGGGGTCAGCAGGAGCGGACCAGGAGTTGGTTCCAGTCCTTGGCGCCGGCAGGGGGGAGGCGTCGGGCGGCGGGATGGCGTTCGAGGAGGCGCTGTGCGGCGAGTTGGCCAGGGGGGTCGTTGTCGAAGCCGCACAGCAGTTGGTGGGGGGGGATGGAGTGGAGCCAGGCGGGGATGGAGTGGGCGAGGCCGGCGGCTGAGGCGAAGAGGGTGTGAGGTGGGAGTTGGGGGAGTTGGAGCAGGGCGGCGGAGAGGGCGTCGACGGCGGATTCGCAGAGCAGCACGCAGTGCGGGGGAGTGTTGGAGCGGGGAGCCTGGGGGGCGATCCAGAAGCCGCCGCGTTGTTTGCGGGAGCCGGGGGCGAGGCCTTTGAAGGTGGCGCCGGAGGGGCTGGGGCGGGAGCCGTTGAGTTCGGCGCCGGCGGGCTGTTGTTGGAGGTCGCGGCAGAGGAAGACGGCGTTTTGGCGGGCGTCGGCCCACAGGATGCCTAAGTGGCGGCAGTGGTCGAGCAGGCGGGGGTCGAGGCGTCGGGAGCGGGCCAGGTAGTGGCGGACGGGAGGCCAGCGGGCGTGGCAGGGGGGCGGCAGGGAGAGCGCCCGGTCGGAGGTGGGCTGGGCTGGCGGAGGGTGTGCCGGGGTGGGGGGCAGGGCGTCGAGGAAGGCGAGGGCCTGGCGGAAGGAGCAGCCGCGGGCGTGCAGCACGAGGTCGATGGCGCCGCCGCCGCCACGGCCGCGGCGGTGGTCGAAGAAGCGCGCGCCGCGGATGGCGAGCACCGAGCCGGGTCGTCTCCAGCGCAGGCGGTTGCGGGGGTCGCGGCGGTAGCCGAGCTGGCGAGCGACCTGGGGCAGCGGGCGGTTGCGGGCCCGGGCGAGGCGGTCGGGGAGCGGGGCGGGGACTTCAGGCCGCACGGCGCGCCAGCGGGGAGCGGGCCCGCGCTTCGGGCACGGCCCGCTCGACATGCTCCGCGCTGACGGTGGCGGATTTGTCCAAGGCGGCGGCCAGCAGCGCGTAGTGGGCGATGCGCCCGGCGGGGCGCAGCGCGCCCTGGGAGGCTTGGAAGACGGCCTCGACGGCGGGCGGCTCGAACAGCTCGCGCCGGCAGCCGGCCAGCTGCAGGCGGTGGGCGAGATAGGGTGCGGCCTCGTCGCGCTGCAAGCCGCCGAAGCGGTGGCGCATGACCACGCGCTGGTCGAAGGAGCGGTGGATGGCGAGCGCCAGGCGGCGCTCGAGGGCGGGCAGGCCGACCAGCAGCAGGCAGGCGCCGCGCACCGCCTCAAGGCCCGGGTCGGTGAGCAGGCGCAATTCCTCGAGCACGTCATTGCGCAGGTTCTGGGCCTCGTCGAGCAGCAGCACGGGCAGCTGGCGGCGGCTGTTGACGCGGTGGGCGAGCTCGTTGCGCAGCAGGCGGTAGCAGCCCGAGCGCGTGTGCAGCGGCTCCAGGCCCAGCTCCCAGCACAGCAGCCGGTAGGCGTCGAAGGCGGTGCCGGTGGTGAGCGAGACGTAGCAGACCTTGCAGCGCCCGGGATGCAGGCCGGCGGCGAACTGGCGGCAGGCGGTGGTCTTGCCGCTGCCCGGCGGGCCGGTGACCACGCCGATGCCGCGCAGCTCGACCCAGTGCGACAGCCGGCTGGCCGCCTCCTGGCCGGCGCGCAGCGAGAACAGTTCGTCGCAGTCGGCGAGCGGCTCGAACGGGTAGCGCTCGAGGCCGAAATGGGGTCGGTAACTCATGATGGATCCTCCTGTTGCCCCGCTGGCAGGTCGCTGAGCCGCAGCGGGGCGGGCGTCGCCTCCGGGGCGGGCGGCGGCTCGCGACGCGGCCCGGGGGCGTCCCGGGCTGCAACATTGGGCTGGCGCCGCACGCGGCTGTTGGCGACGCGGTCCAGCGGTTGGGCCAGCCCGGCGGGCCGGCCTTCGCACTCGACGGGGATGGGCCGCTCCGGCGGCGCCGCCGGATCGACCAGCAGCACCACCTTGCAGCCCGCCAGCCCGCCCGGCACCTCGTAGCAGTGCGAGCGGAACTGCACTACCCGGTCCCGGGACACCGTGCGCCCGTAGCGCAGCCGGCACAGCTCGTCGAGCTGCTCGGGGCTGCCGGCCGGTCGGACGCCGGCCGCCGTCAGCGCCCAGGCGTCCAGCGGCGTGCGCCGGCCTTCCAGCCCGCGGTGGGGCGTGCAGTGGTACTCGCCTTCCAGCCACAGGCCCAGCCGGCGGTTGAGCTCATCCAGGTCCAGCCGCTCCGGCTCGGCCAGCGGTCGCAGGAATTGCTCCCGCAGGGTGCGGTGGAAGCGCTCGATCTTGCCTCGGCCCTCGGAGTGGTAGGGGCGTCCGCGCAGCAGCCGCACGCCCAAGCCGGCGCATAGCTCCCGGAGGTGCCGGCTGCGGTAGGCCGAACCGTTGTCGGTGAACAGCCGGTCGGGCCGCCCACGCTTGAGCAGGGCGCTCTTGAACACCGGCAGGAAGGCCTCGTAGCTCTCGGAGAAAGCGAACTCGGCGTGCGTCACCAGTCGCGTCGCGTCGTCCAGAAGGCCGATGTAGTAGGCCTTGCGCCGCCGGCGGCCGTCGGCTGCGCAGCGCACTCGCGGCCCGTGCAGCACGTCCGACTGCCACAGCTCGCCAGCGGCGGCGTAGCTGAAGCGCCGCAGGTCGCGCCCCTCGCCGGACCGCTGCTCGCGCCGCGTCAGCCCGCGCTCGCGCAGCAGCCGGTAGACGGTGGACGGCGCCAGCCGCACCTCGGGCCCCAGCCGCTGCTCGCGGCGAGCCCGGCGGATCACCAGCCGCACCGGCAGGCTGCGGTCCTGCTCCTTGATCCGCACCAGCGCGTCCGCCACCTCCGGGCGCAGCGCCCGCGCCCGACCGCGGTCGCGGCGGGCCCGCGGCTGCAAGCCCTCCAGCCCGTCCTTGCGATAGATCGCCATCCAGCGCCTCAGCGTGGACTGCGACACCCGCCTGCGCCGCGAGCCCGGAATGTCGAACCGCTGCGCCGAGCGCTCCCGCAGCCGCTCCCGCAGCTGCCGCGATCCGGGTTCCAGGCGCACCAGGTCCCCGATCCGCTCGAAGCGGAACACCGCCACCTCCATGGCTGCCCGTTTCCGGTCGCTCGGCCTGTGGATTCCGCCCCTCACAGCCGTCACCCTACCGAGTGCCGGCCGCAGGGGCACGGTCCATGCCGTGTTGGGCCCCCCCCGGGCCCTCGTTTTCCGCTTTTCTTGGCGGCTCCCGCGCCGGACCGCGCCGGAAACCGACCGGCGCCGGCAAGCCCGACAGCTGTCCCTCCGCCTGCAGCCGCAGACTCACCAACAGGCCGCCCTTGCCCGCTGCGGCGCGCCGGTCGAAGCTCGCCCACCGCCCCGGCCAGCCGCCGAACAGCGTCGGCAGCAGCGTCGGCAGCACGCACAGCAGCTGCACCACAGCCGTTATCCGCCGCTGCGCCCACACCTTGGCTCGCCCGTTGTAGTGCTTGGCCGGATGCAAGTCGCGCCAGCACGGCTCGCCCGGCTTGGCCCGCTCCACCTCGCGCAGCACCTGCTCCACCTCGTCCAGAGTCCCCATCAGGCAGGCTGCCAGGAACTGCGGCAGCATGCTCACCGTGCCCCCGCCGGCGGGGCAGCGGAAGCGCCTCACGCGCATGCCCGGCGGCTCTACGCGCCGATAGCTGCCGTGCGGCACCAGCGCGCACCCCCCATCCGGGTGGAACGGGCAGGGGGGCGGGGTTGCATCCCACCACGCCTTGGCGCTAACATACTCTTCGGCGCTCAGATCGGTTTTGTGAAGGAACTGCACGCGAGTCGCCCGCGGCCCGGCGAGTGTCAGTCGTGCGGGCCGACCCTCTATCCTGACCCCTCGCAGTCGCCGTACCGCGCGACCGCTGGGGCCCGCGCCTGCCAAGCCGCGGCGCGCAGCCAGCGCCGGCCACGCTCCGGCAGCGCTGCCGGACCGACCGGCCAACCGGAGGTGTTGACTGCCCACCTCCCGTAGCAGCCCTCGCCCGGCTCCCGGCCCTGCCCGCACGCAACCGCAGGCAGGACTGCCGCGCAGCACCTCTAACGCAGGCCCGCAAGCCTACCGGCCGACTCACCCACGCCTATGGATTTGTCACATTGAATGAGAAAGTTCCCCTAGCCAGAATCATCTAATCTGACAAAAAATCCCGTTTTCGTGCCAAATAAGGTGACATACAACAGCGCGTTCGACATCGAAGCGGAAGCGTCGCCCGGCCAGGGCGGCGCGCACCACGGAGCGGCCGCCGCAGCGGCGCCACAGGCGGTCGAAGACGAGGGCGGGGCCGATCGAGCGGGAGCGCACGGCTGGGCCGGCCTGGCGGGCGGCGATCACGCCGGCGACTTGGGACAGGCGGGCGGCGGAGCGGAGCAGGCGGTCGATCTGGCCGTTCTGCTGCAGGCGGTCGAGTCGCCCGAGGGAGAGCAGCACGCGTTGGCGGACCTTGCCGTCGACGCGGCGGTTCTCGACGAGCTGGAGGTAGGTGTGTGGGCCGGCTTTCTTCTTGCGCAGGAACATGGGTCTTGAACTGTCACTACTATAGACGACCGGAAGGGGCGGCAGGTTACGGTCGGTCAGGGGTGCTGCAAGGGGCCTCAGGGGTGGTTTCGAAGGGTGGTTGAGGGTACCGGGAAAGAGGGGCTGGTGTGATGGCACGTCAGGGACGCTTCAAGGAGCGGGTGGGAGCGGTGGTGCAGTCGTCGATGGAGGCTGGGAGGGCCTTGGCGGAGTGGTTGCAGGGTGAGGTTCGGAGACCGGGAGGGAGGTGCCGCGGCGGAGGGAATGAACTCTGATACCACGCTGTCGGTGTTTGGGTGCCGTCTGGCGGGCTGCTGGAGGCCACAGTCCCGCTACTCAGGCTCCTGATTCGTCCTGCCAGTACGACTGGCGGGGAGCCGAGTGGAGGCACCGTTGAGCTGGGAGGAGACGGGCCGAGGGGGGCGCGAGGGTTGCTTGTCGGTCGCCACGAGTAGTGCCTGAACAAGAGCGGGGAGAGGGGCGAGTCAGGCAGTCTTGACGATCAGCTGGACGAACCGTACGGCGGTCCGGTAAGACGAAAAAATCGGGCGCCAGAACCAAAATTTTCTGCCACCATATGCTAGTGCTCAAGGCAGGCTGCAGGGCCGGTTCGTGGCACCCGTGGATCCTGCTTCGCGAACCGTGGCAGGACTGGCGGATAGGCCACAGTGCCCAACCACCACTTCAGCGGGGAACCATCGTCAGACGGGCAATATATTGATCATCAATGCGGTAGATAGCACCAAATATAGTAGGTAGCGGAGTCTCTGGAATCCACGCCTCTCACAGCCTGCAGCGACGGAGTCCGACGCCGCAGATAGGTGCCCGGGAGACCCTTCACTCCCCCCTCTCGAACGGGGGCAAAGTGTCAAAGACGAGCAATGGTCGCCGCCCTCTTCAGGGAATGACATCGCGGCCCTCAGTGTCCTCCATGCGCCGATGGACGGGGCCGGCTGCCGCCCCAGTCCACGGCCTCGGGTCGGCACAAGAAGGAAGGAAGGACGCGTAACGGACCGAGCATCCCCTCGTTGTTCGGCGACGCGAGCGCTATACTCGGGCCGCGGCCGATGGCAGCCGGCGAAGGCTCAACGCTCCGGCCGCGCTTGAGAACTGAAGAAAGGCCTCCCAATGAAATCGCAGCGAGACACAACCGCCCCGTCCATCCGCGAGACTCGGCCCGGCCCGCTAGCGCGCCCGACAGCCGCTCCGGCGAGCCGCAGGGTCGCGATGTTGATAGTGGCGGCGTCGATCGCGCTCTGCCCCGCCCTGCTGCTGGGCCAAGTGTCCACCGCAACCGTCAACGGCACGGTTACGGACGAGCAAGGAGCCGTGATCCCCGGCGCGGAGCTGATCCTGACCAACTCCGGGACCGGCGTGGCGCTCGACACGCAAGCCAACGAGGCCGGCGTGTACCGCTTCCAGAACGTGCAGGTGGGCGAGTACACCTTGGAGGCGTCCTCCGAGGGGTTCACGACGCAGCGGCTCGAACCGTTCACGCTGACCGTCAACCAAACGACGACGCTCGACTTCTCGATGCAGATCGGCGCCGTGACCGAGACCGTCGAGGTCACCGCGGCCGCCGTGCAGCTGCAGAGCTCGTCCGCCGAACTGGGCCAAGCGGTGGAGGAGCGTACCGTGAAGGCCCTCCCGCTCAACGGCCGGAACTTCACGCAAATGCTCATGTTGCAGCCGGGCGTGGTCATGGTCCGCCCTCCGGGCAGCCAGTCCCTGAGCTACACGCGGCAGATCGGCGAAGCGGCCAACCCCTCGGTGAACGGCCAGAACAACCGCGCCAACGTCTACATGCTGGACGGCGTCGCCAACTTTGAGACGTTCGGCAACGCCTACGCCGTGCCGCCGATTCTGGATGCCATCCAGGAGTTCAAGGTCCAGTCCCACAACGACTCGGCGGAATTCGGGATGGGCTCGGGCGGAATCGTGAACATCGTGACCAAATCCGGCACCAACGACCTGCACGGCGTCGCCTTCTGGTTCCTCAAGAATGACGCCCTCAACGCCCGGCAGTTCAACCGCACCAGCATCGACCCCTTCCGGCAGAACCAGTTCGGGGGCACGGTCGGCGGACCGGTCATCCGAAACAGGACCTTCTTCTTCGGCGCCGCCCAGATCTTCCGCTTCAGCACGCCGGCCGCGCGATTCTACAACGTCCCGACCGCGGCGCAGCTGGGAGGCGACTTCAGCCAGTCTGGACGGAACATCTTCGATCCAGCCGAGACTCGTGAGGACCCGGCCAGCCCCGGTGCGTTCATCCGCCCGCAATTCCCGAACAACGTCATCCCTCAGGGCCGGCTCGACCAGAGCATTCTGGGCTACCTCCAAGCGACGGGCCTGCCGCTGCCGTCAGTGACCGAGCGTCCACAGTTCAACGCCGTCGACGGCCGCAGCAACACGGTCAACCAAGAGGAGTGGCAGGTGAAGGTCGACCACCACTTCAGCGCCAGGGACACCGCTTGGTTCCGATTCAGCAAGCTGGACCAGGCAGGTTTGGGAAGCGGTGGCCGCACCGGCTTGGTGAACAGCAACGAGATGGACGCGGTCAACTTCTCGGGAAGCTACGTCCACGTCTTCGGCCCGTCGATGACCAGCCAGTTCCAGTTTGGGCGCTCGGTGAGCGACATCCCGACCTTCCGAGAGTTCGAAGGGGTGGACGGAGCCGGCGTGGCCGAGCAGGCCGGATTCCCGTCGGGCATCTACCAGTACCGCGACGGTGCGGTGCTGTCGGGCGTCTCAGCTGCAAACTACTTCGGCGGCACACCCGCGATCGTTACGAACCGACCGGCGAACAACTACCAGATCAAGGGTGACATCAGCTTGGTCAAGGGCAGGCACACAATCCGCTTCGGCGGGGACTTCATGTTCGCGACCATGTCGCGCACGCAAGCCTCCCACGGTGTCACCTTCACCGAAGTGTCGACGGCCGACTTCGCCAACACCGAGACGACCGGCGACTCGGTCGCTTCGATGCTGCTCAACTACGTGGAGGCCTCGTCGCGGCGCAACATCGTGGAATCCCTGCGCTTCGGAGGAAACCAAGGGCTGTACTTCCAAGACTCCTGGAAGGCCACTTCGAAACTGACGGTCAACTTCGGCCTCCGGTTCGACCACGCTTGGGTGCCGCAATACGGCACGGTGGCGGACGGCAACATCTTCACCGGCAACGCGAACACCGACACCGGCCAGTACGCCGTCCTGAAGGTCCCCGGCTCGTGCGCGGAGGTGGGCGGAGCCCCGTGCATCCCCACGCCGGACGGACGGCTGCCGGAGAACGTCATCGCGCTCGGCGACGACGCCGTGCTGTTCCCCGGCAAGGGCGCGATGTTCGGTCCGAGGATGGGGCTAGCGTACCGGCTCTCTGACAAGACCACGTTCCGCTTCTCGGCCGGCGTCGTCTACGACAACTTCGCCGGAATCTACCAGAGCGCTCGAGGAATCGGCGGCAACTGGCCGGATGTCTCCGTCACACGCTTCGGAATCCTCTCCAAGCCGACGCCTAGCGACCCGGCACCCCAAGTCAAGGCGCAAGACGCCCTGCTGGGCCAAGCCAGCGTGCCGGCTCCGACACCCTTCAATACCCAGTGGTGGTTCGTGGATCCGGAGTTCGACCAGGCTTACTCGATGCAGTGGAACTTCGGAATCCAGCACCAGCTCATGCGAAACACGGTCGTGGAGGCCAACTACGTCGGATCCGGAAACCGAGACCTCTCCCTCGGCGGACGCCGCAACACGGCCGTCACGCCAGGCCCGGGCGACCCCAAGGAGCGCATGCGCCACCCCCATATGCGCCCGACCTACTTCGAGAAGTCGATCGGCCGCAGCAACTACAACAGCCTGCAGCTGTCTGCGAAGCGCAGCTTCACGAGCGGTATGGCGTTCACCGCAGCATACACTTGGGCGAAATCGATCGACATCGGCTGCTCCGGTTTCTTCGGAACCGAGGGCTGCTCGATTCAGAACGAGTACGATCTCAACGGCCAGCGCAGCGTTTCGGCGAATGACATCCCCCACTACTTCGTAGGCAGCCTGGTCTACGACGTGCCGTTCGGCCGCGGCCGCAAGTACGGTTCCGACATCAGCCGGGCCGCGGACCACATCATCGGCGGCTGGCAGTTCAACGCGCTGGTCAACTTCCGAGGCGGGCTGCCCTATCAGGTGGTTGTCCCGGGCGATCTGGCAAACGTGAACAATCCTGGGACGTACCTGCGAGCGAATCTCGTCGGCGACCACCGGCTGAGCAACCCCTCGCCAGAGCAGTGGATCAACACCGCAGCATTCGCCGCGCCTGATCAATTCACGTTCGGCACTCTCGGGCGGAACACTCTGCGGCCCGACAGCGTGCAGAGGTTCGACATCTCCCTGTTCAAAGAGTTCAGCGTGAGCGAGCGGCTGGCAGTGCAGCTGCGCGCCGAAGCGTTCAACGCGTTCAACTCGACGATGTTCAACGCGCCGGACGCCAACCGCGCCAGTCCGCGGTTTGGACTGGTGACGGGGACTCAGGTGCCGCCGCGCGAGTTCCAGATGGGATTGAAGATCATCTTCTGATCGCAGGCACGGTGTCGAGGGACTCGCTGGCCGTCTTCGCGGACTGTTCGTCCGCGGACGCACTCAGGCATGCGGGCCCCCTCGCTGGCCGGCAGGCGCTGGAATCCCCGCTGGCCGGTAGAGCCTTTGCGCATGCGGGCCAGCGCGGGCCTCTCCGGGGAGAGGCATGACTTGGCTGGCGCGCGACACAACGTGTCTCCCAGCTGATCGGGAACGACCTGCATGCGGTGTGGCGAGACCGCGAAGCAACGCCGTGGCGGCCATGAAGCCGTGGGCAACTGGTCAAGCTGCAACTCGCCCGGCCGGCAAGCCCGCTGTCGCTGCACGGCTACCGCCACAGCTGCCCTTTCCGTCCGCAATAGCAGCGGAAACCTGAGGGGCCACTGCCGCTGCTGGCCTCGGCGGGACGGCGAGCTTGTGCCAGTAAGTGGGCCAAGCTGCTATAATGATGCCGGTGGCTGGGCCACATGACATGCTGGACTGGCCGGCACGGGTCGCTTTTGCCTCTGGCATGCATGAAGTGTGCCAGCAGTATCGGGCTCGGGACGGATTCCGTGGCCCTCCTGAAGTGGGGCCGCATTGATTGCCATGAGGCCACCACGGACGACTCCATGGCACACACTTCAACGCCGGACCGAGTCCGTTCTCCAGAGGAAGGTACTCCGGACCCTGTCGGAGCCGTCTGGGTGGCCATTCCGGTCGCAGTGCAGACGGATCACTGGCAAATTGCCTGCGTTTTCCGCTCAGCCATCAGCGGACCATTCCCGGCCTCAGCCTAGCCGTCCCTCAGCGGCCCGTCCAGACCTGCTGTGCAGGCCACCACTGCACCCATGCACCGCGTACGATCTGAGTTCAACCCCTCGCCAAACACTGCCGATTGGGATACTTCCCTGATGCAGTATTCCGAGCGGAACCCAGACTGGAGATCAGTCCGTCCGTGCTCGCTTCATAGCTTGGCTTGGTTGCTCTACTTCATTTTCGTTATCCCCGGTTATTCGCAAGAACGAGCCGTCCGAATCGGAATAGCATTGGACGGCCCACTTGCTGAAGACATCGACGTTCGTACCCCTCTATACGACGAGGTCCGCCAATTATTCGGAACGCGATTTGATGTCGAATTCCCAGCCGAGAGCCAACTTGTGGGCGACTGGTCAGCGCAGCGCTCACGCGATAACATCAATGCTCTTCTGACTGATCCGGGCATCGATATTGTCGTCGTACTAGGCTATATCGGTCCGGCATACGTCGTGCGCCAAACGGACCTACCGAAGCCGGTTGTGGCTGCAGCTGTAGGAAGTCCTGAGATCGAAGGTGTGCCTGTGGCGGTGCTGGAACGCCCCTCAGATGTGGGTGGTGGCGTTGAGCGAGTCAGAGTCAGCGGAGTCACCAACCTCAGCTATATCACGTTCAATCAGAACCTAGTCCGTGAGGTTGGGGTGTTTCAGGAAATCACCTCCTTCTCAAGACTTGCCGTGCTGGCGATGGACGGCTGGCTGAGCGAGAACGCCAGCATGATGGAAAGAGCATCGGAGACCCTCAGGGGCACCGGAATGCAACTGACGTTCGTGGCAGTTGGCGACACGGCTGATTCGGCATTGGAGAGCATTCCACCCGACATAGAGGCGGTGATGGTAGCCGCCATGCCGCACCTTCCGCCCGTCGAGTTCGACCGCCTCGTTGCCGAGTTCAGACGGAGGGGACTGCCGACGTATTCGCTCTTTGGTCAGCGAGACGTGATGCGCGGCATCATGGCTAGTCTGACACTGGAGCACAACGAGGAGTTCTTCGTACGTCGCATCGCCCTGAACCTGTTCAACATCCTACAGGGCCAAGACGCCGGGACGCTGCCGGTTGACTTCAGGCTGGACGAGCAGCTCACGATCAGCATGACGGCAGCGCGGGCCGCCGGAGTCGACCCTACGTTCGCGCTGCTTGCCGAAGCCCAAGTCTTGGACGAGCCCGAGCAGCGCGCCGTTCGGCGCACTTCGCTTTCCTCCGTGATCCGAGAGGCAGAGAACGTCAATCTGGACTTAATCGCGGCGCAGCGCTCGGTTGAGGCGGGCTATCAGCTCGTGCGGGAGGCGCGATCCGCCCTGCTGCCGCAGGCGAGCCTCTCAGGCGGCGGGACGTTCATTGACCAAGATCGGGCCAGTCCGTTCCTGCGCCAAAGGCAAGCTGCAGGCGGCGTAGGCGTAAGCCAGATCCTGTACTCGGAACCGGCGCGTTCAGCCTACGATGCAGAGCGGCATTTTCAGACGGCCAGGGAGCAGGAACGGTTTCAACTGCGTTTGGACGTAATCCTAGAAGCTGCCCAGAGCTATCTCGAGGTGCTGCGCGCGAAGACCGTCGAGGAGATCCAGGGCGTGAATCTGGCCCTGACGCGCTCGAACTTGGGCTTGGCGCGAGCGCGCACTGAAGTGGGCACGGCCGGCCGAGACGAATTGCTGCGGTGGCGAAGCCAGATCGCTCAGGACCGCCGCCGCGTCATTGAGTCCTCCGCCCAGCGCAACCGGGCTGAAATCAATCTGAACCGAGTCCTCAACCGTCCGTTGGAGGAGGATTTCTTGACCATCGAGGCGAGCGTCGACGATCCCGATCTGACCATCACTTTCGAGCGCCTCCGGCCATATGTTCAAAGTCCCGGGGCATTCCGGGTCTTTCGCGAGTTCATGACTAGGGTGGCGTTTGAGTCGTCGCCAGAATTGCGACGCTTCGACGCTGGGATTCGTGCCCAGAAGCGCGTCCTAGTTGCCACCAGGCGGGCCTTCTACGTGCCCACGGTAGGACTCGACGCGCAGCTTCAAACCGTCGGTGTCGGCGGCTCCGGTGACGAACTGCTGGGGCTCTCCCAGCAAGGCGCCGGCAGCACGAATTGGACAGTCGGGATTCAGGCGGCGCTGCCGCTGTATCGAGGCGGGCAGCTGCGTGCCCAGCGCGCCCGGGCCACCGTGGAGCTGGACCGGCTGACGACCGAGCGCGAGGCCACACGCCTCTGGATCGAGCAACGGATCCGATCAGCCCTGCACTTGGCGGGGGCCTCCTTCGCCGGAATCGCCTTGGCGCAGGAGGCCGCCTCGGCCGCCCAAGAAAACCTCGACATGGTCCGTGACGCCTATACCGAGGGGCTGGTGAGCATCGTGCGCCTGCTCGACGCCCAGTCTCAAGCTCTCTCGGCGAGGCTGGACTCGGCCAACGCGGTCTTCAATCACCTCATCGACCTCATGGAGGCCCAGCGCGCCGCGGGACGCTTCGACTATTTCCGATCCGCCGAGGAGCGCGAAGCGTTGATTCGCAACATCGAGCACTACTACGAGGAGAGAGGCCATGCATCCAGCTCCATCCAGCCCTGAGATGGCTGCCCTTCGGAGATGGCCGGAGCGGCACGCTGCGAGACTGCGGGCAGTCTGCCTGACGCTGACCATCGCGCTTGCAGTGTCCTGCACGCAGGAGGAACCGACACCGGCCGGCGAGCCCTTGGCCCGTCCTGTCAAGTATATGGAGGTCAGCACGTCCCACGGGGAGCGGGTCAGAACCTTCCCCGGATTCGCCAAGGCCGATGTGCGGGCCGGACTCGCCTTCCGGGTGTCGGGCACCGTGCAGCGGCTGCATGTGGACGACGGCGATCTCCTAGAGGAGGGAGACCTGATCGCGGAACTCGATCCGGCGGACTTCGAAATCGGATTGCGAGAGATCGAGGCGTCAGTTGCCGAGGCAAGGGCGGAGTCCGCGCTGAGAGAGTCTGAATTCCGGCGCGTCCAGCAGCTCTACGAGAGGAACAACGCATCAAGAGGGGAATTCGAGTCGGCGATGACGAGGCGCGAATCGGCGCAAGCGCGCGTCGACGCGGTCCGGCAGAGGCTGCATCAAGGCCGGCAGAGAATCAAGTACACGCAGCTTCATGCGCCCGCCCGATGCGGCATAGTCGGCGTCACAGTCGAAGAAGGCGAGAGCGTGGCGGCGGGTTCGGCCGTCGTCGAGATCGTGACCGGGGATCGCCCGCAAGTGGAGGTGGCCGTGCCCGACATGCTGCTGGCTGAAGTGGCTCCGGGCAAGCGCGCAAGCGTTCGCTTCCTCGCTCTTCCGCACCAGTCGTTCGCGGGCCGCATCAAGACGGTGGGGATCGTGCCCGCGGAAGGCGTGACCACATATCCAGTGACGATTGAACTCGACCGCATGTGGGAGGAGTTGATCCAGCCAGGCGGGGCGCTTCCCGTCCGCCCTGGCATGGCCATCGAGGCACGGATACAGTTCGGCTCCGCCAGCGAGCAGCCTCGGCATGTGGTGCCGGCTAACGCCGTGCTGGGAAGCGAGTCGGGCAATCACGTCTACATCGTCGAGACCGTGCTGGAAGGCACTGCCGCCGCTCGGCGGCGCAGCGTTGAGGTCGGTCAGCTGGTCGCAGGCGGCATCGAAATCCTGGCAGGCCTCTCCGACGGCGACCGGGTCATCACAGCGGGCCTGAACCAGATCTACGACGGGCACCCCGTGCGCCTGATCAGTTCCGACTAGCGCGCCATGGACCTGACACGCTTCGCCATCACCAACAACCGCGTGACCGCCATGCTCGCAGTGGCGGTGGCCCTCGGTGGGTACGGGGCCTACTTGAGCATGGAGCAGGCCATGGATCCAGGCTTCACCATCCGGACCGCCCAAGTGGTCACGCGCTTCCCGGGCGCCAGTCCGGATCGCGTCGAAGCCTTGGTGACAGACAAGGTCGAGCGGGCGGTACAGAGAATTCCCGAACTGGATTTCGTGACCAGCACCTCCAAGACCGGCCTCTCGATCGTCGCCGTGAACATTCGCAACGAATTCACTGAGATGCGCCCGATCTGGGACAAGCTCCGGCGTGAGATCAGCGCCATGGCCCGAACGCTTCCGGACGGGGCATTCGAACCACAGGTGAACGACGAGTTCGGAGACGTGTACGGAACGATTGTCGGAATCACTGGGGATGGGTTCGACTACGCAGAACTCAGGGAAGTCGCCCTGCAGCTCCGTGATCGACTGCTAAGGCTACGCAACGCTGGCAAGGTCAACATCCTCGGAACACAGGAGGAACGGGTGTTCGTGGAATATGACGACACTCGCCTAGCCGAACTGAAGCTGTCAGTGAGTCAGATCAGCCAAGCTCTACAAGCCCGAAACATCCTCGTTTCCGGCGGGAGTTTGCTCTCTGGACAGGAACGTCTGGAGCTTGAGCCGTCTGGAAACTTCAACACGATTGAGGACTTGAAGCGGACGATTGTGAGCGCTCCGAATCGGTCAAGTCTCCTGTATCTCGAAGACATTGCAGAGATCACTCGTGGTTTCTTGGACCCTCCTTCCAGTACCGTACGCGTGAATAATTATCCTGCTTTAGCAGTGTCGGTTTCGGTCAAAGAGGGAGGGAATGTCGTAGATCTTGGCGAAGAGATCAAGGACCTTCTTGCGATCGCTCAGCGCCAGTATCCTATCGGTATTGACTTCGAGATAGTAGCATTTGAGCCACAGAGAGTGGCTCAGAAAGTGAACGATTTCGTTGTTAGTGTGGGCCAGTCTGTGGCCATCGTTCTGCTCGTAATGGTGCTGATGCTCGGGATCCGAACGGGCCTCGTTGTCGCGTCACTCGTTCCATCAGCGCTGCTGATGAGCCTGCTAGTTATGCAGTGGATGGGGCTGGGTCTGAACCAGATGACGCTGGCCTCTCTCATCATCACACTGGGCATGCTAGTAGATAACGCGATCGTCATGGGCGAATCGATCGTCGTCGCAATGTCCGAGGGAACTGCCCCGGTTGAGGCTGCCGTGAAGTCAGCCAAGGAACTCAGGATCCCGCTGTTGACGTCGTCGCTGACTACCTCCGCAGCCTTCCTGCCGATCTACTTGGCCGAGGGTACGATGGGTGAGTACACCGGAGTTCTCTTCGTGGTCATCACGATCGCTCTGCTCTCCTCATGGATATTGGCGCTAACATTGGTTCCCCTGCTATGCGTCAAGTTCCTCAAGGTGAAGACTTCCAGCACTCGCTCGGAAGCCTACAACTCGTGGTTCTATCGCACTTATCGGGGTGCTCTCTTGGGGATGGTCCGATTTCCTGGACTCTCGCTGCTCGGCATCGTCGGCGTGTTCTATCTGACTATGGTGGGCTTCGGATTGGTTCCTGCAATATTCTTTCCGGGTGACGACACACCGATCATGACAGCCGAGTTTGAGGCACCGATCGGCACATCAATCGAGTCCACACAGCAGTTTGCGCAGCATCTGGACAACTTCATTCAGTCAGAACTCACCAGCACGGATGAGCGACCAGACGGAGTCGTCAACTGGTCCACGTATGTTGGCGAAGGAGCGCCTCGATTCTCACTTGCCTATGGACCGAAGCCTCCAAGCCCTGAGTATTCGTACGCGCTGATCAATCTGACGGCGGCCGAGTTGATTCCTAGTCTCGCACGAAGCATTGAAGATTTCTGCGCGGAGAACTATCCGTCCATGGTGGCCACCATCGGGCCGCTTCCGCTGGGTGCTGTGATCGCCAATCCTGTAGAGGTTCGCGTGTCGGGGCCCGACCGTCAGCAGGTCTTCGCAATTGTGGACACGATCAAGGATCAGATGCAATCGATTCACGGAACAAAAAGCGTGGACGACGACTGGGGTCAGAGAACGAAGCGGCTGCAAGTGCGGATTGACGATGCTCAGGCACGACGAAGCGGTGTCACCAACCGAGACATCGCCCTGTCCCTGCAGTCGGTCCTCAGCGGCTATCAAGGCACGCAGTTCCGGGAAGGAACTGAAGTCATTCCTGTCATAATCCGATCCGTCGCAGCAAACCGACAGGACATCTCAAAGCTGGAGAGTCTGAACGTCTACTCGCAAAGCCTAGGCACGCCTGTTCCCCTCATGCAGGTCGCAGACTTGGCAATCGAATGGCAACCCGCCAAGCTGTTGCGGCGCAACCGCCTGACCACTGTCACTATCTCTAGTCAGCTCTCCGATGACGTCACGGCGGTCGAAATCACGAACCCGCTTGGCGAGTGGCTTCTCCAAGAGCAGACCAACTGGCCTCCGGGCTACTCCTTCGAGTTCGGCGGGGAACTGGAGGAGTCCTCCCAGAGCGAGAGCGCAGTCAACAGCAAGCTGCCCTACGCGGGAGTGTTCATCCTGATGCTGCTCATCGCCCAGTTCAACTCGTTCCGGAAACCTTTGATCATTCTGCTGTCGATTCCGTTGGCACTCGTCGGGGTCGTTATCGGCCTGCTTGTGACCGGCTCTGCATTCGGCTTCATGACTCTGTTGGGCGTGATCTCGCTAGCCGGCATTGTGATTAACAATGCGATCGTGCTGATCGATCGTATCGGCATCGAGATCAACGAGAACCATCGAGAACCGCGCCGGGCCATCATCGAGGCGGCGCAGCGAAGGATCCGGCCGATTCTGCTGACGACGGTCACGACGGTCGGTGGACTGCTGCCCCTCTGGTTTGCCGGAGGTCCGATGTGGGAGAGCATGGCGATCGCGATCATCTTCGGTCTCATCTTCGCCACGCTGCTCACCTTGGGAGTGGTGCCGGTGCTCTACGCGCTCCTGTTCCGGGTGAAGTTCAAGGGATTCCGGTATGATGCCGCGAGCTCGTAGGGCGGCGCGTCACGCTCGGTGAATCCAGAAACGGGCTGCGACGCTAGCGGAAGTCGTGAGACTCGATCCCCAGTGCTGGCGCACTGAGGGGCAGCAGCCTCTCCACTTTGACGGCAACCGTGCCCTCGGCCTTCTGCAGAATTCCTTCCGCCAGCAGGAACGGCTCGTCCAACACGGCGAAGCGGTGGGCTTGAAACACCTTGGGCGCCAGGATCAGGTTCGCGACGCCCGTCTCGTCCTCCAAGGTTACGAAGCAGAAGCCCTTGGCCGTTCCGGGCCGCTGCCGGGTGATGACCGCTCCGGCCACGCGCACACGCCTGCCGTCCGCGACGCCTGCGACCTGCGTGGAGGACAGCACGCTCGCATCCACCATGCCCCGCAGGTAATGCATCGGATGCTTCCCCACCGTTAGGCCCGCACCGCGATAGTCGGCCTCAAGCCGCTCCAGCGGGCTCATCGGCCGCAAGGGGCCCGGTTCGGGCAGCTTCCCGTCCTGCCGCTCGAACAGCGGCCCTTTGGGCCGCCACGCGCTCTCCACCTGCCACAGGGCCTCGCGCCGGTGCATCCCCTGGCCGAGGGAGTTCAGCGCTCCGATCTCCGCCAAGGCGTCCAGCTCGCGCTTGCCGAGCGTGGGCACCCGCCGAATCAGTTCGGCGATGGTGCGGAAGCCTCCGCCCCGGCGGCGCTCCTCCGCGATCGCGCCGGCCGACCGGGAGCGCAGATCGCCGACATACATCAGTCCGACACGGACGCTCGCGCCGGCACGCGGCGCCAGATCCTGCGCCGCGCCGGGCTCGTCCCCGACAGTGCAGCGGACCTCCGACCGGTTCGCGTCGATCGGCAGCACCCGCACGCCGTGCCGCTGCGCGTCCTTGACGAGCACCGCCGGCGAGTAGAAGCCCATTGGCTGGCAGTTCAGCAAGGCCGCTAGGAACTCGGCAGGGTAGTGTGCCTTGAGATACGCGCTGGCGTAGGCCAGCAGGGCGAAGCTGGCCGAGTGAGACTCCGGGAAGCCATATAGCGCGAACGACGAGATCAAGCGCACGATCTCGTCCGCCGTGTCCCCTTCGATTCCGTTCTCCGATAGTCCCCTCCGCAGCCGTCCTTCGATCTTCTGCATGCGATCAGCGGAGCGCTTGAAGCCCATCGCCCTGCGCAGCCGCTCCGCTTGGCCGCCAGTGAAGCCCGCCGTAGCCATCGCCATGCGGAGAATCTGCTCTTGAAACAGCGGCACGCCCAAGGTCCGCTCAAGAATCGGCTCCAGCGACGGGTGCGCGTACCGCACCGGCTCCCGGCCCAGCCGGCGGTTGATGTAGGGATGCACCATCTTGCCCGTGATCGGGCCGGGGCGGATGATGGCCACCTCGACCACCAAGTCGTAGAAGCAGGCGGGGCGAATGCGCGGCAGGGTTGCCATCTGCGCCCGGCTCTCGATCTGGAAGACGCCCACGGTGTCGGCCCGCTGGATCATGCTGTAGGTCTTGGGGTCGTCCGGAGGAATCCTGGCGAGATCGAACGAGCCGCCACGCGAGCGGATGATCGCGGTCGAGTCCTCCAAGGCGGCCATCATGCCCAGTCCAAGCAGGTCGACCTTGATGATGCCCAAGTCGGCGCAGTCCTCCTTGTCCCACTGCATGACCACGCGACCGGGCATACGGGCGTTCTCCAGTGGCACGACAGAGTCGAGGCTGCCCTTGCAAAGGACCATCCCGCCGGAATGCTGGCCGAGATGTCGAGGCAGCCCCTTGACCTGCAGGCAGAGGCGCAGCCAGTGCAGAACGCGCGGGTCGCTCCGGTCCAGGCCCGCCTCGCCGGCTTGGCTGAGCAGGCCGTCCCGGCTGTCGGCGTACTCGAACCGCTGGATGCGCTTGGAGAGCCGGGCGATCATCTCCTCAGGGAAGCCGAGCACCTTGCCCATCTCGCGCACGGCGCTCTTGCCGCGATAGGTGATCACGTTGGCCGTCATGGCGGCCCCGCGCCTCCCGTAGCGGCTGTAAACGTACTGGATCACGCGCTCCCGCTGTCGGCCGGAAGGGAGGTCGATGTCGATGTCGGGCCATTCGCCCCGCTCCTCCGAGAGGAATCGCTCGAAGAGCAGATCCATGCCGACCGGATCGACCGCCGTGATGCCCAGCGAATAGCAGACGGCCGAGTTGGCCGCCGAACCCCGCCCTTGGCAGAGGATGCCGCTGCGGCGGGCGAACTCGACCATGTCCCAGACCACCAGGAAGTAGCCGTCCATCCCGAGCTTGGCGATCAGCGCCAGCTCGCGGTCGATCTGGCGCAGCGCCCGCTGTCGATGGGGCAGTCCGCGGTAGCGCTCGGCCGCCCCCCGCAACGTCATCTCGCGCAGGTACGACGGCGCATCCTCCCCCGGCGGCAAGGGGTATTCGGGAAACTGGTACCCCAGATCCGCCAGCGTGAAGCCGAGTCGCTCGCCCAGCTCGGCCGCATGCGCCACGGCCTCCGGCAGGTCCGCGAAAAGGCGCTCGATCTCAGCGGGCGGCTTGAGGCAGCGCTCCGCGTTGACGTCGAGCAGCCGTCCGGCGTTGTCCAGCCTGCGCCGGAACCGCAAGCAGGCGAGGGCGTCGTAAACGGGCTTGCGGTTCGGCGTGGCATAGCGGACGCCGTTGGTGGCCAGCAGGGGCAGTCCGTGAGACCGGGCGAATTCAACCCGCGCCCGGTTGGCCGACTCCTGCGCCCGGATCAGGTGACGCTGCAGCTCGACATAGACGTTGCACGGGCCGAAGATGCCGCGGATCTCATCCTGATCGCGGAGGTCGTGCAGCAGGGCGACCAAGCCGGGGGCATGCTCCTCGACATCCTCCCAGCGGGCGCGGCCCTCCCCCTTGGGCGATCGGAGGTTCATGCGAGTGAGCAAGCGGCTGAGGTTACGGTAGCCGGCGCGACTCTCGGCCAGCACGGTGAGCCGGCGGTCGAGCATGCCGTTGGGCGTGCCTTTCCGGATGCCGGGCCGGTCAAGTGAGATCTCGCAGCCGACGAGCGGTCGCAGGCCGGCCTCGCTGGCCGCTTGGAAGAAGCGCGGTGCCGCGGAGACCGAGTCGCGGTCGCACAGCGCCAGCGAGCGGTAGCCGAGACTGGCAGCCTCGCCGGCCAAGTCCTCCGGGTCCGAGGCCCCTTCTAGAAAGCTGAAGCCGGAGGCGCTGTGCAGCTCTACGTACATCGGACTCTCCCTCCTGGCGGCGGCTAGTCGTACTCCCCGGCCAAGAACCAGTCTCCCGTCGACGCCTCGCAGCAGGCACGGTACAAACGTCCTCCGACCTCGACATCCCATTCCCTGCGCTGCCAGCCGCCGGCGGTCCACCACTCGCCCGCGACATGCCAAGGCCCTGCGCTGGCCGTCACCGGGCCGCAAGCCCCTCTCGCCGCTAGCCGAACAGGGCGGTCACGCTCCAGCATCACTTTCGCTGGGCGGGACGGGCGGAAGGCGCGGAACATCAGGGAAGCCCCCGCGAGGGCGGGAGTCGAATGCACCCGCGACTGCGGACGACACCGCTGGGAAGCCTTCGCGGAGGCTGGGCCGGCTTCCGGAACCGCTTGGGCCGGCTCCGGATGCAGTTCGGCACCGCCGAGCGCAGGCCGGAAGGCTGCCACTGCCCCCGCTTCCCTCCGATGCGTATCCAGATGCACGGGCGCTCCAACTCTCCCGGCCCCCACCAAGCCGGCCAGCCGCGCCAAGGTCACAGCAAGTTCCTCCGGGCCGGGCAAGTCCGGAGCGAACAGGGACCGCTGCACTAGGCGCCGTTCGACAGGCACGGCGGACAAACGCACTCCGTCCACCGCTCCTCCGGGTGGACGGGCCGACAGCTCGATGCGCATCAAAGCGAGCAGCGTGCGCGCGTCGCTGATCGGGTAGGGCAACTCGAGAGTTCTCTCGACCGCCCCGCCGCCAGCCAGTTGCAGCCGCGCGGTCAGGCTGGCGGCCGCCTGGCCGCTGCCCTGCAGCTGCAAGCCGAGACGGTCCAGCAGGCCCGACAGAGCCAGCAAGAGGGGCTCGACGCGATCGACATCCCATTCGAAGTCTCGGCGGAACTCAACTTGGGGCTGCGGCTCGCAGGCGTCGAGCACCGACTCCTCCTCGCCGCGAGCCAGCCGGGCCATGCGCCCCCCTCGCTCGCCGAAGCGCTCGGCCAGCTGCTCTTCGGACAGGCGAGCCAACTCCCCGATGCGGCGCACGCCCCAGCGGCCGAGTGTCTCGAGGTCCGCACGGTCCAGCGGCAGGGCACTCAGCGGCAGGGACTGCAGGAAGCCCGCCTCCTGCCCCGGGTATACATGCGTGACGCCTTGCCGTGTGCCGGCCGCGCACAGAGCAACCAAGCGGTTCCCGGAAACACCCACGCCGGCTCCGAGTCCGAGCCGGGAAGACCGTGCGGCCAGTTCCGCCGCCGCGGTGTAAGGATCGCGTGATCCGCCGAAGTCCAAGACGAGCAGCCCCGGCGCGACATCCTCGAACTGGGGCGTGGCCTTCTCAGCTAGCCCGAGCAGCAGCTCCTGCGCTCGGCGCTCGGCCCGCTCGTCTCGATCAAGGACCCTGAGCGTGCGGGAGGCCTCCGACGCGCCGTGCAGCGCGCGGGCAGCGGCCAGAGCCATGCCGTCCCGCACCCCGCGTTTCCTGGCCGACAGGTCGGAGGCAAGAACGAACCGGTTCGGCGGCTCCCCGCAAGCGACGACCGTCGGCGGCGGCCGACGCTCGCCTCTCCGCAGCGCGGCGACAGGGAAATCCGGCACGCGCAGCGCGGCGTACAGCGGCGCGGCGCGGCGACCTGGCGAGGAAGGGCCCGCCTTCATGCCAGCCACCTCCCGACCCTCCATGCGGTCTCGCGCACCTCGTTGACTGCGGATCCGCTTCCCGCGCCAGGAGAGGGGACGAGCCGGCCCCCATGCCGCAGCGAGAGACAGGCTGCCGCCTCGCTGGCACGAGTTCCAGCTAACGGCGCCTCCAAGGGGCGGACTGTTGCCAACTGCGAGAATGAACTCTCCATAGATTCGTATTATATTCTATTTATTACCCTTAGACAAGCAAGAATTAACCCATGGGGCCCTCCGCCATGGCAACAAGGGGGCTTGCAGTGGTCGAGCCAACCGTCCCAGCATATGTTCTTGGCGACATTGAGAAGGAGGCGCAGGGAACTTGACTCCGGCGCGGTTCAACGGGCATGGGTGGGCCTGTCCGACAAAGTGCTGGAAGCCATCCGGTCGTCCGCGCCGGAGGAATAGATGGCGGCAGGTCCGGCTGTCGATGCCGCACTGGTCGAGGTTCGACAGGCGAGGCACCTAGTGGGCGCGCTGACCGAGGCGGAGAGAGGGCTGAGGTGCTGACATGACTGATCGCGTACCGTACAGCTTCGTGGTGCTGCGCTATGTCCACGATGTGTTCACCGGTGAATTCCTGAATGTCGATGTAGTGATGCATGTGCCGTCGCAATGCCGCGTCCATGTCCGGACGCAGTGACGCATCGATCGACTCACACAGACCTGTCCTAACATCGACCTCAATGTGTTCACAGACATGATGCAGTCCATCGAGCGAGGCTTCTCATCCATGAACGAGAAGTTGGCTAACCGATCCCTGCCTAGCGAATGCCTTGACGCCTTGCAATGCGCACGCAGGCTGCTGCCTGAGGAGGAGAACTCCCTGAGGTGGTCTGAAGTCGGATGGGGCACGGCGTCGGAATTCGGCAGCGGCTGCAAGGCTGAGGGACGAACCACCTGCCATCGACGCGGCCGCCAGGTCGGCTGCTGGGAATGCATGGCAAACTGCCTGCAGCATGCGCTCCGGCGCTGCGCGAGAGTTCAGCGAAGCGGACCGAGGGTGAGGCTGACAAGTCCCGGCTAGCGGCGGGCTGGATCCTTGACGGCTCCCCGTCGCGAGCCCGTGTAACTCCAAGCCGTCACGGCTCCCCTATTCAAGTAGCGACCAGGCACCCCGCAGGCCGAACGAACTCAATGCACAACCTGCCACGACTGCGAGGGAGTGGGGTCGCTGCAAGGGAGGCCACCATGAGTCATCGATCCATAGAAGCTCTGACGCGACGAGCGTTCTTCAAAGCCGCAGCAGCGACCGGAGCGCTCTTCACCGTACCGGGGCTGTTCGCGGAGAAGCTGGCCCGAACGGCGAGCGTCACCGAGGGGCCCTACTACCCCGACAGGCTGCCCTTGGACACCGACAACGACCTGCTCATCCTCAACGACGCTGCCACGCCCGCGCTGGGCGAAGTAGCGCATGTCACCGGGCGCGTACTGACGCCCGCGGGCCAGCCGGTCCGCAACGCGACCGTCGAGATCTGGCAGGTCGACGCCAACGGCATCTACATCCACACCAAGGCCCCCGGCCAGGAGCGCCGGGATTCCAACTTCCAAGGCTTCGGACGCTTCGAGACTGGTTCGACCGGCGAGTACCGATTCCGCACAATCAAGCCCGTGGCGTACGGCTTCGGGGCCGGCAGTGTCCCTCACATCCACTACGCCGTCAACCTCAGTGGCCGTCGCGTGCTCACCACCCAGCTCTTCCTCCGGGGCTTCGAAGGCAACGCTAGCGACTCAGTGATCCGCCAAGCCGGCCGTGCGGGCAATGCCGGCTCCCTGTTCGTGGACTTCGAGCCGATACCGGGATCCGAGATCGGGGAGCTGGCGACGACCTTCGACTTGGTCATTGATCCGGATGCCCGTTCCGAGACTTCGAGCCGGCCTAGCGGAGGCCGGATCCGAGGCGGGCGCTTCGGTCGCTTCCGGGGCCGCGGCTAGACGCCGCAGTTCGTTCGGCCTTCGCGAGCCGGGCGGATGAACTTCGCAGGCCGCCCGGAAACCGCCCCCCGCTACCGTTGGACG
The DNA here is from genome assembly GCA_963662745.2 of Bryobacterales bacterium. Lineage (GTDB taxonomy): Bacteria > Acidobacteriota > Terriglobia > Bryobacterales > UBA6623 > VXMF01. The sequence continues at coordinate 204,978 of CAXXUI010000002.1, forward strand.
CGACCAGAATGGCAGCAGGCAACCGGCACCGGAAGGCCGCACTCCGGGCGTGATACGCTTGGCGGGGCCGGCGGGACCGGCGATCAACATGCTGATTCTTGCCGGGATCGTGCTACCGCTGCTGTGCGTGGGCGTGCATAGCGAGCTGCTCGTGCTGGTGTCCGTCTTGGTCAACTCAGTGGCCGACGGTCGCATGCGACTTAGCGTGGCGCTGGCGGTGACCCTCGCCACCATCGCCCATGTTCTCGAAGTGCTGGTCTTCGCGGCAGGATGGTACATCCTGATCGAGATGGGCACGGTCACGCTCTCGATACCGTCGCCGACCATCAGCGACATCGTCTACTTCTCCGGATCCGTCTACACCTCGCTGGGCTTGGGGGACATCGTTCCGGTGGGGAACGGCCGGTACTTGGTGGTGCTGGAGGCGGTGACCGGCTTGGTGCTGATCACTTGGACCGCCACATTCTCGCTCTACCAGATGCGCGAGCACTGGATGGCGGGCGACTCGGAGGAGCCGAACTGAACCAGTTTGTCGCTCGGCCCCGCCGGCAGTCGCAGCGAAGCGAGTCCGCGTCCGTCCTCAACGCCGCGGCGAGTTCGGGAACTCACTCCTTGAGGGCGAGGTAGATGAGGACCCGAACCTCCCGCAGGCCGTTCTCCATCGCGCAGCGCAGTCTCAGCCAAGACCCGAAGTTGCCCAGCGCCAAGGAAACCAGCTCCCCTTCCTCCGCTGCTACCGGAGCCGTTCCCTCTTCGCACCAGTGCAGGCCGTCAGGCGAGATCTCCGGCGTGACGCGCAGCGCGCCTCGCCCGCGCCCATGCAGGACTCGCACGAACCAGCGCGCCTCGCGGGCCCATCCGGCTTCATAAGGCTCGGTCTCGAATCCACTGCGGAAGGTGGAGCCCTTCTCCAGCACGGCGGTGAACGACCGGCGCAGCATCACCAGTCCACCGAGATAACGACAGAGTCGAGGTGCAGGAAATTGCGCACGCCAGAATGCGTCCGCACCGCCACGTAGAAATTGAGCAGGTTGGCGAGGCCGCGGTACTCCTCGTCGTACACCGGTACCGGGACGTCTCGCAGGTCCATCACCCGGTCGTTGCACTGAAACTCCACGTTCCTCGAGGTGCGGGTGTCAAACAGCCAGCGCGCGTAGTGCCAGTTCACTTTGGTCGCCGTCTCGTTGAAGCACAGCGTCTGGCCGCCGTCTGGGAGGGCCCGCCAGTCCTCGGGCCGGGCCGAGAAGAAGTCGATGCGCGGATCGCCGAGGTCCACCAGCCCTTGCCGCTCCATCTTGGTCGTCGGCTCCGCGGAAGTCGGGTGCATCCACTGCTGCACCAAGCGGCCTGCCGGGTCAGTCTTCCGGTAGCGCACGACGCCGTGGCATCTGGAACGCGGATCGCTGGAGCAGATGTCATTGGAGAATGTGATCTCGCCGAACTGCAGCTCGGACGGGGCGAGATTGCCATCCCAGCCCCGCGCCGGGGAGGCGTCCCGAGGGCGGGAGCGGAACACTTGCTCGGCCTTGATGGTGAAGTACGTCTCGAACTGCACGAGGCCCAGCCCCGCGGAAGTGAGGCGCTTGATGGCCACTGCCAGCGCATTCGGCTCGGCGCGCGTGGCCAGCTTCAGCCAGCTTCAGCGAGTACGTGCCGGAGAGCGAGCCGTGCGTTCCGATGTCGAAGAAGGTGCAGGAGCTTAGCTGCGGCGGGCGGTGGTCCCGGGCGATCTCCCGGATCTGGCGCAGGTCGCCCGTGTGGTTGCCGACCAGCTCGCACCAGCCGTTCATACCCTCGTCGAAGTCGTCGAAGAACAGGATGCGCGACAGCGGGTTGTACTTGCTCAGCCGGATGTCGGCGACCGCCTGCTGGGCCGAGGGCAGGCTAGCGCTCCCCATGGCGTCTCCTCCACACCAGCCCTTCCAAGCTCCTGCCTCCGCGGGACGGCGCGAACCGGCTGAACGCGAGGCCGACCGCGAACGACACGGCAGTGGCGAAGGCACTGTACCACATCCACGACACGTCGGTGAGCGCCGCCAGCGCCGCTGTGGCCAGGAAGGACGCGACCAGGCTCGAGAAGGCCCCGTGGCCGTCCACCCGCGGGCACAGCAGCCCCAGCAGGAAGACCCCGACCAAGCTTCCTCCGAAGAAGTTCCGGATCTTGCCTTGGGCCACCAGGATCGTGCCGAACGACCGGGCGTAGACCGAGATCGCGGTGGACAGGCAGCCGAAGACCACGGTCGCCCAGCGGGCCATGCGGACCGAACCCTTGACGCCAGCCAGCGGCTCGATCACATCCCGGACGGCCACCGTCGCAAGCGAGTTCAGAATCGAGCTCACGGTGGACATCGAAGCCGCGAAGACCCCCGCCACCAGCAGGCCACGCCAGCCCTCGGGGATGCGCTCGATGATGAACATCGGAAACACGCGGTCGGGGTCCATCTGCAGCGCCGCCTGCCCCGGCTGCTGCGAGTACAGCACCCACAGCGCCGTGCCGATGAAGAACACGATCACGCCGTAGACCGACGTGAAGACCATGGTCGAGATCAAGGCTCGCGAGCTGTCGCGGACCGACGAGGTGGTCAGGAAGCGCTGCAGCTCGGCTTGGTCCGCCGCGTACTGGCTCAGCAGGAAGAACAGCCCGCCGAGCAGGCCGCTCCACACCGTGAAGTCGGTCTCGAGGCTGAACGACCAGTCCAGGAAGCGGAGCTTGCCCTCGGAGTGGGCCACCGACACGATCTCCCCGAAGCCGCCCGCGACCTGCCCCAGCACGGTGCTGCAGGCGATGGCCAAGCCCGCCAGCAGCACCCCGAACTGCAACGTGTCCGTCCAGATCACGGCCCGCATCCCGCCCGCCGTGGTGTACAGGGCCGTGAGGGCCCCGATCCCGAGGCAGATCGAGGTGGGCGGCCAGCCCGTCATCTCGGCCACGACCAAGGCCGGCGCGTAGATCGCCACGCCCGTGTAAAAGCACTTGAGCAGCAGGAACAGGCCGGACGCGAGCACCCGCGTCTTGAGGTCGAAGCGCCGCTCGAGGTACTCGTAGGCCGTGTAGACCTCCAGCCGGTAGAAGACCGGCAGAAACAGCAGGCAGGTCGCGGCGATGGCCGCCGGCCAAGCCAGGCGCGCCTGCAGGTAGGTCCAGTCCGCGGCGAAGGCCTGGCCGGGAGCGCCCAAGTAGCCGATGGCACTGATCATGGTGGCGATCCCGGAGCAGGCGGCGGCCCACCACGGGATCGTCCTGCCCCCCAAGAAGAACGACCGCAGCGAGCGCTGGCCCGACCCGAGACGCCCGCCGACCCACAGCACGCCCAGCAAGTAGGCGGCCAGAATCCAGTAGTCGACCCCGCTCATCGCGCCGCTCGCCCGCCGCCTGCCGCCCGGACCCCGCTAGGCGAACAGCTCGGCCACTTCCGTGCTGCCGATGAAGTCCGTCCCCGACATCGGCTCCACGTACTGGAAGTCCCGCCCGGACGGCGCGCCCGACAGCTTCTTGGTCCAATCGATGCCCAGCACCGAATAGATCGTGGCAGTCACGTCCTCGGGGTAGATCAACCGGTTCTTGGACCAGTCGTAGCGCACCACCTAGCCGCCCTGCTCGTCGGTGGCGCCCAGCACGCGCCCCCCCGCCACGCCGGCGCGCGCCGCCACGATGTTGCGCGCCATCAGGCAGGCGTCTCCCAGCGAACTCGCTCCGTAGCGCTGCCGGTCCGCCGACGGGATCTCCAGGATGCGCGCCATCTCCGGCGAGCGGATCATCCTCTCGGCGCTGTCGGCAAAATAGCGCCACTCTCCGAGCAGCTTCGACGCGCCCGGCAGGTCCGCCAACTGACGGGAGGTGTCGAACGCACGCAGGAAGTCGAGGCGCCGACGGAACCGCGGCTCGTACTCGTCCTCCAGCGTGAACGGCATGTTGCCCACGCGGCGCAGGTCCAGCGTCAGAGGGGCCGCTGTGCTCGGCAGGAAGCCCTCCCGAATCAGCGTCCCATTCACGGCTCCGGCCGGATAGTTCATCGAGATGTACGGCGGCAGGAAGTCCGACTCCTTGGAGCGGGACTGCAGCTCGTAGGCGATGACGGACCCGATCGAAGGGATCTCCCTGGCGCGCGAGGCGTTGAACGGGTGGCCGGTCTGCATGTTGTATTGCGCCAGGTTGTGGAATGTCTCCCAAGCCCCCATGGACCGCACCACGCACAGCTCGCCCAGCACCTCGGCCGTCTTCGGCAGCAGGCCGTACGGCCAGCGGACGCCGAGCGGCGTGGCGCGGACATCCAAGTCCTCGGGTGTGGTCGGGTACTCCTTCACGTCGAAGGTGTCCATCTGCGACGGGCCTCCGACCAGATTCACCACGACGACGCACTCGGCGCCGCCGCGCACGTCCGCGCGGCCGTCGCTCGCGGCGTCCAGAGGCCTAGCCAGCGGGGCGAGCGCGCCGCCGATCACCGTCACCGCCCCGGCCTGGAACAGCTGCCGCCGGGTCAGCGTCGGAAAGTGCGTCTCAGTCATGGCCGGCCCCCCTCGCTCGCCGCTACTGCACCAGCACGAAGTCCAAGCGGTTCAGCAGGGCCCACAGCAGGTCCTCCGCCCCGCGGTCGCGATGGGCGGCCAGCAGCGCCGCCGACCGGCCCCGCTCGGCCTCGGTCGGCGGCCGGCTGACGGTCGCCAAGAACAACTCCTCGACGATCTCCTCGTTCGAGACCGCCCGGTCGCCCCTCAGCAGCCGGTCCAAGCGACCGCCGTCCTGCATCGTCACCCGCTCGCGAATCAGCTCGTGGTTGAGGACGCTGGCCGCCTGCACCATGCTAGGGCGTCGGTGCGGCGGATCCTCGCGATCGGTCTGACCCCAGTCCTGCAGCAGGTTCCAGATGCCCTTGTGGCTGGAGGAGAAGTCGCGGTTGAAGCGAGACTGCATCACGTAGTGGAACTTGTCGTCGTCACCCTTTACTTGGAACTCCTCGAACACCCCCGTCGACTACCGCACGGCGTCCCAGAACTCCTCCGCCGAGAGCCGCCGCACCTGGTGGCGGGCGAAGTAGCGGTCGTGCGACGGGTCGGACTCCCAAGGCGCGTAGGAGGACAGCTGGTAGGCGCGGGACTTCACGATCGTCTTCATCAGCCGCCGTAGGTCGTAGCCGCTCGCCCGGAAGTCCTCGGCCAGCGCGTCCAGCAGCTGAGGATGCGACGGCTGCACCGTCCAGGGCTCGGGGGGAGGGTTGGAGGGGTCCTGCCTCAAGAGGTCGAACGCCAGCGGCGGGTCCACGATCCCGCGCCCCATCAGCTCGGCCCAGAACAGGTTCGCGGCCGCCCGGGCGAACTGCGGGTGCCGCGTCAGCATCCTGGCGTAGGCCTCGCGCTCGGACTCTCCCGAGGCCGGGTCGTAGCGCTCTCCGGACAGCACGAAGGTCGGCGTCATATCCGTCGGATAGCGGGGCAGGCGCACGATGCTCTTGGTCGCCAAGTCGTAGTCGAGCTCCCGGTCCTCGACCTGGTACTCGGGGATCCGGCCGTAGACCGGGGCCACGAAGGTGCGGCGGAAGAACGCCGCCTGGCGCCACACCTCGGCCCGCTGGCGCTGCGCGAGCCACAGGTTGACCTTCTCCAGATGCCCGGCCCCGTCGTGGCAGGACACGCACTCCAAGTCCACGCCTAGGAACAGGCGCGTCGTCCACAGCGCCAGCTCGTCGCAGATGTCCTCGTGGTTGACGGTCGAGTAGCCGTCGCCGCCCATGACGCGGTGCCGGGCGACAAAGTTCGCCCGCCCGGTCGTCCAGGTGGACAGGGCCTCGGCCGTGATCAGGCTGCGGACGAAGTTGTCGTAGGGCTCATTCATCTCCAGCACGCGGTAAAGGTAGCCGTGGAAGCTGTTGATGCCGTCGCGCAGCTGCTCGTTGTTGCGGAACAGGTCGCTGAAGAAGGTCGTCCAGCGGTCCAGGAAGGGCCCCACTCGTGACGGTCGGCGCCCGACGCCCTAGGTGGGCAGCGCCGGGAACAGCGAGTCGACCAGCCGGTCGCGCTTGGCGGGATCCTCATCGGCCAGGAAGGCGCGGACCACCTCCACCTCCGGCAGGCGGCCGGTCAGGTCGAGCGTGACGCGCCGCAGGAACTCGGCGTCAGAAGAGAGCGGGGCCGGCCGCACGCCGTCGCGCTCCATGGCGCCGAAGATGTGCTCGTCCACGAGATTGTTGCGGTCGTGGCCCTCCAGCTTGGCCGAACCGGCATGCGCGGCGACGGAGACCGCAGCCGCCAGCGCGACCGCGGACATTGCTGCGCTTGAGCGTGACATGAGAACTCCTTGCAACAGTCTGACAGCTTCGCGGTGGGGCGCCCGCCGCGGCGCGTTGTTCTGCCGGCCACAAGGCGAGTTCCCGAAGGCCCGTGGACGCAGGCCTGTTGATCTGTCCCGCTTGGGGCCGCCGACTCCCCAAGGAGTCGGGGCGACTGGCCGGGCCGGTATTCCAGGGCCGGCGTTCGCAACCCTGCAGCGGTGCTACGCTGGCCGTTTCCCGCCCATGCCATGGACCCGCCGCCGCTGGCTGAGCCTGCTGCCCGCGCCGCTGCTCGGGCAAGGCCCGGCTGTAAGGAACGTCCGCCCCCAACGGCGGGCGGCGCCTTCGGGCGTCCCATTCCAGTCGTCGCTGACCGATGTGGCGGCGGAATCCGGGCTGGTCGAACCCGTGATTTACGGCGATCCGGACTCGACGACTTTCATCTTGGAGGCGATCGGCTGCGGCTGCGCCTTCCTCGACTACGACAACGACGGCTGGCTCGACGTGCTGCTGCTCTCAGGAACGCGATTCGGCGGCGGGGACGGCGGCTCGTCGATCCGGCTGTACCGCAACAACCGCGACGGCACCTTCACGGAAGTCACCGACGAGGCCGGCTTGCGCCGGGGCGGGTGGGCCTCGGCGGTAACGGTCGGGGACTACGACAACGACGGCTTCGACGACCTGTTCGTCACCTACTGGGGACGCAACGCCCTGTTACGCAACAACGGCAGGGGCGGCTTCGAGGATGTCACCGAGGAAGCCGGCCTGGGCTTCGCCGGGACGCGGTGGGGTTCTGGCTGCACATGGGTCGACTACGACCGCGACGGAAGGCTCGACCTGTTCGTTGCCAACTACTTGGAGTTCTCGCCGGAGACGACGCCCAAGCCCGGTGAGAAGGAGTTCTGCTTCTACGAGGGCGTGCCGGTCAACTGCGGCCCGCGGGGCCTGCCCCCGGCGCGCTGCTACCTGTACCGCAACCTAGGTGACGGCCGCTTCGCGGATGTCAGCGAGGAGTCCGGGATCGCCGCGGCCCGCGGCTCGTACGCCATGACGGCGGTGGCCGCCGACTATGACGAGGACGGGTGGCCGGACATCTACGTCGCCTGCGACTCCTCGCCGAGCTTCTACTTCCACAACAAGCGCGACGGGACGTTCTCGGAGGAGGCCCTGTTGCGCGGAGTGGCGATGAACGAGGACGGCCACGAGCAGGCGGGCATGGGGCTGGGCGTCGCCGACTACGAGCCCGACGGCGACCTGGACATCTTCAAGACGCACTTCTCTGACGACACGGACGTGCTGTATCGCAACGACGGCGGGGCATCGTTCTTCGACGTGACGCTCGCCGCTCGGATCGGCGTGGAGACGCGATTCACGGCTTGGGGGGCGGGCATCGTCGACTTGGACAACGACGGGCTGCCGGACATCTTCCTAGTGACTGGCAGCGTCTACCCGGAGCTGGAAGCGCGGCTGCCAGCCTATCCGTACCGGACGCCGCGCTGCGTGTTCCGCAACCTCGGCGGCGGCCGGTTCGAGCAGCTGATCGCCGAGGCCGGACCGGGCGTGGCGGCGCGGCACTCCTCGCGCGGGTGCGCGTTCGGCGACTTCGACAATGACGGCGACATCGACATCCTGATCGTGAACCTGAACGAGCCGCCCTCGCTGCTGCGCAACGACGTGAAGGGCGGGCGCCACTGGCTCAAGGTGCTGCTGGTCGGCTCAACCTCCAACCGCTCGGCCATCGGAGCGCGAGTAACGACGCACTACGGCGACCGGGTGCAGACGCAATCGGTGCAGGCACAGGCCAGCTTCTACTCGGCCAGCGACCGCCGACTCCACTTCGGCCTGGGCGACGCCGCGCGGGCACAGATCGAAGTGCGCTGGCCGAGCGGCCACACGGAGGACGTGGGGCAGGTGGCCGCCGACCAGCTGGTCGTCGTCCGCGAAGGCGATGGCGTGGTCGCAGCGGAATCTCTACCCTGACCGTCCGGGAAGCGGGCCTGCGCTCGCGGAGACTCGGGTCCGCAGACTTCGTCACATCGAGTCGTCGAGTGCAGCGCTGAGCGGGCTGCGGACCCACGCGGCTGCAGCGCTGAGCGACACCGTGCCAGCACCACGGACGAGGCGGGCGGCGCAACCGAATCCATCCGGCAGCGCTCGTCAGTGACGACGTCGTGCCGCCCGCGGCCCGGGCCGTGGAGCAGTGGCTGCCCGTGCGAGACCTAGCTCGCTCCGCCAATACCGCGAGCTCTCAGCCTGACGCGCGAGCCGCCGGCGCAGGCCCCCCCGAGTTCAGAAGGTGATTCATCCAAGCGGCCCGACCGCAACGAAGCCATGGCCGCGCCGGCGGGCCGGGGAGCGGCGCAGGGCCTCACATCTCCGACAAGACCTCGATCAGCCGGAGCACTCGGGAGGGCTTGAGCGGCACGCAGTGCGCCAGCCGGTTCCTGGCGCGCGCCAAGAAGTTGGTGTTCCGCTGCAGAACGCTGTCGTACTCCCCCTCGCGGAAGATCCGGTTCAAGTACCCGATCTCCAGCTCCTCGGCGTCCATGCCCCGCTCTCGCTCTTCTACCTGCTCCTGGAGCCGGTCCTTGTACTGGTCGATGAGCTTGCGCTTGAGGAACTCAATCTCTGGAAGCAGGACTGACACTTGAGCGCTCCAGATCCTGCGGTCCAGCTCGCGCGGCTCCACCACGGCGGCGAGCGCCGCGTTCATCGTGGTGGTGTCATCCTCCTCGCCAGATGGCTCCGTCGCAGCAGTGCCGCGCTCCCGCAGCTGCTCCCTCCCCACCGATTGGAGCAGCCTACCGGGCGCCAGAATGTCCTCCTCGGATGCCTGTGAGAGCAGCTCCACGATCTCGATCTCGTTCACTCCCACCTTCGCGATGGTCGCGACCAGCAGATTCCTCAGCAGCCCGCTCTTGTGACGCGCCCGGATGCGCTGGTCCGCCAAGGCCAGCAGCCTGATTTCCTCCGCCACGCTCGATTCCTCCGCCGGCGCCGGGCCCTGGGCCTCCACCTCCGCGCCGGGCGGACGTCGGTCAGCCTCGCCGGGCGGCTGCCCGGAGACTGCCTGCACCGAGGAATCCTCGTCGGAGGGCTCCACTAGGACCGCCGGGTCCACGAACTGCTTGGCGTCCCGCCACGCCGCCAAGTAGTCCTTTCTGGGATCGAACTGCTCGCCGTCAGGCGACGCGACCTTGAGGATCGACTTCATCGACTCCATCGTCTTGCGCGCGGCGTGGCCACTCAGCTCGAGCAGCTCCGTCTTGCGCATGCTGGCCTCCAGCCAACTGGCCACATCCTCTTCGTCCGCGCTGCTGATCTGGGCCAACTCCTCCTTCAGCCGCTCTTCTTCCGCACGCGCCGCCCTCCAATCCTTGATCGCTTCCTCCAGGCCCCCTTGGACGCGTCGGACGCCGCGCACCACCTGCTCGATGTCCATGCCTCGGGGCCCGAGACAGGCCAAGCACCATCGGGCACCCACGGACTGCGCGATCCCGCGCAGCAACGGCGGGTCGCTCTCGGAGACGAAGCCCTCGACCTGAGCGACCATCCTCCGGATCCGCAGCCGCGCGGAGCGCTGGTCGAGCACGGTCAGGACCTGGCCGCGGAGACTCTCCATTACCTCCAACTGCTCTCGGAACCTGCCGTAGACCTCCGAGTCAGCCGCATCCGACCCCAAGACGGCCGCGAGCTCGGCCACCTTCCCGCAGGCTCGCTCCCAGCCGGAGATGGCACCTCCCTCCGTCGCTTCCGCCGCCGGAGGAGCGGGGCGCTCGACTCCCTGACCGTTGCCCGCGAAGGTGAACTCCTTGGCGAGCGGCTCAGCGGTCCCTGCCGCCCACTGGAGAATGCGGGCATCGTCCAGCACCGTGGCCACAGCGAACAGAGCCACGGCCGCGGTGGAGCGGTTCTCGGGCCGCAAGGAATCCCATCCGGCGATCGCCTGCTGCAGGTCGGGCAGGGCGGCGAGAGCCGGATGCTTCCAAGCGGGGACCTCGGCGGCCGAGGGCACCAGCCCGGGAAAGTCTCGGTTGACGGCGTCCACCCGGGCGCTCTGCACCGTCCGGTCCCGATAGGAGGGGTCGAAGGCGGCCAGCGCCCGATCCTCCAGTGAAGGCCACACGGCTCTGTCCTCGTCCTCGACCTCCAGAGACTCCCACCAATGGCTGCGGCGGGCCCTAGCGGACCCATAAAAGCGCAGGAGCGCCTCCCGCAGCCGCGGCGCGGTCTTCTTGGGCAACCCCGGGACGAGCTCCGGGTAGAGCCGCTTGATCCCGTCCAGGATCAGCTGCTTCTGCCCGCGGTTGGCTATGCCCAGAAAGCGGCACAGTTCGGCGAGCCCCTTCTTGCCGCCGAACCGGGAGGGCAGACCGTCCGGCAAACTGATGCCTCTGCTGGATTCCACAGCGCCGCCCTAGTAGAGTAGCGTAGCGGATGCCGGGCGGAGGAGGAACAACGTGGTGCCGTCCGCGGATGGCGCCGCCTCCGCAGCCGGCCCACCAAGAGAAGCTTCCTTGAGCGCACTGGTACGATCAAGGGAGTCATTCTGAGGCCGCTCGAGGGACTCCCCGTCTCCGGCAGGCCCTCACAGAGGAGAGAGCGAACCATATGACATCCTTGCGAACCGGGGCCTTGATTGCCGCCTTGGCTGCGCTGGCCGCCGGCAACGCCGGCGCACAGACGGCGACCGGACAGATTAACGGCACGATCGGGGACGCCACCGGGGCCGTGATCCCCGGAGCGGGCGTCACCGTCACCAACGAGGAGACGGGCCTCACGAGGGAGACCTCGACCAACGAGAGCGGAGACTACACCTTCCCCTTCCTGCCCGTGGGCCTGTACAGCGTGCAGGCCAACAGCGAGGGCTTCCAGCAGGCGCGCCGCGTCGGCATCCGCCTCAACGTCAACCAGACCCTGCGCGTGGACGTGGACATGGTGATCGGCGAGGTCACCGAGACGATCGAGGTGGCAGCCACGGCGGCGGCAATCGACACCGAGACAGCTGCGGTGGGGCACACCGTCAGCCAGCGGCAGGTCACTCAGCTGCCGCTCAACGGCCGCAACTTCCTGCAACTGCTATTCCTCGGCAACGGCGCAGTAGAGACAGGGGGCGAGCAAGCCAGCATGCGCCGCGACGCCGGAGGCGCCATCAGCATCAACGGCGCCCGCCCGACATCGAACAACTACCTCCTCGACGGCACCTCCAACACCGACACCGCGCTCGGCACGCCCGCCGCGATCCTCTCGATCGATGCCATCCAAGAGTTCAAGGAGCAGACTGCGACCTACTCAGCCGAGTACGGCTTCAGCGCGAATCAGATCAACATCGTCAGCAAGACCGGCACCAACGAGCTCCACGGCTCGCTGTTCCACTTCCTGCGCAACGACGCCTTGGACGCGAGCACGTTCTTCAACAACCTGTCGGGCACGGAGAAGAACCCGCTGCGGCAGAACCAGTTCGGATTCGTGGCCGGAGGGCCCGCGGTCAAGAACCGCACGTTCTGGCTGGCCAACTACGAGGGCCGGCGCACCCGCAGAGCGTCGCTGAACTTCCTGAACGTGCCCACCCGCGACCAGCTGGACGGAATCTTCACCGGCTACCAAGGGCCCAACCGAGCCGCGGATCCCCAAGCCGTGCTGGATCCGCTCAGCGGCCCCGTCGGCGCTCCAACAATGCCGTTCCCGGACAGCCGAGTGCCCAAGAGCCGCTACTCCCGCCTCGCCAGCCTGACTGTCCAGAAGTTCATCCCGGCTCCCAACTCCGGCTCGGACCGCGGCAACTACCTCCGCCAGCGCTCGCTGCCCACCGACGTCGACCAGTACACGGTACGCGTCGACCAGAACCTGGGCAGCTGGGGCAGCCTCTTCGGGCGCTACACGAACTCCGACTACACCGCCATCACGCTCGGCAACACAACTGAGCTCGGCGATGTGTTCTTCGTGCAGGAGACCGAGAACTGGCAGGTCTCGCACACCGTCCCGCTGGGCGCCACCTTCGTCAACGAGTTCCGCTTCGGGTACGTGCGGGCGCTAGCCAACCAGCACGGCGCCACGGCGGATCAAGGGGACATCGACGCGCTCGGGCTGACCGGCGTGTTCACCGGCCTCGACGACATCCAGCGCTCCTACCCCGGGGTCGGCTTCGGGGGCACTGGTTCCGGTCTGTCAGGCGGCGGCAGCGCGGTCAACGACTACCAAGCCAGCAACCAGCCGATGTGGGACATCTCGAACGGCTCCACCTGGATCCGCGGGAACCACACCTTCAAGTTCGGAGTCAGCTTCCGGCAGTGGTCGCTCCAGCGCGACTTGGCGAACGACTTCCTCGGCCAGTTCACGTTCCGCGGATTCTTCACCGGTGACAAGAACTGGGACCACGCCGTGGCCGACATGTTGCTGGGCTACTACAGCAACAGCAGCGTCTTCCAGCCGGGCGGCTTCGCCGTGGGTGATCAGGCGGGCAACCCGCGCGACTTCAACTTCCTTTACTTCGCCCCTTACTTCCAAGACGACTGGAAGGTCACGTCGCGCCTGACCTTGAATCTGGGCGTGCGCTACGACTTCCGCACGATCCCCAACGAGACCAACGACCGGATGGGCTGGCGCGACCTATCCAACCCCGCGGGCGGCATGATGGTGGCGGACCAGAGGCTGGTGGACGAGGGGATCGTGGGCGACCAGAGCTACTACCGCTTCGCGAACCGCAGCAACCCCTACGACGCGTCGCGGCGCGTGCTGGCCCCGCGCTTCGGGTTTGCCTTCCGCCCCTTCAACGATGAGAAGACCGTGATCCGGGGCGGCTTCGGCGTGTTCTTCGACTCGGCCGAGGGCCGGGAGATCGACGGGGCATCCGACATCTACCCCTACGTCAGCCGCGGGCTGTACCAGCAGACCATCGGAGGCGGCGAGGGGCCCGGCAACACTTTGCGCTCCACGAACGAGATGTTCCCGCCCATTCGCGCCGGCGACCCGGCCGATCCGGCGTTCAACACGTTCCTAGCGGTGAGCATGTCCCCTGAGCCGCGCAACCCGTACGTCAATCAGTGGACCTTCGGCATCCAGCGGGCTCTGGACCAGACGACCACCATCGACTTCAGCTACGTGGGATCCAAGGGCACGCACCTGCTGATGCGACGCAACATCGCTCAGGCGCTGCAGATGCAGGACCCCTCCTTCTGCGGCACGCCTGGCAACCAAGGGCTGCGGGACTGCCCAGTAGCGGCGCGCAAGCCGAATCCCAACTTCGGCGTGTACATCGACAGCGACTGGAGCGGCGTGTCCAGCTACAACGCCTTCAACTTCAAGCTCGAGAAGCGCAGCAGCACCATGATCTTCACGTCCGCCTACACGTGGGCCAAGAGCTTGGACACCAAGTCGGCTGCCGCCGGCATCGGCGCGGGCGGGGCGGTCGCCGGCTGGCAGGGGTTCCTCGACAACCATGACTTCCGGCGCGACTACGGCCTGTCCGACTTCAACGTGGACCACCGGCTGGTGACCAGCTTCGTGTACGAGCTGCCGTTCGGGCGCGGCAAGCGGTTCCTAGCCGACATCCCTGCCGTGGCCAACCACATCTTGGGCGGCTGGCAGGTCAACGCCATCGTCACCTTCCAGAAGGGCTTCCCGATGACGATCCAAGCGGCTGACCTAGGGGGCCTCAACGACACGTTCGGCACGAATCGGGCGCATGTCGTCGGCGAACACGAACTGTCGTCCTCGCAGCGCACGATCGAGCGCTGGTTCAACACGGACGCCTTCGAGCAGCCGGCGCGCGGAGTGCTGGGCAACTCGGGCCGGAGCATCATGCAGGGCCCGGGCATCAACAACTTCGACACGGGGCTGTTCAAGAACTTCTTCGTCACGGAGCGGCTGAGCGTGCAGCTGCGCTTCGAGTCGTTCAACGCCTTCAACCACACGCAGTGGTCGGTGCCGAACCGGAACCGGGCGAGTCCGAACTTCGGGCGGATTTCCAACACGCGGCCGGCACGGATCAATCAAATGGGCCTCAAGGTCGTCTGGTAGTCTTCCGCCAGCAGCGGTCCCGCCGCGTCAAGCGGCGGGGCCGCCTCTCCACGACCGCATGCCAAGCTCGGGCCCAGCGGTGAGAGACCCTCGTCCACGACGAGCGATTTGGGCGGCGGCCCTCGCGACCTTGGCGCCCTTGTGGGCGCAGACCGGGGCCCAGTCGTCGCGCGACATGCTGCAGGCCCACTTCGCCGAGGGGCAGGCGGCGATGCTGGAGAACCGCTACGAGGACGCGGCCCGGGCGCTCGCCAAGGCGGTCGAGATCGGGCCCGGCATCGCCGAGCTGCATGCCAGCCTAGGCTTCTGCTACTTCCAGCTGGGGCGGTTTCCCGAGGCGGCGCCGGTGCTCGAGAAGGCCACGGCACTCAAGCCCGGGATGCCCAACGTCGACCTGCTGCTGGCCGCCGCGCGCAGCGAGCTGGGGGACTTCAAGGAGGCCTTGCCGGTGCTGGAGAAGGAATTTGGCTCGGTCTCTGACGCCGCGCTGAAGCGGCTCGCCGGCCTGCAGCTTCAGCGATCCTACAGCGGCTTGGGCCGCGATCGCGAGGCAGTCGAGACAGCGCTTCGGATGAGCGAGCTCTACCCGCAGGATCCGGAGGTCCTCTATCACACCAGCCGCCTGCTGGGCCACTTGGCTTTCGTAACGGTCAGCCGGCTCTCGCGATCGGCACCGGACTCGGTCTGGACGAAGCAGGCTGCGGGAGAGGCCTACGAGAGCGAGGGCAACTACGAGAGAGCCGTCGCCGAGTACCGCGCCGCCTTGGAGATCCACCCCGGGCAGCGCGGCATTCGCTACCGGCTCGGGCGGGCGCTGCTTCGCTCCCCCCAACAGCCGGGCGCCGTCGACGCGGCCGTGCGGGAGTTCGAAGCCGAACTGCGCGCCGACCCTACCAATGCCAACGCCGCCTACGAGCTGGGCGAAATCTACCGCCAAGCCGGCGAGCTGGACGAGGCACTGCAGAGGTTCCGGCAGGCCGCGGAGGCGTATCCGCAGTTCGAACAGGCGCGGATCGCGTTGGGAGGCGTGCTGGCAAGCCTAGGCCGCGCGGAGGAGGCACTGGAGCATCTGCAGGCGGCCATCGAAATCAACCCGCGCAATGACGTCACTTACTACCGGCTGGCGCAGGCCCAGCGGATGCTGGGCCGCACGGACGCGGCGCGCTCGTCCCTGGAGCAGTACCAGCGGCTCCGTTCACCCCAGTCCCGACAGACGGCTTCAGGAGCGTCCAACGAGCCGGTCACGGCCCAGCGAGCGGAGTGACACGCGCCTGGACGGCAACGGCTGCGGAGCATTCGGGCCGCCGCCCAACCGTGTACGCTGGGGGGGTGCCCGACGAGGATGGCACTCAGCCCCGTTCCTTGGCCGAGGAAGCCAACGATGTACTCCGCGCAGCGCCGCTGGGGGATCGTGACGAGCTGTTCGACCGCGGAGAAGCGCATTCTGACGGCCGAGGCGTTAATCGGGGCTGCCGGCCCGCCGGCTACTGGCTCCGCAAGGCGCCCGAGCAGGGCACGGCCGAGGAGCAACACGGCGCAGGCATCCCGCACCTCAACGGCGAGGGCGTCGAGACGCAGGAGTGCCAGCGCGTGCGCTGGGTAAGGCTGGCGGCCGAGCAGGCCCGTCTGGACCCTGAGGACCTGCCGCAGCAGCGCGAGGCCCTTCCCCGGTCCGCGGCTGGGGTGCGGTGACGGCCCCCGACACCGGCCTTCGCTGCTCGTTCAGGGGGCGGAAGCATGTCTGGGGACCGGTGAGGATTGCGAGACGACTGCGGGGGGCGCTCTCGGCTGCCGGCTCCGCCGCGACGTTCCCGGCCTTGGGGCCTGCTATCGGGTAGCGTTCACACGTGGCGGCGCCAGGGCAGATGGGAGCGGCGAGCCGAACCCTTCATCGCGGAGCGCGCCGGCTCCGGACTGCCGCGAGCGGCGCGCTGCTCGCCAGCGCGGCCCTGCTGGCACTGGGGTGCGCGACACCCGACCCGGAACACATCGAATTCACCCGAGACATCGAACCGCTCCTGCGTCGCAACTGCCATGAGTGCCACAACGGCGGGGAGAGTAGCGGAGGCTTGGACCTCGGCTCGCGGGATGCCGCCTTCGAGTCCGGTCCGAGCGGCCTCCGGCTGGTCCCCGGCAATCCAGAAGCCAGCGAGGTCTTCCTCCGGGTCGCCGGCCTGTCCAAGGGCGAGCGGATGCCGCTGGGAGGCCGCTTGGAGACCCACGAGGTCGAACTCATCCGCCGCTGGATCGAGCAGGGAGCGGCCTGGCCGTCGGGGCCCCGAGAACAGCGCCCGCACCGGGCCGGATGGGCCTACGAGCCCCCGCAACGCCCAGGCCCGCCTCCAACTGACCGGACTGCTTGGGTCCGCAGCCCGATCGACGCCTTCGTGCTCTCCCGCATCCAAGCTTCGGGCCTCAAACCATCAGCGCCAGCTGGAAAGGAGGCGCTGCTGCGCCGTCTCAGCCTGGATCTGACCGGCCTGCCCCCGTCGATCGGCGAAATTGACGCCTTCTTGGCCGACCGATCGCCCGCCAGCTACGAGCGCCAGGTGGAACGGCTGCTGGGCTCGCCGCACTACGGCGAGCATTGGGGCCGCATCTGGCTGGACGCCGCCCGGCATGCCGACTCGAACGGCTACGAGAAGGACAAGCCGCGCCAAGTGTGGGCCTACCGGGACTGGGTCGTGTCGGCGCTCAACGCCGACCTGGGATACGACCGGTTCGTGATCGAGCAGGTGGCCGGGGACCTGCTGCCGAACGCCGGCCCCGCGCAGCGCATCGCGACCGGCTTCCTGCGCGGCTCGATGACCAACGAGGAGGGCGGCGCCGATCCAGAGCAGTTCCGCGTGGAGGCCCTCTTCGATCGTATGGAGGTCATCGGAAAGGCCGTGCTGGGCCTGACTGTCCAGTGCGCCCAGTGCCACGACCACAAGTACGATCCCATCTCCCAGCGCGAGTACTACGGCCTGCTCGCCATGCTGAACAGCACGCACGACTCGATGCAGGCCGTCTACACCCGTGAGGAGCAGCGCGTCAGAGATGAGGTGCTGGGTGAGATCCGTCGCATCGAGCGAGGCCTGCAGCGTGAGAACCCGGACTGGCGAGACCGGATGGCCGCGTGGGAGGCGCAGGCGACGGCCACACCGGTTCTCTGGAGCGTGCTGGAGGCCGCGATTCCCTTGGGCAGCGGCGAGAAGTACCTCGTCTTAGAGGACAAGTCGATTCTGGCGCAGGGATTCGCTCCGACACAGAGCACGGTTAGCCCGGTCGCGAGGCTGGCGCCTGGCACCGTGCGGGCCGTGCGGCTCGAACTGCTCACCGATCCCCGCCTGCCCTTGAGAGGGCCGGGAAGGTCTCCGGTCGGCTCAGCAGCGTTGAGCGAGGTGACCCTCGAGATCGCGCCGGCCGCGACACCTGAGGCATGGTCGCCCGTCGCGATCGGCGATGCCACGGCCGACTTCGAGTCTCCGGCCCGACTGCAGGACCCAACCTTGTTCCCCCAGTCAGACGGGCGGCGACGCACGCTGGGGGGCGTGCTCAAGGCGATCGACGGGGACGAGCTGACGGCTTGGCACACCGATGTAGGCCCCGGGCGCCGCAACGTTCCGCGCAAGGCGGTCTTCCGGCTGTCCGAGGCGCTGGCCGTGCGAGCGCCTTCCCTGCTGCGGGTCAATCTGGTCATGAAGCACGGCGGTTCGAACACCGACGCCGACCGGACCCTCAACGTAGGCCGCTTCCGGCTGTCCGTCACTGACATCGCGGACGCCGCCGCCGACCCGCTGCCCGCCGAGGTCCGGCGCATCGTCTCCACCATTCCACGGGAGTCGCGGACCGCGGAGGAGGAAGCCGCGGTGTTCCGATTCTGGAGGTCGACAGAGGAGTCTTGGAGCGATGCCAACGCCCGCATCCAGAGACTCTGGAGCCGGCACCCGGAAGGATCCACCCAACTCGTGGCAACGGCTCTGGAGGAGTCACGAGCGACTCGCCTCCTAGAGCGGGGAGACTTCCTGAGACCGGGCGAGACCGTCGCACCGGCCGCTCCGTCCTCGCTACACAGGTTGCGAGCGGAAGGCGCCAGCCCGAACAGGCTCGACCTCGCACGCTGGCTGGTGGACCGCAAGTCCCCGACCACGGCCCGCGCGATCGTCAACCGCATTTGGCAGGGTCATTTCGGAACGGGCCTGGTGGAGTCCACCGAAGATCTCGGCAGGCGATCCAGCGCGCCCACGCATCCGGACCTGTTGGACTGGCTCGCCGTCGAGCTGATGGACAGCAACTGGAGCTTGAAGCATGTCCACCGGCTCATCGCGCTCTCGTCAACCTATCGCCAGTCGGCAGAGGCGTCGTCGCAGCGGTTGAGACTCGATCCCCACAACCGGCTGCTGGCGAGGGCCGGACGCTTCCGGCTGGACGGGGAAGCCGTGCGAGATGTCGCTTTGGCGGCAGGTTCCCTGCTGGTGCGCGATCTGGGAGGCGCGCCGGTCTACCCGCCCGCCCCGGAACAGCTCTTCCGTCCGCCGGCCAGCTACGCTGAGAAGCACTGGCCCGCCGAGGCGGGACTGCCTGGCAACTATCGTCGCAGCCTCTACACGTTTCGATACCGTTCCGTCCCGTACCCGGTGTTCGAGACCTTCGACGCTCCGTCCGGCAAGTTCTCCTGCGTGCGCAGAGACCGCTCCAACACGCCGCTGCAGGCCCTCGTCACCTTGAACGAGCCGGTGTTCGTGGACGCCGCGCGCCACCTCGCTCTGCTGGCCCTGTCCGAGCCGGCCCCCGCGGACGGGGAAAGGATCGCATTCGTGTTCCGGCAAGTCCTCTCGCGCAGGCCGGAACGTGACGAGCGGGCGGAGCTCGGGGCGCTCCTGAGCCGCTTGCGGTCGAGATTCCGCTCCCGGAGCGGGACTGCCCGGGCCCGAGCTCTGGCCGGATTCGCCGCTGGCCCCGAGACAGGGCCGGCGCGAGCGCGGGAGCTGGCCGCATGGACAGGACTCGCGAGGACGGTCCTTAACCTAGACGAAGCCATTACCCGGGAATGATGTCCGCCTGCGCCGGGTCACACGCCAAGCCGGCGCGCCGAGGCTCAGGACTCGCCACTTCCGCCGCTGCTGCCCGGCGGAATCCGCGGCGATGGAACGACCTCGACGCGAATGCCGTCCTGTGGCGGCCGCGCCTCGCCACCGGCGTTCTGCGCGGGCACGGCCACGCGGCTCGCGTCGCGGACGGCCTGGACGGCCGGAGTCATGATCTCCACGCCGGCGTCGTGGAGAACGTCGAGGACGCTGCGCCGCAGGTCCGAGCACACTCGCCCCATCCGTGAAGCGCGATCCGTCATCGCACGGAGTTCGTACACGACCGCGAAGTCGCCCAAGGTCCTGATCCAGGTCACCGGTGGCGGGGAGTCCAGAATTCCTTCTGTCCGGGCCGCAGCCTCCGCCAGCAATCGCTCCATCCGGGTCCAATGCACGTCGTAACCGATGCCGACCTCGGCGCGCAGCACGAGCTCGCCATGCTCGGCGGCTCGGCTGTAGTTGGTCACCTGGCCGCCGAGCACCAAGCCGTTCGGGACGGTGATCTCTTCGTTCTCGGCCGTTCGCAGCCGAGTCACGAAGAGTGACTTGGACAAGACGTCACCCACTGACTCACCGATGCGCACGCGCTCGCCCACGCGGAACGCACGAGAGTAGGTCAGGATGATGCCGGCTACCAGGTTGCCGACGACTCCGGCCGAGCCGAGCGTCAGCAGCGCGCCGACGAACAGCGAGAAGCCTTGGAAGAACTCCGATCCCGATCCCGGAAGGTAGGGAAATACGATCATCAGCGTGAAGACGACCAGCAGGGATCGCAACAGCTTGTAGGTCGGGTCCGCCCAGTCCCGCTCGAACGTCCCCAGCACGAGGTCCCCCCTGCCGACCGCATTGAGGAAGAACCGAATGATCTTCAGGCAGTACCGGATGACCAGGATGACGACCGCGATGTAAATCAGGTTGGGGATGTAGCCGATCACCGCCCGGAAGATCTCTGTCGCAGGCTGTGTCACGTACTGCATCAGCTGGCTGCCCAGAGGGGCCGTGGCGGGGAAGAAGCTCAGCAGCAGCGGTATCTGGATGTACAGCAGCAACGCGATGAAGACGATCCGTGTCGCCCGCGTGACGACCAGCACGGATTCCCGGATCCGGGAACGACTGATCAAGTCCAGCCCGCGGAACCGGATGGGCTCGCCCGAGGCGGCCCAGCGATCGACCCAGTCGCTGACCATCGCGACCGCCTTCTGGATGAAGCGAATCAGCAGGATCAGCGCTGCCACGGAGAGGAGCGCGTAGAGGACGCCGTTGAAGGTGGCACGAATGCGCTCCAGCTCCTCGGGGCTCCGATCGCCGAACAGCGACGCGATCTGCCGCATGACCGAGAGCCAAATCCCGACAAACAGGGCGATGCCCGGCACATAGAGCACGTACGCCGACCGAGCCTTGATGGCGGCCTTGCGTCGAGGGTCGGCAACCCTCAGGGACACTACAGCCAGAAAGATCGCCCTGCCGGCCCATGCGAGAACAGCCGCCAGCAGCGGGAAGAGCACCAAGTCCTGGACAGAGGGCCCCAGCTTCAGGCTGGCTTGCAGCCATTCTCGAATCGCGTCCATCAATCCTTGACTCCGAGTCCAACTATACCGTCAGTAAGTTGCCGCCGATCGCGCCCTTCGTCCGCGCCCGAGGGGTGGGCTTGGCAGCGCGATCGCCGCTTGGCACGCCAAGCGGTCCGCGGGCCGGCGCTAGTCGGTAGTCCTACGGGTCTCGGCCCCGACCTCCCGCAAGAACTGCGCCATTCGGCGGTGCAGCTCGCCCGCCTGCTCGGGGAAGCGGCCCGCCAGGTTCTCGGCTTCTCCGAGATCATCCCCGAGATGGAACAGCTCGACAAGACTGTCCGCCCAAGTCTTGACCAGTTTCCAGTCCCCGAGCCGGATCGCTGTCTGCGCCTTGCGTCCGACGGCTTGGTGGAAGATGAGGAAGTCGCGGCTCCGCTCCACGGCTCCGCGGCCCCGGAACAAAGGCCTCAGGCTCCCTCCATCCACTTGGCCGGGCAGGGATTCCGGATAGCCGGCTAGATCGGCCACGGTCGGCAGGATGTCCAAGCCGGTGACAGGGACATGGCTGACACTGCCCGGCTCGATGCCGGGCCCGGCGGCCATGAAGGGGATGCGGATGCCCCCCTCGTACATCGAGCCCTTCGCGCCCCGCAAGGGCGCGTTGCGGGGCACAGGGGGAGTGCCCGCTCCCGGCAGCGTCGCACGGCCTCCGTTGTCGGACAGGAAGAAGACATAGGTGCTGTCAGTCAGACCGAGATCGGCAATCCGGTCCAAGAGAAGGCCGATCGAAGCGTCCAAGTCGAAGGTCATCGCAGCAAACTCGGGCAGGTAGTGCTTCCGGCCCGCAGGCCAGAGACGGACGCGGTCCAGCGTACGGTCTCGGTAGTAGATGTCGAGATGCACCGCGTAATGGGAGACCTGCAAGTAGAAGGGGCCGCCGGAGGCAGCCCGTTCCTCAAGGAACTCGGACGCCCGGCGCGTGACGTGGTCGATCAGCTTCGGGTCCGACGCCGCAGCCGGCCCGCCCGAGCCCTTCCCGCCTCCGGTGCCGTTGCCGGTGTCCCCGTCGCTGAGATCGTAGCCCATCTCCTCCGGGCTCGGCCTGTCGAACCGGTGGTCCCACTTGCCGAAGTGCGCGGTTCGATAGCGGGAGTCAGCAGCCTTGAGGACTCTGGGGATGTTCAGCTGCCGGCGGTACCGCTCGGCCCACGACCGCTGGTCGAGTTGGTAGATGTGCCGCGCCGGAGTCTGGCCGACTTGGAGGCTGCGCCGGGTCGGACAGCAGAATGGCGCGGGGGCGTAGCCGTTGGTGAACAGCATCCCACTGCGCGCCAAGCGCTCAAGGCCCGGAGTCCGGAAGTAGTCGCTGCGCGACCTAGCCTCACCCGGCAGCATCGGCACTGACGACCCCGTCCAGCTCTGGTCGTCGCTGAGAATTACGACGAAGCTGGGCGGGCCCGCACCCGCGGGCGGAGCAACCGCAACGCAGGAAAGCAGCAGGACCGCTACGAAGGTCCGCATCATCCACACATCGTAGCGACCGGCGGCTCCGTCTCCACGAAGGGATTCCAGAGGGCGAACGACTCCGTCGAACGATTCAGCCGGACCATCGTCGCAGCTCTCGGTCCAGCTCGTCCCGCTGCGCGCGGTAGGCCGGATCCCCCGCCAGATTGCGGCTCTCCAAGGGATCCGCTGCCAAATCGTACAGCTCTGCCGTCGGCCGCGGAAAGGGGTACGGCTGCCGGAGCGATTCCTCCCCCATGCCCTGCCAGTTGCGGATCACCTGCGGCCACAACAAGGGCTCTTCGCGGGTGTGGTTCCGAATCAGCTTGAACCGCTCACCGCGGACGGCGGTGAGATGGTTCCGCTCGTAGTGGCCGGAGAACACGAACTTGCGCCCCTGTCTCGACCGGCCCGCCAAGCGCGGCGACAAATCGGCTCCCTGGCAGGACGAAGGCGCCGTTCCGCCTGCCAAGCTGAGCAATGTCGGGGCGACGTCCACGGTGGAGGCCAGCCCGGTGTCCACGCGCCCGCTGCCGGAAACGCCCGGCCCCCGGAAGATCAGGCTGGAGTGCGTGCCCCACTCGTACAACGAGAACTTCGCCCGGTGCATGGAAGGGCCGTGATCGGTCAGGTACGCCACCACCGTGCGGTCCAGCTCTCCAGCCCGCTCCAAGGCGGCCAGCAGAATCCCGATCTCGGCGTCCATCTTGCTCGTCTCCGACAGGTACCGCGCATAGTCCTCCCTGACTGGAGGCGTGTCCTTGAGGTAGGGCGGCAGGCATGCGGCCAGCTCGTCCGGACGGTACTCGAAGCCGGCATGACTGCGAAACGGGCGGTGCGTGTGCGTGGGGCAGAAATAGAGGCAGAACGGTCTGTCGTGCGACCCTGCGAGGAACTCTTCCGACTGCTGGAGATACGAGTCCCTGCTCGGAAACGACTCATCGAACCCGTGCGCCTCAGCTCCCGCGGTCGAGAGATGCCACTTGCGCGCGGCGGCGGTCCGGTAGCCGAGCGCCTGCAGCCCCGCCGCAAACGTCCAAATGCCACGCCGCAGCGAGAGGCTGTCGGCCTCGACGCCCTGTACCAGCCGCGTCACGCCCGACTCATGCGGGTACAGCCCGGTCATCACCGCACCACGGCCGGGACTGCACAGCGGAGCCGTCGAGTAGCAGTGTGTGAAGCGCACACCGTCGGCCGCCAGCCGGTCCAAGTGGGGAGTGCGAACGACGGGGTGCCCGTAGCATCCAACATCGTCCCAGCCGTGATCGTCAGCGACGATGATGACCAAGTTTGGAGGTCGCGTCTGCGCGCGCAGGGGCAGGGCGGACAACCCAGCGAGGACGGACCGCCGGCTCAAGCGGGCGGGTGCCGCGTCAACAGTTCGGGAATGCGCCCCTGAGGCCGGCACTACGGGTTGCTTGCCTACAGGCGACAGGATCTCGCACCTCCCGCCCCAGCGGCACTCCGGGTCCGGCGGCGCATGACCGGTCTCCTAACAGCCTGCACGGGAGGCATCGTACCAGACGCCTTCAGCGCACGACCCCGTCACGACACGGCCTCGCCGGAGTCGCATCAACTCTCAGGATCCGAACATCAGCCTGGAACTGGCCGGAGTGTTCGGTAAGCTCTCGCCACACTTGACACCGGTATGTGTGTTCTTGTACAAGGGGAATATGCGTGTTGGGACCCGTGTTCTTCAAGCCAAGACGGTGGACTGGTTGCGCAGCGCGCTGCTGGGCGGGCGGCTCACGCGTAGCGGCATCGCGCGCGAGCTGTGCGAGCGCGAGAACTGGCGCAACCGGATGGGGCAAGTATGTGGCGCCTCGGCGCGCAAGGCGCTGCCTCAACTGGCTGAGCAGCTCGGGCTGGAGTTGCCACCGTCGCGCCCGCAGCCCGTGCGCGGGCCCCAGGCGGGGCAGGTCGAGGTGCCCCGGCCGCAGTTCCAGGGCTCGCTGCAGGCGCTCGGTAGAGTGCGCCTGGTGCTGGTGTCGACCGTGCCGCAGCGCCGCCTGTGGCGGGCCATGCTGCAGGCCCAACACCCGCAAGGGGAAGCCCGGGCCCCTGGCAAGCGGCTGACCTACCTGCTCGAGGCACCGACCGCCGGCGTGCTGGGCGGCCTCAGCTTCGTGGCCGCCCCGATGCGGCTGCGGGCGCGCGACAAACTCATCCAATGGAGCCCGCGAGCGCGCGGTGCGAACTTGGAGCGCGTGCTGTCCAACGACCGGTTTCTCATCCTCGAGGACGTGCGCGTGCCGAACTTGGCCAGCCACGTGCTGAGCCGTGCGGCTCGGCAGCTGAGGCGGGACTGGAAGCAGCGCTACGGAGTGGAGCCGTTGTTGCTGGAGACGTATGTGAATCGGCGCTACCGGGGCACGAGCTACCAATCGGCGGGCTGGAAGAAGCGCGGCAAGACGGCCGGGCGCGGCGACCGGGGCGCGCCGAAGGCGGTCTGGACACGCCGCTTGCGCAGGGACTGGAAGGGGCAACTGTGCCGCGAGCCGGCGCGCCGGCTGGGGCAGTTCCCGCCGCTGGAGCTGGAGGCGGGAGCCTCGTGGGCCGAGCGCGAGTTGGGACGTTCGGACATGCCCGACCGGCGGCTGAGGCAGCGCTTGGTGGGACTGGGGGCGGCTTGGGAGCGGGCGCCGGGGATGGCACTGACGGCCGTGTTTCCGAAACCCGCCGAACAGACGGCGGCGTACCGCTTCTTGGAGAATGGGAGAGTGACGGGCGAGGACATGCTGCATCCGCACCGGGAGGCCTTGGCGGAGCGCTGCCGGGAAGAGGGGACGGTGCTGCTGGCACAGGACACGACCACGCTCAACTACACCGGCTTGCGGGCTTGCACGAGCGGGCTGGGGACGCTGGGGCCGAAGGGATCGGCGGGTCTGCATGTGCATGCGGCCGTGGCGTTCACCGAGAGTGGCCGGCCGTTGGGCGTCAGCGGCTTGGAATCGTGGGCGCGCAGCGGCCCGGAGGGCGTCCGCAAGAAGCGGGCGCGCCAGAAGGCCCGGCAGCTGCGGGAGCAGCGCGAGAGCCGGCGCTGGTGGCGCGGGTTCGAGCAGGGCACGGAGCTGGGCCAGGTCTGCCCGGCCACGCGGGTGATCGTGGTGGGGGATCGCGAGAGCGACCTCTACGGGCTGTTCGAGCGCCAGCGGAGGCAGGACGGCCAGGCGGGGCTGCTGGTGCGGGCCTGCAAGGGACGCCGCCCCAGGGTGCGTGTCGAGACCCAACGGAACGGCGTGACCAGGGTGCGCCAGCGCGACCTGTTCGCGTACATGGACGACTTGGAGCCGCTGGTGCGCGGGCGGGTGGTGCGGATCGGTTCGCGGGGCGGCAAGTCGTCACGGGCCAAGCGCAAGGCGCACACCGAGATCCGCATGGCGCAGGTCCAGCTGCGGCCGCCGCGGCGGCTGCCGAGCGCGAAGCCGTTGCAGGTGTGGGCGGTGGATGTGCGGGAGGAAAACGACAGCACGGCCGAGGAACCACTGCGCTGGCTGCTGCTGTCGAGCGACGGTGGGCCGGTCAGCGCCGAGAGCGCCGACCGCATCGTGGGCTGGTATGAGGCCCGGTGGTTGATCGAAGAGTTTTTCCGCGCGCTCAAATCGGGCACGCGCATCAAAGACCGACGGCTGCGGAGCGCGGAGGCACTGAGGAAGTGCCTGGTACTGGACGCGCTGTCGGCCTGGCGCACGTTCGACTTGTGTCGCGCGCGCGGGTGGACCCCGGCGCGCCGGCGAGTGACTACCTGAGTCCGGCGGAGATGCTGGCCATCCGAGCGGTGTCGGAGGAGGAGCGGATCCTGCCGCAACAGTTGCAGGGCGTGGAGCCCCCGCAGGATGTGCGGTGGTGGGTCTTGCGCATGGCGGGGCTGGCCGGTTTCCATCCCAGCAAGCGCCGGCCGCTGCCGGGCAACGAGAAGCTGCGGCAGGCGTGGCAGCTGCTGCGCCCGATGGCGCGGGCCACTGAGGCGTTGCTGAAGGCGCAGCACCGCCAGCAAGCCGCGGGTGGCGCCGACCAAGGCCGGGCGTGGCCAGCAGTGCCTACTTGGCCGGATCTGCAAGCCGCCCGGGTCGTCAATTGGTCGCCGCCGGCGGCAGTCGACTCAGGACGCCTGTCTCACGATTCCAAGCCTACCTGAACGTGGTCACCGGGGGCTTGCCGCGCGCTCAGCGGCACACTCTCCACCGAAGTTAAGTGAGACCAAGCGACAGGTTCGGTAAGTCCGCGGCACTCCGCCGGCCCGCCGGCGCCAATCAGCGCGATCCAGGGACGAAGTCCGGATTGGTCGCCAATGCCCAAGCATCCATCTCGAAGCCGTCCTCACGCATGGAGAACATGATCGTGTGGCGGCCGGGCGTGTCAATGTCAAGCCAGATCAGCCCGGGAACGCCACAGTGCTGCTCGGAGGTTCGCTGCTTGCTGGCCCAAGTCCAAGCGTGCTTGCCCTCGCACCACTGCATGCGCCGTCCCGAGTCAGGCCAGGCGCCGTCCAGGCCGACGTGAATTCCGTTGTCCTCGGTGCCGGTCGAATAGGCTCGCACCCAGACGAAGTAGCGGCCTGGATTGGTGATCGAGACATCGTACTCAAGGACGGCCATGGCTCCTGGCTCATTCGAGAAGTTCTCGTCCCGAACCAGAGGGTCGGCGTGAGTGACGCGCGTGTCAGGCAGCACTTCCGCGTAAGCCTTGCCGCTAGCGCTGTCCGCATGCAGGCCTGACGTAACGACCGTCCATTCGCGCACCTCCGACAAGCGCTGCCTGTCGAAGTTCTCGGCCTCGACGACGAGCAGCCCGTCCGACTCGGTAGGCACGGTAGCTGCTGCGGCGTGGCAGGCGGCGAGGAGAATTGGAGCGAGACGGCGCACGGCGCAATTGTACCCGGCGGCGCCTCCGGACACGCACATCAGCGTGACCGGCTCGAGTGCCGTAGAATGATGCCGGCATGAATTGGCGGAAGCTGGCGGAAACGCACGTCACCCGGAGACAGGCTTGGGGGGCGGCAGGCCTCTTCTTGGCAGGCCAGCAACGATCGAGAGGCGCCGACAGCCTCTTCCGTGCCGGATCGATCAACCACTTGGCCCTCACGGTCCCCGATGCCGGGAAGTCCGCCGGGTTCTACGCCCGCGTGCTGGGCATGCGGGTGATCCAGGACATGGGCCAGCGCGGGCGCATGCTCGGGCTGCGACGGAACTACTTGGCTCTGTTCCAAGGAGAGAAGCCCGGGTTGAACCACTTTTCTCCGGGCGTGGATGGTCTTGACGAAGCCGCGGCCGGAGCGGTCCTCGGTCAGCACGGCTACCGGCCCTTCGAGCGCGCCCCGGGCATCTGGGCCTGCTTGGACCCGGACGGCAACCAGACCCACCTCTCTGTGACCGGACGACGCGAAGGGGAGGTCGACGAAGCCTACCGCCGGAACCCCGAGCCCAACTCCGTGCTTCGAGCGGTCGACGTGAACCACGTAGCGCTGCGCGTCAGCGATCTGGAGCAATCCGTAGAGTGGTACCGGGCGCTGATGGGACTGGACGTGATCCAGCGCACGAGGACGAATGCCTTCCTCGGCCTTGGAGAGAACTTCCTGGCGCTGTTCCAGCGCGGCCAGGGCGGTGGAGCCGACCACTTCTGCTTCTCGATCGAGGACTACGATCCCGATGCCGTGACGGCGAAGCTGGCGGCGGAAGGCATTCGCGCCACACGGCGCGAGGACCGGCTGTACTTCCCGGATCCCGACGGACTGACCGTCCAAGTCGCGGCCGAAGGCCACCAGCCCTGACTGTCCGCGACCCCTGCGCCAGCGACCGCAGGCAGCCGCCGACCCGCTAGGCCGGTTCCGTCACCTTCCCGCTTCAGTACTCCTTGTGCATGTCCACGATGTTGCGCAGCCGCTCGCCGGCCGCGAACCGCCGCACGTTCTCGGTGTACACCTCGATCCTCAGTCGGCCGCCGAGCGCGCCCTGGGTGGCCACGTGGGGGGTGATGATCGCGTTCTCGAACTTCCACAGCGGATGCCCCTTGGGCAGAGGCTCGGGATCGGTCACGTCCACGCCGGCCCCTGCTAGGCGCTGGCTGTCCAGCGCCTTGACCAGTGACGGCATGTCGTAGAGCTTGCCTCTCGACAGGGCGATGAAGTAACTGCCCTGCTTCATCAGCTCGAATTGCTCCGGGCCGAGCATGCCCTCGCTGTCCTTGGTGTGCGGTGCGCAGACGAAGACTGCGTCGGCTTCGGGCAGCACCTCG
This sequence comes from Bryobacterales bacterium, assembly GCA_963662745.2. Taxonomy (GTDB): domain Bacteria; phylum Acidobacteriota; class Terriglobia; order Bryobacterales; family UBA6623; genus VXMF01. The sequence goes on from CAXXUI010000002.1 coordinate 233,580, forward strand.
TCGAGACGATCCGGATAGACCATGCGGTCGAAGCTCTGCCGCGGCGGGAACTCTTCCGGATCGACACCGATGACCCGCATACCGAAGCCTTTGGCCCGACGAGCGATGTTCGACCCTATGCCGCCCGTGCCGATCACCACGGCGGTCATCCCCTCCAGCTCCAGCAGGCCGTAACCGCCGCCCCGCCAAGTCTCGTTGACCCTGTCCGGGATGAAGTGGTGGAGCTTGCGCGTGAACGCCAGCAGCATCGCGAAGCCGTGGTCGGCGATGGCGGCTGAAGAGAGCGTCTGGGCGTTGGTCATGACGACGTCGCTCTCGACCAGCTCGGGATACAGGTAGGGCTTGACGCCGGCGCTGGTGATCTGCACCCACTTGAGGCGCCCGGCCGCCCGCACGGCGGCCAGCGTCGGATTGCCGATGATGGCGTCGGCGTCCGCCACCTCGCGCAGCAGGATCGAGTCCTGCGGGCCGCGGTCGGTGATGTGCGTGATCGTGACGCCGGGCGAGCCGGCCTCGCGCAACGAGGCCACCAATTCGGGCGACTGGCCGATCACCACCACCTTCCGGTCTTGGGCCTGCGCGGCTAGGCCGGCAAAGCTGAGCAGGATCGCAATCAGGATTCTCATCGGTCAGCGCCGTCTCTATTGGGCGAACCGACAGGATACTACGGCGCTTCGGCCATGCCTGGCTGCAGGATGTTGAGAGACTCGCCGGGAGGTCTCGAGGCCGCACCTAGCTGGCCGCACCGGCGCACTCGCACTGCCACCGCTGCCCCGGTAGCGCCCGAGCAACTGCCAGACGAATTCGGAAATCCTTGCCGCCGGGATGCCGAACTGGGTGCCACTCCCAGCGAGCGGGCAGCGACCTGCCTCAGGAATCCGGCTGGGGGCAAACCAGCAGCTCCTTGTGGCGCGCTCCGGCATCGCCCGCCATCACCTCTAGGCGCAGCGGACCGTCGCACTCGACTGCTAGTGACAACACAGCGTGCGCGGCGATCTCATCCAGCAGCTGCTCCACCATGACCGGCACATCCTGCACTGCCCTGGCGAAGAGCGCCGTACCGCCGGTCATCCGCGCGAACTCGCTGATTCCGTTCTGGTACACCTCGTTGAGGTCGTCGTAACGGCGCCCCAGGTGCAGGAAGAAGATCGGCGCCTGCGACGACTCCAGCGAGCCCGCGACCGAGCGGATCCTCTCCCGGATGAGCTGGCCGCGAAACCGGCGGCTCAAGTCCCGACTGTCGCTGGGATTGACCACGGGCAGGGTGTAGTCCCCCCGGTAATCCTCGATCTGCCCGTCCGTGAGAAACAAGACCGCTAGCCGGACATCCGCTGCGCTCAGCGTCTCGTCCGCCAGCCGCGAGACCTGGCCCACGACATCAAGCAGGCCCGGAACGCCACGGACATCCACGGACTCGAGCTGCTCCCGCAGCCTCTTCCGGCCCCGGATCGGAGGGTGCACCACCGAGAGGCCGTCCTGGGCGGACAGCACTCCCGCGTAAACCTTCCGCCCCAGCTCGGTCAGCTTCGAGACCACCGCCTCGCGGGCCGCATCGACTCGGTCGGGCCGGCTCACCGCGTCCATCATCAGCAGCAGGATCAGGTGACTGTCGGAATCACTCACGGCGACCGGCGTCGCGAGTCGGCCGTTGATCTCGATCTCAAGGTCCGATGGCGGGGTGTCGGCCCAGACCGGCGTCTTGAGCACTTCGCCGCTGGCGGTCAAGGCCAGCCCCAAAGCCGCCGCAGCCGGCATCCAGAGCCGCACGGCCTAGAAGTTGTACCGCAGACCGAGCTGCAGCACCCTGCCCCCGCGCGAGCCGATGATCTTGCCGGCATTGGCGTTCCGCGCCCGGTCGGGCCCGATCTCGCCGTCCGGGTTGTTCCAGTTGCCTTGATTGACGAAGTTGAAGCTCTCAACCATGATCTCGACGCTCTGCTCCTGCGACAAGACCACCCGCTTGGTGATCGCCACATCATGGTTGCGGTAGTCGGGATTGCGCAGGGTCGGATGAGTCCTGGATACGCGCCCGAGCGCGAAATCCGGCGGGTCGACGAATGCCAGCGGATTGAACCAGCCTTCGGGACCCGGCTCAGACACATGCGGGTCGGCTCCCGGGACCGCGTCCACCCGCAGGTACGGCACGATGCCGCCCGTGTTGTTGAACAGAGGCTCGAGCACCACCGGGTCACCGCTCAGCCAAGTCGTGTAGCCGCTCACGGACCAGTCGGAGACCAGCTTCGCTAGCAGCGCGGAGCCCCAGCGGGGGGAGCGTCCCCTTCCGAACGGCAGCTCGTAGGTGTAGGTAAGGGCGAAGCGCTGCGGGCTCAATCCCCTCCCCGAGGCCCACGCCGTACTACGATCGCTCGGGTCTTGGATCCCGGGGCCCGAGTAGTCGTCCCACCGCTTCCGGAACCGGTAGTCCATGTTGAGACTGAGGCCGTCTCCAGTGCGCTTCTGCACTTCGAAGCGGCCCTCGTCGTAGCGGTACTTGCCCGCCGGATACTGGTAATTCATCCGGATCTGCTGCACATGCGGGAACGGCCGCAGGGAGCGGCGAAAACCCTCCTCGTTAAGACGGTCCCGGTGAACCAGCGCCTCCACAGGAACGTTGTTCAATCCCGCGATGTGGCCTCCGATCAGCAGGTCGCGGGCTCGGATCGTGCGTCCACGGGCTCGAAGCACCAGCCCCTTCGGCAGCCTGTGCTCCAGCTCGAGGCTGATCTGGGTGTAGGTCGGCTGAGCTGAGGTCTGCGGAATCATGTCCACATTGGTGTGGTTGGCGAACTCCGGACGAAGATCGGGCAGCGGGTTCGGCAGCGGAGGGAAGCCTTGGTCGAGCTTCACGGCCGGCACGAGCTGCCGGTTCGGCGACACAGGGTAGCGGACGCCGGAAAAGCCCTGCGTCGCGAACGGGCCGGACCGGAGGCCGACCGGGCTGACGTAGCGGCTCACGCTGCCGCGCACGACAGCGTCGCGTTCGGCCGTCGGGCTCCACGAGACGCCGACGCGGGGTTCAGCCCGCACGCGGTACGGCTGGAAGGCCCTGCGCCGTCCATCGCGGCCCGCAAACACCAAGGCCCCCTTAACGGCCGCGGCCGGGTTGACGGCGTCCGGATCGAAGGTCGACTGCCTGTCGTGCGCCTCGGTGCGCGGGCCGGAAGCGGCCACGGTGACTCCATAGGAGAGGGTGAGATTCGGGCTCACCTGCCATTGGCTCGATACCGCGTTCTCGAACGAGCTCCTCCTCAGATAGGCGGGATGGACCTGGTCCGTCGACTCGGCGCTCCAAGCGGCGCCCAGCAAGAAGGTCGCGAATCCGTCGCCGGTGTTGGTGACTCCGGGCAGTCCGGTCATTCGGTCGTCAAAGGAGAAGCTCCCCGACGGATAGCGGAGCTCCAGCGTGTTCCGGTGGTCAAGGTCGGCTTCGCTCACGACCGTCCAAGTTTGCCCCCCGCGACGGACGGTGAACTGGCCGTCCAAGCTGTAGTCCGTGAATGCATTCCGGAGGTAGGACTGCGAGGAGGCGCCGAGGCCCACATAGCCGCGGAAGCGGAGGGCCGGGAACACGGTTCCCCCGACGCCCCGCAGGCCGAGGTCCGCCGGCAAGTCCCCGCCGGATGCCAGCGCGAGCGTGTCGACGACCTGCAAGCCGGCCCGGAACTGCCCTCGGAAGGTGACGTTGGGCGTGAGGGTGACCGTGTCGGTGACCGTGACGGCCCTGTCTTCGAAGACGCGGTCCGGGCGGCCCGGATTGGCCACCGTGGGAAACAGGTCGGGCCGGTCCGACAACCCGTCTGACGCGCTCGCTGAGATGTCCACCTTCTGCATGGCCCCCAAGCTGTGATCAAGTCGGAGAATGAAGCCGTCCGGGGTATTGCGCTCGGAAGGATTGGTCCAGTAGTTGTTGCGCAGGAAGGGGCCGACATTGGTATTGGGGCCCGGATAGTGGCGGATGGCAGCCGTCGCGACGCTGTCGAGGCGCGACAGGGGAACCCTGTTGTCGGGAAACGGATCGCGCCGGTGCTCCAGATTCGCGGCCGAGACCCTGCGGGAGCGATCAAAGGCGGCGTTGCGGCGAGTCGATGCCGGGTCGAAGATCGTCAGCGAACGGCCGGCGCGATTGACCAAGTCGGAGAAATCCGCACTCCGCTGCGGCAAGGTGGGAACCGTGTAGAGATAGGACCGGCCGACCCGTTCGCGAGTCCCCTCGTAGGAGAAGGTAAAGAACGACTTGCCGCGGCCGCTGTAGAGGCCGGGAATCGCGACGGGGCCATTGACGGTGAACCCGAACTGATTCCGCCGGCGCAGGTTGCGCTCCCCGCCGCGCTGCACGACTTCGTGGGGAACGGCATCCAGCACGTCGTTCCGGAAGTACTCGAAGATCCTGCCGTGCCAAGAGAGCGCGGAGCCCCCTGCAGCCGCGAGCTCCGGCCGTGCGTCGCCGACTTGCGGGAGCATGTTTGCCTCCCGGGTGATCCGTCGGAAGGTTCGCAACGCAAGACGCACCTGCTCGAGACCGGGCTCCTCGGCGCCGGAACTCTCAGCTGCCTGAGTGGCGGATCCCGCTCGAGCTCCCGCGTCCCCAGTCTCTTGAGCTGATGCACCCCCAGCAAGCAGGGCCACCAGCACCACCGGAACCACAAGCACTCTTCGACAGGTCACGCTGCCTCCTGTTCCATTCAGTCTAGCCGAGGTCGTCGACGGAAATGCCGCCTTGGGAACGACGATCGCCTCGCCCCACATCCGAGTGGCCCCAGCGGTTCTGAGACGCAGGGGGGCGCTGCGGGCTGCCCGCGCCGCCATCCATCATCCGACGGATGCCCGAAGATCGAACCGCACGCGCACGAACCGGTCTTGTCGGTCATTGACAAGCTTCGGTTCGGTCCCGTTGAACTCGCGCATCAACCGCCTCATCAGAGGCCACCCGCGCCCCCGCTGCTCCATGAGCCGGGCCACCAAGGCAGCATGCGCCATCGACTCGTTCCGGGAGCGAGGCCGACCGCCCGCCGTCACGTTGAGCACGGTCATGTGATTCGGCAGCGTCCCGGGGCTGGTCACCTCGATGCGGTCCTCGAACACCTCCAGCATCACCTTCGAGCCGAGAATCGCGTAGTCCCGGTGAACAACAGCGTTCACGATGGCCTCCCGAATCACCATCTCCGGCAGCAAAGGCCGGTCGATTCGATATGCGCCCTTGTACTGCTCGGTCCTCCCGAGGCTCCGAAACCACCCCAAGGATCTGGCCACCTGATCTTCCAAGCGTCCCGTGGAATCCCCCACAATCGCCAAGTCCGCCCCTCGGTCCCGTCCGAGGTAGCGCGCGCACTGCACGTAGAACGCCCGTGTGTGGGGATGCCCCTGCGGGGCCCTCCCAAACGCCATCAGGCCGTAGAGCGTGGGACGATCCGCGCCGTCCGCCTCCTCGAGCACACCAGCCGCGAGCAGGTCTTCCCGGGGGCTGATTCCGGAATCTGCCTCCAGATCGATTCCCTGCCGGCGCTGATGCCGGCGGAAGGCAACCAGGTCGATGTCCTCGATCGATCCCGATGAGACGACTTGCTCCTCGGTCAGCACGAAACCGAACTTGTTGAACAGCTCCTGCAGCTCCGAAGCAGACGGCTGCACGCTGCTCCTGTCCCTTCGAATGTAGAAGCGCCCGCCGTACCGGAACGGCTCGTACCGCCTTTGGCGGGGCACATCGATCCAGTACAGGGTCCCTGACTCGCCCCGGTGAGACCCAACGTAGGCGGCCACTGGAGAGCTGCACCCAGAATCGAGGAAGCTGGTCAGGTGCTCCCTAACCGCCCGCTCGTCAGGATTCTCGCCGGCCACGGTCCCGTCGTCGCAGACTCCGACCACGATGACGCCGCCGTCCGAGTTGGCTAGCGCGCAAAGCGCTCTGCCCACCTGCTTCAAGTTCCCGAACTGGCGCTTGAACTCGACGGTGCGGCTCTCGCCTCCCTCGATTACCCTGCTGACGTCCGTCCAGTCCACGGCCTCTTCCCAGATCTTGCCACTAGCCTGCCGCGGCACCGCCGCCTTGGCGCTGCCGGGCAGCCAGTCGAGCTACGCCCCAAGGATCGCAACTCCGGCCCGATCGGTCCAATTCTATCCGGGTAGCCGACCTCATCTGAACCGGCTGCCGGTTTGAGCGCGAGCCCGGAGGGGACGGAACGGCTCGGGAGGCACTTGGAGCGCCCGGCAGGGAGGCCGTATGGCGAGACCCGCACCGGCCAGTTCCAGCAAGGCGGACTCGCAAGCAGCCGCGTGAGGGCTTCAGCACCGGCCGATTCGCGCTACGATCACACTGATGGCGACGCGGGACCGGCGTCGGTTCTTGAAGGGAATCGGCATGAGTTTGGCGCTCCCGATGCTGGAGTCGCTGGCCCCTGAGGGTGCTTTGGCAGCCGATCAGCGGCCCCCGACTCTCAAGCGGCTGGTCTGCATCGGAACCTATCTGGGCTTTCATCAGCCGGATTTCTTCCCCGCCACGACTGGCAGCACCTACCGATGCCCGACCCTGCTCGATCCGGTCAATTCCTTCCGCGACCGATTCACCGTCTTCTCCGGGCTGGATCACCGTGGCCGTAACGGCCACGACGGCTGGAAAGCATGGCTGAGCGGTTCGCCGACCGGCAGTGTGTCGCTGGATCAGGCGGTTGCCGCCAAGATCGGGGATCGCACCCGGTTCGGTTCGCTGCAGGTCACGTGCGGCAGCCCTCCGAACGAAGCGCGCATGAGCTTCACTCCCGAAGGAGTGGCCCTGCCGATGATCGGCAGGCCGAGCGTCCTATACCGCACGCTGTTCCGATCGGCGGGCGACCGCGACCGCGCAGACTACCTGCTGTCCACCAACCGCAGCATCTTGGACGGCGCAATCGCGGAAGCGAAGGCTCTGGCACAGCATGTCTCCGCCAGCGACCGGTCCAAGCTGGACGAGTACCTGGCGGCTGTTCGAGCCGTCGAGAAGGACCTGCAGAAGCAGCGGGCCTGGCTGGATCGGCCCGTGCCATCCGCCCACTACGCCCTCCCGGAATTCGATCCCGTGGCCCCCGACCTGGCGTTGGAATGCGAGTCGATCATCTACGACTTGATGACCTTGGCCCTGACAACGGACTCGACCCGCGTCTTGACGTTTCTCATTCCGGGGTGGAGCCAGGTGTTCACCATCGATGGCCGCAAGCTCAGCGCGGGCTACCACGGCCTGTCCCACCACGGGAACGACCCCGCGCGCATCGCCGACTACAACTTGGTCGGCGTCGAGCACGTCAAACGCTTCGCCGCCTTCGTCGGCAAGCTGCGATCCGCCAGTGACGAGGCCGGACGGCCGCTGCTCGATTCGACCGCCGTGCTGTTCGGCAGCGGGATGGGCGACGCCAACACGCACGACAACAGCAACCTGCCCACCCTCCTGGCCGGAGGCCGATTCCGTCACGGAGCACACCGCGAGATCCGGAGGGAAGCGGCTGCCCCCCGGCTCCTCGGGGACCTGTACTTGACGATCCTCCATCAGTTCGGCATCGCTGCCGACTCGTTCGCCGGGGCCACCCACAACCTGAACGAGCACTTGGTATGAGGTCGTTCGCAGCGGTCGCACGCCGCCAGATGGCGGCCTTGGGCGTGGCGGTCGGCCTCGCCACGGCGGCCGCGCCTGAGGAGGCGAGCCCGGAGCGGCTCCTCGCAGCCTACTGCGCGCCGTGCCACAGCGGGGCAGCTCCTGCCGGCGGTGTCGAGCTGAACCGCGCCAGCCTGCGCTCAGACGGCGTCGTGGATCCAATCCTGCAAGAGCGCGTCTGGACCGCTCTCGATCACGGGAGAATGCCGCCTAGCGGAGCAGCCACGCCCTCCCGTGCCGAGAGACGCCGGATCCTCAACCGGCTGGAGAACGACTTGCTCCGCCGTTCGCGCGACGGCGCCCGCGTCCCGCGACGGCTGAACCGGCGCGAGTACGAGAACACGATTCGCGCTCTGTTCGACCTGCCTGCATTCCGCCTGCCGGACGGATTCCCTCAAGACGACTCCCGGGCCGGATTCGACAACGTGGGTGAAGGGCTGATCCTCTCCCCACCGCTAATGGCGCAGCTGCTGTCGGCGGCGACGGCCGTGGCTGACGAGCTGCTGGGACCCGACCCGGGTCTAGAGCCGGCTCAAAGCAGGCCCTACCCACTCGGCACCGGTGGGCTGTCCATGGAGGGCGGGGGGCCAGCGGCGGGCGGCTCGTTCCGGCTCATGTCGTCCCGCAACATGGCGAGCGCGGCGGCGTGGCCAGCGCGTTTCGAGGCGCCTCGCAGCGGAATCTACCGAATCCGCCTGAGCGCGCGAGCCTACCAGACGGACCGGATGTCCTACCCGCGGCGGACGGAGCCCTTCCGCATCGCGATCTACGCCCGCCCGAAGACCGAGCAAGTCTACGCGCCGTTTGAAGAACTGCGCAAGGTCACAGAACTGCACGTCGATGCCGAAGCGGCCAGCCCGCAAGCGCTGATCGCCGAAGTCGAACTGCTGCGGGGGGACGTCTTCGGCGTGCGCTGGGAAGACGGCCCGGCGTACTCCGATCCCCTGCGCCGAGACTACTCTCACCAGTTCCTAGCCGACCGGCTGAAGGCGGACCGCCGCTACTACGCCGCGATGCTGCAATTCGGGGGCGGGTCGCGCGGGACCACCCAAGCCCAGCTCTACGACGCCACGCGCGCCCTAATGGAGAGTGGCGATCTCGACTTGAGCGATCCCCGCCTCGACAGCATGCCCGAGGCTTGGGGCGGCGGGCTCAGCGACGCGCCCCACAACTGGATCAAAGCCTTCGTGCATGAAGAACTGTATCGTCACGGCCCGGCCGTGGACCTCACCGTCTTGGAAGTGGAGGGACCGCTCCGGCTGGTCGAAGACGACGAGATGCGCGAGAGACGGGCCCGCTCCCAAGGATTCCTTGGCCAGCGCCCGCCCGGGGCAACGGACGAGGAGCATGTCCGGCTGGTGCTGGAGCGGTTCCTGCCCTCAGCGTTGCGCAGGCCGGCGACCGACGACGAGCTGCGAACTTACGCTGAACTTGCGACCGGCGTGCTGGCATCGGATGCGGGAACGAGCGTCAAGGACGGTCTGCACCTCGCCGTTCGGCGCGTCCTCGTGTCGCCCAGCTTCCTCTACCGCGGGCTGCAGCCCGGCCGCTTGGACGACTACGGCATCGCCGCCCGGCTCAGCTACTTCCTGACATCCGGCCCTCCCGACGACCGTCTGGCTACCTTGGCCCGGACGGGCGCCCTGTCCGAGCCGTCGGCCTTGGCAGACGAAGCGGAACGGCTGATCCGGGATCCGCGCAGCGACGAGTTCGTGCGTTCGTTCACCGGTCAGTGGCTTGCGACCCGCGTGTTGCGAAGCATCATGCCCGATCCCCGGCTGCTGGCGTTCGGCGCCGGCGACCAAGAGGCCATGATCGCCGAGGCGGAGATGCTGTTCGCCGAGATCCTGCGGTCGAACCTGCCGGTCGAGGCGTTCATCGACCCGGGCTTCAGCTACCGCAACGCCCGGCTGAACAAGATCTACGGCGGGCGTCTTCAAGACAGCCGCATGCAGAGGGTTCCAGTCCAGCGCGACGGCCGCTTCGGAGGCGTGCTGGGAATGGCGGCGGTGATGATGGCGACCGCGAACGGCGTCGACACGAACCCGGTCCTGCGCGGAGCGTGGGTGCTGGAGAACGTGTTCGGCGAGGACCCCGGGGAGCCGCCGGGCGACGTGCCCGCCATCGCCCCCGACACGACCGGCGCCCGCACGATCCGCGAGCAGCTCGCAGCTCACCGGGCGGACCCCAGCTGTGCGAAGTGCCATGACAGGATGGATCCGCTGGGCGCAGTGCTGGAGAGCTTCGATCCGGTGGGGCGCTGGCGTTCGCACTACCCGAAATTCACCGCGCCACGGGACGGCGAGCGGCCCCTAGAGCAGGAGTTCTACTCGACCGTGGGCCAAGGAACGGTTACGGGGCCGGCGGTGGACTCGGCCGCAGTGCTTCCCGACGGCACGCGCCTGGAGAGCGTCATCGACCTGAAGCGCTACCTCCTGCGGAGGGTCGATGTCTTCGCCCGCTGCCTCGCCGAGAAGCTCTTGGTGTACGCGACCGGGCGGCCGCTCACCTTCAGGGACCGCCTAGAGGCGCGGCGGATTGCGAGGTCTGCCGTTGACGGCGGCGGCTTCCGGGACTTGGTCGTAGGGATCGCCCAGTCGCCTGCGTTCGCCGTACGTTAGATCCGCCAACAGTCGCGTTCGCAGTCGCGACGGCACGGCGGCGAGCGGTGGCTGCCATGCCAGTGTGTCTCACGGCGCTCGGTGCAGTCCTCCTGTCGCTGTTGGCCGTGCCGGCGCAGGCGCCGGCCGGCTACTGGCCCCCGTCGGCGGACGCGCTCAGCTGATTCCGCAGCTCCCGGGCCCGCTCGAAGCCCGGGTCCGCGTCCAGCGCGGCATCCAAGTGGGCGAGAGCGGACTCCATATTGCCTCGACGCGCCTCGATCACGGCAAGGTTGAAGCGCGCCGCAGAATAATCGGGCTTGCTGCGAACCGCTTCGCGCCACCGCTCCACGGCGCCCGCTAGGTCGCCGCGCGCGGCGAGAACCGAACCGAGGTTGAACTGCGCCTCGGCCAGATCCGGCTGCAGGCGCACCGCTTCCCGGAGGGCGGCCTCGGCATCGTCGAAGCGGCCCAGCTCGGCTAGGGCGCCCCCGAGATTACTATGCAGCTCGGGCAGGTCCGGATCGAGGGGGATCCCCTGCCGACTAACGGCCGCCGCCTCATCGAAGCGACCTTGGCGGGCAAGATCCAAGCCCATCTCCTTGGGAACGCGCGGATCGCTAGGATCCAGAGCGGCCGCCCGTCGCAGCGCCTCTTGGGCCCGTTGGTGCTCGCTGGAGCGCGACAGCACCGAGCCGAGCCGGATCCAAGCCAGCACGAAGCCGGGCGCGTTGGTCAGCGAACGCTCGTACCAAACGGCGGCCTCGGCCAGCCGGCCCCGCTCCTCGAGGGCGGCCGCCAGCTCCAAATAGAAGCCCGCCTCGGAGGGAGCGTGGCGCTCGATGGCGGCCTCCAGCCTGGCGATGCCGACATCCAAGTTCGACCCCTGGGCCGTCTGGGCCAGCGCGCCGTACAGCGCGCCATCGCGGGCGGGCAGCTCCAGCGGATAATGCAGCACCACCTCGCCCCGGTAAGCCGTCTCAGCGGCCGCGCTCCGCTCCCTCTTGGGGCGCAGCAGGCCTTGCGGAACCGCGGCCTGAATGCGGTGGTCGGTCATCACGGCGTGAACAACGTCGTCAGTGCGCCGCTGCGGCATGTGGCACCGAACGCAGCCCGATCCCGACTGATGACGCTGGTCGGAAGGCAATGCGGCCATCGATCCGCTGTGGCAGCCGGCACACACTTCGTCGTAGCGGCGCCGTGCCTCCTCGGAGGACGAGGGCTGATGGGGGTCATGGCATGCGGTGCAGCCGATCGGCCGGCCCTCCTGGGTCACGCAAGGGGACTGCCTCAGTCTGTAGGCTGCGTGGTTGATTTCGAACTTGCCGTCCCAGCCCGCACCGGGAGCGTGGTCGAAGAAGAGCGCGTAGTCGGCGAGCGGCTGCCCCGGACGATACGAGAAGTATCCTCGATCGTATCTGTGCAGGATGTTGGGGAGCGGGCGGCTGGTGGGCTCGAGATGGCACTGGTAGCAGACCTCGTCCCGGCGATCGGCGGGGAGCCGCGCTGGATTGACGATTGACGATGACGCATCGGCTCGGTCCGGATCCTCCGTCATGGCCTGGACATGGACCGATCCGGGGCCGTGGCAGCGCTGGCAGTCGATGCCTTCCGGAATCGCTCCGCGGTACAAGGGCCTGCGGCCGGGCAGATCCTGCCCGTCGGGCACATCCGGGTAGCCGTTGTGGCAGAACATGCAGTCGTAGGCGATCACGCGCTGGAAGCCGTCGTGGTTGCGGCGGTCGTAGCCAGGGCTCATGCGCCAGCGCCCGCCGCCTTCCGCGTACCAGCCGAGGGGCAGCTGGGAGAGCTTGCCGGACGGGGACAGATGCAGGAACGTCCTGGCGTGGTTGCCGGAGCCCATCACGAAATGGACCTCCTTCTCCAGGACATTCGCTTCGGCGCCGGCAGGATCTCTCTGGAAGCGGCGCTGGAAGTGGCGGCCTTCCCGCAGGGCCATCTCGTAATGGCGATCGGACGCCTCGTGATAGTACGCGGCCGAGGTGGCGTAGTCTCGGGCCCCGGGCCGCAGCCGCTGGAACGACCGGCCCATGCCGGTCTGGCGGTAGGTCTGCCAGACATCGCTGTGGCAGCCGTTGCAGGCCGCAGGCGCGACGTATTCGGCTTCCGCCAGAGGGTCCGGCCCCGCGGGCGCGGATCCGCCAGCGGGAGTCCCGCTGCAGCCCGCCCCGACAAGGAGCAGCAGGCCGGCGGCAGCGAGAGCCGCCAGCCCGTCAGCAATACGAAGCGGCGAACGGTTCGGCGTCGCCGAGACTGCGCCGAACGCCGGCGCTAGAGGCAGCGCCCACCGGCTCCGGTGCTGCTCAACCCATGCCATGCCCGCCAACGTTCCGGAGCGGGCCGGCGCGGATTGAGGGACTCGTCCGAACCGCCCTCCGCCTTCGAGACGCCATTTGATCCTAGCGCCAGCGAGAGCGGCTGCCGGTTCGGATAAGACAGGTAGGAGAGCAGGGCCCGGGCGGTCTCCAGTCCGGGAGGTCCGGACCCTGCGATTGAATTACCCAGGGAAGCGGGCGACCGAGCAGCTTGATCGGCGGTCGAAATCAGCCCGCTCCCGGAGGCGATCAGTTGACGGTGATCAGCCGGGAGCGATCGACCGGCGCCGCCTTGGGGATGGCGAGCTCCAGCACCCCGCGGGCGTAGGTCGCCTTGATCTCGTCGCCGTTGACATCCTCGGGCAGGATGAAGCGGCGCCGGAACTTGCCGCTCGGGCGCTGCCGGCGCAAGGCACGGGGCTCGCCCTCCGGCACGGGCAGGGAGCGGTCGCCGCTGACGGTGAGAACGCCGTCCTCGAGGCGTACCTCGATCTCCACTTGGGGGATGCCCGGCAGATCGCCGCGCAGCAGGTAGGCGTCGTCCGTCTCGAGGATGTCGAACGCGGGCCGCCATGAGGCGCCTCGGGGGTCGGTCCCGAAGAACCGGTCGATCTCCTTCCAAGGGCTGAACGCAGTGGGTTGTAGCAGAGTCATGGTGAGTCCTCCTTCAAGCAGTGGCTACTGACACCTTCATAGTAGGGCATGGAAGGCTTCCTGTCAACTGTCCACTAAAAAAATATTAGTGTGTTGCTATCAGATTTTCTTCTTGCCAGGACTTTGCCCCAGTGGTATCGGACCGCTAAGCCTCGGTGGTCTTCCGCTCCGCTGCCCGCTGGTTCTCGGCACGGCAAGGCGCAGCGATGGCGCAGGGCCGGCCATTGCTAGAATGGCGGAACCCGTGAAGACTGTCGCGACCGTTCTCGCAATCTCGCTGTCCGTAGCATGCAGCGTCCCCGAGGAGGCTGGCGTCCCGCCGCCCAACATAGTCGTGTTCCTGGCGGACGATCTCGGTTACGGCGACTTGGGCGCGTTCGGCTCGCAAGTCATCCAGACGCCGCACATCGACGAACTCGCAGCGAGCGGCGTGCGGCTGACGGACGGGTACGTTTCGGCGGCAGTCTGCAGCCCGTCGCGCGCCGGTCTGTACACGGGCCGGTACCAGCCCCGGTTCGGGTACGAGTTCAACACCTCGGGGCGGGACACGACGGTCGGGCTGCCCACCGATCAGCGCACTCTGGCCGACATGCTGCGGGACTCAGGGTACGCGACCGGCCTGATCGGCAAGTGGCACTTAGGCAAGTCCGAGCAGCACCACCCGCTCAACCGCGGCTTCGACGAGTACTTCGGACACCTCTCGGGGGGCTCGACCTACATCGACTCGCGCATCACCGGGGTGCAGTCGTGGCCCAGCCGGAACGCGCCCACCGAGCGGCCGGACTCCAGCGCGATCTACGACGGCTTCGAGCAGGTCGAGGTGGACCGCTATCTGACGGACGTCTTCGCGGAGAAGGCGGTCGACTTCATCCGGCGGCACCGCGACGAGCGATTCTTCCTGATGCTCACGCCGAACGCTCCGCACACGCCGCTGCAGGCCACTGCCGAGTACGCCGAGCGGTACAGCCAGGTCGAGGAGGCCGGCCAGCGCATCTTCGCCGCGATGGTCTCTTCAATCGACGACTATGTCGGGGACGTGGTGAGCGAGCTGCGAACGCTGGGACTGGAGGAGAACACTCTGATCGTGTTCTTCTCTGACAACGGTTGCGTGAAGTACCTAGCCCAGGAGATCTGCTCGAACGACCCTCTGAGCGGCTCAAAGCGCTTCCACTTGGAAGGGGGCATCCGAGTGCCGTTCATCTTCCGCTGGCCGGCCGGGCTACCGGCCGGTTCCGTGTTCGACCATCCGGCGATCTCGCTGGATCTGTTCGCCACCTTGGCGGCCGCCGCCGGATCGGACGAGACCGCGCAGGACAGCGTGAATCTGCTGTCGCACCTGCGGGGTGAGCGAAGCGAACCTCCGCACGAGTACCTGTTCTGGCGAGCGAATCCCAATCTCGCGGTGCGCTGGGGCAACTGGAAGCTGTGGAAGGTGAACAAGAGCGACCTGACGTTCGACGACCTGTCGGTCGGCGGACGCCGTCTTCCCCAGGTGGACTATCCGGCGGACTCTCCGCTAGGACAGATGACGGTGCTTTACGACCTGGCGCAGGATGTGGGCGAGCAGCGCAACCTAGCTGGCGAGCACCCGGAAGTGGTGGAGAAGCTCGAAGCGGCGCTGGAGGCTTGGAACTCCGAGCTTGCGGAGCCGATGTGGCCGAGCAACCGCTCGACGCTGGCCGATTTGCACGGCCAGATGGTGCAGCTGTTCTTCTAGGCGCTGTCTCCTAGGTGCGAACTTCAGGTACCACTGGCCTCGGGCGCGTAGACCAAAGTTCACAGGCGGAGCGAACAGCCGCGGCTTGGTCAGCCGGTGGTCGCGCCTCTGCGAACTGGCGCTGCGGCGAGTGCCAGAACTGAGATTGCCTGCCCGCTGGGATGGCCGAAGCAAGGCTTGTGTGCAATGTTTGGGGGCGAGGGCGACGGGCCAGGCCTCGCCGAAACACTGCCTTGAGTCGGTCTCAGACAGAGAGCGAGAGTGCTCAGGAGGCGAATACCAAGGAAGCGGATCGAGAGTATGCCGAATCTTGGGCACGTTGGTTAGAAGTCGCTGCAGTAGAGACGCATCCCGGTAGGAGCAGTTCGCCTCCGAAATCGCAGGCTGATTGGATCGGCTTGGCGCCAGCCCGCCTTCCACCACGGGTTAGCCGTAGGAGGCGGTAGCGCTACGAGTCTCGCGATTCGAAGGGATAGGCCCACTCTCTGGAACCCGAGGCTCCGAATCGGCGGACGCCCCCGGGATCTGAACCGTTCCGCCCAGCCCCCTCGACCGACTTACGCGCTCCGGCACGGCTTGGCAGGCTGGTTCAGGGCGTCTCGGATCGGTAGTCGAACACGGAGGAAGCACCGACCATCTCGCGAAACCAAATTGTGGCCTGCGATCCGAATGCGTCAGTGAGGCGAAGCGGCTCGTTGAGTGCAAAGTGGATAGGCTGCGCCTGACCTTCATTGATCGCGACATTGGCCGCATAGAGGTAGGTGCGGTCGAGACTGTCAAGTTTCGGATTCAGCTGGCCGCGAATGCCAGGCAGGTTCCCCGTCCGATCGGCGATGATCCGAGAACCTCCTCGTCGGGCCTTCCGCAAATGAACCTCCAAGATGCCGGGAGGCACATGGTTACGCGCCACATGGGCCGCGAAACCCGCCTTAGCGCAGAAGACGGTCATGGGCAGTTTGGCGTGAAGGACGAAGTCGGCCCGTCCAAAGGCGTCGGTCCGGCCCTCCCGGTAGGTCTTGTTCGGGTAGAGCATCAAGATGTCCACGCCAGGGAGCGGTTTGCCTGATTCGCTCTCCGTAACGACCACCGAGGACGCGACCCCCTCCGGAACGGGCAGTTGGGCCGCGGGCATCACAAGCTTCAGTTCCCGGCCGCCGACGAGTTCGAAGGTCGGTCGCTGACCGGCAAGGGAAAGGGTCTCATCCTCGATCACGGCAATGCCCTCCCCTCGCCGGTCAATGAAGCAACTCCGGCCGCCGGCGCCCGCTACGTCCCCTGTCGAACACTGGCTCAAGCGGGACGCGAGGAGCTCGTTTCGGGTGAACTGGCTGGTGCGCAGATCGTCGGTGGTCATGGAGTTGCACAGGCCACCGGGCGAATACAGCTCGAGTCGGTCATCGAACATGAACAGACGGATCCGGGATCCGGTGACCGCGTAGTCCCGGTGGACAACTGCGTTGACAACAGCCTCGAAGGCCGCACGTGCGCTGAACTGCGGATTCTCCACTCGCGCAGGGTCCTTGTACGCTGGGACACGCCGGTTGCGGACGACGAAGTCCATCGCACCACGGATCTGCTTGTCAAGCGGCCCGGTGATCTCGCGGGCGTCCAGCTGGTGACCGGCATCGGCCTGCCCTCCGCGATAGCAAACGGCTTGAATCCAGGCGTTCGGCAACCACTCCTGAGGAGCCCTCGCCGCCAGCAACACACCGCCCACGGTTGCTCTCAACGTGCCCTGCGGGTCTGGCTTGACGAACTTCAGCTTTGCCAAGGCGACCTCGGGAGGATCGTCCACGCGAGAACTCGCGTAGCGCCGCCACAGCGCCCGGTCCAAGCTGTTGACGCCAGTGCCTCGAACCACCTGCGTGTCGGTGGACCCCGTATCAGAGAGGCCTCGCACTTGCGCCAGCCTCCAGACCTGGGTGGAATCCATCTGGCGCTTTACGCCGCCCCGCCGGTGAAAATGACCGCCGGGCGACCGATGCACGGCGAAACTCGGCGGAATCTCGACAACGACAGCACCACCACCCGCCGGAGCCGCCACTCGGAGAACATCGTAGTCCAGCGGAGGCTTGATGCTGTCGTTACAAATCTCATCGACGAGTCGAACGACGGCGTCTAGTTCGGCCGGTTTGAGTGACTGCGGGGCGCGGTCGTCCGTCACGCCCAAGATCAAGCGGCCGCCGCGTGCATTGCCAAACGCAGCGATCTCGTCAGCAAGCCGATCGCGTTTGGGTGCGGACACCTTTTTTCCGCGCACCTCGACAGCTTTCAGCTCCAGCTTCGAGTCCTCGCCTAACGCAACCTGCCGCCAAAGAATTGAAGGATCGATCGCCATCACTCCTCTCCTACGAGACTTGCTGACACTCCGACATCAGCGCCTCAGTCCGACAGCCTTCGTGAGGTGACGCTCGGCCATCGGGCATCAAACTCGCCTCCCGGCTAGGACCGTCGCACCGGTCAGACGGCACATCCACTACTATTACAAGCGCCCCGTCCACTTCCACATAGTAAGTGTTGAGGCGCACTGCGGGTTTGATGGAGTCTGAAGTAACCTCGGCAAGCACTGAGTCCAGTTCGGCGACCTGATCGCGTGTGAGGCCCTGCACATCTCCTTGATCCGTGACGCCGCGATGCCAGACACAACGTTTGGCGTCGGCGAATGCAGCGATCTCGGTGTCAGAGCACGCATGAGACCCAGTGCTTGGTGGCAACAAGCGTGCATGTCCGCCGCAGACAGAGTGCCGAACAGGTCGGCCAAGGTCCCATCACACTGCGATCCCTGAGTACGCTTCGACGGCACATCGCCAACCTCGGGTCCTCGTGCAGGCCACCGGCTGGGGCCCGGTCTACGGTCTGGCCAGCCGTCGACTCCTCCAACGACCCGAAAGGCGTTTTCCGACCACACTCGAGATGTGCTTGAGGAACGTCAAGCCGCGGAAGACATGCTTGTACTCGGACGCGCCCATGGAACCGCGTAGAGCGTCAGCGATCCACCCGAGGTCGGCCTTGCAGCGTGTCGTGGCACCGGCAGTGGATCTTCGGGTGGGGACCTTGGTCGCGATGCCCGTTCTACGGCAGGCGGGGAGGGTGGTCTCTGGGTTGCAGTGGGTGCGGCATGCCGGCGTGTTTCTTGCTCGAATGGTCCGTGCATCGCGCGAGGACGGAACCGGCACGAATGCCCTTGGGGACCCAGACATCACGGCACCTAGGGCATTCGTTCCGTAGCTGCGGATCAGCGCCTACTCTGTTGTTTGGATCGGTTCCGCAGCGCGAGCAGAGTGCTCGTCGCCGCTAGTCATCCAGACAATGGCTCCGAACCACGGATCGATGCTGAAGACCCAGCCGATCGTCACAAGCATCCGCTGGTCACTCCCCGCTGCGATATCCTGTCTTCGCGGCGTTCGGGGATTCAGCTCGAACAGCCGGTGAGATGACAGACTCAACCGTACCCCGGCCAAGAATCCAGTCTAGACGCTTGGCCAACGATACCTCCCCGATCACGGCCACTAACGGCTGGCGGCTCATCGTGCCGCTGGCGATCCTCTCAACCTTAGGAGGTGCTGTGAACGCTGCAGAACAGCCCGCCGTACACATCGAGCGACTGCTCGACGCGCCGATCATCACTTCCGGAACCCACCCCAGCATTGGAACGAACATCCAAGGACCGTCACTGATTCGGGTCCCGGACTGGATCGATTCTCCGCTCGGAACGTACTATCTCTACTTCGCCGACCACAAGGGAAGCTACATTCGGCTCGCCTACGCCGACAGGCTGCTGGGACCGTGGTCCGTCCACGAGCCCGGCAGCCTGCAGATCGAGCGATCGCACTTCCCAAGCGAGCCGCCGAGAGTCGACCCTGCTGAACTCGAGCAAGCGAAGGTCCGCCGCGCCGCCACCTACGGGGGGAACGAACTCCCGCACTCGATCGAGAAGGAGTTCACAGCGCCGCACATCGCGTCCCCAGATGTACATGTGGACACGGAGAGACAGCGCATCGTCATGTACTTCCACGGCCTAGAGGGATTCGGACGGCAGGTGACCAGGGTCGCGGTCTCCGACGACGGAATCGACTTCCAAGCCCGTCCAGAGGTTCTCGGCAAGACCTATCTGCGCGTGTTCCGGCATCGTGGCGAGACCTTCGGGATCGCCATGCCGGGACAGATGTATCGTTCGGCCTCAAACGACGGCCTGTCGGACTTCACGGAGGGACCGATGCTCTTCAATCCCGACATGCGCCATTGCGCAGTCCTCAAGCGCGGGGACCGGCTGGATGTGTTCTGGACCCAGGTCGGGGATGCCCCTGAGCGCATCCTGCTGAGCACGATCGACCTAACTCCGCCATGGGAAGAGTGGCGGGAGAGCGGCGCATTGGAGGTCTTGCGACCGGAGCGGCCTTGGGAAGGCGCCGACCTACCCGCGGAGCCGTCCATCCGCAGCGTGGCTTATGGTCCAGTGAATCAGCTGCGGGATCCCGCGATCTTCGAGGAGGACGGTCGCATCTACTTGCTCTACGCGGTTGCCGGTGAGAACGGTATCGCCATCGCTGAAGTCCACTACTCAGATTAGGGCGTCCGTGACTCGAACTCACATCCAGCCGGATGGCAAGCGCACCATCAGCCGTGACTCGAACTCACATCCAGCCGGATGGCAAGCGCACCATCAGCCGTGACTCGAACTCACATCCAGCCGGATGGCAAGCGCACCATCAGCCGTGACTCGAACTCACATCCAGCCGGATGGCAAGCGCACCATCAGCCGTGACTCGAACTCACATCCAGCCGGATGGCAAGCGCACCATCAGCCGTGACTCGAACTCACATCCAGCCGGATGGCAAGCGCACCATCAGCCGTGACTCGAACTCACATCCAGCCGGATGGCAAGCGCACCATCAGCCGTGACTCGAACTCACATCCAGCCGGATGGCAAGCGCACCATCAGCCGTGACTCGAACTCACATCCAGCCGGATGGCAAGCGCACCATCAGCCGTGACTCGAACTCACATCCAGCCGGATGGCAAGCGCACCATCAGCCGTGACTCGAACTCACATCCAGCCGGATGGCAAGCGCACCATCAGCCGTGACTCGAACTCACATCCAGCCGGATGGCAAGCGCACTATCAGCCGTGACTCGAACTCACATCCAGCCGGATGGTAAGCTGTAGCCGGTGACCGCTTATCCTCGACACGCTGCCTCTTCCCTGGCAGAGGCGCTCGAGGACTCGCCCGTCGTCCTGATCCAAGGTCCTCGCCAGTGCGGCAAGACCACCTTTGCACGGGACCAGTGCGAACCGCTCGGATACGCCTATTTGGACTTCGACAATCCCGTCCAGCGCGCGGCGGCCAGGGAAGACCCGCTTGGCTTCGTTGCAGGCCTTCCCGACCGGGTCGTACTGGACGAAGCACAGAAGGCACCCGAACTCTTCGACGCACTCAAGATCGCCGTCGATCGCGACGACAGGAACGGCCGGTTCGTGATCACCGGATCCAGCAATCTCGCGCTCGTACGAGCCATTCACGAGTCTCTCGCGGGCCGGATGCGCACCATCCGGCTGCACCCGCTCTCCCAAGTCGAACTTGCCCGGCATGCCAAGGGCTCCTTCTTGCAGTCGCTGTTCCAAGGCAGCTTCCCCACGCGGACGGCGGACCGTCTGTCCGACGACCTCGCCAGCATTGTTGCCTCGGGAGGCTATCCCCGGGCACTGGCACTGCCCACCGCAAGACGCCGGTCAGCTTGGCACCGCGACTATGTCGCTCAGGTCACACAGACGGATGTCCGAGACATCGCCCGACCGCGATCGATGGACTTGATCCCGAGGCTGCTCGCGGCGGCGGCTTCCCAGACCGCTCGCTTGTACAACCTCGCCAAGCTGGCCTCAGCGTTCTCCGTGCATCGCAACACTGTCGCCTACTACGTCTCCGTTCTGGAGCACGTGTTCCTCTTGGAACACCTTCCGGCTTGGAGGGCGAACCGCCTCAAGCGCCTCGTCAAGGCACCCAAGCTGCACATGAGCGATTCCGGACTGGCCTGCTCTCTGACCCGCATCCAGCCGAAGGGGCTGCTCGTCGACCGGGAACTCTTCGGTCAAGCACTTGAGACGTTCGTGTACCAAGAGCTCCGGCGGCAGGCGGTCGCCGAAGAGGAGCACTACTCCTTCTTCCATTACCGGGACCGGGACGCTTACGAGGTCGACATCGTCATTGAACAGGATTCGCTCGCCGTTGCGGGCGTAGACGTGAAGGCATCCGCCACCGCCAAGCCGTCCCACTTCCGTGGGCTGCGGAAGCTGAGATCCGCTTGCGGAAAGCGCTTCGCCGCCGGTGTCGTGCTGTACGACGGCGAGGCATGCGCCAGCTTCGGCCGGTCCCTGTTCGCCGTCCCGATGCGTCGACTGTGGGAGGCGCGGTCCTAGTTCCGCCGGAACGCCTCGCTCTCGACCACAAGCAGGACTAAGTCCCGCAGCCCGCCTCCCGCGCGATCGAGCGACTCCACGATACGGTCGACTTCCATCTCGTCTCCAAGGCCAGTCAGCCGGCCAGTGCCATACGTCAGCAGCTTCCGGGTCAAGTTCCGAGCGAATTCCTCGCGATGGCGTTCGAGGAGCGCCTTCTTGAGATCGACTATCCCGGCAACACTCTCGCCGCTCGGCAACGTGGCGGCGGCGTCCACCCTCGGAGACGGCCCCTTGGGACGCGGGTAGCGGTCCCGCCACCCGCCGATCGGGTCGAAGTTCTCCAGAGCGAAGCCGAACGGGTCAATGCGCCGGTGGCAAGCGTTGCAGGTCGCAACCTCCCTATGCTTGGCAAGCTGGTCGCGAATCGTCTGCGCCCCGCGGATATCCGGCTCCAAGGACTTCACGTCGGGCGGGGGCGGAGGTGTCTCGACACCAAGGATGTTCTCTGCCACCCAGACCCCTCGGACCACCGGCGAAGTATCGATACCGTTGGCGCTGGCTGTCAGCACCGCGGCCATACCCAGCAGGCCGCCCCGACGGGAATCGACCAGAGAAACCTTCCGGAAGTCGGAGCCCACCACCCCCTCCAATCCGTACAGTCGCGCGAGCCCTCCGTTGACGAACGTGTAGTCGGCGTCCAGAAACCGATCAATGGGCTCGTTGCGATCAAGCACGTGCTGGAAGAACAACCGCGCCTCCTCCTGCATGGCCCCCTCCAGCCGATCGACGTAGTATTGCTGGAACTGCCTCGGGCTCGGCGGCATGGTGCCGATCTTGTGCAGCTCAAGCCACCGGGAGGTGAACCGCCGGGAGAACGCTTCCGACTTCGGATCCGTGAGCAGCCGCTCGGCCGCCGACCGCAGCGCGCCGGGCGCGCGCAAGTCGGTTGCGAGCAGCTCCTCGTCGGGCATGGACGACCACAGGAAGTAACTCAGCCTGGAGGCGAGGGAGCGTGGTTTCAGATATCCCTCTCCCTCGTGGAGATACAGGAAACCCGGCGACACCAGCACGGCCCGAAGGCCCGCCTTGAGCGCCTCCAGATCAGAGTCTCCCGCCGTGGCGCGGGCGCGGACCAGCGCCGCGAGACGCTCCACCTCTGAGGACGTGGCAGGCCGACGGAAAGCCCTTCCGGCGAAGTGGGCGAGGATCAGTTCGGCGTTCTCGACGGCCGGGAGGTGCTCGCCGAACAGAGCGGTGTGCGAGCGCGGTGGCCAGACGTCATGCAGGGGGCCTTCGAGCTCAATCTCGTAGACCCGCACGCGGGGGCCTTGATACTCCCGGAAGAATGTCGCCCAGCCCTCCCGCCGGTTGAAGGCCCGCGAGGTGCCCGCCGTGGTCAGCTCGGTGCGAGACGCGCCGTCGTTGGAGACCCTCCTGGAGAACGACTCGTCGATCGTCTCGGCATTGACCGGCCCCTCAGAGACGACATAGCCACGAATGAACTCCGGAAACGTCTCAGCGTAGTCGGTGACCAGCCTCTTGCGGAGGGGCTTGACCCCGTTCGGGCCGTTCGGGAACGTCAGCCTAGGCTGGTAGCCCTCATCCAGCCAGATGCGAGCCTCGTACCAAGCCGGCTCGTCCGCCAAGTCGAATTCCGCCACGATCCGGTCGGAAGTCGTGCGGAACTCCAGCTCCCCGTACCGCGCGGAACCGGCCACGACCGCAGCGCGCAAGGGCTCGGCCCTGCGCACGCCCACGATCCGCTCGTCATAAGGATAGCCCCGGTTTACGGCCTCGGCCTTGAATCGCATCCTGTAGTAGCCGGAGTGTGGAACTCCTTCAAGGAAGTCGTCCAGCCACAGGAAGCCGCCTTGGTCCGTAGTGTTCTTTCGAATGTTCTGGTAGAGGCCGGGGATGTCCTGCCCGTCATGCCGGTTGCGAGTGGGGTGGAACGGTGCCTTGAAGAAGTGCCTGCTCACCCTCGGGCGCTCAGGCGGAGCGATCGCGGCGTCGATGAACCGCTCCGCGGCATCGAGGTACCCGGCCAGCAGGAAGTCCGAAGTGCGGAGCGCTCCGCCGATGTTGTCGAACCCGCCCTCGGCCGCATCGGGCGGGAACGCCTCGGTCGGATCGGCCAGCAGATCCTGCAGAAAGAGCAAGTCGCGCACCGTGCGGTCGTACTCGTGCCGATTCAAACGTCGCAAGGGGGTCTTGGAGCCGCGGTCGCGTGCATCCGCGATCGCCTTCCCCACCCTGCGGGTCATCCAGTTGACCATCTTCTGGCGTTCCTCGTCGGAGGGCTGCTTCGCACCTTCGGGCGGCATCGCTCCGAGGTTGAGACGGTCGAGGATCTCGCGCCAGCTCAGGAGCGTCTCGGCATCCGATAGGTCGTCGCCTAGTGTCTCGAAGCTCCGGTTCGCCATTTCGACTTGCGAACCATGGCACTGGACGCAGTATGTCGCCAAGAATGGCCGGAGCTGCTGAGCCGGCAATGCGACGGCCAGCGCGGAGGCCGCCACGATCACCCGGAGGGATGTCACACGAAGTCCCCGATCGTGCCGGTCGCCTTGTTGAAGCGGTCGATCTCGATTCCGAATCGCTGCAGCAACGTCGTGAAGAGGTTGCAGAGCGGCACGCGACGGTCGGCCGGATACCGGATGTGCCTTCCATGGCGGAAGCCGCCGCCCGCCAGCAGGACCGGCAGGTCCCTGTTCGAGTGCGAACTCCCGTTGCCCATGCCGCTGCCGAAGAGCACAATTGTGCGATCGAGCAGTGACGCACCGTCGGAGTCCTCCATCCCGGCTAGCCGGTCCAGGAAGCGGCCTAGCGCTGCCATCTGGAACCGCTCGATCACGAGTAGCCCGCGCTGCAGCACTTCAGCCTTGCCGTGGTGGGAAAAACCGTGATAGCCCCCGGTTAAGCCGAGATTCTGCGTGTCGATGACTCCCGGAATTTCCAAGACACCCACCCGCGTGGAATCAGTCTGGATGGCCAAAGCCATCAGCTCGAAGAAGGTGTCCAGCGTCTCAGTGAATGATCCGTCAGCCGGGCGGTCCATCCCGACCTCGGGCTTCGGCTGGTCGACCCAGTCCGCAGACATTGCGATGCGTCGCTCGACCTCCCGTACGGAGGTCAGGTACTCGTCGAGCTTCGCCCGGTCAAGCCGGCCCAGATCGCTCCGAAATGCCTTCGCCTGCTCGTTCACTGCGTCCAGAATGCTGGAATTGACGTCGAACGCTCGGGCCCGGCTTCGGCGGGCCGCCATGTCGTCACGGACGAACAGCCGGTCAAAGAGGGCGCTCGCGCTCGTGACAGGCGGGACGTTGACGCCGTTGCGCGTCCATGACATCTGGCAGGCCATGTCGCCTTGGGCCTCACCGACGGAAGCAACGAGAGACGGGAACCGTGTTTGGCTGCCGACGAACTCAGCAGCCCTCTGGTCAAGCGAGATGTTGCGCTCGGGCCAGTCGGTCGCGTCCTGATCCTTGATCCCGCTGAGAAACGAATGCACGCCACGGTGGCCGCCGGAGACGCCGTGGTCTAGGTGGGAGAAGACGGTGAACCGCTCTCGGTGCCGCTTGATCGGCTCCAGTAGGGGCGGGATCTTGTACTCGGAACCGGCTTCAGCGGGGAAGAACGCTTCGGGCAGCATGCCGAGCGGATTGCCCACGCAGACCAGCCGCTTGGGACGCCCCTGTGAGGCCTGCAAGATCTCCAAGCGAGGCAGGGCCAACGAGACACCGGCTCCGGCAAGGAACGCTCTTCGGCTGAGGTCCGGCATCGCTATCGGTCTCCGTTACTAACTTACCGCTTTACCTGCGACCGACCAACAAACAAACGCCGTCCGTCCTCGGGGCGACCGCCGGGCGCGTCGCTGCGCATAGTCAGACCAGCCGTCATGCAGCAGACTGATCGATTACCGTCTCTTCCGGGTAGCGTGGAGCCTCGTAGTAGTCCCGGTTGACATCCAATCCCAAGCCCGGCTCATCCGAGACTCGATAGTAGCCGTCTTCGAATTCGTAACCCTTGACGACCAGCGCCGGACAGACCGAGCGGTCGTCCTCGGCGGCGGGGATGTTGCTCTGCGTTCGAGCCAAGTGGAGGCTCATCAGAAGGCCAACCTGCGAACCCCAGTTGTGAGGCACCGCGACCGCTCCGCTTTGCACTCCCATCCGGGCCATCCCTCGGCACTCCAAGAGACCGCCAGTGCGAATGTCCAGCTGCATCACGTCGAACAGCCGCTCCGGCTGCAGGTAAGGCGCGAACTCGGCCGCGCTGCGCATGCTCTCGCCGTCGGCGATCGGCGTCGCGATGCCGGCGGCGCGCATCCTGGCGCGCAGGTCCCGGTACAGGTCGGGATCCTCGGGAAAGACCTCCTCCAGCCAGTCCAGCCGCTGATCCCTCGTTGCCCGCAACAGACCCCAAGCACCCTCAGTGTCGCCGGCGTAGCCGTTGTTGGCATCGACTAGGAGCTTCGTCTCCGGCCCGATGGCGCTGCGGACTGCCCGGATGACTTCGATGTCCCGCTCGCGCCCCTCGCTCCGCCGCATCCACTTGCTGCCACGGCCAATCTTGAGCTTGATGCCGCGATAGCCGCTCTGGACCGCCTCAAGTGCCTCATCGACTACGGCTTGGGGCCCGCGATCGCCATACCACAGGTCACTAAAGTACAACGTGCCGTCGTAGACCTCGACGCTCTCCCGAACCGATTCCCCGAACAGTCGCCAGCACGGAACGCCGCGGAGCTTGCCAATGAGGTCGCACAGGGGCCCGTCCAGGTGATGGTGTTTCACCAGCAGCTGCGCGAATTGCGGGGACCGGCGGGCGATGCGGCCATCCTCGAATTCGTACATTGACTCGGGATCGGCACCGATCAGCGACCGAAGGTCTCGCAAATAGCCCGCATTGGGCTTCGAGTACGACATGACGCCAACACCCTCCAAACCGGCGTCAGTCCCGATCCGGATCAACGTGTTCTCGTAGCCGGTGCCCTTGGGCGCGCTGTCGTAGGAGTTGACGGTCACGAACTTGTGGAAGGCTCCACGGATCGTCGAGAGGCGGACGGAAGTGATCTTGGCCGTGGCGGGCTGGGCAGACCGAACTCCAACGGCCAAGGCGGCTGTGCCCAAGAAGGTGCGGCGCGTGCTGTTCATCGGTCCCTCGCGATCTGCAACTACTGGCGCCAGTACCAAGGTGGGCCGCGGGCCAGCTTACCACAATCGCGATACTCAGCTCGCGCTTGGTCCTCATGGCCTGTTCAGCAGCGGCGACACTCGCAGCCTCCCGCGCACGGCGACCTACAGGAATGCATGGTCTCTAGGGCCTGACTTCGATGCTGACCGTCCGAGCGGTGTCGGAAGAGGAGCGGATTCTGCCGTGACGGCTGCGGTGGCGGGTGGCGCCGCCGGAGGAGGATTGCTAGCGAGAGCTGCGCATGGCGGGGCTGGCGGGCTTCTATGCGGCCTACCGACTGCCCATGCCGGGCAACTAGAAGCTGTGCCAGCCATCGCTGCTGCTGCACGCGATGACCCGATCGCTCCTCACAAGATAAGGGTCGTCACAGCCAAGAACCTGTGGCGCTCGACTCACTGCGGCGCGACCAGCCGGTAAGTCCGGAACGCCTCGAACAGCCTGCCAGCGCCGTCCAGGCCCGTCACCCGCACCGAGAGAGTCGCCGGATAGGACCCCGACAGCCGGGCCGGAACCGGGAACCTTCCCGCCTGAGTCGTGCCCAGCACCCTGGCGCCCCTTCCAGCACCGGCCACCTCGCCCGTCCACAACCAGATCATGCGCTTGGCGGCGATCGTGCTCTTGATCAGCGTGGCGTTGAACTCGTGCTCGCGCCCGACCTCCAGCTCGGGAGCGTCCGGCAGCTGGATCTCGAACGGCAGCTCGCCCGCCGCATGCTCGACCTCCCGGAACTTCGGAGCCTTCGACTCAAGAATGAAGGATTTGTTGTAGCCCTGCTTCTTCCCCTCGCGGCGCAAGTACAGCACCCAGTCCCGCTGCTCATCCGGCGTGCGGGAGCGGTAGCGGTCGCCCTTGAACTTCTTCTTCTGATGCAGCCAAGTGCCGTCGGACGGGTTGTACCAGCTGACCGAGTACTCGTGCCTAGGCATCACGAGCTCGATCATGCCCGGTTGGTCCGCGTACACGATGTACTCGATCCCGATGGGCTCCTCAGCCCGCCACGGGACGCGCTGGAGAGCTAGAGCGGCACCTCCAACCACCCGGTAGTGCGGCTGCAGATCCCAGTAGCGCGACTGGTTGAAGAACGCCGCGAGATGCGCCATCTGCTCGGCGGCAGGGGATTCCGGCCGCGGCTCGGGCTCCGCCAGAGACACGTATTGCCCCCGCACTGCGGCGGTCCAAGCCTGCCGGCGCACCGAATCCGCACTGGCACCCAACCCTACGCCGGTGTTCACGAACGGAGCCCGCTGGAGCTCGTACTCGATGGAGGCCAGAGACGGGGCGACGCGGTTCTGGGTGAGATAGCTTTGCCATCCTTCATGGGCCAGGGGCGCCGATGACACCGTGGCTCCGGTGGACTTCGGATGAGCGTAGGGATCGTGATCGTCCAGCGATGAGGCGATCTCCTTCAACAGGGCCGACGCATCGTCGTGGCTCTCCCATTCGTGCAAGGCCTGCCATGTGACGCTGTAGGCAGCGAGACGAGCGCAGACATAGCGGATGTAGCGGTCGCGCTGGCGGCGCCGTGGAAACAGCGCCTCAAGCGCGCCCCCTGATGGGGCCAAAACGAGGTCCGTCACCATCCCGAGCCGATGGAGGTAATCCACCCGGCGCTCCAGTTCGCGAAAGTGCTCCAGAGCAGGCTCGTCCGGATCGCCGAAGGCCCCATCCAGGCTCTCCGGCGAGCCGAGGACTGGCATCCGGACATGGGTGAACCCTTGCTCATGCCTCCGGTCCGCAAATGCTCGAAAGGTCTCCCAGCCGGCGGAAGACGCTGCTGGCAGCGACGTGCCGAGCCAGTAGTGGGGCGTGTTGGTCAGCGGGTACTTGAAGTAGCGAGCGTTGAAGATCTCGATGAATCCGGGCGTGCGGGCCGCCACTGCCTGGAAGCTTCCGGTGCGTCGGTCCAGCGCCTTGACAGTGCTGATCAGCCGGAAGTCCCAGCGGCCTTCGTAGTCCGGCGAGAAGCGCAGGACCAACTGGTTGCCGCCGTCCCAGAAGGCCGGCATCACCTTCGTCCGGCCCCCCTTGGGCGAGCGGAACTCGGCCCGCAACGCTAGGCTGGCGTACGGATTGGGATGGGCGGCCAGCGCCGCCTCAGGAATGGCCACCCGGATCTCGCACGGCTCGAAAATCGGCGTGGGCTGGCACGCGAGAACATCCTGCGCCGCAAGCGAGGCAGAAGAGAAGAAGGCTAGCAGCACCGCCAAGATCATCTACTTCAGAGCATAGGACACCTGCGTGCTCGGAGGGGAGCGCCAGCCTCCGATTCAGAACTGGAGACGCAGCCCCACCTGCGCTCGGCGGGTGTCCCCTAGTCCGCTCCGCAGCGACCCGTCGAAGTTGAAGAGCAGCGAGCCGACCCCCGTATCCACGAAGTTGTCGGCGTTGCTCAAATTGAACACTTCGAAGACCGGCTCAAGGCGGACCCCATCACCCAGCGCAATATGCCGCGACAGGCGCAGGTCCAACGTGAAAAACTCGTTCTCCTTCCGCAACGTGTTGCGCTGCAGGATCGAGCCGTCCGGGCAAATGCGATCCGCTGGCTGATTGGCCCGCATGCCTCGGTTAGCACACTGTTCCGAGATCGGGGAAGCCGACAAGTACCTGAGGATGCTGCTGACCTGGACGCTGCCAGGAAACGTGAAGACGAGGTAGCCGCTGACCTGGTGACGCCGGTCGCGGTCAGACCAGCCATACTCCGGGGCTAGGTCTCCGGCGTGGGCGTACCGTAGGACGAAGGGGTCGCGCTCGTTGTCGTCGTCAGACCGGTCGAACGCCAGCGTGTAGTGCGCCTCGAAGGTTAGCGGTCGACCTCGAACGCTGCCCCGCCCCCGCAGCCCCGCCGTGAGGCTCTGGTACCGTGACCTCGCGCTGCTCTCGGCGACGGTGAGTGTGTTGATGCCGCCGCCAGAAGGGTGCGTCCCGACACCGAACGGAGTTCCGAACGCCGCGTCGTTACGGTTGACGAAGCGGAACAGGTTGTCGGTTCGCGCCTGGATGTAGGAGACGCTGGCGGCGACCCCATGGCCGAGGTCGCGCTCTAGACCGGCACGGAAGGACCAAGTTCGCGGCAGTTCGAGATTGCGGTCGGCCACTTGAATGTCCGGCAGGAACGGAAAGGCCGTCGAAGCGTCGAGCTGGCTGTCGATCGCAGGCACGGGCCCGAGCTCCGGGGCAGCACTGCTGCGAAACAGGGTCTGCTGGAAGGCGCCGTTGGTCGACCGGTGCTGAGCGAAGACGAGCACCGGAATTCGCGCAACATAGGACCCCGCATTGGCGCGCACTACGGTCCGGTCGTCGCCCGTGACGCTCCATGCCAGCCCGAAACGGGGCTGGAGATTGTCGAAGTCGTCGGGAATCCGGCCGCTCGACGGGAACCTGGGATCGTCCAAGAAAGGAGCGAAGAACGTGTCTTCTGGCTGGACGAAGACGTCAGGATGCCAGGTGCCATCCCACCGCAGTCCGACATCGAGCGTCACTCGCTCGTGCGGGTGCCAAGAGTCCTGCAGGAAGGCCCCCACCTCCTGAGTGCCCAGTTCTTGGAGACCCAAGCGGTCGGGCGGGACGCCCGGAACGGTTGCGGCCTGCAAGTAGGTCAGGACCGGACCGGTGACGGAAGACCCGAGGGGACACGCTCCGAGAGCTCCGGCTGATCCGTCCGAGCATGTGACGAAGCTGGCCCCGCTCTCCACGAAGCCGACGAAGCCGGCCACCGAGTCGAACAAGTAACGGCTGTTCGCGAAACCGATGAACTGCTGCTCGGTCACCGTTCGGTTGAACTCCGTCCCGGCCTTGAACAAGTGCCTTCCGGTGGCGAACGAGACGTTGTCCACCACTTGAACGCGCGTGTCGAACGAGGGATCGATCGGCAGGAAGAATGGCAGCCCGATCCGGAACCCATCCTCGAAGCCCATTCCGATGTCTGGAAAGGGCCGCCCCCCCAGCGCCGCGAACTGGGGAGGCCCGGGCAGGTCGGCTCCAGGCAGCAACGGGCCTTGGTAACGGCGCGGTCGGTCCTCGCGTGCCATCTGCACGCGGAGCTCGTTGGTTGCGACGTTGGTCAGGAGGGACCGGAGGCTGCCGTTGACCGCATGCGAGAAGTCTCCCTCGACCCCGTTAGCGGATCGCCCCCAAGAGTCCACGTCGAACGTTCCGTTCACCTGCTCCGACCACGTGTAGTTGTACTTGAGCGAGGCCTGGTGCCGCTCATCGAGGTTGAGGTCGACCTTGGCCACCAGCGCCCTGGCGTCGTTGGTGCGGCTGATAGGTCCGAACTCCTCATCGAGCACGCCCGGCCAGCGCGACCTCAGGAAGTTCTGCAAGGCCTGAAGCTCCGCCGGGTTTGCGACCCGCCGATTCGCCTGCTTGGTCTCGTCAGCGTCTTGCCAGTCGTAGGCTGCGAAGAAGAACGCCCGGTCCCTCGCAATCGGTCCTCCCAGCGTCGCGCCTGCTTGGTTTCGCCGGAAGTCCGGGTGGCCGCCGCCACGATGGTCGGGGAACGGCGCGGCTATGGCTCCCCACTGCCCGAAATAGTGGCCTGTGCCGGCGAACTGGTTGGTGCCCGACTTGGTGATCACGTTGACGAAGCCGCCCGCCGAGCGCCCGAACTCGGCCGTGGCCCCTTGGTTGACCACCACCAGCTCCGCGATGGCGTCCTGGTTGAAGGTGAAGGCCGGCCTCTGCCCGCCTCGCTGCTCCCCGTAGAAGGGATTGTTGAAGTCGGCGCCGTCGACGATGAAGTTGTTGAAAATGCCGCGCTGGCCGCTGATGTTCAGCTCGTCGCCGTCCGGCCCTTGGGAGATGGCCGTCCCCGGCGTGAGCAGCGTCATGTTCACGAAGTTGCGTCCGTTGCTGGGCAGGCCGTACACCACATCTTCGCCCATGCGCTGCGAACTCGTGACGTCGGAGGCGTCCACAGCCGGCAGAAGGTCTGCAACCACGGTGATGGTCTCGGTCGCCACAATCGCCAGCTCTACGGCTAGGTCCAGCGTTTCACCCACCCGCAGCGCCAAGCCTTCGATGCGCTCGGTGCTCAAGCCGGGCGTTCCAGAGGTCACGGTGAGGTCGTAGGTGCCAAGCGGCAGGAGCACACGGGCGAACCTGCCTGACTGCGAGGTCTCCAGAGAAGCCAGCAGATGTGTCTCCCGATGGCTCAGAGTGACGGTCGCACCGGGCACGGGAAGCCCCGCCGGATCCAGTACCGTGCCACGAATGACTCCTGTTGTCGCGCCCGCCTGGCCGGCCAGCTCCGACGCGAGCGGATGGAGGCATGCCGCCCAAAGCAGCACTCTCGCGACGGCCCGTAAAACCAGAAGCCGCCCGAACTGGCCGGTCCAGTTCAACACGCCGACGCCGACCGCACGGCAGCGAGGGGATTTGAGGCCCAAGCAGGTGACATGCTATTCAGCCTAGAGCAGTGTCCGGCTCGACACCGAGCGGGCACAGCGGTCCCGACGCGAAAGGCAGCCGTCGCTGCCGGGAGCAGGTCGCAACGCCGGTGGAGTCCGCGCGGTTCCCGGGCCGCCCCTGTACAGTGAGGCTGTGCTCGGCAAGATCGCCAAGCGGATCGAGCGAGACCGGATGCTCCCACCCTGCGGCCGGTTGGGAGTCGCCGTGTCCGGCGGCGCGGACTCGGTCGCTCTGCTGCATGCCTTGGAGGAACTCCTTCCCGGTCGCGAACTTTGCGTAGTCCACCTCAACCACTGCCTCCGAGGTCGTGAGTCTGACGAGGACGAAGGGTTCGTGAGGGCCTTGGCGGCCACCCGCGGACACCCGGTCCAGATCCGGCGGGAGGATGTCTCGGCGCGGGCCGGCCGTCGCAGGCCGAACCTCGAAGCTGCTGGCCGCGCCCACCGGCATGCGTTCTTCCAAGCGCTGATCGCTAACGGCGAATGCACGGCAGTGGCCACAGGGCACACCCGCTCCGACCAAGCCGAGACCGTTCTGTTTCGACTGCTGCGAGGTGCCGGCGGACTCGGCTTGGGAGGCATCTGGCCCGCTCACGGCTGGGGCCTCGTCCGGCCGATGATCGATGTCTCGCGCGCCGAAGTGCTCGAGTTCTTGCGATCCCGCTCGCTCGACTGGCGGGAGGACAGCACCAATCGGGACGCCTCCTTCGCACGGAACCGCCTCCGGCACTCGCTCCTGCCCGACCTGAGAAGCGACTGGAACGCCCAGCTCGACGCGGCCCTGGCCCGGACGGCGGACTGGGCCCTTGAGGAGGAGAAGTACTGGCGACTGCGCACGGCGGAACTCCTCCGCCGCTGCACGAGGGTCAGCCCGGCAGGCCTGCTGCTGGATGCCGGGCGGGCGCGAGCCCTGCATGCCGCGGAACTGCGGCGCCTCGTGCGGTTGATCCTGGCCGGGCTGGGACGCGGGCCGTCCGGGGCGGGCTTCGAGCATGTCGAGGCGGTCCGCTCGCTGGTAGCTTCGCAGCGCGGGACGGGCTCGGTCGACCTCCCCGGAGCCTGGGTGGAGCGATCGTTCTCCACCGTCCGCTTCGTGGCCGGCCGAGCTCGCGAGGCGCCGGCGTTCCGGTGCCCGCTTCCGGTCCCGGGCCTAGTCGAGATTCCCGGGACGGACGGAACGGTGCTGCGGACGCGCATCGTTGGGCCAGCTGACGCACCGAGGCTGTACAATAGGAGGGATATCGCGCTCCTCAACGCGGAGCGCATTCCCGGACGGCTCAGCCTTCGCAGCTGGCGGCCGGGAGACCGCTACCAGCCGGCCGGCATGGGAGTCGCAACGAAGATCAAGCACCTTTTCCAGCAGGAGCGAATCTGCTCTTGGGAACGGGGGGGATGGCCGCTGGTGACCGTCGCGCGAGGCAGTTCCGGAGCGGGCCGGATCGTATGGGCCCGCCGGTTCGGACCAGCCGAGGAGTTCGCGGCCGGCAAGGCCGCCCGTCGCGCCGTGGCGGTTGACGAGATCGGCGGGTCGGAGTGATTCCGCGTACCCAAGGCACGGCCGTCCGCGTCTATGTTCAGTGAGGGCTCGCGGGAGGCGAAGGGTCGGCACAGGTGAATTCCACAGTTAAGACTGCGATTTTCTGGATCGTGATGCTATGCACCGCGGTCCTGCTCTGGAAGGCGGTCACGGCCAAGAGCACGGAGAAGCCGGAGGTCATCACCTTCAGCGACTTCATGGAGGATGTCGAGCAGGGCAGCGTCCAGGAAGTCACCGCCGCCGGCCAGCGCATCGACGGGGAGTCGAGCTCCGGCAAGTTCCAGACCACCGTTCCCCAAGACTACCCCCGCGTCTACGACCTGCTGACCGACCAAGGAGTGAAGGTCACCGTCAAGGACCAGGCGTCCCTCGGCTTTTGGTCGGTGTTCTGGCGCGTGTCGCCGCTGGTGCTGATCGTGTTCTTCTGGATCTTCATGATGCGCCAGCTGCAGGCGGGCGGCAACCGCGCCCTGAGCTTCGGCAAGAGCCGGGCGCGGCTGCTGACGGCCCAGCAGAAGAAGGTCACCTTCAAGGATGTGGCAGGCGTTGAGGAGGCCAAGGAGGAGCTGCAGGAAATCATTGAGTTCCTCAAGGAGCCCCAGAAGTTCCAGAAGCTGGGTGGCCGGATCCCCAAGGGCGTGCTGCTGATCGGCCCGCCGGGCACTGGCAAGACCCTTCTGGCGCGCGCCGTCGCGGGCGAGGCCAACGTGCCGTTCTTCTCGATCTCCGGATCGGACTTCGTGGAGATGTTCGTGGGCGTGGGCGCGAGCCGCGTGAGGGACCTCTTCGAGCAGGGCAAGAAGAGTGCGCCGTGCATCATCTTCGTGGACGAGATCGACGCGGTGGGCCGACACCGCGGCGCGGGCTTGGGAGGCGGTCACGACGAGCGCGAGCAGACGCTGAACCAGCTGCTGGTCGAGATGGACGGCTTCGACTCCAACGAAGGCGTCATCCTGATGGCCGCCACCAACCGGCCGGACGTGCTGGACCCCGCCTTGCTGCGGCCGGGCCGATTCGACCGCCGCGTGGTGGTCGCCCGCCCCGACGTGCGCGGCCGACAAGGCATTCTACAGGTGCATACCGCCAACCTGCCTCTGGCCAACGACGTGGATTTGAGCGTGCTGGCGCGCGGCACGCCCGGCTTCTCGGGAGCGGACCTAGCCAACCTGGCCAACGAAGGAGCCCTCCTCGCGGCGCGCCACAGCCGGAAGGTCGTCACGATGGCGGACTTCGAAGTGGCCAAGGACAAGGTCATGATGGGCGCCGAGCGGCGGTCGATGATCCTCCGGGAGGAGGAGAAACGGAACACGGCCTACCACGAGGCCGGGCATGCAGTCGTCGCGACGCTGCTCGAGCTGGCCGACCCCCTTCACAAGGTCACGATCATCCCGCGCGGCCAAGCGCTCGGGCTGACGATGCAACTGCCCAAGCACGACCAGCACACCCACACGCGCGGCTACTTGAGGGACCAACTGGCGATCCTCATGGGCGGCAGGATCGCCGAAGAGCGATTCATGAAGCACATGACGACGGGCGCTGGTAACGATCTGGAGCGGGCGACGGACTTGGCCCGCCAGATGGTCTGCAAGTGGGGCATGAGCAACTTGGGGCTGATGACCTTCGGCAAGCGGGACCAAGAAGAGGTGTTCCTAGGGCGCGAGATCACCCAAGACCGGCCGTACTCGGAAGCGACCGCCATGCGGATCGACGCGGAGGTGAATGACCTGCTCACGACTGCGTATCAGCGCGCCAAGCGACTCATCGAAGCCAACTCCGACGGCTCGGAGCGCATCGCCGAAGCGCTGCTTGAGCGCGAAGTGCTCGACGGCCACCAAGTGCAGGTGCTGCTGGAGGGCGGCGAATTGGAGCCCGTGGAGGTGGCCGCCGAGGCCGGCGGTGCCGCAGGGGGGCAGCAGGATAAGGCGTCCGATGCCCCAGCAGGGGATGCCCCGGCAGCTCTGCCGAACCTCGACGACGGACAAGCCTCGCTGGCCTGAACCGCGCGCTCGAGTTAGCGGCGCTGCCTAGAAAGGGATGTCGTCGGCCGCTCCGCCTATGTCGTCCGAGGCGGGCTGGGAAGTCGGTGCAGGCTGCGACGCTTGGCCGCCTGCGCCGGAAGCGGTTACGGGCTGGCTGCTTGCCGGCTGCCCTCCTCCGGCCGGCTGAGTATAGCCACCGCCTGCGCCGGAAGGGCCGCCTTGGCCGCCGCCTTCTCTGCCACCCAGCAGGATTAGGCCGAATGGATCGCACACAACCTCGGTCGTGTACCGCTTCTGCCCGTCCTGGCCCTCCCAAGACCGAGTCTGAAGACGGCCCTCCACGTAGACCTTCTTACCCCGGGTCAGGTAGGGTGCGACTTTCTCGCCCCTCCACAGCACGATGTTGTGCCACTCCGTCTTTTCGCCCCACTCACCTGTCTGTGGGTCCTTGACGCGTCGTGGCGTGGCCAAGCTGAAGTTGACCACCGCGATGCCGCTGGGGGTGTGGCGGGTCTCGGCGTCCTTGCCAAGGTTTCCGATGAGCATGACCTTGTTAAGACCTGACGGCATAGTGCTGCGCTTACGGTAGCACAGGCGCCGCCCGGCGCCGGTTGAACCGTGAGGCGCACCTACGACCACTGGCAGCCGCGGTTGCGACGCCCTCGTAGCGCGGTCCAACGGTCCGCGCGGCACTCGAGGAGCCTGCCTGCGGAGCGGTTGCGGCCGTCGGCGGCAGACCCACTACTCGCTGGGACTCGCGCTACAGCGCTCCGGGCAGACCGAGCGCGCTCGGCAGGTCCTCCCGCCCCACCAGGAACTGAATGCTTGACAGAACGCGTTTGTCAGCGAGCGTTTCGCTGCCACAGGCCGCTTGCTCGTCGAGCTTGAAAAGGATCGAAGGCGGCGGCGATCCGGCCCCCTCCTCCGGCGGAGCGGCGCGCATCCGTAAGATAGGAGGGTGCAACGGCCAAGGAAACTCCCCGCAGCCCTCGCGGTGCTGCTCCCCGCGGCCCTTGGCGCCCTGCTGGCGCAGGGAGCTGCGGCCGCCGAGCGCGCCGACCTGCTGGTCGTCGAGAAGAAGAACAACTCGGTGGGCTTCTACTCCTCCTACGGGAACCGAGTAGGAGGCGTCCTGGTCGGCGAGACGCCGCACGAAGTGGCCCTCTCCCCGGACGGCCGGTACGCCTACGTCTCCGACAACGGCGTGCTCTGGATGGACTACGACGGCCCGGGTGGCAACACCGTCTCCATCATTGACCTGCGCACCCGACGCCGCGCTGGCATCCTGCCCTTGGGCAAGTTCCACCGCCCGCACGGCATCTCCCTCGATCCGACCTCCAGCCGGGCCTGGGTCACGTCCGAGAACCCGGACCGCATCGTCTTGGTGGACTTGGACGCCAGGGCCGTGATCGGAGACTTCGACAACGGAGGCGTCGACCCGCACATGGTGACCTTCGGCAAGGACGGCCGGTGGGGCTATGTCTCCAACACCGCCAGCGGCACGGTCGGAGCCGTGCATGCAGTGACCGGCGAACTGCGACTGATCGAGGTGGGCCGAGGACCCCAAGGCAGCCTCCTCTCCCGCGACGGCTCCACGCTGTGGGTCACCTGCCGGGACGAGGGCCGGATCGACATCCTCGACACCGCCGCCAAGGCCAGGATCGGCTCGATCGACACCGGGCCGGGCGTCAACCGGGTCGTGGCGACGCCTGACGAGAAGCTGCTCGTCTACTCGCTACAGAGCGGCCAAGCGGTCGGTATCGCGGAACTCGAGAGCCGCCAGGAGGTGGCGCAGATCCCCTTGGGCGGCTCCCCGCTCTCCATTTCGCTCTCCAAGGACGGACGCTTCGCGTTCGCCGGAGTGCAGGACGAGGACCAAGTCTGGATCGTCTCGGTCCCCGACCGCGAGGTGGTCCAAGTGATCGACACACCTCCTGGAATGGGTCCCGACCCGGTGGTCGAGATCGGCACCTACAGGCCTACGAGGGCGCGCCCATGAGCGACCGTCGGCTGCGAGACCTGCTGGAGGATGTCCGGCACGGCCGCTGCGACGTCGACCGTGCTGTCGGCGAGCTGCGGCACATGCCATACGAAGACCTCGGCTTCGCCAAGGTGGACCACCATCGGGAGCTTCGGCACGGCATGCCGGAGGTCATCCTAGGGCACGGCAAGACGCCCGCGGAGGTGCAGGCCATCTCGGAGAAGCTCTTGGAGCGGTCCCCCAACCTGCTCGTCACGCGGGCAAGCGAGGCCATGTACGAAGCCGTGCGGGAGCTGGATCCGAAGGCCGAGCACTTTCCGCGCTCGCGGGCCGTCCGGGTGTGGGGCAATCGCGAAATCTTGGGCAAGGCGCGCATCGCGGTGGTCTGCGCCGGCACCAGCGACATCCCGGTCGCAGAGGAGGCGTGCGTGACGGCCGAGGTGATGGGCAACCAAGTCGACCGCATCTACGACGTCGGCGTCGCAGGCATCCACCGGCTTCTGTCGAAAGTCCGCCAGCTGGACGCGGCGCGGGTCGTGATCTGCTGCGCAGGCATGGAGGGCGCCCTGCCCAGCGCCTTGGGAGGCTTGGTCTCGGTGCCCGTCATCGCCGTGCCAACCAGCGTCGGCTACGGGGCCAGCTTCAACGGCCTCTCCGCGCTGCTGGGAATGCTGAACTCCTGCTCCAGCAACGTCTCCGTGGTCAACATTGACAACGGCTTCGGAGCGGCCTACGTGGCCACGCTCATCAACCGCCTGTAGCGCCCGCTGTGCGAAACTGTCCTCAATGGACATGACTCGATGGACCGCCTGCGTAGCGCTGGCCGCTGCGCTGCTGGCGGCGCCCCCTCCGGCCCAGGCGCAGGACGACGGGAAGAAGCACCTGCTCGTGCTAGGCGCTTCCAGCTTCTTCGCTCACGACTCCGTCTCCCACGCCATGTTCACCATGGCCAAGATCGGCGAGCGCAGCGGGCTGTTCGACGTCCGCTTCCGGACCGACATGGAGCTGGTCAGCAAGCAGAAGCTGCGGGGCAACCGCAAGAACCTCGACTACTTCGACGCGGTGATGTTCTACACGCAAGGCGATCTCGAGCTCGGCGCGGACCAGAAGGCGGACCTGCTGCGGTTCGTCAAGGAGGACGGCAAGGGGATCCTGGTGGCCCACAGCGGGACCGACTCGTTCCGCGAGAGCTGGCCGGAGTATGTCGAGATGGTGGGCGGCGCGTTCGTGAACCACCCTTGGCACCAGAAGGTGCGCATCCGCGTGGATGACCGCAGCCACCCCGTGACCCGCCACTTTCCCGAGTCCTTCGAGGTCACGGACGAGATCTACCAGCTGAATCGCTACTCTCGGGACCAAGTCCGCGTGCTGATGACGCTCGACCCCTCCAGCGTCGATCTGACGGCCAAGGGCGTCCAGCGCCAGGACCGGGACTTCGCCATCACTTGGGTGCGGGAGTTCGGCAAGGGCCGAGTGTTCAGCACCGTCCTCGGGCACCGGGAGGAGGTCTGGGACGACCCGGTCATCCAGCGGATGTGGCTGGAGGCCTTCCGCTGGGCAGTGGGGATCACGTCCGGCGAAACCGCCTCGCTGCCGCTCCCGACAGACGACGACTGAGGCCGGGGCCCGGATCGGCCACGAACCGGTAGCCCACCCCGCGCACCGTCAGCAGGTGGCGGGGCTTGGCGGGATTGGTCTCGATCAGCCGGCGAAGGCGCACAATGAAGTTGTCAATGGCGCGGGTGTCGGTGTCCTCGCGCACGCCCCACACGTCGCGCAGCAGGTTCTGCCTTGAAACGCTGCGCCCCTCGTTGCGGACGAGGTAGTGCAGCAGCTTGGCCTCCAAGAGGGTGAGGTGGCGCGTTTCTCCGTCGACGACCAGCTGCTGCGCGGCGAAATCGACGATGCGTCCGCGAAACTCGTAGCTGTCGGCCCAAGTCCTGTCCCCTGCTGACGCGCTCCAGCGGTGGCGGCGCAGCAGGCCGCGGATTCTGGCCAGCAGGACGGCCAAGTCGAAGGGCTTCGACAAGTAGTCGTCGGCTCCCGCCGAGAGGCCCTCGACCATGTCCTGCGGCCGGCGGCGCGCGGTCAGGATCATCACCGGCACGTAGCAGCCGAGCGAGCGCAGCTCGCGCACCAGCGCGAAGCCGCTCATGCAGGGCAGCATCACATCGACCACCAGGGCGTCGAACGTCTCGCCACTCCGGACACGCTCCAAGGCATCTTCGGCAGTCTCGGCCACCTCGGCCCGGAACGACTCGGCCTCGAGATTGAACTGCAGCCCCTTGGCCAAGTGGCGCTCGTCCTCGACGATCAGGATGCGCCTCATGCCGACGCCGCCAGCGGAAGCTCGACCGTGAACGTGCTGCCGCGCCCCTTGCCGTCGCTCTCGCCGATCACCCTGCCGCCGTGCTTCCGGGCCACGGAGCGGACGATGAACAGCCCCAGTCCGGTTCCCTTGGCGCGCAGCCTGCCGGGGATCCGGTAGAAGCGGCGGAACACCCGCTGGAGCTCGTCCGGCGCGATTCCGATGCCGTTGTCCCGTACGCTGACCGACACCGTGGCGGCAGCCGGCCGTTCAATGTCCACCCAGACCCGCACCTGCCCCGGAGAGTACTTGATCGAGTTGTCGATCAGGTTGGAGAAGACGGCCCGCAGCTCGTCGCCGTTGCCGAGCACGACGGCGGGCACCCCGTCGGGGAGGGCGTTCCGCAACCGGACGGCCCCGTCCGGCAGGTCGTAGCTCCTTCGCAGCCGGTCCGCGCACTCGGCCACCAGGCCGGCCAAGTCGACCGGGCCCCTGGGGCTCTTTCGCCGCGAGCCCGAGAGGCCGGCCAGCAGGACCTGCTCGATCGTGCCCTCCAAGCGCTGCATGTCAGCTAGCATGATGGCGTAGAACTCCTGCTGCCGAGCCTTGTCGAGGTCTCTGGACTGCAACGTCTCGAGATAGAGCTTGAGCGAGGCGACGGGAGTCTTGAGCTCGTGCGTGACGGCGTTGATGAAAGCGTCGTGCTTCTCGTTGCGACGAATCTCGCGGACGAGGATGACAGTGGACACGACCAGCCCCGCGATCAGCAGCAGCCCGGCGATGACGCCCAAGGCCAGCAGCACGCCGCCCCTCCAGTTGGCCATCAGCCAGCCGATGTTGAGGAAGACGGCCAGCCCAACCAGGCAGACCCCCAGCACCACGGAGAAGACGAGGGACCGCTTGCGGTGGCCTGCGAAGTCCACGCTGCCCCGATGATACAGCGCGGCCGCCGCCGGACGAGCGCGGCGGGCCGGACCGACGGTTGCCGCGCGCCTATAATCCGTAGGGTAATGACCCGTCGCGAACTCCTCGCCTCGCTCAGCGCGGTTCCAGCAGCCGCCGCTGGCCTTCCGAAGCTGGACGGGCAGCGCCCACGCCTCAAGACCGCCATTTGTGCCTACTCGTACCGTGCGGCTCTCGCGACCGGCGAGCTGACCTACTTGGATCTGGTGGATCTAGCCGTCGAGAATGACATCGACGGGCTAGACTCCACCGTTTACTGGTTTCCAGCTGACGACCTGTCGTCGTTCCTCGCGGCCTACCGGCGCAAGGCCTACCTAGCCGGGGTCGACCTGCCGAGCATCGCGATCCGCAGTGATCTGTGCCGGCCGGACCGCCGTGAGCAGGATCGCGAGGTGGCATGGCTCCACCACTGGACTGACGTCTCCCACCAGCTCGGCGCGGCCCACATCCGCGTCTTCGGCGGCCAGGTCCCCGACGGGGCCGGTGAGGACGAAGCTGCCGGCTGGGTGGCCGAGATCCTCAAGCGGGCAGCGGACTATGCGGCCGATCGCGGAGTCGTCCTCGGGCTGGAGAACCACGGCGGCATCACTTCCCGAGCCGAACGCATCCTGCAGATCGTCCAAGCAGTCGACCACCCCAACGTGGGCATCAATCTCGACACGGGCAACTTCCGCACCGAGCCGTACCGGCAGATCGAGCTGTGCCTGCCGCACGCCGTCAATTCCCAGTTCAAGGTGCAGATTCGCAACGAGGCCGGAGAGCATGTCGATTCGGACTGGGACCGCATCGTGGCGATGTTCGCCAAGGCCGGCTACCGGGGCTACATGGCGCTGGAGTACGAGGCGCGGGAGGACCCGTTCAGCGCCGTGCCGCGCCACTTGGCGCGCCTGAAGGAGTTGGCCGCCCGGCACGCCTGACGATCGGCCGCG
Source organism: Bryobacterales bacterium (assembly GCA_963662745.2). Lineage (GTDB taxonomy): Bacteria > Acidobacteriota > Terriglobia > Bryobacterales > UBA6623 > VXMF01. The sequence continues at coordinate 275,201 of CAXXUI010000002.1, forward strand.
TCCAAGGGTCAGTCCGGGAACGGCTGGGACTGCACGGCTTCTAGGAAGGCCGGGTTCTGTCGGCGCAGCCGGAGGGAGAGTTCCTGCTCCTGCTTGGCCCGGGCGCGGTCGCGAAGTCGGAAGTAGACCTGCGACAGCAGCAGGTGGGGCTGCGGGTGCCGCGGCTCGAGGCGAGCCGCTTGGTTCAGTTCGGCTAGGGCGGCTGCCCAGTCCTTGAGGCCCATCAGGGCGCGGGCCAGCGCGATCCGGGCGGGCATGTAGTCCGGGCGGATTCCGATCGCCTCCCGCAGGGGGGCGACGGCGTCCTCGTGGCGGCCCTGCTTGAGCAGCCAGTCGCCATAGAAGAAATGCGGTTCCTCGTACTCCGGATCCAGGTCGATGGCCTTGCGCAGCAGCGGCAGCGACTCGTCGAAGCGGCCGTCCCGCTGCAGATGCCACGCCAGCTCGAAGGCGGCCCGCGCGGACCGGGGGAAGCGTCCGGCGGCGCGAGAGGCCACCTCCAGCCCGGATCGGAGGTCGCCTGCCTCGCGGCAGGCGTGGATGGCCATGTGGTACAGATCCTCGATGTCGGGCCGCAGCCGCAAGGCGCGCTGGGCGAGGTCCGCGGCTTCGCGGTGGAAGCGCCCCTTGCCGTACTCCACAGCCATCACCTGCATCAGCTGGAAGTGGTCGGGACGCTGCTCCAACGCCTTTCGCCAAGCGCGCAGCGCGGCCACACCCCGACCCAGTTTCTGGAGAACCACGCCCAGCAGGTACTGGGCGTTGAAGTCGTCCGGCGCAGCCTGCGCCGCGCTCTCCAGCCTCGGCAGGGCCTCAGCGAAGCGCCCTGCGGCGAAGTGCATGTAGCCTAGATTGAACAGCGCGGGAAAGTGTCCCGGATCCACTTCGAGCGCCTGCCGCCAGAGTTCTGCGGCGCGGCGTTCCTGGCCGGCCTGAGCGAATTCCAAGCCCCTGTCGGCCAGTTCTGCCGCCCCGGAGGGCGCCTCAGCTTGAGGCAGAGCGGCAGCGGGCAGGCACACGAGCGCCGCCGTCAGCGCCCACCCTGGCCGGCGCGTAGTCACGGGACAGCAGCCGCCTCTCCGGAATTCTCCACCAGCAGCCACCCGCGCCCACCCGCTACGGGCCCGAAGGCCTCGCTTTGGCCGGTGGGCCACACGACGCTGACCTCGTCGATCTGCTCGGCCGAGCCCAAGCCGAAGTGGACTCTGAGATCGCTGTGGGAGGCGTAGCTGGACTGGCTGGTCACTACCTGCGTCTGCCGCGCACCGCCAGAGCTGACCACCACCTTGGCTCCGATGGCCGCCCGGTTGGAGTCGACGCCCTGCAGGGCGAACCGGACCCAGCCCCTGCCGGCGGGCAGGTCGTTGCGCAGCAGGGCGGCGCGCTCCCCCATGTTCATGACCAGCACGTCAACGTCCCCGTCGTCATCAAAATCCCCGAACGCGGCGCCGCGACTGGACCGAGCGGCCCGGAGCCCGGGGCCTGCAAGGGAGGTCACGTCCTCGAAGCGCTCGCCGCCGAGGTTGCGGTAGACGAGATTGGACTGCCCATAGGACTCGTCGACCTTCGACTGGCTGTCCAATTCCGGGTAGACGTGCCCGTTGACTTGGAAGATGTCCTGCCATCCGTCGTTGTCCAGGTCGACGAGCTCCACTCCCCAGCCGACATAGCGGGGATTGGACGCCAAGCCGGCCCGCACGCAGACATCCTCGAAGAAGAGTCCTTCGCTGCTTCGGTACAGGTTCGGGTAATCGTCTGCGAAGTTGGTCTTGACCAGATCGAGCCAGCCGTCGCGGTTGAAGTCCCCCACTCCAACGCCCATCCCCCCCTGCTCGAAGCCGTGCTCGTTGAACGCCACACCGGCCTCGGTGGCGTAGTCGGTGAAGGTGCCGTCCCCGTTGTTGAGAAAGAGGATGCTGGGAGTCGAGTCGCAAGCGATGTAGACGTCCTGCCAGCCGTCGCCGTCGAAATCGGCCGCCACGGCGGTGAACGCGTAGTAGTCACGCACGCCGCGCACGCCAGATGTCTCGCTGACGTCCTCGAAGGTGCCGTCCCCGAGATTGCGGTACAGCGTGACGCCGCCGAAGGGGAGGCCGCGGGGCCCGCAGTACACGGGCATGCCCTTCCATTCGCAGTTGGACGTCTTGCCTGGCGGCGGGGCCGTGGCCGGATCGAAGCGCTGGTACTGGGTGACCAGCAGGTCCAGCAGGCCGTCACGGTCGTAGTCCACGAACGTGCAGCCCGAACTCCATTGCCGCTCCCCGCCTGCGACTCCAGCCGCGATCGCTACATCCTCGAAGCGGCCCTCCCCCGCGTTGCGGAACAGCCGGTCGCGCCCCCAGAAAGCGACAAACAGGTCGAGGCGCCCGTCATTCTCGTAGTCGCCGGCGCACACCGCGCTGCCCCAGCCCGATTGCCCAAGGCCGCTGCTCGCGGTCTCATCAGCGAACCGGCCGCCGCCCAGATTGCGGTACATGCGGCTGGTCGGAGCCTCGCCGTCAGGGAACCCTTCCAGCCGCGAGCCGTTAACGAGGAAGGCATCGAGCTGGGAGTCCCCGTCGTAGTCAAGAAAGGCGACGCCGGAACCGTTGGACTCGATGATGTAGCGCTTCTGGCGCGCGCCGCCGTAGGTGAACTCAAGATCCAAGCCGGCCTCGGCTGCGCTGTCGACGAAGACTGCCTCCCACGGCAACCCAGACGCCTCAGCCGGCTTCACCGGAAGCGCGTTCCGACTGGCGACGCCCTGCGCCAGAACCGCGACAGGGACGAGCAAGGCCAGAATCAGGGGCAGTTGCGACCGGATCCGCATAGGTCCCGCCGTTGCGAGAGGAAATCCGAGTATGGCACAGGGCTCCGGCTCGCCGGGGTGGGGCGCTCTGGTCAGCCCAGGAGGGCCCGCACGATGGCGCTGTTCCGCTTGCTGACGACGCACTCGTACGAGTTGTTCAGCGTCAGCAGCCAGCGCCGGTTGCTGAGCGAGCTGATGCGGGCGATCTTGTCTGCGTTGATCAGCACGCTGCGGTGCACCCTTAGAAAGCCCCAGTCCGCCAGCTTGCGCTCCAGCTCGCCCAAGGTCTGCGTGGCGAAGTAGCGCCCGGCACGCGTCAGGACCCGAACTTGGTCGCCTGCCGCGCGGAAGGCGTAGACGCTGTCGAGATCCAGCAAGAGGTAGTCCTTGCCGTAGGAGGCGACGACTTTGGGCTTGCGACGGGCGCGAGCCGCTTCGGCATTGAGCGCGGTAGCGACCTTCTCGGCTTCGGCGCCCGGGTTCGCTCGGCCGGCGCGGGCCCGCTCGACAGCCATTCGGAGTCGGTCGGCGCCGAAGGGTTTGAGCAGGTAGTCCACAGCCCCGACCTCGAAGGCCTTGATGGCGTGCTCGCTGTAGGCCGTGACGAAGACAATCGCCGGCAGCGGCCCGTCGATCCCGCGCAAGACGTCGAAGCCATTGCGTTCCGGCATCTGGATGTCCAGCAGCACCAGGTCAGGCCGCAGGTTCCTGATGCGGCGTACTGCCGCCTCTCCGTCGCCAGCCTCCCCGACCACCTCGACCACCTCGATCGCGGCCAGCTCCCGGCGCATCAACTCTCGGGCAAGTTGCTCGTCATCCACAATGAGGGTCCGCAACCGCTCCGCTCCCACTCCTGCCACCTGCATCCCCGGTTCTAGCACAGCCGGCTTGGGCCAGTTTGGGGAGGTGGCTTGGCGGTCGGAGAACCGCGACGCATGGCACTGGCTCAGCACTTTTCCATCCTGATCCACGTGGTTGGGCACGGCTCCGGAGTGCTGGCGTTCGGCGGCTTCCTAGTGCTCCTCCGGCGCAGTCCTAAGGAAAGCGGGCTCCTGCCCGCTGCGGCGGCGGCACTGGCCCTGTGCTGGAACGCCGCCTCGCTCGCCACTCTGCTGGTGGATCCTGGCGGCGCGCGTCTGGAGGCCGTCAGCGCCTTCAGCATGGCCGTGCTCAGCCTGCTGCCCTGCACGCTGCTGCACCTCGCTCTGGGCGGGGAGCATGCTTGGCTGCACAGGGCCGGCTACGTGCTGAGCACGTGGGCCGCCCTGATCCACGCGCTCGACGCCGTCGGGGTGAGCATCGCCGATCCCGACATCGGGACGGCCATCATCTCCTACGGCTTCAGTGGGCTGGCGATTGTCAGCGCCGTCGTCCTAGCTCACCAAGGCTCGCGCCACCGCCGCACGGGAATGCGAGTGCTGGCCGCGATGGCTCTGCTGGTCTTCTCGGTGTCGTTCTTCCACTTCCGCCACGAGCATTCGGCGGTAGCGTGGATTCATGAGCTGCTGGCGCACCACGCGGTCATCCCGCTGGCGCTGTTCGTGCTGCTGCAGGATTACCGGTTCCTGCTGCTGGATGTCTTCATCCGTCTGGCGGGCGCCGGGGCACTGGCCGCCAGCCTAGCTGGGCTGCTGCTGTGGGCTGCCGACTCGATGCACCTCCTCCCTGCCGACCGCGTCACGGCGTTCGGGGCGGCGGCCTTCCTCGGCCTGACGGCCACAGCGATCCTCGTCTACCCCCTGGTTCTGTCCCGCGCCACAGCATGGCTGGAGAACCGGCTGTTCCGCCGTCGGGATCCGGAAGAGGCGATCCGGAGCATTCACGCCCTAGAGGCCGGATCCGAAGCATCGTTCTTGGAGCAGTCCTGCAAGGTCATTGCCGACTTCGCTGCCGCTAGCCGTTGGGAGCTGCTGGAGTCGCAAGCCGGCCTCGACCTGACGCGGTCGGAAGCGGCGCCCGGGCCATTCTTCGACTCGCTGCGGCCGGAGTCACGCTGGTGGGCTGAAGCCGTGGTTCCGATCCGGGACAGAGCGGGCTCGACGCGGCCGCTGCTGCTGGGGCACCGCGACGGGGCCCTTCGCTACCTGAGCGCCGACTTGGCAGACTTCGACAATCTTGCAACCGAAGTGGCTGCGAGGCTGGAGAGGATCCGCATGGAGGAGCAGCGCGGCCTGCTGCGGGACGCGGAGATGGCAGCACTGCGAGCTCAGATCAACCCGCACTTCCTGTTCAACGCCTTGAATGCTCTGAATGCGATCCTGCCCAGCCACGCGGCCGAAGCCAGAAGGGCGTTGCTGAACTTGGCTGAGATCTTCCGGTATTCGCTGGCCGACAAGAGCCAGTTTGTTCCCTTGGACCAAGAGATTGCGATCGTGAGAGCGTACCTTGAGATTGAGGAGCTCCGCATGGGTGACAGGCTCTCGACCAGCATCCGGAGCGACCCCCTGGCGAGCGGGCAGATGGTGCCAGCTCTGTGCGTTCAGCCATTAGTCGAGAACGCCGTCAAGCACGGCGTCAGCCCGAGGGCCGAGGGGGGTCGCGTGCAGGTCACCGCCCGGCCCGATGGAGCAATGCTGCGCATCGTGGTGATCGACGACGGGGGGGGCTTCGACCCGGCGGCTGTGGCGGGCGGCGGGCACGGCCTACGGAGTGTGGAACGTCGCCTGCGGCTCTGCTACGGGCGGAACATGGACTTTGACATCGACTCCAGTTCAGGTGGCACGCGCGTGCGACTGTCCCTGCCGCTTGCCGCTGAGGACTAGCGGTTGCCGAGCAGCATCCCCCGATCCCTGACGCACTCGGCCCTCCTGTGAGGCGGCTTGCGTGCCGTGGCCCGGAGACTCGGACTTCGTTACGCCGAGCCAGCGAGGGCAACTGTGAGACCGGTGCGGGCGCTTGCGGCGGGCAGGTTGCGCGAGCCGCTGCAGGCGCTACCAACTGTGCGAGCATCCCAGCCGCTCGCGCAAAGCTTCGTCGCACCCTCGGGCCGGACTCCGTGCCGGTGATCACCCAATCCATGCCCGCCAAGTCGAATCCAGGAAGCAGCCCCAGCGACGAGAACCGGACTCGGCCCCCAGATGACGCTCCCATGTGGACTTGAGCGAAGAGGGAGGCGCTCCATGAGCGCGTGTTGCGAGCCTTGGTGCGCCGCATGCGGGACCTCCCGGAGCGCAGCAGAGATGAGGAGGTGGAGAACCTCCGTTGGCTGAGGGCGGAGAATGCCTAGACTGTCCGCGAACTCAAGCGGCCGCTGAGGCCCGAGTTGGCAGGGCGACTCGCGCCCGGCAGATTGCCTAGGCCAGGACCGCCGCGCTGGACCGACAGCTGCGGAAGCCACCTGATGCATGGCCGGCCGCCGCGATCGAACTCAAGAGGAAAGCGCCCTGCGCAACCCGCCCGTGGCCTGAACCAGCGGGACAGGGTCACTACGCCGACGGATCGCGCGAATCGATCAGCGGCCGGACCTCGGCTAGGAACTCACCCGGCGTTCGCGATCCCTGCTGGCCCGCCCGCCGGTGCCGCACGGCGACATTGCCGCTGGCGGCCTCGCGCTTGCCGACAACCAGCATGTAAGGGACCTTCTGCAACTGCGCCTCGCGAATCTTGAGCCCGATCTTCTCGCTCCTCGCATCGACCTCGACCCTGAGCCCGCCGACCTGCAGGTCGCGAGCCACCCCTCGGGCGAAGTCGTTCTGGGCGTCGGTAATCGGCAGTACGACGGCTTGCACCGGAGCCAGCCAGAGTGGGAAGGCACCTGCGTAGTGCTCGATCAGGACACCGAAGAACCGCTCCACTGAGCCCCACAGCGCACGATGCACCATCATCGGCTGATGCGGTTTCCCGTCCGGACCGACGTACTCCAAGCCGAACCTGCGCGGCAGGTTGAAGTCGAACTGGACGGTGGAGAGCTGCCAGGAGCGCCCGATCGCGTCCACCATCTTGATGTCGATCTTGGGGCCGTAGAAGGCGGCCTCGTCCGGCATGACGACCGCCTCGATTTCCCGCTTGCGCAAGGCTTCGAACAAGGCCGTCTCGGCCAGTCGCCATTCCTCGGGAGTTCCGGCGTACTTGCCGCTCTCGCCGCCGTCCCAAGTCGAGAGCTCCACTTGGAAGTCGGCGAAGCCGAACACTCGCAGCACTTCCATGGCGAAATCGACACAGCCGATGACTTCTGACTCCACCTGGCTCGGCGTGCAGAAGATGTGGGCGTCGTCCTGCGTGAAGCCGCGCACCCGCAGCAGGCCATGCATCACGCCCGAGCGCTCGTAGCGGTAGACGGTCCCCAGCTCGGCTAGCCGGACAGGCAGATCGCGGTAGCTGCGCAGCGCGTTCTTGTAGATCAGAATGTGGAACGGGCAGTTCATCGGCTTGAGCTGGTAGAGCGAGTCGTCCAGCTCCATCGGCTTGAACATGTCGTTCTGATAGAACTCCGCATGCCCGGATGTCTTCCAGAGCCCGTGCCGCGCCACGTGCGGCGTGGATACCAAGCCGTACCCGCGCTCCACCAGCTGGTCACGCAGCCAGTCCTCCATGACCCGGCGAACCGTCCCGCCCTTCGGATGCCAGAAGATCAGGCCCGGCCCGGCCTCCTCCTGCACGCTGAACAGATCCAATTCCCGTCCGAGCTTGCGATGATCCCGCTTCTTGGCTTCCGCCAGTCGGTGCAAATGCGCCTTGAGGTCCTTCTTGGTGAAGAACGCGGTGCCATAGACTCGTTGCAAGCGCTCGCGCTTCTCGTCGCCCTTCCAGTACGCTCCCGCCACCGACAGCAACTTGAAGGCCTTGATGCGCCCCATTGACGGGATGTGGGGCCCGCGGCAGAAGTCCGTGAAGCTGCCGCCGGTCTTGTAGACCGAGACGAGGCCCTCGTCGGTCTTGTCACGAATCAGCTCGCACTTCATGAAGTCGCCTTGAGCCTCGTATTCGGCCAAGGCCTGCTCACGGGGCAGCCAGACCCGCTCGTTGGCAGGATTCCGCTTGACGATCTGGCGCATACGCTGCTCGATCCGCTCCAGATCCTCCGGCGTGAACGGCCGCTCGCGATACATGTCGTAGAAGAACCCTTGGGCCGTGGGCGGCCCGACGCCCAGCTTGGTCTCCGGATACAGCTCCAGCGTGGCCGCGGCCAGCAGATGCGCGGCAGAATGCCGATACACTTCCAGCGCCTCGGCATTGCGAGCGGTCAGCAGCCTGACGCTGGCATCATCGGGCAATGGCTCCGACAGATCCGCCAGCTCGCCGTTTACATCCGCCACCAGTGCCGCCCGGGCCAAGCCGGGACTGATCCTGCGGGCGACATCCAAGGACGTGCTGCCGTCCGGCACCTCCATCCGGGCACCGTCTGGAAGAGTGACTGCAATGGTCGGCATGGGCTCGGCGGGCCGCCGCCGCGGGCTGGGCGGACCGGCTTTCAGTATCTCTCGAAACACTGCCGGTCGTCCGCAACGCCGGCCAAGGCGAGCCGGCGACGGACTTGCGCCACCATCTCCGGATGCCCGCAAACATAAGCCGTGACGCCATCCCGCCCAGCGATCGCCTCGTCCAAGCAGGCCCCGACCCGCCCGCGCCGGCCGGCCCACTCCCGGTCTCCCCTAGTCAGGGTCGGCACGTAGCGGAAGCCGGGATGCCCCTGAGCGAGCCTCTCAAACTCGTCGCGGAAATAGAGGTCCGCGACATGGCGGGCACCATGCACGAGCGCGGCTTCAGCCCTCGGTTCCAGTTCGAGCTGCGCGCGGAGAATGGCTCGCAACGGAGCCACGCCGGTGCCAGTGGCAACATACACTGACGGCCCTGCTGCGCTCAGCACGCGCATCGTGCCGTCCGGTTCGGCGCACAGCAACTCGTCCCCGGCCCTCAGCCTCCTCAGCAGCCGTCCGAACCGACCGGCAGCGTCGACGCAGAATTCAATCAGCCCATCCTCCCGCGGAGGCGACGCGATCGAGTAGTAGCGCGTCATAGGCTCGCCCTGCACATTGGCACGCAAGGCGACGTACTGGCCAGCCTCATGGCGGAAGGGTGCCCGGAAGGCGAGATGCAGGACGCGAGGGCTCAGTGGCGCCGATTCGATCAGGCGGATGGAATGCACGGGAACCTCGCTGGGACGCTGTCAGGCGGCTGTGCCGCAAGGCGGGGCCAGACCGTCATCCAGCAGCGCTCGGGCCCGGTCCGCCAAGACGGCGGCCAAGGCGGGGTGACCGTCCAAGGGGGGCGCGGCAACCACCGCCAAGCGGGGATAGGAAGCGCGGACCTCCCTCAGGAGACGGGGCAGGTCCTCGGTCAGGTGCCGACCCATCGTCAGGAAGTACGGGACGACCAAGATGCGCTCAGCACCCTGGGAGGCCAAGTCGGCGACCGCCGTCGCCAGCGTGGGCTCAGCCAGCTCCAAGAAGGCGGTCCGGAAGGCGTTCATGCCGCACTGCCGGGAGGCCTCGACAGCGACCCTCCGCACCGCATCGTTCGCGGCCGCCACCCGCGAGCCGTGGGCAAACACGACCAGCCCGGATGATTCGCCACCCGCCACAGTCCTACCACTATAGGCCGCCGCCTCGACGGGGCGCGCCTCAGGCGCGAACTGGCCCGCGCTATACTCTCGGATTCCGATGGACACCGTCATCATAGCCGTCTACTTTGCGGCCGTCTTCGGGGTGGGCTTCTACCACTCGCGGAACAAGAATACGACCACGGACTACTTCTTGGCCGGCAAGCACATCGGCTGGTTCGCAGTAGGCGCGACCCTGTTCGCCACCAACATCGGCAGCGAGCACGTGATCGGCTTGGCTGGCTCGGGCGCCTCGAGCGGCCTCGCCGTGGGCACCTACGAATGGTCGGCCAGCTTCTGCCTGCTGCTGCTGGGCTGGATCTTCATTCCTCAGTATCTGCGCAGCGGCATCTTCACGATGCCGGAGTTTCTGGAGAAGCGCTTCAGCCCCGGATGTCGCTGGTACCTGACCACCGTGTCCCTGCTGGCCTACGTGCTGACGAAGATTTCCGTGGCGCTGTTCGCAGCGGGCATCCTGGCGCGCGAGATCTTCGGCTGGGACTACATGACCACTGCCGTCCTGCTCGTCATCGCGACCGGTATCTACACCATCACCGGCGGACTGTCAGCCGTCATCTACACGGACCTGCTGCAGGCGTTCATCATGATCGGCGGCTCAACGTACCTGACTTGGCTCGGACTGAGCGAAGCCGGCGGCTTCGCGGCGCTGCGCGAGGCCCTGCCCGACGACTTCTTCCACATCGTCAAGGACATTGACCACCCCGAATATCCGTGGCTGGGAACGACGCTGGGAACGCTCATCCTCGGAACTTGGTACTGGTGCACGGACCAAGTCATCGTCCAGAAGGTGCTCAGCGCCCGCAACCTGCCGCATGCCCGGGGAGGAGCCATCTTCGCGTCCTCGCTGAAGATCCTACCGGTGTTCATCCTCGTGCTGCCGGGCCTGATCGCTCGCACGCTGTGGCCGGGCGAGGCCACTGGGGATACGGCCTTCCCGCTGCTGGTAGACCGGCTGCTGCCTCCTGGGCTGTCCGGCCTCATGGTCGCGGCCCTGCTGGCGGCCCTGATGTCGTCGCTGAGCGGAGTGCTGAACTCCTGCTCCACCTTGGTGACGATGGACATTTACAAGAAGCTCCGCCCCGAGGCCAGCGAGCGCCGGCTGGTGTTCGTGGGACGGCTGATCACCGGCTGCGTGGTGCTGGTCAGCATCCTGTGGATCCCGATGATCGGCAGCCTCAGCGGCGAGGTGTACCAGTACCTGCAGAGCGTGCAGTCCTACATCGGGGCGCCGATCACCGCGACCTTCGTGCTCGGCATCCTATGGAAGGGGGGTACGGCGCGCGCCGCCCTGTGGACGCTGGTCTGCGGCGGCCTAGCCGGCGCCGGCAGGTTCTTGCTGGACATTCTGGTCAAGGTCTACGCGGTTGATCTGGGCCCACTCAACGGCCTGGTCCAGACCTCCTTCCTGAACTACAGCGTCGCCGTCTTCGCCGCGTGCCTGGTGTTGTTCTGGACCGTCAGTAAGCTGGGCGAGCGGCCCGTCGCGGCGACCATCGCCGGCCTCACCGTGCGCTGGGGCCGCGAGCGGCCCGCCGAAGACAGGGAGCACGAGAGACTGCTGGGCATCCTGTCGGTCGTCGTCGGCCTAGCAGTGCTGATGCTATGGGTCCACTTCAGCTGAGCCGGAGCAAGCCGGACGGCGACTCGCATCCCGCAGCGCCCGAGGGCGAGGAAGGGCTGCATTGAGAGCAGGGCGAGCGGCCGGCTGGCGCTGGGCGGCCGTGGCGGGGGTCGGCTGGCTGACGGCCTGCCCGTCCACCAGCGAAGCGGACCTTCCGCAGGTTCCCGACATATCGATGGAAGCGTTTGCGCCGGCTGCGCGGGGCCAAGTCACGGCGGCGCTCGACTTGCTGAACCAGAGACCGACCGACCCGTGGGCCAACGGAGACTTGGCCGCGCTGCTGCATGCCCGCGGACAGGTGGAGGCAGCCCAAGCCTTGTACCTCCGGGCAGAGGCGCTCTCCGCAGGAGAGTTCCGGTGGTCCTACTTGCGGGGCGCCGCGCTGCAGGACGCGGGCCGCGCAGCCGAAGCGGAGGCCTCCCTGCGGCGGGCGATCGCCAGAAGGAGGCACCCTCCCGCGCTCGTGCGCCTCGGCCGCATCCTTGCCGACAAAGGCCAAGCTGAGGAGGCCGAACGCTTCCTGCGGGAGGCACTGGAGGATGCCGGATCCGAAGCCGCGGCCAGCTACGCCTTAGGCCGGCTCCTGCTGGACCGCGGCGAGCACGACAAGGCCGTCGCCCTGCTGGCACGCTGCTTGGAACTCGCGCCGGGCTCATCCGCGGCCCGCTACGCACTGGGGACGGCCCGGCGGGCCGCAGGAGACGAGGCCGGTGCGGAGCAGGCGCTCGCAGCTGCCGGCTCCGGCACCGCACCGGCGCTGGAAGATCCCGTCCTCGACCGAGTGCGAGCCCTCGCGGCGGACGAGCACCATTTCCTGAATCGCGGGCGAGAACTGGAGGCGTCGGGCCGGACAGCGGAGGCCGTCGAAGCCTACTTGCAGGCGCTGGCGCTCGAACCCACCATGGCTACGGCCCACGCCAACCTGGTTGGAGCATACGGGCGCGCCGGCCGGTTCGCCGAGGCAGCTGAGCACTACCGAGCGGCACTAGCGACCAACACCGAACTCGAGGAGCTGCACAACAACTGGGGCGTTATTCAAGCGAGGCAAGGCGATCCGGCCTCCGCGGCGGCCGCATTCCGCCGCGCCTTGGAGATCAACCCTCGTTCGGCGGGCGCCCACGCCAACCTCGCTGCCGCGCTGATCGAGATGGGGCGGATCGACGAGGCAAAGGCGCATTTCGAGAAGGCGATCGAGACCGACCCGGCGAATCTCGCCGCCCGCAGCAACCTGGCCAAGCTGGCGCTGGACGGCGGACGGCCAGAGGAGGCGGTGAACCACTTGCAGGCGGCGGTCCGCGATCCAGCGAACGACGGCGACCCAGTGCTCAGGCGCTTCCTCGGAATCGCCTACCTGCACTCCGGCCGCCACGCCAAGGGCCTGCGGACCCTTCAAGCGGCCCTGCATGCGGCCAACGCAGCGGATTTGGATGATCTGGTAGCCCGCATACGAGCCGACCTGCAAGCTGCCGAGCGCTGAGCGACGGGCGACGGACACCCCGGCTCGCCCTCCGCGCTGCACGGAAGGAGGGCCCTGCTGCGGTGCCATCGTTGGATCCCGTCCGTAGTCGCGGACGGGTTTGCAATCGAGGTCCGGTCCCATGGTCTACCCCCCACAGCGTTGAACGAACGCTCTTGACCCGGCGTGCGCCGTCCGGCATGAGCGCTGGCTGACTGCCTCCCGCCTGCCCCCAGCGAGGCCCCTGACTCGAAGTGAACCGCAGCGCCCCAAGCTGACTCGAAGTCGCATGCGGCAGCGTGCTAGCAGACGACACCGAACTGCAGTCGTCGCCCTCCAACAAGCACGAACTGCGCAGCGAGTGGCCTAGCGGACCGCATGTCGGAATCTATAGACAACAGAATACAAATCTAAACGCGTCTTCGGATCAATCAGTTCCCGGCTGGGTCGGCAATAGGAAGCTGGGCGCCTCGGGTCCGCACAGGCTCGGTGGAGGCGGCTTTCGGCATCCTCCGGCTATAATCTTTCTCAATGATGCTGTCTCCCACGCGGACTCCTATGCTCCTGTTCCCCGGCCTACCAGCGCACCTTGAGGGAGACACGGGCTACAAGAAGCTCTGCCAGCTGCTGGGCCGCCCGACAACCAAGCAACAGATCGAGCTGGCGGCGGCACTCCCTCGCGAGCCGGAACCAGCATCTGGGACTGGCGAAGCCGCCAAGAACGGCAAGCCGACCAAGGAAGAGGCTAGGCGCCTGATCGAGGGCTTCTACCGGGATCCGTCGAAACGCTCCGAGCTATGGCGCCAACTCGCCACGGGGGCTGCGCACACGCGAGACGTGCCTTCGTTCGAGTGTCAAGCGCTGAAGAGCTGCCTTGACCAAGAGATCGAGCAACCTGCTGGCCACCCACCGATCTCGGACATTGCGCGCATCAGCACCATTCTTCCTCGGAGACTCAATTCCCTGTGGGACGTCCGGCGCTGGGTGGGTGTCCGGGCTTGGTCGAAGCTGGACGAGAAGCTCAACAAGGAACCTTCACTGAACACCAGCGAGCGGGCGAGCGTTTCCGAAGCCGCTGTGGCCATCGCGACGATCCTTGATGACGCAAGGGTCGTTGAGTGGTGCCGCACGAGGATCCCGGCCCTCAGCAAGGAGCTGGACTTCGTGCCGTCTGCCATCCCAGAGCGGGACTGGAAGACAATCGAGCGGTTCAGATCACCCAAAGCACGCGACCACGCTCTTGCGCGCTGGAGACGCGGAGCTGAGAGTCTCGAACGGGCGGCCAGGAGACTCACGACCGCCAGCAGCCCGTCGGAGAACGGGCACGTCTCGCTCCTCACGCCATCCGAGTGGGCCAACCGCATCAGTTCACTCACCAGGAATGCGCTCTCGCTCCAGCGCCAGTGGCCGGACCTGTACGCCCTGCACCTGGCGACAGATCCCGAAGTCGCAGGCGCGCAAATCGGCGCCGAGATCCGGAAGGTCGACGAACTCCGGGAATTGCCGTGGCTGAGGGCCAACGCCCCGCAAATCCGGGCGTTCTGGAACGTGTCCCACTTTCGAAGCGAGCTGAGCGATGTCCAAGAGGACTTGGCACGCGTGCGCACGGGGCTCGGCCGAGCATCCAAGCTGTGGGCAAGGGCCAGTCGCGACGAACATCTGGCTGAGGCAGATCAGAAGGAGGCGGAGCAGGCCTCCGACGGGGACTCCATCAACCCCGCCTGCAACGAGCGGTTCGCCGCGGCGCTCGAACGTCGCGCGAAGGCGCAGAAGAAGATGGCCAAGGCAAAGCAGCAGCTCCTGGACGCCATCTCGCCAACGGGCCGCGAGTTCGATGCGGGCAAGGATTACGAGGAAGAGTGGCGAGAGCTGTCCGAGCAGCGCGACGACGACTCTCCGGCGGTTTCCGCCAAGGCCCACACCTCATCGGACAACGCGGCACGCGACGCCGGTCCAGACGGTGACGGAGGGCACTTGTCCGAGGAGAATCGTAGACTGCGCCACCGGTCAGACCGATTGGAGGCGGAGATCCGAGAGATGAAGGACGAGGTCCGGCACCTGAAGCTGGAATTGAAGAGGGCGAGGAGCATCCGGCAGACTGTCTGCGACCGTTGCGCCGGCGCACACCCCGTCCAAGGGAACGGCCACGCGGCTGCCGCACCGGAAAACGTCGAGAACGCAGTCCGGTACGCTCGCGAGAGGTGGCCGAAGCAACTGGCCTTCGGCAACGATGTCCAGAAGGGAGTCGGGCAGCTGCACCCCACGGAGGGACAGCCAGCGAAGATCCTGCATCATCTGGCTGGACTTGCCGCCTACTGCGACCTGCGGCTTGGGCGCGATGCTGAGGGCCTGCTCATCGGTCCGTGGCTCAGCAGCAAGCTGAACATCAACGCCAGCGGCCACAGGAAGGGCAGCCAAGGGTATTCCTACCATGACCTGCTGAAGGGCGAGAAGATCGGTTTCAAGCATCACACTAAGCCCAAGGAAGCCACAGCCTCAACATCCTGCCCGCGCATCTACTACCGATATGACAAGGGCAGGAACATGGTGTCGGTAGGGTGGATCGGCCCCCATCCGGAATAGCGCCCCCGGACCCAGTCGAGCGCCTCGCTATCGTCCTCCGCAGAGGACGGCGAGTGTTGATCCGGAGGACGCTGAGGCCTGTCGGACCGGCTGGAGGCTGGGCCGACTCGACCCGGTCGCACTCGGTTGGGACTCGTGCCAGCAGCCGCTGAGCGTTGCCGGTGGTCTTGCTCCCCCAGATCCTTGGCTGGGCGGCGTCGGGATGCGGCCCCTCGCTCTGCGCTCCCTACGGGCGCAGCACCCGCGTCACAGCGCCGGCCGCTCGCTGTAGACTCCGAACTCCGCCCTCAGCGCGTCACATATCTCGCCCAACGTGGCATAGGCTCGAACGGCCTCCAGAATCGGCGGCATCAGGTTCCCGCCGCCAGCGGCGACGCGCCGCACGCTGTCGAGCGCCGCCGCGACGGCCGCCCCAGAGCGGCTGCGGCGCACCTCGCGCAGCCTCGCCCGCTGCCGCTCGGAGGCCGTCTCGTCCACCTTGAGAGTCTCTATCGGCTCCGCCCCACCCTCGGAATGCACATTGACCCCGACGATCGGTGCCTCACCGCTCTCCACCTGGCGCTGGCTCTCGTAACTCGACTTGGCGATTTCCGCCTGCGGATAGCCGCGCTCCACAGCCTCCACCATGCCGCCCATGGAGTCGATCCGCTCCAGCTCGTCCCAGCAGCGGCTCTCGAGCCGGTCCGTCAGGCTCTCGACGAAGTAGCTCCCGCCGAACGGGTCGACCGTCGAGGTCACGCCGGTCTCGTGGGCGATCACCTGCTGCGTGCGGAGCGCCAGCAGCGCGGCCGCGGAAGTGGGCAGGGCGTACGCCTCGTCGAGCGCGTTGGTGTGCAGGGACTGCGTGCCGCCAAGCACCGCCGCCATGGCCTGCACCGCGGTCCGCACCAAGTTCAGCTGCGGGTGCTGCGCGGTCAGGGTGACGCCCGCCGTCTGAGCGTGAAAGCGCAGCTTGAGCGACTTCTCCTGCGCCGCGCCGAACCGGTCCCGCATGATTCGGCACCAGATCCGGCGGGCCGCCCGGAACTTCGCGATCTCCTCAAAGAAGTCGTTGTGCGCGTCGAAGAAGAAGCTCAGGCGCGGGGCGAAGTCATCAATCGCCAATCCGCGGCGTAGAACCCACTCCGCATAGGCGATGCCGGCGCCCAGGGTATAGGCCAGCTCCTGGACTGCCGTCGCCCCGGCCTCCCGAATGTGGTAGCCGCTGATCGAGATCGGGTTGAAGCGCGGCGTGCGGCGGGTTGAGAACTCGATCGAATCCGCCACGAGGCGCATCGACTCGCGCGGCGGGTAGATGTACTCCTTCTGCGCGATGAACTCCTTCAGAATGTCGTTCTGGATCGTTCCCGCGACTCGCTTCCAGTCGGCGCCCTGCTTCTCGGCCACGACCAGGTACATCGCCCACAGGATCGCCGCAGACGAGGTGATGGTCATCGAGGTCGTGACGTCGGCCAACGGGATGCCTTGGAACAGCTCCTCCATGTCGGCCAGCGAGCAGACCGACACCCCGCACTTGCCGACCTCGCCCTCCGCCAAGACGTGGTCGCAGTCGTAGCCCATCAGCGTCGGCAGGTCCAAGGCCACCGACAGCCCCGCCTGTCCCTGCTCCAACAGGAAGCGAAAGCGGCGATTGGTCTCCGACGGCGTGCCGAAGCCCGCGAACTGCCGCATCGTCCAGAGCCGCTCCGCATACATGCGGGGATGGATGCCCCTCGTGTACGGCTGCTCGCCAGGGCGCCCCAAGGCGCCCGAGTCCGCGTTGGCGGCTGAATACAGGCGCTCTACCGGCAGGTCCGAGGCCGTGGTCCGCGGCACGGCTTAGAATGCCAGCGTGCCGGTGCGGGCGACCTCGCCGTCATTGGGCCGATAGAGCATCTGGCAGCGCTCGCAGCGGTAGATCTCGGGGTTCGGGCCGAAGGCGTCGGTCACCGCAGGCCCGAAGCCGTACCAGCGCTTGAGATGCCCAGCGCAGATCTTCTTGCCTCTGGGCGGCTTGGGCTCGTCGCAGGCGCGCTGCCGGACAGTGCGGTACTTGACAGCCTGGCCGTCAGACAGCCACTGGCAAAGGTTCTTGGGCTCGGGCTTGGCCTCTTCGGCAGCCTCCGGCGCGGCGGACTCCTGTTCGCTCATGGGCCTTCCAGCCGCATTCTACCAAACGCGAAGGCGACGGCGGTCCGACCGGCGCCAGCTCACTCCGGCGGCCCGACGCCGACGCCGACCGCCGCGTCGAGCCAGCGCAAGTAATCCTGGCTGCCGGCCTCCAGCTTGGCCGAGATCAGCTCGAACACCTCGTACGGATGCAGCTCCCGCAGCGCCAGCTCCAAGGCGGCGAACCTCTCACTACGCGTCTTGATGAGGAGCAGCTCCTCGGCGTCCTCCTCAATCGCGCCCTTCCATTCGTACACCGAACGAACGCCAGGCAGGATGTTGACGCACGCGCAGAGCCGCCTGCGGACCAGCTCCCTTGCCAGCTCGAGCCCCTTGCCCGGCGGGCAGGTGCAGAAAGCGATCAGGCGGACGGTGTCGCCGCTGCGCTGGGTTTGGGAATCGGCCTTGACAGCCATGCCATCCATCTTGCCACCGTCAGGCCGCGTTCACCCGGACCGGGCCTCCGGCTTCTGCAGCGGCAGCGGGTAGGCGGACCGGGAGAGTAGCTTGGTGTCGAGCAAGGCCGCGTAGCGCTCGGCCAGGCGAGGCGCGACGAACTCGCCGTTCCAATCGCGCTCCACAGCCCCACGGGCAGCTCTGGCAATCGCCCGGGCCCAGCGGCGGTCCTCCAGCAGCCGCACCACCGCCTTTGCGAAGTCCCGGGGCCGGTCCGCGATCTCGGCCAGTCCGCTCCCCGGGCCGCACAGGCCTTCGGCCCCCAGCCGGGTCGACACCACTGGAATCCCGGCTGCGAAAGCCTCGAGGACCTTGACGCGGACACCCGAACCCGACAGCACGGGAGCTGCGAACACGGCGTACCGGCCGAGCAGGTCGCGAATCTCCGGCACGCGCCCGAGGCATTCAGCTCCTTGCCGCTCCAGAGCCGCGACGAGAGCGGGCGGCGGCTCGGCTCCGGCGACGACGAGCCGGACTTGCGGGCGCGCCGCCTGCACGAGCGGCAGGATCCGCTTGAGGAGATGCCGGATCGCATCCAAGTTCGGAGGATGCCGGAAGTTCCCTACGAACAGGACCGTGTCCGGTTCCCGCCCTCCCTCCTGGAAGGGATAGCTCGCCACATCGATCGCGGCGCGCAAGCCGTGCAGCACGGGAGTGCCTCCGCCGAGAAGCGACCGCAGCAGGCGCGCCTGCGGAGCGCTGCAGACCTGCACGGCGTCGTACCGGGGAATCGAGCGCAGCTCGAAGCGCAGGGCTCGGAGGTATTCGTAAGCCCGGCCGGCGACCTGCGACGGCCCTGCCGAGAGCATGGCTCGCCTGACGGACTGGAAGTGCAGGTCGTGCTCGAACAGGCAAGTCACGATCTGGCGGAACGAGGCGCCGTACGACGCCAACTGCGCATACTCGATCTGGACCACATCAATCCGCCGCTGCAGGATGACGCGATGAACCGCCCACTCTAGCCGCGGATCCCAGTAGGTTCTGGCCGCGTGCGGCCACAGCAGCGGGGCGCCCGTCGGGGAGCTGGGACGGCGGACCAAGAACTCCGCGCTGGCGCACTGGGCAGCCAGCTCGCGGTGCGCCTCCCGCTCGGCGTCCCGCTCCAGCAAGCAAAGCAGGTGGAGGCGGCAGCGGGAGGCCAGCCCTCGCACGGCCTGCTTCATGAAGACGGCCCCGCCGTGAGTCGGCGGCTCAATCGGGTAGGGCGAAACGAAGAGGACGTCCAAGTCAGCGGCGACCTTGGGGGCAATGAGGTGGAAGCGGTCGCGGAAGAATCCGCCCTTCGGCCGCCGGAGGGCCTCGTCATCGGCAATGCGGGCCAAGTGCCGGGCGCCGACGCGATGGCTCGCGATGCGCAGGGACTGGCTGGCCGCCACAAGGAAGGCAAGGGACGAGCAGCGGTCGGCAGCCCCCGCCAAGGCCAGCCACATGTCGGCGTAGAGCCAAGCGAAGTGGCCGGGCAGGCGCCGCCAGTCGTGAATGTTCTTCCACGCGAACAGCAACCGGTTCTTCTGGATCACGCGGTTGATGTACGGCCGCGTGAAATAGGCCCCGATCGTGCCCCGGTGAAGGTGGCGGACCACGCTGCGGTGGGCGTGAAGGTTGATCCAACCTCGCTTCCACGCCATGTAGGAGAGGTCGACATCCTCCATGTAGAACGGCGACATCGCCTCGTCGAAGCCCCCCAGCTCCAGCACCTTGAGGCGGTCGAAGGCCGATGAACCGCCGCCGGAGTAGAACACCGGGAAGAGTTGGCGGACCGAGTCGTCGGCGACATGGTCGATCCGGACGCGTCCCTGATGCCACCGCCCGGTGGTCAGGCCGGTTTCCTCGCGGGGCTTGCTCGGGTTCTGGAAGTGGATCTGCGCCGTGACGGAGAAGACTCTCCGATCGCAGAAACCGTCCAGCAGCGGCTGCAGGAAGCCGGGGTCAACCTCCATGTCGTTGTTGAGCAGGACGACGATGTCGCGGCTGGCGATGCTGAAGCCGAGATTGGCTGCGTGGGCGAAGCCGGAGTTGGCGCCGGTCTCGACGACTCGCACGGACGGGAATTGCCTCGCCAAGTACTCGACGCTCCCGTCCTCGGAATCGTTGTCGATGACGAGGACCTCGCTGTCGGGGTGGCCCTCCAGCGCCGCCAGCACGGACGGGAGGTTCCGACGCAAGTGGTGCTTGCCGTTCCAAGTGGGAATAACTACGCTCACCGAGTCCGTGAAGATTTCGTGGGCTTCCTCCGGTCGATGGCGGCGCGGCAGCAAGCTGACCGCGTCCGCGAGCAGCAGCAGCAGGGCGATGAGAGCGAGCAGGGGCAGCGCTGCGGTGGCGAGGAACGCCGCGGCGGCTAGGGCCGCCAGAACGCGAGCAGCCGTCTTCATGCGCCTTCGGGAGGATGACCTGCGCTGGGGACGCGACCATCGATCACTTCGACGCTGCAGGGCAGGTGCATGTAGCCGTAGACCTCGCCAGCTCCTCGCGCCATCGGGACGGCCAGCGCATTCTCGATCCAGTCGCAGATCTCGTAATCGTCCAAGCTTCCGTCAGTTACGGCAGGCGCGAACGAGAAGGAGCCGGCGTAGAGTTCGGGGACGCGGATGCGGAAGTCTACCGTGCGGGCCTCCCCCGCCTGCAGCGGCTGCAGGCTGACGCCCTCGCGGGCCGTGTTGGTGCCGGCGAAGTCGAGGCCGAGGTGGTTGCGCATCATGAAGCCGATGTTCGGCGCAGCGATGTGCTCAAGGGCTTGGACGGTGATGCGCACTGTGGACCTGCTGTTCGCGACCAACTCCCGGGCGGTCCGCCCGTCGCTGTCGAGCAGCGAGATCCCGGTGACCCGCGCCCGGCCCGATCCGAAGCGGGCATCTCCACGGAGCTTCGCGTCCGCGGCTCGCGGTGGGGAACCAGGTGACGGGGCGGGCCTCTCGGCGCCGCGAGACGAACGGTCCCGGGCCTTCATGCGCGCCAGATACCGTCGCACGATATCGCGGGGCTCGCCGCTTCCGGCGACGCGGCCGCCGTCCAGCCAAACCACTCGCGTGCCGAGGGCCTGCACATCTGCCATCGAGTGCGACACGAAGACGATCGCGGCCCCGCCGCGACGCAGCCGGTGAACTCGCCGCATGCAGCGCTGCCGGAAGTAGTAGTCCCCCACCGCGAGCGCCTCGTCGACCAGCAGCACGTCCGGCTCCACGCTGGTCGCCACGGCGAAGGCGAGTCTGAGGAGCATGCCCGAAGAATAGGTCTTGACGGGCCGGTCCATGAATTCGCCGATCTCGGCGAACGCCTCGATGCCGGGCAGGCGGCGCCGGGTCTGGGAGCGGGTAAGGCCTTGCAGGGCCGCGCTAAGAAAGGCGTTCTCGCGCCCAGTGAACTCCGGATGGAATCCGGCGCCCAAATCAAGGAGGGCGGCGATCCGACCCTCGACCCTCGCGCTGCCCGAAGTCGGCCGCAGGATGCCGGCTGCGATCTGCAGAGAAGTGGTCTTCCCCGAGCCGTTGGCCCCGACCAGGCAGAGAACCTCGCCGTCCCGAACCGCGAGAGACACGTCACGGAGCGCCCAGAAGCCGTCGCGGCGGCGCAAGGAGGGCCACAGCAGCTCTCTGAGTCGGTGCGCTGGACGGAAGCGGGAGGAGTATCGCTTGGAAACAGCGCTGAATGCGACCAAGGCCAAATCGAAGGGGCGCGACTGACGCGGCTTGCCTCTATGTTAGGTGCTGAGGCCGCAGGACTGGCGGGGCACCCTGCCGCTACAGCACATCAGCGAATCCTCGCTTAGCCCGCCGGAAGAACGCTGCGCCGCCCGCGAGCGAGGCCGCGGCGAACGCGGCGAACGCGGCCCATCCGGCAAGGGACGGCAGGTCCCCCCCCAGAATCGAGCCGCGGTAGGCGAGCACGGCGTAGCGGACCGGGTTCCAGTCCAGCACGGCCCCCGGCAGGGTCTCGTAGAAGGACTCGGGCAAGAACACCGGGGTTGCCCAGAACCAAGCGACCAGCGCCACGGAGAGCACTTGGGCCGCGTCGCGCAGGTAGACCTGCAGGCCAGCCATGATCCAAGCCAGCCCCAAGGTGAAGGCCACCAGCAGGAGCGCCGCCACGGGCAGCAGGGCGAGCGCGGGGCCCGGGGCGTGGCCGGACGCGACGGCCGCGGCCAGCAGGACGGCGAGGGCGAGCAGGTGGCCGAAGCCGGTGGACGCCAGCACGCTGGCCGGCAGGGCCCCGGAAGGGAAGAGGCTCTTGGTGATCAGCGCCGAGTGGTCCGTGAGGCAGGTCGCGGAGCGCGAGAGCGTCTCGGAAAACAGGAGCCACGGCAGCAGGCCCGCCAGCAGGAACAGAGGGTAGCTGCCGGTCGCCTCGCCGGGAGGCAGCCGCGCCCCGAAGGCATGCCGGAACAGGAAGGTGTAGACCACCAGCAGCACCAGCGGATGGACCAAGCCCCACAGCCAGCCGAGCACTGAGCCCGCATAGCGCTGGCGAAAGTCGCGGGCTGCCAGCTGATACAGCAGGCTGGCGGAGGCGGACGGAAAGCGCATCAGCCGGCCGACCGTCGCGTCGCAGCCGCCAAACAGGCAGTGGCCGGTGCGGACGGACTCCGTGCGGACCGCCGGGCCCGACCACCCAAGCTGGGATGGCGCGCTCGGGAGGATTCGAACCCCCGGCCTTCTGGTCCGTAGCCAGACGCTCTATCCAGCTGAGCTACGAGCGCGCTCCTCAAGTTCAATATACACCATCGACGGGGCGCTCGGTTTTCGAAAGCGGAGTATCCGAACGTCGCTGGCGGGCCCTCCCGGCGGGCGGCCCTGCCGGCGAGTCGGCTGCGGGGACGGGGTCCCAAATGCGAGACACTGATGGGAGCATGCGCGAAGCAGTCATCGTCGATTCCCTCCGAACCCCGTTGGCGAAGTCCTTCCGCGGGTCGCTCAACATGACCCGTCCGGACGATCAGGCCGCCCACTGCATCCGGGCCCTGCTGGAGAAGCATCCGCAACTCGATCCGGCCGAGATCGGGGACGTGATCCTGGGGTGCGGCCAGCCGCACGGAGCATCCGGCCACAACGTTGCCCGCATCGCGGCGCTGCTGGCCGGCCTGCCCAGCTCCGTCGGGGGCACGACGGTGAATCGCTTCTGCTCGTCGGGCCTGCAAGCGGTAGCCATGGCGGCGCACCAAGTGATGCTTGAGGGCGAGGAGGCGATCCTCGCCGGGGGCGTGGAATCGATCACCATGATGGTCCCTGACAAGTCCCCTCACCCTCAGCTGGCCCAGTCCGACCCGGGCGTCTACATGGTGATGGGCGTGACGGCCGAGGTGGTGGCCAAGCGCTACCAAGTGAGCCGGGAAGCGCAGGACCGTTACGCCGTGCAAAGCCAGCAGCGAACCGCCCGGGCCCAGCGGGAGGCCTTCTTCGAGGAGGAGCTCGCCCCTTTGACGGTGATCCGTGCGATCGTGGACAAACGGACCAAGCAGGTCGCGGGGCAGGAGCAACACCGCCTAGAGGCGGACGAGTGCAACCGGCCGGATACGACGCTGGAAGGCTTGGCGAGGTTGCCGCCCTATTTCGATCCGGAGTCCGGTCTCGGCTCGGTGACGGCGGGGAACGCGTCGCAGCTGTCGGACGGGGCCTCGGTCACCTTGGTGATGTCGAGGCAGCGGGCCGACGAACTGGAGATCCCCTACAAACTGGTCTTCCGTGGCTTCGCAACCTCGGGGTGCGAGGCCGACGAGATGGGGATCGGGCCGGTCTTCGCAGTCCCGAAGCTGCTCAAGTCGCACGGCTATGCGATGGAAGACATCGATCTGTGGGAACTGAACGAAGCCTTCGCGGTGCAGGTCGTCTACTGCCGCGACCAGCTAGGGATCCCGAACGAGCGCCTGAACGTCAATGGCGGCTCGATCTCGATCGGCCATCCGTTCGGGATGACTGGATCGCGCATGGTCGGCACAATCGCCAACGAAATGCGGCGCCGCGAGGCGCCCTTGGGCGTGGTCACGATGTGCGTCGGCGGCGGGCAAGGTGCGGCGGGGCTGTTCGAAGGGACTTGGTAGTCCCGCGCCGCCGCGCCCGCCGCCGCCGCGCCCTAGGCTAGAGCTTTTGACAGGCGGCAGCGGCTCCGGCCGGGTCGATGGCTGCTCCGCCGCTCTCGATGTGAGCGATCTTGCCGTCCTTGCCTATGACGAAGGTGGTGCGACTGGCCATCATGCGTTCGTTGAGGACGCTGTACTGCTTCGCCACGGCTCCGCCCTCGTCGCTGAGGATGGCGAATTCAAGGCTCAGGGACTCGGCGAACTTCTTGTTCGTCTCCAAGGGGTCGGTGCTCACGCCGTAGACCACGGCGTCGGCTCCTGCGAATGTCTGGATATCAGCCTGATATCCCTTCATTTCGCGCGTTCAACCGCCTGTGAACGCCTTGGGGAAGAACGCCAGAACGACATTCTTCTTGCCACGGAAGGCAGACAGATGGGCTTCGGCTCCGTCCGTTCCGGGCAGGGTGAAGTCGGGGGCTTCGTCGCCGACGGCCAAGGCCGCGAACGACTTGGTCGCGGCTGCTGCCGCGGCGCCCGCCATCAGGACAGTGCGCCGGGTGATGTTGCTCATGAGAATTCCTTTCGTGCCTAGGAGCGCGGCTTACGACGCTCCGTTGGCGATTTTAACAGACCGCAGCCGGCCGGACTTGGAGTCCGGATCCGGCGACGGCGGCCCGCTAGGCGGGACCGGAACTCGATTCGCCGGTGCTGCAGGGCGCGCCGGTCGGACGGGCCGTACTGGCGGTTGCGACCGTCGGTCCGCGCGAACAACGGGTTCAGGACCAGCACGTCGAACTTCCCGGTCAGCGACTGTTTCGGAGCAGCACCAGGCTCCGCACGCTCCGCATCCAAGCCCCGGGCGTCGGCAGAAGTACCGCCACCTTGGCAATGCCCCGTCAGTCCTGAGCCGCCGCACAGTCCCCTGGCGGGCCGAGGTGCATGGCGCACGAGCTCATGCTCCGGTAGTCCACTCCGGGTTTCCGAGCGTGAGGTTGCAGGCCGCCAGCTGCACAACGTGGCGGTTGATGTGCAAACCGTAAAGCGTTTCGTCCACCAAGGCCAGATGCAAGAAATCCGACTCGACTCTGCCCCGGAGTGGTCGAACCTCAAGGATGCCAGCTGGTTGGCCACGGCTAGGGTGTTGCAGGCGCTCCGGAGCATCGGATCGCGGGCCTGCTCGGACGGGAGGACCCTCGGGGCACCGAGCGCAGGAGAGAACACAGACACGGGTGGCAGTCGATTCCCAGAATGGCGCGGCAAGCATCCTTGATGGCAGTCGATGCGCTGCGGGGTCGGCCGCAAGGGATCCTCCAAGATCCGGCGCGAGGGGCATGGGCCGGATCTGCTGGCACCAGCGGCGCGCCCGGGCCAGCCGCCTAGAGCGGCCTTGAGCCTGCCCAGCCGGACCTTGGGACGCCGCGCCCCAGCCGCTGCCCGAAGAGAGCCGCTGGGTTCGCTCTGGCCCGAGCCAGGAGGCCTCCGGCGACGACGCAGGTACGGTTCGGCGGCCCGGCCAGGATTGACCGGCCTACGGCCAGCACGTACAATGGAGGAACCGACTGCTTGGGGAAGGTGTGCCTGATCGATTGCCGGCCCCTCCTTGGATCGGATCCCCGCAGCCCGCGTAGGGAAACCCCGGCCGTGGCCAGCTGCAGCTGGGATTGGATCGTATGTTCGACAGCCTCGCAGAAAAGCTGAAGCGCGCATTCGCGAACATGCGCGGCTCGGGAACGCTGTCAGAAGAGCAGGTCGAGGCGGCCCTCAGCGACATCCGCACCGCGCTGCTCGAGGCGGATGTGAACTTCAAGGTCGTCAAGCGCATCATCGCCAACGTGCGGCGCGAGTCCCTTGGAACGACGGTGCTCTCGTCGCTGTCCCCGGCCGAGCAGGTGCTCCGCATCGTGCGCGACCAACTGGTGGAGATCCTGGGCAAGACTCAGGCGCGGCTCAAGACCGCCCCCAGCCCGCCGTCCGTTTACCTGATCGTCGGGCTGCAGGGAGCGGGCAAGACGACTTCTACTGGCAAGCTAGCCCGCTGGCTCGCCAGCCGCGGGCGCAGACCGCTGCTGGTGTCGGTCGATGTCCGCAGGCCGGCCGCCCGCGAGCAGCTGGCGATTGTGGCGCGGCAGGTCTCGCAGCCGGTCTACGAAGGCTCGGCGGACGAGAAGACTCCGCTGCAGTTGACGCAAGGAGCGCTGCGGGAGGCCGGCCAAGTTGGACGCGACACCGTGCTGGTCGACACGGCGGGGCGCCTGCACCTCGACCAGGAGCTGATGGAGGAACTGGAGGAGCTCAAACGGGGCTTCCGGCCGCCGGAGATCCTGTTCGTCGCCGACGGCATGACCGGGCAGGACGCCGTCCGATCAGCGAAGGAGTTCCACAAGCGCCTCTCGGTGACCGGAGTGATCCTCACCAAGATGGACGGCGACGCTCGCGGCGGAGCAGCCCTGTCCATCCGGCAGGTGACGGGTTGCCCGATCAAGTTCCTCGGGACCGGGGAGAAGCCGAAGGCGTTCGAGGCCTTCCATCCGGACCGCATCGTCTCGCGGCTGCTAGGGATGGGCGACTTCCAGACGCTGGTGGAGAAAGCCCAAGAGGAGGTCGGCGTCAAGGAGCGCCGCACGATCAAGCAGCGGCTGCTCGACCGGCAGTTCACGATGGAGGACTTCCGCAAGCAGCTGCAGCAGGTTCAGAAGATGGGTTCGATGCGCTCCCTTCAGGAGCTGATCCCTACTGGCGGGCCGTTCGGCCAAGTGCAAATGGAGGACCTCGACATCGAGGCGGTCAAGCGATCGGAAGCCGTCCTGAACTCCATGACGGCTCAGGAGCGGGCCAACGAGGATGTCCTCAACGCCAGCCGGCGGCGGCGCATCGCCCAGGGCAGCGGCACCAGCGTGCAGCATGTCAACGAGGTAGTCAAGGAATTCCGCGTCGCGCGATCTACTGTCCTGAACATGGCGCAGAAGGTGCTGCGGCGTAAGCGGTTGAGAAGGACCAAGCGGCGCAAGCGCCGGGCCCGGCGCGGCGGACGACGCTTCCGCAGCAGGAGGGCCCGCGGACGGCGGTAGACGCGCCGGCCGGCAGTCCTGCCGGCGCTGATTTGGATTTCGGAGGAGCAGATGGTTGCAATACGCCTGTCCCGCACTGGGGCGAAGAAGAAGCCGAGCTACCGAGTGGTAGTGATCGACAGCCGCCGGGCGCGGGACAGCAAGAACTTGGAGATCGTGGGGCACTACAACCCGCGGCCGGACCCCATCGAGCTGGAGCTGAAGAGGGACCGGATCCAGTATTGGCTGGGGGTCGGCGCGCAAGCGTCCAAGACAGTCCGGCGCTTGATGAGGCATTTTGACGAGGTGTCGCCGCCCGAGCCGGAGGTGGAGGAGGTCGAGGTCGCAGCGCCGGAGACGGAGGAGGCTGCGGTGGAGACCGCACCCGAGACCCTCCCCGCGGCCCCCGCCGAGCCCGGCGCCCCAGTGGAGGGCGAGGACGACGAGGGCGACGACGATGTGGACGCTCAGTTGGAGGAAGCTCTCCAGAGCGGTCAGATCTGATGCAGGCTGGGCGGTGACGCCGCGCCGTGTCGGACCCGGAGCGGCCCGCGCCTGAAGGCGCGGCGGTCCATAACCGGCAATTGAGAGCGGAAGAGGCCGACGCGCAGAGGCGCTGGCGAAGGAGGAAGGGGCAATGAACCACGGCAGGGAGTCGGTGGTGGAGCTTGTGACGGTGATCGCCAAGGCTCTGGTCGACACTCCGGACGCGGTGGCCGTCACCGCAGTGGACGGCCAGCAGTCGTGCGTCGTCGAGCTGTCGGTGGATCCTTCGGACCTAGGCAAGGTGATCGGCAAGAAGGGGCGGACGGCCAAGTCCATCCGGACGCTTCTGAGCGCGGTAAGCATGAAGTACCGGCACCGGTACGTGCTCGAGATCCTAGAGGTCGACTGAGCCGGCGGCTCCAGCGAGGTCGAACGCATGCAAGAGGGGGCCGGATGCCTGACGATAGCCAGAATCATCCGCCCGCGGGGGAACAAGGGCGAAGTGGCCGCGGAGGACTTGGCCGGCGACATGCGCTGCTTCGCACCCGGCCGGGCTGTCGGTGTCGAGCTGCCCGGCGGCTCGGAGACGCAGCTGGAGATCGAGCGGTCGTGGCTGCATCGCGGGCGCCTAATCTTGAAGTTCGCCGGTGTCGGGTCGATCTCCGCAGCGGAGCGTCTTCGCCGTGGCGAGATTCGCGTGGACAGGGAGTTGCTGGAGCCGCTCTCAGACGAGGAGTACTACTTGGACGACTTGGTGGGCTGCGCCGTGGTGGACGAGGAGTCGGGACGCAGCTTGGGAGCGGTAGCCAACGTTTACGCGCCGTCGGGCGGCGTGCTGCTCCTGTCGGTCGTCAATGAGCGGAGGAAGGAGCTGCTAGTGCCGTTCACGCGGGAAATCTGCCCGGCAGTCGATCTCGCCTCTCGGCGGATCGCGGCGCGCCTTCCGGCGGGCTTGGAGGAGTTGAGGGCTTGAGGTGCGGATCCATGTCGTCACCATCTTCCCGGAGTTCTTCCGGGGCCCGTTCTCGTACGGCATCGTGCGGCGGGCGCAGGCTGCCGGCGTGGTGGATCTGCGGATCCATGACCTGCGGGACTGGACGTCCGACCGGCACCGCACCGTGGACGACAGGCCGTTCGGAGGGGGAGAGGGCATGGTCATGAAGGTCGGCCCCATCGACGCGGCGCTGGCAGACCTGCAGGCCCGCAGCGGGGGCGGGACGTTCCGCACGGTACTGCTGTCCGCGCAGGGCTGCATCTTCGATCAGGACGCGGCTCGCCGACTGGCGCGAGCAGACGAGATCGCGCTGCTGTGCGGGCGCTACGAGGGAGTCGACGAGAGAGTGGCGCAGCATTTGGCCGACGAGGAGATCTCGATCGGCAGCTACGTGCTCAGCGGCGGCGAGTTGGCCGCGGCGGTGGTGGCGGATTGCGTCACGCGCCTGCTCCCCGGAGCCGTGGGCAACGAGGCTTCCACTCGCCACGAGTCGTTCGCTCCGACGGAGCGGGGTGGGCTGGGAATCCTCGACCACCCGCAATTCACGCGTCCTGCGAACTACGAGTCGCCCCGGGCCCCGGACGAGCCGTGGAGCGTGCCGGACGTGCTGCTGAGTGGCCACCATGCGGAAGTCGCGCGGTGGCGAGGCGAGGCTGCCGTGCGCAAGACCAAGGCGAACCGCCCCGACCTGATGCGCTCGCGCAGGGGCACCGAGCGCGAGGGCGCTCCGGGAGCGGAGAGGAAGCAGTGAGGCCGGGCAGGAAGCCCGTTGCAGGCCTCAGCAGTCAGACATTGGAGAGAGTATCATGCAGAACGCAATCATCGAGAAGGTCGAAGCTAGGCACCGCAAGCCGCCGGAGGCTCTCACCAAGATTGAGCCGGGCGATCAGATCCGGGTACATGTGAAGATCAAGGAGGGCGAGAAGGAGCGCATCCAAATCTTCGAGGGCATCTTGCTGGCCCGCAACAATCCTGGGATCCGCGAGACGATCACCGTCCGCAAGGTGAGCTTCGGCCAAGGCGTCGAGCGCATCTTTCCGCTGCACTCGCCGATCGTGGAGAAGATCGAGGTCGTCAAGCGCAATAAGGTGCGGCGTGCCAAGCTGTACTACCTGCGCAAGCTGAAGGGCAAGGCGGCGCGCCTCAAGGAACGGGCTTGGCGGTAAGTGACAAGGCCGGCCGGCGTGGCCCGGTCCGGTGCTTGCGAACTGCAGAATGGCCGGGGCTGTGACTGCACGGTAGGGATCAGGCCGTCACGACCGGCAGCCGCGCGGCAGGTTGTGAGCTAATCGCTCACCACAGTCAACCCGCACAGACCGCAACCGGCGACTCCTTCAATTCTGGGGCTACACAGGCAGCCTTCCGTCTCTGGCGGGAGGTCGTGAAGTGTGTCGTGGGGAGTGCCCCCAAGCTGCGGAGGGCCCGGAAGCACCTTGGGGGGCCGACCGGCGAGTCGCGGGGCTATCATGGATGCGGCATGCGAGTCGACGCGGAAGAGTGGCGAGGCTCGGTCCGGGAGGACAATCCGTTCGTGCCCGGCCAAGGGCACATCCCTCCCTATTTGGCAGGGCGCGAATCGGAGCAGTCGGTGCTGCGGGGCCATCTCGCCAAGCTGGCAGGCAGGAAGTCGCCGGGCACCAGCGTCGTTCTGTACGGGCCACGGGGGAACGGGAAGACCACCCTGCTGCTGTGGGCCGTTCGCCAAGCGCGGGAGCGCAGGATCCGCACGGTCCGGTTGCCCGCGTCGGTGGCCGGAGCGGCGGAGGCACTGCGCGCAGAACTGTCCCTGCTGACCGGCTGGCGGGGATTTCTGCGCCGGTTCCGCGGGGTGAACGTGCCCTGGTTCGGAATTCGAATAAGCGACCCGGAGATTGGAGAGCTGACCCGGCTGTTGGAGCGGAGGGCCCGCTGGGGCCCGCTCCTAGTGGCGCTCGATGAGGCACACAAGATGGATCCAGAGCTGGGCCGAGAGGTCCTCAATGCCGTCCAGCACGTCCAAGGCGATGACCGCCCGGTGATGCTGCTATTGGCCGGGACACCGGACTTGCCCCGGCACCTCAACACGATGGGGGCCTCGTTCTGGGATCGGTGCAGGGACCTGCCGATCGGGCGCCTTGGCCCGGCGGACGCGGCGGACGCCGTCCGGATCCCCTTGGAGGACGGCGGCCGGTCGATCGAAGGCGACGCTCTGGACGCCGTGGTGCGGGAGAGCCATGGCTATCCGTTCTTCCTGCAGCTGTGGGGGGAGGCAGTCTGGAACGCCTGCCCCGATCCGCGCGTCCCGATCGGCTTGGCCGAGATTGCCCTAGTCCGACCGCGGTTTCAATCGGCCCAGGGCCGGTTCTACGACAAGCGGTGCGAGGAGTTGATGAGGGCCAGGCTGCTGCCGGTCGCCGCGGCCTTGGCCGAATTGTTCGCCGGCACTGAGCGGAGGACTACTGGAGAAGTGGAGCAGGCCGTTTGCGCATCCTTGGAGCGCTTGGGCCGACCTGCTGGCGAGGCCGAAGTTGGCGCGGCATGCGACCACCTGCGGGACTTGGGCTACATCTGGCGGGTGGTTCACCAGCTGACCCCTTGGTACGAACCCGGGATTCCAAGCCTGATGCGCTTCGTGGAGCGCTCCGTGCACGCTAAGTCGCCGGCCGGGCAGCGGCAGCGGGACGGCGGCTGACAACGCAGCGGCAATGAATCCTCGCAGGCCTGAGCGGGAAGGCCCAGGCCACCACGCTGCATCGGGGGGGGCGACGTTCCGCACAGCCAACCCCGCCGGCGTGACTCGCTGATGGCAACCAGACGGGCCCAACGCTTTGTGTCTCGCGCGACAAGCCGCGCCGCGCACCCTCGGCAACCCAACGCGGTCTCGACAGCCTGCTCGAGCTGAAGCGTCGGAGGCGATGCAGAATCGGCGGATGCTTAAGTCTGTTGGCTGCGTAGGCCGAGGTGCTGGATCGAAATTGGGTATTGCGATTGAGGGAGGTCCGGAATTCACTCGATTCGGAGGTCTGGCCTGTTGCCGACTGGGAGTGAGCACCGCCGGCACAGAGTCCGGTGACCCCGACAGGCGGCGCGGTCCGGAGCGTATGAGGTAGACGAACGAGGAAGGCATCGTGCCCGCGCGTAGCGGCAGCTTCGATCGCCTCCGGGCTGCATTCACCCGGACAACTATGCCAACAGCTTGTCGACTATCTTCCCGCTCACGTCGGTCAGCCGGAAGTCGCGGCCCATGTGCCGGTAGGTGAGCTTCTCGTGGTCGAATCCCAGCAGGTGCAGGATGGTCGCCTGCAGGTCATGCACATGGACGGGGTCCTCGACGACGTTCAGGCACAGGTCGTCAGTCCGTCCTAGGACTTGGCCGCCCTGCAGGCCCCCTCCAGCCATCCACATGCTGTAAGCGTCCGGGTGGTGGTCTCGGCCGGCGCTATCGGCATCGTCCGGGCGGCGGAGCTCCACCATGGGGGTACGGCCGAACTCCCCGCCCCAGATCACGAGCGTCTCGTCGAGCAGGCCGCGCTGCTTGAGGTCCCGGACCAAGTAGGCGTTCGCCTGGTCCACCTTGCGGCAGCGCTTGGGGAGGTTCTCGTTCAAGTTACTGTGGTCGTCCCAGCTGGCGTCCATCATCAGCACGAAGCGTACCCCGCGCTCGACCATGCGCCGCGCCAGCAGGCAGTTGGTGGCGTACTGCCTCTGCCCCTCGTCGTCACTGTTAACGCCGTATCCGTCGAGCACATGCGCCGGCTCTCGGGAGAAATCCAGCAGCTCGGGAGCTGACACCTGCATGCGGTACGCCAGCTCGTAGGAGGAGATGCGCGAGGCGATCTCCAGGTCCCCGGTCTCCTCGAAGCGCATCTCGTTCAGGCGGCGCACGGAGCGCAGGGTCTCCTGCTGGAGTGCGTCGCTGACGCCTTCCGGATTTGACAGGTAGAGGATCGGCTCGCCGCTGCTGCGGAACACGGTGCCTTGGAAATGGGACGGCAGGAAGCCGCTGGAGAAGTTGCTCGAGCCGCCGCTGGTGCCGCGCCCGGAAGTGAGGACGACGAAACCGGGCAGATTCTGCGACTCGCTGCCCAGCCCGTACACCGACCAAGCCCCGAGGGTCGGCCGTCCGAACTGAGTGTGCCCCGTGAAGAGCAGCAGCTGGCCGGGATGGTGGTTGAAGGCGTCGGTATGCATCGACCGCACAAGCGAGATGTCGTCCGCCACCGTCCCCAGCTGGGGCATCAGCTCGGACAGCTCCATGCCGCTGCGGCCATGCCGGCGGAAGGCGAACTTGCTCGCCATGACCTTGGCTGTGGGCTTGATGAAAGCCAGCTTGAGATCCTTGGTCATCGATTCCGGAAGGGGCTGGCCGTGATGCCTCTCCAGTGCGGGCTTGGGGTCGAAGAGCTCATATTGGCTCGGCCCGCCCTCCATGAACATGAAGATGACGTGCTTGGCCTTGGCCTCGTAGTGCGGTCGTTTGGGAGCCAGCGGGTTGATGTCGGGCAGATTAGCGGCCGTGAGGCCGTCGGCGGCCAGCAAGTCGCCCAGCGCTGCCAAGCCGATGCCCGAGGCCACGTTCTTGAGAAAGTCTCTGCGGAGCTGGATCGCTCGGAATTGCTGCCAAGTCATCTGTACACTACTCCCGGGTAATGAATTCGTCGGTGTTCATCAAGGCCCGCCCGATGCCGATCCAAGCTGCGACTTCCGACGTCTCATGGTCGCGCAGGTCGATGCGGGCCAGCCGCTCGGCCTCATCCGGAGCTTGCACAAGTAGCTGCTCCTGCCGCTCGAAGGAGTCGGCCAAGTGCGCCGCCTCGGCGCCGGCCGGCGGGCGGCCCAAGGTGAGCTGGACCATCCGTCTCAGCCGGTCGCTCCAGCTGGGCTCGGCCTCGTTCAGCACCCGGACCGCCAAGGCTCTCGCAGCCTCCACGAAGACCTCGTCGTTCATGAGGTTCAGCGCTTGGAGGGGCGTGTTAGAGCGGCGCCTGCGACTGGCCGTTCGGTTGGAGTCGGGCGCGTCGAAGTTCATCAGCTGGGGGTAGGGCGCGGTTCGCTGGAAGAAGGTGTAGATGCCGCGCCGGTAGCGGTCCGGGCCGCGGCTGTCCTGCCAGCGGTCGGTATCCCATCCGTAGGTCAGGTCGACGACTCCGGCGGGTTGTGGCGGGTAGACGCTGGGCCCGCCCACCTTGGGATACAGTAGGCCGCTGACTTGCAAGGCGCTGTCGCGGAGGATCTCGGCTGGCAGCCTGAGGCGGTTCTGGCGGGCCAGAAGGAGGTTGTCGGGATCCAGCTCTGCTATCTCCGGCCGGACGTCCGAGGACTGGCGATAGGCCGCCGACAGGACGATCAGCTTGTGGACGCGCTTCACGCTCCAGCCACCCTCCCGAAACCGGGAGGCCAGCCAGTCCAGCAAGTCGGGATGCGACGGCGCCTCGCCTTGGAGGCCAAAGTCCTCGGAAGTGCGGGCCAGCCCGCGGCCGAAGAACGCCTGCCACATGCGGTTGACGGCCACTCTGGCCGTCAGGGAGTTCCCCTCCGAGAGGATCCACGCGGCGAGGTCTAGCCGCGTCGGGCGAGGGGGGGCCGCGGAGCCGAGCAGGAAGGCGGGGGGCTGGGGCTCGACCGGGGGGCCCTTGAGGTCCCACTGCCCCCGCTCCCTCAGGAACGTCTGGCGCGGCTCCGATCGCTGGCGGATGATGCGGGCCCGGGTCAGATGCGGGTAAGAGGACTTGAGATCCTTGAGTTTGGCGCGGAGCTCCTTGAAGCCCAGCTCCTTAATGCGCTCCTCGGAGACGACCGTGTGGTACCAGTCGATGAAGTATCCCGTCAGCACCTCCCGCTCCCGGAAGGTGCGCTCGGAGGGCTCCTTGTTCAGCACGTGCCAGCCGTTGTCGGTCATCTGGAACAGCACGTCGTAGCAGAGGTCCCAGTCCGTGCGCTGGCCGGGGTTCGCGCCGGCAATCTTCATCTGGCGTTCCCACTCCGGCTGGAGCTCGGGCACATGATGCTCTTCCAGCAGCTCCTGGCGCTTGCGCAAGTACTCGGGCCACTTGCTCAGGTACGGCCCCATCTCGCCCGGAAGCGGGGCGTCGACATGCAGGTCCTCGACATTGTCGAAGTACGCGTACAGCGAGTAGAAGTCCCGCTGGGAGATGGGATCGTACTTGTGGTCGTGGCACTGGGCGCACTCCACTGTCAGGGCGAGCCAAGTTGTGGCGACGGTGTTTACACGGTCGAGCGTCTCCTCGAACCGGGACTGCTCGTAGATCGTGCCGCCCTCGCGGTTGCGGAGGGTGTTGCGGTGAAAGCCGGTCGCGGCCAGCTGGTCGGGAGCTGGATCCGGGAGCAAGTCGGCGGCCAGCTGCAGCGTCGTGAACTCGTCAAACGGCATGTCCTCGTTGAAGGCGTTGATGACCCACTCCCGCCAGCGCCAAGCCGACGGGCGGGAGAGATCCTTCTCATAGCCGTCGGAATCCGCGTAGCGGGCGAGGTCCAGCCAGTGCCGGGCCCACTTCTCGCCGTAGTGCTTCGAGTCAAGCAGCTCGTCGACCACGCGGTCGTAGGCCTCCGGGGACGCGTCGGCAAGAAAGGCTTGGGCCTGCTCCCAAGTCGGCGGCAGTCCGATCAGGTCCAAGCTCAAACGCCGCAGCAGGGTCAACCTGTCCGCTTCCGGGGAAGGTTCGGCTCCCTCCGACTCAAGCTTGGCCAGGACAAATCGGTCGATGGGGTTGCGGACCCACTCATCACGGCCCACTTCCGGAGGCTCCGGGCTCGTGATCGGCTGGAAGGACCAGTGCTCGCTGGACGGCACCGCGGAAAGGGCCGCACCAGCCTCCGCGTCCTCGGGCCAGTGGGCCCCTTGGTCAATCCAAGCGCGCAGAAGCCCCACCTCCTCGCGTGTCAGGCGAGGGTCGGCGGGCGGCATCCGAAAGCCCTGCTCGGAACTCGCGGTGCGCAGAACCAATGCGCTGGACGCGCTGTCAGCCGGCACGATGGCCGGGCCGGAACCGCCGCCCTTCAGAGCTGCGTCCCGCCGATCGAAGCGGAGGCCCTTCATTTGGACGGAAGGGCCGTGGCAGGCGTAGCAACGGGAGTGAAGAATCGGCTGAACATCGGAGGCGAAGTCCACGAGGCGAGTGGCTGGAGGGGGCAGCTCCGCCCCTGCTGCCGGTACGGCGAGAGCACAGCAGGCCGCGAAGGCCGTGGCAATCCGAGCGGTCACAGTCGGGAATGGCAATTGCATGTCGCTTCGCTCAGTCGCCTCCTCGCCGAGTCTCGGGGCCTGAGCCGAGATCGAGCCAGCAGCATGCCGCTGAGCGCTGGCCGGGGCGCTATCAGATTATAGTACCGTCACATGGATTCCAGCGTCGTCGTCCGGTTCTCGGAATGCCCGTCGCGAGTGCGAAGGGCGGGTCCAGATGCAAGGCATCCCCGGCAGACACCGCAGCCTCGGTCGCGAGGCCAGAAGCCTGCCGGAATGGGCCTAGACCGAAGACGCGATGCCGGTCACCACAAGCCTGAGTACGGTGCCGGAGGAATTCCGACAGCGGGTGACCCGATGGGCGTAAGACTGGCCAGAAGTCTCCTCCGTCACTCTGTTCGGCTCGCGGGCTTCCGGCGATAGCGGACGCGATTCCAACTGGGACGTCGCCGCGGTGTTCGAGGGGGCCGCTCCTTCCTTCAGCCGTCTGCCGAGCAGTTTGAAGAACCGCCCCGTGGCCTGAGTGCCGATTGAGCGGGAGCGAGAGGTGCGGCAACGCAACTTCAGCAGCCTGTCGCACAGGATCGCCTCGGTGGATCGCTGCTTGCCCGGCCCTACCCTGCCGTCTCCAGGAACGAGAGAGAGAGATGAACCTGCCAGCCGCTTGGGACCGCCACCATGAAGCTCGCGACGCCATGATCGGTGGAATCAACAGACTGGCGAATGCTGGCTTACGCCGCCGGAGAGTCGTTGGTGGTTCGCGTCGCACGTCGCGCGTCGCCGTCAGCAGCGCATTTGCAGGAGCGCTGCGGTGCAAGGCTGCGCTGTTCCTGGGTGGCGTGGCAGTGACGGTCGCATTCGGGGGAGGCCTTCCCCGGCGACTTGGAGCGCGAGTGGCCGGCCCGCTGCCCGCCATGCTTCGGCGCTGCAATGGCAAGGCAGCCCAAGCCCACCTAGACACCTACCGCGACGATCTGCGGGAGCGCATCGCCCACCGAGTCGGCTCGCCGATTGGCTGGCACGCTACTGGCCTACCCAGCCGTACAGCACTTTGTCAGAGAAGCGGCTGCTCCCGCGGACACCGAGCGTTGGCTGAAGGGTCCGGCCCCGGCAGAGGATGACATGGAGGAGGAATTGCCTCATTCGCCGTCCAGCGACTGCCCGCCCATCGTGATCCGGGACATCGCGGCCGGGCTCCATCCCCGACAACCTGCTTCGGCCCCCTAGTCTCAGCTCGTGAGGGAACGTCGCCGAGGCGGGTGTGGCGCCTCGGTCGCCAAGCTCAAGCTAACCTGCCCGAGGAACGCCGAAGTGGTGCAGCGCATTACGCATCAGTATCTGCATCTTGGTGTCCTCGGACAACGCCCAACCTCCCGCGATGCATCCAGTGTGGAGCACTCTGCCCCCTTGCGGCCTCTCCCAGTAGATCAACTCCCCGAAGACTCCGTGGTCGAGCGGCTCCCACCGGCCAAAGTAGTCCAAGCCACGACGCCGCTGGTCGACCATTTGCGCAAGTGTGACGATGCCAGGCGGATCCGACGGCACAGTGAAGCCTTCCTGCTCCTGCTTGGTGATAGCCCCGATCAGGCCGGGGCGAACATCGCACTCGTGGCCGCCAGGCCGGGGCTGGCTGCGGCCCGGCGGCGTGCCGAAGCTGTCGCCTTGGGCCAGTCCGGCATCCTCCGGGACCTTGAACAGGAAATGGTCCCCCTTGGCCACTTGGTAGGTACCGAACGTGTCTCCGCCGACCCCCCACCAGCCGACGCACTCCAAGCCGAGGACCTTCCAGGCGGGGAGGCCGCAGAAGCGCATTAGGCTGCCGCGACGCTGGTCGTGGCTGTGAAAGATCTCGCCGATGTGGGCGCGGCCCCTGCCGCCGATGTCCGTGCCATGCTTGCGGCACTCCATCGCCGTGCCGTCCTCGTCATAGGAGACGCGCCAGAACATGGTGTTGCCGCTCATCACGATCGCCGCCCCCCCGGACTGCAGGAAGTGGTCGACAGCTTGGTAGGCTTCGGCGGACCAGTATTCGCTGTGGCCGTTGATGACGAGGACCTTGCGGCCGGCCAACAGCTCCGGTTCGCGATGCAGGTCGTAATCACCGGCGACATCGTACTCATAGCCGTTCTCGTCCAGCCACCGATGGGCGAAGAGTTCGCCCCGCGCCAAGTGGCTGTAGTCGAGATCGCTGCGGTCCCTGGTGTAGAGCACCTCCGGACCGGCGGCAGGCCACGGCAGCTTCAGGCCGACGGCGTAGGTCGGCTGCCCGTGGGCGTGATCGCGGTAGCAGGAGTAAGCGGGGGCCTTCTGGTGGGCGTTCTCCTGACCCGCCGTCCCCCAGAACGCCTCGTCCGAGTTCACGGCGAAGGGAGTGGCGCTGTAGGCTTGCCAAGTGTTGGTCGAGCAAAGCATCAGAATCGGCGCCTTGGGACGCTCGGAGGCCCGGCGAACGAGGAACGTCACGTCGTAGCGAAGGGCCGCCCCGCCGTTCTCGAAGGCGAATCGGCCCACGTACACACCCGGCTTGGCATCCTCGGGCACGGGAACGCAATGAGTGACCTGCCATCGGCAGTCGTACAAGTCGTCCGAAGCGAACCGGAGGCCGTGGCCCCGGCCCGAGTCCGCCTGTGGGTCGTACTCCTTGTAGCGCGGGACGCTGCGAGCGTCGAACGAGGGTCCGCCGATCATCCAAGTGGCTCGATTGACGATGACTCCGTCTCGCGTGCCCGCGATGTCCCGGACCTCCGCGCCGTGCTCCTCGTCCAACGGCCAGCAGGCGAGTGCTCCAGCCGGCGGGGACTCCAGCCCTCTCGCTTGGTAGCGCTTCAGGATGGCATCGGGCGAGAGCGGTTGGGCGTAGATCGCGGGCATCGCGATGTCGCCGTCCAAGAAGCTGGCCGCCAAGCCGCCTACACCAGTGGCTCCGAGGCGGATCGGGGCGCTGCCGGTATCGATAGGGCCGGCCTGCCTCCAGCTGCTTTGGAACTGGCCGTCCACGAACAGAGCCACGACTGCGCCATCCCAAGCTACCGCCAGATGCCGCCACTGGCCGACGGGCAGGGCTGCCCGGTAGCTGCGCCGGCTGCCAAGCAGGAACTCCGCCCAGCCCCCAGGAGACACGAAGAGGCCGAATCCTGAATCGCGATCGCAGGCTGTGATGATCCCTTGGCGGGTCTCGGCGGACCAGCGTCGGACCCATGCCTCGACCGTTAGGGCCTCGAACCGCATGCCCGGGAACCCGGTTGGGACATGGACGTAGGAACCGGGATGGATAGGCTGCGCATCCGGACGGCGCACACGGAGGTCCGCCAGCGGCCCGCCGCTGGTGGCCGGGGCGACGGAGAGGTCGTAGGGGGCATCGCTGCTGACGCGGAAGTGGACGCTCTCGCCGGCCCGCACGCTGCGCTCCGCGTAGGCATGGAGGCCCGGAACGCTGACTGACTCGTGACGAGGGATCGCGGCCCCGGACGCGCGACTCGCGGCCTTCGCGGAGGCGATTCCCGCCGCAGTCCGCTTAAGGAATCCTCGGCGGTCCATCTGTGGCACGACGGAGATTGTATCCGACCAAGACCGGGGAGTGGCAGCTTGGGCGGCCCCGCGGAACCTACTGCAGAGAGGCAGAGACGGGCTGAGCGATGGGAGGCAACCAACTCCCCCGGTCGTTCGGCGTAACCGCCTCCGATGAAGGTTCCCGCTGGCAGAAGCCACCCGAATCGCTAACTGTGTCCTCGACCATGGGCGGACGCTCAGACCCTCACTTGGATTCGAGCCGGCTGGAAAAACTTGGCCCTGCCAACGCGGCCAGTCACTCGCCGTCGGCGCCGCTCTCCAGCCGCCGGGCGATGTTGGAGCGAAGCACTCTCAACTCTATGGCTAGACAAGGTTCACACGTTGGCACCAAGTTGGGAACGAGCCGCTGCCAACATCCTTGAGCACGGAGGCTGGCCCGAGTTGTCTGGAAGAACCATGACCACGAATGCGGGCGGCGAACAGATGGCCAGTTCGGAGGAAGACGATCTCCAGATCGTCATTGATCTGCATGGATTGGATCGAGCGAATCAACAAGATCGTGCCTGCGATGGACGCGATGCGGGGGATCAGGTCAGTGAACACCTACCTCGACCGCCATGCCGAGCGGCCGGGACGTTGACGGGGCGACTGGGAATCCGGTTCGGTTGGCGATCATGCTCGTGAATCGCTGGCCTCATCGCACGAGGGCGGGGGTTCATCCCCAAGACGCCTTCCGAGGCTGGCTACAGTGCTCACGAAGTCCTCCCTCCCATACCTGTTGCTGCGATCGGACGGTACGATTCGACCGGACAACCCGACGATACGGAACACCTAAGAGTCGTGGTGGCCAGACTGCCGCCGGGGACCCTGTCGCGGATCGGAGCCGATCGAGGCTCTTGAAGCGGATCGACGCTACATGCCCCAGACACCTACGGCGGTCCCGTCGACCGTCTCAGCCCGATGAAACAGGCGCCGCGACCAGCTCCGCCCCTCGCGGAGGTCGAACACCACCAGATGCCCCGAATCCGCCCCGGAGTGGTCCATGTAGTCGGCAGTCTGCCGCAGCCCCTTCGCCACCACGCTTTGCAGTCCGCTCTTCGGCCGCACCACCTTGCATTCGATCACGTGCCGCTCCTCCCGCTGGCCGCCGGGCAGGGGCCACACGATCAGCAGGTCCGTGCGCCGCCTCCCCAAGCCGAACTCCCGCTCCACGCGACCGCCCCCGTTGACCACCCGCTGCAGGTAGGCGTGCAGCACCAGCTGCGGGCCGGCCTCCGCATGCCCGTAGCGCTGCACCCAGGCCTCGGAGTGGTCCCGGAAGTAGCCTTGGAAGCGCTCCAGCAGCTGCTCCGTGTTCAGACCGCCATCGTCATTCACGAACCAGCGAGTGTCGACCACGGTCTCGAGGCCGGCCTGCAGGGCGTGCGTCAGCTCGCGAGGCACGACTTCGGCGTAGACTGGATTGGCCATGCGCACCGGGCCGCGCTGCGCCACTAGGCCGAGGT
Source organism: Bryobacterales bacterium (assembly GCA_963662745.2). Taxonomy (GTDB): domain Bacteria; phylum Acidobacteriota; class Terriglobia; order Bryobacterales; family UBA6623; genus VXMF01. The sequence goes on from CAXXUI010000002.1 coordinate 315,547, forward strand.
CGCGCACGTACTCCAAGTCCCGCTGCGTCCAGTCCCAGTCCGGCGAACCGCCCAGCATGGGCAGGATGACGCGCCGGACCCGCTTCTCGCGGAGCTTGTCAGCGAGCTGGTCGAGGTGCGTGACGCGATTGAGGATGAGTGTCTCCTTGGCCTGGTTGATGGCCGCGACCGTCACTGGGAGGCTCCGTTCGCGGCCCCGAGGGTCCTCGAAGCAGGCCTCGTAGGCCAGGGCATTGACCAGCCAAGGCTGGCCCTGGGTGAGCTCCCAGACGCGGCCGACTGTGCCGGCCTCAAACGCTTGGCCGGTCTCGTCGGTGTGCTGCAGCAGCAGTGAGCGCGTTTCGTCCTCGCGGAAGTCCCCCAGCCGCAGGGACTTGGCCTTGATGTTGAAGGCGCTGCCCCCGGTGATGTGGAAGCCTTCCGACTCCGAGAAGATGCGGTAGTCGCGGATGTCGCGGACGCCGCACAGAACGACGCTCTGCGGGAACTGCCGCGGCCGGTGGCGGTAGCCGCCGCGCAACTGGCGGAGCACCGTGATCAGCGTGTCGCCGATCAGGGCGTCAATCTCGTCGAGGAACAGGACGAGGGGCTTCGTAGCGGCTGCCGCCCATTGGGCCAGCACGCGCCTCAGCGCTCGATGCGGTCCCGACCTGGCCAGCACTGCCGGCCAGATCTCCTCGACAATCTGCTCCGAGGTTGTCATCTCGGCCGCTTCCGCGATGGCGTCCAGGACGGTCTGGATGCCGGCTGCGACATTCTGTCGGGCGGCTTGACCCTCTTCGACATTCACATACACGCACCGGAAGCGGCCGGTGGCGTTGAGGTGGTCGGCGAGCGCAGCCAAGACGCTCGTCTTGCCGGTCTGACGGGGCGCGTGAAGGATGAAGTACTTCTCGCGATCGATCAGCGTTAGGATCTCGTCGAGGTCAACACGTTGGAGGGGAGGGATACAGTAGTGCTTGGCTGTAACAACCTCGCCCTCGGTGTTGAAGTACCGCACGCCCGTCCAAGTATGGCATGCCTCGGACGGCCACGGTTGTTGATCCGCATGTAGTCTCTCAAGCGTCGAGACTGGGCGTGCGGCCTGTCTGGTCCAGCAAAGCGATACCTCGACCAGCGAGGCAACCGATTGCGGCTCGACAAGCCAAGCCCTTGTGGGCCGGCTGCGCCTTCGGTCGCGGTCGGCTTCCCTAGCGCTGCAGTGGCGGCGCGGCCGCCCGGTGGCGATCCTGCGGGATCCCGCCGACGCAACCGCGCCGGCCGGACTCAGCCCTCTCCCCCCGCGGGCATCGCGGGGCGAATCGAGACTGCGGCGACCGACATGTCAGCACCGCAGTGGCTCGGACCCCGAGTGGCCCGCTGACGAGGGGTGTTCCTGACTTGCCCCGTCTGAGCGCTCCTTTGGGAAACGCGCAATCAGACCGTGGAAGGGGCCTCGGTTGACATGTCCAAGCGGGATTGCTGGCCAAATACCAACCAGCGTTTCGACTGTCTCAGCTGCCCTACAGGCGCCGCAGGCGGAAACCGCCGTCCACATCCAGCACCTGCCCGGCAGAGTAGTCCAACTGCCCGTCCGCGATCGCCCGAACGGCTTGGGCCACATCCTGCGGACGACCGAGCCGGCCTTGGGGCAGCAGCCCTTCCGACGCCAACTTCCGGTACATGGCCAGCACCGGCTTGACCATGTCGGTCTCAATGATGCCAGGGCGGATCTCGAAGACTCCGACCCCCTCCCCCGCCAGGCGTGCCGCAAACAGCTGCACCGCCATGCTGAGGCCGGCCTTGGAGATGCAGTACTCCCCGCGGTTGGTGGACGCCGTGTAGGAGGAGATCGAGGTGATGAAGACGATGCGGCCCGACCCGGCCTTCGCCATCCGGCGAGCGAACGCCTGCGTCAAGAAATACGGCCCTCGCAGATTGGTGTCCATCACCGTGGCGTAGCTCTCCTCGGTCGCCTCGAGGATGTCGTTCCTCTCGCGGGGGGCGATGCCTGCGTTGTTGACGAGCAGGTCAATCTGCTCGAACTCAGTGTTGACGAACTCCACCAGCGCCCGCCGATCGGCTCCTGATGCCAGATCGATCGAGAAGATCGTGGCGCCGCACTCGCGTCGCAAGCTGCGAGCCGCTTCCAAGTTGCCGCAATACGTGCCGATCACCCGATGCGTGCGAGCCAATTCCAAAGCGATCGCCCGCCCGATGCCGCGGCTTGCTCCCGTCACCAAGGCGACGGGTCTGTTGTCGTCCATGTCCGTTGCTCCTGAGTGGCCCCGTTACGCGAGCACGGCTCGCACGATCTCTCCATGCACATCCGTGAGCCGGAAGTGTCGTCCTTGATACTTGAAGGTCAACTGCTTGTGGTCGACTCCCAGCAAGTGCAGGACGGTCGCGTGCAGGTCGTGGACGCTGACGGGATCCTCAGCGACGTTGTAGGAATAATCGTCGGTCGCGCCGTAGGTAACTCCGCCTTTCACTCCGCCTCCGGCCAGCCAGAGCGAGAAGCAGCGGGGGTGGTGGTCCCGTCCGTAGTCCTCGGCCGTCAGCTTGCCCTGGCAGTACACTGTGCGGCCGAATTCCCCACCCCACACCACCAGCGTGTCGTCCAGCAGGCCCCGCTGCTCCAAGTCCTTCACCAGCGCCGCGGAGGCCTGGTCCGTCTCAGCACACATTCTGCCGAGCCTGTTCGGCAGGCCGGCGTGGTGGTCCCAGCCGCGATGGAATAGCTGGACGCAGCGAACTCCCCGCTCGACCAGCCTGCGCGCCAGCAAGCAGTTGCTGGCGTAGCTTCCCGGCTTGCGGGAGTCCGGTCCGTACATCTCGAAAACGTAGTCCGGCTCGGAGCCGATGTCCGTCAACTCCGGCACCGAGGCCTGCATGCGGTAGGCCATCTCGTACTGGGCAATCCGGTTCTCGATCTCCGGGTCCCCGAACTCGCCCATATGCACTCGGTTGAGCGCCGACACGCCGTCGAGGAAGTGCCGCCGGTCGTCGCGAGTGAACCCGCCGGGATCGTTCAGGTAGAGCACCGGCTCGCGGCCGGCCCGGAACTTCACGCCTTGGTAACGGGTCGGGAGGAAGCCGCTGCCCCACAGCCTGGAGTACAGCGGCTGGCCCGTGCTGCCGAGAGAAACCATGACCACGAAGGCCGGCAGGCTGCTGCTCTCGCTGCCCAACCCGTAGGACAGCCAAGAGCCCAAGCTCGGGCGGCCGGCCAACTGGTGGCCGGTCTGCAGGAAGGTGATTGCCGGGTCGTGATTGATCTGCTCGGTATGCATCGAGCGGATCACCGAAATCTTATCCGCGATGGACGCGATGTGGGGGATCAGCTCGCTGAACTCCTGCCCCGACTGGCCGTGACGAGCGAACGAGAACTTCGACGGAGCGACCGGAAAGCTGGTTTGGGCGGCGGTCATGCCTGTCAGCCGCTGGCCTCCCCGCACGGAATCGGGAAGCTCGGCCCCCCGGCGATCTCCGAGGGCTGGCTTGTGGTCGAACAGGTCCATCTGCGACGGGCCGCCCGACTGGAACAAGTAGATGACGCGCTTGGCCTTGGGTATGAAGTGCGGCAAACCCGGCAGTGCGGCTTGCCCTTCCGCCGCCCCAAGATCCTCAGCCAGCAGCCCGGACAGGGCTGCGAGACCAATTCCGGTGGCGGAGTTGGAGAAGAAGTGCCTGCGAGTCTGCCTGAGGCTGGGTACGATGCTCACGATCTACTCCCTCGAAATGGTCTCGTCCAAGTTGAGGAGCATGCTCGCGACTGCCGTGTACGCGGCTAGCTCCGGTGCTTCCAAGGTCTCGTCCCTAGCATGCTCCCCTGCGGAGAGGAAGGATGCTGCGTCCTTGGGCGTCGTCTCGTAGCGGTCCCGGTACCGGTTCAAGCTCGACAGCAGGATGTCCGACTCGGCACCCTCTGGCATCCGGGAGGCGGCGACCAAGAAGCCGTAACCCAAGCGCTCCTCGTCGGTGTCGCCGCCCTCGCGCAGCATGCGCTCGGCGAATAGCCTCGCCGCCTCCACGTAGGTGGGGTCGTTCATCAGGTTCAAGGCTTGGATCGGGGTGTTCGTCCGCACCTCCGTGACCACACAGGTCTCCCGCGGGGCGGCGTCGAATGCCAGCATCGCAGGCGGACCGAGCGTTCGCTTCCAGTAGGTGTACAGGCTGCGCCGGTAGAGGTTGTCTCCGTGGTCGTTCTCATACGCACCCCAGTTGGACAGCTCTTTCCACAGGCCACTCGGCTGGTAGGGCTTGACCGACGGGCCGCCCAGCTCGGAGGAGAGGACGCCGGCGACGGCAAGCGCTTGGTCGCGGATTGATTCCGCCGCGAGCCGATGTCGAGGAGCCCGTCCCCAGTGCAAGTTCTCCGGGTCGCGCTCCAGCCCCTCGGAGGACACCTTGGAGGACTGGCGGTAGGTGGCGCTGGTGACGATGGTCCGGACTAGTCTCTTCACGTCCCAGTCGCTGCGGACGAATTCGGTAGCCAGCCAGTCGAGAAGTCTCGGGTGAGAGGGCGCCGCGCCTTGGGATCCGAAGTCCTCGACCGTGGAGACTATCCCCCGGCCAAAGAGCATCTGCCAGAAACGGTTGACCGTGACGCGGGACACCAGTGGATGGGAGGTCTCGGTCAGCCAGCGGGCTAAGCCGAGGCGGTTGTTGGGGTGGCCGTAAGGCATAGGCGGCAGGGCGGCAGGCAAGCCAGGCTCCACTCGCTCGCGGGGCGCGTCAAAGGCGCCGCGGAAGAGAATGTGGGTGGGCCGGATGTCGGCCCGCTCCTCCATCACCATGACTGTGGGCAACGAGGCTAAGAACCCCTCCCTCTCCAAGCGTAGGGTCCGGAGACTCTTCCAAGGTCGCGCCAGGCTTGCGGGTGCGGCAGCCTCCAGGAAGGCCCAGCGGAGCTTGCGCTCTTGGGCCGGAGTATGACGATCCTGCGGGAGTCGCGCGATCTCTCCAGCTGTCTCCCGTACCGCGACGACGGCCAGTTGCTCGTCACTCAATCGCCGCGAATAGACCCGGACATCGTCCAAGAGGCCTCGGAAGCGGTCGTCCGGACCGGGGCCGTAGCCGATCCTGAGTGGTTCGCCGATCTTGGTCGAGTTGAGGGACTCGTCAATCAGAGACTTCACTTCGATCCGCCGGCCGTTGACGTAGAGACTCATGCCGTCAGTGTTGCGGGTCCCGTCGTAGGCACCGGCCACATGGGTCCACTGGCCGATGGGGATCGGGTCGACGGACTCGACCCTCGTGCGGTCCGAGATGCTTGCGGTGTCGATGCGCAGCTGCAGCTTGCCGTCCACTAGGAAGAGGCCGTAGCCCTTGGGTCCATCCGCCTTGTAGCGGGCGACCACGCCTCCGGTGCCGGCTTCGGGACGGATCCAGGCGGAGAGCGTGAAGGGGTCGTAGAAGTCGAAGTTGGCTATGTTGCCGAGATTGAAGTAGCGGAAGCCGTCGAGTCTCGCTGCCCTGCCCCGCAATCCGTCGGGTGCGTCGCCGGCCTCGTCGAAGGACTTGATGGCAACGAGCCCGTCCGCATGCACCCAGTCGTCCAATTCCATCGGCAAATCCTCGGTGGCCATCGACTCGGAGATCTCGGCCGCCAGCCCCGCCAGCTTGGACTCCAAGTGGCCGATCCGCTCGTCGTAGGCATCCAGCTCCACTTGCTGCTCGAGGGTAGGCGCATGCACGACTGGAGGCGTGTTGCCGTACTTGTAGTACCGACCTCTGTCGGAGACATTGTTGAAGTAGGCGTAGAACCGGTAGAACTCCTTCTGGGAGATCGGGTCGTACTTGTGGTCGTGGCAGCGGGCGCAGCCCATCGTCAGGCCGAGCCACACGGTGGCTGTCGTCTCGAGCCGGTCCACTGCGTACTCGACTTGGTACTCATCTGGATCGGTGCCGTTCTCGGCGTTGCCGCGATGGTTGCGGTTGAAGCCGGTCGCGACGAGCTGCGACAGCGAAGGTTCGGGCAGCAGGTCGCCCGCCAGCTGCTCGATCGTGAATTGGTCGAAGGGCATGTTGGCGTTGAACGCTTCGATGACCCAGTCGCGCCAGCGCCACATGTCGCGGGGACGGTCGTTCTGATAGCCGTTGGTGTCCGCGTAGCGGGCTGCGTCCAGCCAGCGGAACGCCATGCGTTCACCGAAGCGAGGGGACGCCAGCAGGCGCTTGACGACTCTCTCATAGGCGAAGGGCGAGTCGTCCGCGAGGAAATCCGAGACGTCCTTCGGTGTCGGAGGCAGCCCGGTCAGGTCGTGCGTGACTCTCCGCAGCAAAGTCGGCTTGGATGCGGGAGCGGAGGGTTCCATGCCGTGCTCGCGGAGGTTCTTGAGGATGAAGCGGTCGAGAGGACTGCGGATCCATGCATCGGACTGGGAGAGATCGTCACTAGGGGGTCGGGGCACCGCGAATGCCCAGTGCCCTGACCATTGGGCCCCCTCGCTGACCCATTGCCTCAGGACCTCGATTTCCTGCGAGCTCAGAGGCGAGTGGCCGAAGGCGGCAGGCGGCATCCGCTTGACGGGGTCTTGGGCTTCGATCCTCCGGATGATCTCGCTCTGCTCCGGTTCGCCGGGGACGATGGCCGCCCCTCCGCTGGGGAGCGGGGCGAAGGCGCCCTCCTCCGTGTCGAGGCGTAGGACAGACATCCGCGTGGCCTCGTCGGGACCATGGCAGGTGAAGCAGCGGTCCGAGAGGATGGGCCGCACGGCGGCGTGGAAGTCTACTGCAGTACGGGCTAGAGGAGCTCCTGTACCGAGGACGAACAGCGCCAACGCAGCTAGCATGAGTTGAGGCACGGAACCATCATTGTACTTGTAACGGTCAGGCTATGCGGAATTCGACGGTGGACGCACCTTGCTTCCAAGTGCCTTTCTCCTGCACCAGACGCTCTAGAATGCCTTGGGGCGCTCCGACTCTCCCGGCCTTGCCCGGCTAGAGACGACAGGCGACTTACAACGGCTCCCCGTAGCTGTACACGATCGCTAGCAGTGGCCAGCGGTCCGACCTCGACTGTCGATCCCACACTGGGCGTGACAAGCCCTATGAGAGTCGTCCTCGAGACGTGGCAGCCTCGTCATGAGGTGCTGGCGAGCAGCTGCTTCGGCAACCCGTCTGCTCTGGATAGCCTGAGGGTTCTGGTGGGCGAGGTTCTCGGGAACCGCTTGGCGTAAGAGCCGGCGGACAGTCGCTTCACATCACTCGTCGGTCGACTGAGTTGGGGGATGGCAAGATCCACAACCTGACGACGCTGTATCGACTTGGGGCTGGTGGGCCGACTCGAGATTAGGCAGTGCTGAAGGAGGCTAGTGTTCTAGCGAGGGTAGGCCGCTTGCAGACTGTGCCGAATCGAACGGGTGGCGATCGGCGTCGCCACGATGGTACGAACGGGAACGCAGCATGAGTTCTCCAGCGTCACGATGGAGCGTAACGGTGTCAGATTCACCAAGCTCTGTGCATAATGGCTTGGGAAGTGAGCATCGTCTGGATCTCCGCGATTTGGGTGACGGCGCCATGGGCAGCCTGAGTCCGGATGTCGGGGGCGCTCTCGCCCAGGCTGCTGCCGTGTGGATAGAGTCGCAACGGCATGTACGGGAAGCCCATGACGAAGGTGGCACAACGATGAACGAAGCGTGCGTGAAACATGATCGGGCGATGGATCTGGCTTTCCTAGCGGACCACGCCAAGGCTGCCGGCGACATTGAAACAGCGACCAGCTTGTACAGACAGGCGTTGGACAGTGAACTGGCTGCACTCGACGCTCTCCACAACCCTTCCTCGGTGACTCTGGCAGTCTTGCGACGCAGCGCCGCTTGGCTCGCTCTGGACTGCGGGGACGCTCGCCTTGCGGAACAACTCGCATCCGCCGGCCTTGGAGGGGATCCGCCACCTGAGTTCGCTGACGAATTGCGAGAAGTCTGGGAGCAGGCCACCTCTCACGGGCACTAGCGTACGCACGGCCTTGGCCTTTCCGAGAACGAGATTGAGATCACTCTATGAGGTCCCGGAGTAGGCTCGAGTATTGCCGAGTGGTTGCCATATCGCAATCGAATTGATGACACCTTGAAGATGATTGCACGCAATGTTGCATCCCGCCCAGAGCAACGTTGCTCCGAGTGTCATTGCTTGAGGATAGCGATCTAGTCCGCGTACGAGTCGCCAGATCCAAGCATCTCGCTACAACCAGAAATTCGTGCCACGCCTGCAGGTTGCGATCGAGCTGTCCAAAGCCCAATCCTTGACTGGGCTGGATTCCGCATTGAATTGCTCTCAAGCATAGTGACGGCCTCAAGTCTGCACAGGCTGAGTGCCGGCAGCGGAACTGTAACCCGTACTGATAAGATACGGATTGAGTGTCAAACTCATTTCGAAGGGAAGGCGAGGCGTAGTCTTAGGGGAAGAACGGCACCAATCTCCGAATGTCCTCTTGACTGGGCTGCATTCCATACTCCGTCACCTCAAACGCCTCAGCGTTCTCGATATCATCTGCCGCGTCCCCATACCACTTCCTCGCAGCCTCCCGCCAAGCAGCCCGGATCCCGAATCGCCGCGCTGACTTGAGCCATGCCAGCCTGCCCTTAGGATCCTTCGGCACGTGATCCAGGATCCCCGCATGCCACGGCAGCCACTCGTAGAACTGCGAAACGTGAGCGTCCAGCCCCAAGTACTTCTTCTCCACCACATCATCGATAGACACAACGATGTCGGGCCGGAACGGTTGCGGCCGCACGAATCGATCGGAGAAGTACAGGAATATCGGATTCTTGCGGATCGCCGGAGTGTCGCTGGCGATGTTCGGCACCGTCACCATGTACGACGCGTCCTGCACCAGGACGCCGGTGTAGCGGTGGTCCGGATGGTAGTCGTTAGGGCGCGGCCCCAGCACCACGTCCGCATTCCACTCGCGGATCTGCCGGATGATCTGCAGCCGCACATCCAAGCTGGGAACCAGCTCCCCGTCATGGTTGTCCAAGACGATGTACTCGATGCCCAGCCGCCTGCCCGACTCCTGGGCCTCCGCCCGCCTCCGGGCCGCCAGCATCCCGCCCCCCTCGGCCTGATGCCCGGCGTCCCCGTTGGTCACGGACACGAAGCGGACCTTGTGGCCGGCCTCGGCGTACTTGGCCGCGATGCCCCCAGCCTTGATGTCGCAGTCGTCAGGATGCGCCCCGAACGCGATCACGCGGATCGGGTCGGCGGATAGGAGTGAGGCAGCTGTCGTCATGAGGAGGAGAGGTAGGAGTAAGCGAGTCCAGTGCATTGCGCCCTTGTTTTCGAATCAAGCCCCGTCGCGAGCGAACGGCCACTCGCCCTGCTTCCTCGCTACCACTAAGTAAGCGACCGAGCCGAGGAGCAAGGTCCCGAACCCGAACAGGATGAAGGAGGCACCGAGCGACAGGAACACATAAATATAGCCCACCAGCGACACCACGGCCGGCAGCGGGTAGGCCCACATGCTGAACGGCCGCCGGATGTCCGGCCTCCTGGACCGGATGAGGAACAGGGCGATCGTGTGCCCGATGAACTGGATCAGGATACGAGCCGCCATAAGCGCCTTGATCACTTGGTCGAGGCTGAAGAAGCTGGCCGCGACCGCTCCCGCCCCGATCAGCAGCAGAGAGCGATGCGGGAATTCCTTCGTCGGATGCAGCTCGGCCAGCTGCCGGAAGAATACGCCGTCCTTGGCCGCAGCGTAAGGCACCCGCGAGTACCCGAGCAGCAAGGCGAAGATCGAACCGAACGCTGTGACTACGATCATCCCGGCCAGCACCTTCGCCACCGCCGGGCCGTACACCCGCTCAATGAACAGGGCACCTAAGAACTGCGACTCCATCGCCTCCTGCCAAGGCACCACCCCGATGAAGGAGAACGAGATCGCGATGTCGATCGCGGCCACTCCGAGGATGGAGTACAGCACCGCCCGCGGAATCGTGCGCCCGGGGTCGCGGACTTCCGCACCGAGGTAGCAAACCTGGTAGTACCCGAGGAACAGATAGAGCACCTCGGCGGAGCCCTCGCCGAGCCCCGCCAAGAAGTCGAGATCGAACCGGAAGGCGTTCTCCGGGAGAGTGAACGCCATCGCCGGATCGAAGTGCAGGATGCCCGTCAGGATCACCCAGCCGGTCGTCACCAGCATCACCGACCACAGGCCCAGCATCAGCTTCGCGATGTCGTCGATCCGCCGGTACAGGGCGAAGACCAGCAATGCGCAGATCCCCGCCGCCAGCACCTTGCCCTCCAGCGGCGTGAGGTCCGGCAGGAACACCCGCAGATACTGCACCAGACCGATGTTGCCGCTGGCGATCTCCAGCGGCCCGGCGAACAGAATCTGCCAGACGAACAGAAACGCGAGCATCCGCCCCCACCTCTTCCGCCCGAACCCCTCGCGGAGAAAGACATACGTCCCGCCCGAGGCGGGCCTAGCCGCTCCCAGCTCGGCCACGACCATGCCGTCAGCGATGGCAATCAGCGTGCCGACGACCCAAGCAAGGTACGCCTGAGGGCCCCCCAGCGTCTTAAGGATCAGGGCAATCGCGATGAAGGGCCCGATCCCCACCATGTTGGACATGTTGATGGTGGTGGCGTTGAGCAGGCCGAGACGCCGCTGCATGCGTGCCATGTCAGATGTTACGGGCCGGGACGGTCGCAACCCGTGCTCCAAGGCGATCGCGGGCTGCCGAGGGCCGCAACAATACTACCAGCGTCCGCGACGGCGACCAACCTAGCGGCGCCGCGGGCGGCCATGTCGATGAACCGCACCATCCAGCGTGAACCGTATGCATCGACCATGCGAAGCTGCTGCCTCAGCCTGAGAGAGGACCGGCTGCCGCCGTCAGTACCGATGATGCTCACCGACAAGAACACCCGCCTCTGGTCGGCTCTGTGCAGGCCGAACCGACTCCGGGTCCGATAGGGGCCTGAAGGTGAGCAAACGCTAGGTTGCGCACAGTGCTGCCTTGCCGTGTCACGTAGCCGCGGGGACACCAGCGGACATCCGTACTCCCGGCAACCACTACGATGGGGTCCGCCCGCCAGTGCGACAGTGCCAGCCGCCTCGTTCGGCACATCAGCGGCGGCACGATTCGATCCTCGCAGACAGTGCTCACGTACGCCTCCGGCACATCGATCTGTCTCCGACTCAACGCCTTCACTTCGCCGCTGTCAGACACGCTGAACACCAACGATCCACCGGTCGAGTTGGCGCCTGCAACCAGTGAGTCAGCAACACCGTCTGCGCTGGACTCGACACCTTGACCCTTCCAAGACAATGCCTCCTTGGTCTCAAGCTCGCTGTCCTCGTCGCTCTATATCTGCCGACCGATGGCGTCCGGAGTCCACGTCGCATACTCCCCTTCCGCTGACATTCAGCCTCCTCTTGGCCCCCAGCGGTGGTTCCAGCACCCCAAGGGCTGCTTCGTCTGGGCACGATCTTGCGCCTTCAGCCCGGCCCACTCGGCCTAGGCGGTGAGGATGCTCGGCAGTCTCAGTTCGCTCGGCAGCGCAGTTGCCGATGCAAGCGGCAACTCGTCGAGAGACTGGTCTGCCAGCGCATGGGGGCGTACACTGGCAATTGGGATCCGGGTAACGACCGGAGCCTCATCGGCGGGCCGTGGAGGCACCGCGCGGCTAGTCTCGGCACGTGGCGATGGGAGAAGATGAGGTGGAACCTATGGGATCGAGTCAGCCCGTCAATCCGACTGATCCTCCGATGCTTGACGACCGCTGGAACAAGACGGCGTACTCGAACCCGGAACCGGTTGCGAGCCTGCTTGAGGAATTCGTCTCGGAGATGCTTCCCGGTGGGGGCGAATGGGTGGATCGGCTGGATTTCTCTTCGCTGGAGCGACTGGCCACCGAGCATGTGAACCCCGCCTTCCGTGCCCGGACCAGCGACATGCTGTGGCGGCTGAAGGTGCGTCGGCCGGACAACTCTTCGGAGTGGCTGTACGTGCTGCTGCTGCTGGAGTTCCAGTCGACTGTCGACTGGTTCATGGCGCTGCGCGTGCAAGAGTACGCGATTGATGTCTACCGCAGCCCGGAGCTGGCCGGCAGCAAGGCGAGAGCCGGGGCTAGGCTGCCGCCGCTGCTGGCGGTGGTGCTGTACAACGGCAAGCGGCGCTGGAACGCGCCGCTGGCACTGGCTGGCTTGGTCGCGGCGGAAGCCAAGCCGACCGCATCCGAGGTTGGCGAGCAAGGGGAGCCGCCGGTCGAGACACGGCGCCTGTTCCACGGTGAACGGTACGAGTTGATCGACATCCAGCGCTACGACATCGAAGCGCTCTCAGGCGGCGGGCTGGCGTCCCAGCTGCTGCGCTGGGAACTGGTTGAGAATCGCAGCCAAGCGGCGAGGGTGATCGTGGCAGTGACTAAGCTGCTGCCTGAGGACCGGAGCAGCGGTCTGAAGGCTGCGTTTCTGGAGATGGTGCGACTCACCGAGCCGCGCCTGGGATTCGAACTGAGTGACTTGGTGGAGGACGAGAAGATGATAACGAGGCTGAGAGCGGAACGGCTCAATTCAACCTTGGAAGAGCGCATCCAGGAATGCGACCGCAAACTGCGCGAGGAGGGCGAGGCCAAAGGCATCGAGAAGGGCATCAAGCAGCGCATCCAGCGCGAGCGCGAGCTGTTGTGCTGCATGATCGGACTGAAGTTCGACCAAGACACCGAGCAGCGAGCCAGCCGGCTGCTGGCCAGCGTGTCGGACTTGGACGTTCTGAGGAAGATTCAATCCTGGATCTTGGAGTGCAGGGCGGCGGCAGACCTGCTAACCCGCATGGAAGGCAGCGTCTCCGTCCTCGCAGGCTGAAGGACCGCCGTGCGCTGTTGGCACCGCAGTCCGGAGCCGGCCAGTGGCAAGGCAAGAACCGGAGGTAGGCCGACACCGCTGCTAGCGGTGGTGCCGTACAAGCGCTCGCGGCGCTGGCCCTGGCTGGCTTGGTCGCGGCGGAAGCCAAGCCGACCGCGTCCGAGGTTGGCGAGCAAGGGGAGACGCCGGTCGAGACACGGTGCCTGTTCCACGGTGAACGGTACGAGTTGATCGACATCCAGCGGTACGACATCGAAGCGCTCTCAGGCGGCGGGGTGGCGTCCCAGCTGCTGCGCTGGGAACTGGTCGAGAATCGCAGCCAAGCGGTGAGCGTGATCGTGGCAGTGACCAAGCTGCTGCCTGAGGACCGGAGCAGCGGTCTGAAGGCTGCCTTTCTGGAGATGGTGCGACTCACGGAGTCGCGCCTAGGATTCGAACTGAGTGACTTGGTGGAGGACGAGAAGATGATAACGAGGCTGAGAGCGGAACGGCTCAATTCAACCTTGGAAGAGCGCATCCAGGAATGCGACCGCAAACTGCGCGAGGAGGGCCGGGCCGAAGGCATCCAGCAAGGCATCGAGCGCGAGCGCGAGCTGCTTTGCTCCATGATCGGACTGAAGTTCGACCAAGACTCCAAGCGACGAGCTTGCCGGCTGCTGGCCAGCGTGTCGGACTTGGACGTTCTGAGGAAGATTCACTCCTGGATCTTGGAGTGCAGGGCGGCGCCAGACCTGCTCCAGCGCATGGAAGGCAGCGTCTCCGTCCTAGCAGGCTGAACGACCGCCGTGCGCTGTTGGCACCGCAGTCCGGAGCCGGCCGGTGGCAAGGCAAGAACCGGAGGTAGGCCGCCACCGCTGCTAGCGGTGGCACTGGCTGGCTTGGTCGCAGCGGAAGCCAAGCCGACCGCGTCCGAGAATGGCGAGCAAGGGGAGCCGCCGGTCGGGACACGGCGCCTGTTCCACGGTGAACGGTACGAGTTGATCGACATCCAGCGGTACGACATCGAAGCACTCTCAGGCGGCGGGCTGGCGTCCCAGCTGCTGCGCTGGGAACTGGTTGAGAATCGCAGCCAAGCGGTGAGGATGATCGTGGCAGTGACCAAGCTGCTGCCTGAGGACCGGAGCAGCCGTCTGAAGGCTGCGTTTCTGGAGATGGTGCGACTCACGGAGCCGCGCTTGGGATTCGAACTGAGTGACTTGGTGGAGGACGAGAAGATGATAACGAGGCTGAGAGCGGAACGGCTCAATTCAACCTTGGAAGAGCGCATCCAGGAATGCGACCGCAAACTGCGCGAGGAGGGCCGGGCCGAAGGCATCCAGCAAGGCATCCAGCAGTGCATCGACCAGCGCATCGAGCGCGAGCGCGAGCTGCTGTGCTCCATGATCGGACTGAAGTTCGACCAAGACACCAAGCAGCGAGCCTGCCGGTTGCTGGCCAGCGTGTCGGACTTGGACGTCTTGACGAAGATTCACTCTTGGATCTTGAAGTGCAGGACGGCGCCAGACCTGCTCGAGCGCATGGAAGGCAGCGTCTCCGTCTTGGCAGGCTGACGGACCGCCGTGCGCCGTTGGCACGCACGACATTGTGGGACTCGGGCGCTTGCCTCGCCAACGTCGCTGGTTCGTCCCGGACGGGGCACTACCGCATGATGTAGCCTGAATCTTGAGGGGACACGCATCGGCAGCCCTCCACCGCCACGGCTCGGACTACCGTCCGATGCAGCGTGGAGGAGTGACGGATTGAGAGCCAAGTCCACAGCAGCCAGCCCTTGCGTGCTGCATGGCGGATGGGACCCGGCCGCGCGGCAGCTCCACATCTGGGGCGAGGTGGCGGGGACTGAGGGGAGACTCCGGGGCTCCGAGCACCCGTTCCATCTGCCGCATCACGCGCTGCCCGATGTTCTCGCGGACTGCTCCACGAACCGGCAGGGCGCAATCCAGACTGGCGACCAAGTGCACACCGCTTGGGTCGTGCTCCCCGGCACGGGCTCCGATCCCTCTCCGTCCGTCGAGCTCCAAGCCGAACTGGACGAGGTTCCGGACGAGCCGTCGCAGTGGGGCGCGTGGCGCGTCGACACCGTGCCGATCTCGAACCCGATCGCCGGCCTTGGCCACTTCGACCTCAAGCCCAAGGAGCGCCATCGGAGAATCAGGATCGGCCCGGACCTCGAGTTCTGGTGCCGGCTGGCCGACCGGGCGGCTATGGCCGTCCGCCGGCATGAGTACCTTCCCGCGATCCACCCTCAGCCCGTCAAGCCCAAGCGGGGCCAGGCAGCCCGGCGCAAACCGAGCTTCGTGTTCCAGCCCGGCTGGGAATTCCGGCGGGACACGATCGATGCGATTGCTCACGAGTGCTCCGCGTCCATGCCACAGGCATGCGGAGCCCTCTGGGCGGCCCAGCCTCCGAGTTTGGACAAGGGTGTTCCCGTACGCGATGCCCATGACTTGGTGAGGAACTTCCTAGCGGTGTGCCTTGAGCTGCTGATCGGCGACACGACCTTCACGAAGACGCTCCAGAAGAAGGTCGAGGACACGATCCTGTCCGAGTGCCTCGAAGCTGTCTCCGGGGCTGGCCGGGAAAGGCCTGGCCATACGGGATCGGTCGCGATGGAGGAGTGGTCCCAGTGGCATCGCTGGCGTGAGAGGATCCAGCGCTCGGCAAGCGACGCCGACGAGCGAGTCTGCTTCCGCCTCGCCGAGGCCGATCCGAGATCCCCGGACCGCTGGAGACTTGAGTGGCTCCTGTCGTCCCGCCGCGACCAGTCGCTGCTGATCCCGCTTTCGGACTTCTGGGCGCAGCATGCTCGCACGCGGCGGTCGTCCGGAAGCGTCCGGCAAGTCCTGCTCCAGCTGGGGCAGGCCGCCCGCATCTACAGCCGGATCTGGGACGGCATGAACAGCTCCGCGCCGTCAGAGGTCGAACTGACCCGGGAAGAGGCGCTGGAGTTCCTCAGGCAGGAGGCTCCGGTCCTGCAGGGAGCTGGATTTCGGGTGATCGTCCCCGCGTGGTGGACGGTCACCGGCCAGCGGCGCTTGCGGCTGCGGCTCGCAGCCAAGGGCGGTAAGACCGGCGACTCGCCCGGCAGCGCGTCCTCTGGCCTGCTCGGCCTCGACGCCGTCCTCGAGTTCCAAGCCGAACTCGTCTTGGACGGCAAGCCGTTGACCAAGGAGGAGTGGGGGCGCTTGGTGGCCGCCAAGCAGGGCCTAGTCCAGGTCCGCGGGGAATGGATGGAACTGCGGGCTGACGACTTGGCCAACCTCGAAGAGCACTGGAGCTCCGGCAGCGCGACTCGCACCATGACCTTGGCCGAAGCCCTGCGCGCCGAGGCCGACACCGGTCCGGGCGGCGTGGACCTAGCCCGCGAGGGGGCTGTCGGGCAAATGCTGGACGCCCTGCGCAATGCCAGCGCGATGGAGACGGTCGGCCACCCGCCCGCGTTCGTCGGCAAGCTGCGCGAGTACCAAGTGCGCGGAGTCTCGTGGCTCGTCTATTTGGAGCGAGTCGGGCTGGGAGCTTGCTTGGCCGACGACATGGGGCTCGGCAAGACCGTTCAGGTGCTCGCGTCCGTCTTGAACGACAAGGCGGCCAACGCGGACGGCGGGCCCACCCTGCTGGTGGCCCCTACATCGGTGCTCGGCAACTGGCAGCGGGAGGCGCAGCGCTTCACGCCGTCGCTCACCACTATGATCCATCACGGCCCGCGCCGTTCGAAGGGTCTGGCGACCGTCCGGAAGGCCATCCGGGGCAAGGACCTCGTCATCATGTCGTTCGGCGTGGCGCGCCTGGACATCAACACCTTGGCCCGGATCCGCTGGAGACGGCTGGTGATCGACGAGTCCCAACACCTGAAGAACCCTAGAGCCGCTGTCACCAAGGCCATGCGGCGCATCAAGGCCGGCCGGCGCGTCGCCCTCACGGGAACGCCTGTAGAGAACCGGCTCCTGGATCTGTGGTCCCTGTTCAGCGTCATCAACCCGGGCTACCTAGGCAACATGGGAGACTTCCGGAAGCACTTCGAGCGGCCCATCATGAAGGACCGCGCCCCCGGGCCGGCGAAGCAGCTGCGGCGCATGGTGCGGCCCTTCATCTTGCGCCGGATGAAGACGGACAAGTCGATCATCCGTGACCTGCCGGACAAAGTGGAGCAGAACTCCCTCTGCAACCTGACGCAGGAGCAGGCGTCCCTGTACGAGGCTGTCGTGAAGGACTTGGAAGAGCAGCTGGACGATTCCGAAGGCATCCGCCGGCAGGGGCTGATGCTCGGTGCGCTCACGCGGCTGAAGCAGATCTGTAACCATCCCGCCCAGTTCCTGCAAGACGGGAGCCAGTTCTCGGAGCGGCGGTCGCACAAACTGTCCCGCGTCTGCGGGATGCTGGACGAGATCGAGGCCGAGGGAGAGAGCGTCTTGGTCTTCACGCAGTTCGCGGAAGTAGGCAAGATGCTGGAGCGGCTGCTCCGCCAGCGCTACCGAGGGGAAGTCTACTTCCTGTATGGAGGGACGCCGCGGACGCGGCGCGAGCACATGGTGGAGCGCTTCCAAGATCCGAACTCCCCGCGGGCGATCTTCGTGCTGTCAGTGAAGGCGGGCGGGACGGGGATCACGCTGACCAGGGCAAACCACGTGATCCACTTCGACCGGTGGTGGAATCCGGCTGTCGAGAACCAAGCGACCGACCGCGCCTACCGCATCGGTCAGACCAAGAACGTCTTCGTCCACAAGATGGTGACGATGGGCACCGTAGAGGAGCGCATCGACGCGGTGATCGAGTCGAAGAGGCAGCTCGCCGAAGAAATTGTAGGGAGCGGGGAGTCCTGGCTGGCGGATCTGGACAACGACTCCTTCCGCCAGCTCATCGCCTTGGACCGTGCCAGCGCGGTCGTCTAGCGAGGAGGGATCGATGGCGGCAGGAAGCAAGACTTGGTGGGGCGAGGAGTTCCTAGCCGCGCTTGAGGGATTCATGGACGAAGGCCGCCTGCGGAGGGGCCGCAGCTACGCCCAGCCGTACCGGCGGAAGGAATTCGCGATCCGCGACGGCGTGATCAAGGCGGTCATGGTCGGGAACATCAATCCCTACTTCGGCGTCTACGAGACCCCGCACTACGATGTCGAGGTCAAGATCAAGCAGGTGCCCAAGGCAAGCTGGGCGAAGATTCTTGCCAGCTTGGGATCCAACGCCAACTGGGTGACGCACCTGCTTCTCGGAGAGGTCCCTCCAACCATGCAGCAGGCGTTTGGGCCGCCCGGTGTCTCGCTGCTGCCCCGCTCAGGTCGGGAGATTCAGTCGGAGTGCTCCTGCCCAGACTGGGCGAATCCCTGCAAGCACGTCGCGGGGGCCTACTACCATGTCGCATCCCTGCTTGACGACGACCCGCTGCTGCTCCTCGAACTGCGCGGGGCGAAGCGGAGAACCATACTGGATGCCGCTGCGAAGTCAAGATTCGGCCGGGCGCTACTGGAGGACTCCAAAGAAGCAAAGCCCGATCCTGCCGCCGCGGCGGCGGAGCCACTGCATCCCGAAGTCAGCACGGCCCCGAGCCGGCCGGAGAAGCCCGACTTGCGGGCGTTCTGGGCCGGCAGGCCCCTGCCGCCGCTGACCGATTCGGAGCGTCGGGTCCCTCCCGTGCCGGCACTGATGCTGAGGATGGGGGAGGCCTACCCGGAATTCTGGAACCGCGGGACATCGTTCATCGACACCATGGCGCAAGTCTACAAGCGCGTCGACATGCGCCTGCCGAAGCAGGCCGACGGGAGGCTGCCCTTCGACGACTGACCGTCCGTGCTGCTGTTGCCGCCACCGGCCTCTGAGGAAGCAACGACACTGAAGACGCCCCGTGGATGAGAGCACAGCCACGATCCCTCTCGGACAGCCTCCAAGACCGCAAACCGCACGTTCCGGACTTCCTATCCGATATGCAGCTGAGCGGCGTCCGGGGGATCGACAACCTGAGCGTGTTCCTCGATTACCCATCCAGCGTCCTGGAAGGTGCCAACGGATCCAGCAGGACCACCGTGCTTCTTGCTGCGGCCTGCGCCTAGGCCGCTCCGGGACCGAACTAGCAGGGCGATGCGCTGTCAGATTCGATGTCGGGCGGAAGGCCCAACTGCAACAGACGGAAGTACGGGCCGGTAGCCGCAGCGGGAGGCCCATGCGCAGGGCCTAGCAAGCCTGGTTCTTGCTACCCTGAGACTGCAGCGTTGAGAACGCCGGCCGGCATGAAGGGCCCGTTGGGCTCCGCCTGTTCCGCTCCCGACGCCAGCGCTAGGGGTGGTAGCTCAGTTGGTAGAGCAACGGCCTTTTAAGCCGTGGGTCCCGGGTTCGAGCCCCGGCCGCCTCACCACCCACCTCAGCAATCAGAGACTGGTCAAGCGCATTGGGCGCTCTTGGGAGTGGACTGCTCCTTGGATCCCGTCCCGTCGTCGCCGACCTCTCTAGGGATCCTGCCGGCGTCTGTCGCCAAGCCCCGCCAGACAGCCCGAAGGCCCGTCGCGCTGGGAGCCGCGCGCGACTACTCCCCCGGCCACGACCAAGTCGTGCCGGGAGCGAACGGGTAGGCCTGCTCGGCGCGCACCGCCCGCCCCGGACGCGCACCGCCGGCCAACTCTCCGTCCCTGAGGACCACCTCGCCGCTTACGACCACGTGGCTGATCCCGGCAGGGCTCTGGGCCGGATCGGAGTACGTGCCGCGATCGATGACCGTGTCCGGATCGAACACGACAAGGTCCGCGTCCGCCCCAGCCCGGATGCGCCCCTTGTTGCGCATCGCGGGCACGCGCCCCTCCAAGCGCTTCGCCGGCATGAGCGTCATCTTGCGAATCGCCTCCGGCAAAGGCAGGACCCCTTCGTCCCGCACGTAGCGCCCAAGCACTCTGGAGAATGTTCCGAACGAACGCGGGTGTGCCCGACCGTCCAAGAGGAACATCCCGTCGCTGGCGATCATCACCATCGGGCTCGCGACGGCGTGGCGAACGCTCTCCTCGCGATACAGCGGCGGATTGATGATGATTCCGCCCTCCCGCCGCCGGGCCTCGAACGTCTCGCGGCTGAGCGTCTCGCCGGTGCGCACCCAGATGAACTGTTCCAGCTCGGCGTCCGTGTACTGCTCTTCCCAACGCTCGAACAAGTGCGACTGGATCAGAGTCGAACCCCGGTTGTAGGGGTACGCTTCGGTGGTCAGGTCGACGCCGGAAGCCTGAGCCTGCTCGATGAGCGCCAGGTAGTCCAGCACGCGGTCGCGCGCGGAACTGTTCAGATGCACGATGTGGGCCTGCGCGCCCGACTCGCGCGCCGCGTCGACGACCTCCTCCAAGTTGGCGAAGGTCTCGTGATCGGTCCGCATGTGGACATGGCAGCTGGCGCCGTACTCGGCCGCTAGTCGGAACATCGAGACGATCTCCTCCTTGGTCGCTCCGGGCGTGTAAGCCAGACCGAAGCCCACCGCCACGGCGCCTTGGTCCAAGCCGCGGCGAATTCGAAGGCTGAGCAAGCGCTTCTGCTCCTCGGTCAGGGGCCGCGCCAAGGACTCGCCGGCAAGGCCCGGATTGCGGCCGAGCATCGCGAGCTGCCGGGAATAGGGATGCGATACGCTCGCGCCGTAGTTGACCAGCGCCTTGCCTTGGCGGTCCTGGTACCAAGCCTCGACATCCTCCACCCCGATCTCCAGCTCCAAGGAAGTCGTGATTCCGTCGCGCACTTGGGCCTCGTAGTTCTCCAAGCTCTGGCCGTGCTGGTGGAGGTCGATGAAGCCCGGGGCCACCACCATTCTGGAGGCGTCGATAACCACCCGCCCATCCAGCGTGTCCGCCGAGACCGTCGCCACCCGGCCGGCGATGACACCGACGTCACGGACCGCGTCCAGCCCGGACTCCGGGTCGATCACGCGGCCTCCGCGCAACACCAAGTCGAACGCTGACTGAGCCGAGACCACGGCCGCGCCGAGCAATAGGAACGTCAGAACTCTGTGCATCGGCCCGATTATCCCACTGCCCCCCCAGCCGACTCCTCCCTCGCCGCCGAAACCGCCAGTCCGAAAGAGGCGTCTAACGGCGCATGGTCGATCGGACGAAATGGCTCCCCTTGGTGTGCTGTGCATTGCTGGCGACCCCCAGCCTACGAGGAGACACGACCGACGCCGGACCTGCCTTGGGCGTCGCGAGGATCAGCCTCGTCAACGACGACATCGCCGTGCGACGCGGAGACTCGGGTGACTCGGTCGCCGCGACGGTCAATATGGCGGTCGTCGAGGGCGATGCGATCCGGTCCACTGGGGCATCGAGAGCTGAAGTCCAGCTCGACCAAGGCAACATCGTCCGCATCGGCGGAGACACCCAGATCGAACTCTTGGAACTGGCCAGCAAGCAGTTCCGAGCATCCTTGGCCGGCGGGGTGGCCATCTACAGCGAACTGGCTGACAGCGAGGCTGATGTCGACATTGAGACACCGCTGGCGGCCGTCCGCCCGATGCAGCCGGGCCGGTACCGAGTGACAGTCGGCGCGAACTTGACGCGAATCGATATTCGCGAGGGTGAAGCGGAGATCGCGTTCCAATCGTCCACGACGCGGCTCAAGCGCGGGCAGTCGATGACCATTCGGGCCGCCGAAGACGGCGAAGTGGCGTTTGAGACCGGAAAAGCGCGCTCCACCGACAGCCTCGACCGCTGGGCGGCCGACAGAGACAAGGCACTGCGGCGGGCCACCTCGCGCCGCTACATCAGCCGGGACATCTACGGGGCCGAGGACCTCGACCGGCACGGCGATTGGCGGTGGGTGACATCGCTGGGCTTCTGCTGGTTCCCGAGAGTGACTCGCGCCTGGGTCCCCTACCGGTTCGGTCGGTGGATCTGGCTGGACTACTACGGCTGGACTTGGCACGGGCACGAGCCATGGGGCTGGGCCCCCTACCACTGGGGTCGCTGGCAGTACCACGCCGCCCACGGCTGGGGATGGTTCCCGGGAGCGCCTCAACTGCGCCACGTTTGGCGGCCCGCCCTCGTGACCTTCGTGGGCTTCAACCCCGCCGGACGGCTGGGGCCCCGATCTGGATTCGCAGGCATCGGCTGGGTCCCGCTGGCCCCTGGAGAGCGCTACTCGCCGTGGTACGGCCGCAACTACTACGGCCGCTCCCACGCGGGCACGATTGTGGTCGACAACGGCTCCAGATTCTTCGATTCCCACCGCAACGCCCGCGACCGCCGGGCGGTGTCGTATGTGGACAGTCGCCAGTTCTCGATGGGGTCGACGCACACTCCAAGGGCTCTGAGGACGGGCCAGTCTCACTCCGTGACGACCATACGGGGCAGGGTGCCTGTAGTGCCCTCCCGGTCCAGTCAAGGCCGCGTCGTGGCCGCATCGACTTCCGTTCGCAGCCGGACGGCAGCCGGAGGCACCACTAGGCAGTCCACCAGCCGCCTCCGCGACGGTTCAGCCCGCATCCCGTTTGAGGAACGTCGACGAGGGCTCCAATCCTCGGTCGAGGCCTTCTATCGCGACCAGCGGTCGGGGACTTCGACGGTCGCGTCCCGGTCCACCTCACCTGCCGGGCGGCCGAGTAGCCGGGCGGCAACAGGCTCCACTCCCCGGACACTGCGCACGGGCGGCTCAGGGACGCGCCCCGCTCCTGCAACTTCCCCGTCTCGGCCGTCCGTGACACGAACGGCGACGGCGCGGACGCGTGACGCGCCATCCTCCTCCTCGTCTGTGCGCGTGCAACCGGCCCCAGCCTCTGCGCGGAACCCGGCGTCCGCCGGGATCCGAATCGGGTCTGGACGGGCCGCCACGCCCTCGACCGGAACGCGCGGTACGACGAGAACGCCAACCTCGAGAGCCGGGACAGGCCAAGTCTCGGCGCTACCAAGCATCCGACGAGGCACGGCCTCGTCTAGCTCGACACGGGCACCGGCCGGCAGCCGGCCCGCTGCCGGGCACGTAACTCGGGAATCGCCCCGTGTCCCGCAGTTACGACGGGCGGGTACAGCCACGACAACATCCCGCTCGCGCACCGGACATCCCGCGGCAACGCCCCGCGTCGGCACGGCGTCGTCCAGCCGCGTTCGGACGACTCCCTCCGACAGCCGGACGGGAGCGCCTAGCAGGACGCGGCGGCCGGCAACTGTGTTCGCTCCGCGAACAGCCACTCGAATTGGATCCACGGGTGCAGGCGGATCGCTGGGCGCGCGATCCCCGGCCGGGATCGGCACTAGGCCGAGCACATCCGCGGGCACGACCGCCCGCACTCCCTCGACCCGGCCCTCCGCCTCGTCGAGGTCGGGCACTGCCGCCTCCACTCGCAGAACGCCAACATCCGTCAGCTCGCGTCGCTCCACCGGCCAGTCCCGCACACCCACTGTGTTCGCGCCTAGGACCAGCTCGCGCAGCCAACCAGGGGCTGGCTCCGGCGGGACGGCTTCCACCGGGCGGACCGGTCCCACCACCAGCCGGACAAGCAGCAGCAGGTCCTCGACCTCCCGGATCGGGACCAGAACATCCAGGCAGCCCTCTTCCGCCACAAGGGGGACAAGGGGCTCCGCCGGCGGCTCGACAATCGGCACCTCCGGCTCGCGAAGCAGGTCCAGTTCGGGAGTCTTCGCCCCGAGAACGCAGTCTCGGTCGGCGACTCGAAGCTCAGGCAGCATGCCGAGCAGCCGCACAATCGGCAGCCCGTCCAGCTCCAGCGGCACGCGCAGTCGGATCGGCACCCGGACATCGTCTCCGTCGAGCACCGCGGGCAGCAGCCGAAGAATCGGGAGCTCCAGCAGCATCGGCTCGAGGAGCACTGGGTCAGGAGTTCGAAGCAGCGACCGCGGATCCTTCGGGACGAGTCGCGGCTCATCCTCCTCGCGCGGCGGCAGCCTGTCAACCAGCCCTTCCCGCTCGGGGACCTCTAGTTCGCGGCCGTCGATCGGTAGCAGCCGGCCGTCCTACAGCCGCCCCGGCAGCTCCGCATCGAGGCCATCCAGCACGTCCGGATCCCGCACGCCGTCCTCCCGGGGGTCGCGCTCAAGCTCCAGCAGCGTCCGGAACGGACGGCGCTGACTGCCGCGGGCGGCGGATCGATCCGGTTTCCGAGTCCTTAACGGAGACTTTACATCGCTCGCAGAACCTCTGCCATCAGCCGGCGTCTAACACAGACAGCGTACTTTCCAATCACTAGTGCGAGAAGGATTTCCATCATGACCCCCAACCTGAAGACGACGGTCCTCGTCATCTCTCTGGCAGCAATGTCCACAGCTGCCTTCGCTCAGAACAACCCAAAGGCGGCGCAGCGCCGTGAGGCCATCAGCATCGCGGTCGAGGCCATCGGCCTCGATCAAGACCAAGTGGCGAAGATCCGCGAGATTCGCCGTGAGCGGCCGCCCGAGGGCGCAGACAACGCGACACGCCGAACTTGGCGCCAGGAACAGACCGCGAAGCTTGAGGCGCTGCTGTCCGATGACCAGAAGGCTAAGGTCGCCAACATCAGGGCAGCCGGCGCGGACTCGAAGGCCTTCGAGGGCACGGCGCTGCTGGGCCTCGCCACCCGCCAAGGCCAGAATCGCAGGGGGAGCGGTGGCGGCGGGAACTGACCGCTGAACGCACTCCCGACTCCCACCATCCGGAGAGGCGCCCCCCGGATGGAAGACTTGGTGGCGACATGCCGTCGCAACCGCTGGCGGTATACCTTCCAAGCAGTCAGCGGCGTCGGTAGCCGGAGGGGGCGTTCCGGCCTCCGCCCGCCATTCGGTCGACCGCCGGCTGCGGATGTGACGCGCGATGTAGCACAGACCCATGGACGCAACCACGACCGTCATCATCGACACCGATCCTGGTCTGGATGACGTCTTGGCGCTGATCCTCGCGCTGCGGTGCCCGACGCTCGACATACGGGCTGTCACGGTGGTGGCCGGCAACGTGCCGCTGCAGGCCTGTACCGCGAACGCGCTGCGCACCATGGAGGCGGCCAGCGCAGGTCCCGCCCCGCCGGTGTTCCCCGGCTGCGCGAGTCCTCTCAGCGCCCCTGCGGCCCGGGCGGAGCATGTGCACGGAGGCGACGGCCTAGGCGGCGCCTCCAGCAGGTTCCCCGTCCGCCGCCTGCGCCCAGAATCGACCCACGCCGCCGACAGGATGGTCTCCTTGGCCCGCGAGCTGGGACCCGAGCTCACCCTCGTCAGCCTCGGCCCGCTCACCAACGTGGCAGCCGCGCTGCGCAAGGACGCGGCTGCGATGAGCCGAATCAGGAAGCTGGTAGTCATGGGCGGATCGGCCGACGGAAGAGGCAACGCCACACCGGTGGCGGAGTTCAACTTCTTCTCTGATCCCGCCGCCGCGCGAGCCGTCGTCCGCTCCGCCCTGCCCGTCGTGCTGGTCGGACTGAACGTCACGGAACAGGCGCTCCTGCCCCGGCGGCGGTTTCAGCGACGCCTAGTCGGCATGGCGGACGGGAAGCTGCGCCGCTTCCTCGCCGCCTGCTCGGAGCCCTACTTCGACTTCTGCCGGAAGCACGAGGGCGATGTCGGCGGATGCGCCCTGCACGATCCGCTGGCCGTCGCTGCCGCGATCGAACCGGACCTGCTCCAGACCGAGACGATGGCGTGCGACGTCGTCGACAGCCCGGGTCTTACGCGCGGCATGGTGCTGACGGGCAGCCGCGTTCATGAGCCCCCGGCGCACCCGATCCGCGTGGCAACCGCCGTGGACGCCCCTCGGTTCGTGGACCTGTTCCTCGACACCGTCTGCAGCTCCTGACGGACCCCTCCGCCGGCGGGCCCTCATCAGCCTCTAGCGCACACCGGAAGCCAGCAGCCGCACCCACTCGCCCTCCGCTCCACCTGCGTCGAACCAGCCCTTCCAGCGCTGGAGAAACGAGGCGGTACTCGCGGCACTCCGGTCGCGAAGGTACTCCGACAGCGCCCTGGCTTCCACCCCCGGCAGCAGTCCTGCGGAGCGGAGCAGCGCGTCGGTAGCGTCGCAATCGCTCACCGCCCCCAAGGAGCGCTGGACGCGCTTCAGTCTCCGCACCTGACCCGCGAGCGGCGGTCCATAGAGCTGAAGGAACAATTCCAAGCAGTAGCGCAAGCGCTTGCCCGACAGCCGCAGGCGGTGCAGGTCGGAAGCGCTCGGCTCCCCGGCGCACGTCGCGCGCCCCTCGGCAAAGAAGGCCGCGGCCATCCGGGGCAGCACCCTCTCAGCATTCAGGGTGCAAGACATCCCGGCGATCCAGCCCGGGCGCTTCAGGACGCTGGAGGGCTTGCTCGAGAACCGATCCGACAACGGAGAGGACGCGAGCTTGCGGCTCCACGTTCGATCGAATCCTCGGAACCGCCTTCTCCCCACCAGCGCAGCCAGCCCATCCTCCGCTTCCGAGCGGCGGAGACGCAGCTCGCGGCATAGGCCGGAATCCGGCCGGGCACCGGCCGCCGCTGCGAGCGCTAGCGCAATATCCAAGTCCCTCACGTCCCGACCCGCCTCGAGGACCGACTTGCAGCGCTTGCGAAGAGCCTTGACGTCCCTGCTCCAGACCGCCATGCGGAAGCAATCGATGGTGGCGAGCAGGCGCCGCGCCGCGACGCGCAAGTCATGCACCGCCCCCTCGTCGCGCACCGCGCGCGAACGCTGCAATTCGGAGCCCAGAACGGCGACGCGCCGCCCTACATGCTCCCGCGCGAAGACCGCTATGTCCAAGTCCCGGCGGAGCGAACTCTCCGAGCCCGAGCCGGCCGCCGCGGGACGCTCCGTCAACGGCCGCCGCGCCTCCGCCGGAGTCAAATTGGCACGCCCACGATGCGGGCCAGTTCCGGAATGGTCGGATTGCCGTAGTACGCTCCGTCAATCTCGAAGGTCGGCACCCTCCGCTTGCCGTCGTTGTGCCGGATAACCGCCTGCATGGCTTCGCGGTCGCGATCGATATCGACCTCCTCGAACTCCACGGCATGCTGGTTCAGGAATCGCTTGGCCCTCCAGCAGTCCGAGCACCAAGTGGTCGAATACATCCGAATCGTCATGCTGCAACCCCAAAATACCAGCCGCGGGCGCGAGGGAGCGGCTAGGCCCATCTCCCCAGCACGGGCAGCCAGCCCTTGCGGGCCAGCAGCTCCACAAGGTTCAGCAGGATAGCGAGAGCCAGCAGGAGCGGCCACAGGTCCATGCGACGAAAGAGAGACCGGTCGTCCCGTGCGAACACCTGGGCAGGTTCAGGATTGTGGCGGCCCCCGGTCGCCCGGGAGATCGTGCGCAGCAGCTCGGCGTCGGCTCCGTAGCGGCTCAGTTCCGTGTTCTCCCGGTAATACGCGGTCTCGGGGAAATCCCGCGACCGCTCCGCCGGGCGGATCCGAAACAGGCCGTGCAGTCCTTGGGCGGGGAAGCGAGCCTCGAAGCCGGCGCCCGACGCCGTGGGCAGCGCGACGCCACGATACCCGTCGGGACCGATCGCGTAGAGTTCCGGCGGCTCCTCCTCGCCGCCGGGCCGCGCGGCCCGGTAGCGGACCACGATCTCGTCGGCAGCCGCGTCGTACTCAGTCGCGGTGTCCGTCGCGGCGGTGCGCGGCAGCAGGTCGCGCAGCGCGTTGGACCAGAAACGGTCGTAGCCGTCCCAAGGCACCCAGTTGGTGGCCCAGCGATCCTTGGCGTCCGAAGCGAATACGGCCGCCCTGCCCAGCCCGAACTGCCATCGCACTAACAGCGGGTCCTCTTCGCCGGTCGACAGCAGGACTTCCGCCGCCGGCTTGGCCTCGAAGCGGACCCATCCCAGCAGCGGTCCGGGAAAGGCCAGATCCAACCCGTCGATGATCTCGAACTCTCGCAGAGCGACGGGATAGAACGGCTTCTCCTGCACGGAGGTGCCGGTGTGCTCCTGCACGTCCTCCAGCACGATCTGCTCCAAAGCGGAGATGTCCAGCAGGAAGTACGACTTGCCGTCGGCGCTGCGGGCGACTCGCTCCAAGTACGACCGGTTCACGTCCTGGCCCAAGCCAATGGTGGAGATCGTCACCTCGTTGGCGGCCGCCTCGCGGGCCAGAGCGATGCTGTCCCCCTCCTCGGAAATTCCGTCGGTGAGCAGCAGGATGTGCTTGTAGACAGCCTCCAGAGGCGCGATCACGCTGTACGCTTCGGCCAAGGCCGGCGCGATCTGCGTCCCGCCGTCGGCGACGATCCCACTGATCAGCCGCTTGGTCTCCGCCGGGAGGTCGTTGCGCCGCAGTGGAGCGGCCCACTCGAACGAGTTGTCAAACGCCAGCACGCCCACGCTGTCGATGCGGCGGATGTTCTCCACCACCCCCAAGGCCGACTGCCGCGCGAGCTGCATCTTCTTGCCTTCCATCGAGGAGGATTTATCGACGACCAGCACGACAGCAGTCCCCTCCGGCGTCCGCGGCGGAGCCAGTGTGGCCGGCAGCATGCCGCGCAGCGGATCCTCACCGTCATCCTCCCGCTCGCGGTGCTGGCTCCTCTCTCCCGCGATCAGCAGGAAGCCTCCGCCCGCTGCCACGAAAGCGGCGAAACGCTGCTTGACTCCCTCCGGCCAAGCCTCGTAGTCAGCGTTGGAGCAGACGACGAGGTCGTAGTCCAGCTCGGCCACCCCGCCCAGCGCATCCACGCCCTCGGCCCGCTCCAGATAGAAGCCGGCAGATCGGATCACTTCAATGAGTGGGCGATCCTGATCAATCGCGTCCGGAGACACCAGCAAGGCTCTCGGCTGCAGGATCGACACCGCGCGGGCGAAGTGCAGCTCGCCGGTCCCGACAGCGCTCAGGCGGCCCTCGACCAGCGTCGCTCCAGGCGTCTCGATCCGGGCTCGGACCGTCACCGTGCTCCGGCCGGCCGGCAGCACGACGGACTCCTCTCCGATGGGGCGCCCTTCGGCCCTCAGCTCCAAAGCGGCATCCAGCCCGGCGGGGCTCTCCACATCCAGCTCGATGGGAAACCGCTCGCCGGCGAACGCCCGGAGCGGCAACCGGACGCCGGCGAGGTGCAGGTCGGGCTCCGGACGCCCGGGGAGCGCCACCGTGTCCACCGCCACCTCCCTGCTCCACGCCTGGTAGGCCGCCCGCTCGACCGCTCCGGCGTTGGCGCGGCCGTCGCTGAGGACCAAGACGCGCGGCAGGCGGTCCGCAGGCAACGCTCCCAATCCGTTCAGGATCGCGGACTCCAGGTTCGTGGACCGACGCGCTTGGGGGTCACCCAGCGCTCGGAGAGGGTAGGCCCCGAACTCCATTTCCCGAACTGAGTGCGCTCCCGCTTCCGCCCGCAAGCGCTCGACGAACGCCCGCTGCTGCGCGCGCTGGGATTCCGGAATGCTCTCCGAAGCGTCACTGAGCACGGCCACAGCCATATACGTCTCGCGGATCCGCCATTGCGGGCGGGTAAGCGCTAGGCAGATCGCGGCCAGCGCCAAGGCCTTCAGGAGCAGTCCCAGCCGGCGGGGGCTGCGGCTCCATTCCGATGCCGTCCACGCCGCCAGCGGGAGGAGCAGCAGCAGCGGCCATCCAGTCTCGAAGCTCATCCGGCCCTTCCGTTCGCGCCCGAGCTGGAAGCCGCGGCAGCATCCAGCGGGCGGCCCCTGCCGAAGCGAATCCAATCCAGCAGCAGCACTGCCCCGCCCAGCAGAGCCAGCCAAGGCCACAGCGATCCGGGCTGCCCGCCAGCTGAGAAGGCCGGCGGAAGGCCGCGCGCGACCTCCTCCGCTGGCTCCCAGACCGTCGTGCCGATTTCCGCCTGGCTCAGCACCAGCGTCGCGGCGAAGCCCCCTGCCAGCACCCGGTACGTCCCGGGCTCACCGGCGTAGAACTTGAGGCGGCCGTCCCCGTACACCCAAGGCAGCTCCTCACCCGATTCCGACCGCACGGCGATGGCGGATGCGGAAGATTCCGGCAGCTCGATCCGCACGGCGCCAGGTGGCCGCGCCTCCACAGACTCCTCGCGGAAGGCACCCGGATCCAGCCAGGACACCGCATTGGCGAACAGCAGGGGCGTAGCCAGCCGGCTCCTCAGGTCCTCTTCCGCCAAGTCGAACCCGAAGGCGACCAAGCGGCTGCGGCCATCGGATCTGGCAAGGATAACGGGGCCCTCCTCCATCTCGGCGACTACCTCGTCACCCTCCTGGGCCGCGAAGATCCTGGCTCGGGCGGGGACCAGCTCCGGATCGCGGACTCCGGCCGCGACCGCATGGGTCGCCGACCACGCGGCGATCGGCCGGCTGCGAACCGATCCCGCCTCGCGGGCCGGCGATTCCGTCCCGGGCGGGGCCAGGACGATGGCCCGCTGCGCAGCGGAGCCTCCGCCTCCGCTCGCCCACACCTGAATCGGAGTCACGTCGGACGGCTCGGGCGCATCCACGAAGCGAGCCTGCACACGCGGGTGCGAGGAGACTAGCGGCTCAAGCGCCGCTCGGTCCCCGCCGACCACCTGCACCGGGATGCGCCGCAGGGCGGGGATATCGACCCACGCCTCGTCATTCTGCGGGTATCCGTCGGGTTCAGCCAGCCGGGCCAGAAGCCGTCCGGGGCGCTGAGTCCTCAGCGTGAACTGCAGCCCGGAATCCGCTGCCGCGCCGAGGTCGAGGCCACGGTGGCCGAGAGGCCTGCCATCGAAGTAGAACTCGACTCGCGCGACCGCCGGGTCGCTGCGCACGTTGCGGGCGACGACATCGACCGACCAGCTTCCGGGCGCGGGCCCTAGGGACCGCGCCTTGAGGGTGACCAAGCCGAGCGAGTCGGCCACATCGCCCGTGGGCAGGAACCGCAACGCGGGTAGAACGCCCGCCCGGGCCGGGCGCCCGACAAACCGACCGGGACCGACGTAGACCACCTCGGACACCGCGGCGCGCTCCCCGAGCTCCGCCTCAGGCGAGTCCAGCGCCAAGCGCAACGCTCCGGCCGCCAAGTCAAAGGCAGCGGCCAAGTCCAAGGCCGTCCAGCCCGGCTCGGCTGCCAGGATTGATTCCCGCAGCCGCTGCCGGTCGGATGTGAAAGGCACGCGCACGGCGGGCGACCCGTCCGCAGCGACCAGCAGGATACGGTCGCGCCCGCCGGTCCTCGCCACGTAGGAGAGAGCAAGAGACTTGGCCTCGTTCATCAGCAGGTTCCCGTCCGCTCCCGCGCCGGCCATCGCCGCAGACGTGTCCAGCAGCAGGACGATTCTCCGTCCGGCGCTCCCGGCGGATCCGGGCCTCGGATCGGCAATTGCCAGCAGCAGCAGGAGGACTGCCAGCAGCTGCAGCAGCAGGGACAGCGGATGCTGGATCCGATTGTGCCTGCGCCGCACGGGGGGAGCGGGCCGCCGCGGCCAGAACCGCAGTGTCGAGACGACGACCCGCCGGCGCGAACGATCGTAGAAGTAGAGCGCCACCAGGAAGGCGGCAAGCGGCAGAAACAGCCCGATCAGCTGGCCGAGGGCGAGGTTCAGCAGGCCCATGGGCTAGGCGCGCCCGCCCTCCCTAGGTCGGCGGAAGTCGGACCGGGTCGCATCCAGCCGCCGGAACAGCGCCTGGTCCAGCGGCGTGGCGGTGGAGAGATGAACGTAGCGCGCCCGCGATCTCTCGGCATGCCGCTTGAGCGCGGCGCAGTGGTGGTCGTACGCCCGACGGTGCTCACGCACTGCCTGCTCATCCAAGCTCACCCGTACCACGTCGCCCGACTCGGCGTCGTGCAGCTCCAGCTCGCCGCGCCAAGGGGGTTCGCGGTCCGCCGGCCCGGCCAGGTGCAGCAGCTGCACCTCGTGACCCGCGTCGGCCAAGTGGCCGACCGGCGGACTCCCTCCGGAAGGGTCCAGGAAGTCGCTCAGCACGAAGGTCAGCCCCGGCACCCTGTACTTCCGAAGGTAGTCGCGCACCGGGCGCTGGAACCTGGTCGGCCCTCCGGTCCTGAGGCCAGAGATGTAGCGTGCCGCATGGGCGTACCGCAGCCGCCCACCCTGCGCCCGGAACGCCTCTCCGAGCATCTCGCCGAACGGCTGCAGCACGATCGTCTCGAGCCGCACCAAACCGACGTAGCACAGCGCCGCGGCGAGCCGGCAGGCGTAGGCGAACTTGGTGAGCGACGGCTCCTCGCCGCCGCAGGCCATCGACTCCGAGGTGTCGATGAGAATCCGGACCGGGATGCGGGGCTCGGAGCGAAACAGCTTGAGGAAAAGCCGCTCCAAGCGCATGTAGGCGCGCCAGTTCACCGCCCTGAGGTCGTCACCTTGCTGGAAATGGCGGTGATCTAGGAACTCGTGCCCGACGCCGGCGAAGCGCGAGACGATGTCGCCGCCGATGCGGCCTTGAAAGGACTGGCTCCACCGGATCGTCAGGCGCTCTAGCCGCCTCAGGGTGGCGCTGTCCAGCAATTGCGCCGGAGCCCGCATGGATTCAGAGTATCAGCCGAGGCAGCTGCCTCGGGGAACCGGCAACCGTCGGGCGGCCCGGAAGGAGGACGGGCCACTCAAGCCGTTCGGCTTGGCGGCGGCTCGCTCCGCTTGGAGCCGCGCTCGGAGCGGGAAGTAGCGGCGGCCTGAGCTTGGCGGAGAGACCGTGTTCGTTGCCGGCCGCAGTTAGAGCGGCGGTGTAGACTTGCCGAGCAACCGATGCGCCTCCAGTTCTGCTTGACGTGCCGCCGGACACCGGTACTGCTTGCCGCATTGGCGGCGATGTTGACGCTCCTCCTGGCGGTTTACCCTGCCCTGCCGATCGGAGGCGAGCTGCTCGACGCGAGGTTCTACTACACCTATGCAGAGGCAGTGGCGTTGATGGAATCGTACGGCAGCCACGGACGCGTGACCTACGCCTTGGCCAGCTTGTTCCTCGACACGCTGCTGGTGGCCGCCTACACTTGCTTCCTCGCCGGACTCCTTTGCCGGTTGCGCCCCGGGAGGCACCCGTGGTGGTTTGCGATGCCACCCCTCTGGGCGGCCGGCTTGGACCTGTGCGAGAACGCCCAAGTCATCGTCATGCTGATCAGCTTCCCGGGAGTGTCCGCAGCTCAGACGGGGCTCGCTGCGATCACAACCTGCGCCAAGCACATCGTTCTGATGGTGTGTCTGACCGGCGCCGCCCTGCTGGCCTGCAGCGCGGCGCTGCGTAGCGGCGCTGCGTGGATGCGACGCGGTCAGCAGTAGGGCCCGCTGCGCCCCAGACCACGCCGCCTGAGCCTTACGATCGGCCCCTGCGCGGGGGGCCGTGATAGTCTGGATTTCTCTCGGCGATGAGAATCAGCCAACTGCTAGCAGCTGGATCGCCGTCTGTCTCGTTCGAGTTCTTCCCGCCCAAGGACGCGGCCGGTTTCGACCGCCTGTACCGGACCATCGAGAGGCTCCGGCCGCTGGGCCCTAGCTACGTGTCGGTCACCTACGGCGCTGGCGGGAGCACGCGCAGGAAGACGGTCGAGCTGGTCCAGCGCATCAAGCGCACGCTAGGGATCGAGTCCATGGCGCACCTGACCTGCGTCGGGGCCGGCACGGCCGAGATCTCCGGCGTGCTCGACGAGCTGCGGCAAGGCGGGATCGAGAATGTGCTGGCGCTGCGGGGAGACCCGCCGAAGGGCGCGGAGCGCTTCGAGCCGGTTCCGGGGGGGTTCCGCTACGCGAGCGAGCTGGTGGCGTTCATCCGGTCGCGCTACGAGTTCTGCCTGGGCGGCGCCTGCTATCCCGAGACTCATCCGGAGGCCGAGAGCCCCGCAGCGGACTTGGAGCACCTGAAGATCAAGGTGGACCAAGGCGCCGAGTTCCTGATCACGCAACTGTTCTTCGACAACAGCGACTTCCTGCGCTTCCGGGACCGGGCACGAGCGATCGGCATCGACGTACCTGTCGTGGCGGGCATCATGCCCATCCGGAGCTTGGGACAGATTCAGAGGTTCGCCAAGATGTGCGGGGCGAGCCTGCCCGGACCGTTGCTAAGGCGCCTGGAAGCCGTACGCGGCGATCCGGCGGCGGTTCGCGCCATCGGCGTGGACCACGCCGCGATGCAGTGCCGGAACTTGCTGGAGGAAGGCGTCGCCGGTCTCCACTTCTACACGCTGAACCATTCGCGGGCCACGCAAGCCATCTACCTCGACATCCGCAAAATCCTGGGGGCCTGACCGCGTCAACACTGCTGGCCGGAGTTCGCCGCACGGCGGCTGAGCGCGACGGAGTTGAACTTCCGATGTGGCAACGAGTGCCTCTTCGGCAGGCGCACAAAGTGTGAAGCCATCGTTTCGCTCGATGTTGTCTCGCTCAACCTGTACAAGAAATGGGGCGGCTTCCTTGCTCGGGCCACTGGACGACCTCATCGCGCACAGTGCAACAGACGGTTCGCGCCCGCACATCACGCTGGAGTCGGTTCCTCCCGCAGCAGTCGACGCCGCTTCCGCCGCCCAAACGGGGTCGGAGAGGCCGAAGGCTACTGCGGACAGGTCCGAAGGCGGTCTGCGGCTGATGACAGCACGCCGCAGCGAT
This sequence comes from Bryobacterales bacterium, assembly GCA_963662745.2. GTDB lineage: Bacteria > Acidobacteriota > Terriglobia > Bryobacterales > UBA6623 > VXMF01. Next base: position 349,727 of record CAXXUI010000002.1, read on the forward strand.
AGTGCCAGCCAATTCGCACTACTACTGGGCGCAGTGGTCGATGCGAAATCACCGGTTTCTGATACTGTGTGACGAACCGCTCACCGGAGGCTGCGACTTCGATTCCAGAGTGAGCCGCATCATCTGGCAGCGGGCGGAATCGGCCCCGCTCTTGATCGTTCGAGACTACCGCCCCTGACCGCCAAGCCCACTTCGCGGGCTCGCAGCTCGCCACGAGTCGCATCCAGCGAGGGATTCCCGGCTCAGGCCTCCGGGTACTCCATCGTCTCGGGATCAGGAAGCGGGATCGACTGGATCCCGGCTTCGCCGGCGAGCGACTCGAAGCTGTACGCAGGCTGCTCAGGATTGCCCCGCAGCATGCCCTCGCGGTCACCGACGGCCAGGATGACCAGACTGCCGGGCTGCAGATGGCGCTGGGCCGCCTCCAGCACGTCGTCCGCGCTGACGTCCCCGATCCGCTCACGGTAAGTCTTCCAGTAGTCCTTCTCCCGCTCGGTGAACTCGTCACTCGCGAACGTCCCGGCCACTTGTCCCGCCGTGGCGAAAAAGCGCGGAAAGATCTCGATCTCGTAATTCTTGGCGGTGTCCAGCTCCTTGGTGGTGACCTTGTCGCCCCGAATGCGTTCGATCTCCTCGATGACGATCGCCGCGGCCTGCGCGCAGGTCGCGTTGCGCGATTGGAAGCCGGCTTGGAAGAGGCCCGGGTAGTACGTGCCCGGGCGGAAGCGGGAGTAGGCGCTGTAGGCCAGTCCCTCGTCCGAACGCACGCGGGTCATGATCCGCGACGTGAATCCGCCGCCGCCCAGAACGGAATTCATGATCCGTACCTTGAAGATGTCCGCGTGGTCCCGCTGGATGCCGAGGTGCCCCAGCGCGACATGCGACTGGTTCACGTCCCGACTGGCCTTGTTCACCATGTAGACGCCCGGTTCGGGGTCGTGGGAGGGGGCGGGGATCTCGCCCGGATCAGCCGGGTCCGCCGGCCAGCCGTCGACCAAGGCCTCGTTCAGCCTGTCGACCATGCGCGCCGTGTCGAAGTCCCCGGCGATCGAGAAGAACATGCGACGCGGATCGAACTGGCTGGCATGCAGAGCCTGCATCCGCTCACGAGTGATCGCCTCGACTGACGCCTTGGTGGCTTGGACCGTGGTGAAGTGGCGGCCTCGGGTCAGGCGCCCGAACTCACGCGAGAGGATCGACTCCAGCCTGTCGTTGCGGCGTGCCAAGCCCTGCAGGGTCCGGGCGCGGGCGATCTCGAGCCGCTCCGGATCGAAGCCGGGATTCTTCAGCATGTCGAAGAACATCTCGAGCGAGGCGTCGAGATTCTGAGTGAGGCAGTTGACGGACGCGCTGGCCGAAGTGGATCCAATGCTGCAGCCGAGCTCGGTCGCGAGGAAGGCGGCCTGCTCGTCGAAGTCCGCGGCAGCGCGCGAGCGGGTCCCGCCGGCGCGCATCTGGCTTCCGGTAAACGAGGCCAAGCCGGCCCTCTCGGCGGGCAGGGAGTAAGAACCCGCGCGCAGAGTGAGCGAGACCGAGACCAGCGGCAGCTGGCGGTCCTCGACCAAGTAGGCCACCGAACCGCCTTCCAGCTCGTGCCGGTACTGCCCGGGTTCGGGCGGCTCGAAGTCGAGCTGCGGGTACTGCAGCGCGGACGGATGCTCCGGCAGGCCCTCCTGGGCCAGCGCCCAGCTGGACACGGCACCGCCAGCCACGGCCTTCAGCCAGTCGCGCCTCTTCATCGGACGCCTCCTTGTCGGGGCCGGCGCGGCCCCGGCCCTTGGGAACCCGGCGGGCCAGCCCCCTCCTGCGTGTAGTACAGCGCCACGCTGCGATTCGTCTTCTTGAAGTACCGTCGCGCGACCCTTTGGATGTCTTCCGGCGTAACCGCCTGAATGCGGTCCGAGAAGGCGTTGATGTTGCTCCAGTCCCCCAAGGCCTCGTAGGTGAGCAGTTGGAGCATCAGACCGAACTTCGACTGGAGCTTGCGGAAGTCACCGGCCAGCTGCTGGTTCTTGACCTTCTGCAGCTCCCGCTCCCCGACCGGCTCGCGGGCGAGCAGGTCGAGCTCGGCCAGCAGCGCCTGCTCCACATCTTCCGGGGAAGCTCCGGGCGCCGCCATGCCGAACACCTCGAACAGCCCGTCGTACTTGCGCCCATCGACGCCGGCCCCGGCCTGCACCGCCACCTGCTGCTCCAGCACCAACGACTTGTAGAGCCGGCCGGTCCGCCCGTTGAGGATCGCCGACAGCACGATCAGGGCGGGCTCGTCGACATGGGCGTCCGGGACCGTGTGGAACCGGATCGAGGCCCGCGGCCGCGTTTCCGCGCTGCCTACGAGCCGCTGCTCCGCCTGCTGCTCGACCTCCCGGGTGCGCACAGGCTCGGGATCCCGCGCGCCGCGGCTCAGCCGACCGAAGTACCGGCGGGCCAAGGCCTTGACCCGGTCCGGATCAAAGTCCCCGACCAAGGTGGCGACCAAGTTGTTCGGGGCGTAATAGCGGTCGAAGTACTGCATCGCCTCGGATCTGGTGATCGCGTCCAAGTCGCTCGGCCAGCCGATGACCGGCCAGCTGTAGGGGGACGCCTGCCAGAACATCGACTCGAACTGCTCGTCCAGCTTGCCCGTGGGCGTGGAGTCGACCCGCAAGCGGCGCTCCTCGCGGACTACGTCCCGCTCGGCGTAGAACTCCCGGAACACCGGGTTGACCAAGCGGTCGGACTCCAGCCAGAACCAAAGCTCCAGCTTGTTGGAGGGCAGATTGATGAAGTAGATGGTGAAGTCGCTGGTCGTGCCGGCGTTCATGCCCGAGCCGCCGTTGGTCGTATAGACCTGGGTGAACTCGTCCTTGACCAGCAGCGAGCGCTGCTCCTCGATCAGTTCCTCGAAACGCCGGATCAACGCCCCGTGCTCCGGGCTGCGGAGCTCCGGGTCGTCCGGATCCTCGATCAGGCCGCGCCGGTGCTGCTCCAGCAGCGCGGCCCGCTCGCGCTGGATCAGGTCGCGCAACCCGTCCAGCTCCTCGATGACCGCCAAGTCGCGCTCGATGTCCTGGGTGCCGATGGCGTGCGTGCCCTTGAACATCATGTGCTCGAACAGGTGCGCCACCCCGGTCACGCCGGGACGCTCGTTGACCGATCCGAACTTGGCGATCCATCCGGCCGCCACGTTCGGGTCGCCCTCCCGCGGCAAGAGCAGGAACTTCATCCCGTTATCCAGCTCGAACTCCTCGACCTCGACCCGCTGGGCAGCGAGAGGGACGAGCAGGGCGAGCAGCGCCGGCGCGCAGCGCAGTATCCGTCGCAGCATGACTGTAACTTGAGTATGACGCACCGCCGGCGCCCTAGGTTCCCCCGCCGTCCTTGGTCCGCAAGGCCGGTGCTATCCTTGCGCCACCATGGATTGGCGCATCATGCGGCGCACAGCCGCGAGCCTCGCCCCCGGCATCTTCATCATCGGCTACGTCATCGGCACGGGCAGCGTCACGACGATGAGCTCGGCCGGCGCCAGCTACGGCATGGCGCTGACGTGGACGCTGGCGCTGGCATCGCTGTTCACGCACTTCATGATCGTTGGCATCAGCCGCCTCACGATAGTGACCGGGGAGACGCTGCTCAGCCTCTTCCGCCGGCACTTCGGCGCGCCGGTGACGGTGCTGATGGTCGTCTCCTTGGCGGCGACGCAGCTCACCTCCATCATCGGCGTGATGGCGATCGTGGTGGAAGTGCTGCAGGAGTGGGGCCGAGCAGCCTTGGGGCTGGCAATCGACCCGCTCGCGACAGCGGCGTTCTTCACGCTGCTGCTGCTGACGCTGTACTGGGTGGGTCGGCATGCCTTCTTCCTGCGCGTGCTCGCGGCACTCGTGGGGGTGATGGGCGTGGCCTTCTTCTTCACGGCCGGGCTCGTGCTGCCGGACGCCCGCGAGCTGGCGGCGGGGCTGGTGCCGTCGATTCCCGCGACTGGCAGCCCGAGGCTGCTGATCGCGGGCATGGTCGGTACGACGATGGCCTCGGTGGTGCTGTTCACGCGCAGCGTGCTGGTGCGGGAGGAGGGCTGGCAGGTGTCGGACCTGCGGCTTGTGGCGCGCGACTCGGCGTTCTCGATGACCGCGCTGTTCTTCATCAACGCAGCCATCATGGCCTGCGCGGCCGGGACGCTGCACCAACAAGGCGCGGAGGTCGAGTCGGCCATCGACATGGTGCGGACGCTGGAGCCGCTGGCGGGCGGGCTGGCCGCCGGAGGCTTCGTGCTCGGCATCGTGGCCGCCGGCCTCTCCTCGCTGTTCCCCAACTACCTGCTCGGCCCGTGGATGGCCGCCGACTTCCTGCGGCTGCCGCGCCGCATGGGAAGGCCGGCGTTCCGCGCCATGGTGGTGCTCGCCTCGCTGTTCGGGCTGGTGGTGCCCGTACTGGGTGGCCGGCCGGTGCAGATCATGATCGCCTCGCAAGCGCTGAGCCCGATCGCGATGCCGCTGCTGGCCCTGTTCGTGCTGATCCTGCTGAACAAGGAGAACGCGGCGGGCCGTCTCCCCCCGTCCCGCGCACTGAACGCGGGCTTGGCCGCGACCGTGCTGTTCTCGTTCTACATGGCGTGGGTGGCCCTGGCCGGATTCTTCGAGAGCTGAGGCCGAGCCGCCGCTACCCGGCTGCGGGCCCCGCCGTCCGCTTGGCCTCCACATGCGCCAGCGCGGCCGCGGCAGTCGCCTCGTCGACCGTGCCCCTGGCTCGGTAGTACCGAACGATGTCGCGAACCCGGTAGAGGCTGTGCACGGGATAGCCCTGCTCCACCAGCGGCCGATGGCCGCCCTGCTCCCGATCCACCACGACCAGGATCCGGGCCACTTCCAGGCCCACGTCGCGGAGATAGCGCGTCGACCAGATCTTGGTCCCTCCGGAGGCGATCACGTCGTCGAGCAGGGTAATCTCTCGCTCGGAGTCACAGACGCCCATGTAGGCGCTGGCTCCGAACCGGCCTCCAGGGTAGGCGGCAGGCTTCTTGCGGAGCTGCCCGTAGGCCAGCGGCCGCGGCGTGCCGCGCGAGGCCAGCGCCGCGGCCAAGGCCAGCGGCGTGGCGGTGTCCGGGATTCCGACGATCTGCTGCAGCCGAGGCGAGTCGTCGGCCAGTTCAAAGATCTTGCGGTGAATCGCTGCTCCCAGCGCGTGCAGCAGGTCAAGGTCGTCGTAGAGGCCGTGCCGCAGGTCGATGAAGATCGGAGTTCTGAGAGCGTACTCCTCGCGCACGCGGCGGCCGAGCAGAATCAGGCCGCGCTCCCAGAACGCGTCGAGTAGTGGGTCAGGGGACATGCGGCCGCGCGGCTTCGAGCTGGTTACTGAGGGGAGCAAAAGTGATTGCCGTCCGAGGTGTCACGCCAAGATGTACTTGCAGTCCTCCTGCTCAAAGAATTGCTGAACGACTTGAGGGGCCTTCCTGAGCTGGGCGATCGCATCCGTCAGCAGGTCCTTCAATTCCGACTGGGTCTTGAACACCTGTTGGCCAACCCTGCGTTTCACCCAAGCCCACAGCAGCTCCACCGGATTCAACTGCGGAGAGTAGACCGGCAGGAAGAACAACTTGACCTGCTGGTCACCCTCGGATGCGGCTGAGAACTCCTTCACGGCGCGCGCCCTATGGATGCTGCAGTTGTCGACTACTACGTAGATCGGCTTCCCTTGCTCCGCTTGGATGGTCTGCAAGAACTCAATGAAACTCGCCGCCTTGGAATTCTCGGACTGAATGCGGAAGTGAAGCTGACCGTCGGGGGTGATGGCCGCGAACATGTTCCAGCGGAACCTCTTGCCCGTGTCGACCACCACAGGGGTCTTGCCACGCACGCCCCAGGTCCGCCCGACATGGTAGTCCGCTCGCATCCCGGCTTCGTCCACGAACAGGATCACAGCGCCTTCTTCGCGTGCGTTTTCCTTTAATTCAGGATATTTTGTCTCGATCCAAGCCTTCATGTCGCCGACACTGCGGAGATAGGAGCGGAACTTGGGCTTCTGGGGCGTCAGGCCCAGGCGCTTGAGGGCGCGACGAACAGTCCACACGCTGGCCTTGACTCCGAACTGGTCGAGGAGCACCTGCCGCACGCGGCCCGCAGTCCAATAGGCGAACGAGAACTTCAGCTGCTGGGGGGTCTTGTCACGGACAGTGGCGAACATCCACTGCAGGATCTCGTCGCTGAGGATGGGCGGACGGCCAGCACGCGGCTTGTCTTCCAAGGCCCCAAAGCCATCCGCAGCCACCTTGACAAGCCAAGTAATGATGGTCGGTTGAGTGACAGAGAAGAGGGCGGACAGAAGGGGAATCTGGAGTCCACTCTGCACCAGCGAAACGATTTGTTTCCTGAGGGCGACCTTTTCCAAGAGTGGGACCGTTCTGAAGTCCCGCTTAAAGTATGGATCCATAATGCGATACTACCATGCTCAGAACCCGGTGCGCAAGCGCATTTGAGGTGGAATAGAGTTCCAGAATGCAAGGAAATGACTTTTGCTCCCCTCAGTAATAGGCTAGCAGCACCCGGCCTCGCAACGAGGGCGGGCCGGACGCGTCAGCGCGCCTCGCGCACAGGCGGGAGGCTGTCCACGAATCCGGCTCCGTCCTCCCGCAGCTCGGCCAGCGCCAAGGCCCTCAGCCGCAGCAGCGTCTGCCGATGCTCCGCCTTGACGGCCAGGTTGTCCAGCTCGTCGGGGTCCTGTCGCAGGTCGTACAGCTCCTCAAGGTCACGGATCATCGGCCGGATGTACTTGTAGCGCCCCTCCACCAGCATCACGTACCACGGCACGCCGTTATGCAGCACACCCTCCCCCTCGGGGATCTGGTCGGTATCCGAACCGTATTGGCGCCCGGTCGCGGTCAGCAGGGCGGGGTGGGGCCATTCGCGCTCGGGCTCGGACAGCAGCGGGCTCAGGTCCTCTCCGTGCATCTCCCACGGCAGGTCGATCCCCGCGAAGGCGAAGATGGTCGGCACCAGATCGACTCCGGCCACGGGCCGCGGGCTGACGCCTCCGGCGGGGACGCGTCCCGGCATGGAGAACACTAGCGGGGAGCGGATCGTCGCGTCGTACGGCGCGACCTTGTGCCGGAACCCGTGCTGCCCCCAAGCGAAGCCTTGGTCAGAGGTCCAGATGACGAGCGTGTTGTGGCGCTGGCCCGAGTCCTCAAGCGCCTGCATCACGCGCGCCACGCCCTCGTCCAGGGCCTTCACGCCCTGGTGGTACTGGCGCGTCCACGAGGTGATCGACCGGCCTCGGAACATGGGCCTGCCGTCCGGACCAGGCTGCCAGAAGGCGATCTTCTGCGCCCAGTCCGGCTTGCCGGGGCGTGGCGGGAAGATGTCGGCGGGGATGTCGAAGTCGATCCCCGGGTACTCGTCGCTGTGACGGTCGGCCGGAGTGAACGGCCCATGCACGGCGCCGTAGCAAAGCCACAGGTACCAAGGCTGGGAAGCGTCCCGACCCTCGCCGCGGATCAGGTCGACGGCCCAGTCGGTGTACTGGTCCGTGGAGTAGCGCTCGAGGACCTCGGTCCGGCCGCCTTGGTAGGTGATCGGCTGGTCGTAGTAATAGTTGCCGCTGGTCTCGGTGTACTTGGGGCGGTTCCAGACGATCTGATAGTCCCAGTCTCGCCCGTAGCCGGTGTCCGTCCCGGTATGCCACTTCCCGATCTGGGCCGTGAAGTAGCCGTGCTCCCGAAAGACCTTGGGCCAGAAAGGGCTCTGCTGCGGATCGTAGGTGCTGCCCGGATAGGGCCCCTCCATGCGCATGGACTCGACGCCGAACTGATGCAGCCCCGTCAGCAGCGTGGCCCGGGACGGCATGCACCAAGTGCCGATGTAGGCGTACTCGAACCGCACGCCGCTGGCGGCGAGCGCGTCCAAACTGGGCGTGCGGACCCACGGGTAGGACTGCGGGTAGGCTCCTACCGTGCGGTAGGAGTGGTCGTCGGTGTAGATGAAGAGGATGTTGGGCCGCTCCTGCTGCTGGGCAAGCAGGCATGCGGCGGCCGCGAGCGCGAGGCAGATGAGCGGCGCGGGACGGGGCAGAAGTACAGATCTCGGCATGGGCTGGCAGGGCCGGAGACTCCGGCAGCCCGATTGTAGACCCGGCCGGGGGCTGTGGCGGACGGGCGGTGGGAGTTAGCAGGCGAGCTGCTGGCGGTCGATCTCGGTACCGCGGAGGTCGCCAAGGACGCTCAGCGCCAGCCGTTCCCCGGAGAACCACTCAGCCGCGAGGTCGCGCACTTGGTCCGCCGTCACCGCCTCGATCTTCTCGTGGATCTCGTCGAGCGAGCCGATCCGGCCATGCACCGCCACCTGCCGGGCGAGGCTGGTCATGCGGGCGCCGGGAGACTCCAGGCTGAGCATCAAGCTGCCCTTGAGGTGGTCCTTGGCGCGACGGATCTCGGCCGCCGGCGCCAGCCGCGCCTTGAGGTCGGACAACTCCCGCAACGTGTACTGCAGCACCCGTGGCAGCGCCTCCAGCGAAGTGCCTGCCCCGATCGAGAAGCAGCCGGTGTCCGAGAAGAGGCTCAGGTCCGACCAGACGCTGTAGGCCAGGCCGGCCTCCTCGCGGATCTTCTGGAACAGCCGCGAGCTGAATCCGCCCCCCAGCAGCGTGCTGAGGACGAATCCGGCGAAGCGCCTCGGATCCGTCGCCGGGAAGGCCTCGGCGCCAAGGCTCAGGTGGAGCTGCTCCAAGGATGGTTTGTCGTGCAGAACGATCTGCGGGGTCACCGCGGGCGGAGGCTCCTCGCCGGGCACCGCCCCGCCCGGCAGCCCCTCGAACAGGCGGGCCGCCTCGCGCGCGAGGGCACCGTGATCCAACCTGCCGGCCGCCGCCAGAATCACGCGCGGCGCCCGCAGGGTGGCGCCGAAGAACCGCCGCAGCCGGCCGCGGTCGAAGGACCGCACGGACTCGGCGCTGCCGATGACGGGGCGCGCCATGCCGTGCCCCTTCCAGAAGCTGCGGGCGAAGACCGTGCCGAGCAGGCAGTCCGGATTGTCCTCGTCCATCTTCAGCTCCTCTAGGATGACGCCCTTCTCGCGCTCGATCTCCTCGGGCGCGAAGGCCGGGCGCTGGACCATCTCCGAGAGGACGGCCAGCGCCCTCGGCCAGTGCTCGTCGAGCACCTTGGCGGTGAAGGCCGTGGTCTCCTTGGCGGTGAAGGCGTTCAAGTGGCCGCCCAGTCCGTCGATCTCGCAGGCGATGTCCCGAGCGCTCAGCCGGTCAGTCCCCTTGAAGACCATGTGCTCGACGAAGTGGGTGATCCCGCTGTCGGCGTCGGACTCGTGCCGCGAACCCGCCAACAGCCAGATGCCGAGCGCCACCGAGCGCACCGCCGCCATGGACTCCGTGACGACGCACAGGCCGTTCGGCAACACGGTCCGCTCGACGTCGGGCGGCAGGGACTCGGCAGTCAACCTGCGATTCTAGCAGCGAGGGGGGAAGGCGGTACGCGGCTCGGGCCCGCTGGGCGGCAGCGGCCGGAACATAGCGCCGAGCGAGGGCCGGGTGCGCGATAATGGCTGCGTGCTCACCCGGAGAAGCTTCCTTGCAGCGGCGGGCGCGGCAGGCGCGGCCGCCTGCGGCGCGGATCGAGGCCTGCCCATCGTGGGCGTCGTGCCCAAAGGCACCAACCACACGTTCTGGCAGTCAGTTCACGCCGGAGCCATCAAGGCCGGCGAGGAGTTCGGGCTGGAGATCCTGTGGAACGCACCGCAGCTGGAGATCGACTCCGCCCGCCAGATCGCGATCGTCGAGAACCTGATCACGCGGCAGGTCGACGGCATCGTACTGGCCCCGGTGGACGAGGACGCCCTCGTGTCGGTCGTGCACCGGGCCGCCGACAGCGGAATTCCGGTGGCCATCTTCGACTCGGCAATCAACACCGACCGCATCATCACCTTCGTGGTCACCGACAACTACCAAGGCGGCGTCATGGCGGCCAACCGCATGGGGGCGATCCTAGGCGGCCAAGGCAAGGTGGGCGTGATCGGCTTCATGCCGGGCAGCGCCTCGACCATGAAGCGCGAGGCCGGCTTCGTGGAGACGGTGGAGCGCCGGTACCCGGGGATCGAGATCGCGGGCGGTGTGCGCTTCAACATGGCGGATCGCGCCAAGGCGCTCGCCGAGGCGGAGAACCTGCTGACCGCACATCCGGACCTAGCCGGCTTCTTCGCCGACAACGAGTCCAGCGTCGATGGCACTGTGCAGGCCGTCAAGCAGCGCGGGCTGGCGGGCCAAGTCAAGATTGTCGGCTTCGACGCGTCCGAGACCTTGGTGGCCGACATGCGGGCCGGCGTGATCGACTCGATCGTGGTGCAGGATCCGTTCAGAATGGGCTACGAGAGCACCCGCCAGATGGCAATGCACTTGGACGGCGGCGAGACCGTCGCGCACATCGATTCGGGGGCCTACCTGCTGGATCCGGACAACGTGGACACACCCGAGATGCAGGAGGTGGTCTTCCCTGACTTGGAATACTGGCTCGGCCGCGGCGCCGGAGACCACTGAGTTGGCTGCGGAGGACGAGCGCTTCATGCGCTTGGCCATCCGGCTGGCCTTGGAGGCGGCTGGGCAGGGGGAGGTGCCCGTGGGCGCCGTGCTAGTGCGGGGGGGCTCGGTCGTCAGCACGGGGGCGAACCGCCAAATCCGGGATCGCGACCCGACGGCCCACGCGGAAATGGTCGCCTTGCGCGCCGCCGGACGCTCGCTCGGAAGGCACCGCCTGCTCGAAACCACGCTGTACTCGACGCTCGAGCCGTGCGCCATGTGCGCCGGCGCGCTGGTGGCCGCGCGCGTGGAGCGGCTGGTCTACGGGGCCAGGGACCTGCGCTTCGGGGCCGTTAGGAGCAAGTTCCGGCTGGCTGACTCGGAACTGTTGAACCACCGCGTGTCGATCCGCGAGGGCGTCTTGGCGGCCGAGTGCCTGGCACCGCTGCGGCGGTTCTTCGCCGAGCGCCGGCCGCGGCGCGCCTAGCCGCTCCGCTTGGCGCCCGATGCGCCAACGCCCCGCCGCTGCCCGGCCGCAGCGAGCGGCCGGGCAGCGGCGGGGCGGAGCAGGAAGCGGATCAGGCCGCCTCTAGGGATGCGGGGAGGTTAGGCGGGCGCGTCCGGGCGAAGACGCTGACTATTGTCGCGGCGCTGCGTCCGGACGCGCCCAGGGGCTCGTCGTCCGAGCCCTTGGATCCCGTTGCGGGAATTCCGTTGGTAGACATACTAATCAATCCCCAAGTCACTTCCGGCTCGCGAGAGGCCGACCGGCCAGCCACGCGTCACGCCGCCCAAGCTGGGCGAGCGGCCGCTCGGGGCCTGCGGGCCGCCGGCAGAGCCGGATCCGGGTCAGCCCTTGACGCGATTTACCGTCCAAACAGCCAAGACCGACACCACGCCGGACGTCAGCACGGTGCTGAGGCCGTCGACGATGGCGTCCAGCTGGCCGCCGATCCCAGGAATGCCGCCGAGCACGTCGGCTCCGGCTGCGGCGCCGACCGCCAGAGCGGTGATCAAGTAGCCGCCGGCGTCTTCGGCGTCGACCGCCATCGCGCCGTAGGCCAAGCCGAGAACGACCATTACGAGACCCACTACGCCGGACGAGTCCACGTCCGGAGCAAAGGCCAGCACCACCGCGCCGAGCGCGGCCAAGCCAATGATGACTCTATTCGCCATATATCCCTCCAATGAATAGATTGCTTACCGAATGCCACGCACCGTCCGTCAGTCAACCGTGCTGGGGCTCCCGCGTAGCAGGCGAAGTCTACCATATGAGGACTGCTGATTCCCGGCCAGCGGGTCACTTGCGGGCTGAATGACCGCCTAACAGGCCTGAAATCGCAAGTTTCCAGCGTCCCGGTGGACAGTCCGTGCCAGGGCGGCGGCGGCAGGTCGTCTTGGAGCGTCCACCGAGCATCTGTTCCAGAGACGCTGACCCCCACAGGGTCCAAACGGTCGCTGGACCGAGCCGCGAGCCCCGGAATGCCGGCGCGGCCGGGCGCGGCCGGTGATGCATGAAGGAGACGGATCAATCTCGAACTAGTCGGCGGCGAGGCCTACACGGAGACACCGCTGCAAGTCTTGGACAAGACGCGGTGGAGAGGTCCCCTTTCACATGGGACCTGAGCCCGGAGGAGTCCCTAGCGAGGATCATTTCCGGTGCGCGGACCTACCGCGGCGTCAAGCTGCTGGCACAGGGGGACACTCTCGAGCAGCGAGTCGCGTGCCTGAGTGACTCGATGGCCGGGCAGTTCCGGACCGCGGGCCGCCGGCGTCGCCGTTGACAGGCTCGGGCGCATGCTGGGACAATGAGGAATCGACCGGATTTGGACGCCGGCGCGGCAGCGCCGGCACGGTGCGAGGAGCGACCTCCGCCTGCGCTCGGAGCGCAGTGCCCGGCAAATCCTTCGGGAGGAGTTTTCATTGGCTAGCAGCACGCAACTGTTCACATCCGAGTCCGTGACCGAGGGCCACCCGGACAAGCTGTCCGACATGGTGTCCGACGCCGTGCTCGACGAGGTGATGCGGCAGGACCCGCAAGGCCGCGTGGCCTGCGAGACGCTGGTGACCACCGATCTGTGCGTCCTCGCAGGGGAGACGCGCACTGCGGCGACACTGGACTTGGACGGCCTCGTCCGCGCGACGATCCGGGACATCGGCTACACCGACCCGACCTGCGGCTTCGACGCGGCGACCTGCGAAGTGAGAGTCCATGTCCATGAGCAGTCCGCGGACATCGCAATGGGGGTCGACACTGGGGGGGCGGGCGACCAAGGCCTGATGTTCGGCTTCGCCTGCCGGGAGACGGACGAGCTGATGCCGCTCCCGATCATGCTCGCTCACAAACTGGTGCGACGGCTGACGGACATTCGCAAGGCCGGGGAGCTGCCCTTCCTGCGGCCGGACGGCAAGTCCCAGGTAACCGTCGAGTACGACGGCGACCGTCCGATCAGGATCGACTCGGTGGTCGTCTCCACGCAGCACGACCCTGTCGGCGGCGCGACGCTGGCCAGCCAGGCGCAACTGCGGGAGCGGGTCCGGGACAGCGTCATCGACGCCATCATCGAGCCCTACGGCCTGACGGACGCGCGAACCAAGTACCACATCAACCCGACCGGGCAGTTCGAGATCGGCGGCCCGCACGGCGACACCGGTCTGACGGGGCGCAAGATCATTGTCGACACCTACGGCGGCATGGGACGCCACGGCGGCGGGGCGTTCTCGGGCAAGGATCCCACCAAGGTGGACCGTTCGGCCTGCTACATGGCCCGCCACATCGCCAAGAACCTGGTGGCCGCGGATCTGGCGGACCGCTGCGAGGTCCAGCTCGCCTATGCGATCGGAGTGGCGGATCCGGTCTCGGTGCGCGTCGACACCTACGGCACCGGCCGGATCGGCGAGACCCGCTTGGCGCAGATCGTGCAGGAGACGTTCCCGCTGACGCCCGCGGGCGTGATTGAGTACCTGCGGCTCCGCCGCCCCATCTACCGGCCGACGGCGGCCTACGGTCATTTCGGCCGGTCTGAGGACACCTTTACCTGGGAGCGCTTGAACCGCGCGTCAGCCTTGCGCAGCATGGCGTCCGCCTAGTGCGCCCGGAGATGGTTGCGGCCTGACCGGGAGGGAGCGCGTCACGGGCGACGAGGCCGGGAGCGCTAGGAGAGAAACGAGGAGACTGATTTTGCCTATCGCACCAGCACTGCCCGGGACGGCTCGCGAAGCGCCGGCCCCCGCGACGGACTTCAAGGTCCGAGACTTGGGCCTGGCCGAGTTCGGGCGCGACGAGATCCGCCTCGCCGAGAACGAGATGCCAGGGCTAATGGCGCTGCGCGAGCAGTACCAAGGCCGCCAGCCCCTCGCCGGCGCGCGTATCACCGGATCGCTGCACATGACGGTGCAGACAGCCGTCTTGATCGAGACGCTGGCCCGCCTCGGCGCGTCGTTGCGCTGGGCTTCCTGCAACATCTTCTCCACGCAGGACCACGCGGCCGCCGCCGTGGCGGTCGGCCGGGACGGAACCCCGGAGCGCCCGCGGGGCGTGCCGGTCTTCGCTTGGAAGGGCGAGACGCTCGAAGAGTACTGGTGGGCCACCTCTCAGGCCTTGATCTGGCCGGACGGCGGCCCGAACCTGATCCTCGACGACGGCGGGGACGCCACCCTGCTGATCCACTTGGGGCTGCAGTACGAACTGGCCGGAGCAGTCCCCGACCCGGAGTCCGCATCGTCGGAGGAGGAGGCCGTCATCCTCGGCACGCTCCACAAACTGGGCCGCGAGCGGCCGGGCCTGTGGCGCGAGCTGGCGCCCAGCGTGCGCGGCGTCTCGGAAGAGACCACCACCGGCGTCCACCGGCTCTACCAGCGGCAGCAGGACGGCACGCTGCTGTTTCCGGCGATCAACGTCAACGACTCGGTCACCAAGTCCAAGTTCGACAACCTGTACGGCTGCCGGCACTCGCTGGTCGACGGCATCAACCGGGGCACGGACGTGATGATCGGCGGCAAGGTCGTGGTCATCTGCGGCTACGGCGACGTGGGCAAGGGCTGCGCGCAGGCCGTGCGGGGCCAAGGAGCCCGTGTCATCGTGACCGAGATCGACCCCATTTGCGCCCTGCAGGCCGCCATGGAGGGCTTCGAAGTGCGCCGCTTGGAGGACGTCCTCGACAGCGGGGACATCTTCGTCACCGCGACTGGCAACCGGCGGGTCATCTCGACCGAGCACATGGCTCGCATGAAGCACCAAGCGATCGTGGGTAACATCGGGCACTTCGACAACGAAATCGACATGGCGGGGCTGACGTCCGCGACGGGCGTGGAGCGCAAGACCATCAAGCCTCAGGTGGACGAGTTCCGCTTCCCGGACGGCCACTCCGTGCTGGTGCTCTCCGAGGGCCGGCTGCTGAATCTGGGCAACGCCACCGGCCATCCCAGCTTCGTGATGTCATGCAGCTTCACGAACCAGGTCTTGGCGCAGATCGAGCTGCACCGCAACGCGGAGTCCTACGGGCGGGCGGTGGTCACGCTGCCGAAGCAGCTCGACGAGCAGGTGGCCCGCCTGCACCTGCCGTCGCTGGGGGCGGACCTCACGACCCTGACCGAGGAGCAGTCCGCCTACCTAGGCATCCCGGCCGAGGGGCCCTACAAGCCGGACCATTACCGCTACTGAGGGACCGGCGGACGCGAGCGATGACGGCGGCGGGCGGCAGCGGGGCCTCTCCGCCGCCCGGACGCCTGATCCGGGCCCTTGCGCCGCTGCTCGTGGCGGCCGCGTGCGCGGGCTGGCTGGCCGCGCAGCAAGGCTTCCACCACCTCCCCCGAATGCCGGAGCTGCGGCTGGAGGCGGTCGATCCCGCACCGGCCCCGCCGGCGGAGTTCGCCTTCGCCCGCATGGCCTACACCGACCGCTATCCCGAACAGCCGCTGGACGTGCGCCCCTGGCAGATCGACGCGCCCGCCGCCGAGCGGCACTTCCTGCAGGGATTGAGCCGGCTGTCGGCTGTCAACGCCACGCCGCAGGAGACCTATGTGGCCGCGGCCGCGGCGGAAATCTTCGAGCATCCCTTCCTGTACGTCGTGGAGGCCGGTCACTGGGACCTCACCGACAGCGAAGTGGAATCGCTTCGCGAGTACCTGCTGCGCGGCGGCTTCATCTTGTTCGACGACTTTCACGGCACTGAGGAGTGGGCCCACTTCATGGCTGGAATCCGACGGATCTTCCCGGCCCGCGAGATCGTGGATCTCGACTCGGACAGCGAGGTGTTCCACGTGCTGTTCGACATGGGTCGCCGCGAGCAGATCCCCGGCCTGCAGATGGTCTACAGCGGACGCCCCTACGAGCGAGACGGCGTCGAGCCGCACTGGCGCGGAATCCGGGACGACGACGGGCGGCTGATGATCGTCATCAACCACAACATGGACCTGGGCGACGCTTGGGAGCATGCCGACTGGCCGGAGTACCCCGAGCGGCTCACGGCGATGTCCTACCGCTTGGCGATCAACTACGTGATCTACGCCATGACGCACTGATCAGGCAGGCTGGCGCAACTTGCGAATCACCACCGCCAGCCGGCTGCAACCCATCCACAAGTTGATCAGGCCGAGTCCGGAGACCGCCCCCCTGAGATGGTTGCTCAGCCAGAAGCGGCTCTGTTCAGGCTGCAGGCTGAAGAAGTAGTTGTTGTCCCACAAGAGCGTCCACGGCACCGCCAGCAACACCGTGCCCAGCTCGAAGCAGAACAGCAGGTAGACGGCGTCCGAGACGGTCAGGCGACCCAGGCCCAACCACGGGGCCTTGGCGGGCCCCTCGTCCGGCCCCTTAGGAACGATGGTCACGGCAGCCCGGAAGACACGCCGATTACTGGTGAGAAGCTGCGGCGGTGCTGTGGCAGGCAGCCAAAGGAGCGGAGCGCTGCGATGTGCTCGCGCGTCGGGTAGCCCTTGTGGCGGCGCAGCCCGTACTGCGGATAGACGGCGTCCCAAGCCTCCACGCAGCGGTCCCGGGCCACCTTCGCCAAAATGGAAGCGGCCGCGACGGACCGACTCTTGCGATCCCCGCGAATCACCGCTCGCTGATCCACCCCCATATCGACGTCGACCGCGTCGACTAGCAGGAAGTCCGGGGCCGGGTCGAGGGCCTCGGCGGCTCGCAGCATGGCCAGGCGCGTGGCTTGGAGGATGTTCAATCGATCGATCTGGGCCGCGTCGACAGCCTCCACGGACCAGGCGCGGGCTGAGGAGCGAATGCGCAGCTCCAGCTCGGCGCGCCGCGAGGCCGAGAGACGCTTGCTGTCATTCAGGCCCGGGAGGCGCGCCCGGCGATCGAGGATTACGGCGGCGGCGAAGACCGGCCCGAATAGGCACCCACGGCCGGCCTCATCGAGGCCGGCCACGGCGGAGTAGCCGGCGTTCCACGCTTCCGTCTCCAGCGACCAGTCTGGTTCCGAGACCGAGCGCTTGCGGCAGCCCATCGGTTCAGATCTTGGTCCGGTACTTGTCCTGCAACATGTCGAGCTTCTCCGACAGGGTCAGCTTGCGTCGGGGGCCACGCTTCCCGGCCGAGCTCGGGCCGAAGGTCCGGCGCAGCGGCTTGCCCCGTCCGGGCCGCCCGAAGCGCCGACCCGGGCCGCGGGACCCGGAGAAGCCCCTGCGCTGCCCGGGCCCACCGAACCGGGAGCGGTTGGCCGGGGGCCGCGAGCGCGGTTCCCACATCGTCAAACCGATCGGGCCGTCGCGGCCCTCGATCGGGGGCCGGACGTACACCTCCACGTCGGCGCCGGGCTTCAGCGCGGGCTTGGAGTCCTGCAGGAACGGCTGCTTGATCTGGCTGATGTGGAGCAAGGCGTCCCGGTCGGCGCCCACATCGACCCAAACTCCGTAGTCGACGATGCCGGCAACTACGCCGGAGATCTTGGAACCGGGCTTCAGCTCTTCGTCGGAGCGCAGCGGCACGACGGGCTCGGGCAGCCGCAACTGCTTGCGCAGCCGGCGCCGCTCCGGGCGGAGCTCGTCAATGGCGGCTTTGACCAGCAGCACGGAGCGCTCCTTCGACGCGAACTGCTCGAGGTCGAGACCGTCCAGGCGCTCCGGCTCAGACAGCAGGGTGGACAGGTCGCATCCTGCCGCCTCTGCGATCTGCTCCTGCAGCTCGCGGTACTGAGGATGCGCCCCGGTGGCGTCCAGCGGGTGGGCCCCATATACACGCAGGAAGCCCACCGACTGCGCGAAGATCTGGTCGCTGAGACCCTCCACCTTGCGCAGCTCCTCGCGAGATCCAAACGGCCCATTGCGGCGCCGGTAGGCCTCGACCCGCCTGGCGAGGCCGCGATTGAAGCCGGGCACGAGGGAGAGCAGGTCGGACGAGGCTCGGTTCACGTCGACACCGACCTCATGCACCACACACTCCAGAGTCCGTCGCAGCATCCGTCGCAGGCGGGCCATACCCAGGTCGCGATGGTAGGGACCGGCGCCGGTCACTACCGGGTCCACCTTGACCAGCTCCGCCATGGGGTCCTGGACCCGGCGGGCCAGTGTCACGGCGCTGCGGAACGCCGGTTCGAGGCGGGGTAGCTCCTGCTTGGCGCGCTTCGACCGGGCGTAGATCCAAGTCGAGCCGTCCCGCACGGCCCTCCACGGGATGCGGGGGTTGCCGCTGCGGCGGATGTGGGAGCGGATGAAGCGCTCCGACTCGTGGCGCTTCGGGCCCGCCGTGTAGACGATCAGGCCTACGTCGCGGTCGCGCAGGAAGTCGCACAGCTCGACTTGACGCGCTTTCGGCACCGGTCGGGCCGGCACTGGGTTCGACCCGCCGTCGCGGGGCGGCTTGGCGGCGTCGGGCGCGGCTTCCTTGTCTGGCGGCCCGCCAGCCTCCGGGCCGGCAGCTCGCTCCTTCGACGAGGGAGCCGCGGTGTCCGCGTCCGCCGGCTTGGGCGTCCCCTTTCCGTCCCCGACGAGGGCGTGGTCCACAAGGCGGCCTTCGCCGTCAACCAAGGCGGCCCGCCAGCCGCCGGGGCCGCGGGTCTCGATGCCGACAATGGAGAGGCCATGGGCCGTCGGGCCCAGCAGCTGCTCTCGCAAGGTCTTCTGGAACGCGGCAATGGCCTGGCTGTCAGCCGCCTCCTCGATCTCGGTCAGCACGTCGCGCTTGACGCGATCGGAGAGACCGTTGCGGATGGCAGCCGAGACGACCTTCTTCAGGTGGGGCGCGTACGGCGACTCGGGATCCTTGATCAGGCAGCGCTCCAAGTGCTTGGAGGCGGATTCCAGCGGCAACTCCACGGTGGACGACAGCGTGCCCATCCGCTCGCCGCGACGGATCTGGAGGCGCTTCCGCCACGGCACTTCGGCGGCCTTGGCCTGGAAGCCGTCGAACCCGCTCCAGCGCGGGTCCTTCAAGGCCGACGGCTCGACCTTCACGCTGAACTCGCAGTCCGTCTGGAACAGCTTGCGCAGGTCCCTGACAATCTCGGGCTTCTCGCTCAGCCAGCGCGCGGCGATCAGGTAGGCGCCCTCCAGCGCCTGCCCGCTGGCGCTGACTTCACCGTCGGAGTCGATGTGCTTGCCCGCCGCCTCCTCGATGTCGACACCGGGCTCCTGGTACCACAGCGTGCGCGCCAGCGGATCGAGGCCCTTGCGGGTGGCGGCCTCGACGGGGTCGGCGGCAGGATTCGTCCGTTGTCGGTACGGCGCGAAGATGTCGTTGAGCTCTTGCCGGCTCCTGGCGCCTTCCAGCTGCGCCTTCAGCTCCGGCGTGATTTCGCCGCGCCGAGTCAGCGTCGCAACCATCGAGATCCGGCGGTCAGCCAGATCCTGGCAGTCGCGGAGCTTCCCCAGCAGGCTGAGGACCTGAGCCTCGTCCAGTCCGGCGCACAAATCTGCCCGATAGCGGGACAGGAACGCTGCCGAAGCACCGTCCTCCATTTTCTGCACCAGCTCAAGAAGGCTCTTGAGGGGGATGTCGGCTTGCTCGGACACCTGCAGGAAGGTGTCCACGGCAAGCGCCGTGAGCGGTTTCATTTACTAGACCAAAGACCGTAGACGCACCTAGTATTATAGGCCAGTCGTGAGGCGCCGGTCACTCTCGCTGCTGCTCGTCGCCGGGCTCGCCGTCGTCGCAACTCCGGCTCGCTCCCAGATCATCGAGTTCGAGTCGAACGGGATGGATTACCAGGTCCAGACCCGGAGCGGCCTCACCGTGATGTGCGCGCCCATGCCGCTACGTACCGGGCGCTACGCGGTGATGCATGTGGCAATCAGCAACGGCAGCGACCGGGCGTGGGACGTGGCCGCGGAGGATTTCGCATTCGAGTACGCGGACGGCTCGGTGCTGCGCGCGGTGCCGGAGCGAGACGTCATCGTCGATTTCTTCCGCAAGGCCGGACGCTCGGAGCTGATGAAGCTGCAGGCCGCCTACGAGAAGGCGCTCTACAACAACCAGTTCATCCGCCCCAGCAACAGCTACGAGAAGCGCCGGCTGTCGGCGCTGGCCATCGGCCCGAAGGGCATCAAGGCGTCGGCGGCAGCAGCAGCGATCGCCTTCGTCAGCGGCGAGATCGCGCCCGGGGACTCGGCGGACGGGGCGGTGTTCCTGCCGACGGCCGGGCGCGCACTGGACAGGGGCCGCGTGGTGGCCACGCTGGAGGCGGAGCGCTTCGAGTTCCTGGCGCGCTAGCTCTAGCGCGTCTGACCGAGGGGCCACGCCGCCGCTGCCACGGCTCTGCGAGCAACGCGCACAACCCCTCCCCTGCCCAGGCCAGCTCGGCGCCGGCTGCCGCAACAGGCACCTCGTCACGCTGAGGCAGCACGCTGTCCGCGGGCGCTAACGCGGCCAGCGACGGCTCCGGCGGGCCGGCTGGCCGCCCCCCAGCCAGCAGTTGGCGTGTGGTACCGTTGCGCCATGCTCTTGGCCCGAGGCGCCCTGACTGCGCTAGTGTCGGCGGTGGCCGCGTTCGGGACGCCCAACATCGCGGTGATCCTCACCGACGATCTCGGTTACGGAGATGTCGGCGCCTACAATCCCGAGTCCAAGATCCGCACCGAGAACCTTGACCGATTCGCGGCCGAGGGAGTTCGCTTCACAGACGCCCACGCTCCAGACGGCGTCTGCACGCCAACCCGGTACGGGCTGCTGACCGGTCGGTACGCGTGGCGCACTCGGCTCAAGCGAGGCGTGCTGCGCGGAGGGGATCCCCCCTTGCTCGAGCCAGAACGACTGACGATTGCAGGGCTGCTGAGAGAGCTCGGGTACCAGACCGGCGCGGTAGGGAAGTGGCACCTTGGGCGCACGTGGCGCTTGGTCAACGAGGCGGGGCGGCAGACCGTCGAGAACATCGACTGGACGTCTCCCCAGCTGGACGGGCCACTGGAGCACGGCTTCACTTATTCCTTCGGCATCGCTGAGCCGGCATGGACATTCGTTGAGAACGGTTCCGTCCTCGCGCGGCCCGACCGCCGCTTCGACCTGACGCACCTTCCCGTCCACCTGATCGGCCGGAACAACAACACGGGCGTGAAGTCGGGAGGATTCGAGTTCGAGCGCATGCTCCCGCGTTACACGGAGGAGGCAGCGGGATTCATCGCTCGTTCCAGCCGGGCGGGTCAGCCTTGGTTCCTCTACTTCGCGCCGCTGGCTCCACATCGGCCGGTCGTCCCCAACAAGGACTTCCAGGGCGCGAGCGGCGCTGGCCTCTACGGTGACTTCGTAACCGAGGTTGACTGGGCGGTAGGGGAGATCCTAGCCGCGATCGAGCGAGCCGGGCAGAGTCGGAACACGCTCGTGGTGGTCACCAGCGACAACGGGCCCGAGAACGATGCGTACACCCGCCTTCAGGAGCACCGACATGCCAGCATGGGACCCCTGCGCGGGGTTAAGAGAGATCTGTGGGAAGGTGGCCACCGGGTGCCGTTCGTCGCTCGCTGGCCTGACAGGATCCCGGCGGGCACCGTTCAGGACGAGGTGCTCTGCCTGACGGACATGATGGCCACCATCGCGGCGATCGTCGACTACGAGCTCCCCAACGATGCCGCGGAGGACAGCTACGACATGAGCAGCGCGCTGTTCGGGCGGTCTTCGAAGGAGCCGATCCGGGAGGCCACGGTACATCACGGCTCGCGCGGATGGTTCGGAATCCGCCAAGGAGACTGGGTCTTGATCGACCACCCGACTGGAGACAGCAACGGAGCCGGTCCCGCGGGCGAGCCCGAGTGGTTCCGGAATGAGAGGTCGGTGGCTTCCCACGACCAGCAGGTGGAGCTGTACAACCTGCGCAGCGATCCCCAGCAGACTGTGAATGTCGCGCATAAGTCCGAGGAGCGCGTCCTGAGCATGCAGGCACTATTGGAGCGCTACAAGCAGGACGGTCGGAGCGTTCCCGACCGCTGACTCGGAGCCGAACAGCGGGGCACCGGAGCTGGCTGAACCGTGCAGCTGTGCGGGCGGAGATCCGAGCACTCAGCGTGGCTCCGGGAGGCTCGCAGACCTTGGCCAAGGGTTCTCGCTCAGCGTGCCGGCTGGGGCAACCTAGCCCCGCCCGTGTTGCTATGAATCGCGCTGACAACGAGCCGATGGCACCCAGGGGCGCACCTCCCTGAGGATCGATCGAGTCCATGGACTGCTACCAGGACTGAACAACAGCAATGCGATCGTGCTAGACCATACTCAGTGCGGGCGCAGTCGCAAATCCAGCGCACCTTGGGCCGTGCCGAGGCGGTCGACAGGATCGCTGGCATTCTGGCCAGCAAGCAGTTTCCGAGTCGCAGGGCGTTGGGCCGTCGCATCTGCGCGGAGTTTGGTTTTCGGGACGCGCTGGGCCGCTGGCAGTTGGCGGGTTGCCTGAAGGCTCTCAACGTGCTGGCCCAGCGCACCGAGCGCATCGTGCTGCCGCGCCCGCAAAGGGGTGTTCCGCGGGTGTTGAATTCCCATTTAATTGGGGATGGCTGGTGCAGATTATTCGGACATGGCGGAGAGGGTGTTGTTCCACATTGGGCGGACAAGTGTGCGGTGAGGGGAGTGCTGGGTGGTGCGAGTGTGCATCCAGCGCCCCCTTGGCGGGGGGCCCTGCTACTGCAAAACCAAGCTACTGCAAGAACGAAAGAGGGTGGCTGCTGCCGCCGCAGGTCACGGGCCGCTCAGGGCGCCCCAGTCCCCGTCTCGCCGAGCGGCGGTGTTGCGGATCAATTGGAACAGTGAGACCATCCGCCGTCCACACAGACTGCACCAAACCACCCCCCACGCGTCCAAATAATCTGGCGCTTAACAGCGGGGCCGCAGGCCCTATCGCTTGGTCTCGGGCGTGGGCTTGGCCGAGCGCCTGCCGCCGCGGCTGGAGCAAGTGCGGGACTTGTCGGTCCAGCGCGTGGACGGGCCCGACCAGAGGGCCGTCTGGAACACGCTCGGGAGAGGGCCGTCTGGAACACGCTCATCGAGCGCGAGCACCGCTAGAGGATGACCATCTTCGCCGGGGCCCAGACGCGCTACCTGGTGCAGGCGGCTGAGGGCTGGCTGGGGGCGCTGGGGTTCGCCGCGGCTGGCGGTGCGCGAGCACTGGATGGGGTGGAGTGACGAGCAGCGGCAGCAGCATCTGAACCGCGTGGTGGGGCTGAGTCGGTTCCTGATCCGGGGCGGCTGCCGCGACTTGGCCAGCCATGTGCTGGGGCAAGTGCTGCGTCGCTTGCCACCGGACTGGCGGCAACGGAACGGGTACTGCCCTTGGGGGGTGGATTCGTTCGTGGAACGAGGACAGCGGGGGACCAGTCTGAAGGCAGCGAACTTCGTGCGGCTGGGGGTCACGGCGGGACGGGGGCGGCAGGACCGGCGAGAGCGGCGCGCGGCGGGGCGCAAGACCGTGATGGTGTACTAGTGGAGTCGCCGCTGGCGGAGGCAGCTGGGTGTGACGTGGGTGGATCCGGCGCCGCGGCTGGAGCCGGGCGAGGGCTTGGACAGCGAGACATGGGCGGGCAGGAGTTCGGAGGGGCAATGCTGGGAGACCAGAGACTGACCAAGCGACTGGTGCAGAGCGCGCAACTGCTGGCGCAGCATCCGGGAGAGTCGATCGCGCCCAGCAGCTCGGGCCCGGGCCGGAATGCCTCCGTGGACGGGTATTACCGGCTGATTGAGATGCCCGCGGACAGCCGGGTGAGGATCAAGAGTCTGCTGGCTCCCCACCGGGCGCGGACTATCCAGCGCATGCGGGGGCAGCGGACGGTGCTGTGCGTGCAGGACGGCAGCGATCTGCGCTACGCGCGACGGCCAGGGTGCGATGGCCTGGAGGTGATCGGGAGCCACCAGACGCGGAGCAAGACCAAGGGGCTGCATCTGCATCTGACGCTGGCGGTGACGGCGGAGGGGCTGCCGCTGGGTGTGCTGCGCTGCGGTTTCGGGACACCGACTAAGCAGCAGGGCGGCAAGAGCCGGCGCTGGATCGACGGCTACCGGGACACTGCGAAGGCCGCGCAGGAGCTGACGCGGAGGACGCAACTGATTGCGGTGATGGACCGCGAGGCCGATTTCCTGGACCTGTTCCGGGAGCGGGACGGGAGGGTGGAGATCCTGGTGCGGGCCAAGCACAACCCGAACCTGCGCCCGAAGGAGGCCAAGCTGTTCGCGACGCTGGCGGGCGGGAAGGCCGCCGGGAGCATGCAGCTGCAGGTGGAGGGCTTGACCGAGCGGCCGAAGGCGAGTCGCAAGCGGGCCTGGCCGGCGCGCAAGAAGCGACTGGCGAGCTGCGAGCTGCGCTACCGGCGGCTGGAGCTGCCGGCCACGAGCCAGGGTGGAGAGCCGGTGACGATGTGGGGGGTGCATCTCGTCGAGGTGGACCCGCCGACGGGCGAGCAGCCGGTGCAATGGTGCCTTCTGACGAGTTTGGAGGTGACCGGCGCGGACAGCGCCGAGAGGGTGGTGGGACATTATCTGCAGCGGTGGAGGATCGAGGACTACTTCCGCGTGCTGAAGACGGGCTGCGGGGCGCAGCGGACTGCGTTCCGGAGCGCGGTGCGACTGCAGCGCGACATTGCGATCAAGAGCGTGATTGCGTGGCGGTTGATGGTGCTGACCCTGCTGGGTAGGCAGGTGCCGGAGCTGGAGGCGGACCTGCTGTTCACGGAGGAGGAGCTGGAGTTCCTGCGCGACTACGCCTACGAGTACCAGGTCCCACCGCCGGACAACTTGGGCGCGGCCATGCACTTGGTAGCACATTTCGGGGGACATCGGGATCGGCGGCACGACCATCCCGCCGGTCACCAGACGATTTGGCGAGGCTACAACCGGCTGACGACGGCGACTGTCGGGCATCTGGTCCGCTCAAAATGGGGAGTGGCCCGTCGCGGCCAGGGTTGAGGAGAATCTTGTTGTCGATTCAGTTCTTGGCTACTCGGGAGGGCTAGCCCGTCTTTGTGCACGGCCCCGACCCGCACCGTGCTTGCGGAGCCATCCCCCAAGCCAGTGAGGCTGTAGATCGCGCGTCCGGTCAACCCCAGACTCGATCTGCCCTCGCCGTCCAAGAACTGCAGCGATGGACGGCTACGCCGCCACGGTCAGCGGAAGGCAACTGCGCTACGCGGAGCAACTGCCGGACGGGGAGAGCATCTTCACGATGCTCAGCGGAAATGGCAGCAGTCCAGACGATCATACGTTCACGATTGAGAATCGCAAGGTGCGGGCCGGCTTGCGCGTGACTACGGACAGGCGGCTGGCCAAGCTGCAGTTCTGGTCCCCGAGGACGACTGGATGCACGGAGCCGTTCGTCAACTTGAAGATCGGCCCGGGCCAGCCTGATCGCTCGTCAATCCGCTACGAGTTCTACACGCTCGACTGAGGCCTTGAAGTTCCCGGGCAGGGGCTACTGCTGCGTGGCGCCGTCGTCTCTCAAGTGGCGGTCTAGGAAGGCGACGTAGCTCTCGGCTGCGGCGATGCGGTTCGCCTTCTTGCGGAAGCCGTGGCCCTCGTCGGGAAAGAGCACGTACTCCACGGGGATCCCGTTCTCCATGACGGCCTGCACGAGCTCGTCGCTCTCGACTTGGAGCACGCGCGGATCGTTGGCCCCTTGCATGACCAGCAGCGGCTTGGTAATTTGGCTCGCATGGAACAGAGGCGAGATGGAGCGCAGGCGGTCCTTGTCCGTCGCCGGGTCCCCCATTTCGGCGAATAGCGCGTCCTTCTGGGCCTCCCACCACGGCGGGATGCTCTGCAGGGTCCGGAGCCAGTTCGTGACGCCGAAGATGTTGATCCCGACATCGAAGACTTCCGGCTCGAACGCCAGCGCAGCCGCGACCATGAATCCGCCGTAGCTGCCCCCGATGATCCCGATGCGGGAGCTGTCGATCCAGTCCAAGGACTCAAGATACCGCCGGGCCCAGACGCAGTCCTTCAAGTCGACGTCCCCGTGTTTCTGGTCATCCATGTGGAGGAAGGTCTTGCCGTATCCTGACGATCCTCTGTTGTTGACAGCGAGCACCGCGTAGCCGTGATTCACTAAGTGCTGGATCGTCGGCGAGTAACCTTTTCGGCTTTGCCCGCCAGGGCC
Organism: Bryobacterales bacterium; assembly: GCA_963662745.2. Classification (GTDB taxonomy): domain Bacteria; phylum Acidobacteriota; class Terriglobia; order Bryobacterales; family UBA6623; genus VXMF01. The sequence continues at coordinate 375,727 of CAXXUI010000002.1, forward strand.
GCCGTGAACCCAAACCAAGGCGGGTGACCTACGGCTGGCCGATGCGGTCTTGGGCTTGTACAGCAGCGCCGGAATGTCCAGTCCGTCGTAGCTGCTGAAGCGGATCACTGAGGCATCTACCAAATGGTCTTGCGAGATCGCCGGGTTGAGGCTGTCGGTAAGGCGCCTGCTAGCAAGGGTTTCCAAGTCTGCGACATGCAGGTTCGGCGGCGACGTGTCGCTGCTGACGTAGAAGGCCGTCTTGGACTCGCTGCGAGAGACGGAGGCGCGGCTGATGTTCCCTGCCGGCAGGCCGGCGATCCGGACTTCCTCTCCTGCCTCGGTGTCCAGCACCTGGACCAAAGTCTGGGCGTCTTCGTTCACTCCCGTGATTCGATATCGCCCAGTCTCGGAGAAGTATAGGAACACGACGTCCCAGTCGGCCTCGACTGCGATCGAGTGCTCCTTGGTCTCCAAGTCATAGGTCCATGCCTGCGTGAATTCGCCGTGTCCGTCAGTGAGGTAGTGGAAGTGCTTGTTGTCGGGGGAGAAGGTGAGCGAGGTGTGCTCGACGGTCCCGTCGTGGGGCGTGACGTGGACCGGCGGCTGGTCGGGCTGCAGGGAGTCCCAGATGTAGATGTCGCTGTCGGCGTTCGTGCGGGGCCTGTCCAGCGAGATCCACCGACCGTCGCGGCTGATCGCGCTCGGCATCCATCCGTCGTCGTTCTGCAGGACGAGCTGCCGTTCGTAGCCGTCCGCGGCGTACCGGTACACGTCGAAGAACCGAGGATCGCGTTCATTGGTCAGAATCCAGAACGAGTCGCGGTCTCCGCTCCATCCTCGAAAAATGGACTTGCCCCGGGCCCCGGGCGTCAGATCAGTCACTGTGCCGTCAGTCTCCCGCACGTACACGTGGTTGAGTTCGTTGCCGCCCTCATCTGCAGAATAAAGGAACCGGTCGTCGGCGGGGAACCAGCTCAGGGCGAAGACCGACTCGCTGTCCGAGAATGTCAGCTGCTCGGGGTCGCCCCCTGCCACTGGCTGGCTGTAGGCGTTGAACACGCCTGTGGCGTCGGTGGAGATCAAGATGCGCTCTTCATCGTGCGAGAATGACGAGCCAGTGACGGTCAGCGTCTCGTAGAACGTCCCGGCGTCGTACTGGGGGATCGATTGCGGGCCGTCTTGGGTTGTGCAGCTGCCTGCAAGCAGAATGAGGAGTGCGGTTGCGGTCGTGGCTGCTGAGTGGTTCATGCGGGAATCTGCCTTGCTGCGGGAAATCTAAGCGCTGCGGCGCGATCAGAGATGGCTGGCGAGCGATCGGGCCTCAGTCACTGGGGACTGGCCGCCTCGCTCGACCAACTAGTGTCGCACCGGTCAGCAGCTGCTTTGCTGGTCAACCATGGCATAGTCCGGCGGGACCCACCGACCCCGCGGGAGACCGTGCGAGAATACTCGGGCTGTGGCCGGCATTCTCCGCTACGGCACCTACGTGCCGTACAACCGCTTGGACCGCTCCCGCCTGCACAGGCCGGGCACGGGCGAGCGGTCCGTGGCGAGCTTTGACGAGGATGCCACTTCGATGGCGGTCGAAGCGGGACGCGAAGCGCTTCGGGGAGCGGAGCGGACCGAGGCCGACATCCTCTTCGCATCCACTTCCCACCCCTACGCGGAGAAGCTCAACGCCGCTGTGATCCACGCGGCCTTGGACCTGCCGGCAGCGACCTGCAGCGCGGACTTGGCATGCTCAAGCCGCTCCGGCCTGGCGGCGCTGGCGCTGGCATCGAGGATGGCGGGGGACCGGCGCGTTATGGCCTGCGCGTCCGACATCGTCGTGGGAGCGCCTCTGGGGCCCCGGGAATCGGCCGGAGGGGATGCTGCGGTGACCTTCCTGGTCGGAACCGGGCCGGATGTCGGCGCCGCGATCCTCGGCACCGCCTCCCGCACGACGGAACTCCTTGATGTCTGGCGGGGGCCGGAGCAGCCGTTCGCACGCCAGTGGGAGGAGCGCTTCGCCCTGGGCAGCTTGGCGCCCGCTGCCGCCAGCGCGTTGCGGGCATGCCTCCGGGCGGCCGGCCTGAAGTCTCGCGACCTGTCGAGGGTCGCCATCGACAGTACGCACCCTAGGATCGCCGCCGCAACGGCCAAGGCGGCCGGCCTGACACCGGAGCAGCTGGCCGACAGCCTGTCCGACAGAATCGGCCGGTCAGGAGCCGCCCACGCCGGCCTGCTGCTGGCCAGCCTGCTGGATTCAGCCCAGCCCGGCGAAAAGCTCGGTGCGGTGTGCGCGGCCGATGGCGCTGAAGCGGTGATCGTCGAGGCCACCGAGCGAATCGAGCTGGCCCGGCCCGCCAAGAGCGTGGCCGACTGGTTGGCGTCCAAGCGGTCCGGGCTGCCCTACGAGACCTACCTGCGGTGGCGGGGCGTGCTGCCCTCCGAACCGCCTCGACGGCCCGAACCGCCCCGCCCGGCAGCCCCGCCGATGCGGCGCTCGCGGCGCTGGAAACATGCCTTCGTCGGCAGCCGCTGCCGCTCCTGCAGGACGGCCAACCTGCCACCCCAGCGCATCTGCGCCAGCTGCGGCGCGATCGGGGACATGGAGGACCTCCCCCTGAGCGATGCGGCTGCCAAGGTGGCGACCTACACGGTCGACCATCTCGCCTACTCACTCCAGCGGCCGGTGGTAGCCGCCGTAGTCGACTTTGATCGGGGCGGGCGCTTCGCCTGCGAACTCACGGATGTGGATCCGCGCCAGGTCGCAATCGGCCAGCAGCTGGAGATGACGTTCCGGAGGCTGTACACGGCGGACGGCGTGCGCAATTACTTCTGGAAGGCCCGGCCGCGGCGCTAGAATCAGGTGCGGGAGGTGCGAGAGATGGCCAGCCATGGGATCCGGGACCGCGTCGCCGTCGTGGGCATGGGCTGCACGAGGTTTGGGGAGCGCTGGGACAAGGGCGCGGCCGACCTGCTGGTCGACGCGGCGCTAGAGGCCTGCGAGTCCGCAGCCGTCGAGCGAGACCGCATCGACGCCTACTGGCTGGGGACGATGGCGAGCGGTCGTTCCGGCCTGCTGCTCTCGGAGCACCTCAAGACCGGTTACCGTCCCGTCACCCGCGTCGAGAACTACTGCGCCACCGGCAGCGAATCGCTTCGCAACGCGGCTTACGCGGTGGCCTGCGGCGCCTACGACTTGGTCATGGCGGTCGGCGTCGAGAAGCTCAAGGATTCCGGCTACTCGGGTCTGGCGGCGGGTGGCGGGGCGCCGGCGGACGGCACCCGGTCCTCGATGACGGCTCCGGCGACATTCTCCCTGCTGGCTCCTGCCTATGCCGACAAGTACGGCTTGGACGAGCGGACCTTGCGCGACGTGCTGACGCGCGTCGCCTGCAAGAACCACGCCAATGGGGCCCTGAACCCCAAGGCCCAGTTCCGGAGAGCCGTGCCGCCGGAACGCGTCGAGGCGGCGCCGAAGGTCGCCGGGATGCTCGGCGTGTTCGATTGCTCCGGCGTGAGCGACGGCGCAGCGGCGGCCGTGCTGTGCCGTACCGAGGACGCGCACCGCTACACCGACCGCCCCCTGCTTCTGAAGGCACTGTCCTTTATCGCCGGTCCGGCGGACGGAGCCAAGCGGCAGGACTACGACTACACATCCTTTCCGGAGGTGGTGGTGAGCGCTCGGGACGCCTACCGCCAAGCGGGTGTCCAAGACCCGCGACGGGAGATCTCGCTAGCCGAAGTGCATGACTGCTTCACGCCGACCGAACTGGTGCTGATGGAGGACTTGGGCTTCTCCGCGCGGGGCCGCGCCTGGCGGGACACGCTGGATGGCCGCTTCGAGCTGGACGGCGAGCAGCCGGTCAACCCTGACGGGGGGCTGAAGAGCTTCGGGCATCCGATCGGGGCGAGCGGGCTGCGCATGCTGTACGAGCTGTGGCTGCAGTTTCGGGGCGAGGCCGGCGCGAGGCAGGTGGACGCTCCGAACCTCGGGCTGACGCACAACCTCGGGGGCGCCCCGGGCCGCTGCGTCAGCTTTGTCTCCGTGGTCGGCGCGAACTAGGCTCCGCCCGGGCCAGAGGACCGGCCAAGCGGAGCCCCCTCCCGCGCATCCCCGCCAACGAGGAGATGCTCGATCGAGTTGGCGTAGTATTCCAGGACGCTCTGCTGGCCCGGGGCGACGCGGTAGAGACCGTCCGACTGGATGACGAAGCGCCTGAGGACAAGCATCCGGAGGCCTACGGTGACCGCGTAGTCTCGGTCCGAGCGGGGCACTCGCACGCGGACGCCCCGCTGCTGCAGGGATCGGATCAGCGCTTGCACGCGGGCCTTCACTTCGAGCGCACTCAATCGCCGCCTACCCGCGTGCCGGAACACTGACGCGACCAGCGCGGCGGGCAGCACGGGAATCGTCGCGGCCACCGCGGACCGCAAGTCCTGACCCACTCGCTCAACAGCCCCCGTGCGCTTCTCGCCGCGCAGAGTTTCGGAGTCCCATCCCTGTTCGGCGAAGTACTCGCGCATGGAAACTGGCGTTCCGAAGTTGACGCAGGCGTACCCCAGGCGGTACCAGCGTTGCCCCGCCATCAAGGTGAGATGGCGGACGGTCGCCTTCAGCGCCGTCGCGACAGCGAACAACCGGCCCCGCCGCGGCGCGTCCGGGTCGAGCGTCCGCAGCAGAGATCGGTCCTCGATGACGCGGTCGTAGTTGACTCCGACCGGCACGAACACGAGGTCGCGCCCGGAGGCCGGATCGAAGGCGTCCAGCATGTAGCTGATTAGCCCCAGGCGGAAGGGCTGCAGTCTCCCGTCCCGCGAGAGGCGGCCTTCGGGGAACACTGCCTGGACGACGCCGCCCCGGATCGCCATCTGCACGTAGCGAGCGAGGATCCTGCGGTAGAGCGGGTCCCGGGAGTTGCGCTGGACGAAGTAGGCTCCCAGCGATCGCAACAAGGTCCGCAGCGGCCAGACGGACGCCCATTCCCCGACCGCGTAGCTGAGCGCAGTCCGGCTGGCTGCCATGTAGGCGACAATCACGTAGTCCATGTTGCTGCGGTGGTTGATGACGAACACGACGCTGGCGTCGGGCGCGATCCTGGCCAGCGACTCATCGTCCGAATAGCCCAAGCGGAGCCGGTACAGCAGGTCAGCGATCCGCCGCGCCAAGTAGCTTCCCACGCGGAAGTATGAGTAAGCGTCGAACGACGGCACGATCTCCCGAGCGTGGCGCTCAACCTGCGTCCTGAGCACCGCCATGGGGGTGCCGGTCCGGTCGGCGCACGCGGCCGCGCAGCGCATCACTTCTGGATCGGAGGCAAGGCGGTCGATCAGCACCTTGCGCCGCGTCAGCTTGAAGCTCGGAATTCGGAACTGCAGACGTGTGTTGAGTTGATCGACGATCCGATTGGCGCGGCGGCGGATCAACCATCGCGCGCTGGGAATCAGCAGCCGGTCCAGCAGCGCCCACAGGACGCAGGCCGCCCCGGCGGCCACCAGCCAAGCCGGAACAGGGATGGGATCGGTCATCGGAGGGTGCGCGGTCTCGGCCCGCCAGCCGGACTGGCCGGGAAACTCGGAATGCGCGGACCCTTAGGGTATACATCCTGACCGAGCCCCTCGCTGACCGCCTCTTGGCTCGTGCATCATGACGGCCCGAACGCTCCCTGAGTCAGGTGCCCTTCGATGGCGGCGCGCCGCAGGGGCGTCACCTACTCAGCGCGGGCAAGACGGCCTCGTGTGGGCCCTTGCCCCCGCGAGCGCGATCTTCAGCGGGGACTGACCAGACCAGTCGCCGCGCGCCAGCGCCAGGCAGCCGGAGGGCCATTCGAAAGCATGGCAGAGCCGGCCCAGAACTGTCCTCGGCCGATCGGCGGAACCGAAGTCCGGCGCAGTGCAGCGCGCTCAGCAGCCCGCCGCCTTCGCAGCCCGGACGGGGTCGCCGCCCCCAACCGGAATACAGTAGGTATGGAGTCTCGCAGACATGAGAATCGGAGTGATCGGCCTCGGCTTCATGGGCAGCACGCACCTGGAGGCCTACCAGCAAGCGACGGGCTTCGAGCTCGCCGCCGTCGCCAGTTCCAGCGCGAAGAAGAGGGACGGCGACCTGAGCGAGGTCGGAGGGAACCTGAACCGCGGCGGCGGCAAGCTCGACTTCGGCGCCGCCGCCCGCTACTCAACACCGGAGGACCTCATCGGCGACCCGCGGGTCGAAGCCGTGGACATCTGCACGCCGACCAACCTGCACGAGCCGCTGGCCCTCCAAGCGCTGGCCTGCGGCAAGCACGTGCTGGTCGAGAAGCCGATGGCCTTGAGCGGCGAAGCCTGTGCCCGGATGATCCGGGCCTCCGAGGCGGCGGGACGCGTCCTGATGGTCGCGCAGGTGCTTCGCTTCTTCCCCGAGTACGTAGCGGCGCGCGCCAAGATCCTGTCCGGCGAGCTGGGCCGGGTCCGCGCCGCGACCTTCCGCCGGCGCTGTGCCGCGCCGGCATGGGGCCGTTGGCTCAAGGACCCGGCTCGCAGCGGAGGCGGCGTTCTGGACCTGCTCATCCACGACCTCGACTTCTGCCGGCATCTTCTCGGCCGGCCGCAAGCCGTCCGCGCCACCGGCGTAGAGGATCTGGAAGCCGGAATCGACTTCGTCGAAGCGCGCTTGGATTACGGGAACGGCGTGCCCGTGGTCGTCTCCGGCGGCTGGCACCACCCAGCCAGCTTTCCGTTCTCCATGGAGTTCACAATCCTCTGCGACGGTGGCACGCTCGACTACAGCTCCCACCGGCCCGGCCTCCGCCTGCACAACGCGGCGGGCGAGGCGGAGGACGTCGGCCTGCCTGACCAAGACGGCTTCGCCGCCGAGCTGCAGGAGTTCCTCGCCTGCTGCCGCGCCGGCAGGCCGTCGCAGATCTGCCCCCCCGAGCAGTCGGCCGAAGCGGTCCGCATGGGCTTGGCAATGAACCGTTCGCGCGCCGACGGGGGCACGCCCCAGCCGGTGGGCTGAAACCGACCGGCCTCAGCGTTCCCGCAGCCACAGGGCTCGCTCGGTGGCGAGCAGCAAGGCCATGGCGCCGCCGCGATCGTCCCGGCCCAGAATGGCCTCGCGGTGGTAGTAGGCCCGCAGCGAGGTCTGGCGCCCCGTGCTCCTGCAGACGTCCAACAGGGTGGCGTCGGCCTTCACGCGGGCCTTCACTGCGCGCCAGGCCCGGTCCGCGACCGGCTCGAACTCCTGCCGGTCCAGCCAACCGCGTCGCAGGCCGCGCGTCACGGCGAAGCCGATCATGGCCGTGGCAGTCAGCTCGCGGTAGCTCTCGGGCCGATCCACCACCTGGTGCCACGCTCCCGTGGCGTCCTGATGGCGGGCCAGCGCCCTCAGATGGGAGCGCAGCGAGCCGAGCACCTCGCCCCACCCGTCATCCTCCGCCGGCCAGTCCGAAGCGGCCAGCGCCAAGCCGAGAGCAGGAAACCCATTGCCCCGCCCCCAAGCAGCCTCGTCCAGCGGGGAGTGGCGGTAGAGACCGTCCCGCCTCAGGTCCAGCTGGCGCATGAAGCGCAGGTGCCGCACCGCCATGCTGAAGTACCGCTGCTCGCCGGTCAGCCTGCCGACGCGCGCCAAGATGGCGCAGCCCATGAACACCGAGTCGCTCATCTCGTTGTGAAAGGGCATGGAGGGCCGCAGGGATCCGTCGGGATCGAAGCCCAGGTCGGCGGCGGCGCGGGCCAGGTCCAAGTACTCCCGCCTACCGGTCCGCTCATGCAGCTCCGCGAAGATCAGATGCCCCGACACGTTGCTCCCGGACGGCCGCGGGCCCAGCGACGGCTTGCCGTCCAGAAACGGACGGGCGATGCGCTCCACATCCTCCAGCCGGCTCTCGCCCAGCAGGTCGCCCAAGCGGAGCCTGCCGACCAGCGCGAGCGCGGGAATGTAGACGGCGCTCTCAAGCGTGTGGCCGTAGGCCCGCTCCAACTGAACTGCCACCTCAACCGGCTCGCGGGCGAGCCGCGACTGCAGCTCCGATCTGGCCGGGGACGGCCCGAGGGAGGCGGCTCGGCGGACCACGCGGCGCATGGCCTCGGCCTTCAACCGCTCCAGCGGCTGCCCTGCGGCAGAAAGGCGGAGCACAGCGCCCGGAATCCGGCCGACATCGGCCGGCTGGGCGCCGCGCGCCAGCGCTGCGACCAGCGGGCTGGGCCGCTCATCCGTCCTCAGATCCACGACCAAGTCGGGTGCGAGCGAGCCCAAGAAGCGCCACACGTACTGGGACTCGACCTCATCGCCCTGATAGGCAGGACCGGCCGGGGGAAACGCCTCGGCGGGGGGCCGGTCGGGAAACGCATTCAGCACGGCGGACAGGGCGAACTCCGGCTCGCCGGGACCGCGCAGCATGGCCGCGGCCAAGTCGGCCGATGCGGAGGCTCCGTCCAGCCCCGCCACGAGCAGGACGCTCGGGACGTCTCGGGCCGGGTCGAGAGCGCGGGAGTCGATGGCCGCCCGGATAGGGCTGCCGGCAGCCGTCACTCCGACAGGCAGGAACAGCACCTCCGCGAAGCCGGGGCTGGGCAGGCCGAGCACCAGCGGGGCCAGCGCCCCGATCCAGCCAGCGAGGCGTTGGACGACAGGGGAAAGCTGCGGGCGGGAGGTCACTTGGCGTCACTCGCGGAAGCCGGGGCCGCACTTCCGGCCTAGGGAATCCGAGGTGCCATTCTAGCGCCGGAGGAGGCCCCTGCCACCGGAGATCGGCGCGCCGCAGTCAGTCCAGCAGGGCCATCACAAGGCCGCTTCGTATCTTCGGCGAGAACCAGGTGGACTTGGGAGGCATGATCCGGCGCTGGCGGCAGACGTCGATGAACTGACCCATCGTCACGGGCGGTAGGGTGACGGCGAACTCGAACTCGCCGGCATCCACCCTGCGGCGCAGGTAGGAGGCCTCGCGGTCCCCGCCCACGAACGTCAGGCGGCCGTCCCGCGGGTCCGCAATGCCGCACACCCGGTCGAAGAGATTCCGCTGCGCGATGGCGGCATCGATCGACTCGGCAGCGTTGGCGGCGTCCCAAGTCCCGGCCCGGGGGCGGAGGCACAGCCAGCCTGAGTTCGCGTAGAGGCCGATCGAATGGGTTTCGGAGGGCTGGTAGTCCTCTCCCGAGGCGCGACGTTCCACGTGAAAGCTTGGTGCCAGGGCGCGCTCCCAGGCCGCCGCGGACCGAGCAGTCGAGCGGACCAGGCGGTTGTAGGGCTTGAGGCCCATCCTGTGGGCCGGGAAGACCACCGTGGCGAAGTCAAGGCCCAGCATGGCGGCCGCCGCGCTGCGGTGGTTGCCGTCCGCCACGTAGGCGTAGGGCTCGGCTTGCAGCGCCGCGATCAGGGAATCCCGGTCGGGCGAGTCCCCCACTAGCCAGACCCTGTGCCGGCAGCCGTCCTCGGCGGTGGCGGAGCAGTGCGGCTCGCGGGAGTCGGCGCAGGCTTCCAGCAGGGCGGCGTAACGCCCACCAGCATCCTCCACGGCATTGTTGACGACGCCCACGATTGACCGGGTCGCACGGATGAGGTCGGCCCGGCCGCGGGCCTTCTTGGGGCGCACGCCCTCATTGCGAACGATCGTCCCGCGCGGCGCCTCCTCGGTCAGGATGTCTGCGGCGCGGGCCAGCCCCCCCAGGCCCAGCTGCCGCACTGCTGGGCGTGCGGGGTCCTCGATCTCGTACAGGAACATCACGTCCTCGCGCTCGACAGTCAGCGGGCCGGCCCGCAGTTCGGCCATGCGGGACCGAGCCGCCGCCAACGCCTCGGGGGAACCTTCCGTCAGCAACCGGTCAGGCGAGTCCGCTAGGGCGTGCGGCATGGTGACCCGCAGGACGCTGTCAGGCTGTCTGCGGAGGATCTCGTAGATCTCGAGATCGCTCTGGAACTCGTCGTAGTTGGGGCTGCTAATGGCCTGCGCCGCCGGGCTGGAGGACGGAACCAAGGCACGGGGAATCGGGTGGAGAGTGACCATGAGCGCAATCGAGACTCTGCCGGACAGCAGCTCCGCGCGTACGAAAGCGGGATCCGAGCAGAACGAGCGGGCCGCCGCGAGGCGGGCCCCTCAAGTACCAGCTTAAGGCGCCGGCGTTACAATGCTGCGACGCGCCGCCCAACGGAGCGAAACCTCAGGTCCGGTCCAGCGGTCTAAACGCGCAGGAGTTCAATCACCGTGACGAAGCTGAAGCCATTGACCGCATGCCAGCTGCTGGGGGCCGTGCTGGCCGTCGCGCTCGCCGCCGCGCCGGCCTTCGCCCAGACGAAGAAGCCGTCCCCCCTCAACGGGGCTTGGGAACTGAAGGTCGGCGGTGACACTTACCGGATTGAGTTCTCCGAAGAGGACGGGGATGTGCGGGGAACGGTCACGCTGCCGAACGGCGAGTCCGCCTCAGTAGAGTACGGCCTGCTGCTCGGCAAGGACTTGGAGTTCCTCACCGTCGAGCAGGGCGTCGAGCACGAGTGGACGGCGACGGTGGGCAAGAACTCGATCCAAGGCCAACGGATCAACCTCGACACCGAGAGGGCCGTGGGGTTCACAGCCAAGCGGAGCCGCTGATCGGGGCGCCCGGACTGCGGGGCGTTCAGTTGAGGTAATACGTGCGGTACAGCGTATCGCGCTGCTTGGGTATGAAGCCCGCCTCACGGATCATCCGGCGCAGGTCCTCTTCCGTAGCGCAATGACTGGCGCCGGCCTGCCTGACGACGTTCTCCTCCAGCATCACGCTGCCGACGTCGTTGCCCCCGAAGCGCAGGCCGAGCTGGCAGACCTTCAGGCCTTGCGTGACCCACGACGTCTGGACATTCACGAAATTGTGCAGGTACAGCCGCGAGATGGCCAGCGTCCTCAGGAACTCGCACGCGGTGGCCTCTTCGGGCACCTTTCGTCCGAGCGCGGTGTTCTCGGGCTGGAACGGCCAAGGGATGAAGGCCGTGAAACCGCCGGTCTCGTCCTGCAGGCGCCGGAGCGTCTGCAAGTGCCTGACCCGGTGCTCGACGGTCTCGCCGCAGCCGAACATCATCGTGGCGGTGGTGCTCATGCCGATCGAATGGGCCGTCCGATGCACCTCGATCCACTGCTCGGTCGTGCACTTGAGGCGGGCGATCCGGAAGCGGACCTCGTCGTCGAGGATCTCCGCACCCGCGCCCGGCATCGAGTCCATCCCGGCGTCGCGCAGGCGCAGCAGCGCGGCTCGGATCGTCAGACCGCTCACTTCGGCGATCGTGAGGATCTCTGGGGCGGACAGGCAGTGCAGCTGCACTTCAGGGAACCTGCGCTTCAAGCGGCTGAACAGGGATTCGAAGTAGCGGATGTCGAGGTTCGGGTTGACGCCACCCTGCATGAGGACGCCCGTGCCCCCGCGGTCCACCGTCTCCCGGATCTTCTCAGCGATGACCTCGAACGGCAGCACGTAGCCCTCCTCGTGCCCCATGGGCCGGTAGAAGGCGCAGAAGCTGCAGTACTCGGTGCATTCGTTGGTGTGATTGATATTGCGGTCGATGATGTAGCTGGCGATGCGGTGCGGATGCAGCCTCTCTCGCGCGGCGTCGGCATCCATGCCGAGGCCGATGAGGTCATCGCTGCGGAAGCACTCGAGCGCTTGGTCGTTGGTCATCATGGCGATCTAGCCGGCCAGCACCGGCTCTTCGATGTAGCGGATGCGTCGGGACGCGTCCGTGAGGCCTAGGTCGGCGGCGAGGCGGAGATACAGCTCCAGCCCCTCGCGCTCGCGCTCACCTAGGGAGTAGCGGACGTTGGCCGTGAGGTAGCGGCGCACATCGGAGGGCGCGAAGCCCAAGCGGGCGCTCTCGCAGTCCACGATCTCCTCGATGCGTGAGAGACCGTAATCGGCCGATTCCCAGAGGGTCTCGCATAGGCCGTCGGTCTCCGCCAGATTCTTGGCGCCCCAAACAGCGAAGACCATGGGGAGCCCGGTGAGGTCCTCCCACTCCGCTCCCAAGTCGTAGACCAAGACGGGGCGCCGCTTCCAGCCCGACATCGCCGGATCGATCCGCAGCGCCGGATCGCCGATCACGAGGGCGGCGTCGGCAATCTCCAGCATCTCGTCCAGCTTGGGGGGATAGGGGCGCACCGTCGGACGGATGCCGTGGGCATGCGCGGCGACTACCTGCGCGAGCACGACGGAAGTGCGTGAGCTGGTGTCCGCCGCGAACGACTCGATTCCTGCCAGCGGCTTCTTGGACACCAGCAGGATGCTGCGCACCGCCCCGCGACAGGCGACCGCCAGCCGAGGCACCACCACCAAGTCCGGTTGGCGGACCAGCTCGACGACCGGCACCAGCCCCACATCGGCCGCCCCGGAGCGGAGCCGCTCCGCGCAGCGCGAGGGGAGGTCGAAGCTCAAGTCGAAGCAACCGGCTTGCGGGCCGCTGCGGAGGCCCCAAACGAGCGGAGCCGTGTTCAAGTAGCTGACCGCGCAGACACGTAGCTTGGCCGCAGGCACAGCGCTCCAATTGTACCAGCCGCCCTGGCGCCTGGTGGCCGACCCGAGCGCGGTCAGCCCGCGATCGAAGCGTCCGCGTAACCTAGCGTGGCGCGATTCGTCATTGTAGATAGGGATTATTGCGTAATGAATTCTCGCTGCACACCTCTGCTCTTGGCAGCCTTGCTGCTCGCCGGATCGGCCGCGCAGGCCTCGAACAACTACTTGGTGCAGTCTCCGGTGCTGGGCCATGTCTTCAACTCCGAGACCGGAACGCTGCATCGCATTGACGGGATTCCAGGTGCGTCGAGCATCGGCGACGCATTGGCGCTGGACTTCCCGATCGCCCGGGCCGCCATCTCGCCCAGCCAGGACTACGCAATCGTGGCAGACGGGGACGGTCAGAGCTGGGTCGTCAACCTAGGAGTCTCGCCTCCGACAGCCGTGCTGCTGGAAGGGGCCCTCGCCGGAGCTGAGGGAGCGATGATCAGCCCGACTGGAGCGCGCGCGGCGCTCTTCGCGCCGTCCTCGGGCGCGATCCAGCTGCTGCACGACTTGGCGGGAGTGCCGGCGACGGGCGAAACGCTGAGCCTGCCGGCGGGCGTCGGAGCGTGGACGGCCTTCGCGATCAGCGACCGGGGCGTGGTCTTGGCGGCCGCTGCTCAAGCCAACGCTGGAGCGCTCTACGCAAGCGACGCGGGTGGGGACTGGAGCCGCATCGGCGCGCTGACCAGCGGGTCGGATTTGGCCTTCTTCGCGGGCAGCAATGACGCCTTGGTCGCCGATCGGGGCGCCAACGAGGTGCTGATGATCCGGGATGTGGTCGCGAGACGCCAGACCTCAGTGATCGCCTCCGCCGCGGACGACCTGCACAGCCCGCTGGGCGTCGGGGCGACATCAGACGGCCGCTATGTGGCGGTAGCCGTGCCGGGCGGCGTGGCTTCGATCCCCTTGTACGGCGGAGTGCCGCGCTACACCGAATGCGCGTGCGCGCCGACGGGCCTGCTTCCGCTGGCGGGGGGGAGCGCCTTCCAGTTGACAAACGACCTGAACTCGCCCCTGCGAGTGGTCGAGGTGGGCGCGGACTCGCGGTCGCTGTTCGTGCCGGCGCTGGCTGCCGCCGACCTGACGCGATAGCGTCGCGCGCTACAAGAAGCTGCCTCGGCAGTCGGGTCTCCTACTGGAGCGCTCTGCATCAAGGCTGAGCTAGTGGCTCGGTTACCAGCAAGGACTGGCGCTTCACACTTGGGGCTCGATCGCAATCCGTTGCAGCTGCGGATCCGCGGCGAGTTCACCAGCCTACAGAGTTACCGGGCGGAGGCGCTGACGTAGCCGACGTAGCCGTCGCCCAGCCAGCCATTGGCGGAGCAGGAATCGACGCTCGATCGCGGCGCGACGACCCGTTGACGACGGCCGTGCCGGCCAGCCGCCGTGGCAATTCGACTTGGGACTAGGCTCGCTGCAGCCATGCTGGAGCTGGAACCTCCAACGGTCTCCGAGGGGCTACGCTGCGCGTTCTGACCGGGGCACCGGCCGCACCAATTGTCTGTCGCGAGCAAGCCGTTGCCGCCGTGCGCCTCGCCAGCCGCTTCTTGGCAGGCGAGCACGGAAGAGGGTGTTGTTCGGCCACCGGCCGGACGACCGCCGGTCACCCCAAGCGCCGCGCCCGCATGATGTATGAGGTCATCCGGCCCGCAATCAAGCAGCCAAGTCCGGACGCGCCTCCTCGCGGCGCGACCATACTATCGGCGACACATCGTAGTTCTGGATTGCCTTCACGACCTGGTGGGAAATCGGTTGATCTGAGTCGTTCAGAATCGCGTAGGCGCGGGATTCGGGGGACCGCGCAGCTTTTGTGTCCAGCCAAGCGAACACGACGGTCTGCGCGGTCTGTCGACTGGGGCTGTTGACTGTACGGACGATACGTTCCGGTGCCTCCCTGGACTTAGGAATGACGAAATCGAACAGGTGATCGAATCCACTCGTGCCGCTGAATTTCACCTTCGGTGTATGCCGGATGTCGTGAACATCGAGCCACTTGACCACGTCCTGATAGAACAGGCTCTTGAATCGGGGGGCTGCTAGGTAGAACATGTCGTTCACGGCAAGCATGGCTTGGGCCAAGCTGTGCTTGCGGAGCGCAAAGTCCTCGGGGACCGCCTGGACTTGAAGAGCGTTTTCCTCTAGCTGTACGCCGAACCCTTTCACGGTCACACTCAACAACTCTTGGCGCCTCTTGCTTCCCAGCTTCAAGCCGCCCTGCTCCAGATCTCCAATCGTGTATCCGTCGTCCGTGAGCAGAAAACCGTCGTTGGCGCGTTTGGCGTAGATCTGCAGGTAGTCGTTATGCCGGTCGAGGTACGGCGTCGTTATCTCGACCCATTCGTCGATCTGCCGCAGGACGGTCTTCTCCTTGAGCCATGCATAGTATGCGTCCAACAGGTTCTGGATATCCCGCATCATGTGAAGAGTCCCACTTGTATGCGCGGTGGCCGCGTCACGTTGCAGTAGAGAAAAAAGTCATCCAAGGTCGGCCACAGGTCGGCCGTTGCAAGGAATCTAGCCGGCCACGGGGACGCCCACTTGTCACCGTAACCCTCTCGGTATACATGGATGTGGGGCGTTCCGATCTCCTCGCCGTCTGGGTTGCGGTGGGGCGGCCCCCCAAGATCTAGGCGCACGAGCACCACGACCTGCCTGCCTCGATTCTGCATTTTCACCTTGCGAAGATCCGTCCGGCCACGGCTCACGTCGAGCAGAAACTGCTCCCGCCCATCTGCGGACTCAAGCGGGACAGAGATCGAGTTGCCTGCCGTCGGGAAGGCCCAGTTCCGACGATCAGCTCGGTGTTTTTCCAGAGCGATCAGAGCGTCAGCCTCCGCTTGGCTCAGGGCGACTAGGGCCACAAGACGGCTCTCCTGCTAGGCCCGGTGCCCAGTGCTGCTTTATTGCGACGTAACGCTCTCGGCGTAACTGAACTCGAGCGGGGCTTCATGGCGCCGACGCTGCCCCTATTGGCCGCGTACCCCGCGATCACGCCTCCAGTGCGGCGGCAGCGGGTCTCCGTCCCGGAGGGGTGGCACGTACTGGTCGATGTAGGTCCGTCCGCCATTCCCGTTGGGGCGCTCCAAGTATCCGTCCAGCGCCTCCCTGCCGATCTGAATGACAGTCCTCAGTTCGCCCCTGGACAGATCCCCCAAGTAGTCGCTGAAAGCCCTGAGGTTTCCGCGATCAGCGGCCTCCAGCGCGCGGATATAGACAGACTTCCTCTCGGTGCCGATGATTGGGGGCGGCAGCCAGCGCCTTGTGTAGGCGTAGGCCATCAGCATTCGAGAGACCCGGCCGTTGCCATCCCGGAACGGATGCGTACGGACGAACCTGTGGTGCATCCACGCGGCCTCGACCTCGACGGGGTAGTCCTGCGCCTCGATCTCCCGGTGGAGATCGATGAATCGGTCCATCTCGGACTGCAGCTGCTCGGGCGGGCAGTACTCGTGGACCCGGCCGTCCGTGCGGAGGGGATTGTTCGGAAGGGTCTTCCAGACGCCCTTCTCCCGGAAGGGGATCTGCACGCGCATCGTCGCCTTGCCGTCAGGCGTGATGTGGAGGGCCGTGACGGTCTCTTGGTGGCGCGTCAGCATGGCATGCCACGTGCGGATCGCGTGCTGCGTGAGGGGCCAGCCGCGGGCGACATCCTTGAACATTACCTCCAAAGCTTCCTCTTGGTCCCGCAATAGGCCTTGGATCGTCTTGTCCGAAAGCCCCTCCAGCGTGTGCGCGCCCATGACGCCCTGAAGGCCCTCGGCCATCAACTCTTCGGTGATGCCCCGGCGCAGGGTGTAAAGGTTCTCGATCTGGCCGTTCTCGATGGCAAACGCGCGATTCCGCTCCTGCAGCCAGTTGTCAAGGAAGCGCCGGGGCCGGTCCCGACTTGTCAGCTCGCTCCGAATCTGCTGCCATTCTTGCTCCATCTCCCGAAGCCCGGGCAGCTCCCAAGCGTGCGCCCCATCGGGCATCCCCTTGAGAGGCTCCCATTTGGCCGGATCCTTCATTGCCATCCTCGTTCCTCCGCTGCTTGGGTGTACACGCCAGCCTTCAGTCTACGCCCCCGGTGATCATCGCTCCGGAGGAACTGGAACCCCGGACAGCCCCTCGACGCGCAAGCCGTGCGGAGAACCGCGCTCCGGAGTACCGTGGCATCCGCGTCGATGCGCGTTCTCGCCGACGAACGCATGTGCCCCGGCACGAGCGCCGGTCTCCACGTTGCTGGCGCGGAGGACATGGCCCCCATCTTCGATGTACGCGTTCCCCCCCACGGTCTGGTTAGGAGGCGAAGTTGTCTGCCCAGACCGGATCGTGCAGTTCTCGCAATGCCTCGGTCACGGCTGGTCGAACACTAGCGGGCAAGGAGCCCCTTGCCCGCTAGTGTGGCCGTATGGCATCATGACAACCATGAATGCCGGACCGACCGTCGTGGACCTCTTCAGCGGTTGCGGCGGGATGTCGTGGGGCTTGGCGATGTGCGGTTTCCGGCTCCTTGGCGGCGTGGACACTTGGGATGTCGCTCTGAAGGTGTTCCATAGGAGTCACGGGAGTGCTAAGGTCGTCAATGCTGACCTCGCGACACTAGATGGTGCCGACCTCGCAGGAACTCTCATGCTCGGTTCAGGCACGCCGGACGTGATTGTTGGCGGCCCGCCCTGTCAGGGCTTCTCGTCCGCAGGTCAGCGTAGGCGTGGAGACGATCGGAACACACTTGTTGGTGAGTTCGCCCGGCTGGTCGCCGAACTCCGTCCGCTGGTATTTGTCTTCGAGAACGTGGAGGGATTCTTGACCGCCGAGGGCGGATCGAGAGTTGTCGAATTGCTAGAGCCTTTGGTCCAGACGGGCTATCGGATTCATCTTCGGAAGATAAACGCGGCGAACTTCGGTGTGCCGCAGCACCGCAAGCGCGTGATCGCCATTGGGGCATTTGGATGGGATCCGCAGTATCCCGAGCCAACGCACTCAGCTCATGGTGCGCCAGGGGCCCGTTTGGCCGGACGCCACTTGCCGCCGACTCCAAATCTTGGAGAGGCGCTTGCCGGTCTGCCATCAGCCTCAATGGATCCTCCGGGCAACCCCGAGGACCACTACTACATCCCGCTGGAAGGACTGGACCTCGAAAGAGCCCAAGCGCTCCGGCCAGGTCAGACGATGAAACACCTTCCTAAGGTGTATTGGCACGACAGTTACCGTCGTCGGGCGTTTCGGCGTGTCATGGATGGAACTCCAACGCAGAAGAGAGGGGGGGCTCCTGCAGGAATTCGGAGATTGCGCTTGGATGAGCCTGCCAAGGCTGTCACCGGAGCGATGCGAAACGAGTGTATCCATCCGACGGAAGATCGATGTCTGACCGTGCGGGAGTGCGCACGACTACAGACGTTCCCCGACGACTTCCGATTTCAAGGGTCTAGCTCAACACGAATGCAGGTGATAGGAAACGCGGTGCCGCCGCTCCTCGCTGCGAGGGTCGGTGGAGCTGTCTTGGAGAGTCTGCGATCAGCAACGATCGGTGCCGCACCAGGGGCCCTCCTAAGCTTCATCCCGACACACTCGAACGGTTTGAGTCCAGCCCTAGCGAGGGTCGTGCGGCTCGTCCGGGCGCACTTTTCAGATCTCGTTCGCACGAACTACGAGCCATCGCTGTGGCTCTAACACAAAGCCAGAAGGCGATCGTCACCCGGGCACAGTCGCTTGGCTCCGGTGGACAAGCCGTCGCATTGAGCGATGAGGTGTGCGGCTACTTGGTGGGAGTGATTGTCCGTGATCTGGGTCTAGGAGCGCGATTCCCAGAAGTTCCTGCAACGCTGACCGAGTTCTTCAGTCCAAGTCCGCTATCGCGCTTGAAACTCTCCGGTGTCTCGTTCTTGGCCCTGTTCGAACGTCTCATTGGCTTGGATTCCAACGCAGATATCTACTTTGGATGCCTAGCAGCTTTGCACAAAGATCGTCAGAAATACGAGCGGATCCTAGAGACACAGGCTGTGCCGACTATCGACCAAATCGGCCCGCGAGGGTTGCTGCAGTACGGTGGCATGGATGCGGGGGCCTTGGCCAGCTTCCTGCTGTGGAGGAAGTGGATGTTCGACATCGACAATCGGGCTGGACAGGAGACGGGGTACCTATTTGAGCCCATCATTTCCGCCGCCGTTGGAGGCGTACCTGTTAGCGCACGGAAGAGTCCCGTCAAGCGGCGTAGTGTCAGTAACAAGGGTCGGCAGATAGACTGTCTCCGCCAAAGGCGGGCGTACGAGATCAAGCTCAGAGTGACACTCGCAGCATCCGGCCAAGGCCGGTGGCAGGGGGACTAGATTTCCCGGAGGACTGCCGGCACAGTGGGTACGTTCCCGTCTTGGTCGTGTTGGATCCAACCCCGAATGCGAAGCTGAAACAACTGAGAGCAGCATTCGTGAGCGCGGGAGGCGCGGCCTATATCGGTCAACACGCTTGGGCCCATCTCGAAAGCTTGGCGGGATTCACCATGGCACGATTCCTAGAAAAATATGTTCAGGACCCCCTCCAAGACTTGCTCGGCGAGGAGCCGGTCAAACTCCCGGATCTGTTGTTATCGATGGGTTCAAAGCGATTGACGGTTCGAGTAGGAGAAAATGGATTTTCCATCGTCCGCGACGCTCAAGCTGGCAACTACGAGAAGCCACAGTTACCGGACGATGTGGACGAGGAGGTGGGAGCATGAGCGGAGAGTCGACCGAGTGCGGCGAGAAGAGCCGTGTTGGCAACGGACGTGTGCGCACACGCGCGATTTGTAGCCGTTTTCCCCACGTGTAGGCACGACGGAACCTGACGCGGAGCCGAGAGTTTCCCGCTAGTAGTTCAAGGGCCCGACCCGACCCGAAGTCGCTGAGGACAGTTTGGCGGACGGCGCGGACTAGAGGTGAGACTCTCGGTCCCGGCTGCCGGACTGCGGTCGGACCGTGGACCTCACGGAACGCCCGCCTCCCCTGCGCCTGACTCCACATCCAAGTGGATTTCTGGGCGGTGCTCCCTGTCGGCTTGCCGAGATCCTGACCAATGAGTATCATCCGCGTCGTAGGCGTTCTTGAGCAGCTCGCTGATAGCCGTAGCGATGCCCGCGATCTGCTGCCTTCCGAGCATGTCCAGTGTCCTAGCCCGGGCGCTGAAGCTTACGTCCATTGGTATCTGGGCACACTTGCCGTCGCGAGATGTCGGACAACATGCTGTCCTACGACGTTCGCAAGACGAACCGGCACTGCGTTGCCGATCTACTGGGCCATCGAGGCTAGGCTGCCGGGAAAGCGATAATGTGACGGGTGGCCGTACACACCACTATAGTGTCCCTTTGGCCGTCTCTTTGGACCGTCCGCCCGGCCTCCTTGCGATGGAGGCTGGCGACACGATCGCGCCGACTGATCTTCTCAGCGGTGATTCCGGCTGCTCAGC
The DNA here is from genome assembly GCA_963662745.2 of Bryobacterales bacterium. Classification (GTDB taxonomy): domain Bacteria; phylum Acidobacteriota; class Terriglobia; order Bryobacterales; family UBA6623; genus VXMF01. Next base: position 395,608 of record CAXXUI010000002.1, read on the forward strand.
CCCTTGTCTGCGCCCATCGGCACCAGCCAGAGCCTCTCTTGCACATGGAATATGCCAAGCCAGCCGGACTCAGCTCCCGTGTGCGAATGTACACTGGGCACGTGACAAACTACACCAACCTCTTGGTGGAACGGAACGGGAAGCTGGCGGTGGTGACGATCAACCGTCCGGCGAAGCTCAACTCGCTGAACTCGGCCGTGCTGGGCGAGCTCGAGGACTTCTTCCGGCATGCCGCAGCCGAGGCATCCATCCGAGCCGTCATCGTGACGGGCGCGGGAAGGAAGAGCTTCGTCGCCGGCGCCGACATCCAGGAGGTGTCCGGCTTCTCAGCCTTGGAAGGCCGCCGGTGGGGCCTGCGCGGACAAGCCTTGCTGCGGCAGATAGAGGAGATGGAGAAGCCGGTCATCGCCGCCATCAACGGATACGCGCTGGGGGGAGGACTCGAACTAGCGATGGCCTGCCACCTGAGGATCGCGTCCAGTCGCGCGCGGCTCGGCCAGCCCGAACTCCGGCTCGGCATCGTGCCGGGATTTGGGGGCACGCAGCGCCTCCCCCGGCTGATCGGAAAGGGACGCGCCCTGGAGATGCTGCTGACCGGCGATCCGATCGACGCCGAGCGGGCGCTGCAATGCGGCTTGGTCAACCGGGTCACCGAGCCGGAGGTCCTGCTTGACGAGGCACGGAGCTTGGCGCTGAGGATCCTGCGGAACGGCCCCGTAGCCATCGCCCTCACGCTGCAGGCAGTCCGCAAGGGCTGCGAGATGCCTCTCTACGAAGCGCTGGATTGGGAGGTCTCCCAGTACGCCATCAGCTGCGCCACCGACGATGTGCGCGAGGGAACCCGAGCGTTCCTAGAGAAGCGCGCTCCATCGTTTCCGGGCCGCTGAGACGGCGAGCGGTGGGTCGGCCTGCTGGGGCGACCGGCCGGATCGTCCTGCGCTGGTTCTCTAGGGCGCGAAACTGAACGTGGCAGTGGTCTCGTCCGATCCGCAATCACCCAAGGAGTTGGCGAGACAACCCGGCCAGCACAACCGGCCTTTGGCCTTCGACCAGGGCGCTGAGCAGTGACCGGATCCATGGTTCACTGTGTCGCGGGGTGATCGAGGTCTTCGGTTCGTTGGTCGGTGTAGCGCGCGGATGGCGGCGGGTGCAGACCGGGAAGGCGCCCGTCGGTGGGCGGTGGCTGCATAGCGGACAGAGATTGAACTGGACGACCGGGTGTTGAGCGCCAGGTAACTTGGCCGCGCGGGGGCCGGTTAGGCTCAGTCTGTATGGACGGCGGATGGTCTCGCCCTTCCAAGCATTCCGCAACACCGCCACCCGGCGAGGCGGGGGCTGGGCACCGGCCCGCCGAGGTGGCACCGTGCGGCGCTGACAGTGCTGAAGAGCGGGATGGCCGCTGGGGCCGAGAGCATCACATCTGATCCAGTGGTCGTCGTCCAGTGCGAGGGAGGCGCGTCGAGTTCTGGTTCCCGTGGCTGCGTTGAGGAGCGGCGTTGGAGGCAATCGACGACATCTACCGGGTCCCCGGGGCATGGGTCGCTGGTAAGTGCAGCCTTGAGGGGAGCGAGGGACGGGCTGGGCAGCTACGGTGAGACTCTCACAGTGCTCACAGTTCCGGGCCTTGAGGAGCGGATCTCGGAGCGGGAGGAGCCGCAAGGGTCGTGGGCGCCTCGCTGTGGAAGGCGCTGAGGGAGTCTGAATGGAGGCTGCCGCGGTGGGCAGTGGGCTGGGTGCCGGAGGGTTGCTTCGGCAAGCGACAGTGGGAGGGGACCGGGAGGACCAGTCGCGGTGGTGCTGGGAGACTTGGGGTGGTTCGCCCAAGGGGGCCGCATGGTGTGCCGCCGGTGGGTGGCAGCCTTCGGCGAGAAGGCGGAGGCGATGCTGGAGAGTGTCTTCCGGTTGAGGGAAGAGCGTCCAAGGTTGTCGGTGCGTGCCCCTGTTGTCTCTGGCGGTTCGAAGCGGGGCTTGCTCGCCTCGTGGCAGCGAGACGGGATAGCGGCGGGCTGCTTCAGTCCGGGGCGGCTGCGTCGGAGGCGTCGGCTGAGCCGGCCTCGGCAGTGCCGACCGTCTCCCACTCCACCCGGGCCACGTTGCGCGTCTCGCGGCTGAACTCCACGCCCACCAAGTGGACCGGCTTGCCGGAGCCGAGGTGCTGGTCCGCGTAGCGCTTGGCCTTCAGCTGCCGCAGCGCCCGGCCGGAGCCTTGGCGTCCGGGCACAGTCTTGAACTCGAACAGCACGATCCGCTGGCGGGTCAGCACGGCCAAGTCCAGATTGCCTTGGGAGGACGCCTGCTCGGGGCGGGCGTCGAGGCCGCAGCCGTTGAGCAGGGCGAAGAAGACGGAGGCGTAGTAGCCCTCGTAGCGGTCGAGTTGGCTGTTGCGGTGCCAGTCGTGGGGGATGCTGGCGAAGAAGGCGCTCAGCGAGCGGTGCAGCTTGGCGAACTCAGCCGTGCGGATGTGGACGGCCAGCGAGTCGATCTCGTCCTGCAGCGCCGCGGCGGCTGCGGGGTCGTGCTCGGGCGGCGGGGGCGTGAGAGCCGCCAGCAAGTGGCGGTTGAGGCTGGTGCGGACCTCGCGGTTGGGGTAGCGCAGGCGGTAGTGCCGCTGGCCGGCCCTGAGCTCGGAGCGCTCGATGGTGAGGTAGCCGGTCTGGAACAGCAGGGCCGGGGTGGAGATGGAACCGACGTCGAAGGCCGACAGCAGCTCGTCGGTGGCATGCATGCCGTCAAGGCTGGGGACGGGGACGCGGCGCTTGACGAGGGTCTCGGCCAAGGAGAAGCTGGGTGTGCCGGTTTCGAACCACCAAGCCTTGAATTCACGCGTGCGGAGCAGCAGGAGGAGGTCGTAGGGGTTGTAAAGCCTGTCCGGGCCGCCCCAGCTGTAGCCGTTGTACCACTTGCGGACCTCGTCGCGATCGAGGCCTTCGAGCTGGGAGGCGAAGACGGTGTCGAGGTCGTGGTCGGTGAAGCCGCAGACGGAGGAGAACTCGGGTTCGAGGGTGAGGTCAGTGAGGTTGTTGAGACCGGAGAAGAGGCTGACCTTGGAGAACTTGGAGACGCCGGTGAAGAAGGAGAAGCGGAGGTGCTGGTCGTAGTCCTTGATGACCGAGTAGAGGGCTCGGAGGTAGTCGCGGTTGTCGCGGGCGAGGTCGGGCCTGCCCAGGTTGTCGGTGATGGGCTTGTCATACTCGTCGACCAAGACTACGACGCGGCGGCCGGACTGGTAGTGCAGCTTGACCAGCAATTCAGCGAAACGATCCGCCCCTTCGACGGCCGAGAGCGTGATGTCGGAGGCTAACTCGAGCAGGTTCAACTGCAGCAGCAGGTTGTGGTGCAGCCCGTCGGGCTTGGTGTAGTGGCCGCTGGCGAAGGACAGGCGGGCGACGGGGCGGCGGACGGACCAATCCCACTGGTCGTAGGCCGCCAAGCCATGGAAGAGTTCCCGGCGGCCTTCGAAGAGCGCCTTGAGGGTGCTGACGAACAGACTCTTGCCGAAGCGGCGGGGACGGGACAGGAAGTAGCAGTCGCCTTCGTTGGCGAGCCGCAGGGCGTAGGGGGTCTTGTCGACGTAGTAGCAGCCCCGCTCGCGGAGCTTCCGGAAGGACTGCGTGCCGGTCGGCAGGCGGCGCTTGGTGCGGGCGACAGGCATGGTGGCGGGCTGGTGCAGTTTGATTCTAGCGCACCGCGTGCTGGTGACGGCCCCGCGACGATGGACTTGTCCCTTGGGGTGCCGGCCAGCCGAGGTGGCACGGTGCGGCTCTGACAGTGCTGATGAGCGGGATGGCCGCTGGCGACGAGAGCATCACATCTGATCCAGTGGTCGTCGTCCAGGGCGAGGGAGGCGCGTCGAGTACTGGTTCCCGTGGCTGCGTTGAGGAGCGGCGTTGGAGGCACTCGACGGCACCCACCGGGTTCTCCGGGGCTAGGTCGCTGGGGAGTGCAGCCTTGAGGGGAGCGAGGAACTGATGGGGCTGGGCAGCTACTCATTGGTGGCATCTTGACGCGGGCACTCCCTAGCGAGCGCCGCCTCACTGCGGGCGCCGAGCCATGGGCGCGTCGACCGCATTGAGGTAACGCGTCAGCTGGTCGTCCAGCCTGCGGGCCACCTCCGGCTCTTCGGCGTGCAGGTCCGTCGACTCTCCCAGATCGGTTGACAGGTCGTACAAGTGCGACCGGCCGCTCTCGTACAGCCTCACTAGCTTCCAGTCTCCCGATCGGATCGAGGACATCGGCTTGGTGCCCTTGAGTGTCTGGTAATGCGGGAAGTGCCACACCAAGCTCTCAAATCGGCGGGCGACATCGCCCTGCCCGCCGTTCATCAAGAGATCGAACAGGTCACCGCCCTCAGTCTCGGGGGGTAACTCGGCCTGCACCCCGGCCATGGAGGCGATCGTGGGGTACAGATCGGTGCCAACGACCGTCACCCGGCTGACGCTCCCGGATTCGACACCCGGGCCTCTCACGATCAGCGGCACGCGGATGCCCCCTTCCCAGGTCGAGGCTTTCTCCCCGCGCAGCGGAAGGTTGGTCGAGACCTGCACATCGCCCGAGTGGCGGTAGGACCCGTTGTCGGAAGTGAAGATCACGTAGGTGTTGTCAGCCAGATTCAGGCTGTCGAGCGCCTCCAGCAGGCGACCCACCCCCGCGTCCAGCTCGTGAGTCATGGCGGCGTGCCCGGCATGGCTGTGGCGCTCGCCCTTGGGCTTGGCCTCGAACTCGGCAACGGTCGCGTCAAAGGCGTGAATCGCCAGATGCACGGCGTAGTAGGACACTTGCAGGAAGAACGGCTCGCCCGTCGCGCTGCGATGGCGCAGGAAGTCGGTCGCCCTCGTCGTGACGCTGACCGTGCGCTTCGGATCCGGGGCAGGCGTGCCGCCTTCGCGGTTGGACGTTTTCCCGCTGTGCTGGTCGTAGCCGTGCCGGCCCGGTCCGCCGCCGCCGAGGTGCCACTTTCCGAAGTGCGCCGTGACGTAGCCTGGCCGGTGCTGCTTGAGCAGTTCCGCGATGGTCAGCTCCTCGTGGGGGATGTGGTTGATGTGCTGCGGCGGAATCATGGGCAAGCCCTCGTAGAAGCGGCCGCTCCCCCGATTGATGATGTCGGTCATGTTGAGCTGTGCCGGCGACTTGCCGGTCTGGATGGCCAGCCTGGTGGGAGAGCAGTTCGGGTGCGGCGCATAGGCGTCCGTGAATCGCATCCCTTCCCGCGCCAGCCTCTCGAGCGCCGGAGTGGAGTGGTAGTCCGAGACCGAGTCATCCCGGTCCGGGTCCATCTGAACGGATGTGCCGACCCAGCTGAGGTCGTCCGCCAGGATCAGCAGCACGTTGGGCTGCTGGCTGGAGGCGGGCGGCGCCACAGCCAGAATCGCGAGCGCTGACAGCGCCGGGAGCAGAGACGGCTCTCTGAAGGTCATAGCGAGCATTGTCTCGCATCGCTCCAACTCTCGACATGGCGTCGCGACGAAGGTCCGAGTCGTCCGTCAGCAGCAGGCTGGATCCCGCGTTCAACCGAGTCCAGGAGGCCGCCACGCAGCTCACGTCGGTCCACTCGGACCTGCGCGCCCAACGCTCACTGGACCGAAGCTGCCAAGTCCTGACCGCTTGGTGCCGCTCTACATCCCGCACGCCCGCCGACTGATCCCGGCTGCCGCGCCGCCTTGGCGCGACCGGATCCATCGGCCGGAAGTGGCGGACAACCGGGACTCAGCGGTCCGAGACGCAGTCATGAAATCCTTGAAAGAAGAAAATATGATAGAAATAGACTCAGCTTTTCTTAGCGGACAGTTGACAGACTGCCTTCCATACCCTACTATGAAGGTGTCAGCAGCCACTGCTTGACAGGAGGACTCACCATGACTCTGCTACAAACTACTGCGTTCAACCCTTGGAAGGAGATCGACCGGTTCTTAGGGGGCGACCCCCGAGGCGCCGCATGGCGGCCCGCGTTCGACATCCTCGAGACCGACGACGCCTACCTGCTGCGCGGCGACCTGCCGGGCATCCCCCAGAAGGAGATCGAGGTCCGCCTCGAGGACGGCGTTCTCACCGTCAGCGGCGAGCGCTCCCTAGCCGCGCCGGAAGGCGAGCCGCGCACCTTGCGCCGGCAGCGCCCGAGCGGCAAGTTCCGCCGCCGCTTCATCCTGCCCGAGGATGTCAACGGCGACGAGATCAAGGCGACCTACACCCGCGGGGTGCTGGAGCTCACCATCCCCAAGGCGGCGCCGGTCGATCGCTCCCGGCTGATCACCGTCAACTGATCGCCGTCGCGAGCAGGCGGACTCCGACTGCCGAAGAAGCTGCTCGGTCCGCCCGCTCCGCCAAGCGATCCAATCGCAGGGTCCGGGCCCCCAGGCTGGAACCCGCCCGGACCCTGCTCTTCATGCTGGCTCGTCCGAGCCCGGCCGGGTAGGAGAGGTCGTTACCGACCTACCCGGCTGACGCCAGCGTCAGGGCGGGAATGAGCGCTGATAGGATGGGTTCTCGCCATGGACCGCACCGCTCATCTCGCCTGTTGCGACGCTCGCTGCGGCAAGCTGTACGACCTCAAGGAGGTCCTCTACACCTGCTCTGAGTGCGGTGGCCTCTTGGAAGTCACCAACGACTTCGGGGGCATGGATCCAGCAGCCGTGCGACGGCGCTGGAGGCAGCGCCGGCACAGTCGCAGAATCGCGGACGTGAGCGGGGTGTGGCGATACCGCGAGATGCTGCCGTTCGTAACGAGCACCGACGATATCGTCAGCTTGCCAGAGGGCAACACTCCGCTGTTCGAAGCGCCGGCGGCGGCCGCCTTCGCCGGCTTGGACCGCATCCAGTTCAAGCACCAAGGCTACAATCCCACGGCCTCGTTCAAGGACAACGGCATGACGGCCGGAACCACTCAGGCTCGGATCGTGGGAGCCAAGCGGGTGGCCTGCGTATCGACCGGCAACACTTCCGCTTCGATGGCGGCGTACGCCGCGGCGGCCGGCCTGCAGGCCGTGATCTTCCTACCCGAGGGAAAGATCGCGTACGGGAAGCTGGCCCAAGCGCTGGAGTACGGAGCCCTCACCATCCAAGTCGGAGCCAACTTCGACAGGATCCTAGCGATGATCCGCGAGCTGGCCGAGGAGTTGGGGATCTACTTGCTCAATTCGATCAACCCCTTCCGGATCGAGGGTCAGAAGTCCATCGTGATCGAGCTGCTGGACCAGCGGGACTGGGTCGTACCGGACTGGATCGTGCTGCCCGGCGGCAACCTTGGCAACGTCAGCGCCCTAGGCAAGGGCTTGCGGGAGCTGCGCAATGCGGGCGTGATCGACACCCTGCCGCGTGTCGCGGTAGTCCAAGCCGCGGGCTCGGCGCCCTTCGCCGAGCAGTTCCGAACCAAGCGCGAGCTGCGCCCGGTGCGGAATCCAGAGACGTTGGCGACAGCCATCCGCATCGGCAATCCCGTGTCCTGGAGGAAGGCGGCCGCAGCGCTGGAGCTGACGGACGGCTTGGCACTGTCGGCAAGCGAGCAGGAGATCGCGGACGCGAAGGCGATCATCGGGCGCTGCGGGATCGGCTGCGAGCCGGCCTCCGCGACAACGTTGGCCGGTATCCGCACGTTGGTGCGGGACGGCGTGATCGCGCCCGACGAAGATGTGGCGGCCATCCTCACCGGCCACCTGCTGAAGGATCCCGACTACGTCTACCACTACCACTCAGGGCAGCTCAAGACGCCCGCCGGAAAGGCAATCCGCCCCTCCTTCGGCAACGCCCCGGTGCGGGTGGACTACGACCGTTCCCAAGTGGTGGACCTGCTGCGCCGCCACGAGGAGTGACGGCGCCCCAGACCGGGCTCGCAGCTATGAGGGGTGCGTGACGGCACCTTGGGAAGAGGACGAGACCAGCATCGCGTACTTGGCGAATACCCCTGTGGTGTACCGCGCGGGACGAGTCTCCAGAGCCGCCAGCCGCCGGGCTATCTCCTCTTCGCGCAGCTCAACCTCCAGCTTCCTCTGTGCACAGTCGACCACGACGATGTCGCCGTCCCGCACTGCGGCTATGGGGCCGTTTCGGGCGGCCTCAGGAGCGACATGCCCGACCATGAGGCCTCGCGTGGCGCCACTGAAGCGGCCGTCGGTCAACAAGGCCACTGTCTCCCCCAAGCCGGCGCCGACGATGGCGGCCGTAACGCCCAGCATCTCGCGCATGCCGGGGCCCCCAGCGGGGCCTTCGTAGCGAATCACGAGCACGTCCCCGTCACGAATCTGCCCGCTCGTGACAGCCTGCATCGCGGACTCCTCGTTCTCGAACACCCTGGCAGGTCCGCGATGGCGCAAGTGGTCGCTGCCGGCCACCTTCACGACGCCACCTTCGGGGGCCAAGTTCCCCTTCAGGATGACGAGTCCACCGGTGGGTTTGATGGGATCGCCGAGTGCCCGGATGACGTCTTGGCCGGGCGTCTCCTCGGCTACAGAGCTGGCCTCGGCCAACGTCTGCCCGGTCACCGTCATGCGAGAACCGTCGGCATAGCCGCCCGCCACCAGCCGCTGCGCGATCAGCTGGATGCCGCCGGCTTTGTCGACGTCCGCCGCCACGTACCTGCCGCCGGGCTTGATGTCCACCAGCAGCGGCGTCCGCTCGCTGATGTGATCGAAGTCGTCGATGTCAAGCTGCACGCCGCAATCCCTAGCCAGCGCCAGCAGATGGAGCACGGCGTTGGTCGAGCCTCCCGAGGCTGCGACGCTCGCGACGGCGTTCTCGAACGCTCCGCGATCCATGATGTCCCGCGGGCGCCGATTAGCCTTCAGCGCCTCCATGAGTACGGTCCCAGCCCGGTAGCCGGCATCGTCCTTCCTAGGATCCACGGCGGGGATGCTGGCGGTGCCCATCGGGGAGATGCCGATGATCTCCATAGCCGTCGCCATGGTGTTGGCCGTGTACTGGCCCCCGCAGGCTCCCGCGCCGGGGCAGGCGTTGTCCTCAATCTCCAGCAGCTCGGCGTCGCTGATCTTCCCGGCCGCATGCGCCCCCACGGCCTCGAACACGTCCTGGATGGTCATGTCGATGCCGTTGACCTTGCCCGGGAGAATGGATCCGCCGTACAGCAGCACGGAGGGAACGTTGACGCGGGCCAAGCCCATGGCGCCGCCCGGGATGGTCTTGTCGCAGGCCACGAGCGTGATCAGCCCGTCGAACATGTAACTGCGGGCGGTGAGCTCGATGGAGTCGGCGATGAGTTCGCGGCTGACCAGCGACCCCTTCATGCCTTCCGTGCCCATCGTGATGCCGTCGCTGACGGCGATCGTGTTGAACTCCATGGGCGTGCCGCCGGCAGCCCGCACGCCCTCCTTGACCTTGACCGCCAAGTCGCGCAGCGTGAAGTTGCAGGGCATGGTCTCGATCCAAGTGTTGGCGATCCCGATGATCGGCTTGGCGAGATCCTCGTCAGTGAAGCCGATGGCTTTGAACATCGAGCGGGCTGGTGCCCTATCGCGCCCATCGGTGATGGTGGCGCTGGCGTGCTTGAGGGTGTGAGGCATCGGGAATTCGTTCCAGTCGGAAAAATCCAGTCTAACAGCGGCCCAAACAGGCGGGAGCGGTCGCGTCCGGCGGCCCCGGCATCGAGGAGGGTCAGGGCTCAACAGCGGTGACGAACGGCGCAGAGATGTCTCGCACGGCGGCGGTCAGTCAACCGGCTATGATGATCTCCGCCGGCAGGCGGCGCGGAGGAGGCTAGGTGCGATTCAAGGTCCTGACGAACGGCGCAGAGCGCTCCACGGAGTGCGCTCCAGACCGCTCGCTGCTGGATGTGCTGCGCGAAGACTTCGGCCTCACGGGCACGAAGTACGGCTGTGGCGAGGGCCAGTGCCGCGCCTGCACCGTCCTCATTGACGGGCGTCCAGCGGCGTCATGCCTGACACCGATCTCCAGCGTGGACGGCATGAGCGTCACCACGATCGAAGGCCTCTCGGCAGCAAGCCGGCTCACGGTGGTGCAGCAAGCGTTCGTCGACGCGGATGCGGCGCAGTGCGGCTACTGCACGGCGGGGATGATCGTCGAAGCGACGGCGCTGCTGCAAGCCAACCCGTCGCCCAACAGGGGGGAGGTCCTCGACGCCATGGACGGGCACCTGTGCCGCTGCTGCGGCTATCGTGCCATCGTGGCGGCTGTCGAGCTGGCGGCCCGCAGGACGGAGCAGGACGATGCCTGAAGGCTTCCGTGAGGACCTCTTCGAGCCGGACCGCAAGGAGCTGGCAGAGGCCCCCGCATACCGGTTCGATCTGGATCGCCGCGGCTGGATGTCCGCCGTCGGCGCCGGCCTGCTGATCACCGCCGCGGGCAAGATTACTCCTAGTCCGGGCGCGGAGGCCGCCACGATCCCTCGCTCCACGCGGCTGCACTTGGGCGAGGACGGATCGATCGTCGTGCTGACGGGCAAGGTCGAAGTCGGCCAAGGTTCGCGCACTGAGATCCTGCAAGCGGCGGCTGAGGAACTGCGCGTCGTTCCCAGCCGAGTGCGGGTCATGCTGGCTGACACGGCGGTGACCCCTGACGACGGCTCGACCGCCGGCAGCCGCACGACGCCGTCCACCGTGCCGGTCGTGCGGAGGGCGTGCGCGGCGGCTCGCGAGCTACTGGTGCGCGAGGCCGCTGCGGCATGGGATCTGGCCTCCTCCGAACTACGCGTGGAGGACGGCGGCGCGGTGCGCGGACGTCAGCGCTTCACCTACGCCGATTTGGCGCGATCCACGGCTCTGAATCTGGCGGACGGCGACAGCGCGCCACGGCGTGCGGCGCTCACCGACAGTGCTCGCTGGACGGTGCTGGGCACATCGGCCGTCAAGGCGGAGGCACGGCAAATCGTCACGGGCGCCCACCGCTACCCCTCCGACATCGCACGTCCAGGCATGCTCTACGGAGCCGTGCTGCGCCCCCCGTCGTACGGGGCGCGACTTGAGGAAGCCGACCTCGCGCCGGCCAAGACGCTCGGGGCGGTCGCCGTGCGCGACGGGGAATTCGTCGGCTGTGCCGCCAAGACTTCTCACGAGGCGCGGGCGGCGGTGGCGGCGGTTTCGGAAGCGGCGCGATGGCGAACCGCGCCCCATCCCTCAAGCGAGGGCCTCGGCGCTCTTCTGAAGAGGCGAGCGAGAACGAGCGGCGGCGGGCGCCGCGGCCCGCGGCTGCGCGAGAGCGGCGATGTCGATGCGGCGCTGGCGGATGCCAAGACGCTCGAAGCCTCCTACGAGATTCCGTACGTGCAACATGCGCCGCTGGAGCCGCGCGCGGCCGTGGCCGAGTGGGAGGGTCGACGGCTGACAGTCTGGACCGGCACGCAAAGGCCGTTCGGTGTAGCGGAGCAGCTGCAGGAGGCTTTCGGCCTAGGTGCGGCAGAGACGCGGGTGATCGTGCCCGACACGGGCGGCGGGTTCGGCGGAAAGCACACGGGCGAGGTCGCGATCGAGGCCGCCCGGCTGGCCAAAGCGGCGCGTAAGCCGGTCTCGCTGCGCTGGACCAGAGAAGAGGAGTTCGCTTGGGCCTACTTCCGACCGGCCGCGGTGTTCGATGTACGGGCGGGCCTCAAGGGATCGAGGATCGTGGCTTGGGACTTCACGGCTTACAACCCGGGAACGGCCGGCATCGAGACCCCATACGACGTTGAGAACGTGCGCACACGGTACCTACCGTGCGACTCTCCCTTGCGCGAGGGCTCCTACCGTGGCATCGGCGCGACCGGCAACAACTTCGCCCGGGAGTCGTTCCTGGACGAGCTGGCCGGCGTCGCTGGCCTCGACCCGCTCGCCTTCCGGCTGGCGAACCAAGATGACGACCGCCTAGCGGCGGTGCTGCAAGCGGCGGCCAAGAGCTTCGGGTGGCCGGACGGAACTTCCCGCGGGGAGGGCCGCGGAGCCGGCATCGCGGCAGGCTTCGAGAAGGGATCCTACATCGCCATCTGCGCCCAAGTTCGGGTCGCGAATGGGACGGTGGAGGTGGAGCGCCTCGTTTCGGCGTTTGAGTGCGGAGCGATCCTGAATCCCCGCAACCTGCAGGCCCAAGTGGAAGGCTGCGTCATCCAAGGCTTGGGCGCGGCGCTCAGCGAGGAGATCCGCTTTGCAGGAGGCCGGCTGCTCAACGGTTCGTTCTCCCGCTACCGGGTTCCACGCTTCCGGGACGTGCCGCCCATGGAGACTGTCCTGTTGGACCGGCCGGACCTCCCGTCCGCCGGTGCCGGCGAGACTCCGATCATCGCCGTGGCACCTGCGTTGGCCAACGCGGTGTTCGCCGCCACGGGCGGGAGAATGCGCTCGTTGCCCTTGCGAGGAGCCGCTGGCTGAGCGGGGGCTGCCTTCCCGGATGCGATGCGGGGAGGACGCTGCCATGGGAGTGCCAACGCCTGAGAACGGCAGAGACTCAAGGCCGTTCGGCGCGTCGACGACGAACGGGACCGCAGCCAGCGGCACGGCACGATCTCCGCTCGCGCATCCTTATTCGTGACGCCTCGCACGGACTACCATTGCCCTCCTCCTCGTCTTCGGGTGCGGCCGCGAGACGGACGGTCTGACCGAATTGCACGAGGCTGGCATCCTAGGAGCGCACTGGTTCACACTCAAGCCCCGCACAGAACGAGCGGCCGCAGGCTCCGCCATTCCGCCCACCGGGCCTGCATACGGGGTTCCCGTCCCGGAGGGGGGCACGTAGCGATGGATGTAGGTTCGGCCGCCGTTCCGGTTGGGCCGCTCGAAGCGGCCGGCCTTTACACTTCTCCCAATCCAGATGGTCCCCTCCACCTCTATTCTGGCCGGATTCCCCAAGTTGGTGCTGAAGGCCTTGAGTTCCCCGCTGTTGGCAGCCTCAAGCGCCGCAATGTACAGCAGCGTCCGATAGGCTCCGATGATCTGCGGAGGGAGCCGGCGCTAGGTACAAGCCATCTGAATTCCGAGGAGTGGTGCTGGACTGACGCGCTGCGCAAGTGCGGACACTCGGTGTCTGCGGGCGTGCGGCAGCTGGGCCGGCCACGGGAGACGGTCAGCCGGGAACTGAACCGCAACGCGGGTCCGAAGCGCCACAACTGCACAGCGGTTGACAGGAAGGTGCGGGAGCGGCGGCGCAAGGCGTGTGCGGCGGCGCGTAAGATGCAGCCGAGATCCGGGCCAAGATTCGGCCGTGGCGGTGGCGGGACTGCTGGTGCAGGCGCGGGAGCCCTGCAAGGACTTGGTGCATGCCCTCACCTCCGACAACGTCAAGGAGTCTCCGGGCACCGGCAGGTCGAGGAGGCCCCTCGGGGCCGCGTCGTAATTCGCCAGACCCAACTCCTCGTAGCAGTGGGGGCTGAACAAGAATGCCAGCATGCTGCGGCGGCAGTGCCTTCGGCAAGGACTGCAGGTTCAATACCGCCGACGAGCCGCAGCCGGCGAGGGTGCAGGGCTTGCTCAACGCTAGGCAAGCAAGGCGCTCGGCTTCCGCGCTCCCGCCGAGGTCGTCGGCGCCGCTCGCTCGGCCGCAGCGGCCACCTGCGGCCTTGGAGACCACGACCCGGGGCACCGTGGGCCCGGCCCTCTCCCGCGCGCAGCGCGTGCGCCTGTGGCCCGCCGCTGCGCCGCAATGCACTCCCGGCCCTGCATCCGGGGCCCCGTCCCGCACCATCTCCTTCCAGCGGCAGCCCTTCCCGACCCCTCCGCACGGCCACTGCATCTTGTGGCATGCTACGATTGCCATTGCTGCCACTTGGCTTCCCCACCTGCGAGGCTTCAAGGTTGAAGGGCCCATTCAACGTCGTGAACTGGCTGGTGGGCTACCCTCCTGTGAACATTCACACACCCAAGGAGCTTAGAGATGACGAATGAGACCGGCCGGAAGCGATTCGACTGCGTGAAGTCGATGCGCGAGATCAGGGATCGGATCAACACCGAGATCGCCGCCATGTCACACGGCGAACTCTCGCGATGGCTCGAAACGCACGTGCGCGACGATTCCTTCTTCGCATGCATTCCGAAGTCTGGGAACCAAGGGACGACCTTGAGTGGAGTGCATCGTGAAGGCCACTGAAGCGAATTTCCTTGGATTCCTGAAACGGTCCCCCCAATTCGTGATCCCGATCTACCAGCGCACTTATAGCTGGAACGAGTCCGAGTGCCGTCAGCTCTGGGACGATATCTTGCGGGCGGGCGGCAACGACGACATCACTGCTCACTTCGTTGGCTCCATAGTCTACATCGAACAAGGTCTTTACCAAGTCTCCAGCCAATCGCCGCTTCTCGTCATCGATGGTCAGCAGCGCCTGACGACGGTGATTCTGATTCTAGAAGCCTTGGCGAGGCGACTGGGTGACGAGGAGCCCGTGGACGGTTTTTCAGCAAGAAAGATCCGTCACTACTACCTCCTGAACTCGCTGGAAGCGGGCGAGCTTGCTTTCAAGCTCCTGCTCACGCAGACGGACAAGCAGCACCTGCTCTCCCTAATGAAACAGCGACCGGAACCCGCTGAGCCCTCGCTTCGCATCAGGGAGAACTTCGCCTTCTTTGAGAAGTGGGTGCGGGAGATGTCGGACGACCTCACGACGGTGTGCAGGGGTATCGCCAAGCTGATGATCGTAGATATCGCCCTCAGTCGCGATCAGGACAACCCGCAACTCATCTTCGAGAGCATGAACTCGACCGGCCGTGCGCTCAGTCAGGCCGACCTGATCCGCAACTTCGTCCTGATGGGCCTCGAGCCAAACCAGCAAGAGAATCTTTACGAGACACACTGGAGGCCGATGGAGGTTGCCTTTGGGCAGGCGGCCTACGGGAAGCAATTCGACAAATTCATGCGTCACTACTTGACGCTAAAGACCGGCGAGATTCCGAACATCCGGGCGGTCTACGAGACTTTCAAAGGCCATGCCCGCTCGCCCGATGTAACGGCAGGTGGCATGGACACCTTGGTCGCTGACATCCACAAGTACGCCGGGCATTACTGTGCAATGGCACTCGGTAAGGAGGCCAATAAGGACCTCCGGTCAGCGTTCCAGGATATCCGGTCGCTTAAGGTGGACCCGGTTTTTCCCTTCTTTCTAGAGCTCTATGACGATTACAACCAGCGCAAGATCTCGAAGGACGACCTCGCCCGTGCTGTACGGCTGGTCGAAGCCTATGTGTTCCGCCGCGCGGTGTGTGCCATTCCCACCAACTCTCTCAACAAGACGTTCGCTACTTTCGGACGTGCGCTCAAGAAGGACCGCTACCTTGAGAGCATCAAGGCGCACTTTCTGACATTGCCGACTTATCGGCGCTTTCCCAGCGACGGTGAATTCAAGCGCGAACTGTCCGCGCGCGACCTCTACAACTTCCCGCGTCGTAGCTACTGGCTGCGTCGCATCGAGACTGACGGTCGCAAGGAGAACGTGCAAGTGGACGAGTACACCATTGAGCACATCATGCCGCAAAACAAGAATCTGCCTGCCAAATGGAGGCAAGAACTCGGCCCGGAGTGGGAACGAGTGCATGAGACTTGGCTGCACACACTCGGAAACCTGACACTCACGGGATATAACTCGGAGTACGGAGACCGGTCGTTCCTTGACAAGCGTGATATGGAGGGCGGCCTTGGCGAAAGCCCGCTGCGACTGAACAAGGATTTTAGTTCTGTCGACATCTGGAACGAAGCCGCAATTCAAGCGCGGTCGAAGCGGCTTGCTGAGAAGGCTGCAACAGTGTGGGCGCCACCTCAACTGCCAGACGACGTGTTAAGAACCTATCAACCGAACGTGGAGCATCGAATTCGATACACGCTTTCCGATCACCCCAACGTCACCAAGGGAAGTCCCATGCGGCCGCTCTTCGACGCATTGCGGAAAGAGATCTTGTCCCTTGATGCCGACGTCACCGAGGAGATCCTGAAAGTCTACGTCGCCTACAAAGCCGAGACCAACTTTGTTATAGTCGTGCCACAGAAGAGCCGTCTGCGCCTCACGCTGAACATGTACTTCCATGAACTCCACGACCCACGGGAACTCGCCAAGGATGTGTCGAACCGTGGAAGCTGGGGAAACGCGGATGCACAGGTGGGCATCAGCGATCCAAGCGAGCTGCCGTATGTGATGGGCCTCGTGCGCCAAGCGCTCAAGAAGCAGATGGGGGACGGAGACACCGCCTCCTGATCGACGACGTGAAGCCCAATCCTGGAATGTTCGAGAGCACCACCCGGGTCGTGCTCTCGAATAAGGAATACGATGTGCTCCTGAGGGCGTCCTGACAGGTAGGTTGGCGCTTCCGTGCCACCCTCGTGCTCGCGCACGCGACCAGGCACCGGATCGGTGCCATCCGGAGGCTCCGGTGGCGCGACATCGACTACGAGCAAAGGATCGTATCTTGGCGGGCCGAGGGCGAGAAGACCGGACATGTGCACCGGACGCCCGTAGACGACGAGGCGATCGGCGCCTTGGCGGAGGCGCGGAGGCATGCTAGCGGGACCGGCGACGCGCCGGTTCTGCCCGCGCCACTGGATGCGTTGACGTGCGTGAGTCTTGCGCGGGTGGGCACTTGGTGGATGATTGCCGAACGGCAGGCGGAGTTGGGGCCCAAGCCCGGGAGAGGCTCGCACTCGCTCAGGCAGTAGTTCGCGCCAGACCTCATCGGTCTGCCGCTCATAGTTCCTGTGCGATCTAGGCGGCTGGAAGGAGGCCCGGACTGTCGTGCGGTGCAATCTGCACGCCGACGAGATACAACTCAGAACGACTCTGGACAGCCGTCTCCGGAACGGGCGGCGGTCGATCCAACCCGCGGGACCCGAACAGCGGGAGTCGAGTCTTAGAATCCCGCAGGTGATACTCTCGCAACAAGATCACCGATCGGTGATTCCTGTCTCGATGACCGGCTGAGAACGGCACAAATCAGGGCGAGGAATCGCCTCACTACTTGCAGGGCTGCACGATCTGCGCTTGCTGCCTTTGAAGGGTGTCTCCTCCCGTAGTCCAGCAACAGCGGGGAAGCTGCCGCAATTCGCGGGAATCGCGCTCCCCTTACAACCACCCCCACCAGTAACTGCCCAGGTAGGGATGCACCACGGTGGTCAGAACTGGCGTTGAGAGTGGCGTCTGAGGTAGCATGTCAGCGTTGTAGAGAGCCTGTCAGGAGCTGTTGCCGTGAGAGCCGGAGTGCATCGGAGGGGTCGGTGGTTGGGGGCGGCGGTTGGCATGGGTTTGCCATCCAAGACGGTTCCCAACTCTGCAGCGATGGGTGCGGGCCTGTCCCGGTCACGCCACCGAGTCCCACCCTGCATCCCGAGTGCTGACCGGCTGCGCACCAAGCGAACGCAACTCGAGGGGCACTGGACGGGCTCTGGAGAAGCATTCTGGACCAATGAGATGAGTTCTGACACAAATAGCACGCAATAAGTCGTTTCCATCTTCAAGAACACATGCTATGCTAGGAGCGTTGCAGGGCTTGGGGCGGTCGAGCGAGGTTCGGGCCGCGTAGGAAGCGAGAGATGAGTCGTCGGCGCGCAGCGAGAGGTGGCGAGGACCAGCGTCGAGCCGACCAGCGGGACGCGGTGCCAGAGCAGCGGGCAGTGGATTACCAACAGCTGCAAGCGGCTTTCAAGGCACTGCAGGCCACCAACGCGGCACTGCAGGCGGAGAACGCGCGGCTGCAGGAGCGCGTGTCCGAGCTGGAGCGGCGCTTGGGCTTGGACAGCACGACCAGCAGCCAGCCGCCCTCCAGTGACGGCCCGCGCAAGCCGCCGGCCCGGCGCCGGACCTCCAGCCTGCGGGGCAAGTCCAAGCGCAAGCCGGGCGGGCAGAAGGGGCACAAGGGCACCACGCTGCAGCGCACGGATCAGCCCAACCAGGTCCAGAACCACTGGCCGCAGCAATGCAGTGACTGCGGCGCGCCGCTGGAGGCCGAGGACGCGACGGGCCAGCCGGTGGCGCGGCAGGTGTTCGACCTGCCCGAGCCGCAGCCGCCGGAAGTGACCGAGCACCGCGCCCACGCCTGCCGCTGCGCGCAGTGCGGCGGCACGACACGGGCGGAGTTCCCGGAGGGCGTGCAGGGCCCGGTGCAGTACGGGCCGCGCCTGGCGGCGGTGGTGGTGTATCTGCAGTGCGCGCACTTCCTGCCCGAGCGGCGGCTGGCGCAATTGCTGCAAGACCTGTTCGGAGTGAGTTTGTGCGCGGCGACGGCGGCGCGGATGACGCGCACGCTGGCCGATCGCTGGCAGGGGTTCACTGAGCAAGTGCACGCTTGGATCCGGACCTCGGCGCCGGTGAAGCATCTCGACGAGACCGGCTACCGCATCCGGGGCCGGACGCAGTGGCTGCACGTGCTGAGCACGCCGCTGCTGACGTTCTATCGCACCAGCGCGAAGCGGAGCGCGGTGGGGCGGGGCCTAGTGGGCTGCTTGGTGCATGACTGCTGGCAGTCGTACTTCCGGGTGCCGGGGGTGGTGCATGCGCTGTGCAACGCGCACATCCTGCGCGAGCTGCAGGCGCTGGTGAAGATCGACCAAGAGGATTGGGCGGGGCGCCTGCAGCGGCTGCTGCGACGGGCGGCGCGGGCGGTGCGCATGGCCAAGCGGCTGGGAGTGCCGCTGCCGGACTCGCTGCTGGAGCGGATCCGGAAGCGGTACGAGCGGCTGGTGCAGCAGGGGCTGGACTACCACCGCGGGCTGGAGCCGCTGGCGCGGGGCCGGCGGGGGCGGAAGAAGCGGCGGCCAGGGCACAATCTGGCACTGCGGCTGCGGGACCGCCAAGCGGACGTGCTGCGCTTCCTGACGGACTTCGCGGTGCCGTTCACGAACAACTTGGCCGAGCAGGACCTGCGCATGATGAAGCTGCGGATGAAGATTTCGGGGTGCTTCCGCACCGAGCAAGGGGCGCGGGACTTCGCCACGCTGCGCAGCGTGCTCTCGACTGCGCGCAAGCAAGGCCGCCATGCGATCGAGGCCCTGCTGACGCACCCGGACGAGCTGTTCGCCAGCCTGAAGTTCTAGCCCGGCCCTCACGCGACCCTCGACGGACTTCCGTTGGCCACTCTAACCCGATCCGAGTTGCAGCTCGACTACCTAGGCAGTTACCCCCACCACGGCTATTGCAGAGCCGTGAACACGCTGCGTTCCTCGGCCCGTGGAGCGAACCATGGACATAACGGGTCCCCATGACGATCACGCTCAGGGTCCGAGCACCAACGGCTTGTAGCGCACAAGCCTACGCGGGGAGGGCAAGGAGGGGCACTATCCTCAACCTGGATCCACACGAGCCTCCTCCAAGCCAGAATCGGCCAGCGACGGGAGATGGTCGCTTTCCCGACTGATTCGGTTACCCCGTCTAGACGACGCTCGCTCGCGATCCAGAGGCCGCTCCGTGGCCGGTACGTTATCGTACGGGAGTTCCCGCACGATGCGGGCAGAGCCGACCAGAGACCAGCTAACGACCCACATGGCTGCACCTAACCTGAACTGGATCGCCAACTACATCTGGGGCATCGCGGACGACGTGCTCCGCGATGTCTACGTGCGTGGCAAGTACCGAGACGTGATCCTGCCGATGACCGTGCTCAGGCGGCTGGACGCGGTGCTGGAGCCCACCAAACGGGCGGTCCTCGACATGAAGGCAACGCTGGACGCCGCCGGGGTTACGAACCAGGACGCCGCACTCCGGCAGGCGGCCGGGCAGGCCTTCCATAACACCTCGAAGTTCACCCTTCGCGATCTCCGGGCGAGAGCCAGCAGACAGCAACTCCGGGCCGACTTCGAGGACTACCTCGACGGGTTTTCGCCCAATGTGCAGGACATCCTTGACAACTTCGAGTTCCGCAACCAGATCCCGCGCCTCGACAGGGCCGACGCCCTGGGTTCGCTGATCGAGAAGCTGACCTCGCCGGACATCAACCTAGGTCCCGATCCGGTGATGGACACGGACGGCGCGGTCCGGCACCCCGGCCTCGACAACCACGGCATGGGCACGGTCTTCGAGGAACTGATCCGGCGCTTCAACGAGGAGAACAACGAGGAGGCGGGCGAGCACTTCACGCCGCGCGACGCCGTGACGCTCATGGCGAAGCTGGTGTTCCAGCCGATCGCCGACCGGATCGAGTCCGGCACCTACCTGCTTTATGACGGGGCCTGCGGGACTGGCGGCATGCTGACCGTGGCGGAGGACGTGCTGCACCGGTTCGCGGAGGAGCGGGGCAAGCAGGTATCCACGCACCTGTACGGCCAGGAGATCAACGCCGAGACCTACGCGATCTGCAAGGCCGACCTGTTGCTCAAGGGCGAGGGCGAGGCCGCCGACAACATCGTGGGCGGCCCGGAGTGCTCGACGCTCTCGAACGACGCGTTCCCGACACGGGAGTTCGACTTCATGCTCTCGAATCCGCCCTACGGGAAGAGTTGGAAGACCGACCTCCAGCGCATGGGCGGCAAGAAGGAGATGAGCGATCACCGTTTCCTGATCAGACACGCGGACGACGCCGAGTACTCGCTGGTCACCCGTTCGAGCGACGGCCAGATGCTCTTCCTGGCCAACAAGCTGTCGAAGATGAAGCGGGACACGCCGCTCGGCAGCCGGATCGCCGAGGTCCACAACGGCAGTTCGCTGTTCACCGGATCGGCGGGGCAAGGCGAGAGCAACATCCGGCGATGGATCATCGAGAACGACTGGCTGGAGGCCATCGTCGCCCTGCCCCTCAACATGTTCTACAACACCGGCATCGCCACCTACGTCTGGGTGCTCACGAACCGGAAGCCTGAGCACCGGCGGGGCAAAGTGCAGTTGGTCGACGCGACCAAGTGTTTCCGTCCGCTCAGGAAGAACTTGGGAAAGAAGAACTGTGAGCTCGGTGAGGAGGACATCGAGCGGATCTGCCGGATGTTCCTCGACTTCGAGGAGACGGAGGAGAGCCGGATCTTCGACAACGAGGCGTTCGGGTACTGGAAGGTGACGGTCGAGCGGCCGCTCCGGCTGAAGGTGGACCTGTCGCCCGAGCGCCGCGCCGCGTTCTTCGAGACGTGCCGCCAAACAGGGGAGGAGCCGCTTGCGAACGCCGTGGGACGGGCGGCCGAGACACTCGGCCCGGGGCCTCACCTCGACTTCAACATCTTTCTCGGCGTGCTCAAGACCGATTTTTCCGGTCGTCGCGCGAAGCTCACTGCCAACCGCAAGAATTTGTTGCGGGCTGCGCTCGCCGAGCGGGACGAGGCGGCGGAGCCGATCATCAAGAGGGTCCACCGGCGAGGTGCTTCGCCCGACCCGATCCGGGGGCTGTTCGAGTCTCCCCACGTCTCGAAGACTCGCGTCGTCGAGTACGAGCCTGACACGGCGTTGAGGGACACTGAACAGATCCCGCTCACGGAAGAGGGTGGAATCGATGAGTTCCTGCGGCGCGAGGTGCTCCCCTACGCCGAGGACGCTTGGTACGTCGCGAAGAGCGTGAAGATCGGCTACGAGATCAGCTTCAACCGGCACTTCCACAAGCCCGAGCCGATTCGGACATTGGACGAGATCCGCGCTGAGATCGAGGGTTTCGAGCGTGAGGCGGTGGGACTGCTGGGCGGATTGCTGGGGCGGGAGCAGCTTCCCGCGTACCGGAAGCTGCGCGTCTACGCCGACACATCCGTCATTGGCGGTTGCGAGGACGACGAGTTCCGGGAGCCGTCCCGGTGGCTGATGGAGCGGTGTGCGCGGGGCGAGATGACGCTAGTTGTTTCTGCGGTTACGCTTCAGGAACTGGAACGTGCGCCCAAGGCGGTCCGGGACGTGCTCCGGGCGGTCCGCGCCGACAACTTGGAGTTGATCGCCATCACGGGCGAGATCAGTGCACTCGCAGATCGTTACGTCGAGAGTGGAGCGCTCGGCATGGGAATGCGCGCCGATGCCCAGCACATTGCTGCTGCGACCGTGTCCGGCGTGGACGTGCTGGCAAGCTGGAACTTCCGCCACATGGTGAACCTGAGTCGAATCCGGCAGTACAATGAGGTGAACCGGAAGATGGGGTATCCACCAGTAGAGATCCGAAGCCCGAGGGAGCTAGACAGTGAAGACTGAGGCAGTAGAGAAGGCATTCGACTGTGTGAGATGGACGCGTAGGACTCGCGACCGCATCAGTGCGAAGATCCGGGACATGTCCCATGAGGAGCTGGAGCGGTGGTTCGAGGACCGTCGGCCGACGGATCCGTTTCTGGCGGAACTGTTTGATCGGCGTGAGGCACCAACGGGCGTCAGAACCTCGGCTCAGGCCACCAGTGGAGATCGCGCTGCCCTCCGTTCGTGAGGCAGGAACCCGCCGAGCATGACCGCGATGCAGCCCTATCCGTCCTACCGGAACTCCGGTGTGGACTGGCTGGGAGAGGTGCCGGAGCACTGGGTGGTGCGACGCCTTGGAACGACAACTGAACGCTTGGTCACTGGCACGTGGGGTAGTGACCCGACAGGACGTGACGACATCGTTTGCGTTCGTGTCGCCGATTTCGATCGGCGGCGCTTGGGCGTCAATCTGCGGAGACCTACGTTGCGATCGGTGCCTGTTGGCGAACGCCAACGACGTCTGCTGAAGCAGGGAGACTTGCTCTTGGAGAAATCGGGAGGTGGCGACCTGCAACCAGTCGGTGTAGTAGTCCATTATAAGCATGACCAAGAAGCGGTCACGTCCAACTTCATCGGTCGAATGCGAGTCCGCAGGCAACACAATGCACGATTCGTTCTGTACCTGAATTCCGTCCTCTACTCCATTCGCCTCACGGTGCGGTCCATCAAGCAGACGACCGGGATCCAGAACCTCGATGTGGGTGCCTACTTCAGCGAATCTGTCCCGCTTCCCCCCCTTTCCGAACAGCGCGCCATCGCCCGATTCTTGGACGACTCCGACCGGCGAATCCGCCGCTACATCCGGGCGAAGGAGCGGCTGATCGAGCTATTGAAGGAGCGGAAGCAGGCGCTGATCCACGAAGCCGTCACGGGCCGGATCGATGCCCGAACCGGCCAGCCCTATCCGGCCTACAAGGATTCCGGCGTCGAGTGGCTGGGGAGGGTGCCGGCGCACTGGGAGGTGGCGGCGCTTAGGCATCTCGCTACGAAGTTCGGTTCGGGAGTTACGCCCCGTGGCGGAGCGACCGTCTACGAGGCCAAGGGCATTCCGTTGCTGAGAAGCCAGAACGTGCATTTTGATGGGCTGAGGCTTGAGGGTGTGGCACGAATCCCCCCTGATCTCCACCTCGCACTAAAGGGCACCCATGTGAAGCCAAGGGATGTATTGCTTAACATCACAGGAGCTTCCATTGGTCGCGTCTGTACCGTTCCCGACGATCTGAGTGACGCGAATGTGAACCAACACGTCTGTATCATCAGGCCAAGGTCCGAGCGCATCCTTCCTGAACTTCTTGCCACGTTCCTAAGTACTCGCGGAATGCAGGAGACAATAGAACTGGAGCAAGTCGGGGCATCGCGGCAAGGTCTGACGCTGGACTCAATACGTAGTTTCAAGGTGTTCGTCCCACCGGCCTTGGAGCAAGCGATCATCGTTGAAGCGGTGCGCGGCGCTTTGGATCGGGTTGACTTGCTGGCGTCTGCTGCACGCCGCCTGATCACCCTCCTCCACGAGTACCGCACCCGCCTGATCGCCGATGTCGTGACCGGCAAGCTGGACGTGCGCGAGGCGGCGGCTAGGCTCCCAGAGACCGACCCGCTCGCCGATAATGGCGACCGGGCCGACACCACTCCCACCGAATCGAACCTACATTCAGCCACACATGACATGATGAAGGAGGCAAGCGCATGATGGATTGGAACACATGCCCGGCGGTTGAACGCAACCCCCGCAAGATCAGCGGAGCCTGGGCGTTCACAGGCACGCGGGTGCCGGTGTACGCCCTCTTCGAGAACCTGGAGAGCGGCGCTACCGTGGCACAGTTCCTTGATTGGTATCCCGAGGTCAAGGAATGGCAGGTTACGGCGGTTCTCAACCGCGAGACGGAATACTTCAAGACGCCCGCCTGACCGTGAAGATTCTGTTCGACCACGGGACCCCAGCACCCCTGCGCCACCATCTCCCGGAGCATTCGGTGGACAGGTCGGCTGAGAGGGGCTGGGAGTTGCTGGAGAACGGCGAACTGATCCAGAGGGCCGAGGAGGAGGGGTACAAGGTCATCGTGACGACGGACCAGAGCATGCGCTACTGAGGGGAGCAAAAGTGATTGCCGTCCGAGGTGTCACGCCAAGATGTACTTGCAGTCCTCCTGCTCAAAGAATTGCTGAACGACTTGAGGGGCCTTCCTGAGCTGGGCGATCGCATCCGTCAGCAGGTCCTTCAATTCCGACTGGGTCTTGAACACCTGTTGGCCAACCCTGCGTTTCACCCAAGCCCACAGCAGCTCCACCGGATTCAACTGCGGAGAGTAGACCGGCAGGAAGAACAACTTGACCTGCTGGTCACCCTCGGATGCGGCTGAGAACTCCTTCACGGCGCGCGCCCTATGGATGCTGCAGTTGTCGACTACTACGTAGATCGGCTTCCCTTGCTCCGCTTGGATGGTCTGCAAGAACTCAATGAAACTCGCCGCCTTGGAATTCTCGGACTGAATGCGGAAGTGAAGCTGACCGTCGGGGGTGATGGCCGCGAACATGTTCCAGCGGAACCTCTTGCCCGTGTCGACCACCACAGGGGTCTTGCCACGCACGCCCCAGGTCCGCCCGACATGGTAGTCCGCTCGCATCCCGGCTTCGTCCACGAACAGGATCACAGCGCCTTCTTCGCGTGCGTTTTCCTTTAATTCAGGATATTTTGTCTCGATCCAAGCCTTCATGTCGCCGACACTGCGGAGATAGGAGCGGAACTTGGGCTTCTGGGGCGTCAGGCCCAGGCGCTTGAGGGCGCGACGAACAGTCCACACGCTGGCCTTGACTCCGAACTGGTCGAGGAGCACCTGCCGCACGCGGCCCGCAGTCCAATAGGCGAACGAGAACTTCAGCTGCTGGGGGGTCTTGTCACGGACAGTGGCGAACATCCACTGCAGGATCTCGTCGCTGAGGATGGGCGGACGGCCAGCACGCGGCTTGTCTTCCAAGGCCCCAAAGCCATCCGCAGCCACCTTGACAAGCCAAGTAATGATGGTCGGTTGAGTGACAGAGAAGAGGGCGGACAGAAGGGGAATCTGGAGTCCACTCTGCACCAGCGAAACGATTTGTTTCCTGAGGGCGACCTTTTCCAAGAGTGGGACCGTTCTGAAGTCCCGCTTAAAGTATGGATCCATAATGCGATACTACCATGCTCAGAACCCGGTGCGCAAGCGCATTTGAGGTGGAATAGAGTTCCAGAATGCAAGGAAATGACTTTTGCTCCCCTCAGTACCAGCAGAATTTGGCTGGCAGGAAGCTGGCTATCGTGGTTCTCATGGCCACGGCATGGCCGAGGGTTCGGCTCCGGACGGCGGAGATCCGTACAGCCGTCGAGGAAGTGCGGCCCGGGGAACTCAGGGAAGTGCCGATCCCATATCGCGGCTGATATGCCCACCGACCTCACCGAACGAGGCCTCGAACGCCTGATCTGTAGGGCGCTGGCCGGCGACCCCTGTGATCCGCCGGCGGGCCGCACGGTCGGCGAACCGCCCGCCGGATATGGCGGCGTCGGCTGGTCGCCCGGCAACAGTCGCGACTACAACCGCGAGTACTGCGTGGATCTGGTCCAACTGCGGGCCTTCCTACATGCCACCCAGCCCGACTCCGCTCCCGTCCTCCGCCTCGGCGAGGCCTGCCCTACGCGGCGCAAGTTCCTAGCGCGGTTGCAGGGCCAGATCAACAAGCGGGGCACGATCGATGTGCTCCGCCACGGCATCAAGCACGGTCCCCACGACCTGAGTCTCTTCTACGGAACACCCTCCGCGGACAACGAGACCGCACGCCAGCGCTTCCGCCAGAACCGCTTCACCGTCAGCCGCCAGCTACGCTACAGCCGGGACGAGACCCAGCACGCGCTCGACATCGGGCTGTTCATCAACGGCCTTCCCGTCTTCACGTTCGAACTCAAGAACAACCTCACGCAGCAGACGGTCCACGACGCCGTGTGGCAGTACAAGAAGGACCGGAATCCGCGGGAGCCCCTCTTCCGGCTCGGGCGCTGCGTGGCGCACTTCGCTGTGGACGAGAGCGAGGTCCGCTTCTGCACCCGCCTGAGAGGCAAGGCCTCGTGGTTCCTGCCCTTCAACCGTGGCTGGAACCACGGGGCGGGCAACCCGCCCAACCCGGACGGCCTCAAGACCGAGTACCTGTGGCGCGAGGTGCTGGCCCGCACGAGCCTGACGGACATCCTTGAGAACTACGCCCAGATGTTGGCTCCGAAGGACGCCAGGACGGGTAGGAAGAAGCGCATCCAGATCTGGCCCCGGTACCAGCAACTCGACGTGGTGCGCCGCCTTCTGGACGACGCGGGACGTAACGGCCCCGGGAAGCGATACCTGATCCAGCACCCGGCGGGCAGCGGGAAGAGCTACTCGATCGCATGGCTGGCTCACCAGATGGTCCCCCTCAAGAAGGACGGCAGGTCCGTCTTCGACTCGATCATCGTGGTTACCGACCGGCAGGTTGAGAATGGCGCGAATCAAGGCAGGGAATCGTTTAACTACTTACAGGGCTGCACGATCTGCGCTTCCTGCCCTTTGGATCGCATCTACTTCCGTCGTCCAGAAACAGTGGGGAAATCGCCTCAATTCGCGGGAATCTCGTTCCCTTCACGGACCTCTTCACTACGGCCTCGCCAGAACTGTAAGGACGCTGTGTTTCTCGCCCTCGGCGGCGTGGAAACCTCCTGCAGGCCAGAATCGGCCAGCGACGCGAGAAAGTCCGCCTACCGATTGACTCGGTCGCCCGCTCGGTGACGGCACTCGCTGGCGCTACCAGCGCCGCCTCGTGGCCGGTAGATTATCCTACAAGGGCTCCCGCGCGATGCGGGCGAAAAGCTCCCCAGAGACCACCTCACGACCCACATGACCGCGCCCAACCTGAACTGGATCGCTAACTACAGCCTCAGGCACACCGGGTGGGGTTCAAAGCCCTGAAGTGGATTGCCACAACAAGACCTGAAGCGACGGATGGACCAAATCAACGAATTCGTGGACGAAAGGCAGAAGGCGTCGTGCATCCAATGCGGCGCATGGATCGGGGACGTGGACACCAACCGGGACCACGTGCCGTCCAAGTCTCTCCTGCGCAAGCCCTACCCGGAAAACCTTCCCGTCGTGCAAACCTGCGTAGACTGCAACAACGGGTTTTCGGCGGACGAGGAATATCTGCACCTCTTCCTGCACTGCGTGCTCAGAGGTTCCACGGACCCGGAGCAGCACTCGAACGCCAAGATCGCGCGGGCGTTACAGCGCCACAAGAAACTGCGCGCGAGGATCGAGCGATCGAAGACGGAGTACCGGACGATTGGCGGCGAGACGCGTTGTGTCTGGGAGCCCGAAGTGGAGAGAGTGGAGCGTATCGTGGTGAAGAACGCGCGCGGCCACGTTTTCTACGAATACGGCGAACCGATTTCGAGCGAACCGCAGCATGTCTGGACCCTGCCCCTAGCGGCGATGCCGACGGCGGCGCGCCAGGGATTCGAGAACGGCGGGATGGCCGGAGAACGGGCAGGTTGGCCCGAAGTGGGCAGTCGGATGATGACGCGCGTGCTCACCGGGCAGGACTTGCGTGACGGCTGGGTTATCGTACAGGACGGTGTCTACCGGTTCCACCTACAGCAGTGCTCCGGGATCATCGTGAGGTCCGTGCTCTTCGAATACCTCGCGACCGAGGTGTACTGGAGCGACTACTGAGCAGAGCGACGGTACGCGCTGTCGGGTTCGCGTCGCGCGATACGACGGCCTCGCCTCTCCAATAACAGCAACGACTTACGCGCCTCCCGGAGGCGTGCCACGGACATGACGGGTCCCCGTGACGAACACACCCCGAGATCGCGAAGGAGGCAAACGCATGACAAACTGGAACGATTGCCCCGCCGTCGAGTGGACACCGGGCAGGGCAGGCGGAGCCTGTGTCTTTTCGGGCACACGGATTCCGCTGTTCGCCCTCTACGAGAACCTTGCAGCGGGCGCCACGGTCGACGAGTTCGTCGAGTGGTTTCCCGATGTCGAGGAGAGTCAGGTCAGGGCGGTGCTCGAACACGAGGCAGCGACGCTGAGAGGGCGCGGGCCGTGTTGAGACTCTCGTCGGCCACACACTGCTTGTTTGCCGATGTCGGGAACGGCGAGTTCGATGTCGGTATGTCCGTTGACGACAGAAAGCGAGATGAGCGACTTGAGAGTGACGAGCCATGCGAATGACTGAACGGAGCGGACCGAACCAGCTCACTCGACCGGCGTATTCGCTGGCGGAGGCCGGTCGGCTGGCGGGTCTCGCGCCTGGACGAGTGCGACGATGGCTCCGGGGATACGAATACGCCTACGGTGACACAGTTCGCGCTCAACCGCCGGTGCTACGAAGATCCCCGGTCGGCAGCTCCTATGCGTCGTTTCTGGATCTGGTGGGCCTGCTGTTCGTGAAGCGGTTCCTTGATTACGGCGTGTCACTGCAGAGGGTCCGTCAGGCACTCGACGAGGCTCGTGAGCTTCTCGGCACCGACTACTTCGCGAGGCAGACCTTCTTTACAGACGGTCGGTCGATCTTTCTCCGTCTCCAGGAAGCCGACGGGGACCGGGGGGAGGCCATCCTCGAGCTTCTGTCGGGTGGGCAGTGCGTGATCGCGCCAGTGATTCGGGAGCTTGCACGGCAGGTTGAGTTCGAGTCTCCAGATGGATTGGCCAGACGCTGGTATCCACTCGGGCGAGACCGACCGGTGGTGCTCGATCCCATGGTGGCGTACGGCGCCCCGTCAATCACAGGTCGCGGCGTCAAGACAACCAATGTCCATGATTTCTTCGTCGCTGAAGGCGAGAGGTTTGCGTCCGTGCGGTCGTGGTGGGGATTGAACGACGACGAAATCCGGGCAGCGGTAGACTTCGAGCGCCAGCTGGCTGCATGAGATTCTGGCTCATCCGCAAAATTTGTGGGCGTCGGGGGGCTGGGGGAGGTGACCGAGAGTATGGTAGAGGGCGAGTTGGCAGGCGTCGTAGGTGCGGAATCCGAAGGCGCGGCGGAGGGCGAGTTTGGCTTTGAGGTTGAGGCCTTCGACGGCGCCGGAGGAATGGCAGCGCCCGGTGCGGAACCAGTTGAGGATGAGGGGCCGGTGGTTGGTGAGCATGCGGGCGAACTTGGCGAGGGGCTGGAGTTTGGTGCGGTAGGCACGGCGGCGCCAGCGTTTGAGGAAGCGGTTGGCCAGGGTGGGGGAGCGGGCATCGAAGAACTGGCGGAACTCCTCCTTGAGCAGGTAGGCGCGCACGGTGTCGAGGTTGAGCTTGAGGAGTTCCTGCAAGCGGGGCACTTGCAGTTCGCTGAGGTGCTCGCGCCACTTGAGCAGCAGCCAGCGGGAGTTCTTCAAGACAGGCTTCTTGCCTTGGGCCTTGAGCCGGCGAGCCTCGCCGGCGCGGACCTTGTCGATGGCTTCGCTGAGCTTCTTCATGATATGGAAGCGATCCAAAACGCGAACAGCTTGCGAAGCGCGGTCCGCGACGACGGTCAAGTAGGGCTTCCACATGTCGGAGCAAACCACGTGCAGGCTGGCCGAGCGGTCCGGGCCGAACCAGTCGAAGAAGTCCTCCAGCGTCTTCTTCTTGCGGTGCTCGCCGACCCACAGCAGGCGGCGGCAGCCGGCGTCGAGCTGGTACACGAGCGTCAGGTACTTGTGTCCCTTGTGCCAGGCGATCTCGTCCACGCCGAGCACGCGGATGTCTTTGAGGCACACATGCTGGCGGCCCCATCGCACGGCCATGGCGACCGAGCGATGCACGCACTCCCAGGACACGTCGAAGGCTGCGGCGGTCTCCTTCCAGGAGAGTCGCTTGGCCCAGCCGGCGAGCATCCAGGCGAAGGCCTTGGTGACCGGGCGCTTGCCGTCGGCCCAAGGCACTTTCTCGACCTTGACCTTGCTGCACCACTTGCAGCTGACGCGGCGCATGGCGTACACCAGCCAGACCTGCAGGCCCAGTATGGGCGGGAACTGGAAGCGGCGCGGCTTGAGCCGGTCATAGCCAGGTCCGGGCATGCCGCAGACCGAGCAGACGGGGCGGCTGCCGGCTCGGGGCCGCACCTGCACCTCCAAGCGCCCGACCCCGGCGTCATTCTCCAGCAGCCGGATCTTGCCGTAGAGGAAGCCGGGTATTTTGTGAACTCGATTGAGAATCGTGGTTAGCCGCATGCAATACCGTACATACGGTACCATGCTGGCACATGCCGGGGACCATGCCGTATCCTTGGCGCAGACCGCGCAGCTCAGCCGATGCGGGCAAAACGCTACTGCAAGAAGGAAGAGGAGCTACTGGACGCGAGCCCACGTACCGCCCACCAAGCCATGCTCAGCCATCATCGGCCCCACACTTAGTGCGGAGGAGGCGAGATTCTTAGTCGACAACAACCTCGGCACCCAGCTGGCGGCCGGCATGAAGGGATTCGGCGAAGATGTCGTGCATCTCACCGAGCACTTGAACCCGAACGCACCCGACACCGACGTGCTGGCTCTTGTCGGGTCTAACGGTTGGTGCCTCATCACGCGCGACAACCGAATCCGCTACCGGCCAGCAGAGTCTGGAGCATTGAAGGAGCATCAGGTCGGGGCGTTCTTCATGAGCGGGAAGAACCTCGGTCGATGTCAAATCATCCAGCAGCTCGTTCGGAACTGGCCAAGAATGAAGAAGCTTGCCGGCGCGACCCAGCGGCCGTTCGCCTTTCGGGTGCCGCCGAACGGCAAGAACATCAAGCGCCTATCCTAAGGTCGCTCCACCTGACTACGACGCATGCCCACCGACCACACCGAACTCGGCCTCGAACGCCTGATCTGTAGGGCGCTGGCCGGCGACCCCTGCGATCCGCCGGCGGGCCGCACGGTCGGCGAACCGCCCCCCGGATACAGCGGCGTCGGCTGGTCTCCGGGCAACGGTCGCGACTACAACCGCGAGTACTGCGTGGATCTGGTCCAACTGCGGGCCTTCCTACATGCCACCCAGCCCGACTCCGCTCCCGTCCTCCGCCTCGGCGAGGCCTGCCCTACGCGGCGCAAGTTCCTAGCGCGGTTGCAGGGCGAGATCAACAAGCGGGGCACGATCGATGTGCTCCGCCACGGCATCAAGCACGGGCCCCATGACCTGAGTCTCTTCTTCGGTACACCCTCCGCGGACAACGAGACCGCGCGGCAGCGCTTCCGCCAGAACCGCTTCACCGTCAGCCGCCAGCTACGCTACAGCCGGGACGAGACCCAGCACGCGCTCGACATCGGGCTGTTCATCAACGGCCTTCCCGTCTTCACGTTCGAGCTCAAGAACAACCTCACGAAGCAGACGGTCCACGACGGCGTGCGGCAGTACAAGAAGGACCGGAATCCGAGGGAGCCGCTCTTCCGGCTCGGGCGCTGCGTGGCGCACTTCGCTGTGGACGAGAGCGAGGTCCGCTTCTGCACCCACCTGAGAGGCAAGGCCTCGTGGTTCCTGCCCTTCAACCGTGGCTGGAACCACGGGGCGGGCAACCCGCCTAACCCGGACGGCCTCAAGACCGAGTATCTGTGGCGCGAGGTGCTGGCCCGCACGAGCCTGACGGACATCCTTGAGAACTACGCCCAGATGTTGGCTCCGAAGGACGCCAGGACGGGCAGGAAGAAGCGCATCCAGATCTGGCCCCGGTACCAGCAACTCGACGTGGTGCGCCGCCTTCTGGACGACGCGGGACGTAACGGCCCCGGGAAGCGATACCTGATCCAGCACTCGGCGGGCAGCGGCAAGAGTTTCTCGATAGCGTGGCTGGCGCACCAGTTGATCCCCCTGACGAAGGACGGCAAGTCGGTCTTCGACTCGATCATCGTCGTCACCGACCGCCGGATACTGGACCGCCAGATCCGGGACACGATCAAGCAGTACGCGCAGGTCGGATCGACCGTGGGGCACGCCGAGCGGTCGGGCGATCTGAGGAAGTTCATCGAGCAGGGCAAGAAGGTCATCATCTCGACGATCCAGAAGTTCCCCTTCATCCTCGACGAGATCGGGAGCGGGCACCGCGACCGCGCCTTTGCGATCATCATCGACGAGGCGCACTCAAGCCAGGGCGGCAGGACTGCCGGAGCGATGGCGGCTGCGCTCGGCGAGGCGGGCGGCTCGGACGAGTACGAGACCTACGAGGACCGCATCAACCACGAGATCGAGTCGCGGAAGTTGCTCGACAACGCCAGCTACTTCGCCTTCACCGCGACGCCCAAGAACAAGACACTCGAACTCTTCGGCGAGCCGGACCCGCAGAGCGACGGCACGGTCAGACGGTTACCGTTCCACACCTACAGCATGAAGCAGGCGATCCAGGAGGGGTTCATCCTGGACGTGCTCGAACACTACACGCCGGTCGAGAGCTACTACAGGCTTGCCAAGACGGTCAAGGAGGACCCTGAGTACGATGTCCGGAAGGCCGGGAAGAAGCTCCGGCACTACGTCGAGGGTCACGGACACGCGATCCGGCTCAAGGCCGAGATCATGGTGGACCACTTCCACGAACAGGTGCTGGCGCAGCACAGGATCGGCGGCAAGGCGCGGGCGATGGTCGTCACGAACGGGATCGAGCGCGCGATCCAGTACTTCCACGCCATCCGCGACTACCTGAAGGAGCGCAAGAGTCCCCACGAGGCGCTCGTCGCGTTCTCGGGCGAGCACGACTACGGCGGAGGCCGGGTGAGCGAGTCCAGCCTGAACGGCCTCGCCTCGTCGAAGATCGCCGAGACGTTCCGGGAGGACCCGTACCGGTTCCTCGTCTGCGCGGACAAGTTCCAGACCGGCTACGACGAGCCTCTGCTACACACGATGTACGTGGACAAGACGCTTTCGGGGATCCGGGCGGTCCAGACGCTTTCGCGGCTCAACCGGTCGCACCCGGAGAAGCGGGACGTGTTCGTGCTCGACTTCCTGAACGACACAGAGACCATCACCAGGGCCTTCTCGGACTACTACCGGACCACGGTCCTGTCCGACGAGACCGACCCCAACCGGCTCCACGACCTACAGGCCGATCTCGACGCGGCGCAGGTCTACGCCCCCGACCGGGTCCGGGCGTTCGTGAAGCTGTACCTGGACGGCGCGGAGCGCACACGGCTCGACCCCATCCTCGACCGGTGCGTGGCGGCGTACCTCAAGGACCTGGACGAGGACGGGCAGGTCCGGTTCAAGGGCAAGGCCAAGGCGTTCACGCGCGCCTACGCGTTCCTGTCCTCGATCCTCCCCTACAACAACCTGGGCTGGGAAGAGCGGTCGATCTTCCTGAACTTCCTGATCCCGAAGCTGCCGGCGCCAGAGGAGCCCGATCTGTCGAAGGGCATCCTCGAAAGGATCGACATGGACAGCTACCGTGTCGAGAAGCACCGGATGCGGAAGATCATTCTAGAGGACGAGGACGCGGAGATTGATCCGGTCCAGACGGGCGCGGGCGGAGGCAAGGGCGAGATCGAGACTGACCGGCTGTCGGCGATCATCGCGGAGTTCAACGACCTGTTCGGCGGAATCGAGTGGCGAGACGTCGACGGGGTCATCCGGACGGTCACGGAGGACATCCCGGCCGCGGTGGCGAAGGACGCTAGGTTCGAGAACGCGCGGCAGAACTCCGACAGGGATAACGCCCGCGTCGAGTCCGACCAGTCGACGCGGCGAGCGATGCAGGGGGTGTTGCAGGACAACACCCAGCTCTACAAGCTGTTCGCCGACGATCCGGACTTCAGGCGGTGGGTGACGGACATGGCGTTTCGGCTGGCCTACGAAGCAGCGGCCTGACGAAAGCGCGAGCTTGGCGCAACTCTGCGGGGGGCGTTGTCCGCCCCGGTGGCGGTGATCGCCACCGGATACGCTACGTTATCGAACATCCTCGGTAACTGCCCAGGTAGTCGAGCTGCAGCTCGACTACCTGGGCAGTTAGGTAGAGACGCGACTTGTACGTCTTGGCGTCCGGAACCGCATCGTCCCGGATTACCACCCTCGGGGTCTTCACGAGACCCGCGTCGATTGCGTCGTTCAGGCCGAAGTCGCTCACGATCCATCCGAACAGCGCCTCATCGGAGCTTCACCTGCCCGACGGCACGAACGGCGTCGCGGAGAAGTCGTAGCAAGCGAGAATGCCCCGCGCCGCGTGGATGCGGTCCAACCCGCCAACCCACTTGGTCGCTTCCTTGACGGTTCTCTTCAGGACCCCCTGTACCTTGCCTTCTGCCGGAACCCGCCATGCATGATGCGCCTCGTCGTTGACGACCAGCAGGTTACGCGCGCTCGCCATGTCACCGAGCACATCCCGGACATAAGCTGCGTCGCTCTTAGCACCGAGCTTGTCGACGCCCCGCTTCTTGGTGATCCGCTCCTCCGTCTCCCAGTTGAGCGCGTGCCAGTTGTGGACAACGACCTTGCCACGGCGCAGCTTGTCCCGCATCGCCGGAGGCACGACGCGGAACTCCTCATAGTAGTTCTCGGGGTGGGAAGGCTTGAGCACAGCCTAGCGGCTTCGCACGGTAAGGCCGGGGGCTACCACATGGATGTTCTTCGCGAACCGGGCATCGCGGGGGTTCGCGACCTTGTTGAGGATGTGCCAAGCGATGACCATGGCCATGACCACGGTCTTGCCCGATCCAGTAGCCATCTTGGCGCAGAGGCTCTTGAGCGCGCCGCCGTCGGACGGGATGTCGATCCCCACCCGCTCGCTCGAGGGGACCTCGGCCAGCCAGATGAGCGTCTCTGCCGACTCAAGCTGACAGAAGAAAAACCTACGGCCCTCGAACTCCTCTGGATCGTACCAGTGCTCCAGCAATCGCTTGGTGATCCCCGTCATGCCGGGATAGCCTTTGGCACGCCACGTCTTGACCCGCTCTCGAATCCGGTTGACGAGCGCGATTTCGCGGAACACGCCGTGGTCGTCGAACCCTGCGGCGTCGCCAGACGCCACCACGTACCCAGCAGGCCTGCGGCCCTCCTCAAGATTGAACAGGCGCGCGGCGTGATCGTAGCGCCAATACCTAGCCGCCTCCTCGTACGGGGAATTGACGATCAGCCGGTCGATGGTCACGCTGGGTACTATCTGGTCTCCGGTGGAACCAGCGGCTCTAATCGAACGATCAGGTCCGGCAAGTCGTGGCAAACCGTGTCCCAGACAAGCGGAAGGTCGATGTCGAACTAGACATGCACGAGGCGGTTGCGCATGCCGACGATCTCACGCCAAGGAATGTCCGGGCTCGCCCGCCTCGCGTCTTCGCCTACCTGCCCGGCGGCCTCGCCAACGATCTCCACCGCCTTCACAACCGACAGTTGCGTGCGCCGGTCCCGCACGAAGTCGTCAAAGGACATGTCCTCCGCGAAGGACAACGCATCGCGCTCGGCGAGCAGCATGTCGAGCAGATACGCGGAGTCGTCACGCGGCATAGACCACCCGCGCGGTCTCTAGGATCGCCTTCCGGCGAATGTAGTTCCGGCTCCCCTCAATGGCGGCTCGGCTCACCAGATCGACTTTTCGGGCGAACAGATCGGCCAGTTCCCTCTGCATTCCGGCCATGCCGAACAGCCCCGGAGTCCGCTCCGACCTGAATCGAATCAACACGTCGATGTCGCTGTCCGGGCCGAAGTCGTCGCGAAGCACGGAACCGAACAGCGACAGTTCCGCCAACTGCCAGCGGTCACAGAACGCCTCGATGGCGCTCAGCGGCACGCCGATCCGGGCCGCCAGGCGCTCGGGTTCTGTGACGGCCCCGGTAACCGGCCGTGCGGAAGTCCCCATCAGGCCAACTCCACGATCTTGAGGCTCTCGACGCCGCGGTCGTCCACGATATTGATTATCACAGGAGGGGTGGCGGCACCCTTCTTCATCCAATCCTTGGCGGTCTCGCGCCAGTCGTAGCCCAGCAGGTAGTAGCCGTTTGTAACCAAGTCCGGCAACGGTTCCTCCGGCTTGGCTCGCCGGTTCAGGTCGTCCTTGACCTCGTCGTCCTAGTAGATTTGGTAGAG
The DNA here is from genome assembly GCA_963662745.2 of Bryobacterales bacterium. Lineage (GTDB taxonomy): Bacteria > Acidobacteriota > Terriglobia > Bryobacterales > UBA6623 > VXMF01. Next base: position 431,629 of record CAXXUI010000002.1, read on the forward strand.
GCGCGACTTGTAAGTCTTTGCGTCGGGAACCGCGTCGTCGCGGATCACCACCCTCGGCGTCTTCACGAGGCCCGACTCGATCGCGTCGTTCAGGCCGCAGTCGGTCACGATCCGTCTGAACAGCGCTTCCGCGGAACTTCGCTTGCCCGACGGTACGAACGGCGTTGCGGAGAAGTCGTAGCAGGCAAAAACGTCGCGCGCGCAGTGGATGCGATCCAATCCGCCCACTCACTTGGTGGCTTCCTCGACGGTGCTCTTCAGGGCCCCCTTTACCTTGCGCTCTGCCGGAACCCGCCATGCATGATGCGCCTCGTCGTTGACGACCAGCAGGTTACGCGTGCTCGCCATGTCCGAGCACATCCCGGAAACGAGCTGCGTCGCTATTAACACCGCGCTTGTCGACGCCCCGCTTCTTGGCGATCCGCTCCTCCGTCTCCCAGTTGAGTGCGTGCCAGTTGCGGATCACGACCTTTCCCCGGCGCAGCTTGTCCCGCATCGGTGGAGGCACGACGCGGAACTCCTCATAGTAGTTCTCGGGGTGGGAAGGCTTGAGCACGGCCAGGCGGCTTCGCACGGTAAGGCCGAGGCCACCACAAGGATGTTCTTCGCGAAGCGGGCATCGCGGGGGTTCGCGACCTTGTTGAGGATGTGCCAAGCGATGACCATGGCCATCACCACGGTCTTGCCCGATCCGGTCGCCATCTTGGCGCATAGCCGTTTGAGCGCCCCGCCGTCGGACGGGATGTCGATGTCCACCCGTTCGCTCGGCGGGGCCTCCGCCAACCAGATGAGCGTCTCAGCCGCCTCAAGCTGACAGAAGAAGCAGCGGCTCTCAAACTCCTCGGGATCGCGCCACTGCTCCAGAAGCCGCTTCGTGATCCCCGTCACGCCGGGATAGCCACTCTCGCGCCACGCCTTGACCCGCTCTCGTATCCGGTTGATCAGCGGAATCTCGCGGAACACGCCGGGATCGTCGAACACGGCAGCGTCTCCAGACGCCACCACCTACCCAGCGGGCCTGCGGCCCTCGTCAAGATTGAACAGGCGCGTCGTCCGATCATACAGCCAATGCCGGGTCGGCTCCTCGTAGGGAGAGTTGACGATCAAGCGGTCGATGGTCGCGCTCGGCATTATCCGGCCTCCGGCGGGACCAACGGCTCCAGTCGGTCGATCAGTTCCGGAAGGTCGTGGCGAACCGTTCGCCGGACGAACTCCAGGTTGATCTCGAAATAGGCATGCACGAGACGATTTCGCATGGCGACGATATCACGCCACGGGATGTCCGGGTGAGCCTGCCGCGTATCCCTGCTCACTTGTGCCGCGGCCTCGCCGACGATCTCGACCGCCTTCGTAGCCGAGAAAACGGTTCGCTCGTCCCGCGCGAAGTCGGCGAACGACATGCCCTCCGTGAACGACACGGCCTTTCTGGCGGCGAGAACCATGTCCAGCAGGTATTCGGACTCCTCACGTGGCATAGACCACCCTCGCGGACTCCAGAATCTTCTTCCGCCGAATGTAGTTCCGGCTCCTCTCGATCGTTGGACGATGTACCAGATCGACCTGTCGACGACACATGTCGGCCAGTTCCCTTCTGATCCTGGCGGCTACGAACAACCCCGGCGTGCGTCCCGGCTTGAAGCGGACGAGAACATCGATGTCGCTGTCCGGCCCGAAGTCGTCGCGCAGCGCCGATCCGAACAGCGCCAGTTCCTCCACCCCCCAGCGATCACAGAAGGCCGCGATTTCGCTCATGGGAACGCCCAAGCGGGCGGCCAGCCACTCGCGGTCGCGGATGCCCCCTGCGTCCGCTCGCGCCGAGGCCTCCATTACGACAACTCCACGATCTTGAGGCTTACGACGCCCCGGTCGTCCACAATCTTGACCGTCGTGCGCCAGTGCTTACCCAGGTCGAAGGGGAGCGAGACGGTCCCCCGGTAGGCCGCCATCCGGGCTGCGTCGATCTCGGCCTTAAGGCTCTTCGCCAGCTTGGCCCAGCCGTCCTTGGCACCCGCCATCGGGAAGAACACCTGTCGCGGGAACAGGCTGCGGCCGTCGTAGTCGGGATCCAGCATCCAGAGCGCGATCTTGTCGGCGTTGCCGGACTCGACGTTGCCGGTCTTGGTGTTGTAATAGTCGAAGCCTTGCACCGAAACGCGGAACTTGCCTCCGTCCTCCACGTCGGACAGCCGCTCGACCGCCACGTCCGGTTGGCCGATGAGCCCGAAACTCTCGTTGCTCGCCCGCCTCTTCTTAAGGTCGCCGGTCAGCAGGTCCGCGTTCATCTGCGCCTTGAGCAGCGTCACGCCCGGCCAGTTCGTCTCGTCGATGTCCTTGGACGCCTCGGGGTCAAACTGAAGGGCCGCGAAGACGACGACATGGGGTCGCGGGACCAAACGCCATGCTTCTTCGATTGCCTGCTCCACTTGCCGTTGCTCCATCGGCGCATGATCCGGACCGAACGACACCACTGCTCGACCGCAAAGCGCAGCATCCTGCGTACTCGCCGAGACTGCTTCGTCGGGTCTAGTAGTCTCACCCTCGGCGTGAAGGTGCCTCTGGCCGGGCAAGGGCTCCAGTCGCACGAAGCCAACGTGCTGGCCACCCTTGCCCCGAATGCCGGTCTTCAGAAGTTCGGCGCGCCAATCTCCCTGCCGAATCGTCGCCCCTGCCCGTGCCACGGAGTCGTCCGCTGACCGCGCATCCCGCTCGGCCATTTCGTCGATAGGGAGCACCGTGGGCGCGGGGACCGCTTCGACCGTGAAAGGGCCGGTGACACGGGCCCTCGAGCGGTCGGGTTGGGGCTGGTCGTACAGGACGACTTCGGCCGGAGGCTCATCGCATGCGAGCGTCTTCCCCGATACCTTGGGGACGCTGCGATACCGGAACCCGCCCCCGACCCCCTCATCGGCCCGGGCCAAGTCGTAGTAGTCGAACTTCGCTGTCATGAGGCCCTGCTTGGCGAGAGCCGTCGCCACGCGCGACGTGTCGCAGGTGATCCATCGCCTCCCCATTGCTCAGCGACGTAAGCGGTAGTGCCGCTACCGCAGGTCGGATCGAAGACGAGATCACCCGGATCCGTCGTCATCAGGATGCAGCGCTGCATCACCCTGGTGGCCGTTTCGACCACATAGCGCGTGCCGGTGGGCGACGTCTGGTCGCCCCAGATGTTATTGATCCGACGACCAGGGACCTCGTTCTCGTACTTTTTCCAGCTGAGCGAAGTCCGACCTTCAAAGGCCTCGAGCCGATCGAGCTCGGCAAGCCGGTCCATGCCCTTGTTGGAGACAGCCCAGTGACGCGCGCTGCCACACCGGAACACGCGACCGTCGTACTCGTAGGGCTCGGAACGTCCGGTAGTCGAAACGCTTTGGGGAGGTAGGTCTGTCCGCTGATAGATCCGCGTGCCGGGTGGATGGTAGGTGCCTGGGGCGAATCGTTCTTCTGGCGTCGGCTTCCGGCACTCGCCGTCCGGCAGTTCCACCATCACGTTGCTACTGAAGAACTCGATCACCTCTTGTCGCGTGAGTGGTTCGTACAACTGCCGGTACTTGGCTTTTCTCCGGTCCTTTGCGTACCAGAGGAGGTAGTCTGCGACCTCCGGCAGCGTGTTGGCCGAGCTTCCGCTTGTGGTCGCGTAGGAGATTGTCGCCAGCCGGTTCCTTGCGCCGAAGACTTCGTCCATGACCACACCGACTCAATGGACGTTCTCGTGGCCGATCTGAACGAAGCTGCTTCCGCTCTCCTGGAGACGTTCGTGGGCCAGCAGCAAGCAGTCCCGCAGATCGGAAAGATAGGAGTGAATGCCGAGCTCCCAAGTGTCCCGGAACGCGCGAATCTGCTTCGGCTCAGCTGTCAGGTCGGCATCCCTGCCGTCGGTCACTTCGCGCCGACTGACAAACGGCTGGAAGTTGGAGCCATAGCGGATGCAGTAGGGAGGGTCGAGATAGACTATCTGGACCTGTCCTCCCAATCCCTCCTTCTCGATCAGGCTGTTCATGACGAGAAGGCTATCGCCTGCGATCAGCCGGTTGGTCCAGTTGTGACGGTGATGGTAGAAATCGGTGGCTTGCCGGAGCGGTGGGTTTTCCTCCGGCGTCGAGAATAGCGATCCCTGCTCCGCCGTGTCCCGCTTCTTCCGTACCGCTTCGATGATCGTGTGGGGGGCGATCCGCTCGTGGACATGCAGCGACACAATCGGCACCTCGAACGACGTATGCTCTGCCTTCCCGGGCCACGAGAGGTGAGGATCGAGATGAGGATCATGAGCGTACGACTTGTCGCGCCCATCCCGGTCAGTCTCGGGCGTGACCAATCCCACGGGCGGGTTGTTCACTCGCTCCTTGCCTGGATGCTCGTACGTGGCGATGGTCCGCCCCGCCTTGCCTTTTCGTCGCGCCACGATCGCCCTATGGGGTGCCGGGCACCGGCTTGGGATGGCCGGTGCTTCGCAGGAAGCCTTGAAGAATCATACCAAGGTTCGGTGGTTCAGGGCGAGCCAGCAACGACCGAAGCCAAGCTGGCCGCGGATTCGCGATCCCGCCGAAAGCTGGGACTTCGTCCCGAGTGACCCATCAAACGCGTTTGGTAGGGGACACCAACCGGCCCGGCCGGACCAACGTCAATCTCGTCACCCGAGATCCAGTGATGCGGAAATTAGAGGGGAATACTGACGTGAGCCGCGGCCCATGGGTTGTATCTGTCCTAGCAGAAATCCAGCATATAGTGCTCGTATCGAATCGGAATAGGCAGAGAATATTCTCGGCATTCTGCCGCTGTAACATTGTGATCAGAGCCCATTCAACCTAGTATATGTGAAACTCATTGTGGCCTCCACGAGCACCTGAGGCGTGTCTGTTCCGGACAGTTCCCCCGTCCCATACCCGCCTCGTCCATCCCGCCGGTTGATCGAGCGGTGTGTGCGTGGCGAAATGACCTTGGTGGTATCCTGAGTTACGGCGGACAAGTTTCAAGGTGCCCCGCACGCGGTCAAGGAGGTGCTTGCAGCCTGCGGAGACGACTTGGAGGTGGTCGATACCACGACCGAGGAGATCAGACCGCTTGCGGACCGCTACATTGAGGCCGGCGCGTTGTCCGTCAAGATGCGCTCCGACGCCGAGCACATCGCCGCCGCCACCGTTGCGGGGGTGGACGCATTGGCGAGCTGGAACTTCCGCCATATGGTCAACTTGTGGCGAATTCGGCAGTACAATGAAGTGAACCGGCAATCGGGGTATCCCCCGGTGGACATCAGGAGCCCCAAGGAGCTTGTGAATGAAGAGTGAAGGCAGAGTGAAGCAGTTCGACTGCGTGAAGTGGACCCGCGAGGTCCGGGACAGGATATACGGAGAGACCAGGGACATGACTCGGGAGGAGCGGCGGCAGTGGTCCGAGGCCCGGATACGGACGGATCCCGTTTTGGCGAGATTGCATGATCGCAGGAGGGCGCCGAAAGCTGGACGGCCCTCCATCCATGGCGGCGGCCCGACTCGGGCCAGGCTTGGGATCTCGCGAAGATCGTGAAGATCGGCTGCGAGATCAGCTTCGACCGGTACCTCCACAAGGCCGAGCCGATGCGGACGCTGGAAGATATCGGGGACGAAATTCTTGCGGCGGAGCGGGAGACGGAAGGGCTGCTGCTTGAGATCTTGGGCCGGTCGGCGTGAGTGTCAACAGCCTTCGGCCCTATACGGCCTACAGAGACTCCGGGATGGAGTGGCTGGGGGAAAAACATTGACGATCAGTACTACGTGATCGACGGCGCATTCGGCACCGTGAAGGGAGGCGGAGACTGACTCAATGACACAAACGAACATCCGGAGGGATCCGAGGGCATATCAGGGCCCTCGGATCCGTCTCGAGCCCGGTGCCCGTCAGTGAGTCAAGATGCAAGGCGGCCTTGCGGGCCTGATGCTGGTGCGGGCTGCCCATGCACCTCAAGTCACATTCAGAGCTCGTGTCCGGCGGTATAGGTAGCCTCTGATGACGGCCATCGTCCGGACAGCCAACCCCAGATTGGCGGGCCCGGCCATGCTCCTTCGTTTAGCGAAGGGCCCCAGCACTCGCAGCTGCAGCTCCGTGTAAGACACCTCTGCCGGCAGTTCCGGCGTCTCTCGCCCCAGCAGCGTCATCGCTGCCAGTCGCCAGGCGATCACTGCCTTGATCGTCACCGACCGCTCAATGCGCCCCCCCCGTGCGGTGCCCCAGGTACTCCACCCTGCAGCCCGTCTTCAGGATGCGGTGCCAGTCGTCGATCCGCCAGCGCAGCCCGTACCAGTCCAGAACCCGTTCCGCGTCCTGCTTGCACCGCACCGCCAGCGGCCGCTGACCTGCCGTCGCCGACCGCTCCCGCATCTGCACCAGTTGCAGCCGAACCGGCTGCTCGCGGCCCCCCAGATTTCCACACTCTTCCATCGCAACTCCGCCGTCGCTCTGCGCGCCTTGCGCAGGCCCTTTTTCTTCTGCCCCCCCGCAGAGATATTGATGCTGCGCCACCAAGCAGCGCACCTGTGGCCTTGGTTCCGGTATAGTTCTGATTGTGGGTGGTGGCACTGAGGCCTTGTGTGTGGGCTCGCAGACCGCAAGTGGGCTCGATGAGCCTCGAATTGTTCCGTCCTCACGGTTGAGAGACGGCTCCCTAGACATCACGGTCAAGGAAATCCGGCCAGAGGAGTTCCTGGGATCGCTCAGCCCCTACGAACGGAAGTACGCCCCTGAGCGGCTTTTCGTGGTCGGGCGAGAGTCGCTCCTGCTCCATGGCCCGCGGGTGTCGATAATTGGGTCCCGCCGTGCCGACGAGCATGCGCTCCGGCGAGCGCGCCGACTCGCCCGGATTTTGGCAGAGCACAAAATCACGGTGGTAAGCGGCTTGGCGGCTGGCATCGACACCGCCGCCCACGAAGGCGCCATCGAAGCAGGCGGGCACACGGTCGCGGTTCTCGGAACTCCAGTGGATCAGGCGTACCCGCGGCAGAACCGGTTGCTGCAGGATCAGATCGCCGCTGACCATGTCTTGGTCTCGCAGTTCCGCCAAGGTTCGCCAATCCGGCGGGGGAACTTCCCAATGCGCAACCGGACAATGGCACTTCTATCCCAAGCTACGGTCATCGTCACAGCTGGAGACCAAAGCGGTACGCACCACCAAGGTTGGGAAGCCCTTCGCTTGGGACGGGAATTGCTCCTGATGGAATCTCTAGCAAAGACTGACCGGCCGTGGATCCGCAAGTTCAAATACTACGGTGCGCAAGTGCTCAGCGACACAATGCTGCAGTATTGGTTGAGCACGCTGGCAGACGCGACGTACTCGAACGATGTGGACGGGCCCTTCTGACGGGGAGTTCTTGCTAAACGAAGCTAGCTGCTGCTCACTTGCCCTTTACACTCCCAAGGGGCGAGGCGATGGTGGCGATGCTGCGAGATGGTCGAGAGAGCGATGCTATGCCATCAAGCGTGGCGATACCAGTGTCTGCACGAGGGTTGCTCAGTACATCAGTAAGCACCTGAACAACCTGCCGTTCACGGATGTGCTGGGACCTGATGTATCACTCGTACCGATGCCCAGGTCCACACCGCGGGTACGTGGCGGCTGTTGGCCAGCCTCGTGCTTGGCGGACGCGTTTGTCCTCCACAAACTCGGCAAGGAGGTTCTACCACTTCTCGAGCGCGCCGTGCCCGTGCAGAACTCGGCGACAGCCGCGCCGGGAACTCGGCCGTCGGTCCGCACTCATTTTGACTCGCTAAAGGTCGTTCGGCCTCTGAGACTTCCGCAGAGTATCACAATCATTGACGACGTCATTGCCTTAGGGGCCACGATGCTGGGAGCGATGTCGAAAGTTTCCAGCGCGCTGCCAAGGGTCTCCGCGGTTGGGTTCGCCCTCTTCTGGACGTTGCCTCCGATGAGGCAGGGCAATGAGAGGCTCGAACCAAGTCGCCTCGTGATTCGACTACTCCCTAACCATCGTACGGAAGTCGTGGCGGCCTCCAGCCGCTAACCCCGGAGAACCGCTCTTGCATCGAGGGCGAACCTACGGATGTCATCGAGAGGTCTCCATCGCATCCAACACCGAGCCAGGCTCCGCCGCCCAGCACACCCGCCACCGAACTGCCAGGACCATTCTGTTTCTGCTCTCGACTCACAGTCGCTCTGGCGGCAAGCACGCTCGCCGAGGTGTTTCCGGACCTGGACTTGGACTGAGCGAGAAGTCTGGCCGCGAGTGACTTGGTCGGCTCACTGAACCGGCCAGGCTGCTCGCTGGGCCCATTCTCGGGCACTCGGCCTTCAGTCTGAGAGTGTTGTCTTGGGGCAACCCGCTGAACCGGGGTTCGGTTTGATGGGTGCCAGAACAGTTTGGCGAAGGTGGGTCGCTTTGGCACAAACCGCGTTGGGGCTCGACTTGTCGCAGGGTGGTAGGCTTGCCCGGCGGCACCGGGGGCCACGAGTCCGCCGCTGGATCCAGCCCTTCGGCAATCAGCGGAGGAAGCGTTGTGAACTTCCGATGAGGCCGAGCAAGCATGTTGTGTTGGCCTCCTCCGCACAAAGTGTGGGTCCGATGCTCGGTGAGCATGGCTTGGTGGACGGTACGTGGGCTGGCGTCCAGTAGCTGCTCTTCCTTCTTGCAGTAGTGGTTTGCCCGCGTCGGCTGAACTGCGGGGTCTGCACCAAGGATTCCGCATGTCCCGGACATGTGCCAGCCGGGTAATGTATGTGCGGAGTCTCATGCGGCTAACCACGATTCTCAATCGAGTTCACAAAATACCCGACTTCGTCTTCGGCCAGATCCGGCTGCTGGAGAATGCCCCCGGGGACGGGCGCTGGGAGGTGCAGGTGCGGCCCCGTGCCGGCAACCGCCCCGTCTGCTCGGTCTGCGGCATGCCCGGACCTGAGCGTAATGTGGAGCTTCACATTACGCGCGGATCCAAGCTGGCACCTGCTCAGTGAACCCCTGCCAGCGCTGCAGAGTTGTGAACCGTCTTGCAGGGCACACCAATGCCAACCGCCGCCCCCAACAACCGCCCCCTCCGATACACTCTGGCTCTCTCCGTATCAGCTCCTGACACGCTACCTCAGACGCCACTCTCAACGCCTGTTCTGACCACTGTGGTGCAACCCTACCTGGGCAGTTACACCGGGACGTGCTTCGGGCCGTCCGCGCCGACAACCTAGAGGTGACCGCCATCACGGACGAGATTGGTGTACTCGCAGATCGTCAAGGCGAGAGCGGAGCGCTCGGCAGGGAATGCGCGCCGATGCCCAGGACATTGCTGCTGCGACCGTGTCCGGCCTGGAGGTGGTGGCATGCTGGAACTTCCGCCGCATGTTGAACCTGAGTCAAATCCTGCAGTACGATGAGGTGAACTGGAAGATGACGTATCCTCCAGTAGAGATTCAGAGCCCGATGGAACTAGAGAATGAAGATTGAGGCAGAGAAGAAGGCATTCGACTGCGTGAGATGGACGCGTAGGACCCGCGACCGCATCAGCGCTGAGATCCGGGACATGTCCCATGAGGAACTAGTGCGGTGGTTCGAGGACCAACGCCAGACGGACCCGTTTCTGGTGGAACTGTTTGATCGGCGTAAGGCACCAACAGGCGGCAGAACCCCGGCTCAGGCCACCGGTAGACATGGCGCAGCCCTCCGATCGTGAAGCCGGAACCGGCCGAGCGTGGCCGCGATGCAGCCCTATCCGTCGTACCGGAGCTCAGGCGTGGAGTGGCTGGGGGAGGTGCCGTAGCACTGGGAGGTGAGGCGCCTTGGAGCAACAACTGAACATGCCCGGAGTGCCACACAGGGCGGGAGGAGCACGTATGGCGCGGGCTGTACCGGCGTGGAGAGGCACCAGTAGTGTGGCCATGAGACTGGCAAGCCAATCGTCAGCCGTGCCACCCCACCGCACGTGCCAAGGTGGCGCCGGCGAGCTGCGCGCAGCGGCGGGGCGGTCGAGAGGTGCAGCGCGGGCAGCGCAGCAGGAGTTCGAGTGCCCGGAAAGTGCCGGCGGCGAGGGTGGTCAGGATGCGGGTGCTGTTCTTGCATCGCTGCATGGGGCTGCCGCACGCGGGGCAGTTGCGCTGCTGGGTCGGGAAGTCAAGCTGCGACAGATCAAGCGGGCGATGCGATCGGCCGGCCAGCCGGGGGCTCCGGCGTGCCGTTGGAGCTCGCTCAGCAGGACGCAGGCCCCCCTTTTTCGACGGCCTGCGGGAGGTCGAATCGGTCGAGCACGGCGAGGATGTGGGACAGCTCGATGGGAGGGGAGTGGCCTTGCAGGTGACGCGCCAGCTGGGCCGGGCCGGCCGCGGGGTGGCGGATGACGGCCAGCAGCACCTCGATGACCAGCGGGGAGTCCAGAGCAACGCTGCGGGGCCGGCGCTGCAGGCGCTGCTCGCGCTGGCGCTGGGCGAGTTGGTCGTCGGCGGCGAAGTAGACGAAGACGCCGTGCAGGGTGTCGCGCTGGACGAGCTCGGCGCGCAGGGCGGAGAGCAGGAACGGTCGCACGGGAACATGCAGCAGGGAGCGCAGCTCCTTGTCCGTCCAGCCGGCCTCGGACTCCGCGATGAGGCGGGGCACGGTGCGCGTGAGGGTGCGGTCGCGGGAGAAGCGCGCGGTGCCGATCGAGAGCAGGCCGAAGCGGTCGAAGCGCTGCGGGTCGATGTGCGCGTAGAAGCGGCCGTTGCAGTTGTAGCTGCGCCGGTAGCTGACTTGGCGGAGGTAGCGGAAGGTGGTGGTGCGGGAAGCACCGTGCAGGGCCTGCTGCAGCTGGGGGAGGGTGAGCGGCTGCGGTCCGGCGAGGGCTGCGACGAGCAGGGCGGGCGTGCGCTGGGGCATATAGGCATTGTATGACTCTACGCCCGTCACACTGTACCGTCTCAGAGTGCCCAACCGCCCTGAATCAGGCCTGAATGGGCCGCAGGCAGCCGGCAATTGCCTCTCTTGGACCGGGAAACGGCACAGTATGACGGGGTTGGAGGGCGGGCCCGGCGAGGCGTGCAAGAGCAGGATCTCAGACACCCGAGCGGGACCTGCCCAGCGCTGCCTGTGGCTATCGCGCTAGCGTGGCGAGCCTGCGGGAGAATCCGGACTTCTCACCACGGACGGACATGCTGCGCCGCAGGTTCTCCATGTTTGTTCATGGAGGCGCCATTACAGCCGTTTCCGCGACACTGCGATCATGCCAGCTCACGCCGGCAGGCCCCGGCGGGACCTGCCCTCACACAGCGACGAATTAGTAGAATTCAACCGCGCCCGGACGAGTTGGCGCACTCGCTCTGGTCGTCAGCGCACCGTGAGCGCTACCTGGCCAACCAAATCCTGACGCGATAGCTAGATCAAGAGACTGGACGAGTGGAAACGACCGTCGCAGTTGCCTGGCACCGTTTCCACGGTCGGGGAAGACACTTAGCGCGGGCGGAGCCGGACCTTTGACGAGAACCACACTCATGGCCATAATGGACACATGAAACGAGCTAGCGTTAGTGAGGCGAAGAACGGACTCAGCGGATTGCTGAGCGAGATTCGGCGCGGTGAGGCTGTGTTGATCACGCACCGGGGACGGCCCGTCGCTCGGGTCGAGCCCTGCCATGGTGACGGCCCCGACGCCGAGCACGCGATGGCCGAGATCCTACGACGTGGCGTTGCGGTCCCACCTCGTGCGCCACTTGATGTCGAGCGGTTCCTCGGTGCGCCCGTCGCTCGGCTCACGGAGGGCGCGAAGGCCAGCGAGATCATCGTGGCAGAGCGCGGGACGCGCGATTGAAGTATTGGGACTCATCGGCTCTGGTGGCGCTCGTCATGGACGAACTGCGCAGCCCGGAGCGTCGCGAGATGGTCCGCCGGGAACCCGTGATCTCAACGTGATAGGGAAGCCCGATCGAATGCGCATCGGCTCTGAACCGCTTGGAGCGCGATCACCGTTTCGACGCGGACGGACTTGACCGTTCGATGGATCTGTTGGGACTGCTGGCGGCGAGTTGGGTCGAGGTTGAGCCTCTGGAGCAAGTGCGCCGACACGCGATCAAGCTGCTTAGGCTTCATTCGTTTCGCGCAGCCGACGCGTTGCAGTTGGCGGCGGCGTTGACGGCTGCTGGAGAAGAGCCGGAGCGGCTGGATCTGGTGAGTAGTGGTGATCATCTCTCCGCCGCCACGCGCCGCGAAAGATTCAGAGTGCTGTGAGCCGATGGAGGCCACCCAACTGGACTCACAACGCGTGACGCCGGATCTCACCGAGCGGGTTCTCGAACGCCTGATCTGCAGGGCGCTGGCCGGCGACCCCTGCGATCCGCCGGCGGGCCGCACGGTCGGCGAACCGCCCTCCCCGGATATAGCGGCGTCGGCTGGTCGCCCGGCAACGGTCGCGACTAGGACCGCGAGTACTGCATCGATCTGATCCGACTCCGCGCGTTCCTTCACGCCACGCAACCCGAGCCCGACGGCGCTCGAGACCAAGCCGCTGAGCACCTTGGACCGCTGAGTGGGCGGTACGCGAGACGGGCATCGAGGTCCGACTGGCGGCGCGTGGTCGGACCCCGATTCCGCAACTCGCTGTCACGGCGCAAGGTGGGAAATGACCGAGTTCCCACGCATGTGCGTGGCTTGCCGATTCCATGTTCGCGCGCGTGCGGGGGTTCCGGGCCGGATGCCGCTCCCATGAAGGCCGTTCGCGCCGTCACAGACGCGGCCATCCGAAGCTGGCTGACGGTCACTCACCGGAAGATACGCGAGAAAGCGCTGAAGCCCTTTGGCTGGATGGGTCGCCGGGAGGACCGGTGCTCGGAGGTGCCGGCCGCCAAGTTCGCCGTCCAGCTGGCGAACAGCGCAGGAGACTCGCTCCGATCGCAGCTCTGATACGACAGCACCGCGATGCGGTGCCAGTACTTCACGTCGAACTTGACCAAGTTGAACGCCTGCCTCCCGATACCGGAAATCCGAAGCGCTGGCGCAATTGACTCCTTCATCCTTTCATCCCTCGGTTCGATCGCTGAGGCGTGAACGTAGAGTGCGTCGAATACTCGCTTTCCCGCCGAAAGAGAGGCGAGGTTCCTGCTCGTCCCCTATACGCCAGTCTCTCATTGATTGGACTGGGTGGCGTCTCGGGATCGCCGATTCCCGCTATGATGCATTCCCGCAGTGCTACACAGGGCAGTAGGACCACGCATGGCGCAGGCTGTACAAGCGTCGAGCGACATCAGTAGGGTGGCCCTGAGGCTGACAAGCCGATTGTCAGCCGTGCCAACCCACCGCACGTGCCAAGGTGGCGCTCGGGCTCAGTGGCAGTCCTCAAGTCATCGCCGGAACCTTGTAGCGCGTCCCGAGTAGCCGCAGCGTCTCCCCGGCGCTCCCGCCGCCGTCGCCGCAATCCGTCGCTCCGGCCTGCCGAGCTTGTTCGTCACGAACACCACCTCGACGCCCAGGAGCGCCCTCCTGAACAAGCTACAGTGATTCGGCATCCCGGTTCGAGACGACCAGCTCCTGACACCTCCCACAGCCGCCACGGCTTGGATCCGGGCGCAGGGCCCGGCAAAGCGCCGCTACTGGTGCCGGAAGCGACCAAGAAGGAGTTCCCCGGCCTGGAGGCCGGAGCGGACGATCCTGCCGTGCGCTACGTGGTCATCGGCGATCTCGGCAGCGAGGGGATGTTCGAGAAGCTCAACGGGGCCTTCCGGCTGCTGCACGGTCGGCCCGACTGGCAGCTGGTGTCGCTGGGCATGACTCACTACTGGCAGGCTCCAGACGGAATCCGGCTCGATGTCGCACCCTTCACGGCGGCGCTCGAATGCGCCACGGGGCGCAAGGCCGTGACGATGGACAGGCCAGCCAAGCAGGTCTTCCGGCAGGCCGCCGACCGCCTCGGCCTACCGCCGGCCGATATCCTCATGGTCGGCGACGACCTGCAGGCGGACGCCTTGGGAGCCCGGGCCGCAGGTCTCCAGTCGGCGCTCGTCAACACGGGGAAGTTTCTGCCCTTCGACCTGCAGCAGCCCGAGTAACCAGACTAGGTCCTGGACTCAGTGCGGGAGCTGCCCGCTTTGCTTGCCGACTGCCGAGAATGACTTCGTAACGCTCAGCACCCGCTCCCGCTGCACCGAGGCTTCCGGGAACAGTTTCGCCAAGTCCCGAACCGACAGCAGGCGGAAGTTCTCGACGAATCCTCGGGCCTCTTCCTTGCCCGGTCGCTGCAGCCACCCCCACACTATCGCGTCAGAATTCGGTTGGAGCGACGACGGCAAGCGGGCTCAGGAGGGTGAGGTGGAGGCGGGCTGCGCTGGTGTAGTTCCGTTGCCGGACTGCGCGGACCATTGTTTGACGCGCCGACGCAGGTCGGAATGCCGTGGTCCTTGAGCCCGCTGCGGAGGACATCAACGACGCCGCGTCGCTTGAGTTGCAACGCAAGATGGTCGAGAAAGCGTCCTTGTAGTCGGCGCCTCGAAGCTATTGCAACCGCTTCCAGTTCTTCGGCAGGCTGACGATGATGAAGTCCGTGGCATCGCGTGGGAACAGGCAGCGGCTGCGGTCGAACTCCGATGTCGAGCGGCGATTGTAGCCCCCGGGCTTGGACGACGGCCCGTATGCGGGGCAAGGTTCGCGCACGCGAGCCTTGGGGTTGGGGCGGGCATCGGGGCCGCCTTGGAGAAGCGCACATTCGATGGCGTCCTCGAAGGCCTGCTCGGTGGTGCCGGGGATCATGGCGACACGTGGCGGTGCGGGTGAAGGGCGGACGCGAAGGGTTGGTTGCTACACGTCCGGAATGATGGGGGCGGAGGTCGCTTCGGGCCTGCCTGCCTGCCGAGGCCGCGTCAGAGCGGTGGCGAACGGATCCCTCACGTCGATCCGCCCCGTGACAGCGGCGGAGATGACGGAGGCGCGATATTCGCGCAACAGTTTGATGACGCCTAGGGCCTTGGTGACTAGCGCGTCGATCTGGCCGGTTTCGTGGTCGAGGAAGTCGGCGATGGCGCGTTGTTCGGCGAGGGGTGGAAGGGGATGATCCATCTTGAGGATGTGTCCTACATCCACGTGCTGGTGACTCCGGCTCGCCGATTGCACCATACCCGAGAGCCGTTGTCTAACGGGCTCTGAGAGGAATTCATAGAAGGCCCAACGCTCGTCGTAGCGTTCGTTCATCCTTAGCGGCACGAACTCAGTGGAACACAGCGTCGGAATCGACTTCTCCGTCGCGAGCACAACGACACCCTTCCTGGGATTCAATCTTGACACGAGCAACAGCGACCCCGTGATGAGACTCTTCGTACTCCCGATTTGGCTGGGTGGCTCCACAGTGCCATCGCCGGTTTCCTGAATCGACGGAATCGAGTAATGGAAGACCTTGTCAGCCGTGTCCAGCGTGGCAGGGTCCACTGCCTGCTTGTCGTACCTGGCGAAGCTCTCAGTCGGTCGAATCCCCCAATGCGCCGGAATCTCCCCCAACCACTCCACACCCGAGTCCCTCATAGGAACAGCCGGATCTAGGCCCCGGGTGACCGCGTGGCTGATTAGCGACGCCCGCTTTTCCTTGAGCAGGTCGATCAGGCGCTCCTTCTTCCGCACAAGGCGGTCGACCCGGCTGGTCTGGCGGTCGAGAAAGTCGGCGATGGCGCGCTGTTCGGGGAGGGGAGGGACGAGCGTGCCAAGTCGTTTCAGCTGCGGGATGTAGATGTGAACAACCGTGAAACCGTGACCCATGATTGCCTTCTGGTGCGACGCATGTGCCGCTCCCAGCGAGTATCCGAGGAAACGAGGATCTGGGTTGCCGTCCGGACCGAAGACGATCACATCACCGCCACAAACGGCAGCCGATCGGATTAGATTGGCTGCGGACTTGCCGATCTCGTCAAGCGGCTCGCCCGACGCCGCGAAGAGTACATCCCCGTAGGTGATCGGCGTGTAGTCCTCCGCAACTTGTTGATCCAGATACGATCGAGTATCGACGATATGGTGATCGTGGTAGGTGTAGAGATCTCCATACCGGACGCACGGAACTCCTTGGCCTTCCTCATCAAGCTTTGTACCGCCCCTGCCCGTGGAGAACGCTCCGACACTACCAAGCTCCACGACTTCCCAGTGCGCTGGAATCTCCCCCAACCACTCCACTCCCGAGTCCCGGTATTCGGGATATCTGCGAAAGCGATTCATGCCCGATCACCCTCACCGCTCGCCCCACTCCTCCGCGGCCGCCACGGTCCTCCCGGCGGCCATTCCATCGCGAAGGGCTCCTCGCGGAGAACGCTATTCCACACCGGCATCAGAAACGCGCGAACCACTGACCCGGCTTCGGCAAGAGAGTTCGGCTCGTAGCCCTCAACCTCGATCTGGCGTCGAAACCGCGACCACATCTCCTGTCGGTCCGGTTCGTCGTAGTAGGGCGGCCCGAGGGCGGCCACATCGGTCCCCTTCAAGGCTTCTCGCTTTAGCAGCGTGGCCCGCACAGCCCGTTGCAGCGCCGGGCCTTGGAAGAAGGAGTCGGTGGCCAGCGCCGCGATGTCCCAAACGTCCTTGATGCGGCTGTTTCGGCGGCCCAGGACAACCATGGCCGCGAACTTCTCGGCGATGAATGTCTCGCGCGGATACACCCACACAACTGGCTGCGGCTGATCGAGCAGCGTCGGATAGGCCGACCGCGTGGGCGGCGGATTGATCGCGTCGCCGACACCAATGTCCACCTGAAGCCGAAGTCTGATGTTTCCCAGGATCCCCTCCATACGAAACCTCATAGCTCGTCCGCCATCGACCGGGAGGGGTCGGATACTGATGAGGGACGAGTCGAACACGACGCCGTCCTCTGGGCAGGGAATCGCGCAAATGATGTCGAGTGCTCGGCGGATCGCGTCTTGCGTGTTCGCGCCCTCGGCAAGCAGGTCTATGTCTTGAGTGCCGCGGTAGACATCGCCGTTCCAGACGCGGAAGAGCGACGCTCCCTTGAGAATGAACCGGTCGGCGACCGGTGACGCTCCCAGCCGGAACAGAAACCGTTCCGCCGCGTACCGTTGCAGGATTCGGTTGAGGTCTTCGCCCCGAGGGCTTAGCTGGCGCAGACGGGCGTGCACCGAGGCTGGATAGTTTCGTTCTCCCGGTGCCGACATCAGTATGCCCTCGCATCGAGGATCGGCTCGATGAGTGACTTGGCACGGCACACGACCGCAGTGCGCCAGATCTGATCACGGGTTGCGAGCCGCCGAGCCAGGACATCGTCGAGGGCTTCGTACGCGATATGGACCCCGATCCGGCTGCGAAAGCGGAAACAGTCCACCACGGTGCGCGCCGGGTTGGTGATTCGGGCGGGCACCCCTTCGAAATCGGCATCCACCACCCCGTACCTTAGCGGCAGTCCCGAGAATCGCACGATCTCAAGGCCGGACCGGGCTAGGGCCGGCGTCCTTCTCCCCTGTGGGATGGCAACCCAAATGCGGGCGGGCAGTTGCGTGCCGATCTCGTGCACGGTCAGTGCCGTCAGCAGACAGACGACGGCATCGGGAACCTGTGCGCAGACCGCCGCGAGGTCGCTGAAGCGGGTGGGGTTGACGTCCATCCGCCGGTACAGGCCGCGTCGCTCGCGCTCGACAATGCCAGTCTCTACCAGCCGACGCAGTTGATGGTAGTCTATCCCGGCTTCCTCAGCGTCCCGTGGACGGAAACAGGATCCGAGCTCCGATTCGCTCAGAAGCCGGTGCGCGGGCTCGGGATTCATGGCATCTCCTCCGTCGTGGTCAGTCCCTTCAGCATCTCGACGATTTCGTCGGTGAGCGCAACGATGTCCCGCTCAACCTCCTCCGGTGCACGTGGAGGGCGGAATCGGTAGAAGTACCGGTTGAAATTGATCTCATAGCCAACGGTTCCCACGTATCCGTCCTTCTTGTCCACCTGCCTTTCGTTGATCCACGCGTCGGGCCGGTACGGGCGCACTTGGCGGTCGAAGAACTCTTGAACGCTGGCCAGAACGCCGCGCTCGTCCACTGGATCGTCGCGGGCGCGGAGTGGAACGCGCTCGTGATCGCGCAGCTTCGAGTCGGCCACGGGCTTGCCCTTACGGTTAAGAAAGACCTCGGCCGTTTCATCTCTCTTGGAGAGCGCGTGGATGATCGCCCTCACAACCGGCACGCGCAGCTTGATTCCAGCCTCCTCTGCGACGCGAGCCAGATCACTGCGGAAGGAATTACCGTCCTTGTGGAGCGTGTCCGGCATGTCGGACAGCATGGAACGAATGACCCCCTGAAGCTCTCGTCTCCTTCGCCTCGCCTCATCGCCCGCCGCGCCCCTCTTTCGCGACACCGCGAGTCTTCGGAACGCCGCTTGGTCGTCCAGTCTGGCGATTCGCTCTTGGTTGGCTTGGAAGTTGAGGCGCAACGGTCGCTCGACCGTCAAGTTGCGGTATCCGAACGCCGTCGTCGGAAGTATCCGGCTGACCACGAACTCCTCAGGCTGTTTGTCGCCCATGACTGTCTTCTTCGCACCGTCCTGGCCCTCGGCGAGAAGCCGAAGGATCTCTGCCGCCTCTTCGTGCAGAATCTCGCGCCGCTTGTCGCCAAGGCTGCGCCGCATGGAAGTCCAATACGAGGTCGCGTCGATCAACTGCACCGCGCCCTGTCGCTCCGGCGCCTTGCGATTGGTGAGCAGCCAGACGTACGTCGCGATTACCGTGTTGTAGAAGAGCTGTTCCGGAAGGGCGATGATCGCCTCAAGCAGGTCGTGCTCCAGCACGTAACGGCGGATTTCGCTCTCGCCTCTGCCAGCGCCTCCGCTGAACAGCGGTGACCCGTTCATGATGATGGCAACCCGGGACCCTCCTGGTCCCGGAGCGCCCCCAGTGTCCTTCATTCGTGAGAGCAGGTGGAGGAGGAAGAGAAGCTGGCCGTCGTTGATGCGTGGCAGCCCCGGCCCGAAGCGTCCCGCCGAACCGCGCTCGTGCTCGGCCCTGACAGCCTCCCGATCCACCGTCCAGTCCTTGCCGTATGGCGGGTTGGTGATCAGGTAGTCGAATCGCCGGTCATGATGCTCACGGAGTACGCTCCCCCGCTTGATGTTCTCCGCGTCGCGGCCCTTTGGATCCTTGATGTAGAGATCCGATTGCGCAATTGCCCAAGTCTCCGGATTGGTCTCCTGTCCGAAGAGGTGGATCTCCGCCGCTTGGTTGATCGCCTTCTGGGCGACACTGCCGTTGATGATGCGCCCTTTCGTAATGTGATCGCGCGCAATCATCAGCATTCCACCGGAGCCGCAACACGGGTCGTAGATCGTGTGGACTGCCCCCTTCCGGGCGACGTGGTCCTCGTCGCCCGCCAGCATGAGATCGACCATGAGATGCACCACATCGCGGGGCGTGAAGTGCTCGCCAGGGTTCTCGTTGAGCGACTCATTGAACTTGCGGATCAATTCCTCGAACACCGTTCCCATGGTCGCGTTGTCGACCTTGTCCGGGTGCAGGTCGATGTCACCGAACCGCTGGACGACCTGATACAGGAGCCGCCCTTCGTCGAGAACCCGGATTGCATCGTTGAAGCGGAAGGAGTGGAGCACCTCCGCCATGTTGCAGCTGAATCCGGCGATGTAGGCTTCCAGGTTGACCGCCAGACTCGATGGGTCGGTCAGGAGCCGGTCAAAGTCGTAGCGGGAGACGTTGTAGAACGCGAATCCTGAGGCGCGGCAAAGCTGGCGATGCGGATCGGCGAGCTTTCCCTTCAGTTCGGCATGTCGCTCCAGAACCCGCTCCTTCGTGGGTGCCATCACGCAGTCGAGGCGGCGCAGCACCGTGAAGGGCAGGATCACATCGGCGTACTTGCCACGCTTGAAGGTGTCCCGGATGAGGTCGGCGACTCCCCAGATGAAGCTGACGATTTGGCGGTGGTCCATGGGGCTTGGGGGGTTCGGGAAGCACGAGCGCAGAATCGATGCGTCAAGAAAATGTCTATATCCAGTATCTGATTGTATACATGTTCCAGATCACCGTCAACCGAGGGGATTACGTCGTCAGGGGAGCACACGGCCAATACGAGCCCATTCGCAGTCCAGCTCCGCCGATCCGAGGCACAGGTGCCTGCGCTCCCAGTGGGGGGCGTTCGATACGCCGCTGGCAGCGGCGTCCCTCGGCTACCGTACGTTATCGAACATCCTCGAAGGCTATCGGACAACCGAACATGCCCGCAGTGCCACACAGGGCCGGAGGAGCACGCATGGCGCAGGCTGGACCGGCGTCGAGCGGCACCAGTAGTGTGGCCTTGAGACTGGCAAGCCGATTGTCAGCCGTGCCGCCCCACCGCGCGTGCCAAGGTGGCGCTCAGGCAAAGTGGCAGTCCTCAAGTCATCGCCGGAACCTTGTAGCGCGTCCCGAGTAGCGGCAGCGTCTCGCTCAGCCCAGTGGGCGCGCGAGTCGTCAGTCGACTCCGAGGCGTTTCGGGCGACTCGGGCGCGATAGGGCAACCCCCCGCCACCAACCGCCTACGATTGTCTTGATGATCCGCGGCGTTCTGCTCGACTTGGACGGAGTCCTCTACAACGGTGAGCAGCCGATCCCTGGCGCTCCCGCCGCCGTCGCCGCCATCCGTCGCTCCGGCCTGCCGAGCTTGTTCGTCACGAACACCACCTCGAGGCCCAGGAGCGCCCTCCTGCGCAGGCTGGAGCGATTCGGCATCCCCGTCAGAGAGGACCAGCTCCTGACACCTCCCGCAGCCGCCGCGGCTTGGATCCGGGCGCAGGGGCCCGGCAAAGCGACGCTGCTGGTGCCGGAAGCGACCAAGAAGGAGTTCTGCGGCTTGGAAGCCGGAGCGGACGATCCTGCCGTGCGCTACGTGGTCATCGGCGATCTCGGCAGCGAGTGGACGTTCGAGAAGCTCAACGGGGCCTTCCGCCTACTGCACGGTCGGCCCGACCGGCAGCTGGTCTCGCTGGGCATGACTCGCTACTGGCAGTCTCCCGACGGAGTCCGGCTGGATGTCGCGCCCTTCGCGGCGGCGCTCGAATGCGCCACGGGGCGCAAGGCCGTGACGATGGGCAAGCCAGCCAAGCAGTTCTTCCGGCAGGCCGCCGACCGCCTCGGCCTACCGCCGGCCGAGATCCTCATGGTCGGGGACGACCTGCAAGCGGACGCCTTGGGAGCCCGGGCTGCGGGCCTGCAGTCGGCGCTCGTCAAGACGGGGAAGTTCCTGCCCTCCGACCTGCAGCAGCCCGAGCAGCCGGACTGGGTCCTGGACTCGGTGCGGGAGCTACCCGCCCTGCTTGCCAACTGCCGAGAATGACTTTGTAACGCTCAGCACCCGCTCCCGCTCCACCGAGGCTTCCGGGAACAGTTTCGCCAAGTCCCGAGCCGACAGCAAGCGGAAGTTCTCGACGAATCCTCGGGCCTCTTCCCTGCCCGGGCGCTGCAGCCACCCCCACACTGTGAAGTTCCGCGCCAAGCGGGCCTGCCAGCGCTTCGGGAGGAACTGAAACAGCGGCGTCATGGTGTGCGCCTCGACCGGGAACCAGCGGCTCGGAGTCTGCACCCAGTAGCCGCGGCCGACGCACGCGATCTTCCACGCCATCGTGTTGGGGCTCGGCCCGTCTGTCATGACCGGGAAACTCCGTCATGCCAGTACCGGAACGGCAAGCGCGGCCCGAATCTCCTCGTAAATCGGAACCTGTTCACCGGCCTCGATCGTCACGACGATTCCGTAACATATAGACTCGTCCACCGATCCATCCGGAGTGCTGCAGGTGATGCGAAGGGACAAGCGATCGTCATTAGTGAAGTGTTTCACGGCCCTCCCCTCATACCGCTCGTGGAGAGTGGTTCCGCGGCGTGTCGCGTGCCGATTCGGTTGAAGGGACCGCTCAGTCGTGCCGAAGTCGTTACTGGAGTGGCCCTTCACCGCGAGCTTGGCCCGTTGGTAGGAACGAGTCCGCTCTGTCACGGGAGAGAACCATGTCAATGTAATCGTGACAGATCGCGGTATCCGGCAACCGGAGAGACTGATCGGCAACGGCACCTTGTATTCGAGCTCCTGCCCGCTCTTGATCTCACCGTATCCGATCAACGTCGCACGGTCGGCGGCACACGCTGTCACCGCGTCGGCAACCGGCAGGCCGCGGCCGAGGACGCGAGCCACATTGTCCAAGCGCTCCACTGATCTGTATCGCCCGGACGGCCCAACGACCTGCTTGACCTGCTCGGCCACATCTTCGTCCCAATGACAACCGTGAATGAGGAGGGCACGGACGACGACGGCGTAGTATCGGGGATTCGCATCGGCGAGGATGTTCCCGTTGTCAGGATCCGTCAGTGCATCAAAGATCCGATGCGCAAGATGGGTAGCGAGGGCAGTAGCAGCGCTCGTGCCGCTGGTTGGGCGGTAGTGGTCCAACCGTCCCGTCGGATCAGGAGCAGCCGCTTGAATTCCGAAGGCACGTCCTGGCCGCGCCGGGCGCACGGCCAGACCGTCGGTACGTAGCATCGGAGTCACATGTTCCCGTCCTCCGGGCAGCAGAATATCCGGCTTTATTGCTCGGAGATGACCGAGCCCCAGAGCGGAGCTCACATTCGGCAATGTACGGCTCTCGATTGGATCAACGAGTGCTCCCGTATAGTCGGGGCTCTCGGCTGCTTGGTCATGGCAGGCCCCGACCGTCACAACATTGATCGCTTCCGCAGGCGACAACAGCGTCCGTCGCGCTCGTTGTTCGCCCAGCGCCGATAGTATCGCAAGCTGACGTTTCTCGATTGGCGCGTCCTCAAACGCCGACAACCCTTGGAATCCAGGGATCGGCAAAGGCTCCGAGATGTTTCCCGCGCTGACAAGGAAGAGAAGATGGAAGCGACACGCGAGATAGTCCAGCAGTCTTGCCCACGGACTCGCTTGGTTAGCGTACGGCCTGCGACGGTCGCCCAGCGATACGTTGATCAGAAAGACATCGGGCGAACTCGGCGGGCCGTCACCCTCTCCTTTTTTCATCCTCAGGACGGCGCGGTAGAAGGTGTCGATCAGCAATCGGCGAGGGTGAAACCGCTCTTGTTCGTTCGCATCGCCCGGAGGGGCCCAAAGAACTGGATGGACATGGAGCGGACGTGACAGAGCCGGCTCGGGGACGGATCCGGCCAGATCGCCGTGGAGGATTAGAGATGCCATCTCGGTTCCGTGCCGGCGCTTGGCCACGGGGCTTTCGTCCTCCACACCATCTGGGTCATCGACGATGATCTGCCCGTCGAGTCCTTGGTGTCGCTGAACTGGCATCCCG
Organism: Bryobacterales bacterium; assembly: GCA_963662745.2. GTDB lineage: Bacteria > Acidobacteriota > Terriglobia > Bryobacterales > UBA6623 > VXMF01. Next base: position 454,815 of record CAXXUI010000002.1, read on the forward strand.
TCCAGCAAGGCGGCAACTGGGGACCTACCAGATGGAAGATCCTCGCGCCGGACGGTCGCCGGAACGGAAGTTGAGGGATCCGAGCTCGGCAACAGTGATGCTGCCGATTGCGGCCGCACGTACATGATGTCGTCGGAGATCGCAAGTTGAACATCGTCCTCTTCGGCCAACCGCTCAATCACGCGTCGCGGCACCTCGGCCAAAACAGCGTGGTAGCCGATCTGGAGGATCTCAGCGTGATCCAGGATGCTTCCGTCCGCCATCCCAATAATTCGAGAGACCGCTTCGAAGGCTTGGTGACGAGCAGTCTCCGAGGTCCGCGGCCAGAGTTCAATCTCAACTGCAATCATGAGCGACGCTTCGGTGTCGTTATCGAGGAGGTATTGGAAATCGTCCTTGACCTCAGGTGTGATCCGATCTTGCGGACCCCATATACGCAGGTCCTTGAGTTGTGTGAAGAGATTCCGCCATTTGGCATGTCCGTATCCGAATTCCCCGTCAGTCCGGAAGATCCGCCACAGACTGAGGAGTTCCTTCAGTGCCTGGAGGTTGGGCATCGCCATGTAGACGCAGCCGCCAACCGGCATATCTCGACGGGGCTGGCCTTCACGTCCCTGCCGTCTGTCCACCACCCAGAAGTCGTTATCAGGAGGAAACTGGGTGTCGCTCTCGGTCAGGTATTCCAAACCGGAAATCCTCTCGATTGCCCTATTGAAGTCTCGCACCGACCCGACAACCTCAAAGACCAGTACTCGTTCAGGGGCCAGCCCCGTCGGGTCATCTCGGAGCACGAGTGGATCGCTCCCTTCAGCCAACGCATCTTCAAGACGCTGGAAGTGAGGTCCGAATCGCTCGCGCTGCCTCGCCGGAGTGGGCAGGTGTGGATGCGTCTGGGGCCACGATTTTCCGGGCTGTCGCGGCACCACATGCCCCTCCCCAAGCCTCAGCAAAGGAAAATCAGACATGCTAAATCGAGGCCTCCCGCCTACTCCGTGCTCACCCACTGCCGTTCACCCCAGATCTCTAGGACATCGCTCACCACGTCCTTGAGCCTTGCTTGGCCTAATGCCAGCACCGCCCGACGCTGCACATCGAGGCAAAACTCCTCCGCTTCCGCATAGCTGATGGCGCCCAGTCGGTCAGCAATGGATGCGGGCGAACGCCCGAGCGGCTCGTCCACCGACGCCGCAAATGCCTCGAAGTACCGGGCCATTTCCGTCGCGGTGGGTCGATCCAGCTGCAATCGCAACTGAAAGCGACGCCACACGGCTCGATCAAGCAGTTCCGGGTGATTCGTCGCAGCGATCGTGACGACATAGGAGGGCAATGCATCAACCTGAAGGAGCAGTGAGGTGACCACTCGCTTGATCTCACCGGTCTCGTTCGTGTCGCCCCGCTCCTTGGCGATGGCGTCGAACTCGTCGAAGAAGAGGACGCATGGTACGGTTCGGACGTAGTCGATGACCCGGCGCAGACGGGAGGCCGTCTCGCCCAAGTAGCTCCCAATCATGGTCTCGTAACGGATCACGATGAAAGGGATGGACAGCGCTTCGGCGATCGCTTCGGCTAGCGAAGTCTTGCCATTCCCCGGCGGTCCCACAAGCAGAATGCGGTGGCGGGGCTCCAGCGAATGTGCACGCAGGACCGATGCCCGATGTTGTTCCTCGATCAGTCCGTGGCATGCTTGCCGCGTGGTCTCTTTGAGAGCGAGCTCGTCCAACCGGCGGCGCGGCACTAGTTCGAAGGCGTACTCCTGCCAGCGGGCGCCGCCCGGGCGAGCAAAGGTCCGAGTCGTGGGCCGTCTCCCATTGGACATCGCACGGGTCAGGCGGTCCGCCAGCACATGGTGATTCTTGGCACGCTCCTCAGCGATCAGCTTTGACGCAGTGGCGCGCACCTGTGGCTGATCACCGTCGGTGCCTGCCTTTACCAGGCGAACAAGAAGATCTCCGCGCGCCATTTGTTTCGTCCTCCTGCTGGGGGTTCTCGAGTGTCAAGTTGCCACCGATTCGCCCTTCGCGCTACGCGTTGAACGCGTCCACTTGCCATTCTACAGCCAGAGCCCAGGCCGACCGACCACACCGAACTCGGCCTCGAACGCCTGATCTGCGAGGCGCTGACCGGCGACCCTTGGGATCCGCCGTCCGGCCGCACGGTCGGCAAACCGTCCCTCGGATACGGTGGCGTCGGCTGGCCGCCCGGCAACGGTCGCGACTACTGCGTCGATCTGGTCCAACTCCGCGCGTTCCTGGAGGCCACGCATCCCGAGTCTGCCGCCGCCCTCCACCTCGCCAAGGACTGCCCGACTCGCTGCAAGATCCTGGCTCGCCTTCAGGGCAAGACCAACAAGCGCGACACCATCGACCTGCTCCGGCGCGGAGTTAGGCACGATCCCCACCACTTTGGACTCTTATACTGCACCCCGTCGGCTGGTAACGAGACGGCTCGGCAGCAGTATGGGCTGAACCGCTCTATTGTGACGAGCCAGCTGCGCTACAGCCGGGACGAGAGGTAGCGGGTGCTCGACATCGGGCTGTTCATTAACGGCCTTCCCGTCTTCACCTTCGAACTCAAGAACAACCTCACGAAGCAGACGCTCCAAGGCGCCGTCCGGCAGTACGAGAAGGACCGCAGCCCCGAGCAGCCGCTCGTCCGGCTCGGGCGCTGCGAGGCGCACTTCGCGGTGGACGAGCGTGAGGTCCGCTTCTGCACCCATCTGAAGGGCAAGGCCTCTTGGTTCCTGCCCTTCAGCCGGGGCTGGAAGCAGGGGGCGGGCAATGCGCCGAACTCGGTCGGTCTCAGCATGAGTATCTGTGGCGCGCCGTGCTGGCGCGCGAAAGCCTGACGGGTAGCCTCGAGAACTGCGCCAAGTTGTTGACCCCGAAGGACGCCAAGAGAGGTGGGAGGAAGCACATCCGGATCTGGCCTCGCTTCCAGCAACTCGATGTGGTGCGCCGCCTTCTGGCTGACGCGGGGCGTCACGGGGCCGGGAAGCGCTACCTGTTCCAGCACTCAGCCGGCAGCGGCCAGAACTTCACGATCGCGTGGCTGGCGCACCAGATGATCACCCTGGAGATGGACGGAAGGACTGTCTTCGACTCGATCTTCGTGGTCACGTACGGCCAGATCCGGGACACGATCAGCCACTACGCGCAGGTGAAGTCCACCGTGTGCCACACCGAGCACTCGGGCGATCTGAGGAAGTTCATTGAGCAGGGCAAGAAGATCATAATCTCGACGATCCAGAAGTGGCCCCTTCAACCTTGACGCCTCACAGGTGGGGAAGCCGTGCAGCAAGGGGAGCAATCATGGCATCCCACAAGATGCGGTAGCGGGGTGGGAAGGGGTGCCGCAGGAAGGGAATGACGCGGGACGGGACCCGATTGCAGGGCCGGGAGGACACTTAGACGCATCGGCAGGCCGCAAGCGCGCGAGGCGCGCGGGAGATGGACCGAGGCCCGTGCCTCCGGCGTGGGCGGGGCGCACGGCGCCCCGGGCCGTCGTCTCACCTGGAGGTGACCACCATCACGGACGAGCTTGGTGCACTCGCAGATCGTCAAGTCGAGAGCGGAGCGCTCGGCAGGGAATGCGCGCCGATACCCAGGACATTGCTGCTGCGACCGTGTCCGGCGTGGAGGTGCTGGCATGCTGGAACTTCCGCCGCATGGTGAACCTGAGTCGAATCCGGCGGTACGATGAGGTGAACTGGAAGATGGCGTATCCTCCAGTAGAGATTCAGTACCCGATGGAACTAGCGAATGAAGATTGAGGCCGTAGCGCACGTGCCAACGTGGCGCTCAGGCAAAGTGGCAGTCCTCAAGTCATCGCCGGAACCTTGTAGCGCGTCCCGAGTAACGGCAGCGTCTCGCTCAACCCAGGCGACGCGTGAGTCGCCAGTCGACTCCGAGGCGTTTCGGGCGACTCGGGCGCGATAGGGCAACCCCCCGCCACCAACCGCCTACGATTGTCTTGATGATCCGCGGCGTTCTGCTCGACTTAGACGGAGTCCTCTACAACGGTGAGCAGCCGATCCCCGGCGCTCCCGCCGCCGTCGCTGCCATCCGTCGCTCCGGCCTGCCGAGCTTGTTCGTCACGAACACCACCTCGAGGCCCAGGAGCGCCCTCCTGCGCAAGCTGCAGCGATTCGGCATCCCTGGCAGAGAGGACCAGCTCCTGACACCTCCCGCAGCCGCCGCGGCTTGGATCCGGGCGCAGGGGCCCGGCAAAGCGACGCTGCTGGTGCCGGAAGCGACTAAGAAGGAGTTCTGCGGCTTGGAAGCCGGAGCGGACGATCCTGCCGTGCGCTACGTGGTCATCGGTGATCTCGGCAGCGAGTGGACGTTCGAGAAGCTCAACGGGGCCTTCCGCCTGCTGCACGGTCGCCCCGATCGGCAGCTGGTTTCGCTGGGCATGACTCGCTACTGGCAGTCTCCCGACGGAGTCCGGCTGGATGTCGCGCCCTTCGCGGCGGCGCTCGAATGCGCCATTGGGCGCAAGGCCGTGACGATGGGCAAGCCAGCCAAGCAGTTCTTCCGGCAGGCCGCCGACCGCCTCGGCCTACCGCCGGCCGAGATCCTCATGGTCGGCGACGACCTGCAGGCGGACGCCTTGGGAGCCCGGGCCGCAGGCCTGCAGTCGGCACTCGTCAAGACGGGGAAGTTCCTGCCCTCTGACCTGCAGCAGCCCGAGCAGCCGGACTGGGTCCTGGACTCGGTGCGGGAGCTACCCGCCCTGCTTGCCAACTGCCGAGAATGACTTCGTAACGCCCAGCACCCGCTCCCGCTCCACCGAGGCTTCCGGGAACAGTTTCGCCAAGTCCCGAGCCGACAGCAGACGGAAGTTCTCGACGAATCCTCGGGCCTCTTCCCTGCCCGGGCGCTGCAGCCACCCCCACACTGTGAAGTTCCGCGCCAAGCGGGCCTGCCAGCGCTTCGGGAGGAACTGGAACAGCGGCGTCATGGTATGCGCCTCGACCGGGAACCAGCGGCTCGGAGTCTGCACCCAGTAGCCGCGGCCGACGCGCGCGATCTCCCTCGCCATCGCGTTGCGACTCGGCCCGTCCGGCAGATGCTCGATCACGGAGTTGCAGAAGACCGCGTCGAAGGCCCCGTCTCGGAACGGCAGCCGGCATCCGTCGGCCTGCACCCAAGGCAGGCGGCCCATCTTCAGGTCGCGACCGGCCAAGTTCGCCACCGTGACGCGCGGGCAGCCGTCCAGCCATTCCCAATAGTACTCGGCCCCGCCCAGATCGAGCACGGTCGAAGCCGGTCCCACCGAAAGGGCTCTGGCGAACCGACGCAACCGGCGGCTCCGGAAGTACCGTGCCACCGGCCGATGCAGCGCCTCGAACGCGCCGGACATCGAACTCACCGGCCGGCGGACGCCGGCTTCGGCCCAAGCACGCTCAAGCCCTGGGGCGCCCGACTGACTTCGGCGTGAGCAGCCAGGACAGCGTCGCTCGCGGGAACGGCCCGGCCACCCCGACATCCAAGGCCATCAAGCCCGCCTTCTTCAGCCACAGCGCGTCCTCCCTCCCGCCGAGCAGCCACATGGCAAGCCAACTCAGCTGCGGGTTGTGGCCGGCCACCATGAGGTCCCCTTCGAAGCTGTGGTCCCGGATCCCGTCCCATAGCGCCGGCACGCTGGCGTGAGGAGACAAGGCCTCCGTGACGACCGGAGAGGCGGTTAGCCGCAACTTGCTCTTGGCGATTGCAGCCGTCTCCACAGCCCGCCGGTAGGGGCTGGTCAGGATTGCCGCCGGACGGACGCCGATGCGACGGGCGTGCGAGAGGACGCGCTCAGCCTTGCGCCTGCCCTTTGCGGTGACGCGTCGCGAAGAGTCCGCCCCGCCCAGAACTGGCTCCTCGGCAATCGCATGCCGCAGCACGTACAACACCATCGGCTACAAATCACCCCTGAGGCCCAGCGCCGCGCCGCCGGCGCGGGTAGGCTGCGGCCGCCTCGGACCTAACTGCGGAAGCGGTATACGATCCGCCCGCGCGTGAGGTCATACGGCGACAACTCCACATTCACGCGGTCGCCGTTCAGGATGCGGATGCGATGCTTGCGCAGCTTGCCCGCGATTTGCGCGAGCACCTTGTGGTTCTTGTCCAGCTCTACGCTGAAAATGCCGCCCGGATGGCGCTCGATGATCGTGCCAGTGACCTCGATGCCCTCTTCTTTTGCCATAGATTCTCGGTGTTCCGCCCCCCGTAGAGGGAGCGCCTACAGTATGCCAGACTCCGCCAGCCGGCGCAAGCCGTACTTCTACTCGCAGCACTGGACCAGCCTCGGCCGGCTTAGTCCGCGCGGCGGCCGGCACGGCCGCTAGTCGCAGAACAGAAGCCGCGGCGTATCCCAGAGGATCGCCCGCTTCACGTCGTCCCCGACCGGCAGCGACAGGATCTTGCCGATTTCGGTCTCCACGCTCTCCGGGAGGTCCGAGCCCGCCATCAGCCGTTCCGGACCGACATGCCCCAGGACTTCCAAGACATGGTGCGGCGCCAAGGTCGAGAGCTCGATCCATAGGTTGGAGCAGACCGTGGCCGCCACGATCGCCTCCAAGCAGTACACCCCACCCCCTGCGTGTCCGAGTACGATCCGCAGGTCCGGAAAGCGCCGCGCTGGGTGGATGTACAGGGACGGCAGCGCGAAAGGGGCCCCGGCCCCCGTGTGGCACACCAAGACCAACCCGTTCTCCAGCGCGGCCTGGAACAGGAAGTCGCTCCGCGGCGACAGCGGGTTCAGGCCTTGGTACTGCGGCTGCAGCTTCAGCGCCCGAAAGCCGTGCAGCTCCCTGCAGCGCCGCACCTCCTCGCAGTACTCGCCTTCCGGGACGAACGGATCCAAGCAGGCCGCGCCGACAAACCGGTCCGGATGCTCCCGGACCGCCCGGGCGATGCAATCGTGCTCGGCACGGTAATCCTCGACTACCGGAAACGGAATCAGCAGCGTCCGGTCCACTCCCGCCGCGTCCATCGAGCGGAGCAGCTGCCCGACCGTGTGGACCCGCCCGGAATGCCGCGCATGCCCGAGGTGGGCGTGGGTGTCGAAGATCCTAAAGCCCTGCCGCATAGCCGTTGCCCGCCGGTCCAGACCCCGTCAGCTCGCTCCGTCCGGCTCCTTCAGGGATCGCGCCAGCCGCTCGTACAGGTCAATGGCCTCGAGGATCTGCGCCTTCGGGATGCGCTCCTCGACCGTGTGGGCGTAGTGAATCGATCCCGGTCCGATCAGCAGCGGGCGGCCCCAATTGGTGAGCTTCGGAATGTCCGTCGTGTACTTGACGACCGTGGTCTCGAAACCCTCGATGGCATGCAGACGCAGCGCCGGCGTCTGGGAGAAGAATTCCACATCGACTCCGTCAAGCGCAGACAGCGCGCGCTGCTTGAGGCGCTCCAAGTCCGAAACAACCCGGATGACGACCTTGGCAGACGCGAAGTCCGGGATGATGTTCGCCGCCGGTCCGGCGTCCAAGGTGCCGATGTTGACCGTGGTGTCCCCCAGCAGGGGGTCCGTCGGCCACTCGGTCGCGCGCAGGCGCGCCAAGTTGTCCAGCAGCAGCTCGCTCGCCGACCTACCCAGCTCCGGATACGCCGAATGGCAGGCCCGTCCAGCGGCCGCGATGCGGAATCCTAACGTGCCCTTCGACGCCAAGGCCAGCAGGTTCTCGGTAGGCTCCCCATTGATCAGATACCGTGCGCCGGGAGGGTTGCGGTTGGCGTGGCGCGCGCCGGCCCCGTCCACTTCCTCGCCGACCACCAGCAACAGGCCCAGGCCCCGCACACCGCCCGCCAGCAGCCTCTCCACGGCCTGGATCATGGCGGCGGCGATGCCGTGCGTGTCGCACGCCCCACGGCCCCAGATGAACTCGTCGTCCTCGGAAGAGGGAATGAACGGCGGCACAGTGTCCATGTGCGTGGAGAAGACGACCTCGGGATCGCCCCACTGCGCCCAAACGTTGCTGCGTCCCGGCTCGACCTCCTGCATCTCGATTGACCCGTCGTGTCGCTTCGCCAACGGTTCCAAGTAGCCGAACAGGAATTCTCCGATCTGGCGCTCGTTGGGAGTCACCGAGTCGATGTCAATCAGGGCGCGGGTTAGCTTGAATGCATCCATCAGTCGGGCCGTCTTCCGAATTCTGAGCCTATCCCATCGAGAGCCCTGGGGCAAACGAGCACTGCTGCGCCGCTGCGCGGGTCGACGACACAATTCTGGAATCTTGAGTGAGATCCGGGCCGTTGGTGTTCAAACGCCCTTGGGATTCTTGGGCTCAACGGTGCAGGCTGGCTGGGTGCGACCAGGGCTGCCCAGCGCAACCGGGCCGGCATCTGTCGCTCTGGCGGCCCTATGAGCGCTGGCGCCGATCTCTCACCAGCCAGGCTTGGCCCAGCCTGCCGCTGACTTCGACTAGTTCGGCGACCAGCCCCTTCAGCCGCCCGCGATTGAAAATCCCCGGCCGGCCCCCCGGCACAGAACTCCAAAGCGATATACTGAACGCATGTCAGGGCGTATCGCCTGCGGCATTCACCATGTGGGGCAAGAAAGACCGACCGACAGACTACGCTAGCGAAGGGCAAGAGCTTCCCAGCCGGCCGGAACCTAGCGACTACGGAAGGCAGCAGGCGAGTGCGTCGCAGCCAGTCCGAAACGTGCAGCGACCGCCGTCCCCTCGCAATTCGACCCCTTCCCGTCTCGCGCGGTCCGTCAACTTCGAGGGCGAGATCCAAGGGGCGGAGGACCTGGTCATCGAAGGGAACGTCAAGGGAAAGGTCGTGCTGGAGAAAAACCTCTTGGCGATCGGCCCCAACAGCAGGGTGGAAGCCGACATCATCGCACGCAACCTGGTGCTCAGCGGCACGCTGATCGGCAATGTGAAGGTTGCGGAGCGCATCCAGATTAAGGCAACCGGCAGCTTGCAGGGCAGCCTGCTCACCCATCGCATCTCGATCCAGGATGGCGGCCGGTTCTGCGGCCAATGCGACATCCAGGTGCCGGCGCAGCCCAAGCCCAAGCCCAAGCCCAAGCCGACCGCCGAGCGGCCGCAGCGCCCGAGCCGGCCAGCCCGACCGGCTCCGACACACAGCAGCAGGCCCCAGGCCGCCTACCGCGCGCCAGCGCAAGGGCGCGACGGAACCCAGCAGTGAGGCTTCCAGTACGGGCCAAGCCCTCCAGTGTGACGACTGGCGAACGCCCGTAGGATGGCGGCTTGGATGTGACCAAGCCGCGACGTGTGGAACGCGGATGTGCGCCGTCCATCCAGCCATTCGGGATTCCGACACCATAGTTCAGAGTGCGTCGCGTGTTGAATTGGAACCGGAGCCGGACCAGCCAGACAAAGGGCGATTTGCGCAGCGAGCTAGGCGACAACACCGGGCAAGCGAGAGTCGAGGGCAACCGGCCAGCCGATCGGGTGAGCGACGCTTTGGCGAGCTTCATAGCGCGCTTGGGCGCAGGCGAGGAACAGCACGTGCTGGATCTCGGCGACTTGTCGCAACAAACAGTCGGAGTCTTGGCCCAGCCCGGACGGCACCTTCATTTCGCCCCACTGCTAGCCCGATTCCAGCAAGGCATGGAGGCACAGGGCGACGACGGCACCCTGAGCGAGCACTCTGCTCACGAGATCCTAAGGGAGGGCCTCCCCTTCGGGGACCGCAGCATGCACGGCGTGCTGGCTTGGGATGTGCTGCAGCACTTGGGCGAACCCGGCATGCAGGCTGCCGCCGCGACCCTTCGCGGGATCCTAAAACCCAACGGCATCCTGTTCTGCCTGTTCCATCTCGGCAACGCCAATGAGGCGCCGGTTTGCAGGTGCGGTGTCACGTCCCATCAGACGTTCTCGCTGCATGCGACGGACCGGCGCCCCATCAAGCGCCAGCTCAGCACGCGGGACCTGGAGCTGCTGTTCGACGAGTTCCGCGCCGTCCATTTCTTCTTGAAGCGTGATGCAGCGCTGCTTGAGGTTCTCGTGTTCACGTAGCGCGGTGCCGATCGCCGCCTTGGCTCTCGGCGTCGCGGCGATCGGCACTCTGCTACCCGCCGGCGGATCAGGGATCGACATATCGGCCCTCGGGCAGGACCAGTTCTTCAATCAGGAGTACGACTTGGCGGCGCAGTCCTTCCGCCTGCTGGCGGACGACGTGCCAAGCGACCCGAACTCCCACATCCTGCTGGCCAAGGCGCTGCTGTACAGCGAGCTGGAGCGCCTCGACCTGATCAGCAGCAGCGCCTTCAACGGCGACCCCCTGTATACCGACTTCGAGCGACCCAAACCGGACGCTCTGACAGCGGAGCGGATCACGGCGGCCCTAGCGACAGCCGAGCAGCTCTGTGACCGCGCGTTGGAGCGCGACTCACTCGACAGTGAGGCCCTCTACGGCCTCGCCCGGGTTCACGCGCTCCGCGCCAACTTCCAGCTGATGGTGCGCAAGGCCTACTTCAAGGCGCTGGCCAGCGGCAAGCGGGGTCGCTCGCTGAGCTACCGGGTGGGCCAGCTAGACCCGGACTTCCCGGACGGCCTGCTGGTCGCCGGCATCAACGAGCTCGTCGTGGGAAGCCTGCCGTGGGCCGTACGAGCCGTGATCGCCCTCAGCGGCTATCGCGGCAACAAGAAGAAGGGCTTGCGGATCATCGCCAAGGTCGCGGCGGATGGCACTGTGAACCGCCACGACGCCCGCGCCCTGCTGATTCTCGCGTATCGCAAGGAGGGCCGCACTGCGGACGCCGCGCGAGAGCTCGAAGCCTTGGCACGGGACTTCCCGCGGGCCCATACTTACCGACTCGAGGCCGCCGCAATGCGGCTGGCCTCGGGGGAGAAGCGCAGTGCGCTGGAGGCGTTTGTGGAGGTGCGCCGCAAGCTGCGAGCCGGAGAGGATCGATTCGACCGCATGCCGCGGCGGCTGGTGGAGGCGTTGGACCGGCGGATCGTGAGCCTGACTGACGAGCTGGCCCGCGATGCGGCCCCGTGACGGCGCTCAGCGACCTACTGCCAGCCGCTGCGAGAGCGCAGCGAGCTGCTTGAGCTTGTCGGCTGCCGCCCCGGAATCGATCGAGCGTGCGGCAGCGGCGGCAGCAGTCCGCCAGCTGTCGGCGAGCCCCGCCGTTCGGATCGCGGCCGCGCTGTTGACGACCACGACATCCCGCGCCGCGCCGTGGCCGCCTGCCAGCACGCTTCGCAGAACCTCAGCGTTGCGAGAGGCGGTGCCCCCGGCCAATGAGCTTGCCGGAGAAGTTGTAAGTCCGAAGTCCTCCGGCCTCAGCTCGAACTCCGCCACGCGCCCGTCGCGCACTTCGGCGCAGAGGGTCGAGCCCGTGACCGTGATCTCATCCATGCCGTCGCTGCCATGCACGACCAGCGCCCGCCGGGCACCGAGACGGGCCAGCGCCGCGGCCGCGAGGGCCACTAGGCGCTCCTCATACACTCCCACCACTTGCACGCCGGCAGCGGCGGGATTGGTCAGGGGCCCGAGCGCGTTGAAGACGGTCCGCATGCGCAGCTCTTGGCGCACGGGACCGGCGAAGCGCATGGCGGGATGCATGGCGGGAGCGAACAGGAAGCCGATCCCGACGGTGTCGATGCACTCGGCCGCCTGGCCGGCGTCCAAGCTTACGCACACGCCTAGCTCCTCGAGCACGTCCGCCGAACCGCACTGGCTGGACACGGAGCGGTTGCCGTGCTTGGCGACCGACAGGCCCGCTCCCGCAACCACCAGAGCGGCGGCGGTGGAGATGTTGAAGGTCGATCCTCCGTCGCCACCCGTGCCGCAGGTGTCGACCAGGCTTGGCGCCGGGGTGCCGGAGGGAATCACCGTCCTCGCGCTGGTTCGCATCGCCCGGGCGCACCCGGTGATCTCCGCCGCAGTCTCGCCCTTCATGCGCAGCGCCACTAGCAGGGCGGCAGTCAGCGCGGGCGTGGAGTGCCCCTCCAAGATCTCGACCATCGCCCCGGCGGCCGCATCCTCCGAGAGGTCGAGGCCGGCAGCGGCCTTGTGCAGCGCTTCGCGAACGGCAGTCATCCATTCCTTGGTAGCACAGCGCCCCCATCCGATATAGTGGAAATTCCGGTGGCTTGGACGCTGCGACGCGCGGGTCGAGCCGGTCGCCGCCTCCTCTCATGAAGGTTCACGAATTCCAAGCCAAGAAGGTTCTGCGCTCGTTCGGCGTGCCGACGCCGCGAGGCATCGTGGCCACGACACCGGGCCAAGCGTTGGACGCGGCCCGTGAGCTTGGGGGCAAGGTCGTGGTCAAGGCGCAGATCCACGCCGGCGGCCGTGGCAAGGGCGGAGGAGTTCGGCTGGCCTCGGACGCCGAGGAGGCGCGGGAGCAGGCCGCCCGGATGCTGGGCATGACCTTGGTAACTCACCAGACCGGTCCGGAGGGCCGCTTGGTGAAGAGGGTTCTGGTGGAGGAGCAGCTTCCAATCGCGCGAGAGATCTACTTGGGCGTCACGCTCGACCGCTCGCTGGGCAAGCCGGTCTTCATGGCATCGGCCGAAGGCGGCATGGAGATCGAGGAGGTGGCGGCCCGCAATCCCGGCGCGATCCTGAAAGAGGCACTCTCCGGAGGGCGCCTGCAGAACTTCCAGGCCCGCAGGCTGGCATTCGGCCTCGGCGTCCCGAACGACGCGCTGCGCGAGACCGTCGGCGCCATCCTAGGCTTGGCGCGCGCCTACGACGAGACCGACGCGTCGCTGGTCGAGATCAATCCCTTCGTGCTGACCGAGGACGGCCGCGCGATCGCCTTGGACGCCAAGCTGGATATCGACGACAACGCTCTGTTCCGCCACAAGACCTTGGCCGAGCTCCGCGACCTCGACGAGGAGGAGCCGCTAGAGACGGACGCGATCAACCACGGCCTGAACTACATCAAGCTGGACGGCAACGTGGGCTGCATGGTCAACGGAGCGGGTTTGGCCATGGCCACCATGGACATCATCCAGTACGCCGGCGGCATGCCCGCGAACTTCCTGGATGTCGGAGGCGGCGCAAGCAAGGACCAGATCAAGAACGGCTTCAGGATCATCCTCTCCGATCCCAACGTCAAGGCGATCCTGATCAACATCTTCGGGGGGATCCTGAAGGTGGACGTTCTGGCGGAGGGGATCGTGGCGGCGGCCAAGGAACTCCGGATTGGCGTGCCGATGGTGCTCCGCTTGGAAGGCACGAACGTGGAGCGCGGTCGAGAAATTCTGGCCGCCTCGGGCCTTGACTTCATCGTGGCCGCCGACATGCGGGAAGCCGCCGAGAAGGCTGTGGCGAAGGCAGCGTAGAGGGTCGCAACGATGAGCATCCTAGTTGACGAGAACTCGCGGGTCCTGGTGCAGGGCCTTGGCCGCGCTGGGCAGTTCCACGCCGAGCAGTGCATCCGCTTTGGCGCGAACATCGTGGCGGGGGCCCACCCAGGGCGCGGCGGAGCAGAGGCCTTGGGCTTCCCTGTCTTTGACTCGGTGCGCGAGGCGGCGGCCGAGACCCGTCCCAACGCTTCGCTGGTATTCGTGCCAGCTTGGGGAGCGGCCGACGCGATCCTAGAGGCGATCGAGTCAGGGATCGACTTGGTGGCCTGCATCACCGAGGGCGTCCCGGCCCGGGACATGGTGAGCGTGGCGGCCGCACTGCGCTGCTCTGGCACCCGCCTAGTCGGGCCAAACTGCCCGGGCGTGATCTCGCCCGGCAAGTGCAAATTCGGCATCATGCCGGGCCACATTCATCAGCCGGGCCCGGTGGGCGTGGTGTCGCGGTCTGGGACGCTGACCTACGAGGCGGTCGGTCAGTTGAGCGGTCTCGGCATTGGACAGTCGACCTGCATCGGCATTGGCGGAGACCCCATCATCGGCACCAGCTTCATCGACGTGCTGGAGCTGTTCGAGCAGGACCCGGACACCGAGGGCGTGGTCATGATCGGGGAAATCGGCGGGTCCGCCGAAGAAGAGGCGGCCGAGTGGGTGAAGGGGCACTTCAGCAAGCCCATCGCCGGGTTCGTCGCAGGAGTGACGGCGCCTCCCGGACGGCGCATGGGGCATGCCGGGGCGATCGTCTCCGGTGGTTCCGGAACGGCCTCGGCCAAGCAGGAGGCGATGACGGCGGCCGGCATCGCGGTGGCGCCGACTCCGGCCGACTTGGCCACAACACTGGCGCAGCAGCTCTGAGGACGCTCGCTCGGGGGGACTCGGGCGAATCACGCGCCCGTCGGAGGGGACCACACTACCCATGAACCAAGAGACAACCCTAGCCATCATCAAGCCCGATGCAGTCGCCGCCGGCAAGGCTGGCGCTATCCTCGCTCATTTGGAAGCGGCCGGGTTCGAGCTGGTCGCGCTGAAGATGGTCCGGCTGACCGAGGCCCAAGCCCGGGCGTTCTACGCCGTCCATCGCGAACGGCCGTTCTACGGCAGCCTGATCAGGTTCATGACGTCGGGACCGGTGGTCCCGATGGTGCTCCGTCGAGAGAACGCGATCGCCCGGCTACGGGAGGTGATGGGTGCCACGGACCCCGCCAAGGCGGCAGCGGGCACACTGCGACAGCTCTACGCAACCAACATCGAGCGGAACGCGATCCACGGCTCGGACGCGACGGAGACTGCGGCCGTCGAGCGCCCCTTCTTCTTCAGCGCAGTGGAGACAGGTTAGGAGCCCGGACAGGCTGATCGGCCTCCAGATCTCGAAGTGCTGCCGAGCCGTAGGGGCCCTTCGCGCTCAGGGCGATTGTCACGAGGCCGTCTAGGCCGCCAGCCCGCGGAGGGTCCGGGAGCCGAGAACTGATCGGTGGGCCCTTCCACACTGCTTGGGAGCGGACCGATGTGCGACGATTCAGCGCCATGGTGTCCGTGTCCCGTCGAACGAAATAGGCCAGCTGAGGGCTACCGGCAGTCGATCCCGGAGACAGCTGGCGGATCGGTCCTGCCGTGACCGCCGCTGTCTCGGATGCAGCTTGTAGGGTGCTGTGAGCTGCGGACCCCAGGCGGATCGCTGCCCTCGGCGGTGACGAATCGATTGAGCGCCCTTGGCCGACGACAGCCTGTACGCCAATTGTTCAGGGCAGCAGGCTGGCCACCACGGCTATGAAGAGCGCGCCGTAGGCCACCGCACAGAACACCAGCGCCACTCGTCGCCAAATCGGCGGCCTCAGCTCCCGAGGAAGCAGCTTGGTGTTGACGACGAGGACGTGGATGCTGGCCACGGCCAAGACGAAGCCCGCGACGTTGCCGAGCCACTTCATCATCTCCATGGCCGTGCCCCAGCGCACGACCGACGCTGCCCACACGGTATAGCCGAGGAAGAGCGCGTAGTAGAGAGTCCGCGCATGATTCCGGACGAGACCGCGCACCGCGGGGCTTCCTGCCCAGCCGATGTCCGTCAGCATCCGGACCAGCACCTCGGTGTTGCCGAGATGAGTGGAGAAGAGCACCCAGAAGCCGTTCAGCAGGGCCAAGTACCAGAAGCCAGGCCACAGGGTTCGGCTCAGGTAGTCGGCTTGGTAGGCTCCGGCGCCCAGCTGCGACAGGTCCGTCCCCGGCGGCACCACGCTGGCCGCCAAGTTCACGTTGAGGAACATTCCGACGAAGCATCCAGCCGCCCACAGCCAGACCTGATCCGCAACGACATACTTCCACCAGCTCCGCCAGCGGCGCAGGTTGCCGCCCGTGATTCGGAAGACGCTGCCGGTCGGGGCCAGCCGGACCGAGCCGCGGGAGGTCGCGGAGGCTATCGCCCCCGAGTGAGCGCCCATTCCGAACCCCTTGTCGCGGAACCAATTGGTGATGGTGAGGTTGCCGAAGCCGCCGGAGCCTGACGAGGCGGCGAGTGCGCCCACCAAGGCGAGGTCCACTCCGTCGGGCAGCGAACCTACCGAGAAGAAGCCGGACAGCGTGGCCGCCCAGTCCCGGACCGGGACGTAGAGGATGTTGACGACGCCCAAGAATCCGAAGATGAGCACCACCATCGTCCAAGAGATGCGCTCCAGCGTGCGCTCGATCGTCTCCCCGAACAGCAACAGGGCCAAGGCCAGCGCGAGGACGCCGTACGTCGCCCATGCGAGCGAGCCGGCATCGCCCGGGCCGGGCATCCGGCCGGCGAAGGCGGCGAACACCGTGGCAGCGCTGCCGGCGGCGACTGCCGGCAGTGCCAGCTGCACCATGCACAACAGGGCGTAGGCGGGGGCCCAGAACTTGCGACCCGGCCACAGCCGCATGAAACCCGTGACGATCGGCTCACCCGTGTACAGCGTGTAACGGAGCGCCTCGAGATTGAAGAGCAATTGGACCAGGATCGCGACGGTCGCGATCCAGAGCAGGCCGCGTCCGTACTGCACGCTGATCGCCGGCCCCACCAGCCACTCGCCGCCGCCGATCGAGGAGGCGAGCAGGATGGCGCCGGGGCCGATCACCCGGAACAGGTTGCCCAGCGAGAAGGGCGGCGGCTTGGGCAGCTCCCGGATCCTCCACGGCGGCATGCCGGTCCGAGCTGCCTGCTCGGGGGGGGCCGTCATCCTCCGCCCCTGTACCGCAGCTGCGGTAGCTGGCCGGCAGCGCGCTTGCGCTCAAGAATCTCGTCGTAGCGCAGCAGCGTTCCGAGATCCTCGCCCCGGCGCACGGCTGCCGTGATCCGGACCTCGACCTCTGCGAGACGCTCAGCGGCCTCCAAGACCTCCTCCACCCGCTGCGCAGGGACGACCGCGACTCCGTCGGCGTCACCGACCACCCAGTCGGACGGCTGCACTGGCAAGCCGCCGCACTGGACCGGCACCTGCAGCTCACCCGCGTATTCCGCTCCCCCCGCATTGGGCACGACGGATCTCGCGAACGCCGGCAGGGAATCCCGGGCGATCTCCGCGCTGTCGCGGATCGCACCGTCGATCACGACCCCGGCGAGGCCCTTCCGCCGGGCCGCGATGGTGATGATGCCGCCCCACAAGGCCGTATTCCGGTCTCCGCGACCATCCACGACCAGCACGCAGCCCGCAGGACACTCCGAAACGGCCTTGCCAACCATCAGGATGTCAGCCGAATGCACGCGCACGGTGAAGGCCGGACCAGCCATGGCGGAGTGCGCCGACCGACACTGGATCCCGTGATCCATCGCCCCGGCTTTGCCGAGGGCGTCTGACACCAAGCCCGTCGAGAGTGCTAGGAACCGCTCCCGAACCTGGCCCGGGGCCATCCCCGGCTGCCCCGCGGTCGGTCGGTCCGCATTCCCGAGTGCCATGGCTCCGCTCATCCGAACTTGGCGTCAGCCGCCTAGTCCAAGATCGCCGTCCTCCGCCAGAATCACCTGTGCCGGGTTGATAGCCCCGTGCGCGGACTTGTTCGCAGTGATCTCAAAGGCCTGCTTCACGGACTCGATGCCCTTTAGGGCATGGGTCAGCATGGGACCGAGCCGGATGCGACCGGAAGCCACGAGCCGCACGACCTGCTGCAGGTGGGCGAGAGTGCTGATGTCGGGGAACAGCAGCCGCAGGCTGCGCTCGCGCAAGCCGTCCACATCAATTTCCAATGACCTGCCGAACCAAGAGACCACCACCAGCTTCCCGCCGGAACGCACTGCGCGCACCGCCTGCTCCAAGGTGCTCGAACCGGCGAGACCCTGGCGCGGACTCCCTCCTGCGCACTCGAAGACGACATCAGCTCCATTGCCCCCGGTCTCGTCGCGGATCCTTGCAACCGGATCCTCCGCAGTCGCGTCGATCGACGCGTCCGCGCCCAGCTCTTCTGAAACGCGGCAGGCTTCCGGCCGCACATCGACCGTCAGGATCTTTCCCGCTCCGACAGCGCGCGCGGCCTGCATGCACTCAAGGCCCATGCTTCCCTGCCCGAAGACCGCCACGGACTCGCCGAGCCCGATGTCCGCTGTGTCGACAGCCGCGAGGCTGTCGCTGAGAGACTGCAGGCAGGCCCCCTCCTTGTCGCTGATCTCCTCAGTGACCTCAACCAGCGCTATCTCGGGAACGAGAGCGAACTCCGCGAAGCAGCCCGGCAGCTGGAACCCGATGATGGGGCCCTCCCTGCAGTCGTCTACCCTGCCCGCCCGGCACAGCGGACAGTTCTCACAGGGCAGCTTGGCACGGGCGGCCACGCGCATTCCCGGACGGAAGCGCGAATCGCGAGGGCTCTCCAGCACGCGAGCGCAGAACTCGTGCCCGAACAGCTGCACAGGGGCTTCCGTCTCAAGCCTTCGCCGGATGGCGTCGAACGCCAGAGTGCGCACGCCGAACGCGAGCTGCGCCTCCGTCACGCTCGGCTGCACGCACAGAATTTCGACGAGCACATGGCCGGGCTTCAGCTGCGGATCCGCCACGCGGTCGAGCCGCATGTCCGAGAAGCCGTAAAAGCGCCACGCACGCATCGTTCGAGGCCCCAAGGCCAAGCGCAGTGTAGCAGCCGTCCGGCGGGCCCCGAAGCGAACGACCAAGACTGTCTGAGAGGTGGGTTGCCTAGCACTGCCGAATCGTCTTCCGTCGTTGGGGCCCCAGAATGCGGAGCGATCGCTCCAAGGCTGGGAGCGGAACACGGCGCTCGGGAACCCAAATGGAACTCCTGGTCAGCAACTCGGCGGTCTCTTCAAGCAGCGAGAGGACGATCCTAGGTCGTGCTTGCGACAAAACCCCATTTCCGCGTGATTTCTGGTATGGAATTGAGCTAGCTTATCAGGCTGTGAGCGGAGATTCGGCCTGATTCTGCAAGATTGGAGGCTCTGCATTCCGACTCCAGGATGAATCCATCATGGCGCCCGTACGCAACGCGCACCTCCGCCCAGCGAACCCTAGTTCGCAGTCCAATCCGCCGGGAATTCCGCCGCGCTAGGCGGCTTTTCGTAGTCGCCCGACCCCTCGCTCCAAGTCCCGACGCTCCTTGGCAGCCGCCCGCGCTGCCCGCTGCAGCAGCAAACCCATCCGATGCACGTTCGCCGCCAGCATCGACCGTGCCACCACGCGCCGGAACCCTTCCTTGCCCTTCTCGCGAACTCGGTCCAGCCCCCGCTGCTCCAAATTGTTAATCGCCGACTCCACCGCCGAATGCTCACTCCTAGCCTCTTTGAACCACTTCTCGCTCTCCCGCTCCTTGTCCGCCTTCGACAGCTTCCCTTTCTTAGGTAGTGCCGGCTTGCTCAACACCCCTCCCAACGCCAGGATGTTCGCTATGCTGGAGAACCCCTTGTCAAAACTGCACCCTTCCAAGTCCGGCCACTCTTTCTTCATATCCTCCATCACTTGCACTGTCACCTCCACATCCACTTCCTTCCACAGATTCTTCCAGCCCAGCACGAATCCTTCCTTGCTCTCCACAATCACCACCGGCACACCCAGCTCCACCGGCTGACCCGCCTTCCCTTTCGAAATCCACCGCGTGTGCTCCGCGTGAATTGAGAACACCTTCTCGGCATGCGGTATCTGCTCCCCTTTCAGCAGCCTCCTCCGGACTTGATCCTTCAGCCGATACGCCAGCTCCAGCAGCCTGTCAATCTCTCCCAATTGCCCCTCGTCCACCTCGCTGCCCTCCAGCTGCGGGCGCAGCTTCTTCAGTCGCTTCAGCAGCTTCGCCCCCGCTGACAGCAGTCTCTTGACCTCTTTTTTCTTATTCTTCCTTTTGTAGGCCACTCTGAGTTGCCTGTATGCCAATTCCACTTTGCTCTTCCAGTGCTTGTGCTGCCGGCAGCCCGACACCCCCGCCGTCTCGCAGGCCGTCACCACCGCCAGCAACACCGCCACCAGAGCGTTCCGCAACAGCCAGTAATCCGTCGGGTAATCCACGTTCGTCTCCACCACGAAACTGTCGCAGCGGGCCGTCAGCTCCTCCCCTTCCTGCCATCCGGCCAGTCGCTGTCCAGCCTTCACCACTTCCCGGTTCACCTTCCTTAACAGCTCCGGCGTCAGCAGCTGCACGTTCCGCGCCACCGTCCGGCTGGTGAACTCCTTCAACTCCATCGATCCGATCCCCAGCATCTGCCTCAGGTCCAGGTGCTTGCTTGCCAGCTCCGCCAGACGATCGAAATCACATCCCAATCCCTGCTTCACCAGGGCCAGCACCAAGACTGCCCACAGGTCCATCCCCGGCCGACCGTTGTTCGGATCCAAGCCGCTCACCGCTTTCGCTTCCCCTGCGTCCTGCCCGCCGTCCTGCGGCCGGAACAGCTCTTCCTTCAGCAGGCTGAAGATTCTCTCTCTCAGGTCCTTGCTACTGTAGATGAACTGGATGCCCTTCAGCACTGCGGGGATGTCGTCCCGCGACTGCGGGTTGATGTCGATCGCTTCAATCGGCACGCTCCCCAGCTCCAGCTGCGGGTTGATGACCTTTCTCATGCCTTCCTAATAGCACACTCCGGTCTCCGCTCGCAACCCTTGAAGTCCGTGCGGGAGCCTGATCTGGAAGGCTGTCCAACCGTCTCCAGCCCTCCCCAAGATGGGGTCCGGCGCCCAGGAGGGCAGTCGTTTGAGAAGCTCAGTAGCGGTCTGATCCGCGACCTTCAGCATCCTCTTGCAGAGCAGTTCGCATGCGGGTCTTGGCAGCCTTCGTCCGGAATATCGCGACCTGTTTCCCGCTGTTTCGGCACCGGCTCAGTCCATCCGCGAGGCTCCTGAGGGCTGATTCCGCCTCACGCAGGCTGCGAAGATGGCCCCTCCAGCTCCGGATCGGCCCCCGCCGCGGCATTTCGGTGCGATCTTCGCAGGCGATGACATCACTCATGTAGTACTAGTTGCCCAAGCTTCATACTGTATATTCCGTCTTGCGCACATCCCGCATCTTTTGTCGCAGGCACTAGGTCGCACGCTGCAGGCGCCCGCCAGCGCCACCCAATGCTTGCGCATCACACTTCCGGAAGCAGCAAGACCCTTGACCCGCGTGGCGAGGCTGGACTCGAGGTTGCCGCCAGATCGGGTCGGCTCTAAGTCCCCGGATCGCGGAATCCGCGCTTGCTCTGTGATGCGCTCAGGGAAGTCGACCGAAGGCAGGCTGCCGCGCGAACAAGTCCATGCCGATCTCGAGAACGCCGCCGGAGCCGGGCTCCAACACCACTTCGAGTCGCATGCCGTTGACCTGCAGCGTGCCGCCCGGACCTCGGACCGACGTGAACGCATGCTCACCGTAAGCCCCGGCCTGCAACGTGACGCGCCTCGACTCCAAGAGGTCCAGGTTGACCAGCCGCAACGTGACACCTCGCCGGCCGATTCTCTCGACCAAGGCCGCCACTTGGTCAGGCAACCCGACGCGGGAGCGGACCGGATCGTAGTAGAACAGCCTCGCATGCAGAATGTTGCCTGACCGACCCGGGTGGTTCCCGCCGAGGGCAAGCTGCACGAGCGAGTTTGTCACGGCGGGATTGAAGCGCTGCGTGTAGTCTGACGGGCGCTCGTAGTCCACCGAATCGTCCGCGCGCATGGCGGCGACGCGGGCCCGCACCGCTTCCAGATCCGACCGGAAGGCCCGCACGGGGTAGGAGTCGTTGGCGCCGTCCAGATACCGGATCCAAGGGTCTTCGGCAAGGCCGTCCAGGCCGCTGCGATCGAACGTGAACAAGTACACATCCCTCTGCACGTCGAGGTGCTGACCGGTCGTGTAGCCGTAGAAGCCGTCGTCTCCGTGCTTTCGCGGCAGGAGCACACGGCCGTCTTTCAGCCTCTTGGCGGCGTACAGGTTGGCGATCTGCTGCCGAAGAGGTTCCACGAAGCGCTGGTCTCCCGTCAGCAGAGACCCGATCCCGAGCGCAATGCGCGGCCCTCGGATGAAATAGTTGCGACCGTCGGACTGCGGCCAGAAGTCCCACCCGAACACGCCGCCGTACCACTTGCCGTACCACTCTCCGCCGATCGTGCCGTCCAAGCCGATGTTGGTCGGGATGTTGCCGGAGTTCCGGAGAATCCGGTCACGCCAAGCTCCGGCGTACTCAAGCACCCAGTCGCGGTAACGACTCTCTCCGGTGAGGGCGAAGGCGTTGAACCCCAAGGCCGTCGCGCAGAGGTTGAGAGGGTGGTCGCCGCGGATGTTGGAGGCCGTCGAGTACCGGGTGAGCCGCTCGGGGGCCCCCTCCACAGGAAGGCCACCCCAGTCCATCTCGGTCGCCGGCGTCAGCTTGGCACCGCGGCTGCCGTTGTGGAGGCTGCGGATGATCCGCTCGTCGGGGTCGTAGTTGTCCGCAAGCGAGTCCTCGCCTGTGTAGAATCCGGCGAATCGCCGCGTCCGGGCCAAGTAGCGCCTGTCGGCCGGTCTCGAAAGGCCGTAGAGGTGGAACGCGGCAAGGGCCTCGCCCGTGTGCTCCCAGTCGAAGGACGTGACGAACTCGCGCCAGTACATGCCGTGGTCGGCCATTTCGATGCCAGGAGCGCGCGCTTCGGTGTACTGCCGGAGGTGGCCCTCCCAAGCCCGCTGGTACAGCGAGAGCGAGCTGGCCCTCCCGCCCAGCGCATGCAACAGCGTCCATCCAGAGAAGTTCTCCATGGCGTCGTCCGCACCGTCGTTGCCGCCCCACCGCTCGATGCACTTGAGGTGACCCCGCTCATCCACGAACCGGTCGAAGAACTCCTCCACTCCGTCCGACGCAGCATCGAGCAGCAGGCGCTGAGCCAGAGCCCACGCCGGCGGGGCCAGAGGCTCGCTCAATGTCATCACCGGCTGTGCAGCCAACGTGACAGCTGCCACGCAAGCTGACAGCGCGACGCGGAGCAGTGCCGAGCACCGCCGAGGACCGAGCCGGCCGCGCGGGGAGAACAGCGGATCGCGAGCACGGCACGGACGGCCGGGAAGGGCGTGAGACATGAGGACACTGTACCCCGATTCCGCTGCCGCCAAGCCGGAGCAGGTCACGAGCTCACTCACAGCCGCAGCGACCCAGCCGGGCCCGCGCCCCTACAGCGGGATGTTGCCGTGCTTCTTCCTCGGCGACCACTCGGCCTTGTTCTCCAGCATTTCGAGCGCCCTGATCAGCTTGGGCCTCGTGCGCCGGGGTTGGATCACCTCATCCACCCAGCCCTTCTCGGCAGCCACGTACGGATTGGCGAACCGCTCGGTGAACTCGTCAATCCTCTCCCGACGGAACCGGTCGGGATCCTCCGCAGCAGCCAGCTCTCGCCGGTAGAGGATGTTGACCGCCCCCTCCGCGCCCATCACCGCGATCTCGGCAGTAGGGTAGGCGAAGTTGACGTCCGTGCGCACATGCTTGGACCCCATCACGCAGTAGGCCCCGCCATAGGCCTTGCGCGTGATGACCGTGATCTTCGGGACGGTGGCCTCGCAATAGGCGTACAGCAGCTTGGCGCCGTGCTTGATGATGCCGCCGTACTCCTGGCCAGTCCCGGGCAGGAAGCCAGGCACATCCTCAAACGTGATGATCGGGATGTTGAAGGAATCGCAGAAGCGGACGAAGCGGGCCCCCTTGAGCGAAGCATCGATGTCCAGGCAGCCGGCGAGCACGGCGGGCTGGTTGGCCACGATTCCCACCGACTGTCCGTCCAGGCGGGCGAACCCTACCACGATGTTCGCCGCGAAGCGCTCCTGAACCTCGAAGAACCTACCGTCGTCGACTACGCCCGTCACGACGGCCTTGATGTCGTAGGGGACGTCCGGCTCCGGCGGCACGATCTCGTCCAGAGCCGCATCAGCGCGGTCCGGGGGATCCCGAGTGCTGCGGATCGGAGCATCATCCAGGTTGTTCGAGGGCAGGTATGACAGCAGCTCTCGGATCATCTGCAGGCAGTGGCGGTCGTCTGCGGCCACGAAATGCGCTACGCCGCTGACCTCGCTGTGGGTCTCCGCCCCGCCCAGCTTGTCCTTGCTAACTTCCTCGTGGGTGACGGTCCGAATGACTTCTGGCCCCGTCACGAACATGTGGCTCGTGCCGTCGACCATGAAGACGAAATCCGTTATGGCGGGCGAATAGACAGCTCCGCCCGCACATGGACCCATCACAGCCGAGATCTGAGGAACCACGCCGCTCGCGAGCGTGTTGCGCAGGAAGATCTCAGCGTACCCCGCCAGCGAGGCCACTCCTTCGTGGATGCGGGCCCCTCCGGAGTCGTTCAGCCCCACAATCGGAGCGCCGGTCTTCATCGCGAGATCCATGATCTTGCAGATCTTGTTGGCGTTCTGCAGCGACAGCGATCCACCGAAGACAGTGAAGTCGTGGGCGAAGGCGTAGACCGGGCGACCCTCCACCTTGCCGTAGCCGGTCACGAAGCCGTCGCCGGGGATCTTTCGGCGACCCATGCCGAAGTCCGTGCAGTCGTGGGCAACCAGCCGGTCCAGCTCCTCGAAAGTCCCCTCGTCCAGCAGCAGGTCGAGCCGATCCCGAGCGGACAGCTTGCCGGCCTCGCGCTGCCTCTGGGCCCGCGCGGGCCCGCCACCGGCCAGAGCGGCCTCGTTGCGCTGCCGCAGTTCGGCGCGCTTGCGTTCCAAGCCCACGAGTGCCCTCAACGTATCACGGCCGAACGACATGCTACGCTCCTACGTGCTGGCCGCCCTCTTCTGGATCTTCGCCACCTTGGCCATCGCAGCCGGGCTGGCCTCCGTCAAACGCGGTCGCAAGTTTCTGGGATACGCCGAAGCGCGGCTCTCGCGGAGCGAGTGGGAACGACTTGAGACTTGGCCGGCGACGGTGCTGATCGTGCCCGTCAAGGGTTCCGAGCCGGGCCTGGCAGCCAACCTGCGGGCGCTGGCCGCGCAGGATCACCCGAACTTCAAGCTGGTGGTGGTCTGCGCGGACGCCTCCGATCCAGCTGTCCGGGTGGCGCGTTCCGCACTCGGGGCGCACTGCCGGCTGATCGTCGCAGGCAATCCTCCGGCCGGCACTGGCGAGAAGATTCACAACCTGAGCGTCGCCGTCAAGAGGGCCGGGGCGCAGGCCGAGATCCTGGCGTTCGCGGACTCAGACGGCCGAGTGCGACCCGACTGGCTTCGCAAGCTGACGGCGCCGTTGGCGGACACTGAGCTGGGAGCCACGACAGGGTTTCGGTGGTACTTCCCGGAAGAGGGCGGGTTCTGGCCACTGATTCGCAGCGTCTGGGACTCGTCCATCGTGACCGTCATGGACACCGAGGACAAGAGCTTCGCGTGGGGCGGGGCGATGGCGCTGCGCAGGAAAACCTTCGAGGACTCCGATGTGCTCACGTACTGGCGCGGGGCGATCAGCGACGACTACAGGCTGGCGCAAGCCGTGCAGGCTGCGGGCAAGGGCGTGCGTTTCGTGCCCGAAGCGATGGTGGAGACTCCGGGGCGCTGCACCGGACGGGCCTTCCTGACGTGGGCCGTGCGCCAGCTGACGATCACCCGGGTCTACAGCTTCCATCGCTGGGCCGCCGGCTGCGCCAGCCACATCGTGTACTGCGCCGCCCATGCGCTTTGCGTGGCGCAAGCCGTGTCGGGCCATCCGTTCTCGGGGCTAGGAGCCCTGCTCCTGATCGTGCTGCCGGGCATGGCCATGGGAAGCGTCCGCTCGTATGTCTGCTCGCTTGTGTTCCCGCATCGGGAGCCTTGGCTAGGGCAGTTCGGGTGGGCCTACTTCTGGATGGCGCCGCTCTCGACTTGGATCTGGCTGTACGCGTTCCTGCGGTCAGGCGCGACCCGGACGATCCGCTGGCGCGGACGCACCTATGAACTCGTCAGCGAGAGCTCGACGCGGGAAATCGGCGTCTGACGGGCCGCGACGGCTGGGAACAGCCGGTCGGGGCAACTGCCCCACCCGGGCTTGACGGCATCGTCTGGGCGGTGGCGTCTCGCTACTTGCCGGTCATTGCCGCAAGGAGGAAGCGACCGTTCTCAGGCGGCCGGAGCACGACGCAACGGTTGCTGGCGCGCGACCAGAGCGGCCGCTTCAAGGCCAGCACCGGAGTGGGCGCTCATGCCGTCGCAGCTGGCCGTTGGCGCTCTTTTCCCATCCGCTCGATCGGTTTCCCCAGCACGAACGGCATCAAGCTCAGTATCCCGGGTTCGTAGCAGCGAATGGACTCCTGCACTGTCGGCCAGATGTAGTCGAGCTCATGTAGCGCCGTGCAGGCATCCATGGCGGCGTCCTGGTTCGCGACGCGATCCCGAACCCCAAGGCCTTCTCGCGCAGCTTGCATCACCACGTCCGCAGGCAGCCAATCAGACCGTTCGAAGGCTGCCGCCCTGCACAACCGCTGGGCTCCACAGTCCTCCCTGCCATGCTGCGTTCCTGCTCGCGGACTGCGTGCAAGGCTGGCTCCGGTCACCAGCCACAGGCCGCCGCCGCCTCGACTGCCAGATCGGTTCGCGATTGGCAGAGGGCGGCCGGAGCCGACGAGCTAGGCCTACGACCACCCGCAGGCTGGGCGGCTCCGCCGCCCTCGCGTCACTTCTCCAGCTCCCGGATGACCGGAGTCAGCAAGTTGTCGACGGGAGCGTAGTCGTCGGTCAAGACGAGCCCTCCCGACCGGCGCCGCAGGACGGCGTTGTCCCTGGCTGAGAGCAGCGACGCGCTGTACTCCAAGTAGTCGAGGTCCCGCACCGGCAGGAACCGAGTCGAGCCAGCCACGACGAACGTGTCCCGCTCGTCCTCGTCGCTGGGCCCTCCCGGAGAGGTGCAGAAGGTGTAGACGTAGGGAAAGACCTGCTCCACCGTGTTGATCATCGCGCCGAGGAACCGTCCCGAGCGGAAGATGTCGATGGTATTGGCGAGGAACACCGAATCGTCGCTCATCAGCGCCCGCAACTTCCGAACGTACTCCACGGTGGTGAGGTGGAATGGCGGCGAATAATGGTTGAAGGCGTCGTTGTAGACCAAGTCGAACTTGGCCGCGGCCTCGCCCGCCGCTGCTCGTTGGTAGAGCTCCTCAACGCGATTGCGGGCGTCGAGATGGATGATGCCGAGCGGCGTTTCAGCCTCCAAGCCGAACGACGCGAAGGCGGCCTGCGTTACCTGCGGGTCGATCTCCACCACCTCTCCGTAGCCTTGCGGGAAGCGTCGCGCGAACCAGCGCGGGAACACGTACCCGCCGCCCCCGAGAAACAGCGCCCGAGGGGCGTTGCCAGGATGGTGCTCCCGCACCGCCCGCTCGGTCACACCGGCGTAGATGCGCTCGTAGTCGTAATGCAGCTTGTCCGGGTCGTCCATGTCGACATAGGCGTGGACCAGGAAGTCCAGCGTCATCGACCGCAGCCCCGGAGTCTCGATGACGTCCTCGACGCGAATGAACGAGTAGGCCGACTCGTCCTCGAAGAACACCGTCTCCGAACCCCTCTCCCGGAAGCCCAGGCGCTCGCCGATGACCCTCGCCCAAGGGTATGGCGCCCAAGCCGACACCAGCACGGCCAGCAGGACCCCGGTCCACAGGTACGGCAGCAGGCTGGATCCGCCGTACAGCAGCGCCATGGCCAGCAGAACGGTCGAGACCGCCAGCAGCACGGCGGTAGTGCCCATCTTCGCGATCAGCACGTAGCCAGTTAGAAACGTGCCCAAGATGCTGCCGATCGCCCCCCAAGAATAGACGCTGCCGATCGTCCTCCCGAGCCGCTCGCCGACCATGATCGCCATCCGGGCCGCGACCGGGCTGATCATGCCGAGCAGGCAAGACGGCGCGAAGAAGGAGAGAAACACGTGGAGCGCGATTCGGACCGGCCAGTCCAGGGCTTGCAGGGACTGAATGGCCCCGACCCGGTCGTTGAGCACCGGGATCAGCAGGCAGTTGGCTGAAGCCACTAGGAAGATCGCCGCGAGCGTCTCGCGCGGCGGAAACCGGTCTGCCAAGCGCCCGCCTATGTAGTTGCCGGCGGCGATGCCCGACAGCACGATGCCGATCACCGATGTCCAAGTGTACAGGGAGCTGCCGACATGCCGGGCGATCAGCCTGCCTGCGACCAACTCGAGCACCATGATGCACAGGCTGGACAGGAAAACTGTCGCGATGGGCGCGACCCACGCCCAACGGGGCGACTTGGCTCGCTCTTCGGCCGAGGCTTCCATCAAGTTCCGTTCTTCGTCGCCGCCAAGCGGGGCGGCCTCCGGTCAAGCCGGAACGCCGGGCGCCGGAAAGGCGGCGCACAGGCCATGCACCTTGTCTTTGATCCGGGCCAGCTCCCCGCTGTCGCCGCGATTCCTGAGCGCCTCCAGAATGCAGGCGCCGAGTTCGCGCAGCTCCGCCTCCCGCATTCCCCGCGTGGTGGCGGCCGGCGTGCCCAAGCGGATCCCGCTCGGGCGCAGCGGCGGATTGGGATCGTCCGGGATGACCTGCTTGTTGCAAGTGATCGCGACCTCATCCAGAGCATGCTCGGCCTGGCGACCGTTCATGCCGAAGCTCCGCACGCAGTCGACCACCAGCATGTGGTTCGCCGTCCCGCCAGTAACGAGGTCGGCTCCGCCCTCCAGCAGCGCGTCGGCCAAGGCCAGAGCATTCGTCAACACTTGCCGGCAGTAGGCGGGGAACTCTGGCTGTAGCGCCTTGCCCAAAGCGACGGCCGTGGCCGCAACCTGGTTCATGTGGGGCCCGCCCTGCAAGCCCGGGAAGACGGACTTGTCGATTCGCTTCGCAAACCGCTCGCGACATAGGATCATGCCGCCCCGCGGGCCACGGAGGGACTTATGGGTGGTGGTCGTGACCAGATCGAACCCGGCATCGAACGGATTGGCGAGCGCGCCTCCGGCGATCAGGCCGCCGATGTGCGACACGTCGGCCAAGGTGAGGGCGCCCACCTCGTCAGCGATGCTCTGGAACGGACCGTAGTCGTAGTCCCGCGGGTAGGACGAGTAGCCGCAGACGATCATCTTTGGACGGTGCTCAAGAGCGCTGGCGCGGAGTGCATCGAAGTCGATCCGCCCTTCATCGGACGGATCGGTCTTGTAGCGGATCCAGTTGTACAGGCGCCCCATGTGCGAGACCGGGGCGCCATGCGTGAGGTGGCCTCCGTGCGAGAGGTCCATCCCCATCACCGTGTCCCCCGGCTCCAGCAGGGCGAGATAGACGGCAGCGTTCATCGGAGCCCCCGACAGCGGCTGCACGTTCGCGTGCTCGCAGCGGAACAGCCGCTTCGCCCGCGACCGAGCGATGCTCTCGATCCGGTCGGTGTACTCCTGGCCGCCGTAGTAGCGCCGGCCAGGGTAGCCCTCGGCGTACTTGTTGGTGAAGACCGAACCCAGCGTCGCGAGCACCTCTGGGTAGGTGTAGTTCTCGGACGGGATCAGCTCGATGCCGACCGCCTGCCGCTCCTCCTCTCCGACTAGCGCCGCGAAGAGTTCCGGGTCGTTGCGCTGCAGCAGTTCGCGTGGTGAATGCATGTTGCCGCCCAAGTACCTATTGTGGGGCAACGGCGGGGCGCACTCCCGAACGGCCCGCCAAGCGTCCTCTCCAATTTCACGCGGCCTTAATGTGCCTGTTGCATCCGGGTAACACAGCGCCCGTAGCTTGAAGGTGGCTGCGGCGGGCGGCGCAACACCGCGTCCCGGCCGGATCCCGGTGGCACCGCGACGACCTGAGCGGACACGCTCTGCGGTGGGTGTCACGCGTCATTCAGAAACACAGGCTCGTCCGGCCCCAGCCGGATCGGAGACGCCTCGGCGAGCCGCAACGAATCGTAAGGAGAACTCACTACATGAGAAGCAATTGGACTTCACTTCTGCTCGTGGCGGCGCTGTGCTTGGCGACCGGCGCTGCGTTGGGCCAAGATGCGGCCATGGACATGGACTCGCACGGGCTGCTGCCCCCGTCGCCGATGAAGGCTGCCCT
Source organism: Bryobacterales bacterium (assembly GCA_963662745.2). Lineage (GTDB taxonomy): Bacteria > Acidobacteriota > Terriglobia > Bryobacterales > UBA6623 > VXMF01. The sequence continues at coordinate 484,467 of CAXXUI010000002.1, forward strand.
GTGGACCAATCAGCTCGGCTACAAGGCGGGCGAGCAGATGTCGCTGTACATGACGCTGGACAGGATGGGAGACGAGACGCTCTACCGGGTGTTCGTCTACTTGGAGAACATCGAGACGGGCGAGCGGACCTACTACGCGCTCACGGATCCGGTGGCACGCACCATTAGCGCGGCGGATGGCGTGGTCGATATGCACGGATCGCCGGCGGACGCCGAGGTCTACAATTCCATGCCCCTTGGCTTGGACCGGCACCGCCTGCTCTTCGGCGCCGTTCCGACACCCGGCCTGTGGCATTTCGTGGCCGAGGCGCGGAGCCCGAATGGATCCCAAATCGCCAAGCGGGCCTACGCCAAGTTCGTGGTCTCGATGCAACCCGACGTCGTCCTCGGCGCTGACGGGACCGACACCGAAATCTCGACGGACACCACCTGGATCAACGACACGATCTACCGGATTCAGCATCAGGTGTTCGTCAATCCTGGGGCGACCCTGACCATTGAACCCGGCACGCTGATCCTGGCCAAGGGCCAGAACGCGGTCATCGTTGTGGAGAAGGGTGCCAAGATCATCGCTGAGGGACGGCGCGAGGCACCGATCGTGATGACCTGCGACGCCAAAGTCGGACTTCGCGAGTCAGGCTGCTGGGCCGGCCTCATCGTTCTGGGCAACGCCCCGATGACGCGTGGCACAGGCCTCGCCGAAGCCGTGATCCCCGAGACCCGTCCGACCTACGGAGGCGACGACCCGATGGACTCCAGCGGAGTGCTCCGCTACGTGCGCGTCGAGTTCGCGGGAGTGGACTTCAACCCTGAGACGCAGCCCAACGCTTTCGGCTTCCACGGAGTCGGCGCGGGCACGGTCATTGACCACATCCAAGCCCACGAGGGCGAGGACGACGGCATCGAGTTCTTCGGGGGCAACGCCGACTGCATGTACTGCGTGTCAAGTGGCGCCAAGGATGACGCACTGGACTGGGCCTTCGGCTGGCAGGGAACGGCACAGTACCTCTACATCCAGCAGGATCCGGACAGTGACAACGGCATCGAGGCCGACAACGACAGTTCCGGCTTCGACTGGACACCTCGCTCCCACCCGACCATCTACAACGCCACGCTGCTCGGCGGACTGCTCCAAGGCACCGCTCACAACGGAGACGGCATGAGGATCCGTGTCGGCACAGCGATCACGGCCCGCAACATCGTGCTGGCGGGATTCGGCGGCGACGCGCTGGACGTGCGCGACAACTCGCCCGGATTCTTCGCCGTCGGCACGAGCAGCATCCAGAACGCGATCATCACGATGAACCGCGGCGCGACGGGCGCGGACCAGATCAAGGGCGTCGCGGCTGACATGATCGGCTACATGGATGTCGCTCCGATGCTCGTCAACATGCGCTACGAGGCCAATCCGGACCCGCGGCCGATGGGCGGATCGCCCGCACTAGCAATCGGCAACGCGGCCACCCCGCCGTTCGGACTCGACACTAGCGCTCAGTGCATCGGGGCCTTCTGCAACGACGACAACTGGCTGGAGGAGTGGACGTTCTTCGGGGACGAGTTCGACTACGACGTGCAGTAGCCTACCGTCTCCAGCGGGCCCGTTCTGCCCAGCGGGCCCCGATTCTCAAGGCCCTTCCGGACCCGGGAAGGGCCCTTCGCTTACTCGCAAACGGTCTGCCGCGGCCGGCCCGCTGACGGTTCCGGGAATACAATGGGTTGCAATCAGGCGCGAGATTGATGCCGGCACTGGAGCATGCACGCCACCTGATCGCGATTCCGACCGTCAGCCACCAGTCCAACGAGGCCATCAGCCGGCATCTCGAAGCGGTCCTGCAAGGTCTCGGCTTCTCCGTCGAGCGAGTCGAGTACCGGGATCCGTCCGGGATCCCCAAAGTCAACTTGATTGCCAAGCAGGGCGACGGCGTCGGGGGGATGGCCTACTTCGCCCACACCGATGTGGTTCCCGCTGGCGGTTGGACGGGCCGGACCGCCGGACCGTTCGAACCGGAAGTCCGGAACGGGAGGCTCTACGGGAGAGGCAGCTGCGACATGAAGGGGTCGATCGCCGCCATGCTCGCGGCGACCGAGGAGGCTCTGGGTGGCGAATTGCGCAAGCCTCTCTACATCGTGCTGACGGCGGACGAGGAGGTCGGCTACCTCGGCGCCAAGGAAGTGGTGCGCCGGTCCGACCTCTACCGCGAGATCGCGGACGGGCAGTCCAAGACGGTGGTCGGCGAGCCCACCAACTTGGAGGTGGTTCACGCGCACAAGGGGACCTACGGATTCCGGGCCGTGGCGCGTGGCAGGGCGGCGCACTCGAGCACGGACGAAGGCATCAACGCCAACCTTGCGATGATTCCCTTCCTCGTGGAGATGAAGGGCCTGCACGACGAGACGCAGGCCGATCCCGCTTGGCAGCACCCGGCGTTTGATCCGCCCGGCATCAGCTGGAACATCGGCGTCAACGACCATACTGCAGCGGTCAACGTGACCGCCGCGCAGAGCATCTGCACCGTCTACTTCCGACCTGCTCCCGGCCACGACGCCGACGTGCTGCTAGCGAGAGCCCGAGCGGCCGCTCTACGCTGCGGCTTGGAGTTCGAAGTGCTCGAGTCCGGAGCGCCGCTGTACGCCGATCCCAAGTCCTCGTTCGTGCGAGAGGTGCTGGAACTGGCTGGGCAGGCTGCCCCGCGCACGGTCTGCTACGGAACCGACGGCGCGGTCCTGTCCGACCTGAAGCGGGTGGTCGTGCTGGGGCCGGGCGACATCGCGCAGGCACACACAAGCGACGAGTGGATCCTCCTCGACCAGCTGGAGCGAGGAGCCGCCCTCTACTGCAAGCTGATTCGCGAGTGGTGCGGCTGACCCCTGCCCTCACTCCGGCCCCTGGCCGTCCGCGGCCGCCCTGCGGCGACCGACTAGGGCTACGATCGGTCTTGGGGCCACGGAGCCCCGATTGCAGGAGGACACCGCGCCATGCCAGGATTGAACGCCACACTGCTCGCCAAGGACCGCAACCACCTGATCCATCCCCTGCACAACGCGAAGGTACACCGGCAGGGCCACGTTTGGACGAGAGGGGAGGGCGCCAATCTGATTGACGCCGACGGCAGGAGCTGCTTGGACGGCCTCTCCGGACTGTGGAACGTGGTTGCCGGCCACGGCCGCCAAGAGCTGGCGGATGCGGCGAGCCGGCAAATGGCCGCCCTCGCTTACTGCTCGGCCTACTCGGGCAGCTCGAACCCAAGGGCCATTGAGCTGGCCCAGAGGCTCTCTTCGCTGACCTACCCGTCGATCAACCGGTTCTTCTTCACATCGGGAGGCGGGGAGGCCAGCGAGACCAGCTTCAAAATCGCTCGCTCGTACTGGAAGATGCTGGGCCGCGCGAGCAAGACGAAGGTGATTTCCCGGCAGTGGGGCTACCACGGGGTGACGCTGGCCGCGATGAGCGCCACGGGGATCTCGGCCTACTGGCCGCTCTTCGAGCCGCGGGTCCCGGGCTTCATCCAGATCCCCTCCCCATACCCCTACCGGTATGAGGCTCCGGATGGCAAGAGCGCGGGGGTGGCCGCGGCCGACGAGCTGGAGCGGGCGATCCTCGCGGAAGGCCCCGACACGGTCGCGATGTTCCTCGCCGAGCCCGTACAAGGGGCGGGAGGGGTCATCGCGCCACAGGACGATTACTTCCCGCGCATCCGGGAGATTTGCGACCACTACGACGTGCTGTTCGCCGCGGACGAGGTCATCACCGGCTTCGGACGCACGGGCCGCTGGTTCGCTCTGTCCCACTGGAACGTGGAGCCCGACCTCGTCCAGTTCGCCAAGGCCATCACCTCCGGGTATTTCCCGTTAGGGGGAGTGGGCGTGGCGGACGAGATCGCGGACGTCATTGATCAAGGCACGTCTCCATGGATGCATGCCTTCACCTACAGCGCCCATCCGGTGGGCTGCGCCGTCGCTCTGGCCAACTTGGAGATCATCGAGCGGGAGCGGCTGGTGGAGCAGGCCGAGCGCAAGGGCGAGAGACTGCTAGCTGGCCTGCAGGCGGCACTAGCCGACCACCCCCATGTGGGCGAGGTGCGTGGCAAGGGACTGATGTGCGGCGTCGAGTACGTGGAGGACAGGGAGACGAAGGCTGAGTTCGACCCGGCCGACGGTGTGGGGGCCAGGCTGTTCTCGGCAATGGAGGAACGCGGCCTGTTCAGCCGGTTTCGTGGGGACGTGCTGTGCCTCGCACCGCCTTTCGTCACCGAGTCCGAAGACTTGGACCGGATCGTGGAGATCGTGGCCGACGCCACCCGGAGCGTGCTGGGCTGACGCGTCTGCTGATGGCCCGTCCTCAAGATCCTATGACCGGACCCATCGTAGGACGCGGTACACGTCAGACATGCGCAGTGCAGCCGCGAACAGGTTTCTGGGGCGGCTGTTTGCCCGAGATGAAGGCTCCCAAGCGGCGGAGGTGACTAGCGCTGCCGGCTGGACTTGAGCGGCTGCGGTAAGGCGGGTGGAAGCAAGGCCGGAGCACCTCAAGGCCGTGGAGACGCTGAACGAGCGGGCCATCGGGCAGGCTTGGATGGTCACGCTGCGGGCAATCTCAATCGGCGACTCCGCGCCTGCCCCGCTCTTGGCGGTACTGACCGGTGCAAGACTCTTGCACCGGTCAGTACTAATTGCCCACGACTCATACTGTATATTCCGTCTTGCGCACATCCCGCATCTCTTGTCGCAGGCACTATAACGTAGAGTAGCCGCCGGCGGTCGTCGCCAGCGGCGCGGTAAGAGACCCCCGCGACGTCTCGGCAGGACCGCCCGCTCCTTCGCCTTGTCGGACTCGACGCGGGCGTTTTCCCGGTCGGAGTTCTGCCGGGCGTTCTCGAACCGGGCGTCCTTCGCCACCGAGGCCGGAATATCCTGCGTGGCCGTCCGGATGACCCTGTCGGGATCTCCCACTCGATTCCGCCGCCCAGGTCGTTGAACTCCTCGATGACCGCCGACAGTACAGGCGTGTCAGCGGTCGATCTCCTGGCGCGGTGCGCCGAGATTCCTTCAGGCGTCGACCCGGCTATTTCTCCGGCTCGTACACGAACGCATCAACGAGGGCGGCCCTGAGTCGCCAGATTGGCTCCAGGTCCCCTCTCCTTGGCGGTCCGTCCGCATACCACGGTTGGTCATAGAGCCACCGAAGCAGCTCACGATAGTTTTCCGGCCTCCGGAGCGTTGAAAAGCTCTTCCGCGATAGCGCGCCAAGCCCTTTCTCGGACGCGGCGTTGAGCGACAGCAGCCGGTCCGGTCGCGCCAAGGCAAGGAACAGCGTCGCGGTCCCGTGGCCCACATTCCTGATCGCGGTCAGTTCCCGCATCGCAGCAATGGCAACCTCAGGGAACTCGGTATCGCGTGCCTTCACTACCGTCTCCAAGATAGCTCGGATCAGGGTCTCGTGGTCCAGCACTGCCGGCACATGGCTTCCGCGCACGCGTCCCATCAACCCCCACCAGGCCGAGTCGCCCCGAGACAAGCCCATCAGTCGCTTTGGGGACTCGGCGCCAAGCTGCGACCAACTCGTGTCACCCAGCAGCAGCTCCTGACGGTGGGAGATTACCCTCATGTAGCTTCGACCTTGGGGGGCGAAGATCTCCCACCCGTTGTGCTTACAGATCTCTTCGCACTCCGTCAGAGCCTGGTGGTATTGGGCGAAAGTCCGTGGCCGGTGGGCTTCGTCGAGAAGATCTCGCCGGCGGGACACCGACCCCGAGGCGATTGCCCGGATGTGTCGATGAGGCGGACTGCGATTCCAGTCTTCCTTGTACTCACGGATCACTTCCGCGACAGGCCTGTCCATGGCATAGCGATGCCACTGTTCCTGAAACCAGGCACGCAGCGCATCAGCGCTCTCGCCCGGACCCACTTCCAACATGATCTCTTCGTTCGCCTTAGGGTCGCCGCCGAACGCAGCTTTTGTAACGTTCGCGCTGCCGATCCAAACCTGACTCGTGACGTTGCCGCCCCTGTGCCGTCCGAAAACGTACAGCTTGGCGTGGAAGAGGCGATCGCCCTTCGGGACGATCCTGAGGTCACCGTCCGTAATCCGGTCCAACGCCTCCAACGCACCTGGTCGGGTGGCGTTCCCCGCGATCCCGACGATCGCGCGGACCTTCACACCTCCCGATTTCCGATCCGCGGCGTCGACCAACACTCGCAAATGCTTTCCACCGGTGGCCCAGGCCGTAGCAATGTCCACGTGCGTGTGCGTATTCAAGAGGTCCTTGAGGCGGGCAAGCAGGTTGTCGCCGCAGAGTACCGTTCCTCTCATCGGACCCTCGTCAACCGGAGCTCGGCGTCCTGGTTCGTGACCCCGGTGGCTTCCAACGTCGCCGTCATGTCGATCACGGCCCGTTTGGTGGGCTCCAGCACCGCGTCCAGCCGCCTGAGCACGGTCATCGGCAGGATAACATCCCAGTACTCGTCGCGCACGTAGACATCGCGGAGCACGTCGTCTGCAATGCCCCAGATGTAGTTGACGATCCAGTTCAGGTTGGGCGCGGTCATGTGGAGTCGTGGGTCTCGGGGTGGGGTGCTGCCCGCGCTGCGCGGGAACCCCGTACGATAACGTACCCGCCACGGAGCGGCTCTGGTACCGCACGTGAGCGCCGTCACCGAAGGGGCAACCGAGTTAATTGGTAGGCGACTCGTCGCTGGCCGATTCTGAGTTGAAGGAGGTTCGGTTGGACTCGGTGTGAGGCCTCACACGCACCGCGTAGATCGTCTGCTACGAGCCGTTGGTACTCGGTCTCCGAGCGCGTTCGTCACGGGATCCCATTATGTCTGTGGCTCGTCTCCAAGGGGACGCGGTAAGGATTCAGTAAGGGGGGCGCTGGGCACACCGGGTTGAGCTTGCGGTTGGGGCGTGTTGGGTTGCTGGAGGCGACATCGCTAACGCGTGGAGTTCGGGAGGAGACCGCCCTGGGGATGGGTTGCCATCGTCAGTCGGCCCGGCGGCGGGCCGGATCAGGCGGCCCAAGGCAGGGCGTCGCCGCCCGGCTCGGAATCCGGCCTGTCCGGCCGTGCTCCCGCCAAGGGCGGGGGTTGCGACAACTGCGCCCGGCGGTTCTCGTCCATCGCCCATGACAGCCACGGGGCCAGATCCTGCCCAAGACTCTTGCACCGGTCAGTAGTTGCGGAACCCGATGTCTATTCGGGAGGTCGGGGACCTGGACTCAAGCCAAGTCAAGGAGCGTGACTGCTTGGCGGCTCTGCGCACTGATGCAGCGTGGGAGCCGACACGGGACCGGCCCGGCATCGCCGCCCTTGCCGGACGCGGCTCAATTGGAACCAAGGAGAGCGTTGGCTTCGGAACTTGCAAAACGCTCACAGTGTGAGCGATAATTGCTCACGTGCCGAACAAATGGCAGTACAGGCCCCGGCTTGCGTCGCGACTGCTGGAGCAAGCCCTAGCAACATCGCCAGTCGTAGTGCTGATGGGAGCCCGGCAAGCCGGCAAGACGACCTTGGTGCAATCGGAGCCGTTTCTCAATGACCGTCTGTACCTCACACTGGATGACTTCGACACACTCGACCAAGCCCGATCGGCTCCGGACTCCCTGATTCACAGCGCCCGCCGGCTCACCCTCGACGAGGTGCAGCGGGAACCCCGCCTGCTGCTGTCGGTTAAGCGCGCCGTGGACAGCGACCGCCCTAGGGAGAACGGTCGGTTCCTGCTCACGGGGTCAGCCAACCTGCTGTTGATGCGTCGCGTCTCGGAGACCCTAGCCGGCCGAGCGACCTACGTGCATCTTTGGCCGCTGACTCGCTCAGAGCGTCGAAACGCAGGCCGGTGCGGCGTTTGGACCGCCTTGCTGGCAAACCCTGTCGCGGAATGGCCCGAAGTCGTGAAGTCCAGCCCGTCGGAACCCGTCGACTGGCGGAAGGAAGTGCGCCGGGGAGGATACCCCAGCCCAGCTTTGGAGTTACAGGGCGATGGCGCACGCGGTCTGTGGTTCGACGGCTATGTCCGGACCTACCTAGAGCGCGACTTGCAGGATGTGGCAGCCATCCGTGACTTGGTCGGATTCCGCCGCACCATGCGCATGGCGTGCTTGCGGATCGGCTCGGTGGTAAACCAAGCCAAGCTGGGACGAGACTGCGGAATCCCCCGTCCGACGATTCAGCGCTATCTCAACCTGCTCGAGACATCCTTCCAACTGCTCCACCTGCCAGCCTACAGCGCCAATCGAACGAAGCGGCTGGTGAAGAGCCCCAAGCTGTACTGGAGCGACCCAGGGCTGGCCCTGTGGCTCTCAGGCAGTCAAGCCGTGTCCGGCGCTCTTCTTGAGAATCTGGTGCTGCACGACTTGCTCGCCTGGCGCGACAGCCAAGTCCCGGCACCCAACGTGCTCTTCTGGAGGACCTCTACCGATCTGGAGGCCGACTTCGTGATCGAGTGCGGCGACCGCCTGCTGCCGATCGAGGTGAAGGCGGCCTCCAGCCCCGGCTACCGAGCCTCAAGGGGCTTGCGTGCCTTTCGCAAAGAGTACGATCGCGGCGGGCAGTTCGCCGGTGGGCTGCTGCTGCACTGCGGACAGCAGATCCGCTGGATGTCCGACCGCATTCTGGCAGTCCCTTGGTGGAGGGTCCTCTAGCCCGCCCGCCGAGCGGACTAGCCAAGATCGACCGGGCGGTCTCAGTCCTAGAGCCGCTTGGCAGGCCGCTCGTCGCCGCCCAGATGGAATGTCAAGCCCGTCGGGGAACCGTCCGCGCCCAAATCGAACAGCACGGTGCCCGCCGTCCAGCGCAAGGAGAACTCCTGCTCCGAGTGCGGCAGCAGCTCCAAGGGCCGGACAAGGCCGAATTGCGCCAGCAGCCTGCCCCCGTCCCTGGTGATGAGCACCGGCTGCTCTCCCGGATTCCCGTACTTGCCGGTGTAGCGGTCCAGCATGGCGACGGTCAGCGGCACGATCGGCTTGGTCTGATGCCGGTCGGGGCCGCGCCGCGGCTCCTCGTCCAGCTCCCTGAGCCAGACGTTGCGGTACAGCACCGGATTGCCGTGGTCCTGCAGGGAGATTGGCAGCCTGTCAGGGTGCGACTCGTAGGGCAGGTGCTGCAGCCAGCCCGTAGGCCCCCAGACTTCGGAGTTGTCCTGCACGACGACGCCGTTGTGGAGCACCGTGATGCGGGCGGGCCGGTCCACGGAACCGTCCGGACGGAAGCGCGGGCGGCGGAACACGATGTCGTACGCCTGCCACTCCCCCGCGGGGCGGCTGGCGTTGACCAGCGGCGGGTACTGCCCGTAGACGGCCGCGGCCTGCCCGTCCGCGTAGGTGACGTTCTCGGCCGAATCCAGCACCTGCACTTCGTACTTGCCCATCAGGAACACGCCGCTGTTGCCCCGGCCCTGCCCCGCGCCGCGAGCCGGCGTGGGGGCGGCCCATTCAACATGCAGCTGCACGTCGCCGTAGCCGTCCTTTGTGTAGACGGCCCCGCCTCCCGGCGCCGCGACCAAGCTGCCGTCCCGGATCGTCCATTTCGCCGGTCCGCCGTCCGCCGCCCGCCACATTGACAGGTCCGTGCCGTCAAACAGCACTACGGCGTCGGATGGCGGAGGCACAGGCAGCGGCAGGCTGGCCTGGACCTTGGTGGGCTTGGGCCGGGTCATGTCGTGAATCTTCCACCGCCGCGGGGACTGAGCCTCCGCCAGGCCGGCGCAGATCCAAGCCGCGGTGATTACAATTCGAGCGATTCGGGTCCAATGCATCGGTGGTCTCCAATTGATCCGATTCTACCCGCTGAAGGCGTTCGGCAACCCGAGCGGTGGCTTGCCGCCGCGGAGCCGGCGGGCACAGCAGCGCTCAGTCGACGAACAGGAATTCGTTGCTGGCCAGCATCGAGCGCAGCAGGCCGCTCCGCTTGGCGTCCTCGCTGCCCGGCGCCGCGGCAAAGTAGGCCGCCACTCTCTGGGCCTCGTCAGGGCTCGGTGGCCGCCCGTACAGCTCCTGCGAAGCCCGCGCCAGAAACGCTTCGCGCCCGATCCCGTCCCCGCTCCAGCGCTCGGCTGCAGCGGCGGCCTGCTCATGCAGGAATCGCGAGTTCATCAGGAATAGGGCCTGGAGGCTGGTGGTCGTCGACTTGCGCTCGCTCAGGGGCAAGTTGCCGTCCGGGCCGTCGAAGAGGTCGAGGAAGGGATGCTTTTGGATGCGCGGCTGCATGAGGAAAACTGACCGCCGGTTGGTGGGGAAGAACTCCGAGAACGGCTCGTGCTGACGGTAGAAGTACGTCTGACGATGGGGAAACGGATGCCGTCCGCCCCGCGAGAAGTCCAAGTCGCCGCTGAACGCCAGCAGGGAGTCGCGGATCTGCTCCGCATCCAGCCGCCGCCGGTTGAAGCGCCACAACAGGCGGTTTTGAGGATCCCGGCGGAAGTTCGCGTCGCGGTCGAGGCTGGCCTGTCGGTAGGTGCGGGACCGCAATATCAAACGATGCACCGCCTTGACCGACCAGCCGCTGTCGACGAAGTACCGGGCTAGGTAATCCAGCAATTCAGGGTGCGTGGGACGCTCGCCCCGGACTCCGAAATCGCTAGTAGTCCGAACCAGCCCGACGCCGAAGTGGTGGTGCCAGATGCGGTTCGCCATGACTCGCGCCGTCAGCGGATTGGTTGAGTCCACGATCCAGTCCGCCAGCATGCGGCGGCCGCTGCCCTCGTGTCCGTCGGGCAGCACCTGACCGCCCAGGACCTGCAAGAAGCCGCGACGCACTTCGGGGCCTGGCGACTTGGGGTCCCCGGCTAGGTGGATGCGGGAGTCCTGCGGCGTGCCTTCCCGCACGGCGTAGGCCGTCTCCAAGGGGGGCTCCGTCCGGGCGACCACCGCCCGCTCGGCCCTCAGCTGCTGCAGCTCCGCCCAGACAACCTCCCTCGACCGTCCCGGGGTCGTGATCAGTTGATTCTGAAAGGCTTGGTACTCGCGAAACTTCTCCCTCTCCAGGTCATTCCAGTAAGTCAACTGCTTCACGTACGCCGCTCTGACTTGCTCCGCCTCCTGCTTGCCCACCCGATAAACGAAGCCGCTGCGGTAAGGCAGGTGCTCCGCGCCGGGATGCGGGAATGTCGAACTGTCCAGGATTCCGTAGAGGGCGTAGTAGTCCGAGGTCGGTATCGGATCGAACTTGTGGTCGTGGCAGCGGGCGCACTGCACGCTCAAACCCAGGAAGGTCTTTCCCAGATTGTCGATCGCGTCCTCCAGCATGATGTGGCGGAGTCGGTGAGGGCTCACCCCGATCCGCCTGGAGATGGCCAGGTAGCCGGTTGCCACGATTCGCTCCCAGCGCTCCGCGTCGGTGGCAGACCCCAGCAGATCCCCGGCGATCTGCTCGCGCACGAACTGATCGTACGGCTTGTCGCTCTGGAACGCGTCGATGACGTAGTTCCGGTACTTGTACGCTTCTGGGACGGGAAAGTCGCCGGCATCGCCGGCGGTGTCGGCATAGCGCACTAGGTCGAGCCAGTGGCGCCCCCAGCGCTCTCCGTAGCGGGGGGACTCGAGCAGCCTGTCCACGAGAGCGTCCCACGCTTCGGCCGCCGGGTCGGACAGGAAGTCCTCCACTTCTTCCGGCGGGGGCGGCAGGCCGGTCAGGTCGTAGGCCAGACGTCGGATCAGGACCCGCTTGCCGGCCAAGGCCGACGGCTCCAGCCCTTCGGCATCCAGCCGCGCCAAGACAAAGCGATCCAACGCGTTGGTCGCCGGCATGTCGGTGTTGGATGACTCCGGCACAGGGACCTCTGCCAAGGGCTGGAAAGCCCAGTGCTCCCGGTGCGCCCTGCTGATCTCGTACGTCTGCGGAACCCCTTTCTCAGCGCTCGTCCAAGGCGCTCCCTCGGCCACCCAGCGCTCGATGTCCGCGACCGCCTGCGACGGCAGCGGGCCCGCTGGGGGCATATTGAGCTCATGCTGGAACCGTACGGCCTTCACCAGCAGGCTGGCGCTCGGATCTCCCGGGACGATCGACGGGCCGGACTTCCCGCCCCGCAGCAGGCCCTCTCTGGAACCCATGCTCAGGCCCCCTTGGGCCTCGGCCAGATGGCAGCCCCAGCAGTGGCCTTCAAGGATCGGCTGGACGCGCTGCTCAAATAGCTCACGGGCCGACAGGGGCCACGGCGCGCCATCGGCAATCCAGCGGCGGAGGGCCGCCACCTCGTGGTCCTCCAGTCGGTTCCCGGCTGGCGGCATGGCCATGCGACCCTTGACCCCGCGCACGGCATGCAGCAGGATGCTCTGCTCTGGATCGCCGGGCAAGACGGCCGGCCCGGACCTCCCACCCTTCAGCAAGCCCGCCCGGGAATCCACCCGCAGGCCGGCGGTGGCGTTGCCGTCATGGCAGCCGAAGCAGCGCCTAGCCAAGACAGGCCTGACTTTCGACTCGAAGAAGTCGTGACGCTCAGCGGCAGCCAGCGGAGCCGCACCCAAGATCAAGATCAGCCAGATCCGATGCACGGGCCCATTCTACAGTCTGTTTCGAGGCGCCATCCTCCAGCCAGAGCGTCGGATCGGGTGAGACTCCAGTTCCGGCATCCGCGAGATGCCCGTCCGATCCTCTGACAGCCCCATCACCGATCATCCCGGTCGCTCGGGCGAATCCAGGGGGCCTTATTGCTTGCGGTTCGTCATGCGCACAGCGTCTCCGGCGGGTGACATTGGCCGCCTGTAAGCCGTCCGCTATCGAATGGCTCCCGACCGCTGCATCCCGGCGGCCCTTGGCCTTCTGGCCGGGCGGACTAGCGACCTCTCGGGGCCCTTCCCCGGACTTGACTCTCCGAGGCCCGCCCTGCGGGGGGTGCCATCAAGAGATCCCACAACCCCGGCGTGTCCGGCCAAGCCTCCAGCCCGGCGGAGATTCGCTGCAGGGTCTCCGCGGGACAGGCGGTCGATTCCAGCTGCGCCAAGTCGTCGTAGAGTTCGTCTTCCCTGGCGGCCAGTTCTTGCAACCGTGCCCTGCCCTCGTCGACGCGGGAAGCCTCGCACACGGCGGCTAGCACTTCCCCGGACGCGCGCAGCACACTGGCCACACGGTCTGCGCGCTCCATCGGAACCCAGTCGACGGGGGCGCCGGCAAGCTCGTGCGGGAGGCCGTCCAGCGACGGGCGCTGCCCGTCGAAGACGAGGGCGATGTCCCAGTCGGATTCTGGTCCGTAGTCACCGCGGGCACGGGAGCCGAAGAGGATCAGGGAATCAGGGTCCGGCTGGGAGCGAGCCCAGCGGTTCACCCGCTCCAGAAACTCGCCCGGGATGGTCGCCGGTTGCCCTGCGGCCTGCATTGCGCCCAGTCTAGCGCCCCTCAGCGCTCCCGGCCTGCGGCCTGCAGTTCCCAGCGGCACTGGTCCCAACTCTCTCTGAAGACGGGGCTTCCCTCCCCTGTGTCCATCCGCGCATCTCCGCCGACATTCCGTAACACGGCGCCACGCTGCATCCCCGACCTCATCGCCAAAGCCGTCCGACGCCAGCCAGGCCTCGACCCGGCCGGCAAGCCGGCAGTGCGTCGCCTCGTGGAAGGTGCCCCCGATGTCCACTCCGACAGAGGTGACCGTGACGGCTCCGGGTGGCAAGTGCTGGTGGACGGCCAACGCGTCCGCGAGGCCCTCGACGACGTAGGCCGGGCCCTGAGGCGCGGATACCGTAGGGCCAGCAGGCAGCCGCGCTTGCCTCCGAACGTGCGCTTGTGCCAGCCGGCGGCCGTCCCGTCGCGCTCAATCGCCCAGATTCAGCTTTCCGAAGTGGATGTGGGTCCGCGGAGTGTCAGGAGTTCCGCTGTCCCAAACCGCCCGAAAATCTCCGGGCGCCACTTCGACGAGGGTCGGGTACGAGTTCTTGATGCCCGCGTCGTAGAAGGTCTTCTGCTCGCTCCACTCGCCGCCGGGCGGCTTGGTCTTGTAGCGGAGGGCCATGCGCCCGCCCGGCTCGCGCTGCGCCGGACCGTCGTTGTAGACATACACCTGCGTTCCGTCAGTGGCACGTCCGTAGAACGCCTTGGACTTGGCATTGTGCAGGTCCGGCTCCTCCCGGGCGACGCTCCAAGTACGCCCGCCGTCGGTGCTAACGCTGGAGTAAGCGCGCGGCGGGCTGGTCGTCAGGCTGCTGTCGTCATAGTCCGCGGTGCGCATCACGATCTTCAGCTCGCCCGGAGCGTCACCCGCCGCGATATTGCCTTCGTGCAGGAATACCCGCGCCGAAGTCGGCTGCGGGATGTACGCCTCGAGCTTCCACTCGAGCAGGCTCGTGCTGCTGAGAATGAAGTGGTCGCGCGAGCCGCGCGGGTCGTTTTGCAGTGTGTTGCGGTGGGCCGGCAGCAGGAACAGCTTGCGGCCCGCGATCCGGGTGTCGACGAGGCCGGCGTTGGTGATCAGAGGACCGGTGTAGTGCATGGCCAGCTCGACCGGCGTCCACGTATGTCCGCCGTCCGCAGTGAAGGCGGCCACCAGCCGCGACTCCTCGCTGTTCTTGGACGCGATGGGGCACCGCATGGCGAAGCACCAGACGATTTCCTGACCGGGAGCGCGATAGAGCACCGGGTTGGCGTAGGCGAACTGAATGGCTCCTTGTCGCACGCTGTGATCGAAGACCACGACCGGCTCCTCCCACGTATCGCCGTCATCGTCGGAGACCGTCACCAGAATGTCCCCCATGTCCTTCTTGCCGTTGATCATGGCGCCGAACGCCGCGATGAGGTCCCGTTCTCGGTCCCCTTGGACCAGGAACGGCTGCCATATGCGCCACGCGTCGGGATGCTGGCTAACGCGCCGAATCACGCGCACATCGGTGACGTCACCTCGGTAGCTCTCCGCCTCAGCCCGACCGTGAGGGACGCCGAGCGCAGCCATCATCAGCGCTCCGGCGAGCATCCAAGCTGAGCACGGAATCCGGCTTGCACCTGCCATGTCAACAAGGTAGCGGAAGCCGGCTGGCCGAACTGAGGGGCAACGGCGAGACCGCCGTTCAAGAATTCACGTTGCGGGCAGCCGAGCCCAGCGAAGTCGGCGGGATTGACATTGGCTTGGAGGAATGCGGGCCGGAGGAGAACGAGGTCTCTAGCCTGTCTCCTCCGGCAGGGCGTTCGGTCCCGGACCGACAGTCAGGACGGTCGGGCGGGACCGCCCGTCACTACGGATGCGCCCGTGTCGTCATCAGAAGCTGAACCGCAGGCCAAACTGCTGCTGTCGCGGAAGGCCCAGCGTCGAGGTGATCTTGCCGACATCCGGGCTGGAGAAGTTCGTGTTCGGCGTCCCGTAGGAGGGATGGTTCGTGACGTTGAACGCCTCCCACCGGACCTGCAGCCGAAAGCGCTCGGTGAGCTGGAAGCTCTTCATCAGTCCGACATCCCAGTTGAAGATGCCGTCTTCCTGCAGGGAATTTCTTCCTAGATTGCCGGTAACTGCCCAGGTAGTCGAGCTGCAGCTGGGATCGGGTTAGAGGGGCCAACGGAAGTCCGTCGAGGGTTGCGCGAGGGCCGGGCTAGAACTTCAGGCTGGCGAACAGCTCGTCCGGGGGCGTCAGCAGGGCCTCGATCGCATGGCGGCCTTGCTTGCGCGCAGTCGAGAGCACGCTGCGCAGCGTGGCGAAGTCCCGCGCCCCTTGCTCGGTGCGGAAGCACCCCGAAATCTTCATCCGCAGCTTCATCATGCGCAGGTCCTGCTCGGCCAAGTTGTTCGTGAATGGCACTGCGAAGTCCGTCAGGAAGCGCAGCACGTCCGCTTGGCGGTCCCGCAGCCGCAGCGCCAGATTGTGCCCCGGCCGCCGCTTCTTCCGCCCCCGCCGGCCCCGCGCCAGCGGCTCCAGCCCGCGGTGGTAGTCCAGCCCCTCCTGCACCAGCCGCTCGTACCGCTTCCGGATCCGCTCCAGCAGCGAGTCCGGCAGCGGCACTCCCAGCCGCTGGGCGATGCGCACCGCCCGTGCCGCCCGCCGCAGCAGCCGCTGCAGGCGCCCCGCCCAATCCTCCTGGTCGATCTTCACCAGCGCCTGCAGCTCGCGCAGGATGTGCGCGTTGCACAGCGCATGCACCACCCCCGGCACCCGGAAGTACGACTGCCAGCAGTCATGCACCAGGCAGCCCACCAGGCCCCGCCCCACCGCGCTCCGCTTCGCGCTGGTGCGATAGAACGTCAGCAGCGGCGTGCTCAGCACGTGCAGCCACTGCGTCCGGCCCCGGATGCGGTAGCCGGTCTCGTCGAGATGCTTCACCGGCGCCGAGGTCCGGATCCAAGCGTGCACTTGCTCAGTGAACCCCTGCCAGCGATCCGCCAGCGTGCGCGTCATCCGTGCCGCCGTCGCGGCGCACAAACTCACGCCGAACAGGTCTTGCAGCCATTGCGCCAGCCGCCGCTCGGGCAGGAAGTGCGCACACTGCAGATACACCACCACCGCCGCTAAGCGCGGCCCGTACTGCACCGGGCCCTGCACGCCCTCCGGGAACTCCGCCCGTGTCGTGCCGCCGCACTGCGCGCAGCGGCAGGCGTGGGCGCGGTGCTCGGTCACTTCCGGCGGCTGCGGCTCGGGCAGGTCGAACACCTGCCGCGCCACCGGCTGGCCCGTCGCTTCCCCGGCCTCCAGCGGCGCGCCGCAGTCACTGCATTGCTGCGGCCAGTGGTCCTGGACATGGTGGGGCTGATCCGTGCGCTGCAGCGTGGTGCCCTTGTGCCCCTGCTGCCCGCCCGGCTTGCGCTTGGACTTGCCCCGCAGGCTGGAGGTCCGGCGCCGGGCCGGCGGCTTACGCGGGCCGTCGCTGGAGGGCGGCTGGCTGCTGGTCGTGCTATCCAAGCCCAAGCGCCGCTCCAGCTCGGACACGCGCTCCTGCAGCCGCGCGTTCTCCGCCTGCAGTGCCGCGTTGGTGGCCTGCAGTGCCTTGAAAGCCGCTTGCAGCTGCTGGTGATCCACTGCCCGCTGCTCTGGCACCGCGGCCCGCTGGTCGGCTCGACGCTGGTCCTCACTACCTCTCGCTGCGCGCCGACGACTCATCTCTCGCTTCCCACGCGGCCCGAACCTCGCTCGACCGCCCCAAGCCTTGCAACGCTCCTAGCATAGCATGTGTTCTTGAAGATGGAAACGACTTATTGCGTGCTATTTGTGTCAGACCTCATCTAATTGGTCCAGAATGCTTCTCCATAGCCCGTCCCGTGCCCCTCGAGTTGCGTGCGCTTGGCGCGCAGCCGGTCAGCACTCGGGATGCAGGGTGCGGACTCGGTGGCGTGACCGGGACAGGCCCGGAGCCATCGCTGCAGAGTTGGGAACCGTCTTGGATGGCAAACCCATGCCAACCGCCGCCCCCAACCACCGACCCCTCCGATGCACTCCGGCTCTCACGGCATCAGCTCCTGACAGGCTCTCTACAACGCTGACACGCTACCTCAGACGCCACTCTCAACGCCAGTTCTGACCACTGTGGTGCATCCCTACCTGGGCAGTTACTGAGGGGAGCAAAAGTGATTGCCGTCCGAGGTGTCACGCCAAGATGTACTTGCAGTCCTCCTGCTCAAAGAATTGCTGAACGACTTGAGGGGCCTTCCTGAGCTGGGCGATCGCATCCGTCAGCAGGTCCTTCAATTCCGACTGGGTCTTGAACACCTGTTGGCCAACCCTGCGTTTCACCCAAGCCCACAACAGCTCCACCGGATTCAACTGCGGAGAGTAGACCGGCAGGAAGAACAACTTGACCGGCTGGTCACCCTCGGATGCGGCTGAGAACTCCTTCACGGCGCGCGCCCTATGGATGCTGCAGTTGTCGACTACTACGTAGATCGGCTTCCCTTGCTCCGCTTGGATGGTCTGCAAGAACTCAATGAAACTCGCCGCCTTGGAATTCTCGGACTGAATGCGGAAGTGAAGCTGACCGTCGGGGGTGATGGCCGCGAACATGTTCCAGCGGAACCTCTGGCCAGTGTCGACCACCACAGGGGTCTTGCCACGCATGCCCCAGGTCCGCCCGACATGGTAGTCCGCTCGCATCCCGGCTTCGTCCACGAACAGGATTACAGCGCCTTCTTCGCGTGCTTTTTCCTTTAATTCAGGATATTTTCTCTCGATCCAAGCCTTCATGTCGCCGACACTGCGGAGATAGGAGCGGAACTTGGGCTTCTGGGGCGTCAGGCCCAGGCGTTTGAGGGCGCGACGAACAGTCCACACGCTGGCCTTGACTCCGAACTGGTCGAGGAGCACCTGCCGCACGCGGCCCGCAGTCCAATAGGCGAACGAGAACTTCAGCTGCTGGGGGGTCTTGTCACGGACAGTGGCGAACATCCACTGCAGGATCTCGTCGCTGAGGATGGGCGGACGGCCAGCACGCGGCTTGTCTTCCAAGGCCCCAAAGCCATCCGCAGCCACCTTGACAAGCCAAGTAATGATGGTCGGTTGAGTGACAGAGAAGAGGGCGGACAGAAAGGGAATCTGGAGTCCACTCTGCGCCAGCAAAACGACTTGTTTCCTGAGGGCGACCTTTTCCAAGAGTGGGACCGTTCTGAAGTCCCGCTTAAAGTATGGATCCATAATGCGATACTACCATGCTCAGAACCCGGTGCGCAGCCGCATTTGAGGTGGAATAGAGTTCCAGAATGCAAGGAAATGACTTTTGCTCCCCTCAGTACGATTGCCGAAGGTCGGGTTGCCCGCACCGTCGCGCGGGATCTCGAAGGCGTCTGGATTCAGCCAGAGGTTGGGCGTCGGGTTGGCCAGCTCGTGGTCGCCCACCACGTTCGGGCGCCAGGCACCGACGCCGTTCGTCCCCAGCTGAGCCGTGGCGTTGGCGATCGTCAGGTCATAGTACTGGCCCGTCTGCAGGCTGAGAATGCCGGTCATCTGCCAGCCGCCGAACACGGCGTTCAGGAATCCGCCGCGGTCCAGGAACCGCGCGCCACGCCCGAAGGGGAGGTTGATCATGTAGCTGTTCACCAGCCGGTGCCGGGTGTCGTTGGAACTGGACCCTCGCTCGCAAGCGAAGCAGGAGATGTCCTGCGGCCCCCCGTTGTCACCGGACACGAACAGCTCCGCGGTCTGGCTGATGGCGTGGGACCAAGTGTAAGCCGTCGTGAAAGTGACGCCGTCGGCGAGTCTGCGCGTCAGGGTCGCCTCCAAGCCGTGGTAGGAGCTGTGGGCCGCCGGTGTGCGATAGGTCAGGCCGTTCAGCCGGGGGAAGTATGGGCGCCGCTCGCGCTCAGTATCGGAGGGCCCGATGCCCGGCGCGTTGATGTTGTAGGCGATCGGCTGGTACAGCGAGGACGAACCGACATAGGCGGTTGTCAATGCCGTCGCTGCCGTGAGCTGGCGCTGGACGCTAAAGTTCCACTGCTAGACCATCGGCATCGGGAATTCCTTGGCCCAAGTCCGCATGACCGAGTTGTTCGGCAGATCGTCGACGGTGCGGACCGGGTTGGAGAGGTCGCCCAAGAAGTCTGATGGAAAGCCGTCCTGAAGCAGGAACACCGGCTGCCTGGACGAGCCGCGCTGCTGGACCACGGCCACGAAGGGGAAGTTGCGCAGCATGCGGGCGCTGGCCCCCAAGCCCTGCGACCCTCCGTAGAACACGCCGGCGCTGCCGCGCACCGTCCAGTTGGTCCCCGGTTGCCATGCGAAGCCGAGCCGCGGAGCCCAGTTATTCTTGTCGAAGCTGATCAGGGCCCGGTCGGCCTGGGAGCTTCCCAGCTCGCCGGCCCGGATGATGCGGCCGAAGTCCGGGCCGGGCGCGAACACGACTTGGTTCATGCGGTCCTGCTGCTCGATCCAAGGAGTAGTCAATTCGTAGCGGATGCCGAGGTTCAGCGTCAAGGTCGGCGTCAGCTTCCAGTCGTCCTGGAAGTAGAACATGTAGCTGTCGAAGTTCATCTGGGCGTCGATGGTCGTGCCCGAGGTGCCCCGATCCACCCAGCCCAGCAGCGCGTCGCCCAAGGCGATGCCCGTGTACCGGCTGTTGAAACGGAACGTGCCCGTTGCACTCTGCGAGCCGAGAATGTCCGAGAAGTCGTGGCGGTAGTCAGCGCCCATCTTCAAGCTGTGGTTGCCGCGGATCACCGTCACGTTGTCAACGAACTGCCAAGTAGTGCTGATCTTGCCGTTGGGAAGGTTGTTGCTGCCGCCGAGGCCGAGATGCGCCAGACCGCCGGTGAGCTGGATACGAGGCAGGCCCAAGATTGACGGGTCCTCGTTGAGGCCCTTCAAGCCGTACTGAGCGTTAAGCTCGGCCTGCGGCGGAGCGTCCTGGACCCTGTTGACCTTGAGGTACTTGTAGCCGACCCGGACCTCGTTGACCAGCGTCGGCGACGCCACGTGGGACCAAGAGGCCGTCAGGTGCCGCCCGTCGTTGTCGTCCAGCGCGCGGTCGTTGCCAACTCCTCCCCGCCCGACGCCCGGGATCGGCGGCGCGCGCAGGTTGTCGTAGCGATATTGGCTATAGCGCACGAAGAAGTTGCTCTGGGCCGACAGCGTATGGTCGTAGCGGAAGTCGACCTGGTCGCGATCGGTCTGCCACGGAGGATTGTTGGTGAAGTTGCGTCGGGTGTTGTCGGAAAAGTTGGGGCTGGGGTAAAGGTCCACCAACTGCGAGAAGGCGGAATCGAAGCGGCTGCCGGGGATGGTGGCATTCGGGAAGGGGTCGCCGGTCGGATCCCTGAGGCTGCTCAGGCCCGTGGTCTGGCTGAAGTCTCCCGAGCGCTCCAGCTGCGAGGGCACGACGACAATGTCGGACTGGGACTTGCGCAGCTTCCATGCCTCCCAGCTGGCGAAGAAGAATGCCTTGTTCCTGACCACCGGTCCGCCGAACGTGGCGCCGAACTGGTTCTGGCGCAGCACGTCGGGGTCGGCCCGCCCGTCGCCGTCCCGGTCGGTCCGCGCGAATGCCTCGCGGGCGTCGAAGAAATCGTTGCGCAGGAACTCGTAGGCGCTGCCCCGGAAGTCGTTCGAGCCGCCGCGGATCGTGACGTTCACCACCGCGCCGGCGTTGCGGCCGTACTCGGCCGAGTAGTTGCTGGTCTGGACCTTGAACTCCTGCACCGCGTCCATGGAAGGGATGATCGCTTGCGCCTTGCGGTCCTGCTGGCCCATGATCGTGGAGTTGTTGTCGATGCCGTCGATCAGGAAGTCGTTCTGTCCAACGGCTTGGCCATGGCTCACGAAGCCGCCGCCGAGGCGCTAATCTCCGAGCGGCCCCCGGTCGCGGCCTCCGATCTCCGGCGCCACGCCGGCCGTGAGCAGGGCCAGCGACTGGTAGTTGCGGCCGCTGATGGGGAGATCCTCGATCTGCTGGCGCTCGACGGTGTAGTCGAGGGTCGCCGACTCGGTCTTCAGCAGCGGAGTCGAACCGGTCACCTCGACCACCTCGACGATGTTGCCGACCTCAAGCAAGAAATCAATGCCCAGCCGGTCGCTGGGGTGGATCTCCACGCCCGCGCGGACGGACTTCTTGAAGCCCTCGGTCTCGACCGTGATCTCGTAGACGCCGATCCGCAGCGGGCCGGCCACATAGGTGCCGCTGGCGTTGGACTGCCAGTCGCTGGAGACATTGGTGTTCATCTCCCGGACGGTGACTCTCGCGCCCGGGATCACGGCCCCGGTGGAGTCGGAAATGGTGCCGGTGATCACTCCTTGGTCGGACTGGCCCCAAACCAGCGCCGCCAGCATGAGGACGGCGGAAATCGCGCGGATTGCTCTCATCGTGTTAGGTCCTCCTAGGTTCCCACCGCGACCCGCAACCTCGAAGCCGGTTCGGCGACGCGGACAGGGGCTGGGACCGTCGCCCAGCTGGGAAATCGAGATAGAGACAGATTGTACGCCAATGCAGGACGCGGCGCCGGATTTCGGGGAAGACCGCGCGGCGCCCTGAGACACGGACCCGCACCGGACACACGGGCCCGCGGCGCCGGCAGCAGAACCGCTGATCTGTGAGACCTCGCTATAATGGCGAAGCCGTAGGCGGTCCCAGCCGAGGGCCCGAAGCAGGCAACTAGGAGACCATTGATGCGTCACGCTTTCCCTGTCAGAGCCTTGCTGCTCGCGTGCTGTCTGGTGCTGGGGGCCGCAGCTTACAACCTGTCGACCGAGGACCTGATGGTGACTACCGCCAAGGCCTGGCTCGCCTCGCTCAACGGCAACCAGATCACGTCAGCGCGGTACCAGCTCGACAATCCGGACTACGAGACTTGGCATTTCGTCCCGGACAACAACTTTGTGACGAGCCGGGGATACCGTCGCAACGGCCTGACTTACAAGGACATGAACGCCGAGCAGCGGTCCCTGGCCGACGCCTTGCTGGCCGCCTCCCTCTCCAGATCCGGCTTCGTCACGGTCAAGACGATCATGAGCTTGGAGGAAGTGCTGAGGATTCTGGAGAGCGACACGGTCGGGAGGCGAGACGTCAACATCTACCACTTCAGCGTCTTCGGTAAGCCGTCCATGGAGGGGGACTGGGCGTGGAGGCTGGAGGGCCACCATGTCTCGCTCCACTTCCTGATGCGCGACGGCAAGCTGGCCTCCACCTCGCCGACCTTCCTGGGCGCCAATCCGCACGAGGTCCGGGAGGGGCCGCGGAAGGGCGTGCGGCCGCTCGCGGCTCGCGAGGACACGGCGCGCCAGCTGATGCGATCGCTCGACGAACAGCTCCGCGAGCAGGCGCTGGTCAGCGACGAGGCGTACCGGGACATCCTCACCTCCGCCGACACGCGAGCGAAGCTCGAGGGGCAGCCGCGGGGCCTCGCGGCTTCCATGCTCAGTTCAGAGCAGTACGCGATGCTCGTGGCGACAGCCGACCAGTACACCGCCTCGCTGCCCGCCGATCAGGCCGAGGCCCGGAGGGAGAAGATTCGCGCGACACCGCGGAGCGAGCTGTTCTTCGCCTGGGCGGGATCGATCGAGCCAGGCGGGGGAGACTACTACCGGATCCAGTCTCCCGAATTCCTGATCGAGTACGACAACACGCAGAACGGCAACAACCACAGCCACTCGGTGTGGCGCGAGTTCGACGGCGACTTCGGTCGGGACGTGCTGGGCGCGCACTACCGGCTGGACGGGCACGGCTTCGGGCCCGCGGACGCTGTGCTGGCCGACTAGCCTCCCTGCCAAGGGAAACAGAGCTGACTCGCGGTGCCAGAACCTGCTACCATCAAGCTAAGCTCGAAGCATCGGGCCGGGAGGGGCCGACGGCTACCACGATCACGGTGCGGGACATCAACCCCGCCGATAAGGAATGGCTGCAGCGCGAGGCGCGACGGCTAGGCCTATCGATGGAGGAGTTGGTGCGCAGGCTCATTCACACAGCGAGGGAGCGAGCCAAGCTGCGGACCAGCCCGTCTGAAGCGTTCCGGGAGCTGTTCGGCGAGAAGCACGGCGTGGAACTTCCTACCCTGCGGAGATTCGCATACCGGCCGCTGGATTTCCGCGACGAGGGCGGAGGATGATTGTCCCGGCAGCAAACATCTTGGACACCAACGTCGTATCGGAGATGATGCGCCCACTGCCGAATCCGCGCGTGGTGTCCTTCTTGGACTCGGCCGCTCCGGAGGGCATGGGCATCTCCGTGATCTCGGTCTGGGAGATCTTCCACAGCATCCGCCAGCTTCCCGCCGGCAAGCGCCGGGATGACTTGGACTTCCGGTTTCGGTCGCTAGTGCTGGAGATGTTCGAGAACCGGGTCTTCCCTTGGGAGGCGCAGGATGCGAAGGCGTGCGCCGACCTGATGGAGCACAAGCGCCGCCTCGGGGAGTCGATGGACAGCCACCTTACCGACGCGATGATCGCGGGAACGGCGCTGCGTCGCGGCCTGCGACTGGTGACGAGGAACGAGAAGGACTTCAACAACACCGACATCGAGGTCGTCAATCCTTGGAATGCCGACCTGATGATTCACCACGGCATCCCGGGAAGTTTGGTCGACTAGCCCGCTGGACATCGGCGTCCCTTGGCATCGCAGCCTCCGCCAATCTTGGGAACCGCACCGTGCGGGGCTTGCCAGTGTAGCCAGCGACGCAGACCGGCCGCTCTCCCTTCCGTCCGGTCGCCGATATCTTGGTTGGCTGGCTGGTCTCGGCGCTCCTCTCAAGCGGCCAGCTCGCACAACGCCAGCGGATCAGCGAAGCGACGACGAGTAGCGTCACCGCCTGCGCAGCGCGCAGTCCGCGCCCCGCGACCAAGCTCGCGGCACCTTCCTGAGCCATGAGGAAGGGACTGAGGGCCCAGCTGAGCAGCATCGCCAGACTGCCTCCAAGCAGCCTGAAGATCAGCGGCCGCGCGACGCAGCCCAGCTGCAACGCAGCGACCCAGACCACGAGTGTGCGGAGCATCCGGAGTCCGGGCCCGGCAGCGTGGCACGACCGCGACGTAGGCCGGCGCTGCGAAGATCCCCCGGGGGGCGATCGAAGCGCAGCCTATTTCTTGCGCTCCTTGACCGCGGACTTGGCAGCCCGCTCGGCTGCCGCCGCCAGCCCGGCCGAGGGTCCCGTCCTCGCTACGATAGAGGCGTATGCCTGACACGCCAGAACGCCAGTTCGGATTCCATACGCGCTCGCTGCATGCCGGCCAGCGTCCAGACCCCGCCA
This sequence comes from Bryobacterales bacterium, assembly GCA_963662745.2. Lineage (GTDB taxonomy): Bacteria > Acidobacteriota > Terriglobia > Bryobacterales > UBA6623 > VXMF01. Next base: position 509,017 of record CAXXUI010000002.1, read on the forward strand.
CCAACGCTAGGGCCGTACCGATCTACCAGACCACCTCCTACGTCTTCAACGACACCGCCCACGCCGCGTCCCTGTTCGCCCTGCAGGAGTTCGGGAACATCTACACGCGGATCATGAATCCCACCAACGGAGTCTTCGAGGAGCGCATGGCATCCCTCGAGGGCGGGATCGGAGCGCTCGCCACGGCCAGCGGACAAGCCGCCCAGCTGCTGGCGATCTCGAGCCTGTGCCAGAGCGGCGACGAGATCGTCTCGTCCGCCACGCTGTACGGCGGCACGTACACCCAGTTCGACACTACTTTCCGCCGCTTCGGCTACAACACGGTCTTCGTGGACCCTGACGACCTCGACAACTTCCGCCGGGCGATCACCGACAAGACCAAGGTGGTCTACGTGGAGACAGTCGCGAACCCGCGGATGAACGTGATCGACATTGAAGGCGTGGCCAAGATCGCCCATGAGGCCGGCATCCCGCTGATGATCGACAACACCTTCGCGACGCCGTACCTGTGCCGCCCGATCGAGTACGGAGCGGACATCGTGGTGCATTCGACGACCAAGTTCATCGGCGGCCACGGCACGTCGATCGGCGGCGTCATCGTGGACTCCGGCAAGTTCGACTGGAACAACGGCAAGTTCCCGATGCTGACCGAGCCGAGCCCTGGATACCACGGCATGGTCTTCTCGGAGACCTTCGGCCCGTTGGCCTACATCCTCAAGTGCCGGGTCGAGGGCTTGCGGGATCTAGGCCCGTGCATGTCGCCCCACAACGCGTTCCTGTTCCTGCAGGGACTGGAGACGCTGGCGCTGCGCATGGAGAAGCACTGCTCGAATTCGCTGGCGCTCGCTGAGCACCTCGAGGGGCACGACTTGGTGACTTGGGTGAAGCATGCCGACCTGCCGTCCAGTCCCTACAACGCCTTGGCCCGCAAGTACTTGCCAAACGGGCAGGGAGCGATCTTCACCTTCGGCATCAAGGGCGGCCTCGAAGCGGGCCGGAAGTTCATCGACGCCTTGCAGCTGTTCTCGCACTTGGCCAACGTCGGCGATGCCAAGAGCCTAGTCATCCATCCGGCAACGACCACGCACCAGCAGCTCAGCGAGGCCGATCACGAGGCGGCGGGCATCACGCCCGACATGGTCCGCCTCTCGGTGGGCATCGAGGACATCGGCGACCTGATCTGGGATCTCGACCAAGCGTTAGCCGCCTCGCAGGCCTGACGCCGGGCCTCCGGCCCGCGCCGGAGGCGACAGTTCGGGCGACAGACATCGCTTCATCAAGCATCAGAGGGCGGTTCGGGCCCGTCTGCGGCCGCGTGCGCCTGCTGGACTGGCCGAGACTGCGCCAGCACGATCGACTGGGCGAACATCGCAGCCGACCTATCGGTTAGTGGTCGTTCGCGACGCCGTGTTGGCTTGAGTCGTGCGGCAGTGGCTGCCAGGACAGGCGCGCTGCTGCCATGCCACGACTCTGCGCGGCCCTCCGCCGGGAAAGCTCGCGCTCGATGGATCTGGATTCGCTCCGGCACCGGGAATTCGCCCCTGCGGGCCGATCTCGGCTCAAGTGCGAGTTTCGAGAGCGTAGCAAGTACCCCGCCAAGGCTTGGAGAGCATTCAACTTCGTAGCGCGGAGGCACCGAAGTCAGGGCGCAACCAGCAGCAAGAGCGGGGGCGCGTGACTATTGGCAACGCCTCGTCCGGATCTCCGGTATCCAGTTAATGGGATTCCATTCTTCATATATTTTCTTCGGAATGCTGGCCCTTTGTCTGTGGGAATCCCAGCATTCAATTCCGCCTCGCCGGCTGGAAATGTCTCCCCAATAGTCCTATAGTGGGAGTAGCCGCGGCCCGGTTCGCCACTGCGGAACGGGCCTGCGGACCTGCATGTTGCTGTTTAGCAAAGAATCGAAGCGCGCCATGGCAGGGCTCGTCGTTGCGGCGGCGCTGCTGGCGTTGTCACTGGCCAACTGGCTAGAGCGCGGGCGCTTCGGGGTGCCGGAAGACGGTGTCATGTGGGCGGACCGGGAGGCCGGCGTGCTGGCTGCCCGGATCGAACCAGAGAGCCCGGCCGCGCGTGTGGGGGTGCGGCCGGGCGACAGACTCATCTCCATCGGCGGACATCCGGTGGCGGAGGCGCTGGACGCGACCCGGGCGCTCGCCGCAATCGGCGCTTGGGGCCGGGCGGAGTACGTGGTCGAGCGCGACGGGGAAGCGAGGCGCTTCCGGCTAGTGGCCGAGGCCAGCTCGAACCGGAGCGCAGTAGGCGGCTTCCTACTGCTGCTGGGCTGGATCTACGCCGCGATCGGACTCTGCACTTGGCTGCGCTGCCCAAGGGACGGCGCGGCGCTGCGGTTCTTCGCGTTCTGCATGGGCTCGCTGGCGCTGTACTCGCTGAGTTCCACGGGAGAGCTGACCGTCCTGGACCGTTTGGTCTACTGGCTCGACGTTTGGGCGCTGCTGCTGGTGCCGCCGCTGTTTCTCGACTTCTCAGCTCGCTTCGCGGACGGTTCGGCCCGCTGGCGCAGCCTAACCCGCGCCTCCTACGCGGCGGCCGTCGGGATCGGAGCAGCGCACCACGCTGCTGCAGGCGGATGGATCAGCGGAGCAGAAGCGACAACGGGCCTGGTGCGCTTCTTCGAGTCCGCTCCTCTGGCGCTGCTGGTGGCGAACCTGCTCGCGGCGGCGGCGGTGACGCTGGCGGGAATCAGGACGGCGGAACGGCCGATGGAGCGGCTCAGAATGCGCTGGCTGGGGGCGGGCGCGGCTGCCGGAACGGCCCCGTTCGCCTGCTTCTACGTAGCGCCGTTCCTGCTGGGGGCCGCGCCCGGCCCTAATCAAGCCTTCTCCGTGCTGTCGCTGGCCGCCCTGCCAGCGGCGATCGCCGTGTCTCTGCTGCGCTACCGAGTGATGGACTTCGAGCCTTTCCGCAGGCGGACAGTCGCATCCGCGGCGGCCATCGGCATCCTACTGGGCGCCGGCTACGCGCTCCTCTTTCGCGACGGCGCGCCGGCTCGGTGGCTGAGCGTCTACGGCCCTGCGGCTTGGATGTGCTCCGTGGCGCTGGCGGCGGCGCTGTACTTCCCCATCCGGAAGCGGATTCTGGTGGCCTTGGAGAAGCGGGCCTACCGGGAGCGCTATGAAGAGCGCCGGACGCTAGCGGATTTTGGGACGGAACTGGCAGCTCAGACTGATGCGGGCCGCATGGTCACCTTGGCCTGCGAGCGGCTGGCCGGAGCCTTGGAGACGGACTGCGTGGCGATCCTGGCGCAGCCGCTGGAATCGGAGTGCGGCCGGCACAACTTCCGCGTGCTGCACGCGCACAACTTCCAGCCGCCTGCGGAGCCCAGCTCATTCGATCTGGCCGCTGTCGCCGAGCGGAGCGGCGGCGAGGGCTCTTCCGTAACGCTCGTCGATCCTCCTGACGACGATTTGGCCGGGCTGGGCTGCCGCCACTTCGTGCCGTGCCGGCTACGGGGCGTCACCTTGGCATGGATCGCGCTAGGACCCGCTTCGGACGGCTGCTTTCTGACGAGCGAGGACCTCTCCTTGGTGGAAGCTCTCGCGGGCCCGTTCGCGGTAGCGCTGGAGAACGCCCGGCTGTACGCCTCGTTGGAGGCCAAGGCAGCCCAGTACAGGCGCCTGAAGGATTACAACGAGAACATCGTCGAGTCGCTGTCGGTAGGAATCCTAGTGACGGACCTCGACTCGCGGGTGAGGAGCTGGAACACCCAGCTGGAGCTGGCGTTTCACATTTCCCGGGACCAGGCAATCGGACGGAGGCTCGACGAGCTCCTGCCGGCCCCGTTAGCTGGCGAGATCGATCGCTGCCAAGGCGAGAGCGGCGGCGGGCAGTCCTACAAGTTCCGAGTGAATCCGGCGGACTTCCCGTCCGAGTTCCGTCCGGCGGACGGCGCGGGCCTCGGGGACCGGAGGTTCAACATCGCGGTGACTCCGCTGATCACCCGGAGATTCGAGAGCATAGGGCGGCTGGTCATTTTGGACGACGTGACCGATCGCGTGATCCTTGAGCGGCAGCTAGTCCGCGCCGACAAGCTGAGCGCGACGGGCCTGCTGGCTGCGGGCGTGGCGCACGAGGTGAACACGCCGCTGGCGGTGATTTCCAGTTACGCTCAGCTGCTGGCCACCCGGTTCTCCGAGGACACCGCCGAGTCGAGGATGTTGGGCAAGGTCACGGAGCAGACCTTCCGGGCCAGCGAGATTGTCAATTCCCTACTGGACTTCTCCAGGGTGTCCGGAGCTGCAATGAAGCCCTGCGACATCAATCGCTGCGTCCACGACACGCTGGAACTGATCGCACCGCAACTGCGACAGGCCGGTGTTTCCGTCATGCGGCAACTCGATGCGACGACACCGGTGACAGCGAACCAAGGCAAGCTGCAGCAAGTGCTGCTGAATCTCTTCCTCAACGCCAAGGACGCTATGCCTCGCGGCGGGACGCTGACGGTCTCCACGCGATCGGCATCGGACACCGGAGGCGACCGCGTAGAAGTGCTGGTCTCCGACACCGGCACGGGAATCCCACCCGAGGTGAGGGATCGGATCTTCGACCCCTTCTTCACCACCAAGGCTGCGCGCCAAGGCACGGGCTTGGGACTGGCCGTGACGTACGGCATTGTTCGCGAGCACGGCGGAGCGATCTCCGTGGACAGCGCAGCCGGCGAAGGCACGCAGTTCACCGTGTCGCTGCCGGCGGCGCCGCAACCGGTCCATGCCTGACGGACCGGCCAGCGCTCAAGAGCAGCAGGCAGCCCGGGTCCTGGTTGTCGATGACGAGCCGGCAGTGGCCGAGGCGCTTCAGCTGATCCTGGAGTCGGCCGGCTACAGCGTGCGCACCGCGGGCACCGCCAGCGAGTGCCTGCACGCGATCGCAAGGCAGCCCTTCGACCTCGTGCTGCTGGATCTGATGCTTCCTGACCGCTCGGGCCTCGACGCGTTGGCGGACATCCTTCGCATGCACCCCTCTCTGCCGGTCCTCATGCTGACGGCGTACGGCTCGATCGAGACCGCTGTGCAGGCGACGCGACTAGGGGCCGCCAACTTCCTCACCAAGCCTTGGAACAACAGCCAGCTCCTGCTGGAGATCGAGCGGGCCTTGGAGCGAAGCAGTCTCAAGGCTGAGAACGCGCGACTGCGCAGACGGCTCGACCTGGCCAATCCCTTGGAAGGCCTAGTCGGCCAATCCGACGCCATGCTGGCGGTCTTCATGCTGATCCGCCAAGTGGCGCGAACGACCTCCACGGTGCTGGTATCCGGCGAGAGCGGGACGGGAAAGGATGTCGTTGCGAGGGCGATCCACGATGCCTCGCCCCGGGCCGATAAGCCCTTCGTAACGGTGAATTCCGGACGAATTCCGGGAGCGCTGCTCGAGTCCTCGCTGTTCGGCCATGTCCGAGGAGCGTTCGAAGGCGCGATTCGAGACCGGCGAGGCTGCTTCGAGATCGCGGACGGCGGAACGATCTTTCTGGACGAAGTTGGGGCGCTCAGCCAGCAGACACAGACCAAGCTCCTGCGGGTGATTGAGGAGCGCGAGTTCGTGCGCGTGGGTTCGAACGAACCGGTTCGGATCGACGTGCGGATCATCGCCGCCTCCAACGAGGACTTGGCCGCGGCGGCGCAGGCAGGCCGCTTCCGTCAGGACCTGTACTACCGCCTCAACGTGATCGGAATCGAGCTTCCTCCGTTGCGCGAACGAATGGACGACGTGCCGCTGCTAGTCAGCGAGTTCATGACGCAGCTGTGCCGTCGGGAGAAGCAACATTTCCTTGACGAAGAAGGCAACTCGACCCTGCGATTCACTCCGGAGGCCCATCGCATCCTCATGGCTCACGATTGGCCGGGCAACGTGAGGGAACTACGGAACGTGGTGGAGCGAGCCGTCGTGCTGGCACCATCGGAGGAACTCGGTCCCGAGCTACTGCCAGGTTCGCTGGTAAAGGAGCGGGCCAGGCAGGCGGGCGTGAATCTTCCGTCCGCTGCCCAACGCATGGGCGGAAGTCTCTCGGAGATTGTGAGCGAATTCGAGAAGGGCGTCATCGAGGAGTCACTGGAGGAGCATCGGTTCAACCAGACTGAGACGGCCAAGGCCCTGCGCGTGGCCCTGTCCACGCTGAATCAGAAGATCCAGCGTCTCGGAATCGCCGTGAAACGGAGGCGCAGGGCCGACTAGCGACGGCTCGCAGACGGCCTCCGGACGACGTATCTCGCCGTGTTGGCTCGGGGCCGAGCGGCTTGTCGACCTGGACGCTCGGACCGGCCTGCCAGATCGTTGGTCACAACCATCCCGTCGGCACAACCAGACGAACGGTGACCCTCTTCACTGTTTGCACGGGGCTCGCAGTCTCCAGAGCATGCCATGCTCCCGACTGACTGCCTGAACTTCGTGCGACAGGCCCCCGAGGCGCGGGGAGGACCGAAGGGACTGCTGAGACTCCACTCGAGATCCGAGGACCCGACTCCTAGGCCGTAGCCAAGACCCCGATGCATGGCGGGATGCGTTGGGGCGCGGCAAGCGACAAGCTGCAGGCATCGCCCAGCACTGGAGGAACGCTGCCCAGCGCTTAGACGTCGGGCAGTACCCAGGGCTGGCGGTACTCCCGGCCGAGGAGGCGATTCGCCTCTTGGTCGTCCCCGAACGATTCCGTGCCTGGATCGAAGTGCAGCTTCCGATCCGTCCGCCAAGCGATATTCCCCAAGTGGATCAGACCAGACGCACGATGGCCGATCTCTATGTCGCAGGCTGGCCGGCGGCCGTTCTTGATGGCAGCCAGCATATCCCGTTTGTGCCGCAGATCGTCGTCCTGCTTGGCGCTGGCTCCTCGGGCCACCACCTTGCCTGCTTCGTCAACGGCCTTCCACCTGCCGTTGCCGATCACGACGTAGCCGTTCTCTCCGTAGACCGCAGCACCCTCGGCCTCACCCTCGATCGGCGTGGGCTGCCAGTTCCGCATCTCGTACATTAGTGTGGCTCCCGGGTAGTCCCAAGTCACGACCAGAGTGTCGGGCCACTGCTGCGCGTCGTCGAAGAAGTGCTTGCCCCCTGCGGCGGCGACGGCCGTCGGCCAGTCCGGGAGCTGCTTGCCCATGGCTTCGAACGCCGCGGCGAGGCCGCGACGCGCATAGTCGACGCGGTGGACCCCGTCGTTGCCCAGATCGCCGGTGCCATAGTCGAAGAACCAGCGCCAGCGGCTGTGAAAGCGGTTGCGATTGAACGGGCGCTTGGGCGCCGGGCCCAGCCACGTGTCGTAGTCCACACCAGTAGGAGCACGCTCGTCGGGGGGAGATCCAATCCCACTCTGGCGCGCACTCTCCCAGCCTTTGGCGAAGGCCACCTTTCCTAGGGCACCGCGACGAATGTAGTCGCAGGCCTCCTCGTAGTTGGTTCCGCTGCGCGATTGGATGCCGACTTGGACGACGCGGTTGTACTTGCGAGCCGCCTCCAGCATGGCCCGGCCCTCAACTAGGTTATGGCCGGCGGGCTTCTCGACATACACATGCTTGCCTGCCTGACAAGCTAGGATCGTCGGGATCGCATGCCAGTGCGTCGGTGTGCCCATCACGACGGCATCGATGTCTGGATCCTCGAGGAGACGGCGGAAATCGATTTCCACGGAGGGCTCCGATCCTTGGCGGTCAGCAACCGAAGCAACAGCCTTGGCAAACAGCCGCTGGTCCACATCGCAGATCGTCTTGACCTGCACCTCCGGCATCTCAGCGAATCCGTGAAGCAGCTGACGGCCCCTGCCGCGGAAGCCCATCATCGCTACAGTGAAGCGCTCGTTGGGGCTCTTTCCGCTCAGGAGGGCAGGTGCAGCGGCCAGCAGGAAGTCTCGACGGGCAATCACGATGGTGTCTCCGGGAGACAAGGTAGCAGGAATGCGGCCAGCGAATCGAGCAGAAGTGTGCATTCGCCGGAGGCCACCAGCCTCTGCGTCCAGAGCCGGTTCTACTCCGGATCGGTCAAGGACGACGGGCAGCCTAGACAGCTCGCACTCAGTGCTCGCCAGTTGCGCGACAGGGCTGAACGCCCGCCGGCGACTAGCTCCGGATTGCCGACCTCCTGCTAGAGTGAGGCTCGGACCCGGCTCGGCACCCGACATGGCAAGGCAGCGCATCATCCGGCAGCAGGCAGTGGCCGAGCCACGGACAGAACGCACGGAGGTGGTGTATCCCGAGGAGGGCGATGGGCCGATGGCGCGGCACCCCCTGCAGTTCGACGCGATGGCCTACGCTTGGGCTTCACTAGACCACCACTTGGAGAATCGCTCGGATGTCCATATTCGACTTGACATGTTCGTCTACTACCAAGAAGGCCTTCCGGAGTTCCGCGTGACCCCCAATGTCTTCGTGGCGATCGGCGACTTCCCCGCGCCGGAGGAGTGCTACAAGGTCTGGGAGGCTAGGGTTGCGCCGCAATTCGTGCTGGATGTGCTGTGGGGCCCGGACGCAGTACCAGAGGTGGAGGAGAAGCGGGAGGTGTACCGACAGCTGGGCGTGGAGGAGTACTGGCGGTTTGATCCGTTTGGAGGACTGTTGCCGGAGGCGGCGGACGGCGCACGGGTGCTGGGCGAGCGCCTGATGCCAGGGGGATGGTATGCGCCTATCCCGCCCGGTTCTTCTGGATGGCCGCTCAGCGAGGTGGTAGGGCTGGAATTTCGGGAAGAAGGCGGACTGCTCCGTGTCTGGGATTCGGCCACCAACCGGCCCTACCTGTCCTACGCGGAGTCGGAGAAGGCAAGGAAGGCGTTCGAGTGTCAGACCGAGGAGGAGCGCCGCCGGCGGAGAGCCAGTGAGCGCGAGTTCAAGAAGCATCGACGCGACAAGAAACGGGAGCGGCAGCTCCGCAGAGCCGCCGAGCGCAGGGCGGAAGAGCACGGCTCCGAGTGGCGGCGGGAGCGGCAGCTCCGCAAGGCCGCCGAGCGCAAGGCGGAAGAGCACGGCTCCGAGTGGCGGCGGGAGCGGCAGCTCCGCAAGGCCGCCGAGCGCAAGGCGGAAGAGCACGGCTCCGAGTGGCGGCGGGAGCGGCAGCTCCGCAAAGCCGCCGAGCGCAAGGCGGAAGAGCACGGCTCCGAGTGGCGGCGGGAGCGGCAGCTCCGCAAGGCCGCCGAGCGCAAGGCGGAAGAGCACGGCTCCAAGCGGCGACGGGCGCGGCAGCTCCGCAGGGTGACGGAGCAATGCGGTCGATCCCTCGAAGCGAAAGTGGCAGCATTGCAGGCACTGGTGCCAGATTCGGCCACGGTTCAGGACTAACGCACAAGGGCAATGCCGGATCTCGCATGCGGCTACCAAGGCTCGACCGTCTCGACGATTGCAGCGATGCCAGCTGGGACGGGCTGTGAGACGGGCAGTACGTTCCCGGTCGCCTACCTATCCTCCTGATCGAGACTGATGGTGCGCCATAGCCGAGATCGCTTCGCCAGATACCTGTTGATGGATCAGAATGTTCGACGCAACGACATCGCCCCTACAATCACGAGATCCACCCGAGTGCTGCGTTCCCCGAACGCTCTTGTGGAGATCGGCGGCTTCCCCTCGCCAATCGACTACTACAGAGTTGTTGAGGCCTAGATTGCGCCGCAGTCTCTGCTGAAGGTTCTGCGAGGCATGAACGGAATTCCGGTGTCGGCGGAGAATCGGCAGGTGTGTCAGCGGATGGATGGCGAGGCACACTGGCGATTCACCGTTCTCACAGGACTCCTGTCGGACGCAGCTGACAGCGGTCTCTTGCCGGTAGAGCACCTGATGGCGAGCGGATCTTGTGCGCCGATTCTGGACGATCGTTCGGGATAGCCACTCGTGGAAGCGGCGGGGCTAGGGGTCCGAGCAGAGAGCAGCCACCCCGCCTTAGGGTTGCGGCCACTAACCGACTGCACTTGCACAACGGGGAAGCCCGGTCAGGCAAGGAAGGAAATCGAACGGCAGACTCAGCAGGATCGCTGGCAACGGCGAGGCAGTGACCGGGACAAGCAGTTCCTCAGGGCCAAGCATCCGGAATTGGAAGGGCGCTTGGCAGCGCAATCAACCCCTGACCGCTAGCAGCGCACTCCCTTGCGCAGCAGCACCGTGCAATAGAACGCGAGTTCGGCCTCCAACGCCACCCGGATCGTCCGGCTTCGCTTGAAGCCGTGTGCCTCGCCGTCAAACAAGTAGTAGGTGACCGGCACGCTCCTTCCGCGCAGTGCTTCGACCATCGCCTCGGTCTGCTCCTTGGGCACGACCGGATCGATAGAACCCTGGAAGAACGCCACTGGGGACGTGACTCGATCCACAGCGTGCAGGGGGGAACGTTCCTCGTAGAGCGCGGCGGAGCTTGGCAGCGGTCCGACCAGCCGGTCGAGGTATCGGGACTCGAACTTATGCGTGCACCTCACCAGATCCAGCAGGTCGCTGATGCCGTAGTAGGACGCTCCGGCTGCAAACTTGGTGCCGTAGGCTAGGCAGCACAGCACGGAGTAACCTCCCGCACTGCCGCCTTTGACGATCAGTCGTTCCCCGTCCACCAAGCCGAGACGGACGCAATGCTGGGCCGCGGTCTCAGCGTCAAGCCGGTCCACGACACCCCACTGCCCGTTCAGGCGTTCTCTGTAGGCCCTGCCGAATCCGGTGCTGCCGCCGTAGTTGAGATCCAGGACGGCGAACCCTCGGCTCGTCCAGAACTGAGTAGTCAGCGAAAGATCGTCGCCCACGGCTGCCGTCGGCCCGCCATGCAGCCGGACGATCAGCGGTGGCTTCTCGTCGGACGGCGCAACAAAGTCCGGATTCCGCGGGGAATAGTAATGCCCGTGACACGGCTCCCCATCCGGCGACTCAATCACCATCGGGCGCGGTTGAGTGAAGTACCGCCGCAGGTTGCTCGAGACCACTGCTGAACGCCTCAAGGTCTCGAATCCTCCCGACTCCATGTCCAATCGGACAAGCTCCGGAGGCCGGGTGGGTGAACCAGCGACCAGGACCGCCTGCATTCCGCTGACCACGACCGAATCGATCTGCGTGAAGGGCAACTCCAGCCTGCTCAAGCGCCCGTGACGGTCAATGAGACCCAGATGCCACCGTCCTTGCTCGCAATAGGAGCTCAGGATGCTTCCGTCACCGGCAAACCCGTAGGTCGACTGGCCAAAGACCCACTGCGGCTGGCCGAATTCCGCCTCGCGCCCGTGCAGGAGCGTGCCGCGATCTCCCGACGCTCGATACAAGTTCCAGTATCCGGTTCGGTCAGAGACGAAGTGCAGCACTCCGTCCGGCGACCATTCCGGCTGGAAGACGGACTCCTCCGGGCCGCCCGCCACCATTCGAGCGTCCTCAACCGCCCCGTCGCCGGCCAGCGTTGCGACCCAAAGCTCGGTGGAATCCCACGGCATGTTCGGATAACGCCACTGCAACCAGCAGATTCGGCTGCCGTCAGGGCTAATGCGAGGGTTGGAGAAAAAGTCAGCGCCCGACACCAAGACCACGACCTCTCCACCCGGCCGCCTAAGGTCGATTCCCACAATCGATGCCTCGGCTTCGCGGTCAGGATCGCAGTGGTCCTCACACACCGCGACGAGGCGCTCTCTCCGCCGGTCGATCACGAAGTCGGCGTAGCGCCACAAGCCAGCCGGCGTCAGCGAGACCGGTTCGCACCCGATCCGGGCCGCATGCGCGCGACGCTCGAAGGCGTCCGTGAAATAGGCCGTGTCGCCGGCAACGGTGTACGCACCGCCACCGTATTCATGCACCGTCGAGCGGACGCTCCACGGGGACTCCAGCACGTCCTCCGCCGTCCCGTCGCGACCGCGTCGCACCAGCACCGACCGCCCGCGCTCGCGAGGGCGCATCTCCAGCCAGTAGATCGATGAGCCCTCAATCCGAGGTTCTTGAATCCTGATCGACTCGCCGGCTACCGCTTCCGCGGTGATCGGGGACTTCCAGAATCCGTATTCCGCAACCTCTACGCCGCTCATCAGCCGGCCTCTGCCAGGACGGACTCCGCGTACAACAGATCGCCGCTCAGACCGTCGTAGTACTGGAAAATCGCCTGAGGCCGAGGGTACGCAATCCAGCGAACCTTGCCGTCCTTGTCCGGGTTCTCGAAGACATTGCTGATCCGGACGATGCAGAACACCGGCCGGCGGCGCTCCCCGGAGTCGTCAAGGAAGAAGGTCGACCAGCGAATCTGCGCCGTCCTGCCCCGGGACTCGAAGTCCCCATTGGGGGGGCGGCCGGCCTCCGACAGCAGGGGGTGGTTTCCCGAGCTGCGGGGTCCCGATGCGAACTCCCAGACGGTGTCCGTGACCTTGATCGCGAAGCTGTTGTGCAGGTCACCGGTGAGCACGAACACGGGCTTCCCCAATCCGTCCCAATACTCAATCAGCTCTTCACGCTCGCCCGCGATGGCAGTCCACGCCTCGTCCTTGTTCGGCCCGCCCATGCCCGGCCCCACATGCGGAATCATCAGATTCACGGAGGAGACGACGAAGAGGAAGTCCGCCTCGCTGGAGGCCATGGAATCGACCAGCCAGCGCTTCTGACGTTGGCCCAGCATTGAAACTCCCGGCTTGAAGGGATCGGCCTTGTCATGCAGCTGACGGTGACTGCGAGTGTCAAGGACGAAGAAATCCGCGTTGCCGATCGAGTGGCTCCAGTAGTTGAGACGGCCGATCGAGTAGGACGACGAGCTGTCTGCGCGGGCGGCAGGACGAATCCTCATGGTGTTGTCGTCGAGGATCGACTCGACTTCGTAGACACCCGCGTTCGGATCGCCCCCTTGCTCGTCCAGCTCCTTCAGATTGACGCCGGCTGTGTCCTCGCCCCAATGCACCGTGAGCGTGGCGGCCTTCGCCAGATCCAGGGAGGCCAGCCCTCCGCCGGTGTCGCTGAGGATGTCGCTGCCCTCCTCCATGAGGGCCCGGCCGAAGTGGATGGACTGATCATGATGCATCGGATTCGCCCAGCCCAGATAGTCATGCCACGCCTGGATGCCGATGTCGCGGAACGCCGCTCTGCGGCTCCTCAAGCCGATCGTCCCCGTACCGTTCACGTCACCGAGGATCTCGTGATCGTCGAATACGAAGAACGAAGGCACGGCCCGGTGCCAGGCGGCCATGTCCCGGCCGCGATCGAGGTAGAGCTTGTAGTTCTGCCAAGCTCCGGCAATGGTGGGCGCGATACCCACCCGCTCGGGAAGCTCCGAGCCGCCCGACGTGCGCAGCCAGTCCTTCGCGGAGAAGTCCCGCTGCTCTTCGTAGAGCCAGTCGCCGTTCTGAATAGCGAAGTGGACGCGGTCGCGCCAATCCTCCAGCAGAGTGCGATAGGTCGGCTGATTCCCGTCCGTCTGCTTGTTCCCGCAGGCGAACTCGAAGGAGAAGTTGAAGAGCCCCTTGGGATTGTGGTCCGGATCGGCGTCGGTGGCGGGCAGCGTCCGAAACGAGGCGGGGGATGACTCCGCCCCGCCGGCTTCGAGCTGGTAGTAGTATCGCGTGCCGGGCTGGAGGCCGCGAATCCGGACCCAGCCGGTGTTGTCGCTCTCCAGACGCGTGTCAACGTCCTCAGAAGTCGAGGTCATCGCGGACGGAGACAGTCCGTACCGCACCCGGAACACGCCCGGCTCAAGCGTCCGAGCCCAAACGCCCACACCATCGGCCGTCGGCAGGCCGAGGATCGGCCCGTGCGTGACCGGTGGGCCGGGCGGGCCGCCGCCACAGGCCGCAAGTGCCGCGCCAATCAGCAGAGGGACTGCCGCCCGCGTCCGAGGCCAGCCAGCTGCGAAGCGGGCGGCAGGCATCAATGCACCCGCGTCTTAGGCAGCTGCGCAATGAACTCGTCGACCAGCTGCCGGTCGTCGTCCCCTCCGACCTTGGTCTTGAGTAGCTTCGCGGCCGCCCGAATGGCTAGGTCGGCAGCCTCTCGCCGGATATCGGCGATGGCCTCGCGTCGTTCGACTTCCAACTGCTGCCGTCCGTCGGCCAAGATCTTCCGAGCCTCCGCGCGAGCCTCGGCCTTCGCTTCCTCGCGGACCTTGTCGGCCTCCTGCCTGGCTTCGGCCACCAGCTCCCGTGACTGGCGCACGGAGGCCTCCATGTTGGCCCTGTTCTCGGCGATGGCCCTCTCCGCTTCGGCCTTCGCCTGCTCGGCCTTGTCCAGCGATTCCCGAATCCGCCCCTCTCGCTCGTCAAGCGCCCCGAGGATCGGCTTCCAAGCCACTAGACGCAGCGCTAGGAACGTGAACAAGAACGTGACCACGGTCCAGATCATCAGACCGGGGTCGAACTGCAGCAGGGCGTTGCCGTTTTCTGAAGCCATGGGTGACTCCCTGAATCGCGGCTAGAACAGCAAGGCGACGAACAAGACGCCCAAGCCGATCACGGCGACGCCTTCCAGCAGGAACAGCGGCAGCTGAAAGGCCGCCCGGATGTCCTTCGCCGCCTGCGGCTGCCGGGCGATGCTCTCCACTGCCGCGGCAGTGAACTTGCCGATCCCGAGGCCGGCTCCGACCACGATGATGCCAGCGCCGATCGCGCTGCCAGCCCCTTGGTCAAGCAGCTGGGCCGAAGCCATGGCCGGCAGCGCCAAGAGGATGGCAAGGCCGAATAGGATGTTGAATGTGCGTTTCATTGATTGGATTCCTCCGTCGCGGATGGAAAAGACTTGGGGAACACTCAGTGCTCCTCCGCCACCAGCATCCCCACGTAGAGGGCGGTCAGCAGAGTGAAGACATAGGCCTGGATGAAGGCCACGATGAGTTCCAGCAGCGTGATGGCCACAGCCAGCGGCACGGAGACCGCCGAAACCAAGACGCTCTGGAACAAGAAGATGAATCCCAGGATGATCAGGATGACGATGTGCCCGGCGGTCATGTTCGCCCCGAGACGAATCATGAGGGCGACCGGCCGGACCAGCATCGAGATCACTTCCAAGAGAACCACGACCGGGGCGATGGCGAGCGGCGTCCCAGCCGGCACCATGTGCTTGACATACCCGATCGGACCGAGCGCGATCATGCCCGTGACAATGAACGTCAGGAAGGACATCACTGCCAGCGCACCCGTGACGTTGAGGTTGCTCGTCGCAGTGAATCCGCCGGGCACGAGACCGAGCAGGTTGCAAGTGAGGATGAAGAAGAACAGGGTCAGCAAGAACGGTGTGAACCGGCGGCCCCACTTCTCGCCCATGTTGCCGATGGCGATCTCGTCCCGGACGAACACCACCAAGAACTCCAAGGCATTCGCCAGCCCCTTCGGGGCCCGCTGGCCGGCATCGCGCCGGCGCAGCCCGGCTCCCATCAAGGCGATCAGCAGCAGTGACGTGATCATCATCATCAGAACGGCCTTGGAAATCCCCAGCGAATCGAAGACCGGCTGGAGCATGTGGAGCCAGTGCGGAAGATGGACCGGGCCGTCGGCGATGTGATGCATGATCACGTCGCCGATGGTCTCCTCCTCGCCGCCAGCGGCGGCTAGGAACGCAAATGGGACTTGGACATTCAGCACTGTTCGAAGTACCTCGTGTAGCGGAAGCCCTCGAAGACTTGGGCTGCGAAGTAACCGGCCATCAGCGCCGGCACGAACGCTCTCGCGTCTGCCGACCCGCTGCTGAGCACCCAAGCGGTCAGGGCGAGCACCCACAGCGTACGCAGCGCGGTCCCTGCGGCAAGCGCCTTGAAGAGACTGCGCCGGAGCATCGGCTCTCCTAGGCGCAGGATGGCCTCCGACACGGCCGCGCTGGCCGCACCGCAAGTCAAGCCCACTACGATCTCGCCTGTCATTTCTCAGCCAACATCGATTTCGCCAAGGTAAAGAAGCCCGCTGCGATCCCTAGAAACAGCCCGATCACGGCCGCCTTCGGGTTCCAGCCCCAGTGCTGGCCGATCACCGCCCCGGCCGCCAAGCCACCCAGCACCGTCCCGCTCAGCGACAACGCCCCAGCAAGGGCGGCATTGCGAGGGGGAGAATGCACCGGCGGGTCCGATGGCGAGGCGGATGAGGAACGAGGACATGGCGAGGGGCAGCGACGCTCGCCCTGTCTGCTTTCAAGATACCAGATTTGGCGCCGCGACGGCGGCGAACGCCGGCGCTCCCCTAAGCCGAGTCGAGGCCTCGAGCCCGCCGCGTTAGCAGTAGGGCTTTGGGAGAACCAGCCGCGTGCCTGCAGCGGCAGCATGCTTCCTTCGTTCGAAATCGACCGACCGACCGCCGGCCGGCGGCTCTTGTCCCTGCGCCGCCAGCGTCGCCACGGTCGAACCGCCCGGGTCTTGAGACCAAGCGGGAGACAGCCCCCCCATCGCGGGAAGTCCAACGATCTCGCTCGCAGGTCGATCCTGCGGAACCTTGAAGGATGCCGCCGTCACTCGGCTAGACACCCGAGGCGTGCTCCTGGCGGCATCCCAGCCCAGGGAGTCCCTGACGCTCCCTCGGTCCCGCACTGCAGGGCACCATCACCGCTCTCCTGCAATTGCTGCCGTGTTGCCTGGCTCGCCTCATCTCGGAACGCGCTCGGAGGTCCCCGCATTCTGTCGAACCACCGTCCGCGCTCCCTCCGGCGAGCCGGTGCCGGCACGTCCTCAGCCTCGCATCGGGGCATTCCCTTGCAGCACCGGACGCCGCTTCGACGAATTCGTCTCGGTCGATGAACTGCATCCAGCATGACTGTAGACTGAAGACGCGATGCCGGTCGAGACCAGCCGGAGACCTGTACCGGCGGACTTTCAACAACAAGTCGCCCGATGGGCGGAACTGCGGCCAGCGGTCACGTCGGTAATTCTGTTCGGATCGCGGGCCCGCGGCGACAACGGGCCGGACTCGGATTGGGACGTCGCAGTGCTATTCGATGGACACCCTCCTTCCTTGACCGGCCTGCCGAGATCGCTGGAGAATTGTCCGGTAGATTGGGTTCCGATCGAGCGGCGACGGGCAATGCGACAGAGGAACGTGTGCAGTGTGTCGCATGCCATCGCTTCGACCGGCCGCTCCCTGCACGGCCCACCCCTGCCCCCCCCGGAGACGAATGCAGTGAACCTCCCTGACGCTTGGGACTCCCTCTACGAGGCTCGGATCAACCTCTCAACGGCGATTGCCGGCCTGGCGGACTATTGGACCCGGCCACCCGAGAAGCGCAAACGATTCGAGTCGCGTGTCGCCGTCAATGGCGCCTTAGCGGGCGAGCTCGTATGCAAGGCTGCGCTGTACTTGCGTGGCGTGGAGCCGCGACGCTCTCATTCGGTACAGGACCTATGCGGCGAGTTGGAGCGCGAGTTCCCTTCGGACAGTCTCCTGACGCTCCTTCGACGCTGCAACGGACGGTCCTCCCGAGCCCACTTGGACTCATACAGCAACCATGAGCGCGAAGACATTGCCACATCGTCCCGACGGCTCGTCCAAGTTCTGCAGGCTTACCCGGTGGTGCAGCGCGTGATTGGAGAACAGTCCGCCCCTGCTGAAGCCAAGCCATGGTTGGAGGACCTCGCCCTGCTAGAGGACAGGCTGCAGGATGAAATGACGCGCCTTCGCAGGAGCGCCTGCCCTCCAAGCGGGCTGCGGGGCATCGAAGCCGGGATCGATCCGCGCCGGACAGCCTAGCGGCGGTTGCCCGCAGCTCTAGGGTTAGGCACTCCAGCAGTGCGACTGAACCTGCGAGCGGCCCTGCTCCGAGATCCTCTTCCCGAGCGATCAGGTGGCGGGCGCCCCGGCGGGCAGGCCGGTTCGGCGCAGCCAGCGAGAAGCTCGGGTGCCCGACGTTCGCGGCCTGCGAGATCACAATCGCCGCAGCGCTCAGCCGGCTTCGAAGATTGACGCGCCCTCAAGTCGGCAGGGGAAACTAGCGCAACGCCGCCAAGACCGACTCGCCAGCCACATCCAAGAAGCGCTGGGGCATCAGGCCGATCACGACCGTCAGCACGCCGCTGCCGACCAAGACCACTCGCGCCCCCAAGCCCGTGTCCAGCGTCGCAGGCTTGTCGGCGGACCTGGCGATCCAGCACGCCCGGATTACACGGAAGTAATAGTAGGCTGCGACAGCCACGTACAGTGCCGCGAAGACCGCCAGCACATAGTAGCCCTGCTGCAGGATCGCCAAGAAGATGAAGTACTTCCCGTAGAAGCCCGCCAAGGGCGGGATGCCTGCCAGCGACAGCATGAAGATGGCCATCAGAATCGTGTAGCCCGGGGCCCGCTCGACCAGCCCATTGAGGTCGTCCATCTCCTCAGCCGCCTCGCCGTCTCGACGCAATGCCGCGATCAGCGCGAAAGCGCCGAAGGTCATGAAGACATAGGCCAGAATGTAGACAGCAACCCCTTGCAGGCCCGCCTCGTTGGCCGCCACCAGCCCCAGCAGGATGTAGCCCGAGTGGGCCACCGAGCTGTATGCCAGCAGTCGCTTGAGGTTGGACTGCGTCACCGCGGCCAAGTTGCCGATCGTCATCGTGACCAGCGCGATCCCGGCCAGCAAGGGCATCCAAGTATCCGCAGCGCTGCCGAAGGCCGACAGGAACAAGCGAATCATGAGGGCGAACGACGCCGCCTTGGACGCCACCGACACATAGGCCGTCACCGGAGTCGGAGCCCCCTCGTACACATCTGGGGCCCACATGTGGAACGGCACCGCGGCGATCTTGAAGAACAGGCCCACTGAAACCGTGATCAAGGCCAGAATCGTCGCCCAGTCGCCCGGCGGCCTCGCCGCCACGGCTTCGCCGATGGCGTCCAACTTCGTGGAACCACCGATGCCGTACAAGACCGAGAGACCGTACGCCAGCAAGCCGCTGGAGAAGGCCCCTAGGATCAGGTACTTCATGGCCGCCTCGTTGGACCGCTTCGAGCTGCGGAGGAAGCCCACCAGCACGTAGAAGCTGATCGCCATCGTCTCCAAGGCGACGAACAGCACCACCAAGTCGGCCCCAGTCGCCAGCAGCGACATGCCCGCTTGGGCGAACAGCAGCAAGCTGTAGTACTCGCCGCGATGCTCGCCCTCAGCCTCCATGTAGCGGGCCGACAGGATGATTGCCAGCGCGGCCGAGAGGACGAAGATGCCGTTGAAGAAGACGCCGAAGCCGTCCACGACCACCGAGCCGCCCAAGCCCGAGAACTCGCCGCCCGAACTCACATCCGTCCAGTGCTGCCAGAGCACGACCGCCACCGCGGTCTCGCCCATCAGGGCTGTCACAGCGTTGTACCAGCCCTTCCCGATCCGCCGCACGAAGAACGCGTCCAGCAGCAGGATTCCGCAGCCGAACAGGCACAGCAGAATGGCCGGCTTGAGGACGTGGAAGTCGTTGGCTGTGAATGTCAGAGCGTCCATCATTCGCTCGCTTCGGCGCCTTCCTGCTCGAGCAGCTCAGCCCGCACATCGCCGACCGGCGGCTGCGGCGCCCCGACCCGACTGAAGTAGTCCGGATCCAGCCGCTCCACCAGCTTCACCGTCGGCGGCTCCAGAATCTCGAAGCAGGGCTTGGGGTACAGTCCGATCCAGATGCAGCCCGCGATCAGCGGCGCCATCACCACGAACTCGCGCAGGTTGACGTCCTTGACGCGCTCGTTCTCCGGGTGCGTGATTGGCCCGAGCATGACCCGCTGAAAGAGCCACAGCAGGTAGGCCGCTCCCAACACGATGCCCAGCACGGCGAAGCCAGCCCACCAAGCGCTGACCTCGAAGGCCCCGCGCAGGATAGTGAACTCACCGATGAAGCCGTTCAGGCCCGGCATGCCCATCGAGGCGAACAGCGAAATCGCGAACAGCACCGTGTAGACCGGCATGCGGTTGGCCAGCCCGCCGTAGTCGGCGATCTTCCGGGTGTGGCGCTGATCGTAGACGACGCCCACCGCGAGGAAGAGCAGCGGCGTGGACAGGCCGTGGTTGATGCCCTGCAGCATTCCCCCGGCGATGCCGTTGGGGTTCAGGGCGATCAGACCCAAGGTGCAGAAGCCCAAGTGGCTGACCGACGAGTAGGCCACTAGCCGCTTCCAGTCCTTCTGCATCAGCGAGACCAGCGCCCCGTAGATGATGCCGATGATCGACAGCGCTGCGATCAGCTGCACCGTCCAGTCGTCGGTGGCCCCCTTCGGGAACAACGGCATCGCGAACCGCACCAACCCGTAGAGGCCCATCTTCAGCAAAATCCCCGCCAGGATCACCGATCCGGCCGTGGGGGCCTCGGTGTGCGCGTCCGGCAGCCAGGTGTGGAACGGGAACATCGGCACCTTTACCGCGAACGCGATGAAGAAGCCCCAGAACAGCAGCATCTGCGTTCCTGGATCCATGTAGGCCGCCACCCGCAGTAGATCCTCGAGGGCGAAGCTGTAAAAGCCGAACTGCTCGTAGTGCTGGAAGTACACAACCAGCATCGCCAGCAGCATCAGCACCGAACCGGCCAAGGTGTAGAGGAAGAACTTGATCGCCGCGTACAACCGGCGCTTGCCGCCCCAGATGCCGATGATGAAATACATCGGGACCAGCATGATCTCCCAGAAGACGTAGAACAGGAAGACGTCCACCACCATGAAGACGCCCAGCATGCCCGCCTGCAGGAAGAGGAAGAAAGCGTAGTACTCCTTCACTCGCTCCTGGATCGAGGACCACGAGCACAGGATGGACAGCCACCCGACCACCACGGTCAGCAGAATCATCAGGAAGCCGAATCCGTCGATGCCCAAGTGATACTGCGCCCCGATCGCGGGGATCCAGTCCGCCCGCTCGACCAGCTGGAAATCGCCGTTGGAGCGGTCGAAGGACTGGATCATCGGAACCGTCACCAGCAGGCCCAGGACCGCGAAGCCGTTCGCCACCCAGCGAATCAGCCCCTTGTTGTCCTTCGGGAGGCACATGACGGCCAGCATGCCCGCCAGCGGCGTCAGCCAGATGATGCTCAAGATGTGTTCGCTCATAGTGTCCCGCGCTCCGGGTCAACCCGGCCGCTCTCCCTCAGCTGAATAGGTAGTACCCCGCCACAGCCCCAACTCCGACCAAGAACAGCAGCGCGTAGTTCTGGACCAGCCCGGTCTGGAACATGCGCACCGGATAGGAGACGAACTTCACTCCGTAACCCACCACGTTGACGAGTCCGTCCACGAACCACTTGTCCAAGAACATCGTCACTCGCGATGAGAACCGCGTCCCCAGCCCGACCCCGTTGACTGCGCCGTCCACGACGACGCGGTCGAACTGCGCCAGCTGGTCGCCACCCCCCTTGGCGGCGCCGCGGACAAAGAGTGCCGAATAGATCTCGTCCACCTTGTACTTGTTCAACAGAAGCCTGTGCAGCCCGGCCCCCAGCAGTCCCAGCATCGGCTCGCCCTCGTAGCGATCGGTGCGGAACTTGCGCGCAGCGAGCGCGATGGCCGCCAAGGCCAGCGCCACAGAGAGGGCCATCAGGCCCCACTCGATCAGCGCGTCGTGGTGCGCGCCGCCCTCCTCCACCGCTACCGAGGAGCTCAGCCAGTGCTCCAAGCTGGGCAGCGCGTCATGCACCGGCCCGAAGACCACCGGCGTGCCGATCCAGCCCGCCAGCACGCTCCCGGCCGCCAGCACGACCAGCGGGGCGGTCATCGAGCGCGGCGACTCATGCACGTGCGTCCCCTCCGCCACCCGGTCATCGCCGTGGAACGTCATGTAGATCAGCCGGAACATGTAGAATGCCGTCATCATGGCCGTCACCAACCCCAGGGCGTACAGCGCCGTGTGGTGCGAGGAGTACGTCTTCCACAGGATCTCGTCCTTGGAGAAGAAGCCAGCCAAGCCGGGGATGCCCGCGATGGCCAGCGCCCCAACCAGCATGGTCTTGTACGTGACGGGGATCTTGTCCTTCAGCGCCCCCATCTTGCGCATGTCCTGCTCGCCTCCCACAGCGTGAATCACCGAGCCGGACCCCAGAAACAGCAGCGCCTTGAAGAAGGCGTGCGTGTAGAGGTGGAAGATGCCCACCCAGAAGGCACCCACCCCGCAGGCCAGGAACATGTAGCCCAGCTGCGACACCGTTGAGTAGGCCAGCACTTTCTTGATGTCGTACTGGACTAGCCCGATCGTGGCGGCGAAGATGGCCGTCAGCCCTCCGACGACCGCCACCACCAGCATCGCGTTGGGTGCGAGCACGTAGATCTGGCTGGAGCGGGCCACCAGGTAGACGCCCGCCGTGACCATCGTCGCAGCGTGGATCAGAGCCGACACCGGCGTCGGGCCCTCCATGGCGTCCGGCAGCCAGACGTGGAGCGGCAGCTGCGCCGACTTGCCCATCGCCCCCACGAAGAACAGCAGGCCCATCAGGCTCAGCGGCCCCCATGCGTCCTCCGGCCCCAATCCAGCCGCCGCGAGGGCGGGTCCGATTTCCGTGAATTTCAGCGTGCCGAGCGTCGTGAAGGTCAGCAGCATGCCCAGCACGAACCCAGCGTCGCCCACGCGGTTGACGATAAAGGCCTTGTTGGCCGCGTTCGAGGCCGACTTCTTGCGGAAGTAGAAGCCGATCAGGCCGAAACTGCAGAAGCCCACGCCCTCCCAGCCCACGAACAGCAGGGCGTAGTTGTTCCCCAGCACCAGCACCAGCATGAAGAACAGGAACAGGTTGAGGAACCCGAAGAATCGGTAGTAGCCCCCGTCGTGAGCCATGTAGCCGGTGGAGTAGACGTGAATCAGGAAGCCGATCCCGGTGACGACCAGCACCATGACCGAGCTGAGGGAGTCGAGCAGGAAGCCCCACTCCGCCGTGAAGGGCCGGACACCGGCTTCCGTCCCGGACTCGAGCCCGGCCAGCCAGGTCCACTTCACGACCTCCCAGCTGTGGCCCTCAACCCCCTGCAGCTGCCAGATGGCCCCTGCCGAGAACAAGAAGGACAGCAGCACCATGCCGCAGCACAGCAGGTCGATCCAGCGCCGGCCCGGCGAGGGCGCGTGGTGCGCCGCATGGGCGTCGTCCTCGGGCGGGCCGAGCGGATGCTGCCGGTCCAGCAGGCGCCCGCACAGCAGCATGGCCACCGCTCCGAGGAGCGGGAACATCGGGATGAGCCAGATACTCTCTAGGAAGAACAACCCCAACCCCCTACCAGCGCAGCAAGTCGATCTCGTCCGCGTGGACGGTGTGCTTGTTGCGGAACAGCGCGATCAGGATGCCCAAGCCGACGGCCGCCTCCGCAGCGGCGACCGTGATCACGAAGATCGAGAACACTTGGCCATGCACCTGCTGCTGGGCCGCGGAGAAAGTGACCAGATTGATGTTGACGGCGTTGAGGATCAACTCGACCGACATCAGCAGCACGAGGATGTTGCGCCTCGTCAGGATCCCGGTCACGCCGATGCCGAGCAGGAGCATGCTCAGCACGACGTAGTGGGTGCTTGTGACTTCCATGGTGATTGAGGGCGCGGATCAGCCCTCGGCCCCTCCCTTGCGAACCTTCGACATCACGATCGCGCCGATGATCGCCACGAGCAGCAGGATCGACGCCAGCTCAAACGGCAGCAAGTACTCGGAGAACAGCACCATGCCCACTGTTTCGGAGTTCTCCGTGAGCGAGCCCAGCCCCGGCGGTTCGAGCCGGCCCGGATGGTCCAAGGCCCCGACTCCGCGAGCCACGATGATTCCCAGCATGGCGAACACCCCCAGCGCGCAGGCCAAGGCGAGCCACTTCTGGTTGGAGAAGCGCCGCTGCCCGGCCTCCTCCTGCACCGGCACCAGCATGATCACGAACAGGAACAGGACCATGATCCCGCCGATGTAGACAATGATCTGGACCCCGGCGAGGAATTCGGCTCCTTGGAGCAGGAACAGCCCCGCGATGCCGACCAGCGCGCTGATCAGCCAGACCGCCGCGTAGACGACGTTGCGACGCGTGATCGTCATGAGCGCACTGCCCAGGATCTGAGCGCCTAGGACGTAGAAGAGGGCTGTATCGATCGGCATGAATGGTCGTAAGAGGGCTTGCCAAGCAACAGATTCAACAGCATATCACCATGCCCGTGAGCCACGGCCGCCGTGCGGGCGCGGCTTGGGGGGCTTGCGGTTCAGCGTCTGTACTCGACCGGCAAGGGCCCTTCCTCCAGCATCTGGCGGTCCCAGATCTGCCCCTCCCGGGTGTAGGTGGCCAGCTCGAAGTCCTGCGTCAGCTCCAGCGCGTCCACCGGGCAGGCGTCCTCGCACAGGCCGCAGAACATGCAGCGCGAGACGTCGTAGGTGAACGTCGTGAGATCCTTGCGGCGCGTCTTCGCGTTGCGCACGGAGGTCACCACGATCAGCTCCTCAGGGCAGGCCAAGGCGCAGAGGTTGCAGGAGATGCACAGCGTCTCGGAGGTCTCGGGATGAGTGTTCAGGCGCGGCGCGCCACGGTAGCGCTCGGCGACCGGCGGTCGCTCGAGCGGGTACCGCTCGGTGACCACCTTGGACGGCCGCTGGTTCTTGAAGGTCGTCCACAACCCCTTGAAGAGGTCGGTCAGGAGGAATGTCTTGAGTAGATCGGCCATGCCAAGCCTCGCTTCGATTATCGCACTGCGCCGCCTGCCCTAGCCGCGGGCCAGCAGCTGCACCACCCCATTGAGAATCAGGCCGGCCATGCTGATCGGGATCAGCCACTTCCAGCCGACATCCATCAGCTGGTCGTAGCGGAAGCGCGGGAAGGTTCCCCGGTACCAGATAAACAGGTAGACCATCGCCGCCAGCTTGAAGCAGAACCAGAACAGCCCGATCACCAGCTCGTTCACGGCTGGCACGACGAAGGCCCCCGCCACCAGCAGGAAGGCCCCGGCGATGAGGGCCATGAGGATCTTGAAGCCCGCGATCGGCTGCTTGGGCACGCCCTTGAGGCAGCCGAAGGCCATGAGGGCGAACAAGGCCGCCGGGAATCCGAAGTTGACCGGGATCTCCAGCGCCGCCACGTTGGGGAACGGACGCAGCCAACCGCCGAAGAAGAGCGTGACGCACAACGAGCTGATTACCACGATGGCGGCGTACTCGGCCAGGAAGAACAGCGCCCAGCGGAAGCCGGAGTACTCCGTGTGGAATCCCGCCACCAGCTCGGACTCGGCCTCGGGAAGGTCGAACGGGGCGCGGTTGGTCTCCGCCGTGCCGGCGATGATGAACAGCGCCGTCGGGATCAGCATCAGTCCGAAGTTGTCGAAAGCGCCCCACACGCCGCGCTCGAGCTGGGACCGGATCACGCCCTGCATCGACAGCGTCCCGGCGCACATGATCGCAGTGACTGTGGCGAACCCGAGCGGCACCTCGTAGCTCACCATCTGCGCCGCCGCCCGTAGCGAACCCATCAGCGAGTACTTGGAGTTGGCCGACCACCCGCCGAGGATCAGGCCCAAGGCGCCGATCGACGACATCGCCAGAATGAACAGGATGCCGATGTTGACGTCGGCGACGTACAGCCGGTCGCTGAGCGGCAGGACCGCGAAGGCCGACAGGGCCGTGAAGGTGGACAGCACCGGAGCCAGCCAGAAGATCCACTTGTCGGCCCGGGAGGGGATGATGTCCTCCTTGAGCATCAGCTTGAGGGCGTCGGCCAGCGGCTGCAGGACGCCGTAGGGGCCAACGCGCATCGGCCCGAGCCGCACCTGGAGGTCGGCCAAGACCTTGCGCTCGGCCAGCACGATGTATCCCGCGACAAGCGGAAAGACGAGCACGATGGCCGCAGTCAGCACGAGCGGCTGCACGTAGGGAATGTCGAGCAGTTGTTCGAGCATGGCGTGTCCTAGCGGTCGACCTCTCCCAAGACGATGTCGATGGTGCCGATGATCGCGACCACATCGGCCACGAGGCTGCCCCGGCACATCTTGTCCAGCGCGCCGAGGTTCACGAACGAGGGCGGCCTGACGCGGAGCCGGTAAGGCTTGAGTGAGCCGTCGCTGACCACGTAGTAGCCGAGCTCGCCCTTAGGGGCCTCGATGGAAACGTAGGCCTCGCCGGGTGGCGGCTTGATCACCTTGCCGACTTTGCCCTTGATCGGCCCGGCGGGCAGTGTCTCGACGGCTTGGCGGATGATGCGGCAGGACTGCTCCATCTCCTTCATCCGCACGATGTAGCGGTCGAAGGTGTCGCCGCTCTCAGCCGTGGGGACCTCGAAGTCGTACTTCTCGTAACCGCAGTAGGGCCGGACCTTGCGCAGGTCCCAAGCCTCGCCGGCCGCGCGTAGCAGCGGGCCCGTGACTCCGTAGTCCTTGCAGTCCTCGGCGCTGAGGACGCCGACGCCCTTGGTGCGCCGCACCCAGATGCGGTTCCCGGTGAGGAGGGAGTGGTACTCCTGCACCTTCTCCTCCATCAGGTCACACAGGGCGAGGCAGTCCCGCTCGAAGGTGTCGTACGTTTCGTACTGCAGGCCGCCGATGCGGAAGGCGTGCGTGGTGAGGCGCGCGCCGCAGTACTTCTCGAAGATGTTGAGCACCTGCTCGCGCTCGCGGAAGCACAAGAACACGGGCGTTATGGCGCCGATGTCGAGGGCGTGCGTGCCCAACCACAGCAGGTGGGATGCGATCCGGTTCAGCTCGGCCAGGATGACGCGCACGCACTGGGCGCGGGAAGGGATCTCTACGCCGAGCAGCTGCTCAATCGCCATGCAGTAGCCGAGGCCGTTCGAGACGGCCGCGACATAGTCCATGCGGTCCACGTAGGGCGCGAACTGCTGGTACGTCCGGTTCTCGGCGATCTTCTCGACGCCGCGGTGGAGGTAGCCGATCACGCAGTCGGTGCCGAGCACCGTCTCGC
This sequence comes from Bryobacterales bacterium, assembly GCA_963662745.2. Taxonomy (GTDB): domain Bacteria; phylum Acidobacteriota; class Terriglobia; order Bryobacterales; family UBA6623; genus VXMF01. The sequence goes on from CAXXUI010000002.1 coordinate 535,684, forward strand.
CGTCTAGCTTGAGGATCACTCTCAGCACGCCGTGCGTGGACGGGTGCTGCGGCCCCATGTTGAGGACCATCTCGTTGCTGTCGAGGAGCGTCGCGTCCTCGGCCGGGGGCGGGGCCAGTGTCGTAGCCGCCATCACTGCGCACTCTCGATCTTCAGGTTCTCCCTGACCCAGTCGACATCCTGCTGCACGATGCCGTACTCCTTGCGCAGCGGGAAGCCGTCCCACTCGTCGGGCATGAGGATGCGCCGCAGGTCGGGATGACCATCGAACTCGATGCCGAACATGTCGTAGACCTCGCGCTCCAGCCAGTTGGCCGACTGGTAGAGGCCCGTGGCGGTCGGGGCCTTGGCGCCCTCCAGCAAGGCCGCCTTCAGGCGGACGCGCTCGTTCGTCGCGAACGAGTACAGGATCCAGACGAGGTCGAAGGTCTCGCCCTCCCTCTTGGGCCAATGCACGGCCGTAACGTCCACTAGGTAGTCGAAGCCGCGATCGTCCTTGAGGAATTGCAGGATGCCGGCCGCTGCGGCTAAGTCGGCCACGACCAGCTTCTGGCCGCCCAACAGGGTGGCCTCCCGGATCGAATCGCCGAACCTGCCCCGCAGCGCCTCGGGAAGCGGCCCCTCCCATGGGGACGAAGGCATCTTCAGCGGCTTCTTCTTCCTGATGGGCCTGCGAACCGGACGCTTGGCGCCTGGCGGGAGCTTGCGTCGCCGGAGCGGGCGCTTGCCGCCCGTACGGGGGGGTCTGGGCATGCTAGCTAGGGACCTCCTGCTGTCACGCACCGCGGCGGACATTGGATCCTCATTGAGGATACCAGCAACGCCCGGGCAGAGCGGGCGGGCGCCGGGAGCCGTCCGACGCACGCAAGGATGCGCTGCGGCAGATCCTCGGCGTTGTGGAAGGGGAACCTGCGGCCGCTCTGCGTGCCGGCGTCGAGGCGGTCCGATGGTGCCGCGTGTCAACCGAGGCCGGGCGAAGGCGTCAAGGCGTGAGCAAACGCGGTGGCGCGCCGTCCGGCGCACGGGAAGCGGATCCGTCTCAGTCCAACGTGTAGAACTCGTAGCGGATCGACCAGCGGTCAGCTTGGCCCGCGCCGATCTCCAGATCCACGAAGGGCTCCGGGCACACGGTCGTCCGCGGCGACCAGAACTGCAGCCTGCTTAAGGGCCGGTCGGTGGCGACGCGCACGCCGGCTCGCACTTTGCGGTTCTCGATCGTGAACGCGTGGTCGTCCGGGGTTCGGCCGTAGCCCGTGAGCATCGTGAAGATGCTCTCTCCGGACGGCAGCTGCTTCGCGAACTGGATCTGCCGTCCGCTGACCACCGCGTAGCCGTCCAGCTCGCGATCCGCAGTCAGCTCAAACGGGAACGTCACTTCGAAGTCCGGGCCGGTCGGCTGGCTGTCGATCACGAAGAAGTTGTGGTTGTACACATTGGTCTCGATCGTCCTCCGCCCGAGGTTCTCCAGCCGATGGTCGATGACCAGCTCGGGCCTCCCAGGCGGCAGCGTGAGCAACTTCGTCAGCCGGTACCCGTAGCCCAAGGCCGGCGCGGCGACCTCCTGCGTGAACTCGATCCAGTTCGCCCCTTGACGCACTTTCCACTCGCCGGGATCGACCACCTTGTAGCTGTGCCGCCACCGGTAGTCCTCTTCCTCCGGCTTCTCGACGACGCCGACGCCGATGCGCAAGAAGCGGTCCTCGCCGTCGTCGTATCCCAAACCCTTGTTGTTGGTGCGATACTCCTCCACCGGCCCGGTGATGCGGTCGTGGAGATAGGGATCGTCGGAGACCTGCCATTCTCCGAAGTACTCGTGTCCCGCGTACACCAAGCTGTAGATGACTCCGGACCAGTCAAACCTCGTGCCGCGGTAGTACGCCGTCTCGGGGTCGGGCAAGTAGACCTTCGCCTCGATCAACTCGTTCGAGAACGACGCGGAGGGATGGTCCGCGGACCAGCCCGCCTGAGCGAGCACGAGCGCGACGGTCGAGATGGCAAGCGCTGGCATTAGGCAAATCTTACTCCACCCCGACGTTGCTGGGCGCCGTGTCATAGATCGCCCGCGGGCCACTCGTAGCGCGCTTGGCCCGCAGCCGGGTCCACTGGGCCTGGGGGAAGGGTCTCCCGCCACGCCAGCACCTGCCTCGCCAGTCGGCGGACGATCCCTGGTTCGCGATCGCTCAGGTTGTTCATCTCGCTAGGGTCGGCCGGAATGTCGTACAGCTCCACGCGGCTGCGGTCGGGATTCATCAGGAGCTTCCACCGGCCGCTGCGGATCGCGAGCATCGGGCTCTTGTCCAAGACATGCCCGTAGACCGGAAAGCGGTTCTCCCACAGCAGCGCTCGGGATCGCGACGCGGGGCGTCCGCGAAGCGGCCCCGAGAGGTCCTCGCCCCGGAGGCCGTCAGGCACGTCGACGCCTGCCAGCCTGCAGACCGTGGGCAGCCAGTCGACTCCCGAGAACACGGTCTCCGAGTCCACAGCGCCCGCCGGCGCTTGGCCCTTCCAGCGAACGATGAAGGGCTCCCGGATCCCGCCTTCGTAGAGGCTGCGCTTCAAGCCGCGGAACGGTCCCGACGAGGAGGCGTTGCCGTAGTGCGAGACGAACGGGATCAGGCCGGACTCTGGGCCGTTGTCGCTCGAGAACACCACCACGGTGTTCTCGCCGAGGCCCAGCTCGTCGAGCCGGTTCAGCAGGCGGCCGACCTGGGTGTCCATGTATGTCAGCACGGAGTACCACACTTGCAGCGCGCCGTAGTTGCCGCGCCATCGCGGCGTGAGGTCCTCGTACTCGGCGAGCATCTCGTCCGTCGGATGCAGCGGCGAATGCGGGTCGTAGAGCCAAGCGTTGACGTAGAAGGGTGCATCCCGGTTGCGCTCAGCGAACTCGATGGTCTTGTCGACGATCTGAGCGGTGGACGTGATTCGCCCGCCAGGGCCGGAGCGGCAATCGTCGTAGACATCGATTCCGTACTGCTGAGGCGGGGGCGCCCCGGTGCGTCCGCCCAGGTGCCACTTGCCAAAGTGGGCGGTCGCGTATCCGGCCGCCTGCAGCAGGCCGGTGACGGTGGGCACCGCTGGATCGAGGTAGTTCACGCAGCCCCGCCGCCGGTTCAGCTCCTCGCCCGCCAAGTAGTCGTGAATGCCGACCTCCGCCGGGAAGCGGCCGGTCATGACGGAGGCTCGGCTGGGTGAGCAGACGCCCGAGTTGACGTAGAACTGCGTGAAGAGCGTCCCCTCTCGGGCCATGCGGTCGAGGTGGGGCGTCTTCAGCTCGCCGCGGACGATCCAGCCACCGTGAGCGTTGACGTTGCGATGGCCGTAAGCCGGCAGGTCGCCCCAGCCCAGGTCGTCGCAGAAGACGAACACGAAGTTGGGGGGACGGTCGGCCGCCAAGGCAGCTGCCGGAGCCCCGGCCAACAGCTTGAGGGCGTCCCGCCGAGTTGCAGAGCTGGAAGGCCGTGCCATGGCGTGGACCATGCTAACCGGCCGGCGACGAGGCGGCTGAGTCCACAGCCGGCAGACCGCTGGGCGAGTGCGCCCGACGGCAACCGGAGACCGCAGCATAGCGATCCGGGGCACCCATTCGGAACTGGAAGCGCCTCTGGCAGCCTGCTAGTCTCGCACTAGTGACTTGCACCGCTCGCGCTATCACATTGCTGCTTTGCTTCCTCCCGTCAATCGGGGCAGAGAACTGGCCCGGCTTCCGGGGCCCGACGCGACAGGGCGTCTCAGCCGAACGGGACCTGCCTCTGCGATGGAGCCGGGAAGACAACGTGAAGTGGAAGACCCCGCTGCGGGGCAGCGCTTGGTCGTCGCCCATCGTCTGGGGAGACCGCGTGTTCCTCACCACGGCCGAGAACGACGGGGCGGCCTGCCATGTCCTGGCCCTCGACGCCGGCACAGGAGAATTGCTCTGGGACAGGCAGGTCTTCGACCAAGAGACGCTGATGAAGAGGCGCCAGAACTCCTATGCCTCGCCGACTCCTGTCACTGACGGACGCAGCGTGTTCGCGGTATTCGCTGACGGCAGCATCGTGGCTCTCGACTTCGACGGCAACGTGCTGTGGCAGAACCGGGACTTCGACTTCTTCTCCGAGCACGGTCTCGGTGCATCGCCGATTCTCCACGAGGACCTGCTCGTCATGGCGTTCGACCCGTCGAGCCGCACGCGGCGCGAGGAGAAGATCGGCTGGAAGGTTCCTTGGGCCGGGGCGGCCATCTGGGCTTTGAACAAGGAGTCCGGCGAGCCTGCGTGGATCGGCAAGCGCGGACCCTCTCGGCTCGCCCACGTGACACCCAACCTCCTGCAGGTCGACGGAACGCCTCAGCTGATTTCAGCGGCGGGCGACGTCATCCAGGGCTTCGACCCGGAGACCGGCAAGCGGCTATGGTCCGTGTACGCCCAAGGCGAGGGCGTAGTGCCCTCGATCGTGGTCGGGGGCGGACTGGCCTACTCCATCTCCGGTTTTGAGGCGACTGCGATCCGGGCAGTGGCCCCGGGTGGGAAGATCGTCTGGGAGCAGACACGCTCGGCGTCGCACATCCCGTCGATGCTCTACCACGACGGCCTGCTCTACAACATCCACGAGAACGGCGTGGCCACCTGCATGGACGCTGAGACGGGCCACGTCATTTGGCAGGAGCGGGTCGGCGGGACGCATTGGGCATCCCCGGTGCTCGCCGACGGAAGGATTTACTTCCTCTCTGAGGAGGGCGAGAGCACGGTCATCCGTCCGGGGCGAGACTATGACGAGCTGGCCCGCAACGGCTTGGACGAGCACACGCAGGCATCGATGGCTGTCTCGGGAGGACGCCTCTACATCCGCACGGCGGACCACCTCTGGGCGATCGGAGCGGACTGACCTCGCCAGCCCAGGCTGACGGATGTCCCAGCAGCGCGCATGGCGCGGCGCGCCGGTGGTCGCCTTCAGAGCCAGCGATCAGGCGGCTTGCAGCGCCGCCGTCTCAGCCCAGCTTGGAGGCCGCCCTGGCCAGGATCCTCCCGGGGGATTGAGACTGTGCCCGCGCACAGCACTTCTTCAACAGTTTGCGGCTCGGATGCCTGGCTGGAGCGTCGCTTGCAAGCGGCCCTTGATTGCAGACAGCAGACGGCTGGCCGGCCAGTTCGCAGTGTTAGTTCAGCAAATAGCGCGCTAGTCAATACAATAACTTGTATATCGTGCGATTCTCCGCATCTCCTAGACTCCTCAGAAAGCCGGTCTCAACAGGTGCGGCTGGGGAGTGGCTGGCGCCCGGCGGACCGTGCCCTGGCACTACAACTGCAATCTGATCCGGCAGCGGGCTGGCGAGATCCGGCGGCCGTCCCGGACGGAATCCGATCCGCTCCTAGGCCCGCTGCCTGGGTGCGGCCGGCGGACCCGTTCCCTGTCGCCTCCACCTTCGCCACAGACTGCTATACCGCAGGCGGATGGGTCGGCGGGGCCACCGGATGCGGTCACGATCCGCCGTCCGCGCCATCCGCTGGAGGGCACGACGGTGTCGGTCATCGGCGTGCGCAACATCGGCCTGCGCGGCTTGAGAGTCAAGGTCCGGCTGCCGGACGGGAGCACGTGCTGGCTGCCGGCGTCATGGACCAGTCTCGGCGCGCGGGAGCCGCACTCGCCGCGGCTGGCCGGCGAGTTGCCGGATTTCGTGGCACTGTGTAATCTGGTGCGTGCGCTCGCGCAGCGCTGCAGCTCTGCCCAGGATGGAGGTTCGAATAAGGCCGCTGCTGGAGCTGCTGGAGCGCGAGCGGCGCTGGCGGCAGTGGCGGAGCGTGCCGCCCGCGCAGCGGCAACGCCTGGTGGCGGAACTGGCGCGGGTGATGGTCCGGATGGGGCAGCGGGAGGCGCACCATGAGCGCGAAGATCGGAGCCCGGCAGCTGAGCCGTCTGGCGGTGGTGTACGTGCGTCAGTCGTCCCCCCGGCAGGTGCTGAACAACCGGGAGTCGCAGGCCCGCCAGTACGGGCTGGTGCAACGGGCCTTGGATCTGGGCTGGAGGCGGGACCGCATTCGGACGATTGACAGCGATCTGGGGCGCAGTGCCGCGACGCAGGGGACGCGCTCAGGATTCGACGAGCTGTGCCGACTGCTGTCGCTGGATCAGGTCGGGGGCGTGTTCGGGATCGAGGTGTCGCGCTTGGCGCGCAACACGGTCGAGTGGTTTCAGTTGCTGGACCTGTGCCGGGTGCACGAGGCGGCCCTCATTGAGGACGCCAACGTGTACTTGCCGCAGCGCTCCGATGATGAGCTGGTCCTGGGATTCTTATGTGGGACATTACATAAGAATCCTTATGTAGGGTACAAAGTTATGTGAGGCAGAAGGCGGAAAGCCCTGCGGAGACGCCTTCTTTCCCTCAAACGGCCTAACATAATAATTCCCCATCAGATGGTCTTCAGCTGCTCCAGCAGGCCCTTCTGCGTCTTCCATCGCGGTTGACCTCCGGCATCATGAGGAGAGGTGGATTTCATCGCCTCTTCCTTCGCTCTCAGATCGACTTCGGCGTAGATGTTGGTGGTTGCGAGCGATACGTGGCCGAGCCAAGCTCGGATGGTATTCAGATCCACGCCGGATTGAAGCAGGTGGCAGGCGCAGGTGTGACGCAATACGTGCGGTGTGACCGTTCTTCCTTCGAGTGTCGGCACACGGGCCGCGGCCCGCTTCACGAGGTCGATGATGCCATGCCGCGTGTAGGATTTTCGATGCCGGCTCCAAGAGACGGTCCGGCAGTTGGCCGGACGGTCTCTCGAGAGAGCGGCGAGCGCCTGCGCGGTTCTCGTCCATAGCGGCGTGACGCGAGTCCTTCCACCCTTGCCATGGATCGTTGCCCGCGCGGCTTCGCCCGTGCGTTCCGGGAGATGCAGATCCTCCAGCTGCAGCCCCGCCGCCTCGGTGGCTCTCGCACCCGTGTTGTACAGGAACAGCAGCAGGGCATGCTCCACCAGTCCGCCTACGGACCGTCTGTTCGTCCCCGTGATCATGGCTTCCATGTCTTCCGCCTCCAGCCAGGCGATCCGGCGTCGCACCGTTTTCTTGACTGGAATGGAGCGGATGCTGCCGGCCCATTCGAGCAGTGCGACGTCGCGCACCGCAACATAGCGGGCGAAGGACCGGATGGCCGCCAGGCGCTGGTTGCGGGTCTGCGCTGAGCAGCCCCGCTCGCTCTCCAAATGGCCGAGAAAAGCTGTCACGCGGTCGGCGGACAGATCCTCGACCTGGAGACGTTCCACCGGCCTGCCGCACCGGCGCGCGACAAACGGCAACAGCAGCGTCAGGCAGTCGCGATAACTCTTCACCGTGTTGACGGCCAGATTGCGCTCGGTCGGGAGATACTCGATCAGGAAGCGCTTGACCCATGAGCCGAGCACAGGGCTAAGTTCAGGCATCGTGCGTGCTCCGCTGCGCTGGCTGCCCGGCATCCGGGCTTCGTTTTCGTTCGCTGTAGCGTTCGAACCGACCGCTGGCCTCGTCGAGCAATTCCGGGGTCATCGCTATATAGACCTGCGTCGCTGCCACGCTGCCGTGGCCGAGATAGGTCGACAGGGCCGGCAGGAGGGCTTGAACGTCGGCCCCCTCTCGATACCAGAGGGTCAGGCGGTGGGTGGCGAAGGAGTGACGCAGCGAATGCAGGCAAGCCCGCCGGCAACCGGGCTTGCTGTTGCTGATCCCGGCTGCCCGCAGCGTCGTGCGAAACGCGCGACCGACGATGGCCTTGCCCAGCGGCGACCCGTCGCGACAGGCGAGGAAGGCAGATGCCGTTCCCCCGCGGAACGGGCGCCGTGCTCGAGTGGCGGCGTAACGGCGAAGCACGCCGGCAAGGTCAGCGCCGACCGGCACGAGTCGGCTCTTGTAGAACTTCGAATCGTTCACCGTGAGCACGGTCGAGTCCAGGTCCACGTCGGCCACTGTCAGTCGCCGCGCTTCCCCGGAGCGCAGCCCGACACCGTAGAGCAGGAGCAAGAAGGTCCGGAAAGTCTCGGCATCGAGCTTCGGGCAACGTGTGCGCCTGACGCCCGCCACCTTGAAGAGACGCCGCAACTCGTCGCGCGTGAAGATGAAGGACGGCGCTACGTCCGGTGGCCTCGGCTCCGCCTCGCGCGGCGGCATGGGAATGCGGCTCACGTGGCTCCGGCTCAATGCGAACCTGTAGAATCCGGCCAGCGTCCCGTACTTGACCGCACGGGTTCTCGTGAGCGCTCCCTGGCCGGCAAGGAAGCGACGGACTTCCTTCTCGGCCACCGTGTCACAGCCCCTTTCCTCACCGATCTGACGACAGAAGGCATCGAGGGTTTGCGCGCTGGAGCGGAATTTCGCGCCGTGCCGACGCTGCCACGCAACATAGCTGTCGGCGGCTTCACGCAGTGTCATTGAGCAGCTCCTTGAGGCGGATGTCGGCGACCGGCCGCAGCGAGGCGAGATCGATGGTTGCGTATGCGGCGGTCGCGCTCGGGCTGGAATGGCCGAGGAAATCGCCAACGGTCTTCAGGGCACAGCCCTCGTCGACCAGTCGCTGTGCTGCCGCATGACGAAGTGCATGGGCACCCAGGCGCTTGCCGGCAATGCCAACGCGCTTCGCGCGACTGCGGACGATCATCCCTATCGCGCCGCTCTTCAACGGCATGAGCGGCGCCCGCAACGTCAAGAACAAGGCTCGCTCCCGTCCCGCCTTCGGGCGCGCCTTGAGCAGATAGTCCGCCAATGCATTGCCGATGGAGGGGGTCAGCGGGAAAGTGTCGCCTCGGCCGGTCTTGGGACGGAAAACCCGCAACAAGCTCCGCTCCCAGTCGACGTCCTCGACGCGCAGCGCGCTCACCTCACCAGCCCTGAGCCCGCAGGTTGCCAGCAGCATCAGCACCGCACGGTCGCGCAGGTCGGCCGGAGTCGAACCCTCGGTCGTGGCGAGCAGCTTCTCGACTTCGTCCCGATCGAACCCCTTGGGTACCGGTCGGTCGGGATAGGCCAGTGGCGGCATGATGCACCCGGCGATGCCCGGTCGGCACCAGTTCCGCGTCTCGGCGAAGCGGAACAGACTCCGCAAGCGCTCGGCTGCAGCCCGCGCGGAGGTGCGGCGCAAGCCTCCGGCGGCAATCCGCTCGGCAAGGTATGCGTCGACATCACCGATCGTGATGTCGGCCAGCATCAGATTCAGGTGTGCTGCCCAAGCAAAGAAACGGTTGCTCGCATAAAGGCAGTTGCCAACGGTCGCTTCAGACAGCCCCCGCTCGTCCCGCATCCAGGCCGCGAAGGTCTCCACCTGTCGGACGTGCGGATGAGTGTCGCGGGGAGGTTCGTCCAGCCAGCCAAGGAAACGGAGCCAGCGGAGGGCATGACGTCGAAAAGTCGCCGCAGAAGTCTCCGGACGGCTCCGGCACCACTCCTGAACAGACCTCTCCACAGTCGCCAACCGGATCGGAATGTCAGCATCAGGCAGACTCAGCAACTCCATGACAACCAGCTGGGCGCGTGCGACCTGACGTGCGACGTCGCGAACGGCACCTGAGGCAACCACGGAGCGCAAGTATCGCTCCCGGTCCTCCAGCAGCGGCGCACGCCGATATTTCGCGATCGTCGCAGGGTCCTTGTATAGGTCCTCGAACACGTCTCACCTCCTGAAGGCATGGAGATGACACTCTGTCAGACATTCCAGCCCCCGAATATTATGTTAGGCAATTTGGGGGAAAGAAGGCGTCTCCGCAGGGCTTTCCGCCTTCTGCCTCACATAACTTTGTACCCTACATAAGGATTCAAAGGCACAATTTCGGCCGCGGATCTGTCGGTCCAGCGGGCGCGCATGGAGGGCGGCCGCCGCAACAAGGCGCTGCGCGGGGCGCTGTATTGGCGCGTGGCGGCCGCCTTCGAGCGCAGCGGGGAGACGATTCGCAAGCACCCCGACCAACGCGTGCAAGGGGCGATCGAGGCAGTGTTCGCAGCGTTCCATGAGGCCGGGACGGCGCGGCAGGCGGCGGTGCTGCTCAGGGAGCGGGAGATCGAGCTGCCGGTGCGGAATCACTCCACCGGCGAGATCCTGTGGAGGCCGGCCACGTACGACCGTGTGCTGCGCGTGCTGAAGAATCCCGCCATGGGTGGCGCCTACGCCTATCACTTCCTGCGCGGGCGGGAGCGCAGCAGGCCGCTGCGGCCCGTCGAGGAGCAGTGGGAGATGCTGCAGCCGGGACACCATGAGGGGTATCTCAGCTGGCAGCAATGGCTGGAGGTCCAGGAGCAGCTGGCGCGCAATCACTCGTACCCGCAGGGAGCGCGGGGGCCGGCCAGGGAAGGGCCGGCGCTGCTGCAGGGACTGGTCGTGTGCGGCCATTGTGGCTACGCGATGCGTGTGCAGTACAGCCGGCGCGGCTGGAGCTACGAGTGCAGCGCGCCGGACCCGGACAGCGGCCTGCGGCGCGGCTGCTTCTCGGCGGGCGGCCAGCGCATCGACCGGGAGGTGGTGCGCTGGTTTCTCTCACGGGCGACCCCGGCCGGTGCGGAGGCCGCCCTGCAGGCGGCTGCGGAGGCGGCCAGCGGCGCGGAGGCGGCCCTGCGCCGTGAGGAGCAGGCACTGCAGCACTGCCGTTACGAGGCCGGGCTGGCCGAGCGGCGCTACCGGCAGGTTGACCCCGACAACCGACTGGTGGCGGCCACGCTGGAGCGCGAGTGGGAGCGGGCGGCCGTGGCGCTGCAGGAGGCCGAACAGGCCTTGGCGATGGCTCGTGCTGAGCGCCGTGAGCCTCCAGCGCCGGAGTTCTTCGCAGCGCTGGGGAGCTGCCTGCCGCGAGTGTGGGAGGCGCCGAGCACGTCCAACGCCGACCGCAAGCGCCTGCTCGGCTGCCTGGTGAAGCAGGTCGCACTCGAGCGCTGCGAGGAGGCTGGCCGGATCACCGCCCAGGTCGAATGGCGGGGCGGGCTGGTCGATGAGCTCGAGTTCCCGAAGATCGTGCCTGCCCCGCCGCCGCCCCAGCGCACCGATGCGAGCACGCTCGAGCTGATCCGCAACCTGTCCCGGCACTACCCTGACCGCACGGTCGCGCGCGTCCTCAATCGGCATGGACGGCGCAGCGCGCGCGGCCTGCCGTTCAGCGCGAAACTGGTGGGCGGCCTACGGCGGCGGCATGACATTGAGGCCTACCGTCCGGGCCAGGCTGGAGACGCGTCCGGCACCCTGGTCAGCGCCCGTGAGGCGGCCCGGGAACTGGGGGTTCACGAGGACACAGTGTACCGGTGGGTCCGCGCCGGCCTGCTGCCGGTGGTCGATCCGGGTGTGGAGGGAGCCCCGCTGCGGGTGCGCATGACGGACGAGGTGCGCAGCCGTTTCCGCCCGGAGGTGCCGGCGGGGTTCGTGTCGGTCGCGACCGCGAAGCAACGTCTGGGCGTGACCCGCCAGACCATCTGGAACCGCGTGCGGGCGGGCCAGATGGAATCCTGCCATGTCACTCACGGCCGCCAGCGCGGGCTGTATGTGCGGCTGCCGGACCCTGGCGCGCCTCTGTTCGAGCAGCTCGCCACGGACGAGGAGGGTGGAGCATGAACCACGAGCAGGGCTCAGGGCGGGCACCCATGGGAGCTGAGGCAGGGACTGCGCGGCAGGCACTCCTTGGGGGCGCAGCGAGGCCAGAACGACCGCCCCAAGGCCTTCCGCACGACGTAAAGCAACTGGGAGGATTCCGTGAATCGCGGCCAAATCACTGTTTTCAGGCGCTTTTGCGCCATTGCAAGCACCTCCGGTGGGGAGCAGCAGTCTGATGCCTAAGCCTCCATAAGACGCGGTCGCGAGGCTTGAGCAGTAGGTGCGGGACGGTTCCGATGCACTGGCTCGTGATCAGGCCCGCCTCGCCAGCGGCAGGTCGGCGGAGCGCGCCGAAGATCGCGAGCCGCGGAACCATGGACGACCCAAGGACACTTCCGCACAGCGCAGGCCGACAAGATTCCGATACGCTGAAGGGACACGGGTGAAGCGGGCGGCCGTGGCAGGTCGCTTAGGCGGGCGCTCGCACAGCCCGTCGCCGCCAGATCCCAAGAAGGCATTCATGAATTCATTCAGCACCAAGGACTCGCTCTCCTGCGGCGGGCGCTCCTACTCGTTCCACCGACTTACGGCCTTGCAAGACGGGCGGGCAGACCGGCTTCCGTACTCGCTCAAGATCCTGCTGGAGAACTTGCTGCGCTTCGAGGACGGAGTCAGCGTGACCGACCGGGATGTCGAGGCCCTGCTGGACTGGGATCCCAAGTCCGAACCCCACAAGGAGATCGCGTACCGGCCTGCGCGAGTGCTGATGCAGGACTTCACAGGCGTTCCGGCAGTGGTCGATCTCGCTGCGATGCGGGCAGCGATGCTGGAGATGGGCGGTGATCCGGCCCGCATCAACCCGCTCCAGCCGGCGGACCTGGTCATCGATCACTCCGTGCAGGTCGACCGGTTCGCTAGCCAAGGTGCGTTGGCCTTCAACAGCGCACTTGAGTACCACCGCAATCGAGAGCGGTACCAGTTCCTGAAGTGGGGTCAGAACGCCTTCCGCAACTTCCGTGTCGTGCCCCCGGAGACCGGCATCGTCCATCAAGTGAACCTCGAGTTCCTCGCGAAGGTGGCATTTCCCCACGAGCGGGGCGGAGAAGATTGGGTCTGCCCGGACACGCTCGTCGGAACGGACTCCCACACCACGATGGTCAACGGCCTGGGCGTGCTTGGCTGGGGCGTCGGAGGCATCGAGGCAGAGGCGGGCATGCTCGGGCAGCCGATCTCGATGCTGATCCCGCAAGTGGTCGGCTTCGAGCTGACCGGGCGGCTGGCCGAAGGGGCCACCGCGACGGACTTGGTCTTGACGGTCGTGGAAATGCTGAGAGCGCATGGTGTGGTCGGGAAGTTCGTTGAGTTCTTCGGTGACGGCCTGCAGCACTTGCCTTTGGCGGACCGGGCGACGATCGCGAACATGGCTCCGGAATACGGGGCGACTTGCGGCCTGTTCCCGATTGACGAGGAGACGCTCGCTTACCTCCGGCTGAGCGGGCGGGCGGACGACCAAGTCGAGCTGGTCGAGCGGTACGCGAAGGCCCAAGGATTCTACCGGACGGCGGGTTCGGCGCAGGCCGAGTACTCCGACACGCTCAGCTTGGACATGGCGGAGGTCGTGCCGTCGATCGCCGGCCCCAAGCGACCGCAGGACCGGATCGCCCTGAGCGAGGCCTCGCAATCCTTCTCGCGGATGCTGGGGGAGTCGGTTGCGACCGGACCCGCGACCGCGGGAGGGGGCGGATCCGCAGCCGCGGTCGCCGAGGCAGCAACCGGGGTCAAGATCACGATTCGGGGCAGCGAATGCGAGCTGCGGCACGGTTCCGTGGTGATCGCGGCCATCACGAGCTGCACGAACACCTCCAATCCCGCGGTCATGATCGGAGCGGGGCTGGTGGCCAAGAAGGCGGTTGAGAAGGGGCTGCAGGCCAAGCCGTGGGTGAAGACGAGCTTGGCGCCGGGCTCCAAGGTGGTGACCGACTATCTCAGCAAGTCGGGCTTGGACACCTATCTCGACATGATCGGCTTCAACTTGGTCGGGTACGGATGCACTACCTGCATCGGGAACTCGGGCCCGCTGCCCGAGGAGGTCGTGGGGGCGATTCGAGAGGGGGCCTTGGTCGTGGCGTCGGTCCTATCCGGCAACCGCAATTTCGAGGGCCGCGTGCATGGGGAAGTGCGGGCCAATTACTTGGCGTCCCCCCCCTTGGTGGTCGCCTACGCCATCGCGGGCAGCATGGAGGTCGACATAGCGAGCGATCCGCTGGGCACGGACTTGGAAGGCGGCGAAGTCTTCCTCAAGGATCTGTGGCCGTCGCAACGGGAAGTCGCGGATGCGATCGCAGCAGTGGTGGACTCGGAGATGTTCCGGGCTAGCTACGCGGACGTGTATTCGGGAACGGAGCGCTGGCAGCAGCTCGAAGCGACGCAGTCCGTGCTGTTCGACTGGGATCCGAGTTCAAGCTACATCCGCCGCCCGCCCTACTTCGACTCCATGCAGCGCGAGCCGGAGGAGGTGACAGACATTCGCGATGCACGAGTCCTGGCCGTGCTCGGGGACAGCGTGACAACCGATCACATCTCGCCGGCCGGCGCGATCAGCACCGACAGCCCGGCCGCAGACTACCTGAGGCAGCAAGGCATCCGGCGCAAGGACTTCAATTCCTATGGATCCCGGCGGGGCAACCATGAAGTGATGATGCGCGGCACGTTCGGAAACGTGAGGCTGCGCAATCTGCTCGCTCCGGGCACGGAAGGCGGCTGGACAACGTTCTACCCGGGCGCCGAGGTGATGACGATCTACGAGGCGGCGATGAAATACCGCGCTGCGGGGACGCCCTTGGTCGTGCTGGCCGGACGCGAGTACGGAACGGGCTCCTCCAGGGACTGGGCCGCCAAAGGGCCCGCCTTGCTTGGCGTGACGGCCGTGATCGCCGCAACGTACGAGAGGATTCACCGCTCGAACCTCGTCGGCATGGGCGTGCTGCCGCTGCAATTCCTAGCTGGCGAGGACCGCGAGAGCTTGGGCCTGACGGGACGGGAGACCTATAGCATCACCGGCTTGGGTGACGGATCAGCCAGCACGGTGCAGGTCGAGGCGCGGTCCGATGGCGGAGAGGAGCCTGTGCTGTTCGAGGCCCGCGTGCGCATCGACACGCCCAAGGAGGTCGAGTACTACCGGCACGGCGGCATCCTGCAGTACGCGTTGCGTCAGATGCTGGGGTCGTGAAACCGGGGGCATCCTGAGGACCGAGGTCGCGAAGGGCGTGAGCGGCTGGCGGGACAACCTGCGCGTCGTCCTCGTGCAGCCGCGCAACCCGCTGAACATCGGCGCGGCAGCGCGAGCGATGTACAACTTCGGATTCTCAAATCTGTGGTGCGTGAGTCCGTACGAGAAAGCGTTCCGGTCCGCGCGTTCGGCCGCCGGGGCCGCGGAGGTCCTCACTGGGGCCCGAGTGGCGGACGGGCTGGCGGAAGCGCTCGCTGGAGCGGAGCTGGTTGTGGCGAGCAGTGGTCTGGACTCGCGCCGGCAACAGCATGTCTGCCGGGTTCTGCCGCGGGGGGCGGACGCGATTCGGACGCACTTGGAGTTCCGGAAGGCGGCGCTGGTGTTCGGCTCAGAGAAGTTCGGGCTGTCAAACGACGACCTCAGCCATTGCGACTGGGTCCTGTCGATCCCCACAGAGGAGAACTGCCCGTCGATGAATCTGGGGCAGGCGGTGGCCGTCTGCTGCTACGAGATCGCACGGAACTCGGTTCCGAGAGCTGGTCTGCAGACTCCCGCAACGGTGAGCGCAGGAGTGCGGGAGAGAATCCTCCAGCTCCTGCTGCCTGTCTTGGACGCGTCCGGCTTCCTGCACCAAGACGGCGTTGCGACGCAAACGCGGAAGCTGCGGAGGTTCGTCGGCCGCTTGCGGCTGGCCCCCGAGGACGGCCGCATGATGATGGCGATCCTGCGGCAGGTTGACTGGAAGCTCCGCGCAGTCTCAGGAGAGGCAGGCCGCGGGCGGGAGGAGTGAGACCGGCAGGTTAGTTGACAGGTGTCGCTCAGCTCAATCCCGCCCGGCTGCGCGGGTGACGGGACCGAACGCGAGCCAGTGCGGGATGGTGTCAGTACGGCCGGCGAATCTGGGAGGCGACTTGGAGCGGGCTGTCCGCAGGCTACCCCACACCGTTCACGGAGCGTCACCGCGGGCTTCCCAGTTCTTCATCTCGTTGAGCGTTACGTGGCGCATCAAGCTGGGAATTCCGGGCTCGTAGTATCCGACGCCCTGCTGGACGACCGGCCAAATGTAGCCGCGGTGCCGCAGGACGCGCTCGGTCTCCCGGACCGCGGCCGAGTCCGGCGCTTCGCCGTTGCCGTCCCGCTCCACCACCGACCGGATGGCGATCCTGACCCGTTCGCGCAGCACGCGCTCGGCCCCGGCGAACTCCGCCGCCACCGCGGCGGCGACCTCGAACAGTCCGGCGCGCTCGAGCTCGTCAAGACGCTTGTCATAGAAGAGTTCGCGCTCTTGCTCGAACAACGGCCGGGTGCGCTCCACGTCGCCCCGCGAGGCGGGCGCGGACGGATCGGAGCATCCCGTCCACAGCAGGTCGCCCCATAGCTGCAGGAAGAACGGGTAGCCGTGGCTCTCCCGGACCAAGTGGTCCAAGGCCTCCGGCGTAATGGAGCGGCCGTGCTCCTCCAGCGGGATCCGGACGGCGTCGGCAGCCGAGTCCGGCTCCAGCCGGCCGAGGGGCAACTGCTTGCTGCGGTCCCAAAAGGACGCGCCCATGGCGCTCAGGTGGCGGGGCAGGTCGGGAGTGCCGGCGAGGATCAGCAGCACGGGCAGCTCCATGCGCCGGAAGGCCTGCACGGTGTTGAGTAGGGACCGGCCGGTCTCGACGCCAAGCATGTGCGCCTCGTCGACTAGGATGAGGAACGGTCCCTTGCGGACCCTGCGTCCGAGGGCGGAAGGGACCGGCCCGGAGGGCAGGCTGCCCAATCGGATGCCGACGGGACCTAGCGTGAAGCCGCGCAGCATGCCCAGCCAGCGACGCTCATCGGACAACGAGGCGGCCAGCCGCTCCTCAGACTCGAGGTGGACCCCCAGCAGGTCGGCTACTTGGATGTTGAACGTCTTGGCCTCGCGCCGGGCCCATTCGATGAGGGCGGTCTTGCCGTTTCCTCTCGGCCCG
Organism: Bryobacterales bacterium; assembly: GCA_963662745.2. GTDB lineage: Bacteria > Acidobacteriota > Terriglobia > Bryobacterales > UBA6623 > VXMF01. Next base: position 552,370 of record CAXXUI010000002.1, read on the forward strand.
TAGAGGATGATGTCGCTGGCGGGGGAGTCCCGCCGCTTGAGGGCCTTCAGGAATGTGCGGATCAGGGCTCGTTCTCTTACTCGACCGGCCAAGTACGGGGGGATCTTGCCCGAGCCCGGCTGAAACGGACTGGCTCCCGTGGCCCAGTCCGTCCGGTGCGAGAGCAGGACTGCCATGGCAATCTCATGATAGATGGTCTTGGTCCGCAGCGGCGGAAGTGGCGAGTGGATGCCGCGCCTTCAACCACCGGTTGGACTATGTGCTGCGGGGTGTCTGCCCCGCCGCTCCACCAGTCATGGTTGAAGTAATGACGTGCTCTACGTCGGGCGGGAGAAAGGCTAAGGGTACCGACATCAAGACACCGTTCGAGCGGGCCGTGCTCTTTGCCCACACGCCAGACAGGTGACGACCCGCACGGAGGGAGGGTCCGCCACATCCCCTACGTCGACTTCCGCGTCACTGACTTGGAATGGGCGCTGGCCGGGGTCGATGCCCTGTGCTCAGAGTTCTGACCATGGGCTAACTAGCTTTGTCCAGAATTCTTCGCCAGATGAGGGTTTCTTCAGGTTTCCGTTGGCTGGGACGGGGACCGAAAGCGCGTCTTACGAGCGCGCCGAGGAGCGGGCTCACGGCGATGGTGACCAGCTAGGCTGGCGAGTGGGTTGGGCGTGTTCAGCAGCTGCCGCTGGGGCCCTGCGGCCATCTGGCCGCGTCGTCTCGGAACGCCAAGCGGTACGGAGTGTTGTCCCGCACTGGCTGCGGTTCAGGCCCGAGCTCGCCGCATCCGCGAGCGAGTGGGAGAGAGCGAACCACGGGGCGTGTCCGCCGCTGCCAGTCTGCCAGCTGGGCGGGGAGACTGCAGTACGTCTGTAGCGGCCTCAAGGAGCGGCCGGCAGTGCCGCCGCGGGCTCGCCGCTGGCGGTCGCGGAGACGGACTCGTACACCAGTCGCAAATTGGTGCCCCGGTACAGCGCTCGGGGCTCGTTGAGTGCGGTCAGCCGCGGTTGCACGGCTGCGTCCAGTGCTTGGCGTGACTGGTGCAACAGGCGCACGCGCAGGATGCCGGCCCGGTGGTCCGGCTCCGGGCTGGCCTCGGCGCTGAGCAGCGACTGGCATACGAGGGCATGGGCCCGCTCGGGATGGGCCAGCTGGGGTGCGATCGCGGCTGCCAGACTCAGCTGCGTGAGGTAGACGAGCATGCGCAGCGTGTCCATCAAAGTGGTGGGTGATCAGCGCGAGCAGACGCTGGTTCTTGGCGGGCGGCGCGCAGGCTTGCGACTTGCGTGGCTGGTAGTTGCGCGAGGGCATCGGCAGCCGCAACTCGTCCCGGAAGCGCATCTCGCGCACCGTGACCCGCCGGTCAGTGTGGGGCGCGAGGTCAGCCTTCGCGACCTGCTCTGCGTCCTTGTCGCGCAGCGGGACACGCCGTTCGGCGGCGCGCGCCTGGACGGTGCGCTCGCCGAACGGCGTGGCGACCGTGTAGGTCAGCGGCTCGAACTCGGATTGCGCCCGTGTCGCCGCTGAGCCACCAACGGGGCGGCTGGCCCGCCTAGCAGCGCCGACGCAGATCTACCGAACACGCCGTGAGACCGATTCGCGGGCGTGCAGCGTTCGGCCACGACGCCGGAGTCGCGGACGCATTCCGACACAACCTATCCTTCCTCGTGCTCGTCGTCCCGGTGCTCGTTGCGACTCTGCATGACAGCGTCCACGAACTCCAACACCGCTGAACGTACCTGCTCCCATTCTTCAACGCTCTTGAAGGATAGGAAATGGCCGCTGTGGTACCACTCGCCTAGTTTCACCGACGCACGAAGGCGGGCAAGCGCATCGTCCCCACCCCAATGCACAGCTTGCGGCAATACGCTAACGCTATAGATTCCGTCTTCGACGTAACCGGCCTGCACGCCGAAATAGACCTTCCATCTCGTTGCACCAATGAACTCCCGAAGCCGAATGCTGATCCCGTAGCTCCCCGTTCCTTCCCGAATCTGGGCCAGCTGTGGCAGACGCTCCCGGATGTCGCTACACACACGGTCAAAGAGATCTTCGTAGCCGTGCTCTTTCAAGTAGTTCCGCAGGGCCCGGCGCCGTTCAGCCCTGGTCGGGGTCGGGGCAGAACGATCTGTCCGGCCTACACTGCCGGGACTCACCTCCATCTGTCGTGCCAGCAAGGTCTCGCCATCCCGGCGGAATCCATGAAAAGTAATGACCGAGAGATCAACCTGCCCTGCAGACACGAATCGCGCCATTCGTTCGGCGGCTTCATCAACACCGAGACCAATCAGGACCATCCGAGGCGGTAGCAACCGGGACAGATCGTCGCCCCCGTGCGTCTCGCCGTACCACTGCTCGAAGTCCTCGATTCGCTGAATCCCCGCATCACCTGAGCGATCCGAGATGTGCTTGGCCACCTCGGGTCCGGTCATTGCATCCAGAGCCGAAGCGTAATCCAAGACCTGCGTCACGGCGTCCCGCGTGAGGTTGCCACGCTTCAATTCGTAGACTACCAAGCGTCCGTCGCCGTCAACCGCGAGCAGGTCCAACCATCCTCCGGCGGCCGGTGTCTGTCGCCCGACCAACTGCAGCCCAAGTTCCAGCATTTCGGGATTGGAGACCAGTGTGTCCTCCAACTCCCATTCACTGGGCATCTGCGCGAGCTGCGGAACGGGCTCGGCCCCGCTCGATCCGTCTACCGACCACAACTTGAGTTCCGAAATCATCGCTCGCACACCCTCAGGTCGCCGTTACTGCACCGTAAGGCGTTCCCACGGATCGCTCATCAGTCTAACAAGTGCTTGAACAAGGTTCGTCTCATCCGCAGAATTCGTGGGCAATGGGGGGCTGGGGAAGGTGAGCGAGGGTATGGCAGAGGGCGAGTTGGCAGGCGTCGCAGGTGCGGAAGCCGAAGGCGTGGCGGAGAGCGAGTGTGGCTTTGAGGTTGAGGCCCTCGGCAGCGCCGGGGGAGTGGCAGCGCCCGGTACGGAACCAGTTGAGGATGAGGGGCCTGTGGTTGGCGAGCATGCGGGAGATCTGGGCCGGGGGCTGGAGTTTGGTGCGGTAGGCACGCCGGCGCCAGCGTTTGAGGAGCTGGTTGGCTTGGGTGGGGGAGCGGGCATCAAAGAACTGGCGGAACTCCTCCTTGAGCAGGTAGGCCCGGACGGTGTCGAGGTTGAGCTGGAGAAGTTCTTGCCAGCGGGGCACTTGGAGTTCGCTGAGGTGCTCGCGCCATTGGAGCAGGAGCCAGCGGGAGTTCTTCAAGACGGGCTGCTTGCCTTGGGCTTGGAGCACGCGAGCCTCGCCGACACGGATCTTGTCGATGGCTGCGCTGAGCTTCTTCGTGACATGGAAGCGGTCCACAACGCGAACAGATTGTCAAGCGCGGTCAGCGACAAAGGTCAGGTAGGGCTTCCACAGGTCGGAGCAAACCACTTTCCAGCTTTCCGAGCGGTCTTTGCCGAACCAGTCGAAGAAGTCCTCGAGCATCTTTGCTCGCGGCCCCATCGCACGGCCATGGCGACCGAGCGAGGCGCACATTCCCAAGACACGCCGAAGGCTGAGGCGGTCTCCTTCCAAGAGATTCGCTGGGCCCAGCCGGCGAGCATCCAGGCGAAGGCCTTGGTGACCGGGCGCTGGCCATCGGCCCAAGGCACCTTCTCGACGTTGACCACGCTCCACAACTTGCAGTTACTGAGGGGAGCAAAAGTAATTGCCGTCTGAGGTGTCACGCCAAGATGTACTTGCAGTCCTCCTGTTCAAAGAATTTCTGAACGACTTGAGGGGCCTTCCTGAGCTGGGCGATCGCATCTGCCAGGAGGTCCTTCAATTCCGACTGGGTCTTGAACACCTGTTGGCCAACCCGGCGCTTCACCCACGCCCACAACAGCTCCACCGGATTCAGTTGCGGAGAGTAGACCGGCAGGAAGAACAACTCGACCTGCTCGTTACCCGCTGATGCTGCTAAGAACTCCTTCACCACGCGCGCCGTATGGATGCTGCAGTTGTCGACTACTACGTAGATCGGCTTCTGTTGCTCGGCTTGGATTGTCTGCAAGAACTCAATGAAACTCACCGCCTTGGCATTCTTCGACTGAATATGGAAGTGAATCTGACCGTCTGGCGTGATGGCCGCGAACATGTTCCAGCGAAACCTCTTGCCCGAGTCGACCACGACAGGGGTCTTGCCACGCATGCCCCAGGTCCGTCCGACATGGTAGTCCGCTCGCATCCCGGCTTCGTCCGCGAACACGATCACAGCGCCGTTCCTGCGTGCTTTCGCCTTCAATTCAGGGTATGTCTTGTCAATCCAAGCCTTCACATCGCCGATGCTGCGGAGATACGAGCGGAACTTGGGCTTCTGGGGTGTCAGGCCCAGGCGCTTGAGAGTGCGACGCACAGTCCAGACACTGACTTTGACACCGAACTTGTCGAGGACGGCCTGTCGCACGCGGCCCGCCGTCCAATAGGCGAACGAGAACTTCATCTGCTGGGGGGTCTTATCACGGACAGTGACGAGCACCCACTGCACGATTTCGTCGCTCAGGATTCGCGGACGGCCAGAACGTGGCTTATCTTCCAAGGCACCAAAGCCATCTGCACCGACCTTGACAAGCCAAGTATTGATGGTCGCTTGAGTGACAGAGAAGAGCGAGGCCAGCAGGGGAATCTGGAGTCCACCCTGAACCAGCGTAACGACTCTCTTTCTGATGGCGACCTTTTCTAAGAGTGGGACCTTTCTGAAGTCCTGCTTAAAGCTTAGCTTCATAATCCGATAATACCATGCTCAGCACGCGGTTCGCAAGCGTATTTGACGTGGAATAGAGTGCCAGAACACAAGGAAATGACTTTTGCTCCCCTCAGTAACGCGGCGCATTGTGTACACCAGCGCGACCGGCACGACCAGCACGGGCGCGAACTGGAAGCGGCGTGGCTTCGCACGGAGGGAGTGTCCACCGCATCCCCTACGGCGACTTCCGAGTCACTGACTTGGAACGGGCGCTGGCCGGGGTCGATGCCCTGTGCTGCGGATACTGGGTCCGTCACGATCGGACCCAATCGCTTCGAGTTCGGGGACTTGGTGCGCGAGATCGCCTCTGCTGTCCTGTGCCGCAGGCGCCCAGCGAGGCTTCCGATCCCGGTCTGCCACGCGCTGTACGCCGCGGCATCCCGCGCGGGCGGGGAGACAATCCTGACGGCCGATGAGCTGCACGGCCGGGCGCGGAACCGGCTCGATTCCGTCGGAGAGCCGCTGAGCACAACATCGCTCGCCGCTTGGTTGCGCTCGCATCAACCGGAGCTGGGGACGCTGCTGGCGCGCGCGCCGCGCCACTGAGGATCGCTCCAAGGCCGGGGCCGAGCCGGATTGCAACTGGTCGCGCTGGATGTTCCGTTCGCACTCTGAACTCGCCTAAGTGCGGCGGCCCTGCCGTCCGGGCGGCGGACGTCGGCGGACGGTCTGGGAGCGCCAGCGGGCGATCGTGTAGCCGTTGGCCTGCAGCTCGGCAAGCACGAAATCTCACGGACCGCGGGAGATCATCCTCTCGCCGTAGTTCGAGCGACTGCGGCCGGCCTCGTACCCAACCGTGAGCGTGGCCAGGTCGGGAATCGCGATCGGTTGGCTCTGGGAGCCTGCGGGGCCGGCCTCGACATCCTGGCGTTCCATGTGTCGCGCCTTTTCGGATTGTCGGCTGGCGATGACCAGCTTGCGCGAGGAGCGAGGGGTGCGGCGCTCACATCTCCAGAGCCGACTGCGCAGCCCCCTCGTCTCTCGCTCCGCCTTGGCCTGCGCCTTGGCCGCCTAGGCCTGTAGCTTCCGGCGGGCGGCGGCCGCCTTGTTCACCCTGGCTTGCAGCTGGGCGGCACTCTCGTAGGGCTGGCCGGTCTCCGGATCGATGACGGCCAGCCTCCAGCCGTCGACAAGGATGTCGGTGTCCAGCTCCTTGCTGCGGAGGCCGGACCGCGAGGTCTTCTTCTCCCAAGCCTCGCCTCCAGGCTGCAGCCGGTAGCGCTTCAAGGGGGGATCCGACTCCTTGGGGTATGGATCGAACACGAAGTACTCCGGGATGCCAATCCTCACGTACTTCGCCTTCTTCCTCCTCAGATCGGCCGGGGAATTCTTGGGAGAAACCACCTCCAAGGCCAAATCCGGCGGCCGGCCTTCCACCACGAGGAGGTACGCGGGCGTTTCCGGCGGCCTCATGAGCGGAGCTCGCCGGCCCTCCCACGCAAGCGCGGGGGACGGTCTGGTCGTCGGCGGGCGTCCCTTCGCCAGCATTACGTCCGGGGCGACTGTCACTATCCTGCCGTCGTCCCTGTAGACGATGAGGACGTCCACTGCCAGTACGTTCTCGCGTGTATCGAGCCACAAGCAGTGCTGCGCGATGGCGAACCGCAGGTTCGAGGCAATCGCGTCGTGGAGCAGGGTCTGGGACAAGCAGCGGCCGTCCTCTTCGTAGTCCACCCCGTGCACGGGGATCTCCCCAGAGTAGATCCCGCCTCTCTTGGGCGGCGGAGGCTGCGCCACGGGCTCGACATGCTGCCGGTTGATTCCGCTCCTCGACATGTCAGTGGCGGCCCTTGAACCGCCGGGCCTCATGCTAGCACCGCGACTTCCTAGTCCTTCGTCGCTCGGCGAGGTTAGCGGATCGCGAGTCAGCGGGCAGGAATCTCGGAGCGGCCATTGTGCGGGGGGCGGCGTTCGCCGGGCAGTTCGATGTCGGCGAGGGTGCCGCAGGTGGGCTCTCTTGCGGCGAGCGGGCGGAGCCGCTCGGCCGGATCGGAGGGCTGCCTAGCGGGCGGAGCCACAGAGGTCAGGATCTCTGAGACTGCGCGGGCACGACGAACCTGGTGATCCGTGCAATCGCCCCCTTCTGGAGTGGTCGTTGGCAACGCCGTTGTGCCGCTCTAGCGAATTGGGCCGGGTAGAGGTGGATCCGAACTCGCTGCGGCACTGGAAATCCGACCCTGCCGGTTGAGTTCAGACTCGATGCAACCGTCGCGGGAGCAGCAACCGGCCTCCTAGGACCGGAGAAACTTCATCTGCGCGGCAATGAGGCAGCGAAGTCTGAGCCTGTTGACGGGTCACCGGCACCTTGGCAACGTTCCCCCCGATTCCCTTCCGCGTCCCGCTCCGCCCATACCTGCCAAACCGCTTGCTGCATCTCAAGTACCTGTCAAGATTCCCCCCATTTCTTGACAGTTGGAGAGCGAACTGCCAAGTCGCTTGCCACGTCCTCTACCACCTGTAAAGACTTCGCCGTTTCCTTGCTTCGTCCGGCGCGATCCGACCAGTCCCTTGCCATGTCCCCGACGATCCGTCAAGACTCTCCCGCAGTCCTTGACGGGTGCGTTGCGCCCCGCCCGCTCCCTTTGGACTCCCGTACCAACTTGTACAATGACCGCGGCCTACTTGCACGACCTTCTCCGTCCACTGACAAGGTGGGCGCTGTTGAGCGCCTTGCTCGCCTTCACCGCAGCTTGGGCCGAGCCACTGCGCCTCCGAGTGACCGGCTCGGACGATCAGCCCACTTGGGCGAGGCTCGAGGTCCGCGATGCAGACGGTCAGATGCACCAGCCCCCAGCGGCCCTTCGAGACCGGTCGGCCCGCAACCGACCTGGCGGCCAGCCGTGGTACCTGGGAAGCTTCGTGAGTGAGGGCGAAGCTAGCCTGGATCTGCCCGCTGGCTCATACACCGTCGTGGCAGAGCGCGGTCCCGAGTACCGGCGCTGGGAAGAAACAGTCAACGTGTCCGATGGTCAGCCGACGCTCGTAGAGGTGAGGGTGGAACCGTGGATCCGCATGAACGAACTCGGATGGTGGTCTGCCGACTTCCATGTCCACCGCCCTCCAGACGAGGCGCAGAAGCTGCTGCTCGCGGAAGACCTGAACTTGGGCGTGGTCTTCACGATGTAGAACCAGCGCGACCTGTGGCAGGGGCGGTCGTGGCCGGCGCACCAAGAGATCGAAGTGGATTCGAGTTACGTGATCACCGTCCTCAATGCCGAGGACGAGCGCGGCGGAGGCGCTTGGATGCTCCACGGCCTGCGAGAGAAGCTGGGCCTCGCGGTGGACGGTCGTTGGTTCCCCGCAGGTCACCGCTTCATTCGCGCCGCCAAGCGTCAGCGTCCCGCTGACCGGGGATTCCCCTGGTTCGATTCGGAAAAGCCATTCTGGTGGGAGGTGCCCGTCGTCATGGCCCTCTCCACGCCCGACTCGCTCGGCGTGCTGCACAACCACTTCAACTAGTACGGAATTCACGACAGCGAGGCTTGGGGCAGGCCGCGAGACAGGGAGCGTTACCCCGGCTGGGAAGGCTTCGTCGAAGCGTCGCTTGACCTCTACTACCGATACTTGAACCTGGGATTCCGCCTCCCTCCGTCGGCCGGCTCCGCCAGCGGTGTGTTACCCAACCCCGTGGGCTACAACCGCATCTATGTCCAGCTGGACCAGCCCTTCTCCGTGGACAACTGGTACGCCGCCTACCGCGACGGCGACTCCTTCGTGACGAACGGCCCGATGCTGTTCGTCGAGACCACCTAGTCGCCCGACGGGAGGCTGCGCCTCTCGATCGACGCTCGTTCGCGCGACGCGCTCGAGCGTGTGGAGATCGTCGCCAATGGCCGGGTTGTGCAGGAGTTTGCGGTATCTGGAGACAGGACCAACTTCCAACGCGAAGCGACGCTGGAGGCCGGTCAGCGGACCTGGGTGGCCGTGCGATGCTTCGCAACGGCGGACGGGACGATCCGCATGGCGCACGCCAAGCCAGTCTTCGTCAGGGGCGGAACCTGGGATGCAACTGCTGACGCGGAGTTCTTCGTGCAATGGATTGATGACCTGATTGCCCAGACAGTCGCAGAACCCGAGCGCTTCGCCGCCGATTCCGAGCGCGCCGCGGTGCTGGCCGTCTATCGAGAGGCTCGGCGTTTCTTCAGTCGCAAGACCGACTAGGAGCGCCGGGGCTCGAACCGCCGCAGCGGAGAGAAGCGTTCACCCAACGGTCACTCGACGCCCCATCGCTCGAGAGGCCCACCGGCAAAGGAGCGCAGCGCCAGAGTCTCGTCCTCAGCCTAGCGAGAGAGCATCGGGTAGCCCTTCGGCCAGCACCTACTCCGCCGCCAAGGCGGCCGTTTGGCCGTACAGGCGGACCTTCGGGTGCTCCACGACTGCCCGGTACTCCCAGTCCCACCCGCGATCGACTCGCGAGAGAGTCGCTGAGAACGGCCCCGCCTCGGACTTGGACTGCATCCTGCGGCCTACGGGCTTCCATGGATCGTCGGCCTCGTACATCTCCGCCGTGCTCTTCAGTCTCCGATACTCGAAGCCCACTCGGACCGTGGCCGCATCACCGAGCCCGTGCAACTCACCGCGGAGGACGGCTCCGTTGGCTGCCCATTCGGCGTCGGCCAGCGTCTCCACTTCGGGCGGCTGAAGGCCGGGGTCAGCTCCTTCAATCTTGATGACCACCGGGTTCGGCCAGCGCCGGTCGTTGTACAGCCGCTGGGCACGATAGGCGCGGATGCGCAATCCGTCCGCAGCCTGCTCCCATTCCGTGGTTGGGATCACGTCCTTCCTGTACTCAAGGACCCTGTCGTTCTGCCCCAGAACGCTGACTCGGGCCCCCTCCCCAGCGGTCACGGACTTCAGCAGCACGGACTTCTGGGTGCCCCATGCCCAGTCAGCCCCGGGGACGAACGCGTACACCGTGTCCTCGCTCTTGGCCTTGGTGAACCAGATGTCGCCCTCGTTCGTGATCACCCATGGCCGGACGGCGCCCACAGCCTCCGCGTTGACCATGTGCCAGAGCGCCATCTCGCGCATTCTCGCTTCCTGCTCCACCGGCAGCTCGCCGTTGGGCCGGGGACCGATGTTCAGCAGGAAGTTGCCCCCCTTGGCCCGAGTCTCGATCCAAGCGCCGATCAGTTGCTTCCCGGACTTGTAGTGCTCGTTCGTGCCGCGATACTGCCACTGCGTGCCCATGGTCATGTTGCCTTCCCAAGTACCCTCCAGCGGCACTCCCGGCGTGTACTGCTCGGGAGTCTCGATTTCGCCCCGGGTGACGACGGTGTCCGGGGACAGCTCCCAGACGAGCCGCTTCATTTCGTCCACGACCTCGTCTCTGGGCACAGCCGCGTTGGTCGGCGGGTCGAAGAAGAAGACGTCGATGGGTCCGTAGTTGGTCAGCAGCTCGCGCTGCTGCTCCAGATTGAGGCGAAGCAGCTCGGGGTTGTTGGGGGGCAGCACCTCCGGGCGCAAGCGGCTGATCAGCGTGCCTTGGCGATAGAGGAAGTGGAAGTCGTCCGGAGAGAAATACCATCCGACGGCAATACCTTCGGCGCGGAAAGCGTCGGCGATCTCCTTCGCGGTGTCTCTGCCGAAGGGGGTGTTCATGATGTTGAAGTCGGTCGTGGCCGTCTCGAACATGCAGAAGCCCGAGTGGTGCTTGGCTGTGAACACCACGTACTTGAAGCCTGCCAGCCGGGCCACTCTGGCCCACTCCCGCGGTTCGAAGCCCTGGGGGTTGAAGCTGCGAGGCAGCTCCTCGACATAGCGCTTGAGATAGGCTTCGTCCGCTCCGACCATCGAATGGCTGATGACGGAGGTTAGCTGGCTGTCGAGGCTCCAATGGATGAACAGCCCGAGGCCGAGGTCCCGGAACCACTCGACGCGGTCGGGCTTGTTGGCAGCCGGGCTAGAGAGAGCGCAGCCGGCCAGCGCACAGACGAGAATGAACTGCTTCATGGTGGATCTCAGCCATTGTGGCACTCCGCACCGGAGGTGGTCGGGAGGGAGGCCGGCTGAAGGGCTGGCTCCTGACAGGCGGAGGTCGAGACCTTCACGCTTCTCGGTGCCTTAGGCTGGCCAAGCGTCGGGATGCAGTGTCCGCAGCGGAAGCAGCAGTGAGCGGCGGACGGACGGAAACGGCCGAACGGGCCCCTCCGCTAGCTGACGCAGGCCGTCCTCAGGATTCGCGCTTGATCCGGGCTCAGAACGTGATCCTGCCGCTGACTTCAGCCCCCGTCCGCGGTGCGCATCGTCATCGAGCGCGACAGACAGCCCGCCCGCCTTGACCAGACGGCTCGTCGCGGATCGCCGGACCGAGCTGCTTCCAGTATGGCTGCGGAACACGCTGCTCAACTCGGGCCGGCAAGTGGGCCAACACTACTGGGCGGGCCTTGCCGGCACGGACCGGTACCGAGTGGACGCACCGGTACGAGACCCCCTGATTGGCACCTCGGGGGCGAGTCAGAACGCGCCGGACGAGACCTGGGCGATGGTAGCCCCGGCTCGGCGATCCGATCGCGAAGCGCTGCGGGAAGCGCCTCTCTCAGAGCCAAGAGACGCGTTCCCGTCAATCGGGAGACGGCTGGACAGACGAAGCGACAGCCTAGTTGCGCACCAGCACGACCCAGTCCTCGCCTGCTTCAGACGGGGCGGCACCCAAGTTGCGAGATCCGCCACCCTCCACGGATTCCACCGAACCGGACTGGAGGTCCCCGCCGTTGCGCGGATCGAACCACTGGACGGAGAACGAGCCCGAGGCCTCGCTGAGGTCAAGCGTCGCGGTGCCTCCATCCGGCAGGTACACCACGTAGGCCTCGCCGGCCTTGGCGAATGCGTAGCGGCTGTTGTCACCGGCCTCGTTGCCAACGAGAGCGTCAGCGTTGGTCATCTCCCAGAACGGAAGGCCGTGGTCGTGGAAGAAGCCCAAGGCATGGCGGCAGTAGTCCCAAGTCAGGTCACGGCTGCGAAAGTCCTCGAGCCGCAGGTCGTTCTGGGGCAGCTGGTATCCGAAGTAGTACTCCACGCCGGCTCCGCCCGCCATGAGGTTGCCCCACAGGGTGCGCTTGCGGATGTCATGCAGGTCATGGACAGTGTTCCCATTCGCATCGGTCCCGTCAAAGCCTTCGAAGCCGGGATCGGGGGGCACGCCTTGTGAAGCCGGACCCTGCTCGTCGTTGGCGACGACCCAAGGATGCCCGGACTCCTCCGATGCCGCGACCCATTTGAGCGTTCGTTGGTGCACGACGTCCCAGTGATTCTGAAGCGAGACTCCAGTGAACTCCTCCCGGCCCACGAGAGGCTCGTAAACGAGGTCCTGATCCACTGGGAAGGTGTGAACGACGACAAGGTGGTCGTAGGGATCGACCTCGCCGATGTAGGCGGCCATCGCTAGCTGCTCCTCGGTGGATTGCGAATTCTCCTCCCCGAGGTTCCAGTTCAGTGCTAAGGTGTGGCCGAATCGGGCCACCAGCTCGCGAACATACAGCTTTCGCTCGACGCCCAAGGCACCGCCGTCAAGAGCGGCCTCGATCTCGGCTGGCTGCCTCTCCCGGCCCCGCCGGTTGTCGTCCATCTCCTGCTCCTGGAGCTTGAAGTGCAGGTACAGGCCCAGGTGCTGGGCGTGGTCGAAGACGATCTGCCACTGGTCGAGCTTGGACACGTCGAAGTGGAGTTTGTCGAGCCGGGCGGCATGCGGCCAGACGTTGTCGCCGTCGCCCTGAGCGTTGTACGGCAGGAACGAGAAGGCGTTGAGACCTTCGCTGGCCAGGTAGTTGAGAGCCCCGATCATGCCCTTGCCCTTGCCGTCGCGCCAAGTTGGGTCGCCCTCTCGCCAGTCCGCAGCGTGCGGGGCCCAAGTCTTCAGCTCGACCTTCTCGGTCGTGGTGCCGTCGAAGTCCTCGTACCCTAGGAACGTCTCGGGAGCGTCGGGCCCGGCCTTGAGGAACCGCCCGCCGTCGCCGGCGAACCGCAGATACCGCTCTCCGACGTACTCCAGGCGCCCTCTGGCGCGGAAGTCAGGCGCCGCCTTGTCGCTGGCGCCCACTGAGAACTGACCAGTCACGCCGTTGAACGGAGCGAGCGGCTCGCCTCCTCCGTCCACGGCAGCTCCGGCTCCCTGCGCGAACGAGACCTCGTAGGTCCACAGGCCTTCCTTGTCAGGAGACAGATGCGCCCGCCACTTGTCGCCAGAGGTGGCACCGGTCTCGGCGGCCATGCCATCTGCGGCGAAGTAGCCGGGCACTTCGTATGAGGGCGAACCCGATTCGTGCTCGAACCGCACGATCATCCCGTAGTCGGAGAAGGGGTTGACACCGTCCGCGGAATCTTCTTCGGAAGCTTGAGGCCCGTCGATGGTGAGCGTGACCTTATGCCACTGCTTGAGTTCGCCGGAGATTTCGGCTGTCGGCCCGGCGCAGGCTGCCAGCATCAGGCAGGCTGTCGGGAGCAGGAGGGCTAATCGTTGGAAATTCATGCGGATTACAGGGCTGGCGGTCGGAACCTGCCGGGAACGGCAACGGCCAACGCGGCTCGCGCTGACCGACCGGGGGCTCCATCCCACCCAACTCAAGCAGTGTATCCCGTGGGTCGCCGGCCGCCGGTTGCACAACGAAAAGGGGTAGGTCGTGGTCGCTTGCCACGGCTCACGGCGGAGTACCCGATGCGGCCTGCGAAGGCGTTCTGGCAGGGCCCCAGCAGCGTAGCCAGGGCGGTGTCTTGAAGCAGGCTGCGTCGAGCGGCCGATCAGTGCTGGCAAGCGATTGTGGTTCGTGATCTCGGGCGCAGCGGCGCGATTGTTCTTCGTATCGCAGCTGGCCAGCTGGCGGGAATATCTCGTAGCGCGGGAAACATCCGTCGACCTAGGGCAATCAGCGGCGAGATCGTCCCGCCGCCCAGACGGTGGCATCGGGTGGTCGCGCGGAGCTGGCCTGACCGGCCCTCCCGCCCACCCGCAGGGGCCAGTCCCGTCTCGCGTGCTACGCCCCTAGGCTCCCTGCGTGAATTGTTATCTAGCGCTGGGGCTCGCATGCGGACCGGCCGTGCCAGATGCGCTACACTCCCCGTGGGACCGGATTCGATGGCACGACGAACTATGACACTCTCGCTCCTGCTTGCCGCGGTCGGAGCCACCCCTCTTGCTGCTCACCACGCCTTCTCCGCGGAATTCGACGCCAACCGGCCCGTCCAGCTCAAGGGCGTGGTTACCAAGATGGAATGGATCAACCCCCATGCGTGGATCCATATCGAGGTCACGACCGGGGACGGCGCCACCGAGCGTTGGATGGTGGAAGGTGGCACGCCCAACACGCTGTTCCGGCGCGGCTTCACGAAGAAGTCGCTGCTGCCAGGCACCGTCATTCTGGTCGACGGGTACCAGGCGAAAGACGGAACGCTGAAGGCCAATGGCCGCGACCTGACGTTCGAAGACGGCCGGCAGCTGTTCATGGGCTCTTCAGGAACCGGCGCGCCGCGCGACGGCCGCGACCCGACCGAGCCGGGACGCTGACCTTCCGGCCGCGCCAGCGGCCCACAGGATCAGTAGAAGGCGATCCAGCGGCCCGAGAAGCCAACGCCGAACCAGAGCCCCAGTGACGCAATGGCGGTCGCCCCCCGCCAGAACGGTCCGATCCGTCCGCTGTCAGCGGCCACGACGAACCTGCGGACAGTGGAGGTGAACAGCGTCGCGATGACCAGAAAGCCCATCTTGTACCAGAACGGAGGGCTGTAGTAGCACTTGATTGCCTCCGAGAGGAGCATCGGCACGCCGGTGGCCACCATCGCAGCCAGCGAGCCGACCAGCCACGGCTGAGCGCTCCGTCCAAGCGCGGCGACGGGCTGGCTGCGAAGGCCGAGGCCCAGCAGCCTCAAGTCCACGACCAGCACTGCCCCCCCGAGCAGGGCCAGCGCCAGGAGATGCAGGCACTCGATCACCGGGAACAACCACAGCGACTCGCGGATCGCCACGCCCACCGAGGTTGCTTCCAGCCATTCGAACATCGGCAGCCAGTCCATCATCCGCTCCCGCTAGTCGAACCAGTTGTACGCCTGCATGCGGCCGCAGACCACCACCGCAGCCCAGAGGCCCAGCGAGCAGAATCCCGCCACCCGCGCCCGCGCCGGAACTTGCCGGGACTCGCCCCACTCGGCCACCCAGCGGAAGACCGTGTTGTGGAACACGAACGCATTGACGCCCGCCAGCGCGATCGCCACCATCTTGATCTGGAAGAAGACGTTTCCCGACGCCCGGACCGGGCTCGACAGGAACAGCAGGGATCCGGAAACTACCATGATCGCGAAGCCCGCGATCGACCACGGGAAGAGCCGGTCCACCACTTCCGAGACCGGGACGCCCCGCATGGCCAGCCCGACGAGGCGGAGGTCCCAAGTAGCGGTCATTCCCAAGAACAGGCAGAGCGTCAGGACATGGGTCGTCTCGACCAGTGGATAGAAGAGGATCGATTCGCGAATCGCCACGCTCGCCCAGCTACTCTCAAGCCGTTCCAAGAAGGGAGCCAGTTCCATCAGTCGGGACCCGGGGCGACTGCCGCCCTTGAGACGCGGCCCGCGGCCGGGCCGGCCAAACAAGACCTTAGCAGACCTCGCGATTGGGATTCCTGCCCACGCGCTGCACCGTAGTTAGCACAGAGGAGGTTAATAGTGTAAAACGGCAGTAGTGCGATTCGGTTTGCGCATGCTGAAGCCGGGCACAGCCGATTGGTTGCGCGACGCTCTGGGGAAGGGTGCGCTCTCGCGGGCGGCCGTGGCACGCCGGCTGTGTGAGCTGGATGGCTGGCGCGACCGGAGGGGCGAGCTGTGTGCGGCCACGGCTCACAAGGGCCTGCCAGGGCTGGCGGCAGATCGGGCAGACGGGGGACCTGCTGCGGAGGACCAAGGCGCCCTCGCGGGCGCAGCGGACCCAGCCGGACTTCCGCGCGTCGGAGCGCCATCGCAAGCAGGTCTCGGTCAAGGCGCTGGTGTGGGACTTGGAGCGTGTGCTGCGGCAGCCGGCGCCGCTGGTGCTGGGTGGCTTCCCGAGGCTGGACTTCGACGGCGAGGAGGCGCACTGGTCGGTGCGCAAGTTCGAGCGCTCGGACCTGCCGGACCGGCGCCTGCGGGAGTGGCTCAAGGCCATGGGCGGGGCTTGGGAGCAGCGCCCGGGCGAGTGCCTGCCGGCGATCTTCCCGCGCGGCAAGGACCAGCAGGCCGCCTACAGCTTCCTGCGTAATGGGAGGATCCGAATGGAGCACATTCTGGCGACGCACCGGGAGGCCATGGTGGACCGCTGCCAGCTGCTGGCGGGCACCGTGCTGCTGGTGTAGGACACGACCACGCTGAACTACACCGGGCTGGACCAGTGCATGAGCGGTTTGGAACCGCTGCAGCAGGGCAGCGAGAGTGCGCTGGAGCTGCACGTGCATGCGTCGGTGGCCTACACGCAGGGCCGCCAGCCGTTGGGGGTGAGCGGCCTGGAGGTCTGGGGCTGGCCGCTACAGGAGCCGCCGGACGAGCGCGAGCAGGAGAGCCAGCGCTGGTTGCAGGGGCTACGACAGGGTTTCGAGCTAGGCCGGGCCTGCCCGGACCAGCGCATCGTGGTGGCGGGTGACCGCGAGAGCGACCTCTACGAGTTGTTCCGGGAGCGGAGGCGGCGCGAGCAGGCCGGCGAAGAGAACGTGGAGCTGCTGGTGCGCGTGCACCCGGGCCGGCGGCGCAAGGTGTGGGACCCGGGCCTGCGGTCGCCGATGCTGCGCTCGATCCCCATGCGGGCTGACTTCCAGCACCGGGTGCGCTTCCGGCGCCAGTTCCGGCTGCCCTCGCAGGGGGGCCGGCGGGCCCGCCAGCGGCGCGAGGTGGAGACCCGGGTGAGCATCGGGCCGGTCGAGCTGCAGCCGCCGGAGCCGCGCCGGCAGCGGAGCGAGGCGGGAGTGGAGGCCTAGCTGGTGCATGTCGAGCAGATCCATACGCAGCCGGGGGAGGATCCGCTGGAGTGGTTCCTGCTGAGCACGGCGGGCGGGTTGAGCCAGCGCTGGGCGAAGCGCATCGTGGGCTGGCAGGAGGCGCGCTGGAGCATTCAGGAGTTCTTCAAGGTGCTCCAGATCGGCGCGCGCCTCCCGAGCCACCGCGTGCGCACGGCCGATACGCTGGGCAAGTGCCTAGCGTTCGACGCCGTCACGGCTTGGCAGGTCTGCTCGCTGGCGCGGTACGCGCGCGATGCGCCGCAGACGCCGGTGGACGATGCGTTGATCTGGGACGAGATCACCGTGCTGTGGATCATGGTGCAGGCGCACGCTCTGTGGCGGCCGACCGAGCCGGACCGCGCGCCACCGCGCGACATCCGGAGCTGGGTGGTGTGGCTGGCGATGACGTCCGGCTTCCGGCCCTCGAAGCGCCGACCCCTGCCGGGCAACGCCGTGCTCTGGCGGGCCTGCGTCGCGTTGGGGCACTGGGTGCAGCACGAGCAGGCCCGGCTGGAGTCCATACCCAGCCGGCCCGTCTTCGCGGAGCCGCCGGACGCAGCCGGGCCGCAGGCCAGCGAGCTCCCGTAGTGCCCAGCCGGAGAGCTCGGGCCCAGCGCGACAGCTCGCGGCTCACCACTGGGCCCCTCAGCGGGGGGCCCAGCCTAGAGCAGGTCCGACCGTCCGTCTGCAGCCGGTGCGGGGTCGGCCAGTCTGCTGGCTGAACGCCGCACTGCCCGTTGGCTAGGGGGTAGTCGCCGGCCATGGACGGCGCTGGCGCCCCAAGGACAGCGGCCTCCCACTCTCCCGTCCCATCCCCCCGCAGTGGGCGGGCTGAAGCACGCCCAAGACGCCGCTGGGCACCAACCCGTCCGCACCGGTGCTGCCATCCTCCAGACTTGGCTCCCCGCCCCGGGGTCTCTCCCCGGGGCCTCTCACAGATTCGGCTAGGCCAAGCTCAACTCGCAGCTGAAGGCAAGAGTCAACTCCGATCTAGCGCCAGCCAGACCAGCGCGCAGCTGGTCCAATACGCGGTCAGGCAGGGTCTGGTGGGCCCCTGAGCGGCTGGCCCGCGTTTTCAGCGCCATCCGAAGATTCCGTTCCCCTGCACCGTATTTTTTGGGATTGCCCCTACGGCTGCCTGTTTGTAGGCTGAGAAGCGTCAGGTCGTTGAGAACAGACCGAAGGAGGACACCGACAATGCTGACCATTCGCAACACCCTGTGGAACTTGGTCGCGGCCGCCGCTCTGGCAAGCCTTGCCGCGAGCGCCTTCGCGGTGGAGACTGCAGACCAGAGTGAGGCCATCAAGCTGAAGAGCTTGGCCCAACTCGAGGAGAGAGCTACGACGAGCGCCGACTTCGAGCGCCTCGCTCGCCTCTGTGAGATCCGTGCCGCCATGCTGGACGAGAAGGCGGTCCGCCACCAGCGTCTGGAGAAGCGTTACGCGGCCGCGCTGCTCGCCAAGCGCGGCACGGCTTGGAACACGCCGCAGCGCCAGCGCCGGCTGGCTCAAGCGGCGCGCCAGCAAGCCGCCGAATCGCGTGCGATGGCCAGCGGCTACCTCTGCCAGGGCTGGCTCAGCGTCAATTGCCGCCGACTAGTTCTTGCGCCCAGCCAGCGGCCAAGGCGGGCGTCTCGCAGGGACCCCCGCTCTCTCATCGCAACGGGACTTGGCCATTCGTTCGCTGGATGGGTCTGGCTGCCTGCTCACTGCCCGGAATGCCGGGCCACGTCCAGCCTCCGCCGGTGCCGTGGGGGCGACAGAGACCCACGGTGCCGAAGTGGATGTCCCGTTGGCCGAGAGCCGGTGTCGCCTATAGCGCTAGCCTGACCGCCCGCTCGGGCCTCCCCCGCGCTAGAGTGAGGGGCGGAGGCCTTCGCCCAGCCACTGCGAATCGGTCTCCCGTTTAGCGGGGAGGTGACGCCATGCAGGGAACGGTTCAAGCCCAGCGCGCGGCAGGGGCGACGCTGGCAGCTCTGGCGGCATTGGCGGTTGGATGCTCGCCACCTGACTCGGCGGCCGGCGGCGGCCCGCCGTTCCGCCCGGTCGGCAGCGTGGAGGACATCATGCACGATGTGGTTTATCCTCACGCCGAAGTCGTCTGGGACTCGGTGGGCACGATCATCGATCAAGAAGGGACGCACGAGATCCGCCCGCGCAGTGAAGAGGAGTGGCTGCGCGTCACGCAAAGCGCCCTCACCGTGGCCGAGGCGGGCAACCTGCTCCTGATGGAGGGGCGCGCCAAGGACGAGGAGGCTTGGAGGGCCGGCGCCGTCCAATTGATTGACGCAGCCAGCCAGGTCATGGAGGTGTCACTCCAGAGCGACCCCGAGGCCGTCTTTGACGCGGGCGGAGTGCTCTACGCAGCCTGCACCAACTGCCACGAGCAGTACTGGGAGAAGCCTCCGTCCGCCATGCGGCCCTGACGCTCGCGAGGCGACGGCCCTCGCGGTCCCTCCGCACCGGCCCCGCTAGAACCGCCGGGACCACTCCTTTGGCCAGCGCTCGATCACGACCTTCTTGTCGGTGTAGAACTCGACTGCGTCCCGACCTTGGCCGTGCAGCGTCCCGAAGAAGCTGTCCTTCCACCCGCTGAATGGGAAATACGCCATGGGAGCCGCCACGCCGATGTTAATGCCGACGTTCCCGGTCGGCACTTCGCGCCGAAAGCGGCGCGCCGCGGCGCCGCTCGAGGTGAAGATCGATGACGCGTTGCCGTAGGGATTGCGGGAGATCAGATCGATGGCCTCCCCGACAGTCCGCACGCGGGTCACACCCAACACCGGGCCGAAGACCTCGGTGGAGGACAGCTCGCTGCCTGGCCCCACGCCGTCAAGCACCGTCGGGCCGACGAAGTTGCCACGGGCATGCCCGGGCACGCGGAGGCCGCGCCCGTCCAGCACAGCCTCAGCGCCCGCAGCGAGGCCTCCGGCGATCGCCCCCTCAACCCTGTCCCTGCTCTGCTCTGTGATCACAGGACCCATCTCGACGCCGCGGTGGAGCCCGTTGCCGACTTTCAGCGCCCGCCCCGCCTTTGAAATGGACTCGACGAACGGGGCATGTGCGTTGCCGACCGCCAGGACGGCCGACACTGCCAGGCAGCGCTGGCCGGCGCAGCCGAAGGCGCTGTCGCAAACGACAGCGGTCGCCGCGTCCAGATCCGCGTCCGGAAGCACGACGACATGGTTCTTGGCACCTCCTTGGCACTGCACCCTCTTGCCACGGCGAGCGGCCTCCGCGTAAACGCTCCTCGCAGCAGGACTGGATCCCACGAAGCTCACGGCGCGCACCTCAGGGTGGTCAATCAACGCCTCGGCGGCGGCTCGCCCTCCGTTGACGACATTGACCACGCCGGCGGGCAGGCCTGTCCGCTCCAAGCAGCGGACGACCCGGCGGAGCGAGAGCGGCACCTTCTCCGACGGCTTGATCACGACGGTGTTCCCGCAAGCGATGGCGTACGGAAGGAACCACAGCGGAATCATCACCGGGAAGTTGAATGGCGTGATGACGCCGACCACGCCGAGCGGGTGGCGGTTCATGGTCTCGTCGATGCCTCGCGCGACATCCTCAAGGTTGTAGCCCTGCATCAGGGTCGGAATGCCGCAGGCGACCTCGACATTCTCGATGCCGCGCCGGATCTCGCCGACAGCTTCGGCGTAGGTCTTGCCGTTCTCGCGAGAGACCTGCTTCGCTATCGAGTTGAGGTCGTCCTCCAAGGCCTGCTTGAAGGAGAAGAGGAACTGGATCCGGTCGCCGGGTGGGAAAGAGCGCCATGCCGGAAACGCCTCCGCAGCCACAGCGACGGCATCCGCCACTTCGCGGCCGCCGTCGAGCGGGACTTCGGCCAGCACCTCGCCAGTCGCCGGGTTGGTCACCGGGGTTGTCTCGCGCGCGTCGGGAGACTTCCACGCTCCCGCGACATAGTTGCTGGCAAGGGCCATGCCCCTGATTATTGCCGAAGGACCCGGCACCCGCTCCGGACGACGATCACGCATAGCCGGGGCGCGAATTGGTTTATCCTGTCTTAGGAGGGGCGTCAGCCCCGCTGGAGGGACTCATGGAAGAAAGTAGAAGAGACTTCGTTAAGGTCGCCGCGGGATTGGGGGTCGCCGCAGCGGCTGCCGCGGCGGAGCCGGTTCCTCGGAGGAAGTTCGGCAAGACAGGCCTCGAAGTCAGCATCGTGGGCCTCGGAGGAGGGCGCGTCGGCACGCACCGTGACGAGGCCGAGGCGTTGCGGACGATCCGCCACTGCTACGAGTCGGGAATCAACTACTTCGACACCGCTGCCGCGGGCGCTTACGGTCTGAGCCAACAGCGCTACGGTATCGCGCTGAAGGATGTGCCTCGAGACCAGATCATTTACGGCACCAAGTCCCGCCACCGGACCTACTCCCACTCGGAGCTGGACCTGAACCAGAGCCTCTCCGGACTCGGCACGGACTACCTCGACCTCTATCAGATCCACAATGTGATGCACATGGAGGACATCGACTTCGTCTTCGGGCCGCGAGGCGTGATGGAGATGGTCGAGAAGGCTCGGCGGGACGGCAAGGTCCGCTTCGTGGGTTTCACCGGCCACATGGACCCGCGAGTCCTCTCTAAGATGCTCGAAGCCTACGACTGGGACACCGTCCTGATGCCGCTCAGCGTGACGGACGGCGCCAACCGGGAGCTCAGCTTCGAACGGACAACCCTGCCGAGCGCCGTGGAGAAGGGCCTCGGGATCATGGCCATGAAGACGACCGGCGTCGGCGTGCTGCACGAGCAGGGGATCTCGACGCTGGAGGATAATCTCGACTACGTGTGGTCGCTCCCCATCAGCACGGCGATCCTAGGCTGCACGACCATCGCCCAAGTGGACCGGGACATCCAAGCTGCCCGAGCGCACACCAAGCTGTCGGACCGGCAGATGACCGTTCTGCGAGACAAGTGGGCCGGCCAAGACTTCGCCCGCCTTGAATCCTGGAAGGTGGACCAAGGAGCAACATTGGCCTCGTCCGGCCCGCTATACCACTAGCGTCCGGCCTGCCGCAGCCGGGCGGCGGCGCTGAGAGGAACCAGCGCCCTGCGGCCCCGCTATTCCAAGGTGTTCAGGAAGACCGGCATTCCCGACTTGCCGGTGTACTTCGGCAAGTACCGCTCGGTGTCGTACATCGACTCAACATCGATCACACGGGACTTGCCTTCGGCACCTGGGATCTCGGCATCCACGAAGCACCCCTTCTGCACGGCCGTCATCTTGCCCGACACCCCTCCGGAGACGCATTCCACCGCGATGGACGCGAAAGTCGCCGCTACCAGTCGGTCGATGAAGTCGGGCGGACCACCGCGGAGGTCGTAGGTCAGGTCGCTGACCATCGTGTCCTCATCCAGCCTCGCCTTCACCTCTTGGCTCAATGCTTCGGCAACGCTCACCTTCTTGCGGTGCCCGTAGGCGTCGGCCTCGCCGTAGTGCTGGATCGTGTAGCCCTCCCAAGAGGCTCCTTCGGATAGGACGATCAGCACGTAGTTGCTGGGATTCGCCCGCTTCTCGTCATGCAGGATGGCAAGCAGGCGGTCCAAGTTGACGGCATGCTCGGGAATGCAGCAGTGGATGCCGGTCACATAGGCCGTGTACAAGGAGGTGAAGCCGGCGTCCCGTCCGAACACGCGGAAGATCCCCACCCGCTCGTGAGAGGCGGCGGTGGTGCGCTGGCGCGAAATGTTCGCCACAGCCCGCGTCATGGCCGTCGAGAAGCCGATGCAGTACTCCGTGTTGGGGACATCGTTGTCCATCGTCTTGGGGATGCAGACGACCGGAAAGCCCTCGAGGTGTAGGCGGCGGGCGTAGCTGAGTGTATCGTCGCCGCCGATGGCGATGAGGTGGTCGATGCCCAGCTTCTCAAGGTTCTCCAGCACGAGAGGCGTCATGTCGACGACTCCGGGCCGCACCTCGCTCATCGAGCCGGCCCGGGCGCGCAGGGTGGCCGGGAGGTCGTCGACCTTCATCTTCGAGGGCTGCGTTCGTGACGAATGCAGGAAGGTTCCGCCCGTCCGGTCGACCGTGCGAGTGTTGATGCGGTCCAAGTGGAGCGTGTACTCCGGATCGAGGCCGTGGTCGGCCTGCACGTGAGTCAGCCCCTGCCAGCCCCTTCGGATGCCCAGCACCTCCACGCCGCGCCGCTCGCAGTGCTGCACGGCCGACTTGATCGCCAAGTTCAGGCCTGGCACGTCGCCACCGCCTGTGAGGATTCCTATGCGCTCTGCAGGCATGACAGCCCTCCCTGTCCAGTGCGGCCGTGCCTACCGCTCGGCCGCCGGCTCCGACTTCTGCCCCGACAGGCCGACAAACGGTTCGTCCAGCGTCTCCGTCTCCCAGCCCAGATGGTTGATGTAGAGCAGGACCAGCTCTTCGGGAAAGCGCCGCGCAACCTGCGCGTACAGCCTTCGCTCCCAGCCGGGCTCCATTTCCTCCGCGAAGCCTTCCTCGGTGGAGAAGAAGCCGGTGCCGTCGTGCTCGATGCCCAGCGCGTCCAAGGCGGCCACTACCAGCGGCAGGCTGGAGACCAAGACGGCCTGAGACAGCTCCTGGGCCAACGCTTCGTCCCCGGCCACGATTCGCTTCCACAGCTTCGGGGCAGCCTTGCGGAGCCGCATGCGGTTGAACCGTCCCAGCCGCGACCGCACCTTGAGGGCCGCATAGACGCCGTAGGTCTTGAGGGCCCCGATCGAGATCGCCTTGACGAGACGAACGGACCGTTCCCGGCCGAGCGCAGAATACACTTCGGCCAGATCCATCAATAGGAGAATACCACAGGCCTATTTGAGCGCCTCGAGCTCGAAGACCATGGCCTTGCCCCGCACCACGAAGCACAAGTAGTACTCCCAGAACCTCCGCGCGGCGCGGACGCGGTTCACGGCCAGCTCGAAGCCGAGCAGCCGCCACGCGCGAAGCAGGGTCACCTCCCTACGCACCAGCCGGAACCGGCAGCCGGAGTAGTAAGAGAACCCCCCCTGCTGCGTGAAGTAGCGGAACGAGAAGGTGTTGAGGTGCCAACGATGGGTCGGGTCCGCGAACGAGCTAGCGTCCGAGCAGTGCGGGGTCTCGATCAGCAGCCGCCCGCCGGGCTTCAGCACTCGGTGGACCTCCTCCATGAGGGCGACGACATCGTCGACATGTTCGATGACGTGGACCAAGCTGACCGATCCGGCGACCGCGTCGCGAAACGGCAGCCCGCCCCGGCCGATGTCGGCCAGCACATCCGCGTCGGTCCGCGGATTGCGATCCACCCCGATCGCCCCCGGCCGCTTGTTGCGGCCGCAGCCGATGTCCAACGCTGGATACCGCACTGCCAAGCGGCCGATTGTATCCGGCCCGCGAGCCGCCGTCAGTGGTCCGCGATGCCGCCGTCGGGGAATCGTAGCTGCTGCCGGGTCACGGGCACGTAGGGGCGCTTCGCACCCACTGCCTCGTCGAACGTCACGCCCAGTCCGGGCGCGTCGGGGGGCAGGGCGAAGCCACCTTCGTAGCGCGGCCCTCCGCCGAGGAAGAAGTCGTCCCAGAAGGCGTCGCGCCGGCCGGAGGAAATCTCCTGGATCGCAAAGTTGGGAGTCGAGAAGTCCACATGCAGCGACGCCATGGTCGAGACTTCGCTCTGGGGGTTGTGCGGGCACAGCTCGATGCGATTCGCCTCCGCGATGGCCGCAATCTTCTTCAACTCAAGGATCCCCCCGCAATGCACGACGTCCGGCTGGATGTAGTCGACCAGATGGCGGTGGCAGATCTGAGAGAAGCCGTACTTGGTGAAGAGCCGCTCGCCGGTCGCCAGCGGGATTGACGTCAAGGCGCGCAGTCTGGCCAGCTCTTCCAGATCCTCAATCTGCGTAGCTTCTTCGACGAAGTAAGGATTGAGCGGCTCGGCCTGCCTGCAGAACGAACTGGCCATCGTGGGCGTGGCCTTGCCATGCACATCGATGCAGACCGCGAAGTCCGGGCCCACCGCCTCGCGCACCTTGCGCAGGTTGGCGATGCCCTCGCTCACCGAGCGGACCGGCTCGATTACGTCGCCATGCGTGGTCAGGAACCCACCCTTGCCGGCGGTCCAGCCGGCCTCCTTGGCGGCCTGCCAGCGCTCGGCGTACGCCTCGGGCGTGGGGCCGCCTCCGGGATGGACATACATCTGCACCCGGTCGCGGGCCTTGCCGCCGAGCAGCTGGTAGATCGGCCTGCCCACTGCCTGGCCGAGAATGTCCCACAGCGCGATCTCGACCGCGCTGATGGCGGAGTTGAGGATCGGGCCACCCCGCCAGCGCGGCCAGCGGTACATCGCCTGCCAGTGCATCTCGATGTCCGTCGGGTCGCGGCCCACGAGGTAACGATGATGCTCGTCGATCGCCGCCTTCATGGTGGCGGCCTTGGATGTGACCGAGCCCTCGCCGACGCCGACGATGCCCTGGTCGGTGTAGATCTTGCAGAAGACGTAGTTCTTGCTGCCCGAGTGGTTGACGATCCAGGACTTGAGGTCCGTCACCTTCAAGTTGAGGGAGCGCGCCCCTTCCCGGGCAGCGGCAAAGGCACTCTCCGGACCCAACGCCGCTGCAACAGCGGCCAGCGCGGGAGCAGCCGGCCAGCTCAGCAGCTGGCGCCGGGATGGAACGTGGAGCACGGGTCCGCAACCTGCCATGGTGTGAACCAGTCTACTGCGAACCGCCACTCGCTCGGAGCACTTCGCCTTGGCCCCCGACTCCCGATACGGGCTAGATGTGCTGGGGAGCAGGTACCAGCCCAGCTGCCGATGGCGCTCCGCACCGTTTCCCATCGAGCGCAGGTGTGTGTTCCAGCACCCTTCGCCTTGCCCTCGCATCGGCTTGGCAGCGAACATCGCGTGCAGACTGGGCGCTTCGAAGCCGGACAGCCGCAGGTCCGTAGCGGCGCGACTGTTGGAGGCTGCCCGGAATCACGGAACGGTCGAGCCAGCGCCTCGCGACACGGTTCGCTGCGAGGGTGCTACACCCGGACGGAGTGATCCGACCGGCCCCCGATCGTCACCAGATTCGCCCGGTCGCAATCCTAGACCTGCCACTCAGGACGGATCCGGGCGGGTTAGCGCTGGAGGTCGATGCTGAGGAGTTTCGCGTTGCAGTTCGCGGCCGCGAGCCGATCTGCTCTTCCTTGGCGACGATGCGTTGGGTGACAGGCAGCCCGTCGCCGTCGGCTGGTTTCCCGGCGCCGAAGACTTCTGGCCAATGCCAGTTAGCCCATGGTCCGAAATCTGTGCTTGGTAGGCTGTGCCAGCTTGCCTCGACGTCGAGGCTCGCGTCCTCAGCTTGCGGACGGTGAGACTGTCGAAGGCCTGAGAATCGCCCAATTGATCGGCCCGCGCCATACCGGGAAGCCATCGGCTACCAAGACACTTGGCCTCACGAGTGTGTGCTATTCCGTAAGGACGCTCAGAATGAGCTGCTCGAGGGTGCCTGTATCGCGGGCTATTTCCTCGATCTAGCTCGGTTAGCCATTTCCACGTCGTTGATCGCCGGAATCGCGTGGGCGGCGATGTCGACGAGGCCGCTGACGTAGCACTCCGTGATCGGTCCACCGCCAGATTCATACTCCTCACTGAGCTCTGGCACGAGCTCGTACCAGTTCGGGTAACGTGGGGGCGGCTCACACTGTGGCCACCAGCCCCTGGAGTCGGCGAGAAAGAGGCCCTGATGCCTCAGGGCCTCGCTGACATCTGCGCGCCTTTGCCTTTCCTCATCAGTCATCTGCCCAGAAGGCTTCGGGCTGCGGACTCCAAGTAGCCAGCCGTTAGGGCCACTCTGACCGTGACTCTGAAGCATGATCGCGGTGCGCCCATGCTTATTGGGCGGAAGGCCATCGTACCGAATCCAATTGTCCCGAGAGATCCACAGGCGGTTCGAATAACGCTGCTCGCCGCCGTAGCGACACTGCACATGGAGGTCGGAATCGTTGCCGAGCAGGTTCTTGGGCAATCGCTTCTCAACGGTCTGTCGCAAGTGTTCCAAGAAGCGCTCGCACACGTCCGCCCGCACGAGACGCCAAGCGTTGTGTACAGCAAGCGCGGTGCGCAGATGTTTCGGGTTGTTGGAAAGGTACTCGCGCACCAAGCGGGTCTCCGCGTCGGCTGTCATCGTCGATTCTCCGAATTGCTGTTGGCAGAACAACTGCGCGTCCCTTAGGAACCAGCTCACGCGCTCGGCATCGCAGAGCTTGCGGCAGGCCGCGAACCAGTCCTCGAGCGACCTGTCGCCTCCCGCAGCATAGGGCATCACCGCGAAATGGCGCCGCCATCGCTGGCGGTCGGACCGCGGGAGACTCTGATCGTCGGGCTTGCGGTCGTCGGGCGGTAGGTAGACCAAGAGGAAGCCCGTTCCGTAGCGCTCACTGAGGAATTCCAAATAACCCTTCAACTGCAGGGCCTGGTCAGCCGCATAGGGCTTGTTCTCAAACGCGAGACAAAACGACCTCCTGCCAAGAGGGATGTCCACGGTGATATCGATGCGCCCGCCCGTCGTGGTCCGGCGCTCGGTCTCCACTAGGACCGGACGCGCGATCGTCGCGCGCAGCGAGGCGAAGTGCCCGCGCGTTTCTGGCAAGGCGTCCAACATCGCCTTTAGGAACCTCGTGCCTTGGCCGTGTTCGGCAGTCGGATCAAGCAGATCCGCGATTATTCGTGACAGGCCGAGCTCGTCTGTGCGGACGTAGTTGAACGTGTTGAATCGGCAGGCCAACTGGCGGTCGCGCTGACGCTCATCACCTCTGACCGCATCCACGAGCGGTCCCAGCTCGGACAGGAAGCGCGCACACTGCGATCGCGTGGCCTGACTGGCCTCATCGAAGCGTCGGAGTAGGTCGGAGATCCGTTTGTCCGCCTTGACCACGCTGGACGTCATGGTCCGATCTGTCCCGTGTCGACCATCAGCCCCTCGCAATCCGAACGGACGCCCAATTCACCCGTCGGAAGACAACCTAGCGTGATAGCCGCGGTCCCCGCCCAATTCACCTTGCTGGTACGGAGGCGGTCATCAGGCAACGAGGCGCTGCAGCGGCCGGCTTCGATCGCCAGAGTAGCATGATCGACTGCAGGGTCCTTCTGCGCATGCAAGCGATGGTCATGGGAATGCCTCCGCATCCATGCGGGACAGACCGTTCCGGATCCCGTGGCCCTGCCAAGGCACGCCAAGTACTGGACGCAGCCGTGCAACCGCTGCTGACCGCACTCAACGAGACCCGCACGCTGTACCCGGGCACCAACTTCCGACTGGTGTACGAGTTTGTCTCCGCGACCGCCAGCGGCGTGCCCGCGGCGGCGCTGCCGGCCGCTGCCTGAGACCGCAACCGGCGCTCTGCAGTCTCCCGGCCCAGCCGGCAGACTGCCAGCGGCGAACACGCCCCGTGGTGCGCTCTCTCCCACCAGCTCGCGGAGGCGGCGAACTCAAGCCTGAACCACCGCGCGTCCGGGACAAGACCCCGTACCGCTTGGCGTTCCGCGACGGCGCGGCAAGATTGCCGCATGGCGCCAGCGGCAGCTGCTGGAGAGGCCCAACCCACTCGCCAGCCTAGCTGGTCACCATCGCTGTGAGCCCGCTCCTCGGCGCACTCGTACGACGCGCTTACGGTCCCCGACCCAGCCAACGGAAACCTGACACTACCCTCTTCTGCCGACAAGTTCTGGACGATGCTAGTTAGCCCATAGTCAGAACTCTAAGGCCGCGATCTCGCTTGCGGAGTCCCTCTCTGCACCCAACTCAGGTGCGGTCAAAGCCACTGTCCCCGTCACGGCCATCGTCTCTAACTGCTCGCTCCACGTAGCGCATCAAGCTAGGGATTCCGGGCTCGTAGCCTGGCTGGGACTGGCGATCGACCAGCCAGATGTAGCCAAGATCGCACAGCAGGCGCTGAGACTCGTTGACCGACTCCCGACCTCCTGCGAGCCCTTCGCGATCTAGGGACTCTTGGAGGGCCTTGCTGATCTGCTGAGCAGTCGCCCATTCCGAGCCGGCAAACGCTGCGGCCACTCCGCCGGCGGCGGTTAGCAGCTCGGCCTCTTGAAGTTCCCGATACCTCTCGACATAGAACAGGTTCCGGGCCCATTGGAACCGCGGCTGGGCGCGTTGGATAGCGTCCAGCGAAATCGGCTCCGAGGCAGCGGGACAGCCGTCCCAGAGCGCCCTGCCCCACAGCTGCAGGAAGTACGGGTAGCCGTGGCTCGTGCGCACTACTGCATCCAGAGCGTCAGCATCGATCGACCGGCCACCCTCCTCCAAAGGGATCCGGACGGCATTCGCCGAGTCCTGAGGACCGAGCCGTCCGATCGGCAGCTTCTCGCTGCGGTCCCAGAACGACGCCCCGATGGTGTTGAGGTGCCGAGGCAAGTCCGGCGTCCCTGCCAGCAGCAGCATCACCGGTCGATTCTCGCCCTGCACGTCCTGCACGGCGTTCAGCAGCTCCAAGCCCAGCTCCGGGTCCATCTTGTGCGCCTCGTCCAGTGCCAGCAGCAGCGGGCGCAAGCGGGCCCTGCGCCGCAGCATGCTGGCCAGCGGCAGCCTCCTGCGAGCGCGCAGCCGCACGCCCGTCCCGGCTGCGGTCACGCCTTCAAACCGACCTAAGCGTTCTCCCAGCCACTCTGGCACCAGCGAGAGGCGGTTGAGCAGGACCGTCTGCGCATTCCGCCCCGCTGCGGACTGCGCGATCACTCCGACCTTCAGCAACCGCGCACAGCGCACCGCCCACCTCAGCAGCACCGTCTTCCCGTTCCCCCGCGGTCCGTAGAGGACGGCGCTGGCACCCCTCGGCCGCTTGCCTGCCAGCGCAGCCAAGCAGCCGCGAAGCAGTGTTTGCTCCCAATCGCGGCCCGCTAGGTAGGGCGGAACGTGCCCTTGGCCCGGGGTGAACGGACTTGGTTGAGTGCCTGAGCCCCCCCGGTGTGTGCCAAGTGCTTGCACAGCACTCTCACTATAGTCAGTCTGAGTGCCTCAGAGGAGCTAGCATGTCTGTCACCCACCAGCTGCCGATGCTCTAGCATCTCCGACAGTGGCAGCCACGCTTCTTGAATACCATGCGACGGGCAGGAGCATGAGGAGCCCGTTGGACGGCAGACGTCGGGGCCGGATCCAGACCCTGCCTTGGGGGGGAGGTGCCTCTCGAATCCTCCACAGAGGGATCGTGTACAGGATGGCGCTGTCGTCAGGCTCTGCGGACTCCGGCATCCCTCTGGTGCGAGTCACGCTGAGCTACCTACCGGTGCAAGAGTCTTGCGCTCAAGAAGCCGAGCAGATTTCGTGGAGTCGCGTTACTTGGGCCGGATCCTGCGTAAGACTCTTGCAGCGGTCAGTCCATGACCTCATCGTCTCCCCGCACGGTTCGATTCCCTCCACCGAGCGCTCAAGCGACGCGATGCAGCGGCGGCGGAGAGTGGTGTCAATGCTCAGCGGCTCCGACCTCCGAACCCCTGCGATTCCCAATTCTCGCGGATCGCTGCATCAAGCCGAGTAACCTCAACCGACGCAGCCGCAGTTCAGCGGCCAACCGTTTCATCGTGTCCACGAGCGGCTCTCCGTCGTCCGCCTGCAGAGCTCCACCCCGGCGCAGGAGAACGACCGGGTTTGCGCTCTTCCTCCGCCGATTCCCTTCTCCAGAGGCCCGCTCCCTTCGCGGAGTCGTCTTGTTCCGTCCGTCGCGAGTGGCATGTCGCTGCAACCTAGGAGACACGCCCGGCTGCCAGTTGGCGGCGCTTCCAGTCCATCCGTCCGAACCTAGTTGCGTCCGTGGGAAGAATATCGGCACTCCGGTAGCGTCCTCAGACTGGAAACCACGGGCAAACAAGGCGCTTGGACCGGTAGGGCGGCTGGGCCGTTACGGCGACCACGAGAGCGACCAGCTTGACGTGGATGGGTCAACTCCGAGTCTCGCCGCAGCGTGACCGACCTAACGATCAGGTGCGGTTGGCCAACACCTAGGCGCCCGTCCCCCGCAACGCGAGGCCCCGGACCCTGTGCTGCAATCGAGCGAAGCTCGCGTTGGTGTTCGGGCGGACACCGCGCCGCGAGAATCGGTAAGCAGCGGTGCTGAGGATGAGGGCGCCACGCAATTGCGCGACGGCCTGCAGCGAGCCGCTGAGCGGGTCTGCCAATCAACACAGCTTGACCCGGAGCCGGTCGTGACGCCACGGGCGGCCGGATACTCGGGCATCGCCACTGGCTCGCTTCTGTCGCCGATCGCTCGGAGCGCTGACGGGGCCCTACGCAAGATACGACGTGTCTCACGGGCCCGCACCCGGCACCTTGGCGCCGCGCGACCTTCCAACCTCAGGAATCCTGACCTCTGTTGCCTCGGGACTGGCGCAGTTGGCGGTCGGTTCATGGGCCGCTGGCTGGACAGTCCTGAGCCGCACCGGCCTGCCGTGTCGTGTCCGGGCAGTGGGACGGACTGGCCGAGGGGGGCGTGAAGACCGGTCGAGGGGAGGTACCGCCCGGCCGGGGCCGGCCGGGCGGCCAGGCTGCTGCAGGGCTTGTCCAAGCTCCGGCACCGCAGGCAGGACTGCCAGTCCGGCGTCGCGACAAGGCCCGCGGACCCCGCCCAGCCGCGGGCAGTTTCCGGCCCACTCAGGGCCGAGGAACGCAAGTCAAGTGGCGCCGTGCCAGCATGCGGCTAAGGCAGTGCCAACGACTGAAGGTCGTATCATGAATGCCGAACATGGCCGCGCATGCAGCTCTGACCGACGCGCAGGTGGAGGAGTACCGATCAGCCGGACTGCTGTTCCCGATCGATGTGCTTGAGCCTTGGGAAGCCGCTAGGTACAGGTCCGAGTACGGTCAAGTGGCGGCCCTGCTGGGCGGCAGTCCCAAGGCCGTTCAGCTGACCCAGATCCACCGCTTCTACCGGTGGGCCTGGGAGCTGGCCTCGCATCCACGCGTGCTGGACGCGGTGGAAGCCGTTCTCGGACCCGACCTTCTCGCTTGGTCCGCCCAAGTCTTTCCGAAGGCCGCTGGCGATTCCGGCTACATCAGCATGCACCAGGACGGCACTTACTGGGGCCTGGAAGGCGGGCACGTCGTCTCGGCGTGGATCGCGCTCACCGAGAGCACGGTGGCAAACGGCTGCATGCGAGTGCTCCCCGGCTCGCACCGCTTCGGGATCCTGCCCCACACGGACACGTTCGCGCAGGACAACCTCCTGACGAGAGGGCAGGAGGTACAGGCCGAGTGCGACATGGAGGATGTCGTCGATATCGAGCTGCAGGCGGGCCAGATGTCCCTGCACCATGTGCAGGCGATCCACGGCTCCAACAGCAACCATTCTGCGAAGCCGAGGATCGGGTTCGTCGTGCGCTACATGACACCCCAAGTCCGGCCCCTGAGGCCCGGCCAGAAGGCGGCCCTGATGCGGGGCCGGGACACTTGCGGCAACTGGGAGCTGCATGAGGGTCCGCCCCAATACGCCTCGCTGCGCGACGCGACGCGCGCGCATGCCGCAGAGGCGGGGCGCTTCGTCGCGGAGCTGACACGAGACTAGGGGATCCGGACGGCACATGGGCTGGACTGGCTGGCTGATCGCACTGGGTGCCAACGCAGCGCTGGTCGCCACGGGCTGGCTGCGCTCTAAGCGACCGCGCGACGCCGCGGACTGGCAGCTGGGAGCCAGGCGGCTGGCGTGGCCAGCGGTCGGCCTTTCCCTGTTCGCCACCGCCATC
The DNA here is from genome assembly GCA_963662745.2 of Bryobacterales bacterium. GTDB lineage: Bacteria > Acidobacteriota > Terriglobia > Bryobacterales > UBA6623 > VXMF01. The sequence continues at coordinate 584,796 of CAXXUI010000002.1, forward strand.
GACAGCGGCGATTTCGTGGCAGTCGTGGGAGGGGCCTACCAGTACGGGATCGCATACCTTTCCACATGGTGGATCGGCCTGCCCCTCGGCTGGCTGCTGACCACGAGCGCCGTGCTGGTACCGGTGTACCGGGCGGGCTTCTTCACGAATGCCGAATTCCTGGAGGCCCGCTTCGGCCCCGGGATGAGGCTGGCTGGGGCCTTGGTGCAGCTCCAGCAGCGCACGCTAGTCATGGGCATGATGGCCTATTCGCTGTTCTTGCTGCTGGGGACGCTGACGGGATGGGGCCAGAGCGCTTGGTGGCTGGTGGTGGCCTTGGCAGCACTTGCCGCAGCCTACACGGCCGCGGGCGGACTGCGGGCCGTGGTGACGACGGACTCGTTGCAGACGGTCGCGATCGCCGCCGCTGCGGCCTTCCTCTGGGCTGCCGCGTGGACGGGTATCGGCGGATGGACCTCGATTCGGGATCGAATGGCGGCGATCGATCCGGACCTCCCTCGCCAGCTGCTCTCCTATGACGGGCTAGCCGGGCCCGGCGCCCCACTCGCCTTGGTGCTGTTCGGATGGATCACCGTGCATGCAGCGTACTGCATCGTCAACCACTCCCAGACCATGAGGCTTCTCGGAGCCCGCAGCGCGTTCGACATGCGGGCGGCGGCCGCGCTCGCCACGCTGGTCCTGATCGGGGTGATGTGGTGCAACGTCTCCTTGGGAATCGTCGCGCGCGCCCTGTACCCTGGTCTGGAGTCGGTCGACTCCGCCTTCCCCAAGCTGCTGGTCGATCATGCGCAGGGCGCGGCCGCAGGCCTAGTGATGGCGGGCGTCCTAGCCGCATGCCTGTCCACCTACGACTCGATCGGGTCGTCGTTGGGCGCGGTGTTCACCCGCGACGTGTACTGTCGCTTCCTCCGTCCCGGCGCGGGCGAGTCCGAGGCGCTGACCGCGAGCCGGGCCGCCGCGACGGTCTGCATCGCCGAGTCGTTCTGCTATATCCCCTTCCTTGGTGAAGGGATGGTGGCGTTCTACCTGCGGCTCTCCAGCGTCGCGGTTGTCCCGCTGGCGACAGCCTTCACCATTGGAGCGCTGACCAGGGTCCGCAAGGACGCGGCCCTGCCCGGTCTTCTGGCCGGCATGGCCTGCGGCGCGGTCTCGATGGTCGGCGATCGTTGGGCCTGGCCGCTCCCTGAGTGGCTGACGAGCGTGTGGTGGAGCTACTTGTGGGCGGTGGCCGTCCCGGCCGCGGTCATGGCGGGCTGGTCCGCTTGGAAGGGACCCGAGAGCCGCAGCGCCATCGCCGGGCTGACCGTGGCCGGATGTCTCAGCGGCGAGTCCTACATCGGATCCGGCTCGGGGTGGCTCGAGCGTTCGCGTGCCGCCGCCGCCAAGCTGGCGGAAGCCGCCGGACACGGCAGCGGGAGGATCCGACCAGAGATCCTGACCGCCATCCAGGTCGCGGCGGCCGCGCTGGCTTTCTTCATCCTGTTCCGGTGAGCAGGGATTCGGCTGGGCTGGGCTATCATTGGCTGTTATGCCCGGCCTGACGGTGGTCCGCGTGCCGGCCTCCAGCGCTAACCTGGGCCCCGGATTCGACTCGCTCGGCTTGGCGCTGGGCCTGTACCTCACTTGCCGCTTTCGAGCGGCAGCGTTGGACCGCATCCGAGCGGAGGGCCGCGACGTGGAGCACATCCCGACCGACTCCGGCAACCTCATCCTCCGGACGGCACGGCGGGTGGCGGCATCCCAGAGCAGGGTGCTGCCGCCTGTCGAGCTGTGGATCGAGAACCAGATCCCGGTGGGCAAGGGCTTCGGCTCCAGCGCGGCGGCTCTGGTCGCGGGAGTCGCGCTGGCGGACCAAGTCCTGGATCTGGGCTGGAACGAGCACCGGCTGCTCGACGAGGCGGCCCGCATCGAGGGCCATCCGGACAACGTCTCGGCCGCCGTCTTGGGCTCAGTGACGGCGGCGGCGATCGGATCCGACGGAGTTACGCGGGCCATCCGACTGGAAGTGCCCCGCGCGTTCTCGGTAGCGGTCGTCTGCCCGCAGTTCGCCTTGGCGACGGAATCGATGAGGGCGGTCCTTCCGGACCACTACTCCCGCGCCGACGTGGTGTTCAACATCCAGCGGGCGGCGCTGCTGGTTGCGGCACTGCTCAAAGGGGACCGGGACGCCTTCCCGGTAGCCCTTCAGGACCGCCTGCACCAGCCATACCGCAGCGCCCGAGTTCCTGGCTTGGCGGCGATCCTGAAGCTGGAGCACTCCGGCTTGCTGGGCTGCGTGCTGAGCGGCGCCGGTCCTGCTGTGCTGGCGTTCTACCAGACCGGGCAGCGAGATGCAATCGGGGCGGTGCGGCGCGAATTCGAGAGGGCCGGCTGCCGCTGCGAGGTAATGTTCCCCGACTTGGACCGCACGGGGCTGGTGGTGGAGGAAGCAGGCAGCCCGACATGAGAGAGACTCGAGGCGCTTTGGCCCGACTAGGGCTGCCCGGAGAGGATCCGCACCCGGCGCCCTCGTCCCGGAAGCGATTCCCAGACGGCGCGCAGTACCGCGTCGAGATCCCAAGCACGGAAGGACCGGCCGCCCTCCGGGCGGTCGTCGAGGAGGCGGAGGCCCGAGACGTCCCGGTGCATCGCGTCAGCCAGGGCAGCGGGATCATGCTCCTGACTGATGCGGAGATCGAGGAGATGGCCGCCATCGGCCGCCACAGAGACATGGAGGTCAACCTGTTCGTGGGACCGCGCGCGACATTCGACATAGGAGCGCAGGCGTACTCGCCGGCCGGCAGGTCGCTGGGCCTCAGCCTGCGGGGCAGCGAGCAGCTAGTCCACGCGATCGAGGATGTGCGCCGCGCCGTGGCGCTCGGCATCCGCAGCGTGCTGGTGTCCGACTTGGGGCTGCTGGCCGCGATCGGCCGGCTGCGGCGCGTCGGCGACCTGCCGCGGGACCTGATCCTGAAGACTTCGGTGATGATGGCTCCGGCGAACGCGGCCTCGGCAAGAGTGCTGGAGGACCTCGGGGCGACCACGATCAATGTGCCCTCGGATCTGACGCTGCCCCAGCTGGCGTCGATCCGCGCGGCGATCGACGCTCCGATCGACTTCTACGTGGAGGCGCCGGACAACATCGGCGGTTTCATCCGGCACTACGAGGTCCCGGAGCTCATCCGTGTCGGCGCGCCGCTCTACGTCAAGCTGGGCCTGCGCAACGCGCCAGACATCTATCCCAGCGGAACGCACATTGAAGCGACCGCCGTCGCGCTCTCCAGGGAGCGGGTGCGGCGGGCTCGCCTGGTGCTGGACATGGTGGCACGCTACGGGCCCGGCCTCGAGATCTCAGCCGTCCGTCCGGAACGTGGAGCAGGGAGGGAATCCGACTGATGAGCAGCCATCCGCCTCTGACCGCCAGCGGTTTCTTCGCCATGATCCGCGCGAAGCTAAACACCGCCGTGCTGGGAGACGTGATGGACGACATGGGCTTGACGCGCCAGTTCCTGCCCCCGCGAATCCGCCCCCTCGACCGCTCCATGAAGGTCGCTGGGCGGGCGATGCCCGTGCTGGTCGCCGACCGCGAGCCGGGCGACTCCGAGACCGATTCGGGCCCCCCGTTCGGCCGCATGCTCGAGGCTCTCGACAGTCTCCGCAAGAACCAGGTCTACTTCTGCACCGGCGGCTCGCCCGAGTACGCGCTGTGGGGCGAGCTGATGAGCACTAGGGCAATCCAGCTGGGGGCAGCCGGCGCCGTGGTCGACGGGTACTACCGCGATAGCGACGCCATCTCAAGGCTGGAGTTTCCCACCTTCGGCTACGGCTCCTACGCGCAGGACATGCGTCGACGCGGCACGGTGGTGGACTTTGGCGTTCCGATCGAGGTTGGAGGGGTGAAGATCAAACCGCTCGACGTGGTGGTCGGAGACCGGGACGGCGTCTGCGTCATTCCCAGCCCCAACGAGGTCGTCGTGGTCAAAGCGGCGATGAAGAAGCTGGCGGGGGAGACCAGCGTCCGCAATTCCATATACAAAGGCCGGTCCAGCCAGGAGGCCTTCGACCGCTACGGGGTCATGTAGGCCAGCCCTCAGAAGCGCAGCCCCACCAGTTCGCCGTCGGTGTCCCCGTCGGAGGGGCCCTTGCGATAGGCCACAGCGACTTGCCACCCTCGGGCCCCGCAGGGTAGCTCGTGCTCCCGGAACGGGCGATTGATCAGTCGCGGCTGCCGCCGGGGATTCTCGCGGAAGACGTATCGCTTGTACGGGGAGTGGACGATGACCCTCTTGCCGTCGGCCGAGCAGTCGACCCAAGCCACCCGGCCGTGAGTGAGCCATGCGCCGTACGGCGGCCACCGGCGGTCTGCCCCCCGGTCGCTTGAAGCGCGGACTCGGGGCAGCGGCGGCGGGCTCAACGCCGGAGCCGGCAGCTCCGGATACGCGGGAGCGGCGGCGCGGAGCGGAGGAGGCGGATCGAAGCGCAGGCCGGCCCCATGCCGCCTCCGGACCTCACGCGCCTCCCTGCGGGCGCGGCTCTGCCAGCCGGGAAACTTGGCCAGCTCGCTCAGTTCGCGGAACGCCCGCCTCCAGTCCCCGACCAGCATGTAGGCATGCACCACGGAAAGACGGTGGGCCGGCTCCCGCGGCATGCCGTCCCGCGCGCGGAGGGCGTGGCGGAGCGCTTCGGCGGCCCGATGCACAGGGACCTCTCCTGGGAGCATCAGCAAGTTGGCCAGCCGATACGCCGTGCGGGCTCTCTCGTCGCCTAGCAGCACCGCCCAGCGGTAGTGCGCTTCAGCGAACTCGAGCCGCCCGCGGAGCAGCTCCAGGGCACCGCTGGCGGCAAGGACTCGGGCCACCGCAGGAAAGCGCTCAGCCAAGGCGGCAAGGAGTTCGAACGCAGGTCCGACCTTGCGCAGCGCAGTATGCGCCTCAGCCTCGAACAACGGCAGCTCCCACGGTTGGGCAGGGCGAACGGCAGCCAGTTCCGTCTCGGACACGAGTTCGAGGGACGTCTCGGGCGAAACCAGCCGCAGGCCGTCCAAGTGGGCGCGGACCGCGCCGTCCAGCCCTTCGCCGCCCAGCGCGGACAAGGCCTCGCCACCGTGGCGAGGCGCCAGTCCGACGATTCCGCCGAGCCGGCCCGCGAGCCAATGCACGAGCAGCCACGACTGGGCCTGGAAGTGTCCCTCACTCGCAGCCGGGCCGCCTCGATCCGCACTGAGCAGCTCCGGCCAAGCGATCCAGGCAGCGCGATCCAGCAGCGGGATCAAGCCGGCAACGGGATGGACTCCCGGCTCCGACCGGATCCGCCTGGCCAGGTAGACGGCTCGCCCCTCGCGAAACCAAGGCGGCCAGCCGGGCGCCTCCACATGGTGAGCGTACTCATGGGCCAGCACGGTGCGCGGCCCCGGGCGGTCGTGCCAAGGGACGATAGAGAAGTCGCGGTCCAGCCCGCGAATCGTCACGGCTCGGGTCGTCGAGGATGGGGGATCGCGCAGCAGCCGATGCAGGTCAAGCTTGCTGGCCACGATCAGGAATTCGAGCGGGCCGTCGGCTCGCGGCGGCTCGCCGAGGCCCTCGGCGAGGAAGTGGCGCCGGATCGCCTCTAGGTCTCCCGCCGCGGCGAGCGCGGCCTCCCCGTCCAAGCCCGGCGCGTCCTGCACCAGCACTCGAAAGCGAGGTGTCTCGGCCACCCAGCCATGCTGCGTTTGGGCGGGGGTGGAGGGCACCAAGGCCGATCCAGCCCACACGGCCGCGAGGCATGCAGCCCGCATCACTCCCGAGCGCCGCAAGCGGCGACGAACCTGCGTTCCCATGATCCTCTTCCCGAGGCCTGAATTGAGCATAAGGCCACCGGTGGTGGCGGCTCGAGTCGTGAGGCGCTCGCCCGCGGCGTTGTGCGAAACCGAACAGGCTTGCAGTTGTTCTGATACCCTGAGGGCGGAATGATGATCCGGGTGGCAATCCTCGCGGCAGCGGCCTTGGCTGCCGGGTCTACGGCCGAAGCGCAGTCGGTGCTGCGGGCTGACTCCTCATCACAAGGTGAGCAGAACCGATTGTCCGACCTCGACCACTTGTCGCGGATGAAGGACAAGGAGATGGTCCAGCGCTGGGCCAGGCTGAAGCTGCTGGTGCCCGTAGCGGTCAAGTCGCGGGACTGGTACCTGCATGCGGTGCCGTCTGATTATCGCTACCTGCGTCCGTGGGCCTTGGTTTTCCTGCAGCGCCTCGGGCGGCAGTTTCGGACACGCTTCGGGCAACCGCTGCGGGTCACGAGCCTGCTGCGGACGATCTCCTACCAGCGGGCCTTGGCGCGCCGCAATGCCAACGCCGCGCCCTCCACGGGGCCAAAAGCGTCCGTCCACCTGACGGGCGCGTGCCTCGACATCTCGAAAAAGGGCATGTCGACCACCCAGCAGCGATGGGTGCGCAACGTGCTGGTCAGCTTGCGGAGCAAGGGGTACCTGTACGCCATCGAGGAGTTCCGGCAGCCCACGTTCCACGTGCTGGTGCTTCGGCGGTACGAAGAGTATGTCGCGGAGCGGACAGCCGCCTCCTCCAAGTGAGAAGTCGCGACTCGCCTCGGCGGAGGCCCCGGAGCGACTGTTCAACCGCGCGTTCCGGGAGTTGAGGCCGCGTTCGGACGCGCCGGAGTTCGCCGTGCGGTTCCGGCCCTTCGCGAACGTCCGCTCAAGGATTCGCTACGACCACGAGACAGGCCGCGTGACGGCTGAATTGAGCGACCTGCTGGTGGGAGCCCCGCCGGAGGTAACACGGTCGCTGGCCGTCGCGCTGATCGGCAAGCTCTACGAGGTGCCGGTCCCGGCCCGCTCCCGGGAACCGTTCTCGCGCTGGGTCTACTCGCCCGCCACCCAGCGCGCGATGCTGCGGGCCCGCAGGGAGCGGGGACGCAAGCGACTGCTGCCCGCCCGCGGCAGCACGCGTAACCTGCAAGCCGCATTCCGGAAGATCAACCGCCTGCACTTCGACGGCGCGCTGGCGGAGCCCCGCCTCGGGTGGAATCCCGACCCCCAGGGCCGGCAGCTCGGCCACTGGGATCCGGCGCATGAGACGATCGTCATCAACCCGGCCTTGGACAGCCCCGAAGTGCCGGAACTGGCCCTCGAATTCGTGCTGTTTCACGAGATGCTGCACCTTAAGCACCCGGTCGAGCTGCGGCGGCACGGCCGATGCGTCCACACCGCCGAGTTCCGCAAGGAGGAGCGCTCCTTTCCTCGCTATAGGGAAGCGAGGCGCCTGCTAAGGAGTCTGCAGTCCCCGGACGGGAAGCTGGCGGCGTCGCGGAAGAGACAGGAACGTCCGCGGTGATCCTCGCAGGCAACCAGTCACCCTTGGCCGGCTACCTGAGTCAAGTCGCACCGCGGCCTCCATTTCTCGGCACGGCATCGTGCCACTGCAGCGCAGCCGCGCCCGCCCAGCCGAGGCTGATGACCACGGACTGGGGAGTCTCTGCGTTGCACTAGACCTCGTCGCTCCTGCTTCACCGAAACGGACGAACTCCCTGCCTTGCCACGTCGCTTCATGGTCCGGCGACGCTCAAGGCGAGGGTGCGAACAGTCAGGCCCAGCAAGATCCCATGGCCGGCGAGAATCTGGGGCGACGGTGCGGCGGTGGTCGTGGCGAGAAGCGATTCACGATCGCAGCCCGAGCCGGGCAAGCCGGCTCCGTCTCCGGCAGAGAACGCTAGGGCGGCCACCTAGCCAACGCGGCAGGACGACCCTATCAGCGGGCCCTCCAGGCTGGCCCGTGCGTGGGCTGGCCGCCCTGTGCAAGGCGACTGCATCAGCTCGCTGTACCAGCTAGCCGTATCCGCCCGCACCAAGATCACAAGTTCGCTCAGCGGCTCGCGACATCGAAGACCAGAGCTCCCGACCCAACGCGCCCTCTGGTGATGCTCTGTGGCCTACGGAGTGTGCTGAGACTCGATCCGCGTCTTAGGGAGGAACTGGAGTTGATTCGAGACCAATGGTGTCTTGAACCTTCAGTACATGGCGAAAAGAAGACTCGATTTCGCCCACTCTAACGTACGGCCGCCCGCCTGTCGTCCGTGCGATGCGGCAGTCGGTGCGCCAACCATGAACTGGGCTGCCTTTCTGGCCACCGCTGGCCACCGCGTGATTAGCGAGCAGCGTTCGGCTCCCGCCGCCAAGCAACACCTTCAGGGTCCGCGACAAGGCGCCGTCGGACGCGGACCCGAGCGGGAGCAGCGGGCGAATTGAGGAAGCTGCTCCTGCCAAGGGCCATGTGGCAGAATGGGCGCGCCATGCCGCCGACCGGGCCGACCAGACGCATCTTCCTCGGAGCCGCGGCCGCGGCTAGCGCAGTCAGGGTGGCCGGGGCCGCCGACCGCCCGGGCGTCGGGATCATCGGTGTGGGCAACATCGGGACGCGGCACTTGGAGCGCCGCCTACTGCCGATGATGCGGCGCGACGGACTGATCGACATGGTGGCCGCGAGCGACATCTACGAGAGGGCGAAGTTCCGGGCGCGAGAGATGATCGGCCTAGCCGAGCGGGACATCCACCACGACTACGGGGACCTGCTGGCCCGGGACGAGGTGGACGCCGTGGTGATCGCGACGCCGGACCACTGGCACGCGCGCATGGCGATCGACGCCATGCGTGCGGGTAAGGACGTCTACTTGGAGAAGCCCATGTCCCGCACCATCGAGGAGGCCAAGGCGATCGCCCGCACGGCAGCCGAGACCGGGAGGGTCCTCCAAGTAGGCAGCCAGTGGGTGTCGGACCCGGCCTACGCGCGGGCCAAGCAACTGATCGAGGACGGCGTGACCGGACCCGTGGTCATGGCGCAGTCCAGCTACTCGTCCAACCAACCCGACGGCGTGTGGCAGTACTGGGTGGACGAGGAGGCTAGCGAGAGCACTGTGGACTGGCAGCGCTTCCTCGGCGAGGCCCCGGATCAGCCGTTCAGCGGCGAGCGGTTCTTCCGGTGGCGGAAGTACTGGGACTTCTCAGGAGGGATCGGGACGGACTTCCTGTACCACCGCCTCAGCCCGCTCCTCTACGCAGCGGGCCCCCAGTTCCCGAGGAGGGTGAGCGCCCACGGGGGCATCTACCTGTTCCGCAACCGCGAGGTTCCAGACACGTACTCCACGACCGTCGAGTACGACGACTTGGTCGTGAACCTAGTCGGCACGTGCGGCTCCCAAGCCTCGAACTTCCTGCACGGGCCCGCCTTCTTCGGCCAGTTCGCTTCGATAGCGCTGACGCCCGGCCGGGTGGAGGTCCGGCCCGAGAGGCCCTATGCTGACGACTTCCGCCGTCGGACCGGCGAGCAGCTGCTGGAGATCGAAGTGGACAACCGGGATCAGCAGAAGGCCCGCACGGCCCACATGCTGGATTTCGTGAACTGCGTGCGGAATCGGTCAAAACCCGTTTTCGACGCCCGCTTCGGATATCAAGTCATGGTGGCCATCCGCCTAGGCGTCGATTCCTACCGCAGCGGGCAGCTGATGTGCTTCGATCCGGCCACCGAGACCGTGCTGGACGCCCCGCCCCCGCGTCATCCCGGCTACGAAGGGGACGGCGCCAACGATCCGCTAGGTCCGGCTCAGTACCGGAAGCGGCCGGCAGCCTGAGATCCGCGACCGAGACCGTGGCAGCCGGCCAAGAGTCGCCGTCAGAGGGCCTTCTGCAGCGCTTCGCCGAACGCCCCGACCTGCTTCTTGGCGGTTGGGCGGCGTCGCGGCCCGCCGCCGACCGGGCGGTGCTTGGGCCTAGCTTTGCGATTCGGGCGGCTGCCCTTGGGGTGGGCGGCCTTGGCCCGCAGCAACTTGCCGTCAATCGGAGCCCTGTTGAACCTGCGGATGATGGCGATCATCTCCTCCTCGTTGGGGGCTTCAACGAAGGCGTAGCCCTTTGATTCCTGTGTCTCGAAGTCGCGGATGACCCGGACCGCATCGCAGACGAGGTCGCTGCTCTCGAGCCACGACCGGATATCGTCGGCCGTGACCCAAGTCGGCAAATTGCCGAAGAAAATGTTGTGTCCCATATCGGGCGGAACTCCCTAACTCACTCCTCAGTTGCCCCGTCACCGATCCCCAGGGCTAGGATTCGGGGCTCGCCACCCCACGAAACTCTAGCGTAGCACAGCGCACCCGATGCGCAGGAGGGGCCGGACTCGACGCCGCCGGAGAGTACCAGCAGCCGGGACGGGCCGCTCGGGGCCGGTGCGGAGTTTGACGGTCGGCGGACCCAGCGCCGGCGGGCACGCCATGAAATATCACCAAGATAATTAATATGGTATATATTTATCGTATGGAGAATTTGACGCCGTACTCGGTCAACCTCAAGCTACTCTCCGAGGAAACTGGCATCGCCTACCAGAAGCTGTACCTCGGACTGGTGCAGCGCTCCCGGGACCTCAAGTTCAAGGACGCCGCCACGATCGCCGACGCCTTGGGCCTGCCCCTGCGGGAGTTGCGCGAGTGCCTGGAGGAAGGGCTGTTCACCGCCGCGAGCCGGCAGCAGGAGCTGCTCACGGGCAACCGCCGGAGTCTCCCCGGCCGCCGGGAGGAGTTCAGCGAGCGATTCGTGTCGCGCAAGGCCCCGCCGGAGCTCAGGCCTCCCGACGGCCGGCTGGGCGTGCTGCTGCCCGGGCTGGGAGCGGTCGCGACGACCACGATCGGCGGACTGGCGCTGATCAACAAGGGGCTGGCCAAGCCGATCGGCTCGCTCACGCAGATGGGGCGCATTCGCCTCAGCAAGCGGACCGACAACCGCAACCCGCTGATCCGCGACCTAATTCCCCTGCACGACGCGAAGGAACTGGTATTCGGCGGCTGGGACATCCACGACGAGGACGCCTACGAGGCGGCGCGGGACGCCGCCGTGATCAAGCCGCCGCTGCTGCGCGAGGCGGAGGAGGAGCTGCGCTCGGTGCGCGCGATGCCGGCGGTCTTCGACCAGCGGTTCGTTCCCAGGCTGGACGGGAACCATCTCAAGCGGGGAACCAACAAGATGGCGCTGGCGGAGGCGCTGTGCCGGGACATCGAGGACTTCCGGAGCGCCAACGGCTTGGACCGTCTGGTGATGGTGTGGTGCGGTTCGACCGAGATCCACCAGCGGCCCGCCCCCGTCCACGAGTCCCCCGACGCGTTCGAGGCGGGCCTGCTGGCCGACGACCCGTCCATCGCCCCGTCGCAGATCTACGCTTGGGCGGCCCTGCAGTGCGGAGTACCGTTCGCGAACGGAGCTCCGAACCTCACGTTGGACGTCCCGGCTCTCGAGCAGCTGGCCAATGATCGCGGCGTGCCCGTGTGCGGCAAGGACTTCAAGACCGGACAGACGTTCATGAAGACCCTCATAGCACCAGGGCTGAAGACGCGGCTGCTCGGAGTGGACGGCTGGTTCTCCACCAACATCCTAGGGAATCGGGACGGAGTCGTGCTCGACGAGCCGGAGTCCTTCAAGACCAAGGAGATCAGCAAGCTGGGAGCCTTGGAGGTGATTCTGCAGCCGGACCAGTACCCGGACCTGTACAAAGACTTCGCGCACATGGTCCGAATCAACTACTACCCGCCACGCGGCGACAACAAGGAAGGCTGGGACAACATCGACCTGACCGGCTGGCTGGGCTACCCCATGCAGCTCAAGGTCAACTTCCTGTGTCGCGACTCGATCCTAGCCGCCCCGCTGGTCCTGGACTTGGCCCTGCTGCTCGACTTGGCGCAGCGCGCCGGCCTGGGAGGCATCCAGGAGTGGCTGTCGTTCTACTTCAAGTCACCGATGGTCCCTGCCTGCCTGTACCCGGAGCACGACCTGTTCATCCAGCTCATGAAGCTGAAGAACACGCTGCGCTGGATGGCGGGGGAGCAGATGATCACCCACCTCGGCTTGGAATACTACGACTGAGCGGCGCTGAGCCGCCCGGCAGTCGGGCGAACCAGCTCGAGAGGACTTCGGCAGCCGGCTTCCCCAGCGGCCGATGGGACGGATCGAACGGGCTTCCTCGGCCGTGGCTGGGCCACTTCCACCAGAACATCCCCTCCACGTGCGGAAGTCGGGCGAACTGGTCGAACCAGACTTGGTAGCACTGCGCCTGCAGCCGTGCGTCCAAGGGGCTGCCGTTCTCCTCCCAAGGGCGGCTGGCCGCCGTGGCCAGCGCGGGGAAGCCGACTTCGGTGAAGAGCACGGGCTTGCCGAAGCGCGCGCTGACGCTCTCGACAGCCCGGGCCGCCCGACGGATGGCGGGAGAGCCGGGGCGCGGCGGCTCCCCGCTGGCGGCGATCGGGAAGTAGAAGTTCACGCCGATGTAGTCCAAGGCGTCCCAGAACGGTAGGTTCGTCACTTCGCGCTCCCAGTGGGCGGAGTAGGTCAGAGGACCGCGGTAGACGCGCCGCACGTCGGCGATCAGAGACCGCCATGAGCGCTCGTGCCCGGTCAGGCCGGCCAGCTCGTTGCCCAGCGAGAGCAGGTCGAAGCCGGCCGTCTCAGCCAGCCTGGCGTAGTGCAGCATCCACCGCCGGTAGTCCCCGAACCACTGCAGGAATCGCGACTCGTCCCGGAACTCGATCGAACCATGAAACCGTCGGCCGGCCCAGAGGTGCGGCTTGAGCATCAGGAAGAGGCCGGACTGGCGGGCATGGCGGGCGGCACGCAGCACCCGCGCGTCTGTCTCAAGCGTTCTGAAGCGGATGGTGCTGTCCTGCGGCGCCGCCGTGAAGGCGTAAGGCACTAGGGCCACCGCGTTCGCTCCGACTCGCGCGATATCCCGCAGCGCACCCTCGGCTGCGGCGCTTCCGTAGCCCTCGGCGCCGCGGCCCTCGTGCGAGAACGAAATGCCCTTCAGGTACGCAGGCAGGCGCAACGGGCGTCTGGCAGGTGTTGTCTTCCGGTTTATTTGGCAAGGCGTTTTCCGGATTAAATGGCAGGCGGGGAGCGGAATTTTCCGGATTGCTTGCGTCTGGCTGGGGGCGAGGGCGAGCTCGAAAACTGCTACTGCAAGAAGGAAAAGGAAGGGGTCAGGAGGAGCGTAGGCGTTCTCGCCCGGCTCCCGGCCCTGCGCGCACGCAATTGCAGGCAAGACTGCCGCGCAGCACCTCCAACGCATGTCCGAAAGCCTACCGGCCGACTCACCCACGCCGATGGATTTGTCACATTAAATGAGAAAGTTCCCTTATCTGGAATCATCCAGTTTGACAAAAACAGCCCATTTTCGTGCCAAATAATGTGACAAATAACACAGGCGTGACGATCGGACGGCAGCCGGGCACACATCCGGCGCACAGCGACATGGCTGCGCCCAAGTCCAGGGAATAGAGGACGGGGACAGCTGCGCTGCCGCGCCTGCTGACGCACTCCTCCACCCACGCCCCGCCGACGATGTCGCGGACCAGCGGCGAGAGGTAGGCGCCGGCGGCGCCGAAGACATCCACCTCTTCGTACCGCCGCTCCTCGCACGCGACGCTGACCGCCGCGTCCGAGAGAGAAGCGCCACGATACTCACCGATCGCGTAGCGGGCAATCGCAAGGGCCATCGCGGTCGAAGCCGGCGCGCCCCATTCCTGCCGCATGGCCGCCAAGACTTCCAGGCGAGGGTCCTCAGGCAATCCGTCCCGTCCGCCCATCAGGGCCACTACCGCCGAGCCATCAGCCCGCTCAGGCTGGCCGCCGGGCCGGAAGCCGGGCCGCTGTCCGGCCAGGGATCGCTCGGAAGCGACCACTCGGACCGGCACGGGACCACTGGCACCCGACAAACCGAGGCGGCTGCGATAGCCGTCCAAGCGCCTGTCCGCGGCCGCGAGCCAAGCGTTCATCCGCGCATCGGTAAACTGGCCCGCCTCAAATTGCACGCGCCATCGGCTGGAGGCGCGCTCGACCGAGCCGGCAGGCTGCCGGGCGGACTGCCGGGGAACGGGCAGCCACAGAGCCGCCACCACAGCGCAGGCCAAGGCGAGCAAGCCAGGCCACCGCACGCGAACCGTCCTCCAGCCAGCCGGCGGAAGCGCGACGGCAATCGCGGCAGTGACCGCCAACACCCACGGGTACGCGTCGAAGTCCGGGCTTCCCCGGGCCGACACTCGCGTGACGGACGAGGCGAACACGAAGCACGACAGGAACGCGGGCACAGCCACGCCGGTCAGCGCGGAGAGGCCGACGCCGCGCCATGCCCACCGCAGCGCAGCTAGGAGACCGAGCGCGGCAACCGCCGCGACCGCCTGCCGCACGGCATCGCCGCCCAAGGGAATCCCAGCACTACGCATCAGGAGCCCTAAGGCCCCGTGGCGGGACGAGCTGAGCAGCAGGATCTCGGCGCAGATCGGGACGGCTGTCCAGAAGGCGATTCCGGACGCGACGATCGACCCTGCCGAGGGCAGCGTCCTAGCCAGCCAGACGGATACAGCGAAGAGCGAGAGAGTAGCGAGGAGCGGACCGAACTCCGCGATTGCATGCAGCAGCCACGGCGCATCGGCCGGCAGGGCCACCGAACGGCCGAACCGCCCCTCCACCAGCTTGGCCCCCTCGGACTGCAGCAGGAGCGCGCTCCAGCCCGTGCGCAAGGCGAGCGCCACCCAAGCCGCGCCGAGGCAGCCCGCCCCACCGACCAGCAGCTCCGTAAACCGCCGACTCGCGAATTCCACGCCTCCAAGCCCCCTGCTGCAGCACCGGTCAGCCGGGGGGACTCCCGTCCGACGGGACCGCCGCACGCCCACATGTTCGCATCGCGAGCGCCGCGAGGAGGACCGCTGCCCGCAGGATCTCCAGACTCCCTCGCTGAGATATGCTGAGTTGGTGCGCCTCGTGGGCTGGCGGGCCGGACGGGCCTTCGTTCCTGCGACCGCTCGGGCGTCGACGCTGCTGCTCGCTCTCGCGTGGGCACCTGCCCAGCAGCAGCCTGTCGCGTTCCCTCACAGCACGCACATCGAGAAGGCCGGCCTGCAATGCACCGATTGCCACGAAGGGGCGGCCGCGCGCGACTCAGCGGGCCTGCCGTCCATCCGCAAGTGCATGGCCTGCCACCAGTTCATCGCCACGGACTCACCCGAAGTAGCTCGGCTGGCCGAGTACTGGGAACGCAGGCACGAGGTCCCTTGGGTGCGGGTCTACGGTTTCGCGAAGCAGGCCGCCGTCCAATTCCGGCACGCCCCGCATGCGCGGGCCGGAGTGGCATGCTCGAAGTGCCATGGGGAGGTGGAGTCCATGCAGACCGCGACCCTCGCGGTGCGGCACACCATGGGCACCTGCATCGACTGCCACCGCGAAAGCAATGCGAGTGACGACTGCCTTGCCTGCCACTTCTAGCGCCGAGACGCTCGGAAGATCCGGGAGGCCCCCCGCCAACGCTGCGAGGAGGACGTAAATTGGACCGGCGCAACTTCTTCAAGATCGTCGGCACAGCCTCGGGCGGAGCGGTAACCGGCGCCTGCGGCAAGCAGGCCACCGAGATCATTCCGCTGCTGGTCCCCGAAGAGGAGATCGTGCCCGGAGTGGAGTCCTGGCGCCCCGCGGTGTGCGGCGAGTGCGGCGCGGGCTGCCGGATGCTGGCCCGGGTGATGGCCGCCGAGCGAGAGATCGACCACGAGGGAGGGCGCGTTCGACAGCGGATCGCCGCCGTCAAGAAGCTGGAAGGCGACCCGTCAGACCCCGTCAGCGGGGGACGGCTGTGCGCTCGCGGGCACGCCGCCCTGCAGGGCCTCTACAATCCCGACCGCGTTCGCGGCCCGCTGAAGCGCACCGGGGCCCGGGGCGAAGGGCAGTTCGAGCCGGTCTCCTGGGAAGCGGCTCTAGAAGCCGTCGCGGAAGCCGTCGCGACTCAGCTGGCCACCGATCCGGCCAAGATCCTGTTCCTCTCTCCGCCCGTCGCGGGAACCAAGGCGGCCAATGTCGCCCGATTCCTCGGGGCACTCGGAGCCCCGGGAGCCCGGGCCGTCGGATTCGGAGATCATGCAGCGGAGCTCGAGGCCTCCCGACGCTGCTTCGGATGGGACGGGCTTCCCGTCTACGAAATCCAAGACTCCACGATGGCTCTCTCGATCGGAGCGGACTTCCTCGGGTCTTGGCACTCTCCGGTGCTGTACTCCCGCCGGTACGGACACATGCGCCAAGGCCGGAGGGGAATACGCGGACGGCTCGTACACGCCGAAGCGCGATTCTCCACAACCGCGTGGAACGCCGACCAATGGCTGCCCGTGCTGCCGGGCGGGGAGCTGGCCTTGGCACTCGGCATCGGGCAGGCGCTCTTGGCGGAGCTGCCCGCTGAACGGGTCCGGGACGCACCGGCTCCAGTTCGGCGCGCCTTCTCGCAAGTTGATCTGGAGGCGGCGGCGGAGTCTTCCGGCATCACTGCCGCGACAATTCGGGCGGCGGCGGCTGACTTGGCGGCGGCGGATGCCCCGCTAGTGATCGCTGGCGCGTCGATGGTGCGTCCCAACTCGGCGGACGCAGTCACAGCCGCCTGCGCGATCAACCTCCTGCTGGACAATGTAGACCGGCGAGGGGGCATCCGACCTCCCGCCTCCTCGGGCACGGGCTTGGAGGCGCACAGGCCCGCCTCAGCCGGATGGCTGGAGCGGCTGGCCGAAGCGCGGGTGGTGTTCCTCGATCGCGCCAACCCCGTCTACAGCACGCCGGCGGCGGCGGACGCCCTCGCTGACTCGGAAATGGTGGTCAGCCTCTCGCCCTTCCTCGACGACACCTCGACTTGGGCCGACTTCGTCCTACCGGACCATTCCGACCTGGAACGCGGAGGGATCGTCCTGCCTGCCACAGCGCCGTCCCCGGCCTTGGCAGCCACGGAGCCGTCCTTCGCGCCGCTGCATGACTCGCGAGACGCGGACAAGGTGCTGGCGGCCTTGGCGGAGGCCCTCGGCCGCCCGTTTGCAGCGCTCGACGCGAGGACGGCCCTCCAGCGCCTCGGCGAGCGGATCGGGACGGCCGGCGACGACGGCGCGGCGTTTGCGTCGGAAGCGCTACGGCGAGGGGGCTGGAGCGGCGCCGGGCAAGACATCCTTCCGGACGCCTCGCCGCGGCTCGATGAGTTCGCCTCGTGGAGCAGGCCGGACGGACTGCTGTTGCAGTGCTATCCGTCCCTGCAGTTCGGCCACGGAGACGGCGCGAACCGTTCGTGGCTGCAGGAGCTGCCGGATCCGGCATCCAGCGCCATGTGGAGCCTGCCCGTCGAGCTGGACCCCGGCACGGCGGAGCGCCTCGGACTGGCCAACGGCGACCCGGTGGTGATAGAGTCCGCCCACGGATCGCTTCGAGCGCCGGCCTACATCAATCCCGCCGCGATCCCAGGGGTCCTGTCCATGGCCTTGGGACAAGGCCACACGCACTTCGGACGCTACGCCTCGGGGCGCGGAGCCAATCCGATGCATGTAGTGGGCGCGGCACGGGACGCGCAGACGGGAGCGACGGTCACTGGACCCGTGGCAGTGACCATCCGCAAGGCAGCGGGCCAAGGCGGACTAATCCAGTTCTCGCACCAAGACCGGGACGCCCCGCCCCACAGAACCTAGAACGGAGAGCGATCATGCCTGACAACAAGGAAGCAGGCGAGCGGCCTGCCGACCCCAGCCCGCAGTGGGCGATGGCCATCGATCTGGACCGCTGCACAGGCTGCGAGGCCTGCGTGGTGGCCTGCTCGGCTGAGAACAACGTGCCTGTAGCGGGCCCGGACCAAGCAGCGCTGGGACGCGCCAAGCACTGGATCCGCATCGATCGCTACTACGAGGGAGAGTTCCCCAACGTCAAGGTCCGGCACCGCCCGGTCCTGTGCCAGCACTGCGACGAAGCGCCGTGCGAGCCGGTCTGCCCCGTGTACGCAACCTACCAGAACGCCGAGGGCCTCAACGTCCAGGTCTACAACCGCTGCATCGGAACGAGGTACTGCGCCAACAATTGCCCCTACTCGGTGCGGTTCTTCACGTGGTTCGCTCCGGAGTGGGAGGAGCCCTTGGACCTTCAGCTCAACCCGGACGTGTCAGTACGTCCGGCCGGGGTGGTGGAGAAATGCACTTTCTGCGCGCACCGCATCAAGCGTGCCAAGCTGACCGCGGACGAGGAGGGGCGGCCGTTGCGGGACGGCGACGTCCAGCCTGCCTGCGTCCAGTCGTGCCCGGCCGAGGCCATGACGTTCGGCGACCAGACCGATCCTGACAGCAAGGTCGCCCGGGCGATCAGCAGCGGCCGTTCGGAGCAGCTGCTGCCCGAACTGGGCACTAAGCCCCGGGTCTTCTACCTCAAGAAGGCGGACTAGGAGCCGCAGGGATGGCACCAGCCGCAGGTCTGAGGCCGAACGCGGCGGGCACTGCGTCCGGCTGGTGTAACTGGCGGCGCGAGGGTGGGCCGTGACGACGGAAGCGCGCCTCCGAGCGGAGGCTGACCACGCCCGCGTACGGAACGACCTGCTGGCCCGCATGGCGGGCGCCAGCGGCCGCTATCTGGCGGCCGTGGCGTTGTGCGGCGCCGTCGTCGCGTGGGCCCTGTTCGCGTGGGCCTACCAGATTCGCGAAGGCTTCGGGCAAACGGGCCTGCAGCGGCCCGTCTACTGGGGCGTATACATCGTCAGCTTCGTGTTCTGGATCGGGATCTCGCATGCCGGCACGCTGATCTCCGCGATTCTGCGGCTGACCGGGGCCGGCTGGCGCAAGCCGGTGACGCGGGCGGCCGAGGCCATCACCGTCTTCTGCCTGTTGATCGGGGGCCTGTTTCCGCTGATCCACATCAGCCGGCCGTGGCTCTTCTACTGGATGCTGCCGTATCCCAACGAGCGCTATCTGTGGCCGAACTTCCGGTCCCCCCTGTTCTGGGATCTGGCAGCCATCCTGACCTACCTCGCGGGGAGCGCCATCTTCCTCTACCTGCCGCTCATCCCGGACCTGGCCGAGATCGCGGACCGAAGCTCGGGCCTGAAACGGAAGGCCTACCGGGCCTTGTCGCTGGGCTGGACCGGGTCCAGCCGTCAGTGGCAGGCCTTGGAGCGCTCCATGCAGCTCATGGCGCTGGTCATTCTCGCCATCGCAGTCTCAGTGCATTCCGTGGTGGCGTCGGACTTCTCGATGTCGGTCAATCCGGCTTGGCACAGCACGATCTTCGCCCCGTACTTTGTGGTCGGAGCGATCTTCAGCGGCATCGCGGCGCTCGTCGTGGTCATGGCGGTCCTGCGCAAGCTGATGCGCCTCGAGAACTACCTGCGCGAGGAGCACTTCTCCAAGCTCGGCAAGCTGCTGGTGCTGATGAGTCTGGTGTGGCTCTACTTCACGTTCTCGGAGCACCTGACCGCTTGGTACGGGAACCGGCCGCTCGAGATGCCGGCGCTGCATCTGAAGGAGCGAGGGGCCTACGGAGCCCTGTTCTGGGCCATGGTGGCCTGCAATTTCGCCCTGCCGTTCGTGCTGGTCGGCATACGGCGGCTGCGCAGCATCCCGACGGTCGTCGCCAGCAGTGTCGCGGTGCTGGCTGGTATGTGGCTGGAGCGGTTCCTGATCGTGGTCCCGACACTGCAGAGGCCGGCGCTGCCGGCCGCTTGGGGGGCCTACGCGCCAAGCTGGGTGGAGGTGTCGATCGGGGCCGGCACCTTCGCCGCGATGGCGCTGCTGTACCTTTTGTTCGTGAAGGCGTTCCCGATCATCGCCATCTGGGAATACGAAGATGAAGCACCTGCGAGCTGAATTCGACGATCCGGCGGCGGCCGCCGCGGCAGTCGACGCCTTGGCTGCGGCCGGCGTGGACCCGCGCGCCATGGAACTGTACTCCCGCAGGCCGCTGGAGCGATACCCGGACGCGCTGCGGCGCAGGAGCTTTCAGTCGCTGGGCGCCGTGGCCTGCGCGATCGCCGCGGGAGTCGGGGCGACCGCGCTGATGGCTTGGATCCAGCGGGACTACCCGCTCAACACGGGCGGCATGCCGATCGTCTCGGGCTGGTCGACCGGCGTGGTCACGCTGGAGATGACCTTGGCGGGAGCGGTCCTCGGCATCTGCGTCGTGCTGCTGTGGGAGTCTGGACTGCTCTCGGGCGGCGCGAAGGCGGACCCCAAAGGCCTGCCCGACCGAGGAGCCGTGCTGCTCGTGTCTTGCAGCCGCCGCGAGGCAGCGACCGTGAAGCCCCTGCTGGACGGCTTGGGTGCCGCGCCAAGCGACGAGGCGCAGCCCGCCGCCGCGACCGTCTCGGATAATCTATACTGATTGGTATAGATTCCCTGGCGCCCCCGCGCGGCCAGGGCAGACAGAAACATCATGGACACCGCTGCAGATCCGCTTGAGAGCCTAGCCGCTCAAGAGTACAAGTACGGCTTCTTCACCGACATCGAGCAGGAGACGCTGCCCCCGGGCCTGACCGAGGACACGGTGCGGTTCATCTCCGCCAAGAAAGACGAGCCGGACTGGCTGCTGGAGTGGCGTCTCAAGGCGTTCCGCACGTGGCGGCGCATGGAGGAGCCGCGCTGGTCGAACGTGAACTTCCCGGCGATCGACTACCAGTCGATCTCCTACTACTCCGCCCCCAAGAGCGAGAGCGACCGGCCCAAGAGCCTCGACGAGGTCGATCCGGAGCTGCTCGCCACCTACGAGAAGCTCGGCATCCCGCTGGAGGAGCGAGCGGCGCTGGCCGGCGTGGCCGTCGACGCGGTGTTCGACAGCGTCTCGGTGGCCACCACTTTCCGCGAGCAGCTGGCGGAGGCGGGCGTGATCTTCATGCCCATCTCCGAGGCGGTGCGCGAGCACCCGGACCTGGTGCGCCGCTACTTGGGGTCCGTCGTGCCGCCCTCGGACAACTTCTTCGCGGCCCTGAACTCGGCGGTGTACTCGGACGGCTCGTTCGTCTTCGTGCCCAAGGGCGTGCGTTGCCCGATGGAGCTGTCGACCTACTTCCGCATCAACGCGATGAACACCGGCCAGTTCGAGCGCACCTTGATCGTCGCCGAGGAGGGCAGCTACGTCAGCTACCTCGAGGGCTGCACGGCACCGATGCGGGACGAGAACCAGCTCCACGCGGCCGTGGTCGAGCTGGTGGCCCTCGACGACGCGCGCATCAAGTACTCCACGGTGCAGAACTGGTATCCGGGGGACAAGGACGGCAACGGCGGGATCTACAACTTCGTGACCAAGCGGGGCGCCTGCCGCGGGCGCAACTCCAAGATCTCGTGGACGCAGGTGGAGACCGGATCGGCCATCACGTGGAAGTACCCGAGCTGCATCCTGATCGGCGACAACTCGACCGGCGAGTTCTACTCGGTGGCCGTCACCAACAACCGGCAGCAGGCCGACACCGGCACCAAGATGATCCACATCGGCCGCAACACTTCCTCGACGATCGTCTCCAAGGGCATCTCGGCGGGACTGTCCAACAACTCCTACCGCGGCTTGGTCAAGATCCTGCCCAAGGCCGAAGGGGCGCGCAACTTCTCGCAGTGCGACTCGATGCTGATGGGGGACCGCTGCGGAGCGCACACCTTCCCCTACTTGGAGGTGCGGAACCCGACGGCGCAGGTCGAGCACGAGGCCACCACGTCCAAGATCGGGGAGGACCAGATCTTCTACCTCAACCAGCGCGGCATCAGCACTGAGGACGCGGTCTCGATGATCGTGAACGGCTTCTGCAAGGAGGTCTTCCGGGAGCTTCCGATGGAGTTCGCGGTAGAGGCGCAGAAGCTGCTGGGAATCAGCCTAGAGGGGAGCGTCGGCTAGGCGCCGCGTCGCCGAGTGGACGGAGGAAAGATGCTCAAGATTGAAGGACTGCGCGCCAGCGTGGGCGGCCAGCCGATCCTCAACGGCTTGGATCTGGAGGTGGAGGCGGGCAGCGTGCATGCCGTCATGGGTCCCAACGGCTCCGGCAAGAGCACCTTGGCGTCCGTGCTGGCCGGACGGGACGGCTACGACGTCGACGCCGGGGCGGTTGAGTTCCGCGGCCGCGATCTGCTGGAGATGGATCCCGAAATCCGCGCCCGCGAGGGGGTCTTCCTCGCGTTCCAGTACCCGGTCGAGATCCCGGGCGTGTCCACCATGTACTTCCTGCGCGAGGCCGTGAACGCCGTCCGCCAGCACCGCGGACTGCCCGAGCTGTCGGCCGGAGACTTCCTGCGGCTGGCGCGGCAGCGCGTCCAGCCGCTCGGAATGGACGCCGCGATGCTCAAGCGCGCCGTCAACGAGGGCTTCTCAGGCGGCGAGAAGAAACGCAGCGAGATCTTCCAAATGACGATGCTGGAGCCAACGCTGGGCATCCTCGACGAGACCGACTCGGGCCTCGACATCGACGCCCTGAAGGTCGTCGCCGGGGGCGTCAACGCGCTGCGCGGGCCCGGCCGCGCCTTCGTCATCATCACCCACTACCAGCGCCTGCTGAACTACATCGTGCCGGACCGGGTCCATGTGCTGGCCGACGGACGCATCGTGCGCTCGGGAGACAAGTCCCTAGCGCTTGAGCTGGAGGAGCGGGGTTACGGCTGGATCGAGCGCACCGCCGCCGGGCAAGCCCTGGCCGGAGTCTGAGCGTGCCGGCAACAGCAACCAAGACCAGCCTCTACCTAGAGAGGTTCACCGGGCAGCGACGCCGGTCGAGCGGAGAGCCGGCTTGGCTGCGCCGCCTCAGGGACCGAGCCTTGGAGCGGTTCCTCGCGCTGGGCGTCCCGACGGCCCGCGACGAGGAGTACAAGTACACGGACCTGTCCGCGCTGGCCGGCGGGGAGCTGCTGCTCGCCTCAGAGCAGGCCGCGGCCAACCCGCCGCCATTCGCGGACCCGGCCCGCGGCGCGCTGCCGTTCGGCCAGCGGCCGCGCGTGGCGGGCGCCCGGCAGCCGGGCCTGCGCGTGCGATCGCTCCGCGAGGCGCTGGGAAGCGACCCGGACCGGCTGGAGGGCCAGCTCGGCGCGATCGCTCCAGACCCGGATCGTCATGCCCTGTGCGCGCTGAACACGGCCTTCTTCGAGGACGCCGTGATCGTGGAGGCGGCACCCGGCGCAGCCCCCGAGGCACCAGTCCGCATCTCGTTCGGCGCCGGCCGCGCGGCGAGGCATCCGCGCGTGCTGATCCTGGCCGGCCGCAGCTCCTCGGTGCGCGTGGTGGAGACCCATCTGGGCGAGGGCCGCTACTGGCGGAACGCCGTGACTGAGATCCGGACCGGCGCCAACGCCCGGGTCGAGCACTGCCGGGTGCAGCTCGAGTCGGACCGGGCTTTCCACACAGGGATCGTCCAGGGCCTGCAGGACCGCGACAGCTACCTCGCGTCGTACTCCCTCAGCTTCGGCGCCCGGCTGGCGCGCAACGACATTGGCACGCGGCTCGACGGGCCGGGCTGCGAGTGCGCGCTGGACGGGCTCTACTTCGCGAGCGGCCGGCAGCAGGTGGACCACCACACGGCGATCGACCACGCCCAGCCGCATTGCAGCTCCCACCAGCTGTACAAGGGCGTGCTGGGCGGCCGCGCCAAGGGAGTGTTCAACGGCAAGATCTTCGTGCGCCGCGACGCCCAGAAGACCGACGCCGTGCAAAACAACAAGAACCTGCTGCTGTCGCCGCGCGCCGAAGTGAACACCAAGCCGCAACTCGAGATCGACGCCAACGACGTGCGGTGCACGCACGGAGCCACCGTCGGCCAGCTCGACAAGGACGCCGCCTTCTACCTCCGCTCCCGAGGGATCGGAGCAGCGCGGGCGCGCAGCCTGCTGACCTACGCCTTCGCGGCTGACGCGCTGCAGCGCATCGGTGACGAGACGGTCCGAGACTACGCGGCCGGGCTGCTGCTGTCACGCCTCGACGCGGGCCCGGGCTGAGGGCGGTCCGGGAAGGAATTGGGAGATGGGCCTGACAGCGCCGGCTGCGCCTCCGAGGCTGGACGCGGCCGCACTGCGCCGGGACTTCCCCGCGCTGGACCAGAAAATCCACGGCCGAAGACTGGTCTACTTGGATAACGCCGCGTCCTCGCTGACGCCGCGCCCGGTGCTCAACGCGCTGCTGAGCTACTACGAGCGGGACCGGGCCAACGTCCATCGGGGCATCCACGAGCTGAGCCAGCGAGCCACCGACCGCTTCGAGTCGGCCAGGATCCGCATGCAGCGGTTCCTCAACGCGGCTGGCCCCGAGGAGGTGATTTGGACCAAGGGGGCCACCGAGGGCATCAACTTGGTGGCGGCGAGCTGGGGGGAGCTGCATGTCGGCGCCGGCGACGAGGTCCTCGTGTCGGGCATGGAGCACCACTCGAACATCGTGCCGTGGCAGATCCTGTGCGAGCGGACCGGCGCCAAGCTGCGCGTGATCCCGATCAACGAACGCGGCGAGCTGCGGACCGGCCGGCTCGACGCCCTGCTCGGGCGCAGGACGCGCATCGTGGCGGTGACACACGTCTCTAACGCCTTGGGGACGGTCAATCCGGTTCGCGAGATCGCCTCGCGGGCCCATGCGGTGGGCGCCGTCTGCTTGGTGGACGCCGCGCAGGCGGCCCCCCACATGCCGATCGACGTCCAAGACTTGGGCTGCGACTTCCTAGTGCTTTCCGGCCACAAGATGTGCGGCCCCACCGGCATCGGAGTGCTGTACGCCCGCCAGTCGCTGCTGGAGAACATGCGGCCGTACCAGAGCGGCGGCGACATGATCTCCTCAGTGACCTTCGAGCGGACGATCTACAACGACCTCCCGCACCGGTTCGAAGCCGGCACGCCGAACATCGCGGGCGCGATCGGCTTGGGCGCGGCCGTGGAGTACCTGGAGGAGGTCGGCATGGACGCGATCGCCGAGTACGAGCGGCGGCTGCTGGAGCACGGCACGGCGCGGCTGACGGCGATTCGAGGGCTGCGGTTGATCGGCACGACGAGCAACAAGGCCGGGGTGCTCTCCTTCAATGTCGACGGAATCCATCCGGCGGACTTGGGGACCTTGGTCGACCGGCAGGGGGTGGCTCTGCGAGTCGGCCATCACTGCGCCGAGCCGGTCATGCGCTTCTTCGGAGTGCCCTCCACCGCCCGCGCCTCGCTGGCGTTCTACAACACACCCGCGGATTTTGACCGGCTGGCCGACGCCATCGAAGTCGCCAAGGAGATATTCGCCTGATGTCAGTGCTGCAACTGGGCCTCAACAACCTCCCGTCGGAGCCGGAGCCGCCGGAACCGAAGCCGACCGAGAAGGCGGGCGGTGAGCGACCGGGACTCAACACAGGTGCCCTCGCCGGCGCTCCGGCCTACAGCGACTTCGTCCCGAGCATGCACTCGAACATGACGATGACGTCGCCGCTGCCGCCGGTCGAGCCGGAGTACGCTCCGGACGCCACCCTGCATGAGAAGGTGGAGGCGGTGCTGAAGACGTGCTACGACCCCGAGATCCCGGTCGACATCTACCAGCTCGGACTGATCTACAAGATCTTCGCGCCAAGAGCCGACGACCAGCCGAACCAGGTCAAGGTGCTCATGACGCTCACGGCGCCGAACTGCCCGGCGGCGCAGACCCTACCCGCCGAGGCGAAGTACAAGATCGAGCGGCTCGAAGAGGTGGAGGACGCGGAGATCGAGATCACCTTCGATCCGCCTTGGACGCCCGAGAAGATGAGCGAAGAGGCCAAGTTGGTCCTGAATCTGATCTGAGGCAAGCGATGCAACTGAGTTCGCAAGAAGAATACGGCCTGCGCTGCCTGCTGCGGCTGGCGCAGGCGGGCCCGGGAACGATCCTGAGCCTGCATGAGATCTCCCGCTCCGAGAGGATCTCGACCCCCTACGCGGGCAAGCTGATGCGCGTGCTGCGCGACGGCGGGCTGGTCGCGAGCGAGCGCGGACAGGCCGGGGGCTACTACCTGACTCGGCCGCCGCAGTCGATCACCGCCAAGGAGGCGCTGCATGTCTTGGGCGGCTCCTTCTACGGAGGCCGCTTCTGCGAGCGGTTCCCCGGCAAGGAGGAGCTCTGCACGCACTCGACTGACTGCTCGATCCGCTCGCTGTGGCGGGCCATTCAAGCGGTAGTCGACAAGCTGCTGAGCCGCACCACGCTCGGCGACTTGGTCTGCGCGGAGGACGAGATGGACCGCTTCGTGGGCGACTTGGTGGTGCTGACTGGGGCGACGCACGACGTCCCAACAACGGAGGCGAACCTTGGCTGACACGACGACCATCCGCACGGCTCTGGACCAGGTGGTCCACCCGGACTACGGCCGGAGCATCATAGAGCTGGGGCTGGTCCGCGACTTAGCGGCCAGCGACGCAGCGGTGAGCCTCAGCATTCAAGGAACGGTCCCCGGCGGCGGCAGCATCGAGGCCGTGCTGGAGCAAGCGCGACGGGCCGTGGAGGCCGCAGCTCCGGGCAAGCGAGTTGAGGTCGAGCTGACGCACCGGGCGCGGGCCAATCCGGCTGCCAAGGACGGACGGGGCTCGATTCCGGGAGTGCGGAACGTGATCCCGGTAGCGTCGGGCAAGGGAGGGGTAGGCAAGTCCACGGTGTCGGCCAACCTGGCTTTGGCCCTGGCTTCGGCAGGAGCGAAGGTCGGCTTGCTGGACGCTGACGTGTACGGACCGAGCATACCGTTGATCATGGGCGCCGCGACCGGACCGGAAAGAGGCGGGCGCGGCATCCTGCCCGTGATGACCTACGGCGTCCCGATCATCTCGACCGGGTTCTTCATCCGCCGAGACCAAGCCGTGGTCTGGCGCGGCCCGATGCTGGCCAAGATGGTCGAGCAGCTGACGACGCAAGTGGAATGGGGGGAGCTGGACTACCTGATCGTCGACCTGCCGCCGGGCACCGGCGACGTGCAGCTGAGCCTCTGCCAGCGGCTGGCGCTGACCGGAGCGTTGGTCGTGACGACGCCCCAGCCCATGGCCGTGAATGTCGCCGAGAAGGCGATCATCATGTTCGAGAAGCTGAAGACCCCCTTGCTGGGCGTGGTCGAGAACATGAGCTACTACGAGTCCAGACGCACTGGCGAGCGCGAGCACATCTTCGGGTCGGGCGGGGCGGACCGCATCGCTGAGCGCTGGAAGAGTCCCGTGCTGGGCCGTATCCCGCTGGCCACGACGGTGCGGCAGACTTCGGACGAGGGCCGGCCGATCGTGCTGGCCGATCCCGAAGCGCCGGCCGCCGGAGCATTCCTCGAGGTGGCCAAGCAGCTGGCGGCGGAAGTGGCCATGCACAACCTCAAGGCCCAGGGCGAGTCGATGGTGCAGATCAACTTCTGAGCGACGGACGGGCGGCGGCCGTCACAGCTGGTTGGCTCCGGTGCGGGCCACCAGTTGCGAGGCGCGAAGCAGGCCGTCGACGGTCCCGGCATCGGCCCACCAACCGTCGAGGACATCCCAGTCCATTGAACCCTCCTCAACGTATTGGTTGTTGACGTCGGTGATCTCGAGTTCGCCGCGGGCCGAGCGGACCAGCGTGCCGATTTTGTCGAAGACCGTGGCGTCGTACATGTAGATGCCGGTGACGGCGTAGCGGGAACGCGGTGCCTGCGGCTTCTCGTCGATAGCGACGATGCGGTCGCCGGCGAAGGCTGGAACACCGTAGGCGGCGGGGTCGGACACCTCCTTGAGGAGGATCCTAGCCCCGCTCTGCTGGCGCCGAAACGCCTCGACTGAGGCGGCGACATTGCGTTGTATGACGTTGTCGCCGAGCACGACGCAGAGCTTCTCGCCACGCGAGAAGTGCCGCGCCAAGCCCAGCGCTTCGGCGATGCCGCCCTCGCCTTCCTGGTAGGTGTAGTCGAGGTGCTGCAGCCCAAACTCGCGGCCGTTGCCCAGCAGGCGCAGGAAGTCGCCAGCATTGCGGCCGCCCGTGACG
Organism: Bryobacterales bacterium; assembly: GCA_963662745.2. Taxonomy (GTDB): domain Bacteria; phylum Acidobacteriota; class Terriglobia; order Bryobacterales; family UBA6623; genus VXMF01. The sequence goes on from CAXXUI010000002.1 coordinate 612,505, forward strand.
ATCAGGATGTCGCTGATCCCGGCGTTGACCAAGGTCCGGATCGGATAGTAGATCATCGGCTTGTCATAGACAGGCAGCAGATGCTTGTTGATGGTCCTGGTGATGGGATCCAAGCGGGTTCCCAGACCTCCCGCTAGGACTACGCCACGCACGCAGTTCCAATCCTACCGGACAGGCCGGACATCGCTGCCCGCGGCTCTCGGCCAGACGGGCCGATCATGGAAAAATTCGCGCATCTGGCGGCGCAGGAGAGCGACCGAACCCAGCACGGCGATCAGGTTCGGCACGGCCATCAGAGCGTTCAGCGTGTCCGCCACGGCCCATATCGGCTCCAAGCCGCCGACGGCGCCAACGAAAACGGCTGCCACCCAAGCGACGCGGTAAGCGAAGCTGGCCCGCGCTCCGAACAGGTAAGCAAAGCCCGTCTCGCCGTAGAAGGCCCAGCCCAAGATGGTCGAGAAGCCGAAGAGCGTGACGGAGACGGCCACCACCTGCTCGCCCCAAGATCCTGGCAGGCCCTGCAGGAACGCTTGGCTGGTCAGCTCGGCTCCAGTGAGACCGGAGTCCCAGACGCCGGTGGAGAGCACCGTCCCTGCCGTGAGCATGCAGACTAGCAGCGTGTCGACGAACACGCCGACGATCCCGTAGGCCGCCTGGCGCACGGGATGATCGGTCACGGCGGCGGCATGCACGATCGGCGCACTGCCCAGCCCGGCCTCGTTGGAGAACAGCCCGCGGGCGATGCCGGTCTGCATGGTTCCGCGCACCGTCGAGCCAGCGAAGCCTCCGAGCGCCGCCTGACCCGTGAACGCCGACCGGAAGACCAGCTCGAGAACTCCGGGCAGCCGGTCCCAGTGCAGGCAGAGCACCACGACGGCGCAAAGCACGTACAGCCCGCACATCACCGGCACCAGGACGCCAGCAACCTCCGCGATGCGCCGGATGCCTCCCAGCACGACCAAGGCCGCCGCCCCGGCCAGCACGACGCCCGTGACTGCAGTCGGAATGCCGTAAGAGACCTGCAGGCCGGTCGCCACCGTGTTGGCCTGCGTCATGTTGCCGATGCCAAAGGCCGCCAGCGCGCAGAGCGCGGCGAAGAGGGTACCGAGCCACGGCATACCGAAGCCGGCCGAGAGCACGTACATGGCCCCGCCGCGGGCAATGCCTTCGTCGTCCCGGGTGCGGTAGCAGAGCGCGACAGTGATTTCGGCGAACTTGGTCGCCATGCCGACAACACCGGTGACGAACATCCACAGGATCGCGCCCGGGCCTCCGGTGGCGATGGCGATCGAGACGCCCGCGATGTTGCTGACGCCGACTGTGGCGGAGAGAGAGGTAGCGAGAGCCTGGAAGGGCGAGACCGTGCCTTGGCCGGAAGGCTTGCGGCCCATGCCGAGCACCTGCCGCAAAGCAAATGGGAAGCGGACGAATTGCACGCCTCCGGTGGCGAACGTGAGGAAGACGCCCGCTCCGACCAGCAGGACCATCATCGGCGGGCCCCACACTATCGAGTTGACGCTACTATTGAGTTCTAGAAGCCAGTCCATCGGCGCTCGCCGCCCCTTGATTGTACGATCCGGACGGACTCCGGTGACTGAGCTTCGGACGGGAGCGAATTCAGAGCATGAGGATCAAGCTGGCATTCGACAAGCACGGCGCCGAAGTGGAGCTGCCTGATGACGCCGACGCGCAGGTGCTGCGGCCCAGGTTCGCCGCCGGCCTGGAGGACGAGGGTGCGGCGGTGGCTGCGGCGCTAGCGGATCCGATCGGATGCGCGGCGCTGCCGGAGCTGGCCCGAGGCCGCGGCAGCGCGGCGATCGCGGTCTGCGACATCACGAGGCCGGCCCCCAACCGGAGGGTTCTGCCCCATGTGATCGCCGCGCTGGAGGCGGGCGGTATCGCGCCACGCGACATCACGATTCTGATCGCCACGGGACTACACCGCGAGGCCACGGCCGGCGAGCTGGACGAGATTCTAGGCCCCGCCGCCGTGCGGCGCCACCGGGTCCGGTCGCACCGCGCCAAGGAGATTGACGAGCAGGAGTTCCTCGGGGAGACATCCGGCGGGACGCAGGTGTTCGTCGATCGCGAATTCGTGGAGGCCGACCTGCACATCACGCTGGGCTTCATCGAGCCCCATCTGATGGCGGGCTTCTCGGGCGGACGCAAGCTGATCGGTATCGGCTTGGCGGGCGAAAGAACCATCAAGCGCCTGCACAGCCCACTCTTCATGCGGGATCCGAGGGTGACCGAAGGTCGATTCCCCGACAACCCGCTGCATCGCGAGCTGCTGGAAGTTGCGGCGATGGCGGGGCACGACTTCATGGTGGATGTGGCCCTTACCGAGGGCCGTCGCATCGCCGCCGTCTTCGCCGGCGAGCCGCTGGCCGCCCATGCGCGGGGCGTCGAGTTCGTGCAGGAGTCCACGCTCGCAGTCGTCGAGGAAGCCGCGGACGCAGTGATCACGACCTGCGGCGGCTATCCGCTCGACCTGACGTTCTACCAAGCCGTCAAGGGCCTCACCGCCGCCTCGCACATCGTGCGCGACGGCGGGGAGATCCTGCTGGCGGCGGCTTGCCGGGAAGGCATGGGAAGCCCCGAATTCAGCGCGCTGATGCAGGCGGCCGGCGACTCGGACGGCCTGCTGGACGCGCTCTCGAAGCGTTCGGTGCAGGTGGACCAATGGCAGGCGGAGAAGCTGGCGATGGTGGCCGGCAAGGCCCGGCTGTCGTTCTGCGTGCCGGGTCTCTCGGAGGACGAGAGGGCGCGGCTATGGGGCCCGGCTCACGCGGACCCGCAGGAGGCGGTCGACGGCCTGCTGGCCCGCCTCGGCCGGGGCCAGCTCGCGGTCATCCCGGAAGGGCCGTACGTGTTCTCCCAGTTGGCCGTTGCGAACGCGGCCTGACGGGACGACCGACGACAAGTCCCAGCACTCGGCGATCAGAGCGGCCTGCAGACGCGGACAGCTCGGGAACTCGTCAAGTCCCCGACCTGCTATCCGGTGGGCGGGTAATGGTGGACGACATGGGACTTGAACCCACAACCTCCGCATTGCGAACGCGGCGCTCTCCCGATTGAGCTAGTCGCCCGAGGACGGCTTCATTGTAGCACGGCTGCCGGGCGTTCGAGGCGTTGGCGACGCGCCATCCGCGACTTGGAATTCGATTGCTGCCCGAGTCGGAACTCGTTGCAGTCCGATCGGGGTACGCTGCGATCGACTGGCTGTGCCGCCCGGCGCGGGGGAGTCGGCGCGCCGCCAGCCGGCGGGCTCGGCCGGCTGGGCTGCGTCGCGAAGCTTCACCTTGCAACCCCCGAGCAGCGGCGGCCCCGCCCAACCGCCCCCGGCCGATCCCTCAGGACAGGCTGAAGCTGTCCGACTTCATGGCTGGATCGCTGCGCACCATCACCGCCGTCCCGGCAGTCCGCTCCAATCTCTGGAGCTGGGAGTTCGACTTGCCTTGGAACTGCTTCGCCACGTCAGGCCGCACGCGAAGGATCAGCTGCTTTCCGCGACCCGACCGCCGTCCTCGCCGAATGGCCGCGATTCGATTCGCTTCCGCGAAGATCTGCGACAGCATGGTGGTGGCCGACTTCACTGTGCCGGCACCGGAGCAGGCGGGGCAAGGCTCGCAAAGGGACCGCTCCAGCGACCGCCGGACCGGCTTGCGCGTGATCACCACCATCCCGAACTCATTGAAGGGCAGCACTCGCGAGGGTGAACGCGTCTTGCGCAGGGCGCTGTGCAGCGTCTGGTGGACCCTCTTCCGGTTGGCGGGGTCATCCATGTCGATGAAGTCCAGCACGATGATGCCGCCTAGGTCACGCAGGCGGAGCTGGCGCACGATCTCCTCGGCCGCCTCCAGATTCGTCGCCAAGATGGTGTCCTCAAGCCGGTCGGAGTCTCCGACATAGCGGCCGGTGTTGACATCGATGGCAACCAGCGCCTCGGTCTGGTTGATGACCAAGTAGCCGCCCGACTTGAGCCACACCTTGGGCTTGAGGGCCTTGTCGACCTCCTTCGAGATCCCGTACTCCGTCAAGATTGGCTTGGCCCGAGTCCACAGCTTCACGTTGCCTGCCAAGTCCGGCTGGAAGCGATCAAGGAATTGCGCGACCCGCTGGTAGACCTCCTCCGAGTCCACCCAGATCCGGTCGAACTTCCGGCCGAGATGTTCGCGCAGGACGCGATCCACGATGTCCAGGTCGCAATGCAGCAGGGCTGGTGCGTTGCGGCGCTTGGCCTTGTCCTGAATCGAGGCCCAGAGCTCGCTCAGGAACTTCATTTCGGCCCTGAGAACCTCGTCGGAGACCCCTTTGGCGGCGGTCCGAACGATGAACCCCCCTGGCTTGCCCGCCCCTTGTTCCTTGACCAGCTTGCGGAGCCGGCCTCTCTCCGCCTCCGGATGAATCTTGCGGGCGACGCCGTCGTGCTTCGCCGTGGCCAAGTACACCATGTGACTTCCGGGCAGGGAGACGTGCGAAGTGATCCGAGCGCCCTTGGTTCCGACCGGCTCCTTGGTAACTTGGACGATCACTTCCTGGCCCTTCTTGAGCAGGTCCTTGATGTTGGCCTGCGGGGCCTCCGGCTTCGAGTGCCGCTGGGAAGAGCGCGGCTTGCCAGCACCCCTGCCCGGAGGCTTACCCTTGGCGGGCCGGCGCTTCCCCCGGAATGCCCGGGACGGCTTGGCGCGCCCGCCGCGGTGCGGCTGGCGGCGCGCAGGCCGCGCAGACTTGCCGCCCGCGGTGCGGCGGGCTCGCTTGGCCGGCCGGCCGGACTTGCTTCCAGCGGGCTCGCCGGTCGAGGCAGGGGCCTTGCCGGCCGCGTCCGACCGGCCCTGAGAAGCGGCAGGGGCCGGCTGCTTCGGCTTGCGCTTGAGAAGTCGCTTGAGACTCAGCCGGAACTCGGACACCATCGACGGCGCAGCCACCTCCGCGCTGCTGCGCGACGGGGCGGAGTCGGACATTTCGGGCTCGGCTGAGCCGTCCGCCTCATCGGCTGACGGGGGCGAGGCGGTCGGTTCCTCGGACGGCTGCCCTTGGGCACCGGCCGGGTCGTACTTGGCTATCGACTCGCCAGGCAGCACGACCGAGGCAGGGGCCTCGGACTCCGGGTCAGGCGTTGGCGGGGCGGGCTTGGCCGGAGGATCCTCCTCACTCGTCGCCCGCACCTTCGGGGGATCCACCTTCTTGCGTCGGCGGCGACGGCGTCGGCGGCGCTTGCGTCGGCTTCGCGAGACCGTGCCCGCCCCCCCCTCCGCCGAGCTGCCCTGCTGCGCCGAGTCCTGCCCGGACTCGGCCGCTGCGGCGACCTCGACGGGGCGCGCCGCGATCGGCTTCACGGCTGTCTCTCCGCCGAGGCTCTCGGCCGAGTCGATGACATCCGTAACGTAGAGGAAAGCGTCCCGTTTGAGGCCGATATTGACGAAGGCCGACTGCATGCCGGGCAGAACGCGGGCCACGCGGCCCTTGTACACGCTTCCGGCCACCGCCTTGTTGGCGGTGTGCTCGACATGGATTTCCACGAGTCGATCGTCCTCCCGGACGGCCACCGACGTCTCGACTGGAGTCGTCGAGATGACTAGTTCGTGAGACATGTTTTTTCTTGCTGGGGGGCGGTCGCCACGCAGCTGCGCTGCGAACGCGCGCTCGCCCGCTGGGTTCACCACGTCGCTCGGACCCTCGAGGCCCGTCTGCAACGCTCCGGACGGCCAGCGCCGGCCCTGCAGCGTGCGTCGGACCCCGGCCGACGAGCGGAGCACCGGTAGGCGGCGCTCGAACGCCCGGTCGGGCCGGAACCCGCGGCACGCAGGCGGGCCAGTCTGGACCTCCCCCCCAATCCTTTCTATGGTTGCCGCCGGCAGCGCTGCCCGTGCCGGTCGGCTGGACTTAATTCACGAAGCGTCGCAGCCGCACGTTGTTAACGAGCCCCAGCATTGCCAGGACCGTCAGCAGGCTGGACCCCCCGTAACTCATCAGCGGCAACGGCAGGCCGGTGACAGGCAGCTTGTTCACCACCATCCCGACATTGACGACAACATGGAACAGCAGCAGGCCCGCCACACTCATGGCGATGAGCGTGCCTTGCGGGTCCTGCGCTAGCTTGGCGGTCTGAACGATCCGCGCCAGCAATGCGTAAAACAGCGCCAGCAAGATGGCGACGCCGATGAACCCCCGTTCCTCGGCTAGCGAGGCGAGGATGAAATCCGTGTGCGGCGTGGGCAGGAACCGGAGCTGCGTCTGGGAACCTTGGGCCACGCCCTGACCCCACAGGCCCCCCGAGCCGATGGCGATCCGCGACTGGATGATCTGGTAGCCGGCGCTCCTCGGATCCTTGTCCGGTTCCAGAAACGACGTGATGCGGCTCTTCTGGTACGGCTTCAGCACCGACCATCCGACCGGCAGCAACAGCAGGGCGACGATCGCGGCCACCGCGATGTGCTTCATGCGAGCCGCCGACAGCAGCAGCGGCAAGGCGAGAATCGGACACATGCTGAGCGCCGTGCCCAAGTCGGGCTGGTTCAGCACCAGCACGAAGGGCACCACGAACACCGTCGCGACCATGACGAGGATCCGCAAGCTCGAGGGCGGCGCCGCACGGGCCGAGCGCCGGCGGCCGGCGCTGTCGCCGGCGACCCGGTGCTCGGCGGGGCGCGGGGCTATCCGGCTGCAGTATTTGGCGATGACCAGCACCAGCGCGAGCTTCGTCACTTCGGAGACTTGGATCGAGACACCGAACGGGGTCGGCAGCCACCTGCGGGATCCATTGACAGGGTCCGTCCAGAGCAGGATCGCCGCCAGAGCGGCCACGCAGACCAGCCACAGCACGGGCGACGCGTCCGCCAAGGAGTGGTAGTCCACAGCTGACAGCAGCCAGAAGGCCACCAGCCCGAGTCCGAGCCACACGGCGTGCAGGGAATAAGCCGACTGGAACTCGGTGTCGCGCGTGCTGCTGTACACCTGCAGCAGGCCCTGCAGCGAGATGGCCAAGATCAAAGCGATCATCACCCAGTCGAAGTTGCGAAGCCCAGGCGTGTTGGCCGCCCCCTGCGTCACGCCTCACCGCCCCTCTCACGCGAGCGGCTTGCGAGCCGCCGCCAGCGACCGGTCGGCATCGACCGGGGCGGATCGGTTGCGATGGAGCGTCCAGACCGCGAGCACATCCCTCACGAGGGCCGCCGCGTGATAGCTGTGCTTGCCGTTCTCGATGAGCGCCGCGACGACGATCTCCGGAGCCTCGCACGGCGCAAAACCCACGAACCAAGCGTCGTCCTCGAACTCGGGACGGTTGTACCGCAGCCTGGTCTCGTTCGAGACGCGCTGCGACGTGCCGGTCTTGCCGCAAACCTCTATGTCGGCCAGCCGTGCCTGCCGGCCCGTGCCAGCTCCGTTAACAACGGTCCACATGCCCTTGCGCAACAGTTCCAAGTGTTCGCGGTCAATATCCCAGCGGCGCGGCGGGGCCGGGCGCGCCGACGGATCGATCTGAGCCATCTGCTCCCGGGAGACCAGCCTGGGCCGGTGCCATGTGCCGCCCACCGCCAAGCCGCCGATCGCGTGAGCTGCTTGGATCGGGGTCACGGACATGGCTCCTTGGCCGATCGACACCACGATCGTCTCGCCCGAGTGCCACGGCTGGAGGAGGGTCTGAACCTTCCATCGCGTCGATGGGACCAAGCCCGGGACCTCGTCGGGGAGGTCGACCCGCGTCTTGGCGCCCAGTCCCGCCAAGCGGGCGTAACGGGCAATCGTCTCGATGCCCAGCAGCTGGCCGAGCTGGTAGAAGAAGACATCGCAGGACAGGGCGATGGCTTGGACTAGGTTCACCGGTCCGTGGCCGTCCCGGTTGTGGCAGCCGAAGTAGCTTCCGCCGTGCGCCAGCCCGCCGGCACAGGACACGGTGAAGGACTCGTCCAGCACGCCCGCCTCTAGGCCCGCCAAGGCATGAATCGGCTTGAACACCGACCCCATAGCCCAAGTCCCTTGGATCGCACGGTTCAGCAGCGGCTCCTGAGGGTCCGCGTGGACCTGCTGCCACTCACCAGTTGACATGCCCTCAACGAACATGTTCGGGTCGTAAACGGGCGAGCTCGCCAGCGCCAGGATCTCCCCGTTGCGCGGGTCGAGGGCGACCACGGCGCCCTTCCGTCCGTTGAGACCGAGCTCGGCGACCACCTGAAGATCCAAGTCAATGGTCAACTTGAGGCGCTTCCCGGCAACCGCCTTGGTCACGCTGAGCGTCTCCAAGCTCCGCCCGCGGCTGTCCACCAGCCGCCGCAGCTGCCCGTCCCGGCCCGTCAGCCACTGGTTGTAGCGCTTCTCGATGCCGCTCTTGCCGATCGTGGCGCCGAAGCCCGACAGCAGGAACTCCCGGCTGTTGAGTTCGGCCGTCGAGGCCTCGCTCACGTACCCGAGCAGATGCGCCGCGACGCCCGAGCCGGAATAGCGGCGCGCGGTCTCGTCGAGGATGGCCACTTCGGGGAAATCGGTGCGGTTCGCCTCCACGAAGGCGATCTCAGCAACCGAGAGGCGTTCCTTGAGCGGGATGTAGCCGAAGCGCCCGAACCGCTGGGCATCCCGGATGCGCCGCTCCAAGTGGCGCGCGTCCAAGCCGAGCCGAGCCGCGATCCGCTCCAAGTTGCCGGGCCGGGCCAAGGCAGCATTGATTAGTCCTGAAGACGCCACGCGGCTGCTCGCCAGCGAGCGGCCCCGCCGGTCCAGCACGTCGCCCCGCGGGGCCAGCAAAGGAAGCGACCTGACGCGGTTCTCTTCCGCCTGTGCGGCGTAGCCCAGGGAGTTCAGCCCTTGCAGCTCCCAAAAGGAGAGCAGCAGGAAGGCCAGCAGCGCGGCAGCGATGCACTGGAACAGCACGATGCGGCCTCGGGCGAAGCCGCGGGCGGATTCCGCGGGGCCGGTCACAGCTTCTCGACCAGCCTGTCCGCCAGCGGGAAGAAGATCAAAGCCAGTCCCAGATGCAGCGCGGCCAGCGCCCCCCACAGCTCGGGATCGAAGGCTTCAGGCCTACCGAGGAGTGCGTCCCGCACGATCCACAGGAGCAGCTCGTGCAGCACGTAGGCGGCGGCCACGCACACCCCCATCAGCGCGGCGACCGACACCTTCAGCCGGACGCTGGCAAAGGAGACGAAGCAGCTGACGCACACGAAGACCGTGCCATAGACTCCGATCGGTTCACCAGTCAATCCGTCGTGAAACCAGCCGATCACAGCCCCCAGCAGCATGGCAACGACCGGACGCCCCAACCGCGCGCTGAGGTACACCACCACCAGCAACGGCAAGCTCACGAAGCTGGCCGCTGGATGCATCGAAGGCGCGACGGCCTGCAAGAACAGGATGGCCGCCACCACCGCGGAACCCGCCACGGCCTGTTGCAGTCTCCCCGCCCGCAATGTACGCGAGTCCAAGACCGGCTGCGAGGTCAGCGTTCCAGCCCTCCGCCTTCAAAGCGCACGGCGTCGCTCGCCCATCCCGGTTCGGCCACGCGGCTGAAGTCCGGCGGCCTCGACGAGTAAGTCAGCACTCCCACCGCAGTGCCTTGCGATTCCGCAGTCTGCTGATAGGCCAGCTTCAGCCGATCCCCAACCGTGGGCTGCGATGCGACCTGCAAATGGGCGGGAACGGCCGCATTTGAATCCGGCTGCGAGCCGAGTGCCACCCAAGGCCGGATGCCCTTGGGCAGGGACTCGTGGCTCGGACGGAGCAGCACGGCCACCTCCGACAGCCGCTCCAGCGGCGCAAGCGGCCGCATCTCGATGGCCCGCAGCTCGGGACCCTCGCTGATCCGCGACACGCGCCCCACCAGCAGGCCGCGTGGGAACACGCCGTCGGTGCCCGACATGTAGACGAATTCACCCACGGAGACCGGCACTTCTGACGGCACATGGTCGATGCGGCAGTCGGCCCGACCGGCCCCGCGAAGCACCCCCGCGGCGCCACTGCGCGCCAGCACGACTCCCGCGCCGGCCTCGGAGTCCGTGACCAGCAGGACTAGGCTGGACCACGGGTACACCACCGTGACCTTGCCGACGACGCCCTCCGGGGCGACAACAGCCATCCCGGCCCTGACTCCGTGGCTGCGGCCCCGATTCAGGAAGACCTCCCGGGCCGACCTGTTCGGAACGGCGGCCACGACCTGCGCGCGAAGCGCCTCGGACTCCAACCCGTACAGGTAGGCGTCCAAGTTCCGCCCGCTCTCGAGCTGCTGGAGTCGCCGCCTGAGCAAATGGTTCTCCAAGCCTAGCCGCGTCGCGTCAGCCTGCAGGCGCCGGTTCTCCTCCTCCACGGTCCGCAGCCCGACATACCGCTCCCAAGGCCCGGCCAAGGTGGCGCGAGCGGCTGCCACGACATGCTGCACAGGCAGCATCAGGATCCCGCTCCAGCGCCGCAGGAGGCTCTCCCCCTCCGCGACGCGCGTCTGGCCGCCGACCATCGCAATCTGGACGCACAGCAGCACCGCCAAGACGACGCCGGTGAGATTGCGTTTCAAGAACCTATGCAAATCGGCCCCGACTCCCCTTTGGTAGCCTCGCTGAAATTATAGCAGTCCGCGTCGCGGCACAAGACGTGAGTTCGTCACCGGCGGCAAGTCATGGGCGCCGGCCGAGAGGTGCCGAAACGGGCGGAGACGACGGAAGGGCGCAGGAGTTGAACCGACGCCCGCCAGCTGGGGACTGCCGAGGCGGCGGACGGGGCAGTCAGACGAGCGAGACCCGTCTCAGCAGATCGATGTCCTGCAGAATCCTGCCGGTTCCGAAGACCACGCACTGCAGGGGGTTCTCGGCGATGGAGACCGGCACGCCCACCTCTAAGCGGATCCTATGGTCCAGGTTGCGCAAGTAGGCCCCGCCTCCGGTCAGCACGATTCCGCGGTCGCAAATGTCGCCGCTGAGCTCCGGCGGCGTGTTCTCGAGCGTCTCCCGGATGGCCACCAAGATCCGATCGAGCGACGGGCCGATGGCCTCCCGCACTTCAGCGTCCGAGATGACTTGGGCCCGGGGCACACCCTTGACAATGTCGTGGCCCTTGACCTCGAGCTGCAGGGAGTTCTTCAGTTCGCTCGCCGAGGCCAGCTCGATCTTGATCTTCTCGGCGGTGTGCTCGCCGACCAGGAACTTGTGCTCTCGCTTGAGGTAGTGGATGATCGCCTCGTCCAAGGCGTTTCCGGCCACGCTGACGGAGCGCGAGTACACGATCCCGGACAGCGAGATGACGGCGATGTCGGTCGTCCCGCCGCCGATGTCGACAACCATGTTGCCCGCTGGCTCCTGCACGGGCAGGCCGGCTCCGATCGCGGCCATCATCGGCTGCTCGACCAGATGGACGTCACTGGCGTTGGCGCGGAGCGCCGAGTCGACCACCGCGCGCCGCTCCACCGGCGTGATCTGGCTGGGAACGCCGATGATGATCCGCGGGTGAACGAACACCCGGCGGTTGTGAGCACGCTTGATGAAGTAGGTGAGCATCCGCTCGGCGACCTTGAAGTCGGCGATGACGCCGTCCTTCATGGGGCGGATCGCCGTGATGTTGCCCGGAGTGCGCCCGAGCATGCGCTTGGCATCGGTGCCGATGGCCTCGACATCGCCGGTGCGCCGGTTCATGGCGACGATCGACGGCTCGTCGACCACCACTCCCGAGTCAGCGATGAACACCAGCGTGTTGGCCGTCCCGAGATCGATTGCCAAGTCGTGGGAGAACAACGAGAACAGGGATGGTAGCTTCATCGTCTTGGACCGCAACGGGAGGCGGACCCCGCCGGTGACCGGACCGGCAGGCACTGGCCTGAACCGGCCACGGAAGGCCGGGCCGCTGCCCCGTGCGGCGTAACCCCGGGAGCAGTTGACTCCGGACGGATCCAGTATAACCGACCGGAGGGCCCTTGCGGGACCACGGCGAACCGGACGGCATCGCGCAGCTACACTGGATTGGATCGTCTGAGGCGTGTTGCGGACGCGCGGGACGGAGCACAGACCATGAGCAAGCTACGCGTGGGAGTCATCGGAACGGGGTTCGTCGGGAAGGTGCATGTCGAGAACATCCGCCGCCAGCCGGACGCGGAGGTGGTGGCCATCGCGGACCGCAACGCCGAGCTGGCGGCGCAGTTCGGAGCCTCGCTGGGCATCGGCCGCACGTACGGCGATCACCGGGAGCTGCTGGCGGACCCGTCCATCGAGGCCGTGCATGTCTGCACACCTAACCACACCCACTTCCCGATCGCCAAGGACGCGATCGAGGCCGGCAAGCACGTCATTTGCGAGAAGCCGCTGGCGATGTCAGCCGACGAAGCCGAGCGGCTGGTGGGACTGGCGCGACGGGCCGGCACGGTTCACGCGACCAGCTACAACTTACGGTTCTACCCCAATGTCGCCCACATGCGGCGCCTGATCGCCACGGGCGAGGTGGGCGAGGTGCTCGCGGTGCAGGGCAGCTACGTCCAAGACTGGCTGTTCTATGACACTGACTACAACTGGCGGCTGGAGCCGGAGGTCGGGGGGGCCTCCCGGGCGATGGCGGACATCGGATCCCACTGGTGCGACCTCGTGGAGCACGTCACGGGACGGCGGATCCGGTCGGTGTGCGCCGAGCTGGCGACCTTCCACCCGGTCCGCAAGAAGCCGAAGCGGCCCATCGAGACCTACGCCGGCAAGATGCTCGCTCCCAGCGACTACGAGGACCGGCCCATCTCGACCGAGGACTTCGCCGCGGTGCTGGTCCGGTTCGACGGTCGGGCCCGGGGTTCCTTCACGGTGAATCAAGTGGCGGCGGGCCGCAAGAACCGCCTGATGGTGGAGATCTACGGATCGCGGCGCGGATTGGCGTGGGACGGTGAGCGCCCCAACGAACTCTGGATCGGGCGGCGCGGGGGCAACAACCAGCTGCTGGTCAAGGACCCGTCCCTGCTCGAGGCCGGAGCGCGCGGCTACGCGGACCTGCCGGGTGGGCACGCGGAGGGGTACGCCGACACGTTCAAGCAGTTCTTCCGCCGGTTCTACGCCGCCTGCCGGGACCGCAGCCTGGCCAGCGAGCTTCCGGGATTCGACGCGGGCCTGAGGCAGCTGCGGCTGGTCGAGGCCGTGCTGCGCAGCGGCAGGGAAGGCGGCTGGACCGACGTCCGCTGAGCCGGAACCTGAGGTTGGGAGCCGGTCGGACGCAAGGCCCTGAGCCGGCGGCGGAGTCCGGCGGGCGGGCCGGCTGGCATACAATGATGTCCGTGAGAGATCTGGAACCCCTGCAGGTCGGCCTGATGTTCTGGACGGGCGGCGAGCTGGGATTCGACGCCCCGGCCACCGAGATCGTTGAGTCGGTCCAGTCGCTGGGCGTGTCCTGCGGCCAGCTCGGCGTGCATGGCCGGGCCAGCTTGGACGAGGCTGAGGCCGCGGCATGGCGCTCGGCGCTGGACTCAGCCGGAATGCGCGTCGTGACGGCCTTCACGGGCTTCGACGGCGAGAGCTACGCGAGCATACCGATTTGCGCCAGCACCGTGGGGTACGTACCCCGCGCCACTAGGGACGAGCGCGAGGCGAGGACCTACGAAGTCTCGGATTTTGCTCGGAAGCTGGGAATCGGAGGTCTGGCGACGCACATCGGGTGCCTGCCCTCCGACGCCGGGCATCCTGACTACCGGGATGTCTTGGCGCTGGTCCGGCGGGTGTGCGATCACTGCGCGAGCAACGGGCAGACCTTCGCGCTTGAGACCGGCCAGGAGCCGGCAGCCGAGCTGCTGGAGTTCCTGCATGCCGCAGATCGCCCGAACCTAGGCATCAACTTCGATCCAGCCAACATGATCCTGTACGGTTCGGGAGAGCCGCTGGAGGCGCTGGCCCTGCTGAAGGACCACGTGATCACCGTCCACTGCAAGGACGGGACATGGCCCGAAACTCCCGGCGAGTGGGGCCGCGAGACGCCGCTCGGGGAGGGAGATGTCGGCATGGATCGGTACGTGGCGGCGCTGCGCGGGATCGGCTACACCGGGCCGCTCACGATTGAGCGGGAGATCGTGGGCGACGAGCAGCGCGAGGACATCCGGGCCGCCATCGCGCTGCTGAACAGCCTGCGTGGCTAGTCGGGACGAGGTGAGCGCGGCTGAGCCGGAAGCAGTGGCCGGTGTCCCGGTTCCATCGGACTGCCCTGTCGCGTTAGCGGTGTGATTGTCGCGTTCCGCCGGCCACTTCGCGACACGGCTCATCCGCAGAATCTGTGGGTGTCTCCGGCTTCTGTCCGGTTGCCCAAGATGATGGGGTCGGGAGCGCACTGGCAGTTCTTGCACGAGCGGAAACCGAAGGCGAGGCACCCACTTCTGTCATAGAATGGGCCGGCTACCGCCATGATGGACCGTCGCCAATTCCTCTCGGCCTCCGCCCTCAGCAGCCTGGCCTGGTCCAGACAGCAGCCAGCCCGTCCCAACGTGCTGTTCTTGGTCGTCGACGACATGAATGACTACGGGTTCTACAACGCGATGGGCGGGGTCAGGACACCACATCTCGATCACTTCAAGCAATCCGCTGTCACGTTCCAGCGGAGCTACTGCGCCTCGCCCGCTTGCGTTCCGTCAAGGGCCGCAGTCTTCAGCGGTCTGTACCCGCACACGACCGGCGCTTACCGCAACGGCTGCGACCCTTGGAGGAAGCCGCCGCTAGAATCCACTGAGTCGCTGCCTGAACTCTTCAGACGGAGTGGTTACGTCACCTACGGCCAGGGCAAGCTGACCCACACCCCGGTCGCCGAGGGAAAGTTCCGCTCCATGTGGAGCAACCGGCCGCACGGCGGAGGATTCGGCCCATTCCCCCCTGAGGAAGACCAAGTCGCGGGACGGTTCTGGGGCTGGACGCCATGGGAGAAGCCGGATTCCGACTTCCCGGACGTCATCAACGCTGACTCCGTCATCAACTTCTTGGAGCGAAGCCATGAGAAACCCTTCTTCCTGGCCTACGGTCTCTGGCGGCCTCACACACCGTTTACGGCCCCCAATCGCTTCTTCGAGATGTACGACCTGGAAGCGATCGAGCTCCCCCCGTACAAGGAAGATGATCTCGCCGAAGTCCCCGCGCTGGGGCGCGAACTAGCGGCGGTCTGGGGAGAGCGCTTCGTCGTCAGCGGCAAGGACACCGAACATTCGTGGCGTGAGTTCGTGCTGGCCTACTTGGCCTGCACCTCGTTTGCGGACTGGAGTTGCGGACGCGTTCTCGATGCTCTCGGGAACAGCCCCTACGCCGATAACACCATCGTCGTGTTCTGGTCCGACAACGGCTACCACTGCGGCGAGAAGGACCACTGGGAGAAGACGACCCTGTGGGAGCAGGCGGCCCTAGCCCCAATGGCGATCCGCCTGCCCGGCTCCCCGCATGCAGGCAGTAGCTGCCTCCGCCCAGTCGGCTCCATTGACCTGTACCCGACATTGGCGGACTACTGCAGCCTGGCGCCAACATCCCACAACCAAGAAGGTCGTTCCTTGCGACCGTTGCTTGAGGATCCCGAGACCGCCTGTGCACAACCAGCGCTAACCACCTTCGGAGAAGGCTACGCGTCATTGCGGAACGAGCGCTTCCGCTACATTCAATATCCGGACCGAACCGAAGAACTCTACGACCATGAGTCCGACCCGCATGAGTGGAACAATCTAGCAAAGGACCCTCAACTCGCCACAGTCAAAGAAGAGTTGGCCAAGTCAGTCCCCAACCGGTTCGCAAAGTCATTGGGCGGACGAATGGGATCTACGCCTGCGAAGTGACATCCGCACCCGCTTGAGCCCAGCGCCCGAAATTTCTGTCCGCACGAGACGGAACTCAAGACATGCATGAGGCCATCACAGACCGGGGGCATTCCATCTTCAAACACGTAGGCGCTACTTCACCCGCGAGGGGGAGGTCGTCCCAGAGGAGCATTAGCGATCCGTACACGAAGGGCTACCTCGAGTAGATTCGCGGCCTCGGCCTCGCAGCTCTCGCTGACACGGTCCAGAAGAGTCCGAACAATGCGATCACTCAAGGCGTCCTCGGTGGCCCAAGACCTAGCCAATGCAGACCCTCAGGAGCCTACGGCGCGGGACATCGGTTGAAGCTGACGCTTGCCGATACGCAATGCAGTCCAGCACTCCTTGCAGGGAGTCGAGGCCCGAGCGCTGATCGGGCTTGATGGGTTCCTCCCGCCGATGCCGCCTGCAGGAGTCTACCAGCTCACCTTCCAAGCACCGTTCCGACCACTAGTGGACCGTGTTCAGACCTGCTGTTAGACAACCCCAGCGGGTAGCCGATGACGATGACATTGTCCATCACGCTACCATTAGACCGCTGTTTGAAATACCCTCCGTCGCTCACAGCGTTGAACACGTACCTGTCCCTAGAAAACGTTTCGCGATGTCGAGAGCCACCACATCAATGCGGTGCCTGTACAGACGATGGTCCTTCCAAGCCGGTTGGAGTCCGTTTCTGTCGTTCAACCGAATGTCCACCTTCGTCACTTGTGAGAGTCTGAACCACTCCTGACAGTGAACATTCTGTGACTGACTATTGTGTGCCAAGCACCGCAGCACTTCGGAGATATATCCAGTTCTATTCTCTGCCGGATTGTCGGCGTCCCTTCCTATTACCACGCGGCAGTTTGTAATCAAGTTCAGATGGTGGGAATGCTTCGATCGAAGTAAGAATTCGGTTGCCTGATCGATCACCATTTGCGAATGAGTGAGCATTGTCACAGAGAAGGAAACCAGAGATAGATGGTGAAGTGCAGTGTTCATGTTAACACTCGGAGATTTCTTGGTTCGCCCGTAGATTCAGGATGCCTTTTGGGTCAAACAACATTGGAAACATATCGTCTTAGATTGGATGACAGACCAGTTATGTTTCTGTGAACTTCCTTCAGTCCGGTTCTCAGAAATAGGGCCATAGATAGTATCCCGGACACAGTTGTCCTGCCAATAATTTCAACCAGAGAGTCCTCGGATTTCTTGAATGAAGTCAGATAGAGTTTGTATCTCTGGACGAACTGAAATCGGATACTTCGACAGCACTGGCTTGGGAACAACTAACGAGACCTTGGACTGTTGCATCTCTTGGTACTGACTTGCGGTCAAGCCTTCTTGGATCGTCAACAAGTGAATCTTTGACAGCTTGCGGTCAGATTCGTTCAAGATCTGTCGCCAACGATCCCTACATGTTGTCTTAACTGCAAGCATCCGAAGTTGACTCTCGGGGAAATTGAGGTCGTTGTATGCAGCCTCAGATGGGAAGACGAAGTCTGGGCGACGCCCTTGAGGCGTTGCTGCTTGATACGCAAACTGCTCATTCTCAATTAGGCCTTCTTCCTTGAAGATGGTCCGAACATGAAGTTCAAGAGATCTTCCCGATCGCGCCTTGCGACGTTGCAGGACAGACTGTGCCAGTTTGAGAAACGCTTTCATGTTGGAAAATCCTTTGCGAATCTTCGGAAGTTCTACTGCTGTTTCAACACTGCGAAATAGGCTGTATTCACATTCACGGCGCTTTGTGAGTCTCATATCGGGAGAGTATGACTCGAACGGGTTCATTTCAATCGACTTGTAAGCGATATCTTGTCCAGTAGGATATTTCTCAATCCACTCTGTTGGGAGCTCCTCTGGTGAAAGCCAACAGGGAGAACTGGTCTCATTGACATAAGGTGGCTCGGCATCGTCGCTTGGCGTGAAGAATACGGTCTCCCCCGGCTCAACAGGATTGATGATATTTTCAATAGAGTCTTCCTCTGTTGTATTTCGACAGACCCAAACACGACACTTAGGTGTGTCTCTTGGAGGACTCTTGAGAAAGGTGAATATTGTCAATCTGCCTGTGTTATCGGGCTTCAATAAAGGTGACGATTGTCCTCCAAAGCAAGTTAGTCGAGTCTCATTTCTCGTGCCTCCGCGAAACTTATTGTTGTACCAGACAGCACGTACTTGTCGCTCGACACCATGCGAACTGACCTCAAGATCGAAATACTCGTCCGGATTATGAACATCCTTCTGGTTTAGTTCTGGAAAAATCTTGAAGAGTACGGTTCGTGGGATATAAGGACCGGCTTGGTGTGTGCGATTCAATAACGTATCGTTCCCTGACAGTCGCTTGACATACCAGTACATATCATCGTGCCAGTGTGTCTCAATCCAAGCGGCGAAGGCCGTCATAACTAGGAGTCCTTCATTCCTAATAGACAAGCACTAAATCCGAGAACTTCTGAATTATGATACGAAGCACCTGATGTGTTTGTGATCGTGATTCGATACTCAGGAAGAGTACATCTGTGGTATCCAAGGATCACAAGCTACGAAATGAATGGTCGTGACATCTGATTTCGTTGGAGCTGAAGTCCACCAGCCGGTACAAGCCACGGAGCCATCAGACGTGCGACTGCCTCAACGCAAGGAACCACAACTGCGTTTCCGAATTGCCTGTATGCCTGTGTGTCTGACACGGGAATTACGAACGATGGGTGCCCCGTTCTGTCAAAGCCCATGAGGCGTGCACACTCCCTTGGTGTGAGCCGGCGTGGGTTTCCAGAGTCGCGGTTCAAGAGAATTTCTGACCCGTCCTTGTAGTACCGAGCGGAAAGAGTACGGGATGTGTCGTCCGGCCCAACTAAGCCGAATCCGAATCCGTTACCGGCGGCGCGGTGCTTTCGAGCATAGGCTTGCAGGTATCTCCAGAGGTGGTCCGAGAGAGTGTACTTGCGGTCGACGAGGGCATCTGGACCGTGCGTGTAGGGAGGTTCAGCCTGCTCTGAGCCGTCTTCAGGATGGAGCACTTCACGCAGGCGTGGCATGGCTGTCCCACTGGGAAGTTCCAAGTCATCAAACGAGAATCCGTTCTGCTCCCTGAAGCCCACTATGAAGATCCGCTCCCGGTGCTGGGGCACCCACAGCTTGGCGTCCAAGACTCTCCATCGGATTCGGTAGCCAAGATCCTCAGTCAGCGTCCGGTGGATGACTCGGAATGTCCTGCCCTTGTCGTGAGTAACGAGGTTCTTGACGTTCTCAAGGAGGAACGCTCGCGGCTGATGCGCCTCTATGATCCTCGCGACATCGAAGAACAGCGTCCCCTGGGCTTCGCAGCGAAAGCCATGCGGCTTGTTCAGAGCGTTTCTCTTTGTCACACCGGCAATCGAGAAGGGCTGGCACGGAAAGCCAGCCAGCAGCAGATCGTGGTCTGGAATCTCGCTGACATCGACCTTCGTGACGTCTCCCGCGACAGGATGCCGACAGTCGTAGTTGGCCAAGTAGGTGAGTTTGGCGAATCGATTCCACTCAGATGTGAAGACGCAGCGCCCTCCAAGCCCGTCGAACGCCTTCCTGAGTCCACCGATGCCTGCAAACAGGTCGATGAACCGGAAGGTTGGGTGCTCTGCCTGCGGAGCCCGCTCATCGCGAACCATGCTCCGCAAGCACTGGAGTGCCACCTTGCGAGGCACTGCCTCCCCGCGCTCCCAGCGATAGATCGTGCGAGCCGAGAATCCCAAGAGGTCTGCGAGTTCCTCCATCGACCTGCCGGCACGGGCCCGCAGGCGAGAAAAGTCGGACTGGAACTGCACTGGCTCCTTCACGATGTCACTCTCTGGAGCGCGTTCTAACATTATGGCACACTCGGTTATCCGGTGCGGCAGTTGTGCTAGCGCTAGATCGTAGTTAACTCATTCCTGCAGGTGCGAGTTGAACTTGGCCTAGCCGAATCGGTGAGAGGCCTCGGGGCGCTGGGCCAAGTCTGGAGGATGGCCGCAGTGGTGCGGACGGGTTAGTGGCCAGTGGCGTCTTGGGCGTGCTCTAGCCCGCCGTCTGCGGGGGGATGGGACGGGAGAGTGGGCGGCCGCTGTCGCTGGGGCGCCAGTGCCTACCTGGGCCGGCGACTGCCCTCCAGCCAGTGGGCGGTGCGGGGTTCAGCCAGCAGACTGGCCCACCCCGCAGCGGCTGCAGACGCACGGGCTCCGGGCTGGGCCCCCCGCTGAGGGGCCCAGTGGTGAGCCGCGAGCTGTCGCGCCGGGCCCGAGCTCTCCGGCGGGGTGCTACGGGGACTCGCTGGCCTGCGGCCCGGCTGCGTCCGGCGGCTCCGCGAAGACGGGCCGGCTGGGCAGGGACTCCAGCCGGGCCTGATCGTGCTGCACCCACTGCCCCAACGTGACGCAGGCCCGCCAGAGCACGGCGTTGCCCGGCAGGGGCCGGCGCTTCGAGGGCCGGAAGCCGGACGTCATCGCCAGCCACACCACCCAAGTCCGGATGTCGCGCGGTGGCGCGCGCCCCCGCTCGCTCGGCCGCCACAGCTCCTGTGCCTGCACGTGGATCCACAACGCCGTGATCTCGGCCCAGGTCAACACGGCGTCCACCGGCGTCTGCGGCGCGTCGCGCGCGTAGCGCGCCAGCGAGCAGACCTGCCAGGCCGTGACGGCGTCGAACGCCAGGCACTTGCCCAGCGCAGCGACCGTGCGCAGGCGGCGGTCCTGGATGCGCGCACCACTTTTCAAAACTTTGAAAAATTCTTCCACCGACCACCTGGCTTCATACCAGCCCACGATGCGCTTCGCCCAGCGCTTGCTCAACCCGCCCGCCGTGCTCAGCAGGAACCACTCCAGCGGATCCTCCCCCGGCCGCGTATCGAGCTGCTCGACATGCACCAGCCAGGCCTCCACTCCCGCTTCGCCCCGCTGGCGGCGCGCCTCCGGCGGCTGCAGCTCGACCGGCCCGATGCTCACCTGGGTCTTCACCTTGCGCCGCTGGCGGGCCCGCTGCCCACCCTGCGAGCTCAGCCGGAACGTGCGCCGGAAGCGCACCCGCTGCTGGAAGTCGGCCTGCATGGGGATCGAGCGCAGCATCAGCGACCGCAGGCTCGGGTCCCACACCTTGACCTTGCGCTGCCGGCCCAGGTGCACGCGCACCAGCAGCTCCACGTTCTCTTCGCCGGCCTGCTCGCGCTGCTCCCGCTCCCGGAACAGCTCGTAGATGTCGCTCTCGCGGTCGCCCGCCACCACGATGCGCTGATCAGGGCAGGCCTGGCTCAGCTCGAAACCCTGCCGCAGCCCCCGCAACCAGCGCTGGCTCTCTCGCTCGCGCTCGTCCGGCGGCTCCTCCAGCGGCCGGGCCCAGACTTCCAAGTTGCTCACCCCCAACGGCCGGCGGCCCTCCGTGTAGGCCACCGAGGCATGCACGTGCAGCCCGCGCGCACTCTCACTGCGCTTCTTGAGCGGCCCCAGGCCGCTCGTGCACTCGCCCAGCCCGGTGTAGTTCAGGGTGGTCGTGTCCTGCACCAGCAGCACGGTGCCCGCCAGCAGCTGGCAGCGGTCCACCATGGCCTCCCGGTGCGGCGCCAGAATGTCCTTCATGGAAACCCTCTCATTGCGCAGGAAGCGGTAGGCGGCCTGCTGGTCCTTGCCGCGCGGGAAGATGGCCGGCAGGCACTCGCCCGGGCGCTGCTCCCAGGCCCCGCCCATGGCCTTGAGCCGCTCCCGCAGGCGCCGGTCCGGCAGGTCCGAGCGCTCGAACTCGCGCGCCGACCAGTGCGCCTCCTCGCTGTCGAAGTCCAGCCTCGGGAAGCTACCCAGCACCAGCCGCGCCTTCTCCCGCAGCACACGCTCCCAATCGGGCACCAGCGGCTTGACCCAGACCTGCTTGGGATGGCGCTCCGGTTCGCGGAAGTCCGGCTGGGCGCGCTGCGCCCGCGTGGGCTGCTGGGCGCCCCACGGCAGGCCCTCCGTCTCCCCCAAGCACTCAAAGCCCGCCGCCTTATAGCACGTGGCCCGCCGCTGCTGCGCGACGCAGGTGTTGTCTTCCGGTTTATTTGGCAAGGCGTTTTCCGGATTAAATGGCAGGCGGGGAGCGGAATTTTCCGGATTGCTTGCGTCTGGCTGGGGGCGAGGGCGAGCTCGAAAACTGCTACTGCAAGAAGGAAAAGGAAGGGGTCAGGAGGAGCGTAGGCGTTCTCGCCCGGCTCCCGGCCCTGCGCGCACGCAATTGCAGGCAAGACTGCCGCGCAGCACCTCCAACGCATGTCCGAAAGCCTACCGGCCGACTCACCCACGCCGATGGATTTGTCACATTAAATGAGAAAGTTCCCTTATCTGGAATCATCCAGTTTGACAAAAACAGCCCATTTTCGTGCCAAATAATGTGACAAATAACACAGGTCTCCACCGCCACCGGCGCGCTGCCGTGCAACCGCTCCCAGTCGCTGCTCAAGCGCCGCAGCGCCAAGCCCAGCACGTGGCTGGCGAGGTTGTGGACCACCACGCCGGGCCGCACCAGGAAACGGTCGTTGGAGACCAGCCGGGGCAGGTTCCGGCGGCGGGTGCGCTCGTCCCAGCCCAGATGCTGGTCGCGCGGCCCCAAGCGCATCGGCGCGGCCACGAAGCTGACCACTCCCAGCTCCCGGCCCCCGGCCCGGATGCCGTACACCAGCCGGCAACCCGGTGCCCGCCCGCGCCCCAGCGGATGTTCCGCCGTCAGCAGATCCCCGTACTGCCGCCGCAGCTGGGCCGTGTCGGCCAGGCGCAGGCTGACCTCTCCCAGCTCCGGCAGCGAGCACTGCAGCCGCAGCGGCGGGACGCTGCGCCGCGCCCGCCGCCGCGAGCGCCGCCGGCAGCCCCCCGTCGGGCGCACTACCGGCGGCATGGGCAGCCCCAGCTCCGCCGCCAGCGCAGGCAGGCCCTTGCGCGCCGACGCTGCGCACAGCTTCCCGCGGGCGTTCCGCCAGCCGTCTTGCCGACACAGTCCCCGTGCCACCTGGGCACGCGTCAACGTGCCCTTCGACAGTGCCCGGCGCAACCACTCCACCGTGGCCGGCTTCAGCATGCGCAGCCCAACCCGCACACCACTCTTCTATACGATCCAACCCCCCGGTGTCAAGTGCGAGTCAGCGCTAGCCCCCGCAGACGGCGGGCTAGAGCACGCCTAAGACGCCGCTGGCCACTAACCCGTCCGCACCGCTGCGGTCATTTTCCAGACTTGGTCCAGAGCCCCGGGGCCTCTCACAGATTCGGCTAGGCCAAGTTCAACTCGCAGCTACAGCAATGAGTTAACTACGATCTAGCGCTAGGCAGTTGTGGGTGCCCTGATGGAGGCTTCCCCTCGCCGCGGGGTGCCCTAGTGTGGTGAGTCGCAAATAGCATTATTTAACTCCGGCATATGCTACAATGTCGTCGGAGAGACCTCATGGCGCGACCCATTGCAGTGCTTGACATCTTGGATGCAGAGCGTGCTGAGCTGGAGCGCCGGGTCCGCGCAACAACGACTTCCCAGCGCGACTTTCGGCGAGCGCGCATCGTGCTGCTGCGCTGCCAAGGTCTGAGCCAGCGTGAGGTTGCCCAGCAGGTGGGCGTCAGCGTGGCCTGCGTGAGCCGCTGGTCGCGGCGTTTCGATGTCGAGGGCATCGCCGGCTTGAACGAGCGGCCAGGCCGGGGGCGACGGCCTTCGATCCCCGTCGCAACGGTCAAGCAGGTCGTCACTGAGGCTGGCCAGAAGCCGGCCGGCCGGGGGCGCTGGAGTACGCGCACGATGGCGAACCGTGCGGGCATCTCGCAGTCCAGTGTCAGCCGCATCTGGCGACGCAACGACCTCAAGCCGCACCGCACGCGGACATTCAAGCTGTCCCATGACAAGCACTTCGAGAGCCAGTTCTGGGACGTGATCGGACTGTACTTGGATCCGCCCGAGAAAGCGGTCGTCCTGTGCTGCGACGAAAAGACCCAATGCCAAGCCTTGGAGCGGACCCAACCTGGTCTGCCACTGGGTATGGGGCCTATCCGGACGCGGACTCATGACTATTACCGCCACGGTACGATTTGCCTGTTTGCCGCCATGAACTACTTGGAGGGGAAGTTGATCTACCGCACCGAGCGCCGGCACACGCATGTGGAGTGGTTGCGCTTTCTCAAGCAGATCGACCGTGAGGTGCCCAAGGACCTGGATGCCCATCTGATCGCGGACAACTACAGTACACACAAGCACGCCAAGGTGAAGGCTTGGCTGAAACGCCACCAGCGCTTCCACATGCACTACACACCCACTTCGAGCTCTTGGATGAATCTGGTGGAACGCTTCTTTGCGGATCTTACGCAGGACTGCGTGCGGGCGGGTAGCTTCGCAAGTGTGAAGGAACTCACCGATGCGATCACGGCCTATCTTGCTCAGCGCAACGAGGCTCCCCGGCCCTATCGCTGGAAAGCCAGCGGCGAGAAGATTCTAGAGAAAATCCACAGCGCCCGCAAAGCACTGGAGGACTGCGAAATTAATCAATGTTAATTGCGACTCGGCACACTAGTTATGGCATGACGGCGAGGCAGCGTCGCTAGACCTCCTGTGTCGCACGCAGATCGTCCTAGTCGATCGTAGGCGCACCAGCCGTCCTCTAGCTGCGTACGAAGCGGTAGGCCTCTTGGGCAGGCACCGCCGCCGGCCGAGGGTGGCTCGTGGCCGGCCCTTCCTCAGACTACGGGACAACTTCCGGTGTTACTAGGATTGCTGTTGGAACTGGTCACGGCCTAGTAGTGCTTGAATTAATCGAAAACGCCCGTACTATACGGAGCGACCGGTGATCTGCAGAGATGAGAGGTCCGTGCAGCCGGTGTGGGAGACCCGCGAGCAGCTGCCTGCGACCGACCAGCTCCTCGAGCGAGTGGACTACGAGTACGAGTGGGCCGGCACGGCCGCGCTGTTCCTGTTTAGCGGACCGCTACCGCAGTGTTACGTGGCGACCGCCCGGGAGCGGCGCACCCAGCAGGACTGGGTGGGAGGTCGCAGCGCTGCTGGAAGGACGGTACGCGGACTACGAGAGTGTCACGCTGATGCTGGACAACCTCAACACTCATACGCTAGGAGTGTTCTACGAGTCTCTTGAGCCCCAATGCGCCCTAGAGTTGGCGGAGCGGATCGAGTCTTGCTACGCTCCGAAGATCGGCAGTTGGCTGGATGTTGGGGAGGTTGGGTTCAGCACTCTGTCGCGACAGTGCGTCGGATGGGCGATCTGGCCACTCTCCAAGGCGAGATCGCTGCTGTGTCGACGGAAATGAACCAGCGGCAGCGAGGCGTGGACTCGCACCGGACCACCGACGACGCCCGCTCCAAGTGGAAGTCAGTTTGCCCGATGAATGTGACTTGACGATACACGAGGTCATTGCCTACAGCTCTCGGAAGCGCCCACCAACCCCCATTGGCCAGTGACGCTACGGCAAGTGGAACGAGGCCAAACGCATCCCGGTCTGCGACCCGTTGTACACTGCAATTGCAGCGTGAGCCGGCTACTTGGATTCGCCGTATTCCTTCTTGTAGGGCTTGGACTGCAGGCCGAGCCCTTGCGGCGGGCGGCCGAGCTGCTGGCCGAGAACGACTTCGCCGCCGCGATCCCCCACTTGGAGGCCGCGCTGGAGGAGGATCCAGGAAACACCAACGCCCGCTTCAACCTCGCCTACGCTTACCAATCAGCTGGTGACGACGAGGGGGCGATCCGTCACTACCGCCTAGTCACCGCCGAGGAACCCGAACTAGCGGCCGCACGCCAGAATCTGGCCGCGCTGCTGATGCGGACCGGGCAGCTAGCCGAGGCTGCGACGGAATATGAAGCCCTGCATCGGGCGCTGCCTGATGACTCCCGCATCCTTCTGCTGCTGGCGGCCTCCAGTCGCGGATCCGGCAGTTCGGAGCGGGCTGTGCAGGCCTATCAGCAGGCGCTTGCCCTAGACGGCGAGACGCTCGCCGCGCTGACCGGCCTAGCCGAGACGCTCGCCGAACTGGGGCGGACCCCGGAAGCCGCATCCTACTACCTCAAGGCCGCCGAGATCGACAGCGCCGCAGAGCAGGCGCTGCTTGGCGTTGCAGCGAAACTGGAAGAGGAAGGGGAGACCGACCAAGCGCTCGCCGTGTACCGTCGCTACGCTAGGAGCCATCCGCAAGACGCCGCCGTCCAAGAGCGGATCGGGTTGCTGCTGCTCGAAGGCGGCGGCACGGCGGAAGAGGCGGCGAGGTTCCTGGAGCGCTCGGTGTCCTTGGAGCCGCAGCCGGTCCGCCATGCGGCGCTCGCGGAAGCCTACCGGCGGCAGAGCCGGGATGAGGCGGCGAGGGAGCAGCTGCGGCTGGCAGCAGAGGCCGATCCGGCCGACGCCGACTTCCGGTTCCGCCATGCGAGCGCTCTGATCCGGGCTGGCGACCACGAGGCAGCGGCCCGCGAGTACCTCGGTGCGCTGGAGACTGATCCCAGCCATGCCGGCGCTTGGAGCGGGCTGGCGTTCGCGATGTTCAAGACCGACAACTTCCCGGCCTGCCTAAAGGCGCTGCACCACGCCGAGGCGCTAGGTGACCTGCGGCCAGCGAGCGCCTACCTCAAAGCGCTGGCCTTGGACAAGCTGCAACTCTACGAAGAAGCGCTCGCTGCGTATCAGGCCTTCCTAGCCCTGCCGTCGAACCTGGAGGACGAGAAGTGGAAGGCCCAGCAGCGGCTAAAGACTATCGAGCGAGTGCTGAGGAAGCGATGACAGCGCGGGTCAGATGCGGCCTGCTGCTGGCGGCGGCCAGCGCGTGGTGCTGGGCCGGTGAGCATCCCGAATGGTCGCGGCTCCTAGCTGTCGGTGACTTGGAGCGCCGTTCCAAGCAGGCCCTCCAGTTCGCGGATGAGAGATTCGACCAAGCCGTGGCAGCGTACGAGCGCGGAGACCTCGAGCGCGGGGCCGTGGAACTGAAGTGGGCCGGCGACGCGGTCGGGCTGGCGGTCGAGTCCTTGCAGGCCACGGGCAAGCACCCCCGCCGTCACCCACGTCACTTCAAGCATGCCGAGATCCGCACGCGGAAGCTGCTGCAACGACTACGCGATGCCCGCGCCAAGGCTCACTTGGAGGACAAGCCGGCCTTCGACCAAGCGATGCAGACAGTGGACCAGGCCAACTCCGCGCTGCTAGAGGGCTTGATGAGCCGCCGGAACTGAGGCGGCGAAGGAGGCGACGATGATTGCCAGATGCTGTGTGCTGGCCGTCCTGCTGGGCGGGCTGGGGACTAGCCAGGAGCTGCCGGGAACGGGGGAGTTCCTTACTGACTACGAGATCGACCTGCTGCGCGACCGGCAGAACTTCAAGGACCGCATCGAGACGTACGTCAAGTTCGCGGCGCTGCGGATCGAGCTGATCGAGCAGCAGCTGACCGGAGCGGAGGAGGCCGGACGGGGAGCCAAGATCCACCGGTCATTGGAGGAATACAGCTCCATCATCCAGGCGGTGGACGACGTGATCGACGACGCCTTGGTCCGCAACCGCAAGATGGACGGAGCGCTGGGCAACCTGCTGGCCTCCGAAGCGCAGTTCGCTGCGCGGCTGGCAGCCGTGCAGGCCGAGCCAGCCGCCGACGGTTGGCGCTACGAGTTCGCCTTGGAAGACGCCATCGGCATCACTAGGGACAGCATGGAACTTCTGGCCGAGGATCTCGGCGACCGCAAGCGAGCCATTCTGGTCCAAGACGAGCGAGACGAACGGCGGCGCAAGGAGTCCATGGCCCCCGCACGGCGCGAGGAGATGCGGAAGGAGAGCGAGCAGCGCGAGGCCGAGTCCGACGAACGGCGGAGCAAACGGCCGACGCTACTGCGGCCGGGCGAGAAGGCGGGCGGGCGCAACTAGGCAACCCGCGCCGTCATCGCACGGGCAAAGACACCGTGTTGCTGGACGCTTCGTGGACCGTGACCATCAGGTCCGCGAGCCCGCTGGGAGCGGCGGCCGGCACGACGAAGCGCACTTGATACATCCCCACCAAGCCCGGCACGGATCCCGAGTAGGACACTTCAGCCGGCGCGCCCCCGACGCTAACCTCTGGCCAATGCACCGTCGGATTGGGCAGCGTGGAAGCGAAGCCCGTTTCGGCAGGACGCTCCAAAGGCCCATTGCCGGTCATGTACGCGACTACGGCCGCGCCGCGCCGCGCCGGATCCGAGAGGGTCACCGGCACCCCTCCGGGATGCTCCAGCATAGCGACCGGCTCCACGGAGTCGCTGTGGGAGACGAAGATCGCCGGGGCGACGTCAGCCAAGTCCAGCGTCTGCAGCTCGGTCGCGAACAGCTCTCCGGACCGGCTCGCCACGCGAATCTTGAACTGGGCGAAGTTCAGACCGGCCAGCTCCCAAGGCACTTGCAGCCAGACCCGGCGGCGGTCGGCAACCAATACCCGCGCCGGCACGCTCAAGCCCAACTCCGGAAAGTCGAAGCCGGCGCTGACGCCCTTCAGGACCAGTGGCAGCGCTCCCTCGGGAGCTTCGCCGAAGAACTCGGCGAAGCCGCTGCCGGCGACCGAGATCAGCGATCCCGGGGCCACCGGCCAGCCGGGCTCTCCGCTGGCCAAGTCCGACACCCACTCCACCAGTGGGCGCCCCACGCTCGCATGGAACGGGAATGGCAGCTCGAGGCCGAAAGCGGAAGCGACCACCTCCTGCTCGAAAGGGCTCGCTCCGAAACTGACTTCGGCCGCCGCCACGCCGTGTGCGTCGGTCATCGCTGACGCATGGAGGATGCGCGCATCGCCGGCGCGCACGGCGAACGATATCGGCTGGCCGGCCGCCGGCGCGCCGCTCGCATCCACGAACTTCCCAGCGAGATGCACCACCTTGCCCTCGCCGATCAAGCCCTCCGTCGGGGCGGCAGTGACGGAGAACGCGTTGGTGGGGGCACCGCCACCCACGACGTACAGGTAGGGCACCCGCATGGCGGCCTGCGCGCCGGAGCGGGTCAGGACGAGATGCCCTTCGTAGGCCCCCGGGTCCGGCAGGTTGCCCTCCAGCAGCACTGTGAACCTCTCATACGTGTCCGGAGGGAGGCGAAAATCGACCGACTCAAATCCGTCGATAGTGACTCGCGCCCGCGAGTCGGGATCAATGGTCCGCACCTCAAGCCGGTATGAGGCGTCGGTCGCGGTTCGGTTGGTCACCAAGATGTCCTGCCAAACCGGCAGGTCGGCGTCCCCGAAGCGGCCGAAGCCCACAGTCGGCGGGTCGACGGTGGCAATTGGATCGAGCGCTGCATCCAAATCGAGCAGGCCGCCGCCCACCGAAGTCACTCGCGCCGGCTGGCCGTCCTCGACAGCTCCGGTCGCGGCGGAATTGATGAGCGCCGAAGCGACCTCACGCACGTCCCAGTGCGGGTACCGCTGCCACACCAAGGCCGCCGCCCCCGCCACGACTGGCGCAGCGAAGCTGGTGCCCGTGAACTCCGCGAAACCGCTGGAGCGGAATGCCGGATCCCTACTCCGCGGGCGCGCCGCGGCAGACTGGATCCACTGCCCCGGCGCGGCAATGTCGGGCTTGAGGTTCAGGCCGGGCGTGGGACCGCGGGAGCTGAACGGGCTGACCGACGCCCAGTCGCTAGGGACGGCCACGGGGGCGGGGTCCAAAGTCAGCAGGACTTCCGGCCCGACCGGCCCCGTAGCGACCTGCGACAGCGCGTCACCGGCCTCCGTCCCGACGAAGTAGGCCGGGATGTCGGTGCCTTCCAATTGCCCCATGCGGAGCAATTCCTCGGTTCCGGAGGGATCGAACACCACGACTCCCGCCGCTCCGGCGGCGTCGGCGTGCTCTACCTTGTCCAAGAACGCGCACCCCCCGCGCTCGGCAACCAGGATCCGGCCGGTCAGGGAGCCGACCACGAACACCTCGCAGGCATCGGCAGTGCCAAACTGGCTAGCCAGCGCCAGCGGCGCGGTCAGAAGCCCCTCGCCTTCCGGGCCTGATCCAGACAGGGCCGCGAATCGCCTGCCCGCGACCCTCACTGCTTGGCGCAGCCTGCGTCCGTTGGCTGTCGCGGCGACGGCCAGGACATCCGGGGCGATGGCCGGGGAATTCACAGTGTTTCTGGCGGACCCGGGCGCGACGCCGTCAGCTCCGGCGTTGCCGGCAGCCGCGACGACCACGCGCCCGAAATCCACGACCGCGCTCTGTGCGGCCACTGCCAAGGGGTCGCAACTGGTGTGCGCTTCGTACTCTCCGCAGTCCTCACCGGCCGCATGCCACGGAAACAAGGCGGGCGCTCCGAGGCTCAAGTTGAGCACGTCCATCCCGTCAACGGTGGCGTCGTCGATGGCGGCAATCACGGCCTCGCTGCTGGGATCCTCGTTAATTCCAGGCGTGCCGCTGACCTTGTAGATGCCGAGGTAGGCGCGTGGGGCGACGCCCTCGACCGGTCCGGCGGGAGACTCGACCCGCCGCCCTGCGGCAATCATGGCCACTGCCGTACCGTGGCCGCTCTGGTCTCGCGGCGTCTCGTCGTCAGGCGTCGAAGTGTCGGGCAGACCGCTGCTCAACATGCGCACGTAGCTCCGCACGGCGATGACCTTGCGGCTCGTGAACCGTCGGTGTTCAGGGCGCCCTCTCGGATAGCCGGGCAGAGCTGGCAGGGACTCGTCGCGAAATGCCTCGTGCTCGAAGTCCAGTCCGGAATCGATGATGCCGATCCTGATTCCTTCGCCCGTAGCGCCGGCCCCCTCGGGACGGCTTCTGAGCGCATTGAGCCCGACCACCTCCGCGACACCCCCCAAGCTGAGCTCGACCCGGCGGCTGGGCACCACCGCCCGGACGCCATCAAGGCCTGCGATCCTCTCCGCCTGATCAGCCGTAGCCCTCACGAAGAGTGCGCTGAGCACGTGGCCCACGGAGCGCACCACCTCGGCACCCTCAGCCTCGACCGCCCCGACCACTGGATCCTGAGACCGCCGGACCGCCTTGGCCATCAACTGGATGCTGGCCGCGACAAGGCGGGGCTGCGTTCTCGTGCCCTGTCTCGCACGGGCCGCGGCGATCTGGCGCCCGACGGACGGCGTCTCAAGCATGACGGTATACAGGCTAGGGTGCGGCTCCTGCGCCCGGGCAGTGACCGCAGCACTGAGCAGGAGGGAAAGCAGCAGCGCGAGACTCACGGCAGCCTTCCTGATTGGTGTCGCTGCGGCGGATCGTGCCGGCGTTTCCATACTGGATCAGACCCGGCGGTCACGGTGTCGGTTTCACGATCGCCGAGCAGCCGCCGGCAGTCGGCGACGGATCCCTACAATGAAGGCTCGATGACGGCGGTGCGCGGCTTCGCTCTGGCGGCCATGATGGCGGTCGCCTGCGCTCCAGCCTTCGCTCAAGCCGAGTTCAGGGTCTACGAGGAGCACCCTCGCCTGTTCCTGGATCCGCCTAGGGTGGACCGCCTGCGCAGGGATGTCGGACGCCAGACGTTGCGCTGGCAGTCGCTGCGCCAGCTGGCCGACTCCGGGACAGCGTTCCCCGAGGCGGCCTTGGTCGACGCCCTCCTGTACCAAGCCAAGCGAGACATCGAGGCCGGGTTGCGGGCCATGCAGTGGAGCGTGGGTCTGGCCAGCCGCGGAATCCGGACGGCTGCGCAGCTCCGCGAGGCGGCGCTCGTCTACGACTGGTGCCACGAACTCTACACGTCTGAAGACGGGGAGCGGGTCGTCGCGGCCCTCGCCGGCGCGGTCCTCGCCGTGCTCCCTCAAGCAGGCTTGGAGCCGGGTCTCGTTCGCTCGGCGTTGCTGGCCACGATCGCGGCCGCAGGGGACTGGGACGGCTCCGAACAGGCGCTGCAGACACTGCTGCACATGCATTGGGACCGCGAGATCCTGCCGTCCCTCAAGCAAGGCGGGCTGATGGACGACGGCGCGACCTTGGTCGCCATCCTAGAAGCGAGCCTCGCGGTGCGCCGCAACCTCGAGATCGACCTTCTGCGCCCAGCCACCGACGCACTGGCGGCGCTGGTGCGGACGCGGCTCTTGAGCTACCACCCCTTGGATGTCGACACCACTGAGGGGAGGGCTCGCAAGCCCTCACGGTTCTCGGCCAACGACGAGGCGGCCAAGATCCAAGCGCCCCTCTACCGTCTCGCCGACATGCTGCTCGTCGCCTACGAGTCCAACCTGCGGGAGTTCCAGTTCGTCCAAGGCTGGATCCGCGACGACAACTACCAGCTGAAGTCCGCTTGGTTCGCCCCCTACGAATTCCTCTGGGTCAATCCCTACTTGCCTGGCCTTACGCCTCAGTCCGCTCCGCTGCTGGCCTTCGATCCAGTCCGCGGCCGGCTCTACGGCAGGCAATCGTGGGACCGGCCGACGACATGGATCGGCTACGTCGATGGCCGGATGGAGATCCTAGCAAATGGCGTGCTGTCATCCGCCGACTCCCTGAAGGGCCTGCCGCCGATGTTCTTCCCCGCCGACATCGTGGTGCCAGCGAGCCCGCAGCAGAAGATCGTGCTGCGATGGGAACCTGCGCACCAGGAACCGCCCGAGGACGCCCGAATCTTCCTAGTGGGACTGAAGCCGTTCGAGACGTACGGCCTGAGGATCGGCGGTCGAGAGCCGCGCTTGGTGGAGGCTGGAGCAGGGGGAGTGATCGTCCTGCGCAGCAACCCGACCACGATGAAGCGCGACCGAATCGACCTGCGCAAGAAGGTCCGTCTTGAACTCAAGCCCACCCTCAAGCCGACGGATCCGAACCGACCCGCTCCCCGCCTGAGGCGCTAGCCCCGGGCTGCGGGCTGGATCAGCCCGCGACGGTGGAGGAAGGACACAGCCCGGCCAAACCGCAACTGTCGCACTGAGGCCTGCGGGCGACGCAGACCTGCCGCCCGTGATGGATGATCTGATGCGAGAAGGCGATCCATCGCGAGCGCGGCAGCAAGGCCATCAGGTCGCGCTCAATCTTGGCGGGGCTCGCCTGCTCAGTCAGACCCAGCAGCCCGGAGATGCGCTTGACGTGGGTGTCGACCACCACGCCGGTCGCCTTCCCGAACCAGGTCCCCGTCACTACGTTGGCGGTCTTGCGAGCCACTCCGGGCAGCGTGACGAGATCCCTAACGCGCGACGGCACCTCCCCGCCGTACCGGGAGACGATCCGCCGCGCGGATCCCAGCAGCGCCTTGGCCTTGTTGCGGAAGAAGCCGGTCGTCCTCACCAGCTCCTGCAAATGCTCGACGGGGGCCTCGGCCATGTCGTCCACCGTGGGATAGGCCGCGAACAGGGCCGGCGTCACCATGTTGACCCGAACATCGGTGCATTGGGCCGACAGGATGGTCGCTGCCAGCAGCTCCCAAGCGCTCCGGTGGCGTAGCGCGCACTCGGCGTCGGGATAGTCTCGATCAAGCTGGGCGAGTATCCTCCTGACGCGACGCGCGCGTGCGCGGGGCGACTCTGGAGGTCCGGCGCTCACCTAGGCCATGGTACCCGAACCGGCGGCCGAGCGGCTTGCCGGCTGCCAAACGAGCGTGCGGCGCAGCTCCGCCTCGAAGTCGGCCACCGCGCTGCGTCGGCCTGCCTCGTCCCAGCCGAGGCAAGGGGCGGCGATCCTGGCGGCCCGCCGGGCCCAAGCCGGACGGTAGGCGGGATCGAAGGCGGCGCCGGTGCGCCGCAGGAGGATGTCGCCCAACGTGAGGGCCATCTCCTGCCGCACGGCGTACACGATCTCCCCGCAGGTGGTCGCGCAATTGGAGGCCAATGGCTTCGATAGGTCGGGGTCCGACGCCACGAAGCGCTGCACTTCGGCCGTGCGCGGACCGTAGACGCCGGCCAGCCGTCCTCTGACGTCGGCTGGCGAAGGGGAAGCAGCGCGGCCCGACAGCCGGGAGGGCTTCCTGCCGAGCTGGCGATCGATCCGGTCGGCCGCCTGCTCGGCGAACGAAGGTGACGTGGTCAGCTTGCCGCCTGCCAAGGTGAGCAGACCGGCGACCCCGTCGCGGCGCTCGTGGTCGATCACGTCGTGCCCTCGCGATGCGCGGTTCAGGTCCGGCCCGTCTGAGCGAAGCAGCGGCCGGGAACCGCAGTAGCTGTACAGTACGGACCCGCGGCCCAAGCGGGCGCCGGGAAAGAGGGCGTTGGTCTCCTCCAGCAAGTAGTCCACCTCGCCCGGAGTCGGGAGCATGCGGTCCGGGGAACCGGCGTAGAGCGTCTCCGTAGTGCCTACCAAGTACAGGCCGCGCCACGGCACGATGAAGAACGGGCGGCCATCGGAGCGAGCCTCGTGGTAGATGGCATGCCGCGGCGACCCCGGGAAGTTGCGAAGCACCAAGTGCGAGCCGTTCACCAGGGAGAGCAGACGCCGACCCCGGGCCTCGGGCAGCAGACCCAGTAGCTCGTCCGCCCACGCTCCGCAGGCGTTGACCACGACTCGGGCGCGCAGCATCTCGCGTCCGCGAAGGCCCTCGACCTCCACCCCCTCGACGCGCCTAGGGGACCGCAAGAAGCCTGTGACGCGAGCATGGTTGCGGACGCATGCGCCTGCCTCCTGCGCCTTCAAGGCCATCTCCAGAGCCAGCCTCTCCGGATAGGCGGCTTGGCAGTCGTGGTACTCGAAGCCTCCGACCAAGTCCGAGGAGTCCAGGCCTGGCAGCAGCTCGAGCGTCTCGGCGACACTCAGGCGGCGGTGAGCCGGCAGGCGGGTCCCGGCCGACAGCGCGCTGTACATGGCCAGTCCCGCGGCGAGGTACCACTTCGGACGCGAATCGGAGCGGTAGACAGGCAGAATGAAGGGCTGGGGAATGACTTGGCCGGGGAATTCCCGCAGCAGCGCCTCGCGGTCCTTCAGCGACTCGCGGACCAAGCCGACTTGGAGGCTCTCCAAGTAGCGCAGCCCGCCGTGAATCAGGCGTGTCGACCGGCTCGTGACGCCGCATCCGAAGTCCTGCTTCTCCAAGAGCACGGTCCGGATGCCGCGACACGAGGCGGCGCGCGCCAAGGCGCAGCCGTTGATCCCCCCGCCGACGATCGCCAAGTCATAATGTCTCGGGGCCGCCAAGTCTCAATCTATCAGCCACCTGACGCGCTCAGCGGCAGGTGCATTCGACAGCGGCGGCCCGCCCGATCCAATGGCCGATCTGACCACCAAGCTGTGCGGTCTCGCGCTGAACAACCCCATCATGGCAGCCAGCGGGACCTTCGCCTACGGGCTGGAATTCGCCACCCAGGTCGACTTCTCGCGCCTCGGTGCCATCGTGGTCAAGGGCCTCTCCCTAGAGCCGATGGCCGGCAACCCGCCGCCCCGGGTGACCGAAACAGCGTCGGGGATGCTCAACTCGGTCGGACTGCAGAACATCGGCGTTCGGGCGTTCGTCCGAGACAAGCTTCCGCCCCTCGCGGAAATCGGCGTGCCCGTCGTGGCCAACGTTTTCGCCTTCCGCGTGGAGGACTACGCCGAAACCGTGCGCATCCTGGAGGACTCGGAAGGGCTGGCCGCCTACGAGCTCAATGTCTCCTGCCCGAACACGCACCGGGGCGGGCTGGAGTTCGGAGCCGATCCGGCGAGCGTCGCGGAGACCGTGGCGGCCGTCAAGACCGCCGCCCGAAAGCGGCCCCTAATCGTCAAGCTCTCGCCGAATGTGGCGGACATCGTGCCGATCGCAAGGGCGGCTGTCGACGCAGGTGCGGACGCCCTCACGCTGATCAACACGCTGCGCGGACTTGCCGTCGACGTGCGCACGAGGAAGCCCCGCTTGGGAGCGGGCTACGGAGGGCTGTCGGGACCCGCCATCAAGCCCGTCGCGCTGCATGCCGTCCACCGTGTCTTCCAAGCGGTGGACGTTCCAATCCTCGGAGCGGGCGGTGTCGCTACGGGGGAAGACGTAGCGGAGTTCCTCCTGTGCGGGGCGACCGCCGTGCAAGTGGGCACGGCAAGCTTCTGGGACCCCGGGCGGGCGGCGACGCTCCCCGGAGAACTCGGCGCGGTCCTTGACAGCCTCGGCCTGTCCAGTGCCGGTGCATTGCGGGGCGCTCTCGCGATGCCCAAGCCGGCCACCCGCGCCTAACCGCCAGACCGCCGGCGGCACGACTCGCCGGCGGCGCTCAGGGATGCGCTGCCGAACTGGCGGCCGCGCGGTCGAACGCGTAGCGGAAGCCGTTCCCGGCCAGCTCGCCAATCTCCTGCCACCGGAAGCCCAGTTCACGCAGCCCCGCCAGCTCTCGAGCAAGCGACATGGAGAAGAACGTCGGATCGTCCGTGCTGATCGTGACGGGCACGCCGGCTTCGTAGAGACTCCGCACCGGATGGTCGGCCAGCGTCGAGTAGACGCCGGTGCGGACATTGCTGGTGGGACAGACTTCCAGCGGAACGCCCCGCTCCGACAAGCGACGCACCAAGGCGGGATCCTCGGCGGCGCGGACGCCGTGGCCGACGCGGTCCGGGGCGAGACTGCGCAGCGCCTCGCGAACGCTCTCCGGCCCGAGCGCCTCGCCAGCGTGCACGGTGGTCCGCAGACCGCCCTCCCGAGCCATCTCGTAGACCCTGCCGAACGGCGCATGGGGATACCTGTGCTCGGCCCCCCCGAGCGTTAGTCCGACCACGGACCGCGCTCCCACCTTCAGCACCGCTCCCAGGAGCCGCTCTGCGGCCTCCGGTCCGTAGTTGCGCACTGGATCGACGATCCAGCGGACGGTCGGCGGTCCGGCCGGCGGGGTGTCCAGCACCGCAGCCAGATCCGCCAGCGCAAGCCCCTGCTGCATGTATTCGCGCAGGGACACCGTGACTTCGGCGTACACGATGTTGGCCTGCCGCAATTGGCGGCGGACACCTCGGACCAGACCGGCGAAGTCCTCGATGGTACGCACGAAGAACGAGGTGAACAGGTAAGCGGCCAGGAACTGCTCGAAGGTCCGGTAGCGGAACAGTTCGTCGGTTTGGGACGCGGGCTCGGATGCGCCGACCACCGCCCGGATGTTCGGCTGCCGCAGCAGCCACTCCAACTGCGGCCCCGGAGCGGACCCCAGCGCTTTCGCAAGCGGGTACCTGCGCAGCTGTCGCACCAGATAGCTCCGCGGAATCGCGCCCCGCAAGTGGAGGTGCAGCTCGGACTTGCGCAGCGTCCGCAGTTCCTGCAGCGATCGCGGCGCTGGGGCCCTGTCAGGGCCGGCCCTCACCCAGGACAGGGAGGGCGGCGAGCTAGCCGTCTTCACCGTACTGCCCGCGCAGCCGGAGCAGCTCGGCCCGCAGTTCCTCTACCAGCTGGCCGTGGCCCGGCTCGCCATAGAGATTGCGCAGCTCGTGGGGGTCCTCCTGCAGGTCGAACAGCTCCCAGTAGTCGCCCTCACCGTAATACTCAATCAGCTTGTAGCGGTCCGTCCGGACGCCACGATGGGGGCCGACCCTGTGCGCCGTCCAGAACTGGAAGCTGGGATCGGTCATCTGCTCGCGGGCCATCTCCCGGAACGCCCACGAATTCTCGTAATAGCTGTAGAACGTCGTCCGCAGCCAGTCCTGAGGAGGGCGGCCCTCCAACAGCGGACGCAGGCTTCTGCCCTGGACCGAGTCGGGCACTGGGATCCCCGCGAAATCAAGCAGCGTGGGGGCGATGTCCACGTTGAGGGCGGGGCGCTCCTCAACGAGGCCGCCGGCTGCAAGGCGCGGATAGCGCATCAGCAGGGGCACTCGCAGCGCGGGTTCGTACATGAAGCGCTTGTCGTACCAGCCGTGCTCGCCGAGGAAGTACCCGTTGTCGGTCGTGTAGACCACCAAGGTGTCTTCAGCTAGGCCTGACTCGTCGAGGTGGTCAAGGACGCGGCCCAAGTTCTCGTCCACGCCGAAGACGGCGCGGTGATGGTCCTTCACGAAGCGCTGGAAGATCCACTCGCGCTTCTCCTCGGGGCTCAGGCCCGCGGGCAGGTCCTCGTAGTCACCCTCCAAGCTCACCTCGAACCGCATGTCCTCGGCCTCGGCCGCGACGCGCCGGGTCGCGTAGTCATCGTCGTAGGAGGGTGGCTTGGGCCACTCCACATCCTCGAACAGCGACGCATGGCGGGGGGCGGGTGTGAAAGGCCGGTGCGGGGCCTTGTGCTGGTAGAGCAGGCAGAACGGACCGCCGTCTTGGCGCCCTAAGAAGTCGAGGGCGAAGTCGGTGGTGATATCGGTCGCGTAGCCGGAGAGGCGCTCCGAACGGCCACCGATGAGGAACTCCGGATCAAAGTACGCTCCCTGTCCGGGCAGGATCTTCCACTCGTCGAAGCCGCGCGGCTCTTGGCGGAGATGCCACTTCCCGACCAAGCCCGTGCGGTAGCCAGCCTGCTGCAGGAGCTGAGGGAATGTCGGCAGGCTAGGATCCAGAGACTCCACGGCGTCAGCCTTCTCCGAGTTGCCCCGGATGCCATGCACATGGGAGTAGCACCCCGTCAGGACGCTCGCCCTGGAGGGGGCGCAAATGGAATTGGTGCAGTAAGCGTTCCCGAACCTTACGCCTTCTGAGGCCAGTCGGTCCATGTTGGGAGTCTGCAGCAGCGGATGCCCTGCGCAACTCATCTGGTCGTGCTGCTGGTCGTCGGTCATCACGAGCAGGATGTTGGGGCGCGGCGGGGCGCCGCCCCCGCAGCGGGTCAGAAATGCGGCCGCTCCTCCCGCGAGCGAGCGCAGTGCCTGCCTGCGACTGGTTGAGGTGTCTTGATTCATCTGACGCACTCCTTCCGGCCGCCCTCGGAGCGGGCCCACGGCGGCCTGGCCTTGGCAAAGAAGGCTCGCAGGCCGGTCC
The DNA here is from genome assembly GCA_963662745.2 of Bryobacterales bacterium. Classification (GTDB taxonomy): domain Bacteria; phylum Acidobacteriota; class Terriglobia; order Bryobacterales; family UBA6623; genus VXMF01. Next base: position 650,956 of record CAXXUI010000002.1, read on the forward strand.
GAGCCTCTTCAGACGAGCGCCGATCTGCCAAGGCCCTAGCGGTGAGGTCTCGCATGTCTGAGGCAGGCCTGCCCACCGACAGATCTTGGAGCAGAGCCTTGCAAGCCGCCTGGGCGCCCGGAGCTCCACGCAAGAGGCTCTGTACGGCGTCGGTAGTCGCGCGATCCAGCTCCGCGCTCGGGACGACCTGCTGCACCAAGCCCCACCGCCGCGCCTGCCGGGCGCTCCACCGCTCACCAGTCAGCATCAATCTGCGAGCCGTGCGCGGACCCATCGCTTCGACCAAGTACGGCCCGACCGTTGCCGGAACCAGCCCGAGCCGTACCTCGCTCAGGCGGAAGAAGGCGTCCTCGCTCGCCACGGCGATGTCGCAGCATGCGACAAGGCCCACCCCACCGCCGACAGCGGCACCCTGCACGCGCGCCACGGTGGGCTTCGGCAATTGATGCAGCTCGTGCAGCATGTTCGCGAAGCGCCGAGCGTCGGCAAGATTGGCGGCGGGATCCGCCTCACTCATGCCGCGCATCCCCCGCAGATCGGCGCCGGCGCAGAAGCAGGACCCCGCGCCGCCCAACTCGACCACTCGCACACCGGGGTCTGACGCCGCTTCGCGGATCAGCTCCGCTAGGCGGTCAACGGTCGCCCCGTCCAGCGCGTTGCGCGCCGCGGGCCGGTTGAGCGTCAGCTTGGCAATGCAGGCTCTGCGCTCCACGCGCACCGGATCAGCGGGCATTGCTCACGATGATACAGACCTCGACGCAGGCTTGCGAGGGAAGGGGTCGGGCGCGACTACAGCAGCGACTCGATCTCCTCCGCATAGGCGGCCTTCGGAACGAGGCCTTGGTGGCGAGCCACGATGTCACCGGACCGGTCGACGATGAGGGTGGTGGGCAACACATAAATGCCACCGAAGTCTTCCGAGACAGGGTCACTTCCCATCACGACGGGAAAGTTGAAGTCCATGCGCTCCGCGAATTCCCGCACTGGGTCCCATCCGCCCTCGTCAAGAGAGATCGCCAGCACCGTGAAGCCGCGGTCCTTATACTCGCGCTGGAATTCCACGAACCACGGCATCTCGATCTTGCACGGGCCGCACCAAGTAGCCCAGAAGTTGATGAGCGCGACCTTCCCCTCCAAGTCCTGGTCGGTGAGAACGTTGCCATCCATGTCCTTGAGGCTGAACTCGGGCACGGGGCCGCCTCCGGGTTCGGACTCGGTCTCGACGGGGGCCGCGCAGCCCAGCAACAGCGCAAGCCCCAAGGCCCAAGCGAGGGAAGTGGTGTGATTGAGTCGCATCAGCTAGGGCGCACCTAGGACGCGCCTAGCCAAATTATAGTGCCTGTCTGTCCGTCAAGAGAGATGCGGTCGGTCCGGACTTCGGGAGGCGGGACCTCCCACAGCCGCTCGGCGAACATCCCGGCGGTGCGCTTGGCACTGCACCACTAGTGACCGATGCCCGTGCTGTCGCCCGCTTCCCGTATGGCCGCTCGCAGGTCGACAAGCATCGCCACCACCGCGTCGACGGGCTCTGGCGCCTCAGCCATGACACGGAAATGACACGGAGCTTGGGTAGGTCAGGGAGGGATCCTGGGCTGGCCGGCACGATCAGAGATTGGTTGAGGTCCTTGACCGAAGCAGTGGACTTTCTTGGCTTCTATCGCAGATTCCATGGGTCAGTAACGGTTGGTCCCCCTCTCTGGCTTGCCGGTGTACCTCCTGTTCGCCATGCGCCGCGTCCACTGTGCCTTGGTGCGGCCACCTCAACTGGTTCTCCACCGGCAAGCAACACTCCTCCGGCGCGGTCGCGGACGGGAACCTCAAAGCCAAGCTCGCCCTCCGCGCAACCTTCGGATTCCGCTCCTACCTGCTGGCAGGGCGCTACGCGGGTCACGCTGGTGCTGGACCACCACAACACGCCTGCGCCGGGGGCGTCTTACGAGGCCTTCGGACCCTGGCGCGCACACCAGCTGGCCGCATGCCGCGTAGGTTGAGCTCAGCGCTCTGTCGCGCCAAGGCCTTGGACGGCGTCGGATCGGCGATCTCGACACTCTGCAGCGCGAGATCGCTGCCAGATCAACGCACGTGAACCAGCGCCAGCGAGGCCTGGACTGGCACAGGACCATCGACGACGCCCGGTCCAAGCAGAAGTCAGTCTAGCCGAAGATTGCGTCTCGACGGTACGCAAACAGACTGCTTTGGTTGCTTAGGTGCAACATCAGCCGAGGCTTCGCCCTGCCCTCAAACCCTGCCATACTCAAGCAGAAGTGCGGTTCTTCAACACCGAGGGCGAGGTCATCCCCGAAGACCACTACTGCATTCCCCCTTTGGAACGCGTGGACCTTGAGGAGATCATCACGCTGATCGAGCGCAAGAAGTACTTCATCCTTCACGCTCCTCGCCAGACCGGAAAGACGAGCGTCCTGGCTGCGCTCGCCGACCACCTCAATGCGAGCGGCCGCTTCCGTTGTGTCTACGTCAATGTCGAGCCGGCGCAGACCGCCCGCCAAGATGTCGGTGCAGGCATACGCACGATCCTGGCCCGCGTCGCGGTTGCGGCTCTACGAACCACTGGGGAGGACTTTGTCCGCAAGACTTGGCGGAGCGTCTTGGCGGAGGACGGCCCTCACTCGGCCCTCATGAGCGTCCTGTCGGAGTGGGCGGCCTCGGGTGCCAAGCCTCTGATCCTGTTCTTGGACGAGATCGACGCCCTGATCGGGGACACCCTGATCTCGGTGCTGCGCCAGCTGCGCGCCGGCTACCGCGACCGGCCTCGGTGGTTCCCCCAGAGCGTGGTGCTGTGCGGCGTCCGCGATGTCCGCGACTACCGCATCTTCTCGGAGGCGGAAGGCTTCCACATCACCGGGGGCAGCGCGTTCAACATCAAGGCCAAGTCCCTGCGGCTGGGGGACTTCCGCGAGAGCGAGGTGCGCTCCCTGCTGCTCCAGCACACCGACGAGACCAGCCAAGCGTTCGAGGCCGGCGCGATCTCCAGAGTCTGGGAGCTCACCCGCGGCCAGCCCTGGCTGGTCAACGCCCTGGCCTACGAGGCCTGTTTCGAGGACCAGCAGGGCCGCGACCGCAGCCGCGCGGTGACAGTGGCCGCCATCGACCGAGCCAAGGAAACTCTCATCCGCAACCGCGTCAGCCACCTCCACCAGCTCACTGACAAGCTCCGCGAGCCTCGCGTCAGCCGAGTGATCCTGCCGATGCTTGGGGGAACATCCCAAGCCGGCTACTCCAGCGGTGACCTTGAGTACGTACGCGACCTCGGCCTCGTCGCGCTCAGCGGCCCGGTCAGGATGGCCAATCCGATCTACGCCGAAGTCATCCCCCGCGAACTCACGACGGCTCAGGAGTCCGAACTTGAGTACCTCGTCTCACCGCGCTGGTACATCCAGCAGGACGGCAGCTTGGATGTCGCGGCGCTGCTGGCCGGGTTCCAGGACCACTTCCGCGAGCACTCCGAGTCGTGGGTGGAGCGCTACGGACACCGCGAGGCCGGCCCCCAGCTGGTGCTGCACGGCTACCTGCACCGGGTCGTCAACAGCGGCGGACGGATCACGGGGGAGTACGCCGTCGCCCGCGGGCGCTCGGACCTAGTCATCGAATGGCCCCGCCCGGGCCGCCCGCTGTCCGACCGTCCACTCAAACACATCACCGAGTGCAAGGTGGTCGGCGAGAAGAAGAGCTTGGAAAGCACGATTGGCAAGGGCTTGGAGCAGACGGCTTGGTACATGGATCGCTGCGGTGGCGAGTCCGGGCATCTGGTGGTCTTCGACCTGCGTCCGAACCGGTCTTGGGAGGAGCGGGTGTTCCGCAGGGACCCCGAGCCCGGAGCCCCACCGATCACGGTCTGGGGCCTGTGACTGGAACGCGGTCCAGGTCCACCTTGATCGCCGGCACACCGGTAGGGCCGCGCCGGGCCCTGTAGCGAAACGCGGGGTGCAACCCGCCAGCGCACCTAGGCTGACCGCCACGCGCCCCGCCGTATCGTGCGTCGCGCGGCCGTGCGGAGCGTCCCGGTCCAGCTCTTCGCGCTCCGCCGCTCGGGCTCCGTGACCGTCGGCTGAGTCGGCGGTGGCATGCAGTGGAACCACCACCTCTGGCCACCCCCCGGTCACCTGTCCGCGGGAGCTCGAAGGTTGAATCTGGCAGGTCTGGTCGCGTCGCCGGTCTCCCGCAGGATCGCCTCCGGGATTGCGCGCCGGCAGGCGTAGCGCGAGGGAAACCGCCCGCCACCGAAGGCGCAGCCAGCCTTCAAGTACCTAACTTAACTAGACGGGCGGCGCTCGGTTGCCTCGCTGGTCGCGGCCTCGTTCCACTGGCCCCAGCGGGGCGCCTGCCCGGTCTCGCCTCCCAGCCGACCACAGGCGGATCCACGAACCAGTCCCGTCCGAGGCATGCCATACTTGGACGGGCGTGCGGTTCTTCAACACCGAGGGCGAGGTCGTTGCAGCCAAGCACTACTGTATCCCCCCCCTCCAACGCGTTGACCTCGACGAGATCCTAACGTTGATCGATCGAGAGAAGTACTTTATCCTCCACGCGCCCCGCCAGACCGGCAAGACAAGCGTCCTGGCTGCGCTCGCCGACCACCTCAATGCGAGCGGCCGCTTCCGTTGTGTCTACGTCAATGTCGAGCCCGCCCAGTCCGCCCGCCAAGATGTCGGCGCCGGCATGCGCACGATTCTCCATTGCGCCGCAAGCGAGGCTCTACGGACGACGGGGGAAGACGTGGTGGAACAGACATGGCCTGGCTTGCTGGCCAAGGCCGGCCCACATTCCGCACTCAAGAGCGTCCTGTCGGAGTGGGCGGCCTCGGGTTCCAAGCCCCTGATCCTGTTCTTGGACGAGATCGACGCCCTGATCGGGGACACCCTGATCTCAGTGCTGCGCCAGCTGCGCGCCGGCTACCGCGACCGGCCGCGCTGGTTCCCTCAGAGCGTAATCCTGTGCGGCGTCCGCGATGTGCGAGACTACCGCATCTTCTCGGCGTCGGACGGATTCCACATCACCGGGGGCAGCGCGTTCAACATCAAGGCCGAGTCCCTGCGGCTGGGGGACTTCTTCAAGAGCGAAGTGCGCTCCCTGCTGCTGCAGCACACCGACGAGACCGGCCAGCAGTTCGAGGCCGGCGCAATCGACCACATCTGGAACCTCACCCAGGGCCAGCCTTGGCTGATCAACGCCCTCGCCTACCAAGCCTGCTTCAGAGACCGGCAGGGCCGCGACCGGAGCCTCCCAGTGACGGTCGCGGCCATTGACGAAGCCAAGGAGACGCTCATCCTCAATCGCGTCACGCACCTCGACCAGCTCGCCGACAAGCTTCGCGAGGAGCGGGTGCGGCGCGTCATCCTGCCCATGCTGGCTGGGTCGCCGGACTGGGACTGGACGGAGCGGGACGTGGAGTACGTGCGCGACCTCGGCCTGGTGGCGCAGCACGGCCCGATTCGCATAGCCAATCCCATCTACGCTGAGGTGGTACCGCGCCAACTGACGCATGCGCTGCAGCTCGGCCTCGAGACCGTGGTCGACACGCGCTGGTTCGTGAGTGACGACGGCAGCCTAGACACGGAGCGGCTGCTGAAGCGCTTCCAATGCTACTTCCGGGACCACTCCGAGTTCTGGGTGCAGCGCTACGGGCATGCGGAGGCCGGCCCGCAACTGGTGCTGCACGCCTACCTGCAGCGGGTGGTCAACGGGGGCGGTCGTGTGGAGCGGGAGTTCGGCTTGGGGAGGCGGCGCACGGACCTGATGATCGTGTGGCCCCTGCCCGGCGGCCGGCGTGAGGAACGGCACGTGATCGAGTGCAAGGTGGTGCGGCCGAAGAGCGGCCTGCGGAGCGTGGTGGCGAAAGGCCTGCGGCAGACTGCCGACTACATGGACCTCTCGGGGGCGGATTCGGGGCACTTGGTGGTGTTCGATCTCCGTGAGGCGCGGAGCTGGTCCGAGCGTCTGTTCCACCGGGACGAGACGGTCGACGGGCTGTCCGTCGGCGTCTGGGGCATGTAGCGTCGCCCCGCCTCAACCTGCCCGTGGCGGATCGAAGGCTGAATCTGGCAGGTGCGGTCGCGTAGGCGGGATCCCGCAGGATCGCCTCCGGGTTGCCGCCACTGTAGGGTTAGGCAACCGCCCGCACCCGAAGGCGCATACCACGAGGACTTGGATGGAGGAGCAGCAATCAGTTGCTTCACTGGTCGAGGCATCGCTCCGCTGGCCCGAGCATGGCGCACGTCGGGTCTCGCCCCCCGCAGGACCACTGGCGGGTCAACGAACCATGGTTCCCCGAGGCGTGCCGTATTCGGACAGGCGTGCGATTCTTCAACATTGAAGGCGAGGTTGTTGCAGCCAAGCACTACTGCATCCCTTCCCTCCAACGTGTGGACCTCGACGAGACTCGAGCGCTGATTGATCGAGAGAAGTACTTCATTCCTTATGCGCCCCGTCAGACCGGCAAGACAAGCGTCCTGGCTGCGCTCGCCGACTACCTCAATGCGAGCGGCCGCTTCCGTTGTGTCTACGTCAATGTCGAGCCCGCGCAATCCGCCCCCCAAGACGTCGGTACAGGCATACGCACGATCCTGGCCCGCGTCGCGGTTGCGGCTCTACAAACCACTGGGGAGGACCTTGTCCGGAAGACTTGGCGGAGGACGGCCCTCACTCGGCCCTCAAGAGCGTCCTGTCGAAGTGGGCGGCCTCGGGTGCCAAGCCCCTGATCCTGTTCTTGGACGAGATCGGCGCCCTGATCGGGGACACCCTGATCTCGGTGCTCCGGCAGCTGCATGCCGGCTACCGCGACCGGCCCCGGTGGTTCCCCCAGAGCGTGGTGCTGTGAGGCGTCCGTGATGTCCGCGACTACCGCATCTTCTCGGAGTCGGAAGGCTTCCACATCACAAGAGGCAGCGCGTTCAAAATCACGGCCAAGTCCCTGCGTCTCGGGGACTTCCGCGAAGACGAAGTGCGGTCCCTGCTCCTGCAGCACACCGACGAGACCGGCCAGCAGTTCAAGGCCAGCGCAATCAATCACATCTGGAACCTCACCAGCGGCCAGCCCTGGCTGATCAACGCCCTCGCCTACCAAGCCTGCTTCAGAGACCGGCAGGGCCCAGACCGCAGTCGGCCCGTGACGGTCGCGGCCATCGACCAAGCCACGGAGACGCTGATCCGCAACCGCGTCACCCACCTCCACCAGCTCACTGATAAGCTCCGCGAGCCTCGCGTCAGCCAAGTGATCCTGCCGATGCTTGGGGGAACATCCCAAGCCGGCTACTCCACCGGTGACCTTGAGTACGTACGCGACCTCGGCCTCGCCGCGCTCAGCGGCCCGGTCAGGATGGCCAATCGGATCTACGCCGAAGTCATCCCCCGCGAACTCACGACGGCTCAGGAGTCCGAACTCGAGTACCTCGTCTCACCGCGCTGGTACATCCAGCAGGACGGCAGCTTGGATGTCGCGGCGCTGCTGGCCGGGTTCCAGGACCACTTCCGCGAGCACTCCGAGTCGTGGGTGGAGCGCTACGGCCACCGCGAGGCCGGCCCCCAGCTGGTGCTGCACGGCTACCTGCACCGGGTCGTCAACAGCGGCGGACGGATCACGCCGGAATTCGCCGTCGCCCGCGAGCGCTCGGACCCGGTCGTCGAATGGCCCCGCCCGGGCCGCCCGCTGTCCGACCGTCCACTCAATCACGTCATCGAGTGCAAGGTGGTCGGCGAGAAGAAGAGCTTGGAAAGCACGATTGGCAAGGGCTTGGAGCAGACGGCTTGGTACATGGATCGCTGCGGTGGCGAGTCCGGGCATCTGGTGGTCTTCGACCTGCGTCCGAACCGGTCTTGGGAGGAGCGGGTGTTCCGCAGGGCCGCCGAGCCCGGAGACCCGCCGATCACAGCGTGGGGAGTGTGACCGATACCGAGGGCCACCCGACTCGGATGCTAACGCTCCCGCCAGCGGCGGGCAACGCCAAGCCAGCCAGCTGGTAGCATCACGTGCGCTGATGTTAGACAAGCCGGGGCAGGCAGATCTCCTTGCGCACACTGATCCATAGAGGGCGGACTGGTCGTGCCGGTCCCATCCGGCCGGACGGTAGCGGCTATTACTCACGGGACGCCTCAACTCGCCGTCGCGGTGCCCGATGGAATCGAGTGACGAGCACCCCATCCAGAGCACCAGACGGGCCCGTCTGGTAGGCCTCTGAGTCCCTTCTACTGATCGGTGCAAAAGTCTTGCGCAGGGGCAGGGACGCATGAGGGGTGTCGTGCGCAAGCAGTGCCAGAGGGGTTCCTGCAGAGAACATGGGACTTCTACTACTTATGGAGGGAGTTTCTGGAGCGGACCCTATGGAGAGCATTGAATCGATCCTGTGCGGATTCTCCCTAGTATAGACTTCAACTATACTGCCCCTTAGTTGCCTCCGCAACCCCCTGTGTGGTATCCTATGATCATGTTCTTGGCGCAACTCATTGCCTTCTCCAAACTCACTGAAGCCCTGCAGTTCGATGTGAAGAAAGCAGTCATAGAAGAAATCAGCACTGGCCGGTCGTTTCGGGAGGTAGGCAGAATGGTAGGCGTCCATCAGTCCACGGTTCGCCGCTGGTGGGTCCTCTACAAAGCTAAGGGCGTCAACGCACTCCACAGACGCAAGAGGACCGGACGACCGCCCAAGATGAAGAACCGCCACTGGCAATGGATGCTGAACACAGTGGTGACCAAGACACCGCAGCAGTTGCGATTCGAGTTCGCGCTGTGGACCGCCAACATGGTGCGCATGGCGCTGGAGGAGAAATTCGGATTGAAGGTGAGTCGCTGGACGGTGCAACGCGCTATGAAGAAGTTGGATCTCACACCGCAGAAACCCAAGAAGAGAGCGTTGAAGCATGACCGTGAGAAGGTCCGGAAATGGCAGTTTGAGACGTTTCCGGCACTAGTGAAGCGTGCGGTCCAGGAGGGCAAGACGATTGTATTCGCAGACGAGTCGGGCCTGGCAGCGCAGTGCGTGTACGGGAGGACATGGGGTAGGAAGGGAGAGACGCCGATCGTGAAGACGGCGAACTCGAAGTACCGAGTGAGCATGCTGGCAGCGATCAGTCCGGACGGGAGGCTGCACTGGAAGCTGCATGAGGGTTCGGTGCACGCACTGACATTCATTGAATTTCTAGCGCAGGTGAAGGAGGCTACTGCGGGGCAACTGATCGTGGTTGTGGACAATGCGAGCGTGCATACGGCGAAATTGGTTCGGGAATGGTCGAAGGCTCAGAAGGGCAAGGTGGAGTTGGAGTATCAGCCGACGTACAGCCCGGAAGTGAACCCAGTGGAGATCCTGTGGGCTTGGGTGAAGAGTCGGGTGAGTCGGATGCTGAGCAAGACGAAGGCGGAGATGAGGAAGAACCTGAAGGCGACCTTGGAACGACTGAGCGAAGACAGTGAGCTGGTGAAGAAGTTTTTCAGTGAGCAGGATTGCAAGTACATTGAGCAGGCATTGAAGGCAGCATGAGTCTAGTTGCAGATCGGATCACTTAGGGAATCCAACTGCTCGAATATGCGAACCTCTATAGCTTGACTCTTGAATTCTCTGTAGTCCACTCGACATCTCCCGGTGCCCGTGCCACGATGTTCTGTCTATCGCGTCAGAATTCGGTTGGAGCGACGACGTCAAGCGGGCTCAGGAGGGTGACGTAGAGGTGGGCTGCGCGGGTGTTGTTGCGTTGCCGGACTGCGCGGACCATTGTTTGACGCGCCGACGCAGGTCGGAGTTGCGGGCGTAGCGGTCGAGGGCCGGCCGGACCGTGGCCTGTCCGGAGCGGACCAGTTCGGAGAACGCTTGGGGCAGGGCGTCCAGAGTGCCGCACAAGATCCTGACGTAGTCCGGATGGCGCAGGTTGGCGGTCAGGGCGACTTGCGCCGGCTGGTCCTGCATGTCGCGCCCCAAGTGGGCGCGGCCCAGGCGGCGGCGCAGCTGGCGCTTGGCCTGGCCGAAGAAGTGCTCGGCCGGATTGTTGGTGCGCTCCACGACCGCCGTGATGCGGCCCTCGCCGTCGCGCGCCAGGGGATGTCCGAACAGGTGCTCCCGGTAGCGGTCGAGATAGTCGAGCACGATCGCTTGCGGGCAGTGCCCTCCGGGTTGGCCCTGCTGGCGATGGGCCCTGACTTGGCGGCGCAGCTGGCGGCGGTGCCGCCCGACTTGCCGGGCGACTGAGTTCAGCAGGTCGGCGCCGGCTGCAGCGCTCAGGGGCTGGTGCGGTGCCCGGCCGCGCAGCTCGTCATGCCGCAGGCGCAGTAGGTCGCGCAGGGTGGCGAAGGCCGCCTGACTGCGCTCCAAGCGCTGCGCGACGGCCGTCAGGCCGAAGGCGCTCTCGCGGACGGGCTCGAGCACCTCTGCGACGTGCCGCAGGATGCGCCGCTCGCGGCGGGAGCGCGGTGGCGGCAGGCGCTCGTCGGCCCGCTGGCTGAACTGCAGGCAGCGCCGGTAGAAGGCTAGGTGGGGCAGCCCGAAAGGTGGGCGGCGCTGCCGCCCGCCGTTGCCTTCCAAGACCCAGTACAGCAGGGCCCGCAGGTCCGTCCCGCGTTGGCAGCCGCTGGCGGGAAATCCCGGTCCGCCCGCGCTGCGCAGCAGGGCCCGCAGGCCGCTGCGCACCTTCCAGCGGGCCAGGCCGTGCCGCAGTCTGGCGTGGTCGGCGTTCAGCAGCCGGCCTCCGACGGCGGCGAGGAAGTGGAAGTGGCACACCAGATCGAGTGAGGGCGGGGTCCGGCAGCTGGCAACGGCCTTGGCTACGGCGCTGCCCAGATCGCGCACGAAGGCCAGCGGCGGGCCGAAATCGTCCAGCGTCGCCTGCAGGACGGGCTGCAGTTCAGCGACATTCTCGGTGCGGATGCGAGCAGCATGCAGCACCCAGCCGCGCCAGCCGTCGAGGCACACGAACAGCCCGCCGCGGCCTGGATCGCAGGTGGCGTCCAGATGCAGTGGATATCCGTGCCGCATGGCGGCCTTCAGGGCCGGCGCTCTGCGCTGGTGCAGGCATCCCAGCCAGTGCAGGAAGCGGTCGCAGAGCGCGGACACGGTGCCGTCGGAGAGTCGGATGCAGCGGCGGGCGAGGCGCGCTCGGATCTCGCTGCGCTGGCGCAGCCGGTGGTAGCGCTGCAGGCCGACCCAGACGATGAGGTCGAATCCGTAACGCTGTCCGGGAGGCGCCAAGGCGGCCAGCTGCGCGCAGCGGCGGGGCGGTCGAGAGGTGCAGCGCGGGCAGCGCAGCAGGAGTTCGCGCGCCCGGAAGGTGCCGGCGGCGAGGTGTTGTCTTCCGGTTTATTTGGCAAGGCGTTTTCCGGATTAAATGGCAGGCGGGGAGCGGAATTTTCCGGATTGCTTGCGTCTGGCTGGGGGCGAGGGCGAGCTCGAAAACTGCTACTGCAAGAAGGAAAAGGAAGGGGTCAGGAGGAGCGTAGGCGTTCTCGCCCGGCTCCCGGCCCTGCGCGCACGCAATTGCAGGCAAGACTGCCGCGCAGCACCTCCAACGCATGTCCGAAAGCCTACCGGCCGACTCACCCACGCCGATGGATTTGTCACATTAAATGAGAAAGTTCCCTTATCTGGAATCATCCAGTTTGACAAAAACAGCCCATTTTCGTGCCAAATAATGTGACAAATAACACGAGGGTGGTCAGGATGCGGGTGCTGGTCTTGCATCGGCGCAGGGGGCCGCCGCACGCGGGGCAGTTGCGCTGCTGGGTCGGGAAGTCGAGCTGCGGCAGATCGAGCGGGCCCTGCAGAGCACGGGCGATGCGATCGACCGGCCAGCCAGGGAGGGGCTCCGGCGCGGCGTTGGAGTTCGCTCAGCAGGATGCAGGCCCCCCTTTTTCGACGGCCTGCGGGAGGTCGAAGCGGTCGAGCACGGCCAGGATGTGGGACCGCTCGATGGGAGGGGAGTGGCCTTGCAGGTGGCGCGCCAGCTGGGCCGGGCCGGCCGAGGGGTGGCGGATGACGGCCAGCAGCACCTCGATGACCAGCGGGGAGTCCAGAGCCACGCTGCGGGGCCGGCGCTGCAGGCGCTGCTCGCGCTGGCGCTGGGCGAGTGGGTCGTCGGCGGCGAAGTAGACGAAGACGCCGTGCAGGGTGTCGCGCTGGACGAGCTCGGCGCGCAGCGCGGAGAGCAGGAAGGGTCGCACGGGAACATGCAGCAGGGAGCGCAGCTCCTGGTCCGTCCAGCCGGCCTCGGACTCCGTGATGAGGCGGGGGACGGTGCGCGTGAGGGTGCGGTCGCGGGAGAAGCGCGCGGTGCCGATCGAGAGCAGGCCGAAGCGGTCGAAGCGCTGCGGGTCGAAGTGCGTGTAGAAGCGGCCGTTGCAGTTGTAGCTGCGCCGGTAGCTGACTTGGCGGAGGTAGCGGAAGGTGGTGGTGCGGGAAGCACCGTGCAGGGCCTGCTGCAGCTGGGGGAGGGTGAGCGGCTGCGGTCCGGCGAGGGCTGCGACGAGCAGGTCGGGCGTGCGCTGGGGCATGTAGGCATTGTATTAGTCGACCACCGTTATACTGTACCGTCCTAGAGTGCCCAACCACCCTGAATCAGGCCTGAATCGGCCGCAGGCAGCCGGCAAGTGGCCCTCATGGACAGGAAAATGGCACAGTATGACGGGCTTGGAGGGCGGGCCCGGCGAGGCGTGGCAGAGCAGGATCGGAGACACTCGAGCGGGACCCGCCAAGCGCTGCCTGTGGCTATCGCGCTACCGTGGCGAGCCTGCGAGAGAATCCGGACGTCTCACCACGGACGGACAGGCTGCGCCGCAGGTTCTCCATGTGTGTTCCTCCTCCGTACATAGTGTGGGGCCGATGATGGGTGAGCATGGCTTGGTGGGCGGTGCGTGGGCTCGCGTCCAGTCGCTGCTCTTCCTTCTTGCAGTAGTGGTTCGCCCGCATCAGCTTAGTTGCGGGGGCTGCGCCAAGGACGCCGCATGGTCGCGGACATGTGCCAGCAGGGTACTGTAGGTGCGGTGTGTCAGGCGGCTAACCACGATTCTCAAGCGAGTTCACCAGATCCAGGGCTGCGTCTACGGCCAGCTCCGGCGGCTGGAGAAGGCCGCTGGGGACGGGCGCTGGGAGGTGCCGGTGCGGCCCCGTGCCGGCCACCGCCCCGTCTGCTTGGTCTGCGGCAGGCCCGGACCCGCGTACGACCGACTCAAGTCACGCCGCTTCCATTACAGCCGTTGCCGCGACAATGCGATCCTGCCAGCTCACGCCGGCATGCCCCGCAGTGACTTGCCCTCACACGGCATCGAATGAGTAGAATTCAACCGAGCCCGGACGAGTTGGCGCACTCGCTCTGGTCGTCAGCGCACCGTGAACGCTACCTGGCCAACCAAATCCTGACGCGATAGTGTTCTGTAACGCGATCCTACGAAATCTGGCCGGCTTCATGAGTGCAAGACTATTGCACCGGTCAGTACGGTGCCAAGTCTTCTACCCTGGTCAGTACCGGCGGCACGATCGCGCCAACCTTTCCTCCCAGCACCGATCGGTCCTCGCAGCAACCTGGCAGCGCCCCTTCGACCCGGCCCGTAACTCTCGAGCGGTAGCTTAGGGCCAAGCAGCGCGCGCTCGCACCCTGCCGGGGCCTATACAGTGGCAAGTGTGTGGATTGCCTGCCCATGTTCCCGCCGCCTGCGGCCGGCGGGCCTGCTCATTGTTGCTCTCTTGGCGGGGGACGCTGGCGCACAGACATGGAGCACGACGGAACTCCACTACCAGCTGGGAAGAGCGCTGCAGCCGCACCCCGTGATTCCCTCCGGCGCTCAGCACATCCTCACGCTGCAGCACGCCAGCGGCTGGAAGTACGGTGAGAATTTCTTCTTCGCGGACCTGCTGTGCTGCACGCAGGCCGCGGATCGCGACATTTACCTAGAGTGGTACCCGTACTTGGATCTGGGCTCGCTGGCAGACTTGGATCTCTCTTGGGGCCCGTTCCAGGGAATCGGACCGTTGGGGGGAGTCAACTGGGCGGCGCAGGCCAAGGTGCTCAAGATCACACCCGGTTTCCGGTTCCAGCTCAGGCTGCCCGGGTTCGCTTTCGCCAATCTCGACTACCTATACCTTGTCGATCGCAGCGCCGGATTGGCGGCGGGAGGCGCTCCCATCGAGTCAGGCAGCCATCTCGTCGACTTCAACTGGAAGCTGCCGTTTCGGATCAAGGGCGCCAAGCTATCGCTGGAGGGACACGGCGAATGGAGGGGCCCCAGAACGACGGAGTTGGGCACCTCGGCACCCCACTGGATCCTCCTCCAGCCGCAGCTGCGCCTCGACCTCGGCTCCCTGCTAGGCGCACAGCCCGGACGACTCCATGCCGGGATCGAGTTCCACGTGTGGAAGAACAAGTACGGATTCGCCGACGCTGACGAGATCCTGCCGCAACTGCTGGTGGTCTGGGGATTCTGAGAGGATCCGCAAGGCGGGAGCGGGGATCACCCGTCGATCCGCTCGACCCTCGCGACGAAGGCACCCTCTCCCAGCGCCACGCCCACGCTCTCGCCAACCGACACTTGGCCGGCCCGGCGCACCACCGAGCGGTCCTCCTTGCGGACGATGGCATACCCCCGCTCCAGGATCGCGACCGGGCTCAAGGCCCGCAGGCCCCTGTGCAGCGAATCCAGCCGCACTCTCAGTCGCTCCAGCCGGCCCAGTTGGAGCCTCCGGAGGGACGCATCCTCCGCGCCCAGCTTGGCCCGCCCCGCATTCAGAATCACGACCGGGCTCGAAGCTCGCAGACCCCTCTCCAGTGGATCCAGCCGGGCAGCCGCCATGTCCAGCCGGCGTCGGGCGGCCGGCTGCAGGCGGGCGGACAGCACCGACCGGCGGCCCGCTTGGCGAGCCAGCCGCAAACGGACATCCGAGGCCCTGAGCCGCTGCTGCAGGCCGTCCAGCCTCGACTTCAACCGCCCCAGCCGTTCGCTCTGGCTCCGCCGGAGGGACGCGTCCTCCGCGTCCAGCTCCTGCCAAGCAGCATCGATCCGGCGGCCGACCAGTCGCACAGCCCGCTCAGCGCCGGCACCTAGCAACTTCGTCTTCAGGCGCTCGATCAGCAGCCTCGTCGACTTGGCGGCGCGAGACTTGAGACCGTCGAGCGAATTCCGGAAGCCGGCGGCCTCGGGAACGACAAGCTCGGCTGCCGCGGAGGGCGTCGGCGCGCGGAGATCGGCGACAAAATCCGCGATCGTGAAGTCCGTCTGATGACCGACCGCCGAGATGACCGGCACTGAAGAGGATGCGATCGCCCTAGCCACTCGCTCTTCATTGAAGGCCCACAGGTCCTCCAAGGGGCCCCCGCCGCGACCCACGATCACGACGTCGGCCCACGGGTCGTCGCTGAAGTGGCGCAGCCCGGCCGCGATCTCGGAAGCCGCCAGCATGCCCTGAACGCGAACCGGCGCCAACCGGATCCACAGCCCGGGGAAGCGACGCTCCAAGACGCGGAGCATGTCCGCGATTACGGCCCCCGTCGGCGAGGTGACGATCCCGATGCGCCGTGGAAGCGGCGGCAGCTTCCGCTTGCGGGACTCCTCGAAGAGGCCTTCGGCCTCAAGCTTCCTCTTCAGCCGCTCGAATTGCCCCTGCAGGCGACCGCGGCCCTTGGCTTCCAAGGCGGAAACCTTGAGCTGGTACTGGCCCCGCTTGGAGAACACGCTGACGCTTCCGCGGGCCACGACCTCAAGGCCGTCTTCCGGATCGGCAGCCAAGTACCTAGCTTGGTGGCGGAAGCAGACGCAGGAGACTTGGGCCCGGCTGTCCTTGAGCGTGAAATACCAGTGGCCGCTAGAGTAGCGCCGGGCGTTGGAGATTTCCCCTGAGACCTTGACGCTGGGGTACTCGTCCTCCAGCAAGGCCTTCAGCTCGGAAGTGAACTCGTGGACGGTGTAGACTCGCTGGCTGAAGGATTGCTCCCATAGCCCACCCCCGGAACTCGTCAAACACCTCCTCCTTTCCTGATGCGGACCACGGTCCAACCCGCGGACGCAATCGCCCCGAGCGCCACACCTAGCATCGCGAGCAGCCCCAGGTACGCGGCGAAGACCGGCCCGATTTCGATCATCCAGCCGTGCATCCGCAGCCCGTACCAATAGTAGGCGACGGTGACGAAGCTCGCAAGGATGCCAGTCAGCACGAGCGCCAAGCGCGCCACGTCCCGCACGGGGCGGTCCGCGCCGCGCAGGAAGACCAAGGCCGCTGCCACGAACGCAGCCGCCGCTGAGCCGATGAGGCGGATGAAGAAGGAATAGAGGTACTCCTGCCGCACGACGCTGCTGATCGAGACGCCCAATTGCAGGCAGTAGGCCACCACTGGGAACAAGACCGCGAAGCAGGCGGCAGCAACGGCTAGGCGGCCCATGCGGGCGCCCCGGGCAGCCAGCGCGGCCAAGACCAGAAACCATGCCAGCGCCGCCAAGGCGAGGGGCAGTCGATGCCACCGCTGGGCAGCCAGCGCCGCCTCCCTGTCGGGCAAGTGAGCTGCGAGGGCATCGCGCTGCGCGTTCTGCAGTTCCAGCAGCGCCTCCCGTCGCCCGGACGGCACATCTAGAGCGCCCCACAACGCCTCCCCTTGGCTGTTTGCCGGAATCGGAAGGCCGAGCAGCAGACTGACCGTGGGCGCGAAGTCCACGACTCGCGCTGCTAGCGGCCCGGATGGCAGCACGCCCGGGCCGGCCATCGCGAAGGGAGCAGTGATAACCTCGGGCTCGACTCCGCCGTGCCCGCCCTTGCCCCAGCGGTCGATGTGCCCGTGGTCCGAGACGACGATGAAGGTGGCGTCGGAGCCGGCCTCCGCGACCAGCCTGCCCACGCAGCGGTCCACCGCGAGAGCGACTTCGCCGTACTTGGCCCCCCGGCCGCCGTACTCGTGCCCCGCATCATCTCCGGCCAGCAGCCCGATCACCGCCAGAGACGGCGCCAGCTCGCGCAGGAAAGCCGCGGCCTCCGAGCAGGCCTCGGCCTGCCACGCAGCCAGCTCGGCCGCTTCGTACGAGCCGGGCCGGCGGCTTGGTCGTCGGAAGCCTTCGCCGAGCTGGGATCCGAAGGCCCGCAGCCAGAATCTCGTGCCGAACGCGGCCGCCCGCAGACCGCCATCCCGTGCCAAGCCGAATAGGGACTGAACGGGCACGGGCTCGAAGCTGGAGTTGTTCGTCACGCCGCTCACCTCGGGCCAAGCACCGGTCACCAAAGCGGCGCGCGCCGGATTCGAGAGTGACGGCACGGTGGTCCGAAGCGTGCCGTGCGCCCCGCGGGAAGCAAGCTCGCCGAACACGGGCAGCTCGGTCGCGCGGTCGGTGCGAAGTCCGTCGAACACGACCATGACGACCCGGCTGGCGAGCGCCGGAACGGCTTCGAACCTGCGGTCCAAGGCGTACTCGCTCCGGTAGGAAGTCACCGATCGCCACGAACTGTCCGCCAGCCAAGCGCTTCCAGCCGCTAGGGCCAGCAGGTACAGAAATGGGAGCGTCCTTCGGAGGATCCGCATTGTCGGCTATTATCTCTAGCTGGCTGGAGGCCGTCCGAACCCGCGAGGAGACTGAAGCGGCGTCTGCAGCCTCGAAACCCCAGCCGGCGACGCCGGCACCGATCCGAAGCGAGCCCCGCGCGGCTTCCGCCTGCCAGCACCGGAACGCTGACGCGCACCGATTCGCAAGCAGCACGGCAAACTAGCGCAAGCGTGTGCGCCGGCATCCGAGCGTCGAAGCTCGGACCGCTCCAACAGCGACATCCGAGCCACATCTTCCTGCTGGGAACTGCTTGGCCATCTCCCGCTTGCGACCCTCAGTACGATGCCGAACACGGCCGCAATCGCCGCTCCCGCGATAGTGCAGCCCGCCGAACGCTAAGCGAGGGGCTGGCGGACTCGGATCGGTCGAAGCGTCGCTCCGGCGAGCGACTACCGGCCCGACCCTCGTAACCGCACGACGACTCGCAGCCCGGAGAAGGCGTGCTGAGGTACAGGGACTCCCTGCTGGATGGCTTGGAGCTCGGCCCGATCGGACCGAGCCTGCTTCATGGCGCTGACAGTGCTGCTCAAAGTGTATGAACTAGCTACCAGCTAGGCGGAGGCAGCTCGGGCCAGAGATTGCCCTGCGCAGCGTCGGCGGCAGCGATTGCAACCCGCGCTCGGAACTGGGATAATGGACCCAGATGGCGGCTGCAATCAATCTCAGCGGCCTGATCGGTTTGGCGCCGGACAGGCTTGATCTAGCGACGCGCGAGGCGACGGCGGGCCAGTGCGTCGCAATGCAAATCTACAGCCCAGAGAACTTGGCGCTGCAACGCATCGCAGCCATCGGCGACAGCGTGCAGGAATGCGTGGCGCAATTGAAGGAGCGTGGCCTGGATCCCCTCGACTACGAGTTCTCCCGTCTGCAACCACCGTTCGTGGGGCGCTGACGCTGGCCTAGCGAGGAGAGGTCAGGTGGCTTTCGGATTCGCGCTGACGGCTCTGGCCGTCTTGGCCGCAGGCCTGATCAGTTTCGGCTGCTGCGACACCTCGTGCAGCGCGTGCGCCGCCCGACGCAGCTCGTGGCGCTGAGCGAGGCGTCATTCCAACCGGGCAAGGCGGCTTCGTGAGCCGTGCGTTGGGTGAGGCGTTCGCTGAGGGCGCGCCACAGCAGAAAGCCGCCCTCGAATGAACGTTGCGGGCCGCACGGCCCCAAGGAGACCTGCAGGCCGGGCAGAGCGCTTGGCCCCTGTAACGAGCCTACCCGTCGCACTGCGCCGAGAGCGTGAAGGGACCGGGCCGGCCCACCCCCAGCCCCCCTTTGAATCGCTTCCCGTAGCTTCCGGGTACGGACGTTCCGTCCAAGGGACTGGCCGCCCCCCTGCCCCCGCATACGGAACCAACGTGGCGAACGCCGCTTGCCAGTCAGCTCGCTCGTGAGCTGGGCACTGCCATGCCCGTGCCCGCCCCGGGAGGCGCTCAAGGCTGGATCGCCTCCTTGGCTGCCCCGCGGTTGACGCTTCCCCCTATGTGAAGGTCGATCCGGTGCACTCGGTCGCGGCTCGGCACCTCGCGGGGCGATTCATTGATGGCCAAGCGACCCCGACTTGCAGCTGGGCGGGAGCAATCCGCGCCGGTCCGTTCGCGGCCTCTCAAGCGGCGGCTAGGGCCTAGCCGTGGTCACTGCCAAGTGCGCTGCCTGCCCTGCTGCAGGCGGTCTGTCGGACCACGCCCGGCTGGTGGCCCCCGCCGGGGCGGGGTTCACGCTTGCGACGTTCGCGGCCAGGGTCCAGGGCGGGACGGGAGGGCCCCATCCCCGGGGGACTGTCCAAGTTCCCTGTCATGGAGCGAGTCCGGCGGCACTTCGCACCAACCGACCTGCTCGGACGCGACAACGCCGGGCCGGGCCGGGCGATTCGCGTCGGGCGGCGTCCTCGGCCTGATTGGCTCTCCGGCAAGCTGCGCTGCGCAGTCACTGGCGGATCAAGCGCTCCGAGGAAGATCGTGCGCAGTCGCTATCCGACGCTGAGGCCTTGGCGCACTTCGTGTCAACTCCGGGTCTCGGTTGAGGCGCCGCCAAGCGCAACAGGCCCAACCCACGAAGGACGCATCGACTGCTGGCGCGGCGGTCACGAAGCTCACCGAGCCCCCATCGGGAACCGTTGCGGGACGCTGAGAGCGCGTCGACTCCTGCAGAGCGCGATCCAACCGACGTCGACTCATTCTGGTGCTGTCGCGAATCGGTCTCGCCAGCCTCCCGGCACCGACAGCTCAGGCGGTCCGGCCTGAGCGCGGCGGTTCGAGTGGTCAGGCCCGCCCAGCATCCGAGGCGCTAGGCGTCACGTCACTCGGCGTCACGTCTTACTCAGATAACTTATGCAACACCATTGCATCAGTGAGTCTCCTGCCGGCGCCCTTCATGGACCACTCTGCACCGGTAGCGGAGACGCGCCGGTCAGCGAGAGCCCGGGACTCAGTTCGCGGGGCTTGAATGGAGAAGGGCTGGACTTGGCGGCCAAGGATGGCCTCGCACCGACCTGAAGCTGGCTTCGGTACCCTCCATTGTAGGTTCGGCCAAGAAAAGAGGTTTCAGGTGTGGATCCCTCGCGTCCAAGACGAATCGTGAACTGCTCAGCGTGCCAGAGCCAAGGCAGTTGTTCCGAGACGATTCCAGTCGATCTGTAGTAGCGAAGCGACCTCCCGGCACACACAGTCGGGCGGGACGCCCCACACCCAGATTGCAACATGATTGCAAGTGTGATACACTGCGACGGCGGGCGGGGACTGGCGCGCAGAGGGCGCGGCGAGTTGACGCTCAGTTTGATTCCTGCAAGGGTTTGGAGTAGACATGTTTCGAGCGATCCACTCGAGTGCGGTACGGGTGCCCCTCATACTGGTTCTGACCATTACCAGCACGGCTGGCCAGAGCCGAGTCATCGAAGGCGAGGTTTCCGGGCCGCACGGTTATCCCGTGGCGAACGCCACCGTCGAGGCGCCCGACTCCGGCGCATCCACCATCACAGGCTTCCTGGGTCGCTATCGGCTAAAGGGAGTCCCGGAAGGGGAGGTCCTGCTGCGGGTCACTGCCGCAGAGTTCGAGCCGGTCGAGCTGCCGGTGCCGGCCGGGAGCTCCGAATTCGCCGTCCGCCTGGCTGCATTGAAGGCCGACGCGACCTCCATCGAGGTGATCGCCACGGCGGAGGACCTGCGCACGGCGATTCCTGGATCCCTGCAGGTGTTGAGCCGGCAAGAACTGATTGCTGCCAAGCCCGTTGACGCCAACGAAGCGCTGCGGCGAGTGCCGGGGTTGATCGTGAGGGAGGACTCCGGTCCCGTGGCCATGCGACTGAATGTCGGGATGCGGGGCCTCAACCCGAACCGCAGCCGCAAGGTGCTGATGCTGGAGGACGGCGTGCCGATCGCCTTGGCGCCGTACGGCGAACCGGACATGTATTACTCGCCGCCCATCGAGCGCATGAGCCGGGTCGAGGTCCTCAAGGGCAGCGGCCAGATCGCTCACGGTCCGCAGACGGTTGGCGGCGTGATCAATTTC
Source organism: Bryobacterales bacterium (assembly GCA_963662745.2). Taxonomy (GTDB): domain Bacteria; phylum Acidobacteriota; class Terriglobia; order Bryobacterales; family UBA6623; genus VXMF01. The sequence continues at coordinate 671,957 of CAXXUI010000002.1, forward strand.
GTCACGCCCGATCCGCCCTCCAAGTTCCATGGCGAGATGGACATCGAAGGCGGGCAGCGGGGCCTGTTCATCGGCCAGGCGTCCGCCGGGTCCAGCAATCGCGACCAGTCGATCGGCTGGATCGCAAGCTATCTCCACAAGCAGGGCGACGGCTGGAGGAAGTTCTTCTTCGACATCGAGGACTTCCAAGTGAAGTTCCTACTCCGCCCCAGCGACCGCCATTCCCTAGCGATCAAGGCCGGCCTGTACGACGAGACTTCAAACTCGACTTACCTGGGCTTGACGACGCCCATGTTCGAGCAGGATCCGGGCCAGAACCCCGTGCCATCGGACACGCTCGATGTGGAGCGCCGTTCCGCCACGGTCTCGCACGCGTTCACCGTGAGTCCCAACGCCGTCGTCAGCAGCCGGGCGTTCCTGTACTCCACCCAGCGATTCTGGGGACGGCAGGACTTTGACCGGAGCGACCGAGGACGGGCCTACCTGGGCCTGGCTGGCGATCCCAGCATTCCGGGAGGCGCGATCTACCTTCGAAACTCGGTGGGCAACCGGAACCGGAGCTTCGACGTGTACGGAGCGCAGTCCGACCTGAGCTTCGAACATCGGGTGGGCCGATTGCACCTCGGCGTCCGCTACATCCACGAGCGAGCGCACGACGTGAGGGTGAACGGCGACCAGTTCGACGCCCGTACGGGCGTGATCCGCGACGACGAGTTCCGCTACGGGAGCGCCGTAGCCGGATACGCTCAAAACCGCTTGCGCCTCGGCTCGCGCATCACGCTCACGCCGGGCGTACGCTTCGTCAGCTACAACCAAGAGCGCCACATTGGACGCAAGGCGATTCAAGGCGTACCGACGAATGTCGACATCCGGAAGGACAACGGGATCGTGGCGGCCATTCCCGGCTTGGGCTTCTCCGTGCTGGCCACGACGGACCTGACCTTCTTCTCCGGCATCCACCGCGGCTTCGCCCCACCCGGAACGAAGGTCGCCATCACCAGCGACGGCGAGAATCTGGATCTCGATGCGGAGCTGTCTTGGAACTACGAAGCCGGAGTGCGCTTGGCGGGGAGCCGGTCCGTGACCGGGGAGCTCACCTACTTCCGCATGGACTTCTCGAACCAAATCATTTCGGCCGCCGAGTCGGGGGGCGCCACCACGACGCTGACGAACGGCGGAGCAACCTTGCACCAAGGACTGGAGAGCGCTGTCCGAGCGCACTGGGACCGGCTGGCGAACCTCGGGCACTGGCAGTTCCACACCAGCGTCCAGCACACCTACCTGCCGACGGCTAGGTTCACCGAGAACAACCTCTACAGCGGCAATCGCCTGCCGTACGCTCCAGACCACTCCTTCGGCGTGCTCACTGCGGTGCGGCGGCCGGGAGGCCTCAACTTCCTGTTGGACCTGCGAACCATCGGCAGCCAGTTCGCCGACAACCGGGAGACGGTCGAGCCGCGGCCCGACGGCACGGTGGGAGTGATCCCGGGCTATCGAATCGCAAACTTTGCGGTCGGGTACGAACTGCGCAGCGAACGCTGGATGCTGGAGCCCTACTTCACGGTGAAGAACGCGCTCGACGAACTCTACATCGCCTCCCGCGCTCCGCAGGGGATCCAGCCGGGGATGTTCCGCCAGATCAACGGAGGCATCCGCATTCATTTCTGAAGCGCGCCTGAGAGGGGCGTTGCAATCCGCCGAGACTTTGCTTCCAGCGGCCGCCAACTCCGCCCAAGGCCCGCGGCTCGAACCGCGGCGAGGTCGAACTTCCAGCTGGCTGTCCCCGCGACGGAAGGCCCGGCCGTGAGTGACAGACGATGTCAGAGCAGGCCGCAGCCCGCCGAGCCCGCGGCTCGCAGGAACGGCACCAGGGCCATCCGAACTCGGGAGCGGGAAGGAAGCGCTGGGTCTGGGGCAGTCTCAATCCGGAACCCGCAGCAGGCTTCAGCCCCAATCGTTCATCCCACTCCCGAACTGGCTCAGGTGACACGGGCATGCCGACAGAGCAGGGCGGAATCAGGTTCCTGCAACGCCTATAGCCGAAGCCGAGTCGCGCTCTACCTCGGAGGGGCTGTGGAATTCGCACTGGCGGACGGTCGCAAACAGCCATGCAACCGATTCCGAACTCCCGCAGGATGGCACCGGCAGAATTCCAGCCCGTGCGGCGCGCCGATCGAATATACTCGGGCCCGTATGCCCGACCGTCGCTCGTTCCTCGCCGCAGCCAGCGCGCCCCTCGTTCTTCCATCCGCAGCTGCCGGGGCCAACGAGCGCGTATCCCTCGCCCTCATCGGATCCGGGGGCCGGGGCCGGCGGGTCATGGCGGCGTTTCGCGAACTGGGTTCTCCCGTCCCCGCCGTCTGCGACGTGTACCAGCCCAACCTGGCGTTGGGCGTCGAAGCGGCAGACGAGGGAGCCGAAGGCTACGACGACTACCGTCGCATCCTGGACCGCGACGACATCGACGCCGTGCTGATCGCCACTCCCGACCACTGGCATGTCCGCATGATGCTGGACGCGGTCTCCGCGGGCAAGGACGTGTACTGCGAGAAGCCCATGTCCCTCTCGATCTCCGAAGGTGTTCGGGCGGTCCAAGGGGTGAGGGCCACCGATCGCATCGTGCAGATCGGCATGCAGCGCCGCAGCACTCCATGGATCATCGAGATGCAGCAGGCCGTGGCCGACGGCGCCATCGGTCGGGTCACTATGGCTCGGGCGGAGTGGAATTGGGCGATCTCCAAGCCGCTCGACAATTCTGAGCTGCCCGGCCAACTTGACGAGGAGCGGTTCCTCGGAGGCGCTACCGAGTCGTTGGAACCGATGATGTTTCGGCGCTGGCGCTACTTCTGGTCCTTCTCCGGCGGGAACATGACCGACCAAGGCACTCATCTGATGGACGTGATCCAGTGGTTCGCCGGCGTCGGCGCGCCCCGGTCCGCGGCATGCCAAGGGACAGTCATCGGCATGCGGGGAGCGCAGACGCCCGACTCGTTCGCGGCGGCCTTCGACTACGGCTCCTTCCTCGCGAGCTGGACGCTGAACTACAACAATGACTACCAGAACGGGTGGTCGATCGAACTGCTGGGCGACCAAGGCACCGTAGTCCTCAACAACCGGGGCTACAAGCTCTTCGCCGCTCCTTGGATCCAGAACCAAGAGCCCGTCAAGGTCTTCGAGGACCGCCTGCCCACCATCCCTCACGTCCGCAATTTCCTGGAGTGCGTCAAGTCGCGGGAGGAGCCCAACGCCCCGGTGGAGGTCGGCCACACTGCGGTCTGCGGGCCGCATCTGGCCAACATCGCTTTCCATCGCAGATCGATGGCCTTCCTGAACGCCGCAGCTACCGAGGTCTACTGACCGCCGGAGCACCCGGAACCAGGTCGCTACGATCAAAGGGATGTCGCCCTATCTAGCGAGCCTCGTCGAGCGGGCCCGGGCCCGCCCATGCCGGATCGTGTTCCCGGAGGGCGACGACCCCCGCGTGCGCGAAGCTTGCGCCAGACTGGCCCGCGACCGCGTCGTCCAACCCGTCCTAGTGAGCGCCAACCCCAACTGCCCGCCGGGCGTCGAGTGCTCCCACCCCGACACCTCGGCCGACATCGGGCGGTACGCCCGCATCTACCACGAGCGGCGGCGGGCGAGGGGCGTGACGGCCGGGGAAGCCCGCAAGGTCGCCGCCGATCCGCTGTACTACGCAGCGCTGATGCTCAAGAACGGTGATGCGGGGGGCTTGGTGGGCGGTGCCAAGAACACCACCGCCAAGACCCTGCGCGCGGTGATCCACTGCATCGGAGTGCGGACAGAGTACCGGCTCATCTCCAGCTTCATGGTCCAAGTCCATCCGGACCGCCGGTTCGGCTCTGACGGCGTGATGGTCTTCGCCGATCCGGCAGTCGTGCCGGACCCCACTCCCAGCCAACTCGCCGACATCGCCGTCGCCGCCGCCCGCAACAGCCGGCAGCTGCTGGACGCGGAGCCCATCGTCGCCCTGCTATCGTTCTCCACCAAGGGCAGCGCCCGCCACAGGAAGGTCGACCAGGTCAGGGAGGCGCTGCGCATCGTGCGCGCCAGGGCGCCGGAACTCAAGATTGACGGCGAGCTGCAGGCCGACGCGGCGCTGCTGCCCAGCGTGGGCGCCTCCAAAGCGCCCGGATCCCCCGTCGCCGGACGGGCGAACGTGCTCGTCTTCCCCGACCTCAACGCCGCGAACATCGGCTACAAGCTGGCGGAACGGCTCGGCGGGGCACAGTCGCTCGGCCCGTTCCTGCAGGGGCTCAACCAACCCGCGAACGACCTGTCGAGGGGCTGCTCCGTCGAGGACATCTACTACGTGGCCGCGGTTACCGCCCTCCAAGCGGCCGGCGAGGCCTAGGCCGGCGCGACTGCGCCGCACGCATGGCGCCGGCCCAGCTCAAGTAGCGGGCGAACCTTCCGCGCTCGCGCCACAGCAGCGACCAGAACTCCCGCGCGCCCACGGCATCGGCTTCAATTCCCGCATATGTCTCGAGGCGCCAGCGCAGGTAGGGGCTCCGCCACGGACGGAAGCGGTGGCCCCGGGTCGACTGCCAAAGCAGGCGGAGGATCTCGAAGCGAGCCCGCATGCCAATTCGGCGGCGCCGGCCTCAGTCGGCGTAGTAGCCGGGCCGGTGGCGCACCTTGTTGCTCTTCGCCTTGCCCTTGAGCCCCACGTGGACGCGACGGTACCCGGGAGGCTTGCCGGTCGAGCGGCTGTACTCCAGGATGTACTGGTTCCGAATGTCAGCCGCGATGCGTCGCACCAACCTTTCGACCTCCTCGTAGTGCGCCGGGAAGTAGGCCGGCCCGCCGGTGGGGCGCGTCAGTTGTCGGATGTGGCGCTCGGCCCGCTTGGCTGCCCGCCGCTCCTCCTCGGCCAGCAGGCCGATGGCGTAGATCGTGACGTCGGTCTTCTGCAGCTTGCGGACCAAGATCTCCAAATCCGTGCGGCTCGAGGTGTCGTCCCCGTCCGTGATCACCAGCAGGGCCCGCTTGTTGTACTCGTGGTTTCCCTTCTCCATCAAATGGTCAACGGCAATGCTGGTCGCGTCGTACAGCGCGGTCCCGCCCCGCGTGTCGATGCGCTGTAGGGCGTCCTGCAGGCGGTCCAGGCTGCTGGTGAAGTCCTGGTCCAGGAACGCCTCATCGTTGAAATTGACGATGAACACCTCGTCAGAGGGGTTGGACGCCTTGACGAACTCCAAGGCGGCCTTGTTGACGTGCCGGCGCTCCTCCCGCATGCTGCCGGAATTGTCGATCACTAAACCCAGCGAGACCGGCACGTCCTCTTGGGCGAAGTAGGTCAGCTGCTGCGGCCGACTGTCCTCAAGCACCTCGAAGGCGTTGCGAGGAAGGTCAGTGACGAAACGGTCCTGTCGGTCCACAACGGTCACGTGGAGCACCACGCGCTCCGTCTCAACGCAGAAGGTGACGCCCGGGTCGCATGCGGGCTCTTGGGCCCCGGCGGCCACCACCCCCATCCAAGCGAGCGCCGTGACCAGCGTCAACCTGACCCGCAGACGCCCGCAGGCGCTAGCGCGTCGGGGCGTAGTAGCCGTAGCGGTAGTAAGCGCGCAGCTCGGGCATGCCCCGGATCCTCTTGATCTCAACCTTGACACGTCGCCACTTGCCGTCCTTCTCCTGATTCTCTGGGACGTACCCGAGAACGTACTGGTTCCTCAGCTCCACGCCGATCTTCTCGGCGATGTCCGGCAGCTCGTTAACATTCTGGACCTCGAACTGCCGGCCACCAGTCGCCTCGGCGATCTCGGTCAGCAGTCCGGGCCCGGCCGCCTCCTCAGGTGTGCGGCCGCGGGTCGAGTACGGCTCGTAGATCCCGATCGCGTAGATCTGTACGTCGGACTCGCGGACCGTCCGCTTGATCTCCCTGGGCGTGTAGCGACTGGAGTTATCCCCGCCGTCGGAAATCACCAGCAGCGCCTTCTGGCTGTTCCCGGCCTGCTTCATCTGGTTCAACGCGAGATAGATCGCGTCCAGCAGTGCCGTGCGGCCCTTGGAGCGCACGAAGGTCAGCCGGCTCTGGATCTCCTCCAAGCTCTTCGTGAAGCCCGTCATCAGCTCGGGGCGGTTGTTGAACTGCACGAGGAAGAACTCGTCCTCTGGGTTGGAGGTCTTGAAGAACTGGGCCACGGCCTCGCGAGCCTTGCTCATCTTGTAGCCCATGCTGCCGGAGGCGTCGAAGACGACCGCCAAGGAGATCGGCGACTCCTCCGCCCCAAAGTGGGTGATGACCTGCTGCCGCTTGTCCTCGCGGACGACGAAGTGCGACTTGTCCAAGCCGGTGACCATCCTCCCGGTCGGGTCCGTCACGGTGACGTTGATCAAGGCCATCTCGACATCGACCTTGATCGTGTCGCCTCGGCTGAACTCCAAGCCCAGCTCGTCCGCACTTGCAGACGGAGCCGCGCCGGAATCCACATCCGCTGCCCAAGCTGCCAGCCAAGGGGCCAACAGCACCAGCAGCGCCGCCGGGGACGAGGTCGCGATGCGCCGCTGCCGGGACGTCATCTGAACTGCTGCCGACCCCTTCCCGCGGACTTGGCTCCCTGCCATCGGGAATCACCATACCCGCCGCAGTTACAGCATACCACCCGCGACCTCGCACGGAGGCTGCTGGCCGCCACGCTCCGCCGTGCTACGCTAGACAGTGTCGCAGGTTCCGGCTCGGCACCCTTCCCCTAGTCGACCAAGCGGACGACTCCCGACCGAACCCGGCGCCGGCGCGCTGCAATGCGCTCCCGCGGCTGGCTGCCAGAGGCGGTTCGCTCCTTGACCCGCCCGAAATTCATCTTCATCACGGGCGGGGTGGTGTCGTCCCTGGGCAAGGGCATCGCGGCCTCGGCGATTGCCAACCTGCTGGAGTGCCGCGGCCTGCGCGTGACGCTGCAGAAGCTGGACCCTTACCTCAACGTCGATCCCGGAACGATGAGCCCGTTCCAGCACGGCGAGGTGTTCGTGACCGATGACGGGGCGGAGACCGACCTCGACCTAGGGCATTACGAGCGCTTCACGCATGCCGTGCTCACGCGGGCCAACAACGCCACCAGCGGCAGCATCTACGAAGGAATTCTGTCCAAGGAGCGGCGCGGCGACTACCTCGGCAAGACTGTGCAGGTCATACCCCACGTCACCGACGCGATCAAGAGGCAGGTTGAGAAAGTGGGTGCCGCGGGTGCCGACGTAGTGCTGACCGAGGTGGGCGGCACGATCGGGGACATCGAGTCGCTGCCGTTCATCGAGGCGCTGCGCCAGATCCGGCAGGAGGTGGGGCGCCGCGGGTGCGTGTTCGTCCACGTCACGCTGGTGCCCTACATCGCCGCGGCGGGAGAACTGAAGACCAAGCCGACCCAGCACAGCGTGAAGGAGCTGCGCGCCTTGGGGATCCAGCCGGACATCCTGATCTGCCGGACCGAGACGGGCTTCTCCCGCCACATCCGCCGCAAGATCGCGTCCTTCTGCGATGTCCGCAAGGAGGCGGTCATCGCTGCCCGCGACGTCGACACGGTCTACCAAGTGCCGGTCGAGTTCGCCGAGCAGGGCGTGGACAGCATCGTCATGGACCTTCTGGGCCTCGCGGCGGGGCCGCGCAACCTCAAGCCGTGGCAGGGCATGCTCCATCGCCTTCGCAATCCCAAGGACAAGGTCAGCATCGCCGTGGTCGGGAAATACGTGGACTACCAGGACTCCTACAAGAGCCTTGGCGAGGCGCTCCTGCACGGTGGCTTGGCCCACAATCTAGAAGTGGAGATCGGATGGATCGAGGCGGAAGGCGTGCATCCTGCCGACGCGGCCGGTCAGCTCGAGCGCTTCGACGGCATCCTCGTGCCGGGCGGGTTCGGGAGGCGGGGGATCGACGGCATGATTGAGACCATCCGCTTCGCCCGAGAGAACGAAGTGCCGTACTTCGGCATCTGCCTCGGGATGCAGGTCATGGTCATCGAGTTCTGCCGTAACGTCTGCGGCCTGCGCCGCGCCCACTCCGCGGAATTCGATCCCGAGTCGCCGGACCGACTGTTCCTCAAGCTGCGCGAGCTCAAGGGGGTGGAGGACTTGGGCGGCACGATGCGCCGCGGGGCGTGGCGTTGCCGGCTGCGGGCAGGCAGCTTCGCCCAGCGCGCCTACGGGCGCGAAGAGGTCAGCGAGCGCCATCGGCATCGCTACGAATTCAACCGGCCCGAGTACGAGCACGTGATCCTCCGCCACGGAATGCGGATCACCGGCGAAACGCCTGAGGTCGACTATGTGGAGATCTGCGAGCTGCCCGGACACCCGTGGTTCCTGGGCTGCCAGTTCCATCCCGAGTTCAAGTCCAAGCCATTGGAGCCGCAGCCGCTCTTCACGGCATTCGTCGGCGCCAGCTACGAGCGGCGCAGGAGGCGGGGAGACCGGGCCGCGGCGCGGGAGGCCCGACAGTTCCTGCGCCTGCGCCCGCGGCGGCAGCGCCGCGGCGCGACGGCCGAGCGGTAGGTCCGCCGGAGCACGTCGCGACGGTGCGCCACAATGGCGGAATGCTGAGAATCGCCCTGCTCGGCGCCGGCCGCATCGGCCGGATGCACGCTAGGAATCTGGCGGCCCATCCGAGAACCCATCTGGCCGGCGTCTTCGACATCGACACGCGAGCCGCCGACGACGTGGCGGCCGAGGTCGGAGCGATGCCGTTCGCGGAGCTCGACCCGGTGCTGGGTGACACCTCCATCGACGCCGTCCTGATCGCTTCGTCCACCGACACGCACTGCGACCTGATCGAGCGCTCGGTTGGGGCCGGCAAGGCCGTCCTCTGCGAGAAGCCGATCGACTTGGACATCGACCGGGTGGACCGCTGCTGGAAGGTGGTCTCCAACGCTGGGAGGCCGGTCCAGATCGGCTTCAACCGGCGCTTCGACCCGAGCCACGGCGCATTGCAGGCAGCGGTCGCGGCCGGTGAGATCGGCCGTCTCGAGGCGGCCGTGATTACTAGCCGGGACCCCGCCCCGCCTCCGTACGAGTACCTGCTGGCGTCGGGCGGGATCTTCCGCGATATGACGATCCACGACTTCGACATGGCCCGCTTCGTGTTCGGCGAGGAGCCGGTCGAGGTCTCGGCGATGGGCGGGAACCTGTTCGACGCGCAGGCCGAGCGGGCCGGCGACTGGGACACCGCGATGGTGCTCCTGCGGATGCGGTCCGGGGCGCTGTGCCACATCAACTGCTCCCGGCGATGCGCCTACGGGTATGACCAGCGCGTGGAGGCCTTCGGCGAGCAGGGCATGCTCGCCTCCTGCAATCCCACTCCGAACTCCCTGGCGCGGCACACCGCTGCAGGGACCTCGATGCGGGGGCCGCTGCACCACTTCTTCATCGAGCGCTACGCCGACTCCTACCTCCGGGAGATCAACGCGTTCGCCGACACCGTGGAGACCGGTGCGCCGCCGTGCCCCGGATTCGAGGACGGCAGGCGGGCCCTGCTGCTGGCCAACGCCGCGCTCGAGGCTGCCGGTACAGGCAAGACGGTCAGAATCCCGGACTGACGCGGGAGCGACGGCCGTCTAGCTCGGCGGGCTCGGAGGCGGTCACCTGAGGAGCAAGGAGTGTTTCAGCCTTCCTACGACCTAGGCCGAGACGGTTGAGAGTCTCCAGACAATGGCGGGACGCTGGCTGGTCGCTCGACGGTCGCGTCGCGGCTGGGACCGGCCGGACGGGCCGAATCCCGGTGCCGGACTCACGGTCGGAGTAGCAAAGTCTGAGCCTAGGGCGGCGGAGGCCGGTCGGGGAGCTGTCTCCCGGGTCTGCACGAGCCTGTTCACCAGCCTGGCGCACGGGGGCGCTTTGGCCCGCGGCGCCCCACAGAACCTGCGGCAGAGGCTGACGACCTCTGACACATTCCCTCGCGCCGGTACAAGAGGACCTAGCACAAGGGGGCTGGTACGCGGTGCAGCGGCTCGCGCTAGGTCTCGCCGTTAGTGAGGGTGTGGTATAGTCGCGGCTCGTCGCTGACACGCATCTGCTCACGCATGGATGTGGCAGCGAGCGTGCTGGGATGCCTGCTCGTTGCTGCGGCTAGTCAATCGATTCAGATCACCTTCAAGGAGACCACTGACCATGAGTACCAAGGCCCGCATTCGCAAGCTCCTGCTTGACCACCGGAGACCTGATACCGAAGTAGACGAGCAAAGGCTCAATCTACTCCTCGATGCCGGGAATCCCGATTCCGAAGTGGATTGGGAGGAAGTGCAGGAGGCACTCGGGTATTCGTCGCTGCAGGCACAAGCGTTCCTGAACAGCGTCAACGCAGAGTTTGGTAAGAACCTCACGCCCGAGAGCGTCATGAACGCCAAGGGCAGCGGTGGTTTCTTATCCCTGCTGGACTAGCCTTGGCGAGGCGGCTCCGCCACGCCTAGGCTGAGGGGTCGTTGTGAGCGTCGTGCCGTTCGTTCAATCTCGGCGTTGGCCGGCTGGTTGACGGGACTTGGGCGAGGGGCACCCCGCGAAGGTCGCTGTTGCTAGCCTCTGGCAGGTTTCAATTGCCACGGGAACTTCGCTTGTCGAATCTGTCAAGTGTCGTCTCAGAGGTCCTAACGCATCCCAGATCGTTCGCTTACAAGCCGCCGGACATTCGTTCTGGGCTTGAGATGCTATGGATTCGAACCGATCAGTTCATGCAGGACTTCTGCCGCCCATTCAGCTCAAGAGGATCACGCACCACTGAATTGGTAGACAGTCCGGGATAGCGCTATATATGGTATGATAATGGAAGGAGTGAAGCGTGGCAGAGTACCTGCGAGGAGCGGTGCCGGATCGACGCGCTGCGCCGGGCCGGGCAATCGGTGTCGGCCATCGCGCGGCAGCTGGGCAATCCGCAGGAGACGGTTAGCCGGGAGCTGAGCCGCAACTCGGGTCCGCAGGGCTACGAGTGCCGGTCGGCTGATCACAAGGCGCGGGAGCGGCGCCGCGCAATAGGACGCCCGAGATCTAGGCCTAGGTGCGGGAGATGCTGCAGCGGCTGTGCAGCCCGGAGCAGATCGCAGGGCGGCTGCGGCTGGAGGACGTGGTCATGGTCAGCTGCTGGTGGATCTACCGCTGGATCGCCAAGGACCGCGCCGCGGGCGGGCTCCTGTATCTGCCCTTGCGGCGCCGGGGGCGCAAGCCCAAGGCCCGCCCGCCCGCCGGGGAGGCCGGCGAGGCCTGCCTTCCGGGCCCGGTGGACATCTCCGAGCGCCCGCCGGAGGCGGAGGGTCAGGGCCGGGCCGGGGACTAGGACGTGGAAACGGTGGCCGGCAAGGGTCACCAAGGCTACGTCGTCACCGCCGTGGACCGCTGTTCCAAGTACGCTCTGCTGCGTTGCGTGCCCCGCCGAGCGCTGCTGCTCGTGGCAGCGGGGGCTGAACGAGCACACGAACGGGCTGCGGCGACAGTACTTCGGCTAGGGCTGTAGCTTCAGCGCGGCCGACGAGCCGCAGCTGGCGAGGGTACAGCGCTTGCTCAAAGACAGGCCGCGCAAGGCGCTCGGCTACCGCACTCCCGCCGCGGTCGTCGGCGCCGCCTGAGCGGGGCTCGGGGCCGGGCCCGCGTCTCAGTACCCTCCCGGCCCTGCATCCGGGGCCCCGTCCCGCGGCGGCCCTTCCCGCCCCCGTCCGCTCAGCCGCTGCATCTTGTGGCCTGCTATGATCGCTCTCGCTGCTGCCCGGCCTCCCCCCTGTGAGGCTTCAAGGTTGAAGGGGCCCTGTCCTAGTCATGTCATCTGATGACGTTCCCTCGCCCGGAGCGCCAGTCGCGATCGTAGGACTAGCGTGCCGGTTCCCCGGGGGCGAGGGGCTGGAGGGCTTCCGGGAACTCCTGCGATCGGGCGGCGACGCGGTCGTAGAGGGAGAGCCGGGTTCGGGCCGAGGCCGGATCGGGGACCTCTTTCAGGATGTTCGGCCCTCGCCGGATCCGCGTCGATACGGGGCGTTCGTCAAGGATCCCTATCGGTTCGACGCGGCGTTCTTCGGGATCTCGGACCACGAGGCGCGCCTCATGGATCCGCAGCACCGGCTCCTGCTCGAGGTGAGCTGGCACGCGCTCGAGGATGCCGCTATTTCGCCCGGCGACCTAGCCGGCAGTAGGACGGGCGTGTTCGCCGGGGTCGGCGACAGCGGCTACCGCGAGCTCGTTCCTGCTGACGAGGCGGTGACCATTCACGCGGCCCTCGGCAACAGCATGAATGCCGCGATCGGCCGGATCGCCTACGCGTTGGGGCTCGAAGGCCCGGCCCTAGCGGTCGATACGGCGAGTTCGTCGTCGCTCGTGGCAGTGCATCAGGCGATGCTCGCCCTCGAGCGGGGCGAAGCGGATCTGGCGCTCGCAGGCGGTGTGAATCTGATCCTTTCCCCGACGCGCACGGAAGTGTTCGCAAACGGCGGCATGCTCGCGGAGGACGGCCGCTGCCGCTCTTTCGCAGCGTCCGCGCAGGGGTACGTGCGGGGCGAGGGCTGCGGGATCGTGGTGCTCGAGCCACTCGCCCGGGCAGAGGCGGCGGGACGCCGGATCTTGGGAGTGATCCGAGGGTCGGCGGTGAACCAAGACGGGGCGAGCGCCGGTCTGACTGCGCCGCGCGGTCGGGCTCAGACGCGATTGATTGAGGAGGCGCTGGATCGTGCGGGCTGGGCCCCGGCGGACGTGGACTATCTAGAGGGTCACGGATCCGGGACTCCGCTCGGGGACCCCGTCGAGGTGGAGGCGGCGCTCGGCGTGTACGGGCGCGGACGGTCACGGAAGCGTCCTCTGCTGCTGGGTTCGGTGAAAACGAATGTGGGCCACCTAGAGGAGGCGGCGGGAATCGCGGGGCTGATCAAGCTATTGCTCGCGCTGGAGGAAGGCGTAATCGCGCGCCAACTCCACTTCGAGGAACCAAATCCGCGAATCGAGTGGGGGGAATTGCCGGTCCGGGTCGTCACAGAGCCCACGCGCTGGCCCCGGCGGAGGGGGCGCCGGATGCGCGGCGCTGTAAGTTCGTTCGGTCTTTCTGGGACGAATGCGCATGTGTTGGTTGAGGGGTATCCGCCGCGGAAGAATGCGGCGGAGCAGCAGGATCGCGCGCGGATCTTGCCGCTTTCCGCCAAGACGCCTGAGGCGCTCGGTCGGCTGGCGGGCCGATACCGGGCGTGGCTGTCAGATGGGGGGGCAGAGCGGCTCGACGGCCTGGCATGGACGGCGACGGTGGGACGGACCTGCTTCGGAGTCCGGGCCGGGCTGGTATTTCGCGATACGGCGGAGCTTTGCTCGGCCCTCGCGGAGGTGGAGGCAGGCGAGCACGTTATGCACTCGGAACCTTCGCCGAAGGTGGCATTCGTGTTCCCCGGGGAGGGCGATCCGTGGGTCGGAATGAGCAGGATGCTCTACCAGAGCGAGGCGGCGGCTCGGGACGTGCTGGACCGCTGCGACGCACTCTTCAAGGAGGAGTGTGGAGTGCGCCTGCTGCCGGCGATGTTCGGTGAGGATGAAGCGGCGGGGGCCCTGCAGGCGACGAACTGGACGCAGCCGGCGGCCTATGCGCTGGGTTCTGCGCTGGCGGCACTTTGGCGGGAAGCAGGGATCCGTCCGTCGGCGGTGCTCGGCCACGGGGTTGGCGAGGTGACGGCCGCGCACGTGGCGGGGATGCTCGACCTCGAGCAGGGGATGCGGTTCGCGATCGAGCGGGGCCGGCTAATGGCGTCGCTGAGTTCGGGGAGGGAGGGGATTGGCGCGGTCTTCCTGACCGCCGAGGAGGCAGCCGATCGGATCCCGGAGATTGGAAGTGGGGCGGACGGCGAGGGCCTATCGGTCGCCTCCGACAACGGTCAGCACCAAGTGCTGTGCGGTTCGGGGGAAGTCTTGGCCAAGGTGCTGGAGCGGCTTGAAGCGGAAGGTGTACGGACGGTACGGCTCCTGATCAGTGAGACAGTGCCCCCTGACCTGACGGATCCGATTCTGGACGCCATCGAGCAGGCGGGAGGCGCACTGGATCCGGAGCCCGGCTCAGTTCCCTTGGTGAGTAGCGGGACCGGCAGGGTGGTACAGGGGCCGGAGGATCTGGACGGACAGTATTGGCGTTTCCAGCTCCGCCCAATGCACTTCGCCACGGCGGTCAGGACGCTCTCGGATCTGGGGATCCGCATCCTTCTGGACTTGGGACCGCCGGGCCAGACGTGGTCTTCAGCGCGCGGGGCGTGGCCTATTGATGCCCCTGCCCCGCTCGTGGTTCCGACGCTCTCCAAGGCGGCGGGGGCAGATGAGGGGACGTGCCCGGCGATTGCGCGGGTCTGGGAAGCGGGGGCCCCCGTATCTCTGGCGGACCGCTTCGGCAGGGACCGCCCCCGGCAGATCTCCGCACCAGGATATCCATTCGAGGGAGGGCGGTACCGGATCGATGGGCCGGAAGACGGCAGGGAGGACGCGGAACGCGGAGACTCCGGACTCTTGGGTCCGGACGCATCGCCGTCGTTACGGAGACGCAGCCTCCAAGCACTGCTGGTCCGGGAAGCACAGGGCCTCGCGCGACTGGATGCTCCTCCTGCAGCGGAAGCGAGCTTCTTCGATCTGGGCCTTGAATCGCTCCAGATTGTGGAGCTTCGAAACCGGCTGAACCGAGCGCTCGGCGGTCGCTACACGGTGTCGCAGGCGGAGATGTTCGGGCAGCCGAGTGCGGCGCAATTGGCAGTCCATGTGGCGGATCAGTTGAGCCTTCCGGTCCGACGAAAGGAGCCAGCGAGGGTCTGGAGAAGCACTCAGAAACGGGTTCAGAGACGGGACCCAGTCGCGGTCGTGGGGATCGGCTGTCGTTTACCCGGCGGCGGCGGAGCGAACGAGTTTTGGCGGAGCTTGGCTGAAGGTCGCGACCTAGTGACGCGCGGCCGCCCCGATGGAGCGCTCCCGGGGGCAGGCGGCAGACGGCAAGCGGACGCCTGGGGGGCCTACCTGCCGGAGCTCGACCGCTTCGATGCCGGGTTCTTCCGAATTGCGCCGAGGGAGGCGGAACTGATGGACCCCCAGCAGCGGCTCCTCCTCGAAGTGAGCTGGGAGGCGCTCGAGCATGCGGGGATTGCGCCTGGACGCCTCAAGGGGAGCCGGACCGGCGTGTATGCCGCGATGTTCACGAACGACTACCAGACTCTCGCCGCGGAGACCCCGCCCGGTCTTTATCGCTCGACGGGCTCGAGCTTCGCAGCCGCCATCGGGCGGGTCGCGTACACGCTGGGCTTGGAGGGCCCCGCGATTGCATTGGACACGGCGTGTTCGGGATCTCTGGTGGCGATCCACCAAGCGGTCGCCAGTCTGGAGCGGGGTGAGGTCGACCTGGCTCTGGCGGGGGGCGTGAACACGATCCTGACATCGGAGCTGACGGACGCGTTCGCAGCGGCGGGGATACTGGCGCCGGACGGCCGGTGCAAGACCTTCGACGCATCGGCGGACGGGTATGTGCGGGGTGAAGGGTGCGGGCTTCTGGCGCTCGAGCGGTTGTCCGACGCGAGGGCCGCGGGCCGGCAGGTGCTGGGCCTGATTCTGGGCAGCGCCGTGAACCAAGACGGCGCCAGCGCGGGGCTGACGGCACCGAACGGGCACGCCCAGGAGCGCGTGATCCGGGAAGCGCTGGAGCGGGCGGGCGTCGAGCCCGCTTCGGTGGACTATCTCGAGGCGCACGGGTCGGGAACTCCACTTGGGGATCCGATCGAGCTCGAGGCCGCGGCTTCGGCATACGGGGAGGCTCGGGAGGCGAAGCGTCCGCTCTTGGTGGGTTCGGTGAAGACGAACATAGGTCATCTCGAGGCCGCGGCGGGGGTCGCTGGGGTGATCAAGGTGCTGCTCTCGATGCGTGAGGGCCTGCTCCCGCGCAATCTGCACTTTGAGGAACCCAACCCGCGGTTGGACTGGAAGAATCTTCCGCTTGCGGTGGTCCGCGAGGCCACACCGTGGACGGAAGCGGGACGCCCGCGTCGGGCGGCGGTCAGCTCGTTCGGGTATTCCGGGACCAACGCACACATTGTCTTGGAGTCTCCAAGCGGACCCAAGGGCGAGCAGGATGAGCCTGTACGAGCGTCGCGGGTGCTTCCGCTCTCTGGTGCCACCGACGGGGCTGTACGCGAACTCGCCCGGAGATACTTGCGCCACATGCCCGGAACCGGACGGGTGGCCGCTTGGCTAGCCGATACTGCGTGGACGGCCGGGACCGGGCGCAGCCACCTCGAACGCCGCGCGGCGGTGGCGTTTCGTGATGCCACCTCCCTCGGATCAGGACTTCGACGGATTGCGGAAGCAGAGGGCGCGGTCGGTGCCGCGCCGGGAGGTCCGGTGGCCTTTCTCTATACCGGACAGGGGAGCCAGTGGGCGGGCATGGGCAGCGAGCTCTACGAGACCGAGCCGGTGTTCCGGGCGGCCATGGACCGGTGCGAGGAAGTGTTCCGCACGGAGCGCGGTGCGTCTCTGCTCGAGGCGATCTTTGGAGACTCCGCAAGGCTGGACCGCACCGAATGGACGCAGCCTGCGCTCTATGCGCTGGAGAGCGGGCTCACCGCGCTCTGGGCGAGCGTGGGGGTACGGCCCGATGTCGTCTTCGGACACAGCGCGGGAGAGATTGCGGCAGCGGCCGCCGCGGGTGCGTTCGACCTCGAGACCGGGATGCGGTTTGCCACGCGCCGCGGCGCGCTGATGGGTTCGCTTGCCGAGGACGGGGCGATGGCGGCGGTGTTCGCTTCCGCGGAACGCGTTCACGATGCCCTCACGGAGGGCGTCTCGCTCGCCGCTGACAACGGTGCGCATCAGGTGGTGAGCGGCCCAAGGGATGCGGTCGCCGCCCTAGGCAAGGAACTCGACAAGGCCGGCATTCGGGTGGACCCCCTCCGAACCAGCCACGCCTTCCACAGTGCGCTGATGGACCCCGTGCTGGCGGAATTGGAAGCGGCAGCGCCCGAGGCCTCCGAACCGTCGGTGCGACTGGTGAGCGATGTGAGCGGGAGGGTGCTGGAAAGCACCCCCGATGGCACGTACTGGCGCTGCCAGGCGCGCGAACCGGTCCAGTTCGCCACAGCCATACAAACTTTGGCGGCCTTGGAGGCGGGGCTCCTGCTGGAAATCGGTCCCCACGGCGTTCTGGGACCGATGGCGGCGCTCGCTTGGCCACACACCGAGTCGCCTACCGTGATCTCGAGCCAGCGGCGCAACGGAAGCGGGAATGCAGACTTTAGCGGCGCAGTGGCATGTGCGTACGAGGCGGGTCTCGACATTGCCTTTGAAGAGCTGTTCGTCGGCGAGAGTCGGCGCCGGGTCTCGCTGCCCACCTATCCCTTTCAAGGGGAGCGCTACTGGATCCCCCCTTCCCAGGATCGGCGGACGGAGGCGGGACACGCGCTCCTCGGCGTGCAGCGGGATTCCCCGAATGGCGAGCACTCCTTCGAGAGGCAGCTGCACGAGCGGGATCCGGCATGGCTCGCGGACCACCGGGTGTTTGGCCAAGCGGTCGCTCCGGGCGCGCTCTACGCGGCGCAAGTGACCGAAGCGCTGCGGGAAACGCAGCACGAACCTCCGGTCGTGCTCGAGGAGGCCTCGATCCAGCACCCGCTCGTCTTGTCGAGCAGCGAGGGCCGGCTTGTGCAGGTGCTGCTCGGCAAGGACCGCGCTTGGAAGGTCGTCGGCAGGGCTGCCGGCGGGCGCTGGGAGACACATGCCGAGGGTCGCTGGGCACCGCTTGCAGCAGCTGCCTCCGAACCGGCCGACCTCGGTGTGCTGCAGGGCAGCCTTGGGCGGCCGGAGGTGGACATCGAGCCGGGTCTCGGCGAGTTCGAGTACGGGCCGGCCTTCCGCGGCCTTGCCCGGCTCTGGTCGGGGCGCGGCGAAGCGCTGGGCGAGGTGCTGCTGCCGGCGGGAACGGACCGGCGCGACCTTCTGGCGCATCCGGCCCTGCTCGACGCCTGTGTCCAGGTGCTGGCCGGCATCCCCGAGCTGGCCGCGGCAGGGGGCACTTGGCTGCCGGCCGGCTGGGACCGTTTGGTGTTGCGCGAGGCGCTGCCGGACCGCGTCTATTGCCGGGCGCTCGACCGCGGCGAAGAAGGGGGAGGCCGCAGGGCCGATCTGTGGCTCTACACGGACGCGGGCGAGGAGCTGGCGCGCATCGAGAGCATCGCGCTCAGACGTGCGAGCCGGGCGGCCCTGTCGGAACACCGGGCGGAAGAGCCACTGCACGAGGTGGCGTGGCGCGAGGGGGTGCCGGTGGGACTCCGGGAGGCGGACTTCCTCGCCGAGCCCGAGCAGATCGAGGCCGGCCTGGGAGCGCTGGAGGGCTACCACGCGGCGGAGGGTAGCGACGGTGCGTCATTGGCGGCGCTGGGGCGCGCGCTGGAGCGCGAGTCGCGCCGGCTGCTCTTGCGCGGGTTCCGGGATCTGGGCTGGCAGCCCGGCACGGGGGAGCGTTTCGAGACGGACGAGTTGCGTCGCCGGCTGAAGGTGACGGAGGATCACGCGCAGCTGTTTGGCCGCTTGCTGGCGGTGCTGGAGCAGATGGGGGTCCTAGGGCGGGACGTGGCAGGCGGCTGGTGCGTGGCAGCCGCGCCGGAATTGCCCGCGGAGCGCAAGGCCGGGCCTGCCGATGCGATCGAGCTGGGCGTGCTGCGCCGCTGCGGGGAGTCGCTCGCCGAGGTGCTCCGCGGCCGGGCCGACGGGCTGGACCTGCTGTTCGGCGGGGAGCCGGGAGCGGCGAGACTGTACCGCGAGTCGGCCGCCATGCGGTCGCTGAACCGCATGGCGGCCGACGCCGTGCGCGCGGCGGTCGCGGGATTGCCCGAAGGCCGACCGCTGCGGGCGATCGAGATCGGCGCGGGGACCGGCGCGACTACGGCGGCCCTGTTAGACGCGCTGCCGGCCGGTCAGACCGAATACAGCTTCACCGACATCTCGACCGCCTTCTTCCCGGAAGCCGAGCGGCGGTTCGGTGAACGCGGCGCGGAGTTCCGCTTCCGGGCACTGGACATCGAGCGGGACCCGGCTGACCAGGGCTTCGCACACCACGGCTACGACCTCGTGATCGGCGCCAACGTGCTGCACGCGACGCGCGACCTAGGCGAGACGCTCGCCCACTGCCGGCGCCTGCTGGCCCCGTCGGGCGTGCTGGTGGCCGTGGAGGAAGCCGCCGCCAAGGTATGGCTGGACCTGACCTTCGGGCTGCTGCCCGGCTGGTGGCGTTTCCGGGACGCGTATCGCTCCGACCACGCGCTGGTCGGGCCCGCCGTCTGGCGCCAGGCCTTGGCGGACGCCGGGTTCGGCGGCCTGTCCCTGCTCGAGGATCCGTCCGGGGCGCTGCTGATCCTAGCGCGGGGGCCGTCGGAGGTGCGGGTCGGCCCGGGCCGTTTCGTGCTGGCGGGAACGGGAGCGTTGCCCGCAGCCCTCGAGACCGAACTGCGCAAGCGGGGACAGGACGTGCTGGCGGGCCCGGCGGACGGGCGACGGGCGTCCTGGCGGTCATTCTTCAAGGCGCTGGGCGGCGAGGCGCCGCTGCAGGGCGTGGTGCATCTGGAAGGCGTGCGGCGCGACGCGGCGGGGCTTTCGACCGCACAGCTGGCCGCGGACGCGGAGCGCATCGGGGCGAGCGCGCTGGCGTTGGTGCAGGGGATGTCGGACGCGGGCGTGTCGCCGGCGGACGGCACTTGGTTCGTGACCCGGGGCGGGCAGGTGATCGGCCGGGAGCGCACCGGCGCGCTGCCTGGAGCCATGCTGTGGGGCCTTGCGAGCGTGGTGGGCCTGGAGCATGCGGATCTGGCCCCTCGCCTGCTGGACCTGGACCCGGAGGCGGGCCCGGCCGCGGGCACGCTGGCCGACGAGCTGCTGTTTGCAGACCGGGAGACGCGCGTCGCCTGGCGGCGGGGAGCCCGCTTGGTAGCTCGGCTGACGCGGTTTGCGGGCCGGGTCGAGCTCCCGGAAGGCGGCCGATGGCGCTGGGCGGCCGATCCGGCCGGAGCGCTCGACACGCTGCGCGTGGAGGATTCCTCGCAGGACACGGGTCCCGGCGAGGTTCGGATACGGCTCGAGGCAGCCGGGGTGAACTTCCACGACGTGATGGTGGGGATGCAGGCTGTGGAGGCCGGCCAGCCGCTGGGCATCGAGCTGTGCGGGCGGGTCCTAGAGGCGGGCCAGGACGTGCGGGGACTGCACGCTGGGGAGCGGGTGGTGGGATTCGCCCGCGGAGCCTTCGGCCCCGAGGTGGTCACGCACGCGGCGTGTGTCGTGCCGGCGCCGCCCGGGCTTTCGGCAGCAGAGCTGGCGACCCTGCCGGTGGCCTCCGTGACCGCGGCGCTGGCCTTCGAGCATGCAGGTCTGGGAGCCGGGGCGCGGGTGCTGGTCCATGCGGGCACGGGGGGCGTGGGTCACGCTGCGATCCGGCTGGCGCAGGCAGCGGGGCTGGAGGTGTACGCGACCGCGAGCGCGCCGAAGCAGCAGTACCTGCGTTCGCTGGGGGTCGCGGCGGTGTTCGACAGCCGCTCTCCGGCTTTCGGGAAGCAGATCTTGGAAGCGACCGCGGGCGCGGGCGTGGAGATGGTGCTCAACAGCCTCTCCGGGGAGGGCTTCATCGAGGCCAGCCTGTCGTGTCTCGCGCCGGGCGGATCCTTCGTCGAGCTGGGGAAACGCAACATTCTGAGCGCCGGGGAGATGGCGGCCGAGCGCCCGGACGTTCGCTACTTGGCGTTGGAGCTGGACCGGCTCATGCGGGAGGAGCCGGAGCGGCTCGGGACGGTTCTGCGGGGCGTTCTGGAGCGGGTCGCGTCGGGACAGCTCGAACCCCTGCCCTTCACCCGCTGGCCGCTCGCGGAGGCGGCTGCCGCGCTGAGCGAGTTGCAGGCGGCGCGCCACATCGGGAAGCTCGTGCTCGTGCCCTCGGCACTGGCTGCGGGCCGGCTGCGGGAGGATCGCAGCTATCTGGTCACCGGGGGGTTCAGAGGTGTCGGGCTGGAGGCGGCGCGCTGGCTGGCCGGGGCCGGAGCCGGGGCGATCGTGCTGAGCGGGCGCCGCCCGCCCGATGCGGCGGCGGAGGAGGCGGTGGCGGAACTCCGGCAGGGCGGCGCCGAAGTGCGCGTCGAGATCGCCGACGTGACCGACGGGGCGGCGGTGGCGGGCATGCTGCAGCGCATCGACGCGGAACTGCCGCCGCTGGCGGGCGTGATCCACAGCGCGGGAGCGCTCGCCGACGCGGCCTTGACGAACCAGGACTGGGAGCGCTTCGAGCGCGTGCTGGGGCCCAAGGCGCTGGGCGCTTGGCAGCTGCACCGGGCGACGCTCGACCGCCAGCTCGACCTGTTCGTCCTCTTCTCCAGCCTGACGGGCGTCGTCGGGCATCCGGGCTTGGCCAACCACGCGGCGGCCGATGCCTTCCTGGACCAGCTGGCGCGGCACCGCCGGGCGCTCGGCCTGCCGGGTCAGGCCATTGCGTGGGAGACGTCGGGAAGGCCGAGCGGCAGCGCGACACAGCTCGCCGACCCAAGCGAGGAGTGGATCGGCACCGAACAACGCATCCGGATCCTGGCGCGGCTTGTGCGCGCGGACGTCGGGACCAGCGTGGTGGCGTCCATCGACTGGCCGGCGCTTCCCGTGCGGGCACCTTGGCTGGCGGAAGTGATGGGGCGCCCGCAGATTCGCTCCGCCGCCGATCGGGACGACTCTCTGCGCCAACTCCGAGGACTCCCTGCCGAGGAACGCCGGGATGAACTGATCCAGTTCCTCGGAGAGCAGCTGGTCCGGATTCTGCGGCTCCGCTCCGCCCCGCCCGCCTCGGCAGGATTCTTCGAGCTGGGCATGGACTCGCTCATGGCGGTCGAGCTTCGCAACCGCCTGAACCGGGCCTTCCGGGGCGCGTTCGTCGTCTCCAACACCGCCGTATTCGACCATCCCGACATTGCCCGCCTGGCGGAACACCTTGCGAGCCAGTTTGACGACGCGTCACCGGAGCCGCCGCGGTTGCGCGCCCTGCCGCCCGTCCGGCACCGAGGCGCAGGACGCATCGCGATCATCGGCATGGCCTGCCGCTTCCCCGGGGCGGCGGACGCCAGTGCATTCTGGGCGCAGCTTCGCGCCGGGGCCGATCTGGTGACGAGGGGGCGCCCGGACGGGCTCTTCGTGGATGCCGAGACAGAGGCGGCGCGCGCTTTCGGCGCCTATGTCGAGGGCCTAGACCGCTTCGACGCGGGCTTCTTCCGGATCGCCCCGGTCGAGGCGGAGCTGCTCGATCCTCAGCAGCGGATGCTGCTCGAGACCAGCTGGGCGGCGCTGGAGGACGCCGGGATCGCCCCGGACGGGCTGCGCGGCAGCCGGACCGGAGTGTATGGGGGCGTGTGGGCCCACGACTACGCTGCTCTGGTCTCAACGCCCGGCGACGATCCGTCAACCAATCTCTACAGGTCCACCGGCACCGCCCCCTCGGCCGCGGTCGGCCGGGTAGCCTTCGCGCTCGGCCTCGAGGGTCCGGCCATCACGGTCGACACGGCCTGTTCCTCGTCGCTGGTCGCGCTGCACCAGGCGGCGGCGGCGCTCCGCGCGGGCGAGACGGACCTGGCGTTGGCAGGGGGGGTGAACGCAATCCTGACCTCCACCGCCACGCGGATCTTCAGCGACGCGGGGATGCTCGCCGAGGATGGACGCTGCAAGACCTTCGATTCGGCAGCCGACGGCTTTGTGCGCGGCGAGGGATGCGGGATGGTGGTGCTCAAGCGCCTCGCGGACGCGGAGGCAGCCGGAGACCGGATCCTCGCGGTGGTGCTGGGGTCGGCGGTGAACCAAGACGGCGCGAGCGCCGGCCTGACCGTGCCGAACGGCCCGGCCCAAGAGCGGGTGATCGAGGAGGCGCTGGCGCGCTCGGGCGCGGAGCCCTCCTCGGTGGACTACCTGGAGGCGCACGGCACGGGCACCGAGCTGGGCGATCCCGTCGAGGTCGAGGCGGCCGCGGCGGTGTACGGCCGCGGGCGTGGCCCGGACCGCCCGCTGCTGATCGGATCGGTGAAGACGAACGTGGGCCACCTGGAGGCGGCAGCGGGCGTGGCCGGGCTGATCAAGACGGTGCTCGCGATCCGTTCCGGCGTGATTCCGCGCCACCTGCACTTCGAGCGTCCCAGCCCGCGGATGGACTGGGAGAAGCTCCCCGTCCGAGTGACGGCGGAGGCGACGCCCTGGCCGGAGGCCGAGCGTCCGCGGCGGGCCGCCGTCAGCTCGTTCGGGTACTCGGGCACCAACGCCCATGTCGTGATCGAGGGATACCGCGAGGAGCGCGAGCCGCCGCGCATCGAAGTGCCCGCACTGCCGGAGTTGGGTGCGGATGGCCGCGACCGGCAGCCCGGCGCACCCCGTCGGCACCGCCTGCTGCCGCTCTCGGCGAAGTCCGAGCAAGCTCTCCGGCAGCTGGCCGACAGGTACCGGGCCGCCCTGGCGGAAGGCACGACGCTCGCCGACATGTCTTGGACCGCCGGGACGGGCCGGAGCCACTTCCCGCACCGCTCGGGCATCGTCTTCAGCGACCGCGCCTCGCTAGAGGCGCAGCTGGAAGTGGTGAGCCAAGGTGCCGTCGCCTCGTCCCGCGCTGGAAGGGTCGCCTTCCTCTACACCGGGCAGGGGAGCCAGTGGGCGGGCATGGGCCGGGATCTCTATGCGACCGAGCCGGTGTTCAGGGCAGTTCTGGACCGCTGCGAGGAGGTGTTCCGCGCTGAGCGAGACGCGTCGCTGCTGCAAGTGATGTTCGAGGAGTCCGGCGGTCGGCAGTTGGATCGGACCGAGTGGACGCAGCCGGCGCTCTACGCGCTGGAGAGCGGGCTGACGGCGCTGTGGGCCAGCGTCGGGGTGCGGCCCGACATCGTCTTCGGGCACAGCTTGGGAGAGATCGCGGCGGCCACGGCCGCGGGAGCCTTTGATCTGGAGACCGGGATGCGGTTCGCCGCGCGCCGGGGCGCGCTGATGGGTGCGCTGCCTGAGAACGGGACGATGGCGGCGGTGTTCGCCTCCGCGGACCGCGTGCGCGATGCGCTCCCGGAAGACGTCTCGCTGGCTGCCGACAACGGTGCGCACCAGGTGGTGAGCGGGCTGGAAACCGACATCGAGCTGCTGCTGCAGAGACTCGAACAGGACGGTCTGCGAGTGGAGCGCCTGCGGACCAGCCACGCCTTCCACAGCGCGCTGATGGACCCGGTGCTGGCGGAACTGGAAGCGGCGGCTCCCGAGGCCTCGCAACCTGCGGTGCGGCTGGTGAGCGATGTGAGCGGGCAAGTGCTGGAAGCGGCTCCCGACGGCGCCTACTGGCGCCGCCAAGCGCGCGAGCCGGTCCAGTTCGCGACGGCGCTGCGGACGCTGTCGGCTTTGGAGGCGGGGCTTGTGCTGGAAATCGGGCCCCATGGCGTGCTGGGCCCGATGGCAGAACTCGGCTGGCCGCACGGCGAGGCGCCTCCGGTGATCCCGAGCCAGCGGCGCGGCGGGAACGGGGACTTCGTCGGGGCGGTGGCGGGCGCGTACGAGGCGGGTCTCGACATTGCCTTCGAGGGGTTGTTTGTCGGCGAACGCCGCCGCCGGATCTCGCTGCCCTCCTATCCCTTCCAGCGGGAACGTTACTGGACACTCCCTTCCCAAGGCCTGCCGACGGAGGCTGGACACGCGCTCCTCGGCGTGCAGCGGGATTCCCCGGATGGCGAGCACTCCTTCGAGAACCAGCTGCGCAGTCGGGATCCGGCGTGGCTCGCCGACCACCGAGTGTTCGGCGAAGTGGTTGCGCCGGGGGCACTCTACGCGGCGCAGGCGAGTGAAGCCCTCCGAGAAACGCATCACGAACTGCCCATCGTCCTAGAGGAGACCGCGATCACGCGCCCGCTCGTGCTGTCCGGCGACGAGGGCTGTCTTGTCCAAGTGGTACTCAGCGAGCACGGCGGCTGGAAGGTCGTCAGCAGGGATGTGGCTGGGCAATGGGAGACACATGCCGAAGGCCGCTGGGTACCGCTTGCGGCAGCTGCCGCCGAACCGGTAGATCTCGGCGCGCTGCAGGTCGGCCTTGCCCAAGTGGATGTGAAGGCGGAATACTTCGACCCGGAGAGGAACAGAACCGGACTCGACTACGGGCCGGCCTTCCGCGGTCTGACCCAGCTCTGGTCGGGGCAGGACGAAGCGCTGGGCGAGGTACTGCTGCCGGCGGTAACGGACCGGCGCGACCTGTTCGCGCATCCGGCGCTGCTCGACGCGTGTTTCCAAGTATTGGGTGGCGTCCCTGAGCTGGCCGAAGCAGCGGGAACATGGCTGCCGGCCGGCTGGGACCGCTTCGTGCTGCGCGAGGCGCTGCCGGAGCGCGTCTTCTGCCGGGCGCTCGACCGCGGCGAAGAAGGGGGAGGCCGCAGGGCCGATCTGTGGCTCTACTCGGAAACGGGCGAGGAGCTGGCGCGCATCGAGGGCTTCGCGCTCAGACGCGCGAGCCGGGCGGCCCTGTCTGGACACCGGGTGGAAGAGGCGCTGCACGAAGTGGCGTGGCGCGAGGGTGCACCGGCGGGACTCCGGGCGGCGGACTTCCTCGCCGCGCCCGAGCAGATCGAGACCGGCCTGGGAGCGCTGGAGGGCTACCTCGTGGCGGAGGGCCGCGACGGGGCCTCGCTCGCCGCGCTGGAGCGCGCGCTGGAGCGCGAGTCACGCCGGCTGCTGCTGCGCGGGTTCGGGGAGCTGGGCTGGCGGCCCAGCCCGGGAGACCGTTTCGAGACGGACGAGTTGCGCCGCCGGCTGAAAGTGACGCAGGATCACGGGCAGCTGTTCGGCTGCTTCCTGGCGGTGCTGGAGGAGATGGGGATCCTCGGCCGGGACCCGGCGGGCGGCTGGCACGTGGCAGCCGCGCCGGAATTGCCCGTGGAGGGGCAGGCCGGGCCTGCCGCCGATTCGATCGAACTGGGCTTGCTGCGCCGCTGCGGGGAGTCGCTCGCCGATGGGCTCCGCGGCCGCGTCGACGTGCTGGACCTGCTGTTCGGCGGCGAGCCGGGAGCGGCGAGCCTGTACCGCGAGTCGCCCGCCATGCGGGCGCTGAACCGCATGGCTGCCGACGCCGTGCGCGCGGCGGTCGCGGGATTGCCCGAGGGCCGCCCGCTGCGGGTGATCGAGATCGGCGCGGGGACAGGCGCGACCACGTCCGCCCTCTTGGACGCGCTGCCGGCCGGAAGGACCGAATACAGCTTCACTGACGTCTCGACCGCCTTCTTCCCGGAAGCCGAGCGGCGGTTCGGCGAACGCGGCGCTGAGTTCCGCTTCCGGGCGCTGGACATTGAGCGGGACCCGGCCGATCAGGGCTTTGCGAAGCACGGCTACGACCTAGTGATCGCCGCCAACGTGCTGCACGCGACCCGCGACCTGGGCGAGGCGCTCGCCCACTGCCGGCGCCTGCTGGCCCCGTCAGGCGTGCTGGTGGCCGTCGAGGAAGCCGTCAAGGAATGGCTGGATTTGACCTTCGGGCTGCTGCCCGGCTGGTGGCGCTTCCAGGACGCGTATCGCTCCGACCACGCGCTGATCGGCCCCCGCATCTGGCGCCAGGCCCTGACGAACGCCGGCTTCGGCGGCCAGTCCCTGATC
Source organism: Bryobacterales bacterium (assembly GCA_963662745.2). Lineage (GTDB taxonomy): Bacteria > Acidobacteriota > Terriglobia > Bryobacterales > UBA6623 > VXMF01. Next base: position 698,534 of record CAXXUI010000002.1, read on the forward strand.
AATGGTCCGTCCGGGGCGCTGCTGATCCTGGCGCGGGGGCCGTCGGAGGTGCGGGTCAGCCCCGGCCGTTTCGTGCTGGCGGGAACGGGAGCGTTGCCCGCAGCCCTCGAGACCGAACTGCGCAAGCGGGGACAGGACGTGCTGGCGGGCCCGGCGGACGGGCGACGGGCGTCCTGGCGGTCATTCTTCAAGGCGCTGGGCGGCGAGGCGCCGCTGCGGGGCGTGGTGCATCTGGAAAGCGTGCAGCGCGACGCGGCGGGGCTTTCGACCGCACAGCTGGCCGCGGACGCGGAGCGCATCGGGGCGAGCGCGCTGGCTTTGGTGCAGGGGATGTCGGACGCGGGCGTGTCGCCGGCGGACGGCACTTGGTTCGTGACCCGGGGCGGGCAGGTGATCGGCCGGGAGCGCACCGGCGCGCTGCCCGGAGCCATGCTGTGGGGCCTTGCGAGCGTGGTGGGCCTGGAGCATGCGGATCTGGCCCCTCGCCTGCTGGACCTGGACCCGGAGGCGGGCCCGTCCGCGGACACGCTGGCCGACGAGCTGCTGTTTGCAGACCCGGAGACGCGCGTCGCCTGGCGACGGGGAGCTCGCCTAGTCGCCCGGTTGACGCGGTTCGCCGGACGGGCCGAGCTCCCGGAAGATGGCGGATGGCGCTGGGCGGCCGATCCGGCCGGTGCGCTCGACGCGCTGCGCGTGGAGGAGGCCCCGAAGAGTGCAGGGCCCGGCGAGGTTCGGGTACGGCTCGAGGCAGCCGGGGTGAACTTCCACGACGTGATGGTGGGGATGCAGGTGATGGAGGCCGACCAGCCGCTGGGCATCGAGCTGTGCGGGCGGGTCCTAGAGGCGGGCCAGGACGTGCGGGGACTGCACGCTGGGGAGCGGGTGGCGGGATTCGCCCGCGGAGCCTTCGGCCCCGAGGTGGTCACGCGCGCCGAGTTTGTCGTGCCGGCGCCGCCCGGGCTTTCGGCAGCAGAGCTGGCGAGCCTGCCGGTGGCGTCCGTGACCGCAGCGCTGGCCTTCGAGCATGCAGGTCTGGGAGCCGGGGCGCGGGTGCTGGTCCATGCGGGCACGGGGGGCGTGGGTCACGCTGCGATCCGGCTGGCGCAGGCAGCGGGGCTGGAGGTGTACGCGAGCGCGAGCGCGCCGAAGCAGCAGTACCTGCGTTCGCTGGGGGTCGCGGCGGTGTTCGACAGCCGCTCCCCGGCTTTCGGGAAGCAGATCTTGGAAGCGACCGCGGGCGCGGGCGTGGAGATGGTGCTCAACAGCCTCTCCGGGGAGGGCTTCATCGAGGCCAGCCTGTCGTGTCTCGCGCCGGGCGGATCCTTCGTCGAGCTGGGGAAACGCAACATTCTGAGCGCCGGGGAGATGGCGGCCGAGCGCCCGGACGTTCGCTACTTGGCGTTGGAGCTGGACCGGCTCATGCGGGAGGAGCCGGAGCGGCTCGGGACGATTCTGCGGGGCGTTCTGGAGCGGGTCGCGTCGGGGCAGCTCGATCCCCTGCCCTTCACCCGCTGGCCGCTCGCGGAGGCTGCTGCCGCGCTGAGCGAGTTGCAGGCGGCGCGCCACATCGGGAAGCTCGTGCTCGTGCCCTCGGCACTGGCTGCGGGCCGGCTGCGGGAGGACCGCAGCTATCTGGTCACCGGGGGGCTCGCAGGGGTCGGGCTGGAGGCGGCGCGCTGGCTGGCCGGGGCCGGGGCCGGGGCGATCGTGCTGAACGGGCGCCGCCCGCCCGACGCGGCGGCGGAGGAGGCGGTGGCGGAACTCCGGCAGGGCGGCGCCGAAGTGCGCGTCGAGATCGCCGACGTGGCCGACGGGGCGGCGATGGCGGGCATGCTGCAGCGCATCGACGCCGAGCTGCCGCCGCTGGCGGGCGTGATCCACAGCGCGGGAGCGCTCGCCGAAGCGGCCTTGACGAACCAGGACTGGGAGCGCTTTGAGCGCGTGCTGGGGCCCACGGCGCTGGGCGCATGGCGGCTGCACCGGGCGACGCTCGACCGCCAGCTCGACCTGTTCGTCCTCTTCTCCAGCCTGACGGGCGTCGTCGGGCATCCGGGCCTGGCCAACCACGCGGCGGCCGATGCCTTCCTGGACCAGCTGGCGCGGCACCGCCGGGCGCTCGGCCTGCCGGGTCAGGCCATTGCGTGGGGGATGTCGGGAAGGCCGAGCGGCAGCGCGACACAGCTCGCCGATCCAAGCGACGAGTGGATCGGCACCGAACAACGCATCCGGATCCTGGCGCGGCTTGTGCGCGCGGACGTCGGGACCAGCGTGGTGGCGTCCATCGACTGGCCGGCGCTTCCCGTGCGGGCACCTTGGCTGGCGGAAGTGATGGGGCGCCCGCAGATTCGCTCCGCCGCCGATCGGGACGACTCTCTGCGCCAACTCCGAGGACTCCCTGCCGAGGAACGCCGGGATGAACTGATCCAGTTCCTCGGAGAGCAGCTGGTCCGGATTCTGCGGCTCCGCTCCGCCCCGCCCGCCTCGGCAGGATTCTTCGAGCTGGGCATGGACTCGCTCATGGCGGTCGAGCTTCGCAACCGCCTGAACCGGGCCTTCCGGGGCGCGTTCGTCGTCTCCAACACCGCCGTATTCGACCATCCCGACATTGCCCGCCTGGCGGAACACCTTGCGAGCCAGTTTGACGACGCGTCACCGGAGCCGCTGCGGTTGCGCGCCCTGCCGCCCGTCCGGCACCGAGGCGCAGGACGCATCGCGATCATCGGCATGGCCTGCCGCTTCCCAGGGGCGGTGGACGCCGGGGCATTCTGGGCGCAGCTTCGCGCCGGGGCCGATCTGGTGACGAGGGGGCGCCCGGACGGGCTCTTCGTGGATGCCGAGACAGAGGCGGCGCGCGCGTTCGGCGCCTATGTCGAGGGCCTAGACCGCTTCGACGCGGGCTTCTTCCGGATCGCCCCGGTCGAGGCGGAGCTGCTCGATCCTCAGCAGCGGATGCTGCTCGAGACCAGCTGGGCGGCGCTGGAGGACGCCGGGATCGCCCCGGACGGGCTGCGCGGCAGCCGGACCGGAGTGTATGGAGGAGTATGCAGCCACGACTACGCTGCCTTGGTCTCGACGCCCGGCGACGATCCCTCAACCAACCTGTACAGGTCCACCGGCACCACCCCCTCGGCCGCGGTCGGCCGGGTAGCCTTCGCGCTCGGCCTTGAGGGTCCGGCCATCACGGTGGACACGGCGTGTTCCTCGTCGCTGGTCGCGCTGCACCAGGCGGCGGCGGCGCTCCGCGCGGGCGAGGCGGACCTGGCGCTGGCAGGAGGCGTGAACGCGATCCTGACCTCCACCGCCACGCGGATCTATAGCGACGCGGGGATGCTCGCCGAGGACGGACGCTGCAAGACCTTCGACTCGGCAGCCGACGGCTTTGTGCGCGGCGAGGGATGCGGCATGGTGGTGCTCAAGCGCCTCGCGGACGCGGAGGCCGCCGGAGACCGGATCCTCGCGGTGGTGCTGGGATCGGCGGTCAACCAAGACGGCGCGAGCGCCGGCCTGACCGTGCCGAACGGCCCGGCCCAAGAGCGGGTGATCGAGGAGGCGCTGGCGCGCTCGGGCGCGGAGCCCTCCTCGGTGGACTACCTGGAGGCGCACGGCACGGGCACCGAGCTGGGCGATCCCGTCGAGGTCGAGGCGGCGGCGGCGGTGTACGGCCGCGGGCGTGGCCCGGACCGCCCGCTGCTGATCGGATCGGTGAAGACGAACGTAGGCCACCTGGAGGCGGCAGCTGGGGTGGCCGGGCTGATCAAGACGGTGCTCGCGATCCGTTCCGGGCTGATTCCGCGCCACCTGCACTTCGAGCGTCCCAGCCCGCGGATGGACTGGGAGAAGCTCCCCGTCCGAGTGGCGGCGGAGGCGACGCCCTGGCCGGAGGCCGAGCGTCCGCGGCGGGCCGCCGTCAGCTCGTTCGGATACTCGGGCACCAACGCCCATGTCGTGATCGAGGGATACCGCCAGGAGCGCGAGCCGCCGCGCATCGAGGTGCCCGCACTGCCAGAGTCGGGTGCGGATGGCCGCGACCGGCAGCCCGGCGCACCCCGTCGGCACCGCCTGCTGCCGCTCTCGGCGAAGTCCGAGCAAGCTCTCCAGCAGCTGGCCGACAGGTACCGGGCCGCGTTGGCGGCAGACACACCGCTGGCCAACGTATCTTGGACCGCCGGCACGGGCCGGAGTCACTTCCCGTACCGCTCGGGCATCGTCTTCAGCGACCGCGCCTCGCTAGAGGCGCAGCTGGAAGTGGTGAGCCAGGGTGCCGTCGCCTCGTCCCGCGCTGGAAAGGTCGCCTTCCTCTACACCGGGCAGGGGAGCCAGTGGGCGGGCATGGGCCGGGAGCTCTATGCGACCGAGCCGGTGTTCAGGGCGGTTCTGGACCGCTGCGAGGAGGTGTTCCGCGCAGAGCGAGACGCGTCGCTGCTGCAAGTGATGTTCGAGGAGTCCGGCGGTCGGCAGTTGGATCGGACCGAGTGGACGCAGCCGGCGCTCTACGCGCTGGAGAGCGGGCTGACGGCGCTGTGGGCCAGCGTGGGGGTGCGGCCCGACATCGTGTTCGGGCACAGCCTGGGAGAGATCGCGGCGGCAGCGGCCGCGGGAGCCATTGATCTGGAGACCGGGATGCGGTTCGCCGCGCGCCGGGGCGCGCTGATGGGTGCGCTGCCTGAGAACGGGACGATGGCGGCGGTGTTCGCCTCCGCGGACCGCGTGCGCGATGCGCTCCCGGAAGGCGTCTCGCTGGCTGCCGACAACGGTGCGCACCAGGTGGTGAGCGGGGCGGAAACCGACATCGAGCTGCTGCTGCAGAGACTCGAACAGGACGGTCTGCGAGTGGAGCGCCTGCGGACCAGCCACGCCTTCCACAGCGCGCTGATGGACTCGGTGCTGGCGGAACTGGAAGCGGCGGCACCCGAGGCCTCGCAACCTGCGGTGCGGCTGGTGAGCGATGTGAGCGGGCAAGTGCTGGAAGCGGCTCCCGACGGAGCGTACTGGCGCCGCCAGGCGCGCGAGCCGGTCCAGTTCGCGACGGCGCTGCGGACGCTGGCAGCTTTGGAGGCGGGGCTTGTGCTGGAAATCGGGCCCCATGGCGTGCTGGGCCCGATGGCGGTGCTGGGCTGGCCGCACAGCGAGGCGCCTCCGGTGATCCCGAGCCAGCGGCGCGACGGGAACGGAGACTTCGTCGAGGCGGTGGCGGGCGCGTACGAGGCGGGTCTCGACATTGCCTTCGAGGGCCTGTTTGTCGGAGAGCGGCGGCGGCCGGTCTCGCTGCCCGCCTATCCCTTCCAGCGGGAGCGCTACTGGGTCTCTCGTTCCCGGCGTTTGCAGACTGAGACGGGCAACGTGCTCGTCGGCATTCAGCGGGATTCCCCGGATGGCGAGCACTCCTTCGAGAACCAGCTGCGCAGTCGGGATCCGGCGTGGCTCGCCGACCACCGAGTGTTCGGCGAAGTGGTTGCGCCGGGGGCACTCTACGCGGCGCAGGCGAGTGAAGCCCTCCGAGAAACGCATCACGAACTGCCCGTCGTCCTAGAGGAGACCGCGATCACGCGCCCGCTCGTGCTGTCCGGCGACGAGGGGCGTCTTGTCCAAGTCGTACTCAGCGAGCACGGCGGCTGGAAAGTCGTCAGCAGGGATTCGGGCGGGCGATGGGAGACACACGCCGAAGGCCGCTGGGCATCTCTCGCCGGAGCCAGATCCGAATCGGCAGACCTCGGTGCGCTGAGGTCCAGCCTCACACAGCTGAGCACGGATTTCGAGTCGGTTTTCGTTGGTCTCGAGTACGGGCCGGCCTTCCGCGGTCTGGGCCAGCTCTGGGCGGGGCACGGCGAAGCACTGGGCGAAGTGCTGCTGCCGGCCGATGTGGATCACAGGAACCTTCTCGTTCATCCGGCACTGCTCGACGCCTGTTTCCAGGTACTGGGGGCTGTCACGGAGCTGGCGGGAGCAGGAGGGACATGGCTGCCGATCGGCTGGGACCGCCTCATTCTCCGCGACGCGCTGCCGGAGCGCGTCTTCTGCCGGGCACTCGACCGCGGCGAAGGCGGCCAGACACGCAAGACAGACCTCTGGCTCTACACGGAAACAGGCGAGGAGCTGGCGCACATCGAGGGCTTCACGCTCAGACAGGCGAGCCGGACTGCGGTGTCGCGTCACCGGGTAGAGGAGGCGCTGCACGAGGTGGTGTGGCGCGAAAGAGCGGCGGTGGGATTCCGGCAGGCCGACTTCCTCGCCGCGCCTAAGGAGATCGAGTCCGGCCTAGGAGAGCTGGACGGATACCTCGAGGCGGAGGGCTGCGACAGGGCGTCGCTTTCCGCCCTCGGGCGCGAGCTGGAACGTGAGTCCCGGCGGCTACTGCTACACGGACTCCGGGAGCTGGGATGGGACCCTGGTAGGGGAGACCGTTTCGAGACGGACGAGCTGCGTCGCCAGCTGAGGGTGACGGAGGACTGCGGGCCGCTGTTCGGCCGCTTGCTGTCGGTGCTGGAGGAGATCGGGCTCCTCGACCGGGAGCCGGCAGGCGGTTGGCATGTTGCAACGGCACCGGAAGCACACCTAGAGACTCAGGCGGGGCCGACTCACTCCGAATCCGATTCCATCGAGCTGCGCCTGCTCCGCCGCTGCGGGGAGTCGCTCGCCGACGTGCTCCGCGGCCGCGCCGATGCACGGGACCTGCTCTTCGGCGGAGAACTGGGACCGGCGAGGCTGTACCGCGAGTCTTCCGTCACATGCGCGTTGAACCGCATGGTCGCCGACTCCGTGCGCGCGGCGGTCGCCGGACTGCCAGAAGGCCGACCCCTGCGGGTGATCGAGATCGGCGCAGGGACGGGCGCAACCTCTTCGTCCCTTCTAGACGTCCTGCCGACCGACCGGACCGAGTTTACCTTCACCGACATCTCGACGGACTCGGTCATTGATGCTGAGCAGCGGTTGGGCGAGCGGAGCGCGGGCCTTCGCTTCCTAGCGCTCGACATCGAACTAGATCCGACGGATCAAGGGTTGGCTCCCCACGGCTACGACCTCGTGGTCGCCGCGAACGTCCTGCACGCGACTCGCGACCTAGGCCAGACGCTCGCCCACTGCGGGCGCCTCCTGGCCCCGTCGGGCTTGCTGGTGGCCGTCGAGGAAGCCGCCCGCAAGGAGTGGCTGGACTTGACCTTCGGACTGCTGCCCGGCTGGTGGCGTTTCCAAGACGCCTATCGCCCCGATTACCCGCTGGCCGGGCCCCCTGTCTGGCGGCAGGCCATCGCGGACGCGGGATTCGCGGAGACTTCCCTGGTCGAGGATCCGTCCGGAGCGCTCCTGATTCTGGCGCGGAGGCCGTCCGAGGCCGGGGTCGAAGGCGGGCTGTTCGTGCTGGCCGGGGAGAGCGAACTGCATGCCGAGCTGGCGGCGGAGCTGGTTCGCCGGGGCAGCCGGGCGGTCGAAGGCCCCGCGGAGGCCGACCGCCAGGCGTGGCGCGGGTTCTTCGAGTCCTTGCCGGGCGCGCTGCCCCTGCGCGGCGTGGCGTATCTGGGCGGGCTCCGGCCAGACGGCGCCGCCCTCTCGACTCGGGAGCTGGAAGCGGAGCTCGAGGCGGTCGACGCGGGCGCTCTGGCGCTGGTCCAGGGAATGTCGGACGCGGGCGTGTCGCCGGTCAGCGGCACCTGGTTCGTGACCCGGGGTGGCCAGGTGATCGAGCGGGAGCGCTGCGGCGCGCTCGTGGGTGCCTCGCTGTGGGGCTTCGCGAGCGTGGTGGAGTTGGAGCACGGAGATCTGACCCCGCGCCTGCTGGACCTGGATCCCGAGTCTCCCCCGTCCGTCGGCAAGCTTGCCGACGAGCTGCTCTTCCCCGACCGCGAGACGCGCGTCGCCCGCCGGGGCGGGAACCGCCTGGTTGCCCGGCTGACCAGTCTCGCCGGGCGGGCGGAGGATGCGGCCGAATCCGGGCCGGGTGAGGCCGGGCTGCGCGGGGACCGCAGCTATCTGATCACGGGAGGCCTCGGCGGGCTCGGGCTGGAAGTGGCGAGTTGGCTCGCCGGGGCGGGAGCCGGGGCCATCGTCCTGAACGGACGCCGCCCGCCCGACCCGGCTGCCGAGGCGCTGATCGCGGAGCTCCGGCAGGGCAGTGCCGAAGTGCGCCTCGAGATCGCCGACGTGACGGACGAGGAGGCGGTGGCGGGAATGCTCCAGCGCATCGACGCCGAGCTCCCGCCGCTAGCGGGCGTGATCCACAGCGTGGGAGCGCTTGCCGACGGGGCATTGACGAACCAGGACTGGGAGCGCTTCAAGCGGGTGCTCGGGCCCAAGGTGCTGGGGGCTTGGCGCCTTCACCGGGCGACGATCGACCGGCAGCTCGACCTGTTCGTCCTCTTCTCCAGCCTGGCGGGGGTGGTCGGAAACCCGGGGCAGGCCAACTACGCGGCGGCCAACGCCTTCCTGGACCAGCTGGCACGGCACCGGAGGGCGCTGGGCCTGCCGGGCCAGTCCATTGCGTGGGGGGCATGGTCGGAGACCGGCCAAGCCGAAGAGCGTCGCGAACGCATCGCATCGCAGCTTGCCCAATACGGCGAGGAATGGATCACACCCAAACAAGGCATCCAGGCCTTGGAGCGGCTCGTGCGCGAGGGTATCGGAACCAGTGTGGCGGCGTTCGTGGACTGGTCAGCGCTTCCGATGCAGGCCCCTTGGCTCAAGGAGGTGACGGGGCGTAGGGAGGCCCACTCTTCCGCCGCCCGGGAAGATCAGGTCGCCGATCAGGCTGCTGACCAACTGCTGTGGCGGCTCCGGGGACTCGCCTCTAAGGAGCGCCGCGACGAGCTGATCCGGTTCCTCAAGGAGCAGGTGGTCCAGATCCTCCGCCTCCGGTCCAGCCCATCTCCCTCGGCGGGATTCTTCGAACTGGGCATGGACTCGCTGATGGCAGTGGAGCTTCGCAACCGCCTGAACCGGGTCTTCCGGGAGGCGTTCGTCGTCTCGAACACCGCAGTGTTCGATCATCCCGACATCGCCCGACTTGCAGCACACGTTGCGGGCAAGCTTGACGGAGTGGTAACGGAGGCACGCTCCGAGCGTGCCCTGCCCGCCGTCAGGCAGCGGGAGGACGAACGCATCGCGATCGTCGGCATCGCCTGCCGCTTCCCCGGTGCACCGGATGCCGAGGCGTTCTCGGCGCAGCTTTTCTCCGGGGCCGATCTGGTGACAAGGGGACGTCCGGACGGGCTCTTCGTGGATGCTGAGACGGAGGCGGCGCGCCACTTCGGCGCCTACGTGGATGGCATAGACCGTTTCGATGCCGACTTCTTCCGAATCGCCCCGGTCGAGGCGGAACTCCTCGACCCCCAGCAGCGGATGCTGCTTGAGACAAGCTGGGCGGCACTCGAGGACGCCGGCATCGCCCCGGACGGGCTACGTGGAAGCCGAACGGGGGTCTTCGGCGGAATCTCGACGAATGATTATCAGGCGCTCGTCAGCGAGACCACCGAGGAACCGTCGACGACCCTCTACCGGTCTACTGGCGTGGCCTTCTCGGCCGCGATCGGCCGGATCGCCTTTGCCCTCGGTTTCGAGGGTCCGGCCATCACCGTGGACACCGCATGCTCCTCGTCGCTGGTCGCGCTGCACCAAGCGGCAGCGGCATTGCGCGCAGGCGAGGCGGATCTGGCGCTGGCAGGAGGCGTGAACGCGATCTTGAGGGCAGAACTCACCAGTCTCGCGATCAATGCCGACATGCTCGCCGCGGATGGGCGCTGCAAGACCTTCGACGCCGCGGCCGACGGCTATGTGCGGGGCGAGGGATGCGGGATGGTTGTGCTCAAGCGCCTTGCGGACGCGGAGGCGGCAGGGGACCGGATCCTCGCGGTTGTGCTCGGATCGGCGGTGAACCAAGATGGCGCGAGCGCCGGATTGACCGTCCCGAACGGCCCGGCCCAAGAGCGCGTGATCGAAGAGGCGCTCGCGCGGGCGGGTGTCGAGGCCTCCTCAATCGACTACTTGGAGGCACACGGCACAGGCACCGAACTGGGCGATCCGGTCGAAGTGGAGGCAGCGGCTGCGGTGTACGGCCGGGGCCGGAGCCCGGACCGCCCGCTACTGGTCGGATCGGTGAAGACGAACATAGGCCACCTAGAGGCGGCAGCGGGCGTGGCCGGGCTTATAAAGGCGGTGCTCGCGATCCGTTCCGGGGTGATTCCGCGTCACCTGCACTTCGAACTCCCCAACCCACGGATGGACTGGGAGAAGCTCCCCGTCCGGGTGACGTCGGAGGCGACGCCTTGGCCGGAGGCGGAGCGGCCGCGGCGGGCCGCTGTCAGCTCCTTCGGATACTCGGGCACCAACGCCCATGTCGTGATCGAGGGATACGCAGAGGAGCGCGAGCTGCCGCGTATCGAGGTGCTAGCACCACCGGAGTCTGGTGAGGATGACCTCGTCCCACAGGCCGACGCAACCCGCCTGCACCGCCTGCTGCCGATCTCGGCGAAGTCCGAAGACGCACTCCGGCAGCTAGCCGGCCGGTACCAAGCCATTCTTTCCGACGATACTCCGCTCGCGGACATGGCGTGGACGGCGAGCGCGGGCCGGAGCCATCTTGGCTACCGTTCCGGCCTTGTGTTCAGCGATCGCGCCTCGCTCGAGGAGCAGTTGGAGGTGGTGAGGCAGGACGCAGTCGCGTCGCCTGCCGAAGGAAAGGTCGCCTTTCTTTACACCGGGCAGGGGAGCCAGTGGGCGGGCATGGGCCGGGAGCTCTATGAGGCCGAGCCGGTCTTCCGGGCGGTCTTGGACCGGTGCGAGGAGGTGTTCCGCTCAGAGCGCGGCAGGGCGCTCCTCCCGGTGATCTTCGACGATGCCGGGCGGCTGGACCGCACCGAGTGGACGCAGCCGGCGCTCTACGCGCTGGAGAGCGGGCTGACCGCGCTGTGGGCCAGCGTGGGGGTGCGGCCCGACATCGTGTTCGGGCACAGCGTGGGAGAGATCGCGGCTGCGGCGGCTGCCGGGGCCCTTGACCTCGAGACCGGGATGCGGTTCGCCACGCGCCGGGGCGCGCTGATGGGTGCGCTCTCCGAGGGGGGCGCGATGGCGGCGGTGTTCGCTTCGGCGGAGCGGGTCGCAGCCAGCCTTGACGCTGCGGTGTGCCTGGCGGCCGACAACGGCACGCACCAGGTCGTGAGCGGTCCGGAGGCCGACATCGAGGCGCTGCTGACGAGGTTCGAAGAGGACGGTTTGCGAGTGGAGCGTCTGCGGACCAGCCACGCCTTCCACAGCGCGCTGATGGAGCCGCTGCTGGCGGAGCTGGAAGCGGCGGCGCCCGTGGCCTCGGCACCGACGCTGCGGCTGGTGAGCGATGTGAGCGGACAGGTGCTGGAAGCGGTGCCCGACGGAGCGTACTGGCGGCGCCAAGCGCGCGAGCCGGTCCAGTTCGCGACGGCGCTGCGGACGCTGGCGGACTTGCAGGCGGGGCTTCTGCTGGAGATCGGCCCCCATGGCGTGCTGGGCCCGATGGCGGCGCTGGGCTGGCCGCACGGCGAGGCGCCTACGGTGATTGCGAGCCAGCGGCGCGGCGGGAACGGGGACTTCGTCGCGGCGGTGGCTGGCACGTACGAGGCAGGTCTCGACATTGCCTTCGAGGGCCTGTTCGCCGGGGAGCGGCGGCGGCGGGTCTCGCTGCCGGCCTATCCGTTCCAGCGGGAGCGCTACTGGATCTCCGCCCCTGCGCGGCGGCAGCCGGTGGCGGGGCACGCGCTGCTCGGGGTGCGGCGGGATTCCCCGGATGGCGAGCACTCCTTCGAGCGGCAGCTAGACAGTCGGGATCCGGCTTGGCTGGCAGACCACCGGGTGTTCGGGAACGTCGTAGCGCCGGGGGCGCTCTACGTGGTGCAGGTGGTCGAGGCGCTTCGCGAAACGCATCCCGGAGTCCAAGTCGCACTCGAAGAGAGCGCGATCACGCGCCCCCTGGTGCTGTCGGGCGAGGAGGGCCGGCTGGTTCAAGTGGTGCTCGGCGAGGACGGCGCTTGGAAGGTCGTAAGCAGGGCTGCGGGCGGACGGTGGGAGACGCACGCCGAAGGCCGCTGGTCAGCGCTCGCAGCATCCGCGTCCGAGACAAGGGACCTCGGGGCGCTGCAGGACGCCCTCGCCCAAGTGGACGTGGAGGCCGGATACCGCCAGCTGCGCGCAGCTGGCCTCGACTACGGTCCGGCCTTCCGAGGTCTGGCGCGGCTGTGGTCGGGCTCCGGCGAGGCGCTGGGCGAGGTGCTGCTGTCGGCGGGAACGGAAAATCACGGGCTGCTCGCGCATCCGGTACTGCTCGACGCCTGTTTCCAAGTACTGGGCGGCGCCGCAGAACTGGACGCAGCCGGGGAAACATGGCTGCCTATCGGCTGGGACCGCTTCGTCCTCCCCGAGGCGCTGCCGGAGCGTGTGTTCTGCCGGGCACTGGACCGCAGCAGGGGCGGCCAGACGCGCAAGGCAGATCTCTGGCTCTACACGAGAAGAGGTGAGGAGCTGGCGCGCATCGAGGGCTTCGCGCTCAGGCGCGCGAGCCGAGCGGCCCTGTCGGCCGGCCGTGTGGAGGAGGCTCTGCACGAGATGGTGTGGCGCGAGGGGGCGGCGGTGGGCCTTCGTGACGCGGAGTTCCTCGCCGAGCCCCAAGAGATCGAGTCTGGCCTACGAGCGCCGGACCGATACCTCGGGGCGGAGGACCGCGACAGGGCTTCGCTCACCGAGCTGGGGCACGAGCTGGAGCGTGAGGCGCGCCGGCTGCTCCTGCGCGGATTCCAGGAGCTGGGATGGGAGCCCGCGCCGGACGACCGTTTCGAGACGGACGAGTTGCGCCGTCGGCTGAGGGTGACCGAGGATCACGGGCGGCTGTTCGGTCGGTTGCTGTCAGTGCTGGAGGAGATGGATCTCCTCGGCAGGGAACCGGCCGGAGGCTGGCGCGTGGTAAGCGCGCCGGAAGCGCCTGCGGAGTCGGCGGCGGCCCCGGCCGACTCCGGAGCCGAATCGATCGAGCTGGACGTGCTCCGCCGCTGCGGGGAGTCGCTCGCCGACGTGCTCCGCGGCCGCGCCAATGCGCTGGACCTGCTCTTCGGCGGTGAGCTAGGAGCGGCGAGCCTGTACCGCGAGTCGGCCGTAGCGCGGGCAGTGAACCAAATGGTCGCCGACGCCATGCGCGCGGCGGTCGCCGGGCTGCCGGAAGGCCGGCCGCTGCGGGTGATCGAGGTCGGCGCGGGGACCGGTGCGACCACCTCCGCCCTGCTGAACGTCCTACCGGCCGAGCGGACCGAATACACCTTCACCGACCTCTCGACCGGCTACTTCCCGGACGCGGAGCGGGAGTTCGGCGAGCGGCGAGCGGACCTTCGCTTCTTAGCGCTGGACATCGAACGGGATCCGGCGGATCAGGGCTTCGCGCTCCACGGCTACGACCTGGTGATCGCCTCAAACGTCCTGCACGCTACCCGCGACCTAGGTCAGGCGCTCGCTAACTGCCGGCGCCTCTTGGCCCCGTCGGGCTTGCTGGCGGCCGTCGAAGAGACCGACCGTAAGCTGTGGCTGGACCTGAGCTTCGGTCTGCTGCCCGGCTGGTGGCGCTTCCAGGACGCTTACCGCTCCGACTACGCGCTGGTCGGGCCCGACATCTGGCGGCAGGCTCTCGCGGACGCCGGATTTGGCGCGACCTCCCTGGTCGAGGATCCGTCCGGGGCGCTCGTGATCTGGGCGCGAGGGCCGTCGGAGACGGGGACGGAAGGCGGGCTGTTCGTGCTGGCCGGGGAGAGCGACCTGGGGGCCGAGCTGGCAGCGGAGCTGGATCGCCGGGGCAGCCGGGCGGTCGAAGGCCCTCGGGATGGCGACCGCCAAGCGTGGCGCGGGTTCTTCGAGTCATTGCCGGGCGCGCTGCCCCTGCGCGGCGTGGCGTATCTGGGCGGGCTCGGGCCAGATGGCGCCGAGCTCTCGACGCGGCAGCTGGCAGCGCAGCTGCAGGCGGTGGATGCGGGAGCGCTGGCGCTGGTCCAGGGGATGTCGGATGCGGGCGTGTCACCGGTCAGCGGCACCTGGTTCGTGACCCGGGGCGGCCAAGTGATCGAGCGGGAGCGCTCCGGCGCCCTCGCGGGGGCCTCGCTGTGGGGTTTCGCGAGCGTTGTGGATCTGGAACACGCGGATCTGACGTCGCGCCTGCTAGACCTGGATCCCGAATCTCCCCCGTCCGTCGACACGCTGGCCGACGAACTGCTCTTCCCCGACCGCGAGACGCGCGTCGCCCGCCGGGGCGAGGCCCGCTTGGTTGCCCGGCTGACGCGCCTCACCGGGCTGCCGGGCCGTTCGGTGGAACCCGGCCCGGGCGAGGCGCGGCTACGCGGGGACCGCAGCTATCTGATCACGGGAGGGCTCGGCGGGCTCGGGCTGGAGGTGGCGCGCTGGCTCGCCGGCGAGGGAGCCGGGGCCATCGTGCTGAACGGACGCCGCCCGCCCGGCCCGGAAACCGCGGCACTGGTCGCGGAGCTTCGGGAGGGCAGCGCCGAGCTGCGCGTCGAGATCGCCGACGTCACGGACGAGGAGGCGGTGGCGGGAATGCTCCAGCGCATCGACGCCGAGCTACCGCCGCTGGCAGGCGTGATCCACAGCGTGGGAGCGCTCGCCGACGCGGCCTTGACGAACCAAGACTGGGAGCGCTTCGAGCGGGTGCTCGGGCCCAAGGTGCTGGGGGCTTGGCGGCTGCACCGGGCGACGCTCGACCGGCAGCTCGACCTGTTCGTCCTCTTCTCCAGCCTGGCGGGCGTGATCGGGAGTCCGGGTCAGGCCAACCACGCGGCAGCCAACGCCTTCCTAGACCAGTTGGCACGGCACCGGAGGGCGCTGGGCCTGCCGGGCCAAGCCATTGCCTGGGGAGCGTGGTCGGGCATCGGCGAGGCCGAGGAGCAGCGCGAGCGCATCACGCCGCGGCTGACCGACTCGACCGAGGAGTGGATGTCTCCCGAGCAGGGCATCGGTGCCTTGGCGCGGCTCGTGCGCGAGGATGTCGGGACCAGCGTAGCGGCGTTCATCGACTGGGCGTCGCTTCCGTCGCGGGCACCTTGGCTAGCAGAAGTGGCGGGGCGCGAAGAGGACCGCGCTACCGCCGCGCCGGACGATCTCCTCCAGCGGCTCGGGCGGTTCGCCCCCGGCGAGCGCCGGGAAGCACTGATCCGGTTCCTCGGAAGACAGCTGGTCGAGGTCCTGCGACTGCGCTCCGCGCCGCCGCCCTCGGCGGGATTCTTCGAGCTGGGCATGGACTCGCTGATGGCGGTCGAGCTTCGCAACCGCCTGAACCGGGCCTTCCGCGGCGCGTTCGTCGTCTCCAACACGGCGGTGTTCGATCATCCCGACATCGCCCGCTTGGCGGAGCACCTCGCCGGCAAGCTAGCCGGCGTGGCGCCGGTGGCTCCGCAGGTGAGAGCCTTGCCTGTCTTCCGAGGCCACGGCGACGAACGCATCGCGATCGTGGGCATGGCCTGCCGCTTCCCCGGGGCGGAGGACGCCGAGGCGTTTTGGGCGCAGCTTCGCTCCGGGGCCGACCTAGTGACGAAGGGGCGCCCGGACGGCCTCTTCGTGGATGCGGAGACGGACGTGGCACGCCCCTTCGGCGCCTATGTGGAAGGCCTAGACCGCTTCGACGCGGGCTTCTTCCGGATCGCCCCGGTCGAGGCGGAGCTGCTGGATCCCCAGCAGCGGATGCTGCTCGAGACCAGCTGGGCGGCGCTGGAGGACGCCGGGATTGCCCCGGACAGGCTGCGTGGCAGCCGGACCGGAGTATATGGCGGAGTGTGCGGCCATGACTACGAGGCTCTGGTCGCGACACTTGGCGACGACCCGCTAACCAATCTCTACATGTCCACCGGTATCGCCGCCTCGACGGCGGTCGGCCGGGTCGCCTTCGCGCTCGGCCTCGAGGGTCCGGCCATCACGGTGGACACCGCTTGTTCCTCGTCACTGGTCGCGCTGCACCAAGCGGCCGCGGCGCTCCGGCAGGGCGAGGCGGACCTAGCGCTGGCGGGAGGGGTGAACGCGGTTCTGACGTCGAGCGCCACCCGGATCTTCACCGACGCCGGCATGCTCGCCGCGGATGGACGCTGCAAGACCTTCGACGCAGCGGCCGATGGCTACGTACGGAGCGAGGGATGCGGGATGGTTGTGCTCAAGCGCCTTGCGGACGCGGAGGCAGCCGGAGACCGGATCCTCGCGGTGGTGCTCGGGTCGGCGGTGAACCAGGACGGCGCGAGCGCCGGCCTGACCGTGCCGAACGGCCCGGCCCAAGAGCGCGTGATCGAAGAGGCGCTTGCGCGGGCGGGCGTGAACGCCTCCTCGGTCGACTACCTGGAGGCGCACGGCACGGGCACCGAGCTGGGCGATCCGGTCGAAGTGGAGGCGGCGGCGGCAGTGTATGGCCGGGGCCGGAGCCCGGAGCGCCCGCTGCTGGTCGGATCGGTGAAGACGAACGTGGGCCACCTGGAGGCGGCGGCCGGCGTGGCCGGGCTGATCAAGGCGGTGCTCGCGATCCGCTCCGGCGTGATTCCGCGGCACTTGCACTTTGAGCGGCCCAACCCGCGGATGGACTGGCAGGAGCTCCCCGTCCGGGTGGCGTCGGAAGCGACGCCTTGGCCGGAGGCGGAGCGGCCGCGGCGGGCCGCCGTCAGTTCCTTCGGGATCTCGGGCACCAACGCCCATGTCGTGATCGAGGGATACGCCGAGGAGCGCGAACCGCCGCGCATCGAGGTTCCCGCTCTGCCGCAGCCGGGTGCGGATGTCCGCCTCTCGCAGGCCGACGCGCCCCGCCAGCACCGCCTGCTCCCGCTGTCGGCGAAATCCGAGGGAGCGCTCCGGCAGCTGGCCGGCCGCTACCAGGCCGCCCTCTCGGAAGACATGGCGCTCGCCGACATGGCGTGGACGGCGGGGATGGGACGGAGCCATTTCCGCTACCGCTCCGGCCTCGTGTTCCAGGATCGTGCCTCGCTGGAGGAGCAGCTGGTGGTGGTGGGACAGTGTGCCGCGATATCGCCCACCGCAGTCAAGGTCGCCTTCCTGTACACCGGGCAGGGCAGCCAGTGGGCGGGGATGGGCCGGGAGCTGTATGCGACCGAGCCGGTCTTCCGGGCGGTCCTAGACCGGTGCGAGGAGGTGTTCCGCGCAGAGCGCGGCAGAGCGCTTCTCCCGGTGATGTTCGAGGATTCCGAGCGGCTGAAGCGGACCGAATGGGCGCAGCCGGCGCTCTACGCGCTAGAGAGCGGGCTGACTGCGCTGTGGGCCAGCGTGGGAGTGCGACCCGACATCGTGGTTGGGCACAGCGCGGGAGAGTTGGCCGCCGCGGCGGCGGCCGGAGCCTTCGATCTCGAGAGCGGGATGCGGTTCGCCACGCGCCGGGGCGCGCTGATGGGTTCGCTTTCCGATGACGGTTCGATGGCGGCAGTGTTCGCCTCGCGCGACTTGGTCACCTCCGCGCTCGATGGTGCGGTTTCGCTGGCAGCGGACAACGGTGCGCACCAAGTCGTCAGCGGGCCGGAGGCCGAAGTCGAGGCGCTCCTGAAGCGCTTCGAAGGGGACGGCCTGCGAGTGGAGCGCCTGCGGACCAGCCACGCCTTCCACAGCGCGCTGATGGATCCGGCGCTGGCGGAGCTGGAAGCGGCGACCCCTAGGGCCTCGGCACCTTTGGTGCCGCTGCTGAGCGATGTGAGCGGGCGCGTGCTGGAGAGCGCTCCCGACGGAGCGTACTGGCGGCGTCAGGCGCGCCAGCCGGTCCGGTTCGCGACGGCGGTGCGGACGCTGGCGGACTTACAGGCGGGACTGCTGCTGGAGATCGGGCCCCATGGCGTGCTGGGACCGATGGCGGCGCTCGCCTGGCCGCACGCCGACGTGCCTCCCGTGATCCCGAGCCAGCGGCGCGACGGGAACGGGGACTTCGCCGGCGCGGTGGCGGGTGCGTACGAGGCGGGTCTCGACATTGCCTTCGAGGGCCTGTTTGTCGGGGAGCGGCGGCGGCGGGTCTCGCTGCCCGCCTATCCGTTCCAGCGGGAGCGCTACTGGATCGCGCCATCCTCGCGTCGGCAGCCAGGGTTGGGACACCCGCTGCTCGGGGTGCGGCGGGATTCCCCGGATGGCCAGCACTCCTTCGAGAAAGAGTTGCAGAGTGAGGATCCGGCCTGGCTCGCAGACCACCGCGTGTTCGGCGAAGTGGTCGCACCGGGCGCCCTCTACGCGGCGCAGGTGGCTGAAGCGCTTCGGGAGACCGACCACCAGCTTCCCGTCGTCCTTGACGAGACCTCGATCACAAGTCCGCTCGTGCTGTCGGGCGAGGAGGGCCGTCTGGTTCAGGTGGTGCTCGGCGAGCATGGCGGCTGGAAGGTCGTCAGCAGGGATGCGGAGGGTCGATGGGAGACACACGCCGAAGGCCGCTGGGCACAGGCGATAGCAGCTGCGTCCGGCCTGGCAGACCTTGGTGCGCTGCAGGGGGGGCTTGCCCAAGCTGACGTGGACTTCGAGTCGGGCCCCGTCGGCCTCGAGTACGGTCCGGCCTTCCGTGGCCTAGGCCGGCTTTGGGCGGGCCCCGGCGAGGCGCTGGGCGAGGTGCTGTTGCCGACGGGATTGGAGAACCGGAATCTGCTCGCACATCCGGCACTGCTCCACGCCTGTTGCCAAGTGCTGGGCGGCATCTCGAAACTGGACGGATCCCGTGGCACATGGCTGCCGATCGGCTGGGACCGCTTGGTCCTGCGCGATGCGCTCCCGGAGCGCGTTTTCTGCAGGGCAGTCGACCGCGGCGAGAGCGGGCAGACGCGCAAGGCAGATGTCTGGCTCTACACGAAGACGGGCGAGGAGCTGGCGCGCATAGAGGGGTTCGCGCTCAGACAGGCGAGCCGCACGGCGCTGTCGCAACACCGAGTGGATGAGGCACTGCACGAAGTGGTCTGGCGCGACGCGGCGGCGGTGGGACTCCAGCAGGCGGACTTCCTCGCCGCGCCGCAGCAGATCGAGACTGGCCTGGCAGCGATGGACGGATACCTTGAGGCGGCGGGCCACGACAGGGCCTCGCTCACCGAGTTGGGGCGCGGGCTGGAGCATGAGTCCCGCCGACAGCTGCTCGGCGCCTTCCGTGAGCTGGGATGGGAGCTCAAGCCGGGCGACCGTTTCGAGACGGACGAGTTGCGCCGCCGGCTGAGGGTTACTGGGGATCACGGGCGGCTATTCGTCCGGTTGCTGTCAGTGCTGGAGGGAATGGGGATCCTCGACCGGGAGCCGGCGGGCGGCTGGCGCGTAGCAGCCCGGCTGGAAGTGCCTGCGGAGCCCGAGGCTGGACCGGCCGCCTCCACAGCCGATTCGATCGAGCTGGGCCTGCTCCGCCGCTGCGGGGAGTCGCTCGCCGACGTGCTCCGCGGTCGCGCCGATGCGCTGGACCTGCTGTTCGGCGGAGAGCCGGGAGCGGCGAGCCTGTACCGCGACGCGCCCGTCGCGCGGGCTGTGAACCAAATGCTCGCCGACGCCCTGCGGGCGGCGGTCGCCGGCCTACCAGAAGGCCGGCCGCTGCGGGTGATCGAGATCGGCGCAGGCACGGGCGCAACCACCTCCGCCCTAATGGACGTCCTGCCGCCGGAATGGACCGAGTTCACCTTCACCGACGTCTCCACCGGCTTCTTCCCGGACGCTGAGCGGGAGTTCGGCGAGCGCGGCGCAGGCCTTCGCCTGCTGGCACTAGACATCGAACGGAACCCGGCTGATCAGGGCTTCGGCCTCCACGGCTACGACCTCGTGATCGCCGCGAACGTCCTGCACGCGACCCGCGACCTAGGACAGGCGCTCGCGCACTGTCGGCGCCTCCTTGCCCCGGCGGGCATGTTGGTGGCCGTCGAGGAAACCGCCCGCAAGGAATGGCTGGACCTGACCTTCGGACTGCTGCCCGGCTGGTGGCGATTCCAAGACGTGTATCGCTCCGACTACGCGCTGGTGCGGCCCCCCGTCTGGCGGCAGGCTCTGGCGGACGCCGGATTCGCGGAGACCTCCTTGGTCGAGGATCCATCCGGGGCACTGCTGATCCTAGCGCGGGGTCCAGCGGTGGCGTTGGCGGAAGGCGGGCTGTTCGTGCTGGCTGGGGAAAGCGAGCTGGGTGCCGATCTGGCAGCGGAGCTGGATCGTCGGGGCAGCCGGGCTGTCGAAGGCCCCGCGGAGACCGACCGGCAGGCGTGGCGCGGGTTCTTCGAGGCATTGCCCGACGCGCTTCCCCTGCGCGGCGTGGCGTACTTGGGCGGGGTGCGGCCAGATGGCGCGGAGCTTTCGACGCGGGAGTTGGCAGAGGAACTGAAGGCGGTCGATGCGGGCGCGCTGGCGCTGGTCCAGGGGATGTCGGACGCGGGCGTGTCGCCGGTGAGCGGCACCTGGTTTGTGACCCGGGGCGGCCAAGTGATCGGGCGGGAGCGCTGCGGCGCGCTCGCGGGTGCCTCGCTGTGGGGCCTGGCGAGCGTGGTGGGCCTTGAGCACGGGGATCTGATGCCGCGCCTGTTGGATCTAGATCCCGAGTTGCCCCCGTCCGTCGGCGCGCTCGCAGACGAGCTGCTCTTCCCCGACCGCGAGACGCGCGTCGCCCGCCGCGGCGGAGCCAGGCTGGTCGCCCGGCTGACGCGCCTCGCCGGTCGCGCGGAGGATTCGGCGGAATCCGGGCCGACCGAGGCCCAGTTGCGCGGTAACCGCAGCTATCTGATCACGGGAGGGCTCGGGGGTCTCGGGCTGGAGGTGGCGCGCTGGCTCGCCGAGGCAGGAGCCGGAGCCATCGTGCTGAACGGGCGCCGCCCGCCCGACCCGGATGCGGAGGCACTCATCTCGGAGCTCCAGCAGTACAGCGCGGAGGTGCGCGTGGAGATCGCCGATGTGACAGACAAGGAGGCGGTAGCGGGGATGCTCCGGCGTATCGACGCCGAACTGCCACCGCTGGCAGGCGTGATCCACAGCGCGGGAGCGCTCGCCGACGCGGCATTGACGAACCAGGACTGGGAGCGCTTCGAGAGGGTCCTCGGCCCCAAGGTGCTGGGGGCTTGGCGGCTGCACCGGGCGACGCTCGACCGGCAGCTCGACCTGTTCGTCCTCTTCTCCAGCCTAGCGGGCGTGATCGGGAGTCCGGGCCAGGCCAACCACGCGGCGGCCAACGCCTTCCTCGACCAGCTGGCACGGCACCGGAGGGCCTTGGGCCTGCCCGGCCAGTCCATTGCCTGGGGCGCGTGGTCGGGCATTGGCGAGGCCGAGCAGCAGCGCGAGCGCATCGCTGCGCGGCTGGCCAACTCGGCCGAGGAGTGGATGGCTCCCGAGCAGGGCACCCGCGCCCTGGCGCGGCTCGTGCGCGAGGACGTCGGGACCAGCGTGGCGGCGTTCATCGACTGGGCGGCGCTTCCGCTGCGGGCACCTTGGCTCGCAGAAGTGGCGGGGCGCGAAGAGGATCGCTTCGGCGCCGCTCCGGACGATCTCCTCAAGCGGCTCGGGCGGCTCTCCCCCGGGGAACGCCGGGAAGCACTGATTCGGTTCCTCGGGAGGCAGCTGGTCGAGATTCTGCGCCTGAGTTCCGCGCCGCCGCCCTCGGCGGGATTCTTCGAGCTGGGCATGGACTCGCTGATGGCGGTCGAGCTTCGCAACCGCCTGAACCAGGCCTTCCGCGGCGCGTTGGTCGTCTCCAACACTGCGGTGCTCGATCATCCCGACATTGCCCGACTGGCGGAACACCTAGTAGGCAAGCTAGCCGACGCAGCGCCGGTGGTGCCGCAGGTGCGAAGTTTGCCCGCCGCCCAGCACCGCGGCGACGAACGCATCGCGATCGTGGGCCTAGCCTGCCGCTTCCCCGGGGCGGAGAATGCCGAGGCGTTCTGGGCGCAGCTTCGCTCCGGGTCCGACCTAGTGACGAGGGGCCGTCCGGACGGGCTTTTCGTGGATGCCGAGACGCGGGCAGCGCGCCCCTTCGGCGCCTATGTAGAGGGCCTCGACCGCTTCGACGCGGGCTTCTTCCGGATCGCCCCGGTCGAGGCGGAGCTGCTCGATCCTCAGCAGCGAATGCTGCTCGAGACCAGCTGGGCGGCGCTGGAGGACGCCGGCATCGCCCCGGACGGGCTGCGCGGCAGCCGAACCGGGGTGTACGGCGGAATGTCGACGGGCGATTACGAGACGTTGGTCGCCGGTTCCGGTGACGATCCATCGACCAATCTCTACAGGTCCACCGGCATTGCCGCCTCGGCTGCGGTCGGCCGAGTCGCCTTCGCGCTCGGCCTCGAGGGTCCGGCCATCACGGTGAACACCGCGTGTTCCTCGTCACTGGTCGCGCTGCACCAAGCGGCAGCGGCGCTCCGGCAGGGCGAGGCGGACCTAGCGCTGGCGGGAGGGGTGAACGCGGTCCTGACGTCAAGCGCTACCCGGCTCTTCGCTGACGCCGGCATGCTCGCTGCGGATGGACGCTGCAAGACCTTCGACGCAGCGGCCGACGGCTATGTGCGGGGCGAGGGCTGCGGGATGGTTGTGCTCAAGCGCCTTGCGGACGCGGAGGCAGCCGGAGACCGGATCCTCGCGGTGGTGCTCGGGTCGGCGGTGAACCAGGACGGCGCGAGCGCCGGCCTGACCGTGCCGAACGGCCCGGCCCAAGAGCGCGTGATCGAAGAGGCGCTTGCGCGGGCGGGCGTGAACGCCTCCTCGGTCGACTACCTGGAGGCGCACGGCACGGGCACCGAGCTGGGCGATCCGGTCGAAGTGGAGGCGGCGGCGGCGGTGTATGGACGGGGCCGGAGCCCGGAGCGCCCGCTGCTGGTCGGATCGGTGAAGACGAACGTGGGCCACCTGGAGGCGGCGGCCGGCGTGGCCGGGCTGATCAAGGCGGTGCTCGCGATCCGCTCCGGCGTGATTCCGCGGCACTTGCACTTTGAACGGCCCAACCCGCGGATGGACTGGCAGGAGCTCCCCGTCCGGGTGACGTCGGAAGCGACGCCTTGGCCGGAGGCGGAGCGGCCGCGGCGGGCCGCCGTCAGTTCCTTCGGATACTCGGGCACCAACGCCCACGTCGTGATCGAGGGATACGCCGAGGAGCGCGAACCGCCGCGCATCGAGGTTCCCGCTCTGCCGCAGCCGGGTGCGGATGTCCGCCTCTCGCAGGCCGACGCGCCCCGCCAGCACCGCCTGCTCCCGCTGTCGGCGAAATCCGAGGGAGCGCTCCGGCAGCTGGCCGGCCGCTACCAGGCCGCCCTCTCGGAAGACATGGCGCTCGCCGACATGGCGTGGACGGCGGGGATGGGACGGAGCCATTTCCGCTACCGCTCCGGCCTCGTGTTCCAGGATCGTGCCTCGCTGGAGGAGCAGCTGGTGGTGGTGGGACAGTGTGCCGCGATATCGCCCACCGCAGTCAAGGTCGCCTTCCTGTACACCGGGCAGGGCAGCCAGTGGGCGGGGATGGGCCGGGAGCTGTATGCGACCGAGCCGGTCTTCCGGGCGGTCCTAGACCGGTGCGAGGAGGTGTTCCGCGCAGAGCGCGGCAGAGCGCTTCTCCCGGTGATGTTCGAGGATTCCGAGCGGCTGAAGCGGACCGAATGGGCGCAGCCGGCGCTCTACGCGCTAGAGAGCGGGCTGACTGCGCTGTGGGCCAGCGTGGGAGTGCGACCCGACATCGTGGTTGGGCACAGCGCGGGAGAGTTGGCCGCCGCGGCGGCGGCCGGAGCCTTCGATCTCGAGAGCGGGATGCGGTTCGCCACGCGCCGGGGCGCGCTGATGGGTTCGCTTTCCGATGACGGTTCGATGGCGGCAGTGTTCGCCTCGCGCGACTTGGTCACCTCCGCGCTCGATGGTGCGGTTTCGCTGGCAGCGGACAACGGTGCGCACCAAGTCGTCAGCGGGCCGGAGGCCGAAGTCGAGGCGCTCCTGAAGCGCTTCGAAGGGGACGGCCTGCGAGTGGAGCGCCTGCGGACCAGCCACGCCTTCCACAGCGCGCTGATGGATCCGGCGCTGGCGGAGCTGGAAGCGGCGACCCCTAGGGCCTCGGCACCTTTGGTGCCGCTGCTGAGCGATGTGAGCGGGCGCGTGCTGGAGAGCGCTCCCGACGGAGCGTATTGGCGGCGTCAGGCTCGCGAGCCGGTCCGGTTCGCGACGGCGGTGCGGACGCTGGCGGACCTACCGGCGGGACTGCTGCTGGAGATCGGGCCCCATGGCGTGCTGGGACCGATGGCGGCGCTCGCCTGGCCGCACGCCGACGTGCCTCCCGTGATCCCGAGCCAGCGACGCGGCGGGAACGGGGACTTCGTCGCGGCGGTGGCAAGCGCGTACGAGGCGGGTCTCGACATTGCCTTCGAGGGCCTGTTTGTCGGGGAGCGGCGGCGGCGGGTCTCGCTGCCCGCCTATCCGTTCCGGCGGGAGCGCTACTGGATCGCGCCATCCTCGCGTCGGCAGCCAGGGTTGGGACACGCGCTGCTCGGGGTGCGGCGGGATTCCCCGGATTGCCAGCACTCCTTCGAGAAAGAGTTGCAGAGCGAGGATCCGGCCTGGCTCGCAGACCACCGCGTGTTCGGCGAAGTGGTCGCACCGGGCGCCCTCTACGCGGCACAGGTGGCTGACGCGCTTCGGGAGACCGACCACCAACTTCCCGTCGTCCTCGCGGAGACCGCAATCACGCGCCCACTCGCGTTGTCTGCGGACGAGTGCCGCGTGGTTCAAGTGCTGCTCGGCGAAGACCACGGCTGGAAGGTTGTCAGCAGGGATGCAGGAGGGCGTTGGGAGACACATGCCGAAGGCCGGTGGGCACCACTCGGCGCAGCCGAATCCGAGTCGGCAGATCTCAGCGCACTGATGGCGGGCCTCGCTCAGGGAGGAGTGGAGGAACGGCACTTCGAACGGGACCCGGGCACCACTGGAATCGCTTACGGGCCGGCCTTCCGCGGTCTGGCCCGACTTTGGTCGGGTCCTAGCGAGGCGCTAGGCGAAGTGCTGCTTCCAGCAGGCGTGGATCAGCGGAGCCTTCTCGCACATCCGGCACTGCTCGATGCCTGTTTCCAAGTGCTAGGGGGAATTCAGCAGCTGGCCGAAGCCGGGGGCACATGGCTGCCGATCGGCTGGGACCGCTTCATTCTGCGCGATGCCCTGCCGGAGCGCGTCTTCTGCCGGGCACTCGACCGCGGCGAAGGCGGGGGCACACGCAGGGCTGATCTCTGTCTTTACACGGAGACCGGGAAGGAGCTGGCGCGCTTCGAGGGCTTCGCGCTCCGACAGGCCAGCCAGGCCGCCATGCTGGGCCAGCGGTTGGATGAGGCGCTGCACGAGGTGGCGTGGCGCGAGGCGGCGGCGGTGGGCCTTCGGAAGGCGGACTTCCTCGCCGGGCCGCAGCAGATCGTGTCTGTCCTAGGAGCGCCTGACGGATATCTCGAGGGGGAGGGCCGCGCGGGGGTCGCGCTCGCCGCGACGGGGCACGAACTGGAGCACGAAGCATGCCGGCTGCTGCTGCGCGGATTCTGGGAGCTGGGATGGGAGCCCAATCAAGGGGACCGTTTCGAGACGGACGAGTTGCGCCGCCGACTGAGGGTGACCGAGGATCACGGGCGGCTGTTCGGCCGGTTGCTGTCAATGCTGGAGGAAATGGGGCTCCTCGACCGAGAGCCGACAGGTGGCTGGCATGTTGCAACCGTGCCGGAAGCACCCCCAGGGCCTGAGGTGGGGCCGACCGACTGCGCAGCCGACTCCATCGAGCTGGGCCTGCTCCGCCGCTGCGGGGAGTCGCTCGCTGACGTGCTCCGCGGCCGCGCCGATGCGCTGGACCTGCTCTTCGGCGGCGAGCAGGGAGCGGCGAACCTGTACCGCCAGTCGGCCGCCGCGCGGGCGGTGAACCACATGGTCGCCGACGCCCTGCTGGCGGCGGCTGCTGGGCTGCCGGAAGGCCGGCCGTTGCGGGTGATTGAGGTCGGCGCAGGGGCGGGCGCTACGACCTCCGCCCTCTTGGAAGTCCTGCCGGCCGACCGGACCGAATACACCTTCACCGACATCTCGACGGACTCGTTCCCGGACGCGGAACGGGAGTTCGGCGAGCGCGCCGCGGGAGTTCGCTTCCTAGCTCTCGACATCGAACGGGACCCGGCGGATCAGGGCTTCGCGCATCACGGCTACGACCTCGTGATTGCCGCGAACGTCCTGCACGCGACCCGCAACCTAGGTGAAACACTCGTTCACTGTCGGCACCTCCTAGCCCCGTCGGGCGTGCTAGTGGCCGTCGAGGAGACCGTCCGCAAGAAGTGGCTGGACCTGACCTTCGGCCTGCTGCCCGGCTGGTGGCGCTTCCAAGACGCGTATCGCTCCCACCACGCGCTTGTTGGTCCCGCTGTCTGGCGGCAGGCCGTAGCAGACGCCGGATTTGCGGAGACCTCGCTGCTAAAGGTTCCGTCGGGGGCGCTACTGATCCTGGCGCAGGGGCCGTCGGAGGCGGCGGCCGAGAGCGGGCTGTTCGTGCTGGCCGGGGAAAGCGAGCTGGGGGCCGAGCTGGCGGCGGAGCTGGATCGCCGGGGCAGCGGAGCGGTCGAAGGGCCCCCGGATGGCGACCGCCAAGCATGGTGCGGGTTCTTCGAGTCATTGCCGGGCGCGCTTCCGCTGCGCGGCGTGGCGTATCTGGGCGGGCTTCGGCCAGATGGCACCGAGGTTTCGACCCGCGAGCTGGAGGCGGTCGGTGCGGGCGCCCTGGCGCTAGTCCAGGGGATGTCGGACGCGGGCGTGTCGCCGGTCAGTGGCACCTGGTTCGTGACCCGGGGCGGCCAGGTGATCGAGCGGGAGCAGTGCGGCGCGCTCGCGGGGGCCTCGCTGTGGGGTTTCGCCAGCGTGGTGGACCTGGAGCACGGGGATCTGACGCCGCGCCTGCTGGACTTGGATCCTACGTCTCCCCCATCCATCGGCACGCTCGCTGACGAGCTGCTCTTCCCCGACCGTGAGACGCGCGTCGCCCGCCGGGGCGAGGCCCGCTTGGTTGCCCGGCTGACGCGCCTCGCCGGATTGCCGGGCGGTTCGGTGGGATCGGGCCCGGGCGAGGCGCGGCTGCGCGGGGACCGCAGCTATCTGATCACGGGCGGGCTCGGAGGGCTCGGGCTGGAAGTGGCGCGCTGGCTCGCCGGGGCGGGAGCCGGAGCCATCGTGCTGAACGGACGCCGCCCGCCCGACACGGAAACCGATGCTCTGATCTCGGAGCTCCGGCAGGGCAGCGCCGAAGTGCGCGTCGAGATCGCCGACGTGACGGACGACGACGCGGTGGCTGGGATGCTCGGGCGGATCGACGCCGAGCTACCGCCGCTGGCGGGCGTGATCCACAGCGTTGGGGCGCTCGCCGACGCGGCGTTGACGAACCAGGACTGGGAGCGCTTCGAGCGGGTGCTCGGGCCCAAGGTGCTGGGGGCTTGGCAGCTGCACCGGGCGACGCTCGACCGGCAGCTCGACCTGTTCGTTCTCTTCTCCAGCTTGGCGGGCGTGGTTGGAAACCCGGGACAGGCCAACTACGCGGCGGCCAACGCCTTCCTCGACCAGCTGGCGCGGCACCGGAGGGCCTTGGGCCTGCCGGGCCAAGCCATTGCCTGGGGAGCGTGGTCGGGCATCGGCGAGGCTGAGCAGCAGCGCGAGCGCATGGCTACGCGGCTGGCCGACTCGGCCGAGGAGTGGATGTCTCCCGAGCAGGGCATCGGTGCCCTGGCGCGGCTCGTGCGCGAGGATGTCGGGACCAGCGTGGCGGCGTTCGTCGACTGGGCGGCGCTTCCGCTGCGAGCACCCTGGCTCGCAGAAGTGGCGGGGCACGAAGAAGACCGCGCTTCCGCCGCTTCGGACGATCTCGTCAAGCGGCTAGGGGAGCTCGCCCCCGGGGCTCGCCGGGAAGAACTGATCCAGTTCCTCGGCGGACAGCTGGTCGAGATCCTGCGTCTGCGCTCCGCGCCGCCGCCCTCGGCGGGATTCTTCGAGCTGGGGATGGACTCGCTGATGGCGGTCGAGCTTCGCAATCGCCTGAACCGGGCCTTCAGGGGAGCGTTCGTCGTCTCCAACACCGCGGTGTTCGATCATCCCGACATCGCCCGCCTAGCGGAACACCTTGCCAGCAAGATTGTCGGCGCGCCACCTCAGGTGGCGCGGGTGCAGGCCTTGCCCGCCATCCGGGGCCGCGGCGACGAACGCATCGCAATCGTCGGCATGGCCTGCCGCTTCCCCGGGGCGGAGGATGCCGAGGCGTTCTGGGCGCAGCTTCGCTCCGGGGCCGACCTAGTGACGAGGGGCCGTCCGGACGGGCTCTTCGTGGATGCCGAGACACAGGCAGCGCGCCCCTTCGGCGCCTATGTGGAGGGCCTCGACCGCTTCGACGCAGGCTTTTTCCGGATCGCCCCGGTCGAAGCGGAGCTGCTGGATCCCCAGCAGCGGATGCTGCTCGAGACCAGCTGGGCGGCCCTGGAGGACGCCGGAATCGCCCCGGAGGGGCTGCGCGGCAGCCGAACGGGAGTGTACGGAGGGGTCGCGACGAGCGACTACCAGGAACTCGCCGCGAGGACCGTGGATGATCCGTCGATCAACCTCTACAGGGCCACCGGTGCCACGCCGTCGGCGGCGGTCGGCAGGGTCGCCTTCGCGCTTGGCCTCGAGGGACCGGCCATCACGGTAGACACCGCGTGTTCCTCTTCGCTGGTCGCGCTGCACCAAGCGGCGGCGGCGCTCCGCGCGGGCGAGGCGGACCTAGCGCTGGCGGGAGGAGTGAACGCGATCCTGACCTCGACCGTTACCCAGATCTTCACCGACGCCGGCATGCTCGCTGCAGATGGACGCTGCAAGACCTTCGACTCGGCAGCCGACGGCTATGTGCGAGGCGAGGGATGCGGGTTGGTTGTGCTCAAGCGCCTTGCGGACGCGGAGGCGGCGGGAGACAGGATTCTCGCGGTTGTGCGCGGGTCGGCGGTGAACCAAGACGGCGCGAGCGCCGGCTTCACAGTTCCGAATGGCCCGGCCCAACAGCGGGTGATCGAGGAGGCGCTCGCGCGGGCGGGCGTGGAGGCCTCTTCGGTGGACTACTTGGAGGCGCACGGCACAGGCACCGAGCTGGGCGATCCGGTCGAGGTCGAGGCGGCTGCTGCGGTGTACGGCCGCGGCCGGAGCCCGGACCGCCCGCTACTGATTGGATCCGTGAAGACGAACGTGGGCCACCTGGAGGCCGCGGCGGGCGTAGCCGGGCTGATCAAGACGGTGCTCGCGATCCGTTCCGGTGTGATTCCGCGCCACCTGCACTTCGAGCGGCCCAACCCGCGGACGGACTGGGAAAACCTTCTGGTCCGAGTAGCATCGGAGTCGACCCCTTGGCCGGAGTTGGGGCGGCCGCCGCGGGCCGCCGTCAGTTCCTTCGGATACTCGGGCACCAACGCCCATGTCGTGATCGAGGGCTACGCGGAACAGGGCGAACCTCCGATAGTTGAGATCGTCACACCGCCGGAGTTGGGTCTGGATGACTGCGTCCCGCAGACCGACGCGCCCCGCCAGCACCGCCTGCTCCCGCTCTCCGCGAAGTCTGAGGACGCCCTCCGGCAGCTGGCCGACAGATACCGGACCGGCCTCGTGGACGCTACCCCGCTCGCCGACCTAGCATGGACTGCGAGTGCGGGCCGGAGCCATTTCCAGCACCGCTCCGGCCTCGTGTTCAGCGGTCGCGCCTCGCTGCAGGAGCAACTGGAAACGGTGGGGCAGGGCGCAGTGGCGTCGCCCACCGCGAGAAGGGTCGCCTTCCTTTACACCGGGCAGGGGAGCCAGTGGGCAGGCATGGGCCGGGAGCTCTATGAGTCCGAGCCGGTCTTCCGGGCGGTCTTGGACCGTTGCGAGGAAGTGTTTCGTGCAGAGCGCGGCAGGGCGCTCCTCCCGGTGATCTTCGAAGATTCCGAGCGGCTGGAGCGGACCGAATGGACCCAGCCGGCACTCTACGCGCTGGAGAGCGGGCTGACTGCACTGTGGGCGAGCGTGGGAGTGCGGCCTGACGTCGTGTTCGGGCACAGCGCGGGAGAGGTAGCCGCGGCGGCGGCCGCGGGGGCCTTCGATCTCGAGACCGGAATGCGGTTCGCCACGCGCCGGGGCGCGCTGATGGGTTCGCTTTCCGATAGAGGTTCGATGGCGGCAGTGTTCGCCTCGCGCGACTTGGTCACGTCCGCGCTCGATGGTGCGGTTTCGCTGGCAGCGGACAACGGTGCGCACCAAGTCGTGAGCGGGCCGGAGGCCGAAGTCGAGGCGCTCCTGAAACGCTTCGAAGAAGACGGCCTGCGAGTGGAGCGCCTGCGGACCAGCCACGCCTTCCACAGCGCGCTGATGGATCCGGTGCTGGCGGAGCTGGAAGCTGCAGCGCCCAGGGCGTCGGCACCGTCGGTGCGACTGGTGAGCGACGTGAGCGGGCAGCTGCTGGAAGGGGCTCCCGACGGACCCTACTGGCGGCGCCAGGCGCGCGAGCCGGTCCAGTTCGCGACGGCGCTGCGGACGCTGGCGGACTTGCAGGCGGGGCTTCTGCTGGAGATCGGGCCGCATGGCGTGTTGGGCCCGATGGCGGCGCTGGGCTGGCCGCGGGGCGGGGCGCCAACGGTGATTGCGAGCCAGCGGAGCGGCTGCGCCGGGGAATTCGTCGGGGCGGTGGCGGGCGCGTACGAAGCGGGTCTCAACATTGCCTTCGAGGGCCTGTTTGTTGGAGAGCGGCGGCGGCGGGTCTCGCTGCCCGCCTATCCGTTCCAGCGGGAACGCTACTGGATCTCCGCCTCTGCGCAACGGCGGTCAGAAATGGGGCACGCGCTGCTCGGTGTGCGGCGGGATTCCCCGGATGGCGAGCATTCCTTCGAGCGGCAGCTATACGGTCGGGATCCGGCTTGGCTGGCCGACCACCGAGTGTTCGGGAAGGTTGTCGCGCCGGGCGCGCTTTACGTGGCGCAGGTGGTTGAGGCGCTCGGCGAAACGCATCCCGGAGTGCCGGTCACGCTCGACGACAGCGCGATCACGCGCCCGATGGTGTTGTCGGAGGCGGAGGGCCGGCTGGTTCAGGCGGTGCTCGGCGAGGACGGCGCTTGGAGGGTCGTCAGCAGGGATGCGGGCGGGTCCTGGGAGACGCATGCGGCAGGTCGCTGGGCATTGCTAGCAGCATCGGCGCCCAAGACAACGGATCTCGGGGCGCTGCAGGACAGCCTCGCCGAGGCGGAGGTGGAAGAGGGATACCTGCAGCTACGCGCTGCCGGCCTCGACTACGGTCCGGCCTTCCGCGGTCTGACCCGGCTCTGGTCGGGCCCCGGCGAGGCGCTGGGCGAGATACTGCTGCCGGCGGGAACGGAAGATCAGGGGCTGCTCGCGCATCCGGCACTGCTCGACGCCTGTTTCCGAGTGCTGGGTGGGATCCCGGAACTGGCTGGAACCGGGGGCACATGGCTGCCATTCGGCTGGGATCGCTTCGTCCTGCTTGGCGCGCTGCCGGATCGCGTCTATTGCCGGGCACTCGACCGCGGCGAGGGTGGGGGGGCGCACCGGGTCGATCTCTGGCTCTACACGGACACGGGCGAGGATCTGGCCCGCATCGAAGGCTTCGCTCTCAAACGCGCCAGCGGGAGCACTCTGCCGGGTGGACGGGTCGAGGAGGCGCTCCTCGAGGTGGTGTGGCGTGAAGGGGCGGCGGTGGGCCTCCAGGACGCTGAATTCCTCGCCGAACCCCAAGAGGTCGAGTCCGGACTCGGAGCGGTGGAGCGATACCTCACTGCAGAGAAGCTCGACAGGACTTCGCTGACAGCCCTGGGGCGCGAGCTGGAGATTGAGTCCCGCCGGCTGCTACTGCGCGGATTCCGGGAGCTGGGATGGGAGACTAGAGCGGGAGACCGTTTCGAGACGGATGAGCTGCGCCGCCGGCTCAAGGTGACCGAGGATCACGGGCGGCTGTTCGGTCGCTTGCTGTCGGTGTTGGAGGAGATGGGGCTCCTCGACCGGGAACCAGCAGGGGGCTGGCATGTTGCGACCGAGCCGGAAGCGCTCCTAGGACCTGAGGCGGGGCCGAGCGACTCCGGAGCCGATTCCGTCGAGCTAGGCCTGCTCCGTCGCTGCGGGGAGTCGCTCGCCGACGTGCTCCGCGGCCGCGCCGACGCGCTGGACCTGCTCTTCGCCGGAGAGCCGGGAGCGGCGAGACTGTATCGCGAGTCAGCCCCCGTGCGGGCGGCGAACCGCATGGCCGCCGATGCCGTGCGGGCGGCGGTCGCCGGGCTGCCGGAGGGCCGGCCGCTGCGGGTGATCGAAGTCGGCGCGGGAACGGGCGCGACCACCTCCGCCCTCTTGGACGTCCTGCCAGCCAACCGGACCGAATACACCTTCACTGACATCTCAACCGGCTTCTTCTCGGGCGCCAAGCGGGAGTTCGGCGAACGGGGCGCGGGCATTCGCATGCAGGCGCTCGACATCGAACAGGACCCTGCGGATCAGGGATTGACGCGCCACAGCTACGACCTCGTGATCGCCGCGAACGTCCTGCACGCGACCCGCGACCTAGGTCGGACGCTCGCCCACTGCCGGCGTCTTCTGGCCCCGTCGGGCGTGCTGGTGGCCGTCGAGGAAACCACCCGCAAGGAGTGGTTGGATCTGACCTTCGGTCTGCTGCCCGGCTGGTGGCGCTTCCAAGACAGGTATCGCTCTGACTACCCGCTGGTCGGGCCCCCGGTCTGGAAACAGGCCCTCGCGGACGCCGGATTTGCGGGAACGTCCCTCATCGAGGATCCGGCAGGTGCACTCCTGATCCTGGCGCGGGGGCCGTCGGAGGCGGGGGCCGAAGGCGGACTGTTCGTGCTGGCCGGAAAGAGCGAGCTGGGCATCGAGCTCGCGGCGGAGCTGGATCGCCGGGGCAGCCGGGCGGTCGAGGGGCCTGCAGCAGCCGACCGCCACGCCTGGCGCGGGTTCTTCGAGACATTGCCCGGTGTACTTCCCCTGCGGGGCGTGGTTTATCTGGGCGGGGTGCGGCGAGATGGGCAGGGCCTCTCGACGCGCGAGCTGCAGACAGATCTGGAGGCGGTGGGTGCGGGCGCGCTGACGCTGGTCCAAGGGATGTCGGACGCTGGCGTGTCGCCGGTCAGTGGCACGTGGTTCGTGACCAAGGGCGGCCAAGTGATCGAGCGGGAGCGCTGCGGCGCCCTAGTAGGTGCCTCGCTGTGGGGCCTCGCGAGCGTGGTGGACCTAGAGCACGGGGATCTGATGCCGCGCCTGCTGGACCTGGATCCCGGATCTCCTTCATCTGCTGGCACGGTCGCCGACGAACTGCTCTTCCCCGACCGCGAGACGCGCGTCGCCCTCCGGGGAGGGTCCCGGCTGGTTGCCCGATTGACGCGCCTCGCCGGGCGGGCGGAGGATTCGGCAGAATCCGGGCCGGACGAGGACCGCCTGCGCGGGGACCGCAGCTATCTGATCACGGGAGGGCTCGGGGGTCTCGGGCTGGTGGTGGCGCGCTGGCTCGCGGGCGCGGGAGCCGGAGCCATCGTGCTGAACGGGCGCCGCCCGCCTGACACGGCTGCCGCGGCGCTGATCTCCGAACTCCAAGCAGGCAGTGCCGAGGTGCGCGTCGAGATCGCCGACGTGACGGACGAGGAGGCGGTGGCGGGCATGCTCGGGCGGATCGACGCCGAACTGCCGCCGCTTGCGGGCGTGATCCACAGCGTGGGAGCGCTCGCCGACGCGGCATTGACGAACCAAGACTGGGAGCGCTTCGAGCGGGTGCTCGGGCCCAAGGCGCTGGGAGCCTGGCGGCTGCACCGGGCTACGCTCGACCGGCAGCTCGACCTGTTCGTTCTCTTCTCTAGCGTGGCGGGCGTTGTCGGGAGTCCGGGCCAAGGCAACCACGCGGCGGCCAATGCCTTCCTCGACCAGCTGGCGCGGCACCGGAGGGCGCTGGGCCTGCCGGGGCAGGCCATTGCATGGGGACCGTGGTCGGGCATTGGCGAGGCCGAGGAGCAACGCGAGCGCATGGGGTCACCGCTCGACAAATCGGGAGAGCGGTGGCTGGCTCCCGAGCAGGGCATCAGCGCCTTGGCGCGGCTCGTGCGAGAGGATGTCGGGACCAGCGTGGCGGCATTCGTCGACTGGTCAGCGCTTCCGGTGAGAGCACCTTGGCTCGCAGAGGTCATGGGCCCAGAGGAGGATCGCGCAGTCGCCGATCCCGAAGACCGAACGGCGGGTCGGGACGACGACGAACTCTTGGGGCGCCTCCGTGGACTCGGCCCCGGGGAGCGCCGGTACGAACTGGTCCGGTTCCTCGGCGGACAGCTGGTCCAGATCCTGCGCCTGCGCTCCGCGCCGCCGCCCACGGCGGGATTCTTCGAGCTCGGCATGGACTCGCTGATGGCAGTCGAGCTTCGCAACCGTCTGAATCGGGCTCTTCGCGGGGCAATCGTCGTCTCGAACACCGCGGTGTTCGACCATCCCGACATCGCCCGCTTGGCGGAGCACCTTGCCGGCAAGATTGTCGGCGCGTCACAGGAGGTACCGCCGGTGCCAGCCTTGCCCGCTGTCCGGCGCTGGGACGACGACCGCATCGCAATCGTCGGATTGGCCTGCCGCTTCCCTGGAGCGGAAGATGCCGATGCGTTCTGGATGCAGCTTGGTTCCGGGACCAACCTGGTGACGAGGGGGCGTCCGGACGGGCTCTTCGTGGATGCCGAGACAGAGGCGGCGCGTCCCTTCGGTGCCTATGTCGACGGCCTAGACCGCTTCGACGCAGGCTTTTTCCGAATTGCCCCGGTCGAAGCGGAGCTGCTAGATCCGCAGCAGCGAATGCTGCTCGAGACAAGTTGGGCGGCCCTCGAGAACGCCGGGATTGCCCCGGACAAGCTGCGCGGCAGCCGATCCGGCGTATACGGCGGAATCTCGACGAACGATTACCAGACGCTGGTCGCCAACTTGGGCGACGATCCATCGAACGATATCTACAGGTCCACCGGCATCGCCGCCTCGACGGCGATCGGCCGGATCGCATTCGCGCTTGGCCTCGAGGGTCCGGCCATCGCCGTGGACACCGCGTGTTCCTCGTCGCTGGTCGCGCTGCACCAAGCGGCAGCGGCGCTGCGCGCAGGCGAGGCGGATCTGGCGCTGGCGGGAGGCGTGAACGCGATCCTGAGGTCGACCGCAACGCGGATTTTCACCGACGCAGGCATGCTCGCCGCAGATGGACGCTGCAAGACCTTCGACGCGGCTGCGGACGGATTCGTGCGGGGCGAGGGATGCGGAATGGTTGTGCTCAAGCGCCTTGCGGACGCGGAGGCAGCCGGGGACCGGATTCTCGCAGTAGTGCTCGGATCGGCGGTGAACCAAGACGGCGCGAGCGCCGGCCTGACCGTGCCGAACGGCCCGGCCCAAGAGCGCCTGATCGAGGAGGCGCTTGCCAGGGCGCGTGCCGAGCCCGCCACGGTGGACTACTTGGAGGCGCACGGCACGGGCACCGAGCTGGGCGATCCGGTCGAGGTCGAGGCGGCGGCCGCGGTATACGGCCGAGGCCGGAGCCCGGACCGCCCGCTGCTGGTCGGATCGGTGAAGACGAACGTGGGCCACCTCGAGGCGGCGGCGGGCGTGGCCGGGCTGATCAAGGCGGTGCTCGCGATCCGGGCCGGAGTGATTCCGCGGCACCTGCACTTCGAGCGCCCCAACCCCCGCATGGACTGGGAGGAGCTCCCCGTCCGGGTAACGGCGGAGGCGACCCCCTGGCCGGACGCGGAGCGGCCGCGGCGGGCTGCCGTCAGTTCCTTCGGCATCTCAGGCACCAACGCCCATGTCGTGATTGAGGGATACGCGGAGCAGCGTGAACCGCCGCGCATCGAGGTTCCCGCACTGCCGGAATCGGGGGCCGATGACCGCGCCCCGCAGGCCGACGCTCCCCGCCTGCACCGCCTGCTACCGCTGTCGGCGAAGACCCACGATGCCCTCCGACAGCTGGCCGGCCGATACCGAGCCATTCTTTCGGACGATACTCCGCTCGCGGACATGGCGTGGACGGCGAGTGCGGGCCGGAGCCATTTCCGCTGTCGTTCGGGCCTCGTGTTCAGCGATCGCGCCTCGCTGCAGGAGCAGCTGGAGGTAGTCAGCCAGGGAGTCGTGGCGGCGCCCACGCAAGAAACGGTCGCGTTCCTTTACACCGGACAGGGGAGCCAGTGGGCGGGCATGGGCCGGGAGCTCTATGAGGCCGAGCCGGTCTTCCGGGCGGTCTTGGACCGGTGCGAGGAGGTGTTCCGCGCAGAGCGCGGCAGGGCGCTTCTCCCGGTGATCTTCGACGATGCCGGGCGGCTGGACCGCACCGAGTGGACGCAGCCGGCGCTCTACGCGCTG
This sequence comes from Bryobacterales bacterium, assembly GCA_963662745.2. Taxonomy (GTDB): domain Bacteria; phylum Acidobacteriota; class Terriglobia; order Bryobacterales; family UBA6623; genus VXMF01. The sequence goes on from CAXXUI010000002.1 coordinate 734,834, forward strand.
GAGAGCGGGCTGACCGCGCTGTGGGCCAGCGTGGGGGTGCGGCCTGACATCGTGTTCGGGCACAGCGTGGGAGAGATCGCGGCTGCGGCGGCTGCGGGGGCCCTTGACCTCGAGACCGGGATGCGGTTCGCCACGCGCCGGGGCGCGCTGATGGGTGCGCTCTCCGAGGGGGGCGCGATGGCGGCGGTGTTCGCTTCGGCGGAGCGGGTCGCAGCCAGCCTTGACGCTGCGGTGTGCCTGGCGGCCGACAACGGCACGCACCAGGTCGTGAGCGGCCCGGAGGCCGACATCGAGGCGCTGCTGAAGAGGTTCGAAGAGGACGGTTTGCGAGTGGAGCGTCTGCGGACCAGCCACGCCTTCCACAGCGCGCTGATGGAGCCGCTGCTGGCGGAGCTGGAAGCGGCGGCGCCCGTGGCCTCGGCACCGACGGTGCGGCTGGTGAGCGACGTGAGCGGACAGGTGCTGGAAGTGGCGCCCGACGGGGCGTACTGGCGGCGCCAAGCGCGCGAGCCGGTGCAGTTCGCGACGGCGCTGCGGACGCTGGCGGACTTGCAGGCGGGGCTTCTGCTGGAGATCGGCCCCCATGGCGTGCTGGGCCCGATGGCGGCGCTGAGCTGGCCGCACAGCGAGGCGCCTGCGGTGATTTCGAGCCAGCGACGCGGCGGGAACGGGGACTTCGTCGCGGCGGTGGCAAGCGCGTACGAGGCGGGTCTCGACATTGCCTTCGCAGGCCTGTTTGTCGGGGAGCGGCGGCGGCGAGTCTTGCTGCCAGCCTATCCTTTCCAGCGCGAGCGCTACTGGGTCTCGGCCTCTCCGCGACGGCGGTCAGAGACGGGCCACGCGCTGCTCGGAGTGCAGCGGGATTCCCCGGATGGCGAGCACTCCTTCGAGCGGCAGCTAGACAGTAGGGATCCGGCATGGCTGGCAGACCACCGGGTGTTCGGGAACGTCGTAGTGCCGGGCGCGCTGTACGCGGCGCAGGTGGTGGAAGCGCTGCGCGAGACGCACGCCGGAGTCCCGGTCGCGCTCGAAGAGACCGCGATCACGCGCCCGCTGATGTTGTCGGACAAGGAGGGCCGCCGGGTTCAGGTGCTGCTTGGCGAGGACGGTGGCTGGAAGGTCGTCAGCAGGGCGGCGGGCGGGCCATGGGAGACGCACGCCCAAGGCCGCTGGGCAGCGCTCGCAGCGGCCGCATCCGCGCCGGCAGACATCGGCGTGCTGAAAGCCGGTCATGGGCAGGCGGACATGGAGGAGGGGAATCTTGGGCCGGGCTTGGGCAGCACCGGAATCGCGTACGGACCGGCGTTCGGCGGTCTGGCCCGAGTCTGGTCAGGCTCCGGCGAGGCACTGGGCGAGGTGCTTCTGCCGGCGGGAATGGAAAATCACGGGCTGCTCGTGCATCCGGCACTGCTCGACGCGTGTTTCCAGGTGCTGGGGGGGATCCCGAAGCTGGACGGCGCCGGGGCCACATGGCTGCCGATCGGCTGGAGCCGTTTCGTCCTTCGCGACGCGCTGCCGGAGCGCATCTTCTGCCGAGCAGTCGACCGCGGCGAGGTCAGCAAGACGCGCAAGGCCGATTTCTGGCTCTACACCGACACGGGCGAGGAGCTGGCGCGCATCGAGGGCTTCACACTCAGACGCGCGAGCCGGACGGCCCTGTCGGCTGGCCGGGTGGACGAGGCGCTGCACGAGGTGGTGTGGCGCGAAGGGGCCTCCTTGGGACTGCGGCAGGCGGACTTCTTAGCCGCGCCGCAGCAGATCGAGTCCGGCTTGGCGGCGGTAGACCGATACCTAGAGGCGGAGGGCCGCGACAGGGCCTCGCTCACCGAGCTGGGACGCCATCTGGAGCGTGAGGCACGCCGGCTGCTGCTGCGCGGATTCCGGGAGCTGGGCTGGGAGCCCATGCCGGGCGACCGTTTCGAGACGGACGAGTTGCGCCGCCGCCTGAGGGTGACCGGGGATCACAGGCGGCTGTTCGTCCGGTTGCTGTCAGTGCTGGAGCAGATGGAGTTCCTCGCGCAGGAGCCGACTGGCGACTGGCGCGTGTCAACCGCTCCTCAAGCGCCTGCCGAGCCCGAGACGGTACCCGCCGACTCCCAATCCAAATCCATCGAGCTGGACTTGCTCCGCCGCTGCGGGGATTCGCTCGCCGACATGCTCCGCGGCCGCGCGGATGCGCTGGACCTGCTCTTCGGCGGCGAGCCGGGAGCTGCAAGCCTGTACCGCGAGTCGACCTTGGCGCGGGTAGTGAACCAATTAGTCGCCGACGCCGTGCGGGTGGCCGTCGCCGGGCTGCCGGAAGGCCGGCCGCTGCGGGTGATCGAGGTCGGCGCGGGGACCGGCGCGACCACCTCCGCCCTCTTGGACGTCCTGCCGGGCGAGCGGACCGAATACACCTTCACCGACATTTCTACCGGCTTCTTCGCGGACGCGGAGCGGGAGTTCGGCGAGCGGAGCGCGGCCCTCCGCTTCCTGCCTCTCGACATCGAGCGGGACCCGGCGGATCAGGGCTTCACGCTCCACGGCTACGACCTGGTGATTGCCTCAAACGTCCTGCATGCCACCCGCGACCTAGGCCAGACGCTCGCCCACTGCCGACGCCTCTTGGCCGCGTCGGGCTTGCTAGTGGCCGTCGAGGAGACCGTCCGCAAGGAGTGGCTGGACTTGACCTTCGGCCTGCTGCCTGGCTGGTGGCGCTTCCAAGACGCGTATCGATCCGACTACGGGCTGGTCGGTCCCTCCGTCTGGCAGCAGGCTCTCGCAGACGCCGGATTTGGCGGGACCTCCCTGGTCGAGGATCAGTCCGGGGCACTCATGATCCTGGCGCGAGGACCGTCGGAAGCAGGAGCGGAGCGCGGGTTGTTCGTGCTGGCCGGGGAGAGCGAGCTGGCGGCGGAGCTGGCGGCGGAGCTGGATCGCCGGGGCAGCCGGGCTGTCGAAGGCCCCGCGGGGGGCGACCGGCGGGAGTGGCGCGGGTTCTTCGAGTCATTGCCGGGTGTGCTGCCGGTGCTCGGCGTGGCGTATCTGGGCGGGCTTCGGCCAGATGGCGCCGAGCTTTCGACCGGGGAGCTGGCAGTGGAGCTGGAGGCGGCGAATGCGGGCGCGCTGGCGCTGGTCCAAGGGATGTCGGACGCGGGCGTGTCGCCGGTGAACGGCACTTGGTTCGTTACGCGGGGCGGCCAAGTGATCGAGCGGGAGCGCCGCGGCGCACTCGCAGGTGCCTCGCTGTGGGGCTTCGCGAGCGTGGTGGACTTGGAGTACGGGGATCTGACGCCGCGCCTGCTGGACCTGGATCCCGAGTCTCCCCCGTCCGCCGGCACGCTTGCCGACGAGCTGCTCTTCCCCGACGGCGAAACGCGCGTCGCCCGCCGGAGCCGGGCCCGGCTGGTCGCCCGGCTGAGGCGCCTCGCCGACTGGCCGAGAGGTTCGGCGGGACCCGCCCCAGGCGAGGCCCGGCTACGCGGGGACCGCAGTTATCTGATCACGGGAGGGCTCGGGGGGCTCGGGCTGGAGGTGGCGCGCTGGCTCGCCGGGGCGGGAGCCGGGGCCATCGTGCTGAACGGACGGCGCCCGCCCAACACGGAAACCGAGGCGCTGATCTCGGAGCTCCGGCAGGCCAGTGCCGAGGTGCGCGTCGAGATCGCCGACGTCACGGACGGGGAAGCGGTGGCAGGGATGCTCGCGCGGATCGACGCCGAGCTGCCGCCGCTGGCGGGCGTGATCCACAGCGTGGGTACGCTCGCCGACGCGGCCTTGACCAATCAGGACTGGGAGCAGTTCAAGCGGGTGCTCGGGCCCAAGGTGCTGGGGGCTTGGCGGCTGCACCGGGCGACCCTCGACCGGCAGCTCGACCTGTTTGTCCTCTTCTCCAGTCTGAAGGGCGTGGTCGGGAGTCCGGGCCAAGCCAATCACGCGGCGGCCAACGCCTTCCTCGACCAGCTGGCGCGGCACCGGAGGGCGCTGGGCCTGCCGGGTCAGGCCATTGCCTGGGGGGCTTGGTCGGACATCGGCGAGGCCGAGGAGCAGCGCGAACGCATCATGCCGCGGCTGGCCGGCTCGGGCGACGTGTGGATGGCTCCCGAGCAGGGCATCCGCGCTTTGGCGTGGCTCGTGCGCGAGGATATCGGGACCAGCGTGGCGGCGTTCGTCGACTGGGCGGCGTTTCCGCTGCGAGCACCTTGGCTCGAGGAGGTGATGGGGATTGAGGAGGAGGGTTCCTCCGCAAGTCCGCAACAGCATCTGGATGGTCAGTTTGCGGACCAACTTCCGGGTCGGCTACGGGGACTCGACCCCGAGCAACGCCGGGATGAATTGATCGGATTCCTCAAGGAGCAGCTGGTCGAGATCTTGCGCCTGCGCTCCGCTCCGTCGCCCTCGGTGGGATTCTTCGAACTGGGCATGGACTCGCTCATGGCGGTCGAGCTTCGCAACCGCCTGAACCGGGCCTTCCGGGGAGCGTTCGTCGTCTCCAACACCGCGGTGTTCGATCATCCCGACATCGCCCGCCTGGCGGACCACCTCGCAGGCAAGCTAGCCGGCACAGCGTCGGAGGTGCCGCGGGAGCGGGCATTGCCCGCCGTCCGGAGTAGCGGCGACGAATCCATCGCGATCGTGGGCATGGCCTGCCGCTTCCCCGGAGCGGAGAACACCGAGGCGTTCTGGGCCCAGCTTCGCTCCGGGGCAGACTTGGTGACGAGGGGGCGCCCGGACGGACTCTTCGTGGATGCCGAGACGCAGGCGGCACGCCCCTTCGGCGCCTATGTGGAAGGCGTCGACCGCTTCGACGCGGGCTTTTTCCGGATCGCCCCGATCGAGGCGGAGCTGCTGGATCCCCAGCAGCGGATGCTGCTCGAGACCAGCTGGGCGGCGCTGGAGGACGCCGGAATCGCACCCGACACCCTGCGCGGCAGCCGGACCGGGGTGTACGGCGGTGTCTGGATGATCGATTACCAGACCCTAGTCGCCGGGATGGATGGCGCTCCGGGAACAGACATTTACAGGGCCACCGGCGCTACGCCATCGGCCGCGGTCGGCCGGGTCGCCTTCGCGCTCGGCCTCGAAGGTCCGGCCATCACGGTGGACACCGCGTGTTCCTCGTCGCTGGTCGCTCTGCACCAGGCCGCGGCGGCGCTCCGCGCAGGCGAGGCGGACTTGGCGCTGGCGGGCGGCGTGAACGCGATCTTGAGGGCGGGGCCCACCAAGATCATGACCGACGCCGGAATGCTCGCAGCGGATGGACGCTGCAAGACCTTCGACTCCGCGGCCGACGGCTTCGTGCGGGGCGAGGGATGCGGCCTGGTTGTGCTCAAGCGCCTTGCGGACGCGGAGGCGGCGGGAGACCGGATCCTAGCGGTTGTGCTCGGGTCGGCGGTGAACCAAGACGGCGCGAGCGCTGGCTTCACCGTTCCGAACGGCCCGGCCCAAGAGCGGGTTATCGAAGAGGCGCTCGCGCGAACGGGCGTGGAAGCTTCCTCAGTCGACTATCTGGAGGCACACGGCACGGGCACCGAGCTGGGCGATCCGGTGGAGGTGGCGGCTGCGGCTGCGGTGTACGGCCGGGGCCGGAGCCGGGACCGGCCGCTGCTGGTCGGATCCGTGAAGACGAACGTGGGCCACTTGGAGGCGGCGGCGGGCGTCGCCGGGCTGATCAAGGCGGTGCTCGCGATCCGTTCAGGTGTGATTCCGCGCCACCTGCACTTCGAGCGGCCCAACCCGCGGATGGACTGGGAGAAGCTGCCGGTTCGAGTGACATCGGAAGAGACCGCTTGGCCTGAGGTGGACCGTCCGCGGCGGGCCGCCGTGAGCTCCTTCGGGGCTACGGGTACGAACGCCCATGTCGTGATCGGGGGGTATGCGGAGGAGCGCCCGCCGTCGCGCGTCGAGATCGCTCCACAGACATCCCTTGCTCCGGATGACCTAGTGTTCCGTACCGCTGCCCGTCGGCACCACCGTCTGCTCCCGCTCTCGGCGAAGTCCGAGGGCGCGCTCCGGCAGCTGGCCGACCGGTACAAGGCCGCTCTCAGCACGGGGGATATGAAACTCGCCGACATGGCTTGGACGGCGGGCATGGGCCGGGTCCACTTCCGGTACCGCTCCGGCTTGGTATTCAGTGATCGCGCCTCCCTCGAGCAGCAGCTGGAACAGGTGAGCCAAGGTGCAGTGGTCCCGTCGCCCGCTGGCAAGATCGCCTTCCTCTACACCGGCCAAGGGAGCCAGTGGGCGGGGATGGGAATGGAGCTATATGAAACCGAGCCGGTCTTCCGGGCAGTCCTGGACCGGTGTGAGGAGGCATTCCGAGCAGAGCGCGGCAGATCGCTTCTCACGGTGATCTTCGAAGATTCCGGGCGGCTGGACTGTACCGAATGGACGCAGCCGGCACTCTACGCGCTGGAGAGCGGTCTGACTGCGTTGTGGGCCAGCGTGGGAGTGCGGCCCGACATCGTCTTCGGGCACAGCGTGGGAGAGATTGCGGCAGCGGCTGCCGCGGGAGCCTTTGATCTCGAGACCGGGATGCGATTCGCCACGCGCCGGGGCGCGCTGATGGGTGCGCTCTCCGAGGGGGGCGCGATGGCGACGGTGTTCGCTTCGGCGGAGCGGGTCGCAGCCAGCCTTGACGCTGCGGTGTGCCTGGCGGCCGATAACGGCACGCACCAGGTCGTGAGCGGCCCGGAGGCCGACATCGAGGCACTGCTGAAGAGGTTTGAAGAGGACGGTTTGCGAGTGGAGCGTCTGCGGACCAGCCACGCCTTCCACAGCGCGCTGATGGTGCCGCTGCTGGCGGAGCTGGAAGCGGCGGCGCCCGTGGCCTCGGCACCGACCGTGCTGCTGGTGAGCGATGTGAGCGGGCAGGTGATGGAAGCGGCGCCCGACGGGGCGTACTGGCGGCGCCAGGCGCGCGAGCCGGTCCAGTTCGCGACGGCGGTGCGGACGCTGGCGGCGCTGGAGGTGGGGTTTGTGCTGGAAGTCGGGCCCCATGGCGTCTTGGGCCCGATGGCGGCGCTGGCCTGGCCGAACGCTATGGCGCCCACCATGATCCCGAGCCAGCGGCGTAGGGGGGCCGGGGACTTCGTCGGCGCGGTGGCGTCCGCGTATGAGGCGGGGCTCGATATTTCCTTCGAAGGTTTGTTTGTCGGCGAACGCCGCCGCCGGGTCGCCCTGCCTGCCTATCCGTTCCAGCGGGAGCGCTACTGGATTTCTCCGTCCCAGCGCTTGCAGATGGAGGCGGGACATACGCTTCTGGGCGTGCAGCGGGACTTGCCCGATGGCGAGCACTCGTTCGAGCGACAGCTGAGGAGTCGGGATCCGGCGTGGCTCGCCGATCACCGTGTGCTCGGCGAGATCGTCGCCCCCGGCGCGCTTTATGCGGCGCAGGTGGCTGAAGCGCTTCGCGAAACGCACCGCGAACTTCCAGTCGTGCTCGAAGAGAGCACGATCACGCGCCCGCTCGTGCTATCGGGCGACGAGGGGCGACTGGTCCAGGTGGTGCTCGGCAAGGACGGCGGCTGGAGAGTCGTCAGCAGGGATGGCGGCGGGGGCTGGGAGACGCATGCCGAAGGCCGCTGGACACCGTTCGCCGGAGCCGTGCCCGAGTCGGTCGACATCGGCGCGCTGAAAGGTGCCCTCACCCAAGCGGACATCGAAGGGGGGTACCTTGAACTCGGTGCTGGCGGCCTCGACTACGGGCCTGCCTTCCGCGGTCTGGCCCGGCTCTGGTCGGCCTCCGGCGAGGCGTTGGGCGAAGTGCTGCTGCCGCGGGGCATGGAAAATCGGACCCTGCTTGTACATCCGGTACTACTGGACGCGTGTTTCCAAGTGCTGGGAGGAATGCCGGTGCTGGCGGGAGCGGGGGGCACCTGGCTGCCGATTGGCTGGGACCGCTTCATCCTGCGCGACTCGCTGCCGGATCGCATCTTCTGCCGGGCTGTCGACCGCGGCGAAGGCGGCCACACGCGCCGAGTCGATCTCTGGCTCTATACCGAAGCAGGCGCGGAACTGGCGCACATCGAGGGCTTCGCGCTTCGGCAAACGAGCCGGTCGACGCTGGCGGGTGACCGGATCGAGAATGCGCTACACGAGGTGGCGTGGCGCGAAGCGGCGGCGGCGGGTCTGCGTGAGGCGGACTTCCTCGTCGGGCCGCAGGAGATCGAGTCCGGCTTGGGAGCGCCGGAAGGATACCTAGAGGCGGAGGGCAGCGACAGGGCCTCCCTCGCCGTGCTGGGACGGGAGTTGGAGCGTGAGTCCCGCCGGCTGCTGCTGCGCGCATTGCATGAATTGGGCTGGGAGCCCAGTCCGGGAGACCGTTTCGAGGCCGACGAGTTGCGCCGCCGGCTGAGGGTGACCGAGGATCACGGGCGACTGTTCGACCGGTTGCTGTCGGTGCTGGAGGCGATGCGGCTTCTTGGCCGGGAGCCGGCTGGCGGGTGGCGCGTGGCAGCCGCGCTGGAAGTGCCTGCGGAGCTCGAGGCGGGTCCGGCCGACTCCCAAGCCGAGTCCATCGAGCTGAGCCTGCTCCGCCGCTGCGGGGCGTCGCTCGCCGACGTGCTCCGCGGTCGCGCCGATCCGCAGGACGTGCTCTTCAGCGGCGAGCCGGGAGCGGCGAGCCTGTACCGCGACGCGCCCGCCATGCGGGCGCTGAACCGCATGGTCGCCGACGCCGTGCGGGCGTCGGTCGCCGGGCTGCCGGAAGGCCGGCCGCTGCGGGTGGTCGAGGTCGGTGCGGGGACCGGCGCGACGACCGCCGCCCTCTTGGACTTCCTGCCGGCCGAGCGGACCGAATACGCCTTCACCGACGTCTCGACCGGCTTCTTCCCGGACGCGGAGCGGGAGTTCGGCGAGCGGGGCGCCGGCCTTCGCCTCCTGGCGCTCGACATCGAACAGGACCCCGCAGATCAGGGCTTGGCCCTACACGGCTACGACCTCGTGATCGCCGCGAACGTCCTGCACGCGACCCGCGACCTAGGTCAGACGCTGGCTAACTGCCGGCGCCTGCTAGCCCCGTCCGGCGTGCTGGTGGCTGTCGAGGAAACCGCCCGCCAGCAGTGGCTGGACCTGACCTTCGGACTGCTGCCCGGCTGGTGGCGCTTCCAAGACGCGTATCGCTCCGACTACGCGCTGGTCGGGCCCGACGTCTGGCGGCAGGCTCTCGCGGACGCCGGTTTTGGCGCGACCTCCCTGGTCGAGGATGGGTCCGGGGCGCTCCTGATCCTGGCGCGGGGACCCTCGGAGGCCGGGGCGGAAGGCGGGCTGTTCGTGCTGGCCGGGGACAGCGAGCTGGGCTCCGAGCTGGCAGCGGAGCTGGATCGCCGGGGTAGCCGGGCGGTCGAAGGCCCCCCGGACGGCGACCGCCAGGCGTGGCGCCGGTTCTTCGAGTCGTTGCCGGGCGCGCTGCCCCTGCGCGGCGTGGCGTATCTGGGCGGGCTCGGGCCAGATGGCGCCGAGCTTTCGACGCGGGAGCTGGCAGCGCAGCTGCAGGCGGTGGATGCGGGAGCGCTTGAGCTAGTCCAGGGGATGTCGGACGCGGGCGTGTCGCCGGTCAGCGGCACCTGGTTCGTGACCCGCGGCGGCCAGGTGATCGGGCGCGAGCGCCGCGGCGCCCTCGCGGGGGCCTCGCTGTGGGGTTTCGCGAGCGTGGTGGACCTGGAGCACGGGGATCTGACGCCGCGCCTGCTGGACTTGGATCCTACGTCTCCCCCATCCATCGGCACGCTCGCTGACGAGCTGCTCTTCCCCGACCGCGAGACGCGCGTCGCCCGCCGGGGCGAGGCCCGCTTGGTTGCCCGGCTGACTCGCCTCGCTGGACTGCCGGGCGGTTCGGCGGGACCGGGACCGGGCGAAGCGCGGCTGCGGCGAGACCGCAGCTATCTGATCACGGGCGGGCTCGGGGGGCTCGGGCTGGAAGTGGCGCGCTGGCTCGCCGGGGCGGGAGCCGGAGCCATCGTGCTGAACGGACGCCGCCCGCCCGACACGGAAACCGAGGCACTGGTCGCGGAGCTCCGGAAGGGCCGCGCCGAGGTGCGCGTCGAGATCGCCGACGTGACGGACGAGGAGGCGATGGCGGGAATGCTCCAGCGCATCGACGCCGAGCTCCCGCCGCTGGCGGGCGTGATCCACAGCGTGGGAGCGCTTGCCGACGGGGCATTGACGAACCAGGACTGGGAGCGCTTCGAGCGGGTGCTCGGGCCCAAGGTGCTGGGAGCTTGGCGCCTGCACCGGGCGACGCTCGACCGGCAGCTCGACCTGTTCGTCCTCTTCTCCAGCCTGGCGGGGGTGGTCGGAAACCCGGGGCAGGCCAACTACGCAGCGGCCAACGCCTTCCTCGACCAGCTGGCGCGACACCGGAGGGCCTTGGGCCTGCCCGGCCAGGCCATTGCCTGGGGCGCGTGGTCGGGCATCGGCGAGGCTGAGCAACAGCGCGAGCGCATCGCTACGCGACTGGCCAACTCGGCCGAGGAGTGGATCGCTCCCGAGCAGGGCATTCGTGCCTTGGCGCGGCTCGTGCACGAGGATGTCGGAACCAGTGTGGTTGCGTTTACCGACTGGGCGGCACTGCCGGTGCGGGCACCGTGGCTCGCGGAAGTGGTGGGGCGCGAAGAGCACCGCTCTTCAGCCGCTGCGGACGATCTCCCCCGGCGGCTCGGGACACTCGCCCCTGAAGAGCGCCGGGAAGAGCTGGTCCGGTTCCTCAACCGACAGTTGGTCGAGGTCCTGCAGCTGCACTCTGCGCCACCTCCCTCGGCGGGATTCTTCGAGCTGGGCATGGACTCGCTGATGGCGGTCGAGCTTCGCAACCGGCTGAACCGGGCCTTCCGGGGAGCGTTCATCGTCTCCAACACCGCGGTGTTCGACCATCCGGACGTCGCCCGACTGGCGGAACATCTCGCAGGCCAGCTTGCCGGGCTGGCACCGGAGGCGCCGCGGGAGCGAGCGTTGCCCGCCGTGCGGCAGCGCGGCGACGAACCTATCGCGATCGTGGGCATGGCCTGCCGCTTCCCCGGAGCGGAGGATGCCGAGGCATTCTGGGCACAGCTTTTCTCCGGGGCCGATCTGGTGACGAGGGGCCGCCCGGACGGGCTCTTCGTGGATGCCGAGACGCAGGCGGCGCGCCCCTTCGGCGCCTATGTGGAGGGCCTCGACCGCTTTGACGCGGACTTCTTCCGGATCGCCCCGGTCGAGGCGGAGCTGCTGGATCCCCAGCAGCGAATGCTGCTCGAGACCAGCTGGGCGGCGCTGGAGGACGCCGGGATCGCCCCTGACGGGCTGCGAGGCAGCCGGACCGGAGTGTACGGCGGGTTCATGGCGAGCGATTACCAAGCTGTCATGGCCGGAGTCGCGGAGGATCCGTCGACCAACATCTACAGGTCCACCGGTATCTCCGGATCCACGGCGATTGGCCGGATCGCCTTCGCGCTTGGTCTCGAGGGTCCGGCCATCACTGTGGACACGGCGTGTTCCTCGTCGCTGGTCGCGCTGCACCAGGCGTCGGCGGCGCTCCGCGCAGGTGAAGCGGACATGGCGCTGGCGGGAGGCGTGAACGCGATCTTGAGGTCGGAGCCGACCCGAGTCTTCGCTGACGCAGGGATGCTTGCGGCAGATGGACGCTGCAAGACATTCGACGAGGCGGCCGACGGCTTCGTGCGGGGCGAGGGATGCGGGATGGTCGTGCTGAAACGCCTTGCCGACGCGGAGGCGGCGGGAGACCGGATCCTGGCGATTGTACTCGGATCAGCAGTGAACCAAGACGGCGCAAGCGCCGGCCTGACCGTGCCGAACGGCCCGGCCCAAGAGCGCGTGATCCAGGAGGCGCTCGCGCGGGCGGGGGTCGAGGCCTCCTCGGTCGACTACTTGGAGGCACACGGCACGGGCACCGAACTGGGCGATCCGGTCGAGGTAGCAGCGGCGGCTTCGGTGTATGGTCGCGGTCGGAGTCCGGACAGCCCGCTGCTGATCGGATCGGTGAAGACAAATGTGGGCCATCTTGAGGCGGCGGCCGGCGTGGCCGGGCTGATCAAGGCGGTGCTTGCGATCCGCTCCGGTGTGATTCCGCGGCACTTGCACTTTGAGCGGCCCAACCCGCGGATGAGCTGGGAGGAGCTCCCCGTCCAGGTGACGTCGGAAGCGACGCCTTGGCCGGAGGCGGGGCGGCCGCGGCGGGCCGCCGTCAGTTCCTTCGGATACTCGGGCACCAACGCCCACGTCGTGATCGAGGGATACGCCGAGGAGCGCGAACCGCCGCGCATTGAAGTTGGCGCACCGCCGGAAGCGGGGGAGGATGACCGCGTCCCGCCGGCCGACGCGCCCCGCCGGAGCCGCCTGCTACCGATCTCGGCGAAATCCATTGATGCGCTCTGTCAGCTTGCCGACCGGTACCAAGCCGCACTGTCGGGGGACACGCCGCTCGCCGACATGGCTTGGACGGCGGGGGTGGGACGGAGCCACTTCCAGCACCGCGCCGGCCTCGTGTTCAGCGATCGCGCCTCGCTGAAGGAGCAGTTGGCAAGTGTGAGGCACGGTGCAGTCGCGTCGCCTGCCGAAGGAAGGGTCGCCTTCCTCTACACCGGGCAGGGGAGCCAGTGGGCAGGCATGGGCCGGGAGCTCTATGAGGCCGAGCCGGTCTTTCGGGCGGTCATGGACCGCTGCGATGAAGTGTTCCGCGCAGAGCGCGGCAGGGCGCTCCTCCCGGTGATCTTCGACGATGCCGGGCGGCTGGACCGCACCGAGTGGACGCAGCCGGCGCTCTGCGCGCTGGAGAGCGGGCTGACCGCGCTGTGGGCCAGCGTGGGGGTGCGGCCCGACATCGTATTCGGGCACAGCGTGGGAGAGATCGCGGCAGCGGCTGCCGCGGGAGCCTTTGATCTCGAGACCGGGATGCGGTTCGCCACGCGCCGGGGCGCGCTGATGGGTTCGCTTCCCGAGGGGGGCGCAATGTTGGCGGTGTTCACAACCCGCGACCGTGTCGCCTCCGTAGTCGGGGGTGAGGTGTCCCTGGCCGCTGACAACGGCGCGCACCAAGTGGTGAGCGGTCCGCAGGACGCGATCGCCGTTCTAGGCGAGGACCTCTCTAGGGAAGGGATTCGGGTGCATCCCCTCCAGACAAGCCATGCCTTCCACAGCGCGCTGATGGAACCGGTGCTTGCTCAGCTGGAAGCGTCGGCTCCTAGGTCCTCGGTCCCGGCTGTAAGGCTGGTGAGCGATGTCAGCGGGCGTGTCCTAGAAGCCTCCCCCGACGGAGCGTACTGGCGGCGCCAAGCGCGCGAGCCGGTCCAATTCGCCGCTGCTGTTCGGACGCTGGCAGACTTGGAGGCGAGACTTGTGGTGGAGATCGGGCCCCGTGGCGTGTTGGGCCAGATGGCGGCGCTGGGCTGGCCGCGCAGCGAGGCGCCTGCGGTGATTTCGAGCCTGCGCCCTGGCGGGAACGGGGACTTTGTCGGCGCAGTGGCGAGTGCGTACGAGGCGGGTCTCGACATTGCCTTCGAGGGGCTGTTTGTCGGGGAGCGGCGGCAGCGAATCTCGCTGCCCGCCTATCCGTTCCAGCGGCAGCGTTACTGGCCCTCCGCGTCCGCGCGATTGCTGCCGCAGGCGGGGCACGCGCTGCTCGGAGTGCAACGGGATTCCCCGGACGGCGAGCATTCCTTCGAGCGGCAGTTGCACAGCCGGGATCCGGCTTGGCTGGCAGACCACCGGGTGTTCGGAAACGTTGTAGCGCCGGGTGCGCTCTACGCGGCGCAGGTGGCCGAAGCGCTTCGCGAAACGCACCGCGGAATCCAACCCGTGCTCGAAGAGTGCACGATCACGCGCCCGCTCACGCTGTCGGACGAGGAGGGCCGGCTGGTCCAGGTCGTACTTGATGGGGACGGCGCTTGGAGGGTTGTCAGCAAGGATGCGGGCGGTCGATGGGAGACGCACGCTGCAGGACGCTGGGCACCGCACGCCGCAGTCGGGTCCGAGCCGGCAGATCCCGCAGTCCTGCAGGAGGGCCTAGCCGAGGTCGACATTGCAAGGTTCTACGTGGAGTTGGGCGCCTCCGGTCTCGACTATGGTCCGGCCTTCCGCGGCTTGGCCCGGCTGTGGTCGGGGCCTGGCGAGGCTTTGGGCGAGCTGCTGATGCCGGAGGGATTCGAGAACCCGAACCTTCTCGTCCATCCGGCAATGCTCGACGCATGTTTCCGAGCGTTGGGAGGAGTCCCGGAAATGGCGCGAGCAGGGGGCACGTGGCTGCCGATCGGCTGGGACCGCTTTGTGCTGCACAAGGCGCTGCCGGAGCGCGTCTTCTGCCGGGCACTCGACCGCGGCGAGGGCGGGCAGAAGCGCACAGCAGACTTCTGGATTTATGCGGAGACGGGCGAGGAGCTGGCGCGCATCGACGGCTTCGCGCTCAGACAGGCGAGCCGGTCGGCGCTGTCAGGTGACCGGGTACAGGAGATGCTGCACGAGGTGGTGTGGCGCGAGGGGGCGGAGGCAGGACTGCGGGAGGCGGAATTCCTCGGCGGGCCGGAAGCGATCGCTTCCCGGCTGGGAGGGTTGGACGGATACCTCGACGCTCAGTTCCGCAACGGGCTGTCGCTCTCCGCACTAGCGAGCGAGCTGGAACGTGAGTCCCGCCGACAGCTGCTGCGTGGATTCCGGGAGTTGGGATGGGACCCCAAGGCCGGCGACGGTTTCGAAACGGACGAGTTGCGCCATCGGCTGAGGGTGACGGAGGATCACGGGCAGCTGTTCGGCCGGTTGTTGTCGGTGCTGGAGGAAATGGGACTCCTCGACCGGGAATCGGCGGGTGGTTGGCGCGTGGCAGCTGCGCCCGAAGTGTCCGGGGAGCCCGAGACGGAGCCTTCCGAGGTCCAGGCCGAGTCCGCCGAGTTGCGCCTGCTCCGCCGCTGCGGGGAGTCGCTCGCCGACGTGCTCCGCGGCCGCGCGGATGCGCCGGACCTGCTCTTCAGCGGCGAGCCGGGAGCGGCGAGCCTGTACCGCGAGTCACCCGTCATGCGGGCGCTGAACCAGATGGTCGCCGACGCCGTGCGCGCAGCGGTTGCCGGGCTGCCGGAAGGCCGGCCGCTGCGCGTGATCGAGATCGGCGCAGGGACGGGCGCGACGACCTCAGCCGTCTTGGACGTCTTGCCGGCCGGCAGGAGCGAATACACCTTCACCGACATCTCGACGGATTGGTTCCCGGACGCGGAGCGAGAGTTCGGCGAACAGGGCGCGGGCCTTCGTTTCCTACGTCTCGACATCGAGCGCGACGGGGAGGATCAGGGCTTCGCTCTCCACGGCTACGACCTAGTGATTGCCGCAAACGTCTTGCATGCGACCCGCGACCTAGGTGAGACGCTCGTTCACTGCCGGCGCCTCCTAGCCCCGTCGGGCGTACTGGTGGCCGTCGAGGAGACGGCCCGCAAGAAGTGGCTCGACTTGACCTTTGGCCTGCTGCCCGGCTGGTGGCGCTTCCAAGACGCGTATCGCTCCGACCACGCGCTGGTCGGCCCCCCCGTTTGGCGGCAGGCCATCGCGGACGCCGGATTTGCGGAGACCTCCCTGCTAGAGCATCCGTCCGGGGCGCTTCTGGTCCTAGCGCGCGGACCGTCGGAGGCGGGGGGCGAAGGCGGGCTGTTCGTGCTGGCCGGACAGAGCGAGGTGGCTGCCGAGCTTGCGGCGGAGCTGGATCGCCGGGGCAGCCGGGCGGTCGAAGGCCCCCCGGATGGCGGCCGCCAGGCGTGGCGCCGGTTCTTCGAGTCATTGCCGGGCACGCTGCCCCTGCGCGGCGTGGCATATCTGGGCGGGCTCGGGCCAGATGGCGCCGAGCTTTCGACCCAGGAGCTGGCAGCGGAGCTGCAGGCGGTGGATGCGGGAGCGCTGGCGCTGGTCCAAGGGATGTCGGACGCGGGCGTGTCGCCGGTCAGCGGCACTTGGTTCGTGACCCGCGGCGGCCAGGTGATCGGGCGCGAGCGCCACGGCGCCCTCGCGGGGGCCTCGCTGTGGGGTTTCGCGAGCGTGGTGGACCTGGAGCACGGGGATCTGACGCCGCGCCTGCTGGACTTGGATCCTACGTCTCCCCCATCCATCGGCACGCTCGCTGACGAGCTGCTCTTCCCCGACCGCGAGACACGCGTCGCCCGCCGGGGCGAGGCCCGCTTGGTTGCCCGGCTGACGCGCCTCGCCGGACTGCCGGGCGGTTCGGCGGAACCGGGCCCGGGCGAGGCGCGGCTGCGCGGGGACCGCAGCTATCTGATCACGGGCGGGCTCGGGGGGCTTGGGCTGGATGTGGCGCGCTGGCTCGCCGGGGCGGGAGCCGGAGCCATCGTGCTGAACGGACGCCGCCCGCCCGACTCGGAAACCGAGGCGCTGATCTCGGAGCTCCGGAAGGGCCGCGCCGAGGTGCGCGTCGAGATCGCCGACGTGACGGACGCGGAGGCGGTGGCGGGAATGCTCCAGCGCATCGACGCCGAACTCCCGCCGCTGGCGGGTGTGATCCACAGCGTGGGAGCACTTGCCGACGGGGCATTGACGAACCAGGACTGGGAGCGCTTCGAGCGGGTGCTCGGGCCCAAGGTGCTGGGAGCTTGGCGCCTGCACCGGGCGACGCTCGACCGGCAGCTGGACCTGTTCGTCCTCTTCTCCAGCCTGACGGGGGTGCTCGGAAACCCGGGGCAGGCCAACTACGCGGCGGCCAACGCCTTCCTAGACCAGCTGGCACGGCACCGGAGGGCGCTGGGCCTGCCGGGCCAAGCCGTTGCGTGGGGACCGTGGTCGGGCATCGGCGAGGCCGAGGAGCAGCGTGAGCGTATGGCGATGCAGCCCGCCGACTCGGGCGAGCAATGGATCGCTCCCGAACAGGGCATCCGTGCCTTGGCACTGCTCGTGCGCGAGGACATCGGGGCCAGTGTGGCGGCGTTCGTCGACTGGGCGGCGCTTCCGGTGCGGGCGTCTTGGCTTGCAGAAGTGACGGGGCGCGAAGAGGACCGCGCTTACGCTGCTCCGGGAGACATCCTCAGGCGGCTCGGTCGGCTCGCATTGGGGGAGCAGCAAGAAGAACTGATCCGGTTCCTCGAGGAACAGGTGGTCCAGGTTCTGCGTCTGCGATCCGCCCCGTCGTCCTCGGCGGGATTCTTCGAGCTGGGCATGGACTCGCTGATGGCGGTCGAGCTTCGCAACCGGCTGAACCGGGCCTTCCGGGGCGCGTTCGTCGTCTCGAACACCGCCGTCTTCGATCATCCCGACATCGCCCGACTGGCACAACACCTTGCGGGCAAGCTTGCGGGAATGGCCCTGGAAGGACCGCAGGTGCGTGCGGCCCTGCCCGCCGTTCGGCACCGGGCGGACGAACGCATCGCGATCGTCGGCATGGCCTGCCGCTTCCCCGGTGCACCGGATGTCGAGGAATTCTGGGCACAGCTTCGCTCTGGAGCCGACATGGTGACGAGAGGCCGTCCTGACGGGCTATTCGTGGATGCCGAGACGGAGGCTGCGCGCCCTTTCGGCGCCTACGTGGAGGGCCTCGACCACTTCGACGCGGGCTTTTTCCGGATCGCTCCGGTCGAGGCGGAACTGCTGGATCCCCAGCAGCGAATGCTGCTCGAGACCAGCTGGGCGGCGCTTGAAGACGCCGGCATCGCTCCGGACGGGCTGCGGGGCAGCCGAACCGGAGTGTACGGCGGTGTCTCGATGAGCGACTACCAAGCTCTTATCACCGGGGCCACTGACAATCCGTCGACCAACCTTTACCGGTCCACGGGTGCCACCCCTTCGATCGCGGTGGGCCGAGTAGCCTTCGCCCTAGGCCTCGAGGGTCCGGCTATCACGATCGACACCGCGTGTTCCTCGTCCTTGGTCGCGCTGCACCAAGCGGCAGCGGCGCTGCGGGCAGGCGAGGCGGACCTCGCGCTGGCGGGAGGGGTGAACGCGATCCTGCGGTCAGAGACCACCAGTCTGCTGACCGATGCCGGCATGCTCGCCGCGGATGGGCGCTGCAAGACTTTCGACGCGACGGCCGATGGCTACGTTCGAGGCGAGGGATGCGGGATGGTTGTGCTCAAGCGCCTCGCGGACGCGGAGGCGGCAGGGGATCGGATCCTCGCGATTGTGCTCGGATCGGCAGTGAACCAAGACGGCGCGAGCGCCGGCCTGACCGTGCCGAACGGCCCGGCCCAAGAGCGGGTGATCGAGGAGGCGCTCGCGCGAGCGGGAGTCGAGGCCTCCTCGGTGGACTACTTGGAGGCGCACGGCACGGGCACCGAATTGGGCGATCCGGTCGAGGTGGCGGCGGCGGCTGCGGTGTACGGTCGCGGCCGGAGCACGGACCGCCCGCTGCTGATGGGCTCGGTAAAGACGAACGTGGGCCACCTAGAGGCGGCAGCCGGCGTGGCCGGGCTGATCAAGGCGGTGCTCGCGATCCGTTCCGGCGTGATTCCGCGCCACCTGCACTTCGAGCGGCCCAACCCGCGGATGGACTGGGAGAAGCTCCCCGTCCGTGTGACTGCGGAGGCCACGCCCTGGCCGGAGGTGGAGCGGCCGCGGCGGGCGGCCGTCAGCTCATTCGGATACTCGGGCACCAATGCCCACGTCATGGTCGAGGGATATTCGGAAGAGCGCGAACCGCCTCGCATCGAGGTGCCCGCACTGCCGGAGTCGGGTGCGGATAACCGCGTCCCGCAGGCGGACACGCCCCGCGAGCACCGCCTCCTCCCGCTCTCGGCGAAGTCTCAAGACGCTCTACGGCAGCTGGCCGACCGATACCAAGCCATGCTTTCGGACGATACCCCGCTCGCCGACATGGCGTGGACGGCGAGCGCGGGCCGGAGCCATTTCCGCTGCCGTTCGGGCCTCGTGTTCAGCAATCGCGCCTCGCTCGAGGAGCAGTTGGAGGTAGTCGGCCAGGGAGTCGTGGCGGCGCCCACGCAAGAAACGGTCGCGTTCCTGTACACCGGACAGGGGAGCCAGTGGGCAGGCATGGGCCGGGAGCTCTATGAGGCCGAGCCGGTCTTCCGGGCGGTCTTGGACCGGTGCGATGAAGTGTTCCGCGCAGAGCGCGGCAGGGCGCTTCTCCCGGTGATGTTCGACGATGCCGGGCGGCTGGACCGCACCGAGTGGACGCAGCCGGCGCTCTACGCGCTGGAGAGCGGGCTGACCGCGCTGTGGGCCAGCGTGGGGGTGCGGCCCGACATCGTGTTCGGGCACAGCGTGGGCGAGATCGCGGCGGCGGCGGCTGCGGGGGCCTTTGATCTCGAGACCGGGATGCGGTTCGCCACGCGCCGGGGCGCGCTGATGGGTGCGCTCTCCGAGGGGGGCGCGATGGCGGCTGTGTTCGCTTCGGCGGAGCGGGTCGCAGCCAGCCTTGACGCTGCGGTGTGCCTGGCGGCCGATAACGGCACGCACCAGGTCGTGAGCGGTCCGGAGGCCGACATCGAGGCGCTGCTGAAGAGGTTCGAAGAGGACGGCTTGCGAGCGGAGCGTCTGCGGACCAGCCACGCCTTCCACAGCGCGCTGATGGAGCCGCTGCTGGCGGAGCTGGAAGCGGCGGCGCCCGTGGCCTCGGCACCGACGGTGCGGCTGGTGAGCGATGTGAGCGGCCAGGTGCTGGAAGCGGCGCCCGACGGGGCGTACTGGCGGCGTCAGGCGCGCCAGCCGGTCCAGTTCGCGACGGCGGTGCGGACGCTGGCGGACTTGCAGGCGGGACTTCTGCTGGAGATCGGCCCCCATGGCGTGCTGGGCCCGACGGCGGCGCTGAGCTGGCCGCACAGCGAGGCGCCTGCAGTGATTTCGAGCCAGCAGCGAGGCGGGAACGAGGACTTCGTCAAGGCTGTGGCGGGCGCGTACGAGGCGGGTCTCGACATTGCCTTCGCAGGCCTGTTTGTCGGGGAGCGGCGGCACCGCGTCGCGGCGCCAGCCTATCCGTTCCAGAGGGAGCGCTACTGGATCTCGACCTCTCCGCGACGGCGGTCAGAGACGGGCCACGCGCTGCTCGGAGTGCGGCGGGATTCCCCGGATGGCGAGCACTCCTTCGAGCGGCAGCTGGACAGTAGGGATCCGGCATGGCTGGCAGACCACCGGGTGTTCGGGAACGTCGTAGCGCCGGGGGCGCTCTACGCGGTGCAGGTGGTGGAAGCGCTGCGCGAGACGCACTCCGGAGTCCCGGTCGCGCTCGAAGAGACCGCGATCACGCGCCCGCTGGTGCTGACGGGCGAGGAGGACCGCCTGGTTCAGGTGGTGCTCGGCGAGGAGGGGGGCTGGAAGGTCGTCAGCAGGGCAGCGGGCGGGCGATGGGAGACGCACGCCGAAGGCCGCTGGACAGCGCTCGCAGCATCCGCGACCGAGGCAACGGACCTCGGGGCGCTGCAGGACAGGCTCGCTCAGGCGGACGTAGGAGAGGGATACCTCGAGCTGCGTGCTGCCGGCCTCGACTACGGTCCGGCCTTCCGCGGACTGGCCCGGCTGTGGTCAGGCTCCGGCGAGGCGCTCGGCGAGGTGCTGCTGTCGGCAGGAATGGAAAATCAAGGGCTGCTCGCCCACCCGGCACTGCTCGACGCCTGTTTCCAGGTGCTGGGCGGCGTCGCGGAACTGGATGGAGCCAGGGACACCTGGCTGCCGATCGGCTGGGACCGCTTCGTCCTCCGCGAGGCGCTGCCGGAGCGCGTCTTCTGCCGGGCGCTGGACCGCGGCGACGGTGGGCAGACCCGCAAGGCGGATCTGTGGCTCTACACGGAGACGGGCGAGGAGCTGGCGCGCATCGAGGGCTTCGCGCTCAGACGGGCGAGCAGAACAGCGCTGTCGGGACAGCGAGTGGATCAGGCGCTACACGAGATGGTGTGGCGCGAGGGGGCGGCGGTGGGCCTCCGGAATGCGGAGTTCCTCGCCGACCCGCAGGCGGTCGAGATTGGCCTGAGGGCGTTGGACCGATACCTCGAGGCGGAGGACCGCGACCGGGCTTCGCTCACCGAGCTGGGGCACGAGCTGGAGCTTGAGGCGCGCCGGCTGCTGCTGCGCGGATTCCGGGAGCTGGGATGGGAGCCCAAGGCGGGAGACCGTTTCGAGACCGACGAGCTGCGCCGCCGGCTGAGGGTGACCGAGGATCACGGGCGGCTGTTCGACCGGTTGCTGTCGGTGCTGGAGGCGATGGGACTTCTTGGCCGGGAGCCGGCTGGCGGCTGGCGCGTGGTAGCCGCGCTGGAAATGCCTGCGGAGCTCGAGGCGGGGCTGGCCGACTCCCAAGCCGAGTCCATCGAGCTGCGCCTGCTCCGCCGCTGCGGGGCGTCGCTCGCCGACGTGCTCCGCGGTCGCGCCGATCCGCTGGACCTGCTCTTCAGCGGCGAGCCGGGAGCGGCGAGCCTGTACCGCGACGCGCCCGCCATGCGGGCGCTGAACCGCATGGTCGCCGACGCCGTGCGGGCGGCGGTTGCCGGGCTGCCGGAAGGCCGGCCGCTGCGGGTGGTCGAGGTCGGTGCGGGGACCGGCGCGACCACCGCCGCCCTCTTGGACGTCCTCCCGGCCGAGCGGACCGAATACACCTTCACCGACCTCTCGACCGCCTTCTTCCCGCACGCGGAGCGGGAGTTCGGCGAGCGGGGCGCCGGCCTTCGCTTCCTGGCGCTCGACATCGAACAGGACCCGGCGGATCAGGGCTTGGCCCTGCACGGCTACGACCTCGTGATCGCCGCGAACGTCCTGCACGCGACCCGCGACCTAGGTCAGACGCTGGCTAACTGCCAGCGCCTGCTAGCCCCGTCCGGCGTGCTGGTGGCTGTCGAGGAAACCGCCCGCCAGCAGTGGCTGGACCTGACCTTCGGACTGCTGCCCGGCTGGTGGCGCTTCCAAGACGCGTATCGCTCCGACTACGCGCTGGTCGGGCCCGACGTCTGGCGGCAGGCTCTCGCGGACGCCGGTTATGGCGCGACCTCCCTGGTCGAGGATGGGGCCGGGGCGCTCCTGATCCTGGCGCGGGGACCCTCGGAGGCCGGGGCGGAAGGCGGGCTGTTCGTGCTGGCCGGGGGCAGCGAGCTGGGCCCCGAGCTGGCGGCGGAACTGGACCGCCGGGGCAGCCGGGCGGTCGAAGGCCCCCCGGATGGCGACCGCCAGGCGTGGCGCCGGTTCTTCGAGTCCCTACCGGGCGCGCTGCCCCTGCGCGGCGTGGCGTATCTGGGCGGGCTCGGGCCAGATGGCGCCGAGCTTTCGACCCGGGATCTGGCAGCGCAGCTGCAAGCGGTGGATGCGGGAGCGCTGGCGCTGGTCCAGGGGATGTCGGACGCGGGCGTGTCGCCGGTCAGCGGCACCTGGTTCGTGACCCGCGGCGGCCAGGTGATCGAGCGGGAGCGCAGCGGCGCCCTCGCGGGTGCCTCGCTATGGGGTTTCGCGAGCGTGGTGGACTGGGAGCATGGGGATCTGACGCCGCGCTTGCTGGACTTGGATCCGGAGTCTGCCCCGTCCGTCGACACGCTGGCCGACGAACTGCTCTTCCCCGACCGCGAGACGCGCGTCGCCCGCCGGGGCGAGGCCCGCTTGGTTGCCCGGCTGACGCGCCTCGCCGTTGTGCCGGACGGTCCGGCGGAACCCGGTCCGGGCGCGGCGCGGCTGCGCGGGGACCGCAGCTATCTGATCACGGGAGGGCTCGGCGGGCTCGGGCTGGAGGTGGCGCGCTGGCTCGCCGGCGAAGGAGCCGGGGCCATCGTGCTGAACGGACGCCGCCCGCCCGGCCCGGAAACCGAGGCACTGGTCGCGGAGCTCCGGAAGGGCCGCGCCGAAGTGCGCGTCGAGATCGCCGACGTCACGGACGAGGAGGCGGTGGCGGGAATGCTCCAGCGCATCGACGCCGAGCTTCCGCCGCTGGCGGGCGTGATCCACAGCGTGGGAGCGCTTGCCGACGGGGCATTGACGAACCAGGACTGGGAGCGCTTCGAGCGGGTGCTCGGGCCCAAGGTGCTGGGGGCGTGGCGGCTGCACCGGGCGACGCTCGACCGGCAGCTCGACCTGTTTGTCCTCTTCTCCAGCCTGGTGGGCGTCGTCGGAAATCGCGGGCAGGCCAACCACGCGGCGGCCAACGCCTTCCTTGACCAGCTGGCACGGCACCGGAGGGCGCTGGGCCTGCCGGGCCAGGCCATTGCGTGGGGCGCGTGGTCGGGCATCGGCGAGGCCGAGGAGCAGCGCGAGCGCATCACGCCGCGGCTGGCCGACTCGACCGAGGAGTGGATGTCTCCCGAGCAGGGCATCGGCGCCTTGGCGCGGCTCGTGCGCGAGGATGTCGCGACCAGCGTGGCTGCGTTCGTCGACTGGTCGGCGCTTCCGTCGCGGGCGCCCTGGCTCGCAGAAGTGGCCGAGCGCGAAGAGGATCGCGGTTCCGCCGCTGCGGACGATCTCGTCAAGCGACTCGGGACGCTCGCCCCCGGGGAGCGCCGGGAAGAACTGATCAGGTTCCTCGGCGGGCAGCTGGTCGAGATCCTGCGACTGCGTTCCGCTCCGGCGCCCTCGGCGGGATTCTTCGAGCTGGGCATGGACTCGCTGATGGCGGTCGAGCTTCGCAACCGCCTGAACCGGGCCTTCCGCGGCGCGTTCGTCGTCTCCAACACCGCGGTGTTCGATCATCCCGACATCGCCCGCTTGGCGGAACACCTGGCCGGCAAGCTGGCCGGCGCGGTACCGGAGGTGCCGCGGGTGAGAGCCCTGCCCGCCGTCCGGGGCCGCGGCGACGAGCGCATCGCGATCGTGGGCATGGCCTGCCGCTTCCCCGGAGCGGAGGACGCCGAGGCGTTCTGGGCGCAGCTGCGCTCCGGCGCAGACTTGGTGACGAGGGGGCGCCCGGACGGGCTCTTCGTGGATGCCGAGACGCAGGCGGCCCGGCCTTTCGGCGCCTATGTGGAAGGCCTCGACCGCTTCGACGCGGGCTTTTTCCGGATCGCCCCGGTCGAGGCGGAGCTGCTGGATCCCCAGCAGCGGATGCTGCTCGAGACTAGCTGGGCGGCCCTGGAGGACGCCGGGATCGCCCCGCACGGGCTGCGCGGCAGCCGGACTGGCGTGTACGGCGGGGTCTCGATGATCGACTACCAGACCCTCGTCGCCGGGAGCGAGGGCAATCCGGGGACGGACATTTACAGGGCCACCGGCGCCACCCCGTCGGCGGCGGTCGGCCGGGTCGCCTTCGCGCTCGGCCTCGAGGGGCCGGCCATCACGGTGGACACCGCATGCTCCTCGTCGCTGGTCGCGGTGCATCAAGCCGCAGCGGCGCTCCGCGCGGGCGAAGCGGACTTGGCGCTGGCGGGCGGCGTGAACGCGATCTTGAGAGCGGAGCCCACCCATCTCATGGCCGACGCCGGCATGCTCGCAGCGGACGGACGCTGCAAGACCTTCGACGCTGCGGCCGACGGCTTCGTGCGGGGCGAGGGATGCGGGATGGTTGTGCTCAAGCGCCTTGCGGACGCGGAGGCGGCAGGAGATCGGATCCTGGCGGTCGTGCTCGGCTCGGCGGTGAACCAAGACGGGGCGAGTGCCGGCTTCACAGTCCCGAATGGCCCGGCCCAAGAGCGGGTGATCGAAGAGGCGCTGGCGCGGACGGGCGTGGAAGCCCCCTCGGTGGACTACCTAGAGGCGCACGGCACGGGCACCGAGCTGGGTGATCCGGTCGAAGTGGCGGCGGCGGCGGCGGTGTACGGCCGCGGCCGGAGCCCGGACCGCCCGCTGCTGATGGGATCGGTGAAGACGAACGTGGGCCACCTGGAGGCGGCAGCGGGCGTGGCCGGGCTGATCAAGACGGTGCTCGCGATCCGTTCCGGGTTGATTCCGCGCCACCTGCACTTCGAGCGTCCCAGCCCGCGGATGGACTGGGAGAAACTCCCCGTCCGAGTGACGGCGGAGGCGACTCCCTGGCCGGAGGCCGAGCGTCCGCGACGGGCCGCCGTCAGCTCGTTCGGGTACTCGGGCACCAACGCCCACGTCGTGATCGAGGGATACGCCGAGGAGCGCGAACCGCCGCGCATCGAGGTTCCTGGACTGCGCGAGCCAAGTGCAGAGGACCGCGTCCCGCAAGCCGACGCTCCCCGCCGACACCGCCTACTTCCGCTGTCGGCAAGGTCCGAGGGGGCGCTTCGTCAACTGGCCGGCCGCTACCAAGCCGCTCTCTCGGAAGACATGCCGCTTGCCGACATGGCATGGACGGCGGGGGTGGGACGGAGCCATTTCGGCTACCGCTCCGGACTAGTGTTCCAGGACAGGGCCTCGCTGGGGCGGCAGCTGGAAGTGGTGAGGCAGAGTGCGGCGGCGCCGCCCACCGTAGAAAATGTCGTCTTCCTCTACACCGGGCAGGGGAGCCAATGGGCGGGGATGGGCCGGGAGCTCTATGAGACCGAGCCGGTCTTCCGAGCGACCGTAGACCGGTGCGAGGAAGTGTTCCGCGCAGAGCGCGGCCGGTCGCTGCTCGCGGTGATCTTCGAGGATGCCGGGCGGCTGGACCGGACCGAGTGGACGCAGCCGGCGCTTTACGCGCTGGAGAGCGGGCTGACCGCGCTGTGGGCCAGCGTGGGGGTGCGGCCCGAAATCGTGTTCGGGCACAGCGTGGGAGAGATCGCTGCGGCGGCGGCGGCGGGGGCCTTTGACCTCGAGACCGGGATGCGGTTCGCGACGCGCCGGGCCGCGCTGATGGGAGCGCTTCCCGCTGGAGGTGCGATGGCGGCGGTGTTCGCTTCGGCGGAGCGGGTCGCAGCCAGCCTCGACGCTGCGGTGTGCCTGGCCGCCGATAACGGCACGCACCAGGTCGTGAGCGGTCCGGAGGCCGACATCGAGGCGCTGCTGAAGAGGTTCGAAGAGGGCGGCTTGCGAGCGGAGCGTCTGCGGACCAGCCACGCCTTCCACAGCGCGCTGATGGAGCCGCTGCTGGCGGAGCTGGAAGCGGCGGCCCCCGTGGCCTCGGCACCGACGGTGCGGCTGGTGAGCGATGTGAGCGGTCAGGTGCTGGAAGCGGCGCCCGACGGGGCGTACTGGCGGCGCCAGGCGCGCGAGCCGGTCCAGTTCGCGGCGGCGCTGCGGACGCTGGCGGACTTGCAGGCGGGGCTTCTGCTGGAGATCGGTCCCCATGGCGTGCTGGGCCCGACGGCGGCGCTGAGCTGGCCGCACAGCGAGGCGCCTGCGGTGATTTCGAGCCAGCAGCGCGGCGGGAGCGGGGACTTCGTCAAGGCTGTGGCGGGCGCGTACGAGGCGGGTCTCGACATTGCCTTCGCAGGCCTGTTTGTCGGGGAGCGGCGGCAGCGCGTCGCGGCGCCAGCCTATCCGTTCCAGCGGGAGCGCTACTGGATCTCGGCCTCTCCGCGACGGCGGTCAGAGACGGGCCACGCGCTGCTCGGAGTGCGGCGGGATTCCCCGGATGGCGAGCACTCCTTCGAGCGGCAGCTAGACAGTGGGGATCCGGCATGGCTGGGAGACAACCGGGTGTTCGGTAACGTCGTAGCACCGGGCGCGCTGTATGCGGCGCAGGTGGTGGAAGCGCTGCGCGAGACGCACTCCGGAGTCCCGGTCGCACTCGAAGAGAGCGTGATCACGCGCCCGCTGGTGCTGACGGGCGAGGAGGGCCGGCTGGTGCAGGTGGTGCTCGGCGAGGAGGGGGGCTGGAAGGTCGTCAGCAGGGCAGCGGGCGGGCCATGGGAGACGCACGCCGAAGGCCGCTGGGCAGCGCTCGCAGCATCCGCCACCGAGGCAACGGACCTCGGGGCGCTGCAGGACAACCTCGCCGAGGCGGACGTAGGACAGGGATACCTCGAGCTGCGTGCTGCCGGCCTCGACTACGGTCCGGCCTTCCGCGGACTGGCCCGGCTGTGGTCGGGCTCCGGCGAGGCGCTGGGCGAGGTGCTGCTGTCGGCAGGAATCGAAAATCAAGGGCTGCTCGCCCACCCGGCACTGCTCGACGCCTGTTTCCAGGTGCTGGGCGGCGTCGCGGAACTGGATGGAACCAGCGACACATGGCTGCCGATCGGCTGGGACCGCTTCATCCTCCGCGAGGCGCTGCCGGAGCGCGTCTTCTGCCGGGCGCTGGACCGCGGCGAGGGTAAGCAGACCCGCAAGGCAGATCTCAGGCTCTACACGGAGACGGGCGAGGAGCTGGCGCGCATCGAGGGCTTCGCGCTCAGACGGGCGAGCAGAACAGCGCTGTCGGGACAGCGGGTGGATCAGGCGCTGCACGAGATGGTGTGGCGCGAGGGGGCGACGGTAGGCCTCCGGGATGCGGAGTTCCTCGCCGAGCCGCAGGAGGTCGAGATTGGCCTGAGGGCGTTGGACCGATACCTCGAGGCGGAGGAGCGCGACAGGGCTTGGCTCACCGAGCTGGGGCACGCTCTGGAGCTTGAGGCGCGCCGGCTGCTGGTCCGCGGATTCCGGGAGCTGGGATGGGAGCCCAAGGCGGGAGACCGTTTCGAGACGGACGAGCTGCGCCGCCGGCTGAGGGTGACTGAGGATCACGGGCGGCTGTTCGACCGGTTGCTGTCGGTGCTGGAGGCGATGGGACTTCTCGGCCGGGAGCCGGCTGGCGGCTGGCGCGTGGCAGCCACGCTGGAAGTGCCTGCGGAGCTCGAGGCGGGGCCGGCCGACTCCCAAGCCGAGTCCATCGAGCTGAGCCTGCTCCGCCGCTGCGGGGCCTCGCTCGCCGACGTGCTCCGCGGTCGCGCCGATCCGCTGGACCTGCTCTTCAGCGGCGACCCGGGAGCGGCGAGCCTGTACCGCGACGCGCCCGCCATGCGGGCGCTGAACCGCATGGTCGCCGACGCAGTGCGGGCGGCAGTCATCGGGCTGCCGGAAGGCCGGCCGCTGCGGGTGGTCGAGGTCGGTGCGGGGACCGGCGCGACCACCGCCGCCCTCTTGGACATCCTGCCGGCCGAGCGGACCGAATACACCTTCACCGACCTCTCGACCGCCTTCTTCCCGGACGCGGAGCGGGAGTTCGGCAAGCGGGGCGCCGGCCTTCGCTTCCTGGCGCTCGACATCGAACAGGACCCCGCAGATCAGGGCTTGGCCCTACACGGCTACGACCTCGTGATCGCCGCGAACGTCCTGCACGCGACCCGCGACCTAGGTCAGACGCTGGCTAACTGCCGGCGCCTGCTAGCCCCGTCCGGCGTGCTGGTGGCTGTCGAGGAAACCGCCCGCCAGCAGTGGCTGGACCTGACCTTCGGACTGCTGCCCGGCTGGTGGCGCTTCCAAGACGCGTATCGCTCCGACTACGCGCTGGTCGGGCCCGACGTCTGGCGGCAGGCTCTCGCGGACGCCGGTTTTGGCGCGACCTCCCTGGTCGAGGATGGGTCCGGGGCGCTCCTGATCCTGGCGCGGGGACCCTCGGAGGCCGGGGCGGAAGGCGGGCTGTTCGTGCTGGCCGGGGACAGCGAGCTGGGCCCCGAGCTGGCAGCGGAGCTGGATCGCCGGGGCAGCCGGGCGGTCGAAGGCCCCCCGGACGGCGACCGCCAGGCGTGGCGCCGGTTGTTCGAGTCATTGCCGGGCGCACTGCCCCTGCGCGGCGTGGCGTATCTGGGCGGGCTCGGGCCAGATGGCGCCGAGCTCTCGACGCGGGAGCTGGCAGCGCAGCTGCAGGCGGTGGATGCGGGAGCGCTGGCGCTGGTCCAGGGGATGTCGGACGCGGGCGTGTCGCCGGTCAGCGGCACCTGGTTCGTGACCCGCGGCGGCCAGGTGATCGGGCGGGAGCGCCGCGGCGCCCTCGCGGGTGCCTCGCTGTGGGGTTTCGCGAGCGTGGTGGACTGGGAGCATGGGGATCTGACGCCGCGCCTGCTGGACCTGGATCCGGAGTCTGCCCCGTCCGTCGACACGCTCGCTGACGAGCTGCTCTTCCCCGACCGCGAGACGCGCGTCGCCCGCCGGGGCGAGGCCCGCTTGGTTGCCCGGCTGACGCACCTCGCCGGGCTGCCGGACGGTTCGGCGGGACACGGCCCGGGCGCGGCGCGGCTGCGCGGGGACCGCAGCTATCTGATCACGGGAGGGCTCGGCGGGCTCGGGCTGGAGGTGGCGCGCTGGCTCGCCGGCGAGGGAGCCGGGGCCATCGTGCTGAACGGACGCCGCCCGCCCGACCCGGAAACCGAGGCACTGGTGGCGGAGCTCCAGAAGGGCCGCGCCGAGGTGCGCGTCGAGATTGCCGACGTGACGGACGAGGAGGCGGTGGCGGGAATGCTCGAGCGCGTCGACGCCGAGCTCCCGCCGCTGGCAGGCGTCATCCACAGCGTGGGAGCGCTCGCCGACGCGGCATTGACGAACCAGGACTGGGAGCGCTTCGAGCGGGTGCTCGGGCCGAAGGCGTTGGGGGCGTGGCGGCTGCACCGGGCGACGCTCGACCGGCAGCTCGACCTGTTTGTCCTCTTCTCCAGCCTGGCGGGGGTGGTCGGAAACCCGGGCCAGGCCAACCACGCGGCGGCCAACGCCTTCCTCGACCAGCTGGCACGGCATCGGAGGGCGCTGGGCCTGCCGGGCCAGGCCATTGCGTGGGGGGCGTGGTCGGGCATCGGCGAAGCCGAGGAGCAGCGCGAGCGCATCGCGCCGCGGCTGGCCGACTCTGCCGATGAGTGGATGTCTCCCGAGCAGTGCATCGGCGCCCTGGCGCGGCTCGTGCGCGAGGATGTCGGGACCAGCATGGCTGCGCTCGTCGACTGGTCGGCGCTTCCGTCACGGGCGCCCTGGCTCGCAGAAGTGGCCGAGCGCGAAGAGAATCGCGGTTCCGCCGCTGCGGACGATCTCGTCAAGCGACTCGGGACGCTCGCCCCCGGGGAGCGCCGGGAAGAACTGATCCGGTTCCTCGGCGGGCAGCTGGTCGAGATCCTGCGACTGCGTTCCGCTCCGGCGCCCTCGGCGGGATTCTTCGAGCTGGGCATGGACTCGCTGATGGCGGTCGAGCTTCGCAACCGCCTGAATCGGGCCTTCCGCGGCGCGTTCGTCGTCTCCAACACCGCGGTGTTCGATCATCCCGACATCGCCCGCTTGGCGGAACACCTGGCCGGCAAGCTGGCCGGCGCGGTACCGGAGGTGCCGCGGGTGAGAGCCCTGCCCGCCGTCCGGGGCCGCGGCGACGAGCGCATCGCGATCGTGGGCATGGCCTGCCGCTTCCCCGGAGCGGAGGACGCCGAGGCGTTCTGGGCGCAGCTGCGCTCCGGCGCAGACTTGGTGACGAGGGGGCGCCCGGACGGGCTCTTCGTGGATGCCGAGACGCAGGCGGCGCGGCCCTTCGGCGCCTATGTGGAGGGCCTCGACCGCTTCGACGCGGGCTTTTTCCGGATCGCCCCGGTCGAGGCGGAGCTGCTGGATCCCCAGCAGCGGATGCTGCTCGAGACCAGCTGGGCGGCCCTGGAGGACGCCGGGATCGCCCCGCACGGGCTGCGCGGCAGCCGGACTGGGGTGTACGGCGGGGTCTCGATGATCGACTACCAGACCCTCGTCGCCGGGAGCGAGGGCCATCCGGGGACGGACATTTACAGGGCCACCGGCGCCACGCCGTCGGCGGCGGTCGGCAGGGTCGCCTTCGCGCTCGGCCTCGAGGGGCCGGCCATCACGGTGGACACCGCATGCTCCTCGTCGCTGGTCGCGCTGCACCAAGCCGCAGCGGCGCTCCGCGCGGGCGAAGCGGACTTGGCGCTGGCGGGCGGCGCGAACGCGATCTTGAGAGCAGAGCCCACCAATCTCATGGCCGACGCCGGCATGCTCGCAGCGGACGGACGCTGCAAGACCTTCGACGCTGCCGCCGACGGCTTCGTGCGGGGCGAGGGATGCGGGATGGTTGTGCTCAAGCGCCTTGCGGACGCGGAGGCGGCAGGAGATCGGATCCTGGCGGTCGTGCTCGGCTCGGCGGTGAACCAAGACGGCGCGAGTGCCGGCTTCACAGTCCCGAATGGCCCGGCCCAGGAGCGGGTGATCGAAGAGGCGCTGGCGCGGACGGGCGTGGAAGCCTCCTCGGTGGACTACCTAGAGGCGCACGGCACGGGCACCGAGCTGGGTGATCCGGTCGAAGTGGCGGCGGCGGCGACGGTGTACGGCCGCGGCCGGAGCCCGGACCGCCCGCTGCTGATGGGATCGGCGAAGACGAACGTGGGCCACCTGGAGGCCGCGGCGGGCGTGGCCGGGCTGATCAAGACGGTGCTCGCGATCCGTTCCGGGGTGATTCCGCGCCACCTGCACTTTGAACGCCCGAACCCGCGGACGGACTGGGAAAACCTGCTGGTCCGAGTAGCATCGGAGGCGACCCCTTGGCCGGAGGCGGGGCGGCCGCGGCGGGCCGCCGTCAGTTCCTTCGGATACTCGGGCACCAACGCCCACGTCGTGATCGAGGGATACGCAGAGGAGCGCGAACCGCCGCGAATCGAGGTTCCTGGACTGCGGGAGCCGAGTGCAGAGGACCGAGTCCCGCAGGCCGACGCTCCCCGCCGACACCGCCTACTTCCGCTGTCGGCAAAGTCCGAGGGCGCGCTTCGGCAACTGGCCGGCCGCTACCAAGCCGCTCTCTCGGAAGACATGCCGCTCGCCGACATGGCATGGACGGCGGGGGCGGGCCGGAGCCACTTCCGCTACCGCTCCGGACTCGTGTTCCAGGACCGGGCCTCACTACAGGAGCAGCTGGAGGTGGTGGGACAGAGTGCCATCGCGTCGTCCCGTGCTGGAAAGGTTGCCTTCCTCTACACCGGGCAGGGGAGCCAGTGGGCGGGCATGGGCCGGGAGCTCTATGAGGCCGAGCCGGTGTTCCGGGCGGTATTGGACCGGTGCGATGAAGTGTTCCGCGCAGAGCGCGACAGATCGCTACTAACCGTGTTCTTCGAGGATGCCAAGCGGCTGGAGCGGACCGACTGGGCGCAGCCGGCACTCTACGCGGTGGAGAGTGGGCTGACCGCGCTGTGGGCTAGCGTGGGTGTGCGGCCCGACATGGTGTTCGGGCACGGCGTGGGAGAGATCGCGGCGGCCGCGGCCGCCGGTGCCTTTGATCTCGAGGCCGGGATGGGGTTTGCCACGCGCCGGGGCGCGCTGATGGGCGCGCTTCCCGATGGCGGCGCGATGGCGGCAGTGTTCGCTTCGGCCGACCGTGTGCGCGATGCACTCCGGGAGGGCGTAGAGCTGGCTGCCGATAACGCCGTACATCAGGTCGTGAGCGGGCCGGAGGCTGAAGTCGAGGCGCTGCTGAAGCGCTTCGAAGAAGACGGTCTGCGAGTGGACCGCCTCCGAACCAGCCACGCCTTCCAGAGCGCTCTGATGGAGCCAGCACTTGGGGAGCTGGACGCGGCAGCTCCATGGGCCTCAGCACCGTCGGTACGGCTGGTCAGCGGTGTGAGCGGGCGCGTGCTCGAAGGTGCCCCCGACGGAGCGTACTGGCGGCGCCAGGCGCGCGAGACCGTCGCGTTCGCTGCCTCGATCGCAAAGCTGGCGGAACTCGGAGCCCGGATCTTGGTTGAGATCGGCCCCGACGCCGTCCTTGGGCCGATGGCGGCGTTGACATGGCCCGAGGGCGAAGCGCCAACGGTGGTGCGGAGCCTGCGACGGGATGGCAGCGGGGACTTCACTGCCGCAGCAGGCGCGGTGTTCGAGGCCGGAGTCGACCTCTCCTTCCAAGGACTGTTCGCCGGAGAACGCCGCCGCCGACTGGCACTGCCAACTTATCCCTTCCAGCGCAAGCGCTACTGGTTGACAACGTCGCCCCGCCGGATCGACGACGGTCACCCGCTCTTGGGTGTGCGGCGGGATTCGCGAAGCGGCGAGGTCTCCTTCGAGACCCAGATGTCCACCGGCGACCCCGCTTGGCTGGCAGACTACGTTGTCTTGGGCGAAGTGGTCGCGCCGGCGGCCCTCTTCGCCGGGCAGGTGATCGAAGCGCTCGGAGAGCGCCGGAATGACCCGGCAGTCTCTTTGGAACAGGTTCAGATCCATCAGCCCCTGATGCTGGAGCCAGGCGACAGGCGCGGCGTCCAAGTATCCATCGGGCCGGACGGCCGCTGGGAGGTGGCCAGCCGGGAACCTCGAGGCGGGACCTGGCAGCTTCACGCTGCCGGGCGCGTAGGGACGAGCACGGTTGAGGAAGACCGCCTAGACCCCCAGACTGTGCAGCGGCGGCTATCCGCCTCCGGCGTGGCCGAGTTGCGCGACGGGATAGCAGAGCAGGGCATCGTTCTGGGACCGGCCTTCGAGGGACTTTCTGCCTTCGGGGCGGACGATACGAGCGCTTGGGGCCGGGTCATGCGCCCCGCGCAGCTGAACGGAGACCGCCTGCGGGCCCATCCGGCGCAGCTGGACGCCTGTTTTCAGGTTGTGGCGGGACTCTTGGCCGGGCGGGTCGGCAACCGCCGCTATCTCCCAATCGGGTGGAGCCGCCTCTGTCTCGCCGCACCGCTCCCCGAGCACATCTTCTGCCACGCAAGGCTCGAAGAGATGGGGGAGGAGACAGCCACGGTGGATCTAGCCCTTTACACTGCCGAGGGCGTGCGTTGCGGTCACGTGGCCGGATTCGCGCTCAAGCGCGCCAGCCGGTCAGCGATACTGGGAGCACGGGTGGATCACCTGCTGCACAGCGTCGTGTGGCGGCCAAGCCCGAGCCTCCCAGGCGCCCGGGAAGCGGCAATCGTGGCTGACCCAGAGGCGCCCGCGCCCGGGGCGCGCCGGATGGTGCCGGCAGAGGCTGAACCGCAGGGCGGCGTGTTCGTCGTGTCCGGAAACGGGGCCTTCACCAAAGAGCTCGCGCGCGAGCTTGCACGCCGGCGGCAGAGGGTCGTGCCTGGCCCCTCCGACAGCCGGGATCGGCAGGCTTGGCGCACACTCTTCGAGGAGCTTCCATCTTCAGCTCCGCTTCACGGCGTGGCGTACCTGGCGGGGATCAGGGGCGATGGACAACAACTCGGAACCGAGGAACTCCGGAAGGAGCTTGAGGCCGTCGTATCTGGAGCGCTGGCCTTGGCGCAAGGAATGTGGGACGCCGGAGCGCGGGCGGTGAACGGGGTCACGTTGGCAACCCGTGGAGGCCAGGTCCTCAGGGCCGAACGCACCGGCTCCCTAGCGGGAGCCGCGCTTTGGGGCTTGGGCGGCGTGCTCGGAGTCGAGCATGCGGAACTTCGCCCTCGCTTGGTGGATCTGGATCCAGACGCCTCGATACGGGCCGGGATTCTGGCAGACGAACTGATGTTCCCTGACTGGGAGAACCGGATTGCGTGGCGCAATGGGGTGCGCCGAGTGGCCCGCTTGGTTCGGACCGCCAGACCGGGAGATCAGGCCCCGAGTTCCCGCGGTGAAGCTGGGCCGCCAGCTGGTCGACTGAGGCCGGACCGGAGTTACCTCGTGACTGGAGGTCACGGAGGCATCGGCCTGAGAGTGGCTGGCTGGCTGGCGGATGCAGGCGTCGGCGCCATCGTCCTGAACGGACGCCGGGAGCCGCCTCCGCGGGCCCAAGCGGCGATAGGGGAGTTGCGCCGGCGCGGCGTAATGGTCGTTGTGCAGGTCGCAGACATCACTGACGCGAACGCGGTTGACGCCATGCTCGCCCGGGTGGACGCGGAGCTGCCTCCTCTGGGCGGCATTTTTCACTGCGCCGGCGTCCTCGCCGATGCGGCGCTCGTCAAGCAAGACTGGGCGCGGTTCGAAACCGTGCTAGGTCCGAAGGCTCTGGGGGCTTGGCATCTTCACCGAGCGACTTTGGATGACGAACTTGAGCTGTTCGTACTCTTCTCGAGCATCGCTGGGGTGCTCGGCAACCCGGGCCAAGCGAATTACGCCGCGGCCAACGCGTTCCTAGACCAACTGGCGCAGCATCGCCGGGCCCTCGGGCTTGCCGGGCTGGCGATCGCTTGGGGTCCTTGGTCCGAGGTCGGCAAGGCGGAGGAACGGCGCGGCCGGATCGAAGCGGGACTGACCCCTCTCGGAAGCAGCTGGATCACGCCCGAACAGGGCCTCCGGGTCCTCGACCGCGTGGTCCGGGACGGCCCGGGGGCACGAGTCGTCTTCGACATGGGCGGATCGACGCTGCCCCGCCTTCCGCTACTTGAAGAGATCCGCGCATCGGGACGGCCCCCAGTCGACGCTGTGCCTGTTAAGACCGCCGCCCTTGGGAGCCTCGAGAAGGCCGCGCCCTCGCAACGCGAGAAGCTCGTGGCCGACTTCTTGGGGAATGAGGTGCGATCTCTGCTAAGACTTGATGCGCTCCCGGACCATGACGTCGCCTTTTCTGATCTCGGCATGGACTCTCTGATGGCCGTGAACCTCCGCCAACGCCTGAATGCAGCGCTGCCTCGCCAAGTCGTGTCATCCACAGCCCTGTTCGAGTATCCGAACCTCGGCCGACTGACGGGGCACCTGATCTCCGAACTCGTCCCGGCAGGTGATTCACCGTCGCCGTCTCAGGCCGCCACCACCCCGGAGCGGCCAGATTCCGTGCATGAGTCGAGTTCCCACTCTCGCACGCCGAGCGCAGCCCTTGCGCATGTAGGCGGTGACCGAGTCGCGAGCCCTCCCCATAGGCCGAGTCCCAATGTCGACGATGATCGCATTGCAATCGTCGGCATGGCCTGCCGACTTCCGGGCGGCAGCAACCTCTCGGAATTCTGGTGCATGCTCCGCGAGGGCCGGAGCGCCGTGACCGACGGACGGCCTGACAGGCTCGAAGGCACCGGCGAAACCCGTCAGCCTGGAGCCTACGTTCCGGATCTTGACATGCTGGACGCCAAGTTCTTCGGAGTCGCTGCCGCCGAAGCCCGCTGCATGGACCCGCAGCAGCGGATGCTGCTCGAGGTGAGCTGGACGGCGTTGGAACATGCCGGGATCGATCCGCGCTCGCTGCAGGGCAGCCGCAGCGGCGTTTATGCGGGAGTAGCTCTCAGCGAGTACCAAGCATTGGTCGCCAGCGCCAAGAAGGAGGTCTTTCGGCCCTATCTCTACCTTGGGACCAGCCCTAGCGGCTCTGTGGGCCGGCTCTCCCAGTTCTTCGGCATGGAGGGTCCGGCGCTCGGAGTGGACACGGCCTGCTCCTCGGGGATAGTGGCCGTCCATCATGCGGTGACTGCACTGCAGCGGGGAGAGGTGGACCTAGCGCTTGCTGGCGGGGTCAACACGATCCTCGGAAACAGCTTCGATACGGCGTGGGACACAGGCATCCTGTCACCCGACGGGCGCAGCCGAGCCTTTGATGCCTCCGGCCAAGGGTTCGGGCTTGGCGAGGGATGCGCAATGCTGGTTCTGAGGCGCCTGGCCGATGCGGAGGTCGACGGAGACGGAATCCTGGCCGTTCTGAGCGGATCTGCGGTCCGACAGACCGGCACTGCCGCGGGCCTGACGGTGCCGAGCCGAGCGGTGCAACAGGGGATGCTTGTGGAGGCTCTCGGGCGAGCAGGCATTGCTGGGGTCGAGGTGGACTACCTAGAAGCCAGTGCAGGCGGCTCGCTAGTCGGCGATGCGGTCGAGGTAGCGGCGGCGGCGGCGGTGTACGGACCGGGCCGGGACCCCGCCCGCCCTCTCCTGTTGGGGGCGGTCAAGCCCAACGTCGGCAACTTGGTTGCGGCGAGCGGCGTGGCCGGTCTCATTAAGGTCATCGAGTCCATGCGGCACCGGTGGATCCCGAAACAGCACCGCTTCGAGGAGCCAAATCCCGATGTGGATTGGGAGAACCTTCCCGTCAGTGTCGTCTCAGAAGGTGTTCTGTGGCCAACTCGTCCTGATCGTCCCATGCGCGCCGGCGTGAGCGCGTTCGGTTTTTCGGGCACGATCGCGCATGTCGTCGTCGAACAGTACCAGGGGCCGGACGGGCAGGCGGGCAGGCGAGTGGAGTTGCCTCCGAGCCTCGAGAGCCTTGTCCCGCAGGAACTCGAGAGCCTTGTCCCGCAGGAAACTGGGGCACCCAAGGGACGCGCTGTCCGGTTCCTGCCACTGTCCGGAAGGAACACAACAGCACTGGCGGAGCTGGCAGAACAATACCGCTCGTGGCTTGCGGACGGGGCTGACGAATCTCTGGCGGACTTGGCATGGACTGCCGGGGAGGGGCGCGCTCATTTCCCATGCCGGGCCGGTTTGGTGGCGCGGGATCTGAAGGACCTAGAAGAACAGCTCGCGGCCGTCGCGGATGGGGTGCGAAGTGCGTGTTCCGAGCCTCGGCAGACGGTTGCATTCCTGTTCGGCGGGGTGCCCGAGGCCGGCATGGGGAGGGATCTCTACGCGACTGAGCCGGTTGCACGGGCGGTGCTGGATCGCTGCGAGCAAGTCTTCAGCGAGGAGCGGGACGCCTCCCTGCTGGAGCTGATCTTCGGCGACACGCCGTACGATCTCGGCTGGGCGGAGCCTGTGCTGGTGGCGCTGGGGGGCGCCCTCGGCGCACTGTGGAAGAGCCTTGGCGTGCGGCCCGACATTGTCGCAGGGACGGGTGCGGGGGCGGTGGCGGCGGCTTCGGCTGCGGGAATCCTCGGACTCGAGGACGGGATGCGATTCGCGGCCCGCCGGGCCGCCCAGCCGGACCGGGCGGCCACAGGAGCGGTTCAGGCGGCGCTTGAAGGTCTCCAAGCGAAGGGGCCAGGGCTCCCGCTCGTGAATGTCGCGACGGGTGAGATCGTAGAACAGAGGATTCCGGGGCCCGACTACTGGAACCAAGCAACTAGGTCTAAGACGTCCGGCCGCCGACTGCTTTCCTCCCTTGCCGCTCGCGGAGCGGATGTGCTCGTCGAGGTCGGTCCTCCCCTGATCTCCCGGCATGCGGTCTCGCGAGCCTTCGGTGCTCGGAAACCACTGCTGCTCGCCAGTCCGCTGGCGCCGGAAGGCGAGGAAGCTGCCGCCATCACGGCCGGTGTGGCGGCTGCATACGAAGCTGGTCTCGACCTGAGGTTCGCCGGCCTCTTCACCGGTGAACGGCGACGTCGGCTGCGTACTCCAACGTATCCCTTCCAGAGGGAACGCCATTGGTTCAGTTGAGCGGAGTGCCTGAACCTGGCAGACACCGGGGATTCGAGCACTTCGTCCACGCCACCTGTTGAGCGCCGAATTACTTGGCCACGTAGGGGGCGGTTTAGTGCCGTCTGTGTGAACGGCGGATGGTCTCACTTTTCCAATTAATCCGCAATACCGCCGCTCGGCGAGGCGGGGACTGGGGCCCCTCCGCGGCCCGCGACCTGCGGCGGAAGCAGCCAGCCTCTTTCTTTCTTGCAGTAGCTTGGTTTGGCAGTAGCAGGGTCCCCCGCCAAGGGGGCGCTGGATGCACACTCGCACCACTCAGCACTCCCCGCACCGCACACCTGTCCACCCAATGTGGAACAACACCACCTCTTCCATGTCCAAGCAATCTCAACCATCCATCGCCATTCAAGTTGGAATTCAACTGCGGGAGCCTGATCCGGAAGGCTGTCCGGCCGTCTCCCGCCCTCCCCGAGATGGAGCCCGGTGCCCGAAAGGGCAGTCGTTTGAGAAGCTCGGTAGCGGTCTGATCCACGACCTTCAGCCTCCTCTTGCAGGGCTGTTCGCATGCGGGCCTCGGCAGACTTCGTCCGGACTACCGCGAACCGTCTCCTGCTGTTTCGGCACGGGCTGCGTCCCTCCGCGATGCGCCTGAGCGCTGCTTCCGTCTCACGCAGGCTGCGAAAAGGGCCCCCCAGCCCCGGATCGGCCCCCGCCGCGGCATTCCGGTGCGATACTCGCAGGGGATAGCACAATTCATGTAGTACTAGTTTCCTAAACGCCTACTGTATATTCCGTATTGCGCACATCCCGCATCTCGTGTCGCAGGCACTACCGAGATCACAACTTGCTCCGCCGCGCCGCCGCGTTCGACCGCCTGCAGTCTCCCACGCCTGGCTCGGCACTCACAACGTTCACTTGGTCGTCGGAGACCACTCCCACCAGCAGCCTCCGTGAGCCACCTCTGTGCCCCAGCCTCCCCCAGTTGCCTGCACCCATTCCCCCGCGCTAGAATGTCACTTCACGAATTCACCGTCGGCATTCAGTCCGAACAACAGGGTCTCCATGAGGAACGCGCGGACACCCTGCCGACCGCACACGCTGCTGGCAGGTCAGGCAGCCGTGCGGCACACTGCTCGACGAGCGCAGGGTGGGACGAACGACCCGCGGTCGCCCCACTGCGCGCACCAAGATCCGGGGACAAGCCCAACGATGATTCCCAAGGACGCCGGAATACCGCCAGCCCCGAGTTCGGCCGAGGTGTCTAGCGAGCAGAGGACTGGACTCGCAGGTGTGGGGCAAACAATAGCAGGTGCGCGCGACCGCCGGGTTCCCGTCCTAGATGTTCCCCGGCCCGCGTCCGTCGTCCATGCCAAGCTGGAGGATGGCGAGTCCGTGCCGGTTCGGCGTTACGGCAATCCGAAAGGTCCGCGCCTTCTGATAAGCCATGGAAACGGGCTCGCTATCGACCTCTACTACCCGTACTGGTCACTCCTGCTTGAGCGGTTCGACGTTATCCTCTTCGACTTGCGCGGTCATGGCCGCAATCCGCCAGGACGCATGGCCGGGCACACCATACCGGCATTCTCGAAAGATTTGGATGCGATCGGCCAGACGGTGGACCGCTGCTTCGGTGTACGGCCGAGGGCCGGTGTGTTCCATTCCGTGTCATGTCTGGCGGCCGCCCTGTCACCGTCCCTCGGCGCCTCCTATTCGGCACTTGTGTTGTTCGACCCACCCCTCTACCCGGCGGGGCTGGGGATCGCTCACCGGGTGCTCGAATCCAGCTGCAGCGTCGCTGCGGCCAGAACTCGGATCCGAGTTCGCCGTTTTCGGAGCGAGCGGGACTTCGTCGATCTGATGAAGATGCAGCCGGCGATGACGCGGCTCCTTCCTGGCGTGCCCGAGCTCATGGCCCGCACAACGCTTCGAGCGGATGGGCAAGGGGGCTACGGGTTGCGGTGCCAGCCCGAATTCGAAGCGAGGATTCTCGATTCGGTACCCCGGTTCTCGCGCTTGGTGGATCCCGACTTGCTGCCGCTGCCGGTGAAGGTGATCGGAGCGGATCCCGGTCTCCAGCACCATTTCTTCCCGCCGTGCCAGTTGGCGGGCTCCAAGCTCGTAGACTTCGATTCGCTTTCAGACACGACTCATCTCGCCCAGCTCGAGAGACCGGAGGAGTGTGCGCGGCTCACGATCGACTTCCTCGGCCGAATCGGCCTCTCCAAGACCGCCTGAGACTCCACCCCAGGCAGGTCGCTCTCACGGGTGACTTCGACCACAATCGGGCCCTTCCGGCGAGTCTCTTGTTGATCTTCCTAGCCGCTTCCCACTCCGTTAGCTCCAACTTACGCCAGCCAGTATAGGGCTGTCCGGCAGCGCGAGTTTCGGCATTGAACTGATGTAACACACGATTGGCCAATCATTCAGGTGATCTCGCCAAATCCCAGCTGCGTGCGGTATAGGGTGGCATGGCCGCATTCCGAACAGGCCGTTGGCGGATAAGAAGTTGGCACCTTGGGCGGCGCACTGCCAGCGATGGTGGATGGCTGCTGGGCACAGGTGCGGGTTGGGGCCCCAATCCGAGCAACTCGAACACGCGCTCGTGCAACGGCTCCATCGCGCTCAGCGTGGGCACCGCATGGCCGGGTACCTGCTCGTTTCTCCACTCCATTGCGCTGGTCGTGCCCAGCCCCGCCAACAGTCCACCAGACTCTGCACTGGCAGGCTCCCGTCGCCTGGTGTTTTGCGCGTGCGATCCTTACGCGGGGCAGTCGCGTTCCTCTGCAGCGGACCGACCCGCGGGCATGCTGCGACTCGCCGTCCCCGCCGACCTGGGCGATGACTCACCCCTGCGGGCAGCTCGATTCCGCATGGCTGCAAGGTGAAGAGCACTGTTGGGTCCACGCAAGTGGGCGTCGGCAAACGATCTGCCAAGCGACTCCTGAGATGCTAGCGGCGGCATCAATGCCCGTGCTGAGCAATGCGCCGAGGTGGAATGGGGGAAGGCGGGTGTCTCTAGAATGCGGCGGTCTGGCGGTGGGAGTCAAGACCGCCATGTCCGCTTCGAGTCTCCGCATGTTCCATCTCCCGTTGCTCTTAACGGCGTTCCTGTTCGCCGAAACCATGGCCGGTCAGTAGAGCGGCCCCTTCAACCTTGAAGCCTCACAGGGGGAGGCCGGGCAGTAGCGAGAGCGATCACAGCTGCCCTTCGATGGCTGACACCGAGTGTCCGGCTTGGCGCAGCGCGTCGATCTGGCACCGCTCCTCGCAACCCAGATGCTAGGAATGCGCGCCCTTCCCGCACGTCCTCGCAGGACTTTCGGCCCGCTTCACCCCTTCCATCATCATACTATATATGGTACCGACCCGACCTGACCACCAGCTCAGTGGCGTGTAATCCTTTGGAGTTGAATGGGCGCAGTGTAGTTGACTGAGCCTTGGAGCTCTGACCTAGCGCAAGTTCATGGGACCGGAAGTTGGTGACAGTGCTTCTGAGAAGATGCCGCTTTCCTCGAGGAACTCCAAGAACCGTGTCGCGCATACCTCCGGCTTCTCAAGAACAAGCATGTGCGTGGCGTCTGGCACGAAATCGTAGGAACATGCCATGATTTCATCCAAGCGAAAGCTGGGCAAGAAGGCGAAAGGGAGCGTGGGGTCCGCCCCAAGGACCTTCACCGGACAGCGCATCTCCTCGAAGTTGACGAGAACGGAGAAAGCGGCGAGGTACTCCACAATGAGCGCCTCGTACGTGCGTGGGCACCGAAGCACATAGCCGCGGGCCTCCGAATCCCAACGCAGGGTGGCACGGGCAGCAAGGTGGCAGGCCCCGTCTACGGTGTGATTGTAGAGGGGCGACCAGCGGAACAACTCGGCGCACTGCTTGAGACTGTCGAAGCGAACTTCGCGCCGCCGGACCGTGCGGGCTATCTGATCGGTGGCGGCGTGGAGTTGCTCGAACGTGATGCCGGGCCTGCAGACTGGCGGATCGAGGAGAAAAAGGCCTGCGTACTCCCTGCCCCGAGACGCCGAGAGGCAGGCCGCCACCGCCGAAACGGAGTGATAAAGTCCGACCATCGGCTTGGGTCCGAACCGTCGCTCCACCTCGCGAGGGATGACCTCGAAGTCTTCGACGAGCCGAGGCACATTGTGCTCCGCAATTTCCCCTACCGGGTTCCAGCCGTGGTTTCGGAGGTCGAACAAGATGACCTCGAACGTGTCGAGAAAGCGGCTCCATATGGGGTAGTACATATCGATCGCAAACCCGTTTCCGTGGCTCAGCAGCAGCCGCGGCCCCTCGTGGTTCCCATGGCGCCTGAGCAGGACCACATTCCCGTCCGACAGCCGCACCTCCTCAACTTGGGCCGGCTTGGGCACCTCAAAGTGAGCATTAGGCTGGTCTGTCGTCAACTGTTTCACGCTTGGTCACGGCTGGAAAACAACGAGTCCTCACGATAGCACTGCCACAGACAGCCAGTGCTAGCGCTAGATCGGAGTTGACTCTTACCTGCAGCTGCGAGTTGAACTTGGCCTAGCCGAATCTGTGAGAGGCCCCGGGGCGGTGGGCCACGTCTGGAGGATGGCCGCAGCGGTGCGGACGGGTCAGTGGCCAGCGGCCTCTGGGGCGTGCTGTAGCCCGCCGTCTGCGGGGGCT
The DNA here is from genome assembly GCA_963662745.2 of Bryobacterales bacterium. Classification (GTDB taxonomy): domain Bacteria; phylum Acidobacteriota; class Terriglobia; order Bryobacterales; family UBA6623; genus VXMF01. The sequence goes on from CAXXUI010000002.1 coordinate 777,327, forward strand.
GGAACGGGAGCGTGAGCGGCCGCTGGCGCTGGGGCGCCAGCGCTTCGCAGGGCCGGCGACTGCCCCCCAGCCCCAGAGATCCTGACCCCTGTCGACTCGAAAGTGACGCAGTTGGTGGCCGGTTGATGGGGCGCTGGCTGGACAGTTCTGAGCCGCATCGGCCGGCTGTGTCGTGTCCGGGCAGCGGGTCGGACTGGCGGAGGAGGGCGTGCCGAGCGGTCGCGGGGAGGTGGCGCCCGGCCGAAGCCGGGCCTGCAGCCAGAGCGGTCGGCGGCGTCCGGTCCTGAGCTCAGGCCGTGAACTCGTAGACGCGGCGCAGTTGCGACACTTCAGGGGCGACAGCGGCACCACCATCGGCGGGCCGGCGGCGCAGCTCGGCTGCGGTCCCACGCAGCGCGGCAGAGGCGGTCCCAATCGAGCTGCAGGCAGTGCGCTGGCCGCTGCCAACCCGGCAACGAGTCGCTACGACAGGCGTGTCGAGGAATGAATGACGAACGTACGACCGATACAAGGCAAATCCAGCCCGCTGGGTCCGTGGTGGCACGTCACTCCAACAAGGCTCGGAATCCATTCCCTCACCTCCCCGTCAGTCCTTCCCCAGTGCGGACCCAATCGGCCAATTGGCAGGCTCCTACGCCACGATGTCAGGATGTCTGAGCCCAAGGGCGGTGCGGGGTCCAGCCAGCAACCTGGCCGACCCCGCACCGGCTGCCGACGCACGGGCGGACGGACTCCGGGCTGGCCCCCCAGCTGAGGGGCCCAGTGCTGAGCCACGAGCTGTCGCGCTGGGCCCGAGCTCTGCGGCTGGGCGCTACGGGGACTCGCTGGCCTGCGGCCCGGCTGCGCCCGGCGGCTCCGCCAAGACGGGCCGGCTGAGCAGGGGCCCCGGCCGGCCCTGCTCGTACTGCACCAAGCGCCCCAAGTCGGCGCAGGCCCGCCACAGCACGGTGTTGCCCGGCAGGGGCCGGCGCTTCGAGGGCCGGAAGCCGACCGTCATCGCCAGCCACACCACCCAAGTCCGGATGTCGCACGGTGGCGCGCGGCCCCGCTCTCTCGGCCGCCACAGAGCGTGCCTCTGCACCAAGGACCACAACACCGTGATCTCGTCCCAAGTCAACACTGCGTCCACCGGCGTCTGCGGCGCGTCGCGCGCGTAGCGCGCCAGCGAGCAGACCTGCCAGGCGGTGACGGCGTCGAACGCCAGGCACTTGGACAGCGCAGCGGCCGTGCGCAGGCGGCGGTCCTCGATGCGCGCGCCGCTTTTTAGCACCTTGAACGGTTAGTCTTCACAATGCACCTCCATTGTCGTACAGCGCCTTGGGCGGGCGGCGCCGGTTGGAGAATCGGGACCCGCAAGACGGTTCGATTCTGCTCTTGCCCCGGCGCAGTCCGGAAGGCCATGCCAGTCACATCCGAGGTGGGCCTGACGCTGCAAGGAGGCGGATGCCCCCTCCTTGAGCTGCCATATCGGCGGGAATGGCGGCCCAGACACGCTGAATTCGCCCGCGAAGCGCCCCAGCGCTCCCTCTGGGACCCGGAACGGGCTGCGGTGCGGCTCCGCAGCCCGAGCAGAGCACCGGCCCGCCCGCCCGCGGCAGTCGCGGAGTCGACGCTTCCAGAGCGGGCCATGCCACCGCGGCCTGGGCGTCCCGCCAGGCATGGCAAATTGGGAGCGCCGGGCCTGGCTCGGAGCGGCTGGCTCCAGTGCGCCAGCACCTCTTACGTCGTGGGAATGCGGCCGGGCGGCGGTTTCAGCCCCCCGGCCGGCCGGCTCCCCTGCTCCCGGCACTGAGAATGGACCGGCGGCAGCCGCTGCCCGCCGGCCAGGGCCGGCATGCTGCCCGCCAGTGCGCCCCAGCAGGCACTTTGCGTCGTGAGAAGCTGCCGGGCGGCCGACGGGACGGCTCGCGGAGTGCCCCGTCCCGCGCCGGCAAAGCGGCCCCCTCGTTCGCCCGCTCCTCCCCAGCGCTCGCATCAGCCGCTCTCCTCAGTCGCGCCCGACAAGCCTGGCAAGCGCGGCTGCGGCACGCTGTCCAACCGCACGTACAAGCCCCGCTCCGCGCCCCGCACCACGCGCAGCGCCGGCAGCGAGCCGGCCCGGATGCGCGACCAGATCGTCTGGCGGGACACTCCCAGCTCCCGCGCCGCCGCCTCGGCCCGCACGTAACCCTCCGGGACCGCCGCGCGGAACTTCGCCCTCACCCTCGCGTCCAGCCGCACCCGCAGGGCGCCCTCCGGCCCCGACCGCTCGGCCGGCACCCAGCCCTGCTCAATCCAGCGGTACAGCGAGGACACCGACACTCCCAGCTCCCGCGCCGCTGCCTTGACCGACACCGGCTCCGGACCGCCGGCCTGCTTGCGCGGGCAGCCGGGGATGCCGTACTGCCTCCGCACGGCCGCCACCCGTTGCCACGTGAACTCCAGACCGCGAGCGGTGCGCAGCCCTCTCCGCCGCAACTCCGCGGCCACCTCGGGGTCGTATTGGAACTGCGCCAGCCGCCGCACCAGCTCCACGGTCGCTTCCGGCGTGCGCTCGGGCCGCGGCACGGGCTGCAAACCCAGCTCCCGCTCGTCGATCCAGCCCCCCCGCCAGCGCAGCAGCACTCCCAGCTTGCCCGCCGCGCGGTCCGCTGTCAGCACCACTTCCTCCAGCACCGCCCGCAGCAGTCGCTTGCGGTCCCGCCAAGTGGTCGCCGCGTCTTCCCACACCGCCCGCAGGTCCTCGCAGCACCGCGCCAGCCCCTCCCGCTCCTCCGGCGACACACTGGCCGGCGCGCCCTGCCGCGCCGCCTGCAGATCCTTCCGCGCTCCCGCCAAGGCCGCCTGCGCCCGCTCCAGCTCTTGCTGCGCCCGCTCCCAGTCCCGCGCCAGCGTCCGCTTCACCCGCCGGAACTCCGGCTCCACCTCCAAGTACTCCTTGCGCGCCTTGCGCTCGTCCCACTCCTTGCGCTCCACTTCCCGCCGGTAGCCCAGCAGCTGCCGCCGCTCCTCCTTGTCCCGCTGCCGTTCCGCCTCCAGGGCAGCCTCCGCCGCTGCCGGCCCCAGCCCGTCCAGCACGATCTCCGCCACCAGCCGGTCCAGCCGCATGCCCCCCAGGTACTGGCAGCCCCCCTTGCCGTTCAGATCGGGCTCGCAGCGGTACTGCACCGCGCTCGCGTAACGCACCCTCAACTGCCGCCCGCAGCGTCCGCAGACGGCCAGCCCCTGCAGCAGAGCCCGCCCTTCCCGCGCCGCCCCCCGTCCGCCCTGCCTCACTGCGTTCCCCGCCAGCCGCGCCTGGATCGCCAGCCACTCCTCCCACTCCACGTAGCCCTCATGGTGCTCCGTCAGCAACACCCGCCACTCCTCCATCGGCAGCTTGTGCCTCGTCTTCCGCTCCCGACCCCGCTCGTCCAGCTGCAGCCGCGTGCGCGTTCTGCCCCACGCGTACGCCCCGCCCATGGCCGGGTTCCGCAGCACGTTCCACACCCGCGAGTAGGTCGCCTCGCGCCACTCCAAGCCCCGCTCGTCCGGATGCCGCGTCGGCAGCTTCAGCCCCTCCTCCCGCAGCTGCCGCGCCACTTGCAGGGCCGTCCCCAGCTCCCGGAATCTCTGGAACACCTCGCCCACCGCTTCGCGCACATCCCGGTCCGGATCCTTGCGCAGCCGCTTGCCGTCCACCACGTAGCCCGTCGGCACGTGGTGGTACAGCTCGCCCCGCCGCGCCTTGCTCAGCATCCCCTTGTCCAGCCGCGCCTTGATCTTGTACAGCTCCGACTCCGACAGGGCCCCGTGAATGCCCAGCACGAAACTGTCGTCCCCGCTGTTGGCGTCATACACCCCTTCGTCCGTCACCAGCAACGTCTCCGTGGCCCGCAGCCAGCGCAGCAGCTTGAACCAGTCCGCCCCGTTGCGCGCGAAGCGCGAGGCATCCAGCCCGAACACCGCTCCCACCCGCCCCCGCGCCACGCTCCGCAGCAGCCGCGCGAACCCTGCGCGCCGCACTTCCCCTGATCCCGAGCAGCCCAGATCCTCGTCGATCGTCTCGATGCGCTCCCGCGGCCAGCCCAGCTGCTCAGCCCGCTCCCGCAGCTCGTACTGCAGCCGCGTCGACTCCCGGTTCTCCAGCACTTGCCCCGGCGTCGACTGGCGCACGTACACCAACGCCAGCCGCTCAAGATGCCGCGGCCGGATCAGCGTCTCCCGCTTCATCGCTCAACTCCCGCGCTCGCGCCCGCAGCATCATCCGCGCCAGCTGCTCCACCGCTGCCCGCCGCGCCCGGGCCGGCAGACTCTGCCAGCGAGCCTGCCGCTCCTGTTGTCTTCCGGTTTATTTGGCAAGGCGTTTTCCGGATTAAATGGCAGGCGGGGAGCGGAATTTTCCGGATTGCTTGCGTCTGGCTGGGGGCGAGGGCGAGCTCGAAAACTGCTACTGCAAGAAGGAAAAGGAAGGGGTCAGGAGGAGCGTAGGCGTTCTCGCCCGGCTCCCGGCCCTGCGCGCACGCAATTGCAGGCAAGACTGCCGCGCAGCACCTCCAACGCATGTCCGAAAGCCTACCGGCCGACTCACCCACGCCGATGGATTTGTCACATTAAATGAGAAAGTTCCCTTATCTGGAATCATCCAGTTTGACAAAAACAGCCCATTTTCGTGCCAAATAATGTGACAAATAACACTCCTCGTGCTCCAGCAACGCCAGCAGGCTGCCCTCCAGCCCCGCTGCCCGCCGCTTCTCTTGCTCTCGCATGGCGCCTCCGCAAGGCTCCCACCAGCGTACGCAAGCCGCGCAGGTGAGACACGCGGACGCGCACGCACTGGGCGCCCTCCGGCGGCGGCTGCAGCGTGGTCCAAGCAGCGGGGAAGGAGCGCCGACGACCGTCGGGCAGCTCAACGAACAGCCAGAGTTGGCCGCTGGGACGCCTCCGGCTGGACACGATCTTGAGCGGCCAGCCGTCGAACGGGTGCCCCCGGCGGCAAAATCGCGCCTGCTCCGGACGAGAATCGTGGAATGGGGTAGTTTGAAGCGGCTCTGAAAAATTCCTCAACACTCCACCTGGCCTCATACCAGCCCACGATGCGCTTCGCCCAGCGCTTGCTCAGCCCGCCCGCCGTGCTCAGCAGGTACCACTCGAGCGGATCCTCTCCCGGCCGCGCATTGAGCTGCTCGACATGCACCAGCCAAGCCTCCACTCCCGCCTCACCCTGCTGGCGGCGCGCCTCCGGCGGCTGCAGCTCGACCGGCCCGATGCTCACCCGGGTCTCCATCTTGCGCCGCTTACGAGCTCGCTGGCCCCCCTGCGAGCTCAGCCGGAACTTGCGCCGGAAGCGCACCCGCTGCTGAAAGTCGGCCTGCATGGGGATCGAGCGCAGCATCAGCGACCGCAGGCCCGGGTCCCACACCTTGACCTTGCGCTGCCGGCCCAGGTTCACGCGCACCAGCAGCTCCACGTTCTCCTCGCCGCCCTGCTCGCGCTGCTCGCGCTCCCGGAACAGCTCGTAGATGTCGCTCTCGCGGTCGCCCGCCACCACGATGCGCTGGCCCGGGCAGGCCTGGCCCAGCTCGAAACCCTGCCGCAGCCCCCGCAGCCAGCGTTGGCTCTCCCGCTCGCGCTCGTCCGGCGGCTTCTCCAGCGGCCGGGCCCAGACTTCCAAGCCGCTCACCCCCAACGGCCGGCGGCCCTGCGTGTAGGCCACCGAGGCATGCACGTGCAACCCGCGCGCACTGTCGCTGCGCTGCTTGAGCGGCCCCAGACCGCTGCTGCACTCGCCCAGCCCGGTGTAATTCAGCGTGGTCGTGTCCTGCACCAGCAGCACGGTGCCCGCCAGCAGCTGGCAGCGGTCCAGCATGGCCTCCCGGTGCGGCGCCAGAATGTGGTCCATGGAAACCCTTTCATTGCGCAGGAAGCGGTAGGCGGCCTGCTGGTCCTTGCCGCGCGGGAAAATTGCCGGCAGGCACTCGCCCGGGCGCTGCTCCCAAGCCCCGCCCATGGCCTTGAGCCGCTCCCGCAGGCGCCGGTCCGGCAGGTCCGAGCGCTCGAACTCGCGCACCGACCAGTGTGCCTCCTCGCTGTCGAAGTCCAGCCTCGGGAAGCTGCCCAGCACCAGCCGCGCCGGCTGCCGCAGCACACGCTCCCAATCCGGCGCCAGCGCCTTGACCCAGACCTGCTTGCGATGGCGCTCGGGCTCGCGGAAGTCCGGCTGGGCCCGCTGCGCCCGCGTGGGCTCCTTGGCCCCCCGTGGCAGGCCCGCCGTCTCCCCCAGGCACTCAAAGCCCGCCGCCCGGTAGCACGTCGCCGGGCGCTGCTGCTCGACGCAGGTCTCCACCGCCACCGGTGCGCTGCCATGCAGCCGCTGCCAGTCGCCGCCCAAGCGCCGCAGCGCCAGGCCCAGCGCGCGGCTGGCGAGGTTCTTGACCTCCACGCCGGGCCGCACCAGGAAACGGTCGTTGGAGACGAGCTGGTGCAGGTTCCGGCGGCGGGTGCGCTCGTCCCAGTCCAGATGCTGGTCGCGCGGCCCCAAGCGCATCGGCGCGGCCACGAAGCTGACCACTCCCAAGTCCTGCCCCCCGGCTCGAATGCCGTACACCAGCCGGCAACCCGGTGCCCGCCCGCGCCCCAGCGGATGTTCCGCCGCCAGCAGATCCCCGTACTGCCGCCGCAGCTGGGCCGTGTCGGCTAAGCACAGGCTGACCTCTCCCAGCTCCTGCAGCGAGCAGCGCAGCCGCAGCGGCGGGACGCTCCGCCGCGCCCGGCGCCGCGAGCGCCGCCGGCAACCCCCTGCCCGGCGCCGCACCGGCGGCAAGGGCAGATCCAGATCCGCCGCCAGCCTGCGCAGGGCCTTGCGAGCCGAGGCCGCACACAGCTTGCCCTGCCGGTTGCGCCAGCCATCCAGCTCACACAGCCGGCGTGCCATGGCCGCCCGTGAGAGCGTGCCCTCCAGCAGAGCCTGGCGCAACCACTCGGCTGTGCTCGGCTTCAGCATCCGCAGCCCGATTCGCACTATAGCCGTTCTACACGAATAGCCCCCTCTGTGTCAACTACGATCTAGCGCTAGCAGCCAGTGGCAGGCCCCTTCAGCCTTGAAGCCTCACAGGCGGGAGGCCGGGAAGCAGCGAGAGTGATCGTAGCAGGCCACAAGATGCAGCGGCGGATCGGAGGGGGCGGGAAGGGCCGCCGCTGGAACGGGACGGGGGCCCGGATGCAGGGCCGGGAGGGCACTGAGGCGTCGCGACGGGCCACAGGCGTTCGCCGCGCGCGGGAGAGGGCCGGGGCCCGGCCCCGCGGCGCGGGCGGTGTGCACGGCGCCCCTGAGGGCCCTCCGCGGGCCGTCGTCCCCGGGGGCGGCTCAGATGCGCCGAACCGACCCTAGCCGCCTCCCGCAGCGACACTCGCACGGGCCAGCGCGAGCCCATGTCGAGCCGCTTCCAGATTCGGGTCGAGCGCCAGAGCCTGCTCGAACGTACGGACCGCCTCCTGGGGGTTGCCGGCTTGGGCTTGGGCGGCGGCAAGATTGGCAAATGTCTGCGCATGGGCCGGCCACAGTCTCGCCAGCTCGCCATACCAGCGCGCTGCGTCGGCGTAGCGGCCTTGCTGGTATACCAGCAAGCCCACCCTGTCAATGGCGTGAGTGTCGTTTGGGTCGATGGCAATCGCTGCTTCGAAGTGTCGCTCCGCCTGCTCAAGCTGACCAAGGTGCTGCCACGCCTGCCCCCGGTGCCTCTCGAGCGTGCCCGCAATGCCCAGGCTGGGGTCCAGCTCCAACGCCCGGGAGAGGCTCCTAATGGCGTCCTCATAGCGAGCCTGTGCGAACAATGTCAGGCCTAGGCCGGCCAGGCCCCTTGCGGACTCCGGGGCGACCTCCAAGAACTCCCCGAAGGCCTCGAACGCTTCCGCGAGGCGGTCCTGGTTCCGGAGCTTGTCGGCAATGTCGAGTAGGATCCGCGGGTCTTCGTCGGCCAAGTACTTGGCGCGCTCCAAGAGGTCGATCGACTCTGCAGGCCGTTCCTGGTCAAGTCGCAGTTCGGAGAGGGCGAGGAGCAGAGCGACGGATCGCGGCGTCGATTGCAGAGCGCCTTGGAACGTCTGCTCCGCCTTGGCAAGGTCGCCCAGCCGCTGCCACGACCGACCCTTCAGCAGGTGGATCCGCAGCCGTGGCGAGTGCTGGAGCGCCGAGGCCTCGGCCCGCTCGGCAGCCTCGATGCAGTCCTCGTATCGCTTCAACTGGAAGTAGGCGTCGGCGATCCCGAGCGTGGCCTGAAGGTGGTCGGGCCGCAAGGCCAGAACTTCACTGTACGCTCGGAGTGCCTTCTCGTACTCGCCCCGCTTGCTGAGCAGATTGCCTCGCGTAACCAGCGCGTCAGGATTCCGGGGATTCAGCTCCGCGGCCTTCGCCAAGTGCGCTTGCGCGTGCGGAAGGCTTCCGAGCTGCAGGTACGCGTTCGCAGCGACTAAGTGGGAGTCCATCTCAGTCCTTTGGCGCTTCTCGATTTCTCGCAGCGCGGCGTCGAGAGCCTCGTCGACGCGCCCCTTGCCCATGAGGGCCCCGGCGAGATTGAGATGAGCGCCCTGGGCGCCGGGATTCACAGCAACGATGTGCGAGAACAGCACTTCGCCGTCCCTGTAGAGGGCTGCTTGCTGCCAAGTCCGCGCGCAGAGGACGGCGAGCAGCACCGCCGAGGCCGCTCTGGCCGCAATGCCTCGATATTGCCAAGCCCGGAGCGGGAGCGTACCGCTGACCCGGACAGCCGCTCCGATCAGGACCGCTATAACTCCGAGCCCGGCCAAGTACTGGAACCTGTCCGCCACGAATGAGAACTGCATGTACCCGAAATCGATGAAGCCGAGCACGGGTGAGAGGGTGATGGCAAAGAAGAGGGCCCCCACCAGCGGACCGTCGCCTGTGCGACGACGGGTGAGCCACAGCGCGACCGCGATGCAGCCGCTTGCGAGCACGGCCAGCCAAGGCAGCAGCTCGGTAGCGCCAACTTCCCAGTGTCGATAGATCACATGGAGATCAGCGGGCCAAGCAATCTTCGTCGCATACCACCACAGCGCGGTCGCGGCAATCTGCACCCGCTCAAGGAGCGAGTAGCCTAGCTCCAGCGGCTCCCGCCCCTGGTAGAAGTTCAGGTCGGCCAGCGTGATGCCGAATCCAATGACGAAGAACGGTGCCAGCCGGGTGAGGTCGCCGACCGAGACAGGCTTGCACTTCCACCAATGCCAGAGCAGCAGAGTCGCTGGCTGTGTGATGGCGACCGACTTCGACAGCAGCGCTAACGCGAACAGGATGAGCGCCAACGCGTACATCGGCTTGCGCGGCCTTCCGCTGTTGCGAATCCAGATCAGAACTACGGCCAAGTACAGCAATCCAGAGAGCACATCCTTGCGCTCGATCACCCAAGCGACGGACTCCACCCGCAGCGGATGGACGCTGAAGACCGCGGCCACGAGCCAAGCAGCCGGCACGCCTAGCCGCAGCATCAGTCGCCACACCAAGAGGCTGTTCGCAACATGGAGCAGCACGTTCACAATGTGATAGCCGGCGGGCGAGAAGCCCCACAGCTTGTGCTCCAGCCAGAAAGAACTGTAGACAACGGGCCAGTAATGGCCCTCGTTCTCGTTCGACCCGGGTGAGCACCAGATCTTCCACAACCCTGAGAGAGGTTCCGACACCGCTTCAAACAAGAGGAACGACGCATCATCCCAGACGAACTCTGCCTGCATCGCGGGAAAGTAGCTGCCGGCAACCAGCGCTGCGATCGCAAGGCCCGGCAACCACTGGCTGCGGCCACTTGCTGGTGGCACGACTGGGTCGGGGTTTGTCTCCGGCACTGGGGCCGGGTTCGTCGGGGCAGGCGGAGCCGCATGCCGCCTCGCTCCCTTCCGAGGCGGGCGATTGCGCCTTCTGGGAGGACGGCGCCTCAAGGTCGATCCGATTCGCTAGTGACGCACGCGTCACGCGCGTTTCTCATTCTAGTTGGCGGTGCGATCCGGCTGCAACCGCCGGTCTGCTTCTGCCAGGTCAGGCAGCGACTGTTGGCCTGAGAGTCGACGGAAGTGGCGGTTCCGCCCCGAGGGGTTTTGCGGTGCGCCTGCGCGGGGCTTCGCCACGCTGGGCAACATGGCGTCACAGAGGCGGCGCATGACAAGGTTGAACAGCATCGTGGCGCAGCGCGAGGTGCTGGGGGCGACACGTGCTGCCAACCAGATCTCGATCGGCCGAAAGGGGGCGGACCAGCTGCAGGACGGCATCTCGCCGCAACCGTCAGGCGGCTGGTGCTAGTCCGCCAGCCGCCGCGGGACACGAACCTATAATGGCGGCTGCAATGAGCCTCCTGACACGCCGGTCCTTCCTCGCGGCCGCCAGCGGTGCCGCAGCCCCCGCTTGGCTGGCCAGCTTCCGCGAACTCGCCGCTGCCAATCACGGCCAAGCCAAGATCACTGATATCCAGACCATGGTGCTCCAAGGTCCGAGAACCTACACGCTAGTCCGGGTGGACACCGATGCCGGAGTCCACGGCTTCGCGGAAGCTTACGGGTCGCCCGGCCTCGGCATCACCGAAGCGATCCATGGGCTGCGCGAGCTGTTCGTGGGCAAGGACCCGCTGCAAATTGACCGGCTGTACACCGTCTACCGCTACACCGACGGCAGCGCTCACGCCCAGCAGCGCGCAATGAGCGGCATCGAGATGGCCTTGTGGGATCTGGCGGGGAAACTGCTCGAAGTGCCCACCTACAAGCTGCTGGGCGGCAAGTTCCGCGACCGCGTCCGCCTGTATGACCACTCGCACCCGGACGACTTCTTCGACAAGGCCGTGCTCCGGGACTGGGCGCAGCAGGTGAAGGAGAGCCCGTACGGCATCAACATGCACAAGTTCGGCCCGCTGCGCAACAGCCCGGGGATTGATCCTGGTAGGGACCCGTCGAACCGGATGCTGTCCAGCGCCGAGGTGCGGCGGCTGCGGCAAGGCTTCGAGAACTGCCGCGAAGCGCTCGGCTTCGAGCATGACATCCTGATCGGCTGCCACTGGGAGTTCGACCTGCGCAGCGCGATCGAGATGGCCGTCGCTCTGGAGGACGTCAAGCCGCGCTTCTTGGAGGATCCGCTCCCGGTGGCCTACTCAGAGAGCTGGAGGCGCTTGGCAGAGATGTCGCCGGTGCCGATCTGCACGGGCGAGAACTGGATGCGCCGCGCCGAGGCCCTGCCGTTCGTGGTTAATGCCGCCATCGACATCCTGCACCCCGACCTGAGGAACTCGGGCGGCTTCCTCGAAAACAAGCGCATGGCCGATCTGGCGGATCTCTACTTCCTGCCGGTCGCCAACCACAACACCGGCAGCATCGTGAACGGCATGGCGAGCGTTCATTGGGCTTCCACGATTCGCGACTACTTCGCCTGCGAGACGCTGTTCTTCGACGGCGGCTGGATGGACGACATCATCGTGCATGACGGTCCTCTGGCAGTCGGCGGGTTCGTGGAAGTGCCCGACCAGCCCGGACTGGGCATTGAACTGGATCCTGACAGCGTCAAGGCCCACTTGGCCGACGGCGAGACATGGTGGGGCTGAACCGGGACCATGCCGGAGCGCATGGATCGGGGCGCTTGGCGAGGGGCGGGCGGTTGTAATCCCGTGTTAGCAGTCGCCGCTGGAGAGAAGTAGGGCTTCGATCCGTCAACTGAACCCTCCTCCGACTGCCAGCCTCAGGCCGGCCCGAATCACTTGGCCCGGTCTGGATCCGTTCCGCCACCCAGTCCCTTGGGGATTCGGTCTCGTCGCACCGTAGCATGGGGGGCTCTTGAGGTCCGAGGGGATGCCGGCGCTCCCTGAGCATTTATCCTCGACCCAGCTGCCCTCCGTCCAGACTGCCAATCGCCAGTGACGAAGCCCCGCTTGATCAGCTACGGACCGGCACTGCGTGAATCGCGACGCTAGCGTGGCGCGTCGTAAGGAGCGCCCGTGCCGGACGAACCCGCGAAGAGCCGCGTGCCGTCCGGGAGCGTTACGTCGCGCCCGTTGGCCTTGTTGCTCCCATCGATGGCACGGTAGCCTTCCACCACCACCTCGACACCGGGCTTGACCGAATTCTTGCTCCAGCCGCGACGCACCAAGGCGCCCGGAGGACCCGCCTCGACCATCCAGCTCTCCGTCTGTCCATCGCCGGTGTTCACTTCGATGTGCAGCCAAGCATGCGGATTGATCCATTCCATCTTGGTGATCGTACCTCTCAGCCGGACGGGCTTCTCGGCGTCAAACTCGGACGAGAACGCGTGGTGGCCCCCTAGGTCGGGTGCCAGCAGCAGGGCTGCCACGCAAGCCGTCCCGGCCCCCAGGACCGTGCCCAAGCTCCGCGCCGGTCTCCGATTCCTCACTTGCCTGCCTCCTCCGCCTCGCGGTCGCGAGTCCGGGCTCCGCTCAGGATGTTGAACATACCGTAGTTCCCTTCATGGCATGCATACTCGACCAGTTCGTACTGCTCGTTGTCGAGGTCGAAAGCGAATCTCGCCGACCACTGCCTCACCCAGACCTCGGGATCATCGACAGTGAATTCGTAGAGCAGTTTGGCCGGACCTACCCGCGTGAAGCGTTCGGTCAGCTTCATCCGGCCGGACGAGCCCCGAAACGAGCTCTCGCCGTTGAAGCGCTGGGTCTCCACCACCAAGGAGTCACCCTCCCAGCGCCCTAGCGGATCGCCCAGCCATGTCCGAAGCTTGGGGCCCACTCTCTCACGCGGCTGCGTAGGCACCACCCGCGTCTCGTGGATCATCTCCTTCTGAAGGGCCACGAACCCCGGGCCCTGAACGATCTGCAGTCCGTTGTTGTAAATCCCGGGCATCATCATGCCCGGCAACCCGCGCGTAATACAGCGCACGTAGGGGCTGAGGTCCTCCGGCCCGGCCGGAGGCTGGCTTGCCAGACGCCGTCGTCGAACCTGCGCCTCGCGCGCCAAGCGCTCCCCCGTCGGGGTTAGCGGCGGCAAGCGGCCGTCCGGTGGATCGAAGATCATCGCGACTTGCGTGGAAGGCGTCATCTTGTCGTAGCCCAGCGTCGTGTCGCGCCACTCGCGCTCGTAACCCCAGATGCTCCCGAGTGTCCCGCGCTCGCGGCGCGCTTCCGCCTGCTCAGGTGTCAGGGCCTCCACATCCACTAATTCCTGCGGCCTCTCAAGAGGGATGCCGTGCGCCGCATTTCCTGTCCACACGCCCTGGAGATCCGGCTCCCCCCAAGGCGTCCTTGGCGCCTTGTATTCATCCGGCGTCTCCGACGCGGCCCCGCCAGCGACGACCGGCTGCTCGGTGCCGGCGAATCCCGGCTCAACCAGCGCCACGGTGACACTGTCTGGGCCCAGCACGACGGCACGCCTTGCACCGGTGCGTGCGTTCGCGGGCACCGATGGGCCGGCCTGCAGATCGACCCCCGCTGCGCCGAGCTGCCGGACGAGACCGTCCAGATCGGGCACTTCGAACGCCAGATGCGCGATCGCCCTAGAGCGTGTCGGCGCTAGCGTCGTACCCGTGTGCGGGGACATCAGCAGCCAGCGTTCTCCGAATCGGAGGCCCTGTCGCGCACTCGGAAGCGTCCCCTGTTCTCCGCCGAGAATCCTCCGGTACCAGTCCAGCGTGGCGTCCGGCCTCGCGGCGCTGAGGTGAACATGGTGGAATCCCAGCCTGTCCGGGTCCTCGACAAGCTCGATGCGCGTACCCCATGGATCGAACACGAAGCCATGCCGGTACAACCCGGGCAGGAGACGATGCGTTGACCCGTCCTCGAAGCGCTGCAGGCGGACGCCCGAGCCCCGCACTCCGACCGCCTCCAGCTCGCTCATCTTCTCTGCCAGCCGCTCGTACGAGAAGGCGATGTGATTCACGCCGGTACCCTGGGTGCTGCCCAGCGTGGTCTGCGCGGCGAAGGCCAGCTCGAGTCCGCCGCAAGCGGCGGCATCGGGTCTCGACTCGACCGGTTGGCAGTCCAAGTGGCGCTCGTACCAGCGCACGGCCTCGGTCGGGCTCGGAGTGCTGATCTGAACGTGGTGCAAGGCAGCCCCTCGGGCGAGCAAGGGCAGTGCCAAGCTTGCGAGCAGCGCTAGCGCGGACGCGGCGATCATCCGAGACACGTCTCCGCTCCGTCCAGTCATCGCGTCGGCCGCCTGCGCAGGTGCCCGTACATGAGGTCTTCGGCAAATTCTACGCACTTGAACTCAAGCACTCGCGCATTCGGCTCAAGCCGGCGGTAGAGTGGCATCCGAATCGTCCAAGGCCGCGTGAATACGGTCGCGTCCGTCAGGGTGGCTTCGTACTCGATCGCGTTCCGGCCCAGCGGCGTGTAGCGCTCCTGAACCCGCAGGTTCGAGCTTGCGAAGTTCCCGGCACGATCCAGCCATGCCTCCCCGTTGAAGCCAATCGCGTCAACAACGAGCGTGTCGCCCTCCCATCGGCCGTGTGAGCGCCCCATCCAGCTGTCCAGCGGCGGAGGCTCTGGATTTTCCTTGTCCATGTGGATCGTGCGATTCGCCTCCGCGAAACCGTACACGATCATGATCTTCGAGTCGCCTTGGATGATCTGGAAGGGGTAGGGCAAATAGGTGGCGCGTGGCACGCCCGGCAGGAAGCACTTCGCCTCGGGATCCGCTGCCATCCGGTTCTCGAAGTTGGCGGCACGCTGCTCCAGTGCCGCTTTGACGTACGGTATCTCGCCTCCCACAACGACTCCCTGCCCGGGAGGCACGGCCCCGATCGCACCCAAGTCGGGATGGCCCGGTGCGGCGGGGTGGTCCTCAAGGTTCCAGTGGGCCGTTCCGATCGCCTGCCACACACCGTTCAGATCAGGACGGCCGTCAAACGATCGCGGGACACTGGGCTCTTGCGCAACCAGCGGCGGCGCGGTCCAGACGAGCGCCGCCAACAGCAGGCCTGCACCCGCGACCCGGACGGGCCAAGCCCGCCTGCAACCGGGACCGAACTGTGCCCGACCAGCGACCATGCTCTAGATTCTAGCCCGCCGGCCATGCCGGTGAGGGCCGAAGAGTGGGCGCTTGGAACGTCCGCGCCCGGCTCCCGAGACTGGTGCCAGAGCCTGCGGCGTTCGGACAACAGGATCAGACGGTCTCCACCTCGAAGCGCTCCACGTTTCGCGTCTCCCGGCTGAAGTACAGCCCCACCAAGTGAATCGGCTGGCCCAGCCCCCGGTACTTGTCCATGTAACGTCGCCGCTTCATCTGCTCGATGGCAACACCCGGCTTCGAGCGATCCAGAACCTTGAACTCCAGCAGATTCACCTGTCCGTAGGCCTGCAACGCCATGTCGAGCCGCCCCATGCTGCTGCTGTCCTCAGTCGTCAGGCGCACGTCCGGCAGACCCTTGAAGAACACCAGCAGCGCCGCGGCGTAGTGCGCCTCGTAGTCCGCCAAACGGCTGGTGTCGTACCACTGGTGCGGGATGCTGGCCAGCACCGAGCGGATGCGCCGGCGCAGCCCTTCGAAGTCGGTCTCTCGGAGGCAGCGGTCCAGCTCGTCGGAATCCTCCTCGCGCCGGGACTCGCTTCCGACTAGCGCGTCGGCCAGCGCCTCGTAGAAGCACTGCCGCACCTCCCGGTTGGGATGCTCCAGCCGGTGGAAGGTCTTCCCCCGCCGCTTGCTGGAACCCGCCAAGGTCAAGTAGCCCGACTGGAACAGCAGCGCCTTGTCGGAGGTGCCCTCAATGTCGAACTTGCCGAGTTCGGACTCGCTCGCCCGTACGCCCTCCAGCGCCCCGACTGTCACCCCGCGGCGGGCGAGCAATTGGATCAGGTGGTCCGGCGTGCCGGTCTCGAACCACCACGGCTGGAATTCGCGCTTCCGGAATAGCAGCAGCAGGTCGAAGGGATTGTAGACTCTCTCCTCCCCGCCCCAGCTGTAGCCGTTGTACCAAGCGCGGATCCGCTCCCGGTCGAGGCCCTCCAGCTCGGGGGCGAAGACCTCGTCCAAGTCGCGCTCGGTGTAGCCGCAAATGGAGGAGAATGGGGCCTCCAAGGTGAGGTCGATCAAGCTGTTCGCGCCGGAGAAGAGACTGACCTTGGAGAACTTGGTCACGCCGGTGAGGAACGAGAAACGCAGGCTGGCGTCGCAGCCCTTGACGACT
The DNA here is from genome assembly GCA_963662745.2 of Bryobacterales bacterium. Lineage (GTDB taxonomy): Bacteria > Acidobacteriota > Terriglobia > Bryobacterales > UBA6623 > VXMF01. The sequence continues at coordinate 793,420 of CAXXUI010000002.1, forward strand.
GAGTACAGGCTGCGCAGGTAGTCGCGGTTCTCGGTAGCGAGGTCCGGCTTGCGGAGGGCGTCGAGGATGGGCTTGTCGTACTCGTCGACCAGCAAGACTGTCCGTCGTCCGGAACGCTCGTGCAGGGTACGGATCAGGTCCTCGAGGCGGGCAGCGGGTGTGACGAAGCGACGCTCGGTGCGGTGTTCGATCTCCAAGCGAAGCAGACGGTCACCGACATAGGCGTCCAAGCCTCCGGGGAGGGTGGCGTGGACCTGGGAGAAGTCGAGCAGGACGACGGGACGGCGGACAGACCAGTCCCACCGGTCGTAGGCCGCCAAACCATGGAAGAGTTCGCGGTGGCCCTCGAAGAGCTCCTTGAGCGTGCTGACAAACAGGCTCTTGCCGAAGCGGCGGGGTCGGGAAAGGAAGTAGTGCGAGCCCTCCTCCTTGAGCTGGCACGCGAAGTGTGTCTTGTCGGCGTAATAGTAGTTTCCCCGACGAAGAGTGCGGAAAGTCTGGACTCCGGTGGGGAGGCGTGCTTTGCGGGCTAGCTGGCTCACGGCGCGGGTCTCGCGTAACTTGGATTCTAAGGGATGGGAGGTCGGCCCGGGTTCCGCGTAGGAGTGAATTGAGAGGTGGGAGGCCGCCGGCATCTGGGTTGGCCAGTGGCTTGCCACTGTTTGCCGGGCGCTGTCGAACGGTCTTGTAGGTGGCGGGGGCGGCGGGCAGCCCCACTCAGTGGCATGGCCTTGGTCTGCTAGGAAGAAGGAAGTCCCGCTGGAAGCCTGCATGCCAAGACGGAAGAAGCGGTCTCAAGCCGGATCGACGGCACAGGGTCGCCACCGGCTGGAGAGAGGTCCGGCATTGCAGCCGGGCGGTGATCTCAGCCGGCAGGCTTCTGACGGCACTGCCCATCTCGGCGTGGCGGATCGGGTCGGTGTGCGGGCCGGGGGATGAACCGGTGTGGAGCGGGCTTCGGTTGACTGCCGTGGAGAGGGATGGACAAGCGGACGCCTGCTCACCTCATCACGTGGGGCTGGCCACTCGGACCCCTGCCGTAGTTGGCTTGCCGCGTCTGCGAACTATGCGCGGGTTCGCCTGCCGCCCGATTCTCATTTCGTAATTGCATCCTAACCGTGCCCGGGAGGCACGGCCCCGATCGCACCCAAGTCGGGATGGCCCGGGGCGACGGGGTGGTCCTCAAGGTTCCAGTGGGCCGTGCCGATCGCCTGCCACACACCGTTCAGATCAGGACGGCCGTCAAACAATCGCGGGACATTGGGCTCTTGCGCCACCAGCGGCGGCGCGGTCCAGACGAGCGCCGCCAACAGCAGGCCTGCACCCGCGACCCGGGCAAGCCAAGACCACCTGCAATCGGGACCGAACTGTGTCCGACCAGCGACCATGCCCTAGATTCTAGCCCGACGGCCATGCCCGTGAGGGCCGAGGAGTGGGCGCTTGGAACGTCCGCGCCCGGCTCCCGAGACTGGTGCCAGAGCCTGCGGCGTTCGGACAACAGGATCAGACGGTCTCCACCTCGAAGCGCTCCACGTTTCGCGTCTCCCGGCTGAAGTACAGCCCCACCAAGTGAATCGGCTGGCCCAGCCCCCGGTACTTGTCCATGTAACGCCGCCGCTTCATCTGCTCGATGGCAGCACCCGGCTTCGAGCGATCCAGAACCTTGAACTCCAGCAGATACACCTGTCCGTAGGCCTGCAACGCCATGTCGAGCCGCCCCATGCTGCTGCTGTCCTCGGTCGTCAGGCGCACGTCCGGCAGGCCCTTGAAGAACACCAGCAGCGCCGCGGCGTAGTGCGCCTCGTAGTCCGCCAAACGGCTGGTGTCGTACCACTGGTGCGGGATGCTGGCCAGCACCGAGCGGATGCGCCGGCGCAGCCCTTCGAAGTCGGTCTCCCGGAGGCAGCGGTCCAGCTCGTCGGAATCCTCCTCGCGTCGGGACTCGCTTCCGACTAGCGCGTCGGCCAGCGCCTCGTAGAAGCACTGCCGCACCTCCCGGTTGGGATGCTCCAGCCGGTGGAAGGTCTTCCCCCGCCGCTTGCTGGAACCCGCCAAGGTCAAGTAGCCCGACTGGAACAGCAGCGCCTTGTCGGAGGTGCCCTCGATGTCGAACTTGCCGAGTTCGGACTCGCTCGCCCGTACGCCCTCCAGCGCCCCGACTGTCACCCCGCGACGGGCTAGTAATTGGATCAGGTGGTCCGGCGTGCCGGTCTCGAACCACCACGGCTGGAATGCGCGCTTGCGGAACAGCAGCAGCAGGTCGAAGGGATTGTAGACTCTCTCCTCCCCGCCCCAGCTGTAGCCGTTGTACCAAGCGCGGATCCGCTCCCGGTCGAGGCCCTCCAGCTCGGGGGCGAAGACCTCGTCCAAGTCGCGCTCGGTGTAGCCGCAAATGGAGGAGAATGGGGCCTCCAAAGTGAGGTCGATCAAGCTGTTAGCGCCGGAGAAGAGACTGACCTTGGAGAACTTGGTCACGCCGGTGAGGAACGAGAAGCGCAGGCTGGCGTCGCAGCCCTTGACAACCGAGTACAGGCTGCGCAGGTAGTCGCGGTTCTCGGTGGCGAGGTCCGGCTTGCGGAGGGCGTCGACGATGGGCTTGTCGTACTCGTCGACCAGAAAGACGGCGCGCCGCCCGGAACGCTGGTGCAGGGTGCGAATTAGGTGGCGCAGGCGGCCTCGCACGGTGTTGTAGCGGCGCTCGAAACCGTGAGTGCGCTCCAAGTCGTCCAGCTGCTCGCTCACATCTTCGTCCAAGTCGCCGGGGAGCGCTGCGTTGACCTCGGAGAAGTCGAGCAGAACGACGGGGCGACGGACGGACCAGTCCCACCGGTCGTAGGCCGCCAAGCCACGGAACAGTTCGCGGTGGCCCTCGAAGAGCTCCTTGAGCGTGCTGACGAATAGGCTCTTGCCGAAGCGGCGGGGTCGGGACAGGAAGTAGTGCGAGCCCTCCTCCTTGAGCTGGCACGCGAAGTGTGTCTTGTCGGCGTAATAGTAGTTTCCCCGACGAAGAGTGCGGAAGGTCTGAACTCCGGTGGGGAGGCGTGCTCTGCGGGCTAGCTGACTCACGGCGCGGGTCTCGCGTAACTTGGATTCTAAGGGATGGGAGGTCAGCCCGGGTTCCGCGTAGGAGCGAATTGAGAGGTGGGAGGCCGCCGGCAGCTGGGTTGGCCAGTGGATTGCCACTGTTTGCCGGGCGCTGTCGGACGGTCTTGTAGGTGGCGGGGGCCGCGGGCAGCCCCACTCAGTGGCATGACCTTGGTCTGCTAGGAAGAAGAAAGTCCCGCACGAAGCCTGCACGCCAAGACGGAAGAAACGGTCTCAAGCCAGATCGAAGGCACAGGGTCGCCACCGGCTGGGAAGAGGTCTGGCATTGCAGCCAAGCGGTGATCTCAGCCGGCAGACCCCTGACGGGACGGCCCCGTCTTCGTCTACTGACTCACACTATCCGCCCGAACGCTGCCACTTCGCCCGCCGCACCGCACAGTTCAACTCCCGGGCACGCCCCTGTTCGCTCCCCAAGCCGATCCTCGGTCTGCCCGTTCGGAATTGGCCGTCCCGCCGGTCCCCGCCATACCCCAGACCGCCGAGACCGACTCTTGATTCCAACTAGCCCCAGACGCTGACCTGCAACACGGCAGCGGTGATCACCGGACTACGGAACTCGCAACACAACAAGTCCTTGGCGCGCCCTCGACGCAAGACAAATCTCCGCGTTAGTCTGCCCTAACTTCCTTCAAGGCGCTCCCATGCCCGCTGAAATGCGCCGCCAGCACATCGTATCCGAAGTCCCCATCAAACTCCCGCCAGACAGCGTGGCTGTGGTTGCTTTGGTTCTGCGTGTTCGCGAACTCGATCAGGAAAGTCGGCGACTGGATGCGGTAGTAGTTGCCGGCCAAGTGCCGGTTCTCCGTCGTCTTGCTCCCGACCTCGATCGGCTCGGCGGCCGGGCGCTCGATGTCACCCGCCCAGCCAAAGTAGAGGTCGGACTTAGCGGCCTCCTTCGCTGCCCTCATGCGACGGGATGCGATCTCAGCCGGCATGACGCTGGCGTATTCGGACACCAAGCGGAGCAGCGCCTCGTACTGGTCGGAGGTCATCTCCGAGGCGGGCAGGCCCTGAGGCTCCCCGTCTAATTCCACCCGCTTGTCCGCCATCGTCACAATGTCATACGGCGCTTGGTTGTCAAAGATGGCGACTCGCTGCTCGGCGGGGCCTAGCGACTTCAACAGGCTCCGGGCAAGGTCCTCCTCTCGCTCCAGTGCGCGCATGCCCTTGTGGAGGCCCTGCGGCACCTCGTGTGGATTGGCCCCGAGGAACGTCGGGCTCGAAGCGACGAGCTGTCCGTCACGAATCAGGTAATGCAGGGAGACATGGTGGCCCTCGACCCGCCACCCCCAGTCGCCCGACATCGCCGGCGTACCGAAGACGGTGAAGTGGAACCGCTCCGTGTCGCGGTAACCCGTCCTATCGTCCTCGATCGCACGGACAATCTCTTCCAAAGCCATCACGTTCATCGTCTTCACGAAGCCTGCCCCGCCGAGGCCCGTGCTCAGCAGAGCGTACGCCAGATGTCTCTGCTTCGGATCCAGCTGCTTGAAGGTGACTCCGTTCCGGACGTATCCGTACTCCTCGGCGAAGCCCGGCTCCGGGAAGTAATGCCAGTTGGTGCGTTCCGGCGCATCCGCCGGGAAGACGGTGCCCATGCGCTGCATGCGGTTCAGAGACTCCAGAAATCGCTGGGCCGCGTCCACCATGAGACGCTCGGTGCCAACCGCTTCGTAGGCGGCAGCAAGCGCCAAGGAAAAGACGGCCAGCAAGCCGAGGCGAGAAAGCAGGACACGAATCATCAGATACCTCTGAGGGGCACTGGCCCCTCGCAGGGAAGATTATAGCCGCGAGCCGACCCTCTCCGCTATCAGTCCGGGGCCGGTCGAGATCCGGCCCCGCACCGCTTCCAGTAAGCCAGCGCCCGCCAGTTCCAAGAGCCGAGCACCCGGTTACGCGGCCTTCCGCCTCGCATCAATCGCCGTTCCGGCTGGAAGACGGACTCCCGCGCCTGAACGGATGCTGCCCGACAGCTACTTGTAGAATGTGCCCGGAGTGAGCCACCGCGGTCCGTAATGGGGCTCGGGCCGGCCCACTTCGAGTGCGCCCAAGTCCGGCGCAGCGCCTTCGAAGTCCTCGTTCACCGTCGGGATGACGGCGCCGGCGTCAACCGCCTTGCTGCCCGCCTTCAGGCGGAAGTCCAGCTCAGTCGCGTGGTAGACGGCGTGACGTTGCGACGGGTCCGGCCCCGCCATTCGCTCGAATGCGTCGAAGCCGACCTCGATGCCGTGCATCTCCTGGCCGGTGGCCGCTCGGAACTCGGCCAGCGTGGAGAACGTCCTCCACGCCCCCGGATCGGGATCGTAGAGCGTCCCGCCCTCTTCGGGGGCGCGCCAGCGGTATTGCGCGTCAACGCCCCGGTTGGGGCGGAAGCCGTTGTAGTCCGAACTGTAGGCCTCGGTCGCGTTCGACCACGTCATCACGCCCCGGCCCGGGGTGTCGCGTCCGAGGAACAGGTTGTTCCGGTAGTGCATGTTGGAGGTCGGATCGCCGGCCACCTGCTCGCCGACGATCGTGTTGTGGAAGGCGAACACGCCCGCCGCCTTGGCCGAGAACTTGAACGCCACGCCGCTGGGGACGTGGTACAGCAGGTTGCGCATGAAGTACGCTGGTCCGCCGAACATCGGCTGGGCGCTGTAGCCTCCGTGCGCCGCGTTCACGCCGCGGTTGCTGTAGACCCGGATGTTGTGGACTCCGCCGTCGGTCTCGATGAAGTCGTCCCCTGACATGTGGATGTCGTTGTGGTGGATGTCGATCGACGAAGCGCGCCGGTGCGGGTCGGCACTCGGAGTGCCGTAGGTCGAGATCCCGATCCCGTCATGAAAGTAAGCCACCGCGTTGTGGGCGATCACATGGCCGGGACCGTAGACTTTCACCGCGTAGTAGCTGCGCACTTCGTGGGAACCGTACGGTCCTGCGCTGCGCCAGAGACGCCCAGTCCAGCCGACCAGCAGGTTCCGCTGCTCGGTGCGGCCCAAGAAGACGTTGTCAACGATGTAGAAGTCGCTGGATCCCTCGTACTCGGTCCACACTCCGAATCCGACATCCTCGAACCGGCAGTTCCTGACCGTCAGGCCGACCGCCCCCGTCACGTTCTTGAAACCCGCGAAGACGGCAACATCGGTGTTGCGGAACGTTAGGCCGTCGAAGATGTGGTGCGCCGACGCGGTCACGTCAATCAACCGGTGGTTGCCTGCCCCGTCGAACACCACCTGGCCGTCGCCGGCAGAGCGGATCGTGATCGGCATCTCGGCCGTGGCCTTGATCGTCAGCCAGTTGGTGCCGTCGAACGGAGTCATCATCGGGTCCACGTAGTTGAGCCGGTCGTTGCGATAGAGCCCGGCATGGACGACGATCGTGTCGCCCGGACGGACCGGCCGCTCCCAAACCACGCTCCAATCGCCCAAGCCGGCCCCGTAGTAGGCCTGCAGCAGGCTGGTGAAGTGAGGCTCCAGCTTCTCGCCCTCGTGGTAAGGCGGGTAGACGTGCCGGATCTCGCCGCTCTCGTAGGGCTGGGGCTCTGACCGCGTCTGGACACGCGCCACCTGGACGGTTTCTCCCTCGGCTCCGTCCGGATCGTAGAGCTCGAAGCGGCACTCGTACTCGGTGCCAGCCTCTAGGTTCAGAATGCTGCCCGCGAAGCCGTGCGGCACGGTGTAGTCGAGATGCTCTCGCGTGCGGAAGACGCGTTCGCCGCCGATCCGCACCAGCGGCAGGCCCTCTCGCCAGTCCGGCTCACCGACCTTCCGGAACGTGACGGCCACGGAGGCGTTGCGATTGTCGTCTCCGGCGATCGACCACTCGAAACCCAAGTTGTTGAGCGTGGGATGCTCGACAGTAAAGCGGCCCGCCCGGACGGAGTCCTGAGCTTGGGCCGCGACGAGGGACAGACCGAGAAGCACCGCGACGCGCATCACGCCCGATTCTAGGACACTGTCCGCCCGGCCGAGCACCGCTACCGCGGGCGCGCCGATCAGTCGCCGTCGACCCGCAAGCGCATGCGGTGCAGGAAGGCGGGATCCAGCAGCGGGTCCTCAGTCCTGCGGCGCCAGTCCTCCAACGCGGCGCTCAGCCTGCTCTGGACCGCGGCGTGCTCCGGAAGCCCTGCCAAGTTGCGGAACTCCCAAGGATCCTCGCGGAGATCGTACAGCTCGTACTCCGGAGGCTCGGCAAGGATGTCGAAGGCCTGCCGCACAGCCGTCCCGTCGTAGGCCGGAGCCCGCGAAGCCGCAAAGCCGATGTCGCCGTCGATTTGAGGCCTGGGTCTCGACTCCCCCGCCAAGAGATTGCGGATCAGCTTGTATCTGCCGCCGCGCACGGCGCGGCGAGGGTACCAAGGACGGCCGTGCATGTGGAACTCGGCGAACAAGTGCTCCCGCCAAGTGGCAGCCGCTCCTCCCAGCACGGGCCTGAGGGACCGGCCTTGCACCGCCGATGAGGGCTCGATACCCGCCGCATCCAAGACCGTGGGCAGGATGTCGACAGTGGAGACCATCGCCTCGCTCCGCCCTGGCTCGGAAACGCCGGGCCAGCGCACCAGGAAGGGCACCCGCAGGCCTGCTTCGTAGACCGTCGTCTTGCCACGGTCGAAGGGCGGCCCATGGTCCCCCGTGAAGAGCACGACCGTGTCCCCCGCCCGGCCCGAGGAATCCAGCTCCTCCAGCAGCAGGCCCACGCCAGCATCCACGCGCAACACCTCGCTGTAGTAGCCCGCCACCCTGCGCCGCTGCTCGGGGGTGTCGATCCTCTGGAACGGCAGCACGGTGGCCGCACTCGGCTCCACTGGCGACGCAGGGATGCCCAAGAACTGGTCGAGGAACGTGTAGGGAGTGGCCGCCCCCGTGGCCGCGTCGCGCTCCCGATAAGCGTGCGGATCGGTGAAGTTGACCATCAGGAAGAACGGGGCCGGCCGCTCGGCGGCCAGGAACTCGCCGGTCAGCGAGGCCATGGCCGCCACATCGCGGCCGTTCACTCTCGGACGGTAGTCCCACTCGAACGACTCCTCCGGATCGACGTGCAGCTTGCCCAGTATGCCCGTTCTGTAGCCAGCCCGGCGCAGGATGTTGGGTAGCGTGGCGTCATGCAGGTGCGGGTGGAGGCTGAAGTCGGACGCGTTGGTCAGGCCGAACTGCCCGTTGCTGTGGACGTACATGCCCGTGAACATCGCGCTGCGGGAAGGGCTGCAGGAGGCTTGGGCGACATAGGCGACTTCGAACTGGACCCCGGAAGCCGCCAGCTTGTCGAGGTTCGGCGTCTCGATCACGGTGTCGCCGTAGGAACTCAGCTGCAGGCCGAGATCATCGGCCGTGACGAGCAGGATGTTGAGCGGCTGCCTCGATCCAACACCGCCCGGGCCGCAGGACACGCCGGCAAGCAGGACCGCCGCCAAGCCGGCGCATGCCGCCGCTGCCGCCCGGGAGACTCGCACGGCTAGCCGGCCTCCAAGGCGTGCCTCATCCACTCGAGATTCCTCCGCGTCTCTGCCACGCGGTCCTCCGCCGGGTAGGCGAACTCCACATGCGCGGGAATCGGCCACCCTTCCTCCAAGAGTAGGCGGAGGATCCCTCGAAGCGGGGTGTCCCCTTGGCCGAACGGCAGCTTCGGCCCATCGTCAATGGCCCGATCCTTCATGTGCAGCGAGTAAACCCGGTCATGATGCTCTCGCAGGAATGAGAGCGGATCGAAGCCCGCCGCGGTGAAGTGACCGGTGTCGAGATTGACTCCCAGGAATTCGGAGAAGCCCTCCATTCCTTGCTGGAAGTCGTCCGGCGTGGCGAACTCGTCCTCCTTGACGCGGGCATGGTTGTGGAAGCCAACGCGGATGCCGTGGCGGCGCGCGAACGGATCGATCCGGGCGGCCGTTGAGACGTTGCTAGAGGACGTGATCAGGTCCGTGCCCAAGGCGGCCGCCATCCGGAAGGCCCGCTCGATCTCGCCATCAGTCCAATCACTCCGCATGCTGACGTTGTAGCCCGCCAAGTGGATCCCACCCGCGTCCAGCGCTTCCCTGACCTTGCGGAACTCATCCAGATCGACCGCCAGCCGCCATCTGCGGAGTGCGTCACGGTCCCCGCGAAGCTGCCGAGAGGGCTCGAGATGGCCGCTCCACAATTCGACGGAGCCGGCTCCCACCTCGACCAAGCCAGCAACCATCTCCTCAAAGGGGCGGTCGTTGAAGCACCAGCTCTGCACGCCAACCTCGACACCCCGCACGAAGCGGGTCGAGCGGGAGTCGCCGCTCGCCGCCGCGGATGCCGCGGCAACAAGGAACAGCCTGCGGGTGAGGTCAGGCACGGGCAGCCGTGATTATAATCCGTGGGATGCGCTTCGGATTGGCCGTGCTGCTCACTGCTCTGGCGCTCGACGCCTCAGCTCAGGCAACCAACATCCTGATCTTCATCGCCGATGACCAGGGTGAAGGGGACCTCTCGGCCTACGGCCATCCCGTGCTCCGCACACCGAATGTGGATCGGCTGGCCCGCGAGGGTATGCGATTCGACAACGCCTTCCTGACGATCTCCTCCTGTAGCCCTTCGCGATCCAGCATCCTCACCGGGCGGTACCCCCACTCGACAGGGGCCGAGGACCTGCACATGCCTCTGCCCTCAGACCAGCGCACGATCGCCAGGCGCTTGCGGGACGAGGGTTACTACAACTTGTCCGTGGGCAAGTGGCACCTCGGCGAGGAGGAGCAGAGGCACTGGGACGTGGTAGTCGACTGTCCAGGGAGGGAGACTGCGCAGCAAGCCGTCCAAGCGCTCGCCGAGCGCCCGAAGGACCGCCCGTTCTTCTTCTGGGTGGCGTCCAAGGACCCTCACCGGCCGTTCGACGAAGGCGCCATCGCAACGCCTCACGATCCAGCCCAAGTGGTTGTGCCACCGTACCTTCCCGACCATCCGCTGATCCGTCGAGACCTGGCGCTCTATTACGACGAGGTGACCCGGTTCGACGCCCATGTGGGCGAGGTCCTCAAGGAACTCGAGCACCAAGGGGTGCTCGACCAGACCCTGATCGTTTATGTCTCTGACAACGGAATGCCGTTCCCGAGAGCCAAGACCACGCTGTACGACTCAGGAATCCGCACGCCCCTGATCGTCCGGCTGCCAGGCGACGTTCCGGCGGGTGCAGTGCAGAAGGGGCTGTTCAGCATGGTCGACTTGGCCCCCACGCTGCTCGACATGGCGGGCTTCGATCTGGAATCCGCGCAAGGCCGCAGCCAAGCGGCGATGTTCCGCGACACCGAGGTCCAAGGCCGGGAAGCAATCTACGCCGAGGCCAACTGGCACGACTTCGAGCAATTCACGCGCGCCGTGCGCACGGAGCGATTCCTGCTGGTCCGCAATTACTACTGGCAGCGGCCGCTGTGGAACAGCGTCGACTCAATCAACTCCATCACCTGGGCCGGATACCTCGCAGAACAGCGGGCGGGCCGCCTGACGGCGGCGCAAGAATCCCTGTTTCGGGAACCGCGGCCCTACGAGGAGCTGTACGACCTTCAGGTGGATCCGATGTCGCTGCGCAGCGTGGCCGAGAATCCGCGCTACAGTTCGGCGCTGAACCGCCTGCGCTCGATGCTGGACAACTGGCGCGTCGAGACAGACGACATCATGCCGGCCCAGCCCCGGAGGGACGGGTGGACGAAGGACGGAGTTCCCCTGCCCCACAACCAGCCGTGGTACCAACGCTATATCGAGGCGGGCGGGCGGAGCAGCTTCGAGAAGTTCTAGCCACGGCGCCCGGATCCGACCGACAAGGAGGCACTCCATGCGATCTAGCCCTGCGACCTGGCTGCTGCCGCTGATTCTGACGCATTGCGCGCCCGCTCCCCACGAGTCGGGCCCGGTCCCTCTGTGGGGCCGCTGGGAGGCGAGCTTCCGCGCGGACGAACCGGCTCCCGAGGACGCCGAGTTCACGGTCCGGCTGACCGCTCCCAGCGGATCCGAGCGGTCGATCGACGGATTCTGGAACGGCGGCGAACTTTGGAAGGCGCGCTTCCTGCCGCCCGAGACTGGCACTTGGACCTATCGGACGACCTGCCGGCCGCCCATCCCAGGCCTCGAGGGCCAGCGCGGCCAGTTCGAGGTGGTCGCTTCCGAGGCGGCCCCGCCCCGGTTCTCCAAGCACGGGGCCATCAGCGTCTCGTCGGACAGACGGCACCTGGCGCATGCGGACACGACGCCATTCCTATGGCTGGCTGACACGGCTTGGAGCGGCGCGCTGATGTCGACCGACGACGGCTGGGACGTCTACCTGGCGGACCGAGTCGCAAAGGGCTTCACCGCCATTCAGTTTGTGACCACGCAGTGGAGAGCCGCCTACTCGAACCTGGAGGGCGAAGTCGCCTACACGGGCTTTGAGGAGATCTCCATCAACCCGCGCTTCTTTGACCGCATCGACAGGCGGGTCGACGCCGTCAACGACGCGGGCCTGCTGGCGGCGCCGGTCCTGCTGTGGACGCTCGGCGAGCCGGAACGCAATCCGGGACGCCTCCCCGAAAGCCAGGCGATCCGCCTCGCCAGGTACTTGGTCGCGCGCTACCAAGGCCATCACGTGGTGTGGCTGCTGGCCGGCGACGAGAACTTCTCGGGCGAGACGGGAGAGCGCTGGCGCCGCATCGGCAGGAGCGTGTTCGGAGGCCGGGACCATGCGCCGGCCACGATCCATCCGCAAGGGCGCCAGTGGCACTTCGACGACTTCCGGGATGAGCAGTGGCTCGACCTGAGCCTCTACCAGAGCAGCCATGGCGGCGGTCCGATTACGCTCCAGTGGCTCCAGTCGGGTCCGCCGTCCCAGAAGTGGACGGATGCTCCGGTCCGTCCGGTCCTCAACTCCGAACCGGGCTACGAGGACATCTTGGCCCGGGAGCGCGGCGAGGTCCATACGGCTGACGACGTGCGGCCCCAGCTCTGGTGGAGTCTGCTCAACACCCCGACCGCAGGCGTGACCTACGGCGCGCACGGCATCTGGAGCTGGCAGCGGGAGGCAGCGGTGGCGCTCAATCACGACCGCTTCGGCGTCGCCAAGCCGTGGAGGGAGGCCCTAGGGCTGCCGGGGAGCGGACACGTCCGGCACGTAGCCGACCTGTTCGGCTCAATCGAGTGGTGGACGCTCCGACCGAAGCCGGGCCTCGTTGCGGAACAGGCGACCCGTCCGGAAGGTCATATTGCCGCTTCAGCGTCGGAAGACGGAAGACTGGCGGTGGTGTACCTGCCCAAGGGGGGCCCAGCCAGCCTGCGGCGGGAGCTGCTTGCGCCGGACTTGGGCGCGATCTGGTTCAATCCGCGAACGGGCGAGCGCCTGCCCGCCGACCTTGGATCGCCCATCGCTCCAAGCGATCAGGACTGGGCGCTAGTGGTCGCGGCGCAATGAGGGGCTGCGACCTTCGCAGACCAGCTCACGCGGCTCCGGCCGAACTTCTCAGCGCCGCGTGGAGCCCCGAGTAGTTGAGATCCGGATCCCTGTGGGATTGACGAGCCGGACCGAGCTGGCCTACAGTGAGGTAGCAAGACTGGATGACCGTAGGGGAGCGTTCCAATGCCGCGCGGGTTCGGGCTGATTCAGCTCGGGTTCAGCCAAGGGCCTTGAGGCCGGATCTGGGCGCGGGTGCGCCAGCCTCGGCATGGGCAGCTGTATCCTGCCTGCTCGCGGCCCAGGCGCTCATTCCTCCGGCGGCCAGCGCCGCGGCCGCGACCTCAACGGTCTTGGAGCAGTACTGCCACGCCTGTCACAACTCCTCGGTCAGCAGCGGAGGTCTGGCGCTGGACCGGCTCGACCCAGCCTCCCCTGGAGCTGATGCGGAAGCGTGGGAGTCCGTAGTGCGGAAGCTGGTGCATCGCCACATGCCTCCTCCGGGGGTGCCCAGACCGGACGGTCCGACCTACGACGCCGTGGTGCGCGAGCTCCAGCGACGCTTGGACGTCCACGCCGCCTCGCATCCCGACCCCGGGCGAGAGAGCGCCTTCCGGCGCTTGAACAGGTCGGAGTACCGAAACGCCGTGCGCGACCTGCTCGGGTTGGAGGTGGATGCGGAGTCGCTGCTGCCACGGGACGAGACGGGGCATGGATTCGACAACGTCACCGGAGAACTGTCGCCGACGCTCCTTGAGCGATACCTCGCGGCAGCGCGCAAGATCAGCCGCCTCGCGGTGGGCACTCCGCCGCGAACACCCGGCGGCGAGCTGGTGCTGGTTCCGGTAGACCGGACGCAGGAAGCGCGATTTCGGGAACTGCCATTTGGGACGCGCGGCGGCGTGCTCGTCGAGCACGTGTTTCCGGCGGGAGGGGAATACGAGATCTCCGTCACCCTGAGCCGGGACCGGAACGAGCACGTTGAGGGACTGTACGTTCCACACGAGGTGGAACTGATGCTGGACGGACGGCAGGTCCGGAGGTTCGTCGTCAAGCCTGCCGACGGGCAAGACCACACGGATGTCGACAAGCATCTGTCCGTCCGGATTCCGGTGACCGCCGGCCGACATGAGATCGGGGCCACGTTCGTAAAGAAGTCCTCCGCATTGATCGAGACCGAGAGACGGCCCTATCTGGCTCGGTTCAACATGGACCGTCATCCGCGGACGCAGCCGGCCGTGTACTCGGTGTCCGTCGTCGGACCATACGGCGGCGACAGCAAAGGCGACACTGAGAGCCGCCGGCGAATCTTCTTCTGCCGTCCTTCCGCCCAACTAGACGATGAGACTTGCGGACGGCGAATTGTGGAGCGCTTTGCGCGGCGCGCCTACCGGCGGCCGCCGACCGAGGGTGAAGTGGCCGACCTGATGGCGTTCTACAGGCAGGGTCTGGAACGCGGCGGCTTTGAAGACGGAGTCGAGACGGCCCTGCGCGCCCTGCTCTCGAGCCCCCATTTTCTGTTTCGGACGGAGCACGCCGCGCCCGGTGGGCGGAATGGCCCGCATGCGGTCTCCCAATTCGAGCTTGCGTCGCGGCTCTCGTTCTTCCTGTGGAGCAGCATTCCGGACGACGAGCTGCTGGAAGCTGCCGCCGAGGGGCGCTTGCGCGACGACGGGGCACTGGAAGGGCAGGTTCGCCGCATGCTGGCCGACCGCCGCTCCAGCTCCCTGGTGGAAAACTTCGCGGGGCAGTGGCTGCATCTCAGGAACCTGGACTCGTGGACGCCGGACCGACGCCTGTTCGCCGACTTCGACGACAACCTCCGCCAGTCGCTACGACGCGAGACCGAACTTCTGTTCGAGGCGATCCTGCGCGAGGACCGCAGCCTCGCCGACCTGCTCAGCGCGGACTTCACGCACCTGAACGAGCGGGCAGCCAAGCACTACGGCATTCCCCATGTCTACGGCGACCACTTCAGGAGAGTCCGTCTCCCAGCAGACGGCGTCCGGGGCGGCCTGCTAACCCACGGGAGCATTCTGGCGGTGACTTCGTATGGCAACCGAACCTCGCCGGTCCTACGCGGCACATGGGTGCTGGAGAACATCCTCGGAACGCCTCCTCCACCTCCGCCGCCCGAGGCGACGCCGTTGAGGGAGCGGTCCGCTTCAGATGCGGCGCTCACACTGCGGGAGCGCATCTCCGAGCACCGAGCCGACCCGGCCTGCGCCAGCTGTCACGACATCATCGACCCGATCGGATTCGCGCTGGAGAACTTCGACGCAGTCGGGCGGTGGCGGACGCACGACGGGGACGCCCCGGTGGATGCATCGGGCACGCTTCCCGACGGGACTCGGTTCAGCGGACCGGTCGAACTCCGCCAAGCCTTGCTGCGTCGCCCCGAACTGTTCGTCGCGACAGCGACCGAGAAGCTGCTGGTCTACGCCTTGGGACGCGGGCTAGAGGCCTATGACGCCCCCGCAATCCGCAAGATCGTTCGCGATGCGAGACGGGACGACTACCGCTTCTCGTCCCTGATCCTGGGAGTGGTCCGCAGCATGCCGTTCCAGATGAGGAGGCCCTCATGATCATCACCAAGAAATACCTTCCCCGCCGGACCCTCCTGCGAGGGTTGGGCACTGCAGTGGCGCTGCCCCTGCTGGACGCGATGGTGCCCGCGCTGACCGCCGAGGCGAAGACGTCCGCTGCCCCCGCCCGAAGGCTGGGCTTCATCTACATCCCCATGGGAGCCAACCTTGAGAAGTGGACTCCTCCGGGAGACGGAGAGGACCTCGGGGAGCTGTCTCCAATTCTCGAGTCCTTAGAGCCATTCAAGACCGGCTTGACCGTCATCACGAACTTGGAGAACAAGAACGCGTACTCGGCAGGCAACCACGCGACCGCCAATTCAGGTTTCCTGAGCGCGGCCAAGGCCAAGATGACCGAGGGGGCTGACTACGAGCTCGCCACAACCGTGGACCAGATCGCGGCGCAGAGGATCGGCCAAGAGACCGCCCTGCCGTCGCTGGAGCTGTCCATGGACCTGCAGACCAACGTCGGGGATTGCGATAACGGCTTCGCCTGCGTGTACCAGAACAATCTGTCGTGGTCCTCGCCGACCACGCCGCTCCCACCCATCCCGCATCCCAGGGTGGCCTTCGAGCGGCTGTTCGGCGACGGGGGCTCGCCGGCGGAGCGCCGGGCCGAGCTCGGGATCGACAAGGGCATTCTAGATTGGGTGCGGGATGACATCGCCCGGATCAAGGGGCAGCTGGGCTCTGGAGACAAGAGGACGCTGGACGGATACCTGGACGCGGTGCGGGAAGTGGAACGCAGGATCGAGCGGGCTGAGAGCCGAGCGGAGGAAGTTCCGCTACCGGACCTGGACCGCCCGATCGGAGTGCCCGAGCGGTACGCCGACCACGCCCGTATGATGTTCGACCTCCAGGTGCTAGCCATGCGGGGCGACATCACGCGCGTGATGACCTTCCAGCTGGCTCGCGAAACCAGCAACCGCGCCTATCCGGAGATCGGAGTCCCTGACCCTCACCATCCCACGTCGCACCACTCCAACGACCCCGTGAAGCTGGCGAAGCTGGCGAAGATCAACGCCTTTCACGTGTCGCTGTTCGGCTACTACCTCGACCGGCTGTCGTCGATCCCCGACGGAGACGGCACGCTGCTGGACCACTGCGTCCTGCTGTGCGGCAGCGGAATGGGGAACCCCGACATCCACGACCACCTGAACCTGCCGATCCTAGTCGCCGGCGGCGGCGCGGGCGGGCTCCGCGGGGGACGCCACATCCGGTACCAGGAGCCCGAGCCGCTCGCCAACCTCCACATCACGCTGCTGGACAAGGTTGGCGTCCATCTGGACAGGTTCGGCGACAGCACCGGACGAATCAAGGAACTCGTCCTGTAAACCAGCCATGCGTAACGTGCTTCTTGCAACCCTGCTGTGCTGCTCGGCCGCTGTCAGCGCCGCGACTGCGGAGGCCGGAGGACTCGGCTCCGAACTGGTAGAGGCGGGCAGGACCGGAGATCCCCGAGCCCTGCGGGCGCTGCTGGACGCCGGGTCCGATGTAGACGGACGGGCGGCGGACGGGACCACCGCGCTGCACTGGGCGGCGCACCGGGACGACATCCCGATGGCGAAGACCCTGCTGCGGGCCAGAGCCGAGGCGGATGCCGCCAACCGGTTTCATGTGACTCCCCTGATGCTGGCTGCGATCAACGGCAGCGCCCTGATGATCGAGGCCCTGCTAGCGGCCGGCGCCGATCCGAACGGCTCCCTGCCGTCCGGCGAGACGGTGCTGATGACGGCAGCGCGCACGGGTGAGCCGGAAGCGGTCCGGCTGCTGCTGGACCATGGAGCCGCCGCCAACGCGAGGGAGGACTGGCGGGGCCAGACCGGGTTGATGTGGGCTGCCGGCGAAGGGCATTTCGAGGCGCTGCGAGCGCTGCTTGAGGCCGGTGCGGACGTCGGCGCGAAGTCGAAGCGCGGGTACTCAGCGCTGGTCTTCGCGGTGCGCCAAGGACATCTGGCAGTGGCTGGGGCCCTGCTGGATGCGGGTGCGGACGTCAACGACTACCTGCCCCGGCGGCGGCGCGGCGGGTGGGGCGCCCAGCAAGAGGCCGCTGAGGAACGTGGAGCAAGCGTCCTGCATGTGGCGGTGGCGAACGCCCACTTCGAAGTGGCCGCCCTGCTGCTGGATCGCGGGGCCGACCCCAACGCATCCGGTCCGGGCTGGACTCCGCTGCACGAGGTCAGTTGGGTCCGCAAGCCGGGAGTGGGCAGCAACGACCCGGCCCCGGAGGGGTCGGGATCTCTCGGCAGCTTGGACATCGTGCGCCAGCTGGTGGCCGCCGGGGCGGACGTGAACGCCCGCATGACCTCGGGCACCAGTCCCGGCAAGCACAGCCTCAACACGTTGGGGGCGACGCCGTTCGTCGCGGCCGCGCGGACGGCGGACGCCGAACTGATGCGGCTGCTCCACGAACTCGGAGCCGATCCCAGGGTCCCGACCGAAGCCGGTACGACGCCCCTCATGGTGGCGGCGGGAGTTGGTGTGCGGGCCCCGGACGAAGACGCCGGCACACCGGAAGAGGTGGTCGAAGCGGTGAGAGTCGCCTTGGAGCTGGGAGCTGATCCCAACGCGATCGATCGGAACGGGAACACGGCGATGCACGGTGCCGCCTACAAGCACGTGCCGGGGGCCGTTCGGCTGCTGGCCGAGGCCGGCTCCGAGATTGCGGTCTGGAACCGCAAGAACGATCTCGGCTGGACACCCCTCCGCATCGCGACAGGGGTTCACCGAGGCATGAACTTCCGGTTCTCCCCGGAGACGGCGGCGGCCATTCGGGAGCTGCTGGCAAGGGCCGGGCTGTCGACGGAAGTCGAGCCGGAGGCCTTCATCAGCGGTGCCACGAAATAGGACCGCTCGCGCCTGTGGAGCAGTGGGCCGATCAGCTGATGGCTGAGGTCCAGAACGAGAGGCATCAGGGCGCTTGTGAGCCCTCAAGATCGGCGCTCGCCGACTCCTATAGGAGGCGGACATGCGGGCGTCTGGCGGATTAGGGGTTCCGGGCCCTGAAGTCGGATCTGTCACAGCGGCTCGTAAGGAGCTGCAAGCAGGACTTCATCTGGGCGCAGCTGCCCTTCTGGCCGGTCTGGAGTGCCGGGGAGTGCGTTGCTGCGCTACCGGGTGAAGGAGGAAGGAGGAGGGCGTCTGGGACAGCCGATCGACGAATCGGGGGAAGTTGAGGATTGCTCGCGAGTGACGACCCTGCTGGAGACATCCCAAGGTGGTCTGATCGAGAGCTCCTAGGACAAGGGGCCCGACGAAGAAGCGGTCGCGATCGCCTCGGCCGTCGGAGCGGCCACGGCTGTGCATCGCAGGCAGGTCCCCAGAGTGGCAACAGTCGGCTGCCCGACAGGCCAGCACGAGGCGTGTCATCGCGCCCTCGGCGGCTCGAGTGCACCAGCTACGTCATGCCCTTCCAGAATCGCTGTCCACATCTGCGCAATAGAGTGGCAAGCTCCAATGCCGGAACACTGGTCCACAGCCGAGAGATACGGCCGCTTCCCTCCATGCATTCGGATGGAATGGTTCCAGAGGATGACACTGCAAGCATCGGCTCGATTCCACTGCACGATCACTCGCGACACTCCCAGTCGTGCCTGACGTGAAGATACTCCCTTCCTTGGTCAGCGAACAAGCACCTCCCATTCCATGCCACACTCAAGCAGGCGTGCGATTCTTCAACACGGCTGGCGAAGTCGTTGCAGCGAGACACTACTGCATCCCTCCCCTCCAACGCGTGGACCTCGACGAGATCCTTACGCTGATCGATCAGCAGCACTACGTCACTCTTCACGCACCACGTCAGACCGGCAAGACGAGCGTCCTGGCAGCTCTCGCCAACCACTTGAACGCAACTGGTAGGTTCCGGTGCGTCTACACCAACGTGGAGGATGCCCAAGCCGCCCGCCAAGACGTCAGCGCCGCCATGCGGTCGATCCTCCACTCGCTCGGCGAGGAGGCGGCATGGACCACCGGCGAGGAGCTGGTCGGGGAGATCTGGCCCGCCACTCTGGCCAAGGCCGGGCCCTTCTCCGCACTCAAGAGCGTCCTGTCGGAGTGGGCGGCAGCCGATGAGAGACCCCTCATCGTGTTCCTTGACGAGATCGACACGCTCGTCGGGGACACTCTGATCTCGGTGCTGCGCCAGCTGCGTGGAGGCTACCGCGGCAGACCGCGCCGCTTCCCTCAGAGCGTGGTGCTGTGTGGCGTCCGCGATGTCCGCGACTACCGTATCTTCTCGGCGGCGGAAGGCTTCCACATCACCGGGGGTAGCGCGTTCAACATCAAGGCCGAGTCCCTGCGGCTGGGGGACTTCCGCGAGAGCGAGGTGCGCTCCCTGCTCCTGCAGCACACCGACGAGACCGGCCAGCAGTTCGAGGCCGGCGCAATCGAGCACATCTGGAGTCTCACCCAGGGCCAGCCCTGGCTGGTCAACGCCCTCGCCTACCAAGCCTGCTTCAGAGACCGGCAGGGTCGAGATCGCAGTCGGCCCGTGACGGTCGCGGCCATCGACCAAGCTAAGGAGACGCTCATCCTCAACCACGTCACGCACCTCGACCAGTTGGCCGACAAGCTCCGCGAGGAGCGCGTCCGGCGGGTGATCCTGCCGATGATCGCGGGCTCTCCCGGATACGACTACTCAGGGCGCGACCTTGAGTACGTCCGAGACCTCGGCCTCGTCGCTGCCGCCGGTCCGGTCCGGATGGCCAACCCAATCTACGCAGAAGTCATCCCCCGCGAGCTGACCACTGTCCAGGAGTCCGATCTCAAGGGCCGCGTCTCCCCTCGCTGGTACATCCACTCGGACGGCAGCTTGGACCTCAAGGCGCTGCTGGACGGGTTCCAGGACTACTTCCGCGAGCACTCCGAGGCGTGGGTGGAGCGCTACGGCCACCGGGAGGCCGGCCCACAGCTGGTGCTGCACGGCTACCTCCACCGCGTCGTCAACAGCGGCGGACGGATCACGCGGGAATACGCCGTCGCCCGCGGGCGCTCGGACTTGGTCGTCGAATGGCCCCGCCCGGGCCGCCCGCTGTCTGACCGTCCCCTCCGGTACGTCATCGAATGCAAGGTAGTCGGCGAGAAGTCGGCATTGGAGAGCACGATCCTCAAGGGCTTGGAGCAGACGGCTTGGTACATGGATCGCTGCTCCGCCGAGTCCGGGCATCTGGTGGTCTTCGACCTGCGTCCGGACCGGTCCTGGGAGGAGCGGGTGTTCCGCAGGGACGCCGAGCCCGGGGCCCGGCCGATCACGGTGTGGGGAATGTGACCGGATTCGTGTGCCGCCCGGCTCGAAGCCGTCAGCGGCCGCCTACTGCGGACCGATGCTAGGCCGCCAACGAGCACCACAGTTCTTCCACTCCTCCGAATCTCCTCCGTCAGGTGCTTACGCAGCTGGCGATTGCGGTAGGGACACCGGTTACCCGGCGCCCCCCGCGCGGATTCCGGACGTGCACGCTAATGCATCCGGCTCTTATCTCGTGTGTCTAACGGCGAATCGTTGATTCGGCCACGGGTGTCGGATCCGGACCGCTGGCCACAGCTCCTTGCAGAGCGCGTCCAGCTTCTTCCAGTCGATGCGGCCCTTCTGTGACCTCCGTCGCAGCGTCCGCGCCCAGATGCGCTTCAGGCGCTCCCGGAAGCGTGCCAGAAACCGGTAGCTGCCCGGGACGGCGTAGTAATTCAGCCATCCGTTCAACACCTGCCCCAGCCACCGCGCCGTGTCCTTCGGGTCCGCGTGCCGGTTGCGCAGCAGCACCCGCTTGAGTCCCTTCAGCTTGCGGCTCATCCGCTTCGCCATCGGCTTCCGCCCCAGTTGGAACCTTCCCTGCCGCGTCTTCCCGCAATAGTGCGTGAAGCCGAGCAAGTCGAAGGTCTTCGGCTTGCCCTCTCCCCGCCCGGCGCGGCTCGCCGCGGCGAACCTCCCGAACTCGATCCGGCGCGTCTTCTCCGGGTGCAGCGCCAACCCGTTGTCGGCCAGCCGGGCCTCCAAGGCCTCGCGCAGCCGCACCGCGTCGCCGCGGTGCTGGAACCCCAGCACGAAGTCGTCGGCATAACGCACCATGATGACCTCGCCCCGGGCCTGCTCCTGCCGCCACTGGCGGACCCATGCGTCCAGCACGTTGTGCAAGTAGACATTGGCCAGCACCGGGGAAATCACGGCACCTTGAGGGGTGCCCCGCCCCGTGTCGGCCCACCGGCCCTCTTCCAGCACTCCGGCGTTCAGCCCTTTCCGGATCAGCCTCAGCAGCCGCCCATCCCCGATCCTGCGGCCCAGCAGATCGACGAGTCGATCCCGGTCCAGCGTGTCGAAGGAGTGGGCGATGCACTACCCACATCCAGGACCTGGCGGAAGTTGCCATCACCAGGCCTTCCCATCCGCTCCGCGGTGAGGTCCTGCCCGTCCTGGAACGCATGGTCCGACAAGGACAGCCCTCGCTACTGCTGCTCTTCCCTGACGGTTCCCGCCGCTTCGTTCCGGTTACCTGGACCGATGCCGCCCCCGACCCTGTCACCGCACCTAGCCGCACGACGCTCGCCCCGCTGCACGACTTGCTCCGCGCGCGCGCCATCATCGACGATCTTCTGCAGCGGCTCCCTGCCGCCCAGGAGAATCCCGATGCCCCTGAAGCCGACACTTCGACCGCCCCCTCGTCAGCCGCTGCTGCCGTTCCCCGACGCCCCCGCCCCCAGCCACGCGATCCGGGTGCCGCTCGACCCCGCCAGCCGGCAGGCCGCACTGAGCGTGCTGGCTCGCATCCTGGCCGCCGCAGCCGCCGCACCAAGCCCGACGGAGGATCCCCGTGACTGAGGCCGACATCCTCGCTTCCCATCGCCAGCGCCTGGCGCTCATCTACATCCGTCAGTCGAGCCCCGCGCAGGTTCGGAACAACACCGAGTCGACTCGCCGCCAGTACGCCCTCACGACGCGCGCCCGAGAACTGGGTTGGCCCGCAGAACGCCTGGAGGTCATCGATCAGGATTTGGGCCTGTCCGGCGCTTCCGCCCACTCGCGGGACGGATTCCAGCACCTCACCGCCGAGGTCGCCCTCGGCCACGCCGGCATCATCCTCTGCCTGGAAGCCTCCCGCATGGCCCGCAGCAGCGCCGACTGGCACCGGCTGATCGAACTGTGCAAGGTCACCCGCACCCTCAGCGCCGATGCCGACGGGCTCTACGACCCCGCCGACTTCAACGACCGCAGTGTGTTGGGCGTCAAGGCCACCCTCAGCGAAGCGGAGCTGCACACGCTGCGGGCCCGCTTGCTCGAGGGCATCCGCTCCAAGGCCGCCCGCGGCGCGCTGCGCCTGCAACTGCCCGTCGGCCTGGTCTGGGGCGAGCGCGAGGGCGAAATCCTGCTCGATCCCGACGAGGAGGTCGCCCGCGCCCTGCGCAACGTCTTCGAACGCTTCGCCGTGCTGGGATCGGTGCGCCGCGTGTGGCGGTGGTTCCTGGACCACAACCTGCCCTTCCCCTCTCGGCAGCGCAACCGGGAGATTCGCTGGCTGCCCCCCTCCTACTGCACGCTCACCAAGATCCTGGCCCATCCGGCCTATGCCGGCGCCTACCTCTATGGCAGGACCCGCACGGAGTGCTACCTCGACCAGCACGGCCTGCTGCGCCAGCGCCTGCGCCGCCTGCCGCGCGCGCAGTGGCGCGTGCTCATTCCCAACCACCACCCGGGCTATATTGACTGGCAGACGTTCGAGGCCAATCGTGCGCGCGCATCGACGCGAACATCCGTCCGCTCCACAATGCTGCCGGGGGCAGTGTGAGAGAGGGCTCAGCCTTGCGGCAGGGACTGGGCCTGTGCGGCCAGTGCGGGCGGCGCCTGCTCACCCATTACCGCGGGCGCAACAACTCCCCGAACTATCACTGCCACGGCCCGCGGGCGATGGCCGGCCGCGGGCACTACTGTCTCTCGATCGGCGGCCTGCAGATTGACCGGGCCGTGGCCGCCAAGGTGCTGGCGGTGGTAGCCGACTGCGGAGCGGAGGCTGCGCGGCTGGCACTGCAGCAGGCCGGCGGCGAGCGTGAGGCGGTGCTGCCGCCGAAGCGGCTGGCGGTCGAGCGGGCCCAGTACGAGGAGACGCGAGCCCAGCGGGCCTACCACGCCGTGGACCCCGAGAATCGCCGCGTGGCGCGCGTACGGGAGCGTGAGTGGGAGCAGTGCATGGCACAGCTGGAGGAGGCCCGCAGCGAGCTGCAGCTGGCGGAGAGCCAGCGGTCGCGGGAACTGGACGCTGAGCAGCAAGCGGCACTGCTGGCCTGGAGCGAGGACCTGCCCCGGGCTTGGGAAGCCCCGACCACGACGATGAGGGACCGCAAGGAACTGCTGCGCGCGCTGCTGGACGAGGTCGTGCTGACGGCACCGCGCGAGGGGACCGAGGCCCGCCTCCGGATGGTCTGGCGCGGCGGACAGTTCACCGACTTGGTCGTCCCGCGCCCGTCGCGCAAGCCGCCGGAACCCCTGCGCACCAGTGAAGACACGGTCGCACTGGTGCGCCGGCTGGCGGCCCTGTATCCCGACGCAGTGATCGCCGGGGTGCTCAACCGCCAAGGCCGCCGCACGGCACGGGGACTGCGCTTCACCCAGTCCCGCGTCCGAAACCTGCGCAGCACGTGGAAGATCGCGTGCTATCGGCCGCCCGAGCACGCTCCCGACGGTGAGGTCGTCAATGTGCGGCAGGCTGCCGCGCAGTTGGGAGTGGCCCCGTCGACGATCCACCGCATGCTGAACGAAGGCTTTCTGGCCGGCGAGCAGGTCACGCCGGGAGCCCCGTGGCAGATCCGCCTGACGCGCGAAGTGCGCGAGCGCTTCGTGGCCGAGACCCCGCCGGGCTACGTGCCGATGATCGAAGCGACGGCCCACTTGGGGGTGTCCCGTGCGACCGTGCTGGAATGGATCCGGCGCGGCAAGCTGGAGGCGGTCACGATCTGCCGGGGCCGCAGGCGCGGACTGCGGATTCGGTTGCCGGCCAACAACGAGCCGAGCCTGTTTGAGAGCGAACAGGAGCGAGCAGACGCCAGTTGCAATGAGTCAAGTCCAGCCGTCAAACAGCCGGTCAGGCCGTCCGATGCCTGATATGCCACAACATCTTATATGGGAGCGATGGGAATGACACAACATCTTGAAGACACACGAGCGCTGTACCGTTTTGGTGGCCTCGGTCGCAACAGGGGTGCAGTATGAAGCCTACCCCAAGTATCTGGCCACGTCGGCGTCAAGGATCCAGTTGACCTTGCACCGCTCGATCCCCACCGCCAAGGCGTCCAGCGCGTCATGCGCTCCCCGCCCCGCTCGGAAACCATAGCTGAATCCGAGGAATTCCGCCTCGTATATCGGCGTCAGGATCCCGTCCACCACCGCCTTCTGGACAATCTTGTCCTCCAAGGCGGCGATCCCGAGCGGTCGCTCGCCCCCGTCCGGCTTGGGTATCATCACCCGCCGCGACGGCGTCGCCCGGTACGCTCCCACAGGCACCCGCCGGTGCAGGTCCGACAATCGCTCGTCGAGCCCCACCCCGTAGGCCTCCCACGTCATTCCGTCCACGCCCGGGGCCGCCTCGGGCCGCAGCCCGGCATACGCCTCCCCCAGCGCTTCCTCGCTGACGTGGTGCAGCAGCGCAGTCAGCTTCTCCTGCGGATTCCTCGTTACCAATTGCCGTATCCGTTCGGCGCCCTGTGACACGACCTCCCGCCTCTGCGTGCGGTCCGTGCGGCCCCCTCCCGGATTCCTCTCGATCCCGGCCCTTCCCTCCAGCCACTCCGCCGGGACTCGCGCCCCTTGGTTCGCCGCCTTCGTCGGTACTACGCCCGAGTCTGACTTCTGCGTGTCGTACCTCATCGGCTTCTGACTCCTGTCATTCCCGCTGCGGCCCCGGCGGCGACCCGCCGGGGCGGCACGCAGACCTCCCAGGTCCCGGTTCTGGACGTACGTACGTGCCTGAGCTCTCCGACACCGCGGAGTCCGCGCCGACCATTCGTCCTAACGTTGCTTTGGTCCGCACGATGTTGCCTTCGACCACGAAGAAAGCCTCGGCACTCCGAACTTTGAGTTTTACGGTGCTCATTTACTCCGCCCGCACGCGCCGCTGTCAACGCTTCATCCCCAGCCTCGCGGCTGACAACGCATGACTCGCGGTGAGCATGGCTAGGACTCGCTCCTTTGCTCTGGCGGACTCTCACCGCCTGTCCATCACCAGTTAGCCTGGCTGTTCCATCGTCGTCACTTCCATCGCTCGGCCGGCCCGCACTGGCGCACCGCCTGTGGAAGCGGTGGCCGGTCACTTGCGGCTCTGGGCTGGAGGACCCGCGGAGACCCTCGAGGGGAGGATGAGAGCGGTGACTAGAGCGCTACGAGCCGTGTCCGGCCCGTGATAGCCTGCGGAGTAGATCATGGTCGCTGACATCAAGGCAAACGCACTGCCGTACTCGGTGCGCATCTTCCTTCCGACGGGAAACCCGGAAGGACTGCGAATCATCGAGAAGTCGAATTGGTCGGGCGTCGGTCTCGCCTTCCCACGGTCAGGGCTGAACGCTGCCAACCGGGCCCGGACGGAGCTGAAGAGTTCTGGAGTCTATGTGCTCCTAGGCCCTCCCACAGACAAGTTGCCTCGCGCCTACATCGGCGAGAGCGACGAGCTGGGAACGCGACTTCTGCACCACGACGCTAAGAAGGACTTCTGGAACCTAGTCGTAGCGTTCACCAGCAAGGATCAGAACCTCAACAAGGCGCATGTGCGCCATGTGGAAGCGCGACTGGTCCAACTCGCAGCGGCAGGCGGTCGGTGCGATCTGGAGAACCTTGCCAATCCGAGCGAACCTTCGCTCTCCGACGCCGACAAGGCCGACGCCGAACTCTTCTTGGCCGACATGCTGCTGTGCCTTCCGGTTCTCGGAGTGGACTTCTTCGAGACGCCACAAGAGGAGGACGAGATCTCCCTGCAGATCATGGAGACCAAGGGCGTCCGTGCCACAGGGTATGAGGACGCAAAGGGCTTCATCGTGAAGAAGGGGTCGCAGGCAGTGACGGAGGAGACTCCGTCAATCCCGGACCACATCCACAAGAAGCGCGCCTCGCTGCTAGACGACGGCTTCCTCGAGGTCGCGGGCGACGCATTCCGGTTCACTCGCAATGTTCACTTCCCCTCGCTCTCACAGGCGGCCGGTGTCGTTGCCGGCGGATCCTCTGGCGGACCCGCGATGTGGAAGAACGGCGAAGGCTGAGCGAGCAGGCAATCGCGATGGATCGTCCTGACAGGAGGTGCAGGCAGCCACTCGCCCTACAACGGTGCCCAGCCTTGCGATGAGGTGTTGGCTCAGCGGCTTGAACCGTCCTGAGGGGCCTCTGCAGAGCACCCTGACTTCCGCACTTGGACCCATTCGCCGCTGGCGGCCGATGTCTCGGGGTTTCAATCGGGCGGTCTTGCCACGACGGCCCTCGTCGCGAAGGGTTGGCTGGAACTACCCTGGATCGCTGGTTCCGACTCCGGTGCCGGATCGTCGCGACCCTCATGCATCCGCAAGACACCCCCAAGCCGCGTTCGATCGAGGTTCGCGAAGCCGTGGCCTGAGTCCTTAGAGCAACGAACCGCTCTAACGAGCCGACCCTTCCAAACCTGGGCAGAATTACTGCACACCGACTCAACCACAGCGAGCGGAACAACACGGTCTGCCACCTGCTGAGTCTCGACCTGCGGCCTACCGAAGGCTTCCGTAGCGACGATTCAAGGCACGGCTTCGACCCCTTGCCGCATGCTCTGTCATTCTCGCCTGGACGAATGGAGCAGCACCTCTGGACCGAGGGACGCTTGGCGCAGGCGGCCCCGCTTGGCCCTCCGACCACCGGGCTTACCGTTGTCCGACAACAGCCGCCTCAGAAGTTCGGAATCGACGGCGGCAAGAATGAGCAATTCCTAGCAATTCGCGGCAAGAGTCGTCTAGCTGGCTACTTGGCACCAAGGTCTCTCTGGTCTCTCTAAGCGGTTTCTATGGCAATGGGTCCAACCGGGCTGAAGCCGGGACCGCAGACGCGGACTGCCGACGACTTGGCGAAGGCACCGACCGTGTCCCGAAGACTAGATCAAGCGCCCATAGGGGGCGGGCTGCAGGTCCGGGGCCGTCTGCTCCGACACCTCAATTGGCACTGCTAGCGTGATCGCGGTGCGATCAACCAATTCCGCTCGCAGACCGCTTCACCGCGGCCGGCCGTCACAGGCCGGCATCCAGCAATTCGGTCGAGTCCAGCTCCGGACCGCCCCCTCGCCCGCCACTCCCGGCGGCCACATAGATGCGTCCCTCCAGCACGGCAGTCCCGGCGCCGTGCCGGCCCGTCACCAGAGAGCCAACTGGATGCCATTCCCCCGTCCCCGTGTCGAGACGATGCGCGTCCGAATGCGCCAGATCCTGCCCAGTCTCGCCGCCGAAGTAATAGATCGATCCGTCGAGAGCTGCAAGCCCCCCGGCGGCCGTCGGAACTGGCAGCTTGGCCGCCAATGTCGACCAAGCCCCAGTCGAGAAATCGTAGACATCCGCCTCCGGCACCACCTCGTCGAAGAAGGCCGTGAAGTTGTCGGGTTCGTGATAGCTGGTGTTGCGTCCGCCCACCAGATACAGCCGCCCGTCGCTGACGACCGCTGAGAAGTGGTCCCTGGGCCGCGGGGCGTCGGGAAGCTCCGTCCATTCCCCGGTCGCCGGGTCAAACTCGTCGAACCAGGCCACCGTCCCGCTCGTATGTCCGTCGATGATCCCGCATGCCAAGTAGATCTTGCCGTCGTACACGGCTGTGCCCGCTCCGCCGCGACGACGGTTCTCAGGCACGGCCGGGCCCTTCTGCCATTCGTCGCCGGAGGGGTCGAACACATACACCGTCTCAAGCGGCGTCTCCTTCGGATACCGTCCGGTCATGGCAGTCATTACCCAGATACGGTCCCCGAAGGCAACCGGTTGGAAGTGATGGATTTCCAAGGGAGTCGGGCCGAGCTGCCTCCAAGTCCGAGTCTGCGGATCGAACTCCTCGACCGGCTTCACACCCCGACCGCCGAGCAAGTAGCCTTTGCCACCCAGCGCTACCATAGCGGCCTCGTGCCGCGCCGTCGGTGCACCGGCAGCCGCCACTGTCACCCAATCGGCCCCACGAGCCTCGGTAGGACTGTTCTCTTCGAGTGCAGCGCCACAGTGCAGCAGCGGCAGGGCAGCCAGCAGGACAGCACCGCGGGCCAACGCATTCCATTCCATACCAACCATTGTCGTCCGTTCCGAACGCGGCTGCCAACCGTCCCGGCCACGAGCTCCACATGCCATACCGCGTCGCGGCTTCGCACCGCGAGATCGGGATCCGGATGCCTTGAGCAACGCACTGTCCATGCGATGTGCGAAGCTCACCTCGATGGGATCGGCGTTGGTGCGAGTCATGGCCAGCGTTGCGACGAAGTCCTCTTGGTGCTCTCTCGCCCCTTCTTGCTCACGCCCGTGCCGAGTCTGGCACGGAGGACCGGTCCAGGATCTAGCTGGAGGCGCAGGAGTGTGCAAGACCCTTGTGGGAAGCCGGTGGGGCCCTCCCCTCGCCGCCTACCGGCGCTGCCCACTGGACGGCCTATCATGAGGATGCAATGGCTGGCTTCCTCTCGCACCGGCCCGACTTGGCAACGGGGCACAGCCCGTTTCAGCCGGGCACCGGGAAGCTTCCACCCTACTTGGCAGGGCGGAAGCCGGAGCAATCGCTGATCCGGCAATTTCTTGAGGACCTCACCCGGCAAGCTGCGCCGGCCAGCGACCTGATCCTGTACGGTCCTAGGGGAAACGGCAAGACCGCCCTCATTGAATGGTCTCGGCGCGAGGCGAAGACGCTCAAGATCCCAGTAGCCGACCTGCTGGGTGGCGACCTCCTGACCGTCGAGCAGCTGGCTGCTGCACTGTCAGTCGGGAGGCGCTGGCTGGACACGCTGCGCGGCCTCACGCTGGGACCCTTCGGCGTCCGATTGGGAAGCCCACCCCCCGGCCCAATCTCTTCCTCCCTAGCCCGCAGAGTGCGCAAGGGCCCCTTGCTGATCTTGGTCGACGAGGCACACATGCTCGGCATCGAGCCCGGACGGACCCTGCTCGGCACCATGCAGGCTTTCCGACGGATCGAGCTGCCCGTGCTGCTGATGCTCGCCGGCACGCCCGATCTGCCCCGCCACCTCCGCACTATGGGGGCCTCCTTCTGGGTCAGAAACAAGCAATTGCGCATCGGCCGGCTGGACTTGGTCTCCGCCGAAGACGCCATCCGAGTCCCGCTGCGGGAACGCGGACGCTCGATTGAGGGCGAAGCCCTGAGACAGGTAGCGACCGAGAGTCATGGCTACCCGTTCTTCCTGCAAATCTGGGGGGATTTGCTCTGGAAGGGATGCGCCGAGCCGTCCGTACCCACCTCCCTGTCCGATGTGGACCGGGCAAGGCCGCTGTTCCACCAAGGGCGCGAAGATCTTTACGAAGCACTGCTGGACGATCTGAAGGACGCCCAGCTGATCTCGGTGGCGGCCGCGGTGGCTGCGGAGTTCACCACTGATCAGCACGTGCTTCGCGAGCGGGTCACAATGGCGATCCAATCGTCGCTCCGACAGAAGGGGAGGAAGTCAGACCGGCAGTCGGCCCTCGCCGCGGAGCGTGTCCTTCGCCACCTGGGCTTCGTCTGGCCGGTTGTCCATCAGGGGACCCCGTCCTACGAGCCGGGAATCCCCAGCTTGATGCGGTACGTGGCGAACTAGTGCCTGCGACAAAAGATGCGGGATGTGCGCAAGACGGAATATACAGTATGAAGCTTGGGCAACTAGTACTACATGAGTGATTTCATCGACTGCGAAGATCGCACCGAAATGCCGCGGCGGGGGCCGATCCGGAGCTGGAGGGGCCATCTTCGCAGCCTGCGTGAGGCGGAATCAGCCCTCAGGAGCCGCGCGGATGGACTGAGCCGGTGCCGAAACAGCGGGAAACAGATCGCGTTAGTCCGGACGAAGGCTGCCGAGACTCGCATGCGAACTGCTCTGCAAGAGGATGCTGAAGGTCGTGGATCAGACCGCTACTGAGCTTCTCAACCGACTGCCCTCCTGAGCACCGGACCCCATCTTGAGGAGGGCGGGAGACGGTTGGACAGCCTTCCAGATCAGGCTCCCGCACGGACTTCAAGGGTTGCGATCGGAGACCGGAGTGTGCTATTAGGAAGGCATGAGAAAGGTCATCAACCCGCAGCTGGAGCTGGGGAGCGTGCCGATTGAAGCGATCGACATCAACCCGCAGTCGCGGGACGACATCCCCGCAGTGCTGAAGGGCATCCAGTTCATCTACAGCAGCAAGGACCTGAGAGACAGAATCTTCAGCCTGCTGAAGGAAGAGCTGTTCCGGCCGCAGGACGGCGGGCAGGACGCAGGGGAAGCGAAAGCGGTGAGCGGCTTGGATCCGAACAACGGTCGGCCGGGGATGGACCTGTGGGCAGTCTTGGTGCTGGCCCTGGTGAAGCAGGGATTGGGATGTGATTTCGATCGTCTGGCGGAGCTGGCAAGCAAGCACCTGGACCTGAGGCAGATGCTGGGGATCGGATCGATGGAGTTGAAGGAGTTCACCAGCCGGACGGTGGCGCGGAATGTGCAGCTGCTGACGCCGGAGCTGTTAAGGAAGGTGAACCGGGAAGTGGTGAAGGCAGGACAGCGACTGGCGGGATGGCAGGAAGGGGAGGAGCTGACGGCCCGCTGCGACAGTTTCGTGGTGGAGACGAACGTGGATTACCCGACGGATTACTGGCTGTTGCGGAACGCGCTGGTGGCGGCGTTGCTGGCGGTGGTGACGGCCTGCGAGACGGCGGGGGTGTCGGGCTGCCGGCAGCACAAGCACTGGAAGAGCAAAGTGGAATTGGCATACAGGCAACTCAGAGTGGCCTACAAGAGGAAGAACAAGAAAAAAGAGGTCAAGAGACTGCTGTCAGCGGGGGCGAAGCTGCTGAAGCGACTGAAGAAGCTGCGCCCGCAGCTGGAGGGCAGCGAGGTGGACGAGGGGCAACTGGGAGAGATTGACAGGCTGCTGGAGCTGGCGTATCGACTGAAGGATCAAGTCCGGAGGAGGCTGCTGAAAGGGGAGCAGATTCCGCATGCCGAGAAGGTGTTCTCAATTCACGCGGAGCACACGCGGTGGATTTCGAAAGGGAAGGCGGGTCAGCCGGTGGAGCTGGGTGTGCCGGTGGTGATTGTGGAGAGCAAGGAAGGATTCGTGCTGGGCTGGAAGAATCTGTGGAAGGAGGTGGATGTGGAGGTGACAGTGCAAGTGATGGAGGATATGAAGAAAGAGTGGCCGGACTTGGAAGGGTGCAGTTTTGACAAGGGGTTCTCCAGCATAGCGAACATCCTGGCGTTGGGAGGGGTGTTGGGCAAGCCGGCACTACCTAAGAAAGGGAAGCTGTCCAAGGCGGACAAGGAGCGGGAGAGCGAGAAGTGGTTCAAAGAGGCTAGGAGGGAGCATTCGGCGGTGGAGTCGGCGATTAACAATTTGGAGCAGCGGGGGCTGGACCGAGTTCTCGAGCAGGGCAAGGAAGGGTTCCGGCGCGTGGTGGCACGGTCGATCCTAGCGGCGAACGTGCATCGGATGGGTCTGCTGCTGCAGCGGGCAGCGCGGGCGGCTGCCAAGGAGCGTCGGGACTTGGATCGAGGGGGCGGGCGACTACGAAAAGCCGCCTAGCGCGGCGGAATACCCGGCGGATTGGACTGCGAACTAGGGTTCGTCGGGCGGAGGTGCGCGTTGCGTACGGGCGCCATGCGGGATTCATCCTGGAGTCGGAACGTAGAGCCGACAATCTTGCAGAATCAGCCCGAATCTCCGCTCACAGCCTGATAAGCTAGCTCAATTCCATACCATAAATCACTCGGAAATGGGGTTTTGTCGCAAGCACGAACTACGAACGGCAGAGGCTCGCTCTAGGCGACTTCTCGTGACCGTGGCTGGGAGATCGCCGGGCTTCCCGTCTTTGATGGGTCTCAGACATCCTGACACCGTGGGGTAGGAGCCTGCCGATTGGCCGATTGGGCCTGCCTTGGGGAAGGACTGACTGGCCGGGAAGGAACTTGATCCCAGGCCTTGTTGGAGTGACGCGCCACTACCGACCCAGCGGGCTGGATCAGCCTTGCATCGGTCGTATCTTCGTTATTCATGCCTCGCAACGCCTGTCGTAGCGACGCCGTGCCGGGTTGGCAGCGGCCATCGTACTCCCGGCACCTCGACTGGGGCCGCCTCTCCCGCGCCCCGTGGGACCGCAGCCGAGCTGCTCCAACGGGCCGCGGCCCCGGGAAACGACTCGTGAGAGGTCGGAGGCGCCTCGGACCGACAGACTTCCTTGGGGAAACAGGACGAGCGGCGAGGTATACCCTAGATGCCGAGACGACTGCGAGAGTCAGGCTTGGGCGCCCGCGCGAAGATGAACTTGCGAGGGCCCCTCCGAGCCTTGGTAGGGGCGAACCGGCCGTGGCCCGTGGGCTGCCCGACGCATGTCCATCCGAGCGCGCGGTAGCAGGTTCCAGGGTGGACCGAGGAGTCCACGAAGGGCTCTACGAGGGACGGCGAGAAGCCGTATCAGCGCCGAGCGGATGAGGTAGCGCAACTGGCGGCCGACATGCTGGACAGCTCCTTGCGGATGCTCCTCATACAGCATCTGGTAGTAGATCATGCAGTCCGTGTCGGTTTCAGCCAACTGGATGTAGAGCTCGTCAATGGTCCTGGCCTCAGAGGGATCTCCGACTGGCGGATCGACCGGTTGGCCCAGCAAGCGGGGCGTCTGCCCGTTTGGAGTCGTTGCCTTCAACTGTGGGGGCTTGATCAGGCCACACACCTCTAGGATTTGGAGCGCCCGGTAGCACGTGGCCGTCTATCAGTCCCCTCTCCGGCTGAGAAAGCCGAACGTCTCGCATTCCTTCATAGCGAGACTTCGCGCGGAAGGACATGGCCCGCTCTCGATCAGCTCGACGACGGCCTTCACAGACTCGGGTCTACAGAGCGTCTCAGGAACGCGGTGCTGGGGCATTCAGACCTCTTCCCCGTGGGCGCCTAGGGGCGAAGACTGACGGGCTGGCCGCGGGCCGCTTGGCTGACAAGCGTGAGGTTCGCCGCAGCGCGGGCTTGTGGACGCTCGCTGCCTGTCAGCCACAGAACTCCCCAGAACTTGACCCGCCCCCCGTCGGACCGGTCCGTCGTCTTGCCCGCCCACCACGTCTCATGATGAAGCAGGCCGTCCGGAGACTTGTCCGGCGAATCCACGTCGCCCACAGCAAGGTTGAAGCCGATCGGCGTGTCAGCATGCTCCGGGCTCCAGTACTGGCCCGCCCCAATCTCGATCCCGCCATCCAACAGGATGCGGATCTCCACCGTGTAGCGACGCTCGTCCGCGAAGATCGCGGTGCGGCTCTCAATGATGTCGTCAAGGATCCACCGCTTGTTGTTCTCCCAGTTCTCAACCGAGCGATTCGGCCCGTGCGGCAGCATCCCCGGAACGCCGATTCCGCCTTCCAGGGACTTTGTGAGGTTGTAGATGATCTGGATCCCCCGGCCGTCCCCCGTTACATCGGACACCGGCTCGCCAAGATCCAGCATGCGCCCGTAGACCAGGACCTCAATCATGTCGCCGAACCAAGGCCATCCCGCTGTCCGTTCGCCGAGGACATGGGCTTCAGGAGCGCGATCCGGCACCCACCGGTCCGTATGGATGCCGTACAGGAGGTCGTCTGTGACATCGAAGGCCATGTACAGGTGCCGGCCGTCGTGCTTCACCCAACCCCGGAAATCCAGATCCTCCCGGGACTCGATCTCCAACTGCATGGCCTCGATCCAGTCGGGGCCCCATGTGAATTCGGCGGCATCGCTGTACTCTTCCGCGCTGACCTGCCCGTCGAAGACCGGGGTCGCCCCCCGCCAGCAAGTCATGGTGCGATCCATCCGCGCCATGGCTCGCTCCGCGACTTCCCGCACGGGGTCCGGCTCCTCGACAGCCTGAGGCCCGGCTCCGCAAGCCACGAACCACAAAGCCGCCACCGCGAACGCCACCGCCCGAACGGCCGCCGACTGCATCCCAACTGTGTTGATCTTTCTCATCGCAAGTTCTCCTAGATCCTGACTGCTCCCTCTGAGGATAGCCGCCTCAGGACCGGCTGCGCATCCCGCCTGAGACTGGAAAGCTTGGCACCCGTGCTAGGATCGAACTAGGGAACGCCGTTGCCTGTTCCTGCCCAGCGTCCCCATCGTCTAGCCCGGCCTAGGACACCGCCCTTTCACGGCGGCAACGCGGGTTCAAATCCCGCTGGGGACGCCAACCCGGCAGTTGCAGCGGCCCTCCGGGACGGCCCCATCCCTGCCGGTCGGCGGGCATGGTCCTCTTCCTAGCGGCCTACTGCCTCCTGCTGCTCGCTGTAGGAGCGCTTGCCGGACGATCGGTCCGCGGAGCGGACGATTTCTTCGTCGCTGGCCGGAGCTTGCCGCCGGCGCTGCTGTTCTCCACGTTTCTGGCAGCGAACCTAGGCGCCGGCAGCACGGTTGGCGCGGCAGAATTCGGCTACTCAAGCGGCCTGCCGGCCTGGTGGTGGGTCGGCTCCGCAGGCCTTGGGTCGCTTGCGCTTGCTTGGACCGTCGGCCCACGGATCCACCGCGCGGCGACAGCCCTCAGCCTGTACACGGTCGGCGACTATCTGGAGGCTCGCTACGGTCGAGCGACCAGGATCGCGACAGCGGCCATCCTCCTCTGCGGCGCTCCGGCCATCCTCGCCGGCCAGCTCATCGCGGCCGGGCTGGTGCTCCGCGTCAGCGCGGGAATCCCAGAAGGGCCGGGCATCCTGCTGGCTGGCGCGATCGCGACAGCCTACTTCGCTATGGGCGGACTGCGCTCAGCAGCTTGGGTGAACACCGTGCAGGTGCTGGTCAAGGTGACATGCTTCCTGATCGCCGTGCCGTGGATGATTCGCGCCAGCGGAGGGTGGGGCGCGGTTGCCGCGGCAGCCCCTTCCGACGCTGCCCTCCGCATCGGCGGAGCGGGCCCGTGGCCTACCGCCCAACTGGCGCTCATGCTGGCGCCGGCGTTCGTGGTCTCGCCCGGGCTGCTGCAGAAGCTGTTCGGCTCCAAGGACGAAGCGGGCATCCGCGCGGGCGTGGGCCTGCAGGGCGCGGCGCTGCTGGGCTACGCCTTCCTGCCGGTGCTGCTGGGAATGACGGCGCGAATCCACTTCCCCGACCTCCAGGAGCCGGGACTGGCCCTGATCCGCCTATTTGACGAGACCGCCCCCGCATGGCTCGGAGCGCTGATGCTGGCCGCGATCCTGTCCGCCGAAATCAGCTCCGCGGACGCGGTGCTGTTCATGATCACAACTTCCTTGGTGCGGGACGTGCTCGAACCTCTGCGGGGCGGCCGCGTCGCGGACAGAACGCTGCTGTCGCTAGCACGTCGCGCGGCAGTGGCAGCGGGCTTGGCAGGCGTCCTGCTCGCTGGCTACTTCCGGTCGGTCTTGAAGTCGCTGACTTTCTTCTACAGCCTGCTGACGGTCACGCTGTTCGTGCCGCTCGTGGCCGGCCTCTACTGGAACCGCCCCGGGCAGACCACGGCGCTGGTCGCGATCGCCGCGTCCCTCGCCGCCGCGGGCCTCTCAACCGTCGTTCCCGACGCCCCTGGGGCGTCAATCGGAGCTGTTCCGGCGGGCATCTTGGCCGGCGCGGGCGTGTTCGCGGCCCGAGCGCTGGTGAAGCGCCGCTGAGCCCTATACTGGCTGAACGGACCGTTCCATGGAAATCAGCCTCGAAGCGATCGACTGGATCGTCATTGCCGCCTACTTCGCCATGATGGTGGCAATCGGCCTGTGGGCCTCCCGCAAGGTCAAGAAGACGGCCGACTACTTCCTCGGAAACCGCAGCTTCAGCCCTTGGCTGATGATCGGGCAAGCCTTGGGCGTCGGCACGCATGCCGAAATGCCGGTCTCGCTGACAGGCAAGGTGTACCAATCCGGCTACGCCGGCATCTGGTACCAGTGGAAGAACCTGTTCATCACGCCGTTCTACTGGGTGCTCGCCCCCCTGTTCCGCCGCTTTCGCAAGACGACCACCGGGGAGGTCTACGAAGACCGCTACGGCCACTGGATGGGCGCGGTCTACACGATCTTCGCGCTGGCCTACTTCACTTTCAACATGGGCGCGATGCTCAAGGGCGCGGGCAAGCTGGTCAGCGTGGCCTCGGGCGAGGTGGTCTCGGCGAACACGGTCGTCCTCGCGATGACCGCCACTTTCCTCATCTACAGCTTCATCGGCGGCTTGGTGGCGGCCGCCTACACGGACTTCGTCCAGAGCTTGTTCATCATCGCGCTCAGCTTCCTCCTGATCCCGATGGGGCTTCGAGAGACGGGCGGCTTCACAGGCGTGCGCGAGACGCTGGATGCCGGGATGCTCTCGATGGTGACGCCGGGAGACGTGGGCGTCTTCACGATCTTCATGCTGACCATCAACGGCCTGATAGGAATCGTGGCGCAACCGCACATCCTGGCGTCTGTAGGCACGGGGCACAACGAGCGGTCCTGCCGGATCGGCATGGCGTGCGGCAACTTCATCAAGCGGTTCTGCACCATCGGCTGGGCGCTGGTGGGTGTGATCGTAGCCACGCTGCTAATCCAGCGCGGCGAGAGCGCGTTCGCCGATCCTGAGGACGCCTTCGGATACGCTACCCGCGAACTGCTCTTCCCGGGAGGAATCGGGCTGATGATCGCCTGCGTGCTGGCCGCCAACATGTCCACTGGATCGGCCTTCATGGTGGACAGCGCGGCCCTGTTCACACAGAATTTCTACCGGCGCTACGTCGCCAAGGACAAGAGCGACCGCCACTACCTGTGGTCGGGGCGGTTCGCCGGCGTCGCCATCACCCTGCTGGGTGTCGTGTTCGGCCTTTACGTGGGTAGCGTCCTCCAAGCGTTCCTGTTCACCGAGACCATCGCGGCGTTCATGGGGATCAGCATGTTCGCGGCAATCTCGTGGCGCCGGGCGAACCGGTGGGGCGCCCTCAGCAGCTTGCTGGTCTCGTCGGGGGTGTTTTTCTGGCTGACGCATGCCGAGTACGGAGTCCTGCTGCAGTGGGAGGCGGGCAACTTCGCCATCGGCCTGCTGGCGGGATTCGGGACGCTCGCAGCAGTCAGCCTGCTGACCAAGCCGGAGTCGAACGCCCGCCTCAACCCGTTCTATGAGCGCTTGAACCGGCCGTCGAGGTGGGACCCCGAGACTGGCAGAGAGGTCGATGTCGATCCAACCGGGCGGGCCCTGCTGTTCGTGCATCTGTTCGACCTGCAGCTCGGGCGGGGCCTAGGCCCGCTTTACCAACGGTTCCGCACCGACCTGAACGGGCTGGCAGTCTGCGTGGTGATAGTGGTGGCTCTCATTCTGCTGGCCAAGGGCGTGCTCTGGCTGCCATGACCCGCTCGTGCCAGCCGACGGGCTGCTGCGGCGCTGTACGCCCACGCTGCGGGACGCGTACGGGCAGCGTATGATGGCAGCCGTAGAACAGGCGGCCTGATGCAGACTCGCAGGCACTTCCTAGCAGGTGCGGGGATCGGCGGCGGCGCGCTGGCAGCCGCGGCTCGGCCAGTTGCGGCGGACACCGTGCGGCAGGGCACGGTCCGCCTCGGAGTCGTCGGAGGCGGTTTCGGGCGGCAGTTCTACTGGCACGAGCACCCCAACTGCTCGGTGCAGGCGGTAACCGACCTGAGGGCCGACCGCAGACAGGCACTGCAGGAGACGTATCGCTGCGACACGGCCTACCCGTCCTTGGAAGCGATGCTCCGCGAGCATCGGGAACTGGACGCAGTCGCGGTCTTCAGCGGGGCCCCCAGTCACTTCGAGCACGCGCGAATGTGCATGGAGCGGGGCCTGCACGTGATCTCGGCCGTTCCGGCCGTGATGTCGCTGGAAGAGGCCGACCACCTCAAGAACCTCAAGGAGCGCACCGGCCTGCGATACATGATGGCGGAGACTAGCTATTACCGCCAGCCTGCCATCTACGCCCGCAACCTGCATGCGGCCGGGGGCTTTGGGGAACTGTACTACAGCGAACTGGAGTACTACCACGACCGGGGCGACCTCAAGGCCCTGGTCCAGGATAAGACCACGCGCTTCTACGAGCCGGACGGTTCCCGCTCATGGCGCTGGGGCCTGCCTCCGATGCTGTACCCCACCCACTGCCTAGGGCTGATCGTAGGGGTCACTCGGGAGCGGATCCGCAAGGTCTCTTGCTTGGGCTGGGGAGACGGAGCGCACCCGTGGCTTGCGGAGAACGCCTACGGCAACCCCCATTGGTGCCAGAGCGCGCTGATGAAGACCGACCGTGGCCACGCGGTGCGGTGCAACGTTTTCTGGCTCTCGACCGCGGACGGCGAAAGAGCACGCTGGTTCGGCACGAGCGGCTCGCTGCATATGGCCGTCGGCGGCCTCCATCCCGATGCATGGCTGCCTCGCTCGGACCAGCTGGACCGCCACGAGAAGGTGGAGCGCCTAGAGGTCCCGGAGTACTGGAGGACGGCAATGCTGCCGGAGTCCATGCGGCATGACAGCGGCCACGATGGGAGCCACACCTTCCTAGCGGCCGAGTTCGTGAACGCGCTCGTCGAAGACCGCGAGCCCGCCATTGATGTGTATGAGTCGCTGGCCATGACGGCTCCGGGGATCGTCGCCTACGAGTCGGCCCTCAGGGACGGCGAGCAGCTCAACGTGCCTAGCTTCGACCGGGAATGAGAGGACGACCATCCATGCGCTGGACAGCTACGCCGCTTTGCCTGCTGCTCGCCGTTTCCGCTGCGGGGGACTTGGTGGAGCAAGGACCCGCCGATTCCCCGCCGTCAGGCCTGCAGGCAGGGGTCGCTCGCGCCGACATCACACCTCCAGTAGGGATCGCCCAGATGAACTGGGGCTCACAGACGCATGTGGAGGCCACGGCAGTAGATCCGGCAGGGATGCTGGTGACAGCGCTCGTGCTCTCGGACGGGGATCGGAAGTTCGCAATGGTGGATGTCGATCGGTTGACCGTGAACGGCTTGGAGGAGGCGATTCCGGCCGCTTCGAAGCATACCGGGATTCCACAGGACCACATCCGGCTGAGCGTCTCGCACACGCATGCCGGGGCCATCGTCGCAGCGACGAAGGGGCCGGCCGGCCTAGACCTGTCCGGCTACGTTGCGCTGGCCGAACGCTACCGGCTGCAGGTCGTCGACAAGATCGTCGGAGCGATCATCGAGGCGAACGCTCGTTTGGAGCCGGCCCATATGCACGGCGGCCGGGGCACCGGCACGATCAACATCAACCGCCGGGTGCGTGCGAAGGGTGGCGCCCCTCCCGCCGTCGGCCGCAATCCACAGGGATTCGTTGATCGAGAACTCATCGTCTTCAGGATTGATGACGCAGCCGGCAGGCCGCTGGCCGTGCTGGCCAACTACGCCTGCCACGGAACGGTGCTGGCCTACGAGAACCAGTCGATCTCGCCGGACTGGCCGGGAATGATGAGGAAGACGGTCGAGGCGGCGATGCCGGGAACGCTGTGCTTGTTCTTCCAAGGCGCGGCGGGCGACCAAGGTCCGGTCGAAGGCTTTACGGGGGACCTCGGCGTGGCGCACCGGCTGGGCCGCATCCTCGGGCATCAAGTGGCGGCGGTCGCCGAGCAGATCGAGACCGTACGCCGCAAGCCAAAGTTCGA
Source organism: Bryobacterales bacterium (assembly GCA_963662745.2). Taxonomy (GTDB): domain Bacteria; phylum Acidobacteriota; class Terriglobia; order Bryobacterales; family UBA6623; genus VXMF01. The sequence goes on from CAXXUI010000002.1 coordinate 833,173, forward strand.
GGGATTCGTCGAATCGACGGCCTACCAAGCGAAGCAGCATTGGAGGGTGGAGGGCCCCCGTGACGCGACGCTGCGCTTCGGTTCCGTTTCAGTCGACGTTCCGCGCAGAACCTACAGCCAGGCTGAGATCAGCGGCATGCGGGCGAGGCTGGAGAGTGCGGAGGCGGGGCTCGCGTCGCTCGGCCCCGGGGCCGACCCTTGGAAAGTGCATCAGGCCGGGGCGCGAGTGCGGAGGTTCGGAGACCTGCTGGCCCAGTGGACAGCTTCGCCGGTCTCTTCGCCCCTTCAAATCGAGGTCCAAGCCCTGCGCGTCGGGGATCTGGCGATCGTCGCCATCCCGGGGGAGCCGTTCGCGGAGATCGGCGTCTCCGTCCGGGAGCGCTCTCCCTTCGCCTACACGATGTTCTGCGGCTACACGGACGGCACGGGCGGGGAATACGTTCCTACGGCCGACGAGTACCAGCACGGGGGCTACGAGGTGGAGCGAACTCCCTACAACCCGGGCGCGGCGGGCCGAGTCGTCGAGGCGGCAGCGAAGCTGCTCTCGGAGCTTCGCTGAGCGCACGGCGCCACCGAGCAGAATCCAGCCCGATCAAGCAAGAGACTGCCAAGGCATTCAGAACGAAGGCGTTGATCAATCGAGGTCCACTGTCTCTCGGTCTTTGCTGAGGAATTGACTGAGATTGATTGCCCACGGGCTCGTTGCAAGCCGAGTTCAGAAGTAGATGTCATCGAAGCCCCTAGCACTCCAACAACGCGCGCAAAGCGAGTTCGAGTCACAGGTCACGAAGTCGAGACTGTCAACCACATACTCACTTCAACGAATCCTCGTAGAGGGATGCGACATTGGCGATATGTCTCGCAAAACGTGTCGCTGACATCGCTATCGATGTCTCCTCACTCAACGAAGAGTAGGAACCGCTGGCCTGATCTCCCTGAGAAGACAGCAACAGCGTCGCAGAATCATAGAGGCGCTCCTGCATCACTTTTCGACACAAGAGTTCATAACGATCCGCGTAGGAAGCAGAACTGAATTCAGGAAACACAGGAAAACTGGGTTCAGGAGTGCGAACAGGAGCGCGTGACTTCTTGCAGTCCTCCATTCGGGAAGGACTGACAGAAAGGCGGGAAACTGGGTTCCGCACCCTCCTGGAGTGAAGTGCCCCCGCCAACCCAGCGGACTGGATCTGCTTGGCATCGGTCGCATCTGGCGGATGCGGCTCAGAACCGTCACGCCAGCGCCCCTTGAACCGACCACCAACTGCGTCAGTTTCGAGGCAACAGAGATCAGGATCTCTGAGCTTGATGCGGCACGTGACGCAGAATCAGAAGAAGAACCGGGAGTCTCGCGACGAGGGTGCGTGACGACACCGCGGCAGCCGGCAGACTGCCCGTCTCCCAAGCCAGTCCACCTCCAACCCGGCTCGGCACGGATCGGCCACTGCCTGGACCGAATCGTCCGACGAACTACTCACGCGGACAGACGTCGATCGACATCAGCCCGCTTGATCCGCGCCTTCCTCAGGGACGCATACTGCGCAAGCACCGACTTGGCAGAGACGGGCTCCCTGCACAAGGGCCCCTGCGAGGGTCAGGCTGCCAACAGCAGACGTCATCGTCTCGGGCAGCGGCTCGAACCAACTGGCGAGAGAGGCTGCCCAGATCGCCGCTCCCCCGACAAAGGCGGCGATGACGGCCCGGTCCTTGCGGGCCGGGCCGACTGCTAGCGTCGCCGCCCCAAGCAGGATCGTCCCCGCCCAGACGGCTCGCTCAACACCTTCCGAGAGCGCGAGCGCCGGTGTCGCCGTAACCAGGAACGGCGTTAGCGCACAATGCACGCCACACAAGTCGGCGGCACATGCCGCTAGCCTCGACCCGGAAGCGAGATACGTCCCCGACTGGATAGTTGCAATGGAGCTCTTCATGATGTTGGGCAGGCTGTAGCGGGGGCGAGGGCAGGTATTGTGAGACCGAACCGTAATGTTACTGGATTAGGGCTCTGTGGCAAGATGCTGACCCTCATCTTCCGAGGTCACCTCGGTGAATCGGGCGGGATTCCCACGCTTGCCGGCAGCGAAGCAGCATGGGAGCCAGATTCGAGACCAAGTCTTGGTAGCCAGTCCTCATAGCCCCGGCGCGGAAGCGCCAGACAATCAGCGAGAGCAGCACAATGGCAGCGGTCCACTCGACAAGCTGGATCGCGGGGGAGCCTGAGCTGGACAGAGTGACCGGGAGTGTCAGCCCGAGGCCTATGAGGGTCAGGTCGATCACGATTCCGATGAGGGTCGTGACTGCGATCACCCCGAACACGTAAATGGATGCGAACCGGGCACCGAACTGGCTGATGATGATGGCGATCGTCCCGCTGTTGGTGGCTGGACCGGTCATCAGGAAGATCAACGCGGCGCCTGGACTGAGCCCCTTGGCGACCAGCGCCGCGGCGACAGGTGTGCTGGCCGAAGCGCAAATGTACAGCGGGATGCCCACAATCACCATGACCGGGTAGGAAATCCAGCGTGCGTAGTCGCTCGACATGAACCCGTCCGGAATCGCTAGGAAAAGCACGCCGCCCAGCAGGATGCCCACAACGAGTGCGAACAGGATGTCGTCAGCGACCTCCACGAAGCCGTAACGGACGACATGCCTGCACACCTTGCCCAAGCTAGGCCTGTCCTCACCCCGATCTGGCTGTACATCGCCGCCTGCCTGGCCGGTGTCCTGCTGCCTGTCGGACCGCAGATAAAAGCTGGGCTTCACCCACGAGGCGGCTCTGACACCCGCAATACTCCGGACGGCCCTGGTCACAACACCTAGCACCCACCGAACCACCATGGACTTGAGCTGCGACGGGGAAACGTAGCAATCCTCCGAGGCCGTCATGAGCGGCGTGTGGGTACCGTGGTCATGGCTGCAGGCAGCGTGCTCGTCCGCGCACTCGTCGCCGTCATGGTCGTGCTTGCCGGAATGGTTCGCGCCGGACCGATGACTGTCATCCTTGTTCAGGCCGATACAGAATATTCCCGTCACGACGGCCGTGACAAAGCTGACGACCGGCCGCACGACCGCCGCAACGAATCCGAAGAACGCATGCGTCACCAGAATCGAGTCCGCGCCCGTCTCGGGCGCGGTGATGAGGAACGAAATGCAGGACGAACGGGACGCTCCCTTGTTGCGCATCTCCTTGACGACTGGGACAACCGAGCAGCTGCACAACGGAATGGGGACGCCCACGGCAGAGCTGATGCAAACCGACTTGAGACTGTCGCTGCTCAGCCACCGGAGGACGGCGGCCTTGGAAATCAGCACATGGATGACGCCTGCCAGGAAGAGCCCCAGCAGCAGCATCGGGGAGAGCAGCAAGAAGGACGACAGCAGGAACTCAAGGATTCGCATCGTCGTGTCGAGGAACCCCACGCTGGATGCCATATGTGCGGCCCACGCCGTCCGGCCGCCCATTATAAACCCCCAATCTCTTGCCTGAGCCCAGCAAGGAAATCCCCCGAGGCTGTACCATGCTCGCACGGTCAGCGCCACCGTCCCGCGGAGCCCTGGCCGAGCCGGCGAGCTGCCTTGACGAATGAGTGCGGGGCGATGCTAACCTGCTAGCGAGACTGCGCCCTTGCAGCAACATCGTGTGATGGCCATCCGACGCGCCGGGTCCCGCCTCTGCCTGTCGGGAGGCGCGGTCGAGACGGTGCTCGTGGAGTGAGGCTGCCGAGTGGCTGAAGAGGCGCACGCGACTGATCTCGGTGATGGACCGCGAGGCAGATTACTGCAAGCTGTTCCGGGAGTGGTAATGGGACGGCCGGGTGGAGATTCTAGTGCGCGCCAAGCACGACCGGAGGCTGCAGGACAAGCAGGACCGGAAGCTGTTTGCGGCGCTGGCTGAGGGACAGATCGAAGTGCAGAGCGACGCCCGACGGAGCGCCCGAAGGGCCAGTCGTCGGCAGGAGCGAGCGGCGCGCCCCTTGACCACGAGACTACTAGTGGAGCCCGGCACATGGTCAGGGGCTCGGGGCAACTGGGAGTCTCAAGCTGGCACCGCCCCCACGCTGGCGGTTGAGACGGTCCGTTGCTTGGCCGAGCATGCGACGGCAGGGGCTGGACCGTGGGGGAGCAAGCCGTGGAGTGCTCGCCTGACGCTACGGGGCGGGCTGGGCCGCCGGCTAGGTCGTCCCAGCACCGGCTCGCCGATCAACTGCCTCAACAGCCGGTGAATCCGCTCTCAGACCGCGCCTTCCTTGAGCAGTGTCTGGAGCAGCGCCCCCTGTCGGGGGCGGCAGGCAGAGCATCACCAACTGCAGGCCCATCAACGCTGGGGCGAACCACGGCCATCATCAGGTGCCGCTCGCCTCCAACGTGCCGAGACCCTGGAACCGGGCCCCTGCATGGCGGTCTCTCGGGACGTCCCCTCCGACTGCCACGACACCGATTCGGAGGGCACAGCTAGTTCAAACGAAGCATTGCAACCGTCTCGACATGATAGGTCTGCGGGAACAGGTCCACTAGCGTCAGCCCTTCCAATGAGTACCCGCCGGCCGCCAAGCCCTTGATGTCGCGAGCGAGCGTTGCAGGGTCGCAAGACAGCAGATGCACCCTACCCGCAGCTAGGTTCGCCATCCGCCGCACCACACGAGCTCCGAGCCCTCCTCGAGGCGGATCCGCGACGACTAGGTCCGGACGGTCGGTACAGCCGCCCAAGTAAGCGTCCACGTTCATCTGCACCGCGCGGACTGCAAGGCCGGCGCGACGAGCGTTGGCATGCAGGTCGCGCATCGCTGACGGGGACGAGTCCACGGCCACGACATGCTTGAAGCGCCGTGCCAGCGGCAGCGTGAGCAAGCCGGCACCTGCGTACAGGTCCAAGGCCCGCCCACCGGCCGCGCCACCCAGCACCAAGCCGCCCAGCCGACTCACCAAGTGTCGGTTCACTTGGAAGAACGACCTGCCGCTGACCCGGAGTACATCCTCTCCGCAACGATAGTCCAAGGGAGCACCCGGGCCAGACACTCCCAGTCGGCTCGAGACGCTTGCCCAGAACTTGGCGGGCAGCGGTCCCGAACGGCGCGGGAAGTTCAGCTGCACGCCCTCCTCGTTCGTGAAAACCTCGACCGTGCGCAGGCTCGAAGGAAGCCCGCGACGCTTCGCCATACCCTCCAGAACGCCTTGCACGGCGTTGAGCTTGGGAGAGTTGATCGAGCATTGGTTGACCGGCACTAGACGGTGCGAGCGAGCGGCATGGAAGCCGACTTCGGACCGCCGGCCCCGGCGCCGAACATGCAATTGCGTGCGATTGCGGTATCCGAAGGGCTCCGCCGTGACAACTTCGATCGGCGCCTCCCACTCGATCCGGCCAATCCGCCGCAAGGTCTCCCGCAGGATCTCCCGCTTCCAGTCACACTCGCTCTGATACGTCATGTGCTGGTAGTGGCAGCCGCCGCATTGTCCGAACACCGGGCAGGGCGGATCGCACCGATGCTCCGACCTGCGCTTCACTCGAACATCCGCGCAGCGCAGCAATCCGCCGGCAGCTTGGGTGACCTCCGCGTCCACCGATTCTCCCGGCACGACGAGCGGGACGAAAATCGCTTTGGAACCCTGCCGGGCCAAGCCGTCCCCGCCGAAGACCAGCTTCTCAATCTCCAAGACAGCGCGCATGTCGCCGGATCCTCACATCACTCACTCGCGCCGGCCCGAACTGACGCCAGCAGCTCGCGACCGCGCCGGACTCCCGTCCGTCCTCGTGCCAGCGTCACTGCGATCCGCCCGCAAGCCGCCGATTCACCGCCGCCAGAAAGAGAAGACCTGCAGCAGCGAGTCGCGGAGTGCCGGGTCAACGCCGGCAGCAGCCCCCGGTCCCGCACGGACGAAACGAGTCCTTCAACGCCGGTCCGCAATCGCCTCACCAAGCGGCGACACTGCCGTCCTCGTGCCAGACGCGGCGCATCGACTTGGTTCCCTTGAACGGAAGCTTCGCCAGCTCATCCTCGTTCACTTCAAACCCCAAGCCAGGCTTCTCCGGAAGCGGGAAGTACCCTTCCCGCATGCGCATGGCCGGAAAGCCCAGCCAGTCCTCCCACAGCCTCTCCTTGAACGTCGGCTCGACTCCGGAACAGATCTCCTGAACAATGAAGTTTGACATCGCAGCATCCACATGCAGCGTCGCAATGCTGCCGATGGGTCCCTCGCAGGCATGGGGAGCCATGTAGCATCCCGCCGCTTCCGCCATGGCACCGACCTTCCACAGTGCCGTGATTCCCCCCACGTGGTTGATGTCGCACTGCAGGATGTCGACCGTGCCGTCCTCCAGAAGCTGCTGCGCCGAGTAGTGGGCGACCAGCCGCTCGCCAGTGGCGATCGGCGTCGTGGTCCGCCGAGCGATCCGCGCCATGGCCTTGTAGTTCTCCGGGGGACACGGCTCCTCCACGAACATCAAGTTCAGCGGCTCGACCTCCTTGCACAGAATCGACGCCACCGTGGGGCTGGTCTTGGCGTGAAAGTCGACCCCGATGTCAATGTTGTCGCCGAGACCCTCGCGGAGCATCTGCATCCGCGAGACTGCGGCGCTGATCGCAGCGTTGGTCTCGATCCACTCGTAGTAGCCCGGAATTCCGCTCTTGAAGGCCGTGATGCCCAACTCGTCCGCAGACTCGCGCAGGGCTTGCAACTCCTCCAGCGTGCTCGCGCGGGCGTGGTAGTAGCCGCGCACGCCGCGTGGATCCACAGGCCCGCCCAGCAGCCTGTAGACCGGCTGACCGAGGACTTTACCGCGAATGTCCCAAAGCGCTTGGTCGATCCCGGCAATGGCGGATCCGAGAATCGGTCCCGCCCGGTAGAACGCATGCACGTACATGCTCTGCCAAGCGTGCTCAACCCGCATCGGATCCTGCCCGAGGTAGTACTCCTTGAGATCGTCGATGGTCTGCATCACCGCGCCAGCCTTGCCCTCTAGCGTGGCCTCGCCCCATCCGACCACCCCTTGGTCGGTCTCCAGCTTCACGAATACGTAAGGACGATCCGAGTCGTCTTCCCACGTCACCCCAATCGTCTTGGCTCCCGTGATCCGTATCCTGCCCGGCGCCGCCGGCAACGCGGCTGCCGCAACGGGGCTGCAGTCGCAACCCGACAGCGGCGCGGCCGCTGTCCGCCCCGGGACAGACGCGGCACCCGCCATCAGGGCTCCGCCGAAGAACTGTCTTCGATTCATAGGGCGTACTCCTGCAACGCGCTCTCGTCAATCTCCAAGCCCAGTCCCGGACCGGACGGCAGCGCGAAGAATCCGTCGGAGACCCGGGGGGCCGAGCCGGAGGTGATCGCCTCGTCCATGCGGCGACGGGCTTCGTCCGTCGAGAACGCCACCTCCTGCGCGACGAAGTTGGGCACTGACGCCGCGATCTGCAAGCAGGCCGCCGTGCCGATCGGGCCACCCCTGTGGAAAGGCGCGATCGCCGTGTAATAGGCCTCAGCCAGGGCTGCGGCCTGCCGGCATGCGCCGATTCCGTTCAAGCCCACATCGGGTCGCAGGACGTCCACCACCTGCATCCGCAAGAGGTCCTGAAAGCGCCCGTTCGACGTGAGCGATCTGCCCCAGCCGATCGGCGTCACCGATTCGTGAGAAATCTTCCGCAGGGCTGAATCACCGATCTCGCGGGTGGGCTCGTCCATCCACATCAAGTGGAACCGCTCCAGCCGTGCCGCGAGACCGGCGGCTTCAGCGGCCGTCGTCTTCCCGCCACAGTCCAAGACAAGGTCTTCACCTCCGGCCTGCCGCAGCCTGCGTAGCATCGCCTCCGTGTCGGCGAAGAAGCTGCGTCCCCGGATCGGCGTGCCCTGCGGAAGCAAGACCGGCACTGAGAACGCCCGGTAACCCTCCTCCCGCGCCGCAGCCAGCTGTTCAGCCAACTCCGAGTCGGAAGCTCCCGACAGAGCGGCCATCGCTCGGGCCTTGTCGCGCGTCCGACCCGCTAGCAAGTCGTAGACGGGGGCCTTCGCGACCTTGCCCCGCACATCCAGCAGCGCCATGTCCACGGCACCCCGCACGCTGGCCGGAGCAGCCAACAGAGCCGTTCTTACAGCAACGCTCGCCAGTGCATCCCGGCCCTCCAGGACGCTCCGAAAGCGAAGCACTCCGGCCACCGCCGAGGAGCCGTCACGCCCCGCGTCGGTCTCTCCGTAGCCGGTGACGCCGGCATCGGTACGGACAGCGATCACTAGCCGCGCCGGCGCGGACTTCCGGGGCCGGATGGCCCATGCCTGCAGCCCCGCAATGACGATTTCGGCGTCGCCGTCCGCCGCCGCCTGCGCGCTGGCAGCGAGGGCGGCAAGCCTAGCTCGCTTGCCCGGCAGATGTCGGGTCATCTCATTCCTCCCGAGTCACATCATACTCCCCAAGACACACTCCGCAAGGAGCTCCGATCTCGCGGATGCGAGGGCGGAGCTAGGAGAGGCGCTGTCCGGATCCCCGCCGCCACCAGCCGTCGCGTCGGCCGCCCCACCTGCCCGACCGGGTCAGGTCAGGAGGAATCGTGGCTACTTCGATTCGGCGGCCGATCCCGCGCTGACCACTCTGGGGTTCAGCAGGCTCCAATGCGATCCGGAACGCTGAAGATCACCTCGCAAGGTCACCGGAACCCTGTCGCGGTGAGCGTCAATCGCGCAATTGTAGTCAGGTTGCGAGAGATTCGCTTGCACTGCCCGAGTGCTGCCCTCGATCTGTGCCTGCAGCGTGACTTGTCCTTCCAATTCGTGTTTAGTCCTAGACAGTCCCTTCACGTAGGCTTTCAGCGTCATTTCCTGCAACTGCGAACGGCTCCGCAGCGCTTGGCTCGCGCTTTCTAGAAGTGGCCGATCTGCTTCAGCGAAACGAACTACAGTCCGAACCTCCTCTCGAGGATGGGTAAGCGCCCAAACAAGGCTGATCTCCAACTCGCTCGCGACGCCGGCCAGTCGAGCCAGCGCTTCGCAAAGGTTCGCGTTCACGCCCTTGTGAACCCGCTCCGCGAACGGGTCCTCGCACCCTGCGCGAGACTCGTCGACTGCCTTCCGCGCCTCCAACACCGATTCGGACAGCCGCTTCGTGACTCGGCGCTCGGAAGGTTCGGGCATGGAATCGAGTTCCGTGAAGAGCGCCATCTGAGTCTTGAGCGAAAGCTCAGGACCAAGGAGCGTGACGACATAGCTACCTTGGTCGGTCTGGCCCAAACGCACTCGGTCCAAGTATTCATTGGCCGCCTTGTTTGCTCCCATTCGATAGAACGGCTGTGGCTGATCGATTGAGCAGGCAGCAGCCAGGATCAGGTCGCGGGCTCCACACACCAGGTCAGCACCAGCCACCACTGGCAAACTGCTGCTGTCGTCGGCGTCGCAGGCTCGCAGCTTGACGACATCGCGGAAGGCAGTGACCAAGTCACGGTGCACGGTCAACTCGTCTTGGCCCGAGACCTCCGAAAACGTTTCGATCAGCCTGGACACGACGCTAGCGTAGTCGGCAAGACTCGTTGTGCGCGGGACCAAGATCTCTGGAAGGCCCTCTCCGGCATACCGGTCGGAGTACGCACGATAACGCTCTTGCGACGTCCATCCTCTGGCACGGGCGTACGAACTCAGCGCCGCTGGTCGGACGGCGATCAGAACATCTCGGTCTAGGATCTTCACTCTCACTGCAAGTCTCCTTTGCTCGATGCCTCAATCAGCGTTCGGAGCGCCTCAATATGGAACAAGTTGGAAACTGGGATGTGGATCGTGATCGTGCCTTGGTCTCTCTCCCCGTAGTCTTCAGTCTGCAATGTCATCCAGTAGGCTCGTCGCCGCAGAATTAGTTCCTCGTTCGTCACAGTCACCCACTGAGACTCTTCCTTAGGCAGTTCGAGAACGACGAGAACCCGTGGCGTCTGAGTCGGCGCCCGCAGGTCGTCGTAGTTCTTGCGACTCAATCGAAACGCCACACAGCCATCCTTGGGCACGAGCGAGCGAGCTGTCGCCTTCAGCTGCAAGTCCAGAGCGGGCCGGCGAGACCCGCCTGCTTGAATCCGCAAGTCGACGCTGTCGCGGTCTACATCTGGTTCTGAGGCTGTGAGACCCGCCATTGCAGCTACGGCTTTAGCATAGACGAACGACAAGCGCTCCTCTTGGTCCGATTTGGAGAGCAGACGTCGGCCCATTCCCATCCCGCCTCAAGGCTCGTCGCTTCAACCGTTCAACTGCCCGCGAGCAAACGGTAGACCTCGCGACCCACGATTCTCTCCTCTTGGGCCGCCAAGACCAAGCAGGCCGCGCCCCCGGGGCCGGCGTCGATGCGGCGGTCAGGGACAGCCTCAGCGTTCCTCTTTCCGTCCAGCACGACCCCTAGGAACTCCAACCCGCTGCAGATCCGCTCCCTCATCGAGCCCGAGTTCTCACCGATGCCCCCGGTGAAGGCGATCGCGTCCAGCCCGCCCATGGCCGCGGCGTACGCCCCGATCGTCTTGCGTACTTGGTAACTGAACGCCGCGAGGGCGAGCTCGCAGTCGCGATTCCCCGCCCGCGCTCCGGACTCGAGGTCGCGAACGTCTCCCCCCGCCACTCCTGAGATCCCCGCCAAGCCGCACCGGCTGGCCAGCAGGCTCCGCATCTCGTCCGCCGTGGCGCTGAGGCGGTCCATCACGAACAGCACTGCAAAGGGGTCGAGGTCCCCGTGGCGGGTCGCGTTCTCCAGACCGCTCTGCGGCGAGAACCCCATCGAGACATCGACCGAGCGTCCGTCGCGGATGGCGCAAACTGAGGAGCTGCCGCCCAAGTGACAGGAAACGATGCGCAACCCTGCAACGCCTAAACCGAGGAAGGCGGGCACCCGCTCGCTGATCCAGCGATGCGACGCGCCGTGGAAGCCGTACTTGCGGACTCCGTACTCGGTCCGCCAGGTGCTCGGCACTCCATAGGCCGCAGCCCACTCCGGCACCGTCGAGTGAAAGCCGGTCTCCAAGACCGCCACCAGCTCCAAGTCGGGCCGCAGGGAGCGGAACAGCCGGATACCGTCCAAGTAGATGGCGTTGTGCAGCGGGGCCGCTGGACAGTACTCCTCCAGCGCATCCAAGAGGCCTGCGTCGATCCGGAAGGCACCGCGATAGGTCGGCCCGGCATGCACGGCCTTGAATCCCGCGGCGTCGACCTCGCCAACCCGCTCCAGGACGCGCTCGATGGCCTCCTGGTAGCTGGCCGCGTCACCGCCCGGCTGGCCGATGCGCTGCATGCGCCCGGCCGCCAGCTCGTCACCGCCGGGGAACTGGAGAACCTTGAACTTCAGCGATGTCGAGCCGAGATTGGGTACTAGGACTCGCATTGCTCCAGCAACCTGATGGAGAGGACGCGTCCGGATCCGCTCAACGCTAGAGCGCCGGAGAGCTCCAGTCCTCCAAGACGCCTCGCATGTGTTCCAGGAAGAGGTCCGCCGTCGCGCCGTCTATGGCGCGATGATCGAAGCTCAGCGTGAGGTAAGAGATCGAGCGGATCGCGATCGCGTCGTTGATCACTACCGGCCGCTTCTTGACTGCCCCGATCCCCAAGATGGCCACCTGCGGCTGGTTGATGGCCGGCGTCGCGAGCAGCGAGTTGTAGCTGCCGTAGTTAGACACCGAGAAGGTGCCCTCGGAGATCTCGTCGGGCTGGAGCGCCTTCGAGCGCGCGCGCTGGGCCAAGTCGTTGACACTCCGCTGCAGTCCCAGCAGGTTCTTCTCATCAGCGTCGCGAATCACGGGCACGATCAGCCCCCAGTCCAAGGCGACCGCCATCCCGATGTTGATGTCGCGATGGACGACCAGGTCCTTGCCGTCCAAGGAGGCATTGACCGCCGGGTAGGCCTTCAAGGCCGAGGCGGCGGCCTGCAGGAAGAACGGCATGAACGTCAGCTTGGTGCCGTTCTGCTGCAGGAACTGCTCTTTGGCGGCGCTGCGGAGCCGGGCGATGCGCGTGCAATCGACTTCGTGGACGGTCGAGACGTGCGGCGACACGCGCTTGGTCCGCACCATGTGCTCGGCGATGCTGAGCCGCATCCCGGTGAGGGGCTGGATCTCGAAGTCTCCGAAACGGGACTCTGGAGCCGGCGGGAAGGCCGTGACCGGACCGGCGGCGACCCGCTCCTGGCTCTCGATGTAGGCCAGGATGTCCTTCTTGGTGATCCTTCCTCCGGCGCCGCTGCCCTTGCCGAGGAGCGACAGGTCGATCCCCTTCTCCTTGGCCATCCTGCGCACCAAGGGCGAACTCCGGATGCGCCTGCCCGGCGCGGCCGGAGCAGGGGCGATGGCTTTGGTGGGCGGCGGAGCCGCGGGAGCCGGGCCTGAAGCAGCGGCAGCGGCAGCCGGCGGCTCGTGCTGGCCGACCTTCGAGCCGTCGCCGATGAAAGCCACCGCCGTGTTGATCTCGACGGTCTCGCCCTCGGGGAAGAAGACCGCCTCCAAGACGCCCGATTCCGGAGCGGGCACCTCCGAATCCACTTTGTCGGTCGAGATTTCGAATAGCGCCTCGTCGCGCTCGACCGGATCACCGGTCTCCTTCAACCATTTGGTGATGGTCCCTTCGACAATGCTCTCGCCCATCTGGGGCATGACGACTGTGCCCATGTCGACCCTCTCTAGATCTTATTCTCTGCTGCCGCCTAGGCCCCTGCCGGGGCGGCGACCATCCGCCGGTCGAAGACCTCGCCGAACCGCCGGCCCATGGCAGCCACGACCGAGTCCATGCCAACCGCCCTGCCCAGCACTTCCTGCAAAGAGGTGACTGGCTTCGTCAGACCGCAAGGAACGATCAGGCCGAAGTGGCCCAAGTCCGTGTTGACATTCAGGGCCAGCCCGTGGGAGGTGACCCAGCGGCTCAGATGCACCCCCAGCGCCGCGATCTTGGCGTCACCCACCCAGACCCCGGTCAGTCCTTCGACGCGCCTCGACGCGACGCCGAAGTCGCGCAGCGTCGCCATGACGACCTCCTCAAGGGCGCGCAAGTACGCTCCGACGTCCCGCCGCCAAGCCTTGAGGTCCAGGATCGGATAGGCCACCACCTGTCCGGGCCCGTGATAGGTCACGTCGCCTCCGCGGTCGGTCTCCTGCAGGTCCACTCCCATGCTCAGCAGCCGTGCCGCATCGGCCAGCACGTTCGCCGAACTGGCGTTGCGGCCCAAGGTGATGGTCGGCGGATGCTCGACGAACACCAGCTGGTCGCACACCGCGCCCCGCTTGCGGGCGCTCACCAGCTGCAGCTGGTAGTCCCACGCCTCCCTGTAGCCGGCCCGTCCGAGGTCCCGAATCGCGCAGGTCCGCGGCGCGCAGCTGGCCGCGGCTTCGAACGCGGCCAGCTCACGCATTGATCGCTTGCCCGTAGATCGCGTTGAAGGCGTCCTGCACGGCTTCCGACAGCGTCGGGTGCGCGTGGATCGTCGATCGCATCATGTCCGCCGTGGCCTCGGTCTGCATGGCGACAATCGCCTCGTGAATCAGTTCGGTCGCGTGCGGCCCGACGAGGTGCGCTCCCAGAATCTCCCCGTACTCCTTGTCGGCCACGATCTTGACGAAGCCCTCGTGGCTGCCGAGGATCGACGCCTTGCTGTTGGCCGCCATTGGGAACTTCGAGGCCATCACGTTGTGCCCCGCCTCGCGGGCCGCCGCCTCGCTGAGTCCCACGCTGGCCACCTGGGGTTCGCAGTAGGTGCAGTTCGGGATGCGGTTGTAGTCAATCGGTTCGACCTCGCGCCTGGCAGCCCTGGCCGCCGCTACCAGCCCTTCCGCCGAAGCCACGTGTGCCAGCTGGGGCGAGCCGGCGACGATGTCCCCGATTGCGAAGACCCCCATCTCGGCCGTCTCCATGTAGCCGTTGACCGGTATGAAGCCGCGCTCGGCCGCGATTGCCGTGTTCTCCAGCCCGATCCGGTCGGTGTTGGGCTTGCGCCCGACGGCGACCAGCACCTTCTCGAACTCCCGCGCCTCGCCCGGCCCGTCCGGATCGCCGAACGTCAGCTCGATGCCGGATTCGGTCTCCCGGGCCGCCTTGACGGCCGTGCCGGTGAACACCTCGATCCCTTTGGAGCGGAACGCCCGCCGCAACGCAGCCGAGACCTCCTTGTCTTCCAAAGGCACGATACGGGGCAGGATCTCGAAGACCGCCACCTCCGAGCCGAAGCTGCGGTACATCGAGGCGAACTCCACTCCCACCGCCCCGCCGCCGATGACGGCCAGCGACGCCGGGATCTGCTTGAGCTCGAGGATCTCTATGTTCGTGAGCAGCTTGTCCGACGGCCGCTCCAGCCCGGGCAGCATGCGGGCTTCCGAACCGGTCGCCAGAATGACGCTCCGAGCCTTGAGCTTGCGCGAGCCCCCCTCGCCGTCCACCCGGACCACCGACCCGCGCTGCAGCGTGCCGTAGCCGTGGATCGTGTCGATCCCGTGATTGCGGAACAGCTGCCCGATGCCGGCCGCGTGACGGCGCACGATCTGGTTCTTGCGCCTGCCCATCGCTTCCAGATCAATGGACAGGTTGTCGGCGCGGATGCCGATCTCGTCACCGTGCAGCACCGCTTCGTAGATCTCAGCGAAATGCAGCAGGGCCTTGGTCGGGATGCAACCCACGTGCAAGCAGGTGCCCCCTAGATGGGGATCCTTCTCCACCACGCCGACCTTCAGCCCGTACTGGGCGGCGCGGATCGCGGCCACGTAGCCCCCGGGGCCGCTGCCAACGATCAGTACATCGTAATCCATGGCCAAATTGCAGTCTATCAGAGGCTTCGCCGCCCCAGTTCGCCGGGTGTGGCGGGCGCGCGAGCCGGGCGCGGCCCGCGCTGCACGCCAACCGGCTAGAAGACGCGGAAGCTGGTCCCAATCGAGATCGTGCGGCCCTCCCGGTACCCCAGGAAGGTCTCCCCGCCCTGCGTCAGCCGCCAGCGGGCGTTGGAGAAGTTCTCCGCCGCGACGCGCAGCTTCCAGCGGTCGTCCCCCTTGAGGACGAACTCGTAGACGAAGTCCATGGTGGCCAAACCGTCCTGAACCACGTCCGGAAGGCCGAAGGCACCTACGTCGGTGATGCGGCTCGAGAAGTAGTTGAGGTAGTAGCGGGCCGTGCTGCGCGCCTTGGGCCGCGCCCATTCCCCGATCACGTTGGCGACGTACCGCGACTGGCCCTGCATGGGCCGCACCAGCGAGGTCAGGACCACCTGCCGGCTGACGTTCTCCAAGTCTATGTTCGAGTCCACCACCGTGAGGTTGGACGACAGCGCGAACTCCCGCAGGCGCGGCGACAGGAAGTTCAGCCCCCGTCGGAACTCCAGCTCAAGGCCATAGTTGCGCGCCGCTCGGGCGTTGGAGTAAGTCCGCAGCAGGGCTACCGCCGCGATCATGGTCTGCTCGATCGGCCGCTGGAAGTTCTTGTAGAAGAAGCTGGCGGCCAGCAGCTGGTTGGCACCGGGGAAGTACTCCCAGCGAAAGTCGTAGTTGGAGATGTCGGTCTGCTCCAGCTCGGGGTTGCCGATGGTCTGCAGGCCGCCGACCACGTTGAGGAAGCCGAAGCGGGCCAGTTCGCGGAAGTCGGGACGGGAGACGGTCTGGCTGTAGCCGAAGCGCAGGTTCTGCTTGGGCGTCAGGGAGTAGATCACGTTGACCGCCGGCAGCAGGTTGGTGGCCTCGAACGGGGCCGGCTCGCGCCCCGTCGCGGGCAGGAACTGGTTGAAGGTGGTCACGTCCTGATCCATGTCCTCCACGCGCAGGCCACCGATGATCCGCCAGCGAGCCGCGAAGTTCAGTTCCACCATGCCGTAGTAGCCGAACACGTCCCGCGTGCCCCGGTAGGCGTCCGTGACGCGGGTCGTCTCGTTCAGCTCGAAGCCCCGCGGGCGGATGTTGTCCTCACTGAAGAGCTCGTTGGGGGCCAGAGTCAGGTCCAAGCCGCGCGAGCTGCGCAGGTTGAAGCGGAAGCGCCGCGAGTTGAAGTTCCGGCCGCGGGAGGAGTAGTTCGCGCCGAACTTGAACGCGCCGCTGAACGAACCCCTGTAGAAGGGCGCCATCATGTCCACCGACGGATTCAGGATGGTCTCGTTCAGGTCGTTGAACATGCGGAAGGCGCTCTGGCTGTCGTCGAAGAAAATGAACGAGTCCGTCCGGGGCTGGTAGATCTGCAAGCTCTCGCGCAGGTCCGGCTCGTCCCGCGTGGCCTTCGAGTACGACATCGACCAAGTCAGTACGCTGTTGCCCAGTCCCGTGAACAGGTGCTCCCCCTCCAGCTGCGAGTTCTGGACCGTGCGCTCGATGAAGCGCAGGCGCTGGTTGCGGATGTCGGTGTTGAAGTCCTGGTAGAAGCCCTCGTAGTAGCGAGTGTTGTTGTCGGTGTCCCGCGAGAAGAAGTTCCTCAGCGACAGCCTGTGGGCCGGCGAGAATTGGTACGAGACGTTCAGGATGCCCCCGAGGCGCACAGACTCGGTGGACTCGTCGTAGTCGAACTCGCTGGCCAGTACCGGCGGGCCCGCGTTGGCCTCGCCGAGAGCGGCCTGCGGGTTCGGGAAGTAGTAGTTGCGGTCCTGGTCGAAGATGGACTGCAGGGAGTTGGAGAACGTCACCGCGCCCACGACGCCGAGCTTGCCGTAGGTATTGCCGGCCACGATGTTCCAGCTCATGGCGGGCCGGCTGATGTCAGTGGCCGTGCGCTCCCAGTTGTTCGAGAACGAGCGGCCCAGCTGCTGCAGCTCGTCCCGGTTGAAGGTGAAGCGGTCCACGCGCTGGTCCCCCGGGATGGCGTCGGGTAGCGCACGCGTGCCGTCGTCGAACCCGAAGAAGTCGCGGCCGCCGCCGGGATAGCCGAGGAAGGTCCGCCCCTGGGTCTGGCTATTGAAGCCGATCGAGTAGCTCACGTTGAGGGTGGGGCGCGTCGGGAACTCAGTGGTCTCCACTTGGACCAGTCCCGCCGAAAACTCGCCGGGGAGGTTCGGCGCATAGGTCTTCTGCACCTTGATGCTGTCAATCAGGCTGGCCGGGAACAGATCCAGCGGCACCACGCGCCGCTCGGGCTCGGTGCTGGCCAGCAGGGCGTTGTTGAGCGTGGTGCCGCTGTAGCGCGGGTCCAAGCCGCGAACGAACACGAAGTCATTCATGGTGGTGACGCCGGTGACCTTCTCGATGGCCTCTGAAGCGTCCGAGGAGGTGCCGCCCCGGATCTCCTCGGCGCTGATCGTGTCGGTCACCGTCGCGGCCAGCCTGCGCTCAACGAGCATGGCCTCCTGCGTGGCGACCGAGGCGTCCACCGAGGCCTTTACAGTGACGACGGTCGTCTCGCCCTTGCCGGACATGACCGTGCTCCCGTCGGCAATCTCGCCGGCCAGCACTTCGAGACCCTCGACATTGACCCCTTGGTGGTTGGCGGACTCGTAGCTGACCGTGTAGGTGCCGGCCGGCACGCCCTCCAACGTGAAGCTGCCCTCGATGGTGGTGACGGCGGTGATGGTGACCTCGCCCGTCATCTCGACCCGCACTTGCGGGATCGGATTGCCGGTGGAGGCGTCATACACGAACCCCAGCACCGTGCCGCCGTTGTTCTGCGCTTGCAGGCCCGCGGCTACGGCGAGCATCACGAAGATGAAGATCTTGTTTGAACGAACGCGCATGGCATCCTACCTCGGTTCTCTTCCCTGCCCCGGCCGCTCCGAGTCTCCGGAGCGGCTCCCCGCCGCTCCCAGGCGCGGTCGCCGGGACGCAACCTCCGGACGAGCCAGCTCGCCCGAACCCCTCTGGTGGAGCGGCAGCCTTCGGGGCCTCACTCCGACTCGCGGACGGTGTACCCGAACCCCCTCACTGATTGGATGTACCGGGGGTGCGAAGAGTCAGCTTCGACCTTGCTCCGCAGCCTCCGGATGTGGACGTCGACCGTGCGGTCGGACACGTTGCAAGCCACGCCCCACACGGCGTTGAGCAGGCGCGCCCGGCTGAAGACGCGCCCGGGATGGCGGATCATCGTCTCGAGGATCTGGAATTCAGTGGCGGTGACGGCGATGACTTTCCCGTCGAGCCGCACTTCGCGCCGCTCCTGGTCCAGCTCGAGGCCGCCCAAGCGGTACACGGGATCCAGCCTGGCCCGGCCCCGGATCCGCAGCTTGACGCGCGCCACGAGCTCACGAACCGAGAACGGCTTGACCACGTAGTCGTCCCCGCCGATCTCAAGACCCCGCAGGCGGTCCGCCTCCTGCGTCCGGGCGGTGAGGAAGACCACGGGAATCTCCTTGAGATGGGGATCCATGCGGATCTCCCTGCAGATCGAGAAGCCGTCCAAGCCGGGAAGCATGACATCCAGCACGATGGCGTCAGGCCGCTCCTGGTGGAAGAACTCGGTGGCTCCGAGTCCGTCGTGCGTGTCGGCGAACTCGAAACCCTCCTGCTCGAACGCGTAGCGCAGCAGGTTCGCCAGATCACGGTCGTCCTCGACCACTGCCACTTTCGGGGGCATCGAGCCTCTGATTCAAGCCTAGGCGGCGCTTGGTTAACGAGAGGTTGCAACCTTGTTAAAAGATAGAGAAGGGCGGCGGACTCCGCCACCAGCGGGGCCATGGTGCCGGCCGGGAAGCGAACATGCGAGCTGCCGACTTCGACTACGCGCTGCCTCCGGAGCTGATCGCCCAGCGTCCCCCGGCCGAGCGCAGCTCCAGCCGCATGCTGGTGCTGGACCGACGGCGGCACGAGTGGTCGGACCGCTCGTTCCTCGACCTGCCGTCCATGCTGCAGCGGGGTGACTGCCTAGCGGTCAACGACAGTCGCGTGCTGGCGGCCCGGCTGCTCGGGCGCCGTGTGCTGCGCTCCGGAGCGCCCGGCGGCAAGGCCGAAGTCTTCCTGCTCGCTCCGCTGTCGCGCGGATCGAGTCGCTGGAGCGCGCTGGTGCGTCCTGCCAAGAGGCTGCAGCCGGGCGCTGAGGTGACAGTCGGCTCGGCGCGGGTCCGCATCGCTGACCGCGGCGAGGGCGGACTGAGGATGGTGGAGTTCCCCGGCCTCGGGCCGGAAGGCGTAGCCGGCCTGCTGCGCCGGCACGGGCATGTCCCGCTCCCGCCCTACATCCGACGCTCGGACGAGCCGGACGACCGCGAGCGGTATCAGACGGTCTTCGCACGGCGCGAGGGTTCGGTGGCCGCCCCGACGGCCGGGCTCCACTTCGACGAAGGGGTGATCCGCAGGATCCAGCGGCGCGGGGCGAGCTTGGCCCGGATCACGCTGCATGTGGGCCCCGGCACGTTCCGGCCAGTGAAGTCGGAGCGCGTCTCAGACCACGTCATGCATGCCGAGCGGTACGAAGTGCGACCCGCAGCGGCGGACGCCCTGCGAGCGGCGCGGCGCCGGGTCGCCGTCGGCACGACGGTCGTGCGCACACTGGAATCGGTCGCCGCCGAGCACGGCGGCGTGGTCGCCTCCGCCGGCGAGACGGAGCTGTTCATCCGGCCAGGCTTCCGCTTCCGAGCGACTGAGGCGCTGCTGACGAACTTCCACCTTCCCAAGTCGACGCTGCTCATGCTGGTGTCGGCATTCGCCGGGAGGCGGCTGGTGCTCGAAGCGTACGAGCATGCGGTGCGCGAACGGTACCGTTTCTACTCGTACGGGGACTGCATGCTCATCGTCTGACGTCGATCACCTCTTCGATCCAGGCCCGGAAGTCTGCGACCCTCCGGAAGTGCCTATCCGGCATGCAGGCCGCCAAGCGCTCGCCGTCTGCGTCGGGGGCCCAAGCCGCGGCCACGCTCAGGATTCCGGCGCGGCGCGCCGAGCGCACGTCGGCGACAGCGTCACCCACCCCCGCCACCTGCCGGGGATCCAAGCCCCAAGCTGCGAGCACGCGGGCCATCGCCGTCGGCTTGACCCCGCCGTCGGGCGAACCAGCCTCGACGATCGGGAACCGGCCAGCCAAGTCGAACCGCTCCAAGGAGATCTCGGCGCTGCGCGGCCCCTTGCCCGTCACGACGGCCAACTCCACTCCGCTGCCGGCGAGCAGATCCAAACAGTTGCGAACGCCAGGGAAGGGTCGC
The DNA here is from genome assembly GCA_963662745.2 of Bryobacterales bacterium. Lineage (GTDB taxonomy): Bacteria > Acidobacteriota > Terriglobia > Bryobacterales > UBA6623 > VXMF01. The sequence goes on from CAXXUI010000002.1 coordinate 853,175, forward strand.
GGGCAGGAGGAATGAGCGACCCGGTACTCGGCTAGGTACTCCTCAAGGGCACCCTCGGGGTCCTCAGGGCAAAGGCGCTTCAGGATGCCCTCCTCACTAGGTCCGAACATGGCGTGGATCTCGGGAGGCGAGAAGTGCCGGCCGAGCCGGCGCCTGAAGACCGCGGCGAACGCCTGGAAGCACACCGGGAGCGTGTCGCCCAACGTGCCGTCTAGGTCGAAGATGAAGCCGCGCAGCATGGCCGAGCCTCAGCGCCGGAGCGGATCCTGCTCGTCCGGGTGGGTTGCCTCGATCAGCCGGCCGAGGTCGGGATCGACCTCCATCACCCGCTGGCGCATCTCCCAAGCGACACGTCGGTACGACAGATGGCCCTTGACGCCGGACCGCACGCGCGAGATGTACTCAACCTCGGCGAAGTCCATCTTGAACAGGGCGCGACGGCGGGCCGCCAACGGCAGCAGGTAGTGCCCCGCCCGCTCGCTCACCTTGGAGATCCGGTCGCGGGCGGTCGCAGCTTCGTCGAGCGCTTCCTGGTAGCGGTTGCGGGCCCCCGCGTCGTCAAGGTGCGGCGGCTCCTCGTGGCCCAAGTCGCAGGTGAACCGCTGCGCAATCTGCTGGCAGCGCCGATGACGGTGCAGGTCGCGGTACGCTCCGAGATCGCACACGATGTCGAACAGGAACCCGTAGCCGCTGTTGAACGGCCGCAGCAGCTCGGCCCCCCTCCTGCGGTCCGCGAGGGCGAGATCGAGCACTTCGCGGCGGAGGGCCGGGCTCCAGCCGCTGACCGCGTCGACAACGACGCGAAACGGATGCGACGTCACTGCGTACAGCCAGGTCGCGACGATCTCATCCACCGGATCCGGCGTCGGAACCAAGTCCACGGCCCGGGGGAGGTCGTAGGCCCCGGGGGCGAAGTTGGCCTCCGCCCAGGCTCTGACCCGGCGGAACGCGGCGCGGCGCGCGCGGTCAGGTTCGGCATACTTGGCGAGCGTCGGAGCCACCGGTTCGGCGGAGGGCGTCCGGCCGCGACCGCACTGCGGAGGGCGGGCCAAGGCAGCGTGCATCTCGAGGGCGATCGAGCGCACTTCGCGGTACCGGGAAACGCCCAGCCGCTGCATCTGCTTCTCCAGCGTGCGGATGCTGGTGACCTGGCCGACATTCGTCGGAATGCCGGCGGGCAGCAGGTAGCGCGCCGAATCGAGGGCCCGCGCGTGGATCGTCCGCTGGTAGGCCGCCGACTGCATGCCGTCCGGCATCGGGTTGCTATCAGACAGGAAGCACTCGAAATCGTCCCGCAGCTTCAGATAGTGCTGGACGAGGTCCGACGCGGCCCGCTCGAAGACTTCGCGCTCGGGAAGCCCGCGCAGCTCTTCGGGAGCGATCACCGGACGCTTGGAGAAGTCCTGATAGCGGGTCGACTTGGCCTGCCCGTCCCACAGCTGCTCATCCTCGATCTCCATGGCCGCCAGTTCGGAAACCCCCTCGAAGCAGCAGGCGAGGTGGCCGAGGTCGGCGATCGAGGCGTGCCCGTATTGGAAGTAGTAGGTGTTGAGAAACCGGCTGGAGCCGCGATCTCGCACCCACTGCAGGCTGGCTGCAACCGAGTCCGGCGAGCGGCTGTAGCGAGCGAGGGCGTAGGCACTCGCCTCCGGGGCCATCGGCTCCAGGAGGACCACTCGGCTGGCCGCTGCGGCCTTCACCGGGCGCCCCATCGCCACGCGCTGAGCACTGTGCGCTTCCAAGACTTGGACAACTGATGCCAGCTCGCCAAACTCGACGCCTTGGCGTCCGGCGCGGAGCGACTGCACCCCAACATACAGGAATTCATCAGAACTGTGCCGCGCAGGGGCTAGTCTCCCAGCAACCGACGAGGGCCGCCTCCGGTTTGTAGACCTATCCTACGATGACCGGCTAGCGCATAGGCGGCTCCGTCGCGTGGCCACAGCACGCTTGAGTCTGCCAAAGAGCGTGCCTCACGGGCCGAGTCAGCGGCTGGCACCAGCAGTCCTGCTGGCCGCAGCGCTCTCGTCCTCTCACGTGGCGGCAATCGCCGCTCGCCACGCCGCGGCGGGCGACCGCTTACCTTGCCGACCGATTCAACCACCAAGTCCCGCGAACTTCCCTTCGCGCGGGCGCGGTGCGCCCGCTGGCGGGAACCGAATCGCGTGGCTTCTCCGGTGTTTGGAACGAAGTTCTCCATCTCGCGGCGGGTGTGACCGCAGGCGCATAGGGGAACATCGTTGTTGCAGACGCTGGGAATCACAGCAGCGTGAGGATCGACACCAGTGCGGACGTCATCGAGGTTGTGGCGGGTACAGGCCTGACGGGCTACTTGGGTGAGATCGGACCAGCTGAGCAAGCCCGGCGCAAACATCCAGAGGGAGTGGCAGTTGATGCCCGAGGCAACCTTCTGGTGGCCGGTGTCTGCAACCACAGGATCCGCAGGGTGGACTGCCAGACCGCAGAGATCGGACCAATAGCCGGAATCGGGTCTGCAGTGCTGCGCTGGTCCGGGCGAAGGGCCGAGGACGCACTGCTGGGAGGACTAGTGTCACTGGCCATCCTGCCCCATGGCAGCGCCAATGGCATTCGTTCAAGGATGGAAGTGGATTCGGTTAATTGGCGCCGGATGGCGTCAAGACGGGGTGCGATTCAGTCATTGGTCGGGGCTTCGGCGGGCTGGCGATTCCTCCATTTCCTGCTCGGGCGGCGGGAGCGGTGCGGGTAGGAGCGGCCGGGCCGCTCCCGTTGGGAGCTGCTGGCCCCGCGCCCCAGCACCTGGTTGAGGGTGTCCCGCAACTGCGGGGCCTGCAGCAAGAGCCCTTCGAGTTCCCGTTCCACCGCACCCAAGCTCTGGTTGAAGTTGGCCCGCAGGGGCGCTCGGCCCGCCTCCCCGTCCCGCGACTCGAATTGCCGCTCGCTGCGGCTGGCGAACAGCCGTGCCATGGCGATCAGCGTGAAATGCGCGTACAGCTCCTGCTGGACCGTCTGCTCGCTACGGCCGCGAAAGCCCTCGACGCGCAGCTGTTCTTTCGAAATCTTGAACAGCTCTTCGACGCTCCAGCGTCCGTTGTACAAGTCGGCCAAGTCCGCCACCGGATGAACGCCCGCGTCCAGCAGCGTGGTGCCGAGCACATAGGTCGTGTCGTGGACGGCGTACTTCACCAGTCGCAGCCGGAGCGGGGCCGCACCGGTCGGCTCCAGGCTGACGATTTCGTCACAGCTGCTGCCGGTGACGAAGTCGCGCACCGGTGCGCAGGCGGTGCGCTTCAGGCGGAACACGGCCTCCACCTGGCGGTCGTGGTGCGCCTGCAGCAGGGCGCGGCAGTAGTAGCCGCGATCGTAGACCACGAGGTCGCCGCGGTAGAGCGTGGCCAGATGCTTCCGTGCGGCCCGCCGCTCGTCCCGATGGGAAACCAGCTCGAAGTCGCACGGCAGGCGGCGGCGGACCTGGTAGAGGCAGCTCAGCAGTCCCTGCGGGTAGTGCGCCTGCGGCGCGGGTGGTTCGTAGCCGGCCCGCACCAGTTCCCGGGGCAGGTTGAGCTGGGACCCGGCGACCGCGAAGGCCCGCAGCCCCTTCCACAGCGTGGAACGGTCCGGGCCGGCATGCCGCATCACGGCGGCGTGAATGCGCCGGAACACACTCGCTCCCACCTTGGCCCGTGCCACGGACATCGACGAGGCCGCCACCGGTCGCGGCTGCGCCAGCTGCAGGCCCAGGCGCCGGCAGCAGTCCCACAGGTCGGCCAGCACCCGCGCGTAGCCCTGCCGGCGCGGCGTGCGCACCAGCCGGAACACGAACAGCACCACCAGCAGCGTGTGGATCGACCGCCGCCGGCGCTGCCAGCGCTGGTCGTGCCGGTCGGCAGCCCGCGCCACCGAGCCAAGGATGTCCCGCCACATATCCACGAAGTCTTCGTCGGCCCACGTCCGCGGTGGCGGCCGCGACGGAGCTGCCAGCAGCATGCGCTTCCATTGCGCGTGCAGCGGCAGGACGTAGACCTGCTTGGGCTGTTTGGCCGGGGCCTTGCCGCGCGCTCCGCGGGCCTGCGTCTGGCCGACCAACTGCCAGTTGGCGGCCCGGTAGCAGGCCGCTGAGTGCTCCCGCGGATTCACATACGTTTCCAGCAGCACGGGCTGCCAGCCATGCCAGCGCTCCCAGTCCCGCGGCAGCTGCCGGGCCGCCACCCCCAGCACATGCGAGGCCAGATTCCCGACCTGCACCCACGGCAACAGCAGGTAGCGCGCGTTGCGCACCACCAGCTGCAGCCGCGCGTGGAAGTCCTGCCCCTGCCAGCCGATGAAGCGGTCGCGGCAAGGCAGCCTCCTAGTGGCGCGGTCAAACAGCAGGCAGCCCAGCAGCCGGCCCCGCCGGTCCCGCACAAAGTAGCGCAGCGAGGCGCCCAGCGGCTGGCGATAGCCGAGCGGATGATAGCGCTCCAGCCATTGATTCCACAGCGCCGCCTCCTGCGGCTCGGTCACCGTCTCCAAGCGCACCGGCACCAGCTGGGCCAGCGGCTCGCGCAGCAGCGGCCGGGGCGCGGTGCGGTCGTCGAACTGCAGCGGCTTCTGCGGCCCCCGTCCTGCGCCGCGCTTGGCCGGCAGCTGGACAATGCCAAGGCGTTGCAGTTCCTTGAGCACGCGCAAGCCGAAGCCCAAGCGAGGGGCTCCGCCAGGCGTGTGCCAGTCCATCTGCACGCACACGGTGCCCACCAGCTCGGTGCGGCTGAGGTGGGGGAAGAACTTCACGGTCTCCTGGATCTCGACGATCTGGTGCCGGCTCAGACGCTCGCCGCAGAACGTGGTGGAGGGCAAGTTGCGGATGCGTGGATCCATGGGGGCCAGCGGTGGCAGGGCAGCTATTCCACGATGGCAAATCGGAAACGCAATGTCAAGCGCTGGCGAGAATTTCTTGCCTACGCCGACCACCCCGCACCCCCCCTCCATCTAGCGCTGCTGATGGGCTCTGCAGGCCAATCTTTACAAATCACTCACACACGCTTATGCGAATGCCACCGATGGCAGCGCCGTCTACATCGATTCGCAGAGAGGCTGGCCGCTGAGTGTGGCGGGGATGGTCGAGAGGCTGGCCGGCACCGACGAATCGGGGCACTCAGGGGATGGCGGACTCGCGACCGAAGAACGCTTCCGAAGCCCTCAGTGCATCGGAGTCTGCCCGGCTGGCGACATCTAGTGCCTGCGACAAAAGATGCGGGATGTGCGCAAGACGGAATATACAGTATGAAGCTTGGGCAACTAGTACTACATGAGTGATTTCATCGACTGCGAAGATCGCACCGAAATGCCGCGGCGGGGGCCGATCCGGAGCTGGAGGGGCCATCTTCGCAGCCTGCGTGAGGCGGAATCAGCCCTCAGGAGCCGCGCGGATGGACTGAGCCGGTGCCGAAACAGCGGGAAACAGATCGCGTTAGTCCGGACGAAGGCTGCCGAGACTCGCATGCGAACTGCTCTGCAAGAGGATGCTGAAGGTCGTGGATCAGACCGCTACTGAGCTTCTCAACCGACTGCCCTCCTGAGCACCGGACCCCATCTTGAGGAGGGCGGGAGACGGTTGGACAGCCTTCCAGATCAGGCTCCCGCACGGACTTCAAGGGTTGCGATCGGAGACCGGAGTGTGCTATTAGGAAGGCATGAGAAAGGTCATCAACCCGCAGCTGGAGCTGGGGAGCGTGCCGATTGAAGCGATCGACATCAACCCGCAGTCGCGGGACGACATCCCCGCAGTGCTGAAGGGCATCCAGTTCATCTACAGCAGCAAGGACCTGAGAGACAGAATCTTCAGCCTGCTGAAGGAAGAGCTGTTCCGGCCGCAGGACGGCGGGCAGGACGCAGGGGAAGCGAAAGCGGTGAGCGGCTTGGATCCGAACAACGGTCGGCCGGGGATGGACCTGTGGGCAGTCTTGGTGCTGGCCCTGGTGAAGCAGGGATTGGGATGTGATTTCGATCGTCTGGCGGAGCTGGCAAGCAAGCACCTGGACCTGAGGCAGATGCTGGGGATCGGATCGATGGAGTTGAAGGAGTTCACCAGCCGGACGGTGGCGCGGAATGTGCAGCTGCTGACGCCGGAGCTGTTAAGGAAGGTGAACCGGGAAGTGGTGAAGGCAGGACAGCGACTGGCGGGATGGCAGGAAGGGGAGGAGCTGACGGCCCGCTGCGACAGTTTCGTGGTGGAGACGAACGTGGATTACCCGACGGATTACTGGCTGTTGCGGAACGCGCTGGTGGCGGCGTTGCTGGCGGTGGTGACGGCCTGCGAGACGGCGGGGGTGTCGGGCTGCCGGCAGCACAAGCACTGGAAGAGCAAAGTGGAATTGGCATACAGGCAACTCAGAGTGGCCTACAAGAGGAAGAACAAGAAAAAAGAGGTCAAGAGACTGCTGTCAGCGGGGGCGAAGCTGCTGAAGCGACTGAAGAAGCTGCGCCCGCAGCTGGAGGGCAGCGAGGTGGACGAGGGGCAACTGGGAGAGATTGACAGGCTGCTGGAGCTGGCGTATCGACTGAAGGATCAAGTCCGGAGGAGGCTGCTGAAAGGGGAGCAGATTCCGCATGCCGAGAAGGTGTTCTCAATTCACGCGGAGCACACGCGGTGGATTTCGAAAGGGAAGGCGGGTCAGCCGGTGGAGCTGGGTGTGCCGGTGGTGATTGTGGAGAGCAAGGAAGGATTCGTGCTGGGCTGGAAGAATCTGTGGAAGGAGGTGGATGTGGAGGTGACAGTGCAAGTGATGGAGGATATGAAGAAAGAGTGGCCGGACTTGGAAGGGTGCAGTTTTGACAAGGGGTTCTCCAGCATAGCGAACATCCTGGCGTTGGGAGGGGTGTTGGGCAAGCCGGCACTACCTAAGAAAGGGAAGCTGTCCAAGGCGGACAAGGAGCGGGAGAGCGAGAAGTGGTTCAAAGAGGCTAGGAGGGAGCATTCGGCGGTGGAGTCGGCGATTAACAATTTGGAGCAGCGGGGGCTGGACCGAGTTCTCGAGCAGGGCAAGGAAGGGTTCCGGCGCGTGGTGGCACGGTCGATCCTAGCGGCGAACGTGCATCGGATGGGTCTGCTGCTGCAGCGGGCAGCGCGGGCGGCTGCCAAGGAGCGTCGGGACTTGGATCGAGGGGGCGGGCGACTACGAAAAGCCGCCTAGCGCGGCGGAATACCCGGCGGATTGGACTGCGAACTAGGGTTCGTCGGGCGGAGGTGCGCGTTGCGTACGGGCGCCATGCGGGATTCATCCTGGAGTCGGAACGTAGAGCCGACAATCTTGCAGAATCAGCCCGAATCTCCGCTCACAGCCTGATAAGCTAGCTCAATTCCATACCATAAATCACTCGGAAATGGGGTTTTGTCGCAAGCACCATCTATGTCACGGACACGGGCAACCATCGCATCCGGAGCATCCATAGGCTCACAGGCGTGATCGAGACGGTGGCGGGGACATGGGCGGCGGCAACTGGGGGGATGGCAAACTGGCCTCCGAGACTCTGCTCCTCGATCCGGTCGCGTTGGCAGTGGACCGGGACGAGAACCTGTTCGCGGTCGACGGACAAGGAGACCGAGTTGTCAGAGTGGATGGCCGAACAGGGCTGGTGGCGGCGGTGGTCTCTTGACAGACGCGCGCCAGTAGAGGAAGAATCGTAGTTCGCACCGTCGCGCGTCGCCAGCCCGTCGTGGCCCGGCCCCGGCGGAGGAGAAGCGCCATGGATATGCTCATCGCCGGCGACTGGACCCCCGGGTCCAACGCCATTCCCGTTCTGAACCCGTTCGACAACAGCGAGCTGGACACCGTTCCAGACGCGTCCAGCGCCGAGATCGAACACGCTCTCGGCTTCGCGGTCGAAGGTGCCAAGCAGGTGAAGGCCATCCCGGCCTACGAACGCTCGCAGATGCTGATGCGGGCTGCCAACCTCATGACGGAGCGCCTGGAAGACTTGGCGCGCACCATCACGCTCGAGGAGGGCAAGGTGATCGGCGAGGCCAGGTTCGAAGTCGAGCGGGCGCGGGAAACTATCGTCGTTTCGGCCGAGGAGGCCAAGCGGCTCGGTTCGGAGGTCGTGCCCTTGGACGGGGCGCCGGGAGTCGGCAGCCAGTTCGGCTTCACGCTCCGCGTCCCCTGCGGGGTGGTGCTGGCCATCACGCCGTTCAACTTCCCGCTCAACCTCGTCTGCCACAAGCTTGGGCCCGCGTTCGCGGCCGGCAACAGCGCGATCCTCAAACCGGCTACCGACACACCGCTGGTGGCCATCAAGTTCTGTCGCCTGCTGCTCGACGCGGGTGTGCCGCCGGAGGCGATCCAAGTCGTGACGGGCGCGGGCTCCAGAATCGGACGCCAACTCTGCTCCGACCCTAGAATCCGCAAGATCAGCTTCACCGGCAGCCGCGATGTGGGCGAGGCCATCTGCCGCGCCGCCGGGTTGAAGAAGGTCACCATGGAGCTGGGCAGCAACTCGCCCGTGATTGTCCTTCCAGATGCCGACCTCGAGAAGGCCGCCAAAGCCATCGTCGCGACCGGCTACAGCAACGCCGGCCAGGTGTGCATCAGCGCGCAGCGCATCCTGACCCACAACAAGGTCTACTCGGACCTGCTCGACTGCCTGCAGCCCCAGGTCAGTGGCTTGAGCACGGGCAACCCCCTCGACGAGACAGTGCGCGTGGGGCCGATGGTGCGAGAGGCCGACGCAGTGCGCGTGCAGCAGTGGATCCGGGACGCCAGCAGCTCCGGCGGACGCCTGCTGACGGGTGGCGGGCGCGAGGGCGCCGTGGTTGAGCCGTCCATCGTGGCCGATGTGCGGCCCGACATGAAGATCTCCTGCGACGAGCTGTTCGGCCCGGCCGTCGGGCTGACCCGCTTCGAGTCAGTGGACAACGCCATCGCTAGCGCCAACGACACCAACTACGGGCTGTCTGCGGCCGTGTTTACCGAGAGCCTCGACAGCGCCATGCGCTTCGCTCGGGAAGTGGAGTCGGGCAACATCCATATCAACTGGGGAACGCAGTGGCGCGCGGACTTGATGCCTTACGGGGGCCTCAAGGAGAGCGGGTTCGGCAAGGAGGGCCCCAAGTACGCGGTCCAGGAGATGACGGAGACCAAGATGGTCGTCATGCACTTGGGCTGACAGCCGGCGGAGGAGCGCGGGATCAGGACCGACGCGGTCTGAAGGGGAACAGTGCCTACAATGGGTCTTGGATGGCCAGAGCCCGCAGGCGCGGGCCGATCCCAAGCATCCCTTGGGACATGCAAGCCGTCGGCCGCCGCTGCAGCGGCGGAGGGGCCGGCCATGACCAGCAGCTAGCTAGGGCCTCCCTCAGTGACCTTCCTGCGAACCGCCAGCCTCGCCCTGCTGGGCGCCTTGGCTTGGTCCACCGCCCATGCCGCGGAGGGCGGCGCCCACCACGGCGCCGTGACCGAAGTCCTGTTCTCGCTCGCCATCATTCTTGGGGCAGCCAAGATCGCGGGCGAAGTCGCTGAGCGCTTGAAGCAGCCTGGCGTGCTGGGCGAACTGCTGTGCGGCATGGCGCTGGGCAGCCTGCCCCTCTTCGGAATTGACGCATTGGCCGGCCTGAGCGAAGCTCCGTTCCTCGGCGTGGTCGCCGAACTCGGAGTCATCCTGCTGCTGTTCGAGGTCGGCTTGGAGAGCGACTTGGACGAGCTGCTCGCGGTGGGCCCGTCAGCCCTGCTGGTGGCCCTGCTGGGCGTCCTCACACCGTTGGTCTTGGGATCGGGCGCTTCCTGGTTGTTCTTGGCCGAGGGCGTGCCTTGGTACACGCACCTGTTCATCGGGGCCACGCTGGCCGCTACTAGCGTCGGGATCACGGCGCGCGTGCTCCAAGACTTGGGCAGGACGAAGGATCGAGAGTCGAAGATTATCCTCGGCGCCGCGATCGTTGACGACATCCTAGGACTGCTGGTGCTGTCGCTGATGCTCGGCATCGTGAACTCGGCCGGCAGCGAGGGGGCCGGGCAGACGTCGCTCGCTCCGATCCTGATCAAGATGGCCCAAGCCGTGGGCTTCCTGGTGGTCTCGGTAGCGGTGGGAAGAAAGCTGATGGTGCCCTTGGTCTCGTTGGTGCAGAAGGCCCGGTCCGAGTCGATGGGGCTGGTGCTGACGATCGCCTACTGCTTCCTGATGGCCGCTCTCGCGGAGATGGCCGGGCTGGCCGACATCGTCGGAGCGTTCGCGGCCGGCTTGGTGGTGGACGAGACGATCATGCGCCACTTCGGAGGCGCGGCTACGAGGGATCGCATCGTCAGGACGATTCATCCGCTCGGTGCGGTGTTCGCACCGGTCTTCTTCGTCTACATGGGCCTGCGGGTAGACCTGCGAGTATTCGGGGACACCGACCTGATGGTCTTCGCCGGGGTGCTGAGCATGGTCGCCGTGGTTAGCAAGCAGGCCTGCTCATTGGGCGTACTTGAGAAGGACCTCAACCGGTGGGCCGTGGGAGTCGGCATGATCCCGCGCGGCGAGGTGGGGTTGATCTTCGCCGGAATCGGGTCCACAGTGGTGGTCGCGGGGACGCCCGTCCTGGGCGCCCAGGCCTTCTCGGCCGTCGTGGCCATGGTGATGTTGACCACTCTCGTGACGCCCCCGCTGCTCAAGGTGGTGTTCGGCGGCGCGACGGGATCGTCCGATGCTCGGCTGCCGGAGCAAGACTGAGCGCGACGCCTTGCCCAGCGATGCCGGTGGCCGAGCGACAAGTGGAGGGATGCTCTCTCGTTAGAGACTCGGATTAGCGGGACCGGTCGTGGACGGCCGTTCCTAGCCAACCACCGACGCTCTGCTGCCCGCCCGTGGACGGTCACCCAAGGTCGCGTCAGCCCGCCGGGCCCGCACACCGGAAGCCTAGATTGTTCAGTCCCGAGTCCGGAGCCGTCATCATCCGCGCGCCGATCCGGTAGCCCTGGCAATAGTTCTGGCTGCACAGCCAGCTGCCCCCGCGCTGCACCTTCTGGACCCCCGCCCGCTGCACCTCCCGATCGCTCTCCGGCGGTCCCTGCGGGTTGCGCACCGGAGAATTCGCGAAGTACGTGGGCGAATACCAATCCTGCACCCACTCCCAAACGTTGCCCGTCATGTCGTGCAGCCCGTAGCCGTTCGGCGGGAACCGGCCAACTGGCGCGTGGCTGCCGAAACCGTCCAGCGTCCGGTCATCATGGGGGAAGAGGCCCTGCCACAGATTGGCTTGATGGACGCCGCCCGGAGTGAGGTCGTCCCCCCACGCGTACTGCGTCCCTTCCGAACCTCCTCGGGCGGCGTATTCGAACTCCGCCTCCGTGGGCAGTCGCGCACCGCGCCAGTCGCAGAAGGCGTCAGCGTCCGCCCACGACAGATGGACCACCGGGTAGTCGATCATGTCCTCGTAGGAAGAGCCCTGCCCGTGGGGGTGACGCCAGTCGGCCCCGTCGCCCTTGGTCCAGCCGTTCTGCTGGGGATCGAAGACGCCGGACCAGCCCAGCCGCTCGGACTCTGTCTGGTAGCCGGTCTCCTCCGCGAACTCCGCATAGCGGCCGTTCGTGACCTCGAAACGATCAATGTAGAAGGAGTCCAAGACCACCCTGTGGGCCGGACCTTCGTACGGCTCCCCCCTGTCGGTGCCCATTACGAACTCCCCGCCTTCGATCAGGACCATGCCCGTGGTGTCTGCCGGCGGCCCAGACGGGCCGGACGCCGGCTCCGAAACGGGACCGCAGCCAATGCAGGCGAGCGACACCGCGGCCGCGACGGCTAGCGCTGGTGTGGACATCGGTAGTATTGTAAGCGAGGGGCCGCATCCGGCGGCAGACTAACGTGAGAGTGGGATCCCAAGGGCCCGTGGGGCGCTAATTGCATATTCTCCGCCCCATCGCCGCGGTGCTCTGTGCCTGCCTGCTGGCAATTCCCGCTTCCAGCGCGCAAGATCCCGCCGCGCACCGCTGGACGCGCTTGGGAGGAACGGGCATGTCCGCCGGATTCGCCGGCCCCGCGGGCGACGCGGTCGAACGTGTCTGGTTCTCCCCCGACGGCGTCGGGCTCCACGCCCTCCTGCGAGAAGGGGAGCAGTGGACCAGCAACGACGAGGGGGCAACTTGGCAACCCGCCACGGAGGTCGGCCCTTCAGGCCCCCAACCTCTGGCCGTCGCGCCGGAAGCAAGCAACCTGCGGCCCGGAATCGTCCGGAATCCGTACCGCTCAGGTGTCTCTTACGCTCTGAGCGAGCATCTCTATCGCTCCGAGGACGGAGGCGGGGAATGGGTCAACCTCACCCAGACCGGCGGTCACTCCGTAATCGGCCCTTGGCAGACGGCGGTCGCCATCTCGCCCCTCGACCCTAGCCTGATCGTGGTGGCCAACTCCATGGGCCTGTGGAAGTCCTACGACGAGGGGGTGACGTGGAGCAGCCTGAACAGCAACCTTCCGAACTTCCCCGAAGCGCGCTTCCTTCCAGCGGCACCCGGCTCCCAGCCGGCGCTGATTTCGGCTAGGTTGGGAGTTGCGGAGATAGTTCGCACGCACGCCGGACGCCTGTGGAAGGTCACACCACACAGCGGCTTGCCCAGCGGACGCATCCCCACAGGCGATGGACGGAACGGCGTCCTGCCACGGAACTTGCCCCCGCCCGGATTCGAGGCATCCCGCAACCTCTGGGAGGAACGGCAACCAGACTTCTCCGGCTTGGCAAACTGCAACGGACGGGGCCATTGTGAAGCGGCTTCGATTACCGCCGTCGCGCTCGGGACGCGCCTGTGGGCCGGCACATCCGACGGCCGAATCTGGGTGTCTGCGGATTCGGGCGGTAGTTGGTATCTCGCGCGCTCCGACCCGGACGGCGGCCCGGTCGCGAGCCTGTGGGCCGATCCGGCCCTGCCGTTCACCGCGCTCGCCATTTCCGGCGACCAGATCCTGCGCACGACGGACGGCGGTGCCACCTGGTTCGACATCGGATCGAACCTTCCGGCTGCGAACTGGCGCGCGATCCGCGGGCACACCGCAGCGGGCTCCGCCTACGCGGCCGGCCCAGAGGGGGTCTACTACAGCGCGGTGCGCCTCGATGTGCCGGGGCCGGCCGGCCCTTGGCAGTCCATCGGATCCGACCTGCCCGGTGCGGGCGCAGCCGATCTCGAGCTGGACGCCTCGCGAGGGCGCCTGTACGCCTTGGTGCCTGGCTTCGGCGTGTTCTGGACGCGCACGCCGCAGGTCGATACGGCGCTGAGGATCCTCAGCGCCGCTGACTGGACGGAGCGGCCGGCCGCTCCGGGGACCCTGCTTACGGTCGTCGGAGCCAGTGCGCTGAGCGCCAGAGCCGGCGGACTGCCCGCTCCGATTCTGGACCGCACCGGCATGCGGACGCAGCTGCAGCTTCCTTACTCGATCAGCGGCCAATCAGTCCGGCTGCAGCTGGCCGAGAGCGACGGCATGCGCACCGTCGAAATGGCGCTGCAGAAGGTGGCCCCGGCGATCTTCGTCGTAGCCGGGGAGCCGCTGCTCCTCAACGCCGGCACGGGGACGCTGGTGGGCTGGAGCCGCCCCGCTTCGGCGGGCGAAACCATCCTAGTCTTGGCGACAGGACTGGGAGAAGTCGCTCCGGCCTGGCCGGCGGGCCTTCCGTCGCCGGAGCGCGATCCGCCAGGACCGGTTGCCCAGATCGCTGCGACCCTGAACGGCTCGCCGGTCGAGGTGCTCTCGACGCACCTCGCGTCAGGATTCACCGGCATGCACGTGGTTGAGGTCGAGATTCCGGGCGACACCAATCCGGGGACGGCGCTGCTCGCCATCTCGGCCGACGGCCAAGCCAGCAACCCGGTCTCAGTAGTCGTCAGCCGGTAGGCCTCTCCACGTACTGGCGCGGCACCCGCGCGCCGATGCAGCAGAGAACCTCGTACGCCGATCCCCGGATCAGCCCGGCCATCTCCTGCGCTCCGTACGGTTCGCTGCCCAGCAGCGAGGCCTCGTCGCCGGCGCGAGCATCCTCGCAGCCGCTCAGGTCGACCAGCGTCAAGTCCATGCTGATTTGGCCCAGCACACGGCACGAGACGCCCCGAACACAGACCGTCCCGCAGTTCGACAGACGCCAGCTGTAGCCGTCGGCGTAGCCCACCGACAGCAGTCCCACCCGCATCGGCCTGGGCGTCACGAAGGACGGCCCGTAGCCCAAGCCCTCGCCCGCCGGCACGTTCCTAGTGCGGACTATCCTCGCCCGCCATTCCAAGACACGCCGCAGCCCGAGGTCCGCACCGGCAGAGCCGCCGACCGGAGCCGCCACGTAGCCGTACAACGCGAGTCCGGGACGAACCATCGAGTGGCGAAAACCGTCACCGAGCCCTCCGACCCCCCGGTGAACCAGCGCGGCGCTGTTGGCCGCATGGACGAAGCGCGGCGTCACGCCAGCCTCGCGCAGCCGGTGGAGCTGGCGTGAGAACCGGACGTTCTGCCGATCCGTCCGCCCGTTGACGAGACGCTCCGCGTCAGCGTAGTGGGTGGCGGCACCCCGAATGTCCAGCCGGTCGCAGGCGGCGAGGGCGACCAGCAGCCGGTCGCAGCCGAAAGGGTCGCCTCGCGGGTCGAAATCCAGCCCCAGCCGGTTCATGCCGGTGTTCAACAACAGATGGCAGGGCAACCGGCGCCCAAGGCTTGCAGCCGCCTCGTTCCAGCGCTCAAGCTGGCCAATGGTGCTAACTGCCGGCTCGACGCCCAGCCCCGCCGCGTGGAACTCCGTCCCGCTTTCCAGCCCTCCCAGCACCAGCACGGAGCCTCCGAGGCCGGCGTTCCGGAGAATGGCGGCCTCGTCCAGCGTTGCGACGGCGAAGTGTCGGGCCCCGGCCGACTGCAAGGCTCTGCTGACCGGTACGGCGCCGTGACCGTAGGCGTCAGCCTTGACCACGCAGAGCAGTTCGGCCCCCGCCCCGGCCCGCTCGGTCAAGCGGCGGAAATTCGAGCGCAGGGCAGCCAGATCGACGATGGCCCTGCATCGCATGTGTCTCGAATCTAGCATGGAGCCCGGCCGTGCGGAACGGGCGGAGAGGCCGATCGACTCCCGGACGGACCGCGCCCGCGGTCACATCCGCTCGGGAACTGGCATCCCCATCACTTCCATCAGCCGAGTCAGTTCATTCAGCGCCAAACGCACCATCGACAGCAGCACGGACTGCCTCTCGGGGTCCTTCTCGTTGAGGATGTGGGTCTGATGATAGAAGTTGTTGAAGGCTTGCGCCGCTTGGAACGCGCTCCGCGCCACTTGGGCGGGTTCGCCCGCCTCCGCCGCCCGCGCCACCGCCCAGTGCGAGAGGGACACCGCCCGCACTAACTGCCACAGGCGCTCGTCTTCCAGCTGCCGGCCCAGCGCGGTCGCTGAAGGAGGGTCGGCATCCTTGCCGCCGCGCGCCGCGGCGTGCTTGCGCAGGATGTTGAGGGCCCTCACGGCAGCGTACTGCACGTACGGACCTGTCTCACCCTCGAATGCCAGCGCCTCCCGGAAGTCGAACGCTATGACGGTGTTGCGCGTGAAGCGCAGCATGAAGAACCGCAGAGCGCCGATCGCGATCTGCTCGGCGATCGCACGGCACTCCTCCTCGCCGAGTTCGGCATGCCGGCTGCGCACCTCGTCCAAGGCCGTCTCGATCAGCCGGTCGATCAGGTCGTCAGCCTTGACCCCCAGCCCCTTGCGCCCGGAGACCTCGACATAGGGCTTGGCGCGCTCCGCCGCGGCCAGTTCGATCCCCAGCTCCGCGCAGCAGAGCGGCGACAAGGCGACCATCTCATACGCGAAATGCACGCTCCGCCGGGCTTGACGCTCGAACCCGAGCGCCTCCAGCGACGAGCGGACCACGTCCTGCAGGTAGGCCTGCCGGACGTCGATCACGTTGTAGACCGTGTCGCCGCTCCCGAAACGCGGAGCCTCCTCGGAACCTCCGGATGGGCACGACATCCAGCCTCCCCCGCCTTCCGCGCCAGACAGGGGCCGATACTGGAAGTCCCTGCCCTCCAGCAGCCCGAACTTCCACATCTGGTAGGCGATGTCCTTGCCGACATAGGTGACCGTTCCGTTGGACCGCACGATCACCTTGTCAGCGTCATACTTGCTCGCCTCGCCGGACTCGGGTGCCGCCTCGTCCGATTCGGACGGAGACCCGAACAGCTCGCTCGGCATCACCCAGCAGCCAGCGTTGCGGCCGTCCTCCACCCTGCGCAGGATGCCGCCGTCCTTCAGAAGCGCGAACGCCGACGACCAGAACCGGAACTTGAGGATCTCGCTCTCCCGCGGCAGGACGTCGTAGGTGACGCCGATGCGGAACATCGTGCGGAGGTGGCACTGCACGATCGAGTCGGCCACCACGGCCCCCAAGCGGGCCAGCTCGCCCGCGCCGGACTCAAGGGCCTGCAAAGTCCGGGCGCGCCAAGCCAGCGCCTCGGGATCCTCGGCGGCGAAGCGCCGGGAGATGTCGGCGTAGAGGTCCCAGCATAGGTAGTCGAACCGGACCTCCGGATCGGCCGCCAAGGAACCGACCTCCTCCGGCCCCAAGCCGCGCAGGAAGTGGAAGCCGGCCACCACGTCGGCCACCTGCACTCCAGTGTTGTCGATGTAGTTCTGCACCTCCACCGAGCGCCCCAGCATGCGGAGCATGCGGACAAGAGTGTCCCCCAGCACCGCGTTCCGCAAGTGCCCGATGTGGGCGGCCTTGTTGGGGTTGATGTTGGTGTGCTCGACGATCACCTTGCCTCGGCGACGGGCCTGGATTCGCTCCGTCCCCGTCAGAACGGCAACGGCGTAAGCCGCGCGATCGAATCTCACGTTGAGATAGCCCGCCCCGGCCGCCTCCACCGAGCGGATGCCTTCGACCGGCGGCAGCTCGTCCGCGATTTCGGCCGCGATCAGCCGCGGAGCGCGACGCAAGTGGCGCGCCAGGACGAAGCACACCGGCGTCGCGAGGTCGCCGTGCGCCGGCTGCCTCGGCAGCTCGATGACGGGCTCCGCCCGCACTCCGTACCGGGAGCGGACATGGTCCGACAAAGCCTCGCGGAGGCGCTTTTCCAGCGTCAGAAGCACGGGGATTCAACCAGTAGACTGACGGTCGCGAAGGCTCCGGCCGCGAACCGCCCCGGTTAATCGGAGCATATCACAGGCGCTTCCGAGCTCGGGAGGACCTTGCCCGTAGGATTCTCCCAGTTCAGACTGAGCGGTACCCTTCCCTCAGATCTGCCTTGGACGCGGCTTCCGCGACCGCGTCCTCCGCCGTCGCGGCCGGGATGCTCCTCCGGCTCTCGGTCCAAGTGTGAACGATGCGATGCACCACCGTCAGGTTGGACAGCACCGCCATGACCCACAGCACGGGAGCCATCCGGTCGAACAAGGCCCCGATGATCAGCAGCACGATCCGCTCCGGACGCTCCATGAAGCCCACCTTGCAGGAGGGGATCACGTTCTCGGAACGGGCCCGGGAGTAGCTTACGAGCACCGACCCGATCATCACGACGGCCGTGAGGACGATGTAGCTGAACCGGTCAATCCGGGCGTAATGGACAAGCAGGCCGGTGAGCAGGATCAGGTCCGAATAGCGATCCATGACCGAGTCCAAGAACGCGCCGAAGCGCGTCACCTTGTTCGCGTTGCGGGCCACTGCGCCGTCGGTCAAGTCGAAGACCGCGGCTCCTAGCACCACCAAGCCGCCGTAGAGGAACTCGCCTCGCGCCAGAATCCAAGCCGCAACCCCGTTCACGACCAGCCCGGTGAGCGTCAGCGTGTTGGGATGGATCCCGCTGAGCGTCAGCAGCCTCACCAAGCCAGCCAACACGCGCCCGCACGTGTTGCCGATCACACTTGTCAGAGACACTCTGGACGCCGCCTTCCCTGCCCCGCCTACCTGTCGTGAATGGTCTTGAGACCGAGGATCTCAAACTCCTTGACGCCGCTCGGAGTCGTTACTTCGGCCACATCCCCCTCGCGCTTGCCGAGCAGTGCCCGGCCGATGGGAGACGAGGTCGAGATCTTTCCAGCCGGCACGTCAGACTCCTCAGTCGTGACGAGCTCGTAGCGAACATCCGCATCGCGGCCGACATCGTACAGCTCGACCGAGGAGCCCAAGCCCACCGCGTCCTTGGGGATCTTCGAGAAGTCAATCAGCTCGAGCTTGGCGAGCCTCGCCGTGAGCTGGCCCATCCTCGCACCCAGCAGACGCTGGCGCTCCTTGGCCGCTTGGTACTCCGCGTTCTCGCTGAGATCGCCCAGCTCGCGTGCCTTCTGGATCTCTCCGGGAAGCTTGTCGTGGAGTTCGGACTCGATCGCCGCGATCTCGCCCCTGAGCTTCTGGCTGGCCTTAAGCTGCATCGCTCCTGCAGTCCGGCCTATCGCCGGCCGGCGCTCCCCTCCGACCGCAGCGCGGCTGAAGCCGCCACGAACCGCTTGTGTTGATTATAAGCGTTGAATGTCGGGGGGCCCTACAGCAGGTCCCGCGGGGCGCCGTCCCGCGCCGAGCGGTACACGCCGAGCACGAAGCGCAAGGCCGCCAATCCCTCCTCGCCATTGATCAGCGGCTCGCGGCCCTCCTCGATAGCGGCGCCGAAGTCCAAGAACTGGCGCTGCAGGTTCTCGATGGAGATGGCCATCGGATCCGCGGCTCCCGACTCGACGGCGGCCGCCAGCGGCGCGTCGCCACCGGAATCACCCTCGACATCCCAGCTCGTGAGCCGGTCTCCCGTGATCACGGCCGTGCCGGCCGTGCCGTGGATCTCGATGCGCTCCGGGTAGCCGGGCCACACCGACGTGGCCGCCTGCAGGACGCCGCCCGCGCCGCCTTCATAGACCAGCACGGCGTTAACCAGATCCTCCGCCTCCATCTCGTGCGTGGCGGCAAGCTGCCAGTGCGCGAACACCCACCGCACCGGGCCTCCCAAGTACTGCATCACGTCGGCGGTGTGGATGCCTTGGTTCATCAGGGCCCCGCCGCCCTCGACAGCCCAAGTGCCCTTGCCCGGCCAGTCGTAATAGCTCTGAGGTCGATGCCACTTCACATAGCCGTCCACCTGCAGGATCCGACCCAGCCGCCCTTCCTCCATCGCCCGCTTGAGGAAGATGGAGCAATCGTCGAAGCGGTGCTGGCTGACCACGCCTAGCCTGAGCCCGGCTGACCGGCACAAAGAGATCATCTCCCGGCACTCGGGCAACGTCAGCGCCATCGGCTTCTGCAGCAGCACATGCTTTCCGTTCCGCACCGCGCTGCGGCAGATCTCAAGGTGCGAATCGGGGAAGGTGCATACATCAACATAGTCTACATCGTCTCGTTCACACAATATGTTGTAGTTGGAGACGAATTCACAGTCCCACTGCTCAGCAAACGCCTCGCCCTTCGCGCGGCCCCGGTTCGAGCAGGCTACCAATTCGAAGCCGATTTCCCGGTAGCATTCAGCGTGCTTGTGGGAGATGGCTCCCGTTCCGACCAGTCCTACTCGCATGCGGCCCTCGCTCCGCTGCGCGCCCTCCCAGAACGGGAGAGCGCCCGATTCCCGATGTCCTTGCGCCAATGCGCCCCTTCGAACTCGATCTCCTCGACCGCCCGGTACGCGTTCGCGACCGCCGCTTCCAGATCGTCGCCCGACGCCGTCACCCCCAGCACCCGGCCGCCCGCCGTTACCGGGGCTCCGGACCGCAAGCCCGTCCCGGCATGAAACACTTTGGCTCCCGCCTCCGCAGCGGCCCGCAGACCCGACATCGGCAGCCCCTTCGGATAGCTTCCCGGATAACCCGGCGCGGCCATCACCACGCAAGCCGTCGCTGAACGCCCGAATCTTATCAAGCTCGGATCAATCTCCCCACGGGCTGCGCTGCGGAGCAGGCCCGCGAAGTCCCCCTCCAAGCGGTACAGCAGGGGCTGCGTCTCCGGGTCCCCGAGCCTGACGTTGTACTCCAGAACTCTCGGCCCATCGTCGGTCAGCATCAGGCCGCAATAGAGGAAGCCTTGGAAGGGCGTCCCGCGACGGCTCATGCCCGCCAGCGTCGGCTCCACGATCCGCTCAACGATGCGGTCCCTCATGGCACCACTGAGGATCGAATCGTCGCAGACGGCCCCCATCCCGCCGGTGTTCGGCCCCTCGTCGCCGTCCAGCAGCTGCTTGTGGTCCTCGGTGGCGGGCAGCTCGCAGAAGCGCTCACCGTCGCTGAGGACCATGAAGCTGACTTCGTCGCCCTCCAGGAACTGCTCTACGACTATCCGCCGTCCGGCGTCCCCGACCAGTCCGCCGGAGAGCATGCGCCGCGCGCAAGCACGAGCCTCCTCCTCGCTGCGGACGATCACGACGCCCTTGCCGGCAGCAAGCCCGTCGGCCTTGAGGGCCACTGGGTACCCGAAGCGCCCGACGGTGGCGTCGATGTCTCGCTCGTCCTCCAAGATTTCGCAGCCGGCCGTGGGAATGCCGGCGTCGAACATGAAGCGCTTGGCGAAGGCCTTGCTGCCCTCCAAGCGAGCGGCCTGCCGCGATGGTCCGACGACCGGAAGGCCGCGGTCCTTGAAACAGTCGGCCACACCGGCCACCAGCGGCCCCTCGGGCCCGACCACCGTGCAGTCGATCTGGAGGAACTCCGCGAGCGCGGCCATCTCGCCCGGGTCCTCAATGTGACCGCTCAAGCAGGAGGCATCGGCAGCGATTCCCGGATTCCCCGGAACGCAGCAGGCAAGTTCGACATCCTGCGCCACGCGCCAAGCCATGGCGTGCTCGCGGCCGCCACCGCCGATCACCAAGAACCTCATCCGCCGCCAGGAAGCCCCCGCGCCCGAGGGCAACGCCTAGAATAGCAGGCAGGGGGCGGCGGCGATGGCGCGGGCAACAAGGAAGGCGACAGCGGGGGAGCGCTACGACGTGGTCGTAGTGGGAGCGGGCCACGCCGGCTGCGAGGCTGCGGTGGCGGCGGCCAAGATCGGAGCCCGGGTAGCCTTGGCCACGCTGAATCTCGACTTGATCGCGCAAATGTCCTGCAATCCCGCTGTCGGCGGCATCGCGAAGGGCCATTTGGTCCGGGAAATTGACGCTCTCGGCGGAATCATGGGCCAGGTCACCGACGCAGTAGGCATCCAGTTCCGCTTGCTCAACACTCGTCGCGGCCCGGCGGTGTGGTCGCCCAGGGCACAGTGCGACAAGAAGCAGTACCGCATCCACATGCGCCAGCTGCTGGAGCGCGAGGAGAACTTGGACATCAAGCAGGCGGAGGTGGTCGGCCTGCTGATCGAACACGGTCGCATTTGTGGAGTCGAGCTGCTGGACGGGCGCTGCCTGCGAGCGGGAGCGGTCATCATCACGACCGGCACGTTTCTGAATGGGCTGGTCCATATCGGCGAGCGGACGTATCCGGCGGGGCGGAGCGGGGAACCGGCGTCGGTGATGCTCGGGGAGGTCCTCAGAGACCTCGGGTTCCGCTGCTGCCGGCTGAAGACGGGGACGCCGCCCAGGCTGGACGGCAGGACGATTGACTGGGACGCCTTCGAGCCGCAGCCCGGGGACAGCGAGCCGACGCCGTTCTCCTTCCGCACAGAGTCGATCGACAGGGAGCAGATCCGCTGCCACATCGCCTACACGAACGAGCGCACGCACACTGTGCTGCGACGGAGCTTGCGGCGGTCGCCCCTGTACAGCGGTCAGATCGAGGGCGTCGGGCCCCGCTACTGCCCGTCTATCGAGGACAAGGTCGTGAAGTTCCCCGACCGGATGCGCCACCAGGTCTTCTTGGAGCCGGAAGGCCTCGACACGAACGAGGTGTACGTCAACGGGATGTCGACCAGCATGCCGATCGACGTGCAGGAGGCGATGGTGGCGTCGGTTCCCGGGCTGGATAGAGCATCGATGATCCGCCCCGGCTACGCGATCGAGTACGACTCGATCGACGCCACCGAGCTGTGCGCCACGCTGGAGACCAAGAGGATCCGGGGGCTGTACCTGGCGGGCCAGATCAACGGGACGACGGGCTACGAGGAGGCGGCGTGCCAGGGCCTGCTGGCCGGGATCAACGCGGCGTGCTCGTTGGCGGGCCGGGAGCCGGTCGTGCTCGCCCGGACGGACGCCTACATCGGAATTCTGATCGACGATTTGGTGACCAAGGGCACCGACGAACCTTACCGGATGTTCACCTCCCGGGCCGAGTTTCGGCTGCACTTGCGCATCGACAACGCCGATCGGCGCCTGACGCCGATCGGCCGGCGCGCGGGCACCGTGCCCGACGAGGACTGGGCCCGCTACCGGTCGAAGTCCGAGCGGCGGAAGGAAGTCGTGCGATTCCTGCGACGGGAGAAGCCAACGCTGTCCAGCCCGATCTACGACTCGACTCCCCGGCCAGCCGGGGGTCGGATCAGCTTCAGCCGGCTGCTCAAGCGACCCCAAGTGCGCATCAACGATCTGCGGCGCTGGATTCCCGAGGCGTTCGGGACGGGGCTGCGCAAGGCGGACTGGAAGGCGATCGAGACGGAGTTCAAGTACGCGGGGTACCTGGATCAGCAGCGCCGGCAAATCGAGCGGCTCAGGAAGGCCGAGGCTCGCGGGATCCCTGAACGCTTCGAATACCGGGGCCTGCCGGGCCTGTCGAACGAGGTGGTGGAGAAGATGGAGCGCGTGCGGCCGCGCACGCTGGGCCAAGCGGGACGCATCCCCGGCATCACTCCCGCGGCGATCTCGATACTCGACATGCATCTGGGCGCATGAGGTTCCGAACGGCGCTGAAGACCGTCCTCGACGAGCTCGGAGTGGCCGCGTCCAGCGAGCAGCTCGAGGTCATGCGGGCTCACTTCGAACTGCTGCGGAAGTGGAGCCGCAAGATGAGCCTGACGACCGTCACCAACCCCCGCGAGGCGGCGCGGCGGCATTTCGGCGAAGCCGCGTTCGTGCATCGCGAGCTGCCGGAGACGGAATCGGCCGTGGACGTGGGATCCGGCGGCGGGTTTCCCGGGCTGCCGTTCGCCGTGCTGCGGCCCCAGACGCGTGTCATCTTGATAGAGTCGCGGCTCAGGAAGGCCGCGTTCCTGAGGGCGGCAGCCCGCCGGTGCCCGAACGTCGTGGTCGCCCATTGCCGGATCGAGTTCTGGGAGGGAAGGGCGGACTGGGCCCTGCTGCGAGCCGTGAATCCCAGCTCGGTCCTGCCTAGCCTGACCGGACGAGCAAGACGGATTGCCTTCCTCGGCACGACTCGCCCGTCCGTCCGCGGCTGGACCGGCCAGTGGGGGAGCCGCGCCGTGCCGTGGAGCGACCGCGGGAGGCTGTGGCTCGGAGCGACGCCCTGCCACAGTGAGGAATGTTCCACGTGAAACATCGGGGCTAGCCCTCACGGGAAGCGGCACACTCCACCCACCACTACATGCAGCTCTCCCCAGCCATCAGGGGTGCCCCTAGCCGAGCGTTGCAACGGAACGCCTTCGCCGCGTCTCGTTCGGCCAGAGGGAACGTCAAGCGCCGAGTGGCCTGTCCTAACGCAGGGCGCACCGCGACGATGGTTCGGTCGAACCCGGCCTCTGCTGTTCGCTTCGCCCCCATGCGGCGGGAATAAGAAGCTTCCCGCAGACTCACGCGAATACCTCGACAGATCCGCCGAAGGGCCAACACCGGGGCGATCACGGGCGACTCGGCGTCATCGGGCCAGCTTCGCCGCAAGGAATACGCAGGTCGACAAGGACTATTGAGGCGGAGCCGGGCGGCCAGACCTTGGGCAGAGCGCACGGTGGCCGCCTGCCCGACCATGTTTCACGTGGAACATTCCGCTCTGAGCGTCCTACAACCTGGTTCGGCGGACTCCGTCTTGCTTGGCCGAACCTCTTATGTTGAAAGCAGCGGCCAGCACAGTGCAAACGGGGAGGAACAGCGCGCAGAGTGCTGGGCACTCTGCGACGCTGTCGTCACGAGGGTGGCTGGGGGCTCGAGTCCAGATCGAGGCGTTTCGTGCTGCTGGGCAGCCGCTGGGGCTGCCTAGTGTGGTCGCTGGGCCGCTCCGCAGCGGGCCTTGATCAATGTCCCCCCGCCTCGCGGCAGGCGGCGGGTCGGGCCGTGCGCACCTGGAACGAGGGTTCGTGGAGCAGCTGGACCGCCCGCCGCAGCACTGCCTCAAGACCGACTAGCTGCGGCTGCGGCCGATCTCTGCCGGTGACGAGGACCACGTGCGCGCGCATGCGTTCCTGTGCCTGCTGGCGTACTACCTGGAATGGCACCTGCGTCGCAAGCTGGCAGCGCTGCCATTCGAGGACGCCGAGCGGGAGGCGGCCGCGGCCGGCCGGGAGTCACCGGTCGAGCGAGCACGGGTGTCGGAGTCGGCCAAGGCCGACGCGGACAGCAAGCAGACTCCGGAAGGGCTGCCGGTGCAGAGTCTCGAGACGCTGCTGGAGCATTGGCAGGCGCTCACGCTGAACTGGGTGACGCTGCCGGGAGACGACAGCAACGAGTTCCCGCTGGTGTCGAGGCCCTCGCCCTTGCAGGTGCGGGCGCTGGAGCTGCTGGGCGTGGACCCGGAGCAGGGTGTTTCCAGCAATATGCCAGTTTGAGAGGGGGTTGATGCGCATGCCGGCAGAGCGGGATTCTGGTTGCGAAGGGTACTTGGCTGCAATCAGCCGACGCACTGCGAAGAGCGTCCAAGATTCCAACATCTTGCAATCTATATCGCTATACATTCGCAAGGATGTCTCAGACTACGCAGGACGGCGCCTGACTCGGTTGGTACTCCACTCCCGGCAGAGGCCCCAAGGGGATGTCCAACACAATTGGTAGCGCTTCATCGAGGGTCGCGCGAATCTGCCCTCCCGTAATTGGACAGCCATCGAGTACTGAGGACGGCGGTCGGCACTTCCGAGGCAGGAGGCCGCAAGCCCCAATTGCACCGTCCGATGCCGGTTTGGCAACGGGCCATCGATTCTGGTCCGGTGCTAGCGCAATGCGATGTCGAGTCAGTCAGCGTCGGCGACCTCTACCAATAAGATCAAGAAATCGGGCTCTGCATGTGATAGCATCGGTCACACTGAAATGAAGACGCGTCGCAATTTCATCGCGTGCGCTGCCAGTACTCTGGCCGTCGCATCCAAGGCCCAGCCGCTTGACGTTGAACGTCGCCTCGCCATTCCCGAGCCGGGAACGGTTCGAGTGGTCCTTGATACTGACACGTTCAACGAGATAGACGACCAGTACGCCGTCGCCTACAGCTTGCTGTCTCCAGAGCGGTTGGCGGTGGAGGCAATCTATGCTGCCCCGTTCGTAAACGACATTTCGCCATCCGCCGCCAGCGGCATGGAGCAGAGTTACCAAGAGATTCATCGCCTTCTGGAGTTCTTTCGAGATGGGTACGAGAACGAAGTCTTCCGAGGCTCCGATCGGTTCTTCGAGCACGCCAGGGACCCTGTGGACAGCCCTGCCGCACGGGACCTGATCGCAAGGGCACTGCAGCCGTCGGGCCAGCCACTCTATGTTCTGACCATCGGCTGCCCAGTGAACGTCTCGTCGGCCATTCTGATGGAGCCGAAGATCAAGGAGCGGATCGTTGTCGTCTGGCTAGGGGGCACAACTCACTACTGGCCGTCCGCTAGCGAGTTCAATCTGCGGCAGGACGTGATTGCGTCACAAGTCCTGTTCGACAGCGGCGTGCCGCTTGTCCAGATTCCGACTAAGAATGTATCGGAGCACTTGAGAACAACCGTCGCAGAGCTGGATTACTACATGCGCGGCCACTCTCGGATCGGAGACTACCTGTTCGGCCAGTTCGTCCAATACTTTGCAAGGCGAACGAAGGGGAAGAACCGCAACTATCCCTATTCGAAGGTGATCTGGGACATTTCAGCGATCGCTTGGCTCATCGAACCGGAATGGGTGCCATCTGAGATCGTGCCGAGCCCGGTGCTCACCTCCGACATGCGGTGGGAATCTGCGGACGGCCGCCACAACATTCGAGTGGCCAATAACGTCAACCGTGATGCTGTGTTCAACGACCTGTTCTCGCGGCTGGCCACCCTCGACTGATAGGAGAGCCATCTCACGGACGACGCGGTCTACTTCCTCAGTCCTCCGTGTCTCAGCGGCGACTTGAACGGCGTGGCACGCCGCGCAGGACGGAAGCCGTCTGGATTGGGAAGGCCGGCGTCACCGACTTGCTCGGCGGCTCGGACACCTTCGCGCCGAACAGTCGCCGCGGATTCGCCCTGCATCGCGGTCAGAGGTCTTGAGGCTGGAGCCGACCACTCTGGCCCAGCCGGGCCCGAGCGGACCTCGCCGTCAGCCGAAGAGCCTCTTGTTGGGCTTCGGCACCCTCATCGCCTTGGCCAGCCGCTTTCTCTCTGCCGTCTCCAGTCGGTCCTGAATGCCGTTCGGACGGCGCTGCATCAACTTCTCCACACGGATCATCCACTGCAAATCGGCCTGAAGCTGGCCCGTGGCATGCGGCAGGGCCTTCTCGTGCTCCCCTGCCTCGCGCCAATTGCGCAGGGCGTCCTCGGGCATGCCAGCGTCTTCGTATACCGCTGCCGCCAGCAGGTGCCTCCCGAGCCTCTCAAACTCAGCCGCGACATCCAAAGGGTCACGCCTCGCTCCGCTCGCCCTCAGCTGATCGACTGCCTTGGATTTGTCAGACCGCACGTCCACCCCCATGTCGATTCCTCGCCCGTCTCGGGCCTTTACGCCCCCCTCGCACGGGAACGGGATGCTGTCGCCGCCGTGCAGGCATTCGCTTTGCCGCCTCCAGCCTCTTTCGCTCGGCCGCAGTCAGCCGGTTCTGAATGTCATCCGGACGGCGCTGCATCAACTTCTCCGCCCTGATCATCCACTGCAGGTCGGCCTTGGCCTTGCCCTTGGCGTAGGGCAGGGCCTTCTCAAACTGACCCGCCTTTCGCCAGTTGCGGAAGGCAGGCTGCTGCATGCCCGCCTTCTCGAATGCCCGTGCCGCTTGCGCATGGCGGCCGAGACCTTCCGAGACAATCGCCAGTTGCCGGGGCTGGGGGGACTCCACGCGTGCCAGGATTTCGCCGGCGGTCGTAAATTCGGCAGCATCTGCCAAGGTGTCCACCGCAACTTGGCGCAAGCGTCGGGCTTCCGAGTCTGCGTCACCCATGAAGCCGGTAATCTCCAACATGCGCTCGACATCGCCCGCGAAGCGGTGCGCGAGGGCCAAGTTCTCCGGGCACCGCTCAATTGCCTGCCGCAGCGCCTGCTGGGCGCCGGCAAGGGCCGCATCAAGCCAAGCCCGGTCCGATTTGTCCAGCTTGAGCCCCGCTTGGAGCAGGTCGAGTGGCGGTCGGACCCGGTTCGCAGTCCACAGGGCAAGCTCTCTCACAGCGTTGAGCTGATCCGGGCTCCCCCATGCTTCGGTCACGGCTTCCGCAGTGCTAACAACCGCTTCGCGGGTCGCGCGGTCCGTGCCCTCCTCAACCAACCGCAGCGAGGCGACTCCGAGCACCGTGAGGCAGACTTCAGCCTGCACGGACTCGTCTTCGACGAGCGCGCGGCCGCCTGCTCCTTGAAGGAGCCTCAGCGCCTGCAACGCCCGTTCCCATGCTCGTTCCAGTGAGACATCGGCCAGTCTCCTCGCATCGCTGGTCCGCGTGAATATCCGCTCATCCGGCGGGTAGTCAGCGTCCTCGAACAGCTCGAGAAGGTCGCCTGACGTGAAGCGTTCGGCACTGCCCAGCAATTCCATGCAAAGTTGCCGGGACCTGTCGTCGGGATCGACATCGATCAGAACCAGGTTCTCGGTGGCACGGCTCAAGGCCACTCGAAGCCGGTCGATCGCTGTGCGCCGCTCGTGGATCACCAGCGGGTCTTGCTCATCCACGCTGCGGCGCAGTCTCGCGAGGACCGGTCCCAGGTCAAGTACGCAGACTGAGGAGTACTCAAGCCCCTTGGCCTCTTCGGGCGTGAGGATGGCGCTGCGAGATTCCGGCGGCACCCAATTGGGGACATTGGCCTCAGGAGTCACCATCGCGACATCATGGACATCGGCTAGTCCGGCCAAGAGATTCCGGACCTCCTCCTTGTTCTCGATCTCCGTGTAGATGAGGCGGGCATCGACTGCTGAAGCACCTTCGCTTTCCATCCGCCGGCTGTGCTGGTCGACGGGGCGGGCGCCCTTGCGAATCACGGCATAGAGGACTGACGCCCGCTCGACCACCCGGGCGATCGGACCGGGGCTGCGCACGTTGTGCTCCAAGTTGAATTCCTCGGGAGCGGTCAGCCAGTCGGTCAGCAGCCTGTTGAGGCGGCCCGAGTGGAATCCGGACGGACGCACCGTTTGTCCGTCGTCGAAGGCCAGCAGCAGCCACGGCGCATGATTGCGCTTCAGAGCCAAGACGCGGCAGTACTGCGCCACAACCGCCGCCTCCAGAAGCGTGAGGTCCTGCACCTCGTCGACGACAATTCGGTCGAACCGGCTCAATGCGTCCGGCAGTCGGCCCTCGCTGAGGAGTGCGAGCGCTCTCTTGGCCGAGGCCAACTCGGGGAATACGTCTTCGTACCACCCCCGCCAGCCGGAGCGGCGCACGAGGTCGAGGACGTGCGTCCCGGCAGTCGGCCCCACCGAGCTAACACCGCCGCCCAAGTAGGCTGGGTCGCTGAGCTTGGCGTCATCGTGGTCGCACTCGAACATCCCCGGCACGGCGCAGCCAAACAGAACGGCGCGCAATTCGGCATGCAGGGCGTCCATCCTGTTCCTCCACGGTCCCAGATGGTCGGAGATTTTCCACCATGCGTAGGCGTCGAGAAACGCTTTCCGGCTGGCGGCGAGCGCTTGGCGCCTCACATCTGCGCCGCACAATTCGCCGAGGAACGTGCTGAAATCCCGAGCGTCCACAACCGAGTCGGCCGGAGCGAAAGCATTGAACCGCGCTCGCGCGTGTTCGATCAACGACCGGGACCAAGACAGATAGAGCGTCCTGCCCGAGCTGCGCGCCTCGACGGCTCTCCACAGGGCGGCAGTCTTGCCCGATCCAGGATAGCCGTAGACCAGTCGCACAGGCTTGTCCTCCAGCGCGAACAACTGCTGAGTGTCGGTCCACGGAGTATCGAAGCAGCCCTCCGAGTCCCCGTCGATGTCAAGCCAGTCAAGCTTGTAGTAGTCCATCAATCTGCCGACGTTCAGCGGGCTGTGGTCATCATGGTGACGGATCGCTCGAACCAAGATGGAATTTCTCTCCAAGCTCTTGAACTTCCGGGTCTGCCGCGTTCCCTGCGGGGACCACCAGAGGTAGTAGTGCATGCCATGGTGGCCGCCCAGTGGCGTTCGCCGCCACCCGCGGTTGACGGGATCGCTGCATCCCTTCACGATCGTGCTGCGACCCAGCGCGGCCATCTGCTGGGCGACGATCGACAGTCGCTTGCCGATCCGGGGCCGATCCCGGATTCCATCGAGGACCGTTTCGTGCAGCCGCAGCCGCCCGTCGGCACCGCGCTCGTCCTTCGCGCCACCGACGGTGGGATAGTCGGGACGGAAGGACTTCGTCTGCAGGAACCTCTCGCTGCTCGTCATCGCTGACAACCCACCTCCGCCGAGCCTGCGGGCACGAGGCCCCCCGCGCGCTGTTGGCGGCCTAGCATTGAGCGCCTCCCGGCGATTGTCCACTTCCGTCGCACGGCGCCACTTGGAGGACTGGACACCTCATGATCGCGACGCGCCGAAGATCCATGGCGGACCACTGAGATTAGCACTTTGCCCGAGAGACGGCATTGGTTGGACCGCAGCGTTCGAAGGGGCTTGGAGTGGGCGTCCCTTCCCGTGTCGCGAGGGAGGATCCGTGGGGCAGCATGCGGGGAAGGCTTCCGTCTTGCAGGAGCAGGAGCAGCAGCACCCGCGCGGGACCGGCAGTTGAGGACCGGCACAGGCTGTCGCGCTAACGAGGGAGGGTCGACAGGGGAGCTGGAGCTCTCACCATGGACGACCCTCCTGCGCTGCAGGTTCTCCCTGTGTCTCCCTACTCTGTCTCTTACAGCCGTTGCTGCGGTACAGCCTCATGTCGGCACACCTTGGCGTGACCCGCCCACACACAGCAGCACATCAGTCGATTCCAACCGAGTCCAGACGAGTCGGCGCTCTCACCTTGGTCCCGAGAGCACCCTGCACACTACCCCGCCCAACCCAATCCTGACGCGATAGCTGGCGGACTCCGTCCGGCTTGGCCGAACAAGACCCTCATGCCTTCGCAGCGTCGCTCGGCGCACCGCGAGACTGCGCCAGTCTCCAGACACGCGGGCACTTACCGCACCGGCTTCACCCCTCCTCGGCGCCCCAAGCCATAACCCACCCGGAAGACATCGGGGATGTTGACCCTCCCGTCTCGCATCCGTTCAAAGAGTCCAAGTTCCTCCAAGTCCCTCCGGATTCCGTCGGGGCCTTGGCGGGCATAGCGAGGTGGCAGCTTCACGTTTCCTTCCGACATCTCCTTCGTCAAACCGTCCAGAACATCCTCCTCCTTCCACCGACTGGAGATTTCCTCGAAGTGACACGGTACGACACTGCCCTTTAGAGGCGACATAACATCATGCACCCACGGGTAGTCCTCACGTAACTCGAAAACTCGAATCGTCGATGCTTCTTGAACTCCTCGCTTGATACTCTGATAGTGTATTGCATACTCAGAGTCAGGATAACGATTCTCCGAATCGATCGCGGCTTCTCGAATTGCACACAAGAATGAACGTGGACTTACGTTACCTGCGGCATCAGACAGGTGATTCGGAATCCAAGTGTACGGAAATCCACGACGTCGGTCGCGTCCCATCCATGGACCGGATATTTTGTGGAATTCCTCTCGATTCCTAGACTCTTTCCACGCATATCTTGCCACTTCAGGAAACAATGTGAGCTGAAACGATCGGCCCATATTATCTCTCTGATTCCGAAATATTCTAGACAAATCCTCACTATCCCCACCAAGAATATAATGCCACATCAAGTTATACAATTCCACACGTGACCACTTCAATTCCATACGTGTAGCAATTACCTTGGAAGAATCTGGGAAATTCAGGACACTGTTTTCTTCAAGCTGGTCTGTTCTCAGGAACACTTTGACACGGAGATTACTATATGAGCGCATTTCGAGTGCCGTTTGGAGCAGTCCACGAATTAAATGATACATTGCGCTCCAGCTGTCAGTGCTTTGATCCAGCGCATCAAACAGAATCATTCCCCATGCCTTTCGTTCTCGCAATTCCTCATTTTTCGCTAAGAATATGCGGTCGATACTTTCAGGATTATTGGCGGAATAATGAACTCGCTGTTTCCAATTCGTCTGTTGCATTAATGGATGGTCATTGCGTGCTACTTGCCAAGCTTGGACAGCTCGCCACATAATTCTAGCATCAACTCCATCGCCCTCAACGATACTCCTAAGAGTATCGCGACTAGGATATTTCTCCGGTTCAGCCTTAACTCCATATCCTGTGTACACTTCCGTGTCAGCTGTGATTGACGGACCTATCCCATTTTCTTGAATGAGATTTCTGACAGCTCGACTCTGAAGTGCACTCCACCAGAAGGTCTTGCCGGCGCCACGCATGCCTGTCACAATCAATCGATTCGGGTCAATTGCTCTAAGATGAGTAACAGGCAAGTACACATCACCAAGTCTAGGCTGCTCCCCGTGGCTCACTCCTTCAGGTAATTTACGCAATGCGTCCCTCACACGGTTCTTCTGATCGCTGTTCATCTTGATGTCGCCTAGTCGGTCAGGAACAGGTACTCGAACCTCTTGCAGAACTCCTTGTAGGCTGTCTCGACGGCCACATCAGGCAACTTCGAAAGTGAAGATCCTGCTCCCAGTCCGCTTGTCCAATAGACTGGCAGAGGATCATGCGGTGCGTCAGGTTCAGTTCGATCGAAGGAAAATCGATCTACACTCCAGTCTTCGGTGGGTCCGACCTCATCATAGAGGTTGTTTCGGAACAATTCCCATGCTCTATCGCGAAACAATTCAATATACTCTTTCCATCCAACTTGCGGTGTCAACGCTGAGACAATCCATAATTTATCACGAATAGAAGGAGATAAGTTGTGCTCGCTCCAGTGTTTGAACAATACATTGTATCCGGTCCAAGTGCTCGAAGAATCTACAGCGAACAACAATACGTTGGCCGAGAGATTCGTAACCGGCGCTGCGGCAAGATCGTGCAGCCCACTCCTGCTCTCCAATAGAATGACTGTCGGCTTATAGCGTCTCTCCAACTTCTTGATCAATGTCTGGACACGTTCATTCCAAGGTCGCTTCGTATCCATATACACTCGCCCCACCTTGGCAAGGTATTCGCCTGGATTCTTTCCCCATGCCGGTACGACTTGAACACTTCCTGCAAACTCGGTGTCCCACCGAGGCCTAGCGCAAAGATCTTCGAACACTTCGTTTCCTTGGCGAACAAGATCTTCCACCAACCAGTCCGTTATGCCGTATCGTGGCTGGACTTCATGATCCAACATGCCCGATAGCCCAGGAGATTCAAGGTCCAAATCCAACACTAAGACTCTCTCACCCCTACCTGCCAAGAATCTTGAGAGCACTACTGCGGTTGTGCTTCGTCCGACACCACCCTTAACAGAATAAAGTGCAAAACGTTGTGCTGATGAGGACTCACTCAAGGAACTTGCTTCCCACCAGATCTTAGTGCTAACCGAGCGATCAAGCAGGTACACACGTGGACCCAATTTGATTGCCTGCTTCCTCAACGACTCAATGAGATCTGGGTCTACTGGTAGCACTGTATCGTCGACGGCGTGAGATCTTGGTCCGAGAGCGTCATGCAAATCTTGTGCAGCCTGTTTGAGCCACTCGTCATCTTGCCCAGTCACTTCGTCCGATTCCGAAGTCACTAGTCGAACCCTGCCATATAAATCGCGAACAATAAAGAGCTCTGACCGACCGTCTTGAGGCCACGGTGACCGATTGAGCATATTGCGAACATGAGACAGAACGTCATCGAAACCAACGAACTTGCTCATATTATTCCCTCTAACTTCGCTTTCTGGACTACGAATTTGACTGTGTGCGCCGCTTTGCGATGGCTTCGAACTCGATCTCGATTAAAATGAGTTCTATTCGCATATCGGTCGGAGTGATCCCAGTCTTGAAACGGCTCGCCGGTCGAACTGTTTGACATGATCCATATGGCTTCCCAACTCGCGCCGAAGTCAGAGAAGAAGAGTTTCCACAATTCCTTGATATGCTTGAGATACTTTCGCTTCTTCGGACTTCCGGTCTGATCTACGGACATACCCAGACGTTTCATCACGGCCTTCAGTCCGCATTCGGCACTGTATCCGAAGAGCTGATCAGCACCCGCCCAGTGCTCACCGAGAAACAGGAACTCAGCATCCTCCCAATGTCGGAAATGAGCATCAAGATAATCGGCTTTTGGCGGACTATGCATGATCAAGACGGATTGCTACCTCCTAATACTGAATCTATCAGCGTCCTCTTCATAGAAGGGCCTCACTCGGCATTTCGCTGAGGCCGCAGCCGCAACAGCGGGCCAGCGGCCACATCCCGCCCTTGAGACTGGCAGCGAGTCCAGTGACCACTAGCAACTCCCAGTGCATACCCGCCGGCAGTGTAACACACAAGCTCCGAAACGCACATCCCAATCGGACCAAGTCCGCATCCTTGCCAGCTAGGCCGAAGGGGCGGGGCGACGGTGTTGATCGAGCCGATCCGTCGGACCTGCCTTCAACACTCCCGCCTTGGGCGGAAGGCGATCTTCGAGAGACATGCCGCCCTGAGAGCCTTGGCCTGATGCACTCACTCCACCGCGAACGCGACCCGCTATGAGTCGCCGCGGCTCTCGCTTCGGGAGCAGCACCAACTACGATCAGCACACCGGACAGTTTTCCACGCGGGATCGCGGCGTCGCGAACCAACGCCATACGCTGTCGCTGAACAGAAAGGGCCGAAGGCGCTCTGTGCCGATTGGCGGACAAATCTCCAGCTTGGGCAGCCGTCCTAGGCCAAGATCTCCTTGACCACTCGGCCGTGGACATCCGTGAGGCGAAAGTCCCGTCCTGCATAGCGATAGGTGAGCTTGGTGTGGTCCAAGCCAAGCTGATGCAGCATCGTGGCATGCAGATCGTGCAGATGCACGCGGCCCTCCACCGCGACGCCGTTCACGTCGCACCTCCCGTGCCGGACTCCGCCCTTGACGCCGCCGCCAGCCATCCACATCGTGTAGCCGCGGTTGTTGTGGCGGCGTCCATCCGCTTTGTCATTCTGCTCGAAAGTGGATCGACCGAACTCTCCGCCCCACACGATCAGCGTGCTGTCCAGCATGCCGCGCTGCTTCAAGTCCGTGATCAACGCCGCGATCGGCTTGTCCGTCGCCACGGCATTCGCCTTCAGGCGCTGGCGCAGGTTGTTGTGCTGATCCCAGCCGCGATGCCCCAGCTCGATGAAGCGCACTCCCTGTTCCGCCATGCGCCGCGCCAGCAGGCACTGCATGCCGAAGTCCTTGGTCTCCTTCTCGTTCAGACCGTACATCTCCCGCACGCTCTCCGGCTCGGACGCCACATCCATGGCCTCGGGCACCGCGCTCTGCATTCGGAATGCCAGTTCGTAGGACTGGATGACGCCCTCGATATGGTCGTCTCCCTCAGTCCGGTCCAGCAGGCCGCGGTTCAACTCCTGGACATAGTCCAAGTGCCGCCTCTGGGCCTCAGTACCCATTCGCCCGTTCTTGATGTTCTCGATCGGATCCTGGCCGGCTGCCACGTTGAGCCGCGTGCCTTGGAAATGAGCTGGCAGGAAAGCCGAACCGTACAGCGAAGCGCCGCCCACAGCGGGCGGGTTCATCGTCACGAAGCCCGGCAGATCCTGATTCTCAGTCCCCAAGCCGTACACCACCCAAGAGCCCATCGAGGGCCGCACGAACGTGATGCTGCCGGTATGCGTGAAAATCGCCGCTTGCGGATGGGCGGGGGAATCGGTGTGCATGCCGTTGAGCAGGCACAGATCGTCGGCATGCCGCCTCAGGTTCGGGAACACTTCGGAGATCGGAAGGCCGCTCTCGCCGCTCGGCAGGAACTCGAACGCCGGAGCCATGATCCTGCCGCCCTGCCGACCGATCGAAAGCTCCATCTCCGAATGCTGGCCAGAGTGCTTGGCCAGTTCCGGGTTGTAGTCGAACGTCTCGTGCTGCGTCGGGGCACCCTGCATGAACAGGAAGATGACCCGCTCCGCCTTAGGCTCGAAATGCGGCCGCCTCGGCGCCAAGGGATTGTCGATTCCGTTCGCTCCCAGCGAATCCAGCGCTGCCAAGCCGGCGAAGGCCGTATACCCAAAGCCCGCCGCGGCCTGCTGTAGGAAGCCCCGTCGCCCCTGATTCATTGAAGTCCTCATGGCTGTTCTCCTTGCCGCCCCGCGCCGTCAGTTGCGATACCTGAACTCGGCACTATTATATAGAGCGTGATAGAGGCGTAACCACGCCTCGTGCTCCGCAGTCGCCGCCGCCAGCAGCGGCTGCGCGTCCCGCTTGGGCTGCTTCAAGCGCCAAGCCCGAACCCTCTTGCCAACGGACAGCCGCTCCTCCCTGCCGAGCTTCCGGCCCAGCGCCGTCTCTAACATGCCCGTCACGCCGCCGCTCAGCTCTGCGCCGGCCTCGCCGCGATCGGACAGATACGCCATCGCCGCCGCCACCTCGCTCGTCTCGGGCTCCCGGTCGAGGGCCACCTCCATCATCTCCGCCAGCCAAGCCCTGCCCGAACTGCCTCCGGGCAGGTTCCGCGGGGCTCGCTCGCCATCCCTTTGAGCCGGCACGTTGCGCGCTTTCCGGGACCGGTCGGGGCCGTCCACATGGCCGGCTTCCAGCTCGCCGAGGATCTCGCTGACCCGCTCGACCGCCCGCGCCAGCTCACCCGGGCTGGGATCCCGGGCCAGCACCTGCCGGAACGCGTAGCGGACTCGCTGCTCGTCGCCTTGGCGGCCGGCCAGCAGGCGCTCGGCGGCGATGGCCGCATGCGTCCGGACGAAATCGCTGTTCAGCATGAACAAGGCTTGGCTGGGCCCGGTGGTCACCTCTCGCGCACCGTGCGTCTCACTCGGCTCAGGAAAGTCAAAGGCTTGGAAGAGTCGATTGGTCGAATTACGGATCACCGGGACATAGACGCTGCGGTAGGACTTCTCCACCTCCCAAGGCTTCACGAGTCTGCTGCCAACGTTGATCAACTGGTTGCGTTGGAAGGCTTGGACGGGCGAGGGCGGGGGAGGGCCTGCCTCCAGATCGCCGCTCACGAGCAGCACCGAATCGCGTAGCGACTCCACCTCCAAGCGCCGCACGTTGGCGCGCCAGAGATACTCGTTGTCTGGATCCTGCTGGAAGTTCGAGTCGTCAAACGCCGGCGACAGCCGGTAGGTCCGGCTCAACACGATCTCGCGGACGAGGCTCTTGACCGACCAGCCCTGCTCCACGAATTGCGCCGCCAAGTAGTCCAGCAGCGCTTGATTGGTGGGCTGGCGCCCCATCAGGCCGAAGTTGTCCACACTGGCAACGATGCCGCGGCCGAAGAGGTGGTGCCAGATCCGGTTCGCCATCACGCGGGCGGTCAGCGGATTGTCAGGGCTCGTCAGCCACTCGGCCAGCTGCAGCCGGCCGCTCTCGTCCTCGCCGATCCTAGGAAGCTCCGCACCGGGAGGGAACAACACTTGGACGAAGCCGCGATCAACGGGTTCACCCAGCGTGTGCGGATCACCTCCGATGTTGACCTTCATCGCCGCCGGTCCCGATGCCTCGACGACGCCCATTGCCAAGTTCTCGGGAATCGGCAAGCCGCCTAGCTCGCGGGCGAGCCCGCGGGTCTTCTGCCGGTCCCGCTCCGCAACAGCGCTCTGCAGCTCCGTCCAGAGCCGCTCGCGCTCGGCCCGAACCTCAGCGGCGTTGGCCATGGTGTAGTCGGGCAGTCCGTCCAGCTCGACCAAGTTCTGGATGCGGAAGTATCCTGCGTTGAACTGAGGCCTGCGCCTGAGTCCGCTGCGCAGCTCGGAGCTCCGGAAGATGGCCGCCATGGAGTAGTAGTCCTTGGTCGGAATCGGATCGAACTTGTGGTCGTGGCAGCGGGCACAGCCCACACTCAGCGCCAAGAACGAGCGCGTAGTCGCGTTGATCATCTCGTCCGCCACATCCATGTCGAACTGCTTGGGGTCGGGCTCGTTCAGGTCGTGGGCTCCGATGGCAAGGAAGCCCGTCGCAATCTGGCCCTCGTGGCGCTCCTTGAGCGAGCGATGGGGCAGCAAGTCGCCAGCCAGCTGCTCACGGATGAACTGGTCATACGGCTTGTCTTGGTTGAAGGACCGGATCACATAGTTGCGGTATTTCCAGGCCACCGGCAGCGGCAGGTTCCTCGTGCGCCCGACGGTGTCGGCGTAACGGACCACGTCCAGCCAGTGCCGGCCCCATCGCTCGCCGAAGCGCTCCGACTCCAGCAGGCGGTCGACTGCCTTCCTGTAGGCGCTGCCGGAATCGTCGGACAGGAACGCATCCAGCTGTTCGGGCGTCGGGGGAAGCCCGGTCAGGTCCAACGTCAACCGACGGAGCAGCTCGGACCGGCCGGCGTCCCGAACGGGACGCAGTCCTCGCTCCTCCAGCGCCGCGAGCACATGCTGGTCGATGGTCCCACGTGACCAGGACAGGTCCCTCACCGGAGGCGGAGACCCCTTGCGCGGAGCTTGGAAGGCCCAGTACTGCCGGCCCTGCTCCAGATCGATGGCGCTGTCGGAAACCTGCACGTCGACTTCGCGTGGGTCCGGAGCCCCCATGCGGATCCAGCGCTCGAAATCGAGCGCAACCTCTTCGGGAAGCCGCCCACCCGGAGGCATCTTCAGGTCGCCGGCATAGCGCAGCGCATCCAGAATCAGGCTGGATTCCGGATCGTTCGGGACCACCGCGTGGCCACGCTGGCCACCCTCCCGGATCCCGTCCTTGGTGTCAAGACTGAGGCCGCCCATCCGTGTCTTGGCTTCCGCCGAGTGACAGACATAGCAGTTGGCGGCGAGGACGGGCCGAATCCTAGATTCGAAGAACTCCAGACCCTCCAACGTCGCCTCGCCGGAAGCCGGCACGACTGCGGCCAGCGCGACCAAGCCAAGCGCAACAACCCTGTCTAGCACAATCATGGTATTGAGTATAGCGGCCGGCGGAACCGAATCGCACTTAAGCGCACTGCCTCAGAGTCTCTTGAACCGATCTATCGAGGGTCCCGACATGGTTGGCGTGTCGAGAAAGATCGCAGGAGCCGCGACCGGAGGGTTGACCGGGGGACGAGGAGCTTGAATCCAACCACGAAGTTCGGAGATTGAAGTACCCGGCTGGGCGGGCCGGGCCGACGACGCTCGAGAGGAGCGCCCGTCACGGTCCCTAGCCACGTCTCCAAGCAGCCCTACGCGGACTTGGCGATGCGAACCTGGGCCAGTAGTTCCCGCCGTTCATCCGACTCGCAGTTGAATGTCTCGAGGCGATAAGGTTCGTGCGAATCCAAGATAGTTGACGGCTCATCGGCGTCGTCGATCCATGACTCAGGAGCAACGCCAGCACGCACGCTGAGGAGAGGGCGTGATGTCAGGGCTCGGGCGGTACGCGATCGGCTTCCGCGGTCCTTGAGACGCGATCCGGAATCCGCCCCACTCAGAACTCACCTGCCGGTCACCTGCTCGATGAGGCGGAGCAGGTTCCCGCCGAGGATCTTGCGGATCCTTCGCTCGCCGTACCCCAGCCGCACCAAGGCCTTGGTGACCTCGCCATAGTCGCTCGCGTCCCGCATCTCGCGAGGCAACAGCGGCCCGCCGTCAAAGTCGGAACCCAGCGCGATGTGGTCCTCGCCCACGAGCCGCACACCGAAATCAATGCTCCGGACGAGCTGGTCCACACCCATGCGGTACTCGGCCGGCACGGTCGAGGGATCCGAGACGAACGGCAGTCCACGCGCCACCGCGGCATCGATCTCACCGATCGACATCCCGCGATAGCGTCCGAGCTTGGTCGAGATGTCGGACACTAGCGGACCGTCGAACTTCCACCGGAAGTACGCCGGGTTGTTGAACGAGTTACCGAACTGCAGCGCGATCACGCCACCAGCGGACGCCACAGCCCTCGCGGCCTCGTCGGAGATCAGCCGGTCAATCCCGATGATGCTCCGAAATCCTCCGTGGCTGTAGAGCACCGGGTCCTCGCTGGCCTCGACCGTTTGGAGTATCGTCGCAGTCGAACCGTGGGCCACGTTGATCACCATGCCCAGCCGGTTCATTTCGCGGACGACCTGCCTGCCACGCTCGTTGAGACCGCCCCACTTGGGCACGTCGCAGCAGGAATCGGCGAACTCGTTGGTGTAGTTGTGCGCGGTCAGTTGCGCCGATCGGAGCCCGAGGCGGTACAAGGCTCGCAGGACGGTCAAATCGCCGTCGAGATCGAAGGGGCCCTCCAAGTCCAGGAACGCGGCGATCCTTCCCGAGGAGGCGATGCGGCGAATGTCGGCGGCGCCGAGCGCCAGCTCAATCCGGTCTTCGTGGCGCTCGATCTGATCGAGGGCCAGAGAGACGACTCGCAACGTGTTCCTCACCTCGTGACGGCCCGGATAGTAGGGTTCCGGCGTGTAGACCGAGAAGAAGATCGCGTCCACTCCTCCTTCGGCGAGCCGGGGAAGGTCGACATGGCCGTCCGCGGCGCGTTCGCCGATTTCGACCCCCTCTAGCAGGGAGCGAGTCATCAGATGCACATGGGCATCCATCACCAGCGCGGTCCGGTGCAGGTCCTGCTGCGCCCAGCCTGTCGCTGCGGCCAGCAAGCAGGCGGTCACGACGCGCTTGGTAGGTGATCCCATTCCACGGCTCGGCCGCGCGGTGCCGCGGTCGTGACGCCGGCCCGATGATAGCCCACCAGCGGCCGGTCGTCTGGCCGGACGAGCGCTTCGCAGGATAGATAATGGCAACGCCATGACCGCTTCGCTCTCTCGACGGGAGGCGCTATCGGTGCTGGCGGGTTGCGCAGCCTCCTGCTCGGAATCCGATCGGCGCCTCAATGTCCTGTTCGTGGCGTCGGACGACCTCACGTCCACGCTCGGCTGCTACGGCCACCCCTTGGTCCGGTCGCCGAACATCGATCGGCTCGCCTCACGGGCGTCCGCTTCGACAACGCCTACTGCCAATTCCCGTTCTGCGGCCCGAGCCGCGCCTCCCTGATGACCGGCCTGAGGCCCGACACCACCGGCGTAGTGACCAACGCCCAAGTCGATTTTCGCCTGTCCCGCCAGGACACGGTCACTCTGCCGCAGTTGTTCAAGCGCGGCGGGTGGCGCTCGATGCGCGTCGGCAAGATCTTCCACATGGGAGTTCCGGGCGGCGTCGGCTCCATGGACCACCAAGACCCCCCCTCATGGGACGTCTCGATCAGCCCGCCCGGAGCTGAGCACGAGAGCGTCGG
The DNA here is from genome assembly GCA_963662745.2 of Bryobacterales bacterium. Taxonomy (GTDB): domain Bacteria; phylum Acidobacteriota; class Terriglobia; order Bryobacterales; family UBA6623; genus VXMF01. The sequence goes on from CAXXUI010000002.1 coordinate 893,528, forward strand.
GCCGGGAGGCGACCCCAATCCCGGCCTGCGGCACGGGCTCAAGATGCAATGGGTCCGGACGGCCGACTCAGCGGGGCAGGCTGACGCGGCGGCTGCGGACACCGCGATCGAACTGCTGCGCTCCGCTTCCGGGCAGCCGTTCTTCCTAGGGCTGGGCTTCGTGCGGCCCCACACGCCCTTCGTCGCTCCGTCGGAGTTCTTCGATCTGTACCCGCTGGAGGACATCGAGCTCGTCTCGAACCCGCCCGATGACTTGGACGACATCCCGCCCCCCGCCAAGAACCTCAGGCCGTTCCTGTGGAATCACATGGGCATGAGCGAGGAGGACCAGCGGATCTCGCTGCGCGGATACTACGCCTCCGTATCGTTCATGGACTACCAGCTTGGGCGCGTTCTGGCGGAGCTGGAGCGCCTCGGCTTGGCCGAGCGAACGATCGTGCTGTTCTTCGGGGATCACGGCTGGCACCTCGGCGAGCACACACACTGGCAGAAGATGAGCCTGATGGAGGAGTCCGTGAAGGCGCCGCTCATCATCGCGGCCCCGGGGATGCAGGGAGCGGGACGCTCGTCGAGTGCTCTGGTCGAGTTCGTCGACTTCTACCCCACGCTGGCCGACCTGTGCGGGCTGGATCCTCCGCCCGACCTGGAGGGCGTCAGCCTCGCCCCGCTGCTGGACGACCCCACCGGGTCTGTCAAGGACGCAGCGTTCTCGCAAGTCCAGTGGGAGGGCCGCATTTACGGCCGCACGGTGCGCACCGAGCGGTATCGCTACATCCGCTGGGAAGGCGACGGGGGCGGGGAAGAGCTCTACGACCACCGAGCGGACCCGCGCGAGTTCGCCAATCTGGCGCGCGACCCCCAGCACGCCGCAGCCTTGGCCGGCCTGCGATCCAAGCTGGACTCCGGGCCGGCCGAGCCCGGAGGCTGACCGGGACGGAGGCTGTCAGGCCTCCGGCTCCAAGTCCCAGCCGAAGCCCGGCCCGTCGGACGGCCGCGTGTAGATACCTTCCGGACCGCGGGTCAAGCGATTGTCCTCCTCGTAGCGCTGGTAGACCACGTCCGGGCCGCCGGGCGCGGGCATGAACATCTCGGCCCACGGGGCGTTGGGCGTGGCGAAAATGAAATGCACGGCGTCGCGCTGGCCGCCGCCGTGAGGGATGACAGGGATGTCGTGAGCGGCCGCCATGTGAGCGATCTTCACGAGCTCGCTCATCCCTCCGCACCAGTGAATGTCCGGCTGCCAGATCTCGGCTCCGTTCACCCTGAGCAGCTGGCGGAAGCCGTAGCGGGTGTAGACGTGCTCTCCCGTGACGATGCGGGTGGAAGTGATCCTCTCGCGCAGCCGTCCGAAGCCCTCATAGTCGTCGGGCGGCAGCGCCTCCTCGATCCAGTACACGCGGTACGGCTCGAACGCTTCCGCCAGCTCGAGCGTGTAGCGCTCGGTCAGCGCCATCCAGCAATCCATCATCACGTCGCCGTCGTCGCCGACGGCGGCCCGGGCGCGCCGCACCAGCTCGATGTTCTTACGAATTCCCTCCCTGCCGTCGGCCGGGCCGTGCGGCAGCGCCAGCTTGAGGCGCTTGTAACCGAACTCGACATGCTGCTCAATGTCGTTTCCGGTGCAGTAGCTGGGAATGCGCGGATGGACCCGACCGCCGAGCAGCCGCCACACCGGTGCGTCATAGACTTTGCCCGCGATGTCCCACAGGGCGATGTCCATGCCGGAAATGGCATTCACGACGCTGCCCTTGCGTCCGTAGGACATCGTCGCGCGCCACATGATGTCCCAGAGCCTCTCGATGTCCAAGGGATTCTCGTCCATTACCAGCCTCGCCAGATGGTCCTCGACGATCACTCCTCCGGCGGGCCCGCCTGGTCCGTAGCCCTTGACGCCCTTGTTCGTGGAGACCTCGACCCAGAAGCTGGCGGCCCGCGGCCCGGTCGAGCGAAAGAGGCTGCGCATCGGCTTGTACTTCGGGTACACGGAGACGGGGTTGGCCACTTCGACGAAGTTGGTCGACCAGGCGTCCGGAGACGGTTCGTAGTCGGGCACCAGCCGCTTGGGGCGCATCGTCACTAGCCGCACGCCAGTAATTCGCAGATCGTCCTCCACGCCGGCAAACGCCGGGAAGGCGGCCGGCAAGCCGACCGCCAGACCGCTGCGCAGGAAGTCCCTGCGACTCGCAGCCGACCGCCTGCCCCCCAAGACGGGGCGGAAACGGCGGGAGCGCGTGGAGGTGGCAGGGGAACGCATCGCAGCCAAAGGCTACCACGGCTAACCGCCCGTGGGATCATGTTCGCCGTCGCGAGCGGCCACCATGCGGCCGCGAGCGCTCAAGGAGCACCCTAGTGAGCAAGCTGACTCCAATCCTGCTGGCGGCGGCCGCCGTGGCGGCCGGGCAGGTGACCCAGACCGTGGTCTTCAAGCCGACGACGCCGGAGCACGACGCCAAGCCCAACAGCGACGAAGTGCCGGACGGCTTCGCCATCGAAGGCACCTTCGATCGCGTGGTGGTGCTCCGATTCAAGTACAAGGCCGATCTGCTGGAGTCGTTCGAAGAGCTGATCGAGGAGCGGGGCATCCGCAACGCCGTGATCCTGGCCGGAATCGGCTCCGTAAGGAACTACCACCTCCATGCGGTGAGCAATCGGACCTTCCCCTCCGAGAACGTCTACACCAAGAACCCCACCAAGCCGGCCGACATCGTGAGCATGAACGGCTACGTGATCGACGGACGGATCCACGCCCACGTGACGCTCGCTGACGAGAACCGGGCGTTCGGCGGGCATCTTGAGAGGGGAACCAACGTGTTCACCTTCGCCATCGTCACGCTGGGAGTGTTGGAGGACGGGATCGACCTCAGCAAGATCGACGACAAGACCCATCGCTAGAACCGCGGAGCTGGAGACTCCATGGCCTAGAATCGGACCGTGCAGCCCCGATCCGCAGCACCAAGAACATGACTACTCGCCTCACCCTAGTCGCCGGCTTTCTCGCCCTCCTCGCCTGGTCCGTGCACGCCCAACGTGATCCAGCGGAAGCCTTCGAGGTGGATCCCTCCAACATCGATCAGCTGCCCGCGGGCAAGGAGGCGGACGGCCTGCCCGGCGACTTCGTCCTGAGGAACGGCAGAATCGAGTTGCTGGTCTCCGGCGGACAGCCATTTCGTCGCGCCAACATGACGACGGACTACGCAGCCGTCCTGCAAGGCTGCCTGTACGACTTGGACCTGCGCGGCGCCAGGAACGACCAGTTGACCGCCCTACGGCCCGGTGGGGAATCCGGTTACGTGTCCTTCGTGCGGCTGGTGGCAGACGGCTCCGACGGAGCCGCCGTCGTCGAGGCTGTTCGGACGGCCGCGACAGGCGGGGGATTGCACACCCGCCACGAGTACCGTCTGGAGCCGGACTGGCAGTACGTGCTGCTCACCTCGTCCTACCGAAACGAATCCTCCGAACCCGTAGCGATCACTCCGGCACCCACTTGGAAGGGCCTTGAAGGCGAGCAGCGGGCGGGCGGCATCCTCGTCGGCGACAGCATCGATCCGATGGACAAGCGAGGATACGCCGTGGCGTCCGCAGACGAAGAAGCACCGCCGGAGGAGGTGGCGCTCCAGCCGGGGGAGAGCAGGCGCTACCAGTTTCGGGTCGCCGTCGGGAGCTCACCCCTCGCGGCGTGGGGCGTTCTGGCAGCGGAGCGGGGACCGACGGGCGAGGTGACGGGAGTCATCCAGGACTCGGACGGCAGGCCGGCTGACCACGCAACCGTGCTGGTGTCCGTCGACGGCGAGTCCGTCCCGCACTATCCTGGCGCCGACGGCCGGATCGAGTTCCGTCTGCCCGCCGGCCGGCACGAACTGCGGCTCGAGGACATCGGCCGCGAGCCGGAGACGCGACAGATCGAGATCCGGCCCAACCGCTCGACAGAACTCGACTGGACCGTGCCTCCAGCCTCGATGATCCACGTGACCATCCGCGACTCCGAGGGCAACCCTTCCCCTGGCAAGGTCCAGTTCCTCGGGATCGAGGGCACGGAGACGCCGAACTTCGGGACGGACTACCGCGCGCACGGCGGCAACCATCAGTACCAGACCCACGACGGGACCGTGCGGCAGCAAGTTCCTCCGGGCCGCTACCTCCTCCGCGCAACGCTCGGGCCGGAGCACGACTTGGTGGAGGAGCACGTCGAGGTCGGCCCGGGCGAGCTGGCGGAGGTGGAGGCCGTCATGGAGAGGTCCGTCGACACCGCCGGATGGATCAGCACCGACTACCACGCCCACTCCACGCCCAGCGGCGACAATTATTGCGGCACCAACGACCGCATCATCAACTTCGCTGCCGAGCACATCGAGTTCGCTCCGACCACGGAGCATCAGCGGCTCTACGACTGGACTCCCTACATCGAGGCCTTGGGCCTCGCCGATCGAATCAAGACCGTGCCGGGCATCGAGCTCACGGGCAGCGGGCAGCACTTCAATGCCTTTCCGATCCGCCCGGATCCGCTGACTCAGAACGGCGGAGCGCCGCTGTGGCACTTCGATCCCAGGATCAACGCCGTCACGCTGCGCAACTGGGACACCCCGACCCTGCTGGGCGGATCGCGGATTGATCCCGGGGCCAACGCCAGAAGTCGCGTCGGGTGGTTCGGCGGCGGTCCGGAACGCTGGGTCCAAGCCAACCATCCCGATGTCGGGAGCGTGTTCTTCGACCGGAACAGGGACGGCGTCGAGGACGGCGGCTTCGTCGGGCTGGAGGGCCTGATCGACGCCGCGGAGGTCTGGAGCGCCGAAATACTGCACCTCGACCCACGCTACGCCACCCGCTCCGGGCCGAACCGCACCTTCGGATGGCTGCAGCTGCTCAATCAGGGGCGTCGCGTATGGTGCGTCGCAGTCAGCGACGCCCACCGCATCTTCGGAAACGGCGTCGGGGGCTGGAGGACCTACGTGCCGAGCAGCACGGACGATCCGGCGCGCATCGATCACCGGGAGATCATCCGCAATTCCAAGGCCGGCCGGATGATGATCACGAACGGCCCGTTCCTCGAGGTCACTACGCTGGACGGCCTGCCCATCGGCTCCACTGTGATCAGCGAGGGCTTCGTCGACTTGAGGGTCCGTGTTCAGACGCCCAACTGGCTCGAGGTCAATCGAGTCCAAGTCCTCGTCAACGGCCGCCAGCCGGAGCAGTACGACTTTCGCAAGGCGGAGATTCCCGGCATGTTCCGCGAGGGGACGATCCTCTTCGACGAGACGATTCGAGTCGCTCTGCAGCAGGACGCTCACCTGATCGTAGTTGCCGTAGGTGAGGGCTCGACTATTGAGCGGGGGTGGGGACTCGATCCGAATGGCCGGATGCAGCCCGTCGCTTACACGAATCCGATTTTCGTCGATGTGGACCGGGACGGGTTCGAAGCGAACGGGGACACGCTCGGACATCCGCTGATGACCTCTCAGCAAGGCGACTGAACGAGCTAGCCGCTTGCCGTCAGCCGCTCGGGAACCTCCAACGGCGGCGAGCGGAGGGCTTGGCCGACGGAACCGGACAGGGAGGCGCGCACCCGATTCATCTCCAGCGGGAGCCGCCGGGACTGCCAATCGAGAGAAGTGTCGGCCGCACGAGCAGCGACAAGCCTCCGGGCCGCTGGTTCGCGCGAGCGGTCAAGAAGCAACGAGGATTCGTCGCTGGTCGCTGTAGGGCGTGGCGGCGGCGCGACTGTCGCGGCGCCAAGGGCTGGGCTCGCCGGCCGCCCAGTCGGCGGCTTCGTCCATCCGGTCTCGGCCCAGCTCTGAATCCCTCGTGGGCCAAGTCGTTCCAGCCGAAAGATCGGCGCCGGCCGGCCTTTGCTAGCCTAGCCTTGTAGGGCACTCCGTGGCCAACTGGATCGCCATTGCCAATCAGAAAGGCGGGGTTGGCAAGACCACCACCGCCATCAACCTGTCCGCCTCCTTGGCTAGTTCCGGCCGGCGGGTCCTGCTGGTGGACTCCGATCCCCAGGCCAACGCGACCAGCGGACTGGGCGTGACGCCCGGTGAGGAGGAGCCGAGCCTGTACGACGTCCTCATTGGCGCGGCCTCGTTCGCTGACGCCATCGTCAGCACGGCCGTAAGCGGGCTGGACCTGCTTCCCTCCAGCGGGGACCTCGCCGGAGCCAACGTGGAACTGGCTGGGGTCGCGGGCAGAGAGCGCCTGCTGGAAGCGGCCAGAAGCGCTTCGGCGAGCGACTACGACGAGGTCCTGATCGACTGCCCGCCCGCTCTGGACTTGCTCACGCTCAACGCTCTCGTCGCCGCGGACGCCGTCTTGATCCCGATTCACTGCGAGTACTTCGCGCTGGAGGGCCTGTCCGCCCTGATGCGCACCATGCAGTCCGTCCGGGAGTCCCTCAATCCCAAGCTGTCCGTGGCCGGCGTCCTGCTCACGATGTTCGACTCCCGGCTCACGCTGAGCCGCCAAGTGGCCGCCGAACTGCGCGAGCATTTCGACTCGCTCGTGCTGCGGACCGTGATTCCGCGCAACGTGACCTTGGCGGAAGCGCCGAGCCACGGCCTGCCCGCGCTGGAGTACGACCGGCGCTGCAAGGGGGCGCAGAGCTACTTGGCGCTCGCCGAAGAGGTCTTGGGGCGAACGAGCCGGACCGCGGAGCCGCCAGCATCCCGCTGACTCGATCCCGATGCCGAAGAAGCGTGCTGCCTCGAAGAAGCGCCCGCCGCTGGGCAGAGGGCTGGCCGCCCTGCTGCCGACTCCGTCCGCGGCAGGGCCGGCCGTCACGCCGATCCCCGTGGCCAAGATCGACCCCAATCCGGTGCAGCCACGAGCGGAGTTCGACGCTGCCTCCTTGCGAAAGCTCGCCGACTCGATCTTGCGCGACGGAGTTCTGCAGCCCATCCTCGTGCGCGGCAGCGGAGATCGCTACACCCTGATCGTGGGCGAGCGGCGCGTCCGCGCCTGCAGGCTGGCCGGCCTGCCAACAGTTCCGGCGCTGGTGCGCGACATCTCTGAGGACCAGCTGCTCGAAGTCGCCCTGGTCGAGAACCTACAGCGCGAAAACCTCAATCCCATTGAGATCGCCTCGGCCCTGCAGCGCATGGCGCGCGAGCTGGACCTGATCCACGACCAGCTGGCGGAGCGCACCGGGATGAGCCGGGCGTCCATCACCAATCACCTGCGCCTGCTGCGGCTTCCCGGTTCCGTGAAGCAGCTGGTGCGCGAGCGAAAGCTCAAGATGGGGCACGCCCGCGCCCTGCTCTCCCTGGCGCGCCCTGCTGATCAGCGAACCCTGGCCCAACGGGCCGCTGACGAGGACCTCTCCGTCAGGGACGTCGAACGGTTGGCGCGCCAGCTGACACGGCCCCCGAGGAAGAGACGTGCTCCGGCGATCGATCCCAACGTGGCAGCCGCGATCGCAAAGCTGGAGCGCGTGCTGCAGGCGCCTGTGAAGCTGAAGCAGAGCGGACAACGGGGCAAGCTCGAGATCTCGTACTCCTCCCAGGAGCAGCTCGCCGCGATCTACGACCGCATCGTCGGGGAGCCGGTGTAGGAGAGTCCGGCAGTCCGGGCTCGGGATCGCGCCGGACTATCGTCCCTCGGCCGCAATTCGCTCCAACAGGCCCTGCGCCCGCGCTCTGGCCAAGTGGACCAGTCGCTGCTGGTCAGCGATTCGCTCCAGAACGGGGACGAGAATTCCCGCCGCGACGATCCTATTCCGCTCGTGAGCCTCCTCCAGCCTCACCAGCGCCTGGTTGACTCCCAGCCGGTCGAATCGCAACGCGCGCTCCAAGGCCACCAAGTGCTGCTGCGTTTCGGCCAGCTTGGCGAACCAAGAGGCCAGCTCCCGCGCCTCGCGGATTTCCGAGTAGTCGAAGTGGGCCGTGCCCCGCACGGTTCCGTCCGATTCGTAGCGGAGGGTCTTGGCCCCCGTCGACGCCACCCGGCGAGTGCTGGCAAGCGACTTGGCGAAGTGGTCCAGAGCCGCCGCTCGCTCGAACACCCAAGCGGTCTCCCGGTCGCCTACGGAGAACTCAACCGGGTCCTCCCCACCTTCGGCGTAGGTAAGGCTGCCGTCGCTGGCCAGCGCCGCCTCAAAGCGTTCAGGAACCGCGCCGGGGAAGACTCGCTCGAAGCGAATCACTTCCGCGGCTCCGCCGCAGCCGGACGCAAGCAGAACAGCAACCAGCAGTCGCCCCAGCACGAAGTCATCCTCCTCGCGCTGCGGCGTCCCTGAGGTTGGCGTGACTGCAGGCCACCGCGAGCGCGTCCGAGATGTCCAGCGGGCTGATCACCTCGCGCAGGCCGAGCAACGACCCGACCATGAACCTCACCTGCTCCTTGCTCGCGTTCCCGAGGCCCGCTACGCTGCTCTTGACCTGCGCAGGGGCGTAGCTCGCTACCGACAGCCCCGCCCGGGCCGCGCTCAGCACAGCCACCCCGCGCACATGGGCCAGCACGAGCGCACTCCGAGCGTTCACGCGCGTGAACGCGTCCTCGATCGCGGCCTCGTCCGGCCGGTAGCGCCGAATCACGTCGTCCAGGCCCTCCGCCACGGCAACCAAGCGGTCGGCCAGCTCGCCCGAGTGAGGAGTCCGGATCGCCCCGTACCCGACGGGGCGCAGCGCGCGCCCATGAGCTTCGATCACGCCGTAACCCGTGACGCGCGAGCCGCAGTCTATGCCGAGGATTCGCACGGGCGGCGCGCTCAGGCCGAGGCGGCCTCAAGCTCGCGGGAATCGATGTCGAAGTTGGCGAACACGTTCTGAACGTCGTCCTGGTCCTCCAGCTTCTCGATCATCCGAACCACCGAACCCGCCTGCTTGCCCGTCACCTTGACCGTCGTGTCAGGAATCTTGGACACCTCGGCCGTCACCGGCTCAACGCCGGCCTCCTTGATGGCAGCCAGCACCTCAGAATGCACCTCCGGAGGGGAGTACACGGCCCAATGCTCGCCGTCGTCCTGCATGTCGTCCGCCCCCGACATCAGCGCGATGTCCATCAGCTCCTCCTCTTCGATGGCGGACTTGCCGACGACGATTAGGCTGCGGCTGTGGAACATCCACGACACGCAGCCGTTCTCGCCCAAGTTGCCGCCGTTCTTGGAGAAGATGTAGCGCAGATCAGCGACCGTGCGGTTGCGGTTGTCGGTGAGGGTCTCCACCAGCACCGCCACGCCCGCGGGCGCGTATCCCTCGAAGGTGATCTCGGAGTAAGTCTCACCCTCCAGCTGCCCGCTGCCGCGCTGGATGGCGCGCTTGATGTTGCCGCCCGGCATCGATTGCGACTTGGCGGCGGCCACGGCGGTGCGCAAGCGGGGATTGGAGTCCAAGTCGGGACCGCCTTCCCGCGCGGCGACTTGGATCTCGCGGATCAGCCGCGTGAAGACCTTGCCTCGCTTGGCGTCCGTGGCTGCCTTCTTGTGCTTGATGGTCGACCATTTGGAGTGACCGGACATGCTCTCCCCGCCCTCTGGAACAGAGCCGCCGACCCGCTTGGCCGCGCCCTGCCCGAACTTGGTTTGAGGATACCAGATGCCCTAGGCCCTCCTCCCAGCGCGAGGGCCGCGAGCGGCCGGCTCCGCGACGCTTCTCCGGCGAGAGGTTGACGGCGGCTAGAATGGGGCGGTGTCCTTTCCGGCGCACCGCCTCAGAAGGCTGCGCGGAAGCGCCGCCCTCCGCTCGCTGGTCCGGGAGACTCGCGTCTCGCCGGCGGACTTGGTCCTGCCGCTGTTCGCCTGCCCGGGAGAGGGCGTGCGCACGCCGGTCGACTCAATGCCGGGCGTGGCGAACCTCTCCATCGACCTGCTGGTGGAGGAGGCCCGGCAAGCGGCCGCGCTGGGAATCGCCGGCGTCATCCTGTTCGGCATCCCGCCCGGCAAGGACGCTGTCGGTTCGGGAGGCTACGACGAGGAGGGCATCGTTCAGCAGGCCATCCGCGCCTTGAAGCGGGAGGTTCCGGGCCTGCTCGTAATCGCTGACGCCTGCTTGTGCGAATACACCGATCACGGGCACTGCGGAGTCGTCCGAGAAGGCGACGTAGACAACGACGCCACCCTGCCACTGCTACAGAGGACAGCCGTGTCCCAAGCCGAGGCGGGAGCCGACATCATCGCGCCCTCGGACATGATGGACGGCCGGGTGGGCGCCATCCGCTCGGCCCTGGATGAAGCCGGATTTGAGAGCCTGCCCATCCTGGCCTACGCGGCCAAATACGCATCCTCCTTCTACGGGCCGTTTCGCGACGCGGCCCAGTCGGCGCCGCGTTTCGGTGATCGCAAGACCTACCAGATGGATCCCGCGAATCAGAGCGAGGCTCTGCGCGAGATCGCGGCGGACCTTGAAGAGGGCGCCGACATGGTGATGGTCAAGCCCGCCATGCCGTACCTGGACGTGCTCCAAGCGGCCAAGGAGACTTTCGACGCGCCTACCGGGGCCTACCAAGTCAGCGGCGAGTACGCGATGCTGCAGGCCGCCTTCCGCCACGGCTGGCTCGATCCCGAGCGTGCGATGCTCGAGAGCTTGGTGTGCATCAAGCGGGCGGGAGCGGACTTCATCCTCACCTATTTCGCCCGGCAGGCCGCGCCCCTGCTGGGCTGAACTCGCAATGCGCCTCGCGACACCGCTGCTCGCCGCGCTGACGCTCGCTCCCTGTCTCGCGGCCCAGCACGCCACGACTAATCAGGCGATCGCGGCCGAGATTGACGAGTTTCTGGCGCAGCCGGCCGCCCGGAGAAGCCACTGGGGCGTCCTGGTGCGCGACTTGGACGAAGACTCGATTGTCTACGAGCGCAACGCCGGCCAGCTGTTCCTGCCCGCTTCCAACGTCAAGCTGTACTCGACAGCCTTGGCGCTGACCCGCCTCGGGGCGGACTACACTTTCTCGACCCGAGTCACGGCGGGCGGCCCTATCGACGACGACGGTGTGCTCCACGGCGATCTGCTCCTGATCGGCGGGGGCGATCCCAACTTGTCCTCGCGCCGGCTGCCGTATCGCAACGAGACTCGTCGCGGGCCGGACCGGCTCGAACCGATGCGAGAGCTGGCCCGGCAGGTCCGGGAGAGGGGCGTCCGGCGGGTCACGGGCGACATCGTTGGCGACGACTCGCGCTACGTGTGGCAGCCCTTTCCGCGCGGCTGGGGCTATGCCGACACGCTGCAAGGCTACGGCAGTCCGGTCAGCGCTTTGGTGTTCAACGACAACTTGGTCGAGCTGAGAGTCAGTCCTGGAAGCCCGGGCGACGCAGCCAGCCTGCTGGCCAGTCCGGCCTTGGCCCACTACCGCTTGGTGAACCTCACGAGTACCGTCTCCAGCCAATACGTAAGGCGCGGCTTGGCGGTCCGGCGAGGAGATCTGCCTGGCGAGGTCGTGCTGTCCGGCCAGATCCCTGCCCGGTCACGGGGCCGCCGGTACGAACTCTCAGCCACCGATCCCGCGCTCTACGCGGCGCAGGCCTTCGCGCAGGCTCTGGCCGATTCGGGCGTCGACGTCGAAGGCGAGGCGAAGGCCCGCCACCAGACGCCCGACCGGCTGCCCAGCCTGCGCTCGGCGCCGGGAGCGCGCCCCGCTCCCGGCACCGAGCTGGCCAGCGCATCCTCAGTCGCGCTGGCCGAGGCGGTCCGGGTAGTCAACAAGGTGAGCCAGAACCTGCACGCCGAGATGCTGCTGCGCGAAGTCGCCTGGAACGGGTCCGGCATCGGCAGCTATGAAGCCGCGCTGGCGGCCCTGCGGGAATTCTTGGCCTCGGCAGGGCTCAACAGCGCCGAGCATGCCTTGCGGGATGGATCGGGCCTCTCGCGGCACAATCTGCTCGCCCCGGCAGCCACAGTCCGGCTGCTGCAATTCATGTGGGAGTCCGAGCACCGGCAGCCCTACCTCGACAGCCTGCCCCTGGCGGGCGTTGACGGCACCCTTGATTGGAGGTTCCGGCGCTCTCCCGGGCGAGCCCGCATCCGCGCCAAGACAGGTTCGATGACCAACGTGCTGGCCCTCTCCGGCTACGCCGAGGCGCCGGGCGGCAGAAACCTGGCCTTCTCGATCCTCGCGAACAACTTCGGCTACTCTTCCTCCTCAACGCGCCACCTGATGGACGCCGTGGCCGACGCCCTGGTCACCGCGCCGTCGAGCGGGGAGTGAGCGTCGCGCATTCGGCAGAGCGCTCGCGCCCGGTATGATGGGAGGCGGACGACGCCGGTGCCGACCGCTCAACCCCAGAGTCCGGGCCCTCGCAACCTGTTGGGAATCGAAGGCCTGAGCAGGCCGGACATCGAGCGGCTGCTGGAGCGCGGGCGGCACTTCAAGGCGATCCACCGCCATCGCAGGCTCGACACGCTGCGCGGGCGTTCGATTGTCAGCCTCTTCTTCGAACCCTCGACGCGCACGCGCACCAGCTTCGAGATCGCGGCCAAGCGCCTCGGAGCCGACACCATCGGGATCGGAGCCCTCGGCAGCAGCCTGTCCAAAGGCGAGTCGCTGGTGGACACCCTCAACACGCTGGCCGCGATGAATCCCGACATCATCGTGATGCGGCATTCGGCCTCCGGCGCGCCGCATTTCCTGGCCCGCTACCTGTCCACGCCGATGGTCAACGCCGGGGACGGGCGGCACGAGCATCCCACGCAGGCCCTGCTCGACGCCCTGACGATCCTCGAAGTGAAGGGCAAGCTGCAAGGCCTGCGGGTCGCCATCATCGGAGACATCTCGCATTCCCGCGTCGCCCGGTCCAATCTCCACCTGCTGGCCCGGTTCGGAGCCGAAGTGGTGCTGTGCGGACCCGCGACGACCGTGTCGGAGACGATGACGCGTCTCGCCCCGGGCGTCAGCCTGACCCACGACATGCGGGCAGCCGTGCGCGACGCCGACGTGATCATGATGCTGCGAGTGCAGCTGGAGCGCCAGAACATCGAGCTGTTCCCCAAGAGCGAGTACTTCCGCCACTACGGCCTGACGCTTGAGCACGTGAGCCTCGCCAAGCGCGACGCCATCGTCCTGCACCCCGGTCCCATCAATCGCGGCCGCGAGATTTCGAGTGAGGTGGCCGACTCGCAACGCTCGATGATCCTCAGCCAAGTCGAGAACGGGGTAGCCATCCGCATGGCGGTCCTCGAGTGGGTCTGCGCGGAGTAGGTTCCGACAATGCCACTGTTGATTCGCAACGGACGGGTGATCGATCCCACCAGCGGCCTGGACGCCGGTCGCGACCTGCTGATCGAAGGCGGCCGCATCGTCGCCATCGAGCCGGACCTCCCCGCTGGCGACGCCAAGGTGGTGGACGCGGAAGGCCTGGTCGTGGCTCCCGGGCTGGTCGACATCCACGTCCATCTGCGCGAGCCCGGTCTCGAGCACGCCGAGACGATCGAGAGCGGAACGAGGGCGGCCGCCGCCGGAGGGTTCACGACGGTCTGCTGCATGCCCAACACCCGTCCGGTGAACGATTCGGCCCAAGTCACGAGCTTCATCGTCGAGCGCGCCCGCCGCACCGCGACAGTGCGCGTGCGCCCCATCGGGGCGATCTCCAAGGGCAGTCGGGGGGAACGCCTCGCGGACATCGGCGCGATGAGGTCGGAAGGGGCCGTAGCGATCAGCGACGACGGCATCCCGGTCATGAACTCCGGCCTGATGCGGCGGGCCATGAAGTACGCTGCGTCCTTCGGGATCGCGGTGATCGATCACTGCGAGGACCTGACCTTGAGCGGCGGGGGCGACATTCACGAGGGCCTGCAGAGCATGCGCCTGGGACTGGGCGGCATTCCCGGCTGCTCGGAGGACGTGATGGTCGCCCGGGACATCATCCTCGCAGCGGACACCGGGACGCGAGTGCATATCGCCCACATCTCGACCGCCAACTCCATCGCCATGGTGCGCCACGCCAAGAGACTGGGCCTGCCCGTCACGGCGGAGGTCACTCCGCACCACTTCGCGCTGGCGGACGAGGACATTCCCGGATACGACTCGAATTACAAGATGAAGCCGCCGCTGCGCACCGCACGCGACATCGATGCGGCAATCGAGGGGCTGGCCGACGGCACGATCGACTGCATCGCCACGGATCACGCGCCGCACACCGGCCACATCAAGATGCAGGAGTTCGAGCGCTGCCCCTTCGGAGTAACCGGCTTGGAGACGGCGCTCGGTCTGTCGTTGGAAGCGCTGCTGCACACTGGGATCGTCGATCTGATGCAGTTGGTCCGGCTGTTCACGAGCGCGCCGTGCGAAATCCTCGGCCTCGACGCGGGCCGGCTGGAGCCCGGAGGGCCGGCCGACGTGACACTGTTCTCGACCGATCGCGAATGGACCTACGACGTGCAGGCCACGGAATCGAAGAGCAAGAACTCCCCGTTCGGCGGGAAGAAGTTTCGCGGCGGGCCGGTCGCGACGATCGTCGCAGGCCGGATCGCGTGGACGGCCCAAGACGGCGTCGCAGCCGGCCCGCCCTTGGGCGAGCCTCATTAGGCCCGGACTCGCAGGCCGCTACGGCAAAGCCGCGTAGGCTTTCGCCAAGGCGTCGAGGTCCGCCGCCGACAGCGTGCCTCGATGCACCACGAGGCGATAGCGGAGGCGGACCTCGACGCCCTCGGGGAGAGCGGCCGGCTCGGCGCCGGGCCAGACCGGATTCTGCATGCTGGGGCTGGCCGGCGCGCGGAGGATCCAGTCCTGCGGGTAACCGACGGACGAGGGATGGACGAGGATCGCGATCCCGCTGGATCCGCCGGAAGGGCCGAACGTCCCGGAGAAGTCCACCCAGTCCCCAAGTTGCAACGCGAGGACATTCGGCTGCACCGGGCCGTTCCGGGCCGCGAAGCGCAGGTCCTCAACCACGCGGACCCGTACGGAGAACCCGCCGTAGCCCTTGGCGTCCTCGGAGCCTCCGAGCCGGACTCCCGCCTGGAGGGCAGCGAGGCGAATGTCGAAGTCCACGAGCCGCAGCTCGCCCTCGGCCGGACGCACCAGCACCGAGGCGACCTCCTCGACGATCGGCTGGCTGCCGTCGAGATAGTCCGGCGAATGCCAGCGGTGAACCACTCGCAGGCCGGCGCCGCCGGGCAGCACTTCCGCCCGCTGCAGGCGCCAGGAGAACCGGCTCGCCAGCCACTGGTCACCAGCCCGCACTCCGCCCACCAGCACTTGGTGCCAAGCCCAGAACACGCCCCGGTGGTGAGGATGGTCAGGAGGGAAGTCCTCCGTGAGCCGCTCCCCGTCCAAGCCGTAAAGCGGATGAACATAGTTGGAGCGCTCATAGCGCCCGTCCATCGATTTCGGCTCCAACTGGTAGAACAGGACCGGCTGGCCCGCCTCCGTGGCGAGGTAGCCGCCGGGCTGCTGCCGGAACTCCACGCTGCCGGGCCGCTCGGCTGGCGGTCGGTGGGAGCAGGCGGCCCCCAGCAGCAGCACGGTGGTCAGCGCGATTCCAGTCCTCACACAAGCTCCTAGGAAGGAATTATAGAGGGGCCGCAGCTGTGCCTCGAACTAATTCGCCCCCCTGCGGAGGTTGCGGTTCAGCTATCATGCAGCCATGATCTCGCGCCGCCGGCTGCTCCATCTCGGAGCGGCGGGAGCAGCCGCCCAGCTCGCTCCCGAACTCCTCCAAGTCGTGCAGTCCCTGCCGGCCGCCGAGAGCCAGATGGGCAAGGTGAAGGTCACCGGCGTCAAGACCGCCTCGGTGCATATCAAGTACCCAGCCCACTTGATCCGGATCGAGACCGATTCCGGTCTCTACGGCATCGGCGAGTCCTACAACCGGGACGGGATTCTCAGCCACGTGCGCTCGCTGGAGGAGGTGCTGCTCGGCGAGGATCCGCTGCAGGTCGACTACCTGGCCACCAAGATGGCGGAGGCGAAGCTGGGCCACGGCTCATGGACTGGATCGCTCCCCAGCGCGATCAGCGGTCTGGAGACCGCGCTGTGGGACTTGGCCGGCAAGATACTGGGCGTGCCGGTCTACGTGCTGCTGGGAGGCCGGTTCCGCGACCGGATCCTCATCTACCACGACACCGGCTCGCCGCAGACACCCGATCCAGCCGCGTGGGTGGCCGAGGCGGAGAAGTCGCTGCAGTACGGCTTCCGGGCAACCAAGTTCGACATGGACTGGGAGAGCCGCGGCCGAGCGATTCAAGGAGAGCCCTTCCGCTATCGCGGCGAGATCTGGAATCGCGGCATCTCCTCGCTGGAGCGGAAGCAGTGGCAAGCCATCTTGGAGGCGGTTAGGGCGAGGCTGGGAGAGCACTACCCGCTGGGCATCGACTTGCACTTCAACTACAACTACGCCGACGCGCTGTCATTCAGCCGCATGGTCGAGGACCTCAACCTGTGGTTCATCGAGGATCCGATCCCGCCCCAGAACGCGGCGGCCATGGCGCGCTTCACGAGCGAGTGCGCCGTCCCCACCTGCACGGGCGAGAACCTCTACACCCGCCACACCTTCCGGCCGTTCATCGAGCAGCAGGCGGCTGACATCCTGCAGCCCGATCCACAGAAGGCCGGCGGACTGCTGGAGACCAAGCGCATCGCCGACTGGGCCGACCAGTACTACATCACCTTCGCCTGCCACAACATGTGCACTCCGGTGGGCACGGTGGCCAACGCCCACGCTTGCGCCGCGATCCGGTCTTTCGTAGCCCTCGAGTCGGACTCGGTCGAACTGGAGCACTGGGACGACCTGATCGAGCGCGACGCGCCGTTCTACCAGGACGGCTATTACAGGCTCTCGGACCGGCCCGGCTTGGGCATCAAGCTGAACGAGGAGGTGTGCCGGCGGCACCTGACGGGCGGTTCCTCCTACTTCGGAGAGTAGCGGCCGGTCCGGGCCGGCTATAATGCTCACGTGGACCATCCGATGGCGATCAAGCAAGATGCGCTGTTCGGGCTGCTGACCGAGATGGGCGACCTGCTGGTCGCCTACTCCGGCGGCACCGACTCGGCGTACTTGGCGTGGGCCGCGAACTCCGTGTTGGGCTCGAGGGCCTTGGCGGTCACGGCCGATTCGGCGTCGATTCCCGAATCGCACAAGCGGGACGCCGTCGAGTTCGCGAAGCGATTCGGCATCCGCCACCGCATGATCAAGACCCAGGAGTTCGATAATCCCGACTACGCCCGCAACGACTCGAATCGCTGCTTCCACTGCAAGGACGAACTGTTCCGGCGCATGTCCGAGATCGGCGAGCGACTGGGCGTCGAGACCATCGCTTACGGCCTCAACAAGGACGACACCACGGACTTCCGCCCCGGTCACCGGGCGGCACACCAGCACCAGGTCCGCGCGCCGCTGCTGGAGGCCGACCTCTCCAAGTCGGAGATTCGCGCCCTGTCGAAAGCAGCGGGCCTGCCGACCTGGAACCGGCCGGCGGCGGCCTGCCTGAGCTCGCGGATCCCCTACGGAACTCGCGTGACTGCGGAAAACGTCAAGCTCGTCGAGCGCGGGGAGGAGGAGCTGGTCCGCCTCGGGTTCCGGGTCTTCCGCGTCCGCTACCACGGCGAACTGGCCCGCATCGAGATCGGTCAAGAGGAGCTGCCCAAGGCGCTGGACATCGAGATGGCGCAGACGCTGGTCGGGATCTTCCGCGACCTCGGCTTCCAGTACGTGACGTTGGACCTGGCGGGCTACCGCCAGGGCTCGCTGAACGAAGTGCTTCCTGCTAGCGCGACGGGAGCCTTCCCGATCCTGACCTGACCGATCGCCCAGCACGGGTCTCCGGCACAGCAAGCGGCTCCGCCTTGGCGGGGGGGAGCAGTGCCTGCATGCGGCCGCCCGGCCCATGGTTCGCTATACTGGAGTTATCCACAATGTGAATCCTGCAGGGCTTGTGGATAGCTGTGGAATTTCCGGCTCCCGTTCCGGACCTGTGGAACACGCGCTCGGTTTCCCACAGCTGCAAAGGCCCGCAACTTCTTGATTCACCGGGATTCTGAGGCGATTTCCACGAATCAACGCTCCCTACTACTACTAAGGACTGGCACGATGTCCGGATATTCGCAGTCACCATTGGCCTGCGGACGCCTGTCGCTAGACGCAGGGCTGCATTATGTGCCGTAACGATCGGACGGTGCCGGAAGAGCCACAAGGAGAGACAGCACGATGGACGTAACAGTTGAGCAGAAAGACCTCTCGAACGAGCTGGCGCTGGCAAGCGGGATGATCGATTCCAAGCCGACGATCCCGATGCTGTCGTGCGCCCTGCTGGAAGCTCGAGGGCAGACGCTGTCCATCCAGGCGACCGATCTGGATACCGGACTGAACGTCCAGCTGCCGGCGAACGTGACCGAGGAGGGAGTGGTCGCCGTACCGATCAAGAGGCTGAGCAACTACGTCAAGCTGCTACCTGCGGCCGCTGTCCGGATGAAGACTTCGGGGGCCTCCGAGATGGTCTCGATCTCCTGTGGCCGAGCCAAAACCCGCATCGCCGGAGTGAGCGCCCACAACTTCCCCGAAGTTCCGGCAATGCCCGCCGAGAAGACCAAGCTGCCGACCCGGACACTGCTGTCCGCCATCCCAAGAGCGGTCATCTCGATCGCCGACCAGCAAAGTCACTACACGCTCGCCGGAGCCAAGTTCGTGGTGGAGCGGGACAAGGTGTCGCTGGTCGCCACGGACGGGCACCGGCTGGCGGTGTACACGGAGCCACGCGAGGGCGTGGACGATGCAACCGAGTTCGATGCCCTGATCTCGAAGAAGGCGCTGTTGCGACTGCAGCGGGTCCTCTCCCTCCCGCAGGCCGGTCAGGAGCGACAGGACGAGGAGGGCGCGGAGGAGCCGGACGCGGGATCCAGCTCGACGGGCTTAGCCCAGACGGAGGTGGCCCACGAGCAGAACAACCTGTTCTTCCGGCTGGGCCGGCGGCTGTTCACCTGCCGGAAGGTCAAGGGGCGTTTCCCGGACCACACGAGGGTGATGCCGAGGGATCTGGGCATTGCGCTGGAGATGACGAACGGGGTGCTGCACGGCGTCCTGCAGCGCGTCCAGCAATTCTCCGATGAGCGGGCCCGGCCGGTCGGGCTGGAGCTGGGAGACGGCACGCTGACCGTGAAGGCGGACCACGCCAGCTGGGGCTCGAGCGAGGAGTCGCTGCCCATCGATTACGACGGCGACACCGTCGAAGTCGGGTTCAACGCCTTGTACATTCTGGACTTCCTCGGAGTGTGCGACAGCGAGACGGTCTACCTCAAGCTGCGGGACTCCCAGTCCGCGGCGCAGATGGAAGTTCCGGGCATGGATGGTGGCGACGCTCCGGAATATCGCTACGTGATCATGCCCATTCGGATCTAGGTCCGCAGCGCCTGCGAGCTGCAGTTTGATGACGCGAGCGAGCATGGAGACGAATAGCAAAGAGCGATCGAGCGAGTACACCGCTGAGAACATCCGAGTCCTCGAAGGGCTGGAAGGGGTGAGGAAGCGTCCGGCGATGTACATCGGCTCCACGGGCGACCTGGGGCTGCATCACTTGGTCTACGAGGTGGTCGACAACGCCGTCGACGAAGCCTTGGCCGGCCATTGCGACATGATCGAGGTCACCATCCATGAGGACGGCTCGATCACGATCGAGGACAACGGGCGCGGCATCCCCGTGGGCATGCATCCGGTCGAAGGCGTCTCGGCAGCGGAAGTCGTGATGACCAAGCTGCACGCGGGAGGGAAGTTCGACGCTGACAGCTACAAGGTCTCAGGAGGCCTCCACGGGGTCGGGGTGAGCTGCGTGAACGCCCTGTCGTCCTTGCTGCGGATGCAGATCTGGCGCGCCGGCCAGGCTTGGGCCCAGGAATTCGTCCGAGGCATCCCCACCGGCCCGCTGGCGCTGATCGGCCGCTCGGCCAAGTCGGGCACCCGCATCACGTTCCAGCCTGATGCGGAGATCTTCACGACCACCGCGTTCCGATACGGGACCTTGGCCACCCGCCTGCGGGAGATGGCGTTCCTGAATGCCGGCTTGCGCATCGCGCTGGACGACGAGCGATCCGAGCGCGCCCCGCAGGAGTTCCACTTCGAGGGCGGCATCGGGGAGTTCGTCACGTACCTCAATCGCGGCAAGGCGGCGCTGCATCCGGAACCCATCTGCATTCACGACGAGCGCGAGTTTCCCGGCGGCATTGTCGCCTGCGAGATCGCGCTGCAGTACAACGACAGCTATCGCGAGAATCTGCTGTGCTTCGCCAACACCATCAACACGGTGGAGGGCGGAACGCACCTGACGGGGTTCCGGGCGGCCTTGACGCGGACCATCAACGCCTACGCCAAGAGCGCGAACCTGATCAAGAACGCCAAGTTCAGCCTAGCCGGAGACGATGTACGGGAGGGCCTCGCGGCCGTGATCAGCGTCAAGCTGCCGCAGCCGCAGTTCGAGGGACAGACCAAGGGCAAGCTGAACAGCGACATCCAAGGCCAGATCTCGTCCATCGTCAACGAGCATCTAGCCGAGTACTTCGAGCTGAATCCCGCCGTCGCGAAGAGCATCATCGGCAAGGCCATCGAGGCCTCCAGGGCGCGCGAGGCGGCGCGCAAGGCGCGCGACTTGACCCGGCGCAAAGGGGCGCTGGACTCGGCGGGGCTGCCCGGCAAGCTGGCCGACTGCCAGGAGAGGAATCCTGAGCGGGCCGAGCTGTTCATCGTTGAGGGCGAGTCGGCGGGCGGGACGGCCAAGCAGGGCCGCGACCGTCGCTTCCAGGCGATCCTGCCGCTGAAGGGCAAGATCCTCAATGTGGAGAAGGCGCGCTATGACAAGATGCTCTCGCACGAAGAGATCCGGGCGATGATCACGGCCTTGGGCACGGGCATCGCCGACGACTTCGATCTGTCGAAGTTGCGATACCACAAGGTCATCCTGATGACCGACGCGGACGTGGACGGTTCGCACATCCGCACGCTGCTGCTGACTTTCTTCTTCCGGCAGATGCGGGAGCTGATTGATCACGGGCACGTGTTCATCGCTCAGCCGCCGCTGTACAGAGTGAAGCGCGGCCGGAGTGAGACGTATGTCAAGGACGATTCCGAGCTGTCGAATCGGCTGATCCGGATCGCCACCGACGGAGTGACCTTGCGGCTGGGCACGAACGGCGGCAGCCGCAAGCTGAAGCGAGCCGCCCTGCGCAGCTATGTAGCGCAGCTCGACAGCTTCGCCGACAGCCGTCGTCTCGTGCTGCGGCGGCTGCGCAGTGCCCGGGCGGTCGGCGTGCTGGCCAACTCCGAACTGAGGATCGATCGCAAGGAGGACTTTCAGAACGAGGAGGCGATGCGGGCGGCGCGCGACGAGCTGGAGCGGGCCGACTTGGTCGCCACGCTGGTGAAACCCGAAAAAAAGGGGACTTGGGAGGTGCGCTTCCGGGATGGGAGGGTCGCGATAGGAACCATCAACCTGGACTTGGCTCGGAAGCCCGATTACCGGCGCTTCCGGAAGCTCGTGCGCCGGCTGGCGACCTACAACCACCCTCCGTACGTGGTGGAGGGCAAGCGGTCCACCACCACCGTTGAGAACTCCCTTGACTTGCTAGCCCACCTGAAGCAGTCAGCCATGAAGAACGCCTCGATCCAGCGTTACAAGGGACTGGGTGAGATGAACGCGGACCAGTTGTGGAAGACGACCATGACCGCCAAGAAGCGCAGCCTGCTGCAGGTGCGCATCGAGGACATGGATGAGAGCGAGCAGATCTTCACCACGCTGATGGGCGAGAGCGTCGAGGCGCGTCGCAGGTTCATCGGGGAGAACGCCCTCGAGGTGACGAACCTCGACATCTGACTTGGGTTGGTCGAACGGGACTACTGGCGTTCTCGGCGCGCCTGTCGGAATGAGGCCACGCACAGCGCCACGAACGTCGCTGTAGCGACGGCCATGACGCTCTTGGAGACGGCGGCCAGAGGCAGTTCCACGGATTGTCCGGCGAGCAGTTTGGCCCCGTCGACCAAGCCCGTCGCCGATCCGAGGAATCCGAGCAGCGCCACGGCCGCCGCGGCGTGCATGGGATGTTTGCTCGAACTCGTCCAGCGACAGGCGAGGGAGAGGCTAACGAGCACCGCTCCGAAGGCGGAAGGAATCAGCGCGGTGGGACTGGCTTGGTCGCTGGCCAAGTACGTGGCCAATCCGAACAGCAACAGGAAGGCGCCGAACCAGCCGGACATCCTCGGCATGTCGAGAGTCATAAGCCCTTCATTGTAGTGACTGGCCCGCCGCGCCTTCCGAGCCAGTCCGGGCGGGCTGGTCAGAACTCGCGGCGATCCGAGACTTCCATCTGGATGCTCACAAGCTCTCCGCGGCCACGGCCACGCCGGAACTGGCGCAGAGGGCGGACTACACGGCGAATCCGCTCCCGCAGGACGTGCGCGACCTGCTGGCTACGCACCGTGCCTCGGGGGATCGACTGATAGTCCTGAACCATCCTTATTGGGACCAGTCGGTCATCCGTTCGGCCCTGCACCAGCGGCGCCTTGAGGCGTTCTTGAATTGCTTCCGAGGCTGGATTCACGCTCAATCCTTGGAGCTGCCCCGCAGCTGCGCCTCGGTGCACGGCGAGCAGGACTTGTGGCAGGACTTTCCGATCTGGAGCTAGCTGCCCTCTCTGCGCCGCACGCTCGCCAAGTTCGAGCCGCACCCCGTCCACCTCACATGGATGGAGCACTTCGGCGTGCTCGTGACCGGCAGCGGCGGGCCGCGATGGATCGTCCAGGACGGTGAGACGGGGCTGGTGAGTCGCTCGGACTCGGAGTTCGAAAGGAACGCCTTGGCTCAATACAGCGATCGAGAGCGCATGGGCTCGCTCAGCTGGGAAGCGGCCTTAAGGCAGTCCTAGGACGCAGTGTCTAACAGTCTCTATGACCAAGCCCATGCGACTGCTCTGGCTGGGTGGCGCCCGCCCGCCCGGTTAGTCGATCGACCGACAGATCTCCCGACCGACCTCCTCCGTCGAGGCAGGTTCGCCGGTCGGCTTGAGGTCGGCGGTGACCCGGCCGCTGTCGAGCACGCGACCAATTGCCGCCTCGACCGAGGCGGCCTCCTGGGTCAGTCCGAAGCTGTAGTTGAGCATCGCCGCGACCGAGCCAATGGCGGCCAGCGGATTGGCCTTGCCTTGGCCGGCGATGTCCGGTGCGGAGCCGTGGACTGGTTCGAAGAGTCCTCGCCACGCCCCGTTGGGCAGTTGGTTGCCGATGGAGGCGGAGGGGAGCATGCCGATCGAGCCGGCGAGCACGGAGCCTTCGTCACTGAGGATGTCGCCGAACAGGTTGCCGGTGACGACCACGTCGAAATCCGTCGGTCGCAGCAGCAGTTGCATAGCGCAATTGTCGACCAGCATGTGCTCAAGGTCCACATCGGGATAGTCGGTCGCCATTTCGGTCGCCACTCTCCGCCACAGCTGGGAGTTCTCCAGCACGTTGGCCTTGTCTACCGAGGTGAGCTTGCCCCGGCGCTTGCGGGCCAGCTCGAACGCCATCTCGCACACTCGCCGGATCTCGCTGCGCGTGTAGACCATCGAATTGACGGCGGTCTCGTCACCCTCCGGCCCTTCGATGCCGCGCGGCTGGCCGAAGTACAGGCCGCCGGTGAGCTCGCGCACGATCAGGATGTCAGTACCGCGCACGATCTCGTTCTTGAGCGGAGACGATTCGATGAGGCTCTCGTAGCAATAAACGGGCCGCAGGTTGGCGAAGACATCCAAGGCCTTTCTCAACTCCAACAATCCCTTCTCCGGGCGCTGTGCGGGGGGCAGGTCGTCGTACTGGGGCAGGCCCACCGCGCCGAGCAGCGTCGCGTCGGCGGCCAAGGCCAGTGATTTCGTCTCTTCTGGAAAGGGCCCGCCGGAGGCTTGGATCGCCGCGCCGCCGAGCAGACCCTCGCGAAGGTTGAGGGAATGGCCCCAGCGCTGGGCGACATGCCGGAGGACGAGGATCGCCTCCCGAGTCACCTCGGGCCCGATTCCATCTCCAGGCAGGGCGAGGATGTTGAGTTCCATCGAGACTCCATTGTATGGTCTGCTACGGGTGCTGCCGGGATCCTCGCGCCGGACGATTCGCACCACGGGCTGTACCATGGCAGGTGAGATGACGCGACGGGAGTGGCTCACTGGAAGCGCGAACGGTTTCGGCGGCCTCGCGCTGGCGGCCATGATGGCCCGCGACCGGACCTTGGCCGACGACGGCCGGATCGCCGAGCCGATGGCGGTCCGTCCCCCTCATTTCGCGGCCAAGGCCGAGAGCGTCATCTTCCTCTACATGGACGGCGGTCCGGGTCAGATGGACACGTTCGATCCCAAGCCGCGCCTGCGGGCCGAGCACGGCCAGCCGATTCAGCTGCCTGAGTTGCCCACGACGGTGTTCAACATTACCGACAAAGTGTTCGGCTCACCCTTCGAGTTCTCGCGCCACGGGGAGTCCGGGTTGTGGGTCAGCGACTTGTTTCCGCACGTAGCCGAGTGCGCGGACGATCTGTGCGTCGTCAACTCGATGGTCGCGGACCATTCCGAGCACACTGCCGGCAACTACTTCGTGCATACCGGATCCGGCTTTCAGGGGAGGCCGTCGATGGGGGCTTGGGTGACCTACGGGCTGGGAAGCGCGTGCGACGATCTGCCGGGCTTCATCGTGCTGGACAGCGGGCTGATCCCTCCAGGCGGCATGGACTGCTTCGGCAGCGGCTTTCTGCCGGCGTCCTATCAGGGCACTCTGTTCCGGCGGGGCGAGCATCCGATCGCCGACATCGTCCCCCGTGAGGGCGATCAGGCGCTGCAGGAGAGCAAGCTGGACCTGATCCGCAAGCTGAACCGGGGCGTGGTGCGCCGCCTCGGCTCGGTCAGCGCGATCGAGGCGACGATCGCCAACTACGAGCTGGCGTTCCGCATGCAGAGCGCCGTGCCTGAGCTGCTCGATCTCAGCGGGGAGTCGCAGGTGACGCGGTCCCTGTACGGCTTGGACGAGGACGAGACCAGCGAGTTTGGTCGCCAGTGCCTGCTGGCGCGGCGCATGGTCGAGCGAGGAGTGCGATTCGTCGAGCTGCTGACGCCGGCGCGCAAGGGGCAGGACCGGTGGGATCAGCACCAGCGGCTGAAGGAAGGCCACAGGATCAACGCTCGAGCGACCGACAAGCCGATCGCCGGACTACTGAAGGATCTCAAGGGCCGCGGCTTGCTCGACTCGACGCTGGTGATGTGGGGAGGGGAATTCGGGCGTACGCCGACGGCCCAGACCAACGGCGGTGACTTCAGCGATCGGACGGGGCGCGACCACAATCCCTTCGGTTACACCATGTGGCTGGCCGGCGGGGGCATCCGGGGGGGGATGCGGTACGGGGCGACCGACGAGTACGGCTACTTCGCCGTAGAGAACAAAGTTCACATGCATGACCTGCACGCCACGATGCTCCACCTGCTGGGGCTGGATCATGAGCGACTGACCTATCACTACAGCGGTCGGGACATGCGCCTCACTGATGTGCATGGAGAGGTTATTCGCGACATCTTGGCATGACTGGAGACCAGCGTCGGTTCTCGCCGACGCCGTTGTGCCCTCCCCGCTCCTTGGGCCGTGCGGTGGTTCATGGCCCCGGCTCGCATGCTCGGCAGAGCTGCCGTTCGATCGATGACCGATAGTCACCGTTCGGCGGCTCAAGCCTGCGCGTCCGAGGTGCAGCGAGGACTAGGACCAAGGCATCCTGAACACCGGGCAGGATAGGGCCGTCTAGCCTCCGGCAGGTTCGATTGCTCGATCTCGCAGCGCGCGCTGGAGACGATCGCCCCGCTCGTCGACGACAAGCCTCGCGCGCACTCCGCCGCCGCCGAAGTCCCTCACGCGGTACTGGCGCTGGAGCAGTTGGCTACCCCCTCGACGGCGGGCCGCCAGTTGGATCGGTAGGGCCCAGTCCTCACTTAGCGCTCAAGTCACGCACGAAAATGTCCTTGAATCGCATTCTGCCCTCGCCGCCGGAATGCAGCTGCAGGGCAATGACCCCCTCTTCGGCTACTGGAGACGGATAGGTGAAGTCGAGGACGCGAATGCCGTTGACGTGGACGACATAGTGATTGCCCTCAACTTGGATCAGCATGTCGTTCCAGTCGTAGGGCCGGATCACGGTCTCGAACTGCGGTGACGGCCAAGCGATCCAGCCCCTGCCGTCTCCATAGATTCCGCCGGTGTGGTGTCCGAGCGTCCTGTCGATCTCGATCTGGCGGCCCGCCGTGATCCTGGGCGTGTCGCCGTAAAAAGTGGTGTGGATGTAGACTCCGCTGTTGCCGTCTGCTTCGCACTTGAATCGCAGTGACAGATGGAAATCGCGATACGAGCCTTCGGTTGCTAGGTAGCCGTACTCCTGGGTGACTCCTTGCCCGAAGATCGCCCCGTCAATGACCTCCCACTGCTCTTTCCCGACCTTCCGCCATCCGGAGAGGTCCTTGCCGTTGAACAGAGAGGCCCATTCCGCTCCCAGGGTGCGGGGTCGAGGGCGGTTCTGGGCGCTGAGCGTCCCGGCGAGCGACAGAGTCAGCGCGATCGCTGCGATTGTTCGATGCATAATCTGACCATCGTAAGCGAAGCGCGTGAGCGGATCGAGCCCGCTTGAGCGCGTTGCGGAGGAAGTGCCCCTCATCGGGAGCCTGCGCTGTCAAGTGTTCGAGGCGGGCGGAACCACCTCGCCGCCGCTCGATCTCGCCGCCGCCGGCGGCCGTCAAGTGGGAAACTAGGGCTTGATGAGAGCGAGGCTTGCATTCCGCGGCGCGGTCCTGCTGCTGCTCGCCGCCTTCGCGCCCGCGACAGGTGAGGTCCGGCAGGTCACGATCCTGCACCTGAACGACCTGCACGCTCGGCTGCTGCCGAGCGATCGGGGGATGGGCGGATTTGCCCATGTGGCGACTGCCATTCGCGATGAGCGCGAGAAGGCCCGCAACCCGATCGTGCTCCACGCGGGCGACATGGTGCAAGGCTCTCCGGTGTCGACCATTTTTGAAGGCCTGCCCGTCTTTGAGGTCGCCAACACTCTCGGCATTGACGCGCACAGCTTGGGGAATCACGAGTTCGACTACGGCTGGGCTCGCATTCGCGACTTCGTCCGTGTCGCTGAGGCACCCATTCTCGCCGCCAATGTGGTGGACCAGCAAGGCCGGCGCCTGGTGGAAGCCTCGACTGTCCTCACGGCCGGCAATCTGAAGGTGGGGGTGGTCGGAGCACTCACGCCGATGCTTCCTCACCTCCTCAAGCCGAGGCAGACGGGTCCGTGGAGGGCTGCTCCCCTCGTAGGGACCCTTGGCAAGGAGGTGCGCGAGATCGCGAGGCGAGTCGACATGGTGGTGGTGCTGGCCCACATGTTCCATGACGAGGACGAGTTGGTCCTGCGAGAGCTGGCCGAGGTCGATGTGCTGGTCGGAGGTCACAATCACGGCGGACGCAGCGAGGAGCTGGTCATCGACGGCAGGATCGCGGTGGGGCTGCGGCCCTACGGCACCGAGCTCGGGCGGCTGGTGATCGATTTCGACTCGGATGCGGGCCGCATCGTCGGCCACCGGTGGACCCGGGTGCCGATCTACGCTGATCGCTATCCGCCGCACGCGGAGACCGCCGCTCTCGTCGAGCACTGGGAATCGCAGGTGTCCGCCAGAGTCGATGTGGAGATCGCGACCTGCGACCGGCCGCTGCGCCGCACGGAGGTGAAGGACCTCGTCGAGCGGGCGCTGTCAGAGTCCACCGGGGCGGAGATCGCTTACATGAATCGAGGCGGCGTACGCGATTCCCTCGACAGGGGGACCGTTCTGGCCCGCCATGTTTGGAACATCCTTCCGTTCGACAACGAGGTTGTGGAGGCCGAGGTGAAGGGCAGGGAGCTGCCGACCGAGGTCACCGAGGGACGGCGTGTGGAGCCGGATCGGGCTTACCGCTTTGTCACCAACGACTATGTGGCCGGCCAGTCCGCCTTCCGGGGAATCAGCTTCAAGCCCGTCGGGAAGAATCTGAGGGACTTGGTCTTGGAGTGGGTCAGGCAGCGCGAGCGTATTCCCTGAGCCCTCGGCGGACCGTCCCCGCCTCAGATCCGAATTCGGGCCGGACTTCGCCTGACGGCTCCGGGACGCGGGTTGGTGGGCCCTGCAGGACTCGAACCTGCAACCAGCGGATTATGAGTCCGATGCTCTGACCATTGAGCTAAGGGCCCGTGAGCGTCGCATCCATTTCAGGATAGGCGCTCTGCTAGTGACGGCCGAGCCGGCCGGTCAGGTGCGGTAATCGGCGTTGATTCGAATGTAATCCTCGGTGAAGTCGCAGGTCCAAACCGTGGCCCTTCCCGCGCCGGCTCCGCTGAGCCGGAACTCGATGGCGTTCTCGGCCTCCTCCATGGTGCGCTGCACCGCGACTTCCTCGAAATCGGCCCTCATCCCTCCGCGGCAGACGGTGAAGCCGTTGATCGAGACGGAGGAGCGCTCCGGTCTGAACGCCACGCCGGCCTTGCCGGCGGCACCGAGGATCCGGCCCCAGTTGGGATCGGCTCCGGCCAGCGCCGTCTTCACTAGCGGAGAGTTGGCGATCGCCAGCGCGATCGTCTTGGCGTCCCGGTCGTCGCCAGCGCCTGTCACCGTGACCTGCGCCAGCTTCGACGCTCCCTCGCCGTCGCGAGCGATGTCGATCGCGAGTTCGCGAGTCAGCCGGTTGAGGCCCGCTTGAAAGGCGGCTGGATCGCTGGCAGCGCTCACGCCTGACGCTCCATTGGCCAGCAGCAGCACGGTGTCGTTGGTGGAGGTGTCCGAGTCGACGGTGACGCAGTTGAAGCTGTCGCGCACCGACCGGAGGAGCATGGATCGGAGGGTTGCGGAGTCGATGGCGGCGTCGGTGACGAGGAAGCTCAGCATGGTCGCCATGTCGGGCATGATCATGCCCGCGCCCTTCGCAATGCCGGCTAGCCGCACGGTCCCGCCGCCCAGCTTGACGCTGAGGCAGCGCTGCTTGGGTACCGTGTCCGTCGTCATGATCGCCTTCGCGCACTCAGGAAGGCGATGTGGGGCCAGAGAGTTCCACAAGGCCGGCAGCGAGCTGGGAATCCGGCCCAGATCGACGGGCTCGCCGATCACTCCGGTGGAGGCCAGCAGCACCTGGTTCTCAGGCGCTCCCGCCAGGGCGCCGGCCTTGCGCGCGGTCGCCATCGCCACCTCGTGCATGTTCCGGGTGGCGCAGTTGGCGTTTCCTGCGTTGGCGACGATCATTCGCGCCACGCCTGCGGTCTGCTTGAGGAATCGCTCGCTGATCTCCACCGGAGCGGCACGGACGCAGTTCCGGGTGAAGACTCCAGCTGCCGCGGCAGGCTGGTCGGAGACGATCAGCGCGAGGTCGTCCGCCTGAGCCTTGCGAATGCCGGCATAACCCGCAGCGAACCGGTAGCCTCGCGGCAAGTCGGAAGCGTTTACTTTATTCATCTCCCAGTACCTCGCCGGCTTGGAGCCGGGCACCCCTCGCGAAGTCCGCCGCGCGAACCGGGCGGCGCCCCTGCATCTGCACCTTGTCCAGCAGCAGCCGGCCGTGGCCGCATCCGACACTGACCACATCGTTCTCCGCGACAATCCGACCCGAGGGCAAGCCGCCGTCCAAGCCGGCGCGGGCCGCATGGATCCGCAGCCTCTTGCCCCGGAAGAAGCTGAAGATGCCTGGCCACGGATCGAAGCCGCGCAGCCGGTTGTAGATCGACCGGGAGTCCAGCGACCAGTCCACCAGTCCGTCTGACCGGCGGATGAGCGGGGCCCGGGTCGCGGCCCGGTGGTCCTGCGGCACCGCTCGGAGCGTTCCGGCGGCGAGGCGTTCGAGCGTCTCAACCAGCAATTCGGCCCCCATCGGAGCCAGGCGCCGATTGAGTTCCGAAGTGGTCTCGCGCTCTCCGATGCCGGTCGACTTGGAGAGGAAGATGTCGCCGGCGTCCATTGCTCTCGCGATCCGCATCGTGGTAACCCCCGTACGCTGTTCGCCGCGCACGATCGCCCAGCTGACGGGGGCGGCGCCCCGGTACTTCGGAAGGAGGGACGAATGCACGTTCACGCAGCCCAGCGGCGGCAGTCTCCGGATCCGCTTCGGGATCCACTGACCGTAGCCCACCACGGCGATCGCTTCGGGCGCGGCCTGCAGGAGGTTCCGGTGCGCCTCGTCCTCGGAGATGCTCCGTGGCTGGTAAACCGGCAGGCCCAGTCCGCCCGCGGCGCGCTTAACGGGAGGCGCCAGCAGTTTGCGGCCCCGCCCGGCGGGCCGGTCCGGCTGCGTGAAGACCGCCGTGACGCGGTGGCGCTTGGCGAGGGCGCGCAACGATGGTACAGCGAACTCGGGAGTGCCCATGAAGACGATTCGCAAGCTAGTCCCACTCGCCCCGTCTCTTGAGCCTGCGGATCTTGCGCAGGATGAGATTGCGCTTGATCCTGCTCAAGTGGTTCAGGAACAGCACACCGTCAAGATGGTCGTTCTCGTGGCAGATGATGCGCGCCAGCAGGTCCTTGGCTTCGAACTCGATTCGTTCGCCGTCGACTTGGCGGGCCTTGGTGCGCACCACGGCGGGCCGCTTGACGGGCTCGTGAAAGCCGGGAATCGACAGGCAGCCCTCCTCGCCCACCTGCCTGCCCTCTGCGCCGACGATCTCAGGATTGATCAGCACGTGCCGCGTCGCTCCGGGTTCGCCGCCTGTGGCGTCGATCACGGTCAGCCGCAGCGGAATGCCGATCTGCGGTGCGGCCAAGCCGACCCCGTGGGCGCGGTACATCGTCTCGAACATGTCGTCGACCAGCATCTGCAGGTCGGGCGTTCCGAACTCGCTCTCCGGGACAGGTTCGCAGACCGTCTCAAGGATCGGGTCGCCGTATTTGACGATCTCTCGAAGCATCGGGCCTGAGACCCTATCTTATCCTTGCGTCGGCGTGAACGGCGGCCCCGACCGGCTCGTTCCCGACCCTGCCGCTTCGCTACAATCAGGGCGCATGTCCCGCTTGTTGCCCTCGTTCCTGCTGGTCGTCCCGCTGCTGGCTGGCTCTCCCTGGACCCGCCACACCATCGACGACACCGAGAAGGGCGCTGACGGCGTGCGCATCGCGGATGTCAACGACGACGGGCTGGCCGATATCACCACGGCTTGGGAGGAGTCTGGAGTGGTACGCGCCTACCTGCACCCGGGCCGGGACAAGGTTCGGGACCCTTGGCCGGCGGTGACGGTCGGCACGGTTGCCAAGCCCGAGGACGCCGTGTTCGCCGACATGAACGGTGACGGAGCGATCGACGTGGTCAGCTCCACCGAGGGCGAGGAGAGGACGATCTACATCCACGCGGCGCCGTCGGAGGATTACTTGGACTCGACGCTCTGGAAGACCAGCGCCGTAAGTCGCTCGGTGGGCAAGGGTCAGTGGATGTTCGCGCATCCGATGGATGTGGACGACAACGGCACGACCGACCTCGTGGCCGGCTCCAAGAACGACTTCGCGATGATCGGATCTTGGCGCTTCTCAGCTGCTTCCCCGGGCCGGGCGTCTTGGAGCCGCTGGTACGGGGCGGGCTGGGTGATGTCCATCGTCGGGCACGACATGAACGGAGACGGTCGGATCGACATCGTCGCCAGCGACCGCAAGGGGCCCCGCAGCGGCGTGCTGTGGTTCCAGAACATGCCAGGCAGCGCCGCTTGGCCAATCAATCGCATCGGTTCGGAGGGCGAGCACGAGGCCATGTTTCTCGACCTCGCCGATGTGGACGGGGACGGTCGCACCGACGTCGTGCTCGCGGTCCGCGACGGCCCGATCCAGTTCTTCCGAAGCCTCTCGCCGCGCGGCAACAACTGGCGGACCCATTCCATCGACCTGCCTGACGGCTTCGGCACGGGCAAGGGCGTCGCGATCGGCGACATCGACTTGGATGGGGCGGCGGATCTGGTGTTCACCTGCGAGCAAGCCGTAGGGGAGCTGTCTGGCGTCGGCCTGCTGCGGAATGGTGGGAATCCGACCTCCTCGGACTGGGAGGCGATCGACGTGGGCGGCCCGGAGGGCGTGAAGTTCGACCGGATCGAGCTGCTGGACCTCGACGGCGACGGTGACTTGGACATCCTCACCTCCGAGGAGACCGACTTGCTCGGCGTCGTTTGGTACGAGAACCCCGCCCAGTGAGGCGCAGCTGGGCCGCGCCCGCGATATCGTGAAGGCATGGCCCGGGCCGCAGCTTCCGTCCCTGACAGGCTAGGCCGCTTCGGCGAGTACGGCGGCCGCTACGCCCCAGAGATCCTCGTCGCGCCTTTGGAAGCCTTGGAGGCGACCTACCGCGAGGTGCAGCGCGATCCCGGCTTCCAGCGCGAACTGGCCGACCTGTGCCGGGACTATTCGGGGCGGCCCACGCCGTTGTTCCACGCCCGTCGGCTGAGTGCCAGCTTGGGCGGCGCGTCGATCTACCTCAAGCGGGAGGACTTGCTGCACACCGGAGCGCACAAGATCAACAACTGCCTCGGGCAGGCGCTCGTGGCCCAGCGCATGGGAAAGCGCCGCATCATTGCCGAGACGGGGGCGGGCCAGCACGGCGTCGCCACCGCCACGGTCAGCGCCCTGTTCGGCATGGAGTGCGTCGTCTACATGGGGGCGGAGGACATGCGGCGGCAGGCGCTCAACGTCTTCCGGATGCGCCTGCTCGGGGCGGACGTGGTGTCGGTGGACGCCGGGAGCCGCACGCTCAAGGAGGCGATCTCCGAGGCCATGCGGGATTGGGCGGCCAGCTTCGAGACCACGCACTACATGCTGGGCTCCGCCTTGGGGCCCCATCCGTACCCGATGATCGTGCGCGACTTCCAGAGGGTGATCGGAGTTGAGGCCCGCAGGCAGTTCCTCGAGGCGTCCGGCGGCCAGCTGCCCGACTTGCTGATCGCCTGCGTGGGCGGGGGCAGCAACGCCATCGGGCTGTTCCACCGCTTCCTGGCAGATGAGGATGTGGCCATGGTGGGCGTCGAGGCCGGAGGCCGCGGTCCGGACCTCGGAGACCACGCCGCGCGCTTTTCGGGGGGGCTCCCCGGAGTGCTGCAGGGCACCAAGAGCTATATCTTGCAGGATGAGGACGGCCAGATCGCGCTCACGCACTCGGTCTCGGCCGGACTCGACTACGCCTCGGTGGGTCCCGAGCACGCTTGGCTCCGCGACCAAGGGCGCGTCGAATACACTTCCTGCGTCGACACGGACGCCCTCGCGGCGACCGAGACGCTCTCCCGCTTGGAGGGCATCATCCCAGCGCTCGAATCGGCCCATGCCGTCGCGGAAGCGGTCAAGCGCGCGCCCGCGGCCCGCGGGCAGTCGTTTGTCGTGAACCTCTCCGGGAGGGGGGACAAGGACATCGGGATCCTGCGCGAGAACCTGCCGGGTCTCGGGTAGCCTCAGCCGGCGTCGCCTCGCCGGCCGGACCGCCATGCGGCGTTGCGGCGCTGGAGCAGGCCCCGTTCGATCAGCACCGGGCTGCGCCGGTGTCCGCTCGCGCCGTCCCTCACCAGCTCGGCCAGCTCGCGGCGGCATCTTGAACGAGCTGCCTCAAGGCTGGGGCGCGGGCCGGCGGGCCGGCCTTGCCGCAACGCTGGCCGCAGCAGGTCCTGGTGCTCTCCCTGGGGTTCGATCGGCTGTCGGGTGTGGGGGGCATCGATCGGAACGCCGCTCCAGCGGCCAGCCGGCAGGGCCAGCTCGTCGTACAGCAAGTCCGCCGTCGCGCCATCCGGGCCCCTGTGACGGCGGACTTGCAGCATCCCCGGCGTCGACGCCTTGGCCTCGTCCTCGGATCGCTTGGCCTTGCTCTGCCATTCGCCGGCCGGAGATCGCAGCAGCGAGAGCTTGTAGACGCCGCTGAGAGCCGGGTCGCCTTGCGCGGAAGCGATGCTGGTGCCGACGCCCCAGACGCCGATCTTCGCCCCGCGACGCTTCAAATCGACGATGCTCGCCTCGTCGAGATCGTTGGAGGCCACCACCTGCGTTCGGGGAAGTCCCGCTTCGTCCAGCATGCGCCGGGCCCACCGGGACAGTTCCGACAGGTTTCCCGAATCGAGCCGTATGCCGGCCAGCTCGTGTCCCCGCTGCTGCAGCCGAATCCCCGTCCGGACGGCCTTGCGAACTCCTTCGATGGTGTCGTAGGTGTCGACCAGCAGGACGCAGTTGTGCGGCATCGCGCGGGCGAACGCCTCGAACGCCTCCTCCTCGCTGTCGAAGGCCAGGACCCAGCTGTGGGCGTGAGTCCCGCGGACCGGGATGCCGAAGAGCTTGCCGGCCAGCAAGTTGGATGTGGCCGCGCACCCGCCGATGTAGGCG
The DNA here is from genome assembly GCA_963662745.2 of Bryobacterales bacterium. GTDB lineage: Bacteria > Acidobacteriota > Terriglobia > Bryobacterales > UBA6623 > VXMF01. The sequence continues at coordinate 927,737 of CAXXUI010000002.1, forward strand.
GCCCGGCTGGCGCGCAGCCCACCGTCGATGCCCTGCGCCCGGCGCAGCCCGAACTCGAGCACGGGATCGTCACCGGCGGCGAGGCATACCCGGGCGGCTTTGGTCGCCACGAGCGTTTGGAAATTGAGGATGTTCAGCAGGCCTGTCTCGACGAGCTGGCACTGCAGCAGGGGGCCCCGCACGCGTACCACCGGCTCTTGGGGGAACACGGCGGTGCCCTCGGGAACGGCGTCGACGTCGCACTCGAATCGAAAGTCGGCCAAGTGGTCGAGGAAGCCGCGCTCGAGGAGCGGGCGCCCTCCTTGCCCGGCCAGCGTCGACAGATAGACGAGGTCGTCCTCGTCGAAGCGCAAGGAGGCGAGCCACTGCAGAGCGGTGTCCAGGCCGGCCGCGATCGCGAACTCACCTCCGAAGGGAGCCCGGCGGAAGAAGTGATGGAACACGGCCTCCCGCTGGTCCATTCCCTCCCGCCAGTAGCCGTAGGCCATGGTGAGCTGGTACAGGTCTGTCAGCAGCGCGAGCGATCCGCGGTAGGGCTCAACCACGCGGCGCCCTCACGAACGATTCAGGGCCCAGATCAGCCGCAGCCCATCGAGAGTTAGGCCGTCGTCGACGGTCTGGATGTGGCGGGACGCAGGGGAGAGGACTCCGGCTTGGCCGCCGGTCGCTACCACTGCCGTCTCGCTGCCGAGTTCGGCCAGCATGTGCTCGAGGATCCCGTCCAACATGCCGAGCATCCCGAAATAAAAGCCCGACTGCAGGCTGGACACGGTGTCGGCGCCGATGATCTTGGATGGTTTGCGAAGCTCCACTTGGGGCAGGCGCGCGGTGCGACGCACCAAGGCTTGGGAGGAGACTTGGATGCCCGGACAGATGATGCCGCCGAGGTACTCGCGTCGGGCGGAGATGGCGTCGAAGGTGATGGCCGTCCCGAAGTCGACGGCGATGCAGGGGCATCCGTACCGCTCGGAGGCGGCCACGGAGTTGACGATGCGGTCGGCTCCCACCTCCTCCGGCTTGTCGACGCGGATGGCGAGCCCGGTGCGCGTCGCCGCGGTGACTTGGAAAGGTTCGAGATCGAGGTAGCGGCGGGCCATGCGGCTGATCGACGCGTCCAGCTGGGGCACCACGGAGGAGAACGCGAAGGCCTCCACTTCAGCCATGCGCAGCTTGGCAAGCGACAGCAGGTTGTGGAAGAGCGCGCCCCAGCCGTCGGAGGTCTGCTCCAGATCCGTCTTCAGACGCCAGTCCGCCAGACGCCGGGTGCCCTCGAACAGTCCAATGGTGAGGTTGGTGTTGCCGACATCGACTGCGAGCAGCATTCCACTACATTGTGGCCCCGTCGGGCCGGACGCTGCCGGACACGAGCGGCCAGACGATCCCGTCGGGGCTGCGGATCAGGAGCTGGCCGGCGGCGTTCAGTCCGGCCGTGACGCCGCGCCGCGGCTGGCCGCCTCGCTTCGGGCCCTCCACGACGACGCTGCGACCTGCCGCGTAGCTGGAAGATTCCTGGAAGGCGCGGAGGACGGCCTCCGGACCGCATCGCCTGTGCTGTTCGCAGCGGGCCGCCAAGGATTCCAGGATGATGTCCCGGACCGCGTCTGCGGACCACTCGCGCCCCGTCTCGATCCGCAGGGAGGTCGCTTCGGTGCGCAGCCCGTCGGGAAACTCGAGATGGTTCAGATTCACGCCGATCCCGATCACGACGAAGTCGACGCGGTCGAGAGCGGGCCCCTTCTCCGCCAGGATGCCGCAGCACTTGCGATCCTCGATCAGAACGTCGTTGGGCCAGCGGAGGTCGCAGTCGGCGCCGGTGAGACCTGCCACGGCCTCCCGCACTGCCACGCCCGCGACGAGGGTGAGAATGGGCAGCTCCTCAGCGCTGCATTCGGGCCGGAGCACGACCGACAGGTACAGTCCGAGGCCCGGTTCGGAGAGCCAGCTGCGGCCCAGCCTGCCGCGCCCGCCGGTCTGCTCGTCCGCGATGACGGAAGTCCCCTCCGGGTATCCTTCCAGCCCGAGCCCGTGTGCCACCTCCATGGTTGATCGGACCGACCGGTAGTGAAGCATCGGCTTTCCGAATTGGAGAGGCATAGGCAGCCGCGCTCCGGAAATCTCTCCAGACTTGGCACGATTATCGCGAAGCCGGGACCCAAGGTCTGTCGCGCCCGTCGCGTTCCGCGGGAGCCCGTCCTCCGCATGCCGGTTCGTCTGCAGCAGCCCGAGCGGGCCGGCCGAGTAGGCGCGCAGCCAGTCGACGGTCACGGGCTGGATCTGTCGCCCTGCGAGCAGCATGTCTCCTTGGTAGTGGAGTGGCCCGCACTCGTCACCACCTGCCGGACCGGAATTGCGGGGCTCCAGGCTCCCCCCTCGGCCGTGCCAGCTCTTCTGGGTGCCGATTCCGACACCTCACGGGTTGGATTCCGCCCCGCAAGTCGGTCCGCTCTCTTCGTCATCGGCTAGGACTGCCGTCCGCACGCCGCAGTGCGTCAGGTGCAACGGCTGCTTGGTGTCTTGGAACAGCTACGCTTCATAATGCACCTCCGTTGTGCTACTGCACGCTGTGCAGTGGTTGGCTTGCAGAGAATCGGGTCGCGCCAGGGTGTGCGTTGCTGCGCTAGTCTGGCTGCCGACCGGGAGGCCGAGGAAGTCCATCCTAGGCTGGGCCTGAGGCTGCAGGGTGCCGCAGGCACGCTGCCATGGCTGCCATTCCCTGCGCCATGGCGGCCCGGACAGGCCGAATGGGTTCGAGGAACGCCTGATCGCTGCTATTGGGCCCCCAGACGGGCTGCGGGACGGCTCCGCAGCAGAGGGTGGATAGCGGCCCGGCCGTCCGGAGCATTCCGGGAGTCGGCGCTTCGAGAGTGGACGCTGCCGCCGCGACAAGGGCGTCCCGCGGGGCGTGGCAAGGGGGAGGATGCGGGCCGCACTGGTCGCGTCTGACTGCAGCGCGCAGCGTCCGCTTACGTGGTGAGAATGGGCCCTGACGACGGATTCCGGCCTCCCGTCGGCCGGCCCCCCTGCTCCCGTGACCGAGAATGGGCCGGCGGCAGCCTCCGTCGGCCGGCAGTTGCCAGCCGGCAGCCCGCCAGGGCGCCTCGCCAGGCACTTTGCATCGTGGGAACGCCGCGGGCGGTCGGGCGGGCGGTCCGCGGAGCGCCGCGAAAGCGGCCCCCTCGGTCGCGTGCTGCTGCGCGGCGCCGGCATCAAACGCTCCCCTCAGCGGCGCCCTGCAAGCCGGGCAACTGCGGTTGCGACTCGCTGCCCAACCGCACGTACAAGCCCCTCTCCGCGCCCCGCACCACGCGCAGCGCCGGCAGCGAGCCGGCCCGGATGCGCGACCAGATCGTCTGGCGGGACACTCCCAGCTGCCGCGCCGCCGCCTCGGCCCGCACGTAACCCTCCGGGACCACCTCGCGAAACTTCGCCCTCACTCTTGCGTCCAGCCGCACCCGCAGGGCGCCCTCCGGCCCCGACCGCTCGGCCGGCACCCAGCCCTGCGTTATCCAGCGGTACAGCGAGGACACCGACACTCCCAGCTCCCGCGCCGCTGCCGGGACCGACACCGGCTCCGGACCGCCGGCCTGCTTGCGCGGGCAGCCGGGGATGCGGTGCTGCTGTCGCAAGAACCTGACCCGGCGCCGCGTGAACTCCAGACCGCGCGCCGTGCGCAACCCCCTCCGCCGCAACTCCGCGGCCACCTCGCGGTCGTAATCGAACTGCGCCAGGCGCCGCACCAGTTCCACGGTCGCTTCCGGCGTGCGCTCGTGCTCGGGCATGGGCCGCCGAGTCAGCTCCCGCTCGTCGATCCAGCCCCCCCGCCAGCGCAGCAGCACTCCCAGCTTGCCCGCCTCGCGGTCACTGGTCAGCACCACTTCCTCCACCACCGCCCCCAGCAGTCGCTTGCGGTCCCGCCAAGTGGTCGCCTCGTGCTCCCAGACAGCCCGCAAGTCCTCGCAGCACTGCCTCAGGCCCGCCCGCTCCTCCCGCGACAGCGCAGCCGGCTCGCCCGCCCGCGACGCCTGCTGCTCCTGGCGCGCTGCTTGCAACGCCTCCCGCGCCCGCTCCAGCTCTTGCTGCGCCCGCTCCCAGTCCCGCGCCAGCGTCCGCTTCACGCGCCGGAACTCCGGCTCCACTGCCAAATACTCCCGGCGCGCCTTGCGCTCGTCCCACTCCTTGCGCTCCACTTCCCGCCGGTACCCCAGCAGCTGCCGCCGCGCTGCTTCTTCCCGCAGCCGTTCCGCCTGCTGGGCGGCCTCCACCGCCGCCGGCCCCAGCCCCTCCAGCAACAGCTCCGCCACCAGCCGATCCAGCCGCTCGCCCCCCAGATACTGGCAGCCTCCCTCGCCGTTCCTGGGCACGCAGCGGTATTGCACCGAGCTCGCGTAACGCACTTGCATCCGCCGCCCGCAGCTGCCGCAGATGGCCAGCCCCTGCAGCAGCGCCCGCCCTTCCCGCGCTGCCCCTCGTCCGCCGTGCCTCACTGCGTTCCGCGTGTTGTTTTCCGGAATAAATGGCACGGCGTTTTCCGGAATAAATGGCAGGCGGGGAGCGGGATTTTCCGGATTGCTTGCGTCTGGCTTGGGGAGGTGGGAGGGTGGGCTGGAAAACGGCTACTGCAAGAAGGAAGAGGAGGGGGTCAGCAGGAGCGGACCAGGAGTTGGTTCCAGTCCTTGGCGCCGGCAGGGGGGAGGCGTCGGGCGGCGGGATGGCGTTCGAGGAGGCGCTGTGCGGCGAGTTGGCCAGGGGGGTCGTTGTCGAAGCCGCACAGCAGTTGGTGGGGGGGGATGGAGTGGAGCCAGGCGGGGATGGAGTGGGCGAGGCCGGCGGCTGAGGCGAAGAGGGTGTGAGGTGGGAGTTGGGGGAGTTGGAGCAGGGCGGCGGAGAGGGCGTCGACGGCGGATTCGCAGAGCAGCACGCAGTGCGGGGGAGTGTTGGAGCGGGGAGCCTGGGGGGCGATCCAGAAGCCGCCGCGTTGTTTGCGGGAGCCGGGGGCGAGGCCTTTGAAGGTGGCGCCGGAGGGGCTGGGGCGGGAGCCGTTGAGTTCGGCGCCGGCGGGCTGTTGTTGGAGGTCGCGGCAGAGGAAGACGGCGTTTTGGCGGGCGTCGGCCCACAGGATGCCTAAGTGGCGGCAGTGGTCGAGCAGGCGGGGGTCGAGGCGTCGGGAGCGGGCCAGGTAGTGGCGGACGGGAGGCCAGCGGGCGTGGCAGGGGGGCGGCAGGGAGAGCGCCCGGTCGGAGGTGGGCTGGGCTGGCGGAGGGTGTGCCGGGGTGGGGGGCAGGGCGTCGAGGAAGGCGAGGGCCTGGCGGAAGGAGCAGCCGCGGGCGTGCAGCACGAGGTCGATGGCGCCGCCGCCGCCACGGCCGCGGCGGTGGTCGAAGAAGCGCGCGCCGCGGATGGCGAGCACCGAGCCGGGTCGTCTCCAGCGCAGGCGGTTGCGGGGGTCGCGGCGGTAGCCGAGCTGGCGAGCTGTTATTTGTCACATTATTTGGCACGAAAATGGGCTGTTTTTGTCAAACTGGATGATTCCAGATAAGGGAACTTTCTCATTTAATGTGACAAATCCATCGGCGTGGGTGAGTCGGCCGGTAGGCTTTCGGACATGCGTTGGAGGTGCTGCGCGGCAGTCTTGCCTGCAATTGCGTGCGCGCAGGGCCGGGAGCCGGGCGAGAACGCCTACGCTCCTCCTGACCCCTTCCTTTTCCTTCTTGCAGTAGCAGTTTTCGAGCTCGCCCTCGCCCCCAGCCAGACGCAAGCAATCCGGAAAATTCCGCTCCCCGCCTGCCATTTAATCCGGAAAACGCCTTGCCAAATAAACCGGAAGACAACACGAGCGACCTGGGGCAGCGGGCGGTTGCGGGCCCGGGCGAGGCGGTCGGGGAGCGGGGCGGGGACTTCAGGCCGCACGGCGCGCCAGCGGGGAGCGGGCCCGCGCTTCGGGCACGGCCCGCTCGACATGCTCCGCGCTGACGGTGGCGGATTTGTCCAAGGCGGCGGCCAGCAGCGCGTAGTGGGCGATGCGCCCGGCGGGGCGCAGCGCGCCCTGGGAGGCTTGGAAGACGGCCTCGACGGCGGGCGGCTCGAACAGCTCGCGCCGGCAGCCGGCCAGCTGCAGGCGGTGGGCGAGATAGGGTGCGGCCTCGTCGCGCTGCAAGCCGCCGAAGCGGTGGCGCATGACCACGCGCTGGTCGAAGGAGCGGTGGATGGCGAGCGCCAGGCGGCGCTCGAGGGCGGGCAGGCCGACCAGCAGCAGGCAGGCGCCGCGCACCGCCTCAAGGCCCGGGTCGGTGAGCAGGCGCAATTCCTCGAGCACGTCATTGCGCAGGTTCTGGGCCTCGTCGAGCAGCAGCACGGGCAGCTGGCGGCGGCTGTTGACGCGGTGGGCGAGCTCGTTGCGCAGCAGGCGGTAGCAGCCCGAGCGCGTGTGCAGCGGCTCCAGGCCCAGCTCCCAGCACAGCAGCCGGTAGGCGTCGAAGGCGGTGCCGGTGGTGAGCGAGACGTAGCAGACCTTGCAGCGCCCGGGATGCAGGCCGGCGGCGAACTGGCGGCAGGCGGTGGTCTTGCCGCTGCCCGGCGGGCCGGTGACCACGCCGATGCCGCGCAGCTCGACCCAGTGCGACAGCCGGCTGGCCGCCTCCTGGCCGGCGCGCAGCGAGAACAGTTCGTCGCAGTCGGCGAGCGGCTCGAACGGGTAGCGCTCGAGGCCGAAATGGGGTCGGTAACTCATGATGGATCCTCCTGTTGCCCCGCTGGCAGGTCGCTGAGCCGCAGCGGGGCGGGCGTCGCCTCCGGGGCGGGCGGCGGCTCGCGACGCGGCCCGGGGGCGTCCCGGGCTGCAACATTGGGCTGGCGCCGCACGCGGCTGTTGGCGACGCGGTCCAGCGGTTGGGCCAGCCCGGCGGGCCGGCCTTCGCACTCGACGGGGATGGGCCGCTCCGGCGGCGCCGCCGGATCGACCAGCAGCACCACCTTGCAGCCCGCCAGCCCGCCCGGCACCTCGTAGCAGTGCGAGCGGAACTGCACTACCCGGTCCCGGGACACCGTGCGCCCGTAGCGCAGCCGGCACAGCTCGTCGAGCTGCTCGGGGCTGCCGGCCGGTCGGACGCCGGCCGCCGTCAGCGCCCAGGCGTCCAGCGGCGTGCGCCGGCCTTCCAGCCCGCGGTGGGGCGTGCAGTGGTACTCGCCTTCCAGCCACAGGCCCAGCCGGCGGTTGAGCTCATCCAGGTCCAGCCGCTCCGGCTCGGCCAGCGGTCGCAGGAATTGCTCCCGCAGGGTGCGGTGGAAGCGCTCGATCTTGCCTCGGCCCTCGGAGTGGTAGGGGCGTCCGCGCAGCAGCCGCACGCCCAAGCCGGCGCATAGCTCCCGGAGGTGCCGGCTGCGGTAGGCCGAACCGTTGTCGGTGAACAGCCGGTCGGGCCGCCCACGCTTGAGCAGGGCGCTCTTGAACACCGGCAGGAAGGCCTCGTAGCTCTCGGAGAAAGCGAACTCGGCGTGCGTCACCAGTCGCGTCGCGTCGTCCAGAAGGCCGATGTAGTAGGCCTTGCGCCGCCGGCGGCCGTCGGCTGCGCAGCGCACTCGCGGCCCGTGCAGCACGTCCGACTGCCACAGCTCGCCAGCGGCGGCGTAGCTGAAGCGCCGCAGGTCGCGCCCCTCGCCGGACCGCTGCTCGCGCCGCGTCAGCCCGCGCTCGCGCAGCAGCCGGTAGACGGTGGACGGCGCCAGCCGCACCTCGGGCCCCAGCCGCTGCTCGCGGCGAGCCCGGCGGATCACCAGCCGCACCGGCAGGCTGCGGTCCTGCTCCTTGATCCGCACCAGCGCGTCCGCCACCTCCGGGCGCAGCGCCCGCGCCCGACCGCGGTCGCGGCGGGCCCGCGGCTGCAAGCCCTCCAGCCCGTCCTTGCGATAGATCGCCATCCAGCGCCTCAGCGTGGACTGCGACACCCGCCTGCGCCGCGAGCCCGGAATGTCGAACCGCTGCGCCGAGCGCTCCCGCAGCCGCTCCCGCAGCTGCCGCGATCCGGGTTCCAGGCGCACCAGGTCCCCGATCCGCTCGAAGCGGAACACCGCCACCTCCATGGCTGCCCGTTTCCGGTCGCTCGGCCTGTGGATTCCGCCCCTCACAGCCGTCACCCTACCGAGTGCCGGCCGCAGGGGCACGGTCCATGCCGTGTTGGGCCCCCCCCGGGCCCTCGTTTTCCGCTTTTCTTGGCGGCTCCCGCGCCGGACCGCGCCGGAAACCGACCGGCGCCGGCAAGCCCGACAGCTGTCCCTCCGCCTGCAGCCGCAGACTCACCAACAGGCCGCCCTTGCCCGCTGCGGCGCGCCGGTCGAAGCTCGCCCACCGCCCCGGCCAGCCGCCGAACAGCGTCGGCAGCAGCGTCGGCAGCACGCACAGCAGCTGCACCACAGCCGTTATCCGCCGCTGCGCCCACACCTTGGCTCGCCCGTTGTAGTGCTTGGCCGGATGCAAGTCGCGCCAGCACGGCTCGCCCGGCTTGGCCCGCTCCACCTCGCGCAGCACCTGCTCCACCTCGTCCAGAGTCCCCATCAGGCAGGCTGCCAGGAACTGCGGCAGCATGCTCACCGTGCCCCCGCCGGCGGGGCAGCGGAAGCGCCTCACGCGCATGCCCGGCGGCTCTACGCGCCGATAGCTGCCGTGCGGCACCAGCGCGCACCCCCCATCCGGGTGGAACGGGCAGGGGGGCGGGGTTGCATCCCACCACGCCTTGGCGCTAACATACTCTTCGGCGCTCAGATCGGTTTTGTGAAGGAACTGCACGCGAGTCGCCCGCGGCCCGGCGAGTGTCAGTCGTGCGGGCCGACCCTCTATCCTGACCCCTCGCAGTCGCCGTACCGCGCGACCGCTGGGGCCCGCGCCTGCCAAGCCGCGGCGCGCAGCCAGCGCCGGCCACGCTCCGGCAGCGCTGCCGGACCGACCGGCCAACCGGAGGTGTTGACTGCCCACCTCCCGTAGCAGCCCTCGCCCGGCTCCCGGCCCTGCCCGCACGCAACCGCAGGCAGGACTGCCGCGCAGCACCTCTAACGCAGGCCCGCAAGCCTACCGGCCGACTCACCCACGCCTATGGATTTGTCACATTGAATGAGAAAGTTCCCCTAGCCAGAATCATCTAATCTGACAAAAAATCCCGTTTTCGTGCCAAATAAGGTGACATACAACACCGCGCCAGCCGCTCCTGGATCGCCAGCCACTCCTCCCACTCCACGTAGCCCTCGTGGTGCCGCTTCAACAGCACCCGCCACTCCTCCAGCGGCAACTTGCGCCTCGTCTTGCGCTCCCGGTCCCGCTCGTCCAAGTGCAGCTTCGTGCGCGTCCTGCCCCACGCGTACGCCCCGCCCATGGCGGGATTCCTCAGCACGTTACACACCCGCGAGTAGGTCGCCTCACGCCATTCCACCTCCCGCTTGCCCGCATACCGCGTCGGCAGCTTCAGCCCCTCCGCCCGCAGCTGCCTCGTCACTTGCCCGGCCGTCCCCAACTCCCGGAATCGCTGGAACACCTCCCCCACCGCCTCGCGCACGTCCCGGTCCGGGTCCTTGCGCAACCGCTGGCCGTCCACCACGTAGCCCGTCGGCACGTGGTGGTACAGCTCGCCCCGCCGCGCCTTGTTCAGCGCCCCCTTGTCCATGCGCGCCTTGAGCCGGTACAGCTCCGACTCCGACAGGGCCCCGTGAATGCCCAGCACGAAACTGTCGTCCCCGCTGTTGGCGTCATACACCCCTTCGTCCGTCACCAGCAACGTGTCCGTGGCCCGCAGCCAGCGCAACAGCTGGAACCATTCCGCCCCGTTGCGCGCGAAGCGCGACGCATCCAGGCCGAACACCGCTCCGGCCCGCCCCCGCGCCACGGCCTTCAGCAGCCGCTCGAACCCCGCGCGCTCCACTGCCCCCGAGCCCGAGCAGCCCAGATCCTCGTCGATCGTCTGGATGCGCTCCCGCGGCCAGCCCAGCTGCTCCGCCCGCTCTCGCAAGCGGTACTGCAACCGTGTCGACTCCCGGTTCTCCAGCACCTGTCCCGGCGTCGACTGGCGCACGTACACCAACGCCAGCCGCTCAAGATGCGTCGGCTGGATCAGCGTCTCCCGCTTCATCGCCCCACCCCCTCGCTAGCGTCCGCAGCATCATCCGCGCCAGCTGCTCCACCGCTGCCCGCCGCGCCTCGGCCGGCAGACTCCGCCAGCGGGCCTGCCGCTCCTCCTGGTCCTCCTGCTCCAGCAGCGCCAGCAGCCTGCCCTCCAGCCCCGCTGTCTGCCCCTGGTCCCGCATGGCGCCGCTGCAACGCTTGCACCAGAGTACGCAACACTCGCAGGTCAGCCACGCGGGCGCGGACGCACTCGTCGCCCTCCGGCGGCGGCTGCAGCGTGGTCCAGGCAGCCGGCCAGGAGCGCCGCCGACCGTCGGGCAGCTCAACGTACAGCCAGAGCTGGCCGTTGGCCCGTCTCCGGCTGGACACGATCTTGAGCCGCCAGCCGTCGAACGGGTGGCCCCGGCGGCAAATCCGCACCTGCTGCTGTCGAGACTCCTGCCGAGACTCGTGGAATGGGGTAGTATGACGCCCCTCTGAAGGATTCACCTTGCGCTGCCTCGTGCCCTGCTTCTCGCGCTGGCGACCGCTGACCCGGCGCTCAGCGTCGGTGCCAGGTCCTTCCTTGGTTACGTCACGGGAGTCTCTGGAGTCGGTGCACTTGATGATGTCCGGGTTCGGCGCGATAGAACGTAGTCATCGCGATAGGTTCTCTGCTTCAGGTGCATCTTGTTTCGGCAGCAGCGCCGCGTGCCGAGACTTGACTGCTTGGTAGCGAGCCAGACCCGCTAGGTTCTGGTGCTCGTCCGGATCCCGGGTGTGGTCATAGAGCTCTTCAGTCCCGTCGGCGTAGCGAATGTACCGCCAGCGCTTGGATCGCACGGCGTGGTTGCCGCGCTGGTAGGTCATCACGGCCGCTCGGTCGCGATCGGGCTCCTTGAGCAAAGGTACGAGACTGTGTCCTTCGAGACTGTCCTTGGGCGGCAGGCCCGCCAGCTCCAGCAGCGTCGGATAGAGATCGAGAAGGGAGACCGGGGACTCGACCAGCGTGCCCGGCCGGACGGTGCCCGGCTTTGCGATGACGAGCGGCACGCGGGTGGTCTTCTCCCACAGGGCGAACTTCTCCCAATGGCCCTTCTCGCCGAGGTGGTAGCCGTGGTCGGACCATGCGACGACGATGGTCGAGTCGGCGTGCTCCGACCGTGCGAGCGCGTCGAGGAGCCTGCCGAGCTGGTGATCGGCGAACGTGCAGCTGGCTTGGTAGGCCCTCACTGCTTGGCGCCAAGTCCCCGGCAGCTCGGCTTCGGCTTCGAGGATCGTGCGCATGAAATGCGCCTTCTGCTCCAGCAGCGCGAGCCCGCCACTGGGTATGTCGCTACGGTCGCCGTCAAGGGTCCGCGGCATGGAGACCTCGCGGCCGGGGTATGCGGCGAAGTACTTGGGCGGCACGTGAAACGGCATGTGCGGCCGGAAGAGCCCGATGGCTAGGAAGAAAGGCGCCTCTTGCTGCCGGGACAGGAACTCGATGCCGAAGTTGACGCTGCGGACGTCAGGCGTCTGGGTCTCATCCGGAGGCCAACGGCCCCAGTCGAAGTTGCGGCTCGCCACGCCGTACAGGCCGTTCAGCTTGCGCACCGGCAGCGGGTCGAGCTGCATCTTCTGGAAGCGGTGAAACGACTCGTCGTCGTGGAAGGCGCTGTTGTCGTGATGGTGGTAGATCTTGCCGGCGCCTTCGACGCGGTATCCGTGATCGAGGAAGTAGCGGGGCAGGGTGACGGCAGCCGGCAGCGCCTTTCGCCAGTCGGATCGGTTGCCGTACACGCCGGTGGATGATGGCCGCAAGCCGGTCAGCAGCGCCACTCGCGACGGGTTGCAGGCCGGCGAGGCCGCGTAGGCGCGCGCGAAGAGGGCGCCGCGCCGCGCCAGCCGCCGCAAGTTCGGCATCCGCACGGGCGAGTCGGGCTCGAGGATCCAGTCGTTGAGGTCGTCGATCGCGACGAACAGGACGTTCGGTCGTCTCGCGGCCGACGGCGGAGGGCGGGTCGGAACGGCCGCACTTGTCACGGAGGAGGCGGGCTCCTCGCTCGCGAACCGAGCCCTCGCGTCGAGCTCCTCCAGCCTGAACCGGACGCTCGCGATGTACGGCTCCTCGCCGGGCGTCCAGTGCCCGTAGGTGGTCGTCACGAAGGTTCAGTCAGGGAGCAGCTCCACTCCCGGGTAGGCCGTGTCGGCCCCCTTGTGATTTTCCATCAGCCGGACCCGGTACTGGCCCTCCCGGCCTTGGACGATGTCCTCGTAGGTGCCGACCCAGCCCACCCAGTCCCCTCGGGTGGGGCTCTCGTGCGTCCGGTCACGAAAGCTGACGAACAGCCTTCCGTCCAGAGCGTAGCGCGCCGTGTGGCGGTCCCCGGTCAGGGCGCCTGGCAACTCCTGCGGCTTGCTCCAGGTCTGTCCCTCGTCGTCGGAGAACGTCACGAACGAATTCAGCCGGCGGCTGTTCTCCCGCATCAGCACAGCGATCTGCCGGCCGTCCGGAGAGCGCACGGCCCCCGGTTCGCAGAGGTGCGCCACTGGATGCCGGGCGACGACCTGCGGCTGGGACCATGTCAGGCCCCCGTCATGAGAGGTGACGCGGTAGACGCGGAATCGCTTTCCGTCAGGATGCTCGGCCGGGCTGCGGAGCCACCGGCCGTCGTCATGGAAAAGCGCCATGTAGGATCCGTCCCGCAGCTCGACCATCGAGCTCATGGCCACGATGCCCCCGTAGCTCGGGCCGTCGGTCTTGACCGGGAGCAGCGGCGAGAACGTATCGCCCTCGTTCTCGGAATAGGAAACTCGGATGCCTCCCGCCTTGCCGGAGAACAGCAGGACTCTCGGTTTGCCGTCGGGACCGACGAGCCGGAACAGGGTGGGGACCTCCATCGAGGTCTCCCAGTTTTCCGGAGTGTTCAGGCGGCCGCTCCAGGTCAGACCGCCGTCGAAGCTCTTCTGGTAGACGATGTCCCCTCTGCCGTGACCCTTGGGATAAGCGATCAGGATCGTCCTGTTGTCCGGCAGCAGCAGGGTTGACGGATGACCGAGGTACTGGCCGGGCTCGCGATCCACGACGACTTGGCGATGAAGCTCCTGAGACAGGTCGACGGTGGGAATGGAGTACCCGCGCGCAGGCTGCGCGCCGGCCGTGCCGACCGAATAAGCCACGCTGCAGGCCACCAGTGCGGCGGCTTGCGCGACCGACAGCGTTCGTTGCAAGGCCGGGCGCATTCCCCGAAGACGCACTGCCCGGATGCCGGTGGGGGACGACCTCATAACCGGACAGCCTTTCCCGAGGCGGCTGACTCGTACGTCGCGTCCACGACGCTGAGCGTCTCCAAGTAGTCCTCGCCGTGGCTCTCGAAAGCGTCTCCGCTGAGCATGCAATCCACGAAGTGCCTTTGCAGATTGTAGACGCAGTCCCCGGCGAAGCCGCGGTCCTCGCGTAGGTACTCGACCGGCTGCAAGGGTCCGCCCAGTGGCTTGATTCGCATCGAGGAGTCGGCCTCCATGGCCAGATGCCCGCCAGTCCCGTCCAGTCGCAGCTCGCCGAACGTGTAGCGGGGGTTGCCGGCCTCAGGTTCATTGAAGCGGTTCGCGTCCAGCAACGCGGTCGCGCCGCCGGCGAACTGGAACAGGAGCAGCCCGGCATCCTCTCCTCGGATGACGGGGTTGAGCTGCCTCAGCTTGGCGTAGACCTCGGTGATGTCTCCCAACAGGAAGCGAAACGTGTCGATGAAGTGGACGGCCGTCTCGTACACGAGCAGCCGCGGGTAGTCGCGGAAGAAGGGCTGGCGCGCCAGATAGGCGTCCTGGCCCCAGCCGTCCCCGGTCCGCATGCGGAAGTACAGGTGAATCGGATCGCCGATCTCTCCGCGCTCGAGGAGCTGCCGGATCCTCCTGTACCAAGGCTGCCATCGAAAGTTCTCGTGGACCATGAACCGAACGCCGGCCCTTCGGGAGGTCGCGACGATTCGCTCGGATTCGTCCCAGGTTGGAGCGAGGGGCTTCTGGCAGATGATGTTCACTCCTCTTCCGGCGGCGTAGGCGCAAATCGCCGTGTGGGTCTCTGGCGGAGTGATGATGTCGACGAAGTCGGGTCGCTCCTGGTCGATCATCTCGCGCCAGTCGGCGTAGAAGCGTGGGATGCCGTACGTCGCCATCATGTCCCGGGCCTTGGATTCAGTCCGATTCGAGATGGCCGCCACCTCGACTTCAGGGATGCGGTTCCAAGCTTCGTACTGGTAGGCCGAGAAGTAGCCGGCACCGATCGAGACGGCCTTGAGGCTGCGTTGCATGGAGCCACTCTATACCGGCCGCAGCGCGGGGATTCGGGGGTGCGCGCGCGATGGCGGGCCGGACTGGGACGCATCGCTTCTGGCGGAACCCGGGTGTGCTACAAGGGGTGCCGCTCTCCGCCATGGAAATTATCGCCCTGTGCCTCGCGGTCTACGCGCTGTTCCGGCTGCGATCGCTGTCCAAACAGCTAGATGCACTCAAGCGAGAAGTTGGCGGAGCGTCTGTCGATGCGGCCCAGCGGCCGGCTGATCCGGCCGCTGGCGAGGCGGGGCGGCGGACGCGCCCCTCGGCCCAGCAGCGGCCCCAGGGCCGGCTGGCGACTGCGCTGACCGGCTGGCGCGGGTCCACGAAGGCGGCCTCCTCGCCGGGATCGGGCGTGCGCAGCGTCAACTGGATGGTTTGGCTGGGAGGCGTCTCGGTTGCGCTGGCTGGTGTGTTCCTCGTCAGGTACTCGATCGATCAGGGCTTGCTGACGCCTTGGGCGCGAGTGATCTCCGGCCTGCTGGCCGGGTGTGCGATGCACTGGTTGGCCGAATGGCTCACCCGCCGTGCGGGAGCCAGCCATCCCTCGCTGGCGGCGCTGGCGGGAGCCGGCAGCACGACGCTTTGCGCCGCCGCTCTGGCGGCGCTGCACTTGTATGACTTGGTGCCCGCCTACGCCGCTTTCGGGTTCATCGCGGCCGTCTCGCTGGCTACGTTGGCGCTGGAGCCGAGGCGCGGTGCCGTGCTGGGCATGCTGGGGTTGGTTGGCAGCTACGGCGTGCCGCTGTTCGTCGGAGGCGGCAGCGACGGCATTGTCGGAGTCCTGCTCTACTGCCTCATCGTCAGCTGTGCGGTGCTGCTGCTAGCTGGTCGCCGGTTCCGGGTCTCCCTCTGGGCCGGGATGCTCCTCGGATCGACATCCTGGATGTTGGCTTCCCTGCCTGCCGAGCAGGCTGACGGCTATCGCGGGCCCTACATCGCTGTGCTAGCGGGAGCGCTGCTGGCGCTGCCTTCGGTGGATTGGCGGAGGGGGCGGCTGGGCCGATGGTTATCGGCTGGTGCTGTTGAGACGGCGCGACTGCCCCCGACGGCAATTCCGGCCGGCCTGCTGGTGTTAACTCTGGCGCAGGGTTTGGCAGTGTTGAACGAGCCGTTCTCGTTGGTGTCGGCCGCGGGGTGGACTCCCTTGGCCGTGCTCCTGCTGGTGGCCGGTCGGCGCATTCCAAGGTGCTCTGGACTCGGGTGGGTCTGGCTGGGGCTGCAGGTGTTGGTCTGGATTGCAGCGAGTCTCCGCGTTGACGGCCTCGAACTGGTGTGGAGCCAGCCGCAGGCGGAAGTCCGGGCCGGATTTCCGCTCTACGCGGCGTGGATGGCCGCCGTGTTCGCCGGCTTCTCGATCTGGAACCTCCGCTTGCGGAAGCCGTCGCCCCTGTGGGCGTCGCTCGCCACGGTCGCTCCGGCCTGCTGGCTTGGACTGGCGTTCCTAGTCGCCACTGACCGAGCGGTCTCGCCCGCCTGGGCCGCCGCCGGTGTTGCGATCGGTGTGACTTGGACCGTGGCGGGCTGGACTTGGGTCCGGCGGGGCTTGGACGCGATGGCTTCGTGGTCGATCCTGGGGTGCTCGGGAGCTTATTCGGTCGCTGCGGCCATTCTCTTCCGGGATGCGGGCCTCACGCTGGCTCTAGCCGCGCAAGCGGTGCCTTTGGCGTGGCTTGCTGTCCGGCTCAGCGGATCCAGCCTCGCATGGCTGGTCAAAGCGGTCCTTGCAGTCAGTGTATTGCGGCTCACGTTCAATAGCTGGCTGCCCTCGTACGAAGAGGCTGCCGGCTGGACAGGGTGGACCTATGGAGGATCGGCGTTGGCAGGCGTCGCGGCAGGTCGCTTGGCGCGCCCGCTTCCCCGGCTCTGCCGCTGGATCGAGGCGACCGTCGTGCACCTGCTGGTGCTGGCCTCGTGGGCGGTAACGCGAGAGTGGTTCTATGGCGAGGCGATGTTCGATGCTCGCTACGGTCTGCGCGAGGCGGCGATCAACACAGTCGTGTGGGGCGGCTTGGGACTGGCGTACCTCGGGAGGATGCGGGCTAGCGAGCACCTCAGCGGCCTTTACCGCTGGGCGTCCAGGGTCCTGCTGGCGTTGGCGCTGGCGAATCACTGCATAGTTCTGATTGCGCTCAATCCAGTCCATGGGTTCGAGTCAGTCGGGCCGGAAAAGCTCTGGAACATCCTGCTGCTAGCGTACGGAGCGCCCGTCGCTCTGGCGCTGCTGGCCGTCCGCTTCGGCGAACGGGGCGGTTCGCGGCCGGCCGTCTTGGCGGCGGCCCTGTCGACCTTCGCCTTCGTGAACCTGGAGATTCGGCATCTCTGGCAGGGCGCGCTCTCCTGGTCGCCGGCGCCCGGGGACGGCGAGATGGCGACGTACTCGATTGCTTGGCTGGTGATGGCGGTCGGCTGTATGCTAGCTGGCGGGATGCGGTTCGGGCCGTCGGTCTATCGGATCGGCATGGCGCTGCTGCTGCTGACTGCTTGCAAGGTGTTCCTGGTGGACGTCTCGGGGCTGACGGGCCTGCTCAGGGCCGGGTCCTTCCTTGGTCTCGGGCTAAGCCTCCTAGGTTTGGCCTACCTGCACCGGCGGCTGAGCCGGCCGCAGGTCCCGGTCGGGGCTGCGGACGCCCGCCGAAGCCCGGGCCTTGATGGCTGAGGAGATGATCGGATCATGAGGCTGCTGAGTTTCCGTCACGCGGGCCAGGAGAGCTACGGCATCGCCACCGCGGGAGGCGTGATCGATCTGGGAGTGCGCATCGGGGGGTGGTGGCCGTCCTTGGCCGCTGTGCTGCGAGCCGGCGCGCTGCGTGAGGTGGAGCGGATGTCGGCGGGCTGGAGGCCCGATCTCGCACTGGACGGGATCCGTTACCGGCCTCCAATTCTCGATCCAGGTCGCATCCTCTGCGTCGGACTCAACTACAAGTCACACATCGAGGAGACCGGGCGGGCGATGCCGGACCACCCGACGCTCTTCGTGCGATTCCCGGACTCGCATGTCGGGCATCGCGAACCGATGATCCGGCCGCGCGTCTCCAAGGAATTCGATTTCGAGGGCGAGTTGGCGTTCGTGGTCGGCAAGGGTGGCCGCCACATTCCGGCTGAGAGAGCCTTGGAGCATGTCGCTGGGTACAGCTGCTACAACGACGGCTCGATTCGGGACTTTCAGCGCCACACGACGCAGTTCACTCCGGGGAAGAACTTCTGGCGCTCGGGTGCCTTCGGGCCGTGGATGGTGACGACGGACGAGGTCCCGGATCCGGCGGCGCTGCATCTGGAGACGCGACTGAACGGGCGGGTGATGCAATCCGCGCCAACGAACGACCTCCTGTTCGATGTGCCGTGCCTGATCCAGTACATCTCCCAAGTCTTCCCGCTGCGCCCGGGTGACGTCATTTCGACGGGCACGACGGGCGGAGTCGGCAAGGCGCGAACCCCCCCGGTGTTCCTGCGCCCCGGCGATCGGATCGAAGTGAGCATTGACACAGTCGGCACGCTGTCCAACACGGTGGAGGACGAGTAACGGCGAGTGCTTGGCACGCCTTCGGAACGCCCCAGCGCGAGGCCGTCTAGGTCGCCCAGCGAGAGTCCGTGGTCGCGGGTCTGCTCTCGCACAGCAGCGGCGGCCAGCGCCTCCGACTCAGCGAAGGCGCGCACAGGGCGGCCAGGCGCCCCGAGTGACACCTCCACATCGCGGCTGTTGGCGCATCCATCGGGGAGGCTCGCGGCAATATCCGACAGGTTGACAGCCGACGCGATCCGGCGAGGTTGGCCACTCGGTCTTGCGCCGGCCGGACCGCCCTAGCCTTGGTGGTGAGCGTGCCTTGGCCCTGAGCAACCTCGATTCGCAACGCCGCCGGCACCACGGTGCGGCCGGTCGTGGAGATCGGCACGACTATTCTGGATCGGCCATCCTGCTGTTTGCTCAGACCTGTCCGGGCACTCAAGGTGCCGCGTCTCGACGCTACACCGGCAGAGACTCCTAGGGCAGGTTAGCGGGTGCTGACTAGGTCATACCGATGACCGGTGCGGGCAGGAATGGGCTGCCAGAGCCGTCTCCCAAGTCTGACTCCCGAAGATCGTCGGCCTCATCCGAGCGTCCCAGCGCCTGATTCGGTGCGACAGGGGAGGGAATTGTCACCGCGCTTGCTTCTATTCGCGCTCCAGCATGACGGAGGTAGTCGTCGCAGGCATGTCCGCTCGTGCCGGTGGACTTCGACCTTGTCATGTCGGGACGGATCCGAGACGGGCCTGCTGGCGTGCCAGAATGGCCCGTCCGCCGATGTCGGCAGCAGCTCGCAGGTCGGTCTTGGAATCCCTGACGGGCCCGGGCGGCGAGTACGAGCTGGTTGAGCGCTCGGTGCGGGGCGGAGCGGTGTGCCGGATCGCGAGGAACGCCCCGCGCCTGCTCACTGACATCCTCTTGGCAGCTCGAGCGTTCGAGAGGCTGGAGTACCTTGCATACGGTGACGAGCGGTACGCCTTCGAAGACGTGATCCGTCAGACCGCCGCTCTGGCCCGGACTCTGAGGGCGCTCGGGGTGCGGCGCGGGGATCGCGTCGCGATCTGCATGCGGAACTATCCCGAGTGGCCGGCTGCGTTCTTCGCGCCGATCGCCCTCGGTGCGATCACGGTCTCGCTGAACGCATGGTGGAGCGGTGAGGAACTCGAGTGGGGATTGAGCGACTCCGGAGCCCGGGTGCTCGTCGCGGACGACGAACGGCTGGGGCGGGTGCGGGGTCGGCTAGGACGGCTGGGCGTTGCGGTCATCGCGGTGCGTTCGGCCGCTGCGGAGGGTACGGACACCCTGCTGTGGCATCAGGCCGCCGAAGTGGTCGTGGACCTGGGTCTCGAACCGGTCGCAGCCGACCCCGGCGACTACTGCGCCATTCTCTACACCTCAGGTTCGACCGGCGGACCCAAGGGAGTCGTCTCCACACATCGCAATATCGTCCACGCGCTCTTGGCTTGGGAGATCGAGAATCGGGCCCAGGCGATGCTGAGCGGAGACTCGGTCACCGACGAGCCATTCGGCAGGCAGCACCGCATGCTGGTCGCCATCCCTTTCTTCCATGTCACCGCCTGCCATGTCTGCATGTTGAGCGGGCTGCGCAACGGCAGGCGGCTGACTCTGATGCGCAAGTGGAACGCCGAGCAGGCCTTGGAGATCATCGATCGGGATCGCATCACGCACTTCGTCGCCGTCCCCACCGTCACAGGCGACCTGACTCGGGCGGCCGCTGCCTAGCCTGCTGGCCATTGGCGGTGGCGGAGCCCATCGGCCCGCGGCGGAAGTGCTGGCGACGCGGGAGGTCTTCCACAACGCCATGCCGGGAACCGGCTGGGGCATGACGGAGACGAACGCCATCGGGACGCAGATCGCCGCTCCGGACTACTTGGAGGTGCCGACCAGCAGCGGGCGCTGCTCGGTCCTGATGGACATGAGGATCGTCGATCCCGGCAGCGGCGTCGATGTCGCTTCCGGTCAGGTGGGCGAGGTCTGGGTGCGAGGGACGCCGGTGATCCGCGAGTACTGGAACAATCCCGAAGCGACGGAGCGGGCGTTCGAAGCGGGCTGGTTCCGGACCGGCGACCTGGCGCGGGTGGACCGCCGGGAGTTGGTTCACTTCGTGGATCGCATCAAGGACATCGTCATCCGGGGCGGGGAGAACGTCAGCTGCCTCAAAGTCGAGGACGCCCTGCATCGGTGCTCTGGGGTGGCGGAGGCGGTCGTCTTCGGATTGCCGCACGAGCGGCTGGGGGAGGAGGTCGCGGCCGTGATCGTGCCGCAGGCCGGCCGGCGGCTCACTCCCGAGCGGGTGCGAGAGGAGATGGGCGGCTGGGCGGGACGCTTCGAGGTGCCGAGCCGGATCGTGATCGAGCGCGGTCCTCTTCCGCGGGTGGGCTCGGGCAAGTTTGACAAGCGCCGGATCCGGCAGGCCGTGCTGACCGTTTCGAGTTGCGACGAAGTCTCGAACGGCGCTGGCGCCGAGCGCCTCTCGTAGCCGACCGGTTCAGGAGCTATCGCTAAAACACAGCTGACACAGAGGGGGGCGGATCGAGTACAAGGGGCTGAGTCAGACTTCTGGTCATCGTGTGTCCTAGCAGTTATCCAGAGTGGAGCAGCTTCCGGGACACAAGTCACATCAATCGCTATAGATTTGTGTAATTATGCACGATATAGCTTCTGACTGCCTGAAATAATCCTTCTGCAGCCATGTAGATGTTGTAACTGGTGGAGTCTGATCCTATTCAGGAAACAGATCGTGCTCGTATCGGATGGGCTGGGTCGACCGCCGCGGCTAACTGCAAGAGGCCGATTGAGGGTCTGCTGTGCTGGCCCCGTCCGAGCCGCCTAGTGCGGTTGCGCAGTGCGGGCCGCAGGCGGCTGTCGGCCACCGGCGGATGAGCCGGCACGCTGCGGCGGGGCGTGCTGCTGGCCAGGACGCCGAGCGGCTCGGGTGCCGTTGCTTCCGCCGCCCACGACACCACGGCAGCGAGCGCGGCCAGCGGCAGGCTGGCCAGCGGCCGCAGCCGGTCGGGCGAGGGCCGGCCGGTCGGGCAGGGCGGGGCGATGGGCTGCTTCCCAAGACGGCGCTGGCTGTCTCCGCAGGCAGCTCATCTTCTCGCTGCATTCGGATTGTATGGACACCGCCACCATGGTAGTGGCAATCAGTCATTGACAGAAGCAATGATTGTCATCATATTCTTGACTGAGTGAGACTAAACATGGTATACTCGCAGGGTGGCTGACGAGAAAACCGGCTCATCCGCAAGATTTGTGGGCGTCGGGAGGCTGGGGGAGGTGGCCGAGAGTATGGTAGAGGGCGAGTTGGCAGGCGTCGTACGTGCGGAATCCTTGCCGCAGACCCCGCAGCTCAGCCGATGCGGGCAAACCACTACTGCAAGAAGGAAGAGCAGCTACTGGACGCGAGCCCACCTACCGACCACCAAGCCATGCTCAGCCATCATCGGCCCCACACTTTGTGCGGAGGAGGCATAGAGTTCTTCGGACTCGGTCATCTGGCGGCTGCATCGCAAACGAGGTTTCGAGTGGTTCGATGGATCAAAGATGGCAGGCCTGCGCGTCCGCGAGCGGGGCGGTCTGGCGCGCTCGGCATTGGACCGCGTCGCACGCGTCAGACCGCCCAACCCGTCGACAGAACTTCGGCCTGTTCGAGCACCGTCTTCGTCGCCTTCTCCTGCTTATCGGGCGGGTAGCCGTGCCTGCGGAGGATGCGCTTGACCAGCCGCCGGAGATTGGCGCGCACGTTCTCCCGGAGCGTCCAGTCGATCTTCACATTGTTCCGGACGGTCTCGACCAACTCGCGGGCGATGTCGCGCAGCGTCGCGTCGCCGAGCACCTGCACGGCGCTGTCGTTCGTCCCCAGCGCATCGTAGAAGGCCAGTTCGTCTTCCGTGAGCCCCAGCGCCGCGCCGCGGTCGTTCGCTTCGCGCATCTCGCGGGCAAGCTGGATCAGTTCCTCGATGACCTGCGCGGCCTCAATGGCCCGGTTCGAGTAGCGGCGGACGGTCTGATCGAGCATCTCGGCGAAGGATCGCGCCTGGACCACGTTCCGTCGACTGCGGACCGCTAGTTCCCCCTTGAGCAGCTTCCGCAGCAGTTCGACCGCGAGGTTCCGCCGCTTCATGCCCCGCACTTCGGACAGAAACTCTTCGGACAGGATCGTGATTTCGGGCTTCTCAAGGCCCGCCGCGGCGAAGATGTCCACGGCGCCTTCGGAGGCAACGGCCCGGGAGACGATCTGGCGGATGGCCATGTTCAACTCTTCCTCGGACTGCGCCTCCCCGGCGGCGCGCTTGGCCAGCACCGACCGGACGGCTTGGAAGAACGCCACGTCGTCGCGGATCCCCATCGCCTCTTCGTGCGGCACGGCGAGCGCGAACGCTTGGGAGAGTTCGCGCACTGTCCTGAAACAGCGTTCCTTGCCGTTCTCCTGCGCGAGGATATGCTCCTGGGCTGCGGGCAGCAGACTCGTGCGTTCGGCAGGCGTGCCGTCGATCCACCCCGAGTAGTCGAAGCCGTGGAACAGGCCTCCGCACACTTCGTACTTCTCCAGCACGACGGCGACCGCCTCGGACTGGTCCAGCGTGGTCCTGCCAGTGCCGCCGCTCTCGGTGTAGGTCGCGAGCGCGCGCTTGAGTTCGTGCGCGAGCCCGAGGTAGTCCACGACGAGGCCGCCCGGCTTGTCCCGGAACACCCGGTTCACCCGCGCAATCGCCTGCATCAGCCCGTGGCCGCGCATCGGCTTGTCCACGTACATGGTGTGCAGGCTCGGGGCGTCGAAGCCGGTCAGCCACATGTCCCGCACGAGCACCACCCGAAGGGAATCGCCCGGATCGCGGAACCGCTTCGCCAGAATCTCGCGGCGCTTCTTGTTGCGGATGAGCGGCTGCCAGTCGGGAGGGTCCGATGCGCTGCCGGTCATCACGACCTTGATCTGACCCTTGGCGTTGTCCTCGTCGTGCCAGCCAGGACGCAGCCGGGTCAGTTCTCGGTAGAGGTCGATGCAGATGCGGCGGCTCATGCAGACGATCATCGCCTTGCCGTCAATGGCTTCGAGCCGCCGGTCGAAGTGTGAGACGATGTCCCGGGCGACGAGGTTGAGTCGGTGCGGGGCTCCGACGACCGCTTCGAGTTGAGCCCACTTGGTCTTGAGCTTCTCCTTGCGCTCGACCTCCTCGCCCTCGGTCGCCTCCTCGAAGTCGGGATCGATTTTGGGCCGTTCAGACTCGTCCAGCGCCAGCCTCGCCAGTCGGCTCTCATAGTAGATCGGGACCGTGGCCTTGTCCTCGACGGCCCGCTCGATGTCGTAGACGCTGATGTAGTCGCCGAACACGGCTCGCGTGTTGGCGTCCTCAAGTTCTATGGGCGTGCCAGTGAAGCCGATGAACGAGGCGTTGGGGAGCGCGTCGCGCATGTGGCGGGCGTAGCCGTCGATGAAGTCGTACTGGCTGCGGTGGGCCTCGTCGGCGATCACCACGATGTTGCGGCGCTTGGACAACTCCGCCATCCGGTCGCCGTTCTCCTCGGGGAAGAACTTCTGGATGGTGGTGAACACCACGCCGCCCGACTCGACGGACAGCTTGGCGCGCAGGTCGGCTCGGTTCTGGGCTTGAGTCGGCGGCTGCCCGAGAAGGTTTTGGCAGCGGGAGAACGTGGCGAAGAGTTGGTCGTCGAGGTCGTTGCGGTCCGTCAGGACCACGATGGTCGGGTTCTCCATCATTGGCTCGCGGACGATCCGTCCGGCGTAGAAGGCCATCGTCAAGCTCTTCCCGGAGCCTTGCGTATGCCAAACGACTCCGATGCGCCGGTCACCGGGACCGCCGCCTGCTTGTTTGCCGTGCTCGTATTGGCCCTTCGGCTCGGCGACCCACTGTAGTTTCTGCAGCAGCGCCGCCGCGCGCAGGGTCTCCTGCACCGCCTTCTCCACCGCATGGAACTGGTGATACCCGGCCATCTTCTTGGCAAGCCTGCCGCTGCCGTCGTCCTCGAAGACGATGAAGTCTCGGACCAACGACAGAAACCGCGCTCGCTCGCACATCCCTTCGAGCATCACCTGCAACTGGGGCAGATGCGGTCCGGCCACCGTCTCCCCAGTGATCGTGCGCCACGGTTTGAACCACTCGCGCCCGGCGGTGAGGGTCCCCATGCGAGCCTTGAGACCGTCCGAAGCGATGAGCACCGCGTTGAAGGCGAACAGATCCGTCAGTTCTGCCCGGTAGGTCTGGATCTGCGCCCAGGCCGTCCACACTGTGGCCCTCTCGTCCGTCGCGTTCTTCAGTTCGATCACGCCCAGCGGAAGCCCGCTGACGAACAGCACGACATCCGGCCGGCGCTCGTGCTCGCCTTCGACGACCGTGAACTGGTTGACCGCCAGCCAATCGTTGCTCGCGGGGTTCCCGTAGTCGAGGACGGAGACCTGCGCGCCGCGCATCGCACCTCCGGGGGTCCGGTACTCGACCGTCACGCCATCCAAGAGCAGGCGGTGGAACGCTCGGTTGCGGGCTTCCAACGTGGAGCCTTCGGGGCGAGCGATCTTGCGGAACGCGTCGTCCAGTGCCTCGGCCGGCAGGTTCGGGTTCAATCGGTCCAAGGTATCGCGTAGCCGGTGTTCCAGAATGACTTCGGTGTAGTCGGCCCGTTCCGAGCCCTCCGCGTGCGGGGCAATCTCGGGACCGTGGGCCACCTTCCAGCCGAGGCCTTCGAGCCATTCGAGGGCGGCGGCTTCGACCTCCGACTCGGCGAAGGTAGTCATCAGACTGCCTCGACGCCGGATCCCAAGACAATCCTAGCTCGTTCCCGCCAGGGCATCTTGCCCGTGTCGAGGCAGAGCATTCCGAGGTCGCTCATCTCCCACTTCCCCCGGATTCTGCTGACGGGGCGACGAGTTTCACCATTGCTGAGAAGTGCTTGCTGTCCTCCGACTCGATCATTCCCAGCAGATCATTGAGTACGGATGGTCCTTCTGCGAGCGCCGTCAAGTCATGCTCCGGTTCGCCCACAGCGATGCTGTGGGAATGCGTGTTCAGGAACCGGAGAATCCGAAGCTTCTTCGCTTCGTCGAACGGAACTTCTTTCATCTTCTGCCACAGTCCCCGATCCTGCGGCTGACGGAACGCAAGAAAGGTCTCCAGTATGCGCCTAGCCATGTTTGGAAGGGCATAGTTTTCCTCAAGACCCCTCTGTGCCGACGCAGTTGCCGCTCTATAAATGCGGGCGAACAGATAGTGGTATTCCGAATCATACTGAGCAAGCAGTGGGTCGAGGCCCCGAATGGCGCTACTCCGTACATCGTCTTCCTGCGCAGATTCGAGCATGAATAAGCGGGCAGGACGGTTGCTCCGACCCTTACTCCCCTTCCTGTTCAGGTATCCAAACCAATTGCGGACCTGTCGAAAGAAAGAGAAGTTGTGGGTCAAGATGAAGAGCTGCCCCGCGTAACCCGCGTGTTCTCGAATAAAGCCGAAAGCGAGGAACAACGCGTTCGCGTCAAGGCTCGACACTGGATCGTCCAGTACGACGACGCCCCGCGCAAGATCGAATCGCCTGTCCTGTAGGGATTTCAGAAAGTACAAGAGGGCGATGGCGGTAGTCTCTCCCTCGCTCACAGTGCCTGCTGACACGCCCCCCCGTGTGATGGTGTACCCGGTTTCCTTGATCTCAAGGCATAGCTCGCCATGGCCGAGATAATTCCGGAGATCCTCGTTCAGATCCTCGGCGGGTTTCCGATGCTCGACTATCTCGCGCTCCAGCTCTTCGATCGCGGCATCCAAGCGCTGTAGCTCCTGCTCCCTCGTCTGTCGATCGGCCGTCGCATGTGCGGCCGCATCCCGCAACCGAACGAACTCCTCCAGCTCTGTGGCGATCATGTGTCTGGCCAACCGATGCCGGGCCTCTTCAGCCCCGGTTTCGAAAGCATCGCATTCCTCATTATGTTTTCTAATTACTGCGTTGAGTCTCTTTACCGCATCGCGATCTAAGGGAGGTGGCTCGAACTCCACCTTGACCTCCTCAAATGCGCGACGCTTCTTGTCTTCCAACGTTCGAACGGCAGCGGCAAAGCATTCGCGCGCCAACACCAGTGCCTTCCGCAGGCCGGGCGTACAAGACTGGAAGTCTTGGACGAGATGGTCGTAGAGGGCTGCAGCGGAGGGTATCTGGATTGCTTTCGACACCTCAGATGTTCTCTCTAGCTGTTGGATCTGCTGGTCGATACGCTGAATCAACCGCTCGTATCCGGCGTTGAAATGTGCCGCCAGAGCATCCAAGCGCTGTCTTGGAAGCGATTGGTCGCAGAATAGGCATTGGTCGGCATTCCTCTCCCGGTGCAACGTGAGACCTTGGCGGGTCCAATCGGCGAGACTGGAATCGCCCTTCAAAGTGTCAATCGTCGCTGAAACCACCGTGATAGTCAGGAGTTCTACCACTCGGTTCATAATGGCGTTGAAATCCGGCAAATCATAGGTGAGTTCCGGTATTCGCGGCTTCGACGTACCCCTATGCCGGGCGAGCAGTATGTCGGAGTCCTCTTCGGTCAAATGATAAGTGGTGTTGCCACTGCCGTCATCCATCTCGTTTGCGTCATTCCGAAAGTGGGACTTGTTGTAGTTGTTGTATGGGTTTTGTCCGCTCGTCCTAAGGTAGTTCTTGATCTGTTTGGCACGGACGATGCAGAATCGGTCGATTCCATCATGGCCTGTCTTTTCCACGGAGCGCGCCGATGCCAGTGTGGCTACGATGGTCGCGCGATCCCGCTTTAGGTCCTCGACCATTCGTTGTTTCTCGACACTCTCCGCGCCGAGGACGAGAATGGGCGGCATGTCACCGCCCCCCAGCCGAAATACGTTCTCTTCGATGAAGTCCCGGTTGAACACCCGGACGAGAAGTGTCGATTGCGGCAATCTCTCGCCGGGTACATCATCACCGTTGATGCGCAAGACGGCCTCTCCCATCGTCGGTGTTCGGGCGAGCTCAAGGTCTCGAAACAGCCGGCTCAGTGTCGTCTTGCCCGTACCATTCCAACCGTAGACTACGTTATACCGTCCGAATTCATGCAGGTCTGACGGCCACTTGAAGTCCCGGAAGACGCCATAACTGCGTAAACGCGATATGCGATCAATCCGTATCATTCGACTCTCCCGAGCGACTTCTCGGCACCGTGTACCAAGTGTTCTCCAGAGATGAGTTGCGGGAGTAACGTGTCGCGAAGTGCGGCGAGGGTACGACTGCTCAGTTCATTGGCAACTCGTCGCTCCAGCATGCACGAGAAAGTTCCCGCGAGTCTCGCGATCACGTCATCGGGAGGTGCAACGCAGAGGGCTTCCGTCAGATGGTGCCGCCTGATGTGTCCCATGGTTGTGGCCTTGTCCTGGGCGATCCGTCGGAATGTCCGAAGATGCGACAAGAGAGAGTGAAGGTAGAACCACTTGGGATACCTCGCCGACGTGACCTTGAAGAGGTGCTGATTCAAGGCCGCCCGCCCACCGCACCACGTTCTGATCAGTAGGCTTCCTGACCACGAGAACAGAACGTCGCCATCCTCGACTATGCATTCTGGTCTGATAGCGGCACTCGCCCACTCCCCGCTATTCGCCTCTCCAGCCCGCAACTGGGCGATCTTGACCACCGGCAGTCGTGCTTCGTTCTTCGCGGGACGGAACTTCTGAAGAGCAAGCCCGTTCTGGAACCGCGCGATCTCGTCGAGCGGGGCTACCTTCCACCCCAACGGTATCTTCCCCATCTCGGAATCCACCAGCCGGTCCGGGAACAGGTCGGCGAGATCCCGCGGCAAACCGGTGTCCCCGCCCTCCATCTTGGCCCGCACGGGATCGAAATCGACGAACCAGGACTTGAACAGCGCCCGCTCCATCGCCTCCAGCGTCTCGCTCATCCGCCGGTTCAACTCGATCTTGTCGTCTAATGTGCCGAGAACGTGGGCGATGGCGCGTTGTTCATGGAGGGGCGGAACGGCCAGTTTGCACGGGTAGACGGCGGCGCGCGTGGTAGACGGAATCGGGGACCCGTCGTCGATCTCACCCAGCTTGTAGTGCTTGATCGCGTAGAAGAGCCACCGCATGTCGTGTGTGGATTTGGACGCGACATAGTAGGCTGTGTCGATCACGAAGAACGGGTCTGGCGAATACGCGACACCCCGGTAGGCACCCTTGCGACCGAGCACCACGCCCGGTCCCGGCGCGAGAGGGGTGTCGGTCCAGCCTATGGGGCCATTCGATCCGAAGACCCGGAAGGGGCCTGTGCTGTTGGCATGCCCTCGCCGCGCCTTACCGTATTCGAGGCTGATTTCGTCGCCCCATCTTGATTCTCGCCAATCGCTGAGCCCCACCGAGATCCCGAGAGCCGGCAAGGTTGGTGATGTTCCCCCGGCTGCATAGGGAGGTTCTGTCGGAGTCTGGACGGTCACTCCATGTCGCACGACGATAGTACGGAAGCTATCGTCGATCCTCGCCCAATCCACGACATCGACCTTGAACGGTAGATCGGAATCTCCGAGCGCCTCGTCCAAGGCGGAGACTGTGCGCAGCGAGAGAGGCTCCTCACCCATGACCGCCAGATCGAGGTCGGAGTAGTCCTTCGCGGTCCAAGTCGCGCGCGATCCAAAGGCGAGCACCTCGCGATCCGGTACATGGCACCGGAGAGCGCGGCGGACAATAGCCCAATGATCGGGCCGGAGGTCGACGCTGGGAACAGGGGTCCTCATTCCAACCATCCCCGCAGCCGGTCCCGGAGATAGGCCACCTCTTCGAGAAACCCCGGAATGGCCGCAACCACCGCCATCGCGATGGGCTCGCTGTACGTGTGGCTCGTCATGCCACGCATCTTCCGGTAGTCGCGCCACTCGGGCCACGCTCCTAGCAGCAGACCCTGCTCGTTCGCCGTGCGGATCTGATCCTGAAAGGTCATTTGATCCAACAGCGCCGGGTTGGCCGCCGTGTATTCCAAGTAGCGTTTCAGGGTCTTATAGCCTATTTCGTAGGTGAACTCGAAGCGCTGAATCAGGCCGTCGCGAATCTGAAGGTCGCTCGTGTCTTTCCGATACCGCTCCAGTCCCTCCTCCAGCCGTTGGATCGCCCGTTTGAAGGGTGTGATGTCCGGGATGTCATACATGTGGTTATCGACTCCAGACTCCCAGCGACTTCAGGTTTTCGGTGATCGCGGCGTCGAGCCGAGCGCCCTCGGCCTGCTGCTCGCGAAGTTCAGCCACCAGCCGCTCCATCTTCTCCCCAAACGGCTCGCCATCGTCCGCCTGAGGCTCCACACCGACGTACCTGCCCGGCGTAAGGACGTGGCCGTGCTTCCTTACCTCGTCAAGCGGCACGCTCTTGCAATAGCCGGGCACATCCGAGTAGCTGTCCTCTTGCGTCCTCCACGCGTGATAGGTGTCCGCGATCCGGGCGATCTCGTCGCCGGTAAGCTCACGGTGCGTCCGATCCACCATCCGGCCGAGCTTCCTCGCGTCTACGAAAAGGATCTCGCCGCGCCGCCATCGCCCGCGCGCCAGGAACCACAGGCAGGCCGGGATCTGGGTCGAGTAGAAGAGCTGGCCCGGCAGCGCCACCATGCAATCGACCAGTTCGGCCTCGACCAGCTTCCTGCGGATCTCGCCCTCGCCGGACTGCGCGGTGGACATCGACCCGTTGGCCAGCACGAATCCCGCGACGCCCCCCGGCTTGAGGTGGTGAACCATGTGCTGCACCCACGCGAAGTTCGCGTTGCCCTTCGGAGGGACGCCGTAGCGCCAGCGCTTGTCCCCGGTCAGCCGCTCACCCCCCCAGTCCGAGACGTTGAACGGAGGATTGGCGAGGATGAAGTTGGCCTTCAGGTCCGGGTGACGATCGTTATGGAAGCTGTCGCCGTGGGCGATCTGCCCGCCGATCCCCCGGATGGCCAAGTTCATCTTGGCGAGCCGCCACGTCGTGTAGTTCGACTCCTGCCCGTAAATCGAGATGTCGCCCCGCGCCCTGCTGCCGTTGGCGTTTCCAGTGGCGTGGGCACGGATGAACTCGACCGACTGCACGAACATGCCCGAAGAGCCGCAGCAGGGATCGTAGACGCGGCCCCGGTAGGGTTCCAGCATCTCAACGAGCAGCCTGACGACGCAGCGGGGGGTGTAGAACTCGCCGCCCCTCTTCCCCTCGGCGCTCGCGAACTGCGAGAGGAAGTACTCGTAGACACGCCCCAGCACGTCCTTGGAGCGGGCTTCGGCGTCCCCAACACGGACGTTGCCCACCATGTCGATCAACTGCCCCAAGCGCTGCTTGTCCAGTGCAGGGCGCGCGTAGTCCTTGGGAAGCACCTCCTTGAGCGCCGGGTTGTCGCGCTCGATGGCCGCCATGGCCCGATCGACGGTCTGGCCGATGGTTGGCTGCCGCGCCTCGGACTTCAGACGCGCCCAGCGGGCCTCTGGGGGCACCCAGAAGATGTTCTCCGCGGTGTACTCGTCCCGGTCCTCGGCGGCCTCTTCTCCCCACTTGGCGAGCACCGCCGCGCGACGCTCCTCGAATGCGTCCGAGATGTACTTCAGAAAGATGAGCCCAAGCACGACATGCTTGTACTCGGCGGCGTCCATCGAACCACGGAGCGTGTCGGCCATGGCCCACAACTCGGCCTCGTAGCCGGTCGTGGCACCGCTGTCGGTCTGTTTGCCGGACATCTCCACTCGCACGGTTCAGCTTCGGATCGCTCCGGTCGCTTCCCAAGCCCTTGTCCAAGATACAGCATGTGTCGCGGGTCAGTACACCTCGCCGGGCCCGGGTGGCGCGCTGCGAGCAGACAGTTGGCCGCCATCGGGTCCGGGCCACCGACCGTGCGGGGCTCCTGGTTCGGTAGTCCCCTAGGAATAAGCGCGATTACGACGTGCGCCGTGCTAAGGCACTGGCTCCCAGCGGGTGCGAAGCCCGCCCGGCTAACTGTCGCTCCAGCCGGAAGCCGTCGGAGCGGGTCATGGAGGTAACGACATGGACTGAAGCACTCCGACGTGACGGGCCGCCTTCTGGGCGGCTCAGCGAGCGCGCAGGCCGCAACGCGAGTGAACGCCGAGCAGGCCTCGAAAAGGATGATGCGGAGGCCGACTGTTATTTGTCACATTATTTGGCACGAAAATGGGCTGTTTTTGTCAAACTGGATGATTCCAGATAAGGGAACTTTCTCATTTAATGTGACAAATCCATCGGCGTGGGTGAGTCGGCCGGTAGGCTTTCGGACATGCGTTGGAGGTGCTGCGCGGCAGTCTTGCCTGCAATTGCGTGCGCGCAGGGCCGGGAGCCGGGCGAGAACGCCTACGCTCCTCCTGACCCCTTCCTTTTCCTTCTTGCAGTAGCAGTTTTCGAGCTCGCCCTCGCCCCCAGCCAGACGCAAGCAATCCGGAAAATTCCGCTCCCCGCCTGCCATTTAATCCGGAAAACGCCTTGCCAAATAAACCGGAAGACAACACCGACCCGCCGTTGTTTCGGGGAAGGCAGCCAGCGTCCGGGAAGCGAGCGACGCGAGCACCGGGCGTCTCCGCCGGGGTATTGGCGGCAGCATGCGTGCAAGAGGGAGACGGAGGCAACACGGGAAGCCTTGGCGGTGGCGCGCACGCGCCAACCGGCGTCCCGCGAGGGACAGGCCGGGCCGGGCAGGGTGGCGGAGAGGTCCGTAGTACCGACGAAGCCGGGTAACTCCGGCGGAGGGAAGGGGCCTCAGTTCGAGAGCGATGCGGGAAGGGGGAAAGGACCGATGGAGACTGGCGAAGGCCTAGGAGCTCCGGAAACTGTTCGGAGACTCCAGAAGGCATTCCATGTGAAAGCGAAGGGAGACCCGGACTTCCGGTTCTACACGCTGAGCGACAAGGTGTGGCGAGAGGACGTCATGACGGCCGCATGGCAGGCGGTGCGCCGCAACGGCGGGGCCTGCGGAGTGGACGGCGAGACGTTCCAGCACATCGAGGAGCGAGGCGCGGACGGATGGCTGGGGGAACTGGCGAGTGAGCTGAGGGAGAACACCTACCGACCGCACGCGGTGCGGCAGGTGCTGATCCCGAAGAAGCAGCCGGGGAAATTCCGACCGCTGGGCATACCGTGCATCCGGGACCGGGTAGCGCAGACGGCGGCCATGCTAGTGCTGACGCCGATCTTCGAAGCGGACCTGCAACCGGAGCAGTACGCCTACAGGCAGGGCCGGAGCGCGCTGGACGCGGTGCGTCACGCGCATCGGCTGGTGAACACCGGGCACGGCGAAATCGTGGACGGCGATTTGTCGAATTACTTCGGCGAAATCCCGCACGCGGAGCTGTTGCGGTCCATCGCGCGGCGCGTGAGCGACGGGCGGATGCTGGGCTGGATCAAGCTGTGGCTGGAGATGGCTGTGGTGGAGGACGACGGCAAGGGCGGCCAACGCCGCACGAACCGGGCGCGCCGGGAAAGGAAGGGGACGCCGCAAGGCGCTCCGATCTCCCCGTTGCTGAGCAACGTCTACATGCGGCGGTTCCTGCTAGGTTGGAAGCTGCTGGGCCTGGCCCGGCGGTTCGGAGCGGAGATAGTGAACTACGCGGACGACTTCGTGATCTGCGGCAAGGCCCCGGCGGAAGCCATGCGGGCCGCAGTCGAAAGGATCATGGAGCAGCTGCGCTTACCGCTGAACGCGACGAAGACCCACTGCCTGCGGACGCCGGAGGAGCCGTTCGAGTTCCTCGGGTACCGCATCGGACGCAATTACAGCCCGCGCACGGGCCGGGCCTACCTAGGCACGCGCCCCAGCAAGGCGAGCGTTCGCAGCATAGGCCGCAAGATCAGTGAGCTGACGCGGGCAAGATACGGGCTGCTGGCCCCGGAACTGGTGGTGGCGAGGCTGAACCGAGCGATGCTCGGCTGGGCGAACTACTTCCGGTTGGGGCAGGTGAGTCCGGCGTATTGCGCCGTGGACGCACACGCGGTCAAGCGGCTGCGCCAGTGGCTGTGTCGGAAGCACAAGGTGAAATCGGGGAGATACGTGCGCTACCCGAGCGAGAGGCTGTGGGACGACTTCGGCCTCGTGCGCCTGCAACTGCTGACGGCCAGCTTCCCGTGGGCGAAGACATGATCTCGTCCGAGAGCCGGATGCTGGAAATCGGCACGTCCGGTTCGACGAGCGGGGAGAGGAAACGTAGCTAAGCAGGAAGGTCAGTGAGGCACCTACAGATGGCGAAAGCCGTAGGCACAACCCAAAACAGCTACTGCTTCTTGACTAAGTCCAACGCGCCTCTCCTCGACTCTACAGCGACCGCGTCGGCTACATCCGCCACGGCCCCAGCGGCCGCGTTGAGGGAGGCGCCGTGCCCTTTGTCCTCCACGGAGTGATTTGCGCACCCCCGGCCCCGACCCCTTCGGGTCGCTACCGTACCAGCGATCCGTCCCGGAATGGCCGTCGCCGCCGTCTCGGCTGAACTTCACGGGGTGGGCCGGGTAGGATTCCACCGATTTCGGGGCAATCGAGGATGAATTGGACATGGTAGTCAGGCTAGTCAAGACCTCGGTCGGAAGCTGGCGTTTATGTCAGATGAGACGCGTTCCGGCGTCGTTTTGCGACTTTCTTGCCATTTTATTGGCATGATTTATGAATTCTGAGGTTTCCATGGGTGCTCGCCACGGTTCGCTGACTGATCGCCTCCAAGCATTCTGCGAGGCAAACCCCCAGTCAGTGCCCACGCCCATGGCCCCCTTCAACCTGGCTTTTGACTGGAAACACTCTTGGCTGGGTCGACACCGAGCAGTTCCAGGGCCTTGGCCTGCAAGGGCGAGGCGTCGGCCACCAGCGGAAACTCGTTGTGTTCGTCTGCCGGCAGCGTCACAAAGTTCAGCGTCAGTGTCTTGAGATGCTCCAGCAGGGTCGCCAGGCTCTGCACCGGCAGACCGTCCGGGGTCTGCTTGCTGTCCGCCTTGGCCTCCGCCGACGCCGAGACTTGCGCCGGCTCGACTGGTGACTTCCGGCGCTGTCGGGCCGCCTCCCGATCAGCGTCCTCGAACAGCAGCGCCGCCAGTTTGCGCCGCAGGTGCCATTCCACGTAGTAGGCCAGCATGCACAGGAACACGTGCCCGCGCACATGCTCCTCGTCGTAGACATGCAGCGGCCGCAGGTGCAGACGCTCGGTCTTGAGGTTGCGAAAGGCCCGCTCGACGCGCGCCAAGCGCTTGTAGGCTGCCACCGCCTCTTCAGCTGCCAGCTTGTCCTTCGGCACGCTGGTGCGCACCACGTAGATCCCGTCCAGCGCTCCCTCCGCCTCAATGCTGTCCTGCTTGCGCTCCCAGCGCAACTCGGTATCGCTGACTTGAATCCGGAAGTGTTTCTCGACCATTCTGCGATTGGCCTCGCGGCCCACGCGACGGTCGATGGCCTCCTTGCCACCCTTCCTCAGGACCGGGCTCGAACGGCGCCGCACCATCTCGGCGATGCGTTCCAGGATCTGCTCGGTGGCGCGCAGCAGGCTCTCGCGCTTGCGGGCCCGTTCGGCCCTCAGGCGCGGATTGAGGCAGACCAGCAGACGCTCGCCGGGGAAGTCCGGGCTGTGGATCTCAGCCACGTGGTCGGGCACCAGCTCGCCAGGGCGCAGCGGGGCCCTGCGGTCTGCGTGCGGATCGGCGGGGTCTGGCTTGGGTTGCTTGAGCAGGGTGC
Organism: Bryobacterales bacterium; assembly: GCA_963662745.2. GTDB lineage: Bacteria > Acidobacteriota > Terriglobia > Bryobacterales > UBA6623 > VXMF01. Next base: position 962,302 of record CAXXUI010000002.1, read on the forward strand.
GCAGGTCAGCGGTCTTGAGCGCCGAGACCCAGTCCAGGCTGGCCGGCTGGAGGTCCTCGCGAATGCGTGCGGTGGTCAGCATGCCGCGGTCTCCGGCCAAGGCGACACGGTCCAGGCCGAACTCTTGGCGAACGGTCTGCACCAGCGTGGCGACGGTGCTGGGATCGGCGGTGTTGCCCGGGAAGACCTCGACGGCGACGGGGCAGCCGTCGGCAGCGCACAGCAGGCCGCAGACCAGCTGGCGCTTACCGCGCTTGCCGTCGCGGTTGTAGCCGAAGGCGGCCAGCGGGCAGCACTTGCCTTCGAAGTACGACGAGGTGACGTCATACAGCAGCAGCGAGGCCTTGCGCAGGTGGCGGCGTGCCAGGGAGCGCTGGATCCAGGGCTGTCGTCGGCGCAGCCAGTCGAGGTTGGCGAGCAGCTGGTTGCCGGAGACGGGGCCGAGATCGAGCAGGGAACCGAGGCTGGAGCCAGCGGAGTTGGGGGACAGGAAGCGGGCCGTGGCGAGCTTGGAAGCGGGGAACAGGACGCGAGCGACGACGCAGGCGAGGGCCAGATCACGTTGGCGGGAGCGGGAGCGGTGCAGCAGCCGAGGCAGGCCGAGCTGACGGCAGAGGCCCAGCACGGCGGCGACGTGGCCGTGGGGCAGGGAGCGTCGGATGGTGACGGCTTGGTCCAGGCTGTCGAAGACGACGCCACCTTTGAGGACGGAGCGGATGCCGGCGATAGCGGCGGGGGGCAGTTTGGAGATGTTGGCCAGCGTCTTGCGGCGGATGCGCTTGCCGTCGCGCCAGGCTTGGCGGATGAGGACGGCAGGGGGGCTGTTGCGGTTGGGGATCTTCTCGACGTAGATGGCCATGCTGATTACGTGGAAACAGAATAGTTCCGACTCGTTCAGTATACAGGCCTCAAACGGGGCTGTCAAGCCCAGATATGGGCAGAACTACGGCAGATAGGGCCTTGGTGGGGCTAGATCGCCGTGGCACTTACATGGAAACAAATATCCACCCTTGCACATTATATATACGAAAGTGAAGTTCAGTCTCGGAGGCGCTGAGGGGCCGCAAATGCCCTCCGCGTATCCGCATCTCATCTACCCGTACCCCGCGATCATCCCAGCATGTCGCGAGGTGCTTCGCTCTCGGAAGTCAGGATGACGGATGTGGAATCGCACCAACGCTTTCCCCCTAGTCCACCACGATCGCCAAGGCCTCTTCGGTTCTTCGAGTGGGGCCGCCGACGAGTGAAACCGCATCTTCTTCACTCAATTGGATGTGTGGTACGGAGGGACCAACGCAAGGATAGTGCCCGGTAACCTCGACACGGACGGATCTCCGGTTGTAGTCCAGACTCGATAACTGGACAGTTCTCCCCCAGAACACGCCGTTCCTGCACGCGTAGGCTCTTCCTTGTGGCGGACGGTCATTTGGAACACCAAACTTGACGACATCGGCGGTATAGTGAAAAGGAGTCGCCCGACGGTCGGCCCGACGGCGCAGTTCTGCCACGACCGGCTTGCTAGCGCATTCACGGCCCAGCCGCAGCCTTGCTTCCCGGTCGTTCTCGGGAATCGGTTCGCACACTTGAGTGGCGATGGCTTCGACTAGGGCGAGATCCGCTGCTGCAAAGATCTGTCTGCTCCCGAGCCAAGCCATGAGTCCACCACGAGTGAAGTCGTTCGTGTACATCGAGTCTAAGAGTGCTTCGTGCTCGATCTCCATGTTATCGGCCTGCATCTCCAGCGTGACATCGCCAATCGAGACCTTGAGCAGCTTCGAGTTGTCGGCGGACATGGCAAACCAGATACCCCCCATCAGGGCCATTCCGAGGGCCACCGAGTAGGCGTGGTTCCATCCGATCAGATCCCGAAGATTCATGTTGTGCCGTCCCTCGTCTTGTCTGTATGATGCCTCTACCGCTTACGCGGTTCGAGCCCCAACTCCGAACACGGTAACATAACGTCGTTTCGCCGAGAATGTGCCGGCTATCGCTAAGTCACAGCTAACTCAACATGGGCTCAGACATCCTGACATCGTGGGGTAGGAGCCTGCCAATTGGCCGATTGGGTCCGCCCTAGGGAAGGATTGACGGAGAGGTGAGGGAATGGCTTCCAAGCCTGCTTGGGGTGACGTGCCACCACCGACCCAGCGGGCTGGACTTGCCTTGCATCGGCCGTATTCACGCTATCAGGCTGAGGCAAAAGTCGCGGGGATGCCCCGATGGAAACGAGATGCTGTAGAATGGTTCCATTGTGATGGGCAGGCGCAGACAGAAACCGATGCCAGCAGTGCTGACGGCAGAGGACTTGCCGACGGCGCCGACGGTGCCGTTCTTCCAGCGGCTCAATCAACTCCTGGAGGACTCGGGGTTCGAGGGTTTCGTCGAGGAGCTGTGCCAACCGTTCTACGCCCAGCGCATGGGCAGGCCGTCCTTGCCTCCCGAGGTGTATTTCCGCCTGCTGCTGCTGGGCTTCCTGATGGGCCTCGATTCCGAGCGGCGCATTGCCTTGATGGCTTGCGATTCGCTCAGCTTGCGGGCCTTTCTGGGCTACGGCCTGCACGAGAAGACTCCGGACCACTCGACGCTCTCGCGCACGCGCCGTCTGCTGTCCCTCGCAGTGCACGAGCAGGTTTTCAGCTGGGTCCTGGAGAGCTTGCGCGAGGCGGGCCTGGCGCAGGGCAACCGCTGGGCGGTGGATGCCACCACCTTGCAGGCGAATGCGGCCTTGAAGACCTTGCGGCACAAGGAAACCCAGCAGGGTTATCGGGCCTTCGTGCGCAGTTCGGCGGAGGCAGCCGGCGAGACGGTCGAGAGCGAGGAGGACTTGAACCGTTTTGACAGGAAGCGCAAGGGCAAGCGCCTCAGCAACGCGGAGTGGGAGAGCCCGACTGATCCAGACGCACGAGTAGCGAAGATGAAGGACGGAAGCACGAAAATGGCCTACCAGGCAGAGCACGCGGTGGACCCCGACAGCGGGGCGCTGGTGGGGATCACCGTGCAGCAGGCAGATCAGGGCGACACGCAGACGCTGCCGGAGACGCTGGAAGCGGTGCAAGCTGCACAAGGGAGTTCGCCAGATGCAGTGGTTCTCGACCGGGGTTACCACAGCGACGAGACGCTGGAGCGGATCGAAGCCGAGGGGGCCGACGCCTATGTGCCGGAGCCGAAACGCAAGCCGCGCAACTGGGCAGGCAAGCCGGAGCAGCAGCGGCGGCATGAGGAGAATGAGAAACGAGTGGCGAGCGCGGCGGGTCGGGAGTACAGTAAGCAGCGCACCGAAAAGGTGGAGCGGTCGATGGCCCACATGTACGCCACGGGAGCCATGCGACGGTTGTGGCTACGAGGCAAGGAGAATGTGAGGAAGCGTCTGCTGATCCATGCCTGCGGCTTCAACTTGGGGGTCCTGATGCGGTCCTTGACGGGCACCGGTACGCCTCGAGGCCTGCAAGGCATGCCCGCAGACCTTGCGAAGTGCTGAGAGAACTGGCTGGGACGGTCAAATGGGGGCCTAGTGCGCCCATTCTGGGGGCTTCTGAGCCCGATTTGAGCCAATACCCGCAAGAAGCCGCGATCTCGCTTGAGATGGTTCAGATTCCAAGCGCGAACCCGCGAATCGGCCCACGGGCGTAGTCTGGACTTTTGCCACGGGCTGCTATGCATTCTTAGAGACGCCTGCTGTAGTAACGCCGTGCCGGGTGGGCGACGGCCAGCACACGGCCGGCAGCTGGACTGTGGCCGCCTCTGCCGCGCTGCAAGGGACCGCAGCCGAGCTGCTCCGCCGGCCCGCCGGCGGCGGTGCCGCTGTCGCCCCTGAGGTGTCGCAACGGACCGGCCCGCGCCCGTAGCACCACTGGACAGGCGGCACCCATGGCGGGTATACCCCGACTAGCATGTCGACTGCTCTGTTGCTGGCCCTGCAACCACCCGAGGCGGTGTAGGTGAATGAATAGCTGTCGGTGCTGACGGCGCAGGGCCAGATGTGGTGGTTCCACTGCATGCTGCCGGTCGGCGTGTATGCCGCCGACGACCGGCGCGCCTTGCGGCGCCGGCTGGGCGAGTTCGCCCACCTAGGCACCGCCACGCCGGTCGAGCTGGGTCGCGCCTGCGGCCTCAGCGCGCGCAGCGTCTATGGTGCCCGCACGCTATGGGCCGAGCAAGGCGAGCGCGGCTTCTGCACTCCCCGGCAGCCGCGCCCGCGCACCGCGGTCACCGACACGCTCCGCAAGATGGCCGAGCAGGCGCTGGCCATGGGCTGCAGGTCGAGACCCTGCGGCAGAACATTCTGGCCGGGGTCGTGAGGCGGCCGCAACCGGCAGCGGTCGCCGCAGCAATGGCATTCGTATAAGCGTTTGTAAGTGATTTGTAAAGCTTGGCCCGCGAAGCCCACTCGCAGCGCTAGATGGAGGGGGAGTGCGGGGGGGTCGGCGGACGAAATCAAATTCTCGCCAGTGCTTGACTCGTCTTTGACACTTTGCCCCCGTTCGAGAGGGGGGAGTGAAGGGTCTCCCGGGCACCTATCTGCGGCGTCGGACTCCGTCGCTGCAGGCTGTGAGAGGCGTGGATTCCAGAGACTCCGCTACCTACAATATTTGGTGCTATCTACCGCATTGATGATCAATATATTGCCCGTCTGACGATGGTTCCCCGCTGAAGTGGTGGTTGGGCACTGTGGCCTATCCGCCAGTCCTGCCACGGTTCGCGAAGCAGGATCCACGGGTGCCACGAACCGGCCCTGCAGACTGCCTTGAGCACTAGCATGTGGTGCCAGAAGATTTTGGTTCTGGCGCCCGCTTTTTTCGTCTTACCGGACCGCCGTACGGTTCGTCCAGCTGATCGTCAAGACTGCCTGACTCGCCCCTCTCCCCGCTCTTGTTCAGGCACTACTCGTGGCGACCGACAAGCAACCCTCGCGCCCCCCTCGGCCCGTCTCCTCCCAGCTCAACGGTGCCTCCACTCGGCTCCCCGCCAGTCGTACTGGCAGGACGAATCAGGAGCCTGAGTAGCGGGACTGTGGCCTCCAGCAGCCCGCCAGACGGCACCCAAACACCGACAGCGTGGTATCAGAGTTCATTCCCTCCGCCGCGGCACCTCCCTCCCGGTCTCCGAACCTCACCCTGCAACCACTCCGCCAAGGCCCTCCCAGCCTCCATCGACGACTGCACCACCGCTCCCACCCGCTCCTTGAAGCGTCCCTGACGTGCCATCACACCAGCCCCTCTTTCCCGGTACCCTCAACCACCCTTCGAAACCACCCCTGAGGCCCCTTGCAGCACCCCTGACCGACCGTAACCTGCCGCCCCTTCCGGTCGTCTATAGTAGTGACAGTTCAAGACCCATGTTCCTGCGCAAGAAGAAAGCCGGCCCACACACCTACCTCCAGCTCGTCGAGAACCGCCGCGTCGACGGCAAGGTCCGCCAACGCGTGCTGCTCTCCCTCGGGCGACTCGACCGCCTGCAGCAGAACGGCCAGATCGACCGCCTGCTCCGCTCCGCCGCCCGCCTGTCCCAAGTCGCCGGCGTGATCGCCGCCCGCCAGGCCGGCCCAGCCGTGCGCTCCCGCTCGATCGGCCCCGCCCTCGTCTTCGACCGCCTGTGGCGCCGCTGCGGCGGCCGCTCCGTGGTGCGCGCCGCCCTGGCCGGGCGACGCTTCCGCTTCGATGTCGAACGCGCCGTCTGGCTGACGGTGCTGCACCGCCTGTTCGAACCCGGCTCGGACCGCCAAGCCGACCGGTGGGCCGCCGGCCTGCAGCTGCCCGGCGCCGAGCAGCTGCAACTGCACCACCTGTACCGCGCCATGGCCTGGCTGGGAGAGCCCTTGCCCAAGCAGCCCGAGCAGTCCGAGCAGTCCGAGCGGCAGCCGGGCGAACGCCAGCCGGCGCCTGAAGCCTCTGCCGCCCAGCCGGCCGCGGCCCAGCCGCCGGATGAGGAGCAATCGGCCGAGCAGCGGGATGAGGAGCAGGCCGAGCAGCCGGACAAGAAGCAGGCCGAGCCGCCGGACGAGGAGAAGCGGGGCGTGGAGGCGGTGCCGCGCTGCGTCAAGGATGAGCTCGAGGAGGCCCTCTTCGCGCGGCGGCGCAACCTGTTCACCGGGCTGGACCTGGTGTTCTTCGACACCACCTCGCATTACTTCCACGGCGCGGGGGGCAAGGTGCTCGGCCAGCGGGGCAAGTCGAAGGATTACCGCCCGCAATGCCGTCAAGTGGTGGTCGGACTGGCCTTGGACAGCGAGGGGCGACCGCTGTGCACCGAGATCTGGCCCGGCAACACGGCCGACGTGACCACGCTGCTGCCGGTGGCGGACCGCCTGCAGGAGCGCTTCGGCGTGCCGTCGGCCTGCCTGGTGGCCGACCGCGGCATGGTCAGCCGGGCCACGCGGGAGGAGCTGGAGGAGCGCGGCTGGGGGTACCTGCTGGGCTGTCGCATGCGCACGCTGAAGGAGTTTCGGGAGCAAGTGCTGGCCGACGGGGAGGCGGACGGAGTCGAGCGACTGGACGAGGAGGTGCTGAAGCTGGAGCGGCAAGGGCGCCGGGAGCCGCTCCAGCTGGCGGTGCGGGAGGTACGAGTGGGTCCGTCGGGGGGCGGTCCGGGCTCCCAGCGCCGCTACGTGCTGTGCCGCAACGAGGAGCAGGCCCGGCGGGACCGCGCGGTGCGGGAGGCCATTCTGGAGCAGCTGCGCCCGAAGGTGAAGCAGGGCGGCAAGCGGCTGGTGGGCAACCGCGGCTACCGGCGCTACCTGAAGTCCGGCCCGCAGGCCTTCGAGCTGGACGAGGACAAGATCCGGGCCGAGGAGCGCTACGACGGGCTGTGGGCACTGCAGGTGCACGGCCCGCTGACCGCCGCCGAGGCGTGTTGTCTTCCGGTTTATTTGGCAAGGCGTTTTCCGGATTAAATGGCAGGCGGGGAGCGGAATTTTCCGGATTGCTTGCGTCTGGCTGGGGGCGAGGGCGAGCTCGAAAACTGCTACTGCAAGAAGGAAAAGGAAGGGGTCAGGAGGAGCGTAGGCGTTCTCGCCCGGCTCCCGGCCCTGCGCGCACGCAATTGCAGGCAAGACTGCCGCGCAGCACCTCCAACGCATGTCCGAAAGCCTACCGGCCGACTCACCCACGCCGATGGATTTGTCACATTAAATGAGAAAGTTCCCTTATCTGGAATCATCCAGTTTGACAAAAACAGCCCATTTTCGTGCCAAATAATGTGACAAATAACGTGCGCCGTGCTAAGGCACTGGCTCCCAGCGGGTGCGAAGCCCGCCCGGCTAACTGTCGCTCCAGCCGGAAGCCGTCGGAGCGGGTCATGGAGGTAACGACATGGACTGAAGCACTCCGACGTGACGGGCCGCCTTTTGGGCGGCTCAGCGAGCACGCAGGCCGCAACGCGAGTGAACGCCGAGCAGGCCTCGAAAAGCATAATGCGGAGGCCGACCCGCCGTTATTTCGGGGAAGGCAGCCAGCGTCCGGGAAGCGAGCGATGCGAGCACCGGGCGTCTCCGCCGGGGTATTGGCGGCAGCATGCGTGCAAGAGGGAGACGGAGGCAACACGGGAAGCCCTGTCGGTGGCGTGCACGCGCCAACCGGACTCCCGCGAGGGACAGGCCGGGCCGGTCAGGGTGGCGGAGAGGCCCGTAGTACCGGGGAAGCCGGGTAATGCCGGTGGAGGGAAGGGGCCTCAGTTCGAGAGCGATGCAGGAAGGAGGACAGGACCGATGGAGACTGGCGCGAGCCTATTAGCTCCGGAAAAAGTTCGGAGACTCCAGAGCGCATCACATGCGCAAGCGAAGGAAGACCCGGACCACTGCGCGCAGCAGTGGCCGGGAGAACTGGCACGCGCCGTTGACGCACCTGCGGACCAGCGGCTCAGCCAGTGGCTGTGTCGGAAGCACCAGGCGAAGTCGGGCCACCCCGTGCGGTACCCGAGCGAGAGGCTGAGGATTGACTTCGGCCTCGTGCGCCTGCCAGTGCGGACGGCCAGCTTTCCGTGGGCGAAGGCATGATCTCGTCCGAGAGCCGGATGCTGGAAATTGGCATGTCCGGTTCGATGAGCGGGGAGAGGAGACGTAGTTAAGCGGGAAGGTCAGTGAGGCACCTACAGATGGCGAAAGCCGTAGGAACAACCCTAAAACAGCTACTGCTTCCTTGCTAAGGCCAACGCGCCTCTCCTCGACTCTACAAGGCGGCGGTCAAGTACAAGGAGTTGTGGCGGGTGGAACGGTGCTTCCGGGAGGCCAAGTCGCTGCTGCGCACGCGTCCGGTGTACCATCGCACCGACGAGGCCATCCGGGGGCACATCTTCTGCTCGTATTTGGCGCTGCTGCTGAAGGGGGAGCTGCAGCGGCTGATGGAGCGTGCCGGGGTCGAGGTGGAGTGGGCGGATGTGATCCGCGGCCTCAAGGATCTGCGGGAGGACGAGGTGCGGACGGACGGGAAGCGGTTCGCGCTGCGCACCGAGGTCCGCCAGGACGTGGTGCGGGTGCTGCGCTGCGCGGGAGTCACGCTGCCGCCGGCGATCCGGTTGCTGGAGCCGGAGGAGGGCGCCTGAAGCGGTCGCAGCGGGCGGCTGGGGGAGTCGGCGGGTGTAGTGCCACAGCCCGCTCAGGCGGCGCGCCGGAGCGTCCGGCGGCGCGCCGGGCGGCGCTGTGCCGGCTTGGGTTTGGCAGGGATCAAATTGCGCCGCACCCCCAACATACTGCGCATATCCACTCCAGACCTACTGTATGAGTGATCTTCACTCGGACGTGAACTCCTTCCGTCCGGGGCGCAGGTGTCGTCACCTCTCACCAAGTCCGCCTCCGTCCCAGAACCGAAAGTGTTGAAGACGAGCTTGACATTAGGCTTCCGATCTGCCATCGTGAAATCGCCGCCCCGCTACGACTGACCCCATGGATCCGCGCATACGCAACTTGCCCTCCACCACGTTCTGCGGCGAGCGTCTGAGCCGGCACCAGATCGTCGAGATCCAGGAGACCGTGAAGTTCTTCCCCCACCTCAGCCGCACCGAGCTGGTGGGCACCGTGTGCGTGCAGATGGACTGGCACACGCCGGGCGGTGCCCCCCGCTTGGGCTTCGGCTTGCGCGTGCTCAAGGAACTGCAACGCCACCGCATCGTCCAGCTGCCGGCTCAGCGCGGCGCGGGACGGGGGCCGCAGAAGCCGCTGCCGTTGGACGACCGCACCGCGCCCCGGCCGCCGCTGAGCGAGCCGCTGGCCCAGCTGGTGCCGGTGCGCTTGGAGACGGTGACCGAGCCGCCGGAGGCGGCGCTGTGGAATCAATGGCTGGAGCGCTATCATCCGCTCGGCTATCGCCAGCCGCTGGGTGCCTCGCTGCGCTACTTTGTGCGCGACCGGCGGAAGCGGCTGCTGGGCTGCCTGCTGTTTGACCGCGCCACCCTGCGGCTGCCTTGCCGCGACCGCTTCATCCGCTGGCAGGGACAGGACTTCCACGCGCGGCTGCAGCTGGTGGTGCGCAACGCGCGCTACCTGCTGCTGCCGTGGGTGCAGGTCCCGAATCTGGCCTCGCATGTGCTGGGGGTGGCGGCCCGGCAGCTGCCGCGGGACTGGGAGCGCTGGCATGGCTGGCAGCCCGTGCTGTTGGAGGTTTACGCATCAGACTGCTGCTCCCCACCAGACATGCTGGCAATGTAGCCATAGCGCCTGAAATCAGTGTGTTGGCCGCGATTCACGGAATCCTCCCAGTTGCTTTACGTCGTGCGGAAGGCCTTGGGGCCGTCGTTCCAGCATCGCTGCGCCCCCGATTGGGTGCCCTCCGTGCCGTCAATGCCTCATTTCCCACGGGTGCCCGCGCTGAGCCCTGCTCGTGGTTCATGCCTCATCCCTCCTCGTCCGTTGCGAGATTCTCGAACAAAGGCGTGCTGGGTTCCGGTAGTCGCACATACAGCCCTCGCTGAGGGCCGTGCGTCACATGGCAGGATTCCAGCTCGCCCTTCCGGACGCGCTTCCAGATGGTCTGGCGGGTCACGCCCAGACGTCGCGTCGCGGTCGCGACCGACACGAACCCCTCCGGCACCTCCGGACGGAAACGGCTGCGCACTTCGTTCGTCAGGCGCACCCGCAGCGGGGCTCCCTCCACGCCCGGATCGACCACCGGCAGCAGGCCGGCGCGGACCCACCGGTACACTGTCTCTTGGTGAACCCCCAGTTCCCGGGCTGCCTCACGGGCGCTGAGCGGGGTGCCGGCCCCGTCGGCAGCTTGGCCCGGACGGTAGGCCTCAATGTCGTGCCGCCGCCGTAGGCCGCCTACCAGTTTCGCGGTGAACGGCAGGCCGCGCGCGCTGCGCCGTCCATGCCGATTGAGGACGCTCGCGACCGTGCGGTCAGGGTAGTGCCGGGACAGGTTGCGGACCAGCTCGAGCGTGCTCGCATCGGTGCGCTGGGGCGGCGGCGGGGCCGGCACGATCTTCGGGAACTCGAGCTCATCGACCGACCCGCCCCGCCATGCGACTTGGGCGGTGATGCGGCCAGCCTCCTCGCAGCGCTCGAGCGCGACCTGCTCCACCAAGCAGCCGAGCAGGCGCTTGCGGTCGGCGTTGGATGTGCTCGGCGCCTCCCACACTCGTGACAGGCAGGTCCCCAGCGCTGCGAAGAACTCCGGCGCTGGAGGCTCAGGTCGCTCAGCACGGGCCACCGCCAAGGCCTGTTCGGCCTCCTGCAGCGCCACGGCCGCCCGCTCCCACTCGCGCTCCAGCGTAGCCGCCACCAGTCGGTTGTCGGGGTCAACCTGCCGGTAGCGCCGCTCGGCCAGCCCGGCCTCGTAACGGCAGTGCTGCAGTGCCTGCTCCTCACGGCGCAGGGCCGCCTCCGCGCCGCTGGCCGCCTCCGCAGCCGCCTGCAGGGCGGCCTCCGCACCGGCCGGGGTCGCCCGTGAGAGAAACAAGCGCACCACCTCCCGGTCGATGCGCTGGCCGCCCACCGAGAAGCAGCCGCGCGCCAGGCCGCTGTCCGGGTCCGGCGCGCCGCACACGTAGATCCAGCCGCGCTGGCTGTACCGCACACGCATCGCGTAGCCGCAATGGCCGCACACGACCCGTCCCTGCAGCAGCGCCGGCCCTTCCCTGGCCGGCCCCCGCGCTCCCTGCGGGTGCGTGTGGTTGCGCGCCAGCTGCTCCTGGACCTCCAGCCATTGCTGCCAGCTGAGATACCCCTCATGGTGTCCCGGCTGCAGCATCTCCCACTGCTCCTCGACGGGCCGCAGTGGCGTGCTGCGGTCCCGCCCGCGCCGGTAGTGATAGGCGTAGGCGCCCCCCATGGCGGGATTCTTCAGCACGCGCAGCACGCGGGCGTACGTGGCCGGCCGCCACAGGATCTCGCCCGTGGAATGATTCCGCACCGGCAGCTCGATCTCCCGCTCCCTGAGCAGCAGCGCGGCCTGCCGCGCCGTCCCGGCCTCATGGAACGCTGCGAACACCGCCTCGATGGCCCCTTGCACGCGTTGGTCGGGGTGCTTGCGAATCGTCTCCCCGCTGCGCTCGAAGGCGGCCGCCACGCGCATATACAGCGCCCCGCGCAGCGCCTTGTTGCGTCGGCCGCCCTCCATGCGCGCCCGCTGGACCGACAGATCCGCGGCCGAAATTGTGCCTTTGAATCCCAGGACCAGCTCATCATCGGAGCGCTGCGGCAAGTACACGTTGGCGTCCTCAATGAGGGCCACCTCGTGCACCCGGCACAGGTCCAGCAGCTGAAACCACTCGACCGTGTTGCGCGCCAAGCGCGACACCTCGATCCCGAACACGCCCCCGACCTGATCCAGCGACAGCAGCCGGCACAGCTCGTCGAATCCTGAGCGCGTCCCCTGCGTCGCGGCACTGCGCCCCAGATCGCTGTCAATCGTCCGAATGCGATCCCGCCTCCAGCCCAGATCCAAGGCCCGTTGCACCAGCCCGTACTGGCGGGCCTGCGACTCCCGGTTGTTCAGCACCTGCCTGGGGGACGACTGACGCACGTAGACCACCGCCAGACGGCTCAGCTGCCGGGCTCCGATCTTCGCGCTCATGGTGCGCCTCCCGCTGCCCCATCCGGACCATCACCCGCGCCAGCTCCGCCACTAGGCGTTGCCGCTGCGCGGGCGGCACGCTCCGCCACTGCTGCCAGCGCCGCTCGCGCTCCAGCAGCTCCAGCAGTGGTCTCATCCGAACCTCCATCCTGGGCAGAGCTGCAGCGCTGCGCGAGCGCACGCACCAGATTACACAGTGCCACGAAATCCGGCAACTCGCCGGCCAGCCGCCGCGAGTCCGGCTCCCGCGCGCCGAGACTGGTCCACGACGCAGGCAGCCAGCACGTGCTCCCGTCCGGCAGCCGGACCTTGACTCTCAAGCCGCGCAGACCGATGTTGCGCACGCCGATGACCGACACCGTCGTGCCCTCCAGCGGATGGCGCGGACGGCGGATCGTGACCGTATCCGGCGGCCCCGCCGACTCATCCCCCTGCGGTACAGCAGTCTGTCGCGAAGGTCGAAACCTATGTGAATCCGCGGGAGCACTCAGCGGCCTGCTACCGGGCCGCCAACTGGCAGTTGGTCGGTCAGACGCAGGCCCGCGGAGCGCGCGGCAAAGCCCCGGCCAAACAGCCCAAGCAGGTCTACGTCCTGCCGCTGCACCCGCAATGGAAGCGCATCCTGCTGGCGGGTCCGTCGCGGCCGCCGCCGCGGCCGCAGGCCGACGAGGACTTCGTGGACATGTGGCGGGACATCCTTGGGGCGGTGGCGCGGGCGGCCGACCGGCACGACCAGCGCTGGCAGCGCCGGCGGCGGTCGATCCACACGCTGCTGGTGGTGCTGTTCGTGTTCCGGCTGGTGCGCACGCCGCGCCGGCAGGGCTACACGCGGGTGCTGGCCGACCTGTGGGAGTGCTGCCGGCGGCTGGGCCTGCAGCTGGCCCAGCCCCGCCCGGTGGCGGCCTCGTCGATGTGCGTGGCGCGGGCCAAGGTGGGAGCGAGTGTGTTCCGGCGCATTCACGCCGCCGTGCTGCGGTATGCCGGCCCGGACCGTGCCACGCTGTGGAAGGGGTTGCGGGCCTTCGCCGTCGACGGCTCCCAGCTCAACCTGCCCCGGGAACTGGTGCGGGCCGGCTACGAGACACCAGGCCCGCAGGCGCACTACCCGCAGGGACTGCTGAGCTGCCTCTACCAGCTCCGCCGCCGCCTGCCGTGCGACTTCGCGCTGCTCTCCCATGGGAACGAGCGGCAGGCCGCGCGGCAGCATCTGGCCGCGCTCGGCCGCGGCGACCTGGTGGTTTACGATCGCGGCTACTACAGCCGCGCCCTGCTGCAGGCGCACCACGGCCGCCAAGTGGAGGCCGTGTTCCGCCTCAAGCGCGACGCCTGCCGACCGGTGCGCGACTTCCTCACCGGCAGCAGCTGTGACGAGATCGTCAGCCTGGAGTCGGCCGGAACGGCCCCGCTCCGGCTGCGACTGGTGCAGTACGCCGTCCACGACACGACCTATGTGCTCGGCACCACGCTGCTGGACGCGGCCGTCCATCCGGTAGAGGACTTGGCGGAACTGTACCACGGAAGGTGGAGTGTCGAAGAACTGTACAGAGGGGCGTCATACTACCCCATTCCACGAGTCTCGACAGGAGCAAGTGCGGATTTGCCGCCGGGGCCACCCGTTCGACGGCTGGCCGCTCAAGATCGTGTCCAGCCGGAGACGTGCCAACGGCCAGCTCCGGCTGTACGTTGAGCTGCCCGACGGTCGGCGGCGCTCCTTCCCGGCTGCCTGGACCACGCTGCAGCCGCCGCCGGAGGGCGACGAGTGCGTCCGCGCCCGCGTGGCTGACCTGCGAGTGTTGCGTACTCTGGTGCAAGCGTTGCAGAGGCGCCATGCGGGACCCAGGGCAGACAGCGGGGCTGGAGGGCAGGCTGCTGGCGGTGCTGGAGCAGGAGCAGCGGCAGGCCCGCTGGCGGAGTCTGCCGGCCGGGGCGCGGCGGGAAGCGGTGGAGCAGCTGGCGCGGATGATGCTGCAGGCGCTAGCGAGGGGGTGGGGCGATGAAGCGGGAGACGCTGATCCAGCCGATGCATCTTGAGCGGCTGGCGTTGGTGTACGTGCGCCAGTCGACGCCGGGACAGGTGCTGGAGAACCGGGAGTCGACGCGGCTGCAGTACCGCTTGCGAGAGCGGGCGGAGCAGTTGGGCTGGCCGCGGGAGCGCATCCAGACGATCGACGAGGATCTGGGCTGCTCGGGATCGGGGGAAGTGAAGCGCGCGGGGTTCGCGCGGCTGCTGAGGGCCGTGGCGCGGGGGCGGGCCGGAGCGGTGTTCGGCCTGGATGCGTCGCGGTTCGCGCGCAACGGGGCGGAATGGTTCAAGCTGCTGCGCTGGCTGCGGGCCACGGAGACGTTGCTGGTGACGGACGAGGGGGTGTACGACGCCAACAGCGGGGACGACAGTTTCGTGCTGGGCATTCACGGGGCACTGTCGGAGGCGGAGCTGTACCGGATCAAGGCGCGCATGGACAAGGGGGTGCTGAACAAGGCGCGGCGGGGCGAGCTGTACATGAATGTGCCGACGGGTTTCGTGGTGGACGGCAAGCGGTTGCGCAAGGACCCGGACCGGGACGTGCGCGAGGCGGTGGGGGAGGTGTTCCGGAGATTCCGGGAGTTGGGGACGGCCCGGCAGGTGACGAGGCAGCTGCGTGCGGAGGGGCTGAAGCTGCCGACGCGGCATAGGGACGAGCGGGGCTTGGAGTGGCGCGAGGCGACCTACTCGCGGGTGTGGAACGTGCTGAGGAACCCCGCCATGGGCGGGGCGTACGCCTGGGGCAGGACGCGCACCAAGCTGCAGTTGGACGAGCGGGACCGGGAGCGGAAAACGAGTCGCAAGTTGCCGATGGAGGAGTGGCGGGTGCTGTTGAAGCAGCACCACGAGGGCTACGTGGAGTGGGAGGAGTGGCTGGCGATCCAGGCGCGGCTGGCGGGGAACGCAGTTGGGCAGGGCGGACGAGGGGCAGCGCGGGAAGGGCGGGCTCTGCTGCAGGGGCTGGCCACCTGCGGAGGCTGCGGGCGGCAGATGAGCGTGCGTTACGCGAGCGCGGTGCAGTACCGCTGCGCGCCCGGCCAGAACGGAGAGGGGGGGCTGCCAGTATCTGGGGGGCGAGCGGCTGGATCAGCTGGTGGCGGAGCTGTTGCTGGAGGCGCTGGGGCCGGCGGCGGTGGAGGCGGCCCTGCAGGCGGAACGGCTGCGGGAAGAAGAAGCGCGACGGCAGCTGCTGGGGTACCGGCGGGAAGTGGAGCGCAAGGAGTGGGACGAGCGCAAGGCGCGCCGGGAGTACTTGGCGGTGGAGGCGGAGTTCCGGCGCGTGAAGCGGACGCTGGCGCGGGACTGGGAGCGGGCGCAGCAGGAGCTGGAGGGGGCGCGGGAGGCGTTGCAAGCAGCGCGGCAGGAGCAGCAGGCGACCCGGTGTTGTCTTCCGGTTTATTTGGCAAGGCGTTTTCCGGATTAAATGGCAGGCGGGGAGCGGAATTTTCCGGATTGCTTGCGTCTGGCTGGGGGCGAGGGCGAGCTCGAAAACTGCTACTGCAAGAAGGAAAAGGAAGGGGTCAGGAGGAGCGTAGGCGTTCTCGCCCGGCTCCCGGCCCTGCGCGCACGCAATTGCAGGCAAGACTGCCGCGCAGCACCTCCAACGCATGTCCGAAAGCCTACCGGCCGACTCACCCACGCCGATGGATTTGTCACATTAAATGAGAAAGTTCCCTTATCTGGAATCATCCAGTTTGACAAAAACAGCCCATTTTCGTGCCAAATAATGTGACAAATAACACCCGGGCGGGCGGCCCGGCTGTGCTGTCGCGGGAGGAGCAGGAGGGCCTGAGGCAGTGCTGCGAGGACTTGCGGGCCGTGTGGGAGCATGCGGCGACCACTTGGCGGGACCGCAAGCGACTGCTGGGCGCGGTGATGGAGGAAGTGGTGCTGACCAGTGACCGCGAGGCGGGCAAGCTGCGGGTGCTGCTGCGCTGGCGGGGGGGCTGGATCGACGAACGGGAGCTGACCCTGCGGCCCGTGCCCGAGCCCGAGCGCACGCCGGAAGCGACTGTGGAACTGGTGCGGCGCCTGGCGCAGCATCAGTACGACCACGAGGTGGCCGAGGAGTTGCGGCGGAGAGGGTTGCGCACCGCACGCGGCCTGGAGTTCACGTGGCGCCGGGTCGCGGCCTTGCGAGAGCGGCACCGCATCCCCGGCTGCCCGCGCAAGCAGGCCGGCGGTCCGGAGCCGGTGTCGGTCAAGGTAGCGGCGCGGGAGCTGGGAGTGTCGGTGTCCTCGCTGTACCGCTGGATTGAGCAGGGCTGGGTGCCGGCCGAGCGGTCGGGGCCGGAGGGCGCCATGCGGGTGCGGCTGGACGCGAGGGTGAGGGCGAAGTTCCGCGCGGCGGTCCCGGAGGGTTACGTGCGGGCCGAGGCGGCGGCGCGGAAGCTGGGAGTGTCCCGCCAGACGATCTGGTCGCGCATCCGGGCCGGCTCGCTGCCGGCGCTGCGCGTGGTGCGGGGCGCGGAGAGGGGCTTGTACGTGCGGTTGGGCAGCGTGTCGCAACCGCAGTTGCCCGGCTTGCAGGACGCCGCTGAGGGGAGCGGTTGATGCCGGCGCCGCGCAGCAGCACGCGACCGAGGGGGCCGCTTTCGCGGCGATCCGCGGGCCGCCCGCCCGCCCGCCCGCGGCGTTCCCACGATGCAAAGTGCCTGGCGAGGCGCACTGGCGGGCAGGCTGCTGGCAACTGCCGGCCGGCGGGGGCTGCCGCCGGCCCATTCTCAGGGACGGGAGCAGGGGGGCAGGCCGGCGGGAGCCCGGAATCCGTCGTCAGGGCGCATTCTCACGACGTAAGCGGACGCTGCGCGCTGGAGCCAGACGGGACGAGCGCGGCCCGCATCCTCCCCCTTGCCAGGCCCCGCGGGACGCCCTTGCCGCAGCGGCATCGCCCACTCTCGAAGCGGCGACTCCCGGAATGCTCCGGACGGGCGGGCCGCTATCCGCCCTCTGCTGCGGAGACCTCCCGCAGCCCGTCCGGGGGCCCAACAGGAGCGATCAGGCGTTCCCCGGACCAATTCGGCCTGTCCGGGCCGCCATTGCGCAGGGAATGGCAGCCATGGGAGGGTGCCTACGGCACCCTGGAGCGTCAGGCCCAGCCTAGGATGGACTTCCTCGGCCTGCCGGTCGGCATCCAGACTAGCGGAGCAACGCACACCCTTGCGCGACCCGATTCTCTGCAAGCCAACCACTACACAGCGTGCAGTACCATAACGGAGGTGCATTATGAAGCGTAGCCGTACAAGATTTCGAAAGAACTGCTGCGCGTCGAGGGCTTTCACGGCCGCAACGAGCAGACAGTCCAGCAGGAGCTGTACGCGCATTTCACGCTGATCGCCATGGCACGTCTGTTCGCCAGCCACAGCGAGCGGCAATTCGAGACCCGGGACGGGGAGGCGGGCCGAGCGCCCCTGCGGGTCAACTTCAACCAGAGTCTGGGCGCGGTGGAACGGGAACTCGAAGCGCTGTTGCTGCAGGCCCCGCCGTTGCGGGACACCCTGAACCGGGTGCTGGAGCACGGGGCACGCAGTCCCCAACGGGAGCGGCCCGGCCGCTCCTACCCGCGCCGCTCCCGCCGCCCGAGCAGGAAATGGAGGAATCGCCAGCCCGCCAAAGCCCCAACCTAAGACTGAATCGCACCCCGAATTGACGCCATCAGGAGCCCCTTAACCTAATCCACTTCCATCCTTAAACGAATGCCATTGGTCGCCGCAGCCGCCTGGAGCCCCGGCTGGTCCGCACCTCCCTGCCATCGCTCGGCACGCACCCCTCCGCCGGTCCGACCCGCTGGCCGGACACGACACAGCAGGCCGCTGCGGCTCAGAACTGTCCAGCCAGCGCCCCATCAACCGACCACCAACTGCGTCACTTTCGAGGTGACAGAGGTCAGGATCTCTGGGGCTCTGACGCTGGCGGGATTGACGAGACGTGAGTTCGCGATCACGTAGGGGCTCCGCAGTGCGCTGGGGAATTCGCGTTGCTCCCATCCCTGATGGCGAATGGCGGCCCTGATGCATGTGGCTGGGTGGGTGGCTCCCGCCAGCGTCAGAGCCCATGTTGAGTTAACTGTGACTTAGCGATAGATTCAGGAGACGACGCCTGCTGCCACCGTTCCCGCCACGTCTGTGAGCCGGAAGTCCCGGCCGCTGTGGCGGTAGGTCAGGCGGGTGTGATCCAAGCCCATGAGGTGCAGGATCGTGGCATGCAGATCGTGGATGTGCATGCGGTCCCGCACGGCGTGGTAGCCGAACTCGTCCGTGGCTCCGTAGACGGAGCCGGCCTTGACTCCGCCGCCCGCCATGAAGATGGTGAAGCCGTACGGATTGTGGTCCCGCCCGTCGGCTCCTTCCGAGAAGGGCGTTCGCCCGAACTCCGTGCCCCACACTACCAGCGTCTCGTCCAGCAGTCCTCGGGATTTCAGGTCCTTGATCAACCCAGCGATCGGCCGGTCGACCTCCCGGGCCCGGATGGGGTGCAGCCGCAGGATGTCTCCGTGGTGGTCCCACTTCTCCTCCGCGCCGGAATGCGTGGCCTGCACTACGCGGACGCCCCGCTCGCTGAGCCTCCGCGCCAGCAGGCACTGCCACGCGAAGTCGCGCGTGATCGCGTCGTCCAATCCGTAGAGGTGCTTGGTGGCCTCGGTCTCTCCCGATACGTCGAAGGCTTCCGGTGCCTCGGCCTGCATGCGGAAGGCCAGCTCGAACGCTTGGATCCTGGCCTCGAGATCGGGGTCCAAGCGCCTCGCGTCGGCGTGCCTGCGATTCATCTGCCGCAGGAAGTCCAGCTCCAGCCTCCGGTCTGGCGGCGTGCCGCCCCGAGGGATCATGTGGTCGATCGGCTTCTCGATGATGTCCTCGACCGACATGGGCGAGGACCCGATCGGCGTGCCTTGGAACGCCCCGGGCAGGAAGCTGGTGGCGAAGAGCTTGTCGCCGCCTTGCCACTGGGTCGGCTTGATGGTGATGAAGCCGGGAAGGTCCTGGTTCTCGGTGCCGAGGCCGTACACCGTCCAAGCCCCCATGCTGGGCCGGGAAAAGGAGAACGTTCCGGTGAACAGTTGCAGCATGGCCGCACCGTGATCGACGCCTTCCCCGACCATGGACCGGATAACGCAGAGGTCGTCGGCGCAGCTGGCCACCTCGGGGAACAGCTCGCTCACGGGGATGCCGCTCTCTCCGTGGCGGCGGAACTCCCAAGGAGAGCGCATCAGGCCGCCGGCCTGCGCGGCGTTGAAGGTCAGCGATCGCTGGATGGGCAGCGGCTTGCCGTGGTCAGTGTCCAATCGCGGCTTCGGATCGAACGTGTCGATGTGAGAGACCCCGCCGTGCATGAACAGGAAGATGATGCGCTTAGCGCGCGTCGGGAAGTGGGGCTTCTTGGCGGCGAGCGGGCCGGCGGCGAGCAGACCCGTCTCGTATAGCACCGAGTACAGCCCGAGCGAGCCGACGCCAAGGGCGGAGCGCCGCAGCAGGGCGCGTCGGGAGATCAGCCCGAAATTCCGCGTCATGGCTAAAGGCTAGCAGCCCCGGCCGGATGGCGCGTTCCCGCCAGGTCCTCTCATTCGACGAAATGGAACTCGTTGGACGCCAGCAGCGTCTTGCAGAGGTTGCTCCAGGCTTGGGGTCCGCCGGAGTGAGTGTGGACGAACTTGCCGGCAGCCCCGAGTTCGAGGTCGGTCGGCTGCCGGGACAGGATCCTGACGTACGCTTGCACAATCTTCTGCTCGTCGCTTCCGGCCAGTCGCTCCGCCAAGTCGGCGGCGGTCCCTAGTGCGAAGTCGCTGTTGGTCAGGTACAGAGCCTGTGGCGGCACATTAGTCACGGACCGCTTTCCGATGGCTGTCGTCGCGTCCCCGAAGTCGAACAGGCCCAGCAGGTTGGGCAGCTTGTTCCTCATCAGCGGCAGGTAGAGGCTGCGGCGGAGGTAGTCGTCGGGGTCGATACGGCGATTGTTGCGGACGAATTCAGCCAGCTTGCCGGATCCCAGGTCGGTGTCGCCTCCGACTGACCGGTCGAGCCTTCCGCTGAGCATGAGGTAGCCGTCGCGCAGTTCCTCGACGGTCAGCCGCCGCCGCTCGAAGCGGGACCAGAGGCGGTTCTCTGGATCCGCGTCCCAAGCCTGCTGCGAGATGGAGCTGCTCGCGCGGTAGGTCGCCGAGTTCATGATCAGCCTGTGCATCTGCTTGACCGACCAGCCGCTCTCGATGAACCGGCTTGCCAGCCAGTCGAGCAGCAGGGGATGCGTCGGAGCTTCGCCGCGCAGCCCGAAGTTGTTGGGCGTCCGGACCAGACCCTCTCCGAAGTGCCAGAGCCAGATTCGATTGACGATCACGCGAGCCGTCAGCGGATTCGCATCGGACGCCAGCCAGTCGGCGAGCTCCCGCCGGCCGCTCCCGCTCTCAATCGGGGGCTGGTTCGTTCCCGCCAGCACAAGCGGGAATCGCTTGGGAACCTGCCTGCCTTGGTTCCTGTGCTGTCCGCGCACGAAGATGCGTTGGCGGACCGACTCGCCCTCGGTCACGCTGTTGGCCATCGGCGGCTCGGGCGGCAGCGCCGCCCGTCGCCTGGCGATTCTAGCGTCCAGCGCTTCGCTTCGCGCTCGGCTTGGGGCCGTGATCCGAGACTTCACGTCGTCGTAGTCGAGGTCGAACGGGGCGCCGTCATCGAACAGGTCCCTGTACAGGGGCGAGGTTGCCAACTCCTGCGGGACTTCCTGCAGCGGTTCGTCAGGAGACTCGTCGAACTCCCGGAGCGCTTCGGTCGTCCAAGCCGCGAGGCGGTGGCTGCGCCTCGCAAGGATCTCCAGCAGCTCGGCCTGGTACTGCCGAGCCGCGTCGGTCTGGCCTGCCTCGCCCGCTTCTCGCCAGCGAGCGAGGTGGGGCCGCGGGCTGGGCCGCGGTTCGAGGTACTCCCGGAACCAAGCGGCGGTCGCCTCCTCCGCAGCTGCTGAACCGGCGCCTTGGGCAGCGGACAGCATGTGGTCCGCGACCAGCTTCGCCGGGCCGGCCATCACGAAGCGCTGCACGGCGGCTTGGGACGCGACTCTGCGAATTCGTTCAAGCCGTCCGACGGCGTCTGCGGCGACCTTGTACTGCCGGTACTCATTGAGGGGGACCAGCGGGTGCTTGTAGTAGCGCGAGCCGTTCCGGGTCCAGTCGTCAAAGGTCCTGGTGCTCGCCAAGATGGCCGCGAGCGCGTAGTAGTCGGAGGTCAGGATCGGATCGAACTTGTGGTCGTGGCAGCGGGCGCAGGCGACGGTCAGCCCGAGGAACGTCTTGGAGAGCGTGTCGATCTGCTCGTCCACGACGTCGTACTTCTTCTGCACCGGATCCCGCTGGGCGAGCGCCATCGGACCGAGCGCCAAGAATCCGGCGGCGATCACGCCGCGAGCGTTGATTGCGGAGCCGCCGGTTGCCGGGAGCAGGTCTCCAGCCACTTGCTCTCTGACGAACTCGTTGAAGGGCAGGTCTTGAGTGAAGGTGCTCACAACGTAGTCGCGATAGCGCCACGAGTCCCCGAAGGGATGGTCCTCGTCCACGCCGGTCGAGTCCGCATAGCGCGCGACATCCAGCCAATGGCGCCCCCAGCGCTCGCCGTAATGAGGGGAGGCCAGCAGCCTCTCGACGAAGTCTCCCAACGGGTCGCTCCGCTTCCGCTCGACGAAGTCGCTAAGGTCCGACTCGTCGGACGGCAGGCCGAGCAAGTCGAACTTCGCTCGGCGCAGCAGGGTCCGAAGATCCGCTTCCGGTGCCGGTTCTAGGCCGCGCTTCCGCAGTCTGGCGAGTATGAACCGATCAATCCCGTTGCGGGCCCAGCCCTGAGAGTCGAGGTCCGGGACAGCCGGGTTCGCCAAGGGCTGGAACGCCCAGTGGGAGGAATCCACGCGATCCTCCTCCGCCATGCTCGTTCCGGGCTGCTCCGGCTCGTGGCCGGGCCACGGAGCACCCATGCGAACCCACCGCACCAGGATGTCGATGCGGCCTTGCGGCAGCCTCGAGGTCGGAGGCATCTTGACGGCGCTCTCGTAGCGCACAGCCCGAATCAGGGGGCTCGACTCGTCGCCGCGGACGACGGCGGATCCGAGGACCGTGCTCGGGTCGGTGAAGTCGATGTTCGCCGACTGCAGCCGGTCCCCGTGGCAGTCGGTGCAATGCTCGACGAGCAGCGGGCGCACGCGTCGCTCGAAGAACTCGTCTCCAGCCTCAGCAGCCAGCAAGCACTGCGGCGCGGAGAGCAGGATCGGAAGCAGGACTCGGAGCATGGGGGAGCCAGCCGTAGCCTCACCAGTATCGCCGGTCGCCGGCGCTGGGTCCGCCCGATGTTTGCTCCGTGAATGAGTACTGCGGCGCGGGGTCTTGGCGGCTCGAACGGGCGGTTGACGAGCGCGCGATTCGCGCGGCGGGGAGGGAGCCGCTCCGTCCCCAATCCCCATCCAGCACTGGAGATGCCCCGGCCCCGTGGGAGTCGCCGCACGGCTATGATGAGTGGTTTCAGCTGGGGCAACGGGCGATTCCAGCCTGGCCCGCTGGAGCAATCGAGGGTGATGGGATGCGACTGGACAGCTATGTGAACTTTGACGGCGACTGCCGGGAGGCGTTCGAGTTCTACCGCTCCTGCTTCGGCGGGGAGTTCGCGGCGATGGTGACGTATCGCGACGGTCCGGAGGACATGCGGGTGCCGGAGGGGCTCCTTGATCGCGTGATGCATGCGTCCCTGCCGGTCGGCTCCTCGGTTCTGATGGGCAGCGACATCGTGCCGGGCTTCGGACCTCCGACGACGTTCGGGAACAATGTCTCCGTCTTCGTGCAGGCCGGGAGCCGCGAGGAGGCCGACAGAGTCTTCGCCGGCCTGTCTGACGGCGCGACGATCATCATGCCGATGGAAGACGCGTTCTGGGGCGGCTACTTCGGATCGCTCCGCGACAGGTTCGGCGTCACCTGGCAGGTCCACCACTCCCTCGGCGGGCAGTGAGTGAGCCAACTCTAGGCCGGGGGCTATTTTCTACCGCCGCCTGAGCAAGTTCGTGCTAAACTAGGACGGTTGATGGTCTCGTGGGGCTTGGCAGCGCTTGCCGGCAGCACTCGTGAGAGGCTGCAGTACTCCTGAGAGGCTGATGAACCCATCGGAAGAGAGGTAAGTTTCACAGTGCGTAACAACAAGCATCTACTGCTGGTCGCTCTAGCAGTTGTGGTCTTCGTACCCGTCCATGCCTTCGGGCAATCGCAAGCGACGCTGGTCGGTGCCGTGACGGACCCAACTGGGGCGTCCGTCCCGGGAGCGGAAATCACGGTTTCCAGCTTGGACACAGGCTCGGAGAGAGTCGTTCAGACCAACGAAGTGGGGATCTTCAGGGTGTATCCCCTGAATCCCGGCATGTACACGGTCATGGCGGCCACCCAAGGGTTCAAGACCCAGATCAGGGACGGCGTCATCCTTCAGGTCTCCGATGTGGTGGAGGTTGACTTCGTGATGGAGCTCGGCGACGTCACGGAGACGATCGAGGTGACCGGGGCGGCCCCGATCATGCAGACGCAGGAGGCGTCGGTCGGGAACGTGGTGAACACGCGTGAGTTGGAGCGCCTGCCAGTGAACCAGCGCAACTTCACGCGGCTGATCCTGCTGATGCCCGGAACCAGTTCGAGGCGGCGCAGCCAGTCTCGCGGAACGGGCGAGTCCGGCACGCAGCTGTACTCGGTCAACGGCGGCCGTCCTCAGGACAACAACTACATCCTCGACAATGTTGACTCGAACATGCAGATGATGAACTCGCCGGGCATCTCGCCGCCCATGGATGCCATCCAGGAGTTCAAGATCGCCACGAACACCGGTTCCGAATTCGCCCGCTCGGCAGGCGCGAACGTGAACATGGTCATCAAGTCCGGGACCAGGGAGCTGCACGGCACGCTCTACGAGTACTTCCGCAACGACGAGCTCGACGCGAACGAGTTCTTCTTCAACCGGACTCGCACCGCGACTTCCCCGGAGAAGGTGCCGTTCAACCTGAACCAGTACGGCGCAGCCGTGGGAGGGCCGATACCCGGCATCTCGGACAAGATGTTCTGGTTCGTGTCCTGGGAGGGCTTCCGGCGACGCAGGGGCTCCACGCAGACCTACTCCACACCGCCTGCGGACTTCCGTGCTGGGGACTTCTCGCGCGTCGCCTCGGGGGTCTCCCGGCCTGTTGCCGGAGCGATCATCGATCCGCTCACCGGCGATGCCTTCCCCAACGGGATTATCCCTATGGCCCGTCAGAACCCGTCCATCTCGACGGCGCTCCAGCTGACGCATCCGGCGGCCCCGAACCGGCCCGGTGACACGAACAACTTCATCGGGAACCGCAGCCAGGCCAATGACCGGGACCAGCTGCACTGGCGCTGGGACTACAACATGAGTTCCAAGGACACGGTCTACTTCCGGTTTAGCAACCAGAACGCCGATCTGCTCCAGCCGAACTCGAATCCGAACTTCACGAGGAATGGCGAGTTCGACGTGTTCAACTACGGCGGCACATGGAATCACATCTTCGGCCCGACGACGGTCTTGCAGCTCACCTTCGGGACGAACCAGCCCAACAACCCCGGAATCGGAGCCCATGAGGGCGGATTGACCCGAGGCGAGTTCCTTGACAGAACCGGCTTGCAGATGTACCAGCGCGAGGTCTTCGGGGACCCCTTGGTGAGCATGGGATTCGGCGCGTACAACGCTGGTGGTGGAGCCGGCGGAACGGTGACTGGCGATGAGGTCTACCAGACCTCCGCAAACCTGTCCACGGTCTGGGGCCGACATAGTCTCAAGTTCGGCGGGCAGTACCACCGCAGACGCTTCTACACGAACACCTCGAATCCCATGAACGGCAACGGCACGTTCAACGGCCAGCTGAGTGGCTTCCCGATGGCGGACGCCCTACTGGGCTATCCTTCCGAGATTCGTCGCGGCCAAGGCAACACGCTGACCAACGGCATCGGGCATTTCCTAATCGGCCACGTGCAGGACGACTGGCGGATCAGCCAGAAACTCACAGTCAACCTCGGGCTGATGTACCAGTTCGGTAGCCGCCCCTATGACACCACGGACCGCTTGGGCAACCTGTGGGTGCGACGCGAGGAGACCACGGGAGAGTACTTCGGCACGCTGCTGTGGGCCGCGGAGAACCCGCAGCCGGCGCCGCCGGACGGTCGCGTCCCGACTGACACGCCGTTCGTCACCGGCCTGTCCGCGAATACCGGCGGCTGGGGCAGGGCCTTGATCGGTTCCGACTACAACGACATCGCTCCGCGCTTGGGAATCGCCTACCAAGTGGACGACAAGACGGTGGTCCGCACCGGATTCGGCATCTTCTACAACTCCACGTTCGTCCAAGAGCTGCAGGATCTGCGCAAGTTCTGGCCGTTCACCGTGCAGCAGGTGTTCAGTCCCAACCGCGGGGGCATTGATCTGAGCATCACCGGGCAGGGTCCGCCGTTCTCCTCCACGGCAGCGATCGGCGGATGGCCGCAACAGCCGACCAATCGCTCCCCGTACTCGATGCAGTGGAACTTCTTCATCCAGCGGCAGGTGATGAACGACATGACGCTCGATGTCGGCTACGTCGGATCCGGAACGCGCAAGCAGATCGGCTACTCCCCGTTCAACAACGCGCTGAGTCCGGGGCCGGGCGCGGTTCAGTCGCGGCGGCTGCTGCCTTCCTTCGGCGACCTTGACGGCGGATCCAACCAGTACAACGGCTCCTACAACGCGCTGCAGGTCAAGATGCAGAAGCGCTTCTCGGACGGTCTGCAGTTCAACTTGAACTACACGTGGCAGAAAGCACTGGACGGCCAGTCGTCCTTGGCCGAGGTCAAGGTGCAGGACCCGTTCAACCGAAGGCTGGACTACTCGCGGTCGAGTTGGGACACCCGTCAGGTGTTCAACTTCTCCTACGTCTACGAACTCCCGCTCGGCAAGGGGAGGCAGTTCGGCGGAGGGATGAGTTCCGCGGCCGACGCCTTGATTGGCGGCTGGGCTATCGAAGGCATCACTCGCCTCGAGACGGGTCCTCCGCTCAACATCCAGCTGGGTCAGGATATTGCCAACACGGGCCGCTCGAGACAGCGGCCGAACTTGGTGGGAGACCCGAACAACGGGCCGAAGACGCCGGACGCTTGGTTCAACGCCGGAGCGTTTGACGTTCCCACCGACTACACGTTCGGCACAGCTGGGGCGTACATCACTGACGCCGACGGGATTGTGGCGTTCGATGTCACCTTGGCCAAGACCTTCCGCTTGGCGGAGAGTCAGAGGGTCGAGCTCCGAGTGGAGTTCTTCAACCTTCCCAACCACGTCAACTTCGCCCTGCCTCAGGAGAGGATGAACCGGGGCAACTTCAACCGGATCACGAATCAGAGCACCAACCCGCGTCAGATCCAGCTGGCTCTGCGCTACTCGTTCTGATTTCAAAACGTCTCACTGACTGGTTACGAGGCCCCGCGATCGTTTCGCGGGGCCTCCGACGGTTGCGGGGTGGGCTGAGCCGCTTGGCAAGTGTCATCTCATCGTTGTGGCAGCGGGCATGGTTGCCTCGAGCAAGGCAGCGATCGCGCAATCGGTTCTTCAGGGGGGCATTCGCGACAAGCGCGGGAAGTCCCGAACTTCGCTGCGCCTAGGTCGCCAAGAAGCATGGGCTTCCAGCCTCAGTAGAGGCAGAACCCGCGTTGAGATCCGTTAGCTATGGAATTGTCGGGGGAGGACTTGGGACGCTTCGTTGGCTAGAGGCCGGACTCCCAGCCGACATGGATTCTCGCCCCGGATTGTGCGGTCCATTCTCTCGTTTAGCATCACGTGCCGCATCAGGCTGGGGATGCCCGGCTCGTAGCACCCGATGCTTTGCCGGACGACTGGCCATATGTAGCCGCAGTGCCGCAGGACGCGCTCGGCGTCCCGGACCGCGGCCGGGTCCGGCGTCCTACCCTGTCCCTCCCGCTCCATCGCCGACCGGATGGCAATCCTGACCCGCTCGCGCGGCACTCGCTCGTCGCCGCTGAATTCAGCCGTCACCCAGGCAGCGACCGAGACTAGTTCGGCATGGTGCAGTTCTTCAAGTCGCTGTTGGTAGTAGAGGTCGCGCCGACGCTCGAACAACGGCCTGGCCCGGTCGATATCAGCGAGCGAGACGGGCACCGCTTGGTCGGGGTGGTTATCCCACAGTGCGTCTCCCCAGAGCTGCAGGAAGAATGGATAGCCGTGGCTCTCCCTAACCACTTGCTGCAAGGCCTCGTCATCGATCGCCCGGCCATGCATCTCAAACCGAACCCGAATGGCGTCGGCGGCGTCGGCGGGCTCCAGCCGGCCGAGGGGCAGCTGCTCGCTGCGGTCCCAGAATGAGGCGCCCATGGTTGCGAGGTGGTCGGGCAGGTCGGGCGTGCCAGCGAGGATCAGCAGCACGGGCAGGTCCCGGCGCTGGAAGGCCTGCACGGTGTTGAGCAGGGACCGGCCGGACTCGACGCCGAGCATGTGCGCCTCATTGATCAGGATGAGGAACGGCCCCTTGCGGACCCTGCGTCCGAGGGAAGAAGGGACCGGCCCGGGGGGCAGGTTGTCCAATCGGATGCCAACGGGAACCAGCGTGATCCCGCGCAGCCTGGCCAGCCAGCGCCGCTCAAGGGACAGCGCGGCGGCCAGCCGCTCCTCGGACTCGAGGTGGCCCCCCAGTAGGTCGGCTACTTGGATGTTGAACGTCTTGGCCTTGCGCCGGGCCCATTCGATGAGTACAGTCTTGCCGTTTCCTCTCGGCCCGTAGAGGATGATGTCGCTGGAGGGGGACTCCCGGCTCTCGAGGGCCTTCAGGTATGTGCGGATCAGGGCTCGTTCCCTTACTCGACCGGCCAAGTAGGGTGGGATCTTGCCCGAGCCCGGCTGGAACGGGCTGCGCCGCTGTGCCGAGTCCGGCTGATGCGCGAAGAGGCCTGCCATGACGTAATCATGATAGATCGCCCCCGTGCAAGGGGGTGCAGGACTTCTCAGTGAGTAGGGCGAATACGGACGAGCTTGCAGCATGGCAGGCGGAGGGCCCGGTCAGGGGCCGGTCCACAATATGGATGGCACTACTTTGAAAGTATTGACTCAGAAACAATGCTCATCTGTTCTAAGTTGAGATACCGAAGATATAGATCGATTTACTCCATAGAGCGTCGTCTTGAAGCAATTTTCGGGGCAGGATGCTCCACTCAACTGGCAGGCGCTCCACTGCCTCCAAGTACTCCCGCGGCAGCATCTGCTCGTCCGAGTGCTCTGGATCCGTCTCGGCCGTCCGCCTCCGCGCGCGCGGCGCGCAGACCGCATTCCCGTCCCAAGACAAGGACTTCTGCAAGCCCGCCACGTTCCGCAGGAGGCGGTCCTCCACACGCAGGGCCGGTAGCAGGAAGAACTGGCAAGCTAGGGCGGGGAGGGCCTTGGCGGCCGAAGACAGGCACAGCTGGTCGCGAGGGATGGTGCCAGTCGTCGCGCTCGTACAGTTGCGTGGCGATGCCGAAGAGGGTCAGGTTTCTGTCCTCCAAGTGCCGCGCAGCCAAGCGACGGTTGCGGACTGGAGCTGCAGCATTCCGTGGCCGTGCCCCACCTTGCCGAATCCGCCGATCTCGTAGCCCGATTCGCGGAACGCGCCGGTGAACTGCAGCCCGCCCGGTGCCGGGGCAGGTAAGTTGGCCTTCCACTCCGTTCCCGGCCGACATCAGCCAGTCAGGAGGTCGGCCCGGATGGGGACGAACGAGGGAGAGGCCACGACCCCGCTGTCGAACACCATTCCCATGGCGGCGAGACGATCGAGGTCGGGGATGCTGCCGTCCGAAGCGCCGGACGGCGCTGTGTCGTCTCGGCCCAAGTCTTG
Source organism: Bryobacterales bacterium (assembly GCA_963662745.2). Lineage (GTDB taxonomy): Bacteria > Acidobacteriota > Terriglobia > Bryobacterales > UBA6623 > VXMF01. The sequence continues at coordinate 991,186 of CAXXUI010000002.1, forward strand.
GGAATGCACGATCACGCTGTGCGGCGTAGTGCCGAGCCCCGCCGTCAGGAGCAGGACGCCGCAGGTGGCTGGCAGTGGGCGCATAGCGACACCGTGCCGTCGGCCCGCCCAGGGAGGTCGATCGTCGCTTCCCGGCGTCCATCCATCTTGGTGCGCGGACTCACTCCATCCCCAACTTCTCCGTTGTGCGCAAGGCCGGTTCCGTCTCGCAGACATGATCGAAGATGGTGCGGGCGACCGCAGCGCACTCTGCCTTCACGTCGACCCACAGGTGCCAGCGCTTCTCTAGCCCCTTGTACTCGGGCAAGTTCTGCTCGTCCAAGTCAAACGGCTCGGGACTCGTGAACTGGACGATCAGCTGCTGCAGCGAGGACTCCCCGCTTTCTTGCGGATAGAGGTCGTCGAATCGCTCCAAAGCGGCAGCCGCGCGGTCGTGTCCGATGGCGTGGGCCAGCGCAGCGAAGTCCACATAGTCACGAGTCGCGTTTCTCTTGAGCGCGAGCACGCCCTTGATCCGCAGGATCTCGGTATGGGACGGCACAGTGATCGGACCTCCAGCTGTCTCCACGACGACAGTCTCCAGTGGCTCTTGTCGGATCAACTGCCTTACTCCCGTCTCGATGCCGTCGAGACTGCCCAATACCAGGACTGGCCTCTGGACTCGCGCAGTCTTCCAGCCTGCGACGGACTCGACGTCTCCCAAGACCTCGTTGAACCGCGCCCGCAGGTCGGTCTGGACAGGGTCTGCATCTCGGGAGAATAGGTAGTTTGGATGGATTGCCGAGGCTGTTCCGCCGACCGGCACGGCTCCGGGCAGGACTTGCTGCAGCCGGGAAGCTGCCGATAGCAGTTCGTCCCAGTCAGGCAGCATCGCAGTCCTGCTCTCGGCGACGCGCATCAATCTACTGGAGCCAGAATCGATGGCGCATCGCGGCGGCTTCGGGTGCGCGAGCGACGCAGATCCGGCGAATGGAGGCGAACAGCGACGGATCGTCAAGGGCGGCGCGACGCATGTCAGCCCAGTCCTTCCATCGGCCGCGACAGATCACATCGTCTATCGCCGCCAGCGTATAGCGCTCATGGTTCAGGTGACGATGCTTCACGCCCCTATCCTACGGTCCTTCAAGTGCTGCCCTTGACAGGCGTCCGGCGGTGCGGGTACCCTTGTCTCTCCGATGCCGGAAGTTTCTGCATTCCACGCCCTGATCGCCCTGCTCCCCATCCTCGCGGTCATGTTCTTCCTCGTGGTGCTGCGCTGGCCGGCGACGAGGGCCATGCCAGTGGCCTACGCGATGACCGCGCTCTTCGCCTTGGTGTTCTGGAAGGTTGCTCCGGTGCATGTGGCCGCGGCCTCGATTCGAGGCGTCATCATCGCCATCTCGCTGCTGTGGATCATCTTTGGGGCCATCCTGCTGCTGCAGACGCTGTCGGAGAGCGGTGCCGCCGCCGCCATCCGCCAAGGCTTCATGGATGTCTCCCGCGACCGTCGCGTCCAGCTCATCATCGTGGCTTGGATGTTCGGCGCCTTCATTGAGGGGGCGTCCGGATTCGGGACGCCTGCCGCGGTCGGCGCGCCGCTGCTGCTCGCTCTCGGTTTCCCGGCGCTGGCCGCGGTGATGTGCTGCCTGATCATCCAGAGCACGCCCGTCACCTTCGGGGCGGTCGGCACTCCGATCCTCGTGGGCATGGCGGAATCCCTCAATGTCGAAAGCGTTGAGAGCGCCCTGCAGCAGGCCGGAATCAGCTATCAGGACTTCATCTACCAGATCGGGGTGTTCGCGGCGATCCCGCATGCCATCGTCGGCACTCTGATTCCGCTCATCATCTGCTGCATGATGACGCGCTTCTTCGGTGCCGAACGGTCCTACAAGGAGGGTCTCGGAGTCTGGAAGTTTGCCCTGTTCGCCGGCCTTGCCTTCACGGTCCCGTACATTCTGGTGGCGGTCTACTTGGGTCCGGAGTTTCCTTCCCTGCTGGGCGGCTTGATCGGCTTGGCGATCGTCGTGACCGCGGCGCGCAAGGACTTCCTGCTGACCGGCGTGGAGCCATGGGATTTCCCGCCCAGATCGAGCTGGCAGCCCGAGTGGATGGGGACCTTCAGCGGTGAGCTGAAGTCGGGCAGGGCCGACATGCCGCTGCTGCGGGCTTGGGCCCCGTACGTCCTCGTCGCCGCCCTCCTGGTCCTCACTAGGCTGCCGGCGCTGCCGCTGAAGGCTTGGCTGGCTTCCATCCAGGTTTCCTGGGAGAACATTCTCGGCACCGGTCTGACGCAGGGGTTGCAGCCTCTGTACCTGCCGGGAACTATCTTCTTGGTCGTCTCGCTGCTGACCGCCGCGCTCCACGGCATGTCGGGTGCGAGCGTCCGCAAGGCGTGGGGCGCCTCGGCCCGCATGCTGGCCGGCCCGGCATTCGCGCTGCTGTTCGCCGTGGCGCTCGTACGCGTGTTCATCGACTCGGACGTCAACACTTCCGGCCTGCAGAGCATGCCGTTGGAGCTGGCGGAATTCGCAGCGGCGGTGGCCGGCGCAAGTTGGCCCTTCTTCGCCGCCATGATCGGCGCCTTGGGGGCCTTCGTCGCCGGCTCCAACACCGTCAGCGACCTGATGTTCAGCCTGTTCCAGTACGGCGTCGCCGACCGCATCGGCGTCTCGCATCTGGTCGTGCTCGGTCTGCAGGCGCTCGGCGGGGCGGCGGGCAACATGATCACCGTCCACAATGTCGTGGCCGCCAGCGCGACCGTGGGCTTGGTTGGCAGGGAGGGCCTGCTGATCCGCCGCACGATCTACCCGATGCTCTACTATGTCGTCGCCGCCGGCCTGCTGGGCCTGCTGTTCAGCTACGTTGTGTTCGCCGATCGGTTCTGATCGTTCTGCCGTAGCGAGCGGGGTCTCGCTTGCTGCGGAGGCTCGTCAGTCCTTCCGGCGCTCGGCCCGGCGCAGCGCGTCCATGCGGGCCCGCAGTTCCTCCGTGGCGCTAGCCAGCTGGTTCTGATCATGGATCACGCGCGGCTGCAGCAGCACGATCAGCTCGGTCTTGGAGGTGGTCTCCCTGGTGCTGCCGAAGGCCCTTCCCAGCACCGGGATCCGGCCGAGCACCGGCACGCGCGAGGCGTCGTAGGTGCTGGTCTCCCGGATGATTCCGCCGATGGCGACGATGTCCCCGTCGTTGACCGTCACCTGAGTGCTGACGGTCCGGCGGTCAATCGTCGGAGATTGGATCGTGCCGGTGATGCCGCTCGGAGTCGATACCTCCTGCAGGATCTGCATGGTCACGATGCCTGACGCGTTGACTCGGGCCGTAACCGCTAGGCTCACGCCGGTCTGAACGTTGCTGATTGTGTTGGCGAACAGCGAGGAGCCGTCGGCGAGGGCTCCTCCAGTGATCGCCTGCGAGGCCAGCGTCGGTACGGTCTGACCAACGACGATTTCCGCCGGTACATTGTCGGTGGCCACCAGCGTCGGGGCGGAGATCACTCTGGACCGGCCCTGCGTCTCGGTGCCTTGGAGGAACACGGCGAGCTCGCGCGCACTGCCCACGAGCCCTCCCACGCTCAGCGTCGTCGACCCGGACTGGTTGAAGCCACCGTTGGTCCGGCGGGCGGCAGCCGCCTGCGATCGATTCCTCAAGTACATGGACACGCCGCTTGACAGGGAACCCGACAGCGTGACTTCATAGATCTTGGCGTCGATCAGAACTTGGCGCGGAGGCCCGTCCAGTTCTAGGAGAGTGGCTCGGATGGACTCCCACTCCTGCGGTGTGGCTTGTACGAGCACGACGTTGTTCAGCGCGTCCGGAACGATCCTGACGCCGTCAGCCAGCGTACCGTCGGCTCTCATGGCGCCTGCTGCACGGCCTTCGTCCAAACCGGCGAGCCCCTGCTCCATTCCGACATCCGTCGAGTAGAGCTGGGACACGGTCGATGCCAAGCTGCCGGCCTCGCCGTACTGGGCGCGATAGACGAAGTTGCGGCGTCCGCCGGACGCGGAGGCTCGATCCAGCCTGCGCACCCAGGTCCCGGCCTCCGCCAGCGCCTCCTCGCTGGATCCGACCGCGAGAACGGCCCCGATCCTGGACAGCGGCACGAATTGAACCTCGTCCTCGGGCTCCGCACCGCCCAGAGCGCCAAAGACCTCCCGGATTTCCTGCGTCACTGTCGTCGCGAGGCTGTTCTCCACCTCAAAGATCTTCACGGCCCGCCCGCGCAGCTCCGGCACGTCGAACATGGAGACCAGTTGCATCGTCCGCCGCATGTTCCGTCCGGTGTCCAGCACGAGGAGCGTGTTGGACGATTCGATCACCGAGAGACTGCTGCCTGGCCCGAGGAAGGGCTCCAGAACGGCCGCGACCTCCGGGGCGGAGGTGTGCTGCAGGCGAATCGCATTCAGCACCGGGCGCTCGTCCGCGGAAGGTTCGGATCCCGCCGAGGCGGGGTCGATCGGCAAGGAAGGCAGTTGGTCCAAGGGGACGATGCGATGCAGCCTGCCGACCTGCACGGCGGCCGCCCCGTTCATCCGCAGGATCGTCTCCAGCAGGGGGAGAAGATCGCTCTGGCCCAGCTGGCCGTAGGTGTTGACCGTTACGCTCGTGTCGCGGACTCCCGGATCGATGACGTAGTTGATCTCGAGCTGGCGGGCGAGAATCTCCACCAGGTCGAATAGGCTCGCGTCCCGGAAGTTGGTGAACGAGACGGCGGCCTCGCCCGAGTCCGGCGGCGGGTCCTGAGCCGCGGCGGGGACGGCTGCTAGCAGCGCTGCAGCCAAGCCCGCGGCCGGGAGGCAGGATCGATTCGCCATGGTTTCCCTCATCTCCTCGGGGCGCCGCTAGAGGCCGCCCTGCCGCTCCCCGCCCGTGCGCTCCCACCAGTGCTGCTCGCCGAACGGCGTGCGCCGCACTCGTCGCACGAAGCCTTCGAATTCGGTGCCGTCGGCGGCACCGTCCCCCGCGTCCGCGGCGAACCGCCCAGGGCGGAATTCGGTGCCGATCCGAAATGGGCCGCCGCTTGGCGCCGACCTGGTGGAGCGTTGCCGTTCGATCCCGGCACGTCCCTGCGGTGCCAGAGGAGGGGCGGGCCGGCCGGGCGTCCTGCGTGCCCGCTCCTGGCGCAGCTCGCCGGGCGACGCCTCGTACTGCATGCCATCCCGCGTGAAGACCAGCGCAGTCTGGCTGACGGCCGCAAGCTGGTAGCCGCCGATGGATTCTCCGGGCGCAGTCCACTGCGCCCGGTCCCCTCGGCCGGTCGACAGCAGAGCGGAGAGGCCGCTTCCTAAGTCGGCTAAGCCGTGCAAGACCGGCAGTTGCAGGGAGCCGGCTGTGATCTGCGATGGCCCCAAGGGATCCGGCGTGGAATTCGGAATCGCTTCCGGAAAGAGATTGGCCAGTACGGGCGCATAGCCTTGACGCGGCACTGCGACTTCCGAAACCTCCGCGTCGCCACCCGGGGCCGCCGTCGCCGGCCGTCGCGCTCCGAAGATCTCATGTCGGGACGCGGCGTCGCGGTACTCCGCCGCGAGACTCCAGCAGCACCAGGCCAGCAGGGCGGCCAGCATCCAGTCGAGACTGTTGTGTCCGGTCGTCATCGGCCCGCTCCGGGCTCGGTGGTCGATCTGTCCTCGGCCTGTCGCAGGTAGCCTTCGATCGTCAGACGGGCGTGGATTCGCGCCGTTTCGGATCCGGCTCGCCTCAGTTCGATTCTCCTCGTGGCCAAGATCGGCCCGGCGGCGACTAGCGCGTCGAGGAAGCGACCCAACTGGGCGGCGTCGCAGCTGAACTCCAGTTCCAACGGGACACTGAGATAAGGTCCGTCGCTCTCAAGAACCGGAGCGAAAGCGGAGCGCGGACTCTCGATTCCCTCGTCCGCCAGCAGGCCGGTCGCGAGCGAGCGGAGACCGGCCTGCGCGAGAGACGGCGAATCGCCTTCCAGCAGCCGCCGCTCCAGAGATCGGGCCGACCGCAGCGCGCGCTTGGCCCGCTCCTCCTGGGCCGGCCGGCGCTCGGCTCGCTCGCGCTCCAGAAAGTATTGCTGCTCCAGAGACTCGATCACGGCGGGCGAGACGGCCGACTGCCCCAGAGAGCGGTGCCCCAGCCACATGGTGGCGAGAGTCAGCGCGCCGGCGAGCGCCTTCAGCGCCCTGCGATCCCGTGGGGAGAGACGGATCGCACTCATCGCCTCAGCGCCTCGATGCGGAAGGATTCTCCGGTTGGGCCGGCTGAGGGAGCTCCCGCGAAGCGGGTGTCGCGCATCAGGGGTGAAGCCGCCAAGGACCTCAGAACAGCGGTGGCGTCGTGGGCGACTCCGGCTGCGGCCACGCCTTCGTCGGCGATCTCGACGGCTGTGAGCCGGGCGCCGTCGGGCACCGCCCTCGCCAATGCGCGTAGCAGCTCCAGGTCGGACCCTGCTCGCCCCTGGCGCTGCAGCAGCCACGCGCTGCGCCTCAACGCGCTGTCGGCCGGCGGGCGGACGGCTCCGGCCGAGGCCTCCGCTTGGCGCAGTGCCGCGGTCTCGCGACGCAGTCGGTCGGCGTAGCTGCGGTCCTGCAGTACGGGGAGCGCAAGCCAGGACCCGGCGGCCATCGCCAGCGCGCCCGCTAAGACGAGCCGCCGCGCGGATCGGACGACGGACTGCGGCGCCCTCAGCGCAGCGGGCAGGAGGTTCAGCCCGAGGCCCGAGCGCGGCCGCGCTGCCTCGACGGCCGCTCCGAAGGCGAGCAGGTCCTCCGGCAGCGTCAGCGCGTCCCGCAGCCCGGACCGCGGCAGCAGCAGGTCCTCCGGGTCCCAGTTGGCGATTCCGGTAGGCAGCTCACCTGTCTCGAGACCGCCGAGCACTCCGAGGCGCACGGGATCGTCCCCTTCAGAGCTCAGGGCTTCGCGCAGCAGGAGCAGCGGCGCCCCATCAGCCAACGCCTCCGCGTCGATGCCCCAGCTCAGGCATCCCTCGCGTTCGGACTCGGCGTAGACCTCCGCATCTCCTCCCGACAGTGCCACCAGAGCGAGCGGCTGGCCGATGGAGTCGACATCCCGGCGGACGGAGGCGCGCAGCGCCCCTGCCGGCACGGTGAGGCGATTCAACGAGATACCGGCCTCTCGGAAGAGCTCCGCGTACCGCCTCACGCCGTCCGCCTCGGCGACAGCGACTGCCACCGGCCGCCGCCCCTCTACAGGGGCGGGTGGCTCCACTCCGGCTGCGGCATGCACGGTCTCCGACCTCCCATAGGGGTGCAGCTCGGCGGCGTGGGGGGCCACTGCTTGGTCGAGGTCCGCCGAGCCCTTGGCCGAGAGGCGAAGGATGCGGAAGACGGACTCCGCCCGCGGCAGGCAGAACGTGACCGGGTGCCCGGCGATGCCGGCGTCCAGGGCGAACGTGGAGTACTGTTTGCCCCACTCGCTCGGGGGGCGGTTCCGAAAGGATGGCAGCCGAGTCCTGCCGAGCACTTCCGCGCCGTCGCGCCGCAGGCGCACGGCGACCGCCACCAGATCGCCGCCTTGGACCGAGATTCCACAGCCGATTCTGTGAAGGCCGAGTAACGCTAGCATCTCAGCTGGTTCCCCCGCTTGTCGTCAGAGCGCACGGTCGCGCCAGCGCTGAATCCGCAAGCGGTCTCTGCCGGGCTCGGCCGTCGCAGAGGCGGCGACCGAGCGGATGGCGCGCCTAGGTCCTCTGAGCTGGGCCGTTGCCGTGAGCGACCAGCTGGTCGCTTCGTTGGCTGCGACCAGCGTGACACCGGATGCGATCCGGGCGGCTTGGACCAGCAGCGGGTCGCCCGGCCGAAGCGGGTTCCTCTCGCGTGCCGCGATGATCCGGGCGGCCATCGACGCGCCGATACCGGCAGCCGCCAGCACCACGTGCGGAGCCGCGTTGATGTCCACGGCGGCGGGTCCGTCCGTCCGGAGCAGGGCTAGCAAGCCAGGCGTGCGGCGCAGGCCTGGCGTCCCGCTCTCCTTGGGGCGGAATGAGCCGTAAACCAAGTCCGGGGTCACGCCCTCCACCGACAGCAGCTCCTCCACTGCCTGTATAGACGCTTGGCGGCGCTCGAAAGACGAGAGTTCCCGGCGCTCGCCAGGAAGCTTGGGAGTCGGACTGAAGCGGTGGGGCCAGCCCGCTCGCAGATCCGAGCGGTAGGCCGCGATTCCCTTGGCAAGCGCCGACGCCTGACCGGCCTCCACGCCGAGGGCCGTCAGCAGGGCCGCCAACGTGTCGCTGCCGACTCGGTTCACATCCAGCTTGCCGGATTCGGACACGGCCGCCACCTCCACCGTCCCCGACTCGTACTCGTACCGCCGGAGCTGTCTCCCGCCGTACGAGGCTCCCGCCTGCAGCGCCAGCTCGTGTAGCGCCGCTTCGATGCCGCCTCGGGCTAGGAAGTACGCCATGCTCAGGTCCGTTCTGGCGGCCGCACGCTCCATGGTCGCCCGCGTGGTCGAGCCGAGGGTGAAGGCGACCGCTCCCAGCACCGCGACCGTCGCTAGGACTGCCAGCAGGGCCGAGCCCCGTTTATCGCCTCGCGGTCCGAGAGCGGGCGTTCGCGGCGTTCGGGAACTCTTCGGCACGGTTCAGTCAGAAGCTGGTCCGCGAGCCGGTGTGAGTGCGGTCCGCGCCGAGCACGGGGGCAGTCATCGCCCAGTCCCCGTCCCTGGGAGGACCGTCCCCGGAGCCCCGCTCGGTCCAGGCAAGGCGGACCGCCTTCGGGATGGCGCTGCGACCTTCCCAGCGGGTGACCCACTCCCTCCCGCTTCCGGGTTCAGTCTCGACAGCCAGATAGCGAAAGCTCCACCGGGCCAGCTGTCCGGTGACGGCCCTCATTTCCGCTGCCGGCGGCATTCCGAGGTCGGAGGCGGTCGCTGCCGCGCTCAGCAGCAGGCGCCCGAGTCTCGCGGGAACCGGGCACGGAGCCTCTCGAAGCACGGCGCGCGCATCCGGACCGGCACCCTCGACGCGGAGCGCCACCAAGCGCATTCCGGCGCGGCCGTCTCGGAACGGCGAGTGGCCGGTGACGAAGAGCATCCCGCGCTCATCTCCAGCGAAGAACGGCCTGCCGGGCCCGCCCTGCGCTGCGGGCGGTGCCTCGATCGGAACCATTTCCGCAATCGCCTGCCGTAGCCGATCCTGCCAGCCCGCCTGCCGGGTGGTGTCCGCAAGAGAGCGCCGTCCGTGCTCCCAAGCGGTCAGCGCCGTCTCGCCCGCGGTGAAGGCCGCCGCTGCGATCAGGCCCAGCAGCGCGAGGGCCAAGGCCGCTTCGATCAGCGTCAGACCCGACTGCCTTGGATGCGTCCGGCGACCGCTCATCGGACTGGCAGGCGCCGGTGGCTCTCCAAGGCCATCGAATGCCGTCTCCCGTCCGACCGCCACCGGACCTGCAGTTGGACGCGGGCAAGCTTCGTGCCGTTCGCTCCAGCCTTGAAGCTGTGATCCGGCTGAGCCACAGCCTCCCACTCCGCCCATTTGCCGAGCGAACCGCGCAGGGTGGTCCCCAAGGGGAGGGGGTCCGTCGCCAATAGCTCCTCCATGACGGTGCGTGCGAGCTCGAGAGCCCGCTCGTGATCCCGGACGGCGCGAGCGGAGGATAGCGAGACGGCGATTGACGAGAGCACGCCGGCCACGGCCACGCTCAGCAGCAGTGTGGCGGCTGCCGCCTCCAGCAGGGACAGTCCACGGCGGGCCGTCATTCGATGGACCTCCAAGCTTGGACCTCTCCCCGCACCGGATCCGCTTGGAACCCGGCCCGTCGTCCGGACGCAGAGGCGAGGACGATCCTCACCGCGGGCATCGCGTCTCCCGGCCGGAGGACTAGTTGCCAGGGCGCGGAAGGCTCGACCAATGACACGTCCCGCGGCAGGGCCAGCTCGCGGTTCCAGCGGCCGTCCTCGCTGACGGCTTGCAAGGTCCCCTCGGACGGCAGCCCTCGAAGCAGCACGGCCTGACGGTATCGGTCGGCGAAGTGGTTGGCCGAGACAAGGAACGCTCGGCTGCGCCCGAGAGCCGTTTGCAGGCGGGCGGACTCCACGGCGTCCGCGGCGGCTGGGAAGCTGATCGCCATAGCCATCGCCACCAGCGCGCAGGCGACCAGCGCCTCGATCAGGGTCGCGCCCCGGTGGGAGCGTGCGCCAGCAGTCATCGCTCCCCTTCGGTCACCGCCAGCTCTCGACATCCTGGTCGGGGCCTTCGCCGCCGGGCTGTCCGTCGGCGCCGTAGGAGATGACTTCCGGCGCCGGGCCGTGCTCTCCCGGATACCGGTAGGAGTAGGGATTGCCCCACGGGTCGGGCGGAATCTCCTTGGTGAGATAAGGCCGGACGGCCTCCAGCCCCTCCGACTGGGATGGGAAACGGGCCTCGTCGAGCTGGAAGCGCTGCAGCGCGGTCATGAGTGATTCGATCTGGGCGCGGGCTGCGGCCCGCCGTCCTTGGTCGCCCACGGGCGCCAGCTGCTGCCAAGCGATGGCGCCGAACAGCGCCATGATCGTTACGACCACCAGCATCTCGATCAGCGTGACACCGCTGCTGGGGTTGCGGCTCAACCTGCCCATGCTTCCTCAAATGCCGAGTGCTTGGATGCTGGAGAGCGCCGTCAGCAGGCTCAGAACGACAACGCCGACAATGAGTCCCAAGACCAAGATGACGCAGGGTTCCAGCAGCGTGGTCAGGTTGCGCAGCGAAATCCTACTCTCGAGTTCGTACCTGTCTGCGAGCCGGCCGAGCATCGGGCCCGGCTCCCCGGTCTCCTCGCCGACGGCCAGCAGTCGGGTGGCCAAGGTCGGGAATTCCCCGGTGCGGTCCAAGGGTTTCGCGATGCCCTCCCCTCGAGCGGCACCGCGTATGACGGAGTCCAGCGCCGTGGCCATGACGCGGTTGCTCATCACGCCGCGGGCGGTCCGCAAGGCCTCCAGCATCGGCACGGAAGCCGACAGCATCTTCTCCGCCGCCCGGGCGAAGCGGGCGGTCTCCAGCTTTCGGAGCAGCGACCCGAAGCCGGGCAGGCGCAGCAGGAGGTGGTCGGCCCGCAGCCTGCCGGCCTCGCTCCGCATCCAGCGCCGCAGGCCGAGTGCCGCCAACGCGGTCGCAGCCGCCAGAGCCGGCCATCCTTCGCGAAGGAGCGCGCTGGCAGTGAGCAGGGCCTGCATGGGCGGCGGGGGCTCGAAGCCTGTCGCGGCGAAGGAGGAAGCAAACAGCGGGACGACGTAGAGCAGCAGGATCAGGAGCGCTGCCGCGGTCGTCGCCGCCAGCACGGCCGGGTAGACCAAGGCGGAAGTGATCTCCCTCCGCGCCTCCTCGCGCTCCCGCTCCGAACGCGCCAGTTGCTGCATCACCTCCGCAAGATCGCCGGCCGCCTCGCCGGCTCGTACGGTGCTGACGTAGAGGGGAGGGAAGCGGTCCGGTCGAGTGGCTAGCGCGTCGGAGAATGCCATTCCGCTGCGAACGGCCCCCAGCAGGTGCGTCGCCGTGTCCGCAGCTCTCCGGTTCCGGGACGTCTCGGCGGCGATGGACAGGGCGCGCTCCAGATCTGCCCCGGCCCCCAGCAGTGATGCTACATCGCCAGTGAATGCGGCGGACTCGCGCCCGGCGGCGCGGGACCCAACCAGCCGGGCGGTGCGTCGCCGGGCGGAAGCGCCGATGTACGTTGGAGCCAAGCCTCGCTTCCGGAGGTCCCGGGCGGCCGCGAATCGGTCGCGCGCCGGGTGGCGCCCGCTCACGATCGAACCGTCAGGCGAGACTGCCTCGTAGTGGTACGCTCCGTCGATTGCACGTTCGGACTCGGGACGCATCATCCGCTCTCCTGCAAGGTTCGCACAACTTCCGCCACGCTGGTAACACCGGCCTCGACCTTGTCCCATCCGTCTTGGACGAGGTTCCGCATGCCCGCTTCTGCAGCTGCTGCGCGGAGTTCCAGCTCGGGCCTGCCGGAGGCGATGATGCGCCGTGCGGGCCCGTCGATTTCCAGCAGCTCGAACAGGCCCGTCCGCCCGGCGTAGCCCCTGCCGCGGCACGATCGACATCCCTCCGGCCGCCACGTCGGGATCCACCGTCCGTCGGGAGCCGTGACGCGGTCCGCTCGCCGCTTGCATGACTGGCAGAGCCTGCGCACGAGCCGCTGCGCGAGCACGGCCGAGAGGGAAGCCGCGACTAGGTAGGGCTCGGCTCCCATGTCCACGAGGCGCGTCACCGCCCCGGCGGCGTCGTTGGTGTGCAGCGTGGAGTAGACGGCGTGACCGGTCAGGGCGGATCGGATGGCGATCTTGGACGTCTCGCTGTCACGGATCTCTCCCACCAGGATGACGTCCGGGTCTTGGCGGACGATGTGCCGCAGTCCGGCTGCGAAAGTCAGGCCGATCCCCGGTCGGGCCTCGATCTGGCTGACTCCGTCCAGGCGGTACTCGACCGGATCCTCGATGGTGACGATCTTGCGATCCGGAGAATTGAGCCTCTTCAGGAGGGCATGCAGCGTGGTCGTCTTGCCGCTGCCGGTGGGGCCCGTCGCCAGGACTAGGCACCTCGAAAGCCGGGCAAGCTTGTCCATTCGATCCAGCAGTCGCTCGCCGAGGCCGAGGCTGGCCAGATCGAAGCCGCCTGCCACCTCGGGGTCCAGCAGCCGTACGGCCACCGACTCCCCATGCAGCGTCGGGAGCGTTGCGACTCGCAGGTCGACGCTGCGGCCCAAGGCCCGGAACGGGATCCTTCCGTCTTGGGGCATTCGGCGCTCGGCGATGTTCAGCTTGGCCATCACCTTCAGCCTCGAGATGGCGGCCAGCCGGATTTCCGGAGGTGGGGGGCGGCGCTCCTCTAGGCGGCCGTCGATGCGGCAGCGAACCCGGAAGCCGTGCTCGAGCGGCTCGAGATGGATGTCGCTGGCCCGGTCTTGGAGCGCTTGGGCGATCAGGAAGTTCACGTACCGGATCGCCGGCTCCTCGGAGGCCACGTCCCGCAGGCGGTCCATGTCCGCCGGCGACGCAGTCTCGGCTTCGGGCGCGGCAGTTCCGTAGACGCGATCGATGGCCGCCAGAATGTCGTTCTCGGCTGCCAAGCAGATGCGGACCGGCTTGCCGGTCCTGGCCCGAATCGTGCCGAGCGTCTCAAGGTCCAGAGGGTCCGAGATCGCCACGCGCAGTTCCGGCGAACCGCCCAGGGGTACGAAGCGGTACCGACGCATGTAGCTGGCGGGCAGGCCGTCTTCGCGTGGAGGGTCGGCCGGGAAGTCCTGGGAGCGCAGCAGGGGCACATCCAGCCGGTCGGCCTGCAGCTCCTGCACCTCGGCGGGATCGACGGCCCCGAGTTCGACGAGGATTCTCGCCAGCGAACCGCCTTGCCGTCGCTTGAGCCCCCGGGCCTGCCGCAGCTCGCTGGCTGACACGAGGCCGCGCTCGAGCAGCAGCTCGCCGAGCAGTGGTTGACTCGGTGCTGCGGGCTGCGCAGTCGGCTCCGGCATGCCGCTCTTGAACCGGCTCCCTAGTAGTGCCGCGTGGTCAGGGCGGTCCCGGGGCCGAGCCTACCGCGGATTGCGCTGACTACGACCTGGCTGGGCAGGCCGGTGCGGTCCTCCCAAGGAAAGTGGAACAGAGTGACCGCCAGAGCCACCTGCAGGTCCGGGGCCAAGTGAGTCAGGGAGGGGCCCTCTGCGAGCAGGATCCGCCGCATCCAGCGGCGGAGCGGCTCCAGAGCGGCCCGCTTGCGGAGGTTGATGTCGCGAATCTCCCGCGCCGTGTAGGAGCGGCGAAAGGGGCTGGCGTTGGCAGTGGGAGCCAGGTTGACCTCCACGAGGAAGACCGAGCCGTAGCCGGGCAGGAAGATCGCCCGGGCGGCGCTGATGGCGGAAGGCCGCGAGCCGTCGGGCGAGCGGAACGCCCGGTCTACCGCGGCCTCGACCGCCTCCATCTGCCCCACGAGCCGCGGCTCCAGCAGTTCCGGCCCCTCGGCCCCTAGCGGCACGGCGGCCAGCAGGGCCAGCGCAGCTGCCAGCCTCACGGACGCACCTCGGATGCCGACGCCAGATCGAACTCCAGCAGTTGCCGCTTGAGCAGCTCGTGCTTGGCATTGAGGAACTCGTACCCGGCGGCCGCGTCCTCAAGCACCTGGTCGAGTTCGCTGCGGACCGCGGCCAGGGCGGCCTGCAGGCGGTCACGCTCCCCGGCCGAGCGCGACGCGGTCGCTTGCAAGGCCCTCTGCCAGCGGGCCTCGCTGGCCTCCAGCTCCTCGCGCAGGGCTGCAACTTGGTAGTGGGCGCGCGCGTCCCGGCTGTCCCCGAAGGTCAGCGTCCAGCCTTCCTGAGGGCTCACGGAAAGCTGTGGGGGGCTGGCCCAGATCGCCACCGCAGCCGCGGCGACGGCGACGGCGGTGGCCGCCGTCCGGCGGGGCAGGGCGGGGAGGCGCAGGCCTCTGGCGGTGGGATGCGCACCAGCTGCTCCGCCCGCAATCGGGTGCACAGCGGGCGGGCGGGGCACGTCTTCGGACGGGAGGCCTTGCAACGCCCCGACCAAGCCGCGCAGGGAGTCCAACTCGGCGCGGGCCGCGGGGTCTTCTCGCAGCAGCGTTTCGACCTCCGCCCGGCGCCCGGCCGGTAGTTCGTTCAGCAGGTAGTCTGTCAGTTCGTCTCTGGGGACCGGCATGGCCGCAATCGCACCTCCTCTGTTTCTTTCTCTCCAGGCGGACCGCTCGGGGCGGGTTCCAGCAGCCCCCGCAGGGCATCCAGCGCAGCGTACATCCTGGACTTGATCGTCGAGACCGGGCATCCGGCAATCTCTGCGATCTCGCGGAACTTGAAGCCGTGATGGATCTTGAGGACGACGACCTCTCTCTGGGGAGCCGGAAGGGAGGCCAGCGCCTGTTCCACCAAGTACGAGAGCTCGGCCGCTCCAAGCCCGAACCGGCCGAGCCGCGAGCGGGGCACGCTGGGGAGGTCGGCCAGCCTCTCGATGTCGTTGCCGGCTGTGACGGGCCGCTTCTTTCGCGCGGCGGACGCCATCGCGTTATGGGCGATGCGGAACAGCCAGCTCGGGAATCGCTCCGGCGACGTGAGACGCGGAAGGCCGCGAAAGGCCTTCAGGAGCGTCTCCTGCCGCAGGTCGAGGGCGTCGTCTCGGTTACCGGTGCAGCGCAGCAGGTAGTTGTAGACCCTCCTGTCCCAGCGCGACGCCAGCTCGTTGAACGCGGGCAGGTCTCCGTCGCGGGCGCGCTCGACCAGCTTCCGGTCCGCGGTCTCCAAGGCTTTCACGCGTTGCTCCTAACTGGCAAGACGCGCGAGGGGAGCCAAAGGACGACTCCGGCTCTCGGCTGGCCCCGGAGCGTTGTTCCTGCCCCAAGCTCTTCCTCAGGAAAATTCTTGGCGGTTGCCGTAAGAATGCCTCTCCCAATCGTCTTAGGTAGTGCTGACAAAAACTACGGTTCGAATGTCTTCTCCTTGTGAACCTGTGGTTGACAATGGCGGCGGGGCGGGGGCCCCGCCGCTTCCTGTTTATGGGCCGGCTGACCGACGATGCGCCGGCTGGTTGTGAATGCCGACGATTTCGGCTTCACCTCTGATGTCAATGAAGGCATCCTGCGCAGCCATCTGGAAGGTATTGTACGCTCCGCGTCGCTGATGGCCAACGGGGCCGCTTTTCGCCATGCGGTCGACATCGCGCGCAGGCATCCCGGCTTGGGAGTCGGCTGCCACTTGGTCTTGGTGCAGGGCGAGTCCTTGGCGCGACCGGGTGCTGAGCTGCCGTCCAGCGTCAGCGCGTTCCTAGCCTCCTTTCCCAGCCGCCACGAGCTGCTCGGCGAGTTCAGGGCGCAGCTGGACCGGCTGCTGGGCAGCGGTATCCGCCCGACGCATCTCGACACTCACAAGCACCTCCACCTTCTGCCGCCGGTTTTGGACGCCGTGCTTCGCGTGGCGAAAGAGTACGGGATCGGCTGGATCCGCAAGCCGCTCGGCGAGACCGTGGGGCTGCGGCCCGGCCCTCGGGCAGCTGTTTCCCTAGCGATCCGCATGCTCTCGATCCCGTTCGAGGAGCGGCTGGGCCGCGCCTCGTGCCGCACGGCCGACTACTTCGCCGGCTTCGCCACGACCGGATCGCTGTCTGCTCGCTGGCTGTGCGCCGTGCTCCGCTCGCTGCCACACGGCGTCGGCGAGCTGGTCTGTCATCCGGGGATCTGCGGGGAGGAGCTGCGACAAGCGGCCACCGTGCTGAAGGAGAGCCGCGAGGTCGAGCTGCGGGCGCTTTGCTCCAGCGAGGTGCGTCGCGCAGTCCGCGCGGCCGGCGTAGAACTCGCGTCCTACGGTTCGCTGTAGCGGCAGCGCCGGCCCCAGCCCCAGCCCGAGGACACTGCGTCCGAGGGGTTCGGTCAGCCCTTGAGGCGCACTTGCATCGCCGAGGTGCCGTCCTTGGTCTTGGGATCCCTGGTCTTGAATAGGTCCTTGCGGGAGTTGACCAAGGCCGACAGCTGCTTGTGGCCGAAGCTGCGCGGGTCGAAGGCCGGGTCGAGCTGGCGGATGTAGGTGCCCACGATCGACAGGCTGGCCCACCCGTCGCCCTGTTCCCCAGACTCGATGGCTTCGCGCACCGTGGCGACCCAGGGGGACTTCTCGGTCGGCTCCCGCTGGCTGGAGCCCTTCTTGGATCCTCGGGAGAGGTTCTCGGTGTAGGCGAACACCTCGCAGGCGTTCACGAACGCCTTGGGCGTCTGCTTGCGGCCGATGCCCATCACGAACAGCCCCTGTTCGCGGATCCGGGTGGCGAGGCGGGTGTAGTCGCTGTCGCTGGAGGCGATGCAGAAGCCGCTGACCATCCCCGTGTGCAGCAGATCCATGGCGTCGATGATCAAAGCGCTGTCGGTGGCGTTCTTGCCGGTGGTGTATTGGAACTGCTGCACGGGCTGCACGGCGTGATCGTGGAGCCGGCTCTTCCAGCCGGACATCTGGGGGAGCGTCCAGTCCCCGTAGATCCGGCGGACGGTGATGGTGCCGTACCGCGCGGTCTCGGCGAGGATTTGATTGATCAGGGACGGCTGGGCGTTGTCGCCGTCGATGAGCAGAGCCATGTCGCGCTGATCGCGGTCGGGTTGGGATGCCTTGTTCATTGGGAGGTTCCGGCGGGCGCCGGATCGGAGAGGGCGCGGCCGAGCGAACTCGGCGCAGCGAGTGCCAATCCCTTCTTCAGGATAACCTTGCCGCTCCCTGTGGCGCCTATTCCTAATAGGCACGGAGGGGCCGTTACATGAAGATTTCCAGAAGAGGGTTTGCGCTGTCGGTTCCGATGGCGGCAGTCTGCGCCAGGCGGCTCCGTGCGGCCAGCGTGGACGGCAAGTGGGAGGCCGAGATTCAGAGTCCGAGAGGCGCGACGGTCGTCGTGTTCGACTTGAAGGCGGACGGCGAGGCGCTGACCGGACAACTCGGCAACGACACGACGGGCATGAGCGAGATCCAGGACGGCAAGGTGTCCGGCGATTCGGTCTCGTTCGTGCAAGTGACGGCCCGCGGCAACTTCCAGTTGCGGTTCCAGTACGAGGGCAAGGTCTCCGGCGACGAGATGGAGCTGACTCGGACCATGGTTCGCCCGGCCGGGGGCGGCCAGGGCGGCGGACAGCGACCTAGGGGCGGCCAAGGCGGCGGACAGCGGCCCGGAGGCGGCCAAGGCGGCGGACAGCGACCTAGGGGCGGCCAAGGTGGCGGACAGCGGCCCGGAGGCGGTCAAGGCGGCGGACAGCGACCCGGAGGCGGTCGCGGCGGCCAAGGCGGTCCCGTGACCTTCACGGCCAAGCGCGTCCAGTAGGGCCCCGTCCGGTCGGGACCGGGTCTGCCGGGCGAGCGAATCGGGTACTCAGCGCGGTCTGGTCAAGTGCCAGGACTGCGCTGCCTGTGCCGTTGTTCCGGTGCGTCGGTACTACGGCTCAGGGTCTAGGCGAGAGTTCGCGCTGCACCAGCCAGCGGGTCTCCGCGTCGACCGTCCGATCGAAGCGACCGCCTTCCACTTGAAGGCGCTCCCACTCCGCCACGCTGTAGACCAGCAGGTCTGTCGGCACGGGCAGACGTTCCGTCGGCCATTCGCGGCCGCGCTCGGCGAACGGACGGTCATCTGCCTCAATGATCGCGATCAGGTCCAGATCGCTCCCGAATCCGGCGTCGCGCCACGCGGAGGAGCCGAAGCACCCCGGGGCGACCAAGTCCGGGCGGTGCTCCGACACCGCCTCGCTCCAAGCGTTCAGGGCGCCGACGACGACCTCAGAGCTGGGCCAGCGTTTGATCGACGAATTCGAGGATGTCAGCGGCATGTTCTAGCGCCAGTTCGCTCTGGATCGGGCCGTAGTGCTCGAAGGGGGCACCCTCAGGGTGCCCGTTCGGATCTCGGGTCGGCACGTAGAAGTTGTCGAGAACTTTCCCGCTGGCGATGAGGGATTCGGGCGCAGCCTTGGGTAGTGCAGCCAACAGCTTGGCGACGCCGTGGCCCCATGCCTCTTGACTCTGCGCCAAGTGTAGGGCCTTGACAGCCTTTTCGGCCGCTTGGTGGGAGCAGAAGCAGGCCCACTCGTGACGTCCGTTGGCCTTGTTTTCCGCAGCAGTCTCCAAGTCGCGCCACGCCTGTCGCCGCCAGTCCTCTGATCGCTGCGCCATGCTGCCCGTCTCGCAGGACGGCTCGCCTCCGACCTAAACGTACAGTATGACCGGCTTGGACGGATTCGCTCGAGCGGAGAGGCACCACACCAGTGCGGGGCCGGCTGCAGCTCGAGCATCCCTCGCGAGCCGAATCAGAACCGGTGACCGAGCTTGTCGCGCTTGGTGCGCAGATAGGACCGCGCCAGTTCGCCGGCTTCGGCGGTGCAGGCCACGCGCTCGACCACCTCGATGCCCTCGCTCTCCAGCGCGCCAACCTTGCGGGGGTTGTTGGACAGCATGCGCACCTTGGTGAGGCCGAAGTGCCGCAGCACGGCCACGCAATGCCCGTAGTCGCGCTCGTCCGCCGCGAAGCCCAACCGCTGATTCGCCTCGACCGTGTCGGCTCCGTCGTCTTGCAGCTGATAGGCCTTGAGCTTGTTCAAGAGGCCAATGCCCCGCCCTTCCTGTGGATCGTAGATCAGCAGTCCCCGGTCGCTCTCCGCGATGCGCGCCAGCGCCAAGTCCAGTTGCGCTCTGCAATCGCAGCGCAGGCTCCCGAACACCTCCCCGGTAAGACATTGGGAGTGGATGCGCAGCAGCGGGGGCGGGCCCTCCCCTTGGATGTCGCCCCGCGTGAGCACCACCAGTTCTTGGGAGCCCTTCGGGCCGTGGCCACGGAAGCCCCGCACGCGAAACTCGCCGAAGCGCGTCGGCAGGCTGGCTTCGGCGACCAAGTCGACCGCGTGGCTTGAAACCGACTGACGCGTGTCCGGCATCGGGAGTCCTTCCCGCGGGTGACCGCCTCCTATCGCGAGGGGTTAGGTGGAGTGGCCTGAGCCCCTGAAGGCCCTATTATGGTACCCAATTAACGTGGGCCGCGGCGGGCGGGGTTGCGCTTGTGCTCTGCGGTGTGTTCGCTGCGTAACCTGCGCGAGCGGCAGCGATGGCGCGCGGCGAGATCATCCGGCAGTCTCCCGGCCTTGTCGCGCTTCCGCCCGGGCCGCCGCCACGGCGGCGGCAGTGATGCCCGCCGCTCATCTTGGGACATGCTCGTGCCCGGGGCGCGCGCGGCTGAACTCCACGGTGTTCGTTCTTGTCCCGGATTCTTCAGTTGGACCCGGCACGCACATCGAGAAGCGCTGCTATGCCGGCCTCGGCTCGCGGCTCGGCAAGAGCTGCCGGATGGAGCGGCGGCGGGGCCAGCATTGAAGAGCGCGTCACGCTTCCGCCGGGAACCGCCGTCGGAGGACCTTGGACCTGGCGGACCGCCGGATGTCGTGGATTCGTGGACGGGCCGGTTCCCCATGTGGCGGATGGGATCCGGCATCCGCAGGGAAAGGTGCCTCACGCCCAGCGTTGCTTCACATATCCGACGAGATCGGGTCCATCGAGGACCCGGGTAGAATTGTTCACTCGGGCAAAGAAGACCCTGTCGCCCTTGGACACCTTCGCGTAGATCGGTTCCGGTGACGGAGTGACGCGCACGAGGGCGACCTGAACGCCGTTAGCCGCCTCCAGTTGAATCTTGGCCATCGTCGACGCTAGTGGTCCGAGCGAACGCCCAATGGCCGTGGTAAGCGAGCCTACGTAGCGGTCTCCGTCCACATTCTTCTTGTCGAGGTCTGGTTGGATCCCAAGGATCTCTCCGTCATCCGCTATCCCGATCGCGAGCACGCCACCGTTGGCGTTGAGGAAACCCGCGACGGTCTTCAACACGGCCTCCGTGATGACCCTCTCCGGGATGTTCGACCGGTAGCTGAAATAGGCAGACGACTTGAACTCGACCCGCTCGGTTTCCATCTCGGCCAGGAGGTCTTCGAGAGACCACGCCGGGAGCCCGGTTGAAGAGGGCAGCGCTTCTTCCTCGGGAAGCTGCCCCGTGCGGAGCTTGGCCAAAGCCGCTCGAACGACTTTGGCGATGAGCACACGTCGTCGTTGGAGAAAGTCCCGATAGTCCAAACGCTCCCAGCCCTCGGGAAGGGCGTGCCAGAACCGAGCTTGCCTCTGCTGCTGACGCGTAAGGTCCTCGAAGAGTGGAGGGAAGTACTCGCTGGGCGGTGAGTCGCCGATGCTCGCGTTGTCAGGCCATTCGACGAAGGCGTAGTTGGCGATCTGATTCCGCTGAACCGTGCGGTCGATGCCGATCCGCGTCAGATACGCTTTGGGGAACAGATGGTGGCGCTCGACAGCTGATCGAGGAGCGTGGGTCGATGGATCCAGCAACTCGCCCAAGTGCAGCGGCGAGAAAAGGGGCCGGGCGTTGAGGAGGACGAGGCTGGCGGAGTACGCAAAGACCGTAGGCCCGTAGGCCGAAGAGGTCTCCAGAGAACTGGGGAGTTGAATGGTCCAGAAATCTTCCGTAAGAGCCGTGTCGATGATTCCGTTTAGTATTGCCATGAAGTCTTCACTCGACTTCGCCTCCGCGACACGGCGGAGGTCCTGTTCGACCCGGCTCTCGAAGTTGCCGGTGTAGCGACCGGTGAGGGAGGTCATGAAGAACCATTGAGCGATGGCCTCGCGCAGGGTCTTGCGATCGATGCCGTAGTCCCGATGTCCGATCAGGTACATCAGGTAGGAGAACATGAGGTTGTTCTCCGAGCTGATCATCGCTCGACTTCGGTAGCCGGCCCGGCGGACGGCCTTCAGGAACTCGTGCCAATTGGTCAAGGACAGGGTCTCGGCCTGAGCTTCGTGTAGTGCTGTGAACTGCCTTTCCCGGATTTCGGCTGAGACCTCGCCGGTCTCGAGGTCTTTGCCTCGGAGTACCTGATAAACGTATCGAAGGCGGCCACGCCGGAAGGCGAGACCCGCAACTACCCGAAGCATCTGGTCCGCCGACGGGTCGATGAAAGGGTTCGCCGGGGACGGTGCCGAACGTGGGATCCTGGCGTCGCGGGCGAAGGCCTCCAGTTGCTTGCGGCCCTCCTCCCACCAGACCGACATCAGGGTCAGGATGAAGTCAGCTTGGCCGAGGTTAACGCCCGCGCTGTTGATGCGAACGAATACGTCTGCGACCTGGTCCTCATCGACGTTTGGCTCGAGCTCCATGACCTTGAATGGGTAGTTACGGAGGTCGTAGAGCCGGTCGATTGCCTCCAGAAGGTTGTCTCTCCGATCCTCCGTCAGCTCGCCCTTGCTTGCCTCAAGGCGTTTGATGAACTCGCGCTCTTTCTTCCGCCGACTGCCAACCCAGACAATCGATATGTCGGGGATGAACTCGGGGTTCTTTACGACCGCCGCGTTTGCAACCTCGAAGCTGCAATCCCGAGGTCGAAACGCGATCCGAATCCGCGAGGAACTGTAGTCCGCGCGAAGCACCTCCTTCCTCGTTAGTACCGAATAGAGGCTGGTCAGGCGCTGCTGGCCGTCCACGATCATGAGGCGCGGAGCGGCTTCATGCGCATGCGTGCCGATTCGGCGCGCACCGATCTCGGCGCCTGTGGCCCAGAAGAGCAGGTTGCCAACAGGGAAGCCACGGTACATCGAATCGAAGAGGTCTCGGACCTTGGCTGGTTTCCAGACGAAGGGGCGCTGGATGTCCGGTAGAGCGATCTCGCCTCGGTTGATTCCCTCCAGCAGCAGGGAGAGGCTGTACGAACTGTCCTTGAAGACGGTGATGGCCATATGTATTCGGTCGATGGTGTTTCGAGCTACGGTTGGGGTACGAGCAGGGGTAAGGATTCAGTAAGGGGGGCGCTGGGTAGTCCCCTATTATAGGCACTCGCGAAGCCCCGCAGGCTTCGAGCCGAATGGCCGACACAGACCTTCTCGTGACGCTGCTTGTCAGGGTCGCTGTCCTAGTCTCGATGGCCAGCATCGCTCTGCGGCCAATCTTCGCCAAACGTCTCTTCCTGCGTGAGGAGCGATCGATCCGCCAGCGGCTTGAGCTGGCTGTCTTGTTCGGGGTTGTGTTCGCGGCGGGTAGCTTGGTGCGCGTGATCCTCGGCTACCGGGCCGCGGAGGTGGGTATCGAGGGCGCGCTGGTGTCGGGGCTCGTGGGGGGCTTCGTCCCGGGCGCTGTCGCAGGCGCCCTGATCTCGCTGCCGGCGCTGCTCGGCCCGGGCTTCGAATGGCCGGCGCTCCCCTTGCTGGTCGGGGTCGGCTCGCTGGGCGGGTTGGCGCGCTCCGTCGCGCCCGATCCCGAGGAGGTGTGGCGCTTCTCGCCCTTCTTCCCCTTCTCGGTTGTCGAATGGATGCGCGGCGAGATTTCGCGCTCGCAGTGCTACTTCCAAGTGGCCCTCGGCTGCGCCTGCGGGCTGGCGGAGTGGCTGCGCCTCGAGCTGGCCCGCGCGCGGCACGTGTTCGGCTTCCATCCCGGTTCGGCGGCGGGTTCAGTCGGCACGGACCTGCTGATTTGCGTGGCCACCGTGGCCGGCGTCGGCTTGACTCTGAAGGTCTGGAACAACACGCGCAACGAATGGAAGATCGAGACGCAGCGCCGGCTGCTGACGGAGGCCCGCCTCCTGAACCTGCTGAGCCAGATGAATCCCCACTTCCTGTTCAACACGCTGAATTCCGTGGCCTCCCTGATCCGCAGCGATCCGGACCAAGCCCGGAAGGTCGTGTTCCGTCTCTCGGCCCTGCTGCGGCGCCAGCTGCGCGTCTTGGAGACGTTCGTGCCGCTGCGCGACGAGCTGTCCTTCATCGACGACTACCTGCAGATCGAGATGGTCCGATTCGGCAGCAGGCTCAGATACGAGAAGCGAGTCGACGATGCAGCGAGGGAGGTCCTGGTTCCCACGATGATCCTGCAGCCCATCGTCGAGAACTCGATCAAGCACGGTATCGGTCCGAAGGTAGGTTCGGGCACGATCCGCTTGAGCGGGGAGCTGCGCGGCCGCAGGCTCCAGATCGAAGTCTCGGACGACGGGATCGGGATCCCGTTGGAGGAAATGCCGAACGTCTTCCGGAAGGGCATCGGCGTGAGCAACGTCCGCGAGCGGCTGAGCGTGCTGTTCGGCGACGACTATCAGTTCGTGTTCGAACCCCGGCACGGTGGTGGTGTCCGAGTCAGGATCCAGATCCCCGTGCTGCGAGAATCGCGCCAAGCGCCGCCTGACCGTCCTCCATCCGGTTCCCGACCCGGAATTCCCGTCTCGACATCTTGAGGCTTCGCCGCCAAACCGGGGCCTGCACCCCAGTTCCTCCGCGTTTGAGATCATAAGCGCTAACTTATTGTGATGTGGGATCGTGGTGGGCTAGCTGCGGATTCCGCTGGTGCGGAGCTTCGAGCAACTCTCTTGAGATGGTTCCCCATCGGCGAACGTGGTGTGCAGTCCGATCTCCGGATCGATGACCCGAAGCACCTCGCTCCACACGCAAGAGAACTCACGGCCAGTGCTCTTGGGGCGTTGGCTGTCCCAAGATCCAGCCCTAGGGCGAAATAGAGCCGGCGTGAGAGATCAGCTTCTCGACTAGCTGGCCTGCCAGCAGCCTGCGTACGGCCAAGACATGGCGCTGTCTGGGTGGTGTTTGGGCAGACTACCCAGCTGGGCCAAGGACTTGAAGCGCTGCAAGACCGGTTCAACTTGGTAGCGCGTGCGGCACCACTCCAAGACTTCGGAATTCGCCCACTCGTCCTCGGGAACGGTTGTGAAGAGATCGCGTATCGGGTTAGCTCCAAGGTGTCGGGCCGGGGTTCGCGCCCCTGTTTCGAGGCTTCGTTCCGGAGCTTGCGTCGCGCCATGCGAATGGCTCCCTCGGTCTTGCTCAGGGCGCGGAGCCATCCTTGCACCGTGCCTCCCGAACGGTCCGACCGAGCGCTGGCTGCCTCCGACCCATCTCTCCGGGCTTGCTCAGCGACCGCATCTATGCGAACCAATCCAGTGCATATCCGTCGTTTTCCAACTAGACCAGCGCATCCGTAGTCACTCAGACGGTCACTTAGTCTCCGGTCGCAGCGGCATGGCCGATCCTCCGGCCGGTGGATTAGCCTTGATCGGCCAAGATGCGGCCTCCCCGCCCCACCGAGAATTGCGTCAGCGCCTCGCCAGCGCGGGCTCCTTGCGTGCCGGTCAGCTTGCAGAAATCGCACGTCAGTGACGGCCAGCGCACGCTGTAGTGCATCCGCATCAGCGAACCGCTGCGACCCGGATCCTGGCCCATCGTGCCGTCCAAGGCGCGCACTTCCGACCCGGCTCGTAGGCCCACTGCCCAACCGCGATCCCGCAGCAGCTCGATGCACAGCGCCTGCCGCCAAGCGCGGCACGTTCTGAGTCGCCACAGCAACGCGACGTCGGACCGGCCCTCCCATTGATCCCGGCAGGCCCACACTACGGTCTTCCGCAGCGAATGCCCGCCACCGAGCTGCAACAGCAACGAGCTCCGCAGCTGGCTGGGAGACTTGTCATTCCGCAGCTTCGTCAACGACACCGGCCTAGCGTGCCAGTCCCTCCCTGTTCTAGCGCCGAAACGACAGCACCAGATCCCAGTCGTCTTGGAGCGGTTCACCAGCGGGGGGACCCACCGGCATGATCTCGGCAGGGCTCCACCAGCCCTGCCCGGAGCACAGCCGATGCGTCTTTCTATCAAGCAATAAGTTAACTCTTATGGGTTTCCCGCCCCGGAGGCGTCGCGAGCCCGATTCGGCACGCTGTGGTACAAGGGGCCCGACCGGCTGGTTCGAGAGATCCGAGAGCCGGGCAAAGGAGGGGATTCTATGGCTAGGACCGCAATCGTTGCCGTGGCACTCGCTGTCGCGCTCGCGCTCGGCCCCGTAAGCGAGGCGCAAACTACCCAAGGGCAGATTGGTGGCAGGGTCACTGACACCACCGGCGCCGTAATCCCCGGGGCGGAGGTCGACATCGTAAGCCTGTCGACCGGCGTCACCCACTCGGTGGCGGCCAATGAGGTCGGGCAGTACGTCATGTACGTCCCGTTCGGCACCTACGACGTCCACGTATCGTCGACCGGCTTCGGTGCGAGCGTGACCACTGGCGTGCTCGTGACGACCGCGTCGGCCACCACCATCAACGTGGAGCTCGATGTGGAGGCCGTGGCCGAGCAGGTCAGCGTCAGCGCGGCCGTCGCTCAGCTTGAGACGCGGGACACGACCGTCGGGGCGGCCATCGAGGAGAACCTTATGCGCCACGCCCCTATTCCAGTGCAGGGGCAGAAGCGCCGACCGTACCAGTACATCGCGCTGTCGCCCGGGGTCAACAACACCAACGGACGCGGCAATATTGCCGGGTCGCGGACCAACAACACGGTGATCCTGCTGGACGGGCTCTCCACGGAGACGACCAACAACGGCGTCGGGGAGGCGGCCACGTCCACCGAGCCGAGCGTCGAGGCGATCGGCGAGTACAAGATGCTGCTGAGCAACACCACGGCTGAGTACGGTCGCAGCAGCGGCGGAATGATCACCTACGCGACCAAGTCGGGGACCAACGACTTCCACGGGTCGGCGTGGAACATGCACAACAACTCGTTCTTCAACGCCCGCCCGTGGCAGGCGACCGAGCGGTCCAACAGCCGCAACAACGAGTTCGGGATCGCCGCCGGCGGGCCGGTCGTCATACCCAAGCTCTACAACGGCCGCAACAAGACGTTCTTCTGGTCCACCTTGGCGTACTACCGCCAGAGCGCCACCGGCAGCGCCACCAACTTCCTGACGTTGCCAACGGCGGCCATGCGCAACGGGGACTTCTCCCACCCGGACTTGAACCAGCTCTTCGACCGCAAGGACCAGTACCAGGACGCCGATCTCCAGACGCGCTTCCAGCCGTTCGTGAACAACCAGATCCCAATGACCCGGCTCAGCCGGGTGTCCGCCAACGTGATGCAGCTGCTGCCGCTCCCCAACGCGCGGGACACGCCGGAGCTGAACCACATCGGAAGCGTGTCGAGCACCTTCACGCCGTGGGACCTGACGACCAAGATCGACCACCACTTTACGGACAACCACCGCATCGCGGCCTTCTACATGTACGGATCGGCGCCTCGGGTCGAGACTGATCCCGGCGGGATCCTGGACGCCAGTTTCGGGCGCACCAACTTCAACAGCTTCCAGCGCCTGCGGGCCGACTATTCTTGGGTGCAGAGCCCGACGGTGGTCCACCAGTTCCTGTTCGGGCTGAACATTCAGGAGAACGGGCGGGAGCAGAGCAACTTCGGGCAGGGGTTGTCCGACCAGCTGGGCCTGGGCGGAATGCCGAGCAACGAGTGCCCCTGGATCCAGCTGGCGCGGGCTTCGAGCTTCGGCGTGTCGATCTGCGCCAACGCTCCGCAGAACAAGGAGTCGAAGATCATCCCCAACTGGTCCTACAGCACGCTCTGGAACAAGGGCCTGCACACGATCAAGTTCGGCTATCAGGGGCAGTTCTGGCGGATTAACCGGCACGATCAGGGCGGCGCCGCGGGAGGCCTCACGGTCGGAGCGGCCGGTACTTACCTGTTCGGGGTCTCCGAGGGGAACTTGGGCAGCGAGACGAAGGACACCAACGGCAGCGGGGGATTCCACATCGCGGACTTCTTCCTGGGACTGCCGAACTTTGTGGGGACGGCTTCCGGTCTCGCCTTGGAGGAGCGCGAGGCCTACCACGCCCTGTTCATCCAGGACGACTGGAAGATCCATCCGCGGCTAACGCTGAATCTCGGCCTCCGATGGGACCTCCAGATGCCGTTCAAGGAGAACAGCGGGCAGTTCTCCGGGTTCGACGAGCGGCTTGAGAACCCGGGCATCACGGGACAGCTCGGCGCGATCGAGTTCTACGGCATGGCTCCGGGCGCGAACGGCAAGTTGCGCGTCGGCGATCCGACGTGGGGCAACTTCGGGCCGCGGCTGGGCCTCGCCTACCAGATCACCGACAACTTGGTCTTCCGGGCGGGGGCGGGCGTCCAGTACATGGCGATTCAGAACACCAACGTCCGCTTCGTCAACCGCGCCGGCCACGAGGCGCGCGGCAATCCTCTGCCGCGGGCCAATCCGTTCGACACCTACTATGAGTGGGATAACGGTTTCCCGGCGTCGCAGCTGGGATCGCCGCCGTTCATCGATCCGGCGTTCTTGAACAACCAGTCGTTCACCAACTGGATGAACCCCCGCACGATCGGAACCCCTCCGGTGCTGTACATGATCACCGCCGGGTTCCAGCGACAGGTCAAGGACTGGGTCTTCGAGGCGACATTTTACTCGAACATGGGCCGCAACAACGCCGATCACGAGCGCATCAATGACCTGCACCCGGATTACTGGCACTTGGGCCCGCTGCTCACGCTGGCCGTCTCGGATCCGGCAGTGGCGGCGGCCGGTTACGGCAAGCCGTATCCGGAGTTTCCGGACAACCTGCCCTTGGAGAGGGCCCTGCGGCGGTTCCCGCAGTACGGCAACATCTCCAACGACGCCGGGATCAACACGGGGATGAACTACAACGCCGCGATGCTCAAAGCCACCAAGCGCTACTCGAACGGGCTGTCGTTCCTCGGGCACTGGACGGTGGCCAAGCAGTTGGGAGACGTGGACTGGGCGCCGGGAGCGTTCGGGAGCAACACGCGCAACTCCTACAACCGCAAGCTGGACAAGCGCGTCAATAGGTACGACACGACGCACCGCGCCGTCTTCAACTATTCATACGACCTGCCGTTCGGGCCGGGCGAGAGGTGGGGCGGCAACAACCTCTTCAGCAAGTACGTCCTCGGAGGCTGGACTGTCTCAGGCGTTCAAGAGTACGTCAACGGCTTCCCGATCTCGACGAGCGGAGGCTTGTCGGTGGGCATTCCGGGCGGCGTCCGGAATCTGGCGGACCGCGCTGCGGACGTGCCGTGGAGGAGTTCCATCTCGTGCGGCGACATGGTGTTCGGCGATCCATCGAGAAACTTCATCCTCAACGCGGGCAACCCGTCCCAAGTGGGTTCGAACCGCCCCCAGGCATGGCTGCCACCGGGCGACTACGTGGAGGGGAACGCTCCGGAAGTCGACCAGGAGACGCGCCAGTGCCCCAACCTGAACGAGGACTTCTCGGTGGTCAAGCGCATCCCGATTGTCGGCGAGCGCGTGAAGCTGCAGATCGGAGCGGACTGCTTCAACTGCCTGAACCGACATCGCTGGATCGCGGGCCGCTTCGGCAACAACATCAACAGTTCGTCCTTCGGGCGGATCATACCTGAGCAGCCCAAGGGGCCGCGCACCATCCAGTTGCGGATGCGCGTGGAATGGTGAACGGCTAGGCAGGCTTCTCATCAGGCTTTGCACTTGGCTTGGCTCGTCGGGAAGCGGGACTTTTGCCCGAGTCCTAGAGTGAGTGGGTCAGTGTGAGCGAGCGCTAGGCCCCTTTCTGTCAGGGCCGGCGCTAGCTCGTTGATGGATTCTTGCTCCTTCGGTTGTTCAGCGCGTCTGCCTGCATCGCCGTGTCTCCGCGTTGGCTTGCTTCGGAGGCCTGATAATTCACGACATGGTGGCGCGTTACGACTGAGTGTGTGCTGCGTGGGCGACTTGGCCTGCATCGTGCGGTCTCTCGCTACAGCAGAGTGCCCATGACCACGGCAGTCGAGATCGAGTCGGGGGAATCTGAATAGACATGTATGATATTCGATAGTTCGGCAGGGGACTCGGCGGGAAGGGCTGGCTTGCGACCGTCGAGGCCGCTCACGACACCTGTCGGAGGGACAGTCCTAGCGCGGACACCGCCTCACTGCTTGAATTCCTGCGGCGGCTGGGCAAGCGGTGATTGGCTGACGACGGGCCGCCAAGGAAGCTCCAGCGCCACTTGCACCTTCAGCCCCCGGTCCGCGACGCCTACCCGAGGCCGGTCGCTAGTCGGTGATCGTAGGTGGGCCCGCCCGGTCTAGGCACACAACCGTGCCTTGTGAACTCAACCTTCCCAGTGCCTGCCTCCACCCGCTGCCCAACCAACTGCAAGGCCTACCAAGCAGCCGTTCGCAGGACACGTCAAGTGAGCCAGTCGTCGTCGATCCGATTCTCCCCGACGGCCGCGCCAGCCTTGGCATGGATGCCTGATTTTCACTGCTCAGAAAACACGTTACGCTATCTTGACGCGTCATTGTGTGCCGGACTTCCCATGTCGGGCCTCGGCGAACGCCATCCCAGAACTCACCCCACACTGTCCAAGACACTCCATGTCCGGAACCTTGGGACGGTACAGCGGTTGGGCGTTCGGGGTGAACCAGTGCGCGATCATAGGACTTGGACCAGACTGATCACGCAACGATGAGCAAACAGCGCCCAACTTCCTTGAGCGAGGATGTTATCCCAACGGATACATCGATCGTCGATTTTAACGGCCACCATGGTCGGTTCTCGCTCTTTGTCGAGTGTCTCCGCCTCACTCGCGGGTACGAGTTCAACCCGGCATTTGCAGCCGAGATCTCTCGGATTGACCCTCTACCGCACCAGCGGGTCGCAGTGTACGACCAAATGCTGCAGCAGGATCCGCTCCGATTCCTGCTAGCTGATGACGCAGGTGCGGGCAAGACCATAATGACCGGGCTGTACATTCGCGAGATGCTCATGCGCGAACGGATTCGGCGCGTGCTCGTCATCCCTCCGGCCGGGCTGGTTGGCAACTGGATGCGCGAGCTTCGAGATTTGTTCAGTCTTTATTTCCAAATCGTCTCTGGCGCGAAATTGAAGACGCACAATCAATTTGAGGGCTCGAGCGGTGACCTAGCGATCGTCTCCCTGGACACGATTCGAGGAAGAACGGCCCTTGCCGCACTGGCTAGGCCCGAGACCGAACCGTACGACCTAGTGGTGTTCGACGAAGCTCACAAGCTCAGCGCCACATCAGAGGGAGGACGAGTGAGGAAGACTCACCGCTACAAGCTCGCTGAAGCGCTGGCAGGCTGCCCGAAGGCGGAGGAATACGAACCATTGAGGTGGTCCGCCAGACACCTACTGCTTCTGACCGCGACGCCGCACATGGGGAAGGACTCGCCATACCACCACTTGTGGCGTCTGCTTGATCATCGTGTGTTTGGTTCAGAGAAGGCCTTCCAGCGGAATTCCCGAATTGACCGATCTAGCCACTTCGCTCGTCGCACCAAGGAAGAGATGATTGATTTCTCTGGACGACCTATCTTCCGCGAGCGTCGCTGCGACACGTTCGACTACGATCTCACTTCAGGTCCGGACGGCGAGCGAGCGCTCTATGAGCGCACGACTTCGTACCTGCGGAATTGCTACAACTCGGCTACGGAGAACCGGGCAGCAGCCCAACTGATTGTGGGTGTGTTTCAGCGTAGATTGGCTAGTTCGACCTATGCACTGTTGAAGTCATTCGATCGCCGAGTGGCTAAGCTCCGCCAACTGACCAAGGACTTGGAAGCCGGGCAACCTGAGTTCACAGGGCTCCGCGTGTCATCGAGTCTAGGGCAGTCTACGGACTACTTTGACCGGCACGACGCATCGGAGGACTTGGACGCTGACCTTCAGCGTGAGAGGAATGAGGACTACGAGAATGAAGTTCTGGGATCTGCCATCGCCGCAACGCTAGACGAGATTCGCGACGAGATTGTGACACTGGATGGGCTGAGGGATCTTGCTCAGCGGATTATCGACTCAAGACTCGAGTCAAAGTTCGAGAAACTTCGGGAGGTATTGGCAGATTCCAAGCACGCTGTCGAGAAATGGCTAATCTTCAGCGAACACCGTGACACCGTGGACTACTTGGTGCAGCGGCTTGAAGGACTAGGCTACGGGGATCGTGTCGCATCCATCCATGGAGGCATGGCATGGAACGAACGGGAGGAGCAGGTAGAGAGATTTCGAGACCCAGCTGGCGCTAGGTTCCTAGTTGCTACCGACGCGGCCGGGGAGGGGATCAACCTCCAGTTCTGCCGGCTGATGATTAACTACGATATCCCATGGAATCCCGCCCGGCTTGAGCAGCGAATGGGGCGCATCCACCGCTATGGTCAGAAGCTCGATGTGTTGATACTCAACTTAGTCTCCACACACACCAGGGAAGGCCGAGTGCTCACCGTTCTCCTCGAGCGGATGGAGGCTATCCGTGAGGAACTTCAGTCGGACAAGGTCTTTGATGTGATCGGACAGCTCTTCCAGAACCAGTCACTGCGGGAGCACATGCGAAATGCGCTGGATCAGGGTGGCGAGCGGAGGGCAACGAATCGGATCCGCACAGTCATGCAGGCTGGCGCAATTAAGCAGATCGATGCTCATGAAGAGAAGCACTACGGGACGCGGAGTGACTTGGTCCGCCGACTGAGCACTCTTCGAGGCGAGGTCGAGTGCGAGCGATACCTTCACCTGCTTCCCGCCTACGTGCGGCGTTTCGTCGAGATGGCAGCTCCGCAGCTAGATCTTGAGGTCCGCGGACACCTTGACAACTACTTCTCGCTAGTTCCCAGGCTATCCAAGTCTCGGATTGCAACGAAGCTGGACGAGTATCCGCCGGCGGTGCGGCAGCGGCTCCGCGTACGGAGGCCGGCGCGAGGCCAACTGTGCGTTTGGCTTCATCCGGGCGAACCGGTCTTCGACTCGATGTGCGAAGAAGTTTTGCGAGAGTGCCGGCTGGATGCCGCACGAGGGGCAATCTTCGTAGACCCGCGCACTGAGTCTCCCTACTTGCTCCACTTGGGTGAAGTGAATGCGAAGGAGCAAGGAGATGACGCGAATCATTTCCCACCACGCACGGTTGCCCGAAACCTGCTCGCCATTAGGCAGAACGAGTCCGGCGCAATCTCTGCTGCATCGCTGGATAGGCTCGCGTTCCTGCAAGGTGCTCCGCACATCCCGCCCGGAGCCGTACCGCTAGCGAGACGGGCCTCGCAGATTCTGGGCGGAGCCGCTGAACACTTTGTGAGGGAGTCGACGCGGCTTGCAGACAAGCGGAGCTCCAAGATCGCCGCTGAGGTGGCGAAGCGGCGTGGTCAGATCGGAATCGACTGCAACCTGCGCCTAGCAGACTTAGCCAAGCAGCGTAGTGCGTTGTCGAAGGATCCTCAGGCCGATCCCCAAGAGAAGCAGGAAGTAATCGACCTTCAGCAACACATCGAAGCGAGGCGACAGCTGGAACTGCAAAGACTCGATGCCATGACCAAGCGGATCGTTCCGGGTCCCTTGCGACTGTTTGCGCACGCCTTGGTGCTGCCGTCAATCAACGACACGGAGAGGGATGCGTTCGATGCCGATGTAGAGAGGATCGCGATGGCGATTGCCGCCGAGTGGGAACGGAACAGGGGCGCCACAGTCAGAGATGTCTCGACGCCACGGCTGGCACGAGCCGCAGGGCTCGGCGACTATCCTGGCTTCGACCTGCTGGCCGCGAGCCCCGGCGGCACAAAGCGTCACATCGAGGTGAAGGGCCGGGCAGGGCGTGGCGATGTCCGGATGGAGTCTAACGAATACCGGGCGGCATGCAACCTCGGCATGGACTACTGGCTGTACGTCGTGCTGAATTGCACAACTCCCACACCAGAACTCGTGAGGGTAAGGGATCCCTTTGACAAGTTGATCGCAAGAGCAGAGACTCGATTGAGAATCTCGCTGAGCGAGGTGATGCGTGCGGCCGCGGAAGACGAATCCGTGCGTTCGTGACGCGCAGTCGCTGTGAGTCTAGGCAGTTGCTGGGTGCGAGGTAAGGATTCAGTAAGCGACTACCCAGCGCCGCCCTTACTGAATCCTTACAGATGCGGGATGCGCGATCTTGTTTGAGCTTTTGTAGTCTGGCAGCGGTCTGCGACGGGCTAGCCTCCGATTTCAGGGACTGGGACGCGAAGTTGGCACAAGTGAAGCGATTGTGGGATCGGCCTGATGGTGCGCCCGCTCGCAGTTCGCTAGTTTCCCAGTCAAGCGTTGAGTCAGTCTCTCAGCTTCAGGGCCGGTGACACCGTGGCGAGGATTGCATCGACCTTCGCGCGATCCTGTCTTGTCACTGCTCCGTCGGCGCTCACGCTCACAGTAAATGCTAATGCAGCACTTCCGATCGCGATGAGCAGGTCCGGTGCTGCTTCCGCTAAGGCCTGGATCTCTGTCATGCTGAGAGTGACTGGTCGGGGCGGTGGTTCGGTGCCCCCCGGCTCCGGCTCTGTTAGGACCACGCGGTGGGACAGATCGTAACTGCACTCGACCGAGCCGGACTTGCTCGTTAGGGCAAGCCACCTCGAAGCAATGGCCTCATTGATTCCGTCTCGCACAGCCCCCCACGGAAGGGCAACGGGGCGCTTCTGGCGTAGGGCCTTTGTCAATTTGAGGCCGTTCGTGGAATCGTTCGACCAAGCGCTTGGGACCGCTTCCTTAACAAGGTCCCGGGGCAGGACCGGATCTGGAGGCGGGCGCAACTTCACGTTCTCAATGACGATTCCTGCGGGGAGGTCCTCCTTCCAACAGGAGGCTGAATGGTTGGTGATCCAGAGCGTTCCGTCTCTCACGCCTGCCTCGACTGCATTCAGCACCACCCCCTCCGGACAGGCTGGTATCGGAATCTGATCGTCGTAACCGTCTCTTGGGATCGTTGCCACATGGCCGCCGGCGAAGTACTTGAGCACAGAGGCCACAGGCAAGGGCCTGAATTCATCGCTGTCGTCGGCCTCCCAGAGACCGGGCAGTTGCCCCGGCGTCAGAAGGAGATGGTCGATCGCTGCGAGGTTCGCCCTGTTCGGGAGTACGATCTCAAGTAGATCGTCCTTGACAACTTCAGGCTCCATGTCTTCGCGCCACCACGTTCGGAAGCTCTTGTCGGGACGTGGCAACCGAGCCACGAACAGCCCTTCGCGCACTCCCTGGGAAACGGCGTCGGTGACCTGACCGGGCCTGAGAACCTTCGGCAGCCGCGGATATCGAGCGAAAGCCTCCTTCAGTTCTGTCGCGAGACGACTTTCGTCTCCTTCCTGCCAGAGATCGTACGGCCCTTCGGGTAGAAGCGCTTCTGGATTGAGCCCCTCTTTGACTATCCGGGTTTTCTTGTCAGTCCTTATCTGCTCGAAGAGTGGCTTGTCACTCCCCGGGAGCTTGAACGCATGGATCTCGTTCTGCTCATTAACGGTTACCACGACTCCGTATGCCTGCCGGATCATTCCGGGCAGGCCTTTCCGTGCATGCTGAACGTAGCGCTTCAGCCGGTCTCTCCGGACCGGGTCAATCTGCTGTCCGGTAAGATCTTCTTGCACAGTCTCCCATCCAAGGAGGCTGCGTGTGTGCCCGCTCAGGGCGCTCATGCCCTCTCTCGACGGCACCGCCAACACCACTGAGTTCCGGTATACCCGAGGTCTGTCCGAACTGGTAGTGTAGGCGAGGAATTTCTTGGCCTCTCCGCTCGGATGTCCTGAAGATGATTCAGCTTCTGGGCCGAGGATCACAAACCGGAAGTCGGCGTTGTCATTGACTTCCTTGGGTAACCGAGGGAACTTGTGGATCTTGGCTCCAGTCTCCTGAGCGCCTGTCCAGAGAGATTTTGCCCTTCGGATCGCTTGCTTGATTCGTTCCTCAATTCCTGCTCTAGTGACCCGGTTGATGCACGCATGATCATGCATCTGGCGCAGGTTGGGCGCGTTCCCCAGCCGCCAAGTAGCTGGAAGGCCATGATCGTCGCTAACTTGCGCGCCTTGATCCTCATCGTCGAGGAACCAGGAAGTCTCACGCCATTCTCGAAGCCCCTTCTCCAACTCGATCGCATCAGGTCCCGAGCCACCCACCAACCTACAGAGTTCGCTGGTCTTCGCCTTTCTTCCGATAGGCTGAGAGTGCAGGAAGACGGTAACAACCGCCTGTTCCAGTTCGCGACACTCACTCAAGGATTGGAGTTCGGCCTGAGCCTCTCGGACTAATTCCATCTCTTTCTCAAGCAGCGGTACCCAGTCTGTAATTTTTCCCTCAACGTGCGCCGTGCTAAGGCACTGGCTCCCAGCGGGTGCGAAGCCCGCCCGGCTAACTGTCGCTCCAGCCGGAAGCCGTCGGAGCGGGTCATGGAGGTAACGACATGGACTGAAGCACTCCGACGTGACGGGCCGCCTTATGGGCGGCTCAGCGAGCACGCAGGCCGCAACGCGAGTGAACGCCGAGCAGGCCTCGAAAAGGATGATGCGGAGGCCGACCCGCCGTTGTTTCGGGGAAGGCAGCCAGCGTCCGGGAAGCGAGCGACGCGAGCACCGGGCGTCTCCGCCGGGGTATTGGCGGCAGCATGCGTGCCAGAGGGAGACGGAGGCAACACGGGAAGCCCTGTCGGTGGCGTGCACGCGCCAACCGGACTCCCGCGAGGGACAGGCCGGGCCGGTCAGGGTGGCGGAGAGGCCCGTAGTACCGGGGAAGCCGGGTAATGCCGGTGGAGGGAAGGGGCCTCAGTTCGAGAGCGATGCAGGAAGGAGGACAGGACCGATGGAGACTGGCGCGAGCCTATTAGCTCCGGAAAAGTTCGGAGACTCCAGAGCGCATCACCTGCGCAAGCGAAGGAAGACCCGGACCACTGCGCGCAGCAGTGGCCGGGAGAGCTGGCACGCGCCGTTGACGCACCTGCGGACCAGCGGCTCAGCCAGTGGCAGTGTCGGCAGCACCAGGCGAAGTCGGGCCACCCCGTGCGGTACCCGAGCGAGAGGCTGAGGATTGACTTCGGCCTCGTGCGCCTGCCAGTGCGGACGGCCAGCTTTCCGTGGGCGAAGGCAGGATCTCGTCCGAGAGCCGGATGCTGGAAATCGGCACGTCCGGTTCGATGAGCGGGGAGAGGAGACGTAGCTAAGCGGGAAGGTCAGTGAGGCACCTACAGATGGCGAAAGCCGTAGGAACAACCCTAAAACAGCTACTGCTTCCTTGCTAAGGCCAACGCGCCTCTCCTCGACTCTACAGTGTCTTTGGTTGCGATTCCTGCTAAGTCCCTGACAGATTCGGAAACATTTCTCGACTGAGTTGCGCCGAGAAGCACAGCAGGTCCAATCAGTGGGCTAGGATCACCCCAAGCTGCGGAATCCCGGAGGGCGATGGCAAGCGTCCTCAGAATCCCGCGAGTTCGCTGAAAGCCCTCGATTTCCGTCCAACGAGTATAGAGCACGTCAGTCAAGTCCGGATGGAACGGGAAGTTCTCCAAGAATCGGTTCTCTACCCGAAGCTTGTCGTGTTCGGTGCTCTCGTCGATTCTTGCGATTCCCTTCACAATGCCTATGACGTGCGACCTGAATGCCGACTGATCGCTGATGCTGGACGGTTCGAAGAAGCGGCGACGCAGCACTTCTGCCACATCTTCCTTTTGTACCGGCTGAATACCCTCTTCCCGTTGGCGGTGAAAGATGTTCGCGATCCCTAGCAGCACCTGTTTGCCGAGAGTGTCTCCCGTCTTCGCTGGATCGGTTGCGAGCAGGGAGGCTACGATGGCGGATCGGTCCACTTTCGCGACTGCCTAGGTCAGAGATTGGAAGAAATGTTGAAGTTGGTGAATTGAAGATTGATCCTGTGCCGCCTTCGCTCGAGCGTACATCATCACCTCGTCAAGGAGGATTAGCGTTGCTCGGCCGTCGAGCTGCTGCCGCTCGATAACCTCGACTAGAAGCGGCTCTGCGGGGGGAGTGTTTCGTTCTTCCGATCTTCGCTCCGGATGGAGGAGCTTGAGTCCAGCCGTGCCAGCGAGCTGAAAGGCGAGAATGCTCCAAGGGTGCATCAGTGCGCGGCTCTCGCCTTGTGGCCCGCGCACTCTCGTGACTCCCTTCTCAACATCGATCTTGTCAAAGCAGAGCGCGGCGGTTGCGGCCTCGGGCAGTTCCACTTCGGCGTGTTCGCGGAACTCGCGAACCGTCTTGAGGTTCGGCAGAGAGTTCGGATCGTGAAAGAGATGGTGCAGCGTGATTAAGGTGTGCGTCTTGCCGCCACCATAGGTCATCTCAAGCTGGCGGACAGCCTTGTCGCTCTTCCCAGCCAGCCGGGCGGCCACATCCTTCGCTAACTCGCGGAGCGCAAACGTTGGGTACGTCAGGGCGAAGAATTTCTCGGGATCTTCGTAGAGCGGCCGGCGCCCGGCTTGACTCACTACCTCGTGGAGGTCGGCGGCGAATTGAGACAGAGACAGTTCGCCGCTGCGAAGTTCGGACTTTAGGGTAACGACATTGTGCCAAGGCTTTGGAGTTGGTGACATGGTTCTCGGAGTTAGGTAAGAGGCCGATCAAGCAAACCGTTCTTGAATGTGGCGGTAGTTCACAGCCGATGACGAATCTGCTGCCGTCGCAGCAAGGTACAGGTCTAGATCGACGGTGATGATGGGCCTGGTCGAGGACACGAGGCTCAGCAGCCCTGCGTCTGTCAGGCCGAGCCTGCGAAAGGAGGAGTGGCCGACCGCATCCGTGCTAGCGATGACTATCTCACGGGTCTCCCGGATCAGGGTGGCGAGTGTCGCGAGTAGCTTCGTTCTGTCTGGATCCCGATGCTGGGCCAGCAGGTTGGATGCCTCCGTAAGCGTGTTCGGCGTTACTAGGACACGGGAGCCGATGAGCATCTCGCAAAGGCGTTCGAAGTCTTCAGGACCGAATGTCCGTAAGCGCTTGTGGCGGTGGATGATCGCTGGGTCCGTGTGGCCGGCGACCAGCAGCACGAGCAAGTTGGAGTCTACGAACACTCTGTGCATCGGATAGTGGTCAGGCTGGTACGGACACATCGCGGTGCTTCAGGGCAACCAGCGTCCCATCGTTGTGGAAACGCACAACCTTGTATGTCCGTTGGCCCCTCAGGAACGGCAATGCAACCGGTGCAGTCTCATCCTGCCACTTGCGACGGAAACCGATCGTAACGCTCCAAGTCTCGGGTTCCGTGTCGGAAATCTCCAATTCCTCTAGCCCCAGATCGACAATCTGTTCGTCCGCATAGAGGTCACGGATGTATTGCTTTGCTAAGCGAACTGCTTCTTTGGCCACCATCTCGCTCATGTTGCCTCTCCCCCTAGTGTCGCCAAGCATCCTGCCCTCGCATTGCCACCTTACACGTTTCAGCTTAGCTCCAGCAAGACCGGCTGAACAGTGGATGCCTTCTCGCGGTCGTTGGGCCCGCTGCGGCCAAGATGGTTCTGTAGGTTTTCCAACGTGGATCGTTCCTCAGACAGTGGGGCAGACATCTCCAGCACTGACTGAACAACGCTCTGGAAGACTTGGCTCTTGCGGAGACCGTGTGTGGCAAGAAACTCCTCGACCTGACTCAGGTCCCCCTTCCTCCACAGCCTCATGACGGCGTGAAGGCTGTCGATGATCGCAACGGTCGTGCCAGTCTCGCTCGTCCGACTGAGGTTTGCGACGCTCCGCTCGTTCCAGTTCTTCAATCGGCACTCGCTGTCCGAAGCACCAGAGACTCCGTCCCCGCTGTCCGATGCATTGGCTTGCCTAGCCTTGCCCCGCACAAGTAAGTCATGGCGCCCGAGAAGATCAGTGTCCTTGAGGTTACACGAGAGAGCATAGAGGATCACCGCGCCCGCCGGCGCTCCCTGCAGCCTGAAGTCGTGCCGATGCAGCAAGTAATACGTCGTCAGATCATCGAGATCGCTCGCGGTCCGGTCACCTTCAGGGAGTAGCTGTCCAACCACGAAGTTGACTACCATGCGACGCACATGCACGAGGAATTCCCGGACGAGCATCGGTTTGCTGCCGGTCTCGCGTTTCACTACCGGGTACCGGCTGAAAGCTTCCAGCGCAGGACCGGTAGCCGACCAAACGAAGTCCGGGCCGCGAATGCCTGCGTCCCAGTACTCTCGGAGCCTCGCTGTGATCTTCTCGCGCATTTCGCGTAACACGTTGGATTCCCAGCCAGGCCGAGCAAGTGGCCGCTTCCTGCAGACCAGCCAGATCGATGATGCGAGCGCGGCGGACTGCCTAGCTCGTTGCCGGTTCTGCATTTCGGTCTGGATGGGCCAAGAACCAGTCACCACGAACTTCGATCGGATCAGCGCCGACACAAGGGTCTCCCAAGCGTCCGGATTCTTGTTCGCGAAGACGACAACCAAGCGCCCATCATCCCGGAGCGCTTGATGGCACCTCATGAAGGCACGGGCCATGCCGCCCTCGTAGTTGTGCTTGGAAGCCTCTCGGTCGCCTTCGAAGCGGCTCGCATCGTCAATCAGTTCGCCATCGTTTTCTTCCGGTTGCCATTTTGGACCACGCGGGTCGGCGAAAGCGACATCGAGCTCGGGCGAAACCCTCCACAGTGCTCGCCGGAGCCAGACGAGGAAGAAATCCATCAGATCGGAGTACGGGATCGCATCGTAGTACGGCGGGTCAGTGCAGATCAGGTCGAGGTCACCGGGCTGATGCGAGAGGGCACTTCGCACCGCGACATCGGGGCGGGGGCTGCCGGAGGTGGCGACGAGCGCATGGTCCAGGAAGCGACCGACCCAGTCGAGCATCGCCATGAATCCGCCTGTCGTCTCCGACAGCGGGTTAACTTCGCAGTAGTCCCAGACCATGGGAAGGGCGAAGCGGGCGTAGGTGTTCCTGATCGCTTCGACGCTGTTGTGCCAAGAACAGATTGCGCTGCTGTAGTCGGCTAGCTTGCTAACTGTGCATGCCAAGTACGCGACGATCGCTTCGCACCATTGCGCTGGGTAGCCACGCTTCTCGAGTTCCGCGCCCAGCCTCTGGACCTCTCGTACAAGCGTTCCCAGCGCCAAGAGCTGGCGTGGCGTGAAGAGGGCCCCCCAAGTGTTGAAGCCGTATCGGCGGACGCGCATCCCAAGTGCGCCTTC
Source organism: Bryobacterales bacterium (assembly GCA_963662745.2). Lineage (GTDB taxonomy): Bacteria > Acidobacteriota > Terriglobia > Bryobacterales > UBA6623 > VXMF01. Next base: position 1,031,357 of record CAXXUI010000002.1, read on the forward strand.
GGGAGGCATCGGCTCATCCGGAACTCCAAACGGGACTGAATCGAATAGCTCTCTGATCTCGTTCCTCGGCACACTCGCAACTGCAAGGTCGTGCTCCGTCGGCAATCTGTACTCCTTGCCATTCTGCCCGTCAACCACTACGGCGATCATCCGCGCACTTAACCGACTGGAACGGCCTTGGGCGCGCAGCTCCTTCATCTTTGTCACCGCTCTGCAGAATGGGCACGCGGCACCCGAGCGACTCATTGTGCCCTTCCCGAGTTCCTGATCAGCAGCACGCTTCCGTGCTGGCGAACCATCCGGCACCGGCACGTGCGGCGTAACATCGAATTCGATCCTGCGGGGACCGGAGACCGGCTTCATTGTCAGCAGGACTCGCTTAGCCGGACCGGACTTCTTGCAGAGCCACAGTGTCTTGAGCAATGGAAATTCGGAGCGGCAGCCCCCGCACTCAGCTGTACGGGCCCAAAGGTAGGCGACCACCGGCTTCGCCACCCAGCGGGGGTTCCGGTCATCTGCCATGTAATCCTTGTCAAACTGACTGTTGAGAGCGGCAACAGTCACTGTTCCGTCGGCTCTCGGTTCCAGGAGCCGAGGCGGTCGGCGGCTGAAGGAAATGGGAGGCAACTGGTGGGACTTGGTTCTGCGGCCCTTCCGTGTGCGGGGCTCGAAGTCCGCATACGTGGGGTACCGTTCGGCCAGTTCTGTCCTAACGCGGTTCCTCAGCAGGAGCCCCCAAGCCCGAACGTGCCACGCAAAGCCTGCGAGTGCCGGCGTGCCTACGGCTCCCTCGATGCAGAGCTGTCCATAGTCTCCGTTCCGATGGTCCAGTTCAGCGAGCGCCTTCTTGACCCGAGATGGTGTGTTCGCACCTCGAGACCTAACGAGGGCTGTGGCAAATTCACGATCAGTGATGGCGAATTCCGGCAGGGGCCTCTTGGTTTGGCCAATCCAGTGCGGATACTGGAGAGCGCAACGCAGAACGAACCATGCGACGGGATTTAGGTCTGATGCAAACGTCTCGCACCCAAGGCGCATTGCCTCTAACGGAATCGCGCCTCCGCCGGCGAAGGAATCGAGAACTCTGGGAGCACGGCCACCGTAGGTATCGCGAATCTTCCTTCGGAAGTAATCGAAGTCCGGGCCGGCTTCGCGGCCCCAACGGACGATACCTCCTTCGGTCTGCTTGCGGTGCGGGTCCTCACCGCCCCCTCTCAGTCTCTTGGGGACCAGACGCCCAGCTATGCGTTCACCCAAGTGGCGGCGCAGTCTGTAGTCGCCTGGATCCCGGAGCAGCGTCGCCAAGAGCATCGCTCGACTGGCTGCAAGTGGCCTGCGAGCCGGCCAGATGTGGAGCGTCGAGAGATGGCCGTGGCGCACAGACTTCTCGTGGACTGCGTCCAAGGAGATCTGGCGCAGTGGGATAGTGGTTTCTGAGAGGCGGGCCACGGTTGCACCTAGATTCTTCCGCCTGATGGCCAAGGACTCTAGCAGACAGAGTGTCAGGGACCTTTACCAGTGTACTCGCCATGATGTCGCTGTTGGCCCCGAGGCCCGGGTTTCCGGGAAAGCGGAACAACGGAACCACGCCCGTTAGTGGTGACGTGTAGTCACAGAGTTCCGGATATGGGCTGACTTCTAGTGTCCTGCCTTGGGCGTGAGAGCAGGCTCCGAGAGAGCTGCCACGGCTGGCGAGGGGAGTGAGATCCTGGTTGAGCTTCTGGGAGCGCACTTGAAAGACTGGGCCGATGGCTGTGGAGTGGGTCCCCAGACAGGTCGGCTGGGGCTGCAGCGAGGCGTGCGCCACTTGCAGGGGAGGACCGGGCGGCAGCTTCCCGCACTGCCTGTCGGGGGCGCAGTGGCGGTGCGGGCAGTGACTGAGTCCCGCTCCGCTAGGGCGTGGCGCTGGCGGCGTCAGTCGCTGATGAAGTCGCAGGCCAGTCGCCGGCTGGTCCCCGAGTAGACCGTCTCGCTCTGGTTCAGCTTCGCCAGCAGCGGATGACCTCGTGCGCGGTCTCGGGCTGGAACAGGTGCCGAGCCGCGAGCTTGGCCAGATCCAGCTCAGCTCGGTACGGCGAGCATGCGCCGCGAGTCCATTAGGCACTGGGGGTTCCGAAGTTCTTGCTGCGGACGACTCCCCGGCCCTCCTCGATATGGACCAGCTGGCCGGCGGCGACGGCTCCCACCGCCTCCGTCCTTCCGCCGGGCCACCGGACGCGGACGGAATCGGCGCGGTCCGACCGCCCCAGTCCGAAGTGCAATCGCAAGTCGCTGACCGACAAGTAGCTGTCTTGGCTGTGGACCTCCTGCACCTGCACACGCCGCCCCGTCCGGACCCGCACCGTGGCCCCGATGGCCGTGCGGTTCGAGTCGACTCCGATGAGCTTGATCTTCAGCCAGCGGTTCACTGACAGCGAGTCGCACCGGATCAGCGAGGGCGGTTCGTTCATGTTCATGACGAGGATGTCCATGTCGCCGTCGTTGTCGAAGTCGCCGAAGGCGCAGCCGCGGCTCGAATGCGGAGTCGTGAGGCCCGAACCGCACTGCTCGGTCACGTTCTCAAACGAACCGCCGCCGAGATTGCGGAACAGGAACCGGGGTCCACGGTAGGGATAGTCGGGGTTGACCGCCTCGACCCCCGGATAGATGCTGCCGGTGACGTAGAACAGGTCGGGCAGGCCGTCATTGTCGAAGTCCACCAAGCCGGTTCCCCACTCCATGTGCCGGGCGCTGGGTCGCAGGCCCGCGGCGAACGACTCGTCCGAAAAGAAGCCGTGCCCGTCGTTCCGGTATAGGCCGGGCACATCGTCGGCGAAATGCGTCTTCACGATGTCCAGTTCGCCGTCGGAGTTGTAGTCCCCGATCGCCAAGCCCATGCCGGCTTGAGCCACTCCGTCCGGGCTGTAGGCGAGGCCGCGGTGCGCGGCGATGTCCGTGAACGTGCCGTCTCGATTGTTTCGCAGCAAGATGCTCGGACTGGAGTCGCACGCGATGTAGATGTCCGGCCACCCGTCCTGGTTGTAGTCTGTCGCCATGGCCGTTAGGCCGTAACCCAGCGCGTCGCGCACCTGCGCCTCGTCAGTAACGTCCGTGAAGGTGCCGTCCTGGTTGTTGCGGTACAGGAGGGAGGATCCCCGCTCCAGCCCTTGTGGCCCATAGGCCACCGGCACGCCCTTCCACTTCACCCGTCCCTTGGGCGGCATGTGGGCCAAGCTCTCTGGCCCTAGGTAGCTGGTGACGAGCAGGTCCAGATAGCCATCGCGATCGTAGTCAAGGAAGGTGCATCCCGTGCTGAAGTGCTCGGGCTTGCCGCCCACGCTCGCTTTGCGAGTCACGTCCTCGAAGGTTCCGTCGCCGTTGTTGCGGTACAGCGCGTTCTCTCCCCGGTAGCTGATGAAGAGATCGTCGAAGCCGTCGTTGTCGAAGTCGCCGATGCACACCCCACTGGCCCAGCCGGTTCTCTCAAGGCCGGCTTGGCGGGTGACATCCGTGAAAGTGCCGTCGCGGTTGTTCCGATAAAGCCGGTTCGAGGCAGTCGCTCCCTTGGGAAGGCCGCTGCGACGGGAGCCGTTCAGCAGCAGAATGTCGAGCCAGCCGTCGTTGTCGTAATCGTAGAACGCTACGCCGCAGCCGTTGGATTCGGTGATATAGTCCGTCGTATCCTCCTCCCCGAAAAAGACTGTCCGGGTCAGGCCGGCTTGGCGGGCGACATCCGTGAACCGGGCGGCGTAGCGGTCGGCTTGGTATGGGGCGGGCCGTCCCGATGTCCCGGCGCCTCGACGGGACTGTCCCTTAGCGGTAAGGTGGGCCAGCCGGCCGCCGCCCAGGGCCTGTAGGAGCCGTCGCCGTGTCAATCTGCAGATCCGTCCAAGGGCTCGCGACGCGTCGCGGGAGCTTGGGCACATCATACCCGCCCCAGCGTGCGGACCGGTTCATGCTCCGCCTGCTGGGGGTCTCCCTCGTGCTGGGATGCGCGATTCCTTCCGCTGCCCAGCGCCGGGCCGTCGACCGGGCCATCCTGCGGGCTGCCGAGTCCGCTGCCGTCGAGATGGTCGGATCGCTGATCCGACAGGGTGCGAGCGTCGACGCGCGAAGCGACCACGGTGCAACGCCCTTGATGGTGGCAGCTTCGAGAGGGCGGGACGGAGTGGTTGGTCTGCTGCTGGCGGAAGGGGCGGACATTGGGGTATCGGACGATCGCGGAATGACGGCCCTGATGGCAGCGGCATCCGCAGGGCACGAGGCGACCCTTCGTGTCTTGCTGGCCAGTGGGGCGCTTGCCGAAGCTCGGAACGACATGGGGCGCACCGCGCTGATGCTTGCCGTGCTCGGCAACCACGAGGTGGCGGTTGAAGTGCTCGCGACGGCCTCGGGCGTCGGTGTGCGCAGCGACCGGGGCGAGACCGCACTGCTGATGGCGTCGGCCAGTGGTCAGACGGCCGTGGCGAAGCTGCTGCTTGCCGCCGCGGCCGACCCGAACCAAGCCGACGATTCCGGGCAGACGCCGCTGATGGCCGCCGCGCTTCGCGGCCATGTCCCGCTCATGGTTCTGCTGCTTGACGCCGGCTCTGGTCCAGACGCGCGCGGGTCCGAGGGGGCCACGATCGAGTCGGGGGCTTTCAAGGTTCCCTTGGGAGGTGTCACGGCTCTCATGCTGGCAGCGGCGAGGGGTTCGGAGCCCGGTGTCGCCGCATTGTTGAAAGCCGGCGCGGATGTCGGTCTTGCCTCGGCGGACGGCCGGACCGCGTTGATGTTCGCTGCCGCCAACGGCCATTCCCAAGTCGTCAGCCTGCTGGCTGAGCATGGAGCGCCAGTGGACGCGATTGATGAGATTGGCGAGTCGGCGCTCTTCCAGGCGGCGATGCTTGGCCGGGAGGAAGCCGTCGAGGCGCTTCGGAGGGCCGGTGCCAGGGAGCGTCCAAGGGAGAAGCTGTTGTTTGCGGCTCGCACGGGTCGGCTCCAAGAGGCCCGCGCCGCTCTGAGTGAGGGGGCAGACGCCGACGCCGCGGAGAGTCGCGGGCTAACGGCTCTGATGCTCTCCGCGCTCCACGGTCACGAGAGCGTGGCGAGACTGCTGATCGCAAGCGGCTCCCGAATCGACCGGCGCAGCAATGAGGGTGTTCCGGTTGCAGTGCAGAGCGGAACGGTCGAGGGAGGCGGGCTGACAGCGCTGATGCTGGCGGCCACGGAGGGCCACGCGTCGATTGTCAACGCCCTCCTGGAGGCGGGTGCCGATGCGAACTTGGCGAGTCATGAAGGCTGGACGGCACTCCTAATGGCTGCTTGGGAGGGCCAGACCTCCGTCGCGAACATCCTCCTCACGGCCGGCGCGGATCCGAATGCCCGAGAAGCCGGCGGGCGGACGCCCTTGATCCTGGCTGCGTCGAAGGGGCTGCCCGCGATGGTCGAGATTCTGCTGGCGGCGGGCGCGGAGGTTGATGCCCAAGTCGACGACGGCACGACAGCTGCGATGATCGCGGTGGCCCAAGGTGACAACGCTTTGCTGCGCCGCCTGATCGAAGCTGGAACCGGAGTGGACGCGCCCTCGGCGGACGGCCGAACGCTCCTGATGCTGGCTGCCGGCAGGGGAGCGCTGGATGTTCTCGAGGTGCTGGTCGCGGCCGGTGCCGATGTCGAGGCCCGGATGCGGGACGGGCGTACTGCGCTGATGCTGGCAGCGGCGAAGGGCCGCCTAGGCGCGATCCGGTTCCTGCTTGATCACGGAGCCGAGCCGAGCCGGGCTGATCGGCAGGGCTACACCGCGCTGGCCCACGCCGCGCTGGAGGGTTTTGACGAAGCTGCCGTCTTGCTGGAGGAGGCCGGGGCGGCGGCGGATCTTGACGAGATGATGAGGATCGTGGCGGCTACGGGCCGTTCAGGAAGGATCACGGCGCTAGTGGGGGCCGGCGCTCGGATCGACGGCCGCGACGCGTTAGGGAACACGCCCTTGGCTCTCGCGACGGCCGCAGGGCATGCCTCCGCGGTCGAAGAGTTGTTGCTCCACGGCGCGGACCCGGATGCCCGAGGGGCCGATGGAGGGACCCCTCTGATGGTAGCCGCGGGCCAGAACAGGCGGGAGACGGCGGCAGTGCTGCTGCGTGGCGGGGCCAAGCCGGACGCCCGCACCCCCGAGGGCCGCACCGCGCTGATGATGGCATCGTTTCAAGGTCACTCGGCGACGGCGAGGACGCTGATGGAGTTCGGCGCGGATCCGGACTTGGTGGATGCACAAGGAGGCTCGGCGTTGATGTTCGCGGCATCGGAGGGACATGCTGCGACGATCAATGCGCTCCTTGAGGGGGGAGCCGATCCGAACCGGAGCCGGCCCGACGGAGTTACGCCGCTGATGCTGGCCGCGGCTTCCGGCACGCTCTCGGGAGTCCGCATTCTCGTGCATCGCGGGGCCGACCTTGATGCCGCGGACGCGCGGGGCTTCACCGTCCTGCTCGTCGCCGCGACCCGCGGGCAGACGCTGGTCGTCAGGGAATTGCTAACCAGGGGGGCGGGCCGGAGCGCCACCACTGCTCAAGGGGAGTCGGCCTTGACGATCGCGAGGGCGAAGGGCTATCGCGGCATCGAGCGGCTGCTGCTGGCGCAGCCCTGATCGAACGGCAGGGGTCGGGCCCTGTGCGCCTAGTTCTTGAGGAGGAACGGCAGGGGAGGGGACTGGTTTCTTCCGGCGCCCTTCGGATCCGCCCCGGCCATCTTCAGGGCGGTGGAGTAGATGTGGCCGTGGTCGGGTACGATGAATCCGTCCGAAGGCTGGTCGAACCCGGGGAGCAGATTCCCGTCCCGATCGTAGCGGGGATCGAGGCCGCCGGTCGTCGGATGAACCGGGATCGGCTGGAAGGTCCGCTGTCCGACCCAGCCGAATTGCGCTCCGCCCCGCGCTTGAGGTCCCAGGAAGGCGCAGGAGTTGACGGGATTGTGGGCGCTGATGTCCTGCGAAAGGATCTGCTCGCGCTGCTCCGCCTCGCTCAGGTCCGAGTTGGCCAGAATGCTCGCGACGCTGCCGCCCACTGTCCTGCCGAACTCACTGCTGAGCACGATGGTGGTGTAGTCGTAGAAGGAGTTGCCCGTGTCTTGGTACTCGGTCTCCTTCAGCTTGCGGACGAAGGTCTTGAGCGGTGTCCAGAGTTCTCGGCGTATCATTTCCCGCTGGTCGAACGGGTAGCCGGCGAGGATCTTGCTGCGGGACCAGTGGTGGTCGAATCCCCGAACGAGCCGATTCTCCAGCCAGCCCGCGCAGCTGAGGCCCTGCGTCATCAGTTCGAACATCATCATGGCTTGCACGTTGATGTTGGGCGTGTACTTGCTGCGCGGAAGGGTCTGGTTGATGAGCTCGAAGTGGATCTCCTCGTCTGCGGTCGTCACTCCGAACTCCTCCCTTAGTTCGCGATTCAGGAACAGGGAACCGGGGTCCGGGCTCGGGCCGCCCGCTTGGATGAGCCGCCGGTAGACATCCAGCGCTGACGCGAAGCTCTGAAGTTCGGGGCTGTTGCGGTCCGAGAGCAGGCTGTGGCGGGACTGGTCCAGGAATTGCTGGACCGCGCGATTCCGCTCGTCGGTGCGCATCGCGAGCGTTTGCCGAATGAGACCGCGGGTGAACTTGGGGGTCTGCGGATAGATGATGTGCGCCCAAGGGGGCCCGAGCGCGTGGTAGATGCCGGTGCCCTCGGGATAGGCGCTAATGTCGAGTTCGCCGTCCGAGAGCCAGCGGTGCCAGTTCAGGTTGGGGAGCAGGTACTGGCGGCCCGCCTGCTCGCAGAACGCCTGCAGGACGGTGCGCTCGTCCGGCTCCCGGCGGGCCTTCATGTCGACCTTGTACTGGCCGTAGTGCGCCTTGAAGCGGTCTCTGGTGTGCCCGCTGCCCGTCAGGGCGCTGGAGAGCACTGCCAGCTCCGGGAACAGCTCGCGGCCGTCTTCCGCCAGTGGTCCGTGGAAGATCTCGCCGTGGCGGCGGAAGTCCTCGGGCGAGAGGTCCTTGGTACGGTAGACCTGCTCGGAGATCGTGCCCCAGTCCTCGGGATCCCTGGGCAGGTCCGAGAAGCTCGAGTCGTTGCGGGCGGGCACGACTGGGCCGAACATGTCGTAGCTCATCCAAGCGCCTTCCATAAACCAGAAGATGAGGAAGCGGGGATTGGACGCCTCGGCCGCGTGTTCGCCGACCGCGCCCGCAAGCGCGGGGCTGAGCGTGTCTGAGCCGCAACTGAGGCAGTAGCTGAGGAAGTCTCCTGCGGCGAGAACGCCTGCCCAGCGACCGGCTCCAGACAGGAGCCGGCGACGAGTAAGCCGTGTGCCTCGATTCATCTGGCTCATGTTGACGGCTTGATTATAGGCTGACGGCAGGCGGACGTACAGTCAGCCGCGCCCATAGAGAGCCGCCCTGCCGGCCCGTTTCCGCCTAATCGGCTTCGGCGAGCCTCATCAGCAGCATGCGCTTGATCAGCGGGCGGATCCGCAACTCATGCGCCAGCGCGAAGTCGTGAAGTTCCCTGTACTCGTCCCGCTGGTCCTCTAGCACCCGCAGCTGACGGTGGAAGAGCATGTCGTGGTGCCGGTTCACGAAGGAGCGCACGAATCTCTCTTGGCGAACGACTTGCGAGGCGAATGCGCTCAGTCCCGTGCCAGCGAACGGATAGTCCGGTACCACGCCCCGGTCGCTGTCGTCGATCGCCACGTGACCGTCGTCGACGCTGCGGTAGTGCCCGTGCTCGTCCCAGCGCTCGCGCTGATAGGCGAGCGGCGTGAGGAGCTTGTGGCAGGAGTAGCAGATGCTGCTCGGATCAGTCGTGCTGACGACCGTGTCCCGCGCGTCCTCGACCGCCTCCGAGACCTCGAACTGGATTCCCAGCGCGAACGAGAGCACTTGGGCCGGGTAGGTGAACTTCGGAAGGCCCGGCCGGCCTTCGAGGTAGCCCGGCATCGTCAGGAATCCCGTTCGCCCATGCACGGGGCGACGGGCGACGCGCTTCCAGTTCTCGTCGATCGTGTACTCCGCTGTGAAGAGTTCCCGGTAGGGCAGGTCGTTCATCGCAATGTAGGTCCACAGCCTGGCCGGCTCGTCGCTCCCGGGCGTGCCTCGTGACCGAAAGACTCCCCGGGCTCGATGAAAGAAGAAGGTGCGGAAGTCTTCTGAGGCCAGGTACTCGTCGATCAGCGTCTCAAGCTGGCCCTCCTGCCGGAAGCGCTCCAGCTCGCCGCTGGTCGGGACCCTGCCCACTAGGTCAAGGGCGGTTCGCGCCAGCTGGACTGATGATGGAGCGTCCGGGCTGTCGGCGGGCACCAGAAACTCGGGGCGCTGCAGCAGGGCCTCGATCAGACCCGCCCATCCGGGGCGGGCCGACTGCAGGGGAGGCACTGCGAATCTGGGTGAGGCCGTGGCCGCGGCTTCGAGGCGGATCCCGAGGTCGGCCGCGTCATGAGTCCAGCGAAACTCCAGCGGTGACCCGCCCGGGTGATAGGTTTGGCCGGCGTTCAAGGCGGCCGTCTCGCCGGTGTGGAAGGCAGGGAGCGCCTCGATGCGGCTCACCGGGCCGAACTCGGTGCCGTGAATGTCGACGGCGACCCAGTCGGCATGCGTGTGCCCGCCGGGAGTCCACAGCTGGACGCTGTACCATCCGGGTCGGTACTCGCCGCCGGCAACGGGTCGGTATCTGGCCCAGACCAGCCGCTCTGCATCGATCTCCTGATCCTTGAGCGGCTCGCCGCTCTTGGCAGGCGGGTAGTGCAGGACGTCGTCGCCGTGCATCTTGCCCCGGCCTGGCAGGTTGCGGACCAGCTGGTCCGGGGCCCAGCCCGCAGAAGCTTCGAAGCCCTCCTGCGAGGCGTTGTCGACCACGATCGGAGACCCGCCGTCGAGCGGGACGAACTTCACGGCGTCGGCAACGATCACTCTCGAAGTCGAGTCGACTCCGCGATTGCTGATTTCGACATAGTCCTGCGGATCGGCGAGCCGCACCTCGCGATACAGCTCCTGCCATTGCGTGCCGCCCTCTTCGTCGAGCGTGCTTTCGGTCTGGTCGATATGCACCGTGGCGAAGCCGGGGCTCTTCCTAGGCGCCGCGGACGGCGGCGGAACCAGGCTTGAGGTCGCCGAGTGGACCTCCACCAGAGCCGCCGGGGCGGCCCGCGGGACACTCGGGCAGTTCAGGTAGACGTTGTACGCGCCGTCTTCCGGCACTCGCGGGACGACCTCCACGGAGGCTAGCCGGTTGTCGACATTGCGCCATTCGAGGTGGTTGCTTCCGAAGACGCCGAGATCCTCGTCATATCTCTTCTTGGGGCCCCCGGCGCGGCTAAGTTCGCCTTGCTTGGCGACCGGCGTCCACGGTTCGGAGAGCGTGCATTCCGGATCGAGGTTGTCCAGCACCAAGCCGTCGGGGTCCTCGACGCCGTTGCGGACCCGGACGAGCTTGACTGCGTCGAACACGGTGACGTGGTTCCCGGGCCGTGCCACGAGGCGGACGAGGTGGTCCTCGCGTCCCGCTCGGAACGTGAACGGTCGGTCGCCGACTCGGACCCAGGGTTCTTCGGCGGTCGCTGATCCTTGGTCGATCCAGTGGCGCGAGACCGAGGCCCGCGTCGCGCGGAGCGTCACGTCCACCCGGCTGGTGTCCTGTCGTCCGGCTGCATCCTCCACGGCCAGCGTGAAGCGGACCCTTCGGCTGGTCTGGGGTCGCGCTTGCAGCTCTCGGACCAGGCGCAGGGCCCGGCCCGTCTCGGCGTCGGACGGGTGCGCGAAGAGGATGCTCTGGTAGAGCGCCCTCACGCTGCGGGCTGCCGCCGCTGGAGACTCCTCGACGAGGAGGTCCGGGTCGAAGTCTTGGAACAGGGCCTCCTTGGGTGCCGAGACGTAGCGGCGCGCGACCTCGCGCGCGATCTCCTGCCAAGCCGAGAGGTAGCTCGCCGTCACCGTGCGCGTGTGGTCGAAGCTGCCGCGAAAGTCGGCACCACCGAGAGCGGGGGCTTTGTCGCGGAACGGGTCGGGGCCTGACGCGGCCAGCCAGCCAGTCCCGAAGAGCGTCTCCATGGACCGCTTGAGCTGGTAATAGCTCAAGCGGCGCCGTGCCCTGTCCGCCTTCGCGGGGCCGTCGTAGGGGAGCAGCAGACTGTCCGGGAAGCGCTCGTCGCGGCGGTGGGCGGCTTCGTGCTCGCCGCCTTTGAGAACTCTGGAAAGATCCTTCGAGAAGCGGACGATGCGATCAATCTCGGAGGCGTCGAGGCGGCCGGCCTTGGGCATTCGCAGGTCGGCGGCAGTGGTGGTGATCCTGCTCGGCACAGCCATGGCGTCCAGCGGGTCGAGCAGCTCTCCTTCCAGCAGCAGGCTGAACGTGCCTACGGGCGTGTCCAGGACGCGAAATGCCTGCGACGCCTGCGCTCCGTGGCACGGCAGGCAGCCGTTGGTGCTGCGGGCCAGCACCGGATAGACTTCCGCTTGGAACCTCTCGGCGAGACGGGCCAGTTCGTCCGTCCGTCCTACGTCTGCATCGGAGGCCGACAGGGCGGTCGCGAGGAGCGCCGCGGCCAGCAGGCCACGGGTGGGCGGGAATGGCAACCGGAGCCGCAAGGTGGGCATTTCGCTGGCAGGGGCCGCCCGGTACCTCCAGACAGCCGCACCTAGCGTATCTCAAACAGCGGCGGTTCGCACGGCCTGCTCGTCAATGCCGACGCCTAGTCCCGGCCCCTCCGGGATCCGGTAGGCGGCGCCGTCCATCCCCACCGGTCGGGTCAGGAACTGGTTGGCGACCTCGAACACGGCGGGGTTGTACTCGGCGAGCGGGATGTTGGCAAACGCAGCGGACAGGTGCAACGCAGCCGCGATCTGCGGACCCATAGCGATGCTGATGTGGGGCACGATGCGGCAGCCCGATCGCTCCTCGCCCGCCAGGGCGGCGGCCTCGGTTATGCCCCACCGACCAAGATCCGGCTGCAGCCACCTGGCGCAGCCGCTCGCCAGGAAAGGCTTCATTTCGAAGCGCGAGCGATAGCTCTCGCCCAGTGCGACAGGAGTGCGGATCCGTCGGGCCAGGGCGGCGTGCTCCTCCACGAGTTCCGGCTGCAAGGGGCACTCGAGCCACAGGCATCCAAGATCGTCCAGTCGGGCGCCGAAATGATGGGCCGTGCCCGGCTGCAAGCGCCAGAGGGCGTCCACGGCGATCTCCGCGCTCGGGCCAAGAGCCTCCTGCAGGCGCTCGATGAGGTCAAAGAGTTTTTCCTCGGTCCTGTCGTGGAACAGCTTGAACGTGCGGAAGCCCTCGCCCCATGCCTGCCGAGCCCGCTCGACGCGGTCTCGGTTGGAGGTGCCGGAGAGACCTGACAGGTAGCAGGGCACGGTCCGTTTCGGAGTTGACGCGGACAGCAGTGCGGCCACAGGCCGCCCTGCCATCTTGCCGGCCAAGTCCCACAGCGCGATGTCGACCCCCGCGATCGCGTCAAGCATGAACCCACCGGTCTGGCCTCTCACGCGCATGGCTGCGTACATGCGGTCCCGCATCGCCTTCACCGTCGCAGGTCGTCCGTCGAACGGGAGGCCCTCGACCGCCGGCCGCAACAAGAGTTCGACGATCTGGCAGGCGACCTCGGGTGCCAGCGGAGCCTGCGGCTCCCCCCAGCCCTCCAGCCCGGAGGAGAGCGTCACCTTGACCATGGCCGCCTCGAAATGCATCGAGTACAGCGAGTTGTTGGTCTCGGACCAGCGGTAGCCGAATCTTCCGGAAGCCAGCTTGGTCGGAGAACCGGCAGTGCCCCGCACCGCCTCGGTGTCGCGCGGAAGACGGACGGCGAACGTCTCGATCGACTCGATGCGCTCTATGGGCATGACAGCCAGACGGGACCGACCACCGACGTTAGAGCGGCGAGCTCACGAAGCCCCTCGGCGTCCAGCTCGCGCGTAGGATGCCGCACAGCGGCGCTCTCGAGGACGCCGCAATGGACTAGGTTGTGCTTGACGGCCGAGACGCCCAGGCCCGGCTGCAACTCGTAGCGAATCAAGGGCAGGGCCCGCTGGAAGGTGCTCCAAGCCGCCTCGGTGCGGCCCCTCTCGAGGTCGCTCCAGATTGAGCAGAAGACCCAAGTCATGTCGCTGGCCGGCATGGTCCCGGCTGCGCCGCGCTGCTGCTCCTCGATCAGGAACTGGCAGTTCAGCCCTCCGAACAGTGTCAGGCTGCCGCTGGCCGCCGCGGCCGTGGCGGTGATCTTCGGGGCGGTTGGCGGTGCTTCGACCTTGACGTACTCCACCTGCTCCACCTCCCGCCCGAGCCGCGCCAGCAAGGCTGGAGGCATCGGTACTTGGGACAGCATCGGGGCGTCCTGCACCATGATCGGGACGGAGACGGCGTCGCTGATCGCCCCGTAGAAGAACAGCAGGCCGTCCCCGTCCGGCCGCAGGTAGTACGGCGGCAGCACCATGAGTCCGGCCGCGCCTTGTCCCTCCGCTTCCCGGCACGCTTCCACGGCCGCGGCCGTGCCGGTCGCGCCGATCCCGGCGATCACGGGCGCTCTGCCGTCGAGATGGCGCACGATCGCGTCCAGCAGCGTCCGCCTCTCGCCAGGCATCAGGGCGTAGCCCTCCCCGGCGTTTCCGAAGGCTCCAAATCCTTGTCGCGCGCCGTTCGCCCAGAGGTGATCGACCACTCGCAGCTGGGCTTCCACATCAATCTGCCCCGCGTCCGTAAACGGAGTGACAAGGATGGGGACGACGCCCCCGAAACGGTTCTGCTCTGACATGTGTCTATCCTGTGCTCGGCCCTCTACCGACATCGTCTTGGAGCGGCCGATTCCTGCAGTCCGAGCCGGCGCCGCCGGCGCCTCAGCTCCGACTTTGTTTCCCCAGCCCTCCGCGCGCCAGCGCATGCAGCGCGCAGAGCGCCGCCGGATGCAGGAACGCCATGATGTAGAAGATTGCGCGATAGGAGTAGTTCTCCACGACGAAGCCCGTAATCCCGGTGAATATTACTCCGCCCAGCGAGCTTCCCAATCCCACGATGCCTGCCGCCGAGCCGACCACCGAGGTCGGGTAGACGTCGTTGGTCATCGTCATCAGATTGGTCTTCCAAGCCATGTGGGCGAACGTTACGACGCAGATTGCCGCGACCGCCACGACGGCCGAGTCGCTGGACGGCACCAACAAGCTCAGCGGCATCACGGCCGCTGCCGGCAGCATGATCCACTTCCGCGCCTTCAGCGGCTCCATCCCGCGGGCGATGAGGCGTCCGGACAGCCACCCGCCGGCTATGGCCCCTAGATCGGCAGTCAGGAACGGCATCCATGTCGTAAGACCGATCGCAACGATGCTGAAGCCCCGCTCGTCGCTGAGGTACTTGGGCAGCCAGAACAGGTAGAACCACCACACGGGGTCCGCCAGGACGCGGGCGAGGAACAATCCCCAGGTCTGCGGGACGCGGAACAGTTCGATCCAGCGCACTGTCTGGAGCGCGGGGCTGCCCGGCGCATCCCGGATCAACGAGCGCTCCTCAGCAGTCACGCGGGGATGCTTGGCGGGCACCCAGTACCAGCGCAGCCAGAAAACCAGCCACAGGAACCCGGTTGCTCCGGTCACCACGAACGCCGTGCGCCAGCCCCACTGGGTGAAGATCAGCACGATTAGCGGAGGCGCCAGGATGGCTCCAGTCGAGGCGGCCGCGTTCACCAAGCCGTTGGCGAAACCGCGCTCCTGCGGGGGGAACCACTCTGAAATCGCCTTCTCGGCGGCGAGGAAGTTGCCGGACTCGCCCAAGCCCAGCAGTGCGCGGAAGACTCCTAGGCCCAAGGCTCCGCGCGAGAGGGCGTGGCCGGCGTTGGCTAGCGACCACCAGACCATCGACAGCGCAAGGGCTACCCTCGTGCCCCAGCGGTCGATGATCCGCCCCCAGACGATGTACATGCCTGCGTAGCAGATCAGGAACGCCTGCACGATCTGGGAGTACTCAAGGTCGGAAATCCCGAGTTCCGCAGTGATTTCCGAGGCCAGCACCGACAGCGTCTGCCGGTCAATGTAGTTGATGACCGTGGCGCAGAACAGCAGCGCGGCGATGCGCCAGCGCACGTTGGGGATCCGGCGGGTCGCCATGGTTCAGTTCACCCTGTAACGCGCCAGCTCGTCCTCGTCGAACTCCGCGCCGATGCCGGGACGCTCCGGGACGATAGCGTGCCCCGGGCGGGACTCCAACGGTTCGCGCAGCAGCCGGTTACCGAAGGGGCGCTCCAGCAGCGTGCCGCCCTCCATGATGACCGTGTTCGGCAGGTGCGCGCCCAAGTGGACCGAGGCGGCCCAGTACAGGGCCGTGCCGGTGCTGATATGGGGAGAGAATAGCACGCCGTGCAGATCAGCCAGCGCTCCGATGCGCCGGCACTCGCTGATTCCGCCCGCCCGGCAGAGATCGGGATTGATGATGTCGGCCCCGCGCGAGGCGAACAGGTCCCGGAACTGGTAGCGGTTGGAGTAGGTCTCGCCCACGCAGAGCGGCGTCTTGAGCGCGGCCTTGAGCTCCCGATAGCCGTCCACGTCTTCAGGCAGCAGAGCGTCCTCCCACCAGCCGATGTTGGGCAGCTCGTCGAGGCGTGCGCCGACGGCCCGCGCCTCGTGGATCTTGTAGGCGCCGAGCGAGTCCACCAGGACTTGGCCGCTAGAGCCGACCGCTTCGGAAGCCGCCGCTACCCGGTCGAGACTGGAGGTGCCGGGCCCTTTGCTGAGGCCCATCTTCACGGCCGTGAATCCCTTCGCGATCTGGCTGCGGGCGGATGCGGCGAGAGCCTCGAGGGTGGCGCCGCCAACGCCGGAGTAGGTGGGCACGGAACTGCGGTACTTGCCCCCGAGCAGCTGATGGAGGGGCGCGTCCAAGTGTTTGCCGAGCAGGTCCCACAGGGCGAGGTCCACCCCCGCGATGGCCTCGGTGTAGAACCCGGTGGCGTAGCCGCGGAGCCGCTGGCTGGAGTAGAGCCGCTCCCAGAGCGGCTCCACCTGCCGCGCGTCTTGCCCGACAAGGATCGGGGCCAGCAGGTCGCTGATCACGGTCGCATGCACGCGGGGGGCCGCCGGAGCGTGGCACTCGCCCCAACCGATCAGGCCCTGCTCGGTTGTGATCTTGACCAAGGTCGCCTGGGTGGTTCCACGGAACCTGCTCGGCGAAGCGTGATCCAGCCGGTTCCAGAGCCCGCTGCCGCCGGTCGCGTGACCCAGCGGTGGCAGCTCGAGATACCACTCCGGGGGCTTGCTCCCGCGCGGAGTCCGGATGGCAATCGGTTCGACGCTGCGGATCTGCAGCGGCCCGTTGGCCTCTGCAGCCAGCCTCCGATGGAGCGTGGCCAGCGCCGACCCTCCTGCCAAGGTGGAGAGGAACCGCCTCCGCCCCTGTGATCCGATACCGCTCTTCATTCCGCAGCCCACTTGCCGGGGATCCGGGACCGTCGGGGCCGGGACCTAGCTTGCAACAGCATACTCGCAATGGCTCGCGGGTCCGGGCATCAGCGGATGACCTTGCCACTGAGGTCGCGGCGTACGAGACGGCTTGAGCCTTGGAGCGGGGATCCGACTGTCGAAACCTAGCGCGCGGACTGCGAGGTCAGTGTGGGACTGGCGCAGCAGCCCGGCCCCGTGCCCGGCGCTTGCGGCTGGAACCCGAACATGGCGGGCGCGTCCGGTAGCGCTTGAGCATCCCGTTCCTGCGAACGCCCGTTGTCTCACCGACGCACAGTCCGCAACCCCCGAGAGCGATCAGTATCGCGATCGTCCGTCAAGAGGGTGGTGACGCCGTGTTGATTGCACAGCGCTGCGATCTGGACGTCAAACGCGAGGTCCGCGACGGTTCTAGCCTCGCCAATCGATTCTGCCAGGAGACGAGGATAGCCGTGGCCCGGCTAGAAGACGGTCACACTCGGCGAAGCCAGCAGGCGTTCGACGGCTTGGCATGCCCTGGCGGTTGAGTATGGCGGACTGACGAGGTTGTGAGATGTGAGGATCCTGAGGAGTTCGCCTCGGGAGGCTACCGCCAGCGCCCGAGTCGCGCCGGGTAGGTCCGTGCCCGCCCGGTGGGCACTGCCTCAGTCAGCAGCTTGGCCTACGGCAGGTCGTCCTCGCTGTTGAAGAAGCAAGCAACTGTTTGAGTGTGGCACGCTTGTGCGCCGACTTGGCCACCGGACAGGAGCACGACCGCATGCTCCAGCGCTTCGGCCAGTGCAGACAGCAGGCCTGCCGTCGAGGCCGTCGGGAATCATCCTGACTTGGCGGCGCGGTGCGATCTCAGCGCAGGTGGCGGGAGAGGAATCGTCCCACCGATCGCGACCGGGCTGCATCGTAGAAGGCTTCCCCGCCGTGGGCTTCGCCGTGGAGGACATCGAATCGCACCTGCAGTCCCGCTCGCTGGAACGCGCCTTGCAACTCATGCGCTTGGTTGATCGGCATCTGGGGGTCCTGGTCGCCGTGCAGCAGGTACAGCGGTGGATCGCCGGCATCGACATGCTGGACAGGGCTGGCGACACGCGCCAACCGGTCGTTCTCAAGGGGGCTCGCCCCCAGCAGCAGCTTGAGGGCCGGGGCTCGCACCTTCAGCCCGTGCGGCGTGGACTGGGCCAGGATGGTCAGCAGATTCGTAGCGCCGAAGTAGCTGACGGCTGCTTGGACATCGGAGGACTCTGCAGCGTGGTTCCCGACCGTGCCCTCGAGGCTCGCGTGGCCGTTCGTCACGCCTACGAGCGCCGCAAGGTGCCCGCCCGCCGACGACCCCGCGATGCCGATCCGGCGACTCTCGTAGGAATAGCTCGCATCGTGAGCGCGAAGGAAGCGGATGGCGGCCTTGATGTCGTGGACTTGGGCCGGGAATCGCGCCTCGATCGACAGCCGGTAGTCCACGCTTGCCACTGCGAAGCCGCCCTGCACTAGGCGCCCCAGAGGCATCCTGGTGCGCGATCCGCTGCGCCACGCTCCGCCATGGATGTAGACGATCAGAGGGGCCTCGCCCGGAGAGTCCGGCAGGTGCAGGTCAAGGAGCAGCGGTCGACCGTCCACCTCCGCGTACTGCACGGTGATCGGCGAGCCGCCGGTGGTTTGTGCTCCGGTTTGGTTCGCTGCCGCGCCGAGGCAGGCGAGGATGCCTGCAAGCTTGATCCAGCGGTGAGTGCGGACCCGTCTCATGTCACTCTCCCCTCGGGAGTTGCAGCCCGGCCCGTACGCAGGCGGCCGCGCATGCCCTGCCTCGCCGTGAAATCGCCCGCCACGTCCTTCGACTGCGGCCCCGGCGCCCGACGAGATGCTTTGGGGGCGGGCGGAGGCCCGGCCTCCCCCGCCCCTTGGCCCTCTAGAACGTGATGCGGATCGCCATCTGCATCTGGCGCATGGCCCCCGCATTGTCCAACGTCCCGAAATCGGAGTTCTCCACGTTTCCGTTCAGCGATCCGAGATTGACGCGGTTCAGGGCGTTGAACATGTCGACGCGCAGCTGCATCCGGGAGCTCTCGGTGAGCGGGAAGCTCTTGGCTAGCGAGAAATCGACCGTCCACTGGCCCGGGCCCCGCACCAGCCCGTTGCCGGCGTTGCCGGGCCGCTGGGCGATGCCTCGCACCTCGTCAACCCGCTGGAACGCGTCCGGGTTCAGGTAGCGGACATCCTGATGGGATCCTGCGCGCGGGCTGCCGAAGGTCACCCCGTCCCCCACGTAGAGGTTGCCTCCTACATAGTCGGAGCGGCAGACCCAGCCTTGCGAGCAGCCCTGCCTGATCGTGACCGGCTCGCCCGTCGTGCCGGAGTAGATCCCGGCCACCTGCCAGCCTCCCAGCACGCCCCGCACGATGGGGCTGGAGCTGCTGAACGAGGGCAATTCGTAGATCAGGTCCGCCACAGCCCGGTGGGTCGTGTCGTAGCCGGGGTTGCCGCGCTCGATGGGTAGGTTGAAGAAGTCTTGGATTCCGGATGTGGCGTCCGTTCCGTAGTAGACCCCCACGTCGCCGCCGGTGTAGGCGATCGTCTTGCCCCAGGTGTAGTGCATGTCGAACGAGAAGTTGCGCGAGAACCGCTTGCGGGCCGAAGTCTGCAGCGAATGGTTCATCACGCTCTCGCCCATGTCCACGAAGTAGGGGCCGCCCGGAATCAGCTTCGGGTTGGGCCGGATCCCCGTCTGCCGGTCGGGGAGGTTGAAGCGCCGGTGCATGGGGAACTTGACGCCCCGCGTGCCGACGTACCCGATCTCCCACATCAGGTCGGACGTGAGCTGGCGCTGGATATTGAACTGGTAGTTGATCGTGTACGGGTTCTGCAGGTCCGGCGTGATCAAGGAGAACACCAGCTCGTTGCCGCTGGCTTGAATGTCCTGTTGTGCGATGGGGACGATTTCCTCGTTGCTGAACGGATAGCGGACGCCGAGCCGCTCCGACTCTTGGGCGCTGTAACGCACGCGGAACGGGATGTCGGGGCCGGCCGTGCTCTGACGAAGCACTGCCGGGACCTGCGCCGCGAACATCACGCCCACGCCGCCCCGCACCACGGTCCGGGCTTGATCGTCGAGCCGGTAGGCGAAGCCGATGCGCGGCCCTAGGTTGGCCCAGCCGTCGTGCTCGA
This sequence comes from Bryobacterales bacterium, assembly GCA_963662745.2. Taxonomy (GTDB): domain Bacteria; phylum Acidobacteriota; class Terriglobia; order Bryobacterales; family UBA6623; genus VXMF01. The sequence goes on from CAXXUI010000002.1 coordinate 1,050,906, forward strand.
TCGGCTTGTCGAGCGGGCGTCGCGGCCCGAATGCGAAGTTCGTGAAATCGGCTCCTGGCGGCAGCTCAAGGTTCTTGTTGGTGACGTCGATGGCCCCGGTGGGCTCCACCGTGTTGTTGGAATAGAAGTCGTAGCGCAGCCCGAGGTTGAGCGTCAGGTTCTGGCTGACGCGCCAGTCGTCCTGCACGAAGCCGCCGAACTCGTACATCCGCGACGAGTGCGGCCCGTTCGACCCGAACGAGATCACGGCGCCGTTGATGCGGTTGGCTTGCATCTCCTCGATGTTCAGGAACTCGTACTGCGGGTTCTCCGGGTTGGTCCGAGACCCGCCGTAGTGGACGAGCCTGGCGCCGAACTTGATGGTGTGCTTGCCGCGGTTGGTCGTGAGCTTCTGGTCGATCGTCGTCGTGGCCCCCTCCATCAGCCAGACCTCTCCGCTGCCCAGCGTGATCGTGCCGCCGACATTGCGGAGCCGCAGTCGCGGGATGCGGTTCTGCCAGTCGATCGTCTCGGCCCGATCCGGATCCTGGATCGTGAAGATGTTGTCGAGGCGTTCCATGTCGGCGTAGTTGTAGCCGAATCGCGTCTCCGACACCCAAGTCGCGCTGCTGAGCGTGTATTGGGCGTTGTAGCGGTCCTGGATGTAGGTGTACTCGCGGTCGTTCGCGCCGTTGAGGTTGTAGCGCGGGTCTAGCCCGAAGGGCCGGTTGCGCGTGTAGGTGAACGACAGGTTGCTCGTGGAGGTGGGCCGGAAGTCCGCTCTGACGATGACGTGGTTCTCGGTCCGCCGGCGCGTGCCGACAGCTTCCGCGCGGCCGCGGTACTCGTCCAGCTGCAGGGTCGGCTCGGGAATCGTGTCCATCAGCAGCAGGGTCTCTTGGAAGGGCAGGGCGTTGAGGATCGTCGTCCGCAGCGCGGATGTCGGGACGGTGCCGGCGATCCGCTGCGACGCCGTCTCCCGGTACCCTTCGTAAGTTGCGAAGAAGAACAGCCGGTTGCGTTGGACCGGACCGCCAACGGAGCCTCCGAACTGATTGAACACCTCACGGTTCTTGGGCAGCAGCGCGCCCGAGGGGTTGTAGTTCGTCTGAAACGGGTTGCGAGCGTTGAAGACGTGCGAGCGGTAGTTCTCGAACAGGCTGCCGTGGATTTCGTTGGTGCCCTGCTTGCTGATGATGTTGATGGTGCCGGAGACGACGCCGCCGTTCTCCGCCTTCATGATTCCGCGCATGACCTGGACCTCGTCCACGGCCTCGATGCTCATCACGTCCATGTAGTTGCGCCCGCCGTACTGCTGCAGCGCGCGCCCTTCCGACGGGTTGGAGTTGGCGTCCGTGCCGTTGACGGTGATCCCTGTCCCGCTCTTGCCGAGGCCGTTGATCCGCAGGCTCCCGCCGCCGACGTCCACGCCGGTGGACAGCTTCAAGATCTGCGTGACGTTCCTTCGCGCCAGCGGGAGTTCGCGGACCTTCATCTCGTCGAGGCTCTCGCGCTGCTCGGAGGCCTCGGTGTTCACCAGCGGCGGTCGGCCCTCGACCGTGATGGTCTCGGTCAGGCTGCCGACCTCCAGCGTGTGGGTCTGCTGAACGACCTGCGATGCGATCAGTTCGATACCCGTGCTGCGGTACGCCTTGAAGCCGTCCGACTCGATCGCGAGGGTGTAGGTGCCCACAGGGAGGACGTTGAAGACGAAGTCACCTTCGCCGTTCACGGGCGCCGCGTAGGCCAAGCCCGTGTCGTCGTTGGTCACTCGCGCCTCACCCCCCGGGATCACGGCTCCGGAGGAGTCTTGGACCGTACCGTAGAGGGTTGCCGTAGTGACCTGCGCCCGGGTGGGCACCGACAGCGGCAGCAGGGCCACCATTAGGATCGCAAGTAGTGTTGGTTTCTGCATTCGTGAGACTCCTTCCATGTAGTTGCTGTCTCTGTCCGTCGCTCGTCGTCGGCGAACTGAATTCTACGACTCGTGGCTTGCTGGCCGTGTCGACTCGCTCCCTTGCTGGAGGGAGTATAACCTGTTGTGCCTGCTACGCAACTGGCCCCGCTGGCGGTTCATGACTCACCGGGAAGAAATGGGCCCGGTTTGAGAGGCGGAATCCGGTTCCAGAGCAACAGGCTGCTGAGACGGTGACAACTGTCGCCGGCTGTCTCCAGCGGCGAAGTTCCTGTCCCGCCCCGATTGGCAAGCGCAGTTCCGCTCCGCTACAAGGGAGTCGCGCGCATCGGAATGCGGCAGTTCAGGCCTGCACTGTCGCCTAGCTGTGATGGCCTTGTCTGACCGGCGCCTGCCTCAGGGTTCCGCCTCACCACGCAGCAGTCCGAGCGCCGTGACTGGCGCAGCTCCCGCAGCCAGAGAGGCCGAGTGAGCGATGCAACGGCCCCGGGGGGAGGTACTCCTTGAACAGGGAATCCAGCTGTGTGTTCCCGGGATCGGCTCGCGTTGCCGACGGGCCTTGCAGTTGGTCAGCCAGCTCAGTGGCATCGGCCGCGCGGTGGGCTGGGAGATGCCTGCGAGGTCCGGCACGAGGGCCCAATCGGCCCTGTCCGCCCAAGAATCGTAGCCGAACAGGGAATCTCAGGGACTCCACTTGTCAGCCAGTAGAAGGGGAGTCTGGCACCTGATCTCTTCCCGGGCGCGAGACTAGTCGGCTGCGATGGGCGCTGAGGCGGCCCTGTCCCAGTTAACGCCGGCCAGCTCGCGCCGCGGCGGCTTGATCGCGCGCTGCGCGGTCCCGCCGGCGCTGGGCGGGCGAAGCTTGTGTGTGGACCTGCCGCCAGCTGGCCCGAAACCCCAAGTAGGCGTCGATCGCGGACTCGTCTCGGGCCAGGGTCGCGGGGATGCCCGCCACGTCACGGAAGGAGGTCTCAACTTGGCGCTCCTTTGTCTTCCGAATGCCAGTCAGGCGTTCTTAGCTGGCCTACTCGAGGGCTCAGTGAGCGATTCGAAGAGTCTGATACGCGTTGGGCCGATGGCCGCCAGCCCCAGTCCCAGACAAGCTAGGCGCATGCATGTCGAGAGCGAGCGGCGTGGCTGCCCGATCCGCGTCACCAACTCCTCAATCTCATGGCCGCGAGCGCACCCCTCGCGAGCAGGCCTCTTGTCCGCGACAGGAGGCGGAATCCAAACTGGAAGGTTCCAGTAGCGGTCATGGTCGGCTGCCCGCCCCGCGGCCGCCCCTGCCACCGAGGTCCCGCGTCATCCCCCGGGTTGGACGCGCCCTCCACGAGGGGTGATCGCTCCACGACTCAAAACCGCGTGGATTCCGTGATTCCGCGACCTTCCTCAACGCGGACGACCTGGTCGGCCGCCACGTCTCGCACGACCTCGTGCTTGCCGCTGGGCCAACGGACCGTCAGCTTCTCGACCTCGGTCTCCGTTCCCAGCCCGAAGTGCAGCCGCAAGTCGTTGACCGAGTAGTAGCTGGACTGGCTCTGCACTTCCTGCGACAGCGTCCTGCCACCCGCCCGCAGGTCCACTCTTGCCCCGATCGCTGTGCGGTTCGATTCGACGCCGACGAGCTTCACCTTGAGCCAGTGGTTGCCTGAGGAGACATCCGTTCGGATCAGCGACGGGGGCTCGTTCATGTTCATGATCAGCACGTCCATGTCGCCGTCGTTGTCAAAGTCCCCGAAGGCGCAGCCCCGGCTGGAATGCGGCGTCGTCAGACCCGGACCGCATTCCCCCGTGATGTTGGCGAACGTGCCGTCCCTCAAGTTCCGGAACAGGAACCTCGGCCCCTTGTACGGATAGCGCGGATTGAATCTCTCGACCCTCGGGAACAGGTTCCCCACGGAGTAGAACAGGTCGGGCCAGCCATCGTTGTCGAAGTCGACCAGCCCAGTGCCCCACTGGATGTGCTGCGTGACCGCGTGCAGTCCGGCCGCCACCGACATGTCGGCGAACGTGCCGTTGCCGAAATTCCTGTACAGGGCCGGCATCTCGTCGGCGAAGAGCGTCTTGACGATGTCCAGCCGGCCGTCTCCGTCGTAGTCGCCGGTGGCCAGTCCCATTCCGGCCTGTTCGCGCCCATCTTCGCTGTAAGCCACACCGCTCTCGACAGCGATGTCGGTGAATGTCCCGTCGCCATTGTTGCGGTACAGGATGCTCGGCGTGGAGTCGCAGGCCACGTAGATGTCCGGCCATCCGTTCTCGTCCACATCGGTCACCAAGGCGGTCATGCCGTAGTAGCCGTGCGGGCTGTGGATGCCGGCCTCCTCGCTCACGTCGGAGAACGTGCCGTCGCCGTTGTTGCGGTACAGATAGTTCTTCGTCCCTTGCATGCCCCGCGGTCCGCAGAAGACTGGCACGCCCTTCCACTCGCAGTTATTGCCCCGGCCGGGCAAGGGGAGTCGGTCGAGGTCGACCTCGACGTAGTTCGAGACGAACAGGTCCAAGCGGCCATCCCGGTCGTAGTCGACGAAGGTCGCGCCGGCGTTCCAACGGTCCGGGAAGCCGCCCAGCCCGGCGTCGCGAGTGACGTCGGAGAAGGTGCCATCGCCGTTGTTGCGGTACAGGACGTTCTGGCCCCAGTAGGTGAGGAACAGATCGTCGAAGCCGTCGTTGTCGAAGTCGCCGATGCAGACGCTGTTGGCCCAGCCGGAGCGAACCAGTCCGGCGTCGCGCGTGATGTCGGAGAACGTGCCGTCACGATTGTTCTTGTACAGCCGATTGGTCGGCGCCGCCCCGGGCGGCAGGGCGTCGAGCCGTGTTCCGTTCAGCACGAACAGGTCCGGCCAGCCGTCGTTATCGAAGTCGTAGAAGGCGACTCCGCAGCCGTTGGCCTCGACGATGTACTTCACCTGCTCGCTGCTTCCGTAGTAGACGGTGTCGGTGAGGCCTGCCTCGCGCGCCACATCCACGAATCGCACGCCGTAGGGTCCGGCCGGCCGGGCCGCCTCAGCCGCTCGGGCGCGCATTCCCAAGCCGGCGGCGGCGGAGGCCGCGCCCAGTCCGAGCAGCTCGCGTCGCGAGGTTCGTCGTCTCATTGAGGGCGCCCGATCGCGCTGCGCGCAGTGATTCCCTCACCTTCCGTGATCACCAGGAACTGGTTGGCGGCCAGTCCGGAGACGGTGTCCTTCGAAGAGGGGCGCGGCCACTCCACTACGATGGTCTCGACGTTCACGCTCTCCCCGAGTCCGAAGTGCAGCCGCAGGTCGCTGCTGGACATGAAGCTTGAGCCCGAGCGCACTTCTTGGACCATGACGCGCGAACCGGCCGTCACGGTGACTCTGGCGCCGATGGCGCTGCGGTTGGACCGCGTGCCCACTAGGCGCAGGGCCAGGAAGCCGCCTGCTCGGGGCGTGTCGTTGCGCAGCAGGCTGGGCCGCTCGTTCATGTTGCTGACGAACGCGTCGGGATCGCCGTCATTGTCGTAGTCGCCGACGGCTAGGCCGCGGCTGGAGTGACGGTCCGAGAGAGCTCCGCCTGGTGCGTCGGCGACGACTTCAAGCGCCCGCCCGCGAAGGTTCCGGTACAGCAGGCGGCGCTGTTGGTACGGATTGTCGGGCAGCGCGGCCTCGATCTCAGGGTAGGTGTGGCCGTTGGCGACCAGGAGGTCAGGCCACGAGTCATTGTCGAAGTCCAGGACGCCCACGCCCCAGCCCATGTACCGCGCGCTGGCTGCCGCCCCCATGGCATGGACTCTGTCCTCGAAGGCCGCGCCGGGAGAGTTCATGTAGACGTTCGCGGTCTCCTCGATGAAGTTGGTCTTGAAGAGATCCAGCCGGCCGTTGCCGTCCAGATCCGCCGCTGCCGAACCCATGCCCGCTTGCACCTCCCCGTGCTCGTCGAGCGCGGCTCCGGCGAAGACGGCCACATCGGTGAACGTGCCGTCTTGGTTGTTCTCGAACAGGATGCTCGCCTGTGAGTCGACCGCGACATAGATGTCCGGCCAGCCGTTGCGATTGTAGTCGAGTGGCGTCACCGACAGCGAGTAGCGGCCAGCCACCGCTGAGACTGCGGACTCGGCCGAGACGTCCCGGAAGCGGCCGCCGCCGAGATTGCGAAACAGCTGGTTGGTCTCCCCGGGCAGGCCGCGCGGCCCGCACATCACGGGCTGGCCGCGCCACCGGCAGAAGGGGCCGCTGCCTCGGGCCGGGATGCGGTCCTTCCGGAAGACGACATAATTGGCCACGAACAGGTCGACATGGCCGTCGAGGTCGTAATCCAGGAAGGCGCAGCCCGTAGACCAGCGCTTCTCGCGCCCGAACCCCGAGCGCTCCGTCCAATCCGAGAACCCTCCGTTGCCGCGGTTGCGGTAAAGGCGGTTGGCCCCGAAGTAGGTGACCAGCAGGTCGTCGAAGCCGTCGTTGTCGATGTCGCCGACACAGGCGCCTTGCCCCCACCCGGAACGCTCCAGCCCCGCCTGCTCGGTCGCGTTGGCGAACGAGCCGTCACCTTGGTTGCGGTAGAGCTGGCTGCTGGGGGCCTCGCCATCGGGGAAGCCCTCCATCCGGCTGCCGGAAACGAAGAACGCGTCAAGGAAGCCGTCGCGGTCGTAGTCGAGCAGCGCCACGCCTCCTCCCAGCGCCTCCAGGATGTAGTCCTTCCGTTTGTCGCCACCGTACACGAGCGCATCCGTCAGGCCGGCTTCGGCTGCCACATCGACGAAGACGGGCTGGCTGCCCGCGAGCGCCGTGGCGAGTAGAACGCTCGCGGCACCGCGGAGGAGAAACCGGCCCGGCATCCCCATGAGGTCCTATTGCCCCGGCTGGGACGCCTCCCGCTTGCGCAGGCGCTGGATCCTGGCGGTCCGCGCTTGCCGGTCCGCGTCCTCGTTTTGCTTGAACCGATCGAACTGCTCGCGGGCCAAGTCAGCCCGCCCGAGCTGGCGGTAGAGCCTCGCCAGCACGTAGTGGACACGGTTGAGCGCCGGGTCCAGCTGCAGCGCCGTCTGGTACTCGGCTACCGCGTCCTCCCAGCGCCCGAGGAGTTCGTAGGCCCGTCCGAGGTCGGTGCGCACATCGGCGTCCTCGGGATCAGCCTCGGCAGCCGCCCGCAGGTACAACAGTGCCGGCTCAGCCTCTCTCAGCTGCACGTGGATCCGTCCCAGGCGCTTCTTCGCGGCGCTCGAATGCGGATGGATCTCCAGCTCGTCCAAGCAGGCTTGGCGGGCTTCCTCGTACTGCGAGTTCCAGAGGTAGTGGTCGGCCAGTTCGATGCGGATTTGGGTGTCCAGCGGGCAGGCCTCGATCGCGGCCAGGAACTCCGCCTCCGCCTCGGCCTTCTCTTGGGCGGCGAAGTTCATCCCCTGGACGAGGCGGGCGCGACAGGAGGCGGGATGGTCCCGCACCAGCCGGTCGAAATACTCGATCGAGACCATCCGGAAGATCTCCGCCCGCAGCGAATGAACGACCTGCAGAGAGTGGGCCGCCAGCGCGGGCACGGCTGCCGCGAGCGCTGCGGACTCGTAATCGTCGAGCCAGACGTGGAGGGTGGCCCGGAGGTAGTCGCGCAGCCACTCGCCGCCCTCGGCCGGCATCGAGTCCAGTGTGGCGAGCGCCTCTCGGAAGCGCCCGCCCGCGGCCTCGCCGACGAAGCGCCGCCAGCCGGCGGAGTGCGGTCCTGCAAGGCGCCCAGCGAGTTTGCGGTTGATCTCGCTGCCCAGCATTGCCAGCGGCGGAAGTCGCTCCGGCTCGACCGGGGGCAGGGACCTGAGAATCCCCTCGAAGTCCACCTTGGTCCCGATTTCGGCCACTTGCTCCTTCGGCAGCATGCTCGCGTCAATCGGCATCCTGGGCACTGACGGCAGTAGCGACCAGAAGCGCTCCAAGGCCAAGTCGGACGGTGACTTCAGCCCCAGGATCGCGAGCATCCTGGCCAGCGGGAAGAAAATGGAGGCGTTGAACGGGTCCAGCTCCGCTGCCTCCAAATACTTGATGGCCGCCACTTGGTAGACCTGCTGGCTCTCCAGGACCCGCGCTGTCGCCAAATGCGTCTCCTTGGCTTCGGGACTTGCTTCGGCTTGCTCGTTGACGATCCGCTCAGCGAGGCTTAGGTAGGCGCGGCCAATGGAGTAAAGGGCGTCGGGAGTGCTGTCGCCGGCGATCGGCAGGGCCTGCCGGTACGCCGCGACCGCGTCGCCGTAACGAAGGACCGCTGCGTAGGCCTGCCCGAGATGCAGGGCGCTCTCAAGCGTCGGCTGGGCGTCATTGGCGGCTTCCAAGTGCGGGAGGGCCTCCCGCGGGCGCTCGAGGTTCAAGTAGGCGATGCCGAGGAAGAGTCGACTCCCGACCATTGAGCCGTCCAGTTCGAGCCCCTTGGCGAAGGCCTCGACGGCCTCCGGGTAGCTGCGCCGGTAGTACGAGACGAGTCCGAGATTGTGGTAGACCCGCGGCACGGCCGTCGGATGCTTGGCCAGAATCGCCCGGTACTCGGCGGCCGCTCGCTCCAGTTCGCCGTTTCCTTCATGGCTCTTCGCGGCGCGGAAGCGGGTCTCGATCTCAAGGTAGTCCGACCGGCTCAGCGCCACCTCCTGCCCGACAGCTGCGGCGCCGGCGAGCAGCAGGCCCAGCGTCGCCGCCGTTCGGATTGGGCTTGGAGCGGCTGTGCGCATGCTATGGCCCGTCCTTCTGGACCACGCGGATCCAGTGGTCGCTGAACATAGAATGACGCATCACGCGCTCGCGCGGCATGTGGCAGCTCGCGCAGTCCGAGGACGCCACCGAGCAGGCCGCGCCGCGCTCCCGCCGGCCCGCCTCGTGGCAGGCGAGGCACTTGCCGTCGAATGAGGCGGCCTCGTCCGACACGTCGCCGTGGGCATCATGGCAGTTCGTGCAGGCCAGTTCACCGAATGTCTCGTTGAAGCAGCGGCTGAGGGTGATCCTCTGGCTAGGGAACCGGACGCTGTGGGGCGTCCGCTCCAGCAGCGCGAGCAGGTCGAAGTCGTTGTCCTCGGGCGGCCGGCCGTGGCAGGCGCCGCAGAGCTGGGTCTGCGGGAATCCCGACAGGGTGCCTGGGTTGAAGATCGTGCCCTCCAACGGCCGGCCGGCTGCTGCCGCCTCGACATGCTGCCGCCCGGGGCCGTGGCACCGCTCGCAGCGCACTCCGGTCTCGTCCTCCTGGGGCTCGGAGGACCGGCTGTCGAACCCGGTGGTGTGGCACCCGAAGCACTCGGCGACCTGTTTTTCAGTCAGGCTGCGCCCGAGCCCCTCGGCGGCAGTTTCCGGATCGTGCTTCGAGGCCCCGGTTGTGAAATCGATGCCTCCGAGGCTTCGGTACCAGGTGAGACGGCTCTCGACCCATTGGCCGGAGGCGGTGCGTCCGACGGGCGTGATGCCCTTGATCCCGCTCCCGAAGGCCCAGCCGAGCGCAGCCTCGCTCGACTCTGCAGTGCCGCCGGCTGTGAGCCGGAGCCCGGAGCGTGCGTCGCCTGAGAGAGTGAGCTCCAAGCCGGAGACGCGGTCATGGCGTCGCAAGGGCAGGTCGGCGGTCAGTTCCGGGACGGCTTGCGCGGCGCGGAGAGACCGCGCATGATTGCTGGCGCGCTGGCGCGCGGCGATCTGCGGGTGACAGGTCTCGCACGAATCCGCTCCGCTGTAGGCGGCCTCATGTGTCCAGAATCGAACCGGATCCTCCAAGCGCACGGGCTGGCCGCCCAAGGTGGCGGCCCCGAGGAGCATGGCGGCCAAGGCGGAGGGCAGCGGGCGGACTGTGGGCTTCGGCGCGGCGCCCGTCCCGCGTTCCTGCATGAAGCAGCCTCCTTCGCCAAGCCTCCTCCGGTGAGCGTTAAGGCAGACCGGAGAGTTGGTCTTGCGGCTCGATGTCGCTGGGAATGATCCAAGTCGGCACGGGGGCGTCGCCCGCCATAAACTTCTCGTAGTGCCCCTTCCATCGCGTCGCGACCGGGTACTCGTCGAAGATATGGCCCTCGGCCCGCATTCTCGGATCCTCTTGCTGCTCCAGCCTTGAGAGCAGCTCGGCTGCCAGATCCTCCTTCATCGGGGCGAATTCCAAGTCGTCGGCCAGATTGTGGACGCAGGCCGGGTCCTCGGCGAGGTTGTAGAGCTCTTCGGCGCCCCGCTTGCCGAATGCCATCCGCCAGTAGGAGTCATCCTCCCCGGAGCGCCGCAGGTCAAGGATCAGCGTCTTGGTCGGGCTGGCGTCGGTCGCTAGGTAGCCGGTCTCCGGATTCCCGGTGGGCCAGCGGTCTGTCTCGAAGTTCCTGAGGTACAGCAGGTTGCCCTTGACGATGCCGCGGATCGGGTACCCGAGGTCGTCGGGCCGCCCGATGTCGTGGCGCTCCTTGCCGACTAGGACATGGTCGCGGGCCGGATCGACGAGGCCGGACTTGGACGAGCTAAGGATGTCCAACAGGCTGCGTCCTGCGGCGGGCTGCATCCCTGTCGCGGACCACTCCAGCCCGGCGGCTTCGATGATGGTCGGAGCCAGGTCTACGAAGCTGACGAAATCCTCGACGGACCGGCCGGTGTAGGGGATGCCGTACGGCCACATCATGGCCAGCGGCAGGTGGTTGGAGATCTCGTACTCATGGGCCTTGGCCCTCGGGAAAGGCATGCCGTTGTCGGCTGTGACGATCACCAAGGTGTTGCCGAGCTGCTGAGCCTCCTCCAGCTGCTGCAGGATGCGGACCAGGTGCGAGTCGAAGTGCTCGATCTCGTAGGCGTAATCGAGCAGGTCATGGCGGACGGTCTCCGTGTCGGGCCACATCGCCGGGACGGCGTCAATCTCGTCGATATTCTTGCCGCCCACCCGCTCGCCGGAGCGGAACTCGTAGGCCCGGTGGGGCTCCCGAGCTCCGTACCAGAACGCCCAAGGACGGTCTGCCGGGGCCGCTGCGAGGAAGTCCTTGAAGTTAGCGGCGTAATCGGCGTCGGAGATGCCGGTGGTGGGCCGCTCGGCTGTGCGGCCGTTGAACGGCGTCCCGGCAATGTTGCGGGGATTGCCTTCCGCGTCGTTGGCGATTCCGGGGCTCCACCCCTTGGCAGTCATGCCGACGAAGTAGCCGTTGTCCGCCAAGGCTTCCGGGAAGCTCTTGAATTCCGGCGGGAAGAAGGCCATGTGGTTGCCGGCCTCCTTGAGCTGCCACGGGTTGCGGCCGGTGAGGATGCTGGCGCGGGACGGAGCGCATTTGGCGTCGGGCGTGTAGGCGTTCTCGAAGAGGACGCCCTCGCGGGCCACGCGGTCGAAGCCCGGGGTTTTCACCCACTGCGTGCCGTAAGCGCCCATGTGTGGGTACGAGGCGTCGTCGGCGATCGCGAAGAGGATGTTGGGCGTGGGGGGGCGGTCATCCGGCGGCGCAGCGCAGGCGGCCAGCAAGGCGATCGCCAGCGCCGGGATCAAGTCACGGAGCGGCATGTCCGCTAAGAGCGTAGCACGGCGGTCCCACGTTCCTAGCGCTAGATCGTAGTTAACTCATTCCTGCAGCTGCGAGTTGAACTTGGTCTAGCCGAATCTGTGAGAGGCCTCGGGGCGCTGGGCCAAGTCTGGAGGATGGCCGCAGTGGTGCGGACTGGTTAGTGGCCAGCGGCGTCTTAGGCGTGCTCTAGGCCGCCGTGTGCGGGGGATGGGACGGGAAAGTGGGCGGCCGCTGTCGCTGGGGCGCCAGCGCCTCCCCTGGCCGGCGACTGCCCCCCCGCCAAGGGGCGGTGCGGGGTTCAGCCAGCAGACTGGCCCACCCCGCAGCGGCTGCAGACGCACGGGCTCCGGGCTGGGCCCCCCGCTGAGGGGCCCAGTGGTGAGCCGCGAGCTGTCGCGCCGGGCCCGAGCTCTCCGGCGGGGCGCTACGGAGACTCGCTGGCCTGCGGCCCGGCTGCGTGCGGCGGCTCCGCGAAGACGGGCTGGCTCGGCATGAGCCCCGGCTGGGCCTGCTGGTGCTGCACCCAGTGCCCCAACACGACGCAGGCCCGCCAGAGCACGGCGTTGCCCGGCAGGGGCCGGCGCTTCGAGGGCCGGAAGCCGGCCGTCATCGCCAGCCACACCACCCAAGTCCGGATGTCGCGCGGTGGCGCGCGCCCCCGCTCGCTCGGCCGCCACAGCTCCTGTGCCTGCACGTGGATCCACAACGCCGTGATCTCGGCCCAGGTCAACACGGCGTCCACCGGCGTCTGCGGCGCGTCGCGCGCGTAGCGCGCCAGCGAGCAGACCTGCCAGGCCGTGACGGCGTCGAACGCCAGGCACTTGCCCAGCGCAGCGACCGTGCGCAGGCGGCGGTCCTGGATGCGCGCACCACTTTTCAAAACTTTGAACAGCTCTTCTATCGACCACCTGGCTTCATACCAGCCCACGATGCGCTTCGCCCAGCGCTTGCTCAACCCGCCCGCCGTGCTCAGCAGGAACCACTCCAGCGGATCCTCCCCCGGCCGCGTATCGATCTGCTCGACATGCACCAGCCAGGCCTCCACACCCGCTTCGCCCCGCTGACGGCGCGCCTCCGGCGGCTGCAGCTCGACCGGCCCGATGCTCACCTGGGTCTTCACCTTGCGCCGCTGGCGGGCCCGCTGCCCACCCTGCGAGCTCAGCCGGAAGGTGCGCCGGAAGCGCACCCGCTGCTGGAAGTCGGCCTGCATGGGGATCGAGCGCAGCATCAGCGACCGCAGGCTCGGGTCCCACACCTTGACCTTGCGCTGCCGGCCCAGGTGCACGCGCACCAGCAGCTCCACGTCCTCTTCGCCGGCCTGCTCGCGCTGCTCCCGCTCCCGGAACAGCGCGTAGATGTCGCTCTCGCGGTCGCCCGCCACCACGATGCGCTGGCCCGGGCAGGCCCGGCTCAGCTCGAAACCCTGCCGCAGCCCCCGCAACCAGCGCTGGCTCTCCCGCTCGCACTCGTCCGGCGGCTCCTCCAGCGGCCGGGCCCAGACTTCCAAGTCGCTCACCCCCAGCGGCCGGCGGCCCTCCGTGTAGGCCACCGAGGCATGCACGTGCAGCCCGCGCGCACTCTCGCTGCGCTTCTTGAGCGGCCCCAGGCCGCTGGTGCACTCGCCCAGCCCGGTGTAGTTCAGCGTGGTCGTGTCCTGCACCAGCAGCACGGTGCCCGCCAGCAGCTGGCAGCGGTCCACCATGGCCTCCCGGTGCGGCGCCAGAATGTGCTGCATGGAAACCCTCTCATTGCGCAGGAAGCGGTAGGCGGCCTGCTGGTCCTTGCCGCGCGGGAAGATGGCCGGCAGGCACTCGCCCGGGCGCTGCTCCCAGGCCCCGCCCATGGCCTTGAGCCGCTCCCGCAGGCGCCGGTCCGGCAGGTCCGAGCGCTCGAACTCGCGCGCCGACCAGTGCGCCTCCTCGCTGTCGAAGTCCAGCCGCGGGAAGCTACCCAGCACCAGCCGCGCCTTCTCCCGCAGCACACGCTCCCAATCGGGCACCAGCGGCTTGACCCAGACCTGCTTGGGATGGCGCTCCGGCTCGCGGAAGTCCGGCTGGGCGCGCTGCGCCCGCGTGGGCTGCTGGGCGCCCCACGGCAGGCCCTCCGTCTCCCCCAGGCGCTCAAAGCCCGCCGCCTGGTAGCAAGTTGCCCGTCGCCGCTGCTCGACGCAGGTCTCCACCTTCGCCACAGACTGCTATACCGCAGGCGGATGGGTCGGCGGGGCCACCGGATGCGGTCACGATCCGCCGTCCGCGCCATCCGCTGGAGGGCACGACGGTGTCGGTCATCGGCGTGCGCAACATCGGCCTGCGCGGCTTGAGAGTCAAGGTCCGGCTGCCGGACGGGAGCACGTGCTGGCTGCCGGCGTCATGGACCAGTCTCGGCGCGCGGGAGCCGCACTCGCCGCGGCTGGCCGGCGAGTTGCCGGATTTCGTGGCACTGTGTAATCTGGTGCGTGCGCTCGCGCAGCGCTGCAGCTCTGCCCAGGATGGAGGTTCGAATAAGGCCGCTGCTGGAGCTGCTGGAGCGCGAGCGGCGCTGGCGGCAGTGGCGGAGCGTGCCGCCCGCGCAGCGGCAACGCCTGGTGGCGGAACTGGCGCGGGTGATGGTCCGGATGGGGCAGCGGGAGGCGCACCATGAGCGCGAAGATCGGAGCCCGGCAGCTGAGCCGTCTGGCGGTGGTGTACGTGCGTCAGTCGTCCCCCCGGCAGGTGCTGAACAACCGGGAGTCGCAGGCCCGCCAGTACGGGCTGGTGCAACGGGCCTTGGATCTGGGCTGGAGGCGGGACCGCATTCGGACGATTGACAGCGATCTGGGGCGCAGCGCCGCGACGCAGGGGACGCGCTCAGGATTCGACGAGCTGTGCCGACTGCTGTCGCTGGATCAGGTCGGGGGCGTGTTCGGGATCGAGGTGTCGCGCTTGGCGCGCAACACGGTCGAGTGGTTTCAGTTGCTGGACCTGTGCCGGGTGCACGAGGCGGCCCTCATTGAGGACGCCAACGTGTACTTGCCGCAGCGCTCCGATGATGAGCTGGTCCTGGGATTCAAAGGCACAATTTCGGCCGCGGATCTGTCGGTCCAGCGGGCGCGCATGGAGGGCGGCCGCCGCAACAAGGCGCTGCGCGGGGCGCTGTATTGGCGCGTGGCGGCCGCCTTCGAGCGCAGCGGGGAGACGATTCGCAAGCACCCCGACCAACGCGTGCAAGGGGCGATCGAGGCAGTGTTCGCAGCGTTCCATGAGGCCGGGACGGCGCGGCAGGCGGCGGTGCTGCTCAGGGAGCGGGAGATCGAGCTGCCGGTGCGGAATCACTCCACCGGCGAGATCCTGTGGAGGCCGGCCACGTACGACCGTGTGCTGCGCGTGCTGAAGAATCCCGCCATGGGTGGCGCCTACGCCTATCACTTCCTGCGCGGGCGGGAGCGCAGCACGCCGCTGCGGCCCGTCGAGGAGCAGTGGGAGATTCTGCAGCCGGGACACCATGAGGGGTATCTCAGCTGGCAGCAATGGCTGGAGGTCCAGGAGCAGCTGGCGCGCAATCACTCGTACCCGCAGGGAGCGCGGGGGCCGGCCAGGGAAGGGCCGGCGCTGCTGCAGGGACTGGTCGTGTGCGGCCATTGTGGCTACGCGATGCGTGTGCAGTACAGCCGGCGCGGCTGGAGCTACGAGTGCAGCGCGCCGGACCCGGACAGCGGCCTGCGGCGCGGCTGCTTCTCGGCGGGCGGCCAGCGCATCGACCGGGAGGTGGTGCGCTGGTTTCTCTCACGGGCGACCCCGGCCGGTGCGGAGGCCGCCCGGCAGGCGGCTGCGGAGGCGGCCAGCGGCGCGGAGGCGGCCCTGCGCCGTGAGGAGCAGGCCCTGCAGCACTGCCGTTACGAGGCCGGGCTGGCCGAGCGGCGCTACCGGCAGGTTGACCCCGACAACCGACTGGTGGCGGCCACGCTGGAGCGCGAGTGGGAGCGGGCGGCCGTGGCGCTGCAGGAGGCCGAACAGGCCTTGGCGATGGCTCGTGCTGAGCGCCGTGAGCCTCCAGCGCCGGAGTTCTTCGCAGCGCTGGGGAGCTGCCTGCCGCGAGTGTGGGAGGCGCCGAGCACGTCCAACGCCGACCGCAAGCGCCTGCTCGGCTGCCTGGTGAAGCAGGTCGCACTCGAGCGCTGCGAGGAGGCTGGCCGGATCACCGCCCAGGTCGCATGGCGGGGCGGGCTGGTCGATGAGCTCGAGTTCCCGAAGATCGTGCCTGCCCCGCCGCCGCCCCAGCGCACCGATGCGAGCACGCTCGAGCTGATCCGCAACCTGTCCCGGCACTACCCTGACCGCACGGTCGCGCGCGTCCTCAATCGGCATGGACGGCGCAGCGCGCGCGGCCTGCCGTTCAGCGCGAAACTGGTGGGCGGCCTACGGCGGCGGCATGACATTGAGGCCTACCGTCCGGGCCAGGCTGGAGACGCGTCCGGCACCCTGGTCAGCGCCCGTGAGGCGGCCCGGGAACTGGGGGTTCACGAGGACACAGTGTACCGGTGGGTCCGCGCCGGCCTGCTGCCGGTGGTCGATCCGGGTGTGGAGGGAGCCCCGCTGCGGGTGCGCATGACGGACGAGGTGCGCAGCCGTTTCCGCCCGGAGGTGCCGGCGGGGTTCGTGTCGGTCGCGACCGCGAAGCAACGTCTGGGCGTGACCCGCCAGACCATCTGGAACCGCGTGCGGGCGGGCCAGATGGAATCCTGCCATGTCACTCACGGCCGCCAGCGCGGGCTGTATGTGCGGCTGCCGGACCCTGGCGCGCCTCTGTTCGAGCAGCTCGCCACGGACGAGGAGGGTGGAGCATGAACCACGAGCAGGGCTCAGGGCGGGCACCCATGGGAGCTGAGGCAGGGACTGCGCGGCAGGCACTCCTTGGGGGCGCAGCGAGGCCAGAACGACCGCCCCAAGGCCTTCCGCACGACGTAAAGCAACTGGGAGGATTCCGTGAATCGCGGCCAAATCACTGTTTTCAGGCGCTTTTGCGCCATTGCAAGCACCTCCGGTGGGGAGCAGCAGTCTGATGCCTAAGCCTCCACCGCCACCGGGGCGCTGCCGTGCAGCCGCTCCCAGTCGCTGCTCAAGCGCCGCAGCGCCAGGCCCAGCACGTGGCTGGCGAGGTTGTGGACCACCACGCCGGGCCGCACCAGGAAACGGTCGTTGGAGACCAGCCGGGGCAGGTTCCGGCGGCGGGTGCGCTCGTCCCAGCCCAGATGCTGGTCGCGCGGACCCAAGCGCATCGGCGCGGCCACGAAGCTGACCACTCCCAGCTCCCGGCCCCCGGCCCGGATGCCGTACACCAGCCGGCAGCCCGGTGCCCGCCCGCGCCCCAGCGGATGTTCCGCCGTCAGCAGATCCCCGTACTGCCGCCGCAGCTGGGCCGTGTCGGCCAGGCGCAGGCTGACCTCTCCCAGCTCCGGCAGCGAGCACTGCAGCCGCAGCGGCGGGACGCTGCGCCGCGCCCGGCGCCGCGAGCGCCGCCGGCAGCCCCCCGTCCGGCGCAGCACCGGCGGCATGGGCAGCCCCAGCTCCGCCGCCAGCGCTGGCAGGCCCTTGCGCGCCGAAGCCGCACACAGCCTCCCGCGGGCGTTCCGCCAGCCGTCTTGCCGACACAGTCCCCGTGCCACCTGGGCACGCGTCAACGTGCCCTTCGACAGTGCCCGGCGCAACCACTCCACCGTGGCCGGCTTCAGCATGCGCAGCCCAACCCGCACACCACTCTTCTATACGATCCAACCCCCCGGTGTCAAGTGCGAGCAGCGCTAGCCCCCGCAGACGGCGGGCTAGAGCACGCCTAAGACGCCGCTGGCCACTAACCCGTCCGCACCGCTGCGGTCATTTTCCAGACTTGGTCCAGAGCCCCGGGGCCTCTCACAGATTCGGCTAGGCCAAGTTCAACTCGCAGCTACAGGAATGAGTTAACTACGATCTAGCGCTAGCCCACGTTCCAAGCGCCCAGACTCAGACATCCTGCCACCGTGGCCCGTGCGTAGGAGCCTGCCAATCGGCTATTTGGATCTGCCTTGGGGAAGGACTGACAGGAAGGCGAACAACTGGGTTCCAAGCCTTCCTTGAGTGACGCGCCACGACCGATACAGCGGACTCGATCTGCCGTGTATCACCGACCACCAGCTGCGCCAGTCTCGGGGCGACTGTGGTCAGGATCTGTGAGACTAGACCCACCGATCCCGCGTGGGCTGGACGAAGCGCCGTATACGGTTGTGACACGGGAGCGACGCGAGACTGGACTCGCACTGGCAGCCATCGCTCCACGGACCAATCTGCGAGGGCGGCACTACGGTGTGTCCATCGAACACTACGGGATGGGGCCGCCTTCGGTGCCCACCCTTTTAGTGGGGCGAGCATCGTCTCACTCGGTCCACCAGCCGCCTGCGTCCGCAGCAGGTTCGCAGCTGTCCTCGGCGCCTTCATTCAACGACGCTTGGGCCCTTGGCTGGTGTCCAGCGGAATCCAACATCCTGCACTGCGCGACACGATCTAGAGTAAGTAGATGATGTCGGGAGCTGCCGGATTGCCCGTCGCAGAGAGTCCTGGTACGTGAGAAGGTCGGAGGGCCGAGTACTCCTATCTCAGCCATCGAGGAGAATCCAGTGAGCGGGCGACGACATCTGCATCAGCTGGCACCCGGCGTGCTGCGCTGGGCACGGAAGCGGGCGGGCTTGGAGCCCGACTTGCTCGCGGCGAAGATGCGCGTAAGACTGGAACGTCTCCTAGCGTGGGAGTCCACTGGGGAAATCAGCATGGCTCAGGCAGACAGGCTGGCTCATCACACCCATACGCCGCTGGGCTGCCTGTTCCTCGAGCAGCCGTCTGATGAGGCACTCCCGATCCCTGAGTTCCGTACCTTCACCGGAATCCCTCCCGCACATCCTAGCCCCAACCTGCTGGCCACAATCTACTCGATGAAGCGTCGGCAGGCTTGGATGCGGGAAGAACTGGCTGACCTAGGAGTGGAGCCGTTGCCGTTTGTGGGTGCTGCGAGACCGAGCATCACAGCGAAGCAGTGGCGAGTGCAATGCGGGAGGCACTGTACTTGCCGTCCGACTGGACGCAACACCAGCGGGATTGGTCTTCCGCCCTACGTCAGCTTCGTGCCCGGGCGGACGAGGCAGGAGTGCTGACGGTGTTCAACGGCGTGGTTGGCAACAACACGAACCGCAAGCTAGACCGGGCTGAGTTTCAAGGATTTGCCCTAGTAGATGGTCTTGCGCCACTTGTGTTCGTAAACGCGGCGGATTTCAAGACGGCCCAGATGTTCACACTGGCCCACGAACTCGCCCACCTGCTGATCGGTGCAGCGGGGCTGTCGAGGCTTGGTAGTGAAGGGTTGCCACACCATGTGACAGAGCGTCGCTGTAATGCTGCGGCCGCGGAGTTCTTGGTTCCGAAGCAAGAGATGATCGTCCATTGGAATCACGCTGTGCCGGCGGACGAGGCACTCCGTGCTGCCGCCAAGCGGTTCAAAGTGAGTGCCTTGGTGGCGGCACGCAGGGCCGTCCACCTCAATCTCATCAGCCCCGCCGAATTCCGGCGGTTCTACGATCACCATGCCGTCGGGCAACAGCCTGAGACTAGAGGAGGTAACTTCTGGAATAACCAGAACGTTCGGATCGGGCCCCGGTTCGGATCGGCCGTCTGCCGAGCAGTCCTTGCCGGTCGACTCACCTATCGGGAGGCATACGGGCTAACCGGTTTGTGGGGCGACACTTTCCAAAAGTTCGTCGACCGAATGGAAGGCAGGCAATGAGCGATCCCATGTTTGTGCTTGATTCAAACGTCTTCATTGAGGCACACCGACGGTACTATGGCTTGGATCTCTGCCCAGGATTCTGGGACTGGCTCCGAAATTCCTCAAATACTGGCAGTGTTGTGAGCATTGACCGTGTCTATCAAGAGCTAACATTGGGCAAAGACGCTCTGCTGGATTGGGCAAAGAACAATCGGGACTTGTTCGGAGACATTTCGCAGCCGACAGTCGTTGATGCCTACAGAAGGGTCGCTGCGTGGGTTGATGAGAATTCCCAATTCTCGGAGGATGCGAACATCCCGTGCCTGTTGCTGCGATCGGACGGTACGATTCGACCCCGCAACCCGACGACCCGGAACACCTTGAAATCGTGGTGGCCAGACTGACGCCGGGGACCCTGTCGCGGATCGGAGCCGATCGAGGCTCTTGAAGCGGATTGATGCTACATGCCCCAGACACCGACGGCGGTCCCGTCGACCGTCTCGGCCCGATGGAACAGGCGCCGGGACCAGCTCCGCCCCTCGCGGAGGTCGAACACGACCAGATGCCCCGAATCCGCCCCGGAGAGGTCCATGTAGCCGGCGGTCTGCCGCAGCCCCTTCGCCACGACGCTTTGCAGTCCGCTCTTCGGCCGCACCACCTTGCACTCGATAAGGTGCCGCTCCTCCCGCCGGCCGCCGGGCAGCGGCCACACGATCAGTAGGTCCGTGCGCTGCCTCCCCAATCCGAACTCCCGCTCCACTCGACCACCCCCGTTGGCCACCCGCTGCAGGTAGGCATGCAGCACCAGCTGCGGGCCGGCCTCAGCATGCCCGTAGCGCTGCACCCAAGCCTCGGAGTGGTCCCGGAAGTAGCCTTGGAAGCGCTCCAAGAGCTGATCCGTGTTCAGGCCGCCATCGTCATTCACGAACCAGCGAGAGTCGACCACGTTCTCGAGGCCGGCCTGCAGGGCGTGCGTCAGCTCGCGAGGCACGACTTCGGCGTAGACGGGATTGGCCATGCGCACCGGGCCGCGCTGCGCCACCAGGCCGAGGTCGCGTACGTACTCCAAGTCCCGCTGCGTCCAGTCCCAGTCCGGCGAACCGCCCAACATGGGCAGGATGACTCGCCGGACCCGCTTCTCGCGGAGCTTGTCGGCGAGCTGGTCGAGGTGCGTAACGCGATTGAGGATGAGCGTCTCTTTGGCTTGGTCGATAGCGGCGACCGTCACGGGCCGACTGCGGTCTAGGCCCTGCCGGTCTCTGAAGCAGGCTTGGTAGGCGAGAGCGTTGACCAGCCAGGGCTGGCCCTGGGTGAGACTCCAGATGTGCTCGATTGCGCCGGCCTCGAACTGCTGGCCGGTCTCGTCGGTGTGCTGGAGCAGCAGGGAGCGCACTTCGTCTTCGCGGAAGTCCCTGAGACGCAGGGACTTGGCCGTGATGTTGAAGGCGCTGCCCCCAGTGATCTGGAAGCGTTCCGACTCCGAGAAGATGCGGTAGTCGCGGACATCGCGGACGCCGCATAGCACCACGCTCTGGGGGAACCACCGGGGCCGGTTGCGGAAGCCGGCACGCAGCTGCCGGAGCACCGAGATCAGGGTGTCCCCGATCAGGGCGTCGATCTCGTCCAAGAGCAGGATCAGGGGCTTGGCACTCGAGGCCGCCCACTCCGACAGGACGCTCTTGAGTGCGGAGAAGGGCCCGGCCTTGGCCAGAGTGGCGGGCCAGATCTCCCCGACCAGCTCCTCGCCGGTGGTCCATGCCGCCTCCTCGCCGAGCGAGTGGAGGATCGACCGCATGGCGGCGCTGACGTCTTGGCGAGCGGCTTGGGCATCCTCCACGTTGGTGTAGACGCACCGGAACCTACCAGTTGCGTTCAAGTGGCCGGCGAGAGCTGCCAGGACGCTCGTCTTGCCGGTCTGACGCGGTGCGCGGAGGATGAAGTACTTCTCTCGATCGATCAGTGTTAGGATCTCGTCGAGATCAACACGTTCGAGGGGAGGGATGCAGTAGTGTTCTTCAGGGATGACCTCGCCCTCGGTGTTGAAGAAGCGCATGCCTACCCGAGTATGACATGCCCTTGGGAGGTCACGATCGTCGGCTTGCTTGATGGACTTCGGCCAGCGGGGCTGCTCTGGGACCTAGGGCGATCGCCGGGCCCATTGGGTTGCGCGCCGGCTACGAAGCAAGAAACGGACCTCGAACACCTCCAGTCATCCGCTCCGCAGCCGAAGCAGAATCCTACAGAGTCTGGCTGGCGCAGGTGTGCCAGTTCGGGCTAGACCGGCCGAGCTGCATGCCCGCGCGGAACACCCAGCAGCTGCGGGACCACTGGCGCTACCTTCGCAAGGCGGAGACTGTCGCAAGGTGACATGAGGGCACCCGTTTCAGGACAGTCCCAGCCTGTGGGCGATCCGGTCGAGATGCCAGTTTGTGTCCCCGTAGGTGAATTCGCAGGCCTTGGCTCGCTTGAGGTACAGATGCAGGTCCTGCTCCCAAGTGAAGCCGAGGCCTCCGTGCAGCTGGATCGCGCCTTGGGCCGCTGCGACAAAGGCGTCGTTGGCGGCCGCCTTCGCCGTGGAGGCAGCCTCCGCCAGCCGGTCCGGCTCCTCGTCTGCCGTGGCCGCCGCATAGTAAGCGGCCGTGCGAGCCTTCTCGATACCGATCAGCATGTCGGCCGCCCGATGCTGGACGGCCTGGAAGGTGCCAATGGCCCGTCCAAATTGCTTGCGTTGCTTGGCATACTCCACGGTCATGTCGAGGACGCGGCTGGCACTGCCCACCATCTCCGCGGCCAAGGCGATGGTTGCCCTGTCAATCACGGCCTGCAGGTCGCCGACCGTGCCCTCCCCGATCGGTTCCAGCAACTCGCGGTCGCAGGCCACTTCGTACAGCGGTCGCGTGACATCCATCGATTGCAGGTCGGTTGCGGTTGCGTCGTGAGCACGTGCCAACTCCACACGGTTGCCACTGATTCGATTGATGACCAGCACCAGTCCCGCTGTAGCGGCGTCCGGCACTAGGCGCTTCACGACGGGCGAGTCCGAACGGACGGACAGGCGCATGGGATTCCAGCCCGAGTTGGGTTCGTAGATTCCGACAGTTGCTCGAAGGCCGCCCTCAGCCATTTCCGGCAAGTGCCGCTTTCTAGCCTCGGGCATCCCCAGCGTCTGGAGTGCCTCTGTCGCGAGCACAGCGCTGGAGTGCAGCGTTCCCGGGATGAGGGCCTTCCCGGTCTCCTCCATGAGCACCGCGAGATCGAACATCCCCATCCCGAGGCCTTCATGCTCCTCGTCCACCAGCAACGCCGCCCATCCCAGCGAGGCCATCTTGTCCCAGATCGTCGTTGCTGCCGAGGCGGCCGAGGGCGGGTCCATCATGGCCCGCAATTCTGAGGCCGGCCATTCTTCAGTCATGAGGCGCCGGGCCGAGGAGCGCAGCAGCGTCTGGTCGTTGGTGAGCTTGAAATCCATGATGGCGCTCCTCACTTGCGGGGCAGGCCCAGCACCCGTTCCGCGATCACTGTGCGCAGGACCTCGGAGGTTCCGCCCTCGATTGAGTTGGCGCGGGACCGCAGGTACCCGAACTGCCAGCTCTTCTCGAATGGCGGCTCTTTGCCGGACGCGCCTTCGGTCGCCCAACTTGACGGGCCGCTTCGCCCGAGGTCGTACCCTCTTCCCGGCAGCAGGGGGGCGTCCGGGCCCAGCGTGGACAGCCCGATCTCCTGCAGCCGCTGGTTCATTTCGGCCCACGCGACCTTCACCAGTGAGGACTCGAAGCCGAACAAGCGCTCGTCCAGCCGCTCGCAGGTCATGGTCAAGCACTGGCTGTCCGCGTAGGCGTGCGCGACTTCGCGCGCCGTCTGGGTGTCCAAGGGGATGTCGCGTCCTCGCACGGCCTCCAGCAGCCGGTCGAACTGCTGCTGCAGCCGGACGCTGAGGTTGATCGAGATGTTGGCCCGCTCCCGAGTGAATGTCTTCATCCCGACAATCCAGCCGTCGTTCTCCTCACCCACGCGATTTGTCTTCGGGACGCGCACCTCGTCGAAGAAGACCTCCCCGAACTCGTTCTCGCCCGTCAGCTGCCGGAGTGGCTTGACGGTTACGCCCGGGCTGTGCATGTCCACGATCAGGGCCGTGATGCCCTTGTGCCGGGGAGCGTCGGGATCGGTCCGCACCAGCAGCCAGATGAAGTCGGCGATCAGGGAGTTCGAAGTCCAGATCTTCTGACCTGTGACCACGTAGTCGTCTCCGTCGCTCACTGCCCGCGTCTGCAACCCGGCGAGGTCCGAGCCGGCGTTCGGCTCGGAGAACCCTTGGCACCAGATCTCCTCGGCGGTTAGGATTTTCGTCAAGTAGCGTCGCTTCTGCTCGTCGCTCCCGACCGCCACCAGCGCCGGTCCGGCGATCATCAGGCCTATGTTGTTCACGCTGGGCGGGACCTTGGCGCGAGCCGCCTCTTCGTTGTAGATCGCTTGCTCGCGGAAGCCGAGCCCTTGGCCCCCGTACTCGGCAGGCCATGTAAGCCCCAGCCATCCGGCCTCGTAGAGCGTACGCTGCCAAGCTGCCAGCGCGTTTGGGTCGTGCCTGTCGATGGTGGGGGTGTTGTCGGCCAGCCATGAGCGGAGCCGCTCGCGGAAGGCTGCTTCCCCTGCTGAGTCCGTAAGCCGTTGCATGAGACCGCCCCATTGTACTGGCCGGACGCCAATCACCCGGCTGCCGCTGCCGAACCAGCTGTGAGCCCCATCCAGAAGCACGCGGCGGCAAGCCTCCGAGGATCGGTGCGCTCCTTCTGCGTGCTAGCATCGCGTGAGGAAACGCCCGAACAGGATGATTGCAACACCGAGAATCGAACAGACTGGCAAGACGGAGGCCGGAAGCGCCAAACCTCGACCGGGTCCGAGCCGTTGCTGGCCTACTGCCGCGATCCTGGCGGTGCTGCTGGGATGGCTTGTGCTGCAGGCTTGCATGCCGCCGCCCGAGCCAGCAAGCGAGGCCGTCGTTTTTCGAGGGGCGCTGCTGATCGACGGGGACGGCGGCGTGACTGTCGAGGACTCGGCCTTCCTCGTGGCAGAAGTCCGGTTCACCCAAGTCGGTCCGGCATCCGCAGTGGATTTCCCGGATGGTTCAAGGACCGTTGATCTGAGCGGATTGACGGTCATGCCCGCTATCATCGACACGCACACTCACCTGAACCAGGAGCGCGAAGCCTTGATTGCGGACCTGCGCGACCGGGCCCGATTCGGAGTGAGCGCTGCGATGAGCTTGGGCCGGGACACCCGGGACCTGTCCATCCGAGACGAGGAGATCCTTGGGGCGGCCAGATTTCGCTCGGCGGGCGTCGGAATCACGTCGCCGGAGCCGGGGCGGTCCGAGATTCCCTACTGGGTGACGACGGTAGACGAAGCCCGCGAAGCCGTGAGGGAGCAGGCGGCGAGGAGGGTGGACATCATCAAGAGTAACCCTTCGTCTCGCCACGTCCCCCTCGAACGGTTACCATTAGTGGGCCACTCCAGCATCCTGTCGACGGTGTGAAATGAACCCGCGCGAGGCCTCACCTGGGTGTACCAGTGGTGCTTGTCGTACATTGGAGTCCCAGCCGAGACGAGGCGCCAAGTCTCGCTGTTGCGCGTCTCGCGTGGTTCGGAGCGGCAAGGACTCTAACATGGCAATGCGCGCGCACGTCAAGCCGGAAATGATTCGGTGGGTCCGCGAGGACGCGGGTCTCTCAATCGAGGACGCGGCGAGGAAGGCGCAAGTTCGCGAATCCGCCGTTCGTAGTTGGGAAGCTGGAACCAGACAGCCCACCATCCGTCAACTCCGATTGCTTGGCAATGCCGCCCGGCGCCCTCTCGCGATCTTCTTCCTCGCCGAACCGCCATGGAAGTTCACTGCGCTCACCGATTTTCGGAGTCTTCCGGGAACTCTGGCAGACGATCATTCACCGGAATTGCGGCTCGCTGTGCGGTGGGCCTTGGAAAGGCGCCAAGTGGCGCTGGATTTGGCAGCGGAACTAGACGAGGACATCCCTCACCTAGCCATCTCAGCGACCGTTGGGGAGCATGTCGCCGATGTGGCGCGACGGGTCCGGGCATTCCTAGGAGTGTCCGAATCCGAGCAGCGTCTTCTCTGGCAGACTCCGTACGACTCCCTGAACGGTTGGCGGCGCGCAGTGCAGGAGCAAGGCGTGCTGGTATTCCAAGCCTCCGGCATCGAGGTCGCCGAGGCGCGGGGCTTCTCAGCGACCGAGCAACCCTTGCCTGTGATAGTCCTCAACGTGCGAGACGCCTCCAACGGTCGAGTGTTCACATTACTGCACGAACTTTGCCACCTGCTTCTCCGTAATGGAGGGATCTGCGATCTGCGAGACCGGAGGTTGGGCGCGCCCGAGCAGAATCCGATTGAGGTGTTCTGCAATGCGGTTGCCGGCGAGACTCTTGTCCCCGCCGATGCACTAGCACGGTCGAAGGTAGTCCGCGACATTCCGGCGGGAACGAACTGGCACGCCAACGGAATTCGGGCACTCGCGCGGGAGTTTTCCGTTTCTCGCGAAGTGGCACTGCGCCGTCTGCTTGACGCTCGCCGGATCACCCTCGACGAATACCGCTCCCATATCGACGCAATGTTGAGATCGAGGCACCAGCCACCGGACTCACGGCAGACCGGCTTCGTTCCTCCAGCCACAAAGGTTGTGAGCAGTCTCGGCCACCCGTTCATCAGGTGGGTGCTCTCGTCCTACTACCAAGAAAAGATCACAACCCGAGACGTTTCCGCGCATCTGGGTGTTCGCCTGAAGCATATGGCCAAGATCGAGAAGAAGGTCATGGGAAGGCCAATGATGTTTGCCTGATGTGCATGTGAAGTACAGCATCGACACGAGCGCTCTCCTCGATGGCTGGAAGCGCTACTATCCCCGCGATGTCTTCCCCGGTCTCTGGGCTCGCTTGGAAGGGCTGATCCAGTCCGGCGACCTTCGTGCCTCTGAGGAAGTCAGATATGAGCTGGAGAAGCAGGACGACGATGTCCTAGCTTGAGCCCGTCGACAGGACGGGTTCTCCGTGCCGATTGACGACGATACGCAGGACGCAGTCTCGGCGATCCTCGCCAAGTGTCCAAGACTGATCGACACTAGGCGCGGGAGGTCAGGTGCGGATCCCTTTGTCATTGCGCTAGCCGAGGTCCACGGATGCGCAGTCGTTACTGGCGAGCGCGCAAGCGGCAGCCTAAGGCGCCCCAAGATTCCTGATGTGTGCCGAGAGTTCGGTATTAAGAGCGTGAGTTTGCTCAATCTGATTAGGAGGGAGAGATGGGTGTTCGGCTCATAGACGTGTAACTGACCAACCCCGACCTTGAGGACCACAGACGGCTGGTTTCAATCGATGATCCGCACGACCCCCCGGCGTGGTGCAGCAGTTGCATTCCATCGACCAGTCCGTGAGGCTGCGGCTGCAGCCGAGGCGACCACGACGACCACAAGACTTGAGTACTGGATCGAGGTCGGCCATCCCAGCGCATTCCACGCGGGACCTGACGACTACCGTAGAGCTTCGCCAGTGCGAAAACTGTCCGGCCCCCTCTCGTTCCGCGACCGCATCCATGGCTATTGACACGCCGTGCATGGATGGCTCCGGCCAGACCCGGATGAGTGTACGCTACCGCATCAGGAATCAGTTGCGCATCGCTCGGATTAGCGGCTAGCGACATCTCTTCTCGGTGAGGGCGAGTGTTCAAGGCAGCGCCACCAAGTTCGGAATCCACCTACAGGTATTCCTGGCCCGTTGCAGTCCGAGATGCAACACACAAGATGCGGTGTGGTGGCAGATGGTAGCCGTATTATGTAGCATGTCGGTTTCAATCGAGGCTAGGGACGGGAGGTCTGGATGCCAGTTGGTCACCATCACTTGACATTGGAGGATCGATGCACGATCCAAGGGCTGCTGAGGTGCGGCTGGTCGATTCGCAGGATCGCCGAAGAGTTGCAACGCAGTCCCGGGACGATCAGTCGCGAACTGGTGCGCAACGGTAAGGGCAGGAAGAGCTATCGGGCGGCCAAGGCCCACGAGAAGGCGCGGGGTCGTCGGCAGAGGTCGCAAGCGCACTCGCCGGACGCGCCTGAGGTGCGCCTTGACCTCAATCTCGACCTGCTCGCTGATCGTCTCGCCGTTGCGCGCGAAGGGCCGCCCGCAACGCCCGCAGCGGCGCGCTCCCGCGGAAGTGGAACAGGCTGTCGCCGCGTCCCTGAAGGAGTCGGGCCGGGCCGCGGACCGGAATGCGGTCAAGGCGGCGTGCGATCGAATGCGTGACCTCGGCTACATCGGGTCCGTGATTGAGAACGAGGTCGTCTTCCATGAGCCGGGGATTCCCAGCTGGTTGGGATTCGTGTTGCGAAACCCGGTCCGGAAGGACGACGGGTCAGGCAGGGTGACCGCGAGGTGGCGTGTCGGCGCTGCCAACCCCAAGCAGGCGCTCTGGCGGGCGATTTCCGTCCGGGCGCAGTTGAGAGATCGCTTGGCATGTTGGGGAGCTCAGTGCGCCGTGGCCGGTCCCGGCTGGAGCCGCCTCCGAGTGCCCGCCCGCCCTTCAGCCTCCCGAATCAGCTGTGCCGAGCAGCGAGCTGGCTTTCCCGTGGCTGAACACCAAGAGTTCCTTCTTCGCACGCGACGCGGCCACGTAGACGAGAGCCCGCTCCTTTGTCTCGATCGCTTCGCGCTCCGCGGCGTCGGACGCTGCGTCCAGCGCTCGGGAGTGCGGAAGGAGGCCTTTGTTGGCGCTGACCACGACCACGCGGTCGAATTCCAAGCCCTTCACGCGATGCATGGTTGCTAGGCGGACTCCCTCAGCCGCGCGATCGTCGCCATCCCTCTCGATCACGAACGCCGGGATACTCGCATTGCGGATCGCTTCGCGCGCCGAGTCGCGGACCTTCAGGACCCGGCCCATGACGCAGATGTCCCGCAAATCCGCGCCTCCTTGCTCCATACTCTTCAGGTAGTTTACGACGGCCTGCCACTGCTCCTCCTCGGTGGCGAAGTTCCTCACCAGCGGCTCCGGCCCGCTCGTCAGCGAATGGATGCCGCTGTTGTCGTCGGTCCCGCCGTCAAGGTCGTCGATGTCTCGTCCCGCAAGCAGCCGGGCGGCCCAGGCCCTAGTCTGCTCGGTGGTGCGGTAGTTCAGCCGGAGCTTATGCGACCGCCCCCGGATGTTGATTCCGCAGCGCCCCAGCACAGTCTTGTGGCCGTAGATCCGCTGATGGCAGTCGCCCGCGATGAACAAGTCGTCCTTGCCCTCCGGGACGAGGCTGCGGATCAGCCGCAGCGTCAGCCCATCCAGGTCCTGGGCCTCATCCACGACGACGCTTGAGTACCGCAGCATGGCGTTGCCGGCACGGATCAAGTCGCAAGCGTCCCGGACCGCGTCCCCGCTCTCCCGGATGCCCCGCCTCGCCAATTCCTGCCTGTAGGCGTCGAAGACCCGCCAGATCTTGATCCGGGTCTTCCGGCTGAGAGCCGTTCCCCGTCCGATGCGGGACACCTTCTTGTACTCCCCGAGGCTAGAAACGCCGCGCAGCTGCACGACCTGCTCCCACTCCGTGCGGTAGAAGTCCTCGGGCAGCCGGATGTCGTCCGGCCGGTGGGTCATCGCGACCTTCCAAGCCTTGGGCTCGCGGCTGTAGACGATCCGCTGCTCGTAGGGCTGCCTCTTCAGGAAGTCGTGGACCCATTTGGCGATGTTGACGACCTCGATGCGGTCCATTTCGTCGGGTTTGCAAATCTCGAGGAGGTTCTGCCGAATGTCGCTGGCCAAGTTCCGGTTGAAGGTCACGAACAGGACCTTCCGCCCCGCCGGCGCACGCTCGGCCAGCCAACGCGCGCGATGCATCGCGACCACCGTCTTGCCCGTCCCGGCGGCGCCCAGCACGCGGACCGGGCCGTTCCAGTGCCGTTCGACGAGCTTTCGCTGTCTGGGATGCAGGAAGACGCGCCATTTCTCAAGCGGCGCCTTGAGCACGGCCTCGAGCGTGTTCTGGCTGCTGATGACGACGAATTGGGCTCGGGAGTCGTCCCGCTGCAGGGCGGTCTCGAAATCCTCGTCGTCGACCGGATCCTTCGCCACTTCACGATCGCGGATGATGCTCTCGTAGGACTCGCCGCAGGCGTAGTCAATTAGCGCCTCGTAACCTTCCCGAGGGAGCCGCTGCTGCAATCGCTTGACTACCTCGTCAGCTTCCCCTGATGCGGACCGCACCTCCTCCGCCATCGCGTCCGGGATGCCGAGCCGCACGAGCTGGCGCCGTCTGAGAGGGGCGAACGGACCGGTCGGTTCAGGACGGCTCGCCGGCTTCTCGGCGGCGGTCGTGCCCTGCGCAGGTTCCTTGGGTTCGTAGACTTGGATCGCTCCGGTCTGGGAGTTGATGTCGCATCGATGGCGCTGGGCCCACTTGTACGCCTCGTCATGCTTGGCCGCCCAGAGCAGGAGGTGCTGGCCGCTGCGGGGCGGTTGGTACACGATCGCCCGGTACGCCTTGCTGATGCGCAACGAGCGGATGTTCGGGCTCAGCGTGCGCCTGACGCGCTCGTAGTTGAGTCCGCTGGCCGTCGAGTCCTGCGTGAACCGCGAAATCAGGCTCTGGACGCCGCGCTGCTCCCGCGAGGGCAGCGTTGCGAAGGCAGTCAGAAAGTCGTTGGAGAGGACGATGCTTGCCCGCACAGCTATGAGGTTACCTCTACCTCGCGCCGGTGGCACAGCCGCTAGCGGCTGGCCGTTGCTGCGCGAAGGATGACACTAGTATCGCTGGCAGGCGATTCGGCGCTGCGGCTGATCCCGGCCCGGCGGCCGAGGGAGCGCACTTGGTGCGGCCGGAGATCAGAAGCCCAGCCGCAACGACACAACGGCTCCTGCATCACTCGTGCTTCCGATACGGAGTTGATCCTGCGGAAGTCCTCCCGAAGCAGGTTGGCCCGCGAATTCAGGACTTAGGGCTCGAGTTGGCCCGCGAATTCAGGACTTAGGGCTCGAAGAACCAAGGCCGGTTTGCCGGCCGCCACGATTCGATCCGGACGGTAGAGCCGTCCGCTGCGGCAGGAGGCTGCCGTGGAGCGCGGCTTTGGGCTATGCCAACCCGCGGTCAGCTTCCGTGGTAGTTTGAGGACTCGTCCGGCTTGGCTGCCCGAAGCTCTCCGACGGCGGGTCGGCGACGGGCACGGCGGCGATGGCGGGAAGGGTTGTGATGGCGGGAAGGGTGGCGGACATCCAGCTTGAGTTCCGTCGCGTCAGCAAGAGCTACGACGGGCGGACGATGGTCGTCCGGGATCTGGACCTGTGCGTGAGGAGGGGCGAGTTCTTCACGCTGCTCGGCTCGTCCGGTTCTGGCAAGACGACCTGCCTCATGATGCTCGCGGGTTTCGAGGCGCCGACGTCGGGGGAGATCCTGATCGCCGACCGCCCGGTCGAGCGTGTGCCGCCCCGCCAGCGCGGGATTGGGGTCGTGTTCCAGAACTACGCGCTCTTTCCTCACATGACCGTGGGCCAGAACCTTGCCTTCCCGCTTCAGGTCCGCGGGATGCCGGCGGAGGATCAGGCCCGGCGCGTGCGCCGCGTGCTTGAGGTCGTCCGCTTGGGCGGCCTTGAGACCCGGCGGCCCGGCGAGCTGTCCGGCGGGCAGCAGCAGCGCGTGGCTATAGGCCGGGCCTTGGTGTTCGAACCCGAACTCGTGCTGATGGACGAGCCGCTCGGCGCCTTGGACCGGCGGCTGCGCGAAAGGATGCAGTTCGAGATCCGGAGGATCCAGATGGATCTCGGGCTCACCGTCGTGTACGTGACCCACGACCAGAACGAGGCGATGGCCATGTCGTCGCGGGTGGCCGTGCTCCATCGCGGCAGGATCGAGCAGGTCGCCGAGCCGGAGACGCTGTATGAGGAACCGCGGACTGAGTTCGTCGCGCAATTCATCGGCGACAACAATATCCTCTCGGGACGGGTAGCCTCTGTCGAGCGCGGAGTCTGCGAAGTGGATACTCCGGGTGGGCGCGTCCAGGCGGCGCTCTCCGGCTCGCTGCGTGTTGGAGACACGGCCGCGCTGGCGATCCGGCCCGAGCGCGTCGCCCTGTCGGACGCGGAGCGCTACGGCAATCGGTTCGAGGCGAAGGTCCGGGACATCCTGTTCAGCGGCGACCACTTGCGGCTCCGCCTCGAAGTGTGCGGCAACCCGGATTTCGTCGTCAAGATTCCCAACACCGTTGGCCACGGGGCAGTCTTGCGGGGGGACCAGGTCTCGGTTGCTTGGGCAGTGATGGATTGCCTGGCCTTGGAGGGTGGCCAAGGCGGGATCGGCCCCGAAGTGCGGCCCGCCTTGAATGAGGGAGCAGCGCCTCAATGAAGCGGAACGGCAAGCGGAGGAGCGCTCTCCGCTCCCGGGTGTGCTCCGCTTCGATCTGGTCGCTCGCCGTGCTGCTCACCACTTGCCTTGCCGGATGCGGGACGGAGTCGGTGACGGTGGTCTCTTGGGGCGGGGCCTACACCGAGGCGTGCCGCAGGGCATTGTTTGAGCCGTTCACAGCTGAGACCGGGATCGAGGTTCGCGTGGACAGCTTCAACGGCGGGCTGGCGCAGATCCGGGCGCAGGTGGAGACTGGGAACGTCCACTGGGATCTCGTCGATCTTGAGTTCGCCGACGTAGTCAGGGCCTGCGACGAAGGACTTGCAGAGCTGGTCGGGGTCGACCAGCTGCCTTTGGCTCCAGACGGCACGCCCGCCCGCGAAGACTACTACGAGGGAACCTATTCCGAGTGCGGCGGAGGCGGAACCTTCTACTCGGGAGTCGTCGCCTACAACCGAGAGAGCTTCCCTGGCGCCAAGCCGTCCAAGCTGGGGGACTTTTTTGATTTGGAGCGGTTCCCCGGTCGGCGCGGAATGCGTCGCTCCCCGGTCGTCACCTTGGAGATGGCGCTGATGGCCGACGGCGTTCCGCCCGAGCAAGTGTTCGGCGTCCTCGGCAGCGAGGAGGGCGTGGACCGGGCCTTTCGCAAGCTGGACGAGATCAAGGACGAGGTTGTCTGGTGGGAGGCCGGTGCCCAGCCGCCCCAGATGCTGGCCGATCGGGAGGTGGCGCTGAGCACCGCGTACAACGGACGCATCTTCAACGCCCAAATCGTCGAGGGGCAGCCTTTTGAGATCATCTGGGACGGGCAGGTGCTGGATTTCGGTCAATTCGTGATGGTGGCCGGCACGCCCAACTACGAGGCAGCGCGGCAGTTCCTGCTGTTTGCCTCGAGGGTGGAGTCCATGGCGGCGATCGGGCGCTACATCTCCTACAGCCCCACGCGGAGGTCCGGCTTCGACCTGATCGGAACGCACCGCGACACCGGCATCGAGATGCGTCCGCACCTGCCGGGCGCGCCCGAGAACCTGATTCGGGCGCTGCGCAACGATCCTCTTTGGTGGGCCGACCACCATGAAGAAATGACCGAGCGGTTCAGCGCGTGGCTGGCTCGCTGAACCGCCCCGGGCTGCGGGCCGCGGCCCTGACGCTTCCGTTGGCCGCTTTCCTCGGCGTGACCTTTCTGGCGCCGCTGGGTTCGATGCTGGCCCGCAGCTTCTACCAGCCGCGGGTGGCGGACGGGCTGCCCCGGACGCTGGCCATGCTGGAGGGCTGGGATGGGGCCTCCCTACCGGGCGAGGAGGCGTTCCGGGCCTTGGGGACGGAGCTCGTCGCGCTGAATCGGCAGCGGCGGCTGGGCGTCGTGGCGTCCCGCGTGAACCGCCTTCGCACGGGTATGCGCAGCAGGATCGTCGCCACGGCGCGAGCGCTTGAGGGTGTCGATCCGGACTCGTGGCGCGAAGCGATCGTCGCGGCCGAGCCGGTCTGGGCCGAGCCGGAGGCGTGGATGGCCGTGCGCCGGGCGGGGGAGCGATTCACAGTCCGGCACTTCTTGCAGGCGTTGGACTTGGAGAGAGGCGCGACCGGCGAAGTGACGGCGAAGCCGGAGGAGCTGAGGATCTATGTGCCACTGCTGGTGCGCACTCTCTTGGTTAGCCTAGCCATCACGGCGATCTGCCTAGTGCTGGGCTATCCGGTCGCATTCCTGATCGCGAACGCTCGTCCGTCGCGAGCCAACCTGCTGCTGCTGATCGTCCTCGTGCCGTTCTGGACCTCGCTGCTGGTGCGGACGACGTCTTGGGTGGTGCTGCTGCAGAACCAAGGAGTCGTCAACGACCTTCTGGTCGCCTTGGGCGTGATCGGCGAGGAGGGCCGGCTAGCGCTGGTCTACAACATGACGGGAACGCTGGTTGCGATGACGCAGATCCTCCTGCCGTTCATGATCCTGCCCTTGTATGCGGTGATGAGGGCGATCCCGCCGGAGTACTTGCGGGCTGCGTCGAGCCTCGGAGCGACATTCCTCCAAGGGTTTGCCCGGGTCTACTGGCCGCAGACGCTGCCCGGCGTGGCGGCCGGCGTGCTGCTGGTCTTCATTCTGTCCGTCGGCTACTACATCACGCCGGCTCTGGTCGGCGGGCGGACCGGGCAGTTGATCTCCAACCTGATCGCCTACCACATGCAGGAGTCGCTGAACTGGGGGCTGGCTGCCGCGCTGGGCGTGATCCTGCTGGCATGCGTCGGAGCTTTGTTCGGGGTGTACAGCCGCTTGGTGGGCGTCGAGCGGATGAGGCTGTCCTGATGGCGGCGACCGCTCCCAGCTTCACTGCTTCCGGCCGGATCCGCCGCGGCATCCACGTCGGGGTCTGCGCGGTGGTGCTCTGCTTCCTGGTCGCTCCGATGCTGGTGGTGGTGCCTCTCAGCTTCAACGCCGAGCCGTACTTCACCTTCACGCAGGGGATGCTGCAGCTCGAACCTGACGCCTATTCGCTGCGCTGGTACCGCAATGTCGTTCAGGACGGCGAGTGGCGCCGCGCCCTTGCTAACAGCCTGTTGATCGGCGCGGCGGCAACGGCAGTGGCGACGCTGCTCGGCGTGCTGGCCTCCCTGGGGCTGGCGAGCCCGGCGATGCCGGGCCGCGGGCTCGTCACGGCCCTGCTGATTTCCCCGATGATCACGCCGATCATCATTTCGGCGGCGGGGATGTTCTTCTTTTACTCAGGCCTCGGGCTCGGGCAGACGCACCTCAGCCTGATACTCGCCCACGCGGCCTTGGGCACTCCGTTCGTCGTGATCACGGTGACCGCCGCCCTGGCCGGTTTCGACCGGAACCTCGTGCGCGCGGCCGAGAGCTTGGGGGCGGGCCCGGTGGTCGTGTTCCGCCGGGTGCAGCTGCCGCTGATCGCCCCGGGCGTGATCACCGGGGCGCTGTTCGCGTTCGCCGTGTCGTTCGACGAGGTCGTCGTAGTGCTTTTTCTCGGAGGGCTGGACCAGCGGACGCTGCCGCGGCAGATGTGGACTGGCATTCGCGAGCAGATCAGTCCGGAGATCTTGGCAGTCGCGACATTTCTGGTCGGGTTCGCCATTCTGCTGCTGGCGGCGGTGGAATGGCTGCGCCGCCGGTCGGGCGGCCCCTGAAGGGGTCCCCCGGCCCGACGAGTTGCTGAGCGGCCCCGCAGCCGGATTTCTCCGCGTACGCTTGATGCGCCAGTAGTCGCGAGTTCCAGGATCGGCGATCGCACCTTCCTTGCGCCCCGGCAAGGACCTCCTCATAGTGCAGTAGGCAGGCAGTCAGTTGCCGCTGGCATGGGCCAATGCACTGCGCCGCACGGTGAGGTCGTATTCTTCTGCTCTCGCCGGCTCATCCCCGTCAGCGTCGTCAACTCCGGGCCTGTCTTCGTCTACTGACTCACACTATCCGGCCGACCGCTGCCCCTTCGCCCTCCGCACCGCACACTTCAACCCCCGGATCCCTACTACGGCACCCACTCACGAGAGGTCGTGCCGCGCGATTCAACCCCACGGAGTGGGCTGCACCTTCGCGGTCCGCACCGGCGACGCCAGTTCGATTCACGGCGGGCGCTCTCAAGCCCGAGTGACCGGCTACTCAGTGAGTTCCACAACGATAGGAAATCCGGGGAATTGATCCTCCGACCGCTTCTCGGCGGCGTCGAAGGCGTGACGGTAGATGGCGAATGTTGCCGTCCCCGCCTTCCGGTCGAGCGTCACGATGCCGTGGCCCGAGCCCTTGATGTGCGCGACCTCTTCGGCGTCGAGACCGGCTTGGCCCTCTTTGGTGTTGCTGCCTGGCTCAGGGTTGGCAGCGCCTAGGACGGTGATGCGGTTCCCGAGTCCGTCACGGTAGCGGCCCGTCCAGGCGGGTGCGTCGGGCTCGCCTCCTTCTCCGGGCTGCTCCGGCCACCAAGCCCGCGGGAATCCGTTGGACGTTCCGGGCACCATGAAGGCTAGCGGGCCATCCTCCCACTGGTCGATTCCGTGGATCGCGACCACGCCCACATGCTGGTCCCCGGCCAGCATGATGGCGTTGCGAGCCGGCTGTAGCAGGGACAGGGCGCGATTGCGGCCCGACTGCGGCCAGCCCCCGCAGTCCAGATCCGCCACGCGACGGACGAGTCTCGCTCCGGCATGAGTTGTGGCCTTGCAGAAGATCGTTTGGGAGCACACCAGCCGAAAGTCGGCGTCGGCGCTGCTCTCGGCCCACTCTCGCAAGAAGGACTCCTGCCGCGGGCCGAGCAGCTCGGCATCGGCGGCGTCCACCACAGACGGATCGGCATGGGATTGGGACCGCTCCGCAGGGCTCAGGATGTCTGCCGGGCCAGTCTTGAACTTGCGGTCCTCGATGACGGCGAAGCTGGCGCCCCCGTAGCGCACTTCCGTGAAGTAGACCTCGATCCCGCTGTCGCAGGGCGCGGGGTCGTGCGCGTCGGGCAGGTGGCCCGCCTGCGTGCGCTGTACGGCGTTCACCCATGCGGCCTCCATCAGGAAGCCGCCGTTCTCGAAACCCCATCCGTCGGCCGACTGGGGCAGCGCGCGGCCGCCTTGGCCCCAGATGTTGCCCTGAAAGACGTCGTGATCGTCCGGGATGATGATGCTGGGCCGGTCCTTCAGGATCGAACGCCAAGTCCATCCGAACTGCCAGTACTTGCGTAGGTAGTCCAGCATGGCTTCCTCGCTGGGCCTCCGGCGCGCTACGCCGAAGCCGCCGTAGCCCTCGTAGATCTGGTCCCCGGCAAAGAAGAGGAGGTCTGGATCCTGCAGTGCGACATTGCGCACCAAACGGTGCTGTGGGAACACTTCGCCGTGATCGCAAGAGAACACGCCGATCCGTAGCGACTCGCTCGCGCCGGGGTTGGGGCGAACACGACCGCTCCAGTAGTGGTCCTGTCCCTGCCAAGAGTAGGCCACGCGGTACTCCGTCGCATTGGTATCGTCCCAGTCCTCGACGCGGAAGATCGCGGTGCGTGAGAGAGGGTCGATCGTGGCGGTGGCGGCGGTCGCCCAATCAGCTCCGCTACGGAGCTGGAGACGTGCGGACCGTGCGTCGCCATCCCCCAAAGGAGGAAAGTGGGCGGCGAGCTTGAGAGTTCGCCGGCTCAGCGTGTACTGCGTCCAGAGGACCGGGCCGAAGACTTGATCGGGATGGGCCTCCAGCTGAGCGCCTCCGGCCGTCCAATCGCGGAAGCTCCATTCTGCGGCGCTGGCTTCCGCCCTCGGGCGGCCGCCGCCTTGAGCGGCTAGGGCCAGGTTGCCAGGCAGCGCGTCCGCCTCTACTGCCACGGCCACTTCTGCCGGGGGGCCATCCGGCAGCGGCTGGGCTGAGATCTTCGCGACGGGCCGTGGCTCGCCATTGCGGACGGTGAGCTTCAGTCGGACCGGGGAGTCCAGCGAGACGGTGCCGCCCAGCGACTCGCCGCAGAAGACTCGGCCGTCGGAGCGCAACCCGGCTGTGAGTCCAGTGGCGGGATGCACGAGGGCATGCTGGTAGCCGGGCAGCCCGCCCCGGATCCCGAATGCAAATCCTGCCCAAGTCTGTTCGGTTGCTGCCTCCCCTGCGCCGGAAGAGGCGAGCCGAACGGTCACTTCCATCTCGAATCCGCCGTGAGATGCGTTTGCTTGGTGAGTCAGCAGGTGCAGAGTGCGGCCGGCTCCAGCTTGAGCGACCACTTCGCCCCCGTCGACGCGCCATCCCTGCAGCGGGTTCGCCCAGTACTGCTCTCCGATCCAAGTCCGAGACCCGTGCCAGTCAGAACGGAATTTGGTGGGGCCTGGATCGGGTCGACATCCCGTCGACAGGCCCAAGCTCGTGCCGGCAGCAGCTTTCACGAACTCCCGACGGCCGAGTCGCGGGTTGGAGGCCTTGTCGACGCTAACGAACTCTTCCATGGCAACCGCTCCGGGCTGCCAGTATACCCGAGGTGTGCGCTCGCGCCCCCTGCGCTGGTTGGCTGTACACCTAGGCGTCCACTCAACTTCCAAGCATCACATACCACTGAACTGTAGGTACATTCGGAATAGTTCTATATACAGTATGGACCTGGAACGAGTGAGGCGAGTCGGAGTTGCTGTGAGAGGGTGGGGGAAGAGCGCGCATTCCAGCCATCTCAGTTTCGAGGAGCGGTGCCGGATCGACGCACGGTGCAAGGTCGGGTACTCGGTGTCGGCGATCGCGTAGCAGCTGGAGGGCGTGGTGAGATTCAGCTTCTGGCGAATCTGGTGCTGGACCGCCAGGGACCGTGCCGCGGACGGGCACCTGTACGTGCGTGCATTTGCAGCGCGAGGGCGCTGGTGCGGGCGCTGGAGCCCTGCAACGAGGCGGTGCATACCCTCACGTCCGACAATGGCAGGGTTTCTCGCGACAATTGAGACTTTCACCGGCGACAACAAGACTTTCATTCCGCAGGGGCGTCGCTGGTGGGCGAGAGGCAGCTCCTCGAGAGGTCGCGTCACCATCTTGGCTGGGGTTGCTCCCCTGTCTCCGTCCCGCCCTGGGTGGGCACCGCAGCGACCATCGGATGCAGCTGAGCGCCGACCCGTCCGCACCGCTGCTGCCATCCCCCAGACTTGGCCCAGCGCCCCGGGGCCCCTCACAGATTCGGCTAGGCCGAGTTCAACTCGCAGCAGAAGGAGAGAGTCAACTCCGATCTAGCGCTCCTACTCCACGATGTCAGGATGTCCGATACAATTGAACACAATGAATCACTTGAGGTCTTCCACTGACGCGCTGTCGAAGCACATGGTTGCCGAAGCGCTGTTAGTGGCACACTACATCGACGCTGCAATAAGGGCCGGAATCCACCGGGATCAGATCAACGCAACGCTGGCCCGTGTTGCAGCCTCAACCGGCGTATCGGAAATCTGGGTGTCGGATGATGCCGGTCGCGTCGAATTCGCCAGTGTCGAGGATTCGGGATTCGCGTTTCCGACCGATCCCGCTTCCGGCAAGCAATCGGCTCCGTTCGCGGCATTGCTTGACGGGAGCGAGACCGTGGTCGTGCAAGACTTCGGCGAACGCGATTTGGACGGGGCGCGCTACAAGTACGTGGGCGTCCGAGGTGTCGACCGACTGCGGATCGTGCAGGTTGGCGTCGCAGCCGACGAGGCGGGCTGAAAGTCACAGTCCCAATGGCGGCGGGAGTGCCAGGCAGCCGGCGTCGCAGCCGCCACTGGCATAGTCGGCAGGCGACATGCTACATCCCGCAATCGACATAGCCTGACGCCATACACGCCCGTGCCATCGCGTGGGCTGTTCGATCTGGGCGCTGGTCATCCGTTTCTCGACGTGGTCTCGTGACTCCCTCGCGCTGCCGACACCGTTTGCCCCTGCGATGTTCAGCCACAAGTGGGCAACCACCAGATCCTTCAACACCCCGCGCCCGTCCTTGTACATCCAGCTGTTGAATTCCAACGTGATCTGCGGTGGATGGTGCAGATTGCTCGTGGCACCGGGGGGTGAACGAGCATGCCATTGGACTGCTGCGACAGTACTTCGGCAAGGGCTGTAGCTTCAGCGCGGCCGAGGAGCGGCAGCTGGCGAGGGTGCGAGGCTTGCTCAACGACAGGACGCGCAAGGCGCTCGGGTTCCGCACCCCCGCCGAGGGTTTCGGCGCTGCCCGCTCGAGGTTCGCGGTCGCCCCGCGCGCAACACAGGCCCGGGCCTATCTCCCGCGCCTGTGGCCCGCGGCTGCGTCTCAGTGCCCTCCCAGTCCTGCATGCGGGGCCCCGTCCGGCACCATTTCTCCTTCCAGCAGCAGCCGTTTCCGTCCCCCACAACACTGCTTCTTGTGGCATGCTATGCTTGCTCTCGCTGTCGCTCGGCCTTCCCTCTGTAAGACTTCAAGGTTGAAGGGTCCTTCGGAGTTCCCAGTGTGGGATTCGTGCTGGGTCGCTCACAGCGGCGGCCCTTAGCCGCGCGCTGGCAACGGTAACGATCTCGGGCGTGGTCCCGCATTGGAGGAGACGGCCGCGGAATGACGAGACAAGCAGAGCGGTGGGTCTGCATGGTAGCCGTCGTCGGCGCACTGGCAGTCGCCGGCCCAGCGTCAGGTCGTCCGCAGGCTGCTAGCCGGCATCCGAACGTGGTGATGATTCTGGCCGACGACCTCGGGTACGGTAGCGTGAACAGCTACGGGGCCGAGGAGCGGCACATCCGGACGCCCGCCATCGACCGACTGGCAACCGAGGGGCGACGGTTCACGGACGCCACCACGCCGTCGTCGGTCTGCACGCCGACCCGCTACGGCTTGCTGACTGGCCGCTACTGCTGGCGGACATCGTTGCGGCACGGAGTCCTCGGCATCACGTCCCCTCTGCACATTGAGACAAGCCGGCCGACGATCGCTTCGCTGCTCAAGTCAGTCGGGTACCGTACGGCGTCGATCGGTAAGTGGCACCTCGGCTACGGGACGAGCCGCACGGACTACACGGGGCCTCTCGATCCGGGACCGCTCGACATCGGATTCGACTATCACTTCGGAGTCCCGCAGAATCACGGGGACGCCACTGGGATCTACGTCAGAAATCGCGAAGTCGCGGGCTTGCGCTCGATCCGCGTCGAAGCATTCGGCAGAACGCCCTATGGCCGGCAGTTCCTAGGGTTTGACGCTCCGCACCGGGCGGATGAGGATGTTATGGGCGAGCTGACGACCGAAGCCGTGCAATGGCTGAGCCAGCAGGATGCGGCCACGCCGTTCTTCCTTTACTTTGCTCCCGTCGCCATCCACTTCCCCTACACGCCCTCCGCCACCATGAAGGGTTCCAGCGGGGTGGGAGCTTACGGTGACTGGATCCATGAGTTGGACCGCTCCGTGGGCCGCGTCGTTTCGGCGCTGGACGACTTCGGTCTCGCGGAGGACACACTCCTGATCTTCACCAGCGACAACGGCGGCGTTCTCCTGAGCGAGGGTGATCGGCCTGAAGCAGTAGCCTATCGCCAAGGCTTGCGCGTCAACGGTGACTGGCGCGGCCGCAAGCACAGCATCTACGAAGGCGGCTTTCGCGTGCCCTTCGTTGTTCGGTGGCCGGGACGGGTCCCAGCCGGGTCCGAGACCTCGGACACCATCAACCTAGTCGACATGTTCGCCACATTGGCGGCGCTGATCGGGGAGCCGTTGCCTCCTCCGGAGGAGGCCG
The DNA here is from genome assembly GCA_963662745.2 of Bryobacterales bacterium. Classification (GTDB taxonomy): domain Bacteria; phylum Acidobacteriota; class Terriglobia; order Bryobacterales; family UBA6623; genus VXMF01. Next base: position 1,091,506 of record CAXXUI010000002.1, read on the forward strand.
CCGAGGACAGCTTCGACATGTTGCCCATTTTCTTGGGCGAGTCCTCGCAGGAGCCACTTCGTTCATTCACGATCGTCCACAGCGTCGACGGTGCCTTTGCCATCCGCGAGGGGCCGTGGAAGTATGTGGAAGGCGAGGCCAGTGCCACAGTGAGACGAGTCTCGCGCCCGCAGGAGCTGGGTCGGCAGCTCTACAATCTCCGCACCGACCCGGCCGAGCAAGAGAACCAGCTGAGCGCTCACCCGGAAGTCGCGAAACGCCTGTCGGACCGGCTGCAGAAGTTCCGTGCCGACGGTTATTCCCGGTGAGCGACGCTTGAGCCCGCGCCGAATGCTCGAGCGCATCCGAGACGGCGACCGCGTAGGTGCGCCGAGCGGCCATCGATCCGCAAGGCGGATAGGCGCGATTGGGCCCCGCGGGTAAGATGGTCTCCAGCCTGAGACTGCCTTCCGTGTACTTGCCAAGACTCCTACTCCTGCTGCTCGTTCCGATTCTCGCGTCGGCGGAGAGGGTTCAGTACTGCATCCTGTTTGGTGTCGGCCAAGAGGAGCCGGAACGGTGGGATGGATCGATTGAGGCGACCGGCGCTCGCATCCTTGAAGTGTCGGGATGGAGGATGGGGCGCGAGGACTCCGTCACGGGGAGTCGCTGGCGGCTTGCCACTCGGCGAGTGCGGCTCACGAGGGGGCAGGCGGACCTCAGCCGGTACCGTCCGCTGGAGACTGGCGTGTACGTGCAAGCCGAGACACTCGGGGACGACCCGCTGTTCCGGCTCCGAACTGAGCAGGGAGATGCATCCTTCCGTGCGTCCGAGATTAGTTTTGGCAGCCCGGCGTCGCTGCTGGGAGGGAGGGTCTCCGTCGAGCAAATTCCTGCCTTGACTGCGCTCACCAGCTCGCCTGAGGAGCAGGACCTGCCGTCCATCGCCGTGGCCGACGGCACAGCGTACTTGGCTTATGTCGAGTTCACTCACGGCGACCGCGGCATGAGGCTCCGTCGCCAGCTCCGTGAGGAACCCGACTCGTTCGATTCGCTGGCCCGCCCGCCGGGAGGCGACCGGGTCTGGCTGCTCGAGTACTCCGTCTCCAATTCGGAGTGGGGCGAGCCCGAGCCCGTCGGGCCTGGAGGGGCGGATATCTACTCGGTGTCTGTCGCGGTGGATGGCGAGGGCCGGGTGTGGGTGTTCCGGTCCGAGCAGGTCGACGGGAACTTCGACATCTACGCCAATTCTCGAGACGGCGGCTCGTGGTCGCCCAAGCGTCGACTGACAACCGATCTTGGCCCCGACATCCGTCCGGTAGCGGCCACTTCTTCGGACGGCGCAGTGTGGGTCACATGGCAGGGGTACCGGGAGAGCTTCGACATCTTGGTGGCCCGTCAAGCGGGCGACGGATTCGGAAGAGAGCAGACGGTGTCCGGGTCGAACCAGAGTGACTGGGAACCGGACATCGCCGCGTCGCCAAGCGGCGCCGTGGCCGTGTCGTGGGACACCTACGATGCCGGAAACTACGATGTCTATGCCCGGAGGATGTCCTATCGCGCCGCGATCGAGATGGACGAGCCCGTCGCGATTGCCGCCAGTGATCTGTTCGAAGCCCGCACAAGCGTAGCCTTCGACCACCTGGACAGGCTCTGGGTCGCCTACGAGGAGTCCTTCCCGGGTTGGGGGAAGGACTTCGGCGCATACGAGATGACAGGTTCCGGCCTGTACCGGGACGCCACGGTCCGACTGCGGGCGATCGAAGGCGGTCGCCTTTACCGGCCCGCGGCCTCCTTGGCAGAGGTCCTTGACAAGCGGCCGGCCTCGAATCCGAACAACCGCCGGCGGGGGAGGAACACGCCGCCGCCGACCAGGCAGCTGCCCGATCCGGGCTTGGCAGCCGTCCGCCGCCCCAATACGACCGGCTATCCGCCGCGCAGTGTCGCGACGGAAGGGTATCCGCAATTGGCGGTTGACGAATCAGGAAGCGTCTTTCTCGCCTATCGGTCCTCGGTCGGCCAAATCTGGGGAACCTTGGGGACCACTTGGTTCGGGCACATGGCGCGGCTGCGGGGTGACAGCTGGGAGGGTCCGGTGTACTTGGGACGGTCCGACGGCCTCTTGGACCAGCGTCCCGCTGTGGCGTCGGTCGGGCCCGGACGCGTGCTGGCTGTTGGAGCCACCGACCATCGCTTCACCGACGGCGGGACTCGAGACACCAACCGGAACGACTTCCAATTCGATCTGGTGGCGCACGAGTACGCGGCCGGTGCTGAAGAGGTAGACCATCAGCTGCAGCCTCTCCCGGATGTCGGCTCGCCGGCAGCGGACGCAGAGGTCGACGCGGAACTGGAGCAGGTCTCGATGCTGAGGTCCTACCGGACAGAGGTCGGCGGCGAGACGTTGCGGCTGCTGCGGGGAGAGTTCCACCGTCACACCGAAATCAGCGGGGACGGGGGAGGGGACGGCAGCCTGACCGACGCTTGGCGGTACTTAGTCGACGCGTCGTACTTGGACTGGGCGGGATGCTGCGATCATGACAACGGCCGGCGTGAGTATCCGTGGTGGCGCATCCAGAAGCTGTCCGACGCTTTCCACCTGCCGGGCAGGTTCGTGACGCTGTTCAGTTACGAGCGCAGCGTGCGCTATCCGGAGGGGCATCGCAATCTGCTCTTCGCCCAACGGGGCGTCCGCCCGTTGCCGCGCCTGCCGAAGACCGCGGATGACTCGCCGAGCGAGCCGGCGCCGGACACGCAGATGCTCTATCGCTACCTCCGGCGGTTCGGCGGGCTCGCGGCAGTACACACCTCGGGAACGGGCATGGGCACGGACTGGCGGGACAACGACCCCGAATTGGAGCCGTGGGTCGAGATCTACCAGGGCGACCGCCACAGCTACGAGATCCCTGAAGGACCGCGGGCGAACTCGGAGGAGGATTCCATCGGTGGCTGGCGGCCGCTGGGCTTCGTCTCAAACGCGCTTGCCAAGGGGTACCGATTGGGCTTTCAAGTCTCCAGCGACCACATCTCGACGCACATGTCCTATGCCAACGTCTGGGTCACCGCTCCGACCCGGGAGGCCATGCTCCGAGGGATCCGGGAGCGCAGGGTGTATGGCGCGACGGACAACATCCTCGCCGATGTGCGCAGCCGCGGCCACTTCATGGGAGAGGAGTTCGAGACGTCGGAGGAGCCCCGCATCGAGATCCACTTGGCGGGCACGGATGACTTCGAGAGAGTCTCAGTCATCAAGGACGGGCAGTATGTGCATGTGGCGAAGCCGGGAACACGCCAGGTCAGCCTGACTTGGACGGACAGCGCCTCGCGCCGGGGCGAGACCTCCTACTATTACGTGCGGGGCGAGCAGGCGGACGGCGAGATCGTGTGGGTCAGCCCCATGTGGATCACGCGCAAGTAGGCGTCGGCTCGCGTGGCGGCTGCGAGTGCGACGAGGCCGGTGCTGCGATGCAGGTCCGCTCCGTGGCGAGCTGCTGCCGCAGCCTCGTGGCGCACTGCCGTGCGATGACCTCGGCGAAGTCGCACGGCAGCGCGTTCCCGATCATGTTGCAGACGGGATCGATGAAGGGTGCGTCGAACACGTAGTTGGGAGGGAAGGTCTGCAGCAGCGCCGCCTCCCTCACCGAGATCGTGCGGTCGGCGGTTGGGTGGCCGAAACGCCCCTTGCTGAAGGTCGTGCAGCCGCCGGTGATGGTGGGTGAAGGCCGGTCCCATTCCATCCTGCCGTAGACGTTCGTGAAGCCGATGTAGCCGTCCCGGTGGCAGGCGGGCCGGAGATGCTCGGGGATCCGCTTCCATGTCGTACCTGGCTTGGCGGCCTTGATGCGCTGGATGTTCCTCTGGGACAAGTTCCGAACGATGTGCCAGTCCGAACATCGGACCGGACCTCGTGCTTTGGCCTCGGCGAGCGTCAAGGGCTCGTGCATGTGCTCGATCGCCTCGCGAACCGTGCGCCACTGCTGGCGGCCTGACTCGGCGGAACCTGAATGGGTGGCGCTAGGCAGGGGGATCTCGAAGCCCAACCCGGCGAGCAAGACGAAGCGCCGCCTGAGCTGCGGGACGCCGTAATCGGCGACCTGCAAGATGCCTTCCGTCAGTCGGTACCCCAGTCGCTCCAAGCGGGTCCGTAGCTGACAATGGAGAGAGCGCCCCTTGCGCGTCAGTCCGGGGACATTCTCCATCATGACGGCGCGCGGCCGCGACTCCTCGGCCAGCCGGGCCATCTCGAGGACCAGCTGGTTGCGCGGGTCCTGCTTGACCCTGTACTTGGAGGTGAGGCTCGTGAAGCCTTGGCACGGCGGACAGCAGGCCAGCAGGTCGGCTCGGAGACCGTTGGCTGCCGCCGCCAAGTCTGCTCCAGACACCGAAGCTACATCCTGCATCAGGCACTTGACTTCGCCGTGGTTGGCCTGGTAGGTGGACCAGGCACGTGGCTCAAGTTCCACCGCCGACGTGACTTGGAAGCCGGCACGCTTGAGTCCGACTGTGAGGCCGCCTGCTCCAGCGAAGACATCGATTGCTGTCAGGGGCATGCTGCTCACGTACCAGGTTCGTCGGTCAGTCTGGCAGATCGCTGACGCTCAGCTTCGTCGAGGAAGCCCTGATGCACTTGTTTAGTCTTCAAGAGGAAGGCTCTCCAAGTCATATGAGTCAGTCGTTTCTCGTCCTTGATCTTCTGAAACGCCATTAGTGGACTTCCAGTTAGTCCGAGGGAATCGCATACGACCGTGACATGAAACGTCTTGAAGTGCTCTCGAAACTTCTCGTTGCCCTCACCCTCGAGAAAACTCGCCATGTTCTGGTAGTAAGATACAATTCGATCCATCTCACTATTCGTCAGTTCGTGTCCCGGCTTCTTGATTTCGATGATCTGGACAGCTGATTCTTGGCTAGACAGGACGAAGTCTGGTCGGCGGCGCGATTCCCCAAAGTCGGACAGCGAAATAGACTTTCTGGTGTTCTTCTTGTAGTACTTCTCAAACTCACGCTTGAGCGTCGAAAAGGTCTGATTGTGAGTAACTAGTGCCCACTCTGGATTGATCAACCAAGGAGCGCTTGTGATGAGATCTTGGAGTTCATTCTCGTTCGTGTTTTCTGCATCCTTAAGCATTTCCAGACGTTGGACAACTTGGAGCCGGTCATGCGCAATTCTTCCAAACGAAGAGAGTTCTGCCAGCCGAGCAGTGCGCAGGATCGTTCCGAGTGCAGTCAGTGCTGTGTCGGTATTCTCGATAGCCTCTCGCATCATATCCTTCAGAGTGATGTGAGGTGCGAGGGTGATACTTAGTGCGACCAGTTCTTCGACAACATCGTTGTTCTCGGCTTCTATCCGACTGATCGTACGCCCAAACATCTTCGCCATCGTCTCAGCACGGTCTCGAATGGGACGTTGTTCTGGCCCAGAGAATGCACTCAATAGTCTCTGCTTGACATTGCCAGTCTCAAAGAACAAGTCCAAGGTTGCCTTTCGCACTGGATCTCGTGCCAGAGTTCCGATGCGCTTGACCATGCATTGTCCCCACGTTTCGAAGGCGGTTGTGAGGGCATAGGACCACAGGATGTCACGTCGATCTGTGCGAATTAGGTCCTCTTCCTCATCTAGCCAATTCGCATGCAGTTCTCCGACGAGGTAGGAGCGAATGTTGTGTTCTCCCGTAAAACCGGCTTGATGATTGAATGCTTGTGTCTGGGCGGCTATCTTCCCGCGGCAGTAGACTCTCACGCCTGCCATTAGGTCGTCTTTATACGGTGCCTTCGAGTAGGCTATCCAGCCTGTGACGTGATAGAATCTGCCATTGTGTTCGAATCCAGCTTCGACATTCGGCTCGCGATTTCCGTCTGGTCCTAGGACAGTTCGGTCTCGCTTCAATCTAAGCCGGGTGTTTGGCATAGTGGCGACATCGAACGAACCAATCCATCGCTTGGGGCGGTCTGAACGGGTGCTGTCTTTAAGAGAAATTTCCCAGTCATTCGACTGAATCCCGAAACGTTGTTCGATCTGCCGTCCGAGCACCTCGCTGGCGGGGACCTTGCGAAAGTCGAACTTTCTCAGGACGACTTGAGTCCCTCGTCTTGGAGAGTACGATTGGTCAAGATGTCCAGCGCTCGGCTTGTAGGGCTTGTCGGGTTCATCGTCCACTTCCAGGATGTCTTCGTAGTCAAGAACGATGTGGGAGGTGAGATAGCCGCTGCTGCCGGAGTCTGAATCTGGCGGGTTGATGCGTTCACCGCCGGCACTGATCACTTCGATAATCTTGCAGATGCCAAACGGAGCCAGCTTTCCGACCCCCTTGCGGCCCATGACTTTGCGCCGGAACTGAGGAGACCGGTCGCCTCGGGCAGGATCCTTGCGGCGTTCGGATCCCACCACCAAGTAATGGTCTTGGACCTGCTGTGGCGTCATGCCGGTTCCGTTGTCGGAGACTCGGATCTGGAACCCCTTGTCGGTGAGAGCGCCTCCGGCGCGGCTAGCTAAGTACTGCCCCATGGGGGCCTCCACGGTCACTTCCGTGGCGTCGGCGTCGTAGGCATTGGCGATCAGTTCGGCGATGACCGCCGATGCCCGGTCATAGAGCTTGACGCCCAGCTTGTCCACGGTGAGCCGGGAGATCCTCATGGAGTACTCGAATTTCATGCCGGGACGGGACTCGCCTGCCTCTCTCGGTGGACCAGTACAAGTATACGGGGCGCCCGTCTCATCCAGTCAGCGCACGGCCAGTCGATGCCCGTCGGCGAGCCAGCGGGAGTGCCGGTGGCATCCCCGCTCCCCGGCAAGCACAGATGGGCGGATCGATCGCGACGGTGCCTTCTCGTAGAAGAAGGTTCCGGATGGCTTCTCGGCTTCCGCCAGCGGGCCGGTCGGTCTGCGGGTCCGGCTCATGCCGGAAGCGCTACCTTCGGTCCTCAAGTGTCAGTCTCCCGAAATGGGGGTCCGATTCCCACGTTGGAGCTCGCCCGAGTGCTCGCGGATCGGAGCTTGCGAGCAGGTATCGATCCATCCGGCCGGCCAGCGAGCGCTTTGTCTCAGCGAAGGAAGGGTGCACGGCCATGTTCCGGAGTTGTTGCGGATCAACCGAAAGATCGTACAGTTCTTCCTGGGGGCGCTTGGAGAACGCCAGATCGTAGTGGCGCCGGACGCCGCGGTCGTGCCTGCGGTCCCGCAGGAAGTCCTTGGTTGGCGACGGATCGACTTCTCCCAGAATCGGTGGATCCCCGGCCGGCCAGCGAGACGGTTCAAGATTGCGGATGTAGAGGAATCGATCCGTTCTGATGGCGCGCATCGGGTACCCGACCCGACCCTCGCGCCACGGTGTGTGGCGCTCTCGTGCTAGGACGACATGGTCTCTCTCCGGATCGAGGCGGCCTGCCCGTTCTGAGGCGAGCAGTTCGAGTAGGCTCGCACCAGTCATGCCGTCGGCCCATTCCAAGCCGGCGGCTTCCAAGATGGTCGGGGCCAAGTCGATCTGGCTGACGAAATCGCTGATCTCGCGCCCGGAGGGAACCCGCTCAGGCCAACGGACTGCCAAGGGTACTCGCGAGCCGTAGTCGTAGAGGTCTGCCTTCGCCCGCGGGAACGGCATGCCGTTGTCGCTGGTGACGACCACCATCGTGCCGTCCAGCTCACCCTTCGACTGGATCAGCGCAAGGATCCTGCCGAGTTCGCGGTCAAATCGTTCGATCTCGAACAAGTAGTCGAGCAAGTCACTGCGCACGATCCCATGGTCGGGCAGGAATTCCGGCACGCGCACCTCCTCGGGGCGCAGGCCGGCGGCGAGTCCGGATCCTTGTTCGTAAGGTCGGTGTGGGTCGCTGCTGCCGAACCAGAAGCAAAACGGAGAGCCGGCAGGTCGGGCGTCCAGGAAGGAGCGGAAGTCAGAATATCGCGGCCCGGCGGGGTTGCGCGAGCGGCCGCCGGCCTCCAAACTGCCCGGGCCCCATCCCTTGCCCGTGTAGCCCACGTGGTAGCCGGCCGCCTCCAGTAGGTCGGGATACGTCTCGAATCGGCTCGGGAGAGAACTCCATAGGTTCACGCCCGACTCCAAGCGGTAGCACTCTTGGCCCGTGAGAATGGCACCGCGCGAAGGAGTGCAGGAGGGGGAGCTGCAGAAGGCATGCGTGAAGAGTGCCCCCTCGGCGGCGATGCGATCGAACGCGGGCGTTCGGACGACAGGATCGCCGGACGCGCCGGTGTGGGCGAACGACTGGTCGTCGGAGATCGCGATTAGGATGTTCGGTCGGGGGGCAGGGCCCGTCGAGCACCGCGCGAGGGCCGGAGCCACCGCTGCGGCGAGGAAGTCCCTCCGTCCGGGTGCCACGCGAGCCGGTTGCTGTGCTCCGTGAGGCATCGTTCTTCGTTGCGCTGCTGTCGTGCGTGGCATCCGGTGTCTCTCAGGTGGCAGGAGGCCGGCCCGCCAGTGCTTGGTGGCGAGTGCCGTCTCCGGGAGCCTTACTCGTCCAAGATTCCGACCGCTCCGGCCGACTTCTCCTCCGTCATCGTCTGTCCGACTGCTGCGGTTCGTCGGGCCAGCTCGTCAATATTCCATGTCTCGGCGCCCCTCACGTCGCATCGGAAGGTGTTCGCGATGGGGTCGGTCCACTTCTCGGCGATCGCTCCAGGCCCGAGGATGATCCCCATCACCGGCCCCACGTCTCCGGCGTTCGTGTCGGTGTCCCAGCCGGCCATCACGGCGATCCCGATCGTGGTGTCGAAGTCGCCTCCGCCATAAAGGAGGGCGAGGGCGTTGACCGCGTTGTTCGGGAAGACCCTCCGGTTCTTGTCGCCCTCGGGCGCCCACTTGGCATCGATCTGCTCGTGGGCCTTCTCCCAGTCGTCCGGCCACTGTTCGTGCCACTGAATGACGTCCCGGATGCAGCGGGCGTAGTCGCAGTCCTCCGGGATGACCTCGAGACCAGCGCGGAGGAGCTTGCGCGGGTCGGACTCGAAGAACGCCTCAGCCGTCAGCGCCGCCATGAACATCTCCCCATAAATTCCGTCGGTGTGAAACGCGACTTCGGCGTCCATGCGCCCGTACTCGGCTGCGGCTGCGGGGTTCCCCGGCAGCACGTAGCCCCAGAACTCCCCCTTCATCTGGCCGCCCATGAACTCGCCCATCTCATGCTGGCCGGACTCGGGAGGCCGGACTCCCTCCTGGAGGAGTCGTTCGGCCACCCTCACGGCTCGTCCGCAGTTCTGCGCCTCGAAGACGGAGAACGACGCGAGCCACTTGTCGGCAATGTCCTGGCTGGTGATTGTTGGCCCCTGCTCCTCTAGGAGCAGGAGGTTAGCTACTTGGTAGAGCGTGTCGTCGTCAGGGCCGAAGCCGGCAGGCCCCCAGTCCTCTGCCGTGTACCACTGCTTTCGATCCGGATCCCGGTGGGGCGGGAGTGTCTGGACGTAGCTGGTCAGCGGCCACTGTCCCAAACTCTCCAAGTACGGCTTGAGGTCCCGCTTGTGCATGCCCTCCACGCTCATTCCGAGTGCCCCGGCGACGGAAGCCCCGAGCCAAGCTCCGCGGAGCTTCTCGTAGTAATCGCTGGCGCTGATCGTCCGTACGGGTGAGCGATCCTCGCTGGTGCCCGTGCCTTCCGGGCTGGTGTTGCATGCCGCGAACGCGCATAAGAGCGCACTCGCGCATGTTGTCAAGGTAGGATTCTGCATTCTGTCCTCATTTCCTCCATCTCTATTCGATTCGGTCAGCCTAGGGCGCGATGCAGCGAATCAGCTTCCACATCCGGCTGGAACACTAGCCAGCCCGCAGCCTCGAAAACAGGTGCATCTCCTGCTTGGTCCTCCCTGAGCACGACCACTTTGCATGCCGCCCAAGCCAGTTCGGACTCGGCAACCACCATACCGTTCTCCTTGGTTAGCTCGAAGCCCACGGCGCTCGGCGGAGAAGTGCCTCGCTGAGCGAGTTCCCGCAGCAGGCCTTGGACGGTCTCGTCAGCCTCGTCGATTGCATCTGACCACTCGTCGCCCAACGCGAGCAGGGGCCCGCACAGTGTAGCGGTTTCCGGATACGTGTCGCTCGCCACGCCGGTGGAGGTCGTCCACCAAGCGTCTGGCAAGAACTGGATAAGGTTGAACAGCCGCAGCGCGCCGTTCCACACCGCGCGGTAGTCCTCGGCGCTCGTGTCACGGTCATGGAGATGCACGGCGACCGCCATCTCGGCGCTGGGCTGCCCGTCCAACGCCGACCGAGGCATGGTCGCCAGCAGGTCCGCATGCTGGAATTCGCCCTCGAAGTTCGCTCCCTTGACCGCTTGGAACCGAAAATCCTCTCCTTCGCCGAGGATGTCGCCTCGGGCCACCTCGGGTAGCACCTCCTTGGCAAAGGCCTCGAATCGGGAACGGAAGTCTGGCGGACCAGCCCCCGAGAGATTGAAGAGCCGCAATGCGTCGACGAAGACAGCCCTCCTCCAAGCCTTGGGATCGGGCTCCTTCAGATACGCAAGCAGGAGGTCGAACGATCCCTGCCGCAGGCGTCTTCTCAGCGGGCCGACGCTCCAAACGCTGTCCAGTGTCTGCTGGAGCGGTTGCATGGCGTTCGGCGGGGCGCTGCCGTCTGGTGATCCGCGGAGCAGGTCCAAGGTCTTCCGATCCCCTCTGGATGCCTCGCTGAGATCCTGCCACGTGATCGACCACTGGAGGAAGCCGGCCCTGACCAGATGCATGCGCTTGGCCGAGTCGCTCCCCGTGCTCTCGCGGTGGTACTGGAAGCCGTCAAGGAAGACCGCAACCTGCTTCGTCTCCTCGCCGGAGTCGAGAGGCTTGAGCAGAAAGTCAGGCTTGGACCTCTCCCCGACGCGGTCCACGGGGCCTACGCTCACTTGGGGAGCGATCGTCCAAATCGTCTCCCCGACGGCCAGCTCCCAGCCGGTTCGCCCATCAACGATCGCTTCTCGCAGGTTGATGCTGCGCTCGGACTTCGCGCGCTCCTGAATCAATCGGATGAAGCGGGCTTCGAGTTCGCTCTCGACGACGCGCCCCCAAGGGATGTCGTCGATCGTTTCCCTCGCCTCAAGCTTGTCCGCCTCGTCGAGGATCAGCTCGATGACCTGGATGGCCTCCCGCTTCGATGTCTCCTGTAGTCCTCCGCCGGGGCGATAGGCCCGCACGCACTTGTAGCACCCGTCCTCACGGCAGTCGCAATCGGTCAGCCTCTTGTGTGCGGCGCGGAGCACCGCGACGAGTCCGTCTTGAAGCCTCGCTAGCTGCTTCAGGTAGCCGGTGCCGCCGGGCACCGTGTCATACAGGTAGAGGTCCTTCCTGGCCGCACCCTCCGCGGACTGAGGCCCGCTCTGGATGAGGGCCTTGATATGGTCTACCTTGCCCCGGAACTTCTCCTTCAAGCCGAGCTGCACGGCGGCGATGAACGACTGGACGCGCGGCCCGGTGGCCTCTTCGTATGCCACCGGCACGAGGATGCGCAGCGACTCGGAGTCGAACTCCCTGTAAAGGTACAGGCATTCGATGATGTCCGGGTCGGCTTTGACGGGGGCTACGCTGTCGCCGAAGCCCGCTGTGTCGGGGACTTCGGCATAGCTCCGCTGGTCCGCTTTCCTGCAGCCCCAGCTGTGCTCGGCCTCCGCTCCCGGGCGCCTGGACTGCACTCTTCCGCACAGCTGGCAGACGCGGAAGCCGGGTCTCGGCAGTTCCCGGCCGGCGAATTTGGAGGGCTGGCCCTTTGTGCTGGCCGGTCCGAAGTTCATCTCGCGGAAAGTCGTGCGCTGGAAGTGCTCGAAGCCGAACGGAGTACGGGAGTGCTCGACGATTCCGAAGGCCGCGTGGGGCGAGTCGGGATCGGGGTCGGCGACGAGGTGTCGCTCGAAGAACCGAGACTCGCGCTCATCCTTGTCGTCAGCAATATGCGCACTCTTGGCCGGGGTCGTGGCATGCACCATGCGCAGGGGCAGCATGGTGCGGACCTGCCCGCTGTCGGCCCACATCGGATCTCCGCAGCGAGGGCAGGTGGAGTAGTCGTCAGCGGTGTCGATGTTGCGGCAGTGGGGGCAGGACGGGCAGAGCCGCCATTTCTCGACCGAGGTCGTGCCGAAGTCCACGCGGTCGATGGCGACGCGATGGCCCTCGGCGTAGAAGACGCTGTTGGGGGCTAGCTCGCTCAGGGCCGCCGCAGCCGGCCGAAGGTACTCGTAGGCTTCTAGCACGGGGCGGAGGTTGCCCTTGGTCGGGGATGTGTCCTGATCGATCTCGTACCGCAGCGGATTTCGCAAGATGACGGAGTGAAGCGTTACGCCCTGCTCGGGGAACGCGTAGTTGGGCGTGAGGCCTTCGTCGGTGAGGAAGCCGTAGGTGTCGCGTGCGCCGACGTTCTGGAACAGCTTCTTGAGGCCGGCGCGCTCGTGCTGAGCCTCGCGGATGTCTGCCTGCACCGCCTCGTCATCGGGAGTCTCGCGCAGGATCCTCAGGCGGCGGTCGAGCTGCTTGATTTCATTCTGGATCGCCTCGTTCTCACGGATTAGGCGCTCGAGGCGCTTGAGGATCCGGTGCTCGATGGCCGGGCCCTTCTCCGCCTCGCCGAACAGGAACGCTCGGAGGTGGGCCTGGGAGTCGTCGCCGAGCGAACCCCGGAACATCTTAAGAAAGTCCTTCAGCAGGGATTCCCTGCGGTCGGCGGTGAAGGCGAAGAAGGGGTAGGGGAAGGCCGCTTTATTACGGGTGCGGACGATGTCGAGGACGGCGCGGATCTTGGGCGGCACCGCTTCGGGGTTCCTGCAGTTGGCCGCCCAGCGGTCGAGGCAGAACGCGGTGAGTTGGCGCTCGAGGACGGCCGAGGCGTTGAGGAAGACACCCGGGGGGCTGACCACACCGCTCAGCATCTCTCGTGGCTCGTTCCAGAAGTACAAGTCGTGCGGCCTGCCGGCGGCGACGGTGATGGTGAAGGCGTTGCCGTCGCGGCGTCCGGCACGGCCGATCCTCTGCAGGTAGTTGGCCTGCGATGGCGGGACCGAGCAAAGCGCGACGGTGGAGAGGTCCCCGATGTCGATGCCGAGTTCGAGAGTGGGCGTGGCGGACAGCAGGTTGGGATCGCAGCGCCGCACCTCGGGACGACTGAATCGCCTCTGGATCGTTCGGCGTTTGCTGCGGGTCAGCAGCGCCGTGTGTTCTGCTGCGACGATGCGACGCACCTTGCTCCCCCGGTACATCCGCCCTGTCCAAGTCGGGGATGCCGGGGAAGTACTCCAGTACCTGTCTTGAACGCCGAGGTCGAGGCAGGGCGCTCCGATCCAGAGTGGCGCCTCGGGCCCGGGCACGATCAGCTCTCTGGCTGGGCTCTCGCATTGCAGGACGTTCACGTCGCGGGTCACATGAGCGCGGTCGGGGTTGACGGACCAGATGGCGGCTTCCTTGGCGGTGTGGGTCCTCACAAGATCTGCCGACCGCAGGCAATCGAACAGGATGGTCAGGATCTGCTTCGAGTGGTGCGGCGCCAACGCGAAGTCGCCGGCGAGCACTCTCGCGGCCCAAGTCGGATACCAGCTCTCGTTGCGGAACAGGAGTTCGGCCTCCGAGTCTGAGGCGAGCGATCCGTAGTGGCACGGAAAGACGGGGACTCGCGCCCGCTTGCCGAAGTCCGGAAGGGCCCGATGCGAGCGCAGGGTCCAGGACCGGCATCCGCGCTCGACATAATTACAGACGGCGTCGACGGTTTCGACGAGCACCGCGCCTCGGAGCAGCATGCGCCTGAGCACGCCGAGAGCGAGACGCAGGACCTGCCGCTTGGAGATCTCGCTCAGTTCGGCGACTTCCTCCCGCAGCTGTAGTTTCGCCAGCTCACATGCAGCGTCCAAAGCTGCCAGATCCGGGCCGACGGCCACCGCGCGGGAGTGCTGCACGGAGTCGGCGAACTGCGCACCGAAGCCGGCTTCTGCGAGAGCTTCCCAGTGAAGCCTCTCCTCGACAAGCAGTGGCAGTCGAGCGTCGAAGCGACCGCCTTCCATGAAGTCCTTGACTACTTTGCGCCAGCTGCGATCCGGAGCGACGAACTGCTCCACGAACGCTTCCTGTCCGGTGCCGTCGGTCGAAGCGGTCAGGTCGCGGGCCTTGCTGACGGCGGCGGCTGGCAGAGAGCTGATCGGCAGCGCTGCATCCTCCGGGACGGCTTGGGCGATGGCCATCCGCTTCACGCTCCTCCAGGTGCGGTGCTCGAGGTAGGCAGCGCGGTGCGCGGCGTCCTGCACGTTGTCTGAGAACGCGATCGCCTTGTGGTCGTCGTTGAACTGCGAGGCGAAGACCTGCCCGATAGCGGCGCTGAGAAGGCGGATCGAGCGGGCGCCGAAGATGAACAGGTCCAGCTTGCCTCCACAGTAGGGGCAGTCGCGGGATAGCCGCTTGACGAGGCGACCTTTCTTCACCCGCTCGACCGTTTGCTCAGGGATGAAGACCCGGGCCGCTTGCTCGGATCCGCAGATGTCGCACGCTCTGGCTGTCGACGCCGGATGAAGGCTCCCGCAAGAGCCGCAGACTGTGCTCTCGGCGCCCTTGCGCCCCTTCCCGCCGCGGGGCCGCCGGGCAGGGAAAAGGAAGCGGACATCCACATCGTGGGAGAAGAACTTGTTGTAGAAATGGCGGAGGTCCTTGCGCAGGCCGTCGCCGGCCGGGTTCAGCACGGCGCCCCAGCCGCTGACGCGGCAGGTGCGGCATTGGATCATCGGCAGGTGGATCGGAGCTTTCTCGGAATCCAGGTCGTCGTGGTAGCGCAGCCTCCGGAAGGAGCGTGGCGTTGGAGTTCCGGGTCCAGTCTCGGCGCCCGGAGTGGATTCGCCGTCCGCGCCTTGCTCCTCCGTCGGCGTCAGGCCTTCGGTGGACTTGGAGTCGATCGGAGTGTCCTCCGCCAGGCTGCACACCATCCTGCGCAGCTCGCGCACCCAGAGGTGGACTCCGACATCCACGAAGGGCCGACTTCCGTCCTTGGCTCGGGCGTAGGAGGTCAAGGCGCAAAGGCCGTTGATGACGTTCTCCCGCTCGCTAGCGGTGCGGCAGGGAGGTAGCGTGCGCCGCAGGCTCGTCACGATGTTGTCAAGTCGGTCCGTGCCTCCCTTGAGGACGGTGAGGAGGTTGTGGAAGGCCGAGTGGCCGCGCAGGAGTTCTCCCAGTCTCGCTCTCCACTCGGATGTGCCAAAGTCGTCACCTGCCGGCTCGCCGAAGAACAGTTCGAATTGCTGGCGGAGGTACTCCTCTGCTGAGCGATACCGGGCCGGGTCGATAATCTCGGCCATCCCCGGCTGGGGGGCTAGGAAGTGGGTGATGAGCGCCCCGCCCAAGAACTCTTCGGGGGTCTGCCGGCTCTCGCCGACGATCGCGTCGTCGTCAAAGTCCGTTGCGAACACTTCGCGGACATACTCAAGGAGGTCGGTGCCGCCGGAGTCGCCGAGGGTCGCGGATGTCCCTACGCAGACGAGGCTCTCGCCGGGTGAGCGGAGGCGGGCCTTGAGGCGGCGGATCAGGCAGGCCAGGTCTGTTCCCTGAGCTCCGTCGAAGGTGTGGAGTTCGTCCACGACCAGCCACCGCAGGGTGTCGGGGGAGTTGTCCCTCCAGAGCCGCTGGTCCCGGGGCCGGCTCAGCAGATAGTCCAGCATCTTGTAGTTGGTGAGGAGAATGTCCGGCGGGCGACTCACGATCGCGTCGCGATTCGAGACGATGCTGTCCGCGGTCATCGCGGTGTTCCAGCTGGGCCGGTCCTGGCCGATGAAGATGCCGGCTGTGACTTTGCCGCGGAGCGCTGGCGTGCCATGGACGAGCTTCGCGATGCGGTCCGCTTGGTCGTTGGCGAGGGCGTTCATCGGGTAGATCAGGATGGCCTTGATTCCGCGCTCTCTGGAGCGCCGCCGGCAGTAGTCGAGGATCGGGAGCAGGAAGCACTCGGTCTTGCCGGAGCCGGTTCCAGTGCAGACGACAGTGGAGCGGCCCCCTTGGAGACTGTCGAAGGCCTGACGTTGGTGGCGGTACGGCGTGAAGCCGAGGGGGATGGACGGAAACGGCTCCCCGCCCTCGGGTGCTGCTTGGAAGGGGAGGCTGAGGGATAGGTAGGGGCCCTTGAGCAGGCTGCCGGGCTCGTCGAGGAAGTTCTTGACCACGTCGGCCATCCGGGGGTTGGACGGCTGAAATTGCGTCTTGACGAAGTCCGAGAGGGTTTGGGAGACTTCGGATGCCACTAAGGAGGGGATCATCTGGCGATTCTCAATTCTCTCTTAGCCGGAAGGCCTAGGATCGGCGCCCCCTGCGGAGCGGCAAGGGGAGCTGGATGTGGCAGCCCGGCCGATCCGGGGCGGAAGTGGCCCGCACACCCGGGACGGTCTCGGGCTTGCTCGGCGGCGCGGACCGTCCGTCCATGGGCCTCTTGAACTCGACATTGAGCGTCCATCGAACGCCGCGCTACCGAATAGCCCGGGAGGGCATGGTGCCGGCCTGTCCCCCTTGCAGGGTTTGGGCGGGCCAATTGGGGGTTGAGGTGGGTGCAGTCAACCAGCTAATGTACCTAGTGCTGTTCGTGGTGAGCATTCTCGGCGGGATCGTGCTATCGGGCGTGTTCATCGTTCTTGGTCCTGCCGACGCTCGTCGTGAGAATCGGGCTCGCGAAGGCCGAATTGGCAGCGGAGACGCAGGAAACCGCAAGTTCCACGATCGCATTGGGAATTACTGACGTGAGTACCCAAGATCATAATTGGAGCATTTCATTCTCAGCGTCTGGTTGCATGTGAACTGGATTTAGTGTATAATAATAGAGTGTGCGCCGTGCTAAGGCACTGGCTCCCAGCGGGTGCGAAGCCCGCCCGGCTAACTGTCGCTCCAGCCGGAAGCCGTCGGAGCGGGTCATGGAGGTAACGACATGGACTGAAGCACTCCGACGTGACGGGCCGCCTTTTGGGCGGCTCAGCGAGCACGCAGGCCGCAACGCGAGTGAACGCCGAGCAGGCCTCGAAAAGCATAATGCGGAGGCCGACCCGCCGCTCTATCGGGGAAGGCAGCCAGCGTCCGGGAAGCGAGCGATGCGAGCACCGGGCGTCTCCGCCGGGGTATTGGCGGCAGCATGCGTGCCAGAGGGAGACGGAGGCAACACGGGAAGCCCTGTCGGTGGCGTGCACGCGCCAACCGGCATCCCGCGAGGGACAGGCCGGGCCGGTCAGGGTGGCGGAGAGGCCCGTAGTACCGGGGAAGCCGGGTAATGCCGGTGGAGGGAAGGGGCCTCAGTTCGAGAGCGATGCAGGAAGGAGGACAGGACCGATGGAGACTGGCGCGAGCCTATTAGCTCCGGAAAAGTTCGGAGACTCCGGAGCGCATCACCTGCGCAAGCGAAGGAAGACCCGGACCACCGCGCGCAGCAGTGGCCGGGAGAGCTGGCACGCGCCGTTGACGCACCTGCGGACCAGCGGCTCAGCCAGTGGCTGTGTCGGAAGCACCAGGCGAAGTCGGGCCACCCCGTGCGGTACCCGAGCGAGAGGCTGAGGATTGACTTCGGCCTCGTGCGCCGGCCAGTGCGGACGGCCAGCTTTCCGTGGGCGAAGGCATGATCTCGTCCGAGAGCCGGATGCTGGAAATTGGCATGTCCGGTTCGATGAGCGGGGAGAGGAGACGTAGTTAAGCGGGAAGGTCAGTGAGGCACCTACAGATGGCGAAAGCCGTAGGAACAACCCTAA
The DNA here is from genome assembly GCA_963662745.2 of Bryobacterales bacterium. GTDB lineage: Bacteria > Acidobacteriota > Terriglobia > Bryobacterales > UBA6623 > VXMF01. The sequence continues at coordinate 1,109,158 of CAXXUI010000002.1, forward strand.
AACAGCTACTGCTTCCTTGCTAAGGCCAACGCGCCTCTCCTCGACTCTACGATTGGTAAGAACGGTTCGGCCTATAAAAGCCCCGGTAAATGGTTCCGAAAAGGCATCTCGATGATCGAAGTGATCCAGATGTTCCCTGACGACGGAACGGCTGAAATCTGGTTCGCTGAACTCCGCTGGCCCCACGGCCCCGAGTGTCCCCATTGCTGCTCTGACAACGTGCAGTCCGGCTGCGCTCACCCCTCCATGCCCTATCGCTGCCGCGCCTGTCGCAAGCGCTTCTCCCTGCGCACCGGCACCGTGATGGCCGACACCAAGCTCGGCTACCGCCTCTGGGCCCTGGCCATCTATCTGATGTGCACCAGCATCAAGGGCATCTCCAGCACGCGACTGAGCCGCGAGCTGGGCATCACTCAGCAGTCGGCCTGGCATCTGGCCCATCGCGTGCGGGCCGGGTTGGCCGCACCCGCAGGGCTGTTCGGCGGCCCGGTGGAAGTGGACGAGGTCTACATTGGAGGCAAAGAGAAGAACAAGCACGCCAGCAAGAAGCTGAACGCCGGGCGCGGGACGGTCGGCAAGCAGCCGGTGGTCGGAGGGCGCGACCGCGCCAGCGGGCGAGTGCATGCGCAAGTGGTGCCGAACACTACCAAACAAGAACTGCAAGCCTACGTGAACAAGATTGCAACTCCGGGCGCGGAAGTGTACACGGACAGCTCTTCCAGCTACCAGTCGCTGGAGGGCTTCCAGCACGCAGCGGTGAACCATTCCCGCGGAGAGTACGTGCGCGGCAGGGTGAGCACCAACGGCATCGAGTCATTCTGGGCGCTGTTCAAGCGCGGGCTGTACGGGATCTACCACCACCTCAGCGTGCGCCACCTGCATCGCTACCTGGAGGAGTTCTGCGGGCGCAGCAACCTGCGCCCGCTGGACACGGCGGAGCAGATGAGGCAAGTGGCGCTGGGGCTGCAGGGCAGGCGTCTGACCTGGGCCATGCTGGCGGGCCGGGTCGCAGCCGCCTGAGGCACCAGCGGCTCCGGCGGTGTGGGGCCGCCAGCGGCAGCAGGCCCGACTGGGAGCCGCGGCGGGTGCGGGCGCCCAGCACGGGATGTCCGAGGGGCGGATCGGCGCATCCTGGGTTGAGAATTGGAGCTGCCGCGCGCGACAGTCGGCTGCTAGAGCACCAGAGGTGGGCCAGGGACGGGGGAACTGCCCGGCACAGATCATGTGCTCATGGAGACCAGAATGAGTTCCATCAATGCTGGCGGAATGGGCGCCGAGCACGATGTGAGACCGGCAGCATGCCGCAAATAGATGCAGACTATTCCGATTCGACACGAGTACCATATGCTGGATCCTTGACGGAACCCATACAACATCTGGATCCTGGGTACTCACGTCAGTAATTCCCATCGCATTCTACAATTTGACTACGTGGATTGATCGGACGGTCGAGTTGTTCCTTAGGCAGCGAGCCGAGACACGCCCAGTGGTGATTCTCACTGGGGCCCGCCAGACGGGCAAGACCAGCCTCGTCGAGAGGCTGTTTCCGAACCTCAAACCGGGCTCATGCCGTGCTTGTCAGGATCGGCCGGCCTGAGCAATTCCCATGGTTGAGGGGCATTGGCCCTAGACTGAGGACGATGCCGCCCGTGGGGAAGCCGGAGAGCGTTCCAGACAGGTTCATGGAGCGGGTGGCACGCTGGGCGCGGAGCCAGCCAGACCAGGTCTCCGTCATCCTGTTCGGCTCCCGGGCGCGCGGGGATCACGGTTCGGATTCGGATTGGGACATTGCGCTGCTGTACGAGGGAGAACTCCCGTCGTTGGAGGGCCTTCCGTCCACGATCGAGAATCGCGATGTGGACTGGGTTCCGATAGAACGTTCCAGAGCTGCGCGCCGCCGTAACGTCTGCGGCGTTTCGCATGCCGTTGCGGCTTCCGGGCTCTGTCTGCATGGCACCCCCCTGCCGAGGCCTGAAAGGAAGGATGTGAACATTCGAGTTGCTTGGGACCTCCTGTACGAAGCCCACGGCGAGATGCGCGGCGGAATGCACGCATTGGCCGACTACTGGATGCAGCCCCCACACCGGCGCTGGGGCTACGACACGTCCGCGGCGCGCCAAGGAGCAATGGCGGGAGAGCTGCTGTGCAAGGCCGTGCTGAGCATGAGGGGCGTGGAACCCCGGCGGTCCCATTCCGTGGCAGAGCTGTGTGACGACTTGGAACGGGCGTCTCCAAGAGATCGTTTGCTGCCCTTGCTGCGGGGCTGCGACGGACTGACAGAGAAGGCACATGTCGGTTTGTGCTCCGCCTCCGACGACCCCCGGGAAGAGATCGGCGTGTCCGCACTGCGGCTGGCCGCCGTGCTTCGCTCGTCTGGGGAAGTGCTGGCCGCACTGTGTGACGCTTCGTTTGCGAATGAGGGCAGAGTTGGGTTAGAAGAGGTGGCTGCGCGGAGAGAAGCGCTCCGCAGGGGGATGGACCGGATACACTCTAGCGACTGTCCGCGGGATGTCCTGTTGCGGATCAAGACCGCCCTAGAGGCGGGGCCGGACGATTCGGAATTGTGGAAGAGGCTGGTGGCGGACCCTCCTGCGAGAGCTCTGGAGACGGCGGGCCCAGCCTGGACTCCCGTGCGCCGCTAGGGGCCCGTGCCGCCAATTCCCGGCACGCCGGTCTGCCGGAGGAGGGGCAGTCAGCACTGCATCAATGACGACAGCTATTCGCACGGTTCCCCAGTCCTGAGCACGCCGGAATCTGCCTGCAGCTAGCTGGAGTTCGCTGACCGTGCCGCCAAGCGGGGTTGCCAGCCCTGCGTGCCACGACGCAGGGAGGAAACAGGCTTCGTTGCATCCGTGTCGCCACGATCAGTGTCGGGACCTCGGCGGAGCATTGGCTGCACACGCGACAGTCGCATCGAGGCTGAGATGGGCGGGAGTACCTGCCGTTGTGTCCGCATCGGCTGTCTTGTGCCGGCCTGCCCAGGACACTGGGTGACCGCCACAGCTTCGACCACCGATCCGCACTCGCCGATCGGCCCCCATCCAGCCCCTCCTTGCCCCGGCATCAGCAGTGCAGGTCCGGCCTCGAGCCAAGTGCTGCGACGGGACCACGAACTGGTGTGCCTCGATCCTCTTTCCTCGACAGGAAGGCAACCTCCCGACCGCTTCCGGCAAAGCGACCGACGCTTCCCCGAGACAACCGAGCACTCCCAACGATGCCAACGCCGGCCCAAGGCAAACGAAACCCGGCTTGCAGTTCGCGCGATCCGCACACTCTGCGGACACTTGACGTGCGCGATCCCCAGTCACCTAGAATTGAGACACGTGAGACCCGCCCGATGAGCCAGCCCTGCTCCAGACGCCGTCTCCCCACCGGAGTCCAGACGTTTCGCGAAATCCGCACCGAGAACCGTTACTACGTCGACAAGACTCCCTTCGCCCTCCAACTCTTCAGCCAAGGCAAACACTTCTGCTTCTCCCGGCCGCGCCGCTTCGGTAAGAGCCTCTTCCTCAGCACGCTCAAGGAGCTCTTCGAAGGAAACCGCAATCTCTTCCAGGGCTTGGCGGCCTACGAAGGGTGGGACTGGTCCGTCCGCCGCCCCGTCGCCCGCCTCTCCTTCGGCGGCGGCCTCTACACTCGGCCCGGCGGCCTGCACAACGACCTACTCAAGCAACTGCGTTCCCTCGAGCGGTCCACCGGCGCGGAACTCGCTGCCGTAGAAGGGTCCGACCGCTTTGCCGAACTGCTGGAGGAGCTGCACCGCCTCTCCGGCCGCCGTGTCGCCGTCCTCATTGACGAGTACGACAAGCCGATCACTGACAATCTGGACGAGCCGGATCTCGCCCGCCGCAACCGCAACTACCTCCGCGCCCTCTACTCGACACTCAAGGACTGCGACGAGCACATCCGCTGCTCCTTCCTTACCGGTGTCACAAAGTTCTTCAATGTCAGCCTTTTCTCTGGAGTCAACAATCTCAACGACCTCACCCTCGACCCCCGCCACTCCTCCCTCTGCGGCTACACGGACCACGACCTCGACACCGTCTTCGCCCCCGAACTCCGCGGCCTCGACCGCGACGAGATTCGGCGCCGGTATAGCGGCTACAGCTGGGGCGGCCAAGAGAAGGTCTACAACCCTTACGATGTCCTGCTGCTATTCGAGAAGCGCGACTTCCGCGCTTGGTGGTTCGAGACCTGCACTCCCGGCTGCTCCCTCGCTGAAACCCTCGTCCGGCGCCGCGTGCCCGCAGCCAGCCTTGACGGCCTGCACGCCACCGACGAGCTCCTCTCGGCCTTCGATATCGGTTCCATCTCCACGGCGGCCCTGCTGTTCCAGACCGGCTACCTCACCGTCGAACGCTCCGAGCTCAGGGCCGGCCAGCGGCACTACCGCCTCCGCTACCCCAACCGCGAAGTCCGCGCCAGCCTCAACCGGCACCTGCTCGCAGTCCTCGCCCCGCCGCCCGAGCACGACGCTGTAGCCGCCAGCCAGCGCCTGCACGCCGTCTCCTCGCTGTCGGACCACCTCCGTGCGGCCCGGTTCGACCAGCTCCAGCAGTCCCTGCGCGCCTTCTTCCACAGCATCCCCCACGACTGGAACCGCAACAACGAGCTCGACCGCTATGAGGGCTACTACGCCTCCGTCTTCTTCGCCCTGCTCAACGGCTGTGGCCTCGACGCGCGCCCCGAGGAGGCGTCCTCCCAAGGCAACCTCGATTTGGCGGTGCTGACCCGCCAGCGGATCGTCCTATTCGAGTTCAAGACCGTGCCCGGGAGACAAGGCTCCGGCTTGGCGCTGCGGCAGCTCAAGGCCAAGGGCTACGCCGCCAAGCACCTCGCCTCCGGCAAGCCGGTCCACCTAGTGGGCGTGGAGTTCAGCCGCGAGGCCCGCAATGTGGCCCTCGTCGAGTGGGAGACGGCCGGCCCAGCCGAGGCCAGCTCATCCGACGCCTGACCTACAGCCTCCCCGGACTGAGGCATCCACCCGCGCAGTTCGACCTGCTTACCGTTGTCTGCGCGCCATCCGGGCGGATCAACATGGACATTACTACCGGCAACGCTCAGAGGGAACATCCAATTCTCCACGTCCTACCTCTGCGCCCAGCCCTACCGCTGCTCGGCGCTGTCAGCAAGTCCGCGTAACGGCCGCTGGAAACCCTGCCGGATGAGTCAGCCCGACACCGGCCCAGCCCCGCCAGCCCAATCTCGGAGCAGAGTGGCGGCCTTCAGTGCAGCCGGTCTTGAGCAATTCTCGGCGGCTCGACTTGACGAAGTCCGGGCCCGAACACTTGCCACGATCCGGAGTTGGCCCTTCGGTCGTTAGAGAACGCCTGCCGCGGGAGCATCGGCATTCGCAACAACTTGCGGGGCCGCTGGATCTTCTTGCTCGACTTCGCAACCGGGAAGCAGTTCCAGCTTCCCTTTGAGATGCACAGACTCCAGTTCCGGGCTGGGGCGTTTAATCTGACCAACACGGTTCGGTTCATCGCGACCTACGACGCGGCAGTGGTGACGGAGTCTGCCTCGTTCGGCAACACTCGCGGACGCTGGTGCTAGGCGGGGTGCTGCAGTTCGGGCTGCGGTACGAGTTCAGAGAAGCGAACCTTGGCCCAGAGGCGTGAGTGCGGGCCTGGACTCTGATTCTGGCCAAGTGGGACCGTGAGTGAGCTGCTGCCGGAATCAGCCGAGGCGGCTGGAGAACGCGTCCCAAGCAGCTCGATAGTCCTCTTCCCGGTCGCAACGAGAGAACGGGGTATGGTACTCGATCGTGCGTTTCACGGGGCCTCCGGGCAGGGTGTCGTCGTCGATCTCGCGTGTCACGAAGCCAGCCTTCAAGTGGCGGATGTCCTCCCAGTCACGGGCCAAGCCGTTCTCGGTACGGTCCGGCAAGACGAGGCCGTACTCCGGGCCTTCAGGGCGATGCTTGCGAGGCAGCCCGATTCCAGTGAGGCCCTGGGAGGGAGTGAAGACGATGCGGCCGTTGGCGTCGTACCAGGTGTCGGCCTCGTACTGCCGCATCACGGGGAACTGGACGCGATAGAGGGCGGTCAGCTCGTCGAGCGTGAGGCCCAGCGCCATCGAGGTCAGTACGTCGATCTCGACCAGCGCCTGCCGGCGCTCGTAGTCAGATCGCAGTGCGCATTGGCGAGTCCAGTCTGGACTCAGCGTAGCGAAGAAGGCAGGATCGAGACGCCGATTGGTCTTGGTCCATTGGTCGGTGCAGTAGCCATCGAACCAAGCAGCTCCCCACAGATCCCGATAGTAGGTTGTAAGGCAGTTCAATGCGCACGCTCTAACGTGGAGCAGGAAGCGGATCGGCGTTCGGAAGACTGGCAGGGGAAGGTTCTCGATGACCGCGTTTCGCAGGTCCGTTGCACCTGATATCTTTACGTATCCGTCCATTGGTAAGGAGAGACACGCACAGTGGTAATCAAGTAGCTCCCGGACATCAAGGAATGCAGTACCGGTGCTTGTGTCGATGTAGCTGGCATCAGAAGGAACAATACTGACAGTTAGCGTCCGTTCTCTTGCTGGACCAACCCTCCTCCTGTTGACATGCCGAAAGTACGCAGAGACCCTCTTCTCGGCGACGGCCTCCCCCTCGCCCAGCCGCACCGTCGGGATGCGCCGCTGGTACTCCGCGTCCCCGCAGTCCGGGAGGTAGTTGGTCCGCGGCAGGTAGTCGTCGGGGATGGCCGTCAGGTCGATGCAGTCGTACTGTCGATTGGTCGTGCAGACCCTGCGCGGCGTCTTGTACAGCGGGTTGCCGACGAAGAAGTGCGGCCCCGACAGGATCCACTCCCCGGGGCTGTCCGGGAACCGCGTCTCCCGCCGGATCGTCCCGTCCCGCTGTGCGTTCGTCTCGTTGTGGATGGTGTGGCAGGCGTAGCTCCCCCGCAAGTCCCGCAGCCGCCGCGGCTGACCCGCCAGCTTGCGCAGGAAGCGGGCCAGCTCCCGCGAATGCACCGCTGGAAGCCGCGCCTCCCGCGCTGGCGTCCCGGCCTTGTCAAGCGCCGCCGCGAATGTCCGCAGTTCCGCGCTCCCAACGCGCACCACGCGCCGCCGGTGGCCGGAGGTGGCCCACTTGCCGGCCTCGTCCTTGATGCCCGGCACCGGCCCGTCGCCCGGATGGTCGTAGCAGGCGTCCACGGTGGCCGCCGCGAACAGGTTGGCCACATGGTCGAAGCCCGGCTGCTCGCGCGCCGGCCCGTAGACGTTGGCGCTGAAGCGAGTCTCGTGATGCACCTCCGCGAACAGCTTGCGCTCGTTCTGGAACTGGAAGTGGGCCCGCAGCCGGGCGTACAGCTGCGACCGCAGCGCCCCGCCCTTGGGGTCGTCGTACACCCCCTCCGGATGCAGGAAGGCCGCCACGCCGCCCCCGTGGACCAGCCCCCAGGCCTGCGGCAAGAAGCACTTGTACAGGTTCGTCCGCATGCCCTTCAGCGCCGGGTAGTTCTGGACCGCGCTCAGGTAGGACTTTGTCGCCTCCGACGACGCGCACTCGGCTAGGTAGGCATCCCGCAGGCCGGACCGCTCCTCCAGCGCCTCCTCCCGCATCCTGCGCAGCTGCGGCGCCCGCATCTTGCGCATCCCGACCAGCGGCTCGTAGTCCCCGACCACGCCCCGCTCGTCCCACTCCACCGTCACCCACGGCGGGTTGCCGACCACTAGGTCGAAGCCCCGCCGGGCCGCGCCGTCGGTCCGCGTGCCATAGAACAGGTCCGCGAACTCCAGCTCCCAGTGCAGGTACCGCAGTCGCCCCGCGCCCAGCTCGCGCACCAGTTTCAGGCGCGGGAACAGCTTGAAGACCTCGTCGAGGTCCATCGCCCCCGCCTCGTCCAGGATCCTCGCGGCCAGCTCCTCGTTCTGCGCGGCGTACTCGTGGCCGAACAGGAACCCCGCGTCGCCCGGCGCGATGCCGGGCAGCTGCATCTTGCCGGTCAGCACCAGCTCGACCTCCGCCAGGAACTCGTCCCGCGTCGGGGGCTCCGCCGCCCGCTCCTCCAGCGGCCAGAACCACAGCGCGCACCAGTAGTCCATCACCAGCCGCAGGCGCTGGCCGGGCCCGGCCGAGAAGGCCTCCGTGCCGCCCACGCCCTGCCGCAGGATGCGGTCCTTCCACCCGTTCTCCGTGCGCCGCTGCGGCGCTTCGCGCCCCCACACCCCGAGGTCGTCCGAAGTGGCCTCCCGGTCCCGCGCCAGCTGCTCGGCGTGCAGCCCCCACAGCAGGTCCGCCGCCTCCGACAGCCGCTCCAAGGCCGCCACGTCTGCCTTCGAGAACGGCTGGCAGAACTCCTTCCGCCAGAGCCGGAACATCGCCATCCGCTCCGGGACCAAGGTCTTGACGAAGCGGTCCTTGTAGGCCGCCATGCCCGGGTCCGGCAGCAGGAAGTGGTACACCGTCCCCGCCGGACGGCGCGGCTCCAGCCCGGGCTCGACCCGCTGCGGGGCCGCGTTGTGCCACCGGACGGCCCTGACGACTCCTTGGGCGATCGATTCGCTGCGGTAGAAGGCCCGCCGCGCCCCGACCAGCGAGTTGCCCGCGCGCAGCTGGAAGCCGAACCACGGCACGTGCCCGTCCGGCACGATGCAGTTCAGCCACAGCGACACCTCCGCCAGCTCCACCGCCACCGGGTTCAGGTCCGCCCCGTACACGTTGCGGTCAGCCAAGAAGTGCCGCGCCCGTTGCAGCTCCCGCTCGTAGCGCTGGCCCGGGATCCGCTCCCCCAGCTCCTTCTGCCGGCGGTCCAGGTACTTGGCCGCCAGCTGGTTGACCGCCTCGTTGAGGAAGGCCGCCGACCCCATGGCCGGCTCGCACACCGTCAGGTCCAGGATCCGCTCGGCCGGCATGTCGTCCGGCACCAGCTCCCGCAAGGCGTACCGTACCACAGTCCGCGTCAGCTCCTGTGGCGTGTAGAAGCTGGCCGACCGCTGCCGCTCCCGGCCCGTCAGCCGGTACAGGAAGCTCCCCCTAGGGTGCCTCAGCAGCGTCTTGCGCCCGCGCCGGTCCTGCGTGTACACCTTCTCGCTGTCCCGGTAGGACCCCAAGTCTTCAGCCGTGGCGAACCAAGCCTCCTTCAGCTCGTCCCGCTTGGACTTGACGGGCTTCACCTCGTACAGGTCCTGCTCGGCGAAGAAGCCCCGGAACGACAGCAGCGCCTCGTAGACCGCCCCCAGCTCGTGGATGCCCAGCTGCCCGTAGGAGATCCGCCCGCGGCGCTTGCCCTTGGCCGGACGGGTCAGCGACAGCAGCCGGATCACGCGCTGCAGCTCCGGGTCCCGCAGGCGGGCCTTGGCCAGCAAGGGCGTCTCCAGCTCGTCGAACAGCGAGCTGTCCACCCGCCGCATCTCGAACACGTCGGCGAAGTGCGACTGGCGGTAGCCGTGCGAGTCGTCCTCGTCGGGCTGGGGCTGGTAGCCCTCCCGCACCAGCCGGAACAGCAGCGCCAGGCTGCGCTGGATGTGGGTGCGCTGCAGCGCCGTGGCGGTCGACAGGCGGGACAGCTCCATGTCCCGCAGCCGCTCCAGGCTGTAGCCTTGGCGGTAGGTCTCGACCTTGATCGGCGCGTAGCCCAGCTCCGGGCGGGCCTCGATGTAGAACAGGAACAGCAGCCGGTACAGGTAGCGCAGGCACTCTCGCGTCACTTTCCCAGCGAACTCCGGCCCCTGCTCCAGAGGCTCCACGCCGTCCGCCCGCAGCGACTTCCCGAGCTCGTCCCCCAGCAGCTCGACGGCCTCGCGCAGGGCGTACTTGAGGTCGGTCGACACCCCGTAGGCGTGACGGTGGCTGTTCTCGTCGAGGGCGTCCGCCAGGGCGCCGCCGGAACCCGGCACCAGCGACTCGCGATGCAGCAGGCAGGCCGCCGCCTGCAGCGCGGGCGTCTCCAGCCGCCCCAGCAGCTCGCCCCAGTCGAAGCGCAGCAGCCGCTTGCGGGCCCACTTGCCGCGATCGATCAGCAGGGTCTGGCCGCAGGACAGCAGCAGCACCCAGCGCGGCGGGTGCTGCTGCCCGAACACGCGACGGGTGATGACCTCGTCCCAGGTCTGCTCCAGCAGCCCCTTGGCCGGCGGGGCCTCGCCGCGGAACTGCCGCCGGCGCGGCGTCAGCGACAAGGGATCGACATCCTCGCCTTCGGCGTCGAAGGCCTCCACGGCCACCAGCTCCTGGCTGCCGCACTCGCTCAGCGCCGGGATCTCGGCGTCGTCCTCCAGCGGGAGGTCGCACGGCTTCCACGCGTGTCCGAGCGCCTCGAGCTGGCGGCGGTGCCACCGGCGCTGCAAGGCGATGCGGCGGCGGTCGTCCTCCTCGGCCCCGAACGCGCTGCGGAACTCAAGGTAGGGACCGGCCAAGGCCCGCAGCCTCTGGAAGGGCGTCTTGGACGCTCCCTCCGCCTCCTGGGCCTGCTCGTGCCAGCGCTTGATCGTACCGCGCAGGTCCCGCGACAGGATCTCGGCCAGGTAGTGGTCGCTGTAGAACTCGCGCTCGTTGCTGATGCCGGCGAACCCGGCCCCGCTGCTCGGAGGCATCCCGCTCAGCTCTCCCCCGTCATGACGCACAGGAGTCGCAGCCAAGGTTCAGTCTCCAGAGTCATTGTGTCCTGGACCCACTCTAGGTACTCACCAAATAGGTCCTCGATCTCCTTGCGCTTCTTGAGGAGCTGGCCCCGCTTGAGGCCTTCGGCGGCTCTGGACTGGGCGATCCGGGCCGTGACATGCTCCAGTTGCCTCGTCTTCAGCGATTCGAGGTCTGCCAGTTCTCGCTCCAGCTGCTTGTTGATTTCACTCTCGAAGTCGTCGGACCGCGGCCGAATCCAGAGGGTTGCCCTATCCACCGCCTCTGGAACCGCGGCCTTCAGCGTGTCGAAGTCGGCCTCGCTGCCGCGATTCGGGACGGATCCCCGATTGAGGCCAGTGCGGTTCAGGACTTCCTCCAACGGGACGCACTCCCTGTAGTCCCCGTCCTCGAAGATCACCGCGCACCACTCGCACACCAGAGGATGGCTCTTCCTGTTTGGCTGGATCCCCGAGAATGCGTACACCGCCTCGCTGGAGCCCAAGCCCTGCACTCCCGCCAGCACCGGGGCCTCGTGCCGCCCGAAGGAAGCCAGCATCCTGTCATTGAGCCACTCCACCACCGGGTTCTGCCGCCACAGGTAGTGCTTCCGCGGCCAAGTCTCCTCGTCCCGGCGGCTGTTCTCAATGGCTTGCTGCATGGCCGCCTCGTCCGTGGTTAGCTGGAATCGGTGGTTGGCGGGCAAGACCTCCCTCGGGTAGTAGCTGAACTTGAACCGCAAGTCCTCCGGTGCATCCAATTCCAGCGAGCCGGCCTCCCTGTCCGAGGTGAAGTTCAACAACGGATGCTCTTCGCTCAGGTAGTGCAGCGCCGTCTCGCAGTAGGAGAGATCGTTGGGAAACACTGACAGAGGCCGATCCGGTTCCTCCTCAGCGAGTTCAGCTTGCTTGCCTTCACCTGTGCCCGCCAGATCAGCGGACCCGCCGCCGGAAGCGCCCGCCAGGAACAGGGCCAAGAGATCGTCGCCTTCGTTGGACTGCGGCTTGAGCCGCTCATCGAAGCTCTCGGAGGACTCGCCGGACGCGATGGCCGCTTCGGTGATTCTCTCCTCAGCCACGATTGAATGCACATTCATGAAGGCTGACGGATCCCCGATGTTCTTGTGGGCCTGCTCGTCTTTCTCCTGCAGGATCTCGAGGATTCGCTGGTCGCCCCGGATTGTCTCGTTGCCGCTCTCGGATACTAGGTAGACGATCTCTGGCTTGGATGTCTGGCCATAGCGGTCGATCCGCCCGTTGCGCTGCTGGAATACCATCAGCGACCACGGCATGTCATAGTGGATCAGCCTGTGGCAGCGATAGTGCAGGTTGATGCCCTCTGATGCCACATCCGAGCACACCATCAGCCGCACGCTGTCCGCGCGGTGACCGAAGCGCTCGACCACTCGCTGCTGGTCGATGTCGCTCATCGTGCCGTGGAGCGTCACGACCTGCTTGGGCCGGAGCTTCAAGTCCCTCCGCAAGTTCTCGGCTAGCCAATGCAACGTTGGGATGCGCTCGGTGAAGATCACCAGCCGGTCGTCCGGCTTTCTCGCGTTCCATCGGAAGGGCCGTCCGTCTCGGATCGCCCGCACCAGCGCTTGGTAGCGCGAGTCCGCGTGTCTGCCGATGCTGTTTAGCGCCGCCTCCAGTCGCTCCAGCGTGCGGACCTCCTCTCTGAGCGCGCCGACGCCACCCTTTCCGGCCACTCGCTTCCTGCGGATTTCCCCTTCCCGTCGTTCGATTCTCTTCGCCACTGTCTCCCGGCACGCTTCGGGGCTGGAGAACAGCGCCTTCTCCAAGCTCACTGAGAACAGGTCCCTCTTGGACTGCCCGGCCCGGCTCTGCGCCACCTTGACGTTGAGCAAAGCTTGATAGGCCGCCTCCTCTTCCGGGCTTGCCTCAACTCGGACCGAGTACACCTTGCGCTCCCGGAACGCCTCGCGGACTTGGTCACGGATGTCCTTCTTAAATCGCCGCACCACGAGGCCCTTGCTGCGGAAGTCCTCCTTGCGGTAGTCTTCCGGATCGACGATCGCCGTCGGATCCAGCATGTTCATCAGGCTGGCGAAGCTACGGGCCTTGCCGTCGTGCGGTGTGGCCGACAGCATGATGAGCGTGTCCGAGCGCTTCGCCAGCAGTTGGGCGAGCCGGCTGCGCATTGAGCCGGTACCGCGGTCTGCGACATTGTGCGCCTCGTCGATCACGATGATGTCCCAGTACGCGCCCTCGAGGTGCGAGCGGTACTCGGACTCCTGCTTGAGAGTGTCGATCGAGATGATGGACTTGTCGTAGTAGTGGAACGGGTTGTGACTGGTCGGAATGCGTTGCCGGACTCGCCGGATTCCCGCCGAGTCCAGCCGTGTCAACGGGATCGTGAACCGATTCCAGTACTCTTTCTGGAACTGCGTCAGCATGCTCTTGACCGCCAGTACCAGGATTCTGCGGCCTTTACCGCGAGCGATCAACTCGCTGACGAGGATGCCCGACTCCAAGGTCTTGCCGATGCCTACCGCGTCGGCGATCAGGATGCGCTGACGAGGCTGCCGCAGCGCCATCATGGCCGGATCCAGCTGGTAGGCCACCGAGTCCATCGCGGCCAAGTGCCCGATCCGGATCTTGTGGTCGCTCGGCTGCGCTTGCCGAAGCTGGCTCTCTACGAACAGCCGACTCTTGGCGAAGCCAGTCGTGCCGTCCCCGACGAGTTCCGTCTCGGCCGGATCCAAGACCTCGACATCGGTGTCGAGCGAAGTGTCGAAGACGCCTGTTTGGCTCCGGATCAGTTCGGAGACGCCGCTGCAGATCAGCTGCAGGCCGCCGCTGGCGCTTCGGTCGGACCTCCGAATGACCCATTCGGTGTCACGGACCACGATGCGCGCCCCTGGCGCCAGCTTCCCCGCGTTGCTCGCTGCGTTCACTTGGCGGATTCCTTTCTGAACTGTGCCGCCGCCCCGGTCATGCTGAAGGCGTCGAGGACTGTTGCTCCTTGCTCCACTTGCGTTGCTGTCTGCGAAGGCGGAGAGGAGCATGCCGTTGGCAATGGACCTACCGACTCTCCGCTGCTACCGAACGAGGGCCGCTGTCGCGGCCGCCGTACCTCCTCACCGAGCGGGAAGATGGAGCTACCGCTCCTCATGCGAGCGTCGGCCGCTGAGCTTAGCCCACAGAGTACAACAGGGCTGCGCGGGTCCTTGGAGGGGCCCGGTGTGTCCTCCCGGAACCGACCCGGGGAATGCGACTGAGGTGGCTTCACTTCGCCGTAGCAGGCCGCCCTGCTCCGGCAGTCGATTCTCACGCTCTAGCGCGGCTACGGAAAGCAGGACGATAGGCTTCCGCCGGGCCGAGAGGACTGAAGATGTCGAGGCGACGGCGGTCCCCAAGGCCGATGGGCTGGAGACTGGAGTGCATCGCAAGCGAGTCCTGCGAGCGACCGCCGCCAGCTGGCCTGAAGGACTCAAGAGGGTAGAGAGAAAACACCCCCTTGATCCCAGCAACCTCAATGCGTACAGCAGTGCTCGCAAAGTCACGCCAATCTCTCGGGTTCTGTGACGAACTGAATCGTAGGAGCTAGCGGCCGAAGGCCCTGACCTCAGCGTGCAGCCGAAGGCCTCTATAGGCTTCGCGGTACCCTTCATCCGTGCCATACTCAACCGAGAGTGCGCTTCTTCAACACCGAGGGCGAGGTCATCCCGGAGGACCACTACTGCATCCCCCCTTTGGAGCGCGTGGATCTAGACGAGATCGTCACGCTGATCGAGCGGAAAAAGTACTTCATCCTTCACGCGCCCCGCCAGACCGGCAAGACGAGCGTTCTGGCTGCGCTCGCAGACTATCTCAACGCCACCGGCCGCTTCCGTTGCGTCTACGTCAATGTCGAACCCGCCCAGACCGCCCGCCAAGATGTCGGCGCAGGAATCCACACGATCCTAGCCGCTCTGGCAGTGGAGGTTGCGAGAACCACGGAGGAGGACGTAGTCCGGCGGATCTGGCAGGACGTCTTGGACCGAGACGGCCCGCTCTTGGCGCTCAAGAGTGTCCTGTCGGAATGGGCGGCGTCGGGTTCCAGACCTGTGATCCTGTTCGTGGACGAGATCGACGCCCTGATCGGGGACACCCTGATCTCGGTACTGCGACAGCTACGTGCGGGCTACCGCGACCGGCCGCGCTGGTTCCCTCAGAGCGTCGTGCTGTGTGGCGTCCGCGACGTCCGTGACTACCGCATTTTCTCGGAGTCGGAGGGCTTCCACATCACCGGGGGCAGCGCCTTCAACATCAAGGCCAAGTCCCTGCGGCTGGGGGACTTCCGCGGGGATGAAGTGCGCTCCCTGCTGCTCCAGCACACTGACGAGACCGGCCAAGCATTCGAGGCGGACGCACTCGACCGCGTGTGGGAGCTCACGCGGGGCCAGCCTTGGCTGGTCAACGCCCTGGCCTACGAGACCTGTTTTGAGGACAAGGTGGGCCGCGACCGGAGCCGGCTGGTGACGGTGGGCGCCATCGACCAAGCTAAGGAGACTCTCATCCTCAACCGCGTCACCCACCTCCACCAGCTCAGCGACAAGCTCCGCGAGCAGCGCGTCCGGCGGGTGATCCTGCCGATGATCGCGGGCTCTCCCGGATACGACTACTCAGGGCGCGACCTTGAGTACGTCCAAGACCTCGGCCTCGTCGCTACCGCCGGCCCGGTCCGGATGGCCAACCCAATCTACGCCGAAGTCATCCCCCGCGAGCTGACCACTGTCCAGGAGTCCGATCTCAAGGGCCGCGTCTCCCCTCGCTGGTACATCCACTCGGACGGCAGCTTGGACCTCAAGGCGCTGCTGGGCGGGTTCCAGGACTACTTCCGCGAGCACTCCGAGTCGTGGGTGGACCGGTACGGACACCGGGAAGCCGGCCCCCAGCTGATCTTGCACGGTTACCTGCACCGCGTCGTCAATAGTGGCGGACGCATCACGCGGGAGTACGCCGTCGCCCGCGGGCGCTCGGACTTGGTCGTCGAATGGCCCCGCCCGGGCCTCCCGCTGTCTGACCGTCCCCTCAAGCACGTCATCGAGTGCAAGGTGGTCGGCGAGAGGAAGGGCTTGGAGACCACGATCAGTAAGGGCTTGGAGCAGACGGCTTGGTACATGGACTGCTGCGGTGCCGAATCCGGGCATTTGGTAGTCTTCGACCTGCGTCCGAACAAGTCGTGGGAAGAGCGGGTGTTTCGCAGGGCCAGCGAGCCGGGAGCCCCGCCGATCACGGTGTGGGGAATGTAATCGGGGCTGGTCGCAGGCCGTCTCGAGGCTTCCCTTGCCCGCCTGCGTGGTACCACTCCAAGTCCTCCAGCACGTGCCGATGCCAAGGGTGGCAACAGGTCCGCGACCCAGAGCCACGCCAATTGGAGGTTGGCCAGTCTGGCCCGCATAGGCGACTGGCAGGACTTCGAGATGTGGCGAAAGCGCTTCAGGCAGCGCGTCCGACCTCCAGTGACCCCTTGCGGCGGCAGCCGATCCTCCGGCCTCAGTGCTGGCTGGGGTCCCGCTGATTGTGTCCACCCCCGGGGCCTTCCGATTGAGATGAGACATCCCGTTCTCGGCTCGATCACGGATCACTGGCCCATCCGTCTTCCATCATGCCCGCCTAGATCGCAACGCGGCACCTGAAGAACCAGCTGGTGCCGCCAGAGAATCGAACCGAACTCGTTCGACAATCGCCGATGCGGTCAGGCACACCCTCGTCCGCCAGCACGGACTCCGGGTTCAGTGGCCCCGTGGACGGCGCCCTGCTTGGAACCTCGCCGACCTCCAGCCCATTGCCCTTCACGCGTCCATGTCTCTGCCCAGCGCAATCAGTGGTGCCGGCCACTTCAGGCCGGGCTTCCCCGCAGAACGGCCTTCGCCCGCGACAGGCGCTTCAGCCGCTGCCGCCGCGTCGCGTCGCCTTCCTTCCAATCGCGGAGCTCTGGGACACCTGCTCGGACTCACATCCTGCATGATCGCGGGGGTTGCCAGGCAGTTCGGTGACCGAGCCCGGCCTAGGCTGAGCGTTCCGAAAGACTTGCTGCGACGTCGATGCCGGGACCCTCCCCGCTGGACTTGGTTGGGCTCCATTAGGCGAGGCGTCCGTAAGTCACAGTCCGCCTGAGCCGGCCCATTTCAGTGTCTGCCTCAGACAGCGCGGTTTGGACCGCCGCCCTGCCTGTCCGCAGTGGTGACGTCAGACCTCTCGCATCGGGTCTTCTACAGCGGGAACCCCGATTCTCTTGATCGACTCTTTGCGGATTCCTAGGCTTAGGCAGGAGCCAGATTCGAAGGAGCATGATGCAAGCCGGAGGGCATTTTCCCCTATAGGCAAATCCGTCCTCGGCAATTCTTGCCTACGGGTAAAGAATCGGGTAGCCTGAGCGGCATGGAGCAGCGTTACTTGGCTAGCTAGGTCGAGTCCGATCTCGATCGGAAGATGGTCTTCGTGGCCGGGCCTAGGCAGGTCGGCAAGACGACGATGGGCCTCTCGCTGCCTCAGACTCAAGAGGGCTACCTCAACTGGGACATCGCCGGGCATCGCGAGAGGATCCTGCTGCGGCAGCTTCCCCCAGCTCCGATGTGGTTCTTCGACGAGCTCCACAAGTGCCGCCGCTGGCGGGACTTCCTCAAGGGGCTCTTCGACGGACGGCCCGCGGGGCAGAGAATTCTTGTTACGGGCAGCGCCAGACTCGAGTGGTATCGCTATTCCGGCGACTCGCTGCAGGGCCGCTACCACTTGCTCCGCCTGCATCCGCTCTCGGTGGCTGAGCTTGGCGTTGAGAACCGGGAAGGCTTCGATCAGCTCATGCAGTTGGGGGGATTCCCGGAGCCGTTCTTCTCCGGCTCCGCAGTTCAGGCCCGTCGCTGGTCTCGCGAGTACCGCAGCCTCTTGGTTCGGGAGGAGATCACCGCCTTGGAGCAGGTCCGAGACCTGGGCACCTTGGAGCTGCGTATGTTGCGCCTTCCGGGCGTGGTCGGATCGCCACTGTCGCTCAACGCACTCCGGGAGGACCTGCAAGTCAGCCACAAGACGGTTGCACACTGGGTGGCCGCGCTTGAGAGTCTCTACGCAGTCTTCCGGCTGGCCCCGTTCGGGAGCCCGCGAATCCGGGCGATCAAGCAGGCCCAGAAGGACTACCACTTCGACTGGTCGATCGTTCCAGAGGCCGGCGACACAACACCCCCTCGATTCCCCGAGACCCCAATGCACGCAACGATGCTCGCAAACCAACACCAACCTCTCGGGTTCGTCGGCAAGCTGAATCGTAGGAGGAAGCGTCCGAAGGCCCTTACCTCGGCGTCTCTTCGGCTATCGCGTCAGAATTTGGTTGGGCTAGGGCGCATTCGCGGTGTTCTGACGGTCAATTCGAGAGCGCCAACCCGTCCGGCGCGATAGGATCTTGAGTCTTACTGATGCGACGCAGTGTGTGGGCAAGTCTCTGGAGGGTCTGTCGGCATGGAGCTGTGCGATCGCATTCTCGCGGTCGCGCGATAGCTCTCGAGCGCCTCTCGGAGTGTGCCTAGTCTCAAGCGGTCGGGGTGATCGCGCAGATCATGAGGGTTCGGAGCCCCGTTCTAGGGCCGACGAGGTTCTGGGACTGTCCGCGATGCCGATCTGCTGCTCCAACAAGGAGCGTTGGCGGCAGAGTGTTCGGCCCTTCCCCGTGACACCTGGCCGAAGTCCTGCGCTTGCGATCCCCGCCACCCGCGCTACCCGTTCCGACCGCCTCGTAGGGGCTGCGAAGCGCTCCCTAGCCAAGCTCAGTACCCACTCGCCGCATTGGAGCGGGAGATCGGCAGAAGCGTGGCCGGCTCGCGTGCGGAGAGCAACTGCTTGAAGCGCAACTCGAGCACATCGCGATTGGGTTCGGGCAGCAAACGCCACCTTCTCGCGGGGCACCCGCAGGAACTCCCGGTCACCCACCTGCATCTCAGGGCCGGGCTGGGATCCGCTTCCCTCTGGCCCGCGCGAGCCCGAACTCGCTCCGGCGATGATGCCGCGCACTCAGCGGCAGGCTGCCGGCCTGGCCCAACAAGAGAGGCCCTAATGCGGGCTAGGATATGGTGCCAGGATTCCTGCAGGCCGTCATAGGCCAAGTCCGGACCGCCGGCCAGGCGCTCTGCCTGCAGCAGGGGTTCGCTTCCGCAGCAGCGGGCAGGACGGAGGCAGTCGTTCTCCGAGGATTCAGTGGCGTGGCGGGGCACCATCGCTTCAGGCGCAACCATCTTCCGAGATGCACCAATCTGGTAAGCTAGGGGTCGTATCTTGGACAAACTAGGGCAGACGGGCCCGTTGCGCTGGTCGCCTGCGACGCTGCGATTCTGAGAGCGGGCAGAGGGTGCCGGTACAGCGAATCTCTGACCGCCGTCTACGCCGGTTCTTTGAGCGAAACGACGCCAGTCGCCTGCAGGCCGGGCATGTGGAGCGCATCCGGATCATCCTTGCGGCCTTGGATTCCCATCGCCCGATGCAGGCCCTGAAGGTCCCCACCTTTCGGCTGCATCCGCTGAGGGGGAACCGAAGAGGGGAGTGGAGCGTCCGTGTGGGAGGTGGCTGGTGCATCACCTTTCGGCGCGAGGGGGCCGACGTGTGGGTCTTGCGATACGAGAATTACCATAAGGGGCATTGAGCATCATGACATTCGAAGAGATCCCAGAGCACGAGCGAGTCAGTGCGAACGCCGCCTTGCGAATCGACCCTCCCCATCCCGGGCTGGGCATTCGCGTGGGCTGCATCGGGGCGGAGGCGGCCGGACAGGGGGGGGCCGGCTCGATTGAGGAGGCGGCGATTATGCTGGGGGTTGAGCGTAACGATCTGGCCGAGGTGATCCAAGGCCGTCGCGCGATCTGGCCGGACTTGGCACTGCGCCTTGAAGGGCTGGGCTGGGGCAGTGCTCAAGCATGGCTCGAGATGCAACATCGGTACGACCTAGCCTGCGTGCGCCGGAGACAGGCAGCGAGTACCAGCCCTACGGCCCAACCCCCGTCGACGCCCGACAGGGCCAATCCCATAGGGCGTTGGGCCAGAATCGAAGAGAGGCCTACCCAGTGGCAGAGCGGCCGGGTGCCATGAGTATTGCAGCTAACGCTCCGGCCAAGACCGCGGACGAGTCGTACCGTGAACTGATGGAACAGGTGAAGAAGCGCACCGACGCAGCGCGCTTCTTTCTGCGTATGCGTCGAATGTACCCGCAGGTCATAGCGGAATCCGTCGCTCTCCAGATTCGCAACATCCTCGAGACCGTGGTTCTCGGTTCCCTAGTGGCAGACCTGCCTGAGTACGAGCGGCAAAAGGCTAACATTCGGAAGAAGCAGAGGATCTCGGTACTGATGAAGACCATGGAATCGGTTAACCAAGACTACTACCCGGTACCTACTAGGCAGGTTCTGGACAAACTGGGCAGGGTGGTCGAGACGGTGCCGATCGAATCCGGGTTTCTAACTAAGGATCAGTGCGCGAGCCTTTACCGGAAGTGCAGCCAAGTGCTCCACGTCTTGGGACCAATGTCCGATTCAATGTCATTCTTGGAAGAGGCTCCGAAGTGGCTGGACAAGATTATTGCTCTTCTGAATCATCACCAGATCCAGCTTTCGGACCCAGACACCCAGCTTTGGACACTTATGCACGCGAGTTCGGACGGTCAGGTGCATGTCTACACATTCGAGCGTATCCGGGAGAAGGATGTCCGGTTTCTTCCGCGCGATGCCCGAGAAGGATTTGAGCGCTTGAAGCGCTACCGCGATGCTGGAGCGCAAGCACGCCCGGCCTAACCGTGGACGCAGCCCCCATCGGAGCCGATTGCCAGACCGGGATCAAGATCACCTCTGAGCAACTGGCCGAGCTGAAGGTGACCCGCCACGACCAGCTCTCCTGCCTGAACTACACCATCGCGCTATCGCTTCAGAATTCGGTTGGCTTGACGAGCGCAGAAGGGCTCAGAGAGGTGGGGCAGAGGTGGGCTGCGCGAGTCTTGTGCCGTTGCCGGACTCCTCCGACCACTGGCTGACACGGCGGCACAGCTCGGAGTTCCGGGTGTGGCGGTCGAGAGCTGGACGGGCCGTGGCCTGTCCGGATCGGACCAGTTCGGAAGACGCCCGGGGCAGTTCGTCCAGAGTGCCGCACAAGATCTTGACGTAGTCCTGATCGTGCAGGCTGGCAGTCAGGGTGACCTTCACTGGCTGGTCCTGCATGTCGCGCCCCAAGTGCGCGCGGCCCAGCCGGCGCCGCAGCTCGCGCTTGGCTTGGGAGAAGAAGTGCTCGGCCGGATTGTTCGTGCGCTCTACGACCGCCGCGACGCGGCCCTCCCCGTCCCACGCCAGGGGATGCCCGAAGGGGTGCCCTTGGTAGCGGTCGAGATATGCGAGCACGATCGCTTCCGGGCGGTGCCCGCCACCCGTTCCCTGCCGGCGCTGGGCCCTCACTCGCCGGCGCAGCTGGCGGCGGTCGGGGTCTCCTGCGGTGCTCGCCCGCGCAGCTCGTCGTCGCAGGCGCAGCAGGCCCCGCAGCGCTGCGAAGGCCGCCTAGCTGCTCTCGACTTGACCGTCAGAACACCGTGAACGCGCCCTAGCCCAACCAAGTCCTGACGTAATAGAGGCTGAGCGTTCCGAGAGACCTGCTGCGACGTCGATGCCGCGACCCTCCCCGCTGGACTTGGTTCGGCTCTATTAGGCCAAGCGTCCGTAAGTCACCGTCCGCCTGAGCCGGCCCATTTCAGTGTCTGCCCCAGACAGCGCGCTTCGGACCGCCGCCCTGCCTGCCCGCATTGGTGACGTCAGACCTCTCGCATCGGGTCATCTACAGCGGGAACCCCGATTCTGTTGATCGCCTCTTTGTGGATTCCTAGGCTTAGGCAGGAGCCAGCTTCGAAGGAGCATGATGCAAGCGGGAGGGCATTTTCCCCTATAGGCAAATCCGTCCTCGGCAATTCTTGCCTACGGGTAAAGCATCGTGTAGCCTGAGCGGCTTGGAGCAGCGTTACTTGGCTAGCCAAGTCGAGTCAGACTTGGATCGGAAGATGCTCTTCGTGGCCGGGCCCAAGCAGGTCGGCAAGACGACGATGGGCCTCTCGCTGCCTCAGGCCCAGGAGGGTTACCTCAACTGGGACATTGCCCGGCATCGCGAGAGGATCCTGCTCCGGCAGCTTCCCCCAGCTCCGATGTGGTTCTTCGACGAGATCCACAAGTACCGCCGCTGGCGGGATGTTCTCAAGGGGATCTTCGACGGACGGCCCGCGGGGCAGAGAATTCTTGTCACGGGCAGCGCCAGACTCGAGTGGTATCGCTATTCCGGCGACTCGCTTCAGGGCCGCTACCACTTGCTCCGCCTGCATCCGCTCTCGGTGGCTGAGCTTGGCGTTGAGAACCGAGAAGGCTTCGATCAGCTCATGCAGTTGGGGGGATTCCCGGAGCCGTTCTTCTCCGGCTCCGAAATTCAGGCCCGTCGCTGGTCTCGCGAGTACCGCAGCCTCTTGGTTCGCGAGGAGATCACCGCCTTGGAGCAGGTCCGAGACCTGGGCACCTTGGAGCTGCTCATGTTGCGCCTTCCGGCCGTGGTCGGATCGCCGCTGTCGCTCAACGCCCTCCGGGAGGACCTGCAAGTCAGCCACAAGACGGTTGCACACTGGATGGCCGCGCTTGAGAGGCTCTACGCAGTCTTCCGGCTGGCCCCGTTCCAGAGCCCGCGGATCCGGGCGATCAAGAAGGCCCAGAAGCACTACCACTTCGACTGGTCGATCGTTCCTGAGGGCGGCCCGAGGTTTGAGAATGTCATCGCCAGCCACTTGCTGAAGTGGATCCAATACCGGCAGGACGCTCTTGGTCTCGACCTCGAGCTTCGCTACTTCCGCGACCGGGACGGGCGTGAAGTCGACTTCGTCGTCACCGAGCAGTCCCGCCCGCTGCTCGCCGTCGAGTGCAAGCTCTCGGCCGCGGCTCCGAGCCGTAGTCTCCGTTACTGGAAAGCGAAGTTCCCGGACTGCGCGACATGGCAGCTCACGACGAGACCGGACACGGATTTTGTCACCCCGAGCGGAATTCGCGTGGCTCCAGCATGGAAGTTCCTCAAAGGGTTGGTCTAGACGTCGAGCCGGAGTTCGCGACTTGGTGCCAAGCATAGGCCGCCAAGCATGTCTCACCGCAACAGTCGGATGTCCGGGGTCAGATTGCAGAACAGCTCGACGGAGGACTTGCCACCGAGCAAGACGCTGGGCTCGGTAGTGCCTGATAGGAGCGTGCGCCGTGCTAAGGCACTGGCTCCCAGCGGGTGCGAAGCCCGCCCGGCTAACTGTCGCTCCAGCCGGAAGCCGTCGGAGCGGGTCATGGAGGTAACGACATGGACTGAAGCACTCCGACGTGACGGGCCGCCTTTTGGGCGGCTCAGCGAGCACGCAGGCCGCAACGCGAGTGAACGCCGAGCAGGCCTCGAAAAGCATAATGCGGAGGCCGACCCGCCGCTCTATCGGGGAAGGCAGCCAGCGTCCGGGAAGCGAGCGATGCGAGCACCGGGCGTCTCCGCCGGGGTATTGGCGGCAGCATGTGTGCAAGAGGGAGACGGAGGCAACACGGGAAGCCCTGTCGGTGGCGTGCACGCGCCAACCGGACTCCCGCGAGGGACAGGCCGGGCCGGTCAGGGTGGCGGAGAGGCCCGTAGTACCGGGGAAGCCGGGTAATGCCGGTGGAGGGAAGGGGCCTCAGTTCGAGAGCGATGCAGGAAGGAGGACAGGACCGATGGAGACTGGCGCGAGCCTATTAGCTCCGGAAAAGTTCGGAGACTCCGGAGCGCATCACCTGCGCAAGCGAAGGAAGACCCGGACCACCGCGCGCAGCAGTGGCCGGGAGAGCTGGCACGCGCCGTTGACGCACCTGCGGACCAGCGGCTCAGCCAGTGGCTGTGTCGGAAGCACCAGGCGAAGTCGGGCCACCCCGTGCGGTACCCGAGCGAGAGGCTGAGGATTGACTTCGGCCTCGTGCGCCGGCCAGTGCGGACGGCCAGCTTTCCGTGGGCGAAGGCAGGATCTCGTCCGAGAGCCGGATGCTGGAAATTGGCATGTCCGGTTCGATGAGCGGGGAGAGGAGACGTAGTTAAGCGGGAAGGTCAGTGAGGCACCTACAGATGGCGAAAGCCGTAGGAACAACCCTAAAACAGCTACTGCTTCCTTGCTAAGGCCAACGCGCCTCTCCTCGACTCTACATCCTGCGATCTTGAGTTTCGTCGTGTTTCCTGCTGCGCTCGCACGGAGCCGCGCTCCTACTGAGAGTGATGTCGTACAAGGGCGTCAGGAAGCCGGCCAACACCTGCCCGCAACCGCTTGTGAGAATGTAGAGGCACCCTCGGCCCCAGCCCTCTAGGAACTCGCGGGCCCTTGGGGCGATAGAGTCTACGGGTTCTCCGGTGCCGCGTCGGTTTGCTCCGCGGCCCGTGCGCCCTCCAGCATGGTGAACATGCTGTAGTTGCCCTCGTGGCAGGCGTACTCGAACATCGGCTGGGCAGTCCTCTTCATGGGAATCAGCGCCGTCCAGGGCCCCTCGAATGAGTCGGGGTCGCTCACGGTGTACTCGTAAACGATCCGGTCCGCAGCCACGCGCGTGAACCGTTCCGTGAGCACCATCTTGGGGCCCGACCCGCGGAAGGAGGTCTTGTCCGTGAAGTTGGTCGACTCGACGACCAGCGTGTCGCCTTCCCATCTGCCTCGCGGGTCTCCCCGCCACTGCCTGATGGAGCCGGGAAGGTGCGGCCGTCCGTCCAGCGGCACGATCCGGGCGTCGTTGACCATTTCGATGAGCAGCACCGCGTAGCCAGGCGACTGGAAGATGTGGATGTTGTTGTTGTAGGCGCTGGGTGTGTAGGGCGGCCCGGCGTTGAATCCCAGGATGCAGCGTTCTGCGACGCCCCTGTCTTCGGGTCCGCGAGGAGGGCCCGCCCGGGCGGCCCGCGTTGTCTGGTAGCGGTCCTTGGCTCCGGGCGTTAGATCGGGGATCCGCCCGCCAGGAGGATCGACGATCAGGGAGGTGCGCCGATCTTCTGTCAGTTCCGTGCCGTAGTCCCACCAGAACTGGTTGTAAGCTGCTCCGACATCCTGCTGGACAGTGAGTCCGTCGGCCACTCGACGGTCCTTGTTCCGACGGGCGAGCTCGCGCTGTTGGAAGGTCGCCGCTTCCGTTTCGCTCAACGCCGCTTTTCCCTGAAGACTGGCCGGCCGCTCCAAGGGCGTGATGGTGCGGAAGTCCCAGACGCCCCGCAAGTCCGGGACACCCCAAGTCGTCCGGGGAGCCTCCCAGTCGGCCCGGGCGGCTGCCGCCTCATTCTCATCGGCCGCTAGTGCAGCCGCCATTGCCAAGGAGAGGCCGGCCGCCACGGCTCGGTTCCAGATCCTTCGTGGGCTGCTCATCTCATTCGCCGTCCTTCTTGCGCAGGTGTCCGTACATCAGCTCCTCCGCGAACTCGACGCACTTGAATTCCAGCAGCTGCATGTTGACGTCGAGGCGCCGGTAAAGCGGCAGCCGGATCTTCCAAGGGCGGGTGAAGACCTGCTCGTCCTCGATGGTCGCCTCGTACAACAGGTGGTCCGGCCCCGTCGGGGTGTATCGCTCGACCACTCGCAGGGACTCGGAATGGAAGTTCCCCGCGCTGTCGAACCACGTGCCAGGGACATGGTTGGTGACTTCCACGACCAGGGACTGCCCGTCCCAGCGCCCCCGGGAGTGCCCCATCCAAGCGTCGCCAGGATGCTCGAAGTCAGGACGGTTCATGTAGATCACTCTGGAGGCGCTGGCGAACTCGTAGGCGATCAGGATGTGCTCTGGGGTTTGGACGACCTGGAAGGGGAACGGCATGTAGGTGGCGCGCGGCACACCGGGCATGTAGCACTTGACGGCCGGATCAAGCTCGAGCCAGTTCTTGGCGTGATCCGCTCTGCGCTCAAGCGCCCACGGCTGGTAAGGGATCTCACTGCCTTCCACGACGCCCAAGCCTCCCGGAATCGCCCCCAACGCCCCCATGCTGACGACTGGCCCGGCCTCCGCCGAGTGCCCTTCAAGGTTCCAGTGGGCTGTCCCCAAGGCTTGCCAGATGCCGTTGAGGTTAGGCCTGCCGTCAGGGGTCTGCGGCGCCTCGTACTCTTGGCCGAGGCCGGCTCCGGGTAGTATGGCAAGTACGGCTGCTACCAGCCATACCTTGGCGCTGGCCGGCGCGACGGCCGGCAATGAACGGTATCGATCCATCGGCTACTCCATCCAGAGTCTACTACCGATTCTCGTGAGAGCTCATCCGGCGCTGGGCCGTTCGTTCCCGGCCGCGCTCGCCTGACCCGGTGCAGCAGGCACCCGATCTCGAGGCAGGCCACCTGCGGCTGCGCGATCTTGGTCCCAGGAAGTCCAAGGGTTGGAACCTCAAGCCTCCCATGTCGGCCCGGTCATCACCGACTTGGTCCGATTCGCTCCTGCCGTCCGCCGGTCGACAGCCCGCTTACGCGCCCACGCCGGGCCGTCAGGGCGGGCGAGTCCAGACGGCAAGCCGGGACTGAGTCGGGCCGGTGGCGGAGCGAGTCAGGCCGGCGTTGTGGCCAGCGTGGTGCCCGGATGCGGGCCAAGAGCAGCTGCCAGCCGGGCCTCGCCCAGAGTGGTGCGGTCGCGACGATGCAGGTCTCGACCTCCCGGCACTACTGGATCCCGCGGCTGCATCACGCTCCCTAGGTCAGCTGCCTCTTTCTGGAGACGGACCACCGGATCCTGCGGGTTCCGGGAGCGACGCAATCACTGTTCCTATGCCCTTGCTCCTCACGCCTGGCCGTTGCCGGCAGGTCCGGCTTCGGATGCGGGCATCCGGTAAGGAGCAACGCGCGGTCAACGCTGGCGCCACCTGATGGCCAGCCCGATCGCGTCCGCAGCCCCGAACGGATCCGCGTCGCGCCGCAGGAGGCGCCTCAGAACGTCAGCCGCATCGAGAGGTTGAATGTGCGGCCGTCGTTGAGCGTGTTGGTGATCTGGCCGAAGTTCTCCCCTGTCAGCTCGCTGCCCGGATTGGCGAATTGAGGAGTGTTGGTCAGGTTGATCGACTCCGCCCGGAACCTGAGCGTGCTGTCACCGGCGATCTTCCAGCTCTTGGACACCGAGAAGTTGACGTTCTGGATGCCGTCCTTGCGGAATACGTTGCGTCCTAGGTTGCCGCTCGGATCGTCAGGTCCCACGAATCGGAACGCGGAGCGGGGAAGCAGGAGCTTGGATGTGTCTGGATGATCGATCCGACGCCCGAGGATCGAGGGGTCGACCAGATTGGGGCGGTCACCGACGGCGCCGTCGATGTTGCCGAAGCCGGGCGCGTCCGAGCCCGTGTAGAGGAGGAACGGCGTGCCCGTCTTGAACAGCAGGATCGAGGAGAGCTCCCACCCACCCAGTGCTCCGTTCCAGCGGCCGTTGGCGAAGCGGATCGGCGGCGTGCGGTAAGTGAGACGGCTGAGCGCGGCGTGAGGCTGGTCGAAGTCGCTCA
This sequence comes from Bryobacterales bacterium, assembly GCA_963662745.2. GTDB lineage: Bacteria > Acidobacteriota > Terriglobia > Bryobacterales > UBA6623 > VXMF01. Next base: position 1,136,197 of record CAXXUI010000002.1, read on the forward strand.
GCGACTTGACGTCCCTGTGAACCTCAAACTCCGTCTGACTGCGGCCGTTGAAAGCGTCACGGGTGCTGGCGTTGCTGGCGTAGTGGGCGCCCAAGTCGATGGCCTTGCTGATCCAGTACGAGAAGTCTGCGGTCAGCCCCCGCTGCTGCCGTATCCCGACAGTCGCCTTCGCCGCGTCGAAATACGCGCGGGAGCCGTTCAGGATCCTGCGGACATCGAAATACCGCTGGTCCGGACGGCGTTGGTTCACCGTGCGAGTCGTTCTCGCGATGCCTTGGACGTCGCGGGCGCGATTGAGCGACCAGCCGGCCAGTAGCCTGTGCGAGCGGCTGCCGACGTATCCCAATTCGCCGTACAGTCCTGTTGAGCTGCCGACCATCCAGCTGAAGTTGTAGTGGTGCGAGTAGGGTGCGACCAGGTCTGGGTCGATCTGGATGATGGTCGACCGGGCCGTCGGATCCAGCGTGTCCGCGTTGAAGCCGGCCAGCGGGTCCACCAGGTCCGGCGCGACGATGCTCAACCGGATGTTGCCGGGTGGGTTGAATCGCTCCTGCGTGTAGGTCGCTGCGAAAATCTCGCCGAAATGCGTTCCGTAAGCTCCCCGCAGCACGCCCAGCCCGCTGCGGTACGCGAACCCGAATCGGGGAGCGAAGTTGTTGCAGTCGCAGTCGAACGGGACCTTGGAGAGCCCGTTCACTTCCACGGGGCTCGTGGTCGGCTCCCACCGCAGGCCGAAGTTCAGTGTCAGGTTCCGGGACGCATTCCACGTGTCGCCGAGGAAGTACTGCATCCGCCAGCGTCGGAAGCCGCGGCGGGGCATTCCGATCGACTGCGAGAGGCGGCTCGGCGTCCCCATGCGTACGTTGGTGATCATGTCTCGCCCGAAGTCCGAGTTGAAGATGATCAGGCCTGCGTGCCCGGAGCTCTCGATCCCGTTGAGCTGCTCGCGGACCGCGCTGAAGCCGGCTGTCAGGTTGTGGTTTCCCTTTCGCGCGCCGGTTGAGCCCCCGTAACTGAAGAAATTCTGGACCCGGTCGTAGGGAATGCTGCTGGTGCCGCCGATGGACTGCAGCTGACGGCCCATCCAGATGACGGGCCCGAATGCAGTCTCGTCCTGGACGATCAGCGTCGTGACCCGGCGGAACCGTGCTGTGAGGTTGGTTACGGAGGAAGGGGACCTCGCGAAGTTCCATGTCAGCCTTCCATCGTGCGAGCCGGTGGTGGTGTTGGGGTTCTGGCCTTGGACGAGTTGGAAGGCGTTGACCTTCTGCTTGCGAAAGCGGTAGTCCCCTAGCACTCGCGCCGCCCCACCCAGCTGCCTCTCCAGCCGGCCGCCAACCATATCGTTGTCGATTTCCTGAGGGGCGTTCGTGTTGTGGGCCCGCGGATTGATGTCGGGTCGGTTCGGAGGCTCGTCGGGGTAGGAGTTCAGAATCCGGCTGACCAGCGTGCGGAGACGGGGCTCAGTAGCTAAAGGCACGCGCTCCTCGGGCAGCGGGATCAGCACGTTGCCGTTGACGTTGCCTCGGTCCCGCTGCTGGCTTGCGTCAAATGACAGCGAAGTAACCGGCCCGAGGGGCACCTGCAGCTGCGCTCCGTAGTCATTCTTGCGGGCAGGCTGCACGCCGCCGACTTGAAAGAAGGAGCGAGCCGCCAAGGCGCTGTTGCCGTGGGTCTCGTAGAACGAGCCGTGGATGCCCGTGCCGCTTGCCGGCCTCAGGTGGATTTGCCGCGCTGGTGGATTGCCGAACTCGGTCCCGAAGTATCCCTGGGCCGCGTCGAATTCTCGGACCACCGTTGCGGTCGTGCCCATCCGGATGTTGATCTCCTTCTGAACGTTGTTGTCAACCAGCGTCAACTGCACGTTCTCGTTGCGCCGGCTCTCACCGCCTTCTGTGTCGACCTCGCCCAGCAAGTTGAGTTCGGTCCGGTCCGACCGGCCGTCATCGGCACCCGCTTGTTCCGGCGCTCCCGCCAGTTGCGCGACGGCCTCCGCCTCAGCGGAAGCTGATCGGCCGCGTGAGGATTCTTCAAGATCGGACAGGGCCTGCTCCTGCGGGCCCGTCGACCCTGCAGTCGAGTCCAGCTGGGCTTGGCAAACCATCGACCAAGAGCCCAGTGCTCCCAGAATGACGACTCGACAGATCCCAGCCAAGCGCTCCGAGGTCGCTTTCATTGTCAAGCTCATCCCCAGCATCGGCCTCCCGGAAGTGTCACGCTCGCTGTTGCTCGGAGGGTCATCCGTCCATAGGGCCCCAGCCGAAGCGGGCAGTCTACACATCGTTCGCCCTGGGTCCGCAAACCTGTCCTCCGTTCTCGGCCAAGACCGGCCCTACTGCCGACCTTGGTCGAATCCCAGAAGACCAAGCCCCGGCGGCATGTCGGCCAGCACTCGTCCTCAGCATTGGTTGCGACTTGCACGATCCGAGGCTGGCCGCCCCTGATCTCCGCCGACAGAACTGCAGTGAGATAAGCATAGGTCGCGCTGGCAAGGACCTTGGACTCCAGCGGATTTCCCTCGTCGAGGAGGGCACCGAAGGCTGTCGCCTAGCCGTTGGGGTTGCAGTCCGTCGAGAACTGGAAGTTGGTTCGCTCGACCTTGTTGAACCCCGTCCGGCTTTGGCGGTCACCCCCACTTCGGAGATCACACACTGCACTAGCCAGTAGTTGATTGTACCAGTCTTCCGCACTGTGCTGTTTGACAATGCATGGCGCCGTCTGCGCTAGCCAAGGCCGACACACGGGTCTGCGATTGTTTCTTGGGACGGAAGTGCGTTTCGGCCTCCGCGGGCGGCAACGGCTAGCCGCTGGAGATGCCTAGGCCCGTTCCAAGACGCCTTCTCGGACCAGGCGCGTGGCCAAGACCAGCTTGCCGTCGTCGTCCAAGCAGTCCGGGATTTCCTGAACCAAGAACTCCTCCGTTGAGACAGCGAATTGCAGGGCCGGCCAAGCTGCAATCGGCAGGCTGAGTACTTGGCCGCAGGACCGGAGCATGCACTCCGTTCCCTGGATCGAGGCTTCGCTGTGGACGCCTGCGCGGTGCCGGACGCGCGAGCGCAGCGTCAGCCCGTCCCGACGGAGTCGCTCCGCGAGAAGGGCCGAGTACAGCGGCGTGTTCGTGGCTAGGATCTCGTCGGCGAAGCGGCGCCAGACTGGCTCTGGATCGAATCGCGACTGAACGATGGCCAGCTTCTTCCGGAACAGACGCCGCCGCTCAGAGGGGGAGAAGCCCCGGCCAACGAAATCGACGGGGAGGTTCTGGCGCAGGGTCTCTTCTTGAAGTGCCGCCGCTGAGATGCTTTCCACCAGGAAGTCAGCCCAAGTGAACGCCGTCAGCCCGAGTGTGATGTGCAACGACGGCTCGCCGGCGGAGCGTGCCGAGTGCATCAGGCCGCGCGGCACGTACACGGCGCTGCCCGGGCCGAGCTCGAATTGCTGCTCGAGATCGCCCGGGCGGGTGCCTGGCTCGAAGCGCTGGCCGCGGAGAGACAGCCGAACCTTGGTGTCGTAGATCGACCAGCGTTTGGTGCCACTGATTTGCAGGACGAAGACATCATGGGTGTCCCAGTGGGGGGCGAATCCTCGGGCCTCGGGCGGAGTCAGGTACACGTTGGTCTGAACTCGCGACGACAGCTGGCGGCCGAGTTCGGCGCACAGCCGCGCCAGTTCAGGCACGCGCTTCTGCATCTGGCGAAAGACGACTGTCGCGCCCCGGTCGAACTGCCTCGCGACCTCGAGAGGCAGGATTCTGCCCGCGTTGTTGCTGTACTCGGCTGCGGGGACATCCTCGTCCCCATGCACCAAGCTGATGTCAGGATGGCGGGCCGAGTGGGTCGCCAAGGTGGTGTCGAGGTCAGCCACCGACAGCAGGTCGGCGTAGTACGACTCCTGCTCGCGACGGATCTGGATCAGCCGTCGTTCGTAGTAGTCCCGTTCGAACTCCGCGGTGGATAGCGGGTCAATGAGCCACGCGTACCAGTCACGCTTGCCCTGGCATTCGTTCATCAGTGGCTTCCACATGCAACTGTGTTGCATGATACACTGGCTTCGAGGACCGGTTGGTCCCGTGAGGAATCCGCACCAATGTCGCAAACTACAAACCAGCCACCGAAGCGCCCTGATTCGCAGGTTTCGCTGACGGACGCAGAAATCACCGCCAAACGCGTCGATCGCCGCTCGTTCTTGTCCCGCACGGTGCTGGGCGGTTCCCTTGCGGTTGGAGTCGTTGCGGCCACGGGCTGTCCGGGGGGCACTGACGGAACCGACTCCGACAGCGAGTCCCAGTAGGCGGCGCTAGCTGCCGCCCCCTCCATGCCCGAGTCGCCCGGATCCTTCCGAGCGGCGTGGCGCATGAGTTGCCGGCCAAGCGGTCATGTCGCTGCGCAGGGCGATCTTCTGGATGCACTTGGCCGTAGGGGCTACGGCCGGTCTGGTCATCCTGATGATGGCTGCGACCGGCACGCTCCTAACCTATGAAGCGCAGCTGAACCGGTGGGCGCTGCGTGGCTATCGCTCGGGCCCCCCCGCGATGGGTGCCGCGCCGCTCGTCGTTGACGAGCTGATTGCGCGGGCCGCCGCCGTGGGAGGCGTCGGTTCCGTTAGGTCCGTGGCCTTGCGAAGAGATCCCCGCGAGCCGGCCGTCCTGCGCGCCGCAGACGGGTCTGCCGCCTATGTGGATCGCTTCACCGGCGAGTTGCGCGGCGACGGCGACACAGCGACCAGGCGCTTCCTGAGGAGTGTCCTCTACTGGCACAGATGGTTTGCCTTGGACGGGAACTATCGAATTGTCGGCCGGACGTTCACAGCGACGGCTAACCTCGGTTTCTTCGGCCTGCTGGTCAGCGGGATGTATCTCTGGTGGCCTTTGGCTGCGAGACGGGTTGCGTGGAGGCGCGTCTTGTGGTTTCGGCGTGGACTCCGCGGTCGGGCCCGCAACTTCAACTGGCATGCCGTGATCGCCTTCTGGTCGGCTGTGCCCCTGCTTGTGATCGTGGCCAGCGGCGCAACGATTTCCTACCGCTGGGCCGCAAGCCTTGTCCATTGGATGGCCGGTGACGAGCCGGCCGCCTATGCGTCCCCGGAGGTTGGGGCGCCAGCTGCTTCGCTGGGGCTGGCTCAGCTCTCTGGTCCGCCGGTTCCCTTGGATGCGTTGGTTGGTAGAGCTGTCTCGGAGACGCCCGCGTGGAGTGCCGTCACTGTCACGCTGCCGGAGCGCACGGCGGACCCGGTTGTTGTGGTGGTTGACCGAGGGACGGGGCGTCAGCCGTCGAGGAGCGAGGACCTGCTGTTGGATCAAGGCAGTGGAGAGGTCATCCAACGCGCGGGATATCCGAGTCTGAGCCGCGGACACAAGGTCCGTCGCTGGCTGCGGTTCGCCCACACCGGAGAGGTGTACGGAGTGATCGGCCAGTCGGTGGCCGGGATCGTGTCCGGGGGCGTCACGGTCCTCGTCTGGACCGGCCTCGCCATGAGCTGGCGCCGGTTCTTGGGCCGGCGTAGGCGTCCGTCAATCCCGTAGAGCCGAGTCGCCGATCGGTCACGGCCACGGTGGCCGTGCCACGACGTCGGCCAGTGCGAGGCTGCGCCCAGTTCCGGGGCCGGTCTTAGGCAACCAGAAGCGTGGAACGTGAGTGCTTGAAGCTGGCTTGTCAGGTCGCCGTCCCCAGCCCGCATCGGACGGGTTCGCAGCGATCTGCTTGGTCTGCGAGAGACTAGAGGCATGATCGCTCGCTACACGAGGCCCGGGCTGGGCCGCGTCTGGTCCGACGCCAACAAGTACCGGCAGTGGCTGGAGGTCGAACTCGTGGCCTCCGAGACGCTCGCCGAACTCGGGGAAGTGCCGGTCGAGGCCGCGAGGGCGCTGCGAGCCCACGCCGGCTTCGATGTGGACCGCATCAACGCGATCGAAGCGGAGGTCCGTCACGACGTCATAGCCTTCCTCACTTCGGTGGCCGAGGTCATGGCCGAGGCTGGCGCGGCTGAGCACTCGAGATGGCTCCACTTCGGATTGACCTCCAACGATGTGGTTGACACTGCCCAGGCCCTGCTGGTCCGGCAGGCTTCGAAGCCGATCTCCATGCGCCTGCAGGAGCTGCACGGCATCCTCAGGGACCGGGCCTTCGAGTTCAAGGACACCGTCACGGTGGGCCGCACTCACGGGGTGCATGCCGAACCCACGACCTTCGGCCTCAAGCTGGCCAACTGGTACAGCGAAGTCGGCCGCCAGATCGAACGCTTCGAGGCGGCTCGCGAACAGATGAGGGTCGGCAAGCTGTCAGGTGCCGTGGGCACGTTGGCCCACATCAGTCCCGCCGCGGAGGAGAGGATCTGCCAGCGGCTCGGCTTGGAGGCGACCAAGGTCTCGACCCAGGTCATTCAGAGGGACCGCCATGCGCACTTCGTGTCGTCGCTGGCCAACATCGCCGCGACCGTCGAGAAGATCGCCGTCGAGGTGCGGCACCTGCAGCGCACCGAGGTGCGCGAAGCGCAGGAGTATTTCTCGAAGACCCAGAAGGGCAGCTCAGCCATGCCGCACAAGAAGAACCCGATCGTCTCGGAGAATCTCAGCGGCTTGGCGCGAGTGGTGCGCGGCAACGCCGTGGCGGCCTTCGAGAATGTCGCCCTCTGGCACGAGCGCGACATCTCCCACAGTTCGGTGGAGCGCGTCATTCTGGCGGACTCGACCACGCTGGTGGACTACATGCTGGCCAAGGCCTGCAATCTGGTGCGCCGCCTGCTCGTCTATCCACAGCGCATGGCCAAGAATCTCGAGTCCAACGGCGGCTTGGTGTACTCCGGCCAGCTGCTGCTGGAGATAGCGGCCAAGGGCGTCCTGAGGGAGACTGCCTACCGCTGGGTGCAGCGCAACGCGCTGCGCGCTTGGGAGGAGGACGGCAACTTCCGCGCGCTGGTGGAAGCCGACCCCGACATCCGGGGCGTGCTACAGGCCGCCGACTACGACCAAGTCTTCTCGCTCGACCGCCAGCTCCGCCATGTCGACGCCATCTTCCGGCGCGTGTTCGGCGCTTGCTGACCCGCCCGAGCGCCGCGGGCGGCGGCCGCGGTCAGGACTTGACTTCGACCCCTGCCAGCTCCTCGAACAGCTTGAAGGCGGCGATGATGTCCTCGTCGCCATACCCCTTCGCCACCGCCGCGCCCAGCAGCTCGTGGACCAAGCTCGTCGAGGGCAGTGGCACGCCGAGTTCCCGGCCCGACTCCAGCATCAGGCCTACGTCCTTGCGCATCCACTTCAGCGGGAAGGCCGCATCGAACTGGCGCTTGAAGACGAAGGGCGCCTTGAACGCGATCAGGCCCGACTTGGCGGCGGAGTTGTCTAGGATGTCGAACATCAGTTCCGGCGGTACGCCCGCCTTCGTCGCCAGCACCATCCCTTCCACGAAGCCCTGCAGCGTGTTGGCCAGCACCAGGTTCTGGGACAACTTGGCGTGTAGGCCCATGCCTTGGCCGCCGCAGTAGTACAAGTTGGTGCCCATGCACTCGAAGTAGGAGCGCACGCTCTCGAAGATCTCCTCGTCGCCGCCGATCATGAAGGTCAGCGTGCCGCTTTGGGCTCCCGGTGTGGACCCCGTGCAGGGGCTGTCCAGGTAATGACACCCCTCGGCCTCGAACTTGGCTGCGATGCGGCGGGCCGTGCTCGGTCCGATCGTCGAGCAGTCCGCCACGATAGTGCCTTCCGTCACACCGGACAGTACGCCGTCTTCACCCGTCAAGACGGCCTCGGACATGGCCGAGTTGCCCACGCAGAGGAAGATGCAGTCGGCGGACTCGCCGACTTGGGCGGGGGTCTCGCAGAAGCGCCCGGCGGCGTGGGCGCTGGCTAGTTCCTTCGCTTTGGAAAGGGTGTGGCTCCAGAGAGCGACCTGGTGGCCGGCCCCCAGCAGGTGCTCGGCCATGGGCTTGCCCATCAGGCCGAGCCCGAGGAATCCAAGTTTCGCCATAACTGAGATTGTATCCGAGACCTTCAGGCCTTGGTGCCGGCAGGGAGGGCTGAGGCCGGACCGGGCCAGCCACTGTTACCGCCGCCCTCCCCGGCCTCTGTTGCGGACCGATTCTGGTGTCGCCGGTTGTGCGAGAATACCCATCCATGCAGCCAGCAGTCCTGATCAGCAAGCACATCTTCGCGGAGGCTGCCGAGTACCTCAAGGCGCGGGCCCAAGTGGACTACCACGACTCCGACCAGGGCCTGCCCAGCGAGGAGCTGGTGGCCCGGCTCGCCGGCAAGCGCGGCTTGGTCTGCCAGCTGACCGACCGCATTGACGCAGCCTTGATGGACGCCGCGCCCCAGGTCCGGGTGGTCTCCAACGTTGCCGTCGGCTTCGACAATGTCGACGTCACGGCCGCCACGGAGCGAGGTGTCATCGTCACCAACACCCCCGGCGTGCTGACCAATACCACCGCTGACTTGGCGTTTGCCTTGATTCTCGGGGCAGGCCGCCGGCTCGGCGAGGCCGAGCGCTACCTCCGAGCCGGGAGGTTCAAGCAGTGGCGCATTGACCTGCTCACGGGCTGGGACATCTGGGGATCGACGTTGGGGGTGTTCGGGATGGGCCGTATCGGGCAGGCCGTAGCGCGGAGAGGCAAGGGCTTCAACATGCGGGTCCTGTACTATGACCCATTCCGCCTGAGCTCCGAAGCCGAGCGTGAGCTCGGCGTGGAGTTCGCGCCGATGGAGGAGGTGCTGGCCCGGTCGGACTTCGTCACGCTGCACTGCGCGCTCACATCCCAGACACACCACCTGATCTCAGGCGCTCAGCTGCGGTCAATGAAGTCTACCGCGGTGCTGGTCAACACCTCCCGCGGCCCGGTGGTGGATGAGGCTGCGCTTGCCGACGCCTTGGAGGCGGGAGAGATCGCCGCCGCCGGCCTCGACGTGTTCGAGAACGAGCCCGCCGTCCACCCCAAACTCCTGCGGCAGGAGAACGCCTTGATCGTGCCCCACATCGCCAGCGCCTCGGTCGCGACGCGTACGAGGATGTGCATGATGGCCGCCGAGAACATGGTCGCCGGACTGTCTGGCGAGCGCCCCCCGAACATTGTCAATCCTGAAGTGTTGGCCGGCTAGCCGATGACCAACAAGCAGCGGCTGCGCCGTTTGTTCCTGGAGACGCTCCGGGAGATCTCAGTCGACCGCGTGATGGCCGCGTCGGTCCGGCGAAGTGGCGACCTGCTGGTTGCCGGCGACGCTGAGGCGGATGTCGTCTGGCCTCGCCGGATCCTAGTTGCGGCCGTCGGCAAGGCGGCCGTGCCTATGGTTCGGTCGGTCCTGCCGCTGCTGCCCGAAGGCAAGGCCGAGGTGGTCGTGGTCGCTCCGGAGTCTCCGGCGGCGATCTCTTTTCGCTGCAAGTCCTTCGTGGGAGGCCACCCTTACCCGAACGGTCGCAGCCAAGCCGCCGCTGCCCATCTGCTGGCGCGCGCTGCGGAGCTGCATCCCTCGGACCTGCTGCTGTGCCTGCTGTCCGGCGGGGGCTCAGCGATCTGCGAGGCGCCCCTCGATCCAGGCGTCTCCCTCTCGGACTTGCGCGAGTTCTTCTCGGTGCTCGTCACCTGCGGCGCCAACATCGTCGACATGAACATCCTCCGGAAGCATGTCTCGCGGATCAAGGGGGGGCGTTTGGCCAAGGCGGCTTGGCCCGCGCGACAGCTCACGCTGTACGTCTCGGACGTGCCACCGGACGAGCCGTCGACCGTGGCGTCCGGTCCGACCATGCCGGATGAATCGACCTGCGAGGACGCTTACGCGACCGCCGCCAGACTCAGTGTCCTGCCGCGGCTCCCGGCACGGATCCGCGAGCGATTCGAGAACCGCTCCCTTGAAGAGACGCCTAAGCCGGGCTCGCTCGCCTTCCAGCGAAGCCAGTGGGCCTGCCTGCTCGACAACTCCGATGCCCTCGCCGTGCTGGAGTCCAAGCTGCGCGCCTTGGGCTGGATCGTTGACCGGGACCTGAGCGTCGACGACACCCCGGTGGAGTCTGCGGCCGAAGCCCTGCTGGACCGCTTGCAGAGGCTGTCCGCGGCCCATCCTCGGGAGACTGTTGCCGTCACGACGGGGGGCGAGCTGGCCAGTCCCGTTCGCGGAGACGGAATCGGGGGGCGCAATCAGGCCTTCGTCCTGTGGGCAGCTCGCAAGCTGGCCGCCCGAGGGCTGAGCGCCGCGGTGCTCAGCGGGGGCACGGACGGCATCGACGGGAACTCGCCCGCCACCGGCGCGATCGCCGATGAGAAGACCGTCACGAGGGCCGGGGAGCTAGCAATGGATCCCGAGGACTACGAGCGTCGGTCCGACTCCTACACCTTCTTCCGGCGTCTGGGCGACCTCCTGCTGACCGGCCCCACCGGCAACAACGTGCGGGACTTGCGGGTCTTGGTTGCCGGCCCGCGATGAGCGGTCGTGGGCCGGTTCAGCGCTACTCACGGCCGACTATTCCCGCCGCCGGCATGCGCCGCTCGCGACGGGCGGCCGGAGCTGCTGCTGCGCCCATACTGTTGGGATGCTGAGAACCCTTGCCATCCTCGCGCTCGCATCGGCCGGAGCGCTCCGCAGCAGCGAACCGCCCAACTTCGTCCTGATCTTCGTCGACGACCTCGGATACGCGGACATAGGGCCGTTCGGATCGACCCTGCACCGCACGCCCCACCTTGACGGCATGGCGGAACAGGGCAGGAAGCTGACCAGCTTCTACGTGTCGGCGAACGTCTGCACGCCGTCCCGGAGTTCGCTGCTGACGGGGCGGTATCCCCGCAGGGTCGGCTTGGACGAGAACGAGAAGGGTCAATGGGTCCTGTTTCCGGGAAATCAGGAAGGGCTTCATCCCGACGAGGTCACGATCGCGGAGGTCCTCAAGGACGTCGGCTACAGGACGGCTTGCGTGGGCAAGTGGCACTTGGGCGACCAGCCTGCCTTCCTCCCGACCAGGCAGGGATTCGATTCGTACTTCGGGATTCCGTTCTCCAACGACATGGGGCACGATTCGCGCCGGCAGCCCTACGTTTACCCGCCTCTGCCGCTGCTCCGCATGGAGGCCGTGATCGAGCGCGAGCCTGACCAGAGGCGGATCACCCAGCGCTACACCGAGGAGGCCGTCCGCTTCATCGAGGACAGCCAGGACGGACCCTTCTTCCTGTATCTGGCCCACACCATGCCCCATTGGCCGCAGTACTCCTCCGCGAAGTTCGCGGGCCAGTCGAGGAACGGCAAGTGGGGCGACTCCGTCGAGGAGATCGACTGGTCCACCGGCCGCATTCTTGAAAGGCTGCGACGTCTGGGCATCGACGAGCGGACTCTCGTGCTGTTCACCTCCGACAACGGCGGTGCCGTCCGCCACGGGGCCAGCAACAGCCCGCTGCGCGGCGGCAAGGGCACGACTTGGGAAGGAGGCCACCGCGTGTGCTTCCTGGCGCGCTGGCCCGGCAGAGTCCCGGCCGGCACGGCGAGTGACGCGCTCGCGACCTCCATGGACATTCTCCCGACATTCGCGGCGCTGGCCGGAGCGGCCGTGCCGGCGGACCGCGTGCTGGACGGCAAGGACATCCGCCCGCTGCTGTTGAGCGAGCAGGCGGAGCCGACGCCGCATGTCGCCTACTTCTACTACTACATGTCCCACCTCAACGCAGTGCGAAGTGGAAGATGGAAGCTCCATGTCGCGCGAACCGGTCGGGGTCGGGATCGCGTCACGGAGCCCGTGCGAGAGCTGTACGACCTGCATGCCGACATCGGGGAATCGGTGAATGTGGCCGACGCCTTTCCCCAAGTGGTGGCGAGGTTGCAAGCGCTGGCCGAGACCGCTCGGTCCGATCTCGGGGACGGTGACCGCCAAGGGTCGAACGTCAGCCCGGCCGGCTGGGTGGAGCGAGCCGTGACACTGACCACCAACTGAGGATCGTGGGCCGGACCGACGCTGCTGCCCAGGGGACGCCGGCTGTCAGTCGAAGTGCTCGTCCGCTGGATCGAAGGCCGGGATCGGAATGTTGAGGATCCGAAGTCGGCCGCGCGCCCGATGGCGGCAGCCGGGATGAATCATGACGGAAGTCATCGGCTTCAACGGAAAGGACTTGCCGTCCAGTTCGATCGCTCCCTCGCCTTCCAGCACTACGTAAACCTCCGTCATGGTCTTGTGGTAGTGGGTCTTGGAATCCTTGCTGATGTCGGTTAGATGCACGGTCGCGACTTGGTTGGGAGCGTCGGCGAACGCTCGCCGCGCTTTGCCGCAGGGGCAGTCGAGTGCGGGTATCTCGTCCAGCTGGGCGATTCTGTACTTGGCCATAGTCATTAGCGCTAGCGCGGCTGGCGTTCATCGTAGCGCTCTAGGTCAGCGCGCACGGCGCGCTGACCGCTCCCGGCCTTCCGGGGGCCGATTGCGTTCACACCAGCTCCGGACCTGCCCGCCTCGGCGCTGCCCGGATCAGGGCGTGGCGTGGCGGAGCTGCCAAGCATGCCGGCTGCCAGTCGAGGCGGCAGCCAATGCTTCCAGCGGAGCGCGGGCCTTCAGCAGCATCTCCTCGAATTCCTCCCGGGGGTCTGACATCGCCACGATGCCGCCGCCGGAAGACACGGACGCTCGATCGCCTTGGATCACGATGGTCCGGATTACGATGCTCAAGTCCATCGTGTCACCGTGCGACAGGTATCCGATCGCGCCCGCGTACGGGCCGCGGGCTCGTCGCTCCAAGCTGTCGATGATGTCCATCGTGCGCAGCTTCGGCGCTCCGGTCATCGAGCCTCCCGGAAAGGCGGCCGCGAGGCAGTTCAGGCAGTCCCGGTCCCGAGGCAGGCTGCCCTCGACGGTGCTCACCAGCTGATGCAGGGTCGCGTACGACTCTATGTCCATCAGGTGTGGCACGCCCACCGACCCAAGCGCAGCGACACGGCCGACGTCGTTGCGGAGCAGGTCCACGATCGTGAGGTTCTCGGACCGGAACTTCTCTCGCGTCCGCAGCTGGCGCGCCAACGCAGTATCCTCCGCTGGGTTGGCACCCCGTGCGCAGGTTCCCTTGATCGGCCTCGCCGAAACGATCCTGTCAGCCGACACCTTCAGGAATCTTTCCGGGGATGAGCTGAGGATCGCGAACTTACCGAAGCGGAGGTAGGCCGAGTAGGGAGCCGGATTCAAGTTCCGGAGCGATCTGTAGACGGCGAAGGCCGGTGCGGCGCACGGTGCGGTGAACTCGGTGCTCAGGCAGACCTGGTAGGACTCGCCGCGGGCCAAGTGCTCTAGGCACCTGCGGATCTTCCGACCGTACTGGACCTGCCCGTCGGCGAGGGTGACTTCGACCGTGCCCCAGCGACTGGCCGGGGCCGGCGGGAGCCGGTGGCGTCGCAGCTGCTGCTCGACGGTGTCGAACCACCGCGTTGCGTCCGAGCGGTCGCAGCCGGTCCTCGCGACCAGCCGGACCTGCCTGAGCCGGTGATCGAACACAAGGCACCGGCCTGCGTCGAAGAAGGCTGCGTCAGGGCCTTCCGCGACCCGGCTAGACACCGCCCCGAACTCGCCGCGCATCTCGTAACCGAAGAAGCCGACCAAGCCGGTGTGAAACCCGGGCGACGGCTGCGACTCGACGGGCGCTGACCGGTCCAGCCGGCGCCTGAGCTCCTCGACGAGCGAGCCGACGCGGTGCTTCCTCCACTGTCCGCCTTGGAGAACCTGCAGCGTCCGATCGCGTGTGCGGTACAGCAGGGCGGCGCTGTGAGGCCCCGAAGCGTCGCCCATCAGGCTGAACCTCGAGGATCCGGGGGAGGTCAGCGAGCTGTCGAGCCAATAGGCGTAGTCCTTGTGCGCGAACAGTCGCTCGAACGCCTCGAGCGGCTCGATCCACTGGTCCAGCGTCCGCGACGCGAGCGTCGGCGCCCGGCCTCGACAGTTTGATTCTTGGCGCACGCTCTGACGCCTGTCGACAGCCGGCCCTGATCGGCCCGGGACCGCGGCTTGGCGAGCGATGCGGAGGAAGTTGCGCAACAACCGCCGCCCGTGCTCGGTGCCTATGGACTCCGGGTGGAATTGCAATCCGAAGTGTGGAGCCGAAACATGCGAGATAGCCATCGGGACTCCGTCGACAGTCGAGGCCGTCACCCTAAGGCAGGACGGAAGCGACTCCCTGTCTAGGCACAGCGAGTGGTACCGCACCGCCTCGAAGGATTGGGGGACGCCTTCGAACAGCGGCTCGCCGGTATGGGTCACTCGGGAGGTCCGGCCGTGCATCGGGTTCGGAGCGGCAACCACCTTGGCGCCGTGTGCGAGTCCTATGCCCTGATGTCCCAGGCAAATGCCCAGTACGGGTACCGCTGCTTCGCGGATGAGCTCCGCGCAGATGCCGAAGTCGGACCGGCGCAGGGGCGTGCCCGGTCCAGGGGAGATGATGACCGCTCCGACGACTGCTTCCCGCAGGACTTGGCGCCATGCCGGCTCAGTGTTGCTGATCACGAGCGGCGCTTCGCCTGCGAGCGCTCCCACGATCTGGACGATGTTGTAGGTGAATGAGTCCTTGTTGTCGACGATCAGCACTCGCATCAGGGCTTCTCCGATCGAGCCGGTTCCCGGTGCTGTGCCGCTGTCGACCGGTTGCTTCGGCTGCTGCTGGAGCGCCAACGGCACCGGACTTGCGAGCCGCCCCTCATGCCTTCATCTTGTCGCTTCCCACGGCGGGTCCGGCGCTCGAGTCTCGTGTCGCGCGCTGGTCGCGCCTCGAACCGGGAACCCTCCGCCGCCGCCGTTCGCTTCAGCTTCAGTCTGCGGTACGTATGATGGTGTCTCGGAGCTGCGTTCCTGATGGACCCGCCGACTGACCTGCCGAGGATTTGCGTCGCGATTGGCACCCGCGACGCCCAAGAGGCCCGATCGGCCGCGTGCGCGGCGATGCGACGAAGCGAGGCCTTCGTTGAACTGCGCATCGACCTCCTCTCGGATCCTAGCGAGGGGCCGCGCATCGTACGGTCCGTTCGCCGTCGGGGCGGCCGCGCGCCGATCCTAGCGACCTGTCGTCGACAGGGCAACGGCGGGCGCTTCGTTGGTTCCGTGCCGAGCCAGCTGTCCCTGCTCCAGAGCGCCGTGGCCGCGGGGGCGGGCCTTGTGGATGTCGAGGTCGAGACGCTGCGGGAAGCGCCACGAGCCTTGGAGGCCTTGCGGGAGCATGCCACGACCGTGGCCTCCTATCACAACTTCGAACGGACTCCGAACCTCGAAGGCGTCATGGAGGAGCTCGAAGCGACCGGCGCGGACGTCTGCAAGGTGGCGACGATGGTTCGGTCTCCCACCGACAACTTGCGCCTCTTGGACCTCTGCCGCCGCACCACGAATTTGGTCGTGGCCGGCATGGGCGAGACCGGCGTCGCGGCGCGCGTACTATCGCCGGCGCGGGGCGGCCTGTTCACCTATGTCGCGCCGGACCCGCACAGCAGCGGCCCCGACGGGGGCGCAATCGGGCTGGCGCCCCGTCCCACTGCGCCCGGGCAGGTGAGCGCTTCGGAGGCCAAGACCCTGTACCGAATACACCGGCATCAAGCGAGCACCCGAGCGTTCGCTGTGATCGCCAAGCCGGTCGCCCACTCGAAGTCGCCTCTCATTCACAACCGCGCGTTTGCCGAGACCGGCTACGACGGAGTCTATGTTCCGATGCTGGTCGGGCCCGAACAGCTCGAGGACTTCTGCGGGATGCTGCGCCGGATGCCTCTGGCTGGAGTCAGCGTGACCATTCCCCACAAGCAGAGCGTCATGCGGCACCTTGACGAGATCGAGCCGTCCGCCAAGGAGATCGGAGCCGTCAACACCCTCTATTGGAGGGGCGGCTCACTGGTCGGGGCCAACACGGACGCCCGCGGTATCACCGGCCCGCTCTTGGCCAGGCTGGCGATCCGCAACGCCCGGGCGCTGGTCGTCGGCAACGGAGGAGCGGCCAAGGCGGCCGTCGTGGCGTTGCGGGGCGAGGGAGCCGAGGTGTGGGTCACCGGGCGCAGCCCGGAGCGAGTCAGGAAGCTCTGCAGCCTGCATGCCGCAAGGCCGGTCGCCTTCTCCGACGCGGTTAGCCGCCACTACGACATCCTCGTCCAGGCAACGCCGGTCGGTATGTCGCCCGACGAACGCGGCACCCTCTTCCCGGACAGAATCCCGGCGGACTTGGTGTTCGACTTGGTCTACAACCCCTTGGAGACCGCGCTGCTGCGGCAGGCCCGGGCGCAGGGGAAGCACGTCATCAGCGGCGTGGAGATGTTCCTTGAGCAGGCCGCTGCGCAGTTCGAGATCTGGACGGGGCTGCAGGCGCCGAGCCGGGTCATGCGCGAAGCCTTGCTCCGGGACTTACAGTGAGACTTGGGGGCTGGAGCCCCTGAGCCATGTGCAGCCCAGACATTGAAGCCTTTCGCGTTAGCGCTGGAAAGGGAAACCTCGTGCCCGTGTGGAAGGTGCTGCCCGCGGACTTGGAGACTCCCGTGTCCGCGTACCTGAAGCTCGCTCGGGACGAGCGCTACGCCTTCCTGCTGGAGAGCGTCGAGGGCGGCGAGCGCGTCGGCCGCTACACCTATGTCGGCGCTTCGCCTTGCATGGTCCTGACTGCCCGCGGCAGCGATGTTGAGATCTCGTCGGGCGGAGCGGTCACCCGCAAGCGGGGCGATGTCTTCGAAATCCTCAAGGACCTTGTCCAGCGGTTCCGCCCGGCGGGCACGGAAGGCTTGCCGCCCTTTAGCGCCGGGGCGGTCGGCTACGCCGGGTACGACCTGGTGCGCCTGATCGAGCCGCGAGTCCCGGCCTTCCGCACCGACGACCTCGGTGCCCCCGACGCGGTGTTCATGTTCTTCACCTCGTTCCTGGTGTTCGACCACGTCAAGCACCAAGTCCATGCGATCGCCAACGCCCGCATCGACGGCTCCGGGGGATTGCGACAGGCTTACACGGCCGCCTGCCGGCAGGTCGCCGAGTTGGAGGCGGCACTGGGTCGCAAGGCCGCACTGCCCGACGCGGCGGCAAGCGCCGGCCCCTTGGAGGTGCGCTCCAACATCGGCAAGGACGTGTTCTGCCGCGGTGTCCGGAAGGCAAGAGAGTACATCCTGGCAGGCGACATTTTCCAAGTCGTGCTGTCTCAGCGTCTGGAGATGGAGACGGGCGTCTCGCCCTTCCAGGTCTACCGGGCCCTGCGCATGGTGAACCCCTCGCCTTACATGTTCTATCTGCAGCTTGACGATCGCGCGGTCGTCGGCAGCTCGCCGGAGCTGCTGGTCAAGGTCGACAGACGCAGGATCGAGTACCGCCCGATCGCCGGTACGCGCCCCCGCGGGCGGACGCCGGCCGAGGACCGCGCGCTGGCCGAGGATCTGCTCGCCGACGACAAGGAGCTTGCGGAGCACGTCATGCTCGTCGACTTGGGGCGCAATGACGTGGGCAAGGTGGCCGAGTACGGCTCGGTGAGCGTGCCTGAGTTTCAGGTCATTGAGTATTACTCCCACGTCATGCATATCGTGTCCAGCGTGGTGGGAAGGCTGAGACCGGACTGCGATGCTTTCGACGCCCTCAAGGCTTGCTTCCCGGCCGGCACGGTCTCCGGCGCGCCCAAGGTGCGGGCGATGGAGATCATCGCGGAGATCGAGCCGACCAAGCGCGGCGTCTATTCAGGCAGCGTGATGTACCTCGACTTCTCGGGCATGCTCACCTCGGCGATCGCGATCCGCACGATGACGGCGCAGGGCGGTAAGGCCTATGTGCAAGCCGGCGGCGGAATCGTGGCCGACTCCGTTCCGGAGCGGGAGTGGGACGAGACGATGAACAAGGCGCGAGCCCTCATCAAGGCGGTCGAGCTGGCTAGGGACCTCTGAGCGGCTGCGCGCCGCGTTCAGTCCCGCCGCAAGTTCTGCAGCAGCGGCGAGCGCAGCGAGAGCCGGGCCGCGGCCGCTCCCGCCAGCAGGCCGAGAGCGACGACCGTTCCCAGCGTGGCGGCCAGAGGCAGCCAGGGCGGGCTGGCGGATCCGCTGGCCAAGTGCGGCGCGACCGCGATCAGCGCGGCCGCCGACCCGGCCCCCGTGCCGTATACGAGCAGCTGGGCGTTTTCGGCGAACAGCAACCGGGAGATGGATCGCGGCGCGAAGCCCACGGCTTCCAGCAGTGCCAGCTCCCCTCGCCGATCCAAGGCGGTCCTCGCCATGACGACGGCCAACCCCAGCGTCCCCAGCAGCAGACCCAGTCCCCCCAGCGTGCGGAAGGTGCTCAAGTACGTGTTCTCCACGACGAGAAAGCCGGCGAGACGGTCCGCAGTGCGAATCGCGTCGAGGCCTTGGTCGGCGAAGGCGTCCTCCAGGACGGCCGCCGCCCCCTCGTCGTCGGTCTCAACGAGCAGCTTCTGGTAGCCGCTGTGGTCCGAGAACAGTTCCAGAAAGCGCGCTTCGGAGAGCAGCAGCTCGGACTGGAAGATGCTTCTCGATAGCACGCCGGCCAGCACGAGGCGCCGGCTGCGCCCGGAAGCGTCCTCGACCTCCAGCTCGTCGCCCGGAGCCAAGTGCAGGATCCAGGTTGTGGAGTTGGCGTCCCCGAACACCGGGATTGCCCCACCGAAGTCCTTGTCGAGCAGAATCCACGGATTCTCCTTCTCGGCCTCGGTCTCGGCCAGCGTCTGCTGGAATCGGAAGCCGCCGCGCTCGATCAAGGACGGTGGGGCGCTGGCCAGGGTCGGGCTAGTCGGCTTGTAGAGGTTGAGGCAGCTGGCGTCCTCGCCGGATCGGACCCGCATCGGAAAGACCTGCATCGGTGCCGAGTTGCTGAGGAACGCATCGTCGATCGCGTCTTGGAACAGCGGCCCGTCGGCGTCGGCGACCCATCGGAATCCTCCGTCCCCGGAGTCCACCGAGGGCTCCGCTCCGGTCACGTCCTGATGGTTCATCGCGACTGTGACGATCATGAAGCACGCGCAGGCCACCAGCGCGGTCGATAGCATGCTCCGGGTGGGGTTCCTGCCGCCGTTGCGAAAGCCCAGGCGGGCCAAGCCCGATACCGGCGTCGCGGACCGGCTTCCCGCCAGCAGTCGGGCGCGGAACGCGGCCAGGGCGGCGACCAGCGACAACGTGCCGGCTCCGAAGAACGCCGCCAGCCGCGAAGCGGAACCGCCGCCGGCCGAGACGGCGATCAAGGCGGCAGCGGCGAGTCCGGCTCCGACCGCGATGCGCCGCAGCCGCAAGCCGCGCCGTCGCCGTCCGGCGAGGCGTGCCGGAGGTCCAACATTCCCTGACAGCAGGGCATGGGGCGAGAGACGCGTCAGCTTGCGCACGGACAGCCAGATAGAGGCCAGCATCAGAGCCAGCGCGGATGAGGCTCCGACCAGCAGGTCGACCGGGCGCCAGTACAGTTCTAGGAAGGATCCCCCCACCGCGCCGCTCCACCAGGTGCTCAAGCCGTGCAGCATCAGCGCGGCGTAGGCGACGGCTCCGGGAACGCCCAAGAGGCATCCGCCGGCTGCCAGCATCGCCCCTTCCGCCAGCAGCATCCGCCGTACGAACCCCGGCGTGTGCCCGGTCGCCAGCAGGGTGCCAATCTCTCTTGCGCGCCGCTCGACACCGAGCCGGAACAGCAGCGCTACGAGGATGGCTGCGGAGGCAATCAGGAACATGCTGAAGCCCAGGAACAGGCTGGAGAAGTCGGTGGCGCCGGAAGCGGCCTGCAGACCGTTCTCCTTGACCGGCTGCAGGGCGAGGCCGAAGTCGGCCGGATCCAGGCGGCTCGCGAGTGCGGCGCGGAACCGGTCGACCGACGCCGCGGAGGCGCGGGGGACGATGCGGATCGAGGTGAGCTGGCCGAAGCGGTTCGCCCACAGGCGCTTGGCGCGGCTCAGGCTGATGAAGGCTTTCGGAGCCGCTCGGTACCTGTCCCAGTACTCCTCGTCCCGCGGACCGATGAGGCGCAGGTCCACGGGAAATGGGGGATCCCAGCTGGCGATCCGTACCTGGTCCGTCATGCCCTTGTAGGTGGGTGCGTAGTCGCGGTCCAGAGCCGCGCCGGCCATGGCGGCGATTCCGGCCAGCCGGAACTCTGCTGACGCGGTCTCGAGCGTGCTGCCTGGGCCCACTACGTAGTAGGCCAGGGACACGGACTCGCCCGGTTGCGCCCCGAGGTCGTTGGCTGCCCAAGAGTTCAGCAGGATCTCGTCATCGCCCAACGCTTCTGGCGGTGCGCCGTCAAGCAGCAGCAGGCTGTCCGGGTGCGATTCCAGTGCGGTGACCGTCGAGTACGGCACGCTGCGGCCACCGGCAGAGATGGTGTTGGCGAGGTAGGTGAGAACCTCCGAGGAGTCGAACCCGACCTCGTCCGCGGCAGAGTGCGCGGCTGCCGCTGCGGCGTCGCCGATCACAATGCGCTCCGACTCCACCAGGAACCCTGGCCCTCGCGGCAGGGGGCGAACTGCTAGGCGGGCGTCTTCAGCGACGAAGACCTCGCGCC
Organism: Bryobacterales bacterium; assembly: GCA_963662745.2. GTDB lineage: Bacteria > Acidobacteriota > Terriglobia > Bryobacterales > UBA6623 > VXMF01. The sequence continues at coordinate 1,156,617 of CAXXUI010000002.1, forward strand.
AAGCGGCTTCCACCCCCTTCGCTGACCCGCCGGAAACCAGCAGGGCGTTCGCCCTCCCGGACTGGTCCAGTTCCCGCTCAAGCAGCGCCTTGTGCAGGAACAGGTTGTAGGGGAGCTGCTGCTGCGGCGAGAGGCCGAAACGGCCGGGCCCGCTGTCGCCCAGCACCGACGCGATGCGCAGGCGGACCATCCGAATGTTGTCAGACTTGCGCCCCATCACCGATTCGGCCGGCACGAGGGTGTCGGCGTGGAAGCGCAACAGGATGTCGTCGCCGGCGGCGGCTCCCAGCTGGCTGGCCAGCTGCCGGTTGATCAGCGCCTCCCTGGCGCCGATTCTCGGTTGTTCCAGCCCGTACAGCCGCCAGAACGCAGCATCCACCCCGTGGATGCGGACTCGCGAAGCCCTGGCGCCGGTGCTGGCCGCCTCGGCCGTGCCCCGGATCAGGATGGATGCCGACACCGTGCCGGGCCAAACCGCCGAATCCCGGACGTCCTCCCGGAAGTAGCGTTCCCCGACCGCGGCGAAGTCAATGTCTCCGAGTCGGTCCAGCGTCAGGTTGCGCAGGCTGCCCCGGACGGACGAGCCCACGATCAGCGCGCCCGCCAAGACGGCGGCCGCCACGGCCACTCCAAGGGCGGCCGCGCAATGGACGGCCCGATAGTGCGCCAAGCTGCGATACAGCAAGCGGAAGGGTGTCATCGGTCTGCCGCAGACGACTCGGGCACGGCGCTACGGGCCGGCTGGCGCCGGGTCCCCCGCCGCCACGGGCAGGGCGGCGGCCTCCCTTCGCAGCTGCTCCACGCGCCTGCCGACCTGGCGCGCCTTCTTGGAGGACGGCTCCAGACGCAGGAAGCTGTCGTAGGCCCGAATTGCCTCCGTCGTGTCCGAGAGTTTCTCCCGAGCGGTTCCTAGGCGCCAGTATGCCTCAGCCAAATTCGAATCCCAGCGCACGGCCTCTTGGAAGCGACCGGCCGCCGCCTTGTGGTTGCCCTTCTTGGCGTAGTAGATGCCGACCTTGAGCTCGTTCCGGGCCTGCACGGGGTTGAACGCGTACGTCCGCTCGGCTGGGGCGTAGTCCTCGTCCTCGTCGGTCAAGCCCGCGAACGGGTCCGCCGGCTGCGAGGTGTCCTCTGGCCCAGCTGGAGCCGCCCCTACCGCGACGGTGCCCGCCGCTGCCAACGCTGCTGCTAGGAGCGTCTTGGCCACGCTGAACCCCAGTATATCCGGGAGCTGGGCCGCTCTAGCGGCAGCCTCATCGCCCCGGCTGCGAACCGCGTCTCCACCAACCAGTTTCTGGGGGTATCGCTCGGGCCCGGCATCGCGCTACGATGAAGGGCGCAACGCACTCGCCTCGGAGCAGGAACAAATTGCCGGACAAGGACGCGCTAGCACTCGGGTTGGATTTTGGCACGGAGTCGGTCCGTGCGCTTTTTGTGACGCTGGACGGCACAGAGAGGGGGTCGTCGTTCTCCAAATACCCCCACGGGCAGATCACTCGCAAGCTGCCGACCACGGGGGAGGACCTCCCGGCGGACTTCGCCCTGCAGCACCCCGCCGACTGGCTGCCTTCGGCGAAGCGCGCCGTGCGCAACGCCAAGCGGAGGGCTGGATTGCGTGGCAAGCGCTTGGCCGGACTCGGCGTCGACTTCACCAGCTGCACGATGCTTCCCGTGCGTGAGGACGGCACGCCGCTTTGCCAGCTGCCGGAGTTCGAGGACAACCCCCACGCTTGGCCCAAGCTGTGGAAGCACCACGGAGCTAAGTCTCAGGCGGAGCGCATCCAGGATCTGGCGCAGAACCAGCCCTTCTTGGAGCAGTACGGCGGGACGATCGGGCTGGAGTGGTTCTTCCCGAAGCTGCTCGAAGTGCTGGAGCACGCTCCGGAGGTCTATCGGGCCGCCGACGCGTGGGTCGAGGCCGGCGACTGGCTGGTTTGGCAGCTGGTCGGCTGCGAGTGCTCCGTCATGCCGCGATCGACTTGCCAAGCGGGCTACAAGGCCCTCTGGACTGCGCAGGACGGTTACCCGGGCAAGCCCTTCCTGCGGAGCATCCACCCGGAACTGGTCGATGTAGCCAAGACGAAGATGCGGGGCCGGATGAAGAATCCGGGGCAGCTTGCCGGCCGCCTCTGCCGCAAGATGTCGAAGTACTTCGTGCTGCCTGAGGGTACGCCCGTCAGCACCGCGATCATCGACGCTCACGCGGGCGTGCCGGGCGTGGGTGCGGCGGATCCGGGAATGCTGGTCATGGTTTGTGGCACCAGTTCGTGCCACATGATCAACGCGACCGAGTACAAGCGTGTTCCCGGTGTCGCCGGCGTCGTGCGCGGCGGCATCCTGCCCGGAATGTGGGGCTACGAGACGGGGCAGGCTGCGGTGGGCGACGGATTCGACTGGCTGCGGAGGCTGGTTCGCCACAGGAACTTCAGTCAGTTGACCGAGCAGGCCGCGGAAGTGGGGCCGGGAGCCGACGGAGTGCATTGCGTGGACTGGCTGAACGGCTGCCGGACACCGCTAATGGATGCCCGTCTGGGCGGTGCCTTCACAGGCTTGGCGTTGCGGCATGAGCCACATCATCTCTATCGGGCGATGATCGAGGGAGCGGCGTACGGTCTGTGCTGGATCGTTGAGACACTGCGGGATGCCGGTGTGCCCGTCAAGAAATTCCTCGCCACCGGCGGCCTGCCTCACAACAACCCGCTGTTCGTCCAAGTGATGGCTGACGTGCTGGGCGAGCAGATCCTCATTCATCCGTCCCGGCAGGGGCCGGCTCTGGGAGCAGCCATCTTGGGCGCCGTTGCGGCCGGCAAACGACAGGGCGGATTCAGTTCGGTGCGTTCGGCCGTGCGCACGATCGGAGGCATCAAGAAGGATGTCGAGGGTCGTCAGGGGAGAATCGTCGCTCCGGACCGCAAGCGGACCCGGGAGTACGAGCCGCTGTATCGCAAGTACAGGGAAGCGGCGTCCTACATGCAGCAGTTGGCGCAGAAGCGGTAGGCAGCCGAGCCGTCTTGCGGGGCGGTCGTTTGGCGGGAGAACGCTCGCGAGGTGACCACCTTGGAGGGCGCTGCTAGCCGTGCTCTTGGGGCTGGCAGCGTCGGCCCGGTCGGGCGGGAGTTTCCCCGGCAGGGGTCCTGCACTCAGTGCCATCAGCGCGAGGCGAACAGCGGCGCGGGCATGCTGGAGCTGCTGACTGACCAAGCGCCGGCCTCGGGGCAGACTTGATCGCCCAGTGAGACGGTCGTGCCAACCGCCTCCTCGAGCGATCCCGCAGCGGCGCGAATGGTACAAGTCCATCTGGACGGCGCAGGGCGGTTACCCGGGCAAGCCCTTCCTGCGGACCGTCCACGGGCCTGGTGTTGCGGCACGTCATCTCTGCCGGACGATGACCGAGGGAGCGGCGTACGGACTGCGCTGGATGCCGGTGTGCCCTTCAAGAAGTTCCACGCCACCCGCGGCCGGCCTCACGGCAACCCACTGGTTTTCCGAGTGATGGCTGACCTGCTGGGCAAACCGATCCTCATTTTTCCGTCCCGGCAGGGGCCGGCTCTGGGAGCCGCCATCTTGGGCGCCGTTGCGGCCGGAGAGCGACGGGGCGGATTCAGTTCGGTGCGTACGGCGGTGCGCACAAGAGGGACATGGAGGGTCGTCAGGGGAGGATCGTTGCTCGGGACCGCAAGCGGACCCCCCAGTACGAGCTGCTGTATCGTATGTACAGGGAAGCGGCGCCCTATCCGCAGCATTTGGTGCAGAGGCGGTAGGCAGCCGAGCCGTCTTGCGGGGCGGCCGATTGGAGGGAAAATGCACGCGACGCGAACAACTTGGAGGGCGCTGCTAGCCGTACTCTTAGGGCTGGGAGCGACGGTTGCAGCGTCGGCCCGTTCAGGCAGCGCGCCGGCCCGCACGTCGGGCGGGAGTTTCCCCGGCGAGAGGTCCTGCACCCAGTGCCATCAGGGCGAGGCGAACAGCGGCGCGGGCATGCTGGAGCTGCTGATTGGCCAAGCACCGGCCTCAGGGCAGACTTACACACCGGGAGAGACCCTCGTGCTCACCGTCTCCTTGAGCGATCCCGCAGCGGTGCGAATCGGCTTCCAGCTGACCGCTCGCTCTGGGGACGGCTGCGGGCAGCCGGGCGAGCTGGCGGCCGGCGCTTCGCAGGCCGGTGAGCTGGTCACGATCGGGGGTGGGCCGTGCGGCTCGACCGGGTCGCGCGTGCAGTGGGCCACGCAGCGCCGGCCTGTGAACGGCGCCCAAGCCCAATTCGAAGTCGCATGGACAGCTCCGGTAGAGACGGTGGGTCCGGTGACGATCGCTGTGGCTGCGAACGCGGCCAACGGCGACCTCGGAACGCAGGGTGATCAAGTCTATACGCAGCAGGTGGTTCTGGAACCCATGGCGGCTCCGTCAGCCCCACCCGTGATTTCAGAGGGCGGCGTGATCCTTGCGGACCGCTACAGTTCCACGGACGTGGGCGCGCCGGGCGCGCTGGCGATCGTGAGCGGCACGGACTTGGCGGTGCCGGGCGCGTCGTCTTGGGCGGTCGTGGACGAGCAAGGCTTCATCGGCACGAACTTGGACGGCACATGCGTGGAGGTGAACCAGGAGCGGGCTCCGGTGTTGGCTGCGCAGGCGGACGAGGTGACGTTCCAAATCCCCGTCGGCGTCGGTTTGGGGCCCGCCATGGTTCAGGTGATCCGGGGCTGCGACTCAGCCGCGGAGATGCGCAGCAACGCAGCCCCGCTCGGCGTGGCTGCCGTGCAGCCCGCGCTGTTCCTGTGGGCCGAGGACCCGAAGGTGGTCGCTCTGCATCAGGACTGGACTCTGGTGGCCGAAGCCGATGCCATTGACGGAACGATGACGCGGGCGGCTGTGGCGGGCGATCTGGTGACCCTGATGGGCACGGGCTTCGGTCCCGTGGACCCGCCGTTGAGAACGGGCGAAGTCGCGCTGGAGCCGAGGGAGTTCCTCGGCGCGGGCGTGAAGCTGCTCATCGGCGAGTTCGAGCTGACTGCGGAGCAGATAGCGTACGCGGGGGCGGCACCGGGCTTCGCGGGCGTGTTCCATTTCGACCTGTTGATTCCCGACATGATTCCGGCGGGAGTGCATCCGTTCACGGTAATGCTGGATGGCGAGCAATCGCCCGAGGGCCCCGTGCTCGCGATCGGCGTCGCTGACACCGGGCCGCAGATGTGCGAAGTGGGTGGTGTGATCGCACCTGGCGGGAGCTGCGTCGCGTCCGTGTTCGGCATCGAGGCGGTTCTCACGGTCGACATGGATGGCGGGGCCTGCGTCAACGCAGCAGCTGTCGGGCTGGAGATCTGCGGCGCGGACAGCCTGAACCTCGCGTTGTATGGCGCCGACGTGACCAAGAACGACGACGGAAGCTGGACGATCAACAGACTGCCGTGATGACCGGACCGCCAGCAGTCCGGCGCTGGTCGGCCACGGAGCTGCGCTCGCGGGTTGAAGCGCACTTCGAGCTTGACAAGCTGGGGACTTCGCTTAGGACGGAGTTGGTGGCGGGAGCCACGACATTCCTCGCGATGAGCTACATCGTCGCGGTCAACCCGGCCATTCTGGCGGACGCGGGAATCCCTCCGGCCGCGGCCGCTTTCGCGACCTGCTTGGTCAGCGGCGCAGGCTCGATCGCGATGGGCCTCTGGGCGCGGCTGCCTCTCGCGGTGGCCCCTGGCATGGGCCTGAACGCCTTCTTCGCCTATACGGTGGTCCAAGGCATGGGCCTCTCTTGGCAGGAGGGCTTGGGAGCGGTCTTCTTGGCGGGCTCGGCATTCGTGCTGCTGACCCTGCTCGGCGTGCGGCAGGCGCTGGTGCGGCTCATGCCGCGGGAGCTGGTTCCGGCGATTGGAGCCGGAATCGGCCTGTTCCTGCTCATGATTGGCATGAGCAACGCCGGTTTGATCCGAGGCCAGGAGGCCACTCTGCTGACACGTGGCGACTGGAGCGCCCCGGAAACGGTGCTGGCAGTCTGTTGCTTGCTGCTGATCGCGACGCTGCTCTCGAGAGGGGTGCGAGCCGGAATCCTGCTGGGCATCGTGGCTGGAGCTGTTGCAGCGCTCGTGCTGGGGATCGGATCCTCGGCGGGCACTTCGGACGGTCGGTCGTTGGACGCAGTCTTCGAGCTGGATGTGCGCGGAGCGTTCCACCTCGGACTGGTCGACATCGTGTTCTCGCTGCTGTTCGTGGACTTCTTCGACTCGCTTGGCACGGCGATTGGGGTGATCAGGAAGGCCGGGCTGGAGAACGCTGAAGGTCGAGTGCCTCGCTTGGGGCGCATGATGGGGGTCGATGCCGGCGCAACCGTGGTCGCGTCGCTGCTCGGCTCGTCCACGGCGACGACCTACATCGAGAGCGCGGCCGGCGTGACAGCCGGAGGCCGGTCTGGCCTGACAGCGGTTGTGACGGGCTCGCTGTTCTTGGCCGTGCTTCCTGTTGCGCCGCTGGTCGCGTGGATTCCGTCCGCCGCCGTCGCGGCCGCCCTGATCGTGATTGGCGCGACGATCGCGGGCTTGGCCCGGGACATTGACTGGACAGACATCGACCATTCGGTTCCGGCGGTGTTCACGATGGTCGGTATGCCGCTGACCTTCAGCATCTCCGACGGTCTCGCCATGGGCATCGTCTCCTTCTCGGCGCTGAAGATCCTGCGTGGCAGGGCGGGCGAGACGTCCGCGCTGGTGCATCTGCTCGCTGCCTTCTTCGTGGTCCGCTACGCCTTCTTGGGCTAGACGGCCAAGGCGAACGGCGTCCCGTTACTCCGAATTGGCTCCTGATGGCAGACGGGCCGGACGCACTGGGCGCTTCCTGCGGCTTGACTCAAGGACGGCCAGTGCGGCCGACAGCGTGAGCCAAGCATCGTCCGGTCCGACGGCGGGTTGTTCCTTGCCCCGGACCACGTTGCAGAAGTGCAGCAGCTGATCGGCGAGGGCTCGCCGTGCGGCCGTCGGGCGGTCGTGCGGCACGATCCTGCGGCTCCAGTCCGGCTTGGCGCACCCTTGGGTCCGCCACAGCCGAATGGCAGGAAACTCGAACGCGCCGGCAGTGCCGAAGAATTGGTAGCAGTTCTGACCGGAAGGAGGAATCTCCGGATTCTCACCAGTGGCCCGTTCCCATCCCCAAGGCGAGGCTGCGGCGTCGGAGAAAGAGACGGTGGCGACAGCGCCGCTCTCGAATCGCAGCACGATCGCTCCCCCGTCCTCGACTTCCAAGCCTCGCTCCCGCGTCCCGGTCTCCGCATAGATGCTGCGCACTTCGCCACACAGGTGCCGGAGTAGGTCGATGTCGTGGATCATGTTGGTGAGCACGGGGCCGCCTCCGTGGTTGCGTCGCCACTCCGTGTCAAAGTACCGGTCGGGCTTGCGGAGGGCCCACAGGCCCGAGACGCCGACGAGGCGACCGATGCGTGACCGGTCAAGAATCTTCCGAGCCGCGGCAATGGATGGATCAAAGCGCCGGTGGTGCCCGACACACACCGGAACACCGTGCCTTGCTGAGGCCCGCATCAGATCCAGGCCGGCGTCGAGGGAATGGGCGAGCGGCTTCTCGAGCAGCGTCGGAATTCCAGCCCCGACAGCGTGCAGGCCGACCTTCGCATGCAACTGGGTGGGTGCCGCCACGATGACGGCGTCGAGTTGCTCTTGCTCGATCATCCTCTCGTAGGAGGCGTGCCAAGGCGCTCCGGCCGCTGCAGCCGCGCGGCGCAGTTGCGGTGCGGGGTCGGCGACCGCCGCTAGCCGGCATTCCGGATTCGACGTGACCAGGCGGAGGTGGCGGCGTCCCATGGCTCCCAGACCGACGATGCCGACTTGGATTTGGCGGGCGCTCTGGATCACTCGGTCGCGAAACGGTCTCCCACGATAGTCGCCTTCTGATGCCACCAGCAATCCTGCAGCGCCTCGATTGTCACATACTTGCCTGTGTTTCAGCCCGTCGGCCGCACTCGGCTGCCCGATGCGCCGGATGCGTGCGGGCCCGCCCTCCAGGGCGGTCTCCTCGATTCCATATCGAGGCGCGGCCATGGAATTGCCGACCGGCCTCGCTGGAAGTGTGGGAGCCCAGGGTATTCGAGCGCTGTTCGGAATCGCGATCCAATCCTGTCATGGAGGCTATGCGCCCGCAGGTTGCGGGGCAGGGCAGTACCGTGCCAGAGAAAGCGGCGGAGGCAGGTGATGACCGAATCGGGTGTCAAGAGCGGGCCGGGGAGGTGGCGGACCGTGCTCCGTGCGCAATCCAGAGTCGTGACGCTGTGGGTCGCGGCGCGGAGAACACCTGCCCTGTAACAGTTCGAGATGTGGGAGACAGCATGAAGCGGAGGCTGTGCAGTTGGGAAGGAGCTCAGTCTGCTGGAGTGTTCTCCGTGATCATTCGGCCGCTGCAGAGACGCGGGCCGCTCGTATGTCCCGGATCAGGGCCGTCTTGCCCCGCTCCACATGAACGGCCAGCACAGCGGCGAGGTCCGTGGCAGAGCGATCCCTCAGGGCTTGGACCATCGCCCGATGTTCCGACTGTGCTTTGGGGACCCTCAGTGCCCAGTCGCGGCTGGAGACATGCACGCTCGCGATCTTCAGGTGCGCGTTGAGCTGCCGGTACATCTCGTAGAGCCGCTCGTTGCCGGATAGACGCACGATCAGCAGGTGGAATTCCCAGTTCAAGCGGTCGTGACCGCGCATTCCCTCGCTTCCCATGGCTGCGAAGCCGTCCATGCCTCGCACCAGCTCCTCTAGCTCCGACAGGTCCTGCTCAGACACATGTCGCACTGCCGTCTCGGCTGCCAAGGCGTCCAGCGCCCGACGAATGTCGAACGTCTCGGCGACATCTCGCTCGTCCGCTTGGGCCACGAAGGTCCCGCTTCGTGGGCGGATTTCGACTAACCCCTCTTCGTTGAGCCGGTCCATCGCCTGCCTGACCGGCATCTGGCTCACCTCCAAGCTTAGCGAGAGTTCGGGAATGGAGAGGCGCTCGCCAGGTTTGAAGCGGTGCTCGAGGATGGCCTGCAGCACGTTCCGGTAGACTTGGTCGGACATCCGCTGGCGCGGAATGGGTTGGAATTGGTTGCGGGAGGGCCGGCCGTTACCTGCTGGCATGGTGTCCACTCTCTAACGCCCGATTGCCGTCACCTGCGGTCCTGTGGATCGGGTGTCCTCTCGAAGGAGTTGCGTGCCGCAGGCTAGGACGTTCCTGCCTGTTACGCCGACTGCCGTCCATCGGGATCCCGTCCTCGCCAAGCGCGCGGGTGAGCGCCGTTGCGCTGATCCCTTGCATAGCCAGCATCCGCCCCCCAAGAGGATTGGAGGGGCCATGCCCGGTCATTCAGCATCCCGTGCGCATCGGAAGCCGAGATTCGGTGTGCGCTGATTCGGCCGCAGCCAGTTCCGGAAGAAGACAGTGATTCTGTTGGGACCGTCCGACCAAGCTCCTCCGCGCGCGATCCTGTGCATTCCCGCTTCGGGGCCCTGCGGATGCTCGGCGGGACTCTTGGAGTAGTAGGTGCGCTCGAACCAGTCGGCGCACCATTCTGTGACGCCGCCCGCCATGTCGTAGAGCCCGAACTCGTTGGCCGCGTACTCGGCCACCGGCCCCGGCCCGGCTTGCGTCGAATACCGTGCCATGGTCGGATCCGGCTTGTCGTCGCCCCACGGATACCGCTTGCCTTCCAAGCCGCCACGCGCCGCCCGCTCCCACTCGGCCTCTGTGGCCAGTCTCTTGTCCTTCCAGCTGCAATAGGCCCGGGCATCCTCCCAGTCGACGTTGTAGACCGGGTGGTTTGCCAATGACTCCGGCATCACGCCATCCAGCCAGTGGTATGGGGGCCGGCGCCCTTCCGCTGCGACGAACCTCGCGTAGGCGGCATGGGTCACCTCGGTCGCGTCCATCCAGAATGCGTCGAGCCGGACCGTGTGGGCCGGCCGGTCGTCGCGCAGGACCAAGGGCCGCATGCCGGTTTCGTCATCCTCGGTGGCGAAGGTGCGGCCCATGGTGAACTCGCCGGCAGGTACGAGCACCATGCCGTCCTCACTGGCTTGGTCCTTGACCGGGCCGCGCTCTGAAGCCGAGCAGACTAGGCACGCGGCCGCCAGCAAGGCTGACAGGCGCTGGCGCATTAGACGAAGAGTTCCCTGATCTCGTCGTCCACGCACTGCTCGGTGGCCCCCAGCGGATCCACATAGCGGTACACGCGCCTGGAAGGAGTGTTCGTGATCTCCTTGCGCCAGTCGATGCCCAACGCGGAGTACACGGACGCCACGATGTTCTCGGTCTTAGGCTGCATGCCGTACTGCCAGCCCGTGTCGGTCACGTGTTCCCCGGTGGCGTCGGTGCGGCCGATGATGCGGCCGCCCTTCACGCCGCCTCCGGCGAACAAGCCGATGTAGGCCAGATTGTAGTGGTGCCGCCCTCCGACGAGGTTGAGCGGGCCCGGCACCCGGCCGAACTCCGTCGGAACGACCACAATCGTCTCGTCCAACAGGGTCTTGGTCGGGTCGCGCGGCGAGCGCGTGCCTTCCAAATCGGCCAGCAGGCTTGACAACGCTCGGTCCAGATCGTTGCAGTGCTTGTAATGGTTCGAGTTCGCTTGGTGGTCGTAGATCCGCTTGTGGTGGTCCCAGCCCCCGTGCTTGACATGCACGTACCTCGTACCGGCGTCAGCCAATACCAAGTTCCGCGCCAGCAGGCAGCCGTTGCCGACCGAGTTGTCTCCGTACCGCTGCTTCTCCTCGTCTCCGAGGGTCAGCGACTCGGGCCAGCGGGGGTCACCAAGCACATGGTAGGCCTCCTCTTGGAACGAGCGGAACGCGCTCATGGCCGGGCCCGGCGTTGCGAAGTCGCGCCGTACGGCGCGGTCCAACTCTCCCAGCAGCCGGAACCGCTCCTCAAGCTGGCGCAGGGCGTCGCCGCTGGCCGCTACGCTTCCCGGACCAGACCCGGCGGCGATGTCGAGGCCGGAGAAGCGCGGGTGGAAGAAGCCGCTGGGCAGCGCCAAGTTGCCGAGATTGCACGTGACGAAGGTGGGGAACGTATCCTCCTCACGACGCTGTTCTTCGAGTTCGAACGCTGCCACCGTGCCGACAGGAGGGATCTCCTCCTTCTGCGCCGGGTTGAGCGGACGACCTGCCCGCGTGTAATACTCGCCGCGAAAGTGGACGACTTCGTGGCTCTTGAACGAGCGGACGACCGCGATCCTGTCCATCATCCCCGCCAGCTTGGGGAACAGCCGGTAAGGGATCCACAGATCATCCCTCACCTTGCGGACATCAAAGTCGTCCTGCGTTCCGGCGCTCTCCTTGAAGTCAAACGTGTCTACGTGGCTGATCGCGCCTGCAGCCTCCACGATGATGGCGAAGCGCGCTGTCCCTCTGGGGTGGGTGCGACCGGCCGCGCGGACGCGGCTGGGCAAGAGGCCCTCGCCGACGATGCCTCCCAGCAGGCTTCCGGCTCCGAGCCGCAGCGTGTCACGCCGGGTTGGCGCCAAGTCTCGCACGGTCTGCATCGCGTTCTCTCCTCCTAGAAGTTGAATAGGAATTCGGGCTTGTTCAACAATGCCCACTGCAGGTTTTCCGCGCCCTGCTCCAAGCCGTCTGCCAGCGCCCCCAGCGCCACGTCCATCTCGGCCGGAATGGGACGGCGCGCCAGCGTGGACAAGTAGAGCTTCTCCACCAATCCCCGCCGTACAGCGCGCTCAAGTTGGACGGGTGACGGGCTCTCGCCAGTCGCGGAAGCCCAAGCCGCCGCTGCCAGAACCTTGTCGGGCGCCTGCGTATCGAGCAGCTTCGCAACCCGGCCGGCCCCGTCAGCTCGCACCCTGTCGAGAACCATCTCGGAATTCATCATCAGCATCGCTTGAAGGGACGAGCCGGCGGACCGAGCCGGAAACTCGTCGCGGCTCTGTTGGCCGAAGGCCCGCAGGAATTCCATCACTTCGGCGCTGAGGTAGGCCGGATCCAGCGTCTGTCGAGCCAGCCCCACTTCACGGTCCCCGCTCTTGTAGGCGCCTAGCACCGCTGTAGCGGTGACGATCGAGTCATGCAGCTGGGTCGGGCTCAGCAGTTTCACGTGCCGTCGGGCGAAGTAGCGGCCGTACTCCGGCCTCCACTCTCCATCGAACTGCGACGAGAGCTGGTACGCGCTGGATCGCACGATGGTGCGAACCAAGTGCTTGAAGCTGAAGTCGCTGCTCCGGAAGTCGCGGGCCAGCTCGTCCAGCAAGTAGGGGTGGCTAGGTTGGACCGTCCACCCTGCCGGGACAGGCTGGTCGGGGTAGTATCTGGCTAAGTCGAAGTCGTCCACCGGCTCGACGATCCCCACTCCCATCAGTTCCGCCCAGATGCGGTTGGCCGTCGCACGGGCGAACTGGATGTGCCCGGTTAGCAGGCGTGCCAAGGCGTCCCTGGGCATCTCCCCAGCTCTCGGCGCTCGGTCGTCGAGCAGGAACTTGGGAGTGTTCGAGCCGCCCGTCCGGGGCACGCGCACGATGCTCTCGCTCAGCGTGGGGTAGCCCGGCTCCACATCGTCCACCGTGTACTCGGTGTTCGCTTGGAAGCCGTTCTCCCAGTTCATGATCATGCGGGTCTTGCCGAAGAAGGCCGCTTGGCGGAAAAAGTCCTCCCTGGTCTTGCCCGTCAGGTACAGGTTCACCTGCTCAAGGTGGTGTGCTCCGTCATGGCAGGAGATGCAGCCCAGATTGAGGCCCAGGAAGACCTTGCCGTAGGTGATCGTGAACTCGTCGATCGAGTCCGTCCGGTTGACCAGGTCGTGAGCGTCCGCCTCGTCGGGGTCGTCCTTGGCCTTGACAAAGTCCCGGGCGAAGTAGAGCGCGCCGGGCGACGAGTGGGAACTCTTGCCGCCCTGAGTCAGCAGGTCCGTCACGACACCGGCGTAGGAGCGGTCCAACGTCAGCCACTCGCGCATCCAGAACCGGAACAGGTTCTTGCCGTGGCCCATGCGGTTGCCGGCGCGGAGCAGGTCCTCGAAGAAGTAGGACCAGCGTTCGACGAACTCGTCGCTGTCGATCAGCCGGTCGGCCAAGTCGTCGCGCTTTGTCGGCGCGGCGTCGGCTTCGAATGCCAAGACCTCCTCGAGCGTGGGAACTCGACCGATCAAGTCAATCGACACTCTGCGCAGGAACTCGCCGTCGGGTGCGAGCGAGGCATGTGGCACGCCGTCCCGCTCCAGCTTGGAGAAGATCGCGTGGTCGATGAAGTTGCGACGCTTGATGGGGGCCGTCGAGGAGGCGGTGGGACGCAGAGGAGCCACTTGCGACGTGACCGAGTCTGCGATCTGCCCCTGGTTCGGCCGGTCTGCGTCAATGCTGCCGTGGGCTTGGTCGGCCTGAGCCCGGGCTTGGGGGGTCAAGGCTGAGCCGTCTGCCGGATTCGGGGCGGCGGAAGCGCTTGAGAGCGCCAGCCCAAGCAGCAAATGCACTCCCACTGTCGTTGGCCAAGGGCAGCCGAGCTTGCCCCTTGGCTGCCCTTGGATGGTGGCTGTCATCTTCCCGTCCTCCTGCCTCACTGTCGGCTAAAAGATCACCTTGAGCGCCAATTGCAGCACGCGCGCTTCCCTGGCGTTGACGATCGTTCCGAAGGTCGCCGATCGGTTCGTGCCGTCCTGCGCGGGCACGAATCGAGTGTTGACGCCGTTCCTGGCGCCCAGATTGACCTTGTTCATGAAGTTGAATGCTTCGATGCGGAACTGCACATTGACCCGCTCGCCGATGTAGGTGTCCTTCATCAGCGACAGGTCGAAGTTCACGATTCCCGGACTGCGCACGTCCGGAAGCACGCGGCCGACATTGCCGAACGTGAAATTGGCCGGATTGACGAAGGCCGAGGTGTCGAACCACTGCTGGGCGGTGGGGTTGTCCAGCTTGGCGCTCTGGCCCGTGGAATTCGGCCGGTTCGCTTGGAAGTTGTTCGCGCCGCGGATGATCAGTGGGAGACCCGTCTGCATCGTGCCGATGGAGTTGATCTGCCAGCCTCCGATCAGCTTGTTGAGGCCGGAATTGCTCCCCCGTCCGAAGGGCAGCTGGTACAGCAGGCTGAGCACGCCTCGCTTGGCCACGTCGGTGGGGTCGACGGAGCGTTCCGCTTGACGGTTGTAAAGGCCGTTCTGAAAGCCGTTCTCATTAGTCTGCTCTACCGCCCCGAAGTCGACCGGCACTTGGGTGGAATCGCTGATCTTCTTCCCGCCGGTGAAGGCGAAGTGGAGCATCAGGCCGTCCGAGAGCGGGCGCTTGACGTTGATCTGCAGCTGGTGCGACTGGTAGTTGCCCAGCCGAGGGTTCAAGACGGTCACGCTGCTGAAGTGGGGGAACGGCCTTAAGGACTGCTCGTAGGTGATGGTGCTGCCCCCGAGCCCGCCCGGGACGAGGCCCTGGTTGGGGTTCGGGACGCGGTCACGAAGTTGCAGGCCCAGCTGCGAGCGCAACTCCGGCTGAAGCTGATTGAGGTTGTACCCGTTCGCCGAGAAGTGGCTGCCCTTGTTGCCGGCGTAGGCGATATCGAAGAACCAGCCGCCTGTCTGATGCTGCAGCGACGCGTTCCACTGCTGGGTCAGCGGAGTCGTGGCGTCCGGCTCCCGCAGCGTCACGCCTTGCCCCAGCCGGCCCGCCGGCCCGGCCGACGCGCCCGGAGTCTCGTCGAACGGCTCGGGGAATCCGTCGGAGAACCGGAAGGCGCTCTCCCCCGGCGTCCTGGTGACGTAGTTGGTGCGCGTGCGGGAGAACAGGTTGATGTCGCCGGTGAAGCGGCGGAAGAAGATGGACGGGTAGTAGACGCCGTATCCTCCGCGGAAGACGGTCTTGCCTTGGCCGGTGATGTCGTAGGCGAACCCGATGCGGGGCGAGAAGTCGTTGTAGTCCTCCTCCATGAAGGTGCGCGGCTGGCCGTCCACGCCGGCGTAGACCGTGCAGCCCTGCAGCCCCGACGTCGGCTCGGTGCAGTTGGGGTCGAAATTGATCTGGCCGTTGTTGCGCTCGTAGGGCTTCTGCTGGAAGTCCCACCGCAGTCCTAGGTTCACGGTGAGCCGGGACGTCACCCGCCAGTCGTCTTGAACGAAGGTGCTCCAGTTGAAGGCGTGCCAGGAGTTGCCCAGAATGCGGTCGATGCCCGCGCGGGACACGTCACCGGTGAGGAACTGGGCGAGGTTGAAGCCCGTTCCGGCGGGCGACTGTGGGTTCGTGGTCAGGCCGGTGAACTGGAAGAAGCCGGACAGCGCCGCGCCTTGGCGGTTCCCGCCGTAGAGGTCGCGCGCATTGATGCCGTACTTGAGCGTGTGGTTGCCGCTGATGTGGGTCACCATGTTCTGGATGTCCCAATTGAGCGAAGTCCGCTTCCCCAAGGCGCCGCCGCCAATACGCGGATAGGGGCTGACGTTGATGTCCGGCACTTGGTCCTCGGGAATGCTGTCCGGCAGGCCGATCTGCTGGGCGTATCCCATGTACCTGCCCACCGTCTCGAACGTGAACCGCTGGCGGCTCGTGCCGACCCGGAGGTTGTTGATCAAGGTTGGCGAGAAGGTGTGCGTGTTGGAGACGACGAAGTTGCGGTTCGTCTGATCGTCCTCGCGGCTGCGTCCGACATTGGGATCCGTGAATGGGTTGTTGCTGAACGGCTGGTGGCGGGCCGACGTGTAGCGCACGAACATCGAGTTCTTGTCGCTGAAGCGGTGGTCGACCTTCAAGTTCCACTGCACCCAGTTCACGCTTCGAACGGCCGCGTCCTGGAAGTTCTGGCTGAACGTGTACTGGTTGGACGGCGTCCTGTTCGGAGCGGGGTACCACGGTAGGACGTTGCGCGAAGCCGGGTCGAAGGAAGACCCCGGCACTTGGTTGTTCGGGTAGGGGTCCCGAACGAGACCCGAACCAGCAGGGTTGGGCTGAGTCGAGGCTGGATCGTACAACGGGATCGGGTCTCCCGACGCCGTCCGCAGCTCTGAGAAGTCACCCTGTAGGAATTCGGGCACCGGCACTGTCAGGATCCTGGGGCTGCTGCGTCGCAGGCGGTATTCCTCCCAGTTGAAGAATCCGAAGGTGCGGTTCTTGATGAATGGACCCCCGATGGCGCCTCCGTACTGGTTGTAACGCAGCGGGAGCCTAGTGCGCGCGAAGGCGTTCCTTGCGTCCATTGCGTCATTGCGAAGGAATTCGTAGACGCTGCCGTGGATCGCATTGGTTCCGGAACGCGTCACCAAGTTGATCGCGCCGCCCGCGGTGAAGCCGAACTCGGCCGACATTGTGCCGCTCTGCACCTTGAACTCCTCGACCGCGTCCACGGCGATCGGCACGCCGACCTCCCCGACATAGCTGAGGATGTTGTTGTTGCCGTCCAGCATCTGCGCGTTCATCGAGTTCGGGCTGCCGTTGATAGAGATCGAGGACAGTTGGATGCCACGGTCGCCGAAGCCGGAGTTGGTCGGCCCGGCGTTGGAGATGACGCCTGCCGTCAGCATGGTCAGGGCCAGCGCTCCGCGCCCGTTGATGGGCAGATCGGACACGCGCTTGCGCTCAATCACCTCGCCGATCGTGGCTCCGCCCGTATCGACCAGCGGCGCCTCGCCGAAGACCTCGACGACTTCGGTGAGCTCCCCGATCTCAAGCGTGACGTTCACTTCGGCGTTCTGCCCCACTTGCAGGGTCACGCCCGAGCGGACGCTCCGCCGGAATCCCTCGGACTCCACGGCGATCTCGTACTCGCCTACCACCATGCCGGGCGCGATGTAGAGACCGTTCTCGTTCGAGGACGTCGAGAAGAGGGCGTTGGTGCCGGTGTTGAGCACATCCACCTGCGCGCCCGGGACCACTGCGCCCTGCTGGTCGGACACGGTGCCGGAAATCGTGCCGGTGCTCTGCTGGGCCACCGAAAGCGCGGCCAAGAGAAACGTGAGAGACAGGATGCGAAGGCCCTGCAATGCTTGGTTCATGGATAACTCCCTGCTATCTATTATAACAGATGCGCGGCTTGGCGGCAAGCGGTTTGCCGGCCGCTTCAGCGAATCCGATGAGCGGGCTGCTGCGGCTTGGAGAGTCAAGGTCGCAGGTCCGCGCTGAGGACGGCTGGTGCCCGTGCGGTTGGCTGGCGCAATCCGGCCCTTGTTGCCTGTGCTATGCTAGCAATGTTCGCTGTAGCACTCCCGATAGTCGCGCTGTCTCGGCCGCTCCCTCGTGAGCCTTTGGGAGGAAAGTCTAGAACGGCAGGTGTCTTGTTGACCCGATTCGTGACCTCGGCATCGCATGGGCAGCGTCCCGCTCGGATACCCACCTTGGGTGCCGCAGTCTTCGGGACAGCCATGCTTCGCCGCTGGCATGCTAAGGCATTTTTCGTTCCAAGGCCGACGGCCTTGCTGACGCCACCGCCACCAGCGGACCGGGCGGGCGCTGCTTGCCAACATGGGTACGAGCCCGCTAGCGGCGTACTCGTAGCGGGCATGGTAGAGGATTAAGACCTTGGCCTACTCAGCGGAAGCTCTCGAGCTAGCAGCGGCCTTGTTGGGCGGCGGGCCGCGTTACGTGCGGGAAGCCAACGTCACTTACGACACGGCACGTCTGCTCGGTTCCTTTGACCTCGTGGGGGCCGCCGACGTCGAGCGCGAGCACGCCTCCGGTGCCGGGCGGATCGACATCTACTTGCCGCGCTTTCGCACTGTCGTCGAGGTCAAGCGAGCCGGCGGCAGCCGCCGCTCACACCAGTCTCTGCCCTCTCTCCTGCTCGATGCGCAGGGCCAGCTGGAGCGCTACATCGGGTCGGAGGTCCGATCCGAGCAATCGCGCTTCCACGCCTTGGGACGGCCGTTGACCGCCAGGCGCTGGACGGGCATCCTGTGCGACGGATCCCACTGGAGCTGCTGGACGTACAGCGCTGACTCCGCCGACCCGGCCGCCGGACGGATGCCCGTCTTCTCCCTCGGTCCAGAGACGGAGCCGGAACAGTTGCTGGACGCCCTAGCGGGCGTTCTGGATCCGGACCCGGAACTCAAGGCTTGGGTCCCGAGCGACCCCAGCATGCTCTTTCAAGGTCGCCCTGAGGCGCTGGCGGACCTCTATCGATCCATGCCCCGGCAGGTGCGGCCGGCCACGCGCACCAAGCTGGCCCTGTGGCACGACATGCTGCGCGCTTCCGGGCTATCTCCGAGTGGGCGGGCCGGGGACGAGTCGCAGTTCGCGCTGCATTCTTTCCTGATCGCGGTCGCCCGGCTGGTCTCGCACCTGCTCTCGCCCGGCGACGGCGACTGGCGGCTGTGCCTCCGGGACGGCTTCGCATCGTGGCTGCTCGATTGGGACGCGGGTGAGGAATGGGCGGCCGGTATCTGGGACACCGTGCGGCGCTATGACTGGCGCAGCCGCCGGGGCGACGTGCTGCGCGTGCTGTACGAGCGCTTCGTTCCGGAATCGGACCGGCATGTGTTCGGGGAGTTCTACACGCCCGACTGGCTGGCGGGAATGATGGTCGAGCAGGTCTTGGACGACGAGTGGCTGGGGCGGGCCGTACCGGCGGCCGAGGTCGCCCTGCAGGCCGGCAGGACCTTGGCGGGTGTCGGCGTGCTGGATCCGGCCTGCGGCTCCGGCACCTTCCTCTACCACGCCGTGAAGCGGATCTTGCAGGCCGACGAGATGCGCTACCTGCTGCCCCAGCAGCAGGCGGATGTGGCCGCTCTGCTGGTGAACGGCATCGATGTGCATCCGGTGGCCGTGGAGGTGGCCAAGGCCACGGTGCTGAGGGCGCTTCCGGCGGAACCGCGGGCGGGCGCGGGGGCAGTCCGGATCTTCCTCGGAGATTCGCTCCTGACAGACGAGGACCACAGTTCGCTCTTTGGTCACCGCGATGACGCCATGCGGTTGGAGACGCCGCAAGGCACGGAGTTCTTCGTGCCGATGGAGTTCGTGCGCCAGGACGGATTCCCCGAGGCCATGCGTCGGCTCGTGGTGGCGGCCGTGGAGCGCAGACCGGTTCCGCAGGTGCTGCTGCACAGCGTCGGAGTCGAGGCCCGCCGCGATCTTGCGGAATGCCGCGATGCCTTGGAGGGCGCGGTGCAGAGCGAAGGGAACTCCGTCTGGACATGGTACGCCGTCAATCGCGCGGCGCCGCACCTGCTGTCCGAGCGCAAGGTGGACCGCATCGTCGCCAATCCGCCCTGGGTGAAACTGTCCAGCATCCAGGAGGCCGGTCGGAAGCGAGCCATGGAGAGGCTGGGCGGCAGCTTGGGCCTGCAGGCCGGCGGCAAGCAGGCTCCGAACCTCGACATCGCCGCATTCTTCATGCTGCGGACCAGACTGCTGTATCTCGTCGATCCCGAGGCCGATCCGGCCGTCTGGCTGGTCAAGCGTTCCGCGTTGAGGTCCGGCCACTGGCGGCTGTTCCGCGCGAAGCATGCGAAGCACTTGGAGCAGACGGTGGACCTCGTAGACCTGCAGCCCTTCGGTGGCGGAGATGCGAGGCGGTGCTGCTTGCTGGCCGAGCACACGGCGTTCCTGACGGACGATGAGAGGCACGGGAGATCGCCGAGACTGTCAGCACAACTCCGAGCTTCCGGTCTCGGTCGGCCCGGCCCCCACGAAGAGTGGCTGAGTGCATGCGGCCGCATCCGGCTGGTACCGGCTCGGCTGCCTCCGCCTCAGGCCCCATCGGACTATGCGCCGGGGGAATTTCGTCGCGGAGCGAGCGTCTTCCCGACAGTCCTTCTGCAGGCGGCGACGGTCGAGGCGCAAGGAAGCGCTCGCGTTCGCGTCGAGACGCAGCCGTCTTCTCGGCTGCAGTGGCGCAGCCTGCCGCCCCAGCGAGTCGAAGTCCCCAGTCGCTGGCTCGCGTCGCTGCACCTATCCAGCGAGCTGTTTGCCTTCGCGGTCGCTCGGCGCCCGGCGAGAGCTATTATTCCGGTCGATTCTAGAGGGGCCTTCACCCTCGACTCCGCCATGGACGAGCCGGCCTGGGAGGCCTTGGACGACCTCTGGCGGACGTACCGCTCGCGCGGGAGGAGCACCCCGGCCACGCTCGCCACCAGGCTGGACTACGGACACGGGCTGTCCATGCAGCCTCGGTCAGGTGCGCCAGGCCGGTCGATGGTATTGCATCCCAAGGCCGGCGACATCATGCGGTCCGCACGAGTGCGGCCTGGACGGGCCATCATCAACGATTCGCTGTACTGGCACCTCGCTGCGGGCGAGCAGGAAGCCGGGTACTGAGGGGAGCAAAAGTAATTGCCGTCTGAGGTGTCACGCCAAGATGTACTTGCAGTCCTCCTGTTCAAAGAAGTTCTGAACAACTTGAGGGGCCTTCCTGAGCTGGGCGATCGCATCTGCCAGGAGGTCCTTCAATTCCGACTGGGTCTTGAACACCTGTTGGCCAACCCGGCGCTTCACCCACGCCCACAACAGCTCCACCGGATTCAGTTGCGGAGAGTAGACCGGCAGGAAGAACAACTCGACCTGCTCGTTACCCGCTGATGCTGCTAAGAACTCCTTCACCACGCGCGCCGTATGGATGCTGCAGTTGTCGACTACTACGTAGATCGGCTTCTGTTGCTCGGCTTGGATTGTCTGCAAGAACTCAATGAAACTCACCGCCTTGGCATTCTTCGACTGAATACGGAAGTGAATCTGACCGTCTGGCGTGATGGCCGCGAACATGTTCCAGCGAAACCTCTTGCCCGAGTCGACCACGACAGGGGTCTTGCCACGCATGCCCCAGGTCCGTCCGACATGGTAGTCCGCTCGCATCCCGGCTTCGTCCGCGAACACGATCACAGCGCCGTTCCGGCGTGCTTTCGCCTTCAATTCAGGGTATGTCTTGTCAATCCAAGCCTTCACATCGCCGATGCTGCGGAGATACGAGCGGAACTTGGGCTTCTGGGGTGTCAGGCCCAGGCGCTTGAGAGTGCGACGCACAGTCCAGACACTGACTTTGACACCGAACTTGTCGAGGACGGCCTGTCGCACGCGGCCCGCCGTCCAATAGGCGAACGAGAACTTCATCTGCTGGGGGGTCTTATCACGGACAGTGACGAGCACCCACTGCACGATTTCGTCGCTCAGGATTCGCGGACGGCCAGAACGTGGCTTATCTTCCAAGGCACCAAAGCCATCTGCACCGACCTTGACAAGCCAAGTATTGATGGTCGCTTGAGTGACAGAGAAGAGCGAGGCCAGCAGGGGAATCTGGAGTCCACCCTGAACCAGCGTAACGACTCTCTTTCTGATGGCGACCTTTTCTAAGAGTGGGACCTTTCTGAAGTCCTGCTTAAAGCTTAGCTTCATAATCCGATAATACCATGCTCAGCACGCGGTTCGCAAGCGTATTTGACGTGGAATAGAGTGCCAGAACACAAGGAAATGACTTTTGCTCCCCTCAGTACCTGGTGGCGCTCCTGAACGCCTCGTCCCTCCAAAGGGCCTTCCGCAAGGCGCGCTCCAGCGGGCGCAACTTCGACCAAAGCCCGTGGCGGAGGGTCCCGATTCCGCGATTCGACCCAGCGGACCACCGTCACGCGGGGCTCGCCCGCCTGTGTTCCGAAGCGGAAACGGAAGCGGAGGCCGTTCGGGATCTCCTGCCCGGCAAGGGCCAGGTCAAAGTCTCGGGCGAGATTCGCGCTCGCCTGGTCGAGTGCGGCATCGCCGCCCGGCTCGACGCGCTCGCCCGGCAGTTGCTTCCCGACCAAGCTGTTCCCCCGGGGGCCGCTCGACGCTAGGTTGGGCCTGGCCGCGGCCCGGATCCGGCCGGCTGGCTAGGCCTCGCTGGGACGCGTGTGGTTGGATAGGTGGGACATGCTTGAAGAACTGCATCGTGGCCTTCGTGGTTCGGAGGCGCCGTCGCGGGTGCGCGGCGGCGCGATCGCCCCGCTGGCGTTGTGCGTTGCGGCGCTTTGGGCCTCGCCGATCCCGGCACTGGCTCAAGCCGCATGCTCAACACCTGTCGAGACCGCCTTCGATGGGGTGATCGGCCGCACGGCGGAGGGGTCCGAGCCGTCCCTCCTGCAGGCGGCGAAGCCGCGTCCGGGCAGCCCCAACATCGTCTATGTCGTGCTGGACGACACCGGCTTCGGCGACCTTGGCTGCTACGGCGCCGCCGTCTCGACACCCTCCATCGACGCGCTGGCCGAACACGGCCTGCAGTTCAACAACTTCCATTCCAAGGCCGTGTGCTCGCCGACCCGGGCGTCCTTGCTGACCGGGCGCAACGCCCACCTCGTCGGCATGAAGGAGCTCCCCGGCCGGGACCAGGGGTACCCGCACACGCGGGGCCGGGTTCCGGCGGCCGCTGCCACTGTCGCTCAGATCCTGCAGCGCAGCGGCTACAGCACGTTCGCCGTCGGCAAGTGGCACCTAGTTCCTAGGGAGGACATGCATCCGGCCGGCGACCGCTCGCACTGGCCGCTGCAGAAGGGCTTCGACCGCTTCTACGGGTTTCTCTCGGGGTGGACCGACCAATACAGGCCGGACTTGGTGGTGGACAACCACGCCGTCCCGCCGCCCGACGCTCCCGCCTACCACTTCTCCGAGGACATCGTCAACCAAGCGATCGGGATGCTGGACGCGAAGCTGGAGGCCAGCCCTGAGAAGCCGTTCTTCCTCTACGTGGCATTCGGCGCCACGCACGCCCCGATCCAGGTTCCCCAGCGCTACATCCGCAAGTACGACGGTGCCTTCGATGCCGGATGGGACGAGGTTCGGGAGCGACGCTACCGCCGGCAGCTGGCCTTGGGCGTCATTCCGGAAGGCGCCGAGCTGCCGCCCCGGAACCCCGGCGACCCCGCTTGGAGCGAGTTGGGCGAGGACGAGCGGCAGGTCCACGCGCGGTTCATGGAGGCCTACGCGGGCTTCACCGAGCACACCGACGAGCAGATCGGCCGCTTGGTGGCTTTCCTGAAGGAGCGGGATCAATTTGACAACACCTTGCTGGTGCTGATCTCCGACAACGGCGGCGCTCCGGAGGCCGGTCTCAAGGGAGGGTTCGTCCGGCCCTACGGGGACCGCACCACGATTGCCGCAATGCGCCTCAGGATCGACGAGCTGGGAGGCCCGGCCACGCAGCCGCTGTACGCCCGGCCGTGGGCGATGGCATCGAGTGCGCCATTCAAGTACTACAAGCTGTGGCCGTTCAACGGCGGCGTCCGTACGCCGATGATCGTCTCGTGGCCCGCGGGGATCGACAACACCGGGCTCCGCGAGCAGTTCGTCGACGTGATCGATATCACGCCGACCGTGCTGGACTATCTGGGCGTAGAGGCACCGCCATCCTTCAACGGCATTTGCCAACTGCCGATCCAAGGGCGAAGCCTGCGGGCGGTCTTCGCCGACCCGGCAGCCTCCGCGCCGCGGCACACGCAGTTCTTCGAGCTGTGGGGCAGTCGCGGAATCTACCATCGTGGCTGGAAGGCGGTGGCGTTCCACACTCCGGGCACCAGCTTCGAGTCGGATCACTGGGAGCTGTACCACGTTGAGCAGGACTTCACCGAGACCAAGGACTTGGCCGCCCGGCACCCGGAACGGCTGCGGGAGCTGCAGGAGCTCTGGTGGTCCGAGGCGGAACTGAACGGGGCGCTGCCCCAGCTGGAGGCCAGCACGTTTCGCGGTCGCACCTATGATCAGCATCTGGCGACCAAGTCCCGGTGACTGGCGGTTGGTCTTGGCAGGTTTTTCTGGGGGGACGAATATGAAGCATGCAGGTTGGCTGCGCTCGGTTGCGGCCTGCTTCTGGCTGCCGCTCGCCTTGAGCGCCTTGGCGGGATGCGGCCCGCATTGGAGCGAGACGGAGTCCGGCTCGTTCCGCACGGTCGTCAATCGTGGCGGGCGGACCTTGGGCTACTCGTCAGAGTCCGGCCTGCAGCTCGTGGTTGAGGACGGGTTCGCCTTCAAGGACCTGAGCCGCAACGGAGAGCTGGATCCTTACGAGGATTGGCGGCTGCCGTTCGAGGAGCGCGCTAGGGACTTGGCATCGAGGCTGACCTTGGAACAGATAGCCGGCTTGATGCTCTACAGCTCGCACCAGTCCATACCCGCGTCCGAGAGGGGCTTCACCAGCTCGACCTACGGCGGCGAGCCGTTCTCCGAGAGCGGCGCCAACGCTTGGGATCTGTCGGACGGCCAGCGGGCCTTCCTTGTCGAGGACGCGGTGAGACATGTACTGGTCACGTCGGTCCAGAGCCCCGAAGTCGCCGCGCGCTGGAGCAACAACGTCCAAGCCTTGGTGGAGGGCCTCGAGTTAGGGATTCCTGCCAACAACAGCTCTGACCCCCGCCATCGCACCCGCTCAGACGCCGAATTCAACGCCGGTTCCGGCGGGTCCATCTCGATGTGGCCCGATGCGATCGGCCTCGCCGCGACGTTCGATCCGGATCTCGTCCGGGAATTCGGTCGGATCGCGTCCGCGGAGTATCGCGCGCTGGGCATCGCCACCGCTCTCTCCCCCCAAGTGGACTTGGCTACAGATCCGCGCTGGTTCCGGTTCAACGGCACGTTCGGAGAGGATCCCGAGCTCTCGGCGGCCATGGCGCGCGCCTACGTTGACGGCTTCCAGTCCTCTTCGGGGGAGGATGCGCTTGAGGGCGGCTGGGGCTACCGCAGCGTGAACGCCATGGCGAAGCACTGGCCCGGCGGAGGGGCCGGCGAGGGGGGCCGCGACGCCCATTTCGCATTCGGGAAGTACGCCGTCTATCCGGGCGGCGACTTCGACTTGCACTTGCGTCCCTTTCTTGAGGGCGCGTTCGACTTGGACGGCGGCACCGGCGTTGCCTCGGCGGTCATGCCGTACTACACCATCTCCCACGGCCAAGACCGCGTGCGCGGCGAAAGCGTCGGCAACGCCTTCAGCCGGTACGTGATCTCGGACCTGCTGCGCGGCGAGCACGGCTACGAGGGCGTGATCTGCACCGACTGGGGCGTTACCCGTGACTACGCTGGCGTTGACCGCTTCGGTGCTTCCCCGTGGGGAGTGGAAGGCCTCACCGAGGCCGAAAGGCACTACAAGGCCCTTATGGCCGGCGTCGACCAGTTCGGCGGGAACAACGACTCCGGCCCGGTCATGGAAGCCTACCGCATGGGCGTCGAGGAGCACGGCGAGGAATTCATGCGGGAGAGGTTCGAAGCGTCTGCCACGCGCCTGCTGAGGAACGTCTTCCGCGCCGGCCTCTTCGAGAACCCCTACCTTGATCCGGGCCGGACTGCCGAACTGGTCGGGAGCCCTGAGTTCATGGCCGCCGGCTACGAGGCGCAAGTCAGGTCGCAAGTGCTGCTGAAGAACAGCGGCGGCGCCTTGCCTCTGCAGGAGGGCGCGACGGTGTACATCCCCCGGCGCTACGTGCCCGCGGGGCGCACCTTCTTCGGCGGCGTCATCCCTGCGCGGACCGAGGACGCTCTCAGCCGAGCCGTCGCAGCCAAGCACTTCTCGCTGACCGAAGACCCTGACGCCGCGGACGCCGCCGTGGTCGTGATTGCCAGTCCCGAGTCGGGGCGCGGATACGACGCCGCCGACGCAGCGGCAGGCGGCAACGGCTATCTGCCGATATCGCTGCAGTACGGGCCTTACACGGCCAGCCACGGCAGGGAGGAGAGCATTGCGGGAGGGGACCCGCTGGAGGGGTTCTTGAACCGCTCGTACCGGGGTAAGACGGTCGTCACTTCGAACGTGACCGACTTGCAAGCGGTGCGGGACGTGCGGGCCAAGATGGCCGGCAAGCCGGTGATCGTGGTCCTGAAGATGGCCAACCCAGCTGTCGTGGCGGAGTTCGAGGCGGAGGTGGATGCCATCCTGGCCGTGTTCGGAGTGCAGGATCAGGCGATCCTCGAGGTGCTCGGGGGCCGGCGCGAGCCGTCGGGCCTGCTGCCGTTCCAGATGCCGGCGGACATGCGGACGGTCGAGGAGCAATCCGAGGACTCGCCGCACGACATGCGCCCTCATGTGGACGCCTCCGGCAACGCCTACGACTTCGGCTTCGGACTCAACTGGGATGGCGTCATCGACGATCAGCGGACCCGTCGCTTCCGGCCCTGAGCCGGGCCCGCTCCAGTTGCGAAATAGGAGTTCCCCGTACGCCATCCCCCGGAGTGTGCCGTTCGGTGCCATGTCGCGTTTGAAGAGGGTTCAGGCGTTGCCGTTAACTGACCGGTGGCGGTTCGGTGGGGCCATTCGAGCCGGCCGCCGCGTGCGGGCAGAGCCGAGAGGCGTCCAAGCGCCAGCGACGATACAGCCCGCGGAGTCGTCTTGATGGCCGTTTGGATGTGACGCTCTCCGATGCAGCCCGCAATCCGTCGCAGCCTCCGTGGGACGCGGTGACCCGCCGCCATCGCGTCCGCCCACGAACTCGGTTTGGTGGCATCATCGTGGGGATGTCCCTTGAGAGATCGCGAGTTCCGAGCCAGTTCGTGGTCGCCGTAGTGGCGGCTGTGGTGTCAGTGTCTCCCGGGGCCGCGCAAGATGGTCGCGCCGCACCGGTGTGGCCGGACGGCAAGCGGGCGGCTGTCAGCCTCACGTTCGACGATGCCCGGGACTCGCAGGTGGATGTGGGACTGGCCTTGCTGGAGCGCTTGGGGGTGAAAGCCACGTTCTATGTCGTCCCCGAGCGGGTGGAGGACGACTTGGCCGGCTGGAAGCGACTGGCGGCGGCGGGTCACGAGATCGGCAGCCACTCCCTGCGCCATCCCTGCACAGGGAACTTCCCCTGGTCTCGGGACTCGGCCTTGGAGGATTACACGCTGGAGCGGATGAGCGCGGAGCTGGCAGAGTCGAAGCGGCGGATCGAAGCGCTCCTTGGGGTCGTGCCCGTCACCTTCGCGTACCCTTGCGGCCAGACCTTCGTCGGCCGCGGGCTCCAGACTCGGAGCTACGTCCCCGCAGTCGCCGAGCTGTTTCTCGCCGGTCGAGGCTGGTTGGATGAGACGGCGAACGCTCCTGGATTCCTGGATCTGGCGCAGCTCACTGGCCGATCGATGGACGCGGCTGATTTCGAGCAAGTCAAGGCCTTGGTGGACGCGGCGCGGGACGCTGGCCAGTGGCTGGTGCTGGCGGGCCACGACATCGGCGAGTCCGGACCGCAGACCACGCGCGTTCGACTGCTGGAGCAGCTGGTTCCGTACCTGAGCGATCCGGCCAGCGAAATCTGGCTGGGTACTGTCGCCGCAGTTGCCCGCCATCTGAGCGGGGACCGGTAGGTTCGTGCCTTGGCCGGACGGGTGCCTCGATGCGGTGGTATCTTCGGAGTGAAGGCGAAGAAGAGGCGGCCTGCGGGCCTTGCCACCCGGTGAGGCCGCTCGGCTCTTCCGCCAGCCCGGTGGGCCGGATGCGGCCGACACGGAGTTCAGGATGGACCAGACAGCGGGCGATGCCACCCGACGCGGCCGGCTGCAGCGGCCGGCCCCTCCGGAACTCGGCTGGGACTACGGCGTGTTGCCGACGCCGAGGACGTACGGGCATGCCGCTGTTCGGCGGCTGGGCCGCAACGAGCAGGGCCGGGACTTGGTTGTCGGCGACATCCACGGCCAGCGGGAGACGTTCGAACGCCTTCTGGAGAAAGTCGGGTATTCCCCTGAGAGCGGCGACCGGCTCCTGCTGCTGGGCGACCTGATCGACCGGGGGCCAGACTCCCCCGGGATGCTGGACTGGCTCCGCCGCGACGGAGTCGAGTGCGTCCGCGGCAACCACGAGCAGCTGATGCTTGACGCGCTCGACGGCTCTGAGGACCGCAAGGAGCTGTGGTGGGACTGGCGCAATGGAGGGCAGTGGGCGGAACGGCAGGACCAAGGCTTGCTCGACGAGTGGCACACGGCCGCCAAGGCGCTGCCCTTCGCGCTGGAGGTCGATACCGTGCGGGGGCCGCTCGTGATCGTCCACGCGGAGATTCCTCAGCAGACGCCGTGGTGGGCGTTCAAGGCTTGGCTGGAGGAGGGGGACCGCCGCGCCCGCATCCTCGCGCTGTGGGCGAGAGAGCGATTCCGCAACGAGGCCGAGCACGATTCCGGCGTCCCCGACGTGTGGCGCGCCTTCCACGGGCACACGCCGCTGCGCAGTCCGCGACGACTGGGCAACATCCGCTGGATCGATCTCGGAGCCGCCCATCCGAGCAGGCTCCCCGGTGCCGCGGTGGCGTGCGTCGCCATCGGCCCGGACGGTGCAGAAGCTGAGCCGCAGCTGGTGAGGGTGCTGGATGTCGATCCGCGGCAGGCGGTCCCTCCGAGGCGGCTGCCTTACTGACGTCCGCTGGGCATCGTAAGCGCGGACGCGGGCGGATTGCCCGATCTGCTGGGGCCCGGCGGGCCGAGCGGGTCCGTTGCAGTCGCCGCGCTGCTACGATGAGCCCCATGAAGCGCCATATCGCTGTCTTCCTCATGCTGGCCTGCCCACTGCTGGCCGACGGGAACTGGCCGCAGTGGCGCGGTCCCAGCTTGAACGGCACCAGCCCGGCCAAAGGCCTCGCCGTGAGCTGGAGTACGACCGAGAATGTGCTGTGGCGCGCCAAGCTGCCCAGTTGGGCGGCGGCGACCCCGATCATCTGGGACGACACGGTGTTCGTCACTTCGGCCGAGGAAGGCTCCAGCCTCAATCGCCCGAACTCGCGGCTCCTCGGCGGCGGGGGCGAGGATCGTGACCGCCTCTACCTGATCGCGGTTGATCGCGAGACGGGCCGCATCCGCTGGCAGCAGTCGATCGGGCGCGGCAACCGCATCGGCAACAAGCAGAACATGGCCTCGCCTTCCCCCGTAACAGACGGCGAGCATGTTTGGGTGACCAACGGGAACGGCGAGCTGCGCTGCTTTGACTTCTCCGGACGCCAGGTGTGGATTCGGGACCTGCAGAAGGACTACGGCGAGTTCGGCGTGCAGTTCGGCTACGCCTCGTCCCCGCTGCTGCGGAAGGGCGTGCTCTATGTCCAGAACCTCCAAGGGATGTTCACGGACGATCCCTCGTACCTTGTCGCGATCGATGCCGCGACGGGCCGCACGATCTGGAAGGTCGACCGGCCTACGGACGCGTTGCATGAGACGCCCGACTCCTACTCCACTCCCACAGTGGTCGAGGCGGACGGACGGGTCCTGCTCGTAGTGGCCGGGGGCGGCTACGTCACAGGCCACGATTTGGCCACCGGGGAAGAAGTCTGGCGGGGCGGCGGCCTGAACCCAAACAACGCCCGGAACTACCGCACCATCGCCTCCGCCCTGGTGGTCGGCGACATCGTGCTCGCTCCCTCCCGGCGGCGGCCGTTCATTGCGTTCCGGGCGGACGGGAGCGGGGACGTCACCCAGTCCGGGCGCCTGTGGTCGACGGACTATGGTCCGGACGTGCCGACGCCCACCAGTGACGGGGAGCGGTTGTACATCGTGGACGACAAGGGCATCGTGCTGTGCCTCGGCGTCCGCGACGGAAGCGTGATCTGGGACCGCACTCGGATCGAGCCCGGAACGTACAGCGCTTCGCCGCTGCTGGCCGACGGCAAGATCTACGCCATCAGCGAGGACGGCACGACGACCGTGCTGAAGGCCGGCGGCGACTTCGAGGTGCTGGCCGTGAACCGGCTCGACGACTACACCTTGGCGTCACCGGCCGCCGCTGGCGACCAGCTCTTCATCAGGACGGCCGGCTACCTGTACTGCATCGCGAAGCGCTGACCGGCCGTCCGCCAGTCTTGGCGCCGGCCGCGGCGCTGTGCTACCGCAGCGCCAGTTCGGATTCCTGCGCGACCGCTTGCACGGCGATCACGTCGCCCTCGCTCAAGCCGGACAGGACCACCGCCTCGATGTCGCTGACCGGTCCGAGCTCGAGTCGGCGGGGCGCGAAGTCGTCCCCGTCTCGGACCCAAACCTGGGGCGCTCCGTCGGCCGCTTCCCCGATCGCGGCCCTGGGGATCACGAGCGCGTCGTCCAACTCCTCCACCACGATGTCCGCGCTGGCCGAGAGGTCCGGCTTGACCCGGTCGTCTGATTCGAGGATTTCCACCTCGACTGGCACTTGCTTGATCCACTCGCCCCGGCCGCCGCGCGAGCCGGGCGGGCCGCGTCGACCGCCTCCGCCCCCGCCTCCGCCCGAGACTGCCATCGCGCCAACTGCCCGCACCCGGCCCGGGAACGTGACGTCCGGATAGGCATCCAGCCGGACTTGGACCGGCAGACCCAGCTGCACCAGCTGGCTATCCGCCTGGTTTAACTGGGCGTAGACGGCCATGCTCGACAAGTCCACCACCCGCATGAAGTACGAGCCGGCATAGACCTGGTCGCCTGGAGACGCTTGCTGGAACGTCCCTCGGTTGAACATCGTCTCAATGACGACCAAGCCTCCGACCGGAGTTCGAACCTTCATCTTCTCCAAGTCCGCCTGGGTCCGCTCCATGCGCCGGCTGTCCTGCTCGACGGTGATCTCCAGGCTGCGCGTCTCGGCGGCGTCCGCGGCCTCCTGCAGCCTCACCTCGTGCGCCAGTTGCTCGGTTGAGGCTCTTCCCTCCTGCGCCATCAGATTGAAGATCTCCGCCTGGATCGCGGATCGGACCTCGGCAGTGAGCAGGTCCAACTCTGACTTGTCCGTCTCGGCCTTGGTGGTCCGGTAGGTCTGCCGCAGCGTCTCCGTCGCTATCAGCATCTCGGCCTTCCTCGTGCCCACCAGCGACCTGGTCTGGGCGAGTGTGGAGGAGTAGTTGTCCAGAACATCCTGGGTCCGCTTGGACTCGAACTCGGCAACGACCTCGCCGGGTGCCACGATGCTGCCAGGTTCGGCCAAGGTCTGGATCGTCAGCCCGGATCCGCCGCCGCGATCACGCCCGCCCTCCATCCGAGGCGCCCGGATCATCGCGAAGTTGGAGGCTCCGACGGTGCCCCCGATGCGCACCGATCGTTGGAACGTAGTCCTCTGGGCCTCCACGGTGGCGACGGCAGTTCCCTCCCTGTTGTTGGCTTGGGAGACGCTCGGGCGCACTAGGCTCTGCATAACCGCGCCGACGAGGATGCCGCCGACCACCAGCAGCCCGATCCCCCATAGAGGGATCCGCGGACCTGGGCCTTGCTCGTCCGCCTCCGCGCCAGCGCCGGAAGCCGGCCGCGTGCCTGGCGGCGACTGTTCCTCCTCGCTCGCGGATGCGGCCCAAGGCAGCAGCTTGCCAAGGGGCGCGATGTGCGCTAAGGAAATCAGGTCGCTCATCGGTAATTGCAGCCGGGGCCGCTGCTGATATGGCGAGTTCCAACGGTGTCGGGTTATCCTTCCGAGGCATCGAACGAGGTCCGTCCTCCCGACAAGGAGGGCAGGCTGACGCTCCCGGTGCCAGCCACCGGGTTGCAAGGTGCCACCATAGGGGACGGCAGGGAGACCCAAGGGCGCGGCCGACCGGGCTCCCGCACTAGCAAGTCAATGCCTCTCCCTCAGCACCGCCACATCTTCCTTCGTACTGCGCACTTTCCGCGCCGCCCGGCGGTCCTTGCGCTGGCGCTGCTGGCGCTGCTGGCTGCAGCCCCGGCTGCCGAGACGCCGCCGGAGGAGCGCTACCTGCAGCATGTCCGCTTCCTCGCCTCCCCCGAGATGCGGGGGCGCGGTGCGGG
Source organism: Bryobacterales bacterium (assembly GCA_963662745.2). GTDB lineage: Bacteria > Acidobacteriota > Terriglobia > Bryobacterales > UBA6623 > VXMF01. The sequence continues at coordinate 1,188,127 of CAXXUI010000002.1, forward strand.
CATGCCGGAGCTGGACCGGGCGGCCGAGTACATCGCGGACCGTTTCCGCGATTTCGGGTTGCGCCCGGCAGGGGACGGCGGAACCTACCTCCAGCCCTTCGAAGTGACGACGGACGCGTCGTTGGGAGATGCCAATGCTCTGCAAGTGCGGCGCAACCGAGGGACGGCGGATCTCGAGCTGCAGCGCGACTTTGTACCGATCAACTTCTCCGCCAGCGGCGCCGTGGAAGGAGACGTCGTCTTCGCCGGCTACGGAGCGACGGCGGAGGAGTTCAGCTACGACGACTACTTCCACCTCGACGTCACGGGCAAGGTCGTTCTGGTCCTGCGTTACGAGCCGTCCTTCTTCCGTGACGGCGGGGAAGAGCCCTCAGACGGCCGCCGTCGGGGCAGGGAGCGCCGCTACACGCGCCATTCGCACCTGATCGCCAAGGCTATCCAGGCCCGCAACCGCGGTGCCGCGGCTCTGCTCGTGGTCGATGCGCGCGGACGGAGCGAGCGACTGATCCGCTTCGGCAGCGTGTCTGGTCCCACCGATGCCGGCATCCCCATGGTGCAGGTCAAGAGCGACATCGTCGAGGGCTGGCTGCGCGGCTCGGGTCGGTCCCTGCGCGTGCTGCAGCGCGACATCGACGCTTCCAAGCGACCGCAGTCGTTCGCGTTGGCGGCGTCCTTGCGAGTCAGCTTGGAGGTCGATGTCGACCACCAGCGAGCGGTCGTCAGCAATGTCGCGGGCTACCTGCCCAGCGCCGATGAGAAGTATGTCGTGCTCGGGGCGCACTACGACCATCTGGGGCTCGGCTCCCAGCACTCGCTTTCCCCGTCGCAGGTCGGCAAGGTCCATCCCGGAGCCGACGACAACGCTTCGGGTGTGGCCGCCCTGCTGGAGCTGGCTCGCGGCTACGCGGCCGCGGGGGCCCCGCCGCCTGTGGGCCTGCTGTTCCTGGCCTTCGCAGGCGAGGAGATCGGCCTGCTGGGTTCCAGCCACTGGACCGAGCATCCGACCCTGCCGCTGGAGCAAGCCGTAGCCATGCTGAACTTCGACATGGTGGGCCGGATCCAGGACGGACGGCTCTATGTGGGAGGAACCGGGTCGGCCGAGCCGCTGGCCTCGCTCGTGGAGCGCTCGGCCGCCTCGCGCGAGATGAAGATCGACACTTCGCGCTCTGCCTACAGCTCCAGCGACCACACTTCGTTCATCGCCAAGCAGATCCCGTCGCTGTTCTTCTTCTCCGGCCTGCACTCCGACTACCACAAGCCTACCGACACCGCGGATAAGATCGACGCCGAGTCGGCTGTGGCCCTGCTCGGCCTGGCGCGCGACATCGTGGGCGGGCTCGCGTCCCAGCGCGGCGAGCTGGCGTTCCAGCAAGGTGCGGCGGAGTCCGGCCACCAAGCGCCCTCCGGCACGGGCGGCGGTTCAGGCTACGGCCCGTGGTTCGGCTCAGTGCCCGACTTCGGAGAGGTTCCGGACGGGGTCAAGTTCGCCGACGTCCGCCCTGGTTCGCCCGCTGCGGTGGCCGGCCTGGAGGGCGGTGACATTCTGACGCATTGGAACGGCGACCCGGTGAAGAACCTGTACGACTTCACTTATGCCTTGCGCGACTCCGAAGTCGGCGAGGTGGTCCGGGTGCGCTTCCTCCGCGATGGGCGGGAGCGCTCGGCGGACGTGAAGCTCGCCGAGCGGCCCTGACAGGCCCGTTCCTCGGCTGCCTTGGTTTAGCCGCTGAAGACCCGGCCCCTGTGCTGGCCGATCAGCAGCTGGAACAGGCGGTGAGCCATTAGCTCGTGCAGCGTCAGCAGCTCGCGATTGGCCGCGACAATGCCGTCGGGGTCGCTCGGTCCGCCGCCTCCGGCCCGCAGCGCCGCGGTCGCCTCCTGCATGACTGGGTCTGCAAGCACTTCGCCGGCGATGTTCCACAACGTGATGAAGCGGTCCACCGCGCCGGGGAAGCTGACCTTCCACACTCCGTAGTTCGAGGTGGTGCGCGGCGGCTTGAAGTCCAAGTTGAACGGGCCCCGGTAGCCGTGCGAGCGCAGCAGGACGAGCACGTTCAGCCAGTCCAGCGGGTTGACGACGCCGATGCCGAGGTCCACGTCGTGCTTGAGCGGGTAGCCGTCGTTGATGTCGAAGTGAAACAACTTCTTGCAAAGCAGCGCCCGCGCGAGCACGGCGCGCGTGGCCCCGCCCCACATCAGCTCGTGCAGGTACTCGGGATTGAGGCCCACCATCTCGGGATGGTCCAGCAGCCCGCTGGAGATGAACGCGAGCATGGCGTCGCTGCTGGGCAGGATGATCTGGGCCTGCGGCTCGAAGGGCTTGGCCTCCAGGCAGTGCTTGAGTGGCTCCCGGCCCTTCTCGGCGGCCACCTCCAAATCCCGCTCGCAGGCCGCGTTCAGGCCGTCGGCGAACCACCGCAGTGTCTCGGTCTCGTCGATCGCTCCCTGTACCATGTAGCCGAGCGTCCCCGGCCAGTAGACGGCGAACTGCGCGCCCAGCTCGTGGCCGATGTCGACCGTGTTTGCCAATCGGCGGGCGGCGTAGGAGCGAACCTCGGGTGCCTCGGCGGCGGGACTGGCCGCGAACACGGGGTGGTGGAACGTCTCGCAAGTGACCATTGAGCAGCGGACGCCGTGCTCGTCGAGGGACCGGTTGATGCGTTCGACAACCTCCCACTGCCGGTCGGTGAGCAAGTCGTCGGTAGGGATGACGTCGGTGTCGTGAGTGGCCCAGCAGGGGATGCCCAGTTCCCCCAGGTGGCGGATCACGTCTTCGAAACCCACCGGCTCCCTAGTGGGAGCGTGGAACAGCGCGTGCCCTTCGTAGCTGGCCGCCCACTGGGGCCCGCTGATGAAGTGCTCGCGCCGCTGATCGGGCGTGTAGCTGCCGCCTGCCATGTTCACGAGGCGGTCGGTCAGCGATCGCTGCTGCGACGGGGGAATCGGTGCCATGGGAACCAGTAGAACCCGACCGCGGTCCTCGCGTCAAGGCGGCGGCCGCGGGCCGCCTCGTCCGGCCTCGCGGAGGGCCGCGAACGGCTTGCGGAGCAGCAGGTCGAAGAGTTCGCCGGGGAGCTGGAAGATCTCGGTCCCGAACGGCCTCGCGCCGTGGCCCACGATGAGCACGCCGCGACGGTGCAGGAAGTAGCCCACCAAGCAGGTGAACATCGAGAAGCCGACCGAAGCGGCGACGCTCTCGTAGAGCTTGGCTGTGCCGCGCAGCGAGTGGACGGCCAACTCGATCGCGTGGCCCAGCGCGGGCAGGGCCAGCATCATGGCCAAGCCGGCCTTCCAGGCCGGCCGCACGCGCCGGAACGTCTGCGACAGCGACGCCAGCGAGCCGACCATCGGCGCCCGGTAGCACAGCTCGGTGAGCAGCGCGCTGACGGCGCTGTCCCAGCCCGCCGCCAAGTTCACCGAGAAGAAGATCGTCCCGCGCGCGGCGAAGCTCAGCACGGCGTTCTTCCAGTTCCAGTAGCGGACCACCCACCGCAGCGGGTTGCGGGTCAGCGCCGACAGCGCCTCGCCGAGAGTGGTCGGCAATTCGTCGTCCCGGTTCGGGGCGGCGGTTCGGGGCGCCGGTTGCATTGGCGGAACGAGCCGCTCCCGGCGAGCGGCTGTGGTCCCCTCCAGCAGCCTCTTCCTCAACCGATGAAGCGGATACCTCTATTGGAGCACCTGGCAGCCGCCACGGTCGCTCCGCCTCGCCGGGCGCTCACTGACCGAGGTCGTGGCAAAGGTGGCAGTCGATCGACGCGCCACGCTCGACATGGCAGCTCATGCAGGCCTCCATGCTCGTGGACAACTCTTGCTGCAGCTCGTCTCTCGTCGCCACCGGCCCGTGGCAGGCGGGGCAGCCCACCTCGGTGGCGGCGTGCTCTTGGTGGCTGAAGAAGACGAAGTCGGGCACGCGGTAGACCCGCACCCAGGCGATCCTCGATCCGGGCGGGAGTGCGGCGAGGTTCCGCACGCCCGGCCGGTCAGCGGCCAAGACCTGATGGCAGAGCATGCAAGCGTCCCGGTCGGGCAAACCCGCCCGTTCGGACCTGCTCGAGCCCGCGTGGCAGTCGCTGCAGTCCACACCGAGGTCAGCGTGCAGGCGGTGGCTGAAGGGCACGGGCTGGGGGGCCACAGCCCGCGGCAGATCTTCCTCCGGCCCCGTGTAGGGAGCGTTCCGGGCCCCCAAGCCCGCGACTAGCGCCACGGCTGCGGCGACTGCGGCCGGCGGCGTCCGTCGCACGGCGGCCCTAAGGCTTGCGTCTTGCGACTTGGTAGCGCGTGAAGGGCGAACCGACGCCGGCGATCTCGATGTTGACCAGGAAGGGCTTGTCGCTGCGGAAGGCCCGGTCGAGCGCGTCCGGGAGCTGGTCACGCGAGGTGACGTGCGCGCCGTCCCCGCCGAAACCCTGCATCACGAGGTCGTAGCGCGTCCGCCGCAATTCGCAGGCGACAGTGTCCGCATCGGGGTAGAACCCTCGCTGCAGCTCGCGCTCGACACCCCAGCCGCCGTCATTGCCGACGATGATCACGACCGGCAGGCCGAACCGGACGGCGGTGTCGAGCTCGCCGATGTAGAAGCCCAGCGAGCCGTCGCCGGTGATGACGACCGCCGGCGAGTCCGGCCGGCAGATCTGCGCGCTCAGCCCGACCGGCAGGCCGACTCCGAGTCCGGCCAGCCATCCCAAGCGCATCCAGCGCCCGGGGTACTTGGCTTGGAGCATGTAGCGGCCTCAATGGACGAAGTCCCCGCCGTCCCAGCAGATTGTGGCGTCCTCGGGAATCCTCTCGCGGAGGATCTGGTAGGCATGCAAGGGGTGCATGGGGCTGCTCGACCGGGCGGCTTCGGCCTCGACTCAGGCCCGGTAGGCGTCGCAACCGCGCCCCACCTCGGCCAGCCAGTGCGCGTGGTCGGGAATCCGCCTTCCGGACAGCGCCGTCTTGGCGTCCGCCTGCAATCCCACCTCGAGCGCCCGGTTGAGGCCGAGCTCGGTTCCGGAGATGTCGATCTGAACGATGCGGGCGCGCGGGTCGAAGACCAGCGGCCCGCCCATCCGCATCGAGTAATCCAGCCGCTTGCCGATGACGACCACCAAGTCCGCCTGCAGCAGGGCGCTCTCGGCGCCCGGGTTGATCGTCGCGTCGGCGTACCCGAAGCACAGCTCGTGCTCGTCGGACACCATCCCGCGTGCCAGCGTCGTCGTGAACAGCGGCAGCCGGGCGGTCTCGACGAACTCCCGCAGTTCGCGTTCGGCTCCCGACCAATAGGCGCCGGAGCCCGCCACCACTGCCGGGCGCTCGGCGCTGGCCAGCAGGTCCACCACGCGGTCCACAGCCCCGCTCTCCGGGGCGCTGCGCAGCAAACCGACCTTCCCCGAGAGTATCGGAGCGTGCTGGGCGTTGCGTTCGGTGAACAGGTCGACCGGCACGCTCAGGTGGGCCGCCCCAGGCCGCCCCCGCAACATGGACAGGAAGGCTCGCTTCACGTGGAACGGCAGCTGGGACGACCTCGCCGGCACGGCCGCGTACTTCGTGATCCCCTGCACCAGCTTGAGCTGATCCATGTCTTGGAAGGCGTCGCGGTCCCGCGCCCGGGAGTCACTCATTCCGCTCACCGAGAGCATGGGGACGCCGGTGGCATGCGCCGTGGCGATGCCGGTGATCGGATTGGTGTGGCCCCGGGGCGCCGGTGACCATGGAGACGCTTGGTGTTCGCGTCAGGCGGCTCCAGCCGTCCGCCATATGCACGGCCGCCGACTCGTGGCGCGTGTCGTCGACCCGCATGTCGTGCCGGACGGCCGCCTGCAAGACATCGTTGAGGTGGTCCCCAACCAGCGTGAACAGGCGGTCGACGCCCTGGCTGCGGAGGCTGCGCACGAAGAGCTCCGATCCGCTCAGCATGATCTTGCAGGATGCTACCCTCCCCGGCGTCGCGCGCCGATTCCGGAACACGCCCCGACCCCCGCGGCTGCACGTTCAAGGGCCTGGCCACGGGCTCCCGCAAGCAGCACGGCGGATTCTGGCTGCCGCCTCCCGATGCCGACCCCGCCTGCGTGCTGCTCACCGAAGGTGCAGTCGACGCCCTCTCGGCCCGCCTGCTGCCCCAGCACCTGCCCGCCGACACGCTGATCGCCTCCACGGCCGGCGTCGCCCGCCAACTCCCGGCCGGGCTGTTGGATTTCCCGGCCAGCGCCATCCTCTGCGGATACGACACCGACGCCGCCGGCGAGCGCGCCGCCGACGCCCTGCAAGAGTGCCATCCCGGCCTGCGCCGACTGCGCCCCACCGACGCCGGTGACTGGAACGACCTGCTGCAGGCTCAGGCCTAGAAGATCGTCCCCTGCCCCCCACAAGCCGAACCGGGCCTGAGCCCCAGCCGGCGGCGGTGCAGCCCTGCCCTCCACACGGTGGTCGCGGTCGAGCTTCCGTACAGCCCCCGGCCGAACTGACCGACGCCTGAGCCGTCCAGTCCTGCCGCAAATGGCCCATACCCTACCGCAAGAAAGACAAGCTTCTGTCCCGGCTGCCCCTTCCGGCCACTCGACAGCAGCATCCCAACATCTTCCGCTCAATGTGACAAACCACCCCATCGGCCATGTCTAAACAATCCGCCTCAACCGTGCCCAACCTACTCGAAATTCAACAGCGGGCGGAGAGAGTGTGTCGCGCCAGCGCGTGGCGCGACTGATGAGGGCCTTGGGGCTGCAGTGTGTGACACGGCGGCGGCCAAGGTCCACGACCCGCTCGCAGCCGGGGTCGACCCGCTAGGCTGCGCGTCTCCGCCGGCGGGCCCTTCTGGATCGAATCGCGGCTCTGCGCTTCGTTCGAGACATCACCATTGGTGCCTTAGTGGTGGCGGCCGCATAGGAGAAGCCGTCAAGACGCACTCTTGGAATCTTGGATCCGACAGCGCGCTCGATCTGGCCAACCTTGGATTCCTCCTCCGGGGCCACGAGCGTGATGGCGTCTCCGGTCGACTCGGCGCGGCCGGTGCGCCCCACCCGGTGGATGTAGTCCTCCGGTACGGCGGGGACGTCGAAGTTGACGACATGACCAAGGGCGTCGACGTCGATCCCCCGCGCGGCGATGTCCGTTGCCACCAGCACCCGATACTTGCCTACCTTGAATCCAGCGAGAGCCTTGGTGCGCTGCGACTGTGACCGGTTTCCATGGATGCGCTCGGCGGCGATACCGTTTCGGACCAGCAGCTTGCACAGCCGGTTCGCCCGGTGCTTGGTCCGGGTGAAGACCAGCGCGTCGTCGATGCGGCCGTCCTTCAGGCATTCCACCAAGAGCGCCCCTTTGCGGTTGCTGGGGACCGGATAGAGTGCCTGAGATACGCCTGCGGCCGGAGCAGCTCGGCGCTGAAGCGCGATTCTCACCGGATTCCGGAGGATCTCGCGGGTGAGCACCTCGATCGGCCGCGGCATGGTGGCACTGAAGAAGAATGTCTGCTTAGGTTTGGGCACGTGCCGGAGCACGCGCCGGATGTCAGGCAGGAAACCCATGTCCAGCATGCGATCCGCCTCGTCTAGAACGAGGAATTCCAGCCCCGACAGGGGCGAGTGCCCTCGCTGGAAGTGATCGAGCAGGCGCCCCGGCGTGGCTATGATTACGTCGACGCCTCGCCGAAACGCCGTTACCTGCGGACCCATTCCCACGCCGCCGTAGACGGCCGCGCCCTTGATTCCTGTATAGCGCGCCAACGCCCGCAGATCCTCTAGGAGTTGCAGGGCCAACTCTCGGGTGGGTGCCAGGACCAGGGCCCGTGTGGTGCCCCGGGGCAGATCCACGAGCCGGTGCAAGATGGGGAGCAGGAAAGCGGCGGTCTTGCCGCTTCCCGTGGCGGCGCTGGCGAGAAGATCCCGCCCTTCGAGAGCCGGAGGGATCGCGTGCAATTGAATGGGCGTCGGGGTGGTGAACCCCAGCTCGTTGACGCCCTTCAAGAGAGTCGGATGCAATTCGATGGCAGAGAAAGACACAGGTGTTCCTATTGTTGCGGGGGTGCTCAGCAGGCCGTCTGGAAAGGCCGGCCCGAGAGGTCAAAGCAGAGTCTTGGAGCCAGTGTTGCCCCCAACCCGAGGGGGCTAGGTCGGCTCCCGGTGGGCGAAGTGTGGCGGGAGCGAGCTTCAAGTGTGAGGACAGGGGTGGCCATTGGTCAATTACGTGGCGGGCACGCTCCCCCGACCCCCATTAGCTTTCCTCCACGGTGGAGGAACTGCCGGAAGGCTGCTCAGGTCACCCTGACGGTGGGGACAGTGATGAGACGGGCCGCTTCCTTCGTTAGCTTGGCGACCATGCGGGTCGCCGGTTTCCAGATGCATGGCGACGCAAAGCGGAAGCGCCTACCTGTTATTGTCGCATACATTCTCCGGGAGCGGCTGGCTGCCAGCGTAGTTGCGAAATAAACCCCAGATTCACCGACCCGTGGTCTAAACACATCGGACCACCTCACCCTTCACGGTGTCAACTTCACGGTGCCGAATGCGCCGTCGAGCTCGTAGCACCGGGCGCCTTGATCGTTGCCCGTCGCTTGGATGTGGAAGGTGCCCATGACGCCGCCGGGAGCGTTGGTCCCGTCAGGGCCGTAGGGAAAAGGGGCTTAGTGCGTGTTGGGCTGCGGATGCTGAGGCCGTCCACTGTCAGGTGGTTGCGCTCGGCACTTTCTGAGGGCAGTGACTCGCGTGCCGGGCTGCCGGCTGGTCTACGGGGTGCTCGCGCCCGGCGTGGTGTGATCGGCTTCGTGGCCACCCGGCTGCGCCTGCCGCCTAGCGACGAGCACCTGGGCTGGGACGAGCGCACGAAGCGGCGCAACATCGCCGGGTTGGTGCCCCAGGATCGTTGTCCCCGCGCGTCCTGGAGTGCGCGTGCCGAACTTGGTGAGCCATGTCTTCGAACTGGCCCCGCGGCGCTTGCCCGACGACTGGCAGCGCCGCTACCAGTGTGTGGCGAAGGTGTCCGCCAGCAAAACTGCATGCCCATGCTCGCGCTGCATATCCCCGGACAGCCGCCGCAGGCTCTGCCCCAGCACCCGCGAGGCTAGGTTGGGCACCCCTTGGTAGGCCGGCAGGATCACGAAGCGCGCGTTCTGCACCACCAGATGCAAGCGCCGCAACTGCTGCTCCAGCGTCCAGCCGATCCACTCGTCGCGCGCCGTCAGCTTGAGCGCCGCCGCATGCCCGCCGACCAGCGCCACCCAGGCCGGGCCCAGCGTGGCCACCTGCCGCAAGCTCTTGCCGAACAGGCCCCTGAACCCCAAGTAGTGGTGGGCCCCGACCAGCCGGTCCCAGAGCCGGTGCTCCTGGGCACCGCAGGTCGGACGCACCCTGATCGAGCGCAGCTGCTGGGCGCCACGTGGCGGCGACATGCTCTCCACAGGACCCACCCTGACAGATCGAGAAGGAAATGTTCAGCCCTTGCGGCAAGAAATTACCGGCACCGACGAGCGTAGTGTCTAGTGGATCCGGTGCAGTGGATCCCGTTCGCACAGACTCTTGTTGCCACTGCCCTTCCGAATCCGAGAAAGAAAAGCCCTGGGCGCAAGCGCCGCGCGGCGGGGCGCAAGACCGTGATGGTGTACAAGTGGAGTCGCCGCTGGCGGACGCAGCTGGGTGTGGAGTGGGTGGACCCGGCACCGCGGCTGGAGGGAGCTGGAAGATCTCGGTCCCGAACGGCCTCGCGCCGTGGCCCACGATGAGCACGCCGCGACGGTGCAGGAAGTAGCCCACCAAGCAGGTGAACATCGAGAAGCCGACCAAAGCGGCGACGCTCTCGTAGAGCTTGGCTCTGCCGCGCAGCAGCAGCCTCTTCCTCAACTGATGAAGCGGATACCTCTATTGGAGCACTTGGCAGCCGCCACGGTCGTTCCGCCTCGCCGGGCGCTCACTGACCGAGGTCGTGGCAGAGGTGGCAGTCGATCGACGCGCCACGCTCGACATGGCAGTTCATGCAGGCCTCCATGCTCGTGGACAACTCTTGCTGCAGCTCGTGTCTCGCCGCGACCGGCCCGTGGCAGGCGGGGCAGTCCACCTCGGCGGCGGCGTGCTCCTGGTGGCTGAAGAAGACGAAGTCGGGCACGCGGTAGACCCGCACCCAAGCGATCCGCGATCCGGGCGGGAGTGCGGCGAGGCTCCGCACCCCTGGCCGGTCAGCGGCCAAGACCTGATGGCAGACCATGCAAGCGTCCCGGTCGGGCAAACCCGCCCGTTCGGACCTGCTCGAGCCCGGGTGGCAGTCGCTGCAGTCCACACCGCGGTCAGCGTGCAGGCGGTGGCTGAAGGGCACGGGCTGGGGGGCCACGGCCCGCGGCAGATCTTCCTCCGGCCCCGTGTAGGGAGCGTTCTGGGCTCCCAAGCCCGCGGCGAGTGCCACAGCTGCCACGGCTGCGGCCGGCGGCTTGCTTGGCACGGCGGCCCTAAGCCTTGCGTCTAGCGACTTGGTAGCGCGTGAAGGGCGAACCGACGCCGGCGATCTCGATGTTGACTAGGAAGGGCTTGTCGCTGCGGAAGGCCCTCTCGAGCGCGTCCGGGAGCTGGTCGCGCGAGGTGACGTGCGCGCCGTCCCCGCCGAAACCCTTCATCACGAGGTCGTAGCGCGTCCGCCGCAATTCGCAGGCGACGGTGTCCGCATCGGGGTAGAACCCTCGTTGCAGCTCGCGCTCGACTCCCCAGCCGCCGTCATTGCCGACGATGATCACGACCGGCAGGCCGAACCGGACGGCGGTGTCGAGCTCGCCGATGTAGAAGCCCAGCGAGCCGTCGCCGGTGATGACGACCGCCGGCGAGTCCGGCCGGCAGATCTGCGCGCTCAGCCCGACCGGCAGGCCGACCCCGAGTCCGGCCAGCCATCCCAGGCGCATCCAGCGCCCGGGGTACTTGGCTTGGAGCATGTAGCGGCCCCAATGGACGAAGTCCCCGCCGTCCCAGCAGATCGTGGCGTCCTCGGGAATCCTCTCGCGGAGGATCTGGTAGGCATGCAAGGGGTGCATGGGGCTGCTCGACCGGGCGGCTTCGGCCTCGACTCTGGCCCGGTAGGCGTCGCAACCGCGCCCCACCTCGGCCAGCCAGTGCGCATGGTCGGGAATCCGCCTTCCGGACAGCGCTGCGGTGAGCGTCGCCAGCGCCGTCTTGGCATCCGCCTGCAATCCCACCTCTAGCGCCCGGTTGAGACCGAGCTCGGTTCCGGAGATGTCGATCTGGACGATGCGGGCGCGCGGGTCGAAGACCAGCGGTCCGCCCATCCGCATCGAGTAATCCAGCCGCTTGCCGACCACGACCACCAAGTCCGCCTGCAGCAGGGCGCTCTCGGCGCCCGGGTTGATCGTCGCGTCGGCGTACCCGAAGCACAGCTCGTGCTCGTCGGACACCATCCCGCGTGCCAGCGTCGTCGTGAACAGCGGCAGCCGGGCGGTCTCGACGAACTCCCGCAGTTCGCGTTCGGCTCCCGACCAGTAGGCGCCGGAGCCCGCGATCACCGCCGGGCGCTCGGCGCTCCCCAGCAGGTCCACCACGCGGTCCACAGCCCCACTCTCCGGGGCGCTGCGCAGCAAACCGACCTTCCCCGAGGGAATCGGAGCATGCTGGGCGTTGCGTTCGGTGAACAGGTCGACCGGCACGCTCAGGTGGGCCGCCCCAGGCCGCCCCCGCAACATGGACAGGAAGGCTCGCTTCACGTGGAACGGCAGTTGGGACGACCTCGGCGGCACGGCCGCGTACTTCGTGATCCCCTGCACCAGCTTGAGCTGATCCATGTCCTGGAAGGCCTCGCGGTCCCGCGCCCGGGAGTCGCTCATTCCGCTGACGGAGAGCATGGGGACGCCGGTGGCATGCGCCGTGGCGATGCCGGTGATCGAATTGGTGTGGCCCGGGGCGCCGGTGACCATGGAGACGCCCGGTGTTCGCGTCAGGCGGCTCCAGCCGTCCGCCATATGCACGGCCGCCGACTCGTGGCGCGTGTCGTAGACCCGCATGTCGTGCCGGACCGCCGCCTGCAAGACATCGTTGAGGTGGTCGCCAACCAGCGTGAACAGGCGGTCGACGCCCTGGCTGCGGAGGCTGCGCACGAAGAGCTCCGATCCGCTCAGCATGATCTTGCAGCATACTACCCGCCCCGGCGTCGCGCGCCGATTCCGGCGCCGCTCCGACTCGTGATGGGCCGCACCGCCGATTGATTGGGAGGCGCGGCAGGTTTACGATGGTAGGGAGGCGGGCCGCGCATTAGGCATGGTCCCGGCCGGGGAGGCCAATGACATGTTCCTGAACGAGGAGTTCCGGCTGAAGATCGGGCTGGCTGAGCAGCTCAAGGGCGGCGTGATCATGGATGTCACCGACGCCGGTCAGGCGCGGATCGCCCAAGAGGCGGGGGCTGTGGCGGTCATGGCGCTGGAGCGGGTCCCGTCCGACATCCGCAAGGACGGCGGCGTGGCCCGCATGGCCAACATCAAGAAAATGCGGGAGATCATGGATTTGGTCTCGATCCCAGTCATGGCCAAGGCCCGGATCGGACACTTCGCCGAAGCCATGGTCCTGCAGGCACTCAAGGCGGATTACATCGACGAGAGCGAGGTCCTCACGCCGGCCGACGAGGAGCACCACATCGACAAGCACCTCTTCAAGGCCCCCTTCGTCTGCGGCGCGCGGAACTTGGGCGAGGCGCTCCGACGCATCGCCGAAGGCGCGGCGATGATCCGGACCAAGGGCGAGGCCGGCTCCGGGGATGTGGTGGAGGCCGTGCGGCACATGCGCGCCATCCGCCGTGAGATCAAGCAGCTCACCGTCCTGGACCGAGACGAGCTGTCCCGGCGGGCCAAGGAGCTGCAGGCTCCCTTCGAGCTCGTGCAGTGGGTGGCAGCCGAGGGCCGGCTGCCCGTGCCGAACTTCTCCGCGGGTGGGATTGCCACCCCGGCCGACGCCGCCCTGGTGATGAGCCTCGGGGCCGAGGCGGTGTTTGTGGGCTCGGGCATCTTCAAGTCCGCCGATCCGCCGACGCGGGCGAGGGCCATCGTCAAGGCCACGACCTTCTTCAGCGATCCGGAGAAGCTGCTGGAAGCCTGCGAGGACCTCGGCGAGCCTATGTCGGGCGTCAGCGTCGCCAGCCTCGCGGAGGGCGAGCTGATGCAGACCCGGGGCTGGTAGCGGGCGGTCCCCCGGTTCGGCTGGGGTGTCGCGTTCGGAGACGGCCATGAGGATCGGAGTGCTGGCCCTGCAGGGCGACTTCGCGGCCCACGCCCGCCGGCTGCGGGAGCTCGGGGCCGAGGCGGTGGAGGTGCGTTACGCCCGCCAGCTGGAGCGCGTCGCGGGGCTGGTGCTGCCCGGCGGCGAGAGCACCACCAACTTGATCCTGCTGGAGGAGGACGGGCTGTGGGGCGGCCTGCGAGCGTTTGCCCGCACGCGGCCGGTGCTGGGCACTTGCGCGGGCGCGATCCTGCTCGCCCGCGAGGTCACCAATCCGGCCCAGCCGTCGCTTGCCGCCGTCGACATCCTCGTCGAGCGCAACGCCTACGGCCGACAGGCCGACAGCTCCATCCGCTGGGTGGACCCAGGGCTTGAGTTCGCGCGCCGCACGGCTCCGGGCTCGGTGGAGGCGGTGTTCATTCGGGCGCCCATCATCCGCGACGTCGGAGACGGCTGCGACGTCCTGCTCCGAGACGGGTCCGACCCAGTGCTGGTCGAGTCCGGGCCGCATCTGGTCGCGACGTTCCATCCGGAGCTGACGGCGGACACCCGGCTGCACGAGCTGTTCCTCGCCAAGGTCCGCGCGTGGGCGAGCGCCCCCCGGGAAGCACAGGGATAGGGACGGGAGGTCCGCGAATGCCTTTTCTGAAGAGCTTGGTGGCGCAGATCGCGCGCAAGGCGGCCCAAGACCCGCGCCTGCGCGAGAAGGCCAAGCAGGTCTTCGAGGAGGAGATCAAGCCCCGGGCCGAATCGGCTTGGCAGAGCGCCAAGCCGGAGGTGGAGGCGGCTTGGGAGAAGGCCAAGCCCGAAGTCGAGGAGGCTAAGCGCAAGGCCTTGGAGAAGGCTGGCGATTTGGCCGGCCGCGTCAAGCGCGGCATCGAGGCGCGAACAGCCCAACGGGCGGCCTCCCGGAGCGGTGGCCGTGATCCCCGTGATCCGGAGTAGCCGCGCCCCGCTCCGGCAGGCGTCTACGCGAGAGGGGCTGCGGTGACGCCGGGCGGCGTCTACGTCTCGATCCCGTTCTGTGCGCAGAAATGCACCTACTGCCACTTCCGCTCGGACGTTTTCTCCGCCGGTCTGCGGGCCGCCTATGTCCGGCACTTGGCCGCGGAGCTGCGCGAAGGACCTACCGCGGCCTGCGACACGCTCTATTTCGGCGGGGGCAGCCCCAGCTTGCTCGATCCCGCTGAGTTCGGGCACTTGGCGGCCAGCTTGCCCCGAACGCGGTGGAGGGAGGCCACCATCGAGGTGGCGCCGGGTGAGGCTCGGCCGGACCGCGTCGCATCCTGGACTGCCGCCGGAGTTAACCGCGTGAGCTTGGGAGTGCAGTCGTTCTCGGCGGAGGTGGCCCGGACCGCCGGACGCCGGCACGACGCCGCGATGGTGCAGTCCGATGTCGCCCGGCTTGCCGGTGCCGGGATCCGCAACGTCTCGGTCGATCTGCTGGCGGGGCTGGCCCGCCAGTCGGCGGCCACTTGGTCCGAGTCTCTGGACTGGGTCGAGCGGTTGGGCGTGAACCATGTTTCCGTGTACATGCTGGAGTCCGACGACGACAGCCGCCTCGGTCGGGAGCTGCGGGCGGGAGGCGCCCGCTACGGCGCCGGGACCGTGCCGTCCGAGGACGAGATTCTGGATCTCTACCTGCAGGCGGTCGAGAGGCTGGAGCGGGCGGGGTACCAGCGGTACGAGATCTCGAACTTCGCCCGGCCCGGTGGGCGGAGCCTCCACAACCTCAAGTACTGGACCATGCGACCCTACTTCGGCTTCGGCAGCGACGCGCACTCCTTTGACGGGCGCCGGCGCTGGTCGAATGTCGCTGACGCCCCCGCGTACGTGCGGCTGATGGCCGCCGGGCGGTCCCCGCGGGTGACTGCGGAGCGCATCGGGTCGCGGCGCGCCTTGGAGGACCGCGTTCTCACGGGGATTCGCACCAGCGACGGCGTGCGGTTAGAGCCGAGCGAGGTGGCGGCGCTGGAGGCGTCCATCGAGGAGCTGGCCGCCCGCGGCTGGCTGGAGGCCGCCGTGCCGCCCTTGCGGCTCACCAGTTCCGGGCTGCTCTTCGCCGACGAGGCCGTCGCTGTGCTGCTGGCCGGGTCCGGCTCGTCCCCCTGCGCCGGCGGCTGAAGAACGACGACACCTCGCCGAGATCGCGCGTGAGCCGGTAGCGGGGCAGGCTGTTGAGGAAGACGGAGCCGTACTGCTTGGTCTGGACGCGCACGTCCAGCAGGGCCAGCACGCCCCGGTCGGTAGCTTGCCGGATCAGCCGGCCGAAGCCCTGCTTGAGGGCCAACGCGGCCGTGGGGATCTGGTACTCCAGGAACGGATGGCCGCCGTGCCGCCGAATCTGCTCGACGCGCGCCGCGACCACCGGGTCGGACGGGACGGCGAACGGCAGCTTGTCGATGATCACGCAGCTGAGCTGCTCGCCCGCGACATCGACACCCTGCCAGAAGCTGAACGTGGCAAACAGCACGCAGTGCGGGGTGCTGCGGAACTCCTCCAGTAGCGCCGCGTTGGAGCCCTCCCCCTGCATCAGGCAGGTGTAGTCGGTGCTGCCAGACACCCGCGAGTGCATTTGGCGCATGTTCTTGTAGCTGGTGCAGAGCACGAAAGCGCGGCCTTCCGAGCGACGGATCAGCTCGAGGACTTGCTGCGCGGCGTGGGCTGCGAACGCCGGATGGCTCGGTTCGGGCATGTGCTGCGGGACGTAGAGCAGCGCCTGCCGCGCGTAGTCGAAGTGGCCGGGAACCAGCAGCTCGTTCGACGCTTGCAGTCCGAGCCTGCTCCGGATGTAGTCGAACTCCCCGTTCACCGCTAGGGTTGCCGAGGTGAGGATCGCGCTGCTGCCTCCCAGGTGGAACAGCTCCTCGTGCAGGATCGGGCCGACATCGATCGGAGTTGCCCGCACGGCGAGGCTCTTGGGACGCTTCTCGATCCAGTGGACGAAGTTGCCTCGGTTGTCCTCGACGAGATGCGTCAGGTACGGCTCTTTGTACGCCTCCTGTCGCGCGGCTTCGTCGAGATCGGCCAGCAGGACCCGCAAAGTCAGGGCTGCGGCTCGGGCGCGGCCCTGCAGCGGGCCGACCTCGTCGGGCTTGCCTTTCGTCGCCCTGAGCACGGACCCGAGGTCCTTGAGGCAGCTCAGCAGGTTCTGGTACTCCGCCCGGTTGCGCGTCCGGAACGCCGAACGGTCGCGGAACCGCTCGCGGGTCTGCTGGCTCGTCAGCAGGCCGGCCACCTTGTCGAAGAAGGGCTTGACCGCGTTCCGCAGACGCTTCAGCGCGCGCGTGAGGCCCGTCGAGCCGAAGCCGGCTCGGCCCGCAGCCTCTTGCACGACTCGCGCCAGGTCCAGGACTTGGGCGCTGCCGATCTGGACGCCGAAGTAGTTTCCGACGATCCGCTCGAGCTCGTGCGCCTCGTCGAACACGACGTTCTGGTAGTCGGGGATCACGGATCCGAAGTCGTCGCGGCGCAGGGCCAGATCGGCGAAGAACAAGTAGTGATTGACCACGATCAGGTCCGCCGTCTGGGCCCGCTGGTGCATCTTCGTGAGGAAGCAGTCCCTGAAGAGATCGCATTTGCGGCCCGAGCAGGCGTCGCGCCGGGCGTCAAGGCGGGCCCAGAGGCGGCTGCCCTCGGGGAGCTCTGCCAGTTCGGCCCGGTCTCCGTGCTGAGTGTTCTCGGACCACTTGCGGATGAGCTCGAACTCGCTGAGCTGCTCGAGCCCCGCCAAGGTGGGCCGGCCTTCCATGTCGCGTAGCTTCTGCAGGCAGAGGAAGTTGTTCCGGCCTTTCATGACCGCCACGCGGACCTTCCGTCCCAGAGCTTTCTCAAGTTGTGGGATGTCCTTGCGGACCAGCTGCTCTTGCAGGTTCTTGGTGCCTGTCGACACCACGGCCGACCTGCCGGAGAGGATGAGCGGGACGAGGTAGGCCATCGTCTTGCCGGTCCCCGTCCCGGCCTCGACCACCAAATGCCGTTCCTCGCTCAGCGCGGCCGCGACGGCGGCCGCCATGTCGGACTGGCCCTGCCGGTACTCCCAGTCCGGCAGGGCGCTCGACAGCGGCCCGCCATGGTCGAAGAACGCGAGCACCGCGGCCTCCAGCTGCTGTTCGGGGGGATGCTCCACCAGCCCTCCTACCTTACTTGGGCCGGCGGTTCTTGGCGAGGCCGCTCAACAGCAGCTCGTAGGCGTCGGCAGCCGATTCCCAGTCGTAGCGGGCGCGCGCCTCGGCGAATGCGGCGGAGCGCCACGCGCCAAGCCGTCCGGCATTCGCCGCGTCCACTTCGTGCAGCCTCCCGAGCAGCGAGCCTGGGCGCGGGCTGAAGAGCAGGCCGGCTTCGCCCGCCACCTCGCGGTTCTCCGGAGTGTCGAGGCACAGCACGGCGCAGCGACGGCCCATGGCCTCCACCAGCGCGGGATGCGTGCCTCCCACCTCGGTGGCGTGGATGTAGGCCAGACAGTGCGATTGCAGCTGGCGGTACCCTTCGCCGTAGACCGCTCCCGGAAATACGATCCGGGGGTCGCCGGTCGCCTTGACCTTCCGGATGTAGCTGGCGGCGTACGGGGCGTCCCCGACCATCACCAGCTTCCTGCTTGTGCGGCTGCGCTCAAATTCCCGGACCACCAGCTGGGCGTTGTTCTCCGGCTCGAAGCGGCTCACGTACAGGAAGTACTCCCCGGGCCGGACGCCGAAGCGGTCCAGTTCCGCCATCTCCGTGGCGGGCCCTTCCGGCGCGCCGTAGGTGATGCACGGCGTGCTGAGCCCGTGGCGGTCCCGGTAGTAGCGCTGGATGACGCGGGCATCGGTGACGACGGCGTCCGGGCACAGGGTCGCCAGGCGCTCCGAGAGTCGGTACCAGGCTTGTCCGAGGCGCTTCCACTTGCGGCGCTTGCGCTCAAGGCCGTCCACGTTGAGAACGGTCGGGATGCCCTGCAGGCCGGGCCAGTGGGAGAAGGCGGCGTTGGCTCCGTTGCAGAGGATCGCGGCGTCAGCTCCGTCCACGATCAGGTGCAGGCAGGAGAGCAGCGTATGCACGGGAGTGTCCAAGTGCTTGGTGCGGATGGTGGGAAGCACTACCAAGCGCACGCCGCGCCACCTCTTCAGGCCCGGTCTCGCGTAGTGGGACCGGCAGTATACGGTTACGTCGTGGCCCCGCGCGGCCAGGCGGGCCGAGATCTCCTCGGCGAACGTCTCGAATCCGCCGTAGTTCGCGGGGATCCCGCGCGTGCCCAGCAGGGCGATCCTCATTGCTTTCCGCGTGCGAGGCGGTTCCGGGCACCGGAAGGCTGACGGGCCTCAGGCTCGGGCTGCGGCCGCAGCGGCGCGCCGACCGGGCGGAAGCGGAACCAGCGCGCCATGTAGGCCCTGCCGGCCCGCCGGCGGGCTTGGATGATCCTGCGCTTGCGCAGCAAGCGGGGCAGCTCGCGGATCACGTAGCCGAAGGCCGGCAGGGAGGTCCGTTCCACCAGCAGGCAGTACGCTACGATGCCGAGGTCCCGGAACGTGATCGGCAGCAAGTTCCTCAGGTACAGGCTCGGCGTGATGTTCTTGATCCGCATCAGGAACCGGTTCTTCACCGAGTGCATGTTGATGACGGGCGGCAGCTCGCTGCGCATGCCGGGACGCAGCGCCCGCACGTGATAGGCGACCGCTTCCGGGGTGAAGACGCACCGCCAGCCCAGCAGCTGCGCGCGCCAGGCCACGTCGGCGTCCTCGCGGTAGGTGAAGAAATCCGAATCGAAGAACTCGCCGTCCACCGCGACGTCTTCGATCGCTGCGCGCCGGTAGCAGGCCGCAGCCGCGGTCGCCCCGAAGACATGCTCGAACTCGTTGTAATGGCCGTTGTAGGCCTCCAGGCAGCCGCGGTCCTTGTGCCGCAGCGTGGGCGTGAAGTACATCCCGGTGGAATCGAGCCGCTGGCGCCCTTCCAAGTCGAATCCCGGGTCCACGAGCAGCAGCTTGCCGCAAACCGAGCCGGCCAGTGGGTCGATGGCCGCGGCCCGCATGAGGCTCGTCACGAAGCTGGACAGCAGCAGCACGTCGGGGTTGAGGGTCAGGACCCATTCCCCGCCCGAGAGGGCGATGGCTTGGTTCTGGGCCGCGGCGAATCCGATGTTGCGCTCGTTGTAGACGACTCGGCAGCGATGCTCGAACTGCTCCAGGATGTCGCAGGTGCCGTCCGTGGAGGCGTTGTCGATGACGATTACCTCGACCGGCTCGTAGAGCTGCTCCAGCACGGACTCCAAGCAGCGCCGTATGAACCGGCCGCTGTTGTAGGTCACGACGGTAACCGAGACGAGCGGCCTGGCTGGCCTGCTACCGGTATCAGGAACCGCGCGGCGCTCGGTGCGCGTCGTCATGGGAGGGGGGCCGGATCGTCGCGGAGCACGCTGCGGCAGACCGCCCTGCAGGCTTGCGCGTCCGAGAAGCTGCCTCCACCGGCCAGGCAATAGAGTCCTCTTAGCAGCAGCCCGGCCAGAACCGCCCCACGCACCCGCCGGTACGCTCCGGGCGGGAAGTGCTTTCCGGCATAGCGCAACATCCCACCATACCAAGCCCGCTGGCGGCCCTCCGGAGACAGCGAACCCACGGAGTGCCCGCCCGCATGACGCGCCGTCGCGGCCGGGTTGAAACGGAGCCGGTAACCGGCGTCGAGGAGGCGCCGGCACAAGTCGACATCCTCGAACCAGAGCGGGTGGAAGCCCTCGTCCAGCCCTCCGACCTCCTCGAACGCGTCGCGGCGCAGCAACAGGAAGGCCCCTGCCGGCTGCTCGACCTCGCGGGCGCTCCCGTGATCCAAGTTCAGCATGCGGTAGCGCCGGTTGACCGGATTCGAAGGCCACGCCCGGTTGATGCCCAGCGCTTCAAAGGCCAGCGATCGCGGCGTGGGCAGGCGCCGGCAGAAGAAGCCCGTCTGCGGGGAGCCGTCGGCGGAGACCAGCAGGCCTCCCGAACCGGCCACGCCCTCGCCCCGGCAATCGTGCACCAGCGCGTCGAGGCCGGTCAGCAGCTCGCAGTCTGGATTCAGCAGCAGGATGTGTTCGGCGGCAGTGGCGGCCGCGCCTTGGTTCACCGCCGCTGCGAACCCGCGATTGACGGGGTTGTCGATCCATCTCACCTCCGGATGGCGGCGGCGCAGAGCCGCCGGCGCGGGGCGCTGGCTGCCGTTGTCCACTACTACGGTCTCGGCCGCCTCGCAGCGGAGCGCCGCTAAGCAGGCCGGCAGGTGGTCGCCCGACTCGTAGGAGACGATGACGGCCGCGACGGGGTGTCTCACGGCGATTGCTCCGGGCCGCTGCCACCGAGCAGGAAGTACCACCGCCAATAGGTGTCCCAGCCGGTCTCGGCCTGCAGCGCCGCGATCTCGCGTTCGCTGGCCCGCAGGGCCGCCGCGAGACGTTCCTCTCCGGGGCGGGTCTCCGGGCGCCACTGGTTCCGGCAGTCGGCGAGGCCTGCGGCTGCCCCCCGCAGCCAGGCCTTGATCCGGCCGCGCTTCACGGCTTGGGCCAGCCAGAGGGCTTGAGCGGCAGCGACCCGCCATCCGAATTCCAGCAGCATGCGCTGCGAGAAGTGCTTGGCCAGCAGCAGCCACTGGTGGTGCGTGATCCAGCCCACCATCGCATCGCTCCACGGACCGGCCGTGGCGCTGCCGCGGTGCCAAGCGCGCGCCTGGGGCCAGTAGGCGCCGACCAGGCCGTTTGCAGCGGCCCGCATGCCGAGTTCGGCGTCCTCGAGGTAGGCGAAGAACTCCTCGTCGAACAGCCCGGCGAGCTCGAAGAAGCGGCGTCGGAAGAGGCAGGCCGTTGCCGAAGGGAAGAAGGTGGCGCGCGGCGCGTCGAAACGGGGCCCGTCCCGCCGCCCGTGCCCCAGACGCCAAGCGGATCCTCCGCAGCACACTCCGTCGCCCGCTCCGTCGATCACGTCCCGGCGCGCGGCGTCGCAGATCTTCCCGGTCACGTACCACGCGCCCGTAGCGGCGGCGCCATCCAGTGCGCGTGCCAGCCAGTGCGGGTCCAGCTCCACATCATTGTTGAGCAGAGCGATCCATTCTCCGGAAGTCGCCTCGATGCCGCGATTCAAGGCCGCGCTGACGCCGCGGTTGGCTCGGAGGGCGAGGGTGCGCGCCCCCAGGCCGTGCGCCACCTCGAGCGAGCCGTCGGACGATCCGTTGTCAACGACCAGCGCTTGGAGCCGGACCTCCGGCGGCAGTCGCTGGGCGCGCAGCGAGTCCAGCACGGAGGCCAGCAGCTCCGCGCCGTTCCAATTGGGGATCACCGCCGAGACGGTGACTGTGCCCCGCGCCGAACCCTCGCCGGCCAACCCCCCTACACTATCGGAAAGGCGGTGGTCAGCGCTGTCGCGCGCCCGCCCGAGTCAGCATGGCTGCTTGTTTGGACCCGCGCTGGGTGCGCTCTCAGTTCCCCGCTCTGGACCGGGAGCGGCCCGGAGTCGGCTGGCCGGAAGTCTTCTTCGACGGCCCGGGGGGCACCCAAGTCCCCCAGCGGGTGATCGACGCCGTGTCATCCTACCTGGCCGGCTCTAACTCCAATCTGCACGGGGCCTTCCGCACCAGCCGAGAGACCGACCGCGTGGTCGACGGGGCGCATCGGGCGGCCGCCGACCTGCTGGGCTGCTCGTCCCGCGAGGTGGTGTTCGGAGCGAACATGACCTCGCTGACGTTCTGGCTGAGCCGGGCGCTTGCGCACGAGCTCTCCCCCGGGGACGAGATTGTTGTCACGCGGCTCGACCACGACGCTAATCACGCTCCGTGGATCAGCTTGCAGGAGAAAGGCGCCGTGGTGCGGGAGGTGGCCTTCCGCCCGCGCGATTGCACGCTGGATCTGGAAGACTACCGAGCCAAGCTGAGTCCGCGGACCAGGCTGGTGGCTGTGGGCCACGCCTCCAACGCGGTGGGGACTATCAATGACCTCGCCTTGATCGTGCGGGAGGCCCGCACCGTCGGGGCACGGGTGTTTGTCGACGCCGTCCATTCCGCTCCGCACCTCCCCATCGATGTCCGCGCGATGGATTGCGACTTTCTCGCCTGCTCGGCCTACAAGTTCTTCGGGCCGCACCAAGGGATCCTCTACGGCAAGAGGGAGCATCTGGAGCGGCTCCGTGCCTTCAAGGTGAGACCGGCCGGCGACGAGCTGCCCGGACGCCTTGAGACGGGGACGCAGAATCATGAGTGCATGGCGGGCACGGCCGCCGCTGTGGACTACTTGTCCGAACTCGGGCGGCGGTGCGGCGCGGACCCGGCGGGCGGCCGCCGCGCCAGCTTGGTGGCTGCCATGGAGGCGATCTGCGACTATGAGCGCGGTCTGGCGCTGCGGATGGTGGAGGGGTTGCTCGAGGTTCCTGGATTGGAGCTGTTCGGCATCCGTGACTCCAAGCGGTTCGGGGAGCGGGCCCCAACTGCAGCTGTGCGGATGCGGGGCTTGGCGCCGAGGGAGGTGGCGGAGCGGCTGGGCGAGCAGGGGATCTTCGTCTGGGACGGGAACTTCTACGCCCTCAACGTCACCGAGGACCTGGGAGTGGAGGACGACGGCGGGCTGGTTCGCATCGGGCTGGCCCACTACAACACCGTCGGAGAAGTGGACCGGCTGCTGGCCGCCCTGCAGGCAATGGCCTGACTGCAGCGTGGCCGGTCAGAAGTCCGGGAGGTTCCTCATCATTGAGGAGGTGTCGCCGCCCCGGGCCAGACGGGCCGAGTCGAGCACGCTGCGCGACGGATCGTGAACCGTCCCCAAGTAGCGCATTTCGGCTCGGGACCCGCCCATCAGAATCGCGATGTAGCCCCGGCTGGGGTAGTGCAGGGCTTGGAATTGCAGCTCGTCCTCCTCCTCGCTGATCCACTGCTCAGTCTCCGGCTCGCCCAGCGCGCTGACGACCTCGAAGTACGAGGTGCTGGCTCCGAGGCTGAGGTAGCGCTGGTCCGCAGTGGTCGTGTCGGGCGCGAACAGGGATTCGAAGGGGTTGTGCAGGCCGCCCACGAATGCCGCGAAAGCGAGTGCGGCTACCAGCAAGCCGGACCCGACAGCGAGGCCGAGCACCCGCAGCAGCCGAGCGTCCGAGCCGCTCAGCAGCCTCCGGGCCGGCGGGGGAGCCGCGCGGGCCGGCGGAGGAGGCTTCCGAGGAGCCGCGCGGGCCGGCTGATCGCCGTAGGTCCCGCGGCAGGGATAGACGCCGCCGGCCTTGAACTCGAGCTCCCGCCGCAGGCCCATGATGAGGACCGGGGACTCGGTGCTGCTTGTAGAGCCTAGGTGGCTCTTGGGGATCCACAGCTCCTGTCCGGAGGCGTTGTTTTGGACCTGCACTTCGGACCAAGTCGACTCCAGCAGCGACCATTCGTTGTGCTCGATGCCGCGGATGGCGGGATAGAACGAGAACCGACGCCCCTTCAGCGTGTCGAGCGGTTTGGGTTCAGGATCCGGCAAGGCTGCCCTCCGGCACTCAGTATATTGCTATCCGAGGCGCATCTCGAGCACGCGGAACGTCTCGCCCAAGCCGAACAGGAGCGACTTGAGCTGCAGGCGCAGCTGGGCCGCCCGGCGGTCGGTAGGGGCTGCCAGCGCTCGAGAGAATCCGTCCGCCTCGCCTACCGCCAGCAGGAAGGCCTGCTGCGTCCGCAGCGGCCGGACGTCGAAGCCCAAGTCCCTGCCAGCCTCTTCCAGCGCAGTGAAGTTGACATGGGCCGTGATGTCCCGCTTGCCGGGCGAGGCCAGCACGTCAGGGTCGGCGCGGTGCCGGGAGTAGCTCATGAGTGAGCCTTGGGGGAACCGTCCGCCGCGCTCCACCTCTTGGCGCGTGTAGCCGTAGTCGATGGCCAGCAGCCAGCCCCGCGCCAGCAGGCCGCGGATTCCGCGCAAGGCCTCCAACTGCCGCTCGACCGTCTCGATCCTTCCGCCCTCGGCGATGCGCGGCAGGCCCTGCCGCTGCCGGCTGCGCCCGGTCGGCTGCCAGACGAGGCGGCCGTCCGACTCGCCCACTCCCCACTCGATCCACTCGCCGGCGCGCCGCTCCACGACATCGACCGGCAGGGCGTCGAAGAACTCATTGCAGAACACCAAGCCCGTTAATGGCCCGGACGGCCATCGGTCGCCGCTCTCGACGCGAGTCCACTCGAGGCCGGGGAGGCTGCGCTGGACTTCGTCAGCCGTCTCGCCGCGGCCGGCTCCCAACTCGACCACTGAGAAGTCCTGGCGCGGGCCGAGCTCGGCCCGCCAGCGCAGGATCTGCTGGGCGAGGAGCCGTCCGAACACGGGCTGCAGCTGGGAGTTGGTGAAGAAGTCGCCGCCGCGCCCGAAGGGCTTCCGGCCTCCGGCGTAGTAGCCGAGACCCGGGTGGTACAACGCCAGCTCCATGAAGCGGTGGAACGGCATTGGCCCGCTCAACCGGATTTCGCCGGTGATGATCTCGGCGAGGCTCATCCGGCCCATCAGCGCCGGAGTTCGTACTCAGCGGCCGGGTTGTCGAGGTTCTGCGGGGTGTACTCGAACATCTCCACGAAGTAGTCGTGGAGACCCTCGTAGATCATGCGCTGCAGGATCCAGCGGAACTGCGAATGCTCTAGGTCGCGGGGATGGATCTCCAAGTAGTATGTATGGATGTTGGCCGGCTTGCCCTTCAAATCGATCACCAGCTCGACCCGGCCGGCTGCGGTTTCCCGCACTCCGAATTCGAGCAGGGGGTGGGAGTATTTGGTGAGTTCAGCCCGCACTGCGGCGAGCGCTGCGGCCGCGGCCTCCATGCAAGGCAAGGATAGCAGCGCCGGCCGCCGTTCGCGCTGGCCGGGTCGGAGGGCTTGGAGGTGAGAGGCCTGTTGGCTGCTGACGACGGGTGCGACGGGCCGACCGAATCCCCGCTGGGCTGGCCCAGGTCTGCCAGCCGCATCTTGGTCGTCTGCATGGCGCTGCTTGCCACGGCGGCCGGATGGCTGGTGCTCACCCGGCCCGTGCATCGGATCGAAGGCGACTTCTTGAAGCGCGAAGACCGGCAGGCGGCTGATGAATGGCTCTTGGAGCAGCTGCGCAACCCGGTCGCCGAACTGCGCGCCCGGGCGCACTTGGCCTTGGCGCGCATCCGCGGCTGCGAGGCGTGGGAGTCGCTAGCGGCCGGGTTGCGGGACCCGGCGCCGTCGGTGCGGGCGCGGTCGGCTTTGGCGGTGGGCAACCTGTTCGACGCGAGGGCAGGATCCTGCGATCCGGGGGATTCGGTTGCAGCGGCCTTGGCGGAGCTGCTCGGCGATGACGACCGCACGGCGGCGACGCGCGCGGTCGAGGCTCTCGGCAAGCTGGAGTGGCGTCCGGCGGCAGCTGCCGTCACCCGGAGCGCTGCACCTGTCGTGACGACCATGACGGCCCTGATGCGGATGGACGCGGACTCTCAGGCGGCGTTCGTCGCTGAGTACTTGGACTCGGACGATCAGGACAGCCGCTGGGTTGCGGCGCTCGCCACCCACGAGCTGCGGCTGGCGGGTCTCCCACGGGTGTGGCGGCGGCTGCAGCCTCTGGCGGCGGACGACAACCCGTTCGTGCGTGCCGCCGCGATGCGGGCTGTCGGCGGCAGCGCGGCTGGCGAGGCGGCCCTCGCCTTGGTTCGCGGCAGCCTAGACCATGCCGACCCGAAGGTCCGCTTCGAGGCGGCTCTGGCCCGGCGCCGCTTGGAGGCTGGTCAGTTGTCCGAGCCCCTCCCGGCCGGCGAGCCGGCAATCAAGTTGCCTCGCCTAGCGCCCCCACACACGACGCTGCTACCCTCCGGCGACTATCAGCGGGTGGCCAAGACGCTCGGCGCGCGCCTGCGAATGAGCACCGCGCTTGGAGACTTCGAGATCGAGCTGGACTACGAAGGCGCCCCGCTGACCGCTGAGCTGCTCCGCAGCCTGGCGGCGAGCGGCGCGTTCGACGGTTCGTCCTTCGCCGCCGTGCGGCCCAACGGATACTCGGTGGCGTCGCTCCGAATTCCGGCCGTCAGGTTGGAGCTGAATGCGACGCCCTTCCTGCGTGGCAGTGTGGGCCTGCTGCGGGCCGGCGCGGCTGCGGGCGGCGGAGTCTTTGTCTGCCAGACGGCGCTGCCGCTGGCGGACGGCCGCTACGTGAATGTAGGGCGCATGGTGGCCGGCGACCGGCTGCTGGACCGCCTAGACCGGGGTGTCTCCATCGACAGCGTGCGGGAGGTGCGGTGACCGCGTCAGCGAATTCGCTCTCGCAGGCGGCGTTGCGGTCGGCCCAAGTCTGGTATAGTTGCAATGCAATAACCGCCCGAAGCGGGGCGGGGCCGGGTCACGGACCCGGCGAGACAACCTTGGAAAGGAGAATGCGTGGTTAGTTCTAGACATTCCCACGACGGGCCTGCCGACAGGGCTGGGCGCGAACCCCGCAAGGGCTTCTCCCGGCGCACCTTCATCGAGGGCGTCGGTATCGGAGCCGGCGCGGTGGGCGCGCTCGGGGAACCAGGCAGGGCTCAAGCGGCCGGCGCGGAAGTGCTGGGCCCGGACCCTGTCCCCATCACCCTGAACATCAACGGCAAGAATCATGACCTTGAGGTCGAGCCGCGCGTCACGTTGGTTGACGCGCTGCGCAACAGTCTGGATCACACGGGGGCCAAGAAGGTCTGCGACCGGGCGACCTGCGGAGCTTGCACGGTCGTCTTGGACGGCAGCCCGGTGTATTCCTGCACGATGCTGGCGATCGAGGCGCAGGGGCGCAGGATCGAGACGATCGAGGGCCTCTCGACTGACGACGCGACGATGCATGCCGTGCAGTCGCAGTTCGTCGAGCACGACGCCCAGCAGTGCGGATTCTGCACGCCCGGCTTGGTTATGGCCGGCAAGGCGATCGTCGACAGCAATGCGCGACCGTCCATGGCGGAGGTCGAGAGCGGCCTGAGCGGGAACATCTGCCGCTGCGGCACGTATGTCGGAGCGCGCAAGGCCGTGTACGAGGCGGCCAGAGGAGGTACAGCGTAATGGCTACCAAGTACGACTGGCCGGCGGCTGACGATCGGAGCCTGATCGGCAAGCGGCACACTCGCGTCGACGGCCCTGCCAAGGCGCGCGGCGTGGCGAAGTATTCCTACGATCGCAACTTGGACGGGATGCTGTACGCCCGCTTGGTCATTTCGACCGTACCGCACGGGCGGATCATCGGCATCGACACTTCGACGGCGGAGCGGGTGCCCGGCTACAAGGGCCACGTCAACATCGTCAACGTCGGGGACGAGGTCCAGTGGGTCGGGTCTGAGATCCTGGCGATTTGCGCCGACACGGAGGAGCACGCCCGCGACGCGGCGGCCGCGGTGGCCGTCCACTTCGAGGCGCTTCCCCACTGGGTCAAGGACGAGGACGTCAAGAAGGCTGGTGAGGCGAACCGCGTGCAGCCGGCCAAGGACGACACCAAGGGCCCCGAAATGGCGGAGGCTTGGGCCAGCGCGGATGAGACGATTGAGGGCTACTACGGCCTCGGCATCATCACGCACTGCTGCTTGGAGCCGCACGGCCAGGTGGTCGACTGGACCGACGACGAGATCACGGTCTACGCCTCGACGCAGGCTGTGGCGCGAATCCCGGCCGATTTGGCCAGAGGCCTATCCCGGGACGAGTCGATTGGCGACGTATCGGCGGATGCCGTCCACGTCATCACCCCTTACATGGGAGGCGGCTTCGGTTCCAAGTTCAACATCGACACTTGGGGCGTCGCCTGCGCCAAGCTGTCGAAGCTGACCGGCAAGCCGGTCAAGCTCATGCTGGACCGCGACGAGGAGCTGATGGTGGCCGGAGGTCGCCCGTCGGACTACGGGAACATCAAGGTCGGGGCCAAGAAGGACGGCACCTTGGTGGCCTACGAGTCCGAGACGTGGTCGACTGGCGGCATCGCCGGGCGGGGCAGCCCGCCTCTGCCGTACGTTTACAACAACGAGGAGCGGCTGGCCCAGCGGGCGCGCCACCTCAACGTCTCGACGAACATCGGCCCGGCTCGTGCTTGGCGCGCGCCGAACCACCCCCAGGCCGCCGTGCTGACGATGTGTCCGCTGGAGGATCTCGCCGCGAAGCTGGACATGAATCCGGTGGACTTCTTCAAGAAGAACGCCGATCTGACAGCTCGGCCGGAAGTCTACCGTTACGAGATTGACAAGTGCGCCGAGATGATCGGTTGGAGCGAGAAGTGGCACCAGCGCGGCGACTCGGGCTCCGGGCCAGTCAAGCGCGGCCTCGGCATGAGCCTCCACACTTGGGGGGGGCGACCGCACGACTCGACCTGCGAGGTCCGGATTCAGCCTGACGGAGGCGTTTCCGTCAATCTGGCGAGCCAGGACTTGGGAGTGGGGACCTACACCACGCTCTCCGTCGTGGCGGCCGAGACCTTGGGGCTGCAGATCCCCGACATCACGGTCAACATCGGCAGCTCGAAGCTTCCGGTTTCGGGCGCGTCGGGTGGTTCAACCACGGTCGGAGGCACCACAGCTTCGACTCGGCGGGCGACGGTGAACGCGTTGGAGGAGCTCAAGGCGGTGGTCGCGGAAGCTCTGGAAGTGGGCGCGGCTGATTTGGTTGCCAAGGAAGGCAAGATCTTCGCTCAGTCAGACGAGTCGAAGTCCCTGAGCTGGGGGGACGCTTGCAGGAAGCTCGGCACGCGCACGATCACGGGCCAGGGCAAGCAACCCGACCGCGAAGGCGGCAAGCTGAACGACTCTGGCGTCGGAGGCGTGCAGATGGCGGACGTGTCCGTCGATGTCGAGACCGGCATCGTGACCATCAACAAGCTGGCGGCCGTGCAGGATGTCGGCTTGGTGGTCTGCCTCGCGCAGTGCGAGAGCCAAGTCTACGGGTCCCTGATCCAAGGGATCGCCTACGCGCTGTACGAGGAGTCGGTCTATGACCAAGCGACCGGCAAGATGCTGAACCCGGACATGGAGTTCTACAAGCTCCCGGGCGCGGGTGACATCGGGGAGCTGGAAGTTCACATGGTCCAGAACAAGTACGACGACCGGGGCGTGATCGGGATCGGCGAGCCGCCGGTGATCTCGCCCGGAGCGGCGATCTCCAACGCCGTGGCGAACGCCATCGGCGTGCGAGTCCCGACTCTGCCATTGACGCCGGACCGTGTTCTGGCGGCGCTAGAGAACGCATAAGGGAGGCTAGGAACCATGAAGAATTTCGAATACATCGCTCCTACCGACACCCTCGTCGCGACGCAGGCGCTCAGCGCCGAGCCCGGGGTTACGACCGTCCTGGCGGGCGGCACGGACTTGGTCAGCCTGCTGAAGCAGGGCATCGAGACTCCGACACGGGTCGTGAGCCTGCGCAACATCGCGGCGCTTCGCGGCATCTCGAAGTCCGGCGGAGGACTGCGGATCGGCGCCATGGCCACAGTCGACGAACTGCTCGCCTCGAAGGCGGCCGCGCCGTACCGCTCCCTGCAGGCGGCTGCTCGCGGCATCACCGCGCCCCAAGTGCGGGCCGTGGGGACGGTCGTCGGCGACCTGCTGCAGCGTCCGCGCTGCTGGTACTTCCGCAACGGATACGGTCTGCTCGCTATGCAGGACGGTGAGTCGCTGGTGCCGAACGGCGAGAACCGCTACCACGCGATTCTCGGCAACAAGGGCCCGGCCTACTTCGTGAGCGCGTCGAGCTTCGGCCCCGCGCTGGTCTCTCTGGGCGCGACGGCCACGGTCGCCGGGCCGGAGGGCGAGCGGCGCGTGTCGGTGGCGGACCTCTTCCGCACGCCGGCTTCGGCGTCGGAGCGCGAGACGTCCCTCATGCCGAACGAGATCGTGACGGAGATCAACGTCCCGAGTGCTTCCGGGTGGAAGACGTCCACCTACGAAGTGCGCCAGCGCCAGCTGCTGGACTGGCCTCTGGCCACGGCTTCGGTGGCCGTGCGCGAGCGCGGCGGAAGAGTCTCTGACGCCCGGGTGGTGCTGGGGCATGTAGCTCCGACACCTTGGCGGTCGTCGGAAGCGGAGACTGCCTTGCAAGGCAAGAGCCTCGGTGAGGACGCCGGAGCGGAAGCGGGCAAGGCCGCGGTGGCGGCGGCGACTCCGCTCAGCCAGAACAAGGCCAAGGTGCAGTTGGCGGCCGTAGCGGTCAAGCGCGCGGTTGCGATGGCGGCATAAGCCGACGGGCGCGAAGCGCCAGAAGATACCCGGTCGCCGGGCGAGGGTCCGGCCTCCCGAGCTTGGCGACCGGCTTGTTCACACTGGGGGAGACGATGTCCCGAAATCGAGGAGCGGGCCTGAAGGTGCTCAAGCATCGGTGCGCCGACCTGCGGTGGAAGGGGATGTACATTGATGCGGACGACGATCCGACAGTGCCGCTCTCGAACACTAGGATCTATTGGTGTGACCGGACCTACAAGCCTATCGGGCCTGACGGGGACGTCGTGGACGAGGACACCTGTACGATGTCTCGCAAGTGCTATGAGCCACTGTGACACCTGCGACTACGAGGGTTGCTGGCAACGTATCTCCGGGTAACACTGGTTTTTCTGTGTCGTAATTCTGTGATGATCGATTGCGATCGATATGCTATAATTTCTCCATGGTTCCGGAGCCACGATTCAGAGACCAGTCGAAGCGATTTTGGGCATATGTTCGAATCCTAAGCCAGACTCTTGGGTACACGGACCGCAAGACTAAAATGATTAAGAATCCAGAGCTAGGGGATATTAAGTCAGCGTTAGTATCACTTGGGCTGGATTGTACTAGAATTATTTCTCCAATCGGATTCTCAACTGAACTTGGTAGTGATCTAGATGCCTATTTCAGTTATCGAGCCAAGATATTGAATGAATATGTCCGCACGAATCTCATGGTTGCGGAACAGGCAAAGGTCACGTTTGAATCACTCAAGAGAAATGCTCGGCAAGGAGTCCCTGTGCCAGACAATAAGCAGAAAGGAATAAAAAAGAAACCGTCGTATTTTACTGGAATAATTAACTTCCTGATTTCACAAGGAACAGGGGAACACCCTTGTGATTTCGATCCCCAAAAGCTAGTGACAATCATTAGGGAAGGAACTGCTATTCGAACCTTGTCGCGAAGATTTGATGGAGCATTTCCTTCTGTTAGTGATCCGATAGCAGTGTGGGAAATCAAGGAATACTATTACACAACGACATTTGGAAGTAGGATCGCAGATGCGGTGTACGAAACCCTATTGGATGGCATGGAACTTGAAGAATTGCGCGAGAATGAAGGCATTCATGTCCGACACTACTTGATGGTAGATGCGTATGACACATGGTGGAAGAAAGGGAAATCATATCTTTGCCGGATTGTTGACATGCTTCACATGGGCTATATAGACGAAGTTCTATTCGGCAAGGAAGTAGTAGAGAGGATACCTCCATTGACGGGAGACTGGATAAGGTCCTGGACTATTAGAGAATCAGATAGTGTACGTGAGAAGTAGTCGATCGGTAACACGTTCCCTCTCAAGCGTCTGACCTCTCATTTGAAACCTCCGAAGCATAGATCGGCCACAATCAATGACTATTTCCTGCTCAAATAAGTTCTTTGGGAGATGGAGGTCTACGATACGTTTCCCGGATTTCTTTGTTCCGTCGATGCTCAGGGCGACAAGGGCACCTCGGCTCTTGCAATCGTCGATAACTTGGTACAATTGACTCAGTTCGAATGACTGTGAACCGTAGAGAATCGACTGACTGTCACGGTAGGGAGGATCGCAATAGACAAAGTCTCCGGAGCTGGCTTCGATCATTGCCTCTCGATAGTCCATCAGATGGAAACTAGTACCAGCAACACGTTCACTCCATTCGTCGACACGAGAAGAAAACTTTGATGGATGCATTGGATTGTGAGGTCCGCAGGGCGTTGACATGAATCCATCTTTTTTTCTGAAGCGGACAATTCCTCCATAGCAAGACCTGCAAAGAAATAGAAGATCTGCACCATTTGGCTTCCGGTTATAGGAACTCTTGATACGCTCATACTGAGTCGTCTTGTCTCCTTCTTTGAGAAACAACCAACGATCTGCGTACCAAAGCTTTACGAGTTCAGGGTCGGTGGTCAAAGCTCGCCATATCTCAATCAATGGCGGGAACGAATCAGATGCGACGCCTTGTATTGGGGCGAGTGTGGCTAGTACTGCACCACTGCCAACAAATGGCTCCCAGTATGTCCGTATGCTTGAAGGGAAATAGGATGCAATCTCGTGAGCAAAACGCTGCTTGTTGCCCACCCATTTCAGCAGACCGCGTCGGAACGGGGACACGGTGCGCATGGAGTGAAACGGCAACGATCGCTGGGGAACTCTAGACTCTGCAACGGGCATACTGCTTCCAGCCAGAGTATACCACAGGTGCGACCCTACTGCGTTAGGATTCCGGTTGGGGACTCCGGTTAGCCTCGGGGCGTTGCAGGCACAGACATCCGGACACCGTGGGGGCGGATCCTGCGCTTCTTGTGGATTGGGCCCGTCTTTGCGCCGGACTGGCATGGAGTCGAGGAACTCCGCCCCACTCTCCCCAAGGTGACGAGCCGTAGTCGTCAATGCGAACTGCATATGCTGTGATTCCGTATTCCATTCGTCATTCATCCTCAA
Source organism: Bryobacterales bacterium (assembly GCA_963662745.2). Lineage (GTDB taxonomy): Bacteria > Acidobacteriota > Terriglobia > Bryobacterales > UBA6623 > VXMF01. The sequence continues at coordinate 1,220,862 of CAXXUI010000002.1, forward strand.
GATAGCCTCTTCTTGCGCCGCTGTGCTGGATCCACGCCCGGCACCGCACTCGCTTCACCCTCGCTTCCGGCATGTCTCCACACCTTGGAACCGCGACCGAGGCGCGTCGCCGGCCTGCAGGTGGATGCCCCGCTGTCCCAGATGAGCTGTCGCAACGGCGAGGCCCGCCCGCGCCGCGCCACCGCTTGACAGTCGCCAGGATTGTCCCCTCCGCTATGCCTAGGATGCCTGCCGCCCAGTTGCTCCCCCCTGCACCGGCCCGAGGCGGCATGCGTGAACCAAGCCCTCTCCTTCCTCACCGCCGACGGCCGGACCGTCCGGTTCCACTGCCTGCCACCTATCGGCATCCATGCCGCCGACGACCGGCGCGCCCTTCGCCGCCGCATCGGCGAATTCGCCTGGTTGGGCATCGCCAACCCGGCCGAGCCGGCCCGCGCCTGCGGCCTCAGCCTGCGCACCGTCCATCGCGCACGGAACCTTTGGGCCGGGGAAGGCGAGCGCGGCTTCTTCAAGCCGCGCAAGCGCACGGTGTTCACCGACGCCGTCCGCGAGGTCGCCGAGCCGGACGTGACGCCGGTCTTCGACCGCGAGGGCTGGAGTCCGGACCTGTTCCGCAGCCTGGCGCGGCAGGGGGCGGCCTGCATCACGTGGCGGGAGGGGGATTGCGGGGAGGACCGGCCACGGGAGGAGTTCCAGATGCACGAGGACGTGCCGCTGAGCGCGCCCTGCGGGGAGCGGCTGACGAGGATGCAGCTGGCCGAGCGCAAGGCGGCGCTGCTGCAGGCCGGCGACAAGCAGGGCGAGCCGGCCTTCGGAGTGCGCGAGATCCGGCGGCTGACCGGGAGCGGCCGGCAGCTGTCTTTGCTGACTGCGCACCCGGACGATCCGGAGGGTAGGTGCCGTGCTTGCGGATGTGCGCTTGCACATAGGTCTGCAGGCTCTGGACTGCACTGTCGAAGTTCCCCGCACTGGTCGCAAAGGCGTATCCCAAGTCGCGGTGAATCGCCGGATACAAGCCGCGCGTGTCCGACTCGGCCGCTCTTTGCAGAAATCGTAGCGCCAAACTGTCGTGTCGGCTTGAGCGTTCCGTCAGGCGGTCGATCCGCCCGATGGCCCACAGCAGCTTCGGATCATCGGACCGCACCGGCAACACGGCTTCCAGCCCCTCCAAGGCTAGGTCATGGCGATCCAGCTGCTCCGACAGCTGGATGCTGGAGTCCCTCCGCACCACCGACGTCAGCCGGCTGAAGTCGGCGCTTCCCGGCTGCAACGAACCAGACTTGCTCCCAATCTCCTGCTTGAGATCTGTGGAGACCACCTCGCGCACCAACTCGGCACGCCTGCTGTGCGTCGGATGTCCGCTGAACAGAGCCATCAAGGTCGAGGGCTCGCCGAATCGCTTGTGCATCTTGTCCCAGAACCCAGCTGCCTCGTTCGGATCGAGGTTCAGTGCGAGGGTCTGCCGCAGACCGACGCGATCCGCTTCCTTCTCTTAACTCCGCTCGTATCGCGTACCTGTCAACGCACCAAAGAGGCCAATCCCGGCGGACACCACCGTGTCGGCTCCCCGAGCGTTGCCTGCCCCAAGGATGCGCATCGCGCTGCCGGCGATTCGGGCGGTGGTAGCCACCTTCCCGTAGCGCTGGCGGTAGACCGAGTTGATGTGGTGGTTGTGGATGACATGGCCGATCTCATGCCCTAGCACGGCGGCCAGCTGGGCTTCGTTCTCCACCATGGCGACCATCCCCGTTGTAAGGCGAGGGAAAGTGGCTCGCCCGCCAGCGCTGCCCGCTGGCCCGCAAGGTCCCGCCTGCAGCCTGACCCGGCGCTGTGGATACTATCCGGCGGGGCCCGCAGCCCGCCAGTTCATCAATCCTCAGTCCTGCTCAGTCGAAGTACTTCTCCACGATCCAATCAGGCTGCCAGCGGTCGGCAGATCTCTGCCGGCTCGACAAGTCAATCTCCTTGGCTTCTGGCTTGGCCACCGAGAGCGGGTCCGTGTCACCCACCTCCCGCTGCCATTGCTGCATCAGTGCGGTCAATTCGGCGATGCGCTCTCGCTGCGATGGATCGGCGGCGAGGCTGCGCGTCTCATCCGGGTCCGCTTGCAGGTCAAACAGCTGTTGGTGATTGATCCTCGGATAGCGGATCAGCTTCCAGCGATCCGTCCTGACAGCCTTCATCAAGTTCCGGAACGACGTGAAGATCGATTCCCGCACGCTCGGCACTTCGCCCCGCCACACTGTCGACAGATCTACGCCGTCGATGCCCGCCGGAGGCTGCACGCCGACCATCGCGCACAGCGTGGGGAATATGTCGAGCAGGTAGCAGAACGTGTCTGACTCGCCCCGCGGGATGCCCGGTCCGGCGAAGATTAGCGGAGCGCCCATGGAGTGCTCGTACAGGTTCTGCTTCCCCAGCAAGCCGTGGCTGCCGACAGCGAGACCGTGATCGGCGGTGTATAGAACGATTGTGTCTTCCGCATGCGGCCCGCCGCGTAGTTCTCGCAAAATGCGGCCGACTTGCCGGTCGAGGTGGGTGATCAAGCCGTAGTATTCCGCGAGCTGGTCGCGAACTACCTTCTCGGTGCGCGGCCACGGCCCGAGTTTCTCGTCCCGCCCGGTCATGTGGCCGTTGTTGAACGGATGCTGGGGAGCGAAGTTCGGGGGCAGCGGCGGCGGGTCGCGATAATACATGCGCCGGTACTTCGGAGGGGGGTTGCGGGGGTCGTGAGGCGCCGTGAACGCGACATAGGCGAAGAACGGCGCATCGTCCCCGTAGTTGCGGAGGAACTCGATCGCAGCGTCGGCGAAGAGCGTGCTGGAGAAGCGGACTCCTTCGCGCTCCGGCGTCAGCCGGCCGTCCGCCCCCAGATCCGATAGCGGCACCTTGACGTGGTCGGACATGCCGCCGAACAGGATGTTCTTTCCTCGCTGGAAGCTCCTCAGCCAGGATTCTCGACCGTTGTGCCACTTGCCTGTTGCGAACGTCGCGAAGCCACGCTCCCCGAGGAGCTGGCCGAGAGTCGTTTCGCCTCCCAGGTCCGAGGGTGTCCGGAAGAAGCTCTTGCCCGTGTTCAGCATCGCCCGGCTGGGCACGCACACGGCTCCGCCCTGCGAACCCATGCAGTAGGCGCGCCGGAAGTTGAATCCGCGATCCGCGAGCCGATCAAGCGTCGGAGTGCGGATGTACGGGTTGCCGTAGGCTGCGATCGTGTCGGGTCGTTGGTCGTCAGCGACCAGCAGCAGAATGTTGGGCTGCTTGCCGGCCGCGGAGCCGGCCAGAGCGAGTGCGAGGGCCAGTGGCAAATGCTTCATGGAATACCTTGGGCCATGCTGGCATGCCCGGCCCGGGTGCAGCTGCGAACCGTGTTGGTGAGCCGCAGGCTATGACCAGTCTGCTGAACATTCCTGCGGGCGTTGCAGCCCGGCTGGAATGAGCGTAACAGGCCTTGCCCGTACCGTCCTCTAGTCGGCCTGCCCCGGCTCCGCCGTCCGACCAGGGCTCCCGGCGACTGTCACCGGCCACCCACTTCGATCCGGCGCGCTGGGCGCGTCTTGGCTTGAATCAAGAGTCCCGGGTGTAGCAGGCGAGCCCGCCGCGGCCCCGGGCGAGGCGGTGCCTACCGCTGCTGTGTCTTCAACCTGCCGGTCTTCGCCAGCGGGTATGGCCGGTTCGGCGTCCTGCAAGTAGCCTGCGGCCGGTCACAGCCCCGGAGCCGGCGGCTCTGCGAAGGGCCCGTCAGGGCCGAGTATACTCGGCCGTTCGTGATGCAACGGTTCAGATCATGGCTTCTCGTGGCAGTGTGCTCGCTGCTTTCTCCGGCGCTCGGCTATGCTCAGGACCGGCCGAACATCCTGTTCATCATGTCGGACGACCATGCCGCCCACGCTCTGGGCGCTTACGGCGGCAGACTCGCGGGACTCGACCCGACCCCCGTGCTCGACCAGCTCGCCGCCGAGGGGGCGCTGTTCGAGAACGCCTTCTGCACGAACTCGATCTGCACGCCCTCCCGGGCCACACTGCTTACGGGCCAGTACAGCCATGTCAATCGCGTCACGACCCTCAACGGCCACTTGGAGGGTGACCGGCAGCATGTGCCCCAACTGATCAGGGACGCTGGCTACCAGACGGCCATGGTCGGCAAGTGGCATCTCAAGCGCGAACCGGCTTTCGACTACTACTGCGTCCTGCCGGGCCAAGGCTCCTACTTCAACCCCGTCATGCGGAAGTCGGGCAGGCCGTGGCCCGACAATCTCAGACGCTTCTCTGGATACGACTCCACCCACTCTTCCGACGCCATCGTCAACGCCTCGCTCGACTGGCTCAAGCGCCGGGACAAGGAGCGGCCCTTCTTCCTGATGCATCACTTCAAGGCTCCGCACGACAACTTCGAGAATGCCGAGCGCTATGACTTCCTCTACCAGGACGTCTCGATTCCCGAGCCGGGCAGCCTGTGGGAGACGCCGAACCATGCTTCGGCGGCGACGCGAGGTGCGGGCACGTCGATTGGCAAGCGAAACGCCCGCCGCAATATGGGCCACCACATGTTCGTCGATCCGTCGCTCAGCGCGGAGGACTACCAGCGCACGGCCTACCAGCGCTACTTGAAGAAGTACTTGCGGACCGTGAAGGGCGTCGACGACGGCGTGGCCCGTATCTTGGCGCACCTTGAGCGCGAGGGCGAGCTGAACAACACCGTGATCCTGTACACCTCCGACCAAGGCTTCATGCTCGGCGAGCACGACTACATCGACAAGCGCTGGATGTACGAGGAGTCGCTCCGGATTCCGCTGCTCGTCCGCTACCCGCCCATGGTGCGGGCGGGCGCACGTTCGGATCACATCGTAAACAACACCGACCTTGCCCCTACTCTGCTGGAACTGGCCGGCTTGGAGCCGCCCTCCTTCATGCAGGGGCGCAGCCTGGTGCCCATCCTCGCGGGGGATCCGCCAGCGGATTGGAGGTCCTCGACGTACTACCGCTACTGGATGAACTACGCTCATCACGACGTGCCGGCCCATTACGGAGTGCGGACCAAGGAGTTCAAGCTGATCTTCTTCTACGGCCTGCCCCTCGACGCTCCGGGCGCCCGGCAAGCCGACACGACGCCGGGCTGGGAGCTGTACGACTTGCGCAGCGACCCGGGCGAGCTGCGGAATGTCTACGGCGAGGAGGCGTACCGGCAGGTCGCCGAGGATCTCAAGGCAGAGCTGCTGCGCCTCAAGGCCGAGCTCGGAGACTCCGACGACCGGTATCCCGATCTCATGGAGATCCGGCGCGAGTACTGGTAGCGGCTGCCGCGGCCGCCGCGCGGCTGTCAGGCTCCGCCCAACGGGCGCACTTCCGCTTCGAGGTCGCTCACGAAGCGTCGGGCTTGGTGCAGCAGCTCCTCGACTAGCTCCGCGTGACGGTCCCGGATGTCGAACTGCTCCCCCGCGTCAGCCAGCAGGTCGTAGAGGCCGGCCGCTACCAGAGCGCCTTCCTCGCTGGGGTCCAGCCGGAGCTTGTGGCGTCCCTTGCGGATCCCCTGCAGTCTTGCTGGCCCGCCCGGTCGGCTACCGGCGAAAAAGTAGAAGTACTCGTGCGGGGACTCGTCAGTCTCGCCGCTCAGCAGCGGCCACAGGTTCCGGCCGTCCAGCACTCGGTCTTCCGGAAGCCCGGCGCCCGCGAGGCTCGCGAAGGTCGGCAGGATGTCCATGTTGGCGGCCACCGCGGAGCTGATCCGGCCGGCCGGAATCGAGCCGGGCATCCAGAAGATTCCCGGCACGCGCATGCCGCCCTCCCAAGTCGTTCCCTTGCCCAGCTTGAGCGGGCCGGCCGATCCCGCGTCGATGCCGTACTGCAGCCACGGCCCGTTGTCGGAGGTGTAGACCACCAAGGTCTTCCGGTCGAGACCCCGCTCCCGCAGCTTGGAGAGGATCCGCCCCACAGACCAGTCCAGCTCCTCGATGACGTCGCCGTAGCGACCGCGCAGTGACCGGCCCCAGCGCTCGTTCGAGACGAACAGGGGCACATGCGGCATGGCGTACGGAAGGTACAGGAAGAACGGCCGCGCGGCGTTCTGGTCGATGAACTTCAGCGCCAGCTCGGTGTACAGAGTCGTCAGCTTGCGCTGGTCCGAGTCCGTCTCGACGACCTCGTCGTCCCGCATGAGCGGCAGCGGGTGCGGGAAGCCCTGACCACTCTCCAAGTCGTAGTAGTGTCCCTGCCCCGCGAACCCGGTCATGGCGGCGCGCTCGCGCGCCGACAGCATGCGCTCGTCCTCCGGTTCGCGCACCGGCATGACCGGGTGGTAGCGCCACATGTCGTTCGAGAACGGGATTCCGAACCAGCTGTCGAACCCGTGCCGGTGCGGTAGGTACTTGGGAGCGTCGCCCAAGTGCCACTTGCCGATCATGCGGGTCGAGTAGCCGGCCTCTCCCAGCAGCTCGGCGACCGTCAGTTCGCCGGGATGGATGCCGGTCCGGGCTCGCGGGCCGTGGTTGAAGGCCAAGCTGGCCCGGGGCGGGTACGATCCCGTCATGAGCGCCGCCCGGGACGGACCGCAGAACGGCGCGGCGTAGAAGCTGGTCAGCCGAGCGCCCTCAGCCGCCATGCGGTCGATGTGCGGCGTGCGGATGTCCGGATGCCCGTAGCAGCCCAGATCACCCCAGCCCTGGTCGTCGGCGAACAGCACGATGAAGTTCGGCTGCTCGGATGTCTGGCCTGTGGCGGCCGGAATCAGGGCGATCCCGCAGAGAGCGGCTAGGAGGCTGCGCATCAGTCGTCTACTCCGCCGAGTCTAGCAGCCGCCCGCGGCGGGATTCTCCAAGCCCGGTGCGCCCGCCGTATGATGGTTATCCAATGGTCCCGGCCGAAGAGACCTTCGATGGCACCTTCCCTTTCCAGCCGCGTTTCAGCACTGCCCCCGGATTCCGCATGCACTATGTTGACCAAGGTGCGGGCGAGCCAATCGTGCTGCTGCACGGCGAGCCCACCTGGGGCTACATCTACCGGCGGTTCATCCCTCCGCTCTCGAAGCGCTGGCGCGTGGTCGTGCCGGACCACATGGGGTTCGGCAAGAGCGAGACTCCGCTGGACCGCCGCTACACGCTGCGCACGCATGTTGAGAACCTCGCCGCGCTGCTTGACGAGCTGGAACTGGACCGGATCACCTTCGTGGGGCAGGACTGGGGTGGCCCGATGCTCGCCGCCTACACGGTCAGGCATCCCGATCGCGTCCGGCGCATCGTGCTTCTGAACAGCCTGTGCGGGTACGGCGCCTGGGTGGCGCCTCCCGGATCGCCCAAGCCTCCGCCGCTGCACGAGTCGGACTGGTTCCGATGGGTCGCCGCCGGCTTGGAGGACGGGACGTACGCTGAGACGATGCGCAGCCTCGGCCGGCAGGCCGGGCCCCTCATGGCCCGGCTTGGGCTGCGGTCTCGTCTGGGCGCCGCGCAGCTTCGCGCCTATGCCGCGCCCTTCGCCACTGCCGAGGAGTGCGAGGGAGCCTTCCAGTTCCCGCTCGATGTCGCTCTCGGCCGGATCCGGAGCTATGTGCTGGAGGGCCGTCACGGCGTCGAGGCGCTGCGGGCCAAGCCCGCCATGCTGGCGCAAGGGATGCTGGACCGAGCCATCCCCCCTGAGGCGGCCATCGCCGATTTCACGGCGCTGTTTCCCGACGGCCCTGTGTGCCGGCTGGCTGAGGCCGGGCACTTCTGCCAAGAGGACGCGCCCGAGGAGCTGATCGGGCTGATTGAGCGGTTCCTCGCGACCAGCTGAGTCGCCGGGCGGGCGCGCGCTTCAGAGCTGCCGACGGCCTTCGATCGATTCGGTCATCGTCGCCTCGTCAACGAATTCCAGATCGCTGCCGATCGGGACCCCCATGCCGATGCGGCTGACCTTGACCTCGATCGGCTTCAGCAGCCGGCTGAGATAGGACGAGGTCGCTTGGCCTTCAGTCGTGGGGCTCGTGGCGAGGATGACCTCGCGGACTGGATGGGTCTTCATCCGCTCAAGCAGGTTGCGGATCTTGAGCTGATCGGGGCCGACGCTGCGCAGCGGCGAGAGGGCGCCGTGAAGGATGTGGTACACGCCGTTGTAAGCCCTAGTCCTCTCGACCACCATGATGTTGTTCGGCTGCTCGAGCACGCAGATCAGGGCGTGGTCGCGGTTCGGATCCTTGCAGTACGAGCAGAGCGTCCCTTCCGAGATGTTGTTGCACCGCTCGCACAGTTGGATACTCTCGCGCATGCCGGTGATGGCCGCGGCCAGCTGCTCGGCCTTCTCCCGGTCGACTCCCAGCAGGTGAAACGCCAGGCGCTGCGCCGACTTGGCGCCGATGCCGGGCAGGCGCTTGAGCTCGTCCACCAAGTGCGACATGGGTGCTGCTAGATCGCTGGCTGCCATGCTTGTATTCCCCGTTCGTCGGTTTGCCGCTCTCAACAAGTCGTCTTAGGCGTCGAACTCGTCGCGATCGCCCAGTCGCTCCATCTTCTGCAGCATGTCGGCCACATAGCCCTGAGCTTGCTGCTGGACGCGCTTGGACGCTTCATTGAACGCCGCGCGGACCATGTCCTGCAGCATCTCCATGTCGTCAAGCAATTCGGGCTCGATCTCGACGCGGGTGACCACCAGCGCCCCGGTCATGTGAACCGTCACCATCCCGCCTCCCGTTGAAGCTTCCACCCGGATGTGCGACAGATCCCGTCGGAGCAGCTCGTCCACCTCTCGCGCACCACTGAGGAACGGGTTCCGGCTGTCGGACTCAATCATCTTGGTCTCGTTGTCAGGTGCGCCGTCTCAAGTCCTTGACGCTCGCCACTCGGCCCTTGAGGTGTTTCTGGAATTGCAGGAACGCCGGGTCGGCCAGAGCGATCTTGCGGACGTTCCTGGTCGGCTGCCTCGCCGGCGCACGCTCAAGCGGATCAGAAGCGCCAGCCCCGCCGGCCGCAGGGGCTGTCCTCACCGCCGGCTGTGGCGCAGGCTGGGCCGGCCGGGAACTCTTGGTCGCCGGCGTGGGAGCGGGCGGCGCCGGAACTGGCTTCGCTCTCGAGCCGGGCGCCGTGACGGAACTCCCGCTGCTGGTTGGCCGCTTGCCGCCGGCGGCATTCGGCGGGCGCGTTGGGCGGCCTCCTCCCGGCATCGACGAGAGCACTTGCTCGATTGGCCTGAGACGCCCGGCGTAGACCAGCTTGAGCAGGCCCAGCTCAAGGCGGAAGCGCTCTTGGCTGGACTGTTGCAGTTCTTGGTAGAGCGCCAGCAGGAACTGCACGTAGCGCGTCAGGTCTTCGCTTGAGAAGTCCTTCAGCCAGGCCTCGGCCGCCTCCCGTTCCCGCTCCCCGGCCACGACGAGCTTGGAATCCGACCCGGCGAACTTCATGACCATCAGGTTGCGGAACTGCCGGGTCAGCTCGCCGCAGAAGTGCTGCGCATGCCGACCAGACTGGAACAGCTCGTCGACGACAGACAGCATCGCCGCCGGATCGCTCTCCCGGATCGCTCCCAGCACTCGCTCGGTGACTTCAGTTGGGACGGCGCCGAGCAGGTCTCGGACGCTGTCGGCGTCCAGCTGCCGGCCGAAGGCGGCGATCGCTTGGTCCAGCGCCGACAGCGAGTCCCGCATTGAGCCGTCGCCGGCCAGCGCCAAGGCGGTCAACGCGTCGTCAGCCGCCTCGACGCCCTCCGACTTGCAAAGGAAGCGCAGGTGGTTCACCACCAGCGACAGCTCGACGGACCGGAACGCGAAGCTCTGGCAGCGCGACGTGATCGTGGCCGGGATTGATTGGGGCTCGGTCGTGCAGAGGATGAACACCACCCACTCGGGCGGCTCCTCCAGCGTCTTCAGCAGGGCGTTGAAGGCGTCCCTCGTGATCTGGTGCGCCTCGTCGATGACGTAGACCTTGTAGCGTTCTCGGACCGGGCGGAACCGCACGCTCTCGCGCAGCTCGCGGATGTCGTCGATGCCGCGATTCGAAGCGGCGTCGATCTCGATCACGTCCAAGCACCCCCCAGCGGCGATTTCCCGGCAGATGGGGGAGCTAGGGTCCAGTTCCGACTTCGGCCCGTCCTCGCAGTTGAGGGCCATGGCCACGATGCGGGCCGTGGTGGTCTTGCCGGTGCCCCGGGGCCCGGAGAAGATGTAGCCGTGGGCTATGCGGGCTTGGTCGATGGCGTTCCGCAGCGTCTGCTTGACGTGCGCTTGGCCGACAACCTGGTCAAACGTCTGAGGGCGGTACTTGCGCGCTATGACTTGGTACATCGCATCGGGGCGCGAGCGGAGGTGGGCTCCGGATACAACCGCGGCACGCGGCAGAGGCCGCTACCGTTGCTTCCTTCCGGACCTGGCGGGGTTCACGACATGGCGCTGCACGAGTCCGAAGCCCACATCCAATGTAGCACCCCCCGGTGGGGCCGGAGCAGGTCAGCCGCCAGCCGGGCCTCGGACGGTGTCAGACGTGATGCGCCCGTCGACCAGCGTTATCAGCCGGTCAGCTTGGGCCGCGATCTGGTCGTCGTGCGTGACCATCACCAAGGTGGTGCCTTCCTCCCGGTTGAGGTGCAGCAGCACGTCGAGCACCATCTGGCCGTTGCGGCTGTCGAGGTTCCCCGTGGGCTCGTCGGCGAGCACGATCGGGGGTTCGGTCACGAACGCCCGGGCGAGGGCGACGCGCTGTTGCTCGCCGCCGGACAGCTGCACGGGGTAGTGGTCCTCGCGGTCCGCCAGCCCGACCCGGCCCAGCAGGTCGACGGCGCGGCCTCTGGATTCGGCCCCTCCGAACCCGGAGAGATCGAGGGGCAGCATGACGTTCTCCAGCGCGGTGAGCGTGGGGACGAGCTGGTAGGACTGGAACACGAACCCGATCTTGCGCCCGCGCAGCAGCGCTGCTTGGTCCTCCGACAGCCCGGAAAGCCGGCGGCCGTCAACGAGGACCTCTCCCGCGCTGGGCTTGTCCAAGCCAGCCAGCAGGCCCAGCAGGGTGCTCTTGCCGCTCCCGGACGGCCCTCGGATGACCAAGAAGGTGCCGGATTCTACGGCGAAGTCGATGCCCCGCAGGATGTCCACGACGCGAGAACCGCTCGGGATGGACTTGGCGAGGCCTCGCGCCTCGAGCACGGGGCCGGAACTGGTCATGGGCGGAGCCTAAGACCCTATTATAGGAAGAGGCGGGTGAGTCAGTTGGAGGCGAGGAACTGCGCGGGGTCTCTGCTGGCTGCCCTCGCTTGGGCGCTGGCCTCGTGCGGGTCTCCACAGCCGGCGGCGGCTCCCGAGGCCGGCCGCGAGGCCGGTCACGCCCCCGAAGCCGCCGAGGCTCGTCCCGCGAGCGACCCCCGCCCCGTGTTGGTGGCGTTCGGCGACAGCCTCACGGCCGGGCAGCGAGTGGGGCCGGGCGAGTCCTATCCCGACCTGCTGCAGCGCGAGCTGGACCGGCGCGGACTGTCCTACCGCGTGGTGAACGAAGGCGTGAGCGGGGACACGACCGCGCGGGCGCTGGCCCGGGTGGGAGCCGCCCTCGCGCACGACCCCGAGTGGGCGGTGGTCGCCTTGGGGGCGAACGATGGCTTGCGCGGCCTGCCGATCGACGCGATGGAGGCCAATCTGGCCGAGATCGTGAGCGGCTTCGAGGCTGCCGGGACCCAGGTCCTCCTCGCTGGGATGATGCTGCCGCGCAACTACGGGCCCGAGTACGTCGGGGACTTCGAGGCCGTCTACCCCCGCTTGGCCGAGCGCGCCGGCCTGCCGCTGATTCCGTTCCTGCTGCAGGATGTGGCCATGGTGCGGGAGCTCAACAACGCCGACGGCATCCATCCCAACGCCGACGGCAACCGCATCGTCGCCCGGCATGTGGCCGACGCCTTCGAGGCCTTGGTGGTGCAGTGAAATGCCCTGTCAGGGCCGGTTGACCAGGAATGTCGCGACTTCGGCGAAGAAGGCGAGCAGGGCCTTGGCCGCCTCGTCCGGCAGCTCCGCCTTGGCTAGTGCGTTCGTCATCAGCCGCATCCACCGGTTTCGGGCGGCAGTGTCAATCGGGAAGGGCATGTGGCGCATGCGCAGGCGGGGGTGGCCGCGCTCCCGGATGTAGCGCTGCGGGCCTCCGAAGCGACCGACGAGGAAGTCCCTGAGCCGGATGCGCGCCTCCTCCAGCTGCCCCTCCGGATACATCGGGCCTAGCAGGCCGTCTTCGGGCACTTGCGCGTAGAACGCCCGCGTCAGGCGCTCGAAGCCGTCTTCTCCGACGATCTCGTAGAGTGTGCGTCCCACTTCCCTTTCACTATGTCCGCCGCCACCGGTGTGGCGCAACCCCCGGCTCGGGAAACATCCGCTTGCCCCTGCGGATGCTGCTAGTATGCAATCCAGTGACGCACTGGAAGAGTACTCTACTGATTGCTGCCGGGCTCAGCTGGTCGGCCCTGCCAATTCCGGCCGAGGAGGGCTTCGAGTCGCTGTTCGACGGCCGGACGCTGGACGGCTGGGTGCTGCTCGGCCAGCACGGCGAGGGCTACACGGTGGGGGACGGCAAGATCGTGTGCGCCGCCGGAAGCGGCGGCAACTTGCTCTCGGCCGCCGAATACTCCGATTTCGTGCTGCGCTTCGAGTTCAAGCTCGAGAGCGGCTCCAACAACGGCCTCTGCATCCGCTGCCCGCTGGCTTGGCGGGCGCTCGCGTACGACGGCAATGAGTTGCAGATCATCGACAACAGCGCCGAGCGCTACGCCAACATCCAGCCCTGGCAGAAGCACGGCTCGCTATACAATGTCGCGCCGGCCAAGACGGGAGCGCTCAAGCCGGTCGGCGAGTGGAACGAGCAGCAAGTGACGGTCGACGGATCGCGGGTCGAGGTGGTCCTCAACGGGGTCCGGATCCTCGAGTTCGACACGGAGCAGGTGCGCGACGCGCAGACGCTGGCGCGGCATCCCGGCCTGCGCCGCACTTCGGGACACATCGGGTTCCTAGGGCACAACGAGCCCATCGAGTTCCGGAACATCCGGATCCGGCGGCTGCGGTGACAAGGCGCGCCGCGGACGGGTCGCGAGCGCGTGCCTTCTGCCAAGCTGTCGCGCTATGCCCGCAGCTGGACATTTCTGACTGATCGCAATGGAGGCTCCCTATGTTTCGCTGGCTGTCCCGTGACCGCCGATCCTTTCTTCGCTCCGCCGTGGGCGCCCCGCTGACGGGACTCGCTGCGGCCGGCTCCGCGAAGGCCGCCAAGGGGAAGAAGGAGGCGCCCGCTGTGCGGGATGTTCTCGGAGAGCTCGGCGTGCGGACGTTCATCAACGCCGCAGGCACCTACACGCGGCTGACCGCCTCCAAGATGCCCCCGGAGGTGCTGAGCGCCATGCAGCGGGCCTCGACCCAGTACGCCGACCTCGGCGAGCTGCACGAGAAGGCCGGGGCCAGGATCGCCGAGCTCCTAGAGTGCGAAGCGGCGCTCGTCACCGCCGGTTGCGCATCGGCCCTCACATTGGGCACGGCCGCCTGCGTGGCCGGCGCCGACGCCGAACGCATCCGCCGTCTCCCCGACACGTCCGGCATGCGGGACCAGGTCGTCCTGCAGAAGGCGCACCGCAACAGCTACGACCACGCTGTCCGCAACTGCGGCGTGCGGCTGGTTGAGGTCGAGACGGCGCGCGAGCTCCGCGACGCGATCAGCGAGCGCACCGCCATGCTCTTCTTCCTCAACCATGCCGAGAACGAAGGCCAGGTGGGGCATGAGGAGTTCGTCCGCATTGGCAGGGAGAGCGGTGTGCCGACGCTCAACGACGCGGCGGCCGACGTGCCGCCGGTCGAGAACCTGTTTAGGTTCACCAAGATGGGCTACGACTTGGTGGCCGTCTCGGGTGGCAAGGGCCTGCGCGGGCCCCAGTCGGCGGGGCTGCTGCTGGGCCGCAAGGACCTGATCGAGGCGGCCCGGCTGAACAACAGCCCGCACTCGGACTCGGTGGGGCGGACGAACAAGGTCAACAAGGAGGAGATCGTCGGCATGCTGGTCGCGCTGGAGCTGTTCCTCGACCGCGACCACGAGCAGGTCTGGGTGGAGTGGGCGAAGCGCTGCAGGCGGATTGAGCAGGCCGTCAGCGGACTACCCGGTGTCGGCACCGAGGTCTTCGTGCCCGGCATCGCCAACGCGGTCCCTCACGTGCGCGTGCGGTGGGACTACGCCGGTACGGGCTTGGCGCCGAAGCAGGCTGCGACGCAGCTGCGGGACGGCGACCCGAGCATCGAGGTCCGCCCCGGATTCGACGATGGGCTGACGTTCGGCGTTTGGATGATGGATGCGGGGGACGAGCGAGTGGTCGGCCGGCGCCTCCGCGCGGTGCTGGCAGGGGCGATCCGGGAGACGGTCTAGCCGTGCTCTACGGCAGGCACTACTGGCGAGAGTGCAAGCCGAGCCGCTCCAAGCTTGAGCGGGCGGACGTCCGAAGCTGCCTCCGTGCGGTCGACCGTTGGGTGGCCAATCCCAGGCATCCGGGACTGAACTTCGAGCGCTTGGGCTCGGGGTCGCGTCAGAACCATTGCTCGATTCGCGCCTCCAAGGAGCTGAGGGTGATCCTCGCCGTGGAAGGCCTCCGGGGGCAGTCGCCCCCTCGTCGGTTCGCCCCGATCAACATGGGGCACCATGACCGGATGTACGGTTGGGCCAAGCGGCAGAGGTACCGAACCGACTTTCAGGATTGCGTCGAGTTCGCCGATGAGCGGAGAGGGGAGGGCTCCGGCGCGGAGGACGGGGACAGCGCCTCCCGCCCCCCGGTCGGCTACCGCGAGTGGATGCTGTTCCCGACCAAGCAGCAGCGCGGGCACATCCGGCGGACCCATACCGGCGCCGCCCGCGTCCGGGGTTCCGCTGGCTCGGGCAAGACCGTCGTCGCGCTGCACCGCGCCGCCCATCTCGGGCGGCTGTACGGCGGGGAGCGTGTCCTCGTCACAACCTTCAGCCGCTCGCTCTGCAACTACATGGCGGCGAGTTTCCGGGAGCTGCCCGGTGCGCCGGAGAATGTCGACTTCATCAACATTGACAGCTTGGCGGCCAAGATCGTCCCTCCCTCCGGGCGCGTCGAACGCGTCAGGGTGAATCAGGCGTTCGATCAGGCGTTCCGGGAGGCCGTTCCGGACGATGTGGCGGCCAGGTTTTCGCGCGAATACCTCAAGGAGGAGGTCCGCCGCGTGATCAAGGGGCGGGACGCCAAGCGGGCGGAGTACGTGGATGCCGGGCGCTTCGAGCGGTTCGGCCGCAAGCGGCCGATGAAGAGGCGCGACCGGGAGGTTTGCTGGCGACTGCGGGAGATGTGGGACCAATGCCTGAGGCGGCGCCGCGCGGACACCTTCGAGGACCGTCTGATCCAGGCGCGGAACCGAGCGTGGGAGGCGGCCGAGCCGATGTACCGTGCGGCGATCCTCGACGAGGGGCAGGATATGACCTTGGTGGGCGTGCAGCTCGTGCGGGCCTTGGTGGCCGGCCGCCCGGAGAACCCACTGCCCCGCAACGCCCTGCTGGTGCTGGACGATTCGGCCCAGCGGATCTATCCGGGCGGCTACAAGCCCAAATGGGCGCAGCTGGACTTCAGCGGGAACTCGAAGTTCCTGCGGCGCAACTACAGGAACTCCAAGGCGATCTTCAACGCGGCCCGCGAGGTGCGCGGCTCCGCGGTGGTCGGCAAGGACGACAACGCCGACGGTTCGGTTGACGCCGTCGAGTTCGAACGCGGCGAGGGCCGGCGCCCGACATTCATCCCCGCTGAGGCTGGCGAATGCCCGGCCATCCTGAAGGAGATCCGGAGGCTTGTCGACGACCAGGAGTACACCTTAGAGGAGATCGCCGTGCTAACTCGGAGCAATGCCGACGTCAAGAAGCTGCTGGAGTACTTGGCTAGCCATGGACTGAAGTGCGACAATCTGCAGGCTCTCAAGTTTCCCTCGGGACTCGGCCCCGGCGTGCGAGTGGGGACGTTCGACCGGGCCAAGGGGCTGGAGTTCCGGGCAGTGTTCATCGTCCGTCTGGGGAGGACCGTCTTTCCTCTGGATCGCGAGGAGCGCGGCCGTTTCCACCAAGGTACTCTGGACCTAGACCGGGGGAGCGCCGGCCGGTCCGTTCCGCTGACCGATGAGGAAAAGGAGCAGCGACAGCTGCACCTAGACAGGCTCTACGTGGCGATGACCAGGGCGCGGGACCGCCTGTACTTGGTCTCCAACGAACCGCCCTGCGAGGAGGTGGCACGCGCCAGACGGCACTTCCGCGTGCCTTCGGGTGGCTTCCCGCCGTCATGGACGGCACCTGCCCCCCGCGGGTCCTGAGGCGCGGGCTGGTAGGTCCGGACCGCCGCCTAGTCCGTCCCGTCGCTCTCTCCCAACAGGCTCCCAATTTCCCTGTCCAGCAGGATCTTGCGTGGCGATCCAACCCATTTCTTGTGGATCGTGCCGTCGGGATGCACGAAGTACGTGGTCGGCAGCCGGTTGACTTGGCCGAATCCGCGAGTGACGCTCTCATCAGCCACGAGCACCAGATACGAGGGCTCGTGCTCCTCGATGAACGGCCGGACCGCGTCCCAGCCTTGCCGGTCTACGGAGATTCCCACAATGGTCAAGCCCGAATCGGAGTGGGCCGCCAGTGCATCGTTGAACAGCGCCACCTCCTCGATGCAAGGTGGGCACCATGTGGCCCAGAAGTTCACCAGAAGGGGCTTGCCGGTTGAGTCCTCGTTGGTCCAAGTGCGGCCGTTCACATCCTGCAAGTGGATCTCCAGTAGGTCGTCGCCGTGGGCGAGCGGGCCGCTCTCCTCGCCCTCCGCGTGCAAGTCGGGCTACGGAAGATTCCCGAGGATCTTGTCCATCTACCCAGCCATGTTCACCACTGACGTGACGACGCCGATTAGGACGGAAACAACCGCCTACGCGATCAGCAGCAGCTTGATGGTCCTGAGATGGCCGGACATCTCACGAATCGCGCCGGTGAGGAATCGGATCGCATCTGGTGCAACGGGGAATCGGGAATCGTTCGGGCTCGCTTCGAAGGGGGCTTGCCTCAGCAGTGGCTCCAGTGCCAGAGCCGCGCTGAAGGAGTCGGGATTCCGCTTCGCACGACAGCGGTGTCCAGATGGTTGAATTCATTCTGGGCCACGGCTAGGGCCCTATCGGCGAGTAGGCCGCGGTGGATGCGCCGGCGGAATCGAAACCGGGCGTCTCCCAGCGCAGCGGTCCGCGGATCCGCCGCTGAAGTGCGGCCCCAACGCGAGTGCTGGGGGAGAGGCGGCCCGCAGGAAATCGGGACAGCCCATCCAGCCTCCTGCTGGTTCCGACAGCACGAGTCGTAGTACGCTACGAGAGGTGCGATTCGATTGGCCCGCGACGTGAGTAGCGTCCCGGTCGCGTGCTGGTCCCGTGGATTGCCGGGAGGCGGATGGATGGCTGGATGTTGGCGACTCGCGTGCTGGGCGTTGTCGGCGGCGGCGCTTCCTGCGGCGCCGTCGGCCAGCGAACTGGATGCAGCCTTCCGAAGCCGGGTCCGGCCCTTGCTGCAGGAGTACTGCGAGCGGTGCCACAACGAGGCGCTCCAGACAGCCGGGATCGACTTTTCAACGTTCGGCAACCATGCCGCGGTGATCCGGGCTCGACCAGTGTGGGTCCGTGCGCTCCGCGTTCTGCGGGAGCGAGAGATGCCCCCAGCCGATCCCCAGCCGACAGTGGCCGAGCGGCAGCTGCTGGTCGCTTGGATCGACGACGCGGTCAACCGCCTCGACTGGACCGAATACCAGAGCCCGGGCTCGGTGACGATCTCGCGCTTGAACCGCGCGGAGTACAACCACACCATCCGGGACCTTACAGGCCTGGACCTCAGGCCGGCGGACTCGTTTCCGCACGACAGCGAGGGGGAGAGCGGGTTCCGCAACGACCGGGACGGCCTGTTCGTGGCGCCGCTGCTGGTGGAGAAGTACCTGGCGGCTGCAGACGAAGTGGTCGACGCGCTGCTGGAGGTTCGGCGACGCGGCGATCCGCTGGCCGTCAAGCTCGAGGCGGAGGACTTCTTCCTCACCGAGACCAACCAAGGTCCTACCCCGTACGGACTGGACCTGCGCAATTACCAGCAGACGGTCTACCGCTACATCAGCTTCCCGCAATTCGGTCGGTACCGCATCCGGGTGCGGGCTTGGGGTGTGTCGCCGGTCGAGGGGCAGCTGCCCGGCGTAACCGTGCGCGTGGCCGGACGCATCGTCGGCCAGTCGCTCGTGCTGGCCGCCCCCGGCGCCCCACAGGTCTATGAGTTCGCCGCGGATGTTCCGGGCGGCAGCCACCGCGTGTCGCTGCACTGGTTCAAGGCCGCCACCTCGCTGACCAACTCCCACAACCGCGCCCTCGTTCTCGAGGCTCGCAAGCGGGACGCGGAGGCTAAGGCGGCCGGCGAGAAACCGCCCCCCAAGCAGGTCATCCTCTCGCTGGACTGGATCGCGATCGAGCAGGACTTGGAGGACGGCCAGGACGGCTCGCTGGTGTGGATCGCCGAGCCGGGACCCGCTGTCACCGAGAACGACGCGGCGAGTGCGATCTTGGAGCGTTTCGCGAGCAGGGCCTACCGGCGGCCCCCGAGCCGCGCTGATGTCGAGAACCTCCTTGCGCTCTACCAACGGGCGAGGGAGCGGGGCGATCCGTTCGCAGAGGCGGTCGGCTTGGGGCTGAGAGCCGCACTCGTCTCCCCGAAGTTCTTGTACCGCTCCGAGCGAGGAGGCGCGTCTGCAGGTGACTATCCCCTCGACGGATGCGAGCTGGCCTCCCGTCTCTCGTACTTCCTGTGGATGTCCATGCCCGACGAGGAGTTGTCGGCGCTGGCGGCATCCGGCCAGCTGCTGGATCCGCCCACCTTGCGCCGGCAGGTGCGCCGCATGATCGCCGACCCCAAGTCGAAGGCCTTCACCTCGGCCTTCATCGGCCAGTGGCTCGGATTCGATGAGCTGGGCCGGTCCGTCAAGCCGGACGACGTCGCTTTCCCGGAATTCACGCCCGCGCTCGCCGAGGCCATGCTGCGGGAGGCGACCCTGTCGTTCGACCGGATCGTGCGGGAGGGCCGCAGCCTGCTGGAGCTGCTCGCCGCCGACTACACGTACCTCAACGAAGAGCTGGCTGAGCATTACGGAGTTTCTGGCGTGCAGGGCCGGGAGATGCGTCTGGTGCCGCTTGACGACGATCGCCGTGGCGGCGCGCTGGGCTGGGGAGCGGTGCTGACCGCGACCTCGCTGCCGACCCGCACCAGCCCCGTCGTGCGCGGCAAGTGGGTGCTGGAGACGATGCTGGGCCAAGAGCTGCCGCCGCCCCCTCCCGATGCCGGCGAGCTGGCTGAGACGGGGGATGCCTCCAAGGGGAAGACCCTTCGGCAGGTGTTCGAACTGCATCGCGACGAAGCCCGCTGCGCCGTCTGCCACGACCGGATCGATCCGATCGGCTTCGGATTGGAGCACTTCGACGGGATCGGCCGCTGGCGCGAGACCGACAACGGCCAGCCGGTGGACGCTCAGGGCGTGCTGCCCGACGGCACCCGGTTCGAGGGGCCGGCGGGGCTGCGCCGGACGCTGCTCTCAAGACGTGAGGAGCTCGCCCGGACCGTAGCCGGGCAGATGCTCAAGTTCGCGTTGGGACGCGACTTGGAGTATTATGATGAACCTACGGTCCGAGACCTGAGCCAAGACTTGGCGCGCAACGATTTCGGGGCGCAAGGCTTGGTGGCCGGCATCGTGGCGAGCTATCCGTTCCGCTACCGGCAAGGGTTGCAGAGGGAGTCCGAGGAGGGTCGACGATGAAGACGCGGCAATTGGTTTCCAGAAGAGCCGTCCTGCGCGGCATGGGGGTGAGCGTCGCCCTGCCGTTCTTGGACGCGACTCGGACGGCTCGCGCGGCCGCTAGAACCGGCGGCCGGGCTGCCCCGGTGCGACTGGTGACGCTCTTCCACCCCAACGGGGTCTATCCGCCCGCCTGGGATCCGCAGGGCGAGGGCGAGGAATACGCCCTCTCGCCGATCCTCGCTCCGTTGGAGCCGGTCCGCAAGGATGTCACGGTCCTCTCGAATCTGGGCACCGGCGCCAAAGGGCATGTTGGCGCGACCTCCTCCTTCCTGACGGGCACGCCTCTGCACAAGAAGGCGGCTGGACGCATCAACACCCCCAGCATGGGGACTTCGCTGGACCAGTTCGTCGGCGAGCGAGTCGGCCAGCGCACTCCGATCGCATCCCTTGAACTTGGCACCGAGCCTCCTCGGTCTGGCGGAGAGAACGGCTTGGCCATCTCCTACGCCAACACCGTCTCTTGGAGGTCCGACAACACCAAGGTCGACCCGGAGATCGAGCCGCAGGCGGTGTTCGACCGGCTGTTCGGCGTCAGCCGGAAGACTCGGTCCGAGCTGCTGGACGAGGCCAGCATCCTGGATCGCGTGCTGGAGGACGCCAAGGCCCTCCGCGGTCGCGGGAGCGAGTCCGACCGTCGCAAGCTCGACGAGTACCTGACTTCGGTCCGCGACGTCGAGCAGCGCATTCAGCGCAACCTCGCCCCGGGCGATCCCGAAGCGGACTGGAAGCCGGTCGTGGAACCCGAGCTGTTCCGCCCGGAGGCCGGCATCCCGGCGACAAGGGACGAGCACATCCGACAGATGATCGACCTGATCGTGCTGGCGCTGCGGACCGATACGACGCGCGTGGCGACCTTCATGATGGCGCACGGCTTCAGCCGGCAGAACTTCACTTTCCTGGAGGGTGTCAGCGGCGACCACCACTCGATCTCCCATCACAAGGAGAATCCGGAGCTCACCGAGCCCTACACCATCGTCAGCCGGTGGTACGTCTCGCAGCTGGTCCAGCTCGTAGAGAAGCTGCGTGCCGTCTCCGAGCGGGGCGGGAGGACGCTGCTCGACAACACGATGGTGCTGTACGGGTCCGCCTTGAAGAACGGCAACGGACACACCACGCAGGACCTTCCGATCCTGCTGGCGGGCCGGGGCGGGGGAGCGCTCCACCCGGGGCGGCGCGTCGTGCTTCCTCAGGAGACCCCGCTTGCCAACCTCCATCTCACGCTGGCTCGGGCGATGGGGGTGGCTGCCGAGCGCTTCACGACCAGCACTGGAGCGATCACGAACCTGTAGCCGGACTGCGAGACTGCCGGCCTGTTGGGCCCGCCTGCGGCCGCCGGGACGGAGGCGCTGGTTCAGACGCGGTGCTGTCCGCCGAATTCCTGACGGCTTCCACGACCGACCGGATCGCTGCAGCGACACTCTCTGGACGATCATGGTGAACGAAGTGGCCCGCGTCCGCCACGACTTCCCAGTAGCTGTTCTCGGAGAGTTCGGCCAGTTCTCCCTGTTTCTCCAGCCAAGGCTTGAGTTCCCGCCGGCCCTGCGTGAGGACGGCGAGCGGCTTTGACCCGAGGCGAGGGGATCTCCGACCGGCCTCCTTGGCGGTGTCGAGGATCACGGCCAGCTCGTCAGCCGCGGCGCGCACGGACTTCCCAGCGAGGAGCAGGTCCCGCTCCGCCTTGCGCACTGCCGCTGGACGCGAAGACGGGTCGCCGGCGGGCACGGGGATCCCCAGGCGGGCCCATCCCGTCCGGGCTAGGGCGTCGACCAGGGCGCCGAGCGCCCCCATCCGGTCCGTGCTAATCGTCGCGTGGACCATTTCCGGGTGGGCGGCATCGACCAACACCATCCCGGCCGTCTGGTTCGGGTAGCGGGCCGCGTAGATCTGCATCAGCAGTCCGCCGAACGAGTGGCCGACCAAGACGTACGGCGGCCCGATGTCCGCCCGCTGCAGCAGCAGGTGCAATTCGCCTACGATCCGTTCCCCCGTCCGAGGCGGCCTTCCGGGATCACTCCAGCCGTAGCCGCCCCGGTCGTACGAGCAGACGCGCGTGAATCTCGAGACCGCCTCGGCCACGGGTTGCCACGCCAAGCTGGTGCCGGGGAGCCCTGCCTCAAGCACCACGACCGGGCTGCCGCTGCCGCTGCAGTGGACATGGCCTTGGCGTCCGTCGATGTCGAGCATGCGGCCAGGAGCGGGATGGCGCTCTATGGCAGCCCTAGACAGCAGCGGATCGAGCAGCGTCGCGGATGCGAGTGCCAGGCCCAGCAATCCGCAGCAGCACAGTGCCGCGATCTTGGCGGCTCTGCTGCGCGGCTTCCTCGCGGAAGGGGGCCCCTCGCTTGCTGCGCGGCCGGCCCGAAGCTCGCCTCCGCGCGGTGTCGTCACGGTCGTGATCCGCGCCCAGCGCACGGCTGTACCGTCTCGATGAGCGCGACAAGCTCCCGCAGGTCGTCGACCAGGATGTCTGGCGGATGCCGGGCGAAGCCTTCGGGTCGGATTCCGTACGTAACGCCCGCGCACGCCGTGCCCGCGTTCTTGGCCGTCTGCACGTCGACTGCGCTGTCACCGACCATCAGTGTCTCCTCAGGACCGCTGCCCAGCTCCGCCATGATGCGCCGCAGGCCGAACGGGTCCGGCTTCTTGGTGTCGAAGCTGTTGCCGCCGTAGATGCGCGAGAACCAGCCCTCCAGGCCCAGCCCGGCGACCAATTCGGCGCTGAACCGCTCCGGCTTGTTGGTCAGCACCGCCATCTCCGTGCCTTCCGCCCGCCACTGGCTCAGCGCTTCCAGCACGCCCGGGTAGAGTGCGGTGTTGTCGAGCATGTGCTCACGGTAGTAGTGCAGGAAGAATCCCAGCCCCCTCCACACGGCCTCTTCGGAGGCCCCGGTGCCCAGCGAACGGCGGATCAGCATTTCTGCTCCGTTGCCGATGTAGGACGAGATGCGGGAAGTTCCGAGGGGTGCCAGGCCGGCTTGGCCGCGCGTGGCGTTGACCGCCAGAGCGAGGTCCATAGTCGAGTCGATCAGCGTGCCGTCCAGGTCGAAGACCAGCAGGCTGCAGCGCGTTCTCACGGGCGAGCGGCAGGTCAGTCCGTCAGCAGGGGCTTGATCCTGCTGCGCAGGTAGTCGAAGATCTCGTCGGGCGTGCGTGAGGCGTCCACGGTGTCGAAGCCGTGCTCGCGGGACAGCCCGTCGAGTACCTCCACCAGCTTGGTCTGGTAGTTGACGAAGCTCTGGTAGATCGTCGGCCCGTACGGCACGTCCATTCCGCTCTCCCAGTAGTTGAAATCGCTCTGGCTGCGCACCACGCGCGCCACGATCTCCTCGACCGGCGCGCGGAGGTAGAACGTGACGTGCGGTACGAGGGCGAAGCCGGCGACGCGCTCCAGCCAGCCGGAGTCTTGATGCCGAGCGGCCGCCCGCGCCACGATGGAGTAGAAGTACCGGTCGGTGAGCACGACGAAGCCCGCCCGGAGCGCGGGGATGATGAGGTTCTCCAAGCGGTCGGCGAAGTCGGCCATGTAAAACAACGTCATCGTCAGCGGACCGAGCGTGTGCCCGCTCATCGCCTGCCGCAATCCGGCCTTGGTGAGCTTGGAGCGGGCCATCCCCGTGTCGACTACTGCGTAGCCGCTGGCCTCGACCCATGTGCGGAGCCGCTGGACCTGCGTACTGCGGCCCACCGAGTCCGGGCCTTCGACCACGATCAGCTTGCCGAGGAACTGGCCCGGGGCCACCTTGGGCAGGTGGAACTCGTAGGTCTCCAGAGGCGCTTTGCTATCCGGCACCGAGACCCCACTCTGCTGGGTAGCGCAGGATGTCGCGGTCCAGCGATCCGCCGATCCGCTCGCGCACGATTCGCCGGACCTCGCGCTGCTGGTCGGGAATGGTGCCGGTGGCGTCAATCACTTCGAAGCCCATCTCGTCCGTCATCGCGTCGTACTCGTTGAGGATCCTCTCCTGGAAGAGCGCGAAGCTGGTCTCAATGTCCGGGCTCAGGCTGAGGTCCATCCCGGCCTCGTAGTACTTGAGAGCTGCCCTCCCGCCCAATATCCTGTTCAGGGCCACCTTGAGGGGCACCCGGAACAGGAATGCCAAGTCCGGCTGCACAGCCATGCGGTACAGGTTGCGCACCCAAGCCCTCTCGACGCCCCGGGCGACGTCCCGGGCGAAGGCCGTGTAGGCGTAGCGGTCGGCGCAGACCACCGCTCCCGCTTCCAGCATCGGCACGATGTGGCGCTCGAGCCGGTCCGCGAAGTCCGTCGCGTGGATCAGGCTGAACGTGGTCGGCGTGAACATCTGCTTCTTCTTGCCCTGCTTGGTCGTCCCCTTGACGATCGAGGACGAGTTCCACTCGCTAAACGAGACCACGAACCGCTGCGAGCGCAGCCACTGGCTCAGCAAGGAGAGCTGCGTGGACTTGCCGGATCCGTCGATGCCCTCGACGATGACTAGCTTGCCCGGATAGCGGTTGGGTCGGAACTGCACACCGTGACCCTTCAAGTAAGCACTGTAGCACTGGGTCGCCGCCCGGCCGTCCGGCTGGATGCGCCCGCGCAGGGCCCGCTAGGAGCGCGTGCGAGCCGTGAGGGAGGGGCTTGTACGATTGTGTGGATGCTGCGAGAACGAATCGACTCCCTGTTCAGCAGGAATCCCGAGGCCTACTCCCACCAGGACCTCGAGACGTTTCGGGAGTTCAAGGCCGGCTTGAACGACGGCACCATTCGCGCCGCCGAGCCGGACGCCGACGCGCCCCACGGCTGGCGCGTCAACCGCTGGGTCAAGCGGGGAATCCTGCTGGGCTTCCGCATGGGCAAGCGCGTCGACATGTCAGATCCGGGCAGCCGCTTGCGGTTCATCGACAAGTCTACCTACCCGCCCCGAGGCCTGTCCATCGAGGAGAGCGTCCGCGTTGTTCCGGGCGGGTCCAGCTTGCGGGACGGCTGCTTCGTCGGCCGCAGCGTGACCTGCATGCCTCCCATGTACGTCAACGTGGGCGCATACGTGGATGACGGCTCCATGGTCGACTCCCACGCCTTGGTCGGCAGCTGCGCCCAGATCGGCAAGCGCTGCCACCTTAGCGCCGCCGCGCAGATTGGGGGAGTCCTTGAGCCTGTCGGCGCCATGCCCGTCATCGTCGAGGACGACGTGCTGGTGGGCGGCAATTCCGGGGTGTACGAAGGCACGATTGTCAAGTGCCGGGCCGTGCTGGGTGCCGGTACCGTCCTGACCCGCTCGACGCCGGTCTACGACATCGTCCGCGGCGGCGTGCTGCGCGCCCGAGGCGACTCTCCGCTGGTCGTTCCGGAAGGGGCTGTGGTCGTTCCCGGGTCGCGTCCGATAGCCCGCGGGCCGGGCAAGGAGCTGGGTCTCTCGCTGTACGCTCCGGTCATCGTCAAGTACCGTGATGAGCGCACGGAGGCGCGCGTGGAGCTGGAGTCGCTGCTGCGATAGCCGGGCCGCCGCCGCCGCCGGGCCTTCTGATAAAATGTAGCCGCCTCCCGAAGGCTCCGCCGTGTCCTTGGAAACCGTGGCGCAGTGTTGGGGGCTAGCCATGAATCGGACTTCCTCCGAACGGGTGCTGCGTTGCTCGTTCTGTCACAAGGCCCAGCATCTCGTCGACAAGCTCATCGCCACTCCGGGCAAGCGCGACAAGGTCTACATCTGCGATCAGTGTGTGCAGATTTGCAACGCGATCCTTGACGAGGACCGGTCCGCCGGTCCCGCGCCGCCGGGGGCGCTGCTCAAGCCGCACGAGATCAAGCAGCGGTTGGACGAGTACGTCGTCAGCCAGCACTCGGCCAAGAAGCGCCTCTCCGTGGCCGTGTACAACCATTACAAGCGCGTCCGCATGACGGGGCGCTGGCCGAGCGTCGACTCGGTCGTGCCCGATGTGGAGGTCCAGAAGTCGAACATCCTGCTGATCGGCCCGACCGGGACGGGCAAGACGCTGATCGCCCAGACATTGGCCAGGATCCTCGATGTGCCGTTCGCCATCACGGACGCTACGACGCTGACGGAGGCGGGCTATGTGGGGGAGGATGTGGAGAACATCCTCCGCAGGTTGCTGCAGGCGGCGGACGGGGATGTCCAGCGGGCCCAGACCGGCATCATCTACATTGACGAGATCGACAAGGTGAACCGTCGCGGCGATAATCCCTCGATCACCCGCGATGTCTCGGGGGAAGGCGTCCAGCAGGCGCTCCTGAAGATCCTCGAGGGCAGCGTGGCCAGCGTCCCCCCGCAGGGCGGGCGCAAGCATCCTCATCAGGAGTTCACTGCGGTGGACACGACCGACATCCTGTTCATCTGCGGCGGAGCGTTCGTCGGGCTGGACAAGATCGTGGCGCGACGCATCGACACTAGGGTCGTCGGATTTCGCAATCCCGCCACCGTCCACCAGGCCGCCCCCCCGGCGGAGGCGCGGGAGCCGGACCGGGGTGAGGACCTGGGCCTGCTGGGCAGGGTGCAGCCCGCCGACCTGATCCGCTACGGCTTCATTCCTGAGTTCGTGGGCCGGCTGCCGGTCACGGCGACGCTCGGCAGCTTGGACGAGGACGCCTTGGTGGAGATCCTGGTGAAGCCGCGCAATTCGCTCCTCAAGCAGTATCAGAAACTCTTCGCCTACGAGAACATCGAGTTCACCATGACTCCGAGAGCTATGCGGGCCATTGCGGAGCTGGCGCAGGAGCGTAAGATGGGCGCGCGCGGGCTGCGCATGATCATGGAGGAGCTGATGCTGGACCTGATGTACGAGGCGCCGTCCGAGCGGCGCCCCTCGCGCAAGATCGTGTTCACTGAGCGGATGGTCCGAGAGCACCACTGGGTGGCCAAGTCTAGGCTGCTTGAGAAAGCGGGCTGACGGCTTCGGCCGGGCCCGCGACGGCGAAGCAGGCCCGCTGTAGACTCCGGCTTGCGTCCGTCGGCCGAGGAATCGCCCTAGCATCGTAGAATAGAGGTATGCCGAGTTCCAGCGGTGCGCGCCTCTACTCGCGAATGCCGATGATGCCCATCCGGGACGTGGTCATCTTCCCCCAGATGATGTCGCCTTTCGTCGTGGGCCGCGAGGCCAGCGTCAAGGCGCTGGAAGCGGCCTTGGATCGCGACAAGAAGATCTTCCTCACGACGCAGCACGACGCCTCCAACGACGACCCCAAGCCGGAGGAGGTCTTCGACGTGGGCACCATCGTCAGCATCGTCCAGAGCCTCAAGCTGCCCGACGGCAACGTGAAGGTCTTGGTGGAGGGGCAGGAGCGGGCCAAGCTGCGCAAGGTTCGGATCGCGGACGGCTTCATGCAGGCGACGGTGGAGACCGTGCCGGCCACCTTCGTGGCCAATCCGGGCCTCGACCAGTTGGTGAATCGGGTGACGACCACCTTCGAGCAGTTCGCCAAGCAGAGCCAGAGCCTCAACTACGAGACGATGATGGCGGCCGTCAAGGTGGACGACCCAAGCAAGCTGGCCGACACCATCAGCAACAACCTCCACATCACGGTACCTGAAAAGCAGGATCTGCTGGAGATGTTCGATCCGGTGGCCCGGCTGACGAGGATCGCGGATCTGCTGGACATCGAGAACGAGAAGCTCTCGGTGGACCGCACCATCACCGGGCGGGTCAAGAAGCAGATGGAGAAGGCCCAGAAGGAGTACTACCTCAACGAGAAGATCAAGGCCATCCAGAAGGAGCTAGGCCGCGGCGAGCAGAGCGAGCTGGACCGCTACCGCCAGCGGATCGAAGAGGCCAAGATGCCTGAGGACGCCGAGAAGAAGGCGCAGGGAGAAGTCCAGAAGCTGGAGAACATGCCTCCCATGTCGGCCGAGGCGACGGTCTCGCACAACTACATCGACTGGCTGCTCTCCGTGCCGTGGCACGAGAAGACCAAGGAGCTGCGCAATCTGGGCCACGCCGAGAAGGTCCTCGAAAAGGACCACTACGGGCTGCGCAAGGTCAAGGAGCGCATTCTGGAGTTCCTGGCCGTGCGGCGCTTGGTCGATCGCCCGCAGGGCTCGATCCTGTGCTTTGTCGGCCCTCCCGGCGTTGGCAAGACCTCGCTGGGCCGGTCCATTGCCGAGGCCACGGGCCGGAATTTCGTGCGCCTGTCGCTGGGCGGCGTGCGAGACGAGGCGGAGGTTCGCGGCCACCGCCGCACCTACATCGGGGCGCTGCCCGGCCAGATCATCCAGATGATGAAGAAGTCCGGCACGGTCAATCCCGTTTTTGTCCTTGACGAGGTGGACAAGATGTCGGCGGACTTCCGGGGCGATCCGTCCGCGGCGCTGATGGAGGTGCTGGATCCCGAGCAGAACTCAGCCTTCCACGACCATTACCTCGATGTGGAGTACGACCTCAGTCAAGTCTTCTTCATTGCCACGGCCAACGTGCTGCACACCATGCCCCCGCCCCTGCTGGACCGCATGGAAGTGATCCGCATTAGCGGCTACACGGACGACGAGAAGACCGAGATCGCCAAGCGCCACCTGATCGAGAAGCAGGTGGCGAACGTGGGACTCGCCGTCGGGGACAACATCGAGTTTGCCGAGGACGGGATTCGGGCAATCATCGAGCAGTACACCCGCGAGGCGGGCGTGCGGAATTTGGAGCGCGAGATCGGGAACATCTGCCGCAAGGTGGCGTTGCGCATCGTCCGCTCGGGCGAGGACGAGCCCGGCAAGATCACCGTGACAGCCGCGAACGTGAAGGAATTCCTGCGGGTTCCCAAGCATCGCGAACCGGGTGCCGAGCTCAAGAGCGAGATCGGTTCGGCCACCGGGCTGGCTTGGACGGAGGTGGGTGGCAAGCTGCTGACGATTGAAGCGACGTTGATGGACGGCAAGGGCAAGCTCACGCTGACCGGCCAGCTCGGAGACGTCATGCAAGAGTCGGCGCGGGCCGCCATGAGTTACATCCGGTCGCGCTCGACCGCGTTCGGGCTGCCGCGAGACTTCTACCAGAACCTGGACATCCACATCCATGTGCCCGAGGGGGCGATCCCCAAGGACGGGCCTTCGGCGGGCATTGCCCTGACCACGACACTAGCCAGCGCCTTGACGAAGATCAAGGTTCGGGGGGATGTGGCCATGACGGGCGAGGTGACCCTGCGGGGCAGGGTCCTGCCGATCGGCGGGCTGAAGGAGAAGCTGCTGGCCGCGGCCCGCTCGGGCATCAGCGAGACGATTCTTCCGAAGCAGAACGAGAAGGACCTGCCCGACGTGCCCAACAACGTTCGCGAGGTGCTGAAGCTGCACTTCGTGGATACGATGGACGAGGTGTTGGCGATCGCGCTGCAGGAGCCGATCGACGACTTGGCGAATCATCCGTTCCACACTGCCGGGATCGAGGTGATCCAGCAGGACGGCGCGCCGGCGGCCTGATCGCTCTCCGCCCGGTGCCTGGGCCCGCCATGGAAGTCGAGTTCGTCCTCAGCGCCCACGGGTTGGGGCAGTTTCCCAACGACCGCCTGCCGGAGGTGGCTTTCGTGGGGCGCAGCAACGTCGGCAAGTCGAGCCTTCTGAACGCCCTCGTCCGGCGGCAGCGCCGACGAGCGGGAAGGGGCCGGCCTGCTGCGAGGAAGGCGCTGGCCCGGACGAGCCAGACGCCGGGCCGCACGCGAGCCATCAACTTCTTCCGCATCCAGCGCAGGATGTATTTCGCGGATCTGCCGGGCTACGGCTACGCCAAGGTGCCCGGGGCGGAGCAGGAGCGCTGGAAGCGCTTGGCGGAGGCTTACCTGACCGGTCGCGCAGTGTTGCGGCTGGTGGTGCTGATCGTCGACATCCGTCGCGGCCCGACTGCCTTGGACCTGCAGATGAGCGAGTGGCTCTCGGCCCAGCGAATCCAGTTCTGCGTGGCGGCCTCGAAATCGGATAAGCTGAAGAGAGGGGCGCGGCTGCGCGCTGTGGCCTCCATCACGAAGAGCTTCGTGGCCCCCATTCCGTTCTCAGCAGTGACGGGGCTCGGAGTTCGACGCCTCTGGCGAGTCATCGACGCCGCGCTGGCCGCGTAGCCGCGACTGCCAGGCCTTCCAGCGCCCCAGTCGCGCGAATGAGGTGATCCATGCCTGCTGGATCCACAGACGACACCAAGACCACTTCTCCGAAGCCCGACTCCGGCGCGGAACCGCCGAAGGACGAGGGCCGGCGCGAGCGACCAGGTCCCCGCAAGCGGCGCTTTCTCTCCCAGCGTAAGGACGCAGGGGGCGAAGGAGGCGCTGCCGCGCCAAAGCCGGAAGCGGCCCCTAGGCGGCGCAGCCGGTTTCGCAAGCCGGAGGCGGGAGGAGGCAGGTCCTCCTCTGCCGAGGAATCCGAGAAGCAGGCGAGTCGCGGGCGCGGATCGCGGAAGGCCCCACGGAAGAACCGGTTCCGGCGTGACCGCGGGAAGAGCGGCGGCGTGCGGGATGCCGGACGCCGCAGGAAGGGCGGGTTCGACGCCGAGTTTGCGGCGATCGCCGAAGCGATGGCCAAGCAAGGCCTCCAGCCGTTTGACCTCACCTCTCTCAAGTCCATGAGCATCACCGACCTGCACCGGAAGGCCAGGGAGCTGGAGATCGACACTGCGGCTGGCACTCGGAAGCAGGACCTCGTGTTCGGGATACTGCAGGCGCAGTCGGACGGCAAGAGCCTGATTCAGGTCGAGGGCTTGGTGGAACTGATGAAAGAAGGGTACGGATTCGTGCGCTTCTCGGAGTACAACTTCCTGCCGTCCCAGCACGATGTGTATCTGCCGCCGGGGCTGGTTCGGCAAGCCGGTCTTCGTCCGGGGGACACGGTCTTCGGATTTGCTCGCCCGCCGCACGAAGGCGAGCGCTACTTCACACTGCTGAAGGTGCAGCGCGTCAACTTCGAGACGCCCGAGGCGGTCAAGAAGAAAATTCGCTTCGACAATCTGACGCCGCTCTACCCGAATGCCCGTTTCCACCTCGAGACCGGAAAGCACGATCTCAGCGGCCGGGTCTTGGACTTGCTGGTGCCGATCGGCAAGGGCCAGAGAGGCCTGATCGTCTCGCCGCCGAGGACGGGCAAGACGATGCTGCTGCAGGCGATCGCCAATTCCATCACAGCCAACCAGCCAGACGCGTACCTGATCGTGCTGCTGATCGATGAGCGTCCGGAAGAGGTCACCGACATGAAGCGCTCGGTGCGGGGCGAAGTGATCAGCTCGACATTCGACGAGCCGGCGTCGCAGCACGTCCACATCGCCGAACTGGTGATCAGGAAGGCCAAGCGCTTGGTGGAGCACAGGCGGGACGTGGTCATCCTGCTGGACTCCATCACGCGACTGGCGAGGGCCTATAACACCATCCAGCCGACATCGGGCAAGATCCTGACAGGCGGCGTGGACTCGAACGCATTGACGCGCCCGAAGCGGTTCTTCGGCGCGGCGCGGAACGTCGAGGAGGGCGGCTCGCTGACCATCGTGGCCACCGCGCTGGTGGAGACAGGCAGTCGGATGGACGAGGTGATCTTCGAGGAGTTCAAGGGCACGGGCAACATGGAGGCCCACTTGGACCGCCAGCTGGTCGACAAGCGCATCTTCCCCGCGATCGACACCAACCGCAGCGGCACTCGCAAGGAGGAGCTGCTGCTGAGTAGGGACACTCTGAACAAGGTCTGGGTGCTGAGGCGGTTCCTGAGCGGCCTGCAGACGGTCGAGGCCGCCGAGCTGCTGCTCAACCGCATGGCCAAGACCGGCAACAACCAAGAGTTCCTAGCGTCGATGACCCAGTGACGGGGTCATGCCTGGGACTGATCGACTCCTGCGAGCCGTGGTGGCTGCGACTAGGCCGAATCGGAGTTGTGGGAGCAGTCT
This sequence comes from Bryobacterales bacterium, assembly GCA_963662745.2. Lineage (GTDB taxonomy): Bacteria > Acidobacteriota > Terriglobia > Bryobacterales > UBA6623 > VXMF01. The sequence continues at coordinate 1,252,476 of CAXXUI010000002.1, forward strand.
CTGAAAGAAGCACTGTTGACCCACCTAGGTGTCGGTTCGTCTGTCTTGAAGCGATGGCGACTTGGTATTCTCTCCGGAGTGTTCAGTACTATCTGGAAGACAGGGGAACCAGCTTGGAGCGGAGATTTGTCTCAAAATCACGGCGCGACACTGTCTTGGCTGACAGTAGCTTCTCGCTTGATTGCTCCAAAGTTAGGACTTCCCAAGTGCCTCTTCGCAACCCGAATGAATTTCCATCTTGAGCAAGGTGAGGAACCATCCATACAATATCTCCATTATCCAAGTCTTGAGATGGGTGTTCACTCTGTCCGCCGATTGCACGAAAGAATTGCTCGTCTACAGCGACCGCCATCTTCGCGCCCCACCGGCGTAGTGTAGGGACCTTGACTTGCAGTTGTGGCATCAATCTCTTGGCGCTAGAGGATCGCCAGTCAGGTCTTCTAACTTGGCTCGGAAAAGGCGGTGCCGAATTCGAATCATTCTGCAACGCCATGAAATCTGAAGCCATTCCTTTTCCAGAGAAATAAACGGCTTGAATTTCCAAGGCACACCACCTCAATGACCCCCGATTCTCTTGAGCCAATACCCAATCAATCTTTCCTGCTGGGCGTCCAGTCGATTCGCTCTTCATGAATGGAACTTCTCGTGCTATCAAGACTCGCCCCAGATCGAAACTCATGATATCTGCTAGCCATTTCAGCAAGACATTACCTTCCTCAAACCTTTGCGGACACGTGACAGCAGGGCCACTAGTTGCCGTTCCGATGCGCCGTGAATCAGTGGCCTCATACTGCTGAATGGAGCAGACTCCTCCTTTCTTGGAGCAGACACCTCGATTGTACTTGAATGGACAAGCGATATCTCCAGAAGTCGAAAGCAGAGATATGTCCATTTTCACTGCCCTTGCCATGTCCGGATCTTGGGCGACAACTGCCAGTTTCCGTCGAAGGTTAGCGTCAAGATCTGAGTACCGATGTCCGAACCACTCCCCAATGCTATAGCGTGGTGAAGGCTTTCGATCAGACGGCATGATTCTTGGCCCGGAAGAGTGAGAGATTGGTAATAATGAGTTCGGGAATTTGATTATGGTGAGTATTCTTCATATATACGGAAACAGCGTGAAGTCGGTGTTTACTGACTAGTTCTAGAATTTCATCTGAACAGTCGTACGTCATTAAGAAATTCACACCTGAGTTGGCTACCAATCTAAAGAGATATTCGTGATCAATTTCATGATGATTGTAGAGTCTCTTGCCAGATTTTTTCCCTCCTGCAGTATATGGTGGATCAACAAATAGAGCAGCATTGCTCTCACGAAGTAGTGGACTCAATGTGCGGAGCAAGGCAACACCATCAGTTTCAGCGAACTGAATTTGGTCAGAATATCGATGAATTTCTAGAATTCTACGAGTAAGTGTCTGTGGGTACCAACGAGAAGATATTCCTCTGCCATTTTCCCCAGACCGAGAAAAAGATGCACCTGTTGCGAGAATCCCACCGCGACGTACTCGATTCAGAACGAATGTTCGGAAGCCTCGATCCTCAACAGTTACTGTCGGTGTCCTCACTAACTCCATCACGGAATCGCGAGTAGGAGAGAAGTCTTCGACTCGCCTTGCCAACGCTGGTCCAGAGGTTAGAACTGTGTGCCAGAAGGCGGCCACATCACGATCTATCTCGGTCATCAGGCACGACTTAGCAAGTCCTTCCATGACTGCCGTTAGGGAAGCAATTCCACCGCCGGCAAATGGTTCAAACAGCAACGGTATGTTTCCCCCACACCGTTTGAGCCAGTACCGGATGTGTGGTACCAGCCAAGTCTTGCCACCCGGATACCGTAATGGGCTGCGCTGGGGCACGCTTGCGACGTTTGCGGCTGGTATTCCAGAAACCGGCACCTCAGAGAACTTGGTGCGTTGAAGGTCCCCTTGCATGCTCCTCCCTCGCCCAAGCGACGATCGCCCGCGAACGAGGCAGCTTCCAGCGTTGCGCAAGTTCACGATCGGGCCAGCAAACGATTCCATGCCGCCCCGCTCGGACCTAGCACCATGGTACAGCATGGTGCTAGGTGTCAATGCCGGTCTGGACGGCGCGCCGCTCGGTTGGTACTGGACAGAACTTGGCAGGGTAGGGAGAGCGGACCAGTCTCCGTCCCGTCCTCTTCTCCGAAGACGATCCATCGATGGCTGACAATCCCGGCATCGAACACTGTCCAGTCAGGAGCACACAGAGAGCAGTATTCCATAGGTAGCATGGAAAAACGCCACAAGGCCCCAGATATTGTATATGTCCCGAGCGGGTTGCCCCAACCCAAGACCATCCTCCCGTGCGCAATCGGCTGAAGGACAGGCTTCTTCGCTAGCGCATCGGCGGCGTGGCCCTGTTCTACAGGCGTGGACATCCTCCAGTTCGATACTGTCGGATCAGGCACAGAGGTTCTAGGCAGATGTCGCGCCAGCGATCGGTGGCGCCCGGCCTGCCGTACAGGTGCCGAACGAACCTGCGACTCAGTCGGTCTGTGAACCGCGTCGAGACGGCCCGACCCTCTCGGACTTCAAGCTGTTCCGGAACCGTGCGTGCGGTCAGCCAGCGCGGCCTGCGCGGCGGCCAGCCGAGCGATCGGCACTCGGTAAGGAGAGCAGCTGACGTAGTCGAGGCCCGACCTCACGCAGAAAGCCACTGACTTCGGCTCGCCGCCGTGCTCGCCGCAGATGCCGACTTCAAGGCCCGGACGCGTCTTGCGCCCACGCTCCAAGGCGATCTGAATCAACTGCCCAACGCCGCTCTGGTCGAGGACTTGGAACGGATCGTTCTCCAGAATGCCGGCTTCCATGTAGGGAGTGATGAAGTTTCCTGAGTCGTCGCGGCTGAACCCGAAGGTGGTCTGCGTCAGGTCGTTGGTGCCGAAGCTGAAGAACTCAGCATGTTCGGCGATCTGGTCGGCCGTCAGCGCTCCGCGCGGGACCTCGATCATCGTCCCCACCTTGTAGTGGACCTTGCGACCCGCTTCGGCAAACACCCGATCGGCCGTCTCTATGACAACCTTCTTCTGGTTCTCAAGTTCCTTGTGGTTGCCGACTAGCGGAATCATCACCTCGGGGATGGCGTCGATACCTCGGCCGGAGCATTCCACTGCGGCCTCGAAGATGGCCTGAGCCTGCATAGCCGTGATTTCCGGGAACGTAATGCCTAGACGGCAGCCGCGGTGACCGAGCATCGGATTGAACTCGTGCAACTCGTCGACCCGCTCCAGCAGGGCTGCGACCCGGGCGTGCTCCTCTGGATCGCGGCCGGTCTCCCGCAGGACAGCGAGATCCACCATCAGCTTCTCGCGGCTAGGGAGAAACTCGTGTAGCGGCGGGTCCAGCGTCCTTACGATTACGGGATAGCCGTCCATAACCTCGAACAGCTGCACGAAGTCCTGGCGCTGCATGGGTAGCAGCTTGCCTAGCGCCTCCGCCCGGGTCTCTGCGTCATTCGCCAAGATCATCTTGCGGACATGAGGGATTCGGTCCGGTTCGAAGAACATGTGCTCTGTGCGGCACAGCCCGATTCCCTCGGCTCCGAACACCCGTGCCATGCGCGCGTCACGCGGCGTCTCGGCATTGGCGCGCACCCGCGCCACACGGTGTTTGTCAACGAAGTCCATGAAGCGTGCGAAATCGCCTGAGGCTGGATCCGGATCGATCGTCTTCGCCTGGCCGGCGAACACCTCGCCCGTTGAGCCGTCGATCGAAATCCAGTCGCCGGCCTTGAGGGTGGTCCCCTTGCAAGACACGCGACCTGCTCGTATGTCTACCGAGATCTCGCCAGCTCCCGCTACGCACGGAGAGCCCATGCCACGCGCCACCACGGCAGCGTGGGACGTCATACCGCCTCGGGACGTAAGGATGCCTTTGGCCGCCTCCATGCCGTGAATGTCCTCGGGAGTTGTCTCCGAGCGGACAAGCAGGACTGGGTTGCCCTCAGCCGCCTCCTTTACGGCTGCGTCTGAGGAGAACACTATGCGGCCAACAGCGGCGCCCGGAGAGGCGGGCAGCCCCACGGTCAGCGTCTCCAAGTCGCCCTTGGAGTCCGGATCGATCACCGGATGCAGCAGCTGATCCAAGTGCTGCGGTTCGACTCGCATGACGGCTTCGCTATCGGTGATCAGACCCTCATCCACCATGTCCACGGCGAACTTGACGGCCGCCGCGCCGGTCCGCTTGCCGTTGCGCGTCTGCAGCATCCAGAGCTTTCCCTCTTGGATGGTGAACTCGAAGTCCTGCACGTCGCGGTAGTGCTTCTCAAGCTGCGACGTGAAGTTGCGGAGGTCGTCGTAGGCCTCGGGCAGGACGGCTCGCAGTTCGCTGATTTGGCGCGGCGTTCGAATACCCGCCACCACGTCCTCGCCTTGGGCGTTCACCAAGAACTCCCCGTAGAACTCATTCTTGCCGGTCGCGGGATCCCGGGTGAAGCCGACGCCGGTGGCCGAGGTGTCACCAAGGTTGCCGAAGACCATGGCCTGGACGTTTACTGCCGTGCCGAGATCGTTCGGAATGTCGTTCATGCGCCGGTAGTGATTGGCGCGGGGGTTGTCCCAAGAGCGGAACACGCCGTCGCGGGCTAGCTTCAGCTGCTCGTGAGCGTCTTGCGGGAAGTCCTCGTCCAAGGCCTTCCTGTAGTGGGCCTTGAACGCGTCCACCACGCCCTGCAGCTGCGCGGCGTCTAGATCCATGTCGTGCTCGACGCCCGCCTCTTCCTTGAATTCCTCAAGGAGCTCCTCGAATTGGGACTTCGATACGCCCATCACCACGTCCGCGAACATCATGATGAACCGCCGGTAGCAGTCCAAGGCGAACGTCTCCTTGCCGCTGAGCTGGGCGAGGCCTCGGACCGACACGTCGTTCAAGCCGAGATTGAGGACCGTGTCCATCATCCCCGGCATAGAGAACTTCGCGCCGGAGCGGATTGAGAGCAGCAGGGGGTCGTTGGCGTCCCCCAGCTTCTTGCCCATGTCGGCCTCAAGCCTCTTGAGAGCGACTGCCATCTCCTCCTCGACATCGTCCGGAACGCGGTTGCCACTCGCGAGGTAGATGTTGCAGACTTGGGTGGAGACGGTGAAGCCCGGGGGGACTGGAAGGCCGGCACTCGCCATCTCCGCGAGGTTGGCCCCCTTGCCGCCGAGGTGGTCGCCCATTGTTCGGTTGCCTTCGGTCTTCGAGCCGCCGAAGGAGTACACGTGTTTTGCCATCGTGATGTTGAGCCTCTATGCTGAACGGTCTCCCGCGATGCTCCGGGTTCGCGTGCCTGGCAGGCGTGTGCAGCGTGTGCTGCAGCAGAAAGAGAGGGTGCTGGTCTCGCTGGCCACCGGCGGGGGCCGCCGGCGCTCCAGAGGCTTCAGGGGAGGAACCACCATTCTATCGCGCTAGGCATGAAGCAGTCGGAAGTGCCGTGGGCGCCAGGTGCGACGCAGTGCCGGCCCATCCGCTCGAGTGTCGTCACCAGCGCCTCCGAAGGTGCGAGTCTGCCCCCACGCCCCAGCGCCAGTCGCAGGCTCTCGGAAGAGACTGACCGAAACGCTGTGGCATACTGAGGGCGATTGGCAGCCGAGCAAGCGGCCCTAGTGTCTCGTGAGTAGTTCGTGGAGCGATGGTTGCGAGTGACAGTCCGCAGTCCTACCGGCATCCGCTCGTTGAGCCTGGAGGAACGCGGTTGGAAGCGCGCTGGGGCCCGTGACCGGTTGCATAAGGCGATTGACGTTGCGAAGCGACACACATACCGCGAGAAGCGGGCCGACCGCAGCCGTCGCGGTCCACTGGATGGCTTCGAGGGGCGATGGTCGTTTCCGCTCTAACTCGGAGGTGTAGCGATGGTCGAAGTCGATGGAAGAGTGAGAGCCAGTACGCTGAATGAAGTCATGTGGCAGGTAGTGTGTGCCGCTCAGCGGGACAGGATCATTCTGTTCGGGGCCGCGGCCCGGCGTCAAATGGGGAAGTACAGCGATTTCCTAGAATGTGTGTTAGTTCAGGGCAAGTGTGCCTCGCCACTCGAATTCAGTACGATTGCTAGATCCCAATCTCTCGCTTCGACTGAAGACATTGACAGCCGAATTATCCCAGGACTCACTTGTCGGAGGCACCATGCTTAACAAGATTCGTGTCAAGGGTTTCAAGTCGCTCGCAGATGTATCAGTATCTCTTCCAAGAATGGCCGTCTTGTTCGGGCCAAATTCAGCTGGGAAAAGCAATCTAGTTGATGCACTGCTGACACTTTCTCGAGTTGGTACTGAACGAATGATTAGACACGCCCTTGAAGATTCTATTATCCGTGGACATGCCTTTGAGTTATTCCAATTGCCCAAGTCGGGAATTGCTGGACTAGCATCAAGATCCAACGCTCAATTCTCGATTGAAGCATACCTTACTGTTCCCGAGAGTAATTCTAGGGGAAATGGCAACTACGTGTACAAGACAAATATAGGGATTGACTATCGCACTTCAAGACTCACTAATTGTGGGGAGTTCCTTACCGCAATGTCGAAGTCATGGAAACCTAAAGGTAAGCCAGCTATAGAAGTCAGCAACGATCAACTCTCAATTCGGCGACAGAGTGGAGGCGGTAGACCACGAATTGAGTCCTTGGGAATAAATTACACTGTATTGTCCGATGCCCGGCTTGCACGACCAAGTTACAAGTATATCGAGAGAGTTCGCTCAGAGTTGCAGGACTGGCGAACCTATTACTTGGATCCTAGAATTGCAATGCGCGCCCAAGTTCCGCCGAAAGATGTCTCTGATATTGGAGTACTAGGACAAGATATCATGCCGTTCTTGTATAAATTGAAGGGCGAAGAACCGAAACTATTTCAGTCTATGTGTCGAACTATCAGCATGATTGTTCCAAGTATTTCTTCCATTGATGTGAACCTTGATCGACATCGTGGAATGCTAGAATTCTCGATTGAGCAGGATTCTACTGCATTCTCGTCACGGATAGTGTCTGAAGGGACACTGCGCGTCATCGCGCTCTGTGCTCTGTGCGTCAACCCATGGAGTAAATCCTTGATAGCCTTCGAAGAACCTGAGAACGGTGTACATCCATGTCGAATCGAGTTGATAGCAAGAATGTTGGTATCGATGGCTGTTGACTTTGGGCGTCAGGTCGTGGTTACCACTCACTCACCGCTGTTTTGTGATGCTGTGCTTCGGGAGGCGCGTTCTCGGTCGGTGTCAGAGGAAGAGGTTGGTCTGCTGAACGTTCGTCGCGACGGCATCGCGAGTAAGATCGAACAATTCGACACTTCCGGCACCCTCTTTGAACAACCGGAGATATTGGAAGCACTTTCAATACCAGTGGAAGACCACCTCTTCGAGAGTCTAGTCCTCGGTGGATACACTGATGCCTGAAACTCTACGCGTCGACTTTTTTGTTGAAGACAGGGCTCACGAAGAGCTTCTAGTGGCTCTTACTAAACGTGTAGCCAAGGACGAGGGTGTTGTTATTGACTGCCATATTCAGACTGCACGCGGCGGTCATCCACGCGTAATGAAGGCCTTCAGAAACTACCAGACTCTGCGTGAGAGAGGAATCGGTGGTCCGAACAATCCAGATCTATTGATAGTAGCAATTGACGGGAATTGTTCCAAGTTTGATGAGACTCGCAAATCGATTCGTGAAGCTGCGAGTTCATCATACTCGCATCGGCTGATCACTGCATGTCCTGATCCCCACATTGAACGCTGGTATCTCTTGGATCCACAATCGTTTGGAACGATTGTCGGAGGTCAACCACAAGTTAGATCAAGAAAGTGCGACCGTTCATATTACAAGCAAGTTCTAGCGACAGCCGTTGCTGAGGCTGGCTATGTTCTTCCTCTGGGTGGGATAGAACTGGGACGCGCATTGGCAGCCAAGATGGATCTCTACCGGGCTGGGAAGAATGATGTGTCCTTCCGGGCCTTCGTTGCAGACCTGCGTAGCGGATTACGCCAAGCATCAAGAAAATCGAATTCTGCGTAGAATCGCGCTAGGGTGTCGCTGACTGGGCGGACTGGCACGAACGCACATGTCACTACGGATGGGCTTGCGTCGGCAGGAGCCTCTCAAGCCCAGTCATCATCCCTTCTGTGACTGATTGAGGAGCGGTCTTAATGACTGACACAAACGGTCTCTGCCCATCCTGAGCTTGGTATGATCGAAATCACAATGGAACTGGGATTCGTGAGCGCCATCCTCCCTGAGCTCAATTTCGACGAGGTCTGCCAGTTTGGTGCGCAGGAAGGCTATGACTGCGTCGAGGTGATGTGCTGGCCGCCAGGCAAGGCCGAACGACGCTACGCCGGCGTCACCCACATTGCGACCGACTCCCTGGACGAGGCGGCCGCCGACCGAGTCCTCGCCTCATTGAACCGGCACGGCGTCGCGATCAGCGCTCTGGGCTACTATCCCAATCCACTATCGCCCGACCCGGAGGAGGCAAGGGTCGCTCAACAGCATCTGCGTTCCGTGATCCGCGCCGCCCAGACCCTCGACATCGGCACCGTCAACACCTTCGTTGGACGTGACTGGACACTCTCTGTGGAGGAGAACTGGCCGAAGTTTCTGGAAGTCTGGCATCCGATGGTGGCCTACGCAGAGCGACATGGCGTGCGGATCGGCATCGAGAACTGTCCGATGATCTTCACTCGCGATGAATGGCCTGGTGGCAAGAATCTGGCCTGCTCTCCAGCCATCTGGCGGAGGATGTTCGCCGACATCCCGAGTCCCTCGTTTGGGCTCAACTATGACCCGTCGCATCCCACCTGGCTGCAGATGGACGCGATAGCCCCGCTGCGGGATTTCCGGGGTCGCATCTTCCATGTGCATGCCAAAGATGTCCGGGTGGATCGCCACCAATTGGATGATGTTGGGATCATGGCCTACCCGTTGCAGTTCCACACTCCGAAGCTGCCGGGCTTGGGGGATGTGGACTGGGGACGTTTCTTTTCCGAACTGACTTCGACCGGCTACGACGGCCCGGTCTGTGTCGAGGTGGAGGACCGCGCCTACGAAGGCTCCTTGGATGCCCGGAAGCTCTCGTTGCGGCAGAGCGCCCGCTTCCTCCGCCAGTACGTGCCGGAGCGGACGGGGCTGTAGCGGCCGAGGCCTATCCGCGTCGTCTGCGAACGGGCTCCGGCGCGATGGCCGCGAAATCAGCGATCGTGGAGAGCTTCGCGAGGACGGATGCCAAGAAGGCCAGCCTGTTGGCGCGGACTTGCGGATCGTCCGCCATGACCAGCACTTCGTCGAAGTAGCGGTCGAGCAGCGGGCGCAGCGTCGCGATCGACAGCAGCGAAGTCCCGTAGTCGCGCACTGCATTACAGGCGGCCGTCCTCTCGGACACCAATTGCAAAGCTTCGTGCAGGTCAGATTCGGCAGCGCCCGCGAACAGCACCGGGTCTGGTTCCGAAGCTCCGTGGGCGTCGGCCCCTCCGGCACGCTCCAAGATGTTGCGAATCCGCTTGAAGCTTACCGCCAGCGACTCGAAGTCCGGGGTCGCGCGGACCTCGGCCAAAGCATTGGAGCGCGCCAGGACATCGATCGGAGTCCGGTCGGAGGCCGCCGTCACGGCCTGCACCACGTCCGCGGCGATCCCACCGCGGTCTAGGAGCCAGTGCTTCAGGCGCTCGACTAGGAACGCCCTGAGCTTTGCCGCATTCGATCCCGCGCCGGCGATTGAGACCAGTTGATCGATCGAGATCGCCAATCCGCCTTCCAGCACGATCCGCATTGCGCCGAACGCCGCCCGGCGCAAGGCCAAGGGGTCCTTCGAGCCCGTTGGTATCAGGCCCACGCGGAACATGCCCCCCAGTGTCGCGAGCTTGTCCGCGACGGCCGTGACTTGCCCAGCGGTCGATCGCGGGATGGAGTCGGCGGCGCCCAAGGGCAGATAGTGGTCGTAGATCGCCTCGGCCACCGCATCGCCTTCGCCCTGCGTAGCTGCGTACAGGCCGCCGATTCGGCCCTGCAGCTCCGGGAATTCGCCCACCATCTCCGTCGTCAGATCACACTTGGCAAGCAGCACAGCTCGCTCGGCGGCGATTCGCGCAGCATCGTCCAGCTTCAAGGCCGAAGCCAAGCCGCGCACCGCGGCCAAGTTGGCCTCCGTCTTCTCCCAGTAGCTGCCCAGCGAAGCTTGGAACGTCACGTCCTTCAAGTCCTCGGTGCGCTCCTGAAGCGAGTGCCGCTGGTCAAAGTTCCAGAAGAACCGCGCGTCGTTGAAGCGTGCGCGGAGCACCCGCTCATGGCCTGTTCGGATCTTCCCGCTCGGATCGCCGCTGGAATTGGCGACGGCTACGAAGCGGTTAGTCATCCGACCGTCAGGCCGCTCTACCACGAAATACTTCTGATGCACGAGCATCACCGTCTCCAGCACCTCCTCCGGCAGATCCAGATAGGCGCTGTCGAAGCGGCCTAGGATGGGCGTCGGGAACTCCGTCTCGTTCACGAGGGTGGTGAGCAGCTTGGGATTGCGGCGCAGCCTGCATTCGGTTGGCAGGACCCTCAAAGCCCCATCGACAATGCGGCGGGCGCGCTCGTCCGCAGAGAGGATCACGGCGTTGGATCGCAGTGCCTCTCGATAGCTGGCCGCCCCGCTCACTTCCGCCGGGCCAGCGCCCAAGCGGCGGTGCCCCCAGGTCGTCCGCCCTGAGCGGACTCCGGCGATCTCGAAGGGAACCACCTTGCCGTCGAGCAAGGCCACGATCCAGCGAATCGGACGGATGAACCGCGGGCTGCCCCTGCCGGCCCAGTACATGCTGCGTGGGAATCGCACTGACAGCACGATCCCATCCAGTCGCTCGGCCAAGAGTTCGGCCGCGCCCCTCCCCGGTATCGTCCGCTGCGACATCAGCTTGCCGTGGGGCCCGATCTTCAGCTCGCTGACCGGGACTCCGGCCCGTTTCGCGAAGCCGAGCGCCGCCCGTGTCGGGTTTCCCTGCGCGTCGAATGCCACCTTGCGGGTCGGACCGCGGAACACTTGCATGCGGTCCTCCTGCCGGGACAGGATTCCTTCGGCGAACAACGCCAGCCGCCGGGGGGTCGCTTCGACGCTGATCCGCGAAGCGCCAGTCAATCCCAGATCCTGCAGGCTCTCGGCGAACTTCCTCCGTAGATCCCGTTTGGCTCCGTCGACCATCCGGGCGGGAATCTCTTCCGTGCCGACTTCAAGCAGCAGGTCGCTCATGACGACTGCCTCCCGTTCGCCCTTTGCTGGTCCATCCACGCCTTAGCCACTCCGACTGCCAGCGTGCGCACCCGCTGGATGACTTGGGCGCGCTCGGTCACGCTGATCGCTCCGCGAGCCTGCAGCGTGTTGAACAGGTGGGAGCACTTCAGCGCTTGGTCGAAGGCGGCCAGGATCGGGAATCGGTGGCGGGAACCGCCGTCCTCGAGCTCGCCGTAGCGTTCCAGCAGTCGCCCGCACTCCGCCTCGTGCAGACGGAACTCCGCCCACACCATGTCCACATCGGCCTCTTCGAAGTTGTAGGCGGAGTACTGCTGCTCGTCAGCCAGTCGCACATCCTCGTAGGTCCAGCGGTCGTTCCACCGGATCTCGTAGATGCTCTCGACGTCTTGAATGAAGGCGGCCAGCCGCTCCAGGCCGTACGTCAGCTCGGCTGGGACGACCTCCAAGTCCAGCCCGCCGCACTGCTGGAAGTAGGTGAACTGGGTGATCTCTAGACCGTCGAGCATGACCTGCCAACCAACGCCCCAAGCTCCCAGCGTGGGTGACTCCCAGTTGTCCTCCTCCAGCTTGCAGTCATGCTCGGACAGGTCGATGCCGATGTGCTCAAGGCTCCTTAGGTACAGCTCCACGACGTCAGTCGGCGCGGGCTTGAGGATCACCTGCAGCTGCATGTGCTTGTAGAGGCGGTTGGGATTCTCCCCGTAACGGCCGTCGGCCGGCCGCCGGCTGGGCTGCACGTACGCCACGCGGTAAGGATCGGGTCCCAGCACTCTCAGGAAGGTCTCGGGGCACATCGTGCCGGCACCCACCTCGCAGTCGAACGGCTCTTGGATGATGCAGCCCTGCTCGGCCCAGTACGCCTTCAGGCGCATCACTATGTCTTGGAAGGTCATTATGGGCGCGGGCGACGGGGCGTCCGCTGGAAATGGAGGGCGGCCTTACCCGGCGCTGGCGCGGCACCGGATCCAGCAGGGCCCGAAATCTGAGAATAGCACTGGGTGTGGGAGACTCGGACGGCCCCGACCCACTGTCAGGCTTGGCGAATCGAATAGCCCAGCCGGGCGCGTGCGTCGGCGTGGCGGGAGAGCGATTCTGGAGCCACGCCCACTGCCGCTGCTAGAGCGGGACGGACGAGTCGATCACTGACGTCGGTGTTGGGGAAGCCCAGCCGGTCGTTGAGGAAGACCTCCCAGGCGCCTTGGACCGGGCGCATGGAGGAGGGGAACTCCGGTTCCCCTAGCAGAGCCGCGTTGAGTTCCCCGGCGCGACGGAAGGCTTCTCGGAAGCGGTCGGCCAACTCGCCGCTTAGGTCGCGCCGCACGCTCGTCAGCAGACCCGGGCCTGGTGGGTTCAGATTCACAGAATAGGTGTCGCGCTTCCCAGCGATCAGAATCCCCGGGCCGAGCGCCAAGTGCGCGTAGTCTGCGAGGTCGACCCAATCCGACGGAGCATCTTGCTGCTGGCGCCACCGGTCGAAGATGATCAGGAAGGGATCTAGGTTGGGCTGAGCGGGGGCGTCAAGCAGCAGCTTGACGTCGACCCGCTCCAGAATGGGGTCCATGGGACTGCCTCGTCGTCAGAAAGCTGCTGCTTGGGAATACACGCCTTGCGCGGCCTCGATGAAGAGGATCGCCTCCTCGACCCGCATTCTCGCCCGCTCGGGCTCCTCGCTCGGCTCCTCGACCGCCGCCCGCAGGAAGTTGTCGGCGAAGGGCTTGTAGAAGCTGCCGTTGCCGCAGAAGTGCCGTCGGAACTCCGCGACCGTGTCGTAGCCGTCAGAGAGCCACAGCCCCTTGGTGAACAGCAGCGCGTCCGCCGCCTTCTTGCATGCCTCGAGTGCCTTCGCTGACGCTTGCCCGTAGCGCTGCTTCTCTAGGTCGATCGTCGACTCGAAGTGAATGCGGTCGGCGTCTTCGAGCAGGAACTCCGCTTGGTCGACCACCTCGCCGGCGCACTCCCCGATGCCGATGGAGCGCTTGTACTGCCACGGCTGCCGGGTGTCCTTGTAGAAGTCCGGCGCCTCGGCGAATGTCGGCAGGGCCATGAACTCCGCCAGCTCCGCCTTGACCCGGGCCTTGCCCAGCCGGGCCACGACGTCGCTCAACGTCTCTTCGCCGCGCTTCTCTCGGCTGTAGAACTCCGAGACCTTGACGATGGCTCTAGGGACGTTCTGTGCCGGGATCTTGCCGAGTGCGAGGCCGTAGGACTCGGCGTTGCTGCGCGTCGCGCCGCCCAGCAGGACTTGGAACACCGGGGCGGTATCCCGCTTCTTGCGCTGCACGGAGCCCAAGAAGCCGATGTCGGCAATGTGGTGCTGACCGCAGGAGTTGAAGCACCCGCTGATTTTGATCTTCAGATCGGAGCGATTCGCGATGCCGCTCATGCCGTTGGAGAACCTGCTCCTCAGGTCGGCGGCGAGCCCGCGCGAGGCGGTGATACCCAGCTTGCACGAATCCGTGCCGGGGCAGGCCACGACGTCCTTGAGCCGACCCACTCCGGTCTCGGCGAGCCCGATCGCGGTCAGGTCGCGGTGCAGGGCGGGCAGATCCCCGTTTGACACCCACTGCAGCAGGAGGTTCTGGACGACAGTCGTGCGGATGGAGTCGCGCACGTAACGACGGGTGACGTCAGAGAGCTGGCGGGCCTGTTCGGAAGTGATGTCGCCCAACGGGAGGAAGACATCCACCATGGAGTACCCCGCCTGCCGCTGGGGCCGCACGCTGGCTTCTAGCCAATGCAGCAGTTCGGGGCTCGCGTCCGCGGGCACTTCCAGTTGCGACGGCGGGCGCAGCGGGCCGTCCTGCAGACTGTCGGCTGCGTCCCGGACGTCGGACTCCCAGCGGGAGTCCTCTACGAGGCGGGCCAGCTCTTGGTTCACGAGTCGTCGGAACTCCTCGATGCCGAGCTTGGCGACGAGGAACTTCATGCGCGCCTTGGCCCGGTTCTTCTTCTCCCCGAGCTTCGCGAAGACCCTGGAGATCGCTTGGGCCAAAGGGAGCATTTCGGCGGCCGGCACGAACTCGCTGAGTTCCTTGGCTTGGTGCGGCAATGCACCGAGGCCGCCTCCGACGAGGACTTGGAAGCCCTCCACGCCGTCCCTCACGCGGGCCACGGCACCTAGGTCGTGCATGCGGCCGAGGGCGCAGGCGTGCCCGGCGCACCCGGAGTAGGAGATCTTGAACTTGCGCCCGAAGTTCTGCGCGTCGGGATGGCGGAGCATAAAGTACGCCATCGCGTGGGCGTGGGGCGAGACATCGAACTGCTCGTCAGTGCAAACTCCGGCGTCGGGGCAGGCCGTCACGTTGCGCACCACGTTCCCGCAAGCCTCGCGAGTCGTGATCCCGACCTCCGCCAAGCGGCGCATGAGGTTGGGAGTGTCGTTGATGTCGATGAAATGGCACTGGAAGTCCTGCCGTGTCGTGACGTGGAGGACGCCGACGGCGTACTCTTCGGCAATGTCGGCTAGCGCCACCAGCTGGTCCGCGGTGACGCGGCCCATCGGGATCTTGATGCGCTGCATCTGGACGCGGTCCTGCCGCTGGCCGTACACGCCGTGCCGCAGGCGGAACTCAGTGAACAGTTTGTCGTCGATCAGACCGGCTTGGACCCTCCGCAGCTCCGTCTCGAAAACATCGATCTCCTGCCTTACATCAAGAGGGAGGTGACCCCATTCCGACGAGGTGTCCACAGGAGCCAGTTGCGCATGGGGCATCGAGACCTTCCTTCTCGGCTTGACCCTGCGAGCAAGGCCCGCCGACGCGGCCCGGAGCCAAGCCCCGAAACCTACCTGTGATGGTAGCACCGCATCGCTCGGCTTCTCACCGGCCGGGGAGGGCGCTACACCGGGTCCGGCATGCTCCAAGGTTCACGGTACTGCTTGGTCAAGAGCTTGTCCGCCTCCGGATCGCCCACAAAGTGCTCGGCCTCCGGATCAAAGTCCAGCACTCGCCCAGCGCGATACGCGATCTCGCCCAGATGGACTAGTCCGCAGGTCAGGTGGGCCACCTCGGCGTCAGCCGCTGGCCGCTGGCGCGTGCGGACGCAGTCGAGGAAGTCGTGCAGGTGCTCAGGGTGGCCTCGCGGTCCATGCGCCATTCCTGGCCCCTTGACCTCGTCCTTGCCGAGGTACACCTGAAAGTACCCGCGGCGGGAGAAGATCATGTAGCCCTCGGTGCCGTAGAACGCGTTGCCGCTGTCGAAGCCGTGCAGGCCGTAGGGCGTCCAGCCGCGGTCTTCGTAGAGCAGTACCTTGCCCTCCTCGTAGTGGTAGGCCACCGACATGTTGTCGGGGAACTCCCGGATCCCCTCGAGGGCGATCCGGCTGCCATGGGCGGTGATCCGCGAGGGGTGGCTCGTCACGCCGAGACCCCAGCGGGCCATATCGAGGTCGTGCGGCCCGTCGCCGCCGAGGTCGCCGTTGCCGAAGGCCCGGTACCAGTTCCAGTTGCGGTTGTAGCGATTGGGGTTGAACGAGCCGTCGAACGGCGCGGGGCCGACCCAGAGGTCGTAGTTCACGCCGGCCGGCACCGGCCCGTCGGCCACGGGCTGACGGTGCTCGTGCAGCTGGCAGTTCCACGCCTTGGACATCTTGATCTCGCCCAAGATGCCCTGCTGGAGGAGCTCTCCCGCTCGATGCGTGACCTCACTTGACCGCATCTGCGTGCCGTGCTGGAAGATTCTGCCGTACTTGCTGGCCGCTTCGACGAGCAGGCGTCCCTCCCGGAAGACATGGCTCGCCGGCTTCTCGACGTAGACATCCTTCCCGGCCTGCATCGCTCGGACCGCGATTGGCGCGTGCCAGTGATGAGGAGTGGCCACGACGACTGCGTCTACATCGCCGTCGTCGAGCACGCTGCGGAAGTCCTCCACGAGCTCCGGGGTGCGGCCGCGGGCCTTGTTGACGGTCTGGCCGGCCCGCTCCGCGTTGGCTTGGTCGACGTCACAGAGCGATACGATCCGTACATCGTTCCTGCCGATCAGGCGCTCGACATGACCGTGGCCCATGCCGCCGACGCCGATCACAGAGGTGCCGATTCGGTCGTTTGGGGACTGCGCGTTGGCGCGCATCGCCAGCCCTCCCATCGCAGCCCCCATGGCCGCGCGCCGCGTCATGCTGCCCATATAATTCTCCCTCCCGGTCGCTGCCACGGTCGGCCCCCTCCACATTCCGTTGAGGGCGGTCGTGAAAGCCCGCGCTGCCAGAGTACACCACCCTCCCCGTTGCGGCGCACGGTGATTCTCGCTCAGGATGCGGCAGCTTGTCTGTCGGCCGCGCGTCAACGCCATGCCTTGCAGTCATGCCTGTGCGGTTCCGCCCGGTACGCGCCCGCGCGGCCAGCCTGTCTCTCCCAATGGTCGTTAGCGACGCAGTAGAGAGTGCGGCCGTTTCGCTTCGCGACGGGAATGGGGGAAGGCACTCCATGCCCGAACTGGCCGCGTGACATGCCGGCGGATGGCCGACTCGTAGGTCGAGGGCCGCGCCCGCGCTTGTTGGCGTGTCGTCACGGTCCGTCGCGCCGGCTGGTATACAGTAACATCGGTACTCGGACCATGAGACGCACGACTTTCACCGCCCTGTTTGCCGTTCTGCTGGCCTTGGCATGGAGTGCCGGCTTGGCGCCGGTGCTCACCGAGGCCGACAATCACGAGGTGAGCGGCCAAGGCCAATACAAGTTCAAGGTGGCCTACCGAGGCAGCCATCTGCCGCAGGAGGCTCAAGCCGTGCTGGAGGATGCCCATGGCGGGTTCGCCATCGACCGTCGGGACGGCCAGGGCGAGGTCTATTTCGCGCTGCCCGGGGCCGGCATCATCCAGGTCAGCTCCGATTTGAGCGCGACTCGCATGCTGGCGACCGGCGAGGAGATGAAGCCCCACAACATGCACAACGCCACCATCTGGTACGACGAGGCCGGCGGCGCCCATCTCTCCTTCCCGGGCAATCAAAACGCCACGGTTTACACGACGGACCTTACCGGCAGGATCGAGCACCAGCTAACGACACCGGACGGCATGAGCGACCTCGGACACCCGACCGCGACGCAGTACTTCTACGGCAAGGGGAACTTCGTGCCCACCGATGTGGAGAAGCTCGGCAGCCTGCTCTACGTGGCGACCGGCTACTCCCAGCTGGACTACGTGGTCACCGCGAAGATCGAGAGCGTCAGCCCACTGAAGCTGTCCTGGTACGACTTGGCGTTTGGCGGCAAGGGCTCGGGTGCCGGGCAGTTCGGCACCGGCCATGGCATCACGGTCCCGGCCGGCACCCAGCGGGTGGACGTCGCGGACCGGCCCAACGCTGAGATCGACCGCTTCACGCGGCACGGCCAATACATCTCCACCCTCAAGCTCCCGCTGGGTTCGTATCCCTGCGACGTCGATTACCTCGGCAACCTGGGCGTGGTCGGGGCGCTGCACGGGCCGGACCGCCCGCTGGGAGCGCCGATCTACATCTTGGAGGATGACAAGCTCGTCTCGACGATCCTGCCCAAGGCCGAACTCGGCTTGGAGAACTTCCAGCACGTCCACAACGCTGTGCTGCACCGGGCCAACGGCAAGCTCTACGTTATCGCGCAGGCCTGGAATCCCGGCGACTTCGCGATTCTCGAGCAGGTCTTGTAACGGACTTGGTCGCGCCTTCGACGGCGCTGACGGGGTTCCGTTTCGTCGCCCGCAGCGCCCGCTACCGACCGCATGCGCATGCCCGAACACTTGGCACCTGAGTCCGCCGAGGAGCTGGCTGACGCCCTGCGCGAGCTCGGCGAGCAGAAGGCCGCCCTCGAGACAGGCGGCGCGTTCTCGAAGCGGGCCGCCGGCGGCCCGGTCGCAGAGAGTGACTGCAGGCTCACGACCGCTAGGCTCAACGGGCTGCTGGCCTACGAGCCGGCGGACCTCACGATCAGCGTCGGGGCCGGGATGCCCATGCGAGAGCTGGACCGCACCCTCGCCGAGGCCAACCAGTTCCTGCCACTGGACGCGCCGTTCGCTGATCGCGCCACGATCGGCGGCGCAGTGGCCACCAACTCCAGCGGCTACCGCCGCCGCCGCTACGGCACTGCCCGGGACATGGTGATCGGCATGAGGTTCGCGACCATGGATGGCAAGCTGGTGCGCTCCGGCGGGATGGTGGTGAAGAACGTCACCGGCCTCGACATGGGCAAGCTGATGATCGGCTCCTTCGGCACCTTGGCCGTCCTCGAGTCGGTCAACTTCAAAGTGTTTCCCAAGCCGGAGGCGACCGCCTCCCTTCAGTTCCGCAGTCCTTCCGTGGCGACGCTGCTCGAATTCCGCCGCGACCTGCTGAGGAGCGTGCTGCAGCCGGTCGCGATGGACTGGGTCGATCCCGCGGCGGCCGCAGCTGCCGGCATGGAGCCGTCGCATGCGCTGCTGGTCGAGACCTCCGGGACCGAGGCGGTTACGGTTCGCTTCGAGCAGGCTTACTCTGACCTCGCCTCGCGCCGCGGCGTGCAGGTCGAACCCATGTCGCAGCAGGCGTGGGAGGCAGTTCGCGAGACCGGGCCCGCGTGGCTGCAAGCACATCCTCAGGGGGCCGTCGTGAAGGTTTCGACCGTCCACGCCCGACTCGGCGAAGTGATCGAAGCCGCCGGCGATTGCGGCTGCGGGGCGCTGCTGCGAGCTGGCAGCGCAGTCGGCATCGCGCTGGCTCCGGACGGGGAGGCCGCCCGGCGGTTGCTCGCGGCGCTGCGAGACAGGGGCCTGCAAGCCGTCCTGGAGGCGGCTTCGGACGAAGTGAAGGCCACCGTGACCCAATGGGATGTTTCCGGGCCCGAGCTGGACGTGATGCGGAGGATCAAGGCGGACTTCGACCCGGACAGCCTGCTCAACCGCGGCCGCCTATACGGCGTGATCTAGTCGCAGAGGTGTTGCAATTCCGACACACCTGTGTGTGTCGCCCGGCCACTCAGCGGCCCGGACCGGGGCCGGCCTCTGCCGTTTGCTATCAAGAACATGGCGGAAGCCGCAGCCATGGTTGCGCCAGCTAGCGACAGCGACCCGGCCTTCGAGCACACCATCCGGCGGGCGGTGACCGCCCGAGGCGTGGGGCTGCACAGCGGCGTCGATGTCAGCCTGCGCCTCGCGCCGTCGCCGCCGGGGCGCGGAATCGTCTTCGTCAGGACCGATCTGGACGGCTTCGAGATCCCCGCCAGCTGGAAGCACGTAGCCAAGGTCAGCTACGCCACCAGCCTGATGCGCAGCGGAGTGCTGCTCTCGACGACCGAGCACTTGCTGAGCGCCTTGCGGGCGCTGGGTGTCGACAACCTAAGGGTTGAGATGGACGACCTCGAGCTGCCCATCCTCGACGGCAGCGCCCGGCCGTTCGCCGACCTCCTGCTCGAGGCCGGGCTGCGGCCGCAGCGCCGGAGGAGGCGGTTCATGAGGATCCTAAAGCGAGTCGCGGTAGCTGACGGAGACAAGCGCATCGCGATCCGGCCGGCCCGATCGTTCCAAGTCTCCTGCGAGACGCTGTATCCGCATCCGCTGGTCGGGTCGCAGCGGCTGGACTTGGAGGTGACGCCGCAGACCTACTTGGACGAGGTGGCCCCCGCCAGGACGTTCGGGTTTGAACGCGATCTGGCCGCGATGCGCGATCTCGGGCTGATCCGGGGAGCGAGCTTGGACAGCGCCGTCTGCTTCACCGAGGACGCCGTGCTCAACCCGGGCGGGCTGCGCTATCCCGACGAACCTTGCCGGCACAAGCTTCTCGACCTGATCGGGGACCTGGCGCTGCTGGGCCATTCGGTCCTCGGCAGAGTGGTCGCCACGCGCGCCGGGCACGCCATGCATGTCGCCTTGGTCGACCGCATCATGAAAGACCCCTCCTGTTACGAGGTGGGATCGCTGGATCAGCTGGACGGCCAGGGCGGGCCTTGATCCTATTGACCCGTGGCGCGCTCCCGGATCCGTCGCAGCGTTAGCGCCGCCTGACGGGCCACTTGGCCGGACAGGCCTTCCCGCGGCGCTTGGTAGGGGCGGATCAGCTCGATGTCCTCGGGCGTGCCAACCAGGTACAGGCCGAGCAGCGCCTGCAGGAGGTGGGTCGACTCGGGCCGGACCAGCGTGAGCTCGTCGCCGGCGCTCACCTGGTCGCCGTCGGCGCGGAGCTGGCGGTCGACGATGCCGGGCAGCGGCGCCCTGACGTCCCGCTCCTCGCCGGTGTCCACCTCGTCGATGCGCACCAGCAGGGCCCCCGCGTCGAACTCGTCACCCGGCTCCAAGCGATTCGTGACTGCTCCCGCGTGCTCGCTGACCAGCCGGTAGGGCTTCAGCATGCCCCTCATCTCCGGGCGTCCTGCTGGATCGGAGAACTTGGCCAGCGCGAGAGCGGCGTTGCGGCGCACCATCGGATGAGGGTCGGTCACCAGCCCCAGCAGCGCTGCGTGGAACTGCTCGCTGGCGGGGTCATCACCCATCAGCCAAGCCACGGTCACCCGTAGTTCGGGCAGTTCGTGCCGCGCTAGCTCCAGCAGGCTCGGGTACCAGACCTTGACGGACTCGTCCCCGGTGCTGAGTCGCGCCGAGATCTGGGCCATGGCGTGCTGCGCCCGACGCGGCCGCTCGGTGTCGGCGAGGTACTCGCCCATCTGCTCCTCGCTCAGCGACTTCCCGAACCACGTGTCCAGCCAGAACCAGAACGGTATGGCGATGCAGGCCACGGCGAAGGCGGTGGCGATCAGGGCCGCCTTGCGCGAGGCGAAGGGGTCCTGTTTCTTGCGCTCCTCCGGCATACCTTCATTGTCTACCGCCAGCGCGGCGCGTGGAGTCCCCGCCGTGGCTGTGGGACAATTCCGGGTGCCATGAACCGTCGCACTTTCGTTCTCTCGTCCGCGGGGGCGGCGCTTGCCCAAGAAACCGGCCGTGTGCGCTTGGCGCTGATCGGCGCCGGCGGCCGGGGCAGGAGGGTGATGGCCGAGTTCCGTCGCGACCCGGACCTAGCGGTTCACGGCGTGTGCGATGTCTACGAGCCCAACTTGGAGCAGGGTTTGTCGGAGGCCGGTCCCGGCGCCCGGGCGTACCGCGACTACCGGCAGGCGCTGGACGATCCACAGGTCGACGCCGTGCTGATCGCGACTCCTGAGCACTGGCACCACCGCATGACCTTGGACGCCATGGCGGCGGGCAAGGACGTCTATGTTGAGAAGCCGCTCTGCCACACGCCGGAGGAGGGGCGCGAGCTGGTCGAGGCCCAGCGTCGCTCGGACCGCATCGTGCAGGTCGGTATGCAGCGGCGCAGCTACAACCTCTACTTGGAGGCCCGCGGCCTCCGGCGCGCGGGCAGGCTCGGCGACGTGCGCATGGTGCGCACCTACTGGCTGAACTCCAGAACCGAGCCGCGACGCGACTCCTTCCGGGGCCCGATCGACTGGGCCGGCTGGCTGGGTCCGGCCCGGCCCGTGGACCCGGACCCGCTGGTCTTCTTCAACTGGCGGAGCCTGTCGGCCTATTCGGGCGGGATCGCCCAGGATCAAGGCTGCCACATCTTCGACTCGATCAACCTCATCATGGACGGCGGCTATCCGGTCTCGGTCAACGCCACCGCCCTGCCGCCGCGCGTCGAGGGCATGGACCAACCCGAGTCCGTCGTCGTAGCCGCCGAGTACCCTGCTGGCTTCCTGGCCGTCTTCACGATCAACTACGGAGCCATGCGCTACGCCATGCGGGCGGACCAGCTCAACGCCTACGACGGCTCCTTGGCGCGGATGGACATCGGGCGCGAGTTCCTGCGGCTCTATCCTGCGGACTCCCCGGAAGCGGCCTCGCTGACCCGGGAGCAGCCCGGCGGCTTCGCGCAGGCGACCATCGACCACGTGATGAACTTCCTGCACTGCGTCCGCACCCGCGAGACACCGCGGGCGACGATCGAGCAGGGCTTCCAGGCCGCCTTGGTGGTCCAGCTCGCCAACCTCTCGATCCGCGAGGGGCGCAAGGTCGGCTGGGACGCGGAGCGGCTCGTTGCGGTCTGACGGTCGCGGGCCGTCTTCGGCGCTTGGGGAGGCCGGCCTCTCTTGACGGTCGCCGACCGGGGCGGAGGCCCGAACTGGGGGAGGGCTGCGGCTGCGGCCGCCTTCGGGCTGGCCGTCTATTGGCTCCTTCCCCGGCCGGACACGGTCTCCGAAGAGGGCTGGAGGCTCTTGGGTGTCTTCGCCTCGGCGATCGCTGGGCTGGCGCTCCGCCCGCTGCCCGGAGGCGCCGTGCTGTTCCTAGCGCTGGTGGCCGCCGTGTGGACGGGCTCGCTGACCTTGGAGCGGGCCCTTTCGGGCTTCGCCGAGCCGGCGGTGTGGCTGGTGGTCGGCGCTCTGCTCATCGCGCACGTGCTCATCGAGACCTCTCTTGCGCGCCGGATCGCGCTCGTCTTCGTGAAGTACTTCGGATCTACATCCTCCGGGCTTGCGTACGCGTTGATCGCAAGCGACTTGTCACTCGCGACGATGATCCCCTCCAACACGTCCCGGGCGGGCGGCGTGATCATGCCGATCACCCGCAGCTTGGCCGAGCTGTACGAGTCGCGTCCGGGCGCGACGGCGGCCCGGCTCGGCACGTTCCTGATGGTGGCGGTGTACCAGGGCGAGATCGTCGCCACGGCGACATTCCTCACCGGCCAGGCCGGGAACTTCGTGGCCGTCGACCTGGCGGAGAGCATCGCCGGCTACCAGCTCACCTGGGCCGGGTGGGCGCTGGCGGGCGCCGTTCCGGCCGCAGCCAGCGTCGCGGGGCTGGTGTGGATCGTGTCCCGGTTGCTGCCGCCGGAGGTGCGGCGCACGCCGCATGCCAAGCGGTTCGCGGAGGAGGAGCTGCGCAGCTTGGGTCGGATGGGGCGCCGGGAATGGACGACCGTGGTGGTCGTGGCGACGGTCTGCGGGCTCTGGATCACGTCCACCCTGCACTCTGTGCACGTGGCGCTGGCCTCCCTCTCGGGCGCCTGCGTACTGCTGGTGACAGGAGTGCTGCGCTGGCGCGACGCCGTTCGCCAGCACCAAGTCTGGGACATCATGATCTGGTACGGCGGGGTGATCACGCTCGGCCGGGCCCTCAGCGACGCCGGCGTCCCGACCGCGCTGACGGACTCGATCGGGGCGGCCTTCTCAGACCTGCCGTGGCTGCCGCTGTTGCTGGTCGCCGTTCCGGTGTACTTTTTCGCGCACTACGGGCTGGCCA
Source organism: Bryobacterales bacterium (assembly GCA_963662745.2). Lineage (GTDB taxonomy): Bacteria > Acidobacteriota > Terriglobia > Bryobacterales > UBA6623 > VXMF01. The sequence goes on from CAXXUI010000002.1 coordinate 1,275,856, forward strand.
GCATCACCATGCACTTCCTGACGATGTTCCCGGTCTTCCTGCTGCTGCTGATCAATCAAGGGGCGCCTTTGGGGCTGGCTGTCTTCCTGCTAGTCACCTTGGCGAACCTCTCGGCGGGGCTGACTCATTACGGGACCGTCCCGTCGCCGATCTTCTACTCGCAGGGGTACGCCAGCTTCCGCCAATGGTGGACGGCTGGCCTGGTGGTTGCGCTGTGGAACCTGCTGGTGTGGGGAGTCGGCGGGAGCCTGTGGTGGAAGGCGCTCGGCCTGTGGTAGCTCGCGCCGCAACCGCGCTGCGCTAATCTTTGAGCCGTGCCCGTCCCCTTGTCCGCCTTCGACGTCGTCATCTTCCTCGGAAGCATCCTCGCCGTCCTGGCGGTGGGGCTGTGGGCCGGCCGGCGCGAGGAGAACACACGGGACTTCTACCTGGCGGGCAAGAGCGTGCCTTGGTGGGGCGTGGCGGGCTCGGTGTTCGGCACGAACGTGAGCGCCGAGCACCTGGTCGGCATGCTTGGCATCGGCTACTCGATCGGGTTCGCTCAGGCGCACTTCGAGTACGGGGCCATCGCGGGCCTGCTGATCCTGGCGTTCGTCTTCCTGCCGCTGTACCGCGGCATGGGGCTGTACACGCTGTCTGAGTACCTCGGCCGGCGCTATGACCGGCGCAGCAGCCTGCTCTACTCGGCCTTCAACATCCTCACCATCGTCGTAGTGCGGATGGCGCTGGGCATCTACATCGGGGCGCGCGCGCTCAGCTACCTGCTGGCCGGCACGCCGATCGAGATCGGCTACGGCGCCGGGATCGTGATCTTCGCCGTCGTGACGGCGACCTACACCGTGATCGGCGGCCTCAAGGCGGTCATCTGGACCGACTTCCTGCAATCCGTGCTGCTGCTGCTGGCGGGCATCTTCGTCGCGATGCTGGTCTTCGCCCAGCCCGAGATCGGCGGCATGGCCGGACTGCTGGCGAAGGACGCCGCGCTGCCCGAGGCCGATCAGAAGTTCCACCTCTACCTGCCGCCGGACCACCCGCAGCTGCCCTGGACGGGGGTGTTCAGCGGGCTGCTGATCATCCATGTGTTCTATTGGTCCACGAACCAGTTCATCGCCCAGCGCGCGCTGGCGGCGCGGACGGAGTTCGACGCGCGGATGGGCATCATCGTCGCGGGCTTCCTCAAGCTGCTGATACCGTTCGTGTCGATCGCGACGGGGGTGGCGGCGGGTTTCCTGTTCGAGTCGCGGCTGGCGCGGGGCGAGATCGACGCCCTCCCGCTTCCCGACGATGCCTTTCCGCTGCTGATGCAGCTGGTAGTGCCTGCCGGATATGGGCTGGTGGGTCTCATCACGGCGGGTCTGATCGGAGCGATCCTTTCCAGCATCGACTCGATGATGAACTCGGGAGCCACGCTGTTCACGTTCGACTTCTACAAGCCCTACTTCGAGCCGGAGGCTTCGGACCGCAAGCTGATCCTCGTCGGGCGCGTGGCGATCGTGGCGTTCGTCTCGGTCGCCGCCGCGATCGCGGCCTGGATCTATACGGACGACGCTGCGGACAACTTCTTCCTCAAGGTGCCAGCCCAGATCGGCCACTTCGTGCCAGGGATGGCGGTCGCCTTCCTCGCGGGAGTGGCGTGGCGGAGGGCGTCGGCTTCCGGCGCGTTCTGGGCCATGCTGGCCTCGCCGCTGTTCTCCTTCGCCGTGGAGCGCCTCTACGGGGCTTGGACCGCAGGCGGTTCGGCGCTCGCGGTAGCCGCGGCGGGCTTCTGGGGCGCGCAGCTGAACTTCCTGCACCGCACCGCTCTCACGGCCGGGTTCGCGCTGGCTGTCCTGGTGTTCCTGAGCCTGCGCGGCGCCACCGGTCCCGGCGACGCGGACTACACCTGGCCAGGCCGGTGGCGCTCGCCAGAGCGCCGGCGCGGCTTCTGGCGGAGCGAGGTGACCTGGGCTTGGCTGCTGGGTGGGGCCACGGTGTTCATGCTGGTGTACTTCCGGTGACTTCCGACTTCCGAATCTCCTCCATCACGCCTCGCCGGGCGGCTGCGTGTATTCTGTGGATTCCCTTGACATGACCGACTGGAGCCGCATCCACGAATCCCCGGAGTACCGGAGGATGATTTCTGAGAAGACGCGCGTCATCTGCCTGATGACGGCCTTCTTCATCACCTACTACTTCGCACTGCCGGTACTGGTCGCCTATCGGCCGGGCCTGATGGCCGGGCAGGTCTGGGGCTACGTGAACTGGGCTTACCTGTTCGCCTTCTCGCAGTTCCTGATGGCTTGGGGAGTGGCTTGGCTCTACATGCGCCGGGCGAGCCGGTTCGACCGGATGGCGGCCGAGATCCTGGCCAGCGCGGCAGAGGGGGAGTGACATGACGCTGTCCCTGGCAATGTTCCTGGCGTTCATCGCCGCCACGCTGGGCATCACCTACTGGGCGGCCGGCCGGTCGTCGGGCGAGAGCGCGTTCTTCGCGGCCGGCCGGCGCATCACCGGATGGCAGAACGGCTTGGCCATCTCGGGCGACTACATGAGCGCGGCGTCGTTCCTCGGTATCGCCGGTCTGATCGCGTTCTACGGCTACGACGGCTTCATGTACTCGGTGGGTTTCCTGGTGGCCTACCTCACCGTGCTGTTGGTCGTGGCGGAGCCCTTGCGGAACACGGGCAAGTACACCATGGCCGACGTGCTGGCCTACCGCCTGCGGCAGCGCCCGGCGCGGGCTTGGGCGGCGCTGAGCACGCTGACGGTCTCGACCTTCTACATGATCGCCCAGATGGTCGGCGCCGGGGCCTTGGTCAGCCTGCTGCTGGCCGGTTCGGGGATCGGGTACGGAGCCGCTGTGACGGGGGTCGGGATCCTGATGATCGTCTACGTCGTCTTCGGGGGCATGTTGGCGACCACTTGGGTGCAGATCGTCAAGGCGGTCTTGCTGATGAGCGGGACGCTGCTGCTGAGCCTGCTGGTTTGGGCGCACTTCGGGTTCGACATTGGGGCCTTCTTCGACGCGGCGGGCAATGTCACGTACGAGTCCGGCGGCGCGGCCGTGACCCAGAACTTCATGACTCCGGGCCTGTACTACAAGCCGCCGTACGGGCCCTTGGACCTGATCTCGCTCGGCATGGCGCTGATTTTCGGCACGGCCGGACTGCCGCACATCCTGATTCGCTTCTACACCGTGCCCGACGCAAAGACCGCCCGGGTTAGCGTGTTCTGGGCGATGCTGCTGATCGGGGCGTTCTACATCATGACCACGTTCCTGGGCTTCGGGGCGGCGACGATCGTGGGGCCGGACGCCATCGCGGCCAACGGGGGCACCAACATGAGCGCCCCGCTGCTGGCCCAGGCTCTAGCCGGGGACGTGTTCTTCGCGTTCATCTCGGCAGTGGCCTTCGCGACGATCCTGGCGGTGGTCGCCGGACTGACGATCAGCGCCTCAACATCGTTCGCCCACGATTTCTACTCGAACGTGCTGCACCACGGCAAGGAGACCGCACCGGGCGAGGAGGTGCGCGTGGCGCGCTGGACCGCGGTGGTGGTCGGCGCGGTCTCGATCCTGATCGCGATCGCCTTGGGCCCGAATGCCAACGTGGCCTTCCTGGTGGGGCTCGCCTTCGCGGTCGCCGCCTCGGCCAACCTGCCGGTGATCCTGTTCTCGCTCTACTGGCGGCGCTTCACCACCCGCGGCGCCGTGTGGGGGCTGGCGGCGGGGCTGGCCTCTTCCGTCGGCCTGATCTTGGTCAGCCCCAGCTTCATGGGCGTTGACGGGCCGGAGGTGGCGGAGAGCGCTCGCCGCTTGATCCAGATGGACGCGCTGTACCCGCTCAGGAACCCGGGCATCGTGAGCATTCCGATCGGCTTCCTAGCTGCGTGGCTCGGGTCTCTGGCCGGGCGGGAGCCCATGGCGGAGGAGAAGTTCGTCGAGCTGACCGTCCGGGCGAACACCGGGCTGGGGGCGGAGACGGCCGACTAGGGTGGTCGGCGGGAGTCTGGACGCGGCGCGTCGAACCGACAGCCGGGGAGGTGGATGATGAGCGAATCCGGAACGAGGCCCGCGCTGCTCTCGTCGGAAGATTGGATCGCGTGCTGGCTCGGCTTCGCTATGATCGCGCTGGCCTTGGCGGGGCTGCTTCCGGGCCTGCCCGCCTTCTCGTGGGACTCGTCGGGCCCGGGCGCGGTGCTCGACTGGGCCAATCTCGGCGCGAGCCTCGCCGTAGGGGTTTCGTTCCTGGCGCTCGCGGCGGCCGGCGTGCTGCTGATGGGCGGCCGGCTGAAGGTTTACCTGATCGGCTTCCCGGCGGTGTTCCTGCTGGCTTGGCTGGCGCAGTTCGTGGCGGGCAACTCGGGCGTCAAGGCGTGGGGCATGACCTACGTCATCACCGGTCTCTTCCTGGGCTTGTTCATCTCCAACGTCTTGGGCCTGCCCCGATGGATGCGGGACGCCGTAAGGACGGAGTACTACATCAAGACGGGGCTAGTGCTCCTCGGATCCAACATCCTGATCGGGGAGATCCTGCAGGCGGGCCTGCTGGGGGTCGCCCAAGCGTTCCTGGTGATTCTCGTGATTTGGTACGTCTGCTTCTGGATCGCGCGGAGGATGCGGGTCGACGACGAGTTCTCCGTCATGCTGGCCACGGCGGTCTCGATCTGCGGTGTCTCGGCCGCCATCGCCGCCTGCGGGGCCGTGCAGGGCGACCGCAAGAAGCTCTCCTACGTGACCTCCTTGGTGCTGATCGTCGCGATTCCGATGATGCTGGTGATGCCGTGGGTGATCGACAGGTTCGGCATCCCTCCGGTCGTGGGGGGTGCCTGGCTGGGCGGGACGATCGACACTTCCGGCGCCGTGGTGGCGGCGGGCGAGATCGTGGGGGACTCGGCGATGAGCGCGGCTGTGATCGTGAAGTTCTCTCAGAACGCTATGCTGGGCCTCGCGGCTTTCGCGCTGTCGATCTGGTGGACGTTTCGAAGCGGTGCGGGGAGCGGTCAGAAGCCGTCCGCCCGCATCATCTGGGACCGCTTCCCGAAGTTCGTACTGGGCTTCGTGGCGGCCTCGGTGCTGTTCTCGTTCGCGTTGAGCGGGGAGGCTGTCGAATCAACCAAGGGGCTGATGCGGGGCTTGCGCACTTGGTGGTTCGCTTTGGCGTTCGTCTGCATCGGCTTGGAGACGAGGTTCCGGGATCTGGTATCGATGGACGGGGGGCGCCCCGCGGCCGCGTTCCTGTCGGCGCAGGCGGTCAATATCCTTTGGACGTTGGTGGTGGCCTGGCTGCTCTTCGGCGGGATTCTCTTCGAGTCTCCCGACCTCTGACGCACGGCCGAGGAGGGCAAGATTGGTTCGCGACGGTGCGATCAGATCGCGGCGATGGCGCGAGCGCTTGCCGCGCCGCTCGGGACCGACCGGGGACTGAGGTCCTTCTGATCCGCCTGCACCGCAGGCCGTAGATGGAAGCTGGCAGCGGGTAGCAGCTGGCGCCTTCCGCGCCATGGTGGCGGTCGGGCCGCATTACGACTGGGTCGTCCGGGGCCGGGCCCCGCGCATCTTCCCGCGTCGGGAGGTGGACCGTACGGAACCGTATCCTGCAGACTGGGCTGGGTCCGCTCTCCCGAATTCGGGGAGGGGCCGATGTCACGGAGTCGTGGTAGACTCAATCTCATGGAGTACGTACCTACTCACACGAAGATCACGCTTGATTTTGAGACGGAGCATTTGGAGCGCTTGAAGGTCCGGAGCGAGAAGACTTGCAAGACGCTGTCAGAGCTGGTGAATGACGCCGTGGCCGCGTACTTGGCGACCCATGACCGGAGGCTGTTGGGCGTGGGCGAGGTCAACCTTCCAGTCTGTGCGGGGAAGTTCGCGCTGCCCGGAATCGATTACAACAGCAATGCCTCGATGTGGGATGCCATGGAGGATCCCGACGACGAGTTCCCTCCATGTTTCTGACGGATGTCAACATCCTCGTGGCAGCCTACCGGCGTGAGCACGCAGAGCATGCTCGCTGCCGGACGTTCGTCCGAGCCATGATTCGCGGTCCCGACGAGTACGGTGTCAGTGATCTGGTCCTTAGCGGCTTCGTGCGCGTCGTCACGAACCCCCGTGCGTCAGCCCAACCAGCGCGGATCGAGCAAGCGCTCGAGTATGCAGGCGAGCTGCTCTGGCAGTCCAACGCGAGGCGGGTCCAACCAGGACCGCTCCACTGGTCAATCTTTCGGCGTCTGTGCCGAGAGACCAACGCCAAGGGCAACCTCGTCCCCGACGCCTTCTTTGCAGCGATGGCGATCGAGTCCGATTGCGAGTGGGTCACCATGGACAGGGACTTTGCGAAGTTCCGGGGCTTGCGGTGGTCCATGCCGCCCATGGTGGGGTTGGAGGATGTTCCCCCACTCACGATTCATCAGGCCGCGCCGGCTCAGCACGGCTAGCGCCCGGCGCGCGGGAGAGCACTATACTGAAGGGGACCCCACGAGTCAGGAGGACTCCACCTATGATTCAGATGACCGACACCGCAATTGAGAAAGTCAACCAAATCCTGTCGCAGCAGACCCCCAAGCCGAGGGGGCTGCGCCTCTCGGTGGTGGGCGGCGGCTGCTCCGGCTTCCAGTACTCGATGGCTTTCGAGAACAACCAGCTGCCCCTCGACAAGGTCTATGACTACGATGGTCTGCAGATCTACGTGGATCAGGCCAGCTTGCTGTACTTGGAGAACTGCAGGGTAGACTACGTCGAGACGATGGAGGGTGCCGGCTTCAAGTTCGATAACCCGAACGTCACCTCGACCTGCGGCTGCGGCAGCTCATTCAACGCCTGACCGCGCCGGCCCCGATCGCGAGTGCTGAGCGCCGGGTCTTCCACGCCCCTGCCTTGCGAGGCCGTGGCGTTGTGACATCCGGCGATTGGGATGCCAAGTACCGGGCTGAGTCTGTTGACGTCCCGGAGCCGGACGGTTTCCTGACGGAGGCGTTCCGCTGCTTCCCAGCTTTGGACGCGCCCCAAGCGGCGGACGTAGCCTGCGGTGGCGGGCGCAACGCGATCGCCATGGCTCGTAGGGGGTGTAGGGTGCGCTGCATTGACCGGTCGCCCGAGGCGCTGCGATTGTCCGCGGAGCGAGCTAGGCGGGCCGGGGTCGATGTAGAGACGCTGCAGTTGGATCTGGAAGGTCCGGCTGCCGGACTGGGGGCTGCCTGCTTTGATGTCGTTGCCGTGTTCAACTATCTGCACCGCCCGCTCATCCCCGCGATCCGTCGCTGCGTCCGCCCCGGCGGGATCGTTGTCTACAAGACCTTCACCACGACGCAACTGCGGTTCGGAACGGGCCCTCGGAATCCTGCCTTCCTGTTGAGGGAGAACGAGCTTACGCAGCTGTTCGCGGGATTCCAGCACTTGCTCTACAGGGAAGAATGCGAAGTTCGAGGCACGGCCGCCTTAGTTGCCCGGCGGCCCTTTGCGTCGCGGTCCTGATTTCGGTCGCTGCTGGGCCGGCTCCCGCGCCCGGGCAGGCGGGGCCGGGGCTCCAGACGGACGGCAGGATTCTCCTTCCTACCGGGCAGCGCATCACCCCCGCCGGGACCCAGGTCCCCGTGAACAGCCTTCCCCTCACCCTCGAGCTGTCTCCGGACGGGAGTCACTTGCTCGTCTTGCAGGCAGGCTACGAGACCCCCTCGGTGGCTGTCCTGGATGCGGTCACGGCGGAGCAGGTCAGCCGGGTGGAGCTGCCCGATGCTTGGCTGGGTTTGACCTTCAACCGCTCCGGCGACAGGGTGTATGTCGGCGGCGGAAGGCGTGGCAGCGTGTGGGAGCTGTCGTTTGATGGCGGCTCCCTGACCCTGGAGCGCGAGTTTCGAGTGCTCCCGCGCTGCTCGGGAGACTGCCCGACGCTGATCGGGGACGTGCGGCTTGACGCCGACGACCGGCTGCTGTATGCCTTAGATCTCTTCCAGGACCGGCTGATCGTCATCAACACCCAGTCAGGCTTGGTGCTCCACGAGATTCGAACGGGCGCCGCGCCCTACCGGGCGCGCTTGGGGCCTGACGGTGACCACTTGGTCATCAGTCACTGGGGTGAGGCATCGCTGGGCCTGTACAGGCTCGCAGACAGGCGCTTGGTCGAGCGCATCCCAGTAGGCGACCATCCAACTGACTTGCTCATTGTGCCTGGCGAGGTGCAAGCTCTCGGAAGCGGGTCCGGTGACGGTGGAGAGCGAAGCTACAGCCACCGACTCTTCACGGCCTGCGCGCACTCGGACAACTTGTGGACGCATGGGATCACGGAGGCGAACGGCTTCGATCTATTGGATGTGCAGAGCGTCGCGCCGCTGCCGGGGTCACCGGCCGGATCGTTGCCCTCGGCGCTGGGGGTGTCCCTGGATCTGAGGACGCTGTTCGTAGCGAACTCCGGGAATAACATCATCTTGGCGGTAGACATCGAGGAGGTGCTCCCTCAGACGGGTGGCGCGATACCGACGGCGTGGTATCCGACGGCTGTCGCGGGCTTGGCGAGCGGCGGCTTGGCGTATGCTAGCGGCAAGGGCGACGGCCAGGTCCCCGGCCTAGTCGCCTTCCTGCCGCCGCTCGCACCCGACCAGCTGGAGTTCCTCAGCGGCGCTGCGGTGGAGAATCTGCCCGCTGCGTCGAGGGCCGACCGGGACCGTCCCACCGGGATCGAGCACGTTGCGTTGGTGCTGACGGACGCGCGAGGGGAAGGATGGGATTCCCTCTTGCGGGATGCGGTCCTACTGGAGGGCTTCCGCCACGCAGCTCGTAGTGAATTGGCGAGGATCGCTTGGCTAACGGCTGGTATCGAGTCCGATTTCTTCGCCAAGCTCGGCCCCGCGGTGACTGCCGGCCGGCTGGAGCCGCGCGAGCTCGCCGCAGCCGGACGAGCGGCGCTTCCTCCGGCGGGATCGCTGTGGGCCAACGCTCGCAGCGGTTCGTTGGCAGCCGAGACCTACGGCATCGCGGGCGGCCGGGCAGCCGAGACGCTCCTCGCCAAGGTTCGGGCGGGGGAGAAGCTAGCCCAGCTCACAGTGGCCCGCTTGCCGGGCCCGCCGTCGGGCCAGGACGCGATGCTGTCCGCTCTGATGACAGGTCTTCGCGGCCGCAGCGATTACCAGTCCACCTTGGTGTTCTTGGTGCCAACCGCCGAAGCGACGGGCGCGGCGGTGGCGGGCGGTCTGATTGGCGAGGGCTCGGTTAGGGAGGGATTTGTGTCCGCGCTCTCAGTCACGAGGACGATCGGTTGGTTGCTGGGTCTGTTTCCGATGACCCAGCTCGACGCTGGAGCTGAAGTCCTCGATCTTCCGCTCTCCGCGCCTCGCTAGCGCCCGTGCCGCCGCCAGAGTCGGCGCTGGGATGCGAGAGGCTACGATGGAAGGGGCTGGCGCTGGAGGCTGTCCGTAGTCTCGCCAGCGCTCGGCGCGACCGGCCCGATTCGGCTGCGGCCGCGTTGCTTCCCGCCTGATTCCTCCGCCTATCGCCAGCGGCCGGCTGCACTGCCATGACCAAGCCCCGATTCGAACGAGCCAAGCCCATCGTCGATTTCCCGTCGACCGAGCACGCAGTCAGCCAGTTCTGGGAGGAGAACCGGATCTTCGAGAAGAGCCTGCAGCTGCGCCGAGGAGCCGAGCCGTTCATCTTCAACGAAGGGCCCCCGACCGCGAACGGGCTGCCGCACAACGGGCATGTCCTCACGCGGGTGTTCAAGGATGTGTTCCTTCGCTACCGTACGATGGCCGGCCGCTATGTTCCGCGGAAGGCGGGCTGGGACACCCACGGACTCCCGGTCGAGGTGGAGGTCGAGAAGGAGCTCGGCATCCACGGCAAGCAGGCGATCGAGGAGTACGGTGTCGAGCGGTTCATCCGCAAGTGCATGGACTCGGTGTTCGGCTATACCGGCGAGTGGGAGAAGATGACTCGCAGGGTCGGCTTCTGGGTCGACCTGTCCGACGCCTACGTCACCTATCACAAGTCGTTCGTGGAGAGCGTCTGGTGGGCTCTGGCGCGGCTGTACCGCCAGGACCTTCTCTACCGGGGCCACAAGATCGTCTGGTGGTGGCCGCAGGGAGGGACTGCCCTGTCGGCGGGAGAGGTCGGCCTCGGATATAAGAGTGTTGAGGACCCGTCGGTCTATGTCGCCTTGGATCTGGTTGACCGCCCCGGCCTCAGCCTGCTGGTCTGGACGACCACGCCGTGGACGTTGCCGGCCAACCAGTACGTGGCGGTGCGGCCGGAATTCGAGTATGTCCAAGTGCGGATCGGAGACCGCTCCCTCGTCATCGCGGCGGCACTGAGAGAGTCTTTGCGCAAGACGCTCCACGAGGAGCTGCCGGTCGAGAGGGAGGTCCCCGGCGAGGAGCTGGTTGGCCTGCGCTACCGTCCTCCGTTCCCGCACTTCGTTGGTTCGCGCTGGGATGCTGCCGGCGAGCTGCGCGATGGGGGAAGGGAACCGTATCTCTGGAAGGTGCTGGGTGGTGACTTCGTGACGCTGGACAGCGGCACGGGGCTGGTCCACCAAGCGCCCGCCTTCGGAGAAGTTGACTACGATCTGCACCGGTCCGTCGCTGAGCGCTACGCCGATCCGGGTTCCGTGCCGCTGCTGTGCCCCGTGCGGCCCGACGGCACCTTCGACGACAGCGTCGAGGAGGTGGCCGGTCAGTGGGTGAAGGATGCGGACAAGGCGCTGATCGGCATGCTCAAGGCGAGTGGGCGCTTGGTTCACCGGGAGAACTACCGGCACGACTACCCGTACTGCTGGAGGGCTGACGACGACCCGCTCATCCAGTACGCCCGCCCGGCGTGGTTCATCCGGACGACCGCCCGCAACCGGGAGGTGCTGGCCAACAACGACCGCATCCGTTGGCTTCCGGAACACATCGGGACGGGGCGGTTCGGGGACTTCCTCCGCAACAACATCGACTGGGCGCTCTCACGGGAGCGCTACTGGGGCACCCCGCTCAACGTCTGGATCAACGACGTGACGGGATCGATCGCCGTGCCCGCCTCCTGCTCAGAGATCTTGGAGAAGAACCCTCAGGCGTTCGACCACTTCCGTCGGGCCCGGCAGCGGGATCCATCGCTGTCGGAGCATCTGATGGTGCACAAGCCGTGGATCGACCAGGTGACTTGGTCCGAGCCCGGTGAGGAGGGCGTGTACCGTCGTGTTCCCGAGGTGATCGACTGCTGGTTCGATTCGGGCTGCATGCCGTTCGCCCAGTACGGCTATCCGCACCATGGGCGGCGGGAGTTCGAGTCTCGGTTTCCCGCCGACTACATCACGGAGGCGATCGACCAGACGCGCGGCTGGTTCTACTCGCAGCTGATGGTCTCGACGCTGGTATTCGACCGCCAGTGCTGCGAGGAGCTGGGCCTTGAAAGGGTGGAGTACCCCCATCCTTTCCGGAACTGCATCGTGCTGGGCCATGTGGCCGATCCGACAGGCAAGAAGGAGTCGAAATCGCTGGGGAACTACACGCCTCCGGAAGTGATCTTCGACCGCGTAGCCCAGGACTTCGCCGTGCTGGGCCGCGACGGAGCGGGGCGGCAGCCTAGCAATGGGGACGTGCTGGTCTCGACCGACGACATGCGGGCTCTGGACCTCAAGCCGGGAAGCCGCGTCTTGATCTCGCGTTCCAGCGGGGAGGCAGCGAGCTTGGACCGGGCGGTGCGGGCGTCCAAGAGGGTGTCGAGACGAGGGATCGTCTTGGCCGCGGGCGATCGGCATTCCCTCGGAGTCGAGGTGGCCGGAGGGGGCGGCCCGGTGTCTCCTCTCGATGTGCCGCGGCTTCCCGTCGGCGAGCGGGTCACGTTGGAGGTGCCTACGCCGGCTCCGGGCGCCGACGCCTTCCGATGGTTCTTCCTGGCGGGCAATCCGCCGTGGTCGCCTACGCGCCACTCCTTGGGAAACGTTCGCACGATCCAGAAGGAGTTCCCCCTCAAGTTCCGGAACGTGTACTCCTTCTTCACCATCTACGCCGAGATCGACGGCTTCGATCCGAACGCCGCTACTGGCCGGCCCTACGCGGAGCGCGGGCTGCTGGACCGGTGGATCCTGTCGGAGCTGGACATCGTGGCCGGCCGAGTTCGCGGCTACATGGACGACTTCCTCGCCTACGAGGCCGCCGGCGAGCTGAACGCCTTCGTCGAAGGCCTCTCGAACTGGTACCTGCGCCGCAGCCGGAGGCGCTTCTGGAAGAGCGACATCGATGCCGACAAGCTGGATGCCTATGCCACTCTGTACGAGTGCTTGGTGAGCGTGGCGATGCTGAGCGCGCCCTTCACTCCGTACATGGCCGAGGAGATCTACCAGAACGTGGTGCGGGGAGCCGGGATGTTCGGGCGGGAGAGCGTCCACCTCTGCGACCTGCCGGACAGCCGAGGCAGGGAGGATCACCGCCTCTCTGAGGAGATGGCGGCGGTCCGAAGGACGGTTTCGCTCGGCTTGCGGGTCCGGACGGAGCGGCAGATCAGAGTCCGACAGCCTCTCCGGCGGGCGGAGATCGTGATTGCAGACGCGGAGCTGCGCGGGCGCCTGATTCCCTACCGGCGGCTGATCGAGGACGAGTTGAATGTTCGCGAAGCGGTCTTCGTGGAGGGAGACGCCGCCCATGTGCGGTACGTGGTGAAGCCGAACTTCCGTCGTCTGGGGCCGCGCCTCGGCCGATTGATGCGGCATGCCAAGAGAGTCTTCGCCGGTCTCGACGCGGGCCAGCTGCGGGCCGAGCTGCTCAGCCGCGGGAGCGCCGTCGTCGATTTCAACGGAGAGACCGTCAGCTTGGACAAGGAGGACGTGCAAGTTAGCGTGGTGGCCGAGCAGCACTTCGCCGCGGCCGGGGATTCGGCGACAGTCGTCGTGCTGAAGACGGAGCTCGACGAGGAGCTGCGCGACGACGGCTTCTACAGGGAGCTGCTGCGGGGCGTTCAGAACCTCCGCAAGGAGGCTGACATCGAGTACACCCGGCGAATCGAGCTGGACATTGACGGCTCCGAGAGCGCCGAGAGGGTGATCGCGCGGCACCGGGACCACCTGATGGAGGAGACGCTGTGCGTGCGTCTCAGCGCCGGTTCGGTGGCGGGCGAGGCAGGGATCGCGCGGACGATCCGCGTCGGTGACGAGCAGGTGCGGGTCGTGATGACGCCGGTCTGACCGTTCGTCGGTCGGTGTCGGCGGGAGCATGGATGGACCACCCTCTGAAAGCAGCGGCGAGGCGAAGGCCGCTCTTGGGCCGGGACTTGGCCGAATTGACCGAGCTGGTGGAGTCTCACGGCGAGCCGTCCTATCGCGGCGGGCAGATCTATCGCGCCTTATACCGGGACCGATGCTCGGAGGCTGCGGAGATCACGACCTTGCCGGCAGCGCTGCGCGGAGCGCTGCAGGGTGAGTACGGCATCGGCCATCCGGGGGTCCAGAGTCGCTGTGTGGCGGCGGACGGAACTGTCCGGTATCTGCTGCGGCTGAGTGACGGGCGATCGATTGAGTCGGTCTTCATCCCCGAAGAGAGGCGGGACACGTTCTGCATTTCCACTCAGGTGGGCTGCCCCATCGACTGCCGGTTCTGCCTGACGGCGCAGCTGGGCTTCGAACGGAATCTCAGTGCCGGAGAAATCGTGGGGCAAGTGCTGACGCTGTCGCGGGACCGCGGGCTGAACACTCGGCGCAGGCCGCTCAATCTCGTGATGATGGGCATGGGAGAGCCGCTCTTGAACCTCAAGGCGGTGATGAAGGCGACCTCGATCCTCGCTGATCCGCAGGCGGTCGGCATACCCCAGAGGCGAATCACAGTCTCGACTTCGGGGATCGCTCCCAAGATCGCTGAATTTGGCGCTCACCCGGTCCGCGGCAAGCTGGCAGTGTCGTTGAACGCTTCCAACGAGCGCCAGCGTCGGTCGGTGATGCCGCTCGCGAGCCGCTACGGGCTGAAGGAGTTGCTGGCTGCGTGCCGCCGCTACCCGCTCCGTCCATGGGAGCGGCTGACGTTTGAGTATGTCCTGCTGAGGGACGTGAACGATGCGGACTCGGACGCCAAGCGCGTGCGGCAGCTTGTCTCCGGCCTGAAGTGCAAGGTGAACCTGATCGCGCTGAACGCCGGGCCGGGGATACCGTACCGGATGCCGAGGCCCGAGCGCGTCGAGGCGTTCCGGTCGATTGTTCAGCGGGGCGTTCCGTGCTTCGTGCGCCGGCCCAGGGGTGAGGACATCTTCGCCGCCTGCGGGCAGTTGAAGCGGACCGAGTCGGCTGACGGCCCTTCGGCGGCTGACAGCGTTCAGTCGCGATGAGGCGTTGCTCGCAAGGACCCAATTGGTCGCTGTGTCCGCGAGTCTGCGCCGCCGATTGGTCGCCGCTGCTGGTTCGGCTGCAATAGGCTGAACGGGAGCGGTGCGGATAGCAGCCCACGGTGCGCCGATTCGAATCCACGGCGTGACGCGCCGCCCGCCCACGGCTCGCCAGCAGGGTCGTGCTGCTAGGGGCGCGGGACGGGTCAGAGTCCGCGCTCTAGACGGTGAGCCGGGAGCTGAGCCGTGACTCGGGCCAGGTTTCCCTATGCCGAGCCGCCACAGAGGGTCCTCAGCCGCCTGCTGTTGAGCGTACGGCGCTGCGCTGAGCGCGAGAGCGCCAGCGCCGCTTCCAGGGCGGTCGGCTCAACCGACGCCCATCTTGGCGTGGTCTATGACGGCGATATTGTGCCAACCCGTGACCGTGGTGCTGGCAAGGCGGTCGGACGGCGGCCTAGCGAAGTGCATGGACTGATCGGCGGACGACCTCACTCAGGGCGGGCCAACTCAGGTGGGTTAGGATATGGCTGTGACGGATAGGGTTCGCCGAACTCCCTCACGGACTGATTCAAGCGTCCCCACGCCCGCTGCCAGTCCATCCGTGCCAGAGCCACTGGAGGGTCCGTTGCGCATCCAAGAGGCCAGAAGAGCGTTTCGAGATTTCTACGCCATGTGCTTCTGGTACTGCCGCAAGGACTTGGAGATCGGAATCGATGATGTGGAGTGGGTTGCTGAGGGACTGAGGAAGCACGGTGACATGAGGGCTTGGATGCTCGCGGGGAAGCTGTGCCCCTAACTGCGTTCCAGAAGATTGTGTTGGCAATACTAGCTGACACTAGGCATATCGAGAGCTACTTGGCGGGCGGAACGGCTCTCCATCACACGCCACGATCGATTCGCTTCAGCGATGACATAGATTTCTTTCACGACACCTTTGGTGCCGTCAAGGAATCATTTGAGCAAGATGTTGAAGTCCTCAAAGGGAATGGCTATGAAGTGACAATTCGAGAGAATCAACCCGGATTCATCAGCGCACGAGTTAGGAAGGGATCTCAAGAGACATTCGTTGATTGGGCGCATGACTCGGCTTGGAGATTCATGCCATTAGTGCGCGATGAGGTTGGCGGTCTATTGTTGCACGAAATAGATCTTGCCATCAATAAAGTCCTGACACTCGCATTTCGTGGCGAAGTGCGAGACTATGTGGATACTGTGTACGCACATCAAGAAATCCTCTCCCTCGGAGCCCTGGTCTGGGCAGCCGTTGCTAAGGATCCGGGATATTCTCCCCTTGCATTATTGGGATTCCTTGGACGTCGAGGCTGCTATCGCCCTGAGGACTTCGCCACTCTTCGTCTCACGACGACTGTAGACTTAGTCAAATCGAAGAGGACTTGGCTAGCGGCTCTCTCCGATGCGGATGCCTTCATTCGGGAGAGGCCGTACTACGAGGCCGGCTGCTTGTATTATTCTCCAAGTCGTGAATGCTTCGTGACGCCCACTTCGAGTCACTCTCTACAGGAGCAGGGCTTGGTGACTCATTTCGGCTGTACTGGAGGGATCCTCCCTAGGGTTGAGCGTGTCACGTAGCGGATGTTCTTGAACTGAAGCTTGGTGGGAAGTGATTCGGACCCTGAAGATCTCGCATTCGTCGCTGCCCCCAAGTCTGAGGCGGGATGGACTGCGTCCCGTCCCGCTTCTTTGCAGCGGGCCGCGGTCCGAAGCTGCGACAGATGCCTCGCGCCCGCCCGGCAGCCACGCGCAGCAGCATGCGAGCGACGGCCCGGCCGGGACTCCGAGAGCGCCTGAGGACCGCTGAGGGCCTGCCAGTCCGATATATTCGTCAGATGGGAATTCAAACGACGGTCGTCGGGAGCTATCCGATCCCTCAATGGCTCTACGGAGACACCTCGAAGACCACGCTGCGTGACGCTATCCGGGTGGTCCTGCACACTCAAGAGCAGGCCGGCCTCGACATAGTCGCCGATGGCGAGCTGAATCGCTTCGACCCCTCCCATCCCGAGACCAACGGGATGATCGAATACTTCGTCACGCAATTCGCCGGCGTACGCACCAAATGCACCTATGACGACCTAGAGGCCTTCCACGCTTGGACCGGAGCGGTCACGCGCGACTTCCCCGGCGCCGTCATCGTTGACGAGATCGGCGAGGGCACGCTCAACCTGCTGGCCGACTTCCAGCTGGTCCGCGGTCTCACTTCCAAGCCGCTGAAGTTCACCTGCACCGGCCCTCACATGCTGGCCAAGACGGTGCTGGACCGCTGGTACTCCAGCAAGGAGGACTTGGGTATGGCGGTCGCGGAAGTCCTCCGCAAGCAGCTGGGACGGATCCCAGCCGACGTGATCCAGCTCGACGAGGCAAACATCACCGGCCACCCGGACGAATGGGAGTGGGCAGTAGCCGCCCTCAACCACGTGCTGGACGGCGTTCACGGGACGAAGGCCGTCCATCTTTGCTTTGGCAACTACGGCGGCCAGACCATCCAGTCTGGAATCTGGAAGGATCTGCTGCCGCTGATGAATTCGCTGCACTGCGATGTTCTGCTGCTTGAGTTCGCCCGCAGGGGGTATGAAGAGCTGGTACATCTGAAGGACTTGGATCCGGGCAAGAAGCTAGGCCTAGGTGTCATCGACATCAAGGATAACGAAGTGGAGAGCCCCGACCTAGTTGCATCGAGAATCGAGCATGCCGCCAACATCCTCGGCGAGGAGAGAATCGCGTTCGTGAACCCGGATTGTGGATTCTGGATGCTCACACGCGTTGTAGCTGATCACAAGATGCAGTCCCTAGTGGCCGGAAGGGACCTATTCCTCGGTCGGTCCCATTGAAATTGGAAGCAAGCCGTCGATCGTTTTCCGAGACCTAATTCTGCCGCTTCCTCGGCCGAGAAGTTCGGTTGCGGTGACGGTCCTGCCTAGACTGCTGAGTCGGATTGCTCGGATCTTTTGCTAGGCGAGCGTTCACCAGTGAAGCTCTCACTTCCGGCGACTCGTGTTACAGATTCATTGCACCGAGATTAAGATTGATGCAGTGTGAGCAATTGGTGGCAGCAGCGTCTTGTTCGAGCACGTCGAATCCTGCCAGTGCGACCGGTTGCTGGTGGCTTCCCGGCCACCACGCCTGCGGGAACTCCGCCATTCTGCTAGATTGGGGGAGGGGGGTGCCGCCGCGTGGACCGTTCTGCGACCCAAGTCAGGACCGCCGTAATTCTCGCTGCCGGGCGCGGCACACGCATGAAGTCCCTGACGATGGACTGCCCCAAGCCGATGCTTCCGTTGGCAGGTCGCCCCATGCTCGCTCACCAAATGGACCGCCTCGCCTCCGCGGGCGTGTCGCGGGTGTGCGTCGTGATTGGCTACCGCGGCGAGATGGTCCGCCAATACTTTAGGGAGCATCCTCCGCACGGTATCGAGCTCCAGTACAGGGTTCAGGAGGAACCGACTGGCACGGGCAGCGCGGCGCTGCTGGCCCGGGACTTCGCCAAGGACGGCCGGTTCCTGCTCACCCTCGGGGACATCGTCGTCGCTCCCCAGGTCTACCGGGAGCTGTTCGCCTTGGAGCGGGGCTCGGAAATGGTCCTCGCCTTGACCCGCGTGGACGACCCCTACCGGGGCGGCGCGGTGTACGTGGAGGGCGACCGTGTGGTCAGGATCGTTGAGAAGCCCCCTAAAGGGACTTCGACCACCAACTTCCTCTGCGCTGGAGTGTATGTGTTCCGCAGCAGCGTCTTTGAGGCGCTGGCTCGGTTGACTCCGTCGGCCCGTGGCGAGTACGACCTGACCGATGCCATCTCTGGCGCTGTGCGGGCAGGCAAGATTGTGAAGTGCTTCGAGATCCCCGGCTTCTGGCGGGATGTTGGCCGTCCCGAGGATCTTGAGCCGGCTAGCGAGTACGTAAAGGCGAAATGAGTATCCATTCAGCAGCACTGCTGCGTTCGGCCCGCGAGGGCATGACGGGCGTCGACCTGCCCGAGCAGATCAAGGCTTCGGCCTTGGATCACTTGGAGGATTGGCTGGCCGCCGACAAGCTGGCTGGCCTGGTCGAGCCCAGTGACTACACCGCCCTGCTGCAGTGGATGGTGGACGCGCGGCAGTTCGACCTGCTCGTCGACAGCTTCTACCAAGTCATTCCCTTCGGCACAGGCGGCCGGCGCGGGCCCGTCGGGATCGGACCGAACCGCATCAACCCCTTCACGATTGCCTCCTCCGTCCAAGGTCACGTGGAGTACCTCCGCCAGCGGTTTCCTACGGCCCGCCAGCTGTCCGTCGTCGTGGCCTGCGACGTCCGCAGATTCCACAACTTGCGAGGCACCTATCCTGACGGCGTCCCGAACCCGCTGCTAGGTCTCAGTTCGCGAGACCTCGCCCGGACAGGCGCTGCCGTGTACGGCGCCGCCGGCGTGAAGGTCTATTGCCTGCCTGACGACAGTGAGGACTACATCTCCACGCCCGAGCTGTCCTTCCTGATCCGCAATCTCGGCGCGCACGGCGGCCTCAATGTCAGCGCCTCGCACAATCATCCCGACGACAACGGGAGCAAGTTCTATAACGGCGAAGGCGGCCAGGAGATCCCTCCTGACGACGAGGAGCTGGCTTCGATCGTCGAGCGGGTCAAGGAGGTGCGCCTCGACGGGGTCCGGCAGACCGGCGAGGCGGACGTGATCTGCCCGGTGCCGGGCGCGGCGCGGCAGGGGTATGTCGAGATGAACCTCGGCCTCAGGCTGCGGAGCGAGACGGGCCAAGCCTCCATCGTGTTCACAGGCCTGCATGGAACCGGCACGCGCACCGTGGGGCGCTCACTGGAGGCCATGGGCTTCCAGCCGGGACGCCAGCTGCACTACGTCCCTGAGCAATGCCAGATCCGCAGCGACTTTCGACATGTCAAGTTCCGCAGCCCGAACCCCGAAGTCCCGGAGTCGCTGGAGCGCGGCATCGCGCTCGCGGCCCGGACCGGCTCGCACCTCGTCCTCGCAACCGACCCCGACGCCGACCGCCTCGGCGGCGCTTCGGTGGACGGCGACGGCTACCGCTTCCTGACCGGCAACGAGTTCGCCGCGATCCTCACGCGCTACCGCTTGGACTCCTTGGAGGCCGCAGGTCGGCTGCCCGCCCGCCCGCTAGCGATCAAGACCGAGGTCACCACCGACCTGATCCGCAAGCTCGTGGAAGCGAAGAACGGAGTGGTGCTCGGCGACCTGCTGGTCGGGTTCAAGTACATCGCCAACGTGCTCGGATCCTTGGAGCGGACCGGACGGTTCCGGAACCTGTCCGCCACGCTCGACGACTTCGTCCTTGCGGCCGAGGAGAGCCATGGCTTCATGCTGACGCCGCTGGTGCGCGACAAGGACGCCGCGGGCGCGGCAGTCGTGCTGGCCGAGCTCGCTGCCGATTTGGCCTCGCGCGGGGAGACCGTCTACGGCTACTTGATCGACACCTACAAGCGCTTCGGATACCACGCCAACACCGTGCGGTCCACGGTGATGCAGGGCGCCGCCGGTTCCGCCAACATTCGCAAGATCCAGCAGGAGCTCCGTGACCGCCCGCCTCGATCCATCGGCGGCCGCGCCGTGCTCGAGATCAACGACTACTGGAACCAAGACCGCTACGGCACCTTTCTCTCGGAGACGGACCGCAGCTCGCGGAACTTGATCACGTTCCGCGTCGAGGGCGGCATCAAGGCGACCATCCGCCCTTCGGGGACCGAACCCAAGAACAAGCTCTACTTGGAGCTGGCTGCTCCTCCCTTGGGCCCCGACGCTTCGCGCGAGGAGTTCGAGGAGCATCGTCGCGCCGTGGACCGCGAGGTGAAGGCCTTCTCGAACCGGTTCCTGTCGGAGATGCTCGCCTTGATCGGCGCTTCCGTCCCCGACTATGCCTTCGACGTCTCGGATCTGGTTGCCCTCGACTGCAAGTCTCACTTCGGACACGACTTCCTGCCGGAATTCGAGCGCAAGGCCGACGCCGTGCTGAGCGGCGAGCTGGATGAGCAGTTGGTAGGCGACTGGATCGACGAGGCCTTGGGGCCCTACGGCCCGGACGCTCGGGCTCTGGTGCGCAACGGATTCGAAGCCTACGCGGCCGGCGTCGGGCCTTCGGGGCGGCTCGAAGCGCAGCGCCGCATCTTCTATGGGCGCGGTTGAGCGGCTGCTGCGCCCTTGCTCGGCCTCCATCGCCTCGACGTGGCAGGCTGGGGCCTTACAATGAGAGGGCTTGGCGGCTGGTGAGGTCGTTGCTGCGGAGAGGTGGCCGAGCGGCTTAAGGCGCACGCTTGGAAAGCGTGTTTAGGGGAAACTCTAACGAGGGTTCGAATCCCTCCCTCTCCGCCATGTGGCGAGTGCGGCTGACTCTCGCGCCTCAGCGGGGCAGGTCGCTCACGGTGATCGTGAACGGGACAGTGCTGACCTTCCTGCGGCGCTGCACCTGGACCCAGACCCGGTACTTGCCTGGTTCCGGGAAGATCACGTTCATTTGAATCCGCTTGCCGCCGTCGGCAATGGTCGGGTGGCCGTGGATCATCGTGACTAGGTCGTCCTTGACTGCCAGCATGTGGGCCCACGCCCCGAGGAACTTCTGCAGCCGCCGAGCGGTGCTGAGCTCGAAGAAGAGCAAGGTGAGCTGACCGGCCAGCGGAGACTGCGGCTCCGTCTTCAGCGACACCGTTAGGTTCTCACCCCGCTTGGGGTGCAAGTCTTCCTCCAAGTCAGCCCGGATCTCCTCCAAGACGCCTTCGAAGCCGCGAGTCGTGAGAGTCATAGGGTACATCTGCGGCGTCCCGTCCGCCGGGAAGAAGTCCCCCATCAGCCGGTAGGTCCCGGGCTGCTCGAACACCGCTTCGATACGGAAGACTCCGTCCGCTCCGAGCGCTGGATGCTCGTGCCGGAACACGCTGAGGTCATGGCTCACCCAGAACAGATGGAACAGCTTCTCGTGAACCTCCTCGAACTCGACCTGGCGCCGGCCGGAACCGGGCTGCAGGACCTCGAACTCCAATTGGACCGGCTCGCCCGGGACCACCGCCCGAGGCGAGCTGCGCAGCAGCACCGGATATTCGGCTGGCGGTGGCAAGCCCAGCACCAGACGCATGCCGCATCGCGAGCAAGTGCCCGGCGTCGCCGAGCGGATGTCGGGATCCATCGGGCACAGGAACGGCAGAGGGTCCAGCGGCGAAGCCGCTTGCTCAGGAATCCTAGTGGCGCCTTGCCCCAGCGCTTCTTGCGGCGCAGCAGGGACTAGGAGCGACAGCAGGCAAAGCACCGCCCATTGGGCCGGTCCATGTCGCCGCGGAAGCGGTGACATTCGCGGCCCCAGCGCCCGGACGTACGCCTCTCTCATGCACAGTCGCTCGTCGCTCCGCCAATCCAAGCTGCGGTTCACCGCTCCTTGGGCTGAGGATAGCAGCCGGACCGCGGCCGCCGGGGGAGGACGCTCGAGGCTCAGCAGTCTCCGACGTCGACGAAATAGTCGCCCATCTTGCGGAACTTCCTGTACCGCTGCTCCGTAAGCTGCTCCGGCGAATGGGACTTCAGGGCGTCGAGGTGCTGGCCGAGAGCCTCCCCAAGCAAGCTTGCCGCCCGGTCTAGGTCCTCATGGGCACCGCCTTGCGGTTCGGCCACGACCGCGTCCACCAGCCCGAGCTGCTTGAGGTCCCGCGAGGTGAGCTTCAGCGCTTCAGCCGCCAACTCGGCCTTAGCGGAGTCGCGCCACACGATCGCGGCGCAGCTCTCGGGAGAGATCACGCTGTACACGGAGTTCTCCAGCATCAGGACCCGATTCCCGACTCCTAGGGCCAGCGCCCCACCGCTGCCTCCCTCGCCGATGCAGACCGCTACGACTGGCACCGACAGCTGCGCCATCTCGTACAGGTTGCGGGCGATCGCCTCCGCCTGCCCGCGCTCCTCGGCGTCCACTCCCGGGTACGCTCCCGGCGTGTCCAGCAGCGTCACGATGGGCCGCCCGAACTTCTCCGCCATCTTCATCGCGCGCAGCGCCTTGCGGTAGCCCTCGGGTCGCGGCATGCCGAAGTTGCGGTGCAGCTTCTCCCTCGTCCGCCGCCCTTTCTGCTGGCCGACGACCATCAGCGGCTGGCCCCGGAAGAAGCAGAACCCGCACACGATCGCGGGGTCGTCGCCGAACGACCGGTCGCCGTGGATTTCGTGGAAGCGGTCAAACAGCCGCCCGATGTAGTCCAAGGCATGCGGCCGCTCGGGGTGCCTGGCGAGCTGCACGCGCGCCCAAGACCTCCCGTTGCCCTCGGGTCCGGGGCGGCCGTTGGCCTGATGCGGGTCTGGCGTTCGCATTGCGGCTAATCTAACCATTGTAATTCCAAGCTGGCCCGGCCGGCGGTGGCAGGGCCCCGCCCGTCCTGCGCTTGTCGCGGGGTGCGGGTCGCTCGAATACACTGAGAGTCGTGGGCTTTCGGGCGATCTGCTGCGTGGTGGTCCCCCTGCTGCTGGCGGGCCCGTTGCAATCGCAGCCTGAGGAGCAGCTGGTCGCGGATGTCCGATTGTTCGCCGTGATGGCGGCGATCAACGTGGCAGGCTACGATGCAGGGCTGAACGCGGAAGCCGTCAGTCCGGTCCGTCGCGCCTTGCGGGAGGACCTTGAGGCGCTGGATTCCGGGATGCGGTCTCGCTTGAAGACCTTCTACGAGCGATACCACGATCCCGATCCAGACTTGGACCTCTCCAAGTACGTGTCCTTCGCGCTGCGATGCGGGCAGCCGCCCTACTTCGACCTCCAAGCCGAGGTGCCGACCGACCTCCCGGTCGACATCCGCCCCATCCGTGGCCTGTCCGGTTTGCTGCGCGAGTTCTACTCGGTGGCGGGGATCGAGCGGCTCTGGGAGAAGTACCGCCCGGCCTATGAGGCTGAGATGCTGCGCTACCAGGAACCGCTGCTTGAAGCGGTGTTCGAGATCAACGGCTACCTGCGGCTGCCGAGCTCAAGTCGGGAGGCGCGCGGCTTCCGAATCTACTTCGACCTGCTGGCCGCGCCGGGATCCATCAACATGCGCGCCTACGGAGGGGATGTGAGGGTCGTGATCCACTCGTCAGCCGAGATCCGCGGCGAGGAGATCCGAGCGGCCTACCTGCTGCATCAGCTGGACCGGCTCTCGCTCCGCTTCTCGGAGGCGGTCGCCCGCAAGGAGGGCTTGGCGCGCTTCGCGATGTTCGCGCCCGCGCTCGACAACGCCTACAAGACCAACTTCCAGCTGCTGGTGACGAAGTCGCTCGCGCACGCCATGCAGATCCGGATGCGGTACGAGCCCGAGGCTAGGAAGCTGGAGCGCGTCGACGAGCAGATGCGGCACGGCTTCATCCTCACTCCGTACTTCTTCGACAAGCTTGGCGAGTACGAGCAGCAGCCCCAGCCCTTCCGGCGCTACTACCCGACCATGATCGAGGAGATCAACGTTCGCCGGGAGGGCGCCCGCATCCAGGAGGTGAAGTTCGCCGAGCGAGCCTCGCCCAGCGCTCCCGCTCCGCGCCGGGTCGCGCGGCCGCAGGTGTCCGAAGCCGAGCGGCTGCTGTCCCAAGCCGAGGGCCTGCTGCAGCTCAACGAGCTGGGCCGGGCGCGGAGGCTCTACGAGCAGGTGCTCTCCCGAGGTGGGGACGGGCAGGGCCAGGCCAGCTACGGGTTGGGCCGCGTCGCACTGGACGAGGCCGACCCCGATCTGGCGCTCGAGCACTTCGCCGTGGCGGCCAGGACGGCCACCGACGCCCGCATCCGGGCCATGTCCCACATCTACATGGGGCGCATTGAGGACATCCTCGGAAATCGCGACCTGGCGCTGGATCACTATCGGAGCGCCTTGGATTCGGGCGAGGCGTCACCGGCCATCCGGCGGTTCGCGGAGCGCGGGCTCGAGGCGGCCTTCACCGGGGTCGGCGACGATGAGTGAGCGGAAGTGCGAGACTCCGACGGGCTGGATTCAGCCGTTCGGACCTCTGCTAGTCTGAGACTTGGGGCGTGTCGCCCGCTGACCATAGCGATGCCGCAATCAGAAGCAATCGGAACACCTGACGAGACTTCGGCCGATGTGTGCGCTGAGCCGAACGACGCTGCAGCCGGAGCGGTCGCGGTCGCAGACGGGCCGGCCGGCGACGGCCGGCCGGACGAACCGGCCGAGCTTCCCGTTGCTGGCGCGGCTCGATCCGCAGGCGATGAGGGTGAAGGCGACGCCGAGCGTCCCACGGCCGAAGCGCAGCTGGAGGAGGCGAAGGCCGAACGGGATGAGGCCAAGCGGGAGGTCGCGGTGCTGACCGACCGGATGCTTAGGGTGCAGGCCGAGTTCGCCAACGCCCGCAAGCGCTTGGAGCAAGAGAAGCTGGACGCGTCGCGCTACGCGGCCTTTGACACGATCCAGTCCCTGCTGCCCGTGATCGACGACATTGAGAAGGCCGTGGCGACTGGCGATGCCGGCGCGGAGGACTTCCGGACCGGCTTGAAGCAGATCCACAAGAAGATGCTCGACATCTTCGAGCGCGCCGGCCTCAAGTCGGTCGAGCATGACACCTTCGATCCGCGCCTGCACGAGGCGCTTGCCTCCCAGCCGGCGGCAGAAGGCCAGTCGGACCAGCAGATCTTGGAGGTCTGGCGAAAGGGCTACCTCTTCAAGGAGCGCCTCATGCGGGCCTCTTGGGTCAAGGTGGCCGTGCAGCAGTAGTCCCGCAGAGGGACTCGGCAGGCGGAAATGCCGCAGAAGCGCGATTATTACGATGTGCTTGGAGTAGAGCGGGGCGCCGGCGCCTCAGTCTGCAAGCAGGCCTACCGCAAGCTGGCCATCAAGTACCATCCCGACCGCAATCCCGGTTCTAAGGAGGCCGAGGAGAAGTTCAAGGAGGCTTCTGAGGCGTACAGCGTCCTCAGTGATCCCGAGAAGCGGCGGCTCTACGACCAGTTCGGCCATGACGGGCTGTCAGGCCGGGCGGGGGGCTTCAACCCCGGGGATTTCCCTGACATCTTCGGAGACCTGTTCGGAGACCTGTTCGGCGGGTCCGGTCGAAGGCGCGACAACCGGCAGCGGGGGGATGACCTGCAGTACGAGCTGGAGATCGACTTCGAGGAGGCGGTTCTCGGGTGCGCCAAAGAGCTGGTCATCCCGCGCGTCGAGCATTGCGACCAGTGCTCGGGTTCTGGCTGCGCGCCCGGAAGCAGCCGGACGCGCTGCGCGCCCTGCCGGGGCACGGGGCAGGTCAGAATGCGCCAAGGCCCGTTCATGATGAGCCGCACTTGCTCCCGGTGCCGGGGGGAGGGGCGCGTGGTCGAGCGGCCGTGCGGCACTTGCAGCGGCGGTGGTCTGCGCCGGGTGGACCGCAAGCGGAAGGTGAACATCCCGCCCGGCGTGGACACGGGCAACCGGGTCCGGATGACGGGCGAAGGGAGCGCGGGGCGCAACGGCGGCCCGCCCGGGGACCTGTACGTGCTGATCCATGTCCGCAACCACGATGTCTTCGAGCGCGACGGCGTGGATCTGCACTGTCGAGTCAGGATCAACGTCGCCCAAGCTGCTTTGGGTTCCCAGGTGACGGTGCCCACGTTGGAAGGGGACGAGACGCATACGGTGCGGCCCGGCATGCAGTCCGGCGAGCGACTGCGGCTCCGCGGGAAGGGCGTGCAGCATCTGCAGCGCCGCCGCCGCGGCGACCTCTACGCCCACATCGATGTCGACATCCCCAAGAAGCTCAATCGCTCGCAGCGGGAGCTCTTCGAGCAGCTGGGCCAGGCGTTGGAGGCCGACGGGAGCCGCTCCGACTCTGGATTCTTCAGCAAGCTGCGCGAAGGGCTGCGGTGACCCGCCGCCCGCTTGAGGGCCCTCTGGACTGGCGCCGGCCTGCGCCCTCCCCCTAGAATCAAGGCGTGGATTCCGGCCGCCCAACGCTGCGCGTCACAGTGCTGCTGCTGGCAGGAGTGGCGGCCCTTGCTGCGAGCACGGCCGCCGAGCGTCTCGCCGGCCAAGTGCAGCAGCTGATCGCGGGCCAGCGCGGGATCCGGATCTACGACTGGGTAGGCTTCACTGTTCGCGGCGATGAGGTGGCGCTTGAGGGCGCGGTCACAGTGCGGGCGCTGAGCGAGAGCATAGAACGCTCGGTGCTGGCGCTGGAAGGCGTGGCGAGCGTGAAGAATGATCTCGAGGTGCTGCCGCACAGCGGCGACGACATCGGGATCCGCGTCAACGCCTACTGGCGCATCTACGGGCATCCCGAGA
Organism: Bryobacterales bacterium; assembly: GCA_963662745.2. Lineage (GTDB taxonomy): Bacteria > Acidobacteriota > Terriglobia > Bryobacterales > UBA6623 > VXMF01. The sequence continues at coordinate 1,302,344 of CAXXUI010000002.1, forward strand.
TCCGGCGATACGTCACCCGCGCCGTCGGATTCCGGGCCAAGCTGCGGCGGAGCGCGGCCGACGTCCAGCGAGTTCTGCTGCGACCCGTTCACATCGTAGTCCGGGATGGCCACCTCGTCCTCGAGGGCGAGCTGGAGCGGCGGCGGGAGAGGCGCGTCGTCGAGGAGCAGGCCTATGCCGTGCTTGGCGTCCGGTCCGTGACCAACAACATCGTCGTCACCGGAGCCGATACAGAGGAGCTGGAGCCGATCAACTTTGAGGCCGATCCTTGGTGGCTCGATTCCGAATCCGTAGCCGAGCCGGTCCTGAGAGTGGAGAACCCGACGGGCTCCGTCAGCGTGGTGGTCACCGACACCGAGCGGGTGCGGGTGCGCAGGACGAGCCGCGAGCGCGCAGTGCGGGCTTCCGACACCGCTACGAATCGCTTCCATCGCAAGACCCGCGTGCGCGTTCAGCCTGAGGACGGAGCGCTGATCGACATCGAGGTTGACGTACCGTACGGCCATCGCGTCGAGGTGGAGACGGTCGATGGAGACATCACCTTGGCGGGGCTGGTTCGCAGAGCCGAGCTCAAGACGGCGATCGGAGCGGTGCAGGTGTCCGCCCCGTGGCGCTGCGTCCGGCTGCAGGTGGAGGCGCGGAAGCGACCGTCGAAAGTCGACATCCCGCTCGCCCTGCAGGCGCAGTGGAGCGTCCCGTTGCCCTCCGAACGCCAGCCAGGTTGGATACTCAGCGACAGCCGGGACGGGCGCACCGGGATCTACGGCTCGGTCCGGGTGACGGCAGGGCATCCAGAATCGCTCGTCGTGCGCGAGCTGGACATTCCCGAAGCGTCCCCCGTCAGGATGCACTGGCAGGCCCCGGAAGCGCTGCGCACCATGCTCAGGGCGCCCTTCCGGATAAGCCTTGCCAGCCGGGAAGCGAAGGGCTCGGCCCGGTCCCCGGACGAGGGCCGCTTGGGCGAGGTCGCGCAGTTCACGTCGGAGGTGCGGCTGGTCCAGCTGTCCGCCGCGGTCGTGGACGGGATGAACCGTCCGATCCAAGGCCTGATGAAGGAGCAATTCACGATCCACGAGGACGGAGCCGAGCAGGAGATCAACGTGCTGCACGACACGGATGCGGTGTTCAACCTGGTCCTCCTACTTGACTGCAGCACCAGCACGCTGGTGGACCGGGAGGCGGTGATGGAGGCCGCTCGCCGGTTCGTGCTCGCGGCACGTCCCGCCGACCGCGTAGGAATCTACGTGCTGTCGGACGCCTACGTCCATGTCGTCAGCCCGCTGACGCCCGACCGGGACGCGCTGCTGCGCACGATCGAGCGGATCCCGCGGCTGTCGGGCGGCACGCCGCTCTACGACGCGATCACGCTGTCGTACGCTCACGAACTGGCGCGGCGGCGCTGGGAGCGCAACGCGCTGATCGTCATCAGCGACGGCATGGACAACGATCTCCTGCCGCATTGGCGGAGGTCGGTTCCGTCGGAGGTTCCGTTCGAGGACCTGCTGCGCGCGGCGGCCGAGATCAACAGCGCGATCTACCCGATTTTCTTGGAGCCGGAAGCGCCGAGCATCCGCACGGACCGCAGCTGGCGCGACCGGTTGCGACGGGCGACCGACGAGGCGCGGGGCCGGATGAGCCGGCTGGCCGAGACCACCGGAGGTCGGATCTTTCGCGCGCAGTCCATCAGCGACTTGGACTCGGTGTATGAAGACGTGGCGGAGGAGTTGCGCAGCGTATACACGCTCGGGTATTACCCGTCCAATCAGGACTTTGACGGGGAGTGGCGGAGAATCCTCGTCGCCGCGGACCGGGACGGAGCGCGAGTTCGGACGCGTCCCGGCTACTACGGCTGGTGACGGCCGCCTTGGCGGGGTCGGGCGTGACGACCTGCCGGCGCCGGTGTGGGCTGCGATCGGGCGTCAGCCGCGATGCCCAGTGATCTTGAACCGAAGCGCGGTGTCGGGGCCTCGAAGCGGCGTCTCGGCGATCCGCAGGCGTCTCGCAGGGCGGAAGAGCTCGATGTCCGCGTCGTGGACTGCGGTGCCCAGCATCAGCGGCAGAAGCATCTTGGCGAAGCTGCGGCCCCGGCAATGGTGGGAGCCGGCGCGGAACGGCACATTCGCCACGGGTCGCTGGTGCTTGGCGCGGCCCAGCAGGGAGCGGCCGACGTAAGACGAGGTCCGGTCCGGGAAGAACTTGGGAAGGCCGTGGGTGATCGCCCGGCGATGACCCACGGCCTCGACTGCCGGAATGCGGTAGGCGGCGAAGTCGAAGGCAGTGCCGACCCTACGCATTTGGCGAAGGCTTGGTGGGTGAATGCGCAGCGCTTCTGTCACCACCCGCCGGGCGATGTCCAGCTTTCTCAGCCGGCTCCCTGAAGCGATGCCCCGGCGAAGGAGGCCTCCGTCTCGGACCGCACGGCCACGCGCAGCTCCCGGTCCCGGAGGACTTCGTAGAACAGGCCGGCCGCAACGCTCGCGGCAGTGTCCACGCCAGCGGAGATTGGGAGCAGGGCGTTGACGGGCGGCTCCGTCTCGAGGAGGAAGGCCGGATCGGGCCGATTGAGGTCGAGCAGCGCGTCCACCGCGTCCGCAGCTTGCCGTCTCTGGTGCAGCTGGTGGCGGACGACGATCTTGTCGGCCAGTTTGACTAGGCTCCAACTTGCTTGGCGGAAGCGGCGCGTCGTCCTTAGGTCGGGACGGTTCGTGACACCGCGCAGCGTTAGGCTCCTGAACCAGAAGACTACGTCGCTGATGCAGCGCCTCGGCGAGGTGCTGGTCGCGAGCCTTCCCGTGGTCTTGCCCACGATGTACCGCATCGTGGGCAGCACGGCCGCGGGCTGGTCGAGCGGCGGTTAGTTCAAGACAGAGAGGGGTGGAGGCGGGTCACTGCGGTCTGACGCCGCGGTTGAGATCGCAACTCTCAGAATCATGTCGCATGGACTTCCCGTCCTCCGAGAAGCTGGCCGCGGGCAATACGCGGATGTGGCTGCGCCTGGACTGGCTAGCCGAGCCAGCCCCATGCGACGTGCTCCACTAGATTGGCCAAACGCACTAGGGCCTCCTCCGCGCGATGCTGGTGAGTGGAGTATGCGAGGCCTACCACGCACATAGTCACCCGGGGAAGTTCCCTGCCCGCCAAGGGGGGGACTACGAATGCCCTAGCATGCGGGCAGCCGTCGACCTCACCCAGCCAAGCGTCTACGCACAGCCTTGAGTGGTTGATTTGCAGCTTGAACTGGAACCCTTCGACGGGAGCGCAGACTTTCCCGGAAACCAGAGTCTGCTCCACGATCTCCTTCCAGTTGGAAACTACTTGCTCCGTAGGCCGGGCGACGACGATCTCCTGCGAACTGTCGATGCAATGAACTAGAATCTGGTCAGCCATGCTTGGGACGGAGGTCATTCTAGCATGGTGTCAGCGCAACTCGTCGATCATGTCTCGGGCCTCGTTGGACACCTGCTTGGCGACGCTGGGCGCTTGGACCGCTGCTTCGGCGCGGTCGGGCGGTGTGGGAGAGTGCTTTGGGCGAACCGGGTGGCCGTTCGGACCAGGCAACAGCGTGGCCTTCAACGGTGCGGGCACGCTCACGGCCGGGTTGGCCTAGACGAATCGCGGAGCCTGCCGAACGGTGCGGAGAGACTAGCCCTAGTGCTCGTCGCCGACCCGGATTTTCGCACCTCCCTCCGCGGCTGTCCCAATCTGCTTCTCGCGTCGCCAATTCGTGATCGGCAAACGCCGTTGAGGCCGCATTGCAGGACGGCAGCGGCTGCGTTGCGCCGAGACTCGTGGCAGGCCCGCCCGCCAATGGGCCAGGGGGGACAATGAACCGGGCAGGGAAGTGCCAAGGGTCGTCCGGACTCAACGTCCGGCCGGTCGATGCTTGCGGGCGGCCTGGCACCCATCCCTGAATCTCGTATGCATCTCACCACGCCCGACTGGCTGATCCTATGCAGCTTCCTCGCCCTGTCGCTCGTTGTCGGCCTCCGCGTGTCCCGGCAGGCCGGCGCCGACTTCTCGTCCTTCTTTCTTGCCGGGCGCAGTCAGCCGTGGTGGCTGCTGGGCGTCTCGATGGTCGCGACCACGTTCTCCACGGACACTCCGAACCTCGTCGCCGACATCGTCCGGCGCGACGGCGTGCTTGGGAACTGGACTTGGTGGGCCTTCCTGCTGTCTGGGATGCTCACGGTGTTCCTCTACGCCAAGCTCTGGCGGCGCTCCGGAGTCTCGACGGATGTGGAGTTCTACGAGCTTCGCTACTCCGGCCGGACAGCAGCGTTCCTGCGAGTGTTCCGAGGCGTCTATTTGGGGCTCGTCTTCAACGTCCTGATCATGGCTGCGGTGACGCTCGCAGCGGTCAAGATCGGGAGCGTGATGTTGGGCTGGAGTCCAGTCCAGACGGTGGTTGTGGCGGCCAGCGTGACCTTGGCCTACAGCGCTTTGGGCGGACTCAAGGGCGTGCTGCTCACCGACTTGGTGCAGTTCGCCATCGCCATGGTCGGGTCCGTTGCGGCGACCGTCCATATCTTGGGGATGCCGGAGATCGGGGGCTTGAGAGGACTGCTGGAGCACGAGCAGGTCCGGGACAGCTTGGCGTTCTGGCCGTCGTTCGACTCCATGGCTTGGACGGATCTCGCCCCCGTGTTCCTAGTCCCCCTGCTGGTTCAGTGGTGGGCCTCGTACTATCCGGGCTCGGAACCCGGCGGCGGCGGATACCTGGTCCAGCGCATGCTCTCGGCCAAGGACGAGGACCACGCCTTGGGCGCCACCTTGCTCTTCAACCTCCTCCACTACGCCGTCCGGCCTTGGCCGTGGATTCTCGTCGCCTTGGCCTCGATGGTGGTCTTCCCTGAGCTGGACGACCTCCGGAGTCGCTTTCCGCATGTCCCGGCGGACGTGGTCCAGAACGACCTGGCCTATCCGGCGATGCTGACCTTCCTGCCGCCGGGCCTGATGGGGCTCGTTGTCACGTCCTTGGCCGCGGCGTACATGTCGACCATGTCCACCGCAGTGAACTGGGGCTCCTCGATCCTTGTCAGCGACGTCTACCGGAGGTTCCTCCGGCCGGACGCCTCGCAGCGCCAGCTGGTGTGGGCCGGGCGCCTGGCGACCGTCGTCCTGATGGCCTGCGCCTGCGCGCTGTCACTCTCGATCCAGAGCGCGCTCGGAGTGTTTCAGATCCTGCTGCAGATCGGGGCGGGCACGGGCCTGCTGTACCTGCTGCGGTGGTTCTGGTGGCGTGTCAATGCAGCGACCGAACTTGCGGCGATGGTCGCCTCGTTCACGGTGGCGCTGGCCATGCCGGTGGTCGGAGCAGGCTTGGACACTTGGCAGCAGTTGCTGGCTGGCGTGGCGATCACGACGGTGTGCTGGCTGCCGTTCGCGTACTGGGCGCCGCGCACGGAAATGGCGACGTTGGTCAGGTTCTACCGCTTGATTCGGCCCGCCGGACCCGGCTGGGCCCCCGTCGCGCGCGCCGCCGGGCTCGATGCCTCGCAGCATCCGGATGGTTCGCTGCTTGCGCCTCTGGGCGCATCCGCGCTGGGTGCGGTCGCGATCTACGGATTCCTGCTCGCCACCGGGTGTCTGCTGTACGGCCAGACGGTCCGTGCTGCGCTGGGGCTGGCTGTCGCCGCGGCGGCGGCGCTGGCGGTCCGTCGGATCTGGGTCAGATACGGCGGAATGCTTTGACGGCTTGCTCCGACCTCGCGAGCCGGCTCGGGCGCTGTCAGTCACCGCCCCGGGGCCGATCCCCTCTCGCGGCTGGCCGCCGAGCGCCAAACTCGATTCCAAGTCGCTCTCGCTTCAGGTCGCCCACTAGAATGGTTGGTCGTTGAATGCGGTCTCGACAGCTTACTCTCCACTTCCTCTGGATTTCGGCGCTGGGTCCCGGCGCAGCCCTACTCGCGCAGCAGTGGGCGCTTCCCGAGCCCGCCGCTCGCGAGATTGACTTCCTGCGGGATGTCAACCCCATCTTCGTGCAGCACTGCTACATGTGCCACGGAGACGAGGCGTCGATGAACGGCTACAGCTTGTGGCGCAAGAAGTCCGCCGTGCGGGGCGGCTACTCGGGCCAGCCGGGCATGGTCGTAGGCGACAGCGCCAACAGCCGCTTGGTCCACTTGGTGGCAGGACTGGAGAAGGACTTGGTGATGCCGCCCACCGGCCCGCGCCTGTCCGAGGCGGAGATCGGCGTTCTCCGCGCTTGGATCGACCAAGGAGCCCCGTTTGTCGCGACGCGCTTCGATGACAGCACGCGGCGCGAGGAGCAACCGTGGCTGCATATGGATTACGGCCCGGTCATTTCCGCCAGCGCCACGGTGCGGGAGCCGGAAGACCCACGGGCTGACAAGGGTCCAGACGACAACGTCAGCTACAAGTCCCACGCCATCCTGCTGGACGGCGATCGTCGCGCCGGGATTTTGTTCGACACCGAGCTGCTGCGCGCGACAGCGGGCTGGATCGGACCGCAGTATGTGCTGACCGGCACCGTATACGACTGGAGCCACGGACCGCACCCCTATCTTGACGGGGATCCGGTCTTCGAGACCAAGCTCGCCCCTGGGTGGGCGAGGGACGGCAGTTTCGCTGACCCGCGGCCCGAGGGATTCGGCCCGCTTCCCACCGACTGGGCCAAGTACAGGGGCCGCTATATGTTCGGCGAACGGGTCATCTTGCACTACACCGTGGGCGGCGCGGAAGTTCTTGAAATGGCCGGCATCAAGAGCGATTGGGGGGTCGAGGCCCTCTCGCGGAGCTTCGAACTCGGGCCCTCAAGTGAAGAGCTGGTGCTTCAGGTGGCGGCGGGCAGGGGCGCCGAGGCGCGGCAGCTGTCCCTGAAGAAGTTGCGGCCGGGGCAGGGCCCAGCGGTGGACCACTTGGTCCATCTGGATCACGGCCGCGGAGTCGCTATCGGCGTGGCCGGACTGGCGAAGAAGGCGCGATGGGACCTGTCGGAGCCGGGGGAGGTCCGTCTCCGCATCCCGACTTCGAAGGAGAAGCAGCTGCTGACTGTCTATTATGCGAGCCTTCCAACGCGCCAGCTAGGCGCGTTCGCGGGAGCTTTGCGCAGTGCCCCCAGGCCGGAGCGTCTCGAGCCCTACACGCGTGGCGGCCCGCATCGCTACCGCAAGACCGTCGTCACGCAGGGGAAGCTGGGCGGCGGGAGCGGGCCGTGGGTGGTGGACGAAATCACGCTCCCCTTCGAGAATCCTTGGAACTCTTGGTTCCGTCCGACCGACTTCGCATTCTTTGACGACGACCGGGCTGCCGTGGTCACCTGGTCGGGCGACATCTGGATCGTTGACGGCGTCGACGGAGACTTGGACGAGCTGACGTGGAGCCGCTTCGCCGTGGGGTTCCACATGCCGCAGGGACTTGAGGTGGTCGATGGGAAGGTCTACGTGCTGGACCGGGACCAGATCACCGTGCTGCATGACTTGAATCGCGACGGCCAAGCGGACTACTACGAGAACTTCAACAACGACTTCCACGTCACGCATCACTTTCACGAGTTCACGTTTGATCTCGATCGGGACAGCGAGGGTAACTTCTACTTCGCCAAGGCGGCGCGCCACGCGCTGCCGGCCAAGGTGAAGCATCACGGCGTGATCTTCAAGCTGGATCCGGAGGGCAAGGACCTAGAGGTCCTTTGCACGGGCTTCCGCGTGCCGAACGGAGTGGCCGTGGGTCCGAACGGGGAGGTCACGACCTCCGATCAGGAGGGGCACTGGATTCCTTCCACGCGGGTCAATCTCTGCACTCCGGGAAGTTTTCACGGCTACATGTGGGGGGGCAGCATCCCGGACCGCGAGGGATACGACGACCCAATCACATGGCTGCCCATCGCGGTGGACAACTCCGGCGCCGGCCAAGCTTGGATCAGCACGGATCGGTGGGGTCCGTTCCAAGGGCACTTGGTGCATTCGTCCTTCGGACGCGGCAAGATCTTCCTGACGCTGATGGAGCAGGCCGGAGCGACCGTGCAGGGCGGTGCAGTTGAGCTGCCGGTTGACTTCGACACGGGCCTGATGCGGCCCGACTTCCGGGAGTCCGACGGAAACCTGTACTTGGCCGGCCTCTACGGCTGGGGCACCAAGCGCAAGGCAGTTGGGGGCTTCTACCGAGCGCGCTATCAAGGAGGGCGAGTCCTGGTGCCGAGTGAGCTGCATGTCAGCCGCCAAGGGATTGATGTCTCCTTCCTTGAGCAGCTGGACCAAGCTGCCGCTGAGGACCCGGCCAACTATCACATCAGGCGCTGGAACTACAAGTGGCTCAGCAGATACGGTTCCGACCGCTGGAGGCTGGACGGCGAGCCGGGCGTGGAGGTGATGCAAGTAAGGAGCGCTCGCCTGCTGCCGGATCGCAAGACCGTGCGGATCGATGTGGCGGACCTCCAGCCGGTGATGCAGATGATGACCGGCATCAAGATTCGGACCGCGGACGGAGCACCAGTGGAGGCGGAGATCAGCCACTCGGTTCATACGGTGCCCGACCAGCCCGGGAAGCCGTACGTAGTGCGGTATCCCTGAACGAGAGGGGCCAGCCTCGATTTCCCTCAGCTGCTCGCCGAGTGTCGCGCGAGTGTCCGCCACCGGAACTCTTGCGGGGAGCAACTGGCTCGCCGTCGAGCAGTGGCGATGCGCGGACGCGATATGGCGGCGATCGATGCTGGGTCGTCAGGCGGCGAGGCCTTGGGGGAGCGGGGAGTGCTGCTGAGGGTTAACTCAGAGATTGCCCCTCACGACGCGGATGTCCGACTCCAATTCGGCCTCGACGGTGGCTAAGTTGTCAGTGATGGCGTAGGAGTCCAGCCGGCCGGCTTCGCTCAAATTGACGAGCGATATCCCTGCGGAGGCTGTTCCCTGCGCCACGACGCTGCGGATTCGGAGCCCGCCGAAGCGCTCGTCGGACTGGACTCGGTACTCAATGCCTCGCTCCGGACGGAGAGTTCCCGCCAACACGACATTCTCAAGCAGGGCATTGTCTGCGTCCGCCACGACGATCGCCGGTCCCTCCTGGCCGGCATCGACCAGCGTTACGTTGCGGAGGGACAGGTTGTCGCTGTTCTCGATTGCGATCCACGGGCCGTCTTCGGGTCCGCCCTGCAGCTGGACATTCTCGATCACGACATTCCTGGTGTTGCGAATGTGCAGCGGCCGCCAGCGATCGTCGGGGCGGAAGTCGCTGCCGATGACGTTGCGGATGGTCAGTCCGTCGTGTCCGAAGTCCCTGTTCGCGGTGCGGATCGCGGTCACGCAGTCCCGGACTTGGACGCCGTCGATCAGCACCGCCTTGTTGACCATGCCTTCCCTGCCGTGGTCCTGCACGTCCACGCCGTAGAAGCTTGACTCGCTGTAGATGTCGCGGACCGTGATGTGCTCGCTGCCGTCGGACACCTCGACCGGACCGCGCAGCCGCGATCCGTAGCTGCGGATGTTCTCGACGACGAGGTGCCGGACGAAGAGACCTTGGTCGCCTTGGCCGCCTATCGAGACCACGTCCCGGATGGTGTCGACGGCGGTGAGGTTGCGCACCACGCCGTGCTCAATGTTGCCGAATTGGGGAATTGGCGTGATCATGACCCCGTCCTTCGCGCTGTTGTTCGTCTCCCCGTTCTCGATCAGGAACCGTCCGCGACGCACAACGATCAAGGGGGCGCGATCGGACTGTGGGACGGTATCGCCGTTGCCTGTCAGCGTGAAGTCGCGAATGCGGACATGCTCCGAGTGGACGGCGAGGATCGGGGTCTTGGCAAGCCCCGGCTCCAGTCGCATGTTGAGGCCGACCAGCGTCAGCGGCTTATCGATGACGACCGTTTCGGAGGCTGTCACCTCGACGCTTCGATCGGCGACGAGCACAGCGTGAGGAGGGGCGCCGGCGACCGCGTCGCTCAATGCAGCGGCGTCGATGGAGAGGGTGGAGACTTGCTGGGTGTTCGGGGCCGCGCCCGCCGGCGATGCCAGCAAGAGGGATAGGATTGCAAGTCTCATGGCGATACCGTGAGACTCTACCACACCGCCATCTCACGAAGTCTCACTACAGCCTGCCCTCTTGATCTACCCGGCGGCTTGAGGTCGGGGAACATGCTTTGGGATCTGGTTCACTACCGCCGTGAGGTTCATGCCGACCCAACAATCGGCGTGTCGCTGAGAATCTGGAGAGGGTCACAATTCTTGGCGAGTGAGGTTCGTCACGTTCGCTAGCAGTACCCGGCGGCAGGCTGAGTCGGAGCCCGCTACGGCGGCAGGTTCGAGTCATGGCGAGCTGAATATCTCAATCGGGGCCCAGAGTCTCTGGGTTCTTTCCGATCGCAGACATGTCCGGTGCCGGCGCGATCGAGGAGGTGGGTGGGGGGGAAGGCTGGGACCTTCAGCGCAACCGAGGGCCGGGGCTCACCGAGGGCTAGAGCAAAGGTGTTGCTGAGTTAGTGCGGGTCCGGCTATTCGTCGCGCATGTCTGCGTGAGAAGTCATCTGCGGTGTCCGTCGGCATCGAGGGCCAGATTGTCCAGCACCCTCCAGCGGCCGCCTTTGTCCGGGCCGACGCGTTCAATCCTGCCGCCAGCGGCCAGCTTGTCGAGATGGTAGCGGACGGTGGACTCGGTCGTGGACAGTGTGACGGCGAGTTCGCGGCGGCTGGAGGAGGGATTCTGCCGCAGAAGGCCGAGGATTCGCTCCGGCAGGGGAGCGGTTTCCGGGCGTTCTGTGGTGCTTGTTGGGGTGGAGGGATTGGCAATTGGCCTCGAATCTTGAGTGGCGCCCCGCAGAGGCCTGGCCTTGGCGTTGCTGCTGGTTGGCCGCCAAATCCTAGTCAGGAACCTTGCATCCACTTCAAACTCGGGTTCTGGCAGTCCCGCTTCTGCACAGCGTCGGATCATGTCCAAGGTTCCCGTTCCCATCCTCTCGATGTAGCGCAGCAGGTACATGGGCTCGGCGAGTAACGGATTGCCCGGCACAGACTGGTGCGCACCACGCAACATCTCCAATGTGAGTGGCGGAGGCAGGCTGCCGGAGTTCAGGACCTCCAGACGGTCTTTGTAAAGGGAATTACTGACGTGAGTACCCAAGATTATAATTGGCGCATTTCATTCTCAGCTTCTGGTTGCATGTGAACTGACTTTAGTGTATAATAATAGAGTGATTGGGAAGAACGGTTCGGCCTATAAAAGCCCCGGTAAATGGTTCCGCAAAGGCATCTCGATGATCGAAGTGATCCAGATGTTCCCTGACGACGGAACGGCTGAAATCTGGTTCGCTGAACTCCGCTGGCCCCACGGCCCCGAGTGTCCCCATTGCTGCTCTGACAACGTGCAGTCCGGCTGCGCTCACCCCTCCATGCCCTATCGCTGCCGCGCCTGCCGCAAGCGCTTCTCCCTGCGCACCGGCACCGTGATGGCCGACACCAAGCTCGGCTACCGCCTCTGGGCCCTGGCCATCTATCTGATGTGCACCAGCATCAAGGGCATCTCCAGCACGCGACTGAGCCGCGAGCTGGGCATCACTCAGAAGTCGGCCTGGCATCTGGCCCATCGCGTGCGGGCCGGGTTGGCCGCACCCGCCGGGCTGTTCGGCGGCCCGGTGGAAGTGGACGAGGTCTACATCGGAGGCAAAGAGAAGAACAAGCACGCTAGCAAGAAGCTGAACGCCGGGCGCGGGACGGTCGGCAAGCAGCCGGTGGTCGGAGGGCGCGACCGCGCCAGCGGGCGAGTGCATGCGCAAGTGGTGCCGAACACTACCAAAGAAGAACTGCAAGCCTACGTGAACAAGATTGCAACTCCGGGCGCGGAAGTGTACACGGACAGCTCTTCCAGCTACCAGTCGCTGCACGGCTTCCAGCACGCAGCGGTGAACCATTCCCGCGGAGAGTACGTGCGCGGCAGGGTGAGCACCAACGGCATCGAGTCATTCTGGGCGCTGTTCAAGCGCGGGCTGTACGGGATCTACCACCACCTCAGCGTGCGCCACCTGCATCGCTACCTGGAGGAGTTCTGCGGGCGCAGCAACCTGCGCCCGCTGGACACGGCGGAGCAGATGAGGCAAGTGGCGCTGGGGCTGCAGGGCAGGCGTCTGACCTGGGCCATGCTGGCGGGCCGGGCCGCGGCCGCCTGAGGCATCAGCGGCTCCGGCGGCGTGGAGCCGCCAGCGGCAGCAGGCCCGGCTGGGAGCCGCGGCGGGTGCGGGCGCCCAGCACGGGATGTCCGAGGGGCGGATCGGCGCATCCTGGGTTGAGAATTGGAGCTGCCGCGCGCGACGGTCGGCTGCTAGAGCACCAGAGGCGGGCCAGGGACGGGGGAACTGCCCGGCACAGATTATGTGCTCATGGAGACCAGAATGAGTTCCATCGATACTGGCGGAATGGGCGCCGAGCACGATGTGAGACCGGCAGCATGCCGCAAATAGACGCAGACTATTCCGATTCGACACGAGTACCATATGCTGGATCCGTGACGGAACCCATACAACATCTGGATCCTGGGTACTCACGTCAGTAATTCCCTTTGTAAAGCATGACCTGAACGCTGCTGTTGTCGGTGTAGTCCCGGTGCGCGACCGCGTTGACGATCGCCTCCGCGACCACCTCCATCGGAATCTCGTAGGCCACTGGCGCTTGGACGCTCTCCGCCCGAGTGCCTACCGAGAGATTAATCTTGCTCAGCACGAAGTCCACGGCATCGTCCACTAGCTTGAAGACGGTTCCCTTGACAACTTGGTATGAGGGGATCGGCTTCGTTGCGGAAGTCCCATGAAAGTGTGCGCATCTGACCTCAGAGCAGATGAGGAAGCGTTGCGGTGCCTTGCCAAACAGCAGCACGGCGGCATTGCTGAGCCGCCCCCTGCTTAGCAGCCCGTGGCAAAAGTCCAGACTACGCCCGTGGGCTGATTCGCGGGTTCGCGCTTGGAATCTGAACCATCTCAAGCGAGATCGCGGCTTCTTGCGGGTCTTGGCTCAAATCGGGCTCAGAAGCCCCCAGAATGGGCGCACTAGGCCCCATTTGACCGTCCTAGCCAGTTCTTTCAGCACTTCGCAAGGTCGGCGGGCATGCCTTGCAGGCCTCGAGGCGTACCGGTGCCCGTCAAGGACCGCATCAGGACCCCCAAGTTGAAGCCGCAGGCATGGATCAGCAGACGCTTCCTCACGTTTTCCTTGCCTCGTAGCCACAACCGTCGCATGGCTCCCGTTGCGTACATGTGGGCCATCGACCGCTCCACTTTTTCCGTGCGCTGCTTACTGTACTCGCGACCCGCCTCGCTCGCCACTCGTTTCTCATGCTCCTCATGCCGACGCTGCCGCTCCGGCTTGCCTGCCCAGTTGCGCGGCTTGCGTTTCGGCTCCGGCACATAGGAGTCGGCCCCCTCGGCTTCGATCCGCTCCAGCGTCTCGTCGCTGTGGTAACCCCTGTCGAGAACCACTGTCTCCGGCGAACTCCCTTGTGCATCTTGCACCGCTTCCAGCGTCTCCGGCAGCGTCTTCGTGTCGCCCTGATCTGCCTGCTGCACGGTGATCCCCACCAGCGCCCCGCTGTCCAAGTCCACCGCGTGCTCTGCCTGGTAGGCCATCTTCGTGCTTCCGTCCTTCATCTTCGCTACCCGTGCGTCTGGATCCGTCGGGCTCTCCCACTCCGCATTGCTGAGGCTCTTGCCCTTGCGCTTCTTGTCAAAACGGTTCAAGTCCTCCTCGCTCTCGACCGTCTCACCCGCTGCCTCCGCCAAGCTGCGCACGAAAGCCCGATAACCCTGCTGGGTTTCCTTGTGCCGCAAGGTCTTCAAGGCCGCATTCGCCTGCAAGGTGGTGGCATCCACCGTCAAGTTGTTGCCCTCTGCCAGGCCCGCCTCGCGCAAGCGCTCCAGGACCCAGCTGAAAACCTGCTCGTGCACTGCGAGGGACAGCAGACGGCGCGTGCGCGAGAGCGTCGAGTGGTCCGGCGTCCTCTCGTGCAGGCCATAGCCCAGAAAGGCCCGCAAGCTGAGCGAATCGCAAGCCATCAAGGCAATGCGCCGCTCCGAATCGAGGCCCATCAGGAAGCCCAGCAGCAGCAGGCGGAAATACACCCCGGGAGGCAAGGACGGCCGGCCCATGCGCTGGGCGTAGAACGGTTGGCACAGCTCCTCGACGAAACTCTCGAACCCCGCGTCCTCCAGGAGTTGATTGAGCCGCTTGAAGAACGGCACAGTCGGTGCCGTCGGCAAATCCTCTGCCGTCAGCACTGCTGGCATCGGTTTCTGTCTGCGCCTGCCCATCACAATGGAAACATTATACAGCATATCGTTTCCATCGGGGCATCCCCGCGACTTTTGCCTCAGGCTGCTAACAGGTTGAGGTGTACGAGTAGGTCCATTGGAGGTGCATCTAGCGGAAGTGGGAATCTCCGGGCTCGCCGTGCGATACGGATGAAGCGGGCCATGCGCTCTAGATCCAAGTCATCCAGCGTGGCACCTTGGCACGGCTCGGCGTCGAATGGCCCGAAGCGCAGGAGCTGCTTCGATTCCAAGTGCTGCACCAGCGCGGCGTAGACGCCGGCCACCAACTCTGGATGAGTGACGAAGCGCCTTCGCACTAGGCCTCTTTGCGCTCTGGCGATCACTGCACGCATCATTGGGTGCCGGCTGTCCTCGTCGGCACTGCTGACGAAGACGAGCCGGTGCTTGTGCAACTCGGTGGCTCGATCGAACTCGCGCTCGGTCGGTGATACGCCATACTCATCCTCAGATCCGTGGTCTTCAACGAACAATCCAATGTAGATGTCGCATCGGTCCACTTCCTCCAGGTAGACCTCGCCGGGCCGCCGATCAGCCGCCGGTATGTCCTCAAAGAGAAAGACGGTGAAGAAGCGCCGCATCAGCGGGGCACCGCGCAGGTAGTCGCGGAGGCGCCCGCGCTCAGCAGCGAACTCCCGCTGAACGCTGCTGATGAAGATGCGGATCGGGTCCATCATGGGGCCGCGTCCTTCTCTGACCACACATCCGGGATTGGCAGCCGGACGGAGCAGGTCGGGGAATGTTGCAGCCTATCCTGCTGGGTAGCCCCGGTCTGGTCGACTTGTTGCTTGATCACAGTGATCTCGGTGTCGAGGACCCGACGACGCCGGAGTGTAGATCTAGGTTATAGCTTGGTCTGCTGAGTTAGCGACCGCATATGGAAGCAGATTCACCAACTCCGGAGCGCTGAGCAACAGGTTCTCGCGCGATTCTCGCCAAGGGCATTCCCGACTTGGCCGGTGACGCCTCTCGCCGAGGTCCGTAGTTGAGCGGTTGAGCTAGCGAGGACGCGGACTCCGGTGGTCTGGGCCGACAGGCCTCACAGTGCCGGCGGGCGGTACCGCGGATCGACGATCGGTGAGGACAACGTGATCTGCTATGAGCAAGCAGTGGGGGGCTTGCTGGCGCGGCGGCCGGTTTCGCCCCCGAGCTGCAGCCCTTTTCAGCCGGGCCAAGGGAAGTTCCCGCCCTATTTGGCGGGCCGGAACTCGGAGCAAACGCTGATCCGGAAGTTCTCGGATGTCCTCGCGGAGCGAGCCGCGCCCGAGAGCGACATCATCCAATACGGACCGAGAGGAAACGTCAAGACGGATCTACTGCTGTGGGCTCGGCGCGAGGCCGAGCTGCTGGGGATCAATGTGCTTCGGTTCTCCGGAGCGACAGCCCCCTCTCTGGAATCCTTGGTCAGCCAGACTTCCGTCATGCCGCCGCTACTGCGCTGGCTGGGGGGCTCTGCCGCACCGTGAGTCGGAGGTGTGAAGGTATATTGCCCGTATTCGGCGGCAGGTGCGGGCCATTCTTGCGCGAAGGGCGCGCCAGCACCCGACTCTCTTGGCGGTGGATGAAGCGCACAGGCTTGGCAGTGAGGCGGGCGCAGTGCTGCTCAACGCCGTGCAGGATGTGCGCGGCGAACAGCCGCCAGCGATGCTGATCCTAGCCGGCACTCCGGATCTGCCCGGGCACCTCAATTCCATGGGCGCGTCCTTCTGGGGCAGAAGCAAGCGCCTGCCCCTCGGACCCTGCTGCTGACTCCGTCGCGGGTTCCGTTGGCGGAGCATGACAGGTCGATCGAGGAGGATGCATTGGCGCTCGTGGTCCGGGAGCGCCTCGCCTACTCGTTCTTCCTACAGGTGTGGGGAAAACTGCTCCGGGAGGCGGAACTCCCGGCCGGCACGCTGTCACTGCGCCGTAGTTCCTCCACAGCTTCCTCGCCGCATCGTGTCGAGCCGACCGGTGCGTGGCGTCCGCGAAGCAACAGCCGGGTTACCGGAACACCATGTCCGAGTAGTTTCCGGGCGGTGTCGACTCACCTCTGGGCACTCTGTGGCGGGCTACCGTGTCCGGGTTGAGCCGGATGCCGAGTCCGGGGTCGGACGGCATCACGGCGAGACCCTCCTCGATGCGCGGCGAGTCCGCCAGCAGGTCCTCGATGAAGGGGTTCCCAGTCCGGTCCACCTCCACGGTCAATCCGGACGGGAACGCCGAGACCAGATGCATGTTCGCTACCAGCGCCACGGCGTCGCTCCAAGTGTGCGGAGCGAACGGCACGCCACGCTTCCGAGCATGCCGGATGACGCGCCTTGCCTCGGTCAGTCCCCCGCAGCGACAGCAGTCCGGCTGCACGACCTGTACGATCTCGTCATCGATCAGCTGCCGGAAGCCTCGCAGCCCGAACTCGTTCTCGCCGGCCGCTAACGGCACCTCCCCCAAGGCGGGCCTGAGTGCCCGGAACAGTTCCGGCGCTTCTGGCGCGAAAGGCTCCTCAAGCCAGAAGACGCTAGCGCTGCGGAAGAGCGGCGCCAGCGCTCGGGCCTCGTCCAGTGTGTACCTAGCGTTGCCGTCCACCATCAGCCGCACCTGAGAACCGACAGCTCTACGCACCGCCCGGAGCGCAGACCTGTCGTATTCCTTGCACCGGCCCAAGCGCATCTTCATAGCCCGGAAGCCCGCGCCCAGGTGCAGCTGCGCCTCCTCGGCGAGCTGAGTGGCGTCGTGCTTCCAGAGGAGTCCGCTGGCGTATGCCGGCACGCGGTCGCTGGCCTGTCCGGATCCCAGTAGATCGCAGACGCGTTTGCCGGCCGCCTTGCCCCGGATGTCCCACAGGGCGATGTCGATGCCGCCGAGGGCCGACAAAGCGACGCCCATCCTTCCGTACCAGCGCGTCAAGGTGTAGCAGAGCTGCCAAATCCGATCCGTGTCCAGCGCGTCCTCGCCAACGAGGATCGGCCGCAAGTGATCCTCGATGATGGCGCGGACCAAGTCTGGATGGGAGTACACGGATCCAAGTCCCGTGATCCCTTCATCCGTCTGCACTTGGACCAAGCTCGTAACCCGACCGGTACAGACGCCTCCGGCGTACCGGAACCGTGCTTCGGGGGCGTACTCGAAGTGGAGGTTGACCACCTCGATGTCGCGAATCTTCATGGCTTCCTCTCGCTGCCAGACTGGTCCGGCCAACACACCTGCAACCTACCAGAACACACCGAAGCTCAGCACTGCACCAATGGCCACCACGACGACGGCAAGCGTGGCAGGCACGGCGGGCCTGCGGATCCCGAGCACGGTATGAGAAGGCGGCCGGGGAAGCAGACTTGATGCCAGCCAACCGCCACAGTCGAGCCGGCGCGGGCTGCAGGATGGTTCCGGTCCCCGGACCGCCGTGACCGCCAGCATGGTGAGCGCTGTTATGGCCAGGCTTGCCACCGTGCCGGCGTAGTTGTCCGCGAGAACCGGCGGGAGGAGCGCCACGCCCCAGCGCATGGCGACCGCAGGAGCGGCGAGCTTGAGCGTTCCGTAAGCGATGCCGGCGGCGAGCCCGTAAGAAGCGCTGGACCGGTGGACCCGGGTCAGCGAGCCCAGCAGGTAGACTGCCAGCAGCGGCACGACGAAGGCTCCGATCCAGTCTAGGAACACCATCAGCATCCCGCGTTCCTGCATCAGCATCGGGACGAAGGCGAAGGAGCCGAGGATGACTGCCGGAGCCAGCATCCGGCTGACCAGTACATAGTGCCGGTCGTCCCGTCCCTTGGCCACCAGCCGGGCGTAGATGTCACGCGTCAGCAGGGCCGGAACCGTTGAGCCGATCGAGTCGAATGTCGAGAAGCACGCTGCAACCACGCCCGCCACCACCAGTCCCTGCATCCCCGGGCCGGCCAATTCGCTGACCAGCAGGGGGAAGATCGAGTCTCGGACCTGCAGTGCCTCAGCGAGCGGCATCGTCGCAGGATCCGGATATAATGCCCGCCCCATCATGCCGATCGAGAGGTTCGTGAAGTTGGCCGCGATCAGGATCGGTCCCGAGACCACCACGGCCATGCGCATGTCCCACTCCGACTTGGCCCCAAGCAGCCGCATCGACTGCGTGTGGTTCACAACCGCGTAGCCAAGCCCCACGACCAGCCAGGCCAGCGCCACCAGCCAGCCGGGCGCGGTGTGGACGACTTCTTGGCGCAACGGGTCGTAGTCACCGCCCGTCAGTCGCGCGCGACGGACCTGTTCGGGAGTCTCGCCTGCGACGGACTGCCGGCTCACGTGGTCACTGCCGACATGGAGAAGTTGCGCTGCCAGCCCAGGGCGATGCTGCTCGAGCTTCGCTTCAGTGCCCTTCCAGCCGCCTGTCGCGCTCCACACGATTGCGAACAGCGCTATCGAGGCGGCCACCATGATCACGCTCTGCAGAGCGTCGGTGACCGCCACCGACTTGAGACCACCGCGCACGGTGTAGGCCGTCGCGGCAACGGCTATCGCGGCCACACCCCACCAAGCCTGATCTCCCCACCCGCCGACGATGGCCAGAACGAGGTAGAGAGTGGCAGCGATGATGCCCAGCACGAGCGTCCGGTAGAGCGCTTGAATCAACGCCGATGTCACGCGCACCCCCAGCCCGAATCTGGCCTCGAGGTATTCGGCGTTCGTGTACAGGCCCGCGCGGTACATCGGAACTGCGATCCGGTTCGCCAGCAGGGCCCAGCCGGCAGTCACGCCCACCCAGTTGGCCACCAGGTAGCTGGCCCCGACCGTGTAGGTGCCGCCCGAGTCCGCGACGAGGTCGCTGGCGTCGATGACGGTGGCGTACAGCGACAGGCCCACCATCCACCAAGGCAGGGTTCGGCCAGCCAGGAACCAGTCGGAGCTGGTCTCGGTGCCCCGCGCGCGGTGGATCCCGTAGGCGAAGATGCCGCCGTTGAGAGCCGCGACAATAACCCAGTCCCAAGGAGTCATGCTAGTCTTTCAGCGGAACGATGCTGCCGCTCGGCGCAACTTGGCTAGCGGGGCTGCTAGCGACGCTCTTGGCCCTTCCCGCGTTTCTGCAGGGCTCGGATTTCTTTGAGCGCCAAGTCCGCCCGATCTTAGCGAACAACTGCTATCCGTGCCACGGCCCGCAAGCCGGTGCGGGCCAAGCCGGGTTGCGCCTCGACTCGCTGAAGGGAATGCTGCGTGGCGGGCGTTCGGGGCCGGCGGTCGCACCAGGGGACGCTGGCGCGAGCCTGCTGATCCATGCAGTCAACCACGACACTGCCTTGCAGATGCCTCCTAAGGCCAAGCTTCCTATCCGCGATGTCGTTGCGCTGACGCGCTGGGTAGACGACGGTGCCCAGTGGCCGGACGCGGCCGCCGGTCCCGCGCCCCGGACCTTCGTAGCCCCCCCGACGGGGGATTTCACCGACCAAGAACGCCGCCACTGGGCCTTCCAGTCCGTTCAGGCTGCCAGCGGGCCCGCCGGAGGCCCCTCCGCAATCGATGCGTTCGTGCGTCAGCGGCTCCGTGCCCGGGGGCTGGACCCGGCGCCGATGGCGGATCGGAGAGCGCTGATTCGCCGCGCCACCTTCGACCTTCACGGCATTCCGCCGACCGCGGAAGAGGTGCGCTCCTTTGTCGAGGACACAGCGCCCGGAGCGTTCGAGAGAGTGGTCGACCGGCTGCTGGCTTCGCCGCGCTACGGAGAGCGGTGGGGCCGGCACTGGCTGGATGTGGCGCGTTACGCGGACAGCAACGGCATGGACGACAACGTGGTTCACGGGGACGCTTGGCGTTACAGAGACTACGTGATCCGCGCCTTCAACGACGACAAGCCCTACGACAGGTTCGTCCGAGAGCAGATCGCTGGAGACCTCGTCACCCGCTGGGGCGAGCCCGGCCGGGCGGAAGGGCTCATCGCCACCGGCTTCCTCATGCTAGGCCCCAAGATGGTCGGCGAGGACGACCCGGTGAAGCAGAAGCTCGACTTCGCGGACGAGCAGCTGGCGACCGTCTCGCGGGCCTTTCTCGCCCTGACTGTGGACTGCGCCCGCTGCCACGACCACAAGTTCGATCCCATTCGAAGCGCGGACTACTACTCGATGCTGGGCATGTTCACCAGCACCAAAACGGTGCTCTCCTATCGCGTCACCGCCAAGCTGAACGCCACGGCCTTGGACGGCCCCGAGCAGGACCGGCGCCTGTCGGAGATCGAGAAACGCTTCGACTACCACAGCGACTTCGTCACCAACTACAACCGGGCGACCACTCCCAAGCAGGTCGTGCAAGCCCAGCAGGAGGCACTGGAGGAGGCGTTGGAGGAGTACTTCCGGATCCCGAAGGCCATGGCGGCCAGCGAGGGTGACGTTGCGGACTTGCCGGTGATGCTCCGAGGAAGCCACTTAACTCCGGGGGCGCCTGCCCCGCGGCGCCTACCAGCCATCTTGGCCGGGACGGACCAGCCGTCGATCGGATTGGGAAGCAGCGGCCGGCTGGAGCTGGCGGACTGGCTCGCCAGTGCCGACAACCCTCTCACGGCCCGAGTGATGGTGAACCGCATCTGGAAATGGCACTTTGGCGAGGGGATCGTGCGGACGCCGGACAACTTCGGCACGCTCGGTGACGGGCCGGATCATCCGGAGCTGCTGGACTGGCTGGCAGACGCCTTCGTGGACAGCGGCTGGTCGGTGAAGTCGATCCATCGATTGATCATGCTGTCCGCCACGTACCGGCAGGCGTATCGGCAGTCACGAACCTCCGCCGAGGCGGATCCTGAGAACCGGCTGCTGTGGACTGCCCACCGTCGCCGCATGGACGCTGAGACGCTGCGTGACAGCCTGTTGGCGGTATCTGGCCAGCTGGACACCGCGATGGGCGGCAAGACGATGCCGCATCGCAACTTCGTGAATCTCAACGCCATGGCGCGGTCGAGGGATCCGCTGCTGTACGCCTCGTTCCGCAGGAGCGTGTACCTCCCGGTTCTGAGGAGCGCCTTGTACGAGGTCTTTGCGGCGTTCGACTTCGCCAATCCCTCCACTTCGAACGGCAGGCGGTCTTCGACGATGGTCGCTCCGCAAGCGCTGTTCATGATGAACTCGGACTTGGTCGGCACGGCTTCGCGCCATCTCGCGCAGCACGTGCTGCGGGCGTCCCTAGCGACTGACCGCGACCGAGTCGGGCTTGTCTACCGCATCGCCTACTCGCGCCCGCCTGAGAACCGCGAGACTGCGGAGTGGATCAACTTCTTGGATCGCTACGCCCGAGCGGCGGGAGACAGGCAAGCGGCTTGGCAGGGCTTGTGCCGAGTCGTGCTGTCCTCCAACGAGTTCGTGTACATTCAATGAGGCTGCCCATGAGACCGCCCGTCCGTTTGCCTCGCCTGTCGAGACGCCGAGCGCTGGATCGGATGGGCGCCGGTTTCGGGGCTCTGGCGCTGCGCTCGCTGCTGGCCGAAGAGGCTGCGGACCGGGATCCACTGGCTGTTCGCGAACCGCATTTCCGCCCCAAAGCGAAGCGGGTGATCATGCTGTTCATGTTCGGCGGCCCTTCGCACATCGACACGTTCGATCCGAAACCGGTCCTCAATCGGGAGCACGGCCAACCGCTGCCCTTCGCTCGGCCCCGCATCGTCTCGTTTCCCCGCCGGGCGGGGAACCTCATCGGCTCGCCGTTTGAATTTCGGCGGCACGGCCAGAGCGGAGCGGAGGTGAGCGAGCTGTTCCCGCATGTGGCCGGCATCGTGGACGACCTGGCGATCGTGCGCTCCATGCATTGCAGCAACCCGCGCCACGGCGGTGCGGTACTGGAATGGCACACCGGCAGCGACACGTTCATCCGGCCGGCCATGGGCTCGTGGCTGACCTATGGCCTGGGTTCTCAGAACCGGAACCTGCCCGGCTACATCACGATCTGCCAGGCGCTCGCTGAGGGCGGCGCCAACAACTTCGGGTCGGCGTTCTTGCCGGCGGCCCACCAAGGCACGCCCCTCGGGTACGGCAGCACGAAGGCGCGCGACGCTTCGTTCCCGTTCATCGGAGGCGGACGGCGCCGTGAGCTGCAGCGGATGGAGCTGGACATGCTCTCCCGGATCTCCCTGCAGCAGCGCGGCGACCAAACTCGGGACAGCGAGCTGGAGAACCGCATCGCGACCTTCGAGCTGGCGTTCCGCATGCAGACGGAGGCACCGAGGCTGCAGGACCTCTCCGCGGAGTCCGAGGCCACCAAGAAGCTGTACGGTTTGGACG
The DNA here is from genome assembly GCA_963662745.2 of Bryobacterales bacterium. GTDB lineage: Bacteria > Acidobacteriota > Terriglobia > Bryobacterales > UBA6623 > VXMF01. The sequence continues at coordinate 1,324,802 of CAXXUI010000002.1, forward strand.
ATCCGGTAACCGAGGACTTCGGGCGGCAGTGCCTCATGGCGCGACGCTTCAGCGAGGGCGGCGTGCGTTTCGTGCAGTGCAACAGCAACGGCTGGGACCACCACTTCGACCTGCGGAACCAGCTGGAGAAGATGTGCGCCCAGGTAGACAAGCCGATCGCCGGGCTGATCAGGGACCTCAAGAGCCGCGGACTGCTGGAGGAGACGTTGGTGATCTGGGGCGGTGAGTTCGGGCGCACGCCTACGGCCGAGAATGCCGACGGTCGCGATCACAATCCGCACGGCTTCACGATGTGGCTCGCCGGCGGGGGCGTGAAGCGAGGAGTCACGTACGGTCGCACTGACGAGTACGGCTACTACGCAGTCGAGCGCAAGGTGCATTTCCACGACCTGCACGCCACGATCCTCCACTTGCTCGGCTTGGATCACAAGCGACTCACGCACCGAAGCGCCGGCCGCGAGTTCCGGCTCACCGATGTGCATGGCGAAGTGATCTCGAGCTTGTTGGCGTAGGCGCGCCGCCGGCGTGCAAGTGCTCTCAGCGTGGGGAAGCTGCCTTGACGTCCCGCTTGGGGCGTGGCTGCGGTTGCCAAGCCAGCGCTGTTTGCGCCTGCGAGTGGTGTCACGGTTGCTGGAAGGCGGACGCGCGAGCGCTGTGACCGTGGCGGCCCACGAACTCGGCTTGGTAGACTTGAGGCCATGAGACCGAGATGGCTGGCCTCTCTGGCTTGCTTGGCTTGCCTGTGCGCGGTAGCGGCTGTGGCGCAGGAGCGTGAATTCAAGCCGGACAAGCAAATCGTATTCAAGAGCTTCGAGGACGATCCGCTTGAGCTGAACGTGTTCCTGCCCGAGGGCTGGACAGCGGACGACAAGCGTCCGGCGATCGTCTTTTTCTTTGGCGGCGGCTGGGTCGGGGGCAGCCCCACTCAGTTCTTCCCGCAGAGCCGCTACTTGTCGTCGCGCGGGATGGTGGCCGTCAGTGCTCAGTACCGGACTCGGGGTAGCCACGGCACGTCCCCGGTCGAGTGCGTGGCGGACGGCAAGTCGGCCGTGCGCTGGCTGCGGCAGAACGCGGGCATGCTGGGAGTCGATCCCGATCGCATCGCTGCCGGCGGCGGATCAGCCGGGGGCCATGTCGCTGCGACGACTGGTGTGATCGACGGCTTGGACGAGGAGGGTGAGGATCTCTCCGTGAGTTCCGCGCCGAACGCCCTCGTGCTGTTCAATCCAGCCACGGACGTCTCGCGGAGCCAGCGCTGGGGCGCTCGCGCCGTAGAGGGCTCCCCCCTGCAGCATGTCACCAAGGGCGATCCGCCCACCATCATCTTCCACGGCAAGGCTGACACGACGGTGCCGTACCGGACCGCCGAGACGTTCTGCCAAGCCATGCGGGACGCGGGCAACCGATGCGAGTTGGTCGGGTACGAAGGGCGCCCACACGGCTTCTTCAACTACGGCCGCAGCCGCGCCTCTTATGTCAACTCGGTTTGGCACATGGATCGCTTCTTGGCCTCGCTCGGATTCTTGGAGGGCGAACCGACCGTCGGCCGACCCGGCGACCCGACTTGGTGACAACCGCCTCGAGCTTGCCGCGCAGGGCGCTGCTCTACATCGCCCTGCTCGCCGCCTCGACACCCGGGCTCCAAGGCCAAGGCTGGCCTCCGTCGGCCGATGTTCCGGCAGGGCCGGCGGACACGCTGTACTACAACGGCAAGATCATCACGATGTGGCCTGAGCGGCCCGTGGTCGAATCGATGACCGTCGCCACGGGCCGCGTGCTGGATGTTGGGACGACGCAAGCGGTCGGGCGCAAGACCGGGCCGCGCACCCGACAGGTGAACCTCGGAGGCCGGACAGTCGTGCCCGGCTTGATTGACAGCCATGTTCATCCCATCGGAGCCGCGCTGTCCGAAGCGGACGGTGAGATCCCCGTGCTGCGCAGCTTCGAGGATATCCGGGCGCATGTCTCCGCTGCCGTCCAAGTGGCTGAGGGGCCGGTCGTTGTCCCCAAGGTGTACTCCACCAAGCTGCGCGAGAAGCGCTATCCCACCCGCTGGGAGATCGACGCCTACTCCGGCGACCGCGCCGTGATTCTCGACAACGGCTACGCGGCGGCCCTCAACTCGTCCGCCCTGCTGGAGGCGGGCTTGGACGCGGACACGCCAGACCCGGCCAACGGAAAGCTGGTCCGCGCGGACGGCGGCGAACTGACCGGCTTGGTAATCGGGGCTCGCCAGCTCTTGTCGCCTTTGCTGAGCAGCCGGCGGTTCGGGCATGCCGACAGAGTCTCGGCTCTGAAGTCCATGCAGCGGGCCTACAGCAGAGCCGGCCTGACGAGCGTAATTGACCGCAGCCAGGATGCGACGGGCATGCGGGCCTATGAAGAGCTCTGGCGTCAGGGCGAGCTGGTCGTGCGCACCTACGTGACGCGCCGCCTCGACGCCGAGCGGCCCGTGGAGGAGGTGCTGGCCGAGATCAGCGAACTCGGCCCGGTCACTGGGATCGGGGATGAGATGCTGCGCGTCGGCTCCCTCAAGGTCTTTCTCGACGGGGGAATCCTGCTAGGTACCGCCTACATGCGGGCTCCGTACGGATCGCACACCGAGGTCTACGGATTCGAAGATCCCAGCTACCGCGGCGAGCTGCGCATCCGGCCGGCGGACCTCACCCGGATCGTCCGCTTGGCGGCGAGCTTGGGGTGGCAGATGACCGCCCACACGACTGGCGGCGGTTCGACCGACCTGCTGCTGGACGCCTACGAGGCCGTGAACAGGGAGACTCCCTTGAATGGCAGGCGGTTCACCCTCACTCACGCCAACTTCCTGAGTGGAGACGCCATCCGTCGCGCCGCCGGCTTGGGCGTCGTGGCCGATATGCAGCCGGCCTGGTACCACTTCGACGGGCCCGCGATAGCGGGCGTGCTCGGCCGGGACAGGATAGCCGGGCTGCAGCCGTTCCGGTCGATCTTGGACGGCGGGGTGATCGTCGCAGGCGGGTCCGACGACATGATCAAGTTCGATCCCCGCCAAGCGGTCAATCCGTACGATCCGTTCTTCGGCATGTGGATGGCCGTCACCCGGTCAACCGCCGACGCGGAGGTCTACAGCCCCCACGAGCGGATTACCAGGGAAGAGGCGCTCCGCATGTGGACGCTCAACGCCGCTTACCTGTCGTTCGAGGAGGGCGTCAAGGGCTCGCTGGAGCCCGGCAAGTACGCGGACTTCGCCGTGCTGGACCGCGACATCCTGGAATGCACTCTGGATGAGTTCCGGGCTACTCGCGTGCTCCAGACCGTGCTAGGCGGTAGGACGGTCTTCGGCCCGCCGTAGCCGGTGGCCCGCTAGTCTCCGCTCGCGGCGGACAAGGTCGCTCCGCCTGACTGACCGATCTGGAGCAGGACGGCGTTGGCCTCCTCCTCCGTGAAGTCCGCCACGCGCGAAGAGACGTTCATCGAGCAGAAGTTCGGGCCGCACATCGAGCAGAAGCGGGCCGACTTGTAGCCTTCCTCCGGCAGCGTCTCGTCATGCATGCTGCGCGCCGTCTCCGGATCCAGCGCCAACTCGAACTGTCGGTTCCAGTCGAACTCGAACCGTGCCTTGGACAGCTCGTCATCCCACGCCCTGGCTCCGGGGCGGTGCCGGGCGACATCGGCAGCATGGGCGGCGATCTTGTAGGCGATCATGCCCTGCTTCACGTCGTCCTTGTTGGGCAGCCCCAAGTGCTCCTTGGGCGTCACGTAGCACAGCATCGAGGCTCCGTGCCAGCCGATCATTGCCGCGCCGATCGCTGAAGTAATGTGGTCGTAGCCTGGGGCGATGTCAGTCACGAGCGGACCGAGCGTGTAGAAGGGTGCCTCGTGGCAGAGTTCCCGCTCCTTCTCCACTTGCATCTGGATCTGGTCCATCGGGATGTGGCCGGGCCCCTCGATCATGACTTGGACGTCGTAGTCCCAAGCCTTCTTGGTGAGCTCGCCCAAGGTCTTGAGCTCCGCGAACTGCGCATCGTCGGAGGCGTCCGCGACCGAGCCCGGGCGGAGCCCGTCGCCTAGGGAGAAGCTGACGTCGTACTGCTGGAAGATCTCGCAGATCTCCTCGAAGTGCTCGTACAGCATGTTCTGCCTATGATGGGCGACCATCCATTCCGCCAACAGCGACCCGCCGCGGCTGACGATGCCGGTTACGCGCCGGACCGCCATGGGCACATACTGAATCAGCACGCCAGCGTGGATCGTCATGTAGTCGACGCCCTGCTCAGCTTGCTCCTCGATCACGTCCCGCATGACCGGCCAAGTCAGGTCTTGGATCCGGCCGTTGACCCGCGTGAGCGCTTCGTAGATGGGCACCGTGCCGATCGGAACAGGGGAGTGCCGGATGATCTCCCGGCGGATCCTCGGGATGTCGCCTCCGGTGGAGAGGTCCATGACCGTGTCCGCCCCGTAGTCCACCGAGTAGCGCAGCTTCTCCAGCTCGGCCCCGACCTCCGAAGTCGTGGCGGAGTTGCCGATGTTGGAATTCACCTTGCAGCGTGAGGCGACGCCGATGCACATCGGCTCGAGGTTGGAGTGCCGGATGTTGGCGGGGATGATCATCCTGCCGCGCGCCACCTCCGAGCGGACTGTCTCGGCCGCCAGGCGCTCCCGCTTGGCGACATAGGCCATTTCCTCGGTGACTACGCCCTGCCGGGCGTAGTGCATCTGGGTGCGGACCCGGTCCCCGAGCCGTTTGGCGACCCATGTTGATCTCATTGCTGCTCCATTCCGAGGTACGGTGCCGATCCTCACTGGTAACTCATTATGTCACCGGACGCAGGGCCGGACAGGCTCGCTCCGGGTTCCACCGCCGGGTCCTTGGCATGCCAGGTCAGCGGTTCGATTCGCCGGGCTTGCACGGCGCTCCCGGATCGGCGATGATAATGTGCTGCCCGGCCTCCATGCTCGTCAGGATTCTCTATCATGACCGATGCTTCGACGGAGCGTGCTCCGCCGCCCTGTTCTCGAGCTTCGTGGGGCGGTCTCTCGCTCCAGCGGCGAGCATCGGTTACACCGGCCTGTATCACCGCGCCAACCAGCTGTTTGACGAGGATGGCTTCGACGGCGACGTCAACGCCATCGTGGACTTCAAGTACTCGCCCTCCGACCGCGTCACGTGGTGGTTTGACCACCACCAGAGCGCCTTCCTGTCGCTCTCCGACGCCGAGCACTTCCGCGCCGACGCCTCGGGCCGGAAGTTCTACGATCCCAGCTACCGGTCCTGCACGAAGTTCATCGCCGACATCTTGGATGCCCGGTTCGGATTCGATTCCAGTCACCTAGCGGACCTGATCTATTGGGCGGACATCCTCGACGGCGCCCAGTACGAGAGTGCGCAGGCGGCGGTGGAGATGGCTCATCCGGCAATGCAGCTCAACTTGGTCTTCGAGTCCGCGCCGCAGAGCGTGACAGCGCAAGTGATCCCACTACTCGCGACGGAGCCGCTGGCGCGGGTCGCTGCCCGGCAGGAGTACGCCCACCTGTTCCGGTCGCTGTATGCGCGGCATCTGGAGACCATGTCCCTTATCAAGGAGCTGACGACCTGCCGCAAGGGCGTTGTGTTCTTCGACCTGATCGAGTCCGGCCTGCAGGGATACAACAAGTTCGTGCCCTACTACCTGCACCCTGAGAGTTCGTACACGGTCTCCGTGCTGCACGGTGGCTTTCGTGTCAAGGTCTCGGTCGGATCGAACCCGTGGCTGCCCGAGCCGCCCAGCCACAATCTCGCCGACCTGTGCGAGTCCTATGGCGGCGGCGGGCACCCGCGCGTGGGGGCGATCAGCTATCCCCCCGACGCGGTCGAGCGCGCGCGGACCACGGCGGCCGAGATTGTCGCCACACTCTCGGCGCACTAGTGCGGCTGGCGGTCAGGCCGAGCCTACCACCGCGATCTTGGCGCGGTCCGCCTCCTCGATCAGGTGCCGCTTGTGGAGCAGCAGGGTCCGGTCGGCCTCAACGGAGACCGCCGTGGCGTTGGCGGTGCGCATCTTCCGAATCGTGCGGGGCCCGATCACGGGCACGTCGAAGCGCATGTCTTGGGCCGGCTTGGCAACCTTGACGAGGGTCAGCTTCCGGCCTCTCGCCAGCTCGCTGGCTCGTTCCAGGATGGCGTCGGTGCCTTCCATGGCCTCCACCGCGACGCAGGCGCGCTCGCAGATCACGACGCTCTGTCCGATGTCATGGCGGGCCAGCTCCCGTGCCACCTCAAGCCCGTAGGAGATGTCCCTTCTCTCAGCGCGCGTGGCCTTCCGCGCTCCGATGGGCCCGGGTTGGGCGAGGCTCTCTCTGAGGAAGTGCGTGGACTCCAGGATCCTCACGCCCTCGTCCTCAACGACTTTGGCTACCGCTCCGAGCAGCGAGTCGGTGTTCTGGCGCCGCAGCTCGTTGAGCACGCGCAGCAGACGCCAGTCCGGCCGCACTGCTGAGAAGATGCGCCGGTGCTGGACGCGCCCCGCCATGACGGCCTCGGTGACGCCGGCGGAGCGCAGCGCCCGAATCAGCTTGGAGAGCTGGCCGACCGAGACCCACGTGCAGGAGGCGGCCCACCGCTCCACTTCGGGGGAGGCCTCATCCTTGATGGCCACCACGGCCATCTCGTGGCCGGCCTCTCGGGCGGCCCTCAGCGTGAGCAGCGGGAAGTCGCCCCCCCCGGCGATCAGGCCGTACGTCACTTGATGAAGCCCCGCTCGGAGGTCTCGATGAACTCCCGAACGCGGTTGATCGCCGGCGAGTCCTCAAGATCTTGGGCGATCCGGTCCAGCGCCTGGTCGGTGTTGAGGCCCGACTTGGTCAGGATCCGGAACATCTTGTGCAAGGCGTGAATCTCGGCCTTGGCGAAGCCGCGGCGCTCCAGCCCGACCCGGTTCACACTGAAGGTGCGGGCTTCTCGCTCGCTGACCACCAAGGAGTAGGGCAGGGCGTCCTGCGTGACCACGCTGAAGCCGCCGACATAGCAATGGGCGCCGATGCGGCAGAACTGATGGACTCCGCAGTGCGCCCCGACCACCGCGTAGTCCTCGACCGCAACGTGCCCGCCGAGCGTTGCGGAGTGGGAGAGGATGCAGTGCGAGCCCACGTGGCAGTCGTGGGCCACGTGAGCGTAGGCCTGCAGCAGGTTGTCGTCGCCGATGCTGGTGAGGCCCCCGCCTCCGGTCGTGCCCCGGTGGATCGTGCAGAACTCCCGGACCAGGTTGCGGGAGCCGATCACGGTCCTCGAGCGCTCGCCGCGGTACTTGAGGTCCTGCGGCGCCACACCCACGGTCGAATAGGGATAGAAGGTGTTCGCCTTGCCGATGACCGTCGGACCGTCCACGTACGCGTGGGCCAAGAGTCGAGTGTCCGCGCCGATCTCCACATTGGGCCCGATTACGCAGTAGGGCCCGATTCGGACTCCCTCGCCTAGGATCGCCGCGGGATCAACGATGGCGCTGGCGTGGACGTCGGTCATCCGCTGGCCGAAGGCTTGCTGGCGACGCTGCACATGAGGACCGCTTGCGCGGCAAGGCGGCTGCCGACATACGCCTTGCCCTGCATCTTGATGATCCTGCCCCGCCGCTTCAGGATCTCCAGCTCAAGCCGTAGCTGGTCCCCTGGAGTGACAGGGCTACGAAAGCGGCAGGCGTCGATCGATGCGAACAGGACGACCTTCTCGCGCCGGTCCTCCATGCCCCGCAGGGCGAGCACGCCCCCGCACTGTGCCATCGCTTCCACTACCAGCACCCCCGGCATGATCGGGTAGTCGGGGAAGTGGCCTTGGAAGAACGGCTCGTTCGCTGTCACGTTCTTGATGCCAACGACTCGTCGCTCCGAGATCTCAAGGATCCGGTCGACCAGCAGCATGGGGTAGCGGTGCGGCAGGATCTGCCGGATCTCGTCTATGTTCAGCATCAACTCAGTCAGGATTCAGGTGCTGCGAAGCATGGATTATATCCAAACCGTCTGGCTGGGTCAGGAAAGCGGGCCGGACTCCATGTGACTCATTCCTGCTCCGACGCCCGAGACTGCAGTCCGCAGAATCTGCTATCATATCTGGTCCGCGGAGGCGGCGACCCAGCGGCACCCGCGACGAAAGGAACGCAACAGCGATGGTCAATGAGCATAGCCAACCTCCAGAGGCAGGGCCGCACGGCGGAGCTGTCACACCTGCGGGCCCCGGCCAAGGGGCTGCTGCCGTCAGCAGAACGATGGTGGTGGACCGAGTCAAGGACGTACTGCTCTTCAAGGATGGAGCCTTCGGAGAGATCGCGTCAGATCCGAACGGAGTGCTGCAAGGTCTGGTCGCCGCGGCGATCGCGGCCTTGGCGGCAAGCTTCTGGCCTGCCCTGTTCACTTTCTTTTTTGCCCCGGTGGTAGGCTTTCTTGCCGTCACGGTGCTCTTGATCGCGATTGCGATTCTGGCCGGCGGCTGCTCGCTTGTCGCACGGCTCTACTCACAGACCGTGCCGCCGCCGCCCTACACGGCTTGGCTGAGCACCCTCTTGTTTGCCACCGCTCCAATCGCTCTAGGCATTATTCCCTTCGTGGGTCACAGCGCCGGTGCTGTGTACTCCCTCATCTTGGCGGTCGTGGCGATTCAGGCGGTCGGCAACCTCCCAACAGCTCCAGCGATGGTTGTACTCGTGCTTGGTTCGATTGCGCCGCTCGTCCTTATCTTGCTGGTCGTGCCGGTGTTGGGGGCCTTTGCAGGTTTGGGTGGGCTGTTGGGCCTGATCGGATTGAGCTGAGCGAGACGGTGCCAGTCCTACGGATTGAGTGGACCGCGCAACGGACCACCATGGAGTAGTGGTCGTTGTCGATGCCTAGGTGCTGCCCTTGTGCCTTGGAGCGTGGAGTAGTTGGCCGCCAGTGCAGGTGCTGTCTCGTTCCCGTCATGCCACGGCTCCGCATAGCCCTCTGCGGGGCATGCCCGCGCTCCGTGGGTCCAGACTCACTCCAGCGCCGGGAATTGGGCCCTTCCGGTCGACCTCAGCTTGGATGAGACCGTAGCGAGACCGGCAAGGGTCCCGACCAGGGCCGGGGACTATCCATCTGGTCGGCACACAGGAACGGAAGTCTAGTCCTGATCCCGCTCGCGCTCGTCAAGCCTCCCGACCGGTGCGCCCGGCGGTGTGGCCTGCTCGAGGGGCCGCCACAGGCAGACGATGCTTTCATCGGGCATCCGCTGAGGATGTGTCCCGGCGGCGTCTACGGGAAGGAGCGCAACAACGCTCATCAAGGACGGAAGCCTGTTGAATTCCCATTTAATTGGGGATGGCTGGTGCAGATTATTCGGACATGGCGGAGAGGGTGTTGTTCCACATTGGGCGGACAAGTGTGCGGTGAGGGGAGTGCTGGGTGGTGCGAGTGTGCATCCAGCGCCCCCTTGGCGGGGGCCCTGCTACTGCAAAACCAAGCTACTGCACGAACGAAAGAGGGTGGCTGCTGCCGCCGCAGGTCACGGGCCGCTCAGGGCGCCCCAGTCCCCGTCTCGCCGAGCGGCGGTGTTGCGGATTAATTGGAACAGTGAGACCATCCGCCGTCCACACAGACTGCACCAAACCACCCCCCACGCGTCCAAATAATCTGGCGCTCAACAAAGCCAATCTTCAGGGGAGTGCCGGACGGCGGAGGCGTCCAGGACTCGACACTCGAGGAGGCCGGGCTGCCGTCGACCGCAGCAGGGCGGCAATGGATCGTCTCAAGGATGTCCTGAGCTTGACTGAGGCAGTCTTCGATGGGACCGCGTCGGATTCGAGAGGCACCAGGCAGCGGCTCGGGGTCGGGGCGATAGCCTGCCGAGTGGGGCGCAGACTCCGCTGCCGGATGCTGCCTCCGAGCCTTCTTGAAGCAGTCCTTCCTGTCCCGCTTGCGGTCCGCTCTCGACAGCCGACCATTCTTCGGCGGCACTGGCTTGGCCAGCACCTGCTCCAGCTCCCCGATGTCATTCCAGTTCGAGAACCCCTTGGCAAAGCTGCACTCCTCTAGCTCCGGTCAGTCCTCCTGATCCACCTGCATCACCCCACCGTCCCTTCCACGCCCGTCCCTCCACACAGCAGCTTCCAGCCCGGAAGGAACCCCGGCTCGCTCTCCACCACCACCAGCTCCACCGGCTACTGCGCCCTGCCCCTCCAGCCAGATCCGGCGCCGCTGCTCTGCATGCAGCGAGAAGATCTGCTCCTGCTGCGGGGGACATCCTTCTTCACATTCTTCGTCTTGCAGTTCGTTCGAAGCTGCTGCTGCGACATCTGCTGGGCAATGACGCCGCGCATGTTGACCCGACAGCACCGCTCAATCCTTGGGAGCCAGCGCTGAGCGGCCGTCAGGAGAGTGGAATGACGATCAGGATGAGGCTGGTTGACGCGGGCGCCCGACGATTCCCCAGCTGGTCCGGGAACGCACTCGAAGGGGCACTCAGGGGCTGCGAAGAGCGGCTGTGAGTAGGATTCTCAGTACGACTTGGCAGCGCACGGGGAGGATGGGGAGGGCATGCACGCAACGCACTCCCGCGTCCCGGGCTCTAGGTGCCGGCCTCCCGGCGTCCAGCGGGCCAGCCTGGCTGCGAAAATCACGCGATGGTGTGCCCAACGGCCCTCAGAACGACAATCTCGGCCGCTCTTGATCTCTGGCAGCTACACCCGATATCGCTGCTAGTAGCCGTCCACGGTCTGCATAGGCTGCGCAGTCGATCGTTGGTGGCATCTTGGCGTAGGTGCTAAGGGCTCGCGCAGAAATAAACAGTAGAGATATGATATACATGTATCAGAATATCCCGGCTTGACCCTCTAAACTGGCACTTGAGTGCCGCTTGCTGTGGACCTTGGCGCTTCGCGTCACCGTTTTGGCTCCGAATATGGGGCTTGGCCCTGCTGCAAGTGCTCCTGGCCGGAGGTATACATGTATCAGAATGCGCCCGCCCACCTTCCAGCCCCAGCCTCTTGTCTCCCTCCTGCAGCGCCAGAAGGTGGCCTCCATGCCCCAACTCATGGCCGCTCTCGGCACCACCTCCCGCCACACCGTCTTGCGCCAGCTCGCCACCCTCGACTACCTCAACTCCTATTCCCATCGCCGCGGCTTCTACGCCTTGCGCCAGACCGCCGACTTCGACGCCAGCGGCTTGTGGTCCCATGGCCCCGCCCGCTTCTCCCGGCGCGGCACGCTGCTCAACACCGTCCAAGCCCTCACCACCGATGCCCCCGACGGCCGCACACCCCGCGAGCTCGATGCCCAGCTCGGCGTCTCCACCCAGGCCGCCTTGCGCCGGCTCATCCAGCTTGGGAAACTGGTCCGCATGCGCCTCGATGGCCGCTCGCTGTACTGCCATCCCGACCCCGACCGGTCCCGGCAGCAGTTGCGCCGCCGCCAAGCTGTCAGCGGCACGCCCGCGCCGGCCGCTGACAGCCAAGATCCTGCCGCTCAGCTCGAGACAGCACGCGCGCGCTTCTTCGACCTGCTCGACGAGCGTACGCGGCGCCTGTATGCCGGCCTCCAGTCGCTGCAGTTCGGCCGCGGCGGAGACCGGCGCGTGGCCCAGAGCTTGGGCCTGCACCCCTCCACCGTCCGCCGCGGCCGCCTGCAATTGCTGAGCGGAGACGGTCTCGAGCTCGATCCCGGCCGCGTCCGCAGGCCCGGCGGCGGACGCAAGGCCTTGGAAAAAAAAGCCTGCAATCGGGGAATGCCTGAGAGAGTTGCTCCGCAGCGACACCGCCGGAGACCCGATTCACGGTCATCGCTGGTCGCGACGCAGCACTGCCAAGCTCGCGCGCGCTCTCGCCGCACACGGCCATCACGCTGGCGCGCGCAGCGTAGCCCGCCTGCTGCGCGCGATGGGGTACTCCCTGCGCGTCAACCGCAAGGTCATTGCTCCCAAGACTCACCCCCGTCGCGACGAGCAATTCCGGTACATCGCAGCGCTGCGGTCGGCGCTGACCCCCACGCTCCCGGCGGTGAGTGTGGATGCCAAGAAGAAGCAGCTCGTCGGTCGCTTCCGCAATCCCGGAACGGCTTGGAGCGACCACTGCGTGGAGGTCTTCGACCACGACTACCCGTCGTGGGCCACCGGCCAGGCGGTCCCTTACGGGATCTACGACCTGCAGGCCAACACCGGCTGGGTCGGCCTGGGCCTGTCCCACGACACTCCCTACTTCGCCGTCGACTGCCTCGCGGCCTGGTGGGTGGCCGAGGGGCGCCAGCGCTATCCCGGTGCCGGACAGCTGCTCGTGTTCGCCGACAGCGGCGGCAGCAACGGCATCCACCCGCACGCCTGGAAGCACGCCCTCCAAGAGCGACTCTGCAACCGCCACCGCCTGACCGTCACCGTGGCGCACTATCCTTCAGGCTGCTCGAAATTCAACCCCATCGAACACCGGCTCTTCAGCGAGATCAGCAAGAACTGGGCCGGCGTCCCGTTGGAAAGTGTCGAGACGATCCTCAACTACATCCGCTCCACCACTACCCAGACCGGCCTGACCGTGAGCGCACAACTCATCGAAGCCCAATACCAGACCGGGATCAAGATCACCGCTCAGCAGCTGGCTGAGCTGAACCTGACCCGCCACAACCCGCTCCCCCGCCTGAACTACACTATCGCGCCCAATTCATCCTAGAAGTTTGCACTTATTCTTGCGCAAGCCCTAACTTGGCGAGTTCGCCGGCAGAGTGGCTCTTGCCATCTTGGCGGTCGCGGCGATTCTGGTGGTCGCGGGTATCCCCCGGATGCACCAATCGTTGTGGTCCTGATCGCTGCTGCTGTGCCATGCGTTCTGGCTACAGTGGTGCTGATGACCCTCGGGTTGGCGTTCGCAACGGGTAGGTTGCCCTTGATCGGACCGGGCCCCTGAGCCCTGCGGTCATGTGCCATCGGACTCGCGATTCAGGCGTCCTGAGTTGCCCAGCCGTCGCGAAGAGAGTGGGGTGCGACTGCTCAGTCAGAGAGAACCAGGCACGCGGTGTCCTGTATCGGGAGGCTCGTGACTTCGGGCTCGTGACTGGGCCGTCCTGCCGGCGCTTCTCAGGGCGGCAGGCCTGGCTGTCTCGCTGGCAGCACGAGACTGGAAGAACGACTTGGGGTCAGCTAGGGCCGGATCCGACGGAGACTGCGGCTTGCCCCGGTTCTCGGGCCGCCTCCGAGGACTGAACGGTGTTGCGGCTGCAATCCGACAACAGGGGTTCAGTCCAGCTTGGCCCTGTTGGACGGGGATCGCGACGCTGTCCGAGCTGAAATGGATACCCTGCCGTTCAGACCAGCTGCTGGAGTTGCCAGTCGCCGGCCATCGGAGCCATCAATTCTTCCTTGCCACGCCAGCTCTGGTGACTCAGGCCCGCTGTCCGGACGACACCCTGCTACTGAAGCTTCAGACGGGCCATCGCTCTATCGAGAGACTGGTCGCAGCCAGCCGCTACATCTCGTCAGGGCCTGTGAACCCAGATGTCCTTCAGACTTGACAAATAGAATCGATAGGCGCCGTAACTCAGTCCGGCAAACCACAGAGCGCCGACGGCTGCCGCCATGATCGATACAAGCGCATCATCTTTGAATAAAATGTTGATGAAAGTAATGACAAGAAAAACAATGGCGACTAATAAGCACATCGGAACGCCAAGCAGCGCCAAGTAGCTTAGGCATCCCGGGCGCGCTTCCTTGCGTGAGTTGCAACCAGTGCAGACAGTGGCACCCGGATTGATTGGAGTACCACAATGCGGACAAACCTCTGCCGCTACGCCAAGTTCATTCACATTGACAGGATAGCGCATCATGCTGGCAAGGAGCGAGTCGGACCCGATGATCTTATAGATCAGAAGATCTTTCGTGCGGGCAGAGGATGTGAGCGGTCGGTCGCAGTCCTGTGAGGCAGCCACCAGATCGACTTGCCTGTGCGCTCTCAGATTCCGAGCTCGGATTCCGGCTGCCGCTCCGTCGCGACCTTGGTGGGTGACAGCGCCGGCCCACCAGTTCGGCCCAGCAGAGGGAAGGGCCATGCTGAGGATGTCTTTCGGGATATCACAGCCGGTAGCTGAGAGTCCGAACAGTCGCAGCCTGGCATGTGGAGTCGTGGGGCAGCACCGATCTTCAACCGCGCCGCCAAGGCCTGACTCTGGGTAAGAGACACTTGGCGGCCCCAAGCGGAGCGAGCCCTTCGCAAGTCTGGCCGAGCATCTGTCGCGCTGATGGACTCGCCGAGCTAGCGCTATATCACAGTTGACGCGGCTGGGCTGTCTGCAGCAGTTCGCCAAGGCTGCCAGGGGACGAGGTCGCTTGCGAGATGCACTGCATGACGGGAGGCGGGCCGGCTGTGGTTGTGGGCGTGGAACCAACTGTGCTCTCAGATGGCCGGTGTTGCGTTGCAAGATACTTGGTCGCTGCGGATGCTTGCGACATTGGCGGGACGCCTGTCGTGGCGCAGCACTCGCAGGGGGATTGCAGATGGGACGGATCGCGTGCGCCAGTCGGGTCCCTGAGCGCAATTGCAGGTTACCCGACGGCAAGGGCTGGCGGCAGACCCATCGCAACACGCTCTTCACTAGACTTGATGTGACACACGAGAGCGCAGCCTGGATCGGCCGGGCCCGCCGGACGATCAATAACGAGACCTGCAACCGCCGCCCAGCCCCGCTGCCCCCACAGAACGGCCCGCACAGGAAGGCCCGGACTCCCGGCTCTCGCGCCGACGCGCAGCGCCGCCACCGATGCACTGCGACTGGCGCTTCCAACATCGCTGTCCATGGCCGTCATGCCCCTGGATCTGCCTTCTTGAGAATCGATGTCCGCACTGATTCCCGCTTGACAGAATCGTAGTCTCGTGATAGGGTCTGCCCAGTTTAGACCTAGGAGGTAAACCAGATGCAACGTATTAGAGGTCACGGCTCTCGAAGGCTGTGGATTCTGGTTCTATTCACGTTAGGGCTCGCAACCGCGTCGTTCGCACAAGTCACAACAGCAACGATCTACGGGCGAGTCCAAGACCCTACCGGCGCAGTGATCCCGGGCGCGGAGGCCGTGGCAGTTAATGACTTGACAGGGATCGCCAAGACCGCAACTAGCGACGCCCGCGGCGAATTCACCCTTGCCTTCCTGACGGTCGGCCAGTACACACTGCGCCTCACGTCGAGCGGCTTCAAGGCCTACGAGCAAAGCGGGCTGGCGCTGGCGTCCGGGCAGAAAGCGGATCTGACTTTCGTTCTGGAGATCGGTGTGACCACCGAGACGGTCAACGTGACTGCCGAGGCACCCCTGCTGAACACATCTACGGCGGAGCAGGATGTGAACCTGAACGAGGCGCAGGTTCACGAACTGCCGCTGCGCCGGCGGGACATCACGAGCATCCTCCAGAACGGGACAGGTCTCTCGGCCGGTGACGGGACCACCGTTTCGATCAACGGTCTGGCTCCCCGCAGCTTTTCATTCTCGGTGGACGGCGTGGACGCCGCCCCGGACTCGGAATTCCCTTCAATTTCGCTCTACCAGAACTTCAACTTCATCAAGGGTGTCTCGGTCGAGGCCGTCCGGGAAGTTGAGATCTCCAAGAATATCTTCTCGGCAGAGATCGCCCAGACCACGTCGGGAAACTTCAACATCATTACGAAGGGCGGGACCAACCAAGTGCATGGCAGCATCTTCGAGCAGTACCAAGCGGGCGGCCTGAACGCGAACAACCACTTGCTAGCGCGCAAGACCTCCCGCGTCTACCACCAGTACGGCGGATCTTTGGGCGGCGCCTTGGTCCGCAATAAGGTCTTCCTCTTCGGAGCGTTCGAAGGGTACCGCCTTAACGAGCTGCGTCCGCTGACCGGATTCGTCCCCTCTCTCAAGTTCCGTGAAGAGATCTCGCGTGCGATCCCCGAGTCGGCCTCTTACTGGGAGGCTTGGCACATGCCGACCGAGGCGCCGGCGAATCCGGACGACGCCCGGGCGTTCGCCAGCGTCGCGGGCGCCCTGCAGAATGAGGACAACCACGCCTCGATTCGCAGCGACTACCAGCTGGACAGCAATTCGCTGCTCACAGTCCGGTACACCCGAGGACGCCCACTGCAACTTACCCCGAGGTTGGCGCGTGGCAACCCACGAGTGCATGACGGCCTCAACGAGAACGTGGCCGCGACATTCAACCGCGTCATCACGCCGACGATGACGGCGGAGACGAGGTTCGGCTACAACCGATCGGACATGCACCGCGTCGACCAGCTGTTGACGCTGAACGTCGCCAAGGTCCTCGGGGCCGGGCTGCCGGACGCGGGCCAGGCGAGGCAGTTCTCCAAGACGGGCTCGACGACGACGTTCGAACAGAACTTCGCCAAGACGAGCGGCCGCCACTCGATGAAGTTCGGCGGGCTGTTTCGCGTGCATTTCGCCCGGCGCATCCTTGCCGACACGCCGCGCTTCAGCTACAACACGCTGGACGACATCCTGGCGAACAACCCCGAGAGTGCCTTCTTCAATTTCGGTTTGGACGAGTTCGAGATTCGACGTAACTTCCTCGGGTTCTTCCTCCAGGACGACATTCGCGTTTCCCAGGATCTCACTCTGAATGTCGGCGTGCGTTGGGACTACGGAACGGTACCTGTCGAGAGGGACGGTCGCTTCTTCAACCGGGACGGCCCGTTCGGCCCGTTCCTGTCCGCCGAGGATGTCTGGAAGGAGCACTACAACATGTGGTCCCCCCGATTCGGATTCGCGTGGTCACTGGATGACAAGACTGTGATACGCGGCGGCACGGGTGTGTTCTACATTCCCTTCAACCTGTTCTCCGGACCTGTCGAACTGGTGCGCAACGGATTGGACGTCCCGACGCAGGCGAGCTTGGACCGGGAGCAGCTCCAGCGATTCAACGTCAGGTACGGGGCCACCCGGGAGCAGGCGCTGCCCTTGGTCGCAGCCAGCAACATTGTCACGGGGTCGGCGGTCGATCCCAACTGGGAGAACTCCTACAGCGTCCAGTGGACGCTGGGGATACAGCGGCAGCTGACCGACACAGTGGTCTGGGACATCTCCTATGTGGGCAACCGCGGCGTCAAACTGATCTACAGCCCGGGAGTCAACCGGAACCAGCGCGACACCGGCCGGCTGGAAGTGGCCGGCTTCGGGCGGCAGTTCCGCTACTACCAGAGCGCGGATAACAGCGACTACCACAGCCTGCAGACATCGCTCAAGAAGCGGTTCTCGAAGAACCTGATGGCCAACCTCAATTACACGTGGGCCAGCAATACGTCCTACTTCCGCGGTGACTACACCTGCTGCGGTGGGGCAGAAGAGCCTCAGGACCTGTTCGACTTGGCATCCAACCACGCGCCGACTCCGTTTCACATCCGTCACCGGTTCGTCGCTGACTGGATCTACGAACTGCCTTTCCAGGCAGCGGGAGGGACAGCGAGCCGGCTGTTGATGCGGGGATGGCAGATCGGCGGTATCCTTACCGCGGCCACGGGCACACCGTTGAACATTCGACAGGGATCCAGCGGGCCCGGCGCGCGTCCGGACTTCGTCGGTTCGAGCCACAGCGCGGCGATTCTCGGCAACTACCGCTCGCCGCAGGCCAACGGCATATACCAGTATCTGGACGCGGCGGCGTTCGCGAACGTACCTCGCAACGAGCGAGGGAACCGGTCCATGAGGCCGGGGACGCTCGGCCGCCGTTCGATCTACGGACCGGGCGCTTGGCAGGTTGACGTGTCGCTGTCGAAGAACTTCAACTTTGACGAGGACATGCGTGTCCAACTGAGGGTGGACCTGTTCAACGCGTTCAACCACACGAACTTCGGCGGTGTCGATACGAATACGCGCGGAGGCGGATCGGACGCGATACGTGGCGGCTTTGGTCGCATCACTTCGACGAGGCCCGGGCGCGAGACCCAGCTCTCGATCCGGTTCAACTTCTGATCGAGGGGCGGGGCCGGTCCTGCATCGGCCTCGCCAGCCTCGTCCCCAGCGACACGGGTATTATCGACGCATGCCACGCTGGCTCGCGTTCTTGTGTGCGGTAGGAGCCATCGCTTCGGCGCCCGGCGGTCTCCCCGGCGCGGACCCCGTGCCCACCTTCAACCGGGATGTGTCACGCATCTTATGGGAGCGCTGTGCGTCCTGCCATCGACCGGGAGGCGTGGGACCGTTTCCGATGATCGACTACGACGATGTCGCGGGACGCGCTGAATTGATCGCGGACGCCGTGAGGCGGCGCTACATGCCGCCTTGGCTGCCGACACCCGGAGTCGCCAAGTTCGAAGACGAGCGGTGGATGGCGGAAGCAGAGATCTCGACGCTGCTCGGTTGGATCGAGGGCGGTCGGCCGGAGGGGGATGCGAACGACCTGCCCGCCAAGCCGACATGGCCGTCCGACTGGAGGTTGGGCAAGCCCGACTTGGTCGTGGAGATGGCTGAGCCGTTCACCGTACCCGCGGACGGTTCGGACGTGTTCCGGAACTTCGTCCTGCCAATTCCGGTCGATCGGACACGCTACGTCCGTGGCTTCGAGTTTCGTCCCGGCAACACGCCGGTCGTGCATCACGCCCGCATGCTGCTCGATTCCAACGGAGTTTCGCGCCGTCGTGACGAGCTCGATCCCGGCCCGGGGTTCAGCGAGGGCATGGCGCCCGGCGAGGTGTTTGACCCGGACGGCCATTGGATTGGCTGGACGCCGGGCAAGCAACCGACATTCATTCGTCCGGACTTGGTCTGGCGGGTCGCCCCCGGCTACGACTTGGTGCTGGAGCTGCACATGCTGCCGACCGGCAAGCCCGAGACGATTCGATCGTCGCTCGGCTTGTACTTCACCGACCGACCGCCGCAGCGCGCTCCCTTCATCGTGCGCTTGGGGCGCAACGACATCGACATCCCGGCTGGGGAGAGCGAGTACGTCATCGAGGATTCCTACGAGACGCCGGTGGACCTGGAGGTACTGAGTGTCTACGCACACGCACACTACCTAGGGAAGTCGATGGAGGGTTGGGCGGTCTTGCCAAGTGGGGAGGAGAGACGGGAACTGCTCCGAATCGAGAACTGGTCGTTCGACTGGCAGGACGAGTATCGGTACGCCGAGCCGGTGCGGCTGCCACGGGGCAGCCGCATCCACATGCGATTTACTTATGACAACTCGGCCGGCAACCCGCGCAACCCTAGCCAACCCCCGAAACGGGTGACCTACGGATGGAAGACCTACGAGGAGATGGGGGACCTGTGGTTCCAAGTCCTGACCGCTGACGAGTCCGACCGGGATGCGCTCGCACAAGATTTCCTGAGTAGGGAACGCAGCGCCCAGATCGGTGGCTTGCAGAAACAGCTGGAGATCAATCCGAGCGATGTCGCGAAGCGGAAGGATCTTGGCTACTTGCAACTACAGTCCGCAAGGCTGACCGACGCTGTCGGCACCTTCGAGTCGGTTGTCGCGGAGGAACCGACCAGTGTCTTTGCGTGGCACAACCTCGGTCTGGCATTGAATCTCCTAGGTGAGACTGCAAGGGCGGAAGACGCCTACCGCGAGGCAATCGTTGCGGATCCGACGCACGCGCAGTCGCTGAGCAACCTCGCGGTCGTTCTCGCAAACAGCGGCCGAGTGGCGGCGGCCGAAGGCCCGCTCCGCCAAGCGATCCAGGTTCAACCCCGCTATGTCGAGGCGTACGGGAATTTGGGGGCGATTCTGGTTGCCGTCGGACGGGTCGACGAAGCGATTGCGATTTACGAACGGGCAGTGGAGATCGATCCCGGCTACGGGCCCGTTCGGTACAACCTTGCAGGCCTGCACATGGAGGTCGGTCAATTGGAGGAAGCCCGCCGGCATTATCGCGCCGCGGCGGCGAGCAGCTACGAACAAGCCGCGGACCGTGCCCGCCAAGCGCTGGAGCGGATGAGTTCCGAAGCGCAACGCTAGCGAGTGCGCGGCCGGATGGATTGCAGCGTCGCACGAGGTCACCACGGAACGGGTGGTTCCATGGAGTCGATTGACAGCGAGACGCCCCCAAGGTGTAGAGGGCGTTGCCGTCCAACATGAGGCGGATTCCGCGGCCGACCGCATCTCGAACTTCGGCGATGGTCCGGACCAGGCCAGAAGGCGCAGGCTGGTGCTCTACCGGCCGTGTGGACCGCCTACCAGAACGCTCCGAAACTGAGGGCCCCGCCGAGCGCTACCAGTGGGATGGCCAGAGCAACGGGCAGGCCCAATTAACGCAGGCCCCGCCCTTGGACGCCAGAGACGGGTTGCAGCCGGCTGTAGGCGAGTCATCCCGCGCCGCCGAGGTCCCGGGGCTCGGACGGCGGCTCCCGCCCTCGGACTGCAGTCACGGCGAGCATCGCAATTGCCGTGACGAGTATGCTCGCTACAGTGCCGGCGTAATTGTTGATCAGGACTGGCGGCAAGACAACCACCCCGCAACTCGTTGCCAGAACCGGGGCGGCGAGCTTGAGCGCCCCGAACAGGATTCCGGTAGCGAGGCCCCAGAGAGCGCTGGACCTGTGGACGCGGGTCAGCGAACCAAGCAAGTAGACGGCCAGAAGCGGCACGACGAACGCTCCGATCCAGTCCAAGAACACCGTCAGCATCCCGTGCTCCTGCAGCGGAATGGGAACGAATGCGAACGAGGCAAGAACTACGAGAAGGGGGGCGAGCAGCCGGCTTGCGAGGATGTAGTGGCGATCATCGCGATCCGGGGCGAGCAGCCGGGCGTAGATGTCCCGCACCAGCAGTGAGGGTGCTGTCGATCGGATGGTGTCGAATGTCGAGAAGCAAGCCGCGATAACGCCCGCCACGACCAAGCCGCGCAGCCCGGAGTGGGTCAGTTCGGCTACCAGCAGTGGGAAGATCGAGTCGGGCACCTGCAGCGAAGCCTCCAATGGCATTGCCGCGGGTTCGGCGTACAGTGATCGGCCCATCGCGTCCACAAATAGGTTCGTGAAGCTGACAGCGAGAAGCATCACGCCCGATTCGACAACGGCCATGCGCATGTCCCATTCGGATCTCGAGACGAACAGGCGCATGGATTGCGTGTGATTCACTACTGTGTACTGACCGGTGCAAAAGTCTTGCACACTTGAAGCTGGACAGATTTCGTAGGATCGCGTTAGAGAACATCGTTGTGCGGGCACCGGGAGATGTCGAGTGGAGTACAGAGAATTCAAGAGTCAAGCTATAGATGTTCGCATGTTCGAGCAGTGGGATTCCCCAAGTGTTCCAATCTACAACTAGACTCATGCTGCCTTCAATGCCTGCTCAATGTACTTGCAATCCTGCTCACTGAAAAACTTCTTCACCAGCTCACTGTCTTCGCTCAGTAGTGCCAAGGTCGCTTTCAGGTTCTTCCTCATCTCCGCCTTCGTTTTGCTCAGCATCCGACTCACCCGACTCTTCACCCAAGTCCACAGGATCTCCACTGGGTTCACTTCCGGGCTGTACGTCGGCTGATACTCCAACTCAACCTTGCCCTCTTGTGCCTTCGACCATGCCCGAACAAGATTCGCCGTATGCACGCTCGCATTGTCCTCCACCACGATCAGGTTTCCCGCAGTAGCCTGCTTCACCTGCTCCAGGAACTCAATGAATTCCAATGCCCTCACGGAACCCTCATGCAGCTTCCAGTGCAACCTACCGTCCGGACTGATCGCTGCCAGCATGCTCACTCGGTACTTCGAGTTCGCCGTCTTCACAATCGGAGTCTCTCCCTTCCTGCCCCATGTCCTCCCGTACACGCACTGTGCTGCCAGGCCCGACTCGTCTGCGAATACAATCGTCTTGCCCTCCTGTACCGCACGCTTCACTAGTGCCGGAAACGTCTCAAACTACCATTTCCGGACCTTCTCACGGTCATGCTTCAACGCTCTCTGCTTGGGTTTCTGCGGTGTGAGATTCAACTTCTTCATAGCGCGTTGCACCGTCCAGCGACTCACCTTCAATCCGAATTTCTCCTGCAGAGCCATGCGCACCAGGTTGGCGGTCCACAGCGCGAACTCGAACTGCAACTGCTGCGGTGTCTTGTTCACCACTGTGTTCAGCATCCATTGCCAGTGGCGGTTCTTCATCTTGGGCGGTCGTCCTGTCCTCTTGCGCCTGTGGAGTGCGTTGATGCCCTTAGCGTTGTAGAGGACCCACCAGCGGCGAACCGTGGACTGATGGACGCCTACCATTCTGCATAAATCCAGAAACGACCGGCCACTTCTGATTTCTTCAACGACGGCTTTCTTCACATCGAACTGCAGGGCTTCAGTGAGTTGAGAGAAGACTAGGAGTGGCACCCAGAACATGATCATAGAGTACCACACAGCGGGGTGTGGAGGCAAATTAGGGGCGACATAGTTGAAGTCTATGACAGGGAGAACCCGCACACGATCGATTCAATGCTCTCCATAGGGTCCGCTCCAGAAACTCCCTATATGAATAGTAGAAGTCCGATGTTCTCTGCAGGAACTCCTCTGACACTGCTTGCGCACGACACCCCTCACGTGGGCCGGGCCCTGCGCAAGACTTTTGCACCGGTCAGTAGTTGAGGCCCACGAAGAGCTAGGGAAGTACGACCAGCCAGCCCGGAGTGGCCCGCACGATCTCTTCTGCGTCCCGGTCGAGTCTCCCGCCGATCATGTGCATGCGCTCCACTGGCTGGCCGGAAACCGACTGCCTGCTGATGTCGTCGGTGCCGACGCAGAGCAGCTGCACGGACTGCCCTGCGCGATGCCCGTCGAGGCGGCCCTCCGTGCCGCTCGAGAGTGCGCGGGGGCTGCACGTGCATGCGTCGGTGGCCTACACGCAGGGCCGCCGGCCGTTGGGGGTGAGCGACTTGGAGGTCTGGGGCCGGCCGCTGCAGGAGCCGCCGGGGGCGCGCCGCCAGCGGGGCGAGGCGGGAGTGGAGGCCTGGCTGGTGCATGACGGCGGGCTGGAGCACGCCCTAGATGCCGCTGGGCACTAACCCGTCCCCACCGGTGCTGCCATCCTCCAGACTTGGCCAGCCGCCCCGGGGCTCTCACAGATTCGGCTAGGCCAGTTTCAACTCCAACCTGACAGCAAGAGTAAACTCCGATCTAGCGCTACCGCGGGGGTCGAGATCCCTGGCTGGCCTACGCTTTGAACGTGTCTTGCGAGTCCGTCAAGTGCCACAATCCCCGGGCTATGACCGTCATCCCCCTGCGAACGTGGTGACGCATCCTCCGCTCGGCCACCGTTGGATCACCCCTCCGCAAGACTTCGGCCAAGCTTTCGTGCCAGTCCCACGGACTTCGGCCAAGGGTGTTCCTCGTCTTCGAGCCGCTTGACGATCGGCTCCCATGCCAGTCGGGATGCCAGCCACCTCCAAATCGTGAGTTGCTTGTGGACGATCTCTGCCAAGACGGGCAGGCCCGTGCATTCGACGATGTAAGCGTGGAATTGGTTGTGCAACTCGGCGTACCGGTGCCGGTCCGGCTCCGGTGAGCTGAATTCTCCATCGACTCGAGAGGCCAGCTCCTGGAGCCGTTTGCGTTGCGCTGGCGTTGCCTTCTCCGCGAAGAGACGCGCTGCCTCCCCCTCGAGAGCCTCCCGCACGACCAAGTGCCCCCGGATGTCCAAATCCCCGGGCGTGCACACCCGCGACTCGAGAGGCCAGCTCCTGGAGCCGTTTGCGTTGCGCTGGCGTTGCCTTCTCCGCGAAGAGACGCGCTGCCTCCCCCTCGAGAGCCTCCCGCACGACCAAGTGCCCCCGGATGTCCAAATCCCCGGGCGTGCACACCCGCGTCCCAACTCGAGGCGTGGAGCGGACCAAGCCTTCAAGCTCCAACCGCTGGAGCGCCTCGCTGACTGGCGGCAAGCTCATGCCCAGCTGTGTGGCCAAGCCTCTCCTGGTGACCGAATCCCCGAATCGCAGCTCGCCCTCCAGAATGGCGCCGCGCACGGCCAGATAGGCCTGCTCGGAGAGCTTCCGGGGCCGCCCGTCCACTCCGGGCTGGCTATCTGCAAATGCACCCTCCTGCAACTCCGAAGTATATCGCGCCTGCATGAGAACGGCCTTGGCGAAATGTCTGGTCCGAGTGGCCCAACCGGCAGAGCGGGCGCTGGTGGCGGGCATGAGCCATCGCGTCGTGCGATCGCACGGTTGACAAAGACTACGGACCGTGCTAGCCTAATGGCCAGTGATATATCACCGTGCTGGCGAACTTGGACACCCGTCCGTGAAGCTGGTCGGCTCGGTGGGGGCAATACAACAGAGGGGATGAGCCATGAGAACTCCTACGATCGCTGCCGCGGTGCTGCTCACGTGCCTTGCTGCAGTCCCGGGGCAAGCGCAGATCGGGACGGCCACAATCATCGGGACGATCACGGACGCCACGGGCGGCGCGATCATCGCCGCGGGAGTGACAATCCGGCATGTAGAGACCAACACCAGCTTCAACGCTGAGTCGAACGAGGCGGGGAACTACCGGGTGCCCGCCCTGCCGGTGGGCGAATACGAGGTCTCCGCCGAGATGACCGGCTTCAAGCGGGGGGTCCGCAGTGGAATCCAGCTTCGGGTGGCGGACAATGCGCAGGTCAACTTCCAGCTGGAGGTCGGGGATCTGGTCGAAACGGTCGAAGTGGTCGGCGCCGCACCCCTCGTGGAGAGTTCCAACGCCACTGTGGGCAAGGCTCTTGAGAACGAGCGAGTGACCAACCTTCCGCTCAACGGCCGGAGCGCGCTCGCTCTGGTCGTGCTGACCCCCAACGTGCGCTTCTCCTCTACGCAGCCGGCCGGGTTCGCGGACCGCGGCGTGCTTGTGTCGGCGTTCAGCGTCAACGGTGGGCCGGTTGGGCGCAACTACATCGCGATCGACGGAGCGACGAACATCAACAACCGCGGCGCGGACAACAATGTCAACCCGGCGGTCGACTCCATCCAAGAGTTCAAGGTGGAGAGCGGCACGATGTCCGCCGAGTATGGCTTCACGCTGGGCGGCGTGGTGAACATGGTGACAAAGTCAGGCACCAACGAGCTCCACGGAACCGCTTACTGGCACTTGCGGAATGACGCGCTAGACGCCCGCAACACTTTCTCGGCGGTGAAACCCCCGATCCGCTACAACCAGTACGGCGGCTCGATTGGCGGACCCGTGGTGAAGAACAAGACGTTCTTCTTCTACAATTACGAGCAGTACAACCTGCGGCTCAGCTACACAGCGATCGGAACAACGCCGACCGACGAGCAGTGGACCGGCAACTTGGCGAGCCTTGCCACCCGCAACGGCACGGCCATTCCGGTCTTCGACCCACTGACGACCCGCGAGAACCCCGACGGGGGCGGTTTCCTGCGAGACCAACTCCCCGGCAACGTCATCCCGACCAATCGGCTCGACCCGGTGGCTCTCGCCTACCAGCAGTACTATCCAAAGCCGAACGTTCCCCCGAGCGATGCCGCCAACACGAACAACGTGCGCCTCAATCTAGGTTCCCGGACGGATGCGAAACAGATGACGGGCAAGGGAGATCACAACTTCTCGGACAACAATCGCTTCTCGCTCCGCTACATCCTCTGGGATCACGAGCAGAACCGGGCTTCCACCGGAAACGGCTACTTCCCCGACTTGGTGGGCCGGGTGCGCAACGACGACTACGCCAACCACAACGCGGCGATCACCGACACACACTTCTTTGGGGCCACTAAGATCAACAACTTCAAGGCCAGCATTGCGCGGCAGTTCTTCCCGTTCATTCCGGGCAGCGTGGGCACGAGTCCTTCCAGTAGCCTTGGCTATCCTTCGACCGTCCCCGACATCACATTTCCCCGTGTGAACTTTGCCGGCGTGCCAAACATGCAGCGCTTTCCAGCGGGCTTCGGGACGATCAACGGCTTCCTCGCATTCCACACGCTGCAAGTGCAGGACAGCTTCACACTCATCAAGGGAAATCACACGCTCAAGTTCGGAGTGGAGTTTCGCGACAATCTGTACAGCCTGAACGGATGCTTCGCGTGCTCGGGGAACATATCGTTCAACACCCGCCTGACAGGCAACCCTCAGCAGCTCGGCGGGACAGGATCAGGGTTTGCGAGCTTCCTCCTCGGGGCCGCCGCGAGTGCCTCAGTCGACGACAACGTAGGGGTCTCCTACAAGAACTTCTCGCAGGCGTTCTACATCCAAGACGACTGGAAGGTCAACCCGCGCCTGACCCTCAACATAGGGCTGCGCTACGACTACCAGCAATGGCCGGGTGAGCGCAACAATGGCATCAGCAACCTGAACGTCAACGCCACCAACACCGAAAACGGCCTGCTCGGGCGGCTGGAGTTCGCCGGGATTGATTTCGAACGGACGCTGCACGCCGCGGACTTCAATGACTTCGGACCCCGATTGGGATTTGCGCTAGACCTGCTCGGCAACGGTCGGACAGTCCTGCGCGGAGGGTACGGTATGTACTACAGCCTTCAGGGAACGGTCCGGGGCAATCGCTTCGCTGCGCTGGGATACCGCGGAAACGTGACCAACTACCTCCCTCCGGGCGGGAACTCGGACGTGCCGGCGTTCTACTTGCGGAACGGATTCCCGTTCGCGCCACTGAAGCCTCTGGGCAACAGGATCGGCCAGAGCGCATTCCAGAGCGGCAACCACACAACCATGGAATGGGAGACGCGCACGCCCTACTCCCAGCAATTCACGTTCACTCTCCAGCAACAGCTCCCTGGCGAAATGCTCTTCGAGGCTGGATACGTAGGGAACAAGGGCAGCAAGATCGACTCCGGCAACTATGACTACAACCAGCTTGATCCGCAGCACCTGTCGCTGGGCCGTGCTCTGCAGGACCGCGTGGCGAATCCGTACGAAGGGATCGTGAGCGGAGCCTTCGGCGGCCCACGGATCCAGAGGCGACAACTGCTTCGCCCGCTCCCGTACTACAACCGGATCAACGTGCAGCGGCCGCACATGGGCAGCTCGATCTACCACGGCTTCCTCGCGAATCTAGAAAAGCGCTACGCCAACGGCGTCGCGTTCCTCGCCTCGTACACCTTCGGTAAGATGCTCAGCGGCAACATCGAGGGATTCGGGTTCGCCGGATCCGAGCAGGTCAACGTGCTCGGCCTTCAGAATGGCAAGTTCGACCGTCGCAGGGAGCGCTCGATCCATTCGACGGACTCCGCCAAGCGCTTCGTGTTCAGCGGCATCTATGAACTGCCGTTCGGGGTCGGAAAGCTGATCCAGCCGACGAATCTGCTGCTCAACAAGCTGACAGAGGGCTGGCAGATCAACGGCATTGTCACGATGCAGGACGGACTCCCGCTGCGCATCTTCGGCGCCAACAATTTCGCCGCGGACAGGCCCGATTCAACGGGCACCAGCGCCAAGATCTCTAACCCGACCCGAGACCGCTGGTTCGACACACAAGCGTTCGTCAATCCGGCAGACTTTACATTCGGCAACGTCGGGCGCCTGCTCCCGGACGTGCGGGGGCCCGGGCTGGCGACTGTTGACTTCTCAGCGATCAAGAACACCCGCATCACCGAGGGGTTCACCGTTCAGATTCGTGCCGAGTTCTTCAACCTGCTGAACCGCACGAACCTCTTCGTGCCCAACACGCAGTTTTCGCCAGGGCCGGACGGGTTTAACCAGAGCGGCAGCTTCGGAAGGATCACACGGGCGAAGCCGGCCCGGGTCTCGCAAGTGGCCCTTCGGTTCATCTTCTAGATGCACAATGTGAGGAGCCGTCCGCCAAGCCAAGATCCGCATATGACTTCCCCAATCAGACCATCCGCCACCGGCAGCCTAATTCTCGGAGGCTTGCTGCTTGCCGTGGCGAGCGCACCCAGCTTCGCCGCAAGCCGCGCCACCCCCAAGCTCGAGAGTCCGACGACCGCAGTAGAGCGCCGAAATTTCATCGACGGCTACATCTTCGGCAAGATGGAGCGGGACGGAGTCCGCCACGCACCGCTGTCGACGGACGCGGAGTTCCTGCGGCGCGTGACCTTGGACCTTACCGGACGGCTCCCGGAAGCTGATACGACGAGAGAGTTCCTCGCCGACAACTCGCGCGACAAGCGCGGGAAGTACATCGACTCGCTCTTCCCGGGTCTGCCCACGCAGGGGTTCGGAAGGCGGCCCTCGCGGGTGGGACCATTCCTAGACCGCTGGACAACCTTCTTCAACGACATCTTCCGCAACAACGAGCAGTTGCGGGAAGGGATCAACAGCTTCCACAACTATATCTACAGAATCTTGGAGATGAACGTTCCGTACGACAAGTTTGTGCGCGACATGGTGACGGCTGAGGCGCTATCAACGTGGACAACTGGCAAGGCAAACTTCGTCGCACGCCACCGGGTTATGGGAGGGGACGGATACTCGACAGTCAACCATGAGGACACATGCGACGAGTTGGCGCTGTGGACGACGCGGCTGTTCCTAGGCGTGGATCTGGAGTGCGTTTCCTGCCACGACGGGGCGGGACATCTCGAGAAGGTCAGCCTCTGGCTGTCCCAGCGGGAGCGGCCCGAAATTTGGCGCCAGGCAGCGTTTTTCGGAAAGACCTTCGTCGCACCCGTCTACGGGCGGATACCTGAGTTTCAGGTGGAGGATGTCGAAGACGGCTATGACCTCACCACCAAGAGCATCGTGCGCTTGCCCCGATTCGAGACTGACATCACCCCCACGTTCATCCTCTCCGGGGAACGCTACGACCCGTCGAGCGGTGAGTCTGAGCGCGAGGCGTACGCCCGTATGCTGACATCCCACCCCCAGTTCGCCCGGGCTACCGTGAACCTTTTCTGGGCAGAGCTGATGGGCCGCGGTATTGTGGACCCGCCGCTGGGCTTCGATATGGCGCGGCAAGACCCGGCCAATCCGCCGCCCGAGCCGTGGACGGTCCAGCCAACGCATCCGGAACTGCTCGAGGAATTGGCCCAAGAGTTCATTGCCAGCGGCTACGACCTGCGGCACCTGCTGAAGTCCATCGTCAACTCGAGTGCTTATCAGCTCTCATCATATGTTCCGGGAGACTACGACCCACGGCACGACGAGTACTTCGCGCGACACATGGTCCGTCGTATGTCCGCCGAGGAATTCTGGGACGCAGTGCAGCAGTCGACCGGGATCTTCGAGGAGTTCACTGTCAAGAACGATGACGACAAGTTCAGCTACGTCATGCAGTCCCGCTTCAACCAAGACTTCGCTTCGAGCCACAAGGGCCTCTGGAACCTGCTGCAGGACTGGGGCCAGACTGACAGGGAGGATCCACCCCACAAACGCCCGAGCATGGTGCAGGCGGCAAGCCTGCTGAATCATGAGCTGATTCTGGAACGGGTCAAGGTGAGCGAGGGCAGCCGGCTGGAGAGACTGCTGAAAGGGCCCAGCGCCCGCTCCAACAGCGAGGTCGTGGAAGAACTCTTCTTGGCGACCGTTAGCCGCTATCCGACAGATGCGGAGGCTCGGCAGGCGGAGGGCCTACTCGCGTCCCACCGAGACCAAGGAGCGGAGGACCTGCTCTGGGCCCTCATGAACCGCCTGGATTTCGTGCTGGTGCAGTGAGGCTGATGAGACAACCATGAATGAACCGACGCTCTTCCCCACCCTCACCCGGCGCAAGCTCTTCAGAGCGGGCTTGGTCAGCGTGACGGGCGGCTCGCTGGCACCAATGCTGCGACCTCTCAATGCGAGCACCACCGGCGGCGCGGACATGCGAGGCGGAGCGGAGTGCGTCATTGTGCTGAACTTGGTCGGCGGGCCGTCTCAGATGGACACTCTTGACGTCAAGGAGTACCCGACCACGCCCGACGACCTTGACATCCGCACCACAAAGCTTGGATATCGATGGCCCTTTGGACTGCTGGGGAGAACAGCTGAAATCTTGGACGAACTGTGCATAGTGCGCTCAATGGGCGCTTGGGAAACGTTCCACAACCTTGCGCAGTACAACATGCAGACAGGACACCCGTTCAATGCCTCCCGGGCGCGCGAGATCCCGTCTATCGGCTCCGTGATTGCATACGAGCTCCTGTCGCGGTCGAAGGAATCTGACTTCCTTCCCCCGTACATCTCAATGAACTTTCCGGCCGGAGCCGTGAACGGCACCTTGGTCCGTGAGGGATTTCTCCCCAGCACAGCCGCACCACTGACCCTGGACCTGCGCAATGGAGGGAACATGCCGTTCTTCATCGACCGGCAGGAATTGCCCCGCCTGAACCGCCGGCTCGACTTCCTGCGAACGTTTGACATGTCGCGCCAGATGGACGGTCCAGGGGCCTCGAAGATGTTCGCCGAGTGGGACTACTTCGCCTCGAGCGCGGAGCGCATGATCAAGTCCCCACGCATGGCCGGGGTCGTGGAAGTGTCAGATGCCGACCGGCGTCGCTACGGTTCGTCTCCGCTGGGCGATGCCTGCATCGTGGCTCGAAACATGGTGGCGGCTAGGGCAGGGGCGCGCTACATCCTCGTCAATCAGGGCGGCTGGGACCATCACGGTGACATTTACGGCAAGCAGAACGCCACAATGGAGGACCCTCGACAACGCGGCGGTCTGTACAAGAATTGCGGGGAACTCGACCCGGCGTTCGCCAGCCTCGTCTCCGACCTGAAGAAATCGAAAGCCGAGGACGGCACACCGCTCCTGAACAAGACGTTGGTGATGGCCCTCGGGGAATTTGGCCGAACACCTGGGGAATTGACGGACATCAAGGGCCGCGACCACTGGCCGGATGTGCGCTGCGGGGCTTTCGCAGGTGCGGGAGTCAGGGGGGGGCGCCTGATTGGAGCCACCGACGCGAAGGGGGGCGCCGTGACAGACTTCGGATGGTACAAGAATCGACTGATTTATCCCGAGGATGTGACGGCAACGATCTACTCGGTACTGGGCATAGATTGGACGAAGAAGCTGTCCGGAACTCCGTCCGGTCGCGACTTTCAGTATGTGGAACCTATGTCTGGAACGGACTTCATCGGCAGCACCGAAGTCAGAGAGCTATTCTCCTAGAGGCGCGCTTTGCCATGTCGCCGGGGGGATACCCGACATTCCTCGGCGAGGCAAGATTGCCCGTGATCAGACTGCCGGCCAACGGCTACACTCTCAGCCGGCAACCTCGAGCCGGTCTACGACGGGATTTGCGGGACCCTTCATTCACAGCCACAGTTCCAAAACAAGACGACACCACTCGAATGACTTCGCTCCGCTGGACCTCCCATCCCGCCAACAGGGAAGTCCCGCTTGACTCCCGAGCCGTCTGGAGGGCTCCCGTGGGAGCCGATGCCATGGCCCGGGCCACTCAGATCTACCGAGAGGAGACGCTCTACCGCAACCGTCCCCAGTGATCGCCAGACGGCACTCGCATCCTGTACAGCTTCCACCGCGGAATCCAGTTCAGCAATCTGTACGTCCTGCCTGGCAACGGTGGCGAGCCCTACCAGTTCAGCTTCGGGGACTGGGACCACTTTGATCCACGCTAGTGGCTCGGCGGGGAATGAATTGTCTTGTCGACTACTCCGGACTAAGTGTGGGTCCGATGATGGGTGAGCATGGCTTCGTGGGCGGTACATGGGCTCGCGTCCAGTAACTGCTCTTCCTTCTTGCAGTAGTGGTTTGCCCGCATCGGCTGAGCTGCGGGGTCTGCGCCAAGGACACCGCATGGTCCCGGACATGTGCCAGCAGGGTACTGTATGTGCGATGTCCCATGCGACTAACCACGAGTCTCAATCGAGTTCACAACATACCCGGCTTCGTCTACGGCAAGATCCGGCTGCTGGAGAATGCCGACGGGGACGGGCGCTTGGAAGTGTAGGTGTGGACCCGTGCCGGCAACCATCGCGTCTACTCGGTCTGGGGCATGCCCAGACCTGGATAGGACCGGTTCAAGCCGCGCCGCTTCCAGTGAGTGCCCGTGCTGGCCCTGCCGGTCGCGCTGGTGTACGCCATGCGCCGTGTCAACTGCAAGTCGTGCAGCAAGGTCACGGTCGAGAAAGTGCCTTGGGCCGACGGCAAGCGCCCGGTCACCAAGGCCTTCGCCTGGATGCTCGCCGGCTGGGCCCAGCGACTCTCTTGGAAGCAGACCGCCTCAGCCTTCGGCGTGTCTTGGGAAGGCCTGCATCGCTCGGTCGCCATGGTCGTGCGATGGGGCGACGCGCATGTGTGCCTCAAAGACATCCGGGTCCTCGGCGTGGCGTGGCACCAGGGCCACCAGTACCTAACGCTCGTGTACCAGCTCGACGCCGGCTGCCGCCGCCTGCCGTGGGTCGGCCAGCACCGCAAGCAGAAGACACTTTAGGACTTCTTCGACTGGTTCGGCCAAGACCTCTCGGCAAGCTGGCAGGTGGTTTGCTCCGACATGTGGAAGCCCTACCTGACCGTCGTCGCGGACCGATTGTCGCAAGACGTTCTCGTGTTGGACCGATTCCATTTCATGAATGAGCTGAGCGAAGCCATCGACAAGATTCGTGCTGGCGAGGCTCGCCGGCCCAAGGCCCAAGGCAAGGAGCCCGTCTTGAAGAACTCCCGCTGGCTGCTGCTCAAGTGGCGCGAGCACCTCAGCGAACTCCAAGTGCCCCGCTTGCAAGAACTACTCAAGCTCAACCTCGACACCGTCCGGGCCTACCTGCTCAAGGAGGAGTTCCGCCAGTTCTTCGATGCCCGGTCCCCCACCCAAGCCAACCGCTTCCTCAAACGCTGGCGCCGCCGTGTCTACCGCACCACACTCCAGCCCTTGGCCAAGTTCGCCCGCATGCTCACCCACCACAGGCCCCTCATCCTCAACTGGTTCCGCACCGGGCGCTGCCACTCCTCCGGCACCGTCGAAGGCCTCAACCTCAAAGCCAAACTCGCCCTCCGCCGCGTCTTCGGCTTCCGCACCTACGACGCCTGCCAACTCGCCCTCTACTATACCCTCGCTCACCTTCCTCAGCCCCCCGACATCCACAAATTCTGCGGATGAGCCCATAGTCACCCCAGATAACTAGGCTAGCAGCGACCCCCGGGGCGATCCGTAGGCTGAGAGCACGCCCCAGATCTCCTGCGCTCCAGTACGGTACACTTCTCGTCGGAGCTAGGCGAACTGGTGACGGGGCTCGATTACGCTGTGGTGGTGTGCTACGTGTGCGCCGTCGTGTGGATCGGCGGGCGGCTGGGCTCCCGCCAGAAATCACTCAAGGGCTTCTTCCTGGGAGGCCGGACGATCCCATGGTGGGCCGCGGCCTGTTCGGGAATCGCCACCATGGTGAGCGCGATCGGGTTCATCGGGGCACCCAGCCAAGCGTTTGCCTCGGATTGGACGTACCTACAGTCGCGCCTCGCGTGGCCTGTGGCCATCCTGATCGCGTGCGTGTTCTTCATTCCGTTCTTCCACAGGCTGGAATTGTACACGGCGTACGAGTATCTGGAGCGACGGTTTGACCGCAGGACGCGGCTGATTGCCGCCGGTGTGTTCACGCTGCTCAAGTGTGGGTACACGGCCGTTGCGATCTATGCCCCTGCCCTCGTCATTTCTGAGATGACGGCCCTTCCCGTAGCATGGATCTGCCTTGGGATGGGCGGTCTGACGACCGCCTACACCTGCGTGGGTGGCATACGAGCCGTGATCTGGACGGACACCGCGCAGTTTGCCGTACTGCTGGGGGGGCTCTTGGCAGCGTTCTACTACGCCGTGTCTAGTGTGGATGGAGGTCTCGCGACGATCGTTTCCGAGGGCGCGGCCGAGGGCAAGTTTCGATTCTTGGACTGGTCTTCCAGCTTGGAGACAGAGTTCACGGCCTGGGGCGGGCTCATCGGCGGTACGTTCTTCCTGCTGAGCCAGTACGTGGTGGACCAGGCAGAGCTGCAACGCTTCCTGACGACATCATCCCTGCAGGGCAGCCGCCGGGCCCTCGTTTCGACTATGGTGTTCACCTCCATCTACGGTCTGGTGGTGTTCTTCATAGGAACAGCGCTGTATGTGCATTACTCTCACCAGCCATCGCAGGCAGCATTCGAAATGGATCCTGACCGAGTCTTCCCGATGTTCATTCTGGAGAACCTGCCCGCTGGCTTACGGGGTCTGCTGCTGGCCGGCATCTTGGCGGCCGCGATGTCCACCGTTAGTTCGATCCTGAACTCGCTCGCGACCGTCACTGTCCGTGACATACTGGAGCCCTTCGCACGAGAGACCGGCTCGGTCCGCTTGGCAAGGTGGGCCACTCTGGCATTCGGCTGCCTAACCACGGCGCTTTCTCTGAGGGCCGAACTGTTCGGGACAGTCCTGATCGCGCAGGGCAAGATCCGAAACTTCTTCGGCGGCAGTCTGGTGGGGGTGTTCCTGCTCGGCCTGCTCAACCCGCGGGCCAACTCTTCGGGCGCGTTCTGGAGCATTGTCATCTCGTTCGCGGCCACTGCCGTGCTCGCCACGGCCACTGATGTCTCCTGGATGTGGTACAGTGTTTTCTCTGCCGGAGTATCCTATGTCGTTGGAGTCGCGGTCAGCAAGACCGGGGCAACGCCCAGCAGCGAACGATTGGATGGCCTAGTCTGGAATCGATCTGATGGCTAACCGACCATTTGCGGGGGATGTGCGCCTGTCGAAGTTCAACCCCCTCTCACGCATCTTGTGCTTCGACGACTTTGACGAGGGAATGAACGGATGGTGCGAGCTGGTTGGGAACCACACTGGCGACTTGGACCAGATTCGCCCAATCGCCAAGGACTTTCGGCCACCGCAGCTGAGCAGCTGTACATTCTTCGACATCGGAACGCACGGTTCTGTCGACGGCACATATTCACTCAAGCTCGCGACACGTCCTAGGGCCAATCACTCGGCTGTGGCCATCAAGCGCATGACATACGCAGCCCGCGGCCTTGTTCAGTTCGAGGCCTACATCTCCTTCAAGGCCGAGATCGCCGGCGCCGGGCAGGCTGACTGGGACGGGAACACCGCACCCTCGGAACGCCACTTCGGAGAATTCACGTTCTCGAATGACATATGCGTGGGTAAGTCAGGCCCGCGCTGGCATGGCGTCGTGCGCTATCGCAACGCCGAGCGCGACGGAAGCCTCGTACAGCGCTGGATACGCCCAACGACACTCGAGCCCACAACCAAGATGGACCGCCTCGGCCTAGTTCAGGACCATCCCCGGCAGGACTTCTTCTCGTTCCGGCCCGAAGACTGGGTCGCAATTCCGTCCGGACGGCAGTCACTGTGCTTCAACGAGACTGCCTCGAAAGTCAACTGGCACTACGTGCGCTGGCTGTTCGACACCGAGAGCCTGCGCTCCTTGGAATTTCAATGCAACGACCTTGTGATGGACCTCTCTGACGTGCCGTCGCTGGTCCATGACGAGGAGTACTACGGAATCGCGAACCTGCTCAACATATATGTCGCGGTCCGGACGCACGTCAACGTTCGCAACTTTCTGTACCTTGACTCGGCCCTTCTCTCGGTGGACTGGTAATGCTGCGACGGTCGTTCACTGCCGTCTTGGAGAAGGGATCCTCGTTCGGTTCCGACTTCGAGACGGAGCCTTACGAGGCCGGCTGGGCAAGTGAAGCCAGATGGTTCTTGCAAGTCTTGCAAGCCGACCCCGGAAAGAGGGTCTTGGGCCATGCCCAAGTCTCGCCGGACGGGGCAATCTGGTGTGACGAAGGCAGTGGCCCGATGGTGGTTGATGGCGAAGGCATGGCAACGGTCAGCCTACGAGGATTTGGATCGTGGCTGCGGATCCGCGTGGAAGTCTTGGGAACACCGGGCCAGATAAAGGTGCTGATCTACCTAGTGCTCAAGGAATGAAGCCGAGACCGGGTCACTCCTGCGCCTCGTCAGGAACGGTGAGAATCTGGCCGGCGGCAACAAGGCGTTTTGCCATTCGCCCATAGTCCACCCGCTGAACAGCGACACCCTGCTCCAGTGCCAAGTCGGCGGCGACAGCAGCGCTCTGGCTGAGGATCATTAGGACGGGTTCCATCCTCGTTGACCCAAACGCGACATGCGTCGCTGAGATCGCAAATGTCACGAACAAGTTGGTCGACTGGGCAGCTCGAGGGATGATGACTGCGTACGGAATCTGGTAGGGTCGGGGCACCCGTGCGCCGCCCTTGCCCTCACGCCACACCATGCCGTCGTGAACGACGCGCCGAATCTCGTGCAGATCGATGCCGTAGCTTCCCAAACCGATTGGCCGGGGCGCAGATTGTCGGCCTTGACAGTGGTGTTGGGTGAGAACGAAATCCGAAACCATGCGACGGCCCTCACGAACATAGATCTGGTGTGGCCATCCATTTGTTTCTGGAAATTCATCGCGGCAGAGCCCAAACGCTGCCATCTGAGCGCGCACCCTTGGCGGAACACGCTCGTCGTTCGCGAGGAAGTGCAGCAGACCGCGGTGGTAACTCTCGTGCTCGGCTGCAATCGACTGCCGCTGGTCTTGGGTGGCGTCGGGCCACGCCCAGCTGGCACCTGGCAGGTTACTCCCGAACGTCGCAGTGTTGAAGTCATACTTGCTGCTCGGTATCGGGTCGTGCTTTGAGAACCACCGCAAGTCCATGTCGTCCCCTGCGGCCACGCACTCGCGGATGAATCTGGCGATCAGTTCGTACCGCGATGGGTTGTAGTCCGAAGGACGTTCCAACGGCAGGCGGTTCCGAGGCTCGCGGGTCAGGCACAGGCGGTAACAATAGGCTTGGACACCAGGCGCCGCCGAACCTGGCGGGCCAACTTCTCCGGCCTGCAGCAGCGGAAGCAAGCCTGAACTCGGATTGCCCTCAGTGACATAGGGATCCAGCGGCAGGTCGCGGTCCCACAACCCCTTTCCGTCGGGCCGCCGACCGTCGGGCCCGGCCACACCCCACTCCAAGGTTGGCTGGTACCGTGGCGAGAACATCACTCCGTTGACAGTCTCGCCGTAGGCCCTGTTGGACTCACGCGAGGTTGTGTAGTCCACTCCCGCTGAAGCCATCAAGTCTCCCTCGTAAGTGGCATCGATGTACATTCCCGCCCGAAGCCGCAGTCCGCTCGAGGTCACCAACTCGTCAATGCGTCGGCCGACCTTGGCCACAGTCGCGAGCTGTTGCTCCCTTAAGACAAGCACACTCGACTCCCGAACGAATCGATCGAAGAGCTGCTCTGCTTTGCTGGGCTCGACAGCAAACGACCCTCCGGTCGGCACACCGCGAATCGGACGCGTCCACGGAAGTTCACGCCCGTATTGCGCAGCGAGTCGCGAGAAGTACTCGCGCGTTATGCCTCCAACAGTCGTAGGATTGCCGATGTCAATGGCGGAAAGCCCGCTGGCGGTCATACCGCCGAGATGCTTCCCTGCCTCTACCAGCACAACAACACGGCCGAGTCGAGCAGCCGTGACGGCCGCGGTGACACCTCCCGGCGTGCCTCCGTAAACGCAAATTTCTGCTTCGATCAGATTCGGATTGACACACGCCGTGGCGACAGCGCCCGCTGTGACGGCGAGGAAGTCCCGGCGACCGCTCGGCACCGTAACGTGGCTGCCCGTCGAAGGTCGGGCACTGGCAGGATGGGCTCGAGGGAACATGGAACTGGTCACACTCATGCTGTCAATTGTCTCGACAACCTCCAAGACGTGTGTGCGCACCGGATCAGGTGTCGCGGGGCGTCCATCCTTGCCTCGGCAGTCACTGCGAGGCTACCACAGATTTCTTGTCATGGTCAAGCAACGGATGTCCGTGCGAGCCGATGTAAGGGCCGGCTCACCGGAGTTTCGCAGAAGTAGAACCACGAGCGCGGGCCGACTCTTCCCGGAGTCGCTGCATGCTGTATCCCCGACACTCCGGCTTGCG
The DNA here is from genome assembly GCA_963662745.2 of Bryobacterales bacterium. Classification (GTDB taxonomy): domain Bacteria; phylum Acidobacteriota; class Terriglobia; order Bryobacterales; family UBA6623; genus VXMF01. The sequence goes on from CAXXUI010000002.1 coordinate 1,362,463, forward strand.
CAATGAACGCCCTCCTGTTGGCCAAGTAACCGGCTGCACGACAGGATGGCGCCCATAGGGCGCGTGCCAGGATCGCGTGGTGGCTATGCTGACGTGCGTGCTCTCAGCTAAGGACAAATCGTAGGCCAAGCGGAGGTTGGTGTCGAGACAGAGGGTCTTGGTTTCGTTCGGCGCCGTCAACAGGTGGCTGAGGGCCTCGTCGAGCGAGTTGCGCGACTGGTGCATCAGCTGCGTGCTCAGGCGCGGGTTGCCCGCCTTGATGTCCTGCAGCGCCACATCGCGTTCGGGCGCGATGCGCCGCGAGCGCCCCCGATCAGCACGCGGCTGCGGTCGCAGCCTCTCATAGCCAGCCTGTCGGTCGCGCCGCACCCAGCGCCGGAGGTTTCTCTGTCCCACACGGCGCCGCCGGCTGTGCGGTATCTCGTAGTCCTGTTTCGTGTTGGCCCTGATCAGCGCCGCTCGCTGGCGGCTGCCGGCCGGCAGGCACAGCATATCCGCAATCACGCCGTGCCGGAACCGCGCAATGTCGTCGCCAGCTTGGCGGCTGTCCGCCGTGGTGGATGGTTTGGGTTGGCGCGCCACCTCCCTCGCCTCAATTAGGAGCATGCTCCTTCTGGGGCGGCCCGCGGTACCCCCAGGCGTTGTGTAATTGGTCGGCACAGCGGTGCATCGCAATTCCTTGGACGCGGTCGCAGCCCCAGCGGCGGGTCCTGATGGCCCAGTTGGGGCTCCGCCAGCCCCCGCAGCTGCACCAGCAGCCGATCGGCCCCCAGGTGCTCCCGCAGGGCTGTCACCGTGGGCTCCACTTCCGCGAACTGCTGCGGGTGCAGGCTGACGATCGCCGTCAGGAACAGCTCCGCCGCCCGAACCTGCCGCTGCACCCAGCGCAGCGATCCCTCGAGCCTCTGCTCGGGTCAGTAGAAGCGCTCCCGGGCCCACGCGGCCAAATAATGTGGCGCTCAACAGCTGGTCCACGCGCAGCACGTGCGCCAACTCAAGGGGAAGAAGACGGACGTGTGCGACAGCCTGTGGCTGGCCCGCAGCTGCCAGTTCGAGCTGGCCCAAGCCAGCTTCGTGCCTCCCCAGGAGTTCGCCGATCTGCGCCAGATGTGCCGCTATCGGCGCAAGCTGGTGGCCGACCGCGTGCGCATGCGGCAACGCATCCACAAGCTGCTGGACCGGGACGGGCTGCGCATCGGCGGGGTGCTAACCGACATCTTCGGCCTCAACTGACGCGCCATTCTGGACGGGCTCGCGGCCGGCTGGTCCGCGCAGCAGATCCTGGCGGCCCTCACGGCGCACGTGCGCCGCAAGATGGAGCCTCTGGCGCTGGCCTTGGAGGCGGAACTGGACAGGCACTCCATGTGGCGCCTGAGCAGCCTGCTGCAGGACTGCGACACTCTCGAGGAGCGCCTTGAGCAGCTCGCCAGGCGCATTGAAGCGGCCCTCGCCGAGCACCGCGAAACGCTGAACCTGCTCGAGACCATTCCGGGCATTCGGCGCACGAGCGCGCGCGCTCCTAGCCGAGCTGGGCCCGGATCCGGTGGGCACCTTCGGCAACACCGGCAGCCTGGCGTCGTGGGCCGGGCTTTGCCCGGGCAACAACGAGAGCGCCGGCAAGCGCCGCTCCGGCCGCATGCGCCCCGGCAACGCCAGCTTGCGAGCGACGCTGACGAAGTGCGCCCACGCCGCCGGGCGGACGCACGACTCGCAGTTCCACGGCTATCATCGCCAGTTGACTGCCCGGCGCGGCTACAAGCGGGCAACCTCCGCGACGGCGCACAAGCTGCTGCGCGTGATCCTTGCGCTCCTGCGCGACCAGCAGCCGTATCGGGATCCCAACATCGACTACCGACAGCTGTTCGTGAAACGCAACGCGCCGCGCTGGTTGCGGATGCCGGAGCAGTACAACTACCTGCCGCAGCTGGCCAGCCAGCAGCAGACAGCCGCATCCTGAGCCAGACCAGCTACCCAAGCTCCTAACGAGCCGGGCCTAGCTGTCATCGACGGGGCATCAGCGGGAACGGGCATCGAACGGCACAAGGGTCGGTCGCACTCAGCAAACAAGTCGCCGCGCGCGGAACACTCCGCCCGCTGCTAGGGCGAGGTGCGTCTCCCTATCCATGGGATTTCACAGCAAAGGACCTCTGCGGGCGCCCTGTGGGGGTGCCCGACTTAACACCGTCGGTGAAGCTCAACTCAGGTCAGCACGCGGGTGCATTCAGACTCGGCCTTAAGCGGCCCGCCAGGGCCAACAGGACTGCCGAAGATTGGCCCTCTTGGCCCCAACTCGCTTCAGAGTGGCAAACTTTGCCCCATCTTCGGCGCGAGAGCTGCCACAAGAACCCTGTTGGGATCTAGCAACTGCAGGTCTTGTCCTTGTCACAATCTAGTTCTCTAGGCCCCAGTGTTCCTCAATGTAGTACGAAGACTTGGAATTCTGCCGTTGAGTCCCCAGCAGTCGCGGGTTCCCGTGCCAAGGCAGCATGCGACAGCATCAGCGGACCTTGGCCTCAGACCAAGTCCGAAGATCCCTTCCGATCAGAGTCTCCAGATCCTCCCTGCCTTCCGACTTGGCGAGATCCAGTGCATGCCCAGCCGTGCGAACGGCTTCGTCAAGCTTCCCTGCAATCGCCTGGGCCGTTGCCAGGCCGTACAGCGCTTGCAAGTCATGTTCGCCCCCGCTGGTCAGACTCGCCTGGAAGAGGATGATTGCCTCCGCTGTGTCTCCTCGGTGCAGCACAAGCCGACCAAGCCGGAAGTTAGCACCCGGATGGCTTGGATTCTGCTTGAGGATCGACCGGTAGCCGGACTCAGCATCAGACAGGTCGCCGAGCAGCTCGCGAACGTAGGCAAGATTGAGCTGCGTTTCGTCATTGAGCGGGTTTATTTCGGCCGCAGTCTCGAAGGCTCTTGCGGCTTCAACATTGCGGCCTTGGAGGGCCAGCGCCACCCCGAAATTGAAGTAAACATCCTCGGACGACGAATCGAGAGCAATGGCCCTGTGATACTGTCGTTCTGCCTCCTCGAAGCGGTTCATCCTAGTATAGACGAGAATCAGGTTTGAGCGGCCACCAAGCGCAACGGTTGGATCCTCGATTGCCTGCAGAAACTCGGCCTCGGCCTCAACCAAGCGGTCGGCCGCCGTCAGCTCGACTCCCCGGCGCATGTGCTCGAAACCCCCGCTGAGTTCGCGTACGGCCATCAACAGCGGATCGTCCACCGGCGGGGACACCGTTGGACTGAGCCCGTACAAATCCAGATGCAATTGCGCCTCCCGGCCGCGGCCGACCGCTTGGTAGGCCTGTGAGAGGGCGTAGTGGGCTGCGCCAAACCGAGGAAAGAGACGGCAGGCCTCTTCCAGCTGGTCCAACGCCTGGCTTAGTTTCCCGAGCGCCATCAGCGCCCTTCCACTGCCGTACAATGCCGAAGCTCTGGCCTCTCCGCTTGCAAGCAGCGCTCCGTATGCTGCAAGCGCGCCTTCCGCATCACCGGTCTCAAGCAGAGCGCGGGCGCGGCCCAGTCTGGCGGGAATGTAAGCCGGATCAATGGCCACTGCTCTCTCGTACGACTTTGCAGCGCCTAGAAACTCACCGGCGCTAGACTGGACCGCTGCTAGGTAGTAGATCCAGCGGTGGGAATCGGGAGCTATGAAAACAGCTCGCTCAAAGCACTGGCGAGCCTCCGCGAATCTCAGGTGTGCTTGCAGCAGCATCCCAAGATGACCGCTCGCCTCGGCGCTAGCGGAATCTGCCTTGGCCGCGTTCAGCGCACCCATGATCTCGTCCTGTACAGACTCGGAAACGCCCTCTAGTGAGAGCTTGGGAAGTTGCGGGGGCTCGTCGGACCCTGCCCGGTCGTCAGCGCAGCGCACCAAGGTTAAGGAAGCCCCCAGCGCAGCTAGCAAACAAGATACGGCGACAATCTCGGCTGGCCGCGTGTGAAAACTTGACGTTGCCATGACCCGAGGCAGGCTACTGCAGTGACGCTCCGCCCGCCCAGCGAAGGTGCTCGCCTGCTTCGGCATGCCGGCCAAGGTGAGTGAGCAAGGCAGCGAGATTCCTCCTCGCCAGTCGGTAGTCCGGTCGGTGCCGCACAGCCTCGCGGAATGCCTGCTCTGCTCCCACGAAGTCACCCAACTCATACAGCGCACTTGCCAACGCGTTTTGCGAATCTGGTGAGTCAGGCTCCAAGTCGCACGCTCGGTGTAGCGCTTCGGAGGCCTCGCGGGGTCGGCCTGCCTGCAGCCGAACCAATCCCAAGTTGTGGAATGTACGCGGGTCGCCGGGAGAGACCTCAAGGGCACGCAGCAAGACACTCTCGGCCTCCGAAGTGCGACCGGCTGCAGCCAGTGCGACCCCGTAGGAACGCAGGGCGGGCAGGAACGAACTGCTGCGCTCAAGTGCCTGTTCGTACCACTGGATAGCTTCTCCCGATGCACGGCCGCGCCGCAGCGCCTCCGCAAGCTCGTAGAAATAGCGGGGGCCTTGGGGCTCGAAGCGTCTCAGCAACTCTACCAAGCGGCGCACGCCGTGCTCGAGATTCACACCGGCTCGAACCTGCGCAACCGCGATATCCAGTTCATCCCGGGGTTTCGACGGCAAGCCTGGCGGGTAATAAGGCACAACTTCGCCGGCATAAGTATTCTGTGAAGTCTCACGATACTCCGCCAGTGGTGCGAGAATATCCCGACCGGGTGTGGGCCTCTGAATCAGATGATCTGTCATGACCACGTGAACCACATCCTCTGTGCGACGTTGCGGCATATGGCAGCCCACACAATCGTCGCCCATTGGATGGTTGCCGGCTAAGCTCTGTGCTCGCACGCGTTCAGAGTGGCAATTTGTGCATACAGCCTGATACGGCGCATGTTCCGCACCATGATCATCCACAAGTGGACGGTGAGGATCGTGGCAGTCCGTGCACTCGGGCCGGCCTGCCTCGCGAAAGCACTTCGACTTCAGAAGTCGGTAAGCGGCGTGAGCAATCTCGAACTTATCGTCCCGCCCCGTACCCGCTTCGTGGTCGAAATGGACAACGTAATCGCCCAATGCCTCGCCTGGGCGATAGGAGTACACGCCTCGGCCGGCACGCTCGACGGAATACGGCAGTCTAGAGCTTGTTGATTGGAGGTGACACTGCAGGCAGATCTCGAGCCGACGCTCAGAGCCCAGACGTGCTGGGTTGACGACAGCCTCGCGGATCACCTCCACAGCCTCCCCACGCGAAGCCGCCTGAACGTGGTGGGCACCTGGCCCGTGGCAGCGCTCGCAATCAATTCCTTCCGGCAGTTCGCCAAAGACGATCCGCTCGGCGTCGAAACGATCCTGTCCGAACCCAACTTTCGGGTAAGCGTTGTGGCAGAACATGCAGTCGTGCTGAACTCGACGCCGGAAGCCGTCATGGTCCGGCCGGTCGTACCCAGGATTCATGGCCCAGAAGCCGCCCTTGTCGCTATACCACCCGACCGGGAGCTGAAGCAACTCACCTGCCTCCGTCCGGCTCAGGTACGTGCGCGCCTTCAGGCCCGAGCCCAAGACATAGTCGATGCGCCGCTCAACAACATTTGTCTGTGAACCGTCCGCCCGGACCTGCCAGCGACGCATGTAGTACCCGTCCTCGTTCCGATACATCCGATAGTGCCGACGCGAGGGAGCATGCCAATACTGGTTGCGCTCGCTAAAGTCAGCCAGCGCAGTGGCCTCCGTCATCTTTGCAAATGACTCACCCATTCCTGTGGCGGAATACGGCTGCGCGATTTCCGCGTGGCAGCCCTCACAGGCGTCGCCACCAACATAGAGGCCCATGCTTGCAGACTCTTCGAGAAGTCTAGGTCCCGCGGTTCCGACTCGGTCGCGGGTGAGTACGGCAATAGCCCAGATTGCCAGAATGCCGAGTATGGCGACGGACGCAATCGACGCCACGACCCGCCAATGCCCGCTGCCGCTCCCCGCTATGGCAGAGCGGCTCGAACTCGCAAGATTCCCAGAGCGGTCGCGCATCCTATGATGCCGCTACGATTGTACCACACTCCCAATTCGGTGCGAACACGGGGGCTGACGCTAGTTCGCTGACTCTTGCCTTCAGCTGCGAGTTGAACTTGGCCTAGCCGAACCTGTGTGAGGCCCCGGGGCGTTGGGCCAAGTCTGGAGGATGGCAGCACCGGTGCGGACGGTTTGGTGCCCAGCGGCGTGTTGGGCATGCTGCAGCCCGCCGTTTAGGGAGGGTACCGGAGAGTGGGCGGCCGCTGTCCGATGGGGGCCAGCGCCTCCCATGGCCGGCGACTGCCCCCCAGCCAAGGGGTAGTGCGGGCTTCAGCCAGCAGACTGGCCGACCCCGCACCGGCTGCAGACGGACGGGCTCCAAGCTGGGCCCCCCGGTGAGGGGCGCAGTGGTGAGCCGCGAGCGGTCGCGCTGGACCCGAGCTCTCCGGCTGGGCGCTACGGTGACTCGCTGGCCTGCGGCCCGGCTGCGCTCGGCGGCTCCGCGAAGACGGGCCGGCTGGGCAGGGGCCCCGGCCGGTCCTGCTCGTACTGCACACAGTGCCCCAAACGCGACGCAGGCCCGCCAGAGCACGGCGTTGCCCGGCAGGGGCGGTCGCTTCTAGGGCCGGAAGCCGGACATCATCGCCAGCCACACCACCCAAGTCCGGACGTCGCGCGGTGGCGCACGGCCCCGTTCGGTCGCCCGCCACAAAGCGTGCGTCTGCACCTTGGTCCACAACACCTCGACCTCGTCCCAGATCAACACTTCGTCCACCAGCGTCTGCGGCGCATCTCGCGCGTAGCGTGCCAGCGAGCAGACCTGCCAGTCCGTGACGGCGTCGAGCACCTTGAGAACTCCTCAATGCTCGAGTGCGCCTCGTGCCAGCGCACGATGCGCTGCGCCCAGCGCTGGATCAACCCGCCCGTCGTGCTCAGCAGGAACCGCTCCAGCGGATCCTCTGCCGGCTGCGCACGGATCTGCTCGTCATGCACCAGCTTGGCCTCCACTCCCGACTCGCCCCGCTGGCGGCGCTTCCGGCGGCTGCACCTCGACCGGCCCGAGGCTCACCCGGGTCTCAACCTTGCGCCGCTGGCGGGCCCGCTGGCCCCCCTGCGAGGTCAGCCCGTACTGGCGCCGGAAGCGCACTCGCTGCCGCAAGTCAGCCTCCATGGGGATCGAGCGCAGCATCAGCGACCGCAGGCCCTGGTCCCACAAATTGACCTTGCGCCGCCGGCCCAGGTGCAGGTGCACCAGCAGCTCCACGTTCTCTTCGCCAGCCTGCTCGCGCCGCTTCCGTTCCCGGAACAGCCCGTAGAGGTCGCTCTCGCGGTCGCCCGCCACCACGATGGGCTGGTCCGGGCAGGCCCGGCTCAGCTCGAAACCCTGCCGCAGCCCCTGCCGCCAGCGCTGGCTCTCCCGCTCGCGCTCTTCCCAGCCCAGATGCTGGTCGCGCGGCCCTAGGCGCATCGGCGCGGCCACGAAGCTGACCGCTCCCACGTCTTGGCCCCCGGCTCGGATACCCTACACCAGCCGGCAACCCGGCGCCCGCCCGCGTCCCAGCGGATGTTCCGCCGCCAGCAGAGCCCGTACTGCCGCTGCAGCTGGGCCGTGTCGGCCCAGCGCAGGCTGACTTCTCCCAGTTCCTGCAGCGAGCACTGCAGCCGCGGCGGCGGGAAGCTCCCCCACGCTCTGCGCCGCGAGCGCCGCCGGCAGCCCCCCGTCGGGCGCCGCACCGGCGGCCAGGGCAGCCCCAGCTCCCCCGCCAGCCCGGGCAAGCCCTTGCGCGCCGAAGCCGCGCACTCTTGCCCGCCGGCGTTAGGCCAGCCGTCTTCTCGACACAGTCCCGTGCCACTTGGGCACGCGAAAACGTGCCCTCCGACAGTGCCCAGCGCAACCACTGCACCGTGGCCGGCTTCAGAAGCGCAGCCCAACACGCACACCACCCGTCTATACGATGCAACCTCTATGTCTAAGGTGTCATCCAGCGCTAGCTCACCGTGGGATTGAATTGCCCCTTGTGGCACAATGGGCGGGCATGGCGGCCGCATGCGAGAGTCACGCGGCCGCAGAGTGCGACCGGCAAAGCGATGAGCATCGCCAGTGATGGTGCATCAGAAGGACCGACGGACCTCGGGAACGCGGCGCCCTCCGCCCCACGGCAGGGTCGGTCGACACCAGAGGGAAGATCGGTCTGGGAGCGCCTGCAGGATGCGCTGACCCTCAAGGCTGCCGTCTTCAAGGAGATCGGGGCGGACCCGAATGGTATCACCCAGGGCTTCGTCGTTGCAGCGGTCGCCGGCGCGGTAGGAGGGATCTTTACAGGGCCGCTGCTGGCCGTTACGATCCCGCTGCAGCTGACACTCGTCGCCGCTCTAGCCGGCGTCTCGAGCCTCGTCGTGCGGCTCGTCTCCCAACGCGTACCGCCGTATTCGGCTTGGTTGAGCGCCGCGCTGTTCGCCACCGCGCCTTCGGCGCTCGGGATCATTCCGATGGTTGGCCTCTACGCTGCTGGAGTGTACACGATGATCCTTGAGGTCGTCGCGATTCGGGGACTTGCCGGCGTCTCCGCAGCTTCGGCACTCGTTGTCTTCCTGACCGCAGCCGCTCTGGTGTCCGTCCCGCTATGGGCGCTTGCCACGATTGTCGGGATGACGCCCTTGCGGGGCCTGCTGGAGTTCTGGCCCTGACGCGGATGTCTCCGGCAGTTCCAGCTGCCGTCCTGTCTCCGGCGGCCGAGAGCAGTCTCAACGGATGGATGTGCTCGCACCGCGGCCAGCCGGGCTGCGGCGAGTGCTGCAATGGGCGCGTCAATGTGCGGAAGATGGGCTGTCGTACGGGCATGCCATGGGGCTGCTGTCCCAGCCTTCTTCGCCGTGGCCAGCCTAGATGGGCCAGCAGATCGGTCGTTCCTGCTGTGTCCTGACTCCGTCTCACGAGCTGGCTCGCGCCTACGGACCGTTGGACGCGTCACGCCGCGGCGGACGGGAGACTCTCGCCCGCCAGAATGTCACACGGGCAGAAATCACGTCAACTGGCACTCGCACTGGCGAGTACCACCGATGCGCTTATTGAACTCGATGCGCTTATTGAACTGCGATCACTTAAGATGGAGTACTAGGGTAGCCCACGACCTTCTCGGGGCAGGCGTGTGCTTGGCAGCCGGCGCCGGTCCGCTGGGGTGGGCCGCCGGGCTTGTAGCCGATGGTGAGCGTTCTCGGAAGTCCGGATGGTAGGAGCTTGAGGGAGCCGTGCGGCTTGCTTCGCCCGCTCGGGCGTGGAGTCCAGATTGCGGTCCTTCTCCTTCTCCAAGCCGCGCACCTTGTTGGGAGCGAGAGCCTTCCGGATGGCCGAGCTGCTACGGCTCAGCAGGTCTTGGAGCTTGCGTTACAGCGCATTGATCGCAACGACGCTTCCAGCGTTGAACTCGGTTTCGAGTGCGTGGTGGACACGGTCGTCGAGTCCGTCAATGCGCACGACGAGGCCGTGGGGGCTTCGCAGGTGCGGGTCCTGCGGTACCCTCTTGCCGGTGCGATGTTCGACGAAGTCGTCGAGCGCGACGGCGAGCCCTTGGAGGCCAAGGATGCGGAGAGAGAGCGCAAGCGAAAGCAGCGCTTCATTCAGAGAGTCGAGCGGCGCTCCGAACAAGGTGGCGAGAGGCGTGGCCGAGACAAGCAGGGCGTCCGCTTCGACCGGCGGATGATGGAGCGCTACCGGGTCTCCCTGGTCGGCACCGAGGCGCTGCGAGGCCAAGCTTGTTGGGTCTTGGCTTACGAACCCCGGAGCGGTCCGCTGCCCAGTTCTGGGCCGATGGACGGAGCTCTGAACCGTTCGACCGGGCGGCTCTGGATCGCACAGTCCGACCATGCGCTGGTTCGGGCGACGTTTCGGCTGCAGTCGCCGGTCCGCTACTTGTGGGGCATTCTAGCTACGCTCAAGGTGGCAGATGGCGGCGTCGACTTTGATCGTGTGGCACCGGGAGTCTGGCTTCCCAGCCGTTTCCGTATCGACTTGGACCTGAAGATGCTGGGAGGTGTCAAGTCCGTGCGGCGCCGCATCCGCAGCGAGTGGTCCGGCTACCGGCAAGTCGCGCCGAACACCGGTCCCACATAGGTCCTGTTCCGAGCGCCCCAACCTTCCTCCCCGCGTCGCGACGGAGCGGGGCTGCCCGTCTCGGCCAGAGCCGGGCTGCCCCGGCGGCTACGACGAGGGCGCCTTGCGGCGTTCCATTGCGACCAGCAGGATCCCTGAGAGCACGCCCGTCACGCCCGCGATCAGCGCTGGAGGCGGCCGTTCGCCGAACACGATCGCGCTGAATAGTATGCCGAAGATAGGAGTCGGGAACACGAAGAACGACAGCAGGCTCGGCGAGTTGGCCTGCAACAGGCGGGCCCACAGCAGGAAGCCCAGTCCCACGACTCCCAGCGAGCAGTACAGCCAGGCCAGCACCGGACCAAGGGTGAGCGGACCGACTGTCGGTGGCTCGAAGAGGGCTGCGCAGGACAAGAACACGGGCAGCGAGAACGCGACTTGCCAGAACAGCGCCTTGATCGGGTCGATCGAACTGAGCAGGCGCTTGGTGTAGATGATCCGCACGGCGATCATTGCTGCCGTGACCACGCAGGCCAGGTTGCCGAGCAGAGGCCGCGGAGCAAGCGCGGCGTCGGGTCGGCCCCACACGGTGAAGGCGACTCCGGTGAACGCCAGGGCCAAGCCGAGAGAGCGCCGGGCCGACAGGCGGTCTCCGTCCGAAAGGAAGTGCCCGATCACGTTCACGATCACCGGCACGGCGTTGAGGAGGACGGACGCGAACGCTGCGGAGGTCCAGCCGACGCCGATGTTGAGCAGGATGATCTGCACAGCGAACAGCAGGCCCAGCGCCAGGAGGGGACGGCGCTCGCTGGTCTCCAGCCGCAGCCGCGTGCCGGTCCCGAACGCCCAGGCCCATAGGACAGGCCAGCCCAGCAGAAGCCGCCAGAACGCGTTCCAGATCGGCGGGAACGCTGCGAGGGAGACCTTGATCCCGACGAAGTTCAAGCCCCAGATCGCCGAGAGGAGCACGGCGCCGGCCGCGCTGGCCGTGCTCAGCCGCGGCGATTCAGGTTGCATCAGAGGCGTCCTCTCGCTTGGATGCGGTGACGATGGCGATCCCCGCGATCACGGCTGCGGTCCCGCCCAGCAGCCGCCCCGTGATCTGCTCCCCGAAGATGGCCCACGAGAGCAGGATCCCGAAGATCGGGACCGTGAATCCGAACACGGACAGGTTGCCCGCGCTATAGCGCTGCAGCAAGCTGGTCCACAGCACGAAGCAGAAGCCGGCTACCACGACAGCCTGATACAGGATCGCCGCGACCGCCTCCCAAGCCAAGGGCTGCAGGAGGGGCGGTTCCAAATAAACAGCGAGCGCGAGGAACAGCGGCAGGGAGAGCGCCATCTGCCAAATCACAGGGCGGAGCGGATCCAGCTCCTGCACGATGCGCTGCGTGTATACGACTCGCGTGGCCAAGAGCAGCGCTGACAGCAGCATCAGGGAGTTGCCGAGCATCGGATCGGGCGCCAGCGCCGCATCCGGCTTGCCCAGCATCACGTAGGCGATGCCCGCGAACGGCATCGCCAGTCCGAGGCCCCTCGTCACGGTAAGGCGGTCGTCGTGGACGAAGAAGTGGCTAATCAGGTTCACGAGGATCGGATGCGTGTTGAGCATGACCACGGCGTAGGCCGGCGACGTGAAATGCACGGCCAGATTGAACAGGGCGATCTGCGCGGTGAAGAGCAGTCCGAGCACGACCGCCCACCCGCGGTCGCTCTTCCGGATCAGGACAGGCTCGCCGTTCAGGCGCGCCCACAGGGCCACGGCCGCGACGGCGGCCGCCATTCGCCAGAATGCGCTCCACATGGGCGGGATCGTGGCGAGACCCACCTTGATCGAGACGATGTTGCCGCTCCACAGCAAGCTCGCCGTCAGGGCGAGCAGGCCGATCCTCCAAGTGACGGGCTCAGTGCTCGCCAGCCGGTCGCTCGCTCGCTTCACTCGCCGGAATCGAGGCTGTCCCCGAGCACTTCCGCCACGTGCCGCGCCGTCCGGCTCGTGAAGTGGTCGATCTGCTGCCGGCAGGACACCCCGCTGACAGCGATCTCGGTCTCAGCAGCCGCTGCCTCGACCGCCGGAAACAACCGCTCCGAGCCGATCTTGCGTGAAATCTCGTAGTGACCCTTCTCGAATCCGAACGACCCGGCCATGCCGCAGCATCCCGTGTCGGCTTCCCGCACTTCTAGGTCCGGAATCAGTCGCAGGGCCGCGAGGCTCGGAGCGGAGCCGACATGCGCCTTCTGGTGGCAGTGGCCGTGGAACAGCACGCTCTTCGCTCCCGCCTTCCAGCGCAGATTCAGCTCGCCCCTGTTGGTCAGGCGGACTAGGAACTCGTCCAGCAGGAACGCGTGCCGGGCCACTCGTGCCGCGCTCTCGCCTCCGACCAGGTCCGGATACTCGTCGCGGAGGGTCAGTAGGCAGCTCGGCTCGCACCCGACGACCGGAACGCCTCGCGCCGCATGCCGGTCAAGCGTCTCCACATTGTGCTGCGCGGCCGCATGGGCGTCGTCGAGCAGGCCCTTGGACAGCATGGCCCGGCCGCAGCAGCGCAGGTCGGCGAGCACGACCTCGTAGCCCGACGCCTCTAGGATCGCTACAGCCGCCCGCCCCACTTCGGGATAGTTGTAGTTGAGGAAGCAGTCGTCGAGAAGGACCGCCGGGCCCTTCGAGCCTGCGCCTCGGACTGGGGCGTGGCGGGCGAACCAGGCGCGGAAGGTCTCGGTCGCGAAGGGCGGCAGCGACCGCCGCCGGTCAATGCGCAGCAGCCGCTCGTTGATCCACTTGACGGGGCTCAGCGAACCCGCCCAGTTGGCAAACCGGGCGGCCTTGCTAGCGAACCGGTATACGGTGTCGACGCGACCGAACGCCCGGGCGTGCCAAGGCACCCCGTGCCGCCGGTAGTAGTGGGCCAGCCATTCGTACTTGATCTTCGCCATGTCCACGTTGGTCGGGCACTCCCGCTTGCAGGCCTTGCAGGCTAGGCAGAGGTCGAGGACGTCGTGCATCCGTCGGGAGGTGAACTCCTCGGGCGGCAGCCTGCCCGACAGCGCCGCGCGCAGGGCGTTGGCCCGTCCCCTGGTCGAGTGCTCCTCGTCCATCGTGGCGTGGTAGGAGGGGCACATCGTGCCGGACATCCGCTTGCGGCAGACTCCGGCGCCGTTGCAGGACTCAATGGCCCGCGCGAAGCCCCCCTCGGACGTGAAGTCGAGCTGCGTGTTGACGGGCGTCGTGTGGTAGTCCCCGCCCCAGCGCAGGTCCTGCGTCAGGTCCGGAGCGTTGACGACCTTGCCCGGATTCAGGATGTTGCCTGGATCCAAGGCATGCTTCAGCTCAAGGAAGGCTTGGTAGATCCTGTCTCCGAACAGCCACTGGTTGTAGCGGCTGCGGGCGATGCCGTCCCCGTGCTCGCCGGACATCGATCCGCCGTAGTTCATCACCACTTGGAAGACCTCGTCCGCGATGGCTGCCATCTTGCGAACCTCAGCCCCGTCCTTGAGATTGATCATCGGCCGGACATGGAGGCAGCCAACCGACGCGTGTCCGTAGTACCCGCCCCGCGCCCCGTGCCGCTCCAGGATTTCCCGAAACTCCTTGAGGAAGCGCCCCATGCTCTCGATGGGCACCGCCGGGTCCTCGACGAAGGCGATCGGCTTGTGGTCCCCCTTCACAGACATCAGAATGCCGAGGGCTTCCTTGCGGACCGACCAGATTTCGGCCTGCTTGGCCGCATCTTGGATCGGGAGGTAGCCGTAGCCCATGCGTTTGCGTCCCAGCAATCGCCGCAGGCGGTCCAGCTTGGCGGCGACCTCGGCGGTGCTCGCGCCGTAGTACTCGACGACCATCACAGCCTGTGCGTCCGGCTCCGCCCAAGCCAGCTTCTGGGCAAACGACGGGTTGGCCCGCGCGTTGGTCAGGATGAACTCGTCGATCAGCTCTGCGGCGGATGGCTTGGTGGCGAGGATCTCCTCAGTCGAGTCGACAGCGTCGAACACCGACTCGAAGTTGACCACCAGGATGCCCTTCGCGGCCGGCGAACGGACGATCCGCAACTTGGCTTCAGTCACGATTCCGAGCGTGCCCTCGGAGCCGACGATGATGCGGCTGAGGTTCAGGGGGCCCGGTTCCGAGGAGTAGCCTGCGCCGAAGCGGTCCCCGTTGCGGACCAGCTCGTCCAAGTTGTAGCCGCTCACGCGCCGCAGGATCTTCGGATAGCGGTCTAGGATCTCGGCGCGGTAGGCGTCGCCGATGGAGGGGAGCTTCCTGTAGAGCGACGGCACGAGGCCGTCGCCGCGGCCGAGGCCGGCCACCTGGTCGTCACCGACCGGACGCAGCCAGGCTTCTGAGCCATCGGAGAAGACGCAGCGCAGCTCCAGCACGTGATCGATGGTCTTGCCGTAGACTACCGAGTGCGAGCCGGCGGAGTTGTTGCCGATCATGCCGCCGATCGTTCCGCGGCTGGCGGAGGAGGTGTTTGGGCCGAACTGGTAGCCGAGCGGCCTCAAGTGGCGGCCGAGCTGGTCCTGCACGACTCCTGGCTGGACCCGCACCCACCGTTCCTCGAGGTTGGTCTCGAGGATCGAGTGCATGTACTTTGCGAAGTCGACATGCACCGCGTGGCCGACCGTCTGCCCCGACAGGCTGGTCGCTCCCCCGCGGGCCAGTACGGGCACTCCGAAGCGCGAGCAGATGCCCAGCAGAGACCGGATGTCGCCGTGATGCTTGGGGATGACGGCGCCGATGGGTTCGATCTGCCAGACCGAGGCGTCCGTCGAGTATAGGATGCGCGAGTACTTGTCGAACCGGACTTCTCCGGCGATCTCGCCGGCGATCTGGCGCTCTAGGTCGGCTGGATGGCTGGACATAGCTGGGGAGGGGGTCTCGTGGCCCTAGCCTTGGCGCCTCGCCGCTTCAAGCGGCCGCACGCCGGATCCTGCGGCTCAGGCGGGACAGGCCGATGCCTATATTTTCGTCCTTGATGTTGGAGAAGGAGAGCCGCAACGTGTTGGCGCCGCCGCCCTCGGCAAAGAACGGAGCCCCGGGGATGAAGGCCACCTTGTCTTCCTCCAAGCTCGCATGGAGCAAGGGCAAGGCGTTGATGCCGGCGGGCAAGTCGAGCCATTGGAACAGCCCGCCGAGCGGCTCCCGCCAAGCGGCCAGTCCGGAGAAGTGCCGCGCCAGCCCTGCCTGCAGCTTGGCGGCCTTGGCGGCATAGAATTCCCGCACGGCTTCGACCTGCGCCGGCATCCAGCCGCGATCCAGGTACTCGAGAATGATGCGCTGGCTGAGTGTTGAGCTGCACAGGTCGGCTGTCTCCTTGCAGTACTCGATGCGGCGGACGATCTCCGCCGGGCCGTGGATCCAAGCCACCCGTAGCCCGGGGGCGAGAATCTTGGAGAAAGTTGACAGGTAGATGACGTGCCCGCCGTCGTCGCCCGCTTTGACCGGTCGCAGTGAATCGGGGGCGACTTGGTCGAAGTACAGCTCCCCGTAGGCGTCGTCCTCGAAGATCAGAAGTTCCTCGCGTTGCGCGAACTCAAGGAGCGACCGCCGCCTGGCCTGCGACCAGACGGCGCCGGATGGATTCTGAAAGTTCGGGATCACGTAAACGAACTTGGTCGGCCGTCCCTGGCTCCGGGCCTCGGACACTCGTTTAGCGAGGTCCTCAAGGTCCATGCCGTCCTGGTCGCACCGCACGGCGAAGAGCTTGGCGCGGAGGTTCTCGAACGCCCCGGTCGCTCCTATGTAGCTCGGATTCTCGACGAACACGGCGTCACCGGGGTCGAGCAGCACGCGGGCGACTAGGTCCAGCCCTTGCTGGGACCCGCTGGCTAGCAGCGTTTCGGCGGAACTGGCCTCGATGCCTTTGAGGTCCTTGTCGCGCTGACGGACGGCACTCGCCAACCGCGGGTTGCCTCGCGTGACAGAGTACTGGAACACCTGACCGCCCTCCCGGTCCACCAAGTCCGACTGGATGGCCCGTAACCGTCGGTGCGGGAAGGTCGAAGCGTTCGGGGAGCCGGCGGCGAACGAAATCATGTCCGGCCGGCTCACCAGTCCGGTCAGTTGGCGGATCAGGGAGGACCGCATGACGCGCGCGTCCTTTGAGAGCCGGGAGCCAAGGTCCATGAAGGCAGGCTAGCAGACGGGGCGCTCCCTGGGGCTGGCAGCCTGGCGCTAGGTCGGAATAGTAGCAGTGAGGCCGGGGCTGCCAACCCGAGCGGCGGGTTCGTCTTAGGACAGCCGAGGGCCCGAGCGGCAGACCGCGAGGGCTACGCCGAAGGAAGAATCGAACATCTAGGGAATGGAGCCGGACTCCTTGGCTGACGACCTCCCAATGCCCCGCAGTCTCCCGTGTCAGCCGCCGTCACAGGAGCGGGACCGCAATGCGGGCCGCGAAGGCAGGGGAGCGTGGCGCCTGCTCCTGCAGCCCGGTTCCTTGGCGCTCCAGCGGACCTCTGGCCTGCCGCGGCAGCTGGTAGCCGGGGTCTGCGCCGCCACGCTCCAGTTTGCGTAGCGCGTGCCGGATCGGAGCGGTCCGCCACACTCCGCCGCCCCTGCCCGGTGCCCGCCCGAATCTATGAACGCGTAGGGCTGCTGGTGCTCAGCCGGCAGCTCGGGCCAAACCGCGAGCGCCCCTAGGCTAGATGGTACAGTCGCTTGGGAATGTACAGACCACCCGTGAACTCTACGCCATTGGTCGAACGCGCGTGGCCGACCGTGGCGATCATTGTCGCATTGGCGGTGTCAGGCAGCGCCATGCTCCCCGCGCAGACCGGAGTCGGCAGCATCAGCGGCGTTGTTTCCGATCCCTCTGGCTCAGTCATGACCGATGTCGAAGTCCAGGTTCAGTGCCCTGAGATAGGATTCGCGAGGACAACGCGATCCGATGCTGGAGGTCGTTTCAGCTTCTCACAGCTCCCCCCCGGCCACTATATTCTCTTCGCAAGCAGCACGGGCTTCGCCGACCTCCATTACGAGCCCTTCGACGTTCAGGTGAACACGCCCGTCACGCTCGCGATCAACTTCCGAGAGTTCGAGGCTGTCACGGAGACCGTCACCATTTCCGCAGCTGCGGCACAGGTGAACACGACTGATGCTTCCGTTGGCAATGCATTTGGCACGAAGCCAATCACACAGCTCCCTCTGAACGCTCGCAATCCGGCAGGATTGCTGTCGCTGCAGCCGGGCGTCACCTTCCTGAGTGCCGACCCTCTCGATTCGCGATCCAAGGACATCCGCAACGGTTCGGTCAATGGTGCGCAGAGCAATCAGTCGAACATCACTCTCGATGGAGTTGACGTCAACGATCAGGCGAATGGACTTCCCTTTCTCAGCGTGTTGCGCAACACGTTGGACTCAATTCAGGAATTCCGCGTCGTGACTACCACGTCGAATGCGGACATGGGCCGGTCGTCCGGTGCCCAGGTGGCTCTGATCACGAAGAGCGGGACCAACGAGTACAGCGGTTCGTTCTACGAATTCCACCGCAATACCAAGACAGCCGCCAACGATTTCTTCAACAATCGATCCGATGTGCCCCGCCCCAAGCTGATTCGGAACGTCTTCGGTGGTTCACTGGGCGGCCCGCTGGTCCGCAATCGCGCCTTCTTCTTCGTGAATCATGAGGTGCGGCGTGATGCAAGCGACAAGAACACGCTCCGTGATGTCCCCTCCGTCTCCCTGAGACAGGGGACAGTCAAGTACCTGGACACGGACGGGGAGGTTGCGCAACTCGATGCCGAGGCCGTCAAGAGGCTGGATCCGTTGGGTCTTGGGCCGAATCCTGCTTCGCTCGATTACTTCAATTCGTTCCCCGAGCCTAACGACAACTCCACCGGGGACGGGCTGAACACAGCCGGTTACCGGTTCACTGCACCCACGCCGCTCGGCTGGCGCACCTCGATCGCCAAGCTGGACTGGAACATCGACAGCAGCGGCTCGCACAGGGTGTTCCTCCGAGGCAACCTGCAGGCCGACAGAGTGGTCGGAGCCCCGCAGTTTCCGGGAGACCCGCCCAACACCGTGAACCTCGACAACAGCAGAGGGATCGCGTTTGGCTGGACGTCGGTGCTGGGGCCGAGGATGGTCGGCAACCTCCGATACGGTCTCACACGTCAAGGGCTCGACCGAAGCGGCGTCCAGACCCGGTCCCTGGCACAACTCGCCGTTTCCTCCAACCGCCACGGCTCGGGGCGCAGCCGGATTGTCACCCTGCCGGTTCACACGCTCACCCAAGACCTGGCGGTAACGCGGGGGCCTCACAACCTGCAGCTGGGAGGGGCGTTTCGGTCCGTTCGCAGCCGGAGAGTCAACTTCGAGCAGAGCTTCCATTCCGCCAGAATCGCGTACTGGTCGATGGAGAACATCGCCAAAGACATCTGGGGCGAAATCCCCAATCTGAGTCGGTCGTACATAGCATCAGCGGCGAACGCGATGATGAGCGTTCTCGGGACGCTGAATTACTCGACTGTGAGCTACCAGTACGATCTCGACGGCAACCCGCAGCCCGTCGGGGATCCCGTCCGCCGGACATTCGGATCGGAGGAGCTCGAGCTCTATTTTCAGGACACTTGGAGGATTCGACCGGGCCTCACCTTCACAGGCGGGATTCGGTGGACGCTGGCTCCAGCCGTGCGGGAAGTCAACGGCGTACAGGTCAGCATCGTGCCGAGCATCGACGAGTACATTGCGCGCCGCGTCGACTTGAGCGAGCGAGGCGTTCCTTCGCGGGAAGCCGGATCATTCACGTTCGTACGGCGGGACGACCATCGCGGCGGACCGCTCTACGCTACGCACAAGCTCAATTTCGCGCCCCGGCTGGCGCTCGCCTTCTCTCCCCAGCACCGGGACGGATGGCTGGCTAAGCTGTTCGGCGGTCCGAACGGGACCTCTATTCGCGTGGGGGCTGGGCTCTTCTATGACAGGTTCGGCATGGGGATCATGGAGGCACTCGATCGAAGGGCGTACGGCCTCTCAACGACGCTGACCGCTCCGCTGTTCACGTTCAACGGCTCGACCGCTCCCAGGTTCACGGGGCCCTTCGACCTGCCGCACGAGGTGATCCCACCTGCGCCGCCAGGGGGTCCTGGCACGCCACCTGATGCCTGGTCTTCCGGCTTCGCGATCGACGACAAGTTGCGGCCGCCGCGGAGCATGAGTCTCACGCTGATGGTCGCTCGCGACCTAGGACGGGGCTTTGTCGTCGAGGGGGGCTACATCGGAAGGCTGAGCAGACGGCTCCTGCTGCTGGACAACGCCGCCGCCCAGCAGGTCGACTTCCGGGACCCCCAGTCCGGAGAGCGGCTGTTCGACTCCCTGAAGCCCCTCGAAGTTCAGGCCCGGGCCGACACGCTGGTCGAGGCAGTGCAGCCAATCGCGTTCTGGGAGAATCTCTACGCCGGCGCCGCCTCGGAAGAGCGCACCGCGACCCAGATGGTCTACGAAGTTGTCAGGAACTTCTCGCCGGATACGGGCGCGGCGCTGTCAGACCTTGACGTGGCGTGCCAGCCCGTGTGCAGCGACCTTGGCGCGCATACGTTCTTCATGCCTCAGTACTGGAGGTTCCATGCGATTCGCTCCATCGGCAAAGCGAGCTACCATTCCATGCAGTGGACGCTGCGGAAGCGATTCACGTCGGGATACCAGTTTGATCTGAATTATTCGCTGTCCAGATCTCTGGACTTGGCTTCTCAGGGCGAGCAACCCTTAACTGACGCAGGCAGCTCCGGATATTACTCCGCGTGGATCATTGGGAATTCCTGGAAGCGCGAACAGCAGAGGGCCGTGTCCGACTTTGACATGCGTCATCAAGTGAACGCCAACTGGGTGGTCGAACTCCCGATCGGAAGGGAGAAGCCGATTCTGGGGCGCTTGAGACCGCCCGCAAACGCAGTGCTTGGGGGCTGGCAGGTCAGCGGCGTGTGGCGATTCACGAGCGGACTTCCGCTGAGTGTGCGGAACGGTGCGGCGTGGCCCACGAATTGGTGCTGCGTCCCCTATGCCGAGGTTGTCGGTCCCATCCCTGACCAAACGAACACCAAGGCCGGAATGCTGGTGGGGGGTGGCAGTGGGCCCAATGTATTCGATAATCCAGCGGCGGCCTTGAAGGCGTTCGAGCACACGTATCCCGGTAGCATCGGCGTTCGCAACAACCTACGGGGACATGGAATCTTCTCGGTCGATCTCGCTGTCGGGAAGCGGTTTCAACTGCCGTTCGAGGGGCACAGCCTGCAGTTCAGGGCCGAGGCGTTCAATGTGACCAACACCGTCCGATTCAACGCCGACTACTGGACCGCACTCCTGACGGAAGCCTCGACCTTCGGGCAGTACACGAGTGCGATTGTGCCATCCCGAGTCATGCAGTTCGGACTGCGATACGAGTTCTAGAGCGCTATCCACACGAAGACAGTATTGATCCGGTTGGTCGGAGCCGCTTCCTGATCCAATGACTGGGGGCCTGCAGGCACTTGGTTGGGGGCTTGCTGTGCGGATTGAGCCTCTGAGTGCAGATGGGGGCAGCTTCGGAGGGCACTGCAGCGTCGCGGGAGAGTCTCCCGAGGTTGGGCGGACAATTTGAAGTGGCGTGACCCCGGACGTCCGCGACGGCGACCGCTGTGAGGACGCAGTTCTCCTCGCTTGGACTCGGCCTCGGCCCAGTGTGTCCCCTCCTCACGTGTCTCCGGCGGGTAGCGCCAAGTATCCAGCCCGGGACCGCAGCGAGTCTCCGGCGGCAATTAGGCTCTGGCTGCGCGGTCTCCTGCCGCCTCTGCAGCGAGATCCAAAGCAGGCCCACCTCTGCAATCGGCGTCGGTGTTGCTACAATAATCTCCACCAGAGGCTGAGGGAGCTATAGGCAGCTCAAGTGTCCGGTCCGGGCAGAGGAGCGATGCTTTGGCTCTTGACGGTTTGGCCAAGGTCATGAAGTTGCGACTCTCGCTTGTGATCCTGTGCGGATTGTCCTTGGCCCCGACGGCATTCTTGCCCGTGGCCTCAGCGACAGTGGGCCTCCTAGGTGACTGGTCGCTCGATCTGGAGTCCGGCGAGCCGGCGTGGATGAGCGCCGTTGAACAGGACGGACGCATGTTGGTTTTCATGCGCGTCTACATCGGCTCCGACGGCCCGTACACCGCGACCCAGACTGCCGGCGGCGACCTGAAGTTCTCGCTCAGGCCGAGGCGCAAGGCTCGCGGGAGCGATGTGTTCATCGACTCGGCGGTAGAGGTCGGCCTCAGGGACGGGAAGCTTGAAGGCATGATCGTCCGCACCTCCACTGACGGAAGCGTGGACGAGCGAGTCCGCTTCGACGGGAAGCGGATACCGCCCATGCCCGAAGCGCCGCCCGACTTGTCCAAGGTGTGCTTCGGCCTGCCGGTCCTGCTGTTCAACGGCAGCGACCTCGGCGGCTGGCGGCCGCACGAGCCGGACAAGATCAACGGGTGGAGCGCCCGGGACGGGGTCTTGGTCAACACCACGACCAAGACAGACTTCAGCCCCACCGGAGACTATGCCAATTTGCGGACGGAGGCCGAATTCGAGGACTTCTGGCTGCACATCGAGTTCCTAGTGGCAGCGGATCGCAACAGCGGCATATACCTTCGCGGAATGTACGAGGCGCAGGTGGTTGACCGTGACAGCCGGATGCAGGGGCTCCAAGGTCCGGGCGCGATCTTTGGACGGATCGCGCCTTCCACGAACGCCGGAAGACCGGGCGGGCAATGGCAAGCGTACGATCTCACACTCGTCAACCGACACGTGACGGTCGTCTTGAACGGGGTCACTGTCGTTGATAACCAGCCGATCATCGGACCGACGGCCGGGGCAATTTACACCGATCCGGGGTCGCCCGGGCCGATCTACCTGCAGGGAGACCACACGGCTGTCAAGTACAGGAACATCTACTTGGCTCCTGTCGTGGATGCGCAGTGCAGCCCGTCGGGTCCTTCTGACAGCGAATCGCGATCCCGCTGAGAGCTCTCGACCGGGTGCCCTTGCGAAGAACCCGGCATGCCAGACTGATGCGTGAGGGCGTAGCAGACGCAGAGCGCTTGCGCTGTCGCCTGCGTTCCGTCTTGCATGCGTCAGAGACTCGGTCGTCGTATCCTGCATTCAGGGAACTGACCTGCGAGGCGCGAACCGGAACGCAGTCTGATGGGTGCATCTGCGCCTAGCGAGACGAGGAGAACGATCCATGGACCAATTGAGACTTGCCGGAGCCATGCCCTGCATGCTCATCCTGCTTGCGTGCGGGAACGACGTCGGGGGCGTCCGAACATCGCCAGGTGCTTCCACCGACGAGCCGGGGGTTGATGCGCTCGTGGCCCGCGGGGAGTCCTTTGAGCTGCCAACCGGGTGGGCGGCTCCCCCAGGTGACCCGCTCCTCCATCACACTGCGGGCTTTGCGAAAATCCTCTGTTCAGCGGTCTTCATCACTGGTCTCGACGCTGATTTCGCCGCCGAGAACATCGGTTATTTCACCAGCGATTACGACCAGCGATCGAAGGTGACAGAGCGCCAGATCGACCCCAAGAACAAGACGGTAAGCCTGACGCTCCCGGACGGGACGGTTCGTACGGCCAAGCATGTGGGCGATCAAGGCTGCGTTACGTTCCCTCTCGGGGAGGACCGGCTCTTCTTCGAGCCTGTCGCAGTGACAAGTTCGCTTCCTGATCCAGACACGCAGTCGTGGCCACTGGGTGACGCCCTGCCCGAGAGCGCGGCCCCGTCCGATCTGGACGAAGCGAAGGTCCGGGCGGCCGTGGAGGCCGCGTTCGAGCCGCCCGAAGGAATGACTGCCGCCTTCGTCGTCACGTGGAAGGGCCGGATTGTCGCCGAGCGTTACCGCGAAGGGCTGGATCGTCACACGCCGCTGGAGAGCTGGTCGATGGGCAAGAGCTTGACTGCGACGCTGATGGGCGTCCTGATTCAGCAAGGCGTCTACGACCTATGGGAACCGGCGCCGGTCCCAGAATGGCAGTTGGATGAAGGGGACGGGCGTGCAGAGATACGAATTGCTGACCTCCTGCGGATGTCGAGCGGGATCCGCTGCGTGAACCGCGGCGATCCCGAGTACGACGCCAGCATGGGATACCCCGACCACCTGTATCTCTACACAGGCGGGATGAACTCGTTCCAATGGGCTGCGACGAGGCCGCAGCAGTGGCCGCCGAACACGGTCGGACGCTACCGGAACTGTGACCCGGTCCTTACCAACTACCTCGTGCGCCTAGGCGTCGAGGGTCGAGGGGACGAATACCATTCCTTCCCCCAGCGAGAGCTGTTCGACAAGATCGGCGTTCGTGACATGGTCATGGAGACCGACCCGTACGGGAACTTCCTGATTCAGGGGTATGAGTTTGGAACGGGGCGAGACTGGGCCCGTCTCGGAAACCTATACCTCCAAGACGGCGTCTGGGAGGGCCAGCGCATCCTTCCCGAAGGTTTCGTAGAGTTCGTCAGCACCGTGGCCCCCGCTTGGGAGGCCGACGGCCGTCCGATCTATGGCGGTTTCTTCTGGATCAACACCACGGCCGCATACCCGCTGCCGAGGGACGCGTACTACATGGCGGGGGCGGGAAACCAGAAGGCGTTCATCATTCCCTCCCACGACTTGGTAATCGTGCGCTTGGGGCACTACAAGGGATCTGGCCCGGGCGACGAGGGTCTCAAGAGCGCACTGCGCCTGCTCATGGAGGCCGTGCCGGAGAGTTGAACACGGCTCCGCGACGATGAGTGAGTCTTGGGAGCGTCCGGTCCTTGGCCGGCCCTTCGCTCAGTCAATCGCGGGAATGGCCAGCAAGTCCCTCGCTCCAGCGCGAGTGAATTGTGTGTCGAGCTGCTGGCTCCTCACGGTCCACTCAAGACCTGGTCTTCATTCAGAGCCGACAGCCGTAGTTCTGTCAGTGGGTCTGTGCGGAGTGCAGACGCTGCGATCAGGTGGCGCCAAGGGCGGGGGGCTGCTGGGCCGATCTGGGAGGCCGATGCGCAGCCGTGCTGGCACGGCTCCCTGCTGGCGTGCTCGGCCTGCGATATGTTCCATCCGTTGTACGGGAGACTGGGACGACACGTGTGGCACGAATGCTGCACATGCTGACAGCAAGGGATTCTGCGGCCGCATTGAGCACTCGCAACGGCGTGGTCTCCTCGACCTGAAGATTCAGGGCCGCGTCATGCGAAGCCGGGGTCTGCCAGCGCGATGCGCGGCAGTTCGGTCTTGGCGCCTAGCCATGTAGCGATCGGCCCTCTTAATGATGGATGTTCCTTGAAAGCCGGCGAATCCAATCGGTCAATGCGCTTAGGTCGTGAGCCCAGAAAATCGTAAGGCCCTTTGCTTGGGCGTCGCGCAGATTCTTGAGGGCGAAGACGCCGTCGAGGAGCGCAACGGGCACTACCTGCGTTGTGCCGAACTCTGAGCGCCAGACAGTCGCCTTGACTGCTGCGTCGTTGTTGAGCCTCTTGATGGAGTTGACTGCTGAACTGGAGACTTTGCATTCGACAGCCATCGTGCGTCCGTCGGGCAATCCCACAAGAAAATCCGCCTTGCGGGATCCGAACAAGGATTCCCGGCAGAATTGGCCGCGCTGCGGCGCGTCTCCGACTGTGCTGACTCTCCTTGTCGGAACTTGCTCGTATCCTGTATCTCGCAACTGTTGCTCGACGGCAAGCTCTTGCGCCTCGGAGCTTCGCATGCGGTAGTGCGTCTCAGTCCTTCGCATCGCCAGAAGTGCTGTCGTTGCCAAGATTGCGGCCTCCCTCTCGTTCTTGGTGGCTGGCCGTCCCTCGCTGATCCAAGGGAACCGCTTTCGATCGTGCCAAGCCCTCACCACATGGATCACCGCATCGAGGCGGTCGTCGCCAGTTGCTTCTCCTGGAGTGTGCAGGGTCTTGGCCCGAACCAGCATTTGGAGGTCGGCCTCCGAGATCGGAGGACCACACAGGTAGCGGACCACCTCGGCCTTGATTCTCCCTTGGAGCAGTGAAGGCAATTGGGCTTGGATCTCTTCCAAGTCGAAGGTCTCTGCCATAACTTGGCGAACAGACTGCTTGTACCCGTCAAAGAATGCGACCTATGTCTTCAGTAAGTCTGAACGGCGCCTCGTAGCAAACTCGTTCTCAGCGCGATCTCTCGCTGCGGTGAATTCGGCGCGTGACCATTTTGGTGGATCGATCATTCGCATCGGCTCAGCAGTTGCAGTGGATTTGGAACGCGGATTCTCTCCATTTCTCGGGGCTCGAACTTCGTCAGCCCTCCGGCGTAAACGCGTCCCCCCTGAAGCGTGACAGACTCTCGGAGAAACTTGACCAGCTGGATCAGGATGGGCTCCGGCAGTCGCTCCCTAGGGTAAAGGCCGTGGGCCACGTTCAGGTGGCGCGCCGACGCTCCGTTGAGTACGAAGGTCGGAGCTCGGCGAGCCATGTAGGTTGCCAGAATGGGCGCTGGGTTACGAAGTCCCACGGACCACCAGGAGCGACGATGGCGCGCCACATAGCTGTCCTTGGCCCCCATTCGCTCTGCCCGGCTTAGGAATCGTCGCACCGCCTCCAATTCCTGCTCGGGGAATCCCGAGAGGTCGATGGGCAGGTCGATCACGCGCCGCAGATGCCGTCCGTCCGACAACATCGGTCCGCAATCGAACAGCTCGCGCGCCCTCGTCACAGCCGGGAAGAGCACCTGCCGCGGCAGGCCTGCACTGTGCGGGCCCTCAATCCAGACCTTGTTTGCGCCGGTAACTTGGCCGCGATGTACGCGGCAGAATTCCCCGAGCTCTACGAATCCCTCGCGTGGCTTAGGCAGCGAGCGAGTAAAGTCGGACCATCGGGATTCTCGAAGCAGGCGCTCGCGCCCGATCTTGAGTCCAGAGGCAAGGTCTTGGTCCGGCGAGATTCTGGATGCGGTTGCGAAGCTAGCCGCCTCCGGGGACTCTCCGACTTGAAATGTCGTGATCGCTGCCGTAGTGGCGGTTTCGGGGAACGGTTCTGCTTGCGGCTCCACGATCAGGACGCTCTGCCCGCCGAGCCTTCCCGCAAAGAGGTCGCGGACCAGCTGCCCGTAGTTCACATCCAGCCATTCCGCCGAGGTGATCAGGGCTCCGCGGTCACCGTGCTTGGCAAGCTTGGCGATTGCGAGGAAGAAGTAAGCATGCAGGCCTGCGAGGGCGCTCGCCCGGGCTCTAAGGGCCTTCGCCTCCACCTTCAGCCAGCGCTTCCAGACCGAAGGAATCAGATGATGGCGGATGTAGGGTGGGTTGCCGACGAACAAGGTTCGCCCGTCGAACGCGGGGAGAGTGGTCGCCAAGAAATTCTCAACGCGGACTTCGGAACGCTTCGCCATTCCTTGCGCAGCGAGGGTTGCGCGTGCCATAAGCGCTGCCAGAGGATCGTTCTCGATCGCGACAAGGCGGGCGTCGGGAAACTGGATCCCGGCCTGAACCAGGAATCGGGCAGATCCGGCCCCCGGGTCCACGACCCGGTCCGGAGCACCTTGGGCCCGCGCCCAACCAATCATGGCGTCAACGATCGAGCGCGGAGTGTAGACCGCCCCCGCACTCCGACGCTCTACTGCGGAGCGCAGGGCGCAAAATGCCTCGCCGAGAGGGTCTCGGCCGGCTTGGATCGCTCTGCAAGCGCGGAAGGCGACGGCTCGGCTCGGGGAGTCCCCCTGCTGGAGCAGAGCCGTTTCCAAGTTGCTCAGGCCCGGTACGCTCGCGGCGCCGAGGGCTCCGCACAGCTTGGCGAGCGTTGCCTCGTCTGGCACTTCATCCGCTAGCAGGCGCTCCTCTCTGACCGACGGCTCCTCCGTGGGGCGGTCGTCTGGCCGGCAGCGCTTCAAGGCTTGTCGCGAGCAGCCGTGGAGCTCGTCATTCGTGCTGACCTGGAGTCTTCCGTCGGACATGAGTAGAGTCCTTCGTTAGGGCCTTCTGCGAGAGCGATGTCGCCTTTCCCGCTACTAATGTAGACAAGGCCTGCGATGCCTCGGCCTAACTGGTGTAGCCATGCTAGCTGGAATGCGTGTTCCCGTGAGGGTCGCTTGGACGGCCAGCGGCGGATCAGGCCGGTCCATGGCTCAGCTGGGAAGTCTCCTCGTCATCCTCTCGGATGGAACTGGTCGTAGATCTTGCGCATCCGGGACCGTCGGACATGCGTGTAGATCTCCGTGGTCGAAATGTCTGCGTGCCCCAGCATGAGCTGCAGGCTCCGCAAATCCGCGCCCCGGTCGAGCAGGTGCGTCGCGAAGCTGTGCCGCAGCATGTGCGGCGAGATGCGGATGCTGATGCCGGCGATGAGTCTGTACTTGCGAATCAGTTTCCAGAACGCTTGGCGAGTCATGGCCGTGCCTCGCGACGTGACGAACAGGTATTCCGACGACCTGCCCTTCAAGATGGCGCTGCGGAAGGACGATGTGTAGGCTCCGACGGCATCCAGCGCTTCTCGCCCAACCGGCACCAATCGCGTCTTGCTGCCCTTGCCCACCGTGCGAACGACGCCTGTCTCCACGTCGAGCGCGTCGGTCCGGACATGGATGAGTTCGGAGACACGCAACCCGGTCGCATACAGCAGTTGCAGCATGGCGGCGTCCCGGCTGCCGAGGCGGGAATGCCGATCCGGGGCGTCCAGCAGCCTGTCGACTTGGTTCGCTGTCAAGTACTTCGGCAGGCGCTTCCAGGTCCCGGGAGCCGGCAGACGAACTGAGGGATCCCTGCTCAGGCGCGCCTCGTTCACCAAGTGGCTGTATAGGTTCCGGACGCTGCTGCGGTACCGGGCGACTGAACGGGCGCTCAACCCATTCTGGCCCAAGTGGTCTAGGAACTCAAACAGATGGGCGTCTTGTGCTTCCAGTACAGTAGTCCCGCGTTTCTGCAGAAAGCAGCGCAGTCGCTTCAGATCGCTGGCATAGGCGGCCAGACTGTTCTCGGACAGGCCCCTCTCCGCGCTCGCGAAGGCTAGAAACTCGTCAATCGGATCGCCCTCTGCTTTCATCGCTTCGTTCTCGGAACAAGCCAAGGCAGCCTAGTCTTGACGGCCAGCTATTCTAGGTATAATGATACATCTATAGCGATACTCCTTAGGAGTGATTTAGGCCGGCGGCGCGTGCGGTGTCGCAGCGGATGGTTCGCGCGGCCGGCATCTCGGGGAGGCTCATGCCAAGTTCGACGGTCAAGAAGGTCAACGTGACGCTCTTCGGGCATCAGCCCGTGGAGGGGTACGTGATGCTGGACCAGTACCTTCGCAGGGAAGGCGTCGACATGATGGACAAGAACGCGGACGCACGGACTATTCCCTACTCGCATGTCAAAGCGGTTCGCTTCATCCGGAAGTTCGGCTGCGAGCCGGACAAGAGACAGCGCAACCTGTTCTTGACGCGGCCAAAGCTGGGCGGGTTGTGGGTGCGCATGCAGTTCAAGGACGGCGAGGAGCTGGAAGGCGTGATCCGCAACGACTTGACGGTGTTCGACAACTACGGCGTCACCATGATTCCGCCGGACTCCAAGGGCAACACCCAGAAGGTCTTCGTTCCTCGCGAAGCGCTTCAGACCTTCGTCGTGATGGGCGTGATCGGTCGGCCGCACAAGGTCGGTCGGCCGAGGAAGCCGCCGACGGTCCCCTCCGGGCCGGGCACTCTGTTTCCCGACCGGTTGGCCGGGGCCGCGGGCGCTCGCTAGCCCGCGTTGTGTCTCAATGCCGGAATTGGCGTGACAAGGGCCTTGGTCGTGCGCGCCGTCGGAGCCGCGCTCGAAATCGCTTCTTGAGTAAGTGCAGAACCCTGTGCAGGCGGGAGGATGCGTTCGAGCGGGTGATGCCGAGGCGCTTGGCGGCCACGGGAGTGGACAGTTCTCGCTCGAAGCGCAGCTCGACCGCCGCGCGATAGGGTTCTCGAAGCAGTGTCACCGTCTCGCGCCGCACGCGCAGCAGTCCCTCCTCCGCCACCCGGTCCTCAGGGCTCGCTCCCGCGGTTGCCGTCGTGCGGGCTTCGCCCAGACGGACCTCGCCGCGACAGCGGAGCGAGCCACGGCGGATGTC
Source organism: Bryobacterales bacterium (assembly GCA_963662745.2). GTDB lineage: Bacteria > Acidobacteriota > Terriglobia > Bryobacterales > UBA6623 > VXMF01. The sequence continues at coordinate 1,391,549 of CAXXUI010000002.1, forward strand.
TCTGGCGCTGTTGGTGACGATGCTGCGCACTCAGCGACAAGCCGTGGGCCCGCCTCGGAAGCTCGGCAGCGCGCGCAAGATCTTGAGCCAAGACTCTTGGAGCGCGTACTCGGCCAAGTCGACCCCGACGATGCGAGCGGCGACGGGGCGAGAACACTTAGCGCAGCAGGCGGTCCATTCGCTGACCGCTCGACTGTTCCGGAGCAGAGTGTAGATTGCTGGGTGGAGTGCGGACTGTAGCGGGCGCTCTTCCTGCGTGCAGCGCGGCGTGTTCCGTGCGCCGTAACCTTGGAATCGGCCGACATCGCATTGAAAGCCACCGCGGAATCTTGGCGGCGGGCCAGCGAGTTTCCGGAATCCGCTCGCGACGGGCTGCGGGATGCCGACTTGCTCTCCGGCGAGCGGACAGCCGGTCCCGAGTGCCCTAGTGCGCAGTTGTCAGCCTTCGGACTCCAGAAGACGCTCCGCCTCGATCGCAGCCATGCAGCCTGCGCCAGCGGCTGTGATGGCTTGCCGGTAGACCCGGTCCTGAACATCTCCGGCATGGAACAGTCCATGCACGTTCGTCCGCGCTCCGCCGTGAGAAACGATGTAGCCTTGGTCGTCCAAGTCCAGTTGCCCGCGGAAGATGGCGGTGTTCGGGATGTGGCCGATCGCTAGGAAGAGCGCGCTGGTTTCATGGTCCCACTCCTGGCCGTCGACAGTGCTCTTGAGCCGCATGCTGGTTACTTTCTTGGCCTCGGGGTCGCGGACCTCAGTGACCACCGCGCTCGTGATCCAGCGAATCTTGGGATTCTCCTTGGCGCGGTCCAGCATGATCTTGGATGCCCGGAACCCTTCGCGACGGTGAATGACGGTGACTTCCGTGGCGAACCTCGTCAGGAAGAGGGCCTCCTCCATGGCGCTGTCCCCTCCGCCTACGACCGTGACCGGCTCACCGCGGAAGAAGAATCCGTCGCAGGTGGCGCATGAACTGACTCCGTGGCCGATCAGCGCTTGCTCCGACGCCAGGCCAAGCCAGCGGGCGGATGCCCCGGAGGCCACGATCAAGGTTCGCGTCTCCACCGGCTCATTTTCAATCCACACCTTGAAGGGCCGCGAGGACAGGTCGGCGCGAGTCACTGCGCCCTGCTTGTAGACCGCCCCGAACCTCTGGGCCTGCTCCTTCATGCGGCCCACGAGTTCGGGCCCCATGATGCCTTCCGGGAATCCGGGGAAGTTCTCGACATCGGTGGTGAGGGTCAGCTGGCCGCCAGCCTCCAAGCCCTCTACCACCAGCGGCGAAAGACTCGCACGGGCCGCGTAAATTGCGGCTGTGTTCCCGGCGCAGCCGGACCCGATCACAATGACGTTCTGCATGGATTCCGCCCGCAGTGCGGGGCTGACTTCCATTCTAGTTGCCGGCTGCGGCGGATTCGATGCGCCTCGCAGCTTGGAGTCTCGCTCCGGCAGGGCTGGGCCGGCGGGCCGTTCACCGATGCATCCGCCCGTTCGTGTGGCGGAACCCGTGGCAGGCGAGAGACGATCGGGACGCCACAGCGGGAAGCATCTTGAGCACCCCGGAGCCGGGGCGTCACGCGCCAACACCCGAGGCGCCCAGCGGAAATGGGTAGTCCTCTGGAACGTTGCGGTTCAATCGCCGGAGTGGGGCACCGTAGCGAGCGTCGCCATCTCCGGCCGCCTCCTTGGCGCGGCTCTCGATGGCCGCCCGGCGGGCCAGCGGCCACCGCTCCGCAAGGAGATGGTCCAAGTATTCGTCCCACTCCAATTCCGGGCGATCGCTGCGCAGCCGTTCGATCTCCTTCCGAGAGGCGCCTGCAACCCGCAGCCACAGAGTGCTCAAGTCCGCGCCCATCAGAGTTCTGACCATGGGCTAACTAGCTGTGTCCAGAATTCTGCGGCAGAAGAGGGGGTTTTCAGGCTTCCGTTGGCCGGGACGGGGACCGATAGCGCGTCTTAGGAGCGCGCCGAGTAACGGGCTCACGGCGAGTGTGACCAGCTAGGCTGGCGAGTGGATGGGGCCTGTCCAGCAGCTGCCGCCGGGGCCCTGCGGCACTCTGGCCGCGCCGTCGCGGAACGCCAAGCGGTACGGAGGGTGGTCCCGCACGCGCGGCGGTTCAGGCCCCAGCTCGCCACATCCGCCAGCCGCTGGGGGAGCGCGCCACGGGGCCTGTCCGCAGCTGCCAGTCGGCCGGCTGGGCCCCGCGACCGCAGTGCGTCGGTAGCGGTCTCAGGCAGCGGGCGGCCGTGCCGCCGCGGGCACGCCGCTGGCCGGCGCGGAGACAAACTCGTACACCAGCCGCAGCTGGGTGCCCGGGTACAGCGTGCGGGTCTGGTTGAGCGCGGTCAGCAGCGGCTGCACGGCGGCGTCCCATGCCTGGCGTGACTGGTGCAGCAGGCGCACGCGCAGGATGCCGGCCTGGTGGTCCGGCTGCAGGCTGGCCTCGGCGCTGAGCAGCGACTGGCGCACCAAGGCATGGGCCTGCTCGGGCTGGGCCAGCTGGGGAGCGATCGCGGCGGCCAGACTCAGCTGCGTGCGGTAGACCAGCATGCGCAGCGTGTCCATCAGGTAGCGCAACGGCTTGGGCAGGGCTTGGTAGCGCAGCTGCTCGGGCAGTTCCCCGGCCAGCACGTAGTGCGGCGTGCCGCGGCGCACCTGCTCGGCCCCGTCGAGGGCAGTCTCGACTTGCTGGATCTCCGCGCGCAGGTCGTCGGCCTGCTGCTGGAGCTTCGCGCGCCGTTCGTCGGCCTGCTGCTGTCTCTTCGTGCGCTGTTCGTCAGTCTGCTGCTGGAGCTTCGCGCGCCGTTCGTCGGCCTGCTGCTGTCTCTTCGTGCGCTGTTCGTCAGTCTGCTGCTGGAGCTTCGCGCGCCGTTCGTCGGCCTGCTGCTGGGTCAGGCGGTCTGAGCAGCGTTTCAGGCGCACCGTCAGCTGGCCGCAACGAGTCTTCAACCGGCGGGCCAGATTGTCGGCTTGGCGCCAGGTGGGATGCACCACGCGGGCGGCGGGGTCGAGCGCTGTCAGCCGGTGCTCGGGCAGCGTGTCGAGCGCGAAGTGCTCGCGCATGAATTTGAACAGCTACGCTTCATAATGCACCTCCATTGTGCTACTGCACGCTGTGCAATGGTTGGCTGGCAGAGAATCGGGTCGCGCAAGGGTGTGCGTTGCTGCGCAAGTCTGGCTGCCGACCGGCAGGCCGAGGAAGTCCATCCTAGGCTGGGCCTGAGGCGGCAGGGTGCCGCAGGCAGGCTGCCATGGCTGCCATTCCCTGCGCCATGGCGGCCCGGACAGGCCGAATGGGTTCGAGGAACGCCTGATCGCTGCTGTTGGGCCCCCAGACGGGCTGCGGGACGCCTCCGCAGCAGAGGGCGGATAGCGGCCCGGCCGTGCGGAGCATTCCGGGAGTCGACGCTTCGAGAGTGGGCGCTGCCGCCGCGGCAAGGGCGTCCCGCGGGGCCTGGCAAGGGGGAGGATGCGGGCCGCACTGGTCCCGTCCGGCTGCAGCGCGCAGCGTCCGCTTACGTGGTGAGAATGGGCCCTGACGACGGATTCCGGCCTCCCGTCGGCCGGCCCCCCTGCTCCCGTGACTGAGAATGGGCCGGCGGCAGCCCCCGTCGGCCGGCAGTTGCCAGCCGGCAGCCCGCCAGTGCGCCTCGCCAGGCACTTTGCATCGTGGGAACGCCGCGGGCGGGCTGGCGGGCGGTCCGCGGAGCGCCGCGAAAGCGGCCCCCTCGGTCGCGTGCTGCTGCGCGGCGCCGGCATCAACCGCTCCCCTCAGCAGCGCCCTGCAAGCCGGGCAACTGCGGTTGCGACACGCTGCCCAACCGCACGTACAAGCCCCTCTCCGCGCCCCGCACCACGCGCAGCGCCGGCAGCGAGCCGGCCCGGTGTTGTCTTCCGGTTTATTTGGCAAGGCGTTTTCCGGATTAAATGGCAGGCGGGGAGCGGAATTTTCCGGATTGCTTGCGTCTGGCTGGGGGCGAGGGCGAGCTCGAAAACTGCTACTGCAAGAAGGAAAAGGAAGGGGTCAGGAGGAGCGTAGGCGTTCTCGCCCGGCTCCCGGCCCTGCGCGCACGCAATTGCAGGCAAGACTGCCGCGCAGCACCTCCAACGCATGTCCGAAAGCCTACCGGCCGACTCACCCACGCCGATGGATTTGTCACATTAAATGAGAAAGTTCCCTTATCTGGAATCATCCAGTTTGACAAAAACAGCCCATTTTCGTGCCAAATAATGTGACAAATAACACCCGGATGCGCGACCAGATCGTCTGGCGGGACACTCCCAGCTGCCGCGCCGCCGCCTCGGCCCGCACGTAACCCTCCGGGACCACCTCGCGAAACTTCGCCCTCACTCTCGCGTCCAGTCGCACCCGCAGGGCGCCCTCCGGCCCCGACCGCTCGGCCGGCACCCAGCCCTGCGCTATCCAGCGGTACAGCGAGGACACCGACACTCCCAGCTCCCGCGCCGCTGCCGGGACCGACACCGGCTCCGGACCGCCGGCCTGCTTGCGCGGGCAGCCGGGGATGCGGTGCTGCTGTCGCAAGAACCTGACCCGGCGCCGCGTGAACTCCAGACCGCGCGCCGTGCGCAACCCCCTCCGCCGCAACTCCGCGGCCACCTCGCGGTCGTAATCGAACTGCGCCAGGCGCCGCACCAGCTCCACGGTCGCTTCCGGCGTGCGCTCGTGCTCGGGCATGGGCCGCCGAGTCAGCTCCCGCTCGTCGATCCAGCCCCCCCGCCAGCGCAGCAGCACTCCCAGCTGGCCCGCCTCGCGGTCACTGGTGTTGTCTTCCGGTTTATTTGGCAAGGCGTTTTCCGGATTAAATGGCAGGCGGGGAGCGGAATTTTCCGGATTGCTTGCGTCTGGCTGGGGGCGAGGGCGAGCTCGAAAACTGCTACTGCAAGAAGGAAAAGGAAGGGGTCAGGAGGAGCGTAGGCGTTCTCGCCCGGCTCCCGGCCCTGCGCGCACGCAATTGCAGGCAAGACTGCCGCGCAGCACCTCCAACGCATGTCCGAAAGCCTACCGGCCGACTCACCCACGCCGATGGATTTGTCACATTAAATGAGAAAGTTCCCTTATCTGGAATCATCCAGTTTGACAAAAACAGCCCATTTTCGTGCCAAATAATGTGACAAATAACACTGGTCAGCACCACTTCCTCCACCACCGCCCCCAGCAGTCGCTTGCGGTCCCGCCAGCTGGTCGCCTCGTGCTCCCACACGGCCCGCAAGTCCTCGCAGCACTGCCTCAGGCCCGCCCGCTCCTCCCGCGACAGCGCAGCCGGCTCGCCCGCCCGCGACGCCTGCTGCTCCTGGCGCGCTGCTTGCAACGCCTCCCGCGCCCGCTCCAGCTCTTGCTGCGCCCGCTCCCAGTCCCGCGCCAGCGTCCGCTTCACGCGCCGGAACTCCGGCTCCACTGCCAAATACTCCCGGCGCGCCTTGCGCTCGTCCCACTCCTTGCGCTCCACTTCCCGCCGGTACCCCAGCAGCTGCCGCCGCGCTGCTTCTTCCCGCAGCCGTTCCGCCTGCTGGGCGGCCTCCACCGCCGCCGGCCCCAGCCCCTCCAGCAACAGCTCCGCCACCAGCCGATCCAGCCGCTCGCCCCCCAGATACTGGCAGCCTCCCTCGCCGTTCCTGGGCACGCAGCGGTATTGCACCGAGCTCGCGTAACGCACTTGCATCCGCCGCCCGCAGCTGCCGCAGATGGCCAGCCCCTGCAGCAGCGCCCGCCCTTCCCGCGCCGCCCCTCGTCCGCCGTGCCTCACTGCGTTCCGCGCCAGCCGCTCCTGGATCGCCAGCCACTCCTCCCACTCCACGTAGCCCTCGTGGTGCTGCTTCAACAGCACCCGCCACTCCTCCAGCGGCAACTTGCGCCTCGTCTTGCGCTCCCGGTCCCGCTCGTCCAAGTGCAGCTTCGTGCGCGTTCTGCCCCACGCGTACGCCCCGCCCATGGCGGGATTCCTCAGCACGTTACACACCCGCGAGTAGGTCGCCTCGCGCCATTCCAACCCCTGCTCGCCCGCATACCGCGACGGCAGCTTCAGCCCCTCCGCCCGCAGCTGCCTCGTCACTTGCCCGGCCGTCCCCAACTCCCGGAATCGCTGGAACACCTCCCCCACCGCCTCGCGCACGTCCCGGTCCGGGTCCTTGCGCAACCGCTGGCCGTCCACCACGAAACCGGTCGGCACATTGATGTACAGCTCGCCCCGCCGCGCCTTGTTCAGCGCCCCCTTGTCCATGCGCGCCTTGATCTTGTACAGCTCCGCCTCCGACAGGGCCCCGTGAATGCCCAGCACGAAACTGTCGTCCCCGCTGTTGGCGTCATACACCCCTTCGTCCGTCACCAGCAACGTGTCCGTGGCCCGCAGCCAGCGCAACAGCTGGAACCATTCCGCCCCGTTGCGCGCGAAGCGCGACGCATCCAGGCCGAACACCGCTCCGGCCCGCCCCCGCGCCACGGCCCTCAGCAGCCGCTCGAACCCCGCGCGCTCCACTGCCCCCGATCCCGAGCAGCCCAGATCCTCGTCGATCGTCTGGATGCGCTCCCGCGGCCAGCCCAGCTGCTCCGCCCGCTCTCGCAAGCGGTACTGCAACCGCGTCGACTCCCGGTTCTCCAGCACCTGTCCCGGCGTCGACTGGCGCACGTACACCAACGCCAGCCGCTCAAGATGCGTCGGCTGGATCAGCGTCTCCCGCTTCATCGCCCCACCCCCTCGCTAGCGTCCGCAGCATCATCCGCGCCAGCTGCTCCACCGCTGCCCGCCGCGCCTCGGCCGGCAGACTCCGCCAGCGGGCCTGCCGCTCCTCCTGCTCCTCCTGCTGCAGCAGCGCCAGCAGCCTGCCCTCCAGCCCCGCTGTCCGCCCCTGGTCCCGCATGGCGCCGCTGCAACGCTTGCACCAGAGTACGCAACACTCGCAGGTCAGCCACGCGGGCGCGGACGCACTCGTCGCCCTCCGGCGGCGGCTGCAGCGTGGTCCAGGCAGCCGGCCAGGAGCGCCGCCGACCGTCGGGCAGCTCAACGTACAGCCAGAGCTGGCCGTTGGCACGTCTCCGGCTGGACACGATCTTGAGCCGCCAGCCGTCGAACGGGTGGCCCCGGCGGCAAATCCGCACCTGCTGCTGTCGAGACTCCTGCCGAGCCTCGTGGAATGGGGTAGTATGACGCCCCTCTGAAGGTATTCTCCTGCGCCCAACGGGCCCTTAGACGGCCCAGCACGTCCTCGGCCGCCAGGCTGACGTGGTTGGTGATCAGCGCGGGCTGACGCTGGTGCTGGGCGGGCGACGCGCAGGCTTGCGCCTTGCGCGCCTGGCCGTTGCGCGAGGGCATCGGCAGCCGCGACTCGTCGAAGAAGCGCAGCTCGCGCACCGTGTCCAGCCGGTTGGTGGGGGGCGCGGGATCAGCCTGGGCAACCTTCTTTGCGTCCTGGGCGACTTGCTTGGCGTCCTTCTCGCGCAGCGGGACACGCCGTTCGGCGGCGCGCGCCTTCACGCGGCGCTCGCCGAGCGGCGTGGCCACCGCGTAGGTCAGCTCCTTGAATTTGGACTGGGGCCAGCGCTCGGTCTGGGGGCCCTTGCGCCAGGTGATGAAGGCCACCCCCAGCCGGTCCAGCTGCTCGAAGAGCTCGAAACTCCACCCGCCGCGGTCGAAGACCAGCGTCAGGCGCGGCTCGGCGCCTTGGCTGGGACGCCCGGCCGGCTCGTTGAGCAGGTCCAGCTGCTCCAATTGCGGCAGCACCAGCTGACGGATCTCCTGGGCCAGCGAGGTGTTCAGATCGCCGTGCAGGCACAGCAGCGGGACTCCGCCGGGCGCGCTGACCCAGCAACTGGCGGCGCCGGGCAGCTTGAGCTTGTCGCGCGCCACGAAATGCTTCGGCAGACGGCCTTGGCCGCAGTAGGACAGCACGTGGCCGTCGACGTACAGCGTGTCGGTCGGGCAGTCGGAGGCCCACAGCTGGGCCAGCTGGTCCCGCCAGCTGGCCAGCGCGCACTCGTCGGCGGCCAGCAGGCGCAGGCGACGGCGCAGCGTGCTGGTAGCGGGGCCGCGGTCCAAGCCCAGCAGGGCGCCCAGTTCGCCGGGTGGCAGGTAGCCCAGGCGCTCGGGGTTCTTGGTGCCCGACAGCAGCATGAAAGCCACCGTCAGCAGCACGGAGCGCAGCCCGTAGAAGCCCTGGGGCAGGCTGAGCGGGCCGGCGCAGGACAGCAGGCCCTGCTGCAGCAGGGCGGGCAGGGCGACCAGCAGGCCGCCCCAAGTGACGGTGGTCAGCGCCTGGGGGAAGCTCGGCAGGCGCTCGGTGAGCGCTTGGCCCATGCTGGCCAGCGCGCGGCCCTGGCTGTCGCAAGTGGCGCGGCCTTGGGGTGCGGCCGCGTCACGCAGGTTGCGCTGCTGCTTGTCGAGTGGGCGCGGGGGGCCTAGCCGGCCCGGGTCGGAATTCCGCGGCGGCGCGTCGCCCGGCGCGGCGCCGGCGCTCGGTTCCGGGGGAGCCGGCTGGCCCGGGTCGGAGTTCTGCGACGGCAGGGCCTCCCCCGGCGTGGCGTCGGCGCTCAGCTCCGGGCCCGGCCGGCCCGGGTCAGAATTCCGCGGCGGCGCGTCGCCCGGCGTGGCGCCGGCGCTCGGTTCCGCGGGAGCCGGCTGGCCCGGGTCGGAGTTCTGCGACGGCAGGGCCTCCCCCGGCTCAAGGTCTCCGTTCGGCTCCGGCTGGTCTTGGTCGGGGGGCAGGCCGGGCAGCCGGCCGGCCCGCTTGTAGTTGCGCAGGGTCTGGTAGTTGATGCCCAGCTGGCGGGCCGTGCTCCGCAGGCTGATTCCGCCGAGCAGCAGCTCGGCCGCGCGTGCGAGCAGCTGGGGGTCTTGGATGGCGAGCGGTCGTCCCGGGCGTGGGGGCGTGTTGAAGAAGGCCGCCGGGCCACCCTCTTCGAGACGCTGCTGGGCGCGCTTGACGGTGCGCGCGGAGATCTGGTGGACGGCCGCGAGTTGGCTGGCGGAGGCGTGACCCATCTGTGCCAGACGGGCCAGCCAGAGGTTGCGCTCCACGCGGTCGTCGAGGCGGTGGAAGCAGATGCAACGGCAGCCGAGGTAGTAGTAGCAGGTGTCGCCTCGGCTGAGGAAGTGCAGCTCCTTGGTGATCGAGCTGCAGTCGCCAGGTGGGGCGTTGAAGATCAGCTGGGCGCCTGCGAAGGTGTTCTCGTCAGCCACCCTGCGAGTGTACCACATTTAGTCTCGATCAGTCAAGAGTATGTTGACAATCATTGCTCCTGTCAATGACTGATTGCCACTACCATGGTGTCAGTGTCCATGCAATCCGAATGCAGCGAGAAAATGAGTTGCCTGCGGAGACAGCCAGCGCCGTCTTGGGAAGCAGCCCATCGCCCCGCCCTGCCCGACCGGCCGGTCCTCGCCCGCCCTGCTGCGGCCGCAGGCCAGCCTGCCGCTGGCCGCGCTCGCTGCCGTGGTGTCGTGGGCGGCGGAAGCAACGGCACCCGAGCCGCTCGGCGTTATGGCCAGCAGCACGCCCCGCCGCAGCGTGCCGGCTCATCCACCGCTGGCCGACAGCCGCCTGCGGCCCGCACTGCGCCACCGCAGTAGGCGGCTCGGACGGGGCCAGCACAGCAGACCCTCAATCGGACTCTTGCAGTTAGTCGCGGCGGTCGACCCAGCCCATCCGATGCGAGGCCGATCTGTTTCCTGAATCGGTGAAGAATCCACCATTTACAACATCTACATGACTGCAGAAGGAGTATTTCAGGCAGTCAGGAGCTATATCGTGCATAATCACACAAATCTATAGCGATTGATGTGACTTGTGTCCCGGCAGCTGCTCCACTCTGGATAACTGCTAGGACACACGATGACCAGAAGTCTGGCCCATGGGCTCTTCCGCGGACGCCGGTCCGGTCCGCCACCGGGTTTCCCTGTTGGAGCACATGGCCTGGTGGCGCGATCCCCGCCCGCAGGCTCTCGAGACGGAGCTGCCCGGCGACCGCGGAGCGGGAACTGGCTGGACCGGAGAACAGTCTGTGACTGCAAGGTGTCCACGAGCGTTAGGTCAACTAATGAGGCGTGTGCACGCAGCCGCGTCTCACGGTAGGTAGGAATATTGCATCGATTCACCTCGTTGATCACACTGGCCCTGTGGGCTGCGACCGCGGCATGTGCGCAGCCCACCCGAGTGCCGGCGACGGCGGGTCTCCATGCGCCGCACAGCCGGCGCCTTGGTCTCCGGCCCTGTTACAATCCAAGCATCACTGGCGGAAGGAGGTGATCTACAGAACAATGCATGACAGTACCAGCGGTAGTGCCGGCCTGAAGAGTGAGGTGGCCGAGCGTTAACGAGACCGTGCAGACGTTCGGAATCCCCGTCGGCTCAGTGCGGGGACAAGGCTACAGCGGACCGGCTCTTCGCTCTGCCGGCTGCGCTACCCATTTGAACTAGAACGGCGCGAGAGCGCCGGACCGCCCCTGCGGCCGCGAGCGGTCGCGGGGGCGGACTACTTGCCATGAATCTCCTTGGTATCGAGACATCTTGCGACGAGACGTCGGCCGCGGTGGTCGCCGACGGCCGGGACCTGTTGTCGAACATCGTCTCGTCGCAGTTCGATGTGCATGCGCTGTACGGCGGTGTCGTGCCGGAACTCGCCTCCCGCGAGCACTTGCGCGCGATCGTTCCCGTCGTGCGCGAGGCTCTGGCCAAGGCCGGCGTAGGCTACGGGGACTTGGCTGCGATCGGAGTCACTCGCGGGCCGGGCTTGGTAGGGGCCCTGCTGGTGGGTGTCACCTACGCCAAGGGCCTCGCGGCTTCGCTGCAGGTCCCGTTGATCGGCGTCAATCACATCGAGGGGCACATTCACGCCGTCGTACTCGAACAGCGCGCCGCCGGCGGCGATGTTGAGTTCCCGGCGCTCGCTTTGGTGGTCAGCGGCGGTCACAGTCACATGTTCTTGGTGGACAGACGGTGCTCGGATCGCTACTCCTACCGACTGCTCGGGCGCACGCGGGACGATGCGGCGGGCGAAGCCTACGACAAGGTTGCCAAGCTGCTCGGATTTGGATACCCCGGCGGGCCCGTGCTGGACCGGCTGGCTCCGTCCGGCGATCCGGCAGGCGTCCGCCTGCCCCTGTCACGGATGAAGGGCAACCGGCTGGACATGAGCTTCAGCGGCCTCAAGACGGCGGTGCTCCGCTACGTGCAGGGCTCGGACCTGCAGCCCGAGATCGACCGCCGCCGCCGGCTGCTGCTGCGAGGCCGGGCCGGCATGGATGCCCTGCGGGAGTCCGCGAGCCGCCAATGCCTGGACCTCATCGCCTCGTTCCAGCGCACCGTCGTAACGGAACTGCTGCGGAGGGCCCGCATCGCTGCCGCGGAGGAGCGAGTCGAGTCTGTGATCGTGTCCGGAGGAGTGGCGGCCAATTCCGGGCTGCGAGAAGCCTTCGGCCAGCTTCCGCTCCCGGTGCGCTTCCCCGCCTTGGCCCTCTCGACCGACAACGCGGCGATGATCGCCGCGGCTGCCTACCCTCGCTACCGCCGGGGCGAGTCCGACGGCTTCGACCTAGCCGTCGAGCCTTCCTTGCGCCTCGCCTGAGGCTGCCGTGCGCCCGCCCGGCTACGGCAGGCGGACCTTGTACAGGATGTCGGATCCGACTAGGCCGTTCTGGTCCCGGGTCACGATGACGGACCATTGCCGATTCGGGCTCCACTCGATGCGGATGGCCTGCTGCTGCGCCGAAGACAGGTCGTAGCTGTAGGTCAGTGTGATGTCGTCCGTGATCTGCTGCTCGGTCGAGATGCGGGCGGCCGGATTGGCCTCGAGCCCGCCGATCTGGGGATCCACCTTCAGCCGGCTGACGCCGAAGAACCGCTGGAGGCGCCGCGATACCGGACGCGACAAGGCTTGGTTCAGTAGGTTGTCGGCTCCCGTCTGAACCAAGGACTGCTGGGCGATGCGCTGCTGTGAGGCCACGCTGGGGTCCCGAGTCGGCTCCTTGCCGACAGCCACTAGGTTGACCAAGTCGTGAAACGGCAGCGGCGGGTCCGAGCGGTAGCTCACGCCGGGGTTCTGGGCCGGGCCCGACAGAACCAGGGCGATGTCGACATCGCGAATGCGGGTCTCGAGCTCCATGTCCAGCACCGCCTCAGTCTGGAGAGAGTTCACGAAGCGGACCTCGCCCCGCGTGATCGTGTAGTGCGTGCCCAGCATCCGCAGCTCGCCGTTCAGGATCCCGATCGTGCCCACCATCGCGGGATTGGCGCCCGTTCCCACGACGTTCAGATCGAACTCCGCCTCCATGTCCCGCACCAAGGCGGTCTCGACCGGAATCTTGGATGTCCCGCGGACGCGCACGTTGAGCTGCATCTCCCGCAGCAGCTCGATCGATTCGGGGCGGGCCGGAGCGGGCTCCATGCTGGCGAACAGCTCGGCGAAGGACAAGTCCGCAGCTGTGGAGAGCCTCGTCAATGAGACGTCGCCGTTGAGGACGCTCTGCATCCCCGCGCCCGCCAGCGTGAACTCGCCCTCGACGACGCTGTTGATGGTCGTAGGCACGCTGACGCGCCAGTCGTCCACCTCAGCGCTGAGGCGGTACTCCACCCCCGACCGACGGAGGGCCATCCCGCCGCCGAACCGGATCGTGCCGCCGCCCGATTCGCCCGTGAGTTCGACGATGCGCGCCTGCCCGCTGTCGACTTGCAGCTCCCCTCGCAGGCTGTGGAGACGAAAGGGCAAATCCGGACCGCGTATCGCGCCATCGTCGATTCGCAGGGCGCCTTCCAGCAGAGGCTCGGCCGCCGTGCCGCGAGCGCGAAGAGCGGCGGATGCCTTGCCTTCAGCTTGCAGGATTTCGGCGAATTCGTTCAGGATCTGGAGGTCGATCTCCGCGTCGACGGAGAGATCCAGCTGCTTCTCGCCGACGAGCGACGCAGTACCTGAGACTTCGACCTCCGCGCCGGCGCCGGCCAGCCGCATCGAGTCGAGATGCAGTTGTCGGTCCTGCAGCCTCCAACGCAGTGGGCCTCGGTTCGAGATTGCCGGAGCACCTTCGCTGGCTCCGGGCAGGCGGATGGACGCCCGGTCGACGGAGCCGTTGACGTGGAAGCCCTCCGCGTCGCTCTGCCGGCCTTCGAAGTCGGCCTGACCGCTCACTGACGCTTCAACCTCTGCACCCGGCAGGTCCATTGCGGCGAGCAGGCGCCCCACGCTGAGGTCCGTGTAACGGATCACGCCACTGTATCGCTCCGGCTCCGCATGCCAGTAGGTGGCGCTCCCGAGGACCGCACCGTCCAAGAGGTCGCCGCGCAAGTCCAGCTCGACGCTGTCCAGATTCTGACCGGATTGCAAGTCCCCCCGCCAGTGCCCGAGGTCCACGCCGTCCCGGCGGAGGTCGGACACTTCCCAATTGCCCTGCATGCGCAGCGCGCCCAGCAATTCCGACTCTCCCGTGGTCCCGCTGCCCCGCACTTGGAAGCGGGCCTCGCCGGTGAGGCCCGGCGCGGCCTCGCGAATGGCCTCGAACTCTTGAAGCGGCCACCGATTGCTCGATAGGTCGACTTCGAACCGGCCAGAACCGGGGGACACCTTGGCTGCTGCCCGCAGTTCGGAGGAGCCTCGCGACAGTGCGCCTTGCCGCAGTTGGAACCCGTCCGCGTCGTACGTCAGCTCCGCCGCTAGATGGTCAAACCGCTCGCCGAAGAAGCTGGGGGCCTCGACTCGCAATGTGGAGGTCGCTTGGGGCTCCTCCAGGGTACCGCTTAATCGCATCTGCATCGACAAGGCTCCCGCAATTGGCAGGCCGAAACCGCTGGCGGCGGACAGCTTGGCGGCGTCCATGGACTCCGCGAGCAGGCTCAGGTTCAACTGGCCGCCCGTTCGCCACGGGATCGTGCCGCTCAGGTCGAGGCGTCCGCGCCCGTCGTTGAGGAGCCCTCGTCGGACCTCGAGGCCGCGCTCGGTAATGGACCCGTCGACCACCATGCGCCTCCATTCGCGGCCGCCAAGCAGGAAATCATCGATCGCCAGCGTGCCGTTGAGCGTCGCCTTCGACGGGCTGCCCAGCGGTCCGCGAACCGTGCCGCGGAAGGTGTAGCGTCCGTCCGGCACGGCCTCCGGCAGCGACGCCTGTGGGTAGACGGCCGATACGATGCGTCGCACTGCCTCGGCGGAGGGAAGCCGGGCACGGGCGGTCAGGTCAGCGCCTCCGTCCGCATCCAGTGCGCCGTTGAGGTCCAATTCCAGCAGCGGCGACGCCAACCGCAGCGACGCGATCTCGAGCCGTCCGTCGCTGCCGGAATGCAGGCCGGAGCCGTGGCCGCTCACCGAGAAGTCGGTGTGCGTCTCGCCCGGCCTCAGGGTGACGTTCCAGCTGGTGTGCGGTGATTCGCGTCCGGCGCCTCGGATCGTCGCTTCAAGATCGGCAAGTCCGGACCATGGCAGCGCGTCCATGCCGGCGGCGGAGGTCAGCGCCTCGATTTCCATGCCGGTCAGGATGAAAGTAGCTTCGATGCGAGGCTCGGCCCAAGCTCCCGCCAGCGACGCAGCGCCGTCGATCCGGCCTCTCAGGAGCGTGCCCCTCAAGGCCTCCAACCGGAGTTCTTCCGCCGTCCCGTTGTAGCTCGCCGACAAAGCTAGCTCGGCCTGTGGCCAGCTGTTTGGTGCCGCGGCGGCTCTGGCATCCCCCCAGTACCGCAAGGACCCGCTCGCCCAATCCCACTCAAGTTCGCCAGCGGCGTTCAGCAACCCGGTGAGGTCCGGTGCACCTAGCCCAGCCATGGCGGCGGCTTCCTCGATGCCTGCCGTGACGGAGTAGCGGCAGTCCGCGTGGGGGGCCCGCCAGCCCGTGATCAGGCAAGCGCCCTCGACTTCGAAGGCGCTCGTGCGGACGGTGGCGCGCGTGATTTCGATCCGGCTTGGGTCGCCGACTGCGGAGAGCGTCACTGATCCCTGGGCCAGACCCGCATCTGGAGAGCGTCCCCACTGCGGGTCCGAGAGAGACGCCTCGACTCGATAGCGGTTCAGATCGGGCTCCAGCCACATCTCGGCCGAGAGCTGCGAGCCGCTGAACTCCGCGGTCAGCGGCTGGCCGTTCCAAGCGATCTCCGCTCCGGCCAGCTGAAATTCCCGAATCGTCAGCTTGCTCGTCCGGTCCCGCGCTCCTACCGTCCATCCCGCGTCTCCCAGTGCAGCCAGGTCCATGGTCATGCCGGTCACTTGCAAACGGTCGAGAACGACTGATCCGCCCAGAAAGGTGGTCCATCCCAGTTTCGCCTCGGCTTCTGGGACGACGACCATCGGCGCGCCGCCCGGACTCTCGGCGGAGCCGATCACCAAGTCCGACAGGCGGAACGCCAGCCGCTCTTCCAGTGGCTCCAGCCTGCCGGCGGAGACGGGTGCGCCGGTCGCAGCGGAGATCTCATCGATCAGCGCGGAGCGGATGCTGTCGGCCAGCCACTGGCTGCCGGTCAGGACTTCGAAGCCGGACCACAGCGAAGTCAGCGCCAGCCCGAGGAGGCCCGCGGTCCAGAGGCGCGGATGTGCGCTGATGGGGCCTAGCGTCACGGTGCTTCCTCCGCGAGAGAGTGAGTCATGATGCGAACCCGAGTCTGGCTCCGGAGCTCCTCTAGCCGCTCCTCCAGCAGCGCGTTGGCCTGCTGTTCCAGCAGAATCTCCCCGATCGCGTCCGCCACGGCTGCGAGGGGCGCGGGAGACTGCCCGGCGACCTGCTGTGCCGGAACATAGACATCGCGATAGTACCGCGCCATATCGTCGCGGCTGGCATGCAGCCCCGTCTTGAATCTCAGTGAGACGTACCGCTCGAACGCCATGCTCTCCGTCACGAAGGCGAGCAGGGCAGCCTCGTTCAGCCCGTAATGCTGCAGCGCCTCCTGGAAGTCGCGCCCCCCGAAATAGGTTTCGCGACGGTAGGTCTGCATCTGGGCTGCGACGACCCGGGGGGCGACAGTGAGGAAGCGGGCTACGGACTGGTCGCTCAGGACGAGCTGGCGGTCCACGAGCCGTCGCAGCGCCTCCTCGCGGACCTGCTGCGCCGCGGACGGGGCAGCCTTGCTCAGCATGGCTGCGAGGCGCACTTCCACCTCTACTTCGGAGACAGTGATGGCCTGCGACCCGACGACAGCGGCGACCCGATCAATGATTTCGGCCGGAACGCTCCCCGCGAGGGCTAGGGCCAGGGCTATCCGGGGGCGGCGGCTTGTCGACAGCAGGCGGTGCACGGCGTTCCTCAGAAAGTCTGGCCTAAAGAGAAGTGGAATAGGACGGACGAGATCCTCTGCTGTCGGAAGGTGCCCGAGCCGCTCAGCAACTGCTCCCGAGTGCCGTCGAATCCGACAAAGCGAGGGGGGTTCGGACTGAAGGCGAGGTCGAATCGAACCGGGCCGATCGGTGTCCTGTAGCGGATTCCGAATCCCATGGCATGCACCATGTAATCGAAGTCGAACGCCTTGGTCCCGTCCGCCTTGGTGGTGACCTTCTGGCCGGGCCGCAGGCTGATGCGCCCCGGACTCGAATAGACGTTGCCGGCGTCGTGGAAGATCACGCCCGAGAAGTCGGTGCCGGGGAAGGGGAACCGCAGCTCCATGCTGTTCAGGAACTGCGACCCGCCGCCGAGCGGGAATCCGGTGGCCGGATCGCGCGGCCCGGCTTGGTTGTAGGGGAAGCCCCGATGCGAGTTCGCTCCACCTCCGAAGAAGCGCTCGGAGATGGGGATGCGGGGGTCGGGGCGGCCGGCGAAGCGGGCCTGCTCGATCCCGGCGATGGACGCCCCGGCCCATGGCAGGTTGACGCCCAGCTGGACCGTGCGGGCGAAGACCACCCTCGGCTTGAGGGAGTGGTACGTGCTGTTCTGCGCCAGCAGCCTGGCGAAGTTCGGCTGCGAGCCCAGAAACTTGGACGCGATGCCGACATTGACGGTGTTGTAGATGCCCTTGGCCGTGTCAGTCGGGTCGTCCCTGCGGTCCGATATGAGGGTTGAGGAGACTTGGCCCACCCGCGCGGGCTGCGAGACGAGTGGCACGAGCAAGGGCTCGATGTTCAGCGTGTTCTGATCGATGGCGGTCCTCCGGTAGGCGTAGCGATAGAGCACAGTGGTCGCGCCGTCCAGCTGCTGCGCGAGCTGGAAGGCACCCTCGAGGCGTCTTCCCCGGAACGTGTTGACGTTGCGGAAGGTGTCATACAGCCCGGTGAGCGTCATCGTCCAGCGGTCCGAGGCGAACCAGCGGGGAGCCTCGTACGTGAACAGCCCGCGCTGCTGCAGCAGGGACAGGCGCGTCCGCACGCTCATCGTGTGCGCCTTGCCCCAGACGTTCAGGCGGCTAATCTCAAGCGTCATCCGCGGGCTGAATGTCGCGTCGCCAGCAGGGTTGGTCAGCTCGGCGGTGTTGCGTCCGATGCGGGCGAACTCCGCTCCGCCGCCCGCGCCCACCGCCCAGCGGCGCGCTTCGTCGACATGCAGCATCACGTTCTTGGTGTCCTCGAGACCGAGCGGGTTCTGGATGGCGACATCGACATTGGAGAAGACTCCGAGGTCGTACAGGTTGCGCTGCGTGGCGAGCATGCGGGCTTGCGACAGCGGCTCGCCGGACCGCAGTTCGATTTGGTTTCTCAAGACGTCGGCCCTGGTCTTGCGAGAGCCGAACACGAAGACCTGGCCGGTGCTTGTCTGCCTCCCGGCAGCAACGTCGTAGTGCAGCACCAGTCGGTCGGGCGAGCTTCCAGCCTCCGTCCGCCAAGCGAATCGGACGTCCCGATAGCCGGCGTCGTAGAAACCCGCGAGAATGCGTCGCCGGTCGGACCGGACGCGGTTCTCGCTGAATGGCTGACCGTCTCCGGCATCGAACTCGAATCCCGCGGCGTCGATGGCCGTGCCCGCGAGGCCGGATGTGACGAGGCGCTCCACCACTGTTTGCGTTCCCTCGTTGATGCTGATCCGCAGCGCCAGCCGCTCCGGCGAATCGATCAGCGCACCTTCGACTGAGGCTTCCCGGAACCCGTTGAACCGGTAGATGCCTTGAAGCGCCTCCAAGCCTTGGTCGAGCCACTCCTGCGTGAAGCGTTTCTGCGACAGCCCTGAACGGCTGCTGTCCAGCTGCAGCTGCTCCCTGATGGTGTCGGTGTCGAAGTAGCGGTTGCCCTCGATCTCGAGTTCTCGGACGATCCGCTTGGAACCCCGTTCCACCCTGTAGACGATGACAATCTCCTCGTCGGACTCAAGTTCGACTTCCGACTCGACTTGAGCCCGGTAAAAGCCCTTGGACTGGAACAGCTCGCGTAGGTTGACCCCGCCCGCCGCGAGCAGGTCCTCGTCGACCGTGCCCCGCGTGAAGATCGGGAGGAAGCGGCGCAGGCGGCCCGAGCCGATCTTTACGCCTTCCACGCGAACCAGCATCTTCGGGCCCGGCGCGATACGGACATGAAGGGCCACCAAGTTGTCATCGGACGGATCTCCGGAGGCGTCAACCCGGATGTTCGGGCTCCAGTAGTGCTGACGCCGGAGGCGGTTCCTCAGGTGTCGGATCCCGCGTTGGATCGAGTCGCTTCGGAATCGCTTGCCCCGCTTCCAGAGAGCGATCGACCGTACCTCGCCCTTGTCAAGGGGCCCGCCCCCTAGTAGCACCAAGTCGCCTATCCGGGCCTTCGGCCCGCTAGCGACCTGGATGCTGATGTCCACCTGCTGAGTCAAGGGCTGGTGCCGGAGTCCGTACTCGACCGCCGGCCGCCGGTAGCCGTGCCGCGCCAGCGTCAATCTCAGCGAGTGGAGGCCCTCCTGAAGGCGTTGCTCGGTGAAGAGTTCTCCGAGCCGCAGCTGCGTGGAGTTCACAAGCTCCTGAGGCGACGGCGGGCGCCGGACGCCTTCCACCGTCACATCGCCGATGAACCACGCGGGTTCGTGCAGGAACGTCACGCGGACGCCCGTCCCGCTGGGCGTGGCGTCGGCCCGGATGTCGGAGTAGCGTCCGGTCTGGAACAGCTGCTGAATCGTGGTGCGGACGGCCTCGACTTCGAGTGCCTGCCCGACACGGAGCGCCAAAGCGCGCTCGGACGAGGCGGCTCCCGCGGGCGGAAGGGGCGGATCGAAGCCGATTTCCGTAACAGGCAGTCCGAACGGGCTCGCCCCGCGAACCGATGTCGCAGCCAGTGCCACGAGGGCCAGAACGGTCAGGCAACGACGGCACACCCTAACTATTGAATTATAGGGAACAGCGGCCGGTCACCGGCGTCGGGACTAGCCGCCCCCGTGCTTGGGCCGATGGGATTGGCGCGGTTGGCTGGTCCGAGGATGTTGCTGGACGCTTCGCGTCCGGGTGGAGCGAGGCGCTTGTCCGGGATGTGTCGCTGTTAGGCTGGGGCATGGCCGGATGGCGGAGAGCCATCCCGCGCTGGGCATGCACGATCGCTACTCCAGGCAGCGCCTGCTACCCGAAATCGGCGACGCGGGCCAGAGCAGGCTCGCTCGCAGCCGGGCTGTGGTCGTCGGCTGCGGGGCGCTCGGCACAGTGCAGGCGACCTTGCTTGTCCGGGCCGGGGTCGGCGAGACGGTCCTGATCGACCGGGACTACGTTGAGCGGAGCAACCTGCAGCGGCAGTGCCTGTTCGACGAGCGCGACGCCGAATTGGGCACGCCCAAGGCGGTGGCCGCGGCCGCGCGGCTGAGGCGGGCGAACTCGGACGTCCAAGTCAGGGCGGTAGTAACCGACTTGGTGCCGTCCAACGCCGAGCGTCTGCTGCGGTCAGCCACCGTGATCGTCGACGGGCTGGACAGCTACGAGACTCGCTTCCTGATCAACGACGCGGCCGTCAAGATGTCCGTGCCGTGGGTGTATGGAGCGGCAGTCGGAACCAGGGGGTCCGTGATGCCGGTCGTGCCGGGTCGCACAGCCTGCCTTGCTTGCTTGTTCCCGGCGGCGCCCGCTGTTCGCCAGCCGACTTGCGACACGGCGGGCGTGCTCAACGCGGTGACCTCGATGGTCGGTTCGCTGCAGGCAGCGCAGGCGCTCAAAATCCTAGCCCGCGGGCCGCAGGCGGTGATCCCGCGCCTTGAGTCCTACGACTTGTGGTCGGGTGAACGGTCGTCCGTGCGGGCCGATCGACCGAATCCCGAATGCCGAGTCTGTGGCCGGCGAGAGTTCGCTTGGTTGGAGGCCGGGTCCGCCGGGTCCGCCCGGATCTGCGGCCGGGATGCGGTCCAGGTACGGGGGAGCGGAGGTCCGGTCGACCTCGCCGCGCTCGCGGACCTGCTTGCGGCGTCGGGCGCGGTCCGCAGCTCCGAGCATGCCGTGCGGTTTTGGTGTCCGCCGCACGAGCTGACCGTATTCGCGGACGGGCGCGCCATCGTCAAGGGAACGCAGGATCCGGGAGTTGCTCGCAGCCTCTACGCCCGCTTCGTAGGGCGCTGAGGCCGGCCGGCCCAAGCCAGCTGGAGCGACAATCGCGGGGTCCAACTGGATCGAACCGGCGACGGCTGCGACCCGGCCAAGGCGCGGCTGCCGGTGTTGGCGGCCCTCTTGTTGGCGTGAGCGGAACAATGCGCCGACGGCCCGGAGTATGAGGGTGCTCCCCCTGGGATGAGACGGACCGCGCTGCGTGCGACACCCGGTCCGGCCAGAGGTTGCGGATCACGATACCGGGATTGCCAAGCCGGTGCGTGGCAGACTCCCCGGTCTGGATTGGCAGCGCATGCCGGCCCCCTGTGGGTCAGGGCTGATCGCGGTCGACGCGGCGTCAGGCGGCCTCCACCCACACCGGGCTGGACCAAGCCAGTTCGCCGTTGGACTCGAAGACGCGAGCGTAGTACCAGTCGACCCCACTTCCGTCACCTTCATCCTCAGCCTCGAACGAAGTCTCCCAGTTCTGTCGGAAGACGACTCGGTGCAGCATGGCCGACTCCCAAGGGAACGGCCGCGTGAACAGCATCTCGTTGGACTCCTCGAGCTGCCCGAGCGTCTGCGTCAGCGAGCACCGGGTCGGCTTCGAGCACCGCACTGTGACGCGGGTGGCGGCATCTCCTCGAATCCGGACGACGAGCGCCTTCTGCGAGTAGTCGTCGAGCTGCTGCTTGAGAGCGGTGTAGGACTGCACTCGGACGGAGGTCGAGTCGTGGCTGACGACCCGATCGCGACGGAACTCGTCCAAAGGGCCCGAGGTGAAGCAGGGGTGGTGCGCCTCGATCCTGCCCCCTTCGACTTCCAGTGTGAAGTCCCAGTCAGCGGTGCCGCCCCACCCCAAGGCGGGCCAAGGCCCCCAGCCGTACTCGAAGCGCAGCACCACCGGCTCGCTCCATGCCGCGGCTCCCGGCTGCTGGTCCACGGGGAAGTCTCGGTGGATCACGCGGCCGTTCTTGACGACCTCCACGCGGTCGATCACATCCCAGCCGCGCACTCTGGCGCGGATGCGGCGCCGCGGCGAGAACGGGATCTCGCGCCCCATCATGGCTCCGTTGACGGAGAAGTCGAGCTCGATCCGGTCACCGGTGACAGCGTAGGTCCGGCGGTTGCGGAGGGCATCAAAGATGGCTTCCCTGCTCAGCTCGGTCGCCTTCACGACCGCGAGGCCCTCCCGGTAGCCGCCCGGGTAGCCGAGGTGGTCGTCGGTGCTGGCGATCACTCCCAGCCGGTGGCCCTCCTTCAGGTAGTGCTGCAGCGTGTGCCTCGTCCACCGGCCTCCCTCGGTGTGCCGCTTGTAGGGGTGGGGTGCCCTGTCGTGCTCCGCGCAGCCCCATTCCGAGTGGATCTCCAGCACCGGGGACACCGCGGGGTCAATTCCAGCGGACGCGATGCCCCGGTGGCCGAGGCGGTTAGCGGGATGGTGGGGCACCAGAATGCAGCCCCTGCGCTTCGCGAAGCCCTGCAGGTCCGCCAAGTCATCGATCAGCTCATAGTCGCCTTCGAGATCCGGAAACAGGACATGGTAGTCGCCCTCCATCGTTCCGTGGCGTTCGTAGCCCAAGATGGTGGTGAACGATCCTGGGTCGTCATACTCGCGGGCCAGCCGCACGACGTCGGGCCAGCGGGCCTTGGCGACGGCGAATCCGTTGCGCCACTTGTATTGGATCCGCCCGTCGTACTCGCCAACATCGGGCCAGTAGGAGTGCGGCGTGAAGGCGTAGAAGTCGAGATGGTTCCGGGCGACCTCGAAGCTCCGCTCCAAAGTGCCTTGGGCGTAGCCCACTTGGTTGTGGTTGTGGAGGTCGCCGAAGAAGTTGATGTAGGCCGGCTGGCTGGCGGCTTGGGAGCCGGCGGCGGCCGTTTGGGCCGCGCTGGCGAGAGCCGCTCCGCTGCCGGTGTGCGCGCAGTGGCGCATCCAGTCGCGTCTGGAAATCGAGTCGTTTCTCAAGTTTGTCCTACCGTCTTCTGCCGTTTGCCGGCCGTAGGCGATGCTAGCACGGCGGGCGCAGTTGCCTGGTCCGCCCAATGGCGTCCGCGCGCCTGGTGGAAGTCGGAGCCCGCAGCGCTGCAAGGGCGGGTCTAGGCTTGACGCACCTACCTGGCCTCCCGCAGGTGGCCCTCCAGCTTGGCCTTGGCGTCTCGCAGGAAACCGGGCAGCTCTTCCACCGATCCTCCGATCTCGAACACCAGCAGGCCTTGGTAGTCGATCCTGCGCAGCTTCGCGATCAATCTCGGGTAGTCGACGAAGCCATGCACGAGCGGCTTGTGCTCGGCCCAGGAGCCGGGCTCGATGTCATGCACGTGCATGTGGAACACCTTCTCGCCCAAGCTATCAATGATCTCGTGAGTCACGTCGTTGTAGGCGCGGACGCCATGCTCGCTTCCGCGGTCCTCGGGAGCCACGCGTGCTGTGAGTTCGGCGTACTCCTTCTGGTGACCGACATCGATCGTTGCTCCGACATGGTCATGGTCGATCTCTTCTATGAGTCGGACGAACTCCCTGACTGAGCGAGGATAGCCGGTCTCGATGGCCAGCCGGAATCCCTCATCGGCTGCTTTGTCGCCCCAGCCGCGCAAAGTGCGCAGCAGCATCGGCCAAGCTTCCGTCAGCGACAGGTGGGCTGACTGCTGGACATGGATGTTGGCGACCTCGGCGCCCACGAAGGACGACGCGGCGAGCGCTGTGTCGATCCGGCGCACGCCGAACTCATGGGCCGGCTCGTAGGGCGAGAAGTACGGTGTGTCGACCCATGGCAGGTGAGTCGAGATGTGGCGGAAGGCGCTGAGCGACTCCAAGATGCGTTCCCGTTCGCCTTGGCCGGCGCGGTCGAACTCGAAGCCCGGAGGCATCCCGGGGCGGGCGGCGGCAGCGCCCATCGGATGAATCTCGACAGTCTGGAATCCGATATCGCGTAGGATGCTGATCGACCGGAACAGCCCGTAGCCCGGGAAGTATGGGTTGGCTCCTATGACGGCCGGATCGAGACCGCGCGTCTGGGCGCTCGCCCAAGCTGCTGGCAGCACAGCCGCCATAAGGAGTTCCCGGCGACTGTGTCTCACTGCTTCGAGTTCCCGCATTTCAAGTCCATTCTCGCCCATTGCGTCCGGTGCCGAGAATAGAGGTGTCCCGTTCCAGGTCAAAGGCTCATGCACAAGGTCCGGCGCCTTCGACTGGAGCGCTGTTGACTGCCAGTCGCCCGGCCCGGCTCGGAGTGGCTCGGTACATCAATCGCGCAGTCTGGCCCGATCGTCGCAAGCACCATCGGAGCTAGGGGCCTTGGCACTGGGGGCGGAGTTGGCCCCGAGGGCCGTTCGGCGAACGCTGCAGTGGGCAGGATCCCACCTTGGTCTGATTGGTCCTCTCAGGAGTGCCGTTGGAGGGGTGCCAACGGGCCCGTGAGGCCCCCTCGTCTCGTGCGCCGAGTGCCGGACTGCAGGATGCGCGCGACGCTATCTGCCGACGGAGGAACGATTGGACGGGAGCACCAATCCATTCTGGCTGCGCAGCCGGGCGATGCTGGCCCGGCGCTCAGTCGTTCTTGTCCACGGCCGCCGGGCCGGATCCTTCGTCCGGCGGTTCAACGTCACTTGGCGGTGCAAGTGCCGGCGTGGCTGCAGCGGACGAGCTTTCGACAGTCTTAGTCTGGCGGTTCGTGTACTCAGACCACGCCTCCCTCAGGAATGGCGTCCACTACGCGATCAGTCCGGTAGCCAAGATCAGCAGTATGAACGCTTGGGTCTCGATGTAGTGCATCAACGAGCGAATTCCGGCCGCGCGTTCTATTTTCTGAACGATCGAGTCCACACCAAGCTGGTTGATCTGGGTAGCCGCGTCGTCGGCCTTCGCAAAGCGCCTATCCAGCAGGATCGTGTGCCGCTCGGACTTGGCCGCTAGGTCACTCACTCTTGCCCCACGGCGTTCTACGCCCTTGGCTAGTTCTCGGAAGGCCGCCTCTCGCTGCTCGGAACGGCGTTCTTGCTTGTCGCCCCTCGCCCGTAACGTCAGCAACAGAGCGGCTGACAGTGAATTCGGTACTATGTCGTTCGGAACGCTCTGTCTCGCTGTCCGCCCTTCTTCCGGTTCCGAGGCGCTGTCGGAATCCTCCATGGCAAATTCCTCCACTTGGAGCGGATCAGACTGTCAGTTTCTCTGGATTCCGGTCGATCGGGGTCGAAGTTGCTGTACACTCGTACAGAGTCGGTTGGCTGACTGGAGTCTTCGTCGATGTGTGGCATGTATGAAGTAGTGTCCCGCGGTGAGCGGTTCCTTCTGTGCATCCTGCTTGCCGCTGGGACAGGTGCGCTAGGTGCTGCCCAACAAGGGCCACCTGACGGCAGGCCGTCCGCCGAGCAGCGCGCCTTGTGGTCGCTGCAGCCCGTAGTCCGGCCAAGCGTGCCGTCCGCCGAGCGTGCGGGGAGCCTTCGGAATCCAGTCGATGCGTTTGTGCTGCGGCGCCTGCGCCAGCAGGGCTTGGAGGCGGCTCCGCCGGCAGCGAGAGCAGTTCTCGCGCGTCGCGTGTTCCTTGATCTGACGGGCTTACCGCCTTCGCCATATCAGGTGGCGGACTTTGTCGAGGACGAGTCTCCAGACGCCTACGAGCGGCTGATCGCACGGCTCTTAGCTTCGCCTCACTACGGAGAGCGCTGGGGCCGGCACTGGCTGGACTTGGCGCGCTACGCCGACAGTTCGGGCTTTGAGCACGATATCACGAGGCCGACAGCTTGGCGCTATCGGGACTACGTCATCGATGCCTTCAACGCCGACAAGCCCTACGACCGCTTCGTGCAGGAGCAGCTCGCAGGAGACGAGTTGTGGCCGAAGAGACCCGATGCGAGGGTGGCCACGGCATTCAACCGGCATTACGCAGAGGAGCCGAACCAGAAGGATCTGCTGCTGGCCCGGCAGGAGACGCTGCATGACATCACCAGCGTGGTCGGATCGACCTTTCTAGGGTTGACGTTCGGTTGCGCCCAATGCCACGACCACAAGTTCGATCCCATCTCCCAGCGCGACTACTACCGGTTGCAGGCGTTCTTCTCCAGCGTGAACCATGACGACGCCCTGCCGCTCGTAGCTGATTCCAAGTACGAGGCGTACGAGCGCAGGCTGGCGGCTTGGGAGGAGGCAACGGCGCCGATATGGCGGGAAATGTCCGACTTGCTGGAGCCGCTGCGGACATTCACAACCAAGCAGCTGCTGCATCGGTACCCGGACTTTGTAATTGAGGCTGTCAACACGCCAGCCGAGCGGCGGGACTCGATCCAAGAGTGGATGTACAGCCTGTTGCAGACGAAGGTTTGTGGGACTTGCCCGCTGGAGCCGAAGCCGCACAGCGATCCCGGATTCTGGAGGCGTTCAAGGAAGCTCGAAGGAGCGGATGCGGAGCGATTCCAAGAGCTGGAACGGGAGCTGGATCGGTTCGCGCACCTGAAGCCCGATGAAGTGCCGCGCGGAATGGGCATCTACGATGTCAGCCCGAACCCGCCGCCAACCTATGTTCTCGGCGCGGGCCTCTATACGAATCCCGGCGAGGAGGTGCAGCCTGGCTTTCCGTCCGTGCTCGACGCGGGTGTGCCGAACATCGTGCCGCCGGCGGGGGGCAGCTCGACGGGGCGGCGCTCCGCCTTGGCCAAGTGGCTCGCTGATCCGGCCAATCCGCTGGTCGCCCGCGTGATGGTGAACCGCATCTGGCACTACCACTTCGGGCGAGGGATTGTTGGGACGCCTAGCGATTTCGGCTTGATGGGCGAGCGGCCGACGCATCCCGAACTGCTCGATTGGCTGGCGTCGGAGTTGGTCGACAGCGGCTGGAGCGTCAAGCATGTTCATCGGCTCATTCTGGGTTCGGCGACCTATCAGCAGTCGGCCAGGCCGGCAGCGGAGCGCTTGGATCGCGCGCGTCAGTCCGATCCGTTCAACAAGCTGCTCTGGAGGTTTCCGGCTCGGCGCTTAGAGGCGGAAATTGTGCGCGACGCGGCCCTGTCAGTCTCTGGCCTGCTGTACACCGACATCGGGGGCCCGAGCGTTTTCCCTCCCTTGCCGGAGGGCGTCCCGAAGCCGGTCGGCGGCTGGGGCGACGCCCGTGTGGCGTCAGACAGCCACCGGCGAACCGTCTACGTTTTCGTCCGCCGGAACCTCATCCTTCCGCTGCTCGCGTCCTTCGACTTTCCGGACACGCACGAGTCCTGCGCCATGCGCAACCGCACGACGACGGCCCCGCAAGCCCTGTCCCTGCTGAATGGGAGGGAGCCGGCCGAATGGGCGGCTGCCTTCGCTGGGAGGGTACTGCGCATTGCGGGTTCCGACATCTCCGACCAAGTCGCCGCCGCCTACCGCTTGGCCTACGCCAGGGATCCGGATGCTCGCGAGAAGGACGAGGCGCTCTCGTTCTTGGACCGTCACGCCCGGATCGTGGCTGACAGGCCCGAGGGAGACCCGGCGGCCCAAGTTCCTCAATTCCTGCCTGCAGGCGTGTCTTCCGCGCATGCGGTGGCGCTTGCCGACTACTGCCTAGCGCTGCTGAACTCAAACGAATTCGTCTTCAGATTCTGATGTTCATGAAGTCCCATCCCCAAGCCCGGCTTCGTGCCGACTCAGTTTCTCCATCCCGTCGCGCCTTCCTGTCGAGGACGGGAAGCGGGCTGGGCGGCATTGCGCTCGCGCACCTGCTGACAGCGGACGGCGCGCTCCCGTCGTCCTTGGCTGCCGCGCCGCACGCCTTGGCCGTGAAGGAGCCGCACCACCGTCCTGCGGCGAAGGCTGTGATCTGGCTCTTCATGGAGGGCGGGCCCAGCCACCTCGACCTCTTCGATCCGAAGCCGGACCTGGAACGCCTTGCGGGTCAGGTGACGCCTCCGTCGTTCAACCTGCCGGTCACCAGCGCGACCGGGTCGCACCGGATGCCGCTCGTGGCCTCGCGGCGAGAGTGGAAGCGGCACGGCGAGAGCGGCCTCTGGGTGTCGAACTGGTATCCGCACATCGCCCGACATGTGGACGACTTGGCGGTGATCCGGTCCTGCTGGTCCGACGGAGTGAACCATGTTGGTGCCAACCGGCAGATGAACACGGGCTCAATCCTCGCCGGTCGGCCTTCGTTGGGCGCGTGGACGACCTACGGGCTGGGTTCGCTGGCCGACGACCTGCCTGCCTTCGTGGTGCTGACGGATAGCAAGACCGTCAAGGGTGGACCGTCAAACTGGGGCCCGGGTTTCCTTCCAGCTTCTTACCAAGGCACGCGCTTTCGCACGGTTGGCCCGCCTGTCTTGGACCTCCAGCCCCCCTCCGGGGTCACCGGCCCGCAGCATCGCAGCCGCCTTGATCTGCTGGGGAGCCTCAACCGTCGCCATGCCCGCAACTGGCCCGGAGAGGACGAGCTCGAGGCGCGCATCGAGTCTTACGAGCTGGCGTACCGCATGCAGGCGGCCGCACCGGAGGCCATTGATCTGGACAGCGAGTCCGAGTCGACCAAGCGCCTGTACGGCATGGATGACGAGGCAACTGAGGTGTTCGGCTCCAATTGTCTCTTGGCCCGCCGGCTCGTCGAGCGCGGTGTCCGATTCGTGGAGGCGTACTGCGGCAGCGGAAGCGGCTGGGACGCGCATTCCAAGCTGGAAGAGAACCACACCAAGTGGTGTCGTGCGTCAGACAAGCCCGTAGCCGGACTGCTGGCCGACCTGAAGGGGCGCGGGATGCTGGAGGAGACCTTGGTGGTTTGGGGCGGCGAATTCGGACGCACGCCGTTCAGCGACACCAACTCCATGGGAAATCCGACCGACCAGTACGGCCGAGATCACAATCCTTGGGGCTTCACGATCTGGATGGCAGGGGCCGGAATCCGGGGTGGCAGGACGGTTGGCTCGACCGACGAGATTGGATTTCGGGCGGTCGACAAGCCCTACCATGTCCACGACATCCACGCGACAATGCTGCATCTGCTCGGGCTGAACCACTTCAGCGTGACCTACCTGCACAATGGGCGGGCCGAGCGCCCTACCATCAACGGCGGCGTGTTGATGGACGAAGTGCTCTCCTGACTGAGTTGGAACAGAGGCTGTTCCGAGCGCCGCGCTCCGCGGCGCTCGCGGAGTGGGACTACAGTCGCCGGGCGTAGACGTAGAAGGCTCCCCGCTCCTTCCCGTCGGCCGTCGCAAACCGAGTCTGCATCGTGGTGCGGCCGGGGGGGAGGTCCAGCGTGAAGCTCACGCTGGCGGAACCGTCGGGCACTGGCCCCTCGGCTTCCACTTCCCCGATCCGGATACGTGCCGTGTCCGCTTCGATCGGGAAATCGGCCGGACGGTCACGCTGGAACAGTTCGAACTCGTAGCGACCGCCTGCGGCCACGTTGATGTTCCATGATCCGTTGGCCTCCCGAGCCCTGCTCACCGCACCTTGGTTCCACGGTACTTGCTGGGCTGAGTCATTCGCCGGGAGCCAATCGTGCGCCGTGATGCGCGCCGGGTTTTCCGCATCCGTTCCGATGTCGATGAAGACATGCTCTTCGAAACGGTCGTCAATGCGGTCCCACCACGCGTCGTAGGCGGTGCGCAGCGCAGCCACGACCTCTGGATGGCTTTCCGCGATGTCATGAGTCTGCCCGGGATCGGACTGGATGTCGTAGAGCTCCTCGCCGTTCACCAAGCGGTGCTGCTCGGTCATCACAGCGCTCTTCCGCCAGCGCTCTGGAAACCGGATGCGCTGCGAATGCACCGCCAGCGTCCGTTCGGGCCAGTTCCCGCCTTGCAGAAGCGGCATCAAGCTGATCCCGTCCCAGTCCAGTTCCGGCCGGTCGCGGGCTCCGCCGATCTCGGCCAACGTGGGCAGGACATCGATGTGCGCTGTGAGGTTGTCCACAGCGCGGGGCTCCCCGATGCCTCCGCTGGGCCAGCGAACGAAGAACGGGACGCGATGGCCGCCGTCGTACTCGGAACCCTTGCGTCCGCGCATCGAGGCGTTGAAGCCCTGCCAAGCGCCGTCGGCCTCTTCCTGAGCGGCACGTTCGAGCAGGTCCGCGTTGCTCGAGCCGACGCGCTGCGTGGGGTGAGTGTTGGTGACGCCGGCTGCGGTGCCGTTGTCGGTCATGAAGATGAGTAGCGTGTTGTCTGCGATGCCGAGCTCGTCGAGCTTGGCTGCCAACCGGCCCATGTTGTCGTCGATGTTCTCGATCATCCCGTAGAACTTGCTCATCGGATCCGGAACGCCCATCTCGGCGTACGGCTGCGAGTAGGACTCGTCGACTAGGAACGGCCCATGGGGCGCGTTGGTGGAGAGGTAGATGAACGCGGGGCGACTGAGGTCTGCGGCCTGCTCCTCAAGGAACTCCAAGGCGTTGTCGAAGAACACATCCGTGCAATAGCCCTCGTAGGCTGTCGGCTCGCCATCCGACCAGTAGGTGTCGTCGAAGTAGTCGTTACCCCAGTAGTCGGGGGTCTGGCCCACGCCGCCTCCGCCGTGGTAGACCGCTCGCTGGAAGCCCCGGTCGATCGGCCGGTACGGAGCGTTGTCGCCCAAGTGCCATTTGCCGAAGAAACCGGTCGCGTAGCCGGCCTCCGAGAGGACGTCGGCGAACGTCGTTTCGTCGCGATGGACGATCGAGCGGCCCATGATGGTGTGCCAGACCCCGGTGCGGGAAGAGTACCGCCCCGTCACCAAGGCCGAGCGAGTGGGGGAGCAGGTCGGGTCGACATGGAAGTTGGTGAGGCGGACGCTCTGGGAGTGGAGGGCGTCGAGGTGCGGCGTGCGGATCATCGTGTTGCCGTGCGCACCGATGTCTCCGTAGCCTTGGTCGTCGGTGATGACGAGGATGATGTTCGGCCGGTCGTCGGCAGGCTGGGTGCAGCTGGTCGCCAGTGCGGTGAGCACACCGGCTGCCAAGGCTGCAGCCAGGAATCGTGGGCGGGCGGGAATCGTGGTGTTGCTTGGTATGCGAGTCACGGTGGCCCCATCATAGGACCTCTCGCCAATCCTTGCTGAAGCTGCTGGGGAAGGCGCAAGCCGCTCCAGTGCGGGTCACCGTCGGCACCAACCCGTGGCATCCTACTTCGCCTAGTCGCGACTTCTCGCTGCAGCACCTCCAATTCTCCACTGCGGAGGCCTCACGGCACTACTGCGTCACGGCGGTCGGCTCGCTCTCGAATCTGCACAGCCAGCTGCCGTGAAGGGCCGTGTTGCAGAACTCCGCCTTCCTAACCTAGCTTGCTAGCTTGAGGGGTCGCGCAGAATCGGACGCCAAGTCGGAGGTCTCCTAGGTGTGCCGGTCAGAGTTCTCGAGGACCCGCGTGAAGCCTCGACGCAGCTCACGGTAGAATCAAGCATGCCTTGGAACCCGTACCGGGGCGCGGACAGTGCTCGCCCGGAGCCGCCGGAGCGGCGACGTGGTGAACTGGCAGGTGTGTTTGTGTCGAACGAGACACGGAACGGCATGGGCTGCGATGGCCTCCTTGAGAGGCAGGCGACGGTGCGTGGAACCATGGGCGGCACGGCGTCCGACATGCTGCTGGGCGGGTTTTTCGAAGTACCAGCGCTGAAGGACCAGTTTGCGCGGACGAACCGCTTCGGTGACCGAGCTGATGTATGCGAGCGTCCGTTCCGCGTGGTCGACACCGATAGCATTGATCGTCAGTTCGCGCGAGCCAAGCTGACCTACGAGGAACTCCGTCCGTTGGTGATCCGGTGCGCGCGCAATGAGATGGGCCGAGTGGTGGCGTGGCGGCTTCCACAGCAACACATCGATGGTTCGCGCTTCGCGCCGTGGTTCGATCGGACTGGACTTGGGCCGGCTAGGGCAGTCCGCTCCCTCTCCCCTTGCCCGGCCTCGATGCGACTGGTGCCCGAGCAGGAAGGGACCCGCCACGGCTGGGAGCATATGCCTCTTGGTCGGATTAGTGTAGCCGAATCTGTATCCCTACAGACATGAGGAAGCGTTGATGGTTCCAGATCTTGAGAAGCCCACGAAGGTTCCTGTGGATTGTCTCCAGCTGGATCTGCATAACCCCCGGCTAACGCGACTGCCTAAGGAGCACTCAGAAAAATCGATAATTGCTGAACTCTATCGAAGTGCAGACCTTGACGAACTCCTCCAATCGATGTCTTCCAACGGATACCTAGACATTGAGCCGCTGGTCGTGATGCAGGCAGAAGCAAACGAGCATCTCGTCGTTCTAGAAGGCAACCGGCGCCTCGCGGCTATTTGCTTGCTTACTAAGCCCGATCTCGTCTCTCGGATCCGAATGGACGAAAACTTGCGATTGACGGTCCCAGAGATTTCAGACGATCTTCGTTCTAAGTTCGAGAACGTCACGGTATACCGTGTTCCCGATCGAGAGACTGCACGACCTTTGTTGGGTTTCAAGCACATCAACGGTCCGCATAAATGGAATGCTTATGCGAAAGCACGGTTTGCAGCAGAATGGCATAGAACCTCGATGGTCGGATTAACGAAGATCGCAAGTTCGATAGGTGACCGACATGATACAATCAAACGAATGGTGTCAGGAATATACGTCTTGGATCAAGCTGCTGAGGAGGAATTGTTCGATGTAGAAGACCGCTATTATAAGAAGTTCAATTTCTCCCACCTCTATACTGCATTGCCGAGATCTCAATACAGGGAGTACTTAGGTCTGCAAGATGGCTGGGCCCAGTCTGACCCTAGTCCTAATCCCATACCATCCAAGAAAACAACAGAACTTCGCGAAGTACTTCGCTGGATATATGGATCCAAAATGGACGATGAACATCCCGTTATCAAGCGGCAAAATCCTGACATCAAGCGACTTGGTGAAGTCCTTGCAAATCCGGAATCGGTTCATGAACTCCAAGTCACAAGAGATCTCGATCGCGCCCATAGAGCAACTGAGTCAGTGGACTCACGTTTTAGAGAGTCGTTGATCGAGGCACGCACAGCACTCCACTCTGCCGCGGTGTCAATCAGGGGATATGACAGGGCGGACGATTCCTTGTTTAATGTAATGGGTGACATCAAGGAAATTGCAGAATTGCTTCATTCAAGGATGAAGGAAAAGAAGGCCGGAGTCCAATAGATGGGACGTGGCCTCTATCTCCCACTTGATGAAGTATTGGGAGGTCGTCTGGGTGTCGATGTAGCAACTGACTTCTTGGAAGTGGCAGCACTTCTCGGAACCAACAGAATCGTTCACACTTCTGAAATTGTAAACGAGGCTTCGATCGGGGCCGATGAGGAATCCTCAATCAGAACTGATGAGCGGACAGAGGTCCTCCACTGCGACGTAGTTGAACGGATTGAGTATCGTTGTCGGATGCTCAAGTCCACATATCCATTTCAGCTCGATGTGGATGGAGATATCCTAAGATTCGAACCAGTAGGAAATTGTCTTGGTCGAGCTACCTATGTTCTCAGCCTTGTCTTGTCAATTCTTCAGACACCTATTCTGGATGGCTCTCCACTGAAGCCTGACGAAGCAGAAATTCGCGACCTTCGAAGACTCTTTCAGTACATAAGCACGGCGGCACTGGCAGTCGAGATTCAGGGTCATTCTTGGAGCTTCGGCTACCCACGACCCGATCACTCGCCGTTCTTGGACAAACTCAAGCAAGTTTGGATGACTCTCCAAGATGGTACGGTCGGCCATACATCGCGAGCGCTCATGCACGTCAAAGATGACAAGATTGACATTTTCGCCGCTCGCACACATCCAGATGGAAAGGCAGGTTTCCTTCTAGCAGCGGCGCAGGTTGCGACGGGAAAAAACTGGGTAGAAAAGAGCATAGTCGGGCACTTGAGAGCGTTCAAGAATAGTTGGTTTACTGAGCATCCGGTAACTACATTTATTCCATACATGATCGTTCCTTTCTCTATTAGGGACTCAGACTTCGATCGAATTGTGGCGTCTTGTGGCAATGTAATGCACCGTCTTCGAGTCCCATATCGAGTTTCTGAAGCGCAGGTTCTGGTGGACAGAGGTGTGACTATTGAAGCCTACGATAAGCTGTCCGAATTATTGGCTTGGACCCAGAAATTCCGAGAGCGGGCCAGAGTGGCAGGGTGAAGCATGGAGTTAACTTGACCTGCGTCTGTCTTCGAAGCGTCATTGTCGTCTCGAATGTCATGTGTTCCTGCTTCTTCGATTGTCTGTCTTTGGATCAGTGGGCTAGTTTATTCTTGCCACGCTCTTGACCCGGAGCGAGGCAGAAACTTGGTGACTAGTGTCATGTTCCGCCACACGCCCCAGCCTAGGCCTAGCTCTGCAGTGCCGAGAATCAGCTGAGTACCCTGATGCGACAGTGCCTGGATGATAGTCGTTGCGGAGATTTTGAGACTCTGCAGTAGCGGTTCGCGGCAGCGTCAATCGATGTAAACGCCAAACAGGAGAATGTGGACTGGCGTACGAAGGCGGACCGTGATTGACCTGAGTTCCAATCTCGCTAAGCGAGCACTAGAATGTGATCCAGCCCTGCCAAGTGCTAGGGAGTCCGATGCGTGCCGTGCAGGAGTGTTTCTTTCGTTTGCCCGTAATGAACTGAGTGGCGGAGTTGCGTCGGCTGTCCGGTAGACGGAGATGGCAGGATATTAACGTGGGCTGGCGCGCGAACAGCTGGGCTTCGAGCATGTGGCCAACCTGTTCGTGGCGGCCACCGTGGACGTCTGCCACGGCCATCCGGGCGACGGGCCCATCCCGCCTCGGCCGGTAGGCTTAGGAATTGGCGCACGCGGCCACGGACTGGGGCGCCAAGGTGCTACTCTCGGCTGCTCAGGTTCCGATCGTCAGCACCAGTTCGCTGAGGCAAAGGACGGATCGGTTAGAAGCGGTGGCTGGTCTTGCAGTCCCGGTAGTGATTCGCGGCGGGTTGCTGTTCTAGCCCCGGCAGGGCCATACTGGTCAGGGGTCTCGGATCGCTCCGCGCAAGAGACTGACTGGACAGCCGGCGTGAGGAGTTCGGGGGCGTGAATTCTAGAAGCAGGCCTGTTGCTGCCATGCGGTCTCTGGTCTTGGCGCTAGTTGCCACCAACTGCATGCCCGGCCCGCTCCTGCGAGCTCAGGCGATGGACGGGCGTGTCGATGTGCGGGTGGTGGATTCCAGCGGCGGTTCGGTCCCCGCGACCGTAGTGCTCGCCTCCCGCAGCGTCGACTTCCGGGCGACGGGGCAGGCCGACTCAGCCGGTCGCCTAGCCCTGCGTCGCATCCCGGCGGGAGCCTTCCTCCTCACCGTCAGCCACGACGGATTCTCCGTCCTCGAGCGTCGCGTGGAGATCCGGTCGGCCGTGCCGGAATTCGTCGAGGTCGTGCTTGAGCCGGAGCCGGTCCGCGAGCAGGTGACCGTCCGCGCCGCGCCGCCGCTGTTCGAGCCGCTGCGTCCGTCGCAGCCCGTGCGGCTTGGCAGGCGCCAGCTGGCTGAAGGTCTCGGGACCGTCATGGGGCGAAGCGCTGTTGATGTGGTGACTACCACGCCCGGCTGGCTGCTGGAAGCGAATGCCGTCCTGCACCCCCGTGGGTCGGAGTACGACACCCAGTACGTGATCGACGGAATGCCCCTGTATGACAACCGCTCGATCGCGTTCGCGCCTGCCTTCATCGCCGACGACTTCGAGTCCGTTAGCGTGCTGACTGCCGGGATCCCGGCCGAGTACGGCCGCAGGTTGGGTGGGGTGATCGCTCTCGACACGCGACGGTCGCCCTCGCTGGGCAACCGTTCGACCGCCCAGGTGCAGGGAGGCAGCTTCGCCCACCGCACAGGCTACCTCGCGCACCAGCGCTCCAGCCGCCGAACCGAGATCCTGATTGGGGTGCAAGGAGGGACGACTCACCGTTACCTCGACCCACCGTCTGTTGAGAACTTCACGAACCAGGCCAGCTCGAGCGGCTTCAACGCCCGGCTGTCCCGGGACCTCCCTGGCCGCGACAGGCTGTCGGCCTACTTCCGTACCAGCCGGACCGGATTCCTCGTCCCCAACGACTTGGAGCAGCAGGAGGCCGGGCAGCGCCAAGACCGGCGGTCGGCCGAGACTTCCGGTCAGTTGCACTACCAAGCCGTCCTTTCGCTAGGAACGTTGCTGTCGCTGCGTGGGATGGTCCGGGACGTGTCCTCCAAGCTGTGGAGCAACGAGCTGACAACTCCCGTGTATGTCCTCCAGGATCGCGGCCTCCGCGAGGGAGCGATCGTCGGCGATATCACCGTCCAACGCGAGGGCCACACGATCAAGATTGGCGGGGATGCGCGATGGAACTGGTTCCGCGAGGACTTCAAGATGGCGGAGCCAGATAAGCTGCCGGCCTTCGACTTGGACTTTCTTGCCGAGCGCCGCAGCACCGAAGCCAGTGCCTACCTCCAGGACCAGTTCCGTTTCGGGGGATTCGCCGCCACCGTCGGGCTTCGCTTCGACCACTACTCACTCCTCGTATCGGACACGGCCATCAGCCCTCGCCTGGCGGCGAGCTACTACATCCCGCAAGCCTCACTGCAGCTGTTCGCGTCCTATGACCGGATCTTTCAGCCGCCGCCGACAGAGAACTTGCTCCTCAGCAGCGCCGCCACCGGGCTCGGCATCGATGCCGTCGAGGGCCTGATCGCCGTCCCGACCAGCAGGGCGGACTTCGTGGAGGTGGGCCTGCGCAGACCTATCGGCGACCTCCTGCGCGTCGATGTCAAGCACTTCTGGCGGGACTTCAGCAACTACATTGACGACGATGTGTTCCTCAACACCGGCCTGTCATTCCCCATCACCTTTGATTCGGCCCAGATCCAAGGCACGGAGGTACGGCTTGAGATCCCCCGATGGAAGGGCGTCTCGTCCTACGTGAGCTACTCGAACCTCCTCGGGCGGGCGAGATCCCCCGTGACAGGAGGACTCTTCATCGAGGGCGGCGAGGCGGAGGAGTTGCGAGACGTCTCGGTCGAGTTCCCGATCAGCCAGGATCAGCGCAATACGGTGGCAGCGATGGTTCGCTTCCAGATCCATCCCCGGGTTTGGACTTCGTTCGGAGTTCGCTACGGCAGTGGCCTGCCGGTCGAACTGGAGGATGACGATGACGACGATGACCACGACCACGATGACGCGGATGGTGATCATGACGATGATGAGGGCGGCGGTTCCCATCCGGAGGACGGAGATGCTGACGAGGAGCAGCCGATTCCGGAGTCGATTCTCGGCCAAATCAACTTCGACCGCGGCCGCGTCAGGCCCAACCTGAG
This sequence comes from Bryobacterales bacterium, assembly GCA_963662745.2. Taxonomy (GTDB): domain Bacteria; phylum Acidobacteriota; class Terriglobia; order Bryobacterales; family UBA6623; genus VXMF01. The sequence continues at coordinate 1,428,100 of CAXXUI010000002.1, forward strand.
CTTGGACTTCTCGGTGGGGGCTCGGGTCTGGACTAGCGGTCCTCGATCAGCCGAGCTGCAATTCGATCTGCGCAACGCCGCCGACCGGCTGAACGTGATCAACTTCAGCGGGCTCTTCAGCGGAACCGCACTTGCGCCAGGGCGCCAATTCACCGTCCAGCTTCGACTCCAGCTTTGATCGGCGGCCGGCCTGGGTTCCTCATGCTGCGGCGGGAGCCGCCGCGTGTGTCCAGCGGGGGCAGAGTCGCGATTTGTCAGCAGCCCGCCCATCCGGCGGCTGAGAGTCGGCTACGATGAACGTGAAGTTCCCCCTGACGGTCATGGCAAATCGATTCTTAGTGTGCTCCGCACTGCTTCTGTCGACGGTCGCGTCGCTTTCCGGGCAGCGCATGGCGCTGTTCTTGGACGACGGCGCGCGCATGGATGTGCGCGAGTACGAGGTCCAAGGCGACCGCGTCCGCTACTTCAGCCTTGAGCGCGGCCAATGGGAGATCGTCCCGCTGGAGATTGTCGATTTGGAGCGCACTAGGGTCCACAACCGGACGGTGCAGGCAGCCCTGCAGGGGCAGCGCGAGGAGGAGCGTCGGGAGCGGTTCGCCGAGCGCCGGGCGCGGACCGAGCTGCACGGCGTGCCTTTGGACAACGGCGTCTACTACCTGAAGGGCACAGAGCCCGTACTGATGGAGCAGGCCTACTTCGATTTAGGTGCCAGCAAGGGCAGGACTGTGCTGAATGTGATTGCGCCCATGCCGGTGATGGCGGGCAAGCGCACTCTCTCGATCCCAGGAGTCTCGGCCAAGTTGTCCACGTCGGATGCCAAGCCGTCCTTCTATCTCCGCCTTGACAAGTTCTCGCGATTCGGCATCTCGAGACTCAAGCCGGAACCGAAGAAGAAGCGGCGGATCGTTCAGCAGATCTTCGTCGTCCCCAAAGTGGAGGAGCAGGCCGAGATGCAGGACGATGTCGAAGTGTTCCGCCAGCAGCTCGCTCCGCTGGTGTACAAGGTCTGGCCCGTCCTGCCCTTGGAAGCGGGCGAGTACGCCGTCGTGGCGTACACGCCGGGCGAGACTGACCTCAGGGCGTGGGACTTCTCGCACCAGCCGGGCGAGAGCTTGGCCGGCCGCTAGACGTTCGGCATGCGGACTGGCCTCAGCCGGCTGTGGCCGCTGGCCGGGCTCTTGGCTGCCGGCTGCGCTTCACCTCCGCTTGAGATGGGAGGTGTGCGGCCGCAACGGCGGGACGTCATTGAGTCGATCACCACCAACGGACGGGTGGAGGCCGCCAGCGGGATGGCTGTGGCGGCACAGGCGTCAGGCAGCGTGGTGCGGATTCTGCAGGCCCGCGGCGCGGTGGTGTCGCAGGGCCAGGCGCTGCTGCGACTGGCAGACTCGGGACAGGCCGCTGAGGAGGGTCGCGCCCGCGCCCGGCTGGATGCGGCCCTGGCTGCGCTCTCCGAAATGGATGCGGGGCTGGTCCCGGCCAGAGCGGCCGTGCTGAAGGAGGAGCGGGGCAAACTGGTTGCGGCACGGGACGGAATGGCGTCCGATGTGGAGCGGCTGCAGCGTCTGGTGGCCCGCGAGGCAATGCCGAAGGCGGACTTGGATGCCGCCCGCCGGCGGCTGCAAGGGCTCGAGTTCGACATTCGGGCTGTGGAGGGTGAACTCGGAGCGCAGCCTCCGGCCGCTAGAAGGGGTTCTCTGGAAGCGTCAGTCCGCGAAGCTGAGGCCGCATGGAAGGAGACCAAGGCTGCTGCCGGCCGCTTGGTAGTTCGCGCTCCCGTCACGGGCACGCTGTACTCGCTGCTGGTTGGCGCCGGCGATCCGGTTACCCAAGGCCAGCTCGTGGCTCGAATCGGGAAAGTGGATGAAGTGCGAGTGCGCGCCTTCGTGGATGAGCCGGAGTTGGGGGCGGTCCGTCTTGGGTTGGCAGCGGAAGTGACGGCCGACGCCTATCCCGGACGAAATTGGAGCTGCGAGGTCTTCGGCCTGCCCACTGAGGTGGTCGAGCTGGGTCCGCGCCGCGTCGGCGAAGTGCTCTGCAAGGCCGCAAATCGCGGAAGGCTGCTGCTGCCGAACCTCTCGGTGGGCGTCCGGATCCTGGTTGCCGAGGCTGACAACGCGCTCACCGTGCCTCGGGCAGCGGTGGTGAGAGGACAGGCGGACCCCTATGTCTGGATAACGGATGCTGCAGGCCGCGCAGCGAAGCGTACCGTGGCGGTCGGCTTGCAAGGGGAGATGCGTGTGGAGATCCGCGATGGCCTCAGTGATTCAGAGACTGTGCTGCTTCCAGGCGGCGCGCCTCTTGCTGAGGGGGACTTGGTGCGGCTGCGGTCAGGAGGTGGTTCCGTCGATGACTAAGATCGTGCTGCTGGTCGCTATCGTTTGCGCTTCTGCGCTCGCCACCGGTTCGGCCGCTTGGCAGGAGGGCGTCCGTCTCTTTCGGGCCGAGGACTTTCAAGCTGCGCAGGAGGCGTTTGAGAGGTCGGTCGCCGAGGAGCCTGCCAACTCCCGTTATCGCCTCTGGCTCGGCCTCGCGACGGGGCGACGCGCGGAGCGGATGACGGGCCTCCGCCGGCTGGGTGCCCTCCCGCTCGCCAAGCAGGTCAAGCGGCACTTCGAGCAGGCCGTCGAACTGGACCGGGAGAATCTGGAGGCGCTGGAGGCGCTGCAGAACTTTCATCTTGAAGCGCCTGGAATGGCCGGGGGCAGCGTGGCCGAGGCCAAACGTCTGGCCGAGGCTATCGAGCACGTGGAGGCTGCCAGAGGTGCAGCGGCTTGGGCTCGGTACTACGAGCGTGTCGGCGATGCGGCCAGCAGCGAGCGGCAGCACCAGCGGGCGAGGGATCTGAATCCCGAAGAGGTCCGCCACTTGCTGGGCCATGCTTCGTTCTTGTCGCGACAGGGCCGTCACGAGGAGAGTGACGGCCTCTTCGAAATGGCGCTCGCGACGGTGCCGGAGAATCCAGATGTGTGGTTTTCGGCCGCAGCGGCGTGGATCGAGGCCCGTCGCAAGCCCCTGTACCGCAGAGCTAGGACGCTGTTGGAGAACTACTTGGCGTCTCCGGATCGCAATCACGACTCAGCGCCTCCGTTCATCGTCCGGAGATTGCTGAAACGGACATGAGTCGCGGCCAGCGGGCAATGTACCGCAGTATGGCCTCCGCGGCCTCGGAGGCGATCGCAGCCCATCGCCTGCGCTCGCTCTTGACGGCATCCAGCATGGCTGCCGCGGTGGTGGCGGTGGTGCTGGTCGCCACCGTCGCGGCGACCGGCTCGGATTTCGTCCTTGCCCAGATCGAGGGTGTCGGCTCGAACCTGGTCTACGCCTATTACGAGGCGGGGGGCAACGTGTCCGCCTCGGAGGCTGACTACATCGACTGGGCCGATGTCGCCGCGGTCCGGAACAGACTCGGAGAGCGAGCGGTCGCTGTGGCCGGCGTGGCGACCAGCTGGGACACGGTCGCAGTGGACGGCCGGCCAATGCAAGTTCGCGTGCTGGGATCCAGTCAGGAGTACCGCCTCGTCCGGAACCTCGCTCTGCACTCGGGACGATTCTTGGACACCCGAGACCTGCAGGCCCGCTCCAAGGTGTGCTTGGTCACGCCGCGGCTGGCCGCGAAGATGTTCGGGGCTGGAGTCGATCCGGTCGGCCTCAGCCTGAAGGTGCACGGCGTCGAGTTCCGAATCATCGGCCAGTTCTCAGAAGCAGTCGAGACCTTCGGGCAGTCGGAGGTGTCGGACCATTCCGTCCTCGTGCCCAGCACCGTGCTGCGCCGCTTCCTGCATGCCGAGCGCGTGGATCCTCTGTACGTCTCCGTCCGCTCCCACCGGGAGGTTGGTCCGGCAGCGGATATGGTCCGGCGGACCCTGGAGTCCCGACACCGGCCCGGCTCCTCGTACCGAGTCGATACGCTGTCGGGAATCCTGGAGACCGCGAGGCGGATTCTCAAGGCGATGAGCCTCGCCATGATCTTGGTAGCCTCGGTCACGCTGGCTGTCAGTGGGGTGTTCATCATGAACACGATGCTGATGGCCGTCTCGGAGCGCCGGGCGGAGATCGGCATCCGCCGCGCCGTGGGCGCCACCCGGCACGCCATCGCAGTCCAGTTCTTGTTGGAGTCCCTCGCTCTCGCCTCGTTCGGAGGGCTGTGCGGCTTGCTGCTGGGACTGGCGCTTCCCCGGGCAATCGCTGGGCTCTGGCCCGCGTTGGCCGTCCGCGTACCGTTGGAATGGGCGGCCTGTGCCCTGCTGGTCGCGGCGGGGACTGGCGTCGCGTTCGGCCTACTGCCCGCCTTGCGGGCGTCTAGGATGGATCCAGTGGAAGCTCTCCGCCATGAATAGACTCCTGCCGGCACTAGTGCTCTGCGCCGCGGCGACCGCGGCGGATCCCGGGTTGCCCGAGACACGCTGGATCGGCTTAGCCGAAGCGGTTCGGCTGGGAATGAGGGAGAGCCCTCGGGTCAGGTTGGCCCGTCTCGGTATTGAGCAAGCCGGGGTCGAACGGTTCGTGGAGCGATCGAAACGCTCGACACGCCTGAGTGCCGGTTCGGGCCTCGGAGCGACGCGCGGCATGCCGCAGAGCGTTCAGGGTGCGTCGCCGTCGGTCGCTCTGCTTACGTTGCGCCAGCCGCTGATCGACAAGCGGCAGTCCCGGCAGGTGGATGCGCTCGGGGCCCAACTACGCTCGGCCGAGCATGGCGCGTCTGCCGCCGAAGAGGAGTCGGGGTACCGCGCCGGCCTGCTGTACTTGGACCTCGAGCTGGCGCGGCGCGAAATCGAGCGGCTGTCTCAGGAGGCCGACTCGCTGGAGCGAATCGAAGGCTGGGCGAGGGCACGCGTTGAGGAAGGCGTCGAGATTCCCTTGGCCCTTAGTCGTGCTAGGCTTGCTGTGGCCCGGGCCAAGGTCAGGCGCGCTGCGGCTCAGGACCGGTCGGAACTGCTGGAGACGGAGCTGCGAGCGGCGCTGGGTGTGGGCCCAGGAGTCCGGCTGGCGCCGCTGCAAGAATCGAGCGGCGGTGCGGGGCAGCTCCGGGACGCGCTGCTGCAGGAGGAGTCGAGATCGGCTGCCCAACATCCCGAAATCTTCGCCTTGGACGCGCAAGTTGATGCGGCTCGGCGCCGCGTCGACGCGGCTCGGTCTGCGCGGCTCCCGAGGCTGGACATGATCGGGCAGTACTCGCTGCTTGCCCGATTCAACAACTACGACGACTATTTCCGTCGCTTCGAGCGGCACAATTGGCAGGTCGGCGTCGCTGTCGAGCTGCCGCTGTTCAGCGGTCGCGCCGTAGCGGCGCAGGTCGCGCGGGCGACGATCGAGGAGCGCGAGCTGGCCTTGCGCAAGGAGGTTCGACAGACCGAGCTGGAGCTGGCAATCGAGTCGGCTGCGGCTGCCTTGGCGGCTGCCCGACAGGAGGCGGATCTGGCGGTGATGGAGCTAGCCGTCGCTCGGGAGGGCCTCGATGTGTTGCTGGCGAGGTACGAGGAGGGCCAGATCACCTTGGCGGACTTGGAGCGGGCGAGAATCGACGAGTCGGCTGCGTGGAGCGCGTGGCTGGCCTCCCGCATTGGACTGGCCAAGGCGCAGTTGGGGGTCGTATACTCGAGGGGCAAGATTCGGAATGCATTCGGCGACTGACCCCCTCGCCGAACGCTGCGTCCCCGACGCCGCGAGAGAGGATGCCAAGGACTTCCGAGGTGGGGCGGTGTGCTGTGGATTGGATGGCGGCTAGGGCGGCCTGCGATAGCGAGTGGCCGTATTGAAATCGTTCTGGCTTGCAGCGGCCTTGATTTGGGCATGTTCGGACACCGCTCTTCCTCCGCTGCCGGAACTGGCGCTGGCGGAGTTTGCCTCGCCGGTGCAAGCCCAGATCCGACAGCGGCTGGACGCCGCTCAACTTGCCTCGTCCGATCCGCATGCGGTCGGCTCCTTAGGAGAGGCGCTGTACGCGTTTGGGCAAACCGGGGCTGCTGCAGCCTGCTTCCGACGCTGCCGGGCCTTGGATCCGACGGCCTTTCGCTGGGCCTACCTGCTGGGAGTGTCCGAGGCGGACCTCGGGCGCAGCCAGGCAGCTTTGGATGCCCTCTCCGACGCGGCTGCCATGCGCCCGGACGACTTGGCGGCCGCCGTGCGCCTGTCGGACCAGCTGGAGCAGGCGGGCAAGTCGATCGAAGCCGCGCGCCTACTGGAAGCAGCGTTGCCGCGGTTTCCCGACAGTCCGGCCGTGCAGTACCGGCTGGGCCGCCTGCTGGCGGCTCGAGGCGAGGGCCGGGCTGTCGAGCACTTGGAAGAGGCGGTTGCGGAGGAGCCAGGTTTCAGGGAAGCGCTGTACGCTTTGGCCGGCGCTTATCGGGCCCAGGGTAGGGAAGGGGAAGCGGACCGGCTGCTGCGGAGGTACGAGACTGTGGCCTCGACCCCGCGACGCCATTATCCCGATCCGCTGATCGATGGGATGGACGCCATCCGAAGTTTCAGCGCCCAAGCGACTCTCGAGCGGGGCCGCGCGCTGCAGGCGCAGGGCGATCTGGAAGGGGCGCGCGGTTCGTACTCAGCGGCGTTGGAGATCGATCCGGAGTATGTCGAGGCGCATGTAAATCTCGTTTCCGTACTCGGCGAGCTGGGCGATCACGAGCAGGCTACGAGCCATTACCAGCGGGCGGTGGCGCTGGATCCCTCGATCCCTGAAGCGCACTACAACTTTGGGGTCTCGCTGCACTTCTCGGGCGAGTTCGCGGCGGCGGCCGACGCCTTCCGCAAGGCCTTGGCGGTGAACGACCGGTACGCCGATGCCCACGGCAATCTTGCTAGCTCGCTTGAAGAGCTGGGGCGGGGCGCCGAAGCGGAGCGGCACTACCGATTGGCCGTGGAGAATGATCCCGCTCATCCCATGGCCAACTTCCACCTCGGGCGGCGGCTGGCCGAGCGGGGAAGGTATCGGGAGGCGCTCGCGTACTTGGAGACGGCTGTCTCGGCGGACACGCCCGGCACCGCTTGGCACGGCTACGTGTTGGCACTAGTGCACCGGCGCCTCGGCCAGGAGGGTCGGGCTCGGGAAGCTGCGCAGGCCGCCTTGGAGCGGGCTCACGCGCTCGGCCAGGTGGAAGTGGCGGACAAGATCCGAACCGAATTCCTACGCTGACACCGGCTCCACGAGCATGGTCATGCCGGTGCAGCCCGTGACGCGGACCGTCTGCCCAACATCGAGCGGCTCGTCGCTCTCAGCCTTCCACAGTTCGGGGCCGATTCGCACGAGGCCGTGGGGCGTCAGCCCGTCGACCACAGTTCCGAGGGATCCCACCATCGCTTCCGGTCCGCTGGTCGCAGCCCCCTCGTACGACGCCTTGAGGAAGGGGTACAGCAGGGCGTCTTTGACCGCCCACAGGCCGACGCCGACGCCGCAAGCCCATAAGGGCAGGGAATAGCGGTGGGCTGCGAAGGTGAGCAGCGCGGCCACGATTCCGAGGCCCGGCAGCTGGTACAGCCAGTAGCGCTGCCAAGTGGTCACCCGCCCATGCCCTCTTGATGACTTCCGACCTTCGTCGCTACCCGCCGGGCGGCAGGCCCTAGCGTCCTACCCCGCGAGGGCCCGCAAGGAGTGCCCAACGGCTAGAAGATGAACTTCAGGCCGAACTGCAGGTTGCGCGGACGCCCCGCGCCGAGGATCCGTCCGAAGTTGTTGTTGCCGACTTCCGAATTCGGGAAGCCGAACACGGGTGTGTTGGTGAAATTGAAGCTCTCGAACCGGAACTGCAGTGACTGCCGCTCAGTGATGGAGAATCGCTTGTAGACGGCGAAGTCCCAGTTCGCCAGGCCCGGGCCGATCAGGACGTTGCGCCCGGCGTTGCCGAACTCGTAGTCGTTGTTGCTCTCGAACGCCGCCGTGTTGAACCAGCGCTCGGGGTCGCGCTGCCCGCGCGGCAGATTGGCTTCCTGACCTGCCACGACGTTCGGGCGGCTGAAGTTGCCGTTGTTGGCCGGGTTGCCGCGCACTCGCAAGCCGAACGGGCGCCCGGAGGCGAAGGACACGATGCCGGCCAGCGACCAGCCGCCCAGCACGGCATCCGGGACGGCACCCCAGGAGGTTCCCCAGCGCTGGCCTTTGCCCCAAGGCAGCTCGTAGATGTAGCTGCTCACCAAGCTGTGCGAGCGGTGCTGGTTGTCCAGGCTGCGCTCGGCGCTCCGGTCCAGCGGGTTCTGAACCCCGCTGTTGGGTGCGTTTCCGGATCCGGAAAAGCCCGCCACGTCGCCGATGTTCCTGGACCAGACGTAGGCTGCCAGCAGGGTGAAGCCGTTGGAGTACCGCCGTTCCAAGCGGGTCTGGAAGGAGTGGAACAGCGAATTGCCGTTGAACTCGTGGCGGTTCATCGCGGCGAGCGGGCCGACGACAATGTCCGTGCCCGGGAAGATGGCGCTCGTGTAGCGGCGGCGGGAGTTGATGTTGCCTGGGCCCGGCGGGGCGTAGTTGCCGTCGAGACGATTGACCAAGTGCTGCGCCTTGGTGCCGTAGTAGCCGATCTCCCACACCGTGTTGGCTCCCAGCGAGTGCTGGATGTTGAAGTTCCACTGCTGCGAGATCGGCCACGGCGGATCGCGCTCGAACGAGGAGAACCGCAGGCTGACTGCGCGCTCGGGAGTGACCACGCCGTCAGGGACTCCAGTGCGCAGCAGCACGGAGGGCCGGATGCTGTCGGTGGAGATTTGCGACTTGATGTGGAACGGCGGGTTGGTCTCGAGGAACTGGCCGCCGCCGGTGCCCTCGTAGTTGGCGTAGAAGATGCCGTAGCCGCCGCGGAGCACCGTCCCCTCGAGAATCCGGTAGGCGAAGCCGAAGCGCGGAGCGAGGTTGTTCAGGTCGGGGTCCAAGGTCGCCCGTGAGCCCACGCTGCCGTCGGTCGCTAGGAAGAACGTCGGATTCAGAGGGTCCGTGTCGATGTCGAAGTTCGAGATGAGGTTCTCCTTCTCGTGCCACGGCATGTTGTGCTCGTACCGGAGTCCGAGGTTCAGCGTCAAGCGGTCGTTGACGCGCCACTCGTCCTGGATGTAGAGGTGCTGCCAAGCGGCGCGCAGGTTCATGTAGACCGAGTTGGAGATGTCGGTGCGGAACGGGATGCCGAGCAGGAAGTCCGCGACAGGGCGGCCTCCGCGCCCGCCATCGACATTCTGCGTCTGGCGGGAGAAGTTCCCGTTGAAGATGAACTGGCCGAGTTCCTGCTGGGGGTTGGTGAGGTAGCTCTGCAGCAGCTGCAGCGAGTAGCCGAACTTCACGTTGTGGCTGCCCTTAGTCCAGTTGGTGTCGATGTTGAACTGCCGGTTCTGAGAGTCGATCAGGTTGGGCGTGAAGTTCGAAGTGCCGACCGGGCGCATCCCGCTGATCGAGAAGCGGGCCGCTCCGTTGAGGCTCTGGTTGACCCCGGTCAGTCCGAGTTCTTGGTTTAGGTTGGAGTCGGCCAAGGCCTGCCGGTTGGTGTAGATCCGGTTCCAGCCGAGCTTGATGTTAGTAATCAGCGTCGGCGAGAAGATCTGGTTCCAGGCCAGCGCCATGTTCTGGCCGCGGTGATTGAACTCGGTTCCGTCCCCGTCCTGTTGGGATGGGAACCGGATCGGCGAGGGAACGTAGCTGTCCTGCTGGCTGTAGCGCCAAAACATGTTGGCGTTGTTGGTGACGAACTGGTCGATCTTCACGTCCCACTTGTCGTCGTCCTCGTTGTCGGGTGACGCGGTGCGCCAGTTGCGCGTGAGGCCGGGGGAGTTCGGCGTCGGGTAGTACTGGCCGGCCTTCTGCGCCACCGGGTCAAGCCGGCTCGCGGGAATGCGCTGATTGGGGAACGCCGTGCGCAGGTTGGCCGCTTCGTCGTAGGTGTCTGGGTCGAAGACGGTCTGGGGCACGGCGCTGAAGTCACCGCTGAGCTGCTCGGGGGTCGGGATGTTCTCGACGAATGTCGCCGACTCGCGGATGCGGGTGGCTTCGTAGTCCGTGAAGAAGAAGGTGCTGTTGCGCTTGATCGGCCCTCCGATCGAGTATCCGAACTGGTTGCGCTTGAACGGCGGCTTGGGATCGTCGGGATCGTCGAAGAAGTTCTTCGCGTCCAGCTTCTCGTTCCGCAGGAACTCAAAGGCCGTCCCGTGCAGGCTGTTGGTGCCCGACTTCACCGAGACGTTGACTGTGCCGCCGAGCGCCCGCCCGGACTCGGCGCTGTAGGCGTTGGTCGAGATCTTGAACTCCTCGATCGCGTCGATGGAGGGCTTGACGACTTCGGCGCGACGGCCTTGGGCGGCAATCTGGAGGCCGTTGTTATCGACGCCGTCGAGCGTGTAGTTGTTCTGGGTCGTGCGCTGCCCGCCGGCGCTGTAACCGCCGAACCGCCCGCCGATGGGCCGGATGGCTCCTGCCGAGAGCAGGGCCAGCTGGACGTAGTCGCGGCCGTTGAGCGGCATGTCGACGATGCGCTGGTTGTTGATGACCTGGCCTTGGGTCGCTTCGGTAGTCTCAAGCAGGACCGCGTCGGCTGTGACGTCGACCACCTCGGTCACGTCGCCCACCTCGAGCGCCACGTCGATCACGGCTGTCTCCTGCAGCTCGAGATTGATGCCGGAACGCACAGCGCGCTTGAAGCCGTCAGCCTCGTAGTCCACCCGGTACTCCCCGATGCGTAGTGGCACCGACCGGTACAGACCGTCCGCGCTAGTCGAGACCGAGGACTCCTGCCCAGTCTCAATATGGACAAACCGGATCGCGGCGCCGGGGATGACGGCGCCCGTGGCGTCGGTGACGACTCCTTGAATCCGTGCCGTCTCGATCTGGCCGAACGCCGCCGGCAGCAGCGCCAAGGCTGCCGCCAAGGCACCGATTCGATACGCTTTGTCAATCGTCATTGTTCTTTGCTCCTCTCGGTCTGTCCGTGTCGATCACTCAAGACTGCGCGATCCCGACGCGCGACTTATGGAGTGTTAGTTGCCCCGTGGGTGTCGAGCAGGTCGGACCTATTCAAGCGACCCGCACCATGATAACCCACTGACGGCGCGGAGCCACGGCGCTCAAGTGGGTGTACGACAGTGTCTTGCGACCGAAGGACGGGCCGGCAGGTCTGCTCGTTTCTGGTGCTAGCCGGATACCCGGGCCGCCGATTCACCGACTCGGCATGGACCGGTCAGCTGAATTCTGTGCAGACCGCTTCCCGAATGGCGGCAGAAGGCGGTTCGCATCTGTAGATGGGCTCCAGGACACACTGCTTGATCTGCTCCTAATGGGGGGGGTAGACCGGCCATGCACCGGGCGGTCCGTCGCGCCGGATCGTGGAGCTGTCCGCCAGTGCGCAGATCCATTTCGCGGCTTCGGGTCGAACCGCTGCACCGGCAACGGATCCGACCTGGATTCTTGATTCATGAGGAAAGAGATACGCCGCGCCCAAGACGATCCGCCCTGCGCCTGCACCGCGCCTCGGTTGGCGTTGCGCTCGGTCACCCGCTCTCGTTGCAGGCGGCCGGCAGAGCGTTCCCTGCCGGCTTCGAACCGTGCGCAGACTCCCGGCGCTGCCCCCGGAAGTCCTCGAAGCGACTGCTGAGAATGCTGCAGCGCGACGCCAGAACCGCGTTGGCCCCGTCCACTGTGCAGTGCGTTCCGGCCTGCATCAGATCCACCGCCGCCAAGGTCTTGCGGCCGGCCTCCACCACTCCGGAACCGACGCACAGCCGCGCCTCCCGGACCTCCGGGAAACGCATGCGCTCGCGGTCAGTCTCGAAGTACGCGACGCACTTAGCGGCCTCCTCGCTGCTGCGCTCCGTGGCGCGGAGAGCTTGCAGCAGGGCATGAGAGCTGCCAATGGACACTTCCTTGCAGCGCGCTTCGGGCAATTCCTCGATTCGCTCCTGCTGCCAGCTGAGCCGTTCCTTGGCCGCGTCCCACAGCCGCCGCCAATTGCCAGATCTTCCCGACTTGGCGTCGTACACCCCGCTCAAGGAGTCTGTGCGGGAGGTGCCTGGCGGCGCGGGAGGCATGGTAGGGTTGGCCCATGGCGCGAACCTGCACGGCTCTGGCGGTCTTGGCACTGTGGGCACTCGCTTTCGCAGACGAGTCCCCCTCCGCCCGCCATGCGGCCTTGATCGTCGATGGCCAGAACAATCACAAGATCTGGCCGACCACCTCGGGCTACCTCAGGAGCTACCTGGAGGAGACCAGCCTCTTCTCTGTTGAGATCGCGACGGCGCCGCCGGCGGGCGGCGACATGGAAGCGTTCCGCCCGCCGTTCTCGCGCTACTCGCTGGTGGTCTCCAATTACAACGGGGACTCGTGGTCGGCGGCGACGAAGGCCGACTTCGAGGAGTTCGTGTCCGGCGGCGGCGGCTTTGTGTCCGTGCATGCCGCCAACAATGCCTTCCCGGAGTGGCCGGCCTACAACGAGATGATCGGCTTAGGAGGGTGGGGAGGGCGCTCTGAGCGGGACGGCCCGTACATCCGCCTGCGGGACGGAGCGTTCGTCCGCGACCACTCGCCTGGAGTCGGGGGCAGGCACGGCATTCGCCACGAGTTCCCGATCGACGTCAGGGATGCTAAGCACCCGATCACGCGGGGCTTGCCGGAGCAGTGGCTGCATGCCGAGGACGAGCTGTATGACCGGCTCCGCGGCCCGGCTAGGAACTTGCAGGTCTTGGCCACGGCGTTCTCCACTCCGGAGTCATGCCGGGGGACGGGCCCGGAGAACTTGACTTGGAGTTCTCCACTCCGGAGTCACGGGGGACGGGGGAGGACGAGCCGATCCTGATGGCGATCCGCTACGGCGAGGGGCGCGTCTTCCACACCACTCTCGGCCATGGCTTGGTTTCGCAGCGCTGCAACGGGTTCATCGCAACCTTTCAGCGCGGCGCTGAATGGGCCGTCACCGGAGAAGTGACTCAGGACGTTCCAGAGGCCTTTCCCGGACCGCACGCCGTCAGCGTCAGGCCGGCCCCTGAGTGAGGCTGGCGGGAAGCCGAGCTTCCGCCCGGATGCCGCCCGCTGGCGACTCTCCGCGAGGACGTGATCTGAGCGCGTCAAGACCGACCGGATGGGGCCTGTCCGGCACCGCACGGCGAATTCCGTCCCTTAGAGTAAGGAATATGGTCCGCCTCTGCGCCGTTCTCTTGATCGTGATTCCGGCTTGCTCCACCGCTCCGCCCTCGCCGGCGGACCGCGAAGCGCTGGAGCGGGCGTTCGAGGAGTCCATGCGTGGTGCGGTGCTCAACGGCCACTTCACGGTGCGCAGGCACGACGAATCGGGTTCTGGCACCGAGCAGCAGGAGCAGCAGGAGAATGTCAACCTGCGGAGTGAGCGCTATGAGGTTGAGAAGGTGGTGAAGAGGGCGGGAGATATCTGGACGTTCCATGCGCGGATCCAGTTCAGCTCCACCGACGTCACCGTGCCGGTTCCGGTTCGGCTCACTTGGTCTGGAGACACGCCGATGGTCAGCGTGACGGATCTCGGCATTCCCGGAATGGGCACCTACACTGCGCGAGTTGTCTTCTATCGGGACTCCTACGCCGGCATGTGGTGGGGCGGCAGCCACGGCGGGAACCTGTTCGGGCGCATCGAGAAGTCCGACTAGAGCCGTCGCGAGAAGCGCAGGTCACCGGACCGCCTAAGGCAGTCCCTGGGACGGTTACCGGTGGCTATCCGGCCCGCCTGAGGCGACCCAGTCAATGCGAGGAGGAGGGCGCTCGGTCGCATCCGAGAAGGGTCGGTTGACGGTTCGATCATGCTTGCCAAGCCGGCCATGCAGGCAGCGTTTCGGGCTGCCTGCCCGGCCGCGGTGGTAGCCTGTGGCCATGAAGTGCCTGCTAGCGGCGTTGCTGCTCCTGACGTCCATTGCCGGTGCCGAGCAGCAGCTCGGTGTGATTGAGTTCCCTAACAGCGGGTCGCCAGCGGCGCAGCGGGATTTCCTGACCGGGATGGCGCTGCTGCACAACTTCGAGTACGATGATGCCGCCGTCGCGTTCCAGAGGGCCCAGCAGGCCGATCCTGACTTCGAGATGGCCCGTTGGGGCGAAGCCCTGACCCACTATCGACCCGTGTGGGGGCGCGAGAGCGCGGATCGCGGCCGGGAGGCGCTGGCCGGCGTGAGCGGCGAGGCGCAGTTGTCGGAGCGGGAGGCTGCGTATGTCGCTGCGGCGCGAACGCTGTTCGGAGACGGCGAGAAGGCAGATCGCTGGCAGCGCTATTCCGACGCGATGGGCGATCTGCACCGCTCGCATCCGGACGACATGGAGGCGGCCGCGCTGTACGCCGTCTCGCTGTTCGGAACCACCGGCGGCCAGCGCGACACGCGAACCTACATGCGCATCGCAGCTGTGGCCGAGGAGGTCTATCGGCGCAATCCGGACCACCCGGGCGCTCTGCACTACCTGATCCATTCCTTCGACGATCCCGTGCATGCCCCTCTCGGCCTGCGATACGCCCGCCGCTACTCCAAAGTGGCTTCGTCCGCGCCGCATGCGCAGCACATGCCCTCGCACATCTTCCTGGCGCTCGGGATGTGGGACCAGTGCGTCGCGTCGAACATCGACTCCTGGAACTCTTCGGAAGCGCGGGTCAAGCGGCTCGGGCTGGGTACGGACGACCGCGGCTACCACGCCATGTGGTGGCTGCAGTACGCCTACCTTCAACAGGGCCGCGTGGACGAGGCGCGCCGCTGGCTTGACGTGATTACCGAGGATGCCCGCAAGTCAGGGAGTTCCTTGGCGCGGAGCCATCAAGCCTACTTGCGGTCCCACCTGAGGATCGAGGGTCAGTTCTGGGACGCTGACCTCGCCCCTGTCGAGCTGGAAGGCATCGCTCCGCGGGCATTGGGTGCTCACGCCCTTGCAGAGGGCATTGCCGCCGTCAAGACCGGGCGGCTGGGCGCCGCCAAGGACTGGCTGGCGGCGCTGCAGGGCTATTCTGACAAGCATGGCTCCGGGACCAAGTCACTGCCGATCGCCGCGCTAGAGCTGGAGGGGCTGATCCTCACGCAGGCCGATGCGGCAGCGGGGGTTGCCAAGCTGAGAGAGGCGGCGGAGCTGGAGTCCGACACGGCTTACGGGTACGGACCGCCGTTCCCTGTCAAGCCGTCCCACGAGCTTCTCGGGGAAGTGCTGCTCGACTTGGGGCGGAGTCGCGAGGCTGGGGAGGCGTTCCAAGCGTCGCTGCTTCGAGCGCCACGGCGCTTGGCGGGAGGCAGCCTCGCGGCTGCTGCGGGACCTCGCCGATGCCAGCCGTGTCTTGCTGGCGCGGCTTGTACCGCCCTGTCGAATCCCGGATCTGGGCCTCCGCGCTCCCCCTGTCGAGTGCGTGCGACGCACCGGAGTTTCCGCCCGCCGCAGGGGCGTCTCCCGCTCAAAGCCCTGAATCGCCGGCGCTCCAAGCAAAGAAGCGATGGCGCTTGCGAGCGCCATCGCTTGAAGGACAGCGGCACAGGCTGCCTTTGCAGCCGAGTGCCAGCTAGAAGACGAACTTCAGGCCGATCTGCATGATCCGCGGAGCGCGGGCGCTGGAGATTATGCCGAAGTTCCGGTTGCCGACTTGGGCGTTCGGGAAGTTGAAGTTCGGATGGTTGGGGAAGTTGAACGCCTCGGCGCGGAACTGCAGCCCGTACTTCTCTCCGAAGCGGATGTTCTTATAGAGCGAGAAGTCCCAGTTGGCGGTTCCGGGACCGACGAGCACGTTCTTGCCCGAGTTGCCGAAAGTGAAGGGCTGGTTGGGCAGGAAGGCTGCCTCGTTGTAGAACCTCGCCGGATCCGGATTGTCCAGCTTCCAGGAAGTTCCGGCCACCACATCCGGGCGATCGCCGCCCCCGACGTTGGCCGGATTGCCGGCCACGGTTAGGTGCTGCGGTGTGCCGGAAGTGAGCGTGATGATCGATCCGATCGACCAGTCGCCCAGCACGGCGTTCAGGCCGGATCCCCAGCCGCTGCCGAAGCGCTTGCTGCGCCCGAGCGGCAGTTCGTAGACGAAGCTCCCGATGAAGCGGTGGCGCATGTCCTGCGCTCCGCTGCCCCGTTCGCGCTTCCAGTCGAGCGGGTCCAGGACGAACCGCAAGTTCGACCCCGGCGCGTCGCCCGAGCCGGTTACGCCGCGGGCGTCGCCGATCACGTGTGACCAGGAGTAGGACAGGATGTAGGTCAGGCCCTGCGAGTAGCGCTTCTCAAGCTTGGTCTGCAAGCCGTGGTAAAGCGTGTTCTCGCGGTAGGCGTGGCGGTTCATGCGACCTAGCGTGATGAAGCCTCCCGGCTCCGTGCCGTCAAAGCAGAGATCTCCGCGGCAGGACGCGGGTATCTCCGTCCTGGCCCACGGGCGACGCGAATTGGGGCTGCCCGGCCCTGGACGGGGAAGATTCTCGTCGTAGCGGCCGATCATGTGGTTCATCTTGTTGCCGAAGTAGCCGACCTCCCACAGCGAGTCTCCCGGAAGCGAGAACTGCAGATTCATGTTCCAGTTCTGCGCCAGCGGCCATTGGGGGTCCACCTCGAACGAGGACATCTCCACGCCCCTGGCGTTCTTCGGGCTGATCGTTCCCGGTGGCAGGCCTTCCGAATGCCTCAGCGTCGGGTCGATCCGGCCGGTGACTAGGCTGGACTTGATGTGGAATGGAGGCATCGTCTCCATGAACTCGCCCCCACCCGTGTTGGACATGTTTCCGTAGAAGACCCCGTACGCCATGCGCAGCACGGTCTTCTCGGTCACCTTGTAGGCCAAACCGAACCGCGGGGCGAAGTTGGTCTTGTCGGTCGTCATCAGGCGGCGATTGAAGTCGTCGCTGCCGTTCAGGCCCGCCACATGGATGAAGCCTTGGTCGCACCCCCCGGGCGTGACGCGGGCTTCCAAGGAGCAGGGGCCCAGGTTGAAGTTGGCGATTCCGTCGCGCGTCTCATAGTAGGGCGGGTTCAGTTCGTAGCGGACGCCGAGATTCAGCGTCAGCCGATCGTTCAACTTCCAATCGTCCTGCGCGTAGAAGTGCAGGAAGTTCGACCGCATGTTCATGTAGACAGTGTTTGAGGCACCGAATTCGCGAGCGTAGCCCAAGAGGAAGTCGCCCATGGAGTCGCCGGTGCCGCCGCGCATCGACGGTGAGCGCTCGGTGAACCGCCCGTCGTACCAGATGGTTCCCATGGTCCGCTGCGGGTTGTCGATGAAGCTCTGCAGCCACCACGACTGGACGCCGAACTTGATGGCGTGGTTGCCGCGCGTGTAGGTCGTGTCCGCGGACGCCTGCCGGGTCTGGGACTGGATCAGGTTCGGACGGAAAGTGTTGTTGCCTAGCTGGGAGTAGCCGGTCAGGTTCATCTCGTTGGTTCCGCGGAGGTGCTGGTTGAACCCCGGGATGCCCAGCTTGGCGTTGATGTTCTCCTCGATGTCGAGATGGGACTCGATGTCGGTGTCCAGATAGTTCCATCCGGCCCGGAACGCAGTGATCAAGGTCGGCGACCAGACCTTCTGGTAGGACAGGACCGTGTTGTTGCTAGTCACGTTCTGGGTGCCGCCGCGGGACATCGATCCGAAGCCGTCAATCGCCGGGTAGCGGGGCGTGCTGCCGAGATTCTGCTCCTGGCTGCTCCAGCGCCAGAAGAAGTTGTCCGAGGACGTGAGGTTCTGGTCGTACCGGATGTCGAACTTGTGGAAATCCTGATTGCGCGGCGTGACGTAGGTGTAGTTGCGCGTTCTGTCTGCATTGGCGGGATCCGGGTACCAGTCCCGCATTACGTTCGTCACTCGGTCGAACCTGCTGGCTGGAATCTGGTTGTTCGCGAAGGGTTGCCGCTCCGTTCCGTCCCAAGTCAGCGGATCGTGGACGACGTCGCTGCCGCTGAAGTCGCCGTTGCGGACAGCGACTGACGGCACGGTCGAGACGAATGTCGTGGACTCCCGTACGTCCGTCAGCTCCATGTCTCCGAATAGGAACGCCCGATTCTTCTTGATGGGGCCGCCGACTGCGAAGCCGTACTGCCGTCGCTCGAACTTGGGCTTCTCCTGTCCGGCGGGAGCGAAGAAGTTGCGGGCGTCCATCGACTCGTCGCGGAAGAACGTGAATCCCGTGCCGTGAATCTCGTTGGTTCCCGACTTGATCGACAGGCTGACAATCCCGGCGGAGGTCCTGCCATACTCGGCCGCGAAGCCATTGGTGATGACCTTGAACTCGGAGATCGCGTCGATCGACGGCTTGACGGCCTCCTTCTGACGGCCTTGGGAGGCGATGGACTGGTTGTTGTTGTCCATGCCGTCAATCACGAAGTTGACCTCCGTGCCCCGCTGCCCTCCGATGGAGACGCCTTGGCCGCGCGACATGACCGTGCCGGACGAGATGACGGCCAACTGCAGGTAGTCCCGGCCGTTCAGGGGCAGATCGACGATCTGGCGGTTCTCGATCACGGTTCCGGCCGACGCCTCGCTGGTCTGCAGCAAGGGCGCCGATGCCTCGACCTCGATTACCTCGGTGACCGCGCCGATCTCAAGCGTGATGTCCAATTGGCGGGTATCGCCGATCGACAGCGCTACGCCGCTGCCGGAGTACTGCTTGAATCCCTCCGCCTCGGCGACGATGATGTACTCGCCGATCCTCAGCGGCGGCGACCGGTAGGTGCCGGTCTCGGTGGTCTCGGTGATGTATTCCGTTCCCGTTGCGAGGTGGGCAAAGGTGACGCCGGCCCCGGGAATTACCGCTCCGGTGGCGTCCGATACGGTGCCGACGATCAGAGCCGTGTCGGCGGCTTGACCGTACAGCGAACCGGGAACGGCAGCGGCCAGCAGGACCGCCACTGCAAGTAACGCGTTTCTCATGGTTGTCTCTCTTCAATCTCCTCTAGGATTAGTGCCTTGCACGCCCGCTGCCCGACCGGTTCCGGCGGGCAGGTTCTCTGCGATTGTTATTGATCATACGCCATCGAACCTGAGACAGCAGCCTCCCCGTCCGCCGATCCCGCGCCGCTGCGGCTGAGTAGGCGGCTCGTCCTTCCGGCCTTGGCGCAAGCCGGCCCGCATGCCGATACGGAGTGCGCTCAGCTTCCGGCATCTGGTCGGCTATCCTTGGTGCCAATGACTCGCAGGCAGATGCTCTCCGCCACGGTCGGCGCAGCCGCCGCCTTGCCCGGCCGCAGCCAGAGCCGGCGCCCGAACATCCTGTTCGCCATCGCCGACGATTGGGGTTGGCCCCACGCAGGCGCCTACGGGTGCTCTTGGGTTCGCACGCCCGCCTTCGACCGGATCGCTGACGAAGGCGTCCTCTTCGAGAACTGCTTCACCTCCAACCCGAAGTGCTCGCCGTGTCGCGCCAGCATCCTCACCGGCCGGAATACGTGGCAGCTGGAGGAGGCTGTCAACCACTTCGGCGTCTTCCCGGCCAAGTGGGCCGTCTTTCCCGACCTGCTGGAGCAGGCCGGCTACCGCGTCGGCTACACCGGCAAGGGCTGGGGTCCAGGGGACCACGAGGCCGGCGGCTTCCAGCGCAACCCGGCGGGGCCCGAGTACGACCAGCACCGCTTGGAGCCGCCCTTCCGCAGCATGTCCAACAAGGACTATGCCCGCAACTTCGAGTTCTTCCTCGAGGGGCGCGACTCCGGCCAGCCGTTCTGCTTCTGGTTCGGCACCCATGAACCGCACCGCGCCTTCCAGGATGGAGCCGGAGCCATCAGCGGCAAGCGTCATCAGGATGTGGACGTGCCGGCCTTCTACCCCGACGACGAGACGATTCGCCGGGACCTCGCCGATTACGCGGTCGAGTCGGAATGGTTCGACACGCACTTGGCCCGGATCTTGGCCAAGCTCGAGGAGATCGGCGAGCTCGACAACACCTTGGTGATCGCGACCTCCGACCACGGCATGCCCTTCCCCCGCGTCAAGGGTCAGATCTACGAGTACGGATTCCACCTGCCGCTCGCCGTCCGTTGGGGCGGCGGGCGCCAAGGCCGCCGCGTCGAGGACTTCGTCAATGTCCGGGACTTCGCCCCGACGATCCTGCAGCTGGCCGGCGTGGAGAGCCCGGACTCGGTCACCGGGAGCAGCTTCGCCGACATCCTCGAGTCGGATGGCGACGGCTGGATCGATCCCGGCCGCAACAGGATGCTGGTCGGCAAGGAGCGCCATGACTTGGGGCGCCCCGACGATTGGGGGTATCCCGTCCGAGCCCTGCGCACGCCGGAGTACCTCTATGTCCGCAACTACGAACCCGACCGCTGGCCGGCCGGCAACCCCGAGACCGGGTACCGCAACTGCGACGCCAGCCCGACCAAGAGCCGGCTGCTGCGAGGCTTTGACGAGTACTACCGTATGTCCTTCGGCAGGCGACCCGCCGAGGAGCTCTACCGCGTGGACCGGGACCCCGACTGCGTCAGGGACCTGGCCGGCGACACGGCCCACGCCGAAGCCAAGAAGGCGCTCCGCGCTGAGCTCCAGGAGCGACTTGAGCGCGACGCCGATCCGCGGGCTCTGGGTGACGCGTGGGTGTTCGACACTTACCGGTACACCGGGGCGCGCCGCCACGCCTACGCGACTTGGCTGGAGCATTCGGCTCCGTAGGCAGGGCCGGCGCGTATACTGGACGCTATGGCCGGGCGGCGCATCCAGCCGGCCGGGTCCCTTTAGCCTCCCCCTGTTCCGCCACTCGGTGCGCGGACCGCGGAGGCCCCTTGAGCGATTTCAGGAAGACAGGCAATGAAGGTATACGCGGGCAAGGACGTCCGGAACGTCGGCGTAGTCGGGCACGGCGACTGCGGCAAGACGACGCTGGCAGCCGCCATGCTCTACACGACCGGCGCCACGACGCGGCTGACCAAGGTCGACGAAGGCAACACGGTGACCGACTACGACGAGGAGGAGATCGCCCGCAGCATCACCATCTCGACCTCGCTGGCGGTCGCTGAGTGGGGCGGCGCCAAGGTCAATTTGCTGGACACGCCGGGCTACAACACCTTCATCAGCGACGCCAAGGCGTCCCTCATCGCCGCGGACTCGGCGGTGGTGGTTGTTGACGGCGTGAACGGCGTCGAGATCCAGACGGAGAAGTCTTGGGCGTTCGCCGGCGAGTACGGCATCCCGAGGGTGCTTTTCGTCAACAAGATGGAGAAGGAGCGGGCCTCGATCGGGCCGGTCGTCGAACAAGTCAGCGAGCTGCTGGACGCCACCGCGGTTCCGGTGCAGCTGCCCTTGGGGCGCGAGCGCGGATTCCGGGGCGTGGTCGACCTGATCACCGGGCAGGCCTACGCTTACGAGCCGGACGGCAAGGGCGTCGGAACCGAGGTGGCCGTGCCGGATGAATTGGCTGACGAGGTCGAAGAGGCCCGCACGAGCCTGATCGAGTCTGTCGCCGAGACCGACGAGGACCTGATGGAGGAGTACTTCGAGGAGGGGACGCTGGCCCCCCCGAAGCTGCTGGCGGGTCTCAAGGGCGCTATCGCCGAGGGCGAGGTCGTCCCGCTGCTGTGCGGCTCTGCTCTGCGCAACGTCGGCGTCGACCGCCTGCTCGACTTCCTCGTCCAAGCAGCTCCGTCGCCCGTTGACAGGGGCAGTCTCCCGACGGCTTCCGGCTCGATTGACGTGGACGATGGCGGCCCTCTGGCCCTGTACGTGTGGAAGACCGGCTCGGACGCCTTCTCGGGGCGCGTGAGCTTTTTCCGCGTCGCGTCGGGAGTCCTGCAAACCGACGCCATGGTCTACAACCACGACAAGAGCGGCACGGAGAAGTTCGCGCGCATCAGCGTCGCCCAAGGCAAGCAGCTGAATCCCGTGCCGGCGGTTCATGCCGGCGACATTGGCGTCGTGGCCAAGCTCAAGGACACGGCCACCGGCGAGAGCCTCGGCGTCAAGGGCAGGGAAGTGCTCTTCCCGAAGGCAGAGCTCCCCCCACCGTCAATCGCCTACGCGATCTTGCCCAAGACGCGGCACGACGAGGACCGGCTCGGCAGCTCCATCGTGAAGGTCCTCGAGGAGGACGCCTCACTCAACTTCTACCGCGATCCGCAGACCAAGGAGTTTCTGCTGGCCGGGAACGGCCAGCAGCACTTGGATGTGGTCTGCAGCAAGCTCCGCAAGCGCTACAACGTCAACGTCGAGCTGCGCGCCCCCAAGATCCCGTACCGCGAGACGATCCGGGGCACGGCGGACGTGCACGGGCGCCATAAGAAGCAGACTGGCGGCCACGGCCAGTTTGGCGACTGCAAGATCAAGGTGGCCCCCTTGGAGCGCGGCGAGCAGTTCGAGTTCGTCGACAAGATATTCGGCGGAGCGATCCCGAAGACCTACATTCCGGCAGTCGAGAAGGGCATCCTGGAGGCTGCCGAGCGAGGGTACGTGGCCGGCTATCCGGTCGTCGACTTCAAGGTCACGCTCTACGACGGCTCCTACCACGACGTCGACTCTTCCGAGCTGGCCTTCAAGCTGGCCGGAAGCAAGGCCTTCAAGCTGGCGATGGCTGCCGCTAGGCCGGCCCTGCTCGAGCCTGTCATGAAGGTCGAGGTCGTCGCCCCGATGGAGTTCGCAGGGGACCTGATGGGGGACTTGAATAGCCGTCGCGGACGGATCCAGGGTATGGATTCCCGGGGGGCGACGCAGATCATCCGCGCCGAGGTCCCGATGGCCGAAATGCTGACCTACGCGAACGAATTGACCTCCATTACCCAAGGGCGCGGCTCATTCGCCATGGAGCAAAGCTACTACGATTTCGTGCCCGGCCAGTTGGCGGAGAAGATCGTCGAGGCCGCGAAACGGGAGCGTGGAGAAGATACTTGAAGTGACTCAGCCGGCCTGCTGACAGCGCGACAGCAAGTAGGCTCCGGTCTCTTCGCCGCGCTGGAAGCCGGCGACTGCCCACCCCGCGGCGAGAGCAGCTTGGAATTGCGATCGAACGCGCCGTTGTGTGCGCAGGGCTTCGCTCCGAGGCAGATCGCCAATGTGCGCGGGAATCTCGATCCAGCGCTCCACCGCCGTTGCAGTTCGTCGCGACGCTCCATCCAAGCGGCCGGCCACTTGCGCGCTGGCCACGTGCCAAGCTGCCACCAGCCGGTCGGTGGGGAGCGCGCCGTGGAGGCCGCTGGAGGTGATGCCGTAGAAGTCGGGCAGGTAGGCCTCGACGGACGCGCCGAGCTTCTCGATGTTGAAGTGCGCGTTACGGGCTTGCAGGGGGTCGAAGGTCCATTCGATCAAGTCCAGCCCGCAATCCAGCGCCTCGCTGCGCTGCTCCAATTTCAGCCGGAATCCGATGCCTTGGTGCTGCAGGCCCGGCTCGACGGCGGCCATGTGGCTGTGCCAGTAGGGGCGGCCGCCCGGCTTCAAGGCGGCGAAGGCCAGCGTGAAGCCCACCATCCGGCGGTCAGCGAATGCTCCCAGGCACGAGCCGCCGATGCGCACGAAGACGCGGAACAGCCGGGCCGCGACGAGATCGGAGTCCGAGAAGCCCCACACCTGCCGCTGCAGGTCGACGGCCGAGTCGAAGTCCTCGGGCGAAGTCAGCCTTCTCAGCTCGAGTTCTGCTTCGCTCGTTGCCATAGGGACTCCAGCTGGTCGGCTCCGCAGTCCTCCATCCGCCGGCCTTCGCGTTTCAGCTCCGCCTCCATGCGGGAGATTCGCCGGCGGAACTTGGCGTTCGCCCTTCGCAATGCCAGCTCGGGGTCCACGCCCGAGAAGCGGGCCACGTTGACTGCCATGAAGAGCAAGTCGCCGACTTCGTCCTCGACACGCTCTGGCCGCCCTGAATCGCGCGCCTCGCCGACCTCGGCGAATTCCTCGGCCAGCTTCTCGCCCAAGTCCTCGAAGCACTGCCAGTCGAACCCGGACCTGGCCGCCTTGCGGCTGACCTGCCGGGCCTCGAGCATCGCGGGCTGGTTGCGAGGAACGCCGTCGAGAATGCCTCCGCTGGAAGCGTCCCCCTTCTCCAGCGCCTTCAGCTCCTCCCAGCGCTTGGAAACGCCGGCGGCTGTCTCGATGGACTCCGACTCGAAGACGTGTGGGTGGCGGCGCACGAGCTTCTCGGTGATCGCTCGCAGGACGGTCTCGATGTCGAACAACCCCTCGCCGCGGGCTATCTCGGCTTGGAAGACCACTTGTAGCTGGAGGTCCCCGAGTTCTTCGGCCAGTGAATCCCAGTCCCGTCGCTCGATCGCGTCCAGGACCTCGTAGGTCTCCTCCACGACGAAGCGCCGCAGGCTGTCCAGCGTCTGCTCGCGGTCCCACGGGCAGCCGTCGGGCCCCCGCAACCTGCGCATGATGGCGAGCAGCTTCCGGAACTCTCTTTCAGCGCCGCCCATGTCCGTACCTCTCCATCGTAGCGGCTGGGCACGCGCAATCTGGACTGGAGGCCCGTCCGCCCGTCCGCCTCCAGCCGTTTGGGAGGGATCGCAGGGGATCTATCATAGGTGGGCAATGTCGGCTTGGTGGAGAGGTCGCTCGGACCGGAGCGAAGGCCGAGCGCCGTTCGCCTCCGGCTGGGGAGGGCTCCCGCCGCACATGGCGGGGCGCGAGTCGGAGCAGGACGTGATCCGCGGGTTTCTCGACGCTCTCGCAGCGCGAGAGGCTTGCGAGTCTGGGATCGTCCTGTACGGCCCGAGGGGCAACGGCAAGACCTGCTTGCAGGTCTGGGCACGGCGAGAGGCGGAGACTCGCGGAGTCCCGACGCTCGGAGTCTCGGGAGCCGGTCCGGCAGCGGGCGAGAAGCTACTCCGGAAGTTGGCCGTTCCGACCAGCTGGCTGTCAAGGTTCCGCGGTGTTTCCGTAGCCGGAACAGGAGTTCAGATGGCCTCCCCGCCGCCCGCATTGGTTGGCGAGATGCTGGAGCGCAGGGTTCGTCGCGGTCCGCTGCTGTTGACGATTGACGAGGCGCACGAGATGGATGGCGAACTGGGCCAAGAGCTTCTCAACACGGCTCAGCTCCTGCTGGGTGACCGGCTGCCGTTGATGCTGATCCTCGCCGGCACTCCGGACTTGCCACGTCGTCTCAGCGCGATGGGAGCGTCCTTCTGGAGCAGAAGCCGCCGGCTGCCCATCGGCCGGTTGAGACCCGATGCCGCGGCCGATGCCGTCCGTATACCGATGGAGCAGCATGGCAGGGCGATCGAGGCGGACGCCTTGGAGCAAGTAGTGAGTGAGAGTCAGGGCTACCCGTACTTCCTTCAGGTGTGGGGTCGCGTGCTCTGGGAGGGCTGCCCGGACCGCTCAGCGTCCCTGACATTGGCCGACGTGAAGCGCCTGAGGCCGGTGTTCGCCGCGGAGCGGGGTCTTTACTACGACGAGCGCTACGAAGAACTGAAGAGGGCAGATCTGGTCGAGGTCGCGCATCGCCTTGCCGGGCTGTTCCAGGCCTCCAAGCGAAGGCTTCCCGGGGCCGTGGAGGAGGCTGTCAAGGCGTGGCTCCAAGCCTCGGATCGGCCAGCGGATGGCGACGATATCCAGGCGGTCTGCGATCAATTGCGCGACCTCGGCTACATCTGGTTGGTTGTGGAGGGCGAAGTCCGGTACTACGAGCCCGGCATTCCCAGCCTGATGGCGTACGTGTCGCGAAACCAGCAGCTAGATTCTGCGAGCGTGGAATCCGGAACACAGTTCGCAAATTGATCCGCGATCCTGCTGCGAGACGGACGGATTGGCGTGAAGCGCTGCTGAGCGTGGAGCCGGCGACCTGCTAGACCGCTGTTGGGGAGCGGTGACGACTGTCAGTGGCGAGCAGTGAGAGTTGGCTCACGGTTGAGGGTTCTGGCAAGGTGGTCCAATTCGTCCCCTATGTCGAGACCCAGCACATCCGAGAACAGCCGATGGTCCAGCTCCCTCCGGTGCTCGTCCTCAGCGAGGTGGGCGAATCCTCGCAGGCGCTTGCGCCGCAGCGCCTTGAAGGTCCTCACCGCGCCTTCCCGCTGTTCTTCCGAGAGGGCGTCAACATCCAGCACCGGGAGCCGCCGCGCCACCTCGTGTGGCAGGCCGGTGCGGCCGAGATAGGGCTGGTTCGCACATAGGATGCGTAGCAGCAGGCCAAGTGTGCTGTTGAGCCAGAGGCAGAGGGCTTCTTCCTTTCCCTCAGCCTGCTTTCTCGGCAGCAGAGTGATCCAAGATCTCACGCCCAGCATTCTCTGGTCACACAGCACGGAGGCCGCTCTCTGCGGCGGATGCCGCAACTCGCGCGCAAGCTGCAGGCGGCCCGCCTTCCGCAGCATCGCTGCTTGGGCAGCCGCGTCCTTGGACGCCCTCTCGGTGAGTCTGGCATTCGCCGTGACTCCCATCGTCTTCACGGATTTCGAGCTGTGGTGCCAGAATGCGGGGTGGCCGGCCCTCGACAGATCGTCGGTCTCCACGATGGTGAACAGGCCCTGCTTGGGGTTCTTGATCTGCATCTCGGACGGTCCGAAGTCGCAGCACTGCGAGAGAGCCGCGATCGGAATCTCGTGGAGTCGCCCCCCAGCTGGAGGACGCCGTCGGCTGCCAGCTTCTCGGCGATGAAAACCAGCCGCCCTTGGCAATAGGCTGCCTGAATCCAAGGCCCCTTGCTCAGTTTGGCTTGTTCCACGCAGAGGACCTCACCCCACAGCACATCACCGATCACTAGCTCCGTCTGTGGCGCCGCCCGCTCGCTCGAAGCTTGGGCTAGAAGGGCCCGGGCGATGGCCATCGCATCGATTGCTTCGTCGGGGTTGCGCCTGAGATTGACGAACCTTGTGCGCAGCCCGCGGGGATCCCGCCCGTCGGAGGTCCTGGTGGCCACGATCAAGGTCTCTGCCATGCGCGTGGACTCCGAGAACGCTACCCAGAGCCTTCCGGGGAGGTTGCCTTTCTTGGGCCGGTTGCGCGCGTCATGGCTCACGACGACCCACTCGACATGAAACTTCTTCAGGAGCAGTTCGCGGATCGAAGACCACCGGCTGCCACTCAAGGCCGTGGCCGGCAGCACGAAGGCGATCCGCCCGCCCACCCTCACGCGCTCGCTGGCCAGCAGGGCGAAGGCCGAGCCCAAGCCGGCGTAGAGGCTGGCCGGCGTCGAGTTTAGCGTGCGCTTCAGAGTGCCCCGCATCGTCTTGGCGTCTGACTTCGACAGGACTGAACCGAAGATCGGGTTCCACTTGGAGTTCTTTCGCGTCCCCGGCCCGCCAGCCCGGGTGTAGGGAGGATTCGCGATTACCAGGTCGCAGGCGCTGGGCATCACCGCGTCGAAAACCCTCTCGCCCTCACCGGTCACCCGCCCAGGGTCGGATGAACCTCTCGGAAACAAGGCCAGGTACTGGGCGGCGCCCTCGCTGGGTGACGAGCGCAGAAAGTCGAGGCTGCCCATCCGCGCTCGGCGGTCCTTCACGTCGTGAGGCATCCAGTAGAGCGGCATGTTGGCGATGATCTGCCGAATCTCTGCCATGGCCAAGGTTGCGGCTGTGAGGTGGACGGCGGCCGGAACGACATCGTAGCCGTGAAGGACCTGCTCCAGCACGGTCCGCACGAATTCGCCCTGACCTGCAGCCTTGCCGCCCGCCCGACGAAACAGCTTGAGGGTCTCCTGCAGCGCCGCCATGAGCAGCGTGCCGGTGCCGCAGGCGGGATCAATGATGCGGAGTCTCTTCACTCCGTCCTTGGAAGACCAGTCGGTTTGCTTCCAAGCCGGGCTGTCCATGTCGAATGCCAGGCCCGCCAGCAGGACCGCCGCCGGGATGGTCGTGTAGTTGGTCGCGAGGAACTTGCGCGAGTTGAGCAGCTTGTGGAAGATCCGGCCCGCGACATCGTGATGGCGGATGACGCCCTTGCCCGCAATTTCGCTCGCCGCGGGGGCGAGGCATGAGAGAGCAATCGCGGCCGGCCTGGTGGGCACCGGCAGGAGCGCCTGGCGGGCGACATGGAAGATCGGCCACCAGTTGATGCGCAGGATAAACTTCCACTGGTCGAGGAGGATGTGCGGGCGGCACTCAGGGTCGGCCTTGGGGATGCCCGCAGCCTGCAGATCAGGCGGCAGCTGACCGGGGTCCAAGTGGCTCGCGAGCAGTTCTTGGAACAGCAGTGCGTTGAGCCAGATCAGCGCGCTGGTAGCCTCCGGGTCGCTGTCGGTGGCGGCCAAGGCTCGGGGCCGGGGCGCGCGGCGGAGCGCGGCGGTGGCCTGCTCGATCGCGAACGTGGCCAGATCCACAGTCTGCTGGACTGAGCCGCGACTTGAGCTGCTGAGCCAAAAGTTGTGGAGGCAATCGGCCAGCACGGCGACGGAGCCTTGCTGCCAGCTGCCGATCGAGAAGCCTCCGTCCTCGGGTGCCGCGGCCGACTCCGGCCGTCGCGCCACGACCGCGAAGCGCAGCGAGTGGGTGCTGGCCAGTTCCCGCTTCGCCCTGCTCTCAGGCAGGGCCTTCAGCTGCTCGGGATACAGCACGGCGAACACGAAGTCGATCGGGAGGCCCCGCCAATGCAGCGGAGTGTCGGGCAGCCTGCTCTCGGCGTCGCCGCGTACCGAGCTGCCCGGAGCGAATTCTGCTTCGATGGCGACAGCGACCTCGCCGAGCTCCAAGAGAATGTCGACTTGGTGTCTGCGGGTGTTAGATCGCAGCAATTGCTCGGCCTCGGCCTCCAAGCCCCGCTGGCGGAGAAGCTGGGCGAGGGCTGCGTTCAGCAACGCCTCGTGCGTGGTTCCATCGCGCGGAGTCATTTCGGCCGGAGCAGCATCTCGAACTCGCGAAATCGAGACGGGGGCATGGTTCGCCGTCTGTAACGAAGCACCTCAGCCAATATACCGCACACCTGTTGCCGCTTCTGTTCGGACAGCAACCCTGCGGACCAAGTCCGGATGGCAGCTTCTGGTTCGCCGCAGCCTTGAGAACTGGCCGCGGCGAGCCGGAGTCCACCGTAGTAGACCGTCGAGCTCCAGACCGTTTGCCGGCAACCCTCATGCCCCGCTGTGCTAGGCTGTGCCCGAATCGGCCATGACTTCCAGCGTGCGCAGCCAAGTCCTCGTTCATTGCACCCTTGCCGCCATCCTCCAGCTCGGATGCGGGGCCGCCCCTGGGCCGCCAGCCAAGCCCAACATCCTGTTCATCGCCATCGATGACCTCAACGACTGGATCGGGCCTCTGGACGGCCATCCGCAGGTGAGGACGCCGCACATGGACCGCCTCGCCGCTCGCGGCACTACGTTCTACAACGCCCACACTCAGGCGCCTCTGTGCAACCCCGCGCGGACCAGCCTGATGCTCGGCAGGAGGCCGTCCAGCACGGGCGTCTACGGCCTCGCCCCGTGGTTTCGGGAGGTCGACGCTCTGAGCGACCTGGTCTCGCTTCCCCAGCACTTGGGGAACCACGGCTACCGGACTTACTCAACCGGCAAGATCTACCACGGCGGCTACGGCCGGCGGGAAGGGGATGCCGAGTTCGACGTGCTCGGGCCGGGGGCCAGCGTGGGGGCGCGGCCCGAGGAGAAGCTGGTGCAGACGCCGCAGAACCATCCGCTCATGGATTGGGGGACCTTCCCTCACGAGGATGAGGACAAGGGCGACTGGAAGGTCGCGAGCTGGGCCGTCGAGCAGCTGGAGGGCCCCCTCAGCGGACCGCAGGAGCAGCCCTTCTTCCTCTCCGCCGGTTTCTTCCTGCCCCATGTCCCTTGCTACGTCACTCAGGAGTGGTACGACCTGTACCCCACCGAAACGGTGCAGCTCCCCGAGATACGGCGCGACGACCGGGAGGACACGCCGCGGTTCAGCTGGTACCTGCACTGGAAGCTGCCTGAACCTCGGCTCAAGTTCCTCGAGGAGGCCGGAGAGTGGGAGAACCTAGTGTCGTCCTACTTGGCCTCGATAAGTTTCGTCGACAGCCAGGTGGGCCGGCTGCTCGACGCGCTTGAGGCCAGCGGTCACGCCGACGACACTGTGGTGGTGCTCTGGTCGGACCACGGCTGGCACCTCGGCGAGAAGCTGATCACCGGCAAAAACACGCTGTGGGACCGGTCCACTCGCGTGCCGCTGATCTTCGCCGGCCCGGGGATCGCGCATGGGGCCAGGGTAACGAGCCCCGCCGAGCTGCTGGACATCTATCCGACCTTGCTGGAGCTGGCCGGCCTCCCCGATGACGACGGCTTGGAGGGCCACAGCCTGCTGCCCCAGCTGAGTGACGCCACCGCCCCAAGGGAGTGGCCCGCCATCACGACGCACAACGCCGGCAACCACGGCGTGCGCTCGGAGCGGTGGCGCTACATCGTGTACGCCGACGGGAGCGAGGAGCTGTACGACATGGCGAGCGATCCGCAGGAGTTCCATAACCTGATCGCCGATCCGCAGCACGCTGAGGTGGTGGCCGCGCACCGTCGATTCGTGCCGCAGGGCGACCTGCCGCTGGCTCCGGGCAGCCGCGCCCGCGTGCTGACCTACGACCAAGGGCGCGTGACCTGGGAGGGCGAGGCCGTCGGCCCGAACGACCCCGTCCCCGAGCTGTGATAGAAGAATGAGCAGTTGAGACTGCGGGTTCTGGGAGTTATACCGGCGCGGTTCGCGTCGAGCAGGTTCCACGGCAAGCCCTTGGCCGCGCTGGCCGGCCGTCCGTTGGTGCAGCATGTCTACGAGAGGGCGTCGCGCTGCGGCCTCTTCTCCCGGCTGGTCGTGGCCACCGACGACGGCCGGATCCGTGACGCCGTCGAAGCCTTCGGCGGGCAGGCCGTGATGACCTCCCCCGACCATCGGTCGGGCACGGACCGCGTCGCCGAGGTCGCCGCCACCTCCGACGCCGAGGTCGTGGTCAACATCCAAGGCGACGAGCCCTTCGTCAATGAGCGAGTCTTGCAGCAGGTCGTAGAACCGCTTGCGGCGCCGGACCCTCCCGCCATGGCCACCCTCTGCAAGCGCATCGACGATCCCGCCGCGCTGGACGACCCCAACGTCGTCAAGGTCGTGCGCAGGCTGGACGGCTCCGCGCTGTACTTCTCGAGGAGCCCGATACCGTACCGCGGAGCCGGCCGGGGCGTCGCGGCGTGGGAGCACATCGGCATCTACGCCTTCCGGCGCGAGTTCCTGCTCGCCTTCCCGCGCCTGCCGCGCACCGCGCTCGAGCGGGCCGAGAGGCTGGAGCAGCTGCGGGCGCTGGAGCACGGCCGGCGGATCGCGGTCGTTCCGACGGTCCATCACGTCGGCGTCAGCGTGGACACGCCCGCGGACCTGCGGCGGGCCGAGCGGCTGCTCCGGGAGGCCGGGAAAGGCGGCCCGCTCGCCGCGTTCGCAGGCTGACGCCGGCTGGCCTACAATGGTTGTTTGGTAGCGCCGGGCTACCTGTCGGGCCGGCGCGGACTGGGGGGTACCTATGCCGGAAGACCAAGCCGGGGGCACGGCCCGGGCTTCGCTCATCGAGCGCATCAAGGCCAGCATTCGGGCGGAAGGGGCCGACGAGGAACTGCGCATCCGGTCGCGGCGCCGCTTGGTGGGCCTGCTGACCGGGGGGTTCCTGACGGCGAACTTCCTGATGTTCCTGCGGTTCTTCTTTCCGCGGACCATCTTCGAGCCACGGACGCAGTTCCCGATCGGCCTCCCGGCGGATTACGCGATCGGCGTCGACACGCGCTTCCAGAAGAGCAAGCGGATCTGGGTCGTGCGCACCACGGACCGCCTGTTCGTCATCTTTGCCAGCTGCACGCATCTGGGATGCACTCCGGATTGGAAGCTGAGCGAGTCCAAGTTCAAGTGTCCCTGCCACGGGAGCGGCTATGACCCCGAGGGCCGCAACTATGAGGGGCCCGCGCCGCGGCCGATGGACCGCGCCCATGTGGAGATGGATCCGCAGGGGCGCGTGGTCGTGGACACCAGCGTGCTGTACCGCGAGGAGAAGGGCCTGCCCACCCAGTTCAACGAGTCGGGCAGCTACATTCAGGTCTAGAGTCGGGAGGGAGTCAGAGAGCATGGCTGACAGCAAAGGCACGGCGACCCGTAACGAGTCCGCCGAAGTGTCCGGCGGCGACGGCACCAACGGAGCCCGCAAGCTCTTGGGCGTGACCGTCGATCCGGACGCGATCAAGCAGAAGGC
Source organism: Bryobacterales bacterium (assembly GCA_963662745.2). Taxonomy (GTDB): domain Bacteria; phylum Acidobacteriota; class Terriglobia; order Bryobacterales; family UBA6623; genus VXMF01. The sequence continues at coordinate 1,460,034 of CAXXUI010000002.1, forward strand.
GCAGATGGATCTCAAGGCGCTGCAGACGCCGACCAAGACTGAGGTCTACAAGTCGATCTTCCGCGTCAAGCACGACCAGACGGCGCGCAGCCGCACGCTGGGCGTGCTCAGCAACGTGTTCCTGCACCTGCACCCCGCCAAGGTGAACCGCGACGCGGTGCGCTTCAACTTCACCTGGGGCATGGGCGGCATCAGCTTCTACTTGTTCTGGGTGCTGACTTGGACTGGCGTGCTGCTGATGTTCTACTACCACCCGACCAAGGTGCAGGCGTTCCGCGACATCCTCTACCTGGAGCACGACGTGCCGTTCGGCAAGCTGCTGCGGAACATGCATCGCTGGGCCGCGCACGCCATGGTGCTGACCGTGCAGCTGCACATGTTCCGCGTGTTCCTGACAGGGTCGTACAAGAAGCCGCGTCAGTTCAACTGGTCGGTCGGAGTGATCCTGCTGGTGCTGACCCTGCTGCTGTCGTTCACGGGCTACTTGCTGCCGGACGACCAGCTGGGCTTCTGGGCGGTGACGGTGGGCACCAACATGGCGCGCGCCACGCCAATGCTGGGCCACGAGGGCCCGTTCGGGCCGCAACTGGGCATGACGCCGTTCAACGACGTGCGGTTCGCGCTGCTGGGCGGCTCGATCGTGGACGCCAACGCCCTGCTGCGGGCCTACATCTGGCACTGCATCGCCATCCCAGGCTTCGCGGCGACCTTCATGATCGTGCATTTCTGGCGCGTCAGGAAGGACGGCGGCATCTCCGGCCCCGGGCGGGTGATGCTGCAGAGGGAGATAAAGCCCCTGCGCAAGTGACGCGTCGAGGCGCTAGGGAGCACAACCATGGACTGGCACCAACTCTGGACGATCGTATCGCTTCCCGACAACATCCCGATCGTGGGGATGCTGTTCATCATCCCGTTCTTCACTTGGTACGGGCTGCGGCAGGCCTTTGCCAACGACCGGCTCATCCAGGAGCTGGACGCGGACAAGAAGCTCGCCAGGACGCACCACCGCAAGGCGCATCCCTTCAAGAAGGGCTGGGCCCGGGAGGTCAGTGTGTGGCCCTACCTGCTGCGGATGGAGTTCCTGGCGGCGGTGATCGTGACCTTCATCCTGATGGTCTGGTCGATCACGTTGGACGCCCCCTTGGAGGAGCCCGCCAACCCGTCCCTGACAATGAACCCTTCCAAGGCGCCGTGGTACTTCCTCGGACTGCAGGAGATGCTGGTCTACTTCGATCCATGGATCGCGGGCGTGGTGATGCCGACGCTGATCATCGTAGGGCTGATCGCGATCCCCTACATCGACGAGAACCCGCTCGGCAACGGCTACTACACCTACAAGCAGAGGCGCTTCGCGATCTGGACGTTCATCTTCGGGTTCATCATCCTGTGGTGCTCGATGATCGTGATCGGGACACTGATCCGCGGTCCGGGATGGATGTGGTTCTGGCCTGGGATGACCTGGGATCACAACCGGCTGATCTTCGAGATCAACCGCGACCTGCACGAGATCATCGGAATCACGTCGCAGCCGTGGATCGGCATCTTCGGCGGCTTGGTGGTGGGCGGCTTCGTAGCCGTCTCCGGCTACGCCTGCCATCGCATCATCACGGCGACGGAGTTCTCACGCAACATCTTGGCCCGGATGTCGCTGCTGCAGTACGCCATCCTCCAAACGCTGCTGATCATCATGCTGGCCCTGCCGGTCAAGATCGCGGCGCGGCTGCTGTTCCGCATCAAGTACGTCTGGGTAACACCGTGGTTCAACGTCTAGCCGCGGCCAGCCGGCCAACCATCAGGAGATAGGGTTTTTCATGCCACGAGCCAAGAAGGTCCAGACCGATCCGGATCCGATCACGACCAAGTCCTACAGCGTGCATCTGCTGGTCTCGATGGTGCTGCTGACGGGCTCCCTCGTGTGGGCGGTGTACGACGAGGTCGAAGTCATGCGCCCGTACAAGGAGTACCAAGCGCGCTTCCAGGCCTACTACAGCCGCTTCCTCCAGGAGCTGAGGCCCCAGCAGGCGGCTAAGGAGCAGGAGATTCGCAACTCGGCGGAATACCAAGAAGTGAGCGCCGAGCTGGAGGCGGCCGAGCAGGCCGTCCGGGATCGCATCGCCGAGCTCGACCAGCGGACGGGCCAGGGCGTGATCCCGCGCCTGACTGCGGCGCGCAACGCCTTCCAGGTGCTGCGCAGCGAGATCGACGCGCTGCGCTACCTGATCGAGGTCTCCGATGACGAGGGCGAGCGGAGCGATCTCCGGGAGGAGATCGCCGAGATTCGGAATCGCGTCGTCGACGTAGACCTCCCGTTGGCCGACGGCTCGGGCGAGGTCGAAGAGGTCGCGATGACGTTCGAGGATCTCGAGCGGGAGTTCCTCGGTCTGCAGGAGGAGCGCGCCGCGCTGCAGAGCGAGCGGGTAGACGCCTTGACGGAGGCGAACCGGCTGCGCCTGGAACGCGACGGCCTGATGAGCGAGCGCCTGGTGGGTCTCGGCGCGGCGCAGATCGACGGGCTGCTTGCCAACCTGAGGGACTCCCCGATCGGCATCCAGCAGATCCATCTGATGGACATCGACTTGGTTGATCGCTGTGAGTCCTGCCATTTGGGCATTCGACAGCCGGTGGAGATCGGTCGTACGGACCTTCTCTACCCGGTCTTCCAGAGCCATCCGCAGCCCGATCTGCTGGCGATCCACGACCCTGAGGCGTTCGGCTGCTCCTCGTGCCACAACGGCAACGGGCGGGCGACGCGAAGCGTGACCAAAGGGCACGGACGGCACAAGTTCTGGTTGTGGCCCATGTTCTACCCCGAGAACGTGGAGGCCGGTTGCCAGCAGTGTCACTCCAAGGAGATTGTCACGCCCGGCGGCGAGACGCTGAATCAGGGCCGAGAGCTGTACATGAACAAGGGCTGCTGGGGCTGTCACCGCTTCGAGGGGTTCGATGCGGAGTCGGAGCAGCTGACCCAGGTGCGGCAGGACATGCGGAATCTATCTTCCGCGCGCGACGCGAACGCCAAGGAGATGCGGGTCAGCTTGGACTTGGGCGACACTTCTCCGGACCGCGAAGCGTCGCAGCGCTACTACGCGAGGGCCGAGGAGCTTCGACTGACCAACACTCGCATTGATGCCGAGCTGCACACCTTGCGCACCGAAGAGCTCAATCTGGCGCGGGAGGTCAAGAAGTTCGGGCCGAGCCTGAAGGAGATCAAGCTCAAGGACCGCAAGGAGTGGATCCCCGAATGGATCAAGGACCCGCACGAATTCCGCCCGGGCTCGAAGATGCCGGTGTTCCGGCTGCTGGACGAGGAGGTGCAGCAGATTTCGGCGTACTTGTGGCAGAACGCCTTGGACGGCCAGCTGGTGCAGCATCCGAGCGGCGACGCCGAGCGGGGCCGGGAGCTGTTCGAGACCCGCGGCTGCATGGGCTGCCATTCGATCGGCGAGGGAGCTGAGGAGACCGGAGGGACGTTCGCGGCCAACCTGAGCAGGGTCGGCGAGAAGATGAACTTCGACTACATGGTGCGCTGGATCCACGACCCGTCCGAAGTGACGCCGGATCCGGCGGTGCCGGACGAGCTGCGGCCGCGGCCGATAATGCCGAACATGCGGCTGACGGTCGCTGAGTCGCGCGATATCGCCACCTACCTCAGCGGGCAGGCCCGCGATCGGATCGAGTACCCGGACGCTTCCTTCATGGACGATCCCGCCATGGCCGAGGCCGGCCTGGCCGCGGTTCGCCACTACGGCTGCGCGGGCTGCCACGAGATTTCCGGACTGGAGGGCGAGGGCCGGATTGGCACGGACCTGACATTCGAGGGCAGCAAGCCTCTGGACCGGCTGGACTTCGCCCTCAAGACGCACGAGGCGGAGCTGGAGGGCTGGCACAGCCACAAGGGCTTCTTCGAGCACAAGCTGGAGAATCCCGCCTTCTTCGACGAAGGCAAGGAGCGCGAGCATCTCGAGCGCCTGCGCATGCCGAACTTCAATCTGGGTGCCGACGAGATCAACGCTCTGACGACCTTCCTGCTGGGCGCGGTGGAGACCACCTTCCCGGAGCAGTACCGATTCGAGCCCGAGGACGCGCGGGCCGACGTGCAGGCGGGTTGGTGGATCATCACCCGCCACAACTGCACGGGCTGCCATCAGATCCGTCCGGGCAACGTATCGTCGTTCATGACGATCCCGCGTTACACGGACGATCCGGACTGGGCGGAGCAGCTGCCGCCGCAACTGTACACGGAGGGCGCGAGGGTCCAGCCCAACTGGCTGACCTCCTTCCTGCGCAACCCGGCGCTGAGCGATGTGGACGTCAACCGCAACGGTGTTCGCGATTACCTGCACGCCCGCATGCCGACGTTCTACTTCTCGGACCGGCAGTTGGCGAAGCTGACGAAATTCTTCATGGCTCGCGATTCTCAGCCGGTTCCGCACATGGTCGAGGACATGGAGCCGCTGACCCAGGCGGAGCGGTCCGTCGGTCGGCAGCTCTTCACCAGCGACGCCGCCCCCTGTCTGGACTGCCATATGACCGGTGTCCCGTCGCAGGATGTCAACGCGACGGCGCCGAACTTCCTGATCGCCGCAGAGCGCCTCAAGCCGAACTGGACCTACCGCTGGTTGCTCGAACCGGCGTCGATAGCTCCGGGGACGGCGATGCCTTCTGAGCTGTTCCAGCGGGACGGCGACCGCTGGGTGTTTGCGGGAGAGATCCCGCAGCAGGCACGCCAGTACGGCGGCGATCACGCCGACCTGCTGACGCGCTACATGTTCCAGATGGATAGCGCGGAGCTGCGGCGGCTGCAAGCCCTGCAGTAGCGAGCGGAGCAACTCATTTCCTAGGAGGACAAGCGTGTTCAATCGAAATCAATGGATCCTGCTGCTGGCGCCGGTGGCGGTTCTGGCCTTGGTCTTCGCCTGTGGCGGGGACGACTACTTTGACGAGTACGATTCACGGGCAGGGGGGCAGGCAGCTGCCCCGGCCGGCGGCGAGCCTGTCGCTGAGATGGTGACTGTGGACCCGGCTACGGCTGCGACCTTGTTAGGGGCGGTGACCTTCTCGGGGGACGCTCCCCGCTTCCCGCCGATCAACATGAGCGCCGAGCCCGACTGCGTGGCGCTGCACGGCGGCCGCGTGCCGTCCGATCGAGTGGTGGTCAACGACGGCATGCTGCAGCATGCGCTCGTCTGGGTCTCCAAGGGCTTGGAAGGGAAGCGCTTCCCGGTGCGCGACGACTTGGTGAATCTCGACCAAGACGGCTGCATCTACAAGCCGCACGTGGTGGCAGTGCAGATGGGCCAGCCCATCAACATCACGAATTCGGATCCGACGACGCACAACGTTCATCCGCTGCCGCGCGAGAACCGGGAGTGGAACAAGTCGCAGACATCGGGAGCCCCGGCGATCGAGTACGCGTTTCCGCGGGCAGAGATGAAGATTGCCGTCAAGTGCAACATCCATCCTTGGATGCAGGCCTACATCCACGTGCTGGAGCATCCGTACTTCGCGGTGACGGACGCCGAGGGCAAGTTCGAGATCTCGAATCTGCCACCGGGCAGCTACACGCTGCAGGCCGTGCATGAGCAGCTAGGCGAGCAAGAGATGGAGATCACCGTCGGGGCCAGCGAGAGACAGCAGGTGGACTTCGCCTTCACTGGCTGAAGCCAGCGGCACGAAGCTCGGTTGATGGCGCCGGCGGCATGGGCGGCAATCCGCAGACCGTGGCGCGGGGGTCTGGAGTGGCGACGTTCGTCGCCTTGGCAGGGGGCTACTGCGAGCTAGCGAAGCCTTCGATCGTCTGGCTCATTCTGATGTCGACGGTCGTCGGCTGCTATTTGGCTGCCGAGGGGCCGTTCCCCTTGGGCCTAGTCTGCCATGTGCTCGCTGCCACGGGGCTGCTGGCAGCGGGGACCGGTGCCTTGAACCAGTGGTCGGAACGGGCGGTGGACAGCCGCATGCGCCGCACCCAGGCCCGACCCGTTCCGGCGGGCAGGGTGTCGCCCGGGCATGCGCTGGCCTACGCGCTGGCCTTGATCGTGGCGGGCTTGGCCTATTTGCTGGCAGTGGCGAACGTGCTGAGTTTCGCTCTGGGTGTGTTCACTGTGGTCTCGTACAATTTCGTCTACACGCCCTTGAAGACGCGCACTTGGTGGTCTACCGCGCTCGGGGCGTTTCCCGGAGCCGTGCCGCCGCTGCTGGGCTGGGCGGCGCTTCGGGGCTCTCTGGGAATCGAAGCATGGGTGCTGTACGGTCTGCTCTTCTTGTGGCAGTTCCCGCACTTCTACGCGATCGCATGGATGTATCGGGAGGACTACGGACGGGCGGGAATACGGATGCTCCCCGTGATCGAGCCGTCCGGCGACTCCACGCATCGCCAGATTCTTGCCAGCAGCGTATTGCTGGTGCCGGTGTCGATGTCTCCGGCTTGGCTCGGGATGGTCGAGGCTTGGTTCGCCGTTCCCGTATTGCTGCTGAGTCTCGGGTACTTGGCCTACGGTGTGAAGTTTGCGCGAAGCGGGAGCCGAAGCCGAGCGAGGGATCTGCTGAAGGCGTCCGTGCTGTATTTGCCGCTGGTCTATTTGCTCTTGGTTGTCGCAGGGGCGTAGGAGTCTGGAGGCTACGGATCCGACTTGCCCGTCTTCGGGCCAGTCTCGCCGGACGGACGCTTGGGCAGGCAGCGTCGGCGTGTTGCGCAGCCGGGTGTGTTGGCGGCGGACTGAGGTTTGCTTGGATCGGCTCAGAGAGTGGAGTCGCTGGAGGACCGAAGGAGCGGATGGGATCCGGGCTGGCGGCGTGACTGAGGACCCGTAATGAGAGCTGGCCGCCGACTGCGATCCTGACGGATCCCGTATACTCGAGTCGAGCTGGGCGAGGAACCGGGTCCTGGTGGAGGGTGGCATCACCAATCTGGCCGTCTGGAGACTTGAGGTTTGATGCGCATTGCGGTGCAGGGTGGGTGACTTGAGGGCGCCGGTGTCGCGCGGGTCGCAGGCGCGGATCAGCGCGGTGTCGACAGCGGTTCCCCGTTACAAGATTCCGCAGTCGGAGGTTGTGGACTTCTTCCGGAGGTTCTTCGACACTTCAATCGCGCGACGCAAGCGCTTCGAGCAGATCTACCGCAACGCGTCGATCGAGACCAGGTACGCTTGCGCCCCGGTCGAATGGTATGAGCGGCCCCACGGCTTTGACGAGAAGAACGAACTGTATGTCCAGAACGCCGTACGGCTGCTGCGCCAAGTGGCGGTTGAGGCTCTAACGGCCGCGCACCTCGAGTGCCGGGACATTGATGTGCTGGTGACCGTCTCGACGACAGGCGTGGCGGTGCCGTCCCTCGATGCCCGTCTCATGGAGGTTCTTCCGTTTCGGCGTAACGTTGAGCGGCTTCCGATCTTCGGGTTCGGATGCGGCGGCGGCGTCATGGGCTTGGCTAGGGCCGCGACCCATGCACGAGCGGGCAGGCGCGTGCTCTTCCTGGTGGTCGAACTCTGCACATTGACGTTCTGTCCCGACGACAGGGCCAAGGCGAACATTGTAGCCACGGCCCTGTTCGGGGACGGCGCGGCCGGAGCCGTGCTGACTTCGGACTCCGGCCCGGCCATCGTGGCCAACGGCGAGCACACCTGGCCGAACAGCCTCGACGTGATGGGTTGGGACGTGACAAGCAACGGTCTCGAGGTGATCATGTCCCGCAGCATCCCCGAAATCGTCCGCCGTCACATGAGAGACGCAACCGATGAGTTTCTTGTGTCGGTAGGGCTGGCCTTAGACGACATCGACGACTTCGTCTGTCACCCGGGCGGGGCGAAGGTGCTGGATGCGCTGGAACGAGCCTTGGACCTTCCGGGCCAAGCCCTCTCGGCATCGCGCGAAGTGTTGCGAGAGTACGGCAACATGTCTGCTGCTACTGTCTTGTTCGTGTTGAAGCGCGTACTGGAAGCGCAGACCTCAGTCCGGCGAGACAGGGGCGGAAGACGGCTGCTGTTGACAAGTCTGGGACCTGGGTTCACTCTGGCGTTCCTGGTTCTGGAGTGAGCTTCGTGGTACCGCTCTACGCCATGCTGGCCTTCTTGGTGGCTCAGCGGCTGTTCGAGCTGGCCCATGCGCGCAGCAACCACCAATTCTTGCTGGATCAAGGGGGCGTCGAGTTCGGCCGGCGCCACTACCGCCTCATCGTGCTACTGCATGTGGGATGGCTGCTGTCTCTGGCGCTGCTGATTCCTCCGGACAGACCGGCTGCGTTACCGTTCCTGGTCCTGTTTGGGCTGTTGCAGGTTCTGCGGGTCTGGTCAATTCTCTCGCTCGGTCGTTTCTGGGCGACTAGGATCATCGTGCTCCCGGGTGCGGAGCGCGTTCGGGTCGGCCCCTACCGGTTCGCCAAGCATCCCTTGTACGCGGTTGTGTTCTTGGAGCTTGCGACGGTGCCGCTGATGTTCGGCGAATGGCGGATCGCGGCGGCTGCATCCGTGTTGAACGGTTTGCTGTTGCGCACGCGCGTGCAGGTCGAGGAGAAGGCGCTGGCGGAGGCCTACGGCGCGTAACGGGCCAGGTGGATCTTCGCAGGGCACGGTGGACGCACATTTGCGTCTTGGCTGGGCTGGGAGGCTGACCTCCGGCGGGCTAGTGTTGCGATGATCGAATTGAGCGATTCGGTCCCTGCCCGACCGCTGCATTCGGACGCCTGCTAGTCTGAGGGCAGGTAGGAGGAAATCATGCAGTTTTCGAGAGCCGGTTGGATTGCCATTGTGTTGGTAGCCTTGCTGGCCGGGCTAGTGCTTGGTCAGGAGGATGGCATGGATAGCCAAGGGCAAGAATTCGAGTGGGCGATGTTCGGTCAACGGATCGTCGCTGCCGGAGGTGGAGGGAGCGACGACGACCAGCAGTCACCCGAAATGCCCGTCTTCGTGGAGGGGACGTCATTCCTGTACAACAGGCGCACCGGCAAGGTCTTTCGAGTCTTTCTCGGCTGCGGCGAGGTGCTGGGCCGCAATGGATGCCTTGAGGAGCTTCCGGTCGTCAGGCCGAACGAGCAGTCTCCCGACCCCACGCCTCCTCCGCCGGCTTCGATGGTCGCTCCCAATCAGCTTCGCAGGTAGCGGCAGCGTTCGCGCACCGGCTGTGGTCTGGGCAGCGCGCCCCTTCTTGGACCTGAGGCCCCGTCAGCCGATGACGCAGTCTGGTGCTCGGTTGTCGCGGGAGGGGCCGGGCAGCCCGACTTAGGGGCTCTGCCAGCCAGACGGTTGCTGGCCCTCGCCCTCCCGACGTTAGGTGACACTCAGCGCTGTCCGGGCTGGTTCTTGCTGCATAGAAGTGTCCGCGCAAGGCAGGTCCGGCTACGGTGATGCCAAGGATGCTTGGGGAGAACCGTCAGGAAAGCCTCGCGGCTCAATCACTTGCAGCTTGGACCATTCGTACAGCATCCGCTTGGCAGTCGCAGCCAGCTCGTGCTCCGGTGCGCGGGCTAGGAAGGCCTCGAATTCCGCCGCCGCCGCCTCGAAATCGCTCCGCGACGCATGCACCAAGGCCATCATGTAGAAGCTTGTCGCCCACCGCCCGGCTTCCCCGAGATCCTTCAGCTTGGCGATGGCGGTCCCTGCAGCTTCGAACCGTCCCAGCTGGAACGCCGCGACGGCCCTGTAGAATCGCACTCTCGAAGCGCCGGGCACAAGGTTCAGGTACTGGTCACCCAGCGCTACAATCTCGGCTAAGTCGCCCTCCTCCGTTGCTACCTGCAGCAGGGCTTCGTACGGTGCCTGCAGCTTGCGGTCGGATTCGATGGCCGTGCGAAATGCTTGCTTGGCGCCTTCCCTGTCACCGGTGGCCATGCGTGCCTCACCGAGCGTCGTCCATGCCGGGGCATAAGGCGGGTGGAGATCGACGGCCTTCTCCAAGTGGTTCAGTGCCGCTTGGTGGTTAGGCGGCCATTTGCGAAGGTTGCGCAGGCCCTTGCGGTACGCCTTGCGGGCCGCTTCTGGCGCCATCAGCGTGTCTATGCTCACGGTGCGGCCTCCGTCCGACGGCACGGGATTGAGGATCAGCGTGCCCAAGTCGGTCCGGTCCCAGTCGCGGAGATCGTAGAGCCGGAAGTGGCCGGAGAGGTAGCCCGGGACGTACCCTTCCAACTGGCAGGTTAGGAAGGAGCGTGCCAAGTTCCGCCGGAACCGGCTGCCGTCGGCTGCGCGAGACATCCTCCGGGCGCTCAACTTGGAGGTCGGGTGCGGGGAGGGCTGGTACCGACTGCCGAGGCTGGCGTCAGACATGCTCAGGGCGGGGAAGCAGCTGTTCAGGCTGAAGCTGAACCGCCCCTTCCTGTCGGTGTAACCCATCGGGTAGGAGGCGTTGCCGCAATTGAGTCGAATCACGGCGTCGGCGATCGGCTTGCCGGCCTGTCCGATGACTCGGCCTATGACCGGCAACGGCCGGATCCATGCCCCTTGGTGCCTCATTGCCCATTGATTGGTGTAGTTCGGGTCGTGACGGGGGTCGATCGGAGGCTCGCTGGGATAGCGGCCCGATCGGCGGGCGCTGGATCGGGTAGTGCGGTTGTATGTGTCTGAGAAGGTTCCGTAGTCGGAGCGGCTCTGGCCATAGGTGTTGGTCGAAGTGCCGTAATCCACTACCGGCGGACTGTGGTCCCTTCTTTGCGGCGCCGCCGTACCCGTGGTCGTCTTGGAGGAACCGCCCGAAGTCCGGTAGGAAGTGGGGGACTGCCCGTACGAGTTGCTCGACCTCCCGTAGGTGTTGGTCGAGCCTCCGTAAGTGCTGTTGGATGAGCGGTTGCCGTGCCCCTGCGTTGCGAGGCTGGGACTGCTGGAGGTCCCTCCGTAGTTCCCGGACGACGCTGTGGATCCGGAGGAGTAGTCGCCGTAGTCGTCCGAGTCCTGGCCCCAGATCGGCTGGCTCGAGAGCGCAGCAACCAGGAGGGCCGGTCCGAGTAGCCAAGACTGGTGATGCACGAACTCTCCTCCCTCCAGGCTGGTGTTACTTGGACGCCCTCTCCATGGGCTCGGCTGCTATGCCGGGCGACACCTTCCGCCACCATCGTCGCACATCGCCGTCGCAGTGCCGGCCGTAGGGACGCTTGCGATCTGCTCGGATCGCCGCGCCCCCGCTACTGGGGGTCGATTGCGCTGCCATTCGGCTCAACGAGCAAGTGGTCACGGGGCTAGAAGCACAACGGCGTGCCGACATTCTAGACGTGCCAGCCCCAATCGCGGTTCCGTCCTGACGGGATTCTCATTCGCCACGCGGCCAGAGGCCGGATGGGCCTGCGCAGCTACCTGCAGCCCAGCCCGGTCTCGTCGTATCCCAAGGCTGCCGAATCTGGTCCGCAGCTCGGCGCCGTGGATCGCGCCCCGTGGCTCCGCACTAGTTGGACTCGTCCCCTGTTGCGACATCCTGCATCGCTTCGGGAGCCTGCTCGAGCGCGACCTTGGCCCCGTCTCGGATCAGGCTGCCTTCCGACGGCCCTTGGAAGAACATGAATCCCTCCCTGTCCCGCCATGCCATCGGTCCGGCCAAGATCTTCCCGGCCTTGAGCGTCTCCACTTTGATCTTCTCAATCAACGCCAAATAGCGGGGATCGTCCCGGCTCCATCCCGTGAAACTGCCGATGTCGCCGCTGGCGGCGAAGACCACATCCACGCCGTCGATCGCGGCCACCTTGTCAACGATGTCCACGCCCGCGGGGGACTCAATCATCACGATCACCATGATGTTGTCATTGGCGAGTGCGCGATAGTCGGATCCCCAGAGGCGTCCGTACTGGCCGCCGCCGCGGCTGCGCTTGCCCATCGGGGGGTACTTGGTGTAGGTCACTCCGTCCTGAGCCTCCTGCACGCTGTCGACCATTGGCACGACGATGCCCAAGGCGCCGATGTCGGTGGCCTTCTGGATGTCTCCTTCCGTGGGCGTCGGGACGCGGATGAACGGGATGGCGGGAGCGTCCCGGCAGGCCCAGATCATTCTGGCCACTTGGTCGTAGCTCAGTGGGCTGTGCTGCATCTCGATCCACAGGAAGTCGAAGCCCGAATTAGCCATCGCGCAATAGATGGTGGGGTCGGATGTATAGATCGTGCCGCCGACCACCTGCTTCCCCTCCGCCAGCTTCTGCTTGACGGTGTTGAACATGCGATTCTCCTGCGCGGTGGCAGGTGCGGCCAGCGCTGAAGCCAGCACGACGGCTGCCAGCGCGGTGACGAGAGCGATTCTCACTAGGTCTCCTTCCAAGTCGCTGGGGCGACTTGCTGCGGCAACAGTATACATGTCGGTGTCGGTCGAACCGGCGCTGGGCTGGCTCTTCGCCTGCTAGGAATGTCGTGCGGTCGTCGTGCTGCCAAGTCGCCCACACATGCCGCTCGTCCGGGCGCCTGCTCTGTGCGAGGCGCCCTCGCCAACGCGGCTCCAACGCCCGCGGCCCCACGACGAGGGGCCTCCGGTGCTGTTCGGGGACGCCCGGCTATGAAGCACGGGCGGCTGGAACGCAAGCGCTCATGCTCGGATGATCCTTATGAAGAAGCCACCGCTGGCAGGTCCAAGTCAGCCAACACTATGGGCACCCGGTCGCCTCGCGAATGGATTCCATGCCGTAGGAACAGTGACCGGTAGTCTCTGTGCGATGCCAGCTCTCCCCACTGCCTCGGCCTTCTGTTCTAGGTCGTCTTGAATGCTGCGAAGAGGGGATTCATTGCCTGACCCCAGTCGGACGGAAGCAGCCCAATGAGCCTCCGGTTCGAAACGGCGGTGTCGATGCTGGAGGACCTGCGGTCCCCGCTTGGGGAAGGTGTCACTTGGAAAGGGAGCCCCGGCAAGCAATTGCGCGCCTGCTGCACTTGGAGCGCCGCGAGCTGTGGGTCGTCATCCCCTACTTGGTGGGCATCGGTCTGCTGACGCTGGTTGGACCGGGGCCGGTTGCCACTAAGGTGCTGGTCAGCGTCGTAGCGTTCGGGTCTCTGCTGCTGCTGGACGAGGTCCTGCGCTAGCCAGCGCCCTCTCACTCGATGCACTTGGCCCAATATCGTCGGCATCACGCGGGAGTTGCCCGTGCGGCGCCGCTAAGCCAGCGGCGAACTGGCCGTCCAGAATGCCATGCGGGAGCAGCTGCTGCACAAGCTGCGCTACGCCTAGGACAAGGTCGAGATCGAGGTCCGCGACGCTGCGTCGACGCCGGAGATGGCCCTGAGGAGGCTGGAACTGGCGCGTGCCGAGCACGACATCACCCGGCGCCTCGCAGCGGCCGACCTGGACCGGTTCGATTTGGGGGAGTCCAGGTTGTTCATCGCGAACCAGCGGAACGTGGCGGCGGCCAGCTGTGGACCTGCTGACCGGCTGCCACATTGCGACGGCGGCTTACCGAGCCGCCACGGCCGCTCTGTAGCCGAAGTGGGCAAGTCCTGCGTTTGGAGGCGTCTGGACATCCCTTGCGGCTACCATGCGTAACGTGGTGCAGCGCAGACTCAGAAGTGCGAACGCTCGGACACGCGACCGGGCTTGGTTCGCCTTACCCCCGCTTGGCGGTGGCTGTCTGCCAAACCGGCAGCCCGGGCCGGTACCACGCAGCCGCCCATCCCTTCGGAGCAGGCCTCTCGCGGGCAAAGGCAGGATCTTGTCGCTGGCCCTGCTCGCACTGGTGGTTGTTCGGCCGGTGCTCGCGGGACCTGAGGAGTGCGTGCCATGCCATCCCAGCGAGGTCCGGCAGTACCTGAGGAGTGGGATGGGTCGGTCGATGTCCGTGCCCAACGAGGGTCATCCGACGGGCACCTACGGGCACGGTCTGTCCGGTGCAGTCTTTCGGACCGACTTCGCGGACCGCAGGATGTCGCAGGAAATCGCACACCAAGGGCTCAAGGCGCGGTATGACGTCGCGTACGTCATTGGCTCGGGAAACGCCGCCTTTGGGTTTCTCGTGCAGGTCGGCGACTCGCTGTTTCAGTCGCCGGTTGCCTACTACGCCGAACGCGGACGGTGGGGAATGGCCCCCGGCATGGAGTCCGAGGAGTTTCCGGACTTTTCGCGGCCAGCGACCCCGGAATGCCTTTGGTGCCACGCCGGCGGCCCCCGTCCGATTGGTGCCGCGGTCAACCGCTACGAGGAGCCGTACTTGGAGCCTCTGGCGATCTCCTGCGATTGCTGCCACGGGTCCTCGCGCCGGCATGTGGCCGCCCCTCACCCCGGGTCCATCTTCAACCCGGTACATGCCGGGCCCAGGGAGCGCGACAGCGTGTGCGAGCAATGCCACTTGGGAGGCGTCGTCCGCGTGCTGCATCCGGACCGCGACTTCGGGGCCTTCGAGCCCGGCCGACGCTTGGAAGAGTACTGGACGGTGTTTGTGGGCGATGTGGAGCGGGCCGGTGAGGACGGTCGATTCCAAGTGGTCAGTCATGTTGAGCAGCTCGCGCTCAGCCAGTGCGCGCAGCAATCGGGCGACCGTTTCTGGTGCGGCACGTGCCATGATCCCCACTCCCCGCCGGACCGGTCGATGGCAGAGTACAGCAGCCGCTGCATCGCCTGCCACGGCCAGGGGCTGCCCTCTGACCACTTGGAGCGGGAGCCGGACTGCATCCAATGCCACATGCCGAGGCGCCGGTCCCACGACAGCGGCCATAGCGCCTTCACCGACCATCGGATCCAGCTCAGGCCCGCAGAGGGCCAGGTCGACATGCCGCCCGTGAGGCTTCGCGCTTGGGCTCCGGTCTCCCAAGATTTGCTGGACCGGGGTCTGGGGATCGCGTACGTGCGTCACGGCCAACGGCTGGGATCCGCGGAGCTGGTGCGTCGGGGCGTCGAGCGCCTCAGCCAGCTCCCCCTCTCCTCGTCCGCTGACCAGGACGCACTCGATGCCTTAGGGACGGGCCTAGTGCTCACCGGGTCGCTGCGCGAGGGCTTGCGCCTGCTCGAAGCGGCGATTGCCGCGGGCGACGCAGGGGCACTGCACTACAACGCGCTGGCAGCGGCGTGGTGGGAGGCGGGCGAAGAGGGCAAGGCCGTCGCGCTGCTGCGGGAGGCGATTCGCCGAGAGCCAGCCTTGGAATCCAGCTATCAGCTGCTGGCTTCCATCCGTGCTGCCTTGGGCCAAGCAGAGGAGTCATCACGCACCTGGGAGCGACTGCTGGCGGTACGCCCGAGACTGCTTCGGCCTCGCTTGAAGCTGGGGGACCAGACCGCCGAATCCACGCGATGAGACGGAGCCGCGTGGTCTGCGCGGCGATCCGCGGCTCGAGGCCGGCGCGGTCTGTCGGGCCAGCCTGATCCCGGCCGAGGGCATCGCGCCGGATTCTCAAAATCTCGTCCTCGGTTATGCTGTTCGGGCAGTGGCTCGGCAAGGCGATTCCCATCCCGAGAGACCAACAGCGGTCGATAAGCTCCTCCAGTGGATTGAGAGAGTCGGCAACCGGCTGCCGGATCCGGCGGCGCTGTTCGTGCTCGCCCTCATGGCCGTCTGGATCGCCTCGTGGCTGCTGGCGGGACACGAGTTCGTGGTGCCTGCCAAGGATGGCCCGGTGGCGCGGACCGTGCAGAACCAGCTGTCCGGGCCCAGCTTGGCCGCATTCCTAGCAGGCATGGTGTCTGCCTTTACCGGATTCGCTCCACTCGGCGTCGTGCTGGTGGCGCTCCTCGGTGTTGGCGTCGCCGAGCACACGGGATTCATCCGCGCGAGCTTGCAGGGCTTGGTTGCGCTGACCCCTCGGCGTCTGCTGTCACCGATGCTGCTGCTGGTCGCGATCGTCAGCCACACCGCTGCGGATGTCGGCTACGTGCTCGTGATTCCGTTGGGCGGCATCATCTTCCACGCCGCCGGGCGGCATCCGCTGGCTGGCATCGCGTGTGCCTTCGCCGGCGTGTCGGGCGGATTCGGGGCGAATTTCATGCCGTCCGCGTTGGACCCGCTGTTGCAGGGTTTCACGCAGTCGGCTGCGCAGATCCTCGACGCGGACCGCGAGGTCAACCCGCTCTGCAACTGGCTGTTCACGAGCGTCTCCAGCGTGCTGGTGATTGGTGTCGGATGGGTGGTGACCGATCGATTGATCGAGCCCCGCCTTCGCAAGACGCCTCTGGACGGTGACGGTTCCGACAGCGTCGACTTTGAGCCCCTGACCGCGAAGGAGCGGGCGGGCGTGTGGGCCGGACTCGGGGCCATGGCGCTCGGCGTGGCGGCGCTGGTGATCGTCGTGCTGCCGTCCGATTCCCCGCTGCGGGCGCCGAACGGACAACTGAGCTCCTTCTCGGCGCCGCTGATGCAGTCGATGATCCCACTGATCTTCTTGCTGTTCCTGGTGCCCGGCACGGTCTACGGCTGCGTGGCGGGGACAGTTCGCAGCCACCGCGACGTCATCGAGGGCATGAGCAAGGCCATGTCTACGATGGGCTACTACTTGACGATGATCTTCTTCTGCGCCCAGTTCACAACGGCGTTCTCGCAATCCAACCTAGGCGCCTTGCTGGCCGTGGAGGGTGCCGAGTTCCTGAAGGCCTTGAGCCTGCCGGGCATGATGACCGTGGGCGGGATCATCTTGCTGAGCGCCGTCGTGAACCTGCTCGTCGGATCGGCTTCCGGGAAATGGGCTCTGCTGGCGCCCGTGTTCGTGCCCGTGCTCATGCAGGTGGGCCTGGCCCCCGAACTCACTCAGGCGGCCTACCGCGTGGGGGATTCCACGACCAACATCGTCACGCCGCTCATGCCGTATTTCCCGTTGGTGGTGGCTTTCTGCCAGCGGTGGGTGAAGGGTACCGGCATCGGCACGGTCACCTCCTTGATGCTGCCGTACTCGATCAGCCTGCTGGTCACTTGGTCCTTGGCCTTGGGTCTCTACTGGGCTCTGGGCATTCCGCTGGGGCTGCAGTCGACCTACACGTATCCGTGATGTGGAGCGAGTGTGCCGTGTGACCGTGCGGACTTGGGGCGAGATGAGGGCACCGTCCCGCGACGGCCCGCCGCCGGGTTGCTGCGCGCAGAGCGAGCCGGGCGCTGGCCGGCGAGGCCCGAAAGTGCATCTCGGGTTGCAATCCGCCCTTCGTTTGTCCGAGAATGACTCTGGATCGAGGAGCGATCCGTCGCCAGACTGTGCGAGTTGAGAGGCAGCTGCCGCTGACGCGGCGCCAGATTCTAGGCCTGAGCGGCCTTGGCTTCGGGGGCATCGCCCTGTCCCACCTGCTGGCCGGCGACCCGCTGCTCGCCGCCGCACCGCAGCGGGGCCTGCGAGCGCGGAAGGGCCATTTCCCGGGCCGGGCGAAGGCAGTCATCCAGCTCGTCCAGAACGGTGGCCCCAGCCAGATGGATCTGTTCGATCCCAAGCCGATGCTGGCCAAGCACGCCGGACAGCCTCATCCCGATGGTGTCGAGATCCACCAGCCGGGGAACCGGAACGCCCTTCTGCCGTCGCCGTTCGCGTTTCGCAAGCACGGGGATTGCGGCATGGACGTCTCCGAGGCGCTGCCCCGCCTCGCGGAGATCGTGGACAAGCTGTGCTTCGTCCGCTCGATGCACACCGAGCACAACAACCACTTGGAGGGGTTGAACATGCTGCTCACGTGCAAGATCTTTCCGGGCCGACCCGTGCTGGGCTCTTGGATCAGCTACGCGCTCGGAACCGAGAACCAGAACCTGCCTGCCTACGTGGTCCTTCGCGATCCCGAGGGCTACACCGTCGGTGGCAAGCAGCTGTGGGCCAATGGATTCCTGCCGGCCCTGTTCCAAGGGGTGGAGTTCAGCATGAGCGGCTCACCGGTCCACCACCTTGAGCCGGCCCGTCCGGCGCCGCCCGGCGTCCAGCGGTCGAGCTTGGACTATCTGGAGCGAATCAACCGGCTGCATGCCGCCCGGCGCCCCGGCGAGGCCGACTTGGAATCGAGGATTCAGAACTTCGAGCTGGCGGCCCGCATGCAGGTCGCGGCGCTGGACGCCCTCTCCTTGGAAGAAGAATCGGAGGCGACCCGCAAGCTCTACGGGGTTGACGACCCGGTGGCGGGCCCGTATGCCAAGCGCTGCATGCTGGCCCGTCGGCTCGTGGAAGCGGGCGTGAGGTTTGTCCAGGTCACGACCAGGCCGGGACAGCCGTGGGACCACCACAACAAGCTCCGGGAGGGCCTGCCGAGGATCGCCGCCGAGACCGATCGCGGCGCCGCCGCGTTGGTCCGAGACTTGGAGCAGCGGGGAATGCTGGACGAAACGATCGTGATGTGGGCGGGCGAGTTCGGCCGGCTGCCGACGACGCAGGGCAGCGGCGGCCGCGACCACAACCGCAACGCTTTCACTCTCTGGTTCGCAGGGGGCGGGTTTCGGCCCGGCGCGATCCACGGCCGCACCGACGATTTCGGCTATAAGGCGGTCGTCGATCGCGTCAGCGTGCCGGACATGGTCGCAACGGTCCTGCACCAGATGGGCTTGGACCACCGCCGGACGCAGTTTCGGCATGCCGGTCGGATGGAGACTCCGTCCGACGTCACCGTCACCGGTGCCCGCGTTGTGCCGGGCTTGCTCTCAGGGGAGGTGCTGGCCGAGTGACGCGGGCTGTCTTGGCTGGCCTCTGCGCCGCCGCGCTCGGCACGGCCGCCGACGGCCGCGACTTGGTGTTTGAGCAGGAAGTCCAGCCGATTCTCTCGGAGTACTGCCTGACCTGTCACGGCAAGAGCTCGCCCGAACGCGGACTGGACCTGCGGTCCGCTCGGTCGCTGTTCAGAGGCAGCTTCAGCGGTCCGGTCGTCGTGAAGGGCGACGCCGAGGCCAGCGTCCTCTATCGCAAGCTGGCCCGCGGCCAGATGCCTCCTCCGGCCTTCAAGAGCGTGGTTCCCGAGCAGGATGTCGAAACGATTCGCCGCTGGATCGACCAAGGGGCCGCGTCCGAGGACCCCGAGGGCGTTCCCGAACTAGCCCAGCAGCAGCTCGCGTACTACCGGGAGCGGATCCAGCCGCTATTGGTTGAGCGATGCTCCGCCTGCCATGGGGCGTCCGGGCCTCAGGCGGGCCTTGACCTTCGCTCGCTCCCAGGGCTGCTGCGAGGGGGGCTGCGCGGGCCGGTAGTGCTCGAGGGGTTCTCCGAAAAGAGCGCTCTTGTACGCCAGATCGTTGACGGAGCGATGCCTCCGCAGGGTGCTGGGAAGCCATTCAGTCCCGACGAGGTCGATCTCGTCCGGGACTGGATCGACAGGGGGCATTTCGCCGACTACGTCGAAGTCGGCAGGCTGCTCGACCGCTCCTTCACAAAGGCGGAAGCTCCTCCGGTCACCGATACGGATCGCAGCCACTGGGCCTTCATTCCGCCAGAGGCAGCCTCGCCTCCGCCCGCCACTGCCGGCTCTTCGGTGACAACTCCGATCGACGCTTTCATCATCAGCGAGCTGGATCAGCAGGGGCTGTCGCTATCGAGGCCTGCGTCGCGCCGGACGCTCGTGCGCAGAGCCTACATCGACCTGTGGGGGCTGCCGCCCACGCCGGAGCAAGTGTCCGCCTTCTTGGCTGACGAGCGGCCCGGATCCTACGACCGCCTGCTCGACCGCCTGCTCGAGTCCCCCCTGTACGGCCAGCGGTGGGGGAGATTCTGGCTGGACGCCGCGGGCTATGTCGACACGCTCGGCAAGGACTTCCAAGCCGACCGGGTCTCGCTGGCGCCCGGAATGTGGCGCTACAGGGACTATGTGGTGGACTCCTTCAACGCGGACAAGCCGTGGGACCGCTTCCTGACCGAGCAGCTGGCCGGGGACGAGCTCCACGACTGGCGCAACGCGGACCGGCACACTCCTCAAATGCTCGAGTCTCTCGTCGCCACCGGCTACCTGCGCACTGTGCTGGACGCCACCAACGAAGACATCTCCGACCGACCTGCGGACCGCTACGACACGCTGTTCGCCTTGATCGACAAGGTCTCCCGCAGCGCGATCGGTCTAACTCTCACCTGCGCTCGCTGCCACAGCCACAAATACGATCCGATTCCGCAGCGCGACTACTATCGGTTCCTCGCGATCTTCTCGGCCGCCTACAATCCCTCCGACTGGATCCAGCCCAAGAATCGGCTCCTGCACACCATTTCGCGCGCCGAGAAGCAGCGCGTCGACCGCCACAACGAGGCCGTCGATGCCGAGGTCGACCGGCTCCGGTCACGGTTCGACCAGCTCGCCGCGCCCTACCGGGACGAGCTGCGCGAGTCCAAGCTGGGCGACGTGCCTGCGGTGATCCGCGACGATGTGCGGGAGGCGGTGCTGACCGCCGAGGGGGACCGCACCGAGATCCAGAAGTACCTTGCGCTGAAGTTCGGCAAGCAGGTCGCTGTCGGTGACCGGGAGGTCCTGGACCTAGCCCCGGAGGCTGAGCGAGGCCGGATGGAGCGCATCCTGCGAGACACCGAGACTTGGCGAGGCTATCGCAGCGAGGCCCAGCAGATTCAGGCGTTGTGGGACGGGGAGGGGCGGCCGCTGATTCGCCTGCTGCAGCGGGGCAGCGTCGAGTCACCCGGGCCGCGGGTCCGTCCCGGCTTCCTGGCCGCCCTGTGCGCGTCCGGCGAGACCTGCATGGCAGACCCGTCACCGCGGCGGGTCGGCGACACCTCAGGACTGCGACTGGCCTTGGCGGAATGGCTGGTCGATCCGCGCCACCCCCTCACGGCCCGGGTCATCGTCAACCGGATCTGGCAGCATCACTTCGGCGAGGGGATCGTCTCCACTGCGGACGACTTCGGGCGGAACGGCGCTCCGCCGTCCAATCAGGCCTTGCTGGACTGGCTGGCTGTTGACTTCGTCCGGCACGGCTGGAAGGCCAAGCGACTGCACAAGCTCATCATGACCTCTTCGGTGTACCGGCAGTCGTCTCGGCGTTCGGATAACGCCCGCAGCGGACAGGCGGCAGTCCGGGACCCGGGCAACCGCCTGATGTGGCGCATGCCGCTGCGACGTCTTGATGCCGAGGCGCTGCGGGACTCGATCCTCTTCGTTGCGGGCCGCCTCGACACTTCGCTGGGAGGGCCGCCTGTGGATCTGGAGTCGCGGCCGGACGGCTTGCAGGTCGCGACCGGCGAAGGGGCACTGCGTCGCAGCATCTACCTGCTGTCGCGCCGCACTTGGCCCAGCACTTTCTTGGCCGCGTTCGATTTCCCGAGCATCGACACCGCCTGCATCCGGCGCGTCCCGTCAGCGACCCCGCTCCAATCGCTGACGCTGATGAACAGCGAGTTCGCGCTGGACAATGCCGCTGCCGCTGCCCGCGTCATCAGTCGCATGGCGGCCGACAGTCCCGCCGAACGGCCGTCCGCGCTAGCCGAGTCGGCCTATCAGCTGATCTTGGGGAGGCGTCCGACCGCCGAGGAGGCGCGGCTGGCTCGCGACCAGCTGAACGCCCAGCGCCAGTTGCACGCCCGGGCCAACTCCGTTGAGAGCGAGGCGCTGGAGAGGGCCGTAGAGAGACTGGCCCACGCGCTGATCAGCTCCAACGAGTTCCTGTACGTGGACTGAGACTTCCGGCCTGCCCTCGACCCGCTGTCACCGGCGCACGAATTTCTGCACTCGCATGCCCACATTGACGTCCGTCACGTACACCGCTCCGTCCGGGCCGGCCGCGATGTCGTGCGCCCAGTAGAACTGGCCGTCTTGGCTGCCATACGAGCCCCAGCGCTCTAGGATCTCGCCGTCCGGAGTCGCCAGCACCGCACCATTGCGGTCATAAGCCGTGTTGGTCAGGTCGCCGCCGTCGGCCAGCACAATGTTGCCGTCCGGTGTGACGTCCACGCCCCAAGGCCTGCCGATCTCGTCGTTCTTCCAAGCTGCCAGGAACTCGCCGTCAGCGTCAAACACCTGCAGCCGGGAGTTGCCCCGGTCGGCTACGTACACCTTCCCGTCAGCGTCGATCGCGATTCCGTGCGGCGTGTCGAACTCGCCGCTCGCCTCGCCCTTCACTCCCCAGGCCGTAACGAACGCGCCGTCGGCGTCGAGCTTGACAACGCGGTTGTTGCCGTATCCGTCCGTGACGTAGACCGAGCCGTCGGGCCCTACCTCCACATCCGTGGGCTTGTTGAACCGCTGCTCGTCCTCGCCCGCCTCCCCCTTGATGCCGAGCGTCATCAGGAGTTCCCCTTCGGGGCTGTACTTCTCGACGACGTGCGTGTTGGCGTCCGTCACCCAGAGGTTGTCGTCTGCGTCTACGGCCAGCCCGTGCTCGTTGTCGAACATGGCGTCGCCGAATGAGGACAGGATCTCGCCGGTTGCGGCGTCCAGGCAGAGCACGGGGCGGGCGGCGCGATGGAACACCCAGACCCGGTTCTGGCTGTCGACGTCGACTCCGACCACTTGCCCTAGGGCATATCCTTCCGGCAGCTTAGGCCAGCCATGCACGACTTGGTAGGTTGGCTCCGCGCGGTCGTCCTCTTGCTGCGTCGCGACTGCGCACGCCAGCCCCGCCAGCGCGCAGAAGGCAGTCCCTAGGTAAATGCGTCTCATTGTTTGATTCTCCGTCTGGCGGGCGCCGGTCGAAGCCCCCCGTTCAAGAGGATACAACGGTCCGCGGTGTGCCGCCGCTTGCGGCCGGGCCGGATCCGGCGGTCACTCGACTTGCCCGGCGCGCCAAGCGATCCGGTCCGAGGAGGCGTTCTTGAGGCGGTAGTCCCGCACTAGGTCGTCGACGCCCACGATCGGAGTCGGGTAGTCGGCCGTGTAGCACGAGTAGCAGTACTCGTCGCGAAGGTCCTCAACCGAGCGTTTCAGCCCGTCGAGCGAGAGGTAGGCGAGCGAATCGGCTCCCGTGTGCTGGCGGACCTCCTCCACCGAATGCTGGTTGGCGATCAAGTCCTTCGAGTCCGGCGTGTCCACGCCGTAGTAGCAGGAGGCGATCGTCGGGGGGCACGAGATGCGGAGGTGGACCTCGGTGGCGCCGGCGTCCTTCATAATGCCGACGATCTTCTTGCTGGTCGTGCCGCGAATCAGGGAGTCGTCCACGAGGACGATGCGCTTGCCGGCCACGATGTGGCGGACCGGATTGAGCTTGAGCCGGACTCCGAAGTTGCGGATCGACTGTTCGGGTTCGATGAAGGTGCGCCCGACGTAGTGGTTGCGGATCAGACCGTTGCTGAAGGGGATCCCAGACTCGTGGGAGAAGCCGATCGCGGCCGAATTCCCGGAGTCGGGCACAGGGATCACGTAGTCGGCCGCGACCGGGCTCTCTCGCGCCAGCAGCCTGCCGAGCGCCTCCCGCGACTTCTGCACCGCCCGGCCGAAGACGATCGAGTCCGGTCGCGAAAAGTAGACGTGCTCGAACACGCACTGCGACCTCGGGTGCGGCGGCGCGAACTGCTGCCGGTTGACGCCTTCGGCGCTCACGGTGATCATCTCACCGGGCTGCACATCGCCGAGGTACTTCGCGCCGATCAGGTCGAACGCGCAGGTCTCGGACGCGAAGACTTGGACATCCCGGCCTTGGTAACGCAGCGTCCCCCAAGCGAGGGGCCGGAATCCGCGCGGATCGCGGGCCACAATGATGCGATCCTGGCCCAACACGGCCAAGGAGTAAGCGCCCTCCAGCCGCAGCAGGGACTCCCTCAGCGCATGCATCAGGTCCGGCTCGCGGGAGCGCGCCATCAGGTGCGGAATCACCTCGGTGTCGCTGGTGGCTTGGAAGATCGATCCGGACCTCTCCAGCTCGTCCCGCAGGGCGTGCCCGTTGGTGAGGTTCCCGTTGTGGGCGACGGCCAGCGCGCCCTTGTTGCACTCGACGTAGAACGGCTGGGCGTTGAGGTGGCTGACGTCCCCGGCGGTCGAGTAGCGCGTGTGTCCGATGGCCGTGTGGCCCTTGAGCTTCTTCAGCTCCGACTCGCCGAAGACTTCGTTGACAAGGCCCATGCCCTTGCGCGTTTTCACGGTGCTGCCGTTGCTGGCGCAAATCCCCGCGCTCTCCTGGCCGCGGTGCTGGAGCTGGTAGAGGCCCAAGTAGACGAGGTTGGCGGCCTCGGGGTGGCCGAAGACAGCGCAGATGCCGCACTCCTCACGAAAGCCCTTGCGCAGGTCCACTTCCTCTTGGCCGCCCTTCGCTGTTGCACGGTTGGGAGTCATTGCGCCTCCAGTTCGGCCTCAAGCGCCGAGTCCCAAAGCCGATGCAGCCTGGCAACAGGGGCGTCGAGGCAGTCCCGGCCGTCGAAGGAAATGCGCAGGCGCGAGCCGCCTGTCTCGCCGATCACCGGAGCCTCGACTCCGAACTGGTCCGCAGCCTGGCGGACCGCTCGGGCGTTCTCGGGCGAGACGGCCACCAAGACCCTGGACGGCGCTTCATGGAACAGAGTCTGGGCCGGGTCCCGGTCGCAGCTGAGCGCCACTCGGGCCCCGATCCGCCGGGGCCCGAAGCAGCACTCTGCCAGTGCGAAGGCCACCCCGCCGTCCCCGACGTCATGCACCGCCGCCGCCAGTCCGGCACGGACGATCCGGCGGGTGGTTGATTGCACGGCGGACTCGTAGTCCTTGTCGAGCGCCGGAGGCAGTCCCCAGGTGCCTCCGAGCACGAGGCGGGCGTACTGTGTGGAGCCGAACCTGCGCGACAGGTCCGCGCCGGCGCCTGGCAGGAAACCGCCGATCAGGATGACCTCCTGGCCGGGTTCGGCGAAGCACGCGCCGACTGGCGCGTCGACATGCTCGACGAGGCCTACGATGCCCACCACCGGAGAGGGCTTGACGCCCTCGCCGAGTGTCTCGTTGTACAGGCTGACGTTTCCGCCAGTGATTGGCGTGCGGAAGTGCCGGCAGGCGTCGGCCAGACCTTCGACGGCCTCCGCGAGCTGGGCCATGATCTCCGGCTTCTCGGGGTTCCCGAAGTTCAGGTTGTTCGTCGCCGCGATCGGCTCGGCCCCGACCGTAGCGAGATTGCGGCAGCACTCGGCGACGATCAGCTCGGCGCCTTGGCGCGGGTCCAGTGAGCAGTAACGGGAGTTGCCGTCCAGCGCCATGGCCAAGGACACGCCAGCCTCCTTGATGCGCAGCACGGCGGCGTCGCCGCCGGGCCCGGCGGTGGTGTTGGTGCGGACTTGGTGGTCGTACTGTTCCCAGATCCAGCGCTTGGAGCTCATGTCAACCGAACCCAGCATGCGCTCCAATCCGGTGAGGCAGTCCCCCCCGGAGGAGCGGGGAAGCGCGGGGCCGTCCAGAGGGGCCGTGCGGTGCGGGGCCGTGCGGGGCCGGTCATACAGGGGGGCGTTCTCGCTCAGGAAATTGTTGCCGAGCTCGGCCACGACCTCTCCATGCTGGCGGACGCGCAGCTTGCCGTCCCCGGTGACCGTGCCGATCGCGACCGCGTCCAAGCCCCACTTCTCGAACACGGCCAGCACCTCGCGCTCACGGCCGCGCTCAGCCACCAGCAGCATCCGCTCCTGGGATTCGGAGAGCATGATCTCGTCCGGCGTCATGCCTTCCTCGCGCTGGGGGACCAGATCCAGCTCGATCTCGATTCCGACGCCTCCGCGGTCCCCCATTTCCGCCGTGGAGCAGGTTAGGCCCGCGGCGCCCATGTCTTGAATGCCGAGGATCGCCCCCGTGCGCATCGCCTCGATGCACGCCTCCAGCAGCAGCTTCTCCAAGAAGGGGTCGCCCACTTGCACATTGGGCCGCTTGGCTTCGGAGTCCTCATCGAACTCCGCTGACGCCATCGACGCACCTTGGATGCCGTCGCGCCCGGTCTTGGCTCCGACGTAGATGACAGGGTTGCCGACACCCTTGGCCGAACCGAGGAAGATCGAGTCCGTGCGGAACACGCCCAGCGCGAAGACATTGACCAAGGGGTTGGCGCTGAATGAGGGATCGAACTCGCATTCGCCTCCGATGGTGGGGACGCCGATGCAGTTGCCGTAGTGCGCTATCCCCTCCACCACGCCGCGGAGGATCCGGCGGTTGTTCGCCCCGTGCTCTGGATCGTCGGTCGGACCGAAGCGCAGCGCGTCCATCACGGCCACCGGGCGGGCGCCCATCGTGAAGATGTCCCTCAGGATCCCCCCCACGCCGGTGGCGGCACCCTGAAACGGCTCGATGTAGCTGGGATGGTTGTGGGACTCGATCTTAAACGCGGCCGCCCAACCCCCGCCGATGTCGACGATCCCGGCGTTCTCGCCAGGGCCGACGAGGATGCGCTCTCCGCGGGTGGGCAGCTTCTTCAGGTGCAGGCGCGAGCTCTTGTACGAGCAGTGCTCGCTCCACATCACCCCGATGATTGCGATCTCGGTGTAGGTGGGGACGCGGCCGAGGCCGGCTACGGCTCGGCGGTACTCGTCCGTGGTGAGCCCGTGCTCGGCCGCGACGCGCTCGTCGACTCTAGCCTGCATGATTGGCTCTCAGAGCCTCCGTGGCGGCGATCATCGAGCCGAACACGGCCAGGCCGTCGGTGGAGCCCACGGCGGGGTCGCAAGCGCGCTCAGGATGGGGCATCATGCCGAGCACGTTGCGGCCCGGGCTGAGCACTCCCGCAATGTCCCGGTAGGAGCCGTTGGGGTTTTCTCCCGCATAGCGGAACGCGACGCGGTCCTCGCGCTCGAGGCGGTCCAAGGTCGAGTCGTCGGCGACGAAGCAGCCTTCGCCGTGGGCGATGGGGATCCGCAGGGGGCGGTCCGTGCGGCATGCGCTGGTGAACGCCGAATCGACGGTCGCCGGCTCCAGGTCCACCGTCCGGCAGAGGAACCGCAGCCGGTGGTTGCGGATCAGGGCCCCTTCCAACAGGCCCGCCTCGCAAAGGATCTGGAAGCCGTTGCAGACTCCCAGCACCAGGCCTCCCGTCTCGGCGAAGCGGCGCACGGAGCGGATCACGGGGGAGAATCGAGCCAAGGCTCCGCAGCGCAGGTAGTCGCCGTAGGAGAACCCGCCGGGCACGAAGATCGCGTCCTGATCGCCCAAGTCCTCAGACTCGTGCCAAATCTCGGTCACAGGCTGGCCCAAGTTGTGCGACAGCGCGTAGATCGCGTCGTGGTCGCAATTCGAGCCCGGGAAGATGACTACGCCGAACTTCATCGAGGGCTGGGGTGGCGAGACCTGCCTTCCGTTCGTAGCTTAGCACCGGCGGGCCGGTTCGGCCCCGGTCGGTTGTTGGTGCAGGCCTGCCATGGGCTCAAGTATGGCTGCAGCCAGCGCTTTCGACAAGGATCCGATCGGACAGTTCCTCAAGAGTTGTGGCATCGTGGCCAAGCTTCCGTGGCGTTCGTCAAGGGGCTGAGCCGACGCAAGGGAAGATGCTTGTGGAGCTGGAGACGAATCAGCATCTTCTGGTTCTCGCTGCCTCGGCAGGGTATGTGAGAAGGTTGCTGCCTGTGCCGAGTCTGGCCAGGCACGGCCGTTTGCCCAACAGTGGAGGAGGGGATTCACACAGCGGCCTCGATCGGGCCGGAGGGCGGTCTCGCTGTGCCCCATGCGGTCTCGGCGCAACAGCGTGTTAAGCAGGCCGATGGGTCGACGCAGGACCGCCACCAGGACCAGCTTGTGGGGCTTGCCGCGAGTGCCGAGGCGCTGCTAGAGACTCTCGGAGCACGGTTCCCAATTACTTGCCGACAGGGCCGCCATGTAGAGCAGGCGGCGAGGTCCGGCACGGCCTGCGCTGATGGCCCGCTGACCGACCGAGCTGATGTCCGGGCCTGCGACTCCAGTGGTTGACGGAGGGGGTCTTCCTGCGTTCCTGTCCTTTGATCCTTCGGGTCTGCACCCACGCTTCCGTTCCGGGCGCGCAGGAATTCCTGCCACGGTCCGACTAAGCTGCGCCCCGGACTTGAGCGTACAGGGGGGCTCGGTCCGGCCCGTTGCCCGCCGGTGAGCACGGCCGTGCGCCCTGCCGGAACTCCCCGTCGCGAGGCGAGGGTGCAGAGGTTGTTCTGCTACGGAGGGGAGCGGGCGACGGGTCGCTGCCGGCTGATGGCTGGCGCAGGTGGCCCTCAACCGGCTGGGGTCGGCACGGTAGGGGGCTGTCCGGAGAGGGAGGTGGCAGCGAGCTTCCGAGCATGTGCGTGTGTCCACTGCAGGCCTGGGAGTCGAATTGGCTGGTGTTGTAGACGAGTCTCGCGGTGGGCCGGCCGGTCAGGTCGCCCTCTATCTCCGCGCGGCGGGCTGAGAGGTGGCTGCGATGCATGACGGTGGGTAGTCAGAGTCTGTATGATTGGGGCTTGATGGGAACCGTTGTTCGGCACTCCCCGAGACCTGCGGGCGATGTTAGCGTCGAGACGCTCGCACTCGCGGACATCCTCGGGAAGCTGTCGAAGGTTGAGAGGAAGCACGCTCCGTCGGAGCTATACGTGATGGGGGACTCGCAGCTGATGCGTGATGGGCGACGTGTCTCCGTGATCGGCTCCCGCCGTGCGTCCGAGGAGGCGCTGGGGTCCGCGAGGGAGATTTGCGAAGAGCTCCTTGACCGAGGCGTAACCGTGGTCAGCGGACTTGCAGCGGGCATCGACACCATTGCCCATTCGACTGCCATCCAATCCGGTGGACGAACGATTGCCGTGCTGGGAACACCCGTCAACGTCGCCTACCCGAAGTCCAACGCTGCGATGCATCGCACGATCGTCCGCGAGCATGTAGCGGTTTCGCAGTTTCCCCTCGGGTCACCGGTTCGCAGGTGGAACTTCCCCAAGCGCAATCGGACGATGGCGCTGCTCAGCGACGCCACGATCATCGCAGCGGCGGGCCCGAAGAGTGGCACGATCCATCAAGGATGGGAGGCGTTGCGCTTGGAGCGTCCCCTCGCGATCCACAAGTCGGCGGTGTCGAGGGAGTTCAGTTGGGTGTCAAAGTTCTTGGGTTACGGCGCAACAGTCCTCGACCAATCTGGCTTGGGACCGTGGCTAGACAGCATTGAGGAACGAACAGTGACGAAGGACTGCTCCTCTCCAGGCTTTCCGGGCCTGCTGAGAACAATCCAGTGTGGGACGTATTTCGCGTATTCGCCCGGCGGTCGGGGACCGCTCGGTCCTGACAGCAGAGACCGCTGCTACGGGCTGAAGGATGGGGACCTTGGGTTGATCCAGCGTATGACCAAGCACATGGCTACCCAGCGAGGCCATGATGGGCTTGCGGGCATCCTTGGTCCGGACGTGACGCTCGTCCCGATGCCCGGCCATGTTCCGGACCAGCCGATCGAAGACTGGCCGACCTATCTCTTGGCACAGGAGATGGTGGCTCAGCGGTTGGGCTGTCAAGTGGTTCCGCTGTTGCGGAGGAGCAAGGAAGTGGCGGAGTCTTCGACGGCTCCGAGCATGAGCGCTAGACCGTCAGCGCAGCAGCACTTCGATTCCCTCAGCGTGGACCAGGTTGGTGTCTTCGATGCGCCTCCTCGGAGGCTCGTGGCCATTGACGATGTCATCACCATGGGCGCGACGATGCTCGGGGCCGTCTCAGCCATCACGAAGCACTTCGATGTGCCGGTCCAGTGCTTCGCCGCCGTTCGCACGGAGCGAAGGAACACAGGGATTGAGGAGATTCCGGATCCCGTGACGTGTGAGATCAAGCTGGTTAGTAACGGTCGCACACGGCGGGATCCCTGACTCTCCCGATCATCGCAACTTGCAAGCACGGCATGCCCGCTCTCAGCTCGGTCGGGATGCGACCAGCTGGCTTCGTGTTGCAGCGACTAGGCTGCCAATTCTCATGCATGCCTGACCGCCGCAAAGGGGCTTGATGAGCCGGATGCGAGTCACCGGGGCGGTGCCCTCGCCCACTCCCAATCGACTCGCGTGTGGGATGGCTCTGAACTACGCTTCGCCGAGCACCTCAAGCAGGCCCTCCCCGGCGCCGCAAGTGCAGGTACAGGCGCCCGCCCGCGGCGCGGTCGCTGGCGATCCACCAGCAGCTGACTTTGACCACGCCCTCCAGCCGCAGCCGCCCCGTGATCTGCTCCGGGCTGAACTGCCGCTGGAGCCTCTCCCGCGCCCCGGCCCAGATCTCGGGCGTCATCCTGCGCGGCGGCACCGCCGCTCCCAGCTGACCGTCTCGCGGGGCGGGCCCAGCTGTCGCGCGATCGCCGACACCGAGCGCCCGGCTTGGCGCAGCGCGTCGATCCGACACCGCTCCTCGGAACTCAGATGGCGGTAACGCGCGCCCATCCCTCACGTCCCCGCAGCAACTCCGCCCCGCTCCACTCCTTCCAGCATCACACCATATATGGCACCATACCGACCTGCCCTCCAATTCAGTGGCGCGTGGTCCTTGGGAGTTGAAGTGAGTTTACCCGCAATTGTGAATTGACGGTACACTAGCGTCCCAGAACCGAAAGCGCTGAAGACGAGCTTGATTCCGATCAGCGGCCGACGAGTCGGATGAGCGTGATGTACGATGAACTGACTGTGGCTGCCTCAAGACCCCTCACTCGGTGCCGGGGCTCCTAGGGCAGAGGAGTGCGTCCGTGCTGGGACGAGGCGAGCGAGCGCCCGACTTGGAGGGCCTGATCCCGGACGGTCCGCTGCTGCTCTCGTTTGTGAAGACCGACTGCCCGGCCTGCCACTTGGCCCTGCGGTGCTTGGACGATCTCGGCGCCCAGTTCGGCGACCCCGCGCGAGTCGTCGTGCTTTCGCAAGATGACCGAGAGCGGACTGCGGCCATGTCCGAAGGCCTCCGCCTGCAATTGCCGGCGCGCCTTGACGCGGGCTGGGCCGCCAGCGCCGCATTCGGCTTCGAAGTTGTTCCGGCGCTGTTCCTGATCGACGGCGAAGGACTGGTGGCGGGCAGCTGCCAGGGTTTCGACAAGGCGGACCTCAACCGACTGGCTGCGAACCTGTCGGACCTGTTGGGCCGGCCGCGAGTCGCCCGGCTGAAGACGGGCGATGGGACTCCCGATTTCCAGCCGGGGTGCGTGTCCCGCCATGTTGAACCGGAATCGGATGCCGAACCGGCGCCGCTGCCGGGCCTGTATGACCTCCGGTCCCGCCGCGCTTCGCGCGTGGAGGTGCCGCAGGGCGTCGAGGTCGAGGAGTTCTGCTACCAGCAAGGCTTTGCTGACCCGCTGCCCGTTGTGCCTCCGACTGTGGAGCGGGTGGACGCCGCGATTGCCGCTTCCGGCTTGGAACCTGCCGAAGTTGTAGCCCATGTTCCACCCAACTACGCTCCGGCTACCGTGGAGAAGATTGCAGCCAACGCCGTGATGGCCGGCTGCCTTCCGTCCTACATGCGGGTGCTGGTTCCGGCGATCCGGGCGTTGTGCGACGAGCGCTTGGACATCCACGGCGTGCAGGGCACGACGCACTTCGCCGCTCCGCTGGCCATCGTCAACGGACCGGTGCGGCGGGAGATGGGCTTCGCCTGCGGCAGCAACGTGTTCTCCAACGCGGCGCGTCCGAATTCGGCGATCGGCCGGGCCATCCAGCTGGTCCTGCGCAACCTGGGCGGAGCGTTTCCGGGTAACATCGACATGTCGACGATGGGCAATCCGGGCCGATTCAGCTATGTCATCGGAGAAAGCGAGGAGCGGAGCCCGTGGGGGCCGTTGGCCTCGGACTTCGGCGTGGCGGCGGGGCGCAGCGCGGTCACCTTCTTCTGCGCTGAGCCGCCGCGCGCCGTGAGCGAGCACAAGGCGAGGAGAGGGGAGACGCTGCTGCGAGCCTTCTGCCCGGTGCTGGCCAACGTGTGGAGCCATCGTGCCTGCGGCCGTTCAGAAGCCTTGGTCGTCGTCGGCCCGGAGCACGCCGCGACGCTGCAGAGATCAGGATTCTCCAAGCGCGATGTGGTCCAGTTCCTCTACGAAAACACCGGAATCCCGGTCAGCGAGTACGACGGAGACGGAGGCGAGGGCACCCACGAAGCGTCCAGCTATGAGGAGTGCGTGATCCGGCGGGTGCGGTGCTACAGGAAATTCGCGCGGCCCGAGTCAATTCGTGTGATGGTAGCCGGCGGCCCCGCAGGGAAGTTCTCGGTGGTGCTGGGTTCGTGGGCCATCGGGCCAGGGGGCAGCCAGATGGTGTGTCATGAGTTCGCGTGACTGGACGGAGCCTGCCGGCTTTGGTGGGCGGTTGGCGAGGAGGAACTTGAAATGTCGACTATCTTGGTGAACCCCGCGGACGAGCGGGCCCTGCCGAAGGCGATTCCCGCGCCTCGGCTGCAGTCGATCGAAGGCGCCTGCATCGCGCTGCTGGACATTGGCAAGGCCGGCGGGTCGGATTTCTTGGATCGATTGCGCACCCTGCTGCATCAGAAGTACGGCGTACTTGAGGTGTTGCGCTACCGCAAGCCGACGTTCGCGAAACCGATCCCCGAGTCGGTGCTGGCTGACATAAGGCAAGTGCAGCCTCATGCGGTCATTGAGGCGCTCGCGGATTGAGGGTCCTGCACGACGTGCAGTTTGCACGACTCGATCCGGCTCGAGAACCTTGGGATTCCGACCGTAGCCGTCCTCACGGATGTTTTTCGTTCTGCAGCGCGCGCGCAGGCGGCCGCCCTGAGGCGGCAGGACTTCGAGCCCGTCCTCGTGCCCCATCCGGTGCAAGACCGAACTCCGGAGGAGATTGCGGGCAAGGCGGATGGGGCCGTTGAAGAGATCGTCGCGCGTCTGCTCGGCGGAGCGTCGAAGCGAATGGCGGCGCCCGTCCGCTGAGGAGCGGGGCAGGCCTCTCGGGACTCGCGATGGCGCCAGCAGCGCGACTAGACCAGGATGCGGCCTGCCGTCTCAAGAGCGGGGCGGTCATCCCAGCCCATCCTCTTGCCTTGGACTCAAGGCGGCGCTTGGACGAGAGGCGGCAACGCGCCCTGACGCGTTACTACTTGGACGCGGGAGCGGGGGGCGTGGCGGTGGGAGTGCATACTACCCAGTTCGCAATTCACGAACCGCGCATCGGGCTGTACGAGCCGGTGCTGGCTCTTGCCGCCGAGACCGTCGACGCTTGGCACACTGCCGACAGCCGGCCAGTGCTGCGCGTGGCGGGCCTACTCGGAGGGACGCGCCAAGCGGTCAGGGAGGCTCGGACAGCCTTGGACCTCGGTTATCATCTCGGCCTGCTGGGGTTTGGCGGACTGCCCCATGCCAGCTTGGGCCGTCTACTTGAACATGCGAGAGTTGTTGCCCGGACACTCCCGGTGATGGGCTTCTACCTGCAGCCCGCCGTTGGAGGGCGGGAGCTGCCCTACCGCTTCTGGAGGGAATTCTGCGACATCGAAGGCGTGGTGGCCGTCAAGGTGGCGCCGTTTGACCGCTATCGCACGTTGGACGTACTGCGTGCTGTGTGCGACTCGGATCGTTCGGACGAAATCGCACTCTACACCGGCAACGACGACAACATCGTCGCGGACTTGGTGTCCCGCTACTCGGCTCAAGGACGGACGGCGGAGTTCGTCGGAGGGCTGCTCGGGCACTGGGCGGTTTGGACCCGCAGCGCATGTCGCATCTGGCGGCGGTGCCGTGAAGCCGCGGCGGTCGGAAGTCAGATTCCGGAGAGATTGCTAGGTCTTAACCTGCAAGTAACCGAAATGAACTCCGCGCTCTTCGATGTGCGGAACCGGTTTGCGGGGTGCATCGCGGGAATCCACGAGGTGCTGCGGCGGCAGGGTTTGCTGCAGGGCGTTTGGTGCTTAGACAAGGACGAGGCACTGTCCAGCGGCCAGGCCGAGGAGATCGACCGCGTCGCGACCCTCTACCCCGATCTCACCGACGACGGCTTCGTGGCCGAGAATCTGACTCGCTGGCTGGCCTGAGGCAGCCCGTGCCTCTCAACCGCTAGTGTCGGACAAGTGCCAAGCGGCCGTGGCCGGGCTGCCTCCGCCGGCCCCGGGCCGGCAGCCTTGGACTTGGCTGAGGATGTCCCCACAGTGTCACGGCAGGGCGGTGGGGCACGGCACGCCGAATTGACTGCTCCTCGGGCATCCGCTCGGAGGAATCGCCCAACGCGGCATCACTCGTCTCAGAAACTTAGCGGTCTGTCCGGCTTGGAATCGTGGCAGTTGCAACACAATTGCCGTTAGCTGGAGAAACCATGCGACTTAGGCAGTGCTCCAGTTCTCTCTAGTCCTGCACGCGCAAACTAATTGCATTCTCGCTCCATTGAGAGGGCTGAGGACGATTGACCGATTGAGTTAGATTCCCTCCAGTCCGGGCGTTGGAGACGCTACGATGGAAGTCCGACGGCGCGTGCGAGCCGGTTGGGTGAGTACGGAGAGAGCAGAATGAAACAAGTGATTCCAGTAGGTGCTCTGATTGTGGCGGGACTCGTGTTAGTGCCTGGCGCTCGTGCCCAGAGTTCCAGTTGTGCCGGTCTGGCAGGGTGCAACTACGACAAGGTGGTGGTGTTTCAATGCACAAGTTCTGACACCGGTTCCATCACGGTTCGGAGTTCCAGCGCCACAAGTGCGGCTGGTATCTCCGTTCAGCGTGGTGCAAGGTGCGCCGCGACAGTGTCTGCCTTGCTGCAAGCAGGCCTGCGGCTGGTCCATGGGCCGCATGTTACCCCCGCTGCGTCAGAGGTGAGCATCACCTTTGTATTCGTGAATGGCCCAGTTGACGATGACGGGGTTGGGGGCAGTTCTGACGATGACGACGACCGGGATGACGACGACGATTAGCGTCGGTCAATCGAAATGCCCGGCGCGAGTCTGGAGCGCACTGATAACGGCCGGGCCCTGCGGAGTGCTGTTCTGAGTCGTAGGTGCAGAGTCGGTGATGCCCGACCCTTCAGTGAGGCACCTAAACGGACTATGCTGGCGGATGCCTCTGGTTGGATTGGCGGATAGGCTGAGTCGCAGGGTTCGGCGCGACGGTTCCCAGGAGCACCAGTAGCATTGGCAATGTCGGGACGCAATTCGCTACGCGTTGACGGTCGGTCCAGGTCAATGCAGGTAGAGGGTCATCAGTCCCAGACTTCTGGTCATCGTGTGTCCTAGCAGTTATTCAGAGTGGAGCAGCTTCCGGGACACAAGTCACATCAATCGCTATAGATTTGTGTGATTATGCACGATATAGCTCCTGACTGCCTGAAATACTCCTTCTGCAGTCATGTAGATGTTGTAAATGGTGGATTCTTCACCGATTCAGGAAACAGATCGGCCTCGCATCGGATGGGCTGGGTCGACCGCCGCGGCTAACTGCAAGAGTCCGATTGAGGGTCTGCTGTGCTGGCCCCGTCCGAGCCGCCTACTGCGGTGGCGCAGTGCGGGCCGCAGGCGGCTGTCGGCCAGCGGTGGATGAGCCGGCACGCTGCGGCGGGGCGTGCTGCTGGCCATAACGCCGAGCGGCTCGGGTGCCGTTGCTTCCGCCGCCCACGACACCACGGCAGCGAGCGCGGCCAGCGGCAGGCTGGCCTGCGGCCGCAGCAGGGCGGGCGAGGACCGGCCGGTCGGGCAGGGCGGGGCGATGGGCTGCTTCCCAAGACGGCGCTGGCTGTCTCCGCAGGCAGCTCATCTTCTCGCTGCATTCGGATTGCATGGACACTGACACCATGGTAGTGGCAATCAGTCATTGACAGGAGCAATGATTGTCAACATACTCTTGACTGATCGAGACTAAATGTGGTATACTCGCAGGGTGGCTGACGAGAACACCTTCGCAGGCGCCCAGCTGATCTTCAACGCCCCACCTGGCGACTGCAGCTCGATCACCCAGGAGCTGCACTTCCTCAGCCGAGGCGACACCTGCTACTACTACCTCGGCTGCCGTTGCATCTGCTTCCACCGCCTCGACGACCGCGTGGAGCGCAACCTCTGGCTGGCCCGTCTGGCACAGCTGGGTCACGCCTCCGCCAGCCAACTCGCGGCCGTCCACCAGATCTCCGCGCGCACCGTCAAGCGCGCCCAGCAGCGTCTCGAAGAGGGTGGCCCGGCGGCCTTCTTCAACACGCCCCCACGCCCGGGACGACCGCTCGCCATCCAAGACCCCCAGCTGCTCGCACGCGCGGCCGAGCTGCTGCTCGGCGGAACCAGCCTGCGGAGCACGGCCCGCCAGCTGGGCATCAACTACCAGACCCTGCGCAACTACAAGCGGGCCGGCCGGCTGCCCGGCCTGCCCCCCGACCAAGACCAGCCGGAGCCGAACGGAGACCTTGAGCCGGGGGAGGCCCTGCCGTCGCAGAACTCCGACCCGGGCCGGCCAGGCCCGGAGCTGAGCGCCGACGCCACGCCGGAGGAGGCCCTGCCGTCGCAGAACTCCGACCCGGGCCAGCCGGCTCCCGCGGAACCGAGCGCCGGCGCCGCGCCGGGCGACGCGCCGCCGCGGAATTCCGACTCGGGCCGGCCAGGCCCGGAGCTGAGCGCCGACGCCACGCCGGAGGAGGCCCTGCCGTCGCAGAACTCCGACCCGGGCCAGCCGGCTCCCGCGGAACCGAGCGCCGGCGCCACGCCGGGCGACGCGCCGCCGCGGAATTCCGACCCGGGCCGGCTAGGCCCCGCGCGCCCACTCGACAAGCAGCAGCGCAACCTGCGTGACGCGGCCGCACCCCAAGGCCGCGCCACTTGCGACAGCCAGGGCCGCGCTCTGGCCAGCATGGGCCAAGCGCTCACCGAGCGCCTGCCGAGCTTCCCCCAGGCGCTGACCACCGTCACTTGGGGCGGCCTGCTGGTCGCCCTGCCCGCCCTGCTGCAGCAGGGCCTGCTGTCCTGCGCCGGCCCGCTCAGCCTGCCCCAGGGCTTCTACGGGCTGCGCTCCGTGCTGCTGACGGTGGCTTTCATGCTGCTGTCGGGCACCAAGAACCCCGAGCGCCTGGGCTACCTGCCACCCGGCGAGCTGGGCGCCCTGCTGGGCTTGGACCGCGGCCCCGCTACCAGCACGCTGCGCCGTCGCCTGCGCCTGCTGGCCGCCGACGAGTGCGCGCTGGCCAGCTGGCGGGACCAGCTGGCCCAGCTGTGGGCCTCCGACTGCCCGACCGACACGCTGTACGTCGACGGCCACGTGCTGTCCTACTGCGGCCAAGGCCGTCTGCCGAAGCATTTCGTGGCGCGCGACAAGCTCAAGCTGCCCGGCGCCGCCAGTTGCTGGGTCAGCGCGCCCGGCGGAGTCCCGCTGCTGTGCCTGCACGGCGATCTGAACACCTCGCTGGCCCAGGAGATCCGTCAGCTGGTGCTGCCGCAATTGGAGCAGCTGGACCTGCTCAACGAGCCGGTCGGGCGTCCCAGCCAAGGCGCCGAGCCGCGCCTGACGCTGGTCTTCGACCGCGGCGGGTGGAGTTTCCAGCTCTTCGAGCAGCTGGACCGGCTGGGGGTGGCCTTCATCACGTGGCGCAAGGGCCCCCAGACCGAGCGCTGGCCCAAGTCCGAATTCAAGCAGCTGACCTACGCGGTGGCCACGCCGCTCGGCGAGCGCAGCGTGAAGGCGCGCGCCGCCGAACGGCGTGTCCCGCTGCGCGAGAAGGACGCAAAGCAAGTCGCCCAGGACGCAAAGAAGGTTGCCCAGGCTGATCCCGCGCCCCCCACCGACCGGCTGGACACGGTGCGCGAGCTGCGCTTCTTCGACGAGTCGCGGCTGCCGATGCCCTCGCGCAACGGCCCAGCGCGCAAGGCGCAAGCCTGCGCGTCGCCCGCCCAGCACCAGCGTCAGCCCGCGCTGATCACCAACCACGTCAGCCTGGCGGCCGAGGACGTGCTGGGCCGTCTAAGGGCCCGTTGGGCGCAGGAGAACAGCTTCAGAGGGGCGTCATACTACCCCATTCCACGAGGCTCGGCAGGAGTCTCGACAGCAGCAGGTGCGGATTTGCCGCCGGGGCCACCCGTTCGACGGCTGGCGGCTCAAGATCGTGTCCAGCCGGAGACGTGCCAACGGCCAGCTCTGGCTGTACGTTGAGCTGCCCGACGGTCGGCGGCGCTCCTGGCCGGCTGCCTGGACCACGCTGCAGCCGCCGCCGGAGGGCGACGAGTGCGTCCGCGCCCGCGTGGCTGACCTGCGAGTGTTGCGTACTCTGGTGCAAGCGTTGCAGCGGCGCCATGCGGGACCAGGGGCGGACAGCGGGGCTGGAGGGCAGGCTGCTGGCGCTGCTGCAGCAGGAGGAGCAGGAGGAGCGGCAGGCCCGCTGGCGGAGTCTGCCGGCCGAGGCGCGGCGGGCAGCGGTGGAGCAGCTGGCGCGGATGATGCTGTTATTTGTCACATTATTTGGCACGAAAATGGGCTGTTTTTGTCAAACTGGATGATTCCAGATAAGGGAACTTTCTCATTTAATGTGACAAATCCATCGGCGTGGGTGAGTCGGCCGGTAGGCTTTCGGACATGCGTTGGAGGTGCTGCGCGGCAGTCTTGCCTGCAATTGCGTGCGCGCAGGGCCGGGAGCCGGGCGAGAACGCCTACGCTCCTCCTGACCCCTTCCTTTTCCTTCTTGCAGTAGCAGTTTTCGAGCTCGCCCTCGCCCCCAGCCAGACGCAAGCAATCCGGAAAATTCCGCTCCCCGCCTGCCATTTAATCCGGAAAACGCCTTGCCAAATAAACCGGAAGACAACAATGCTGCGGACGCTAGCGAGGGGGTGGGGCGATGAAGCGGGAGACGCTGATCCAGCCGACGCATCTTGAGCGGCTGGCGTTGGTGTACGTGCGCCAGTCGACGCCGGGACAGGTGCTGGAGAACCGGGAGTCGACGCGGTTGCAGTACCGCTTGCGAGAGCGGGCGGAGCAGCTGGGCTGGCCGCGGGAGCGCATCCAGACGATCGACGAGGATCTGGGCTGCTCGGGATCGGGGGCAGTGGAGCGCGCGGGGTTCGAGCGGCTGCTGAGGGCCGTGGCGCGGGGGCGGGCCGGAGCGGTGTTCGGCCTGGATGCGTCGCGCTTCGCGCGCAACGGGGCGGAATGGTTCCAGCTGTTGCGCTGGCTGCGGGCCACGGACACGTTGCTGGTGACGGACGAAGGGGTGTATGACGCCAACAGCGGGGACGACAGTTTCGTGCTGGGCATTCACGGGGCCCTGTCGGAGGCGGAGCTGTACAAGATCAAGGCGCGCATGGACAAGGGGGCGCTGAACAAGGCGCGGCGGGGCGAGCTGTACATCAATGTGCCGACCGGTTTCGTGGTGGACGGCCAGCGGTTGCGCAAGGACCCGGACCGGGACGTGCGCGAGGCGGTGGGGGAGGTGTTCCAGCGATTCCGGGAGTTGGGGACGGCCGGGCAAGTGACGAGGCAGCTGCGGGCGGAGGGGCTGAAGCTGCCGTCGCGGTATGCGGGCGAGCAGGGGTTGGAATGGCGCGAGGCGACCTACTCGCGGGTGTGTAACGTGCTGAGGAATCCCGCCATGGGCGGGGCGTACGCGTGGGGCAGAACGCGCACGAAGCTGCACTTGGACGAGCGGGACCGGGAGCGCAAGACGAGGCGCAAGTTGCCGCTGGAGGAGTGGCGGGTGCTGTTGAAGCAGCACCACGAGGGCTACGTGGAGTGGGAGGAGTGGCTGGCGATCCAGGAGCGGCTGGCGCGGAACGCAGTGAGGCACGGCGGACGAGGGGCGGCGCGGGAAGGGCGGGCGCTGCTGCAGGGGCTGGCCATCTGCGGCAGCTGCGGGCGGCGGATGCAAGTGCGTTACGCGAGCTCGGTGCAATACCGCTGCGTGCCCAGGAACGGCGAGGGAGGCTGCCAGTATCTGGGGGGCGAGCGGCTGGATCGGCTGGTGGCGGAGCTGTTGCTGGAGGGGCTGGGGCCGGCGGCGGTGGAGGCCGCCCAGCAGGCGGAACGGCTGCGGGAAGAAGCAGCGCGGCGGCAGCTGCTGGGGTACCGGCGGGAAGTGGAGCGCAAGGAGTGGGACGAGCGCAAGGCGCGCCGGGAGTATTTGGCAGTGGAGCCGGAGTTCCGGCGCGTGAAGCGGACGCTGGCGCGGGACTGGGAGCGGGCGCAGCAAGAGCTGGAGCGGGCGCGGGAGGCGTTGCAAGCAGCGCGCCAGGAGCAGCAGGCGTCGCGGGCGGGCGAGCCGGCTGCGCTGTCGCGGGAGGAGCGGGCGGGCCTGAGGCAGTGCTGCGAGGACTTGCGGGCCGTGTGGGAGCACGAGGCGACCAGCTGGCGGGACCGCAAGCGACTGCTGGGGGCGGTGGTGGAGGAAGTGGTGCTGACCAGTGACCGCTGTTATTTGTCACATTATTTGGCACGAAAATGGGCTGTTTTTGTCAAACTGGATGATTCCAGATAAGGGAACTTTCTCATTTAATGTGACAAATCCATCGGCGTGGGTGAGTCGGCCGGTAGGCTTTCGGACATGCGTTGGAGGTGCTGCGCGGCAGTCTTGCCTGCAATTGCGTGCGCGCAGGGCCGGGAGCCGGGCGAGAACGCCTACGCTCCTCCTGACCCCTTCCTTTTCCTTCTTGCAGTAGCAGTTTTCGAGCTCGCCCTCGCCCCCAGCCAGACGCAAGCAATCCGGAAAATTCCGCTCCCCGCCTGCCATTTAATCCGGAAAACGCCTTGCCAAATAAACCGGAAGACAACACCGCGAGGCGGGCCAGCTGGGAGTGCTGCTGCGCTGGCGGGGGGGCTGGATCGACGAGCGGGAGCTGACTCGGCGGCCCATGCCCGAGCACGAGCGCACGCCGGAAGCGACCGTGGAGCTGGTGCGGCGCCTGGCGCAGTTCGATTACGACCGCGAGGTGGCCGCGGAGTTGCGGCGGAGGGGGTTGCGCACGGCGCGCGGTCTGGAGTTCACGCGGCGCCGGGTCAGGTTCTTGCGACAGCAGCACCGCATCCCCGGCTGCCCGCGCAAGCAGGCCGGCGGTCCGGAGCCGGTGTCGGTCCCGGCAGCGGCGCGGGAGCTGGGAGTGTCGGTGTCCTCGCTGTACCGCTGGATAGCGCAGGGCTGGGTGCCGGCCGAGCGGTCGGGGCCGGAGGGCGCCCTGCGGGTGCGACTGGACGCGAGAGTGAGGGCGAAGTTTCGCGAGGTGGTCCCGGAGGGTTACGTGCGGGCCGAGGCGGCGGCGCGGCAGCTGGGAGTGTCCCGCCAGACGATCTGGTCGCGCATCCGGGCCGGCTCGCTGCCGGCGCTGCGCGTGGTGCGGGGCGCGGAGAGGGGCTTGTACGTGCGGTTGGGCAGCGTGTCGCAACCGCAGTTGCCCGGCTTGCAGGGCGCTGCTGAGGGGAGCGGTTGATGCCGGCGCCGCGCAGCAGCACGCGACCGAGGGGGCCGCTTTCGCGGCGCTCCGCGGACCGCCCGCCAGCCCGCCCGCGGCGTTCCCACGATGCAAAGTGCCTGGCGAGGCGCACTGGCGGGCTGCCGGCTGGCAACTGCCGGCCGACGGGGGCTGCCGCCGGCCCATTCTCAGTCACGGGAGCAGGGGGGCCGGCCGACGGGAGGCCGGAATCCGTCGTCAGGGCCCATTCTCACCACGTAAGCGGACGCTGCGCGCTGCAGCCGGACGGGACCAGTGCGGCCCGCATCCTCCCCCT
Source organism: Bryobacterales bacterium (assembly GCA_963662745.2). Classification (GTDB taxonomy): domain Bacteria; phylum Acidobacteriota; class Terriglobia; order Bryobacterales; family UBA6623; genus VXMF01. The sequence continues at coordinate 1,501,252 of CAXXUI010000002.1, forward strand.
TGCCAGGCCCCGCGGGACGCCCTTGCCGCGGCGGCAGCGCCCACTCTCGAAGCGTCGACTCCCGGAATGCTCCGCACGGCCGGGCCGCTATCCGCCCTCTGCTGCGGAGGCGTCCCGCAGCCCGTCTGGGGGCCCAACAGCAGCGATCAGGCGTTCCTCGAACCCATTCGGCCTGTCCGGGCCGCCATGGCGCAGGGAATGGCAGCCATGGCAGCCTGCCTGCGGCACCCTGCCGCCTCAGGCCCAGCCTAGGATGGACTTCCTCGGCCTGCCGGTCGGCAGCCAGACTTGCGCAGCAACGCACACCCTTGCGCGACCCGATTCTCTGCCAGCCAACCATTGCACAGCGTGCAGTAGCACAATGGAGGTGCATTATGAAGCGTAGCTGTTCAAATTCATGCGCCAGCACTTCGCGCTCGACACGCTGCCCGAGCACCGGCTGACAGCGCTCGACCCCGCCACCCGCGTGGTGCATCCCATCTGGCGCCAAGCCGACAATCTGGCCCGCCGGTTGAAGACTCGTTGCGGCCAGCTGACGGTGCGCCTGAAACGCTGCTCAGACCGCCTGACCCAGCAGCAGGCCGACGAAAAGCGCGCGAAGCTCCAGCAGCAGACTGACGAACAGCGCACGAAGAGACAGCAGCAGGCCGACGAACTGCGCGCGAAGCTCCAGCAGCAGGCCGACGAACTGCGCGCGGAGATCCAGCAATTCGAGACTGCCCTCGACGGGGCCGAGCAGGTGCGCCGCGGCACGCCGCACTACGTGCTGGCCGGGGAACTGCCCGAGAAGCTGCGCTACCAAGCCCTGCCCAAGCCGTTGCGCTACCTGATGGACACGCTGCGCATGCTGGTCTACCGCACGCAGCTGAGTCTGGCCGCCGCGATCGCTCCCCAGCTGGCCCAGCCCGAGCAGGCCCATGCCTTGGTGCGCCAGTCGCTGCTCAGCGCCGAGGCCAGCCTGCAGCCGGACCACCAGGCCGGCATCCTGCGCGTGCGCCTGCTGCACCAGTCACGCCAGGCATGGGACGCCGCCGTGCAGCCGCTGCTGACCGCACTCAACCAGACCCGCACGCTGTACCCGGGCACCCAGCTGCGGCTGGTGTACGAGTTTGTCTCCGCGCCGGCCAGCGGCGAGCCCGCGGCGGCACGGCCGGCCGCTGCCTGAGACCGCTACCGACGCACTGCGGTCTCGGGGCCCAGCCGGCCGACTGGCAGCCGCGGACAGGCCCCGTGGCGCGCTCCCCCAGCGGCTGGCGGTTGCGGCGAGCTGGGGCCTGAATCGCCGCACGTGCGGGACCACACTCCGTACCGCTTGGCGTTCCGCGACGGCGCGGCCAGAGTGCCGCAGGGCCCCAGCGGCAGCTGCTGGACAGGCCCCATCCACTCGCCAAGCAAGCTGGCCACCCTCGCCGTGAGCCCGTTCCTCGGCGCGCTCCTAAGACGCGCTTTCGGTCCCCGTCCCGGCCAACGGAAGCCCGAAAACCCCCTCTTCTGCCGCAGAATTCTGGACACAGCTAGTTAGTCCATGGTCAGAACTCTGAGTCCGTAGCTCGGTCACGCCGCCATTGTTCCTACCTCGCCGCTGCGCCGTCGCCACACAGCTTCGTGGCGTCACGTGGCTGCTGCGGCAGTGTTCGTCCTCGAATCGGCTTGAGCCAGGCACCTGCGGTTCGTTCGCTGCTTGGTCTCGAGCGATTTCGCTTCAGACGTCGGATGGGCAGGCTAGCAAGTTGTGTTCCAGAGCACTCAAACCGGCGGGGCGGCCTCAGCCGGCTTCGGTCGGATTCCGCAGATGCGGGGCTGTCGCTGGGCATTCCATGGATGGAAGTGTTGAGGTGAGGCTGGGCTACCGCTGGGCCAAGGAATTCGATTTCGGCACATCCACCCGCAAGAAACGCAGAAGCGTTAAGGACTCGGTCAGCCCCTGTGAGTAGTGTCCATAGCCGGGCCGGAATGCCTACTACGGAATGTGGATCTTCAAGACGCGTCCCATTTCGAACTTCGGAGGACGCCGGCTCGCGATCAAGTCCTCTTGCTCGGCTAAGGCCGAGACGAGCAGCGGCATGGCGATTGTCGAGTCGCAGTGGCAGTCGACCATCCGAGCCCCCTTCGCGATCTTGCCCCAGCTCTGGGATTCCGCGAGCGTGCAGCCCGAAAGACCGCCCCAGTGCGGGGCGTCCGTCACCACTTGCAGGCCATACCGATGGCCGAGCTTGCCCCGGTTCATCAGGATCGCGACGACCTCCGACTGCTGGGTGTAGTTCTTTGGCGTACCTCCACCGAAGTAGATCACTCCGGTGGCCTTGGAGTCGGCCACGGCGTTCGTGATCTCCAGCACGTCGGCCATCATGTCGAAGATCAGCTTGTTCTCGCCGCGGTGGCGGCTCTCGGCGACTCCGATCCCGATTGAGCTGTCGCCGATCGCCGGGCAGAACAGGGGAACCTTGTGCTTGGCAGCCGCCGTCACGATGCCGTCCTCAGGACAGTCCTCGCCGACCTCCTTGCCCAGCAGGTAAAGGAACTCCCTGGTCGTGTAGGTCCGTGACTGGTCCAACCGCGCGGCGAAACTGCCGATCCACAAGTCGTGCTCCCGGAAGCGGACTTCGTCGGCCAGCACGTCGTACATGCGGTCCACCATCAGGTCCCCGAGAAGTTCGTCGTCCATGTCCTCGGATCCGTGAAAGTGATGGAAGCCCTTGGACTCGTGGATGTCGTGGAAGAAGTTAGCGCCGGTCGAGGTGAGGATGTCGATCAGACGATTCTCGATCAGGAATCGCACCAGCCGGCGCATCCCGCCCGGCACCATGGCGCCGGAGAGGCCCATCAAGATGGTGCACTCGGGGTCGGCCAGCATCGACTTCCAAACGCTGAACGCCTCTCCCAGCTGCCTGCCTTGGAAGGCGGTGCCGGCCATCTTCTCCAGCAACGAGGTTGCTGAGTTTGTTCGGTCCACGCGGAACGGTGTCGTGGGGCGGCTGAGCACATCGTTCTTGCTGAGAGGAGAACGCATCAAGCTGTCCATGCTATTCGATCGAGGGCTTTCAAGATCCGGGGGCCTGCGGCAGACACTACTTGACTGCGATCACGTCCAGCGCGACGAGCGAATCAGGCGGCAGGTGCGCCTGGTAGGCCGTGACGGCCGGCGTCCCTTCGGGGAACGCCTCGTCCATCAACGCATTGAGGTCCGTCAGGTTGCCCAAGTCGCTGACGTACAGCGTTGCTCGGGCCGTGTTGGGCAGGTCCATGTGGGCCAGCTGCAGGGCGGCGGCCTGCTTCCCAAGTGCGTCGAGGAACTGCTCGCGGAACGTCTCGCCCGCGCCGGTTGTGGCCGATATGTATGCCACGCCGCCGCTGATCGAGGCCGGGCTCCAAGTTGCCGCCGGCGGCTGGTCATGTGTGAAGAGGCGAGTGAGGTAGTCGTCCCGGACGGCGATGAAGGTGATCTCCGCCTGGATGTCGCCCGGCAGGCGCGACAGCGGGATGTTGGTGCGGCTGGGTGCGCCTCCCGGGTCAAACGCGGAGCTGAAAGCCTCGTCGAGTTCGGCGGCCGTGGCGGACGGCGGGAAGTAGCAGAGTGCTTGGACCGCGTGGAACGGCCTCAGCCCGGCTGCTCGCAGAATGGTGCTGATGTTGGTCAGTGTCTGCTGCGCCTGCTCTCCCGCCGACGCGGCGATTTCGCCCGTCATGGGGTCGCGGCCCCCTTGGCCTGACACGTAGATCGTCTCGCCAGCCCTTACGGCCGGTGAGTAGGGGCCCATCGGCGCGGGGATCTCGCTCTCCGGCGGCCGGATCACTTCGATTTCCGCCTCGTCAGAGAACGCGATGCACATCAGCAGGATCCCGGCGCCGTCGGGCAGGCCTGGGACCTCCACTGTGGTGCGCGCAGGGTACCTACCGGACGCGAAACGGCTTCCATAGATCTGGTTCATGGCTGCGTAGTTGTCCATGTTCGCCAGATGGACATGGCAGCTCACGACATTCGAGTTGTCCAGCCCCGCTTCGCCGAGCACATCGTCGAGCTTGTCCAGCGCCGAGGCAGTCTGGTCCTCGATCGGGGCGGACGCATCGGCTGGTCCGATTGCGCTCAAGTACACCGTGCTGCCGACAGTGAGGGCCAAGGTCCGACCGTCGACTCCGGAGATCCTAGTTCGGGCAGAGACTGCCGGGGCTGCTGGGTCACCCTCCGTCGGACTAGGGGCGCACGCCGCGGCGAACAGCAGCATTGCAAGACACGCAGCTAGGGATCTCACAGCCTCACGGTATCAGAGGCTGGGCGGAGGACCACGCCGGGACGCGACGGGTTCGCGGGAGCTCGTGCTAGAGTGTCGGCCGCATGATGCGTTCCAGTCGCCGAGAGTTCCTCTGGTGCGCGGGCGGGTTTCTGACCGGATGCGCGACTAGGTCCGAGTCGGAGCTGCCGCCGGTGCGGGCCATCACCAACGCGCCCGGGCATCACTGGTTCGGCTACTACGACAAGCTCGAATTCGATCCGCAGAGCCGGCGGGTGCTCGGGATGCAAACCTCGTTCGAGCACCGCTCGCCCCGTGCCGGAGATGAGATCCGGATTGGGATGGTCGACATCGAGGATGGAGACCGCTGGACGGATCTGGGCGGAACAACAGCGTGGTGTTGGCAGCAGGGCTGCATGCTGCAGTGGATTCCCGGCTCCGACAGCGAGGTGATCTGGAACGACCGCGAGGACGGAGCCTACGTCAGCCGGATCTTGGACACCGCTACCGGGAGGATGCGCACGGTCCCTTGGCCCGTGTACGCCGTCAGCCCCGACGGAGCTTGGGCAGTTACGACTGACTATCGGCGACTCAACGATACTCGTCCCGGATACGGCTACGTAGGCATCGAGGATCCGAACGCCGATGTCCTCGCCCCCGACGATGTCGGGGTGTGGAGGGTCGATCTCGCCAGCGGTCACCGGGAACTGCTCATTTCGGTGGCAGAAGCCGCGGCGATCCCGAATCCTCACTCCGACGCCCGAGGCCTCAAGCACTATTTCAACCACCTGCTGGTTTCCCCGGACGGCGGCCGGGTGATCTTCCTGCACCGCTGGAGGAATCCTCCGGGCTCCGGACGCGGATTCGGGACGCGAATGTTCACGATCGGCAGCGACGGGTCGGATCCGTACGTGCTGGACCCCTACGGCCAGACCTCGCATTTCATATGGAGGGACCCCCAGCAGGTTCTCGCTTGGGCGTGGCATCCCACGCACGGTTCGAAGTTCTACTTGTACCGGGATCGGACGGACTTGGCGCAGGTTGTGGCTCCCGAGGCGATGCCGGCGAACGGCCATTGCACCTACCTGCCGGGCAACGAGTGGATCCTCAACGACACGTACCCTGACGAGAACCGCCTGCAGCATCCGTACTTGTACGAGGTGGGCACCGGCAGGCGCGTGCCGCTCGGGCACTTCCGCTCGCCGCCCGAGTACACGGGAGAGTGGCGGTGCGACACGCATCCCAGATTCAGCCCTGACGGACGAAAGGTTGTCATCGATTCCCCGCACGGCGGGAACGGAAGGCAGCTGTACCTGATCGACGTCAGCGGGATTGTGGCTGCGTAGAGTTGCTCGAGCGGAATTCGCCGGCGTCCGGGGGGCGTTGGCCGGTTCCTGACGGGCTTGGGAAGCGGTATCCTATCGACCAAATGCGTTGGATTGTTGGCTGTACCGCTTTGCTCTGCCTTGCCGGCTGTAGTGCCCCAGGCAGCGAGGCGCAGCGGCTTCAGAGCGAGTCCGTCGAGCGGCTGGCACGCATCGATGGGACGGTGGTGGTCGCCGGATTGGAACGCCCAGTGGAAGTCCTGAGGGACAAGTGGGGCGTCGCTCACATCTACGCGGAGACTGTCAGCGACCTGTTCTTCGCCCAAGGGTATGTCGCCGCCCAGGACAGGCTGTATCAGATAGAGATCTGGCGCCGCACGGGTGCGGGGGAGCTGGCAGAGGTATTCGGGCCCGAATACGTCTCCCGCGATCGGATTGCGCGCCTCGTGCGCTTCCGCGGCGATATGGAGGCCGAGTGGGCGAGCTACTCCCCGGATGCTCGCAGCATTGCCGAGGCCTTCACGTCCGGCATCAATGCTTACGTCGAGCAGAATCGCGAGAACCTGCCGATCGAGTTCGACCTGCTTGGCTTCGAGCCCGGCGTCTGGGAGCCCGACCATGTGCTGCTGCGCATCGCGGGCCTGCTGATGGTGCGCAACGTCAGGCAGGAGATCGCTAGGGCACAGCTGATTGCACGGCTGGGCCCCGAACGGACGCAGCGATGGTACCCGACCGACCCGCCACGCGACTTGTCGCCGGACCCAGAGGTGGACTTGGCGGGGATCGACGACCGCGTCACCGGGGAGTACCGGCGGGCCGTCTCCATTCCCGTGCTCCGCGATCAGGAGGGGTCCAACAACTGGGTCGTCAACTCCGAGCTGAGCGCGACCGGAAAGCCGCTTCTTGCGAGCGACCCTCACCGGCCGGTGATCATTCCGTCGCTGCGCTACTTGGTCCATCTCAACGGACCGGGTTGGAACGTGATCGGATCCGGCGAGCCCGCTCTGCCCGGAGTGGCCATCGGCCACAACGAGCGCGTCGGATGGGGCTTCACGATCGTGCAGTACGACGCTGCCGACCTCTTCGTGGAGCGGGTCAATCCCTCAAACTCCGGCCAGTACCTGTACCGGGGCGAGTGGCTCGACATGGAAGTCGAGCGCTCTGAAGTTCGGGTCCGGGGCGAGGTGGACCCGCGCGTTGTGAACCTGAAGTTCACCCGCCACGGTCCGGTCATCTGGGAGGATCCGGACGGCTCGCGTGTGGTGGCGCTGCGGTGGGCCGGGCAGGAGCCGGGCACGGCCGGCTACTTGGGCAGCCTCGCCTTGGACCAGGTCGGGAGCTGGGACGAGTTCGTAGAGGCGATGCGGGCATGGAAAGTGCCGGCCGAGAACATCGTCTATGCCGACGTGGATGGGAACATCGGCTGGATTCCGGCGGGCTTCGCGCCGGTGCGGGAGGGATGGTCCGGCCTGCTCCCCGTGCCGGCTCACACGGGTCGCTATCGCTGGGCAGGGTTCCGGGATGTCGACGATCTGCCTCGGATCAAGAATCCCGAGAGCGGCTACGTTGCCACGGCGAATCACAACATCCTCCCGGAGGATTATCCGCACGACCTCGGATTCGACTGGTCGGAGCCCTACCGATTCGACCGCGTCGACGAGGTGCTGGCGGAGGGCGGGCCGTTCACGGTGGACGACTTCCAACGCCTGCAGCACGACGAGACTTCGCTGCCGGCGCGAGAGCTGGTATCGCTGCTCGGAGACTCCTCGGCCCGGGATGTGCCAGCGGCTCGGGCGTTCGACGGATGGGATTTCGTGTTGGATGCAGGCTCCGGGCCTGCGGCCCTGTTCGAGGCATGGCTGAAGCGGGTGCCGTCGCACTTCGTGGCGTCGCAGGCCCCGCCTGACGCTCAGCAGCTGGTCGAGCGATACGTGCGGCTGCCCGTCGTCCTGGCCGGCCTGCGCGAGCTCTCGCCCGGGGATCGAGGGAAGATCCTGGGCGCGGCGCTCGAGGAGGCGCACAACGAAGTCTCCTCTCTGCTGGGCCCGGATCCGGGGGCCTGGCGATGGGGTGGTCTGCACCGCATCGGGTTCAGGCACCCTCTGTCCGACTCGACTGCCCGGTCGCAGGTGTTCGACCTGGCCGAGGTCGAGCGTGGCGGGGATCGCTTCACGCCCAACGCCACGGGCGGGTCGGGCTATTCGCAGTCCAGCGGGGCGTCGTACCGGCACATTCTGGACTTGGCTGACTGGGACCGCTCGGTGTTCACTAGTGCGCCGGGCCAGTCGGGCCAGCCCGGTAGCCCGCACTACGACGACTTGCTGCCGCTGTGGGCCGAGGGTCGCTACGCTCCACTGCCGTTCAGCCGCGAGGCCGTCAAGAGACAGGCGGCCCACCGCCTGCTGCTGCAACCGACTGAGCCGTAAGTCTGGCGGGTGCGTTGACTGCTACCGGTTCATGCCGGTCGCCTCAAGATCCGTGGTTCATCCTGCAGGCCGGAGCCAGTTCGCCAGCTGCCAGCCGCCGCCTCTCAGACGTAGATCGATGCCGACTGATTGCGGATCCTCCCGGGCGGGCCCAGCCGGCTTCTTTGGGGGATTACATCCGATACTTGACAAGCAGCCTGAATCTGCGTCATCCGAGACCCTCCCTCTTGAGCCGTGCCACGAAAGCAGCTTGGCTGATCGTCCCCTGCATCGAGTGGCAGGCCGCGCAGAGTAGCTGGAGGTTGCCCAGGGGGTCCGTGCCGCCTTTCGACTTGGCGACGATGTGATCCACGGTCAGGTTTCGGAACGGGAAGTGATGCCCGCAACCCGCGCAGTGTCCCTCCTGCTTGCCGTACAGCGTGTGGTGGTGGGTCTTGTACGGCGGCAGCTTGCCTACCTCCGTGCGCTTGGGAATGTCCGTGCGGATGATCGGGCGGAACTGGGTTAGCAGCGTGGTCTCTCGCTGCATCCGCACCTTGACAAGTTCGGCGGCCTTCGGGGAGATGTCGATGCCGGTCCACTTGCGTTCCAGCTTCTCTGCTGCGGTGCTAGATGGCTGGGGCGGGGTGTTTCGGAGTGCGCGCCGTAGGCGCATCGGCGGACAATTGGCCTTCGATGAAGGCCATGCGGCCAGTCAGGTCGATCAGTCGATCCTCGATGCGGCCGAGTCGAGTGTTCAGTTGGTAGAACATGCCCAGCAGCAAGCCGGCCAGCACCAGCAGTTGACTCCAGTCCTTCAAGATCGGCACGGCCTCAGCCTAGCACGCTGCGAGGTCGCAGTGCAGGTAGATGCTGCCTGTGTGCCTGAGCACGCGGCGCATCTCCAGAAGTCGCACCGCCATCATCACGAGGTAGGACTTCATGCCCTTCCCGTGCACTGTCCCGGCCGCGTCTATGGCGGTGGACAGCTTCGGCTCGTTCTCAGCGATGATGCCTATCCACGCGAGGTCCACGTCGTTCAGCGTCCACCTGTCCTTGAAGGCGGCCCCTGCCGCCATGCTGCCGATCAGCGCTGAGTAGTTGCGATTCGAGTTGAACGGCGGGTCTAGGTAGATGAGGTCCACGGACTCCGAGTTCATGCCCCGGAGCACGTCGAGTTTGTCCGCCGTCCAGATGGTCTGGTTCTTCCAGCTCGGTATCATGTGCTAGCGATGCGTAACCCGTTCGAGGGGGCAACCCCGGAAAAACTGGCCAAGGCGCTGCTCAGGCCGAAACCGCGGCCGAAGGCCCCGCGCAAGCGGAAGTATCTCTGGCCGCGAATGGACGAGGCCAAGGCGTCGAAGCAGTGAGCGGTCCACTTACCGGATGATCGCAGATTCAGGTTGCTTGTCAAGTATCCGATGTAATTCCCCTTCTTTGGCACCTGAGCCGGTTCCGGAGCCGTTTCCTGGCCGGCCGGGCTGCTAGGACGGACTGCAGCGGCGCATGGGAACTCTTGCACCGTCAAACGGCCAGCCGGCCGATGCGCGACAATGGGCCAGATGACGCCGAATGAACTTCGCGGGCAGCTGGGGGGCGTGATCGCCTTTCCGGTCACGTGCTTCCAGTCTGACTACTCGCTCGACATAGACGGTTACCGCACCAATGTCGCCGAGATGGCCCGATTCCCGCTCTGCGCGGTCGTAGCAGCCGGGGGGACCGGAGAGCTGTACTCGCTGACGCCCGAGGAGCAGGTCCAGCTTGTGGCGGCCACTGTTGACGAAGTGAACGGGCGCATGCCGGTCATCGCCGGGGTCGGCTTCGGGGGCGGTCTGAGTGTGGAGCTGGCCGAGCGGGCCCAGGATGCAGGCGCGGACGGCATCCTGATGTTTCCTCCGTACTATCCCAACGCGGACTTCGAAGGCCTGCTGCACTATTACCGGCGGATCGGCGAGGCGGTCGACATCGGCCTCTTCCTTTACGCTCGTGACTCGGTCAACCTCAATCCCGCCCAGGTGCATCGTCTGGCGGAGGAGATTCCCAACCTTATCGCGCTCAAGGAAGGCCAAGGCGACATCCGCAACTACCAGCGCGTAATGGAGCGGTGCGGCAACAAGCTGCATTGGATCGGAGGGATCGGCGACGACATGGTGCCGGGCTACTACTCGATCGGCATCCGCACCTACACCTCGAGCATCGCGACCATTGCACCGCGTCTCTCGATGCAGCTGCACGAGCGGGCCTCGATGCTGGATCACCCGAGCTTGGCCCGGCTGATGAGGAACTACGTGCTGCCGCTGTACGCCATGCGAGCGCGCCGCAAGGGCTACGAAGTCAGCATCATGAAGAAGGCCATGGAGATCCTCGGCAAGCCGGCCGGCCCTCCCCGGCCCCCGCTGCCGATGGTCCGCCCGCGAGAAGTCGAGGAGCTAGAGGCTCTGATGGCCCGCTACGAGCCCGTCTTGTAGCGGTATGGAGTGTTCCTTGGCGCTGTCACGGCCTCGGCAGGTGCGCGACGATTTCTTCCATCCCCGAGTTGTTCCGCGTAGCACTTGGCGTGGTTGACGTGGAGCACGCTTCCTTAACGGGTAGATTGGATCGCGTCTTGAGCGTTGGTTCAGCTCGCAGGGACTGGCTCGGCCAGTCCTCATTTCTTCGGGCCGGCTCGCTTTCCCTGCTCTGGCATCGCCCGTCATGGTGCAGGGGAAGATCTCCCGTCCGAGCTCGCTGACTGGCGGCAAGCGGACTGGGTGATTCTCTGCGGCGTCGCTACCGGAGCCGCTCCAGCCACACCTCGCCCCGGCGCGTCCAGTTGATCGCGAGGCCGGCGACGGACTTGCCTTCCGCTTCGAGTGCCCTTGCGTAGTCCTCGAGCTGGGGCCGGTACCGTGAGAAGCCCGCTTCGGGGTCCTCGACCTTGTCGGACTTGTGATCAATCACCCAGGTTCCTTCGGGAGTGTCCACCAGCAGGTCCACAGTGCCAGAGACTACTGAGCCCTTCGAGTCCAGCCGAAGGACCGGCCATTCGCGGCGGATGTCTCGGATCTGGAACGTCGCGGCGAGCCAGCTCTCGAAGAGGACCACTGCTGTGACGATACGAGTCGTGTCCGCTTCGGACGTGCTGACGCCAGTGGCCGAAGCCAGCCGCCCCGAGAGGTCGGGCCGTCTGCCGAGCACCTCGAAACTGCGGTGCAGGAAATCGCCCAGCTCTGCCCCGGACAGGTCTAGGTCGAGAGACAGCCCCTCACCGTACTGCGCTGCGCGGAGGGCCCCATGCGGCGCCTCCGACTCGGCGTCGCCGTGGTCTGAGGGCGCTCGGGTGTCCGGTGCCAGATTGCTGGGCAGGCGAGCTCGTCGGATGGCTCTTCGTCCTATGACGGGCAGCTGCTCCTCGTCGCGTGGGGCCTCTTGGCGAAGCCCCGGCGGCATCCCGGCCAGTCCCTCCGAGGTGTGGCACACGAACCTCCGTCTCCGCCAAGTGGTTCCCTCCACGATGAACCGATTGCCGGAATTGTCGAGGATGCATCGCCGGCGCCCGGTCGCGAGCAGCGACCAGTAGCTGCGCGTCTCGGCTGCGCCGGCCAGCAACGAGCGCATTGGGACCGAGTTCCATCTCTTGCCCGGCGCCGTACCCCGGTGCTCACGGCGCTGCTTGTCCTTCAACAGCTTGCGGAGCGCCCGTTGGCTGTGGCGGCGGCTTATTTCGGCCTTGTCCTCTTTGAACTGGAGATGCTCCGGCCACTCGATCAGCAGCTTGTCTCGCGCTCTGGTGAGCAGGACGTATAGCAAGCGTCGCGCCTCCTCCTCGGCATCGCGCAGCTTGAAGGCTCTAGTTGCCACGTTCCTCTCTTTGGATGGGTAGGCCGGGGAGTAGTCAATGCGCACTCGGTCAAGCAGTTGCGAGAGATCTTGGAACGAGTCGTACTGGCAATCGACCTGCCCCATGCGGGGAGTCAGCCGGCGTTCCAACCCGCAAGCAGCGACCACCGGCCACTCCAACCCCTTGGAGCTGTGCCAAGTCATGAGGCGCACGGCGTTGTCTTGGCGCACCTTCTTCGGCGGTTGTGTGTCGCTTTCCTCGGCCCGCGCCTGGAGCCACGCAAGGAACGTAGCAAGGCCCGATCCGTAGTAGCCGCCGTGTGCCAATGCCTCAGCGCTGGAGTTTGTGAACTCGCTGGCCAGCCCCATGAGATGCACGAGGTTCGCCCGCGCCTGCTCACTGTCCGGCCACTCCGAGACGGCGTCCAGTAGCCCCATCATCCCGAGAGCGCCGGCGACGGCTGCGGAGACCGTTCGGTCGGCGAGGCCCTCAGACAGCTCGTCCAAGCTGGCGAGCAGCGGATCCTCGATCGGCTTTCCGTCCGCCAGCTGAGCCAGGCCTTGCTCCAGCGTGAGGGAACCCAACTCGGTTACCGCGAGGTACAGGGCCGCATGCCGGTCGCAGGGATTCGCTAGGTAGGCCAGCGCATGCCATGCTAGCTGGACTGCTCGGCACGCCAGCCATCCGTCGGCTTGGTGGCTGACCTCCAAGCCCAGTTCGCGCAGCACCGAGGCGTAGATTTCGAGGGTCGAGTGCGTGGGGCAGAGCACGGCGATGTCACCGCCGCGCAGTCGCCGCAGTTCGCCCGTTCTGCGATCACGCACCCTCTGCTGGCCGTCCGCCAGCATATCCCGGAGACGCATGCCAACGAACGCGGCCCGGACCCTGTGAGGCGCGCGCTTCCGAAAGCGGACGAACTCGAGGGGCTGCATTAGGCCGGGTCTCGCCTTAGGCTCCAAGGGCGGGCATGCCTGGCCGAACAGCGTGGCTCCCAAGGCGTTGACCACATCCATGAGTTTCGGTTGCGAGCGCCAGTTCCTAGTGAGGGCCTTGACGCTTCCTTCGTGATTGCGGATCAAGGCCTCGAACAAGCGTGGGTCCGCCCCTTGGAAGCCCATGATGGCCTGCTTCACATCCCCGACGATCATCGTCGGGACGCCGGCGGCCGATAGCCTCCACAGCAGGGCGAACTGCAGTGGGTTGGTGTCTTGGAACTCATCGACGACTAAGCAGTCGACCCGCTTCGCCAAGACCTGCAGCACTTCAGGGCGCTCCCGCAGCAGCCGCTCCGCACCGGCGATCATGTCGGTGTAGTCTACGAGGCCTGCTTGGCGCTTGGCCAACTCGTAGTGCTGCAGGATGTCGAACGCGGCCTCGAGCAGGGAGGACAAGTGGATGCGCTCTTGGCGCAGCGGCCCGGGGTGCTGCAAGATCTTGTCGGCCCCGTCCCGCACGCAGAGTGTCAGCATGTCGTAGGCCTGCGGGAGCTTGCAGGAGCGGTTGGAGCTGCGAAGCTTGCGCAGCTGCTCCCACAGCTTCCAGTCCCGTCCGAGGTCGTCTGACAGCGCGGCGTTCTGGAGGTTCTTGAAGTCGCGGACTAGGTCGCGGGATGCCGCTTTCGAGTTCGCGAAGGACGGCTCCAAGCACTCGGGGTAGGTCTTCAGAAGATTGCGTGAGTCGATCCGGAGTTTGGCCTCCAAGTCCTCGCCGTCCAGAGAGGGCCCGTACCAGCGCTCGAGATCGTCCAGCGCGGGTTGGGCGAGCCCTCGTAGCTGCTCCGGGCCGGTAACGCCGACGGACCGGAACAGCCGCATTACCGCCAGCAGCTTGTCACGGAACTGGTCGACTCCTGACCGGCGCGTCCGGAAGTCGAAGGAGTAGCCGAAAGACGCTAGTTCGTCAGCCACACTGTCGGCCTTGTCAGTTCGTGCCAGGGCACGACGCACGAGGGCGGTTTCCTCATCTGTGTTGAGCAGACGCGGCAGCGGGGAGTGGCCCCCGTCAAAGGCGAACTCGCGGAGAATTCGGAGGCCGAATCCGTGGATGGTCGAGATGTACGCTTGGTCTAGGAGGAGGGCGTCCTCGACGCGGCCCAGCTCCATCAGGTGCAGGCTGATTCGCTCCCGCAGTTCGGAGGCCGCCGCTTCCGTGAACGTGACGGCAACGACGCGGTCGGGCCGGACCGTGCGGTTCGCGATCCAGTTGCCCAGCGCGTGCTGGATGGCGTAGGTCTTGCCGGAGCCCGCACTGGCGGGCAGGATGCTGAGTTGTTGCGGCCGCGGCATCATCAGGTCCAATCCTCCGGAATCGCGAACAGTTCGACGAGCGGGCTGATGTCCATGGCGTAGGGCCTGATCCCGCATTCCTTTTCCCAGTGCACCCTGTCGCCTTCGACATTGAGGGAGACGTAGCCGAAACCCAGCTCTAACAGGCGCGCGCCGAGTTTTCTGGAAGCGTTTCGGTCGACTGGCCCGGCGACCTTCTGCCAGCCGCGCATGCCGCGCAGCCAGGGTTGAGACTCGTCGGAGAGGCATACTTGATCAAGCCCCGTGAAGTACGCAGTGCCGACCCACTGCACCCTCTGGAGGTCAGCCAACGGGCCAGTGCTGGCCGAGCCGCTGCTTGCGGAGCGCTTCAGGCCGCCGCCGGCGGCCATGGCGCGGTACACGGGCAGCTGGACGTCCCAGCCGCGCTCCATGCGCTCCCGGTGCCCGGCGAACTTGGACCACTTGTAGTCCACGATCAGCACGCGGCTGCGGCCGAATGCGAGAAGCAAGTCGCACTTGCCATACACGGGCACATTCTGCCAGTGGCCCCGCAGCCACTGCTCGCAGGCGAGCACTCTGGCCCCGGCGGCCTGTAGAGAAGAGGCCCACCGCCGCACCGCTCTCTCCACTTGCCTGGCTAGCTCGCGACGCTCGATTCGCCACTGCGGGCTGGTCAGGAACGGTGCCACCGCAGGGGTGAGCTCGGCGAAAGCCTTTCGGGCGAGACGACTCGCCCGGGCTGGGTCGGGCACTGGCTCGCCGGCCCGGAACACATGCTCAAACACGCTGTGAGCCAAGGTGCCATTGACGAGGGGCGTGGGAGTCTCGGGACTCCACTGCTGCGGTTCGGCCCCAACCTGGCGCAGCACCCAGGCCAATGGCGAGACCAGCGCAACTTGCAGGCTGCTCGGAGAGAGCGGGCGGGGCTTGCCGCGCTTGTCCGTACGAAGTTCCAGCAGGTTGCGCCGCAGGTTGATCTCGCGCGTGCGGAAGTCCCTCGGCGGGTGCGGGAGTCCCGGCGCCGCACTGGCCAGATTGCGGATCCTGCGACGGTCGCTTGTCGAGTCCAAGTCCGACGCGAGCCCAAGACTCGGGCTTGCGGCGGTGAGCAGGCCTTGCATGAAGACCAAGCTGTCCGATGGGGACTGCTCGTTGCCGCTCACGTCCCAGTGCGGCCACAGGAAGGTTGCTGAGTCGGAGACGGCGCGAAGCTGCCGCAGCAGCAGTTGGCGGGATCGGGCAGTTTGCTCCGCATGCGAGGCGAGCCTCAGTCCGCACGACTCACGGAGTTCGAGCAGGTCGTCCTCGGAGAACACCGGCGAGACTTGGATCCCCGCTGGGTACCTGCCGCGAGAGAATCCGAGGACCAGCAGGTGTCGGACATCCCTCCAAGGCTGGTGCCGCTCCCTCCAGACCGTGACGCCTTCGAGGTGGAACGCTGCCCCGCCTCCTCCGGGCAGCGCGCTAGGTGTGGCAATGCGGCGCAGCAGAGCCCAGTCGATGGTCTGGGCGTTTTCGAGATGGCGACCAATGCTGGCCGCCAAGTCAGCGGCTGTGGCCAAATGCTGGCGCAGCGTGCCGTTACCGTCCAGGAGCGACGAAAACTCGTTGACGGACCGCCGCAGGGAATCGGGTTCGGAATCGCTGCCGGCGATGAGCTGCAGCATGCGGCGCTGCCGGGCGGTACTCCCGTTGCGTAGCGCGGGGGTGCGCCGGTCACCCATTACTTCTTGCGCTAGCAACGCGCCTTGCATGGCGGACCAAGGCATCAAGGGAGAGGTGAGGCAGGCGGCTTGGGCCATGGCGGGCGCTGGGGACTGCCGGCAGGCCAGGAAGGCATGCACAGCCTCGGCTCCGAGGTCACGGTGCGACCTGTCCTTGGGCAGGCCGGCAAGGGGGATGCCGGCCAAACCGAACGCGTCTTCCACAGCGACCACGTACTCGAAGCTGTCCGGCACGAGCAAGCCGATGTCGGCCGCCTCCAACTGAGAGTCGCTGCGTAGCAGCTCTTGGACCATGCCGGCCGCGACCTCCGCCTCTTGGTAGAAGTCTCGAACTCTGACCCACTGGACGCTCGGGTCCGTCGGGCGCTGGACGGACTGGGAACTGAAGAGGTGGTGCTGCAGGAAGCCAAGCGCCGTTTCTGGATCCGCTGTGGGCTCGCCCTGCACGGCCTCTCTTAGCGGAATCGCAAGGTCGGGCTCAGCAGGGTCCGTCGCTGCGGCGTCGGCCTGTAGCTTGTCAATCAGCGCGTCCTGCCAGCGAGTGGTGTGCGGAACGCCTTGGACGCGGTGGACCCGGATCGCGTAGAGGGCGTCCCCAGGCGGAACCTGGAGCAAGTCGCGAATCTCGGCCAGTTCGCCGGGCAGCCGGTGGTCTAGCGCCTCCGCCAAGCGGCGGAGCCCTTGGTGGGACCGGCGCGGTCGCGGGGAGAGGCAACGGCCATCGGCGCGTTGAATTCCGTGCGCGGGATCGGATGCCGAAACGAGTTCGATCAGCGCCCGGCGGACTGCGGCAGAAGTCGACTCGGGATCCGCATCGAGACTCTCCCGCCAGAAGGCTCCGTCCAGATCTCTCAGTGCCTGCTCGAACTCCCCCTCGGTCTCTTGGGGTGTCGAGGGCAGGTAGTAGCTCCTCGCTCGCAGGAGCAGCTCCGGCCAAGTCCCAACGACGACCCCGGAGAGTGCTCCGGTGCTCGCCAAGGCGCGCCGGAGTCGTCTCGCTGCGCCGGAATCGGGGACTAGCAGGAAGTCTAGAGCCTGCGGGCTGGCTACTTGGTTGCGGAACTCACTTCTCCCTTCTAGGGCTTGCGGAAACGGCCCGATTGTCCACTGGGGTGAATCAAGCGCCATCGCAGCACCTATCAACTACAATCCAGTGTACCGCAGTTGCACATTCCGGTCGATTCCTGTGCTATTCGGTCGCTCGGCTGAGATTGTCCTGTTCTCGCACCTACTCGTTCGCCGTGGCAGCCGCCTTTCCGGTGCGCTCACGATGTCACCCTTCCGCGCCCGCCGCAGCGACTAGTCAGACTGGACCATCGACTTGCCCGCCGTGCAGGAGACGCCCGTGCTGGTGAGACCCAGTCAGGAGGCGTCCTAGTCCCTCGGCCATTGACCGGGTGGTTGCGGTCTGGTACGAGGTCGAGCTTGGGCTGTATGCTGATCCCGGTGTAGGTCTGTCCCTGCCCGACCGCTTCGAACTGCGATTCGAGAGCCGTTGGGGATTGGCGGCCAGACGCCTGGCCGGTCGGCGGCCTCGACAACGGTCGCGCTGACGTCGTCGCTGCGCCGCATCCAATCGCGGATGTAGCCGCCAAGGTGGGGCGGGCTGTGGCGCAGCCAAGCGTCATAGCAGATACGATCGCTGCTCCTGCTTACGTCGCCCTCCGATCCGCGGGCCTCCGCCTGACGGCAGTCGCGGAGGTCCATGTCGCACCAGTTGCTCATCCCCCAATCTGAAGGACGACCGTCCGGAACCCTCCCGCCGACAGGTTGGACCGAGTCTCATGAATCCGCGGCTGCTCTCAACAAGCCAGGAACCGGCACGCCGTTATCGAAGGCGCGATCGCCGTGCAGACGCTGCAGCCGGAGCGTGATCGGTCCCTTGGTGCCGCTCCCAACCGTGCGACCGTCGACAGACAGCACCGGCGATAGGCCGCCCATCGTCCCCGTAGTAAACATTTCCTCGGCAGTGTAAACCTCGGTGACGGAGAGGTTCTTCTCTGTCACGGTGATTCCTGCATCGCGTGCCGCCTCGATCACGGTGGCGCGAGTGATTCCCGGCAGGCAGCTGTCCGCGTGAGGCGTGAGCAGCTTGCCACGCCTAACTAGGAACACGTTCGTGGCGTTGGTCTCCGAGACGTAACCGTGGATGTCGAGCATAAGGGCGTCATCCACGCCGGCGACGTTCGCCTCGATCTTGGCCAGTATGTTGTTGATCAGATTGGCGTGGTGGATCTTGGAGTCGATGCACTGGGGCGTGTTGCGGCGAATGGATGCGGTGATGAGCCGGACGCCCCCCGGGTCGTAGACAGGCGGCTTCCACTCGGCCAGCACGATGAGCGTGCAGCCGGACTGGTTGAAGTGCGGGCTCATGCCAGAGGTCACCTTCTCGCCGCGAGTGAGGGTCAGGCGCACATGCGCTCCGTCCGCCATGCCGTTGGCGCGAAGAGTCTCGAACAGCGCCTCCCGGACCTCGCTGCGGGACGGCACCGCTTGGAACGCCATGGCGTGGGCAGAATCGAACAGCCGGTTCAAGTGGCGGTCCAAGTCGGCGACCCGTCCGCGGTAGATGCGCAGCCCCTCCCAGACGGCGTCACCTCCCTGGACGGAGCTGTCGAACACCGAGACCTTGGCTTCCTGGCGCGGCTTGAGTTCTCCACCCACATGCACCAGGATGTTCTCGTTTCTAGGATCTGGAAGCTGCATGGTGTTTGAGGGCGAGGGTCCGTCCCAGCAAGCCACCAAGGCTAACACTCTCTGATCCGGCTGCGATCGGAGCTTGGGACGTGCCAAGGCGAACCCCCTGGACGCGCAAGTTGCAGCGGGCTGCGACCAGCGTCTCAGCACCGATCGCATGTTCCACGTGGAACCGCCGGCCGCTTGGCAGTCGAGCTGAAGGCGGCGCCGTGTTGGCGACCACGTTGTGCGGTGGCTTGGGCTACCAGCTGCTGGGTGAGGCTCCTCTGAGTCCCCCGCCTAGCCGCCCGCTGCGGCTCTGAACCGCGGCTTGGAGGTGCAGCGTACGCCGAGGCGTCGCAGAGGTCGGATATAATCGCTTCACGATGCGGCATGCCCTAACTCTCCTTTCCCTGTGCTTGTCCTGTCTCGCCCTGATGGCGGAAGAGACCGTCCTGTACTTCAGCTTTGGGGAGAATGCGAACTCCGTGGAGTCTTGGGCTGGCGCGTTCCGAGTTCGCGGTGGCGAGGTCGTTGGCATGGAGGGCCGCCACTTCATGGCTTCGGACGGCATAGACGAGAAGGGCAACTGGGAGATCTCCACGCGCGAGGAGCAGATAGCTGGCTTCCCGAGGGTCAACTACAACGAGATGAGCCCGCACTCGCTGCCTCCGACGCAGTACTCACCGGTCGGGATGCTCGTCACAGTCGAAGGAACGGACGCGACGAGCTTCCGCATGCGGACGCAGCAGGGGACACTCAACTTCACCTTGGGTGACATCGGCAACGAGACCACACCCTTCCTCAACGGGAGGGTTCTCGCGCGGCGGATGCCGGCGGTCGAACTCCTCACCACCGAAGAGTACGAGGATGACGAGCCCTCCATGGCCCGCCTGCCGGACGGGACGCTGGCCGTGGCGTGGGTGGCTTACCGGGACCGTGCGGATCATGTGATGCTCAGAGTCCGGCGCGAAGGCGCGTGGGGGGAGGCGCAGGAGGTCTCGCCGGCCGGCGGCGATTACTGGCGGACTTCGATGGCCGCCGACGCCGAGGGCCGCTTGTGGGTGTTCTGGAGCCAGAGGGACGGAACGGCATGGCTCCTGCGGGGGCGGATGCTGGAGGGCGATGCGTGGTCTGATCCGTTCACGGTCAGCACCAGCGGATCAAACACCTTCCACCGTGCCGCCAGCACCGTTGACGGCAACGTGGCGGTGGTCTGGCAAAGCGCGGACGGTGAAGGGCGCCAAGGTCAGAGCGACATCTGGCTGCGGATCTGGGACGGGAGCTGGCGAGCGCCGCTGCAGGTCAGCGACTCCCCTGCCAACGACTGGGAACCCCAGGTGGCGGGCGGCCCGGACGGTCAAGTACATGTGGCCTGGGACAGCTACCACGCCGGCAACTACGACATTTTCTACCGGGCCTACACCACTAGGGGCCTCGGTGAGATCGAGCAGGTCACCTCCAGTCCGCGCTTCCAAGCCCATGCGAACGTGGCTGTGGCCCCGGACGGCACTCCTTGGCTGGCGTGGGACGAGTCCGGCGTGAACTGGGGCAAGGACCAAGGCTACCTGGTCACGCCCCCGCTGGCCGTGCCCTTGCATCAGGAACGATCCATTCGGATTGTCAAGCGCACCGGTGGCCACTGGTCCGAACCGAAGGCCGCGTTGGAACCCTTCTATGTCTACCAGCTGTACCCCAACTTCGAGAACCCCCAGCTGGCCTTCGATGGCAGCGGCACGCTCACCATGCTGTTTCGCCATTGGACGAGGCAGCGGGCGCACGGCATCGGCTCGCGCATGATGTGGGAGACGTTCGTCACCCGGTTCGACGGCAAGCAGTGGTCCCCTCCCTTCGTGCTTCGGCACAGTCAGGGCTCGATCGAGAAGCGCCCCGCCATGGCGGTCGCTGATGGCGGCGTGGTGGCGGCGTGGATGACCGACAACCGCGCCTTTTCGGACGCGGTTCCTAAGAACGCCGAGATCTACTGGTCGGATCTCGGCCAAGCCGAGGTGTCTCCCGACTATTCCGAAGGGAACTTCCAGCGCTTCGCCGAGCCTTGGCTTGAGGAGCTACCCATCCATCCGAATGAGGATCGCGACGTGGCCACCATCCGCGGTTACACCGTCGAGGCGGGCGACAGGAAATTCAAGATCTACAGGGGCGACATGCATCGCCACACGGACGTGTCGCAGGACTTCAAGTACGACGGCTCGCTGATCGAAGTCTACCGCTATGCACTTGACGCCGCGGCGATGGACTACATCGTCCCCACGGACCACCAACTCGGATACGACCAAGAGTTCACTTGGTGGCAGGACGAGAAGCTCGCCGACTTGTTCCACCTACCCGGGACATTCGTGCCGATGTTCGGCTACGAGCGCTCCCTGACCTTCCCCAACGGGCACCGCAACGTGATCTTCGCCAAACGAGGCACCCGCACGCTGCCGATCCCAGACGCGGAGAAGAGCGGAGAAGAGCGAGCGGAGAAGCTGTATGCCTACCTGCACGAGAACGACGGGATCTCGATGCCGCACAGTTCCGGGACGGCGCAGGGCACGGACTGGTTTAACAACGATCCGGAAGTCGAGCCCTTGATGGAGATCTTCCAAGGCTACCGGGCGAGCTACGAGTACCTAGGTGCCCCGCTGGCGGCTTCGCCCGAGAAGCTCCGCGAGCAGCGGTCCGGCTTCAACTCGACCGGGTACTGGTGGGACGCGCTGCGGAAGGGGTACAAGATCGGCGTGCAGGCCTCGTCGGACCATTGGTCGACGCACATCTCCTACGCCATGATCTTGGCTGAGGAGTTCACGCGGGAGTCGATGTTCGCCGCGCTGAAGGCGCGGCACGCCTACGGAGCGACAGACAATCTCGTCTTGGACTTTCAAGCGACCGACGAGGATGGGAATCGCTACATCATGGGCGACATCGTGGACTCCGACATTGCGCCGCGGCTGTCGATCCGAGCGGTTGGCACGGACCGCATCAAGCAGTTCGTGATCGTCAAGAACCAGTCCATCGTCTACACTAGCCACCCAAACCACGAGGAGTACTCGCTGGAGTACTTGGATTCAACCTTCGAGCCGGGATCGAACTACTACTATGTCCGGGTCCTGCAGACGGACGGGCAGGTGGCTTGGAGTTCCCCGATCTGGGTGGAATGAGGCCGGTTCTTAGCCGTCCCGTCCGGACAGCGTCAGGCCGGTTCGGTCTGGCGTCTGCGGCGGCCCACCAGCACTCCTGACCCCATCCAGCGCGCACTTAGGCTGCTGCAGTGTGCTCTTCCGTGCGTGTCTCCACGACTCACCCGGCCGGTACAGCCTTGAGGCTCGTGGTACACTTGGAATCCTTGGAGTCTGAAGGGAACTTCGCCGAACAAGATGCCAATGTCTCACACGCACGGACGACTGCACGAACATACCTTCAACCTCGAGCTGGCCAAGGCCCTAACCCATTCTAATGCTCGGTGGCATGCCCATGCCGACGAGTATATTCTGCCTGAGCGACCCGGGACCTTGGATCATGGTCGAGCTGACATATTGATCGAAGACCCCCAGATGCCAGCCGCGGCGATTGAGGCTTCGTTTGATGCCACAGACGCAGACCGGGATGCCCAAGCAAAGCTTGGCCGTACGACGACGAAGACAGCTCGGACAGTCAGGGCTGTCTTGGCTGTTCATATCCCGGAAAAATGGCGAGATCTTGCTGGCAGTACCGTTGGAGTCCGGTTGAAGACAGGGCGCCAACCCATTGGGTACGCCCTACATCAGCTAGGCACTAGTGACGAGACTCGGCGTCGCTGGCCAGCAAGTGGATTCATCCAAGGTAGCGTCCATGATGCAGGTTGCTTGATCGTGGCAGCCGCGATGCCAAGAGAGTTCATAGAGTCGCGTGCCGAGGCAGTGGCACAACTGGTGGAAGGTTCTGCTTCGGTATTGAACTCACGGCTCGGGCCGAAAGCAAAGCGTAAGGTGGCAGATATCGTCGGGCAGCATTCTCTCCTAGAAGGATTGCGAACAACTGTTGTGCTATGGCTCAATTCCCTCCTGACGCAGCAGCTCTTGCAGGTTCAAGGCGTGGAAGACATACCGCCAGTTCGTGCGAAGCTTAGTGATCGTCCAAATCCACTTGAGCAGATTAGAGTCTGGAAGAGAATCATCAATAGAAACTGGCGATCAGTCTTCGAACCAGCTGTTCGAGCACTGGATGTTTGTGGGGCTTTGAGTAATGTTGCTACGACTGAAGCTCTGATTCCATTGATTGAAGCAGTAGGTGTGATTGAAGATGCACACTTGGGTCAACACATCAACATTGGAGCGGAACTGTTTCCTATACTCGCCTCCGATCGAAAACAGAGCGCCGCATTCTATACTCGTCCTGCCACTGCTGAGATGCTGGCAGCATTAGCGATTCGCCAATCTGACCGGAGTGATTCGGACTGGGCACAGTCTAACTTGTTGCGAAGATCGGTCATTGCAGACATGGCATGTGGTACAGGTACTTTGCTGAGGGCCGGTTATATGCGTGTCCAAGAGCAGCACGAGCGCGCCGGAGGTGTTCAGAAAACAGTGGCTGAGTTGCATCAGGGAGCGATGGAGTTTGGGTTGAGAGGTACAGATATTAGCCCAATTGCAGCGCATCTTACGTCATCCAGCCTCGCAAATATCGGAACAGGGCAGGCCTATGGATCTACGCAAATCGGTTGGGTAAAGGTTGGTGGAGTTGATGCAGAGACTGGAGCCTTGGAGTATTTCTCCGGCTCAATAGCGGAGGACCTGTTCGGCTTGAGTCACGGCAGAGCTGGTGGCACGGAAAGTGAAACTACGAGTGTCGCACTGCTTCATAACAGTGTTGACTGGATCCTCATGAATCCTCCGTACTCTAGAACTCGAGGGGGACAGAGTGCCTTTGACCTCACAGGCTTGACGACCCGAGACAGGAAGCGATGCCAGAAACGGTGGGCCATGCTTGTTAAGAGCGAACCCGCACAGCTTCGAGCAGGTATGGCAGCTTCCTTTCTTGCGCTGGCCAACCATAAGGTGAAGCGTGGTTCGGGTCGAATTGGCTTCGTGTTGCCGCTCACATGTGCCTTCGCTGATACGTGGAGGCCTACTCGGGAGATGATTGAATCAGACTTTCGAGATATCGTTGTTGTGGCTACGGCTAGTGGCGCTTCCCTGCAGCTGTCCAGCTTCTCAGCAGATACTGGCATGGAAGAGATGCTTCTAGTGGCAACTCGACGAATGAACCGAAGAAAGGACGCTCATGCCACGCTGCGCTGCGTAACACTGTACGAACCCTGTACTCGAAATGGTGAGGCAAGAGAAATCGCGAGAGCAATCGAGGTAGCACAGTCTCGATGTCAGACGGCTCGTTCGACGTGCCCGATCACAGTCGGGACGAAGGAGATCGGATGCATTACCTCCATGGAGACGGCGGGAGACGGATCTCCGTGGAACATGGTTGGGGTGGCTCACGGTGGCCTCGCGTTGGCAGCAGATGCGCTCACACGGGGCAGACTGGATCACATCGTGAGGGAATCGACCACTCTGGGGCTTAGGATGGGTACGATTGAGGATGTTCTGGAAGTGGGTCCGACGCATGACTTGCTCGGTCATGTCAAGGGAGGAGATCCGAGGGGTGCATTCGAATTCCATCCGGTGATCAACGAGATCGATGCAATCGGAGTGGACCGGTCACTGTGGGGGGCGAATGCAAAGAGACAGCGGTCGCTGTGTGTGCTGCCCACTCACAAGGGCTTGGCGCCTCCGGGTGTAGGGTCCGAGGAGCTCCGTGCGAGAATGCGAGCGACAGCGGGTAGGTTGTTCTACGCACGAAACCTAAGGTGGACTAGTCAAGCGCTTGTAGTTGCTGCCACAGAGCAACCAATGTTGGGTGGACGGTCTTGGACCGCGCTGAGTCACAGCGACACGAGGGTAGAGAAGGCATTCTCGCTGTGGTCTAATTCAACCTTCGGGATGATCTTGCACTGGACACAGGGACAACGCACGCAGAACGGACGCTCACCAACCCAAATTGGGGCACTGAGGAAGATTCCCTGTCCACGTTTCGATGAGCTCTCGGAGCCAGCTCTAGATCTAGCTGGTCAGTTCTTCGACACGCTCTGCGAGCAGGAACTTCTTCCAATGAAGGATGCATCTCGGGATCCAGTCCGGAAAGATGTGGATGCTGCAGTTGTGAAGGTCCTTCAGGTTCACAATCGCCATTCGAGGATGATCCAAGGGACTCCAGATTCTGATGTCGTATTTGCAAGAAGGCTAGATGATGCGGCACATGTTCTGCGACCGGTGTGGTGTTCTGAGCCTTCAGTTCACGGATGGAAGCAGTCTTGAGTCGATCTCGATGTCTCTAGAGGGAGCGAAGGATGAATCCTAGGTCACAAGTTGGTGAAGGGGAATGATAGCCACGGAACGAAGTAAGGAGCTGGCGGAGACCTACTGGTAGCCACCATGATTCAGAGTCGGCCAAGAGAAGAACTGTGCAGACAAGACGTCATCAGCGAACTGTGCAGGGCTCTGGCGAGGGCGGATGCTACCTTGTGCGGTCGTGCGATGCACCAGTTCCGAGCCGGACCTGCTAGCAACTTGGATCACGGCCGCGCTGACATCGCCATCGAGGATCCGAGATTCCCCGGTGTTGCCGTTCAGGCATCGTTTGATCCAGCGGCAGCGGATAGGGCCGCACGGTCCAAGCTGAGCCGCAGGACGACGACCAGCAACCGCAATGTCTTGGCGGCTCTAGCCGTTCATATACCCAGCGCGTGTCGGAGGCTGTCGGTGGCGGAGTTGGGGGCGCGATTCCGGGAAGGTAGCCAGCACGTCGCGTACGCTCTGCACAGGCTGGACTCTAGTCAACAGAAGCATTGGCGCTGGCCGCGCCATGGATTGATTCAGGGAACGGTGCATGACGCTAGCTGCTTGATAGCATCGGCAAGGTTCTTGCACCACGACGAGGAGCCTCGGCTGAGGCGAGCAGCCTCGGTGGTGGAGGAAGTCGCTTCAATGCTGAGTGCGGCCCTCGACGAGCAGGCTCGCCGAGAAGTATCCGACTGTGCGGGGCTGCGCTCCCTCCTCGGGGGCCTCCGCACGACCGTGCTGTTGTGGCTCAACGCGTCGTTCACGCAGCAGCAGCTGCAGCTCCAAGGAATGGGAGGCAGCCCTCCAGCTCGCTCCGTTCCTAGTGAATGCCCTAACCCGGTCGAGCAGGCGGAGATCTGGCAGGATGTCGCCCGAATCAGCTGGCGTCCGGTCTTCAAGCCTGCCATCCGATCACTGAGAGTGTGCTGTGACTGGAATTGTGATGCGACGACTGCAGCCTTGGGCCGCCTGACCAGGTTGTCGGTCGCCGTTGAGGACTTAGCGTACTGCCGAGGGACGAACTTGGGGGCAGACCTCCTTCCAAAGCTGTTACCGGATCGGAAGAAAAGCGCAGCATTCTACACGCAGCCCGCGACGGCCGAGTTGCTGGCGGCTCTGACGATCCGCCGATCGGATCGCGACGAGTCCGACTGGGCCTGTCCGGACCTGTTGCGCCGCACCATCATCGCCGACATGGCCTGTGGCACGGGAGCGTTGCTGAGGGCCGGATTTCTGCGTGTGCTAGAGCTGCACGAGCGGGCAGGCGGAACTCTGGAGACCGGGACGGAGCTGCATCGAGGAGCCATGGAGTTCGGTCTGCGAGGCACCGACATCTCACCGATGGCGGTTCATCTGACCGTGTCCCGCCTTGTCGCTGAGGGAAGGGGTGGGAACTGTGGCATGACGCATATCGGCTGCGTAGACGTCGGCGGACCATCCGGCAAGACCGGAGCGCTGGAGTATTTCTCGAGTCCGGGTCTTGCCAACCAGCCTGCTCCAAGAGATGGTGGGGAGCGAGAAGCAAGCCGGGAGGCGAGCAGCGTGGAGATCCCGCACGACAGTGTGAACTGGGTCCTGATGAATCCCCCCTACTCAAGGACGAGAGGAGGGCAAAGCGCTTTCGATCTGGCTGGCTTGACGGCCGAGGACCGCAAGCGCTGCCAGAAGCGGTGGGGCGCACTGGTAAAGTGCGAACCCGCGCAAGTCCGGGCAGGGATGGCGGCCTCTTTCCTGGTGCTGGCTAAGCACAAGGCGAAGCCAGGCTCGGGGCGCATCGGCTTGGTGCTGCCCCTCACTTGCGCGTTGGCCGACACCTGGCAGCCGACCCGGAAGATGATCGAGTCCGAGTTCGGGGACATCGTGGTGGTGGCCACAGTGAGCGGGGCTTCGCTCAAGCAGGTTGGCTTCTCGGTGGACACCGGAATGGAGGAGATGTTGCTGGTCGCAACCAGGCACCACCATCCAACTGAGTCCTCCCGTGCCAAGCTGCACTGCGCGACGCTCTATGAGCCCTGCACTTGGAACGGAGCGACGAGGGAGATCGCTCGGGCGGTGGAATCGGCAGCGTCCCGATGCCAGTCGCTTCGTTCGACATGCCCGATCACAGTCGGATCGACGGAGGTCGGATCCATCACCGTCATGGAGGCTGGCGGAGACGGTGCCCCTTGGAACATGGTTGGTGTGGCAGACGGTAGGCTTGCGTTGGCCGCGGACGCGCTCACGCGAGGCCGGCTGGACTGTGTGGTGAGCACTCCGATCTCGCTGGGACTTGAGATGGGTGTGCTGGAAGATGTCTTCCAAGTGGGTCCGACGCACCATCGGTTGGGTCATGTTCGAGGAGCGGAGCCGATTGGGGCATTCGAGTTTCGGCCACTGGCCGGCGCAGCGGCTGTGGCGGATCTAGACTGCGCTCTGTGGAGAGCGGATGCCAAGCAGCAGCGGTCGCTGCGGGTGTTGCCAACGCACGCTGGGCTAGCACCTCCGGGAGTTGGTTCGGCGCATGATCGCGCAAGGATGAGAGCGACAGCCAGCACACTGTTCTACGCGCGCAACATGCGATGGACAAGCCAGTCCCTCTTGGCCGCCACTACCCGACAGCCGGTCCTCGGCGGTTCGACTTGGACGGGACTCAGGCATGAGGACTCGCGGGTTCGAAGAGTCTTCGCCCTGTGGTGGAACTCGACGCTTGGCATGATCGTTCACTGGACTCAGGGACAGCGCACGCAGAGCGGCAGGTCCCGAACACAGATTGGCGCACTGAGGAAGATCCCGTGCCCGCGCCTGGACCGCCTGTCGGGACCTGCGCTGGCTTTGGCCTCCTCGAAGTACGAGGTGCTTCAGGAGATGACTTTGCTCCCAGCGATGAATGCCGACGCGGATCCGGTCCGGAAGGAGGTTGATGCCGCAGTGGTGGAGGTTCTTAGGGCGCACAGCAGCTGTACCGCTTCGACTGCCCAGCCGGGAGGAGCGAACCCGCTTCGTGGGCAGGCGGCAACCGACGCCGAGATCGCCCTGCGGGAGCTGCGCGAGCTGTGGTGTGACGAGCCGTCAGTGCATGGCTGGAAGCGTTCTTGACCCAAGGCTGAATGGATTTCGCTGATCGGAACATGGGAGTGGTGGCTTGGAGGCCAATTTGCCGCATGGCTTGAGGCGCTGACTGGCCCTGACGGCTGCCAGGCGCTGGGACCTTCGGTGGTACTGGCTGACGAATCGCTCCTCCGCTCAGCCTGACTGCCCACTTCGCCGAGTGACGGGTCGATTGGATAGGCCACCTAGGCTGCGACGAGGCCGACGTCGTGTGGCCGAGGCCTGCAGTTCGTCTTCAAGGCCCTAGGTCAGCTCTCCCCGCAAGGCGGTTCCCCTTGCGACGCTTGGTCGGCGCGGTCTCAACGGCCTTGAGAATCAGGTGGCTGCCCGGCGGTCGTGACCTGGTGGGAGTCCACAGTGACCTTCGTAACCTCAGCGTGACGGTGGAGCGGGCAGCTGGTTCCCGAGCACCGTCCGATGGCAGCGCACCCGCTGCGCCGGACGCCCTGAGACGTCACGAGCCGCTACCGGCGGCAGCGTTGCAGGCCTCCTTGCCAAGCTCCCTGCCTTCACCGTGCCGCCTGTCCGGAGGCGGTATTATACCGGCAGCCGTTCGCGGCAGTTCTCAACCCATGCAACCTGTCCTGGCAGCCGTCTGCTGCTTTATCACCTACGCCGTCGTCTACCGCTTCTACGCGCGCCACTTGGGTTCGCGGATCTTTCGTCTGGATCCCAGCGCTATCACGCCGGCTCACGCGATGCAAGACGGAGTGGATTACGTGCCTTGCCGTCGGGTCGTCCTCTTTGGGCACCACTACGCTTCGATCGCCGGTCTCGCTCCGATGCTCGGGCCGGCGATTGCAGTGATCTGGGGATGGCTGCCCGGAATGCTCTGGGTTGTCCTCGGGACGCTGTTCATTGGGGCCGTTCACGACTTCAGCGCCTTGGTCGTGTCCATGCGTCACCGAGGGATGAGCATCGGCAAGGTGGCCGAGGACCTCATCGGACGCCGTGCGAAGGGCATCTTCCTGATGATCATCCTGTTCCTGATCTGCCTGGTGATGGGAGTCTTCGTCCGGACGGTCGCAGGTCTGTTCACCGCCGAGTTCTACCCGGAATCGGTGTTTCCGACTTTCTCGCTGATTGCGATCGCGATGGTGATCGGCTGGTTCGTCTACAAGAAGGGCGTTTCGGTGACGCGCCTCACAGTCGTCGGCTTCGTGCTAATGCTGGCTACGATCGGGATCGGATTGAGCATCGGCAGGCCTGATCTGGCAAGCGACTCTTGGATCCTCATCCTGCTGCTCTACGCCTTCGCGGCCTCCACGCTTCCGGTCTGGTCGCTTCTCCAGCCCCGCGACTACCTGAACTCTTGGCTGCTCTACCTCGGCCTCGGCGGCGCCTATGTGGGGCTCTTCGTCCTCAGTCCGGAATTCGCAGCGCCCGCGGTCGACACACAACCGGCTGGGGCGCCTCCCATCTTCCCATTCGTGTTCATCGTCATAGCCTGCGGAGCCATCTCCGGATTTCACGGGCTCGTCTCTTCGGGCACGACTTCGAAACAGATCGACAAGGAGACTGATGCCCTGCCGATCGGCTACGGCGGCATGGTGGGTGAGTCCCTGCTCGGGCTGTTGGCGGTGCTGGCCTGCACAGCCGGATTCCGGTCGGCCGAGAGCTGGGCCGAGCATTACGCAACCTGGGGTGCTGCGAGCGGCCTCGCCGAGAAGATGAAGGCGTTCATCGATGGGACGGCGATGTTCCTGAGTTCGCTAGGGATCTCGATGGAGTTGGCCCAAGCCTTCATCGCGCTCGTGGCGGTGTCGTTCGCGCTGACTTCCTTGGATTCCGGGACGCGCCTGCTGCGCTATAACATCGAGGAGATTGCCAACTCCATCGGTGTCAAGGCGCTGGGCCAGCGCTATGTCGCCTCGACACTGGCGGTAATCCTGATTGGCTTCTTCGCCTTCTACGAGATCGAGGGGCAGCCGGTCGGCCTCGCCCTGTGGAGCCTGTTCGGCAGCACCAACCAAGTCCTCGGGGCGCTCACGCTTCTTGCCGTCACGATTTACTTGCGGCAGAAGGGCGGAAACTACTTGTACACGCTCTTGCCGATGGTGTTCATGCTGACCGTGACGATCATCGCCATGGTGCTTGACATCGAGAAGTACTTGACGGGCGGCCAGTGGCTGCTGCTGGGCGTGGCCGGATCGATTTTCGTCCTCAGTGCCTGGTTGGTCGTCGAGGCGGTGATCCGGTTCCGCAAAGACACGGTGCAGCTGGCGGTCTCGGGAGACTGAAGCGATCCGGCGACTCCAGTGCGAGGGTTCCGTCCTTCGGATGCAGCTCCTGAACGGAGTTGCACGAGCCGGAATAGACGAAGCTTGATCGTCGCCCGGACGGAGGCCCCAAGCGCAGGTCTGGCTACTGCGGCTAGATCCGGGATTGGCCAACGGCACTGCTTAGATGCCTACCAGTCCCGCCGCGACCGCACTCAAGATCAGAGCAGTCTGGATCGGCCGGAGACGACGCCCTCGAGGCGTTGAAGACTCCAGAATTTCAAGCTGACAGAGTCCAACTGGCGATCCGCAAGCGTCGCGGTCCGCACTCCGGAGGCCCCAGAGTCCCAAGTCCGGCATGGTTGCTGAGAACTGGCTCGCGGAGACCTGAACCGCACCGTGTGAGGCCTCACTTGGTAGAACTGCGCTGGGTGGAGGTAGCCGTTTGGCACTGCAGACTTGGCTGCGAAGCCCGGTGGACCGCCTCGGCGGATCAGTCGCTAGGAACTCCGCCCTTGCGGAAGATCGCAACTCGCATCAAGAATGGTGGTTAGAAGCGGTGTGGTCCGGGAGGTGCCGCAGGGGCCGGAGCGCCGCCCCTCGCTAGGAACACACAGCCTGTCTCTGCTCGGCCAGGCTGCTGATTGAGAGTCGGTGGTGGCTTGGGTGGTCACCGCCGGACTCTAGTTGCCGAACAGGCTCCGGTGAACCCATCCCTTGCCGGTCAAGACTACCGTCGCCGTACCTGTGCGCGGCTCCTCATGAGACACTAGGTCTCGCGCCAGATCGGGAAACGCGTTCTGAAGAATCTCACTGCTGCTCGCCCACTCTGCGATGTCAGTTGCCTCCCACTTGAAGTGCACGGTAGACACGAATTGCCCTAACGCTGAGGTAGGCTCGCTGAAGTTGGTGATTCCCACCACGCGATATTGTCCGTAACAGAAGCTGGACGGTCTCTCGGGAGGATCACCTACCTGTCCGGCGGCCATCCCGGCGTCAGTGACGCTGTACCGAATTCCCGCTACCATCTCGGTCGGTCTGCGCTTGGCGTAGAACAGAGCGCGCAACGAGAGAGGGATCTCCATCTCTTGCTCAAACGGTTCTTTGCTGAGGAATCCGACCGACACGAGTTCATCATGAATGGGAATGTGACTCTCGTAATCAGGATCTCGTTCTGTGAATGCGGCTGGGAGCGGTCTGGGAAGGGATATGCAAGATTTCTCGCTGCTGAGAAAGGCTTGGACCGCTGCTTTGAAGTTGGCCTCCGTAGCCGCCTTGGGATCCGAGCAGGCGGTGGTGGCCAAGATGGCGGTAATGAGCGTGACGTGTCGCAATGACTTCCTCCGGATGGGAGCCGGCCGCTCCCTAGGCTCGCGGCGTTGCCGGTGCGGGGCGGACAGCCCTATCAATCGGCAGGCCAATGATAGCACATATTGATAGCGAATGACCTCGAGCGTGCCTTAGCCGCCGAGGCTTGTCGAGTCAGCACACGGCCAATGGAGCACTGCCGATCACTGACGAAGAGCTAAGCAGGGATTCCCCACTTTCAACTTGGGACATCGTAGTCCCGGCCGAGCTGGGAACGGGCTGCGAGACGCTCACCGGAGCTAGTCCGGAGGCTGCGGAGGAGGTGGGCTTAGTGCCCGATTCTGATGTCGGATGCGCTTGCCGTAGGCCGGAGCGTGTAAGGACGAATGCTGATTCTTCAAGCCTCGCGCCACGGCGCCCGCTGAGTGAGTCCACGATGCCTGGCTGGACCGCTCGTGGTGCCGGCAGCGGTAGCGACGAACTGCGTCAGACTCGGATAATCAGGGTCTCCACAGGGCTTGGTTGCCGTGGCTCAGCCGCTCCATGCCTTGGAAGTGAGATTCCGCTCGACCGAACCGTCAATCAGGTGAAATCCCGTGTCGTGCAGAGGATCGGCTGTACAGGCCACCTTCGCACTTCCGAACCGGCCCCGCGGATCGGGGAAGTTGGAGCTGAAATCCGGGTCGGTGGGGTCGATCGCCCACACGAGGCGCCCTCGAAACGGCACCTTCACCTCAAGCCGGGCACCGCAAGCCTGGCAGCGGTAGTCGAAGTTGGTCACCCGTATGAGTCCTCTCTCGCGCTGTACTTCCCGCAGCGATGTTCAAAGCGTCCCGCGGGCGCGCAGCTCGATCGATTGGCCCGACCGGCCGTCCGTGATGCGGATGACTCCGTCCTTCCACACGGCCTCGTCCACGCCCTTGAATCCGTCGGGAGTCCGAGTCCAGAACATCAGGTATCGGCCGCGCACCTTCGACCGTGCCGGAAGCCAGCGGTATAGCAGCGCGCCGAACTTCCGCCCCTCGGTGATGACCTGCCGCCTCGGGAGGTCGAAGGCTTGCGTGCCGAACTCAAGCCCGCGCGCCATGAGGCGGTCCCGCGGGTACGATTCCCAAGTCTGCAGCCACGGATAATCCTCCGTCCGGAACAGGTAGCCCAGCAGCAGGCGCTTGGCCGGATGCAGCGCGGTGACGAAAGCCCACTCGGACTCCGGATCCATTAGATGCGCCGTGTGGTCCAGCGAGTGCGAGTCCCGCGGGGCTGCCCGCAGATCGACTCGCCCGCCCGCCCGGGCCGGCGCCATTGGCCAGTCGAATTCCTCCCCTCCCGCAAGGCGGTGCGAGAGACCGGCTCGGGAATCGCCTTCGCGGGGGCGGGTCACCGCCCGGTTCGCGGACAGGTCCACCACGGTGACGCCCCGTTCTAGGAACGGGGAGCCGATCGTGGCGTGCTCCGCCCAGTTGATGGGCCGGTCGAAGTCCAGCAGGCTCTCCAAGGATGACCGTACGTAGACCACATTCTCGTCCGGCAGCAGTCTGACCTCCCGCCGCAGGACCTCCCGCACGCGAGGCAGCATGACGGATTGCCGGAGGATGTCGGCTCCGTCAGACCGACCGGCGAACTCTACGGACCATGCCAGTCGATGCGCCTCGCCGTGGCCGCTTAGGCCAGCCGTCTGTTCCTCGGCGGAAGGCGGCCCGAATCCGTCCACGCAAACGAAATGGCCGATGCTCCCGGTCGCCCGTTCCGCCCGACCTTGCTCGCGGTCAGCCCGCAGCGAGTCCCACATCGGGTTGGTGCCTTCAGCGTCCTCAGACAGCGTCAGGGAGGGGAACGCTCCGCCGTTCTTCAGGATCACCAGCCGGATATTCTCGTTGGCGAGCAGGACCGCCGGCCGGCCGCGATACGAGTGGGAGGGGTCTACCTCAGCCCGCCCCGCCGGAAGCAGGAGGCCGGCAAGGAGTATGGTGGGCAGCGTCCGCATGCCTGAATCCTACCAGCATGACCGGACCGTGCGAGAATGAGGCGGCCTACTGGAGTGCGTATGTTCATTGGCTGCGGTACCGCCCTGATTACCCCGTTTGCAGCGGACGGGTCGCTCGACGAGACCACCTTGCGTCGCTTGGTGCGACGCCAGGTCTCCGCCGGGATTCACTTCCTGGTTCCCGGCGGCACGACCGGCGAGAGCCCGACACTGACGAGGAGGGAGCACCTTCGCCTAGTGGAGGTCACTATGGAGGAGGCCGGCGCGAATGTCCCGGTCGTGGCCGGTTGCGGCGGCTACAACACCGCTGGCGTCGCGAGTCTGGCCTCTGACCTGCAATCCCTCGGCGTTCAGGGCCTGCTCTCGGTGACTCCCTACTACAACAAGCCGACGCCCGAAGGCCTGTGCCGCCACTACGACGCTGTGGCGCGGGCGACGGATCTTCCCATCGTGGTCTACAACGTGCCGGGCCGGACCAGCTGCAACATTACTGCGGAGGTCCTGTGCCGCTTGGCAGAAATCGCCAATGTCGTTGCGGTCAAGGAGGCTTCCGGGAACATCAGCCAGATGGCGAGAGTCTGCCAGTCAGTGCCCGAGGACTTCACGGTCCTGTCCGGGGACGATTCGGTCACGCTGCCGCTCATGGCCCTCGGCGGCAAGGGGGTCATCTCGGTGGTCTCCAACGAGCGGCCGGGCGGTATGGTGGGGCTGTGCGAGCGGGCTTTGGAATCGGACATTGAAGGTGCCCGCGCGATCCACCGCGTTCTGTTCGCCCTGATGGAGGTGAACTTTTGCGAGACGAGTCCCGGCCCGGTTAAGGTGGCCATGGAGATGATGGGGTTGCTTGACGAGGCACGGTACCGCCTGCCGATGACCCGCCCGGGCGCTGCCAGCTGCAGCAAGGTCCGCGCCGTGCTGGCAGGCATGGGGGAGCTCGCCGAGTCCCGTCTGGAGCCGGCAGTCTAAGCTTCCAGTCCTGGACGGGAGACTGCTCAAGGGAGCGCTCCGGCGTCACACCCACCTATGCCATGTCGATGGCGAGGTTGGCTTGTCAGTGGGCGGGGCGGCGGGGGTCTTGTGGGCACACGATGTCATCCAGTACCGCCACCAGCGCGACCTGCAGCAGCCCGCAGTCGATCGCTTAGCCCATGCTAGTCTCCAGAGTGCTGGAGTCGCAGCGGGCCTGCCGAGATGCGGGTTCCAGCCGCCTCCCGAGTCCTACTGACCGGTGCAAAAGTCTTGCACTCATAAAGCGGGCCAGATTTCGCAGGCTCGCGTTAGAGAACATCGTTGCACGGGCACCGGGAGATGTCGAGTGAAGTACAGAGAATTCAAGAGTCAAGCTATAGAGGTTCGCCTGTTCGAGCAGTTGGATTCCCCAAGTGATGTGACCTACAACTAGACTCATGCTGCCTTCAATGCCTGCTCAATGTACTTGCAATCCTGCTCACTGAAGAACTTCTTCACCAGCTCACTGTCTTCGCTCAGTCGTTCTAACGCCGCTTTCAGGTTCTTCCTCATCTCCGCCTTCGTCTTGCTCAGCATCCGACTCACCCGACTCTTCACCCACGCCCACAGGATCTCCACCGGGTTCACTTCCGGGCTGTACGTCGGCTGATACTCCAACTCGATCTGGCCCTCTTGTGCCTTCGACCATTCCCGAACCAGTTTCGCTGTATGCACGCTCGCATTGTCCACAACCACGATCACGGTCCCTGCAGTAGCCTGCTTCACCTGCTCCAGGAACTCAATGAATGTCAGTGCGCTCACGGAACCTTCATGCAGCTTCCAGTGCAACCTGCCGTCCGGACTGATCGCTGCCAGCATGCTCACTCGGTACTTCGAGTTCGCCGTCTTCACAATCGGCGTCTCTCCCTTTCGGCCCCAGGTCCTCCCGTACACGCACTGTGCTGCTAGGCCCGACTCGTCTGCGAATACTATCGTCTTGCCCTCCTGGACCGCACGCTTCACTAGTGCCGGAAACGTCTCAAACTGCCATTTCCGGACCTTCTCACGGTCATGCTTCAACGCTCTCTTCTTGGGTTTCTGCGGTGTGAGATTCAACTTCTTCATGGCGCGTTGCACCGTCCAGCGGCTCACTTGCAATCCGAATTTCTCCTGCAGAGCCATGCGCACCATGTTGGCGGTCCACAGGGCGAACTCGAACCGCAACTGCTGCGGCGTCTTGGTCACCACTGTGTTCAGCATCCATTGCCAGTGGCGGTTCTTCAGCTTGGGCGGTCGTCCTGTCCTCTTACGTCTGTGGAGTGCGTTGACGCCCTTAGCACTGTAGAGGACCCACCAGCGGCGAACCGTGGACTGATGGACGCCTACCATTCTGCTTACAGCCCAAAAAGACCGGCCATTTCTGATTTCTTCAACGACTGCTTTCTTTACATCGAACTGCAGCGCTTCAGTGAGTTTGGAGAAGACAAGGAGTGGCACCAAGAACATGACCATAGGATACCACACAGCGGAGTGTGGAGGCAACTGGGGGGCGGACGGATCGACGTCTATGACAGGGAGGACTCGCACAGTATAGATTCAATGCTCTCCAAATGGTCCGCTCCATAAACTCCCTATATGAATAGTAGCAGCCCCACATTCTCTGCAGGAACTCCTCTGACCCTGCTTGCGCACGACACCCCTCACGCGAGGTGGCACCTGCGCAAGACTTTTGCACCGGTCAGTAGGAGTCGTCAGGACAGCACCGCTCAGAGCTTGTGAGCCAGCACTGAGCGGTCATCAGGAGAGTCGAATCACGATCGGGATGAGGCTGGTTGACGCGGACGCGCGACGATTTCCCAACTGGTCCGGGAACGCACTCGACGGGGAAGTCAAGGGCTGCGTAGAGCGACATTGAGGAGGGCCCTCCGTTCGACTTGGCAGCGCACGGGAGGCATAGGGCATGCCAGTGACGCTCTCCCGGGTCGCGAGCTCCGGATACTGGCCTCCCAGCGCCAAGCGGGCCGGCCTGGCTGCGAAGGCCGTGCGACAGTGTGCCCATCGGCCCTCAGAACGACGCCTTCGGCCGATCCTGGCCCCTCTGACACCTATTCCTTATATCGTTGCCAATAGCCGTCCACGGCCCACATAGGGTGCGAACTCGATTGCTGGTGGCATTTCGGCGCAGGCACTGGCTCTGCTCCTTCTAGCGACTTCTTGCCTGCTACGATTCGCTCATGGTCCGAGCGTTCACCTTAGTAGCCGCATCGCTCACGGGGCTCCTCGGCGCCGCTGGAACGCTGCACGCAGTCTGCAGCGATCACCGCGTTAACGCAAGCGCAGTGCGCAGCGCCAGCGATGTGAAGGCCTTCGTCCAGTGTGCCAAGGAGTGTGCGCCGTGCTATGGCACTGGCTCCCAGCGGGTGCGAAGCCCGCCCGGCTAACTGTCGCTCCAGCCGGAAGCCGTCGGAGCGGGTCATGGAGGTAACGACATGGACTGAAGCACTCCGACGTGACGGGCCGCCTGTTGGGCGGCTCAGCGAGCACGCAGCTTCCGTGTTGGATGTCAAGCGCGAAGCGCCAGAAAAAGGCACCTCCGGAGGGGCTGCCGGGAGAGGCAGACGGTGGTGGGTCCACGGTGGCGGGTGACGGCACGCGGTAACGACACCTCGGCCTGCACTACCCTCGCGGACGGAGGTGGCGCGGTCGGCCGGGCTGGGTGAAAGGCTGGCAGGCCGCCCGCCAGGCGGCCTGCCGCAGTGCTGTTGCTGGAGGGGGGTTTCACCCCCCTGCTCCCTGCGGTCGCCTCCCCCCAAGGTTTTCTGAGGCATGGGACGACTCCGATGCAGTCCCCGGCGGGTGGCTGCGAGAAGGCGGCGGCCCGACACGCAGGGTCCGGGCCGCCGCGGCGGCCATCGCAGTCCGTCACGCCCGTATCCTTGGCGGGTTGCTCCTCAGCAGAGCCCGCTTCCGTTGCGGGTGTTATTTGTCACATTATTTGGCACGAAAATGGGCTGTTTTTGTCAAACTGGATGATTCCAGATAAGGGAACTTTCTCATTTAATGTGACAAATCCATCGGCGTGGGTGAGTCGGCCGGTAGGCTTTCGGACATGCGTTGGAGGTGCTGCGCGGCAGTCTTGCCTGCAATTGCGTGCGCGCAGGGCCGGGAGCCGGGCGAGAACGCCTACGCTCCTCCTGACCCCTTCCTTTTCCTTCTTGCAGTAGCAGTTTTCGAGCTCGCCCTCGCCCCCAGCCAGACGCAAGCAATCCGGAAAATTCCGCTCCCCGCCTGCCATTTAATCCGGAAAACGCCTTGCCAAATAAACCGGAAGACAACACGGGGCGCACCGGCAGTCTACCAGCCTTCCCTCCTTGGCGCGGCCCCGTCATGCGGCCGCCTCTCGCGCCGGCGGCTCGGGCTGCCACCGGCGGTCGTGGTGCAGCAGCGAGTTCAGCACCCGCAGCAGCTTCCGGATCACCGCCACCAGCACCAGCTTGCCCAGCTGCGGGCCCTTCCTGGCCAGCAAACGCTCGTAGTAGGCCCGCAACTCCGGATTCCAGCGCCGGGCGCTCAGGGCCGCCATGTACAGCTGGTTGCGCACGGTTTGCCTCCCGCCGCGGATGCTGCGCCGACCCCGCGTCTGGCCGCTGTCCTGGTCGTACGGCGCCACCCCCACCAGCGCCGCCGCCTGCGCGTGCCCGATCTGGCCCAGCTCCGGCAGCTCCGCGCACAACACCGCCGCCGTGATCAGCCCGCAGCCCGGCACCGACTGGATGATCTCCGCACGCCGCTTCAGACCCTCGTCGCCTGCCAGCAGCGCCTCGATGTCGGCCTCCAGCCGGTCGATGCCCCGGTCCGCCCCGGCGATCGAGTCCTCCATGCGTTGCGCCGCATCTTCGTAGAATTCCTTCGCACTCTTTCTCATAGCGTCGCGATGATTCACCAACGACCTCCTGGCGGCCACCAAATCCGCCAAGTTCCGCAACGACTCCGGCTTGGGCGAGCTGCCCTCGCCCAGCCCCAGGCGCGCGAACAGGGCCAGCACTTTCGCGTCCGCCAGATCGTTCTTGGCCTCCTGGCCGATCGAGCGCGCGAAGTTGCGCGTGCGGCGTGGATTGACCAGCACCACCTTCACGCCCGCGGCGTCGAGGCACTGGTGCAGCTGCCGGTGGTAGCGCCCGGTCGGCTCCATGGCCACGCGCTCGGCGCCCAGCTGCAGCACCCAGTCGCGCAGCGCCCTCCGACCGGCGCGGTCGTTGGCGAACTCGCGCCGCTCGGCGCGCGGATCCGAACAGGCGTCCAGGCGCCGCTTGCTGACGTCGACGCCGACGGTGGTTCCGACCGCGGGTTGCGGCGCGCCGGCGGGGGTCTCAGGTTGGTTCATAGTGCTATCCTCCGAGTGTCCTCAGGCCACGGCCGAGTGGTGCTTCCTGCTTCTCCTAGCCTCTTGGATGCGATTCCGTTTCGGTCTTCCGTACAGGTCTGACAGGAAGCGCTGCGGCGGGCGGTCCAGCTGCGTGACGAACCCTCGTTCCAGGCCGACGCGACCCGACCCGCCGCACGCCGCGAGGCTCGGCCGAGCCTCGCGGCGGACCCCCGCCGCGAGGCGGGGGGACATTGATCAAGGCCCGCTGCGGAGCGGGCGCTGCTGGCCGGCAGCTGCCTCCGCGGAGCGGTCCGGCGACCGCACGAGGCAGCCCCAGCGGCTGCCCAGCAGCGCGCAACTCCGCGCTCGGGAGCCGAGCCCCCAGCCACGCTGGTGATCACAGCTTCACGCTGGACTCCCCCACCACGGCCTGGGCCATCAAGCCCCCGAGCCCCCAGCCACGCTGGTGACCACAGCGTCGCAGAGTGCCTGGCACCCTGCCCGCTGTTCCGGCCCGTTTGCGCTGTGCTGGCCACTGTTTCTAACATAAGAGGCCGCAACGCGAGTGAACGCCGAGCAGGCCTCGAAAAGCATAATGCGGAGGCCGACCCGCCGCTCTATCGGGGAAGGCAGCCAGCGTCCGGGAAGCGAGCGACGCGAGCGCCGGGCGTCTCCGCCGGGGTATTGGCGGCAGCATGCGTGCCAGAGGGAGACGGAGGCAACACGGGAAGCCCTGTCGGTGGCGTGCACGCGCCAACCGGCATCCCGCGAGGGACAGGCCGGGCCGGTCAGGGTGGCGGAGAGGCCCGTAGTACCGGGGAAGCCGGGTAATGCCGGTGGAGGGAAGGGGCCTCAGTTCGAGAGCGATGCAGGAAGGAGGACAGGACCGATGGAGACTGGCGCGAGCCTATTAGCTCCGGAAAAGTTCGGAGACTCCGGAGCGCATCACCTGCGCAAGCGAAGGAAGACCCGGACCACCGCGCGCAGCAGTGGCCGGGAGAACTGGCACGCGCCGTTGACGCACCTGCGGACCAGCGGCTCAGCCAGTGGCTGTGTCGGCAGCACCAGGCGAAGTCGGGCCACCCCGTGCGGTACCCGAGCGAGAGGCTGAGGATTGACTTCGGCCTCGTGCGCCTGCCAGTGCGGACGGCCAGCTTTCCGTGGGCGAAGGCAGGATCTCGTCCGAGAGCCGGATGCTGGAAATTGGCACGTCCGGTTCGATGAGCGGGGAGAGGAGACGTAGCTAAGCGGGAAGGTCAGTGAGGCACCTACCGATGGCGAAAGCCGTAGGAACAACCCTAAAACAGCTACTGCTTCCTTGCTAAGGCCAACGCGCCTCTCCTCGACTCTACACTTCGACGAGCACGGTGCCGAGGAGGCGCGCCGGGCGTTCAACGAGGACAGGCGCTGGAAGCACGGCTCCATCTATGTCTTCGTGGACGGCATCGCCAAGTTGGGGATTGAACAGTACACGTTCGTCCACCCACCCGATCCTTCGCGGGAGGGCAGGTTCTGGGGAGAGTCGGTGGATGACTTTGGTACGGAACTTGCGGCCGAGGTCTACCGCCTCATGGAAGTGGTCGATTCCGGCTGGACATATTACTCCTTCACTAACCCAAGGACCGGGCGGAGGCAGCCCAAGGCTTCTTACCTCATCGAGATCGACTGGAAGGGGAACCGCGCCGCGATCGGCGCCGGCGTTTACTCTCCGGACTGGCCGGGGACTTGCTTTGCCGAAGACGTCAGCGCCGCACTGCTGGACGCGAATCCGGGGGACGATGCGCTTAGGCACTTCGTTCGCTGCGCTTCCCTGGTGCTTGCGGAGAAGGGCTTCTTCGCTAAGGGCGAACTCGAGTCCGGCTCACGTTGGAAGCACGGTTCAGCCTACCTCTTTGTGCTCGACATGATGGGCCACCAGATTATGTCCGGGGGCTCCGGACCAGGGCATCGTGCCAATCTCCACGAGCTGGGTCTGTGGCACACCGCTGTTGATCAATTCGGCGGGCGGGACATGATCGGAACTGTCGACACGTTCGGCGAGGCCTATGTCTACTACCGGGCGATCAATCCGGGCACCGGGGCGAACGAGCCCAAAGTGGGCTTTCTGAAGAGGGTTGTTGTGCAGGGAGTGCCGCTGCTCATCGGATCTGGCTATTACCCGCGGTCCGGCGTCCCTGACGAGCCCCCAGGATGCGACGAGAAGTTCTTGGTCGCGAGTGCCGTGCGCACCTCGGACGACCTGCAAGCCTTCGTGCGGTGTGCTGCCGAGTATGTGCAGCGCCACGGGTCGGACGAGGCGTACCGCGCATTCCACGAAGACGCGCGGTGGTGTTATTTGTCACATTATTTGGCACGAAAATGGGCTGTTTTTGTCAAACTGGATGATTCCAGATAAGGGAACTTTCTCATTTAATGTGACAAATCCATCGGCGTGGGTGAGTCGGCCGGTAGGCTTTCGGACATGCGTTGGAGGTGCTGCGCGGCAGTCTTGCCTGCAATTGCGTGCGCGCAGGGCCGGGAGCCGGGCGAGAACGCCTACGCTCCTCCTGACCCCTTCCTTTTCCTTCTTGCAGTAGCAGTTTTCGAGCTCGCCCTCGCCCCCAGCCAGACGCAAGCAATCCGGAAAATTCCGCTCCCCGCCTGCCATTTAATCCGGAAAACGCCTTGCCAAATAAACCGGAAGACAACAGGTGGAGGCACGGCCAGATCTATGTGTTTGTCAACATCACCGGGGAGGCGGGCGGAGGCGCGCGCGTGCCCGTGTTCCCGCCCGACCGCAGCAGGGAGGGCCTGTGGGGGCCCACGGTCGACAGCTTTGGGACCAACGTTTTCATGAACCAGCACCGAACTCTGTCGCTGGTACCCGAGGCTTGGGTCTACTATTCGTACATTAATCCTGCGACCGGCCTTGAGGAGCCCAAGCGCAGCTACGTGAAGTCAATTGACTGGAACGGCGGGAACGCCGTGGCCGGGGCGGGATTCCACGCCCGCGACCTGCCGGGTACCTGCCATGCCGCCCACGTCAATGCAGCTGCCCTCGAGGCGGCCCCGAGTAACGAGGGACTGCAAGAGTTCGTGCGTTGCGCGGCGAACACGGTAGAATCTTCCGGGTATTATGCTGCTCCGGTGCTCACTCAGAATGAGCGGTGGAATCATGGCTCGGTCTATGTCTTCGGCGTCGATCTGGACGGCGCGGCTGTGCTGTTCAGCGGAAGTCCGGCTAGTTTTCGACGGGTGGGGGAGCACCTCGAGCCCTTCGGCGGGCGCGACATGGGTTCTGTGATCGCGACCTTTGGGGAGGTCTTCCTCTACTACAGATTCATTGACCCGGCCACCGGCTCGCAACGGCCCAAGATGGCTCTGGCTCGGCTAGTCGGAGGCTTGCCTGTCTTCGTTGTGTCCGGATACAATCCGTAAGATTCGCGTTTCCCGTGCCCCGAGACGATCTTCGGCGCCAGATCCAGCCCGTCCAGCCATTCCGCGATGCTCTGCCCCGCGCTGATCGACCAAGCTGTTCAGCGGAGACAAGCTACAAGGAGGTCGGGTGGGGTTAGTCAGTCCATCCGAGTGATGTGTCTTGACAGGACACTAGTCCGTTGGCCGCCGGGGCCTGCAGTCCATCAGAAGCGGAAGCGAACCGCCGACTGGAGCGTTCTTCCCAGCCCGGACATGCGGGCCACACCGAAGTAGACGTCGTCCACGTTGCTGAACGGCGCGGCCCAGTTGCGGTTGCCAAACGCGTTCAGCAGGTCGATGCCGAACTCCATGGACGTGGACTCGGCCACGGCGAACATGCGCGAGAACCGCAGGTCCCACTGCTGGAAGCCCGCCAATCGGTACTCGTTGCGTCGGGAAGTTCCCTGCCGGACCTCGCTGAAGCTCGTGGGCCGGACCGCTCGGAACGCAGTCGGGTCGAATGCGAAGCGCCCCGACACCTCTTGCCCTTCCTCCATCGTGAACATCCTCACCATGGCCGGGTCGAAGGTTGTATGGGGCACGACCCTGTCCGGGCGCCCCACTTCTTCGAAGGTGTAAGTGGGGTCCTCAGTCTGGCGGATGTCGAGGGGCAGTCCAGACCGCCAGCGCCAGATTCCGCTCACGCTCCAGCGGTCGGTCCAAGGGACGCGGTCCGCCCAGCGCCGGGGGAGTCGAATGCGGTACTGCCAGATCGCAGTGAGCGAGTGCCGGCGATCGAAGTTGGAGTAGGTCCAGTCCTCGCCCACCAGCTCGTGGCCGAAGAAGTCGCTTCCGTTGTCGAACGACTGGCTCCAGCTGTAGCCGATGTCCAGCGCCAGGCCGCGGTGCAGGTAGCGGTTCGCCCGCACCTGCAGCGCCCGGTAGCGCGCGCCGCCCGTGCTCTCGAACCGGCGGATGTTCTCGAACCGGGAGAAGCGCCTCATGTTGCGCACGAAGCCGAAGCTGCGCAGCGGGTTGTGGACGAACACGTTGAGCTCGCGTTGCTGCTGCAGTCTGAGGGAGCGCGTGCCGAGGTAGCTTCCGGTCAGGAAGACGCGGCCCGGCAACAGCCGTTGCCAGCTCGCGTTCCAATGCTGAGCGCGGGAGTTCTCGAACTGGGGGTCGAAGACGAGGATCGGGTAGCGCGCCACTTGGGGGCGGAAGGTAGCCGGCTCGGTGCTTGGCAGCGCCGCGACCGGCGCTTGGAACGCGCCGGACGGATCGCGCAGCGTGAAGCGGTTGTCGACGCTGAACGGGGGGTAGGTGGCTTGGAAGAGGGCCGCCGCGCTCGACCCGGCGAACGCTCCGTGGTCGAAGAAGACACCGTAGGCGGCCCGGAATACCGACCGGCCCGACGCTCCCAGGATCCGGCGGGCAAGGGTTCCGTCCCAAGGAGGCGAGAACGCGACGCCCACACGCGGTGACAGGTTCGTGCCTCCCGTCACTAGTGTCGATCGGGGAATCACGCCGCCTTCCGGATCGGTGTCCCCCGGGAAGAGCAAATGCGGCAGGGAGCCGTCGAAGCGCTCACTCTGCGTCCCCTCCCGGAACGTCATCAGGCGGTCCCACCTGTCCGTGGCTGGGGGCTGCGCCTCGTACCGGATGCCGAACGTGAGCTTCAAGTCCGGGCGGGGCCGGATCTCGGCCTCCGCATAGGCCGCGAACTCCAGCCAGCGCAGGTCGAGGCTGCGCGGCGTCTGAAGGCGGTACTCACCCGGACGACCCAGCAGCAGGTCGCGCAGGCCTTGTCCGCGGAACCGCGACGGAGGAGCCGGCGGGACCGGAAAGCTGAAGCTGCCCGCCTCGTTTTCTGAATGCGAGAACGGCCAAGCGCCCTGCTGCACGAGGAGACCGCCGCG
The DNA here is from genome assembly GCA_963662745.2 of Bryobacterales bacterium. Lineage (GTDB taxonomy): Bacteria > Acidobacteriota > Terriglobia > Bryobacterales > UBA6623 > VXMF01. The sequence goes on from CAXXUI010000002.1 coordinate 1,545,299, forward strand.
CAGCGCTTGGCCCCCATGCCGGAACTCGGCATCATGGTGCAGTTGCAGTGTGGTCTGCAGGGAGGTCTCGGAGTCGATGAAGGGTGCCACGTGCAGTTGGAGCTGGCCGGTCTCGTGCCAGAGCCTGACGTTGGGGATGGTGGAAGGAGCTAGGTCTGCGTAGTCGAAGCCGAATTCGGCGGCTGTCAGGGTCTGGAAGCCCGGGTGTCCGCGCCACTCCTCGCCGCGGAGGCGCTGCAGGGCCAGCCTCAGGGTCTGAACGAAGCGAGGGCCGGCGGAATGGGTCATCGCGTACTGGGCGTGGTCGGAAGTTTGCTTCCGGCTGGCGATCGTTCCCGGCGAGACGGTGAACGCCTCGGTCGTGGGCTCGCGCACAGTGTTGCGGTAGGTGTAGTGGCTCACAGAATGGGTTAGCGGGCCGGAGCCTTGGTCGAGGCGAGCGAGCAGAACTTGGCCGTGGCTCTTCATGGTCTCCTCGCCTTGGAGCCAGCCTCCGGACAGGTTGGCCTCTGGCACGAACGTGTCCAAGTACTTCTGCATGAGCGGGTCCAGCCGGTGAGCCGGGATCTTGCCGTCGGGGAACGCCTGCCCGCTGAGCGGATCGACGGGCTCGGTCTCGAAGCCGAAGAAGTTGCCGGACCGCTCGTTGGGACTCAGCACCCGCCGCAGGGAGGTGTGATGCCGCGAGGTGAGCCAGGACTCTCCATCCAGGAAGATCCTGAGGGCGCGCCGCTCAGAGATTGGACCACCGATCTGTCCGCCTCCGACCCAGCCGGTCAGGCTGTCGCTCGATCCGTCGAAGCCTCCTAGTGACTCGTTCCATCCGGGCCGCATGTAGCCGCGCAGCTGACCGTGCCAAGCTTGGGTGCCGGACCGGAATCTTGGATCTACGACCGCCCCGGCGTTGCGGCCTTCGCTGGCGGAGTAGGTATGGGTGATCACGCGGAAGGTCTCGATGGCTTCGGGGACAGGGCCGAAGTTCGCCGCTTGGGCGCCGGTAATCCTGTTCTGGGCGTTGTTGGTTGCGCCCTCCATCTTGTGGTTGATGGAGGTGCTGCGGGAGCCGTTGGCGGAGACTCCGGCCGCCCGCCCGGTGTAGGGATCCACATCCAGCGCCGAGGCGGGGGTCATGCCCGGTACCAGATGTAGTAGCTTGTCCACTGTGATCCGGCCTTCCGAGCCGATCACGATCGGCAGGGACTCGATCTGCTCCCGAACGAGGCCGTACTCCAGCGCCATCTCCTCCAGCCCGGACCGCGGGCCAATGGATGCCGGCCGGAGCGGCTGCAGGACGATCGGAGGGAATTGGACGGGGATGCCGGGGAGGACCTCGAACGGCTCGCTCCGCCAAGCGACGAAGCGATCGTGCAGCAGGACCAGCGAGTACCGGCCTGAGAGGATGCCGTCGAATCGGAACGCTCCGTCGGGACCCGTGCGGTCGCGCAGAACCTGAGCGCTGACGAGATTGATAAGCTGAGCGTCCGCTCCGGCTACGACGGACCGGTCCGCGGCTAGCACATGGCCTGAAACCAGCCCGGTATTGGCCGCCGAGTGGCCGGCGAACGCCAGTAGCAGCGTGACAGTGAAGCCGTACCGCACCGCATGGCGCACCCTAGCTAATAGGTTAGCTGCTAACGCGTGGCGGCCCTCAGTCTCCGGGATTGCTGGCGGATCCTTGCCAAGAGGGTCTCCACGGAGAGGTTGCTCGCCCGCGCGTCCACCGTGCCACTGCCCTCGAAGAACATGGACGTGAGCTTGCGGTCCAGTTCCAGAGCAGCTTGGAGCATATCGCGGCTCATCGCCCCCAGTCTCTCGGAATCGAGGGCTTCCGCCTTGTGGTTGCGGTGTCGCCAGTAGGTTGACTCCAGCGCCTCGGACAGGTTGCCGTGGATGGCATCTTCGCTCCGGTCAATGGCGTCCAGATGGAATCGCACCACCCGGCGCAGGGACTGCGAACCGCGCTCCTCGTCGATGCCAGAGCGGTTCAAGGCGCTGTGCAGCGCGTGGGCGCGGGCCAGCAGCTCCGCTTCGTCGCGGAGCACCTGGGTCACGTAGCGATTCAGCTCGTTCTCCCGGGCGGCGCCGTCCATCGGCTGGAACTGCCGTCTTGCGGAGTCGTCGATGTGACGCAGCAGGGAGTTGCGCACTGGGCCGCCGACGACGCTTCCCCGCGGCGCCGCGGTCGTGCTTGGGGCTGGGCCTAGACTGGCTTCGCTGCGCTGCACGGAGATGTCAAATGCAACTGGCCAGCCGTCGGCTGCTGCCAGCAGCCGCCCCTCGATGTCCTTGCGGTCCGACTCGCTGGCCACGGTGCCGGCGAATACGATGCTGCCTTCGAGGCCTCCGGAGCGCAGCGCTTGATTCCATAGGCCGGACTTGATCAGTATCCAGCTGCCCAGTAGGGCGGACTGGGAGGACTGTGGCCGAACTGCGGCTAGGCGACCCGGCACTGGCACTGACAGCGAAGCCGGGATGGCGTCGGCCGCCAAGGGCTCGGCATCCGGAGTCGGCGGGGGCAGCTGGTCTGCCGACGGCAGCGTCACTGGTACGGAGACCGCCGGCAGGGCGGTCGCCAGCAAGTCGAAGGACGGCGGGGGGAATTGGCCAGGCCGCCGCGACGCGGTGGCTGGAATCATCTCGGGCAGCTCGAATCGAGCGGGTGCCGGTGCCGGCGTGCTGGGCGTTGGCGTCTCGACAGCCGGCGTGCTAGGCGGCTGCTCTGGCGGGGCACCTAATTCGGCCATGGCCGGCCGGCTTTGCTCAACGGGATCGCCGCTGTCGGGCAAGCCCACCCACACGAGCAGGCATGCTGCAGCGGCGGCCGCCGCGAAGGATCCGAAAGCGGGAATGCGCGGAATCCTGAAGGCGGCCCGCCAGTCCCAGCCGGGCTCCGTCTTGGCCCGCTGGCGCTCCATTTCGCCCTGCAAGCGGATCCGCAGAGCGGCGAGAGCGGCGGCACGCCGCGCGGACGGGATCTCGCCGGCAGTCTGCGCGGCCAGTTCCGACTCAATCTCCGCGAGTTGGACATGGAGGTCGGCGGCCCGGTGTTGGCATGTCGAGCAGGCCTCCAAGTGGGCGCCGAACTTGTTGCTCAGGCCGCCTTCGACGGAGAGCAGCAGGTCCTCCACGGAGAGGTGTGTCGCGAGCAGCTCCGCCTCCGACTCCAAGCGGGACCGCAGCTGGCTGAGGGGAAGCGCGGTCACTGGCTGGGTCGGCGTTCTGGCCAGCAGGTCCGATGCAGCGACCACGAAGGCCTCCTGCAGGTCGACCAGCTTCGCCTTGCAGTCGACGCACTCCGGCACGTGCCGGCAAAGCCCGCGATCCTCTAGTTCACTTGCCCCATAGAGGAGCAGTTCTTCCGTGCTGAGGTGTCTCACCCGATCCTTTCTTGACAGCCTGCCGAAACTTCTTGATCGCTCGAGCGGCGTAGCTCGCCGCAGACGAGATCGAAACGCCCATGACTTCCGAGACCTCTCGGAAGGTCAGGCCCTCGGCCCTGAGCATCAGGCATTCGGTCTCTTTGGGGCTCAATTGGTCCCACGGCAGGTTTGCCGTACGCAGCGTGAGCTCGTCCGAGTCCCATTCGGGCAGCGTGGCCTGCCTGACCTCCACGCTCCGCCAGCCGTCCTCGTCGAGCAGCGCCGGACGGTGCTTGCGCATATGGTCGATGGCGAGGCGTCGACCGACCCGGTACAGCCAGCCCTTGGGGTTGTCGATCGACTCCCCCGAGCATCGGGCTCTGAAGTACCGAACGAATGTCTCTTGAGCGATATCCTCCAAGTCGTTGGCGATGCGGACGCCGCTGCGCAAGTACCGGATGAGGTTGGCAGAGTGCTTCGCGAAGAGCTGTTCCGTCTCCCATGCGGCTTGCGTGAACTTGTCGCGCCCGCCGAACGAAGCCACAGAAACCCTCTCCGGTGCCGACCAGCCGCACAGTTCCAAGACGATTGAGCGCAGGGTTCTTACGGCAAGCGGCGCCTAAGTCCAATTGTGCGCCCTGCCGGTCTGCCTGTCAACCTCTCGAGCGCGCCTTTGTGGCCGGACTCGGGGGGCGATCTTGTGGCTCAGCCCGTCCAGGTGTTCAGGGAAGAACTCCGGTTCCGTCGCGCTGCCATCAAGGAACGGCGGGACTTGGCCTTGGCTTGGAACGAACGGATTCTGCCGTTTTCCCGGCGCACGCAGCCATGCAAGCCAGTTCGTCACCGACAACCTCAGGGTAGGTGATGCAAACTCCCTCCGACGGGCCGAAATGCAGAGCGGCGCCATGCTGCCGCCTTGGAGTCACACTGCTGCAGCCTGTGACCGCTGAGGAATTTGGCCGGCAAGACAGGCCCTAGTCCGATCCGGTCGGGAACGAGGAAGGGGATCAAGCGACCCGGTGGACGGAGACTGAGGGCAGACGTTGGCTCAAGGACCCCCTTTGCTAGGCGGACGGGCAGAGATGCGGTCGAAGCCAGAAGGGCAGTCGTGAGACCTTTGGTTCTCACGGTGAGCAGCTTGTGGCGCTGCTGCTGTCACGAGGACTCATCCTCGGCCTCCAAGGTCGTGTTTCGAATAACGAATGCCATGAGGCTCGGAATCCCGGGTTCGTAGTACTGGACGCCGTCGTTGATCACTCTCCAGATGAAGCCGAGGTGACGTAACTGGTCGCAGGCCGCTCGGGCGGCCTTGCTACCCCCGTCCCGCAGCGTCGCGCTGACGGCCTTCTCCACGTCGCCAGTTCGCCTCACCTCCGAACCGGAGAACAGTGTGGCAACACGGCGAGCAACCTTGACCAAACCGACTCTCTGGAGTTCCTCATACCGCTCGTCGTAGTAGGAGTCCCGGAGGGATGCGAACGACGGCCTCGCGCGATCCACGTCAGCGATGGACACAGGGCCGGCAGGGGTCGCCGGCCAAAGCAGTTCGCCCCAGACCTGCAGGAAGTACGGATATCCATGACTCTCCCTCACGACCTGCTCCAAGGCGTTCTCTTCTATGCTGCGGCCATGCTCCTCCAGCGGGATGCGAATAGCGTCGGCCGAGGCGGCGGGTTGGAGTCGACCGATGGGCAGTTGCCTGCCTCTGCTCCAGATGGACGCGTCCATGGCGCTGAGATGGCGGGGCAAGTCCGGCGTCCCGGCTAGGACCAGCATCAAGGGCCGACCCTCGCCCTGCAAGGCTTGCGCGGAGTTGAGGATCTCGTGGCCGAGACGCACATCCATCTGGTGCGCCTCGTCCCATGCCAGCAGCAGCGGCGTCCTGCGAACTCTTCGCTCCAACTGTTCCGAAACGATTCCGCGGCCAGCGTCGCGAACTTGCACTCCAGATCCTAGGAGCGAGGCCCCGCTTAGTCTGTTCAGCCAGCTAGGCAGGAGCGATAGCTTGCGCAGTAGCACCTCCTCCGCTAGCCTGGACCGTCCAGAGAGCCAAATCGTGCGAATCCCGTTGGAGCGTGCTCTGCGCTGGGCCCATCGCAGTAAGGCAGTCTTCCCGTTCCCTCTCGGCCCGTAGAGAAAGACCGAGGACTCGGGGGCAACCTTCTTGGCGAGCCGGTCCACCAAGAGCTGCAACAGTTCCTGCTCGGACTCGCGCCCTGCGAGGAACGGCGGGACATGTCCTTGGCCGGGGACGAAAGGATTATCCCGCTCTCCCGGCGCACGCAGCCACGTCAGCCAGTTCGTCATCGCCATCCTAAGGATAGACGAGTGTCGCTGGACTCTGAGGTCGGACAGGCGGAGCTTCGCATGCTGGTACTCATGCGTGAGGAGATCCGGCGCGCTGACTCGCGATCGCAGTCTGCTGTGTCCTTCGCTCGTGCCTGAGATGTCGCCATAGATCCGATAGGAAGAGGTGGCCTACTGGCGTCGCTGCTGCCAGCCAGCCCGTTCTTGGCTGAATTGACCTGTGTTGTGCGTGAGCGGGCCGTCTTGGATCGCGATGGTGGTGAAGGCACCAGCCGCGGTTTGACGGCAGCGTTCTCACGTGTACGTTGGAAGGGGAGCGACTTGGCTACTAGGCGGCGATCCGCGGGTGTAGGCATGAGTGTGCATACCAGACTTCGTTACACCGAGCGACCGAGGACACAGCTGGGCCACCTGCCAAAGTCACTAGTCGTCGGTGAAGAGATCCCGCGGATTGTCTCTCGACAACGTAGAGTCCGTCAGACTGGCGGCGCCACTTGACGAGGAGACGAGTCTTGTCCACTCACAGACCGCCCTACATCTCTGTGAGCGAAGCGGTTCGGTGGATAGCCCGGTCTAGTAGCCGGATCTCGTCATGGCGGTCCAGGAATCACATCAAGGAGCAATGTCGTCTGGCAAGACTTCAGGCAGAATAATGTTTCCGCGACGCCTGTGCCTCATCGCCCGAAGATCTATCACATCCTGCATGTCGACCGTCTGGCCTCTATCACCTCGGACGGCGCAATCTGGAGCGATGCGGAAATGCAGACACGCAGGTGTCCTGGCACGACCATCGGTATGGCCTCTATCAAGAAACGACGACTCGTTAAGCCCCTGAGGTCTCACCCAGACCTCCGTGTCGGCGACTGCGTTCCGTTCTACTTCTGCCCACGCTCGGTCATGCTCTACCTGATCTACAAGCGAAATCACCCGCAACTTTCCTATACCGGCGGTCAGGGACCGATCGTCCACCTGCAGTCGGACCTGCGCGAGGCAGTCGACTGGGCCGACCGGCATGAACGGCGGTGGGCCTTCACACTGTCCAACGCAGCGTCGTCGCATGCAAAGGACTTTCGCTTGCTCTCGCGCTTGAGCAGGATCGACTGGCGCGCTGTCCGAGCTAGGAACTGGAGTGAGCGAATGGAAGCCAAACAGGCCGAGTTCCTGATAGAACGTTCGTTTCCGTGGTCCTTGGTTGAACGGGTTGGCGTCAGTTCCCCCCTTGTCCGGGATAGAGCTAGTCAGGCATTGCAGCCCGCGGACCATCGGCCTCAAGTCTCTGTACGGCTGGACTGGTACTATTAGCACCAGACGGGCTTGGCTGATGATTCGCTACCAAGTCGGCGACCTGCTGTCTTGTGACGCCGAGGCGCTGGTGAACACAGTGAACTGTGTCGGCGTCATGGGGCGCGGGATCGCCCTGCAGTTCAAGAAGGCGTTCCCAGACAACTTCCGCGCATACGCTGCCGCCTGCCGGCGCGGCGAGGTTCGTCCCGGGCGCATGTTCGTCTACGAGGCGGAAACGCTCACTAACCCGCGGTTCATCGTCAACTTCCCGACGAAGCAGCACTGGCGCAGCCATAGCCGACTCGAGGACATCGATGCCGGCCTGCGGGCCCTGCGGGAAGTCGTTCGCCTGCGAGGCATCCGCTCGATCGCCGTTCCTCCGCTTGGCAGTGGCCTCGGCGGCTTGAACTGGACTGATGTGCGTCCACGCATCCACGCAGCGTTGGCCGACCTTGAGGGCCTGCAGGCGGTCGTATTTGAACCTAGGGGAGGCTGGCAGGCGTTGGAGGTCGAGGCCCGTGGCCCAGTGCCCAAGATGACCGACGGCCGTGCGGCTCTGGTAGCGCTGATGCACCGCTATGTAGATGCCCTGCTGGTCCCGTTCGTCACTCTGTTGGAGGTCCATAAGCTGCTGTACTTCATGCAGGTGGCGGGCGAGCCGCTGAGGCTTAGATTCAGGAAGGCCCATTATGGCCCCTACGCCGAGAACCTAAGACATGTGCTGCACGCGATCAACGGCCACTTCATCAAGGGCTACAGCGATGGCGGGGACACACCCGGACGGCGGCTCAAACTCTTGCCCGGGGCCGTCGAGCACGCCAAAGAGGTGCTCAACCTGTCCTCAGGGACTCGTACGCGATTCGAGAGAGTGACGGACTTGGTTGAAGGGTTCGAGTCACCCTCTGGTCTTGAACTGCTTGCCACAGTGCATTGGGTGCTTGAGTCAGACAGGCCGACGACATCGAGCGAACTGGTTCGCTTGACTCACGCTTGGAACCGCAAGAAGAGGCGATTCTCGGCTTGGCAGATCAAGCTGGCGGCGGACGTGCTGCGGGCGAAGGGCTGGACGGACTGAAGCATCGGAGTCGATGGTTGGTTCGCCGCGCGAGATGATCACTCGCCGGACCGTCAAGCGCTCGTGCCTCAGGCCGCGCTCCGCGCGGCGTCGCCCTACCGCCGCAAGGCCTCGTCAAAGAACGCCTTCATAGCCGGGTAGGTCAGCAACCGCTGCCGCTGGAAGACGCCGTGCCCCTCTGCGTCGAGGATCATGTAGCGCACCTGCTCCGCCCCAGCCTCACGCAGCGCCGCCGCGAACCGGTCCGACTGCCCGATCGGCACTGTGCGGTCGGCGGTCCCGTGGATCAGCAGGAACGGCGGGGCATTCTCCCGTGCGTACGTGATTGGTGATGCTTGCTTGGCTCTGTCTTCCAGAGCCTCCTCCGGGCCGGCAAGGAAGGTGGTCGAGAGCCTTTGCGGCAGCACGCCCGGGCCGCCCCAGTTGAGGAAGTCCGTGGGCGTCGCCGAGGCGCACACAGCTTGGACGAGGCTGGAATGCTGCCGATGTGGCCCGGTCCCTTCCAGCCCGTCCTCGGCTCGCACCAGCCCCAGCAGCGATACAAGGTGAGCCCCCGCCGAATTCCCGTAGGCTCCGAACCGGTCGGGGTCGACACGGTACTCCTCGCTGTGCGCTCTCAACCACCGCACGGCCGCCTTGACGTCCTCGATCTGGGCCGGCCACGGAGCCTCGCCGGTCAGTCGGTAGTTCACAGAGATCGCGACATAGCCGTCCCTCGCGTACTCGGCTGGAATGCGCCACCATTGGCCCCGTCGCTTGTCACCGCTTCTCCAGCCCCCGCCGTGGATGGACACCAAGGCCGGTCGCAGGTCGGTCGAGTCGCCGGCTGGCAGGTAGAGGTCGAGCTTCTGCGCCTCGCTCTCGTTCGCGTAAACGATGTCGAAGCGGGCTTGGACTCCCGCCGGCAGTTCGACCTCGCTCTGCACCGCTCCCCGCGGCTGTTGCTGCTGAGGGATCGCGGGAAGGGTCGAGAGTAGGAAGATCAGGACGAGTCGGAGCATAGGATTCTCGGTTTGTCTCAGTCGCGGTTGGCTTGCCTCATCGGCTCCACGGGAACGGCGTTGGCCCATGCCGCGTCAATGAGCTGCGGCCGAGCGCGCAGATGCTGCCTCAGGAAGGAGTCGGCGTCCGCGTTCGATTGCAGCGCTCGTGCAGGGTCACGACCACGACCCCAGTAGAAGCCGTGCGGCTCACCGGAGTAGGTCTTGACGGTCACCGCCTTGCCGAGCGCTTCCAGTTCCGGCATGAACACCCCCAAGTTGAACTTCGCGAGGGGATGCACGTCTCCGTGCAGGATCAGCGCCGGCGTTGACAAGGCGGCCAGCTTGCTCCTGGTGCGCTTCCGGAGGGCTGGCGTGTACAGCGCTTGCGGATCAGCGTCCATCACCTCCCAACGACGGTCGCCCGTAGGTTCGCCCTTCTCGTCGAAGACGATGTGCTCCCGCGTGAACATCTCCATGAAGATGATCGTCGCGGGCTCGCCCGCCACGATGGCCGCCAGCTCGTCGGTGACACTCGCAACTTCAAACGCAAGAGTTCCCCCGCCGCTGCCCCCGTACAAGGCCACGCTCTCGGTGTCCACGTACTCGAGGTCACGGACGGCCCGCACGAGCTGGAGCGTGTCCTCCACTACGCCCCGGTCCTGCGGGTCGTGGCGGATCGCCCGCCGAGTTGCCGTCACGGTCACGTAGCCCCACGCTAGGAACCGTGCCTGGGTGGGTTGGCGGACAGCATTGGTGCGCAGGTTGGCCATCTGGGCCTGCCCGAGGCCCCCGTGGAGAAAGAGGATCGCGGGGAAGGGTCCGTCTCCGGGCGGCTTGCGGAGCGCTCCGTAGGCGGTTTCCGACACCCGCACTTCACTGATCGGGACGCGCTCTTCTGGAATGAGAGGGAACGTGGCCTCCGTGGCGGGGAGTGCAGCCGCCACGGCCGAGGCCAGCACCGCGAATCGTGCGAGTGTCGAGAAGAGGACTGTCACAGCCGGCAGATATTGTAGCCTGTCGGTAGTTCGCAGATCCGAGCGGGCCCTGCCCGGCGAGGTGCTCTTCTGCCTTCAGTGGCGGAACTGGGTGGCACGCCGGCCGCTGGCCATGCTGCGCGATCCGGCTCCTCCTAGCCATGCTCACTCGCAGATCCGTCCTCGCGTCGCTGGCAGGTGCCGCGACCGCCCGCTCGCGGGAGGCAGCCGCCCGCCCGAACGTCCTGCTCGTGATTTCGGACCAGCTGCATCACCGGGTTCTCGGAGCTGCCGGCAACGAAGTAATCCGGACGCCGAACATCGACCGCTTGGCCGAGGAAGGAGTGCTCTTCGAGAACGCTCTTTGCCCCACACCTTTCTGCAGCCCGACCAGGGCATCGCTGATGACGGGGCTGTACCCTCACCAGCACGGAGTCACCAGAAACCTCCGCTCCGACCATCCAGGCCTGCCCGAACAGCTGCCGACCACCGAGCATGCACTGGCCGGGGCGGGCTACGACGTGCGCCAGTTCGGCAAGTGGCATCTCGGTGACAAGACAAGCGTGGCAGCCTACGAGGGCGAGCCCGAGCTGAGCTACCGCGACTACTTCCGCCCGATCAGCCGCGCCCTTCCCGAAGCGCCCGCAGGGCCGCTAAGCCGCGTGCGTCGTCCCATCTTTCCGACGGAAGCCGTGCGCCAGGCCAACGACCGCTATGACGGAGACGGCCCGTCCAACACTTGGATCGGCCGCACTGATGTGCCGCCCGAGCACACCGAGGAGGCGTGGATCGCCGACCGCGCGATCGCGACGCTCAGGGAGATGGCCGGGCGCCCGTTCTTCCTGACAGTCAGCTTTCCGGCGCCCCACGCCCTCTGGGTGATCAACGAACCGTACTACAGCCGGCATTCCCGGAAGTCGATCCGGCCGCCCTCCAACCGCGACTCCGTGCAGGACCCCGACCGCAGCACGGCGGCGTGGAGATTTGGCCAGCTGCTCGGCGAGGACGGCATGCGCGAGTACTTGGGTGTCTACTACGGCATGGTCTCGATGATGGACGCCAATCTGGGCCGGATCCTCAGGAAGCTGCGTGACTTGGGCGAGGAAGAGAACACGCTGGTGGTGTTCACTGCTGACCACGGCGACATGCAGGGCGGCCACGGCATGTATGACAAGACCTCTTACTCAATGTACGAGGAGACCACGCGGGTCCCGCTGCTGCTCCGATGGCCGGGACACCTTCCCGCTGGAACCAAGGTCCGGGCCCAAGCCGGGATCTGCGACATCTCGCCCACCATCCTCGACTACCTGGGGCTTCCGGCCCATCCGGGGGTCGCGGGGCGAAGCCTGCGTTCCTTCATTGAGGGAAGGGAGGGGCGCGACCGTCCGATGTTCGCCGAGCGGGACCGGTCGGCCATCGGAGCCCCCGGCCGCCCGCACTTCCAGAGGCTGGTCCGCACGCTCGACTGGAAGTACTGCTACCACAGCAGGGGCGCCTCGCAGCTCTTCCACTTGGCCGAGGACCCGGGGGAGACCGCCAACCTGATCCGCGAGTCCTCCGCCAGCGCCGCCCGGGAGCGACTGCACGCCGAACTGCTGCGGTGGATGGAGGAGACCGGTGATCCTAGGCTGGAGCAAGTCCGGGGGGCCTGAACGAGCCTCCGGCAGCTTGACGGCAGCACTTCTCCCGTCGTCCCTATAATGGGATTCCGGCTGAGCGACCAAGACCGCCGCCCCACCGGCGGATTTCGCTGCCGAAGTCAGGAGCTGCCATTTGCACCGGTTCGACTACTCACGCCCGGACACGCTCGACGAGTGCCTCCGTCTCTTCACCCAGCACGGCGCCGACGCGAGGCCGCTGGCCGGCGGTACTGACCTGCTGGTACAGATGCGGGCCGGTAGGCGTGACAACCGCTTCGTGGTCGACGTCAAGGCTGTGCCCGAGCTCAACGAACTGAGCATCGATCCTTCCCGGGGCCTGACGCTGGGTGCGGCAGTGCCCTGCTACCGGATCTACGGCGAGGAAGCGGTGCGCAGCGAGTATCCGGGACTGATCGATGTCGTCGAGATGATTGGTGGCACCCAGATACAGGGTCGTGCTTCGGTAGGCGGCAATCTATGCAATGCCGCGCCCAGCGCGGACGCTATCCCGGCCCTGATCGCGTACCGGGCCACCTGTCGGATCGCTTCGTCCGCAGGCGAGCGCCGCATCCCGGTCGAGGACTTCTGCACCGGTCCAGGGCGCAATGTGCTCGCTGACAGCGAGATCCTCGTCTCACTGCATCTTCCAAGACCGAGGGCGCGGTCGGGCGCCTGCTACTTGCGATTCATTCCAAGGAACGAGATGGACATCGCCGTGGCGGGCGCTGGCGTAGCAGTGACTTTGGCTGACGGCGCGTTCGGAGACTGCCGAGTGGCGCTGTCCTCGGTCGCGCCCACGCCGCTGTTCGTGCGGCAGGCCGGAGCAGTGCTCCGAGGCCGGAGGGTGGGCCGAGAAGCCATCGCTGCAGCGGCTAGGACGGCTCGGGAAGCGGCGCGGCCGATCACCGACATGCGTGGTACTGCGGAATACCGTCGCAATCTGTGCGAGGTCTTGACGCGTCGTGCATTGGAGAGGGCCGTCGGCAGGGCCGGCGGGTCTTGGGAGTAGGAAGGGCATTCGAGGGCATGCGATCAACCCACGTTCGAACTACGATCAACGGGGAGGCCGCCGAGTTCCTGTGCGAGCCGCGGCAGTCCCTGCTGGAAGTGCTGCGCGACATCCTGCGCCTGACCGGCACCAAAGAAGGCTGCAATGACGGCAACTGCGGTGCCTGTACCGTCGAGATGGACGGTCGGATCGTCCCCGCCTGCCTCGTGCTGGGCGTCGAGGCGGAAGGGGCCGAGATCCTGACCGTCGAAGGCGTGGCCCGAGGCAATCGGCTGCACGAGGTGCAGAGCGCCTTTCTCGAAGGGGCGGCGCTCCAGTGCGGAGTCTGCACGCCCGGCTTCGTGGTGGCCGCCAAGGCGCTGCTGGACCGCAACCCGGACCCGACCGAGAACGAAGTCCGCCTCTGGCTCGCCAACAACCTGTGCCGCTGCACGGGCTACGACAAGATCGTCCGTTCCGTGCTGGACGCGGCGTCCAGAATGCAGCAGGAGACCGCAGCATGACCAAGACAGCGAACGACCCAGCCGGCAACGGCTCCCGGACCCGGTATGAGCCGAACATGGTGCTGGCCACTCAGCAGTTCGACGTGGTCGGTACTCGCCCTGTTCGCCACGACGGCACGGACAAGGTCACTGGGAGGGCGGTCTATGGTGCCGACGTCCAGTTGGCCGGCACGTTGCATGCGGCGACCCTGCGCAGTCCGCACGCCCACGCCAAGATCGTCGGCATCGACTCCTCCGAGGCCGAGGCGATGGAAGGAGTCTACGCGGTGGTCACGGCCGCCGATCTGCCTCCAGCGGAGGACAAGATCGTTGATGTCGGAGAGGGAAACACACGGCTCGCTTACGTGCATGGGAACATCTTGGCTAGCGGCAAGGCGCTCTACGAAGGCCATGCCGTCGCCGCCGTCGCCGCCGCGAGCCCGCACTTGGCCCTCGAAGCGGCCAAGGCAGTCAAGGTAGATTACGAGCCGCTTCCGCACGTGCTGACTGCTCCCGAGGGGATGGACCGCGGCGCCCCTCTGCTGCACGACGACCTCCGCACCAAGGAGTTCGGGACGCGTTCCGAAGAACCGTCCAATGTCGCCGAGCATGTGCGTTGGACCAAGGGCGACGTCGAAGCGGGTTTCGCTGCGGCGGATGTCGTGGTCGAACGCACCTTCGACACGGCAACCGTCCACCAGGGGTACATTGAGCCCCACAACGTGACCGCGTTGTGGAACCACGACGGGCGGCTGCACATTTGGTGCTCGACGCAGGGCGCGTTCGTGGTCCGCGACGTGACGTCCAAGATCCTTGAGATTCCCGTCTCCAACATCAAGGTCACGCCGATGGAGATAGGCGGCGGGTTCGGAGGCAAGATTCCTCTCTATATGGAGCCGGTGGCGGCTCTGCTGTCCAAGAAGACTGCTCGGCCGGTCAAGATGGTGATGTCGCGGGAGGAAGTGCTGCTGGGCACCGGCCCGACGGCGGGCTCGCATGTGCGGGTGAAGGTTGGAGCCTCATCAGACGGCACGATCCGAGCCATGGACGCCACGCTGGCATACGAGGCCGGCGCCTACCCAGGCTCCTTCGTGCTGCCCGGCGGGATGTGCATCTTCGCCGCCTACGACTGCGACAACCTGTCCGTTGACTGCTACGACGTGGTCGTGAACAAGCCCAGTTGCGCCGCCTACCGGGCTCCAGGCGCCCCGCAGGCGGCCTTTGCCGCCGAGCAGGTGGTCGACGAAGTGGCCCGCGAACTCGGCTTGGACCCTGCGGCGTTCCGACTCAGGAACGCGGCCAAGGAAGGCACCCGCCGGGCGGACGGACCTAAGTTCCGGCGCGTTGGCTGCGAGGAGGTCCTCCAAGCCGTGCTGGATCATCCGCATTACAGTGCGCCGCTAGGAGGCGCGAACCGCGGCCGCGGCATCGCCGTCGGTTTCTGGTTCAACGTCGGGCTGGAATCCAGCTGCACGCTCAACGTCAACGCCAACGGCACCGTGCATCTGGTTGAGGGCTCGACTGACATCGGCGGCACCCGCACGTCGGTGGCCATGCAGGCTGCCGAGGTCTTGGGCATCCAGGCTGAAGACATCCTTCCGGAGGTGGTGGACACCGATTCGGTCGGTTTCACATCCGTAACGGGCGGCAGCCGCACGACCTTCGCGACTGGGTGGGCCGCGCACGACGCCGCTCAGAAAGTCGTTGCCGAGATGAAGGCCCGGGCGGCCAAGCTGTGGTCGGTCGAGCCCGCTGCGGTGGACCATGCCAAGGGCGTCTACTCATCCAATGGCCAGAGCTTGACGTTCCAAGAGCTGGCGGGCCAGTCCAGCCGGACCGGCGGGCCGGTGAGCGCCACCGCGACGGTGAAGCCCCGTGGAGTGGGAGGATCGTTCTCGGCCAACATCGTGGATGTCGAGGTGGATCCGGAGACCGGCAAGGTCGACATCCTGAGATTCACCGCCGTGCAGGATGTCGGCAAGGCCGTCCATCCCAGCTACGTGGAGGGCCAGATGCAGGGCGGCTCGGTGCAAGGCATCGGTTGGGCGCTGAACGAGGAGTACTACATGGGCTCGGACGGCAGGATGCGGAACAGCACCCTGCTGGACTACCGGATGCCCACCAGTCTCGACCTGCCCATGATCGACACCTGCATCGTCGAGGTCGCCAACCCCGGCCATCCCTTCGGCGTGCGCGGCGTCGGCGAAGCCAACATCATCCCGCCGCTGGCCGCGATCGCCAACGCCATCCACGACGCGGCGGGCGTCCGGATGCAGAGGCTGCCGATGAACCCCGCGGCGGTGTGGTCCGCGCTCGCAGCATCCTGAGCACGGAGGCGGTTCGGGCCTCCGACTGAGTCCAATCGAACACACTAACCATGTCCAACCCACTGATTCAATCCAACATCCCTGAGCTTCCTCTGATCTCACGCGGCAAGGTCCGCGACTTGTATGCCGTAGGTAGCGACAAGCTGCTGATGGTCGCATCCGACCGGATTTCGGCATTCGACGTCGTTCTGCCAACCCCGATTCCCCGCAAGGGCGAAGTCCTGAACCGCCTCTCGATCTTCTGGTTTGACTTCCTGAAGGACACGATCGGGACGCACTTCATCACGGCGGACGTGGACGAATACCCGGACGAGCTGCACCAGCACCGTGACCAGCTCGAGGGCCGCTCCATGCTGGTGCATCGCTTGGAGATGCTCCCCATCGAGTGCGTGGCCCGCGGCTACATCGTCGGTTCCGGATGGAAGGACTACCAGCGCTCCGGCGGCGTGTGCGGCATCCGGCTGCCGGAGGGCCTGCGCGAGTGCGGCAAGCTGGCCAGCACGATCTTCACGCCGGCTACCAAGGCGGTCACCGGGCACGACGAGAACATCGGCTTCGATCAGGCGGCCGCCGTAGTGGGCGAGGGCGTGGCGGAGCGCCTGAGGGATCTGACCATCGAGATCTACGACCGAGCTTCCCAGCACGGCCTGGCCTGCGGGCTGATCTTGGCTGACACCAAGTTCGAGTTCGGCATGCTCGATGGGGAGATCGTCTTGGCGGACGAGGTCCTGACGCCGGACTCGTCGAGGTACTGGCCGCTTGACCAGTACCAGCCCGGCCGCGGCCAGGAGTCCTTCGACAAGCAGTACTTGCGGGACTACTTGGAGTCGGTTAGCTTCAACAAGCAGCCGCCCGGGCCCGAGCTGCCTGAGGAGGTCGTTCGCAGGACGACGGAGAAGTACCTTGAGGCCTACGTCACGATCACGGGCGAAGAGCTGTAGGCCGGAGGCTCAGTCCGAGTGCCAGTGGTAGAATCCTAGGGCTATGACGAACACGGCAGGCAGCCCGACACGGCGTACGGCCTTCAAGGCGGCTGCCTCCTTCGGAGTGCTCTCGGCGGCGACTAAGGCTGGGCTGGCTGCGGAAGCGGCCAAGTCGGAGGGCCGGCTCAAGCAGTCGGTCTGCAAGTGGTGCTACAGGTCCATGGAGCTGGAGGACCTGTGCGCCCATGCGGCGGAGATGGGCATCGTCTCAGTCGAGCTGCTGACCAAGGATCAGTGGCCTGTGCTGGAGAAGTACGGCCTCACGTGCGCGGTCGGGAACGGCATCTGCCGCATCCCTGACGGCACGAACCGCGTCGAGAACCATGCCACCATCGAGTCCAATGCCCGGCAGCTGATCACGGCGGCCAAGAAGAGCGGCGTGCCCAACCTGATCCTCTTCTCGGGGAACCGTCGTGGGATGTCCGACGAGGAGGCTTGGGACAACTCGGCCAAAGTGCTGAACCGCATCAAGACGCAGGCCGAGGACGACGGCGTGACGATCCTGATGGAGCTGCTCAACTCCAAGGTCAACCACCCCGACTACCACTGCGACAACACGCCGTGGGGCGTCGAGCTGATGAAGCGGGTGGAGTCGCCGCGAATCAAGCTGCTGTACGACATCTACCACATGCAGATCATGGAGGGCGATGTGATCCGCATGATCCGCGACAACATCGACTACATCGGTCATTTCCACACGGGCGGCAATCCTGGCAGGAATGAGATCGACGACACGCAGGAGCTCAACTACAAGGCGATCTCGAAGGCGATCGCGGACTTGGAGTTCGACGGGTACTTTGCCCATGAGTTCATCCCGAAGCGGGATCCGATGACGTCGCTGCGGGAGGCAGTCGAACTCTGCATTGTGTAGGGATCTCTCTTCGCTCAAAGTGGCGCCAAGACACCTAAGTTCCCGGTTGTAGCGCGCTGGTTCGTAGCCGGGCGGCGGTCGAATCGAGGCTGCCACCTGTTCGCGGCAGCGGATTCCTCGGTCCGGCGCGGTTCCGAGACGGTAGCGAGTGGGAGTGCGTAGCCGGAGGCTCTGAGCGACCGCGGCCCGGATCTGACGAGCCAGTGCCTGCTCCGCTAGAGGTCGCTCCAGCGCGCGAGTTCTGGATCTGGCCGGGTCGCATCGCCGGCTGGCGCTCGGCGCTCGCGGCCCCCGGTGAGACACCGGCCTCGTTGGTGATGCGCGCATCGTCTTTCCGGACCCGAACGGCGCGTTGGTCCGCACTGGCTCGCTACGTGTCCCCGGCGGCGCGGCGCAGCGAAGTCAGAGACTCGGGCCCTTGCACCTCGGGCCAGACGCGAATTCAGGGGCCTGATGTTCTCGCTCGACCCTGCCATGATCCCTAGCGAACCCTTGATGCCGGGGGGACACGGCGATCGGGTATCCTGACGATATGAAGAGGCACGCGGTTTGGGGCCGTCGCGCATTCCTTGCCGGGGCTTCGGGCACGCTGGCTGCGGCTCTCGGCAGCAAGGCGGAAGCCGGTAGCGAACGGCCAGGCGTCGAGTGGCGCAACCGCAATCCCGACATGGCATACCGCCGGCTGGGCCGTACCAACTACATGGTCTCCGAGGTCATCTGCGGTGGCAACACCATCGCCCCCGACAACTACCGGCATGTCGAGGAGGCCATCGAGCGCGGGCTGAACTACCTCGACACGGCGCCGGCCTACGGGCGCGGCCAGAGCGAGCTCGGCTACGCCAAAGTGATCGCCGGCGCCAAGCGCGACCGCGTGTTCGTCAACACCAAGGTCAGCGTCTGGACTTCCAACCGCAACGCCATCTTCCAGAAGATCTTCGACAGCCTGCCCGATTCCGAGCAGGCCAAGCTCCGCACCCTCGTCCGCGAGGCACTGGAGCGTCGCAGCGCCTTGGATCCGGACCACCTCGGCAACTACTTCACGGGTCAGCAGAAAGCGCTGGAAGCCTCCGTGCTGAGCAACGTCATGGAGCCCGATTGGGGCCACAGGATCGACCGGCAGGCCGAGTACCGCCAGCGGATCCTCGACTCCGTTGACAACAGCCTACGGGCCTTGGGAACCGACAACCTCGACCTGCTGATGGTCCCGCACGCGGCCAACAGCGCGCACGAAGTGACCGGCTTTCCCGAAATCTTCGAGGCGTTCGAGCGCTTGCGCCAGTCCGGAAAGGTGCGGCACTTCGCCTTCTCCGCGCACAGCGATCCCGGAGGAGTGTTGGCCGGCGCGATCAAGACGGGGCAGTATTCGGCGGCGATGATCGCCTACAACATCGTCAATCACGCCTACTGCGACAAGGCCCTGGACCTTGCCGCTGAAGCCGATGTGGGAGTCGTGGCGATGAAGGTCGCCCGGCCGTGCCATCACGGCCGTGGCAACGGACAGCCGAACGATCCCCGCCGCGTCGCGATGATCCACGCGGCCGTTCCCGGAGACTTGAAGGTCCCGCAAAAGTGCTACGCGTGGGCTCTGCGAGATTCCCGCATCGCTGCCGTGAACTCCGACATGAAGAATTCGGAGATGGTTGCTGACAACCTGCCCTTGGCCGCGGCCAAGGCGGCTTGACTCCGCATCCCGCTCGCCGAGGCGGACGGCGACACTACCGGATCACGTCGCCCTCGACATCGAGGAGTAGGTTCGCGCACAGGTCGTTCCCGAAGGTCTCCCAGTCGAGAAACTCCCAGACCAGCTGCTTGTCCCGCGTCACTTCGAAGATCTGGGCTGCCTCTCCTTCTGCATGGGTGTTGGTCACCACGATGTTGCCGTTGGGGAGCGCCTGCAGCTGCGTCACCCAGAAGAGCTGGAGTCCCGGAATCTCGTCGCTGTCAAGGCTCCAGGCCAGATTCCCGGCGGGATCGACCTCCAGCACTCGGTTGTTGTTGCCGCCGCCGATGAGCGTCGTTCCGCTGGGCAGCCGGTAAGCGGAGTAGACATCCGTGCCGTGGCCCCGGTGCGTAGGCGTCTCGGGGCCCATCAGTTCCAAGCGGTACTCCCACACCACCTGGCCGCCCCTGTCGTACTCCCGCACTGCTCCGTCGCGCTCGTGGGCCACCAGGTAGGTCCCGTCGGGTGTCCGCCGCACCAGCCGCGTGTCGTGATGCCAATGCGGGTCTTCGACTTGCAAGAGGATCTCGTGGCGGATGACACCTTCGCGGTCCACTTCAATGATCCGGCGATTGCCGGTCTCTGCCACCATCGTCAGCCCGTTGCTGAGCCGCTCGAAAGCATGAATCTCTACGCGCTCCACATCCTCCGAGGCCGGCAGTGACTCCCAATCCCAGACCACCTCCTGCTCGGACGTGAGCTCCACGATCGCGTTCGGCCCGGTGGGGGCGAGCAGATTGCCGTTGGCAAGCAGGTGCAGATCGTGCGCGACGGTGCCGTTCTCCCAAGACCACGCCACGGAGCCGTCGCGCTCGACGACGGCAACGCGCCCCCTGTCTTGCGCCATGAGACGGTGTGAGACGCGGTCGCCGCCGCCCCCTGGTCGGGCGCACGAGGACGCGGCCAGCGGAGCCGCCGCCAGTCCCTTGAGGAAGCTGCGGCGGCTCGCTGACCCAGATCGGGCTCGCATCAATCTAGATGAATTCGTACTCGCCGGGCTTGGGAAGCTCCGGCACGTTGAAGGCGCCGTCCAGCGAGGGGTTGTCCGGGATGAGGTTCTGCTTGGAGTTCATCACCATGTCCCAAGTCAACTCGATTCCGGCGTAGGCGGACTCCCGCCCCATGATGGCCGTCATCGTGGAGTAGGCCACAGCCAAGGCGAGGTTCTTGTACGGCCCGCTGCCGTTGATCGAGGCCACCATGTCAGTGTGCTCTTGAACGTACGGGCTGGTTTTCGACGGCGTGCCGAGATCCCGCACTGTCGAGCGTCCCCTAGTGCCGACCACCAGCTCGTTCACCCGGCGAACCTTCCTCTCCGGATACTGGCGGCAGTGGCTGGTCATGCGGACGCCGTTCGCGTACACGAAGTCGGCATGCACGTGGTCGTAGATGTTGCCGTACAGCTTCTCCCGCGGGCGCCAGATCGCCCCTCCTGAGGCCACCACGCTCTCGGGGTGCGTGTCTCCCATGACCCAGTTGATGACGTCAATGTTGTGCAGGTGCTGCTCCACGATCTGGTCGCCGCAGATCCACACGTGCGAGTACCAGGCGCGCTGCTGCCAAGCCAGCGAGTCCTCGTCCAGCCTGCTCTCGAAGTCCGCGCCCTTGACCACGGGGCCGGAAATCCAGTTGGCGTAGGTGGCCACCACGTCCCCGATCTCGCCGTCCTGAATGCGCTGCACCGACTCGACATACTCCCTCTGCGAGCGCCGCTGCGCCCCGATCATGACGGTCAGCTTCTTGCGTTCCGACTCCTTAGCCAGCCGGATGACCTTCTGCGCGCCCATGCAGTCCGTAGCCAGCGGCTTCTCGGCGAACACGTGCTTGTTGGCGTTGATGGCGTACTCGAGATGTAGCGGGCGCCACCCGGGCGGCGTGTGCAGGAACACGACGTCCACGCCCGAATCGATCACCTTCTTGTAGGCGTCATAGCCCAGGAAGCGGTTCTCCGGCGCGACTTGGATCTTCTCCTTGACCTCCGGCTCAAACTCGTCGGAGTCGCGGAGCCGGCGCAGCGACCGCTCCAGCTGGTCCTCGAACAGGTCGCCCATCGCCTTGAGCTCGTAGTCGGGATTGCCGCGGATCGCTTCGGCGACCCCGCGCGTGCCGCGACCTCCGCAGCCGACGATCCCGATCGTGAGCTTCTCGCGGGCTTGGCCGCGGAGCGTCTCCGGGCGGACGATCTGGAAGCCCGCAGCCGTCGCTGCGGCTGTCGAGGCCGACCCCTTCATGAAGCCTCTGCGCGAGACTTCGGCGCCGGGCCTCGCCGGGCTCTTCGATTCCTCTGGCATGCTGATGATTCCTCCCAAGCGCTCGGCGAGCCGCAACAGGCTCCATGACGCGCTAGAACGTATTGTAATGCGATCCGGTGCCGGCCCGCTTCAGACCTCTCGGATCCGGTCGGTCATCACGAAAAACTGGAAACGCTCAGGGGGCAGGTCCGCCTCCTGGCCGCCCCCCGCCGACGCCCAAGCCCGGTAGGCGGTCGTGCCCACGGAAGAGTTGAGGAAGAACAGGAACTTCTCGGAGAAGAAGTCGATCGGCGGCGGCTGCCGGAACGTCAGTCGGTATCCCATGGCGTTCTCCAGCTCGATGTCCGCGTCAGCTGCCTCCTTGTCCTGAAGCAGGGTCACGAAGCTCGCGCGCCCCGCGTGGGGCCACACGTCGGGGCGTAGCAGCCTCCTCAGGTTCGGGTGGGACTCGAAGCTCGTCTCACACTGCTGGATCCAGTCCAGCACCGACTCTCCCCAAGTCCAGTGCAGCACGAACGCGCGGTACCGCTCCACCATGTTGGCGGCCAGCCCGAACCGCACCTGCCATAGCAGGTCCTCGGCGTCCAGCGCATCCTGGGTCGCCCCGGGAATCAGCGACTCGGAATCCACGATGTCGCCGGCGCTATGCACCAGCCTGTCAACCCGCTCCAGCGCCGGTCCGGAGCGGAGCATCAGCGGTGGGAGCTCGTAAGCGGCGTCCCCCGGAATCTCAACGAACTTGCGGCCTCCTAGCATCTCTACCATGGCGTGTCCGATCTGCGAGCAGTGTCCCGTGGCTCGGCTGGCCATATTGTAGACGGCGCTCAGGGCGGAGGGCAATCGCCAGCCCGGCCGGGTCGGCGAGAGCGCTCAGGAACTTGCCCGCCGCCGGCTTGAATCGCTCGGTCGATCAGCTCTGAGGCCGAGCCCAGCCAGTGGGCCGGATCCCGCAGGCGAGTCCAATCCGGCCTCCCCTCCGTCCGCTCGGCGAGGATGTCGGTCAGCCGCCGGCCGGACTCGATGGACTTCCGGCTCGCCGCGGCCACGAGGCGTTGCGCCTCGGCCGTGCCCAAACGCTCCGCGAGGAGGACCGCGGCCGCCTCGGCGAGCACGCGTTCGCCGGAATCCCGCAAGTTGCCGAGCATTTGCGTGGGATGGGGTTCGAGCGCCCCGGCGACTTCCAAGCCGAGGCGCAGCGATGCCCCGGTCGCGACCGCCATCTGCGGGAGCGTCAGCCATTCCAGCGTCCAAGCCGCGCCGCTGCGCTCATGCTCGTGGGTCATGGCCTGATGCATGCTCGCCAAGTGGGCGGCGTTTGCCCGTCCGAGTGCCACGAGGATCTCCGACCGGACTGGATTGGCCTTATGAGGCATTGCGCTGGATCCTCCCGCGCTGCCGTCGCTCGCTTCGGCGACCTCCGACTGGGCCAGCAGGCACATGTCTTGCCCCATCTTGGCCAAGCTGCCGCTGACCAGGGCCAGCCAGCCGGCGACTTCCGCCATCCCGTCCCGCTGCGAGTGCCAGGGAGCGGGTGGGGCGGACAGCCCTAGCTCCCGTGCGAGCGCGTCCATCACGGCCACGCCCCGTGAGCCGAGCGAGCCCAGCGTCCCGGCCGCACCTCCCAGCTGCACGGCCAGGGAGCGCGGCCGAAGCTGGTCGAGCCGCTCCCTGTGCCGTGCGACCGGCAGCAGCCATCCGGCCACCTTGAGGCCGAAAGTGGAGGGCACAGCCTGCTGCGTTCGGGTACGGCCTGCCATGACGACATGCCGGTGGCGCTCGGCAAGCGCGCGCAGCATCCGGCCCAAGCGTCCCAGCCGGGCGTCCAGCAGGTCCAGCGCTTGCGATAGGCGCAGCACCAAGGCTGTGTCAATCACGTCTTGGGCAGTCGCGCCCCGATGCACATGGTCCGCCGCGCTTCCTGACAGGCTCCTCAAGTGACCCACCAAGGCGGAGACCGGATGGCCCGCCTTCGCTGTTCCGGTTCCGAGCTTCTCCCACTGCGGCTTGAGCCGTCCTGCGGCGGCGTGGATCCGCTGCGCCGCGCCGCGCGGGATTAGGCCCATGCGCTCCTGCACTACGGCCAAGGCAACTTCAAAGTCCAGCATCGCTCTCACGGCCGCTTGGTCGGAGAACAGGCTGGCGGTCTCTTCATCCGAGACCAGCGGCTTCAGCAATGCCGAGTCCCACGGCGAAGCCGTCACGCCAACCTCGCCTCGCCAATAACGGCTGGGGCCGTCTGCTCAGGCGTCAAGGAAGACGGTCTCCTCGTCGCCTTGCAGCTGGATGTCGAATTGGTAGGTGGGCCGGTCACCGTCCGCCCGCAATGTCGCAAGCAAAGTGCGCCTTCGCTCCGGAGGCAGCCGGCGGAGCAGTTCGTCACCCTCATTGGCTGCCGCTTCGTCCGCGAAGTACAGGCGGGTGAAGGCGTGGTTGAGCATGCCGCGGGCGAAGACGATCAGGCTGGCGTGGGGCGCGAAGCCGGGTCCGCAGCTAGCCGGCTTGACAGTCTCGAACCAGTACCGTCCGTGGCCGTCCGTGGCGGAACGCCCGAAGCACGGGAACCCCGGGCCCCCGTCCGGGCCGACCTGCCAGAGCTCGATCATCGCGTCGGGCACCGGCTGACCCGCGCCGTCCCGCACGGTGCCCTCGATGCGGATCCGGGCGTCAGCGGATATGTCGCGGGCGATCCTCCTGCCGGCGGTTGCGCGAAAGGGGCCGCCTCGCGGTGTCATCGCGTGCGCGAAGAACGGGCCGACCGTCTGTGATGGCGTCTGCCAAGGCACGCCTTAGTCCTCCATCGGAGTCCGCCGGCGGCCTCGCAAGACGATGTCGAACTCAAAGCCTAAAGCCCTCCCGGGTTCGGTGAGCGCGAGCGAGAACTCGGAGATCAGCCGCTGCCGGGCCTCCGGGTCGCCCACCGACTGGAAGATCGGGTCCAAGTCCAGCAGGGGGTCGCCCGGAAAGTACATCTGGGTCACGAGTCGCTGAACGAATGCGGTGCCGAACACGGAAAAGTGGATGTGTGCCGGACGCCACGCGTTAGCGTGGTTGCGCCACGGATAGGCGCCCGGCCGGATCGTGACAAACCGATAGCGTCCGTCCGGTCCCGTGATCGTACGACCAGCGCCTAGGAAGTTCGGATCGATAGGGGCGTCATGGTCGTCCCCGGCATGCGAGTACCGTCCCGCCGCGTTGGCCTGCCAGACCTCGACCAAGGCGCCTGCCACCGGCCGGCCTCCCTCGTCCAGCACGCGGCCCGACACGATGATCCTCTCCCCCAAGGGCTCGGCCGCCAGCGCGGCGTTGGCCGTGAGGTCGTTGTCCAGCTCCGCCACCGAGTCGTGGCCGAACACCGGAGCCGTCAGCTCCGCCAGCGAGTGGCGGACGGGTACGAGCCGGCGGTTCTGCGACCTCAGCAGCGTGGACTTGTAATCCGGGTGCTGCTGGTCGGGGTGCGCGGACCAGTCTCGCAGGCCAACCTCCTCGGCCCTCACGGCCGCTGCTCCGTTTCACTGTCGCCGGCCTCGATGGCACGCTTGGCTGCGGCGAACGCTCGGTTGGCCGCCGGAACGCCCGCGTAGACGGCCACATGGAGCAGCGCTTCGCCGATCTCTTCCGGGCTCGCGCCGGTGTTGCGGGCGGCTCTCACGTGCAGTTCCATTTCCGCAAGGTGGCCCAGCGCCCCGAGCAGCGCGATGGTCACCAGGCTCCGGGTCCTGGCGTCCAGCTGCTTGCCCGACCACAGCGTCCCCCACGGCCACTCCGTGACCAGTTCCTGGAAAGCTGCGTCGAACGGCGTCTTCAGCCGTTCGGCCCGGTCCACATGGGGGTCCCCTAGGACGCGCCTGCGCAGTCGCATGCCGCGCTCGAACCGGTTCTCATTCGCCAAGCCGCTTCTCCAGGAATCCATTCAGCAGCCCGGCGAACTGATCGGGGCACTCGACCGGGACCAGATGGCCGGCGCCCTCCACCTCCGCATACTCCGCTTGCGGTAGCAGCCGTGCCAGGGCCTGCACCTCAGCCGGCGTCGTGGAAGCGTCCTCCGACCCGCAGACGCACAGCGCTGGGGCCGGGATCCCGGGGACGGCGTCGGTCAGGTCGGCATTGCGCAACGCGGAGCAGGAGCCGAGGTAGCCTTCGAGCGGAGCTCGCTTCAGGAGGTTGGCCCATCCCGCGGCAGTGACGGAGCGCTCGCGGTGGAACGAAGCTCCGAACCAACGCTCCATCACGCTCTCCGTGATCGGCTCCACGCCTTGCCGCCGGATTAGGGCGATCCGCCCGTCCCAGAACGCCTTGTCCCCGATCTTGGGGCACGTGTCGCTGAGCACCAGTCCGCGCACTGCGCTCGGCCGCCGCAGGCAGGCCTCCATGGCGATCATGCCTCCGATCGATAGGCCGCAGAGCACGGTGGGACCCCACTCAAGGCGCTCCAGCAGGCCCAGCAGGTCGTCCGCGTGATCGCCGACCGAGTATGGGCCGGGGGGCGCGTCAGACAGCCCTTGGCCGCGCTGGTCATAGCGCAAGCACCGGATTTTCCCCGCCGTCTCGTCTGCGAGATCGTCCCAGATCCGGAAGTCGGTGCCCAACGAGTTGATGAACGCGACCCTGACGGCTCCGCGGGGTCCAGAGACCCGGTAGTGCAGCGTCAGCCCGCCAACTTGGTCAAAGGGCATGCCCGCGGCCTCCATTGTCTAAGATAGTGCGTATACGCAGTAATCGTTCCGGTTCCTCTCGCATGCACCACCGCTTCGCAAACTCGCTCGGCATCCGCCTACGCAGAGCGTATCAGGCTCTGCACCGACGGGCCAACGACGAGCTGCGACGGGGCTTCGGCGTGACCGCGAATCAGTTCGTGGTCCTGAGCCTGCTCGCAGAGCGGGACGGGGTCAGCCAGCAGGAGCTGTCGGACCGCTGCTATTCCGATCCCAGCACCACTGGCGCCTTGGTGCGCCTCATGGAGCGGCGCGGCTGGGTGGAGCGGCATGCCGACCCGCAGGATAGCCGAGTCCGGCAGGTGCATCTCACGGAGTCGGGGAGGAAGCTGCAGGAGAAGTTGTGGGTTGCGGCTGCGGAGAGCTTCCACCGAGACCTGTGGTCGGTGCCCGGCACGCAGGAGGAGGAGCAGCAGCTGTTCCGCTTTCTCGACCGCGTGGTGGAAGTGATGGAACGGCCTGCCGGGTCCGGAAGCGAAGCCGTCGCCCCATATCGATTGTCAGCGATCCGTCAGGAAGACCCCTACTCCTACTACCGCCAGTTGCGGGACCACGATCCGGCGCACTGGTCGCCAGTCGCGGAGATATGGGTGCTCACACGGTACCAGGACGTCAGCAACGCCTTCCGGGACTGGTCGACTTGGTCGTCCGCGCGCCGCGGCAACCTGGTCAATGACATGCCCGAACGGATCGGGAGCACCATGGGGACAATGGACCCGCCGGACCACAGGCGAGCGCGGAACCTAGTAGAGCAGGCCTTCTCGCGGCGCGTGATCGACCGCCTAGGTCCGCGGATCGCTGAACGGGCCAAGAGATTGGCGGAGCAGGTTCGCGAGGCGGGCTCCGCCGACTTGGTCGCCGAGGTCTCGGCTCCGTTCAACGCATCCATCCTCGGGGCGATGTTCGGTGTGCCGGCCAGCGACTTCATGCGCCTCCGGCGCTGGCTGGACGACTTCTTCTTGCGGGAGGCGCCCCGGCCGGGCAGGCCGTCGCGGCAGCGGGTGGCGATGGGCAAGCTCCGTGAGTACCTTGATGCTCTGGCGACGAAGCGGCTGACGGCCCCGTCCGACGACCTGATCAGCAAGCTGCTCGCTGCCGAGGATGGCGGACTCAGCCTGAGCCGCAAGCAGGTGGTCATCACGACGATGACCTTCTTGACAGCGGGCTTCGAGTCCACCAACAACCTGTTCACGAACGTGGCCCGCGCCTTGGCTCTGCATCCCGACGTCTACAACCGGGTCAAAGCGAATCCTGGACTGACGGCCAACCTGGTCGAGGAGGGCATGCGCTGGGACTCACCGGCGCAGGGATTCGTGCGCAGCCCGACCCGGGACGTGTCGCTGCACGGCAGGACCATTCCGAAGGGGGCGCAGGTGCTGCTGCACATCGGGTCGGCGAATCGGGACGAGCGCCAGTTCGAGCAACCGGACCGCTTCGACCTGGACCGGAAGCAGAACCGGCATCTCAGCCTCGGGATGGGCATTCACTTCTGTATCGGGGCCGCTCTGGCGAGGGAGATGGCGGGTTCCCTGTTCCGGGCGCTGCTGGACGCCAGCGAGAAATGGGAGATCGACAGCGAGAGGGCCGTTCGGGTCACGACGCCCAACTTCCGAGGGTTTTCCGTGTTGCCCCTGTCGATTTGAGTTCTCGATGGGTGCGCCATTGGCGGTCTGAATCAGCGGCGTCAGGCCCCTTGGCAGGCGGCGCTCGCGGACGGGTCGGAGTCCGCTGCTCCGCTCTGCAGCGCCTCGGCAGCGCTGACGAACAAGTCCGACAGTCGCCGCCGGTGCTGCTGCGAGGCGTAGCGTCCGTTCCGCCCGTAGTACGCCTTCTGGGCCTCAATCTCCTCGGCGAGTGCGTTAACAGCGCCTTTGAAGCGGATCGGCTTTCCTCCTAGGATGACCCGCACCGCCGCGGTGTGCGCGACCTCGGCTCCGCCTGGGACGCGGCTGCCCGTTCCGCGTGCGGCCAGCCATCCGCTGCCCTCGAAACGCAGCGCAGTCTCCAAGCCGATTGCATGGACGCCGTCCTCCCGTGTCCCTCGGCTGCTAGCAGCGACGACCTCGCCGTTGTGAATCAGTTCGGCTTTCGTCAGCGGGCGGGGTGACCGCAGCGCTACTCGGATCCGCACTTCGCCCCTGTCGTCGGGCAGACAGAGCGTGTCGCCGGGTCCCATACCGCCGGCGTCCAGTTCGATGCTCGGCCCGCTCGTAACGAAGGTGGCACCGCGCTTCACAGCTTCGTTCCAAGCCTTGGAACCTTCTGCCGAGCCGGTCTTGGCGTACATTCGCATACCACCGAGGAAGGGTTGCCAAGTCTCGCGGTGCGGGTTGTTGGGCAGGTCCGATCCCGCCGTGGGCGGGAGAACGTAGCCGCCGCTGAGCAACCGGTACCAATTGTCGAGCGGCCAGAAGCCAGTCACCCAGTTCGCGATCTCGATGAAGTCGAGCTTGCCGAGGATCGCGTCCAAGAAGACCGTGGGCCGGCCTCCCAGCGTCCCTCCGTGCGCGGCCCCGGTCAGCGCTCCGAGGCGCCTCGCCTGGTCCAGCACGTCCGGGAAGAGAGGGTAGTTGTCCGGCTGGCCAGGGACGCCCGTCATGATCGGCTGGATCACTTCGCGGAGACCGAACAGCAGCACATGTCCCTGCAGTCGATCCCGGTACTCCTCGCCAGCCACGATTGTCCGTCCGCCCGCACTCGCCTCGCCGCCCGGCCCGTAGGCGAACTGACTGGCCCAGACGCCTGGAACCATGCCTCCCTTGAGGACCATGAATTGGGCGTGGTGGAGGTTGTCACCCGCCATCATGGCGAACCAGTCGCGGTCTCCACCCGGGTCGACTCGGTCATAGTGCAGGTGCGCGTCGGCCGCTCTCCAGCCGTTGTCGTACAAGTCGTTCCAGCGTCGCATTCGCAGCGTGATCATCGCGCTGTCGCCTTCGATCTGGGCTTCGGCCGAGACGGGAAGGTAGTCCAATCCCTTGGCCGCATGAACCTGTACGCTCGTTGCCTGTGATGCCAGCGGGATCCAGACCGGACCAGTTCCACGCGAGTACGTGACGATCTGGCTCTGGCGCTTCGACACGTGGACCGAGGCGAAGCGCACCCCGTGGGGTCCGATCCAGCGCGGCTCGTGCGGGATGCCGTCCACAGTCACGGTGAAGCGAGCGGCCGTCGGATTGCCCGTTGCGTCGTCCACGATGTGCAGGACGAGGCGGGGGCTCCAATCCGCGTCGCTGGGAAACGGGGTCTGGCTCGGGCTGTCGGGCAGCAGCGACAGCAGGGCCAAGGCCGCGCCGGCGGCGGCTGAGAGTCGAAACCACGATTGCATGCTCATGGCGGTCCGAGGGCGCTGTCGGGACCCGCAACGTACCTTACCGCGAGTCACGCCCTACCGCCGTCGCGTTGCTGCGGTTGCTTCCGCCGCTACAATTGGGAGCCATGGCTCGCGTCATTCTCAATGCGGGAGACCGTCGCTACGAGGCAATCCATGATTGGGGCCGGCTGCCCGAAAGCATCCGCTACGGGAACTGCCACGGCGTCCAAGTGGACTCGCAAGGCCATGTCTACGTCCATCACACCGTGCATGCGACCTCGCCCAGCGACCACTCCGTCGTGGTGTTCGATCCCGAGGGAAAGTTCGTGCGGTCGTGGGGCGGCGCCTATGCCGGCGGAGCGCACGGCTTCCGGCTGGTCCGGGAAGGGGACCAGGAGGTTCTCTTCTTCTGCGACATCCGTCGCGGGATCGTGCAGAAGACCGACTTGCGCGGGAACGTCCTGCTCACGCTGGGGTATCCTTCCGCATCTCCCGCGTATGCGGTCCTAGATGGGCGTCTCGCTCCGTCGTGGAAGCCTACCAACTTGGCCGTGGCCGCCAACGGTGACCTCTATGTGGCAGACGGCTACGGCTCAAGCTATGTGGTCCGTTACGACTGCGAGGGCCGGTACCTCGGCACTTTCGGAGGCGGCCGCGGCGACGCGGCTGGCGAGTTGAACTGCCCGCACGGCATTGAAATCGACACTCGCTCCGGTTCGGAAGAGGTGCTGGTTGCGGACCGGTCGAACCACCGCCTGCAGTACTTCGACATGGACGGCAAGCACTTGCGTTTTGCGGGCGGCGTCGACTTGCCCTGTCATTTCGACATCTACAAGGATGGAACGCTGCTAGTGCCCGACTTGGCGGCCAGGGTGTCGCTGTTCGACGTGCGGAACCACTTGATCGGCCATCTCGGTGCGGGCGCTGCGGACTGGAGGGAGCGACGGCTGCTTGACGGAAGCGCCTTTGTGGACGGCCAATTCATCTGCCCCCACGGAGCATGCTTCGACCGGGACGGGAACATCTTCGTCGCGGAGTGGGTCGAGGTCGGCCGGGTGACGTTCCTGAAGCTGGTCCGGTGACTTGGACGTGGCCCTTTGCGGTCTTGGCATAGCCCGAAGGGGTCCGGTGGGCTCTGAGCCGTTGTCAGCCTGATGAACGGATCCCGGCCTGAGTGAAGTGTCTTGAGTGGTCCCGCAGTCCACGAGAGGCCCGGCTACTCCACGTCTTCGGGAGGCGGAGGCGGCCTGTCTGTCTCGGTCCAAGGCCGGGCTACAACGTCTCAGCCGAGCAGGCCCTCCACGCGGGCCAGCCGGTGGTCCACACCGCGCAGCCTAGCTTCTGCTCGCGAGTGCGTCTCGCCATCCAACCGGGAGGGCGCATTACCGGCTCCAACAGGCAGCTCGAGGGCTGCTGTCACGTCTCGCTAGGCCGCGAATCGGTAGGAGTACAGGTCGCAGTCCTTCAGCGCGAACCGGAGCCGGACTCTCCTGCCAGCGAGCGAAGAGAGGTCGGAGCCGGCTCTCCAGCGGCAGGTCTCGGCGATCGCATCTCCGTACATCTCGCTGCTGTCAGCCAGAGCGAATTCAGGCGCAGGCGTACCCGACTCGTCCTGAATCTCGACCCGGACGGAGCCGCCTGCCCCAGTTGAGTAGTTGAGCACCAGCGAGCGGCCTGCCAGCGGCCGAGGGGTGGTCACGAGCTCGCCGCCCGCGTAACCGGCGCGGGCCGAGGCGAGCCCGTCCAGCCGGAGCCGGCAGCGCAGCAGGTGGGCGGTCTCGAACCGATAATGCTGGCTGATGTAGACGGACAGCTCGTCCGCCGCCGTGCGGAGCAGCCCCCAGGCCGTCATGGTGCTCCGGTCTCCCCAGTTGCGGCGGTCGCGGCCGGGCCGGACCCACGCCTCCATGAAGGTGCGGTCGAAGTGCATGCCATCCCGGCTGCTGATCAGGACGGTTTCCGAAATGCCCTCGCTGGGGTGGTCCGGCAGCCGGCGGCGTCCCGGGAAGAACCTCTTGGGGAACGCCAGACGGAGCTGCGGGTTGCGAGGGTAGGGGATCGTGGCGTTCGTGTAGAAGTGCTCGGGGTCGGCAGGTGTGAGCGTGACCAGTCGCGGATCGGTCCATTCGCGAAAGTCTTCCGACTCGACGACCCCGATTCCCCGGACGCCTCGGTAGGGAGTGCGGAAGTAGCAGCGGTACCGCCCCCGATCAGCGTCCCAGAAGGCTAGGTTCTGCGAGTCGAACCTGCCTTCAGTGAAGACCGGTTGCGGTGCGACTGGCCTCCAGTGCAATCCGTCGGCGGACACGAAGGCGTGGAGGGAGTCCCGGCGCTCGATTCCGCGCCCGACTGCCTTGTATCGCTCCTCCTCCCCAACGCCGGGCCGGGAATCCTTGAAAGGCGTGAAATTGTGGGTGCCCGTACCTTGCCACAGGATGTTGTTGTCCTTGGAGCCCTGCCACTCGACCAGCCCGAGGCTGGGCTTGCGCCACTCGATTCCGTCGTCGCTCTCGGCATAGCAGGTCTGCTCCGACGAACCGTCCGCGGGCGAGCCCCGGTAGTACATCCTGTGCAGTCCTCCGTCCTCGAACACGGTGACGTAGGCCGAGGTGGGTCCCTCCCAAGGTTGGTCGAACCATACGGCAGGCGCGGCTCGCTCCGGCGGATGGAGCCGCAGATTGATGCCGGATTCGGAAGCGATGTGGCGCCGGTCGAGAAACAGTTCGACTCCCGATCCGATCGCCTCGTCACTGGCAGCGACGCCCCGCACAGCCTCGCGTTGAGCGGAGGCTTGCTGCGCTGCCAACGCCGGCGTTCCGACTAGGATGTTCCTGCGGCTCAAGAGGGGGAGCTGGAGTTGCATCGCTCTATGCGGCCTCGTTGTGGTCTCTCGGATCGCTGCGCGCCACCTCGCGTGCCTGCGAGTGTCCTGAGCATAGCGAACCGCCCTCGAAGCGGCGGTCAGTCTTGGTCGGTCGGCCCGCTGTTGCGCAACGTCAAAGAGGTGCTCGCCCGTTGGCACTCCCGATTCGTACGAGTGAGCCGAGTGTCCAGCTCGGACCGTTCCTTAGTCTCGCCGGCGAAGTGCGGGTGCCCAAGACTCCTTACGGCTTGACACTTGCCCACCCAGTGTCGGCGTGGCTGGCTGGATTCAGGAATCCCGACCCGCCGCCTGCAACCGCCATTCCGCAACCAGGACGAATCGAAGTCCGGCCCAGCGCTGGAGTCGCCTCGAGCTTCCTCGGAATGCGCCCCCGGCCAGCCCAGCCCGGCTTGGCCGTCAGCGCGGCGCCCCGGGATGGGATCTCAGTAATCCACCCACAGCGGGCTTCCCCAAGCGACTTGGCCGTCCGCCTGCTCCACCCGCACGTAGTAGTAGTGAGAAGTGCCGGTGCCTCCGAAGTCGGTGTCGGTGTACTCGAAGTCCGCTTCTCGTGCCTCCGGTCGATGCGTGTGCGCGAGCTGTCCATCGCGCAGGATGTGGACGCGGGCCACGTCACCAGTGCCGCGCACCCGCACTCGAATCGGCTCTGCGCCGGAAGTTCGGAAGCGGTCCCCCATGAAGTGCGTGCCCATGCGGACATCCAGGATGATGTTGTCGGTGGCGCCGTAGGTGTGGCGGCGGCGGATCGCGTCCAGAATTCCTTCACGAGTGAAGGCGCTGGTGTAGACCATCGCGTACGAGTAGTGCGTCGAGTAGTGGTCGGAACTTGCGATCGTCCCCAACGTGTACCCCTTGGCGAGTGCGTTGTTGACGAAACCGGCGGGACGGTATCCGCCGGGCGCGTCCGCAGCAGCCGGGCTCTTGGCCGCCAGCGGCCCACCGACTTGTTCGTAGCTCGTGCGGTCACCTTGGAAGATCTCCACGACGGGTGCCGCCACTGGATCATGGAAGCGCCAGTCGGTGCCCATGTTGGTGGCGGAGGTGTGCGCAATCGCTACGCCACTCATGCGCCGGACTTGCTCGAACAGCAGCAGCGTGTCGCTCTCCGTCACTCGCGGATCGACGACGTTCCCGTTCTCGTCGCGCTCTTGGGGCGGTACCACGCCCGGCTGCACGCCTCGTTCGGCCTGCTGGTCTAGCAGGTGGCCCGGCACGCGCCGCTTCAGGAAGAACGGCACGACCTCGCCCTCCCGGTTGGCGAAGAACACGTTGTGGTGGCCCATCGGGTAGTTGACGCTCCGCTCGTACCCGAATAGGCTCACGTAGGTGCCCGGCAGGTGATGCATGTCCGTCATCTTCTGCGAGTACCACCACCAGTAGTCGTGGGCACCCCCTTGGTGATCCGTTGATGCTCCGAAGTCCATGCTGGCGGCGTCCAGCATGTAGCGGTAGAATTCCGGCAGCGAACCGTCGATAGTCCCTCCCGTGTCCCAACTGAGTTCCGTGTGCCGGTGAAGGTCGCCCCGGACGATCCTGGCTTCGCGGCCCCCCACCTCCGCGCGGTAGGTTCGGATCGCTGCCAAGTCGCCCGGTTCGTCGGCGTGACCTATGGCCGCTGCCACCGAGAGTGGTGCCGGGTCCCGGAAGCGGACTTGGTTTGCTGATGCCGGGCTGGCCATCCGTCCGGCGTAGACTTGAAAGCGGACCGGCTTCGTCGGGTAGCTTTCCTTGCGGTTGTCGGTCGGCCACACCAGCCAGACGCTGCCGTCGCTGGAGATTGCGGAGCGAAGCCAAGTGCTGAGGCGGCCCCGGCTGCTGGGGATCGACGCGGCCTCCGTCCAGCGCTCCCCGTTGTAGCGGGAAATGCGGAACTCCCAGCCCCGCCGCCTCGTGCTGCCGCTGCCGAGCAGGCACTTCGCGGCCACCCAGGGGTTGCCGCTGCCGTCGAGGAGCAGCTGCGGCCGATAGACGTACTCTCCGGCCTCGGCTTCAAACGCTGCCTGCACCGGCTGGGAGGTCTCCTGCAGCCGGCCGTCGGCGAAGGCGCGGACATGGATCGAGCGCTCAGCGCCAAGCATCACTCCCGGACCGAAGCAGGTGCCGCAAGGCAGTTCCGTCTTCGAGGCAGGCAGTTGGTAGCGGTAGTTGTAGCCGTTGTCCTTGCCCCAGTTCGCGCCTCCACTCTCATAGGTGATCCAAACCCGGTCCTGCGGGTCGACCACCAGCGAAGGACGGGCCTCAAACAGCGGGGTCTCGGCCACCACCATCTCAGGCACTGCTACCTTCCCATCTCGGATGGCGGTCAAGTAGACGTCGTAGTTCCCATTGCGGTAGCTGTCGTAGGCCACCCAGGCCGCTCCTTGGGAGTCCAGCGCCACAGCGGGGCTCCAGTCGTTTCCCGGCTGGCCTGTGACCGCGGTCGTCTCGGACCACTCTCCGTCTCGGAAGGTGCGCAGGAAGATGTTCGACTCGCCGTGCCGGAAACCCTGCCAAGCCACGACCAGCCGTCCGTCGCGGGAAGCGAGGCTTGGATGGATGTCCGGCAGGCTGTGGTCCGTGAGACGGATCAAGCCGCCCCAAGGTTGGGACTCCGGGTCGAACCGCCGCGCGTACAGGTCCCAATTCCCGGAGCGCCGTGCGGACCATACGACCCAGACCCCGTTTCGCCCGTCCACAGCCGCTTGCGGCAGCCAGACGTCTCCTGATCCGCCGGGCACCGGAATGGCGTTGCTCCATGCCCCGTCGCGATGCTCTCGCAGGTGGATTTCGTCGCGCCGGGCGCTGTGCGACATCCATGTCAGCCACAGCGATCCCTCATCTCCCGCCACGATGTCGGGCAGGTCGTCCGCCCGAAGCTCCGTGCCGACGGCTTCGATTGAGGAGACCTGAGCGGCCGCAGCCGCGCAGACCAGCAGTGTAGTCAGTAGGAGCGTGCGATCCATATCTACGGCCAGTGTAGTTGGCTGTCCGCGAAGGCAGGCTGCCGACTGTATACAATTAGCGCGGGGGTTGGACCGCATGCGGAACTGGGGAGCGCCGATCGGATGTGCTGTCGCTGCCGTGCTCGCAGCCTGTGGTGCGGCGGAGCCACCGGCTGCCGACGAGACTGCTTGGGTCTCGACGCCGTTCGTGTCGCCCAAGGGTGAGTACGTGACGGAGCGGGGCCGCTATCACACGTTTCGCATTCCGGGGATGGCGGTCGCGTTGGACGGAGCGATCCTGCTCTTCGCCGAAGCTCGCCGGGGGGACGGGAGCGACCCGCGCCGAGATGAGAATGCGCCGATTGACTTGGTGATGCGTCGCAGTGCCGACCGCGGCCAGACCTGGGGCCCGCTGGTGGTGATCGAGTCGGGTTTCCGAGCGGACGGCTCCATGGTGGACTTCGCGGATCCAACTCCGGTCGTGGACCAATTGACCGGCACGGTTTTCCTGTTGTACGGCCAATGGCCCGACCTAGGTCCCAGGACCGTAGCCCACGGGCAGGAGCCGAGCTCCGCCGCCGGAAACCAGGTTGTCTGGGTGCGCTCCAGCGAAGACCACGGTCTGACTTGGTCGGAGAGACAGCAGGTCACCTATCCCGACGAGCCCGATCAGACGACCGACGGCCTTTATTGGCGGCAGGCCGAACCAGGGCCAGGGAGCGGCATTCAGCTTCGGTGGCAGGATCCCGACAGCGGGCGCAACAGCCGCCTTCTGGTCCCGGCCAAGCGGAGCGGCTCGGAGACGCCTGACGGCCCGGCCTCCGTCAGGCCCTTCGCCTACTATTCCGACGACGGCGGAAGCACTTGGCGGGTCGGTGAAGTCACTCCGGGACCCGACGCCAATGAGGATGAGCTGGTGGAGCTGGCCGATGGCACAGTCCTGCTCGATGGGCGGCAGAACAGCGGGGATTTTCGACGCCGCCACCGTAGCGACGACGGCGGCCTCACTTGGGGGCCAGACAGTCCGGACACAATCCCGATCGCCGCAGTGGACGGATCCATGATTCGCTACTCCGCTGTTCGCGAGGGAGAAGACCGAGACCGCCTCCTGTTCTCGTGCCCGCGGGGCGATGGCGGCTTGACTCGCAACGCCATCACCGTGTGGACCAGTTACGACGAAGGTCGG
Organism: Bryobacterales bacterium; assembly: GCA_963662745.2. Lineage (GTDB taxonomy): Bacteria > Acidobacteriota > Terriglobia > Bryobacterales > UBA6623 > VXMF01. Next base: position 1,581,581 of record CAXXUI010000002.1, read on the forward strand.
TCATTCGAGAATCCCGTCACCTTTGACCGCGGCTTCGCCGCCTACTCGGTGCTGCAGCGGTTGGGCGACGGTACGATCGGCTTGGCTGTCGAGGCTGCGAGCCAGTCTGGCGAGCGCTACGGTGAGATCCGGTTCTACCGCTTCGGCGTCAACCGTCTGGAGCGCGGCTGGCAGCCGGATGGCGGTTCCGGGCCGGAGTGATCCAAGCGGCGGGAAGTCGCGGCGACGGAAGCGCCCCGAGTGCAGCCGGGCTGTTTCTCGGAGGTCTTCAGACACCGCCTTGGCCCGCCGATGCGCGGACAGCGTGGCGTTGACTTCCACGCTCTCCTCGGACCGCTGCATGCTGCAAGGGACGGTGGATCCGCCCGAGCCGTAGGAGTGGACCAGGAACCACTGCTCCTAAGCGTTCCTGAGGTATAGGTGCGCGACGACGGCTGAGCCGTCGGCAGAGTCCACTGCAATGCCCCGCAGGACCGCGGTCCGGTCGTTGGTGCAGCCGAGGGAGGCAAGCCGGCAGATCGCCCGCGGCGGCAGCGATCAGGTTCCGTAGGATTCTCATCGCCGCCAACCATTGGACGACTGCGAACCGCCTAGTTGCCGGGGCGGCCCCGTCTCAGTTGCAATGTGGCCGGGTGGCGGGCTGCCAACGAACCGCTCCGGGAAGGCCGCCCCTCCCGCCCGTCACTGCTCGTCCCGGTCCGCGCCTGCCAGAGCCCTCTGGATGGCGTCCTCGGCGAGCGGAGCCATCACAGCGTACCCGGCCGCGTTCGGTAGCACGCCGTCCTGAGTGAATTCGCGACGGAAATCGCGCCCTGCGGCGAGGGCCCGGTAGTAGTTCAAGAATATGAGGCCGCGACTCACGGCGTATTCCTCAAGCCAGTCGTTCAGGCCGAAGATCTTGCCGCGTGGCAGGAATGGAGCGAGTGGGCTGCCGCACTCGCACACCGGCAGCAGGGACGCCAGCACGACCGCTATCTCGTGCGCCTCGGCGAGATCGACCATGGATCGGATGTGCTCGCTGACCATGCCTTGCGTACCCGGAACCCTCAGACCTGTGATGTCGTGCAGGCCTCCTTGAATGACCACGGCCGCCGGCTGAACGTCGATGACATCCTGCCGGAAGCGGACGAGCATCTGCGGGGACGACTGGCCCGCGATCCCGCGGTTGAGGTAGGGTCTTCCCGGGAAGAACTCAGTATCCGCGCGGCCCCAGGCTTCGGTTGCGTCGTCACCGAAGAAGACGACGCGCCGCTCGCCCGGTTCGGGATCGGGCAGTTCCGCATTGAGGCTGCCGTAACGGATCAGGCCGCCCCAGTCGCGGATCAGCTTGCGCTGGGCCTCGACTTTGCGCTCCAGCTCGGCGATGCGCCCTCCATCGGCGGAAGAGGTCCCCGGAGTGGAGAGCAGCGCCGCGGCGAGGAGGGCTAGCGCTCGATTCCGTAGCACCAAACCGTACCGTCGAAGGTGGCGACGTAAACGCGCCCGTTCGCGATAGACAGACCGCTCCAATGGTTCCAGGAGGTGATCTCGTCTCCGCTGGACCACAACTCTTGGCCGTTGCGGGCGTCCAGTGCGTACAGCACGGCGTGCGTCGAGCCGGCGATGCGCTCCTCAGCGGTGTTCGTCAGCGCGGCGTCCGGCATCGCCTGATGGGTGTCCTCTCCGTTGCCGTAGGCGAATACCAGTCCGTTCGCAATGACCGGCGGCTCGGCCCGGTTCATGTCGCGAGAGATCCACGCCGGCTTCAACCAGGCCGACCCGCTCGCCTTGGTCTCGACGGCAAACGCTATGATCGCGCCGTTGGTGACCTCTCCGCGCTCGATCGGCGCGTGGAATTGCGAGTGCTTTGGGCCCCAGATCGGCGTGAGCACCCAGCGCGTTCCGTCCGAGTCCTCCCAAGTGGCCATCGACCCCCAGATCCCAGCCGAGGCGAAATTGACCTCTTCGTTGCACAGCAGGGGCGTGCGGTGCTCCGGAGTTCGGTGGTCGTCCCCGCCGATCGACGCGGTGTCCATCAGGTACACCACGCATTCCTTGCCGGCATCGACCATCAGCTCGCGGCCTTGGTAGTCGAAGATCGCGGGCGTCACCTGCATGTCAAGGTCGCGCTTGTAGAGCCATTCTGCGTTGGAAGGGCCGTAGTAGTCGACCAGTTCCAGAGACTTGGTCTCTGGATCCTGCTGGACCCCGATGATGCCGTTCCCAAAGACGCCGTTTTCTGGATCCCACGGCCCGTCGCCGGTTCCCGTGTAGAGCACCTTGGAGCTGCTGATGGCTGGCCCTGTGCGCCCCCACATGCCTCCGCCTGCAGGTCCCCAGCTGCCTACGCGGTCAGTTTCCAAATCGTAGGCGTAGACCATGTTGGGATTCCCGCCGCAGCCCTGCGCGGTGTGGGTGTAGATCACGTTGTCAACTAGGTTGAGGGCGTACGGCTTGCCGTCCGGCGGCATGAACTTCGCCGGCGGGGCCACCTCGCTCCCGTCAGCGAGGTTCAGGCGGTGCAGTCGACCGTCCCACGATGCCGCGTACACCGTGTATTGGCCGGGCGCGGCGCCGGAGCCGATGACGGGTGTGGCCATGATGCCTCCCGGGCAGAGCGTGTAGTGCTGCTGCGGCCGGCCGAGCGCCTCGTCGAATTCGAACTGCCTCTTCCAGATCAGGTCTCCGGTGTCGGCATCCACTCCGTACAGGTTGTCCGAGACGCCAGTCACCAAGGCGATCTCCCTGGGGCCCTCGGCAGTGCTGACGTCCTCGGCGACCAGCACGGGGAACAACGAATGCATCTGGCGCGGCTGGTTGTCCAGCTGCAGATTCCACAGCAGCTTCATGTCCGCGACCGTCTCCTTGCTGAGCAGTCGCTCATCCCGCTGCCATGCAGTCCGCCGGGAGTCTCCGCCGTCCGTGAGCCACGACGCTCCATCGAGGGGCGCTGCCGCAAGTACGCTCAGTGCTAGCAGCAGGATCACTGTCATCGTGGGATGCTGGGGCTGGCTCGAGGCCCGGTTCGTGCTGGCCCGCCCCAGCATGGTAGCGTATGCGTTGCGGGCGGTGCCGCGGCCGGAATCTCGCTCGCGGCATGCCCATGCAACGGCTCCCTCGTTTCGCTTCGATCGTCGCGGCTGCGTGCGTGGCGGTTGTGGTACCTGCGCAGGACTGGACCACGGCGGGCTTCGACGCGCAGCGGTCGTTCTGGCTCAGAGCGGATTCCAAGATCTCGCCCGACTCGGTCAGTGAGACTGGTTTCGAGCACCTCTGGGGGATCGATCTCGGTGCCCAGGCCGGGCCGGGGACGGTCCAGCCGGGTCCCGTGCTGCTCGACTTCCTTATCAGCCACCGGGGCTTCCGGTCCCTGGCGTTCCTGAGCTGGGCGGACGGGACGGTGTTCGCCTTCGACACGGATCTGGCCAGACAGGAATGGAAGCGTCCCTTCGGTTTGGCGGCCACGCCCGAGGGATGCGAGGGCCGATCCGTGGCAGCAGTTGCCCGGCCCACCGTCGCGGCATTTCCCTCGATGCTGGCGGTTGGGGGCCTCGGTCCCGCCCGCCGCAGTCCGGGGGTCGGGGCGGTAGGCGAGCCCAGGGCGGGAGCGGTCACCCTCGCTCGGCCACGCCGGCCGCCGTTTCGCATGCCCGAACCAGTTGAGCCTGGGGCCCGCGAGCGCCCGCCGCCGAGACCGTCCCTGTTCGGCCTCAGCGCCGTCCATGCCCTCACTCCCTCCGGTTCGCTGCATACGCTGCTAGCTTCCAACGGGACGGACCATTCCGAGCCGATCCCGTTCGCCGCGCCCGGTGCCGCGGCTCGCGGCCTGATGGTCGTGGACGGCGTGGCCTACGCCTCCGTGTCGGGCCGCTGCGGCGGTGGTGTTGACGCCGTGCGGGCGGTCGACTTGGCGTCGCGGCGCGCGACGGCGTGGGAATCGGGCGGAGACCCGCTGGCCGGGACTGCGGGTCCGTCCATGGCCCCGGATGGGACGCTGTACGTCGCCACCGCCGGGGGGCGCGTGGTGGCGCTGGAAGCGAAGAGCCTGCGCGAGAAGGCGTTCGTGCGGGTTGCCGGCAAGAGCTTCGCGTCCTCGCCTGTGGTGGTTGATGTGAAGGGCAGGGACTACCTTGCCGTCGTGGCTGACGACGGCTCCGTAGTGCTGCTGGATGCGTCCGACGTGCCGGGCGGGCCGGTGGCGACTACGGCGGGCTATCGGGCCGGGCGGCGATTTGCCGCCGGCTCGATCGCGGTGTGGCGGGATCCGCAGGGATCCATTTGGGTCCTCGCTCCGGTGGCGGCCGACTTGGATCCGGAGGACGGTCTGGCCGCTAGGGGGTCCGTTGCGCGAGGGGCGGTCGCGGCTTGGCGGTTCGTGGAGCGGGACGGGGTGCTAGAGCCGTCTGGGGGCTGGCTGTCGCCGGACCTGGAAGAGCCGCGGCACCCGATCGTCGTTTCCGGCGTGGCGTTCGTGGTGGCTGGCGGCCTCAAGGAGCCGGCGTCCTTGCTTGCGTTTGATGCCGTGACAGGCCGCCAGTTGTGGCGCAGCGGGTCGGAATTGGGATCCGCTCCGGTCGCCGGTGTCTCGGCCGGGGGCAACGAGGTCTTCGCGGTGACTCGCGACGGAATGCTGCATGCGTTCGGTTTTCCGATCGAGCACTAGGCCGGCTGGCAGGCGTAAGGCGGATCGCAGAAGGCTGTCGGGTTGGCCAGTTCGCACCCGACATGCTAGGTTGCGTTGAACGTTCTGAGGGAGGGGGAGTAGCCATGCATCGCAAGGGAGCGGCGCGAAGCGGCGCTATCGCAGTAGCCGCGGCGGTCGCAGCCAGCCTGTTCACGCCGGTCCCAGGAGTCGCGCAGGAGGAGAGGCGACCGCAATCGCAGGGCTTCAACCTCCGGGCGATGATGCCGGACCCGATTTCGCATGACGCCGCCGGGTTCGAGCCGATCTTCGACGGCAAGTCCTTGGATGGCTGGGACGGGGACCCCGCATATTGGCGGGCCGAGGACGGCAGCATCGTCGGCGAGTCGACGGCGGACAGGCCGCTTGACCGCAACACGTTCCTCGTCTGGCGCGGCGGAGAGCCAGCCGACTTCGAGCTCTTGCTGGAGTACCGCATCAGCTCCACCAACAGCGGCGTGCAGTACCGCAGCGCCGAGATGCCCGAGGTCGGGAAGTGGGTGCTCAAGGGCTACCAGGCCGACATTGATGTCGAGAACCGTTTCACCGGGCAGGTCTACGAGGAGCGCGGTCGGGGCTTCTTGGCGCTGCGCGGCCAAGCGACGCAGGTCGCGGCGGGAAAGAAAGCCAGGGTGGTCGGTCGGATTGGAGACGGCGAGGCGCTCAAGTCCGTCGTGAGGAATGGCGACTGGAACCGGCTGCACATCATCGCGCGCGGCAACGTGCTGGCGCAGGTCTTGAACGACCAGCTCATGAGCTTGGTTGTGGACGACGATTCCGAGCGGCGCTCGATGCGCGGCCTGCTGGGAGTGCAGCTGCATACGGGCCCGCCCATGAGGATCGAGCTGCGCAACGTGCTCCTGAAGACGCTCTAGCGGTCGCGCTGGTCGGCTGCGCGGTTGACCTTGGCGGGCTGCCGAGCGGTGCTCTCGCGTATAATCCGAATCTTCGTCGCAAGGACACTCTCTCGTGAAGGACCGCCCGCACCCGCGCTGGCCCCTGTGGCTGCTGCTCGCGTTGGCGGTGGCGTTTGAGAACGTCTGGATGTGGGGCGACTCCCGCTTGGTCTTCGGCGTGCCCGTCAATCTCGCCTACCACTTGGGCCTCTGCCTTGCGGCCAGCGCCGGCATGGCGGTCGTCGTGCTTCGAGCCTGGCCGGACGCGGCGGACAGGTAACGTCCCTGTGGTCCTCCTGGTGCTCGGCGCGTATCTGGCGCTTGTGCTGGCCGTCGGGCTGCTCGGCCACCGGATGTTTCGCGGCACGGGCGAGGACTACTTCCTCGCAAGTCGGTCGATCGGGCCGGTCGTGCTGCTGCTGACGCTGTTCGGCACGAACATGACGGCCTACACCATCCTCGGGGCCTCCGGGGAGGCGTATCGCAGAGGCGTGGTGGTGTTCGCTCTGATGGGGTCCAGCACGGCCATCGTCGTGCCGTTCCTGATCTACTACTTGGGCGTTCGCTCTTGGCAGCTGGGGCGGCGCCACGGCCATTTCACGCAGGTGCAGCTGGTTCGCCGCCGTTTCGGCTCGGACGCCTTGGGGGCTCTGCTGTTCGTGGTGGTGGTGGCGCTGATGCTACCGTACCTGCTGATCGGCGTGAAGGGCGGGGGCGACGCCCTGCATGTCCTCACCGGCGGATCCGATGGCGGCCTGCCGTCTTGGGTTGGCAGCCTGCTGGTCTGTGCGGTTACGTACGCGTATGTGAGCTACGGCGGCATGCGGAGCACGGCTTGGGTCAATGCCCTCCAGACCGGGGTGTTCCTGCTGTTCGGCATCGCCGCTTACGGCGCGGTGATGGCGAGCCAAGGAGGCATCGCGGACGCCATGCAGCGCTTGGGGGCGGAATTTCCCGGCATGACGGATTTCGGGTCAGATCGCTTCGCCATGCTGCAGATGGCTTCGTTCCTCATGCTGCCGCTCTGCACGGGTTCATTCCCGCACCTGTACGGGCAATGGCTGTCAGCGCGCGGAGCACGGTCGTTCCGCCTTGCGATCGTCGCCTATCCGATCTTGGTGGCTGCGGTCTGGTTTCCGAGCGTCACGTTAGGGGCCGTCGGGCGCCTGCAGTTCCCCCCGCCGCTTGATGGGCCGATTCTCGTGCAGCTGATCGTGGCCAACACGGGCGAGATCCTCGCCGGATGCTTGGCCGCCGGCGTGTTCGCCGCCATCATGTCCTCGCTGGACTCGCAGATCCTAGCGTTGGGGACCATGTTCACCCACGACATCGTGAGGCACTACGGCTTCCACGGCAGGCTGGCCGAGCACCGGCAGGTCTGGTTCGGCCGCCTCTTCGTGCTGGCCTTCCTCGCTCTAGCCTTCACCTGCTCCTTGGTGGCCTCCCAGTCCATTTTCGCTCTGGGCACATGGGCGTTGACCGGCTTCGCGGGCTTGCTGCCATTATTCGCGGCGACGCTGTTCTGGCCCCGAGCGACGGCGCGTGGCGCGGCGGCTTCGATCCTCACGGTAGTGGCCCTGTGGGCGTACTTCTTCTGGGACTCGTTGCGGTTCGACGGACCCTACAGCGTGGGAGGAACGGGCTTGATGCCGGTCGCTGTGATCGTGCCGGCGGCCGCGCTGAGCTTGCTGGTCGGATCTCTCGCCCGCACGGACGCTTCGGGGCGCAGCGTTTCTTGATGTAGGTGCTTCCGGCCTGCGTCGGTAGGATCACGGTCGAGACTCGCGCCGCTGTCTGGCCATTCTCGTTGAGGCGGAAGACCTCGGTCATCTCGGAGATCGGATAGGTGTCCGAACCCGTGCCGACCGCGAACCACCGTTCGGGGTCCAAGTCGTGCGGCCCGTTGCGAGCTGGCCGTTGTTCCTCGGGGGGCGGCGGCGAGCAGGTTCTCGATGGCGAAGCCCTCCCAGCTCGCTCCCAAGGTGGGATGGCCCGCTGAGCCTGAGGCAGAGCCCGGAAGCACGATGCGGTCTGCTTCCCGGCCCTCCCGGCGGCCGTGATCGATCAGCCAGTGCAACGCCGTGAACATCTCCGGCGTGCGGTGGATCTTGTCAGGCAGGACGGACCGATCGGAGAGTCGGCCGACGAAGAGCGCCGGCGCGACTGCCGCCCGGCGGCGAACTGCGGCGATCTCGGCCTCCGTGGCCGGTCGCAGCACCATGCTGGCAAATTGAAAGTCCAACTTTGAATTTGCACCGCATGACAGGCAATCCACTTGAACTCCTGCCATCTTGGTGCGGACGCGGTGCCCGTCGAGCTGCTTCGATCGCTCGATGCACGACGGATTCCGGTAAGCGAGCGTCTCTCGGGTGTACGGGCTTCCCCTGTCGCTCGGGGGAGGCTGAGACCGGGATCAGCAGCCGTGGGCGCTGCTCCTTGAAGCCTGCTTGCAGTTCCGACGAAGGACTTGGGACTCGCGAGGATGAACGGACATCATCGAGTGTCGTTCGTCAAGATCGATCAACATTGGGCCACGCTGCTCGAGTGGCCCAGTTCATACCCCGCTGCGACTGCGAAGCAGCGAATCGGGCATCGCCCGGCTGGGCGCAGCAGTCCGTCCGCGGTTCCAGCACCTGATATTGCCAAGCCTTGACATGCCAGCGGCATTCTGTCGCGGATTCCGTGCTAAGGTTCCCCCGAGGGTGTCTTGGCGCCGGCGAGCAGACCGCAACTTGGGCTGTCTGCCCGGCGTACTCAGAGCGGTCCCGTCACGGGATTGGGAGGTCAAATCATGCATCGTGTTGGGTGGGGGGCCGTTGCCCTCCTGATGATCCACGCGGCGAGCGCTCCTGCGGCGGCGCAAGTCAGCCTGGCCAATGTTACCGGCGTCGTCACGGATTCGGCCGACGCCGTCATCCCGGGAGCCCGAGTCACGATCACTAACACAGAGACCGGCATTGAGATGGCGGTCGAAGCGAACGAGTCGGGCTACTTCACGCTGGTCAGCCTCGTGCCTGGCAGCTACGAGCTGGAGGTCGTCGCGGACGGCTTCCGGCGCTTCGTCCGCAGCGGCTTGGAACTGGAGACCGGACAGAGCCTGCGGCTCGATGTCGGGCTTGAGATCGGAGCGGTGACGGAGTCGGTGACGGTCACGTCCGCGGCACCTTCGATCAATTTGGAGCGTGGCGCCGTCAAGGGGGACGTCATCGTCTACGAGGAGCTGCAGGACCTGCCGCTGCCCGGTCGGGACTTCACCGATCTGGCCTTCCTGGTGCCCGGCGTCATGCCGCGCGGGCGCGGGCAAGGGTCGTTCGCGACCATCAACGGTGCGCGCGCGGACCAGACCAACTTCTATGTGGACGGCGTGAGCAACCGCAATCCAGTGGGCGGCGGCGCCCAAGTGAGGCCGCCGCTGGATGCGGTGGAGGAGTTCCGCGTCGAGACTTCGGGCTTCTCCGCGGAGTACGGGGGGTTCTCCGGCGGCATCATCGGTGTGACGATGCGGTCCGGCACCAACCAGCTCCACGGCTCCGTATTCGAGTACCTGCGCAACGAGGCCGTCGACGCCCGCGGCTTCTTCGACGAGGAGCGCCTCAAGCTCCGTCGCAACCAGTTCGGCGGGACGCTGGGCGGCCCGGTCGTCCGCAACAAGACATTCTTCCTCGGGAGTTTCGAGAGCCGCATCCAGTCGATCGGTCGAACTAGGCTGGGGAACGTGCCCACCGGGCTCGAGAGGGCCGGTGACTTCTCCCAGTCTTGGGACATCCAAGCCAGCAACGCCGCCGGCGAGCTGCAGAACGTCCTCTTGAACGATCCCGATCGGCGTGGCGCCTGCAACCGGCGCGTGCAGCGGGGGTGCTTCCCCAACATGGTCATTCCAACTTCGAGGATGGACTCGGTTGCGCTCGGCCTGATCGATTTCTATCCGTTGCCCAACCGGGACAGCGACCGGCTCAACAGCATCGCAACGGCGAACGACGATGACGACTGGTACCAGTTCGTCCTCAAGCTCGACCAGTCGTTCTCGGCCAAGGACCAGTTCTCCGTCAGCTACCAGAAGCGCTTCAACAATCTTGAGAACCCGTTCGCCGGGAGCGCCTTGGCGATTTGGGGCGACCGGATCCGGGACCGGCGCGACCTGATCTCGCTGCGGCACACACGGACGTTCTCATCCGCGCTGGTGCTTGACGTCTCCGGAGGCTTCAGTCATTCAGACCGCTACGGCAACTCGATCGCGGCGGACTTCGATCCGTCGACCCTCGGTCTGCCGGTGCCCGACGACTTGGATCCCGCGCTGCGCGGTCTGCCGCGCGTGACCGTGCAGAACTACTTCCCCTTGGGCCAAGGTCCGAACACGCCCAACGAGCGCTCGATCTGGGACGTTCAGGCTTCCGCCCGGCTGTCGTGGATCAAGGCAGCCCACACGCTCAAGGTTGGCTTCGACACCTCGCGGTCCCTCTACGACCAGCCGCAGTTCAACAATGTGCGCGGCCAGTTCCGTTTCGGGCGGCGCTTCACGCGGCACTCTGTGGGAGACTTGCTGCTCGGACGCCTGCAGAACGTCAACCGCAGGGTTCAGACCACCTTCAACGAGCTGCGAGCAACCGGTTTCGGATGGTTCGTCAACGACGACTGGAAGGTCAGCCGCGACCTGACCTTGAACCTCGGGCTGCGCTACGAGGTCGAGCTGCCGCCGTACGACCTCAACGACCGCATGTCCACGTACCTGCCCAGTCTGAACAAGGTCGTCTTGGCGGGGGACGGGTCGCTGCCTGAACTGGACCGGCTGCTGGCCGAGCAAGGCTTGGCCGGCCGGACGGTCCTAGCCAGCGAGCTGGGTCTGCCGCGCGGACTGATCGATCCCGATTTCAACAATTTCTCGCCGCGCCTCGGGTTCGCTTGGCGCCCGTTCGGCGACAACCGGAACGTGCTGCGCGGCGGATACGGGATTTTCTACCAAGGCTACCTGCTAGGTCCGGTGCGCGGCCAACTGGCCGGAGTGTTCCCGTTCACCTTCAACGAGACCTACAACTCCGGCGGCCAAGGCAACCTGCCGCCGCCGACGCTCCAGAACCCGTTCCCCGAAGCGCGGGCGCGGGTCGGGGGCGCGGGCATCCAGACCGCCAACGGATTCGACATCGACCCGCCCACGGCCTACATGCAGCAGTGGAATTTCACGGTCGAGCGTGATCTCGGGGGCGGCCAGGCGCTGGAGATCGGCTATGTCGGCTCGAAGGGGAGCCACCTGCAGCGCCGCTACGACCTCAATCAGCCCATTCGGGATCCCGAGCTGGCTACCACCGCCGCCAACGGCAACTTGGTCTTCCCCCGCCCGATCGACGGCTTCAACCGCATCAACTACACTTCGTTCGGCTCGAATTCGACATTCCACGCGCTGCAGGCGTCGCTGCGTCGCAGGAGCCGCCGAGGGTTCTTCTATCGCATCAACTACACCTTCGGCAAGTCGATCGACGATTCGTCAACGCAGAACGATTTCACAGGCTCGGACGTGTTCAACCTGAAGCTGGACCGCGCGAGGTCCAACTTCGACCAGCGGCATTCCCTCACCGCGGCGACCCGTTACCAACTGCCGTTCGGACGAGGCCGGCGCTTCCTGCGCAATCTCAGCGGGCCGGCCCAGGCGGCCTTCGGTGGCTGGCAGCTCTCCACGACGTTGACCTCCTACTCCGGCCTTCCGTTCACGATCACGACGGCGAACGTGGACTTGAACGCGGGCGAGTCGCGGCGGCCCAACAGGATCGCTCACGGCTATCAGGCTCCGGACGCCTTCCCCGGATTGAAGGGTGTGGACTTCCCGTGGTTCGACTTGGCTGCCTTCGAGCGCGTGCAGTGCATCGGCACCGAGAACAACAACGGCGTTGAGTGCGTGGCGAGCGCCTACGGCTTCGAGCCCTTCCAAGTCGGCAATTCCGGGCGCAACATCTTGGATGCTCCGGGGCGCTTCAATCTCAACGTCAGCCTGCAGAAGGACTTCAACTTCGAAGGCCGGCGCCGATTGCAGCTGCGCATGGACGCCTTCAACGCTCCGAACACGACGCGACTCAATCGGCCCCAGGCCCAGTTCGATTCGCTCTGGGGCGGCTTGATCATCGGCGCCGCGCAGCCGCGGATCCTGCAGGCCTCCCTGACTTACACCTTCTAGTGGCGGGCTGACATGACTTGGCTAGAGAGAGCATCTCGTGACAATTCCGAGCGCTTCGCCAAATTCGTCGTGGCGGTCTGCCTCGGATGCTGGGCGCTCGGCGCTCAGGACCCAGCGAATGTGGCTGACATTCCGGAAATTAGCCTGCGTAGCGCCACCAGCGCCGTATCCTTCGCCTTGGCGCCGGCGGTCGTGGCCCGCGGCGGGGTCCTTGCGATCAGCGGCGCGGGATTGGCTGGCGAGCGCATCGCTGCGGACGGCGCGCCCTTGCCGACCGCGCTGGGCGATCCCGCGACCCAGGTGCTGGTTAACGGCGTGGCGGCGCCCTTGTTCTTCGTTTCCGCGACGCAAGTAAACGCCCAAGTTCCTTGGGTGACCGAGGCTGGCCGTGCGTTCGTGGTGGTGCGCCGCGGTGAGGCCGAGAGCGAGGCCGTGCCAGTGCAGGTCGCGAACGCCCAGCCCGAACTGCTGACTTACGAGGGATCGGACTCCCTGATCGTCCGGACCGCTTCAGGAGGAGGGCGTCCGGCGCTGGACGGCGTCGATCTGTCGACTGGCGGCGACGGACAGGATGTGGCGGCGACCGCAGGCCAGTCGGTGACGGTCTTCGGCGTGGGTTTGGGCGAGACCGAGCCCGCGGCGCTGACAGGAGCCGTGGCCCCGGAAGGCGGCGCGGCACCGCTGCAGACGCAGCGGGCCTTCGTTGGCGGCGTGCCGGCGGAATCGGTGGCGGCTTCGCTATCCGGTGAAGTGGTGGGCGTTTACGAGCTGGAGCTCGAAGTGCCGGAGCAGGCGTCCTCCGGAGCAATCCTGCGCTGGTATTCGGGCAATGCTTCCGCGTCCGGGCTACTGGGCGCACGCGGACCCGTGCGGGCCCGCTTCCTGGCTGTGCCCGAAGCGGCCGAAGCGCCCGCTCGGATTGATCTGACCGACTTGAACCCGGCGCTTCTGGCGTTAACGGGCGAGCTGGACGAGCTCGAGTTCTGCTACCGCGGCGTACATCTCTTCGACTTCCGCCGCGACGCTGTCAGCAGCCACGACAGCTGCCTGCTGCCTTCCAACCCCGTGGCCCCGACTGCGGCGGCGTACCGACCGTTCGAGATCGCGAATCACACGCCCGCGCTCGTCGCGCTGGAAGTTCCCGCCGAGGACTTCGCGGGGCCGGGTATCACGGACCGGCTACTCGTGATTGACGGTGTCTCGGGCGAAGCCCGGTCCTTGGCGCTGGAAGGCGGGACGGACCGCCTGCAGCCGGGTCCTGGAAATAGCCCGCACCTGAGGCTGCTGAGTCCCGACAGCGCGTCGGCTGGCATCGTGGTGGACTTGGACGGTGCAGAGCTGGGGCAGTTCAATGGGGTGGCGCCTCTTCCCAGCCCGTTGCTGGAGGGTTACGGGCGGATGGTGGCCCAGCCTCAGGGCGCAGGTTTCGGAGATGGCTACCGGATGCGGTTCGTGGCACCGGACGATGGCGAGGGAACGGCGGGGGCGAGGGCGGTCCTGTTCAATCGCGAAGCCGGCATCGTGGCGAACATCGAGCTGCCTGACGGCTGGTCTCCGATCTCGCCGCCTCGGAACATCAACGCGCAGGGAGTCGCGGCGGGCAATTCGTTCGCCCCGCTCACCTTAGGCTTCGAAGGAGAGGACGTGGCCTATTTGGTGGCGCGTTCGACAGACGGCACGCGGGACGCCGTGTTGAGCTTTCGCGCCAAGCTTCCGGAGACCACCGAGGCTGAATTGCCCGAGGCCGTCGACGTCGAGGTTTCCGTGGTGCCGTTTCCGGAAGGCAGCTTCGCCGCCAACTGCCACCCCCAGGTCCGCTGGCTAAGGTTGCCGCTGACGAGGGGCCTGCTGATCGCCGGCTCGGGAACGGCGGTGAGCAAGTTCGCGAATCCCCGAGAGAATCGGATCTGCGTCGCGGACCGAGTAGTCATCTTCCGGCCAGGAACGGGGGAGATGCGAGCCGTTGCGGCTCCGTTTCCGCTCGACACCGGTGTCAAGGGGGCGATGGCCGACTACGCGTACTTCGCTGACGGTGGCCGCGAAGTGGCCTTGGAGGCTCCGCAGAGGCTGCATGTTTTCGATGCGGTGCGGGAGCAGTTCCGCGAGATCGCGCTTCCGGAGGGAGTCGGGATCACGCTGAACAACCGAACCGAGTTGCTGCCAAGCCGAGGTCGCTTGGTGGCCTTGGCCACGGCGGGGCCGCCGCGCACGACACCCCGGGGCATTCAGCAGCCTCCATTCCCGGGCAACGTAGGGCTGGTCGTCGTTGACCTCCCGACCGGCGAGGTCCGGCATCTCGCGCTGCCCGACGGATTCCTGCGTGTGGTCGTGCTGCCAAACGCCAGCCCGCTGAACGCTGCTGGCCGACGCAGCTTTGGAGTTCTTCCCATGTTCGGGCGCGTCTTTGCTCGCGCCATGGAGCCCAACGCTGGTCCGGGCAATCCCGGCCGGTCGGTTCTCCTGACTTGGGATCTGACCACGGGCGAAGCCGAGGAGGTGGAGCTGCCCGACGGAGCGCACTGGGTGGTGCAGCCGCCGGGCGGCGGCGCCGCGGGGATGCGTCCGGCGATCTGGGACTACAAGCCCCGTTCTGCAACCATCGCCTTCGGCGTGTACAACAGATCCCGGCAGCTCATCTCTGTCGGTGTGCTCGGCCCGGAGTAGGTCCTCGGCCGGTTGGCGGGCACCCGGCTGCGCCAGCGACCGCTTCGGGGCGGGCGGCTCAATTCATGCCGCACATGCCGTTCATGCAGGCCGGCCCCCCGCAGCGCTGCTCGGCAGGTGTCGCGCACTCCTCGGCGCCCACGGCGCCGTTCTGAGCGGAGAATGTGGAATAGACTCGCTCGATGGCCGAACTTCCGCACCCGCAGCTATCCGGCTCGGGGGTGGATCCCATCACCAGCGCTTCGAACCGCGTCTCGCAATCCCCACATTCGTATTCGTAGATTGGCATAGCCCCCTCATTCTACTTCCGCCCGGCGCCTGCGGCGCACGAGGGCGCGGATGGGCTGCGCGGACCCCGTCGCTCCGGCTCACGCTACAAGCCAGACCCGAGCAGCGAGCCTTCTGCCTCGTCGTCTCGCTCCCGGACGTAGGCACTCAGCGTCCGAATTCCGTCAAGCAGCCAATCAACTGCTATGAGGCTGCTCTAGATGCCTCACCTGTTGAGCGGCCGCGGATGGCGCAGGGCCGGTCGGAGGATTGAATCGACCCTCCAGTTGCCCGAGGTTTGCACCCGCGGAATTGGTGATATGTAGGTTTGCCGCGCATCAATCCTCGGCCGTCAGCGTCCACCTGCTCCAGTGGAATGACGGCGTGGAGGCCTGGGGCGACTTCGGTCAATCAGCTGTCCCGCTCTTGCAGGGCTGAGCGGACGGCGCTCCGCGCATCCATGAGTCCTAGGTCGCCCAAGCCTTCCAGTTCCCCGCAGGGAGTGACCCGGACCTTGCCGCGCCAGGCCCCGAGCACGACTGGCAGGACTTTCGCCTCCCCCGCAGCCGCGGCCTCGAAGGCCTCAGCTCGAAACCGTGTCCGGGCCGCGGGTTCGCCAGCGGGATTGTCCGCCAAGCTCGCAACCGAGTAGCCGTCCCGGAGCGCGGCAGCTATCGCTTCCGGCGTCGCCGCTTGGCAGCGACCCGCTCCGTTCCCTGAGTGCCGGGTCAGCAGCGGCTCCAGCAGGAACGCCCGGCAGGGCCCGAGGTCCCAGAAGCCCGTGCGGTCGGCGAAGACGAACGAGCGGCGAAACGCCGCTGCCAAGGCGAGCGGATCCAAGCGGCCGGCGCGACTGGCCAGGACAAGGGAGGGCTTGCGTCCGCCGATCGCTCCGGTCGTGCCCGCCCCAGACAGCCTCATCACTCCCCGTGCGGAAGGCGCGATTACGAAGCGCGCCGCCGCCTGAGTCGGCGCGATCCGTGCGGCGATTCCGGCGACAGCGGCGAGGCATGCTCCGGAGAAGTCCAGGAGGCCGCGGCAGCCGCGGACCGCCTTCCGTCTGACCACCTTCGCTGCCGCACGCATTGATCCGTGCAGCCAGATGAGAGCCAGCCGGAGGCGGGCGCCCTTCGGCGGGCGGGTGGCCACCGCTCCCTCTAGGTAGAGCTTGCGCGTCTCGAGCCGTCGAATCTTACCGCTGGAGGTCTTGGGGATGAATCCCGGATGGGCCAAGACCACCTCGTCCGGCGGGATGCCGACCGAGCCCGCGACGGTGTCGATCACTGCGGTCACAATGCGCCGGCGCTGCCGCGCGTCAGTAACGCGTGTCTCGGAGACCACGACCATCTTCTCCGTCCCGGTCTCGGCGTCAGTGCAGCCAAACGCGGCGACGCACCCCTTGCGGACTCCATTCACCTCCCACGACGTCATCTCGACATCTTGTGGAATGATGTTCCGTCCACCCTTGATGATGCAGTCCTTGAGGCGCCCCGTCACGTACAGCTCGTTGTCGGCGACATACCCGAGGTCTCCTGAATCCATCCAGCCGTCCTCGTCGAGGACTTCCGCGGTGGCGTCCGAGTTACGGAAGTAGCCGTCGGTCCTCGACGGGCCTCGGAAGAGGATCCTGCCCCGCACGCGGTCGGGCAGAAGCCCACCGCTCTCGTCAGCAATTCGGACCTCGTGGCCGGGTAGCGGCCGGCCGTTGCCTACGAACTCCAGTGCGTCCCGGTCAGGCAGGCCTGCAGCCGGTACGGCCCGCCCCTTCTCCTCGTACGCCTCGCGGCGAATGCGGTCGATGAGCGGGCCCCTCCAGTACGGTGGGTAGGTCAGGGCGACCGATGACTCCGCTAGCCCGTAGAAGGGCATGAAGCTTCTGGAGTCAAAGCCCCACGGACGGTAGCGCTCGGCGAAGCGCCGCAGCGTCGCGGGCAGCACCGGCTCGCCGGCGTTGATCGCGACGCGCCAACGCGAGAGGTCGACGCCGTCCAGCGCGTCGACGCCGATCTTGCGCATGCACAGTTCGAAGGCGAAGTTCGGCGCCGGGCACAGAGTGCCGCCGGAATCGCTGAGAGCCCACAGCCAGCGCTCGGGGCGGACGAGGAAATCCAACGGGGACAGGACGGTGATGGGAAGGCCGTAGTAGAGACTGAACAGCCACGAGCCGATCAAGCCCATGTCGTGATACAGCGGCAGCCAGGTCACCACTGCATCGGAGGGACGCACTTGGACGGCGTGCCCGATCCCCCGGATGTTGGCCAGCACATTGGCATGCGTCAGGGTGACACCCTTCGGATCGCCCGTGCTGCCGGATGTGTACTGGATGAAGAAAATGTCCGCCGGATCCCGAGGAACCGCCGTCCCGCCGCGACCGCGCCTAGCTAGATGCGCGGCGGTGGTCACCGCCCGCAGCGCCGGCAGCTTGCCGGCTAGAATCTCCGCGACCGCGCGGACCTGCGCGAAGGAGATCAGGAACCGCACTTCGGCGTTCCTCAGAATCAGCGCTTGGCGCTCGATGTAGGCTTGGATTTGGTTGGGCCGCGTAGGCGGGTAGACGGGGACCGCGATGCCGCCAGCGAGCATGATGCCTAGGAAGCTGCTGAAGAACTCTTCGCAGGTGGGCAGCATGATGGCGACGGTCTCACCATGGCGCAGACCCTCAGCCACTAGGCCGGCCGCCACCTCGGACGCCGCGGCATGCAGGCTTCCATGGTCGATGTCCTTCCCGCCGTCTCCGTCCAGCAAGTGGATGTGGACCCTTGCCGGATCGCGCTCGGCCTGCTGCCCGAGCACCTCGGTGAACGTTAGTGCGCTGTCGGGGGCTGGATAGGCCTCGCGCCGGGGCTGCGTGATCGGCCAGCGTGCTTGCGCCGTCGCCGTCTCTTGAGCCTTCAGCGCGATGTGGGCCCAGTCGCCCGGTGTTTCGGCCGCCAGCAGGCCCTGCTCGGGCAGCCTAGCGTTCAGGCGCCTCTCCAGGCGGACCAGCAGCTCAACGCGTTCCAGGCTGCCGAGCGCGAGGTCCCGGTCCAGGGAGGACTGGAGAGTGGCTCGATCCGCTGCGTCCGGCGAGCCCAGCTCCCGCACCAAGTCGCGGACTGCTGCCAGGACGGTGGCTTGGAGCTCCTGCGGGCTGTTTGCGACTGGCATGTCGGTGTGGCCTCAACCCTAGCCTATCGCGGGCCACTCCCGAGCCGCCGTCCACGGGGCGGCCCCGGTGCGGGCTCGAAGCCCGTGAACCGCTCCTGGTGGGACAATGGACTTAGGAGGTCACGGACCCCAGTGATGGAAGCTCGACTGGCCCGCATCCGTGTCTTTCCGGTCAAGTCGCTGGATCCGGTGGATGTCGGCAGTGTCGCGATTGCTGCCGGCGGGTGCCTTGCCGGAGACAGGGAGTTCGCGCTGTTCGACTCCGACGGCCGCGTGCTCAACGCCAAGCGCCTCGGGCCGGAAATTCTCGCCATCCGGGCGCAGTACTCGGCCGAGACCGGCATGGTCCGCTTCGGGGCGGGTCCTGAGCCGGCTGAGTTTGATCTCGCCGCCGAGACCGAAGCGGTCGGTTTGTGGCTGGGGCGAGCTCTGGGCTGCGAAGTCGTTCTCCGCCGGAACCAGGAATCTGGTTTCCCTGACGACGAGTTGGCGTCGGGCCCTACTGTGGTGGGCACGGCTTCGCTGGAGCTGCTGGCTCGGCACTTCGGACTGCCGTGCGAGGAGGTGCGGCGCCGCTTCCGCGCCAACTTGGAGCTGGATGGGTTGGAGCCCTTCGAGGAGGACCTGCTGTACGGCCCGCCCGGCAGGCCGCGGCGCTTCAGGATCGGGCAGGTTGAGTTCCTAGGTGCGAATCCCTGCCGCCGCTGCGTCGTCCCCACGCTGGATTCTCAGGGCTCGGCTGACTCCGGCCCCTTGACGTTGAAATCCCTGGCGGAGTTCCGGCGGCGGCGCGCCTACGCGGGTTCCCACTTGGCGGCGTATCCCGGCTGGCACCGGTTCGCCGTCAACACGCGTGCTGCCGCTGGGCAGGCGGGGCTCAGCCTGAGCGTCGGAGACGCGTTGGAGGCCGCACCCGCTTGAGCCGTGCCGCGCCACAGACTTCGATTCCCAGCCCATTGCTAGACTGGATTGCCCTTTCTCCTGCCACATGCGCGTCCTGTTCATCGGAGACATCGTCGGGCGGCCGGGGCGCCGCGCGGTATTCACCGCCCTCCGGCGAATCTTGGTCAGCGAGCACTTCGACCTGATAATCGCGAATTGCGAGAACGCGGCGGGTGGCTTCGGCGTGACGAGGAAGATCGTCGACCAGCTGCTCGCCGCCGGCGTGGACGTGCTGACTTCCGGCAACCACATCTGGGACAAGAAGGAAGTTCTGAAGTTCATCGACGACGAGCCGCGCCTGCTGCGTCCTGACAACTATCCGAGCAGCCCGGGATCGGGACTGCTGGCTGGCTGCACCTCGTCAGCCGTGCCGTTTGCCGTGATCAACCTCCAGGGCCGTGTCCACATGCCAGCGCTGGACTGTCCTTTTCGCCGGGCCGACAAGATTCTTGAGCGGCTCGATCCGGCCATCAGGGTGCGGTTCATCGACTTTCACGCCGAAGTGACGAGCGAGAAGATCGCCTTCGGCCAGTATGTGGACGGACGGGCCAGCGCGGTGGTCGGCACGCACACTCACGTGGCTACTGC
This sequence comes from Bryobacterales bacterium, assembly GCA_963662745.2. GTDB lineage: Bacteria > Acidobacteriota > Terriglobia > Bryobacterales > UBA6623 > VXMF01. The sequence continues at coordinate 1,600,908 of CAXXUI010000002.1, forward strand.
CGACGAGTGCGTGCTGCCGGGCGGCACGGCCTACATCACTGACGTCGGCATGTCCGGAGCCGTCAACTCCGTGCTCGGCATGCGGTCGGACGCGGCGCTGACCCGGTTTCTGACCGGCATGCCGGCCCGTTTCAATCCAGCTGCCGGCAGAGTGCGCCTCAATGCGGTGGTCTTGGAGATTGATGAGCGGACAGGCCGGGCCGAATCGATCCAGCGCCGGCGCGAGGACTCCGCCTGATCCGGCGCGAATTATAATGGCTCCCGGAGTTGCTTGGACGCCCACGTGAAACCTAGGAAGACACTGCTCAAGAAGCTGGGCAGGGCCATTGCCGACTTTGGGATGATCCGCGCCGGCGATCGAGTAGCCGTCGGCGTCTCTGGCGGCAAGGACTCGCTCGCGCTGGCGGACGGGCTGCGGCTACTGCTGCGCCGGTCCCCCGTCAAGTTCGAACTGCGAGCGTTCACGATTGAGCAGGGCAAGTTCGTCGGCGATGTGCGGCCCGTTGGCGAGGTGCTGGAGCGCCGGGGCCTGCCGTGGACGTACTACCGCGACGAGCCGTCGTTCCAGCTCCTTGAGAGCCAGCCCGAGCACGGCTGTGATTCTTGCAGCCGCTACCGGCGCCGGGCCGTGTACGAAGTGGCGTCGAGCCTCGGCTGCAACGTCGTCGCGCTGGGCCACACGGCGGACGACTTGTGCGAAGCGCTGCTGCGCAACGCCATGTTCACCGGACGCCTCAGTTCGCTGCCTCCAGTGACCCGCTCGCGATCCGGGGACTTCCGCCTCATCAGGCCCTTGGTATACACCTCTGAGGAGGTCACCTCCGCCTATTGCGAGCAGGCGGGCCTGCCTGTCACGCCGTGCGTGTGCTCGCACAGGACGGGGACCGTTCGCGAGCGCCTGCGGCGGTTCCTCGCAGAGCTGCGGCAAGTCAATCCTCACGTCATGGAGAACCTGCTGGCCTCGTTGGGCCGCATCGACACGGGGCGCTTGCTGGACCGGAGGTTCCTCCCGGAATCGGCTTCTGACCTCAGGGTTGAGACGGAGGGGCGGCCGCCGAAGATAATTGGGCTTGCTGCGGAGCAGCTAGTGAATTTGCATGGAGCGTGACGGACGCCCCCTCGCGCTTCCGAGCCCGGTATCCGGTCCAGCTAGGTGCCCTCTTCCAGCGCCTGCCGCCGGACCGGATCCCCTCTGGACAGTCTTCACGACTGGAGCCGTGCCGCGCAAACCAGTATGAGTGCTGACTCGGACACCAAAGTTGAGACCGGGCAGGGCGGTAGCGCACTAGCCACTGGCTTGGGGGTCTTGCTCCTGCTGCTGGTCTTCCTGTCGGGGATCCGGGGGCTGGGCGACGGCTTCAAGCTTCTCGGAGGGGACCTGCTGGACGCCTTCTTCAGCGCGACGGCGAATCCGTTCATCGCCTTGATGGTGGGCATTCTCGCCACGACGCTGGTGCAGAGCTCCTCGGTGACAACGTCGATGGTCGTGGGGCTGGTCGCGGCCCCGGAGAACCCGCTCCCGCTCACCAACGCTGTGCCCATGATCATGGGCGCCAACATTGGGACGACCGCCACGAACACGATCGTCTCGCTGGCCCACATGGGCCGGCAGAGCGAATTCCGGAAGGCCTTCGCCGTGGCGACTTGCCACGACTTCTTCAACTACTTGTCCGTGGCCGTCCTCCTGCCGCTGGAGATCGCCACCGGCGTGCTCTCCAGCGCCGCGGCCAAGCTGACCGAGAGCGTCCAATTCATGGCGGGCAGCGACTTCGACAGTCCAATCTCGGCCTTGCTCAAGGCCGTGATCGCTCCGGTCAGAGGGCTGGCTGAGGCACTCTTCGACAGCCCGCAGGCCCGAGGTGTGCTGCTGGTGCTGGTGAGTGGCGCGCTGATCTTCGGCGCGCTGATGCTGATCGTGCGGCTGCTGCACTCCCGGCTGCTGTCGAAGGCCGGCGAGATGGTGGAGAAGGCGCTCGGGCGGTCCGCGGTGGTCGCGATGTTGATCGGCTGTGTCTTGACGGCGGCGGTCCAGTCCAGCTCAATCACCACATCCCTGCTGGTACCGCTGGCGGGCGTGGGCGTGCTGACCTTGGAGAAGGCGTTCCCCGTCACGCTCGGAGCGAACATCGGGACCACCATGACCGCCCTGATGGCGTCCTTGGCCGTGTCCGGGCCGAACGCCCGGGCCGGAGTGGAGATCGCCGTCGTTCACCTGTGCTTCAATTTGGCGGGCATCCTGCTGATCTATCCGTGGCCTCCGCTGCGCAAGCTTGTGCTCGCCGCAGTGAGGCGGTTCGCCGAGTTCGCCTCGCGGTCCAAGATCTTGGCCATCGCCTACATGATTGTTGTCTTCTACGGACTCCCGACCTTGGCCGCCTACCTGCACTGACGGCCGGCCTCGGCCTAGCGGACGGGGGCGCTCCGTCCCGCGGCCACTTGGCGGTCGAGTTCGGCCTTGAGGTGCGCCACGATGTCCGGCTCCTCAGAGTAGAGGTTCCTCGTCTCGCCGGGATCCGCTGCCAGGTCGAAGAGCTGGCCGGGCGCGCCGCCCGAACCGTCGTCGATGACGAACCCCGCCAGCTGGGGCCGGCGATAGTCGTTGCCTCCCGAACCCGCGTGGTCCAAGTACTTCCAGCGTCCGGCCCGAAGGGCGAGCGCCAGCTGGTTCGTCTGGTGGAGCGTGAATTCGCGGACCGCGACCCCGTCGCTCGCTCCTAGCAGCACCTTGGAGAAGTCGAAGCTATCCTCGGCCGCGTCCGCAGGCAGGCGCTGCCCGGTCAGCGCGGCGAGAGTGGCCATGATGTCCGTGAGGCTGAAGGTCTGGTCCGTGACCCCTCCGGCTGCGATCCTTCGCGGCCAGCGCAGGATGGTGGGCACGCGATGCCCGCCCTCCCACTGGTCGCGCTTGAGACCCCGCCAAGGACGCGCGCCGTCGTGGCCGTGGTCGTTGCGCATGTGATAGGCAGTGGGCACCTCGGGGCCGTTGTCGCTGGTGAAGATCACCAAGGTGGTCTCGGCCAAGCCCAGCCTGTCGAGAGCCGCCAGCAGCTCGCCGACGATCGAGTCCATCTCGAGCAGGAAGTCGCCGTGCGGGCCGGCATCGCTGCGGCCTTGGAACTCCGGCGCGGCAAACGAGGGAAGATGCACGGCCTGCATCGAGTGGAACAGGAAGAAGGGCTGATCGCGGGAAGCGGCGCGTTCCCCTAGGAATTCCAAGCTGCGCTGGAGGAACTCCAAGTCCACCATCTCCAAGTCGAAGTCGGACGCGATCATCCCGCGGCGGTTGTCGTTGGCGTAGGGATGCTTGGGAAGCGGGCCGCGGTCCAGAAGCGAATCGGGTGGTGTGGGCACGCGGTCCCCGTCGATCCAGGCGTACAGCCAGTCGGTCGTAGGACAGGCGACCGTTCCGAAGAACCGGTCGAATCCCCGGTCGAGCGGCCCGTCCGGAATCCGGCGGGAGAAATCCGTCCGCCGGACCAGCTCGACCCCGGCGGCCGCACGGTCATCGCGCAGCTCGGGCGGCAGCTCGATCTCATGCACGGGGATCCCTCGCTGGTCGAAGAACGTCATGCCGAGATGCCACTTGCCGACCATGGCCGTCGCGTATCCGGCTTGGCGCAGCATCATCGGGAGCGTCAGCCGGCCCTCCTCGATCAGGCACGGCCCCTCGACTCCGGTGAACACGCCCCGCATGCCGTTCCGGAACGGCATGCGCCCCGTCAGGATGCCGTAGCGGGTGGGGGTGCATACGGTGGACGGGCTGTGAGCGTCCGTGAAGCGCAAGCCCTGCTCGGCCAAGGAGTCCAGGTGCGGTGTAGGCACCTTGGCCTCGTCGTTGTAGGCGCTGACATCGCCGTAGCCGAGGTCGTCGGCCAAGATGAGCAGAATATTCGGCAGCGGCTCGGCGGCCGGGGCGCAGCCGAGGAAGCAGGCCAGCGCGGCGAGGAAGGCCGCAGCCGCGGACCGCCCGGCCCTGTGCGGCGCGGACCGCATCGTCAAGCCGCTCTCGGCCGGGTGTTGGTCACCTCTTCGAGATCGGGGTCGAAGTACAGCACCTCGCCCTGCCGCAAGGCCATCACGCCCATCGAGATGGTGACTTGGGCGCGATAGGCGGTCTCGGCGTCAAGCGTCGGCTTCTCCCGCGTGCGGATGCACTCCAGGAAATTCTTCATGTGCGCGTCCCGCCCGCGGTCCTCGACCTTGATTTGCACGTTGTCGGTGCCGTGCCGCGCCACGAAGCCATCTCGGAAGATCGGTTCCGCCTCGACCGTGATGTAGTCCGCTTGGCCCTCGAAGCGGCCGTGCTCGACCATTATGATCGTGCCCTCGTGGCCGCGGATCAGGCCGGGGATGTGGCGCGAGTTGGCCATCGTCGAACTCAGCACGAGCGAATGCCCCGCCGCGAAGTCGGCCAGCAAGTTCATCGTGTCGGGAACCTCGCGGTCGCCGGGCGCGTTGAAGACGTACCTGCCGCCGCTGGCGGTCACGCGGTACGGAAACTGCGGGCGCCCCCAGCAGATGTTCAGCGGCGCCACGACATGGTAGAAGAGGTCGGTCGCGATGCCCCCCGAGTAGTCCCAGTACTTGCGGAAGCGGAAGAAGCGGTGGGGGTCCCACTCGCGCTTCTGCGCCGGGCCCAGCCACATGTTCCAGTCGATGTAGTTCACACCTTGGCCGTGCGGGCCCGCGTCCGGCTCGATGACCCAGCCTCGCCCTCGCTCGGGCGTCCAGTTCCACTCGCCGCGGAGCGAGTTCCGATGGTACGAGCCCTGGCTTGAGATCAGCTTGCCGATCATGCCGTCCTGAATGGCCTTGCGCGCCTTCCACCACTGGTCTGACGATGTGGTCTGCGAGCCGACCTGCAGGACGGCGCCGGTCTCGCGGACCTTGCGAGCCACGGCCTTGGCCTCCTCGATGGTGTGCGTCATCGGCTTCTCAAGGTAGACGTCCTTGCCGGCCTCGATAGCCGCCAGCGCCATCGTGCCGTGCCAGTGGTCCGGTGTGGCGATCACGACCGCGTCCACATCCGGCCGGGCGAGAACCTCGCGATAGTCCAAGGTTGAGAATTCGGCCTTGCTGTTCTCTTGGGCCAGCCGCCTGCGCTTCTCGTAGACGTCGCAAACCGCTGTGATCTTGAAGTTCTGCCCCCCTTCGATCATGCGCAGCATTAGCCGCTGCAGGCTGCCGCCGCGGCCGCCGACGCCGATTTGCGCCACATTGATGCGGTCGTTGGCCCCAATCACTCGCGCGCGCGAGGATGCCTCTTGGGCGGCGGCGCTACCGGCGGCCGCGGCCGCGGCACCGGCACCTTGAAGAAACCTGCGACGGTTATAGTGGCTAGCAGCAGACATGTGACTTTCCCGGATTCTACCAAACCGATCCGTCGTGCACTCGGGCCGTTCTCGCCCGGACGAGCCATTTGAACTCGCACCGAAATCCGAATCGCGCCGTGACGCGGTGCGGAGAGGGCAGCGTTGAGTGGGCCCGATCCTTCCGTTGAGGGCGCGGCGAGGATTCTGAAGGCTAGCCGCCGCAGCCTGTTGGCATGACGGCCTCCCAGCGGCGCGTTTCCGGAGGCCGCGGCCGTTGATCGAGCTGTTGCATGCTTGGTGCCAGGCGGACGGCGGGGTTGCTCGGCGAACGGCGCCGGGAGCGTTTCGGATTGAGGTCGCAATCGGCCATGAGCAGCTTTCGGAGCGAGAGGAGTGCGGGGCTTGCCGGCCCGCGTCATTCCTGGTTTGCTGGGGATGGGAAGTCCGAGGCGGCCGGCAGCCCGAATCCGGAGCTGGCCGCGAGGACGGCAGCCACGACCGCGTCGGCCAGCGTCTCAGCAGCCAAGGCGCCGATCACCCCCAGACTGGTCGTGTCCACGGTCCGCCCGCCCGTACCCAGCGCGAAGACCGTGTCTCCGTCGAACGGCATGTGCGAGGGCCGAATTGCTCTGGCCAAGCCGTCGTGGGCCATTTGAGCGGCCTTGGTCGCTTGCCCCTTGGTCCAGGTAACGTTGCTCGCCACCACGGCGATCGTCGTGTTGCTTGCCTCCTCTTCCGGCCGCACGCCCTGCGCCCGCAGCAGGGCCACGGCGTCAGCGAAGCCGTCGCCGCGCCTCGCGCCGGCGAGAATGTCCCCGGTTCGCGGGTCCACGATGTCGCCGAGCGCGTTCACGGCTGCCAGGGCGCCCACCCGTGTTCCGTCTGGCAGTGTCACGGCAGCCGAACCGAGCCCGCCACGCATGGCTCTCGCCCGTCCGAGCATCTTGCCGACGGTCGCTCCCGCCCCCGCCCCGACGCTGCCCATGGCCACGGGCTCGCTGGAAGCCGCCGCAGCCGCCTCGTAACCGGCTTGGGGGCCGGGCCGCACGTCGGCGTTGCCCACTCCCAGGTCGAAGAGAATGGCGGCCGGCACGATCGGCACTACGGCCCGCCCGACCGGGAAGCCGATTCCCCGGCCCTCCAGGTGCCGCATCACGCCGTCGGCCGCAGCTAGGCCGAAGGCGCTGCCGCCCGACAGCACTACCGCGTGGACAGCGCCCACGCTCATTTCTGGGCGCAACAGAGCCGTCTCCCTGGTTCCAGGGCCGCCACCTCGGACGTCGACGCCGGCGACCGCGCCGGCCTCGGCGAGCACGGCCGTGCATCCAGTCGACCCCGACTCGTGAGTCCAGTGCCCCACCCGGATTCCCGGCACGGCGGTCAGCGTGGAATTCGATTCGGCCTGCATGGATGCCCCCGTTCCGGCAGTCGCGAGCGTACCCGCCAGTCTCAGGACGCCGCGCCTGGAGACCCGAGTCGCAGCGTCCCAGCTCATGCATCGCATTCTACCGGCAGCCAGGCACGGCTATAATCCTTGCGATGGACCTACCCAGACTGATTGAAGTCCGCCGCAGGTTCCCCGATCGCTCGCTTCCGGACATCTACCAGGCGGTGCGGGACGAGATGGGCGCGGCGGAATGGGTTCGCTCAGTTCCCGCCGGCAGCCGGATCGCGGTGGGTGTGGGAAGCCGAGGGATCGCGAACCTCTCCACGATTGTGAAGGCCGTGGTGGACGCTTGGGCGGATCGCGGGGCGCGGCCCTTCGTCATCCCGGTCATGGGCAGCCACGGAGGAGGAACCGCGGAGGGCCAGCGGGAGGTGCTGTCGCATTACGGCGTGACAGAGGAGTTCCTCGGTATGCCGGTCGTCAGCTCCCTTGACGTCGTCGGCATCGGCGAGACACCCCAGGGGATCGCCGTGTCCATGGACCGGCAAGCGTGGGAGGCCGACGGCGTGATGCTCTGCAGCCGCGTCAAGTGGCACACGGGCTTCGAGGGGCGAATCGAGAGCGGCGTGCACAAGATGATGGCGATCGGCTTGGGCAAGTGGGAGGGCGCCAGGCGTTACCACATGTGGGCCGTGCGCCTCGGACTGGAGCGCGTGATCCGCGAAGTCGGCCGCGTCATGCTGAACAGCGGCCGCATGCTGGGTGGCCTCGCGATCTTGGAGGATGCCAACCACGCCACGGCTGAGGTCCGGGCGATTGGGGCCGACGACATGGTCGCCCGCGAAGAGGAGCTGCTGGCTCGCGTGAAGCGCTGGAAGGCCGACATTCCCTTCGGCAAGCTCGACCTGCTCGTCGTTGACGAGATCGGCAAGAACATCTCCGGAGCGGGAATGGACACCAAGGTCATCAACCGTTCCGCGCTGGGTCGGAACTGCTGGCCGGGGCTGCCCCGCATTGAGCGTATCTACGCCCGCAGCCTCACGCCGCATGGCGGCGGGAACGCCGTCGGGATCGGGCTATGCGACGTCATTCACGACCGTCTCTTCCAGGGGATCGACTTCGAGAAGACCTGGATCAACTCCTTCACAGCCTCGAGCACGGTCGGCTGCATGTGCCCGCCCCACTTCCCGACCGACCGCGAATGCGTCGAGCGCATCCTGGGCACCTGCGGCAGGGCCGACCTCTCGCAATGCTCCGTCGCCTGGATCCGCAACACGATGGAGCTGGGCCGGATGCTGGTTAGCGAGGGCCTCTACGACCGCTTGCGAGCTGATCCGGATGTCGCGGCGGTGGGCGGGCCCGCACCGATCGCCTTCGATCACGAGGGGCAGCTCGCCGTGCCCTGGCAGCCGACGCGTTCCGGATCGCGCTGAGGAATTAGACTAGGGGTATTCCAACCGCTCCCACCATCGCAATGGCTAGGCCGCCGACGCTGTCCAAGGTGAAGCTGCTCTCCTTGGTCGCGGCGGACTTGCGCGCGGTGGACAAGGTCATCGCGCTGGACACGGTCTGCTGCGAGGACGTGGTGACGCGCATCAGCGCTCACATGACCAACAGCGGCGGCAAGCGCCTGCGACCCGCGCTGCTGCTGATGGCCGCGCGCGCCTGTGGCGAGTTCAGTCCGCGGCCCGTCCGCATGGCCGCCGTGATGGAGATCATCCATGCGGCCACGCTGGTTCACGACGATGTGATTGACCGCGCCGAAGTGCGGCGCGGGCAGCCGTCCGCGAACGTGGCTTGGGGCAACCAAGTGAGCGTCCTCGCCGGCGACTGGCTCTACATGCAGGCGTTCAACCTCGCCTTGGAGGAGCGTGACCTAGCCATCCTCGACATCCTGACTGACTTGACCAAGATGATGGTCGAGGGCGAGCTGATGCAGATCGACTTGGTCGGACGACTCGACATCAGCGAGCAGCAGAACGACGACCTGATCCACCGCAAGACGGCCTGCCTGCTCTCGGCCTGCACGAGAATCGGAGCGCTGTTGGCCGGAGGGGGCGAGCGAACCCAGGAAGCCCTGCGAGCCTACGGCTGGAACCTGGGGGTGGCCTTCCAGCTGGTGGACGACATTCTGGACTTCGAGGCGAGCGAGAAGGTGCTCGGCAAGCCGGTCGGCAACGATCTCAAGGAAGGCCGGGTCACGCTGCCCGTCATCCGGGCGCTTCGCACCTGCACCAGTGCCGAGCGCGCCCAGATCGGCGCCGTCATTCGCGAGGGCGGGTACGTCTCTGTGTCGCTGTCCACCATCTTGGGCATTCTTGAGCGCCACGATGCCATCACCGCGGCGCGCCGCAAGGCCCAGAGCTTCTGCGAGGCGGCGATCAACTGCCTCGCCGATCTGCCTCCCAGCCGCTACAAGCGGGCGCTAGGCGACGCCGCGGCCCAGTGGGCCGTCCACCGGGCCAGTTGATGGCACGACTCAGGTGAAGAGTTCGTCCACAGGCGCGTACGCGTCATCGTCGGCCAGCGGAACATAATAGAAACCGCGCTCCTGCGGATCGTCGTAGCGGACCTTGGTCCAGTCGATGCCCATCGCCGAGTAGATCGTCGCCTCGATGTCTTCGGGGCGGATGTCGCGGTCTCGATACCAGCCGGGCTCGACCGTGAAGGCTCCCGGCCCCCTGCCGCCGGTGTCATTGGTGGATCCGATCACTTGGCCGCCTTGGACGCCGCCGCCCGCGAGCACGAAGAACATCTGGAGGTAGTGGTCGCGGCCGATCCGCGAGGCTGACAGCTGACCTGGCGTTCGTCCGAACTCGCCGCAAGCCACCACGAGCGTCCTGTCCAGGTGGCCGGAGGCGTCGAGGTCCTGAATCAGCGCACCGAACGCCGCGTCGAACTCCTGAGTCTGCCTGTAGATGCTTCGGTTGGCCGACTGGTCGTAGATGGCGGCATGGTGGTCCCATCCGAACGAGTCGACCTGGATGAAGCGAGTGCCTTGGTCCTGCTGCACGATCTTGCGCGCCGTGAGCACGGCGTTGCCGAAGCCGGTGCTGCCGTACCGCACTCGCTCCTCGTCAGTGAACGCGAAAGCTTGATTGACGGTGGGGTTGAACATCAGCCGCCGAGCGTTCCCGTACAGGCCGCCCATGCCCGACGCCTGCGCGCCAAAGGGCGAGTCGGGCCCGCGCAGATTGCCGTCGATGGCATGCAGCAGCTCCCAGCGCTCCTCGAACGTCCGCTTGCCGCCCGGATGGATGGCGCTCAGCAGACCGTCCTGAGACGGGAAGGTCTGGAACGGGCCGTATTCGACCGGGAAGAAGCCGGGCCCGGAGATGTTGCGTGCCTGCAGCGAGATGAAGGCCGGGAAGACTTGGTCGGGGCGTCGCTCGGGGTCCTTCTCGATCGCGACCACGCTGCCGATGTGCGGGGCGATCCGGCCGGTGGCGGAAGTGGGATTGCGGCCGATCTGCATCCAAGTCTGAGACAGCGGGTGGGCCCGCGCCCACGCCAGGCCGGAGCGGATGATCGCCACCTTGTCCAGCACCCGCGCCGTGCTGCCGAGCAGCGCGGTCGGGATCCGGATTCCGTTGATCGTCTCCGGTGCGAAGTCGCGAGGCGTCACGCCCGGAAGTTCCTTGAAGTCGAAGGTGTCCACATGGCTCGGGGCCCCCCGCAGGAACAGGAAGATGACGCTGGTGGCCGTGTTCTTGGGCACCACGGATCCCGCCGCCCGCGTCTCGCCCGGAGCAGCCGTTTGGCCGAGCACGAAGCCGCCCACCCCCGTGACGGCGTGGCGGAAGAAGCAGCGCCGCGTCAAGTGCGGGCGCTCGAAGAAGCCCTTGTGCTCAGGCTGACGCCGCCTGACGAGCCGGTTGAATCGCTCTCGCTCGCTCATCGCTGCCTCCGCTTAGTAGTTGAAGTAGAAGTCGGTCTTGTTGAACAGCGCCCACAACAGGTTCGAAGCTGCCGCGCCCCGGTCGCTCGCAGCCTGCACGTAGTCCACCGCGAAAGCGATTTCCGTTTCAGTCGGGTAACGGCTTAGCACCGTTAGGTAGAGGTGTGCGACCAAGGCGTCGTCAGCCAACTGGAGCGCTTCGGCCAAGGTCCCGGTCGGGGCGTTCGGCGAGACCCGGTCCGTCACGAACGGATTGTTCATCAGGTTCAGCGCCTGCAGCGGGCTCCCAGTCCTGCTGCGCCCGGTCTCCTCCCGGTCGCCCGGCGTGAACGACTGCAGCAGCAGCCGGGCGCTGCGCGGCCGCCTGGCGTTGCCCTGCGGGACGTTGACCACGTCCGAGAACTGCGTCGCGTACTGGATGCCGCGCAGGGTCCGCGACACGGAGTACGATGCGTACCTCCCGCTGGCAACCATGATGGCGTCATGCACCTGCTCCGCGCTCAGGCGCTTGACCTGATGGCGGACGAAGTGCTTCTCGTACAGTGGGTTGTAGGGCCCGTCGTAGCGTGAGGACAGCTGGTACGTCTCCGAAGTCGTGATCTCACGCATGAGCCACTTCAGGTCGAAGCCGTTGTCCCGAAAGGCGCCCCCCAGCCACTCGAGCAGTTCCGGGTGTGACGGCTGGATCCCCCAGCCCTCCGGCGGCGGGCTCGCCGGGTCGAGGCGCGCCAAGTCGAACTGGTCCGGAGGCTCGACGATCCCGCGCGAGAAGAACTCCCGCCAGATGTAGTTGACCGCCGCCCTCGCGAACTGCGGGTCCGCCGTCAGGTGCCAGCCGACCTGCTGGCGGAGCCGGCCCCCCGCCGAGGTGGCGGGAATGCCCCCGAACGTGTACGCCGGCTCGACGAACGTGTCGGTGTGCAGGCGGTCGGGACGGTTCCCGCCCTGCGTCTGAGCTAGGTACTCGCCGGCCGTGTCCCCTTGGTTGCTCCTCTGCCTGCGGCCCGGCGCGAGGTCATGGACGAAGTAGTAGTTGGCGTTGACCCGGCGGCCGTTGTTGGGGTTGTTCGGCAGAAAGCGCGCTGGTGAGCGCCAAGTCTGGAAACGCGGGATGTCCGAGTAGAAGGCAGCTAGGCGCCAGCCGTTCAGCCGCGTGGCCTGGGCCCCCCACACGCTGAGCGAGTCCAAGTGCCCGGCGCCGTCGTGGCACAGCACGCAGTCCAGGGCCGAAACCCCCAGGAAATCGCGCGCCGTGATGAAGGCCAGCGTGTCGTAGGTGTCTTGGATGGGGCCTCCGGTGGTCCGCGCGCCGACGATGTAGCCGACCGGCGAGGCGCGCACCGGGTTCTCGGCGTAGTTGAGGTAGGTCGACTCGTAGTGGCTGTAGCTGCTGTACCGCTGGGGGTAGGTCCGCCCGTCGCTCGTGCCCTCGGCCGCCAGCATCTCCTGCGCCATCTGGTTGTAGGGCTTGTTCTCGCGCATGGACTCCAGCAGGTACAAATGGAATGAGTCGCGGCCGTCCGGGTAGCGGTTTACCTGAGCCGTGATGCGGGTGTTCCGGAAGTGGTCCCCGAAGAACATCGCCCATCGGTCCGCCCATTCGGGAGTGTCCAGAAGCCGGTCCACGAGGCGCTCTCGCTTGTCGTCGGAGGTGTCCGCCAAGAAGGCCACCACCTCGTCCCGGCTCGGTATGCGCCCGGTCAGGTCGAGCCGCACGCGCCGCAGGAACTCTTGGTCCGTGGTCAGGTAGGTGAGGGGGACGCCAGCCGAGCTGGCTGCCTGGTGGATGCAGTCGTCGATTCCCGAGCACGCTCCAGTCGCGCTGCCTGCCCCGGCCCGGGCCGGGGCCAACTGTCGGCGCGACTGCGGGAGCATGGCCAGCACGCGGCGCGTGTCCCACGTGCGCCGCTGCATGGCCGCCATGTCCTCGGCTGCCGACAGGAACGGACCGAGCCCCTCCTGCGGGCCGAAGTAGGAGCAGCCGCCGTGGTCGGGGAACGAGCCGTCCGGCGCCTCCCAGTCTAGGTCCGCGCCTTCGGCGCCCCAAGCTGGTCCGGCGCACAGCAGCACCGCCAGGACGCAGCGCCGAGCCGCTTCGGATCCGAAGTCGAATCGATCCACTACCTTGCCTCCGCCCTCTGGGCCGGGTGACCCTCCTGCTGCCATTGTCTCAGTCTACCCCCTCGGACAAGGCTCCGGTCGGCAGCCGTCCGATCGATTTCGCACCGTTGAGCCGGCAGTGATGCGTTATCTTGAAGTTGGGCAGTGTGGCAAACCCCGGTTCCGTCGGTGGCGGCACCGGAAGGGATTGTGGCAGGCTGCCCTCGGGAAGCGCAATGATGGCGGGAACGGCGACTGGACTAGCGGCCCGATCCGGCCGAATCCGTTCGCGGCTGGCTTGGATCGGCCTGCTGGCGGTCACTTCAGTGCCGGGGCAGGAGCCCGGCCCGTTCGTCGACCCGCGCAGCGTGGCTCCGTACGTGCCCACGCCTTGGCATGTCGTGGACCGTGTGCTGGACGAGGTGCGCGTCACTGAGGCGGACACGGTATACGACCTCGGTTCGGGCGACGGCCGGTTCTTGGTTCGGGCGGCGAAGGAGCGCGGGGCGCGCGGCGTGGGATATGAGCTCAATCCGGGGCTGGTAGAGGAGGCGCGCTCGTCCGTCCGGGCCGCTGGCGTCTCCGACCGAGTGGAGATCCGCCACGGGGACATCTTCGATGCCGACCTGTCGCCTGCCTCGGTGGTCACGCTGTTCCTGGTGACCTCCGCCAACCGGCGCTTGCGGCCGAAGCTGCTGGCCGAGCTGCGGCCCGGCTCCCGCGTCGCCTGCTACAAGTGGGGCGTCCCCGGCTGGAATCCATCCAAGACTGTCACGGTCCATGTGAGCGGCACAGAGCAGCCGATCTTCGTGTACGAAATCGGCCGCCACGACTGACTGGCGGCGGGCGTGCGCCCGTCGCGAACTGCCCTTCCGGGCGCTCCCGCGGCGCTAGGTCTCCCCAGGTGGTATAGAAGGAATGCAGCGCTATGCCCGCCCCCACCCCCTCGAATACCCTGGTGATCGTTGAGTCGCCGACCAAGGCGCGCACCATCACGAAGTACCTGCCCAAGGACTTCCTGGTGAAGGCGTCGGTCGGCCATGTCCGCGATCTCCCCAACAGCGCCGCCGAGATCCCGGCCAAGTACAAGAAGCAGAAGTGGGCCCGGCTCGGGGTTAATGTCGAGGACGGCTTTGCGCCGCTCTACGTCGTGCCCAAGGGCAAGAAGCCCTTAGTCACCGAACTGCGGGCGGCGGTTCGGAAGGCCGACCATATCTACTTCGCCACGGATGAGGACCGCGAAGGCGAGTCGATCAGCTGGCACCTGCTGCAGCTGGTGGGCTCGAAGGTCCCACACCAGCGCCTCGTGTTCCACGAGATCACCAAGTCGGCGATCTCCAAGGCGCTGGAGACGCCTCGAGAGATTGACCAGGATCTCGTTCGCGCCCAGGAGACGCGCCGTGTCGTCGACCGCCTCTTCGGCTACGAGGTCAGCCCCTTGCTCTGGAAGAAGATGGCTCCCAGGCTCAGCGCCGGGCGGGTGCAGAGCGTCGCGGTGCGGCTGCTTGTGGAGCGGGAGCGGGCCCGCATCCGCTTCACGCCGGCCGGCTTCTGGAGCTTGAAGGCGCAGTTCGCCTGCCACGGATCGTCCTTTGAAGCGGACTTGGTCGAGGTCTCCGGGCGGAGAATCGCGGTCGCCAAGGACTTCGATCCCGACACCGGGAAGCTGCGGTCCCGGACGCGGCGCGCCAGCAAGGGAGTCGTCATCTTGGAGGTCGAGCAGGCCCGGGGGCTGGAGGCGGCGCTGCGGACCGGAGTCGCGCCGGCCACCGTGGCCTCGGTGAAGGAGACGCCGTACTCGACGGCGCCCCAGCCCCCGTACGTCACGAGCACGCTCCAGCAGGAGGCCAACAGCCGGCTGCGCTTCGCCGCCCGCCACACCATGGCTGTGGCCCAGCAGCTGTACGAGAACGGGTTCATCACCTACATGCGGACCGATTCGACCATGCTGTCGGACGAGGCCAAGGCGGCGGCCCGCGACCAGATCGTGGAGCGCTACGGCGAGGCCTTCCTGTCCCCGATTGTCAGAGTCTACAAGACCAAGGTGAAGAACGCCCAGGAGGCGCACGAGGCGATCCGCCCGGCCGGCCGCCAGTTCCAGTCGGTCGCGAAGGTGCGGGCCAAGCTGGGGCCCGAAGCAGCCCGCCTGTACGACTTGATTCTGAGGCGCACGTTGGCGAGCCAGATGGGCAACGCCAAGGGCACGTCGACAGTCGCGCTGGTCGATGTCGCCGGCGCGGGCACTGAAGCCCGCTTCCGGGCGGCCGGGCGGACGATTGAGTTCCCGGGCTTCCTCAAGGCGTTCGAGGGCGGCTCCGGGGCCGCGGCGGCCAAGGGCGGCAAGGGCCGTTTGGCGATCCTTCCCAAGCTGGCGCCCGGGGACCGGCCCGCCGTCGAGTCTGCCGCGGCCAAGGAGCGGCTCACGCGGGCGCCGCAGCGGTTCACGGAGGGCACTCTGATTCGCAAGCTGGAGCAGCTGGGCATCGGCCGGCCGAGCACTTGGGCCAGCGTGGTCGACTTGGTGCAGGCGCGCTCTTACGCCTTCCGCAAGGGGGGCAAGCTGATTCCTACCTTCACGGCCATGGCGGTGGTGGGCCTGCTGGAGGAGCATTTCGAGCAACTGATGGACTACGAGTTCACGGCGCAACTCGAGGACCAGCTGGACGCGATCTCGCGCGGCGAACTCGACCGCCAGCAGTACCTCAGGAGGTTCTACTTCGGCGAGGGCGGACCGTGTCAGGGCGAGCCGTCCGAGGGCGGCGAGGGTCTGGACGGGCAGTGCCGGGGCCTGCGGCAGCTGATCGACCTCGGCTTGGAGCAAATCGACCCGCGCAAGGTCTGCAGCCTGCCGGTCGGGAGCGTGGACGGCGGGTCCGAGGTCGAGGTGCGCATCGGTCGCTACGGGCCCTTCCTGTCGGACGGCGAGTCGCGCTGCAGCGTCCCGCAGGATGTGGCCCCCGACGAGCTGGACCTGAGCAAGGCCGCTGAGCTGCTCGAGATCGCGAAGAAGGGAGTCGAGCCGCTCGGGCACGATCCTGAGTCCGGCGATCCGGTCTACCTCCTCAGGGGCCGCTTCGGGCCCTTCGTTCAACTGGGCGAGTCGAAGGGCGGAGGCAAAGTCAAGCGATCCTCCCTGCTGCGCGGCATGGACGCCCGCAAGGTCACCTTGGAGGTCGCTCTCCAGCTGCTGGCGATGCCCCGTCCGCTGGGGCTGCATCCCGAGAGCGGCGACGAGGTGCTGGTCGCCAACGGACGCTACGGTCCGTACGTCAAGTGCGGCAAAGAAAGCCGCTCCGTGCCGTCCGCCGTGAGCCCCTTCGAAATCACGCTGGCGCAGGCCTTGGAGCTGCTTGCCAAGGCGAAGGGGGGCCGCGGGCGCAGAGTGCGCGAGCCTCTCAAGGTGCTTGGCGCCCACCCCGAGACGGGCAAGGAGCTGAAGGTCCTGGCAGGCCGCTACGGCCCCTACGTCACTGACGGCAAGCTCAACGCCTCCCTGCCGCGCGACGCCCAGCCTGAAGACACGACCATGGAGGCGGCGGTGGCCCTGCTGAAAGCGCGGGCCCAGCGCGTCAAGGCGTCCCCCGCCCGCAAGAAGCCCGCTCGGCGGGCCCCCGCCAAGAGAAAGTCGGCCTGAGGCGGGAGCAGCGCCTGCCATGAGGATCCTCGCGCTGGACACCGCTCGGGGGCATGGCGGGGTCGCGCTCTGGGCGGACGGACGCGTTGCGGCCGCCGTCGGACTCGGCGAGTCCCCCGGCTTCGGCGAGGTGCTGTTCGGGGCAGTCGGGCGCTTGCTGCGGCAGGGCGACCTGACACTGGCTGAGATGGACGGATTCGCGGCCGCCACCGGGCCTGGCTGGTTCACCGGCATCCGGGTCGGCCTAGTCGCGGCCAAGGCGTTCGCGGAGGTCCACGGGAAGCCCCTGGCAGGCGTCTCCACGCTGCGGGCGCTGGCCTGCTCCGCGCCCCCCTGCGCCCGGAGGGTGGCCCTGCTGGACGCCCGGCGGGGGGAGGTCTTCGCGGGCTTCTATGACGCTGCGGGTGTGCCGTTCCGGGAGGAGGCCGTCGGCCGGTGGCAGGAGTTCTCGGCTGTCGCTCGGGAAGACGGGACCCGGGTCGTGGTGAACGAGCCGTCCCTGCTCGCCCCCGGCGGTCCCTTGGGCGAACCGCCTGTCCGGGAGGCGTTCGTCGGCCCCCTGCATTTGGCCGCCGAGGTTGCCGCCGTCGCGGCGCGGGACATCGGCGCGGGCCGCGGCAGCCGCCCGGAGCAGGTGGAGGCCAACTACATCCGCCGTCCGTCCGCCAAGCCCCCGGCCTGGGTTCAGGCGGCGAGCCGCTGATGGGTGTTGCGCAGGAACCCCCGGATCAGCGGAGTCTGCTCGGTCGCCTCCAGCAGGAAGGCGTCGTGGCCGTAGTTGGATTCGATCTCGACGTACGCCACGTCTCGGTTGCGTGATCGCAAGGCGCGCACGATCTCCTGCGACTGGTAGCTCGGGTAGAGCCAGTCGGACGTGAAGCTGATCACCAGGAACCGGGTGTCTCCTGGCTTGAAGCACTCCGGCAGCGACGCCTGCCCCTGCGTCAGGTCGAAGGCGTCCATGGCCCTCGTGATGGCGAGGTACGAGTTGGCGTCGAAGCGGCTGACGAACTGGCTGCCGCGGTAGCGCAAGTAGCTCTCGACCTCGAACATGTCGCCGATGCCCGGAGTCTTGCGGATGCGGCGGCCGAACTTGCGCCGCATCGACTCGTCGCTCATGTAGGTGATGTGGCCCACCATGCGCGCCAGCGCCAGACCGCGCTCCGGGTGGGTGCCGCCGTAATAGTCTCCTTGGCGGAAGTCGGGATCGCAGAGGATCGACTGCCTGCCTACCTCGTTGAAGGCGATTTGCTGGGCGGAGTGCCGGTGCGTCGAGGCGATCGGGATCACGGACGCGACGCGCTCCGGGTAGGAGGCCGCCCACTGCAGCGCTTGCATCCCGCCCATCGAACCGCCCGTGACCGACAGCAGCCTGCGGATGCCGAGCGACTCTGTCAGCATCCCTTGCAGACGCACCATGTCGGCGATGGAGACGGGGGGGAACCGCGAGCCGTAGGGCCGCCCAGTCGCCGGGTCCGTCGAGCCTGGGCCGGTCGTGCCGCCGCAGCTGCCGAGCACATTCGAAGAGATCACGAAGTAGCGGTCGGTGTCGAAGGCCTTGCCCGGGCCGATCATGTTGTCCCACCAGCCGGGCTTACCGCTTTCCGGGTCGATCCCCGCCGCGTGGGCGTTGCCGGAGAAGGCGTGCAGGACCAGCACCGCGTTGGAGCGGTTGCTGTCGAGCCGGCCGTAGGTCTGATAGGCGACGTCGACTGGGGCGAGGCGCCGGCCGCAATCAAGGTCGAGCCCGCCGAAGCGCCGCAAGGAAGTTGTGGCGTCCATGCTTTCCGCTCCCCATTATCGGCTCGCCCGTGCCCGGTTCCCATGCCGGCCCGGCGGTATGATGGGACTGAAGCCTCATGGGGCCGCTGAAGGGCGGTCCTGGGGGAGCGGGCCGGAACAGCTGGGCGCGCGGGCGCCGATTTGAGACGGGGGCGGCTCAGCCTGCCCGTCGCGGTCCGCCACGAAGAAGTTCCTGCTGGAGAACCATGCCATCGCCAATTGAATCCGACAAGCTCGCCGCGCTGCGCGACAAGGCCACCCGCATCCGGATCCATTCGGTCCGGACGACCACCAAGGCCGGGAGCGGCCACCCGACGACCTGTGCCTCGGCAGCCGACATCCTGTCGGCGCTGTTCTTCGATGCGATGCGCTACGATCCGGCCGATCCCGCGAGCGAGGCGAACGACGTGTTCATCCTCTCCAAGGGGCATGCGGCTCCGGCTCTGTACGCCGCTTGGGCCGAGGCGGGCTACCTGTCCGAGGACGACTTGTTCACACTGCGCCGCGTGGACTCCGACTTGGAGGGGCATCCTCCCACCACCCTGCCCTTCGTGGACGTGGCCACCGGCTCGCTGGGCCAAGGCCTCAGCGTCGGCGTGGGCATGGCCCATGCGTGCCGCATCGACGGCAACGACCGTCGCGTGTGGGTGCTGCTCGGTGACGGCGAGATCGCCGAGGGAGCGGTCTGGGAGGCCGCGTCGATGGCCGCCAACGACGGCTTGGGGAACCTGATCGCCACGGTGGACGTGAACCGGCTGGGCCAGAGCGCTCCCACCATGCTGGAGCACGACATGGACGCCTACCGCGTGCGCTGGGAGGCCTTCGGATGGACTGCCCGCGTCGTGGACGGACATGACATCGGAGCCTTGGTCGAGGCCTACGGCGAGGCCCGGCGAGTGACGGACAAGCCGACCGTCATCCTGGCCAAAACCTACAAGGGCCGCGGGATCCCTTGCGCCGAGGACCGCGACAACTGGCACGGCAAGCCGATCCCCGCGGGGGAGCTGGAGGACGAGGCCATCGCGGCGCTGGAAGCGCAACTGTCGGGATCGGACTACGCGTGGGAGGCGAACCTGCCGCCGGCAATTGAGTCCTCGGCGCCGGCCCCAAGCGCTCGGCCGGAGCCGCCGTTCCGTATCGGAGGACCGCATCTCGCCACCCGCCGCGCCTACGGGCACGCTCTGGAGGCCTTGGCCCGCACTGATCCGCGCTTGGTGGGCGTGGACGGCGACGTGGGCAACTCGACCTTCACGACCGACATCGCCAATGCCGACCCCGCGCGCTTGCTGCAGAGCTACATCGCCGAGCAGAATGTTGTGGGCGTCGCCATGGGCCTCGCCTGCCGGGGCAAGATTCCGTTTGCCTCCAGCTTCGCTTGCTTCTTGGCGCGGGCCTACGACTTCATGCGCTTGGCGGCGATCAGCTCCACCAACGTGAAGCTGGTCGGCACCCATGCCGGCGTCTCCATCGGAGAAGACGGCGCGTCCCAGATGGGCCTCGAGGACTTGGCGATGGCCTGCGCCCAGCCCAACTACACCGTCTTCTATCCGAGCGACGCGACCAGCGCTTGGCGGGCGATCGAGCTGGCCGTCGGCATCGAGGGGCCCGTGTACGTGCGCACGAGCCGCCCGAAGACGCCCATCCTGTACGGCCCGGACGAGGTCTTCGAGGCAGGCGGGTCGAAGGTGGTCCGCAGCAGCGACAGCGACCAGGTCGCGATCGTCGGGGCGGGAGTCACGCTGTTCGAGGCTATGGAGGCGGCCGATGCCTTGGCGAAGGACGGCATCCGGGCCCGCGTGATCGACCTGTTCAGCGTGCAGCCGGTCGACCGCGAGACCTTGGCGCAGGCCGCTCGCGACTGCGGCGGCAACATTCTCACCGTCGAAGACCACTACGCCCACGGCGGAGTGGGCAGCGCCGTCATGGCCGCGCTGGCGGAAGAGGACGCCAGAGTGCGGCAGCTGGCCGTGCGCGGCATCGCCCGCAGCGGCAAGTCCGCTGAACTCCTGGACCTGTTCGGGATCTCAGCGCGTCGCATCGCGGACGCTGCCAGAGACATGGTCGGCTGAGACCGGCCCCATCCGCAGTCAGGGGATTTCCGCCGGGCATTCGGCTTGGTAGTGCGGGCAGAATCGGCAGCGGGGGCCGGGCCGCGGCTCGAAGTCCATGTCCTCTTGGGCCGAGAAGAACCGGCGGGCCAGCCGCCGGGCACCGTTGAGGGCCGGCTCGCCGATGTCGATGTCGACCCCCCGGCCCGTCCGCAGGTAGAACACCACGGCCCGGTCGGCGGGCTGGCCGGACTGGGCTAGGCCTGCGGCGTAGATCTGCAGCTGAGCAGCGTGGCGGCGGGCCGCCACCTCCTCGCGCCCCGGACGCACACGGTCGGTCTTGTAGTCGAGCAGGATCCGCTCGCCACCCTCCTCGAACAGCAGGTCGATCGTGCCTCGCAGCAGGCGGTCCTTCACGGCGAAGACGAAGGCCATCTCCGTCTCGATCAGCGAGGCTGAGGCGGCCCGCCGGCCCAGTTCGTGCTCGCGAAACCGCGAAGCGACGCGCTGGACCGCTTCGGGCACCGGCTCGTGCAGCGTGCCGGCGAGATACTCGTGGACTTGGCTCCCGAACTCGGCCGCGCTCATCCCGCCGCTCGGCCTGGCCGGGTCGGGCGGAGCACTCCGAGGGGCCGTTGCGGGGGCCCGCCCTTCGAGCCCGAGGTGGCGGCTCAGATAGTAGCGTCGCGGACACTCCGCGAACAACGCGACGGAAGTGACGGCGCCGACATAGTCGGCTTGCGCGGACGGGGCCCGCGGAGGGAGCGCCTCCGGCGTCGCGAGGCGGACCTCGGCTTCGGGCCGGTCCGACGGGGCCGGCTTGCCGGCTACCCGCTCGTACCGGAAGCGCACCTTGCCGGCCGTCTTCACTTCGGGAGATGAGGCTGTGGCGGTCTTCGGCTGCAGGCCCAGCCTGCTGAAGACTGGTTTGCACCAATTGCGCATTTGCGCCTTGCCCGCGAACGAGGCGCTGAGGACGAGATGCTCCTCAGCGCGCGTCATAGCCACGTAGAGCAGCCGGTCCGACTCCTGCCGCTCCAGGCGTTCGGCATCCCGGTGGGCCCGGCAGTAGGCGCTGTCGGCGACCGGGGCGTCCCCGCGGGCATGGCGCCATCGCCCGCCGATTCCGAGCTTCGGCGAGAACTGAAGGCTCTGGTGCGCCCCGCGCGCCCCGCTCTGCAGCGAGGCTAGCGCGACGATCGGGAACTCGAGGCCTTTGGCGGCATGCATGGTGAGGACTTCGACCGCTTGGCGGTCAGCCGTCTTCTCGGGGGCGTCTCTCGACGCGAGACCGACCTCCCGGGCCAGTTCGAGGGCCTCGGAGACCGCGTCGATGCCGGCTGTCCCCTGCTGCTCGCGCCGCCCGATCCACTGCAGCAGGCGGTCGATGTTGGAGAGCGCCTGCGGGCCGTCCTCCCTGCGGGCCACGAACGCCCGATAGCCGCCGGCGGTGATGGCGCGGGACAGCAGCAGCCTCGCGGGCACGATCGCCCGGTCGGCGCGGCACTCGGCCAGCACTTCGCGGAACCGCCTCAGGCGCGCGTCCTCGTCTTGGTCGAGCTGCGCCGGAAAGGGCTCGCTTCCCGTGAACGCCTCGGCGAGATTGCTGCTGGCCCGCTTGAGCTGCAAGAGGGTGGCGTCGCCCACGCCGCACAGGGGCGACTTGAGCACGGAGGCTAGGCTGATCTCGTCCCTGGGGTTGCGCAGGACGCGTAGGAACGCCGCCAGATCGGCCACTTCCGGGGTCGCGAACAGGCTGCGACCGCTGCGTGTCCGGCACGGGATTCCCGAGGCCTTGAGCGCCGCCGCCAGTCTGGCCGCCAAGGAGTGCGTGCGAACCAGCACGCC
This sequence comes from Bryobacterales bacterium, assembly GCA_963662745.2. Lineage (GTDB taxonomy): Bacteria > Acidobacteriota > Terriglobia > Bryobacterales > UBA6623 > VXMF01. Next base: position 1,622,917 of record CAXXUI010000002.1, read on the forward strand.
GATGTCCCCCCATTCGACGGCCCGTTCGGCGAGCGACGGCCCGCTGCGGTCGGCCAGCCGCAGGCCGTGCTTGAGCCGGAACAGGCGCCGCGCCAGCCACTCGCCCTCCGCGCCGACGGCGTCCTTGAGCCCGTGCTGAACCACATGGACCTCCAGGCAGGGGCGCTCCTTCTCGGGGAAGGCATTGCCGCTGACCAGCTGGTGCCGCTCCACGCCGCTGCCGGCGCCTCCCGGCAGGATGTGGCGGGCGGCGTCGAGGATCTCTTGTCGCGTGCGGAAGTTCTCGACGAGCCGGATGACCTCGCCACCCCCTTCCTCGACCCGCCCGCGGTAGTCGCGGAACACGTTCTGATCGCTGTGTCGGAAGCCGTAGATGGACTGGTTGATGTCGCCGACCACGAAGCGGACCGGCGGTTCGGCCCCGTGGGCGGCCACCAGGCGTTGTACCAGCCGGAGCTGCAGGGGGTTCGTGTCCTGAAACTCGTCGATGAGGACATGGCGGAACGAGAGGCTGGGCCCGTCCCGAGCAGCGAGCAGGTCCGCCGCGGCCGCCAATATGTCGTCGAAGTCCATCCGGCCCGCCGAGCGCTTGGCGCCCGCGAACCTCTCCATGGCGCGCTCCGTCGTCCGCAGCAGCCATTCGCGGGCGGGCTGATTGGCCAGCAGCGCGACCGCCGCTTGGCACGACGGCAGCAGATCGTCCTTGACCATCGTGACTAGGGCCTTGGCCCGGCCCCGCTTGGCAATCGGCTTGGTGGCGGCCGCGGCTTGGTGAAGCAGGTCGTCGATGGCTTCCAGATGCCCATCCTCCGCGGCGTCAAGGCGGTTGGCGATGTCCTCCAAGCCGGGCCGCTTGGCGACCGGTGCCAGCGCCCGAAGCAGGTTGGCCAGGTCCCGATGCCGCAGTCTCGTCTCGCTCAGGAAGGGGCGTTGGCCGTAGCTGCGCGCCCGGCGCACCAGCGCGGCGAGGTCGTCGATCAGTGTCAGCGGATCGGCGCGCGCCGAGCGCGCCGCGGTCGAGGCATAGGACGACAAGAAGGCGTCCATGCCGTCCCATCCGTCGGAGAACGACTCCTCCAACGTCTCAGAAACGGCGTTCCGCAGCAGCTCGCCGCTCTCGAACTCCTCCAGCACTCCGAATCCCGGATCGATTCCGGAACGCAGGGCGTGCTCGCGAATCAGGCGGTTGCAGAACGCGTCGATCGTCGACACCCGCGCCGCTTCGAGCAGCTTCCTGGTCTTCGCGGACGGCCGACCCTCCTCGACGAGGCGGGTCCGCATTTCGAAGGCCGCCTTCTCAGTGAAGGTGATGGCGAGCACCTGCTCCGGCGGAACATGGCGGTCCAAGATCAGCCAACGGACGCGCTCGACCAGCACCCGGGTCTTGCCGGACCCGGGGCCGGCCACGACGCAGAGGTCACCGCGCTCCCAGCTCTTGACGGCGCATTCCTGATCATCGCTGAGCCGCACTAGCCCGTTCCTCCAGACTCGTCAGGCGGCTGCCAGTCCACGCGGCAGACGCTGCCGAATGAGCAGAAGCGCGCGCAGAAGCCCCGGTCCTTGGGGCGGACGGCGATGGATCCGCCCAGGATCTCTTCGACGACCTCGGCGGTCTCCGCGCGGGCGGTCGCGAGCAGCTCCCTCATGCGGTTCTCCGTCAGCTTGCGCAGCCCCCCGGCGCCGCCGACGGCGGCGCCCTCGAAGCAAGTCTGCCCGCGCAGTCCGCAGAGCGCCATGCCGGAGGGCTCGCAGCGCAGCTGCTGCTCTAGTGCCGCGAGGTAGATCAGCAACTGCAGCCGCTCGCCCTTGAGATGCTCCCGCACCATCGCTTTGACCCGGCCGGGCGAGGAGTACTTGTAGTCGGTCACGAAGCAGCGGCGGAGGCTGTCGAGTTCGTAGCGGTCGATGCGGCAATGCACCACCGGGCTCGACGACAATTCCTCGACCCGGTATTGCTGTGCGTTCTCGAAGAAGGCCTGCTCGTCCGCGCACACGGACATCCGCGCACCTTGCTCGCGGACGAACCGTACCAAGTCGGCCCGTATGGCGAGCCGCGCCTGCTCCGTGCGGAAGCTGATGGGAAGCCGCAGCTTGCGCAGCTGGGCGCGGAAGGTCTCGTCAACGATGCGCCCGATTTCGCGCCGTTCCCCTTGGTCGCCGTTCCAAGCCAGCAGGGACGCATGCACGACCTCGCCGGTGACGGCGCTGTCGAGGCGCCGATCAGGCGGGGCCGGCCGACCTCGGAGCTTGAGCGTGTTGCCGGAGAAGTACAAGTACGGGCACTGCTGGTAGCTGGCGATCCCGGAAACGCTGAAGCCGCGGTTCCGCTCGGCGACGGCGGTACGCAGTGCTGAGGGGAGGGCGCCAGCGGCGCTCGGGAGCGACGGCTCGCGGGAGTCCCCGACGCGAACCCAGGGCGTGTCGAGCGGTTCCTCGCAGCCTTCCAGCAGCGTGGACCTGGTGACAGGCCGGCCTTGGCTGTCGTGCAGCGGGTAGGTCAGCACCAAGCGCTCGGTCGCTCGCGAAGTGGCCACGCCGAACAAGTAGCGCTCGTACTCGGCACGGTCCGCGGACGTGCGCAGGTCGATGCCCCGCGCCTTGAGCTGCCGGCGGTCCTCGTCGTCGAACAGGGGGTCCTCGCCGAAGGACCTCGGCAGCCATCCCTCGGCCAGTCCGCAGACATAAGCGACCGGGACCGACCACTGGCGCGATTCCAAGGTCGGAAGCACGTGGACCACGTCGTGCGGGTTCCCCGGTTCGCGCAGCGACTTGAATCGCAAGACCTGCTCCAGAGCGGCGACGAAACCGGACAGGGGCAGGACTTCGTCGTCGGCGCAGTCCGGCAGCGACTTGGTGTCGCGCACGGCGTCGAGCAGCCCCTTGCGCGCGGCGGCGGCCCGGCGCCAGTCCTGAAGCCGGCGGAACGCGGCTCCGCCAGGCGGCGCCGGCAACTGCTGCAGGCGGTCGATCCAATCCGCACAGCCGTTTCGCCATGCCTCGCCGGAGAGCTGCCCGGAAGACCAGCTCGCGAACTCGCGAACCTCCTCCAGAAAGTTCAGCGGGCCTTCGAAGTCCCTCGCCGCCGTCCGCAAGAAGTCGAGGCCCGAGTCCGGCAGCAGCATCCGCGCCTCGAAGTCGAAGGCGTCTCGCTCGTCGTCTCCGCCGGACGGGGTGAGGGGAGAGGTCAGCGCCTCGATCGTCTCCTCACCCGGGAACTGCCGCGCTGCCACCCGCAGCCACTGCAGCAGGTGCCCGGCGACCGGATGCTCCGCCAGCGGGCGATCCGCCCAGTAGCGGTAGGGGATTTCCAAGCTCTCGAACACTTCTTGGAGGTCGTCGAGGTAGCGGGACGGCGAGTGGAGGATGATGGCATGCTCGCGCAGCGGGCGGCTGCTGGCCAGAATTCTGCGCGCGATCTCCAACATCTCGCCGCGCGGGGAGGCAGCTCGCACGGCCTCGGTGGGCGGACGGTGGGCGGTCTCCGGCAGCTGCTCGGTCTTCGAATCGGGCAGCGGATAGCGGGGCAGGCCTTCGGGCATCGCGACCACGATCTGCTCGGCCTGCTCCTCCAGCGCCTTGAGCAGCTCCTGCTGCTGCATGGAGAAGTTGTCGAAGCCGTCCAAGTAGACGCTGACGAGCGGTCCGAGACCCTCCTCCCTCACGCGGGCCGCCGCGGCGGCGATGCGCTGGTTGCGATGCAGCAAGCCGGCCTTGCCCAGCGACTCCTCGAATGCCTGCAGGATGTCGGCGAACTCCTTGTGATGCCGGGTGCGGGCCACGGCTTCGATCTGGAAGCCGTCGGCTCCCGCGGCCCAGCATTCCCGGATCACGGCTGCCAGCCGGTCACTCAGGCCGGAGGAGCTGGCCAGCGCTCGGTGTGCCGGCGTTCCCGCCCGCTCGATGGCGAACTGCAGGAGCCGGTCCTGCACGCTCGGACCGGCCTCCTTGGCGTCCCTCGTGAAGCTCGCCGTGAACTCGGTCATCGTCGAAACGACGCTGGCGGGGACCATCAGGCCCTTGCGGGCGAGGAGGCTCAGCAGATGGTTCCGCATGCTCGCTGTCGGGACGAGCACCAGGACTTGGTCGCTGCGACGAGCGTGAATCGCCCTCTCTATCGCGGCCAAGATCGTTGAGGTCTTGCCGCTGCGGGGCGGGCCTACGAGGAGCACGGCAGTCTCACGGGACGGATAGGGGCCAAGCGCCGAGGCCCGCGGTCGCTGCCGCCGGCTCATGGATGTTTCGCGTACCGTCGCGGGCCGCCGGCTGCCGAGATTCTAGCAGGCAGGGCGGATGTGGAACAATCAAGGAGGAGGGCGCGGCTCATCCGCGCTGCCGGCGAGGCAATGGCGGCCGATCTTCAGGTCCGGGGTCTGCGCAAGGAGTACCCTGTCCCGGGAGGCTCCTTGGTCGTTCTAGACGAGCTCGAGCTGACCATGTCGCGTGGCGAGGCGCTAGCCGTGATGGGCCCGTCCGGTTCCGGGAAGAGCACCTTGCTGTACATTCTGGGCTCTCTCGAGCGCCCTACGAGCGGAAGCGTGTCGGTCTGCGGCCGGGACCCGTTCTCGCTCGCCCAGGCCGAGCTGGCCCGCTTTCGCAATCGGAGCATCGGCTTCGTCTTCCAGGACCATCATCTGCTGCCGCAATGCACCAGCTTGGAGAACGTCCTGATCCCGACATTGGCCGGGGGCAGGGCCTCGCCCGAGGACGTGAGCCGAGCCAAGGGGCTCTTAGACCGCGTGGGCCTGTCGGAGCGTGAGGACCGCCTGCCGTCCGAGCTGTCGGGCGGCGAGCGCCAGCGCGTGGCGATTGCCCGGGCCTTGATCAACAAGCCTCCCGTCGTGCTCGCCGACGAGCCCACAGGCAACCTTGACCGTCGGAGCGCGGACCGCGTCGGCGGCCTGCTGCTGGAGCTCCAGCTCGAGCGGCGCATCCTGCTGATCGCCGTCACCCATAGCGCGGATCTGGCGGCCCGCTTCCCCGGGCGAGCCGACCTGCTGGACGGCCGTCTGGCATCTGCCGCCTAGCAGGTCGACCAATCCGGCGCATCAGCTCTCCTACTTACTGAACCGCACCACATTCGGAGGTGGTAACCCATGCAACACCCTAGGGTTCTCGGCCTGATCCTTGCCGGAGGCAAGGGCACGCGCCTATTCCCCCTGACGAAGGAGCGGACCAAGCCGGCCGTGCCGTTCGCGGGCAAGTACCGGATCGTCGATTTCGTGCTCAGCAACTTCGTGAATTCCGGCATCTACTCGATCTATGTCCTGACCCAGTTCAAGAGCCAGTCCCTGCTGCAGCACCTGCGCAACGCCTGGCAGTTCTCCGAGCTGCTGCCCAGCCAGTTCGTCATTCCCGTTCCGGCCCAGATGAGAAAAGGCGAGCAGTGGTACAAGGGCACGTCAGATGCTATTCATCAGAACCTACATCTCATGGAGCTGTCGCAACCGGACATCGTCGCGGTGTTCGGAGCCGACCATGTCTACTACATGGACATTCGGCAGATGATCGCCTGGCACACCCGCAAGGGTGCGGTCGGAACGGTGGCCGCGCTGCCGGTCCCGATCGAGCAGGCCCGGGAATTCGGCACGATGGAGATCGACGAGGATTGGCGCATCCGTCGCTTCCTTGAAAAGGTCAGCGACCCGCCCCAGATCCCCGGCCGGCCGGGGTGGTGTTTGGCGTCCATGGGCAACTACGTGTTTAACCCCCGCGTTCTCGCCGCCGAGCTGCGGCGCGATGCCGACGACCCTCACAGCCAGCACGACTTCGGCAAGAACATGCTGCCGAGAATGGTGCGGCAGATGCCGATCTTCGCCTACGACTTCCTCACCAATGTCGTGCCCGGCGAATCGCCCATTAATCACGGCTATTGGCGGGACGTCGGCACGATCGAGTCCTATTACGAGACCAACATGGACCTGCGATCCATCCGGCCCATGCTCAAGCTGCTCAATCCGGAGTGGCCGCTGCGCACGGCGGAGTACCCTGCCTCGCCGTCGCGCTACTGCACTGACGACCGCGGACGGCACGGGGAGGCGATCGACTCGGTGGTCGCGGAGGGCTGCGTGCTGTATGGCGCCTCCGTGCATCGCTCGATCATCGGCCGCAACGTGTACATCGACAAGGGTGCTCATGTCGAAGACTCGATCGTGATGACGCGCTGCCACATTGGCGCGGGAGCCCGGATCCGGAGGGCGGTCGTCGACAAGAACGCCCGGATCCCTCCGGGAGCGAGAATCGGGTTTGATCAGCAGGCCGACAGCGCTAACCATCACGTGTCGTCCACCGGGATCGTGGTAGTGGAGGGCGCCCGCACCGGCATCCCGGTTCATCCGGTCGTCACCGTGGGCCCGCTGGAGGAGGGGGAGGATTCTAGGCCGACGCGAGCAGTCGCGACAGGCTTGATACCATCGCGCCCCGTGTGAGGACGCTGTCGCAGCCGGCCGCCTTCGCCTGTTGCAGGAGCGGGCCGTGGACATGGCTGGCGAACGCGACGAGCCGAGGCCGCCCGCGGCTTGCGCCGGCGAGCGTCTGACGGACAGCTGCCATGGCGTCCAGACCTTGCGCGTCGAGGTCGACCAGCACCAGGTCGGCTCCCGCCTCCAGACCGGCTCGCAGGGCGTCGGCGCTTGCAGCTTGGCGGGCCTCGATGCCCAAGCGCGTCGCGGCGCCGGCCACCTTCGACCACAGGAACAGGTCCGGGACCGCGCCCAGGACGACCTTGGATCGCTTCACGTTCTTGCGCACCGCCGATGAACTCCGTTTGGTACTCTGAGTCTATACCCTGCGATGCCCAGTAAGCGTGAATTCACCGTAGCCCACAGTCCTGACGCCGACGATGCCTTCATGTTCTACGGGCTCGCCACCGGCAGGGTGACTTCCCAGACGCTGGAGTTCCGGCATGTCCTGAAGGACATTCAGAAGCTGAACCTTGACGCCCGGACGGGCCGTTACGACATGACGGCCATCTCCTACCACGCCTATCCTTACGTGTCCGACCGGTACATGCTGACCGCAGCCGGATCGAGCGTCGGGGACGGCTACGGGCCGGTCGTGGTGGCGAAGGGCGATCTAGATCCGGAGGGCTTGGCTGGGAGGCGGGTAGCCGTTCCGGGGCTGCTGACGACGGCTTACCTGGCGCTGAAGCTCTACGAGCCGGAGATTGATCCCGTCGTGTGCGCCTTCGACAAGATCCTGGATGCCGTCGCTACGGGAGCGGCGGACGCCGGAGTAGTGATTCATGAGGGTCAGCTGACATTCGCCGCGTCGGGCTTTCGCCGCGTGCTGGACCTCGGTGAATGGTGGAAGCGGACGCAGGGACTGCCCCTGCCGCTGGGCTGCAACTGCATCCTCCGCAGCCTCCCCGAAGACGTGCGCCGGGAGGCGCGCAGGAAGCTCGCGGAGACGATCCGGTATTCGCTGGAGCACCGCGAGGAGGCTCTGGAATACGCCCTGCAATTCGGACGAGGCCTCGACACGGGCCTCGCTGACCGTTTCGTGGGTATGTACGTCAACCAGCACACGACGGCGATGGCGCCGGACGTGCTGGAGTCGGGCCAGCGGCTGCTGGACATGGGCTTCGAGGCCGGCCTGATCCCGCGCCGAGCGCAATTGGAGTACGTGTGATGCGATGTCTTCCGGACAGGTTGGCCCTCCGCGGGAGGGTGCCGGGCGGTTGGTTGCGACTGGCTGTCCTGCTGGCGCTGGGGACGGGCTTGGCTGGCGCCCAGCAGGCTTGGGATTCGATTCTGGGCGACAGCGACCCGAAGGCCCGCGTCAAGGCGCTGCGCCTGCTGGTGGAGTCCGACGACGGTTTCAGGCACTTGGATTTGCTGGAGCCCTTGCTCGCCGATCCGGAGGAGCCGGTCCGCCTGGCGCTGGCAACGGCGCTGATCAAGCTGCGCACGGCGGATGCTCAGGCGCTGCTGATGCGCTTGACGGAAGACCTCTCGCCGCGAGTCCAGTCGCTGGCCGTGGACGGTTTGGTGGACTACTATCACCCGAACTATGTCCGTTCGGGTTGGTCAGCTTCGGTGTCCTCCCTCACCTCGGACCTCAAGGGCCGCTTTTCCAAGCCGAACCCTGTCACGGTGGCCCAGTACGCGAACGTGAATCCGAACGCCGTCGAGGCGGTCGCCGGGGTGCTGCGCCAAGGGCGCAGTGACGAGGCTCGGGCCAACGCCGCGCGGGCGCTGGGCGTGCTGCTGGCTCGGGAGGCGCTGGCAGACTTGGTGGATGGCACGAAGTCGCGCAACTCGAAGGTGATCTTGGAGTGCCTGTTCGCCATCAGGAAGATCAAGGACCCCAGTGCTGGCCCTCAGATCGTGTTCCTGCTGGACGATCCGGACCCGACCATTCGCGCCGCGGCCGTGCGGGCCGTGGGCCAGCTTCAGGCGCGCGACGCGGTGCCCGGACTGGTGGGCATCCTAGCGGGGCGCGACAAGCGCGAGGTGCGGGTCCAGTCCATGATTGCCTTGGCGAAGATCCCCGACAACGGCCAGCGGGAGCTGTTCCTGCGCTACTTGGTCGATTCGGACAAGGGCCTGCGGGCCGCCGCTGCGGAGGGCGTCGGACGCGTCGGAATGCCGGAGGACGCCCGGCTGGTGGACCATCACTTCCAGTTGGAGAAGGCGACCAGCGTAAAGGCATCGCTTGCCTTCGCCAGCGTATTGCTGGGAAATCATGTCCGCCTCAACGACTTGGTCGGCTGGCTCAACTCCACCGTCCACCGCTTGGAGGCGCGGCCGTTCCTGGTTGAACTGGCGCGGGACGAGGAGGTGCTCAAGCGCCTCTACGTGCCGCTGTCAACCGGCACCGAGGCGCAGCGCCGGCACTTGGCCTACGTGCTGTCTCAGAGCGGAACGGCCGACAGCGTGCCCCACTTGGAGAACCTCGCCAAGGACGACAATTCCAAGGTGGCCAACGCCGCTATGGAAGCCTTGCGCGTGCTGCGCGGCAGGCTCTGATCGGTCACCGTTCCTCAGCCCGCGCGCGGTAGCGGTTGGACGACGAGAGCGTGTAATTCCGCACCGGGCCGTTCAGCGTCCGTTCGGCCACTACCGCCAAGGCGTCTGCCAGCAGCGTCAGCGCTTGCTTGTCCTCGGGCCGCAGCCGGACGACGTGACGAGCCAGCTGCGCGGCGCCCAGAGGATCGTCCGCCTCCATCGCCGCCCGGACCTTGGACAGCAGGATGTCCGCACCTCCGACCAAGGCGGCCATCCGCTCGGACTGCTTGGTCGGGTCTTCGCGGTGGAGGCTCAGCGGATCGCCGTCGAACCAGCCGAGGTCCTGGGCGTACAGGTCGCGGATCGTGCCTTCCACTGTGCCGTAGTAGTCGCCCAAGTAATCTAGCTCGGCGAAGCGCTCGGGAAGCTTCGCATGCGCGACCAGTTCGTCAGGCGTCATGAACTGCTGCAGCCCGTCGATGGTGCGGTCCAGCACCCACTGCATCGCATCGCGATAGTTGGTCAGGACCTCTTTCGCTTGGTCGAGGATCGGTGTCGTGTGTCCCCCGACCACATGCAGGGGGTCCTCTCCGACCATCTTGTCTATGCTAGCGATCCAGTCCCGCAACGACCGCCTGGCGGTGCCACGGAGCGGGTAGACGTTCGGCCAGGACTGGTAGAAGTTGTCTCCGGCGAATACGACTCTCTGGTCCGGTAGCCAGGCGTACAGCTGATCGGCGGTCTCGCCGGGAGCCTTGACCAGCTCCAGTCGGATGCCAGCGATCTCCAACGTATTCCGGTCTTCGGAAAAGCGGTGCGTGGGCTCGATCCGCGAGGCGCCACGCGGCCGCTGGCGGCGAGTGCCGTCCAGCATCATGTTGCCGGCCGGCCGCCGCTCCGGCGGGATCGCAATACCGATTCCGAGGCGTTGCTCGACTGGCAGGTCGAAGCCTTGACTGTTGGAAGGTCGCAAGCCTCCGCCGAGGCCCTTGCTGGCCAGCAGCGCTGCTTCCGAGCCGAAGTTGTCGCGGGCCCACACTTGAATGCCTTGGCCCGGCTCGAAGAACGCGGGCGCCCCGTTGACGTGGTCGCCGTGGCCGTGCGTGTAGACGATGGCCTTGACGGGCAGCGGGCTGATGCGCTCGAAAGCGGCGCGCACTTGGCGGGCGGCAGCGGGCAGCTGCCCTGGATCGATGATGATCACTCCGTCGTTGCCGACGATCATTGAGTTGGCCGAGACTTGGTAGCCGATTGCCGTGAAGACGTTCTCGGCGACTTGGATCACGGCCGGCTCGAACATCTTGTTACGCTCCATCAGGCGCTGGGTCGCCGGACTGGGCTGAGCGCCCAAGGGCGCTCCCGCCGCTAGCAGCGCGACTAGAATCGCGCAAGGAAAGGGCGTCTGCATGGGATCGCCTCCTCTGGTTCGGGCCGGGCTGACCGGCGGGTGCGTCGATTTGCCGCCGGCGGGCCTTCCTGCCGGCCTGCTGCCGTCGCGATGCGCGGGGCGGGGACGGAGTTCTTCAGCGCCTGCGCTGCTTCTGCTGGCCGACGCGGACCTTGTTCAGAGAATCCTTCTGGTCCCGCCAAGCCTTCCAGTCGAAGCGCTGCGTGGCGCCGTCGAGGTAGGCCTCGACATTCGCGCCCTTCGGGAGCACGGCCACGACCGTGGCCCGCTCGCCAGTCTTGGGGTGGTAGATCGAGTACTTCCGGGTGTTCGGTATGGCCATGTCTGCCCTGCGTTGATGATAGCAGGCCCTCGGGGGCGCGGTGCCGAAGGAACGGGCAGGCAGGGCGCTCAACGCTGCTCCGTCTGCTCGGCTGGCTCGCCGTACAGCACGGGCGTCGGGCCGTGGAAGTAACCCAGCCGGTGACGGATGCGCAGCTTCGCGTACGGGACCGTCACTTCGATGCGGTGGTAGATGCCGCGTTCGTTGAGGTTGTTGGGACGGTAGCTGAGGCGGTACTGGCTTCGAATGTCCTCGCCGATGCGGATGATCGACTCCTGGACGCCCTTGGTGGTGCGCGGACTGAAGTCCCGGCCACCGGTCCCTCTGGCCAGGATTTCCAGTGGATTGTTGAAGATCAGGTTCTTCACACCGCGCACTAGGTCGATGACGATGGGGATCATGTTGGGCGTGGCAGTATAGGAGGCCTGCTGCTGGGCGGTTGGCGTGCTCGGCGCGCCCGGCATGGTCGGACGCACCACGACGCCGGCCGGGATGTTGGGCTGCCGGACTTCCGGCTTGCGCCGCAGCCTCGCCGAGAGCGTCGAGAGGCGGATCGGGTAGATCTGAATGTTGTACAGCTGGGCAGTCCTCAGGCTCTCGCCCAGTCCGATGCGGCTGCCGTTGTTTTGCGATTCCGAGATGACGACGATGATCTTGCGGTGGTTCTCGGGACGCTTCAGCAGCATCCGGATGGCGGCGTACATGGCGTCGGCCAACGCCACCGCGGAAGTTCCGATCCGCATGCCTTTGAGGCCCTTGTCGATCTTGGCCGTGTCATTGGTGAAGTCCACCAGCGCCTTGATGCGGCTGTCGAAGGTCAGCAAGGCGGCCTCGCCGTTGCGTCCGAGCACCAGCTCGGTGAACAGGAACGCGCTCTTGCGGATGTCCCCCAGGATGCCTTCGACCCGGTCGCTGGTCTGGACGCAGATGACCATCGAGATCGGCAGGAAGCTCACGTCAAAGCCCACGACCTGCTGCGCGACGTCGTTGTCGAGCACGGTGAAGTCCTCTAGGATCATGTCGTGGATGTACTCGCCCCGGGACGAGCGCACCGAAACCGGGACGGTGACCTCGTCAATCTCCTCGAGAAAGATCGCCGGCTGGTCGGATTCGAACAGCGTCTCAGGGTCAAAGATGTCCCCTTCGGTTTGAGCGTTCAACGCGGCCGCCGCCAGCCCTCCCAGCAGCAGGCACCTCATCCCCAAGCGCGGTGTCGGTCTCGTGTCTGTTGGTCTCGTCATCGGCTCGCGACCTCTCTCAGTGTCGCCCATCGTCCGCCGGGGCGCCGCCGCTGTCAGGGTGTACGCTCGTAGTCGCCGCTCTTGCCCCCGGTCTTGGACAGCAGCGCGACCTGCTGGATCTCGATGCCCTTGTCCAAGGCTTTGCACATGTCGTAGACCGTCAGCGCCGCGACCGATGCCGCGGTCAGCGCCTCCATCTCGACTCCCGTGACGGCGTTGGTGGAGGCCGTCGCGGTGATCTCGACTCCCCGACCGCCGACCCGGGTCCGCACGTCAGCGTGATGGAGCGCGATCGGGTGGCAGAGCGGGATCAGCTCCCAAGTCCGCTTGGCCGCCTGAATGCCGGCGATGCGGGCGACCTCGAGAGGGTTGCCTTTGGGGTTGTCCGGCAGGGCCGCGAGAACCTGAGGCGACATCCGAACGAAGGCCCTGGCTCTGGCCGTGCGGCGCGTCACGGCCTTGGAGCCGACATCCACCATGGCCGCCGCCCCGGTTTCGTCAAAATGGCTGAGCCGTGTCACAGCGGCAGTACGTCGATCAGGTCGCCGGCGGCCCACTCCTCGCGATCTTCCGTGGCGACCATGTAGCAGTCCGAGCCGGCGAAGGCTTGGACGTCCCCCGAGCCTTGACTGGGATTTCGGCGAACGGTCGCCGCGGAGCCCTCGCCGTCCAGCCGCGCCCCGATGAAGCGTGTCAGCACCGGCTTGTGTCGGAAGGGCTCGGCCAGCGGGGCCTTCAGGAACGGCAGCCTGGGCCGGTTCAGACCGGCTAGTCGGGCGACGGCGATGGACGCGAACACCTCGAACGTGACCATGGTGGACAGCGGGTTTCCGGGCAGCCCGAAGACGGGCGTGCCGCCCACGCTCGCGAAGACCAACGGCTTGCCGGGCTGGATGCGGACGCGGGTGAAGTAGATCTCCGCCCCGAGTCCGTCCAGCACCTCTTCGACCAAGTCGTGCTTGCCCATCGACACGCCCCCGGAGAGCAGCAGCAGGTCGCAGCGCAGCCCTTCCTCAATGCGGCGCCTCGTCTCGTCCAGCCGGTCTCGGGCGACGGGCAGGATGCGCGGAATGCCGCCCCTGCGCCGCACCTGGGCCGCCAGCGAATGGGCGTTCGAGTTGCGGATCTGGTAGCTCGCCGGCGTCGATACCACCGGGAGCACCTCGTCTCCTGTGGACAGGATGGCCACCTCCGGGCGGCGGAATACCGGCACCGAGTCGCATCCGACCGTGCCCAGCAGGGCGACGGTCGGGTAGCCGATGCGCATCCCGGCCTCCAGCACGGTTTCGCCTTGGGCGGTTTCGGAGCCGGCCGGGATGAGATTGCGCCCCGGCGCGATCGGGCGGTGCAGGGTGATCGAGCTGCCTTGGCGCTCCGAGTACTCCACCATCACCACCGCATCCGAATTCGCAGGCCCGGGCGCACCGGTCATGATCTCCACGGTTTGCCCGGGCTGCAACGCGAATCGCGACGGCTCGCCGGCGCGAGTCTCCCCGATGCAGTCCAGCGTCACGGGAGCGCTCGCGACGTCGGAGGAGATGACCGCGAAGCCGTCGCGGGCGGAGCGGTTGAAGGGCGGGTAGTCACGGTCTGCCGTCACCGCCGCGGCAAGCACTCGGCCCGGCGAGGCGTCGAGGGGGACGACCTGCTGGGCCGGCGTTCCCGCGAGGTCGGACATCTTGGCCGACACGACGGAGCGTGCTTCGGAATAGCTTAGCGGAGCGGTCATCAGGCCGGGCTCCCATTCTGTGCTGGAACCCTAGGAGAGTGTCGCATAGGGCCCGTCCGCAAGCGGAAGCGGCGCCGTGCTCAGAAGCGCAGCGTCAGGCCGAACTGGAACTGCCGTTGGTCCGCCGTGGCGGTTTGCACCTTGCCGAAGTTCTGGTTCGACACGTCGCCGTTGGGGTTGTTGAAGTGCGGCGTGTTGGTGAAGTTGAACGATTCCAGCCGGAATGTGAGAGCGGCCTGCTCGCCGAGTTGAGGCACCGGGAACTGGCGGAAGACGGAGAAGTCCCAGTTGAACAGGCCAGGGCCGTCGAAGATCTCGCGGCCGCCGTTGCCGAGCGTGTCCTGCTGCGGGATGGCGAAGGCGTCGGTCGTGAACCACAGTCCGTCCCCGTTCGGCCCGGCGACGTCGCCGATGCGCCTAGGAGTGCCGACCACGTCGGCTCGCTGCTGGTTGCCGCCGGCGTTCAGCGTGGAAGACGGCGCGGTGATGGTGAACGGCTCGCCGGTCATGAGGCTCACGATGCCTTGCACCTGCCAGTCGCCCAGCAGCCAGCGGCCCGGTCCGGACTGCAGGAACATCTTGTTCTTGCCGAAGGGGAGCTCGTAGGAGTAGCTCGAAACCCACACGTGGCGGCGGTCTTGGTTCATGCGCCCCTTGTTGGTCATGAAGGCGCCGCGAATGCCGTCGACGCTAAGCCCGCCGGTGTCGTCGCTGAAGTTGAGGCCCTTGGACCAAGTGTACGCGTTGGTCATCGAAAAGCCGTTCGAGAAGCGCCGGTCGAGCTTCATCTGCAGCGCGTTGTAGTAAGTGTGCGTGCCGGTCCGCGTGTCCGTATTCTGGGTGCGCCCCCAGAGCACGTTGAGTGGGCGCGTGGCATTGCCAGTGCCGGGCACTTGGGCGGCGTTGTACTCCCAGCGGCTCTGGTTGTTGACGCCGTGGTTGCCCACGTACGCGAGGTCCAGCGTGAAGCTCATCGGCAGCGTGCGCTGGATGGCGAAGTTCCAGCTCTGCACGTAAGGCCTCCTCAGATCCGGGTTGACCCAACCGAAGTTCTGGCGCGAGAACAGGGCGTTCCCCGGCAAGTTGAGGTCGATGATCCCGTTGTCGGGGACTGTGAACTGCTGGAAGGCAGGGAAGCCCTCGGCCATGGTGCCGGACTTGGTGAATGCGTTGGGCCGCACGAAGGAGTTGTTCTGCTTCACCGGGAAGTTCTGCTGCCCCATGATGCGGTTGATGAAGCTGATTCCGAAACCCGTGCGGATGACGGTCCTCTCGTCGACGCGGTAGGCGATGCCGGCGCGCGGCCCCCATCCGAAGTCGTTGCGGATGCCGTTGTTGTCCGGCCTGCCGCCGATGCCGCTCAGCTCGAGGGCGTTAGTGAACGGGTTGTAGTTCGAGTACGAGCCCGGGAAGCGCGGCTTGGAAGCGTTCTCGCGCTCTAGGCGGAGCCCGAGATCCACCGTCAGCTTGGGGCTCACCTGCCACTTGTCCTGGATGTAGCCGGCGAAGATCAGCTCGCGGCGGGTGGGGAACTGCACGTCGAGGTCGCGCCCGTGACGGTTGGGCTGGTCGAGCAGGAACGCCGCGAAGGCGTTCGCGATGCCCTGCGTCTGGTTCGGCCCGTCGCAATTCTCCTTGCAGGCGGTCTGGCCGCGGGCGTACTCGAAGCGGCCGCGCGGGTTGAAGGTCTGGGTTTGGAGCAGGTCATTGCGCTCGCGCCGCACCTCGAACCCGAAGCGGATGACGTGGTTGCCTTGGGTCTTGGTGAAGTTGTTGACGATGCCGAAGAAGGTGACGGAGCGCGCCCATGGCAGCGAGGGCGAGAAGCCGACCAGCGGCCGGTCGAGCCCGCTCACGCGCACTTCGGAGAGCCCGCTGGTCCACTCGTTGACGTTCACGCCGGGAATGCCGATCTCCTCCGCCGTGCGGAGGCCGCGGTCGGCGTTGATCGCATCGTTACGGTTGCGGACGATGCCGAAGCGGCCCTCCCACACGAAAGTGGGCGAGAAGATGTGGGAGTAAGAGAGCATCGGGCTCTGCGTCCGGGCGGGGCCGCTGCCGGAGAAGCCGTTGTTGCGGGGCCCGCCGTAGATCCCGCAGTTGGGTCCGTACAGGCCGCAGTCGGTGACGGTGGCCTTCTGCAGGCTGTAGCGCAGCGTGAGGCGCCCGTTCTGGGAGGTGACCCAGTCGTACTTGACGTCGAAAGCGTTGATGTCCTTGATGCGGACGACCGGGATCTCCTGGTTCCGCGAGCCGATCGGGCCCGGGCGGTTCGGCTCCGGGATGAAGCCCACCATGGCGTTGGCGATGGAGCTCACGCGGGAGCCCGGCAGCGTGTTGTTGGCGAAGGCCGTCCGGCCTGCGCCTTCCGCGTCGCCGGTCAGCGGGTCGTAGATGGTGGCGGCCTCTCCTGAGAAGTCTCCGGAGCGGAACGGGACCGTCGGGATGCGGTCCTGCTCGACTTGCCCGAGGTGGTCGCGGCTGCCCTGGTAGTCGCCGAAGATGAACATCTTGTTCTTGATGATCGGGCCTCCGGCGGTGAAGCCGAACTGGTTGTACACGGTGTGGGCCTTGGAGTTGGCGAACACCTGGCGCGCCTGGGCGTTCTCGTTGCGGTGGAACGCGAACACGCTGCCGTGGAACTCATTGGTCCCCGAGCGCAGCGTGACGTTGACCACCGAGCCGCCGGCGTTGCCGAATTCGGGGTCGAAGTTCGAGGTCGAGATGTCGACGGTCTGGATGGCCTCGGCCGGCGGCACGAGCGCGGTCAAGTTGCCGTTGTCGATCTTGTTCTCGATGCCCTCGATCTGGAAGTTGTTGTACTGGCGCCCCTGGCCGTTGACGCGGACCGCGAGCGAGTCCTGGGAGTTGTAGAACTGCGAATGCGGGCGTTGGAGACGGCCGACACCCGGTACCAAGGTCATGAGCCCTTGGTAGTTGCGATTGAACAGCAGCGGCAGCTCCTGCAACTGGCGCGTCTCGATCTTCACGCCGGTGTCGGCGCGGTCGGTCTGCAGCACGGGCGCCGCGCCGGTGACAGTGACAGTCTCGGTCACCGCGCCCGGCGTGAGTTCCAGATTGACGCGGATCGTGGTGTTCGGCGTCAATCCGATGTCGCCGCGCACGGCGGTGTTGAACCCGTCGAGAGTGACCTCGACCTGGTAGGTGCCCGGATCAAGATTCGGGAAAACGTACAGGCCGCTCTCGTTGGTCTCGCCCTGGCGGGCGACGTTCGTGTTCGTCTCGGTCAGCACCACGGCTGCCGCGGGGATCACGCCCCCGGACGGATCCGTGATCGTGCCCAGGATCTGGCCCTTGAGGACCTGAGCGCTGGCGTCAGGAGCGGCGAACGCCGCGAGCACAGCAAGAGTAAGGCAATGCGCCAAGCGGCGCACCGAATTAGGCATACTTGGTTTCCCCTTTCGCATGCAGGTCCCAGCGCCACTAGGCGCGCGGAGCTGCAATACCAACCACTGTTATTCTACAGCATGTCGCGGGTCGCTTGCGGTCAGCGCGGGTCCGGGCACGCGGCCGATGACTGCAACGTTGATCGAACTGGCCCTGTGGGTGGCCGCCTGCGGCGCGGCCGCCGTCTTGGCATTGCGCGTGGCTCCGGGGCGGGGCGGCTGGATGGTGCTGGCCGGCGCCGCGGCGGTTGCGGCCTCGGCGGCCGCCTTGCTGAGACCTCCCGAAGTGCGGAAGGACCCTCGCCGGCCGGTCGAGCTTCGCGACGGCGCTGCTACGGACTCTCGAGGATACTCGTCGTCGGACGCCTGCCTTCCTTGCCATCCGCGTGAGCATGCCGCCTGGCGGGCCGGCTATCACCGCAGCATGACCCAGGTCGCGGGGCCGGAGTCGGTGCTGGGCGACTTCGAGGACCTCTCCTTGTACTTCGACGGACGGGAGTACCGGCTGTGGCGCGTCGGAGACGAGCACTTGGTGGAGCTGCCGGATCCCGACGGGGTCGACCGAGCCATGGCCATCGCCGAGGCCGGAGACCTGCGTGGCGCCCAGGAGTTCGCGGCCGCGATCCCGCGGTTGGAGAGGCCCGTCACGCTCACTACGGGTTCACACCACTACCAGCTCTACTGGTACCCGAACGGCAATGGGCGCGAGATGTACATGCTGCCGTTTGCCTACTTGCTGCAGGACCGCCGGTGGGTGCCCCGGGTCTCGGTCTTCCTCACTCCACCCAACCTCCGCGAACCGCGCAAGCGGTGGAACCGCGACTGCCTACCGTGCCACTCGACGGGCGGGCGCCCGCAGTACCGACCGGGCGGCGGCGGAGCGCCCGACACGCGGGTGGCCGAGGTGGGGATCGCATGCGAGGCCTGCCACGGACCCTCAGCCGAGCACGCGCGGCTCAACCGGAGTCCGCTCAAGCGGTACTGGCACCACCTGACGGGCGCGGCTGATGACACTGTGACGCAGCCGCGGTCGCTGGACGGGCGCGGGGCCAGCCAGGTGTGCGGGCAGTGCCATTCCTTGAACACGCAGTACAGCGGGGAGGACTGGGCCCGCTCCCTGGCCGAGGGGGCGGACTACCGGCCTGGTCAGGACCTGGACGAGTCGGCCTACATCGTCCATCCGGACACGCTGCATCGCTCTCCCTTGATGGAAGGGTTTGTGGCGGAGCGTCCGATGATCTTGGACGAGTGGTTCTGGCCGGACGGCGAGATCCGCGTTGTCGGGCGCGAGTTCAACGGCCTGCTGCAGTCTCCCTGCGCGGAGGAGGCCGAATTCTCCTGCCTCTCCTGCCACTCGATCCATGACGGCGCCCCGGACGACCGTCTCAAGGAGGGGATGCGCGACGACGCCGCCTGCACGCAATGCCACGGCCAGGTGGCTGCCGCTGGTGCCGGCCACACGCGCCACGCACCCGATTCCTCGGGCAGCCGCTGCATGAACTGCCACATGCCCCACACCAGCTACGGGCTGTTGAAGGCGTCCCGGTCCCACACGGTCACGAGCCCGGCAGTCACGACCGAGCTTTCGACCCGCCGTCCGAACGCGTGCAATCTCTGCCATCTGGACCGCACCTTGGAGTGGTCGGCCGGCTGGCTGCAGCGGTGGTGGGGCATTGAGGCGCCATCGCTGACCGCCGAGCAGCGGCGTGTGGCGGCTGCCCCCGCATGGCTCCTGCGCGGTGACGCGGGGCTGCGGGCCTTGGCCGCCTGGCACTTCGCTTGGGAACCGGCTCTGGAGGCTTCCGGCTCGGATTGGGAGGGACCGCTTCTCGCGCCGGCGCTGGACGACCCCTATGACGCAGTTCGTTACATCGCCGCGCGCTCGGCCAAGCAGCTGGGGGCTCTGGAGGCCGGAAGCTACGACTTCCTCGATCCGCAGCTGCGCCGCCGAACCGCGGCTGAGCGCGTGTTGAGCGCTTGGAAGCCACGTGGCGGACGCCTGCCGGCGGGCCTGTTTGACGCTTCGGGGGAGCTGGACGGCCGTGTCCTAGAGGCGCTGTCGCTGCAACGCGACGACCGGCCCGTGTATCTGGTGGAATGACGGAGGCGGTCTAATGGGTGGCATGGCACGGTCAACGTATGGCGACGGGCTGGCCCGGAACCACGTGCGGTTCGGGTGGCTGGCGCTAGCCACGTTCGCGACGGTGGGCGCTGTGCTGGAGGCGCTGCACGGATTCAAGGCGAGCTGGTACCTGGAGGAGGCTTACGGGACGCGCCGGCTGCTGTTCACGCTCGGGCATGCGCACGGGGCGCTGATGGGGGTCGTGAACGTAGTGTTCGGCCTGGCGATTGCGGTGCTCGACGGCAGGCCGGGGCGTCTTCTGCTGGCGTCTCGGCTGCTGACGGTCGCCACGGTCCTGCTGCCGGCCGGTTTCTTGATCGGCGGGTTCGGGATTCGCGGAACGGACCCGGGAATCGGCATCTATCTCGTCCCAGCCGGGGCAGCCTGCGCCGTGGCCGCCTTCGTCGCGGCGGGTACCGGGCTGGGATCGCGCGCGGAGGCAACCCGCTCGGAACCGGTCGGGAAGGAGTCCCCGCATCGCGCGACGCGGCGCAAGGGGCAGGGCAGGCGCCGCCGCCGGCGGTAGGGGCCGGAGCCGAGTTGCCGAGATCGGCTACGCTGGGTGCCGGGCGAAGCGTCGCGAGATGCGGTGACGGCTCCGGGCGGAGCGGCCCGCGCGCACGCCATCCGCCGCCGGCATGAGCGTTCTCTCACTCGTCCGCCACGGTCAGGCTGCCGCCTTCTCCCGGTCTCCCGACCGGCTGACTGATCTGGGGCGAGAACAGGCTCGAGCGCTGGCTCGGCACTGGCTGGAGCAGGGGCTGAGCGTCGACGCGGTCTACCATGGATCGCTGCGGCGCCAGCGGGAGTCCTGCGAACTGGTGGCGGCGGAGTTCCGAAGGGCGGGGCAGCGCTTTCCGCAGGCTCGGGAGCTGGCCGGCCTGAACGAGTATGGAGCGCAGGACTTGGTGGCCGTGGTTGCGCCCCGGCTGGCTGAGCGAGATCGGGACTTCGCGGTGCTGTGGGAAGGCTGGCTTGCGGCGCCGGCCGCCGGGGGCCGCAACCGGCGCTTCCAGCGAATGTTCGAGGCCTTGCTGTCCCGCTGGGCAGCGGGAGGCCTCGACGAGCCGGAGCTGGAAGGCTGGGGGGAGTTCCGCTCCCGCGTCCAAGCGGCTCTCCAGCAGGTCAGGGATGGCAATCCTGGCGGCCGCCGCGTGGTGGCCTTCACGTCAGGGGGCCCGATCGGAGTCGCCGTCCAGCAGTGCTTGGGCGCCCCTCCGACGGCTGGTCTAGCGCTCAATTGGAGAGTTCGCAACACCGCGCTAACCAGCTTCCTGTACAGCGGCGCCCGCATTTCGCTGGACGCGTTCAACGAGCTGCCGCACCTGTCCCGGCTGCCGCACTTGGTCACGTTCCGCTAGCGGGCAGCGGCCTCGGGGCGCACCTGCCGATTGGTTCGGTGGCGATTCCGCGGCGCCGACGCGCCGTCTGGCTGTTGCGCGGGGCCGCGATTGTCGGTAGACTGCGGATGCGCCACGGGCGGCCGCGCCCGTCCCGGGTTGCGAGAGAGGAGCACCAGCCCATGGAGGATCGAGGTCGCAGAGTCGACCGTCGCACGCTGCTGAAGACGATGAGCGCCGCCGGCGCGACTGCGACGGTCATCTCGGCCTGCGGGGGCGGCGCCGGCAGTCCGCCGGGCATCACCGGAGGGGAGTTCGGAACATCGGTGCGGCTGGGGACGGCAGGGCCCGGAGGCAGCAAGCAGTGGCGGCCGGGCTTCGCCCTGCAGTTCCTGCCGCCGGAGGAGATACCGGTGCGGGGCAAGGCGTCCGACACTTTGGCCGGCGAGTCGACCGAGAAGCGGCTGGAGCTGTACCGGCTGATGGCCACGAGCCGGAAGTGGGAGACCAGCATGAAGGACCTGTTCCTGGCCGGCGACGACGGGCTGTACGGGTCGTTCCACACCTATGTCGGCGAGGAGGCGATCGCCGTCGGCGTCATCGGGGCCCTCAACGAGGACGACTACATCGCCAGCACCCATCGCGGTCACGGCCATCTGATCGCCAAGGGAGGCGACCTCAACCGCATGTCGGCCGAGATCTTCTTCAAGGAGTCCGGCTACAACAAGGGCTACGGCGGCTCAATGCACATCACCGACATGTCCAAGGGCATCATGGGCATGAACGGCATAGTCGGGGCCAGCTTCTACATGGCCGCCGGCGCCGCGCTGCGCGGCATGGTGCGCGGCACCCAGCAGGTCGCGGTGGCGTTCTTCGGTGACGGGGCGGCTGCGTCGCCCTACTACTTCAGCGCCGTCCGCAGCTGCAAGAACCTCGGCCTCCCGGTGATCTTCGTCAACGAGAACAATTTCCAGTACATGTCAATACCCGTCGCGGACACGGTGCCCACCAAGTACATCTCCGACTACACGAAGGGCCTTGACCTGCCGCACCACCTGGTGGACGGCAACGACGTGGCGGCGGTGTATCACGCCACCAAGGAGGCCGTGGAGTGGGCGAGGCAGGGCCGCGGGCCCTCGGTCATCGAAGGCCTCACCTACCGCTGGTACGACCACAGCGGGTTTGCCGGAGCAAGGGTCGGCACGGAAGGGGCGTCCGGCCTGCCCTACCGCACCGACGAGGAGCTCCGCGCGTGGATGACGCGCGATCCGATCCAGCGCTACCGGCGGTGGCTGCTCGCCAAGGGGCTGGCCTCGGAAGCTGATCTGGCCGCCATCGAGGAGGCCGCCGGCGCGGCTGTCGAGGAGTCGGTCGCGTTCGCGCGGTCCGGCAGCGATCCGGAACCTGCGGCAGGCGTGCTGAACACGCATGCCGAAGGGCCGGTGCTCGCCAGCCAGTTCTACAACCGCAAGGGATTTGCGACGACCTGAGGACCGGGAGGAGTCAGCATGCCGAATAAGACCTACTATTACGCGCAACTCGAGGCCGTGGCCCAAGAGATGCGGGCCGATCCCGAGATGGTCTACTACTACGAGTACCAGAAGCCGACGACCATCGGGCCGGACGGCCGGGTCTTCGATCTGGTTGGCGAGTTCGGCGACTTGCGGACTTCCGGCCGCGGCTGGCCCATTGACGAGTCGTGGATCGCCGGCGTGGCGATCGGCGTCGCAGCTGCCGGTTCCAAAGCGGTTGCCCGGCTGCCGTCGATGGCCCAGATCTTCGCGATCGAATTCCTCTACAACCAAGCTGGAAAGCTGCGCTCGATGACAGGCGGCCAAGCCAGCATGCCGTTCGTGCTGTGGGTCGACGGCGCCGGGCGCCGCCGGGGCAGCGCCGGGCAGCACACTGATGTGGGGGCCGAGGCGCTGTTCGCCAACCTGCCCGGCGTGAAGGTGGTGGTCCCCAGCAACGCCTTCGACGCCAAGGGCCTGCTGGTTTCAGCCATCCGCGACCCCGACCCGGTGGTCTATCTCGACTATCCGGAGGTGAAGTCGGGGCGTCAGCCGGAGGTCCCTGACGACGCCTACGAGATCCCGTTCGGCGAGGCCGCGGTGCGGCGCAGAGGAGCCGACCTCACGCTGGTCGCTTGGGCCCCGGCGACGGTCGACGCTTCTCGAGCGGTGCAGGAGCTGGTCAAGGCGGGAGTGGATGCGGAATGGATCGACCCTCGGTCGCTGAAGCCCCTTGACACGAATGCGCTGGCGAGGTCGGCCCGCAAGACGGGCCGCATGCTGGTGGTCGAGCACGGCCATTACACCGCGGGTTTCGGTGCGCATGTGGTGGCCGAGGTGGTGCAGCGGGTCCCGGGAGTCAAGGTCCGGCGCTTGGCGTTCCCGGATGTTCCCGGGCCGGGAGCGGCCGGCATGATGGCTTGGTTGCGACCCGATGCTCCGAAGATCGTAGACGCGGCGATGCAGCTGCTGCGAGCTTGAGGCGGCGTTCCCAAGCCTGCCGTCCCCGAGCCCAGACCGGGCGCTGCAATGCTAGGGAGATGACCTTGGACACATGTCGTAGCTCCGTCCGGCTCCGTCCTGCGGCTGCGTTGTCGCGTGGTGTCGCGCTCCGCCTAGCGCTGGCGTTGCTAGCGGGACTGCCGCTGTTGGCCGAACCGGTGCTCTGGTACTCGCGCCCGGCGGCCGAGTGGACGGAGGCGCTTCCGGTCGGCAACGGACGGCTGGGAGGAATGGTTTTCGGGCGGATTTCGGAGGAGCGCATTCAGCTCAACGAGGACACGCTCTGGGCGGGCGCCCCGCAGGAGAGGGACATTCCTGGAGCGTACCGCCATCTTCCCGAGATCCGCCGGCTGCTCTTCACCGGGCGGCATGTCGAGGCGGAGCGCCTCATCGAGGAGCGGCTGCTGTCCGAGCGTGTGTTCCCCAAGGGCTACCAGACGCTAGGGGATCTGTGGCTGGACTGGGCCGCGGCTCCGAGTCCGACCTCCTACCGCCGCCAGCTTGACCTGGAGACCGGCATCGCGAGCGTGGAATGGAGCGACGGGCGCACTGCCTTCCGGCGGGAAGTCTTCTCCAGCGCGCCGCATGACGTGCTGGTGGTCCGAATCGAGTCCGGCACGCGGGGTGCGATCGCAACGACGGTCCGTCTCGACCGCCCCGCTGGCGCGACCAGCTTTGCGCAGGGAGGCGACCTGCTGTTGGCCGGGCGTGCGGGCCATGACGGCGCCCAGTTGGGCGTGCGCTTCGTAGCGCGGCTCCGAGCGCTGCCTGAAGGCGGCCAGGTCGAGGTCGACGGGAATGCACTGCGCGTCAGCGGGGCCGACTCGCTCACGCTCATCCTCGCCGCTGCCACGACCTATCGGGAGGGCGAGCTGGACGCGAGAGTGGAGAGCCGCCTGGCCGAGGCTGAGAGCGCCGGTTACGCGCGGCTGCGGCAGACCCACGCGCAGGAGCACGGCGCCATTTTCAACCGCGTGGTTCTGGACCTCGGCGGCGAGGACCGCCGCCGGCTTCCTGTCGACGAACGGCTGGCCGCTGTCCGGGAGGGAACCAGCGATCCCGACTTGGTGGCAACCTACTTCCAGTTCGGCCGCTACCTGCTGATGGGCTCCTCCCGTCCGGGAACGATGCCTGCCAATCTGCAAGGCATTTGGAACGACAAGCTGGCTCCGCCGTGGAATTCCGACTACCACATCAACGTCAACATCCAGATGAACTACTGGCCGGCGGATGTCGCGAACCTGTCGGAGATGCAGGAGCCCCTCTGGGATCTGCTTGACAACCTGAGAGTTCGGGGCAGGCAGACCGCGCGGGACCACTACAACGCCCGCGGCTTCGTCGCCCACCACACCACTGACGCGTGGTGGTGGACCAGCCCGATCGGCCGGGCCCAGTACGGCATGTGGCCGGCCGGCGCGGCGTGGACAGCGAGGCACCTTTGGGAGGCCTATCTGTTCAATCGCGACGAGGAGTTCCTCCGGGAGCGTGCCTACCCCGTGCTGAAGGAAGCCACGGAGTTCTTCTTGGACTGGCTGGTCGAGGATCCGGAGACCGGGGAGCTCGTGAGCGGGCCTTCGACCTCGCCCGAGAACGTCTTCTTGACCAGCGCTGGTGAGCGGGCCACCATCACGATGGGACCCGCCATGGACCAGCAGATCGTCTGGGACCTGTTCACCAACGTGCTTGGCGCGGCGGACGAACTCGGGATTTCGGACGCCTTCACGGACGAGGTTCGCAGCAAGCTCGCGCGGCTCGCAGGTCCGCAGATCGGACGTGACGGCCGCCTGATGGAGTGGCGCAAGGAGTTCACGGAAGCCGACCCCGGGCACCGCCACATCTCCCACGCGTTCGGGCTGCATCCAGGCGAGCAGTTCACGCTGCGGGGCACGCCCGGCCTCGCCGCGGCGATCCGCAAGTCGATTGAGCACCGGCTGGCGAACGGGGGCGGCCACACGGGCTGGAGCCGGGCATGGCTTGTGAACCTCTGGGCGCGCTTGGAGGATGCTGGCAAGGCCCACGAGAACTTGGTGGCGTTGCTGGCCAAGTCCACCTTGGACAACTTGTTCGACACTCATCCGCCGTTCCAGATCGACGGCAACTTCGGTGGCGCGGCGGCCGTGGCGGAGATGCTCCTGCAATCGCACGGTGGCGAGCTGCACTTGCTGCCGGCGCTGCCACCCGCATGGCATGCGGGCTCGGTCCGGGGGCTGAAGGGCCGGGGAGGCTTCGAGGTGTCGATGACGTGGTCCGAGGGCGAGCTGACGGCCGCGACGATCCTGTCACGGGCCGGCGAGACCTGCCGCGTCCGGATCGCGGGTGGGGCCGATCTCCGGATGTTGGAGACTTCGCTGGGCCAGTCGTACTCGCTGAACGACGTCCGGGCGGCTCCGGCTCGTCTTTGACACTTTGCCCCCGTTCGAGAGGGGGAGCGAAGGGTCTCCCGGGCACCTATCTAAGGTGTCGAGGGGGACTCCCCTAAGGTGTCGGACTCCGTCGCTGCAGGCTGTGAGAGGCGTGGATTCCAGAGACTGCGCCACCTACTATATTTAGTGCTATCTTCCGCGTCGATGATCAATATATTGCCCGTCTGACAACGGCTTCGCGATGCCGCACCATTCCTCCAGATACCGGAGCCCGGTCCAGCCGGCGACGCTGTTGTCGACGATGAAGAGCTCTTGGCTCTTGGAGTGAACGGCATGGCACTCCAGTCCCAACGCTCTGGGCCAGACGCACCCGGCACGTTGGTGTGGAGGACGCCCCCCACGGACTACAGACCTCACGGAGCGTGTAGTTCGTGATGTCTCGGACATGGCGGACGACGATCTGGTTGAGGTCGAGCGCGGTCATGAAGGGCGCCTTGAGTTGCTGTCGGGAAAGCCCGTCGCCCGCATCGTGCGGGAACCATTGGACGATAACGTACCGGCCGCGGCGCGGCCTTAGTAGCAGTGCGGGCGCAGGTGCCACCGCCGGGCCAGTAGTCTGAGTCGATCCACGGACTTGCAGCGCTCGCGGGAGTGTGTAACAATTACACACGCAATCACCTCGGAGGAGAACAGCATGGCTCGACGTGTCAACATCATGATGGACGAGGAGGCGTGGCGCGTGATCGAACGGCTCCCGTGCGGTAGCCGCAGCCGCGCCGTGAACGCCGCGATCCAGGAGTGGTCTGGAATCTCTAGGAGGAGGGAGGCTGTCGCACGGATGGATGCGCTACGCGCTCCGCTGCCCGCCGTTGAGACCGACCGGATCGTCCAATGGATTCGGGAAGGGCGGGAGCGGCGGCTGCCGTGATCGTCACGCCGGACGCATCGGTTCTTCTCAAATGGGTTCTTCCGGGCGACGACGAGCAGGACACCGACGCGGCGCTCGCACTGCGTGACCTAGCGGCGGCCGGGAATCTCGATCTTGTTGTTCCCCAACTCTGGATCTACGAGGTGGGCAATTCGCTGGCGAGGCGGTTTCCCGAGGACGCCGGCGAGTTGCTCGCGTCTCTTGCGGACTTCGGCCTGACTGAAGCGAAGCTGGATGCAAGGTGGAGAGCCCGTACCGTGTCACTATCGGTCAGGTATGGTGTCACGTTCTACGACGCGGCCTACCATGCCGTGGCGCTCGGCCTCCGGGGCGTGTTCGTCACGGCGGACGAGCGGTATGTGCGACGTGCCTCGGAAGCCGGGGGCATTTCGTCCCTGCGGCTCTGGCGGACACTCTGATCTGACGGGTCCGAAAGAGGAGCGAAATTCCCGCATTGTGGGGTGATGTTCCAGCTGACGCTTGGCGACGATCCGCGCCTATCGGCTTGCAGGTCGGGTTGGCTTCCGTAGCTGAATGCAGAGCTCGTTCCCGAAGGCCGGAAAGACGGCGGCTAGGAACTGGTTGAACCGCACCCACGAGCGACAGTTCTCCAAGCGGCTGCCGGACCAGCGGAGAATGTGGGAACCGGCGAAGACTTCAGAATCCATCCCCAACTGGGAAGCCAGACGTCTCCACATCCTCGGGTGGAACGCGGTTACGTGCTGCCCAGGCTGCCGTTTTCCTGTCAGGAGTTCGCGGTTGTAGAGGCGCTGGTAGTACGCTGCAACCGGCTTGGCGAGGATCGGCGAACTCACCAGCAGCAGGCCGCCTGGCTTCAGGATGCGGACTGCATCGCCGAGCAGGTTCTCAGGATTCCTGAGATGCTCCAGAATGTGCGAGCAGACGACGATATCAGCCGAGCTGTCGGCGAGCTGAAGGGGCTGTTCCAAGTCGCACTCATGCAGTTCGGCGTATCCGGCTTCAAGCAGGTGCGGACTGTCGAGGTTGCGGTCAAGCCCAATCCAGCGCGCTCCCGCCACTTGGGGTGCGAGGCTCTTCAGCAAGCCGATCTCCGTGCCGACATCGAGAATCGTCGGTCCCGAGCCAAGGCGGCGAGTCTCGTCGAGAATGGCCTGATAGACCCACCAGTAGCGCAGCAGCCGAAACGGATACTTCGTCTTCTTGACTCCAGCCCTCAGCGGAAGGGTCTCCAAGGGCTTGTGCATGTCCGCCATGGAGGCCAGCGGCCACGAGAGCAGCCGGAAGCGGCCTTTCAGTCTCCTTCGCAGCAAGCGCCGTCCACCCTCAGTGCAGGACATGCCAGCGCGTGAACCGAATAGGTCCCCAATCGGGCCCAAGCCACTCGGAATCCACCCGCGACAGGCACAACAGCCCTGCTCAACGGTTGCTGGTCTTGGCGGCGGCAGACCTGACCGGCCTGCCACCATGTCCGTAGGATACACCCCTGAGAGGGTCCTCTCCCGGCCGGCCAAAGGGGGGGGGCGGCTGGTCTGCAACCGGGAGGGGAACAGACCGTCTTCAGAGGTCTTGCACTGGCAGCAGGCCTGCCTTCATTCCGAATTCCGACCGCCATCCTGCCAAGACAGAACTGACGCCCTTCCGGGCGCGTGTCCGGAAAATGCGACCGGCGGGCCAGAAACGAGTATGCTGAGGTCCTCAGCCGTTGATGCAACGGAAGTCGGCCCTATGAAGGCTCCTGCAAACCAGCTTGGCGCGAACGGGATTCTCTGTCCTCGCTGCGGCGTGCCGATGTCGGGCATTCAGACCAAGACTGCGATCTGGCAGGGCGAGCGGGTGGCGATTGTCGAAGACATTCCGGCCCAAGTATGCGGGAATTGTGGGGAGCTGTGCTATGACGGTCCCGTCAGCGACGCTTTGCGCAGGTTAGTCGAGGACGGCTTCCCGCTCCATGCGGCCAAGGGGCAAATCACGGTGCCCGTGTTCTCATTGGAGGGACGGATCAGGAGGCGGGCGCTGCGGCCCGAGGATGTGCATGTTGACTGAGCTGCGCTGCGTGGCGATCTTGGCGAGCGTGCTGGCGCTGGCGGCATCGGGCTGCGGGGAGGGTGACCCTCCGGACGGTGAAGCGGACGATGCGGAACCTCCCGTGGTTGCGTCTGCGGCTCCGATGTCGCTGGCCGACATATTCCCGGAGGGACTGGGACGGGACTTGGTGATTGAGTCGTGCGGAGGCTGTCACGCGGCAGCCTGCTCGGCGATCGGCCAGCGCACGCCAGCCCGGTGGAGGGCGCTGGAGATCGATCACAGCGACCGGGTGGCCGACATGAGCGAGGAGGACTATCGGATCGTGTTCTCCTACCTCAGCGAGAACTTCCACGATGGGCAGCCCGAGCCCGTGGTCCCGCCCGAGTTCCTAGCGGGCGGTTGTACCCCGTTCTGAGGAACGGAGTGAACCTGTCAGCGACGGTGCTCGGCGAGGGCCGGAGCCCGAGATCCTCAGTGTCCGGTGTTCGCGTCGTCGCTGTGGTGGCTGCAGCATGCTTGGCCGCCGCCTCGTGCGAAAGCCCAACCGACGCGACGGAGCCCGAGCCGACTGTGGCTGCGGCGGGTTCGCCGTCGGTAGAGCCGTTCAACATCCGGGATGTCTTTCCGGAAGGGGCAGGCCGCGAACTGGTGCTGAGCAACTGCCAGAGCTGCCATGTCTTGGTGCCGATCCTCGTCCTCGCCATGGACGAGGCCGCATGGCGTCGCAACGCCGTGGAGCACCGCGAACGAGTCGAGGGTTTGAGCGACGAGGACTTCGACACCCTGTACGCGTATCTCACGACTACGTTCACGCCCGAGCGGCCCGTACCTGAGTTGCCCGCCGCCCTGTTGGACACTTGGACCACCTATTGAAGCCGCCGCGCAGAGCGGCTTGGTCACGAGAGGGCGGCTGGCTGCCTCCCGACTGCTAGGACGCCAGCATCTCCTCCCAAGTCACTTCCCGTCTCAGGTCGATCGCCATCTGGCCGAGCAGCGCCGTCAGCGTGCTCTCCGCACCGCGGACGCCGGTGTTGGCCGGCTTTCCGTCAAGGATGCGACCGAAGAACTCCTCCAAGGCGTCGACGGTGATGTCGTGCGGCGACCGCTCCTCGACCACGTCGTCGCGCCCTCGGTAGTGCTTCCAGTAGCCGCGGGCCGTCTCGACCACGCCATCTTGGCAGAAGTAGCGCTCGTAGACCTCCCGGTAGAAGGACGGCGAAAGGTACGAGCCGACCAGGTTGCCTTGAACGTTGCCCGCGTAGTCATAGGTGACGTTGAGGTGGTCCAGCAAGTCGCCGGCCCGGATCACGGACCGGCCCCCCGTGCCGATGGCCTTGACTGGATGGGAGCCTACGAACCAGTTCATCGCGTCGATGTTGTGGCAGAACGTTTCGGTGATGATCTCTCCGTAGGTCGACCGCCAGCGTTTCCACTGCTTCAGTCTCTCGTCTTCGTTGCCGGGGGCCGGCAGGACTGGCTCCTTACCTGTCATGCCGCTCTTGAGGAAGTGCGAATGGACTAAGTTGATCTTGCCGATCTCGCCCGAGTCGATCAGCCTCTTGGCTGCATGGTAGACGTCTCCGTGGCGCTGCTGGTAGCCGAACGTGATGTTGAGCTCCCTCGGCGCGGCGTCGGCGAGGCGCATGACCTTCTTGGCGCCGGCAACGTCCGCGGCGGCGGGCTTCTCGATGTAGATGTGCTTGCCGGACGCTATTGCCTTCTCGAAGTGATCTGGATGCAGGTACACCGGCGTGGCGATGATCACGGCGTCCACGTCGCTGGCGAGGACGTCGTCGAGGTCCTTGTGAATCTGCACACCGTCGAGCGAGACCTTTTGCCGGCCTCGTTCTATGGCCTCCGCGGACACATCCGCGACCGAGACGAGCTTGGCCTGCGGGAGGCCAGCCAAGTGGCGGCCGTGGCTGCTGCCCCGCCCGCCGAAGCCGATGATGGAGACGGTGACGGCGGAATTGGCAGTCGTGGCGGCCACCGCCGAAATCGGGACGATCGCTGCGGATCGCATCAAGCCCCGGCGAGTGAGCGGTATTGGATTCATTGTGGTGGGTCTCCTGCTACAGAGTATAGGGGCTGTCCGGCTCGGCATCGCACCGGCATTGACCGTCTTCCGTGTCGCGGACCTGTTGTGAACTCGCGGTCGCAGCACCAGCCGGCATCCCCGCGCAGCTGGCCTGAAGGCCGTCCCACAGTCTCGGAGATCCTGACCTCTCTTGCCTCGACAGTGACGCAGTTGGTGGTCGGTTCATGGGGCGCTGGCTGGACAGGGCCCCTTCAGCCTTGAAGCCATACAAAGGGGGCCGGGCAGCAGCGAGGGCGATCATAAGCCGGAAGACGCCCGTCCGCAAGGCCAACGCCGTTCCCTCGGCAGCTGCCTCCGACCCGTGACCGGCACTGCCTGCGGCCCGCTTCCCCGTGCTAGTCGGAGACCCTCGGCAGCGTCAATGCTCCCCGGCCCGGCCGGTCCTTCACCCAACCCGCCAGCTGCCGCAGCGTGGCGCTACCAGCCGCAGCTGCGACTCCCGCCCTTGGGCGGCCTAAAGCCGCACGCTGCCGGCCGCCTCGCCACACACCCGTTGATTCTCGTCTCGGGATGCCCCTCCGCCTCCCGAGCCGCACCAAGCACCGCCCGGCACCGCCGTCGCACTGAGCGGCTGCGGGAAGCCAGTCCAGCACGCGGCCCGGCTGCCGGTGTGAATCAGGCCGGGGACCGTTTCCAATAACAGGCCAGCTACTCCCCAGACCAAGCTGAATAGCAGACGTCCCATGTTCTCTGAAGGAACTCCTCTGACACTGCTTGCCCACGACACCCCTCACGCCGGCCGCATCCTGCGCAATACTATTGCACCGGTCACCAGTAGGGGCGGCGCACCGGCGGCCAGATCGATGCCGATGACGCACTGGCTCGACGCGCAATGCGGCCTGCTGTTCAGAGGGGAGGGGAGACGCCTATTGACCGGGCCGCGCCCGGGAGGGAAGGCTGGTAAACTGCCGGTGCGTCCCGAAACGGAAGCGGGCTCTGCTGAGGAGCAACCCGCTAGGGATACGGGCGTGACGGCTTTCGATGGCCACCGCCTTCTCGCAGCCCCCTGCTGGGAACTCCGCCGGAGTCGTCCCATGCCTCGGTGAATCTTGGGGCGAGGCGACCGCAGGGAGCAGCGGCCCCCCGCCAGCAACAGCACTGTGGCAGGCCGCTTGGCGGGCGGCCTGCCAGCCGTTGACCCAGCCCGGCCGACCGCGCCACCTCCGTCCGCGAGGGTCGTGCATGCCGAGCTGTCGTTACTGCGTACCGTCACCCGTCACCGTGGGCCCACCACCGACTGCCTCTCCCGGCAGCCCTTCCGAAGGTGCCTTTTTCTCGCGCTTCGAGCGTGACATCCAACACGGAACCTGTCGGGACGCCGGATTGGCGATCTGGAGACGCTGCGCACCGACATCGCGGCTTGGTCGGAGGGCGTCAACACGCGCCAGCGCGGGTTCGACTGGCGCATGAAGATCGACGACGCTCGTTGCAAGTTCAAGACCGTCTACCCGAAAATCCTGTTTTGACCAAGCACTAGTTCTCCGCGCAGCCACCCGATTGCGGGCTCCAGCCGTCGCGCTCCGATCCGTATGCCCCTCCTTTGCGGCGATGGGCACCAGCCAAGTCGAAGGCAATGGCAAGGATCTCGCGACGGGAGGCAGTCACAGCGACTGTGCCAGCCCTCTCCCAGGGAGCGGGCACCGGCTTCACTCGGGGGGTTGCCGCCCCTAGGGATGAGCCGCAAGCCTCGTCGAATTGCGTGCGTCGCGGTGACCGGATTGCGCTTGGCCGCCGTTTGCTATTCTCGTAAGAGTCGGATGCGGGGCGTAGTGTACCGCGGGGGTGGTGTTGGATCAGGGTAGGTTGAAGGTCATCGACTCGCGCACGGAGCGGAGCTACACGCTGCCGATCAATGAGTCCACCGTGAGTGCGATTGGCCTGCGGAAGATTCGGCAGGATCCCGGAGAGTTCGGGATGCTCAGCTATGATCCCGGCTATACCAACACAGCCGTCTGCACCAGTCGCATCGGCTACGTGGACGGAGCGAACGGTATCCTGCGCTACCGAGGGTATCCGATCGAGCAGCTGGCTCAGGGCTGCTCGTTCACGGAGGTGGCGCACCTGCTGCTGAAGGGCGAACTGCCCACCCGCCGCGAGCTCGAGGCTTGGGACCGTGGCATCCTCGCTCGGGCCGCAGTCCCCGACAGCGTCAAGCGCATCATCGACGCCTTTCCGTCCGATTCCCACCCAATGGGCATTCTGGTGAGCGCTGTCGCGGCGCTGTCCGCCCACTACCCCGAGGCCAAGGACATCACCAGTCGGGGCAACCGGCGCCGGCAGCAGCTGCGCCTGCTCGGCAAGATGGTCACGATTTGCGCCTATGTCTACCGCAAGACCCACTCGCTCGGCTTCCCCGATCCAGTCTCCGGCCTCAGCTATGCCGGGAACTTCATCCACATGCTGTGGGCGGGCACGCCATCCGAGCGCACTGGCAAGGACGCGCGCACGCTAGCGAGAGCCATCGACAAGCTGCTAGTCCTCCATGCCGAGCACGAGCAGAACTGCTCCACCTCCGCGATGCGCCATGTCGCCAGCTCGAATGCGGATCCCTATGCCAGCGCGGCCGCCGCCATCGCGGCGCTGTCCGGCCCGATGCATGGCGGGGCCAACGAGGCGGTACTGGTGATGCTGGACGAGATCGCAGACGCGGCCCACATCCCGGGATTCATGAAGGAAGTCAAAGCCGGCAAGCGCCGGCTGATGGGATTCGGCCACCGAGTGTACAAGCACTACGATCCTAGGGCCCGCATCATCCGGCAGATCGCCTCGGAGGTCTTCAGCGTCACCGGGAGGAATCCAAAGATCGACTTGGCCATGGAGCTGGAGTCAATCGCGTTGGAGGACGAGTACTTCATCAGGCGCCGCCTCTATCCGAATGTCGACTTCTACTCGGGGATCATCTACGAAGCGATGGGCTTTCCCTCCGACATGTTCACCGTCCTGTTCGCCTTGGGGCGGACGGCCGGCTGGCTGGCTCACTGGGACGAGTTCATGCAGGACCCCGAGCGGCGGATCGCTCGGCCGCGCCAGATCTATTCGGGTCCCGAGAAGCGGGATCTGGTCCTGATCGACGAGCGATTCAGCCAGTAGCGCCGGCTAGGCCGGCTCAGTCGGATCGGAGTCCGGCGCTGTCACTGTCCCACGGCAGGTGTCCCGAGCACCGGTCGCGGTAGTAACGCTCGATGCCGCTGACTCGAGCAGCGACCCGGGCGGGCAGCCGCCGGATTCCAGCGGCGTCCATGACCATGGCGGAGGCGGCCCGCATGGTGGCCACCCTGTTCCAAGGCCGGGGGCGAACGCCCGGCTCAGGCGGCTCAAACGAGGCCCGTAGGCTTCCGCTGACCACCGGCTGGCGGAGTCCGAAGAACTGCCACGGCTGCACGACCACCTCGCCGTCCGGAGCGCCACCGGCCCCCGAAGGGCCGATCCGGAGTGCGGCGACCTGCATCCGCCAGATCGTCGTGCCGGTTGAGAAACCGCCGTAGCTGCCCCAAGCCCGGTACAGCGGCCGGCCCTGCCGCTCCGCCCCAGCCGAAAAGCGGTTGCCGCCGAGCGAGGCCTGCACCGACCCCTGCTGCGTCGGATGCCCGAACACCTCCCGACCGAACGCGGCATGCTCAAGCGAGGGGCGCAGGTGGGAGGCTGCATACCACGCGCGGCTGCCTCCCACGACGCATTCCAGCAGCAGCCAAGCCTCGTCCAAGCCTGGTTCGGCCAGTCCACGGAAAGTCAGGACGCGGACCGCCCCGCCCTCCAACGGCTCGCACGGCGGTGGCAGCAGGTCGCCGATTGCGGCTGCGGTGCCCCGGCAGTCCACGCTCACCACCACCAAGCCGCTCTGCCGGATCTCGCTTCTGGCCCGGTAACGGTCGAGTTCTGCCGTTTCCGCGTGGAGGGTCTCGGGAGGCATCCCGTCCGCCCCTCCGCGATACCTCCGGAAGGCGTACGGCTCGTACCGCTCGGGTGCAGTTTCCGTCTCCTTGCGCCAGGTCGCCGCGCCCGTCGCCGAGAGAAACCGGGCACCGACGAGGCGGCGGGCACCGACCTTCGGTAGCCACCCGTCCAGGTCGCCGGCCGCCCGGCAGCCTTCGGGATCGACCGGCTGGTTCGCAATCAAGTCGGCGCTCCGTTCGCTCCAAAGCGCAACCGGATCTCCAGACAGAGGCCCCCCCGTCCAGTCCGCCGCGAGATAGGGGCGGTAGTTCAGCCACGGCAGCGCCCGCTCCAACCGTTCGTGAAGGCCCGCATTGTCTCCAGGCGTGGCCGAGAAGGCTGGTCTGCCGCGGACCGTCAAGGACCACCGGCCGCCGTCCCAAGCGGCGCGGCCCCGGAATGCGGGCAGCCGCAGGCCTTCGCGCTTCCGCCAGTACGAAGCGCCGTCTGGAGTCCAGACGGCGAGCGCGAGCAGGGCCGGCTCGCCGTCGAGACGCGCTCTGACTCCCAGCCGGCACTCCGCCCCGCGAGGTCCGCTGGAGAACTCGACGACGATCCGTGCCGGCCGTGCCGGTTCCAACGGGGGCGGCGTCGGGATCGGCAGGGATGCCTCGTACTCCAGCTGCAGCGTTGGCGGATCGCCTTGCGCCGAAGCCGGGCGCCGCAGAGCGGCCACCGGGCCAACCAGCGCCCCGATCAACTCCCGTCTCGACGTCACTTCTCCATTCTGCGGCAGCCGTCCAGCCGCGGATCGTGTATTCTGAGCGTAGAGCGTGCAGCGCCGTGCGTGGTGCGCGGCTTCCCGCCTGCCCGTTCTCGCCCGGGCCGACGTAGCTTAGTTGGTTAAAGCGCCTGATTGTGGATCAGGAGATCGATGGTTCAAGTCCATCCGTCGGTACCAGCGCCCGCTGTCGTCGGCCGGTCACGGCCGCTGGACGCTTTCGAATTCTCGGAGCGTGTCTTCGTCGGGCGGGTAGACGCCGTAGATCGACCGCCCCTCCAGCAGGAGCTTGCGCTGGAACGACTCTAGGTCCTGCTTGGCGAGGGCCGCATCGAGCACCTCGTCGGCCAGCTCGGAGGGGATGACGAGGATGCCGTGGCGCTCGCCGAGCAAGAGGTCGCCCGGACGGACTGTGACGTTTCCGATGCGCACCGGCACTTGGTAGTCGACGCTCATCAGGTTGGGCCGCACGGCTGCCGCTTGTCCCCTCCGCTGGTATAGCTGGATCGGCATTCCCGCGATTTCCGGCACGTCTCGCATCGCGCCGTCCACCACGAGTCCCGTGCCTCCGCGAGCTAGGAAGCGGATGGTCGTGATCTCGCCGGACACCGCCGAGCGCGTGTCGCCGCCGGCGTCGAAGACCAGTACGTCCCCGGGGGCGGCTTCCTCGGCCGAGACGTAGTTGAGCTGCTTGCGCCCGGCGTAGATCTCCTCCCGGAGGTCGGGTCTGGTTGGCAGGTAGCGGATCGTGCGGGCTCGTCCCACTAGACGCCGGTCGGAGTGCAACGGCTCGAGCTCGTTGATGAAGCAGTGCTCGAAGCCCTTCGACACCAGCTGGGACCACACCGCCTCCAGGGGCGCTTGCGCCAGCTTCTGGAATAGCGTGCGGTCGGGCGCCGCAAGGCGTTCCATCACGTAGGGGCTGACCGAGCGTACCGGGGTGGCGACTTGGAGCTGCGCCTGTGCGGCCATGGCGAGGCACCCGGCCACTGGGATCGCAATGTGAAGCTGCATGGTTCTAGATTCTAGGGCAGATCTGAGGAGGCGTCCGGTTGCGGCGCTGCCGCGTCACAGCGTCGGCACGCCCAGCAGAGTCATTGCTGCCTTGAAGATCCCGAACAGCCCCTCGCCTGCCACGAGCCCCGAGGCGACTGCGAAGCTGAGTTTGGCCGCGCTGGCCGGCCTCGCCTTCTGCCAAGCCACCAGCACCAGCGCTCCGAAGAAGATGATCAGCGAGTAGAAGGCCTGCACGATGAAGGCGATGCCGATGGCCAGGCCGCTGGGGATGTACGGTGCGAGCGAGGGCGAGCGGCGCAGGATGGGGAGCAGGGCGCCAAACGCGGCTCCGCACGCGACTGCCGCCTCCGAGTTGGGTGGCAGCGCGTCCAGCCCCTGCGTCAGCAGTTCGGCCATGGCCTTCCATGAGAATGCTGCCGGCGCTGGAAGCTGCTCGCCTCCCAGCGGGTACGCGCTCGTGACCAGCAGGTAGGCCGGTATGCAGAACACGACGCCCGCTGCGATTCCCCACAGTTGCGCCAAGAACTGCCGGCGGGGCGAAGCGCCCAGCAGGCGTCCGGTCTTGAGATCCTGCATCATGTCTGCCGCTTGCGAGGCCCCGGCCCCGGTAACAGCTGCGGCCATCAGGTTGGTGCCGATGCTGCCGGGGGACAGTCCGCCGTAGGCGAGTTGCGTGATCTTGCCCATGCCGCCGACTGGATTGATGTCGGTCTCTCCCGTGGAGCGGACGGCCACGGCCGCCAGAAGGAACGACAGTGCCAGCGCGATTGCGGTGAGGTGAATCGGGATCGCGAAGAGGTACCAAGCCGCGACGATCGTCGCGGCCGCGGCGACGGCGAGGCCGTTCCGCCACCACGAGGTGGGGATGCGCTCGTTACCGGTCTCGCTGGAGCCCACGATCGTGCCGCCACGGAAGGTTCGCAGGAAGGTGCGCCAGCTCAGCGCCAGCGAGGTCAGTGCCTCCGAGACCATGATCGCGACGCCGGGCCACAACAGCCACCCGCGCGGCCCGTCGGTGTAGCTCATTACAGCGCCCGGTGCCCAGCCCGCCTCCTGCACCCACGGGCCGAGCACACCCCAAGCCGCAATCGCGCCGATCGCGAGGCTCGCGCTCACTCTGGGTCCGATCAGGAACCCGGCCCCGAACAGCATCGGGCCGAGATAGAGGCGGAATCCCCATGCTGCAGCCGCGGCCAGCACCGGAACGCCGAACAGTTCGGCCGGAGGCATCTCCAAGGCGGGGACGAAATACGTCACCAGCGTGAAAGCCCCTGCCGCGGCGCCCGCCCAGAGAAGCGCGCGCGCCTTGTCGACTGCTTCCTTGGCCTTGGCGAACATTGCCAGGATGGTCTCCGCGGTCGCTGTACCGGTGGGGAAGCGCAGCTGGTCCACCTCGATCATCTGTCGCCGCAGCGGCACGGCGAAGAACACGCCGAGATAGGCCACGGAGAGACCCCAGAGAACGAGGCCTTGAATCGGGATCTCGAAACCCAGCAGCTGCATGGCGGGAATCGGGGCCAGTAGGCCGGCGGCGGAGGCCATGGTGCCCGCCGCCGAACCGGAGGTCTGGGTGATGTTGCACTCCAGCACGGACAGAGTCCGCCCTAGGATCATGAACAGCCCGAAACCGAGGATCGCAGCGATCAGCGAGCCCCCGAAGGACCACCCGATCTTGAGGCCCATGTAGATGTTCATGCAGGAGACCACTCCTCCGAGCAGGCAGCCGGCGACCACCGAGCGCACTGTGAGCTGGCGCTCGTCGGGAACCGGCTGATAGATCTGCTCAGGGATGCGGCTGGCTGACTGCGTGGCAGGCTGGCTCATGGGAATCGCCGGCCTGGAGTGCTCCCGCACCGGCCAGCTGTGCTTGAGGCTAGCAAACGAGCCGGGAGGGCGTGTGCGGCGAGCTCAGAAGCGTTCCCGGCGGTGGCTCGGTCCGAGTCTCGGACGGATGATCCACGGCTTCAGGAGACAGGCCCGAGCAGCGCATCCTCAGTGGATGGACTAGGCAAGCCGCCTCGGCGCCGACCGGTGGTGGGCCAAACGAGCCACCGCGACCGAACCGCGTAGCCGGCGAGAGCTCTATGAGTGCGGTCGGGCGCAATGTCCGTGCCGACCGTCGTGGCTGCAGAGTCGCGCAGCACATCGCGGGCCGACTCCCGCACCGGCCCCCTCGGTTTGCTCGGGCAAGGAGATGGCGCGAACTGATCCTAGTTCTCCGCCGTTTGCTAGGATTTGAAAGTAGGCGAGCGGATGCAGGCCCTTTCTACTGAATCGAAACCCCTGTCAATTGCCGAATTCGTGGCCCAGAGCGGCGGAATGATGATTCCGCTCGGGGGGTCGCTGGCGTACTGCTCGATCATGCGGCTGGATCCGGAGGAGAGCGACACGCTGATCCACGACCCGGCCACGGCGCTCCCGCCTGGCGTGTGCGAGATTATTCCAAACCTACGGTTGGTCATGGTTCCCTATTTGCACGTGGAGCCAAACGATGGCGGCAAGCGGCTGTGCATCGCTTTCTCTCACCCGGATGAGGAATGCGAGGTGCATGTGGTGGTCCGCTCGTTCGGGAAGGAAACCTACCTGTTCCTAGCGGTGGGCCCCAATGCCGGCGGCGACGCCCATTCGCTGCTGTTCGGCGCCTTGTCCGAGGAGATCGTAGACCGCGCCGGGCCGGAGTTCGCCGCGAAGTTCAACTTGGCGGTTGATTCCGAGCTGGACGCCAAGGCGCATGGCGAAGTGCATGACGAAGCATGGACCTTGAAGCAGGAGCTGCTAGCCCGGAACGGCACCAGTGCGGCAGTCGACGGACTGCGCGATGCTTATCGTCGGCAAGCGTTGGTTGACACTCTTACGCTCTACTTGCATGGGCTGTGCTGCGACATCAGTGTCGAGTCCGGGCCGAAGCAGCTGCCGAGCCGATTCCTTCGCACCAGGCTGCTCCTGCTCCGGGACAAGCTCCCGCCCCCGGACGATGTTGCCCTGTTTCCCGAGGACCTCGAGCTGCCCTAGAGGATGGCTGGCCAAGGGCCCGCGACCGACCGCTTAGAAGACCGGCTCTCCGAGCCGCTTCAGCCCGATGTCGAGTGCATGGGCGGGCTACACGGGGACATCTTGGTGCTGGGCGTCGGCGGGAAGATGGGTCCCACCCTCGCGCGGCTCGCGCTGAGGGCTTCGAGGGCAGCGGGCAGCTCCCGTCGGGTGATCGGAGTGTCCCGATTCACGCAGGCGGGCCTGCGGGAGCGCTTGGAGGGCTGGGGTGTCGATACCATCGCGGCCGACCTGCTCAGTCCGGGCGGGTTCCGCAACCTCCCGACCACTCCCAACGTCATATTCATGGTCGGCTTCAAGTTCGGCACGGGCCGGGATCCGAGCCGCACTTGGGCGGTGAATGCGTACGTTCCGAGCTTGGCTGCAGAGCGGTTCGCCGGCTCGCGCATTGTCGCCTTCTCCAGCGGCAACATCTATCCCCTGTCGGCAGCGCCGGGGCCCGGCTGCTCCGAGACCGGGTCCACCGAGCCGTTGGGAGAGTACGCCCAGTCTGTGCTGGCCCGTGAGCGCCTCTTGGAGCACTTCAGCCGGCGACACGGCACTCCGATGGCCTTGATGCGTCTCAACTACGCCGTCGAGCCCCGCTACGGAGTGCTGCGCGACATCGCCGAGAAGGTGGTCGGCAGACGCCCGGTGGAGCTTTCGATGGGGCACGTCAACCTGATCTGGCAGCGGGACGCCAACTCCGTCGCGCTGCGCCTGCTCCGACATTGCTCGGCGCCTCCGTTCGTGTTGAACGTCACCGGCGTCGAGCCGCTCTCGGTGCGCTGGCTGGCTGAGAGGTTCGGTCGGGAGCTCGGGGTGAAGCCACAGTTCTCCGGGCGGGAGGAGACTACGGCGCTGCTCAGCGACGCCAGATTGTGCGCGTCGCTGTTCGGAGTTCCCTCGGTCGATGTCGAGCGGATGATCCGGATGGTGGCGGACTGGGTTCGGCGTGGCGGGTCGGGACTGGCCAAGCCGACGCACTTCGAGCAGCGGGACGGCGCGTTCTAGCCGAGTTCGAGGTCCACTGGGCAGGCAGGGTGGCCCGCCTTGACGGCCGGCCGATCATGGCGCGCTCGAAGTGCGGTCCGAGCCGCCGCGCAGGCAGGGCAGGGCCGTGAGGCCGCAGCAGTTAAGCCGCTGCCGTGCGAGAAATCGCGGCTAGCGAGGCTTCGCGACAATCTCCTCGCGACAGCGTTGCGCCTCCTTGTGGGCCACTGCCATGGACGATTCGACATGGACCGCTAGTTGACGCATGTAGGTCTTGAGCGTCTCCATCACTTCGGCATTCCGGTTCCGTGCCGAGTCCAGCAGGTCCGCAACCGCACCGTTGTAGTACCGGCGCGTCGCGTCCGTGACGGAGGACTGCAGCGCGTCGGCCCGATCGAGCCACAGGAAGGTGTCTACGGCGTACGTAAGCCGCTCTGGATCGCGGCCCAGCGCGAGAGCCGCGAGCTTGACGTTCTCCAGTTCTTGGATCAGCACGCGGTGCTGATCCACGTAGACCAGAGGGGCTCCATTGGCCACCCAGTCGGCTGGTTGCAGGGGCTCGACTAGGTTCAAGGCAGTATCCGCGTTGGCGACCACGCCGGTTGCCATCTCCTCCACTTGCCAGCGTGGGATCATCCCGCTTTCCTGAGGAGCGGCGGGGATGCAGATGGTGGCCAGCACCAGCAGTCTGAGGACTGTCATTTCACCAATACTATAGAAGCCGCGTCCGACGGCGAGAGCTGGTCACGTCCGAAGACGGAATCGAAGCTTCGCTGCAGGCCTCTGCCGCTGAGCGGGACATCGGCTGCGGGGCTGCGCAGAGGATGCTTCATCTTACAGCGCGGTCCTAGCCACAGTTAAGTTCAACTTGATAGGCAAGGATTCGTGTATAGTTGGCGAGATACTAGGGTCCCTAGCAGGGCCTGTGTCCCGGACATGCGGGTCCAGTCAGGGACGCCTGCTAACCTCCATCTGGCTTGGGGAGTGAGTCACGACCTACTCGGTTCCAATGACCGGACGCTCAGCGCTGCAGCCGGTCGCCAACTACGGACGACCCGTCAGCCCGCACTCCAAGTTGAGCGTGCGCTTCTGGTTGAACGACACCAGCGCCTCGGAGATCCGGGCCGGCCGCCTCTCCCGCGCATTGCAGTGCTCGTCCAGCTGCCGCCCGACTTCCCGACCGAGCACCGCAGCTGCCTAGGCAGTCCCACTCGATGCAGTTGCACGAGCAGCATCTTGGCTTGAGCGTCCCTCGCCACGCCATCCGGCGCTCGGAACCTTCCGTGGACCAAGTTGACCGCCAGACGGCTGTTCACTGGATCTGCTTGCCTGCTGTCACTCGCACCGTACACTGGGTCCAGTGTCGCCGGCCCCGTCCTCCGCTCAAGGAGACGTATGATCTTCTATGGGGTTGGATCGTGATGCATCGGCTAGTCGTCTTTCTTGCAGCGGCGGTGTTGCCGCCCTTTGCCTTGCCTCAGCAGGCCGAGCAGTCCGAGCACTTCGAGCGCCATGTCCGGCCCCTGCTGGTGGAAAACTGCTACGCCTGCCACAGCGCCGAGACCATGGCTATGGGCGAGTTGCGCCTGGACTCCAAGGAGGCCCTCCTCCGCGGAGGCACTCGCGGAGCGGCCGTGGTGCCCGGAGATCCTGCCGCTAGCTTGCTGCTCAAGGCCGTTTCCTACTCGTCACTCGACCTCCGGATGCCGCCGTCCGGCCGCCTCTCCGACCAAGAGATTGAGCATCTCGAAGCTTGGATCAGCATGGGTGCGCCGGATCCCCGGACAGAGGAGGCCCAGGATGCCCATGCCGGAGAGGAGAGCGTCGATCTGGAAGAGGGCCGGCAGTTCTGGAGCTTGCGCCCGCTCGGCAATCCGGATCTCCCCGCCATCGAGAATCAGGAGTGGGCGCGTACGGGAGTGGACCGCTTCGTCCTGGCCCGCCTGGAGTCCTCCGGCCTCGCGACGCCTGCCCCAGCCGACCAGCTGGCCCTCGTCAGGCGCTTGACCTTTGACCTGACCGGCCTGCCTCCCGCGCAGGCCGAAGTCGAAGCCTTCTTGAGGGACGACTTCCCGGACGCCTACGGGGCTGCTGTCGATCGCCTGCTGTCCTCGCCCCACTACGGCGAGAGGTGGGGGCGCCACTGGCTGGATTTGGTTCGCTGGGCAGAGACCAACGGCCACGAGTTCGACAACAACAAGCTCGACGCATGGCGGTACCGAGACTACGTCATCGACTCCTTCAACGCCGACTTGCCCTACGATCGCTTTCTCCGTGAGCAGATCGCCGGAGACCTGCTGCCGCCGCGTGTGTCGGCTGACAGATCGCACTTCGTCAGCCCGCTCGGCTCGGGAATGCTGTGGCTGTGGGAAGTGCTCAACTCCCCCACCGACTCTGTCAAGGCCAGGGCCGACCAAATCGACAACCAGATCGACGTGCTCACCAAGGCGACCCAGGGCCTGACCGTGGCCTGCGCCCGCTGCCACGACCACAAGTTCGACCCTATCCCCACGGCCGATTACTACTCGCTGTTCGGCGTGCTGGCATCCACGCACCTCAGCGAGACCTGCGTGGACAGCCCTAGCCGCGCACGGGAGATCCAGTCCATGAACGCTCGGGCTGGCGAAGCGAACCGAGTGATCGAGGCCAGACTGTTGCCGGCCCTCGCCGCTCCGGCGCAGTCGCTGGCCGAGCAGCTTCTCGCGGCTGCGGGTGAGTTGGAGGCCGACGAGCCGTCCCGCCTAGGCGCTGAGTTGCGACACGCCCTCTCCGAACCCAGCCACCCCCTCTATCCGTTCGCTCGCACTGCGGCGGAGGAGGCGGAGAAGTCAGCGTCCGAGCCGAGCGCCTTCGCCGCATGGATGGTCCGGCTGCGCGAGGAGATGGCCGACTGGGCTCTCCAGGCAGATCCATCCCATCCGATCTGGCAAGAGCGAGGCGACACGGTCTTCGAGGACTTTGAACAGGGCTTCTCGCGCTGGACGTCCAGCGGCGCGGCGTTCGCCGACGGTCCCACCCGGACCGTTCCGCCCGGGCAAAGCGCCGGCGGCTTCGCCGGCCAAGCCGTAGCGGCCTCCTTCGGTCGCGGCGCCGACTCCTTGGTCGGCACCCTCACTACGGAGAAGTTCCGAA
This sequence comes from Bryobacterales bacterium, assembly GCA_963662745.2. Classification (GTDB taxonomy): domain Bacteria; phylum Acidobacteriota; class Terriglobia; order Bryobacterales; family UBA6623; genus VXMF01. The sequence continues at coordinate 1,666,166 of CAXXUI010000002.1, forward strand.
TGCCGGCGCGTCACGTCCATGTCCGCATGGCCGGACCGGCCTACACAAGGGCGCAACGTGAGAATGCCCCGGTCCGCTTTACCGTAATCGCCGACGAGCACAAGTCCGGCCACGCCATGCCGGCCGGCAGCGGCCGGCTGCAGTGGCACTCGATCGCGATGACCAAGGAGCGGGACAGGACATGCTCGATCGAGATCGTCGACCGCGACCGCAAGGGATCGATCGTGGTCGACAAGGTGGTCTTCTCATCCCATCCCAAGCCACCGCCCATTGCCGGCCCAGTCAGCCCGAGAGTGCTTGACCTACTGGTCGAAGACGACATCCGTTCCTTGGAGGACTTGGCGGTGACCTACCAAGCCTTGGCCCGGGACTTGGCCGGCAGACCGGATCTCGCCTCGTCGGATCGCGCTCTGCTCTCGGCGCTGCTCGGGCTGCGCCAGCTGGAAGACGCCGTGGAGTACCTGCCCGCCTCCGAGCAGAGCGAGGTAGCGGAATGGACGGCCCGGCGCGCGGCCGTCGAGCGGGCTATGCCAGCGTCCACGTTCGCGATGACCAGCCGGGACTGGCAGCCGGCCGACTCTCCGGTCCACGTCCGCGGCAATCACAAGAACTTGGGCGAGGTCGCTCCCCGCAGGTATTTGCAGGCAGTTGCAGGCTCGAACCAGAAGCCGTTCCGGATCGGTTCGGGGCGCTTGGAGCTGGCGCACTGGATCGCCAGCGCGTCCAACCCGCTGACCGCCCGCGTCATGGTGAACCGTATCTGGCATCATCACTTCGGCCGCGGCATCGTCGCCAGCGTCGACAACTTCGGCCGGATGGGCGAGGAGCCGAGCCATCCAGCACTTCTGGACTATCTCGCCCGCCGCTTCGTGGAATCCGGCTGGTCAGTCAAGGCGATCCATCGCGAGATCCTGCTGTCCAGCACCTACCGGGCGGCCAGCGGCGAGTCCGAGCGGGCGCGCCAGGTGGACCCCGCCAACCGCCTGCTCTCCCACTTCCCCGTCCGGCGGCTGGAGGCGGAGGCCATCCGCGATGCCGTTCTCGCCGTGTCCGGCTCCTTGGATCCAGCACTGGGCGGGCCGAGCGTGCCTCCGCACATCAGCGTCTACCAAGACGGACGGGGCAAGCCCGAGTCGGGCCCGCTGGACGGCCTTGGCCGTCGCAGCGTGTACCTCCAGGTCCGCAGGAACTTCCTGCCGCCGCTGTTCCTGGCGTTCGATTACCCGCTTCCGATCTCTACGGCCGGGCGGCGCGGCGTGTCGGCCGTCTCGTCGCAGGCGCTGTTGATGCTCAACAACGAATTCATCCAAGGGCAGGCCGACCTCTGGGCGCGGCGGATGCTGCAGCTGCCCGGCACGAGCCGCGACCGGGTACGGACCATGTACATGGCGTCTCTCGGCCGCCCTCCGGTGGAATCGGAGCTCGAGGAGGTCGAGCGGTTCTTGGACCGGCAGGGCCGCCGTCGCGAAGGCGAGGGCGGTAGCCGGGAAGCGTGGACCGACTTGGCGCATGCCGTCCTCAATACGGCGGAATTCCTCTTCGTGCGGTAGCGGCCGGCCCGCTGCAGCGATGCTCTCGTGATCGGGTATGCTTGAAGCGCTGACCATGACTGTGCTCCGTTTGCTCGCCCTGCCCTTGCTCCTAGCTGGCCTCTGCCTCGCCGCGCCGGACGCCAACCGGCTCACCCAAGCTGAGAAGCTGGCCGGGTGGCAGCTGCTGTTTGATGGCAGCAGCACTACCGGCTGGGAGGGCTTCCAAAGCACTCCGTTCCCGACGTCATCGTGGGCCATCGAGGACGGCACCATCCGCACGCTCGCCGACAACACGGGCGGGGACATCGTGACGGTGAGCGAGTTCGAGAACTTCGAGCTGGTCTTCGACTGGAAGCTGGTCGAGGGCGGCAACAGCGGCGTCAAGTATCTCGTGCAAAAGGCCTGGGCCGGCCCCGGCTATCGGCCGCACCTGTCGCCTGACGCGAAGCGGCGGTCCATGCTGCGGGCCACCGGCCCGGAATACCAGCTGCTGGACGACGCTGTTCTGAACCAGAACCGACCCGGCTGGGAGTACTCCAGCTGCGGCTCCCTGTATCTGCTGTACAAGCCCACCGCGGACAAGCCGCTCCATCCCGCCGGCGAATGGAACAGCTCCCGCATCGTGGTGCGCGGCACGCACGGCGAGCACTGGCTCAACGGCCAGAAGGTCCTAGAGTACGAGTTCAATTCCCAGGACTTCTTCTCCCGTGTCGAGAACACCAAGTTCAAGCGCGTACCGGGGTTCGGCTTCAAGGGCCCCGGCCACATCGCGCTGACTCACCACAACCACCCGGTGTGGTACCGAAACATCAAGATCCGGACCCTTGAGGGTCCGCGCGCGCGGGACTACCTGCCGGGACGGCTGTTTGATCCCGAGGGCCTGATTCCTCCGCCTCCGGCCTACCCGCAGCCTAGGGCGCCCACCCAGCCACCCGCCGCTCCCTCCTCTGAGTGATATCGGCCCTGCTGGGACCGAAGCCGTCCTGCATTGCTCCCCCCGCACTCCAGCCAGTTGCTTCTTCCAACAAGTTGCAGCTGCCCCCACGGCTCTCCGAGCCGTGGGGCTAGACTGAGAAGTGGCCGGCCGGCGGCTTCGCCACGCAGACCTCATGCGCGCCTTCCGTCTCCTGCCGCTGCTCCTCATCGTGTTCGTCTGGCCCCTCGCTGCGCCGGCGGACACGGTCGTGCTCGTCAACGGCGACCGGCTGACTGGCGACATTAAGGGACTGGAGGATGGGAAGCTCGTCCTGCAGTCCGAGTACCTAGATACCATTCAGCTCAAGTGGTCTGACATTCGCTCAATTGAGTCTGACGCCACCTTCTCCGTCCTCACTGCGGACGGTGACCGGTACGATGGCGAGCTGGGTCGCAGCGGCCCGACGACGAGCGTGGGTGCCGAGCCCGGATCGGCAGTGGAACTGCCCTCGGATACGATCGCGCGAATCGCCCGCGGCGGGCGCAGGCGGGGCATTGCCCAGCTCGTCTCGGCGTTGGACGGGTCAGCGGACATCGGCTACAGCGTGGCGCGGGGCAATCAGGATCAAGCCCAGTCGTCGCTCGGGGCGACAGCCGCCTACTCCTCCGCCCATTACAGCTTCCAAGCGAGTCTCGACTCGCTGTTCGCCCGGCAGGACGGGGCGCGGGCGCAGAGCCGCCACGCGCTCAACACGCGCATGGACCGCTATGTGAACGCCCGCTTCTTTGGCTACGGCGTCTCCGGCTTCGAGCGGAACGAACGGCGCCGGCTCGATCTCCGGAGCAGGCTGGGTGGCGGCTTGGGCTGGAACGTCAGGGAGCGCTCGCGATCGAGCCTCTTGGCTCTGGGCGGCTTTGCCTACATGCACGAGCGCTTCCGGAGGGCGGAGAATCGGATCGCAGCCGAGGCCTTTCTCGGGGTCGAGTGGGAGGCGCGTCTGTTTCGAACGGTCGAGCTCGACATGCGACTCGTCGTCAGCAACAACCAACTCGACCGCGGCAGGGCGCGAGTCGAGTACGACGGCAGTCTAAGAGTGCCCATCGCCGGCCGGTTCAACTACACGCTGCGCCTGTTCGACCGCTACGACACGCGGCCCGCCGAGGGCGTGGAGCGCAACGACTACGGCATCGTGAGCGGCCTCGGGCTGTCGTTCTGACGGATTCCGCTCCGCGACGGCCATTCAGGCGCGGTCAGCGCCCGCAGGGGAGACTCCCCGCTCCCGGCCGGGCACCGTGATCCGCACCCATGTCGCCCGGCCGCCCTCGACCTTGAGCACCCGCAGGACCGCGCCTTGGATCTTGACTTGGTCGCCTGTCTCAACGAAGCGGTTGAGGTGGCTGACCAGCAGGCCGGACAGCGTGTCGACATCCTGAGACTGCAGGTTCACGCCCACTTCGCGGTTGACGCGCTCGAGCGGAAGATGACCGTTCACCTTGAAGATGCCCGGGCCGTCTCTGGTGACTTCGGGCGGTTCCGAGTCGAACTCATCCTGCACCTCGCCCACGATCTGCTCGACCACGTTCTCCATCGTCACGATTCCGACCACGGAACCGTGCTCGTCATCGACCAAGGCCATGTGCTGGTGGTCCTTCTGCATTTGATGCATCAGACGGCTGATAGGCAGCGTCTCGGGCACGTGGCGCAGCGGGCGCGCGACGGACTCGAGGTCCATGTCGCCGTCCGCCGCCTGGCCGAGCAGGTCCTTGATGTGGACCAAGCCCTTGACGCTGTCCAGCGAACCCTCGCACAAGGGGAACCGAGTGTGGCGAGTCCGCTTGGCGACCTCGAACGCCTGACTGGCCGGCCAGTTCACGTCGAGGAAGACCACTTCCATCCTGGGTACCATCACCTGCCGAGTCAGCATGTCGTCGAAGCGGAACACGGCCGTGAGCAGCTGAACCTCGGAATCCGAGAGCTCGCCCGTCTTGCTTCCCATCTGGATGGTGGCTTGGATCTCGTCCTCGGTGACCTCCGGGCTGTGCCCGCTCCCGGAAAAGAGGTTAGCGAAGGCCCGCGTGACGTGGATCAACGGTGACAGCGCCACTTGCAGCACCAGCAGCGGTCGCACGATCCAAGGCCAGAGCGAGCGCCAGTGGGTGGCTCCGTAGGTCTTGGGGAGAATCTCCCCCACGAACAGAATGGCGACGACCAAGGCGATCGAGATCCATGGAACCCACCGCGTTCCCAGCGCCAAGGCGGCGAACAGGCCGAAAATCGTGGCACCCGCGGTGTTGGCCACGGTGTTGAGGATCAGGATCGCGGAGGTCGGCTTCGCGATGTCCTGCTTCATGCGCAGCATGCGCGCCGCTAGGTCCGGGTGCCGGCCGCCGGACTTCTCCGCTTCGATCGCCCCCGCGCGAGTGGACAGCAGTGTCGCCTCGAACAGCGAGCAGAGCGCGGAGAGGACGACGGTCAGCAGGCTGACTACGATCAGGCCTAGCACGGACCCCTCTGGCGGGTTGCCGCGACGCTGACCGGCAGTCTGCCGGTCGCCTTGCACGAGCGCGGATCAGGGCAGCCTGCGGCAGCCAATTGAGGAGGCGGGCAGCCGGGCAGCCTCTGGTCGTCGTCGTCCGATTCGGCTGGCATCAGGTGTTCACCACTGCCCTATGGACTCCCGCCACGCATTGCCTGCCCGTGCCTGTCCGGCTGCTGGTTCCAGAATCGCAGTGGCAACGATCGTCCAACGCTGTCGGATTCCCTCGTACAGTATCGCAAACCGGAATCAGCGGGGCCGTGTGCGCAGCCCGGTGCTCGCAGGTTAGGAGATTCGCAAGTTGGACGGCTCACGCGCCGGAACCGCCCCAGCCGGCCGTGGCTCAGCCGCCGAAAGCGGCGTCGTGCTGCGCCTTGAGGTATTTGAAGTCCGTCTCGATCGCCAGCATTTCCTTGTCGATGCGCTGCGCTTCCGTCGGAGCCTCGATGGGGTACTCCACATGCAGCGAGATCGGTCCCGAAAATCCGCTGGCGGCCAGCGCCTTGAAGAAGCGCGGGTAGTCGACCATGCCTTGGCCAAGCGGGCACATGCGCGCCTTCCACTGGCCTTGCCGCTTCTCCCAGTAGAAATCCTTGCAGGCCACCATCTTGAGGCGGTCCCGGAGCCGGTGGAAGCCGATCTCCCACCCGGCCGAACCCCCTTCGATCGTCGCGTGGCAGGGATCGAAGTAGAAGCCGATCTGGGAGGGAGGCGTGTCGCGCAAGACCCACCAGTGGTCCCACAGGGCGCTGCCCACATAGGTTCCTGAATGATTGTGGAAGCCCCCCACGATTCCCGCATGCCCGGCGATCGCCGCCAGAGACTCCGCTTGCTGCTTGACGTTCGCCAAGTGCCCGTCCATGTCGTTGAAGTCGCGGTACCGGTAGTAGCCGAGCTTGAAGAAGGGCACTCCCAGATTGGCTGCCGTGTACAACGTGGGGCGCGCCGCAGGGTCCGCGCGGGACAGCAGCCCGGTCGAGATCAGCGGGAGACTGACCCCCTCGCTCGCCAGCGCCTCGTGCGCCAACGGCAGGTCGCGCTCGACATTCTCCGGCAGGACATGCCCGCGCGGCCTGGTCGTCAAGTCCGCTCCGTCGAACCCGAACGCCCGCACCTGCTTGGCTAGGTCCCGATAGCCCAAGTGCGGCAGGTGCTTCGTGAACAGGCACAGTGGCGGCTTGGCGTCGGTTGCGGCCGCGGAGCGGGCCGCGGCCGCCAGTGGCGCCGCTGCGGCCAGCAGGTCGCGTCGTGTCAGTCTCGGCATTTGCTCTCCTCCGAGCGTCTTCCGTCCCGTGCCGCTAGCGGGCTCGGAACTCGTCCCTCCACCGCAACGCCTCGTCGATCAGTTCCGCCGGAGCGTAGCGGTCGCGCAGCCTCGGGTAGGCATCCTCGGCCTCTCGCCGCCATCTTGCGACCAGCGCCTCGTTCGCCCCGATCACGTTAAGGCCGTACTTCTGCATCTCCTCGACCGCCTGCCGCTCCTGGTTCCGGACGGAGACTTGGATTTCCGTGGCGGCTTGCTGCGCCACTTCCCGCATCGGCTCCCGCTGGTTGCTGGGAATCCGCTCCCAGATCGCTTTGTCGATCAGCACTGCCCCGATGATCGGGATGAACCGCAAGTCCAGCATGTTCGGGGCGGAGGCGAACCACTGGTAGCCGGCGGCCACCAGCGGCGGCACGGCGAAGACCTCCACCAAGCCCGTCTCCAAGTTGGCCTGCAGCTCGGTTAGGTCCAGCGGAACGGCTCGAAAGCCGAACTCGGAGAACAGCCGCAGGGACTCGTCGTCCCCGATGGCCGTGTACAGCTTCATGGCCCGCACTTCGTCGAGCGTGTGGAACTCCTTCACCGCGAAGAAGTACGCCCAGCCGGCGTCGCCCCATGCGAGCACGGCGAATCCCTTGTCCGCCAGGCGGCGCTCCAAGGTCGGTGCCAGCTTTCCGCGAACGTAGTCGAACTCGTCCAGCGAGCGGAACATCAGCGGCACCTGCAGGGCGCTGATGCCGTCGTCCAGGAATGACATCCCGCTGCCCGAGACAAGCACGGCCTGCATCTGGCCAGCCCGCACCTTGCGCAGCATCGTCACCTCGTCGCCGGCCACGCCCCCCGGATAGATCGTCAGGTCGACTCCTCCCCCCGAGATTTCGCGCCACGACTGGCGCATCCGCATCAGCGCGTCGTGGTAGATGCTGTTCTTAGGGGCTATGGTGCCCAGCTTGATCTTGTTGGTGCGCCTGCGCTGGGCCGTGGAGCTGTCGAGGATCGCGAAGAGCGTCGTCGCGGCCAGCACCGCTGGGATCAGGGGGCGAAGGGTCTTTCTCATGTGCGCTGCGTGCGACCATCACCCGCCAGCGACAGGCCTCGGCCCAAGGCGGCCGAGGGCCAAGTCTCCAGGCGACCCTATCCAGTATACGGGTCCGTCCGAGCTAGGGAGTGCGCTCGACAGCGGCTCGATCAAAGGAAGAGGTCGTCCACCTTCGATTGCAGCCAGCGGGCCCTCCGGTGTGCCAGATGGTTGAGTAGCCGGTAAGCTGCGTGACGGTCGGCGTCGACGGCGAGAGCGCGCTGCAGCATCGAGTCGAACAACGCTCGGTCCTGAGCGGGTACGGCTACTGCTTCCGCAAAGGAAACGAACAGTCCGGCGCGCTGGCCCCCGGACAGCTCCACCGCGCGCTGGAAGCTCTCCCGCATCACCTGAACGTCGCCTCCGGCGGGCTTGGCAGCCTCCATCCGGAGGCGGAATTCGTGCAGCGAGCCCCGATCCCAGGCCTCGTCCAGCTGCAGGGCCCGCTCCAGCATCCGCTCCACTTGGGACAGCCTCAGCAGCAGGCTCGGCTCGGTTGGGTCGGCGGAGATGGACAGGCCTAGGGAAGTGCCCGCCCAATACAGGATCTCGACATGCCTCGCGCGGACTCGATTCAGGGCGGCTGCCGCATCGCTCTCGAACTGCTCGGAGATGCCGGGGTAGGCCAATTCAAGAGCCCGCGTGGCGTAGCCCGAGGCGCGCAGGTAGAGGCGCTTCGCCCGCTGCCTCTGGGCCATGCCGCGACTGAAGTCCTCGTCCATCAGCATCTCGCCGTCCGAGTCCACGTAGGCGAAGGAGTAGAGCGTGAATCCCTTGGCCGCCGACAGCAGCAGGCCCTGATGCTTGGGCGTCACGTCCAAGAGGCTCTCGACCAGCTTCAGGCTGAACGGCAGGGCCCCGCCCACCAGTTCGACGTCGGGGTCCGTCTCGTATGTCGATGTGCCCGAGGACAGGGCTTCGCCGATCTGGCGCACGGCGAACTTCTTCACCGAGCAGCCGGCAATTAGCAGCGAGGAGAGCGCCACTGCCGCGGCCGCAGGGCTAGGAAAGACTGTGCGGCGGAGGCCGGAGTCGGGTATGCCTCGATCCGCCATGCACCTAGAGCCCCATCAGCTGGCGGACGAAACGGACGGGCGGGGAGCCGAACGACAGCACCAGATCGTGATAGGCGCCGAAGTCCTCGATCGGTCCGTTCCGCTCCTCCCATGCCCTGCGGAGGTCCTCGTGTTCGGCCACTCCTACGAAGTAGGTCGAGAGCTGAGTCGAGGACAGCTGAGCGCGGATCCACTTGCCCGCCGCCTCCCCATCCTCTTGATATCCCTGCTGGAGCATCATGTCCATGGCCTCCTGCTCGGTCATTGAGCCGGCGTGGATCTTCTGGTCGAGGATCGCGTTGATTACCGCCCGTGTCTGCATCTTCAATTGCTGCATACGGAACGGCGCACCGCCGTAACCCTGCTCGGCCAGGACCTGCTCGCTGTAGACCGCCCAGCCCTCCACAAAGGTGCCTGACGAGAAGACGGAGCGGATCTTGGTCTCCAGCTGAGCCTGGTTGGAGTGAGCAATCTGCAGGTAATGGCCGGGAATCGCCTCGTGAGCCGTCAGCGTCTGCAGCATGTAGTCGTTGTACTCACGGTAGAACGACAGCTTGCGCTCGGCAGTCCAGCGCTCCGGAGTGGGTGAGATGGCGTAGAAGGTTTCCCCATCCTCCTCAAGCGGACCGGGCGAGTCGCAGTAGGCTGTCGAATAGCCGCGGCGGAACTCCGGCATGACGATGATCTGCAGCGGCTCGTCAGGGACGGAAACCAAGTTGCGGTCCTCGGTGAACCGGGCCACGTCTTCCAGCGCCAGCCTTGCGTCCTCGACGATGGAGGTGTCGGTCGGGTGCGAGTCCGCCAGACGGTCCAAGACGGTGCGGATCACGGTGCCGCGGTTCCCCTCATCCCGTCGGCTCTCGTCGGTCACGAACTCGCGGTAGAGGGGCAGCGCCGTTGCATACATCCGCTCTTGCAGCTGCGCCAGGCGCTGCTCCGCTCGCGAGAGGATCTCCTCCATCGACAGCTCGGAGTGAAGCGCGAACCGCAGCTTGGTGCGGAACCTCTCCTCCCCGATCCGGAACTCCCCGTCGGACCGGGGCAGCAGCTCCTCCCGCAGCCACCGTCCGCGATCTTCAAGTGCGCTGATCGCGGACCGGCGCACTTCCTCCAGCTCCGGCTTCATCGCGGGAGCTTCCTCGAGGAACCGGTCCAGCTCCTCACTGACCAGCGAGATGGCGCCGTCGTTCTGCCGAATCGCCGTCTCGGTGTGGGTCTTGGGCGGCCTGCCCAGATTGGCCCTTTCCGCCTCGAACACGGCCCCGACCCCGGTCAAGCGCCGCTTGACCGACTCGAGCCGCTGCTCCAAAGGAGCGAACTCGCGGGCTAGGAGGGAGTAAATCGCGTTTCCGACGCCGTAGAGCATCGGGTTCCATTCGTGCTCGCGCAGCACCTCGGCCGACCAGATGCCGTACTCAATCTCGTTCCTGAGGATCGCAAGGTCGACCGCGTTGGCGGTCGACAGGCGGGCAGGATCGATCGACGCCAGCGCGTCGAGGAAATCTCGGTTCCAGCGAACGGCCTCCTCTACGCCTTGCGCGGTGTAGTCGTTGAGCAGCCCGTCGTAGCGGTGGTCGCCCAAGGATGTGGCGTACTCGGGGTACCTCTCCAGCAGCTCCTCCACGTAACGCTCCGCAAGGTTGACGAACTCGTCGTCCTGAGGGGGTGGGGCGGGCGAGCAGGAGACGGCCGACGCGGCCGCGATCAGGCTCAGAAAGCGAGTTCGCATGCGCCCATTGTAGGTGCGCTCTCGGCGCTAGAGGTCCAGAACCTCCGCCTGGTGCCCGACTTGGTCCGCCGTCAGGTTTCCCACCAGATCCGCCGACAGGCGCTCGGATTCGTCGAAGACCTCGAACAGCCTCATCTTCACGATGGCGTACCGCTCGACCGGACTGAGGCTCCGTCTCTCCGCCTCCTCCCATGCCGCAAAGCTCTCGTCGGGCGCAAAGACCGTGAGCGCGAAGCCCTTAGCCCGGTCTCCCGTGCAGTGGAACACGAAGTCGCAGCCCTCTGAGCCGTGACGGTTCACCGACCGATAGCCCTCGTAGGTGTAGTGGTAGACATAGCCGCTGTCCGCGGCGTAGGTCTTCTCCCTGCGGATCTGCGGCCGACCCCGTAGCGGCGGCGGCTGAGGCCGGGCCTTGCGTCCAAAAACTCTGGCAAGCTTGCGGATCACGGGGTCCGCCTCATCCGAAGCGCTGCTCGCGACGCGGGTCCCCGTACATGTGGTAGCCGCGCTCCTCCCAGTAGCCGGGTCGGTCGGTCTCGACAAACTCCAGGCTTCGCAGCCACTTGGCGCTCTTCCAAGCGTACAGGTGGGGCACGATCATCCTCAGCGGGCCGCCGTGATCGGGGGTCAGCGGCTCCGGGCTGTGCGTGTCGGCCAGCAGCACGTCGTCGTGCAGCAAGTCCTCGACAGGCGTGTTGGTGGTGTAGCCTCCGTCACAATGCTGGATCACGAATCGGGCTTTGGGTGCGGGCCCGGCCCGCTCGACGATGGTCCGCACCGAGACGCCCTCCCAGACGTTGTCAAGCTTGCTCCACGTCGTGACGCAGTGAAAGTCGGCCTGCACGCGCACTCTGGGCAGGGTCTGGAACTCGTCCCAAGACAGCTCCAACGGTTCCCTGACCAACCCGCACACCGAGAAAGTCCAAGTCTGAGGATCGAAGGCAGGGACGCTGCCCGCGTGGAGGACGGGCCACTTCAGCGTGAGTGACTGTCCGGGGGGCAGTCGCCCGGCTGCGCGTTGCCGCTCTTCGAGCTTCCTGCGCTCGGTTCGTCGGAGCATCGTCTTCCCTCAGAGTACATCAGGCCCTCAAGCGTGGTTCCCGCTGCTGGGTTGGATCACGCTCGCTTGCCAGGCCGGGTGCTCGGCGGCTGTTTGGCAGCGAGGGAAGTTTCCATCTGTCGCTCCGGGCCATCTCGTGCAGAGGGGGGGCGTCGGCTATCCGAGCAGAGCGGATTCCGCGCGGTCCGTGCTCACAAGAACGCGGCGGAACAGAGCTCTGTGGAGCAGTGCGATGCCGATGTACGTGTGCTGCTCGTAGAATCGTGCTCTCGGACGATGCGTCGCGTCGCGCAAGACATGCGAGCAGACAAGCAGCGGCTCAACGGGGCGGAAGCTGGATTCTGATGACCTACCCCAGTGCTACTCTGTTGGCGTGCTGAATAGAATCCTCCTGCCAGTCCTGCTGCTCTCCCTGTGCTGCGCTTTCGGTCAGCCAAGCCTGACCAAGGCGGATGTAGATGAGTGGATGGAGACGCTGTCGAATTGGGGGCGCTGGGGCGACGACGACCAGCTCGGCACGATGAACCTCATCACGCCCGAGACGCGGCTCGCGGCCGCCAAGCTCGTAACGGCAGGTGTGTCCGTGTCCTTGGCTCGTGATGCGGAGAAGGAGTCGGCGGTGGACAACCCCCGTCCGTTCGGCCACAGGATGCTCAACGTAGGGCTGAATAATCCCGGGCAGTTCGTTTCCGACAACTTCGAGGTGAGCTATCACGGGTACGCCCACACCCACATGGACTCGCTTTGCCACATGGCATTCGAAGGCAGGATGTACAACGGCTTCCTGCAGGCGGATGTCGTTGCCGAGGGCGCTCCGGTCTTGGCCGTGACGAACTACAAGCAAGGCATCTTCGCCACGGCCGTGCTGATGGACATTCCGCGCCTTAAGGGCGTGGACTGGCTGGAGCCCGGCACGCCGATCTACCCGTCCGACTTGGATGCTTGGGAGGAGCAGTCCGGTGCCGAGGTGGGTCGTGGCGACATCGTCCTCATCCGGACGGGCCGCTGGGCCCGTCGGGACCAGCATGGTCCATGGGACGTGTCCCAGAAGTCGGCGGGCCTGCATGCCTCGGCGGCGCAGTGGCTCAAGGACAGGGATGCGGCGATCTTGGGCAGCGACGCAGCCAGCGATGTGGCGCCTTCTCTTGTGGACGGCGTCGCGCAGCCCGTCCATCAGCTGGTGATCATCGCGCTGGGCATGCCCATCTTCGACAACCTCGATCTCGAGGCTGTCGCCGAGGAGGCCGCCCGCCAGGAGCGCTGGAAGTTCCTTGTCACAGCCGCTCCGATGCCGGTCGGCGGCGGCACTGGGAGCCCGTTCAATCCGATCGCGACGTTCTAGGCCCCGGACCGTCCGGGGCCACACCCGTTCCATCCGGCTAGCGCCTGATATGTCTATGAGTATGCGACTGACGTTCCCCGGCGGACCCGCTTGGTGCCTGCGCGGTGCCGGAGCGTCCGCTCTGCTCCTATGCTTCCTCGCTACAGGCGGAGCGTCCGCCTCGCGGGCGGACTGGCCGCTCTTTCTTGGGCGTAGCGACCGAAACGCGATTTCCGAGTCTGAACTGGATCCGCCGCTGGCTGTCCGGTGGGTGTACGAGGCTCCGGCCGGCGTCGACTCCACGGCGATCATCGTGGATGACACGGTCTACTTTGGCGAGATGGACGGCAGGTTTCACGCTGTCGACCTTGAGACCGGCCAAGCGCGATGGGTCTTCCAAGCCAAGCTCGGCGTCCCCGCATCGGGCTGCGTAACCGGTGGCAAAGTCTATTTCGGCGACGAGGAGGGCTACTTCCACGCGGTCGATATCGAGACCGGGGAGCAGGCCTGGGCATACCAGACCTTCGCAGAGATCCTCTCGTCGCCGCATTGCGGGGAGGATGCGGTCTTGGTGGGTTCCTACGACACCAACCTGTACTCGTTCCACCCGGAGACTGGGAAGGTGCTCTGGAAGTACCAGACTGAAGACCGCGTCAACTCGAGTCCAGCTGTAGTCGGCGGCAAGACGTTCATCACCGGCTGTGACGGGCAGTTCCGCATCATCGACATCGCGACTGGGGAGGAGGACTCAGCGGTGGACATGAAGGACTATGTTGCAGCGTCTCCGGCTGTGGTCGGTGGTCTCGCCTATGTGGGCACCTTCGGATACGAGGTACTGAAGATCGATTGGCGGGCCGGGCGCGTCGTTTGGCGGTACGACCATCCCGAGACGGACTTCGAGTTCTTCGCCTCCCCTGTGGTCAGCGACGGCTTGGTCGTGATCGGCGGCCGCGACAAGCGCGTTCATGCGATTGACGAGCGGACAGGCCAGTTGAAGTGGGACTTCGTAACCCGATCCCGCGTGGATTCCTCGCCGGTGCTCGCCGGCGGAGTCATCTGGGTCGGGTCCATGGACGGCAACCTGTACGCCCTGAGCCACGAGGACGGCAGCCTGCTTTGGAAGTTCGCGATCGGTGGCCGAGTGGTCGCTTCTCCCGCGATATCGGAGGGTAGGCTGGTGATCGGTTCGCGAAGCGGCGAAGTCTACTGCCTCGCCAAGAGCCCTCGGTGAAACCAATCCCGGAGGGCTCGGAGGGTCAGCGCGCTGGTATATTGAGCAGTCGTGAACAGGCGAGCGGCAATTGGAGCGTTGGCCGGAGCATCGACCGGGCCGTACTTCTCCTTCGCGCAGTCGCGGCGGCTGAACTTGCTGTTCCTTTGCTCGGATCAGCACCAAGCGGCCGCTTCGGGTTGCTACGGCCATCATCAGGCGCTCACGCCTCACATTGATGAGATAGCCTCCCAAGGCGTTCGCTTCGAGCGCGCCTACTGCCAAGCGCCGGTATGCGTTCCGTCGCGAGGCTCAATCGTCACAGGGAATTACCCCAGCCGGCATGGTGCGAAGATCCTGCGGGACCCCTTGCCGGAGGACGCGCGTACGGCGGGCCACCTGTTCGCTGACCACGGCTACTCGACTGCGGCCATCGGCAAGATGCACTTCGTCGACGAGAGCCGTCGCCACGGCTTCTCGCACCGCGTCAATGCCTCCACGCACAGTGCCCGCCTCACCCGCGCCGAGATGCGCAGCTTCAGGCAGGACCAAGGGGGGGCGGGAGCGACCACGGGACGCCCTTCGCAAATGCCCGAGCGACTGTTCCGCGACACTTTCTACGCCGAAGAGTCGGTCCGGTTCCTCAGGTCTCACACTGACAAGCCGTTCTGCCTGTGGGCGTCGTTCTTCATGCCGCACACTCCCTTGGTCCCGCACCATAGGTACTGGGACCTGTACGACGGTGTGCGTCTCGACCTGCCTGATCGACCAGCCTCGGCGCTGGAGACCGGCTTTCACGGACACTTGGTACGGGCGAAGGAGCGTGGCTGGTACCAGCAGACCGACGAGCAGCTGCACGAGGCCCTGCGCGGCTACTACGGGAACGTTTCCCAGATGGACGCGAACGTGGGGCGAGTGTGGGACACCCTTCGGGAGCTGGGCTTGGACAGCAGCACTGTCGTTGTCTACACGTCGGACCACGGCGAGATGGCAGGGGCGCACCGGATGTGGACCAAGCACAACATGTACGAGCAGTCGGTGAGAGTGCCGCTGATCATCCGAATGCCCGACCGCGTAGGTGCAGGCTCTGCGAGCGACCAGATCGTGGAGCAGGTGGACTTACTGCCCACCTTGGCCGAGCTCTGCGGCCTGCCCGAGCCTGCGAGGATCGATGGTCGGACCTTCGCGCCGTCAGTCGGCGGCCAAGCTGGTGAACGGCGGGAGTTCGCCTACTCGGAGTACTACTTCTGCCACTCAGTCTTCACGTCCGACAACCGGTTCGTGGGCCAGCCACCGATCCTCATGGCTCGCACCAAGCGATGGAAGCTCAACTACCTCAGCTGGGACCGCAGCGAGCTGTTTGATCTGGAGAACGATCCAGGGGAGACTCGCAACGTCCATGATCAGCGCGGCAATTCAGGCATTGCCAAGGAACTGGCCCGCTTGGCGCTTGCCAACTACCGGGCCGCCTGACAGCTTGGTCTCAGAGATCCTGACCTCTCTGTCGACTCGAAACTGACGCAGTTGGTGGTCGGTTCAAGAGGCGCTGGCGTGACAGTTCTGAGCCGCATCCGCCAGATAAAACCGATACCAGGAAGATCCAGTCCGCTGGGTCGGTCGTGGCACGTCACCCCAGAAGGGTGTGGAACCAAGTTCCTCGCGTTTCTGTCAGTTCTTTCCTGCGGCAGATCCAATCGGCCAATTGGCAGGCTCCTACGCCGCGGTGTCAGGTTGGCTGAGACCCGGACCGGCGGTGCAGCTCGAGGAATCTTCGGACCGCGCTGGGAGCCATTTGGCACTTAGGCGGCGACCTCACGGCGACGGTCGGCGGTCGAGGCTTGGCTTGCGCCGCCCTTGGCAAGGTTGCCGTTGCCCATCCAAGTGACGGTCCTGGGGCGGTCCCGATTGCTCGTGGCGGAACATCGAGCCAATCCTTGGTAAACTAGTACTGTGGCTACTGCAGGACTAACGAGCCGGACTCCCCGAGCTGTCGAAGTAGCCGAGAGCCTGCTCTCGGGGAATGTGCGCCACAAGCGCGAAAGCAATGTCGTGACCGATCTGTGCCTACTGCTGGTTGAAATCGGAATTGATCCCTCGGAGATCGAACGTGAACATCCGTCGGGTGGCGGGCGGATCGACATCTACATCCCGCGCTACAGGATGATCATCGAGGCCAAGGCATCGGGTGGAGCGACGCAACCGGATGTTGTTCGGGCCGGTCAAGGCGAGTCTCCCAGGCAGCAGCTGGAGCGCTACCTAGAGGCCGAGGTCTCTGCCGAGCTGGAACGGTTGTCATTGGCGGGTGACGAGCACTGCCGCAGAGCGTGGACCGGGATCCTGACAGACGGCCGGACCTGGCACGCCAACGAGTACCGGCATGCGTGGAATCCAGCTGCACAGCCAACGCCGCTGCATTCCGGACGCTTCTCTGGTACTGCCGAGGGCTTGGCCGGAATGCTCGCCCAATGGCTGGCCGGCGACCCTGTCGGCCGGCAGTGGATTCCGGCCGACCCCAGCACGCTGTTTGCAGAAAAGGCGAAAGAGCTGGCGCGCCTTTATCGGGAGATCCCTGCGAACATTCGCCGCAAGACCGACACCAAGCGCGCCCTGTGGCACGACCTGCTGCGCGTCTCGGGGATGTCGCCGCGGGGCGGGACCGCCCCGGATCGCCTGTTCGTCCTGCACTCGCTGCTGATCGCGATCGCCCGCATGGTGACCTGCGCGGCGGCGGGCCGCACCGGCGGCTGGGAGCGGTCGCTCCGGGACGGATTCGCCTCGTGGACGCTGGACTGGCCGCAAGGCAGGGCTTGGACGGCCGGGCTGTGGAACACCGTGAGCGACTATGACTGGCGGCGGCGGGGAGACGTGCTGCGGTCGCTGTACGAGGCGTTCGTGCCGGAGGCGGACCGCAAGGTGTTCGGAGAGTTCTACACACCGGACTGGCTGGCGGCCATGCTCGTCGAGCAGGCGCTCGACGACAAGTGGCTGGCCGACTCCGTCGAACGGGCCGAGGACGCCATCCGGCGGCGGTCCACGTTCCGAGGCCGCGGTGTGCTGGATCCCGCTTGCGGATCGGGGACCTTCCTCTACCATGCCGCCCTGCGCATCCTAGCCGCGCCGGCCATGAAGGGCCTCACGGCGGTGCAGCGGGCCGATGTGGCGGCGCTGCTGCTGAACGGAATCGACGTGCATCCGGTGGCCATCGAGATCGCCAAGGCCAATCTGATGCGAGTGCTGCCCGCCGAGCCGAGCGAGGGCGAGGCGGCGCTGCGCGTCTACTTGGGGGACTCATTGTTGGCCGACGAGGACCGGCAGTCGCTGTTCGGCCATGTCGAGGGGGCGATGCGGCTCGTCACGCCGCAGGAGAGCGAGATCTTGATCCCGGTGGAGTTCGTGCAGCAGGAGGGCTTTGCCGACGGCATGCGGCGGCTGGTCGACGCGGCGGCGCGGGGCGAGCCCTTGCCGCCAGCGGTGCTGCACCTGGTGCCGGAGGGCCGACGGGAGGACCTGCGGCGCTGCCGGGACGAGTTGGCGTCCGTCATCGGCGAGGAGGGCAATTCGGTCTGGACTTGGTATGCGGTGAACCTCGCCTCGCCGCACCTGCTGGCGCAGCGGAAGGTGGACCGTATCGTGGCTAATCCGCCGTGGGTGAAGCTGGCGCACATCCAAGAGCCGGAACGGAAGCGGGCCATGGAGCGGCTCGGCGAGCGGCTGCGCCTCCAGGCGGGCGGCAAGCAAGCACCGCATCTCGACATCGCCGCGTTCTTCGTGGTGCGGGCGCGGGAGCTGTACTTGAACGACCCTGAAGTCGATCCGGCCGTGTGGCTGGTCAAGAAGTCCGCGCTGCGCGGGGGGCACTGGAGGCCGTTCCGTAAGAGGCACGGTGAGACGTTGAGCCAGTCCGTGGATCTGGAGCGGCTGCAGCCGTTTGGCGGAGGGGACGCGAGACGGTGCTGCTTGCTGCTGGAGCACCGGCCTCTGACGGGGGAGCTCGCTCAACACACGCGTCAGGACCCGCACCAGGACGCCTCAGCCGAGGCGCAGCGGGTTGAGGCAGACTTGCGGTCCAGGCCGAGTGGCCCGAAGCGTCTTCGGAAGCCCCAGCCCGAGGAACCGTGGTCTGCGGTGGCCGCTCGCCTCCAGTTCACGGTCGCCCCAGCACCCTTGCCTCAGGCACCATCTGGCTACAGCCCAGGGGAGTTCCGGCAAGGGGCGACGGTCGTCCCGAACGTGCTGCTCGTGGCCGAGCGAACGTCTCCCGCCTTCGGGATGGCTAGAGTGCGAACGCTGCGATCTCAGCACAGGCCGTGGCGGGATGTTGGCCCTCAGGATGTCGAGGTTCCGAAGGGCTGGCTGTCGAAGCTATACCGGTCGGTGGAGATGCTTTCGTTCGTGTCGTCGTTCCGCGGCACACAGGCCATCATTCCCGTAAACGATCAGGGAGAGCTGTCTCTCGACTCGGCGCTTGCGGAGCCGGGCTGGCAGCGGCTGAACACGATCTACGTTCGGCACAGGGGCAAGGGTCAGAACACGCCCAAGACTCTGGCCGGGCGAATCAACTACGGTAGAGGACTCTCGTCTCAGCCACAACGGAGAGCGTCCGACCGCTGCATGGTGCTGTACCCGACCTCCGCCGACATCATGCGCGCCGCGAGAACGGCAGCCGGGGGCGGATTCGTGGGGCACACGCTGTTCTGGAAAGTAGCCGGGTCCGAGAGCGAAGCCGGATTCCTCGTTTCGCTCCTCAACGCGCCGTGCTTACGGCGAGCGTTTGCCGACGCGAGGGAGAGTGGTCGGCATTTCGTTCAGCACCCATGGCGCAAGGTTCCGATCCCCCGGTACGACGCCAATGACCGGCGGCACGTCCGGTTGGTGAAGCTATGCGCTCAAGCCGAGACGGCAGCGTCGGAGGCGTCGCGGGAGGTCCAGCAGAGAACACCGAACGCGAGCCAAAGGACGTTGTCGATCGCTGTGCGAGACCGCCTGTCCGACGATGGAATCTCCCGGTCGATCGACCTCATCGCGGCAGAGCTCCTGCCAAATCAGGCTGAGCTGTCTGATAGAGACGCGCTGCGGCCCAATGGCGCCCCGGCACAGCTTTAGTCGCCCGACTGAATCGCAGAATTCGCATTGGGAGAAAGAGTAGGACGGCTTGCTGCGTGGTGGCTGAAGTCATCGCCTCCGCCCGGCGAACTCCTTGGAGTTAGCGAAGAGGCAGCTGGACTCCCCGAGCTGTTGAAGTAGCCGAGAGTCTGCTCTCCGGGAATGTGCGCCACAAGCGCGAAAGCAATGTCGTGGCTGAGTTGTTCCCGCTGCTGGTTGAGATGGGCATTGATCCCTCGGAGATCGAACGCGGACATCCGTCCGGCGGCGGGCGGATCGACATCTACATTCCGCGCTACAGGCTGATCATCGAGGCCAAGGCATCGGGCGGAGCGACGCAACCGGATGTCGTTCGGGCCGGCCAAGGCGAGTCTCCCAGACAGCAGCTGGAGCGCTACCTTGAGGCCGAGGTCTCTGCCGAGCTGGAACGTTTGTCATTGGCGGGTGGCGAGCACTCCCGCAAAGCGTGGACCGGCATCCTGACAGACGGCCGGACTTGGCATGCCAACGAGTACCGGCATGCGTGGAATCCAGCTAGACGGCCGACGCCGCTGCATTCCGGACGCTTCTCTGGTACCGCCGAGGACCTGGTCGGAAGGCTCGCCCAATGGTTGGCCGGCGACCCTGTCGGCCGGCAGTGGGTTCCGGCCGACGCCAGCAAGCTGTTTGCAGAAAAGGCGAAAGAGCTGGCGCGCCTCTACCGGGAGATCCCCGCAAACATTCGCCGCAAGCCCGACGCCCAGAGCGCCCTGTGGCACGACATGCTGCACGTCTCAGGGATGTCGCCGCGGGGCGGGAGCGCCCCGGATCACCTGTTCGTCGTCCATTCGCTGCTGATCGCGATCGCCCGCATGATGATCTGCGCGGCGGCGGGACACACAGGCGGCTGGGAGCAGTCGCTCCGGGACGGATTTGCCTCGTGGACGCTGGACGGGCCGCAAGGCAGGGCCTCAGACATCCTGACATCGTGGGGTAGGAGCCTGCCAATTGGCCGATTGGGTCCGCCCTAGGCGGTGTGTGTGCATGAAAAGCTGTCGGTGCTGACGGCTCAGACGCTCGCCGCAGAACGTGGTGGAGGGCAAGTTGAGGATGCGCGGATCCAGGGGGCCAGCGGTGGCGGGGCGGCCATTCCACGATGGCAGATCGGAAGCCCAATGTTGAGCGCCGGCGAGATTCTTCTTACATCCTCCGACCACTCCGCAACTACCCTCCATCTAGCCCTGCTGGTGGCCTTTGCAGACCAAAGTCTACAAATCACTCACAAACGCTCATACGAATGCCATTGGCGGGGCGGGAGCTGGGCAAGGGGCGCGTCGTGGCGACGCTGGATGCGGGCCGCTTCGAGTTCCTTCCGCGATAGGGGCAGCCAGGCGGACCGCAACCCCCGGCCGGGAACCTCCTAGAAGACACCGGGGACGCTTGGGCTATACTCGCGGGGGCCGCCAACGCTGCGATTCCAACGCGGAGGCATGCACAAGCGGTCCGCTAGGCTGCGACAGGGTTCCATGAGATTTGCGGAAGAACTGGTCCTGCTGCTGCTCAACAAGGACACTGGCTACTTCGTCCCAGTCCCCGAATGGAAGATGTCCTGCGCGCTCGCAGGGAGCGTGCTGATTGACCTGTCGCTGGAGAATCGCATTGATGCGGACTTGGACTCGATCTTGCTGCTCGACGCGACGCCAACGGGCGACAGCCTGCTGGATCCGTCGCTCCGGAAGATCGCGGAGCAGCCACGCCGGGAATCGTCGCAGTACTGGGTCGAGCGCATCGCCCGCCACTCCCACCGAATCAGCACTTTGACGCTGGACCGCTTGGTCAAGTCCGGCGTGCTGACTGCCGATGAGGGGGGCTTCTGGTCACTGACCAACAGCGTCGCTCGCACGAAGCGCTATCCCGGCGAAGGCGGGCGCGCCGCGGAGGAGATCCAGACCAGGATCATGCGCCTCTTGTTCAGCGAAGAGATTCCTGCGCCCCGGGACATCGCCATCATCAGTCTCGTGAACTGCTGCGGCGGGATGGCTGTCATGCTCAGTCTGGAGGAGTACGCAATCGCCAAGGACCGCATCGAGTTTCTGAGCGGAATGGACTTGATCGGCAGGGCCATCGCAGAGGCTGTGCGGAGCTCCTACCGTCCGCCGGCCAGTTCCCGCTCCGTGCGGCGTCGTCCGCTGCCAACCGTGAGCATGCTCGACATGCTGGCTTCGCGAACGTTCCGCTCGGGAAACCTGCCCAAGTTCATGGCCGAGAAGAGCAAGGAGCTCGGCCCCGTCTTCCGGCTCAGGGCCGGAAGGCGCAGCATGGTCGTCCTAGCCGGCACCGAGGCGAACCTCTGGGTGCGACGGGAGGGCAGGTTCCACCTCCGGACGCGCGACTACTTGGAGGAGTTCCAACAGGAATGGGGCTCGGCGAGGTCGATCGCCAGCATGGATGGCGCGGAGCACTTCCGCATGCGCAAGGCGGTTCGCGCGGGGAACTCCCGGTCGGTAGTGGAGGATCGGATGGACGAAGTGTTCTCGATGGCCCGGCGAACGTTCGCGAGCTGGGGAATCGGGAAGACCGTCCGTGGGGAGATGGGCTGCCAGAGACTGATCGGTGCCCAGGTCGCCCGGCTGAGCGCGAGCATAGATCCGACCGACGCGCTCGACGCGCTCCTCAAGTTCGAGTACAGGGCGGTGCTCGTTCACGTGCTCGGCCTGCTGCCCCGCATCCTGCTGCGAACTCCGGCGATGAGGCGTGCCCGGAACCGCGTCTTCGACCTGTATGCCCGGATTCACGCCGCTCACACGTCGGCCCAGCGCCGAGGCAAGAGGCGGGACTTGGTCGACGACTTGATGGCGCTTCATCATTCCGACCCTCAGTTCCTCCCAGAGACGGATCTGGGATTCGCCTTCATCGCACCGATCATCGCAGGCCACTACTTGGGAAGTGCCGCGACGTTCGCAGTCTACGAGATGATGGCCAATCCGCACTTTCGGGACCAGCTCGCCGCCGAGGCTGACGCGCTGTTTTCCAGCGGCGATCCGACGGCTGAGTGCCTGGATCCTGCGCGCATCGACGTGGCGCGACGCTTCACCATGGAGACGCTGCGGCTGCATCCGGTCGTTGCGATGCATTTGCGCACGGCCATGAACGCCTTCGAAATCTGCGGCATGGAAGTTCCGGCCTACAGCAATGTCTTGGTCGCCTTCACCGCGTCCCATTTCGACGACAAGCACTTCCCGAAACCCGACAATTTCGATATCGGTCGCTACGCCTCCCCCCGCAACGAGCACAGGCAGGCAGGGGCCTACGTTCCTTTCGGAGTCGGCACGCACACTTGCGGGGGAGCGGGCTGGGCGGAGCTGCACCTCGTGCTCAACCTGCTGCTGATCGCCCGCCACTTGGACCTGCAGATGGTGCCGGCTGACTACCAGCTCAGGATCAGCCCGCTCCCCAAGCTCAGTCCGGACAAGAGGTTCGGGTTCCGCGTAGTGCGGCACCGGCATCCGATTGGGCCTGATGGAGCCGAGTAGTTCCGGAAGACGGCCGTCATTCCGCAGGGCCGGAAGCCGGCGCCCCCCCTCCGCCCATCTCGTCCTCCCGACGCATCCTCTTGCGCAGAAGGATCGCGGTCAGGGCGGGAACCAAGAACATCAGCGTGGCTGTCGTCACTAGGATCCCGAAGCCGAGCGAAGCGGCGAACGGCACCAAGAACTTGGCGTGAATCGCCCGCTCAAGGATGAGTGGCGTGAATCCGAGAAAGGTTGTCACGGATGTCAGCAGGATAGGGCGGAATCGCCCTTTGGCGCCCTCGATGATCGCGACTCGGACGGGGGCACCTTCCCGCAATCGCTGGCTGATGAAGTCGATCATCACCAGCGAGTCGTTCACGACGACGCCGCAGAGACCGACGAAGCCCATCGCCGACGTGAAGCTGAACTCCACGCCTAGGACGAGATGGCCGAGGATCGCGCCTGTCATCCCGAAGGGAATCACTGCCATGATGATCAAGGGCTTCGTGTATGACCGCAAGGGAATCGCCAGCAGCGCGAACACCACGAGCATGGTGAGGATGAAGCTGCGTGTCAGCGAGTCGAAGGAATCGAACTGCTGTTGTGCTTCGCCTCCCAGCATGTAGGTCAGTTCCGGATCCGCGGCGACCAGACCCGCTAGGATCTCGTTCTCGAGGATTGATGTGGCGTCGGCCCCCGAGATCGCGGACGGATCCACGTCCGCCGTGACCGTGACCACCCGCTCGCCGTCGCGGCGCCGGACGGACAGAGGAGACCGGCCGAGGCCCAGCGAGGCCACATGCAGGAGCGGGACCTCGGCCCCGCTCGGCGTGCGGATCAGGTACTCTTCCACATCCGTGATCGCATCGCGTTCCTCCTCCGGAAGACGGACATAGACCCGGACCTCCTCGCGGCCGCGCTGCACGCGCAGCGACTCTTCGCCGAAGAAGGCTCCCCGGACCTGCTGAGCCAGGCCTTCGAGCGTGAGGCCGAGCGTTGGAGCTTCGGGCCGCAGCTGCAGCTGCACCTCGCGCACGCCGGGCGCGTGGTCCGACCGCACATCGAACACGCCTTGGATTCCCCGGAGCGCTTCGACGACCGCATTGGAAGTCTCGACGAGGCGCTCCGGATCCGGATGGGACAGCATCGCCTCAACGGGGCTGCCCAAGGCGATGATCTCGCTGGCGAACTTGACGCCGCGCGCGTACGGCAGCAACCCGACCTCTTCACGCCATTCCCGGGCGACATCGCCGCTGGTGATCTGCCGGTCTTGGGCGTTGGAGAGCTTGAACTCGATGGCGGCGATGTTCGGTTCGGGGTTGAGGGTCGGTTCGGGAACCAGCCCTCCCCCCGCCACGCGCGGGCGCTGGCCCACCGTCACGGTGGCGCCTGCGAGCAGGGGCGCGGCGCCTTCCGGCATGCTCCGAGACAGTCGATCGACGGCTCGTCGGCCGTCGTCGGCGATTGCCGCCGCCACCTCATGGGTCCGCTGGGCCGGAGTGCCGTCGGGCATCTCCAACGTGACCGTCACAAAATCACCTTCGACCTGCTCGGCAAACGTGGTCTTGACAATGCCCGCAGGAAGCAATGAGATGCTGAGCACAAGCATGCCCACCGCCCCCGCCACGACCACCTCCGGCTGCCGCGTGGCGAAACGGAGGCCCCAGTCGACCGGGCCTTCGACAATACTGGCCAAGGCCCGGCCGGCTCCACCGTTCGCGGCCCGCAAGGCCCGGCCAGCCAGAGTCGGAGGAGAATGCGCTGGATCGGGCAGGTGCGCGAGGTGGCTCGGCAGAATGAAGAGCGATTCCACCAACGAGATCAGCAGCATGGAGATCAGGATGATCGGCACCGGAAAGAGAATCTCCCCGATGCCGCCGGGCAAGAAGAGCAGCGGGCAGAACGAAGCCACCGAGGTGAGGACCGCAAACGTCAGAGGTGCGGTGATCCTCTGTGTGCCGCGGATCGCCGCGACGATTCCGGAACCGCCCGCTTTGCGTTGCTGATGGATGTGCTCGGCCACGAGAATGGCATCATCCACAACGATGCCAATGGCGAGAACGAATGCGAAGAGGCCGTTGGAGTTGATCGGCAGGTCGAGCGCCAGCACCACGGCGAACGTACCAACAGCCGAAATGGCGATGCCGGAAGCCACCCACAAGGCCGTGCGAATCTCCAGAAACAGTGCCAGCGCGACGAAGACGAGCAGCAAGCCGAGCAGGCCGTTCTTGAGCAGCAGGCCGACACGCTCGTCAAAGAGTTCCGAATCGTCGTTCCAGACGGCAATTCCGACGCCTTCGGGCAGAGACGGGATCAACTCCGCCTCCAAATGCTCCCTGACGGCGGTCGCAACGGCCGCCACCTGCTCCCCTTGTCCGCGATAGACTTCGACAAAGGCGGCGGGCCGGCCTTGGTAGCGGACGATCAGATCTGTCTTTCTGAACCCGTCCCGGACGGTGGCGATCTCCCCGAGGCGCACCGACGTACCGTCGCTGCGGGCAATGACGACGATGTCCTCAAAGTCCTGCTGAACGTAGTTCTGGCCCAGGGACCGGACGCGCACGTGCCCTTCCTCGGTCTCGATGCTCCCAGCCGAGAGATCGAGCGAGCCGCGGCGGACCGCGTTCGCGACGTCTTGGAGAGTCAGCCCGAAGGAGCGCAGCCGGCGCAGGGGCACTTCGATCGAGACCTCGTAGGGACGTATGCCGCTGGCCTCGACATCGGACACGTCCGGAAGTGCCGCCAAATCGTCCTCGATGCGGTACGCCAGCTCCTTGAGCGACCTCTCGGGGATGTCGCCGTGGATGACCAGCCGCATGATGCTCTGCCGGTTGGTCATCTCGCGGAACTCCGGCCGCTCCGCGCCGGCCGGAAAGGACTGAATGCGGCCGACAGCGGACTTGATCTCGTCCATCACGCTCGGGATGTCCGTCCCGGACCGCAGCTCGATCCGGACCGAGGCCATCCCGGGGGCTGCCACTGACTTCACGGCCTTCACCTCCTCCAAGGCGCTGACCTGCTCCTCGATCTTGACGACAACCGACTCCTCCAGCTCCTCGGGCAGAGCCCCCGGATGCGCCATCGAGACCTCGATGTGGTTGAAGGGCAGCGTCGGCCACGCCTCGAACACGATGCCGTTCAGAGACACGAAGCCCGCTGCTACGATGGCTACCATCAACAAGTTGGCGGCGACGCGGTTCGTCGCCATGTAAGCGACCGGGCCGCGCGGGCCGGTCCGTAGATCCTCGGCCGCACTCATCGTTCAGAATCTGGCCGCCGCTTGGACAGCCATCCCCTCGATCACAAACTCGATCCCGCCGGTGATCACGAGCCCGCCGTCCTGCAGCTCCCCGGCGACCAGCGCTTGGTCGTCGTGGCGGTGCAAGACGCGTACAGGCACGATGCCCGCCGTCCGATCCGGGCGCACGACCCACACTTGGTTCCCGGACTGCAGCGCGGCGCGGGGCACACGGAAGTATCCTTCGGGTGCACGGCCGAGAATCTCGACAGAGACGAACTTGCCCACTAGCAGCGGGGGCAGGCCGCCGGGACTGCGCGTTCCGCTGACTTGGGTGCCGCTGGTGAACGGTTCCGGTACGCGGACGATCACGTCGATTGTCCGCGTCTGATCGTCCAAGGTCACCTCGGCCCGGTCCACGTACCCGCGCCATGCGTAGCTCCGGTCGCCGTACTCCGCCGTCACGCGTGCGGCTACCTGCCGCTCAGCACTCCCTGCGCGCAGCGCCCACAAACCGGGTATCAAGGCTGCGCTGGCGTCGGATAGGGGCACTACCACCTCGACCGCGTCGGCGGCGAGGATCCGTCCCACCGACTGCCCGGCGACGACATACTGCCCTACCTCCACCGACTCCGCGACGATGTGCCCGGCGAAGGGAGCCTCCACTTGCGTGCGAGACAGCGCCAGCTTGGCTGCATCCGTGCGCACCGCCGCCAGAGTCGCTGCGGCCCGGGCCGCCCTAATCTGGGGCTCTCGCAACGCTAACGGGCCGAGCTGGCCGGGCAGAGATCCCGTTTCGCGCTGCAAGCGGGAGAATTGCTCGAATTCGTTACGGGCAATCTGGGCCTCTTCGAGGACTTCCGATAACCTCGCTTCCCGCACCTCCAAGTCGGCTTCCGCCTCGCGCAATCGATTCCGGTAGTCGGACTCGTCGATGCGCACGATCGGCTGCCCGCGCTCGATGCGCCCGCCGGTCTGGAATGCGGGCTCCAGCCACACGACGCTGCCACTCACGAGAGGGGCGATGTCGACTACACCGCCGGGCCGAACTGTGCCGGTGCCCTGAACCGGAAGCGAGCCAGAGCCGGCGGCGATTCGTCCGGTCTGCACGAATGGGATCCGTGGAGGGATTTCAACTTGCTCAGGTTCCGGGGCCAGCGACACCAGGTACCACGCCAGCCACACGGAGCCGGCAACGATTGCAAGTGCGATTATGTAGCGCATTGTCTTGCCTCATGAGTCACGCTGAGGAACATCCAGCCGGCCTGCCGGCGCACGCAGCAGGTAGCCGCCACGCTTGCCCTTCACCACGTTCTGCCAAGCACCGGATCGATTTCCTCTCGCTAGCGAACCGGCCCCTCCCGGACCCAGTCCAAGTCGAACCGCGCCACCGTCAGGTGCAGGACATGCGTTCCCCGGTCCGACGGCGTGCCGTTCTCGTAGACGCAGTACACGGGGCCGTCCGGATCGGAGGCAAGGTCACTGTAGCCGCTCACGCCGGGTTCGATCACGCGCTTGTAGGACCACGTTCGGCCGTCGTCCTCGCTGAGCTGGATGCTCAAGTTCTGTCGCTTCCAGCTGCCCAGAGGATTGTCGGGATCTCTCGGTTCGGTGCTGTCGGGATTCGCGAACAGGAGCGCATCGCCGACTCGCAGCAGGCTGCCCATACAGATCGGCTCAACCAGCGCCTCGTCGAAACGGATCGGGAACCAGCCGGTCGCGCCGTCCGGGCCCGTTGTAACCGCCCGCCGGTGGTTGGAGGACTCGTGTCGGATGTTCAACATCACCGAGCCGTCCGAGAGTTCGGCAGCCAGCGTTTCGGAAGGATTCTTCAGGGCGGGATGGCGCACGACAACATCGCCGCGGTTCCAAGTCGCTCCCGAGTCATCGCTGTAGATGGTGGCGATGATCGACGGTCGGTGCGCATGCCCCGCTGTGCCGTCCGAGAGCCAGACTGGCACGACCAGCCGGCCCGTGCTGAGGCGGATCCCGTGGCCAGGACCGGTCGCGATCACCTTCCAGTCATACTCCTCGCGGAATTCCTCGAAGGTTGCTGTGATTTCCACCGGCGCGGTGAATGTGTCGCCGTCATCCGCTGTGCGCATGTAGTAGGCCTGCTTGTAGGCGCTGCAGAACAGGAAGTGGACGAGCCCAGCGTCCCGATCGACGATCGGAACGATGTTGTTGTAGGTTGTAACTCCGGGCTGGGCCAGCCCTTGCTGGAGAGCGGCTTCGTTTTCCGCCGGCGGCCCGTCGAGGCTGACGATCTTGCGAGGTGCGTCCCAAGTCCGGCCTTGGTCCCGGCTTCGTCGCATGAGAATGTCTTGGTGACCCCAGTCACCGCGCCTGCTGGTCCTAGCCTCGGTGACCACCATGACCGTGCCGCGCGGCGAGACCGTGATAGCGGGCACGCGGTAGTGCGCGTAGCCACCCGTGTCAGCGTCGAAGACATTGACCTTCTCGATGCCATGATCCGAGGCCTCCGGTTTCGAGGCCGAGGCGCATCCTAGGAGAGCGCCAACGAGAGCGGCGCCAATAGCGAGGGCGGACACGCTGCCAGTCTACCAGCCGTCGCGCCTTGCCTTGGGCGCCGATCACGGGGCCCGGCGTATGCGGATACAATCCGGGGGATGCGCCGGCGGGACTTTCTTGCTGCGGTGGGCGGAGCCGGCATTAGCGGCTGCGGTGCCCCGGAGGAGACGACGGATCTCCATGGCAGCACCCCCAAGTACTTGGTAGCCCACCAGGAGGACTACCAAGTAGACCCTAGGCGAGCAGCAGGCCAGTGGTTCCGGGATGCCGGTTGCGGCCTGTTCCTGCGCTATGGCGTTTACAGCCAACTGGGCAAGGGCCCGAATGTGCAGTTTGATGAGCGGATACCGTTGCAGCAGTATTCGCGGCTCGGTGCTTCGTTTGATCCGAGCGGCTTCGATGCCGAGCGCATCGCCGACTTAGCGCTGCGCTGCGGATTCCGTTACCTCGGGTTGCCGGCCCGCCATGCCGACGGCTTCTGCCTCTTCCGGACGATCGAGTCCGACTTCAACAGCTTAGAGGCCGCAGGCCACGATCTGCTCGGTGACCTGGCGGTCGCCTGCCATCAGCGCGGCATCGCCCTGTTCGCGTCGTACTCGTACGCTGCCGACTGGCGGCATCCGTACTTCTTCCCTCCTGAGACCTCCCTCACCGGATGGCGGGGCGCTAGGCCACCATACGGATCGATTCCTGAGGAGTACAAGTTCTCCGCCGATGAGGACTTCTTGGCCTACGCTCGGTATGCCCACAATCAGCTGCAAGAAATCGCCTACCGCTACGAGCCGGTTGCCGGAGTGTGGTTCGAGCCGCTGGACGGCTACAGGGCCCGTCCGGACCTCCTTCCGGTCGGCCAAGCATACTCCGTCCTCAGGAGTGCCCAACCCGCCCTCCTCCTCGCCTTCGGCGAAGGCGCGAACGGCGACGAGGATTTCGTGTCGTTGGACTGCCAAGCTGGTCAGCCTTCGTCAAGCTGCCCGGGCGGGGGTGATCCACGTCAATCGGCAGACTTGAAGCCTATTGAACTGGGCATCGACCTCGTGCGCCAGACTGGTGAGCGCCGCAACGGGCCGGAACTCTTCCAACTGCTCCGGACGGCGGCCGACCAAGGTGCCAATCTGCTGCTCCGGGCCGACTTGCAGCCCGACGGCGCGCTCCATCCGGACGACGAGCGCAGCCTCTTGGAGCTGGCCCGCCTGCGGCGGGCGTGACCGCCGGGCGTCAGGTCCCGACTATCCGACCAAGGCCTCTGGACTATCGGCGCCGTAGAACGCGAACCAAGGCGTGGCCTTCTCCAGGCACGTGTTGATGCGTCCGATGTTGGTGACGCCTTGCCCGCCTAGCCAGTCTTCCAGCGCGCCCGTACCCTTGTCGCCGTAGATCGGAATCGCTTCCTGCCATGTCGCGCGCCCGCACAGCACGCCCGAGAAGCTCACGCCCGCCTCGGCGGCCCACTCCAAGGACTCGATGAACACGTTGTTGGTCACGCCGGCGCTCAGGTAGATGAACGGCCTTCCGGCTGCGGCAGCAGCCGCGCGGAAGTGCTCCAGTGCCTCGGCTTTGGTATAGGCAGCCTCTCCGGTGCAGGCCTCTGATCCTTCCGCATAGGCCATGTTGACCGGCACCTCAACCTTGAGCACGTCCACGCCGTAGCGGTCCCGTGAGAACTCGCGCATGCTCTCGGCCACAACCTGTGGCTTGATCTTGGCGAACTCGAAGCCCTTCTCGTTGCCACCCTCGGGATCGTAGCCGACGAACTCCAGGAAGAACGGCAGGCCGTTGGCGGCGCACTCGTCGCCGATCCTCTCGATCAGCGCGTGTTTGACCTCGTTGATGGCCTTGTCTTCGTACGGCGTGTAGTACAGCAGGATCTTGACTGCATCGGCTCCGAGCTCACCGAGCCTTTTCGCGGAGATGTGGTCCAGCAGCATGCAGTGGCGCCCCGGCTGGGTGTTGTCGTATCCACTCTCCTCATAGGAGAGCAGCAGGCCGGCGTTGGACGCCCGAGCCCTCGCTCCGGGCATGCCCCAGACTGGGTCAAGCAGGATGGCGCTCGCGTGGGGCGTCAGCACTTTGGAGATGCTGAGCTTGAACTCGGTCATCTGCTCGTCCGTGACGTCGCTCTTGGCGACGCCCGTGCAATTGGAGATCGCTGTCTTGAGGGAGCCGCGCTGGTCCATAGCGGCTGCGCCGATGATGCCTCGCTCGGTGGTGAGCGCCTGCATGCGGGCGCACTTGGCAGCGGAGATTTGGATGCTCATGTAGCCTCTTTCCTCTTGCGGGTGGGGGCCCGGCAACTCTTCACTGGTCCCGGGACTGTTTGGCTGAAAGGGTGCGCAACCGTTGGAAGAAGCGCTCTGCAGTACGGACATCCGCCTGAATCTGCTCCCGCAGCGATTCCGCCGACGGGAACTTGCGTTCGTCCCGGATCCTCCGTAAGAACTTCAATTCTATCGCTTTCGGCGTCGCGGGCCCCAGCCCCCCGAGCAGGTAGGTCTCGACGGTGCGTCGGCGTCCGTCGAACGTTGGTCGGACGCCGATGTTAGTGACGGACTCGTGGCAGGTGGAGCGGCCGTCCAGATCACGCGTGGCCGAAACGTACACGCCGTCGGCAGGAAGGACCTGCCGATCGGTGGCCAGGTTCAGCGTGGGAACTGTCCGCCGGCTCCCAATGCCCCTGCCTCCGACGATCGGCCCTTGGAGAGCGAACTCCCGGCCGAGCAGGCGCCTAGCCTCGGAAACGTGGCCTTCGCGCACTAGGTGTCGCAGGCGCGTGCTGCTCACCGGCTGTCCGCCCACGACCACGGTGTCGACAATCTCGACATCGAAGCCCAGCGATCCGCCCAGTCTCTTCAGATCTTGCACGTCTCCGGAGCCGCCGCGTCCGAACCGGAAGTTCTCTCCGACAACGACCGCCCTCGCCCGCAGCCTTTCCGCCAGTATCTTCGTCGCGAACTGCCGGGGGGAGTGGCGCGACAGGTCGACCGTAAAGGGCAGCACCACGACGCGGTCCACTCCCAGCCTGCGAATCAAGCGGGTCCTCTCCCTGACGCTGGCGAGGGGCTCAGGCGCACGGTCGGGTGCGACGACCGACAGAGGGTGCGGGTCGAACGTGAGCGCGACCGATCTCATTGCAGCGCGCCGCGCTGCGGTGACCGCCGAGACGAGGATCCTCTGGTGGCCGAGATGGACGCCGTCGAAGTTGCCGATGGCGACTGCGGACGGTCCTCCGCATGGCTGGCCCACGGCCAGAGACGCTGCTAACTCCGTCATGTGGCGCTCATCCCTTGACACGGATCTTCAGGCCGTCATAAGCAAGGGAGACGCCGTGAGGCAGTTGCCTGCTAGTCTCCTCATGCGGCAGCTCGTGGCACATGTGCGTGAAGAAGGCTCTGGAGGGACGGAGCCGCTGCACCCACTCCAGCGCTTCGGCCACGGTGGAGTGCGTTGGGTGGGGCTGGTGGCGCAGCGCCCCTAGGAACAAGACATCGAGATCCTCCAGCCAACGCAGCGACCGGGGAGGGAAGCCTGTCTGGTCCGTGACGTAGGCTGCCCGCCCGAACCGGTACCCTAGGATCGGCTTGCGACCATGATGCACCGTGAAGGGCTGGAATGTCTTGCCGAAAACTGTGATCGGTTGGTCGGAGACCTCGACGCCGACTAGCCGCGGCACGCCTCCCCGATGCGTGGCCTCCCCTGAGAAGCCGTACGGAAAGACGCGGACCAGAGACTGCAGAGTCCGTTTGGAAGCGTACGCCGGGATGCGTTCCGCGCGCCCGTAGTTGAACGGCCGGATGTCGTCGAGCCCCATGATGTGGTCCGCGTGGTCATGCGTGTACAGCACGGCGTCCAGCCGTCGCAGGCCGGAGCTGAGGGCTTGCTGGCGGAAGTCGGGAGAGGTGTCGATCACGACATTGCGCTCGACGCCGCCGGCCTGGAAGCGAATCAGGACGGAGGGGCGCAGCCGCCAGTCGCGCGGGTCGTCGGAGGTGCAGACCCGGCATCTGCAGCCTATGGTGGGGACGCCCGTGCTGGTTCCGGATCCGAGAACCTCGATTGTGCAGCCGTCGTCCATGAGGCGGGTCCGCGGCAATCGGCCGCCGCCACGCTGGCGCAACCACGGATCACCACAATCTTAGCCCGCTCGCCACGGCCCGCCGGCTGGCTATGCTGGATGCACGATGTTCCTCAAGATCCTCAGCCATCCTGTCTTCATGAGCCTCAACTTCCACCTGCCCATGATCGTCGACTTGTCCCATCCCTTGGTCATGCTGGAAGGCGAGAACGGATCCGGCAAGTCGACCCTCCTGCACTCGATCTACTACGCGCTGCGCGGTGACGAGGTCGACGGGTACGCCTACAAGCTGGACACGCGGAGCGTCGAGCTGGGGAAGGTGGCGTTGTTTGACGCCGAGCAGCACAACCCACGGAACAACCCGGCGCTGTTCGAGGACCAGCCGGGCATGAAGGAGTTTCTGACGACGGCCAGCCACGGGCAGGTGATGCTGTCGCTGTTCCGGCGCACGTTCCCGTCCCTGCCGGATGGCTCCGTGCTGCTGCTTGACGAACCAGAGATGGCGCTGTCGGCCTCGAACCAGCGCCGAGTGCTGAAGATGCTCAAGGAGCTGGTGGATGACAAGGGTTTCCGGATCGTGGCGGCCACGCACTCGCCGCACCTCCTGAACTCCCCGGAGACCTACATCATTAACCTCGACCGCCACATCAACCGCAACGTGACGACGGGGCCGTTCGGGTTGGAGGGGTCCTCGACGATCCACTAGCCCGCCATATTCATGACGGTCACGCAATGGTCGGATTCGGGCCGGATGAATCCCGAGAGTGGTCGATGGGAGCAGGTCGCACGGGTCTTCTTGCACTTCCGGCGCAGGTCATCGCCACGCAGCCGGGTCCGGTATCACAGCGGGGGCGCGGATGGCATCGACCTAGCTTCTGAAGTCACGGCTGACGAGTGGCGGTTGCTCGTCCGTGCTTTTCAAGAGCGCCATCTCATCGCGCACCGAATGCGAGTTGTCGACCAAGCCTACGTTGCCAAGGCGGCGGACAGAGAGGCAGTCGTCGGTCGGAGGATTCGTATCAATCCAGACGAGGTGCGAAACCTTCTCCGACTCGTCGGCAAGGTCGCCCGTGGACTGTCGGCCGCCTCGGTTCGCCAGGAGCTACACACATGATCCGCGTTCCCGTCAAGCCTGAGCTCCTGCGCTGGGCGCGCCATCGTGCCGGGCTTGGCCGTAGCGAGTTCCCGGCCCGCTTCAAGAAGCTGCCGGAGTGGGAAACGGGTCGACTGCAGCCCACGCTGAGACAGCTGGAAGACTTCGCTCGCAAGGTGCATGTCCCCGTCGGGACCCTACTGTTGGATGAGCCGCCCGAAGAATCCGTCCCGATTCCGGATTTCCGGACGGTCGGCAGCGGACCCCTTCCGGAACCCGGGCCCAATCTGCTGGACACCATCTACCTATACCAGGAGCGGCAGTCCTGGTACCAGGACTACCTCCGATCGATGGGCGCAGAGCCGCTGGACTTCTTTGGCAGCTTCACCACGGCCTCCGACACGCGAGCGGCGGCTGAAGCGATGCGTGAGAAGCTGCGCATCACCGTTGAGGGGCGGCTCAAACACCGGACGTATCAGAAAGCGCTGTCCGCATGCATGGCAGCTGCGGAGAATACGGGCGTCCTTGTCATGGTCAGTGGCGTTGTCGGAAGCAGCACCCGGCGCAAACTCGACCCCAGGGAATTCCGAGGCTTCGCGCTGGCCGATCCGATGGCCCCCCTGGTCTTTGTGAATGGCCTGGACGCCAAATGCGTCCAGATGTTCACGCTGGCCCATGAGCTGGCGCACGTCTGGCTCGGGACCTCCGCGCTATCGAATCTGCCGTCTCCTTCCGCTCCGGGCATCAGAAAAGAGGAGGTCTGGTGCAATGCGGTTGCGGCCGAATTCTTGGTGCCGCTGGCCGACATCGAGCGGGAGATACGGCCCCACGAGCCCTTGGACGGGGCGAAGATGCGGCTCTCTCGCCACTTCAAAGTGAGCACGCTTGTGGTGCTCCGGCGATTGCTCGACCTAGGTTGGATCGATCGTGAACGCTTCGACGCGTCGTGGAGCCACGAAGTCGCCCGATACGAATCGGTTCGGCGATCGGGGGGCGGCAACTTCTATCGAACCGCCTTTGCTTGGCTTAGCAAGCCCTTCGCGAGGGCGGTGATCGCTGACACGCTGGAGGGCAGGACTCGATACACGGACGCGTTTCGCATGCTGGGGGTTCGCAATCCGGCAACCCTTGACCAAATGGCCAGCGAGTTGGGGCTGACTCCGTGAAGCTCCACCTCATCGACACGGATGTGTTCATTCGAGCGAACCGGGAGCATTACGGTCTCGACTACTGCCCCGCGTTTTGGGATTGGCTTGGATCCCACGGACAGGCGGGCAGCGTGGGAAGTGTCGTCGCGGTCATTGGGGGAAATCCAGTACCCGATCGAACTGAAGCAGTGGGCACGCGGAGACGGCAGACAGCTGTTCCGTAGAGTCGACGCCGATGTCATGACAGCTGCAAAGGAGGTGAGCCGCTGGGTTCATGGCGAGGGCTATCTTCCTAGGGCACCCGCGAGCTTCATGTCCAAGGCCGACTACTGGATCGTCGCACACGCCTTGGCTCACGGATGCGCCGTGATGACGCACGAGGTGGCAGCGCAGACCGTCAAGAAGGTCACGTTTCCGAATGTCTGCCGCGGCCTTGGTGTGCCGTGCATGGATCCTTGGACGATGCTGAGAACGATCGGGGCGCGGTTCATTCTGGATTAAGGGAAAGAACGAAGCGCGACATGAACCTCCACGGCCTGGAATCGCAGGTCCGCGGGTTGTGGCGCACAGCGGACGACCTTTTCACCGATCTCAACCGCGCCATACAGCCGAGCGCACGGCCTTGATCACCCGACGACCAAGATAGATTCGTCGCGGCTGTCTTGGTAATGCCTATCCTGCGTGCTTTGGCGGCCGAACTCTCGTTGAAGGCTATTTCGACCAAGCGATTCAGTAAGTTCAGGAAGACCCACGATCTTCGTGCGCTATAGTGCCCCCGATTTGTCCGGACAGTAGTATAGCCATTCATCAGGGCTCCAAGAGAGGAGGCGGTGGATGTCTCAGAGTGCGGGAGCACAGAGCGGGCCGGGCCGTTTGGGGAGGCCGACCTGGCCTCCCCAAACGGTGGAGTGCGCGGCGGAAGGCCGAGGTGGTGTTGCGGCTGCTGTGGGGGGAAGACATCGGCGAGGTGAGCCGGGAGATCCGGGTAGCGCCACCGGAGTTGGAGCGGTGGCAGCGGGAGTTCCTAGAAGGGGCCAGCAGGTTCTCAAGAAGAAGAACTCGCCGGGAGGAGAGCTGATGCGGATCCGGGCGAAGCTGGGAGAGATGACGATGCGGGTCGAGTTGCAGGCAGAGCTTCTCGAAAGCTGGGGGTACGGAGACGAGCTGAGGAAGCTCATGAGGAGCTTGGACGGGTGAGTCCGGCGACGAGGTGGCCGTACCCGATGACGATGGTGTGCGAGACATGGCGTGTGGCACGTTCGAGCGTGTATGCGCTGCGAGAGCAACAGGGCGGGCCAGTGACGTCCGATCGCCGGCAGCCCGGGAAACGGGGCCCGAAGACGGCGCTGAGCGACGAGGAGTTGCTGCGGGAGATCCGGACGGTGCTGAATGCGAGTCCGTTCCTCGGCGAGGGCCACCGCAAGGTGAAGGCGCGGCTTACGGCCAAGGGGATCCGGCCCGGCAAGAACCGGGTGCTGAGGCTGATGCGGGAGCACGGGCTGCTGGCGCCGGTGCGGCCCCGCGGGGACCGGAGCCACAGCGGCCGGATCCGGACCGAGCGGCCGGACGAACTCTGGGGCACGGATGCGACGCGGTCCTGGACGAAGGCGGAGGGCTGGTAGTGGTTCTTCGCGGCCGTCGACCACTGCGCCTCGGATTTCGTCGGTTGGCACTTCGCGAAGAAGGGCGACTGCTGGGCGGCGCTGGAGCCGGAAGGAGTGCGGGCCCACATGGGCGGCTTCGGCAAGGCCATCGGTAGGGATTCAGTAAGGGAGTATCCAGCGCCCCCCTACTGAATCCTTACGCCTCTCGCGGGGAGAGGGGCGGTGGAACGCTGGATTCGAGCGGGAGCTAAGGAATTGGCTGGTCCTCTGGGTTGATGACGGAAAGGGAGCCATTGCGTGTATTGCATGAGGTTCTCGATCTTAAGGTCACCGGGACGGTGTCTTGACCAGTTTCAGGACATTGGTGGGGGTGAGGTGTTCTTGGTGGGCAAGCTTGTTGCGAACCTGCCTCAGGCGCTCGAAGATCTTGAGGAGCGGGTGGGTTGTGCCTTGGAACATCATGGCTAGGTCTCCGACTTCAAGCTCGAAGGGGTCGGTACGACCGTTACCGGCACGGTGCATCTGCCGCCTCACCTGCTTCAGGTTGTTGGCCACCGTTTCGTAGCGGCGATATTCTATCCAAGGGAGCAACACGGACAGTTGCGCGCTCCATAGTCGCCGGTTGACCTCGGACGGCGGGTTGTCCAGTGCCGCGCGCGCCGCGTGGGCGACCCCGGATCGAGACGCAGTGCCCAACTGCCAGTCGCGAGGTGTATCGGCTGTCCAACCCTTCTCCCTTGCAAGGGCGCGGAGGAACTTGATGGGATCGAGGATTGTGCGGTCGCTCTCGGCGAGCAGCGCGGCGGCTGTGTCGAAGTCCCACGACGCCACACGCACGACGATGTTGGCCAGAAGTGACCGAAGCAAGGTGTCTCCAGACCGTTGTCGCAAGCGTTCGCTGGCAAAGAGCAGGAGATCAACATCGTCTAGAATGTTGTCCCAAATGCTGTGGGTTAGTGCGACATCCGTCGGAGGGGGCTCCAGCGTGTCACAGCTCGATAGCGGGACCAAGAAGAGTGAGCGGCCGAGCAGATGCCGGGAGCGACTGGTCTGGGCATAGCGTCCGAGGAAGTCGCACCAAGCGGGCCAAGTACCTTCGTTCAGGTTGCGGAGGCGAACGAGATGTCCCTGGAAACCGAGGTCGTCGCAGAGATCAGAAATGGAGTTGACGTGAGACGGAAAGCGTGCGTATTGGTGGCGAAGATCATCTAGTGGTTTCGCCGTGGCCGTTAGGTCACCCACCTGTAGAGCGTTGCCGAGGGCCGCTGACAGTGCGTCACCCAGACCTTCAGGCACGGCGCCCGGGAAACTCATGACCACGCTACTGCCGCCCAGAAGGGAGTAGCGGGTCGCGTCGATGAAGCGCCTGCCCCCGGGAAGGTCCCACAGCGTCATTGGGTATCGTCGGCCAAGATCCTGGCAACCAGTGGATTAAGCGACACGGAGCCATGATCTTCCTGCACCAACCCCAGCTGCATTGCCCACCAAATACGTCGCCGTAAGTCATCTATCGTAAACGCTTGGAGGTCTTGGTCGACCAGATCTACGTATGCTTTGAAATCGCCCTGCGTCAGCGGGCCTTCGCCCATTGGAGCGAGTTGAGAACGGACCGTGGTCGATCCGAGCCCGAGGGAATCGAGCAGATACTCTCGGTGTTTGGCCACATAATCCTCAAGCTCGCTGGCTCTCGCTTTCCAGTTCTTCTTGTCCGACCCGGCGTACCGCTCTAGTAGGAGGGGCCAACCTCCCGTGGTATTGAGCAGTTCGTCAATCTTAGTGGTTGCTTCGTGAAGGTTCTGGTCGCTGCACCACTCTCGCAGGAACGGTGTGGTCCAAGGCTGGACAGCCACCCAGTCGAAAAGGCCGTTGGCCTCGCAGAGGTATTCGTCGGGAAGGTACGAGACGAAGTTCCACAGCTGGTCGGGATCGGCGAAGAATACGACACGAAGCGCTTTGCCTCGCTTGATCTTCTTGAGGGCATTGGAAGCTTCCTCGATCCAGCGCATGTTCCACGGATCCTCATCGTGGACCAGAGCGATGGTGATTGTCCCTCGGTCGGGGTGCCGCAGGACAGTCAACTTCTTGCGGAACGCCTTGTCATTGACGGCAGCGTCCAGTTGGCGCAAGTGCCTTTCGTCCATGCTCTGGCAAAGAAACTCCTTGACGGAGCCGTGAGCCGCCAGACGTGTTCCGCTGAGCACGGCTAAGCGACCGCCTCGCTTGAGGAGTGCTTCCTGCTCCCTGGTCAGCGGGCTGCGCCGTGGCGACTGCGGTCTTCCCTGAGGGTATGGGGCGTGGAACGTGGATGCTTCGAACAGTGGCGGAATCTCACGGTCATCCTTCCAGAGGACTTCCAGTATGTTGTCGGTGTCTCCGAGAAGAAGGAGGACGTTCGGGTTCCGGAAAACGTAGGATGACTGACCCGAGTTGGCAGCGCGCTGGCGCAGCACCCCAAGTCCGCACATTTCGCGCAGCAGCGTATCGAATTCCTTATCGGGTATATCGAATCCCTCCTGCCAAGCCTCTTCAGCGTGCTTGCGGATTTCGGTGCTGTGGAGTCCGCCCGACAATCTGTCCGGCTCATTCTGCAGCAGATGGTAGGCCATGGCATAGGCAATGACCTCGTAGCGCTCGTCTAGCCGGAGGGTCAGGGAAAAGCGGTCACGGATGTAGTCACGGAATTCATCGCGGTTGAAGACTGCCTGTATATCTTTCGACGTGATCGTGTATGGGACTTTCCGGCCAGGCGTTTGGCGCAGGTATCTAAGGAGCGCCTCGCCATACAGCTGAATCAGGGACGGATAGTAATTGGTCCAGACGAGAATCGTGGTTAGCAGGTTTTCAGTTTCGAAGGTGTACCCGACGGCGGCCATGGGATCACGAATGAGTGCACGAGCCTGCTGCAGGTCGCCGTTGCCGAGAAGTGGACCAACGCAAACAGGTTTACCGAAGTGCGCCAATGGGTGGTTGGCCCGCTCGGTGTTGCGGAGTACGTTGTGAAGGCCGCAGAGGACGACCTTGAATCTACGTCCGGTCTCGTCCATCAAGCCTTTGAGGCGGGTTGATACGCGGAAGTCGTTCTTCAGGTCGCTCGCGAGGAAGTCGTCGGCTTCGTCCAGGAGAAGCAGAATGTCACCTTGGTCCTCCCGATCAAGCCACCCGGTGACGGTCTGCGCGATGGAGCGTACTAGGCTGTCGTGGCCTCGAGGCATCTGTTGCTCGGGTTCAATTACGCCAAGCTGGACAAATAAGTCCCAGAGAACGTGCCAGATGTGGTCGGCGTCGGAACCTTTGCCGATGCCATGCACTTTGAGGTCGACGAAGGCGGCTAGATGACCGGAGTCCGGGTCATGAAATGCGGCTTGCGCAGCGTTGAGGAGCGCGGTCTTTCCCAGCTGGCGTCCGCCGTAGACGAAGCAACTGCCAAAACGCTCCGTGATGATGCTGCGCTCACTCTCGCGCCCGAAGAACGATTCGGGCGGGACCAGTCCCGCCGCGGTGAAGAAAGGCTCCGCGCAGGTAAACGGCAGCGTGCAATCGAACAGCGCCCTGAGAGCCCCAACAGGCAAAGAGGCCAAGAACAGGACCAGGGTCTCGTCAACGGTGAGGAACTGGACCGAGTTCTGGATGGACCACGAGCGCAGCCATTCGCGGTCTGCTCTCGCGAGCTTGCCGAAGTGGAGGACGAACTTGCGTTCGTGGGGAGCGGCACTGACCAATTGTATGATCGTCTCCCGCGACGAGACGTTCCAGTTGAGAACGACCTCGTAGCGGCCGCGCGCAGCCGACCCGAAGGAGTAGACAGGGCACAACTCGCGAGCGCGGAGAGGCTCCGTCCGGAGGACTGCCATAGCATCAGAGCGCACTTGCACGTCGGTAATCGTGAATCCGAGGCCTTCGAAGAATCGGGATACTAAGTCGGGGTCTGCTCTGCGTTTACGCGCCATCAGATACCAGACTTCCAAGAGTTCCGCGGAACGCTTGGATTGAGCCGCCGACAGAGCAGAGAACTTCAAGCCGAGGATGTCCGCCCGGTCGTCTGCGGCACGAACAAGGGCAACGTGCGAGGGTCCTGCTGTCCCTTCGAGTTCATTGGCGATCTGATCCACAATCTCTAGGAGGGACCGAAGACGCGAGAGTCCTCGGGCATCGGGAGAGCGGAGCGGCTGGTCCGACTCTAGGCAATCGACCTGTTCGTGGAGAATGGTCAGGTCACCCACGTCTAGCGCGTGTTGGACAAGGGCTTGTTCGCGAGGGTCGCTCAGAGGCAGGTACTCGTCGAGTTGAACTTTCACCTTGACAATAGCATTGGCAAAATGGGGCTCTATCTGTGCTTCGATGGCGGCGACATCACTAGAAGCTGTCAGAGCTTGGTCTCTGTCCTCGACGAGGCGGGTCGTCTCCGCAATTGACGCACTCAAGTCGGCGCGTAGGTCTTCGGAGATCTGACCATTGATGAATGCCTGTTCGAGCTTGTCCGTCACGTCGTACAGTCGACGCTGCAGGTCGTCTCGACTCTGTGCAATGGCGCGGTTTAGACGGTCCTGGCAGGCAACCTCTGCCGGATCGTCCTCGGCAGTCATTCGGGTGCAGACGACGTGTGCGCCCCAAAGGTCATTTTGTCCGAGCCGTAAGTCAAAAGCATCCAACAGTGTCTCGACGTGCGCGTCGGCGTCAATCAGCCGCGCGAGTGCGTCGGCCGGAGGAACGGACTCAGGGATGGTCCCTCGCCTGTCAACCTGCAGCCCGGGCACGAACAGGAGGTCATCCGACAGCGCTTGGACGGTTCCGATGGCGACATCGCCGCCGCCCTGCCGTTCCCGACGGAAGATGGCATCAAGCGACTCGATAGCGTCGAGTGCACAACAGAGCGCGCTGGCCAACGGAACAGTCGGGGATGCCTGCTGAAGTATCTGGATGGCATCGCGAGCGACGGGGACCTGATGGGTGATGTCGCGGTGGAGCTTTTCCACAATGCCGTGGACGTATCCGGCGTCCCCCGGTCTTGCCTCCATGAGGCGCAGCCAAGCCTGTGCAAGGGCGAGGGGTTCACCGAGGCGGCTTTGGAACTGCGAGAGCGCCCGACCCGTGATTCCTTGGCCACTGCGTCCGATTTCCTTCCGATCCGTGTTCTTGATCAAGTCGTCTACGGACCTCTTGTCAGCGAGCTGATCGACGATCTGACGGACGCGCTCCTCGTGGGCAGCTTCATCGGTGGAGAGGAGGTGATCCAGTTCGCCGAGGATACCGTCGTCTCTCAGCCAGTGTCTCCATACCGCACCGGCTGGCGCGTAGAGGAACTTTGCGAACGTCGTGGAAGACTTCCATCGAGCGACCTTGTCGGCGTGTCTTGCGAAGCGGTCTTGCCACGCGTCTGCGTCAAGGATCCCCGTAAGCGTAGGGAGGTCGAGACGAATGGTTTGGAGCTTTTCGGCATGGTTTGCCACAGCGCCGGCAAGCCGAACGAGAGGAGCCAGCCCATCTGAGAGCTCGACGCGCCGCAGGAGAGGGATACCTCGCAGCTGAGATGCGAACAGGGCGGGGAACAGCGATGCGGCGAACAGCAGGAGGTTCAGCGCGTCCTTAGTCGATTGGTGGACGCTTCCGAAATCCAGACAACCCGGCAGGTCGCCGATCCGCCTACCGAATTCGTGGGCCACGTCATCGTCGGGACCACACACTGCGGTACCCAACGTGACGGCGGCAAGCAGCTCAGGCGACGGTTGTTCTACCTGGCCTTC
Organism: Bryobacterales bacterium; assembly: GCA_963662745.2. Classification (GTDB taxonomy): domain Bacteria; phylum Acidobacteriota; class Terriglobia; order Bryobacterales; family UBA6623; genus VXMF01. Next base: position 1,707,889 of record CAXXUI010000002.1, read on the forward strand.
GACCGTTTCGTCGGCAAGGGCGATCTGGTAGGCCAAGCCGAGCCGACCGCTGCCGACGGCGTCCCAGACGGCGGCTTGCGCGGCACGAAGCGTATTGTCGTAGCCTGTTTCCTCGCGGGGGAGATCCTGCGCCGATCCAGCGGCGCTCGTAGGTTCTGCAGCAGGCACCGGCTGCGGCGAGTCATCGGGGCTATCAGGTGGGGCTGTCGACGGACCACCGGACGGGGGGTCCCGATCGGGGTCGCAGACATCATTTTCCGGGGGCTCAGGGGAGAGGGGCGGTAGCGCCACAGGGGTGGCTGGGTCAACCGGAACTCCCGTCGGCTGTGACTCAGAGGGGAGTGCGGAAGAGGTAGGTGCCAAGGCATCGATAGCGTCCCGTCTGGCGACAAACACCGCTTTCCTCGCCGCAGAATGGTTGTCGGATCGCCGGTCAAGCAGTTCCAGATCAGCTCCCGACGGAACGCCTTTGGCATCCATTGCCGAATCGTGGAGATCAAGTGCGTTCTTGGCATCCCGCTCTCGGGCGTCCGCTACGGCGCACTTCTCTAGCTGTCGGTCGAAATTCTGCTTGGCTCGCCGAATGCCTGCCCGTAGCTCGTCAGGGAGGTTGCCGCCTTGGAGTGGGTAGGGGGAGCGCCATTCGGCCATTATGGAGTCGACTTGCGCAACGAGCCACGTTGTCGTCTTCGATTTCTCGCTCAGGTATGTGGCCAAGTCCGCCAGCAGAGCGTCAATGGTTCCTTGGGCAGCCGCGGCGAGTGCCGGTTCGCGGAGTCTAAGAATGTCCGCCGTGAGTTTTTCGACGGCACTGAAATGGGCGATCGTTGGGGGTTGTTCGGCGAGTTCCTTGGCGGCGGCACCGAGTTCTCTGGCGCTGTGCTGCAGGATGTCGAGGACATTGCCGAAGGGGTGATCTGGGGGCGTTGGATCGGCGCAAGCACCAAGGTCCGGTGGTGGTGTCGAGAGGTCGGAGTCGGGCATAGGTGGTGCCAGTGGGGTCGGTGAACGATCCCCTGTCGGGGTCGACGTAGCAAGGTGTTCCCAGCCTCGACGTAATCGATCCGTTTGTGTGAGGGATCCTACGGGCTGCGGTTCTCCTCCATAAGAAGAAGGACGGGCGCCAGGATGAGCCCCGCTCACCGGGAAGGGCACCCGACCAGCGAGCAAGGCATGGCCTCAGACACGCGTATGAGCCGCCGGATCGCGGAGGCGCCTGGCCATGACACCCTCGAGGCGAAGAAGCCGCCTCATCCGCCAGCTCTTTCTCCCATTGGCGACGGCATCCGCTAGCCCGGATACCTTCCGAGATGTCCTGATGCGTCCTGAGACATTCGGACGTTTCCAAGCAGCTTGCGCCGCAGAAGCGCAGTGCACGTGACAGGAAGGTGAGAGGGGCGGGGGCGGGTTGGCAGATTCGACCGGCGGGACGGCGGAGATCCGCCCCGCGGACGGGCTCAGGGGGCCGCAGGGGCGCGAATTGGGGTCGCGGAGGTCTGCGCAAGCTTCGGGGCGTGCGTCCGGGGGGGGCTGAACGCCGTCTCATGCCGTCTGGAGGGTGTGCAGCCGCGTCACACCGTCTGCGGATTGTAGCACTGCTGGAAGCCTGAGGTGGTCCCGGTTTCTTGGACAGATCGTTAACCCGGATATCTCACACGAGCCAGTTCGCGGGCGATCTGACGGATGCGTCTCGATGGGCGGGTCAATGGTGCGCGGAGTTCATGGCGATCTTGATCCTCCGCACCGAGACCGTGACGCGGGCGCCGATCCTGAGGAGCTTGAGCCGGAGCGTTCCGGCGGTGGCGCGGGCCAGGCGGGTGCCCACGAGCGCTCGCCTCAGGACATCGAAAAGGATCGACGCGAAGGCTGTGAAGGGGACCTGGAGCTGGTTGGCGGCGAGGCGCGACGCCGAGGTCCGGTCGGAGAAGAGATTCAGCTGCTATTCCTTGATCGTGTTCTCCATGTTGCCCCGAATGCAGTAGACGCGCTCGTAGACGGTGCGGGCCGAGAACATGCCGGCGGGCAGCGAGGTGACGACGAAACAGGGGTGGACTTGCCCGGCAGATATCCCGCCTTCGCGACGACCCGGCGTCGGCGCGACCAGCTCGTCAGCGTGGCGCGGAGGAACTCGGCGAACTGGCGTGCGGGACGGCCCCGTCCTTGCGCCTCGGCCTGGGCCCTGGCCAGTTCTCAGTCGATCCTCCCGACCAGACGCGAGTTCTTCGCCACGCCGATGACGTAGTCCACATCGTTGTCCTCGCACCAAGCCATCAGCTCCTCGCGGGCGTAGGCGGAATCGGCCCGGCGGCGGGATCGGAGTTGCCCGGCCTGAGCAGGGCGAAGAGCGGGCGGCCCCCGCAGGTGATGTACAGCGGCAGGAAGCAGTAGTGGCCGTAGTAGCCGTGGTAGCGCCGGCCCTCCTGGCGGCCGTGCATCTCGTCGTCGGTCGAGTCGATGGCCAGGACCAGCCGCGACGGCGGCTTGCCCTCCCACAAGTCGATGGACATCTCCGCGAGCAGTGCCCGCGGCGCGTCCGGATCGTGGTCGATCCTGTCAAAGCGGCCTGGCTTTCCCCCGGCAGGCGGGTGTTCGAGACGCTGCAGCGTGCTCTTGCCGGCCAGCGGCGCAGAGCCCTTGCGGCGTGCCTCGAGTGTGTCGGCCAGCAGGGCCGGCAACGGGTCGTGACGCAGATCGTCGTGGTCGTTGAGGTCCTCGTGGCCTAGGGCAATGCCGGTAATGCGCTGCGCCAACATGGTCCGCAGGGCGTGTACCCTGAGCCGGGGATCACGGTGATCGCTAAAGCACGCGGCCACCCGGTCGAAGAGCCCGACGACGCGGTCAATCTCCCGCAGCCTATCGCGTCAGAACTTGGTTGGCCAGGTAGCGTTCACGGTGCGCTGACGACCAGAGCGAGTGCGCCAACTCGTCCGGGCTCAGTTGAATTCTACTAATTCGACGCAGCGTGAGGGCCGGTTGCCGGCGTGAGCTGGCATGATCGCATTGTCGCGGCAACGGCTGTAATGGCGCATCCATGAATACGCTTCCCAAGACACGCCGTAGACCGAGGCGGTCTCCTGCCCAGAGAGTCGCTGGGCCCAGCCGGCGAGCCTCCAGGCGCAGGCCTTGGCGACCGGGCGCTGGCCGCCGGCCCAAGGCACCCTCCCGACCTTGACCTGGCGGCACCAGCTGCAGTTGGCGCGGCGCATGGCGTACCCCAGCGCGACCGCGGGCAAACAACTACTGCAAGAAGGAAGAACAGCGACTGAACGCGAGCCCACGCACCGCCCACCAAGCCATGCTCACTCATCAGCGGGCCCATACTTTGTACGGAGGAGGCAGGTTTAGTTGTCGTCTGACAGCTCCACTGTGGCCCTGCCCCGGCCGGGCTTCTGTCTCTGCCGGTGGCTGCCTACGCCATGCGGTCTCGGATCACACCCTCCATTCGGCGGACAACACTTCTGTCTGCTCTAGTACGGTCCGAGTTGCCTGCTCTTGCTTGTCGGGCGGATAGCCATGCTTTCGGAGGACGCGCTTCACCAACCGTCGCAAGTCAGCTCGGACACTCTCGCGGACCTTCCAGTCGATCTTAACGTTCTTTCGCACGATACGGACCAATTCCCGCGCTATGTCCCGGAGCTTGTCGTCACCAAGAACCTGCACGGCGCTGTCGTTTGTCTCGAGCGCATCATAGAAGGCCAGTTCATCCTCCGTGAGACCCAATTCCTCGCCCCTAGCACTCGCTTCACGCATCGCACGTGCTAGGGCAATTAGTTCTTCGATGACCTGTGCCGCCTCGACGGACTGATTCTCGTAGCGATGAACTGCCCGCTCAAGCATTTCGGCAAAAGAACGTTCCTGGACAACATTCTTCAGGTTTCTGTCTCTGAGTTCCCCCTCAAGAGCAGATCAAACTAATACAGTTCGCGTTTCGGGGCGCAAGCAAGCCCGAATCGACCGCTTGGGGCACCCGCTGCACGGCCAGGTCGTGCGGGTGCTCTCAACGAAACGGGACCATGAAGGCACCTTGAAGCTTTGGGTCGAACTCAACGACGGCCGGCACCGCAGCCTGCTGTCCGGATGGACCGATTGGGAAGGTCCGCGGGACAAGGACGGCTTGGTCTACGGCCTCGTCAGCGAGTATGATGCGTTGCTGGAGCTGGCCGAGACGCTGCGGGATGCTCATGGGGACGCGCTCGCGCATGGATCGCCAAGCAGGGCTGCTGGCTTGGCTGGCAGCTCAGGAGCGCGAGGAGCTGTGGAACGACCTGGCGCTGGAGGCGAGGGAAGCCCTGGTGAGGGAACTGACCCGGCTGATGGTCGAGGTCGTCGAGCAGGAGGCCGCGCATGAGCCAGGCGGGGCAAGTGATCCGAGCACGGCACCTTGACCGTCGGGCAGTGGTGTACGTGCGGCAGTCGACGGCCACGCAGGTTCGGGAGAACACGGAGTCGACGCGGCTGCAGTACGCGCTGGGGGATCTGGCGCAGCAGTGGGGCTGGGCGCCGGAGCGCATCGAGATCATCGACGAGGACTTGGGGGTCAGCGGATCGGGAGACCAGCATCGCAGCGGGTTCGCGAGGCTGACGCTGATGGTGGCGCGCGGCGAGGTGGGAGTGGTGCTGGGCCTCGACTCGTCGCGGCTGTCGCGCAACACGGCGGAGTGGTTCGAACTGCTGCGCTGGCTGCGGCTGACGGACACGCTGTTCGCCAAGGAGGGGCGGGTGTATGACCTCCAGCAGTCCGACAGCCGCATCGTGCTGGGGATCGAGGGGACGCTCTCGGAAGAGGATCGCTTCCGCATCCGTGGGCGCCTGGATGCGGGGATCGAGAGCAAGGCGGCGCGCGGGGAGTTCTACCGGAACGTGGCAGCCGGCTACCAGCTGGAGGCGGGCCAGTTGCGCAAGGATCCGGATGAGAGGGTGCAGCACGCCATCGCGGAAGTGTTCGCGAGATTCCGGGAGACGGGATCGGCGCGGCAGACGGCGATTCGCCTCAGAGGGCTGGGACAGCATCTGCCCGTGGGCCGGGCAGGGGAGGTGGTGTGGGCCGAGGCGACGTACTCGAGGGTGTACCAAGTGCTGAAGAACCCGGTGATGGCCGGGGCCTACGTGTTCGGCAGGCAGCGCACGGAGCTGGCGGTCGACGGGTCGGGGAAGGTGCGCAAGAAGGTGGTGAGGCTGCCGAGGAAAGACTGGCGGGTCGTGATCCGGGACCACCACGAGGGCTACGTGGGCTGGCAGGAATTGGAGGCTGTGCAGCGGCGCCTGGCCGGGAATTCGCTGCACGGCGGCAAGGGGGCGCCGAGGGAAGGCCGGGCCTTGCTGCAGGGGCTGGCAGTGTGCGGGCTGTGCGGGCGGCGTCTGCAGGCTCAATACGGCAGCGGCGTGCGGTACGGCTGCAGGGGAGAGCCCAACGCCCCGCGACAGCGCGGCTGCCAGTCCGTGGGGGCGGCGCGCATCGAGAGGTGGGTGGCGGAGCGTTTCCTGGAAGCGGCGGGGATGGGTGGCGTGGAGGCGGCGCTGCGGGCAGAGCGGTGCGCTCATGAGCGGCAGGCCCGACGGCTGCAGAACCACAGCCTGGAGCTGGAACGCTGCCGGTACGAGGCCGGTCTTGCGGCGCGGCGGTACCGGGCCGAGGATCCGGACAACCGCCTGGTGATGCGGTCCCTGGCGCGCGACTGGCAAGCCTCGCTGGAAGCAGTCGAGCGGGCGCAAGAGGCGCTGCGGCAGGCAGAGCGGGCAACACCGGCACTCGATCCCCCAGTGTGCTCGCGACGGTTCGCGGAGCTCGGCGCGCAGGTGCGGCAGCTGTGGGAATCGCCGCACCTGCCATCCCGCGACCGCAAGCGGCTGCTGGCGACGCTGGTGGAAGAAGTCGTGCTGGCGGTGGACCGCAGCGCGGGCCGCGTGGGAGTGGTGCTGCGCTGGCGGGGCGGGCGGACCGACGAATGCGAGCTCCCGCTCCCGAAGCGCGGGGGTCAGCAGAAGGAGAGCGCTTCGACCGTCGAACTGGTGCGACGCCTCGCGGCATTGTACCGGGACCGGCAGATTGCCGACACGCTGAACGCGCAGGAGAGGCGCACGGTGAGCGGGAAGCGCTTCACGGCAAAACTGGTGGCGAGCCTCAGGCAACGGTACGGGATCGAGGGGTACCGCCGGGATGCGCGGGAGCAGGGGCAGGCCCCGCTCGTCAGCGTGAGAGAGGCGGCGCAAGAGTTGGGGACGACAGCGGGCACGCTGTACCGCTGGATCCGGCAAGGGTTCCTTACGGCTGAACCGCCTGTGGTTCAGGGAGCACCGATGCGGGTTCGGCTGACCGCGAAAGTCCGCGAGCGGTTCTGCGAGTCGTGTCCGGAGGGGTTCGTGCCGGCGGCGGAAGCGAGACGGAACATGGGGCTGTCGCGCCAGAGCCTGTGGCAGCGCATTCGCGAGGGGACGCTCGTGGCAAGGCGCATTGTGCGCGGACCGGAGAAAGGGCTGTACGTGCAATGGGAAGAGTCCCGGCAACTGCCGCTGCTGGGGCCAGCTGACGAGGATGAGGGAACGGAGGGGAGCGCGTGAACCGGCCAACGGGAAGTCCCGCATCGGAGAATGAGGTCGCACCAAGGCTGCGGCCGTTGGGCGCAGCCTGCACCGCCGGCCGGAGCGGCCGGCGTGACACGATGTCAAGCTGGACCCTCAACCGTGGAATCGTCCGTCGAGGGGCCCGATTGCGGGCCCTTGCAGGGACGGGAAGGCCTCGCAGTCGAGAAAAGGCCCTGCTGGGCGGGTTAAGGGGACGGCGAAGCGCCTGGCTAGGTGTGGGAACAGCCGGGCACCCAGCCCGAAGCGCTGCCTTTAGGGGAGTTGCGCTGCGTCAATCAATCCGGCAGGGAGGCGGAGGATGCGGAAAGCCCCGAGAAACCCGCCAGAACCTACTATATGCTGTGTTCATCGTCGTAGCGCAGCACAAGTGTTCGAATGATACTAATGAAGGAGCAGTGTGATGGACTCTCGCTTGAGGAGCTTCTGCAGCAGCTCGACTGCGAGATTGCGTTGCTCCATGCCTTGGACTTCGGCAAGGAACTCCTCGGACAGAATTGACATATCGGGCTTGTCTAGACCTGCAGCAGCGAATATGTCAACAACTTCCTCCGAAGACACGGTCCGGGACACGATCTGGCGAATCGCGTAATCGACCTCTTCCTCTGGGCGGGCCTCCCGGCGGGCGCCCTTTGCCAGCACTGACCGCACTGATTGGAAGAAAGCGACATCATCGCGGATTCGTGTTGCGGTCTCGTGTGGTACGGCCAGAGCGAACGCTTGGGAGAGTTCCCGCACTGTACGGAGGCAGCGCTCCTTGCCCGTTTTCTGAGCGAGAATGTGTTCTTGCGTCGCTGGCAGCAGGCTGACGCGTTCAGCAGCAGTGCCATTGATCCACGCGGACCGATCGAAGCCGTGGAACAGCGCGCAACAGATTTCGTACTTCTCCAGCATCACAGCGACGGCTTCCTCTTGGTTCACAACCGCCTTTCCTTTGCCGCCACTCTCCGTATAGGTCACGAGAGCCTGTCTCAGCTCGTTGGCGAGCCCCAGATAGTCGACGACCAAGCCGCCCGGCTTGTCGCGGAAGACGCGGTTCACGCGAGCGATCGCCTGCATCAGGCCGTGGCCGCGCATCGGCTTGTCAATGTACATCGTGTGGAGGCTGGGCGCGTCGAAGCCGGTCAGCCACATGTCCCTCACCACAACGACCTGCAGGGGGTCCTCCGGATTGCGGAACCGTGTCGCCAGCTTCTCTCTACGAGACTTGTCTCGAATGTGAGGTTGCCAAGCGGGCGGGTCTGACGCACTACCTGTCATTACTACCTTGATTCGCCCCTTGCTGTCGTTCTCGCAATGCCACTCCGGACACATACGGGCAAGCTCGGCATAGAGTTCGATGCAGATTCGCCGGCTCATACAGACGACCATCGCCTTACCTGCCACGACCTCGAGCCGCTGCTCAAAGTGGGACACGATATCCTCAGCAATGAGCTTGAGGCGGGGAGCCGCGCCAGCCACGGCCTCAAGCTGGGCCCACTTGGTCTTCAGTCTGTCCTTGCGATCGACCTCCTCGTCCTCAGTAGCCTCCTCGAAGTCTGAATCGATGTTCGGTCGGTCGGCTTCATCCAAGCTCAGCTTCGCCAAACGGCTCTCGTAGTAAATCGGCACGGTCGCCTTATCCTGGACGGATCGGCGGATGTCATAGATGCTGATATAGTCTCCGAAGACCGCACGAGTGTTGGCATCCTCCAGCTCGATCGGTGTGCCGGTGAAGCCGACAAACGATGCGTTGGGCAGTGCGTCACGCATGTGGCGAGCGTAGCCGTCGATGAAGTCATATTGGCTCCGATGCGCCTCGTCGGCGATCACCACGATGTTCTGTCGCTCCGACAGCACCGGAAACCGGCCGCCCTTCACTTCCGGGAAGAACTTCTGGATCGTCGTGAAGACAACGCCGCCGGACTCCACAGCCAGCTTGCTGCGCAGATCGGCCCGACTGCCAGCTTGGACCGGGGGCTGTCGCAGCAGGTCTTGGCATCGCGAGAATGTCGCGAACAGTTGGTCGTCCAGATCATTACGGTCCGTCAGGACAATGAGTGTCGGATTCTTCATTGCCGTCTCGCGGATGATCCGTCCGGCAAAGAACGCCATCGTCAGGCTCTTTCCCGAGCCTTGCGTGTGCCAGACGACGCCGATGCGACGGTCACCGAGATCACCACCGGATGGGTGAGCTGAATGGTGGATGTGCGCCGTCGGTCGAGTCCCGGTCTCGCGTTGCATCCGAGTCGCACGCAGGGTTTCAGCAATCGCTGTGTTGACGGCGTGAAACTGATGGTATCCTGCCATCTTCTTGGCAAACTTAGCACTACCATCGTCATCAAACACAATGAAGTCCCGAATCAATGCTAGGAACCGAGACTGATCACACATTCCTTCCAGCATGACTCGCAACTGAGGAAGTTCCGGAGCAGCTTCCGTCTCGCCGTCCATGGTGCGCCATGGTTTGAACCACTCCCTTCCAGCGGTGAGTGTGCCAGCCCGTGAGTCCACGCCGTCCGAAGCGATCAAGACTGCGTTGAAGGAGAACAGGTTCGTGAGTTGGGTCTTGTAAGTCTGGATCTGCTGCCAAGCTGTCCAGACTGTGGTCTTCTCGTTAGCCGCGTTCTTCAGCTCGATGAGGCCGAGCGGGAGGCCGTTGACGAACAGCACGACATCCGGACGACGCGTGTGCTCTCCCTCGGTGACGGTGAACTGGTTGACCGCCAGCCAGCCGTTGTTGGCAGGGTTGGCAAAGTCGAGTCCAAAGGCTTGGGCTCCACGCACGGTGCTATCGGTATCCTGGTACTCTACAGTCACACCTTCAACCAGCATTCGATGCAACGAACGGTTGCGGGCTACCAAGCTGGCACCCTGAGGGTTGCTGAGCTTACGAGCTGCCTCTTGCACTGCTTGGAATGAGAGGTCCGGATTCAGTCGGTTAAGTGCATCGATCAGTCGCTCCTTGAGGACAACCTCGCCGTAGTCCGATCGCTCGGCAGCAGCTGTATTCGGGGCGATGGCGCCACCATGGAGAATGCGCCACTCAAGAGTACCCAGCCAGTCGAGGGTGGCATTCTCGACATCTGATTCACCAAAACCGGCAGATGTACGTGTCATGATATTGCCTGAAGTGACTCTTGTGCTTCCTGAACTCGGATCTCACCAGAGACCAGCTTGGGGAGAAGAGTGTCCCGGAGAGTAGCGAGGGCGCGAGATTGGTGGACATTCTCTACGATGCGGCTCAACATCGGTGACACGGCTGCCTGAAAGGCCCTAGCAATCACATCCGTGGGCTGACATATCGTGTATGTGCTCATTGACTTCCAGTTCGTTCGCGGATTCGTTCCGGTCGAAGTCCGATCCGTAAATGCAGCGAAATCCGACGATAACATACATGCGACAATATATGCGGACCAATGTGACGTCTTGGGGCGTAGGACCAAGATATCCGTAGAACATATTCCATCGGCTGGAACTATGCCGACTCGATGAAAATATGGCCACAGCTGTCCGTAAAGGATGTCGCCAGACCTAAAGGAAAACTTTCTATTCTTGATGCTCTCAGCCTTGCCCCAATTATTCAAAGCGACTGATTGCCGAGGCATGTGCTCCAATCCGACATAGGGATGATCTCTATATAGCTCCTCCGGATCAACTCCCTCCCGACGCAATCCTGCGTGTTCCCCAAGTAAACTATGCGTCCAATCTTCAGGAACTAGACCCATCTCCGAATCCACCAACCTGTCAGGGAACAGGTCGGACAAGTGGCTTGGCAGACCTGTGTCTCGGCTCTCGATCTTCGCACAAACCGGGTCAAAGTCTACGAACCAAGACTTGAACAGCGCCAGCACCATCGCCTCCAATGTCTCATTCATCCGCCGGTTCAGGAGGATATTGGCGTCTAGTGTACTGAGGATATGGGCGATATTCCTTTGTTCAGGTAGTGCAGGTAGAGCAATTGTCAGTCCTCCGATATCAGACTGCCGAATGGATGGATAGGCCGAAGTACTGTGTTCAGCGATACCATGTAACTGTTCTACAATTCGATCTTGAGTTAAGAACCAATAGATAAATCTTGTGTCTGCAACTCCATGTTTTCCATGAAACACAGAAGAGTCGGTAGCAACGAGAAGCGCTTCTTGTGGACTCTCGACTAGTCTGAAGTGCCTCTTGTTTCGACGAACGGTGTTGTAAACTGTGTCACCTGCCTTGGCTGGCCTTAGATCACGAGTCGGAACCTCATTCCTTCCGAACTCAAGATCTTGTATTCTCGAGATGCGGTTCTCAGTCATGCCTCCAGTATCAAGACAGTTCACAAGGGTCGATTTATCACTTGTAAGATACGTCAGTTCTTTCATCTCAATGCACGTCTCAACGGAAGTTTCCTTCCACCCGTTTGAGCGGCATAATGAAGGGTTAAGGACTGCATAGTGAGACCTAATTTCGTCTCGAAATGATTGCGGAAGTTCGTCCCAAACCAATAGATCAACTCTAAATGGCAAGTTGCTCTCGTCAAACTCCTCCTGCAATGCACCAACAATTGGTCGTTGACGTGGTGTTGTGAATACTACTAGATCAAGATCTGAGTGAGGGGCAGAAGTCCATTTTAGACGTGATCCATACACCCAAACGATCGTATTAGCTAGATGAGTAGTGAGCAGAGAACGAACCGTCTGGAGTTCGCTATGTGTGATATCAATGGCGCTGGTCACTTCCATGATTCACCAGTCATTACCTCGTAGAGTGCAATTGAATCGTTGATGAACCCAGGAACGAGTGTGAGGCAGGCCTGCGCTTTAGACTCGCTGTAATCATGTGCCGTACCGGTCCGAGCATCGGCGTAACAAAACCATCGATTGAGTGGACTGTCAAGCAGCATGTTTTCGTTTGCCATTCGAAGGATCGGCTTAGGACTGTTCGGTGGTTCGGGGATACCAAGATTTTCAATCAAATATCGTTTCAGTACCTTCCACAGACAATCGTAACAAGTCTCGAAGCGCTGGATTACTGACTCTGCCATGCCTTCGTGAATCCAATCGGGGAACAACGCAATATCCTGTCGATAGTGCTGGTGCTGTTCCTCTAGACCTTTTAGGGAACTTCGAAACTTACTGTAGTCAATCATTGTCTGTCCAAGCAACGACCCTGCTGATCGGTCGTCACTCGCCTCAGAGATGCATAGTGGCGGCTGCAGTAGTCCTACTCGCACGGATCAGTCGGCTGGGAGTCGGCCTTGCGCACGAGGTCGAATTGAACCTGCGACGAATCCCCATGGCTCTACTCATGACTGCTTACTCCAGAAGCCGAGGGAGCTGAGGTTCTCGGCAATAGCTGCGTCAAGCCGAGCTCCCTCCTGCTGCTGCGCTTGCAGGTCCTCCACCAAGCGGCGCATCTTCACCTCAAACGGCTCGTCGTCCTCTTCTTGGGGCTCCATACCGACATACCTGCCGGGTGTAAGCACATGTTGATGCTTGCGGACCTCATCCAATGTCGCACTCTTGCAGAATCCAGGAACACTCGAATAGCCCTCGCCATCCTCACTCCTCCGCCAAGCGTGGTAGGTGTCGGCAATCCGGGCGATGTCCTCGTCAGTCAGCTCGCGATGGGTCCGGTCGACCATCCGGCCCAACTTCCTCGCGTCAATGAACAGCACCTCACCGAGTCGTTTGCGGCGACGTGCCAAGAACCACAGGCAGGCCGGAATCTGAGTCGAGTAGAAGAGCTGGCCAGGCAGTGCCACCATGCAGTCGACGAGGTCGGCCTCCACGAGGCGCTTGCGAATCGTGCCCTCGCCGGACTGGTTGGAGGACATCGACCCGTTGGCCAATACGAAGCCCGCGACACCGCGAGGAGCCAAATGATGCAGCATGTGCTGGACCCATGCGAAGTTCGCGTTGCGCTGTGGTGGGACGCCGTAAAGCCAACGCTGGTCGGTGGCCAGCTGTTCCCCACCCCAGTCGGAAACATTGAACGGAGGATTGGCCAAGATGAAGTCGGCCTTCAGATCCGGGTGGCGGTCGTTGTGAAAACTGTCGCCTTGCGCGATCTGCCCGCCGATCCCCCGGATGGCAAGGTTCATCTTTGCCAAGCGCCATGTCGTGTAGTTCGACTCCTGACCCCAGATCGAGATGTCTCCGCTCCCGGGCCCGGCGGCGGCGTTGCCATCGGCGTGGGCACGAATGAAGGCGATCGACTGGACGAACATCCCCGCAGAACCGCAGCAGGGATCGTAGACCCGCCCGCGGTAGGGCTCCAGCATCTCGACCAGCAGCTTGACCACGCAGCGCGGCGTGTAGAACTCGCCGCCCCGCTTGCCCTCCGCGCCGGCGAACCCGGATAGGAAGTACTCGTACACGCGACCCAGCACATCTCGTGAGCGGGCGTCAGCATCCCCGACACGGATGTTGCCGATCATGTCGATGAGCTGGCCGAGACGCTGCTTGTCCAAGGCCGGTCGTGCGTAGTCCTTCGGCAGGACATCCTTCAAGCTCGGGTTGTCTTGCTCTATGGCAGCCATGGCGCGATCGACCGTCTGACCGATCGTGGACTGCCTCGCCTGAGACTGCAGGTGCAGCCAGCGAGCTTCCTGCGGCACCCAGAAGATGTGCTCAGCTGTGTACTCGTCGCGGTCCTCCGCGGCCTGCTCCCCCCACTTCTCCAATACAGCCGCATGGCGCTCTTCGAAGGCGTCCGAGATATACTTGAGAAAGACCAGACCGAGGACCACATGCTTGTACTCAGACGCATCCATGGAACCGCGGAGTGCGTCTGCCATCGCCCAGAGTTCAGCCTCGTAACCTGTCGTGGTACCGGTGTTGGTTCGTCGGGTGGGCATCTTGGTCGCGATGCCCATTCTAGCGCCCGTAAGGAATCTCGGCCGCAACCCGGACCATCGACCACCTACCGTTTGCGGATCCTCTCCGTTACTCGACGTACTCGAACCCAGTAGCTCGCCCCGCCAGCTGCGCTCGGCGGCGCTGATCGATGTATTGACGTTCCAGCCCGCGTGGCTTCGTAAGGTTCGACCTTGGGGGCAGCGGTCGACCTGAGACGCTGTGAGGGAGCGCCGTGCGATGGCTTCGACACAATGGCAACCGCCGAAGGCGCACCCAGACCCATACCAATGTGAACATTCAGCTGCATCGTGTGCATCTCGTCGGTCGATCGCTCCTTCAAGCAACACTGAGCTAACGATCGAGTTCACGGTGACCGTGTCGGATGCGGAGATTGAGCATTCTTCTGTGTAGCTTCCGCACGGCCAGTAATCGACTAGTGCTGCGAGGAGCGCAGGGTTGGCGCTGCACGGCCACCAGCGCGGCCCCAAGGTACTGCACCTGCTGCTCGACGGCCGGCTGGAGGCACAGCTCATCGCACTGCGCTGGAGGCCGCCCCCAGAGGGCTAAGGCAAGTGGTCGCTGCGGCTGCTGGCCCGGCAAGCGGTCGAGCTGCGGATCACGCCCTCAATCCGTCACCAAACGGTGGCCAACACGCTCAAGAGTCGCCGTTGCGGCGCGGTAGGCGATCCTCTTGAGCAGCAGCACTTGGCGCAGCGGCTCGGCCACGGTTTGGTAGCGCTGCTCCTCAGGCAGGTCCCCCACCCCGATTTGCTGGGGCATGGCGCGCCCCTGCGCGGCCAGCTCGTCCGCGGCCTAATGCTGCCCGTCCGCCTCTTGGCCGCACTGCTGGGCGGCGGCCTGCCACTCCAAGTAGGCGTGGAAACAAGTTGCTCGCCTCCTCGTCAGTCCTTCCCGAAGGCAGAGCCAATCCGCCAATTGGCAGGCTCCAGTCCCACGGTTTCAGGGTGTCTGAGGCTAACCTGCTCTGATCGATTGGCGACCAATGTGGCTGAGTGGCACGGCAGGTCTGGCCCGCTCCGGCCCCGAAGCCGTACCAGGCCCTCGGACTGGTGGGTCGCTAGCGTCACGGCCCGAGCGGCCCGTGCATGACCGGCGAACGGGGCGGCGAGGCGGAAAGGCATTGCCGCGCCAGCGGATGGACGGGAGAGCCAGCGCGCATCAAGGAAGCACCGAAGTGCGCATCGACCCCTCAGGTCGTTTCCGCGCACAGAGTACGGCTCTAAGTCACCCGCAGCTGATCGACTAGCGAGGCCCGGCGAGGCAACTCGACCAACCCTTGGTGCCCGCCACAACTGGAAACCATGCTACTCTGCCCGCGTGGCGGCGCTTTCGCGCTCCGGTGCGGACCTAGACTGGAGCGCTGGGATCCTTCCGAACGCAATACGCCCGCAACTCGCCGAATCGCGGGATCCGATTTCGGGACGAGCCCGGCTTCGACTACTACGCCGCTCTTTCCTGCCCGATCACCTATCTTGCGGATCGCTGCCAACGATCCCCGCAAGCGGCGCAGCGGCCTGGCTCCGGTGAGGTGTCCTGTTCCGAGACACATGTCCTACTCTTGGAAAGGGCTCCGGCGGCGACCAGAGCGATCCGAGACTGAGGTATGCGAGTGGAGACGCCAACCAACCAGACCGACAGCGGTGCTACGACCGGTCACGAGGCTGAGTTGTGGGAGATGGCGGACAGGCTCCGCGGCTCGATGGACGCCGCCGAGTACAAGCACGTAGTGCTCGGCTTCATCTTCCTCAAGTACATCTCCGACTCCTTCGAGAAGCGCCACGCGGTAGCACTCGCCGAGTGGGGGAAAGAGGCCGCCGAGGACCGGGCTATGGCAGCGATCGAGCGCGACGACCCAGCACTGAACGAGATCCTGCCCAAGGACTTCGCGCGGCCCGTCCTCGACAAGCAGCGCCTCGGCCAGTTGATCGACATGATCGGCACCATCCGAGTCGGAGACGCCGAGGCCCGCTCCAAGGACGCACTCGGGCGCGTGTACGAGTACTTCCTCTCGCAGTTCGCGAGCGCCGAGGGCAGGAGGGGCGGCGAGTTCTACACGCCGCGTTCTGTCGTGAGGCTGCTCTTCGAGATGCTGAAGCCCTACCGAGGGCGGGTCTGCGATCCCTGCTGCGGGTCTTCGGGCCTGTTCGTGAAGTCGGTCGAGTTCATCCGCGCCCACGCCACCGGCAATGCCAATGGCGGCAAGGCACGGGGTGACATCTCGATCTACGGGCAGGAATCGAACTACACGACATGGCGCCTCGCGAAGATTAGTCTGGCCATCCGCGGTATCGGCGGGCAGATCGCCCGCGGCGACAGCTTCCACAACGACCGACATCCAGACCTGAAGGCGGACTCCATCCTTGCCAATCCTCCATTCAACGTCTCGGACTGGGGAGGGGAGCAGCTGGCCGAGGATAACCGCTGGCGTTTCGGAGTTCCGCTTCAGGGGAACGAAAACTTCGCCTGGGTGCAGCACATCGTCCACCACCTCGCGCCGAAGGGCGTTGCTGGCTTCGTGCTGGCCAATGGGGCGATGTCGTCCCAGCTGTCAGGCGAGGGCGAGATCCGGAAGAGCTTGATCGAGGCCGAACTGGTCGATTGTATGGTGGCGCTGCCGGGCCAGCTCTTCTACTCGACTCAGGTCCCGGCCTGCCTGTGGTTCCTTGCGCGCGGGCGATGGCGGCGCGGCGAAATCCTGTTCATCGACGCGAGGCAGCTCGGCCGGATGGTGGACTCCACGCACCGCGAACTGACTGGCGAGGAGATCGCCCGGATCGGGGACACCTACCACGCGTGGAGAACGGAGAACGACAGGGACGCAGACGTGCCGGGATTCTGCAAGAGCGCTTCGCTGAAGATTGTCCGCAGGCACGGCCATGTGCTCGCGCCGGGCCGCTATGTGGGTGTGGAGCCGCAGGAGGAAGGCGGCGAACCCTTCGAGGACAAGATGAAGCGGCTTGTCGCCGACCTTCACAGGCAACAGGCCGAAGGTGCCCGGCTTGACGCGGCGATCAGGGAGAACCTTACGGCGCTGGGATTCGGGGGTTGGAAAGCATGAGCAGTTGGGACGAACGGCGCTGGCAGCAGCGGCTCGACACGTTCGGAACGGCGCTCGCGCAACTCACGATCGGTTGTGATCGGGAACGGTACGACTACCTGCAACTAGCCGGACTGATCAAGACGTTCGAGTTCAGTTTCGAGCTGTCCTGGAAGGTGCTCAAGGACCTGCTCTTCTACGACGGCCATGACGTGAAGGTCCCGCGCGCGGTGATCCGCAAGAGTTTCGAAGTGGACTATATCGGCGAGAGCGACTGCGAGACCCTGCTTGACGCGCTGGACAAGCGCAATCTGTTGAGCCATGCCTACGTGCTGGACGTGGCCGAGGAGGCAGAGACGCTGATCAAGCAGCGCTACCACCCTGTCCTCCTGCGACTCTACCAGACGCTGGACGTCAAGCGAACGCCATGACGGATGGACTCAAGGACGCGCACCGCGCAGCGATCATCGCCTTGATCGCAGCTAATGATCGCGTGGAACGAGCGGTGTTGTTTGGATCAAGGGCAACCGGGACGAACACCGCCACCTCCGATGTGGACATCGCGCTGTTCGGCGACCGGCTGACGCTAACGGATCAGGCCCGTCTCGCGGCAGCAGTCGAAGAGATTCCGATGGCGCAGTCGGTGGATCTGCTGCTGTACGAGTCGATACAAGATCGGACGCTTCGGGAGCATATCCGGTCTCAAGGCGTCGAGTGGTTTGCGCGCCCGCATCGCGTTGGAGGACACGAGACCTTCTCCAAGATCTTAGGTCCGGCAAATGGTGGATGGAGCCGGGTCCATTTAGGCGGTTTTGTGACGCTTCGGCGGGGCCACGATCTTCCCGCTACAGTCCGGCGTCCCGGAAGCACTCCAATACTCGGGTCGTTCGGTGTTACGGGTTGGCATGACGAGTCTAGAGCCGCTGGCCCGGGTGTGACGGTGGGTCGAAGTGGTGCCTCTTTCGGCGTAGCAACCTATTCACCGGTGGACTACTGGCCCCTGAACACTGCGTTGTACGTGACCGATTTCCACGGAAACGATCCACGCTTTGTCTACTATTTCCTGAGACACTTCGACTTTCGGTCCTACAACTCCGGGAGCGCACAGCCATCACTGAATCGCAACTTTATCCATCCACTGCCGGTTGATGTCCCACCCGTCGCTGAACAACACGCCATCGCCCACATCCTCGGCATGTTGGACGATAAGATCGAGTTGAGCCGGCGGATGAACGAGACGCTGGAGGCGATGGCTCAGGCGCTGTTCAAGTCTTGGTTCGTCGATTTCGATCCGGTACGGGCCAAGATGGAGGGCTGGGACACGTGCCTCCCGCACGACATCGCCGACCTGTTCCCCGACCGGTTGGTGGAATCTGAGGTGGGGGAGAGTCCAGACGGGTGGGAGGTAGCGACTCTCGGCGACATAGCGGCCTCGCGACAGAAGGGAGTTGATCCGGCAAGCGAGGCCAGCGACACGCCCTACATCGGGTTGGCAGACATGCCCCGTGGATCAATCGCTCTGCCACACTGGGGCGCGGCCGGGAGCGTCTCCAGCAGAAAGTCTGTCTTCAAGGCCGGAGATATCCTGTTCGGGAAGCTCAGGCCCTACTTCCACAAGGTGGGGATCGCGCCAGTGGATGGTCTGTGCTCCACGGATATCGTTGTGCTCGGTGCACGGCAGCCGAAGTGGTCCGCCCTCGTCCTGGCCTGCGTCTCGTCGTCTGCATTCGTCGCCCACACTAGCCAGACTGCGACGGGGACGAAGATGCCTCGAACGAGTTGGCGGGCCATGCGCCGATACATGTTGTGTCGGCCCACCAATAACGTAGCTTCAGAGTTCCAGCGAATCGTTTCGCCGATGCTACGGCGAATCGTCGGGAACGTCCACGCGTCCCGTACCCTCGTCGCCCTCCGCGACGCGCTACTCCCGCAACTCATCTCCGGGAAACTGCGTGTGCAAGCTGCCCAGGAATTCATCGGGAGTGTAGGGTGAGCCGGATCAGTCGCATATTGCGGCTACGTAGTTGCGGCGTATTCCGGAACTTCACGTGGCCGTCGAACCTGCCGGACTTCGGACGGTACAACCTCATATACGGCTGGAATGGGACTGGCAAGACGACCCTGAGCCGTATATTCCAGGACCTGCAGGTCGGTCGAAAGCCCACGATAGGAGAAGTCGTTCTGCTCATCGATGGTGGCGATGTGTCGGGTGACAGCTTTCGACACTCGACGCTTGGAGTCCGCGTGTTCAATCGGGACTTCATCCAAGACAACGTGTTTCCGGTGGGGGGCGATGACATGCCACCCATTCTCGTGCTGGGTGCGGAGAATGTCAAGAAACAGAAGGAGATTGAGCGCCTTAAAGAGCTTCGTGCTGAAGCCCAACGACAACTCACGTCAGCGCGTTTAGCGGAACAGTCGGCGAATGACGAAGTCGATCAGTTCTGTATCGACTCGGCGAAACCCATAAAGGATACCCTCAGGACAAGCGGCCAAAACCCGTACAACTACTACAACAAGACAAGCTTTCGAGCCGACGCACAAGAGATGGCTGGCGCCAGTGACCGCATCACGGACCGCTTGGCGGACGCGGAACGCAGGATACTGCTCGCCAGGCACCAGGGGACATCGAAACCCAAGATACCGACGCTCAACTATGCCTTGCCGGATTTGAATGCAATAGCCGACCGCCTAGTGGGACTCCTGACGACGACGATTGTCTCAGCAGCGATTGCTGCCTTGAAAGCCGATCCTTCGCTTTCCGACTGGACCCGCCGGGGGCTGAAGTTGCACCGCGATAGGGAGGCTGCACGATGCCTATTCTGCGATCAACCCTTGGCCGCGCACCGGCTGGAGGCTCTGAAGGCACACTTCAACGCCGAATACGAGCGGTTGGTTCAGCGTGTCGACGAAGAGATTAACAGTCTAAAGGCCGAATCTGAGGCGTCGGAGACAATCCAGATACCGTCCGCGACAGCCCTCTACGACCATCTGGTCCCTGAGCTTCAGACTGGTGAGCGCAGCCTGAGGGAAGCACTCGTTTCGGTGCGCGGATTCCTTGCAGCCTCGGTTCAAACGTTGGAGGACAAGAAGCGACGGGGACTTGAGGAGATGAGGCTTGAACTCAAGACACCGCGTATTGCTCAGGACCTAGTGGTGCAACTGAATGCGGTGATCAAACGGCACAATGAAGAGTGTGATGCGTTCGAGAGCCAGGTGGATGAGGCAAGGCGGAGGCTGGCCGGGCACATGATCGCGGCGAAGCTGCAGGAATTTGTTCGGCTCCGGGAAGTAACGGTCTGTGCGACCGCCGGTCGACGGATGGAGGAGCAGAGGGTTCTGGCCTTGGATGACGAGATAGCGGAGTTGGAACGTGAGATTGTCGAGCATCGTCAACCTGCGGAGGAACTGAACAGGAATCTCCAGACGTACCTTGGTCATGGCGAGCTATGCCTTGAGATCCAGGAGACAGGTTACACCGTCATACGCGGAGGGGGGCCAGCATGCACTGTGAGTGAAGGAGAGAGTACTGCAATCGCTCTCTTGTACTTTCTGAAATCTCTACAGGACAGGCGTTTCGATCTTGAACACGGCGTTGTGGTACTTGACGACCCAGTGTCGAGTCTCGATTCCAACGCGTTGTTCCTCGCTTTCGGATTTATTCGGGAACGCACTGGAGACGCAGGCCAGCTGTTCATCTTGACCCACAACTTTTCCTTCTTCCGACAGGTCCTCAATTGGTTTCAGCATCTGAAGGGACAGAAAAAGAATGTAGTAGGCAACCGCCCTGCTCAATTCTTCATGCTCGACGCTGCCCAGAAGGACAAGGTACGAAATAGCGTCATTAGGTCCCTCGATCCTCTGCTGGCCGATTACGAGTCGGAGTACCAATACCTGTTCGCCCGCATTCATCAAGCGGCAACTGCGTCAGCATCGCAGGATCTTGAAGCCAACTACTCCCTCCCTAACATGGCCCGGCGCATTTTGGAAGCCTTCTTGGCGTTCCGTCAACCGCAGGTCTCAGGAGAACTGTGGCGGAAAATGAATGCAGTTCCGTTCGACGATGCGAAGAAACTCCGAATTCTCCGATTTCTTCACACACACTCGCACAGCATTGCCGTCGGAGAACCGGAGCATGACCTAACCGCGCTCGCGGAGGGACCGTCCGTGCTCAACGATTTGTTGGAAATGATTGAGTCGCTGGACCGCGACCACTTCTTGGCAATGGTGCAGCTTGTATCCCCGTCGGCGGATTCAGGGCAAGGTGCGAGATGAGGCGCGGTCTCGGAGTGCCCTGCATGAGCTCTTACGACAATGCTTAGGAGCGAGCAGGTGAAGTGCGTCTTGGGACCGGACACCGAGGGAGCCTGATGACGACCGTCACCGAGCCCGAGGTCGAAGGCACCGCACTCGAATGGCTTGAAGGCGTAGGTTGGAGTGTGGCCCACGGTCCGGACATTGCCCCGCACACGGAGGGCGCGCAACGGGGGGACTACTCTGAAGTCGTTCTGGAACGCCGGCCGCGGGATACCCGGGACCGGCTGAACTCCAGCCTGCCCGCTGAGGCCTTGGAGGACGCGTTCCGCAAGGTGACTCGCCCCGAAGGCTCCACTCTGGAAGCCCGCAACCGTGCCTTCCACCGCCTGCTCGTGGATGGCGTGACGGTCGAGTACCGGACCGTCGGAGGCGCGGTAAGCGGGGCGCAGGTCTCCGTCCTCGACTACGAGAACCGAGCGAACAGGGACTGGCTTGCGGCAAACCTGTTCACCGTCGTCGAAGGCGAGAATGAGCGCCGGCCGGATGTTGTGCTATTCGTTAACGGTCTTCCGCTGGGCCTAATCGGACTCAAGAACCCGGCGGACGAGAAGGCCACGATGTGGACTGCCTAGAATTAGATCCAGACATACAGGGCAGAACTCACGGATGTGTTCGCCTTCAACGGTGTTCTCATCGCTTCGGACGGCGTCAAGGCCCGCATGGGCACCCTCACCGCCGGGACGCGAGTGGTTCAAGCCGTGGCGCACGATCACGGGAGAGGCGCTCGCCAGACCGCAGCTTCCCCAGTTGCAGGAAATGCTTGAGTGGATGTGCGAGCGCGAGCGGTTCCTGTCTCTAGTCAGGGACTTCATCGTGTTCGAGGACGATGGCAGCGGCACACTGGCCAAGAAGATGGCCGTGTACCACCAGTTCAATGGGGTGGAGACGGCCGTGCAGGAAACCCTGCGCGCGGCGGCGCTACAGCAGGAACTGAGATGGGTCGCCCAGCCGGGGGCCGGTACGAGAACGGCAGCCAAGCGGGCGGCAGTCCCGGCGACCGGCGCATCGGAGTTGTCTGGCACACTCAAGGCTCGGGGAAGAGACTGACCATGGCTTTCTTCGCCGGACGGATCGCACGTGCCCAGATGATGGAGAACTTGACCATTGGAGTCCTGACGGATCGTAACGACCTCGACGACCAACTCTTCGGGACGTTCTCCCGCTGCCGTGACCTCCTCGGGCAGCCGTCGACCCAGGCCGCGAGCCGGGCCGATCTGCGCGCAAGGCTGACCGTCGAGTCGGGCGGCGTGGTCTTCACCACTATCCAGAAGTTCTTTCCCGAAGAGAAGGGCGACCGGATGGCGGAGTTGTCCAAGCGCCGCAACATCGTGGTGATCGCCGACGAGGCCCACCGCAGCCAATACGACTTCATCGACGGCTACGCTCGCCACATGCGCGACGCGCTCCCCAACGCCTCGTTCATCGGCTTCACCGGCACGCCCATCGAGCTTGAGGACGCCAACACGCGCGCGGTGTTCGGCGAATACATCAGCGTCTATGACATCGAGCGGGCCGTCGAGGACAAGGCAACCGTGCCGATCTACTACGAGAGCCGACTGGCGAGGCTGGCGCTGGACGAAGCCGAACGGCCGAAGATTGATCCCGACTTCGAGGAGGCGACCGAGGGCGAGGAGGTCGAGCGCAAGGAGAAGCTCAAGACCAAGTGGGCTCAGCTCGAAGCGGTCGTCGGAGCCCCGCACCGCCTCAAGCTGATCGCGCGGGACATCGTTTCGCACTTCGACCGGCGGCTCGAAGCCATCGACGGCAAAACGATGATTGTCTGCATGAGCCGCCGCATCTGCATCGACCTCTACCGGGAGTTGACTCGCCTGCGCCCTGAGTGGCACTACGAGGACGACGCCGAGGGCGAGATCAAGGTCGTGATGACCGGCAGCGCATCGGACCCTCCCGACTGGCATCCGCTCATCCGGACCAAGAAGCGCCGCGAGACGCTGGCAAAGCGGTTCCGCGATCCGAGCGATCCTCTTCGGGTGGTTCTCGTGCGGGACATGTGGCTGACCGGCTTCGACGCCCCGAGCTTGCACACCATGTACGTGGACAAGCCGATGCGCGGCCACGGACTGATGCAGGCGATCGCGCGGGTGAACCGGGTCTTCCGGGACAAGCCGGGCGGCCTTGTCGTGGACTACCTCGGGCTCGCGCACGAACTGAAACGCGCCCTCGCGACCTACACTGAGAGCGGCGGCACCGGCAGGACCACGCTGGACCAGTCCGAGGCGGTCGCCGTGATGCTGGAGAAGTACGGGGTGTGCCGAGCCCTGTTCCACGGCTTCGACTACTCGGAGTGGATAGACGGCACGCCTGCCGAACGCACGGGTCTCCTGCCCTCGGCTCAGGAGCATATTCTCGCCCAGGAGAACGGCAAGGAACGCTGTCTGCTGGCCGTGCGGGAACTCTCCCAGGCGTTCGCGCTTGCCGTCCCTCACGACGAGGCGATGCGAATCCGGGATGTGGCGTTCTTCCAAGCCGTCCGGTCGGTGCTGGCCAAGCGCGCCGCCGGGGAGGCGCGTGCCGAGGAAGAGTTGGACATGGCCGTCCGCCAGATCGTGTCCCGGGCCGTGGCGTCGGACGGCGTCGTGGACATCTTCACCGCGGCGGGTCTTGAGAAGCCCGAAGTCTCGATCCTGTCCGAGGAGTTTCTGGCCGAAGTGCGGGGCATGAAGCGGCGGAACCTCGCGGTCGAACTGCTGCGGAAGCTCCTCAAGGGAGAACTGGCGGTCCGCAGGCGACGAAACGTAGTGCAAGCACGATCCTTCGCCGAGATGCTGGATCAGACCGCCCGCCGCTACGCGAACCGGGCCATCGAAGCCGCGCAGATCATCGAGGAGCTGATTCAGCTTGCACGCGAGATGCGCGAGGCGAACGCCCGCGGGGAGGCGCTGGGGCTCTCGGAGGACGAACTCGCCTTCTACGATGCGCTTGAGACCAACGACAGCGCCGTGCGGGTGCTCGGCGACGAGACTCTGCGCGACATCGCCCGCGAACTGGTCGAGACCGTGCGCAAGAACGTCAGGATCGACTGGACGCTTCGGGAAGACGTGCGGGCGAAGCTGCGGGTGCTGGTCAAGCGCATCCTGCGAAAGCACGGGTATCCGCCCGACAAGCAGGAGCATGCGACGCGGACGGTGCTCGAACAGGCCGAAGTGCTGTCCACGGGGTGGGCGGCGTGAGCATAGGTCCGGCGTCTGGCGCGGGCCGGACCAGTCGCCTCGCGGGCGCCTCGTCGTGGGGTTGGTGGCTGATCGGCTGGGCCGTGATCCTGGTCGCGGCCACGATCATCACTTGGATTAAGTACCCAGCTTGGCTGACTGGATGTGAGTCCGCCAGCACGACGATTCGAAACCTTGGATTGGTCGTCTTGGCCGCTGTGGGCCTCCCCCTTGCCATTTGGCGAAGCGTCGTGGCCGAACGCCAAGCACGAGCAGCACAGCGCCAAGCACGAACAGCACAGCGCCAAGTTGACATCGCAAGGCAGGGATTGCTGAATGATCGATTCCGGAAGGGGACGGAGATGCTGGGGCATCCAGACATGGCGTCCGTCCGCATTGGCGGGATCCACGCCTTGGCCCGTCTCGCTGCCAAGTACCCGGAGGTCTTCCATCTCCCGGTCATGCAAACACTCGCCGCTTTCGTCGTGGACCGGACGAAGGGCGGCGGCGAAGCTGAACGGGAGTTCGCCGATCCCAAGAAGAGCCTAGACTACTCAGGTTTAGATCCAACGCAGGTGCTGCTCGCAGCCTCCGGGGAGATCGGGCCGGTTCCAGAGTTGGCGAAGGACGTGGAAGAGGCCATGAGATCCATCGCTCAGCGGGGCGAGAGCCAGATCGCCGTCGAAAACGATCGGACATTCCGGACGAATCTCGCCGATTCCTCGATACCCGGACTCATCTTCCATCGGGCTGATTTCTCGGGCTTCGACTTTACCAAGGCGGACATGCGCCGTGTGCGGGGCTGGCAGGCTAGCCTCGCCCGCGCTCGCTTGGCGGGTGCTGACCTATCGGGCGCGAATATGCCCGGTGCCGATTTCCGCGACGCGGACATGAGGCGGGTGAACCTCACCTTCGCAAGACTCAGCGAGGCTGACCTGAGAAACGCGAACCTCGGTCTCGTTGACATTGCGGCCGAGAACCTCTGGAAGGGCGCGATCTTTCCCTCGAAACTGGTTGGGGCCAGGCTGGAGGGCGCGGACCTGAGAGAGGTCAATCTTGTCAAGGCCGATATGCGCGGCGCGTCATTGGGAAGCGCGAAGCTCGACAGTGCCGATCTTCGCGGTGCCAACTTAAGCGGAGCGGACCTGAGGTCGGCAAGCCTCGGAAAGGCCCAACTTGGTAAGGCCGATCTCACGAATGCGAACCTCGGTGGCGCGGGCGCGGACTTGAGCGGTGCAGATCTAGCCGGTGCAAACCTGACAGGTGCGAATCTCGGGCGTGCGAATCTCGCCGACACGAACCTTGACGGTACGAATCTCACCGGCTCCGACTTCTCGCGAGACTATCTGTGCGGAGATCCATCTCCGGCGCAGGGATTGACACAACAGCAACTCGATCAGGCCGTTGCGGATCCGGGAACCCCCCCGGTTTTGGATGGAATCCTGGACGGCAAGACGAACGAGCCGCTTCTTTGGACAACCGATTCGGAGGGGTCTAGTCATTGAAGCCTTGCGCTCCCGCGTTGGTAAGAGTGACACATATCGTGCCGCTCGACGGTCAGGATAGGCTAGTCCGCCGGGAGTAGCGGCGTGCCTCGCTGTGGACGGTTCCACAGGGATGACCCTAACGGGCCAAGAGGCTCCAGTTTGCACACCCGACTCCCGCCATTCCAATCCGTTCTCCCCGCCATTGAAGCCTGATGCAAGCGAATGTCCCGAGACGGCAAGAGTGGCAGATCGTGCAGTCCCAGTGTGACTTACGTGATCTCCTGCTGTGATTCAGGCCTCAGCCGTTCCGTCTACGCGACATGAGTTTTCTGATTTACATTTCATTGTGAGCGTTCAGCTTACGGGATTCGGCGGGCGGATTCCGGCTGATTGACTCCCACCGATCGATTTGGGTCAGGTGCGGACCCTCGGACGGCTGTCCAAAGTCTTCCTGAGTTGTACCGAGTCGGCCTGCTGGTAGCAGCGCAGCACCATCCGGGCCTCCTTCCAGCCGCCCAACTCGCACAGCACCTTGAGCGGAAGGTTCATGAGGTCGGACGCGAATTTCCGTCGCAGCGAGTGCCAGCTTCTCCCGCGCTCGCGCTCCAGTCCCGCGAGCCGTTCGGCGTTGTGCCACCAAGTGACCGCCCGCCCCCGGCTCAGGTTCGCCGAGGGGTCCTGCGGCGCGGGCAGCACCAGACTCCCCGTTCCGTGGGTTCGCTTCCCGCGCTTCCTCCAACACCGCTACCGCCTCGTCCGCCATCGGTGTGACATGTTCGTAGCCGGCCTTTTCGTGCTCGGAGCGCCACCGCAACTCGCGGCCCTCAAAGTCGATGTCGGCCCACCGAAGACTGCGGATGGCCCCGATTCGGTGTCCGGTCTCGTGGGCGAGCACGAACGCGATGTGGAACCGCCAATCGACCTGCCGGGATATCCCGAGCATCGCTTGGTACTCCTCCTCGGAGAGAACAACCCGGGTGGGGTTCTTCTCCTTGGGCGTCTTCAGGCCCTTCAGCGGGTTCGAGTCGAGAAGGAGCCTGCCCTCCTCGTCTCTGGACTTCGTCGCCCAGTCGAGCACCGCGAGCAGGATCCTCAGGTCCAACTCGATGGTCCGGTTGGACACGAGCTTCCCGCTCGGTCCGATCCTGCCCGCCCTGCGCTCCCGGATGAAGCGGTCCCAGTCGCGCTGAGACAGGGTTTCGGGCCTCCGGTCCCGGCCGAGGAAGTCGAGGAACATCCTAGTCCTGACTCTGTCCCGGTGCTGGACCCGCGCCACCTTGGAGGGCGTCAGCTCCTCACCGTAGGTTTCAAACAGCTTCTCCACCCTCTCCAGCGTGAGCGGCTCGGGCTTGGCATCCGCCTTGCCCCCGATCTCCGGGCCGACGAATCCAGCGACGAACTCGTCCGCATGCCGCTTGGCTCTCGTCCAGTCCCGGTGTCCGAGAGACCGAGTGAGCCTGCGCCCTTTCTCGCGCCACGCAATCTGGAAGAGACCGGTCTTGGAATCCGGAAACACACGGACCCGATTCCGGCCCCACTCGCCGGCGCCGTAGCTCCGGCGGCTTCGTCTCGTGCAGGCCATCGTTCGATTCCCCCTCGAAGATGGACTGTACGATCTTTGCGAACGGAATTTCGCCCGTAAGAGGCGTGTTGATCAGTGCCGACACTCCAGGAACGCGACGGAGGAGCGCTGCCGGAGGTCGATCCGCGTCCGGGACTGCTCCGGACCGCTTGGGACACCCACTCGTGGGCGCGGCTTGACGCGACCCAAGACGCGCTCCCGATTTCAACCGGAGAAGTCACATGCGGCAGTGAGCAAAGGAGCGACATGCACGGCCAGTCCTTCAACCACGGGCGACCGCTCTGATCGCCCATCTCAAGGGACGCGAGAAGGCTCTGGAGGCCTTTGGCTGGACCGGCCGCTGGGCCGAGTGGATCGCCTAGGCCTGCCTCAACGGCGGCGTCTTCACCCGTGCGCAGTGGACGGGTTTCCTGGGTTGCCACCTGGAGAAGGTGCAACGTGCCGTGCTCGCCCTAGTCGCGCAGGGCTTAGCGCTCGAGGAGGCCCCGACGGCCGGAATCCACGGATAATCGGCCGGATGTGCCGGATCCGGGACCGCAGGGTCTACCGGGCGCTCGGATCCGAGGAGTTCTTTCGGCCGCGCCGGATCACGTCCAGGGCCGTGCTCATGCGGCGGCTGCTGGCGCTCGACTACATCCTCGACCGTGCCCGCTTGCCGTGGCTCCCGACTGAGGCCGAGAATGTCGCTGCGTTCGAGGCAGTCGGGATCGAGCGCCGGGTCCGGCCCGGCGGACCTACCGGGGTGCCGCCGGGAACATCCGCCGCCACTCTCACCTCGGCCTGCCGCTCACGTTGGTCGCCGAGCGCGCGGTCTTCGTGTACGCCGATCCCGGCCACGAGACCGCGACATCGCTGCGCGACTGGGGCGCGGCACACCGGAAGCTATGGAGGGTGCTCCGTGATCGCGGATACAAGATCGACGTCGTGGCCGTTGCGCGGGGCTGGAAGGAGACGAGCCGAGCGGACACCGTGTTCGGCAATCGGGCGAGAACCCCGAGCCCATCCAAGTACGACGCGGCGATCGCCCGGAAGATCGAGTGGATCGAGCAGGTCCTCCGCAGCGGGGACCAGAACCTGAGCCGACAGGTGTGTGGCGACATCCGTGGCGGGCTCGTGCGGCTGGCGGAACTCAGGAATCGAGCTCGCCAACAGTCCGGTCGGGGGCTGTTGCACTGAGTGCATGGCAGACGGAGCGGCTCCAGCGGACGGTGTACTGATGGGGATTCGGCCATCCCGGTGCCGCACGGGACACGCGTTTCTTGCTTCGAGGTCGACCGGACACGGAATCCACCCTCGGATGTGACACGCGGCCGATGTCGCAAGTCGCTGGCGGACGGTCGGCTAGGCCACGGACGCCCGATTTGTCGATGCCGAACCGGGCCTTGGAGCCGTGGCTGGGAGCGACCCCCCACTTTCGATGCCCAGTGCGTGCATCACGGAGGGTCGGGATATACCCATCCCGGACACCTCCGCCGTGGGGGTCGCTCCCAGTCCAGCAGTCCCTTGCAGGGAAGACCAAACGGCGGGCCGGTCCGGTGCGCCCGGGTCTTAGTCGGCAATGCTGGACAGCCCCCTGGTCAGGCGGTCGGCCAACCGGTCTCACACGCCAGCAGGGTGCTACTGGGAGCGGCCACGACGCTGGTGAACGCTCCCCGACCCTCGGTCGCTGTCGTAAGCGCGCTTCTTGCCAGTGGACTACCGAACACCGGGAGCCCCGCACGGTAGGTGGCCCGGACCCGGTGGCGGCCAACTGTCTGCTTGCAGCGCGCCACCCTGGCCCGGCGACGTGTACTGACCCGCGACACATGTCGTATCTTGGACAAGGGCTTCGGAAGCGACCGGAGCGATCCGAAACTGAACCGTGCGAGTGGAGATGTCCGGCAAACAGACCGACAGCGGTGCCACGACCGGCCACAAGGCCGAGTTGTGGGCCATGGCCGACACGCTCCGTAGTTCGATGGACGCCGCCGAGTACAAGCATGTCGTGCTTGGGCTCATCTTCCTGAAGTACATCTCGGACCCATTCGAGGAGCGTCGCGCGGCGGTGCTCGCCAAGTGGGGAGAAGAGGCCGCCGAGGACCGGGACGAGTACACCGCGGAGAACATCTTCTGGGTGCCCCCGGAGGCCCGCTGGGCGCGCCTGAAGTCCGAGGCGCGGCAGCCGACCATCGGGCAGACCGTCGATCGGGCCATGGCGGCCATCGAGCGCGACAACCCGGCGCTCAAGGAGGTGCTGCCCAAGGACTACGCGCGCCCTGCACTGGGCAAGCAGCGCTTGGGTCAGTTGATCGACATGATGGGCAACGTCCGCGTCGGGGACGCCGAGGCCCGCTCCAAGGACGTGCTCGGGCGCGTGTACGAGTACTTCCTCTCGCAGCTCGCGAGCGCCGAAGGCAAGAGGGGTGGCGAGTTCTACACACCGCGCTGTGTCGTCAGGCTGCTCGTCGAGATGCTGGAACCCTACCGGGGACGGGTCTACGATCCCTGCTGCGGCTCTTCGGGCATGTTCGTGCAGTCGGTCGAGTTCATCCGCACGCACGCCAACGGCAACGGGAATGGCGGCGGCGCGCACGGCGACAGCTTCCACAACGACCACCACCCGGATCTGAAGGCGGACTTCCTCCTCGCCAATCCCCCCTTCAACGTCTCGGACTGGGGGGGCGAGCGGCCGGCGGACGACAAGCGCTGGCGTTACGGCGTCCCTCCGAAGGGAACGCGAACTTCGCCTGGGTGCAGCACATGGTTCATCACCTGGCTCCAAGGGGCGTGGCGGGATTCGTGCTGGCCAACGGCTCGATGTCGTCACAACAGTCGGGCGAGGGCGAGATCCGGAAGAGACTGATCGAGGCCGGACTAATCGATTGCATGGTCGCGCTGCCCGGCCAGCTCTTCTACTCGACGCAGATTCCGGCCTGTCTGTGGTTCTTGGCGCGCAGACGAGGGCGGTGCGGCGAGATCCTCTTCATCGACGCGAGGAAGCTCGGCCGTATGTTGGACCGGACGCACCGAGAACTCACGGGCGAGGAGATCCGGCGGATCGCGGAGACCTGTCATGCGCGGAAGACGCACGAGGACGGCTACTCGGATACGCCCGGCTTCTGCAAGAGCGCGCCGCTGAGCGAGGTCCGCAAGCACAGCCATGTGCTGACGCCGGGCCGCTATGTTGGGGTCGAGCCGCAGGAGGACGACGACGAGCCCTTCGAGGAGAAGATGACGCGGCTGGTCGCGGAGCTACGGGAACAGCAGGCGGAGGGGAAGCGGCTGGACGCGGCGATCGGCGCGAATCTGGAGGCGCTGGGGTTCGGAGGGCACCCGTGAGGATCGACACGGTCTTCCTGCGCCGCTGCATCGCCTCGCTTGAGCGGGCCGTGGAGGGAATCGGTGAATACGACGAGCCCGATGACGACTTCATGTACGACATCTACTGCGCCGCCTGCGTCAAGGAGTTCGAACTGGTGCTCGAACAGTCCGGCAAGGTGCTGCGCAAACGGCTGGCCGCATGGTTCGCGAGCAACAAACAGGCCGACCGCCTCCATTTCAAGGATCTGTTCCGCCACGCGGCCCGCCACGCCCTGATCGCACCCGCCGCCGCCGAGCGATGGCTGCACTACCGCGACAATCGCAATTTCACCGCTCACGACTACGGCGAGGCCTTCGCGGAAGCCACTCTCCGCCTGCTCCCCGCCTTCATCGCCGACGCCAGGTCGCTGGCTGACATGCTCGACCGGACGAACGATGACTGACCGGCTCCTCCTCTCGCCGAGGCACCGCCGCATGCTGGCCGCGCTGCTGCGGAAGCACCTGCCGGACGTCGAGGTGTGGGCCTACGGCAGCCGCGTGAACGGCCGGGGCCACGAAGGAAGCGATCTGGATCTGGCGCTGCGGGGGCCGGGGCTTCGGAAGATTCCGCTCGATGGATTGGTGGACCCTGAGGAGGCGGTGCGGGAATCGAACATTCCGTTTCTGGTGGAGGCGCGGGACTGGGCCCGGTTGCCGGAGCGGTTTCGGCGGGAGATCGAGGGGGAGTATGTAGTGGTGGAACCGTTTGGGCAAGATGTTGGACCGGTGCAAGAACCGAGGTGAACGGTTGCCATACCTTGGGAACAAGAAAGTTCGGTGGGGAATCTTGACATCAGAGAACTCGATCAGATGCGTTTTGAGGACCACGAGCATGAGCGATACGGGCTGAAATACGGCGATCTTGTCATCTGTGAAGGTGGCGAACCAGCCCGTTGCGCCATCAGGAAGAACGAAGTGCCGAGAATGAGGATACAGAAGGCACTTTATCGAATCCGCTCGAGAGAGAAGCTGGATAACCACTTCTTGCACTACTGGTTTCTGCTAGCAGGCTGTAACGGTGGTCTGGAATCCTACTTCACAGGGACGACCATCAAGCACCTCACCGGAAGAGGTATAGCTGAACTCCAAGTTCCACTTCCCCCCGTCTAGCCCTACCTTCTCCGCGGGCTCCCAGTCCACGCCAGCCTATGAGGCTGCCTGTGACCCCCGCTACTCACGAGACCGTCCGACAGCGGGTTCGGGCTCACCCGGCAGACCTCTGGTCCGCGACCGCAATCCGAGCCAAGCCACTAGCCAACACAACCGCAAGCGGCGTCCCACTGCCCACCGCTCATCCCTGCCCGCCACTCCGGACGGCTAGCGCCGAATCACACTTGACACAGGGGGGTTGGATCGTATAGAAGAGTGGTGTGCGGGTTGGGCTGCGCATGCTGAAGCCGGCCACGGTGGAGTGGTTGCGCCGGGCACTGTCGAAGGGCACGTTGACGCGTGCCCAGGTGGCACGGGGACTGTGTCGGAGAGACGGCTGGCGGAACGCCCGCGGGAAGCTGTGCGCAGCGTCGGCGCGCAAGGGCCTGCCTGCGCTGGCGGCGGAGCTGGGGCTGCCCATGCCGCCGGTAGTGCGCCCGACGGGGGGCTGCCGGCGGCGCTCGCGGCGGCGGGCGCGGCGCAGCGTCCCGCCGCTGCGGCTGCAGTGCTCGCTGCCGGAGCTGGGAGAGGTCAGCCTGCGCCTGGCCGACACGGCCCAGCTGCGGCGGCAGTACGGGGATCTGCTGACGGCGGAACATCCGCTGGGGCGCGGGCGGGCACCGGGTTGCCGGCTGGTGTACGGCATCCGGGCCGGGGGCCGGGAGCTGGGAGTGGTCAGCTTCGTGGCCGCGCCGATGCGCTTGGGGCCGCGCGACCAGCATCTGGGCTGGGACGAGCGCACCCGCCGCCGGAACCTGCCCCGGCTGGTCTCCAACGACCGTTTCCTGGTGCGGCCCGGCGTGGTGGTCCACAACCTCGCCAGCCACGTGCTGGGCTTGGCGCTGCGGCGCTTGAGCAGCGACTGGGAGCGGTTGCACGGCAGCGCGCCGGTGGCGGTGGAGACCTGCGTCGCGCAGCAGCGGCGGGCCACGTGCTATAAGGCGGCGGGCTTTGAGTGCTTGGGGGAGACGGAGGGCCTGCCGTGGGGCGCCCAGCAGCCCACGCGGGCGCAGCGCGCCCAGCCGGACTTCCGCGAACCGGAGCGCCATCCCAAGCAGGTCTGGGTCAAGCCGCTGGTGCCCGATTGGGAGCGTGTGCTGCGGGAGCCGGCGCGGCTGGTGCTGGGTAGCTTTCCGAGGCTGGACTTCGACAGCGAGGAGGCGCACTGGTCGGCGCGCGAGTTCGAGCGCTCGGACCTGCCGGACCGGCGCCTGCGGGAGCGGCTCAAGGCCATGGGCGGGGCCTGGGAGCAGCGCCCGGGCGAGTGCCTGCCGGCCATCTTCCCGCGCGGCAAGGACCAGCAGGCCGCCTACCGCTTCCTGCGCAATGAGAGGGTTTCCATGAAGGACATTCTGGCGCCGCACCGGGAGGCCATGGTGGACCGCTGCCAGCTGCTGGCGGGCACCGTGCTGCTGGTGCAGGACACGACCACCCTGAACTACACCGGGCTGGGCGAGTGCACGAGCGGCCTGGGGCCGCTCAAGAAGCGCAGTGAGAGTGCGCGCGGGCTGCACGTGCATGCCTCGGTGGCCTACACGGAGGGCCGCCGGCCGTTGGGGGTGAGCAACTTGGAAGTCTGGGCCCGGCCGCTGGAGGAGCCGCCGGACGAGCGCGAGCGAGAGAGCCAGCGCTGGTTGCGGGGGCTGCGGCAGGGTTTCGAGCTGAGCCAGGCCTGCCCTGATCAGCGCATCGTGGTGGCGGGCGACCGCGAGAGCGACATCTACGAGCTGTTCCGGGAGCGGGAGCAGCGCGAGCAGGCCGGCGAAGAGAACGTGGAGCTGCTGGTGCGCGTGCACCTGGGCCGGCAGCGCAAGGTCAAGGTGTGGGACCCGAGCCTGCGGTCGCTGATGCTGCGCTCGATCCCCATGTGTTATTTGTCACATTATTTGGCACGAAAATGGGCTGTTTTTGTCAAACTGGATGATTCCAGATAAGGGAACTTTCTCATTTAATGTGACAAATCCATCGGCGTGGGTGAGTCGGCCGGTAGGCTTTCGGACATGCGTTGGAGGTGCTGCGCGGCAGTCTTGCCTGCAATTGCGTGCGCGCAGGGCCGGGAGCCGGGCGAGAACGCCTACGCTCCTCCTGACCCCTTCCTTTTCCTTCTTGCAGTAGCAGTTTTCGAGCTCGCCCTCGCCCCCAGCCAGACGCAAGCAATCCGGAAAATTCCGCTCCCCGCCTGCCATTTAATCCGGAAAACGCCTTGCCAAATAAACCGGAAGACAACACCATGCAGGCCGACTTCCAGCAGCGGGTGCGCTTCCGGCGCACCTTCCGGCTGAGCTCGCAGGGTGGGCAGCGGGCCCGCCAGCGGCGCAAGGTGAAGACCCAGGTGAGCATCGGGCCGGTCGAGCTGCAGCCGCCGGAGGCGCGCCGCCAGCGGGGCGAAGCGGGAGTGGAGGCCTGGCTGGTGCATGTCGAGCAGCTCGATACGCGGCCGGGGGAGGATCCGCTGGAGTGGTTCCTGCTGAGCACGGCGGGCGGGTTGAGCAAGCGCTGGGCGAAGCGCATCGTGGGCTGGTATGAAGCCAGGTGGGCGGTGGAAGAATTTTTCAAAGTTTTAAAAAGTGGTGCGCGCATCCAGGACCGCCGCCTGCGCACGGCCGCTGCGCTGCGCAAGTGCCTGGCGTTCGACGCCGTCACGGCCTGGCAGGTCTGCTCGCTGGCGCGCTACTGATCGGTGCAAAAGTCTTGCGCAGGGGCAGGGACGCATGAGGGGTGTCGTGCGCAAGCAGTGCCAGAGGGGTTCCTGCAGAGAACATGGGACTTCTACTACTTATGGAGGGAGTTTCTGGAGCGGACCCTATGGAGAGCATTGAATCGATCCTGTGCGGATTCTCCCTAGTATAGACTTCAACTATACTGCCCCTTAGTTGCCTCCGCAACCCCCTGTGTGGTATCCTATGATCATGTTCTTGGCGCAACTCATTGCCTTCTCCAAACTCACTGAAGCCCTGCAGTTCGATGTGAAGAAAGCAGTCATAGAAGAAATCAGCACTGGCCGGTCGTTTCGGGAGGTAGGCAGAATGGTAGGCGTCCATCAGTCCACGGTTCGCCGCTGGTGGGTCCTCTACAAAGCTAAGGGCGTCAACGCACTCCACAGACGCAAGAGGACCGGACGACCGCCCAAGATGAAGAACCGCCACTGGCAATGGATGCTGAACACAGTGGTGACCAAGACACCGCAGCAGTTGCGATTCGAGTTCGCGCTGTGGACCGCCAACATGGTGCGCATGGCGCTGGAGGAGAAATTCGGATTGAAGGTGAGTCGCTGGACGGTGCAACGCGCTATGAAGAAGTTGGATCTCACACCGCAGAAACCCAAGAAGAGAGCGTTGAAGCATGACCGTGAGAAGGTCCGGAAATGGCAGTTTGAGACGTTTCCGGCACTAGTGAAGCGTGCGGTCCAGGAGGGCAAGACGATTGTATTCGCAGACGAGTCGGGCCTGGCAGCGCAGTGCGTGTACGGGAGGACATGGGGTAGGAAGGGAGAGACGCCGATCGTGAAGACGGCGAACTCGAAGTACCGAGTGAGCATGCTGGCAGCGATCAGTCCGGACGGGAGGCTGCACTGGAAGCTGCATGAGGGTTCGGTGCACGCACTGACATTCATTGAATTTCTAGCGCAGGTGAAGGAGGCTACTGCGGGGCAACTGATCGTGGTTGTGGACAATGCGAGCGTGCATACGGCGAAATTGGTTCGGGAATGGTCGAAGGCTCAGAAGGGCAAGGTGGAGTTGGAGTATCAGCCGACGTACAGCCCGGAAGTGAACCCAGTGGAGATCCTGTGGGCTTGGGTGAAGAGTCGGGTGAGTCGGATGCTGAGCAAGACGAAGGCGGAGATGAGGAAGAACCTGAAGGCGACCTTGGAACGACTGAGCGAAGACAGTGAGCTGGTGAAGAAGTTTTTCAGTGAGCAGGATTGCAAGTACATTGAGCAGGCATTGAAGGCAGCATGAGTCTAGTTGCAGATCGGATCACTTAGGGAATCCAACTGCTCGAATATGCGAACCTCTATAGCTTGACTCTTGAATTCTCTGTAGTCCACTCGACATCTCCCGGTGCCCGTGCCACGATGTTCTGTCTATCGCGTCAGAATTCGGTTGGAGCGACGACGTCAAGCGGGCTCAGGAGGGTGACGTAGAGGTGGGCTGCGCGGGTGTTGTTGCGTTGCCGGACTGCGCGGACCATTGTTTGACGCGCCGACGCAGGTCGGAGTTGCGGGCGTAGCGGTCGAGGGCCGGCCGGACCGTGGCCTGTCCGGAGCGGACCAGTTCGGAGAACGCTTGGGGCAGGGCGTCCAGAGTGCCGCACAAGATCCTGACGTAGTCCGGATGGCGCAGGTTGGCGGTCAGGGCGACTTGCGCCGGCTGGTCCTGCATGTCGCGCCCCAAGTGGGCGCGGCCCAGGCGGCGGCGCAGCTGGCGCTTGGCCTGGCCGAAGAAGTGCTCGGCCGGATTGTTGGTGCGCTCCACGACCGCCGTGATGCGGCCCTCGCCGTCGCGCGCCAGGGGATGTCCGAACAGGTGCTCCCGGTAGCGGTCGAGATAGTCGAGCACGATCGCTTGCGGGCAGTGCCCTCCGGGTTGGCCCTGCTGGCGATGGGCCCTGACTTGGCGGCGCAGCTGGCGGCGGTGCCGCCCGACTTGCCGGGCGACTGAGTTCAGCAGGTCGGCGCCGGCTGCAGCGCTCAGGGGCTGGTGCGGTGCCCGGCCGCGCAGCTCGTCATGCCGCAGGCGCAGTAGGTCGCGCAGGGTGGCGAAGGCCGCCTGACTGCGCTCCAAGCGCTGCGCGACGGCCGTCAGGCCGAAGGCGCTCTCGCGGACGGGCTCGAGCACCTCTGCGACGTGCCGCAGGATGCGCCGCTCGCGGCGGGAGCGCGGTGGCGGCAGGCGCTCGTCGGCCCGCTGGCTGAACTGCAGGCAGCGCCGGTAGAAGGCTAGGTGGGGCAGCCCGAAAGGTGGGCGGCGCTGCCGCCCGCCGTTGCCTTCCAAGACCCAGTACAGCAGGGCCCGCAGGTCCGTCCCGCGTTGGCAGCCGCTGGCGGGAAATCCCGGTCCGCCCGCGCTGCGCAGCAGGGCCCGCAGGCCGCTGCGCACCTTCCAGCGGGCCAGGCCGTGCCGCAGTCTGGCGTGGTCGGCGTTCAGCAGCCGGCCTCCGACGGCGGCGAGGAAGTGGAAGTGGCACACCAGATCGAGTGAGGGCGGGGTCCGGCAGCTGGCAACGGCCTTGGCTACGGCGCTGCCCAGATCGCGCACGAAGGCCAGCGGCGGGCCGAAATCGTCCAGCGTCGCCTGCAGGACGGGCTGCAGTTCAGCGACATTCTCGGTGCGGATGCGAGCAGCATGCAGCACCCAGCCGCGCCAGCCGTCGAGGCACACGAACAGCCCGCCGCGGCCTGGATCGCAGGTGGCGTCCAGATGCAGTGGATATCCGTGCCGCATGGCGGCCTTCAGGGCCGGCGCTCTGCGCTGGTGCAGGCATCCCAGCCAGTGCAGGAAGCGGTCGCAGAGCGCGGACACGGTGCCGTCGGAGAGTCGGATGCAGCGGCGGGCGAGGCGCGCTCGGATCTCGCTGCGCTGGCGCAGCCGGTGGTAGCGCTGCAGGCCGACCCAGACGATGAGGTCGAATCCGTAACGCTGTCCGGGAGGCGCCAAGGCGGCCAGCTGCGCGCAGCGGCGGGGCGGTCGAGAGGTGCAGCGCGGGCAGCGCAGCAGGAGTTCGCGCGCCCGGAAGGTGCCGGCGGCGAGGTGTTGTCTTCCGGTTTATTTGGCAAGGCGTTTTCCGGATTAAATGGCAGGCGGGGAGCGGAATTTTCCGGATTGCTTGCGTCTGGCTGGGGGCGAGGGCGAGCTCGAAAACTGCTACTGCAAGAAGGAAAAGGAAGGGGTCAGGAGGAGCGTAGGCGTTCTCGCCCGGCTCCCGGCCCTGCGCGCACGCAATTGCAGGCAAGACTGCCGCGCAGCACCTCCAACGCATGTCCGAAAGCCTACCGGCC
Organism: Bryobacterales bacterium; assembly: GCA_963662745.2. Lineage (GTDB taxonomy): Bacteria > Acidobacteriota > Terriglobia > Bryobacterales > UBA6623 > VXMF01. The sequence continues at coordinate 1,745,386 of CAXXUI010000002.1, forward strand.
GACTCACCCACGCCGATGGATTTGTCACATTAAATGAGAAAGTTCCCTTATCTGGAATCATCCAGTTTGACAAAAACAGCCCATTTTCGTGCCAAATAATGTGACAAATAACACGAGGGTGGTCAGGATGCGGGTGCTGGTCTTGCATCGGCGCAGGGGGCCGCCGCACGCGGGGCAGTTGCGCTGCTGGGTCGGGAAGTCGAGCTGCGGCAGATCGAGCGGGCCCTGCAGAGCACGGGCGATGCGATCGACCGGCCAGCCAGGGAGGGGCTCCGGCGCGGCGTTGGAGTTCGCTCAGCAGGATGCAGGCCCCCCTTTTTCGACGGCCTGCGGGAGGTCGAAGCGGTCGAGCACGGCCAGGATGTGGGACCGCTCGATGGGAGGGGAGTGGCCTTGCAGGTGGCGCGCCAGCTGGGCCGGGCCGGCCGAGGGGTGGCGGATGACGGCCAGCAGCACCTCGATGACCAGCGGGGAGTCCAGAGCCACGCTGCGGGGCCGGCGCTGCAGGCGCTGCTCGCGCTGGCGCTGGGCGAGTGGGTCGTCGGCGGCGAAGTAGACGAAGACGCCGTGCAGGGTGTCGCGCTGGACGAGCTCGGCGCGCAGCGCGGAGAGCAGGAAGGGTCGCACGGGAACATGCAGCAGGGAGCGCAGCTCCTGGTCCGTCCAGCCGGCCTCGGACTCCGTGATGAGGCGGGGGACGGTGCGCGTGAGGGTGCGGTCGCGGGAGAAGCGCGCGGTGCCGATCGAGAGCAGGCCGAAGCGGTCGAAGCGCTGCGGGTCGAAGTGCGTGTAGAAGCGGCCGTTGCAGTTGTAGCTGCGCCGGTAGCTGACTTGGCGGAGGTAGCGGAAGGTGGTGGTGCGGGAAGCACCGTGCAGGGCCTGCTGCAGCTGGGGGAGGGTGAGCGGCTGCGGTCCGGCGAGGGCTGCGACGAGCAGGTCGGGCGTGCGCTGGGGCATGTAGGCATTGTATTAGTCGACCACCGTTATACTGTACCGTCCTAGAGTGCCCAACCACCCTGAATCAGGCCTGAATCGGCCGCAGGCAGCCGGCAAGTGGCCCTCATGGACAGGAAAATGGCACAGTATGACGGGCTTGGAGGGCGGGCCCGGCGAGGCGTGGCAGAGCAGGATCGGAGACACTCGAGCGGGACCCGCCAAGCGCTGCCTGTGGCTATCGCGCTACCGTGGCGAGCCTGCGAGAGAATCCGGACGTCTCACCACGGACGGACAGGCTGCGCCGCAGGTTCTCCATGTGTGTTCCTCCTCCGTACATAGTGTGGGGCCGATGATGGGTGAGCATGGCTTGGTGGGCGGTGCGTGGGCTCGCGTCCAGTCGCTGCTCTTCCTTCTTGCAGTAGTGGTTCGCCCGCATCAGCTTAGTTGCGGGGGCTGCGCCAAGGACGCCGCATGGTCGCGGACATGTGCCAGCAGGGTACTGTAGGTGCGGTGTGTCAGGCGGCTAACCACGATTCTCAAGCGAGTTCACCAGATCCAGGGCTGCGTCTACGGCCAGCTCCGGCGGCTGGAGAAGGCCGCTGGGGACGGGCGCTGGGAGGTGCCGGTGCGGCCCCGTGCCGGCCACCGCCCCGTCTGCTTGGTCTGCGGCAGGCCCGGACCCGCGTACGACCGACTCAAGTCACGCCGCTTCCATTACAGCCGTTGCCGCGACAATGCGATCCTGCCAGCTCACGCCGGCATGCCCCGCAGTGACTTGCCCTCACACGGCATCGAATGAGTAGAATTCAACCGAGCCCGGACGAGTTGGCGCACTCGCTCTGGTCGTCAGCGCACCGTGAACGCTACCTGGCCAACCAAATCCTGACGCGATAGTGTTCTGTAACGCGATCCTACGAAATCTGGCCGGCTTCATGAGTGCAAGACTATTGCACCGGTCAGTACGCGCGCGACGCGCCGCAGACGCCGGTGGACGCCGTGTTGACCTGGGCCGAGATCACGGCGTTGTGGATCCACGTGCAGGCACAGGAGCTGTGGCGGCCGAGCGAGCGGGGGCGCGCGCCACCGCGCGACATCCGGACTTGGGTGGTGTGGCTGGCGATGACGTCCGGCTTCCGGCCCTCGAAGCGCCGGCCCCTGCCGGGCAACGCCGTGCTCTGGCGGGCCTGCGTCACGTTGGGGCAGTGGGTGCAGCACGATCAGGCCCGGCTGGAGTCCCTGCCCAGCCGGCCCGTCTTCGCGGAGCCGCCGGACGCAGCCGGGCCGCAGGCCAGCGAGTCCCCGTAGCACCCCGCCGGAGAGCTCGGGCCCGGCGCGACAGCTCGCGGCTCACCACTGGGCCCCTCAGCGGGGGGCCCAGCCCGGAGCCCGTGCGTCTGCAGCCTGTTGTATGTCACTTTATTTGGCACGAAAACGGGCTTTTTTGTCAGATTAGATGATTCTGGCTAGGGGAACTTTCTCATTTAATGTGACAAATCCATCGGCCTGGGTGAGTCGCCCGGTAGGCTTCCGGACATGCGTTGGAGGTGCTGCGCGGTAGTCCTGCCTGCAATTGCGTGCGCGCAGGGCCGGGAGCCGGGCGAGAACGCCTACGCTCCTCCTGACCCCTTCCTTTTCCTTCTTGCAGTAGCAGTTTTCGAGCTCGCCCTCGCCCCCAGCCAGACGCAAGCAATCCGGAAAATCCCGCTCCTCGCCTGCCATTTAATCCGGAAAACGCCTTGCCAAATAAACCGAAATACAACGTGCGCCGTGCTAAGGCACTGGCTCCCAGCGGGTGCGAAGCCCGCCCGGCTAACTGTCGCTCCAGCCGGAAGCCGTCGGAGCGGGTCATGGAGGTAACGACATGGACTGAAGCACTCCGACGTGACGGGCCGCCTTATGGGCGGCTCAGCGAGCACACAGGCCGCAACGCGAGTGAACGCCGAGCAGGCCTCGAAAAGGATGATGCGGAGGCCGACCCGCCGTTGTTTCGGGGAAGGCAGCCAGCGTCCGGGAAGCGAGCGACGCGAGCACCGGGCGTCTCCGCCGGGGTATTGGCGGCAGCATGTGTGCCAGAGGGAGACGGAGGCAACACGGGAAGCCCTGTCGGTGGCGTGCACGCGCCAACCGGACTCCCGCGAGGGACAGGCCGGGCCGGTCAGGGTGGCGGAGAGGCCCGTAGTACTGACCGGTGCAAAAGTCTTGCGCAGGTGCCACCTCGCGTGAGGGGTGTCGTGCGCAAGCAGGGTCAGAGGAGTTCCTGCAGAGAATGTGGGGCTGCTACTATTCATATAGGGAGTTTATGGAGCGGACCATTTGGAGAGCATTGAATCTATACTGTGCGAGTCCTCCCTGTCATAGACGTCGATCCGTCCGCCCCCCAGTTGCCTCCACACTCCGCTGTGTGGTATCCTATGGTCATGTTCTTGGTGCCACTCCTTGTCTTCTCCAAACTCACTGAAGCGCTGCAGTTCGATGTAAAGAAAGCAGTCGTTGAAGAAATCAGAAATGGCCGGTCTTTTTGGGCTGTAAGCAGAATGGTAGGCGTCCATCAGTCCACGGTTCGCCGCTGGTGGGTCCTCTACAGTGCTAAGGGCGTCAACGCACTCCACAGACGTAAGAGGACAGGACGACCGCCCAAGCTGAAGAACCGCCACTGGCAATGGATGCTGAACACAGTGGTGACCAAGACGCCGCAGCAGTTGCGGTTCGAGTTCGCCCTGTGGACCGCCAACATGGTGCGCATGGCTCTGCAGGAGAAATTCGGATTGCAAGTGAGCCGCTGGACGGTGCAACGCGCCATGAAGAAGTTGAATCTCACACCGCAGAAACCCAAGAAGAGAGCGTTGAAGCATGACCGTGAGAAGGTCCGGAAATGGCAGTTTGAGACGTTTCCGGCACTAGTGAAGCGTGCGGTCCAGGAGGGCAAGACGATAGTATTCGCAGACGAGTCGGGCCTAGCAGCGCAGTGCGTGTACGGGAGGACCTGGGGCCGAAAGGGAGAGACGCCGATTGTGAAGACGGCGAACTCGAAGTACCGAGTGAGCATGCTGGCAGCGATCAGTCCGGACGGCAGGTTGCACTGGAAGCTGCATGAAGGTTCCGTGAGCGCACTGACATTCATTGAGTTCCTGGAGCAGGTGAAGCAGGCTACTGCAGGGACCGTGATCGTGGTTGTGGACAATGCGAGCGTGCATACGGCGAAACTTGTTCGGGAATGGTCGAAGGCACAAGAGGGCCAGATCGAGTTGGAGTATCAGCCGACGTACAGCCCGGAAGTGAACCCGGTGGAGATCCTGTGGGCGTGGGTGAAGAGTCGGGTGAGTCGGATGCTGAGCAAGACGAAGGCGGAGATGAGGAAGAACCTGAAAGCGGCGTTAGAACGACTGAGCGAAGACAGTGAGCTGGTGAAGAAGTTCTTCAGTGAGCAGGATTGCAAGTACATTGAGCAGGCATTGAAGGCAGCATGAGTCTAGTTGTAGGTCACATCACTTGGGGAATCCAACTGCTCGAACAGGCGAACCTCTATAGCTTGACTCTTGAATTCTCTGTACTTCACTCGACATCTCCCGGTGCCTGTGCAACGATGTTCTCTAACGCGAGCCTGCGAAATCTGGCCCGCTTTATGAGTGCAAGACTTTTGCACCGGTCAGTACCGGGGAAGCCGGGTAATGCCGGTGGAGGGAAGGGGCCTCAGTTCGAGAGCGATGCAGGAAGGGGGACAGGACCGATGGAGACTGGCGCGAGCCTATTAGCTCCGGAAAAGTTCGGAGACTCCAGAGCGCATCACCTGCGCAAGCGAAGGAAGACCCGGACCACCGCGCGCAGCAGTGGCCGGGAGAACTGGCACGCGCCGTTGACGCACCTGCGGACCAGCGGCTCAGCCAGTGGCAGTGTCGGAAGCACCAGGCGAAGTCGGGCCACCCCGTGCGGTACCCGAGCGAGAGGCTGAGGATTGACTTCGGCCTCGTGCGCCTGCCAGTGCGGACGGCCAGCTTTCCGTGGGCGAAGGCAGGATCTCGTCCGAGAGCCGGATGCTGGAAATCGGCACGTCCGGTTCGATGAGCGGGGAGAGGAGACGTAGCTAAGCGGGAAGGTCAGTGAGGCACCTACAGATGGCGAAAGCCGTAGGAACAACCCTAAAACAGCTACTGCTTCCTTGCTAAGGCCAACGCGCCTCTCCTCGACTCTACAAGCCGCTGCGGGGTGGGCCAGTCTGCTGGCTGAACCCCGCACCGCCCACTGGCTGGAGGGCAGTCGCCGGCCCAGGTAGGCACTGGCGCCCCAGCGACAGCGGCCGCCCACTCTCCCGTCCCATCCCCCCGCAGACGGCGGACTAGAGCACGCCCAAGACGCCACTGGCCACTAACCCGTCCGCACCACTGCGGCCATCCTCCAGACTTGGCCCAGCGCCCCGAGGCCTCTCACCGATTCGGCTAGGCCAAGTTCAACTCGCACCTGCAGGAATGAGTTAACTACGATCTAGCGCTAGTCCGGACGGTCTACCATCCCTAGAATCAAGACACGCGAGACTCGCGCCGTGAGCCGGCCCGCCCGCAAACCACGCCTCCCCACCGGAGTCCAGACCTTCCGCACCCTGCGTCGTGGCAACTACTACTATGTCGACAAGACGCATTTCGCGGTCCGGCTCAAAGAGGAGGGCTCGCATTACTTCCTGTCCCGTCCCCGTCGCTTCGGCAAGAGTCTGTTCGTCAGCACCCTCAAGGAACTCTTCGAGGGCAACCGGGAACTCTTCCAAGGCTTGGCGGCTTACGATCAGTGGGACTGGTCCGTCCGCCGACCCGTCCTGATTCTCGACCTCACCAACGTGAACGCGGAGGTCGAGGGCAACCTCGAAGCCGAGCTAGGCGACCGGCTTGTGGACCTTGAGGACGACGCAGGCATCAAGCGCCGCCACGCCACCGCTCCCGGCCGATTCCGGTACTTGATCCGGACCTTGCACGAACGTTCCGGACGGCGCGTCGTCCTGCTCGTCGACGAGTACGACAAGCCCATCGTTGACGCCCTCGAGCAGCCGGACCTCGCCACGAAGAACCGCAACTTCCTCCGCAGCGTCTACTCCGTCATCAAGAGCTGCGACCAGCACATCCGCTTCTCCTTCATCACCGGTGTCTCCAAGTTCTCCAACGTCAGCTTCTTCTCCAGCTTGAACAACTTGATCGACCTCACCTTGGAGGCCCCTTTCTCCTCCCTCTGCGGCTACACCGAGCGCGACTTGGACGATGTCTTCGCCCCCGAACTGGAGGGCCTCGACCGCCATGACATCCGCCGCTGGTACAACGGCTACAGCTGGGGCGGGGACGAGAGGGTCTACAATCCCTACGATCTGCTGCTGACGTTCCGGACCCGGAAGTGCAAGGCTTGGTGGTTCCAGACCGGCACCCCCAAGTTCCTCCCCGACCTGCTGGTCCGCCGCAACGTCTCGACGCTGGACCTCGAAGACCTGACGGCCGACGAGTCCTTGCTGTCGGCCTTCGACATCGACGGGATCGCCACCGAAGCGCTGCTGTTCCAAACCGGCTACCTCACCGTCACCGACTGGTCCGAGGGCGACGACGGCGCCACCGAGTACGGCCTCGACTATCCCAACCGCGAAGTGCGCCTCAGCCTGAACCGCGCGCTGCTGTCCAGTCTCGTCAACAGCCTCTCCGGCCGCCTCACCCACTGCCGCGATGTCGCCAAGCACATCCGCGCCGGGAACTTCGAGCAACTCAACCAAGCGCTGCATGCCTTCTTCGCCTCCATCCCCCACGACTGGTATCGCAACAACCAGATCGAGCGGTACGAGGGCTACTACGCCACCGTCTTCTTCGCCCTCCTGTCCGGCTTCGGCCTCGACACCCGCCCCGAGGAAGCCTCCTCACGGGGCAACCTCGACCTGGCCGTGAGCGCTCCCGAGCGGATCGTGCTGTTCGAGTTCAAGACCGTGGACGGACGGAGCGGCTCCGGCCGGGCGCTGCGGCAGCTCAAGGCCAAGCGCTACGCGGACCAGCACCTCGGCTCCGGCAAGCCGGTTCACTTGGTGGGCGTGGAGTTCAGGCGTGAGACGCGCAACGTGGCCCGCGTGGAGTGGGAGACGGTCGGCACTGCCGAGGCCGGCTCAGCCGACGCCTCCGACGCAGCCGCCCCGGACTGAAGCAGCCGCCCGCAGCTCGTCCCACGGACCGCCCAGCCCCGCGCTCCGCGAGCCGGCCACGGCCAGCCGCGCGATGCGTCCTCCGTCCGGGATCCAGCAGCAGCCCACCGTCCGCGCTGCGTAGATGGCGGCGGTGTTTGCCTCGACTACGAATAACATCCGGCAGCATCTGTGGAACATCATTGCCAACGGCGAGTTGGAGGAATCGGCAACTACCAAGGATTTCTTGGTAGTTCAATTCGAGGGGGGCCCGACGGGTCCGGCGGAGAATTGGACACTACAACCTGGACGCGATCACTTCGGTTGGATACCAAGTGAGTTCGAAGCGCGCCGTACGCTTTCGCCAGTGGGCCACGCGCACGCTCCGCAAGCACCTGGTCAGCCGCTACACGCTCAACCACGGAAGACTCGCCGAGCGCGGCTCGCAGGAGGCCCGCGGGTCGCTCGACCTGCTCGCCCGGACGCTGCTAAGTCAGGCCTTGGTGGACGGCACGGGCCGGGCGGTGCTGGAACTCATCACGGGTTACGCTGACACTTGGCGGCTTCTGCTCGAATACGACGAAGACCGCCTGATGACGCCGCCCGGCGCACGGCCCGCGAAGACCGCCTCGAACATCCTCGGGCCGTCGCGGCGATCGCCAAGTTCAAGCGCGGCCGTATGGCATCAGGCGAAGCGTCCGAATTGTCTGAAAATCCCCGGAGCGAAGCTTTGGAGGCCATCCTCGGCAACATCGAGCAGACCATGTTCGGCGAGCCGCTTTATAGGTCCCGCGAGGAAAAGGCCGCACACGTACTCTACTTCATCGTCAAGGATCGCCATTCACCGATGGCAACAAGCGTATCGGTGCGTTGCTCTTTCTGCTCTACGCGGCGCAGGAGGGGATTGAGCATGGGCTCAATCCGCAAGCGCTCACCGCTCTCACCCTATTGATCGCCGAGAGCGCGCCCGCGGACAAGGACCTGATGGTCCGCCTCATCGTCAATCTTCTTACGGAACCGCCGGAATGAGCGCCGTTTCCGAGTCCACCGTTGAGGCCGCCGTGCCCGAGAACCCTGCCGGAATGACTGGCCACGACCTTGTCCAGACTCACGGGCAAGATCGATCCTAGTTGGTCGCCTCTCTAAGGGCCAAGCGCACCAAGGTCGCCACTCCCACGCCGCTCGGTCCAACCGGCGCATGCGGCAGCGTCTTCTCCAGCCACGCGGTACCAGCGATGTCGAGATGGACGAAGGGCGTTCCGTCCGCGAAGTGGGTGAGGAACGCCGCCGCCGAGCATGCGCCGCCCCAGCGGGTCCCGATGTTCGCCAGATCCGCGATTGGACTCTTGAGCTGCTGCTTGTACTCCGTCGTGGGCGGCATCGCCCACATCCGCTCGCCTGCCCGCGCCGCACTCTCAAGAACTCGCTCCATCCATCCGCTGTCGTTGCCGAACACGCCGGTGTAGGAATGGCCTAACGCGACAACGATCGCGCCAGTGAGCGTCGCAGCGTCCACGAGACGGTTGCAACCGAGGCCCTTCGCGTAGGTGATCGCGTCCGCCAAAATCAACCGGCCCTCGGCGTCGGTGTTGAGCACTTCGACCGTCGTGCCGGACAGACCTGTGACCACGTCGCCGGGGCGTTGAGCGCTGCCACCGGGCATGTTCTCCACCGAAGGCACGATGGCGGTCACCGGGATAGAAGGCTTGAGATCCGCCAAGGCGACCATCGCGCCGATCATGGCGGCTCCGCCCGCCATGTCGTACTTCATTAGGTGCATGTCCGGCGAGGGCTTGATCGAGATGCCGCCGGTGTCGAAGGAGACCGCTTTGCCGACAAGGCCCAAATGAACCGGTTCTGAGCTGCCTCTTGTGGCGTCGCTCGTTGCCGGCCCGCCGTCAGGGCGGTAGCGGATCACGATCATCACGGGAGGCTCGGAACTTCCCTGGGCGACGCCCAGCAGGGCTCCAGCGCCCAGACGCTCCAGTTGTCCCTGGTCAAGGACTTCGCATTCCAGCCCCGCCTTGCCGGCCGCGGCCGTCGCTCGCTCGGCAAGAACCCGCGGAGGGAGGAGGTTGCCCGGTTCGTTGGCCAGCTCCCTTGCTACAGTGCGCCCGCGAGCGATCGCGGCCGAGGTCCTCCGCCCATCTTCTACGGCTGCGACGCGAGCTGCGGACTGCTCATGTCCAGCCAAGCAGACGATCACTCGCTTCAGCTTCGACTCGGAGCGGTCCTTAGTCTTGTACTGGTCCGGTTCATAGTCCGCGGCCGCTATGCCCTCGATTACTTCCCCGACAGCTTCCTCAGCCGACCGGCTCGTCGGTGCTTGGACCGCGACCGACTCCACCTTGGTCGTGCGAAGCCGCCTCCACGCCGCTCCCGCAGCCTCGGCGATCCGGCCGTGGCCGCTCTCGTCGCCGAAGTCGCATGTGGCCAAGACCAGCTTGGCCGCCGCCATGGATTGGGGTCTGTGGATTAAGACCGTCGACTGGTGCTTCGCGCTCAGCTCCCCGCTGTCGGCCAGTTCCGCGGCCAGCCCCGCCGTGCGGTTCCGCCACGCTGCGCTGACCAGCGCCTCGTCCCCTGCGGGGGCTGCTAGGATTCCGATGGCCGCGTCAGCCGCGACATCGGAGATGTCCTTCCAAGTGGTCTCGAATTGCATGGACGCTCCAGACAATCATCCCACAGGGGGCCGGCATGGATGCGTCGCCGGCCGCAAGGCCAGCCTAGCCGTCTCGCTGCCCGCCCGCTGCAGCAGCCCGAGGCGGAGCGCCCCGGGCGTATGGCTGGGCAAGGTCCACTTCAGCGTGGGCCCCGCCCTCTCGATTCGGTGAGCGACGAGCTTGGCCGCCGCCCGTCCAGCCCGCCGGTTAGCTGACGGTGATGATCCGTGAGCGATCGACCGACTCCTGCTTGGGAAGCAGCAGCTTCAGCACGCCGTTGGTGTAGCTGGCGTGGACGTTCTCGGAGTTGACGGTGTCGGGGAGAGTGAACCGGCGTCGGAACATGCCGGCGGGCCGCCGCAGGCGCAGAGCCTGCTGCTTGCCCTCGGACGGGAGCGCCTTCCGCTCTCCGCTCACGGTCAGAACATCGTCCTCGATCCGGACCTCGATGTCCTTCTGCGTCAGACCCGGCAAGTCGCCGTGCAGCACGTAGGCAGTGTCAGTCTCGGTCACGTCGAACGCTGGCGTCCAAGCCGCTCGCTCCGGAGCGGCGCCGAAGAGGAGTTCGAACTCCCTCCAAGGGTTCACGGACGGGGTGGATGCGGTGTGTAGCAGAGTCATGATGGGTTTTCCTTTCGTGTCAGGCCCGCTGACACCCTCATACTACCCCCATTCGGCGATCCTGTCAAGTCCACAAGAAGATAATCTGAGTAGAGTTCTATCAGATTATGTAGTGTCCACAATGAAAGTACGACTTCAGGTCACCCGATTGCCGAATTGCGATCGACCGTTCCGGGTGTGGCGGCCCGGATTCGGGACCGTCGGCCCGATTGCGGTGCTCTCGGGGAATTCGGGCGGGAGCGTTATGGGTGGCAGCTCCCGACGCGGCTCGGTCGGAGCGGAAGCGAACGGCCTGCCGCACACCGGACAGAGCGGATCAGCCTTGGGTCGATGCTCCGTGCGGAATGGCCCGGTATGCCATGGCGACCAGCGCCAGGTATGCGGCGAGTACCTCGCTGTCGCCCAGGGACACGTCGAAGCAGCTCAGGATGGCGATCGCCAAGGTGGCGGCAATGCCGGCATGCAGCAGGTACCGGCGGTCGTCACGGTCCGGTCCCAGCCGGGCCAGCCCCCTACGTAGGTCCCACAGCACCTGCCCGAACAGCCACAGCACAATCAGCGCTGCAGGAATGCCTCGCTCTGCTGCGAAATGGATGTAGACGTTGTGAAGGTGGCCGTAGAAGCCCGGCGGGAGCACCTCAACATCGGGCGGCTGGTATTGAGCGAACAGCGGGCCCGCCCGTTCCGGCCCGACTCCGAGCAGCGGCCGGTCCCGGATCATGTTCAGGCCTGTGCGCCACATGACGATGCGCGCCTGGTTGTCCGCCGGCTGAATCGAGCGCACTCGTTGCCGCAGCGGAGTGGGGGCCACGAGATAGGCCGCTGCGACGATCACCGGCACAGCCAACAGCGCCCTCGGCCGCCGGATCGCGACGATGTACAGGATGCACGCCAGCACGGCCAGCCAAGCGCTGCGCGTGAAGCTGAGCACCAGCGCACAGCCGATGAGGCCGGCAGCCCCCTGCCAGATTCCCGAACCCTGCCGCCTTTGTCCGAAGGACAGCCAGCAGAGGAGCGTCACCAGGACCAGCGCGGAAGATTGGCTGAACGTCATCCAATGGCTGTGGAAGCCCGTGATGCGGTCGTCGACATACTCGCTGTAGAACTCTCCTCCTCCAGGCAGCTCGATCGCTGCCAAGGCGAACTGACCAGCTCCGACGACGCTGGCAAGCAGCACTACGGCAAACCAAGCCTCGGTGCAGCGCCGGCACTGGTCCGTCGTTTGGAAGGCTGTGTAGGCGAGCGGCAGCACTGCGAACACGAAGAACTTCTTGATTTGCGGAAGCGCATCGGCCGGGGCGTCGGAGGCCGCCGTTGCGATCAATGTCCAAACCAGCAGGGCGGCCACCGGCCATGCGGCTCGGGGCCCTCGCACCGATCGCGGGCGCAGCAGTAGCAGCCCCAGGGCAGCGGCCAACAGCGTGTGGGCGGCGGCGATCGAAACGAAGTTCGCCGCAGTGGCCGAGAAGACGACAATGGCCAGCCATCGCTGCCAAGTTCCTTGATCAGAGGCCAGTCGCACGATGCGTTCCAACCGAAGGGCGAGCCTGTCCTACTGGAGCGCGTCCCACGCCCGCTCGTAAGGTGCCAAGTCCGGCCAAGGCCCGTTCAATGTCTCTAGGAACGCCTTGATGTCGGAGTGGTCCTTCTCGGTGAGGCCGAGCGGGTCGAGCTCCGTCTCGCCCAGCGCCGTGGCCTTCGGCTCGTTGTAGAAGTCCAACACTTCGTCCAAGGTCGCGAAACGCCCGTCATGCATGAACGGCTCGCGACCCTTCCAATTCCGCAGCGCCGGTGTCTTGAAGGCCCCGAAGTCGTAGTCGTCGTCGCTGATCGCGTACCGGCCTTGGTCCTCCTCCGAGCCCGTGCCGATGTTGTGGAAGAACCCATCCGTGAAGTTGGGGCCGAAATGGCAGGTCGCGCACTGGCCGCGAGTGAAGAAGATCATGCGGCCGCGCTCTTGAGACTCGTTGAAGACAGCGCGGTCACCCTCCAGCCACTGGTCGTACAAGCTCGGGCCGGTGGTCAGGCTGCGCTCGAATGCGGCGATCGCTCGGGCGATCTCGTCGATCGCGACCTCGCCGACGCCGATTCTGGCGAACGCCGCCGCATATTGCGGATCGGCCCTCACTCTGGCACCCGCTTCGGCATGCGACAGATCCATCTCGATGGGATTCTCTATGGGGCCCTTGGCCTGCTCCTCCAGCGAGCCTGCCCGGCCGTCCCAGAAGAAGAACTCGGCCCCGGCTAGGTTGACGACCGTCGGAGCGTTGCGGGGGAGCGTGTCGCCGTAAGCCCCCTCGCCGAGCGCGACGCCGGACTCGAATCCGGCCTCGGGCTTGTGGCAGTCGGCGCAGGACATGTTGCGGGGCTTGGAAAGGATCGGATCGAAGAACAGCTTCCAGCCGATCGCCTCCAGCGGGCCGATCTCCGCTCCCAGAGGTGCGGCGAGCAGCAACGCCAGCGCGGTCCGCATGCCGGCCTCGACGCTAGTCATCCAGCACGACGCCCCAAGGCATCTCGCCAGTGGGGATCGTGGCAATCTCTTTAAGGCTGGCGGTGTCCACGACCGACAGCGTCGAGTCCGGGCCATTGGCGGCGTAGAGGCGGCTGCCATCGTTGGACAGTGCTAGCCCCCAAGTCCTCACTCCCGTCGGCACGGAAGCCTGCACTTCCAAGGTGTCTGGATCTAGTACGGCGACGGTGTTCCCCCGTCCCATGGACACGTAGAGGCGCGAGCTGTCCGGGCTGAGCAGGATGCCCTTGGGCTTGACGCGAGGATTGATCTCCCGTCGCAGTCTGCGATTGACAGTCACGACTCGGTTCGTCGCCCGGTCCACCTTCGACACGTGGCCCGCGACCTCGGAGGTGACCCAGAAATGCTGGCCATCGGGACTGAACGCGACTTCGCGGGGACGCGCTCCGACCAGGATGTTGGCGACCAGCTTCTTCTGCGCCACGGAGATCACGTGGACCATGTTGGACGATTCGCTGGTGACCAGCACCTGCTGGCCGTCCGGGCTCACGCCCACCCCCTCTGGCTCGAGGCCCACCTTGATCTCGGCAAGGATCTCACCGGTTGCCGGATTGAGGGCGGTGGCCAGCCCTTCGTCTTCGTTGGACAGGTAGATCGTGCCGTCGGGATGCACGGCGAAGGCTTCCGGGTCCGAGCCGGCCGGCACCTTGCGCTCCAGCTTGAGGGTCGCCGCGTTCATCACGCCGATCGCGTTCTCGCCGCCCAGCGCCACATAGACGAGCTGGCGGTCCGGACTGAAGCCGATGCCGCGCGGCCGATCTCCGACCGGCACGGTCTTCTCAACCTCCCCTGTGCGCGAGTCGATCACGGTGACCGAGTCGCCTGCCTCGTTGGTGACGAAGAGTCTGTACGTGGGCTCGGCCAGCAACTGCGCGACCGGAAGGATCAGCAGGAACAGCAATGCGGTGAGGTGTGGGGACATGGGTTCTACTCGCATGGGGATGTGCCGAGGCTGTCCAAGCCTCCGGGCGCTCCGCGGACCGGCGCCTCGCCTGCCAGGCTGCCGTCGGCGCTGACGAGGACGAGCGGCTGGCGGAGCTGCCCGCTAGCCCGGAAGCTGTGAGGATCGCCCTTCTGGCCGTCCAGTTCTTCCGACGCCTTGAGGGAGCGGAGCAAAGAGGCCGGATCGTCGTCTCCCTCGCGCATCAAGGTGTCTCCGACGGCGCGCGCCGAGAACCATCCGGCCCAAGCGAGCTCGTTCATTGGTTCGCCGAACCGCTTGCGGAACCGGTTGTTCAGGTCCCGTGCCGCGAACTTCACGGCGTCCGGATGCCAGGCGCTGGAGGAGACCCGCGATCCGGGATTGGCTGCAACCCACTGCTCGACCGCGTCCTCCTTCATCTTGGCGCTCGGAATCACATGCAGTGAGCTGCTCAGGCAGGCCGATCGGAGCTCGTCGGCGCCATTGCTGAGGTTGAAGACCGGCTTGTCGGGAAACCGGGCGGCCAGCTCCCGCACCGCGTCAGCCTCCTGCACAAGGACGGCGATCGCCTCATCCGGGATCGCGTCCGACTCGGACCGGACGAGGTGGATGCTGACGCCTAGGAACTGCCCTTGGACGTTGGACTCCGCGATGCCCAGCTCCACGCCTCTCAAGGCCGGACTCGGGTCAGCCCCTACGTAGGCCACCGTGTAGTCTGCGGCGCTGAGGTGGAAGCAGTGGGCGATGCAGGCGAGAGCGGCTAGGCAGAGCGGACGCATAGGAGTGCGGGCGGATCGGCGGGCCGGAAACCGTGCCGGACGCTGAGACGCTTCAATTCTAACCGTAGCGCACGGCCTGGCACGCCGCAGCAGCGCTGCGGCAGCGCTTCGGCGAACCAGCGACGGGCCGGCAGCCAGGATGCGGCCGGTCAGTCCGCCAGCATCAGCCAGTCTCCGAATCCGGAGGCGTGGATGCGCTCGCAAATGTAGAACGGGCCGAACAGAGCGTACAGGGCACTGGCCTCGTCAAATCGCATCTCGTAGATCAGCTGCTTGAAGACCAAGGGGTCGTCCGCGAACAGGTCTACGCCCCATTCCCAGTCGTCAAAGCCGATCGAGCCCGAGATGATCTGCCGCACCCGGCCCGCGAACCGCCGGCCGATCATGCCGTGGTCACGCATCATGCGCCTCCGCTCCTCAATCGGTACCGAGTACCAGTTGTGGCGCTCGCCCCGCTTCTTGTCCATTGGGTAGAAGCACAGGTAGCGGTGTCCGGGCACTGAGGGCTTCAGCCGGGGCGCCATGGCAGCGGCTTGTTCGGCCAGGCGCGCCTTAACGCGCTGCTTCCATTCTTCGCTATCGACCTCGACACCCTCCTCAAGCATCTCCCGGTAGAGTTTCACGGACGAGTCGTACAGGCCGAGTTCGACGACGGACACGTATGAGGAGGTGGCCTCCAAGTAGCTGTACAGCCGCAGGTTCTGGACAGCCCGCTCGGCGCGACCCAGAGCTGAGAAGTCCGGACGGAAGTGTAGCAGCAGCAGGTCTCCCTTATGGCCCAAGATGGAGAACGCAGCCGATGCCGAGGCTCCTCTGCCCTCTAAACCTGCCAAGTGCTCCTCTGCCTCGCCTAGAATCAGCGCGCGGTCGCGTTCGGACGTCCTGTTCCAAGCCGCGCGCCGAACCCTGAACATCTGGTGCAGCACGGCGGAGCCGTCCAGTGCCAGCGGGTGCGGAGGGATCGTTTGAGGAGCCTTGCTAGGCGGTCGAGTGTGCGGGCGCATTCCGGGATTCGGTGTCATTGGCTGGGGGAACGAGTCCCCGAGCCCCATTATCCCCGCCCCTCCGGCTGCCGTGCGACTTTGGGGGCGCGGCCAGTTCCGAGCCCGAGGCCCCCGCCGGGCCGTAGCGGTACGATCACAGCGCTGCTCCGGCCGGTTCGTCAATCGTGGCGGCAACCCGCAAGTACCGGGACTCGCTGACCGAGCCCAAGCACTCGCTCCGTCTTCCCCCGGTCTGGTGGGAGGAGTGCCCGGAATGGCTCGGCTCGCCAGATCCAGATCAACCGGCTGGCCAGCGATTGCGGCCTGAGTCGGCCCACGGCATATCCGCACGTTGAGGCGATGCAGGTCTCGGATGCCGTGCATCTGCTGAAGCCGTTCCACGGAGTCGGCAAGCGGAAACCTTGGCGCGGCCCGAGGTGCTGCGGTTTCGACACCGGCTTCGTGTGCTTTGAGAAAGGGTGGACCGAGATTCAACCTGACAACTTAGGCATTCTCTGGGAGCATCCGGTGCTGGACTAGCTGCGGTGCCTATTGATGACTCCCAGATCGTCTACTAGTGCGGCAAGTCGAACCGGGAGCGGGACTTCGCTGCGCGCGGGGAGCGAGGCCGCGTCGACGCGATCGAGTGCAGGATCAACCCGGACCACGCCCGGCCTGAAGCGATCCTCCTGGAACGAGACTCGCGCTCGGCCTCGGCCGGCGCCTGCCTGCCGACCGAACCGATCTGGTTGCGTCAGGCCGCGATGAGCGGCGCGATCACCAGCGCCACGATCGCCATCAGCTTGATCAGGATGTTCATCGAGGGGCCGCACGTGTCCTTGAACGGATCGCCGACCGTGTCTCCGACGACCGACGCCACATGTCCCTCGGATCCCCGCGACTCACCTTCGACCTGCCCCTGCTCGATCGCCTTCTTGGCGTTGTCCCACGCTCCGCCCGAATTAGCCATGAATAGGGCCAGCAGCACTCCGGTCACGGTCGCGCCGGCCAGCGTCCCTCCGAGCGCTTCCGGGCCGAGTGCGAATCCCACCAGTACCGGTGCCGCGACGGCAATGCAGCCGGGCAGGACCATCTCCCTCAAGGCGGCGACGGTGGCGATGTCCACGCACCGCGCCGCATCAGGCTGCACTCCGTCTCGGCCTTCGCGCAGACCCGGGATCTCACGGAACTGCCGCCGGATCTCCTCGATGATCTGGCCGGCAGCCCGTCCGACGGCCTCCATCGTGAGGGCCGCGATCAGGAACGGCAGGATGCCGCCCAGCAGGAGGCCGATCACTACCTCGGAGGAGTTGAGCAGGATCTCGACCGGGTCCAGCCCCGCCCGGGCCCTTGCGCTGTCCAGCGCCTGCGTGTAGGCGGAGAACAGGGCCAGCGCCGCCAAGGCCGCCGAGCCGATCGCGAACCCCTTGCCCATCGCCGCCGTGGTGTTCCCCAGCGAGTCGAGCTGGTCGGTGATCTTGCGCACGTAGTCGGGCAGCCCGCACATCTCCGAGATTCCGCCGGCGTTGTCGGCGATCGGGCCGTACGCGTCGACGCTCATCGTGATGCCGACGGTGGCCAGCATCCCCACCGCGGCGATGCCAATGCCGTACAGCCCGGCGCACTCCTGCGCGACGAAGATCGCCACGCAGATCGTGAACACCGGGGCGGCGCAACTCCGGAAGCCCGTCGCCAATCCCGCGATGATGTTGGTTGCCGTTCCCATGCGCGATGCGCGGGCGATGCCGAGCACGGGCCGCATAGACGTGTAGTACTCGGTGATGTACCCGATGGCGACGCCCGCCAGGCAGCCGGCCGCCACGGCTCCGAAGGCTCCGACCGCCACGCCCATCCAGTCCGTTGCGAAGTAGCCGCCGCCTAGGAAGAGTGCCGCGCTGAGCCATGCCGCGTAGCGCAGCGCCGCGGCCGGGCCCAGCGAGCGGAGCAGCCGGATGGCGCCGATGCCGACGAGGGATGCGGCCAGCCCGACCGACGACAGCACCAGTGGAAGCGCCATGAGGGAGGAGCGCAGCGACTCCTCGGCGGCTCCGCCGGCGAGCCGATCGACATCCTGCTGCCCGAGAGTCGCCGCGATGGCCACCGTGGCGATGATCGAGCCTGCGAACGACTCGAAGATGTCCGCCCCCATGCCTGCGACATCCCCGACGTTGTCGCCGACATTGTCGGCGATCACGCCCGGGTTCCGCGGGTCGTCCTCCGGAATCTTGGCCTCGACCTTCCCTACCAGGTCGGCGCCGACGTCAGCCGCCTTGGTGAAGATCCCGCCGCCTACCCGCGCGAACAGCGCGATCGAGCTGGCTCCCATCGCGAAGCCGCTCAGGGCGCTCGCATCTTCCGGCCGCTGAAGCCACAGGGCGAGGACGCCAACTCCCAGCAGGCCCAAGCCCGCCACGGCCAGGCCCATCACCGACCCGCCCCCGAAGGCGACGGCAAGGGCCGCGCCGACGCCGTCGCTGCGGGCGGCCTCGCAAGTCCGCGAATTGGCCACTGTGGCTGCCTGCATGCCGATCCAGCCCGCGAGCACTGAGCATGCGGCCCCGAATGCGAAGCAGAGCGCGACTTGCCAGCCGAGCTGCCACGCGATCAGGGCGCCGACGACCGTCACGAATGCGACCAGCAGGCGGTACTCGCGACGCAGGAACGCCATCGCTCCCACCCGGATCAGTCCCGCTACCTCACGCATCCGCTCATTGCCGGGATGCTTGCGGCGCACTGCCAGGAACGTCAGGAACGCGGCCGCCAAACCGACCATCCCGAGTACCGGGGCAATCTCAAAAGGTGTCATTCCAATCCGTGCCGGCAGTCGGCTAGCGTCGCGTGATCCGCGACAGCCCGGACTGCAACAGCTCTCCTTCCAGTTGCTCGCAGCTTCTGCTCAACGCTTCCCGTCGGCTCAAGCCGAAGTCTTCATGCGCCGGCCCATCCGCCAATTCTTTCCGGTTCATCAAAGTTGGGTCAAGCGGCCGGCTGCCGCTCTGCCTGCAGGGTTCCGGCGCGACCCGCACGTGACGCCCTTAACAGCCGCTGCGTCGGAGCGCCACACGGCCGCCTAGCGAAAATGCTCCGTCGCTCCCCCTTGGCTCCCGGATCGAGTGATCCTGAGCCAATGACTTCAGGCTAGCACGATCTGCCCGCCGGCGGTGGGCGCTAGGGCATGTAGGCCCAGCTGAAGACCGGAGCCAACAAGGCCCCGGCGGCACTCGGCCAAGCCGGAGCCAATTGCCCTAGCATGGTAGCTAGGTCTCATGATCATCGGCCTGACAGGCACCAATGGTTCCGGCAAGACGGTTGCCGCCGAGCATCTCCAACGCAAGGGGTTCCATTTCTTCTCCCTCTCCGACGTCATCCGCGAGGCGCTCGCCGCCAAGGGCCTGCCGCCCGACCGCGAGAATCTGATCAAGGCAGGGAACCGGCTGCGAGCCGACTACGGGCCGGGCGTGCTGGCGCGCCGGACGAGTCGCAAGATGCGCTCGGACCAGAACTACGTGGTCGACTCGATTCGCAGCCCTGCCGAAGTGCGCGTGCTCCGGCGGGCTGCCCGCTTCCACCTGCTGCATCTGGACGCTCCCCGGCGGCTCCGCTACGAGCGCGTCGTGGCTCGCGGCGGCAACCGCGTCCCGGTGTCCTACCAGGAATTCGTCGAACAGGAGCAGCGCGAGCTGCAGAGCCCGGACCCTTCCTGCCAGCAGTTGCTCGCGACTTGGCAGGAGGCCGACCGCGAGCTGGATAACAGCGGAACGATTGACGAGTTCCGGGAGGCGGTCACCGCGATCGCCCGCCAGTGGATGATAGGAGCGGAGCGGCCCGGTTGGGACGAGTACTTCATGCGGATCGCCCAGAACGTTGCGATGCGGTCCAATTGCATGAAGCGCAAGGTGGCCGCCGTGGTCGTCAAGGACCGGCGCATCATCTCGACCGGCTACAACGGCACGCCGCGGGGCGTGGCCAATTGCAACGAGGGTGGCTGCCCGCGCTGCAACTCGCTGGCTGACAGCGGGACGCGCTTGGACGAGTGCTTGTGCAGCCACGCCGAGGAGAACTCCATCGTGCAAGCGGCCTATCACGGCATCAGCCTGAAAGACGCCACGCTGTACTCCACCTGCTCACCGTGCCTGATCTGCACGAAGATGATCATCAACGCCGGGATCGACCGGGTCGTCTACAACCTCAACTACCCCCTACACGGCACGGCTAGGAGGCTGCTGGCGGAATCCGGTGTCGCGCTTGAGCTGCAAACGCAGGGCTGAGGCCCGGCCCTGCCGGTCTCTGCCGAGCTCCGATCGTGTCGTACACTTGCAGGAACGCTGCGCCGGCGGGTTGCGGAGCAGTGCCGGCCACCTGCTGTTTCGGTTGTCGGAACGGGCGTCGAGTGACCGACGCAGGGGCCAGCGCTCCCGGCAGGCGGTGAAACTGGGTGGCGGCACAGTCGCCCCCGTACGGGCGCGACTGCGAGGACAGCCATGAAGATGACACAGATTTCCCGAAGGCACTTCTTCTTCGGTTCGCTACTGGCCGGCGCTGTGCCGGCGGCGGGCTACGGCGCTGTGCCGTCGCTGAAGGCGCTGGGCTACAAGTCTCCGAATGAGCGGTTGAACATCGCCTCCATCGGAGCCGGCGGCCGCCCCATCCAAGTCCTGGAGGGGGCCTCGACCGAGAATGTTGTGGCTCTTGCAGACGTCGACTGGGAGCGCGGAGCGCAGGGCTTCGCTGAGTACCCGGACGCGAAGCGCTACAGGGACTTCCGCAAGATGCTGGACGACTCCGGCAGCGACATCGACGCGGTTGTCGTCGGGACTCCGGATCACACCCACGCCCACTGCGCTCTGGCCTGCATGCAGCTGGGCAAGCACGTCTACGTCGAAAAGCCGCTGACGCGCACGGCGTGGGAGGCCCGCTTTCTGCGCCAGGCGGCCGAGCACTACGGTGTCGCCACCCAGATGGGCAATCAAGGCTATTCGCACGACGCCACGCGGGTCGCATGCGAGATCCTCTGGTCAGGGGAGATCGGAGATGTCAGCGAGGTGCACGCTTGGACGCGGGTCGCTGTCTGGCCGCAAGGCATGGACCAGGTGCCCGCTCCAACGGCCGTTCCGGACTCGCTGGACTGGGATCTGTGGCTCGGCGGCGCCGCCGACCGCCCGTTCACAGCCGGTGACGCCGCCTATGAGGAGTTCGCCGCCCGGCGCATGGCTGCCTTGGGCCGCACTCCGAACCCGTACAGCAGCGGCTTCGGGTTCTACTTGCCGTTCAACTGGCGCGGTTTCCACGATTTTGGCTCCGGCCTGATCGGCGACTGGGGCATCCACATCCTCGGTCCGGCCAACTGGGGCCTCCGGCTCAGCCCGGACAGCCTGGTCAGCGTCGAGTGCGTCGAGAAGGACTCCTCGCCCCCGTTCACGTTCCCAGACCGCGTCAAACTGCGCTACGACTTCGCGGCGCGCGGCAGCATGCCGCCTGTCTCGGTCTACTGGCACAACGCGGACGGTGACGCTTACCTGCCGGAGGGGATGACTGTGGAGGCGGCCCGCAAAGTCGCAGGCCAAGGGCCCCCAGTGGGTCCGCCCCGCCGTCCACGCCCGCCCCAGCCGGGCGGCCAGGCCCGGAGCGGCCCGCCCCGGCCCCGAGGAAGTGGCTACAACTGCATCTTCGCGGGCTCGAAGGGCTACCTTGGCACCAGCGGGCGCGGGGAGGGCGTCGGGTTGCTGCCGGGGTCGCGCTGGGCGGAGTACACGCTGCCGTCCGCGTTCCTGTCCCGTTCGCCCGGGGCGAGTACCGGCAGCAACACGGTCGCCCATGTCCACGACTGGATCCGCGCCTGCAAGGGCGGGGCTGCGGCGTGCTCGAACTTCGAGCATGCCGCCCCGTTCACCGAGTGGCTGGTTCTCGGGGCGGCCGCCGTGCATTCCGAGGGCAAGCTGGAGTGGAGCCCCAACAAGGGGGAATTCGCCAACAACCGCGCGGCCAATCAGTGGGTGAAGCCGCGATTCCGCAAGGGATGGGAACTGCGCACCTGACAGCTGCGAGTCCGCGGCCGCGGCGCGCTACGGCTTGAGATTCCTCTTCCGGTGGGCCGTCAGGTAGTCGTTGTAGTCGTAGACCGACTGCTCCGACCACGGGGCGTTCACTGCGGGCAAGTGCGCGGCAAGACGCTGCTTCACGCCGTCGAGGTCTGGATCAGTGGCGAGGTTGGTCCATTCGTGCGCATCATCCCGGTGATCGTAGAGTTCCTCAGTGCCGTCCTCGTACCGGATGTAGCGGTAGTGCTCGTCGCGGACGCCGTGGTTGTTGCGACCGTAGGTCGTCAGGGCGGCGTGGGGCCAGTCGGCAGCGTCCGGATCTTCCAATAGCGGCCGCAGGCTGCGGCCCTCATTCGCCGAGTTGGCGGGCAGGCCGCACAGGTCGGCGAGCGTGGGGTACAGGTCAATCAGCCCCGCCGGCTGGCGGGCATTCCCGGGCGCGATGCCCGGGCCGGCCACGATCAGCGGCGTGCGGGTGGCCTCCTCCCACACCGAGTGCTTGCCGAAGCGGTTCTTCTCGCCGATGTGGTAGCCGTGGTCCCCCCACAGCGCCACATGAGTGTTGTCGGCCCAAGGACTGCTCTCGAGAGCGTCGAGCACTTTGCCGACCTGCGCGTCGACGAAGGCCACGCAGGCCAGATAGGCCTGCACGATGTTCTTCCAATTGCCCGACTCGATCGCCCAATCCGTGGTGGGCATCATCGGCAGGGCGTGCAGCGCGCGGGAGATGCCCGGAACGTCGTCCTGGTCTCCGGGGCGGTAGGCCGGCATCTCTAGCTCGTCGGGCGGGAACAGGTCAAACCACTTGCGCGGCACGTGCCACGGGACATGAGGGCGAAGGAAGCCGACGCCTAGGAAGAACGGCCTGTCATGATCCCGCCCGAGGCGCTCGGCCGCCCACTGCGCGGACCCGTAGTCCGGCATTTCCTCATCGGCTTCGGGGTAGGGGCCCCAGTCGGTGCTGGTCCCCTGTCGATTCCATCGCAGCCGCTCCGGAGGCTTCGGGCCGAAGCCCGACACCCGCCCGCCGGACTCGGCGAATGCGCCGTCGGGAGCATGGTTGTGGAACAGCTTGCCCACCCCCATGGTGTGGTAGCCGTGCTGGGCGAACCATTCGGGCAGGAAGGGGGTTGAGCCCGTCTGACGGGATGCAGTGCGCAGGCGGTCGTCCCGGATCTGCCCGTAGATGCCCGTGGTGGAGGGAAGGTAGCCTGACATCAGGCTCGCTCGTGACGGCCCGCAGATCGGCGCTTGGCAGTGCGCGTTGTGGAACACGACCCCGCGCTCGGCCAAGCGGTCGATGTTCGGAGTGCGGGCCTGGGGGTGGCCCTGCATGCAGCCGAGCCAGGAGTTGAGGTCGTCCACCGCGATGAACAGGATGTTCGGCGGTCCGGCGTCGCCGGGCTGGGTGCCGGGCGAACAGGCTTGGACTGCCAGCGCTGCGACGGGAATTCCGAGAAACTGGCGGCGGTCGATCGTGCTTCGCATCTGCTCTCGTTCGGAGGCGGAGCATCGAAGCTCGCCACCGACCTCCCATGGTAGAGGCAACCGGGCGGATGGAGGCGCGTCCCATCCGAGAATCCGAGCCATCCGAGACCGCACGTCTAGGGAGGGCGCGCCTGCTAGAATGGCTCCCGCCCATGACGACACATAGGTCGGACGGAGTCCGTCCGAAGGCCCCGCTCATGCGTCTCGTCGCGCTTCTCGTCGCCTTAGCGGGTTGCGCATCCGAACCGCCGAACGCCCCGAACTTCGTCTTCATTCTGACGGACGACCACGGCTGGAGCCAGCTGTCGTTCCCAATGGACCCCACGGTCCACGAGGCTGCTTCGGAGTATCTCCAGACCCCCAATGTGGCCCGGCTGGCGGCCCGCGGCATGCGCTTCGCGAGCGGCTATTCTCCGGCGCCGCTCTGCACCCCCACTCGCCGCAGCATCTTCTGCGGAATGACGCCCGCCCGCCAGCGCGGAACCGAGTTCGCATCCGAGTTCGACTGGTCCGGGCGCCTGACGTTGCCACGGGCGCTGAAGCGCGCTGATCCGGCTTACTGGACGGCGCACTTCGGCAAGTTCGGCTCGCAGATGGGCGCCGAACCGGAGCAGGTCGGTTTCGACGAGAGCGACGGACCCACGACGAACCGGACTGGCGGCATGCCGACTCCCATGCAGGAGCGCGGGCGGAGCGTGGCGAAGCAGGATCCCAAGCTGGCGTTCTCCTTGACCGACCGCGCGATCGACTTCGTCCAGCGGCAGGTCGCGGAGCGCCGGCCGTTTTACGTGCAGCTGAGCCACTACGCGGCGCACCTGCAGGTGCAGTCCCGTCCCGCGTCGCTCGACCGGTTCGAAGCCAAGGGGGAACCGGACCGGGCCGTCACGCATGCCTTCGCGGCCATGCTTTGGGACCTTGACGAGGCGGTCGGCAGAATGCTGGACGCGCTGGAGAACTTGGGCGTCGCCGAGAGCACGTACGTGTTCCTCATGGCTGACAACGGTGGGCGCGGGACGATTCCCGGAGCGTCGGGATCCCTGCCGGAGCCCAATCGGCCCCTCAACGGCGCGAAGCACAGCCTGCTGGAGGGCGGGATCCGCGTCCCGTTCTTGGTGGCGGGACCGGGCGTTGCGCCCAACTCGATCTCACGAGTGCCAGTGACGGGCTACGACCTGCTGCCGACCCTCTTCGACCTGGCGGGCGGGGACGGCCCGCTTCCGCTCGAACTGGACGGCGGTAGCTTCCGCAAAGTGCTTGAGAACGGCGGAGTCGGGGAGGTCGCACGGTCCTTTGACGGCTTGGTGTTTCACCGCCCCAAGCATCGCCGGGACCCTGCTTCGGCAATCCGAGTGGGGGATGACAAGCTCCTGCTGCGCTACGCAACACAGGGCCGACCCCGATCGCGTCTGCTCTTCAACTTGGCGACGGACCCGCTGGAGAGGCAGGACTTGAGCGCAGAGCGCTCCGGCACAGCGGACGAACTCGAGCGGATGCTATTGGAGTACCTTGGGGCGGTTGGAGCGGAGGAGCCCGCCCTCCCCTGATGGCGCGGCTGGACTGGCAACTCGCGGGTTGTGCCCCAACCACCCGTTTCGGGCGGGGCTCGCCGGCCGGCCGCAGCTGCGTTCTCGTTCGGACTGTGCGAGCGCTGGCGGTCTCCCTGCTGGCATGCGTCGCCTGTTCTGGTCCGCCGCAGCCTCCGAACATCGTCGTGATCCTGGCGGACGACCTCGGGTACGCGGATGTGGGCTTCCACGGCTTGGCGGACTTCGCGACTCCGAACATCGACCGCCTCGCCCAGTCCGGCGTCCGATGCACGAGCGGATACGTCAGCCATCCCTATTGCAGCCCGTCCCGCGCCGGACTGCTCACGGGCCGCTACCAGCACCGCTTCGGCCATGTCCGCAACCCCAAGTTCAGAGCGGGCGAAGGTCTCCCCTTGAGTGAGACGCTGCTGCCGGAGGTTCTCTCGCAGGCGGGCTATATCAGCGGAATCGTAGGCAAGTGGCACTTGGGCGATGCTCCCCCCTTTCGGCCGCGCGAGCGGGGCTTCGACGAGTTCTTCGGATTGCTCGGAGGCGGTCACGACTATTTCCGCTCGGCCGGCAGCGACGCTCGCGAGTACCTAATCCCCCTCAAGTCCAACGGCGAGGACGTCTCGGTCGAGGGTTACCTGACGGAGCAGCTCGGCGCGGCAGCGCTCGACTTCGTGCGCCAGCATGCGGGGCGCCCCTTCTTCCTGTACCTCGCCTACAACGCGCCCCACGGCCCGCTGCAGGCGCCGCCCGAGACTGTCGAGCGGGTAGCGTCCATCGAGGACCCGCGACGGCGAACTTACGCTGCGATGGTCACTGCGCTCGACGACGGCGTCGGAGTCGTGCTGGATCTGCTGGAGGATCTCGGGTTGACGAGGCGCACGCTGGTGTTCTTCCTCAGCGACAACGGCGGGCCGCCGCGCGCCAACGCCTCCGACAACTCTCCGCTGAAGGGCGCCAAGGGCACGGTCTATGAGGGCGGCGTCCGCGTGCCGTTCGTTCTCTCGTGGCCGGGCACGCTGCCTGCGGGCGAGCTGTACGAGTTCCCGGTGAGCGCCTTGGACATCTTTCCGACGGCGGTCGCGGCTGCAGGACTTGAGCCGCCATCCGACTTGGACGGCGTGGACCTGGTGCCGTTCTTGACGGGTGCGCGGGACGGCCCGCCTCACGAGCGCCTGTTCTGGCACTCGGGTGCAGGCGCGCAGTACGCCGTACGCACGCAGGACAGGAAGCTGGTGCGGGTGCTGAGCAGGGAGCCGGAGATCTACGCGATTCGCGAGGATGCCTCCGAGGCCAGCCGCCTCGCTGGCGAAGATCGCTCCGGCGACCTCGAACGAGCCGTGGACGCATGGCATGCCGCCCATCCTCCGCCCGCTTGGCCGGGCACGAATTCCGGAACGATCCATCCCAACACCGTCCATGCCTTGGCTGCGGACCAAGCTGAGATTGACGCGTGGACCCGAAACGCAGCGCGGTGATTGGATGACGGGCGCAGGGAGCTCGGATCGACCCAGGAGGCGTCCCGTCTCGCTCGGCGGAGGTCCGGCCACCGCCCACTGGTCCCCACGTATCGGGTCCAAGGCCGCAAGCGGCCCGCCGCGCGCAGTTGAACTTTGTACTCGCTCCCGCCGCAGTCGAGCCGCCGAGGACGATCTAGCTACCTACGACGCCAAATTGACAGCGCTCACCTGCCGGATGGTCCGCCCGTCCGGCGCTCGCACTGGTAGCATGAATCGAGGCTAAAGGAGTAATTCTTGAGGCCGGTCTAGCTGTTATGGCGGGCAGGGAAGGATTGAACAGGTCGATCTGGCGGGCAGCCGGCTGGCTGATGAGCTGGGTGTTTGCGGCTCCGATCCTCGCCGCAGCGCCGGCTGAGCCGTTCGCCTCCGTTGTGCAGCCGCTGCTGCGGCAGTCGTGCGCTGCCTGTCACGGCCAAGTCGG
Source organism: Bryobacterales bacterium (assembly GCA_963662745.2). Lineage (GTDB taxonomy): Bacteria > Acidobacteriota > Terriglobia > Bryobacterales > UBA6623 > VXMF01. Next base: position 1,771,958 of record CAXXUI010000002.1, read on the forward strand.
CGCCGTCAGCGGGAACCTGAGCTTGGCCGGGCTCCGCAGCGCCAACGACCTGATGCTGCAGCCGGAACTCCTCCAGCGGATGGTCAAAGCGCTCGAGACCGGTTTCATGCCGCCCAAGGGCGCTCCCCCTTTGGACCCCGGCGCTCGGGAGAGCGCTGTCCACGAGCTGCGGAGCCTTCTCCACGCGGCTGCCGCGTCCCGCAGGGTCCTGCCGCGGACGCCGATCCGGCGCATGAACCGCTTTCAGTACGCCAACGCGGTCCAAGACCTGTTCGATCTCGACAGGGAGGTCTTCGCGCTGCCCGAGCGCATGGTCCGCGACTACGGCTACTTCCAGCCCGAGAGCGGCCGTTTGCCGGACCAGCTCAAGGCGGGCAGCCGGCCCCTGGGCAAGTCACAGCTGATCGGCCAGCGGCTGGCCGGAGTCGCCCCGTTCCCACAGGACCTGCGGGCCGAGCACGGCTTCGACAACCGGGGTGACCACCTGACGCTGTCGCCCTTGCTGCTGGAGTCCTTCCTCAAGCTCGCCAAGTCGATCCTGGAGAGCGACGACTTCAATGCTGAGACAAGCGGGGCTTGGAAGGGCCTGTTTGAGCCCTCGTCGGAGGACCTGCGGGCCGAGGCCGCGAGGGTGCTGCGCCAGTTCCTGACGACGGCCTTCCGTCGCCCGGTCGACGAGGAGACGCTTGCCAGGTATGTCGGTCGGGTGACCGCGCGGATGGCGGCGGGGGACTCGTATTCCCAAGCTATGGCGGCTGCGTACTCAGCCGCGTTGGCCTCTCCCCGGTTCCTGTATCTCTACGACTTGGCCGGCGCCAGCAACGCCGAACCCGCACACGGCTTCGAGCTGGCCTCGCGACTCTCCTTCTTCCTCTGGGGGAGCATCCCGGATCGCGAGCTGCTCGACTTGGCCGCTGGGGGCCGCCTGCAGGACCCGGGCGTGCTGAGCGGCCAAGTGGACCGCATGCTCCGCGATGTGCGAGTCAAGCGCTTCTGCGACAGCTTTCCTGCGCAATGGCTGCAGTTGGAGCGCATCGTCTCTTCCGTTCCGGACCCCGAGCTGTTCCCCGACTTCTACTTCGCGAAGTTCCGCGCCAGCATGCACATGATGCTGGAGCCCTTGCTGCTCTTCGAGGCGATGCTGGTCGAGAACCGGCCAATACTGGATCTGATCGACTCCGATTTCAGCTATCGCAGTGAGCTGCTGGAGTCGTGGTACAGAGACGGGTCCCGACCGGCGAAGGTGCCGCCGGTCGCCATCCCCTTCCGCAGGGTCCGGGTCGCGGACCGCCGGCAGGGCGGGGTGATCACCACGGCGGCCGTCATGACCATGACCTCCGCTCCGGCGGAGACTAAGCCGATCACCCGCGGAGCGTGGCTGGCCAGCGTCATCTTCAACGATCCACCCGATCCGCCTCCCGCCGACGTGCCGCCGCTGCCGGCGCGCGAGCAGGACGCTGGTCCTCGGGTGCCGCTCACCCTGAGGGAGCGCCTCGAGGCGCATCGCACGCAACCCGACTGCGTCAGCTGCCACGCCAGGATCGATCCCCTGGGTTTCGCTCTGGAGAACTACGGCCCGACCGGCGTTTGGCGCGACCGCTACGAGAACGGGCGCGAGGTGGATGCCAGCGGAGTGCTGTTCGGACGGAGAGACTTCGAGGACGCCGTCGGCTTCAAGGACGCGATCCTCGCGGAGAAGGAGGTCTTCGCGCGCGCATTCGCGGAGCACCTGCTCGCATTCGCGCTGGGTCGGGAGGTGCATTTCTCGGACGAGCCGGCCCTTGATCGCATTGTCAGGGAGACGGCTCCGGACGGTTTCCGGATTCGCGAGATGCTGCGCCAGACGGTCCTGAGCGAGCCGTTCCGCCGCAAGTACAGTCCGGCTGCTCCGGCAGAGCCGGGCTAGAGAGGGGAATTGGCTGTGGCTCGTGAGTTGTCGAGAAGATCGTTCCTGCGAGGTGCGGGAGGTGCGGCGCTCGCCCTGCCTTGGCTGGAGAGCGCGGCTGCCGGAGCGCTGGGGGCTGCCAACCGCCCGCCGGTGAGGCTGGCTTTCTACTACGTGCCGATCGGCGTTGTCCGCCGGGGTTTCTTCCCGGGCGAGCAGCACGCCGGACTGCCCGTCTTCAACGGGGACCTCAGCGCGATCGTGGAGACCAACACCACGGTCGGCATCCACGATATCCGGCTAACTCCGACGCTGGAGCCTCTGGAGCCCGTCAAGGACGAGGTCAGCCTCGTGACGGGCTTGGACCGCTCCTTTCAGATCGGCACGGACGTCCACGCGCAGTGCGCCTCATGCTTCCTCAGCAGCGCCGCGCCGTTCACCGTCGAGACCTCGGCTTGGCCGTTGGATCGCACGCTGGACCATGTGGTCGCCGACTCGGTCGGAGACGGGACTCCGTTCCGGACGCTGGAGCTGAGCTGCAACAGCCACCGCGACAACAAGGAGTCGATCTACTTCGACAACATCTCGTGGTACGGAACCGGCCATGTCGCGCCCTCGATCCGCGACCCGAGGAAGGCCTACCGCCGGCTCTTCGGCACGCAGGAGGTGCGGGAGTTCCGCAACATCACCGACCTCGTGCTCGAGGACGCCCGCTCGCTGCGGCGCGAGCTCGGCCAAGCTGACCGCAGCAAGCTCGAGGAGTACTTCGACTCGGTGCGGGCGATCGAGGAGCAGATGGACAAGCTCGAGGGCATGAAGAGCGAGCTGGCGTCGGTGACGTTCCCCGAGCCTCCTGACTCGCAGCTGCCCCGGGGCGACTACATCCGGCTCATGGGCGACCTCATGGTCGTCGCCCTGCAGACCGGTCTGACCAGAGTCGCGACTCTGATGGTGGCGCCTGAGCGCTGGAACACGCCGTTCCTGTTCGAGACTCTGTTCGACAAGCCAGTCAGCCACCACCTCATGTCACACGCGCAGTCCGAGTTCGGAGAGCAGCTGCTGCAGGTAGACCGGTTCTACATGGAGCAGTACGCCTACTTGGTGGGCCGGATGGCTGGCATCGAGGAGGCGGACGGATCGACCTTGCTCGACAACACGGTCTTCACTTATGGGTCCGGCCTGGGCGATGGAGCCACGCACCAGTACAGCGATCTGCCGATCATCGTGGCCGGCGCCGGCGGAGGGGCGCTCCAGACTGGACGGCACTTGCACTGCCCGGACGGCACCCCGTTGGCCAATCTGTGGCTCACTCAGGCGCGCGTGCTGGGACTCGGCTTGGAGCGCTTCGCCGACAGCACCGGAATCGTCTCGCAGCTGCTGGCCTGACGGCCGCTGGCGTTCTGGCGGCGTCGATCGCTGCCCGGCGCCTAGCCGCCGCGGACGCTCCCTAGTCCGGCCTGCCTGATCGCAAGCAGCGCAGCGGACACCGGCTCGTCTCTAACCGTGTCGACTCTGGGACGGAGGCGGACTTGGTGAGAAGTGACGACACTAGCGCATCGGACGGAAGCAGTTCATGGCCGAGCGAAGGTCTCTCATGCAGCAGGTCCGGAGTGGAAGTGGGCAGCGTGTTGGAGAGGCGGGCGACATCGCCAAAGGGATCTCTGTTGCGAAGGCCCTGGCGCAGGCAGCGCGGTCACGCCGGGAGAGGCCTCTCTGCTTGCCCGCGCACGCACTTGGTACCGCGGTCCCACTAGGATGCAGCGAAGAGATAGCGGACGACGACCACCAGCAGGGCCGTCACGCTTGCCGTCGTGGTGGTGGCTGCGGCGATGAGAACCGAATCCGCTAGCGTGAACACACCCGCCGGTCCCAAGAAGCCCTGAAGGACCAGCAGGGCGACGATCACCGCGAGCCAGATCGTAACCAGAATAAAGATCCGACGGGCATAGGCCTTTCGCTCCGCTCGATCCTGCCTAACACGGTACAACTCTTCCTCGTCCCATCGCCGTTGAAAACCTGCGCCCTCGTCGACTCTCCGTCGCGGTGTGATGTCACTGCCTGTCGATTCCTCCCGGAGCCCGCTGAGCTCATCCTGCATCCCGGTGCCGCCTTAGACGCTCCGCGAAGTGCTCCCGGAGCAACTCGTTGGGAATCCCGGCCATCCGGAGCCCCGGATTCTTCCTCCTCGTGATGGACCAAGGGGAGACCTTGGCATGCGTGAGGTCCGAAAGCTGTGGCCCCGAGTAACCGCCGTAGACCGTCCATACGCGTTTGAGCAACCGTAGGACGAAGCGGTCAGTGGGATCGACTGCGGGAGCACTGAACAAAGTTTCCGAACGCGGGTCGTACGCCTGTGCCAGACGATCGATCGGGGCCGCGCCATAGCTCCCGAACTCGCGGTAAATCGACGGTACGACAGGACCGTAGCGCCATGCCTCCAGCGTCTCGTCCAGCAGCGGCTGGGAACGAAATCCCAAGTGCCAGCCGTGTGCATAGTAGATGAGCTTGTGCAGCTTCATCTGTGTCGGTCGATCCTTCTGTAGGAAGAAATTTGCCACGGCTCTTGCGTCGTACGGTGCCATTGCCAGACTAGGCTCAGTATATATCGCCTTCAACACGTACGGTTCTGGGACGGAGGCGGACTTGCTGAGACATGATGACACGATAGCATCGGGCGGAAGCAGTTCACGGCCAAGCGAGGGGCACTCATGCAGTAGGGCTGGAGTGGAATTGGGCAGCGTGTTGCGGATGCAGCGCAATTTGATCCCTGCCACCCCCACGCTGGCACAGTTCCGCCCTGCGCGCAGCACTCGGTCCGCCGACTCCCCCAGCCGCTTGCCGCGCCCGCTTCAGGCGCCCTCCTCCGGCTCGTCGCCGGCAGCTTGACTCCCGCGCAGCGCAGCACCCGCACTATGTCCGGTTGGACCTCGCCGTTCGCTTGTAGAGGCTCTCGGCGCACTTTGGGCTATAGCTGCGCTCCCGCGTCTGGATCAGCAGCACGTCGGTGACGATGTTCGTCCCGGCGATCCTGCGGTGAGTGTCGGACGGCAGGCGGACCACTGTAATCAGCTTGGTGCCGCACCTCCATAGGGCCAGCCGACTAGTGGCGCTCTCCGAGTCGAGAGTGAAACGACTGTTGATGAGCGCGATCAGCCCGCCCGGTTGCGTGGCCTTGATGGCCTTGATGTAACCGCTCTCGAACGGAGGGCAAAGTGCCAGAGACGAGCCTGTGTCAGAACCGGAAGGTGTACTGCAGCTTGGTCGCCAGCTGGGAGTCTTGCTGGCGGAAGTCATAGAAGCCGTCCATCTCCTGGACCCATCCCTGGCCGAAAATGAAGAACACGTCGTTGCCCGGCTTGAGCGTCCATCGCACGCGGCTCTGCAGGCCCAGGTTGCGAGAGCGGTTGTCGTACTGGACTAGGTTCGCGAACGACAGGAACGGCGAGACGGCGAAGTTGATCTGGGTGCTGAGGATCCGCGCGATGAAGTTGCCCTGGGGCAGGCTGGCGAACGTCTGGTTCGTGTTCACGCTGATCAGGAACTTGGGTGGCACCTGGTACCGCACCCCGGTTTGGATCGTCTTGGCCGTGCCTGACCAGAAGTTCCCGAACGTGATTCCGAAGCTGCCCTGCAGCGGTCGCTTCTGCGCCGACGTGAAGAAGATCCGCATCGGCGTGAAGCGGTACTCGCCCGGCGGCAGTACCACCCCCGGCGAGATCTCGAACGGAGCGAACAGGCGCTCGAAGGTCGGATTCAGGTCGAAGAGGCTGTGCAGCGAGTCTCCAGACATCAGGTGCCAGTCGACCAGCGTGAAGTAGAGCTTCCAAGTCTCGACCAACCCGTTGTCGAGCCGCGTGAACCTCGTGTAGAAGACGTCGTGGAACATCTGCTGGATGCCGGAGGACGGGTTCAGGCGCGGGTTGTAGCTGGCCCCCACGCGCATCATCCTCACGTTGCGGCGCTGCACGAATCCCAGCTCCGGATCGAAATTCTCCTGGATCTCGCGCCACATGAACTGGCCGGCGAAACGGTCGTTGTTGTAGTGGGCGCCGAAACCGTAGGAGGCGTTGTTGCGCTCCACGCCCGGGCGGTTGGTCTTCAGGCCCCAAGCATTGAACACCATGTTGCGGTTCAGCCCGAGGAAGTTCGAGGTGGCCAGCCGCAGGTCGGCGCCCAGAGTGCTGCTGGACAGGGACTCGACAGGGTTGTCACCCGGCCCCGCCCCCGGCGAGCGGGCGGGGTCCCCGCCGGTGAAGATCGCGCCCACGTAGGACTGTTCGAAGAAGTTCTGCCGGAAGCGACCGACCAGCAGGTTGTTGGCCGCCACGCCCGCGGCTTCCCGCGTGCGGACGCTGAGCACTCCGATGTCGGTCCGCCCCGCCTTGCCGGTCAGCTTCACACCGTAATCGATGGGGACCTCTTGGCCCCGCAGGAGGCCGATCCGGCGACTGAAGAACGGGAAGATCTCGGCTCCGGTACTCGGGATTCCTCCCGGTTGGTCGATGCCGGTGGTGGCGAAATTGAACACTCCCGCGTCCTGCAGGAAGAAGGCGCGCTTCTCCGGCAGGAAGATCGAGAACCTCGTCAGGTTGATCTGCCGGTCGTCCACCTCGGTCTCTCCGAAGTCGGTGTTGACGGTAGTCGAGAGCCTGAGGCTGGGGGTCAGGTTGTAGAACAGGTCGAGGCCCGGCTTGCCGCGCACCACGTCGTTGCCGCTGGGGCCGTGGTGCAGCCAGCGCTGCGCCACGAACGGCCGCACGTCGAGGCCGACGCCCTGCTGCAGTCCTTCCAAGCCCGTGATCTCCCCCGCTTCCGAGACTTGGAAGAACTGCGTCTGGAACCGCGCCCCGGTCCAGCGCACTTCCTCGAGGGTCCGCTGGACGATCCGGCTGAAGTTGAATCCCCACACCGTCTCGGCAGCCGGGAACGTCAGGCTCTTGAAGGGGATCGCGAACTCCGCGCTCCAGCCCTCGTCTGACCTCCTGGTCTTGACGATCCAGATGGCGTCCCAGTCCTCGTTCGTCTCGCCGTTGGCGAAGACGAGCCCGTCGATCAGGGCGCCGTTGGGGTTCGTGGAGAAGTAAAACGCGTTACTTTGGTCGCGGAAGGTGTCGAGAATGATGCTGATGCGGTCGTCGGCGTTCAACTGGGCGTCGCGCGCCATTTGCGAGTGCAGGATCCGGTCCGGGTCGGAGTCGTAGCACATCACCCCGATGTAGAGGTTGTCCTTGTCGTAGAGCAGCCTGACGTCAGTGCGCTCCGTCGGCCGTGCTCCGGCCCGCGGAATTCTCTGCACCAGCGCGCCGATGGTCGGCGAGCGCCTCCAAGGCGCCTCGTCCAGCGAGCCGTCAATCACGATCTGGGAGGTCACCGCCGTCACGGCGGCCGACCGGATCGACCGGTCCGAAGTCGGTTGCTGGGATGCGACCTCGGGAGGGGCCGCCCAGCTCAGCAGCCAGATCGCGAGAACCGCCCGGTGCGTGAGGCCAGTGGCAAGTCCTGCGCCGCCGGCCTGGAGCGGCTGCCGCCGCGAACGCTTGCGGGTCCTTGGCCGAGGCGACGGAAAGCTGGAGGGGCGAGCGTGGGCGGAGCGATTGTCCATCGAGCGTGAGCTGGGGCGAGTGCGCGTTCCAAGGCTAGGGCGCCAAGCGCCCACCAGTTTGACACCTTCCCGACTGTGAAGGCTGCGCCGATCCGCGAAGCCGTCGAGCCCAGACCGGTCCGTACCGTTCTACACTGGTGCGGGCGAAGATGACGGCACAGGCGACCTGCATCGCGAGGCGCGACTTCTTGTTGGGGGCCGCCGGTCTGGCTGGCGGTGCGGCCTGTGAGGGCCCCGCCGGCACTGCCGAGCCTGCTGAGCCGGGGGCTGCCGGCCTCAAGGTCATCGACTTCCACCAGCACACCAACTACTTGGGCCGGTCCGACGACGCTTTGGTGGCGCACCAGCGCGAACTGGGCGTCGAGCTGACGGTCCTCCTGCCAGCTGGCTCGAGGTTCGGCTTGGCCGCCGAGGCCTTCGGCAACGATTCCGTCCTCGCGTTGGCCGAGCGCTTCCCCCGCGAGTTCGTGTTCTTCGCCAACGAGCTGCCGGATCTGGCTGAAACCAAGCAGGTCTTGGAGCGGTTCCTCAAGGCCGGCGCTGTCGGAATCGGCGAGCAAAAGTTCGAGGTGGCATGCGACTCTCCGGCCATGCAGCTGGTGTACTCCGTGGCCCGGGACTTCGATGTCCCGGTCCTGATTCACTTCCAGCACGAGCGCTACAACATGGGCTTGGAGCGCTTCCACACTATGCTCGAGAAGTTCCCCAGCGTCAACTTCATCGGTCATGCGCAGACGTGGTGGGGCAATATCGACGCCGCGCACGACCAGTCGGTGATGTACCCGAAGACGCCGGTGACGCCCGGCGGAATCACCGACCGGCTGCTCGCGGATTATGGCAACCTCTACGGCGACCTGTCGGCCGGTTCGGGGCTGAATTCGATGCTGCGCGATGAGGAGCACGCGATCGGCTTCCTAGAGCGCCATCAGGACCGCCTGCTGTGGGCGAGCGACTGCAACGACTCGGTTGGTTCCGGCGAGGGATGCATCGGAGCCCAAGGACTCGCCGCGGTCCGTAGGCTTGCTCAGAGCGACTCGATCGCTCGCAAGATCTTGTCCGGCAACGCCGCGCGCTTGCTGAAGCTCGGCTGAGGGCTGCCTGGCCAGCGGGCATGCGCGCCAGCGCCCGACCGCTGGGTCGCATCGACGGACGCCGGCATCTGCCCTTGCTGCTGGCCGCAGTCCGGCGCCTCGAGCTTCCTTTCGGAGAACGGCTGCTGTCAGTGATGGATGTCTTGTGCCTGCGCTCCAGCGTCATCTGCGAGCTGCCCTCCGACAGGCTCGGGCGCCTGTGCGAGGTGGAGGCGCTCCGCTTGGAGCGTGGAGAGTATCGGAGGCCCGTAGACAAGCTCGAGGGCCTGCAGGCACTCTACCCGGATGACAGCCGCTTTCGATCTTCACTTGCCGCCAAGGCTCCCGACACCAGATTCTAACGTGCGCCGCGCGCCGTGCGCTACATCCTGTGCGAGTTCGAGAGGCGCCAATCGGGGGCGTCCAAGATCCGTCGGATCCCAGAGTCTCAATCGAGCATGCATGCCCGCTCCGTGCCGGCAGTTGTACGGATGGCTTCGATAACGAGGATGCGCTGGGTGCTTGCCGCCCGGCTCGGCAACATGACGCTGCTGGAGGCCGGGCGCATGGGCTACTTGGATAAGCGCGACCTCTACGTTGGGAGTTCCTTCCGCGCGGCGCTCGAAATGGAGCGTCGCTTCCCGGAATGGACTACCGCACGGATCGAGGTCCGGCGGGCCGCCATGGCCAAGGTCGCTGCTGCGGCGTGGCGCGTTCCGCAACTGAGCTGAGCGGGCAGGTTCAAGACCGGCCGCCCCAGGCAGACGCGCAGCGCCGTACCCGCGTCACAGAGGCAGCCCCGCTCTCGGCTTGCTAAGCTTTGGGCACCCGGCCGCAAGGCGGCTAGATCGCGCCATGTTTACTTGGAATTCTCTCTCTCGAGCCGCGGCCCTCGCGGCGCTGTGTGTCCTCGCCGGATCGTCTCTTCCCGCCCTCGCGCAGGACGGCGTCTCGGTGAGGATCCGCTTCGGGCTGCTGGACCGTGAGCAGACGAGCTGGGACGGATCCGCTTCCGTTGCCAACGGCCAGTTGCTGCGAGTTACAGACTGGCATCCCCGCCCGGAGAATGCGGTCGATCCTGGCGGCACCTGGCGATTCTCGACGCAGAAAGGCATTAATTACAACTGGCGGGCGTACGAGAATCTGCCCGACCGACCGGTGAGTGTCTACTACTGGACTCCCGGCGTCGTGCTGGAGGTGGACGGAGGGGATGGCGCAAGGGTTGAGATCCGGACTGCGCAGGGCGATTTCTCCTTCTCGCTGGGCGACCTAAGCCTCGCGGAGCCGCTGCAGTTCCTGGATGGCGCGGTCGACGTGGAGCTCGTGCCTACCGTCCGCAAGCTGACCACCGGCGAGTACGAGGACGATTTCGCCACGGTCGCCAGCGGCCCGGACGGCGCAGTGCGCGCGGCGTGGGTCGCATACCGGGACGGCGGGACCCAGATCCTGACACGAGCGATGGAGGGGAGCGGCTGGGGCGAGCCGGTAATCGTGACCGAGTCACCCGGCGACATCCACATGGTGAAGATCGGGCACGCCGGCGACGGCTCGACATGGTTCGTGTGGTCCCACCAGGCTGACGGCAACTTCGACTTGTACGGGCGCTCGCTGAAGGCCGGCCAGTGGAGTCCCGAGGTGCGGCTGACGGACGCCCCCCAGCCCGACGTGCTGCCTGACATGGCGACCTCCACCGAGGGGAGCCTGTGGCTGGTTTGGCAGGGGTTCCGGGAGGGGCAGTCCGATGTCTTCGCCCGGCGCTACGACGGGGCGTCTTGGGGCGGCGAGCAGCGCGTATCGGATTCTGACGCCAATGATTGGGAGCCGGTCGTTGCCGCGGGCCGAGAGGGGGAGATCCACATCGCTTGGGACACCTACGACCAAGGCAACTACGACGTCATGCTCCGGACTTGGAACGGCGAGCGGTGGGACGCGTCCGCATCCCCTGTCGCCGACACGCCGCTCTACGAGGCCCATGTCTCGCTGGCTGTCGACGGCCAGAACCGCCTGTGGGCCGCGTGGAACGAGAGCGGCATGAACTGGGGCAAGGACACCGGCTTCCTGCTGCCGGTCGAGGGCACGCTCCTTTACGAGTACCGCCTCGTTCGTGTAGCGGTCCGGGACGGGCTGATCTGGCACGAACCGGCGGCCGATGTCAGCGCCGCCATGCCGTCGCACATGGACGCGACGCACAACGACTTCCCGCGGCTGGCCGCTGACGGCAGCGGGCGGATCTGGCTATTCGGTCGGCACAGGACGATTCGGCAGCGGGACATGCCGAACGAAACGCCGCTCCATCGGGCGGTGTGGCAAATCTGGGCGTCGACGTTGGACGGCGGCAGTTGGACTCAACCATACGAGTTCCCGACCAGCACCGGCCGCCAGGACGTGCGCTGGGGCGTGGCGCGGGGCGGCGACGGAGGTTTGGTCGCCGTGTGGCCGTCCGACGGGCGCGACTTCGCGGAATTCCTCTATGACCACCTCGACGTCTACGCCGCCCGCCTGCCCGCACTGGAGCGCTCCACCGAGCCGCCCGCGCTCAGGGTGCGGCCTCCCAGAGAGGTCCGGTTCCACGATGTCGCGCCGACAGAAGCGCGCGACCTCGGCCGGATCCGGGGCTACGAGATCCAGTCCGAAGGCAGGGCCTACCGCATCTATCGCGGCGATACCCATCGCCATACGGAGTTCTCGATGGACGGCAACAACGACGGGTCTCTGTTCCAGACCTACCGTTACGCCTTGGACGCGGCCTCCCTGGACTACCTTCTCGTCAGCGAGCACAACTTCCAGGGCGGGCCTGACCACGACTACATCAACTGGCTCCTGCAGCAGGCGGTGGACGTGTTCAGCGTCGCCGGCCGCTTCCAGCCCTTCTACGGATACGAGCGGTCGGTCCGCTATCCGGACGGCCATCGCAACATCCTGCTGCCCGTACGCGGCACGCCCACGCTGCCCATCCTTCCCGAGGAGTCCAGCCACGCGCAAGGCGCGGGCAGGCTCTACGAGTATCTACGCGGCAATGGCGGCATCGCCATCTCGCACACCTCGGCGACCGGCATGGGCACGGATTGGCGCGACAACGACCCCGAAGTCGAACCCCTCGTCGAGATCTTCCAAGGGGATCGCGTCTCAGCGGAGTACGAGGGTGCGCCGCTTGCGGCGCACCGCGAGCGGCCGACCACCCAGGCCGGCGGCTTCCAACCGGCCGGCTACGTCTGGAACGCGTGGGCCAAGGGATACAAGCTCGGCGTACAAGTCGCCTCCGACCACCTGTCGACGCACTATTCCTACGCCTGCACGATCGCGGAGGAGTTCACTCGGGAGGGGCTGCTGGAGGCCATGAAGCTGCGGCACAGCTACGGCGCCACCGACAACATCGTGCTCGACTACCGGCTGCACGCCAACGGCAGGGAGTATCTGCAGGGGGACATCCTTGCGGCCGACGGCCCGTTCCGTCTCTCCGTCAAGGTGCTCGGAACGACACGCATCCGGCAAGTGGACGTCATCAAGAACCAAGAGTTCGTCTACACCCGTCAGAAGCTGCCGGCGGACCTAGAATTCGAATTCGAGGATGCGCGCAAGGAAGCCGGGGAGGACTACTACTACGTGCGGGTCGAGCAGAGCGACGGCAATGTCGCGTGGTCGTCGCCGATCTGGATCACGACCAGGTAGGCGCCCGCCCTGCCGACCGGGGTCAGAGCCCGTCGAGGCCCTCGGTCAGCTCGATGTACGTGCCCCACGGATCAGTCAGGAAGGCCACCCCCAGGTCCAAGCCGTCAATCCAGCGGTAGGGGACGTCGAACTCCAGGCCTTCGCTTTCGAGGCGCTTGCAGAGCGATTCCAAGCCGTCAACCTCGAAGCCGATGTGGTCGACCGCCCGGCCCTGGGTCGGTTGCGGCGCGTCGTCCGACGGCGCGAACGTCAGCTCGATCCCCGGGAAGTCGGCCTTCTTGAAGCGCCCGCGCATGCCGGGCTTGCCGCCGAAGCGATCGACGTACCAGTCCCGCGTCGCGCCGTCGTCCTCGGTGAAGATATGGATGTGATGGCTGGTTGTGCGCGCCAGCCCCGCGTCCTCGATTAGCTCCACCCGCACGCCGTCTGGCCCCCTTACGAACGCCATGCGCACGCCTTGGCCCTCGTTGAAGTGGATGTCGGCTGTGGCGCCGGCCACCACCGACGCGGTCACCAGCTCGAAGCCGGTCGCCCGCAGCCGTCCGGCTAGGTCGTCGAGATCCGGCACCTTGAAGCCCAGATGGTTGACGGTGCTCCCGGCGCTGGGGCCACCCGCCGCCTGCTCCCGCAAGAAGAGCAGCATGTCGGGCAGCTTGACGACCTCGGTGCCGCCGAAGCGCGCCATCTCCCCTCCCAGCAGCTCGGACCAGAACAGCCTGTGGGCCGCAGTGTCGCTGACGTTGAGATGCTGGTGCCCGGCCGCGAACGGATGCTCGCGCGCCGCCAGCAGCTGCGCCCGGCATGGCGCGGCCAGCGGCCATGCGGCCGCTGCGGCGAAGAGGACGGGAAGGATTCGGTTGCTCACCCGCAAGAGTGTAGCAGCGGCCCGGCCCGGCGGCGGCCCGAGAAAACTTTCACGAATCCGAAAAAAACCCTTGCGCACGGCCTCAGGTGTGCTATTCTCAAATCAGACGGCGGCGGCGCGAAGCTAATTCGCGTCCTGCCGGGCGGCTGGAGCGCAATCTCCGGCCCGAGGCTGGTCCGCAGCGAGGATTGAGCCGGCCCTAGGCCGAGCCCGAGACGATCCGCGGCGGCACGGATCTTTGACAGATCGGTTGGACGTGCAGTACGAATCGTCTGATTCCGAGTGGAAACCGGACCGCAAACTCTAAGGGTTTGTCGGCTGCCCCCTCCGGGGGTGTCGGCTAACAATCTTACCTCGAGAGTTTGATCCCGGCTCAGAATCAACGCTGGCGGCGCGCCTAACACATGCAAGTCGAACGAGAAAGCTCCCTTCGGGGGGCTGGAAAGTGGCGGACGGGTGAGTAACACGTGGGTTACCTGCCCTCGAGTGGGGAATAACCTTGGGAAACCGGGGCTAATACCGCATACGCCCCCGCAGGGGGGAAAGCTTTATGCGCTCGAGGAGGGGCCCGCGGTCGATTAGCTTGTTGGTGGGGTAATGGCCCACCAAGGCTTCGATCGATAGCCGGCCTGAGAGGGCACACGGCCACACTGGCACTGAGACACGGGCCAGACTCCTACGGGAGGCAGCAGTGGGGAATCTTGGACAATGGGGGAAACCCTGATCCAGCGACGCCGCGTGATTGAAGAAGGCCTTCGGGTCGTAAAAATCTTTCAGCGGGGACTATGATGAAGGTACCCGCAGAAGCAGGAGCGGCTAACTACGTGCCAGCAGCCGCGGTAATACGTAGGCTCCAAGCGTTGTTCGGAATTACTGGGCGTAAAGCGAGTGTAGGCTGTTCGCCAAGTCGATTGTGAAATCTCCCGGCTCAACTGGGAGGGTGCGGTCGATACTGGCGAGCTAGAGTGCGGGAGAGGAAGGTAGAATTCCTGGTGTAGCGGTGGAATGCGTAGATATCAGGAGGAATACCGGTGGTGAAGACGGCCTTCTGGACCGCCACTGACGCTGAGACTCGAAAGCGTGGGGAGCAAACAGGATTAGATACCCTGGTAGTCCACGCCCTAAACGATGCATACTTGGTGTGGGCTCTTCACTGGGTCCGTGCCGGAGCTAACGCGTTAAGTATGCCGCCTGGGGAGTACGGTCGCAAGGCTGAAACTCAAAGGAATTGACGGGGGCCCGCACAAGCGGTGGAGCATGTGGTTTAATTCGACGCAACGCGAGGAACCTTACCTGGGCTTGAACCGCAGCGGATCACTTCAGAAACGAAGCTTTCCCTTCGGGGACCGCTGTAGAGGTGCTGCATGGCTGTCGTCAGCTCGTGTCGTGAGATGTTGGGTTAAGTCCCGCAACGAGCGCAACCCTCGTCCTGTGTTGCCAATTATGGGACTCACGGGAGACCGCCAGCGACAAGCTGGAGGAAGGTGGGGACGACGTCAAGTCATCATGGCCTTTATGTCCAGGGCTACACACGTGCTACAATGGGTGGTACAACGGGTCGCGAAGCCGCGAGGCGGAGCCAATCCTCCAAAGCCATCCTCAGTTCGGATTGCAGGCTGCAACTCGCCTGCATGAAGCTGGAATCGCTAGTAATGGCGCATCAGAACGGCGCCGTGAATACGTTCCCGGGCCTTGTACACACCGCCCGTCACATCACGAAAGTGGATTGTACTAGAAATCCGTGAGCTAACCTTCGGGAGGCAGCGGCTGACGGTATGATTCATGATTGGGGTGAAGTCGTAACAAGGTAGCCGTAGGAGAACCTGCGGCTGGATCACCTCCTTTCTAAGAGAGACCAAGAGTCCGAGGTCCGTCGGCCCCTTCGGGGGTCCTGTAAGCGGCCAACGGCTCCAGCTGTCCGGTGCTCTCTTGCTCGGAACAGGCATCGTCACTAATTGGCGGCCGGCCTAGCCGGCTGCCCACGTCCAACCAGCCTCAGCTCGGAGCGCTTCCGCATCCGGGGCTGTAGCTCAGCTGGGAGAGCGCCTGATTTGCATTCAGGAGGTCGTCGGTTCGACTCCGATCAGCTCCACCAGCCGCATCGGCGAGCAAGCCTGCCTGGTAACGGGCGTGTAGCTCAGTTGGTTAGAGCGCATCCCTGATAAGGATGAGGTCGCTGGTTCAAATCCAGCCACGCCCACCAGCCGACGAGCAGTCGGCACAGGTCATCGACAACCGAATATAGAAGGTCATATGCAATCGCCGGAAGCGTCCGGTCCGCGTTCGCGCGGCCGAGACGCTGTCCGAGTAGCGCCATCCGGAAGGGATGCCGACCCGCGCGAGCGGGGCGGGAGCCGGTTCCGGGTAAGTTTTACGGTCAAGCTACTAAGGGCGTACGGAGGATGCCTTGGCGAGAGTAGGCGATGAAGGACGTGGCTAACTGCGAAAAGCCTCGGCGAGCTGTAAGCAAGCGTCGAACCGGGGATGTCCGAATGGGGAAACCCGACGGGAGTGAACTCCCGTCACCGCCGGTTGAATACATAGGCCGGCGGAGCGAACCCGGGGAAGTGAACCATCTCAGTACCCGGAGGAAAAGAAAATAACAATGATTCCGTAAGTAGCGGCGAGCGAACGCGGAACAGCCCAAACCGGGCGACCCTTGTGGAAGCCCGGGGTTGTAGGACCTCATAACGAGACCGCGAATCCTAGCTGAACGGAGTGGAAACTCCGGCCAGAGAAAGTGAAAGCCTTGTAGGCGAAAGGTGCAGCGGCTCAGAGGTATCCTGAGTACCGCGGGACACGAGAAATCCTGTGGGAACCTGCCGGGACCATCCGGTAAGGCTAAATACTCACTCTCGACCGATAGTGAACCAGTACCGTGAGGGAAAGGTGAAAAGAACCCCTGCTAGGGGAGTGAAAAGTACCTGAAACCGTATGCCTACAAGCAGTGGGAGGCGAGGTCTGCCTTCGGGCGGACCGACCTGACCGCGTGCCTTTTGCTTAATGAGCTGGCTAGTTAATCTCAGTGGCGAGGTTAAGAATAATCGAGCCGCAGCGAAAGCGAGTCTGAATAGGGCGCACAGTCGCTGGGATTAGACGCGAAGCGGGATGATCTACCCTTGGTCAGGGTGAAGTTTGTGTAACAGCAAATGGAGGCCCGAACCAGTGTCGGTTGAAAACGGCTTGGATGAACTGAGGGTAGGGGTGAAAGGCTAATCAAATTCCGTGATAGCTCGTTCTCTCCGAAATAGCTTTAGGGCTAGCCTCGTGTTAGCGCGGCGGTGGTAGGCCACTGGATGGACTAGGGGGTTCCACAACTTACCGAATCCAACTAAAGTTCGAATGCCGCCGACGAAAATGCACGGGAGTCAGACTGCGGGGGCTAAGCTTCGTAGTCGAGAGGAAAACAGTCCAGACCGCCGGCTAAGGTCCCTAAGCAGCGCTTAGTGGGTAAGGAAGTCAAGTCGCTAGGACAGCCAGGAGGTTGGCTTAGAAGCAGCCATCCTTTAAAGAAAGCGTAATAGCTCACTGGTCAAGCGCCTTGGCGCCGAAAATGTAACGGGGCTCAAGCGCAGCACCGAAGCCGCGGATTCCCGACCTGCACGCAGGTCGGGGATGGTAGGAGAGCGTTCCTGTCGCGCCGAAGCCGGACCGTAAGGTTCGGTGGAGCGTCAGGAAGTGACTCTGCCAGCATTAGTAGCGAGAAGCCAGGTGAGAACCCTGGTCGCCGAAAGTCTAAGGTTTCCCGGGGAAGGTCAATCCGCCCGGGGTTAGTCGGGTCCTAAGGTGAGGCCGAAAGGCGTAGCCGATGGATGCGCGGTTAATATTCCGCGACCGCCTTGCCGTCGTTATACGATGGGGTGACGCAGGAAGTGAAGCAGGAAGGGTGATGGATATCCCTTTTGGAAGTCTCAAGGTGCCCGGGCAGGCAAATCCACCCGGGAATACACTGAGGGCTTACGCGAGGCCGCACGGCCCAAAAGCTGCGTAGCTATACTGCCTGGAAAAACCTCTAAGAAGACGGCGGGCGCCCGTACCGCAAACGGACACACGTAGACGGGAAGAGTATTCTCAGGCGCTCGGGTGATTGGTTGTTCAGGAACTCGGCAAAATAGCTCCGTAACTTCGGGAGAAGGAGTGCCCTCGAGAGAGGGCCGCAGTGAAATGGCTGAGGCGACTGTTTAGCAAAAACACAGGTCTCTGCAAAGTCGAAAACGACGTATAGGGGCTGACGCCTGCCCGGTGCCGGAAGGTTAAGAGGAGAGGTTAGCTTAGGCGAAGCTTTGAATCGAAGCCCCGGTGAACGGCGGCCGTAACTATAACGGTCCTAAGGTAGCGAAATTCCTTGTCGGGTAAGTTCCGACCTGCACGAATGGCGTAACGATCTCAGCACTGTCTTAACAACCAGCCCGGCGAAGTTGTGGTACCGGTGAAGACGCCGGTTACCCGCCAAAGGACGGAAAGACCCCGTGCACCTTTACTACAGCTTAACAGTGATTCATAGTATGGCTTGCGCAGGATAGGTGGGAGGCTTTGAAGTCGGACTCTTGGGTTCGGTGGAGCCAATCTTGAGATACCACCCCTGCCATGTTGTGGATCTAACCTCGGACCGTGAATCCGGTCCAGGGACACTGTTTGGTGGGTAGTTTGACTGGGGCGGTCGCCTCCCAAAGCGTAACGGAGGCGCGCGAAGCTCGGCTCAGGCTGTTTGGAAATCAGCCGTAGAGCGCAATGGTATAAGCCGGGTTGACTGCGAGACTGACAAGTCGAGCAGGTGCGAAAGCAGGTCATAGTGATCCGGCGGTCCCGCATGGAAGGGCCGTCGCTCAACGGATAAAAGGTACGCCGGGGATAACAGGCTGATCTGGGCCAAGAGTTCATATCGACGCCCGGGTTTGGCACCTCGATGTCGGCTCATCGCATCCTGGGGGTGGAGAAGCTCCCAAGGGTTAGGCTGTTCGCCTATTAAAGCGGTACGCGAGCTGGGTTCAGAACGTCGCGAGACAGTTCGGTCCTTATCCTTGGTGGGCGTAGGAAACTTGAAGGATGCTGCCTTTAGTACGAGAGGACCGAGGCGGATGAACCTCTTGTGATCCAGTTGTCACGCCAGTGGCATAGCTGGGTAGCGAAGTTCAGTCGGGATAAGCGCTGAAAGCATATAAGCGCGAAACCCAACCCAAGATAAGGTTTCCCTGAAGAGCACTTGAAGACGACAAGTTGGATAGGACGGATGTGCAAGTGTGGCAACATGCGAGCTAACCGTTACTAATCGCTCGTTCGGCTTGCCGTGAAACTTACCCCGAGCCCGATCCTGCCCTCAGCTGGCAGGCGGCTCGGTGCCGCGAGGACGCGGCGATTGCTAGACCTTCGAAATTCGGTTTTGCGCCTCCTGCGGGAGGCGCTGCCCGGGCCGCTTCCGCGGCCCGGGACCCTTCTCGGGTGGCTATAGCGAGGAGGCCACACCCGTTCCCATCCCGAACACGGCAGTTAAGCTCCTCAGCCCCGATGGTACTGCGCTGGCGACGGCGTGGGAGAGTAGGACGCTGCCCGAAACCTATCGCGAGGGCGGTCCGGCGCTAGTCGGGCCGCCCTCTTTGCGTTACGGGGACGGGCGCGGTCTCCAGTCCGGAATCTGTGCGGTCGGAATCGCGCGGTCGACCAGCATCACGGGGATGCTGGCGTCGATGCGGTAGACGGTCTCTCCGTCCGCCGTGACCAGCGCCTCCTCCAGCGGGCGGTCGACGCTGCTGCCGTCGGCGTAGCGTAGCCGGCCCGCGGTTGCAACGGCGTTGAGCCGCTGCAGCCGCGGATCATCCAGCAGGTGGACCGGGACTTTGGTTCGGGGGCAGCAGAGGATGTCCAGCAGTTGTTCGCTGATCGGCATGAGGGGCTCACATTCGCCAACTCCATGATAGATGACGCCGCGCCATTCGTCGTCGGCAGCGCTAGTCTAGGGTTCCGCGCCAGGCGGCGTCGCGACCGCGCTTGCTAGTCCCCGTGCTCCGCCGGCCAGCCCGTCATCGGAGCCGTCGCCCCTGTAGCGGGAGTTCAGCGTCGCGCCTCGAGGCCGGCCTGATGCTGGGCGTTCGGACCCTGTTGGATTGGCAGCCGGTGATCCGCTGGCAAAGCGGCCGCGCGGGATGGTGCTGGCCCGGGCGGGTTTGAGCGCCACCAAGGAGTGGACTCTCGGGCGTCGGGGTCGGCGGCGTCGGTCTACCCAATGCGAGCCGCCCCATGCCCCGGCGGGGTCGCTGTGCGATTCCGTGACTCGCGGCCGAGCAGCGCTCGCCGGCGGACTTGCAATGCGCGTTGGAGGAAAGGATCGGGCCCTGGACTGGCAGCGAGGGGCGCCTCGGTGGATTCGGTCCGCAGCGGTGCGCGGCCCCGGCTGTCGCGAGGGTGGCGTGGGATCATTCAGCGGGATTCGGAGGCGATACAACCCCCGCTCAGCCAGCGGACAGGGGAGGGCCGGCGACGCTGGGCGGCGCAAGGGCGCCCCTGCCCGGGCAGCGCCGCAATTTGACAGGCGGCCCAGCCTTCGCTATAGTTGCCAATGCGCGTGCGAACCGGGTTGCCAGTTGTTGGATCGCGGCTCGGGATGAGTTGAGCCGGACATGAGAGGATAGTTTGGGACCGGGGGCGCTGCAGGGGCGGATTCCCGCCTCGGCGGACGGTGATCCGGGCGATTAGGGGGCAATCCATGCAGACGGATGTTGGTGAGGGCCCGAAGACGGAGGCGGCCGGGCATCGCGATGAGGGCGGGGAAGCCGCTTCCCAGCCGGACGGCGGTGTGCCGGGCCTGCCGGTGCCGGGCCTGCCGGATCCGTCGTCGGAGGAAGACACCGCTGACGACACCTTGATCCCTGAGGAGCTGGACGGCCTCGAGCAGTTGGACGGGCTGGCCAAGCCCGATGAGTCCGAAGAGTCCTCCATCCGTCCGGGCAGTCGCTGCACGGGCACAGTCATCGCCATCGGCAAGTCGGGCGTTATCGTGGCGTTCGGGGCGAAGGTGGAGGGCCGCGTGCCCGAGGAGGAGTTTCGCGAGAGCGACGGCTCGATCTCGATCGAGCCCGGCCAACAGGTCGAGGTGGTCGTTGAGCGGCTCGGCGCGCCCGGCAAGTTCGCCGTTCTGTCCCATCGCAAGGTCCGGGAGCGGACCGCTTGGAAGCGCGTCGAGGCGGCGCACGCTGGCAACCTTTCGTTGAAGGGCAAGGTGGTCGGTCGGGTCAAGGGCGGGCTGCATGTGGATGTCGGCGTGCGTGCCTTCCTGCCCGGATCGCAAGTGGACCTGCGGCCGACGCACCAACTTGACCCGTGGATCGGGCAGACCGTGGAGGTTGTCGTTCTTGAGTGCAACCGCCGCCGAGCCAATGTCGTGGTATCCAGGCGCGCGTTGCTGAACGCTAAGCGCATGAAGCTGCAGGGCGAGACGCTCGGCAAGATCGAAGTGGGTGGCACGGCCACGGGCGTAGTCAAGACGGTCACCAAGTACGGGGTCTTCGTGGACTTGGGGGGCATTGACGGGCGGATCAAGCTGGCCGATCTCTCCCACGGACGGGTTGGCAATCCGGCGGACCATTTCCAGCCGGGTCAGGAGCTGACGGCCAAGGTGCTGCGCATCGATCGGGAGCGGGAGCGGGTGGCGCTCAGCTTGCGGGCGCTGCATCCCGATCCATGGCTCACCGTCGAGGATCGCTATCCTCCGGGGAGCCGCGTCCAGGGCCGGGTGGCCACCGTGACTGACTACGGTGCCTTCGTGCAGCTGGAACCGGGCGTCGAGGGACTGATCCACATCAGCGAAATCTCGTGGTCCAGGCATCAGAAGCACCCTTCCAAGACCTTCTCCCCGGATACCGAGACGGAGGCGGTGGTCCTCAAGCTGAGTCCGTCCGAGCGGCGCATCTCACTCAGCTTCAAGCGGCTCCTGCCGGATCCATGGGACCAGCTTGCCGACAGTTTGGAGGTGGGTCGGGTTGTGGCCGGCGTCGTGCGGCGCATCCAGGACTACGGGTTGTTCGTAGAAATCGCCGAAGGCGTCGAGGGCTTGGTCCATGTGTCCGACCTGTCGTGGGACCAGCATGCCCGCAACTCGCGCAGCTTTGCCTCCAAGGGGGATCAGATCGACACGGTCATCCTACATGTCGATGCCGCGAACCGCAGGCTGTCGCTGGGCGTCAAGCAGTTGGAGCCGGATGTGTGGGACACCTTTCTGGCGCAGTACACCGTCGGCGACACTGTGCCGGGCTTGGTGCGACGCATCGTGAAGTTCGGGTCTTTCGTCGAACTCTTTCCCGGCGTTGAAGGCCTCTGCCACATCTCCCAGTCCCCGCGAGGCGAACGGGCCTTGCAGCAGGGCCTGCGGTATCACTTCCTGATTCTCGATGTGAACGAACGCGCCCGCAGGATCGGCTTGCGATGCTATGATGGCTTGCCGATTCCTGACGAGGAGGAGAACGAGGCCGCCGACTAGGCGCCCGCACCGCGGCATGACGACATCGGACTTGGCGGAGATCGTGGCCGCTGAACTGGACTTCTCTTCCCAAGAGGGCCGGCTGGTGGTGACCGCCTTGGTCAACGGGCTGATCGACACGCTGCGTAAAGGCGAGAGAGTTCAGATTCGCGGATTCGGATCCTTCCGCCCACATCAGCGGCGGAGCCGCACCGTGCGGCACCCCAGAACGGGCGCGGAAATCCTCGTGCCGGCCAAGTCTGTTCCCCGCTTTGTTCCCAGCCGGAGGCTGCGGGAAGCCCTGCTGCGACTGCCGGCATCGCCGTCCCGTTGAGTCGACTGCGGATTGATGGACCGTCTGTGGACGCCTTGGCGCTACCGTTACGTCACGAGCGCCAAAGACGAGTCCGCCTCTCGCCTGAGATGCGCCTTCTGCCGGATCTTGGAGCTGTCCAAGTCCGACCGGGAGTCGCTCATCGTCTTCCGCGGAGGGCGGACGTTCGTCCTTCTCAACCGCTACCCTTACACCAGTGGGCATGCGCTGGTGATCCCCTACCGTCACTGCACCACCCTCGGCGAAGCTCACCCAGCGGCAGTCGACGAGATGGCGCAGCTGGCCCGCCGCGTGGAGCGCATGCTGTTTGACCTCTACAACCCAGACGGCATCAACGTCGGCATGAACATCGGGCGCGCTGCGGGGGCGGGCGTGCCCGGCCACATCCACCTGCACGTGCTTCCCCGCTGGGCTGGAGACTCCAGCTTTCTCACTGTCGTGGGCGAGACGCGAGTGCTCCCCGAGGCGCTGGACCGCACATGGCGGAAAGTGCGGGACTGGTTCGCGGCGGCCTGAACGCTGGTCCGGCAGCTCCGACCTGGGGTTTCTATAATCTGGGCTATGGATTCGCACGCAACGGTGCTCCTCCGAGCGGCGCTCGTGCTGTACTCGCTCGGCTTGCTGGACTCGCTGTACAGCGTCGTCAGGCAGCGGCGGAAGCTCTTCAAGCCGGCGCTGTACGCGTTCGCCTTGGGCGCGACGCTGCACTTTCTGTCGCTGGCGCTCGCGAGCCGGGCTCTCGGGCGGTTTCCGGTCCAGACCTTCCAGCAGCTCTGCTCGATGGCCTCCTTCTTCATGACAGTCGTCTTCTTGGCTGTCTACGTGCGCTTCAAGTACGAGAGCTTGGCCGTCTTCGCCGTTCCGCCGGTCTTCCTGCTGGCGTTGGTCGGGTCCCTAGGCGGCCCGGCGCGGGATGTCTCCCGGCCAGTGCTGCAATGGTGGATATCGATCCACGCCACCCTGTTTCTGCTCGGTTACGCGGCCTTGTTCCTGACCTGCGTCGCCGGAGTGATGTACCTCATTCAGGAGCACGAGTTGAAGTCTAAGCGCCCCAAGGCGTTCTACTACCGCCTGCCGCCCCTGAGCAAGCTTGAGGACATAGGCCGAGTCGCCCTCGGCGCGGCCTTCGTTCTGGTGACGCTGGGCCTGATCGCCGCCTCGACCTGGGCCTTCGCCAAATGGGGAGCCAGTTGGGTGGTCGATCCGACCATCGCCTTGGCCTTCCTCACTTGGGGCATCGCGTTCACCATGGTGGTCGGCCGGCTGGCTGCCGGTTGGCAGGGCCGCAAGGGAGCCTATTTCTCGATCGCCGGATTTGCCTGCGCTGCCCTGACATGGGTGGTCAACAGCGGTGCCCACACGTTCATGAGCCAATGAGCATCCAACTGATTGGAATGAGTCACAAGACGGCTCCGGTCGCGATCCGAGAGCGGCTGGCGCTCTCAGAAGAGGATGCCGTGGCGCTGGCCGCTCGGCTGGCTAGGGGGCCACAGTTGGACGAGGCGCTGGTGCTGTCCACCTGCAACCGCGTGGAGTTCCTGGGGAGCGGCGAACCGGACGGGCTGCGGAGCGCAGTGCTCCGCCATCTTCTCGATCACTTGGACCAGGAGGCGCTGTCCGAGGACGCGCTGTATGCGTATGGCGAGCGAGCGGCAGTACGCCACGTGTTCCGCGTGGCGTGCAGCCTCGATTCGATGGTCGTAGGGGAGCCGCAGATCTTGGGCCAGGTTCGTGACGCCTACCGGCGGGCCACGGATGCGGGCACTCTCGGAGGGCCGCTCGGTCGGCTGATCCCTCATGCGCTGCGTGTCGCCCGGCGGGTTCGCAACGAGACCGGAATTGGTCGGACGGCCGTGTCTGTAAGTTCCGTGGCGGTCGAGCTGGCGCGCAGGATCTTCGGTGAGCTGGACGGCTTGTCGGTGCTGCTGATCGGAGCCGGTGACATGGCCGAGGCCGCCGCGCGGCACCTCCAAAACGCTGGAGCGTCGCACTTGTACGTGGCCAACCGCACCTTCTCGTCAGCCGAGTCGCTCGCGGCATCGATTGCCGGCAGACCAGTGCGGTTCGAACGCTTGCTGGAGTTGCTGCAGCGTGTCGACATCGTTCTGTCCTCCACCGGATCGCCAAGCTTCATCCTCACGAGGCGAACAGCGGAAGGCGTGATCGCTTCCCGACGTAACCGGCCGATCTTCCTGGTGGACATCGCCGTGCCGCGGGACATCGATCCCGAGATCAACGCCGTGGACAACATGTTCGTCTACGACATCGATGACCTGCAGCAGGTTGCCGCGGCCAACATCAAGCACCGTCGCCGCGAAGCCGAGCGGGCTGAGAGGATTGTCGAGGACGAGGTCGAGGGGATCCTGAAGCGGATGCGGGCCCACCGGGCGGCGCCGGCGATCGTATCTCTGAATCAGCGCTTGGAGGCCATCCGGCGCGGCGAGCTCGAGCGGTACCGGTCCAAGCTGCGCGGCCTGACCGCTGAGCAGCGGGAGGCAGTGGAGGCCCTCACCAAAGGCATGATCAGCAAGATCGCCCACCATCCGATCCGTGAGGCCAAGCGGCAGGCCTCGGACCCGCGCCCGGGCTTCACTTTCGACGACTTCCGGCGTCTCTTCGGCTTGGATTGAGACCGGCTGTGCCCAAGATTCGAATCGGAACGCGTGGCTCCGACTTGGCGTTGGCCCAAGCAGAGTGGGTGTCCGAGGCGTTGCGGCAGCGGGGCGCCGACACCTCGATCCGCGTGATCAAGACGACCGGCGACCGAGTGGGAGCCGTGCCGCTGGCCGCACTGGGTCTTCAGCTAGGAGTCAAGGGCGTCTTCACCAAGGAGATCGAGGACGCTCTGCTGGCCGGCGGAATTGATGTCGCTGTGCACAGCCTCAAGGACCTGCCGACCCAGCAGCATCCGGAGTTGGAGCTCGGCTGCGTCCCGCGCCGTGCCGATCCACGGGACGTACTGGTCGGAGCCTCGTCCGGGGAGTTGGCGGGAAGGCCCCGGATCGGCACGGGATCTCGTCGCCGCGCGGCGCAGCTGCGGGCGTTCCTGCCCGAGGCCCGGATCAGAGACATCCGCGGCAATGTCGGGACGCGGATTCGCAAGCTCCGTTCTGGCCGCTACGACGCGGTTGTGCTGGCGGCCGCCGGTCTGGAGCGGCTGGGTCGCCTCGCCGAGGTGGCGGAGTTCCTATCGACGGACCGCATGGTCCCGGCTCCCGGGCAGGGTGCCCTCGGCATCCAAGTCCGGGCAGGAGACCGGCGCGTGCTGGACACGGTGGCCGCGCTGCACGATCCCGCCGTTGCCGCCCAAGTCGAGGCGGAGCGCGCGGTCCTCCGGGAGGTGGGAGGCGGGTGTGACGTTCCCCTTGGGGCCCACGCGCGGTCCGACGGGGACAGTCTCGAGCTGTTGGCGATCGCCGAGCGACCCTCCGGAGGGCTGGCTCGGTGCCGGGTCGCGGGTTCGATGGAGCAGGCGGCCGATCTCGGCTCCCGGGTGGCGTCGCTGCTGCGACGCGACGGCGCTCGATTCTCGTAACCGACGGGCTTCAGGCAGCCTTCGCCAGCTGGAGTTCGAGCGCTCGCTCGACATGCCCCACGATCTCGTCCGTGGTACGCGAGCGATGGATGCTCTTGCGCAGGCCGGCGCCGCTGGCCAAGCCTCTGGTGAAGTATGTGGCGAACTGCTTCATCTTGCCTAGGGGATTGCCGGAAATCTTGTCCGAATCGCTCAACAGCAGGCGGTAGTAGTTCAGCAGCAGTCGGTAGCGCTGCGGCTCGCTCGGCTTCTCGTAGGTGCCGGCGGAGACGTACTGCTCGATTTGCCGGAAGATCCAGGGATTGGTCGAGGCCGCCCGGCCGATCATCACCCCATCGCAACCGGTGTGGTGGAACATCCGCACGCAGGCCTCCGGCGAGAACACGTCGCCGTTGCCGACCACCGGGATGCTCACCGCCTGCTTCAGCTCCGCGATGCGATCCCAGTCGGAATGGCCGCCGTAGCCCTGCTGCCGAGTCCGCCCGTGCAGTGAGACGCCCTGCAGGCCGCAGTCCTCGGCGATGCGCCCCATCTGCGCGGCCACGATCGATCGGTCGTCCCATCCGGTGCGGAACTTGCAGGTGAACGGGATCGACACGGCCGCGCGGACGGCCTTGAGGATGCGCTCGACCAGCGGCAGATCCCGGAGCAGGCCCGAACCGCCGTTGCACTTGACCACCTTCTTGACGGGGCACCCGAAGTTCATGTCCACTCCGTCGAAGCCGAGGTCCTCCACGATGCGAGCTGCGTCCGCCAGAACGGCGGGATCCGCCCCGAACAGCTGGGCGACGATCGGGTGTTCGTCCGGTTCGTAGTACAGGTAGTTGAACGGCGTGCGGCGGGCCTTGGCGCGCTGCGGGTTGTGGTTGGCCAGCACGCCGTGCGAGCTGGTGAACTCGGTCATGATCATGCCGCAGCCGGACAGTCCGCGGATGATGCGCCGGAAGACGGTGTCGGTCACGCCCGCCATCGGGGCGAGCACGACCGCGGGCTTCACGACCAGCGATCCGAAGCGCAGCTCTGTTGGTACATCCACATCCTGCATTCTATCCCTGCCTCGCGGGCGGCGGCGCTTGAAGCGCGGCGCCCGGTACCCGCCTTCGCCGGCTGAGCGCGACGAACGGAGTCGCCGCAGCGCAAGCAACCTGCGGCTGCGTTGCCCGGCGGGCGGGGTCAAGGAACCCTGATCGGCGGAGGCAGCGTCGATGCGTCCATCGGGCGGACCGGGGTCAGTCGTTGTCGGTGACCCGGTCTTCTGCGGACCGGCGGTTGCCATGAGCTGTCCGTCGACCGCGGCCGGGTGGTTGCTGGCGAGTACCGACTGGCCCGTATGGCTGACCAAGGTCGCCAGTTGGGGGTCAAGGCGTTCGGGCGGATGGAAAGCGCAGACGCCTTGCGGCCCGTGTGGCGATCTCCGGTCCGCGCCCTCCTCGGTCGCAACGCGAGGCGCGGCTCCTTGTGCCAGAATACCGGTCTAGTATGTCTTGCCTTGCACTAGGGCCTCGCGGGCCAGCATCCTTGCTATTCGTACTCGTCGCGATGGCGGCCGGAACGGCAGCTGGTCAGCCCGACGGCTTCAATTACGACGAGTCGAAGGTGCCGAGCTACACCTTGCCCGAACTGCTGAGGCTCTCGAATGGGGAGCTGGTCCGGGACGCGCGGCAGTGGGCCGTGCGCAGGGAGGAAATCCAGAAGCTGTTCGAGCAGCATGTCTACGGCAAGGCGCCGGGCAAGCCGCCCGAGTTGACGTTTGAGCTCGTGGAGCGCGACGATTCGGCGCTGGGCGGCCTCGCTCGTCGGAAGCAGATCCGCATCAGCTTCAGCGGAACCGACGACGGTCCGAGCATGGAGATCCTCCTCTATACTCCGACCTCCTCAAGATCTCCGGTGCCCGTCTTCGCGGGGTTGAATTTCGGCGGTAACCACACTGTGCATTCGGATCCCGCTATCCGGCTGGCGAGTGCCTGGGTTCGCGATGGCGAGGGCGTGGTCGACCATCGGGCGACGCCTCAGACGCGCGGGCGCGCTGCCGGCCGATGGCAGTTGGAGACGGTCCTCAGCAGGGGCTACGGATTGGCTACCGTGTACTGCGGCGACTTGGATCCGGACTTCGATGACGGGTTCTCCAACGGAGTCCATGTTCTTTCTCCGCCGCGCGGACCTGGCGACTGGGGCAGCATTGCCGCTTGGGCTTGGGGCCTCAGCCGGCTGCTGGACTACCTCGAGACCGATCCCGACGTGGAAGGCGGGCGCGTCGCCGCGATGGGGCACTCCCGGCTAGGCAAGACCGCGTTGTGGGCCGGAGCGAACGACGAGCGGTTCGGCATGGTGATCTCGAACGAGTCGGGGTGCGGCGGCGCCGCGCTGAGCCGACGACGCTTCGGAGAGACGGTGGAGCGGATCAACACGCGATTCCCGCACTGGTTCGCGGACCGCTTCGCGCAGTACAACGGCAAGGAGGACGAGCTCCCGGTCGATCAGCACATGCTGCTGGCGCTGGCAGCCCCGCGGCCGCTCTATGTGGCCAGCGCCGAGGAGGACCGCTGGGCCGATCCCAAGGGCGAGTTCCTGTCCGCCCTCCATGCGAGCGCCGTCTGGGAACTGCTGGGCCAGAAGGGCTTGGGAGTGGCGAAACAACCGCCAGTGGGCAGCTCTGTCGGGGAGGCGGTGGGTTACCATGTTCGCTCCGGCCGGCACGACGTGACGGCGTTCGACTGGCAGCGCTACTTGGACTTCGCTGACCGGCACTGGAAGCGGGACTGACAGCGGCATCCAGCGCCACCGAGCCGGAAGGCGGTTCGGTAGGCGATAGACTGGGTGGGGGAGAGTCTCTTTGATGCAGCCAGGTCCAACCACTCTTAGAATTGCCGCGGCGCTCTTGGTGCTGCTGGCGTCCGGTGCGAACCGGCAGTTGGCTGCCGGCGAGGCCGGAGGCGTCCGCTTTGACGCCCCGTCGTCGTGGAAGTCCGATCCGAAGCCCATGCGGGCGGCGAATTACGCGATTCCACCCGAGTCTGGTGACAGCCGCGGCGGCGAGCTCGCCGTCCATTACTTCGGCCCTGGGCAAGGAGGCGGAGTTGAGGCCAATGTGCGCCGCTGGCTGGGCCAGTTCGTCCGGGCTGACGGCAGCCCGCTGTCAGCTGCGGACGCGGAGCGCGAGCAGCGCGAGGTAGGCGGCATGGAGGTCACCATCTTGGATGTGAGCGGCACGTATCTGTTCAAGCCGTTTCCCATGGCTCCCCAGGCGACGCCGCTGCCGGGTTACCGGATGCTGGCCGCGATCGTGCAGGGGCCCGACGCCCCGGTATTCTTCAAGCTGACCGCTCCGCAGCGCACTGCGGCTGCGGCGGCGGAGCACTTCCGGTCGATCATCGATTCCGTGCGGCGCTAGGCTGTCTCTCGCAGCAGCGTTGCGGGCCGTCGCAGGTGGTATATTGCCAGCAATGGCCCGCAGAACTGCTTGCTTGTTGCTGCTAACACTCGCCGGCGCTTCGGCTGCGGAGTTGGTTTGGGACCGGTTCCGAGGGCCGAACGGATCTGGAGTCTCGGACGCCACGGGAATTCCAGTCGAGTTTGGACCGCAGACGAACGTGGTTTGGAAGTCGGCGGTGCCGGTGGGCCTGTCCTCGCCGGTGTTCAGCGGTCAGAGCATCTTCCTCACGGGTCTTGAGGGCGAGAAGCTCGTCACGATCGCCTTGGACCGTGAGACGGGTCGCATCCAGTGGCGTCGTGACGTGGTCAGGGAGCGGGCGGGGCGCCTGCGCGAGCCCAACACGCCGGCGTCGCCCAGCGTGGCCACGGATGGAGAGAACGCCTTCGCTTTCTTTCAGGACTTCGGTCTGCTAGCCTACGGGCCCGACGGCAACGAGCTCTGGCGCTTGCCCTTGGGGCCCTTCAACAATCCGATGGGCATGGGTGCCTCCCCTGTCTACGTGGACGGACGGGTCATCCAAGTCTGCGACTCTGAGACGGACTCGTTCATGGTCGCCGTCGACGCGCTGACGGGGGAAGTGGCGTGGCGACGCGAGCGGCCTTATTCGCTGCGCGGCTTTTCCACGCCGGTGATCTACCAGCCGGAGGAGGGCGGCACGCAGGTGCTGGTGGCCGGTTCCTACGAGCTGGCGGCCTACGAGGTCACGTCAGGCCGCAAGGTCTGGTGGGTGGAGGGCCTCACTTGGCAGCTGAAGCCGACGCCCGTCTTGGACGGCGAGGGCTTCGCGTACGTGCTGGGCTGGGCGGGCAGCGCGGATCTTGGGCAGCAGGAGGATGTGCCGACCTACGAGCAAGCGCTTGCCGAACTGGACGCGGATGGGGATGCTAGGCTCTCGACCGCCGAACTGCAGGAGACCTTCGGCAGGGCAGTCCGCAACGGTCTGGGTTCACTGGACTTGGATTTGTCTGGATTCATGGAGCGTCGAGACTGGGAGCATCACCGGCGCAAGCGGAGGGCCGTCAACGCCGTCCGCAAGATTCGCTTGGGCGGCGAGGGCGACATGACTGAAGGAGCTGTCCAATGGCTCCATTACAAGTCGCTTCCCAATGTCCCGTCCCCGCTGCTGTACGACGGCGTGCTCTATCTCACCAAGGACGGGGGCATCCTGACAGCTCTCAGCGCGGAAGACGGCTCGGTCCTCAAGCAAGGCCGCTTGCGGGCGGCAATGGGCCGTTACTTCGCCTCTCCAGTGGCGGCTGACGGCAAAGTCTTTGCTGCAGACGAGACTGGCGAGGTGTCGGTCATTTCACCCGGGGCCGACTGGAGCGTGATTCGGACCAACTCGATGGGCGAGGAGATCTGGGCCACGCCCGTGATCATGGATGGCCGGCTCTTCGTGCGGACCCGGGGGACGCTGTACTGCTTCGCCCGATGAACTGACATCGAGACTGTGCGGCCGCGCCCGGTCCGCGCGTGCCGATGCCGTCACCAG
Source organism: Bryobacterales bacterium (assembly GCA_963662745.2). Taxonomy (GTDB): domain Bacteria; phylum Acidobacteriota; class Terriglobia; order Bryobacterales; family UBA6623; genus VXMF01. Next base: position 1,802,292 of record CAXXUI010000002.1, read on the forward strand.
CGCTCGGCAGAAATCCATCGGCATCAGCTAGCCGATCCTGTCTCGAGGCGTGGCCGAATTGCTACGGGTCCGCGGCGCGGAGCCGCAAGAAGAAGAGCGCACCATCAGCCTGGCACCGGCCAAGCAGCCCGTGTACGCAAGCGTGGCGTGTCAACCGCCTGCTCGCCGTGCGATGGCGGTGCGTCAGCCGCTACAGCGAGCAACGGGCTGCCGCGCTAGGAGGGAACGACATCCCCCCGTGGCCCGCGGCGTAGCAGGCCCGCCAGCTGATTCCCCTACGCAGCTTAGTGCCCGCGCCGCTAGGGTCTGCCGGTTGGAGGCGTTCAGGATCCTCGGACGGTGAGCGCCTGGCCGGGGTAGATGCGCGTGCTGCGCAGGTTGTTCCATCTGCGCAGGCTGTTGACGGTAGTGCCGTGTCGGGCGGCGATGGTTCCCAGAGTGTCGCCTCGCCTAACGACATAGCTGCCGTTCCTTGGGGACTGCGTCGGTGAATTCCCGGCGTTGGATGGACGCCTGACCGCCAGCGTCTGTCCGGGATGGATCATCGTCCCCCGGATGCCGTTCCAAGTCTTCAGCTGGTGCACGGTGATGCCGTGCCGCCGAGCGATCTTGTCCAAGCTGTCACCCCTCCGCACGGTGTAGCCACCGGACGACCCCGTGCTGGTCTGGATCGAGCCTCCGGAACCAGGCACGCGTAGCGTCTGGCCCACTTGGATGCGTGAACCTCGGATGCCGTTCCAGGACTGCAATTGCGCTACCGACACACCAAATCGCGAGCCGATCTTCGAGAGGGAGTCACCGGGCCGGACCTTGTACCGCCCGGCTGGCGCGGCCGTTGAAGTTGAAGCGGTTGTGCTCCGCGTCTGGGAAGCGGCTGTCGTGCTGGTGCCCTTATTAGGCTGGACGATCAGGTAGCGCCCCGCCCGAATGCGGGTGCTGGTCAGCCCATTCCAAGACAGCAGGCTTGCCACTGACGTTCCGAACCTCCGGGCAATGCCGCCAAGCGTGTCTCCGGAAGCGATTCGATACCGACCGCTGCCTGGCTCAAGCAGTCCGCCCGCCCGACCTCCGTAGCCGCGGTAGATTGACAGCCTGGTGGTGGACGGAACCGTAAGGCGCGAGCCTGCGGCAAGTTCTGAGTCCGTCGGCAGGGAGTTGATGGACAGCAAGTCCTCGGGCCTCACCTTGAACCGGTGGGCCACCGCGGTAAGCGTCTCGCCTTCGGATAGCTGGTAGCGTCGCCATTGCAGTCGCTTGTCTTCGGGTACCGAGGCTATCTCCCGCCGGAACTGCTCCGCGGTGCCGGCTGGCAATCTGAGGTCGTAGCCGTACGGCGGCGTCGCGGATCGGTAGAGCGCTCCATTCAGGTCCCGGATGGTTTCGACAGACGAGCCGGTCGCGTCGGCAATCAGGGCGAAGCTGGTCTCCCCCGTCGTGTGGACCGTATCGTACTTGTGCTCTGGAGCGGGATCGACCGGTTCAAGTCCGAACTGGGCGAGGTTCTCGCCGACATAGACCATCGCCAGGATGATCGGCACGTAGTTTCGCGTCTCGCGAGGAAGCGCCCGACGACGGAGCAGCGTCCAGTAGTCCCGGCTGCCGGTGCGGCGGATGGCGCTCTTGACTCGGTTCGGCCCGCAGTTGTAAGCCGCCATCGCCAAGTACCAGTCTTGGAATTCCACATGCAGGTCCTTGAGGTGCTTGGCCGCCGCCCTCGTTGCGGTCTCCGGCTCGTAACGCAGGTCCAAGTACCGATCCTGCTTGAGGCCGTATTGCTTGCCGCGCGAGGAGATGAACTGCCACATGCCCGTCGCGGCCGCGTGCGAGCGCGCCTTCGTACGGAAGCCCGATTCCGCCATCGCCAAGTAGAACAGCTCTGCCGGTACACCCTCCTCGGCAAGGATCCTCTGAACCATGCCCCTGTAGGCCGATCCCCGCGACATCGACACGCGGATCGTCGACTTGCCGCGGCTCGACTTCGTGAAGTAGTTAACCAGCCGCTGCACATGCTCGTTCATGACCAACGGCAGGTCGGAGGCTGTCTGCTGCAGTGCCTCTTCGTCCGTCAGCACGCGCGGGGCGTCCGGCAGGGTGAGGCTGAGCAGTTCGTCAAGCAGGGCCATCTGGTCCTCGCTCGTGGTCGCGTGGACTTCAGCCAAAGCGGGCGGAGCGCCCAGACCAGCGGCCGCCTCGGCCTCCGCCGGACCCGCTGCCTCGCTCTCGGCCGCCAAGAATTCCTCGCTAGCCGGCTCGCTCCGGACTTCGTCTCCCGCCGAGCTTGGCAGGACGTCTGGGGTGGGGGGGCTAAGCAGCGCCTCCTGAGTCAGGTTCAAGGAGCAGGACCCAGCGACCAGAACCGCGGCCACGGCGACAGGGAGCCGGCGTGGCGTCGTTGCTAGGGAGGCCGGACCACCAATCTGGCCCGGCGTCAGAACTGTTCGCAGTTGGACGGGTCCGTCAGCAGAAGGGGAATTCACAAATTGCTGCCTTTCCAAGGGGCTGCCAACCATGAATCCCGCCTGAGTCGGCTAGCCGCCGCCCAGCCAATATCCGCAGCCACAACGCAGTATGGCACACATCTGTTTCGGACAGCAAGGGTTCGACTCACCGGCGGCCAAGCGGAACCCTGCGCCACGGGTGGGAATGTTGATGGACCGGGCCTCCGCCCGGTGCGACCGACTGGTGTCGCGGTGCAGCCAGCGAGACTCCCGGACGCTCCCTCCCGCTGGCCGGGAGGCCATCGGGAGGCTGGGCTTGGCGGGTTGTCCGAAGCGCTGCCGGGAGCCGAGCTGACTGACATGGATCCTCAGGACCGCCTGCAGCGGCTGGAGGAGCCGGTTCTCGGCTTGCGATGACTGGCCGGGATGCGAATGACCGAACCACGAGATGACAACAATAACGGTTTCACACCATTCTTGCTAGTTTCTAGTTTCTTGGAACCAGTTCAATCTCATATTGAAGGAACACGTGACAAGGAGGTTCGGCAGTCGGGACGGACCGGCCTAGAAACTGCACGGCCGAGGTCGGCTGAAGAAGCCCGGTCATGCTACCGAACCTGGCCGCGATCGAACGCGACTCGGTCCAGCGTCGCCAGCCGCAGCGACTGCTCATGCTGTGCGCGCGCACCATCCGGCACGGCTGTCGTTTACCAAGATTTTACAAATGAAGGTGACTTCCTAGCCGTGCGGATGCGTATGCTCTGGCCGTTCGGCCATCGTGCTAGAATCCAGAAAAGGGCAGGCGGGGTCCCTTCCCGCCGCCCACCCAAGCTATGCCTGACAGAGCGCCGCTCGTATCCGTAATCATGGGAAGTACATCAGACTGGGGAACCATGAAGCCGTGTGCCGACACCCTTGCGCAGTTCGGTGTGTCGCACGAGGTCAAAGTGATGTCGGCGCACCGCACGCCGGACCTGACCTGCTCGTACGTGTCCGCTGCGGAGGGTCGCGGCACCCGCGTAATCATCGCCGCCGCGGGCGGCGCGGCGCACTTGGCCGGCGTCTGCGCGGCGCATACGGTGCTGCCCGTGCTCGGTGTGCCCATGCCGAGTGTCTTGGACGGCGTGGACTCCCTGCTCTCGACCGTGCAGATGCCGGGCGGGATTCCGGTGGGCACCTTGGCGATCGGCAAAGCCGGGGCCAAGAACGCCGCTCTGCTCGCCATCGCCATTTTGGCGACTACCGACGACGAGCTGCGCGAGTCTCTCCACGCCTTCAGAAGGGCGCAGGCCGAGAAGGTGCGGAGCGCGCGCCTCGACTAGCCGGCCGTGCGTTTCTGCTAACCTCTTGCCGGTATGAACCCCCATCCCGTCCTGATTCTGGCGATCGCGATCGCGGTCGTCTTCGTGCTGATCCTGCGCTTGCGGATCAACGCCTTCATAGCGCTGATCACCGCGGCCACCACGGTGGGGATTCTGTCCCCGAACGTGAGCCTCGGCGAAGTGATGCCGTCGGTCGCGACGGAGTTTGGCGGCGTCTGCGGCAGCATCGCGATCGTAATCGGTCTGGCCGCCCTGATCGGGCAGTGCCTGATGGAGAGCGGCGCGGCGGACAAGATCGTGCGGGTCTTCGTGCGCGCCTTGGGAGACCGGCGAGCCTCGCTGTCCCTCCTCAGCAGCGGCTACGTGTTGTCCGTTCCGGTGTTCTTCGACACGGTCTTCTACTTGCTAGTTCCCTTGGCTAGGGCGATGCGGGTGAGGATGGGCAAGAACTACCTGCTCTTCCTGATGGCCATTTCGGCTGGCGGGGCGGTCACGCACTCGATGGTTCCGCCGACGCCGGGCCCGCTGGCGATGGCGGCCGCCCTGGAGATCGACTTGGGCGTGATGATTCTGGTGGGAGCCGCGATCGCCGTGCCGATGTCGGTGTCCGGATGGCTGTTCGGCGTGCTGCGTGACAAGCAGCTCGACATTCCGTTGCGCGAGACGCAGGGCCTGACCTTGGAGGAGCTGGAGGAGCTGGCGCGCAGACACGAGGACAGGCTGCCGAGTTTCTTCATGGCGATGCTGCCGATTGTTCTGCCCGTGCTATTGATCGCCTCGAACACGCTGGCCGGCGCGCTAGGGGCCGGCGGCGCCGTGCGGGAGGTCACCGCCTTTGTCGGCAACCCGAACTTGGCCCTGCTGGCTTCGGCGGCCGTCTCGCTCGTCCTACTGGCCAAGCACAAGGGCTACTCGCTGGCGCAGTTGGCCAAGCCGGTTGAAATGGCGCTCGCCAGCGGGGGCCTGATCATCCTGATCACGGCTGCCGGCGGCTCGTTCGGCAAGATGCTGGTGCGTGCGGATGTGGGCAGAGTTATTGGGGAGATGTCGCAAGACTTCGGAGTCCCGATCCTGCTGCTGAGCTTCCTGCTCGGGACGTTGCTGAAGGTGGCGCAAGGATCCGGCACCGTGGCCATGATCACGGTCTCCTCGATCATGGCGCCCTTGGTGTTGGACACGCCGCCGGGCTTCCACGTGGTCTACGTCGCCTGCGCGATCGGGTCCGGATCCCTCGTGGGGTCGTGGATGAACGACTCCGGCTTCTGGGTGTACAAGCAGATGTCGGGGCTGACTGAGACCGAGGCGCTGCAGACTTGGACGCCCCTCCTCGCTGTGATGGGCGTGGTCGGCTACGTCGTCACCCAGATCGCCGCTCTGCTGGTTCCTCTGGTCTGAGACCCGAGCGATCCGCTGGCCTGTTCGGGCGGCCTTTCTCGGCGCCACGACGACGGCCGCCCGTCCGTGGCGGGGCGCTGCGTGCCCGGCAGAGCAGCGAAGGCGAGAGCTGGCGGAGCGAGCGGATCCCGAGAGCGGGCGTGCCCTGTGGACGCGATCCAAGCGCGACAGACTTGGCTACACTGAGCGGCCGGCGGCAGGTTGGGGCCCACTGCCGAAGCGTGCGGCTGCCGGACTGAACGCGACAGTTCCAGATCCACCGACAGCGCGGCTGTCGCAACCGCTCCTACTCCCTGAGCGGCCGTTGGCGCCGCCCTCGCACCGCCCGCGTGGTTCGGGATGTGGGGGGCGCCTGCCGGAGCAGGCGGGGGGGCTCTCCTGCCATACCCCGATTGCGAAGGGCCCTCCTCCCGGATTGCCCGCGCTCTTTGTGAGTCCCGGCTCGCTGCCGTAATGGGAACTCGGCCCTTCCGGTCAATCCCAGCCTCGCTGCGGCTGTCGCGGAAGCGGCGATCGCTCAGCCATGGTCCGAGACCACTCGTCTGGGCGGCACAGCGGCAGCGCAGGCGGGCGGCGGCGTGACAGGACCGAGAGGGAGCCGGCGCTGGTGGCCGCCAGTTCATGGCCCGTCGCGCGAGGGCGGGCACGACAGCGGCGCCGGCGAATGTCGCCCGATGCGGCGCGGGCGCGACGCCCGCCCTGCGCCGCGCGACGGTGGTTCCGCTCCTCAAGTGCGCTCGCGGCTTCGGTGGCCCGCCGAAGCACGCAGCTGGTCTGGCTGCCCGGCGCTTCGGCCCTGCTGTCCGGCCCTGAGTAGGTTCGAAACGAGCCGTTTGCAGGCCCTTCCTGGGCCCGCGGTCCACGCCTCTGACGTTGTGATAAAATCAAAGGATAGAGCCGGATTCCGGGCGGCATGGCAACCAACACTTCAAACAACACCAATCAGGCAGAACTGGACTTTGCAGCTGTAGACAGCAACATTCAGCCCATCAACATCGAGAGCGAGATGCGCAAATCGTATCTCGATTACGCCATGTCCGTAATTATTGGAAGGGCGCTTCCCGATGTTCGGGACGGCTTGAAGCCGGTGCAGCGGAGGATCCTCTACGCGATGCGTGAAGAGGGCCTGCGCTCGAATCGCCCGCCGAGGAAATGTGCCCGCATCGTCGGTCAGGTGATGGGGAAATACCATCCGCACGGCGATACGTCGATCTACGACACGCTGGTGCGCATGGCCCAGCCCTTCAGCATGCGGCAACTACTGGTGGATGGGCAGGGGAACTTCGGCTCGATCGACGGAGATCCGCCGGCAGCGATGCGGTACACCGAGGCGCGCCTCGCGCCGTATGCGGAGGCGCTGCTGGAAGACATCGACATGGACACGGTGGACTTCCGTCCGAATTACGATGACTCCGCTCAGGAACCTGAATTTCTCGCCGCGGCGGCGCCGAACCTGTTGGCCAACGGCTCTGACGGCATCGCCGTGGGGATGGCGACGCACATCCCCCCGCACAATCTGAGCGAGCTGATCGACGCGACAATCCAGCTCATCAAGCACCCCAATACGCGCTTCGAGCGCATCGTCTCCATCGTCCAAGGTCCTGACTTCCCGACTGGGGGCATCCTGTGCGGGCGGAGCGGAATCTTGGAAGCCTACCGCTCAGGCCGCGGTCGCATCGTCGTGCGAGCCCGCCATTCGTTCGAGCGGATCCGCAAGGGACGCTTTGGGATCGTCGTCACGGAGATTCCCTTCCAAGTGAACAAGGCGCGGCTCATCAAGAAGGCCGCTGATCTCATCAACCAGAAGAAGCTCACTGGAATCAGCGACATCCGGGACGAGAGTGACCGGCGCGGCATGCGGATCGTCTTCGAGCTGAAGCGGGGAGAGCGCCCTGAGGTAGTCTTGAACAATCTCTTCAAGCAGACCGACTTACAACACGGTTCGGGGGTTGCGATCTTGGCAATCGTCGATAGTCGGCCGGAAGTTCTGGGCCTGCTCGACTACCTCCGGCACTTCATCGAGCACCGCCGGGGCGTGGTGAGGCGCCGAACGAATTTCCTACTGCGGAAGGCGAGGGATCGCGAGCATGTGCTGCTGGGATTCCACAAGGCGCTAGAGCGCATTGACGAGGTTATAGCGCTCATCCGGGCCTCCGAGAACCCGAAGCACGCCAAGTCCGGGCTGATGGGGGAGGTCGTCATCGAGTACTCCGAATTCCTGAGGCCGAACGCCACCACCTACGAGGTCCCGTTCACTTTCTCGGAGCGTCAGGCGCAGGCGATTATCGAACTGCAGCTGCAGCGCCTGACCAGCATGGAGCGCCAGAAGATCCTCGACGAGCTGGAGGAGCTGCAAGGCAAGATCAAGGGTTACTTGACGATTCTGGATTCGGAGACGGAGTTGAACAAGGTCGTGATTTCGGAGCTGCGGGCGGTCAAGAAGAAGTTCGGCACGGAGCGCCTCACCGAGATCGGCCCCGAAGCCAGCTACTTCTCTCTGGAGGACCTGATCGCCGAAGAGGACATGGTCGTCACAGTCAGCAACAACGGATACATCAAGCGCACGCCCTTGGTCACCTACCGGAAGCAGTCTCGGGGCGGCAAGGGCCGCATCGGGATGGTGACGGGCGACGGGGACTACATCGAGAGCATGTTCGTGGCCTCGACTCACTCCTACATGCTGATTGTGACCAACCTGGGCAAGCTGCACTGGCTCAAGGTCTACAACGTCCCGGAGGTCAAGGCCCGGGGTCGCGGGCGCAACATCGTCAATCTGCTGAACTTCCAGCCGGAGGAGTCCATGCAGGCGTTCCTGCCTGTCAGGTCGCTTGAAGCGGATCTGTTCGTGATGATGGTGACCCGCTTGGGGATGGTGCGGAAATGCCACTTGAGCGAGTTCAAGCGGCCGTTCTCCCCGGGGGTCAAGGTCGGGCAGTTGGCCGACGGGGACGCGTTCGTCTCCGTGCGGCTCTGCGAGCCGGACCAGAAGGTGTTCGTCGCCACGCGGCTGGGTCAGGCCGTACTGTTTGAGAACGCTGAGGTGCGGCCCGCCAGCCGGCGCGCGGCAGGCGTGAAGGGCATCCGCTTGGCGAACAAGGACGAAGTGATCGGCATGCTGTGCGCTGACGACGATCACTTGGTGCTGACCATCAGTGAGTACGGCTTCGGCAAGCGCACGCAGCTGGGGAAGTACCGCCTGACGGCCCGCGCAGGGAAGGGAGTGATGAACACCAAGATCACTTGGGCCCGGGGCAAGGTGGTCGCCGTTCTGAAGGTCATCCCCAACGACGAGGTCGTGCTGATCACTCAAGCGGGCAAGATCGTGCGTTTCGGAACGGACCAGGTGCGGAACACAGGACGCTACGCGTCCGGTGTGCGAGTCGTCCAGCTGGATAAGGGGGACCAAGTGGCCGCGGCCGTCGTCGTGCCCCGGGAAGACGACCTTGCTAGTGCCCGAGCCGCGCGGATCCAGCCGCCCACAGAGACGCTACCCGTCCAGTAGCGCCTTCCCCGCTAGCGGGCAGCTCCGGCTGAGGATTGGGAGGGTCTGGATTCCGGCTCGGGTTCAACGACTGCCAGTCGCAGTGCCTCGACAGGCCGTCTGACGTCGTTGCGCTTGATGGGCGGGCCGATCCAGAGCGTGGGGAGCGCCTCGACGTCGACAGAGCTGCCCTCGGCGCGCCCAAACACCCTCAGCGGGTAGTCTCCGGGCAGCAGGTCGGGCTGCAGACTGATCTCCAGCTGCGCCGTAGGGATGACGATGTTGTCGCCGTCTCCCGAAGGCCCGAAGAACTGACCGGCGCGGAAGCTCCCCTGCCCGCCGGCGATGCCCGTCGCGGGCGCCTCCACCCAAGCCGTGACCTCGCCCTCGAATCCGGGTTCGGGCACGAGCAGCGCTCCGATCCGCACGGTAGCCCCAGGGCGGGCGTTCAGCGCTTCCGGGTCCGTGAGCAACGCGAACCTCGGCTCGCGCTCCTCGACGACGAGTCGGTAGGCCATGTCCGGGCCGGTGCGGCCCGTCCGGTCGCGCACCATCAGTCGATAGGTCCCGCCGGACGGGGCCCGGAACGCCAGCATGGAGTCCGGATTGCCGATTACGGTTCCTTGCCCGGTCATCAGGTCGTCATGCTCGGCGACAAGTTTGCCGTCGGCGTCGAACAGCTCGAGCACCGTGTCAATGCGCGGCAGGCCCAGTTGGGCCGCCTGCGTGGTGGCGACGAACGGCTGGTCCGCCCGCAGCTCCAAGCGGTAGCTGGCCGCTGGTCGGTCGGCTTCGAGCAGGCCGTTGCAGGCCGCTCCCCGAGCGTCGGGGCGGATGCTGGCGCAGTCCGGCTCGGGGCGGTCGGAGACCACTAGGCTGACCGAGTCGGTGGCGCCGCCCGGCGTGCCCACCCACAGCCTCCACAATCCGAGCCAAGCGTCGGCCGGGATGGCGAAGGATGACGAGACTTCGCTTTCTGATCGCGAGAGAATCGTCCCGCGGACGGGCTCGCTGGGCCTCGGCTCGCCGCTCACGGGGATCGAGAACGGAAACGTGAGCCGGTAGTACTCGGCCCTGCGGACGGGCACGATCCACACGCTGCGCGTGTCGGCGAGGCCTCGCCCTCGCACGGAGATCGCCGTCTCCCTCCCGGGGCGCGCTCCGAGCGGGAACGCCGCGCGGATCACCGGCAGCTGGCCGATGCGGAGCATGTAGCCGCAGTTGCGGTTGCAGTTGACGCGCTGCGGCCCTCGATACTGGTCGAGCTTGAGGTAGTGAGTGCCCGACCGTTCGAAGACATGCTCGAGGAACGGGGTCTCCAGGAAATCGTCACGATCGTCGTTGAACGCGACGCGAGTGCCTTCGCCGTCGAGCAGGGTCAGGTTGTTCTCGAGGAACCCGCCGTACTCCAGCGAGCGCAGGTCGAACGTCCAGCGCTCGCCGGCGGCCGCCTCGAACCGGAAGACGTCGACATCCGGCAGTGCGGGCATGCTGCCGTGGAGTGTCTGGGCGACTAGGCGGATGGGCTGGGCGCCGGCGAGCGTGTCGTTCGGCTCCGCCTCTTCGGAGGCCGGGAGCTGGTGCGCGTAGAACAGGCGTGAGTTCGACCTGCCGCGGCTGGTCGACAGCGTCACGATGTGCGGCCCCGGAGGGGCGTCCGGCGCCACGCGGACGGTTCCGCGCAGCTCACCCTTGCCTCCTGCCGGCTCCGCCAGCCAAGTCAGGGCGGGAGAATCGAAGACTATGACGGACGAAGGCGGGAGATCTCGTCCCACCACGGTGACCGCGGTGTCCGCGCCGATCCGTCCGCCGAGCGGCTCGATGCGGTCGATCCACGGTTCGGCGGGACCGTCCTCGGCTGCGGCGGTTGCCGCCACGGCCAGCACGGCCAGCGACAGCGCCCCGAGCAGGGAAGGGCGCTCAGGAGAACAGCTCACCTACGGGCTCCCCGCCGTCGTTGATCCGGATCGGCCGACCGGACGCGTGGTACTCCTTGTGGCTGTCCACGCCCAGCTTGCGGTAGACCGTCGCGCCTAGGTCCTCGATTGAGACGGGCCGCTCGGCTGGCTCGGCTCCCAAGGCGTCGGAGCTGCCGATGACTTGGCCGCCGGGCACTCCGGCTCCGGCCGCGGCGATGGAAAACACTCCGGGCCAGTGGTCGCGGCCGGCGGAGTGGTTGATCTCCGGCGTCCGACCGAACTCGCCCATGGCGAGCACGAGCGTCGTGTCGAGCAGGCCTCGCGACCCCATGTCCTCCAGCAGCGTCGAGAAGGCTTGGTCGAACTCGGGGTACAGCGCCTCGTTGCGGTCGTCGTTGTCGGTATGCGTGTCGTAGCCGCCATGGAAGACGGTCACCAGGCGCACGCCGGCCTCGACCAGCCTGCGGGCCAGCAGGGCTCCCTGCCCGGCCGTCGTGCGGCCGTAGTCGTCGCGGAGCTTGTCGGGCTCGGCGCCCAGGTCGAAGGCGCGCTTCGCTGCGGGGGAGCCGACCAGGTCCAAGGCTTTCTGGTAGAAGTGGTCCATGCTCCCGATCACGTCGGATTTCTCGAGCGCCTCCAGCCGGCTGTCCAAGGCTGACAGCAGTCGCGCCCGCCCCAGAGACTCTTCGAGGCCCAGCCCGGTGGGCAGGGTCAGGTCCTGCACTGAGTAGCCCTCCTTGGCTGGATCCCCCGCCACGAAGGGATCGAAGGCGGATCCGAGGAAGCCGGCGTCCGCGCAGATGTCCTTGCGGGGGATGACGACGAATGGCGGAAGCCCGTTCCTGCTGCCCAGCTCGCGCGCGAGAACTGAGCCGTAGACAGGGTGCTTGTAGGCGTTGTTCGGGCGCTGGCCCGAGAACGCGTACTGCTTGGCCTTCTCATGGATGGCTTCCAGCGAGTACATCGAGCGAATGACGGAGAAGTGCCGGAAGGAGGCGGCGCTGCGCGGGAGCAGCTCGCTGAAGCGCACGCCCGGAACGGCGGTCGGAATGGCCGCGAATCCGCCTCGGATCTCGCGAGGGGCCTCAGGCTTGGGGTCGAACGAGTCGTGCTGGCACAGTCCGCCGGTTTGGAAGAAGATCAGGCAGGACCGCACGCTACCGCCGCCTGCTCCCGCCAGCAGGCGGGGCAGCGTCAGTCCGCCCAAGGTTGCGCCCCCGAGCCGGAGGACGTCCCTCCGGCTGTAGCGGCTTCGCATTCTCGACAGCTGCATGGCGGGCCTCCTTACAGGCTCAGTTGGAATTCCTTGGTGTTCAGAACGGCCCACAGCAGGTTGGCCAGACCTTGGCGGCGGCTGCGGCCCGCGGCGGCCTCTGATCGCAAGTAGGCCTGCAACGCGCTGCGCTCCCGCGGGTCCGGTCGTCTGGAGAGAGCTCTGGCGTAGATCGAGTCGACGATCTGCTCGTCCGTCAGTCCGGCGGCGAGCCATTCGTCCAGGACCAGGCCGTCGCCGCGGATGCGCTTGGTGAGCACGTCGCCGTTCATCAGCTGCAGGGCTTGGCTGAGGGAGGGTGCGTTGGACCGCGCCTCCATGATGTCCCGGCGGGGCCGCCCGAAGGTCGTCAGGAAGTAGCTGGGCGACAGGCTGGCGATCAGCTCCTTGGGTGACGTGCCCGGCGGGTAGTTGCGAAACTCCTCGGGGACGCCCGTGACCTGCGAGATCGCGTCGAGCAGGACCTCCGCGGGCAGCTTGCGGGGCGCGCGGCGCGCGAACAGGGCGTCCTCAAGCGGGTGTTCCCCGCCGGCCCGGCCGGGTGCGTGAGCAGCGAGCTGGTAGGTCTTGGAGTTGAGGATCAGGCGGTGGAGCGCCTTGAACCGGAATCCGGAGTCGATGAAGTGCTCGGCCAACGCGTCCAGCAGTTCCGGGTGCGTGGCGCGATTGGTGGAACGGAAGTCGTCAAACGGCTCCACGATGCCGCGCCCGAAGTACTCGTGCCAGACCCGGTTGACCGTGGCTCTGGCGAACTGCATGCGCTCCGTCCTCGTGATCCAGTGCGCCAAGATCTGGCGCCTGGTCCGACCCTCGGGGATGACCGGTCGCTCCCCGCCCAGGAACTGCGGGGCCACACGCCGTCCAGTGACGGGATGATGGATCTCGCCGCGCCAGTCGTCGTACCACACGCGCCGGTACTGCCCGTAGCCGTGCTTGACCTTCGTTCGGGCCAGGAAGGCCGCCAGGCCGTAGAAGTCGTCCTGCGTCAAGTTCTCCAGCGGATGGTTGTGGCACTGCGCGCACTCCAGCCGCTGCCCGAGGAACAGCCGCGTGATGGTCGGCACGGCCTTCTCGACTTCGAAGGTCTTGAGCATGAAGTCGATGGCTGGGTGCCAGAAGTTCCCAGCCGGATGCACGGTCGTGTCGCCTTGGGCGGTTAGCATCGCCCGGACCGTCTCGTCATAGGGCCGGTCCTCGCGAATCGAGTCGTGGAGCCAGCGCTTGAAGGCGCCGTTGGTCCGCCCTTGCGAGAAGTACTGGGAGTTGCGGAACCAGTCCTCGAATTTGACCAGCCAGTGCGTGGCGTGCTCCTCGCGCTCCAGAAGGCTGTCGATCAGAGCGCTTCGCCGCTCCCGCCCGTCGTCGGCGAGGAAGGCCTCCGCTTCGGCAGGGGAGGGCAGCACCCCCGCGGCGTCAAGGTGCGCGCGTCGCAGGAAGGTGGGGTCATCAGACACCGGGAAGGGCTCGAGGCCGACCATCCGCAGCGTGCGGAAGACATGCTCGTCAATGAAGTTGGCTGGCTCAGGGAACCGCAGGGCGCGGTTGTCCCCGTCCGCGGTCACGATGAATTGTGCGGTGGCCGCTTTCCCCATTGCCCGCGCAGTGACAGTGGTCATGCCGGGCGCTCCGGCGACCGTCCGGCCTGCCGTGTCCACCTTGGCGACCGCTTCGTCCTCGACGGACCAGCGGACTTGGGCCGTCAAGTCGAGCGTGGTCCCGTCCGACAGCCGGCCCGTCGCGACGACTTCCTGCTCCCGGCCCGCACCACGGAGGACGTTCTCGGCCGGGTGCAGCTCAAGCCGCTCCAGCCTCACGCCCTGCGCGCCGTAGGGCGCTCCCTGCCGGAGCCATTCCAGAAGAGTTGCGTGCTCGTCGGAATCCTCGGTCATCAGTTGTCCGCCGCCATGCGCCGTGCGGAAGGTCGGCTTGGCGAGCAGCAGCGACGCTTCGGGCGCAGCAAGGGAGACGCGTCGGCCGTCCCCTTGGGTCACGATCATGGCGTGATCCTGCCGCGGATCGGAGCCGTACAGCGACAGCTTGAATCCGTTCTGCCCCGCCGGCGAGCCGTGGCAGGCTGACGAGTTGCAGCCTTTGGTGGTGAGGACAGAGAGTATGTCGCGCTCGAATCCGATGCCCAGCGGGGACTCCGACTCGCCCACGCGGACATCCGCCTCGGCGGAGCCCTCCCGGCAGGTGGCCCTGATGCGCGTTCGCCCGGGGGACCGCGCCAGCAGGGTACCCGAGTCGGCGCGGACGATGGCCGGGTCGCTGCTCTCGATACTGCAGTGCGATCCTCCGGGGATGACGATGCGCTGGGAGTGGCCCGGGCTCTGGAACCGAATGTCGGCGGGCAGGATCCGGAGCGCTGGCATCTCGGCCGACGCGCTCCAGGCAACCGCCATCCACGCAGCCGCGAACATCACCCGCACACTAATAGGTTAGGAGAAAGCGCAGCGGGGCGCAAGGGCGGCCGTCCGCGGTCCAGTCACACTTGCCCCGGTTTCCGTCGCCGGGCATGCGGTCCGCCGGCTGGCTCCTCGTTACGAGCGCGGCGTTCTTCCGGCGTGGCTGCCCGAGTCGCAGTGCTATGGTGGTTATCCAGCCGGATGTAGCGCGGGCGGCGCGTGGGGTGCGCTCCCGGTGACAGATCCGGTGGATGAGACTGCATTCTAGGGGGTTACTCATGCATCGTTCTGCGATGGGGCCGGCACCGTTCTTCCGTGCCGCCCTGCTACTCGTCTTACTGTCTGCGCTGGCGTTCGGCCAGACGCAGACGGCCACCGTCCGCGGCATTGTGGCGGACGCGTCCGGTGCGGTCATACCGGGATCGGCGCTCACGCTGACCAATCTGGACCAGAACCGGCCGTGGACGGCCGAGACCAACGAGGCGGGGGCGTACGTATTCCAGCAGATCCCGCCGGGGAACTACTCGCTAGCGGTGCAGGCCGAGGGCTTCAAGCGCTACGAGCGGCCGCGCGTCGTCCTTCAAGTGGCGCAGGTCGCCGAGATCGACATCCCGCTGGAGGTGGGTGACATCACGGAGACGGTCGAAGTTTCGGCCGAGGCGCCTCTGCTGGCGACGGCCACCTCCGACCTGGGGGAGGTTGTGAACTCGCTCACGGCGGAGTCGCTGCCCTTGAACGGCCGCAACGTGCTGCAACTGATCGGCCTGACTCCCGGCATCAACACGACCCGCAACTTCCGCAATTCGACTAGCGGCAACGGCTCGATCTCCGCAGTGGCCTTCTCGGCCAACGGCGGCCGCAACGTAGCCAACTCGATCATGCTGGACGGGTCCTCCCAGGAGGTGATGGGGTACAACCAGCCTTCCTACATCCCGTCGCCGGACACTCTGCAGGAGTTCAAGGTGCAAACCAACGCCTTCTCGGCCGAGTACGGCCGCACGGCGGGGGCGGTGGTCAACATGGTCACCCGTTCGGGATCCAGCGACTTCCACGGCGTGCTCTACGAGTTCCTGCGCAACGACAAGCTGCAGGCCAACAACTGGTTCGCGAACGCCAACGGGCGCGACCGTGCAGCGTTCCGCTTCAACCAGTTCGGCGGCACGCTCGGCGGCCCGCTGTCTCCATCCCGCCAGCGGCTGTTCTTCTTTCAGAGCGTGGAGTTCCGGCGCCAAGTAAATCCGGCCTCCGTCACGCAGCATGTCCCCACCCCGCTGATGAAGCAGGGCGACTTCAGCGAGGACAACCGCAGGGTGTACGACCCGCTGACGCTGCACGAGGACGGCACGCGCGATCCGTTCCCGAACAACGTCGTCCCCTCGGGCCGGCACAGCCCGACGGCCCAGACGCTGCTCTCCTACTATCCCGAACCGACCGCCGGCGGCATACGTAACAACTTCTTCTCGCAGCTCGGCTCGCGGCCCAACACTTGGGACACGTCAACCAAGGTGGATTACCGCATTAACGATCGGAACAACCTGTTCGTGCGCGTCTCGCTGAACAAGACTCACAATACGTTGCCGAGCCGCTGGGGCAATATCGCCTCTCCAGGATCGGGCTGGAACGGCTCGATCAACCGCTCCTACACGGCTGATGACACCTACCTCTGGAACGGCTGGGTGATGCACGGCAACTACGGCTACTCGTACCACGCCAATCCGCGACGCTACATCGAAGAGGATGTGTCACAGGCATCCTTGGGGCTGCCGGGCAACATCGATCCGCAGGCCCAGTTCCCGGTGTTCCCCAGGGTGCAGGTGGCGGACTTCCAGCAGATGGGCAACAACGCCTTCTGGTACATCGGCAACAAGTTCGAGTCGCATACCTGGGTGGGCGACATGTCCCGCCTGTTCGGCAACCACACGATCAAGTTCGGCGGAGTGTACCGCCTCAACCGCGTCTCCAACCACCGCCCCGCCGATCCGGCAGGCTTCTACCAGTTCAACCGCGGTTGGACTCGCGAGCGGTTCAACCGGGGCAGCCAAGGCAATTCGGTCGCCAGCATGCTGATGGGCTTCATGAACGGGGGGCGGATCCGGTTTGAGCCGTCGCTGTCTCAGCAGACGCCCTACTGGGGCTTCTACTTGCAGGACGACTGGCGGGTCACGGACCGGCTGACGCTGAACATCGGCCTCCGCTGGGATCAGGACCGTCCGATCACGGAGCGCTACAACCGGGCCAGCTGGTTCGACTTCGACGCGCCGCAGCCGGATCTCTCGATCGACACTCCGGGCATGGAGCGCCAGGTCACGGGCGGCTTGGTGTTCGCCGGCGTGAACGGCAGCCCGCGCAACATCAAGAACTACGACAACAACAACATCGCTCCGCGCCTCGGTCTGGCCTACAAGCTGACGGAGCGTTTGGTGATCCGGACGGGTGGCGGGATCTTCTACAACCCCACCACCGGCTTCGGCCCCGGCACGGCCACCGTCGGCGCGGTCAGCTTCAACTCAATCTCACCCATCATCGGCAGTCAGGACGGGGGCAGAACGCCGTTCACCGATGTATCCAACCCGTTCCCTGAAGGCTTCAACGCGCCTTCCAATGGGGCGGAGGGTCTCGCCACGTTCCTCGGCCAGGGCCCGTCGGCGATCGTGCGCACGGACCGCACGCCGTACTCGGCGCAGTGGAACTTCAACCTCCAGTACGAGCTGCCCGATAGCTGGCTGGTGGATCTGGCCTACGCGGGCAATTCCGGCGTCAAGCTGCTGGGAACGGGCGTGCAGTTCAATCAGCTGCCGAACGAGTACCAGTCGCTGGGCGACCGCTTGAACGACCAGGTGGAGAATCCGTTCTTCGGAGTGATTCCCGGCAACTTGGGATTGGGGCGGAGGATGATCTCGGTGGGGCAGCTGCTGAGGCCCTTCCCCCAGTTCGGAGGGGTCAACACACCGCGCGGCTACGAGTTCCACTCCAGCTACCACGCGCTGCAGATGAAGGTCCGCAAGCGCTACAGCAGCGGGCTGCAGCTGCTCGGCGCCTACACGTGGTCGAAGATGATCGACGACGTGAGTTCGGTGGCGGGCTTCCTGGGCGCGCAGAATCCGGGCTACACGAACCACTATGACAAGCGCTTGGACCGCACCCTGTCGGCGCTGGACCTCGCCCACCGCTTGGTCATCAACTACCAGTACGAGTTGCCCATCGGCAAGGGCAGGGCGTGGCTGAACCGCGGAGGCTGGGTCAATCAGGTCTTGGGCGGCTGGAACATCAACGGCGTCACCACGCTGCAGAGCGGGCTGCCGATCGGCATCACCTCGAGATTCAACCAGTTGAACGCCTTCGGCGGACGCCAGACCCCGAACCGCGTGCTGGGCCAGCAGGCCGAGACCGAGGGGCCGGTGGTGGAGCGGCTCGGAGGCAGGTTCGCCAGCAAGCCGTACTTCAATGTGAACGCGTTCGAGCAGCCTGAGCCGTTCATGTTCGGCAACATGGGCAACATGCTGCCCGACGCCCGCGAGCCGAGGTTCTACAACTGGGACGTCTCGATTCTCAAGGACTTCCCGTTCAACGAGCGGGTGCGTTTGGAGTTCCGCGCCGAGTTCTTCAACTTCCTGAACAACACCGTGTTCCGGAGGCCGAACACGAGCTTCGGCAACAACAACTTCGGCACCATCAACACAGCCGAGGCGGCCCGGATCGGGCAGCTCGGCTTGAAGCTGTACTTCTGATCCCTTATTCGGGGGCCGGCCGCGACAGCCAGCCCTTCAGCGGGCCCGGGGCGCAGCAGGTCGGACGTGATAGGCTAGGATGCGCGTAGAGAGACTCAAGGTCGGCGATTCGGACTGCGGACGCTCGGTTGGACAGGCTCGCTATGCCTCGTGGCGCCGCATTCCATGAACATCCTCCTCTACAACCCCGACAACCAAGTCACCAAGAACTACATGCCGCACCTGTGGATGTTCGTCCTGCAGGCGGTGACGCCTCCCGGCCACAAAGTCTTCCTCATCGACGGGAACGCCCGGAACATGACGGAGGAGGAGATTTCCGACTTCGTCCGGGACAACGACATCGAGCTGGCCGGCATCGGAGCGATGACTCGTATGGCCGCCCGGGCCTACCGCATGGCGGACGCCATCCGCGCGGCCGGGGCGAAGGTAGTGATGGGCGGCCCGCACGTCACGGAAGTGCCGGACGAGCCGATCGGGCGGGACGGCGAGCCCCGGCATGCCGACGCGGTCGCGTTGGGCGAGGCCGACGAACTGTGGCCGCGCATTGTGCGCGACGCGGAGGCGGGGCGGCTGAAGGAGGTCTACAAGCCCGTTGACGACTTCGGCCAGGAGGTCAAGCCGTCGTTGGCGGAGTATCCGCAGATTCCGTGGGACACCATGGACCTGTCGCAGTTCGATCTCGTCGCCAAGGTCCCGGCATGGGCCCGCTACCTGCTGGAGAAGGCCGGCAACACGTGGAAGAGTCTCTACATCGTGCCGATCGAGTCGGGCCGTGGCTGTCCCTACGGCTGCGACTTCTGCACGGTGACGGGCTTCTTCGGCGACTCAATCCGTTTCCGGAGCAACGAGAGCGTGGTTGAGGAGATCCTGCTCCTGAAGGCGCGGGCCAAGGCCGAGAGTGGCAAGGTCGGCGTCTTCTTCATCGACGACAACTTCGCCATCAACAAGCGGCGCACGAAGTCGCTTCTGAGGGCGATGATCGACGCCGGGGCGCAGGTTCCGTGGGTGGCGCAGATCAGCATGAACCTCCTGAAGGACGAGGAGCTGGTCGACTTGATCAAGGAGAGCGGCGGACGCTGGATCTTCATGGGCCTTGAGTCCATCTCCGCGGCGAACTTGAAGGAGGTTAACAAGGGATTCAACAAGCCGGAGCTGTACGGGGACGTGCTGGAGCGGCTGGCGAACCGGGGCATTTACTCGATCACGTCGTTCATCTTCGGCATGGACGGCGACCGACCGGGAGTGGCCCGCGAAACGCTGGACGCGATCGCGAGCTGGCCGCCCGGCCTGCCGGTCTACGGTCTCATGACGCCCTATCCGGCCACGCCGCTGTATGACCGGCTGATGGCTCAGGGCCGGCTGACCCGGCCCAAGCACTGGCTGGACTTCAAGCCGTTCGAAATGGCGTACACGCCGGAGCACATCACCATCGAGCAGGCCGAAGCGGAGGTGCATGAGGCTTGGTCGGAGTCGTACTCCCCGGAGTCGACGGCGAAGGCCTTGGAGCAGATCGAGGGGCGGCCGTTCCACGAGCGTGCGGTGATGTTTTTCACGCGCTTGGCCTTCCGGGGCATCTACTTCCCGCAGATGACGAAGCGCCACTGGGTGTCCCTGCTGTGGGCCAACCGGTCGAGCTTCATCAAGATCCTGACGGAGGCCTACCGGGCCCACCGGGCCCATCGGGCCAGCAGCGGCGAGCGGCCCGTCGAACTGGCCGAACCGCAGTCCGAGTCGCGTAGGATTGCGGCCTGAGCAGCTGGTCGGCCGGCTCCGGATCTTGAGACGGAGCCGCTACCAGAACTCGCGCGCATGCCGATGAACGCGCCGGCCGTGGGCCCGCATGGCCGTTGTCCAGTCCCGCCCGGGTTCAAGTTCCGAGTTCAGGGCAGCTAGGTCCTCGACCAGCTCGGAGCGGCCGTTTGGAGCTGCCAGCGCCACGGCGACTGCCGGGTTCGCCAAGCAGAAACGGTAGCAATCCGCCGCGCTGGGCGGCACGAAGCCCTCCGGGGCGTCAGGAGTAGAGCGCAGCAGGTCCGTCCAGCGCACCCCGGTGAACGTCACGACGGGCACGCCCAGTTCGGAAGTAATTGGGAATAGGTCCTGTTCGGCCCCGGTGTGCGCCGCGTTGTAGCGGATCATCAGCAGGTCCAGTCTGCGCCGCCCGTTGGAGTCCAGCTCTTGGATCCAGCGGGCCGCCAAGTGCCGTTGATGGGTGGTCAGGCCAATCATCGTGAGTTGGCCGTCCCGTCTATGCCGGTCGAGCGCTTCCCAGGCGCCGCCGGGAGCGGTGATGTGCTGCCACTCGGTTTCGGACTCGACGTAGTACAGAGTGCCGACTTCCAAGCGCTCCGAGTTGGTCTGCTTCAGGATCCAGTCCAGTTCGCGGTCGGCTTCGGAGGCGGTTCTGGCCTTCAGCTGGGAGGCGAGCACGAGCCGGCTGCGGAGCGGGCCCAGCCGCGCGAAGGCTCGCGAGAGACCGTCCGGCTTGGCGCACCAGTTGAAGTAGCGCACCCCGCGCTCGATGGACAAGGCGACGTCCTCCGGCTCCAAGCAGGTGTTGCCGCGGGTCGCGATGCCTAGGCGGGGGACGCGCGGCAGGCGCGGGGCCAGTCGCACCGTGCCGGCACCAGCGGCGCGGGCTGCCTCTCGATGCAGGGGATCCCGGAGCACGTTAGAAGGTGAAGCGCAACGTGAAGCGGAAGGTTCGGCCGTCGTTGAGCGTGTTGGTGATCCTCCCGAAGTTGCCTTGGGCCAGGCTGGCGCCGGGATCGGCGAACTGGGGGTGGTTGGTCAGGTTGAGCGATTCGATGCGGAGCAGGAGGGAGCGGTCTCCGCCAAGCGGCCACGACTTGGACAGGGCCAGGTTCACATTGGCGATCCCGTCGCGGCGGAAGGTGTTGCGACCGAGGTTGCCGCGCCGGTCGGTGGGGCGGATGAACGAGAAGGCGCTGGCGGGGAGTCGGTCGAAGGAGGTGTCCGGGTCGTCGATGGAGCGGCCCAGGATCGAAGGGTCCTCCACGAGTGGCGTGTCGCTCTGCGAGCCGTCGACGTTCCCGAATCCGGGCGCATCGGAACCGGAGAGCACGGAGAAGGGTGTCCCGGACTTGAGGAGGACCACGGAGCTGAGTTGCCATGCTGAGAACAGGCTGCGCAGCAGGCCGGCCTTCACTAGGAGGCCGGGCGTCTGGTAGCTGAAGTTGAACAGTCCGGCGTGAGGCTGGTCGAAGTTGCTCACGCCCCGTAGTTCGCCGTGCAGGTCGAGCTCGGAGGGGCTCTCCGTCTGGATCCGGTTGGCGTTCGCCGCGGTGTTGAGGTAGCTGCCGCCCAGATCGATCGCCTTGCTCCACCAGTAGGACGCTTCCAGGTTCAGCCCTGCCCGGCGCGGGATGCGGAGCGTGGCTCGCCCGGCGTCGAAGTAGCCGCGCGAGCCGTTGTTGACGTGGAGGAAGTTGAAGTAGCGCTGGTCGGGGCGGCGGGCGTTGACGGTTCGAGTCGTCTGGGCCAAGCCGTCCACCACGCCGGCCCGGTTGAGGAAGAACATTGAGAGCAGGGCGTGGGAGCGGCTGCCGATGTAGGACAGGTCCAAGACCCAGTCCTTGGCCACCTCGAATTCCCAAGTCAGGCTGTAGTTGTGCGTGTAGGGCACTGCAAGGTCGGGCGCGATGTCGAATCGCACCGAGCGGACTTCCGGGTTCACGGCAATCGGCCGCAACGGCGCGAGCGGATCGACCAAGTCGGGGGCCTGCACCACGACCGTCACGTTCTGGGGCGGGTTGATGCGGGCTTGGATGTAGGTGGCCGTGAAGATCTCCCCGTAGTGCAGCCCGTAGGAGCCGCGCAAGGTGCCCATGCGGCTTGGGAACCGGTACGCGAACCCGAACCGGGGCGCGAGGTTGTTCCAGTCGGACGCGTAGGGGACTCGCGTCAAGTCGTTGACCTCGGTCGGCTTCGCGACCGTCTCCCAGCGCAGGCCAAGGTTGAGCGTGAGCTGCGATGTGGCGCGCCACTCCTCTCCCAAGTAGAGCTGCGAAGTCCATCTCCGGAAGCCGCGATGCACGTCTCCAATGGCAACCGAGAAGTTGCTTGCCCGCCCCATTCTCAGGTTTGTGACCGCGTCGTTGCCGAAGTCGCGGCGGAAGATGAATCGTCCGCGATGGTCCTGCAGCTCGCGGCCGTTGATTTGGCCCCTGTGGAGGTCGCCGCCGAAGGTCAGCGTGTGGTTGCCCTTGTGGTAGCGAATCCGGGCTCCGTAGCGGAAGTTGTTGCCGGCTCGATCTACCGGGAAGCGTCCCGCCGGGCCGATGCTGTCCAGTTCGCGGCCAATGCGGATCCACGGACCGATCGAAGTCTCGTCAGGTACGAGCAGGGAGCCGACGCGGTCGAAGCCGGCTGTGAAGTCGGCGGTCAGGGCGGGAGACCAGCTGTTGTTCCACGTGATCCGGGACTGGTGGTTGCGGGTGGTCGTGTTGGGGTTCTGGCCGCCGACCAGTTGGAACGCGTCGACGTTCTGGAGGATCAGCCCGTAGCGCATCGTCACGCGTGAAGCACCGCGTCCCTGCTGGTCCAAGGTGGCTGAGACCCGGTCGTTCGCGATGTCCTGAGGGGCGTTCGTGTTCAGGGCGCGGGGATTGATGTCAGTCCTGTTCGGCACGGCTACCGGATAGGCTTGCATGATGCGCTCCACGAAGGCCCGGGTCGCAGGGTCGGCGGTGAGCGGTCCTCGCTCCTCCAGCGTAGGCACCAGCACGTTGCCGTTGACCTGGCCGTTGTTGCGAGTCTGGCTGGCGTTGAGGGTCAGGGCGCCGCCGGTCCAGACGGGAAGGCCGACGGTGGCCCCGTAGTCGTTGCTGCGAGCAGGCCGGACGTCGCCGACTTGGAAGAAGGAGCGGGCGCTGACGGCGCTGTTGGTGTGGGTGAGATTGAGGTTGCCGTGGATCTTGGAAGCACGTGCCGGAGGAACATGCACGGGGCGGGAAGGCTGGCCGCCAAACTCGGTCGCCCAATAGGAGCGGTCGATCTGCATTGACGTGGCGGCGGTCGCCGAGATGCCGAGCCGCTCGTTGAGCTCGCGGAGGACATTGTTGTCGATGAGGGTCAGGCGGACATTCTCGTTCCTGCGCCCTTCGCCTTGGCTCGCGTTGACCTCGCCCAGCAGGTTGAGCCGGGTCCTGTCGGCTGCGGGTTGGCCGCGTTCTCCTGCTGGCGAGGCTCCCTCCGATGCCGTCTCTGTGGCTGCGTCGGCGGTCTCGGTCCGCGTGCCCTCAGGAGTGCTGCCGACTTCGCTGCCTTGCGCGGAGCTGGAGGGCACGCACAGCACCGCGCATGCCACGGCTAGGAGCCATGTCGTGGGAGTTGCTCTGTTCATAGGGATGGTTGCAGCAGCATTGCGACCCAGATCGCAAGGCCCGCCCAGACCTGCCCTGTCCAGAAGGCGGTTCCCAGTGTGGTCTCGTTACGCCCGCCAGTCTCGCGGCCCGGAGGGGGTCGGATCTACTCCACCTGAATGCACTGTCGGCCTTGCGCCGTCTCGGATCGCATCCTTCCAGACCGAACAGTGGAGCCGGACGGTATTCCGCAGTCGGCTGTCCTCCGTCCTGGAGAGAGACGGCGCAGGCCGCGGCACCTTCGCGGCGAGACGGGATTCATTCCCTCCAAGGTGCCTCCGGGTCGTCACTGCCCGGTGCGGATCGGCATCGCCACCTCCAATTGGGGAGGCTGCTCTCCCACGGTTCTTCCTGCAACGGCGGCCCGAAGAGGCTGACCCCGTCGCCGTTCCGCGGGAGTACGGCGGCGTCCAGCGATCGCTGGGCTGGCGCGGACCCTTGGTTCGCTCGCTTGAGGCACCGCTGGTCGGAACATTTCAGAGGATTGTCCAATCCAGTGCGGTTGGAGGACATTGCCTTGCCAAGGCGAAACTATGGCAAAGTCAACCGATTGAGTCCCGACCTCGAACTCGTTTGTCCCAACCCGAACTGGCATCTAGTCCCAGTCGTCCACCAGGTCAGCGATTCCCGGATAGGCCAACGTAGGTTTCGGTCTTCCAATGGCGCTACCTCGTGCGAGAGTCTCCATTGGTTCGGACACGGAGTGCTTGAATGTCACCGGTTTCCCTCCAGTCCAACCAGCTGACCCTAGAGACACGTGGGGATGTTCCTTCCTGCGTGCTGTGACAGGCCGTTCTGGTGTGGCTCACCACAACAGTCCGGCAGGGCTTGCTTCACCGAGCAAACTTGTTCAACGTCAGCTTCGGATGGCGCGTGAGGCGGCCGCCCGCCAGCACTTGGTTCCCCTTGGCGGCCCAACTCGGTTACGAGGCGGGGGCCGCTCCTGCCTTCGGTAGAATTATGAATCCTCTCGCGTCGGGGCGGAGCCGCTCAGCGCGAATGACACTAGAAGCCGCGCCCATGAGAATCCGAGCAGCAGTCACCCGAGAGATCGGCCACTTGGCGGTCGAGGAGGTCGAATTGGCCGAGCCCAAGAGCCGCGAGGTCTTGGTGCGAATGCGAGCGGCAGGTGTTTGTCACTCGGACCTTCACACGCTCCGAGGTGAGCTGCGGGCCGTTCCCCCCTTGGTCCTCGGGCATGAGGGCGCCGGCATCGTGGAAGCGGTCGGAAGCGAAGTTACCCGCTGCAAGCCCGGCGATCGCATCGTCGTGAACTGGCTGCCGGCCTGCGAGCGGTGCCCCACCTGTCTCAACGGTAGGCAGAACCTGTGCGAGAGGCTTCCCGGCACGACCTTCCAAGCCTTGCTGCTGGACGGCACGTCCCGGCTGAGCACCACGGATGGCATGATGCTCAAGCACTTCCTCAGCGCCGCCACGATGGCTGGGCATGCGGTCATCGCGGAGGAGAGCGCGGTGCCGATCCCGGACGGTGTGCCTTTCGAGATTGCGGCAGTGATCGGCTGTGCCGTGGCAACCGGCGTCGGAGCCGTGATCAACACCGCACAGGCGCAGCCGGGGCGACCGGCGGCCGTGATCGGTTGCGGCGGCGTGGGTCTCAGCGCCCTGATGGGCTGCAAGCTGGCTGGCTGCAACCCGATCGTCGCCATTGACGTGCTGGACTCGAAGCTTGAGTTCGCCAAGGACCTAGGGGCGGACTTGACCCTGAATTCCGCCGCCAGCGAGGATGTTCTCAAGGACTTGGCCGGGCTGACGGGCGGCGGTCCGGAGTATGTCTTTGACAGCGTCGGAGCCGCTCAGACGATCGAGCTCTCGCTCAAGGCCGCCCGGCCGGGCGGCACGGCGACCATTGTGGGGCTGCATGCTGCCAAGCAGACTGTCGGCATTCCCGCCGGAGCTCTCGTGCTCCAGAACAAGCGCTTGCTCGGCTCGTTTGTCGGATCGATCCGCCCTCGGCTGGACCTGCCCCGGCTGTTCGACCTCTACTTGGGCGGACGTCTCCCCTTGGACGCCTTGATCACCAAGCGCTACCCGCTGGATCGACTGTCCGACGCCTTTGACGATATGGAGGCAGGTCGAGTGGCGCGCGGAGTGATCCAATTCTCCGAAGCGGC
Organism: Bryobacterales bacterium; assembly: GCA_963662745.2. Lineage (GTDB taxonomy): Bacteria > Acidobacteriota > Terriglobia > Bryobacterales > UBA6623 > VXMF01. Next base: position 1,827,769 of record CAXXUI010000002.1, read on the forward strand.
TTGACGGCGGCGCGTGCTCGGCCCCTCTTGGAAGCAGCGGCTTGCGGCGCTGCGGCTGAATCGGGTAGGCTGATCGGCAAATGCTGGCAGCAGTTCCGGGCTCGGCCCGCCTCACGGTCCCTCTTGCTATGATTCCGCTCATGGTCACTCTGACCTCGCCGGTTGAGGCGGAGACTCATCGATTCCAGCCCGACCGCTACTACACCACCTTCTCGTTCGCTCATGAGCCTGTGCTCAAGATCGCCCCGGGTGACCGCGTCGTCACGAGTACGATCGACGCTCGGGGTTTCGACTCTGCCGACCGGCAGGTTGGAGGGCGTCCGAATCCTCAGACGGGGCCGTTCTATATCGAGGGTGCCGAACCCGGGGATGTGCTCGTCGTCCGGTTCGAGAAGATCGAGCCCAGTCGAGGCACGGCTTGGTCAAGCAGCTTATTGGCGCCGTACACGGCTGACCCCGCCTACCTCCGCCACGAGGCCGAGCGCGAGCAGACCACCGAGACTTGGGTGATTGACCGCCAAGCAGGCGTTGCGACAGTGGATTCCGACGAGATTCTCCCCTCGGGCATCGCCGTTCCGTTGCGGCCGATGCTGGGTTGCGTCGCGGTGGCGCCGGCCCGGCGAGAAGCTGTGTCGACCAGCACGCCTGGTGCGTTCGGCGGGAACATGGATTACAACGGCATGGTCATCGGGACGACGCTGATGCTACCGGTCTCCGAGCCAGGAGCGCTGCTGTTCGTGGGCGACGGGCACGCCAGGCAGGGTGACGGCGAGGTCGTGGGAAACGCCCTTGAGGTGTCAATGGATGTCGAGTTCAGCGTGGATCTAATCAAAGGACGCTCCATTGGATGGCCCCGGCTGGAGAGCGACGAGCATCTGATGACTCTCGGCAGCGCCCGGCCGCTGCTGCAGGCGCTCCAGCATGCGACGACCGAGCTCCAGCGCTGGCTGATGAGCGACTACGGATTCGACGAGCGCGGCTCGTCGCTGCTGATGGGGCACGCGATGGAGTACGACATCGCCAACGTGGTGGACCCGCATTTCACCGTGGTTGCCAAGATCCGCAAGACGTTCCTTGAACCCTCGCGCTAGCGCCGCGCCGCCTTGGCAGTCGGGGCTGAGGTAGCCCCCGCCCTCGCCTGCGGGGCGAGTCAGTCCACGATTGCCGAGTACGCCAGCGTCTTGAAGCGCGTCCTACTGTCGCCGAAGCGCGGCGGGAGCATTTGGATCATGTACAGGCCGATCATCTCTTCGACGGGGTCGATCCAGAAGGATGTGCCGGCCAAGCCGCCCCAGTTGTACTCTCCGAGAGATCCGTTCAGGCCGCTCCGGGAGCGGTCGATGTGGACGGCGAAGTCCAATCCGAAGCCGTAACCTGGGCGCAGCGTCCGGGAAGCCCTCCGAACGCCCCGCATGTGGTCCCTCGTCATCAGGTCCACGGTCTTACGGCTGAGGATCCTGACACCGCCGAGCTCGCCCCCGTTGAGCAGCATCTGGCAGAAGCGCAGGTAGTCCCGAGTCGTGGAGACCAATCCCCCGCCTCCCGAATACCACTTGCTGTCGTAGTCGTAGTATCGGGCCGAGCGCCCCGCCGGGGATGGCTCCAACCCGTCCCTGCCTTCAGTCTTGGAGTACATCTGAACGAAACGGTCCTTCTTCTCGGCAGGGACTGTGAATGCCGTGTCGCGCATGTCGAGCGGATCGAACAGACGCTCTGAGAGGAACGAGGCTAGGTCCGTACCCGAGAGCACCTCGATCAGGCGTCCCTGGACATCGACGGAGACGCTGTACTCCCACGCCGATCCGGGCTGGTGCTTGAGAGGCAGCGTGGACAGCTTAGTGACGAAGTGGGCGATCGATTCGTTGTCCCTCAGGACGCCGGCGTCGTTGTACATCGTGTCGACGCGGCTCTCTCCGAACAGGCCGTAGGTAAGTCCGGCCGTGTGGCGCATCAAGTCCTGCACCGTCATCTCCCGGTCGGAATCCACCAATGCGTCGCCCTCCAGCACCTTCAGGCCGCCCAACTCCGGAATGTGCTGCTTGATCGGATCACTCAGCTCGAACAGTCCGTCCTCGTATAGCGTCATCAATGCCACGCCGACGATCGGCTTGGTCATGGAATAGATGCGGAAGATGGTGTCGTCGGCCATCGGCTTGCCGGCCTCCATGTCCGCTTGGCCTACCGCCTCCCAGTATGCGACTCGGCCCCGGCGGGCGATTACGCCGATCGATCCCGGCAAATGGCCGCGATCGACGTCGTTCTGCATGGATTGCGTGATCCGGTCCAGGCGCTCCTGAGAGAGCCCCACCTGCTCGGGCCGAGAGGATGGGATCTCTCCGGCTTCCGCTTCCCGGGCGCTCGGGGAGCAGGCCAGCGCGAGGGCTAGGAGCAGGAGTGAAGTGGAAAGCAGGTACCGGCGGTTCATTGGATCCTAGCAGTATACGGCGCGATTGCGGTCCGTGCGCCGGCCGCGGGAAGTCACTTGGCTAGTCGTCGATCGCTTGGTATGCGAGCCGCTTGAACTGCCGGTGGCTCTCTTCGAACCTCGGCGGCAGCACCTGCATCATGTACAGGCCGATCATCTCTTCGACCGGGTCAACCCAGAACAAGGTTCCAGCCAAGCCCTCCCAGTTGTACTCGCCCACGGACCCGTTGACGCCGCTTGCGGCGGGGTCGATGTGAACCGCGAAGTCGAGCCCGAAACCGTAGCCTGTGTCGGCGATCGACGAGCCCCTATGAATGTTGGCTACATGGTCGATGGTCATCAGCTCCACGGTCTTGCGGCTCAGCACGCGCTGCCCGTCCAGTTCGCCATCATTGAGCAGCATCTGGCAGAAGCGCAAGTAGTCCCGAGCCGTCGAGACCAGCCCGCCGCCTCCGGAGAACCATCGCGACTCTCGGTCGAAGTAACCGGCTGACCTATCCGAAGGGGACGGCTTCAGCGCCTTCCGGTCCTCAGTGCGCTCGTACATCTGGGCGAAGCGGCCCTCGGACTCCGGTGCCACGCGAAACGAAGTGTCTCGCATGTCGAGAGGTCGAAAGATCCTCTCCTCTAGGAATTCGTCCAAGTCCATTCCCGACAGCACTTCGATCAGGCGCCCTTGGACGTCGACGGAGACGCTGTACTCCCAGGCGGACCCGGGATGATGCTTAAGCGGCAGCCGGGAGAGCTTCTCCACGAAGTGGGCGACGGAGTCGTTGCCGTCCAGCAGGTTGGCGTCCCCGTACAGCTTGTCCACTGGGCTGCTCCCGAAATACCCGTAGGTGAAGCCGGCCGTGTGGCGCATCAGGTCCTGAACGGTCATCTCCCTTCGTGCGGGCACTTGCGTGTCGTCCTCCAGGACTTGCAGTCCGCCTAGCTCCGGGATGTGCCTCTTGACTGGGTCGAGCAGCGAGAACCTGCCTTCTTCGTACAACGTCATCAGAGCGACCCCGACGACGGGCTTGGTCATTGAGTAGATGCGGAACACCGTGTCGTTCTGCATGGGCTTGGCCGCTTCGCGGTCCGCCATGCCGACAGCCTGCCAGTAGCCGATCTTGCCGTTGCGGGCAATCACTGCGATCGCGCCCGCGACATGGCCCTGCTCAACATCCTCGGTCAGAGCACGCGTGATGCGCTCCAGCCGGTCGACGGAAAGGCCAGCCTCGGCCGGCGTGACACGGGGGATCTCGGCCGCGAGGGCTCCCGCAGCCAGAACTATCGCCAGAAATACAGTGCGAACGGCCACCTGAGACCTCCCCCGTCCCCGTCTCTTTCGAATTCCGGCTTGCTGCCGAGCCTATTCCATTCCCAGCAGCCGGCGCGAGTGTGCCAAGTCGGCTGCCACTTCCCTTCGCTCCAGCTCGATCGGATCCCCGTCCTGCGGAGTGAAGGGCTCGCCAGTCCGGGCGATCTTCATGAAATCCTCGAACACCCAAGCCGGTACATCCCGGTACGCTTCCCAGAAGTCGCTGTCTTGGACCTCGAAGCGCCGCGCCGTCCTCAAGTTGATGATCTCGAGCGAGAACGCCAGATCGGGCCGCAGCTCGCGGAAGCGCCCAGCCCAGCGGTCGATTCCGACGTTGCCTGCGCCCATCGGCACCCACATGACGTTCACTCCGCCGTCGTCCATCCAGATGCGCGAGTCGCGGATTCCAGTCGTCAGGGCGATCGGGGCGAGGACCTCCAAGGTGTGGTGCGGATCCTCAAGTGTCCAAGTTGCGTTGCCCGAGTCCAGCAGTGCGCCGACGTAGTCGGTGCCCGCCTCCTCCACCAAGTTCCGCAGCTGGCGGGCCTGCAGGTCGCCGGCGTGGTTCTCCACCGCGATCCGGATGCCGTGCCGCCCGTCCTCGTCCCGCACGGACTTGCAGGCGGCGATGGTGTTCTCGATGTGCTGCTCAAGGGGAATCTCCCCCTTGCGCTCGTCTGCGCTCCCCAAGTAGCAGCGGACGAACGGGGACCCCAGGATCCGGGCGATCCCGAACATCTTCAGGAGCTGCTCCCGAGGCGAGCCGTCTTCTTGGCGGAAGCGGGTCGACGTCGGGCAGATCGAGCCGAAACCTACCTCGATGGCAATGCCGAGCGCGTCCGCATGCTCGCGTACGCGCTTGAGGTGGTCCGAGTCCGTGGAGCCCAGGAAGCGCGGTTCGGAGAAGTTGGCGACTGTGGCGCCTTGGCTGTGGGCGAAGTCCAGCAGCTGGAACGCAGACCATCCCTGCGAGCGAAGGCTGAAGAAGTCAAGGCCGAGTCTTGGGGCTGGCATCTGGTTTCCGAGGAGGCACGGTGCCGCTGCACCGGCTAGCAAGAGCTCACGACGTGTCATGGATGGTGGGCGGCGCAATCCCAATGGTAGGCGTGCAGCCGGAAAGTTGCAACTGTCGGCCGGCGGTCGGCCCAGCCGCTGCTGTCCTGCGACGTCTTCGCTTCGCCCTCAGGCCGCCATGGCGGCCCGTACGGCCGCCCGCGCATCCTCCGGCAGGGCCGCCAGCGCGGATTCCAAGCGACGCTGATCCCGGCGGGCGATCTCGAGTTCGGCAGTGACTTGTCGCCGCATCTCGACGATCAGGTTGCGTCCGATGGACCGGTGCCGGTGTTGCTCCTCCATCAGTCGGGCCATCGGCGAGGAGTGGAGCTGGCCCAAGGCGTGGCGCATTTCCCGCAGCCGGTACCTCACCCATGCCAGGTGCCGGTTGGTTCGCGACCAGGAAGCCGCGAGGCCGATGCCCTGAATGGATTCAGTGTCAGCCTGCCAGTGCTCCAGCAGCCACTGCAGGCGTCGGGTGTCGCTGTCCCGGTAGGCCAAAGTGGCTTCGGCCATCATCGAGTGGCGCCTCCGGCGCTCTACCTCGTCCGGCGCTAAGTCGGGATGGATCTCGCGGACCAGAGCGAGGAACAGCTGTCTGGCTTCCTGGGCCGGCCGCTGGCGTGGTTCGTGGCCCGCATCCAGTGGGGACCCCTCCTCGCTCTCGGCCTCCTGTGCGCCGCATTGCGCCTGCTCCAGCGCGGCCCAGCCCCGATTCACGCGATCGCGCAGCGACTCCAGCTCCTCGTAGCGCGTGCCCACGGCGGGGCGGTAGCGTCGCTCGAACTGGCGGACGCTCTCGATGTCGCGCTCGTACTCAAGTTCAAGTTCCCTCAGCTCCAGCCGCAGCGCCTGCAGCAGGCCTCTCCTACGGAACAGGACGCGGTACGACGCGCGGCTGTAGACAGTCAGCGCTCTCGTCACGGAGCAGGCTCCGCGTAGGCCCGTCCGACATCAACCCGGATTCCGTCCGGCACCAAGTCGCGCCAAGGCCGTCCCGAGCGAATGCGCTCCCGAACGGAGCTAGAGGAGGCCGCGGCATGGCGCTCGCCGATGTCGAACGTGAAGATCCGGCCACGATGCTCTTCGGTCACCCGGTGGCGGCCGTTCCGGGAAGCTACCAACAGGGTGTATAGCTCCAGCTGTTCGCGAAAGGACATCCGGTCGCCGTAATCCCACCGCTCGTAGCGTTCGGCAGCGTCCCGGCCGGCGATCGCGAAGAGCTTGCAGCGAGGGCCGGTAAGACCCTGCACGGCCGTGGCGATGTCGAGGATGAGCGCCTGCTCGGATTCCAGTACGATCCTGTCGTCGCGGCCTCGCGCCAGTTTCTCGAGCCAGTGCAGCCGTCGCGTGCAACCAGGACCGCTGGGCTGCTTGTGAGGCAGGGTGCGGGGAAGCACGAAAGCGACTTGGTCCAGCCCGAAGGCCTGCTGCGCACCGGCGGCAAGCGCAATGTGGGCGTTGGTGGGCGGATTGAATGGCGACGGAAGCAGCCCCAAGCGCCCAGACTTGACCAGCCTGCCGCAGACTGCCCGCATACCTACCGAACCCAGGGTTGGATTGCTCTGTCGAGGGCCTTGTCGGTCCACGCGTCTACATGAACGGGCCGGTGGAGGGACCAAGTCTCCAGGTGGGTTGCCGACTCGCCCGGCCGCAGCGTGCGCATCGGACCCAGCGTCTCCAGCTCCAAGCAGGTCTCGTTGGTGAACATCTCGAAGGACGACCCCAAATCCGGGTACTCCTCGCCGGTCAGCGCTTGGTGCTTCTTCACAAACAGCTCCCCGTTCAGCAGGTAGGCGCCGCGCGTGGCGGGGTTGAAGAGACCGATCTTCTCTGGGCTGCTGGCGTGCGGGTCTTGGCGCAGCACCACGTACTTCTCCAGCCAGCTCCACCGCGGGTCGCTCATGTTGGTGAAGGCGAACAGCACCAAGGGGTTGGTCGGCGCGAGAAACTCGGGGTGCGTCCCGCGCGGGGGGAGCGTGGTGATGCCTACGCCGCCGGGATGCATCATCGTCACGACCCAAGGGGCGATGCGCAACGGCCAGATCGTCCGGTTGGCGAGGGTGTGCAGCACGTGGACCTCGGTGCCGCGTTCCGCCAAGGTGACCTCGATTCCCTTCTGTACGCCGGTGTGCTCGACAGGTGCCTGGGCCCGGAGCCGGTTTCCGGAGGCTTGAATCTCAACCGGGTCATTGTCGGCCGCGTAGGTGTAGACGCGGTCTTCGGGGGCGACCCACAGGCGGCTGCCGCCGTAGAGGCGCCAGCTCCCGTCGCCCGTCCGTCCTTGGTCCTGCTCCAGCTCGACGAACAGGTTCTGACCCCCGCGGAATCCGTACCGGATGATGCGGGGGCCGACATCGGCAGTCACGATCACCTCTGCCTCGCCATTGGCGAGCCGCCAGCAGTTGTGCCAGCCGGCGTAGGAAACGCGTTCAGCGGTCATGCCAAGGTAGGCCGTGTCGCCGTGAGGCATCGCGCCGCAGGTCCGGCATCGGCCTGACGGACCTGCATGGGGAAGCCGCGGCTAGTAGGTCGCCCGTCCGCCGCTCACGTCGTAGCACTGGCCGGTCACGAACGAGCAGTCGGGGCTCGCCAGGAAGTGCGCCACGGCGGCTACCTCCTCAATCCTTCCCGTGCGCCCGCGGGGGATCTTGGAGGTCATGTAGCGCACTTGGTCCTCGGTGAGCTGCTCGAGGATCGGAGTGCGGATGACCGTGGGGGAGATGGAGTTGACGCAGATGTCGTTGCGCGCCGTCTCCTTGGCGATCGACTTGCTCAAGGCGATGACCCCGGCCTTGGCCGCTGAGTAGGCCGTCATGTTCGGGTTGCCTTCCTTGCCGGCCAGCGAGGCGATGTTCACGATGCGGCCGTAGTCGCGTTCCACCATCGAGGGCAGGACCGCGCGACAGCAGTAGAAGACGCCCGTCAGGTCGATGTCGATGACGGATTGCCAGTCCGCGTCCGCCTGCTCCCAAGCCGGGGCTGCCTTGCCCGCGATGCCTGCGTTGCAGACCAAGACATGGATGGCGTTCTGGCGGTCCAAGGCCGCGCCGACGGCTGCCTGCACCGATACGGGATCGGCCACGTCGATCTCCAGCGCGAACGCCTGGTCTCCGTCCGCTCGAATCTGCTCGGCCTTGGCCTCCGCCCCGGCTGCGTTGCGGTCCAGCACGCCTACCGTGGCTCCGGCAGCCGCAAGACGCGAGGCAATGCCGGCGCCGATGCCCTGCGCGGCACCGGTGACGAGGGCCGTCTGGCCGGTCAGGTCAAAGAACTTCGCCCGCACCTGCTTGGTCCTCGGCTGGTTCCGTGACGGGGGGTGCCCAGACCTCCTCGCCTTCCTCTGCTGCTGCGGCTTCCTCGCCGGCTGCTGCAGCTTCCTCGCCGGCTGGGGCAGCTTCCTCACCGGCTGCGGCGGCTTCCGTCGCCTCATCCGACTCCTCGGCAGATGCCTGGCCTTCCGAGTCGAAGCCTTCTCCTTCCTCGCCCTCTTCCCCTTCTTCCGGTTCGGGTGCCGGAGCGAACTCCAGCTGTTCCGGAGCTTCCATGGAGCGGGTCAGCGGATCGTCCTCGCGGCCCTCAGCCCGCACTTCCAGCTTGATGGTGCAGGCCAAGTCCTTGTAGATGTGGATGGGTACTTCGTAATCGCCGAGAATCCGGATCGGGCTCTTGAGCTGAATGCGGTTGCGGTCAAGCTCGATGCCGATCTCCTCCAGCTTCGCCGCGATGTCGCGCGCCTTGACCGAACCGTACAGCTGGTTGTTCAAGCTTGCCCGGGCCACCACACGGATCTCGACGCCCTCCAGCGCCGCCAGTTGCCGCTCGGCATCGCCCCGCAGCGTCACCGCTTGGCGGTCCGCGGCGGCCCGCATGGACGACAGCTGCTGAAGGCTACCCTTGTCGGCCGGGATGGCGAGCCGCTGCGGGTAGAGATAGTTCCGCGCGTACCCGTTGGCGACGCGGACGACATCCCCTCGCTCGCCCAGCTTGAAGATGTCCTTCTTCAATATGACTTCAAGCATGGGGCTTCACTCCGGGCTTTTTCTTGACGATGGCCCCCGCGAACGGCAGCAGCGCTAGGTTACGGGCCCGCTTGACCGCCTTACGCAGCTCGCGTTGGTGCTTGGCGCTCAAGCCCGTGCGCCGGCGAGGGTTGATCTTGCCCCGTCCGCCAAGGAACTGCTTGAGTGTGTCCACGTCCTTGTAATCGATTTGGTCAATGCGGTTGACGCTGAAGTAGTCCACCTTGCGGCGGCGGAAGTACCGCTTTCCCGGGCGCTTCTTCCTCGCGTGCGGACCAGACCTCGCGGCCGGCTTGGGGCCTTCGCTGGTTGGGTTGTCGGGCATGTCCTGACTCCTCTCGTTCGCAGCCTGCTATGCGCCGGGGGCCGGCGGCTGTCCGGGGGCCGGCTGTCCTGGCACACCAGCCTTGGCCTTGGCTTCGGCGGCCTTGGCGGCCTCGCGAGCGGCGAGCTTGGCAGCCAGCCGCGGAGCGCGCTTGGCGCGGCGGGCCTGCGCCTTCTTCAGTCTCTTCAAGTCCTCATCGATTCTGATCGTCATGTACTTGATGATGTTGTCGGCGACCCGCAGTCGGCGCTCGACCTCGCTGGTGATCGCGAAACCGTCCTGGACGGAGTACTGGATGAACACGTAATGGCCGTTCCAGAAGCCCTGCACGCGGTAGGCCAGCTTCCGCTTGCCCCAGTCGTCGACCTTGTCGATGGTGGCCCCTCCATCAACCAGCGCCTGTTGAACCGCCTCGATCGCGCCGCCGGCGGTCTCGTGCGGAAGGTCCGGCTTGAGGATGAAGCCAAGTTCGTAGATTCTCATACTGCCCTATTCCTTTGGTTCGAGCGCGCGGCGGTTGCAGCGCGCCATGGCTTTCTGTGCGCCTTCAGCGAGCAGGTCTCCGACCACGTCGGCGGCCCTACCCGCGATCCCTTCGACTTCCTCCACTCTGCTCCGGCCGAGGGGGCGCAGCAGGTAGCGGCTCCGGTCCCCGACCGGATGGCCCGGGTGGATCCCGATCCGCAGGCGCGGGAACTGCGAAGTCCCCAAGGACGCGATAATGGACTTCATACCATTATGGCCCGCCGGCGACCCCTTCTGCCGCAGGCGCAGCCGGCCCCACGGCAGATCGAGTTCGTCGTAGACCACCAGCAGCCGGTTCACCGGCAGTTCGTAGCGGCGGACCAGGCCCTTGATCGGACCTCCGCTGAGGTTCATGAACGACAGCGGCTTGGCGAGCACGGCGCTGCGCTCGCTTACGGTGCCGCGGCCGACCAAGGCGTTCTCCTCCGGGCGCTCCACCCGGATGCCGGCCTCGCGAGCCAAGGCGTCAACCGTTAAGAAGCCCATGTTGTGAGGAGTCCAGCGGTATTGCGGGCCCGGGTTGCCGAGGCCCACCACGAGCCACTCGGCGGGGCTTGGCTTGGCACGCTTCCAGAACATTGATCGCCCTTGCAGTCCGAGCGGGTCAGCTCTCGGCGGGACGGAGGCCGGCCTAAGCCGGCGCTTCGACCTCTTCGCCTTCCTCCTGCTCCTCCTCCTCTTCCACTTCGTCCGCCGTCCGCGACGCCATGACGTGAACGAGGAGCTTGTGGTCGTCGTCAGCCAGCTGGAAGCTGTCTTGGGCAGGGATGTCGCGCACGCGGATCGATTCGCCGATCCGCAGCGGAGTGATGTCGACTTCAATGTGCTCGGGGATCTCCAGCGGGAGGCACTCGATGCGGACTTCGCGGCCGACCATTTCCTCGAAGCCGCCTTGGGTCTTGACGCCGAAGGCCACGCCGACGGCCCGGATGGGGACGGAGACCTTGACGGACTTGGCCAAGTCGACGCGCTGCAGATCAACATGCAGCAGCGCATGGGTGACGGGATCGATCTGGTAATCGACGGCCATGGCGGGTTCCTGCGACCCGGCGCACTGCAGACTCAGCACGCGGTTTTGGCCGGCGGGGTCGGACAGAATCCGGGTCATGGCCTTGGTGTCAACGGCCAGCGCCTGCGGGTCTCTGCCAAGGCCGTAGACAACCGCCGGCACGCGGCCCGCGGCGCGCATGCGGCGGGCTGCGTTCTTGCCCCGCTCGGAGCGGGGGGCCACTTCCATCTCTATCTGTTCCTGCATCTCGATAGCTCCTTGCTGCCCGGCGCCGCAGCGCGCCTTCCGGAATCCGGAGACGGCCGCGCTGCTGGCCCGGTCATTCGAATAGCATGCTGATTGACGTCTCGCTGTGGATTGAGTCGATGCCCCGAGCCAGCAGCTCCGCCACGCTCAGCTGCTGGATCTTGCCGCACTCCTGCGCCTCGGCGGAGAGCGGAATGGAGTCGGTGACGACCAGCTGGGTGAGGCGCGACTGGTCGATCCGCGCGACTGCGGGGCCTGAGAGCACGGCGTGCGTGCAAGCGGCGTAGACCGACGAGGCCCCGGCTTCGAGCAGCGCGTCAACGCTGTGGATCAAAGTACCCGCCGTGTCCACCAGATCGTCGATGATGACGCAGGTGTGGCCGGCCACGTCCCCGATCACGTGGACCACTTCGGAGACGTTAGCCTTCTCTCGACGCTTGTCGATGATCGCCAAGGGGGCATTGACTTGCTTCGCCAGCGCCCGCGCCCGCTCCACGCCGCCGGCATCCGGCGAGATGATCTTCAAATTCGGGAGGTGCAGTCGCTTCAAGTACTCCACCACTACCGGCCGGCCGTAGAGGTTGTCCACGGGGATGTCGAAGAAGCCTTGGATCTGCGCCGCGTGCAGGTCGAGCGTGAGCACGCGGTCGGCTCCGGCGGCCACTAGGAGGTTGGCTACCAGCCTGGCCGAGATCGGCACCCGGGGCCGGTCCTTGCGGTCTTGGCGCGAGTACCCGTAGTAGGTCAGAACAGCTGTGATGCGCTTCGCTGAGGCACGCCGCAGAGCGTCCATCATCAGCAGCAGCTCCATCAGGTTGCGGTCGACGGGGCTCGAAGTAGGCTGAACCACGAAGACGTCCATGCCGCGGACGTTCTCCATGATCTGCAGATGCGTCTCGCCGTCGGAGAACTTCTCCAAGTCCACCCTGCCCATGGGGAGTTCCAGATGCCGGCAGATGGCGGCCGCCAAGGCCGGGTTGGCGGTGCCGCTGAACACCTTGAGGCGCCATCTCGTGGACTCGGGACTAGCCATGCGAGACGGACTCCTTCCTTGGGCTGGGCTGTGCGAGCGGCTCGCCGAGCCGGCTCCGGGGGAGCAGCGACGCCGCCCTCGCCCGGACCCCGTCGACCTCAAGCCGCTGGGCGGCCTGCTCGGCTGCAACTGCGGAGTCAAACATTCCGAATACCGCGGAACCGCTTCCCGAAAGCAAGGCGTGCCGGGCTCCGAGCGAGCGGATCGCTCGCTTGATGTCCCTGAGGACCGGGTGTCTAGCGAAGACCACCTCCTCGAAATCGTTGGTCATTGACGAAGTGAGGAGGCCGAGAACTGCCGGCCACGAGCCGACATCCTCAAGTATACCCGGTTCAGACGGCTCGGTCAATCTCCCGGAGGCGCGACCCTCGGCCAAGGCGGCGTAGGCCCAGGCGGTCGATACGGAGATGCTGGGCAGGGCCAGCACGACCGCACCGTCCGTCAAGTCCGGCAGTGGCCGCAGCCGCGTTCCTCTCCCGGTCGCCCCCACGGTGCCGCCGATGAGGAAGTACGGGATGTCGCTGCCCAGCTCGCGCGCCGTCTCGTAGACTGCTCTGGCCGGAGGCCGTTCCGGGAGGAGGCGGGCGAGCGCCCGCAGCACAGCTCCCGCGTCGCTTGAGCCTCCGCCCAAGCCCGCTCCCACAGGGATTCTCTTGCGCAGGTCGATGCGGATCGAGGCCCGGATGCTGAGGCGGCGAAGCAGCCGGTCCGCGGCCCGCCAAGCGAGATTGCGCTGGTTGTCGAGATCCTTGCGGTCGCATCGCAGCTGGACGGACCGGTCGCGCCCCGGTGACAGCTGCACGCGGACGTCGTCGAAGAAGGCCACCGACTGGAAAACGGTGCGGAGGCTGTGGAATCCGTCCGTCCGGCGCTGCAGCACCTGCAGGCCTAGGTTGATCTTGGCGAATGCAGGCTCGAGCCGGGCAGCCCCGGCGCTGGCGCAGCGCTTGTGGATCAGGTCCGGCATGCCAAGTTCCGGCGTCAGCTGTCGTAGTGCAGCAGTGAGCGGACTTCGTGGCCTGCCAGCAGCTTGCGGCCGCGGAGGAAGTCCAGCTCGACGACGAAGGAGAGGCCGACCACGTGTCCGCCTAGCTTCTCCACCAGCTGAACTGCCGCGGCCGCCGTGCCGCCGGTGGCCAGTAGGTCGTCCACGATGAGCACTTTCTGGCCGGGCCGAATCGCGTCAGTGTGGATTTCGAGGGAGTCCGAACCGTATTCGAGGTCGTAGGTGACGCTGGTGGTGTCGGCGGGCAGCTTGCCGGGCTTGCGCATCAGGGCGAAGCCCGTGCCGAGGCGCAGCGCGAGGGTCGGGCCGAACAGGAAGCCGCGCGACTCCATGCCAGCCACCAAGTCCACCTGCAGGTCAGAGGCTGATTCTGCCAGCGCGTCCGTGACCAGCCGGAGACCGCGCGGATCCTTTAGCAGTGTCGTGATGTCGTAGAAGAGGATGCCGGGCTTGGGGAAGTCCGGAACTTCGCGGATCATTGATCGGAGCGCTTCCATACCTACTACTATGCAGCGCCCGCGCGTCCAAGGGCGGGACGGTAGGAGCGGGCCCGCGTCCAAGCAGCCGTCGGATCCCTCCCTCGCAGCCTGACATCGGTGGGTCGAGGATCCTTGGCAGGCCGCGGAGCGCTGCTGCGGCTGTCAGAGCCGATCGTCGGACGGCCCGTCGGCTACCGGAAGGCCAGCCTTTGATCGTGCCCCGCAGCCGCATTCCGGTCTGTCCGGCGAGCGTGCTCCGAGTCTGACGGGGTTTGTCGTTGGTTCCAACACCCTTGTCGGCTGGCCGGTCAAGGCTGCTGCCAGGAGCAGTCCCGTGATGCGAGACACGGGAGCTTCCTTGCCGAGGCGGGGGCGGCCGATGAGGTGCGGGTCACACAGGCTGTGGCGTTCTGCTCACCGCCTAGCGCACCAGCGCAATAGCTGCACGAGAGCGAATTCAGTCGGCGCTCGCTGGCGACGGCCCCTGCGGCCGGCGGCTCGGTCTTGGCGCGGACATGGCGCGGGAGAGCCGGGCGAATCCCTCAGGCCGGCGGCAGGGTGCCACTTACACCCCGCACGCAGCAGGTGGCGGCAGCTGGCCCGGCGAACCCATGGAGGCTTCAGCCGAGCAGCCCCCAATGCCACAACCCATCGCAAACGCAGACCTGCTGCCGTCCGTCCGCCGCCTCATTCGTTCTCGTCGGAGTCCGGCGCGTCTTCGTCAGCTACCTCGTCAGCTTCGTCTTCCGGCTCCGCCAGCAAATCCTCAAGGGCCCGGACGATATCGTCGACTGCGGACTGCTCGACTTGGTAGGTGGACGGTTCGCCGTCTCGAGCGGCGTACGCCGCGGCCGCGTCGGTTGAAGCGACGAGCACCTTCTCCGGCAGTGCGTTCTCGGCTTCGGGAGTGACCGAGGCCTCGATGAGTGGCGCATCTAGGCCGAAGCCGGCTTGCTCCTCCTGCCGGTCGGACGGGAACTCGGTGGCCGTCAGCCCGCGCAGGCGGTCCAGCAGAGTCTGGACCTTGGAGCCGTCGACCTCTCTGGAACCATCCGACTCCAGCAGCCAAGTTCCATCGGAGCGCACCACCGCCGCGGACTCCTCGCCCGCCCGGACGTCCAGGCGCGCCGGGTCGGCGTAGCCGAAGTCGAACAACTTCTTGTTCCGGAAGTCGCTAACGGGCTTGTCGAACCCCTCCGCCAAGGTCGAGCTAATGGCGTACACGCCCGCCTGCGAGCTGGTCCGCGCGAAGTGAGTCTCGCCCTGTTGGCCGATCACCAGCTCATGCTTTCCGCCAGAGTCCTCGATCTCGACCATCGCCTTGGGCGGTCCGAACGCGAAGTCGGCGGCCGCGGCGCCGTCGGCAAGCACCTCCGTCATCTCAGCCGTGCGAACTGACCGCACCAGGTCGTCCACGGTGAAGTCATCCGCGCGAAGTTGCATTGGCTCGGTGATCGACCAGTCTCCGTCCAGTTGCTCGAACCGTGTAGTGCGACCGCCGGCGGTCACCGTGACGCTGCTGATCGAGTCCTCGTCCAAGTGAATGAGGCGCTTGTCGCGCAAGTCGAACGCGGATTTCTCGAATGAGGTCTTGTTGTAGCTGTATACGGTGAACAGCCTCGGATCGTCCTTCAAGCGGGCGAACACTCCCGAGCCTGTCGGCGTGTCGCTACCGAATTGAATCTCGCCCCCTCCGTCCGCTAGCTCGAACCCCACGGCCAGCGCGGGCGAGTCCAAGCCGTACTGTTCCCAATCCGACACAGTCTCGGACACGAGGCGGTCAGCGTTGAGCGAGGACAGGCTGGAGGCCATCAGCCCGACCGCCGTGTCGTCCGCCGCGATCTCTGAGCCGCCTGAGAACTCCCACTCGCCGCCTTCCTCGCGCACCATCGCCAAGTCCTGCATGCCTTCGCGCCGAAGGACGATCTTCCGCAGCTCGTCCTCCTCCACGTCCACGATCTTGGGTGCCGCGTCGCTGGCTGGGGGAGGGTTCTCCCTCGTGTACCATGCTGCCGCTCCCAGCAGGGCCAGCACGACAGCCGCAATCAGAAGGGGATTCGCTTTCATGGCTCTTCAACTCCTGGCGTTGGATGAAGGTTCAAGACTGCCGGGACAGGGCCGGCGGCCGGGTGGTTCAGCGCCGGTGCCACCATGTCCAGACACCGGCCACGACAATCACGAAGGGCAGCACGAGGATGCTCCCCAAGAAGATGCGCCACATCTCAGCGCTGGTCATCTCAATGGGCGTCGAGTCGGGATCGCGCGGGCGAATCGAGATCAGGTCCTCGTCGGAGCTCAGCCAGTTCATCATGTTCAGGAACAGGTCCTGGTTGCCTCCCAAGCCGATGCCGTAGTTGCTGGCGAAGCCTGAGGAGCCGACCGCTACGACCCGGCCTTCGGGTTCCGGCTCGTCCTCTTCCACTTCTGTCCCCGCCTCGTCGCCGTCCTGCCCGTCGGCTGCGCTGTCGTTCACCGTCCCATCTGGTTCCGGCACGTCGTACGAGGCGGCCACCGCTAGGTTGATGGGGCCTTCCGTCTGCCCGGCCTCGCCCCCAAGCAGCACTTCCGAGCCTTCGACAATCAGCGTGTCGGTGGCCAAGCTCGACTCCGATGTCTCGAACAGCTCGTCGACGCTCCAGCCGCCAGGAGTCTCTTCGGCCCTGACTATGCTCCGCGCCCGGGGAAACAGCGTCGCCACGTTCTCCATGGGACTCACGATGTCGTGGTACTGGTACGACGCGACCAAGGGCGTGAACGGCCCGCCGCCGAACAGCTGGCCGATGGGCGAATTGTCGATGACGATGTCATTGTTGGCCTCGATGCCCCATTCGTTGAGGAGGGCCACCAAGTTGGGGCTGCTCTCCGGCCGATCGCTCCGCTCA
Source organism: Bryobacterales bacterium (assembly GCA_963662745.2). Classification (GTDB taxonomy): domain Bacteria; phylum Acidobacteriota; class Terriglobia; order Bryobacterales; family UBA6623; genus VXMF01. The sequence goes on from CAXXUI010000002.1 coordinate 1,844,077, forward strand.
TCCGGGAAGACGGGGGCCAGCATCACGAGCAGGCGGCCTCCGTTTTCGACGAACTCACGGATCGCTTGGACTTCGGGCTCGAAGTAGGCCGTCGTGGGCCCCGGGATCACTAGCAGCGTGCAGTCGGAGGGCACCCCGTCCTGCGCGAGGCTCACGTCCTCGTAACCGTAGTTGGAGTCCTCGATCAGCGTCTTGGCGTTGGCGAAACCGTAGCGCTCCATGTCGCTGCTGGCCGCCTCACCGTGACCGGTGGCCACGCACGCGGTCTTCTCTTGGCCCTTGATTGCCGTGATGATGGCGTTGGTGATGTCCTGCTCGCTGGTGGAGGACGCCTCGTGGCGCTCGGCCCCTATGGTCAGCATCAACGTCCCGTAGGAACGAATGTTCATCGCCTCCGCTGCTGCGGGTTGCTCGTCGGGGTCGATGTAGTCGACGCGGACTCGGTTGGACGCGTTCTCGTAGCGCCGCAGCATGTCCTCGGCGGCCTCGAACTCCGACGTGCGGTCGAAGTAGGACATGGTCACGTCGCGGTCCAAGTTGTCCAGCACTTTGTGGGTCTGATCCGACAGGCTGTACAGCTTCTGGCTTGTGGCGTCGAGGGTCTCGTTGTACTGGACACCCAGCCAATTGGCGGCCACGAGGATCCCGACGAACACCGCTACGTAGGCGCCGCTGTAACTGCCGGACCGGAATTGCTTGGATTGCAGGAATCTCATAATGCGTGCCTCCTCACGCCTGCCAACGGAGCGCCTCAAGCGAGCGTTTGCTCATGAAGAGCCCGAGCGAGATGGCGCTCAGGTAGTAGACCACGTCCTTCACTTCTATCACGCCCTTCGAGAACTGCTCGAAGTGCGGAGAGATGGCGAGGTATTCGCACACGCGGCTGAACGTCGAGGTCTCGTACGAGCTGATCCAGTTGAGGACCCACAGCAGGAGCAGGATGCCGAACGTCAAGGCTCCGGCAACGATCTGGTTCTTGGTCAAGGTCGACAGGAACGTGCCGATCGCGATCATCGCGCCGCCCATCAACAGCAGGCCGAGCAACGCCACGGCGACCGGCTTCCAGTCGGGGGTGGTGTAGAAGAACAGCACGGCGATGTTCGCCGTCGCCACCACCAGCAGGCAGGCGAACAGCATCAGCGCTCCCAGCCACTTGCCCAAGATGATGTGGTAGTCCCGAAGGGGAGAGGTGAGCAGGAGCTCGATCGTCCCGCTGCGCTTCTCCTCCGCGAAGAGCCGCATCGTGACCATGGGCACGAGGAACAGCAGCACGATGCTCATGTTGCCGAGCGAGGGCTCGATGACGAACTGGTTGACGTGCAGCGACGGGGCCCCGAAGCCCCCGCCCTGCGCGGCCGCCTGGGCGCTGTAGTCGAGGAAGAACGCTAGGCCGGTAGTGAAGAAGTACCCGAAGATCACCGCGAACATCGCGAGCACGATGTAGGCGATCGGCGAGGTGAAGTATACGCGGAACTCCCGTGCCGCGATCGTCCAAATGTTCCTCATGAGTCCAGAGCCTCCTCGTCTTGGGCGTCCGCCTGCGAGGCCTCCTCGGGCGGGGAATCGGCCTCGGCCCCTTCGTCGGCGGAGGCATCTGCCGCGCCGTCCTCCTCTTGGCTGGTCAGCTTGAGGAAGATGTCCTCTAAGCTGAGACCGAGCGGCTGGAGAGCGTAAAGGCCCCAGCCGGACTCCACCACGGCCGCCGCAAGCCGGCGCGCTGCGGACGGGTCCTTCTCGACTTCGACGCGCCATTCGGCCCGCTCGTCGCCGCCGCTCTCGCGCGCCACCTGGCGCACGCCATCCTCGCTCTCGAGGCGAGCCCGCACTTGCTCCGCCGGGCCCTCCACATCCAGCCGCATGGCGTTGGCTCCTTGCAGCTGCGCCGTCAGGTTCTCCGGCGTGTCACTGGCCTCGATGCGTCCCTCGTTGATGATGATGATCCGGCTGCAGGTGCTGGACACCTCCGGCAGGATGTGCGTGCTGAGGATGATCGTGTGCTCGCCCGCCAGGGAGCGGATCAGGCGACGGACCTCGATGATCTGCTTGGGGTCTAGGCCCGACGTAGGTTCGTCGAGGATCAGCACCTCGGGATTGTGGATCAGCGCCTGGGCGAGGCCCACCCTCTGGCGGTAGCCCTTCGAGAGCTTGCTGGCCAGCAGGCCCCGGACGTCGGTGCAGGAGGCCCTCTCCAAGGCGCTGTCGATGCGGTCGGCGATCTCGCTCTTGGGGATGCCCTTGATCGACGCCACGAACCGCAGGTAGTCGCCGACCTCCATTTCGGGGTACAGCGGAGGGGATTCGGGCAAGTAGCCGATCTTCTTCTTGACCTCGATAGGGTGCTCGCTCACGTCGAGGCCACCGATCCGCGCCGTGCCCATGGTCGGGGGCAGGAAGCCGGTCAGGATGCGCATGGTTGTCGTCTTCCCGGCGCCGTTGGGCCCGAGGAAGCCGACGATCTCTCCGCGCTCGACTTCGAAGCTGATGTTGTTGACGGCAGTCTTAGTGCCGTATCGCTTGGTGACGCCTTCTACTGCAATCATGGTCTCTGGGAGGAATCGTCGAGGTTGGGTGGAACTAGGCCACGCCCCGACCCGGCAGCGGCCCGGGTGCCAAGCACGACTAATTCCGTTGTAGCGCACTGGCTCGGCGCCTGTCAAACCCAGCTTGAGTTGGCGGTTCCTAGGCGAGACGGCTGACCCCGGCAATGCCGGCCAGGATCGGCTTGCAAGCCGGGGCAAGGAGCCCGGCTGCAGACGGCATCCCGGGCTGGGTCGACTCGTGGGCTGGAGCGGCCTGCTTGGTGGCAGGGAAGGGACGCGGGGCAGCTTCGGTGTTGGATATCAAGCTCGAAGCGCCAGAGAAGGCACCTCCGGAGGGACTGCCGGGAGAGACAGACGGTGGCCGGTATACGGCGACGGGTGACGGTACGCGGTAACGCCACCCCGGCACGGACGACGCTGGCGGACGGAGGCGGCGCGGTCGGCCGGGCTGGGTCAACGGATGGCATGCCGCCCGCCAGGCGGCTTGCCACAGTGCTGTTGCTGGAGGGGTGCACCTCCCTGCTCCCTACGGTCGCCTTCCCCAAGGTTTGGCGAGGCATGGGACAACTCCGATGGAGTCCCCGGCCGGTAGCTGCGAGAAGGCGGCGACCCGACACGCACGGTCCCGGCCGCCACAGCGACCATCGCAGTCCGTCAGGCCCGCATCCCTAGCGGGTTGCTGCTCAGCAGAGCCCGCTTCCGTTGCGGGGCGCACCGGCAGTGTGCTAGCCTTTCCTCCCGGGCGCGGCCCCGTCATGCGGCCGCCCCTCGCGCCGGCGGCTCGGGCTGCCACCGGCGGTCGTGGTGCAGCAGCGAGTTCAACATCCGCAGCAGCTTCCGCATCACCGCCACCAGCACCAGCTTGCCCAGCTTCGGGCCCCTGCTGGCCAGCCAACGCTCGTAGTAGGCCCGCTGGTCGCGCCGCCTGAGTCCACGCCGTAGCGACTGGATACAGAATGAGCTGCCGGCCTGCCGCCAGAACGCGAGACCGCTTCCGTCGCGGGCAGGCCGGGCGACGTTTGCCCGCGCCGGCGGCGGGTGAGCCCCGCGCCCCGCTACTGCGTCTTGCCCGCGCTGATCAGGTTGGCGAAGATCCGATAGGCTCCTGGAACGCCGGCCGGGAGCTGCCGGAACCACGAGTAGCCCGTGAAGACATAGGTGCCCGCTCCGTAGCGAGCGTACAAAAGGCCGCCCCCGAGCGGGTCCTCGCCAGGATCGCTGCATTCCACGACGGCGTCGTAGCGATCGTCCCAGTCGGACATGAAGTACAGGCCGCGCTCCTGCACCCAGCCTTCGAAGTCTTGGGCGGAGATTCGGTTGGGGCTGGTCAGCAGCGCGTGTTCGCCTGTCGGGAACGTCACGGCCGCGAGTTCGTCCGTCACTCGCAGCCGGGACGGCGTCATCGGGTACGGCGCCAGCGTCGCGTCGGCTCCGGGTCGGGGGTTCCGCCGAAAGAATGGCGCGGTGTTGTACTGAACCACCAGCGTGCCGCCACGCTCGACGTACGACAGCACGCGCTCTCGTGCGGCAAGCAGGTCCTGCCGCGTGTTCAGGGCTCGGATTCCCGTGACGATGGCGTCGAAGCGATCCAGATCCCCGGTTGTCAGGTCGGCGGCGGTGAGCAGCGTGACGCTCGCCCCGAGCTGCTCCAAGGCTGCCGGAATCTTGTCCCCGGCACCCATCACGTACCCGACCTCGCGAGAGAGGAGCGTGGCGTCGATGCGCTCGACGCGCATTGAGGCCGGCCGGAAGACGGGGGTCGCCGGAATGTGAGGGTACTCAATCAGCTGCATGCTGAGGCCGGAAATCTTGCCGTCCAACTCAACCGTCGCCTTCAGCTCGCCGCCCGAGGCGCTAACGGGGGGCGAGAGCTCGAAGGTCACCGTGCGCTCTTGACCGCGTCGCTCGAAGCGAACCTCCTGCGAGGCAGGTGTTACTCTCCAACGTTCCGGTGCCGCGAGGACAACGGTTGCCGAAGCCGCCCCGATGTTCGACGTGAGTCGGACCGGGACCGCGGTCGGGGAGCTGGTGGGGAAGATGCGGTTCTCCTGTGAGAACGACACCGCCACGGGCGGTACGACGGCGAGGGGCCTCGATCGCTCTCCGAGGGAGGAGTCGATCCAGCGGTACACGACCGGCTTCTGAATCGAGATCCTGGTGCCTCCGGCCGTCTCGAAGACGAACGTCGCCAGCAGCACGGGGGCGGGGCCGGGCAAGGAGGCGTCCGGCTCGCAGTTGGAGTCTCCGTGCTCAGAACCCGCGAGCCAGTAGGGTTGGGAATAGCAGGGCCGGTCCGGAATCCTGACCTGCAACGTCCGCTCTTCGGCTTGATTGCTCGGCAGTTCCACAGACTCGACGAGGTCGGCCAAGGCGGCTCCGGAGATTCGCGCCCCACGCCATGTCCAAGCCGGTTCGGAGCGCCGCAGCACTTGCATCGACACGCTGAGTTCACTGCCGGGCACGGCGTTCCAGCGATCCGCGGAGGCGTCCACCCAGATTCCGGACGCCAGCTCGATGGCTTGGGCGAGCTCGGCTCGCTTGTATTCGACTTCCGGTCCGGACAGATTCTCCAAGGCGGCATGGGCGCGCAGCAGGTGGGGTAGGCTTTCTTGCGGCGCCGTAGGGTCGTAGTGCTCCCGCGCAGCCGCGAGGCTCGCACCAACTCTCGCTCCGCCTGCGATGCGATCCCAAGTGAGGTCCATGCCTTCCAGCAGATCGTCTTGCGCGACATCGCCGGCCACATGCTCGAAGAATCCGGGCACGCTGCCCTTGCGCTGACCGGTTCCCATCGCTTGGCTGCGATGCATGCTGCGGCTCTCGCCTGCCAGCTCGGCATAGGACTTACCTAGGACGGCGTCGTACGTGCCAAGCTCGATGCGCAGGCGCCCCGGCCGCGAGGCGGCCGCCGCCTCCATGCGGCGGTTGAATGTGGGGACGTTGTAGTAGTAGCGGCGGGCGCGCCATGCCGGCAGCCCTAGGTCGGGGAACTGATCGGGGTCGGCGGCCGCCTCGTAAGCCAGAGGGCCAGTCCATCCCACGGCGGTGTGCTGGCCGTGCCCGCCGCTCCCCGGCTTGGGCGGGAAACGCGAGACGATCACATCCGGCCTGACCCGGCGGATGACCCGCACCATGTCCTTGAGCAGCCGCTCTTGGCCCCACACCTCGAGCGTCTCCTCTGGACTCTTGGAGTAGCCGAAGTCGACCACAGTGGCGAACGCTTGCTCGCCGCCGTCGATGCGACGGGCCTCGAGAAGCTCGTGGGTGCGGATAACGCCCATGAGCTTGCCCTGCTCGGTGCCGATCCGGTTCTGGCCGCCCTCGCCGCGGGTGGCCGAGAAGTACACGGTGCGCAGATGCCGGCCGCGCGCGAAGTAAGCCATGACGGCGGTGTTCTCGTCATCCGGGTGTGCTCCAAGCATCAAGACCGTGCCAACCGTGTTGAGACGGTCGAGCAGTTCGTGCAGCACGGCCGAACCGCGCTGCGGGGTGGGCTGGGCCCGCAGGACACTGGTGAGCAGCAGGGTGCAGACGGTCAGGTGGCGCCACATATCCGCCTTTGAGTGTAGCGTCAGGGCCGGACTATCCTGAGGGAGTCAGTCATGGAGGTGCGCGATCCACACCGCCTGTTCCGGGAAGGTGTCGAGCTGTTCAACGCGGAGGAGTTCTTCGAGTGCCACGAGGTGCTGGAGGAGCTCTGGACGTTCTCACAGCAGCCGGACCGCTGGTTTCTGCAGTCGCTCATCCACTTCGCAGTGGGCTTCTATCACCATGGGCGCCGCAACCGGAACGGGGCTAGGCGCCAGCTGCAGAAGGGCCTCTTTAAGCTCTCCGGCTATCTTCCGGAGTGGGACGGAGTGGACACCGGCAGCATCGCCGGTGAGGTGCGGGAGCGGCTCGACCGGATTGAGCGCGGAGGCCGCTTCTCGACCTATCCGAAGATCCGCCTGCACGCTCCGTGGTCGGGGTTGCGCTCTCCGCTGCGGACGTGACACGCTGAGAGCAGATGCCCGCATCACAGCGATTCCTTCACCAGCTCTTCGGCCTCGACTCCGACGTGGCGATCGTGATCGGCGGCACGGGAGTGCTCGGCGGTGCCTTGTGCGACGGCTTGGGCGGAGCCGGGGCCCATGTCGTGGTCGCCGGTCGCTCGGCCGAGCGCGGAGCAGCTAGGGCCGCCGCCATCTGCGAGGCGGGGGGCTCAGCCGAGTTCGCCCCGGTGGACGTGACTTCGAAGGCGTCCTTCGTGCGTCTCCGTGACCGCGTCGTGAGCGATCACGGCCAAGTTGACATCCTCGTCAACTGCGCCGGCGTCAACTCGGCCGTGCCGTACGAGGAGATTCGGGACGAGGACTGGCAGTGGGTGCTCGACACCAACCTCAGGGCGACCCACTGGGGCTGCCAGCTCTTTGCGCCGCTCATGGCCGGCCAGGAGGGCGGAGGCGCGATCCTCAACATCGGCAGCGTCACCGCCCACCTGCCACTCTCGAAAGTGTTCGCTTACTCGGCCTCCAAAGCGGCGGTGAACAACCTGACCAAGAACGTGGCCCGCGAGTACGCTCAGCGGGGCGTGCGCGTGAACTCGCTAAATCCGGGATTCTTCCCGGCGGAGCAGAATCGTAAGGTCCTCCAGCCCGAGCGGGTGAAGAAGATCATGGACCAGACGCCCATGGCGCGGTTCGGCGAGCCTCACGAACTGGTCGGCGCCGCGCTGCTGCTGGTGGCGCGCAAGGCCGGCAGCTTCGTTACGGGGGCTGAGGTCTTCGTGGACGGAGGCTTCACGGGTATGCGGTTCTGAGCGGCTGGCTTGGCGGAGCGGTTGGTGTTCGGTCCTGCAGCGCTGGGTGTCATTGGGCCCACGGCGGGCCGTTACCCAGCCCACGCAGGTTGTTCGTCGGCGTGGCAGGCGACCGAGACACGAGTCTCCTGCACTCCTGAACGTAGACGTCGAGATCGAACGTCGCGTCTTTGCGTCGCCGGCTGAAGTCGGCCAGCCAAGCTCCGGCCTGTTTCTGCAGGCTGTGCCGCTCCCTTCGCGAAACCCCGGCCTCGGCCGGTCTGGACGCTATGTCGGTGACCACGTTGAGCAGCGCGTACGCATTCTTCCCGAGTTCCGAAGTGTACTTCTTCTGGCGCTTGAGCAGTTCCTCTTGCAGCGCCTGCCAGCTGTCCCATTGCGCGCCGCCAGCCTCCGTCCGCGGCTCTCGGAGCATCAAGGCCCGTAAGGCGATTGGCCTGAAATGCTCGGCAGGAATCTTTGTCCCGCGCAAGAGGTTCAAGAACCCGAGGAACTGTTGCTTCGTCTTCTGGAAGTTCGGGTCGTTAAGGCGGAACCTGATTCGCTCCGGGATGCTTCGCGTGTTGTGCGTGAAGGAGAAGCGGAGGCTGGACTGTGGCAGGATCATGCCGTTGGAGCAGACCTTCCTCTGGAAGCCGATGTCGAAGGACAGGGCACGGCTGAGGTTGTAGCTGTTGGTAACGCGGATGTACGGTCCGTAGGTGTCCGGCTTGTCGCCGGCGCCAACACCGTCAAAGTTCAGCTCTGCCGAGGAGTGCTCAATATCGACATGGCAGTAACTGCCCGTGCTTGGGCCGTCAGTGCGTTGCACTTGCCAGTCGCCCTCGGACAAGTCCGGAAACGCCTGTTTACAGCACTGCCGACCGTACTCAATCGCGTCAGCGTGCTTGACAACTTGGTAGCTCTTACTGACGACCGAAAGCACGTTGTTGTTCGTGCAGTTGATGATTGCCCGCTTCCTGGGGATCAGGGTAGGTCTCGACGGAAGGTCCGACGAGTCTTCGGGCGAGTCACCGAGGTCCGCGTAGACCGGTACGACGCGGACATCGAACAGCAGCTTGTTGTAATCTGTGATTCTGGCGGGCATTTCTGGTGGTATGGACTAACCGCCGTCACAGGCGGGCGGCAGCCGGCCAACTGGCGAGATTGTAAGCCATCCACGCATGCCAAGTCAGTGCCGACAGGATCTCCTCATAGGGCCGGGCCCCGTCCGAACTGCCTGGGATGTGCCGTCCAGTGATGAACCCCGGGGCGGCCGGGAACAGGCCGCCCAGCTGCGAGCGATCCGATACCACGTGATTTCAGCAGCGCCAGACGCAGCCAAGTTGGAGCGAGTGCTCGCACGGCGCGTAGCAGGGAGTGGCCCAGCCGGAACGGCTTGGCACGCTACCCTCTGGGCACAAGATCCGAAGTCCTAGGACTTGGCTGAACACAGCGGACGATCGACCTGGCCGGTCGGCGGCGCTCCCGGCACCGTGTGACTTCCAGTGGGCCCGACTGGCAGCCGCGGAGGTACTGGTCGGCCTCGGCAGCAGTCCTCAACGATGTTCGCCGGCTCTGTGGTCTCGAGGTCGTCGCCAATGTCGTGTCGGCAGCCCCGCTGTGTAAGGCGAGCTGGCTGGCCCTCACACTCACCCAGAAGAAGGCGGACCGCCGCGCGGGTCGATGTCCATTCGAGTTGCCGGCGAAAGCAGCAGCACCGGGCGGCCTTCGCCACTACTAACCCAGCCCGCTCCGATCCTACTTCTCATGAGCAGGAAAGGCCGGGGCATAGAGCCCCGGCCTCTTGGTGCTGGCCTGCGGCCTGCGTCTCGGCCCTCAAGTGTTGCCTTGAGGACCAAGCGCCCGCCGAGCAGCCCTCTAGAACCGCAGCTTCAAGGCGTATTGGAAAATCCGCGGTCCGCCCCCGCGACCGATGTTGCCAGTGCGCGTGAAGAATCCGCCGCCGACTCCGTTGAAGCGCCGGAATTCGTTGATCATGATGAAGTTCGTGCGGTTCAGGAAGTTGAACGACTCGATCCTAAGCTGGAGGCGCATGCCCTCGCGGACAGTGAAGTTCTTCGATAGCGCGACATTGGCGCTGAGCAAGCCCGGGCCGTCCAGAATGTTGCGTCCGGCTGTACCCAGCCCGAAGGCTCCGTCAGGGCAGGAAACCGGCGTGCCGGCCTCTGCGTCCGCGTCGACGCAGCTGGGCACGTTCACGAACGCGTTCGTGTCGAAGAACGGATAATCCACTCCTCGGATCGCGCCAAGGGACGGATCGTCCGCCTGAGCTCCGTGAGCGATCCTGTTCGGGCGCTGCGACTCGCCCAAGTTCTGGTCCGCGTTGGCGGCCAGCACCGTGAACGGCGAGCCCGAGTACGAGGTCTGCGTGCCTGACAGTTGCCAGCCGCCCAGAATGGCCTGCCCGGCGGGGCTCCAGCGCCGTCCCCACCGCCGTCCGCGACCGAAGGGCAGGTTGTAGTTGGCAACCATGGTGAACACGTGGCGCCGATCCCAAGTTGACCGGCCACGTTCCAAGCTGAGGTTTCTGCGGTCCAAGGCGTTGTTGAAGTCCGTCGCTCCGGAGCCGTTCGTGCGCGAAGCGTCGTCAATCGATTTGGAGAATGAGTAGTTGACTCTCCAGAAGAGGCCTCGCCGGCTTCGCTTGCGCCAAGAGATGTTGGCGGCGTGGTAGTTGGAATTCGACCCAGTGTTGTAGAAGTTGATCGCGTTCCAGTCCGGATTGGGTCGGAGCGTCTGTACGTTCTCAGTGAAGCCGCCCGTCGGTGTCCGGTTGGCAAGGAACCAATCGCGAGTGCGAATCGCTTGATTGTGATCATAGCGCCGGATCAGATGCGTGCCCTTGGAACCGCGATAGTCCATTTCCACGCTAGTGCCGCCCGGCAACTGCTTCTCGATGGTGAAGTTCCAAGACTGCAGGTAGGCCTGCGAGGGCCGTTGGGTGATGCCGCTCGCTGTCGGGCGGTCGCCCAGCCATCCGCCGGCGATGATCACGTCCCGGCCCTGCGTGCCCAACGGATCGTGGAGCAGGATCTCCGGAGGTCTGTTCGGATTCGCGTTCCGCGCCTGGTAGTTGGTCTGGATCGTGTACGGGAAGATGTTGCCCAAGTTGTTGCGGAACGGGTTCAGGATCGTGCCGGCCATGAAGATGCCGTAGCCGGTGCGGACGACCATCCCGTCCGTGACGCGGTAGGCCACGCCAACGCGGGGGGCCAGGTTGTTCCAGTCGGTCTGGATCACCGACCGCGGGTAGCCCACCTCGTCTGCGGTGAGAAACCGGTCTTCGAGGTTGAAGTCTCCGAGCAAGTCGCCGAAGTTCGAGGGCAGGTTTCGGTCACTGGCCAGCACGATCTTGTTCAACGAGGGGTCGTAGCTGCCCATCTTGTCGTTGACGTCCCAAGGCATCCGGTTCACTTCCCAGCGCAGGCCGAGGTTCATGGTCAGTCTGGGGGTCACCTTCCAGTCGTCGTTGATGAAGGCCCCCATCGCGATCTGCCTCCAGTCCGGCCCGTTGATACCTTCCCGAACGTTGACGTTGTGCAGCCAACCGAGGAACATGTCCGCGACCGGGCTGCCCCAGTCCCTGCATGTCAGCGAGTTGCAGCCTCCCGTGCGGAAGCCTCGGAACCGGTAGTTGCCCCTGGCGTTGTTAACGCCAGGGCGCTCGTACATCACGTAGTTGTAGTTGAATCCGTACTTCAGTGTGTGGTTGCCTTGGATGTTCGTCATCTTGGCGCTCCACTGGTAGTCGTACACATCCGTGATGACCGGTAGGTTGGTCGCCGAACCGAGCGTTGCGTGGTTGTCCACGCGGACCAGCGGGTAGTCGTCGATGCCCGGGTACTCCGCGAGGTCCTCGTCCGAGATGAAGTTCGCCATGCCGAGCTCCTCGATGATGTTCTGGTCCGCGAAGGCTCCTCGCTGGAATACGTCGTTGCCGCTGAAGCCGACCCGGAGCTCCATCAGCAGAGTGGGCGAGAACATGTGCGTGTAGTCCACGCCCGCTAGGTAGCGGTTGTCGTCGATCGTGTTTCCGAACTGCGGCAGGACGCTGTTTCCTGCGAATGGGTTCTCCCCGTTGTTGGCCCGGTACTGTATGCGGCCGGCCAAGTTGTTCTCGCCGATCTTGTGGTCAATCTTGGTGATGAAGCTGTCGAAGTTGTCGTTGTCATTGTCGACCACGCGGTAGTTCAGCAAATCGCGCCGGTTGCCCAAATTCGGTTCCGGGTACTCGCTGAAGAGGCGCTGGCCGACAGGGTCCGCTCTGGACATGGGGATCATGTCATTCGGGAAGCAGGAGTTGAGGAGGCCTCGGTTGACCCGGTTGATGTTGCATCCGCCGCGAGCTGTGCGGTCGCGAATCACGAAGCGGTTTCGCAAATTGTCCAGTACGGCGCCGTCCGTCACGTCGAGCTGGTTGTCAAGGTGAGACAGGCCGATCGTCTGGCTGAAGTCGCCCGCGATCTCCATCGGAGTCGGAACTCGTGACAGCCGGGTGTGCTCCTGGTCTCTCCGTTGCAGCTCGTAGCTGACCATGAAGAACGTCTTGTTCTTCACGAGCGGGCCGGTCGCCGTCACGGAGAACTGGTTCTGGAGCAGGTTGGTCTTCTCCGCCTCGAAGAAGCCGCGTGCGTCAAGCACGTCATTGCGCATGAAGTAGCTGATGTTGCCGTGCATGTCGTTCGTGCCGGACCGCAGCGACATGTTCAGCACGCCGCCGGCCTGGCGCCCGATCTCCGCCGAGTACCCCGAGGTCTCCATCTTGAACTCCTGGAGCGCGTCGATGTTGGGCCGCACTTGGGCGGCGCCGCCCTGCACGTTGCGGTTGTCGAAGCCGTCCACGTAGAAGTTGGTGTTGGTCGGCCGGGCGCCGTTGATCGACGCGAACGAGCCCTGGGCGCTCGCCGAGGGCACCACGCCTGGCACGAAGAACGCCAGATCCGTGAAGTCGCGCCCGTTGAGGGGCAGCTCCTGGATCTCCTCCATGACGATCACGTCACCCTTGATGGTGCCGCTCTCCGTGTTCAAAGTGATGAGTTCGGCGTCCACGGTCACGGACTCGGTCACTTGGCCGATCTGGAGCTCGACGTCCACGCGGCGGTTGTCGCCGGTGCGCAGGATGATCCCCTGCTCGACATGCTGCTGAAAGCCCTCCGACGTGACGATCAGCTCGTAATCGCCCGGTATCAGCGCCGGGAAGGTGTAGCTGCCGGTCGCTCCGGTTGACTGCTCGCGCGTAATCCCGGTTCCGGAGTTCATCACGATGACCTCCGCCCCCGGAATCACGCCTCCGCCCGTGTCGGACACGATGCCCGTCAGCGTGGCGAGGTTGGCCTGGCTCCACCCCAGCGGCACTAGCAGCGCCGCCATGGCCAAACCGAGAACTCGAATCGATAGTTTCTTCACGAGAACCCCCTGGTTGGTCTACATACTGCCGCCAACCCACATTGACGACGGTATTGATGATATCACTGGCCAGCGACGCGAGGCTCGATCTTCGGGGTGCGGATCCGGCCCGTATTTTGCAGGAGTTTTACGAGATCGGGCTGGCATACCGAAACCGATGCACGAGCGCCTCGAATTCGGTTAGCCGTAAAGGATCCGCCGTAGCGCTTGCTCCGTCCCGGGGTTCCCGATCCGTAGATCGACCAATCGGCCGGTCACGGGTAGGCCTTGGTCGTCTCGAGCCTTGATCCGAGGGTGTTGCGATGCAGGCTGCCGCTGTGCGTCAATGCAGGTGGCAGCGTCGGTTCGCGCCGCTCTGGTTCCGTCCCTTTGCAGCTTGGCCTGCCTCGCGGGCGCTCAGTGCCGGTCGCTGTGCGGCCATCCGGTCGCGCGGTCCGACGGCTGGGTCCCGGCCCTACTCCAGCATGCTCGGGACGCGGTTGCGCTGTCGCTGGGCCTGTCAATCGGAAGAGACCTCGTGCGGGATCGCCGGCCCTGTTCCGGGCACGAGGCGCGACGAGCCGCATGCACCGGTGTCGGCAGGCGGTGTAGCTGCTCCGCGATCCATCCCTGCACGGCCGCCGCGGACCGGCAGCAGAGAATCCCTCACCGGCCTGCCGCACTTCAGATGAACGCCACCGACCCGTCAGCCCGGTACCCTGTCGTCCGTTTCCAGGATCGTGGCGGGTAGTGCCGGAACGACTCCTCGTTCAGCTCGACGCCCCACCCGGGCTTGTTGGGGATCGCGGTGTAGCCGTCCTCCACCATCGGCGGCTCGTCCAGGACGTCCCGCCGCGCGTCGTCGACCGGGGCCCGGTACTCGAGGATCAGGAAGTTCGGAGTGGACGCCGCGAAGTGGATGTTGATCATGGTCGCCAAGGGGCTCATCGGGTTGTGCGGGGCCACCATCATGTACTGCGCCTCCGCCATGGCCGCGATTTTCTTCATCTCCAGCATGCCCCCGCACACGCAGACGTCAGGCTGCACGATGTCGAGGGCCTGGAGGTTGATGAGGTCCCGGAATTCGTACTTGGTGTAGTTGCACTCGCCGGAGGCCAGCGGGATGTTGACGTGGTCGGCTAGCTTCTTCATCGCGTCCGGGTTCTCCGGCCGCATGGGCTCCTCGAGCCAGAACGGGTAGTACGGTTCGATCTCCCGCGCCACTCGGATTGCCCTCTGGACTTCGAAGTACCTCGCATGGATGTCGACCCCGATGTCGTGGTCGGCCCCGACGGCCTCGCGGACTGCGCGGACCCGCTCGCCGGCGACGCGCGTGACCTCGTTGTACGGCATGGCGTTGTCGCCCGGATTGTGGGGCGACATCTTGCAGGCGTTGTAGCCGAAGCGCTCGCGGAGCTCGACCGCGTTCTCGGCAGCTTCCTGAGGCGACGCTCCGCCGATGGATTGGTACAGGCGGACCTTGTCCCGCACGCGGCCGCCCAGCAACGCCCAGACTGGCAGTCCAGCTGCCTTGCCGGCGATGTCCCACAGAGCATGCTCGATCCCGCTGATCGCCGAGTTGACGACGGAGCCGCCTGGGAACCGGGTAGTGTTGTAGAGCAGGTCCCACAGGTGCTGGATGTTACGTGGATCCTGTCCGACCAGCCAGCCCTTGTAGTCCTTGATGACCTCCACGGTCGCCAGATCCGGGCCGCACGAGTAGGCTTCTCCGATGCCGTGGATCCCTTGGTCGGTCAGGACCTTGACATACACCCAGTTGCGCCCGCGGATGTTTCCGGTGCCGCCCTGTTCCCCCCTGGTGCTGCCGACTAGGAACGTCTGGATGTCGGTGATCTTGATCGGGGGTTGGTTGCCGATTTGGGCAGGCATGGGCGCGGCTGCTGCTGCGGCGGCCACGCTGGTGTGACGGAGAAAGGAGCGGCGTTGCATGGTCTAGCAGTGTGGCCGATCCCGCGCGGCCCTGTCAACGGCTCTGTCGGTCCGCCTCAATCGGCTGGCGCGACGTCGAATCTCAGGCGCGAACGGCGGCGGGGGGGGCGCGTGGCGAAGCGAGCGAGTGGGCCTTACGATAATCCTTGCCATGGCAGAGATCCCGCCCCCGCCTGACAAGCTGCCGGAGGGCTTCTCGCTTTCCAGCGAGGAGAGCCCGTTGGTTGCTCTCAAGCAGCACTACCACGAGCTGAGGCACCTGATGACGGAAATCACCGAGGCCCACACGCAGCTCGTCGAGCAGCGGCGCCAGTACCTCGAGGATCTCAGGGCCTTCCGGCGCTTGCTCGGCTCCGTGCCCCGCATAATCACTCTGTCGATGCTCGGCGCGATCGGAGGCATGCTGCTGTACCACTCGCTCATGGTCGTGCTGGCCATGTTGATCGGTGACGGTTAGCGTTGGCAGCCCGTTCTCCGGGCCTCCGGCCCACTAGCGCGGGCGTTGACGGTGCACGCGAGGCCCTCGAGCGCCGAATGACGACTATCCGGGTGGGCGGAGTGGATTCTGGCCCTGCGACGGCCGGCAGCAGTCGGCGAGCGCCGCGAAGGGCGAGATGTTCACCGATGCAGTGTGGCGATTGACGTTCCGGGGCACGCTGAGGCATGCCGGATGGGCCGGTGAACAGGAGAGGCTTCTCCGATGTCGCTCGTTCGGGATGTCCTCAACAGCTAGCTAGAATGAGGTTGATGGCACCGTCCCGGGCGGGTTCCGGTCGCGTTTCGTTCCGCTCTGTCTTCATCGCCATAGCCGTCTGCGGCACTCTGCTGGTCGGAGCCTTCTTGCTCCATCGGGCGAGGCCCGCCCTCGACCGGGATCAGCCGGTTCCGGAGTTGGTTCGCGCCACGGGACGCTGTGCGTAATGCCACCGCGAGGAGACGCCAGCCGTCGTCCATCAGTTTGAGCGGAGCGAGCACGCCCGCGCCAGTGTGACCTGCTACGACTGCCATCAGGCGCTGGAGGACCAGGATGTGCGGGAGCATTTCAACTTCCGTCTCGCTCGCGACGTCACCTCGTTGAATTGCAGCACCTGTCACCGGACCGAGTATCAGCAATTCGCGAGAAGCCGCCACGCCCTGCCCGCGTGGGCCGCCGTCAGCGGCGCGGAGGGAATCGCTCCTGAGCTGCTTGCCGAAGGCGAGCGACATCATCCGGGTGCGGTGGACCGGCCAGCCAACGCCCTAGCCCGGCTGGAGGGCGCCGCCGCCACCCGGACGGGGTGCCTCGGCTGCCACCAGATCGGCCGCCCCAACGCCGACGGATCCGTCGGCAGCTGCACCGAATGCCACTCGCGGCATTCCACTTCGCTTGCTCTGGCCAGGGAGCCCCAGACTTGCGGGCAGTGCCATATGGGGCCCGACCACTCGCAGCTGGAGATCTACACCGAGTCCAAGCACGGAGCGCTGTTCCATGCACAGCGCGACGAGCTCAACCTCTCCGCCGAACCCAAGTGGCTTAGCACCGCTGACATGCCCGTGCCGACATGCGCCACCTGCCACCTCAGCGGGCTGGATGGTCTCAAGGTGACCCACGACACCACTGAGAGGCTGTCTTACTGGCTCTTTGCCCCGGTATCCCAACGCCGTCCCGGGTTCGCTCGTGCGCAGGCGGAGATGCAGGAGACCTGCCTGCGCTGCCACGCCTCTACGCATGTCGCCCGCTTCTACGAGGAAGCCGAGGGGGTGCTGCAGTCCACCAACCAACTGGTTCGGGAAGGCGAGCTGCTAATGGGGAGCCTGAGGGAGGAGGGCCTGCTCACTCAGGAGCCGTTCGATGAGCCCCTGGAGTTTGCCTACTTCGACTTCTGGCACTACTACGGGCGCACGGCCAAGCACGGCGCCTTCATGGGCGGGGCGGACTTCGTGCAGTGGCATGGCAACTATGAGCTGCGGCTCACGCTGGCCGAGATGAGGGAGGCGGCGTCCGAGCTCCGCAATGGCGGCAAGGATCGCTGAGTTCGCCCGTCGGCGCCCTGGGGCGCTGCTTGAGGCGTTTGTGCTGGGGAATTGCGCCTTCCTCGTGTTGGATGTGTACTTGGCGCATTCGGTCAACAGCTTCCGCCACGCCGCGGAATGGGCTCCCTTCGTGTTCTCGATCGCGGCGACGGCCTTGCTTGGCGCCACCATCCCGAGCTGGTTGCGCGGGGACCGCAACCAGCGGGCGCGTCGCGTCGGGCTGCTGGTCGGGTACGCTTCGATCATCCTCGGAGTGGCGGGCGTCGTCTATCACTTGGAGAGCCAGTTCTTTGCCCAGTGGACCTTGAGCAGCTTGGTTTACACGGCGCCGTTTGCGGCACCGCTGGCATACTCCGGCATCGGATTCCTGCTTGTCCTCAACCGCATGGTTCCCCCGGGTTCTGCCGAATGGCGGCAGTGGGTGGTCTTCTTCGCCGCCGGAGGCTTCGTGGGGGTCTTCGTGCTGGCGTTGTGCGATCACGCCCAGAACGGTTTCTTCTACGCCAGCGAGTGGTGGCCGGTCGCCTCGAGCGCGGCCGCAACCGGTGCGCTGTTGATGGCGCTGGTCGAGCCCCGGCGTCCGACCCTCCGCATCGCTCTCGGCGTGCTTGCTTTCCAAGCCGTGACCGGCCTCGCGGGCTTCTGGTTGCACTTCGCTGCGGACATCGGCCGGCTGTCCTCCAGCCTGTTCCAGAACTTCGTGCACGGGGCGCCGTTGTTCGCTCCGCTGCTGTTTGTGGATCTCGCGGTGCTGGCGGCCATCGGCATCCTGGGTGCTTCCGATCCTTGATCGAGACTCCGGAGGTGCGGGCCGTCCGACTGCCCGGCCTGCAGCGGTGGGGCATACTGAGACTGTCGGGCGGGCGGCGAGTTGATGACAATGCCAGCAAGAGCATGGATGTGGGCGGCGATACCGGTCGCCGCATTGGCGGTGGCCGCCGCGGTATACCTGCTGTTCGAACTGCTGTTGGTGGCCGTGCTGAGCGCGGCCGTCGCCACAGTGGTCACGCTGATTGCATACCGCTATTTGGAGCGCCGGTCGCAGGCGGCGTCCGCGGCTCCTGAGATCGACCCCAAGGTCGAGTTGCTGGAGATGCTCGGAAGCCTTCTGGCCCTCAACATTCGTGTTCGCGAGCAGTCTCTCTCAGCGGATGTCACGGGTCGCGTAGAGGGCATCATCGACAAGCTCCGCGGACTGCTCGAGGAGACCAACGAGCGCCATCCGGGCCACGAGCTGACATGGACGCTCAATCAGATGGCCAAGCAGTACCTTCCCAAGGTCATGAACCCGTACTTGGCGCTCTCTGAGAGGGATCGCGACCAGTCCCGAGAGGAGCTGCTGCGGAGCTTGGACGGCTTGGAGGCCGAGGTGGACAACGTGGCCGAGCTGGTGCGAGGGGACAAGATGGGCGATTTCAAGGCGAAGGCGGCCTTCTTGCGGGCGCGATTCGTGAGAGCCGTCTAGCGGCCCGAGGCTGAGAATGGGAGCGAGACAGACATGAGCGCGTCGACAGCGGCAGACAACGTTGCGGCCGGTGGATCGGACGAGTCCACGACCGCCCTCGTCGTGAGGAGGCCCCAAGGACTGGACGACCGGGCCGCCGGCGACCTGTCCAGAGAGGCTGAAGGCCTGGCGGCGTCGATCTTGGCCCAGCCGGGAGACCGCAAGGCGGGACGACAGGTCAGCGCGATGGGCGTTCGCGAGCAGCAGCGCGCCTCCAAGGAGATCGGCCTGCTCAAGACCCGGGTCGGCACGATGCTCAAGCAGCTGGAAGGCGACGGCGCGGAGATTCCGAAGACGCTCGTCCAGCTGCGCAACACCATGGACGAGATCAACCCGCAAGTCCTCAGCCAGCCGACCGGCTTGGCGAAGTGGCTGGGTCGCGCCCCGGGGATCGGCAAGGTCCTCAAGCGGGTCGCGGTGAAGTACGAGTCGGTCCAGACCCAGATCGACCACATCATGGCGGGCCTGCGCAATGGCAAGGACAAGCTGCTCATGGACAGCGCGGAGCTGGAGCAGCTGTACGACCAGGTGAGCGTGGCTCAGCAGGGCGTGCAGCAGAGCGCCTATGTTGGCGAGCTGCTCTGGCAGAAGCTGGAGGAGGCCTCCGACGAGGCCCCCGATCCGGCGCGACGGCAGAAGCTGCAGGCGATGCTGCAGCGGGTCGCCATGCGGGTCCAGGACCTGCGCACGATGGAGCAGGTCAACCTGCAGTTCTTCGCCTCGATCGACATGACCTTGCAGAACAATGACATGCTCTGCGAGCAGATCGACCGCACCGTCATGGTGACGCAGAGCCTGCTGACCGTGGGCTTGGCGATCCAGGCGGCTCTCGCCAGCCAGAAGCAGATCGCGACGGCCGTCCGCCAGGTGCAGGACAGCACCGCTGCCATGCTGGAGGCCAATGCGGCCGCGATCGGGCAGCAGGCCAAGGAGATCGGGGACATGCAGAATAACCCCGTGATCGCGCTGGACCGCGTCAAGAACGCCTACAACTCGCTGGTGGGCGCCATGGATGAGATGGAGAGGATCCGTTCGGTCGGCACCGAGAAGGCGCGGGCCGGGATCGCCGAGCTGACGCGCATGTCGGCGGCTCTCGAGCCGCGGACCGAGGCCCTGCGAGCTGCGAGGGAGCTCCCCGCGGCCGAAATCCCCGGAGCGTTGCCTGCGGCTTCCGGCGAGGACCGGTCCGCCGCAAGGGATGGGAACTGATGGCGCCCCTCCTCGAGCCTGCCGAGCGCTCCCGGATCGACGAGCAGTTCGCCACCGTGCGCAGGATGCCGGCTACCATCCCGGCGTCCGAGCGCTATCGACACTCGATCGAGCAGGTCGGTATCGGGGGCTACCTCCGCTTCGAGGACTTCACCTACCGAGTGGTCGGCAGGAATATCTACGAGCGGCTAGGGGTTCGGTGGCCGGAACTAGTCCTCTACCGCTTGGAGGACGGAGCAAAGATGTATTTGGAGTGGGAGAAGGAGGACGAGGTGTCGGTCTACGTATCCCGTGCCACTCTAAGCTTCGACTCAGTCGGCATTCGAGATCGGGAGCATCTGCGTAGCATGGCGGCGTCAGGATCGGGCAGCGTGCAGCATAAGGGTGCTACTTTCCGATACCACGAGGATTCGCCGGTCACGTTCATCCGAGACGGGGAGGAGCCAGGGCGGCCGTTCCGGCAGTACTTGTTCGCTAGCGAGAAGCGGGACGCCTTCGTCGGCGTGGAGGAATGGGGCGACGCGGATCGGGGCTTCGAGCACAACGTGATTCTCAGCGAGTACTTGGACCCCAAAGCCATCGAGGTGCTCGCCAGGGAGTCGTCCGATGGCTGAGGTGCGGTTTCGAGATCGGTCGGCTCGCGACTTGCGGCTCCGACTGTATGAAGGAGAGGTGGACCGCTCGGGTTTGCGCTCGTTCGCGCGCGGGCGTGCGGAGGCCGGTGGAGTAAGGGTCGAAGCGGCCGTGATTGGATCCAGCCATTGGATGGAGGTCCGCTCGGACGGTCTGCGCGTGACGGAGTTGCTGGCTTGCCACGAGGCGCCGGACGGTCGGCAGCGGGCCGTGTGGAGCCCGGGTGAACGACCGCTGCACGTAACGGTGAGGGAGGGGGTGCGTTACCGCTTCGCCGCTAGTGTCGATCCGCTGCCGGGCGCCAGTGACGACCTTGCCCGGCTCAGGGAGTCCGTCGGTCTCGCCGCCTTAGTCCCGTGCGAGCTGGGCCTGTCCTTTGAGTACCCCGGTCCTGGACCGGGCCGTGTTACCTCCGAGACATTGGTCTGGGCGGCGGTCGAGGAGGATGGCGTCTTGGCGCGGACCGCCCATGCCTATCCGTCCGAGGGCGTGGTAGTTCTCTCGTCTACGGAGATCCGGCTTGCTGCGCGGCCGCGCCGCCTAGGCGGAGCCGAGCTCCCTGCGAGCGTGAGGGTCTGAAGGAGGCCGCATGAGAGTACAGCAGGGCGGAAGCCAGCCTCTGGTGCTGGCGGTCGCTGTCGCGGCGGGCCTGACGGGATGCTTGGGCCTGCCCGAGGACGTGATGCGGAGGGTCGACGAGACTGCGGAGCTGGTGCGGTCCGCAGTTCAGGAGGTCGCCGCTTCCGAGCAAGAGTTCGGGGAGTTTCTTGCAGATCCGGAAGCCTCCGCAATCCGCGAGTACGCGGAACGAGAGGACTGGGCGGCGGGCTTCGAGGATGCCAAGGCAGGACTCCGCGACGCCCAACGCGTTCTCGATGCAGAGGTAGCCCCGCTCGTGGACCGGGACTTCCTCTTTCACCAGGACGATGTCCGGGCTGCCCTGCGGGGAATTCCATCCGTTGTCGAGCGGGCACGTTCCGCCGCTCGGCGGTGGGAGGAGCGCCGTGACCTGCTCGAGAGTGTCCGCAGCGATCCCGGGCAGGCGCTGCAGCGGTGCGAGTCCTCGATCGCAGCCGTGAAGGCAGCGCTGCCGGGCTTGCAGTCCGCTGCGGAGGCTGCCAAGAGCGCGCATCCGACCCGGGAGGCGGATATCGACGGGCTTATCGCGGACCTGCTGGGCCAAGCCGAAGCGGTGTCTGGACTGGCGCCCGGAGTCGCTGCGGAAGCCACCAAGTGGCGAACTGACGGCGAGGTGGATCTGGCGCTGGTGGGAGACTCCTGCAGCCGGATCGCTACGGCCGGCGAGGCGTTTCTGGAAGCTGCACCCGCGCTGCGCGACCGGCTGACCGAGCTGGATCGCAGCTATGCGCGGACACTGGTTGACATGAAGCAGGAGCCCGTCCTGGTCGTGCGACGGACGAGCTGGGACGGCGGGAGGGCATTCGCCGACCGTCACGACAAGGACTTCGGCGTCGAGAACTTGGGTCCGGAGACGTTGCGGCGGCTGGCCGACATCCGCGGTTGGTTCGCCCGGTGGGACGCTCGCACCGCGAGGCTGGAGACCGATCTGTTTAGCTCCGACTGGGAGTCGCTGCGCATTGATCCGGCGGTCGCATGGACCGCAGGAGACACGCTGGCCGAGTTCCGCGTGGCGGGGGTCGGCTACCGCTACTTCCACAAGTACTTGGTTCACGAGGATGGACAGGCCAGCGAGACGGACTGGGTCGAAGTGGACGCGGCCTTCTACAGGGCGAATCTGGATAATTTGGGGATGGACCTCGAGTCCAAGCCGCACGGCTCCTTCGAGAGCGAGAAGCTCACGCAGGCCGCCCCTCCCGGCATGGCCTTCGTGGGGAACCCGCACTACGGGCGCTGGGTGCCCGACGGGCGGGGCGGCTCGGTCTGGAACTGGCTGGGACCCTACCTGTTGGTCCGGTCGCTGCTGGGTTCGCCCGCGGGCTACGGACGGAGCGAGTGGACGACGTGGGACCGGGGGTACCGCGGTGCCCAGCCGTACTATGGCGGCTCGTCGTCGGCTCCGCGCTACGGCACCCGGAGCACCACCGTGCAGACCTCGCCCAAGATGCGCGGGTCGACCTTCGCGCGGGGCGGGGGATTTCAGAGGGCGGCCGCCTCGGCGCGGGCGGCGGGGCCGAGCAGCCGTGGCGGCTCGTTCGGAGCAAGTGGAAAGTAGGGAGTCGTGACGGAAGCTTTGGTGCAACTTATTGAGACCTTGGCACAGGGCGCCGCGGACACGCTGCTCGTCCTGCTCGCGCTGCTGGTGGCGAAGCTGGTCAGCGACAGGGTCGATCTTGCCGCGCTGCGCCGCTCCGGGCCCGAAGGGTCGCAGCAGTCCACGGTCGATCATCAGATTGAAGAGCAGAGCAACCTCGCCGTAGCGCTGCGGCGCTGCGGCTTGGGGCTGGGCTTCGGTCTCGGCCTCGCGGGCGTCGTGAGCGGCGGCGTGGCGCACTTCATCGACGGATGGGCTGCCGTCGGGCAGGGCTTGCTGGACCTGCTGGCATACTCCGCGGCGCTGCTGGTGTTTTTCTTCGTGGCGCAGGTAGTGGCCGAGCGCGTCGTCCTCCATCATGTGGATAACACGCGCGAACTGCACCAAGGGAATGACGCGGTGGGTTTCGCAGAATTCGGCATTCTGACGGCTACCGGGCTGATCGCCTACGGGTCGTTCCATGGCGACGGCGGGGGCTGGCACACTTCCGTGGCCTTCTTCGCAATGGGGCAGGCGGCCTTGGTGCTGTTCGCGATCGTCTACGAGTGGGCCACGCCATTCGACTGCCTCGACGAGATCCGGGACGGCAACGCTGCCGCAGGCCTGATGCTGGGAGGCACGCTGGTTGCGCTGGGGGTGGTGCTGTGCTTTGCGATCTCCGGTGATTTCACCGGTTGGATCGAAGGCATTGTCGGATTCGCGGTCAGCGCCGCTGCCGGGATGGCCCTGCTCATCCCCTTCCAGTGGCTGGTAGCCAAGCTCTTCCTGCCCAACA
This sequence comes from Bryobacterales bacterium, assembly GCA_963662745.2. Lineage (GTDB taxonomy): Bacteria > Acidobacteriota > Terriglobia > Bryobacterales > UBA6623 > VXMF01. Next base: position 1,867,117 of record CAXXUI010000002.1, read on the forward strand.
CCACGCTGGCGATCGAGGTCGAGCGGGACCGGAACCTGGCGGCCTGCTCGGTGACGGTCGCTGTCCAGATCGCTCTGGCGATCATGATCGGCGCGATCCTCGTGTAATCAGACGGGCCGTTTGAACGCTGAGGGCCGCGTTGCTGCGGCAGGTTGCTGGACGCCCGGACGCCTCGCCGGAGCGGGGCGTCCGGCGGTGTTCCGAAGGTTACCATCCGACGCTCGCTGCCCCACGGCCACGTCGCCGCCGTCTTGGGCCTCTGCCGTCAGCTCGGCCTGTCGCCACGGTGGTGCAGACCGTCCGCCAAGAGTTCGGCATGGACTGTGTCGATTGGGCCGGAGACCGCGGCATGCTGACCACCGCGCGCATTCGCGAGGACCTCCAGCCGGCCAGCCTGGACTGGGTCTCGGCGCTCAAGAGCGCTGACCTGCGCACCCTGCTCAAGCAACACAGGCCAGACTCCGCCGACCCGCAACCAGACCGCAGGGCCCCGCTGCACCCTCGCGAGCTAGTGCCCGACCAAGTGGCTGAGATTCACAGCCCGGACTTCCCCGGCGAGCGTCTGCTGGTCTGCCTCAACCCGCGCCTGACGGACGAGCGGGCCCGCCAGTGCGAGAGACTGCTGCGCGCCACCGAGCAGATCTTGGAACGCATCGCCGAGATGGTGCGGCGCCGTTCGAGCCCGGTGCTGAGGAAGGGTGGCAAGGAGGCCATCGACCGTCGCGTGGGCCGCGAGGCCAACCGCAGAATGGTCGAGAAACACTTCCGGATCCAAGTCAGCGACAACGAGTTGCGCTGGGAGCGCAAGCAGGGCAGCATTGTGGCGGAGGCAGCGCTGGACGGGATCTACGTGGTGCTCACGAGCATGCCGCAGGACAAGCTGGCAGCCGACGAGGCGGTGGCAGCCTACAAGCGCTTGGCGCGCGTCGAGCGGGCCTTTCGCCACCTCGAGACCGAGCGCCTGCAACTGCGGCCGGTGCATGTCTACGACGAGGAGCATGTGCGCGGGCACGTGTTCCTGTGCATGCTGGCGTACTACGTGGAATCGCACCTGCGACGCAAGCTGGCAGCGCCGGAAGTCACCCGTCGAGCCGGCGCGAGTCTCGGTGTCCGCGGAGGCCAAGGCGGACAGCAAGCAGACTCCGGACGGTCTGCCGGTGCAGAGTCTTGCGACACTGCTGGAGCATCTCAAGACCTTGATGCTGAACTTCGTGACGCTGCCGGCAGACGAGTGCAACGAGTTTCTGCTGGTGGCCAGAGCCTCGCCCTTGCAGGCCAGGGCCCTGGAACTGCTCGGTGTCGATCCAGCGACGAGTGTTTCCAGTCAAAAGCCAGGTTGAAGGGGGCCATGGGCGTGGGCACTGACTGGGAAATTGCCTCGCAGAGCGCTGGGAGGCGGTCAAGCAGTGAACCGTGGCGAGCACCCATGGAAACCTCGGAATTGATGAATGATGCCACTAGACTGGCAAGAAAATCGCGATACGACTCCGGAACGCGTCTCATCTGACAGAAACGCCAGCTCCCGACAGCGGTCTTGACTTGCCTGACTACCACGTCCAATTCATTCTCGATCGTCCCGAAATCGGTGGAATCCTACCCGGCCCACCCCGTGAAGTTCAGCCTAGGGCCACGCCAGCCCGTGGGGTTGCCCTTGGTCCGGGCTACCCACGAGCCCGTCCGAGCGCTGGTTCCGACCGACCTGGCAAGTCTGCACCGCGCGCCTGCGCCCCCAGCCACGGGGCCGCCCAACCGGACCGCAAGCGGCCTAACACTTCCTACCGCTCAACCCATCCTGCCACCCGGGCCGGTCTGCGATCCCGTAGAATCAAGACACGCGAGACTCGCGCCGTGAGCCCGCCCACCCGCAAAGCACGCCTCCCCACCGGAGTCCAGACCTTCCGCACCCTGCGTCGTGGCAACTACTACTGACCGGTGCAAAAGTCTTGCACTCATAAAGCGGGCCAGATTTCGCAGGCTCGCGTTAGAGAACATCGTTGCACGGGCACCGGGAGATGTCGAGTGAAGTACAGAGAATTCAAGAGTCAAGCTATAGAGGTTCGCCTGTTCGAGCAGTTGGATTCCCCAAGTGATGTGACCTACAACTAGACTCATGCTGCCTTCAATGCCTGCTCAATGTACTTGCAATCCTGCTCACTGAAGAACTTCTTCACCAGCTCACTGTCTTCGCTCAGTCGTTCTAACGCCGCTTTCAGGTTCTTCCTCATCTCCGCCTTCGTCTTGCTCAGCATCCGACTCACCCGACTCTTCACCCACGCCCACAGGATCTCCACCGGGTTCACTTCCGGGCTGTACGTCGGCTGATACGCCAACTCGATCTGGCCCTCTTGTGCCTTCGACCATTCCCGAACCAGTTTCGCTGTATGCACGCTCGCATTGTCCACAACCACGATCACGGTCCCTGCAGTAGCCTGCTTCACCTGCTCCAGGAACTCAATGAATGTCAGTGCGCTCACGGAACCTTCATGCAGCTTCCAGTGCAACCTGCCGTCCGGACTGATCGCTGCCAGCATGCTCACTCGGTACTTCGAGTTCGCCGTCTTCACAATCGGCGTCTCTCCCTTTCGGCCCCAGGTCCTCCCGTACACGCACTGCGCTGCTAGGCCCGACTCGTCTGCGAATACTATCGTCTTGCCCTCCTGGACCGCACGCTTCACTAGTGCCGGAAACGTCTCAAACTGCCATTTCCGGACCTTCTCACGGTCATGCTTCAACGCTCTCTTCTTGGGTTTCTGCGGTGTGAGATTCAACTTCTTCATGGCGCGTTGCACCGTCCAGCGACTCACTTGCAATCCGAATTTCTCCTGCAGAGCCATGCGCACCATGTTGGCGGTCCACAGGGCGAACTCGAACCGCAACTGCTGCGGCGTCTTGGTCACCACTGTGTTCAGCATCCATTGCCAGTGGCGGTTCTTCAGCTTGGGCGGTCGTCCTGTCCTCTTACGTCTGTGGAGTGCGTTGACGCCCTTAGCACTGTAGAGGACCCACCAGCGGCGAACCGTGGACTGATGGACGCCTACCATTCTGCTTACAGCCCAAAAAGACCGGCCATTTCTGATTTCTTCAACGACTGCTTTCTTTACATCGAACTGCAGCGCTTCAGTGAGTTTGGAGAAGACAAGGAGTGGCACCAAGAACATGACCATAGGATACCACACAGCGGAGTGTGGAGGCAACTGGGGGGCGGACGGATCGACATCTATGACAGGGAGGACTCGCACAGTATAGATTCAATGCTCTCCAAATGGTCCGCTCCATAAACTCCCTATATGAATAGTAGCAGCCCCACATTCTCTGCAGGAACTCCTCTGACCCTGCTTGCGCACGACACCCCTCACGCGAGGTGGCACCTGCGCAAGACTATTGCACCGGTCAGTACTATGTCGACAAAACGCACTTCGCAGTCCGGCTCAAAGAGGAGGGCGCGCACTACTTCCTGTCCCGTCCCCGCCGCTTCGGCAAGAGTCTGTTCGTCAGCACCCTCAAGGAACTCTTCGAGGGCAACCGCGAACTCTTCCAAGGCTTGGCGGCCTACGACCAGTGGGACTGGTCCGTCCGTCGGCCCGTCCTGATTCTCGACTTCGGCAACGTCGATGCCTCACTGCCCGGCGACTTGCAGGAAGATGTCGGCGAGCAGGTCGACGGCATGGAACGCAGCCACGGTCTCAAGCGCCTCTACAACACTGCCCGCGGACGGCTGCGACACCTGATCCGTACGCTGCACGAACGTTCCGGAAGGCGCGTCGTCCTGCTCGTCGACGAGTACGACAAGCCCATCATCGACGCCCTCGAGCAACCGGACCTCGCCACGAAGAACCGCAACTTCCTCCGCAGCGTTTACTCCGTCATCAAGAGCTGCGACCAGCACATCCGCTTCTCCTTCATCACCGGCGTCTCCAAGTTCTCCAAGGTCAGCCTCTTCTCCAGCTTGAACAATTTGATCGACCTCACCTTGGAGGCCCCGTTCTCCTCCCTCTGCGGCTACACCGAGCGCGACTTGGACGAGGTCTTCGCCCCCGAACTGCAGGGCCTCGACCGCCACAACATCCGCCGCTGGTACAACGGCTACAGCTGGGGCGGGGACGAGAGGGTCTACAACCCCTATGATCTGCTGCTGACGTTGCGGACCCGGAAGTGCAAGCCCTGGTGGTTCCAGACCGGCACACCGAAGTTCCTCCCCGACCTGCTGGTCCGCCGCAACGTCTCAACGCTGGAGCTCGAAGACCTGACGGCCGACGAGTCCCTGCTGTCGGCCTTCGACATCGACGAGATCGCCACCGAGGCGCTGCTGTTCCAGACCGGCTACCTCACCGTGGCCGACTGGTCCGAGGGCGACGACGGCGCGACCGAGTACGGCCTCGACTACCCCAACCGCGAAGTGCGCCTCAGCCTGAACCGCGCGCTGCTGTCCAGCCTAGTCAACAGCCTCTCCCAGCGCCTCGCCCACTGCCGCAACGTCGCCAAGCACATCCGCGCCGGGGACTTCCGGCAGCTGTACCAAGCGCTGCATGCCTTCTTCGCCTCCATCCCCCACGACTGGTACCGCAACAGCCGCATCGAGCGGTACGAGGGTTACTACGCCACGGTCTTCTTCGCCCTGCTGTCCGGCTTCGGCCTCGACGCCCGCCCCGAGCAGGCGTCCTCCCAAGGCAATCTGGACTTGGCCGTGCTGACCCGCCAGCGGATCGTGCTGTTCGAGTTCAAGACTGTTCCCGGACGCGAAGGCTCTGGCCGGGCGCTGCGGCAGCTCAAGGCCAAGCGCTACGCGGACCAGCACCTCGGCTCCGGCAAACCGGTTCACTTGGTGGGCGTGGAGTTCAGCCGCGAGACCCGCAACGTGGCCCGGGTGGAGTGGGAGACGGTCGGCACTGCCGAGGCCGGCTCAGCCGACGCCTCTGACGCAGCCTCCCCGGCCTGAAGCAGCCGGCCGCGGACCGCCCAGCCCCGCCCTCCGTACTGAACAGCCGGTCTCCGACCAGTAGCAACGAGACCCCCCCCGGCACCCACCCGGCGGACCGTTCCGCCTCCCGGACTGCCGAACGAGCGTGCCGCAGGACAAGTTGGCAGCCGAAGAGGCGGTGGCAGCGTACAAGCGCTTGGCGCGCGTCGAGCGGGCCCTTCGCCACCTCAAGACCGAGCGCCTGCAACTGCGGCCGGTGCACGTCTACGACGAGGAGCATGTGCGCGGGCACGTGTTCCTGTGCATGCTGGCGTATTACGTGGAATGGCACCTGCGGCGCAGACTGGCAGCGCTGCTGTTCGAGGACGCTGATCGGGAGGCGGCCCGACAGCGCTGGAAGTCACCCGTCGAGCCGGTGCGAGTCTCGGTGTCCGCGGAGGCCAAGGCGGACAGCAAGCAGACCCCGGACGGTCTGCCGGTCCAGAGTCTTGCGACACTGCTGGAGCATCTCAAGATACTGACGCTGAACTTCGTGACGCTGCCGGCAGACGAAAGCAACGAGTTTCCGCTGGTGGCCAGAGCCTCGCCCTTGCAGGCCAGGGCCCTGGAACTGCTCGGTGTCGACCCGGAGAAGGGTGTTTCCAGTAAGAAGCCAGGTTGAAGGGGGCGCTGGGCGTGGGCACTGACTGGGGAATTACCTCGCAGAGTGCTGGGCGGCGGTCAATCAGTGAACCGTGGCGAGCACCCATGGAAACCTCAGAATTGATGAATCATGCAACTAGACGGGCAAGAAAGTCGCGATACGCCGCCGGAACGCGTCTCACCTGACAGAAACGCCAGCTACCGACAGAAGTCTTGACTTGCCTGACTACTCCGTCCACTTCATTCTCGATTGCCCCGAAATCGGTGGAATCCTACCCGACCCACTCCGTGAATTTCAGTCTAGGGCCGGCTAATCCGATGCGTCCCGCAACCTGTCGAAGCCAAGACGGCTCAGCACCCGCTCAGCCGCTCTAACGCCCCGGTGCTGGGCCTCTTCGAAGATGGAGATGCCGCTGAGGTCGGAATTCGCGAACTGAACCGGGCCGTCCAACTCCGCCACGCGCGTCCGCTCGGACGAGGTCAGGAAGCCGACTTCCGGTCGGATCATACCGTGTCCGATGCGCATCACGTCCATTCTCGACACGCACCTACGCAGGTCAGGATGGGCCTGCTCGAGATCCGAGAGCACCTCTTCCTTCCGCATCTCCCACGATGCGTCAAGCAGCGATTGCCGCGCCCTGCTGGGATCCGTCCGGGCCATCGCCCGGTAGTAGGTCCACACGGTCGGGGCCTCCGGGGCTGTCAAGTCCTGATGCGTCGCGACGACATAGCCTAGCCCATCCGAGCCGTAGAGGATGTTCTCCCAAGAGCGGGGAGCGCCGGATTCCCGCACCGGACGGTCGAGCGTGAGGTTCGCGGTGTACCAGGGCGAGTAACGGAAGCCCACCAGAGAGGGAAGCTGATCCGTGATCCACGGCATCAAGTACGGTGCCAGAAATGTCGGCGCGGCGAACACCACCGCCTCGCATTCATAGGCGACGCTCGGAGTGAGCACTCTGAGCCGCCGTCCGCGGCGCTCGATCCGGGTCACCGGGCAACCTGTGCGGAGCTGCGGCGCGACCATCTCCTTCAGTCGCTTCACGATCCAGCCGTTTCCCTCGGGCCAGGTGAGGAATCCCAGATCGAGCCCTGGATGCGCGGCGAAGTAGTGGACGCCTGCCCACGCCGATGCCTGCCGGTAAGAGCATCCGTAATCGTCGCGGCAGGCATAGTCGACGTACCAGCGCAGGTGGGCGTCGTGGAAGCCCTCCGCCACCATCCAGCTCCGCATCGAGAGGGAGTCGAGCCAGGCTGTCGCTTGCGGACGTCGCGCGGGGATTGTGAATTCGCCGCCGTGGCGGAAGTAGTCGATGCGGTCCCAGAAGCGGCGGAACTGGTCGGCTTGCGAGGGCGGCGCCGACGCATCCGGTTCGAGGCCGGGAACCCAATCCCCACGAATGAAGAGCCGGCTCAGGGGCTCCCGGCTGACGTGTCTCGCGTCCCAGCGCCCGTCCCGGAGCACGCCGAGCTCGGTGAACAGCTCCGCGACCAAAGGGATCCTGCGGTCCGGGACCGGCACGTAGTGCGCCCCCCAAGGGTAGGCGGAGACTTCGTTGGCCCCCGAACGTGAATTGCCGCCCGCCGAGTCCTCAAGCTCCAAGAGGACGAACTCCTCGAACCCCAGCTTCTTCATCCGCCATGCCGCGGACAGGCCTGCGATGCCGCCCCCCACGATGACCGCCGGGATTCTTCGGCTTTCGACATTGTCGCTGGAAGCGGCGCCGTCGCGAATCGCATGCCCGACTTCGGCGCTGCGGTCAACGAACTGCCCGGAGATCGGCCTCGGCCTGCGGAACAGGAAGGCTGCCGCACCTGCAGCGGCCACGCCTCCGGCCGTGACTGCCGACCCTAGCAGGGCGCGTCGCGACTTCAAGGCAGCCACCGGCCCATTGTAGGGCCCTGAACGGCGGCCTTGGCGGTCCCTGCCACTCGGTTCGGCTTGGCCCTGCCCCGCGCTCGCAGATCCAGCGGCCCTTGGCTATTCTGGAACTCCGGTCTGCGCTTCGGGAGAGCCCCCATGTCTGCGGACCGCCATCCCGGGCTCGGACCGGAATCACGCCGTGCAACCTGGCGCAACTCTCAACCCGCGCGTCGCCACTCTGCTGCTGGCCTGCTCGATGTTCCTGACGGGTGCCAGCGGATTCATCTTCGAGTGCATTCTCAGCACCGTCGCAACCTTTATCTTGGGCAACAGCATCGAGCAGTTCTCGGTGACGATCTCGCTCATGATGCTCATGATGGGCTTCGCGGGCTTCTGGCAGAGGAGGCTCAGCGACCGGAACCTCGTCGAGAAGTTCCTGGCGGTCGAAATCGGCCTCGCCGTCCTAGGGGGGTACGCGCCCATCGCCGTTTATGCGGCGCACGCCACGATGGAGGCCCACTACATTGCTGTGCAGTACTTCTTCATCTTGGCGGTCGGGTTCCTGATCGGCTTGGAGATCCCCCTCGTCCTCAGGCTGAATCGCAACTATGTCCCGGAGCTCAAGTCGAATCTCGCTTCGGTGTTCAGCACGGACTACCTCGGCGCGTTCCTAGGAGCCGTGGTGTGGGTGTACTTCCTGTTGCGTTACTTCCCGCTGACTGAGATCAGTTTCTTTGTGGCAGGCGTGAACTTCGCCGTCGCGCTGATCACGTACGCGTACTTCTCGATGCATCGAGCGGCTTCACGAAGCGGTCTATTCCTCGCGCTGATCACCGCCACGGCCGTCTGCTTGGGAATCGGCTATTGGAACAACAGGGACTGGAACCGAATCCTTGAGCAGCGCTTCTTCAGCGACCCAGTCGTCACTTCGATCACGACCAAGTATCAGCACATCGTCCTCACCGCCTCAGTGGATCCCACGGACTACCGTCTCTACATCAACGGCAACCTGCAGTTCTCCAGCCTCGACGAAGCGATTTACCACGAGATGCTGGTCCATCCGGCGATGGCCTTGGCCGCATCCCGCCGCAAGGTGCTGATCCTTGGCGGAGGGGACGGTCTGGCTTTGCGCGAGGTTCTCAAGTACGAGGATGTCCGGCAGGTGACGCTCGTCGACATCGACCCTCAGATGGTGGAGTTCGCTCGGAACGACGACGTGATGAGCGAGCTAAACGGCGACGCGTTCCGTGACGCAAGGGTCTTGGCGAAGCCGATGGCCGCCGTTCAGCAGAGCACTATCCGTCAGCCGCTTCTCCAGCCAGCGAAGTCGCTCGAACCGACCGCGACGCAGCCTCTGGAGCAGGCCTCGGTGGTAAGCGTCTACACGATCGATGCTGACCAGATCTTGGCATCGCTGGACGGAGTCTACGATGTGATCCTCATCGACTTCCCCGATCCGAACTCCGTCGAACTCGTGAAGCTCTACAGCCGCGAGTTCTATCTGAAGTTGCGGCGGCTGCTGGCAGGCGGGGGGTTGCTAGCCGTCCAGTCGACATCTCCCTACCACGCCAAGGAGTCGTTCCTGTGCATCCTGAGAACGATTCGAAGCGCCGGCTACGGAGCGCTGCCGTATCACGACAACGTTCCGAGCTTCGGGGATTGGGGCTGGATTCTAGGCTGGAGTCAAACCGAGGTGGCCGCTGATGTGCGCACCCGCCTGATGGGCCTGAGCGGGTTCGCAGTTAGCTCCGACAGGTTGCGTTACCTGACGGTCGAGAGGCTCAAGGCGGGTCTCGCCTTCGGCAAGATGGCCCTGGAGTCCGAGAGTGGCGAAGTCAACTCCCTCATGCAGCCGGTCCTGCTGCGCTTCTACTTGTCCGAGAGCTGGCGGCGCTGAGTAGGAGCGGAGCGGTACAACGCCCACGCGACGGTAGTCCGCGATTGACCACGGCTGGCCCCCGTACTGCTCGATCGGTCCTCGGGCCGCAGCATGTCCGAGCCCGCTGAGGGGGTAGAAGGAGTCTCTCGGGCGTGCCGAGTCGTGACCGCGCAGGGGCCAGGGCCAGCCCATCGGAGGACTGGCGTGAGGAAGTTGGAGGCGGACACCGAGAACGCTGACGGCCGCTCGCACCTCTGATTCCAGACTGTCCGGTTGCGAGTCCAGCCGGCCTGGATCGTGCCGGCTCCGCAGCCGCAGCTCCCAGGGCTATTTTATTTTCGGATTCGGAAGGGCAGTGGTAACAGGAGTCTGTGCGAACCGGATCCACTGAACCGGATCCACTAGACACTACGCTCGTCGGCACCGGTTTTTTTCGCCGCAAGGGCTGGACATTTCCTTCTCGATCTGTCAGGGTGGGTCCTGTGGAGAGCCTGTCGCCGCCACGTGGCGCTGTGCCGCTGCGCTCGATCAGGGTGCGTCCGACCTGCGGTGCCCAGCAGCACCGGCTCTGGGACCGGCTGGTCGGGGCCCACCACTACTTGGGGTTCGGGGGCCTGTTCGGCAGGAGCTTGCGGCAGGTGGCCACGCTGGGCCCGGCCTGGGTGGCGCTGGTCGGCTGGCAGGCGGCGGCGCTCAAGCTGACGGCGCGCGACGAGTGGATCGGCTGGACGCTGGAGCAGCAGTTGCGGCGCTTGCATCTGGTGGTGCAGAACGCGCGCTTCGTGATCCTGCCGGCCTACCAGGGGGTGCCCAACCTAGCCTCGCGGGTGCTGGGCCTGAGCCTGCGCCGCTTGTCGGGCGACATCCTGGCCGAACACGGGTATCCGGCGTTGCTCGCGGAGTCGTTCGTGGATCGGGCCAAGTTTTCGGGCAGTTGCTATCGGGCGGCGAACTGGCGCTCGCTGGGGTTCACTGGCGGCTACGCGCGGCAGCCGGGTGCCCAGCCGCAGTGGCGCCATCACGGCCAGCCCAAGGAGGTTCTAGTGTACGCATTGGAAGCCCAGGCGAGGGTGGCGCTGAGCCAGCCCGAGGAGGACCCGGCTTGGCAGGGCCCGCAGCGCAGCGAGCCGCCGCCGGCGAGCGAGCTGCGCAGCATGTTCGACTACTTGGCGGAGGTGGCCGACTACCGCTGTGCGCGCGGTCGGCGCTACGGCTTGCGCACGGTGCTGGTGCTGGCCATGGCAGCGCGGCTGTGCGGCTTCCGCGGCGTGACGGCGTTCGCTCAGTTCGCGGCGCTGCTGGACCAGTCCCAGCGGCAGGCGCTGGAGTGTTTCTTCAGTCCCAGTCGGAAGTGCTACACGACCCCCTCGATCACGACCTTCCACAACATCTTGTCTAGGTTGCCAGCGCAGACACTAGAGCGGGCGGTGGCGGCGTGGGCCAGCCAGCAAAGTGCGCAGCGGCTGGCGGATGAGGCCGCTGGGGACTCGCAGCCAGCGACCGGGCAGACTCCCGAGCAGGGCGCTGGGCCAGCGCTGCCGGCGGGCATCGCGATGGACGGCAAGGATGTCCGCGGCGCTTCCCAGCAGACCGCGGAGGGCCGCCGCATGCTGGTCGCGGCGGTGGAGCACGGCAGCGGCTTGGTGCTGGGCCAGGTGGAGATCGGCAGCAAGACCAACGAGATCCCGGCCGTGCGCAGCTTGGCCGGGCAACTGGAGTTGTCCGGGCGCTGCGTGACGCTCGATGCGCTGCACGCGCAGCAGCAGACGGCGCGCAGCCTGCTCGACGACTGCGACGCGCACTACGTGGTGACCGCCGTGAAGGGCAACCAGCCCACGCTGCTGGACGACTTGCAGCACATGCTGTTCGAGGGCTGCCCGTGCCACGAGACGCTCGACAAGGAGCACGGTCGCATCGACCGTCGGCGCTACTGGGTCAAGGATCTCAGCGACCCGGACTGGGACGGCTATGCCGACCTGTACGGGCGCCGCCTGGCGATCCGCATCGAGCGCCAGCGGGAGGTGCTCAAGAGCGGGCGGCGCAGCACCCAAGTGAGCTACGCGCTCACCTCGCTGCCAGCGCAGCAGGCGACGCCCGCGCAACTAGCGGCGCTGGTGCGCCACCACTGGCAGATCGAGAACCGCCTGCACTACGTGCGCGACTTCACCTACGACGAGGACCGCTGCCGGGTCTGGGTGCGCGAGCTGCCGCACAATCTGGCCTGCTTGACCAACGCGGCGATATCGATCATCCGCTGCCAGACCGAGTTCGCCTACGTGCTGGAGGCCAACCGACATTACGGGGCGCGCCCGCAGGAGGCGCTCGATCTGCTGCTGACCCCGCCCCGGCGCTAGCCCGGGCGGCTCGCCCGGCTGCCAGCCAGGTTCCGCCTGACCCGGCGGAACGGGACCGCTGCGTCGGCGCTTCAGCCTCAGCCGACGATGTCGCCCGGAGAGCCTGCCTGCGCCCCTCGCGGCAGTCTCTCGGGCCGCTCCCAGCAACTGCACAGAACGTGGAAGCACGATTCAAACTCTCCCAGACCGCTGCAATCAGGACAATAAAATGTGCCTGCCGCAGCTCCAGCGCCAGCTCTCGGGTCCGCGAAGTCATGCGATACTGTCGCTGGACATTGGCTTCACGGGGCTGAAACTTGGAAGTGTTGAGTCGCTGAGGCTGGGTGCGGTGGCTCCAGGGAGATCTGGATGGTGCGAGCGAAAGACCAGGAACGCCAACCGCCCAAGCACGAGTCCACTGCGACACCCATCTTCGAAGCGTTCCTGACTGCTACTCGAAGCCGCGAGGTGGCTCACGCCGCTACCGAGGCGATTCGGAACTTGGTGGGTGAGCAAGTTCTACAACTGTTGGCACCTCGGTTTGAAGGAATTGAGTCTCGAGACGAAGCTCTCGCGGTGCTGGTTCGCGAACTGCTATGGATCGCCAAGGAGCGCGGCCGGACTTGGGACTTGGCCCAACAGGACAGCAAGCAGGAACCGGCGCATACCAACGAGTCCTTGTTTCGAATCATTGATTCGCTGTGCCAACTGATCGACGCAGTGCGTCACGAGGCGCGGGTGAGGGACGCGGCGCGGGGCGTGGTCTCGGATGCTCAGGCTCAAGCCATCAGGTCGCTGGAGAGGATGGTTGAGTAATTGGAGAAGCAAAGCGCCTCAATTCACCGGGAGATTCTGGCACGGCTGGACTCGATCGCGAAGGGGAGCAAGGCCCGCAAGCGGGAGATTCTGGCGCGGCTGGAGTCGATCGAGAAGAAGGTGGACGTACGGCTCGACGCACTGGTTCAACTGATTGTGGAGCGAGACGACGCCCGTCGTTCAGAGCAGCGAGTCATCCGGTGGTTGCTGATCGTGCTTGTGGGGGTAGCCGGGTTGTTGGGCGCGTATCTCTTGGACCAATCCAATCCTGACCCTGGTCCGGATCCGGTTCAGGCCCCGGTGGGGGTCCGGAGACCGGTTGAGACGGAGAATGACGGACAGCCGACCGGTGGCCAGACTGCGACCGCCCCAAACGGGCAGCCTGCGGAGGATGCGAGCAGTCGCGACTGACAGCTGAGGTGCCGGCCCGGCTGGACGGGCCGCTACGAACGAGTTTTCCGCGGCACACGACTGCCCTCGTAGCGGCGACGCGGTACGTCGCAGTGCGAAGCAACAGGCGGCTGACTGTGCGATCCGGTCAGCAGTCCTCACTCGGCGAGCAGCAGTGCGTACGCTTCCCGCTTGCTTAGTCGACGCTCCTTGGCAGCCCGCTTGATTGCCTCCATGCGAGTGTGGCCTTCAGATTGGAGTTCCTCGACGCGTCCGGCGAGTCCGGATCCGCGTTCCTGCGGAGAACCGGATCCCGGCCCGATGAGCAGCACGAATTCGCCCTTGACGGCCCCCCGTTGGCTGAGTTGGTCGCGAATGGAAGCGGCGCTACCCCGCAAGTACTCCTCGTGGATCTTCGTCAGTTCGCGCGCTAGGGCGATCCGGCGGTCACCCAACGATCTTGCAAGGTCCTCCAGAGTGGCTAGGATGCGATGCGGCGACTCATAGAGGATCACTGTCCCGTCGCGATTGGCCAGGGACCGGATGACCTTGCGTCGCTGGCCTTGCTTCGACGGTAGGAATCCGAGGAACGTGAAGCGGTGAGTCGGCAGGCCGGAGGCCGTCAGCGCGGAGATCGCAGCGTTCGCTCCCGGGACGGGCACGATGCGGACTCCCGCCTGCAATGCGGCTTGGACCAGCCGGTATCCAGGGTCGGAGATGGTCGGCGTACCCGCATCGGACACTAGCGCGACGGCCTCTCCGTCGAGCGCCCGGGCAACCAGTTCCTTCGCTCGGGCTGGTTCGTTGTGCTCGTGGAAGCTGATCAGGCGATTCTCGATGCTGTGGTGGTGCAGGAGACCTCCGGTGTGCCGCGTGTCCTCACAGGCAACGACGTCGGCCTGTCTGAGCACTCTCAGCGCCCGGAGGGTGATGTCCTCCAAGTTTCCTATGGGGGTCGCCACCAGATAGATGACGCCTCTCGCGCGGGGTGTGCTGTCCCGTCGGTCGGTCATTGTTCAGGCGGGCTGGGCCCTGCGCCTGCCTGCGTGGCGGTACCCAGATTCGCGGCGCGGGGCAGTCCCGGTACGCTTCGCTGTGCTTCGCTACCAGATTCGGGACCTGAGGCTGCCATTGGCGGCGCCAACCTCAGCCCTGACGCCGACCGACCCTCGGAGAACTGGTGCCATGTGCCATGCGACGCTCGTGGCGAGAGACGGGGCTGGCCCGAGTCCGGCTGCAGAAGGCTCGCAACCCAGCGCCTTGTCGCGTTGTTGCCGTGCCCGTCAACAGGCGGCAGCACGGTGGCGTACTTGCCGGCGGGTCTCGTGTGAGGAGCCAGCAGGCTGGACGACTCTCGGCAACGGGAGTGAAGACTGCTCTCGGCGGCATGCAATCGGACCGCCGAGACGACGCGGGCGACGCTCGCTCGGCGGACCGTGCCTCGGGAAGCGAGAAGTCGCACCGCCGAACCAGTATGGCAGCGGGAACGGAGACGTCCTGGGTAGTTGGGGACTGTCGGGGCTGGTAGCGGCAGCAACCACCGCCAAGGAGTGTCCCGCCCGCCAGACCACAGATGGGCGGATCGTGCCGAGACGGGCAACCACCGAGAATGATCAGGTTGGCTCTCTCAAGTCTCGAACGCAGTCCGGGCTGCCGACACAAGCGATCCCTAGGCTGTTGGGGAGACATGGCCGTGTGTCGATAGGCACCAGAATTCCGATCTTCAACTGCAATTCGGCGCAACCATCGCTATCGGACGCGGTTTCGATGAGAGCTCTACGCCCTGCCGCTCCCTAGGCCAAGCGAGGAATTGGCCGGGCCGATCTCCCGAGGACTTGCCGAGCGGGCCTGTCCTACCTGCCGGGCCGCGGGCGTAGTGCCACAACGCTGCGAGGCGGGTCGACAGTGTGGCCGGGCAGAGTCGTCGGTGTCAAGGACCGGCGAGCGACCTCCTGAAATCCTAGCGAGCTAGAACCTCAATATATTGACCTACTTGTCAACACTAATACAACCGATAGCTGTGCTTCGAGCTGGTGAGTCGTCGAGGATCGGACCTGTCGAACGGTTCGTGCCGAGCGGTCCAAGCTTCGAGCAGCATGAGCAACTGTCGAAGATTGTTCCGAGGATCCGGCCTGCGCCAGCGTCCGCGGGCAGGCTGCACCAGCCAAGATCAGGCTGATCCCTGACCAGGAGCAGCGGCGCTTGGCGCTGCCAAGCGACGGCTCATACTCCGGCGCCCATCACGCACGGCGATGCCGTCCAGCATCCATAGGTCTCATCCTCGGCCCTGACGGACCCCACTATGCCCCACCCGGTCGGCCGGCACTCGCCGTGTGGCTTGCGGGCCCCGTTCTTGCAGGTCACGCCATCCGCTTGCGGCCGTTTCGGGCTCCGCCTCGTCGATGCCGAACCACAGTGCCCTCATCTCTGTAGACAAGTGCCCGAGATCGGCGGCAACATCCGCCCACAGTCTCGACTCGGCCGAGTAGTCGGCTGGTTCCGCCCAAGTGGCGAGCGCCACCACCGTCAGTGCTGCACACTGGGCAATCTCCCGCGGCAGCTCAAGCAGCAATGCCCCCACTGCCGAATACGAAGCCGTCAGGATCGGCACCCAGACCAGCCGGCGCCTCCATACCAGCCTTCGCCCGACCAAGACATGGTAGCGCTGCAGTCTAACGAAGTGCAGCAGGCTCAGAGATCCTGACGTCTGTCGCCTCGAGAGTGACGCAGGTGGTGGTCGCTTCATGGGGCGCTGGCTGGACAGTTGTGAGCCGCATCGGCCTGCTGTGTCGTGTCGGGCCAGCGGGTCGGAGTGGCGGGGGATACTGCTGATGCGGAACACTTGGGTCGGCTCTGGCGTGCACCGCCACCGTCCGCGACCAAGGCCCCGCAGCTGGAACTTCCGCCTAGCGGCCGCGGCCCCCTTGATCCCGCTTCCAGCCGGGCGGCAGCGGGTCTCCGTCCCGGAGGGGTGGCACGTACCGATCAACGTAGGTCCGGCCGCCGTTCCCGTTGGGTCGCTCCAAGTATCCGTCCAGCGCCTTTCTGCCGATTCGAATGACACTCAGCAGTTCGCGCTTGGCCAGAACCCCCAAGTGGTCGCTGAAAGCCCTGAGGTCTCCCCGATCAGCATCTTCCAGCACGTCTAAGTAATCGAATTTCGCCCTGGCAGAGATGATTGGGGGCGGCAGCCAGCGCTTGGTGTAGGCGTAGGCCATCAGCATTCGCGAGACTCGCCCGTTGCCGTCCCGGAACGGATGCGTGCGGACGAACCTGTGGTGCATCCACGCGGCCTCGACCTCGACGGGGTAGTCCTGCGCCTCGATCTCCCGGTGGAGATCGATGAACCGGTCCATCTCGGACTGCACCTGCTCGGGCGGGCAGTACTCGTGGACCCGTCCGTCCGTGCGGCGGGGATTGTTCGGAAGCGTCTTCCAGACGCCCAATTTCCCGGAAGGGGATCTGTACGCGCTTCGTCGACCTGCCGTCAGGCGCGACATGGAGGGCCGTGACGGTCTCCTGGTGGCGGGTCAGCATGGCGTGCCACATGCGGATCGTGTGCTGCGTGAGGGGCCAACCGCGCCTGACATCCTTGAACATCATCTCCAGAGCTTCCTCTTGGTCTTGCAGCAAGCCCTTGATTGTCCTGTCCGGAAGCCCCTCCAGCGTGTGCGCGCCGATGACGCTATGAAGCCCTTCGGCCATCAACTCTTCGGTAACACCCCGGCGCAGCGTGTAGAGGTGCTCGATCTGGCCGTTCTCGATGGCGAACCCGCGGTTTCGCTCCCGCAGCCAGTTGTCGAGGAAGCGCCGCGGTTTGTCGCGCCCCTGCAGCTCGCCACGGATTTGCAGCCACCGGTGCTCCATCTCACGGAGATCGGGAGCACTCCATTGGTCCGCCCCCTCGGGCATCCCCTCAAGGGGCTCCCACTTGGCCGGATCCTTCCTCGCCATCTCCGTCTCTCCGATGCTGGGCGCGCAGCCTGAAACTCAGTCTACGCCCTCGGCGATCACCGCCCCGGGAGAACGGGCAACTCGCGCGGCACCTCGACGCGCGAGACCCTGCGGAGGACCGCGCCCTGGAGCACCGTGGCATCCGCGTCGAGGCGCGCGTTCTCGCCAATCTCGGTATCTGCCCCCACGCTGCTGGCTCGGCCGACGCGGCACCCGGCCTCGACGAGCACGTTTCCCCCACGGTCGACCCGTCGCCCACCACCGCGCACCTGCAAGCGCTCGCACCGCGCTCGACCACAGTCCTGTCGCCTAGGCGGGCCCTGGTCGCCAGATGGCTGCCGGGCTTCAGCTGGGAGCGCTCTTCGTCGACAGCCCATGCGCCGACGCGCGCCTGAGTCCCGACGCTTGAGAATCTTCCGACGCATGACTCGCGAGCCAGCCGCGCTCCATCAGCGATGCGCGCGCCCCAGCCGACAAACATCTTCCGCCCGGCGCGCACAGCCCACCCGAGGCTTGCGCCGTCGTCGATCATCGCGTCGCGCCCGATCTCTTGCAGCCTTCCCGCACGGTTGCGGCGTCACCAATGCGTGCGGCGTGCCGAAGCGGCGGTGGGCGCCAACCCGGGACTCCACCCCATTGGACGCCCCGAGGGCGAGGCGCGCCGGTCGCTGGCGGCATGCACGCCGACCGGCAGCAGGCAGTGGAACCACCACATCTGGTGCATCGTCAGCACCGAGAGCTACTCATTCACCTACACCGCCTCGAGCGGCTGCAGGGAGAGCAACAGAGCAGCCAGCATGCTAGCCATTGCATACGAGACATACGTGTCGCCTGTCAAGCGGCGCTACGGCCGCGGGCCGCTCCGTTGGGACATCTCAGGGGCGACAGCGGCACCGCCGCCGGCGGGCGGGCGGATCAGCTCGGCTGCAGTCCCACGGAGCGCGCCAGAGCCGGTCCCAGTCGAGCTGTAGGCGGTGCGCTGGCCGCTACCAATCGGGCACGGCATCACTACAACAGTTGTTTCGAAGCATGAATGACGAAGATACGACCGATACAAGACAGATCCAGCCCGCTGGGTAAGTGGTGGCGCGTCACTCCAGGAAGGCCTGGAACCCAGTTTCTCAGCTCCCTCTGTCAGTCCTTCCCTAGGCCAGACCCAATCGGCCCATTGGCAGGCTCCTACCCACGATGTCAGGATGTCTGAGGCTCGTCCAGACCGCTTCGACCAGCCACCGGCTGCTCATTGCTGCACCAGCGAGGGCTGGAAATGCACGAGGGGAACGGCCCCTCCTTGGGCTGACCGCCCCGTGTTGGCTTTGCCTTCCGGAGCGTGCAAGCTCGGGCTGTAAGTCTGTCTGCCTATGCTGCCACTTGGACGGTGCAAGCGGCTGCGCAGAGGCTCGGTGCGATCGTCAGCTTCGAATTCGCGGCAGCCCGTGCGGACGGAAGCCGCGATCGCGACCAAGCCGGCAAGGATCCGCTACCATGCGGTGCAGAATGCGTGCTTGGTTCCTTGCTCTGGCTGGGGTGGCCGCTGCTTCGGCTCAGTCTCCCGGAGCCGACGCCCTTCGGCTGCACCGCGAGGCGCTGGTGTTCGACGCCCATGTCCACATCGGGAACCGGCAATTCTACCAACAGTCGGACCTCGGCCAGCGCTACCGGGACGGCCATGTAGATTTGCCGCGGCTGGTGGACGGTGGCACGGACGCCATGTTCTTCAGCCTTTCGACTTCGGAGTCATACTACCCGGCCCGCTTCGAGACCAAGCACGCCTTGCGCCTGATGGACGCCGGTCTGCGTCAGATCGAGAAGCACTCCGACAGCATAGAGGTGGCGCTCGATGCCGACGATGTCGAGCGCATCGCGGACGACGGCAGGATCGCCGCCGTCTTGGACTTGGAGGGTTCCATCGACTTGGACGGCGACTTGGGCGTGCTGCGGATGTTTCACCGCCTCGGCTTGAGGAGCCTCCAGCTTCCGGCGCACAACTGGCCCAACGCCTACGCCGACTCGTGCTGCGCCGAGCACCGCTGGGGAGGCCTCAACGATCACGGACGGGCGTTCGTGCGGGAGATGAATCGGCTGGGCATGATCGTCAATGTCTCGCACTCCTCAGACGAGACGCTCGAGCAAGCGATCGACGCCAGCCGGCACCCCGTGGTCGCGACGCACCACGGACTGCGCCACTTCAACGACATCCCGCGCGTGATGCCCGACCGGCTGCTTCTCAAGCTGGCGTCCAAGGGAGGCGTGATCGGGTTCCATATCGGGCACTCCTTCCACAGTCGGGCGTTCTTCGAGTGGAAGAGCGCCCGCGAGGGCCGCGCCTTCTGGGACACGACCCATGTCGAGGATCGCGTCCGCGGTAAGTCCATCGAGGAGATCGACCGCATGCTGGCCCCTCGCTATCCGTCGGTCGGACCCATGCCTCCTCCCGATCTGCGGATGGCGGTCGCAGACTGGCTGGCCGTCGTGGAGTACGCAATCGACCTTGTTGGAGAGAACCATGTCGCCCTAGGGTCCGACTTCGACGGGGGGCCCACGCCGCCCGCACCGATGGAGGATGCCTCGGATCTCCCGCACTTGACCGCCGGAATGCTGCGCAGGGGCTGGTCAGAGGCCCGGATCCGGAAATTCCTGGGCGAGAATCTGCTGCGCGTGCTTCGTGAGGTGACCCAATGAGCAAGCTTCTCGCCGCGGCCCTAGTGTTGGCCGCCTCTCTCTCGGCGAGCGCCGAGGAGCGGAGACTTGAGAACCCAGTGATCTTTCAGCGGGCCGAACTCGGACCCGATGGCAAAGTCGTCAAGAACGGCAAGCTGTGGATCATGGATGGCGACGGCTCCGGGCTGCGCCAGCTAACCTTCGGCGACAGCTATGACGAGCACGCCTCAATCTACTCGGACTTGGAGCACGTCCTCTACTCGGAATTCGCCGTCGGGCACCTTGACCACGAGAAGGGCGGAAGGTTGGTCCGCATCAACATCTACACCGGCGAGAAGGAAGTCGTGGCGGAAGAGGAGGGCTGCGCCCTACATCACGCCAGCCTGTCGCCCGTGAGGGACCTGCTCGCCTACCACTACAACTGCGGGCGTCGCTTCGCGCAGATGATCGGTGTCGGAAGCGAGCGCTACGAGACTGAGATGCAGGCCACGAACGGGGTCCGAACGAGTCGTGGCATCGTCGTCATGCATGAGAAGAACCGGGGCGTTGTGCCCCGCGAAGTGTCCTTGGCGCATGTCGTCGGTCGGGGTGTGGCGACCGAGGTGGAGTTCCTGACGGACGGGGCCTCGCTGCACCGGCGCGCAGCGATTTCGCCCGACGAGCGGCGGATGGCTTGGCAGACCGACATGGACGGCGGGGAGGATGAGATCTTCGTGGCCGGGATGGATGGCACTGGGGCGCGCAACGTGACGCAGGCTGCAGGGAACGACGGCCATCCTTGGTTCTCCAGGGACGGGGAGTGGATCGTCTTCGAGTCCGACCGGACGGGAAACTGGGAGATCTGGCGTCTCCATCTGGATGCCGGCACGCAGGAGCAGTTGACCAGCGCGGCGGGGCAGTATGTCAGCACCCGCCCCCGGATGTGACGCCTGCGGCCCTCATCTGGCTGCCTCCGTCAAGTACCGCACGATGGCGTCGATCTCGTCCTCCGCATAGACTCGGTCGAGGTCGTCCGGCATGGACGACCGCTGGAGGGTCCGCTGTTGCTCGACATCCTCCTTCCGTACCGTGCGCAAGGGAGGGGGAATCGCGGCGGCGTCGAAGACCCGGATCAGGGAATCGTCCTCTTCAGCGAGGATGCCGGCGAGCGTCTCGCCGGATTCCAGCAGCAACTCGACCTGATCGAATCCGTACGCGATTCTCTCGTGCGGCGTCAGGATGTCCCGCCTCAGATCCTCAGCAGACCGGCTGCTGGCGGCGACAGCCAGATTGGGCCCCACCGCACTCCCCAGTCCATCCAGCGCATGGCACACGCCGCAGCGCCGCTGGCGCGTAAGGTCGAAGAACAGCGCCTTGCCCAGCAATGCTGACTCCGACAGCTCGGCGCTCACTGACTCCTCAGGCGGTGTGTCGACCTCGACCAGCGCCGTCGAGCCGCTGGGCGGATCGACGGACAGGCTCAGCACGTAGGCTGTCACGGCCCACACGCCTCGATCCCTGAGAACGCCCTTCCAGCCCGGCATGCTGGTGCCGGGCAGTCCGTCGGCGGTGATCCGGTATAGGTCCCGGAAGTCCCACACGCGGTCTCGCAGCGCCGGACCGCGCGCCGCCCGGCCTTCCGAGCCGTGGCAGTAGCCGACCGCGCAGTTCTTGGCGAAGAGCGCCGAGCCGTCCGCGACCAGCTCAGGTGAAGTCAGGTCGATCGGCTCAGCAGGCAGGAGGCCGGCCGCCAAGGCCAATGCTGCGATGCGCGCCGCCATCAGCGATCCTCCGGAAGGGAGAACACGAAGATGGAAGACCCCGAAGGGAAGTCGGCCGCTTCCGGCCACAGCTGCGTCGTGAGCCCGGCCAATGCTGACCCCCATCCGCTCGGCGTGGCGACATACTGGCGGCCGTCGACCGAGTAGGTGACGGCCGAGCCCCGGTGGCCGGACCCAGTGCGGAAGCCCCACAGCTCCCGTCCCGTTTGGGCGTCCAAGGCGAAGAACCGGCCGGTCGCGTCGCCACTGAAGACGAGCCCGCCGCCCGTGGCCAGCTGGGAGGCGAGCAGCGGGTACTTGTGCCGGTACCGCCAGTGGCGCTTGCCGGTAACCGGGTCGTAGGCCGACAGGTGCGAGTAGGCCGTCCCGTCACGAGGGTGCGCCATCTCGAACTCGCCGCCGAAGAACGGCATGCCCTCGCGCGGCTCCTCAGGGCGGACAGTCACCGTCTGGCACCATTCCAGACCGGTGGAGTAGAACCAGCCGGTGTCGGGCGAGTACGCCCCGTGGTTCCAGCTCCTGCCCCCGCCGATGGCTGGGCAGATGAAGGACCGCTCGCCGATCGGCGGCTCGTTCCTGCCGACGAGCTCGCCCCGCGGCCCGACTCTCTCAATCCAGTTGCTGTTCTCGACCAGCGGCCAAGCTCCAAGGAACTCGCCGGTCTCGCGATCGAGCAGCCAGACATGTCCCGACTTGGATGGGTTCAGGACTGTCTTGCGTGGCTTGCCGTCCACTTCTAGGTCCAGCAGCACCAGCTCGTAGGCCGTGTCGTAATCCCAAACGTCGTGGGGGATCTGCTGGTAATGCCATACCAGCTCGCCGGTGTCGGGAGCCAGCGCGACCACGGAGTCGGTGTATAGGTTGTCGCCCTCGCGATCGCCGCCGTAGAAATCCGCGGCCGGGTTGCCAACGGCCCAGTACAGCAGGTCCAGCTCCGGGTCGTAGGTGCCTGTCACCCAAGTGGATCCGCCCCCGAACTTCCACGAGTCCCCTGCCCAGGTCTCGTGACCCGGCTCTCCCGGGCCGGGTATTGTCCAGAAGCGCCAGCGGTGGCGTCCGGTGCGGGCGTCGTAGGCGTTCAGGTAGCCGCGGTGCGCCGAATCCCCGCCGGTGACGCCGGTGATCACCAAGTCCTTGACGACCAGCGGCGCCGAAGTGATGTTGCACCCGCACTGCCCCGCGTCCTCGACCTCTACCTTCCAGACCTCTAGTCCGGTCTCGCGATCCACTGCGACGACATGGTTGTCGAGAGTCCCCATGAAGACCAAGCCGTAGGCTACCGAGACTCCGCGGTTCCAAGTGCCGTAGGTGCCGGGGATCGAATCCGGCTCGGGGTAGTCGTAGCGCCAGATGAGTTCACCGCTCGCCGCGTCAAGGGCGAAGATGTGGTTCCATGCCGTGGAGACGTACATGATGCCGTCCACCACCAAGGGGGCCGACTGCATCCCCCCGTCCCCGAACCCGCTCTCAAAGGCCCAGGCGACCTGCAGGCGGTCGATGTTGGACCGGTTGATCTGGTCGAGCTGGCTGTAGCGCCAGCTCTTGTAGGTGCCGTAGTAGGTGAGCCAGTTCGCGGGCTCCTCGTGAGCGCGGTCCAGGCGCTTGGAGGTCACCTCGGCAGCGGGGGCCGCGAAACAGGCCAGCATGGCCGCCGCCATCCCCGCGATCGCAGTGCGAGTCGTCATGTCGTGCTCCAAGGCCCGTGGACAGCGTTGCGGCGCACGGTCATTCCTGCTCCTCGGCGGGCACGAAGGCGACCGCTCTGGCCGGCCCCCCGGACTGGTCCACGATCTTGGTGGGCAACGCGATGTAGTAGGCTCCGCGCACCGGCAGCTCGTCCAGATTCGTCAGCAGCTCCTCCCAGCTCATGCCGTGGCGCAGACCGGCGACATGCGTCGCTTGGCCGCCTTCCACGGGGCCCATGGAGGCCCCGTCCGTGCCGAGGTGCCAGACGCCCTTGCCGTGCAAGTACTCGACCGCCTCGGGAGTCGGAGCGGGCCATCCCGGCGCGGTCTTCAGGATCAGCGGCTCCATGGTGAGGCGTGCTCCCTCCGGCAAGGGTTGGTAGTACTCGTCCGTGTACCCGCTGCGAAACAGCACGACCTCCCCGGGTCGAATCGCCCCGTGTTCGGCCTCCCAGGCTTGGATGCGCCCGACGGTGATCGGGGCGGAGAAGCCGGGCTCGGCCGCGTCCCGGAGGTCGCTCACGTCGACGACGGCAGCCGGCCCCATCATCCGCTCCAGGGGGTACTTGTCGCCGGTCACGGCGCCGGCCGGCCCCGCGTGGGGCAGCCCGCTGCCCGGAGGCGGGACGAAGTGCGCGGGAAAGTCCGTCTGCGTACCGGTGTGCTCGTCCAGCACGAACCGCTGCGAGTAGTATGGCGCGGCGCTGGGAGCCGACTGGCTGCCATACGGGTTCGTGCCGGCCTCAAACCAGTTGTTCGTCCAGCGGGCGAACGGAGGGTTCGCGCCCCAGTGCGCCGGCAGGTTCTCTGACAGCAGGACTGTCAAGTCGACCACTCTGCTCCCGGCGGCGATGGAGGCCATGTCCGGCACGGCTGAGCCGAAATCTGGCGTTGCGCCGGCTGAACCGCTCTCCTGCGCCGTACATCCAGACAGCGCAAGTGCAAGGGGGAGTGCCGAAAGCTGTGGGAGTCGCATGGCTGGGTGACGCTTCGCCGAGGCTGCTCGCCCCGAAGCTGGAAGAACATGGTAGCGAACTCAGCTTGGGAAATGTGCGCTGAGCTGGGGGACGGGGTTACGATGACAGTTAGACCTTGGCCCGTGCCAAGGCGGAGCTGGCCGCAGCGCGACTGGTTCACTCCAGCAATCCTCGGTATTCGCATGCCTAAGGCAGTCTCCATAGTTGCAGCCGCGCTCATCCTCCTTTCGCCGTCGGGGCATGCCGCGCCGGCGGAGTCCGGCGCGGAGAGTGCGCCAGGGCTGGAGGCCGCATTCGCGTCCGAGGTTCGGCCGTTCCTGGAGAGCAACTGCATCCAGTGCCACAACGAGCAGCTGGCCACATCCGGCGTTCGACTGGACCTCTTGGACTCCAAGCTCGAGGAGCGGACACTGCGGCTGTGGGAGGTTGTGGAGCATCGCATCCGCGACGGGTCGATGCCGCCTGAGGGGATCCCTCAGCCGACCGACGAGCAGCGTCGCCGGATGGTTGAGTGGACGAACCGGGCCTTGGAGTTCGCCCGCCTGCGGCCGGTGCCCAAGAACGGCGCCGTGCGGCGGCTGACCGTGGCCCAGCACCGCAACACACTGCGCGAGCTGCTGCACCTGGAGGACGACCTGACTGCCGCCCTGCCCCCGGATGCGGTCTCAGAGGACGGCTTCGTCAACAACGCGGCGACGCTGGACCTCTCGCCGCTGCTGATGGAGGCCTACTTCCGGGTCGCCGAAGAGGCGCTCGACCGGGCCATTGTGGATCCGACCGCGACCCCTGAGATTCAGCGGTTTCAGGTGAGACTGGGGGAGGACCTCAATCCCGATCCGCTGCCCGAGCGGCTCATCCTCGGAGCGAATTCCATGCTGCTGGACCTTGACGACTACGTGGTCCAGCAGGTGCCTCCGGCCAAGCCATTCCCGTTCGAACCGGTCCGGATGCGCACCAAGTACCGCTTTCACGAGGGATACCGGGGCAATGCCACGGTGCGGGGTTGGCGTGAGTTCGACAGCATTTACCACGCCGTATTCGCCTGCATGCGAGGGGGGCGCGGCTATCCCAAGGGCAGCCCCTACGAGACCGTGCCGGAAGGCCTGCTCCTGCGGCCGGCCATCCCCTCAGATGAGATCTTCCGAGTGAACGGCACCTTCGGGCACAAGGCAAACTTCAAGGTCTCCACGCGAGAGCTGCCCAAGTACGGCAGGTTCCGGGTCACAGTCCGGGCGGCCAAGTACGACGACGCGTTGCTGCTGGAGCGTGCCGATCCGGCACGGGAGGGGCGCCGGGCGGCGGCCGTGAGGGTTCCCTCTCCCGAGCAGCCGCAGACGGTGGAGTTGGCCGAGGCGGGCATCTACCAGGTGGATGTCTACGAGAAGGATCCGTCCCGTCCGGCGCCCGCCCCGGCCTCCAGCTTGGAGCGGGGTTTGCTGGGCCTGTGGAGTTTCGAGGATGCGCGTGGCAGCGGGTCGGTGGGCGGCGTCCGTCGGGTCGATTCCCCGTTCGGATCGGCCGCCAAGCTCACGGGCAGGGGCGATCCGTCGGAAGTGCCGAGCGCGGACGCGCCGAAGGTCGGGACGGCCGACTTCACCGTGGCTGCCTGGGTGCGGCCCAGCAATGTCGGGAACGTCGGGATCCTAGCCCGCGGCGGGCGGGTCTGGACGCATGGGTGGTACTTGGACACGCTGGGCAACAGGGGC
Organism: Bryobacterales bacterium; assembly: GCA_963662745.2. Classification (GTDB taxonomy): domain Bacteria; phylum Acidobacteriota; class Terriglobia; order Bryobacterales; family UBA6623; genus VXMF01. The sequence continues at coordinate 1,892,699 of CAXXUI010000002.1, forward strand.
GTGCTCAGGCTGGACACGACCGGTCCGGACACTGAGCCGAACGGGACAGTGGTGTCTCCCGAGGGCGTCCTCCGCAAGGACCGGTGGCAGCATGTCGCCGCCGTCGTGAGGCGCGGGGAGGGCCGGGCGAGGCTCTACGTCAACGGCTACCGCGTGGCCAAGGGCAGCGTCGGGCCGGCGGATCTCGACAACCCGGACCTCGCTCTGCAATTCGGCGCTGTCCCGGACGGGAACCGGATGAGCGGCGAGATTGACGATGTGAGGGTCTACGGCCGCGCCTTGGACGAGGCTGAGATCGAGGCTCTGGTGGAGCCGGGACGGGAATTCGCGCAGCCCCCTGCCGACAAGCCGCAGGATGTGACCGTGACCTTGGGAAGTCGGAAGTTCACGGCCAAGCTGGAGCAGCCAGCTTTGCTGGCCGCGAGGCTGGGCACGGGCAAGCTGACTGTGGGCGCCAGCTACTCTGGCGTGAAGTCAATCGACCGCTTGGTGCTGACGCGGCTGGACCGCGACGACGAGGTGGCGCGCCGCTTCGAGGCGTTCGAGAGGCGCACCCCGCGAGTGCGTGCGTATCTCGGATTCCGCCGGGACTGCGGAAGCACGTTCGCGCCGGTGGGCCCGGCGCAGGTGGTGGATGGCAGCGAGCTGACCGAGTTCGTGTTCGACGGCGCGATTCGGGACTTCCCGAGCCCGGATGTGGAGCATGGCAACGCCAACTACTTGGCCGGCGTCCGCGAGATCGGCGTGCGGAGCGAGTACACGGACGGCCGGGACATGCCCCGCCTGCTGGTCCGGTCCGTGGAGTTCGAGGGCCCGTATTACGAGACTTGGCCGCCACGGTCGCATCGCAGCATCTTCGTCGCGTCCCGCAACCAGGGGGATCCGACGGCCTACGCCCGGGAGATCTTGGGCGGCTTCGCAGCCAAGGCGTTCCGTCGCCCGGTCGTCGCAGGCGAGCTGGCGACGCTGATGCGCGTGTTCGAGGAGGGGTTCGCAGGAGGGCGAGGCTTCCGCGGCAGCATCAAGGACGCCTTGCAGGTGGTCCTGACCTCGCCGCAGTTCCTGTTTCTGGTCGAGAGCAGCGCGACGCCGGAGCCGGAGGCGCTTGAGGACTACGAACTGGCCTCCAAGCTGTCCTACTTCCTCTGGAACGGCCCGCCGGATGGTGCCGCGCTGGCCTCTGCCGCGGAAGGCCGTCTGCGGGACGGGCTGGACGGGATCGTGACGCGCATGATCGCGGACGCTAGGTTTGAGCGCTTCGTCGAGGAGTTCGCGGCCCAGTGGCTCAGCTTGGACAAGCTCGATGTGCTGGAAGCCGACCGGGAGCTATTCCCCGACTTAACGTTCCATGTGCGATCCCACCTGCGGCGGGAACCCGTGGCGCTGCTACGGCACCTCATACGGAACAACCTGCCGGTTCGGCATCTGGTTGACTCGGATTTCGTGATGGCCAACGAAGTGGTGGCGGGCTATTACGGCTTGGGAGCGCTGACGGAGAGCGGTCTTGAATTCGCCCCGATTCGCCCCGCATCCGGCTCACTGGGCGGCCTGCTCACCCAGGCTGCCATCATGGCCGGCCTCTCTGACGGACGGGAGTCGAATCCGGTCAAGCGCGGGGCGTGGGTCGCTCGCAAGATCGTGGCGGAACCGCCCGACCCTCCTCCGCCCAACGTGCCCGATCTAGAGGCGAGCACGGAGGGTTTGCCGCTGCGGGAGCGGCTGGAGCTGCACCGGAGCCAGCCTGGCTGCATGCAGTGCCACCTGAAGATCGATCCGTGGGGCGTCCCGTTCGAGGAGGTTGATGCGGGCGGGCGGCGCAAGAGCGTCCCAGTCGATGCGCGGTCGGCGCTGCCGGACGGAACGGAGGTGGCCGGCGTGGACGAGTTGAAGAAGTACTTGGCGGAGGACCGGATCGACCAAGTGGCCTTCAGCGTTCTGAAGCACTTGCTGACCTACGCGAACGGCCGCACCTTGGCCTACAGTGAGGTAGACTACTTGAAACGGGACATGTTGAGACTGCGGGACGGCGGCTACCGCATGCAGGACATGGTCCGCTACGCGGTGCGTAGCAAGCTGTTCCTTGAGAAGTAGGCCGCGCCGCACGGGAGAGCGGGGAGACAGATGACGACCACCAAGCCACTTGATCGCAGGGCCTTCCTGCAGGGGCTGGGCGGTGTGGCCTTGGCGCTGCCCGCGTTGGACGCCATGGGGGCGTCGGTGACGAACCGGCCTCCGAGGAGATTCTGCGCGCTGTACACCGCCAACGGCATGTCGCTGCCGAAGGAGGAGAACGGTCTCGACGAGTGGAGCTGGTTCCCGCGGACTGAGCGGAACGGCGAGTTCGAGTTCGGCCGGTCAACTGAGCCGCTGCGGGCGTTCCGCAGCGAGCTGAGCTTCTTGGGCGGCCTCTACCACCCGAGCGGGCCGAAGGCCGATCCGCACACTTGCTCGGACATGTGGCTGACGGGTGCGCCGTTGCACAACCCGCAGCCCGGGACCTACAACACGGTTGGCCTCGACCAGATCGTCGCCCAGAACACCAAGCAGTTCTGCCGGCGTCCGTCGCTGGTGCTATCGATCGACGCGGGGACCGGTTACCTGTCTCGGACGGGGACGATCTCCTACGACGTCGAGGGACGCCCCATTCCGGCCCAGAACAATCCTCGTCGGGTGTTCAACAGCCTGTTCTTGGCGGACCGCAACTCCCTGGAGGTGGAGCGGGCCCGGCTGAGACGACGGATCAAGCTCGTGGACGCCGTGGTCGACAGCGCCAAGGCGCTGGACGCCCGCTTGGGCAGCTCGGACCGGCAGCGGATGGACCAGTACCTGACGTCGCTGAACGAGGTGGAGTCGCGGCTGGTCGCGTCCGAGCGCTGGATCGATGTCCCCTTGAAGCAGCAGGACCGCTCGCATTTGGACCTCGAAGCGACCCCGGAAGGGGAGCCGGCCGACTACTACCGGACGATGTTCGATCTGATCGCGCTGGCCTTCGACGCGGACATCACGCGGTCGGTGGCGTTCATGCTGAACCGCGAGGACGGGATGGGCATCTCAGACACGTTCCCGCTGAAGCTTGGCTTGGCCAGAACGCATCACAAGCTGTCCCACGCGACCGACAAGGAGGGGCAGCTGGACTTCGCGAAGTACGATCTGTTCCTCAGTGAGCAGGTGGCGCACTTCCTAGCCAGGCTGGCCGAGTACGACGACCGAAACGGCAGCGTGCTCGACAACACGATCGTCCTGTATGGCAGCGGGGCCAGCACGACGCACAACTCGACCAACCTTCCGACACTGGTCGCGGGCGGCGCCCGAATGGGTCTGTCGCACGGTGCCTACTGGCGCGATGGCGAGACGAGGATGTCCAACCTGTACCTCAGCATCCTGCGTTCGCTCGGCATCGAGACCGAGTCGTTCGCCGACAGCACCAGCACCTTGACCAACTCGGTCTTCCGCGAAGTGTAGGAAAGTAGCTAGGTCCACAGTTCGGTCTCCGGTCCGAGACGCAATGATCGGGGCGGCGATTGGCGAGGGCGGAGGACGGGCGCAGCGAGTCCCTCTGACGGTTGCCACGCCTCACTCATCGCGGGCGGTGACGGTCGGGATCGGGGCTTGGGCCGTCCGAACGACTTGAGCAGTGCCCCCACTTGCGCAACGGCAGCGTTCCCGTAGCGTCAACACCTTGAACCGAGGCAGTTGAGGGGGGACGCGCAGCGGGCCATCGCGGCCGCTTCTCGACGCTTCGGCTGACCCTCGACACCGGATCAACGAAGCCTTCCCCTCGGACCTGTCACAATGGCTGCGACTGAAGTTCGATTGTCGCTCCAACTTCCGCATGAAGTCGACTGCGTTACGGAATGGATTCTCTGGAGAGCGGCTGATCGCCAATAGGAGACAGAGCATGATGAAACCTCACGCAACCCTCGGTTCTCATGGCCGAATCAAGCGGAAGCGCGGATCGGGTAGCGTGTTGCCTGCCTTGCTTCTTCTGGTCGCTGCCTTATTCCTGCCGCTCTCGGCCCAGCAGGGCCTGCAGGTGCGAGTTGTGGACCCATTCGACGACGTGGTCACGAACGCAACGGTCTCCGTCGGAGGCCAGTCAGTGCCGACTGACGACAGCGGTATGGCAACCCTCACCGGCTTGGGAGCCGGGCCGCACTCGGTCGTCGTCACGGCCCCGCAGTTTGCGCCGGCAAGCCGCGATGTCGACCAGTCCGACGGGACGGTGACGATTCGACTACAGCTGGAGGTCGTCAGCGAAGTCATCGATGTGCGGGCGAACGTCGGGACGAGATCGGACGGCGTCCGACCACTTGAGTCCAGCGTTCCCGTCGAACTCGTCTTGGGTGAGCGCCTTCGCTCCACCGGGCAGCTTGAGACGGGCCGGGCCCTGCAGATGCAGGCCCCCTCGTTCAACTTTTCTAGTTCCACGATCAGCGATGGCACGGACGCCCTCCGCCCGGCCACGCTGCGCGGCATGGGCCCGGACCAGACGCTCGTCTTGGTGAACGGCAAGCGCCGCCACAACAGCGCCTTGCTGCACGTCAATACGTCCGTGGGCCGCGGCACGGCGGGAACGGACATGAACGCGATCCCGATCGCGGCGATCGAGCGTATCGAGGTGCTGCGGGACGGCGCGGCGGCCCAGTACGGATCGGACGCCATCGCAGGCGTGATCAACTTGGTCCTGAAGGACTCCCCGGGCTTTTCCATGGACACATCGTGGGGGCAGACTTACGCCGGGGACGGAGACACGTTCGTCCACAGCATGAACGGCGGCTGGGCGTCAGACACGGGCGCTTTCTTCAATGCGACCTTCGAAACTCGCACTCGTGACAGGACGAACCGGGCCGGCTGGTCCGGGCGGCGCCAGTACCCCTATGTCAGTTGCGCCGAGGACGCTTCGTACGCGATCGGGTCTGGGGCGGGGAATCCGGGGGCGGGCATGCCCGGCCAGTGCTTCGACCCGCGCGAGTACACGTTCAACCGGAAGAACTTCCGGATCGGCGACGCTGACAGCGAGCAGCTGAGCACCTACTACAACGCCGGTGTGCCGATCGGGAAACGGGCCACCTTCTACTCATTCGGCGGCTGGACGCAGCGCGACAACCAAAGCACCGGATTCTATCGCCGCGCCAATCAGAGCAACACGGTGACCGAGTTCTACCCGGACGGCTTCCTGCCGCAGATCAACACCGACGTAATGGATGTGTCCTTCGCGGCGGGCATCGAGTTCACCGCAGTTTCGGGCTGGAACTACGACTTCAGCGTGAACCACGGGCACAACTCGTTCGACTTCCTGATCACCAACTCCAACAACGCGACCTACGGAACGGACAGCCCGCGCCAAGCGGACTCCGGCGGTCCGCGGTTTGACCAGACCACCTTCAACTTCGACGCCAGCCGCGAGTTCGAGGCGGACGGCCGCACGACGAATGTTGCCTTCGGAGCCGAAGTGCGCCAAGACGCTTACGGCATCCGGGCAGGCGAGCCCCTCTCGTACCTCAACTGCAAGGACGATCCGAGCGTGTCGGACAAGTCGACCTGCGTGTCCGCGCCAGCCGGGATACAGGTCTTTCCCGGGTTCCAAAGGAATGTCGACGAGAGCCGCACGAACATCGGTCTGTACGGTGATGTTGAGTTCCTCTTCGACGAGCGCTTCCGTGTGGGCGTGGCCGGCCGCTTCGAGCGCTACAGCGACTTCGGGTCCGCTCTGACCGGGAAGCTCTCGTTGCGGTACGACTTCAGTCCGGCATTCGCAGTGCGCGGCAGCGTCAACACGGGCTTCCGGGCGCCGTCGCTGCATCAGCTCTACTTCACGAATGTGAGCACTCAATTCGTCACGAATGACGCCGGCGAGACCGTGGCCCAGGAGCGCGGCACCTATCCGAACGACAGCTCAGTGGCCAAGTCGCTCGGCATCCCGGACCTCAAGCAGGAGAGTTCGGTGAACTTCAGCGGAGGAGTTGTCGCCCGAATCAGCCCGACTACATCGCTGACCGTGGATGCCTTCCGGGTGGACGTCAGCGACCGGATCGTGATCAGCGGATCCTTTAGCCGGGGGGCGCTGGCCGGCATTCCCACGGCTGTGGCGGGGCTGGACGCCGTCAACGCGACGGCGGCGCAGTTCTTCACAAACGCTGCCAAGACGGTCACATCGGGCGTGGAGTTCGCCTTCAGCAGCCTGCACGCCTTCCGCAACGGCTCCGTGCTCGATTTCGGGCTGTCCGGCATGCTGGTCAACACGGAGCTGGAGGGCAACGTCAACGCCCCGGCGCTGCTGGTCGGGTTGGAAGACACAATCTTCGGCGGTCAGGACCGCTCCATCCTGACCGAGTGGCAGCCCAACACTCGTGTGCAGGGCACGCTGGAGTATCGCGTCGGCGCACTGCGACTCGGAGGCGGCCTGCGGTACTTCGGTAGCTACTGGGTGCAGGAAGGTGGCAGCCAAGGCGAGATGGGTTGTGGGGACTCTGGATTCTCGCCCAGTTCAATCGGCGGTTCCCGCCAGCAGTTCTGCGGCAAGCTGCTGACGGACCTGCATTTCGGAATTCGCATCACCGAGTACACCGAGCTGACGATAGGAGCCCACAATCTCATGAACACCGTTCCGGATCAGAACATGGTCGGCCAGACCCGTGGAGGCCGGTTGGAGGACTCTGGCGGGCGGACGATCATTGATTCGCCTGGCATCTTCCTGTTCTCGCGCCGTTCGGCGCCGTTCGGCTTCAACGGCGGGTTCTTCTACGCTCGCTACAGCATCCGCTTCTAGCCGCTGCGGCTAAACGGGCCGGGCACCGCGCCAGCCGCGGGTGCCCGGCCTTCTCTGCTTGGCGGGGGCAGAGCAGGGAGCCACTTGCAGGGTTCCACACGGGTAGTTCCACGGTCGGTTTCTGAGCCGTCAGTGGCGAACGTCCCGTAAGAGGGGAGTCGGAGCGGTTCCTGCCTGATTCCAGCTGATTTGGCACGCTTCAGAGTCCAAGTGGCGTCTTATCTTAGGGAAGGGTCTCACCCTCCACAGGACCTTCCGGACCTTGGATTCACCTAGGAAGTTGTCTTTGTGCTCTTGACGATCGATTCCCGCTCGGCCCTAGCTGCTAGTCGGGAGATCGCCCGCCTGTCCCTGTCTATGGCGCCGCACGTCGGGCCGGCCAGTGGGACACTGGAAGGACCGTTCCGGACGGGCCACGGGGAGGCCGCCCCGCGGCTCAAGAGAACTGACCGTATGGCCTCCTTAGAACTCGAATACAACACCGAGCAGTCCGAGCTCGAAGAGATCTTGAAGTCCGTCAACCGGACGGGTGACTACTATGCCCATGGCCAGCTGCAGGGTTTCCCTCCCCGGATGACAGTGTCTGGGGTGGGCAGGATCGCCTACCCGATCCTGGACAGGCAGGTGGCGGACCTCCTCGCGGTGGCGGAGCAAGCTCCCTACGGACGAGGGCCGGAGACACTGTTAGATCGTTCGGTCAGAGACTGCTGGCAGATTGGGGCGGAGGATGTTGAACTTGGCGGCCCAGCGTGGCGTCGGTCGATCCAGACAATTCTTCGACGGGCGGCGAAGGGCTTAGGCCTGCCACCGAATGGCGTGGCGGTGGAGCTGTACAAGGTCCTGATCTATGAGCGAGACGGATTCTTCGACGAGCATCGCGATACGGAGAAGGCTGACGGCATGATCGGAACGCTGGTAGTGGGCCTTCCGGTTGAGGGGGAAGGTGGGGAGCTGGAGGTGCAGCACGCCGGACAGCAGGTGAAGCTCGACGTGAGCGTCGACGACCTCGGGGTGGTGCCCTACGCGGCATTCTACGCCGACTGCGTTCACCGGACATTGCCCGTCCGGAGCGGCCATCGCGTCTCGCTGGTCTTCAACCTGATGGTCCGACAGGGAGCGAAGGGAGTACCTACCACTCCCAGCGACCTGACAAGCACAATCGACCGGCTGACCGGGCTGCTCGCTGGCTGGCCCCAATGGGACGATCCGCCCCAGAAGCTGGCTTGGCTGCTCGACCATCACTACAGTGAGAAGGGACTCAGCTTCTCCGGTCTCAAGGGTCTCGATCTCCCCGTCGGTCAGGCGTTGCTGGCTGCCGCCCGGAAGGCCGACTGCCTGCTTCATCTCGCAGTGCTGAAGATCGATGAGTCGGGAATTCCGCTTAGCGACTATTTCGATCCCGAGTACTACGGGCGCGAAGTCGACTACACGGGAGTCGACTGCGAACTCTACGAAGTTAATGAGGTGACCTGCAAGCTCATTGGCTGGGAGCATCCCGAAGGCGGCAACCGGCTGGGTGTCCGCGGCATCCCTCTTTACGATTGCGAGGCACTGCCGAGAGGCGCCATGGACGGTGCTGAGCCCGACAGCCAGACTCTCTTCGAGGCGACAGGAAACGGCGGCGCCTCTGTGAGTCGAAGCTATCGACGAGCCGCCTTCGTGATCTGGCCCAGGTCGGGGACGATAGAAGTTCTTGTAAATGAGGGGATAGCAGCGGCTGTGGACTTTGTCTGCCGGGAGCTGGAAGCGGAGTCCAACCCCACCACGAGGCGGAAGCGTCGGGAGTCCATGTTGGGGCAGTTGCTCAAGGCATGGCCGGACCGGCGATACAAGTTGCGTTACTCGGGAGACCGGGGAAGGGAACGTCTGCCGGCTCGCAAGACGCTTGAATTGCTCGCCGAGGTGGGCGATCAGGACCTGACCGCGCACTTCCTGCTCAAGATCCTGCCGGTAGAATACGTCGCTGACTTGAATCCGGTGCTATTGCCGGTCTTGAAATCCGCCAGCACCGTGGTGCTAAGCAAGTCTCTGTCGGCCCTCGTCCAGAAGGACATCGCGCCGCGGATTGCCGGTGTGGCGAATCTGCTGGCCTCCCTAGCGTGCCAAGCCGACGGGACGCACAAGATGGGCCTGCGGGAGATCCTACGTCTGAACCTGAAGCCGGTGTTGCGAGACCTACCGAAGGCACTCGGCGTCGACAAGGGAGCCGGGGACCGGTGGTCGTACCGGAATCGAGAAGCGGTCCTGGATGCTGGAGCGATTCGAGACCTTTTCATGGCGGGTGCGTCGCTGGATCTGGGCTCGGAACTGGACAAGGTGGTTGGATTGCTCCGGGAGCACCCCGCTACGGCTGACCCGTGGCGGGCCATCCCGCTTGCGTTGAGGGAGATTTCCGACCATTCTCCAGACCTGTTGGACTGGCCGGCAGCCATGGTGCTGTGGCGGCACTCGGCGGGCCAGCTGCTGGCGCGCAGTAGACTTCCTCCCAGCCCGACGGACATCAGCATCGATGCGCCTCTCAGGTGCTCATGCGCACATTGTCTGCGTCTCAAGCGATTCTGTGAGAGCCCCACCCAGCGGGCCATCCAGTTCAAGGCCGTGCAGGATACGCGGATGCACTTAGAGAGCGAGATCCGACGGGCGAAGTTGGACGTTGCCTGTACTACGAACAAGCGGGGGCGACCCTTTACGCTCGTTTGTCGGAAGACGGCTGCCGGTCCCGCCAAACGGAGGGCCCGGTACGAGAACGATGTGGATTCGATGCGGATGCTGGTCGATGCCTCTCCTTCGACGCCGAAGGCAGACTTGTCGAAGCTCAGGAAGTCTCTCTGTGAAGCGATCAACAGGTATGGCGGGTCCGATTCGGGTTGAACGCAGGTTCGGCGGGTCGCGTGGCGCCCAGTGACCTGGCGGACGGGGCCGAGTCCAGAGCACGCGAGGATTTGGATGCGAGGCGGTGCGGTATGTTCGGGGCGGGCAGCGCGCCGGGAACGGATGTGGTCGACTGAGCAGCTGGCGTCAGCCGGATTGCTTGGTGGTGACCCGACGATGTCTCTCCCAACCGCCTTCGCGGCATACCTAGCAAGACGTGTTGGCAATCGGTGTAGTCCGGGCGGCGTCTTGATTGCTGGTTGGATTTCATGAGCGGTAGCCAATTCTTGGCAGATCGAATGCCTCGTTGCTGGTCGGTTGACGGGAAGTGCGGGATGCAGGCGTCCAGCCTGTTCCTCGGGCAAGGCGTCCACGCCGTCGAGGTTGCGGTGGCCGAGTCGCTGACTGAGCCGAACCAAGCGGCCCTAGTGGGAGCATGGAAGGCTAGGAAGGGCGGGCGGGCCGCGCCCCTCCTGCTGGTGGTCCTCCGTCCGGGCGGAGTGTCGATCTGCGGGCCGGCAGGTGATCCGCCGGCAGTCTACAAGGCGGAGGATCCTTCTCCTGTCGAGGCGATCTGCCGACTGGCGCTGGACCAGCCGGACCGGCACGCCGCGCTGAGGGCCTTGGCCCAAGCGCTGCCCTCCTTGGAGACCGACCTGCCGGGGATCCGTAACGAGGGGCTGGTGGCCCTGCACGAGCTGCAGCGTGGCGTGCCGAAGCGTCCGGATTGGAGCGGAGCGGGGCGCAGGGCCGCGGCTGCGAAGGGCAGGAGCGGCACTGCCCTGCTGAAGGCGCTCGGATACCGGATCGAGCGACTGGACAACCTCACAAGCATCCTGCGCAGCGGGTCCCGGTCGACCGCGCTCGCCATCATGCTGCGTAAGGACGAGACTGCTGAGGGCCGGTCGAACCGCTTCGAGACGCTCTCGCCGATCAGCTACGCGCTGAAGAAGGCGGACGACGAGAGTCTGGACTGGGTGCTGCTGGTTCAAGGCAGCCGCCTGCGGCTGTATCCGACCGACATCGACGTCGGCGTGGGCCGGCGGGGCCGGACGGAGACCTACATCGAGTGCGAGGCGTCGCTGCTCGGGAACGGTCAGCTGCCGTTCCTGTGGCTGCTCTACTCTGCGGAGGCGCTGTCGAAAGGCGGCAGCCTCAACGAGATTCTGAAGGAATCGCGGCGGTTCGCGGGAGACCTTGCGGATACGCTTCGGGAGCGCATCTACGGGGAGGTGGTGCCGGAGCTGGCGAGAGGCATCGCCGCTGCTCGTCAGCTTGAGTCCCCGGATGCCTCAGATCTCGATCGGACGTACCGGATGGCCCTGACAGTGCTGTTCCGGTTGTTGTTCGTCGCGTATGCGGAAGATCAGGACCTGCTTCCCTACCGGGCGAACCAGGCCTACCGCAAACGGTCGCTGAAGCAGAAGGCTCAGGAGCTGGCTAAGCTCGTGGGAAGCGGCGCGGCGATTGCTGGCGGGGACTCGCACTGGCACGAAGTCGTGCTGGTGTGGACCGCTTTGGCGAAGGGGAACAGCGAGTGGGGCGTGCCGGCATATGACGGAGGCATGTTCTCCGACGATCCGGAGGTGTCTCCTGCAGGAGCGGAGCTGACTGGAATGTCGCTTCCCAACAGTACGTTCGAGACGGCGTTGCGCGGTTTGCTGGTGATTGAGACGCCCGAAGGGACTCCCGGCCCGGTCGACTTCCGGGCGCTCGGAGTTCGGGAGTTCGGGACGATCTACGAGGGGTTGCTTGAGTCAGAGCTGGCCGTGGCGACGGAGGACCTAGCGCTCAATGCGAAGGGGGCCTATGTGCCCGTGCGCCGCGGGGTGAAGGCGGCGGTGACTCGCGGTGAGATCTACATTCACAACCGCTCGGGAGTGCGCAAGTCCACCGGGAGCTACTACACTCAGGCCTTCGCGGTGGAGCACCTGCTGGATGGTGCGCTGGAGCCGGCGCTGAAAGAGCATCTCAGGCGCCTACGAGGGCTGGATGATGCCGACGCTACCGAGGAGTTCTTCAACTTCCGGGTCGCCGACATCGCGATGGGCTCCGGGCACTTCCTGATCGCCGCCATTGACCGGATCGAGCGACGGTTGACGGACTTCCTAGCGGACCGGCACCTCAGCGGCGTGAGGAACGAGCTGTCCGCGCTGCGAAGCGCCGCGGAGGAGCAGCTGGGGGAGTTGGCCGAAACGGTGACGATCGAGGACACACAGCTAATCCGGCGCCTGATCGCCCGCCGCTGCATCTACGGTGCAGATCTCAACGCGATCTCGGTGCAATTGGCGCGGCTGTCGGTGTGGATTCACACCTTCGTGCCGGGCCTGCCGCTGTCCTACCTCGACCGCAGCTTGGTCCACGGCAACTCGCTGGTCGGCGTCGGGACGGTCGAGGAAATCCGACAGAGGGTTGGCGAGCAGACGCTTCCGCTCTTCAAGCTCAACGCGCAGGAGCTGCTGGGAACCGCGACGCGGCCGCTGCAGCGGCTGGCAAATCTCAACGACGCGACGTTGCAGGACATCGAGGAGGCGCGGGCCTTGTCCGCCGAGGCGGAGGAAGCCGTAGAGCCGGCGAAGGCACTGTGCGACTTGGTGGCGGCCCAGCCAGTGTCAGACGATCCGGCAGTGAAGGATTGCCGGTTCGGCGAGCTGGAGGAGCTGCCCTCCGATCTGGCTGGAACCGAAGCGGCTCGGAGTGCCCGCAATACGATGGCCGACCTGCGGGCGATCCATTTCCCGATTGCCTTCCCTGAGGTGTTCCTCCGGCAGCGGAGCGGTTTCGATGTCATCCTCGGCAATCCACCATGGCAGGAGGCAACGATAGAAGAGCGGGCGTTCTGGGCCCGTCACTCCCCCGGTCTGCGGTCACTCCCGCAGCGCAAGCAGGAACGTGAGAAGGCCCGCCTGCGGGCAGCCAGGCCGGACTTGTGGAAGCGATACCGGGTCGAGGTGTACGCCAACGCACGGATTCGGAGGGCGCTGCTTGGAGGTGCGTATCCGGGGATGGGCAAGGGGGACCCGGACTTGTACAAGGCCTTCTGCTGGCGCTTCTGGTGTTTGACGGTCGCCGAGGGTGGGCGCATCGGGGTGGTCCTGCCACGCAGCGCCCTGTCGGCCAAGGGGTCGGCGCCGTTCCGCGAGACGGTGTTCCGGCGGGCGGGCAGCGTCGACGTGACGATGCTGATCAACAACCGCAACTGGGTGTTTCCGGAGGTTCATCCCCAGTACTCCATCGGCTTGGTCAGCGTGGCTCGCGGCACCGCGTCGGGGCAGTCGATCCGGCTGAGCGGGCCGTTCGCTTCGGCAGCGGCGTTTGCCGGGCGGAGCGGTTTGGCGAGGGCGTTCTCCCGGTCGGAAGTGCTGGCTTGGAACGACACGGCGTCGCTGCCGCTACTGCCCGACGAGCACCCTGTCGGCGTGTTCGCGCAGTTGCGCAAGGCGCCACGGCTCGATCTGAACATTGAGGGCCGCTGGCGGGCCCGACCGGACAGGGAGATGGACGCCACGAACCAGAAGCCCTTGATGGACCTGACCAGCCGGGAGCGACCGGACGGGTACTGGCCGGTCTACAAGGGGGCGTCGTTCGACCTCTGGAACCCGGACACTGGCAGCTACTACGCTTGGATCGATCCGGGTCCGGCCTTGAAGTGGCTGCAGAAGAAGCGCCTGTGGGCGAAGCAAAGGGTGCCTCGGAGCGCCCACCGGGAGTTTCAGAGCAGCTATGTCGAGGATCGGGCCACACTGGCCCCGCGCAGGGCGCGGGTGGCGTTCCGCGATGTCGCACGAGCCACCGACTCGCGGACGGTTCGTGTGGCACTGATGCCGCCCAGCGTGTTCATCGCCAACCAAGCACCGTACCTGCTCTGGCGACGAGGCGACGAGCAGGACGAGGCTTACTTGCTCGGTGTGCTCTCGTCAATCCCGCTCGACTGGTATGCACGGCGATTCGTCGAGACACATCTCAACTTCTTCATCCTCAATCCCTTCCCTGTGCCTCGACCGGGTCGGAGCGACCCGCTCTGGCAGCGTACTGTCGCACTCGCAGGACGGCTCGCGTGCCCGGATGACCGCTTCAGCACGTGGGCGCAGGCCGTCGGCGTGGACTGCGGTCCGCTGCCCTCAGACGAGAAAAAAAGTATGATTTGCGAGCTGGATGCCGTGGTTGCCCGTCTGTACGGTCTCGACGAGGCCCAGCTTGTTCACGTCTTTGAGACTTTCCATGTCGGATGGGACTACCAAGATCGCCTCGACGGAGTCCTCGGTTACTTCAGGAGGCTCGCCAGCGACCGGTCTGAGCGTGCGATAGAATGATGGTTGCAGGGAGTGTGGAGCGACTGGTGTTCGAGCCTATAGCTTCTTGGAGGCCTGAGTTATGATACTTCGAGTGGCGGTGAGGTCAGCAGCTTGGCCTTGGCTGAAGGAGCGGTCTCAAACTTGGAAGCACCAGTTGGTGGGTCGGTTCCCCAAGCATCGTAGCGAGAATGCCAGGCTACTAGGACTCATCATCCCGCAGTCGAAGAAGAACAAGAGAGTGACCACAACTCCGTTCAGTTTCTTCGCCCGTTGTAATCTACTGGTGGAGCGACTGTATGCAGTCCATCAGCCACAACCGATCCTTCTCGCTGAGTCGTGGCGGACTTGGACCGATCGTTGGGGGCCGAAGTGCATAGCTATAGGTAGGGCAGAGTGACTATGGAGAATCAAAAAAGGGAAGGCTGGCCCTACCCGGGATCACGCTGGTGGAAGTTCGACTTGCATACGCATACTCCGGCGTCAGAGGACTACGCAGACCAAGATGCCACTCCATCCAAATGGTTGCTTGGATTCATGCGGGCCGGCGTTGACTGTGTTGCAGTAACGGACCACAACTCTGGTGAGTGGATCGACAAGCTCAAGTCCGAACTCTCCAAACTGGAGAAGACACAGCCTCCGGGCTTTCGATACTTGCATCTGTTCCCTGGCGTTGAGTTGTCCGTCAACAGCGGATTCCACCTTCTCGCCATCCTAGATCCATCTGCAACTAGTTCGAGTGTCGACGAGTTATTGGGTGCGGTCAATTACGATGGAACTAGGGGCAAAAGTGATGGAGTGACTAGAGAGTCAGCCGTCAGTGTAGTAGCAGCTATAGTGGAAGCGGGTGGCATTCCAATTCCTGCCCATGCAGACCGCCGCAAAGGGCTGCTACGTAGCGTTAAGTCCAATGGTAGACGCTCGACCGAGATAGATTCCAATACAGTGAAGCAGGTCTTGGACTGTGATCGAATCCTCGCGATGGAAACGATTGATTCGGACTGGATGAAGCCACACGTTTTCTTGGAGCGCAAGATCAGGTGGACCGAAGTTTTAGGATCTGACTCTCATTGCCTCAACGACAACAGTCGCAAGAGGCTTCCGGGCTCACGCTACACATGGTTCAAGATGGCGAAGCCTCCGTCAATCGAAGGGCTACGTTTAGCGCTCCTTGATGGCAAGGGTTGCTCCGTAATACGAAGCGATGCGCGACACTTCGAACCATTCGCCACACCGAACCACTTTGTCGATTCGATTGAGATCAAGAATGCACGCTACATGGGGCGTCCCGAACCCACAGTTCTCCGATTTAGCCCGATGCTCAATGCGATTGTTGGCGGTCGCGGCACCGGTAAGTCCACGGTTGTCCATGCCCTGAGACTTGCAGCAGGAAGAGAGTCCGAAATTAGGAGCCTTAAGGAAGGCAGTGTTCCGCGGTCCACTTTCGAGAGCTTCAACAACGTGCCTAGGAACCGCTATGAAAGCGGTGCGTTGACGGATCAGACTAGCATACGATGGACTGTGATGCGGGATGGCATCAGGCACCGCGTTACGTGGCGGACCAACGGTGCTGACTTGACTGTCGAGGAGCAGGTGGACAACCGCTGGATGTCATCGTGTTCCCAGTCCGTCACACCGGAGCGGTTTCCCATCCGTATTCTCAGCCAAGGACAGATCGCAGAACTCACGACCGGTAGTCAGCCTGCACTATTACACTTGGTTGACGAATCAGCGGACATGTCAGTACCGACATCTCGACTGACGGAAGCGCAGTCCAGATACTACACGGCGAGAACACGTATTCGAGAACTCGAACAACAGATAAGACAGAAAGACGATTTATCTGTGCAGTTGCAGGATGTCGAGCGAAAGCTGAGCCATCTCGAGGCTAGTGACCATTCTGAAGTTCTTAGAGCATACAGACAACGGACTCGTCAGCAGAAGGAGGTATCCCAGAGGTTTAAGTGGATTGACCAAGTAGCTCGGAAGATCGACCGTTTACTTGTTGACATCCAGCTGGATGACCTGCCCGACGGACTATTGGACGAATCTGATCCGGCCGATCGGCCCTACCGAAAAGTAATGAACACGTTGGAATCCGCTCTTGAGGATGCGACAACAGTGTTTCAGAACGAGGCGGAGAAGTTGCGCGATACTTCCAACGGGCAGCGCCTAATGTTGGACAAGGGCCTCTGGCAGGAAGCGGCAGATGAAGCTACGGCGATGTATGACAAATCAGTCCATCAGCTACGAAATGCGGGTATTGATGATCCAAGAGAGTATGCACTGCTAATTCAAGAACGCCAGAAACTCCGTAGAGACCTGAACATTCTTGAGTCCAAGCAGAGGGAACTGTCACGCCAAATAGACGAGTCTGTCGAGCGCCTTCAGGAAGTTCAGGAAGCACGGAGTGCGATCAGCAATGCACGTGAAATGTTTCTCTCTAATACCTTGGATACTAATCAGTTCGTTCGTATTTTCGTGCAGCGGTATGGTCACAATGCGCGTGAGATTGAGCAGTCTTTGCGGAGTGTGTTGGGTGTGGAGGATAGCCGCTTTGAGACCGATATCCTAACAATCGACGATGGACAGCCCAAGGTTGGAATCGTTGCAGACCTTCTCCGGAACCTATCGACTAACGATCCACAACGTGATAGTGTCTTGATACGCAGGTTGAACTCTCTCAAACGCCAACTTGATTCTGCCTGCCATGGTGAAAAACAATTCGGCGGACGCTTCAACAACTATCTGAAAAAACAGTTCGATAGAGATCCCACACTTCTTGACCGACTCTGGGTATGGTTCCCCGAAGATAGCCTCAATGTGAAGTATAGTCGTGCTGGTGATGGCAACGATTTCAAGCCGATTAGTCAAGCGTCTGCAGGTCAGAAATCTGCGACATTGGTGGCATTCATTCTAACGCATGGGACCGAGCCCCTGTTGCTTGATCAGCCAGAAGACGATCTTGACAACCGTCTGATCTATGATTTAGTGGTTCGACAAATTCGCAGGGGAAAGCTAAGTAGGCAGATTATTGTCGTGACTCACAACCCGAACATCGTAATAAACGGAGATGCAGAATTTCTCCATGTCATGAAGTTCGCATCTAGGAAAGGGCAATGTGTGGTGTCAGCATCAGGCAGCCTCGAGGAAGAACTAATTCGACAGGATGTTTGTCAAGTCATGGAGGGCGGCCGAGAGGCGTTCCAGTTGCGATATCGTCGTCTGAAGATGGAGTCACCAGATGTTTGACAGCGAGAAAGAACTTCTGGAACACATTGTGCTCGGTGAAGACACTTTCTTAGAACTCAAGGAAGTACGCTTTAGAAGAGGAAAAGTTACGGGTCCCACTGAGAAGCGATTTGCCGACGAACTAGCTGCGTTTGCGAACAGCGAAGGTGGAGTGTGCGTGCTTGGAGTCTGCGACAGACCGCGAGAAATCGTAGGGATCGTGCCTGGTCGTCTTGACAGTGTAGTTGGTTTTGTTCGGCATGTATGTTCTCAGTTGATCGAGCCACAATTGCACCCAATAGTCCAACGTATTCGACTGCCGAACACGACTGGGGAGGAGTTGGATGTCATAAAGATCGAGATTAGGAAGAGCTTGCTTGTTCATCGGAGTCCATCTGGTTATTTGGTTCGACTGGCTGATGAGAAGCGTGCCATGTCTCCTGACTATCTGGCGCGCTTGTTCCAGCAACGGAGTCAGACACGGATGATTCGGTTCGACGAACAGATAGTGTCCGAAGCCAACTTGGAAGCGCTCTCACGAGAACTGTGGGTCCGCTTCCGCACCTCACGGACCCGGAATGGTCGACAGGACCTGCTTTCGAAGCTGCGTATGGCTCGCAAGGACAGAGACGGAATCTGGAGGCCGACGGTGGCTGGCATTCTCATGGCGGCCAAAGATCCTCGGCGATGGCTGCCCAATGCCTTTATTCAGGCAGTCGCCTACAGGGGCCCTCGGGTTCACCCGCGTGGGATGGGAGAATACTATCAGCTTGACGCAGCCGACATCTCTGGACCTCTGGATGCCCAAGTTGATCAGGCCTGTCGATTTGTTGCTAGGAACATGAAGGTGGCTGCATACAAGGATCTTGGACGGGTGGACTGTCCTCAATTCGATATGGCAGCAGTCTTTGAGGCGGTCGTCAATGCTGTGGCGCACCGCGACTACTCCATTCACGGATCGAAGATTCGGTTGCGGATATTCTCAGACCGGCTGGAAGTGTATTCACCTGGAGGCATTCCAAACACTCTAGAACCGGAGAGTCTGCTACATGTCCAGTTGTCTCGTAACGAGTTTGTGAGTAGCATGCTCGCGAAGTGCCCGATTCCGGCTAACGTTCCTAGATTGCTTACAAAGCGGAATACACTAATGGACAAGCGCGGTGAGGGGATGCGTATCATCGTGGATAATAGTTTGACTATTTCGGGACGGAGGCCCAAGTTTGGGATGATTGGAGCAGCGCAGTTTTGTGTGACTATCTACGGATCTGAGGAGGGAAATGAGAGACCTGATCCGTCCCAGAGTAGCAGCTACTAGTGCATAGTGTCAATTCAATGGAAGTAATGGAATCGCTTGGTGTCTGTACGGTTCCTGAAGTTGTGTGCTGTTGTTTCTTTGAGAGACTTCGGCGAAAGAGAGCAACGTCCGTCGTGGGAGGATCCAACTGATGCAGCCGTCCGCCTTCATCGACAACAGCGAGGGCAACAGTCTCGCACGTGCCCTCAACCGACTGTTGGCTGTCGATTCCTCCAGTTCCTCTGGGAGCTCGGAGTCCGCCGGCGCCGAGGTCAGGATCGCCACGGCGTTCTTCAGCCCCTCCGGGTTCGCGCAGATCGCCGACCGGCTGACGGAGATGCCCCGCGTGCGCCTCCTGCTCGGCGCCGACATGAACCTCGGTGCGCCTGTCGAGCGCAGGCGCCTAGGTGAGCCGTCAGAAGGGTTCGGCCGGCGGCGGATCCAAACCCGCTTGGACAGCTTGCACGAGGCGTTGGTGTCCGAGCGCGATCGGCTGCCCTTCACGGCCCACCTCGGAACCTCGCTTCGCAAGCTCGTGGACTGCCTTCGCACCGGCAACATCGAGGTGAGGCGCTACGAGGAGGAATTCCTCCACGCCAAGGCCTACATGGTCACTGCCCAGCAGGCCGACTCCGCCCACGACGGGCAGCGAGCCATCATCGCTGGGTCGTCGAATCTGACTGCCGGAGGCCTAAGGCGCAATCTTGAGTTGAATCTCACTCGGTTCGACGAGAGCATCGTGGAGCAGGCCTGCGAGTGGTTCGACGCACTCTGGGAGGAGGCCGTGCCCTACGACCTGGCGATTGTGTTCGAGGAGGTCTTGGAGCCCGTCACTCCATGGGAGGTCTTCATCCGCGTCCTGTGGCAAATCTACGGCGATGAGGTGGAGGAGGACAGCCAGGCCGACGAAGGCCTCCCGCTCACCAACTTCCAGAAGCACGGCGTGGCACGCGCCATGAGGCTCATCCGTGAGACAGGAGGCGTGATCGTTGCCGACGAAGTCGGGTTGGGCAAGACGTTCATCGCGGGGGAGATCCTGAAGCGCTATGCCGACCGGCGCCAGCGGGCCCTGATCGTATGCCCGGCGTCACTCCGCGACAGCACGTGGAAGACCTTCCTGAACAAGTACCAGCTCTTTGCCGAGTCCGTGTCGTTTGAGCAGCTGGCGGGCGACATACAGCTCAAAGACAAACGGCGTCCGAATGCCAACGCCCAGCACCTGCAGAATTCCATCGACGAGTATCAGCTCATCATCGTGGACGAGGCCCACAACTACCGCAACCCGGACGCCCCGACCCGCGCCGCCGCGTTGCGCACTCTCCTGTTCGGCAAGAGGCGGGATCTCCTGCTGCTCACGGCGACCCCCGTCAACAACTCCCTCTGGGACCTTTACCACCTTCTACGCTTCTTCCTGCGCCAAGACTCCCACTTGGCATCCAAGGGGATCCTGTCCATACGCGACCGCTTCCAACGAGCGACGAGGAAGGACCCGCTGAGCCTGAGCCCGGACCTGCTGTATCCGATCGTTGACGCCACGACTGTCAAGCGGACCCGCCAGTTCGTGAAGAAGCACTACGCCGGGGACACAATTCCTGGCCGGGATGGCAAGCCACGCGAGATCGAGTTCCCAGCTCCGGTAGCGCTGAGCGTTCGCTACGAGCTGGAGAACCGGCTGCCGGGATTTTTCGACTTCTTGGAAGAGGCACTGGATCCCGACAGCGACAAGGCGGTGACTTTCATGCGTTACGCGCCGGACCAGTGCCGGCTGGAAGGCCTCGAGGAGGAGGAGCGGGCCCATTGCGCTGGCGTCGTCGGCCTCTTGCGGTCCAGCCTGCTGAAGCGGTTCGAGTCCTCAACCCATGCCTTTTCGACCACCGTGAGGAGGATGACGGAGCAGCACGAAGTCTTTCTCAGGGCCTTGGACAGCGGACGCGTAGTCTCCTCTGCATTCTTCAAGGAGTTTGGCAGCAACGATGACGACGCCTTGGATCGACTGCTCCAAGAGTCCGAGCACTCAAGCGACGCGGCACTCTATGACACCGTCCGCTTGAGGACCGCTGTTCGGGCCGACCTCGCACTGTTGGACAAACTCGCCTCGAAGGCCGAGTCCATCCACCGGAACAACGATCCCAAGCTGCGAGCCTTGGCTGACGAGTTGGCAGACATCGCGCGCCAGGCGGAGAGGGAGAGTGTGTCAAGCAACGACGCGGCGCAGAAGCGCAAGGTCTTGGTATTCACCCTGTTCTCCGACACCGTGGACTGGATCCAGGAGTACTTGCAGGAAGTGGTCCGCACGAGGCCCGACCTGAAGGCGTACCGAGACCGCATCGTCTCCGTCACCGGAACGCGCTGTGTTCCCGACATGCCACGCCAGCGTGCTGTGCAGGGGTTCGCCCCCGTCTCGATGGAGGCCACAGCCGGGCAAGACGCTGATCTGTTCGACATCCTGATTGCCACCGATGTCTTGTCGGAAGGCGTCAACCTGCAGCAGTGCCGCAACATCATCAATATCGATGTTCCATGGAATCCGATGCAGCTCGTCCAGCGGCACGGACGCATCGATCGCATCGCGAGCCCCCACCGCAAGATCTTCCTGCGAACCGTCTTCCCGGTTGATCGGCTTGACCGGCTCCTGAACCTTGAGCAGCGCATCCTCGGCAAGCTCGCCATGGCCGCGGCAAGTGTCGGGGTGGCGGCACCGATCGAAGGGGCCGCGCAGGGGACGCAGGTCTTCACCGAGACCAGGGAGGAGATCGAGAAACTGCTCCGCGAAGACTCGTCGCTGTTTGAGCGTGGCGGCACACCCGGCGGTGCCCAGACGGGCGAGGAGTACCGCCAGACCCTCCGCAAGGCATTGAGAGATGATGGCGATCGCATTCGAAGCCTCCCATGGAAGGTTGGCTCCGGCATGAGGAAGGGCACGGCCAGAGGCATCCTCTTCTGCGCCGTTGTGGGTCAGGGAACCAATCTGGAGCGCACTTATCTCCGATTCGTTCGGACGGCAGCGGATTGGATGCCGGAGGCGGACGGCATCGAGGGCGAGATGGGCACATGCCTGCGCCTCTTGGAATGCGATCCGGGTACTCCCACAAGCTGCCCCGACTCGGTCTTCCAAGCCGCCTACTCCTCGTGGGCAGTGGCGCAGCGAGACATCTGGGACGGCTGGATGCGCGAGACCGATCCAGCCAACACCCAGCCACGGGTGCGCCCGCTCAACCACCGCGTCGCAGCGTTCATCCGAACACACCGGCCCCGTGGGCTGCCAGAAGAGCGAGTGACGCTCGCCTTGGATATCTTGGAGTCGCCGTGGCCACGCAGAGAGGAGGTCATGCTGCGGCAGTGGTTTGACGACGGCGATACGGAGGCCCCGAGCGGCCGGGTCCGCACCTTGGTGAAGCGAATCATCGAAACTGGGCTCGAACCGGCCGTGCCGCCCGTCCCGTTGCCTCCGATCGAGCTGGGAGATGTTGAGCTCGTGTGCTGGTTGGCGCTGCGACCCGCGACCCGATAGTCGGTCACGAGGTCGGCTCCCAGACTTCGCCTTGGCCCCGACTCGAAGTGCCGCTTGAGCGTCGGCTAGCTGCGGAGACTGCTGAACGGCAACGTTCAGCCCCAAGGGGTTGCGACGGGCGATCTCCGGGTACCGAATCCACCCTTTGTATCACCCCTTCGTATCGCCTACAATGCCATCGGTGCTGGGACGCGGTAGCGTCACCAAGTCCACCGAGAAGGAGGAGATTCCATGACCACTCGAACCGTCGCTCTGAGGTTGGCCGTCTGCCTAGCCGCGGCTCCCCTGCTTCCGGTGGCCCCGGCGCAGACTGAAACCGCCGGCATCAACGGCTTTGTGACCGATTCCACCGGCGGCGTCGTCCCGGGGGCGGACGTCGTCGCGACCAATGTCAACACAAACGCCGAGCACCCCGTTAGCACCAGCGAGGCTGGCTACTACGTCATCACGCCCCTGCCCATCGGCACCTACACCATCACCGTCGAGGTGCCGGGCTTCAAGACCGGCGTGGCGGAGAACATCACGCTCCAAGTCCAGCAGCGCGCCAAGATCGATTTCGCGCTGGAGGTGGGCGACCTCACCGAAGTCGTGACTGTCGAGTCAGCGGCTCCCTTGCTCACCACCGAGGAGACTTCCCTTGGCCAAGTCGTCAACAACCGCTCGATCGTCGAGCTACCTCTCAATGGGAGGAACTACCTGCAGCTCGGCACGCTGGCCGTCGGAATGATGCCGACCAAGAAGGGCATGTTCAACGACCACGGATCAGCCTTCCTAGCCAACGGCCTCCGCTACACCATGAACAACTACCTGCTCGACGGACTCGACAACAACTCCCAGATCACCAACCTGCAGTCTGGCGGTGCTGAGGTCATGCGGCCGTCGGTGGACGCCATCCAGGAGTTCAAGATCCAAACATCGAACTTCTCAGCCCAGTTCGGCCGCAGCGCCGGCGCGGTGGTCAATGTCGCCGTCAAGAGCGGCACCAACGAGATCCATGGCACGGCCTTCGAGTTCGTTAGGAACTCCGCGCTCGACGCGAAGAACTTCTTTGCATCGGCCGCCGACCCCATCCCGCCGTTCAAGCAGAACCAGTTCGGAGCCACGGTCGGCGGGCCTATCGTCACCGACAGGTCGTTCTTCTTCAGCAGCTACGAAGGGACGATCGTGCGGAAGGGACTGACCAGCATCGCCAACGTGCCCGTCCCGCAGATGCTGGACGGGGACTTCGAGGCTCGTGCGATCTTCGATCCGACCGGCCAGCGCGAGAGCGGCGACGGGGGCTTCGTCCGGGACCAGTATCCGAACAACGCTATCCCGGCCAGCCAGTTCGACCCAGTCTCGTCGAGAGTCCTGGCCCTCTACCCCGAACCCAACTTGCCCGGCCTCAATGCGAACTTCCTGTTCAACCCCAATCAGCAGGAGGACCGACACCAGTTCGACAACCGCGTGGATTACCGGCTTTCCGAGACCGACCAGATCTACGGGCGCTACAGCTACACCAACCGCAAGTTCATCGCGCCCGGCTCGCTCCCCTTCCCGGCGATCGGATCGACCAGCGACCGCCTGAGCAACCAGCAGTTCCTGTCCCACCAGCTGGCCGTCGTCGAGACCCACGCCTTCAGCCCGACGGTCATCAACGAGTTCCGCTACGGCTATAACCGCGTCCAAGCGAACCTCCGCCCCTTCGACACGACCCGCCGCTCCGACGAGTTCGGCATCACGGGCGTGTCCACCAAAGAGCAAGTTACCGGCCTCGCGAACTTCCGGCCAGCGGGATTCGCGGCGCTGGGAGATTCCTCCTTCCTGCCCAACTTCCAAGGCTCGCAGACCCATCAAGTGATTAACGCGCTCTCGATCATCCGCGGCAAGCACACCATGAAGACGGGGGTTGACATTCGATACCCAGACAGCTTCTTCAACACGTACCAGCGCGAACGCGGCCAAGTGTCGTTCAACGGAGTGTTCACCCAGAATCCCCAGAACCGAGGCGGCACCGGCAGCAGCATGGCGGACTTTGTCCTCGGGATGGCCAACGGCGGGATTCTCAGCAACGAGATCACAGGCACGCTGGAGCACAGCGCCTACCAGTTCTACTTCCAGGACGACTGGAAGGCGACGACCCGGCTGACCATCAACATCGGCATCCGCTACGAGCTGATCAGCCCGTTCATGGAGGGGGACAACCGCCAAGGCAACTTCATCCTCGATCCCGACGACTCTGCCTTCGGCACTCTGCTGGCCGCCGGCACTCGCGGCGACGGCTGGGAGGGGCGTGGCCTGATTCGACCGGACACCAACAACTTCGCGCCCCGCTTTGGAATCGCCTACCAGCTGGACGACAAGACGGTGGTCCGCACCGCGTATGGCGTGTTCTACACGCACAACGAGCTTTGGGGCGTCGTCAACCGCATGGTGGCGGCGTTCCCGTTTCATGTGAACGTCGGCTTCCCAACCGACCAGATCCACCCCAACCTCGTGGTTGCGGACGGATTCCCTCCCGGCGTCCTTAATCCTGAAGTGCAGCCGCCGAACCCTCGCACCGTCTCGTTCCAGCAGAATTTCCCCGCC
Organism: Bryobacterales bacterium; assembly: GCA_963662745.2. Lineage (GTDB taxonomy): Bacteria > Acidobacteriota > Terriglobia > Bryobacterales > UBA6623 > VXMF01. Next base: position 1,917,235 of record CAXXUI010000002.1, read on the forward strand.
GGCTACACACAGCAGTGGAACTTCAACATCCAGCGCCAGCTTCCGATGGACATGCTGTTCGAGATCGGATACGTCGGCAACACCTCGGTGAAGCTGGCTTCAAACCGCAACGCGAACCAGCCGATACCCGGGGCCGGCTCCCCCCGCAGCCGTCGCCGCTTCGCGGACATCGGATTCCTGCAGACCTACGAAGTCATGGGGCGCGGCAACTACAACTCGCTGCAGGTCAGGTTCGAGAAGCGCTACACCAGCGGCCTGCAGTTCCTGATGTCTTACACCTGGGGCCACGGCATCGAGCTTGTCCCCCAGCAGGCATCGGGGCCGTTGCCGCGCATCCAGAACAACTTGGACTTGTCGGGCGAGCGGGCTAGGACGGCGAACGACGCGCGCCATCGGTTCGTGTACTCGTTCACCTGGGACCTGCCGTTCGGCAAGGACAGTGCTTGGGCGAGGTCGGGCGCCGCCGCGACGGTCTTCGGTGGCTGGCAATTGACGGGCGTCAGCACGCTCCAGACCGGGCTGCCGTTCAGCGTCGGCTTGGGCTTCGATTCATCCAACGTCGGCAACGCGGCCCAGAACGCGCGTCCGGACCGACTGGCCGGTGGCCAGCTCTCGCGCTCCGAGCGCAGCATCGACCGCTGGTTCGATATGTCCGCGTTCGCGGTGCCGGAGCAGTTCACCCACGGCAACGCCGGGAGGATGATTCTGGACGGTCCCGGCACGGTCAACTTCGACTTGGGAATCACTCGCATGTTTAGCCTGACCGAGAGGCTTAGGCTGCAGTTCAGGGCCGAGCTGTTCAACGCCATGAACACGCCACAGTTTGACCAACCTGGTGGCGGGTCGATTGTGACGGCGGGCCGGCCAATGCTGACGCGCGGAGTTGGACCACGCATCCGCCGGACGATCTCGGACAATCGTCAATTGCAGTTCGGTGCAAAGCTGATTTGGTGAATGAGGCCGGCATCGGTTCGGCAGAACGCCAATACGAAACTGATGCGACGGCCGGCTGGGGAGCACTCGGGCGCCGACGGGAACCGCTAGCGCTGAGCTCGAATGACGAGCATCTTGCTCGTCTTTGACACTTTGCCCCCGTTCGAAAGGGGAATTACTGACGTGAGTGCCCAAGATCCAGCATATGGTACTCGTGTCGAATTGGAATAGTCTGCGTCTACTTGCGGCATGCTGCCGCCCTCACTTCGTGCTCGGCGCACATGCCACCCAGTATCTGTGGAACTCATTCTGGCCTCCATGAGCACGTACTCTGTGCCGGGCAGTTCCCCCGTCGCTGACCCGCCTCTGGTGCGCTAGCAGCCGACCGTCGCGCGCGGCGGCTCCCACTCCCAACGCATGTTTCGCGGATCCGCCCTTCGGGCAGCCCCTGCTGGGCGCCGGCACCCGCCGCGGCTCCCAGCCGGGCCTGCTGCCGCTTGCGACTCCACGCCGCCGGAGCCGCTGGTGCGTCAGACGGCCGCAGCCCGGCCCGCCAGCATGGCCCAGGTCAGACGCCTGCCCCGCAGCCCCAGCGCCACCTGCCTCATCTGCTCTGCCGTGTCCAAGTTGCGCAGTTTGCTGCGCCCGCAGAACTCCTGCAGGTAGCGCTGCAGGTGGCGCATGCTGAGGTGGTGGAAGATCCCGTACAGCCCGCGCTGGAACAGCGCCCAGAACGACTCGATGCCGTTGGTGCTCACCTTGCCGCGCACGTACTCTCCGCTGGAATGGTTCACCGCTGCGTGCTGGAAGGCCTCCAGCGACCGGTAACTGGAGGAGCTGTCCGTGTACACTCCCGCGCCCGGAGCTGCCATCTTGTTCACGAAATCTTTCAGTTCCTCTTTGCCAGTGTTCAGCACTGCCTGCGCATGCACCCGCCCGGTGGCGCGGTCGCGCCCTCAGACGACCGGCTGCTTGCCGACCGACCCGCGCCCGGCGTTCAGCTTCTTGCTGGCATGCTGGTTCTTATCCTTGCCTCCAATGTAGACCTCATTCACCTCCACCGGGCCGGCGAACAGCCCGGCGGGTGCGGCCCACCCGGCCCGCACGTGATGGGCCAGATTCCGGGCCGACTGCTGAGTGATGCCCAGCTCGCGGCTCAGTCACATGCTGGAGATGCCCTGGATGCTGGTGCCAATCAGATAGATGGCCAGGGCCCAGAGGCGATAGCCGAGCTGGGTGTCGTCCATCACGGTGCCGGTATGCACGGAGAAGTGCTTGTGGCAGGCGCGGCAGCGATAGGGCATGCAGGGGTGAGAGCCGCCGGACTGCATGTTGGCGGAGCTGCAATGGGGGCACTGGGGCCCGTCGGGCCAGCGGAGTTCAGCGAACGAGATCTAGGACGCTTGGTCGTCAGGGAACATCTGGATCACTTCGATCATCGAGATGGCCCTGCGGAACCAAATGCCGGACACCTCTCCAGCCGGCGGCGACACTGTGCGGTCGATGCGGCTTGAGACCGTTTCTGCCGTCTTGGCATGCAGGCTTCGCGCGGGACCTAGGCCGGCCTCGCATCCCCTAGAATCAAGACACGGGAGACCCGCGCCGTGAGCCAGCCCGCGCCCAGAGACCGCCTCCCCACGGGCGTCCAGACCTTCAGAGAGATCCGTCAGGAGAATCTCTATTACGCTGACAAGACCCACTTCGCCTGCCAACTCTTCCGGCAAGGCAAGCACTACTTTCTGTCTCGCCCCCGCCGCTTCGGCAAGAGCCTCTTTGTCAGCACCCTCAAGGACCTCTTCGAGGGCCACCGCGAACTGTTCCATGGCTTGGCGGCCTACGACCAGTGGGACTGGTCCGTCCGCCGCCCCGTGGTTCTGCTCGACTTCTCCCAAGTCCACGCCACCCTCCCCGGAGGCTTGGACGCCTATGTCGGTGACCGTCTGCTGCGCTTGGAGATCGAACACCGCACCGAGCGTCGCTTCGTCACACCCGCCGCCCGCCTCGAGGACCTGGTCCGCACCCTGCACGAGCGTTCCGGGCGGCGCGCCGTCTTTCTGGTCGACGAGTATGACAAGCCCATCGTCGACGCCCTCCGCAAGCCGGACCTCGCCACCGAGAACCGCGACTACCTACGCAGCCTGTACTCGGTCGTCAAGGGCTGCGACGCCAGCCTGCGTTTCTCGTTCCTCACCGGCGTGACCAAGTTCTCCAAGGTCAGTCTCTTCTCCGGCGCGAACAGCTTGATCGACCTCACCTTGGAGGCCCCATTCTCCTCCATTTGCGGCTACACCGAGCGCGACTTGGACGAGGTCTTCGCCCCCGAGCTGGAGGGCCTCGACCGGGAGCGGATCCGCGCTTGGTACAACGGCTACAGCTGGGGCGGGGAGGAGAGAGTCTACAATCCCTTCGACCTGCTGCTGCTATTCCGCAAGCGCGAATTCCAGCCGTGGTGGTTCGAGACCGGCACGCCGGACCACCTGATCCAATTGCTCGCCCGCCGCGGGGTGACAGTCGGGGCGCTGGAGGGAGTACGGGCGAGCGAGTCCGAACTCGGCAAGTTCGACATCGAGGGCACCTCCGACAAGGCGCTGCTGTTCCAGTCGGGCTACTTGACCTTGGCGGGTTCCAGCAAGCGGCGGGGGAAGACCTTCCACCGGCTGGAGCATCCCAACCGGGAGGTGCGGCAGTGCTTCTACGAGGCGCTGGCCGACGCACTGGTCGGAAGCGAGTCCCGGCGCGAGGAGGATTCCGACGAGCTGGACCGCTGCCTCCGGGAGACCGACTTCGAAGGGCTGCGCCGGCGCATCCGCTCGGTGCTGGCCAGCATCCCGCACCAGTGGTACGACACCAGTCGTTTGGCGGACTACGAGGCGCACTACGCCGCGGCGCTGCTGGTGTTTTTCAAGGGCCTGCCGGACGTGCGCATGACGACCGAGGACAGCAGCAGCATGGGGCGGCTCGACATGGCGTTGCAGGCCTACGGACAGGTGTATCTGCTGTTGTTCAAAGTTCTGGATCGCTCGAAGCCGGGTGCTGCCATCGAGCAGATGAAGCGGCGGCGTTACATGGACAAGTACCGGGGGCTGGGCCAGCCGATTCACTTGGTGGGGCTGTACTTCAGCCGGGAGACGCGAAACGTGGAGCGCTTCGAGGTGGAGACCGTCTGATCCTGTTGTCCGAACGCCGCAGGCTCTGGCGCCAGTCTAGGGAGCCGGGCACGGAGGTTCCAAGCGCCCACTCTTCCTCCCTCACCGGCATGGCCGTCGGGCTAGAATCTAGGGCATGGTCGCTGGTCGGACACTGTTCGCTCGCGGTTACAGGCGGGCTTGGCTCGTCCGGGTCGTGGGTGCAGGCCTGCTGCCGGCGGCGCTCGTCTGGACCGCGCCGCCGCTGGTGGCGCAAGAGCCTAGTGTCCCGCGATTGGTTGGGGAATTACTGACGTGAGTGCCCAGGATCCAGATGTTGTATAGGTTCCGTCAAGGACCCAGCATATGGTGCTCGTCCGCCGCTTCCACGACGGCTCAGGGCTCCGCTCACAAGGGGACCTAAGCCCTGCCGATCTGCACGAGATCAACGGCGGCCTTCCCGTCACGTAGCGAGTGGATCGTGCGGTCGTCGTCCATTGGGAGAGGGCCTTGCTGGCCAGGTTCGCGCAGTGCAAGGAGGCTCGGATCAGGAAGCGCGAGAGGCCGACGATGAGGTGCAGGTGGCGCAGGCGGGTGGCGGCGTCCCAGCTCAGCCAGCGGTCGCGCTGGAGCAGGGCCAGCGCCGAGGCAGCGCAGCCGAAGGCGCCCAGGATGCCCTGCTCTGAGACGATCAGGTAGCGCATCTGGGCGCCGACGTGACGCACCGGGCCGCAGGGGTGCTCGCAGTCGACTAGGCGGTGCCAGAGCTAGCGCTGGTGGGGAGCGATGGCAGGCATGACATCCAGACCGCCCACTTGATAGACGCGTATGGGGACCTGCGCCGGGAGGGCGACGGGGACGGGGTCCTTGGGCTGGCCGGGAGCGCGCCAGCCTGTCGGACCGGACAGGCCAGCCAGGTTGCGGGACTCTAGGGCTCGCAAGGCCCGCCGGCAGGCGGCCAGCTGAGGACGCTTGCAGGGGTCCAGAAAGCCACACTCGAGGCACACGCGGCGAGCCACCTTGGAACGCGTGGCCGGCCCCGCCGCGGCGGCAATCGCCTGCAGCCGGGCCAGGTTCTCCGGAAGGACGAGCGTCTGCGCAACGAGGCTCTGCTGGACCATGCTCCCAACCTGCCACAAGCGGTGCCACTCTGTTAGCCTCCTGCTTGTGTGTCACGGGCAGGCCGCGGGGGCGTCATCGCCCCGGGCCCGCTAGCGGGATGGCCCGGAGACCCTCGCTCGCGGCGGCTTGGCAGGTATGCTACGAGGATCGTGCGAGTGTTGAGGGACTGGGGGCAACGACTGGTGCTGGCTGCACTGCTGGTAGGCCTGTTCGCGTGGCTGCGGGCCGACATAGAGCGGCTGGACGCCCGGGTTGATGCGCGGCTGATCCGCATCGAAGAGCGGCTGGCCCGCATCGAAGAGCGACTGGCCCGCATCGAAGAGCGACTGTCCGATCTGACAGAGCGGGTGGCGCACATCGAAGGCCGACTGTCCATTGGCGGGGCCCCGCTGGCTGCGACGGACAAAGACTAGCGGTTCCAGCTCGTGACCGGGGCAGTGGGGGCTCACAGGGCGCCCCTCCGGACCCGCCGGCACACCATGGACGGAGCCATCGGCGGGGCCGCGCCCTGCAGCCCGGCAGCAGCCGAGGGGCTGGGGGGCCACAGGGCCAGAGGTCGGCGCCCGGGCCGTCTTCTCGGCCCCGATCGGTCCGGGGCCACTCGCGACATTCTGCCCATGATCGGAGGATCGCGCAACTGCGACTTCAGCCCCCGCGACATTGAGTGCCTCCGCAGCCTAGGCCTCATCGCGCCCTCCGGCCCATCGCCATGGCCAACCCCATCTACGCCGAGGTCATCCCACGCGAACTTACCGTCGCCCAAGAGTCCGATCTGGAGGCTTTTGACTTCCCCTACTGAAATGACCGCCCCGAGGGCGCCCTCGACCTCGCCAAGCTGCTCTCAGCGTTCCAAGCCTACTTCCGGGAGAATTCCGAGGCATGGATCGACCGCTACGGGCACCGCGAGGCCGGCCCGCAGCTGATCCTGCAGTCCTACCTCCACCGCGTCGTCACCAGTGGCGGCCGCATCACTCGCGAGTACACCGTCGCCCGCGGGCGCCCCGACCTGGGCACTCACGTCAGTAATTTCCCTTCCTAAGGCAGTGCTTCGCGCGACATCCGTCAAGCGCCCCACACATGAATAGGCATGCCAGACACCGACTCAGTCCGATGGTAGATCTGCTCGGCCCAGCTCTTGCCGGGCCGGAGTTCGAAGATCACCAAGTGGCCCTCCCCCGCGCCGCTGGCATCCATGTACCGCGCCGTCTGTTGCAGCCCCTCGGTTACGACGCTCTTGGTGCCCCTGTCCGGGCGCAACACCTTACACTCGATGACGTACCTCGCCATCGGGCCGTTCCTCATCGGCCAGAAGACCACTAGGTCCGTGCGGAGCCTGCCGAGGCCGTACTCACGCTCGATGTGGCCGCTGCTGTTCACCAAGCGCTGAAGGAAGGCCTGCAGGATCAGCTGCGGGCCGGCTTCACGGTAGCCGAAGCGCTTCACCCAGTGCGTGGAGTGATCCCGGAAAAACCGTTGGAAGCGCCCCATGAGGCGAACCAAGTTCAGCAATCCGTCAGTCCTAACGTACGTCGCCGGTTGGATGACGCTGGCCAGCCGACTCTGCAGCACCGACGTGAGCTGCCGGGGGATCACTTCGCGATAGATGGCGTTCGCGATGCGGACGGGGTCGTCGCGTGCAATCAGCCCCAAATCGCGGACGTAGGCGAGGTCCTCGTCGAAGGAGTCGGTCTCGACGCTGCCTTCGAGCAGCGGTTCAACGACTCGCCGAACGCGCTCGTCGTGCAGCTTGGCGGCGAGCTGGTCGAGGTGGGTGACGCGGTTGAGGATGAGCGTCTCCTTTGCGCGGCGGATAGTGGCAGCCGTCACGGGCTGGCTGCGGTCGCAGCCCGCCTCGTCCTCGAAGCAGGCCTCGTAGGCCAGAGCATTGACCAGCCAGGGCTGACCGTTCGTGAATTCCCAGATTCGTTCGACGGCGGCAGACTCGAACTCTTGGCCGGATTCGGCCGCATGCTGGCCGAGGAGGGAGCGCACTTCGGCCTTGGCGAAGTCCCCCAACCGCAGCGACTTGGCCTTGATGTTGAACGCGCTGCCGGTGTTGGTCTCGATTCCTTGGGACTTCGAGTGGACGCGGTAGTCGCGGACATCGCGCACGCCGCACAGGATCACGCTCTGCGGGAAGCCGTTGGGCCGCATGTCGTAGCCGGCGCGCAGCTGGCGCAGCACAGAGAGCAGCGAGTCGCCGACCAGAGTGTCGATCTCGTCGATCAGAAGCACCAAGGGCCGCTCTGCAGCTCGAGCCCATTCGCGTAGAGTCGAATTCAACGCAACATCGCCGCCCTCTGCCTCAAGCACGTGCTGCCTTGTTCTGTCAACGAAGCCGTCCTCAAGCATGAACAGAGCGCGCTGCGAGATCTGCGCCAGCACTGCACGCATCGCACGATGCACATCCTGTCCTGCAGGCCGAGCAGCTTCGACGTTCACATACACGCAGTGATAGTCCCCGGAGGAGTTAAGTGTGTCGGCCAGGGCCTTGAGCGTCGAGGTCTTCCCGGTTTGCCGCGGCGCGTGAAGAACGAAGTACTTCCTGCGGCGGATCAGCGTCAGAATCCGTGCAAGATCGATCCGGCTGAGGGGCGGAATGCAGTAATGCTCCTCAGCCTCCATTGGCCCCTCAGTGTTGAAGTACCGCATGCCTGCGCCAGTATGGCACGGCCGAGGGCTTACATCGGGTCTGCGCTACTCGCAGTCACCTGCATGAAGTGAAGGCCCCGGTCTTCAAGCGGGGAGGACGATCATCGACACTCCGGACGCGGTTCACTTCGAGTGCCGTGCAGATCACGTGCTCACGGTGACTGACTGTCGCAAGGCGCGGCTACTGCCAGACCCGCTCAACCTCTTGAGCAAGCCTCGGCTCGCCAAGCCGAGCCAGTGGGCGAGATCGTCGCAGAGCAGTGCGTCCCTGTAGGAGGGACGAGGCCACTGCGTCCGGAGACGGGGGCTGGAGCGGATTAGTCTCAGTCATCGGGTTGGTGCAGCGACTCTCCGGTGGCTGGGTCCATCGGCGAGGCCGTCCGTGCCAGGTAGATGGCGGTCGATCGACTGAGCATCGCCCAACTCGACGTGCAGCATTGCCCCATCCGTTGCAAGCGTCGTCCGTTATGCCCTGAGCATTTCCCAACCGGGCCACAGCAGTGCCTGATCGCCGGTGGCACTATGCTCAATCCGCCAATAGCGCTGTCCGATCGGTCTTGGAACGATCCCCAAACCAAGGCCGAGCATGACTCAGCCTGCTGCGAGAGACTTGAGGCTACGGCCCCCCGGTTACAGCTCGGCGAACGGCAGCAGCGTTACGCCATCTCCCAGCGGCGTCCTGCGCTTGCCCGGATAGATCACGTAGCCCGGCAGCAGCCAGTCTCCCAAGTCGGTTTTGAGGCGTCTGATTGCGCTACTAGCCCTCATTCCCGGACGTGCCGAGAGCTTTACTTCGATCGGAACGAGCCGGCCGTTGGACCGCACTAGGAAGTCCACCTCGTGCCCGTCCGACGTGCGCCAGAAGAAGAGGCTCGGCCTAGTTCCGCGCCGCGCCAGAGTCTTGACGATTTCTCCAAACACCGCAGTCTCGAGGATGGCCCCGGCCATCGGGCTGGAAGCCGCCTCCGCAGGCGTCTCGAGGTCCAAGAGGCGGCACAGCGTTCCGACATCTGTGAAGTAGACCTTGGGCTGCTTTACGAGCCTCTTCCCAAAATTTGCAAAGTAGGGGCGCACGATGCAGACTTGGTAGGTCGCCTCCAGTGCGGACAGCCAAGCCCGTGCCTCTGTCAGGCGTACCCCCAAGTCCCTTGAGATCTCGGCTAGGTTGACAAGCTGGCCGCTCCGATGGGCCAGCGTCTGCACGAAGCTCAGGAACTGCGACAGATCCCCGACCTGCCGCACGCTCCGCACATCTCGCTCCACGTACGCGTCGATGTAGCTGTCGTGCCAGACCCGGGCTTTGATCGTCTTGTCGGCTGTCAGTTCCGGGTAGCCCCCTAGGAGGAACGATTCCCACGTCTCAAGGTCGGCCGCCAGGGGCAGCAGATCGGCGCTGCCGTGATCCTCCCAAGGCAGTGGCCTATCCGGCTGCCGTGCGATCTCCCGTCGCGAGAGCGGGAAGAGGCGCAGGATGGCGACGCGCCCGGCAAGGGACTCGGTAACAGCCTCCGCAAGCAGCAGGTTTTGCGAGCCGGTCAGGATGAACCGGCCCTTCCTGCCACGCTCCTCGTCGATTGCCGCCTTGAGGTAGGGGATGATCCCAGGGGCATGCTGGACCTCGTCGAGGATTACGGGATCCCGGTGCTTAGCGAGGAACTCGCGGGGGGCGGTGGAAGCCAGTCGCTGGTTTTCCGGCAGGTCGAGCGAGACGTACCGGAACTGGTCGCCGAGCAAGCGTTGGAGCATGGTTGTCTTGCCCGCCTGCCGCGGCCCCGTCAGCATCACCGCAGGAAAGCCTCGGATAACCTGTACAAGCAGTAGTTCCAGCGATCGTCGGATGTAAGGGCCGGTCAACGGCGACCTCCGCCTCACCAGATTAGCGGTTGATTGCCATGCGTCATCGAGACGAGTTGCTGACCGCCCGCCTGCCGGGCCACTACCGTGCCACGAGCTGCCCGCTGACGTTTCGGATGGGGGACGCCTGTACCGATTGATGTCGGTCCGGCCGCTGGATGGCAGGAGCCGCAGTTCTCCTGTCCACTCCCAGTTGCGAGGACGCATCTCCAGGCAGCCTGATAGACTTCGGTTGCGATGATCCTCAGCTGCCTACTCGCTCTCGCTCTCGCTCTCGCCTCTGCATCCGTGGTGATGGCCGCACCGTCCTCCATCGAGGATCGGCTGGGGCTGATGCAGCGTCACTACCCGGACGCCGACGCGAACGGCGACGGGAGTCTGACGGAGGACGAGGCGATGGAATATGTCGTTCGAGTGGCCGGCAGGAGGGTCAACCGGGGGGCGGTCGGCGCCTCTCCCGAGCTGCTCGCCGCATTCGAGGAGCGGACCCGCGACGAGGTTCGGTATCGCCTTATGCAACCTCTTGAGGTCCGCCCGGGCGAACGCTACCCGCTGATTCTGAGCCTCCACGGCGGGGGCGGGGCGGGGGACGACAACGTATCCCAGCTGCGCTGGTGGAACGGCCTGATGGTTGAGCAGGAGTGGAGGAGCGCTCATCCGTCCTTCGTGCTGGTCCCCCAAGCCGTCTCAGGAGGCACATGGGGCGAGCGAACCGAGGTCGGCAATTTCAAGAACATCTACATCAAGGACATGATCCCGGTGGTTCTCGAACTGATCGATGCCCTCCTGCAGGAATTCCCGATCGACAGCTCGCGCATCTACGTGCTTGGCTCCTCAATGGGCGGCTCGGGCACCTGGAACTTCCTCAAGGCCCGTCCGACCTTCTTCGCGGCGGCCATCCCCGTCTGCGCGGGGCGCCCCCCTGCAGAGGTCGAGGGATTGGAGCAGACTCCGGTCTGGGCGTTTCACGGAGCTGACGACCCGACGGCACCGGTCGAGAACTCCCGCATGATGTTCGAGAAGCTGAAGGACGCCGGCGGAGCGATCAAGTACACCGAGCTGCCGGGAGTCCGCCACAACTCCTGGATTCAGGCGTTCCAGTACAAGGGGGACGAACCGGACCGCGGCTTCGTGACCCAAGTAAGCGGCCCGGATGTCGACCCGACCGACGACGTCTGGAAGTGGCTATTCCGGCAGCGGAGGGCGGACCGCCGCTGAGTCCGCCGTCCGGAGTCGTTGCCGAACGCGCGGCCAAGCCACGCAGCGGCATGCTCCCGACTCAGTCCCGAGAGTGGTCGTCAGGCGTTCGGGCTAGCCCTCGAAGCCGCCGGCCAGCTCGAACGCGTGGCCCAGGTTCAGCATCGTCTGCTCGTTGAAGTGGTTGGCGAGGATCTGCATGCCGATCGGCAGCCCGTCGGGGCTCGCGCCGCACGGCACGCTCATTCCCGCGATGCCGGCCAAGCTGCCGGTGATCGTATAGATGTCCGATAAGTACATCTGCAGCGGGTCGCTCGTCTTCTCGCCCAGCTTGAACGCCGGGAACGGCGAGACCGGCGTCACAATGGCGTCGACCTCCTGGAACGCGGCATCAAAGTCCCCGGCGACCAACGCCCGCACTTCCTGAGCCTTCTTGTAGTAGGCGTCGTAATACCCCGCGCTCAACACGTAGGTGCCCAAGATGATGCGGCGCTTGACTTCCGCTCCGAAACCCTCGGCTCGGGACCTGCAGTACATCTCCCGCAGAGAATCCGCATCCTTGGCGCGCCGCGAATACCGCACGCCGTCGTAGCGCGCTAGGTTCGAGCTCGCCTCCGCCGTGCAGATCAGGTAGTAGCTGGCGATGGCGTACTGGGTGTGAGGGAGGCTGATCTCGACCGCCTCGCACCCCAGCTTCGTGAGCCGCGAGATGCCGGCGTCCACTTTCTGGCCGACGCTGGCGTCAAGACCCTCTCCGAAGTACTCCTTGGGGATGCCGATCTTCAGCCCCGTCACGTCCGCACTCAAGCTCGCAGTGTAGTCGGGCACTTCCAGCGGTGCGGCGGTGGAGTCGAACGGATCTCCCCCGGCGATGACCTTCAGCAGCGTGGCCGCGTCCTTCACGGTCCGCGAGAAGGGGCCGATGTGGTCCAGCGAGCTGGCAAACGCGACGAGTCCGTACCTCGACACGCGGCCGTAGGTTGGCATGATCCCCACCGTGCCGCAGAAGGATGCCGGCTGGCGGATCGAGCCGCCGGTGTCCGAACCGAGGGAGACGGGCGTGTGCCCAGCCGCCACGGCCGCGGCCGAGCCGCCGCTGGAGCCGCCCGGGACGCGCTCCGGGGCGACCGGGTTGCGGACGGGGTGGAAGGCCGAGTTCTCGTTCGACGACCCCATCGCGAACTCGTCGCAGTTCGTCTTGCCCACGATGGCCGCCCCAGCAGCCTCCACCGCCTTCACGGCCGTGGCGTCGTACGGCGCCACGAAGTCCTCCAGCGCCCGGGACGCGCACGTTGTCTTATTCCCGGCCGTCATGATGACGTCCTTGACGGCGATCGGCACGCCCCCCAAGGGCCCCACCTCGTCTCCTGACGCGATAGCGCGGTCCACGCTCTCCGCCGCGGCGAGCGCCCGCTCCGGAGTGAAACTGAGGAACACGCCGAGGGCGTCGTTGTCGGCGGCCGCGACTCGCAGCGCCTCCTGCGTCAGCTCCGTGGCGCTGAAGCGCTTCGTCTCGAGGCCCGAGCGAATCGAATCGATGGTTAGCCGGCGGTAATTCTCCATGTAGGCCTCAGCGCTCGATCACCCGGGGGACCTTGAAGTGGCCGGCGCCGGCCAACGGAGCGCAGCGGAGGGCTGTCTCCTGCTGGAAGCTCGGTCCCGGCGAGTCCTCGCGCAACGGGGTCTGGTTGCCCGCGTGAAGGACTTGCGCCATGGGTTCCACGCCGGTCGTGTCGACCGTGTTCAACAGGGCGACGTACTTGAGGATCTCCTCCAGATCTCGCGTGTAGCGCGCGACATCGTCGTCGCTCAGTTCCAAGTTGGCTAGCCTCGCGATCTTGAGGACCTGCCGCTGTGTGATGCTCATGTGCTGTCGGACCCCGACTCCTCGCCCTCTCCCTTCACCACGCGGAACTGGATTCTGGGAATCTCCAGGTCCGGCAGATCTTGGCGCAAGATGCCCAGGATCTGCTTCGCCATCGGGCGAACCAGCTCGATCCACGGCGGGTCCAGCACCTCGACGACCAGCCCGCTGGGCCCTAGGTGGACGGGCCGTGTGCGCTTGGCGATCTTCTCGCCCACGGTCTCCTGCCAGAAGGCGGCGACGAGGTCCAAGTCGTCCAGCAGCCTCTGGTGCTGGAACAGCCTTGGCAAGATGGACTTGACCTGCTCCATCGGTGACGGAACAGCCATTCTATCGCAGCGCCCGACGGGGCTGGCCTTGGCGGCCCAAGTTCGCCAGCCAGCGCGGGCATCCCAGACCCCGGCCCGAGGCGCGACGGCGCCTACCGCCCTCCCGGAGGCTCGCTCCGAGGTATGCCAGCGGCGGAAGGCTGACCGCCGATGCGCCGGGGGGATCGAATATAATGGATACTTCGGGGGGAAGCGCACCCGCGCCTCCCCGCCTCGTTGCCGATGAAGCTGCACTCTTGGGACCAAGTCGAGCTCGAGGCGCTCAGCGAGACCGCCTCGCGGAGAGTCGTTCACAGTGAGCGCATGACCACGGCCCGGATCCATCTCAGGAAGGGTGGTGTCGTGCCGTGGCACAGCCACGAGAATGAGCAGATCAGCCACGTGCTCGCCGGAGCGCTGCTGTTTCAGTTCGACGGGCGCGAGGTCACGGCCAGGCCCGGCGATCTGGTCGAGATCGCCTCCCACGAGCGACATCGTGTCGAGGCCTTGGAGGATTCGGTGGCGATGGATGTGTTCCAGCCTGTTCGGCAGGATTGGATGGACGGGGACGACGGCTATCTGCGGAACCCATCGGAATCTTGACCGCGTAACCGTTCAGGGACAGCCCGGGAACCGCCGCCGCCTGCCGGTCCGCCCGAGGCCTGAGCAGGCACAAGCAGGCCTACAGAAGCGATGGACCTAGGAATTCGAGACCGGGCTGCGGTCGTGGCGGCTTCGAGCCGCGGCATGGGCCGCGCCATAGCGGAGGCGCTTGCCGCTGAGGGCTGCAGGCTAGCCATCTGCTCCCGGGGCAGCGACGCCATTGAGCGCGCTGCGGACGAGATTCGCTGCACGCACGGTGTTCAGGTGTTCGCCGCCCCGGTTGACGTCAGCGACACCGAGGCGGTCGGGTCCTTTGTCGAGCGGGCTCGAGCCGCCGTGGGGCCGGTCAGCATCGCCGTCGCCAACGCGGGAGGGCCGCCCGCCGGCCGCTTTGCGGACTTCGGGGCGGACGACTGGACGGCAGCCTTCCGCTTGAACTTTCTCAGCTCGTGGGCCCTGATCCGGGCCGTCCTGCCTGACATGCGGGCTCAGCGCTGGGGGCGGGTCGTCACTCTGACCTCCACCTCCGTCCGTCAGCCGATCGATTCGCTGATCCTTTCTAACGGCGTGCGAGCCGCCGTGGTCGGGATGCTCAAGACGCTCGCCACAGAATACGGCCCGGACAACATCCTGTTCAACAATGTCGGCCCCGGCCTGATCGGCACGGACCGCCTGCTCAGCATCGCCCAGCGGCGGGCGGACGCTGCCGGAGTTAGCCGCGACGAGATGATCGACCAGCTCGCCAGCCAAGCCGCGTTGGGGCGGATCGGGCAGCCGGAGGAGTTCGCCTCAGTCGTGGCGTTCCTCTGCTCGGAGCGGGCGAGCTACGTGACGGGCTCTTCGTTGATGATCGACGGCGGCCTAGTGAAGAGTGTGTAGCGGAAGGCAAGATGAGATTCGATCGCAGCAAGGCGCTCTCCGTGGCGGCGGTAGCCGCCTCGCTCCTGCTGGCGCAGGGCTGGGCCGAAGCCCAGAACGTGCCGGTGCCCATCAGCGCCGAGCCAGAGGAGGGGCCCGTTTGGGTCACCAACCAAGGTGCCCGCTTGGTGATCGGGCAGGAGAGCTTCACGCGGCAGAACCCCGTGCCGAGCCGGGCCGTGCTGGGCGCTGCGCAGGGCGTGGCGTTCGCCGGCAACCGCCTCTTCGTGGCCGACGGGAACCGCATGGGGGCCACACCGGTCAGCAACCGAGTGCTGATCTACGACAACGTAGGCGGCTTCGTCCCCGCGCCCGAGGTAGTGCTGCCCCAGTCGAGCCGCTGCCCCGCTTGCGTCGGACGCCCGGACATCGTTCTCGGCCAGCCGGACTTCGATTCGACCGGCTCGTCGGACCTGCCCGACGTTCCCGGCCTGAACAACCCCTCGGGAGTTCACAGCGACGGCCTGCGGCTGGCCGTGGCGGACACCAACAACAACCGAGTGCTGCTCTGGAGCGCGGTTCCGGTGATGAGCGGCGTCGAGCCGGACATCGTGCTGGGCCAGGAGGACTTCACCGGCAGCCTGCCGCAGACCACTCCGAGCGGCATGCGGGGCCCGCAGGGCGTGTGGATCGAAATGGGCCGGTTGTTCGTGGCCGACACGCAGAACAGCCGCATCCTGATCTGGAACTCGATCCCGACCTCCAACGGCCAGCCTCCCGACTTGGTGCTCGGCCAGCCAGACCTTAACACGCGGCACGCGGCCGATCTCAATGTCGGAGTCTACGAACCCGACAACCAGCACATGCTGGATCCGGTCGGCGTGAGCGTGTCCGACGGACGACTGTTCGTGGCCGACCTCGGCTTCAACCGCGTCATGATCTTCAACTCCGTTCCCACTCAGAACTTCGCGGCGGCGGACGTGGTGGTCGGTCAGCCGGACTTCGCCTCGAGCACTCCCAACAACGTGGAGGCCCTGTGCGACCAGATAGGGCCGCTGGATGACGACGGCTCTCGGAGCGAGAACGAGACGCCACCGACGAATATCCCCTTAATCGTCCCTCTGCCGCCGCTGCGGGGGGAGATCGACGCGGATGAACCGCGCTATCCGAGGCGGTGCGCCGCCACTCTGAACTTCCCGCGCTTCGCGCTCGCGGCAGACGGCAAGCTGTTCATCGCCGACGCGGGCAACGACCGCATTCTCGTCTATCACGAGGTTCCTACCGAGCACGGAGCCAGCGCGGACCTGGTCATCGGCCAGCCCAACTTCGTCCAGTTGACCGAGTCTGAGGGGCCCGGTAGCGTCCGGTCGCCATCCTCGATGGCCTATGACGGCCAGAACCTGTATGTGGCGGACCCGTTTTCCCGCCGGATCCTGCTCTTCACTCCGGGCGAGGACTGGATCGACCTGAACGGCATCCGCAACGCCGCCGCGATCCGCATCCACAGCCGGGGGCACTTGGAGTTCGACCAGGAGCTGCCGGTGGACGTCTCCGACACCGAGATCGACGAGTCCCGGCTGTCGCCCGTCCTGCCGGGCGGCGAGGAGATCAAGATCACGGTGGACGGCGTGGAGCTGTTCTACACGACGACCGAAGGCGAGTCGGCCGAGGACGTTAGGGACAAGGTCGTGGACCTGATCAACGCCGACGACACGCTGCCGGTCAGCGCTCACGCGGCCCTCGGCGTGGGCCGCCATGCCACGGGCACGATCAAGTTCGGCGGCGAGGCCCGCGCGGGTGACCAAGTCAGCTTGGATATTAACGGCCGCAAGTACGAGTACGTCGTGCCGCCGGGGGATATCCCGGAGCGCTTTGTCGACCGCTTGAACTTCTTGGTGGACAGCGCCGACGATCCTGAGGTGCTGGTCGAGCGCAAGGTCGATGACATTGAAGCCTTGGAGATCGTGCATCGCGATGTCGGCCCGGTGGGCAACAGCCTGCCGTTCTCCATCACCATCTCGCCATCCGACACGCCTACTACGCTGGAGGTCTCGGCCGAAACGCTGACGCAGGGCAAAGTCACCTATCGAGCCAACCTCACGGCCAAGAGGGAGGGGCCGCAGGGCAACTGGACGCAACTCGAACTGCGGAACAGCGGCACGGAGCTGCAGGCAACGACCTCCAGCTCTCGCCTGACCGGAGGATCGGACGCTCGCGACCTGCCGCCGGGCACGATCGCGTCCATCTTCGGGAGGGGGTTGGCAGACGATTCGCAGAGCGTTCTCAATCTGACGGACCAAGCCTTCAGCGCGTTGGGCGGGGGTGGTCTGCCGAACGAGCTGGGGGGAGTGCAGGTGTTCGCCAACGGGCGGCTAGCGCCCGTCCTGATGGTGTCCGAGCAGCAGATCAACGCCCAGATCCCTTGGGAGCTGGAGGGCACGGGATACAGCATCTACGTCCGCAGGGTCATGCCGGACGGCAGCGTGAGAGTCTCCGCCGCCCGGGCGAACCAGTCGGTGCGCGCCGCGCCCGGACTGTTCACCCTGCCGTCGTCTCTCGGTTCGGCTGACGCGAGGCCCGCGTTGGCGGTCCATGCCACAGGAATCGCCGAGGGAACGGTGGCGATCAGCGTTCCGGAGCGCCCGCGGGATGACGATCCGAACAACGACGACACCGAGAACCGCCAGCTGACGCAGGAAGGCGCTGACGGGCGGATCATCGTCGGTGACCGAGAGTACTATTACCGGTCTCCCGGGGACGAGACCGCTGAGCAGATTCGGGATCACTTCATCGCCCTGATCAACGCCGGCGACGGCGATCCAGCCGTGATTGCCGAGGCGGGAACGATTGGATTCTTCTCGGCCAGGGCTGACTTCGACATTCTGGGCGCGCCCACGGCGGGCGACACGGTCACGATCACGATCCGGGATCGCAGCTACAGCTACACGCTCACCGAGCAGGATGTCGCCGACGCCGAACAGGCGCGGCGCATCGTGCGCAACGTCCTGGTTCGCTCGATCAACGCGGGCGTAGGGGATCCCGAGGTCACTGCCCGGGTCCTTCAGGTAGTCGGTGCCGCGAGGATGCAGATCGTGGCCAGGTCCTTGGGGTCTGACGGCAACGAGATCCCGTACGGCTTCGAGGTCTCGGCCGGTGCTGGAATCGAGGTCGAGACCAATCGTGAGAACGGCTTCCTGGAGGATGGCAACACTCCTCCCGTGGTCGTGCTGAAGGCTAGACAGCCGGGCAAGTCCGGCAACGAGATCGTCTACGCTGCCCAAGGCACGGACATACCGGACGACGATCCCGACACGCCGGACGTCAACGAGCGCACTGAGGCGGAGAACCTGCTGACGCTGTCGGCTCGCGGCACGCATCTGTGCTGTGGCAACGAACCGTTCTCACTGATCACCCCCGACAACCCCTTGGTGCCGGGCGAGGAGATCATCGTGTTCGGGACAGGGCTGGGCCTGACCGACAACCAAGAAGCGCTGACCACCGGAATGCCGACTCCGATGGGCACGGTAGCTAACGTGCCGTTGGTTGCGGAAGACTTCGTCTCCTCGCAGTTCGGGGGCCGCACGGCGCAAGTGGAGTTCGTCGGACTGATGGAGGGAACAGTCGGCGTGTACCAAGTCAATCTGCGGACGAACACGGACCTGCCGGACAATCCGTCTACTCCCTTGTGGATAGCGCAGGTGCTGTTCATCAGCAACTCGGTTACGCTGCCCGTTAAGAATCTCGTGCCGCGCCCGCCCGCGGACTTCTGACGCCGTCTGATTCGGGCGCTTTTCTGCGGCGTCAAATCGAGGCTGCCACTGGACGGAGGAAGTCAGTGTCTTCCGCGACCGTTCCAGCCAGCGGTCGCGGGCTCCCCGGTCCATCCCGGCAGATGGCCGTTGGTCTGGTTGGCGATTCGCACCCTGCGTACCGCTGTGGGTTGCCCTCCTTCCGTGCCCGGATCTACCGGCCCGCGTAGACCTGTGCCAAGAACTCCAGCCGTCCACCAAGCAGTCCTGACCAGACGAGTTCGTCCTCCAGCAGGACCGCCTAGGTCGCGTGGGGCCGCTAGCGCGTCATCGGTGCTGCTGCATATCCCTCTCCCGCACAGCGGCCGGCGGCCCCGATGAGTGCAGCCACCGGCCTCGGCGCGGGTTCCGCTTGAGTCTCGACGGAGACCGCCCGTTCATCCGGCTTGCGGGGATTGCCCCGCCAATGGAGAACGTGAACACCGCCCCTCGCGCGGGCCGCACGTTGCAGCACCGTTCAGCAGCGCGGCTTGGGATGAGGGCGTCCCGTCAGCGCATGTCTCGTGGGCCAGCCGAGGATGGGTCCGGTCCGCTGGTCGCTCCGTCCCCAAGGCTTAGATCGGCTGCCACCGCAGGAGTGCGCGCCGGCTGGTTGCGCTGGATGGCTGATGGCGCTATCCTGCCTAGGGTGGCGAGTAGGAATCGCAGGGCTCGCGTTCGGACAATGGCTGGACCGCTCCAGCGCCGTTCCATCCGCCGCCGATTCGCCCGTGCGAGGAGCTGCCGCCTTGAAGGCGTCGCTCAGACGAGTGCGTGGCGAGCATGGGGGAGTGCATGAGGTTCCTGACAACGGTCGTGACCGCTGTGATCGTCGCCGGCGGTTCAGCCGGTGCAGCCGAGCGAATCGATTTCAACCGAGACATCCGACCGATCCTCTCGGAGAACTGCTTCGCCTGCCACGGCCCAGACGGCAACGCCAGGCAGGCGGGCCTCCGGCTCGACAGGCGAGAGGATGCCTTGGCTCGCGGAGTCATCCTGCCCGGAGACTCTTCGGCGAGCCGCCTCGTGCAGCGCGTCCGGCAGCAGAACCAAGCCCTGATCATGCCGCCCGTGGCCACCGACAAGCAGCTGACCGACCGCCAGAAGCAAGTGCTCACAGAGTGGGTGGACCAAGGGGCCGAGTATCAAGAGCACTGGGCCTACATCCCGCCTCGACGGCCGCAAGTGCCGGACGATCAACACGCGGTGGACTTCCTGCTCAACAGCGCTCTTGAGCGGCAGGGGCTCAACCCAGTCGGCGAAGCGAGCCGGCGCACGCTGGCTAGGCGGGTCAGCTTCGACCTGACGGGCCTGCCCCCGGATCCGGACATCGTCGATGCCTTCGCCGACGATTCTCGGACGGATGCCTACGAGCGACTGGTAGATCGATTCCTCAAATCGCCGCACTACGGCGAGCGCATGGCCGTCCACTGGCTGGACCTGGTGCGGTATGCCGACACGACCGGCTATCACGGCGACATCCCGGTCCGCGTCTACCCGTTTCGCGATTACATCGTCCGATCGTTCAACGAGAACAAACCGTTCGACGTGATGACCCGGGAACACCTTGCCGGCGACCTGCTGGAGGATCCATCCCCATGGCAGGTCGTGGCCAGCGGCTACAACCGACTCAGCCGCATGACGAACGAGGGCGGGGCGCAGGCCAAGGAGTACCTCGCCAAGTACGCCTCGGATCGCGTCCGCAACATCTCGCAGGTTTGGCTCGGCTCGACGCTGGGCTGCGCCGAATGCCACGATCACAAGTTCGACCCGTTCCTAGCCAAGGACTTCTACTCGATGGCGGCTTTCTTCGCTGACATTGAAGAGAAGGGCGTCTTCAGCGGCAACGCCGACTGGGGCTCCGAGATTCGCATCCTCGGACAGCAAGCTCAGGACGAGTTGGACGAGGTCGAGCGCCGAATCGAGGCCGCTCGTGCAGCGGGAGAAGCACAGTCCGGGGCTGAAGAGGGCCAGCTGGCGGACTTTGCCTCCTATCTACGCGACTCCCTGCTGAGCTGGAAGGCCTTGGAGCCATCCAGGGCGTGGAGCGATTGCGGCCATCCAGACTTTGAGCAGTGCGACCGCTTCGAGCTGGAGCTGCAGCCGGACGCTGTGGTCCGGCTGGCGCTGACTGGCAAGACGAAGCCTCGCGAGTCGATCCACAGGGTCGAGATCCCGGCGGGCGATTCCATGCTGTCGGCGCTGGCGGTCGAGCTGTTCCCCACCGGTGACTTTGACTCCTTCTATCTCAGCGAATTCGAGGTGCGCCTGCTGGGGCGGCACGAATGGCCGCTCAGGATCGGGCTCGGCCAGTTCCTGCCCGATCGCGAGGGTCACGGTTCGATGCTCCGGGATACTGACGATGACAACTATCACTCCGGATGGGGGGACAAGTGGGGCGAGGATTCGTCTCGCACGGCAGTCTTCGTCTTCGAGTCACCGCTGCGAACCAAGGCGGGCGAGACGCTGGAGGTCTCGCTGATCGCCCACCCCCGCTCAAGTCTCTCGCCACCGTCGAAGTTCCGCATCCTGGGAACGGATTCGGACTTCCCGGAGCTGCCTGTGACCGGCGCATTGCGGGAGGCGGTCCTCGCTGACGGCGGCCTGAGCGCACCGCAGTCCGAAGCGCTGCGGGTCGCGTTCGACCGCATCGCCGGAAACGAGAACTGGCGCGAGCTGCGGAGGCTGGAGCGCCACAGGAAAGTGATGCTAGACCGAGCCGACGTCTCCCTGGTGGCCAAGGCCGTGAGCGACCCGCGCGAGATCCGCATCCTTCCCCGGGGCAACTGGATGGACGACTCCGGCGAGGTCGTCGAGCCGCAGGTGCCGAGCTTCTTGGGCCGGCTGCCTGACAGCGGCAGTCGGCTGACTCGTCTGGACCTCGCGGATTGGGTGACGGACGCCGCCAACCCCCTCACTGCCCGCGTCTTCGTTAACCGGCTCTGGAAGATGTTCTTCGGCACCGGCCTCTCCAAGGTCTTGGACGACATCGGGTCGCAAGGCGAGCCCCCTGTTCACCAGGAGCTGCTGGACTGGCTGGCCGTGGAGTTCGTGGAGAGCGGCTGGGACGTGCGCCACATCGTCAAGACCTTACTGCTGTCCGAGGCGTACCGCCGCTCCAGCGATCCATCCGACGAGCTGCTGGCCGCCGACCCTTACAACCGGCTGCACGGACGGCAGGCGATGTGGCGCTTGGAGGCTGAGTTCATTCGGGACAGCACCCTCGCCGTCAGCGGACTCCTGAATCAGAAGATGGGCGGGCCAAGCGTCAAGCCCTACCAGCCGGCCGGCTACTACAAGGAGCTGAACTTTCCGAAGCGCGTCTATGAACCGGACCGGAATTCCAACCAGTTTCGGCGGGGGCTGTACACGCACTGGCAGCGCCAGTACCTGCATCCGGCTCTGATGGCCTTTGATGCTCCGGCCCGTGAGGAGTGCGCTGCCGAGCGCGAGGTGTCGAACACGCCCTTGCAGTCGTTGGTGCTGCTGAACGATCCCAGCTTCGTGGAAGCGGCCCGGGCGTTCGCGTCCCGCGCGCTTCAGGAGGCGGGCGGCAGCCGCCGCGCCAGGATTGACTTCGCCTTCCGCGAGGCCTTCTCAAGGCTGCCGCGGGCCGCGGAGCGGGCCGTCGTGGAGAAGCTGCTGGACAGCCACGAGCACGAGTTCACGAGCGACCCCGCGCTCGCCGAGCAGTTTCTCAGTGCGGGCATCAGCCCCTTGCCGCCGAACCGTGATCACGTCGAGATGGCGGCTTGGACCGGAGTGGCGCGAGCGCTGCTCAATAAGCACGAATTCCTGATGAGGTATTGAGGACAAGGCATGACGCATTCGAGACCTGACCCGCTCTCCACCCGCAGGGCCTTCCTGGGGCGCGCTTCGATGGGCCTCGGCTCGGTGGCGCTGGCCTCACTGCTGAAGCCCGGCCTGCTGGCCACCCGGCCCGGCGCCCCCGGCTTCCCAGACGGGTCGCCCAAGGTCAAGCGCATCATCTTCCTGTGCATGGCTGGGGGGCCGGCGCACCTCGAGCTGCTGGACTACAAGCCCGAGCTCGCCAAGCGCGATGGCGAGCCGATGCCGGAATCCTTCACGAAGGGCCAGCAGATCGCCCAGCTGCAGGGCAAGGAGCTGCGGATCCTAGGGCCCCAGCATCCGTTTCGGCGCTACGGCGCCAGCGGGCAGCACATGAGTTCTCTCCTGCCGAACATCGGCAGCATCGCCGACGACATCTGCATCGTGCGGTCGATGCAGACGGAGCAGATCAACCATGACACAGCCCACACGTTCATGAACACGGGCTTCCGCCTGGCGGGTCGTCCGAGCATGGGGTCCTGGCTGCTTTACGGCTTGGGCAGCGAGTCCGAGGACCTGCCGGGGTTCGTGGTGCTGACTTCCGAGGGCGGCTCGCAGAGCCAGCCCATCGCCGCGCGCCAGTGGAACAGCGGCTTCCTGCCCAGCGTCTATCAGGGCGTCAAGTTCCACTCCGGCGGGGATCCAGTGAACTACGTCAGGAATCCGAGCGGCGTCTCGCGGGAGATGCAGAAGGGGCTGATCGACGCGGTGAGCGAGCTGAACGGCCTACAGCAGGGCTGGACATCGGACCCTGAGATCTCCACCCGCATCGCCCAGTACGAGCTGGCCTTCCGCATGCAGATGAGCGTGCCCGACTTGGTGGACTTCTCGAACGAACCCGCCCACGTATTGGAGATGTACGGAACCCGAGGCGGTGACGGGACCTTCAACGCTAACTGCCTGCTGGCCCGGCGGATGGCCGAGCGCGGCGTGCGCTTCATCCACCTCTACCACCGCGGATGGGATCACCATAACGAGATCCGGACCGGACTGCCGAAGAGCTGCGGCTATGTGGACCAAGGGACGGCTGCCTTGGTGAAGGATCTCAAGCAGCGGGGCATGTTCGAGGAGACTCTCATTGTGTGGTGCGGCGAGTTCGGGCGGACGCCCATGTCGCAGGGCTCCAACCCCGACCTCCTGGGGCGGGACCATCACATCAAGGGCTTCTCCATGTGGATGGCTGGCGGCGGCGTGAAGGGCGGAACGAGCTACGGCGCCACGGATGAGTTGGGATACAACGCCGTCGAGAACGTCGTCCATGTGCACGACTTGCATGCGACGATCCTCCACTTGTTCGGCATCGATCACACCAAGCTGAACTATCGTTTCCAAGGCCGGGACTTCCGCCTGACGGACGTTCACGGCAACGTCGTCCACGACATCCTCGTCTGAGGTCCGTTCTCCCTGCTGCCGAAGGCCGTGCCTCTCGCACAGGCGGTCTGCTCGCGGCACGCTCCCGTGCCTGTGCATGCGGGCGGTGCGAACGCTTTGGAGACTGTGGCCCGAAAAGGCTCAAGGAAATCTCGTATTCGCGAATCAAGGCGACGTACTGCAACTCAAGGCACCTGCGCTAGAAAACGACGGTTCAACGGCTACCCTCCCGATGAGTGGGCAGGAGCACTGGCTGACGTTCCAATCAGAACGAAATCATGCGACCTTGCGTTTCAGGAAGAAGAATACGGCGCGGAGCATTGTAGCTGCAGAGCGCCAGACCGGCATGAGCGTGGAGTGGATCCAAGAGGAGCCTCGCTCGCAAGCAACCAGCCAGCGCGCTGGGCGCCGCCGAACCCTCACGCGCCAAGCCGCAGCTGAGCGACGCTCACATAGCGTCAAGCGGCGAAGAGCCACTTCTCGGAACGGATCGCTTGGCTGCGGCGTCTTGCTTGGAGGTGGTGCGGATAGCGTCCCGTGCAGATTCTTCCTGCTTCGTTACACCGAACCGCCGAGGACCAGACTGCGCCAACGGATCACCTGATTGGTGCGCTGAGCAGCAGGTTCCTGACTCCGCCGGCAGGGCGGGCGCCCCACCCTGCCGCCATTGCGGCGTGCTTGCTGGCGAGACCGTCCTGTCGTGCTCACGGGTGGGACCCGCAGTCGTAGCCGCTAGAGCATCCCTTGGTTGCGCCACTGCAGCCATGACGGCGCGTTGCCTCCGACTTGGCAAGCTCGGGCCCCATGACCTCGACCTCAAGCTGGCTGTGGGCGCGCGGTCCTATCGCTCGCTCCCAGCCTCGATGCGACGCGCCGAGGCCCGGAGCGCAGGCATCCTAGGGCCGCAGGTGCGACGAATTCAGGGCCAACGGTCTGGGTCCGCCATGTCTCCTGATGCTGCGGGCGGATCGTGGTGTCGCGTCTCGGAGGAGAGTGGTTTGCTTGGAGCCGGACGGATCCGGGGCTCAGTGTTTGTCACAGTCGTTGGGTGAGGCCGTTGCCAATCCCGGCGGCTGCAGGTTGATTGCGGATCCGGTGGCCGTCGGGCGAGGCGCGGAGCGGGCCAGGCGTGTACGCTCCGTCCTGCAGCGTTAAGTCTGGGCCTGTGGGGTGGGACGTCTCGGCACGATCCTTTGAGCGTCGGGGGCATGGTGCGGGCGCACCTGCTCCACGTATCTGGAAGCCATCACTTAGTCCCTAGGTTGAAACAGGGGCGGCACGACAGCAGCGAACGCTGCCGACGGCGGATTCGCTCACTCCTACGGCGAGAATCGCAAACCAGCGGCCAATCCCGTCACTGTGCCAAGGACTTGCGTCCGTCCTCAGCGCCTGACCTCCCGGACTGTCTCGCTGCTTGATTCCCGGAGCTGGCGGCCGCCAGACTCGTGCCCTCGCCCGCCTTCCGAACCGGTGAGCGAATGGTGGGCTGGGGCGCTACTGACTCAACCGGAGACTCGTCCCCGGCACGCTGATTAAGTCATCCGCGTTTGAAGCGATCTGTCATGCGTGACGTTCAGAAGAATATCTTCTAGTACTACACTCAGAAAATATGTGTTATACAGTTGACATCCACTCCACAGGCTATAATGAGGTTGTGGCCCACGGGCCCGTCGAAGGAAGACAGCGATGAGACTGCAACAGCACAACAACTTCAGCCTTGGGGTCGCAGGCGACCCGCCTTGCGGTCCCCGCCTCGCGTCGCCCGCGTGGACGCCGAGGTTCGACATCGTCGAGAGCCGCGAGGCGTTCACGCTTACGGGAGACCTCCCTGGCCTGTCCCGGAAGGATGTCGAAGTCCGTCTGAATGACGGAGTGCTGACCCTACGGGGCGAGCGCGGCGAACCTGACGGCGCAGAGCGCTGGAGCCTCCGCGAGTGCCCGAGCGGGTGGTTCGAGCACCGGTTGCGGATCTCGGACGAAGTCGACTTCGCCGGAATCCGAGCCTCGTTCGCCGACGGCGTGCTGACGGTGACGCTGCCGAAGCGTGCGCCGGAGGAGGGGTCGCGGCTGATTCCAGTCGGCTGAAGGCGATGCAGCGCGGGCGGGTACTCAGGGCCGCAATCGTAGTGGTGCCCGCGAGCATTCGATGCGGCTGCCCTCCGACGGAGCCACGGTTAGGAGAACAACATGATTCCGATTGAGAAGTTCACCCAGAAAGCGCAGGGGGCCGTGCAACGCACCCAGCTGCTCGCGGCGGAGGCTGGCCATCAAGCGTTGGCTCCCGCCCACCTGCTGGTGGCTCTGGCGGAAGAGGAGAATGGCATCGTCCCGGCAGTTCTCTCGAAGCTCGGCCTTGAGGCTAGTGCCATCGCGGCTCGGGCCAGGGGCCTCTTCCAAGCGATCCCCGTGGTTAGCGGCGCCGGAGCCGGCCAGCACCTTGACCCAGCTCTGTTGCGGGTCTTCGCGCAGGCCGAGAAGGAGGCCGGCCGGTTCAAGGACAAGTACGTCTCGACGGAGCACCTCCTCCTCGCCCTCAGCGCGGAGAGCAAGGATCCTGCGGGACGCCTGCTCGTACAGGCCGGCGCTGCGAGGGAAGCCATCCTCAAGGCGCTCGTACAAGTCCGGGGCACGCAGCGCGTCACCGACCCCAATCCGGAGGACAAGTACCAAGCGCTGGAGCGCTTTGCCCAGGATCTCACCGAGCGGGCTCGGCGGGGCGACCTCGACCCCATCATTGGCCGCGACGAAGAGATCCGCCGCGTCGTCCAAGTCCTCTCTCGAAGGACCAAGAACAATCCCGTGCTGATCGGCGAGCCGGGCGTCGGCAAGACTGCCATCGTCGAGGGACTGGCGCAACGGATCGTGCGGGGTGACGTACCGGAGACTCTCAAGGGCAAACGCCTAGCGTCGCTGGACTTGCCTTCCATGGTGGCAGGCACCAAGTTCCGGGGCGAGTTCGAGGAGCGGCTCAAGGCCGTTCTGAAGGAAATCGAGGATTCCGACGGAGAGGTCGTCTGCTTCATCGATGAACTGCACACCTTGGTCGGCGCCGGCGCCAGCGAAGGCTCGATCGACGCCGCAAACATGCTCAAACCCGCTCTGGCCCGCGGCAAGTTGCGTTGCATAGGGGCCACGACGCTGGCCGAGTACCGCAAGCACGTGGAGAAGGATGCGGCGCTGGAGCGGCGCTTCCAGACCGTGCTGGTCGAGCAGCCGTCGGTCGAGGACACGGTCGCGATCCTGCGAGGCCTCAAGGAAACCTACGAGATCCACCATTCGGTCCGCTATCGCGACGCGGCGCTTGTCGCTGCGGCGCAACTCTCGGACCGCTACATCACGGACCGATTCCTGCCGGACAAAGCCATCGACTTGGTTGACGAGGCGGGTGCGACCCTCCGCATGCAGGTCGACTCCGTGCCGGTTGAGGTGGATCGCATGGAGCGCAAGGCGGTGCAGCTGGAGATCGAGCGCAAGGCGCTCCAAAAGGAAGGTGACAGCGGGTCCGCCGAGCGCCTCGCGACCATCGAGAGCCGGCTGGAGGAGTTGCGCGGCGAGTCCGCAGCGCTGCGCGAGAAGTGGCAGCGCGAGAAGCGTGTCATCGACGACGTCAAGCGGCTCAAGGAGGAGATCGAACGCCTCAGGACTGAGCAGGAGTCGCTGGCGCGAGCGGGAGACTTGGCAGCGGCGGCCGAGGTCCGCTACGGACGGCTGGTGCGGGCGGAGCGGGAGCTGGAGCGCGCCAACGCCCGGCTGGAGGAGCAGCAGGGCGCCAGCCCCCTCTCTCGCGGAGAGGTCGTCGAGGAGGATATCGCGACCATCGTCGCGAAGTGGACTGGCATTCCGGTGGCCAAGATGCTCCAAGGTGAGATCGAGAAGCTGGTCGGCATGGAGGGGGCCTTGGCCGGGCAGGTCGTTGGCCAAGACAGCGCTCTCTCCTCCGTCGCCAACGCAATCCGGCGCAGCCGGGCTGGCCTGAGCGATCCCGACCGCCCGGTTGGGACGTTCCTGTTCCTCGGGCCCACCGGAGTGGGCAAGACAGAGCTGGCTCGCGCGCTCGCCGCATTCTTGTTCGACTCGCCAAGAGCCATGGTGCGAATCGACATGTCCGAGTACATCGAGAAGCATGCCGTGTCCAGGATGATCGGAGCGCCTCCGGGCTATGTCGGACACGAGGAAGGCGGGCAGCTGACCGAGCATGTTCGACGGTCGCCCTACAGCGTCGTGCTGCTGGACGAGATCGAGAAGGCTCATCCGGACGTATACAACGTGCTGCTCCAAGTGCTGGACGACGGCAGGTTGACCGACGGCAAGGGCCGAACCGTCAATTTCGCCAACTGCGTCATCGTGATGACATCCAATGTCGGTTCGCCAGAGATCTTGGGCAGCGAGGCGGTCGGTTTCTCGCTGAGTGGCGTGAGCAGCACTGATGAAGCAGGGATGCGGAGGCGCCTGCTGGACCGGCTCCGCCGGACCTTCCGTCCGGAGTTCCTGAACCGGGTCGACGACATCATCGTCTTCAACAACCTCCAGCGCCAGCATCTGCTGAAGATCGTCGACATTCAGCTGGACAGGGTCAGGCGCTTGCTTGAGGACCGCAAGATCTCTCTTGAGGTCAGCGACGAAGTCAAGGACTTGATCGTCACGCAGGGCTACGATCCCCAGTTCGGGGCGCGGCCTATGAAGCGGTCGATTCAGCGCCTGATTCAGGATCCGCTCGCGATGGCCGTCTTGGAAGGGCGCTTCGGCGAGGGGGATGTCGTTCGGGCCGAGCGGGAAGGAGACGCCGTTCGATTCGTTGCAGGGCGGCTACCCGCTCCAGCGCGAGAACGCAAAGCCGCGTGACCGCGGGACGGGGGCGGGGCCGGCTGCTTGGCCCGGCCGTGCGCAAGCAGGTCTGATCATCGTTGCTACGATGGCTGTTTGCGGGACGCAATCTGGTCCCGGACCCTTCCCCAGCAGTCTCGCGACATCCTCCTCAGAACTGACGACCTGCCTCGAACTGCTGATGTCGCAGTTGTCGGAGCGGGGCTCGTAGGGCTGTGTACGGCGTTATCGCTGCGGCGGAGGGGCGTCCGGAAGATCGTCGTCGTCGACCGTGGCACCGTCTGCGGCGAGGCGACCGGGGCGAGCGCTGGCGGTCTGTGGCCGGCTCACGAGTGCCTGACCTTGGCGTCGGCCGAGCTTGCGCGCCAGGCGTGGGCGAGCCAGTTGCGCCTGCTGGAGCAGTTTCCCTGCGACTTCGTCTCCAGCGGTCTGCTGTCCTTAGTGGACGAGGCCGGAGCGGACCGGCCGGCGGACCGAGTTGCCGAGACACTGGCTGCCGGCTTCGAAGCCCGGCTGCTCCAGCCCGCCGAGGTGCGAGAAGTCGAGCCGGCGCTCGGTCATCCGGGCCGGGCCATCCACTATCCCAGTGACGGGTCGATCCATCCTTTGAAGCTCGCCGCGGCAATTGTCTCGTGGCTGCGCAGGAAGGGCGTGGCGATCTGCACCGGACAGCGAGTGACGGCCGTCGATGCCGCC
Organism: Bryobacterales bacterium; assembly: GCA_963662745.2. Lineage (GTDB taxonomy): Bacteria > Acidobacteriota > Terriglobia > Bryobacterales > UBA6623 > VXMF01. The sequence continues at coordinate 1,946,279 of CAXXUI010000002.1, forward strand.
GGCTCGCTAGTTCTGGGTGCTGAAGGTCGCCTGCAGGCCGGCTCGGTGGTAATCTCCGCCGGGGCGTGGACGCCCTTGCTCACAGCTGTCTTGGACTGGGAGCCTCCGATCCGTCCCATCCGGGGCGTTCTGATCGCCTCCGAAAGGCAAGCCGAACGGACTCTGCGGACGGTGGTGGTGGCGAAGCCGTACTACTACTGGCAGCTAGGCTGCGGGCCGCTGGCCGGCGGCGGCTCCGAAGAGGATGTCGGCTTCCGGTCAGGCGTCAGCGAGAGAGTTGTTCAGGACATTCGTCGCGATTGGGCGCGCCTGTTTCCGTCCCTTGCCGGAACCGCGTTCCCCTGCTCGTGGTTCGGATTCCGCCCGTACTGCTCGGACATGCAGCCCGTGATCGGCCGCATTCCTGGAACGCGGAGCGTCTACGCCTCGGCCGGCCACTTTCGAAAAGGGATCCTGCTCTCGCCGCTTAGCGGGCAGCTGCTCGCCGCCGAGATCTTGGACGGCCGCCCTCCGGCCCTGTCCGAAGCGTTCCGCCCCGAGCGCTTCCCGCGCATCTCCCGGACAGGCTGACGGCCGCCCCCCCTCAGAGGAAGCGGCCGATCGATCGCCTAGGTTGCGGCTGCGTACCGTGCGGCCACCGCTGCCCAGTCAATGACGTTGAAGAACGCGTTGACGTAGTCGGGACGGCGGTTCTGGTAGTTGAGGTAGTAGGCGTGCTCCCATACATCGATGCCGAGGATCGGCGTCCTGCCAGAGGTCAGCGGCGTGTCCTGGTTCGGCGTGGATTCCACGACCAAACTGCCGCCGTCGACGCTGAGCCATGCCCAGCCGCTGCCGAACCGGGTGATCGCCGCCTTGGAGAACTGCGCCTGAAACGCGCCGAACCCGCCGAAGGCGCCATTGATCGCGTCGGCCAATGCGCCCGTCGGCTCGCCGCCGCCCGATGCGCTCATGATCGTCCAGAACATGGAGTGGTTGGCGTGGCCGCCGCCGTTGTTGCGCACGGCGGGGTTGCTCATCGCGTCCGCGTCGCTGACTAGGTCGATGATGTCCATGGCGGCCAAGGGAGTGCCGTCCACGGCTGCGTTGAGGTTGGCCACATAGGCCGCGTGATGCCGGTCATGGTGGATTTCCATCGTGCGGGCATCGATGTGGGGTTCGAGGGCTCCGAAGTCGTAGCTGAGATCGGGTACTGAGAATGCCATGGGTGTCTGCTCCTCGCAGATGGTCTGCCGAGAAGAGTACCATCTTACCAAGATCTCGCATCGACGGGCGGGCAGCTCGAGTGCATCTGTGGAGGCTACTCCTGGGAGGTCTTGCAGATCAGCGTGACAGTGACGGCTGCCTAGACAATCCATGGTGTCGCAGATTCGTGTGCGCTGCTGGCGGCTGTTCGGGGGGCGGACGAGTCGCAAGTTGGCGCTTGTGATCCGGCCCGCTGCCGACGCCAGCGCTCGATACGGGAGGCGGTCAGTTTCGGCAGTTTCCTGTTAGCTTCCGATCGGGCTTGCAGCGCACTCTCGCCGGCTTTGATCGCTTCGTCGAGGTGAGGGCGCTGGCGTGAGCCGTGACCAGGCCCGTACAGCGGTTGGGGCATGTACTCGCTCTCGCTCTCGGCACCTCAGACGTCCTTACATCGAGCCGCCGAGGACACCTCTGAGCGGGCTGCGGACGCACATGGGAACGGATCAGCGCCAGACGGTGCCAGCACCACGGAGGGAGTAGCTGTCCCAAGCGGGCCCGCCCCGTACTGCTCGTCGGCCATGCCGTCTTTCCGCCCTCGCGACTTGGTCCGTCGAGCGGTGGCTACCGGTGCGGGAACTCGCTCTCGTCCCGCCCACGCCACAACTGTGCATGGCTTGTTGCCGGGTGCATCCTCGATCGGTAGCGTCGGGCTCCCGCCGGCCAGTAGGGCTCGCTCTCACGGCTGCCTGTCAGCGGAGAAATGGCGGTCTCCACAGACGGACGCGTCCAGCCAAGGCCGGAAGCCCATTCATCTTGGTGGCACACGTGTAGCGAAGTCTGTGTCGCGGCTCTCGGAAGGGGCGCGTCCACTGGACTGATTCAGAGCCAGAGGCACCGTAGAGTTGAGGGCGGTGCGACTCAGACAAGGGCGAGTTGTGCGCGCCTTCGAAGTCTCGCAGGCCGTCCTTGGCGAATGTGAGTTGCCTCTCGATGTGGGACTGGTGTATGTTCGCGCGGTAGACCTAGGCCCTGCTCACGCGCGGGCCTTCGTCCCAGCCGTGGCGCCGGAGACACCTTCAGGCCACAGTCCCTGAGGGGCCCAAACCTCGCCGGCACAACCTCCAGTACACGCCACATGTGTTGCCTCGTGGCGCGGCTGGACCCTCAAGGAAGCATCTCGGCTCGTGACCGACGCGCCCAAGCCGAGGTCGCCGTTGAAAATTGCGGTGCGGACGATGACGTGCTCGCGGTCGGCCAGCCCGTGCCGCCCGCTGACTCTTGCCGACGCTTACCAGCGATTGATTCGTGAACGCCGGTGGGCCCTAGCATCACGAGCCCCCGGTGGGGCGGTTCAGGCTACCTTGACCGGTGGTCTTGGTCTCTCAGCTCGCAGGTGAAGAGCTGCCTGATCAGGTGATGCCAGCTCACTCAGCGACTAGGCATGCCAAAGAAGTCAGACTTCGTTACAAGTGTGCCACCACGAAGACTGGGTCCTCCACCTCGGCGGGACGCCGGCTGCTCCCGGGACGGTCTCACCGAAGCCAAGATCGCCCGGCAGGACCGAATTGCCAGCGCTGGAGCGAGTCAGGACCCACCGGTCATCCGTGCGCCGGGCCATTCAGAACAATGGCATGGGGGGAAGTGCGTCCGCATCCGCTCTCGCAGCCACCGGTCCCAAGCCGAATATCAGAGAGTGGCACAACGGCCATCGCCAACGCCCACTCTCGGATGGGCTCGGTTGCGATGTCCAACCGATGCGCGGTGGCGGTACTGTCTCTTACAGCCCAGCAGGAGCATGCGTTAGTAGGCGGTCCAGCCCCGTTCTCGATCGCTAGGTGTAACAATTCCTGGACCCAGACTCCCCATATGACTGCAGTCGGACCAGGAGCAGACCCCGGCATCTATAGGTGCGTACTAACTAAGCGTTCGAAGTCGCGACGATGGTTATTCCGAGACACGTTCGTCTACTTGACTGGTCTGACTCCACCCCTCCTGCCCAGTCCATATCCGACCCGATACACATCGGGGATGTCAACACGTCCGTCCTTCATACGTCTGAACAAGTTGAGTTCTTCAAGATCTCTTCGAACACCGGACTCGGCGAGATTGAGGTGACGAGGAGGCAGCTTTGTGTGGCCCATATTCACTTCGTCCTGGAGTCTGCTAATGACGTCGTTCTTCCTCCATTTCTGTTCGATCTCACCGAACTCACATGGAACTACGAGTCCAGCCAGAGGAACTAGGAGCCGATTCACCCAAGGATAATCTTCACAAATCTCCAGAATTCGTATCTTGGACGCTTTCTGCACTCCCCGCTTAATGCTCTCGAAATGTAGGGCGTTATGGTGGTCAGGATAGCGACGAGAGGTGTCGACAGCAGCGATTTTCAATGCGGCAAGGAACGACCGTGGGCTCACTTCTTGTTGTGCATCTCCAAGGTGATTGGGGATCCATGTGTAAGGGAACCCATGTTTGGGACTAGCGCCCATCCATGGCCCGGTGAGGACATGAAATTGGTTCCGTCGAAAATCAGGGTCAGTCGCTGGGGTCAGAGGAATTTGAGACACTTCGTCCCCTACTCTTCGTGGTGTTGACCACCGTACCCTCTGAAGCAACGAACGAACCTGATCTCCGTAGGATCCATTAGCGAGTGTGTGCCAAAGCAATCCGTACAAGTCTCGCCGTGGCCAAGATAACTCAACAGCCGACGAGAGGACTTTATAAGAATCGGGAAAATCAGCAACTTCTTCTTCAATAACTTGGTCTGACCGAAGGAATACCTTCACTCTCAGTCGTCGATAGGAGCGAATATCGCGAGTATGCATTAGCAACCCACGAATGAATGAAAGGACATCTATCCATTTGTTTGAGCATAGATCCAAAGCATCGAACAGTACGAGATGAAACTTTCCCTCTCTGTCTAACTGGATATCTCTATCGTATAGCAGCTTGTCAATTCGCTTAGGATTTTGCACTACGAACTCTACTCGTTCAGACCAAGAACTGAACTTCCTGAGTGGACCATCGGCAGTCGCCAAGTGCTGTGCGTGAACCGTTCGCCAGATTTGCCTCGGTTTCACACCGCCTCTCGCCAATGCTTGGAGCTCATCCGGTGCGGGATAGCAGTCAGGATCCGCGGTCTCACCGAATCCAGTACATACTTCTGAATTCGCATCAAGCTGAAATCTTCTATCTAGCTGAATGATCAATGATCGGATTCCAGAATCTTGTAGGGCAGTCCACCAAAAAGTCTTTCCCGATCCGCGCATTCCCGTGACCAGTGTTGTGTTTGGGTGCAGTGCACGGCGATGGGATGGTGGTAGGTATACTCTGCTTGGCGTGAGTGTTTCCCCATGGCTAGTTTCTTCCGGAAGAGCGATCAATGCCTTTCGGAAAATCTTCGTCTGGTCAGCCTTGTTGGTGTCCTCTGATTCTGTGCTGCTCCGGATACGACGATCGAACCACTTCAGGAAGTGTGCATAAGCCTGAATAACAGGTCCGTGAGCAGTTTGGCCGAGAGTGCGCAAGAACTCATCTGTCGTGAGACCACGATTCCAGAAGATCACCGACGGATCGTGTGGTGCTTCTTCAGAATCCAGATTGTAAGACATAATACTTGATTCATCGTCAGTTGCCAGTATAGAATCGTAGAGTTCATCGCGAAATAAATTCCATGAGTGCTCCCTAAATCTTTCCAGATAGCCCGGATTATCGGGACCAGGTGTAAGTGCAGAGACAATCGAGAGTCTATCCCTAATATGTCGTGCTAAGCCGTGATCTCTCCAATGGCTGAACAAGAGTTTATAGTCAATCCAAGTGCTCTGGGAATCAACTGCAAACAGCAACACATCTGCGTCTAAATCTGTCACAGCTGTAGCAGCGACATCATGGAGCCCGCTCCGACTCTCAATGATGACGAAATCTGGTTTCAACTTCTCCTCCAAGCTGTCCAGAAGGCGGCTCACTCGACTTCTCCAAGGATCTACTTGGGTATCCATATAAACACGCCCAAGCTTAGCCAGATACTTGCCTGTATTACGGCCATGTGCCGGAACCACCTTCACATCTCCTTGCATCTCATGGGCCCACCTCGGCGAAGCAATCATATCCTCAATGACGTGGTGACCCTGTGCGACCAGCTCTTCAACAAACCAGTCGACTATTCCCAATTCAGGATGCGACCTCTTGTCGAGAATTGCCGATCCAATGCCTGGCGACTCGAGGTCCAAATCAACGATCACAACATCATGTCCTCGCTGCGCAAGATACCATGCTAGGACGGCAGCCGTAGTACTTCGACCAACGCCTCCCTTGATAGAATAGAGGACATATCTCGCAGGTCCAGTGCTCTTTCGTTCGCTGTGAACCGTCGACCACTCTTCGCCAACAAGAAGGCAGTCAATCCAGTAGCAGTTAGAATTGATCTTGACTCTCGTATCTCGAAATTCTTCAAGCAACTCGTCTTCGACCCACAGTACTGGCCCGTCATTCAAGCCACTGTGACGTCCTAGAGCCTCTTGTAGTGTGTTCGCCAAGTGCTCCACCGTCATGCATACTGACTTGTCAGCTCGGAACCGCTCCGAAATCGAGATGCTGATTCGTCCAAAGAGATCGCAAACGAAGTGGATGTCGGGTGAATCTTCTCGCCAATCAGTATGATGGATAGCATCCAACACACGATTGCGTGCATCGTCGAACAAGATCCGCTTGTTTGTCATAGTCTTCCTTCCAGTTTTGCTTTGCGAATCATTCTTCGGATACCTTGAGCTGCACTACGATGTTTCTTGACGATCTCCTCGGTAGTGCATCTACTATGCACGTACCGATCGTTCGTTGACCAATCTATGAATGGACTTCCCTTAGGAAGTCGACGCAGAAACCAACTTCTTCTTCGTCCATGCGACAACTTCTTAAACTCCTTCCAGAGTATATTTACATGCTCGCGAATGGGAGACTTATTCAATCTTACTAATGCCAGTTTCAGCCCGCATTCGGCACTGAATCCATAGAGTTGGTCTGCATTACTCAAACGCTTGCAACTAAGCAACAACTCTGCATCGTTCCAATGGCGCAGATGCGCGTCTTCGAAGTCATCAACTCTAGTCACGAAGTGCACTTCTCCTCTGTCGTGAATTGTGAGATTCTGCTCCTTCGCTGGATAGTTCGAGCCCAAGTCAATGTTGTCACTAGGAGCACTGGACAACCTCACTAAACCGCTGTTGATACCAGGGATATTGGGCTGAACACACATAGGGATGTCCGATATGCACCGAAAGGCTTGGACGTACTCCTCCCCTGTCTTGCTGGAGGTTGATTCGGGGATCTTGCCAAGGTGCAGTTGCCCACCGCAGCCGAGGCCCTCTTTGATTGCCGTTCCGCGGCGCAAGAGGCAGATTGCAATGTATGTCTCGCAGTGGCAAGGTGCCGTGCGCTAGATCGACCAAGGCAAGATTTGCTGCTCCTCTCTCGCTTGAGGCGTGTCCTAGCGGCGGCAGCAGGCGGCCCTGTAGCAGTCGTGCCGAGCCGCTGTAGGTGCCGGGTGCAGCCGGTGCGACTTCGCTTGCTGACCTGAATAGTGCCCTATCACACCCTCGGCAGCACTCGCCGGGTTCTTGCGTTGCCCTCGTGCTTCTCACTGTGTTCAGCATATCGGAGTGGTTTCGGGGGACCCGATCAGGTCCTCATAGGATAGCGGTTCCAACTTAGCTGTATCGCTCATGCCTCGGGGCGGGAGGGCAGGGCAACTGAACGCCGGTCGCGGAGTGCCGGAGAGCCGCGAACGCCTCCCCGTACCGCATCCCAGGCCGGCGCTTGGACAAGGCTAGGTCCGCACTCAGAGACGGCGCGACCTGAGCCTAGCGGGTCCGGGTGGTCGGACATATCAGCGAACGACGTGTCGAGTGGACACGGTGTAGGCCGGAAACGCGCCCGCTGTCGTAGAGTCCTGAGACTCATGTCTGTGGGTCGTCGTAGCGTCTTGAACCCCGGAGGAGGCATATCCGCGTCTAGCGTGCCAGGCGGCCCGACGTATCTCTACGCTGAGGCGGTGAGCACTGTTCTGACCCGGCTGCGGGCGTACGTGACCGCTGGGCTGCGTGAGGCAGTGCCAGCACCAGCGATAGGGTCGACCTTGCAACCGAATCCGATCAGTTGTGCTCGCCTGCGATGCCGTCATATACACCTCGTGGCGTGGTCCCATGGAGCGGTGGCAGGTGGTGCAGGGATCGTCTCGTTGGAGCCTCGCCATAACTCTGTACGGCCCACCAGCTGGGCAGGGCCGCGCTCATGGTCGGGAACACATTCATCCGTGTGCCAAGAAACAGACAGCGAGGCATACGGGGCTCGCTACGCGCTACACCGCAGGTAAGCGTCTGAGTTGCTCGGCCACGACAGATCCCTCACTGGCAGATCCACTACTCGCTTGGTACGCGTGCTGCGCCGCTAGTTCTCCCGTCAGCGACGCCGTCTGCCGTTCTCCGTCCGACCATCGGCAGCCGCCATCCAGTTGTGGGCATCACGAACCGCAAGCGAGCCAAGGACCGTTGAACGCAGCGTGTCTCGACCCGGACGGCGCAAGTACAATGCTGGTTTGGTAAGGCCTCTATCAGCGGCCCTCGTGCTGGCGTGGTGCGCGAGCGCTTGGGGGCAGGGCCCAGAGTTCCAGCTCCGTCTCGACTATGCCACGCAGCGAGCGGTCGACCGCGTTCTCGCCAAGGTGGATGCGGGGAGTGATGTCTGGACGGGTGAGCAGGACTTTGAGGAGATCGACGCTCGCCTGAAGAGCATCTCCGGAAGTCTGAAGCAGGATCCCGGCCATGTCGACGGGCTCCGCGAGATCACAGCGGACTTTGCCGGGCTCACGCTCGCGGAGTTCAAGATCGTCAACACGCGGCGCACCTTGGGCTCGCAGAATCGCGTCGATGTCGATGTTGAGTGGGAACTTGGGGGCAGGTCCGAAGACGGCCGGCTGCTCTCGCTCGCTGGTTCGGGTCTCATGACTTGGGATCGCTCCGCCGGCGGGTGGGAGCTGGTCGGGTTCAGTCCGTCCCGGGCGCGACGTCTGCGAGGCGGCGAGCGGCACGGATTCGCGGAGGTCACCGACGCCGTCTTCGGGGGCGTGGACTCGTTCCGGACCCAGTTGGCCTTCGGCATCGATCACTGGCGGGACTCGATGGACGCCGCGTTGGGCGTGAATGTCTATGGACACCAAGGGCTGGCGCTGGGCGACTATGACGGAGATGGACTCGACGACCTCTACGTCAGCCAGCCCGGCGGCTTGCCGAACCGGCTCTATCGCAACAACGGAGACGGAACATTCTCGGATGCCACCCGCAGCGCTGGGCTCGGGATTCTCGACGACACGTCGATGGCGCTGTTCGCGGATGTGGACAACGACTCGCGCCAGGACCTGATCCTGATTGGCTCGACACCGATGCTGTTCCGGCATGCCGGCGACGCCGGTTACGCCTACGATCCAGACTCGGGTCTGGATGTGGGTGACGACAGGGCAGCGATGTTTACCGGTGCCGCCATGGCTGACTACGACCGGGACGGCGACTTGGACCTGTACGTGTGCGCCTACGATTTCTGGCAGTCCGGTTCCGACTACGACGCCCCGACTCCGTACTTTGACGCCACCAACGGCCCCGCCAACCTGCTGTTCCGCAACGACGGTGCCGGGCGCTTCGAGGAAGTGTCGGCGGGAGCCGGCCTGCAGCCGACCAACGACCGCTTCAGCTTCGCCGCCGCATGGGGCGACTTCGACGACGACTCGGATCCTGACCTCTATGTCGCCAACGACTTCGGACGGAACAACCTCTATGTCAACAACGGCGACGGCACATTCTCCGACCGTGCTGCTGAGCTGGGCGTCGAAGACTTGGGCGCAGGCATGTCGGCGGCATGGGGCGACTACGACTCGGACGGAGATCTGGACCTGTACACGGCGAACATGTGGTCTTCGGCCGGGCTGCGGCTGACCGGCTCCGACCAATTCGCCGCCGTTGCTCCCGACGAGGGGCGGCGCGGCAGCTTCCGCCGTCAGGCCCAAGGGAACTCGTTGTTCCGCAACGACGGCGAGGCGGGTTTTGTTGATGTCAGCGTCGAGGCCGGAGTGCGCAAGGGGCGGTGGGCTTGGGCCTCTGACTTCGCCGACCTGGACGGGGACGGGCTGCTTGATCTCTTCGTGCAGAATGGCTACATCACTGGCGAGAGGCTCGACGACCTTTGAAGCTTCTTCTGGCGGCAGGTCGTGTCGCGCTCCCCCCTCCAGCCCGAAGGCTCCAAGACCTACGCTGACGCTTGGCGGGCCATCAACATCCTGATCCGCTCCGACGGCAGTTGGAGTGGCAGGGAGCGCAACCTCTGCTATCGCAATCGGGGTGACGGTACGTTTGAAGACGTGTCGTTCGTCACCGGCTTGGATCTCGCTGCCGACGGCCGGGCGTTTCTGCCGCTGGATTTCGACTCGGACGGCGATCTGGACCTCATCGTGAAGAATCGCAATGGCCGCCAGTTGCGGGCGTTGCGGAACGACCTCGACGCCCCGGCGGGGCGGCGCTTGGCGATTCGACTCAGTGGACGAGAGAGCAATCGGGATGGTGTCGGCGGCCGGATCTGGGTTGAGACGGACCGCCGGACACTCATGCGAGAGATCGTTTCCGGGAGCGGGTATCTTTCGCAGAGGTCTCGGCAGGCGTGGTTCGGGCTGGCTGGGGAGGAGCGCGTGCAGTCAGTGAGGGTTCGCTGGCCGCTGGGTGGGCTTCAGGAGATCGCTAATCCGCCCCAAGCGGGAGAGCTGACGCTGGTGGAGGGTGAGACCGCCTTTCGGCCCTCGCCGCAGTCTGCCGCTCCTTCCTCGCCCTCCGAGCCGGCCGGCGTCCTCTCTCGCGGAGTGACGGGCACGCCGCTGGCCCGACCGGTTCCGGCGCCTGACTTCGACCTGCCGCTGGTCGACGGAGTGGGACAGTCGCTGAAGCTGTCGTCTCTGCGCGGACGCTCGGTGCTGCTCAATTTCTGGGCGACCTGGTGCCCTCCCTGCCAGCGCGAGCTGGCGGAACTCCAGCAGGGCTTGGCTGCTCTTAGCCGCCGAGGTGTGGATCTGGTCGCCGTTTCGGTGGACGAGCCCGGCCAGCTCCCCCAAGTGCGGGCGATGGCCGACGAGTTGGGCCTGGAGTTCCCCGTAGTGCTCGCCGACACGCCCACGGCTGAGGCGTACAGCATCCTGAACGAACGCCTGTTCGACCGGCGCCGCGCCCTAGCGATCCCCACCAGCCTTCTGCTGGATGGCCAAGGCAGAATAGTGCGCGTGTTCCGTGGCGAAGTGAGTTCCTCAGAGGTGCTGCGCGCGGCCGCATCCGGCCCGGTCTCGCCCCTGCCGTTCGACGGCCAGTGGATCCAGTCGGCGCCGCGCCGTGACTTTGAGGAGCTGGGATCGGCACTGGCGGAGCGGGGGCTGTCCTCCGCTGCGCTGACCATGTTCGGGGAAGCGCTTGCTAGAGGGGGGCGGTCAGCTCGCTTGCTCAACAACATGGCCGGCGTGCTCGTAGCCAGCGGCGACCCGGATAGGGCCGAAGGCCTCTTGCGGGAAGCCTTGGCGCTGGAACCTGCCATGGCCGACGCCAAGGTGAACCTCGCTTCCCTGCTGGCAGGCAGGGGGGACGGGGCAGAGGCCGAGCAGCTGCTGGAGCAGGCGCTGGCTTCGCAGCCGCGGGACGCACAGGCGCTCTCCGTTCTGGGAACACTTCATTTCTCGGCCGGGCGGCTTGAAGCTGCGGAGGGCCTCTTCCGGCGAGCCGTGGAGGCACGGCCTGATGACGCGCGGCTTCGGGAGAACCTCGGCGCCGCTTTGGCCTCGATGGGTGCCTTCGCCGAAGCTGCGACCCACTACGAGAGCGCCCGGGACCTCGGAGCGGAGGGTGCCGCACTGTATACCAACCTAGGCGTCATTTACATGCAGACTGGTCGAGTCAATGAGGCGCTGCCCGCCTTCCTCCAAGCGGCAGCAGAGGCCCCTGGAGAGGCCGGCCCCCAGATCAACCTCGCTCGCTTCCACATGCAGGCGGGAGACCTTGAACGGGCTGCGGCTGCGGTCCGTCGTGCCAAGAGTCTGGAGCCCCAGGACCTCGGAGTCCGGATGGCGGAGGCCCAGGTGCTGGTACTGCAGGGTGCCGACACGGCTGCTCGAGAAGCGCTGGACCGGATCCTGCGAGAGCGTCCGGACCTGGCCGCAGCGCGGACTCTCCTTGAGAGCCTCGACTAAGGGGTGCGTATCGGCACTCCGCCACTGAGGGCCTCCGGACCGATGCAGCCGGTCGACTGGCCGTGCGTGGGGCGCCGTCGTTCTGCCGTCCAGTGCTCCTCGTCTGAGGAGGCGCCCCTATCGGCTAACATCGTTGTTGCAGCCCGGTGCCCGTGACGCCAAGCGGCCTTCGGCTTCGGGAAAGTGCGGGCCTGCTGGCTCGGAAGCGAGTCCAGTCTCAAGCAGGAAGGAAGGATGATTCTATGGCGAATTCGGAGTCGAGCCAATCCTCCCAATTGGTTGGCAGCCCCTCAAGGTTGAGGGACGACAGTTGGGGCGTTCGCGTGCGCGGCGAGGCGCAGCCCGGCGACAAGGTCGAAGTCAAGACCCGGTCCGGCAAGTCTTGGCAGTCCACGGTCGAGTCGATCGTGTGGTCCGGCACGGACCGGGAGACGGGTGGGCCGATCACACTGTGCCGGATGGAAGGCGACAAGAAGGCCGCCTCGAGCGGGGGGCAGTCCACCGTGGCGCATCCTTTGGTCGCCGCGGGCAAGAAGGTCGCCCGGATGGCGAGCCGGATGTCCAACCAGCAGAGCGACAGGAATCGGCAGGGGCTGTTCGAGGCCATGCGCGCGCTTGGCAGCCACTTAGGGATTCAGGTCCAGATGTCCGGGGCGGGCAGTCCCGCTGTTCGGGACGCTTCGGGAGGGGCTGCCGCTGGTCCTGCTGACCGAGGAGCTGCGCCGGCGCCCAACGATTCCGACGATCCGGGCGAGTTCAACGGCGACCCCGACGACGTACCCTTCTAGGTTCTAGAGCGCCGCCGCCCGGAGTTCCCGGACGCCGAGCCTCAGCCCCTGTCGTTCTCGGGCTCGCCGCTCGGACGGGGGCAGCCTGCTGCGCGCGGGCCAGCCCAGGCTTGGGCCCCTCAACTTCGGAATCCGACAAGCGCTTCCATGTCGGTTCCTTGGCATAGTTGCGGGTGTAGCCGTGTCGGATTGCCTGGGAAGGGCGAGTATACTGGGCCCGGCGCCGCCTATTGGCGGGCGGCGGTGTGACTGAAGGAGGAATCATGTGTTTCTTGAAGCAGCTCGCCCAGGTGCTTGCAGTGATGGTGCTAGCGGTGCCACTGCTGCTCGCCCAGCAGTCTGGATTGACCGGTTCCGTGGCAGACACAACCGGAGCTGTCATCGTCTCGGCCGACGTGATCCTGACGAACAGCGACACCGGCGTAGTGACCGCGACCCAGACCAACGAGTCCGGCGTGTTCAATTTCACTCTGGTGCAGCCGGGCAGCTACGAGCTGCGTTGTGAGTCCGTCGGCTTCAAGGCCTATCAGCAGTCCGGCCTCGTGATGGAGACCGGCCTCACCAAGACGGTCACGCTCCGGCTGGAGATTGGCGAAATCACCGAGACCATCGAAGTGACGGGCTCGGTGCCCATATTGGAGACGGAGAACACCACCGTGGGGCAGTTCATCGAGCGCACCACTGTCGCGCAGATGCCCGTCGGCAGCCGCCAGGCCGGACAGCTCATCAAGCTGGCTGGCAACGTGACGTTCGCCAATTCCGGCGGCGGCCTGTACGACCTTCCGTTCTTCTCGATGGCGGGTGGGCGGTCAAGGAACCAGATGTGGCATCTTGACGGTGGTGTCGTTCAGAACATGGCTCTCGGCATCGCCCAGCTCAACCTGAATCCTCCAGTGGAATCCCTGCGGGAGTTCAAGGTCGAGTCCAACAACTATGCCGCTGAATTCGGCCGCACGGGCAACGGCCTCATCATCATGAGCACTCGGTCGGGGACCAACGAGCTGCACGGTGCCCTCTACCACAACTTCCGCAACGACAAGCTCGACGCCAGGACCTTCTTCGCGCCCCGCGTCGCGCCCCTCCGCTACAACATCTTCGGCGGCTCGCTGGGCGGGCCGATCCAGCGGGACAAGTCGTTCTTCTTCGTCAACTACGAAGGGCAGCGCCGCAGCGACGGCCTCACCATCGCCAACACCGATGTGCCGCACCCGATCGAAGTGACCGGAGATTTCTCGAACCGCAGCGGCTTCGGACTCAAGGACCCGCTCACCGGCGAGGCGTTCGCCAACAACCTGATCCCCGCCAGCCGGATCGACTCACTCGGCAGCGCCTTCGCGGCTCTGTACCCGGCCCCCAACGTCAGCAGCCCCTTGGCCTCGGCTCCCAGAGACAACTACGTCAAGAACGTGGCCAACAAGGGCGTGTCCGACTTCACGACGGTCAGGGTCGACCACAACTTCGGTCCCAGCGACCGCCTTTCGAGCCGTTTCAGCTACGTGTCCGCTCCGGCCGAGATCCAGCCGGTGTATCCCAACGAGTTCGCCGACTTCCGCGGAGCGAACCAGACGAGGTCCAATCTCGTGTCGACCTCGACATGGAGCCACAACTTCACCACGACGATGGTCAACGAGTTCCGCTACACGTTCGGGAACCGGACATTCACCACCCGGGGCCTTGGCAACGGCAGCGGCAAGAACGGCGAGCTTGGCGTGCCGAACGTCGACCCAGAGTTCTTCGCCACGGTGAACTTGGTGGGCTACACCCGCCTCGGAGCCGGCAACCAGGAGCGCATCCAGAAGCCTATCCGAACGCACCAAGTGGTCAACAACACCTCGTGGTTCAAGGGCGCCCACAGCGTCAAGTGGGGAGTGGAGTACCGCTACTCGCGCAATCAGGACGACTTCAACCAGTTCGCCGGTGGCAGCTTCACCTTCAACAACCGGGCGACCGGGGACGCGCTGGCGCAGCTGCTGCTCGGCTGGACCACGCGTGGCCAGCTGGTGGACACCGACATCCTCAACACCCGCAGCGACTACTGGGGCTTCTATGTCCAGGACAGTTGGAAGGTCAACGACCGGCTCACGCTCAACTTGGGGCTGCGCTGGGACCTCGACACGCCGCGCTGGGAGCTCAACGACCACCAGAGCGGATTCGATCCGTACGGGACCAACCCGGCCTGCGACTGCCCGGGGGCGATGCTGTTCGCGGCCCGCAACGGCCGCAGCAGGTACGCCCACGACATGGACCTGAACAATTTCGGGCCCCGGATCGGGTTCGCCTACCGCGTCGGCTCATCCACTGTGATCCGGGCGGGCTACGGAGTGAACTACAACGGCGTGTACGCCCGGGCGGTACCGTTCACGCAGTTCTGGACCTTCTCCCGAACGCTCGACATCAACTCGCCGGACGGCGGCTTCACGCCGGCCTTTCCGCTCTCCAGCGGGCTTCCGGCCGTGGCGCCGTTCACCGAGGATGACCGCGTCGCCTCCTTCGGCGCGGTCACCGAGGGCCGCCGAACGGTCTCGCCGGACTTCTTTCAGCAGAACCAGGAGAACGGCCAGTCGCAGCAGTGGAACTTCACAGTCCAGAAGCAGTTGCCGGACAACATGCTGCTCGAGGCGCAGTACCAGGCCAACGTGGCTCACCGCCTCGGCGGGCCGGACTACAACCTGAACATGATCCCCTTGGCGGGCGGTCGCGGTCCGGAGTCGCAGAGCCAGGCCCTGCGCCCGTTCCCGCAGTACAACAACGTGCAGCTTGAGAGCCCTGACTGGGGCAACTCGACGTACCACTCGCTGAATCTCAAGGCGGAGAAGCGCTTCTCAAGCGGACTCAGCTTCCTGTTCAACTACACGTGGTCGAAGTTCATCGACGATGTCGAGTCGGCCAACGAGCTGGGCGGCGAGCAGAACAACGGCTACACCCACATCGCGCTGCGCCACTTGGACAAGGCGCTCTCAGGCAACGACATCCGCCATCGACTGGTGGCGAGCGGCGTCTACGAGCTTCCAGCCGGCAGCGGCAAGCCCTGGTCTCCCGACAACCCGGTGCTGCAAGGCGTGTTCGGGGGTTGGAGCCTCGGCGTAATCGCGGAGCTGCGTACCGGTTCGCCCTACGGGATCATCGAGCAGACCAATCGCAGCAATGCCTTCAGTCACGGTCAGCGTCCGAACCTGCTGGGGCCTCACCAGCTGTCCGGCGGCCGCTCCAAGGCGGAGCGGCTGGTCCGTTGGTTCGACACCTCGCAGTTCGAGGCGCCCGGTGTCGGTGTTTTCGGGAATTCTCCGCGCAATGTCTGCTGCGGCCCCGGATTCAGCGTTATCGACGTTTCGGTGCAGAAGAAGTTCCAAGTCACCGAGCGGGCACGCCTTGAGTTCCGCGCGGATTTCTTCAACTTGGCCAATCACGCCAACTTCAATATTCCTGAGCGGCGGCGTGGCAACGCCGGGTTCGGAAGGATTCGGGGCACGATCGGGACAGGCCGTCAGACGCAGCTCGGGTTGCGTCTAGAGTTCTAGGGCCGTGGGGCCGCCGGGGCCGCGTAGGGCGCGGCTTTGGTGGCTTGGCGAGACGGGAGTCCCCGCTCTCGGGCCAAGGCTTGAAAGAAGCGTACGGCCTCCCGTTGCGCCCAGAATCTCTCGGGCCCCTTGGCGAGGAATGCGACATGCCCGCCGTGCCGCGGGCTTAGGAGCCGCAGGCTGTCGTTGCTGCGGAAGGCCGGCAGGTCGAACGCCTCGAAGGGCACGAAGGGGTCGTCCCGCGCCTGGATCACCAACGTCGGAATCCTTACCGCGTGGAGGAAGTGCGCCGCCGAGCAGTTCCGGTAGTAATCGGCGGCGTCACGGAACCCGAACGCCGGGGCGGTCACGGCCTCGTCGAACTCCCAGATCGACCTCACTTGCTCGGGATTGGAACCGGGGATCGCTCCGGGCATCACGGAGCGCTTTCTGCGCACGGCGGCTCGCAGCTGTCGCAAGAAGCGCAGTTCATAGACGAGGTTGCGCGGCCGGCCGATGTTCTTGGAACACATTGCGAGCTGGACGGGCGGGGAGATGGCGCATACGCCGAGCACGTTATCCGGCGGCTTCGCACCCCACTCACCGGCCAGCTTGAGGGCTACGTTGCCGCCCATCGAGAAGCCCGTGAGGAACACTGGTCGAGGCGCGAGCTGCCGGGCTACGGCGTCTAGGTCGGAGGTCAGGCCCGAGTGGTAGAGCGTCGGGCAGAGGTGCTCGGTCCCGCCGCAGTTCCTCATGTTCATGCGGGCCGAATCGAATCCCCCGTCCAAGGCGGCGCGGGCCGTTGAGAGCATGTAGGGCGCGCGATCGCAGGCCGTCAATCCGTGCAGGGAAAGCAGGATCGGCCGCTCCGCTTCGCGCCGGCTTCCTAGCTGCTCGTTCCAGCGAACTAGGACGCTGGTGCCGGGTTCGGTGGCGACCAGCCTCTGCTGGCCCGGGTGAGTGGTCTCGTCCAAATCGCGCGGCCAGTAGCGACCCAGCACCGTCTGCAGGTCGCCGTTGCGGGTCAGGGGCCGGAATGGCGAGCGCCACGTGTCGCCGTGCAGGACGCTGCTTGCGCCGTGGCGGCAGAAGTGACCGGCAGCTGTTTCAGCGAGCGGCACTGGCCGGTTCGGCGAGCAGCACCGCGAGTTCCTTGCGCAGGTTGTTGACTTGGTCGTTCCAGAACGCCTGATCCGTGCCGCGGTGCTCGTACCGGATGGTGCCCGACCGATCGATCAAGAGCATGTAGGGAACGTATGCCCGTGCCATCACCGACAGGTCGGCAAAGCGCATCCATTCGGACCGGTTGGACACACCGAGCGGGAACTCCACGCCGTGGTCGGATTGGAACTGACGGATGTTGCCGGGCGCCATGGGGTTGACGGCCAACGCAAGAATCTCCAATCCTTGGCCCCTGAGCTCCCGGTAGACGGGCCGAAGTTCCTCGCAAGTGTGCTGGCAGTGCGGGCAGTCCGTGGACATCCACAGCACGGCCACCACTTTCCCTCGGAGAGCGGACAGCGAGACGGTCTCCCCCGCCACAGTCTTGAACTCCAGTTCGGGGGCCTGTCGCGGTACGGTGCCCGCCTCGACCGTCATCCAGTACGGCGCGGCCACCGAGACGCACACCGCAGTCGCTGAGAGTGCGACAAGCAATCTGGCTAACCGAGTAGATCGAAGGTTCATGACTACCGTCCGCGGGACTTGCAGGCGAATATAGCTGCCCGTCTCGAACAGCCGTGCCAAGCCCCGTCAAGGCGAGTCTAGCACAGGCCGGCGCAGCTTGAACTCGCCCGACGCGTCCGTCCTAGGCCACGCTCAACGCAACGCAGAGGGTCACCGCGAAGCCGGAACCAGTCGGGCAGCAGCCAGGTCGTTCGCTTCAGTGCGGGCGGCGCCGGGGCGGGCCCTGTGCTGAAGTAACGCCGCTGCTTCCGTGAGCGCGGCCCAAACCCTCCTGAGCCGGCTGGTCGGTCAGCCGGGCTTCCCGGACGGCAGGGAGAAGGCCGCCCGGGCAAAGTTCCGGCGAGCGCGAATCTAGCGCGACACGACCGACTCGGCGTAAAGCAGGTCGCCCGTCAGGCCGTCGTAGTACTGGAAGACTGCTTGAGGACTCTCGTACGCCACCCAGCGGTCCCCGGTCTCCAGCGGGTTGTTGAACACGTTGTTGACCTGAACCACGCAATAGATCGGGCGCCGTCGCCACTCGTTAGGCGTGTCATTGAGGATGAAGCTGGACCAGCGGATCTCCGTCTCGCGCCCGAACGAGTCATGCATCCCGGACTTGGGCCGGTTGCCTTCAGATCGCAACGGGTGGTTCGTGGAGTTGTGCGGCCCGGAAGCGAACTCCCAGACCCGGTCCGAGACCTTGATGGCGAAGCTGTTGTGCAGGTCCCCGGTGAGGATGAGAACCGGCTTGCCCAAGCTGTCCCAGAACTCGATCATGTCCTCTCGCTCCCAGAGGAAGGCGGTCCAAGCGTCGTCCTTGTTCGATTCGGAGATGTTGGCCGTTCCGGTACCGCCGACATGCGCGATCGAGAAGTTCACCGAAGAGACTACGAAGAAGAAGTCGGCGTCGGAGGACCGCATCGTCTCTTTCACCCAAGCCTTTTGCCGCTCGCCCAGCATGGTGCGGCCTTCCCGGTCTCGGTCCCTGGTGTCATGCATCATGCGGTAGGACCGAGTGTCGAGGTAGACGAACTCGGCGTTGGAGACCCGAGTGCTGAAGTACGAGCGCCTCCCGATCGAGTACGTAGGCGTGCCGTCAGCGACCGCTGGAGGCCGGATCCGCAGGCGGTTCTCGTCCAGTACCTCCACCACCTCATAGACTTTGGAATTCGCGTCCCCGCCCTCATCGTCCGCGTCGCTGCCGTCCGGATTGGGCGGGAGGAGCATCATGGCCCAGTCGGGCGTGCCCCAATGCACGTGCAGAGTGGATTCGGTGTCAAGGCCGGTGAAGTCCGCCTCTGGATCGGTCAGGATGTCGCTGCCGGCCTCCAGCTGGGCCGTGCCGTAGACAATCTCCGGCGTCTCCGGCATCGGGTTGCTCCACGCCAAGTAGTCGTACCAAGCCCGCGTGCCGACATCCCGGAATACCGCCCGCCGGTTCCGTCGCCCGACTTCGCCAGCTCCGTAGATGTCGTTGAGCAGCTCGTGGTCGTCGAAGGTGTAGTAGGACGGCACGTTGCGATGCCACGCCCTCAGGTTGGCACCATTGTTGTAGAAGTTCTTGTAGTTCTGCCAGACGCCGGCGATCGACGGCATCAGCGACACCACGCGGGGAGTGTCGTCCTCGCTGGTGGCGGTCTCGGCCTTCCATTGGTCCGCGGAATAGCCGCGCGAATCGTTCTCGTACAGCCAGTCCCCGTCGAGGATCGCGAAGTCGATGGAGCTCTTCTCCGCATCGCTCACCAGCTCGCGAAGCATCGTCCCATGCGTCAGCAGCGCCGGCCCGATGGGGCTGCCGCTGGGGTTCTGATTGTTGCCGCAGGCGAACTCGAAGCGGAAGTTGAACAGGCCTTCCGGATTGTGCTCCGACCGCATGGCCTCGCCGTCGGGCAGCGTGTGGAACGTTCCGGATCGCTCCTCAAGCCCGCGCGGACTGTCGCCCACCGCGATTTCGTAGTAGTACTTCGTGCCGGGCTCAAGCCCTTCCAGCAGCACCCAGCCGGTGTTGTCATCCTCCAGCGCGGTGCTGCCGGTGGCTTGCTTGGCCAAGGCGGCGGGCTCTGTGCCTAGGAACACGTTGAAGTCGCCCGGCTGCGAGGTGCGGGCCCACACGCCCACATGCGTTGCACCCAGCCGGCCCAGCACCGGGCCGTGCGTGATGGAGTAGGGCGCGGAAGCGGTCTCGCCGCCGCAGCCCCACGCGATCATCCAGATTGCGGCGGGAAGAAGAAGTCGACGCAGCATACGTATCGGAGAGGGTAGCAAACGCCCGGCCCGCCGGGCTCGCAACCGGCCGGCTGCCGTCAGATGCGTCCCTCCGTCAATTCGCGCACGATCCGCTCGTCACCCTCCAAGAAGTCCAGCTCCGCGAGCCCGTCTCGGGCCTCCCATCGAGACTCTGCGAACTGCGACGGGTCGATCCTCCCCGAATACCGCCCGACGGCGAAGAAGACGAGCCGGATCGGCTGCTTGCCCGGGTAGGAGAAGTCGTATTGCAGGCACTCGCGCAGGTCCGCGGCTTCGACGGAGAGTTCCTCCCGCAATTCCCGGATCAGCGCCACGCTCGGACTCTCTCCTTGCTCCACCTTGCCGCCTGGGAACTCCCACTTGCCCGGATGGAGCTGGTCCGCCCGCCTCCTGCAGACGAAGATACGGCCGGAGCGCCGGATGAGGCCGGCCGCCACCACGGTCATCGCTTGGCCCTGCCCGTCCGCTCGTCGACGCTTCGCCAGCAGTACCAGCTCGCGACGCTGGCGTAGGGCCGCCAAGGCTGAGCCAGCTCGAGCGACTCCCGCTTGCCGGGCGGTGCGTCCAAGCCGTGGAACCGCTGCAGTGCTTGCCTGACGCCCAGATCGCCCCACGGCAGCACGTCAGGACGCCCTAGGGAGAAGATCAGGAACATGTGGGCCGTCCACTCACCGATGCCGCGCACTTCAATGAGCGAGCGCGTCACCTCGTCGTCGGGCATGTCCGCGAGCGCATCCAGATCCGTCTCTCCTTCCAGAACACGCTGCGCCAGTCCGAGGACGTACGACGCCTTCCTGGCCGAATACCCGATCTGGAGCAGACGTTGCTGGCCCAAATCGCTGACGCTGCCGGGACAGATCGGCGCGGGGGCGAGCGCCGAGGCAAGCCGATTCACGATGGCCCGCGAAGCGGCTGCCGAGATCTGCTGCGACGTGATCGATCGGACCAGCATCTCGAAGCCGTCGGGCCGGACGGTCAGCCCGCACGGCCCGCTCCGGCGGATGAGCCGCCGCATGTGCGGGCACGCGGACTCCAGGTGGCGTTCGGCAACTTGGAGCATCTCGCTGTGGTCTCTCATGCCAGTTCGTGCAGGCTGACTGCCAAGCCTCCTAGAGCGTAGGCTCGCAGCAGGGCTCCGGCTGGGCCGTCCCAGAGCGGTGTGCCCAAGCTGAACTGCTCGGCTAGGATGCGGCGCTCGAACGCGGTGCGCAAGATGCAGCTTGAGAAGACGCCGCCAAGGGCGTATACCGGCAGCCGGACGCCGCGGGACGGAAGCGCCCGGGCCGCCCGCAAGGCCAGCACCGCCAAACGGTTTCCGGCTTGGCTCAGCACTTTCCGAGCGCTGGTGTCGCCGTGGTTGGAAGTTCGGTCCACCTCGGCAGCCAAGCCTGCGACGCGGTCTCGCGGCCAGTCGGGACCGTAGAGAAGGTGCAGCGCTTCGTTCACTGAGCCGGCTCCAGTCGCAGCGCGGAACAGCTTGCTCAAAGCAGTTCTGCCGCCCCAGCCCTCTTCATCGGCGAGCGCCTTGCGCAGGGCTTGTCGGACGATGTCGAAGGCCGCGCCGTCGTCTCCGAACAGGTAGCCCCATCCGCCGCAGCGCGAGACGGCGGACCCGTCCTCCCTTGCCAGCGCGATGGAGCCCGTCCCTGCGATGACGGCGATTCCCGGCCCGCCTCCCGTGGCCCCCTCGAGGGCCACTTCGGCGTCGCTAACGACGTCAGCTGCCTCGCAGCGGGCAAGTCCGGCTGCGGCACTGACCGCTTCCGGGAACAGGCCGCTCAGGCCGAAGCATGCCGCTCGAAAGCGGGTGTTGGCCGGCAGGCCAGCCGACCCTGCGGCCGTGGCGATCAAGTGTCGCAGCGTGCTCTCCAAGTCGGCCTTGGCCGGAGCGGACACGGGATGCACGCAGGGCCCCCCGCTGGAGCGTCCCACGATGCGGCCGCAGGCGTCGCCGACGGCCGCCTTGGTGGAAGACTGCCCCCCGTCGACGCCCAAGAAGTAGGGCCCCACCGCGTACACTCGCTAGCGTCCTACCGCCTTGCGGTAGCAATGCTCCATCAAGAGGCGCCATTCCAGCATCTGCCGGTCCAGCACGGTGTCCTGCGGCCCTCGGCCCAACGATGCGGCTTGGCATCGATCGACAAACGCCATCGGATCCCACGGTCCTCCGAGACATTGCTCGAGGGCTTCGAAGACTGGGTGGCCACCCGTCCGCCGGAACCAGTACTTGGCGTTGCTCCAGTCACCCTCCTGCCGATGCATGATCCCATGCCAGAAGCTTCCGGACTGCGTTCCGACGCCTTGCGAAATGGTATGGGATTCGTCCAAGGCGGAGAAGTAGAGGTACAGGCCCGACTGTACGCATTTCGCGTCGTCAGAAGAGCGGATCGCGGTTCTTGGGAACAGGTCGGCGACGGCCAGCCTCCGCAGGGTGTGCAGCTGCGGGCAGGCCCTAGGACCGGAAGGGACGAGCGGCATCACGCGGAGCCGCCCGTCGTCGTTCGCGAGCAGGTCCGGCACGACGGGCCCGAGATCGAGAGCGCTCGGATCCACCATCGCTACCAACTTAGCGAGTTCGCGGCGCACCGGTCAACCGCGTGCGGGCCTGTGCGGCGCAGTCCCGCGACGGCTAGGCGCTCGCGAGGTGCTGTTTCGTCGTGATACATCAGTCGATTGGACTATAATGCGAATAAAATGGGCAGTCACAGCAACAACAAGCGCTTGCCCCAAGGTCTCGCCACGCTGTGCGCCGTTCGCGTCGTTCGCGGCCCGACTGCGCAGCTACGCGAGGGGAGGACAGCGTGACGGCGGAACTCGCCATCTCGCTGGCGGCGGCGGCTCTTGGCAGCTGGCTGCTCACCTACTTGGTCTCGGTGAGGCCGGCCAAGCGCCGGGCGTCTTCCCTGCAGGAGAGGCTCACGGAGGCCGAAAGCGAAAGGAGGACTGCGGACCAGCTGCTCAAGACGCAGCAGGAGAGCTTCCAGTCCCTGCGATCGGACTTCGAGGCGCAAATCGGCGAGAAGTTCGCCGCGGCGGCGTCCGACGCTTTGGAGCGGAATTCCAAGAGCTTCCTCGATCGGGTCACCGAGAGGTTCGACCGACATCGGGGCGAGGCCGAGGGAGACCTAGAGCGGCGTCAGAAGGAGATCGAGAGCTTGGTCCGGCCCATCGGAGAGGAGCTGGGCCGGTTCGAGAAGGCGGTGGGGGAGATCGAGAAGGCCCGCGAGAAGGCCTACGGTGCGATCACCGAGCAAGTGAAATCGCTCAGCGAAGGGCAGCGGGGGCTGCTCTCGGAGACCGGTAGGCTCGCAAAGGCGCTGAGTAGTCCTGCAGCGCGGGGCCGGTGGGGCGAGATCCAGCTGCAGCGTGTGCTGGAGATGGCCGGCCTGAGCGAGCACGTCGACTTCCGGAAGCAGCCGTCGGTGCAGAGCGACGGTGGGACGCTGCGGCCGGACGTGGTCGTGCAGCTGCCGGGAGGGAGGCGGGCCGTCATCGACGCCAAGGCTCCGCTGGACGGCTACCTGCAATCCTTCGAGGCCTCGGAATCCCAGGCCCGGGACGCCGCGCTGCAGGACCACGCCCGCCAGTTCCGGAATCATGTCACCGCTTTGTCGTCAAAGCGATACTGGGCTCAGTTCCCCGATAGCCCGGAGTTCGTGGTCATGTTCGTGCCCGGCGAGGCCTTGTTCGACGCGGCGGCGCGGTCGGACCCGGAGGTGTTCGATCTGGCCGTCCGGAGCCGGGTCCTGATTGCGACGCCTACGACTCTGATCGCCCTCCTCAAGGCCGTCGCTTTCGGATGGCGGCAGGAGGGCTTGGCCCGGAACGCTCGCGCCGTGGCGGAGGACGCCAAGACGCTCTATGGGCGGATCAGCGTCTTCGGAAAACACATGGCGGAGCTGGGGACAGCGCTGGGGCGGGCGGTCAATCGCTACAACCGCAGCGTCGGCTCCCTTGAGTCCCGCGTGCTCCCGGCCGCCCGGAAGCTTGAGAGTGTCGCCGCACCGGTCGGCGAAGGCGGCCTGGCCGCGCCGGATCCTGTCGATGTGGGTCCGCGCACGCTCCGAGCGCCGGAGCTGAAGGCGGACGCTCCCGACTAGCGGTGAGCGGTCTTGGGACAGTCGGCTCGCTGCCCCTGCTGGCGCTATCGGGCGCCCGGCTGATTGGCCGCCCCGTCACGGCACGCTCGGTATGCCGGCGTCCGGCGCGGACGGCAGGATCGTGAACGCGACCAACGCCGCCGACAGCACGATCATGAGGACTACGGAGACCCACGCGATGAGGTTGTAGAGCGGGCCGTTCGTCCAGCCGTGCATTAGGTCACGGCGATTGACGAGGCGGAGCACGAAGATCATCACCACCGGCAGCAGGATTCCGTTCAGCACTTGGGACAGCAGGATCATTGGCACGATCGGGAAGGCGGGCACCAGCACTACTCCGGCTCCCACCACGATCAGTGCTGTGTACATCCCGTAGAACGTGGGAGCCTCGTCGAAGTCGTGATCCACGCCCGACTCGAGGCCCAGTCCCTCGCAGACGGTGTAGGCGGTCGAGAGCGGGAGGATGCTGGCCGCGAACATTGAGGAAGCCAGCAGCCCGCCGGCGAACAGCGCGTAGGCGTACGGCCCCAGCGGGCGCAGGGCCTCGGCGGCCTCGGCCGCGCTCTCGATCGGGCGTGGGCCGCCCTCCCAGATCGCGCCCGCGCAGGCGACGATGATGAAGAACGCGACCACCGACATGAGGACGCATCCGAGCACCACCTCGAGCCGGGTGTCCTGGTACCGCGTGCTGTCAATGCCCTTCTCCACGATCGCGGCTTGGAGGTAGAACTGCATCCACGGCGCCACGGAGGTGCCCACCATGCCCACCATCACGGCCATGTAGCTGCGGTCCGCCACCAGTGCGGGGCGGACGGCGCTGCGGAGCGCCAAGTCCCAATCCGGCTCGACCAGCACGGCCGAGACGATGTAGGCGACATAGAAGCCGCTCGCGGCTAGGAAGACCTTCTCGACGCTCTGGTAGGTGCCCTTGACCACCAGCAGCCATACAACTAAGGCTCCGAGAGGCACCGAGACGTAGCGGCTGACGGGCAGCAGCTCCATGGCGCCAGCGATCCCGGCAAAGTTGGCGGCGATGTTCGTGAAGTTGACCGCCAGCAGCAGCAGCATGACCAGCACCGTGGTCCGCAGCCCAAACTCCTCGCGGATGAGGTCCGACAGACCCTTCCCGGTCACCGCTCCCATGCGCGAGCACATCTCTTGGTTGACGATCAGCAGCACAGTGATCGGGATCAAAGTCCAGAGCGGCACATAGCCCCAACGGGCTCCGGCTTCCGAGTAGGTGAAGATGCCGCCGGCGTCGTTGTCAACCATGGCAGTGATGAAACCCGGGCCGAGGACTCCTAGGAAGGTCAGGATCCGGCCCCGGACGCGCCGCAGCATGGGAGCCTAGAGACCCCTCTCGATGGCGGGCTTGAGGTAGGTGATCACGTCATCGGCGGTGATCACGCCGTGGATGCGGTCGTCGCCGTCCACCACTGGCAGAGCGTACAGGTTGTACTTGTCGAACAGATCGATGACATCGTCGGCGGGCTCATTGATGGGCACGCTGTGCGTCTTGCGGTAGGTCAGCCGCCGCAGCGGGGTGTCCCGGCCGGCGATGGCCAGCCGGCCCAGCGGCAGGGCCCCTGAGAGACGCGACGAGCCGTCCACCAAGAATCCGTGCGTAGAGCGCTTCACCAGCGCGTCTTCGTCGCCCAGCCGCTCGACCGCCCGCTCGACAGTCCAGTCTTCGGGAAACGAGAAGAAGCGGGTGCCCATCATCCCTCCGGCCGTGTTGTCGCGGAGCCCGAGCAGCTGCGAGACCTCGCCCGCCGGTTCGCGCTCCATGTCCCGCACGATGTCCTCGCGAGCGTGCCGCTGGAGGCTGGCCAGCGCATCGGCGGCCTCCCCCGGATCCATCTCCTCCAAGATGTCGGCGGCGCGGTCCGGGTCCAGCGAGTGCAGGATCGAGGCTTTGAAAGTGGGCTTGACCTCCTCCAGCGTGTCCGCCGCGACTCCTTCGTCCAAGGTTTCGAACAGCGCCTCCCGCTCGTCGCTGCCGAGCTCTTCCACGATGTCCGCCAGATCGGCTGGATGGATGCTCTCCAGGCGCTCGTGCGAGATGCGCAGCCGCAGGCGCCGCTGCGGGTCCGGTTCGACGATGTTGCAAGCCCGCCACGGAATTGAGTTCGGCGGGATCTTCTGCTGGATCTGGCGGATCACGCGGTTGGGCAGCAGGCCTTCGGCCAGCCTCCGGAACGCACCCTGCAGCCCGACTCCGACCTCGTCGACCCACAACTGCTCGTTGCCGTTGGATCGAACGCGCAGCGCCAAGTCGTTCACGCGGACCACCTTGCGGCCGTTCACGTCGATGATCTGCTGGTCCAGCAGGTCTTTGGTGAGCAGCAGGTGGTAGTCGTTGTCGTAGTAGGGCGAGAAGATCTCGTCGGAGAGCTGAATGCCGTCGTCGGAGAAGGCGAGTACCTGATCCCAGCGGACGGCGAACCTCGTGTGGCCGGTACCGAACAGGAAGCGCGCTACGCGCCGGGCGTGCTCCCTAGGGACGACGGCGGCCTCGCGCACCCGCCCGATGCGCGCTCCGTTGGGGCCGATCAGCCGCATGCCCGTCAGCTCTGTCAAGTAGACGAGCTTCGCCGAGTCTGTCTGTGCCCTCTCCATGGCCATCCAGCCGCCCGGGCGCTCTTGTCCGTGGTCCGGCCAAGCTCCAAGGCGGTCTCGCTCTGCCGCAGCGACTTCCAGGGTCGTCAAGCATCGTTGACGAGGGGTCTCCCTCTCTATCCATGATGCCCCAGACGGCGGACGGGCGCAAGCGGCGCCGGGCCCGGCCGCGAGGCCTCGATGCGCAGCAGGCGGTTGTATTTCGCCAGTCTTTCGGAGCGGGTGACGGAGCCGACCTTGATGTGACCCGCGCCGCTTGCCACGGTCAAGTCGGCGAGAAAGGAGTCTTCGGTTTCCCCCGACCGCGCCGACACCACGCTGGCGAAGCCTGCCGACTCGGCCTCGTCCACCACCTGCAGCGTCTCCGTGAGCGTGCCGATCTGATTCATCTTGACCAGCACGGCGTTGGCGGCGCGCCGCCGGATCGCCCGCCTCAGCCGGCGTGGGTTGGTGCAGAGCAGGTCGTCGCCGACTAGGGCGACGCGCTCCCCGAGGGCGGCGCAGGCCGTTCGCCAGCCCTCCCAGTCGTCCTCCGCCAAGGGGTCCTCAATCGAGACGATCGGGTAGTCCCGCACCCATCGGTCGTAGAGGGAGACCATGGCGTCCGAGTCGAGCGAGCGCCCTTCGCTGCGCAGCCGGTAGGCCCCATCGAGGAAGAAGTGCGTCGCTGCCGCGTCGATCGCGATCGAGACTTGGGTGCCTGGGCGGAAGCCGGCGGCCTCGATGGCTTGGACCATGTACTCGAGGGCGCTCTCGTTGGACGGCAGGCGCGGGCCCCAACCGCCTTCATCCGCCACTCCGTCAGGAGCGACGCCGTCGTGTTGAAGGATGTCCAGCATGCGGCGGTGGACGGTTGCCGCCGCCTCAAGCGCGGCGGCGAACGTGGCGAATCCGTGCGGCACGGCCAGGAAGTCCTGAAACTCGATCTGCCGCCCGGCGTGCAGGCCGCCGGACAGGATGTTCACCATCGGGAGTGGGATCTTGGCCCGTCTGCCGCCGCACAGCGCCTGCCAGAGCGGGAGGCCCGCCTGCTTGGCCCGGGCGCGAGCGATGGCGCAGGAAAGGCCCAGAATCGCGTTGGCGCCCAGCCTCGACTTGTCGGGAGTGCCGTCCAGCTCGATCATGAGGTTGTCAGCAAGCTGCTGGTCGGTGGCCGGAACGCCCCGCAGCGCGGCGGCCAAGGGCCCGTTCACGTTGGCCACGGCCCGGCTGACAGCTGTGCCGTCGTAGCCGCCGCCGGCCCCGTCGCGCAGTTCCTTGGCCTCGTGCCGTCCGGTCGACGCACCGGAGGGCACTTGAGCCGTGGCGGAAGTGCCGTCAGCCAGCGCCACGCCAGCCTCCAGTGTCGGATTCCCGCGGGAATCGAGGATCTGCATCGCCCAAGCTCGCTGGATGGCGACGCTCACGGACCCAGCCTAGCAGCCGCCGGGCGTTTGGAGTCTGGGCCGGCTAGCGCTAGATCGTAGTTAACTCATTCCTGTAGCTGCGAGTTGAACTTGGCCTAGCCGAATCTGTGAGAGGCCCCGGGGCTCTGGACCAAGTCTGGAAAATGACCGCAGCGGTGCGGACGGGTTAGTGGCCAGCGGCGTCTTAGGCGTGCTCTAGCCCGCCGTCTGCGGGGGCTAGCGCTGACTCGCACTTGACACCGGGGGGTTGGATCGTATAGAAGAGTGGTGTGCGGGTTGGGCTGCGCATGCTGAAGCCGGCCACGGTGGAGTGGTTGCGCCGGGCACTGTCGAAGGGCACGTTGACGCGTGCCCAGGTGGCACGGGGACTGTGTCGGCAAGACGGCTGGCGGAACGCCCGCGGGAGGCTGTGTGCGGCTTCGGCGCGCAAGGGCCTGCCAGCGCTGGCGGCGGAGCTGGGGCTGCCCATGCCGCCGGTGCTGCGCCGGACGGGGGGCTGCCGGCGGCGCTCGCGGCGCCGGGCGCGGCGCAGCGTCCCGCCGCTGCGGCTGCAGTGCTCGCTGCCGGAGCTGGGAGAGGTCAGCCTGCGCCTGGCCGACACGGCCCAGCTGCGGCGGCAGTACGGGGATCTGCTGACGGCGGAACATCCGCTGGGGCGCGGGCGGGCACCGGGCTGCCGGCTGGTGTACGGCATCCGGGCCGGGGGCCGGGAGCTGGGAGTGGTCAGCTTCGTGGCCGCGCCGATGCGCTTGGGTCCGCGCGACCAGCATCTGGGCTGGGACGAGCGCACCCGCCGCCGGAACCTGCCCCGGCTGGTCTCCAACGACCGTTTCCTGGTGCGGCCCGGCGTGGTGGTCCACAACCTCGCCAGCCACGTGCTGGGCCTGGCGCTGCGGCGCTTGAGCAGCGACTGGGAGCGGCTGCACGGCAGCGCCCCGGTGGCGGTGGAGACCTGCGTCGAGCAGCGGCGACGGGCAACTTGCTACCAGGCGGCGGGCTTTGAGCGCCTGGGGGAGACGGAGGGCCTGCCGTGGGGCGCCCAGCAGCCCACGCGGGCGCAGCGCGCGCAGCCGGACTTCCGCGAGCCGGAGCGCCATCCCAAGCAGGTCTGGGTCAAGCCGCTGGTGCCCGATTGGGAGCGTGTGCTGCGGGAGAAGGCGCGGCTGGTGCTGGGTAGCTTCCCGCGGCTGGACTTCGACAGCGAGGAGGCGCACTGGTCGGCGCGCGAGTTCGAGCGCTCGGACCTGCCGGACCGGCGCCTGCGGGAGCGGCTCAAGGCCATGGGCGGGGCCTGGGAGCAGCGCCCGGGCGAGTGCCTGCCGGCCATCTTCCCGCGCGGCAAGGACCAGCAGGCCGCCTACCGCTTCCTGCGCAATGAGAGGGTTTCCATGCAGCACATTCTGGCGCCGCACCGGGAGGCCATGGTGGACCGCTGCCAGCTGCTGGCGGGCACCGTGCTGCTGGTGCAGGACACGACCACGCTGAACTACACCGGGCTGGGCGAGTGCACCAGCGGCCTGGGGCCGCTCAAGAAGCGCAGCGAGAGTGCGCGCGGGCTGCACGTGCATGCCTCGGTGGCCTACACGGAGGGCCGCCGGCCGCTGGGGGTGAGCGACTTGGAAGTCTGGGCCCGGCCGCTGGAGGAGCCGCCGGACGAGTGCGAGCGGGAGAGCCAGCGCTGGTTGCGGGGGCTGCGGCAGGGTTTCGAGCTGAGCCGGGCCTGCCCGGGCCAGCGCATCGTGGTGGCGGGCGACCGCGAGAGCGACATCTACGCGCTGTTCCGGGAGCGGGAGCAGCGCGAGCAGGCCGGCGAAGAGGACGTGGAGCTGCTGGTGCGCGTGCACCTGGGCCGGCAGCGCAAGGTCAAGGTGTGGGACCCGAGCCTGCGGTCGCTGATGCTGCGCTCGATCCCCATGCAGGCCGACTTCCAGCAGCGGGTGCGCTTCCGGCGCACCTTCCGGCTGAGCTCGCAGGGTGGGCAGCGGGCCCGCCAGCGGCGCAAGGTGAAGACCCAGGTGAGCATCGGGCCGGTCGAGCTGCAGCCGCCGGAGGCGTGCCGTCAGCGGGGCGAAGCGGGTGTGGAGGCCTGGCTGGTGCATGTCGAGCAGATCGATACGCGGCCGGGGGAGGATCCGCTGGAGTGGTTCCTGCTGAGCACGGCGGGCGGGTTGAGCAAGCGCTGGGCGAAGCGCATCGTGGGCTGGTATGAAGCCAGGTGGTCGATAGAAGAGCTGTTCAAAGTTTTGAAAAGTGGTGCGCGCATCCAGGACCGCCGCCTGCGCACGGTCGCTGCGCTGGGCAAGTGCCTGGCGTTCGACGCCGTCACGGCCTGGCAGGTCTGCTCGCTGGCGCGCTACGCGCGCGACGCGCCGCAGACGCCGGTGGACGCCGTGTTGACCTGGGCCGAGATCACGGCGTTGTGGATCCACGTGCAGGCACAGGAGCTGTGGCGGCCGAGCGAGCGGGGGCGCGCGCCACCGCGCGACATCCGGACTTGGGTGGTGTGGCTGGCGATGACGTCCGGCTTCCGGCCCTCGAAGCGCCGGCCCCTGCCGGGCAACGCCGTGCTCTGGCGGGCCTGCGTCGTGTTGGGGCACTGGGTGCAGCACCAGCAGGCCCAGCCGGGGCTCATGCCGAGCCAGCCCGTCTTCGCGGAGCCGCCGCACGCAGCCGGGCCGCAGGCCAGCGAGTCTCCGTAGCGCCCCGCCGGAGAGCTCGGGCCCGGCGCGACAGCTCGCGGCTCACCACTGGGCCCCTCAGCGGGGGGCCCAGCCCGGAGCCCGTGCGTCTGCAGCCGCTGCGGGGTGGGCCAGTCTGCTGGCTGAACCCCGCACCGCCCCTTGGCGGGGGGGCAGTCGCCGGCCAGGGGAGGCGCTGGCGCCCCAGCGACAGCGGCCGCCCACTTTCCCGTCCCATCCCCCGCACACGGCGGCCTAGAGCACGCCTAAGACGCCGCTGGCCACTAACCAGTCCGCACCACTGCGGCCATCCTCCAGACTTGGCCCAGCGCCCCGAGGCCTCTCACAGATTCGGCTAGACCAAGTTCAACTCGCAGCTGCAGGAATGAGTTAACTACGATCTAGCGCTAGCTGGGCCGGTATGCACTACTATGAGACAAGATATGTCGAATCAGGGAAGCTTGAGCCGCCGGACCCTTCTGATGGCGGGCGCTGTGGCGGGTGCCGCGCGCTCGCGGCTCACAGCCAAGAGCGCGGCCCGCGTGGTTGGGGCGAATGAGCGCCTGCATGTCGGGGTGATCGGGGCCGGCGGAAACGCCAACGGCCACATGAGGGCGCTGCAGAGGCTGGCCGACGACGACAACGTCGAGATCACAGCTGTTTGCGACCTGTACGACCCGAGGCGGGAGGCCGCTGCCGAATTCACGGGCGGGAAGCCTTTCCGGGACTACCGCCGCCTGCTTGAGCATGAGGGCCTCGACTACGTCACGATCTCGGTTCCCGAGCACTGGCACGCCCCCATCACCTTGGACGCGGCCGACTCCGGTTTGCACATCTATGTTGAGAAGCCCCTGACCTACTCGATCAGCGAGGGCCTTGAGGTCGTGCGCAAGGTCCAGAACACGGGCGTGCTGCTGCAGTGCGGCATCCAGGGCATGTCCGACGACTCCTACGAAGCTGCGGCGCGGGTGATCGACGATGGCGGAATCGGCAAGGTCGTCATGGCCCACATCGACTACTCGCGCAATCACCAGGACGACTTCTGGCTGCGTGAGCCTGACCCGGAAGCCAAGCCCGGTGTGAATCTCGACTGGAAGATGTTCCTCGGAAAGGCCAGGAAGCGCTCTTGGGATCCGAACCGGTTCTTCTCGTGGCGTCGCTACTGGGATTACTCGGGCGGCATTGCCACGGACTTGTTTGTCCACCGGCTGGCGCGCATCGTCAAGGCCTGCGGGCTGACGCTGCCCTCGCGGGTCGTGTCCACCGGCGGCCATTACTACTTCAATGGCGGCGCCGAGGTCCCTGACACGTTCAACGCGCTGCTGGAGTATCCGGAAGGCGTCAACGTCCTGCTGGTCTCGACGATGGCAAATCAGGCGCAGATGCGCCACGTGATTCGCGGCAACAAGGCGACCTTGGAATTCACCCGCGAGGGCTTCACGATCGAGCCAGAGCGTCTGTACCGCGAAGAGGTGCAGCCGCGGCAGCACAAGAAGTCGGGCGGCGAGGACATGGCCCTGCATCATCACAACCTCCACAACGCCATCCGCAAGGGTGAAGCCCTGAAGTGCGATGTGGAACTGGGCTTCAACGTGTCGACCGCCTGCCATATGACGGTCGAGTCGTACCGGCGCAAGAAGTCCCTAGCGTGGGATGCGCGCAAGCGCCGGGTAGTGAGGACCTGATACAAGCGGTGCCGACCCGGCCCGCCCTCTATGCTAGGATCGGGCTATGAACGGCGATCGCGCAAATCGCAGTGACCAAGAGGCTAGGTCCTTCGTCGGCGAGAGTCTCGCCCTGAACGGCACGATCGTCTCCAGCGGATCGATGACCATTTCCGGGCGGCTCAAGGGTCGGATCGAAGCTCCCTCCCAGAAGCTGGTGGTGTCCGAGAGCGCTCACGTCGAGGCCAACATCACAGCCGGCGAAGTGATGATCGAAGGCCGGGTGCGCGGCGATGTCAAGGGGAGCCGGCGGGCTACTTTGGTCTCTACCGCCAACTTGGCCGGCAAGCTGGAGACGCGGGAACTCAAGGTAGAGGAAGGCGCAGTCTTCCGCGGCCAAGTCGACATCATCACCTAGCTGCTGATCGTCACCGTCACTTTTTCGGCGGCATCGCTGGACAACTGCTCTGCCAGTTTGAGCCGCTCCGGCCTTCTTGGCGGTCAGCGGCGCCTCCGCCCGAGCCCAGTCAGCGGGGAACTGTCCCGCAGGCGTCGGCACGGAGGCGCAGTCAGCCCGCGGGTTTGCGCGCCTCGATGCTCTTGAGAACGTCTAGGAAGTGCCTCCGGACCTGCTGGATGTCGAAGCCCGCCCGCATCACGTTTCGGACGGTGGGCCTGTTCATGGAGGGCCCGTAACGGCTCGCTAAGGGCGTGCATGCGTGAAGCAGCGCGTTGAAGGGGAACCAACGGCTGACAGTGTGCTCGAACATGCTGAGCGTTCCTCCCGGGCGCAGCACGCGCTTGATCTGGCGGAGACCTGAGACAGGATCCGACACGGAGCAGAACGTGCAGGAGGTGTAGGCCTGGTCGAAGGAGCAGTCCGCGAAGGCCAGGCTGCGCACATCCATTTGCTGGAGTTCAACGCTGGCGCGGCACTGCTTGGCACGGGCGGCGGCCCGCTGCAGCATGCGCCCGCTCACATCAATCGCTACGACTTCCTGGGCGGGAGGGAAGAACTGGAAGTCTAAGCCTGTCCCTGCCGCTAGGAAGAGCACTCTGCCGCTCATTCCGGAGAACAGCTCGCGCTTGAACGCGCCCCAGCGCTGCTCGGCTGCCTTGGACGCCAGTCCCCCGTAGTGCGGCGCAGCCCGGTCCCACTTCCGGCGGTCGTCGTCAGGCATCCGGCGCCTTCCTCTGCAATGCCCAGTTACAGGTTGCCACGAAGGCCGACGACGCTGTCCCGCAGATGGCCCCCATGGCCGAGAGGGTCGCGGGACCGGAATCGGCGCAGCCTGCTGAGAGCATGGGCGCCGCCATGCCGGCCGCCATCCCGCCCAGCATGATATGGATCATCGGCTCGATGGCGCCGAGAACCGGCGCTGCCACTGCCCAGAACGGGAGCGAAGCCACCATGCCGAGGGTCATGCCGAGCGGCATGGTCACCGCCATCGGCCACTCGCAGGGCAGGGCGGCGGCCGCAAGCGGGAGGATGCAGGCGCATGCGAGGGCCGTTGCGGCCCAGTCCCCCAGCAGGTACTTCGTCCGGAGCTGGAGGCTGCGCATCGGGAAGCTCTCAGTTCCGGCGCAGGCTTTCCAAGTAGCGCGAGACCTTGCGAGCGTCCTTGACGCCTGGTCGCCGCTCGAGGAGCGAACTGGCGTCGACACCCCACGGACGGACCGAGCGGACGGCGTCGGCGACATTGCTGCCGTCGAGTCCCCCGGCGAGCACGACTCTCCCGAAACGCTTGGCATTGATCGCTAGATGCCAAGGGAAGGTCTCGCCCGTGCCGCCGTAGGCGCCCCGCTTGGACGTGTCGAGCAGGTACCCGTCGACGGGGAAGTCCGCCAAGCTGGCCCCGTCGAATCCCTCTCCGACGCGCGTGGCCTTCCAGAGCTCTGGACCCGCTCCGATCGCCCGGCGTACAGCACGGCACTGCTCGGGCGTCTCGTCGCCGTGCAGCTGGACGACATCGGCTCCCGTGTACCGCAGCGTCCCGGCAATTCGCTCAGGTTGCTCGTTAACGAACACGGCCACCCGGCGCACGCCATCCGGGATGTGCGCGACGACCAGCCGCGCTTGCCCAAGGGAGACGGCTCTGGGGCTGCCATGGTAGAAGACCATGCCGATGGCGTTAGCCCCGGCGCGGACGGCGAAGTCTGCATCGGCGGGTCGGGTGACGCCACAGACTTTGCGGACGGCCACTGTCCAGAGCTGTGCCACAGGATCCAGCCTACCAACGATTCAGGCGGATCGGGACTCGCCGAGTGCAGGCCCGAGATCGGACGGTCTGGGCGAGCAGCCCCATGTGCCGAAGCTCGCCTTGAGGCATCCTCCTCCCTGCAGGCTGGCTGGTAGGATCCGTGTCTCCGCGTGTTTCTTCGGCACGAGGTTGAGGTTGGAGTTGGAGGCGGCGAGTGAGCACGGGCTGAAGCCCCAGATTGCGGGGCGTCGGAGCCGGCCAGGAGCATCGGCTAGGCTTGATCCATGCTGATCGGTCTCATGCTCGCCTGCGGTCTCTTGGCATCAACCCTTTCAGCGGATTCGGGCTGGATGCGATTTCGTGGGCCGAACGGCGCTGGAGTGGCGGAGGACGGAGGGCTGCCTGTCTCGTTCGGGCCGGACACCAACGTGGTGTGGAAAACCGCCCTGCCGCGTGGCAAGTCCTCGCCGGTCCTGGCTGACGGCAAGGTCTTTCTGACGGCTCACGAGGGCGGTCAGCTGCTAACCATCGCGCTCGACCAGTTCACCGGTCGCGAGCTGTGGCGTCGGGCCGCCCCCTCGCGAAGAAGTGAGCGCATGCACCGCCTGAATGACGAGGCGGCCCCCACGCCCGTGACGGATGGCAGCAACGTGTACGCGTTCTTCGGCGGCTACGGCCTCGTGTCGTATGACCGTGACGGGGTCGAGCGATGGACCCTGCCGCTCGGCCCGTTCACCAACTACCACGGGATGGGCGCTTCCCCCATCCTCGTCGACGGCAAGTTGATCTTGGTTTGCGACCAAGACTTGGAGTCCTACCTGCTGGCGGTGGACCCGTCCGACGGCGAGATCCTCTGGAAGCGTCAGCGCCCTGACTTTGTCCACAGCTTCTCGACTCCCGTCGTCCACCGGACGGAGGACGACGGCCCTGTCATCGTGGTGCCGGGTTCGTACCGGATGACGGGATATTCCCCCGCCGGAGTCGAAGTGTGGCGGCTGGACGGCCTGACGTATCAGGTCAAGTCCGGCCCGGTAGTGGACGGTGACCGGCTGTTCTTCAGCGGCTGGGCCGTGGGCAGCGAGCCCGTCTCGCGGCTGGAGCTTCCGGCATGGGACGAGATCCGGGAGCGCTTCGACAGCAACGGGGACGATGAGCTGGACCGGTCGGAGTTGCGGGAGGACTGGCATCCGCGCAGCTGGGAGATGCACGACCGCAACAAGAACGGCACGCTAGACGCCCGTGATTGGTCCCACTACCGTGCGAGGCGCATCTCGGAGAATTCCTGCATCGCCGTTCGCCTTGGGGGCCGTGGAGACGTGACGAAGTCTCACCTCCTCTGGCGCTACCAGAAGTCCCTGCCCGAAGTCGCCTCGCCCTTGTTGTACCGGGGAGTGCTCTACCTCGTGCGCAACGGGGGGATCGTGACGGCCTTGGATCCGCGCACCGGCACGGTGCTCAAGCAAGGGCGGCTTCGCGATGCGCTCGATGGATTCTATGCCTCACCCGTAGCCGGTGACGGCAAGGTCTATATGGCTAGCGACGCCGGCCGGATCGCAGTGGTGGAGGCCGGCAGCGACTGGAGGGTGCTCTCAACCAATGACCTTGGGGAAGACGTCTATGCCACTCCTGCCATCGCCAGCGGGAGGCTGTTCATCCGCACCGCGACGCGGCTGTACTGCTTTGGCGAGCCCGGTAGGTGAGGCGCAGGAGCCTTCGCCTCCCACAGACCGGAGACAGGACATCCCGCCTTCAGGCCGGCGAGTCGCCAGGCCCGCGGCGGGAACGTCCCTCCGCTGAATCCCGTCACGAGCGGGCTAGCACGCATTCCGACCGTCTGGGCGGGAAAATCTTCGGGACAGTCTACTTGCAGCGTCGAGTTTGTTCACAGGCGGCCGGGCAGCGCCCTGTGCGGACCCGGCTTGACGGGCGTCATGCAGACCGCGCTGTGGCGACCTAGTCGCTGCCGTCCGGAGCGTGGATTGCGAGCTGGCGGACGCGATCCGGCAGCGATTGGATGCGGCCGATGTCCTCCAGCCGCTCGAGGTGCGCGACGACCTGCCAGATGGCGAACTGCTTGGCGGGCCTAGGCAGGTCCTTGTACTCTTCCCTCACCATCCGCTCTGGATCTTGCATCCCGGCGCGCCAGAGCGCGAGGATGCGTTCCTCGCGCTGGAGCCGGTGTCGCCGGATGTCGGAAAGGGCCTTGGACGCATCCCGGTACATGGTCCCGTGACTTGGCAGCAGGACTGTCGGGTTCCAAGCCAGCAGCGCGTGGATTGATTCCAAGTACTGCGTCATGCTGCCGTCGGGTGGGCTGATCACGACGGTCCCGAATCCCGAGACCATGTCCCCGGCCAATAGAGCTCGCGTGCGCTCCTCTAGGAAGCAGAGGTGCCCGCTTGCATGGCCTGGCGTGTGGATCGCCCTCATCCTGAGCCGCGGTCGCCCGTCGAGTTCGACCACCTCGCCGTCGCGGATGTATCCGTCGGCCTCGATTCCCCGGCTGGCCAGCATGCGTGCCGTGGATGGATGGCAGCGCAGCGGAGCCGAGTAGCGGCGACGCGCCTCTTCGGCTCCGGCCACATGGTCGTCGTGATGGTGCGACAGCCAGATTTCACGAAGCGACCCGCCAGTTCGCTGCGACTCGGAGTCGATGACTGCGAACAGGTCCTGCAGCTCGCTGGGCCACGGTGTGCCGGGATCGATCAGGACCATGTCCTTGCCCCCGATCAGTATCGCGTTGGTGTGCGTGGCGGGTGGTAGCGTCCGGGTCGCGACCGGAATCACGCGGATCAGCGGGAGGAATTCGATGGCATGAGCTTGGTCGGGCTTGAGTGCTTGGGACTTCCAGAGCCGATCGGCTCCCTCGGGCCCCTCGTGAGCCAGCGTGCGGATCGTCTCGAGCGTGGGCTGAGCGAGCCGGGCCTTCCCGGCGCGCCACTGTGCGAGGGCGTCAGATGCGGCGATCCACTCCCCGCTGGCCAGCTCCCCGGGAATGACGGACGGCTGGCCATGGGGGCTGTCTGGCCATTCCAGCAGGAAGAATGTAGCGTCGAAGCGGATCTTCGACAGCGGTGGCGTGACCCATCGGCCGGCGTAGCAGAGACCGGAGGCGTCCAAGGCTACACCGTGGCGGCGGAGCCAAGCTCCGAAGTCGAGCCGACCGGCAAGTAGCTCCTCCCGGGCCTGATCGATCTCGGCTGCTGGCGGACAGGCGCCTGCCAAGGGCAGGATGCCGGTCTCTTCGAACAGTTCGCGCAACGCGCAGGCCATGTGGGCGGCGGGCGGTCCGGAGGCGCGATAGGAGTCCGCACCCCGAATCTCCCCAGTCAGCGGCAGGGACTGGTCGCTGCCAGACATGCCTCCGCCGGGAAACGCGTTCCAGCCGCCCATGAAGCGCAGGGACTCGGACCGCAGTACCCAGAAAATCTCGCACCGCCCCGCGCCGCGGCGGCGGTACGGCACCACCCCTGCGGACAGTCGCAAGCGGGGAGCCTCACGGTCTTGGCTCCGGTTCGGCGATGTTTCCGGAGCCGCCAAGCGATCTACCGTAGCACGGGCTCGGACCGAACCGGCCTCAAGCCAGAGCTTCGCTGATCAGCCTTCCGCCGTTGATCGTCGGACGCTCCGACCGCCCGTTGTGGAGGTAGGTGAGGCTCAGATGGTCCAAGCCCATCAGGTGCAGGATCGTGGCGTGGATGTCGTGGACATGATACGGCGATTCGGCCGCGCGCAGCCCTAACTCGTCCGTCGTGCCGATCGTCTGGCCGCCTTGCACTCCGCCGCCGGCCATCCAGATGCTGAAGCCCCAAGGGTTGTGATCCCGTCCGTCGCCCTTCTCGTTGAACGGCGTGCGTCCGAACTCGCCGCCCCAGATGACCAGCGTGTCGTCAAGCATCCCTCTCGACTTGAGGTCCGCGAGCAGGCCGGCGATGGGCTTGTCCGAGACGCCGCACCATTTGGTGTGATTCTCTTCGATCTTCGTGTGAGCGTCCCATCCGCCACAGTACGCTTGGACGAACCGCACGCCCCGCTCCACTAGGCGCCGCGCCAGCAGTAGGTTCCTCCCGTATACGGCGGTCTGTTCCTCGTCCATGCCGTACAGCTGCTGGGTCGACTCGGACTCAGTGGAAAGGTCGACCGCTTCGGGCGCATGCGCCTGCATGCGGTAGGCGAGCTCGTAGGACTGCAGTCGGGCGTCCAACTCGGTCTCGTGGCGGTGCTTGGAGGAGTGATGGCGGTTCAGCGCCGCCAGCAGGTCCAGCTTGCCGCGCTGCTGCCTGGGGCCGACGCCGTCCGGCGTCTCCAGGTTCAGGATCGGGGCCCCTTCCTGCTTGAAGAGCGTCCCTTGGTAGGTGGCTGGCAGGAAGCCCGCACTCCAGTTCTTCGAGCCACCGTTGATGCGCACCTCGTCATTGAGGATGACGAAGGTCGGCAGGTTGCGATTGGCGGAGCCGAGGCCGTAAGTCACCCACGATCCCAGCGACGGCCGCCCCGCGAGGATCGAGCCGGTGTTCATCTGGCACACCGAGCCGACATGGTTCAGCCCATCCGCGTGGCAGGAGCGGATCACGGCGAGGTCATCGGCGTGCTGGGCGACATGCGGGTACCAGTCCGAGACCCAGAGACCGCTCTGCCCATGCCGGCTCCACTCGCGACGGGACGGCATGAGCGTGTTGTGCGATGTGCCGGGCATCGCGGTGAGCGGCCGTCCGAAGGATGGTGGCAGGGGCTGCCCCGCGAACTCCTCCAAGGCCGGCTTGGGGTCGAAGGTGTCGACGTGGCTCGGGCCGCCCTCCATGAAGCACCAGATCACCGACTTCGCCTTGGGCGCGTGGTGCGGCTCTTGGGCCGCCAAGGGATCCCGAACGGCCGCCAGTCCGGTGTCTGCGTCCAGAGCGGCCAGCGCCAACGCGCCGAGGCCGCCGCTGGCCTGCGTGAGGAAGGCCCGGCGGCTGGCCGCCGCCGGCGCGTCTTGAAGGTGCTTGCGCATCGAGGTGCCTCTCTTGCAGCCGGGCCGCGTCAATTCCGGTAGACGAATTCGTTGGAGTTCAGAAGCATGTGGCAGAAGTCGACCACCGCGGCCGCCTCCACCTCAGACATCAATTCAGGGTAGAAGTCCGGCAGCAGCAGTCCTTGGCCCGCCGCGGCCCGCTCGGCCACGATTTCGCGCTGCGTGTCCAGGAAGGTCAAGACGGTGTCCTTCTCCCACGAGTCGGGAGTGCGGGCGTAGGCCAGCCGGAACCCGGCCTCGACCTGGCGGCCGCGGTCGGCTCCGGCTCGCTCCAGCACACGGCCCGCCATGCCCTGCGCCCACCCGAGCGTGTGCTCGCTGTTGAGTAGGGCCAGCGCCTGGGGCGCGGTCGTGGTGGTGGACCGCCGTGAGCAGGACTCATGCGTGTCCGGCATGTCGAACGACTCGAGCATGGGGTAGCGGGAATTGCGCCTCACGAACACGTACACGCTGCGCCGGTCTTGGGCGTGCCGGGCCTCCGGTACGTCCCATCCGCCCCGGGGAGCCGCAGCTCCATGCGGCAGGGCCGGGTAGGCGCTCGGCCCGCCGACCTCGGTGTTCAGCCGTCCCGCGACGGCCAGCATCGAGTCGCGGATGACTTCTCCTTCCAGTCGTTGGGGCGGGAAGCGCCACAGCAGCTTGTTGAACGGATCCCGCTCGGCGGCCTCCTCCCGGTGGTCGGAGTCTCTCCGGTAGGTGGCGGAGGTCATCATCAGGCGGTGCATGTGCTTGAGGCTCCAGCCGCCACGCACGAATTCGGCGGCCAGCCAGTCCAGCAGTTCGGGGTGCGTGGGGCGCTCGCCCATCAGACCCAGATCGCTGGGCGTGCGGACGATTCCCTCACCGAAGTGGTAATGCCACAAGCGGTTGGCCATCACGCGCGCCGGAAGCGGATTCTCGGGATCGGTCAGCCACCGGGCCAAGGCGGTGCGGCGGCCCGAGGAGCGTCCGTCCCGGGCGGGGGCGTAGGACGCGGGGCCGGGCGCCAGCAGCGTCAAGAAACCCGGCTCGACCTCATCCTTCGGGGCGGCGTAGTTGGCGAAGGACAGAATGTGCGTCTTGGGGGCGTCGGCCCCGAGTTCCTTGATGCCCATCCCAATCGGCAGCTCAGGTGGCTTGAGGTGGTCGAACCCGGCGAGTTCGGCCTGGAGGGCCAGATAGCGCTCCCTAACCTCGCCCTTCAGGGAGTTGGCCAGTCGCTCGTCGTTGTGATAGCGCATCTGCCACATGTGCTGCTGGAAGAGAAGCCGCTCGTACATGCTGCGCTCGAAGTCCGGCTTGGCGAAGGCCGCCTGCGTCTCCGGCGCCCTGCGGTTGACCTGTGTCTCGAAGACGTCTTTGCGCTTCTGGTCGAGTATCTCGTCCATCTGCGACCGAATCTCGCGAGTTGCCTCCTGCCACTCCGCCAAGCGCCGGCTGTGCGCGGCCCGCTCCTCCTCGCTGAGCAGATGGACCTCGTCGTCCGGCGTGATGTTGGTGAAGAAGGCTTGCAGCCGGTAGTAGTCGGCTTGGAGGATCGGGTCGAACTTGTGGTCGTGGCACTTCGCGCAGCCGTAGGTCAGGCCCAGGAACACCGATCCCACTGTGTCTGTGATGTCGAGCAGGATCTCCTGCCGCCGCTGCACGAGGATGGCGGCGTTGGTCTCGTCGGGGTAGTGGCGGTTGAAGCCCGTGGCGATGCGTGCCGCCGGACTCTCGGGCCACAGCTCGTCCCCGGCGATCTGCTCTTGGACGAATCGGTCGTAGGGCTTGTCGTTGTTCAGCGACTCGATGACGTAGTCCCGGTACCGCCAGGCGTTCGGACGGGTCTCGTCGGCCTTGAAGCCCTCGCTCTCGGCGAAGCGGGCGAGGTCCAGCCAGTGCCGAGCCCACCGCTCGCCGTAGCGGGGCGAGGCCAGCAGGCGGTCGACCAGCTTGGCGAACGCGTCAGGGGAGTCGTCCGCCAGGAATTCGCTCACTGCCTGAGAGGTGGGGGGCAGGCCGTGCAGGTCAAATGTCGCCCGGCGAATGAGCGTGACTTTGTCCGCCTCGGGTCCGGGCCGGATTCCGTTCGCCGCCAGCTCGCTCGCAACGAAGGCGTCGATCGGGTTGGCGTGCCCGGTGCCGGGAACGGCCGGTTCGGCCACGGGCAGGAACGCCCAGTGTGACTGCTGGTGATCTGTGAAGGGCAGCTCCGCCGGTGCCTTGGCGGGCGCGGCTGCCTTGGCGGGCGCGAGAGCCGCGGCTGCGGCGACAAGGACTAGCGAGCGGATCAGTTTCGGCATGGGCTATAGCGTGCGCTTGGCAGGCAGACACTACCAAGTGCCTACACTATGCGTCAACGGATGCCCGCTTGTCAACCTCTCAGGAGGCGGGATGCAGTCGAGTGGGTCGCGGGTTTAGACCTCTCGGGTCCTCTTGGCGGCCAGGCTGAAGCGCTGGTGCCACTCGGAATCCGCCCCGCCGCCGTAGCGGGCGGTCTCGACATCCACGACGTAAGGCCGCCCCTCCCGCGTCGCGTCGATGCCTCGCCTCAGAGCCGCTTCCAGTTCAGAGGACTCGTTGACCTTTTCTCCGGCCACCCCTTGGCTCTTGGCAAGCTCGGCGAAGCTGATGTCCGGATCCCCAAGGTACATGCCCGTGTAGCGGTTCTCGTCGGCCATCCGGCCCGCGTAGCGGTGGTAGGCCCGGCGAACCGTCTGGTAGTTGCGGTTGTTGGAGACCACCGTCAGGACGGGGATCTCGTAGCGGGCGAGCGTCCAGAAGCCCGCGGCGCTGTACATCACCGAGCCGTCCCCGATCGAGCAGATGACTTGTCGGTCGGGGAGAGCGAGCTTGGCCCCGGCCGCCGCTCCGATCCCCCATCCGAGTCCGTTGCCGGTGTTGGCCACGCGCATCATCTCGCCGTCCCGGTGGCCGAACGGGAACGCCCCGAACTTGGCGGTCAGGTTCTCGGGAACGATGACAGCGTCACGGTCGGCGACCTTGGCAAGAGTCATTCCGAGTTCGTCCGGATGGACCGGTCCTTGCCCGAAGTTGGCCAGCGCCGCCTTCTCCGCCGCCTCCCGCTGCTGGCGCGTGAAGGCCGCGAGGGCCTCGATGCGCGGCTTGGCCAATGCTTCGCGGCGGCTCGTCGAGGTGGCCGAATCGACGGCCAGATTGAGGTCGCGCAGACCTGCGCGGGACGTGCCGGCCAGCAGCAGGTCCGTCGGGTAGTTGCGGCTGACCGTGTCGGCGTTGGCTGTGAGCCGCACGAACTTGGCGCTGAGCGGGGCCTCCGGCCCTTTGGGCACGACCCGGCCGCCGAAGTCGGGTGCCCCGACGCTGAAGATCACGTCTGCTCCGGCGACCAGCTCGTGGTGCTGGTTGAAGCGTCCGAGGTTCTGGGGGTGGTGGGCCGGGAAGTTCTCGAACCCTTGGCCGACATTGGTCACGGGCAGGCCCAGCTTCTCGGCCAGCGTGAGCAGCTCGTCGCAGCCGTGCGTTCTCCACACCTCGTCGCCCACGACGACTACCGGTCGGCGGGCCTTGACCAGCAGCTCGGCGGCCCGTTGCGCGGAGTCGATCGAGGGACGCATGGCGGCGGGGGGCATGAACCGCTCCCCGGGGAGGATGAACGCGCTGACGTCCCGCTCCTCCAAGGCGTGATGCGCCATGGCGAGGTAGGCCGGCCCGCCTGCCGGGGCGGTGGCCACCTTGAAGGCGCGCCGCAGCATCAGTGCCAGACTGCGGGCGTCCCGCGCCTCCCAGGAGATCTTGGTGAACTGGCGGTTGACCTCCTTCTGGTCGAAGCCCGGCCGCGGCGCCAGTCCGGCGTCATCGCTCCACAGCTCGTTGTCGTTCAGGCCGGCCGTGACGACCAAGGCGGAGCCGTCCTTGGAGGCGTTGTACATCTGCCCGGCGGCCTGGGCTGTGCCAGCGATGACGTGGAGGTTGACGAAGCCCGGCTTGCCGCTGGCGCGGTGGTAGCCGTCAGCCAGCGAGATGACGATGCCCTCATGCAGGCCCATGATGAGCTGAGTGCGGTCCTGGTCGAGGAAGGCGTCGAAGAAGCCGACCTCGAATGAGCCGGGGTTGGTGAACAGGTACTCGACTCCGGCCGCCTGCATCTGGGCGACGACGAGTTCGCCCCCGGTGCCGGTCAGCCTTGTCGCTCCGGCCTCGCTTTCCGAGGCGTCCAGCGTCTTGACGAGGGACTGCGCGGCGGCGGCAGTGAAGCCGAGATGGGCCAAGGTTTCGAACAGCCCTCGGCGGGAGATGTTGTTGCTCAGGTAGCTGGCGATGAGATGGCGCACTGGATTCTCCGGGGCGGTAAGCCACCTAGATGGTATGCGATCCGGAGGCGCTGGTGAGTCGTCGACGACCGTGTGCAGGAAGCAGGCGGCGGCCGTACACGCCCTCAGAAGCGCTCCGGCAGCGGGTCTGGCCGGCCCGTGTTCGGCGCGCTCGACTGACGTCAGCTCGAAGGGGATGCCGTAGCTGCGGAACTGCTCGGCCATTAGGGAAGACTGGATGCAGTTCGACTTTGCTAGCCACCATGCATCTCGCTTCCCAATCGATGCCTGTCGTCCCGGACACCGAGACCGTGACGGGCCGCACTCGGCGGGCAATGCCTCCCGCCAGCGGATCTGCCCGTTACCGGAAGCCCAGGGGCGGGGACGGCCCGTCCCCACGCCACCTCCCCGCGACGGCGCATCGCGACGGTCTAGTATGAGGTTGCCATGGCAGGCTTTCTCTTGCACCGGCCCGAATTGGCAGCGGGGGCCAGTCCGTTCCAGCCTGGCTCCGGGAAGCTTCCGCCCTATCTGGCGGGCCGGGAGTCGGAGCAAGGGTTGATCCGGGGATGCCTTGGGGCCTAGCCCAGCGAACCGCACCTGCCAGCGACATCATCCTGTATGAGCCGAGGGGGAACGGCAAGACCGTGCTCATCGAATGGGCTCGGCGCGAGGCGGAAGCGCTCAAGATCCCGGTGGCCAACTTGAATGGGGGTGCCATCCGGTCCGACGAGCACCTCGCCACCGCACTGTCTGTCGACAGCCGCTGGCTCGCGGCACTGCGCGGCTTCACCTTGGGCCCCATCGGCGTCCGGCTGCCAAGCCTGCCCCCCGGTCCGGTCTCGTCCACTTTGGCCCGTAGGGTCCG
Organism: Bryobacterales bacterium; assembly: GCA_963662745.2. GTDB lineage: Bacteria > Acidobacteriota > Terriglobia > Bryobacterales > UBA6623 > VXMF01. The sequence continues at coordinate 1,990,731 of CAXXUI010000002.1, forward strand.
CACGGGGTCCATCCTTGGCTTGCTCGACGAGGCGCACGTGCTCGGCGTCGAGCCCGGCTCGACATCGGTGATGTGCTGGCCAGCTGCGACAAGCTCAACCGCCGCTTGGGGTTCGGCCGGGAAGTCTGGACCCAAATGGCCGCCGCCTCGATGCGCGGTGGCGACGCCGGGCTCGACGAGCTGCCGTGACACTGCGCGGCGCGATGGCAACGCGTCCGCGTCATTCGTGTCCGCGCCAGTCGCCCCGCTCCCGGGTCGCCGCGCCTCACACCCGCCTGACGGTCCACAGCACCTTGCCGACGACGTGCACATCCCCGGCCGGGGCGGTGTAGTCGGCGTACTCCGCGTTGGCCGACTTCAGCCGCAGCCCCGGGCTACCTTCCCCGTCGGCGACGCGCTCCACGCGCTTGACCACCAACCCGTTGCCGTCCCACAGCACGAACATCTCGCCCGTGTCGGGCGCCCGCCGCGACGTGTCTATCATCGGCTTCCTTCAGTTCCAATTCGCGCTGGAGATACTCGCCCTCGGTCTCGCGCACCTCGCCGCCGCCCGAATCGCCCGGCGCCTTGTCCTGTTTCCGCTCGTAGACCTTGATACAGTTGGCGGGCGATTCCGCAAGTCGTCCGTCATGGGCTTGAAGTGCCCGCAGCACCCGCCCGCCCGTCCTGTAACCGTCGGTGCCCCGTTGGAGCGCGTCCGCGACATCGCGGCCAGGCTCGACTACAACGGGAATGATGATGTAGCCGAAACGCTTGCCCTCCGCCTTCCTCATGACGCGTTCCACAGCCTGGACGACATCCACCTGACTGTCCCGCGGGTCGAGGAAGGCAACGGCGTCGAGCGACGGCATGTCCACGCCCTCCGTGAACAGCTTGACGCTGCAGACCAGCCGGCACTCTCCATCTCCGGCGGCATGTGCCAGCGCCCGCAGTTCCCGGTTGCGCTTAAGCGCGCTGGCCGACGCGTCGACGTGCCTTGTCACAACTTTCATCGCCCGGCCCGTTCGCATTCGCCGCGTGGTCGCTCGGAGAACCTCGCTCTCCATGAGCGGCTCCGCGTACCACTTCGAGCGCACGATGCTGTTTGCGAACGCCATGGTCCGCGGGAGCTTGCCCGGCTGCTCGAGCGCGTTGCCTTCCGTAACGCAGTTGACCGCCAGCGATACGCCGAGAACGCGGGTCATGTCATTCGTCGTCGGGGCCTGATCGCGCTTCGACGACGTGTCGAGCCCTTCAAGGCGCCGCCGCAGACCGGGTGTGACGCTGCCCTCGCTCACGCCGAGCACGATCACGCGGTAGTCGGAGAGCATCTTGTGATCGACGCCCTTGGCGAACGGGCGCCGGTGGAGTTCCGGCCCGTACACGTCGTAATCGCCCATGTCGACGACTTCGACGCCGTGTTCGGCGAGACGAGGGCAATGGTAGGGGGGCGAAGAGAATGCGCCGGCCCTCGTTGACGATCTCCTCCGCGATACGTACGGCGGTGAACGTCTTGCCGGTGCCGCAGGCCATGATGAGTCGGCCCCGGTCGTGGTGGGCCAGCCCTGACACGAAATCCTCGATCGCCTCCTCCTGAAGCGGCCACGGCTCCTGCACCGGGAGCGTGGCGTCCCGTTCCTCAAGCTGGACGTTGAGATACTGCCGAAAGTCGACCTGCGCCACCTGGGGATTGGCGTTCAGGATCGCCCTCTCCGCGATCGGACCCCATCTGCAAGTCGCCACGATCCAGCGCAGTCGGAAGATCGCGTGTTGCGAGCCGCCCAGAAACTTGTCGATCCTGCCCTTGCAGAGCGTGTGCCGGTCGTCGTAGCACTTGCACTGAATCGCGACCCAGTCTCCCGAGGTGCGCCGCGCGACCAGATCGACGCCCATGTCGCGGCCATCGAGGCACGTCAGGGCTTCGCGGTCCGGCCGGTCGGCCCAGCGCCAGATTTCGTCGATCTCGAATTCGGGCTGCTGGAGCGCAACCCGGATGAACAACTGCTCGAACCAGCGCCCCTTCTCGGACTCGTCGCGGCTCTCGGCGCGGATCCGTTCGAGGATGGCGCCCGCGCTTGGCCGTCCAGCGGTCAAGGCTGATCAGCGCCGCCGCTAACCTAGGACTCCCCGCAATCGAGTTGCTCTTGCGTGGCTGCCTGCGTCCGATCGGCGTTCATCCTGTCGCGTGCAGCCCGCTGCCCGCATCCAACGTCGGCAGCCGGGCGATCGCCGGACCGCTCTTGCGCTCCGCGAGCCGCAGCTCGTAGAGCTTCTGGAGGTTGAGCCAGAACTCCCCCGAAGTGCCGAAAAAGCGTCCCAGGCGCAAGGCTGTGTCGCCTGTGATCGAGCGCCGGCCGTTGAGTATCTCCGTAATTCGGTTCACCGGCACCTCGATGCGCCGCGCCAATTCCGCAGCGCTCATGCCGAGCGCATCGAGATCCTCGCGCAGGGTCTCGCCCGGATGGATCGGTTCGCGCATGACTTGCCTCCTCGAATTAATGGTAGTCTACAATTTCCACTTCGGTCAGGCCGGGACTTCCCTTGGGCCACTTGAAGCAGATCCGCCATTGGTCGTTGATGCGGATGCTCCACTGCCCCTTGCGCCGGCCCTTGATCGCCTCCAGACGGTTGCCGGGCCTCGCCAGGTCGCCCAGTCTCGTGGCCGCGTCGAGCTGGTCGAGCTTGCGAGACGCGGTCCGGGCGAACCGGGAAAACGCAGCGCCCCGGCGACCCTCATGGAACGCTCCAGTCTTCTTGTCCGAGAAGCCGACGATCAAAACGCTTTCCGTTCCCGGAGCAGCCGCATTGGCGTCACACTAGCGAAAGCATCCTCATTACGTCAAGCACAACGCACTCACTTTGCTTCTCCGCCCGGCTTTACGTCACGGAGAGGGCGAGTTCGGCCGTGAACGGGGCGGCGGCTGGCGCTCCGGGAGAGGGGTGCTGTCGCCGTTCCCATTCACCCAACCCAAGGAGCACGGCACGATGCAGGTGGCACTCGCACCGCGCGGCGACGCGGAAGGCACCAGGCCGAAGGATCGGCGCCGTCCGCGGCCGACGGTCGCCTCGTTGAAGCAGGTCGAGAACCTGCGACCGGCCCGCGATGAAATCATCATCGCTACGGGGATCAAGCTGCGCCATTGCGGCGTGCAGCTCTGGGGCTGGCGGACGATGGGGATTTTCGTCGAGCGCCGCCAGAAGGGCTGACCGGCAGCGCAAAGGGACGTCCCGCCGGCCCCGTACCGGGGGACGTCCTGCCGTCCCGACTTCCTCAGCGACCGGAGGCACGGCATGCCCCACAAGGATCCCGAAGTACGCCGCGCGCGAGACCGCGAACGCGTTGCTCGGCGCACCGCTGAACGCATGGCCGCCGGCCTGTGTCCGACGTGCGGCAGGCGCCGAACCGAACCCGGTCACCGCAACTGCGCGCCCTGCGCCGCGAAGGCCCGTGCCGCCGGCTGGGCGCGGGCTGCGCGGCTGCGCGACCTGCAGCACTCGCAGGATGGCAGCGAGATCAACGCCCGCGAACTCGAACTCACGACCGACCGGGCGCGCAACCTCGGCGACCGCCGCGGCGCCTTCGAAGACATGCTCGACACCGCCGCCGACGGCTACCGCGCCGCGACCGGCGACACCTGGCGCGGCAGCCACACCAGTCGCACCGGCAAGCTGACCTCCGCCGCCATCGACGCCCGCGACTTCCTGCGCGCGAGGTAGGACCGCGAGACCAAGGCGCACCTGCCGGAAGGAACGCTCGTCGCCATCACCGGCGGCAAGCACGTCGCGGACCCCGACGCCATCTTACGCAGCCTGGACCGCGTCCGCGCCAAGTACACCGACATGGTGCTGGTGCACGGCGGCGTCCCCGGCGTGGAGAAGATCGCCGCGCAGTGGGCCGAGCGCCCCGGCGTCCACCAGGTGGTGTGCAAGCCGGACTGGAACTGCCACGGACGGGCCGCACCCATTCGCCGCAACGACGAGCTGCTGAACCTGCTGCCCAAGGGCGTCATCGACTTCCCCGGCAACGGCATCACCGACAACCTCACCGACTAGGCCGCCTCGCTCGGCATCCCCGTCCATAAGATCGCGGCGTAGTCCGCGCACCGACAACGGGCCGTGCCGATCTCAGGCGCGGCCCGTTCATCCTCCCCGTCACAATCCGATGCAGCGCCGCATCGACCTCTCCGCACTGCCCGCCGCACCTCCCATGGCACTTGCGTCAACGCTTCGCGTTGTGCTCGTCGACACAGTCGCCCTTGCCGGCTGCACCGGCGTCGTGCGTCGCTTCGAACCGCTTGCCCACGCCAAGCGCATGTCGCCGGTGTCGGCTTCGCCGTCCACCGGCATCCGCGGGCCGATCCGCACGGTTGCCGCAAGCGGTGTCGAAGCTTGCGCCGGCGCTGCGGTCGCCGCGTCGGCCCGCGGTTCCGTTCGCGCCGGCGCCCGCGAACCGAGCAATCGCCAACGCACCCTCGCTGCTAACGCCGCGGTAACGTGTGTGCCGCGGACCGCTGCGCCCGAGGTAACAAGTGAACGCCGACCGAATCGCCAGCAATACCGGTGCTCTCCGCGTTGGCCGCTGCTTTGCGGGAACATGTGCAACGCGTCGGTTGGATTGCTGGAACATGCGAGACGAAACGTCTGCGCTGCGGGAACAATCCCGGCGCCCGGTGCGCCATGTGTGATGAACGGCGCCGCGCGCTTCCGCTGCGCGGCCCGATTTGTTGCCTTGGACCGCGAACGACAACGCGGAATGCGCTCGATGATCGCGGTCCGGTCGACTCGCTCAATCGCCGCGACGGCTGCAAATCCTTGATTTTCCGGCGTTTCAGGCGATGGCGGTGTGCAGGACGCAACTGCCCAATCTCGACTCCATTCGGAGTTTTGCAGTCACACCCCAATCGAAGTCTGTAGTCCCGGACACAGAGACCGTGAAGGGCCGCACTCGGTAAACAATGCCTCCCAAGCCTCCCACACACGGCGAGGTCCCATTTCCATACGGATCATCTCCGTCCGCCTAACGACGATGCCGTTAGAACCCGGCCCTCCCAACCGGCCGCTGCGAAGGCCTCAGCATGCAACGACAGCGGATCTGCCCGTGACCGGAAGCCTCGGGGCGGGGACGGCCCGTCCCCGCGCCACCTCCCGCGACGGAGCATCGAGGCGGTCTATCATGAGGTTGCCATGGCAGGCTTTCTCTTGCACCGGCCCGAATTGGCAGCGGGGGCCAGTCCGTTCCAGCCTGGCTCCGGGAAGCTTCCGCCCTATCTGGCGGGCAGGGAGTCGGAGCAAGGGTTGATCCGGGGATGCCTTGGGGGCCTAGTCCAGCGAACTGCACCTGCCAGCGACATCATCCTGTATGGGCCGAGGGGGAACGGCAAGACCGTGCTCATCGAATGGGCTCGGCGCGAGGCAGAAGCGCTCAAGATCCCGGTGGCCAATTTGAATGGGGGTACCATCCGGTCCGACGAGCACCTCGCCACCGCACTGTCTGTCAACAGCCGCTGGCTCGCGGCACTGCGCGGCTTCACCTTGGGCCCCATCGGCGTCCGGTTGGCAAGCCTGCCCCCCGGTCCGGTCTCTTCCACTCTGGCCCGTAGGATCCGCACGGGGCCCATCCTAATCTTGCTCGACGAGGCGCACGTGCTCGGCGTCGAGCCCGGCCGGTCCCTGCTCAACACCGTGCAGGGATTCCGGAGCATGGACTTGCCTGTGTTACTGATCCTCGCCGGCACACCCGACCTGCCCCGCCATTTAGGAACCTTGGGTGCGTCTTTTTGGGACCGGAGCGAGCAGCTGCCTCTCGGTCGGCTTGATCCGACCGCCGCTGCCGACGCCGTTCGCGTTCCGTTTGAGGAGCACGGCCGGTCGATTGAGGACGAGGCCCTGCAGCAAGTGGTGCGCGAGAGTCACAGCTACCCTTTTTTCCTGCAGTTTTGGGGGGACGCGCTGTGGCAGGGCTGCTCCGACAGCGCCGTGCCCATCTCGCTCGCCGACATGGACCGCGTCAGGCCGTTGTTCCTGCGCCGGCGCGAGCTCTATTACGACCGTCGTCTCGACGAGCTAGATCGTGCGGCACTGGTCTCCGTTGCCGCCCGCGTGGCAGAGGAGTTCTCGGATACCGAGCGAGTGCTGCGCGAGCGGGTCAAGATTGCCATCCGGTCGGCTCTGGAGCGGGAGGGCACGACCCCGGACCCGGTCGCTGTCCGAGAGGCCGAGCGCGTGCTGCGTCACCGCGGCTACATCTGGCCGGTTGTCCGGCACAGCATCGGGTACTACGAGCCGGGAATCCCTAGCTTGATGCGATACGTGACTCTAAACGAGAGGAAGAACCGCGAGGTCCGGGGCGAGGCACCGTGAGTGCATCGGAGATGCCTGCGGGCTGCCCACTCCAAGACAATTCCGAATTCCATCGAACGACAGAACACAGTCCCGCGGTGCCGACCTGCTGAGCGACGCGCTCGCCCTCGGTGCCGGTGATCTGCTTGGCTCCGCATTCGCTCTGTGAGGCGTTCGTGGATGGAGCCATCCGAGGTTACCGGCCACACTGCTAGCTTGTGATTGCCTCCGCTGGTGCGGAGGCGGGGATTACCCGTCGACGACAGTGCGCAGGAAGGAGATAGCGGCCGCATACGCCCTCGGAAGCGCTCCGGCGTCGGGTCCGGCCAGCCCGTGTTCGGCACCGTCGACTCTCATCAGCTCGAAGGGGACACCGTACCGCCGGAACTGCTCGGCCATCAGGGAGGCCTGCTCGTACGGCACGTCGGTGTCGGAGGTCCCATGGGCCAAGAAGGTTGGTGGGTAGTCTGGATCGACATTGAGGAGCGGCATGTACGGCTCGAACTCTCCCGCCTCCTTCCGCGGATCCCACCCGGAGACCTGCTCGGGCCAGATCCCATGCTGCCGACAGTGCTGATAGAAGGCCCTCCCGTTGCCGTTGCGGTCTGCGGCGTTGGAGATGGGAGGTCCGCTCACTTGGCGCAGGGCCTGCTCGCGAGGCATCACGGTTCGGTAGTGCCGCTCGTGCGGGCTGGGTGTCGAGTACCACTCGCCGATGAGGTCGCCGTAGCCCCAGAAGGAGGCGATGGCCGACGGCCTGGGAACGGTCCGGTAACCTGCCGTCAGGGCGAGATATCCGCCAGCGGAGGAGCCGAGCGCGACGGTTGGGCTCGGTGCGCCGTCGAACAGTCCTGCACCGCCGCGTTCAATCCATAGGAAGGCGTCCTCTATGTCTTTGATGATTGCCGCCAGCTTCGACTCAGGAGCGAGCCGGTAGTCGATCGAGACGACTGCGAAGCCCGCATCAAGGAGCATGTGCTTGAGCAGTCGCGGTAGGTTCTGGCGGCCGCCGTTAATCAGTGCGCCACCGTGAATCCACACCGCCGTCGCGCGCGGCATAGAGGCTTGCAACCGGTGGACATCTGCACCGATCCTCAAGTCTCCGATCGACTTGTAGATGTGCGTTTCGACGGAGCGCATCGCCCCACCGCAGCCGGCCCATGTATTGGCACCCAAGGCTGCGGCGGCCCTTAGCAGGCTGCGACGAGTGGTGTGGATCGGCCCCGGTTCCGCCCGGAGCAGGGTTCGACAGCGCCGCATCAGCGATCCAGCGAGAGCACGTTTGCGAAGATGCGGTACATCCCCGGCACGCTGTACGGCACTTGGCGGTGGACGGCGTAGGCGAAGTAGGTGTAGTGCCCTTCGCCGAAGGGTGCTGTCAGCCACCCGCCGCGTTGAGGTTCCTGGCCTTGGTCCTGCGTTTCGATCAGGGCTTGGTAGGCGTCGTCCCAGCTGGAGAAGAACTTGGAGCCACGCTGCTCCACCCAGCCGTCGAAGTCCTTCTTCATGATCCGGTTGGGCTGCCTGAGAACGGGGTGGTCCGGGATCAGGATGCTCACCGGCGAGTCCTCTTCGGACACTTCCTCGGCCCTGCGCGGAAGATCGGCGGGATAAGCCGCCCATCTCGAGGGGACGAATTCCTGAGTCTGATAGAGCACGATCAGGTTTCCCCCTGCTCGCGCGTAGTCCAGCAGGCGGTGGTTGTGGTTGATCAAGTCTTGGCGCACGGCGTACGCACGAGTTCCGATCACGATTGCCGCGTAAGAGTCGAGCTGCCCCGAGGCCAGATCCTCGGCACCCAGTAGCGTGACTGTCGCTCCAAGCTGTTCGATCCCGCTCGGTACTTCGTCGCCGACGCCCATCACGTAGCCCACCTGCAGCCCCGGGGCAATCTCTACGTCAATGCCTCGGACCGTGGTTGTCGCATCGCGGTACAGGTAGCGGATGTCATTGCCGCAGTGGCTGATGGCGCGGTAGCCCTCGCGGAACTCCTGCCCGTCGGCCTTCGCGACGATCCGCAGGTCTACGACTCCATCCTCCAGTCTGGGGGTGGAGACAGAGAAGCGGTAGTTCTTGCGGCTGCCGGCTTCAGAGAACTCAAAGGCCTGCTCTGCGGGCCTAGCCCTCCAGCCGTCCGGCAGCTCCGGTGCGAGAGTCCCTCGAACTCCTCCAGGCCGGTTGTTCACCAGCTCCACGGTGATGGTCAGCTGGTTGCGCGCCCTGCCCATTGGCGCCATCAAGTTCGAGGGCGAGACGTTGACCGCCAGCGCCGGCACGATCTTCAGCTCGCGATGCTCGTAACCGTACGGGAGGTTCGATTCGCGACGGTACACGGTACTGCGTACTCGGACCGTCTGCCCTCCGGCTGTGTAGTTGGCTACGGCCGAGAGGGCTGGCGGGCGGCCCGCCAAGTGCAGAGGCCGGGCGTCTCGGATGCTGTAGAGGCTGTCCCGTACCGAGTCGCGGTAGTAGTAACGGCGCGAGAGCGTCGCGTCTGGCGGCGTCTCGACGGTGAATCGTGCTGCCATTCCCGATCCAGACCGCAACGACCCCTCCGTCGAGGATCCGCCTTCGACCTGCCAAGCTTCCGTGCCTGCCAGTTCGACCCGTTGAACTTGAATCGGGAGGCTGCTGGAATTGATCAGCGCGGTGTCGACTTGGAATCGTTGGTCGGGCACGACTGCACCCATCGTGGGCAGCGGTGCGAACGGGGACGTGGGGCCCTCGCTGCCGGACGGAGTGGCGAACGCCCGCAACTGGATGCCCAGAGCGGTATTGATTGCAGCTTGGAACTGGCTCTCCTTGACGGCCAGCAGGAACAGTGCGTCGTCGCACTCGGGCACCAAGCTGATCGCCTCTCGCGTCAGTGCCAGGCCCTGCGTAAGGAACGGCACCGTGGCAGCTGGATTGCGGACGCTGTAGGCTGCCGCAGCATCCTGGACTTGCCGCTTGATCGCCGCGAGCGTGGCGGGCATCCCCACCGGCTCTGGACACCCTCCGAGACTGAGGACGCCGGTTATCGACGTGTCGATGCCGTCAAAGAAGCTGGATTCCCTCTCCGGGGCCGTCACGCGGCTGTCCAGCCGCTCGAAATGGTGACGGTACGCCCCGGCCCGCTCGCGCCGCCGCCCGCTGGTCTGCGAGCGCTGGAGGCTCAGCCCCAAGGCGGCGAACTCTTCGTAGGTCTCTCCGAGCCACGGGCTGAATTCTCCGCTATTGACCGCGATATGCCACGGGTGGTTAGGAGGTGAACTGCCCGCGCCCACCGAGCGTCGCGACCGTAGATTGCCTCGGTAGAGCTTCAAGGCTTGCCATGGGCGGAGCCCCTCGTCCCGAATCTGCTCTGGAATCTGGATGCGTCCCCAGCAGCCGCGAAGGCTTCGGGAGTCACAGCTCCGGAGGCCTCGTGGTTGCCGTGCCCGTCCTGAGGGCCGCCGTAGAAGCGCGAGATGACGACCAAGGGGCGGTTGATGCGGATGATCCTCACGAGGTCCCGTAGGACGTTCTGGCGGCCCCACTGCCGAAGCGCCTCGTCGAGGTTCTTGGAGTAGCCGTAGTCGATGAGGTTGGTGAAGTACTGGTCGTCCAAGCCGTAATAGCGGTCGGCGACCAGCAGCTCCTCGGTCCTGATCAGGCCGAGCCCGTCAAACAGCTCGGGTCCGATGGCGTTGGCGCCGGCCTCGCCGCGGTTGAGCGTGGCCATCGCGGTGCGGACTCCTCGCCCGCGGCCGAGGTATGCCAGCACGCCGCCTTGCTCGTCGTCAGGGTGGGCGGCGGTGTAGAGGGCGCTGGCGGTTGTCCGCAACCGCAAGAGGTGCTGCCACAAGCCGGTCGCCCCTCGGTCGGCAGCGAGAGCCAGCGGTCCGTTTCTGGCCTCAGACAATGCCAAGACGCGGTCGAGGCCGGGACTGCTGTCGACTGTCGCGGACTGCGACAGGGCGGACTGCGCGCACAGCGCCACCAGTCCTGCGACCGTCAGACGTGAGATCCATCGCGAAGCATGCACAATAACCTTCCGGGCCCGTCGGCACACTCTAGCGGCCCGGCAGGCGGCTTCAGTGTATGTCATGCATCTGCTGACTCGCGCCTAGCCAGGGCATCCGCAGTCGACCCAATGCGGGCCTCCTGTAGCCTCCGTGCTTGGAGCAGCCCAGCCTCCCGCCGAGCCTCCTCCGCATTCTCCATTGTTAGCTGCCAAGTCCAGACTTCAGCCGAACCGCGTCCCACGGCCGCAGTGAAGCGAACCCAGAGACAGAGGACCTGCTGGTGGCTGTGATGCTTCGCGAGACGGATGGTCGCTCCCTCCGCCGACTCCCGTCCCTGCACGCCGAGACGGTCTATCATGAGGCTGCGATGGCTGGCCTTCTCTTGCACCGGCCCGACTCGGCGACGGGCGGTAGCCCGTTTCGACCGGGCTCCGGGACGCTGCCGCCCTACTTGGCCGGGCGTGCATTGGAGCAGTCTCTGATTCAGGATTTTCTCAATGTCCTTGCCCAGCGTACTGCGCCTCCCAGCGACATCACCTTGTACGGGCCACGAGGCAATGGCAAGACCGCGTTGCTTCTCTGGGCCGGGAGTCAAGCCAAGACCTTGGGGATCGATGTGGTGCGGTTTTCCGGGAAGGTGGTCCCCACGGCGGAATCCCTTGCCCGTCGAATTTCATCCGAGCCACGGTTGCTGCGCTGGCTGGGGGGGCTTTCACTGTCAGGTGTCGGCAGTGTAACGCTGAAGGATCCGGAGCGGCAGGTGGCTGCCGTTCTGGGGCGCAGGGCACGCAAGCGCCCGATGCTCTTGGCGGTCGACGAGGCGCACCGGCTCGACCCGAATCCGGGCGAGGTGCTGCTCAACGAGGTTCAGGACTTGCGGGGCGAAGATGCTCCGGTGCTGCTGATCCTGGCCGGCACGCCCGACCTACGCCGCCACTTGGGCACCATGGGTGCCTCGTTCTGGGACCGCAGCGAACAGCTGCCCCTTGGCCGGCTGGAGCCGGACGCCGCCGCCGATGCCGTTCGCGTGCCGTTCGAGGAGCACGGCCGGTCGATCGAGGACGAGGCCTTGGAGCGAGTGGTCCGCGAGAGCCACAGCTACCCGTTCTTCCTGCAGATCTGGGGGAACTTGCTTTGGAAGGGCAGTCCCGACCCGGCCGTGCCCGTCTCGCTCGCCGACATCGACCGCGCCCGGCCGATTTTCGAACGCCGGCGCGAGATCTACTACGACCGGCGCATCGACGAGCTGGACAGTGCCGGGCTGGTTTCGGTCGCTGCCGAGGTGGCAGCGGAGTTTTCCGATGCTGAGCGAGTGCTGCGCGAGGGGGTGAAGACCGCCATCCGGTCGGCTCTCGAGCGAGCGGGGAGTGGCAAGGCACCTGCCCCGTCCGCAGTCATTGAGGCTGACCGAGTGCTGCGGCACTGGGGCTACATCTGGCCGGTCGTCCAACAGGGCGTCGCGTACTACGAGCCGGGAATTCCTAGCTTGATGCGATATGTAACGATAAACGAGAGGAAGAACCGGGAGGTTCGGGGCGAGGCAAAGGGGTAACCGCTCGGGTTGGTGGGCTACAGAAGTGATACTCCCTCTGGTCTGGGTCTCTAACAAGCGTGGTGCGCGACTTGGGTCACAAGATTCCGGCCCGCCATCAGCTATCGGCGGTGGCTCCTCGACGAGCCTGTCCTGGAAGTCTGTCTCGCTAGGTTAGTGCTGTGATGCGACCAGCATCATCTCCGGCCCTTCCTCGGCAGTTCGACGCGGTTGCGGCCCTCCTTGAGGACCGTCAGTAGCCACGTGCCCGCTGCTCGCTCTGGAGTCCGCCCGTGAACGCCATCCCAACGTTCACGTTAGGCAGGCGATGCTTCTCCGTGGGCCGACGGCCGGAACTAGTGGAAGTGCCTCGCTACGGGCTGATTGGGCGTGGCGCTCAGTGCAGTATCAGTCGAAATCGGCAATTCAGCGAACCTACTTGTCAGCCCACGGCTAGGAGTCGGCTGTCGCCCCATCCTCTCCTCCACTCCTGCCGTCTAGAGTGTGGCGATCGCAGGCGAACGTTCTGCGGTGGGGCCCTGAGGTCTTGACAACGTTCCTAGGAAGCGTTGCCGATGCACAACTAACTTCTCGGCTCGTGCCAATATCGGGGCATGCGCACCAATGTCTGCGTGGGTGTTGGCCACTACGACCTCTCGATCAGTCTCAGCGGCACCGGTCTCAGGTTGAATGACCTGCGAATCCGAATGGGAGCGGCACTAGAATGTTATGTCCCACTGCGTTCGAATCTGAACCGCTGACATGCCAGTGCCGTTTGGCTCGGCCAAACGATACCGAGCCACATCGAACGTCAGTTTGTTGCTGTGTCCTTCCATGAACCAGTTCACTACGAATGCCGACTCGGTGATCCTATCGTATCGTCGGGCATGATCGTAGTCGACCGTGGCATAGCGCAGGCCCAGCTCGATTTGCTTAGGCACCCAAGATGCAACTCGATGCGGGAAGTATCCGCCTTGGAACGTAGCTCCGCTCATACCGGTGATGTGGTGGTTGATCCGGTCGCGGATCTGCTTCCAATGGATCTCGTTCTGGAGAAACAGGCCGCGGTACTTCAGGACAAAATCCTCGGCGATCTGCCTCACGGCAAACTGCCCCGGAAGACCGACCTCGAATTCGTCTAGGCTGCCGCCCCCGCTGCCAGAAAATCGGGTAAATCGGCTGCGGTTGCTCAATCCCGCAATGGCAATTGAAGCCACGGGAGCTTCGTGGTACTCGAGATCGGATTGGGAGAAACCCGGATCGTCCTTCAGGAAATTCCATTGGTAGCGCACGACCCACATTGGAGCCCCGTCTCGATTGTCCAATCTTCCAGCCCCACTTGAGCGAAACCCCCGTCCGTTTCCAGTCAAGACGCCTGCGTAGTACCGCGAATCTGCGCGCGTTCCATTCTTCACTCGGCCCAGCACCATAAGACCTTTCTGGCGGTCAACCGTGAATTGCCGGTTTACGATGGACCGCTCGACGAACTCCTGACGTCCGGAGGAACTCACTCGTTCTCGGCCGAATTCTGTCTTCCACTGCCCGACTCGAAACTGGAGCCATTCCCACTTTTGCACGGTTACACGCAAGTCAAGCATTCGGGTACCGACGAGATCGTATTCCGTACTATACCGAATCCAGGGCCGGAATATGTGACCAGAACTCTTGAAACGGGCCCTCCGAAATCGCAAGTCCTTGTCGTTCGCCCGAAGAAAATGTTCTGGCTGCCGCGGGACGCTGGCAGTCGGCGAGGAAAACCGGATCTGCGAACGGAGATGCATTTCGGATGTGAGTGCACCGCCGCGAGACTCAAGCCGCAATCCATGGCGGTGTATACGAATGCTGCTTCGCGGCGCGATGCCCGATCCCGCCGTATTCCGCACCCCGCTGTCATCGGTCACCGGCGGCTTCGACGACTGAGGTTCAATGCTTACCCCTCCGCCAAGGGCCGCATCCGCGCTGGCCCGAGATCGCGACACTCTTGAGTTGAGAGCGGTCCGGACGAGGCGCGGATCGCGACCGCTCTGGGAGGCTGATTCTGTCAAAGGGGCCGCATGCACAACATGCTCGATCGCCCGCGAGGCAATGGACTGGGGCCTTGCGGGGCCCTTTTCCGCGCTGCTCGCTCGGGACGCACCGGAGACCACCCTCCGCTCCGCAAGAGTGACGATGTTGCTTGCCACAGAAGACGCGCCCACCGATTTGATCCGCGCTAGCATGCCAGCGCTGGCATTCGCAGTCTCTCCGGCGATGACTTCCAGTTCCTCGACTCTTGCTGGGTGGTGGGTGGCCGAGGCATAGCTGACGGCGTAGAGCCCGGCTGGCAAGCCCTCGATCGCGAATCTGCCCTCGATCGTCGTGGTTGCCGCAACCGTCACCTCGCCAGTAAATTCAACCTGGACTTGCGGTAGGGGGGTGCCCGTCGCAGTGTCGTACACCAAACCTCGAACTGTTCCGCTGCCCCCCTTGGCTGGCAAGGCCGACGGTGCCAAGAGGATAGCGACGAGCAATGTGATGACGGCAATTCGGGTTCGCAGACCCCTTAGGGTGTGCAATCTCTTGGACCGGAGCGACATGCCTCTGTCGCTGCGGAAGCGCGAAACTCCAGTAGGCAACAGACTAGGGAGGTCGCAAGATCTGAGAGTCAATGAAATCAACGACGCCTCCCTTCGGCTCTCACGCGAGTATCGTGAAGTCCCTCTGCTGCCCTTCACGGTGATTGAGAAGCCCGAGTCGATCTGGCCCCACAGCGTTCTGGACGGGCGCTCCAGAGTTCCGGCGCAGGTGCGGGACGTGCAGGTCGGCGATGCAGTCACTGACATTGGACGTGACGCGCCAATCCAGATTGGGCAGGGCTGCTCGGCTCAGCACGGGTCTCGGCCGCCTCGTCATTCGCATTTTCGGCAGGCGCTCCGGATCAGTGCACGTCGCGCAGTCCTCCGGCCATCGTAGCCTGTCGGATTCTTCCGGCCGGCCCGTCGGAGAGGGCACGCGAGGATCGCAAGGAACGGAGTCCTCAATCGGCAGCTCGCTGGACGAAGATCCATCGATTTGAGTCAATATCCCGTTCAGGACAGTGGCCAGACTGCTGCAGGACGCCGAACTCGGACGAACTCGCCCCACACTGCATGTTCGACAACTTGAAACGTTGGCACCTGAACGCGTGGCTGAGCAGACCGAGAGACACCCATCCTCGATCGCTGCTATCGGGGGCAGTTCTACTCCAATCACGGTACTCGGCAAACGATTAAGGACTCGTTAAGCAACTGTTAATATTTCATTAATCGAGCTCTGAGGCTCAGAAATCGTTACACCGCACGAAGGGTCCTACCGCTTCAAAGTACCGTAACTCACGTCTGTACAAGCCGTTAGAGCCTTCGTATTGTGGTCCAACCTGATCTCACCGCAGCAAGTCGCACTGCATTTCGCAAGTCGGCGTCTCCTGCACGCAAGCACCTGTCGAACTGCATTCGGCCACGATTCGATGGCGGCTCGGGCGTGAATCCCGCCCTACGACGGCTCAAGAGCGTCATTGGGGCACCCTGAGAGGAGGTGCAACCGAATAGTCGGAGCATCTCGAAGGGAAGGGTGTAACGAACCCTGAGGCTCTGGTCTGGCGGAGCAAGGCGTGTGTAGCCGCGCCGTCGCGGAACCATCCTGAACTCCGCCAGGCTTGAACAGGAAGCTGTCCGACCGAACGACGATATCTTCCGCTGGCACCCACGCAGCCCACCAGGCAACCGAGTTGCCCCGGCGCGGTCGAATTGGGCGGCTCCTGCGCCATGTCCACAGTGAACCCCCGGCGCATCTGTCGCTGGAACGGCCAGCCGTCGTTCCGGGTGGCAGAGGTGCTCCGGCGCATTCCCGTGCCGCCTCGCCTTCCATATGCAGGCCTTCAGTCTGTAAGGGACCTATCCGCTCGCGGTCCCCAGTGTGCGATCCGGCTCGGCGTGCCGCGCGATCAGTCTGAATGCCCGTTCGGATGCGAGTCCGCCAATCGTGATCGTTTGGTACCCTTGGCTGCTCCGTGTTGCCCGTGGCGAGCCGCGCTTCCGGGCCTGCCTTGTCCGCGGTCGATGGATCCCTTGGCGCACACCCTGATGGGTACAACCCTGGCGGCCACGCGCCTCAGGGACTCGACTCCCCTAGCCGTCCCGGCTCTGGTCTTGGGAGCCAACGCTCCCGATATCGATGCCGTCACAATGCTCGTAGACCGCGACCTCTCGTTGTGGTTCAGGCGCGGCTGGACGCACGGCGTGCTCGCCATGGTGGTCTTACCCATCGCGCTCACATTATTGCTTCTCGCTTTCGACCGAGTCGCCGCGCGTGTTCGAGGCAAGCGACCTGCGGCGAGAGCGGGACGGCTGCTCGGGTTGAGCATGCTGGCTGTCGTGTCGCATCCATCGCTCGACTGGATGAACACATATGGAGTCCGCTTCTTGATGCCGTTTGACGGAACGTGGTTCTATGGTGACGCCCTGTTCATCGTTGACCCTTGGATCTGGTTGCTGCTGGGTGCGTCGACCGTGCTCGCCTTCAGCGCATCGAGGGGCAGCGCAGCGGCCTGGAGCGTCCTGGGTGTCGCGACCACAGTCCTTGTCCTAGCTTTCGCGAGCGCTCCAGTCGCAGTGCGCTGGGCGTGGTGCTGCGGGGTAGCCGCGATAGTCTGGCTGCGTCTTGCGGGGTCTTGGCGTCGCGAGACTCCCCGTCTGGCGAGCATCTGCTTAGCAAGTGCCATCACCTATGTCGCGCTCATGGTCGGCCTCTCCGAATATGCGGTACGGCAAGTCGCGGGATGGCTTGCCCAACGTGGAATCGTAGCGGAGGAGATCATGGCAATCCCGAGGGCATCCGCGTACCGGGCGACAGCCTTCGTCGGGACATTCTGATTGCTGCGGAAGCACGCTACTACTTTGCTGAGGTCAGCTGGCTGGATCGGGAGGGCATCCGCTTCACCGATCCGCCCATCGAACGCGGCCCCGAAGGGGCCGTTACCCGTGCCGCGCTGGCTGCTCCGCAGATCAAGGGGCTAGCCAGCTGGAAGCGGTTCCCTGCCTTTCGGGTCGAGGAACGAGCGGATGGCTATCGCGTCTCGATCTCGGATGTCCGCTACGCGCGGAGGTCCCGCAGCGGGCTCGGCGCTGTAGTGGAGCTGGACCGCGACCTGCGGGTCGTGTCGCGCTGAATCGGTCTCGCGAGAGATCACTTGGCGATTCGCAGGGCTGACGGCAATTCTCACGCCGGGCGTGAGCTGTCGTTTTGCCCCTTCCCCGTGCTTGGACACTGCAGTACGCAAGCACCAACAAGTTCCCTGCCTTGCCCAGCCGCCGCGGTTTGCTAAGCGCCTTGTGGCCTGTTTAGGCAAGAAACGCTGTACACTGGCTGGTAGCGGGCTGTCGCCGGAATTCCCGCTGATCGACATATGGCCAGCGCTCGATTCGGGACCTTTGACGACCTAATGGACCTTGCAAGCGTCCCGATGCGGCCGATCATGTCACGGCTCCGCTCGATTATCCTCGAGGCGGATCCGGAGGCCTGCGAGATTGTGCGGCTCGGCGATCGCGCAGCGACCTACGGCTTGGGCCCGAGGAAAATGATCGACGGGTACGCCTACGTGATGCCCCACCGAGCGTGGGTCAATCTCGGCTTCTTCCGCGGTGCATCCTTGAATGACCGCCGGCACCTGCTCGAAGGCACGGGAAAGATGATGCGCCACGTCAAGGTCCGCTCTGCAAGGGACGCGGAGCGCGAAGGGATTCCGGAGTTGATCGCAGGCGCGATCGCCGAGCGGCGCGCCGCGCTCGGTCCTTGAGCGCACCGTCATGCTGAGGCGGTTCGGATTGTGCAGACGCCACTTCCAACCGCGGTGATTCGCATTGCCGCATCGGGAAGCCAGGCGAGCCGCCGAGGTAGGGCTGTGAGTGGAACGGGCTCCCTCGATCCGCGGGTCTCGCGTTTCGGCGGGGGCTCGGGCAAGGCGGACGGACAGATTCTTCCAAACCCGGTCGTATCGTGAGTCCGAGCTCACGTTGCTGATCTGCCCCGCATCCTTCTCCAAGTCGTAGAGCTCCTCGGCGGGCGCTTGGCGAGGGCAAGATCGTAGTGCCGCCTCACGGCCGGATCGTTGCGGTCCTCCCAAAGGAACCACTGGCGGCTGCTCCTTGGCGAGCCTGTCCGGGAGTCTGTCTCGCCAGGTCAGTGCTGCGATGCGACCAGCATCACCTCTGGCCCTTCCTCGGCAGCTCGACGCGGTTGCGGCCCTCCGTGAAGACTGTCAGTAGCTCCGCGCCCGCTGCTCGCTCTGGGGTCAGCCCGTGAACGCCATCCCAGGCTTCGACTTGGGCAGGCGATGCCTCTCCGTGGGCCGACGACCGGAACTGCTGGAAGGGCATCGCCTCGGGCTGATTGGGCATGGCGCTCAGTGCAGTATCAGTCGAAATCGGCAATCCAGCGAACCTACTTGTCAGCCCACGGCTAGGAATCGGGGTTGGCCCCATGCTCTCCTCCACTGCTGCCGTCTAGAGGGTGGCGATCTCACGCGGAGGTTCTGCGACAGCCGTTGAGACCATTCCGGGATCGCGCACCGCGATGCATCTGCTGCAGTCGAGGGGCTACCGCACGATCACCTACAATCAAGAAATGCAAGCACAATCGGTTGGCCCGTTCTTGCTCGGCTTCGTGATTGCCATGATCCTTCTCACTGGAGGCAGCAGTGTCGAAGCGCAGTTCGGAGGGACTGTCTATCCGGAGGTTCCGTCGCTGGGACGGTTTACCATCGACGGTGGGGCTGATCACCTCTTGGACACTGCCACAGGGGAAACGTGGCACAAGGACTGCCAAGGGAACTCCAGTGCTGATGGCACGGGATGCGAAGGCCAGTATGTCTGGAAGGCGAGTAGGCCGATTTCTGTTGAGGCGCCGGTCGGAGGCACTCCTCATCTCGTCCTTCCAAGTCGCTTCATCTTTGGTGATGGGGCGAAGCATCTCGTCGACACGTCCACCGGCGACACATGGCAGCGCAGCTGTGACGGGCAGTACGAGGGTCTGGCCTGCGAAGGCGACTACGTCTGGGTGCCTCGGGCAGCTAGCGCTAGATCGTAGTTAACTCATTCCTGCAGGTGCGAGTTGAACTTGGCCTAGCCGAATCGGTGAGAGGCCTCGGGGCGCTGGGCCAAGTCTGGAGGATGGCCGCAGTGGTGCGGACGGGTTAGTGGCCAGTGGCGTCTTGGGCGTGCTCTAGCCCGCCGTCTGCGGGGGGATGGGACGGGAGAGTGGGCGGCCGCTGTCGCTGGGGCGCCAGTGCCTACCTGGGCCGGCGACTGCCCTCCAGCCAGTGGGCGGTGCGGGGTTCAGCCAGCAGACTGGCCCACCCCGCAGCGGCTGCAGACGCACGGGCTCCGGGCTGGGCCCCCCGCTGAGGGGCCCAGTGGTGAGCCGCGAGCTGTCGCGCCGGGCCCGAGCTCTCCGGCGGGGTGCTACGGGGACTCGCTGGCCTGCGGCCCGGCTGCGTCCGGCGGCTCCGCGAAGACGGGCCGGCTGGGCAGGGACTCCAGCCGGGCCTGATCGTGCTGCACCCACTGCCCCAACGTGACGCAGGCCCGCCAGAGCACGGCGTTGCCCGGCAGGGGCCGGCGCTTCGAGGGCCGGAAGCCGGACGTCATCGCCAGCCACACCACCCAAGTCCGGATGTCGCGCGGTGGCGCGCGCCCCCGCTCGCTCGGCCGCCACAGCTCCTGTGCCTGCACGTGGATCCACAACGCCGTGATCTCGGCCCAGGTCAACACGGCGTCCACCGGCGTCTGCGGCGCGTCGCGCGCGTAGCGCGCCAGCGAGCAGACCTGCCAGGCCGTGACGGCGTCGAACGCCAGGCACTTGCGCAGCGCAGCGGCCGTGCGCAGGCGGCGGTCCTGGATGCGCGCACCACTTTTTAAAACTTTGAAAAATTCTTCCACCGCCCACCTGGCTTCATACCAGCCCACGATGCGCTTCGCCCAGCGCTTGCTCAACCCGCCCGCCGTGCTCAGCAGGAACCACTCCAGCGGATCCTCCCCCGGCCGCGTATCGAGCTGCTCGACATGCACCAGCCAGGCCTCCACTCCCGCTTCGCCCCGCTGGCGGCGCGCCTCCGGCGGCTGCAGCTCGACCGGCCCGATGCTCACCTGGGTCTTCACCTTGCGCCGCTGGCGGGCCCGCTGCCCACCCTGCGAGCTCAGCCGGAACGTGCGCCGGAAGCGCACCCGCTGCTGGAAGTCGGCCTGCATGGGGATCGAGCGCAGCATCAGCGACCGCAGGCTCGGGTCCCACACCTTGACCTTGCGCTGCCGGCCCAGGTGCACGCGCACCAGCAGCTCCACGTTCTCTTCGCCGGCCTGCTCGCGCTGCTCCCGCTCCCGGAACAGCTCGTAGATGTCGCTCTCGCGGTCGCCCGCCACCACGATGCGCTGATCAGGGCAGGCCTGGCTCAGCTCGAAACCCTGCCGCAGCCCCCGCAACCAGCGCTGGCTCTCTCGCTCGCGCTCGTCCGGCGGCTCCTCCAGCGGCCGGGCCCAGACTTCCAAGTTGCTCACCCCCAACGGCCGGCGGCCCTCCGTGTAGGCCACCGAGGCATGCACGTGCAGCCCGCGCGCACTCTCACTGCGCTTCTTGAGCGGCCCCAGGCCGCTCGTGCACTCGCCCAGCCCGGTGTAGTTCAGGGTGGTCGTGTCCTGCACCAGCAGCACGGTGCCCGCCAGCAGCTGGCAGCGGTCCACCATGGCCTCCCGGTGCGGCGCCAGAATGTCCTTCATGGAAACCCTCTCATTGCGCAGGAAGCGGTAGGCGGCCTGCTGGTCCTTGCCGCGCGGGAAGATGGCCGGCAGGCACTCGCCCGGGCGCTGCTCCCAGGCCCCGCCCATGGCCTTGAGCCGCTCCCGCAGGCGCCGGTCCGGCAGGTCCGAGCGCTCGAACTCGCGCGCCGACCAGTGCGCCTCCTCGCTGTCGAAGTCCAGCCTCGGGAAGCTACCCAGCACCAGCCGCGCCTTCTCCCGCAGCACACGCTCCCAATCGGGCACCAGCGGCTTGACCCAGACCTGCTTGGGATGGCGCTCCGGTTCGCGGAAGTCCGGCTGGGCGCGCTGCGCCCGCGTGGGCTGCTGGGCGCCCCACGGCAGGCCCTCCGTCTCCCCCAAGCACTCAAAGCCCGCCGCCTTATAGCACGTGGCCCGCCGCTGCTGCGCGACGCAGGTCTCCACCGCCACCGGCGCGCTGCCGTGCAACCGCTCCCAGTCGCTGCTCAAGCGCCGCAGCGCCAAGCCCAGCACGTGGCTGGCGAGGTTGTGGACCACCACGCCGGGCCGCACCAGGAAACGGTCGTTGGAGACCAGCCGGGGCAGGTTCCGGCGGCGGGTGCGCTCGTCCCAGCCCAGATGCTGGTCGCGCGGCCCCAAGCGCATCGGCGCGGCCACGAAGCTGACCACTCCCAGCTCCCGGCCCCCGGCCCGGATGCCGTACACCAGCCGGCAACCCGGTGCCCGCCCGCGCCCCAGCGGATGTTCCGCCGTCAGCAGATCCCCGTACTGCCGCCGCAGCTGGGCCGTGTCGGCCAGGCGCAGGCTGACCTCTCCCAGCTCCGGCAGCGAGCACTGCAGCCGCAGCGGCGGGACGCTGCGCCGCGCCCGCCGCCGCGAGCGCCGCCGGCAGCCCCCCGTCGGGCGCACTACCGGCGGCATGGGCAGCCCCAGCTCCGCCGCCAGCGCAGGCAGGCCCTTGCGCGCCGACGCTGCGCACAGCTTCCCGCGGGCGTTCCGCCAGCCGTCTCTCCGACACAGTCCCCGTGCCACCTGGGCACGCGTCAACGTGCCCTTCGACAGTGCCCGGCGCAACCACTCCACCGTGGCCGGCTTCAGCATGCGCAGCCCAACCCGCACACCACTCTTCTATACGATCCAACCCCCCGGTGTCAAGTGCGAGTCAGCGCTAGCCCCCGCAGACGGCGGGCTAGAGCACGCCTAAGACGCCGCTGGCCACTAACCCGTCCGCACCGCTGCGGTCATTTTCCAGACTTGGTCCAGAGCCCCGGGGCCTCTCACAGATTCGGCTAGGCCAAGTTCAACTCGCAGCTACAGCAATGAGTTACTGAGGGGAGCAAAAGTAATTGCCGTCTGAGGTGTCACGCCAAGATGTACTTGCAGTCCTCCTGTTCAAAGAATTTCTGAACAACTTGAGGGGCCTTCCTGAGCTGGGCGATCGCATCTGCCAGGAGGTCCTTCAATTCCGACTGGGTCTTGAACACCTGTTGGCCAACCCGGCGCTTCACCCACGCCCACAACAGCTCCACCGGATTCAGTTGCGGAGAGTAGACCGGCAGGAAGAACAACTCGACCTGCTCGTTACCCGCTGATGCTGCTAAGAACTCCTTCACCACGCGCGCCGTATGGATGCTGCAGTTGTCGACTACTACGTAGATCGGCTTCTGTTGCTCGGCTTGGATTGTCTGCAAGAACTCAATGAAACTCACCGCCTTGGCATTCTTCGACTGAATACGGAAGTGAATCTGACCGTCTGGCGTGATGGCCGCGAACATGTTCCAGCGAAACCTCTTGCCCGAGTCGACCACGACAGGGGTCTTGCCACGCATGCCCCAGGTCCGTCCGACATGGTAGTCCGCTCGCATCCCGGCTTCGTCCGCGAACACGATCACAGCGCCGTTCCTGCGTGCTTTCGCCTTCAATTCAGGGTATGTCTTGTCAATCCAAGCCTTCACATCGCCGATGCTGCGGAGATACGAGCGGAACTTGGGCTTCTGGGGTGTCAGGCCCAGGCGCTTGAGAGTGCGACGCACAGTCCAGACACTGACTTTGACACCGAACTTGTCGAGGACGGCCTGTCGCACGCGGCCCGCCGTCCAATAGGCGAACGAGAACTTCATCTGCTGGGGGGTCTTATCACGGACAGTGACGAGCACCCACTGCACGATTTCGTCGCTCAGGATTCGCGGACGGCCAGAACGTGGCTTATCTTCCAAGGCACCAAAGCCATCTGCACCGACCTTGACAAGCCAAGTATTGATGGTCGCTTGAGTGACAGAGAAGAGCGAGGCCAGCAGGGGAATCTGGAGTCCACCCTGAACCAGCGTAACGACTCTCTTTCTGATGGCGACCTTTTCTAAGAGTGGGACCTTTCTGAAGTCCTGCTTAAAGCTTAGCTTCATAATCCGATAATACCATGCTCAGCACGCGGTTCGCAAGCGTATTTGACGTGGAATAGAGTGCCAGAACACAAGGAAATGACTTTTGCTCCCCTCAGTAACTACGATCTAGCGCTAGCTCGGGCAGTGGCCCCGTAAATGCTCGCCGGAATTCAAGACGAGACTTCCTCCCTCCAGGCGAGGCCCATCATGGCCTTCGTCCTGACGCCCCGCCTGCTCCTTGCTGGACGATCGTTTCTGCATGCTGGGCCGGCCGGCGGCGATAGGATGCCCGCGCCGTAGGACGGGCCCTGCATCGCTTCGTTCGGTCACTCCGCCGCCCGCGGGACTAGACTAGCGGGAGGCGGCAGGCCGGCAAGTATGCAGATCATCGCCAAGAACAACGACACCTACGACGCCGTGGTTGTGGGCTCTGGAGCGACCGGCGGCTGGGTGGCCAAGACGCTCGCCGAGGCCGGCATGCAGGTCGCACTGCTGGAAGCCGGGCATCGGACCACCGAGGCCGAATTCACCGAGCACTTGCAGCCCTACGACCTCAAGTATCGTGGGCAGTCACCCGAGATCCGGCGCGACCGCCCCATCCAGAGCATGAAGTACGCCTGCCGGGAGTCGAACTTCCGGTGGTTCGTCGACGACTTCCGCAACCCGTACACGCACCCCGAGGACAAGCCCTTCCAGTGGACTCGCGGCCGTCTGCTGGGCGGTCGCACGCTGACTTGGGGCCGCCAGAGCTACCGTTTCTCAGCGCTCGACTTCGCGGCTGCCAGCCGCGACGGGTACGGGGAGGACTGGCCAGTGACGTACGATGAGCTGGCCCCGTACTACGAGGCCGTCGAGCGCTATGTCGGAATCAGCGGCGAGCCGCTCGGTCTCGCCCAGCTCCCGGACAGCGTCATGCAACCCCCGATGGGCATGACTTGCGCGGAGCACTACTTCCGCGACCAGGTCAAGGCCCAGTTCGGCCGGCCCGTGACGATCGGCCGCGCCGCCATCTTGACGAAGGCGCTCAATGGTCGGCAAGCCTGCCATTATTGCGGCCCCTGCGAGCACGGCTGCGTCACACACTCGTACTTCTCCAGCGTCTGGACGACCGTAGCCGACGCCGAGCGCACCGGCAACTGCGACGTCGTTTGTGACGCCGTGGTCTCTCACGTCACCACCGACCGCGACACCGGGCTCGCCAGCGGGGTGGCCTACATTGACCGCCTCACCCGGGCCCCTCGTGAGATTCGGGCGAAGACGGTCGTCCTCGCCGCCTCGGCCCTAGAGTCCAGCCGCATCCTCCTGAACTCCGGGGAGGGCTTCTGCAACTCTTCCGGCACGCTGGGCCATTACGTCATGGACCACATGTTCGGGGGAGTCAGCGGCGTCCTGCCGGTCAAGGATGCGGCCCAGTGGGTTGGCCCGCCCCGCAGGCCGAACGGGCTGTACCTGCCCCGCTACTTCAACCTCGACCGCCCTCGCACGGACGGCATGATCCGGGGCTTCGGAGCGCAGATGGGCAGTCGCTCGGCCTACGGTATGCCCGCCGCGATGGCCCGCATCCCCGGGTTCGGCTCCGGTTTCAAGCGTGCCGTCCGTGAGTCCCAGAACTACTCGCTGTTCACGATCGCCACCTCCAGCGAGTGCTTGGCCCGCTATGACAACTTCGTCCGGCTGGACTCTGACGTCAAGGATGCCTGGGGCATTCCCGCGCTGCGCATGAATGTCACGTGGGGAGAGAACGAGATGCGCTTGTTCCGCCGCTCGGCGGACGAGGGCGAGGAGATGCTGCGGGCGGTCGGCGCCGAGAGGATCCGCAAGATCACCCAGCCGCGGTGGCCTGGAGGGGCGACGCACGAAGTGGGCTCGGCCCGCATGGGGAACGACTCGCGCAAGTCCGTCCTGAACCGCTGGAATCAGACCCATGATGTGGGCAACCTGTTCGTGGCTGACGGAGCGGCGTTCGTTTCCAGCGGGTGCGTCAACCCGACGTTGACGATGATGGCTCTCGCGCTGCGGGCCGCCGAGCACATCGTGGACCGCGCTCAGCACGGGGAGTTCGTCTGAACTGAACTTCGGAGGTTCGTCGCCGTCCCCACCGCTCCTGAACTGCTATCGGCTTGCGGGCCCTTCACCGATCCAGAACGGGCTGGCCCACGCCATCGCCCCGTCTATCTGCCGGACCCGCACGTAGTAGTAGTCTCCCGGCTTGGCTGGCGAGGTGTCGGTGTAGGTGAAGCGCTGGTCGAGGGCGGCCCCTGACGGCACGATCTGCACGGAGAGGGCGTCGGTGTGCTCGAGCACTTGGAACTCCCTGCGGTCGACCTGTCCGTCCAAATCGCCGAGCCGGAACTCGGCGCGGGCCGCGGGCAGGCGTTGCGGAATCCGCTGGTAGCCCCCGGAACCGGTGCGCTCCGTGGTCTCGGCCATGTCCACGATGATTCTCGTGTCAGGGCTCGCTCCGGCGAGCTGCAGGACCAAGGTCGTGCTCCTCCCCCGGGTGTGCAGAGAGAACTCCAGTGTGCCGTCCGCGAGGTTCGCCGAGTAGGTCGCCGGGTGGCGGTGCCATGGTTCGTCAAAGCCGGTGATCCGGGCTCCCGCTACGCGGATCACGCCCTTCCACGGCCGGTCCCCTCGCGGGACCTGGCGAGGTCCCATCACTTCCGTGGACGCCTCAAAGCTAACCTGCACACGCACAGCGTTGGATACGCCGGTCTCCAGAAAGCGCTTGGTGTAGTGCGTCTCGCCGTTCTTGATGACGTCGATCGTGTCGATGGGCGCGGTGCCATGGACCGCGCACTCGATTGTCCGTCGCGCTGCGTCGGACTGCTCCGAACCCATCCTCGCACCGTTGAGCGACGCGTCCAGCACGATGCGCTCTCCCGTGGTCGCGTAAGTGGCGCGATTCCGCAGCTGGTCGAAGATCGCGTCTGGAGTGTTCTCCTCGGCCAGCACGGCGACCAGTCCGCCCATCTGCCGATTCGTCATCCCGCTGTAGCCAGGATGGCCGACATGGTTGTCTGACGCGCCCACGAAGCCTACGCGATAGCCGCTGCGGAGGTACTTGTTACCGAACCAGTCGAACGTGCCGTGTCCGGACTGAATCTCGACCAGCCGCTCCATGCTGCCGTCGCTGTTGGTCCAGTCCCCGGGCTGGTGGGCATGCGGGACGACCAGCACGTCTTCGGCCTTGGTGCCGGCCCGCAGACCCTCGTACAGCTCGTCGAGCAGTGGGGCGCTCTGGTTGGGCACGCGCAAGCGGCCGGGCGCCGTGCGGAAGAACACGTTGTGGTGCCCGCCGTACCGCAGCCGCGAGGTCCATTCGAAGCCCAGGATGGGAGTGAACTTCCCCGGCACGCGGTGCTTGGCCACCAATTCCTGAAGAGTTCGCCACTCGAAGTCATCCATCCAGATATCGTGCTCAGACAGGCTGAGGAAGTCCAAGCGGGCGACATCGCGTCCGAAGCGAAAGTAGCCGTCTGGCGATCCTTGGCCCTCGGCGAAGCCCGTGTGTCCGTGCGTGTCGCCCCAGTAGATGCGGCGCAACGGCCGGTCCTCGACTACGACTGGATTGCTGAAGCCCTGAAGGGATCCGTCCGAGGACGCCACACGGTAGCGGTATGTGCCCGGCCGGTCGATGGTGAGTCCATCAATCTCCAGCAGCGCGGGGCTGCCGGCCGGCGTAGTCCGGACAGCCTGCCCGTCCAGGAGGAGGTCGTAGGAGGGAGCGGTGCCCGAACTGAGATTCCGAAAGCGATCCTCTGAGCGCACGGCCAGCGTGAACGCCTCCCCTGTGGCAACGACCGACGGCGCCACTGCGTTGACGAACCGGATCTGCTTGTCGCCGACTACCTGCATGGCGGGCCATTCAGGCGTCAGCAGCCAGCCCTTGCCCTCCAAGTCCAGGAAGGTCTTGAAGACGACTCTGTCGTTCGACCAGTCTTGCAGCTTCAGGCCAGGCCCGCCCCCGCTGCGGTCGCCGAACGTCACCGTGATGGTGTCGCCCTCTACCAAGTCCGCTCCCGAGAGCCGGAATGCGACGACGCGGCGGGTCTCGAACGTGTTCCAGCGGCCCCATGGTTCCGCTCGGGAGAATGACGCCGAGGGGTTCGAGCTGCTGATGGTGACGTACGCCGGCTCGCCCGGGCGGGCGGTCTGGAGCCGGCCCGGTCGGCCTTGGCCGACCACGATCCCTCCACCCACGGCCATCGGCATGGCACCGACCGTGTAGGTCTCCGACACCGTTACGAACTCACCGGCGCGGAAAGAGCCCTCGGACGACAGCGCCAGCGTCCCGACAGCCCGTGGCATCTCGTCCTTGATCTGGAACTCGCGCGTGTACTGCGCGATGAACTCGGCCACTTGGGCGTCGATCAGCTGCGCGCCACCGGGCACGAGCCGTCGCAGCCCGCGGTTCGCGTTCGCTGCGAGCTGCGGGAATCCGCCCGGTACGGGCCCCCCAGTCAGCGAGTAGGCGTTGGCCCACGCCCAGAGGGTCGCGAGCCGGTCGGCCAGAACGGCTGGATCCCGAGTAGGACGGGCCGCCGCCTCCTTGAGTTGCTCGACCCGTGCGCGGAGTTCGGGAGGCAGGTAGTCCGCCTGCGCCGCGTTGCGCACTTGCGCCGCGACTCCCCAAATCAGCGTCAGGAGCACGATGAGGGCTGCTGCGGACTTGGCGATCATGCTGGATTCTACTCCGTGCTGGAGTCAGCCCTCCAACTATAGTGCGCTGCCTCCTGTGGCGGTCTCGACGCTGCTCACTCAGTCATCGAGGCGTCGCAACCGGCCGTCCTTCGTCAGGCGGAAGGAGTCCTCCCTCCACTGGACCGTGCGGCCGAAGAATCCGCCGAACCAGGTGAGCAGCGACAGCAAGTCCTGCGCCGGAAGCAGCCAGAATCGCCTTGCCAGCGCCCGGTCCCGGAGCAGTGACCGGCCTACCGCGAAGGCTGCGAGCAACCGCAGAGCGGCGCACAACGCGAGCAGCCACCATGACCACGGAGACCCCTTCGCCACCGCCGGCAGCAGCGCCGCCCAAGGGAGCGGGTTGACGAACACCTCGCCCCAGTAGCCAACCGGCCGCGAACGGCGTGTGGAGCGGCGCCACCTTAGGCGGTGAGCGATGTTGGCCCCGAAGCCTTGGCTTCCAATCCTGTGTTCCACGACATGCCGCGCGAGGCGCACATCATAGCCGGCCCGCCGGACGAGCTGTCCCATCTGGAAGTCTTCGGCCAGATGGTTCTCGACCGTCCTCCAGCCTCCGACGGCCTGCAGGCAGGTCTTGCGGACCGCCATCGTAGGCCCGACCGCGAAATCCATCGGTGCGAGGAACTGCGCGACCAGCACACCGCCCCAGAACTCGGTGTTCATACCGAGCGCTTCCAATCGCGACCAGAGGCTGCGCCCGGGGATCGCTCGATAGGGGCAGGTCACCGCTCCGACCCGGGGGTCAGCAAACTCGGCGGCCAGTTCTCGAAGCAGCGACGGACGGACCCGGATGTCGCTGTCGCTGACCACCAGGATGTCGCCTCTGGCGGCCTCGGTCATGGCCGCCAGCGAATGGACTTTGGCGTTCGGGCAGCCGGGCTCGCCGACCGCCAACGCCGTCCATCGGACCGCCGGGCGGCTCTCGCCGAGCGAGCGGGCGGCGGACAGAGCGGGATCCAGAGAATCCCGCGCGGCGAACAGCAGTTCGAACTCCCCGTAGTCCAAGTCGAAGAAAGTGCTGAGGTTGGCCCGCAGTCCGGGCTCATTTCCCGCTAGGGGCTTCAGGACGCTGATGGGCCGATCCGCCTCTTCCAGTGCGATGCGTCGCGGGGCCCGTCGCCGGAACCGTGCGGTTGCCAGCAGCACCAAAACGAAGTAGAGGCAGCCTCCTGCGGCGACTGAGGTGAGGAGTGCCAGAACGGCGGCTTGGAGGTAAGGGCCGGTCAGTTCTCCGTGTCCTTCGGTGCGGCTCCCTGTTGTTGCATGGGCGCGAACGCAGTCGCGAGTGCCCAGCGGGCCTCTTCGTCCTTCTCGACCTTGCCGTCTCTCAGTTGGATGATGCGCTTGGCGTACATGGCGATGTCCGGTTCGTGAGTCACCAGAATGATCGTGTTGCCCTGCTTGTGGAGCTCGTCGAAGACCTCCATGATCTCGGTCGAAGTGGCTGTATCGAGGTTGCCGGTCGGCTCGTCCGCAAGGATGATCGCGGGGTCTCCCACCAGCGCCCGGGCGATCGCCACCCTCTGCCGCTGGCCGCCCGACAGTTCGCTGGGCTTGTGGTACATGCGATCCGTCAGGTCAACCTGGTGGAGGGCTCGCCTGGCACGCTCGGTGCGCTCTGCAGGCAGCACGCCTGAGTAAATCAGCGGAAGCTCCACGTTCTGTAAGGCGGTGAGGCGCGGCAGCAGGTTGAACGTCTGGAACACGAACCCAATCTCCCGATTGCGGATGTAGGCCAGCTCGTCATCGGACATCGTGCTGATCAGCTGCCCCGCTATGTAGTATTCCCCCGCCGTCGGAGTGTCCAAGGCCCCGATTAGGTTCATGAAGGTCGACTTTCCAGAGCCTGACGGCCCCATCAGCGCCACGTACTCGCCGTATCGGATTACTACATCGACGCCGTCGACCGCGTGGATCTGCTGATCGCCCATCACATAGGTCTTCCGCAGGCCGTGGGTCTGGATCACGATCCCGTCCCTGCGCTGCTTGTCGACTTCCGGACTACTGGTCGCTGCTTGGCTGGTTGCAGACATGATCCCCCATTGAATGAAGGCGCCATGCAAGCCGTTCTAGTTACGCTCTGGCCGCTGCCAGTCCCGCACGACCGTGAGAACGGAGCATCGCCGGCCCAATACGGCGTCCTGGGAAGGTGGGAGGGGCAGCGTCACGACACCGTCCCGGATTGTGAACGGGAACGGCCCCGGCAAGCCGCAGGCGGAACGCACAGCCGAGACAACGACGCTTGACGGCGCTGCCGCCTCAAGCCGCCCCAAGGCAGTCCGCGCGATGGTGGCCAGCGGAGCGCCCCGCTCGGGCGTGTCGCCCGCCGCGACATGGATGGCGACCACGCTGCCGCTCCAAGGGCTGCGGACGGCGAACGTGTCCGGGAGCCGGTTCAGCCGCATCAACAGGCGCTCGGCGCGGCTCGGTTGCGTCGAGGAAACCAGGTCTCTTGGATCGGCCTCCTCGGCTGCCGCCGCCTGTGCCTGCTCCAGCCGGAGCCGTGCGTCCTCGTATCGCGCCTGTTCCTTCTCGAACTCGATGCGCGCGACCAGCCCCTCGCTGACTAGGATCTTCCAGCGGTCGAACCGCTCTTGCGCCAGCTTGAAGGAGTCCTCTAGGTGCCGTAGGGTGGCGGTTCGCAACTTGGACCTCTCGGACTCCGCCTCCGATTGGCGCGCTACGGCTTGCTGTGTCCGTACTCCGCGCTCGCGCTCGATCTGCTGGGCGAGGTCCGCTCGGTTCTCCATCAGGGCGAGGTCGTAGAACTCGAAGAGCGGGTCGTCGGTGCGGACGATCTCCCCGACTGCGAGGATCGCGGTCCGCACACGGCCGCGACGCTTTACGGTGAGCGTTCCTTCGAGTGTGGAGACGACGGTAGCGGTCAGTTCGAGTTCCCGAAGTTGCGGGGGCGGCAGCCGCTCAAGACTCAGGAACATCCAAGCCAGCCCAGCCGCCACGGCCGCGAATGCCGTGGCAGCCGTCGGAGCAAGCAGGGCAGGGCTGGCAGGCATGTCAGCCGACTCCGATGGGAGGGGGCGTCATCCGATCCCGAGCGACTCCCAGATTCGATCCATCCGGCGCTTCACGTCTTCGTCCATGCGGAGGACTTCGGGCCATGGACGGGAGAAGCCCTCGGAGGCCCACTTCTTGGTGGCGTCGATTCCCATCTTGGATCCGAAGTCCGGCAGGCGGCTAGCGTGGTCCAGCGAGTCGATCGGCCCCAAGGTGAACTGGATGTCGCGTTCGGGATCGATGTTGTTCAAGGCCCGCCAAGCGACCTCCGAGTAATCCTGCACGTCCACATCGTGATCGACGACCACGATGCACTTGGTCGACGACGCTTGGCCCAGGCCCCAAATGGCGTTCATCACCTTGCGGGCCTGCCCCGGGTAGGACTTGCGGATCGATATCAGCATCAGGTTGTGGAAGATTCCCTCCGGGGGCATCGCAACGTCGACGATCTCGGGTGCCTGCAGCCGCATCAGAGGCAGGAAGATCCGCTCGATGGCCTTCCCCATGTAGTAGTCCTCCATGGGCGGGGGGCCGACGATGGTCGTCGCGTAGACAGGTTCCCTGCGCTGCGTGATGCAGTCGATGTGGAACACCGGGTACTCGTCCTCCAGCGAGTAGTAGCCGGTGTGGTCCCCGAAGGGACCTTCCGTGCGCAGCTCGCCTAGGTTGACATGGCCTTCGAGGACGATTTCCGAGTTGGCGGGCACTTCCAAGTCGACAGTCTTGCAGCGCACCATCTCCACCGGCTTCCGGCGCACGAAGCCCGCGAACAGCATCTCGTCGAGATCTGGCGGCAGAGGGAGGATGCCCGAGTACATGGTGGCCGGGTCGGAGCCGATGGCGACAGCGACATCCATCCTCGTCTCGCGCCCCTCCTGGCGCATGCGCCGATAGTGCTCGGCTCCCTGCTTGTGGGTCTGCCAGTGCATGCCCGTGGTGCGGTCATCGTAGACCTGCAAACGGTAGGTGCCGCAATTCCGCTTGCCCGTGACCGGGTTGCGTGAGAAGACCATGGGCAGCGTGATGAACGGCCCGCCATCGTCGGGCCAGCAGGTGAGGATCGGATAGTCGCCCAACGAAAAGCCGTCCTGCTTGACGACCTCCTGGCAGGGGCCGGATCGCACCGTCCGGGGCAGAAAGTTCCGGACCTCAGCCAACTTGGACAGCCCCTTCAGCTTGCCGGCGATGCCCTTGGGCACACTCAAGTCCAAGTACTCGGTGATGCGAGCGGCTATGTCGTCCACCGAGTCCACCTCGAAAGCGAGGTTCATCTTGGACATGGAGGCGTAGGCGTTGATCAGGACGGGGACGGTCGAGCCCTTGGGGTTCTCGAAGAGCAGGGCCGGTCCGCCGCTCTTCACCGCCCGGTCGGCTAGCTCGCAGATCTCAAGGTGCGGGTCGACTTCGAACGGAACCCTCTTCAATTCGTCGTGGCGCTCCAGCGCACCAATGTAGTCTCGGAGGTCACGATAGGCCATGGATACCTGAACCTCCTATGATGCTGCATCCCGTCGCGGCGGCTCGCGATCCGCACGGGCAGCCGTCAGCCACTGAGCAGCGGGCGGTTTAAGTATGCGACCAAGGGTCCGAGTGCGCGGAAGTGGGAGTCGAGCAGCGGGCCGATGGAGGGCCGTTCGACTTCTGATGCCGGCATAGTGGCACCGGCGAGGAATTGCTTGTACACGAGCAGGTCAGTGGCCACATGGTCTCTGGGGAAGCCCCGCGGTGCGCGCTTGAGTCGTTCCCCGTCCAGCCCAGAGAATGCCGCTTGGAACGCTGGGGCGCCCAGAATTGCACGCAGCTCGTCCGGATCGGCCGCGATTTGGCTGCGGATGCGAGCCAAGTCGGGCGAGGCTGGGCGGTAGAGGCCGCCGCCGATCAGCAGTTCGTCCGCCGAGAAGTGGAAGTAGAACCCGGCTCCGCCGTGCCGCGGAATCCCGACTGGCGGAAAGATCGCGGCCACATGGGTCTTGTACGGCGACTTGTCCTTGGAGAAACGGATGTCGCGGTAGATCCGGTAGACGGACTTGGGCGGGTCAAGCAGGAATCCCGGGGAGTGCTCGGCCAAGGCTCGTCCCGCCTCGTCCACGAGCTGTAGCAGCGGCTGGCGGACATGCTTCTCGAAGAGGGCCTTGCGCGGCTGGAACCACTCCCGGCGGTTGTTCTCGCGGAGGTCGCGCAGGAATCGCCGTGCTTCGGGCGGGAGGCCCGGGAAGCGAAAAGTCACCACTCCATGATGAACGACTTGATGGAACGCGAGACCCGGGGATGCCGGCTCGGGTTGGGGGGCACTGCCTACAATCGGAGATTGGAAGTCGCGATCGGCAGGGCCGCAGATCTGGAGCGGAGGCTGCGGGCGATTCCTGGCCTTGTGGTAGAGGCCGGAGTGCCGCTCAGCTTGCACACGCGATTCGACATTGGCGGGCCTGCGGACTTCTTCGGCCTCGCTTCCACGCCCGAGGCACTCAGCGGCGCGTATGCGGCCGCTCGCGGAGCGGGCGTCCCGTTCTACCTGCTGGGTGACGGCAGCAATGTGGTTGCGGCGGACGAGGGTTTTCAGGGCCTCGTCGTGCGGTACCGGGGCAGCGGCTTGCGGCACCGCGACGGGGGGATCGAAGCCGACTCCGGGGGGAGACTGCAGGCCTTGGTGGATCTGACCCTCGAACTCGGGCTAGAGGGCCTTCACACACTGACCCGAATTCCGGGCTCAGTTGGCGGCGCGGTGTACGGGAACGCTGGGGCGTACGGGCATCAGATGGACGAGTTCGTCCGGCGGGTCGACTTCTTCGACGGAGCGGCGTTTCGTTCTATCGGGGCTGCGGAGTGCGAGTTCGAGTACCGGGAATCGGTGTTCAAGAGGCGCAAGGACTGGCTGATCACGGGTGTGCGGCTGGTGGTGCCCGAGGGTGATGCGGAGGCCTTGCGGGCGCGGGCTGCGGAGATCCAGTCGATCCGCGACGAGAAGTTCCCTCCGACCATGCGCTGCGCGGGAAGCATCTTCAAGAACCTCCGCCTGGCCGACCTGCCCAAGGCTGCCGCCAACGTCGTTCCGGAGCGGGCCGTGCGGGTGGGGAAGGTGGCTTCCGCCTTCTTCCTTGATCAGGTCGGATCCAAGGGCATGCGCAACGGCGGCATTGAGATCGCTTCCTACCATGCGAACCTGATCTACAATCGCGGCGGTGGGACGGCCCGTCAGCTCCGCCAGCTGGTAGAGGTGCTGAAGGCGCGAGTCAGGGACAGGTATGGGATTGAGTTGGAGGAGGAGGTCCAGTACGTCGAGTAAGCTGGCTAGAAAGATGAGCCGCGTGAAGCAGTCGATTCTTGTGGCGGCGCTCGCCGCGCTCGCGCAGCCAGCAGTGGCGGCTGACTGGGGGGACCTGCTGCGCAACGGGCTGGACGGCTGGACGGTCCTCGGGGAAGGGCATTGGCGTCTGCGGGCCGACGGCGTCCTGCTCGCCACCTTCGGCCACGACCGCCAGCAGGAGCTGCAGGGCGACGGTCCGATCGGGCGCGAGAGGTTCGTCTGGTGGAGCAACCGCCAGTCGTGGCTGTACACGAACCGGGAGTACGGGGAGTTTGACCTCCATGTTGAGTACTGGGTGAACACGCCCGGCAACAGCGGCATCTCGATCCGCGACCCGTCGCAGGCCGCCTGCGCGATCGCGGAGCGGCCCGACTACGACTGCACACCCTCCAAGCAGGGCTACGAGATCCAGATCGACAGCGAATACACGGGCCGGTGGCCCACTGGCTCGATCTACGGCTTCGCTCGGGCTCCTGAAGGGCTGAACGTGGTCGGGGAGTGGAACCGGCTCAACATCGAGTCCCGGGCTGATGGCATCCGAGTGTTCGTCAACGGTGCCCTCGCCGCAGAGCACGCGGGCGACCCGAATCGTCCGAAGACGGGGCCGATAGGTCTCCAGCTGCACGATCTGCACAGCTTTGTGATGTTCCGGAACATCTGGATTCTCGAATACGAGGATGAAGAATCAGGAACGGACTGAGTTCACGCAGTCCTGCTACTGGTGGAACAGGCACGTCTTGCTAGTTGCGTCCTTCGTCTGGATGGTCTTTGATCATCTGATTCATATTTCCGCTCCAGCTGACCATGCCACCTCCAGTCACTGCAAGGTGGGAAGCGCGTCGTGACGCACCACCACACCCGTCACGGATCTTTGGCAATTGTCAGCCTCGCGCTCTTCACGCACGCCTGCTCGTCTGAACCCCGGTCGATGCGGGATCCGGACGCCGCTGCGGCTAGTCTCGACCTCTACCCGGGCTTGGAGGCCACCCTGTTCGCCTCCGAGCCCCTGATAGCTAGCCCGACGAACATCGACGTCGACCATCGCGGGAGGGTTTGGGTCTGCGACGTCGTGAACTACCGCGAGCACGGCCGCAGCGACAAGCGACCCGAAGGCGACCGGATCCTGATTCTTGAGGACGCTGACGGTGACGGAGTTGCAGACAGCTCGAAGGTCTTCTATCAAGGCCGAGATGTGGATGCGGCGTTGGGCTTGGCCGTTCTCGGAAACAAGGTGATCGTCACTGCCGCGCCGAACGTGCTCGTGTTCACCGACGAGGACGGCGATGACGTGCCAGATAGAAAGGAGTACCTCTTCACGAACTCGGGCGCCCCCCAGAACGACCACTCGACACATTCCTTCGTCTTTGGACCGGACGGCCGCTTCTACTGGAACATGGGCAACGCGGGGCGGTACATTCACGACTCGCAAGGCCGCCTGGTGGTTGACAGATTCGGAGAACCGGCCGTTGACCGAAACTTCGTGCGGGGGCTCCGTCAGCAGGGAGCTGACGACCGTCCGCAGTTCGTGAGAGCGCTCGCCGGGCTGAGCAGCCCCTACCAAGGGGGAATGGTCTTCCGGTCGGAGGCGGACGGGACGGGCACTGAAGTGCTCGGTCACAACTTCCGCAACAACTACGAGGTCGCAGTCGACTCTCTGGGCGGGCTCTGGCAGTCCGACAACGACAATGACGGTAGCTACGCCTGCCGAATCAACTACATTCTGGAATTCGGGAACTACGGCTACCGCGACGAGTTGACCGGGGCCGGCAACGCTGCCCCCCGGACGGGGAGCAGCTTGGCAGTGCCGGAAAGGCACTGGCACCAGAACGACCCCGGCGTCGTTCCGAACCTGCTGATCACGGGTGCCGGCTCACCAACGGGGGTGGCCTCGTACGAGGGCCGGCTCCTTCCCGAGCCCTTCTGGGACCAGGTCCTCGCGACCGATGCCGGCCCCGG
This sequence comes from Bryobacterales bacterium, assembly GCA_963662745.2. Taxonomy (GTDB): domain Bacteria; phylum Acidobacteriota; class Terriglobia; order Bryobacterales; family UBA6623; genus VXMF01. The sequence goes on from CAXXUI010000002.1 coordinate 2,026,712, forward strand.
AGTCTTGCGGGGCGTGCTGTCCCAGAAGCGGGGCGCGGGCTATGAGGCCCGGTCGCTGGACATTCTCAAGGGCGAGCGGGACAAGTGGGTGCGGCCGGTGGATGTCGCCGTTGCGCCGGACGGGTCGGTCTTCGTCAGCGACTGGTATGACCCGGTGATCGGCTGGAATCGACAGCTGGACTCGACTCGCGGACGGATCTTCAGGATCGCCCCAGCGTCGCACGGCTATGAGCCGCTCCAGCACGACTTCGAGTCGGTCGCGGGGGCGGTGGATGCGCTGAAGAGCCCGAATGCCGCCGTCCGCTACTTGGCTTGGAAGATCTTGGACGGGACACCAGAGGCGGAGGCTGCCTTGGCCCGCCTGTTCCGCCACGGGCCGGAGGTGCGTCACCGCGCCCGAGCGCTGTGGCTGTTGTCGCGCTTCGCCGGCACAGGGCGGGACTACCTGCGCGAGGCGCTGGAGGACCCGAGCGACGATATCCGCGTTGTGGCCATTCGCGCGGCCCGGCAGGTGGGCGAGAATCCCACTTCCTTCTTGGCGCGGCTTGCTTCGGATCCGTCGCCCCATGTTCGTCGCGAGCTCGCGATCGCGCTCCGGGCACGGCCGGAGCGCGAGGCTGCCTCCCTGTGGGCCACTCTGGCGGACCAACACGCGGCTGGCGACCGCTGGTACCTGGAGGCATTGGGAATTGGGGCGGACGGTTACTGGGACACGCGCCTCTCAGCTTGGCTCGCCTTGACCGGCAACAGCTGGAGCCGGCCGGCAGGTCGCGAGATCGTGTGGCGATCCCGCGCCTCTTCGACACCCGAGCTCCTCGCCGCCATCCTTGTGGGCCCCGGTATTCCCGAAGCCGAAGCGCTCAAGTACCTGCGCGCGTTCGACTTCCAGGCCAACAGCGCTGTGAAGAACCGTAGCTTGGAGCGTCTCGCGTTCGGATCCAGGAGCGATGGTTCGCCAGTGCCGTTCCTTGTCGCGTCCGAAGCACTGCTGAGGCTGCCAGAGTTGGATCTGGATGTCCGCCCCGGGATGCGGGCCTCAATCGAAGCGCTGCTTGACCGGGGCCGGGGCAGCGAGCAGTTTGCGAGGCTCGTCCAACGGTACGGACTCAAGGAGCACTATCCAGTCTTGATGGAAGTCGCCGCAGCTAGGAAAGCCGATCCGGTCGGGATCTCCTCAGCCGCCACACTCCTTCAGGCAGGCGAGTCTGCGGCCGTCCTGAGTTTCATCCGTGAGCGACGGAACCTCGCGGCAGATGCCGTTGAAGCAGTGGGCAATACCCGCTCCGCTGAGGCCGTGCCGATCCTCGAAGAGGTCTTGCAGGACGGTGACCTGCCACTGGCAGTGCGCGATCGCGCAGTGCGGCTGCTGGCGGGCTTCAGCCTTGGGATCGAGGCCCTGGTCGAAGTCGCGCGCCGGGGCGAGTTCCCTCACGAGTTGGCCGCTGTGGCCGGCAAGGCCGTTACGCGGTCCATGCATGTGCGGCTGCGGGAGGAGGCGGAGGGACTGTTTCCAGTCCCCCCACTCAAGGGCCGCGAACCGCTTCCGCAGCTAACGGAGCTGCTGGTGTTTGTCGGGAATCCCGAGCGAGGGGCGGAGGTCTTCGAGGCGTCCGATTGCACTGACTGCCACATGGTCCGCGGAGACGGCACGCCGTTCGGGCCAGACCTCTCCGAGATCGGAGCGAAGCTGTCGAAGGCGGGTCTGTACGAGTCGATTCTCGATCCAACGGCGAGCGTCTCGCCGGAATTCGAGCTTGTCCACCTGACGCTGGCCGATCAGGGGGACGTCTCCGGCTTGGTGATCAGCGACACGGATTCCTCCGTCACGCTTCGCTTGGAGGGCGGAGCGATCTCCGAGTTTTCCAGGGATGCGATCCTCGATCGCAGAAGGTCCGCGGTATCGGCGATGCCGGACGACTTGCAGGAGCAGATGACGATCGACGACTTGGTGGATCTCGTAGAGTTTCTGAGCCGCCTGCGCTAGCCCCGAACGCACTAGATGGAGACCGAGCTGCTAGTGTCTAGGGTGTCATTGGACGCTGTCGCCAGCCGCAGCGGGCGCACTGATCGAGCGCCTTCAGCGTCCGAATCGCGACAGCCGGCCCGGCCGGCTCGGCGGCCGTCGCTGTTATAATCCTTCTGGCCGTTCTATCCGGGTTGTGGATCCGCCGCCGGGGCTGACTCCTTGATGGTAGCGGCGGATCGAGAAGATGACATGAGGACACTGATTGGAATTGCGCCGTTACTCGCAGCGGTCTGCATGCTGAGCGGCACGGCTCGGGCCCAGCAGCCGGAGGTCCCCGCCGAAGACACCGGCCTGATCATCACGACGGAGTCTAACTTGGTCGTTGTGCCCTTGCACGTGTACCGGGGCAAGAAGTCTGTCAACGGGCTGGGTGGCGAGGCCTTCGAACTCTTCGAGGACGGGGTTCCCCAGCGCATCGCATTCGTGGAGGGCCCTCCGGCGGAAGGCGCCGCTGTGGAGCAGCGGTCCGTTCCAACTGAGATCATCTTCCTGATTGACTTCAGCTACAGCGTGATGACTCCGGGGCTGCTGGACTTCCACACCGTTCGGAGCGCCATGCTGGAGGGGCTGAGGGAGGATGTTCAGATCTCGGTCTACGGCTTTGCGAACAATCTGAAGATCTTCACCGGGCCTACGCGCGATCTCGCGAAGCTCCAGAGGGCCTTGGAGCAATCCTTCGAGTCCGAGGCCGGAGGCAGCAAGGTATACGAAGCGATCATGCAGACTGCCCGCCACGCCTCGAGCCGTGGCGGGAACGTGTCGAGGATGATGGTTGTCTTTTCTGACGGGCTCAGCACGACTGACCTCGATCCGGAGCTCGTCTCCCGCTCGGCGAACGCGTTTGGGATTCCCCTGTATCCCGTAGTCCTCGGCCATGAGCGCATCAAGAAGCGTGCGCAAGGACTGGTCGGGGGCGGTGCCGCGTACGGTGGGGGTCTCGGTGCCGGAACGGGATCGCATCGCCAGCCGAACCCGGCGGGCTTGGGGGGTGGCAATCAAAACGGCCAGCGGCAGGGGGAGCCGCAATTCAGCCCGCGGGCTCAGCCACAGAACACGCTAAACCGCCAGTCGAACGCCCGCCACCAGGAGTCGCTGCAGAGAGTGTTCGCCGAACTTGGGCCCAAGACCGGCGGGCGCAGCTACGACCTCCCTGTCCTCAACAACAAAGTGATTCGCCAGATCCTAGTCTCGCTCTCGACTCTTGCCGCGACCGAGTACGTAGTCGGGTACTACCCGAAGGCAGTGGACGAGCAGCTCAGCGCCCACCAAGTGGAAGTGCGCCTAACGAGCGAGGAGTTCGGCCAGCTTTACGGAGGCAAGCGCTTTGTAGTCCACTGAAGCGCTAGCAGCAGGCTCCTGCGGCTGGATGTCAGCTCCTCGACCCGACCAACATCAATCCGTTCATCGCAAGCGGATCCGCATGGCATCCGGTCGAGGAGTCCGCTCCCAGCAGGAGCGTTTCCTTGGTGCCGCCATGGATCGCCTACCATGAAGTCGTTGTGCGGGCTTGGTTCGGTCAGCGACAGTCGTTGAGAGAGCCGCTGAATCCGTTCGTCGCCGGAATTGGTGTCGCTCCGCCATTCTTGGCGGGCCGCGAGCTGGAGCAGGGCCTGATCCGCAACCGGCTGGCCCGACTGGCCCAAGCGAGAGCTCCTGGCACTTTTGTCCTCCTCCACGGGCCCAGAGGGAACGGCAAGACCGTATTGCTGGTCTGGTCCAAGCGCCAAGCGAAATCCCGCAACATCTCGGTGATCGACATCCGCTTGGGCGAGTCCGACAGACTGGAGAACGAGACCCACGAACATCCCGGCCTGTCTAGGTGGCTTCGGGTGGTGACCGGCTTCTCGATCCTAGGTGCGGGCGTAGATCGGCGCGAAGTGCCGCCGAGCAAGGCAGTCACCGCAATTGAGCGGCGGGCGCGGAGGAAGCCTGTCCTTGTGACGATCGACGAGGCGCACACCTTGCCCTTGAAGCTGGGCCGGGCCCTGCTCAGCGCCGGGCAGCGCTGGCACCACAGCGGTTTGCCTGCGATGCTGTTGTTCGCCGGCACGCCGGATCTGCCGGAGCATCTCAACACGATGGGGGCAGCCTTCTGGGAGCGGAGCGAGGAACTGCCTATCGGGCGCCTTCGGGCGGCCGCTTCGGCCGATGCCATTCGGATTCCGCTGGAGCAGCATGGCAGATCGATTGAGGATTCCGCCCTGGATCGGATCTCACAGGAGAGCCACGGATACCCGTTCTTCGTACAGCTTTGGGGAGAGTTGCTGTGGAACGAGTGCGGCAACAGTGGTCGACAGCTGACCTGCGCAGACTTGGACCGCGTCAGGCCGCGGTTCGAGGCGAGGAAGAACTTCGTCTACTTGTTGCGGTACAAGGAGCTAGTGAAGGCCAACCTACTTGAGGTCGCGGCGGGAGTCGCCGAGGCATTCGATGGTGCTGCGAGGATGCCTCCCGGCCCAGTCAAGGAAGCCGTGAGAGCGGCCTTGGAGCGACTAGGGGAGGCGAACGAAGCAGACGACGTCTTGCGGAGCTGCGGCCGGCTTCATGACCTAGGCTACATCTGGACAGTCAACCACAAGGGCCGCCCCTGCTACGAGCCGGGTATACCCAGCTTGATGCGGTATGTGGCACGCGCGGCCGCCTCTGACTTTGACCCTCTGCCTAGTTAACGGCACGGCCGTTCCTGGTAGTTCGTCGCAAACGGTCTCTCGGTGGGGTCTGGGAACCAGTGGTTCTCGATGCTGCTCTCATGGAGATCGGCGTCTGCAAGCTGGAGCGAGTGCTGCTGACCCTGCGGTACCTGCCGGTCTGATAGAAGGCGCAATACGTCAAGAGGGCCATGGCAGGCCTCCTCTCGCACCGGCCCGACTGGGTAACCGGACGCAGTTCGCCTCGACCAGGCCCTAGGCAGCTCCCGCTCTGCTTGGCCGGTCGGGAGTCGGAGCAACCACTGATTGGGGAGCACTTGGAGAACCATGCGGACGGAGACGCGCCCGCCAGCGAAACCATCGCGGACGGGCCGGGGGGGCCAAAGACCGCCCTGCTCCTCCAGGCTTGGCACGAGGCCGAGGCATTGGGGATCGAGGTGTTGAGGTTCTCACGGGCGGTGGTGCCCACGACGGAGTCCTTGGCCCACTGCATGGGAATAACTGACGTGACCCGGCCACCAGCAAGCTGATCCGCATGGCCCTGAGCAAGGTCGAACGCAAGTGGAAGAGACCTCCCCCGTACTGGCGCCACGCGCGCCCTGTGGTCCCCCTCGCCCAACCCAGCCACGACGCGCTAGAGGCGATCCCTGCCGCTGCGCTACAATGGCCGATCATCTACTTGGGATTCCTGACTGGCTCCGGGGTGGATTCGCACTACGGATCAGAACGTGGCTCGTCGATCTGATGGCACCCAATCATCAACCACCCAACCACCACCCATTCCGCTATGTACCAGACCGGCCTTACGATTGAGCAGACGCTCGACCAAATCCACAAGCACGAACTCGTGCTCCCCGCGATTCAAAGGGAGTTCGTCTGGCGTGCAGACCAGATCTGCCGACTCTTCGACAGCCTGATGAAGGGGTTCCCCTTCGGAACTTTCCTCTACTGGAAGGTGGCTCCGGCGAACAGCCACAAGTTCAACTTTTACGATTTCGTGCTTCACTACCACCAGCGGGACGCCCGGCATTGCCCTCCGCTTTCCGCGATGCCGAACTCGGCACTTACCGCGGTGCTCGACGGCCAGCAGCGCCTGACGGCCCTCAACGTCGGCCTGCGAGGAAGCATGACTTGGAAGCTGCCGCGCCTGTGGTGGAACAACCCCGAGGCCTTTCCGAAACGACATCTTTATTTGGACCTCCTGTCGAACCCCGATGAGGACGAGGAGGAGGGGACTGGGTACCGCTTCAGCTTCCGGCAAGAGACCGAGCCCCGCCAACGCGAGGGCGAGCTGGGCGACGGTGCCGAATGCTGGTTCCGCGTGGGCGACGTCTTGTCGATGGACGGTGGCCTGGCGATGTTGCAGTGGCTGAACAGCCGCCTCGACCAACAGTTCCTCAACCATGCTTACAAAGCACTTGATCGGCTTCATAGTGTGGTCCGCAAGGACCATGTGGTGGCCTACTACGAGGAGCGGAGACAGAAATTGGACGATGTCGTCCAGATCTTCATTCGCATGAATGACGGTGGTACGCCTCTCTCACACTCTGACCTGCTCCTGTCGATCGCGGTGGCGCAGTGGAAGACCGATGCTCGCGAGGAGATTCACAAGCTCGTCGACGCACTTAACCGGATCGGATCGGGCTTCTCCTTCTCGAAGGACTTCGTTCTCAAGGCCGGACTGATGCTAAGCGACATCGGGAGTGTGGGATTCAAGGTGGACAACTTCAACCGCGAGAACATGGGCGTCCTCGAAGATCGGTGGACATCCGTAAAATCGGCGCTAACTCTGACGGTCCAGCTGGTCGCCGGATTCGGATTCAGCCGACCAACCCTAACCGCACACAACGCCATTCTCCCCATTGCCTACTACCTGCACCGGAGCACGCATAAGGAGTCATTCCTCACCCATAGCGGGTATGAGGACGACCGGGAGAGGATTCGCGGGTGGCTGATCCGCAGCCTGCTGAAGAGCGGTGTCTGGGGGAGCGGCCTCGACACGTTGCTCACAGCTCTGAGGAACGTGATTCGCGAAAACGCGACCCATGGATTTCCCGCCACCAGACTTGGTGAGGAGATGGCTCGTCGGGGTCGAGAACTCGTATTCAATCATGACGAGGTCGAAGAACTTGCGGACACGAGGTACGGCAGCCCACGAGTTTTCGCGCTTCTCTCGCTCATATTCCCCTTCGTAGATCCGGGACAGCTGTTTCATGTGGATCACATCTTCCCTGTCGCGCGGTTCAGCAAGCGCAGGCTGCGCGATGCGCATGTTCCAGAGCAGAAGATCGACGGATTCCGTGACCGGAAAAACCGGATCGGCAATCTCCAGCTCCTTCGGGGCGCGGTGAACACGGAAAAGAGTGCGTCATTGCCAGCCCAGTGGTTGGCTCGGACGTATCCCGACGAACGACGGAGGAAGGCACACGTTCGCGACCATCTATTGGGTTCTGTTCCTGAAGAAATGGCGGGGTTTGTCGAGTTTTTCGACGCAAGAAGGACGCGCTTGGTCTCGAGAATCAAGGCGCTGTTGGGTAGCAATCGTTCGGGGTGAAGGAAAATCGATAGGCACCATCCAACACGAGCACCAGTCTCTCCCGACGGAGAGTGACGATGTTGCCCCACGGAGGCTGGGGGGCAGGATCGCTGAACGAAGTGTTGGAACTTGGCGTCTACGTCGACGTGAGCCTCAAGGTGACGGTCTTGCCCGGCAGGTTCGTGATCTGGGACGGCGTGGGACGCGTCGCCAATCGGATCGAGCAGGTCCCTCACTCGGAGCTACCTAGGGTCGTGCTCAAGTCCAGCGGATCCAAATCATAAACGAAATTACTGACGTGAGTTCCAAAAGTCATAGATAGCACATGCTATCTTGAGATGCTTGTTGTGATTTCCCCATACTTAGTCTCCTCCTCCGCACAACATGTGGGGCCGATGATGGCTGAGCATGGCTTGGTGGACGGTACGTGGGCTCGCGTCCAGTAGCTGCTCTTCCTTCTTGCAGTAGTGGTTTGCCCGCATCGGCTGAGCTACGGGGTCTGCGCCATGGATACCGCATGGTCGCGGCCATGTGCCAGCATGATACTGTATGTACGGTGTCACATGCGGCTAACCACGATTCTCAATCGAGTTCACAACATACCCGGCTTCGTCTACGGCAAGATCCGGCTGCTGGAGAATGCCGCCGGGGTCGGGCGCTTGGAGGTGCAGGTGCGGCCGAGGGCCGACAACCGCCCCGTCTGCTCGGTCTGCGGCATTGCCGGACCTAGATAGGACCGACTCAAGCCGCGCCGTTTCCAGTTCGTGCCCGTGCTCGGCCTGCAGGTCTGGCTGGTGTACGCCATGCGCCGCGTCAGCTGCAAGTGGTGCAGCAGGGTCAAAGTCGAGAAAGTGCCGTGGGCCAACGGCAAGCGCCCGGTCACCAAGGCCTTCGCCTGGATGCTCGCCGGCTGGGCCAAGCGTCTCTCTTGGAAGGAAACCGCCTCAGCCTTCGACGTGTCCTGGGAGTGCGTGCATCGCTCGGTCGCCATGGCCGTGCGATGGGGCCGCGAGCATGTGTGCCTCAAAGACATCCGCGTGCTCGGCGTGGATGAGATCGCCTGGCACAAGGGCCACAAGTACCTGCCGCTCGTGTACCAGCTCGATGCCGGCTGCCGCCGCCGGCTGTGGGTCGGCGAGCACCGCAAGAAGAAGACGCTCGAGGACTTCTTCGACTGGTTCGGCCCAGACCGCTTGGCCGCCTGCACGTGGCTTGCTCCGACATGTGGAAGCCCTACCTGACCGTCGTCGCGGACCGTGCTTCGCAAGCTGTTCGTGTTTTGGATCGCTTCCATATCATGAAGAAGCTCAGCGAAGCCATCGACAAGGTCCGCGCCGGCGAGGCTCGCCAGCTCAAGGCCCAAGGCAAGCAGCCTGTCTTGAAGAACTCCCGCTGGCTGCTGCTCAAGTGGCGCGAGCACCTCAGCGAACTCCAAGTGCCCCGCTTGCAGGAGAACTGCTCAAGCTCAACCTCGACACCGTCCGCGCCTACCTGCTCAAGGAGGAGTTCCGCCAGTTCTTCGATGCCCGCTCCCCCACCCTGGCCAACCGCTTCCTCAAACGCTGGCGCCGCCGTGCCTACCGCACCAAACTCCAGCCCCTCGCCCAGTTCGCCCGCATGCTCACCCACCACCGGCCCCTCATCCTTAACTGGTTCCGCACCGGCCGCTGCCATTCCTCCGGCGCCGTCGAAGGCCTCAACCTCAAAGCCAAGCCCGCCCTCCGACGCGCCTTCGGATTCCGTGTTGAACCTCAGATTATTTTCCTGAACTGAAGCGATCTGGGGTCACTCTGTCTGAATGTCAAGACGGCTGAGCCAGCAGAGCAATCCGGAATCCAGTGGACTGAGAATTGCGTCTCGAGCAGGGCAGGACGGCGGTTGTCCGACGGAATCTGGTGCGAGCGATGTGCAGCAGCGGAACGCGCGGGCAGGCTCCGCGACGGGGAGCAGTCACAATCAAGTCGCGACGGCGGCGCGGCCGGTCCCAGCCGGCAGCGCCGCAAGATCGTGACGGGCCCGCGCGACCGACACTCGCCGGGCCCCGGCCGGCGCCATGCAAATTCGTTTCAAAACCGAATGCACCGACGAGCAGTATCTTAGCGGATCGCTGTGGACCGACCCGGTCCGCATGCGCTGCCCGCAGTGCGAGCACGACCCGCCGCTGCTGACGGGGCACGGCTAGTACCTGCGCGCGGGCGCAGTGGCGCCGATCTCGACGAGCTCCCAGCGGCACGTCGCCGCGGCCCGCGGCCCTTCAGCGGCGGCCTCCGGCGCCGTTGCGCCCAGCTCGGCGATGGCCACGATCATTCCGGACAGCAGGATCGCGAGCACGCGGCATGCCCCGCCCACGCCGTCCCACATGCCCCGCTCGCGCCGCACGACCGGCATCCTACCAGCAGCGCGCCGGCGTCGGGCCCCGGTTCGATCCGGGGCGCGGCCCAGCGCCGCTGCGCTCCCGATCGTCGGTCTGGCGCAATCCTCGCGCCCGCCATTTTCCGGAATCGGCAGATCCTGCCGGTTTGCGGCAGGTCTCGCGTCGGCCGCGCCCTGTCGCTACCCGTAGCGCGAGGCCAAGGTCGCTGCAGCGGGCCGGCGGACTCCCCGCAGGGCGCGATCGTGTCGGCCGGGCGCTATTCAGTGCGGAATGTTCGATCCTGGCCGGTCACCCGGGCATACGCCGATTCGAGGGTGCACCGCCTGCGGCGGTCCAGCGGCACCTTCCCGGCGTACGCCCGGACGTTCTGGCACGTCTTGCGGAGCCGCCGGCGCGGCCCCCGTTGCGGACCGTACCGCCTCCGCACTCTCGCGCAGCCGTCGCAGGATCAGTCGCACGTCCGGTCCGGTTGGACAACCAGCACTGCCATGCGCCCAAGATCGAACCTACAGCACTGATCAGCTACGAATCCGGCCGTTCAGGATCGCAGCTCCCGATTGCGGACGGCTTGCACTCACCGGATTGCAATTCACCCGGAGCGGGGGGAGCGTGGCCGGAGGGGGCCGATTGCGCGGCCGTGTCAGTCGTCGGAACTATGGCCGGTCGTGGCGTCTCCGGGGCGCTTCCGGCCAAGGGCGCCGCGGCTCGCGCCGCCCGCCCTGCCCCAGATGAAGAATCCGCTCAGGGTCGCGACAGCAAGGATTATTCCCGCAACGCCCGCCAGCGGGACGCCAGCCCCGGCCGCTAGAAAGGCCCCGCCGATCGCGCTGGCCGCCAGGCTGAACCCGAACAGCTGCCCACGGGATTCGAGGTTCTGGCGATGGGCCACCTGACGCTCTGCCATTACTAGGACTCGCTCCGCACCCCCCGGAACCACCTCGTCGTATCCGCGCAGGAGCGCGGGCGGGGGCAGCGGCCCTCGAAAGTGCTGCACCAGCCCGCGCACTGCCAGAATCCGGCCATCTGCCCCGACTGCCCGTAAGCGTCGAGCTCGCCGCCACCCTCACGATCGGGGCGGTCTTCGCCCTCTGGCGCTGTCCCCGGCATCAGCCCCGACCGGATTCGTTGGCGTGGTCGAGAGCGTAGCGGAGGCCATCGCCAACCGCCCACCAGTCGCCCTCAAGGGCTGCCGCATCAGCTTCACGGCCGGACTTGGAGTTGCCGAGACCCCGGAAGATTCCGGCGATCGTGGCCATGCCCGCCAAGAACGGATGCACGGACCGCCATCCCCGAGCCCGCAGTGCGGACCGCGGTATCCGGTTGTTCACGGCCAACTCCGGGTAGCGTCGATAGATTCCTGCCATCATCCCCCCGAACGGCTGGGTCAGGATCCACCGCGCGGCCTTCGCCAGATACCGTCGGGCCCGGCCGTTCATCTGGGCCAGCGTGGTGGCGCCTTCGGCGAATCCTTTCTCACTGGCGAAGCACAGCCAATACGGGCCCGTGGCATCCATGACCGCGCTGCCTTCGGCCGCCAAGCGCTCCACGGCTCTCAGCACCGCCGCGTCATAAGGGCCGTGGGGGCAAGGCTCGAACGCGAACCAGGGGCCGCCAACGTCCTCCGCCGCTTCGCGGTCGATGAGCAGCATGAGGTTCTGCAGCTGCATGGCGTTGAACCGGGCAGTCTCACCTCCGGCCGCCAAGGCCGCCAAGACAAGCGCACGCCTCGTCGCAGGCACTGCAGGCACGCTGTCCGCGGGCGGCCGCCGCAATTCAGGCACAACCATGGGCATCTAGTTGGATTGTAATGCACCCGCAGCGCCGGGACCTTGGCCGAAAGGGCCCTTTCGGCCAAGGTCCCGGCAGCGGAACCGGACGGGGCCCGCCGGCATTGCCGATGGGCTTGCAGCGGGCCCGCGCCTATTCTTCGGGGAGGGGGCGATACCGGCAATGCTCGTGGGATACGCGCGCGTCAGCACCGCGGACCAGGACACCGGGGCCCAGATCGGCGCCCCGCAGCGGCACGGCTGCGAGAGGGTCTTCCAAGACAAGGCCTCCGGCCGGCCCTCGACCGCTACGCCCGCAACTCCGACCGACGTCGGCGCGTCAAACAGTGGTCCGCGCAGTCCGGCAACGGAACAGCACCCGCGCAGCCCACCTCTACCTCAGCCTCCTGAGCCCGCTTGCCGTCGTCACTCCAACCGAATTCTGACGCGATAGGCTCAAGAGGCAGGATCTTGCTCCCCGACCGCGGCGAACTCCACATTGCGAGCCCGGCTGATCCGCGAATGCTTGCGGAACTGAGCTTCGGCCCCGGGGAAATCGGTGCGGCAGTGGCCCCCGCGGGTCTCCTCCCGCGCCAGCGCGCAGCGAGCAATCAAGCGAATCACTCGGTACATGTTGTCGGTCTCGAAGCCCGGCCGGCTGCTCCGGGCCAAGCCCTTCTCAAACAGCATCGACAGCGCATCCAGCTTCTGCAGGCCAGTCTGCAGCCCCGAGCCAGACCTCGTGATGCCCGCATGTCGCCAAGCGAGGTGCTGCAGGTTGGAGATAGCGTTGCCCGGCAGGGCGCTCGCGACATGTGGCTGGCGGAATGCCGTCTTGCGCAGCAGCGCTCCTGCGTGCCGGCGCATTGACCGGCCGGCCCGTTCGCCGAACACGAGGCCTTCCAGCAAGGAGTTGCTGGCCAGTCGGTTCGCCCCGTGAACGCCGTTGCACGCACACTCGCCCGCCGCATACAGTCCTGGAAGCGTCGTCGCTCCGTCCAAGCCGGCCAGCACGCCCCCCATGGCATAGTGCGCAGCCGGATGCACCGGAACAGGCTCCACCTCCAAGTCCACGCCGTACAGCAGGCAGGTCTTGTAAATGCGGGGGAAGCGCCGACCGACGAACCCGTCCGACAGGTGCGTGAGGTCCAAGAAGACCGGGCCACGGCGGAGACGGGCCAGCTCGCGGACGATCGATCTCGTCACGATGTCGCGCGGGGCCAGCTCCTGCCGCTTGTCGTAGCGCGACATGAACCGCTGCATGTCGGCGTTGCGCAGCACCGCTCCCTCCCCGCGCAGTGCTTCGGACAGCAGGAAGCGGGGCGCTCCCTGCAGGAACAGGGCCGTGGGATGGAACTGGACCATCTCGATGTTCGAGATGACTGCCCCGGCGCGGTAGGCCATGGCCACGCCGTCGCCCGTCGCCACCTCTGGATTCGTCGTCTCGCGGTAGATGCGGCCGATTCCCCCGGTTGCCAGTAGCACAGCCCGCGCATGTACCGGCACCAGGTTCCGGTCCGCCTCGTTCCAAGCGATCGCGCCGCAGACCTCCCCGTCCTTGGCCAGCAGGCCCACTACGGAGGAGAAGCTGCGGAATGAGATGGCGTCGATGGACTGAGCCTTCTGGAACAGCGTTCGGGCGATCTCCCGCCCCGTGGAGTCCCCATCGGCATGCAGGACGCGGTTGACGCTGTGCGCCCCTTCGATGGCGAAGATCAGCTTGCCGCCGTCGCGGTCGAATTCCGCCCCCCACTCAATCAGCTCCTCGATCCGGTGGCGCCCGGACTCCACAAGGGCGCGAACGGCCCGCGGTTCGCAGAGCCCCGCTCCCGCCTCCAAAGTGTCTTGCTCGTGCAGCCCCAGCCGGTCCTCGTCACTCAGCGCCACCGCGACGCCGCCTTGCGAGTACTCGGTTGCCGACTCCGTGAGCCGGTCCTTGGTCAAGACCAGCACTCGGCCAGCGCGAGCTGCCGCGATCGCCGCCCTCAAGCCAGCGACGCCGGCTCCGATCACCAAGAAGTCAGTCTCCATCGTAGTCGCCCCAAGAGCGGATCCGGCGGGCCCGTAAGGGGCCGGCCAGCCGCTCTCGCTCATGGTACAAAAGGGTCTCGTGCAGCTGATCCGCGTGGAGACGGGAGAGGTTCCCTACGATGTCCGGATCGAGGCTGGATGCGTGCTGCGGATCGGGGAGTTGGTCCTTGAGCTGCTGGGTCCGAGGAAGCTTTTCTTCATTGCAGACGCCAATGTCTGGCAGTGCATGGAGAGCCGGCTGCTGAAGGAATGGTCCATTGAGGGCTTGGTCGTGCTGACCGTGCCCATGGGTGAGACTCGCAAGAGGCTTCGCACCGTCGAGGAGCTGTCCACACTCTTGCACCAGCATGGCGCGGACCGCAGCAGCGTGGTCGTCGCCATCGGCGGCGGCGTCGCCGGAGACGTGGCCGGGTTCGTGGCCGCATGCTATATGCGCGGGATCGACTTCGTCCAGGTCCCGACGACCCTGCTGGCGCAGGTGGACGCCTCAGTCGGCGGCAAGACGGGAGTCAACCTCGTCCGTGGCAAGAACCTGGTCGGAGCGTTCCACCAGCCTAGGCTGGTGCTGGTCGACCCGGACACGCTCGACACGCTGCCGGACCGCGAGTACCGGGCAGGCCTCCAGGAGGTCGTCAAGCACGGAGTCATTCGCAGCGCGCCTCTCTTTGACTTCATGGAGTCGAACCTGGATGCCGTCCTCAAGCGGGACAGGGCAGCCGTGGAGCACATGATTGCCGAGTCGGTGCGGATCAAGGCGGCGGTCGTGCGGATCGACGAGCGAGAGTTCGGCCTGCGGCGGATCCTCAATTTCGGGCACACCTTGGGCCATGCCTTCGAGGCTGAGACGGCTTACAAGCGGCTCTTGCACGGCGAGGCGGTGGGCTTCGGCATGGTCGCTGCGGCGAAGCTGTCCGAGATGAAGTACGGGCTTCCGGCCTCGGATCGCCAGCGCATCGAGGATGTCGTCCTCTCCTACACCAGCTTTCCGGGCTTGGAGGATGTGGACGCTCGGCAGGTCGCGGCCCGGGTCTCGGGAGACAAGAAGGCGATGGGCGGGAAGGTGACCTTCATCGTGGCAGAGCGAATCGGGACCGTTACCGAGGCATTCGACCCGCCGGCCGCAGATGTGATCGCGGCCACTGAGCACGCCTTGTGGCTCTGCAGCGGCCGCGGGCAGACGGTGGTCTAGGCCTTGCGATCGGCCTCGGCTTCCGCCGGCGCCTCACCCGAGGGCGTGGCTCCGGGCGACGAGCGGCGGGCTGCGGCGGAAATCCGTGACATGTTTGGGCGGGTCGCCCCGCGCTACGACTTGCTCAACCATCTGCTCTCCGGTCAGATTGACCGGTACTGGCGCCGGTGCCTCATCAAAGCCGTCCGACCCTACCTCCTGCTGGACGGGTTGCGCACCGCGGACCTTTGCTGCGGGACGGGGGACCTCGCGCTGGCGCTCGCAAGAGAGCGCCGCCGGCTGCGGCCGGACCGAGACGCGATTGGCCTGGCCAGCGACTTCTGCCGCCCGATGTTGGAAAATGCGGCGTCGAAGCTGGTGAAAGCCGGTGTGCGCCCAATGTTGGCGGAGGCCGACGCCACGCGGATGCCCCTACCGGATCGGTGCTTGCATTTGGTCACGATCGCGTACGGCTTCCGGAACCTGGCGAACTACCGCGCGGGGGCGGAAGAGTTTCGGCGCCTGCTCGCTCCGGGCGGCTGCCTTGCGATCCTTGAATTCGCTAGCCCCCGGTCCCGTCTCTTCGGCACGGTCTTCAACTTCTACTTCAAGCAAGTGCTGCCGCGCCTCGGGAACGCCATTTCAGGGAGCGGGGGAGCCTACTCGTACTTGCACGATTCCGTTCTGCGATTCCCCGAGCCCGATGAAGTTCGGGTCTTGCTGAAGGAGTGCGGCTTCTCCGTTGTCCGCATGCACATGCTCACCGGCGGGATCAGCGTCCTGTATCTTGCGTATAGGTAGTCTAGTCTGGCTGGCTGGCGGCGGAGCGCCGGCGCAGGCGAGCTGACGCGAGGAGGTGTCATGAATTGGAAGTCGCCGGACGCCATGTGGGTGTACTGGGTGCGCTTGGCAGTCAAGGTCTCGCTAGTGCTCGCCACACTCTATCTGTCCTACCACTTCTATGAGCGGCACCGGATCGCGAACCAGTCGCTGCGGGAAGAGCCGCAGACGATCAAGCTGCCCGACGACGCCTATGTCTTCGTGCCGAAGTCCTACGTAGTGGACCTTGAGTCGGCACGGCGCAAGCTGGTGGGCATGCCCTTGTGGGTGAAGGAGGGGTACCGCTGGAGCTATGAGCCCGGCGACCGGCTGTTCGGGCCGCTCGAGCGGGTCGTGCCCACGGCTGTCAGAGTGCGGGGAAGGGAGGTCCACTTGGTCTTCGAGCGGGACGGGCACGAGGCGTCCTTCGTGATCGGTAGCCCCGACCGGCTGTTTGTCGATGACATCTTCTTCGTGAAAGATCCCAAGGAGATCTATGACCACTGGACGCCCGGCCAGTGGGAGCAGGCCGCGAACGGCGTGGTGGAGGTCGGGATGAGCGAGATCCAAATCGGATTCGCGCTAGGCGTGGGCGAAGTCGTCCGCCAGTCTCCCGGGGCCGCGACCCGTATTGTCGAATACAAGCAGGGCAAGGAGGCCGGAAGGACCCCAGTCCGCGTAACGTACAAGCGGCATGTCGCCGCTGAAATCGAGCCGATTTGACGGCGGCTTGGCTGATAGCGGTCGGCGGTCGGGCACGGCGGCCCAGAGCGTAGGGCGCTCTCACTTGGGAGTGCGATCGCTGTTGCAGCCGCCCAGGCGTAGAGACTGCAGAACGATGGACTCGACGGAGGAAGCATGATCCGCAGGCTGACAGTGAGGAACTTCAAGCGGTTCGCCAGCGAGACGTTTGAGCTGCCGGATCCGGTTGTGCTGGCCGGCCCGAACAACTCCGGAAAATCGACTCTCCTGCAGGCCATCTCAACATGGAAGTTCGGGTTGGATTACTGGGTGGCGCGTCGGGCCGGTACAACTGCTCAAAGGCGAACCGGGGTCCCGATTACTAGGTCCGAGTTCACGGTCGTTCCTCTGCGGCAGATGAATCTGCTTTGGGAGAACCGCCAAGTCGCGCCAAGGGCTTCGGATCCTGAGAGGCGCAGGTTCATCGAGATCTCGGTTGAAGGACGGTCGTGGGAGTGCGGGCTCGAGTTCCAGTACGCAAATCCCGAGGTGGTGTATGTGCGGCCGTTGCAAGCCAAGGACCTGCCAAGCGAGAAAATCCGCCAATTCCCTCCAGAGCAGGCCCGGGACCTGAAGGTGGTGCGTGTGCCCGCTCTCTCGGGCATCGAGCGGGAAGAGCCTCGTCGGGACAGAGGGTTACAGGACCTGCTTGTCGGGCAGGGTCGGCCGGGAGACATTCTGCGGAACCTGCTGATCGAGGTTCAGAACGAGGACTGGGACCAGTTGGTCGATCTCATTGGCCGCTTGTTTGACATTCGGCTGGACAGGCCGTCGTATTCTCCCGCTGATCCCTATATCGTCTGCGAGTACCGGGAGGGCGATGGGGGCAGGCCGCTAGATCTGTCCAATGCGGGCAGCGGCACCCTGCAAGTCCTTCTGATGCTTGCGTTTCTCTACGCGCGTCCGGCTTCCGTGATCTTGCTGGACGAGCCTGACGCTCACCAGCATGTCTTCCTGCAACGGAGGGTGTACTCGGAGATCCTCAAACTGGCTCGCGGGCGAGGCGCTCAGCTAGTGGTCGCGACGCATTCGGATGTTGTCCTCGATGCCTCTGATCCAGAAAACGTCTACGCGTTTCTCGGTCATTCGACCCGCCGGCTGTCGGAGCCGTTCGAGAGGGACCAGCTCCGAGAGGCAATGAAGCGCCTCTCGACCACCGACCTCCTGCGGGGCAGCCAGGTTGGGGCTGTGCTCTATGTCGAGGGACCGACGGACCTGTCCATCCTCGCCGAGTGGGCGAGCGTCTTGGGGCACCCTGCTCGGAAGTTCTTCGACGAGCCGTTCGTGGTCCATTTGGGGGGGCGGAGCCTGAAGGCAGCAAGGGACCACTTCTTCGCGATGCGGTCCGCTGTGCCCAGCTTGCGAGCGATCTGCCTGCTTGATGGCGACAACCGCGATGAACCGGACAGCCCGGTGGAGCGACACGGGATGGAGGTGCTGCGTTGGCATCGGTACGAGATCGAGAACTACCTGCTCCAGCCGGAGGCGGTCAAGCGCTTCTTGGGCGCGCCCCTCTTCGATGAAGAAATTGAGGACGCGTTTTGGGCGCAAGTCCCACGGGGAACCGACCTGTTCGGCGACCACACGTCGCTAGCGCGGGTGAAGGCCAGCAACGAGTTCTTCGTTCCGTTGTTTCGCCGGCTCAACATGCCTGTCGCAAAGAAGGGCCTGTTCGGAATTGCCGCCGTCATGCGCGAGTCGGAGATCCATCCGGAAGTCAAAAGGAAGCTCGACCGGATGGCTGCCGTCCTAACCGCATCCGGAAGGTGATGCCGTCCTGCATTGCGACCATCGCCGGAACTGGGAGATTCGGTAACGGCCGGGATGGTGGGCCTGCCAGTCGCGCTGCGCTTCGCCGGCCCAACGGTGTCGCTGTGGACAGGGCCGGCAACGTCTACATAGCCGACGCGGGGAACCATAGGATTCGCCCTATAGGCCGCGATGGCGCGATCAGTACGGCTGCAGCAGTCGGCGCCTCCGGATTCAGCAGCGCCCGGCAGGGCCTTGCTCTGGCTCCAGACACGTCGCTCCACGTAGAGTACTCCTCCAACGACGCGAGGAGGCGTTGCGCTGGTCTAGGAGTGCCGCCGACCAAGGTAACCCCAGTGGCAGCTCTTCTTGACGTTCATGCACGGCAGGAGGACGAGGCCGAGCGATGTGGCCGCCTTGGTCTGTCTGGAGCTCGCCCAGACCAATGGGGAGCACCGAGCGGACGAGGCCTGGAACGAGGTGCGGTCCCGCCTGACACCTGAGCGGCTCAGGGATGCGGCCGAGTAGGGCCAGACGTGCGTGGAATCCGACTAGTAGGGCTGTCCGCGATCGCTGGTGTGCGAGTGGCGCGGGACCCCGCGCCACTCGCAACTCATGGGAACCAAGGCCCAGGCCCCGACCAGAGACTGGCCAGCCAGCCCTAGGATGCAGCGCTCAATCGCTTGGAGAGTCCTAGCCCAGCCGCTTGAGGCGGCCCCACGCCGATGGCGGGTTGTAGTGACCGATAATCCAATGAGTGAGAATCAGCTGCCCGCTCTTCAGCAGCGCTTCGTGGGCCTCTCCGCCCTCCGTGCTGCCATGGGGCGCTATAGCCCTGCTCGTTCCGCTGGCGACACTCTTGGCGGAAGAGCAACCTCGGATCCGCAGCATGGAGTCTGCGGTACTGGACAAGTCTCTGACTCCCCGGCGGCAGCCCCAGTCGACTCCGTCCGCTCTGGGGTCCGGTCTCCCGGACCCGCCCGAGACCGTTCTGCCCGGCGCGAGCCCGGAGGCCATCGAGGCTGGTCAGCGCGAGTTCGGCAGCCGGTGGCTCGGGCCGACGCTGCCAGTGCCGGGAGTTCCGGGTAGTGGAATGGGCAGCGGCATCCCGGGCTTGCTACCGGGGCGGTGGTCGAGACACGGGCGAGATGCGGTCTGGCACGCAACCCTGCGCTCTCCCGGAGCGCGGGCGCTGAGGCTTCACTTCAGCAGCTTTGATGTTGACGGCGCGGTCTACCTGCGTCCCGCGGGTGCGGCGTCGGGCCGTGTAGGACCGTACTCGGCCCGTGGGCCGCAAGAGGACGGCGATTTCTGGACTGACATCGTGCCTTCGGAGGCCGTGACGATTGAGTACGTGACGCGGGCTGGAGGCCGGACCCCCGTCGGGCCTCCGCCGTTCCGCGTGAAAGATGTCGCGCACCTCGTCCGCCCGCTGGTCCCCAGCTCGAAGGGACTTCGGTTTCCCGGCCAGCCATCGCCGGTCGGTTCCGTGCCGCGATCGATCGCAGCGTGTCATTTGGATGCCTCCTGCCATCCCGCTTGGGAGGATCGGGACTACCCTGCGGTTGCTCTCGTCCTCATTTCGAACGCCAGTGGAGTAGGGACCTGCACAGGCTCGCTGATCAATCCGAGGTACGATTCGGACGACCACCTGCTCCTGCTGACAGCGGGTCACTGCGTGGAGAGCCAGGACGATGCGCAGAACGCCATGTTCTATTGGAACTATCAGACGACGGAGTGCCACGGCCAGATTGGCCGGCCCTCCGATTTGATCGTGACCACCGGCGCCACGCTGGTCTCCTCGCGAGACGACCGGCGGGCCGACTACGCGCTGTTGCGGCTGAGCCAGCGAGATGTGCTTGCGGTCACGGGCGTTACTCGACTCGGGTGGGATGCTGGCGGGGCAGCCCTAGGGACGCCCGTCGTCGCGGTGTCCCATCCCACGGGTGCCTTTAAGCGGATCAGCCTCGGTGACATTACAACAGTGAATTGGAGAACCTACAGCGCCAGCACTTTCACGGGCATTTCTTGGCGGCAGGGCACTACCGAGACCGGATCCTCCGGGGCGGGCATCCGGCGCGAGAGTGATGGAAGGCTCATCGGCATCCTGACTGCCGTTTCAGCGGACTGGGAGCCTTGCGATCGAGAATTCAGATCCGCGCTCAACCACTTCAGTGCGATCTACGACGAAGTGTGGCCGTACTTGGACTCTGAAGACTCTCTCACGGACGCGCGACCGAATCTGAGCGTTGTCCAGCTGGGAGACTCTGGGGAGTTGGTGACGATTGTGACGGCTTCGGACGGCACATTCTGGGTGGAGGACCGGAGCGTCTCAGACGGCTCCGTCCTCACCGCCGGCAACGGCAACCAGTATGTGCTCAGTCGCGGGGCTGACGGGGTGTGGACTGCCCAATACGTTGCGCCGGACGTTACGGTCCCCTTGCCCGCAGGGTCCGGACAACTGTCCCTCAAGCGGGCCGAGGACGGCAGCCACTGGTTGGGTGACCAGGAGGTGAGGGACGGCTCCGGCCTAACGCATGCACGGTACGGGACCTACAAGCTCGTGCTCAACCCCTCCAGCCGAGAGTTCTATGCGGAACCAGTGCCCGCAGGTGTTCCCTTACCTGCTCCTGGCATGCGAGTTGAGACGTTCGCAGGCTCGGGCCGCTACGACATTGGCGGAGATGGGGGCCGTGCCATCTTGGCGCACTTCGCGAACCCCTCCGATGTCGCGGTCAGCCCGTCCGGGAACGTCCTGATTTCCGACACGGAGAACCACCGAATCCGTAGCGTTAACTCGGCCGGAGTCATCGTGACCATCGCTGGAACAGGGTCGCCTGGTTTCAGCGGCGACGGTGGCAGGGCGACTCGGGCGCAGCTGCGGGAGCCCCGCGGAATCGCGGTCGGACCGGACGGCGAGGTCTACATCGCGGACGCGGGCAACCACCGCGTCCGCGTGGTCCGGCGCGACGGGATCATTGAGACCGTGGCCGGTAGTGGCCGTTCTGGGTACAGCGGGGATGGCGGGGCGGCTGCTGCCGCTTGGCTGGAGGACCCGCAAGCCGTTGCTGTCGATCAGCATGGCAACCTCTACATTGCCGACACCGGCAACAACCGCATCCGCAAGGTGACGCCGGCCTACATCACGACAGTCGCCGGGACAGGGCGTTTCGGATACGGCGGCGATGGCGGACCGGCCATCCGGGCGGAACTCCGCCGACCCGCGGGAGTGGCAGTCGACAGAGCCGGCAATGTCTATGTTGCCGATACAGGCAACCACAGGATCCGGCGCGTCGGGCGGGACCGCACGATCGTCACCGTCGGAGGAACCGGGCGACCGGGCTTCGGCGGTGACTTTCGGCAGGCCTCCCAAGCCCTGTTCAACTACCCGCAGGGGCTCGCACTGGCCCCGGACGGATCGCTGCATGTGGCGGATGCCTCCAACCACGCGGTGCGCCGGATCACCCGGTTCGGAGTCGTGCATAGCGTCGCAGGCCACACCGGCGGCGAGTTGAACGATCTGCAGCGGCCGTCGGGACTGGCCTTTGATCTGGACGGGCGATTGCTCGTAGTGGATCCTGCGATCCGCAAGGTGCAGCGGCTCGAACCGGACTGGACGGTGTTTGCTCCGGAAGACCTGCCCACCCCGGAGTTGGTCCGCTTGGCTGAGCCCGGTGATTGGATCCGGCTGTGGCGCACAAAGGATGGGACCTACTACCACCGGGGTTGGCCGTTTGAGAGCGGAGACATTGTGTCTGGTTGGAACGGCGAGGCCTACCGCTTGGATTACCACGCCAACTCGGGCTGGATTGCCGAGCCTGCGGAGATCGACTTTGCCGCCGAGTTCGATCAGGACCTGACCGCCGCAGGCGCTGGGGATCCCGCCGCGCAGGCAGGTCTCGGGTGGCATTACGCCACCGGCATGGGAGTTGAGGAGAACCTTGCGGAGGCGCTGCGCTGGTTCCGGAGCGCCGCTGATCAAGGCAATCGGCTCGCCCAGTACTGGCTGGGGATCCTTCACGAAGAGGGCCGCGGCGTTCCGGTGGATGCGTCCGCAGCCGTTGAATGGTACCGCTTGGCGGCCATTCAGGGGTCTGCACCAGCGCAGGACAGGCTGGCGCTCAGCTTCAGGTTCGGACTAGGCGTGGCGGAGGACTCTGCGGCGGGTTTCCGATGGCACCTGCAGGCGGCGATGCAGGATCATTCGGCCTCCCAAGCGGCAGTCGCCCGCATGCTCGCGAATGGCGAGGGCGTCCCACCGGATCAGCACGAGGCGTTTCGGTGGAATCGCCTTGGCGCGGATGCAGGCAACCCTTGGTCTCAGGCCGCGCTCGGGAACAGCTATCTCAACGGCGAAGGCGTGGCTGAGAACTTGCAGGAAGCGCTACGGTGGCTCAGGCTCAGCGCCAATCGAGGGAATCCTTGGGCGCAGGACGGTCTGGGCTACATGTATGAGTTCGGGCAGGGAGTTCGCACCAACTACGTTAGGGCGGTTCAGTGGTACCGGCGAGCCGCCGTGCAAGGGCAAGCGTATTCCCAGTGGCGGCTCGGCGTTGCATTCATGACCGGCAGGGGGGCCGGACGGAACGACGTGGCCGCCTTGGTCTGGCTGGGCCTCGCCCGATCCAACGGGGAGGACCGGGCGGACGAGGCTTGGAACGAGGTCAGATCCCGCCTCACCTCCGACCAGCTCCGGGAGGCCAGCGAGCGTGGCGAGAGATGTAGGGACTCGGGGTATCAGAACTGTCCCTGAATCGCTGAGGCGGACCGGTCTCAGCGGCCGGGATGGTACTCGGCGGTCCGTTCCGGTCTGGTGTCGGAGACCGGGCGGTCGCGAGTCGCCCGCCAAGTGAACGGCGGTCCACAGCGCACCCTCAGGATCTTCAAGACCAGTTGGCCGAGGCTGCTCAGTGCCGCGTTTGCGTTGGCGGGCGCCGCGTAGGTCAGCGATGCCTCGAGCGGGCGCGGGAGGGTTGAGCGCCAGATGAATCGGCCGGGTGGGGAGCGGTTTGGCTCAGTCTGTGTGGACGGCGGATGGTCTCACTTTTTCAATTAGTCCGCAACACCGCCGGTCGGCGAGGCGGTGGCTGGGGCGCCCGCCCTCCACTGCCCGCGACCTGCTGCGGGCGGAGCCACCCTCTTTCTTGCAGTAGCTTGGTTTTCCAGTAGCCGGGCCCCCGCAAGGGGCGCTGGGTGCATGCTGTAGTGCGGGGGCACAGCCTGCAGCGGCCCCCGAGAATCAGGGTGGCCCGCGCGAGGGGTGGCAGCTCGCCGGGCCGTGGCCGAGCCGCTGCTGCTCAACCGGATCGCCTAGCGCGCCGCAACGGCGATGCTGGCAGCCGGCCGGAACAGCTCGGATGGCCAGCCGTTACCGCGCCGGCTGGTGCAGGGCCTGCTGAAGACGCCAGCGCATCTGGAGCCTGATCCCGAGGCGGGGGTGCTGCGAGGGCGCTTGCCGCACCAGTCCACCGCCGCCGCCGACCGCCGCCTAGAGCCTTGCTGTTCGCGCTCAACGCCAGCCGCACAGTAGCATCCTGGCGCCGACCTGCGCCTCGTCTACCGGTTCACACCCTGAGGCCTGGATTCGGAGCCCCCGACTGCTTCGGCTGCCCGCCCGGCCCCGGCCGTGCGGCACCTCTCGCGACGGCTGGTCTAGGATGCAAGCGTGCAGCCAGCAGACCGACAGTGTCTGTCTCTGTTAACGATCACCACATCGTTACTGCATGCGGACCTTGATTCAGGTCAGTCGACATGCGTGACCACCGCTTGACTAAACACCTGAACTGAACGAGGTGCTGGATGCGTGCGAGGATGCTCAGCCGCCTAGCTGGACAACCGTCCCCTTCGTTACCCTGCGGTTCACGACTTCGCAGCCACCGCTGCTGGCACATGTCCATCGGATCCGGCCGTCGTACTCAACGATGCCATCCGCTGTTGTCCAAGCGATCGTCGTCCTGCCTCCGGAAAACCTAAAGCTGGCACCCTTGCCAGTCTCTACATGGCTTGGAACCCAGAACCCGCTAGGCATGTCTGTAATCGCGTCGCCCACGTCGAAGCTGTTGGTGCCACTTCCGCCGTCGTCGCCGGGCGTGCTCGCCGAGTCAACCCGGATGGTGAACTGGATTGTGTCGGTGTCGCCGTCTGCGTCCCTCGCACGATAGGTCATTGCATAGCTGTCAGCGCTGGACGGGGTCCCTGTCAGCCGCCGAGCCCCGGAGTCGAATGTCAGCCCGGGCACGCTGGGTGCGAGGCTGTAGTTCACGGGGGCATCCCCGCCACTTGCAGCCGGCAGTGTGAGGGGGGAGATGGGGGTGCCGGCTGTGTAGGTCTGTGCGGCGACTGTCGCTGTACCGAAGTCCGGTTGGGATCCAGACTGACCCTCCACGACCAGAACGTTTCTGCTTGAGTAACCCTCTTTCGCCCCGTCCACGGCAATCGTTGCCACGGCCCTGTACTGGCCCGGCTGAGTCGGCGAGTACGCGCACAGCATCCCGGACCGCTCGGTGCCGGGAATGTCGGACCATGCTTGGCCCGCGGCATCCCGCCTTTGCCAGCCGGAGGATTCCACCGTATACGTCATGCCTCCGACCGTCCCCGGTGTGACGCATTGGCCGCTCACTCGGCCTGAGAACTGCACTTGGCCTTCTGCAATAGTCCACAGGTCCAAAGGCCTGTACAGATTGCCGCCAAGGCCAAGGCCGCTGGATGGAAAGTAGGCAAGGATCTTGTCTGCACCAAAGGAA
Organism: Bryobacterales bacterium; assembly: GCA_963662745.2. Lineage (GTDB taxonomy): Bacteria > Acidobacteriota > Terriglobia > Bryobacterales > UBA6623 > VXMF01. The sequence continues at coordinate 2,051,313 of CAXXUI010000002.1, forward strand.
TCAATGATATAAAATCCTCCGTTGCTGAACGCCATCCCTTCAGGTATGACGTGAATGTCATGAAGTTCGAAGTCGGATGTGGGATCGCGTTCGCCTGAAACCAAGTATGCGTAGACTTTGTCATCTGACCTGTCGGTGACGTAGAGTCGATCATTGCCGAACGCGATAGCAGTAGGAAATCGGTTTTCTGAATCCAGATCGAAGTCGGATGCGAAATCGCGTTCACCGGAAATAAAGTGTGCATATACTTGGTTCTGATCCACAATATAGAGTCTACCATTTCCCGCTGATATTCCCATAACTCTGCCGTAATCATCATCAGCATCGAAGGAGAATTCTGAATCTACTTCGCCTGAAATGAAATACGACGATACGCTCTTTCTGAAAGTGTCTAGCACAAAGAATCTGTTGTTTGCGTACTCGATTCGGCCCGGCCATTGAAGGTCTGGGTCAAGTCCAAAATCCGACTCTGGATCTCGCTCGCCTGAAATTAGGTGTGCATAGACCCGCTCATCTCTTTGGCTAATGATGTAGTACCTGTTGTTTCCGAATGCGATTCCTTTCGCGTCAGGGATCGACTCATCAATATTGAACACACCGAGTGGCACAGGTGGAATGGCGGCCGGAGTCGAGGCCGACGAGATCAGTACGTTTGCACTGGCGTATAGTCCTTTCCTGCCATCAATTTCGATCTCCGCCACTCCCCGGAATTGCTGAATTGCACTCGATTCCGGGACATATGAGCAGACCATGCCGTTCTGAACGGTGCCGGCGACATCCAGCCACTCTCTTCTTGAACTGTCCCACTTCTGCCACTTGGAGGAATTCACTGTATGCATCGCTCCGCCGATAACCTTGTTGCGGACCGTTATGCAGCCGGCGGATCGGTCAGGCCCGAAACGGACCATTCCCGGCGAGACTGACCACGCTTGCAAGGGCACGATCTTCTCTGTGCCTGGCAGTTCGATCAGTTGGCGGAAGAAGGCCGAACCGTCTGCATGTTGGACCAAAGCTGCTCCGGAGACGGAGCGCCTCCCGTCGGAATCGCCGCTGATTTCGAGAATTCCTAAGCCGCCGGATGAGCATGGCAGGGCCTCTGCAGTGTTCACGATCACTTGCCCGAGCGCCGCAACTTGCACTCGGACCTGGCAAGTGAAGGCCTGATCAAGAAAGCTGCGGTGCTGCAGCTGGTAGTTCCTGGAGCGACTTGCGTCCGGGTTGACCAAGACAAGGCTTGTTGACGCCTCAGAACCGTTGTCGGTGTAGAGCCACGCTTTGCTGTATTGCGGTGCCAGAGGTACGCTGGAGCGATCGACAGAACCGTCGGCCGCCTCTGAGCGAAGGGTGGCCGACACACTCAGCGACGCCTCCCGGTCAGCGGTGACCTCCGCCCAGCCGATCTTGACAGGGTCCTGCGCCAAGATCACGATTCTGCCTCCTCTGTAGGGGCCAAGAGTAGCTTGGGCAGTCGATGTGAGGGTCGAGCAGGATTCACAGCCTTGCTCTTGGACAGGCATGAGAATTGGTCTGCCGTCACTGCCGTGGAACCGGTAGGACAGCCGCACCTCCGATCCTGATACGTTGGCGATCTCGATCACCGTGGTGAGTTTCCCGTATTCGGATGTCTGTGCTGATGCGACGAACGGGACGATGGAATTCGTGCCAGCTAGTGTGATGTTCCGTTTGACTCGCGCTGTGCTCTCCTTTGTCAGCTCCGAAATAGGGATGGACCAGAATTGCTCAGGAGACGCTGCGAACAGTCCAGTGATCGCTGCCATTGCAACGAGCAGCGCTAGGAGTGCAGGCCGACTAGCTGCTCGTATCCGGCCACTGTGACAGATGGTGTGCCTAACTGGAGGGGCCTTCCGCGCACAAGATCGTTTCGCCATAGCCCGTAGGAATACCACACATTCCGTTGCGAGGCGTGCCACTGGCCCAAAGGGGAGGTCCGAGTCGTGCCAAATGTGGCACGGTGCTGGAAGCAGCGAAGCGGGGCGGAGTCCCCGCTCCGAGGTGAGGAATGGGCGCGCGTTACAGGCATCTGAGTTTCGAGGACCGGTGCCGTATCGACATGCTGCGAAATGCCGGGCACTCGGTGTCGGCGACCGCGCGGCAACTGGGCCGGCCGCGGGAGACAGTCAGCCGGGAGCTGAACTGCAACTTGGGTCCGGGGGGCTAGGACTGCCGAGCGGCTGACCGCAATGTGCGGGCGCGGCGGCGAAAGGGGGTGCCGCCGCTCAGATCCCCGCCAGTCTAGCATCCCCAGCGCGGCCTCGGGCCAGCGAACATGTGGACGAAGGTATTGGGTTGCTCCAGACGTGCCCCGTCCTGAGTTCGGGGAGATCCGCCTGCAGTGAGGCTGCTGCTCAACGCGCCGCCCTCGTCGGACTGCGCCGCGATCGCTCTGGTGGCGGCTCGGCTGCAGGATGCGGCCGCCGGAGTGGGAGTGGACCGATCGGGCTGATCGATTCACTGCCCCCCGAACGGGACGGCTCGTCAGCGCCGAGACCAAGGGAAGTTCAGGTCCGGCTGGTTGGCGTAGCGCTGCGTCCGCAGCGTCATGCTGGCTCCGGCCCCGGGTGCGAGCCGGAGCAGGATCGCGTTGCTGTTGAGCTCCCGAGCCTCGCCGCCCAGCTCCACGCCCGTGAACTGATGCTCGGCATAGCCGCCGGCTTGCACGATCAGGTCACGGGATTCGGACGGGTTCAGGTTCACGAAGGTGGCGCTCACAGAATCGTCCGTCAGACCATGCACTAGCGCTGCCACATCCTCGGGCAGGCCGGCCCTCCGGCGTTGAGGGTCAAAGTGCCGCAGGCGGCTGTGCAGCACCCAGATGCGCCCGCTCGCGAAGTACCCGCCGGTGGTCAGCTGGGTCAGCGTGTCGGTCGCCGCGGGCATGATGCCGAGCAAGTAGTCAGCCAAGCGCGTGTCCGGTGTCGTCTCGTCGTTCCGCAGCAGCTGCATTCTGCGGCGGATGTGCTCGAAGTCGGCGTTCATCGCGCGGACAGGATAGTCCGGGTCCGCTCCCTGGAGGAAGGCGATCCAAGGCTCATCCTCCAGCGGCACGCGCTCCAGATCGGCGGGCTGCATCGACCAGAGGTAGATCTCGGCCAACCGGTCCGAGTAGGTGACCGGCTGGAAGCGATAGAACTCCGGGTCGCCATCGAAGGCGTAGCCTCGGGGATCCCCGTACATTGTGGGCAGCAGCGTCTGCCCGTCCTCTTCCTTAGCTGCATCCAGAACTAGGTCCAGCTGCTTGCGGAGGACGTCGATGTAGGCTTGGTCGCCGGTCAGCAGCAATCCGTTGGCGAAGCCTTGGAAGCTTGCGGCGGTGAAGTAGTTGCGGTGAGCGATCTCCTGCAGCTCGCCGTCGAAGATGGTGAAGTTCCAACCGTAGGTGCCCTTCCACCACTGCCCGTCGTACTCGCCTCCCAGCGTGCCGTCCAGCCCGATGTTCGACGGGATCATGCCGCCCGTCGCCGCCGTGCGCTCCGCCCACGCGTCGAGGTACTCGAGCGTCCAGTCGCGGTACTTCTCCTTGCCGGTCAAAGCGTAGGCGTTCACGCCCAGCAGCGTGGCCGCGAGGTTGAGGAAGCTGTCGCCGACGGAGTCGAGGTACTCGTCGCAGTGCGCCAGCATGCGGGGGTACCATTCCTCGAGGTCGAGCATCTGCGTGGTCCGCGCCGGGTTGTGGAGCAGATGGAACCTGCCCGGCACGGGATCCCCCACCCAGTCGTAGACTGTGGCGCGCCGCAGCATCGGGCCGAGGCTGCCGTTCCAGATGCTGCGGATGATGCGGTGCTCGGGATCGTAGTTGTCCACCTCCGGGTCCTCGCCCGTATACATCTGGGCGAAGCGCTCCATGCGCTCCACGAGCAGGTCGTTGTCCGGCGCCGAGTGTCCCATCAGGAAGAAGGCCCGCATGCCCTCGCCGGTGTGGAACCAGTCCGACTGCGTGATGAACTCCCGGTAGTAGGCGCCGTTGCTGGCGAGGGTCGTCAGCTCGGTGCGGAGTTTGTTGTATTGTCTGAGGTGCCCCTCGAGGCCCCGCTCGTACAGCTCAAGCACGGTGTCGCTGCCGCCCAGAGAGTGCAGCAGGGTCCAGTTGTAGAAGGTCTCGATCGCATCGTCCGGGCCGTCCAGCGTGCCCCAGCGCGGCGTGTGGAGGAGGTACCCGCGTTCGTCCAGGTACTTCTCCGCGAAGGCCTCGACCGCCTGGGAGTTCTCATCCAGCAGCTGGCGCTCGAGCAGGGCCCACTCAGGAGGGGCCATCGGGGTGTCTATGGAGAGGATCTCGGCTTCCCGAGGCTGGCTGCAAGCGGCCAGCAGGGCGAGCGGTAGTGCCCAAGCGCAGCGTCTGAGGTTCATGGCGTTCGATCCATGGTAGCGCCCTCCCCATGTCCGCAGGCGCTGGTGGCAGTGCTGCGCCGTCTTCCCGTGGGCGGGAGCCCGTCGAAGCGCGTGCCAGCCGGGCCGGTCCGCGCTGTCACGTAGCCTTGCTACAATTCGGCTGCAAAGAGGTCCCGTTCCGTGCGGGCAATCAGAGGAGGACCCACTTCATGCAAAGCAGATCCTTGGTGGCGGAGTTCATCGGGACGTTTTCTCTCATCTTCATTGGCGCCGGCGCCGCGGCCGTTTCGGGCAATCTCGTGGCCGTCGCCTTGGCTCACGGATTGGTCGTCATGGCGTTCGCGTACGCCTACGGCAACATCTCCGGAACGCACATCAACCCGGCGGTCACCATAGGACTGCTGGTCGGTGGGCAGATCAAGATCGGCGACGCGATCGGCTACATCATCGTCCAGCTGCTGGGCGGCGTCGCTGGGGCCTCGGCCCTCTACTTCGTGATCGGTGCGGGGAGCATGGGCGCGACTGTTCCCGCGGAAGGCGTGAGCATCGGCCAGGCATTCGTGCTGGAGGTGATCCTCACCTTCCTGCTCGTGAACTCGATCTTCCATTCAGCGGTCAGCGGCAAGGCCGGCAACCTTGCTCCTGTCGCGATCGGTCTGACGCTGGCGGCCTGCATCGCGATGGGTGGCCCGCTCACGGGGGCTTCCCTGAATCCCGCGCGCTCGCTGGGTCCGGCGCTGTTCAGCGATGACGGCACTGCCGTGGCCACGCTGTGGGTCTACTTTGTCGCGTGCCCGGTCGGCGGCGTTCTGGCCGCTTGTGTGCATAAGTACCTCACCGCGGAGGACTAGGCCGCCACTAGTCTGCGGCGGGCCGCTTCGGCCCGCCGCAGCCGACTGGAGGCGAGTCCTTCTCTGAGGGGGGGCGCTGCTCCTAGGTCCCGATGCGACATCCTGCGGTGCGAGTTCAGCGTATTGACTTGGATTTCGGCGTGCAGTTGACAAGCAACGCTCGGTGGCGCCGGCTTGGAGCACGTGCAGCTTGAAGCTGACGAGACTGTAGGCGCTAGCGGCCCTTGCGCCTCTCCCGTGCGGGCCAAGCCTGGCACGACTGGTCGGTCAGTTCTGCCAGTTCGCCTACCCACAACACAGTCGCCGGCTGGTCAGCAAGCCTAGGAGAGTGACCCGATCCCGATCCTTCGCCGAGGGCGCGGGCTGTGCCAGAGCAGGTCCGGGTGAGGGACTTCACACTCAGCGGCGAAGCAGCTGGCGTTCGCTGAAGGTCTCGAACCGCCTGCGATGCATCGAACCTGAGGCTGTTGGTCTGTCTGCCCCTGCCGATGGGCGTACATTCTGCCAGCACCGGTGCCGCAAGGCGGCTGCTACCTTGGCTGGCCTCATGGGATCGGCGGCGCACCAGGTCACCGGTTTGAGACAGGGGCCTGATGGGGGCTTCTCGCGGTAGCGCGCAGCCTCTCTCGATCGTGCTGCCAACTGGAGCCGGTTAGGGCCGGCGATAGCTGGACTGGTAGCATGAGGGCTCCAGCCCAACGCCCGCAGGAGCCGAATGTTCGGATCTGCGTTCAGTGGGCCCAGTGCTGGCTCCGGGGTCCTGATCAGGCTTGTTGGTCAGCCGGAGTCGACGTGTAATGAGCGGCTTCGTTCCGGTCCGGCAGCTGCGCGTCAAGCCGATAGTTCCGGCCCATGCCAAGCCCGCCGAGAATCCGGCGGGCCCCCGTCCGCGGTGGCTCTTGGCTCCGGCTGCAGCGGGTGCGAATTACCGCCGGCTCAAGCGCTTGGTCTCCAGCCTCCGGCTGCATACGGTCTGCGAGAGCGCGGCCTGCCCGAACATCGGAGACTGCTGGAACCGGCACAGCGCGACATTCATGATCCTCGGCAATGTCTGCACCCGGCGGTGCGGGTTCTGCGCCGTCCAGAAGGGTCCACCGTCCGATATCGACTTCGACGAGCCGAGGCGCGTGGCGGAAGCGGTGGCCGCCATGGGACTGCGTCACGCCGTCGTGACGAGCGTGAATCGCGACGACCGGACGGACGGGGGGGCAGAGCTGTTCGCCCTCACCATCCGGGCGATCCGGGATCGGCTCCCCCAGTGCAGCGTCGAAGTGCTGGTGCCGGATTTCATGGGGTCCCGACAAGCCATGAACATAGTGTTGGAGGCGCGCCCCAATGTCCTCAATCACAATGTCGAGACCGTACCGCGGCTGTACCGTACCGTCCGCGTCGGTTCGGATTACTTGAGATCGCTGGGCATGCTCAAGTATGCCAAGTCCATTGAGCCGGCGATCCCCACCAAGTCAGGGATCATGCTGGGCTTGGGCGAGTCAAGCGAGGAGGTGCGGGCCACGATGCGGGACCTGAGGCTGCACGGGGTCGACATCCTCACCGTGGGCCAGTACCTGAGGCCTTCGCCAGACCATTTGGCAGTGCAGAAGTTCTACGCACCGCAGGAGTTCGATGCGTTCCGGAACTACGGCGACGAGCTGGGCTTCGGGCATGTCCAGTCTGGCCCGTTGGTGCGCAGCTCCTACCACGCCGACGAAGGGGCGGACCTGTTTCGGGCGGCCCGCGGCGGCGCCACCCTTTGAGCGGCTCAGACAAGTGTAGGGCCGGGATCTGGTGCCCGGAGTGGGACTCGAACCCACACGTCCTCTCGGACAGCGGATTTTAAGTCCGCTGCGTCTGCCGATTTCGCCATCCGGGCAACCTTTCGACACCATCATTCTACGGTTGCTGCAGCGTGACCTGCCCGGCCGGCGCAGATCCGAGCGCTGACAGCCCAAGCGTTCATGACGGCGGCCGCCAGTCCCGTCGCAGGCATGGCCCGATCGACACTCCGAGCTTCGTCCGTCTGGGTGGCGAGGCCAGCGCGATCCCTCCGCTGAGAATGCCGAGAAGGACAGCCATAGGCCACAGCTCGGCTCCGTCCCGATGAGCAGCGCCCGCCACTGGGTGGCCTCGGCCACCTGCATGTCGCCGCCCAGTGCCTGAGATGATGAGGCCGCCGCGCCTTCGTCCCCTGGCGGAAGCCTGCGGCGCGGCCGACTCAATTGACTGCCAGTCACCCCGCTCGGCGTGAGCTCCCCGTTCGTCCCTCCGTCGGCCGCGCCGGCTCTCGCCGCCCTGTGCTAATCTGTCTTGGCCTCACACCCTGAAGGAGGGTCTTTGTGAATCGAAACCGCCTCTTCCTAGCGAGTTGCGTCGCCCTTGTCACCACTTCCATGGTGTTCTCAATCCGAGGGGACGTGCTCGACGCCCTCGGGAGCGACTTCAAGATCGACAAGCAGCAAATCGGGTTCCTGCTCAGTCCAGCGTTCCTGGGCTTCACCGTCTCCATCCTGATCGGCGGGTCGCTGGTCGATCTGTTCGGCATGCGCCGGCTGCTCTCGATCTCAGGATGGTTCTATGTCCTAGCCATCCTGACCATCGTCTTCGCCCCGTTTCCGGACGCTCCCGTCGAGTCCATGGTCAGCAGTCCGATCATGATCCTCCTGTGGTGCGCGATGCTGACGTTGGGTCTGGCTCAGGGCTTGGTGGAGGGCGTCATCAACCCCCTCTGCTCGGCGCTGTTCCCCGACGAGAAGGTCCATCGGATGAACGTGCTGCACGCTTGGTGGCCCGGCGGCCTGATTGTGGGCGGCCTGCTCGCTTTCTTCATTACCAAGGGCATGGGCCTCGAGGGCGCTACCGGTGCGACCGCCACTTGGGGCTGGCGTATCAAGTTCCTCACCATCCTCGTCGTGGCGGTCGCCTACCTGTTCCTGATCCGAGGGCAGAAGTTCCCGCCTACCGAGCGCGTCGCCGCCGGCGTGAGCAACAAGTCCATGCTGATGGACCTGCTCACCCCGTCGTTCGTCTTCCTCTGGGTCTGCATGTGGCTCACCGCCTCCACTGAGCTGGTCCCGGACCAGTGGGTGCCGTCGCTGATTACCAACCTGACTGGCATGCAGGGCATCCTGATCTTGGTCTACACGGCCGGCATCATGTTCGTGCTGCGCTTCTTCGGCGGACCGCTGGCCCATGCGTTCTCTCCCTTCGGGCTGATGACCATCTCCGCCGCGCTGTCGGCGGCCGGGCTGTACTTCCTCGGCTCAGTCAGCACGATGGCCGGAGCCTTCGCGGCCGCCACCGTGTTCGGCGTGGGCAAGACCTACTTCTGGCCGACGATGTTGGGCGTGACCGCCGAACGGCACCCCAAGGGCGGCCCCGTGGCCTTGGCGCTGATGGGCGGCACAGGCAACCTCGCTATCGCCTTCGTGCTTCCGATCATGGGCGGCTGGTACGAGAACGACGGCGCCCAGGCCGCCTTCCAGAATTTGGCCTGGCTGCCGGTGGCCTTGGTCGTGCTGTTCGGCTTGGCGATGCTCCACTTCCGACGGCAGGGCGGCTACAAGGCCGTCAGCGTCGAGGAGTAGATCCCGCTGCCCCAGGACCCGGGCCGCGTCGCCCGGGTTCTGGGCGTACCATGAGGCTTGGCCGGCGGGTAGTCGGCCGAGCCCCATGAAGCGACACTCCGCACTCGTCCCCCTGTCAAGGCAGCACCATGACGTGCTGGCGCTGGGCGTCTACATCAGGCGCGTCTTGGAAGACCCCAGGCCCGCTACTCTGCAGGGTATGCGCATGCAGGTTCTCGATTTGTGGGAGCTGGAGATGCGCGGCCATTTCGAGGTCGAGGAGACGGAACTGTTTCCTCAAGTGCGGGAGCGCGTCCCGGATGCTGCTCTAGTGGACCGGTTGATCCGGGAGCACCGTGAAACCGCCGCCGCCATGGAGGCTCTTCGCAAGGCCAGCCCGGACGCCTTGGAGGGCCAGTTGCGCTCCCTGCGTCGGATGATCATCGATCACGTCCGCACCGAGGAGCGCGTCCTCTTCGAAGCCGTGCAGGGCAGCTTGGACGAGGCCGAGCTGTCGTCCGTCGGAGACGGAATCGAGCGGGCCTTGCCGAAGCTCTGCGTCCGCCTCGGCGCCGCCGAACTCTAGGCGCCGCCGAACTCTAGCCGCCGCCGGCTAGCTCGACGCTCGCTCCGAGACTCAGCGGTTGCCGGACTTCGATTTGTCGTTGGCTGCCAGCCGTGCTTCGATCTGCCGCGAGATGCCGCCGCTCTCGAAGTCCGACGCCACGCGGACCGCGTTCTTGATGGCGTGCTTGGTCGACCGCCCGTGGCAGATGATCACGCCGCCGCGCACGCCGAGCATCGGTGCCCCGCCGTACTCCTCGTAGTCGACCCGCTTCTGGAATTCCTCGAACGCGCCCTTGGCCAGTCCGTAGCCGATCTGCCGCATGACCGTGGCTTCCAAGGATCGGATCAGCATCGTCTTGATCGTGGAGACGAGCCCTTCGCTCACTTTCAGCGCCACGTTGCCCACGAATCCGTCGCAGACGATCACGTCGACTTCGCCGGTGAACAGATCGCGGCCCTCGACATTGCCGACGAAGCGCAGCGGCTGCTGCTTGAGCAGCGGCAGCGCCTCTCGGGTTAGCTCGTTGCCCTTGTGCTCCTCCTCGCCGATCGACAGGATGCCGACCCGCGGATGCTGGCAGCCCATCAGCACCTTGGCGTAAACATCGCCCATCACCGCGAACTGCGCCAGCATGCTGGGCGTGCAGTCCACGTTCGCGCCCACGTCGAGCACCAGCGTGCGCCCCCCGTCCTGCCCCGTGGGGAACAGTTGCGCCACAGCCGGACGGTAGACGCCCGGGATCCGGCCCATCACGTTCAGCGCGGTGGCCATGACGGCCCCGGTGTTACCCGCCGACACCACGCCGACCGCGCGTCCCGCCAGCACTTGCTCGGCTGCGATCCGAATGGAACTGTTCTTCTTCGTCCGCAGTACCACCGAGGGGTTGTCGTGCATCGTCACGACCTCGTCAGCGTGGACGATCTCGATCTGGCCGCGGGCCGGGAAGTGCTTGGCCAGCTCCCGCCGCAACCTGTCCTCGTGTCCGACCAGCAAAATGCTCGCGCCGAATTCCTCGGCGGCGAGCAGCGAGCCCTCCACTTCAGCGACGGGCGCGTTGTCCCCGCCCATCGCATCGACAGCGACCGTGACCGGCTTCAGCACGTTCCTAGCGCTCCGGTCCCTATTCGTCAGAAGTCTCGATCACTTCGCGCCCCTTGTAGAAGCCGCACGCCTGGCAGGCGCGGTGTGGCAGCATCAGCGCGTTGCACTGCGGGCACTCCGCCTCAGCCGGGGCCGCCAGGCGGTCGTGGGTGCGCCGCTTGTTTCTGCGGGCGCGCGAGTGCCTTCGTTTCGGATTCGGCATTTTGGTGTCCTCCTTGAGCGGGCGCCTAGCGGTTCAGCTGCAGGCCCCGCAGGGCGTCCCAGCGCGGATCCTCGAACGCGGCGCTGCACCCGCAGGCCGAGTCGTTGCGGTTCGCTCCGCACGACGGGCAGATGCCTCGGCAGCCCTCGCCGCACAGGCTGCGCGCGGGCAGCCAAAGCAGGATCTGCTCGCTCACCACGGCTGTCAGCCCGATGCCTCCGCCTTCGTAGAATCCCATCTCAATCTCGTCACGGCCGATCGCCGCTTCTCCGCCGTCCTCGATCGTCTCCAGCGGACTGAAGTGCAGGTCGAAACCCGTGTCGAACCGCTCTTCCAACTGAGCCAAGCAGCGATCACAAGAGTGGCCGATCCGGGCTCGGATGCGGCCCCGAACGCGGATCAGCCGCCGGCCGTCGCGATCCAGCAGCGTCGCCACGCCCGCGGCGCGGACCGGCCCGGCCACTTTCCAGCGCGCCGACAGGTCGAACCGCGCCGCGCCGAACTCGGAGTCGAACCGGAACGGCTTGACCTCCAAGGCAGACGCGTCGATGAAATGCCCGCTCGCCACACGGCTTCCCACCATTCTAGCCACCGGCCGCCGCCGTGCCGAGATCCGTCCGGCGGCGAGACCCGCCGTCGGAACAGGGCGCGCCGCCGCCACCTACAATGGGGCTTCTGGCATGAAGATCGCTGACCTGAGAGTCCATTCCATCGCCATCGCTGATCCGCCGCTGCGGAGCTCTTACGGCCTGCATGCCCCGTACGCGCTCCGCAACATCGTGGAGCTGGAGAGCGAGGACGGCCTGGTCGGGATTGCCGAGACCTACGGCGGAGAGCGTCCCGCCGGTGCGCTGCGCGCATTGCGCAGCTCCGTGATCGGCAGGGACGCGTTTCGCGTGACCGGGTCCTTGGCGGACACCGCGGAGGGGGAGGGGTCCGGAGCCGAGCGTTCGCACGTCATGACCACGCCCGGCGAGAACCCCCTCGACGCCGGTCCGCGCACGTTCGCGGCGCTGGAGACGGCCTGCCTCGACTTGATTGGGCGCAGCCTCGGCGTGCCGGTTTGCGACCTGCTGGGCGGGCGCGTGCGAGACCGCGTGCCCTTCTCCGCCTACGCCTTCTACAAGCACGCCGGCGGCGGAGGGTCCGGGACGGACGCTCGCGCAGACAAGTACGGCGAGTGCCTGACCCCGGAATCGATCGTCCGCCAAGTCTGCTCGATGATGGCTGAGTACGGTTTCCGGGACGTCAAGCTCAAGGGAGGGGTCTTCCCGCCCGACCAGGAGATGGAGGCCATTCGCCAGCTGCGGCGCGAGCTCGGTCCGGAAGTGCCCTTGCGCATCGATCCCAACTCGGTATGGACGGTGGACACTTCGGTGCGGGTCGGTGCGGGTCTAAGGCAGGAGCTGGATGGCGAGGGCTATCTGGAGGACCCCGCCGAAGGTATCGACGGCATGGCGGCGGTGCGGGCCGAGCTGGTCCAGCGCGGCGTGGGGACACCTCTCGCCAGCAACGTGGCGGTCACTTCCTTCGCCCACCTTCCGGAATCGATCGCATGCGACGCGGTGCAGGTCGTGCTGTGCGACCACCACTTCTGGGGCGGCATGCGCCAAGTGCAGCACCTGGGCAAGCTCTGCCAGACCTTCGGCCTCGCCCTCTCGATGCACTCCAACACCCATCTCGGCGTCTCGCTCATGGCGATGGCGCATGTGGCGGCGGCCACCAAGAATCTCACCTACGCCTGTGACACGCACTACCCGTGGCAGTGGAGCGACGAGATCGTCGAAGGCGGGCGAATCCGGTTCGAGGACGGATCCATTCGGATCCCCGAGGCGGGCGGCTTGGGCGTCGCTTTGGACTATGACCAGCTGGAGCGCCTCAAGGAGCGTTACCGCAGCATCCCCTACAGCCGTCGGGACGACGCAGCCGAGATGCGGAAGCATGTGGATCCCAGCTGGGAACGCGTGCTGCCCCGCTGGTAGGCTGTTCGGGTACTATACGTACCGGAGTTAGCAGAGTTTCGCGTCGAGTCGCAGCCGCCTCAAGCCGGGCATTCGTCCGCCGGGGTGGCGCCGTTCGCGCCCGTGCGATTTTCCTGGCTCCGGAACTGTTCTAACATCGTTGCACCGAAGGGAGGGATGGTCATGACAAGAACGTGCCGTCTACTAGTTCTATTTGTTTCATTGTCGGTGGTGGCCGCGTTGGCGGTGCCCAGGCTGACGTCGGTTGAGCCCGGTGCCGTGGCGCCGGGCGGGGCCGCCGTGGCGAACGGCTCGGATCTCGGGGCGGGATCGGTCAGCAGGCTGTACCTCACCGCCGGCGGAACCGACATCGAGGTCGAGATCACCGAGCAGGGGGACGAGGCGATCAGCTTCAAGGTGCCCGACTCGGCGGCCATGAAGCGGTACCGCCTGATGGTCCTCACCGGAGGCGCCAGCCCGGCCTACATGGAGCAGCCAGTGGCGTTCGAGGTCGTGGACGCGGAGACTGCGAAGGAGCGTGCTGAGGAAGGCGAGGGCGAGCTGGAGATCATCGAAGCGGCTCCGGCCGAAGTGGAGCCGAACTAGGTTCAGCTAGGAGCTGCTTCGGTCGCGTCCCCGGCGGCCTGCGGAAGCTGGGCGAGCGCCCAGCGAGCGTGCTCGCGCACGGTGGGGGAGGGGGACTGCGCCAGCCTCCGCAGGATCCGCGCGAACGCGGGGTTGGAGCTGTTGCCCATCGCCACGGCGACATTCCGCAGGAATCCGTCGTGCCTGCTGCGCAGGATGGGCGAGTCGGCGAACTTGGCGTTGAACTCCTGCTCGCTCAAGCAAGCCAGCTCTGCCAGGTCCGGCCAGGCGTGGTTTGCTTGGAAGGCCGGCTCGTCGGTGACGGCCGCCCGTCCCGGGGTGTTCCACGGGCAGACGTCTTGGCAGATGTCGCAGCCGAAGATGTGCTGACCGGCCGAGCCGCGGTGCTCGGCGGGCACCGAGCCGCGCAGCTCGATCGTCCAGTACGCGATGCAGAGCCGCGAGTCCAGCGCGTGTGAAGGGCCGCCTTCAGAGTTAACAGGGACGAGCGCGTCGGTGGGGCAGGCGTCGATGCAGCGTCTGCAGGTGCCGCATCGGAACGGCGCCGGCCCGTCAGGGGCGAGGTCCAAGGAGGTCAGGACTTCCCCGAGGAAGAACCAAGAGCCCACTCTCTCGTCGATCAGGCAGGTGTTCTTGCCGATCCAGCCTAGCCCGGCCCGGTGGGCGTAGGCGCGTTCCAGCAGCGGCGAGGTGTCGGCGCAGGGCTTGCACTTGACTCCCGGGCCGTACTCCTCGCGCATCCAGCCGGCCAGCTCCCTCAGGCGTGACTTGAGAACGCGGTGGTAGTCGTGCCCCCAGGCGTAGCGCGAGATCCAGCCGTTCCGGCCAGGCTCGAGTTCGGTGGAGTAAGGCTCGTCCGTGTTGTAGACGAGGCCGACGCACACCACTGACCGCGCGGACGGCATGAGCGTGCGGGCGTCGGATCGCATCTCCCCCCGGCGTCCTTCTAGGTAGCCCATCTCCCCGTGGTAGCCGCGCTCCAGCCACTGCGGGTAGAACAGTGATTCCAACGTGGGTTCGGCACGCGTGACGCCCGCCAGTTCGAATCCCAGCGCGCGCGCCTTGTCCTTGATCGGTTCAGAATCCAGCACCTTCGGCCCGCCGCCACGGCGCCGGCGGCCCGTCGCGTCGCGGGCCACCGGCCGTTCAATCCCCAATACTGCCACACAGCCATGATTTCTCGCAGTTCGGCGCAGCCGGGTTGCCAGCTGCCCCAAGCTCGCCTAACCTAACCTTGCGCGGTAGGTGAGTGGCTTGGCGGCCGGTCGCCTTGGGAGCGTCGCTGATCGGCGGTCCATCCTCGCGCAAGGAATTAGAACAACCCCTGCAGGGAGTGGAACGTATGCAGCGACCCGTCAAATACCTCGAGCGCGGCCTCACGCGAGTGGCCAAGGCCGGCTGGAAGATCGCCCGGGGCTTGGACGCCCGCAAGGACCCCAATCCGGCCTTCACTCCGGCTTGGTCGGACAAGCCGATGCTCAAGTCGTGGGAGAAGTCCAAGCCGCCCTTGGGCTGGCCGCGGCAGACGGACTCGCTCTGTCCGAAGTGCGTCCGCGAGGCGCGCGAGGTGATCCTCAACGGCGAGGTGGACTACTCCATCCTCAAGTCCGAGAAGGTCGGCGAGGTCAAGGCGACCATCGTGCAGCGCGACAACGAAATCTGGATGCTCAAGGAGTGCCCGCTGCACGGCAAGATCGAGGACGTCATGGCGATCGACGCCAAGTTCTTGGAGCACATCGAGGCCCAGTTCCCCGGACGGGACATCCGTGCGCACAACGACGAGGAGCTGCACAATCACGGTTCCTCCACCGTCAAGTACGGCCGTGGCGCGGTGCTGACGGTAGACCTAACCAATCGCTGCAATATGATGTGCGACCCCTGCTTCATGGACGCCAACCAGGTCGGCTTCGTCCATGAGCTGGAGTGGGAGGAAATCAAGACGATCCTCGACAACGCCATCTCGATCAAGCCGCGGCGCCAGATGTCGGTGCAGTTCTCGGGAGGCGAGCCGACGATGTCGCCGTACTTCCTAAAGGCTGTCCGCTACTGCCGCCAGATCGGCTACAACTCGGTGCAGGCCGCCACTAACGGCATCGAGTTCGCCAAGAACCCGGAGTTCGCGGAGGCGGCCGCCGACGCGGGCATGCGCTACGCCTACTTGCAGTTCGACGGGATCGGCAACGAGCCGAACCAGCACCGCAAGATCGGCAACCTGTTCGACGTCAAGATCAAGGCGATCGAGAACATGCACGACGCCGGGATCGAGATCGTGCTGGTGACCACGCTGGTGAACAACGTCAACAACGAGGAGGTCGGGCCGATCATCCAGTTCGCCCGCGACAACCCGGGGCGGATCGCGTTCATCTCCTTCCAGCCTGTCTCGTTCACTGGCCGGGATGAGGAGATCACCGACGAGCGCCGGATGCGGCAGCGCTACACCCTGAGCCATCTGGCCCACGACGTCAAGAAGCAGGTGGGCATCACAGAGCCGACGAGGGACTGGTTCCCGATCTCCGTGATGGGCAGCTTCGTGGATGCCGCCGACTTGGCGCACGGGCCGAAGGCCCAGTGGGGGCAGGTCAGCTGCGGCTGCCACCCCAACTGCGGCGTGGGCACGGCGCTGATGATCAACAAAGAGACGAAGGACATGGCTCCGGTGCCGGAGTTCATCAACGTCCCGCAGTTCGTCCAAGACATCCGGCGCGTCACGGACTCGGGGCGCGGCAAGGTGGCCACCAACGTCCAGATGGGTCTGGCGCTGCTGAAGAACTACAACCCGCTGAAGGCCCCCAACGACTTCTCCATGTTCGACCTGCTCAAGAAGTTCGACAAGTCCTTCGCGCTGAGCGGCAAGAACTACGGCAAAGGCACGGCCCGCCGCAACGATCCATGGAACTTCCTGTTCGTCGCCGGAATGTGGTTCCAAGACCTGTTCAACTACGACTTCCGCCGCACCGAGATGTGCGTCATCCCCTACGGCACGCAAGAGGGCGAGATTTCCTTCTGCGCCTACAACACGGGCATCGGGTGGCGCAACATCATCGAGAAGATGCACATGACTGCCACGCTCTCGCAGTGGTACGGCGAGCACGGACGGCACAAAATCTACGCCGGTGGCCGCAAGGTCGACGAGATCACTCACCTGTCCGAGCAGCTGCACATCAACGCCGAGCATGCGGCACGCAGCGCCCAAGAGTCGGACGGCCCGCAGAACGCGCGTGAGGAGAAGATCCTGGCTCGCGACCGCAAGCTGGCCGCAGCCCGAGCTAAGGGTGCGGAAGTGCCCTCGAGCGGGGCTCGCGAGCGCGAGGTCTCGGCCGAGGAGCAGGCGCGGATGATGAAGATGTACCGCCAAGAGGTCCTCAAGGAGCCTGCCGCTCCCTCGCTGGTGCAGATCGCAGGGATGGCGAATTCCGCCGAGCAGCCTCGGGAGACGGTGGGCGCAAGCGGAGACTAGCTGCCTCGGTGCGTCCGAGCTGCTCTCAGCAGCCGGGCGCGCGGGGCGTGCGTGGGGCGCAGGTGAAGCCTGCGCTCCCAGTGTGGCTTGGCAATTGACCGGCTGGTCATGCGCCAAGCGCACTCTCAACACAGCAACCTGCATTGCCAAGACCGGTGCTGGGCCGGGCGTGCCGTTCGGGCCGGTTCGTTGACTGAATTGGTCCGAGGGCCCGCAGGTCTCTGCAGTCCTAGGTGCCGCGGCCAGTTCGGACGAGCCGTGCCGCGCTTTGCGGAGGCGAGGACATCGTTAGCTGGCTGGCAACGAGGTTGCCGGCGATAGGCGAGCCATCGGAAGACTGGGCGTGCCAGTGCCGCAAGGGATGCTTGCGGTGTTGGCTGGGCTTGCTTCTCCGATCACGGCGATGGGGATCCGGCCACCTGAGCGGTCCGGCGGTCTATTGAGGCGCTAGGAAGCCAAGCGGCCGGCCGGCCCGCTACCCAAGCAGTTCGAGATCATGCTGCGGCGGGCGCAGGCTGGATCGCTTGAGGCCCAGCAACAGGTTGCAGCCGCCGTCAGCGCTCCCTGCAGGGCCAGCGGTGCTGGCGGCGCTGGAACCGCTCGAATGCCGAGCGTCGAGAGTGGGAGGAGGCGGCGTAGCTCAAGGCAGAGCTCTCCGGCCATGCGGGAGCGCAGTTCCGCCTAGGCCACCCTTGCGCCAAGCTGCGAGACTCGTGCAGCGCTGATGCACAGGTGGTTCGATGGCTGGGCCTTGCTGCCGAGAAAAGGCATCACCGAGCCCGTTGCGAACTTGGCTGCAGGTACGCCGAAGGCCGCGGAGTCCCGAAGGATCGCAGGTGCGCCGAGCGCTGGCGGTCCATCAAGGCAACGTCAAAGCCCAATGTCCCTCGGGATGGGGACTGGTCCTATTGCCGGGTGCTGACCGCTTGGAAAGAGATCGACATCGCCGGCAACCGGCGACCAGTCGGAGACGTCCACGCACAAGTTCGGCGGAGACTGATCGACCCGCCGCTCGGGCGTCGCGGATCTCAGTCGGGGATGACGACGGATAGCTCCGAGTCGGGCCGGATGATGGTCTGGTCTCGCTCCGGGCCGGTCGAGACGCCACCGATCTCCACCTCCAAGCTGTCCTCCAAGAAGGAGATGTAATCCTGGGCCACTTGCGGAAGTTGCCGGAACTCCTTCACGCCGACCGTAGAGCATTGCCAGCCGGGAAGCTCCCGGTAGACTGGTTCGACGCGCGCGTACTCCTCCGCGATGGCTGGCACTTCGTCGACCACGGTGCCCTTGTAGCGGTACCCGGTGCAAACCGGGATCCTGGCGAGATAGTCCAGCACGTCCACCTTGGTCAGGAACAGTGACGAGAGGTGGTTGATGGAATGGGCGTACTTCAGGAGGGGAATGTCGAACCAGCCGCAGCGGCGGGGCCGGCCCGTCACCGTGCCGTACTCACCGCCGGCCTCTCGAAGGGCTTCGCTCTCGCTCCCGAACAGCTCGGTGGCGAACGGGCCCTCGCCGACGCGGGTGGCGTAAGCCTTGGCGACACCAACGATCTCATGGACCAAGCGGGGCGAGACACCTGAACCGGTGCAGATTCCGCCGGCGCTGGCGTTCGAGGACGTCACGTAAGGGTAGGTGCCGAAGTCAATGTCCAGCATCGTCGCTTGCGCTCCCTCGAACAGCAGTCGCTTCCCATTTCGAGCGGCGTCGCTGATCCACTTCGCAGTGTCGACGACGAACGGGCGCAGGCGGTCCGCGAAGCCTTGATGGCGTTGCAGGTCCGCCTCCATGTCCCAGTCATGGCGGATTCCCAAGGCTTCGGCCACATGCAGCCGCTCTTTGGCCACCGTTCGGAAACGTGTCTCGAACAGTTCGGGTGAGACGAATTCTGCCACCCGGATGCCCCGGCGGGCGACTTTGTCCTCGTAGCAAGGACCGATTCCACGGGAGGTCGTCCCGATCTTCTGCTTGCCCGGCAGCGCTTCCGTGGACCGCTCCAGCAGCGGATGATAGGGGAGGATGACGTGGGCGCGGTTGCTGATCAGCAGGTTCTGATCGACGCGGACGCCGGCGCCGCGCAAGCCGTCGATCTCGCCGAGCAGCGCCTGCGGATTGATGACCACACCGTTGCCGATCACCACAGTCTTGTCTGGTCGGAGAATCCCGCTCGGAACGAGTGAGAGCTTGTAGACGCTGTCACCCACTTTGACGGTGTGACCCGCGTTGTTCCCGCCTTGGCAGCGAACGATTACGTCGTAGTGCTCCGCGGCTAGGTCGATGAGCTTGCCCTTGCCTTCATCGCCCCACTGTAGGCCCAGCACTGCAAGATTTGGCATATGGGGGTCCTCGGCGGGCAGGCACACCGCTGGCCTCGCTATCTCAGGGAGTTGCCACCGGCCCCGGACGGGCGCTCGCCGTCCGCCAGAACCCCATTCTATCGCTTACAGCCCGTCTCGGCGGGCGAGTCACGACAATGGTGGCGGACCGGCCTTCCATTGCCCCCAGAGCCGGGCCATCTCCTCCACTCGGCTCGGCATTCGACCGGCCAGGTTCTCTAGCTCCGTGCCGTCCGTCTCGATGTCGTAGAGTTCCCAGAGATGCTTGTCCACCGAGACTAGCTTCCAGCGGCCCTGCCGGACGGCTCGCCCCTTGTTCCATTGCCAGTACAGCTCGCCGGGCGGCTCGCGAGTGCCTCCCGCCAGAACGGGCAGCAGGCTCGTCCCGTCAAAGCGGTGAACCGGCCGACCGTTCCTGTGAGTCGCGTGCTCGATCCCGGCCGCGTCAAGGAAGGTAGGCATCAGGTCGATCACATGGGCGAGGTGATCAGTGAAGCGTCCTTCGTCCCGGATGACGCGGGGCCAGCGCGCGATCAGGGGCACGGTGATGCCTCCCTCGTGGTCGTGCTGCTTGTAGAGGCGGAACGGAGTGTTTGATGCGTTGGCCCATCCGTATCCGTAGCTCTGGTAGGTGTCCTCCGGACCGGGCATGACGCTCGGCACGTTGCCTGGAATGACTGGCCGGCCGTCCCGCGTGTGGCTGGGCAGATAGAGGCCTTCGCGCTCCGGAGGGTACTCGACATGGCATCCGCCGTTGTCGATTTGGAACACGACCAGCGTGTTGTCCGCCTCGCCGGACGCGTCCAGCTTGTCGAGGAGGCGGCCGATGCCCGCGTCCATGCGCGTGATCTGGGCGGCGTAGACCTCCATGCGCCGCTCCTGCCATGCCTTGTGCGGTTCGTCCGACCAAGCCGGCACTTCCGGATTGCGCGGCGAGAGCTGCCATTCGGGATTCACCGACCCGATCTCCTTCATGCGTGCGTGACGCTCGCGCCGAAGCTCGTCCCAGCCGGCGGCGTAGCGTCCGGCATAGCGGCTCACGTCCTCGTCGAACGCATGCAGCGGCCAATGGGCTGCCGTGTAGGCCACGTACAGGAAGAACGGGCTTTCGGCAGCCAGCCCGTCGCGCATGCGGTCCAGCGCGAAGTCCGTGATCGCGTCGGTGTAGTAGAACTGCGGGTCTTGGAAGATCTCCTCCGCTGGCTCGTTGTCCAGCATCAGAGTCGCGGGCGTCCAGAAGCTACCGGCACCGATCATTGTGCCGAAGAATCGGTCGAAGCCGCGCTGGCACGGCTGGTTGGCGGGGACGTCGGTGCTGGATAGGTGCCACTTGCCGCTCATGTAGGTCGAGTAGCCGTGATCCTTCAGCGCCTCGGCGAGCGTGACGACGTCACCGGAAATGTGGTTGCGGTCGGCGAGCGCCTTGGTCGTGTAGCACCCACTCATCAACGAGCCGCGCGTCGGAACACACATGTTGTTGGTGTAGTAGCGCGTGAATCGCAGTCCCTGAGCCGCTAGGCGGTCGAGGTTTGGAGTCTTGATCTCTCCGCCGTAGCATCCCAAGTCCGAGTACCCCATGTCATCGGACATGACCATGATGATGTTCGGGGGCTTGCTCAGCTCGTCACCGGACGGCCGCGAGCAGCGGCTTGAGGCGATCGAGGCGGCGGCTCCAGCTTGCAGGAAGTGTCTGCGGGTCCAGCAGGAACTCGGTCTCACCGCTACATCGTATCGCCTGCAGCGCGATGCAGCTGGACTCGAATGCGAGTCCCGGCCCGCTGCCGATCATGCTGCGCCACGGCCCGCTGCTTCAACCGAGACATGGGTAGAATCAAGTACAGGGATTGATGGACCTGAACGAGTCTCCCGGCCCCGAGGAGCCAGCGACAGAGTGCTCGCCCTGTAGTGGGCTCGCACAGCCGGCTTACGCGTTCGGAGCCGTCGCGCCCCTTCGGAGGCCGAGGATAGGGATCCCGGAGCCGCTTGACTCTTGGGGCCGGTTCGGAGCTGCTGCTCTTGGTGTGATGTCCGCGGGTGCGGGGCCTAGCCGCCCGCAATCGCATTGGCTGCCGCCCAAGAGTGCGACTGCCATCGGGTGCTGAGTGTGACAGCGCTGTCGTGAACGCGCCATGAGGAAGAAGCTCAAGCAGCTGAAGGAGCTGAATCCAACTGCATCGGACCTGATCGTCGAATTGCTCTTCGCCTTTCTGGCTCTTGCCTCCACGATCAGCTTCGGACTGGACCCGTACGGCCAGGCTGGTTCGGACATCCACGCCGTGATGGAGATCCTAGATCCGTGGATCTGCGTCCTATTTGCCAGCCGCTTCTTCTGGGAGCTCCACCGGGCTCCTGTCAAGAGGCAGTTCCTAAAGTGGGGGTGGATCGACTTGGTGGCGGCGATTCCGACGACCGAACTGGTCCGCGGCTTGCGAGTCATCCGGCTCGTGCTGCTGGTGCGGCTGCTGCGGAGCACGACGCTGGCTGTTCACGGTCATTCGCTGCTGGCGCAGTGGACTCGCACGCAGACGCTGATCACGATGGCGTTCGCAGTCGTTATCACGTCGATGGTCGGTTCGTCCTTCGTGCTGCTCGGCTTCGAGAAGCAGGCTGGGAACGCCAACATCACCACTCCAGGAGATGCTCTGTGGTGGTCGCTGGTCACCATCACGACCGTGGGGTACGGCGACCATTATCCGGTCACAACCGCCGGACGCCTTGTGGCAGCTTGGCTGATGGTCGTGGGTCTTGGAGTGACCGGCACGGTGGCGGGCGTGGTGGCCAGCTGGATCTACGGAGGCAAGACGGGCCACGAGGACTAAGCTGGTTGACTGCGAGCGGTTCGCAGGAGGCGCTAGAGTTCAGCGAGTTCCGGGTTCGCTGCTGCCCATTCCATGAACTCCTCGACCGTGTAGAACGTATCGTGCCTGTAGAGCCTACCTCGGTCCTCGATGGGATGGGTCCAGTCGTAGGACCAAGAGTCGCCAGTGCGCTCCATCCATCGCGCCAGCAGTTCCTCCATCTCTTCACGCACGCCGGCTGACTCGGGATCGTCGGCCAGATTCCTCAATTCGTAAGGGTCGGCCTGCAAGTCGTACAGCACCCACGGGGCCTCCTCTGTCCTCGCGTACATGTAGCGTTCGGTGCGGATACCCCTCCATCCGTGCTCGACGCCGCCGGCTAGGAACGGGCCGAAGATCTGGAAGTAGGCTGCCTCGGGACCGACGTCCGACTCTCCGAGGATGACGGGCGAGAGATCCGTGCCTTGCATGCCGTCCGGCACGGGCAGGTTGCAAAGGGAGAGCAGTGTCGGCGCGATGTCCACATGGGAGAACAACGCTTGGGTGCTTCGGCCGGCGACCGACTGCGGATGGCGTACGATGCCCGGCACGCGGATCGACTCTTCCCATGGCTTCCGCTTCAGCCGCGCGCCGTGCGAGCCCAGCATGTCGCCGTGGTCCGAGGAGACGATCACCACCGTGTTGTCGCTGAGACCGAGGATGTCCAGCTCGTCGAGGATGCGCCCTACTTGGTCGTCGACGGCCGTGACCATGGCGTAGTAGGCTGCGATCTCCTTGCGTCCCGGTGTCTTTACGTACGGGTTCGGTTCCAAGTCCCTGTCGGACTCGTCACCGGCGAAGTTCGGACGGAGCGTGAGGGCGTCTGGATCGTACCTCTCCATGTACTCTTCCGGGGCCAGGTAGGGGTCGTGCGGCGGACCCATTTGCACGGTCAGGAAGAACGGCCGGGGATCCTCCTTGGCCTGCCGGAGGAACTCGATTCCGAGGTCGGTCCAAGCCGACGCCTCGAAGGTCTTAATGGGGATCGGATCGGGAGTGTCGCGGAAATAGTGCGTGTCGAAGTGGGCGTGGCTGACTTGGTTGGCAGCCCAGAACTCGAATCCCTGCCGTCTTGGGCCAGGCGGGACCCAGCCGGGCTGGCGCGGGCCTCCGTCCAAGTGCCACTTTCCCACGAAGCCCGTCCGGTAGCCAGCCTCGCCGAATACTTGGGCAACGCTCGTCTCCGATTCGAGCAGGCGCAGATCGTTGGCGATCATGCCGTTGGCGTGCGCATACTTGCCGGTGAGGATGATGGCCCGAGCAGGGCAGCACACCGGTGAGTTGGCGAAGTGGTTCTCGAACAGGACTCCCTGGGAGGCGAGCCGGTCTAGGTTCGGCGTCCTGACATCCGGATTGCCCATGCAGCCCATGGCTTGGGCGCGCATCTGGTCCGGGAACAGGAACAGTACGTTCAGCGGTCGGTCGGAATCGTCGGACGAGGTTGCGCATCCGCTCAAGCTGGTGGCCGCGCCGGCGGATTGAAGGAATTCGCGTCTGGTCAGCATCGAACGATGGTCCATGATAGCGAAGTGTCGGAGCCCTTCGGCCCCGGACTCGCTGGGGATGAACTCGCGGCTGAGTGCGCTGCAAACACTATTCGTTCCAAGGTGCTGTGGCGTGTCGCCGACGCGCCAGTGAGTCTCGTGAGCTGGGCGGCGCCCGAGGGTGGGAGGACGGTGCCTAGTCAGGCCGGGAACGGCCCCGCCGGCCAACGACCGACGCCTCTGCCGGAACACCTGGACGCGACCCTCAGGACCACCGCGAAGGTGGACTGCTTGGGCATGCTGAGCAGCGACTTGCGTGCGGGGAGGGCCAAGTCGCAAGTCAGCGAAGGCGGGAACCGGGCGGCGTCACGATCGGAACCAGCGTGTTCTCTAGGGCTGGGATCCGGCATCTTGACGCCTTGATTGGGTCTCTCGGAAGTTGCCGCTCTGTCGTGGTCAAACCATTGACCTAAACCGTTCCTTGTCTCCGTCCACTTAACTGGTCTGCATCTCTATACCCACAAAGAACGACTAGATCATCAATACTGTCAGCTACATTCATCCTGCGATTCCTATGGCAAACAGTACGTTCTTGTCAAGCGTACCCTCCCATTCTTGGAGTATTGGATGCATATCCCCTCGAACAATGTCGGTTGCACCACTTTCATTCTTGGCGAAACACAGGACTTGCGATGGTTCGGTCAGTCCAAGTAGTGTCGGTGAATGTGTGGTAGCGAGAACTTGTGCATCGTAGGCAGACCATAGAGAGTCTCGAATTCCTTCCAGTGCGAGAGGATGAATACCGTTCTCTGGTTCCTCAACGAGATATATATCACGATTTGCTGGAAGGTATGCTAGCAGAGTCAGTGCTAGGAAGCGCATTGTGCCACCGGAAACTGTCCATGAGGGGATTTCCACTCCAGTATCATATCGTAGCACTAGGTATGCATGCCTATCTTCAGGACGCACTACAACTCGAATGTCTGCAAGATCAGTGAGTATTGTCCGTATGTGTTGCAACCACTCCCTGTAGTCTTTACTGTGCTCATCGCGCAGATTCTTGATTATCCAAGGCAGACTTGAACCGTCGCTAACAAATCCTTTTGTGCGGTAATGTGGAGGGCTAGGACTTCGCATTGCCTCGCTATCCAAGAACACTCTCTTGATTCCAGTTGCCATCCTATCCCTGAAGAATGTAGACACAGGAAATCTCTCTCTAGGTTCTGGTAGGTTGGCCAATGTAGAACGGAGTGAGCCGAGTGCAATGTTCGTAGTCCAACCCCTTCCTGCTCTCGAATGCGTTTCGGCATAGTAGCTGTCAGTTCCCCGTATCGACTTGCTCACTACCGATCTTGCCCCTCGCCGTGTCCCGAGGAGAATTGTTTGAGGCGCTAGGAGAGGATCCGGAAACAGGAAATGTCGTCGAGACGGGTTCTGTCCAGTGGATTGCATGATCTGCGCCCGTTCGGACGAGATATGGAAGCCCCCTCCGTCACTGTGTACGGCGATCTGATATCGGAACACGCGAAAGTTCTTTTCACGCGGAAGTAGCTTTCTGAGTCTCTTGGGAATGTCTATTTCGACGGCGATCTCGAAACCGCTATCCCTACCGCGACGGTTCCAGACCAAGTCTCGAAAGTTAGCAGATCTCTTCTTTACCGCGTCTTCCAGCCCGTTCCTCACCAAGTCGCCCAAGAAGGCAATTGAGTCGAGGAGCGTGCTCTTTCCACTGGCGTTCGGACCGATGAGTACGTGGAAGCGGTCGAGCTGGAGATCCACATAGCGCAGGCAGCAGAAGTTTAGCACCTGAATCCGACGGATCATGTTCGCCTCCGTAACCAAAGGCTGGGAACCAGCTGTCCTCCAGATGAGGACGGGCGTCGGAGCTGTGGCAAGCGGCTGTTGCCCTGTGGTCCCCAGAAGACAGCTGGCAGTCTCATGTCGTGCGAGTTCTTGGGCAGCACTGATGTAAAACACACGACGGCTGGCTGGGGGCGGTCTCGAGGTTGCAGAGGGCGCGGCATGGCAGCGTGTTGCTTGCTTGAATGGTCCGGGCACCGCGCGGCGGCAGAACCAGCAAGAAAGTACCCTCTTGCGGCTGATAGCCGTTCGTTGGCCACCCTGAGCCTCTCGGCTTGGATGGCCCATTCCGGTGTACTCCAGAGCCAGCGGATGGCTGCGTACAAGACGAAGACGAACCGGTCGGAGAGGGCGCACGGCTGTTGGCTGCCGTGTCGGGCCGAACGAGCCCAGTTGCTCTCAATCTCGTTCTCAAAGCCAGAACGCCAGGAGGAGTGAGTGGCTGCCACCTTGCTTCTAGTCTCCCTGAGTCTGTCCGCGCGCGCCTAGCTAGGACAGGGGCCGCCATCGAGTTCATCAAGCCGGGACCCCGATGGGGCGTCAAGAGTGGCTGCCCCGGTGCCATGGGCTTGAGACCATGTCACTTCATACAGTCACGGCCGTGACTCGGTGGCGGGCGTGACTGTCAGATTGTAGTCCCCCACAGGCGATGGCATCGAATCCGCATCACGGACCTGAAGAGCCGATTCCGCCCGATCCTGCGCCCCTTGTAGGTAGAGTACAGCGAGGTGAGGGGTCGCAGCTAGCAGTCGCGCACTTGGTCCAAGCCTACTCAAGTACGTGCTCTAGGACTGCAAGCCGCCATTAACTAGCCAGATCCGCGCACCTGTCTGCCGTCCCTGAGCGGTCAGCGGTTGGGGCTGCGAGGAGGCTAGTGTGACGAGACCGGCTCCCGCTGGACTGCGGCTTGTCCGAGCGGGATCCTGGTTCCAGCCGGGGCGACGGGCAGGCCGACGGATGCAGAACACTGTCCGCAAGCAGGAGTGCCCACCTTGAGTGGGTCCTCGGGTGCTCGGTCCTCGTCCTACGTTGTGTCAGCGGCCGATCGGGAAAACCCGGCTGCTCGCTTAGAGTCCTGACCATGGGCAAACTAGCTTTGTCCAGAATTCTTCGGCAGAAGAGGGTGTTTTCGGGTTTCCGTTGGCTGGGACGGGGACCGTTACACTCATTTGTCGTGATTGATGTGACTTGTGTCCCGGAGGCTGCTCCACTCTGGATGACTGCCAAGAGTTACGATGACCAGAAGTCTGTGAAACGGTGTCCCACCGCCTTGATCTCGACGATGTGAAGCCTGCGCCTGAGGTTTGCGAGCGTGAAATCCGGTCGCTTGCCCTAGTGATCAATCGAGAAGGGCACGTCTTCGCTGTGTCGCTGCTCATAGTACGCAGCGACCGTCCTCGCGAACAGCTTCAGGCTTTGATTGGCGGTGATCGGCGTCCAAGTAGCATCGATCAGCCTTGGAGCGTCGGCGACGATCCGCTGGAGCACATCCTCGGCCCCACGCTCCTCAAGCACGTTGTCAAGCATCCGGATCGCCCTGACGCGTTGGTATGCGCGCTGGGCGTACGAAGCCATCTCAGCAATCCGCGTCTTCGAGAACAGATCCAGCAGGGAGTCTGTACCGCCATCCTCGCCGAACGAGAGGACGACGTGAACGAGACCATCCACATACTCCCGGTCACCGAGCTCGTCTTCGGCGGCAAAGCGGCCGATCTGCTTTCACAGGTCCAAGGCTGAGGAAACGATGTCGTCGTCAGCGACGCGATCCTTGGCCCTATCTGCCAACCCGGACGAGACCCTTACGGCCGTGGTGGCCAGGCCAGCCTACGCGGTGGGTGCCGCGACGCGGACGATGCCGGTCGAACTGGACCTCGCGAACCCCGGCACGCGTCTAACCCCGGGGATGTACTCCGAGGTCTCGTGGCCGGTCCGGCGTGCGGGCGAGACGCTCGTCGTGCCGGCGAGCGCCGTCAAGGCGACGACGGAGCGGGCCTTCGTGATCCGGGTCGCAAGCGGACGGGCCGAGTGGGTGGAGGTCCGGCGCGGAATGTCGGGCGGGGGATTGGTCGAGATCTTCGGGAACATGGCGGCTGGTGACCGGGTCGTGCTGCGGGCCACGGACGAGATCCGGCCCGCGGCCGCGGTCCGGCCGCGGTAGTGTTCCCCGGCGCTTGGCGTCAGCGCCTCTGGATGCCCCGCCGTAAGTCGTCTGAGAGGACGACCGCCTCCGCAACCTGCTTCATCGGAATCCGCCGCCGACGGCTCTCCTGCTGGAGCCTGACATAGGCCTGCTCCTCCGTCAGGCTGAGGTCCCTCTGCAAGATTCCCTTGGCACGCTCGAGGAGCTTGCGTGTCTCCAGCTGGCATGCCAGCTTCGCCACCTCCGCGTCCAGCCGGACGCGCTCGATCTCGGCCCCCACAAGGTGACCGATGGTGTTGACCAGCTTCACCTCCTGCGGGGAGTGGGCGTGCCCCTGCTGGTGCTGCAGGTTGAGCACGCCAATCAGCCTTCCCCCGGCCAAGATCGGCACCGACAGGAAGGCCTGGAAGGCGTCCTCCGGCAGCCGCCTGAACCTGCGGAAGCGCGGGTCCCTCATCGCGCGCTCGGCGATGGCGACGGCCTGTCGCTCGCGGGCGACCCACCCCGTGATGCCCTCGCCGATCGCGATGCGCAGGTTGCCGAGGGCCTCGGGATGCGGGTTCTTCGACGCCCGCAGGACTAGGTGCCGGTCTTCTAGGACATAGATGAAGCACGAGTCGGCGCCCACCACGTCATTGAGGAAGTCGACGATCTGCTCCAAGACGTCCTGGAGCGGGTCCGCCACCGCGAGGCGTTCACTGATGGAGTGAAGAAACTCGAGGGGCGTATGCCCAGCGGGTTCCGTCTCCTGCGGGCCCGGCTGGCCGGGCACGATTGTTGGCGGATTCATGGAGTGGAGTCCCCCTGTGACTTGCTCTCTCACTAGCTTCCCTCACCTTCACCGGCGCGTCTTGCGACAGCGCGCGCATCCCCCGTCACTGGCAGGCCAGGCACGCGGCGGCCGCGGCATCCCCGGCCCGCACCATGTGCAATTCCGTCGCCAGCAGCGCGTCCAGCTGCTTCTCCGGCGGCAGCAGCAGGTACACACCGTCCCCCGCAACCTGGACGGGAAACACCTTCACGGCGTACGGGTCGCCGGACAGGCAGTCTCCCGTGTCGAGCGAGAAAGCCTTCTTGTGCAGCGGACAGGCCACCTTGGGCTCGCGGCCGCTGCTTCCCGCGATGCCGCGTGCCAGCACGAATGCGTTCTTGTGCGGGCACATGTTCTGACAGGCCCGCCATTTCCCGCGGGAGTGCAGGTTGAAGACTGCGATCTGCGTGCCGCCCACCTTCACGGCGGCCCCGCCATCCCGCGGAAAATCGGAGATCCGGCCCACCCGAACCCAGTTCAGCTTGCCGGCAGGCTGCCCGTTGCCGTTGCTCCGCTGCTCGCCTAGGGTGCGCCCGTCGGCGAGCTTGACCTGATCGAGCGGCACGCTGTCGCGCGGCCAGTCGGCCGGCCGGTTCTGGCCCCTCTGGTCGATGATCTCGATCCCAGCGTCGGTCTCGTCCGTGTTGACGAACTGGCGGAACAGCCTTCTCCGGTCGGGATCCTCGACGACCTCCCTCCACTCGCAGCGGTACGAGTCGACGAGCGACTGCATGCGCCGCTCCAGCTCCCCGCAGATCCCCAGCTTGTCGTGCACGACCACGTCGCGGACGTGGCCGATTCCGCCCTCGACCTGGTCGATCCACACGGCTGTGCGAGTGAGCTTGTCCGCGGTGGAGATGTAATACATGAAGAAGCGGTCGATGTAGCGGATCGCGGTGTCCTCGTCCAAGTCGGAAGCGAGGAGCTTCGCGTGGCGCGGCTTCGTGCCGCCATTGCCGCAGACGTAGAGGTTGTAGCCCGACTCGGTGGCGATGAGGCCAATGTCCTTGGACTGGGCCTCGGCGCACTCGCGCACGCACCCGGAGACGGCTCCCTTGACCTTGTGCGGGGCGCGGATGCCGCGGTAGCGCTGCTCGATGCGAACGGCAAAGCCCACCGAGTTCTGCACGCCGTAGCGGCACCAGGTCGTTCCGACGCAGCTCTTGATGGTCCTCAGGGCTTTGCCGTAGGCATGTCCGCTCTCGAATCCGGCCGCCACCAGGTCCTCCCAGATGCTGGGCAGCTGGTGCAGCTGGGCCCCGAACAGGTCGACGCGCTGGGCACCGGTGATCTTTGTGTACAAGCCAAACCTCCTGGCCACGGTTCCTAGGACAATGAGCTTCTCGGGTGTGATCTCTCCGCCCGGCACCCGCGGAACGACGCTGTAGAGCCCGCCGCGCTGCATGTTGGCGAGGAAGCGGTCATTGGTGTCCTGCAGCGTGTGGTGGCTGCGCTCCGTGACGCTCTCGTTCCAGAGCGAGGCAAAGATTGACGCGGCTGCGGGCTTGCATGTCTCGCAGCCGTCACCGCTGCCGTACTCCGCGATCAGCTCGCCAAAGGTACGGATCCCCTTGACCTTCACGATGTCGAACAGGTCTTGGCGGGAGTAGCGGAAATGCTCGCAGAGGGCCGGCTCGACATTCCTGCCAGCGGCCTCGAGCTCGGCGTTGAGCAGCGTAGTGACCATCGGCAGGCAGCCACTGCACCCGGTCCCGGCCTTGGTGCACTCCCCCACTGCGCGGACCGTGGTCAGCTCTTGGTTCCGGATCGCCGACAGGATCTCACCTTGGCTCACGTTGTTGCATGAGCAGACCTGGACATTGCTCCCGGCCAGAGACGATGCCGCCGCAGCGCCGTCCGCGCCGACTCCGGCAAGCTGGGCCGGCGGCGCTGTCAGGTCCTCGCCCGATCTCGCGAGGGCCGCCAGCACCGGGTAGTCGCTCGCGTCGCCCACGAGAACTCCCCCGACTAGCCGCGTGCCGTCCGGGCTGAAGAGGAGCTTCTTGTATACGCCCGCGAATGGATTCTCGACCACTAGCGGGACCGCGCGGCCGGCGGGGGCCTCATAGTCCCCGAAGCTGGCGACATCGACGCCCAGCAGCTTCAGCTTCGCCGAGAGGTCGGCTCCGGCGAACCGCCGATTGCGGCCGCACAGCACCGCTGCGGCGACCTCGGCCATCTCCAAACCTGGCGCGATCAGGCCGTAGACCATCCCGCGGTGCAGGGCCACCTCGCCAACGGCAAGAATGTCTGGGTCGGAAGTCTGCAGGGTGTCCCCGACCTCTACGCCACCCCTGGGCCCAACGCTGAGCCCGCACTCTCGCGCCAGGTCGTCGCGCGGCCGGATGCCGGCCGAGACGATGATCATGTCCACATCAAGGCCCCCTCCGTCGGCGAAGGCCATGCCACTCACCCTGCCGTTGCCCAAGACCTTCAGGGTGGACTTGCGCAGGTGGACACGGACACCCAAGTCCTCGATCCTGCGGACGAGCAGCTGCGAGCCCGCCTCATCGATCTGGCGCGGCATCAGCCGGGGGGCAAATTCCACGACGTGGGTCTCAAGCCCGAGATCGTGGGCCGCCTTGGCTGCTTCGAGCCCCAGCAGCCCGCCTCCGATGACGGCGCATCGGCTTGACGTGCGGGCGTAGTCGATGATGCCCTCCAGATCCTCGATGGTGCGGTAGACGAACACTCCGCGCTTGTCGACCCCCGGTATGGGCGGCACGAACGGGCGCGAGCCCGTGGCCAGCACGATGCGGTCGTACGGCACGGCTGAACCGGCCTGCGACAGGACAACCTTGGCGTCGCGGTCAATGCGGGTAGCACGTTCGCCGACGCGGATGTCGATCCCGGAGCTGCGGTACCAGCCGGCATTCGCCACGGCGAGCCGGGACGCGTCGCGGTGACCAAAATAGTCCGTCAGGCGGACCCGGTCGTAAGCCGGGCGCGGCTCCTCGCAGAATGTGACGACACGGTGCTGGCACTCCGTGTCGAACTCGACGAGCCTTTCGCAAAAACGATGGCCGACCGGACCGTTCCCGATTACGACCACTGACTTTCGTGACCCTGCCATTGCAAACTCCTCCTCAGCGTGCAGCCTGCCCCCTTGCCCGGGCGCCTCGGCCCTAGGCCCCTGGACGCCGCGCATGGGCGTTCCGGAACCCGCAAGTGGGATCGGAATTCGTTCGGCGGGGAACGAATGGACTAGTACTATTCCAGTGTAGGAACGCTTGCGCGGTCCCTCAGCCGCTTATAACCCGGATAAGAAATTCTTTGCTTGCGCGGCGCCCCTGCAGTGCTAGGCTCAGGACAGATCGGCAAGCGCAACGCAGCGCTTGGCGTCCAGCCGACCGGAACCGGGGTCGTTCCGCACGGCTGAAGCGTGTTCACCGATTCACTCGGCTCCTGGCAGAGCCAGCCGGGGAATCGACCTTTCCCTACACCAAAGCGCAGGATGCGCCGGGCCGCGAGCGGCGGCCGGGCCATCTTGGCGCCCTTTGGGCCGCGGCTTCCGCGGCAGGAAGGAACGACACGCACCCATGTCCATCGCGGCCGCACCCGGCCAGCTTGCCAGCAACCCATTCACAATCCTCGGGACGGAGGCCCCGTCGCGCGCGGAGCGCGGTTTGGCGGGCAGCTCTCCTCTGATTCCCGACATTCCGCTGGAGGACGGCCAGCAGTACCGGTTCCACTTCGACATGTCCAAGTGCATCGGGTGCAAGTGCTGCGAGGTCGCCTGCGCCGAGCAGAACAACAACCCGTCCGACGTCTCCTGGCGCCGCGTAGGCGAGATCGAGGGCGGCGTCTATCCGCACACGCAGCGTCTGCACCTGTCGATGGGCTGCAACCACTGCCTGGACCCCTCCTGCATGACTGGCTGCCCGACGCAGGCGTACACGAAAGACTCCCGCACGGGCATCGTCCTGCACAACGCCGACGCGTGCATCGGCTGCGAGTACTGCATCTGGAACTGCCCGTACAGCGTTCCCACGTTCAACGACGAGCGCGGCGTCGTGGGCAAGTGCGACATGTGCCACGGCCGCCTGGCCGACGGCGATGCGCCGGCGTGCGTCAGCGCATGCCCGTCGGAGGCCCTCGCGATCGAGATCGTGGACGTGGCCGAGTGGCAGCGCAAGTACGGGGACGAGGCCAACGCGCCGGGCCTGCCCAGCGCCGAGGACACGATCTCCACCACGCGCATCACCCTCCCGGAGGTCATGCCAGCCCTGCCTGAGAATGCCGACCACCACCGCGTCCGCCAAGCCAAGCCGCACTACTCGCTCGTGCTGATGACGGTGCTGACCCAGCTCTCGATCGCGGGTTTCGCGGCCGCTTGGCTGCTGAGCCTCTTCGGGAGCACGGCGGCGGCTCTGGCCGCGGGTGTGACGCTGGCCCTCGGATTGGCGGCATTCGCCGCTTCGCCTCTCCACCTCGGCCGGCCTGCCTTTGCCCTGCTAGCGATCCGAAACCTGAGGTCTTCCTGGCTGAGCCGCGAGATTCTCGGGCTGAGCGCCTTCGGGCTCGCCGCTTCGGCCTACGCGGCCATTCTCCTGGCAGGCCTGCCGGGGGCGAAGACGGCCGGGGCTGTGGCTTCGGCCCTAGGCCTGTTCGCGATGTACGCGACGTCGCGGATCTATCTCGTCCCCGGCCGCCCCTCCTGGAATAGCGCCCATACTGTGGCCGAGTTCTTTCTCACGGGCGCCATGCTCGGACCGCTGCTGCTGGCGGCACTGGGGGCGATGCCCACCGATGTCCTGAATGGCAGCGCCGCATTTGCCGCGATCGCCAACATTCTGGTGGAGATCTGGCGGTTCCTGAGCTTCGTCCGCAGCGAGGACTACGAGCGGCAGGCGACCGCGCGCCTCCTGTCCGGCCCGCTGGCGCGCCTTTTCTTGCTGCGGCTGGGCTTGGTCGCAGTCGGCGCAATAGCGCTTCCTGCGCGCGGGCTGCCCATGGCGGGCTGCGCGCTGGCAACAGCGGGAGCCCTGCTCGGGCGGTACCTGTTCTTCGTCAGCGTCGTGCCGAAGAACATGGCGCTGCCTTTCCTGGAAAGGAGGGCCGCGGCATGAGCCTCAGACGCCTGCTCGGTTTCGACACCCGCAAGGAGAAGTACGTCTACGGGAACGATCCGGACCACGGGTACACTGCGGCCGCCAAGATTCCCGACCGCTGGGTGCCGACGACGTGCGGCTACTGCTCGGTGGGCTGCGGCATGCAGATCGGTGTCCGCGACGGAAAGGCGGTGGCCGCGCGAGGAGACGAGCGGCATCCTGTCAATCTGGGCAAGCTTTGCCCGAAGGGGCTGGCAGAGCACTACTCCATCAGCGCCGCCAGCAGGGCCCGTCGCCCGCTCCTGCGGGGCCCGAAAGGACGCCTTTCTCCGGTCGACTGGGACGAGGCGATCGGGGTCATGGTCGAAGAGTTCCTAAGGGTGCAGGCTGCGCACGGTCCCGCCGCAGTGGGCGTTGTGAGCACCGGACAGCTCGTGACCGAGGAGTTCTACGCCCTCGGCAAGCTCGTCCAGCTGGGGCTCGGGACGAACACCTACGACGGCAACACGACCCTGTGCATGGCCAGCGCCGTAGCCGGCTACAAGCGGTCGTTCGGGAGCGATGGGCCCCCGGGAGCATACGACGACTTCGAGAAGGCGGACGTCGTCTTCCTGATCGGGGCGAACATCGCCGACAACCACCCTATCCTGTGCCATCGGCTGGAACGCAACCCGTGCAAGACAGTGGTGGTCGCGGACCCGCGCGTGAGCAAGACAGCGCGCTTGGCCGACCTGTACTTGCCGCTGAAGCCCCGCTCGGACATCGCGCTGCTGAACGGGATGGCGCATGTCCTGATCCGCGCCGGCCTCATCGACGTCGACTTCGTCGAGGCGCACACTTCCGGGTTCGGGGCGCTGAAGCGCCACCTGGAGAAGGACACGCCGGAACGGGTGGCATCCGTCACCGGCCTCGGCGAGGAGCAGGTGTACCGGGCGGCCCTGACCTACGGCAGGGCCAAGGCTCCCCTGCTGGCCTGGACGATGGGCGTGAACCACTCCACGAAGGGGACCGAGACGGTCAACACCATCAACAACCTTGCGCTGCTGACGGGCAATATCGGCCGTGCCGGCGCGTCCCCGTTCTCGATCACCGGCCAGTGCAACGCGATGGGCACGAGAGAGGCGGGCTTCACCGCCTCCATGCCGGGCTACCGCAAGTTCGAGAGCGCGGCCGACCGGCAAGAGCTGGCCAAGCTCTGGGACATCGACCCGGCGCGCATCCCCCAGGCCCGCGGCCGGGCCTACCCGGATATCGTCGAGGCCTGCGTGCGCGGCGAGGTCCGAGCGCTGTGGGTGATCGCGACAAACCCCCTCGTTTCGTTCCCGAACGTGGACGTGCTCCAGCAGGGCTTTGACAGCCTCGATTTCCTAGTCGTTCAGGACGGCTTCCACCCCACTCCGACCACTGAGATCGCCGATCTCGTGCTCCCGGCCGCCGTCTGGGGCGAGAAGGAGGGCACCTACACCAACTCCGAGCGCCGGGTGAGCAAGGTCAACAAGGCCGTGGAGCCGCCGGGCGAGGCACGGTCTGACTTCGACATCTTCATGGCGGTGGCCGCGCGGCTCGGCCTGCGGGAGGAGCTGTATCCGGGCTGGACCGGGCCCGAGGATGCCTTCGAAGAATGGAGCCGCATCTCGGCCGGACGGCTGTGCGACTACTCCGGGCTGAGCTACGAACTTCTCGAGAGGCACAAAGGCGTGCAGTGGCCCTTCGGCCCCGAGCAAGCGGAACGGGCGAATGGCACGACGCCCCCAACGAGCCGCCTGTACGAGGACGGTCGGTTCCAGACAAAGGACGAGAGGGCTGTCCTATTCACGGTGGACTGGGAGCCCTATCCGGAGCAGCCCACCAAGAAGTACCCCTTCGTTCTCAACACGGGAAGGACGGTCGAGCACTGGCACACGCGGACCAAGACCAAGGAAGTCAAGATCCTTGAGCGCATGTCACCCTCGGCGTGGCTCGAGATGAACCCGCGCGACGCCCGGAGTCTTGGCCTGAAGCCGCACGACCTCGTGACCGTGGAGTCGCCACGCGGCCAGATCGAAGACCTAGAGCTGAGGATCACCGAGATCGTGGCTCCCGGCCAGGTCTTCATGCCTTTCCACTACGAAGAGAAGAACTCGAACCGGCTGACGCAGAGTGCGTTCGACCCGATCTCGCGGGAACCGAACTACAAGCAGGCGGCGGTCCGGGTTGTCAGGAGCGGCCCCAGAAGCGCCGCCCGTTAGGCACAGCGCCCCACCCAGTCCGACCGGGGCTCGTGCCGGACCAAGTCGTCCGGCTTTCCAGAAACCAAGGCTATTGCCGCCGCCCGCGGCTCGCCCGCGAGCGGCGCCGGGCCCGCCTTGCGTGTCCCGGCTTCAGAGAAGAGAGAAAGCATGGACTTTAGAGCAAAGGCGACCAAGATCAGCCTGTTCAGCCTCAGCACGGTGCCCATGCGGACCTTCCACATGACGTGGTTCGCATTCTTCCTGTGCTTCTTCGGCTGGTTCGGCGTCGCGCCGCTGATGGCGGTGGTCCGGGAGGACCTCGGCTTGACAAGGGAACAGATCGGGAACACGATCATCGCCTCCGTCGCAATTACGGTCGTCGCACGACTGGTCGTGGGCTGGCTCTGCGACCGGATCGGGCCCCGCAAGGCCTACACCTGGCTACTGGCGCTGGGGGCCGTCCCGGTTGCGTCGATCGGGCTGGCCGACAGCTACGAAACGTTTCTCCTGTTCCGCCTGGTGATCGGCGCGATCGGGGCGTCGTTCGTCATCACCCAGTACCACACATCGGTCATGTTCGCGCCCAATGTGGTGGGCACTGCCAACGCGACGACGGCCGGATGGGGCAATCTTGGCGGAGGCGTGACTCAGATCGCGATGCCGCTGCTGTTCGCGGGTGTGGTGGGAATCGTCGCGGACGAAGCGCTGGGCTGGCGCCTGGCTATGGTCGTGCCCGGCCTGGCCCTGCTGGCGGCGTCGGCGCTCTACTGGAATCTCACAAAGGACTCACCCGATGGAAACTATGACCGCCTGCGCGCGAAACGTGAGATCGCGAGCGCGACCACGGCCGACGGGGCATTCCTGAAAGCTTGCGCCGACCGGCGGGTCTGGGCCCTGTTCGTCATCTATGGGGCGTGCTTCGGCGTAGAGCTGACCATCAACAACATCGCCGCGCTGTACTTTCACGACCACTTCGGCTTGGGCCTCTCGGCGGCCGGACTGGTGGCAGGCCTGTTCGGCCTGATGAACCTCTTTGCGCGAACCCTAGGGGGGATCGCGGGAGACCGCTGGGGCCTCAGGTGGGGCCTGCGCGGCCGAGTGTGGTTCTTGGGAACGATCCTGCTCCTCGAGGGTGCGGCCCTGATGCTCTTCTCGCAGCAGGCCACACTGCCCTTGGCGATCGGCACGCTGATTCTCTTCAGCCTTTGCGTGCAGATGTCCGAGGGGGCCACCTATTCGGTTGTGCCCTTCGTGAACCCCAAGGCTCTCGGTGCGGTTTGCGGCATCGTTGGAGCGGGGGGCAACGCGGGAGCCGTGGCAGCTGGATTCCTGTTCAGATCCGCGGCCATTGCATGGCCGCAGGCCTTGTTGGTCCTAGGAGCTGCGGTCACGGGTGTGTCGGCTCTGGCCTTCCTCGTACGCTTCTCGAGGGCTGACGAAGCGGCCGCGGCGCTCGAGACCAGCACTCGGCTCGCCGAAGCGGAAGCGGCAGCACTGCCTCGGGCCGCCTAGGAGCGTGCAGGCCGCCAGATTGGACGCTAGGGAGGGTCTCGCCGCGGGCCCTCCTGATCTGGACTTCGACAAGACGGTGGCCCTATGCCGACGCCGGACGCGGAGGGGGCTGCGCAAGGAAGTGCGGTCACGGGCGGAGCGCAGACGAGTCGGGAACGGACGACTTCCGGTGAGGGCGGCAGAGGACCGGTGATCAGCGACGCGGCACCGTCCGGCGGTACACGGCCTGCCCACAGCGGTCCGCGCCAGCGCAGACCGGGCCAGTCGTAGGATGGTATTTCTATGACCGACGGACACCACTCACGCCTCCGAACCAACCGGCCAGCGAGAGTCTCCGGGACGCTCACACTGTGCGCACTCCTAGCCGGAAGCCAGCTTGCGGCGGGAGAGCGAGTGATCAGCCACGCGGAGCTGACCGACAAGCTCTCAGGCTTCTGGATCGGCCAACTCCTAGGCAACTACATCGGCTTCCCATTCGAGAACAAGTATGTGGACGACCCGGTGCCCGTCCTGGTGGACCGCGTCTACACCGCGGCCTACGACGGGGATCCGGACCTTGAGATAAACCGGCGCGACCGCCGAGGTCACATTCCGGTGCTCGCGAGCGCTCTCCGTGGCGCATTCAGCGACGACGACACGGACATCGAGTTCGTAACGCTGCATGCGGTTGAGAAGTACGGGCTGGACCTGACCTATCCGGAGATCACACTGATGTGGATGACCCATATCAATGACTTCATATGGGTCGCGAACCGCGAGGCACGAAACCTGATGGATCAGGGGTTGGTGGCGCCCGACACGGGTCGCAAACAGAACAACAAGCACTGGTTCCAGATCGATCCGCAGCTTGTGAACGAGATCTGGAGCGCGTTCTATCCTGGAATGACGGCGAGAGCTGCAGAACGTGCCCTTTGGGGCGCCCGGATCACCAATGATGACTGGGGGACGCACCCAACCATTGCCTACGGGGTGATGATCAGCGCTGCGTTCTTCGAGCGGGACGTAAACAGGCTGGTAGCCTTGGCCGTCGATGCGGTACCGAACCAAGGCCCATTCGCCGAGGGTATGCGTGACGTTCTCCGGTGGCACTCCCAGCACGAGGACTGGCGGGAGACCCGCAAGCTGATCCACGACAAGTACTACGCATACAGGAAGGGTGCCTACGAAGCTCCAGTGAGCGTGGTGTCGTCCTTGGTGAACGGACTCACGGGGGTTATGGCCGTGCTCTACGGCGAGGGCGATTACATGAAGACCGTCGGCATCGCCACGTCGGCTGGCTCAGACTTCTGGTCATCGTGTGTCCTAGCAGTTATTCAGAGTGGAGCAGCTTCCGGGACACAAGTCACATCAATCGCTATAGATTTGTGTGATTATGCACGATATAGCTCCTGACTGCCTGAAATACTCCTTCTGCAGTCATGTAGATGTTGTAAATGGTGGATTCTTCACCGATTCAGGAAACAGATCGGCCTCGCATCGGATGGGCTGGGTCGACCGCCGCGGCTAACTGCAAGAGTCCGATTGAGGGTCTGCTGTGCTGGCCCCGTCCGAGCCGCCTACTGCGGTGGCGCAGTGCGGGCCGCAGGCGGCTGTCGGCCAGCGGCGGATGAGCCGGCACGCTGCGGCGGGGCGTGCTGCGGGCCATAACGCCGAGCGGCTCGGGTGCCGTTGCTTCCGCCGCCCACGACACCACGGCAGCGAGCGCGGCCAGCGGCAGGCTGGCCTGCGGCCGCAGCAGGGCGGGCGAGGACCGGCCGGTCGGGCAGGGCGGGGCGATGGGCTGCTTCCCAAGACGGCGCTGGCTGTCTCCGCAGGCAGCTCATCTTCTCGCTGCATTCGGATTGTATGGACACTGACACCATGGTAGTGGCAATCAGTCATTGACAGGAGCAATGATTGTCAACATACTCTTGACTGATCGAGACTAAATGTGGTATACTCGCAGGGTGGCTGACGAGAACACCTTCGCAGGCGCCCAGCTGATCTTCAACGCCCCACCTGGCGACTGCAGCTCGATCACCCAGGAGCTGCACTTCCTCAGCCGAGGCGACACCTGCTACTACTACCTCGGCTGCCGTTGCATCTGCTTCCACCGCCTCGACGACCGCGTGGAGCGCAACCTCTGGCTGGCCCGTCTGGCACAGATGGGTCACGCCTCCGCCAGCCAACTCGCGGCCGTCCACCAGATCTCCGCGCGCACCGTCAAGCGCGCCCAGCAGCGTCTCGAAGAGGGTGGCCCGGCGGCCTTCTTCAACACGCCCCCACGCCCGGGACGACCGCTCGCCATCCAAGACCCCCAGCTGCTCGCACGCGCGGCCGAGCTGCTGCTCGGCGGAACCAGCCTGCGGAGCACGGCCCGCCAGCTGGGCATCAACTACCAGACCCTGCGCAACTACAAGCGGGCCGGCCGGCTGCCCGGCCTGCCCCCCGACCAAGACCAGCCGGAGCCGAACGGAGACCTTGAGCCGGGGGAGGCCCTGCCGTCGCAGAACTCCGACCCGGGCCAGCCGGCTCCCGCGGAACCGAGCGCCGACGCCGCGCCGGGCGACGCGCCGCCGCGGAATTCCGACCCGGGCCGGCCAGGCCCGGAGCTGAGCGCCAACGCCACGCCGGGGGAGGTCCTGCCGTCGCAGAACTCCGACCCGGGCCAGCCGGCTCCCGCGGAACCGAGCGCCGGCGCCGCGCCGGGCGACGCGCCGCCGCGGAATTCCGACCCGGGCCGGCCAGGCCCGGAGCTGAGCGCCGACGCCACGCCGGAGGAGGCCCTGCCGTCGCAGAACTCCGACCCGGGCCAGCCGGCTCCCGCGGAACCGAGCGCCGGCGCCGCGCCGGGCGACGCGCCGCCGCGGAATTCCGACCCGGGCCGGCCAGGCCCGGAGCTGAGCGCCGACGCCACGCCGGAGGAGGCCCTGCCGTCGCAGAACTCCGACCCGGGCCAGCCGGCTCCCGCGGAACCGAGCGCCGGCGCCACGCCGGGCGACGCGCCGCCGCGGAATTCCGACCCGGGCCGGCTAGGCCCCGCGCGCCCACTCGACAAGCAGCAGCGCAACCTGCGTGACGCGGCCGCACCCCAAGGCCGCGCCACTTGCGACAGCCAGGGCCGCGCTCTGGCCAGCATGGGCCAAGCGCTCACCGAGCGCCTGCCGAGCTTCCCCCAGGCGCTGACCACCGTCACTTGGGGCGGCCTGCTGGTCGCCCTGCCCGCCCTGCTGCAGCAGGGCCTGCTGTCCTGCGCCGGCCCGCTCAGCCTGCCCAACGGCTTCTACGGGCTGCGCTCCGTGCTGCTGACGGTGGCTTTCATGCTGCTGTCGGGCACCAGGAACCCCGAGCGCCTGGGCTACCTGCCACCCGGCGAGCTGGGCGCCCTGCTGGGCTTGGACCGCGGCCCCGCTACCAGCACGCTGCGCCGTCGCCTGCGCCTGCTGGCCGCCGACGAGTGCGCGCTGGCCAGCTGGCGGGACCAGCTGGCCCAGCTGTGGGCCTCCGACTGCCCGACCGACACGCTGTACGTCGACGGCCACGTGCTGTCCTACTGCGGCCAAGGCCGTCTGCCGAAGCATTTCGTGGCGCGCGACAAGCTCAAGCTGCCCGGCGCCGCCAGTTGCTGGGTCAGCGCGCCCGGCGGAGTCCCGCTGCTGTGCCTGCACGGCGATCTGAACACCTCGCTGGCCCAGGAGATCCGTCAGCTGGTGCTGCCGCAATTGGAGCAGCTGGACCTGCTCAACGAGCCGGTCGGGCGTCCCAGCCAAGGCGCCGAGCCGCGCCTGACGCTGGTCTTCGACCGCGGCGGGTGGAGTTTCCAGCTCTTCGAGCAGCTGGACCGGCTGGGGGTGGCCTTCATCACGTGGCGCAATGTTATTTGTCACATTATTTG
This sequence comes from Bryobacterales bacterium, assembly GCA_963662745.2. Taxonomy (GTDB): domain Bacteria; phylum Acidobacteriota; class Terriglobia; order Bryobacterales; family UBA6623; genus VXMF01. The sequence continues at coordinate 2,092,084 of CAXXUI010000002.1, forward strand.
GCACGAAAATGGGCTGTTTTTGTCAAACTGGATGATTCCAGATAAGGGAACTTTCTCATTTAATGTGACAAATCCATCGGCGTGGGTGAGTCGGCCGGTAGGCTTTCGGACATGCGTTGGAGGTGCTGCGCGGCAGTCTTGCCTGCAATTGCGTGCGCGCAGGGCCGGGAGCCGGGCGAGAACGCCTACGCTCCTCCTGACCCCTTCCTTTTCCTTCTTGCAGTAGCAGTTTTCGAGCTCGCCCTCGCCCCCAGCCAGACGCAAGCAATCCGGAAAATTCCGCTCCCCGCCTGCCATTTAATCCGGAAAACGCCTTGCCAAATAAACCGGAAGACAACAGCAAGGGCCCCCAGACCGAGCGCTGGCCCCAGTCCGAATTCAAGCAGCTGACCTACGCGGTGGCCACGCCGCTCGGCGAGCGCAGCGTGAAGGCGCGCGCCGCCGAACGGCGTGTCCCGCTGCGCGAGAAGGACGCAAAGCAAGTCGCCCAGGACGCAAAGAAGGTTGCCCAGGCTGATCCCGCGCCCCCCACCGACCGGCTGGACACGGTGCGCGAGCTGCGCTTCTTCGACGAGTCGCGGCTGCCGATGCCCTCGCGCAACGGCCCAGCGCGCAAGGCGCAAGCCTGCGCGTCGCCCGCCCAGCACCAGCGTCAGCCCGCGCTGATCACCAACCACGTCAGCCTGGCGGCCGAGGACGTGCTGGGCCGTCTAAGGGCCCGTTGGGCGCAGGAGAACAGCTTCAGAGGGGCGTCATACTACCCCATTCCACGAGGCTCGGCAGGAGTCTCGACAGCAGCAGGTGCGGATTTGCCGCCGGGGCCACCCGTTCGACGGCTGGCGGCTCAAGATCGTGTCCAGCCGGAGACGTGCCAACGGCCAGCTCTGGCTGTACGTTGAGCTGCCCGACGGTCGGCGGCGCTCCTGGCCGGCTGCCTGGACCACGCTGCAGCCGCCGCCGGAGGGCGACGAGTGCGTCCGCGCCCGCGTGGCTGACCTGCGAGTGTTGCGTACTCTGGTGCAAGCGTTGCAGCGGCGCCATGCGGGACCAGGGGCGGACAGCGGGGCTGGAGGGCAGGCTGCTGGCGCTGCTGCAGCAGGAGGAGCAGGAGGAGCGGCAGGCCCGCTGGCGGAGTCTGCCGGCCGAGGCGCGGCGGGCAGCGGTGGAGCAGCTGGCGCGGATGATGCTGCGGACGCTAGCGAGGGGGTGGGGCGATGAAGCGGGAGACGCTGATCCAGCCGACGCATCTTGAGCGGCTGGCGTTGGTGTACGTGCGCCAGTCGACGCCGGGACAGGTGCTGGAGAACCGGGAGTCGACGCGGTTGCAGTACTGTTATTTGTCACATTATTTGGCACGAAAATGGGCTGTTTTTGTCAAACTGGATGATTCCAGATAAGGGAACTTTCTCATTTAATGTGACAAATCCATCGGCGTGGGTGAGTCGGCCGGTAGGCTTTCGGACATGCGTTGGAGGTGCTGCGCGGCAGTCTTGCCTGCAATTGCGTGCGCGCAGGGCCGGGAGCCGGGCGAGAACGCCTACGCTCCTCCTGACCCCTTCCTTTTCCTTCTTGCAGTAGCAGTTTTCGAGCTCGCCCTCGCCCCCAGCCAGACGCAAGCAATCCGGAAAATTCCGCTCCCCGCCTGCCATTTAATCCGGAAAACGCCTTGCCAAATAAACCGGAAGACAACAAGTACCGCTTGCGAGAGCGGGCGGAGCAGCTGGGCTGGCCGCGGGAGCGCATCCAGACGATCGACGAGGATCTGGGCTGCTCGGGATCGGGGGCAGTGGAGCGCGCGGGGTTCGAGCGGCTTGTTATTTGTCACATTATTTGGCACGAAAATGGGCTGTTTTTGTCAAACTGGATGATTCCAGATAAGGGAACTTTCTCATTTAATGTGACAAATCCATCGGCGTGGGTGAGTCGGCCGGTAGGCTTTCGGACATGCGTTGGAGGTGCTGCGCGGCAGTCTTGCCTGCAATTGCGTGCGCGCAGGGCCGGGAGCCGGGCGAGAACGCCTACGCTCCTCCTGACCCCTTCCTTTTCCTTCTTGCAGTAGCAGTTTTCGAGCTCGCCCTCGCCCCCAGCCAGACGCAAGCAATCCGGAAAATTCCGCTCCCCGCCTGCCATTTAATCCGGAAAACGCCTTGCCAAATAAACCGGAAGACAACACGGCTGCTGAGGGCCGTGGCGCGGGGGCGGGCCGGAGCGGTGTTCGGCCTGGATGCGTCGCGCTTCGCGCGCAACGGGGCGGAATGGTTCCAGCTGTTGCGCTGGCTGCGGGCCACGGACACGTTGCTGGTGACGGACGAAGGGGTGTATGACGCCAACAGCGGGGACGACAGTTTCGTGCTGGGCATTCACGGGGCCCTGTCGGAGGCGGAGCTGTACAAGATCAAGGCGCGCATGGACAAGGGGGCGCTGAACAAGGCGCGGCGGGGCGAGCTGTACATCAATGTGCCGACCGGTTTCGTGGTGGACGGCCAGCGGTTGCGCAAGGACCCGGACCGGGACGTGCGCGAGGCGGTGGGGGAGGTGTTCCAGCGATTCCGGGAGTTGGGGACGGCCGGGCAAGTGACGAGGCAGCTGCGGGCGGAGGGGCTGAAGCTGCCGTCGCGGTATGCGGGCGAGCAGGGGTTGGAATGGCGCGAGGCGACCTACTCGCGGGTGTGTAACGTGCTGAGGAATCCCGCCATGGGCGGGGCGTACGCGTGGGGCAGAACGCGCACGAAGCTGCACTTGGACGAGCGGGACCGGGAGCGCAAGACGAGGCGCAAGTTGCCGCTGGAGGAGTGGCGGGTGCTGTTGAAGCAGCACCACGAGGGCTACGTGGAGTGGGAGGAGTGGCTGGCGATCCAGGAGCGGCTGGCGCGGAACGCAGTGAGGCACGGCGGACGAGGGGCGGCGCGGGAAGGGCGGGCGCTGCTGCAGGGGCTGGCCATCTGCGGCAGCTGCGGGCGGCGGATGCAAGTGCGTTACGCGAGCTCGGTGCAATACCGCTGCGTGCCCAGGAACGGCGAGGGAGGCTGCCAGTATCTGGGGGGCGAGCGGCTGGATCGGCTGGTGGCGGAGCTGTTGCTGGAGGGGCTGGGGCCGGCGGCGGTGGAGGCCGCCCAGCAGGCGGAACGGCTGCGGGAAGAAGCAGCGCGGCGGCAGCTGCTGGGGTACCGGCGGGAAGTGGAGCGCAAGGAGTGGGACGAGCGCAAGGCGCGCCGGGAGTATTTGGCAGTGGAGCCGGAGTTCCGGCGCGTGAAGCGGACGCTGGCGCGGGACTGGGAGCGGGCGCAGCAAGAGCTGGAGCGGGCGCGGGAGGCGTTGCAAGCAGCGCGCCAGGAGCAGCAGGCGTCGCGGGCGGGCGAGCCGGCTGCGCTGTCGCGGGAGGAGCGGGCGGGCCTGAGGCAGTGCTGCGAGGACTTGCGGGCCGTGTGGGAGCACGAGGCGACCAGCTGGCGGGACCGCAAGCGACTGCTGGGGGCGGTGGTGGAGGAAGTGGTGCTGACCAGTGACCGCGAGGCGGGCCAGCTGGGAGTGCTGCTGCGCTGGCGGGGGGGCTGGATCGACGAGCGGGAGCTGACTCGGCGGCCCATGCCCGAGCACGAGCGCACGCCGGAAGCGACCGTGGAGCTGGTGCGGCGCCTGGCGCAGTTCGATTACGACCGCGAGGTGGCCGCGGAGTTGCGGCGGAGGGGGTTGCGCACGGCGCGCGGTCTGGAGTTCACGCGGCGCCGGGTCAGGTTCTTGCGACAGCAGCACCGCATCCCCGGCTGCCCGCGCAAGCAGGCCGGCGGTCCGGAGCCGGTGTCGGTCCCGGCAGCGGCGCGGGAGCTGGGAGTGTCGGTGTCCTCGCTGTACCGCTGGATAGCGCAGGGCTGGGTGCCGGCCGAGCGGTCGGGGCCGGAGGGCGCCCTGCGGGTGCGACTGGACGCGAGAGTGAGGGCGAAGTTTCGCGAGGTGGTCCCGGAGGGTTACGTGCGGGCCGAGGCGGCGGCGCGGCAGCTGGGAGTGTCCCGCCAGACGATCTGGTCGCGCATCCGGGCCGGCTCGCTGCCGGCGCTGCGCGTGGTGCGGGGCGCGGAGAGGGGCTTGTACGTGCGGTTGGGCAGCGTGTCGCAACCGCAGTTGCCCGGCTTGCAGGGCGCTGCTGAGGGGAGCGGTTGATGCCGGCGCCGCGCAGCAGCACGCGACCGAGGGGGCCGCTTTCGCGGCGCTCCGCGGACCGCCCGCCAGCCCGCCCGCGGCGTTCCCACGATGCAAAGTGCCTGGCGAGGCGCACTGGCGGGCTGCCGGCTGGCAACTGCCGGCCGACGGGGGCTGCCGCCGGCCCATTCTCAGTCACGGGAGCAGGGGGGCCGGCCGACGGGAGGCCGGAATCCGTCGTCAGGGCCCATTCTCACCACGTAAGCGGACGCTGCGCGCTGCAGCCGGACGGGACCAGTGCGGCCCGCATCCTCCCCCTTGCCAGGCCCCGCGGGACGCCCTTGCCGCGGCGGCAGCGCCCACTCTCGAAGCGTCGACTCCCGGAATGCTCCGCACGGCCGGGCCGCTATCCGCCCTCTGCTGCGGAGGCGTCCCGCAGCCCGTCTGGGGGCCCAACAGCAGCGATCAGGCGTTCCTCGAACCCATTCGGCCTGTCCGGGCCGCCATGGCGCAGGGAATGGCAGCCATGGCAGCCTGCCTGCGGCACCCTGCCGCCTCAGGCCCAGCCTAGGATGGACTTCCTCGGCCTGCCGGTCGGCAGCCAGACTTGCGCAGCAACGCACACCCTTGCGCGACCCGATTCTCTGCCAGCCAACCATTGCACAGCGTGCAGTAGCACAATGGAGGTGCATTATGAAGCGTAGCTGTTCAAATTCATGCGCGAGCACTTCGCGCTCGACACGCTGCCCGAGCACCGGCTGACAGCGCTCGACCCCGCCACCCGCGTGGTGCATCCCATCTGGCGCCAAGCCGACAATCTGGCCCGCCGGTTGAAGACTCGTTGCGGCCAGCTGACGCTGCGCCTGAAACGCTGCTCAGACCGCCTGACCCAGCAGCAGGCCGACGAAAAGCGCGCGAAGCTCCAGCAGCAGACTGACGAACAGCGCACGAAGAGACAGCAGCAGGCCGACGAACTGCGCGCGAAGCTCCAGCAGCAGGCCGACGAACTGCGCGCGGAGATCCAGCAATTCGAGACTGCCCTCGACGGGGCCGAGCAGGTGCGCCGCGGCACGCCGCACTACGTGCTGGCCGGGGAACTGCCCGAGCAGCTGCGCTACCAGGCCCTGCCCAAGCCGTTGCGCTACCTGATGGACACGCTGCGCATGCTGGTCTACCGCACGCAGCTGAGTCTGGCCGCCGCGATCGCTCCCCAGCTGGCCCAGCCCGAGCAGGCCCATGCCTTGGTGCGCCAGTCGCTGCTCAGCGCCGAGGCCAGCCTGCAGCCGGACCACCAGGCCGGCCTCCTGCGCGTGCGCCTGCTGCACCAGTCACGCCAGGCATGGGACGCCGCCGTGCAGCCGCTGCTGACCGCACTCAACCAGACCCGCACGCTGTACCCGGGCACCCAGCTGCGGCTGGTGTACGAGTTCGTCTCCGCGCCGGCCAGCGGCGAGCCCGCGGCGGCACGGCCGCCCGCTGCCTGAGACCGCTACCGACGCACTGCGGTCTCGGGGCCCAGCCGGCCGACTGGCAGCCGCGGACAGGCCCCGTGGCGCGCTCCCCCAGCGGCTGGCGGTTGCGGCGAGCTGGGGCCTGAACCGCCGCACGTGCGGGACCACACTCCGTACCGCTTGGCGTTCCGCGACGGCGCGGCCAGAGTGCCGCAGGGCCCCAGCGGCAGCTGCTGGACAGGCCCCATCCACTCGCCAAGCAAGCTGGCCACCCTCGCCGTGAGCCCGTTCCTCGGCGCGCTCCTAAGACGCGCTTTCGGTCCCCGTCCCGGCCAACGGAAGCCCGAAAACCCCCTCTTCTGCCGCAGAATTCTGGACACAGCTAGTTAGTCCATGGTCAGAACTCTGTGGCTACGACTGCGATAACCAGGCGGCCACGACGGGCGGCCTGATCGGCGTGCTGAACGGCCTCTCGGGCATGGGGGAGCCAGCGATCCGGCTCACGCGTGAGCTTCCCGCGTGGACAACTTGGGACAAGCCGTTCAACGACCAGTACGTCAACATCACGCGGGACGAGGTGCGGCTCCGGACTCCCATTGGCGAGATCGTCGACAGGATTGCAGCGATCGCCAAGCAGGCGATCCTCGAGCAAGGCGGCCGGATGGAATTGCGGGATGGTGAGGTGGTCTACGTAGTTCAGAGCGACCTGTCGGAATGACCTCTTGCCCCTCGGCCTCGCACTCCGTGAAGACACCGCCACCGCCTACTGTTGTGACAGCTGGGCCCCCGTCAAGATCCCTCAATCGCCGAAGGCCGTCAGTCGAAGGGCTTCCGCTTCAGATCTACGGCAGCGACGCCTGCGGGAGGCCTTCCGGCACGTGGCCCGGTCGCGCGAGAGCTCCCTAGCAGCTACCGTTCGCGACCTCCCTGGCCAGGCCCTGTTCTCCGATTTGCGGGGGAGGCGCCGGCAAGCGCCCCAGCCCAGCCCATGCCGCGTCAGGGCGCACCGGACGAGCTCACTGTCCTCTTCGAGCGCCAGCGCTTGCCCAATTCGGCCGAGCCAACCCCGCGGTCTTCGCGTGTGCCGAACGCGAGCACTGATCCTTCCACGAATTCCTGACCACCGCAGCCCTCGAGGAAGTCGCCCACCGCGCCGAGACCCGTCTCCAACGCGAATTGCGCGAGGCCCGATTCCCACTGGTCAAGACCGTCGAGGAGTTCGACTTCCCCGTCCACCAGCCCGAACAGCGCAGGCCCCCCCTCGGCTCCTGCGTCTCATTCGAGGTATGGGCCCGCGCCGCAAGTGGGGCCTCACCGGCCATCGCAGCCCTGTTGCGCCGCGCCCACTCTAAGCCGGGTGGTTCTGGTATCGGGCGCTGGCGGTCGGCAGCATCTGATCCGATCGGCACGGCGGCCATGTGAGCAGGAATGACACCGCGTGCGTATCGTGGGCTTCTATCCCTGTGTTGGAGAGGCCTCGACGAGGCGAGTACGCCTGAGCGGTCAGAGTGCTAGCTGCCAACCGGGTGACGCTGACTCCGGGGAAGATCGTCAAAACGCCAGAATCCCATTAGCAAGTGATGCCAAATCTTGAGATCTTCCAATCGGTCGTAGCGACCTTCACTCTTGAGCAGTTCGTTGTGGCAAAGCCTGTTCAGGGCTTGGTAGGTTGCTGGCTCATCCATCTCGATCTCAAGCCGCTTGTCTTCCAATTTATCGAGCGATTTCGCATCGTGTTCTGCTCGCAGAAACTCTCGTTCTAACCTAATGAAGCGACGGTACAGATCGAAGTGGAGCGAGGCCTTCGCAGTCGGTCCGTAAACGAGACTGATCGAAGCCAGCACGGTAATTCCCACTGGAGCAAGTGATTGGAACCATCCTGCGTTCATAGTATCGACAATCAGGTTGAGCACCGACCCAGACCCCAAGATTAGAATCAAAAGGCTAATGAACGATTGCGTTGAGATGTAGTGCTGGCGTCGGTAGCTGTGGTACCGGACAGACCTCCTGACACCGAAGAGCAATTTGTACCGCCTTGTGGCAAGATCCTCATGTTTCGATCGATCGGGCACGTCTGGCATCAACTGTTTTTCTGGCGATCAGGCGGAGGCGGAGGGGGGTGGACCATTAGCCAAGTCCCATCCAAGGTTGCGACCTGCCGCAAGGCTCGCCCGAACATGCGCCGAAAGGAAAGATAGTGGTGCGCGGCTACCAGTCGGTTCCAGCGACGGTCCTCGCAGCCGTCACGAGTGGGGCGCACGCGTACAGCGCGCAGGTCAAAGTGCGCATCCTGCACTGTTCTTGCCATCTGAAGGCCAACCCCTAAGGCCCACTATGACAGAATCCGACGCAATTGTCAACCCCCCCAGCTTGAAGCACTGACATCCACCCTCGTAGCGGTCGGAGCTTGGACCCTCGAGACACCAAGGCCCTAGATTTCAACCTGCCGCACATCTCGCTCCTATGTGGGTGCTGCGCTCAATCAGTGCGCTTCCCAATGCCCCCCGTATGGAATGGTTACTGCCAGAGATGGTACGAGCCACAGCGAGGCCCGCGTCCGGATGAGGGCTACATCGGGCTGCAGAATCACGACGAGCGAAGCGTGGTATGGTCTTGGGAGGTCAGCGTCCGACCGCTGGCCGACGCCGACTGATCCGGGCCCGTCGCACGGATGCCACGAGGCGTCTACTTTCTTTGGAGCTATCGCATGTGCACATCGCACAACCGATGCACCGGACATGGAGCACCCATGATGCTTGCCAATGCCTTCAATCTACCGCTCGGACGCGCCATCCTGCTGTCAGCTATCCTCGTCAGCCTCCTGACGCCTGCGGCCTCGCAGGGTCCTGGAGACGAGAGCACGACGGCCACCCACCTGTTTGTGAAGCGGGACACGGCCGAGAGGCACGAGCCGAGCGCAACATCGGTGAGCCGGATCATGCTGACAGCCGACCAGACGAACGGGCGCTTCAGCATTATCGACGAGGAGTTCAGCCCCGGGATGAGGTCTTCCCCGCACAAACACGCCTATCATGCCGAGACCTTCTTGGTGCTCGCGGGCAGGATGAAGTGGACCGTAGGAGGTGAGACGGACATCATCGGGCCGGGAGATCTGGTCTACATCCCGCCGGACACGTCGCACGCCACGGAAGTGCTGGGCGACGAGCCAGTCCACGCGATCATGCTCTATGAGCCAGGAGGGTTCGAGATCGGACTGCGACAGCGGGCCGCGGCTCGGAGCGCCCGGGAATCGGGAGATCCTGAGGCTGCGCAGCCTCCCGGTCGCCGTCCGCCGAATCCGTTTTCCGACTACATTCCCACTGCTCGGCCCAGTCCACAAGCACGACCGGAACGCTAGCGCAGTCTGCGGCGTAGGTCGCCCCCCCGGCGATCCGCCGGCATGAGTCCTTCAGGTGGCAAGAGGGCGGCGGGTCACCGAAGCCGTCAGGCTGCCCACTCCCTCGATTCGCGCTTCCACCGTGTCGCGCGGTTGGATGCGGGCCCCCTTGGGACAGCCCGTCGAGAGGATGTCACCCGGCTCGAACGTCATGACCCGAGTGTGGAACGCCGCAGGGCTGTGGGGACGGTGCTTCATGTTGTAGACAAACTCGCGGGAGAACACCCGCGAGCTGTGGATGGTCTGGACGTAAAGATTCAGTAAGGGACTACCCAGCGCCCCCCTTACTGAATCCTTACGATCCTGCCAGCCGCTGCCCCGCCTTCAAGACCTCCCGATTAATCTTCCTTAGCAGCTCCGGCGTCAGCAGCTGCACGTTGCGTGCCACCGTCCGGCTGGTGAACTCCGGCGACTCCATCCATCCGATCCCCAGCATCCGCCTCAAGTCCATGTGCTGGCTCGCCAGCTCCGCCAGTCGATCGAAACTACATCCCAATCCCTGCTTCACCAAGGCCAGCACCAAGACTGTCCACAGGTCCATCCCCGGCCGACCGTTGTTCGGATCCAAGCCGCTCTTCTCGCTTGCTGCCCCTGCGTCCTCTTCGCCGCCTTGCTTCCGGAACAGCTCTTCCTTCAGCAGGCTGAAGATTCTCTCTCTCAGGGCCTTGTTACTGTAGACGTACTGGATTCCTTTCAGAACCGCGGGGATGTCGTCCCGTGACCGCGGGTTGAATTCGATCGCTTCAATCGGTTTGCTCCCCAGTTCCATCTGCGGGTTGATAACCTTTCTCATGCTTTCCTGATAGCACGATCCGGTCTCCGAGTGCAACCCTCGCAGTGTCCGCGGGAGCATGATCCGGAAGGCTGTCCGGCCGTCTCCCGCCCTCCCTGGGATGGAGTCCGGTCCCCGGGAGGGCAGTCGTGTGAGAAGCTCGGAAGCCCTCCGATCCACGGCCATCAGCCTCCGCTTGCAGCGCAGTTCGCATGCGGATCCCGGCCGCATTCGTCCGGACCATCTCGAACCCTGTCCTGCTGTTTCGGCATCGGCTACGTCCATCCGCGCTGCGCTTGGCGCTGATTCCGCCTCACGCAGGCCGCGAAGATGGCCCCTCCAGCTCCGGATCGGCCCAACGCCGCCGCATTCCGGTGCGATCTTCGCATGGGATGGCACCATGCATATAGGGCTAGTTTCCTCAGTTCATACTGTATATTCTGCTTTACGCGCAACCCGCATCTCTTTGTCGCGTGCACTCCTAAGTCGCCCAAGAAGGCAATTGAGTCGAGGAGCGTGCTCTTCCCGCTGGCGTTCGGACCGATGAGCAGGTGGAAGCGGTCGAGCTGGAGATCCACATAGCGCAGGCAGCGGAAGTTGAGCACTTCAATCCGGCGGATCATGTCCGCCTCCGCAGCGAGAGACCGGGAACCAGCCGTCATCCAGAGGTGGACGGGCGTCGGAGCTGCGGCAAGCGGCTGGTGCCCTGTGGCGTCCAGAACACACCTGGCACTCTCATGTCAGGCGAGGCCGTGGGGAGCACTAGCAAGGAAGTAACGTCTAGTCGCCGATAGCCCTTTCTTGCCCGCCCAACCGAAGGTTCGGCTGACTCCAGCAAGCTCACGCGACCGGTGAGCGATTGGTGAGCACACCAGTCCAGTCCACTCCTGCTTGGCACTGCCACCCGTAGGCCTTGGCGCGGACCCAAGTTGTCGACGGTCGGGAAGCCTGAGGCTGCCTGACACACCGCACCCGCCCCGCGCCATACACTTCCGTAGTCTCGTAGGAAACCACTCAGAAGAACAGTGCGGGCCGAGAGTCGTTGGCCGCTAAGGCACAGAGATCGTGGCCTCTGGGTCTGGGCGGACACTAGCGGTGCTTCCCAGAGGCGCATCCTTCGTCCCGTCGACGCTAGGGACGACGGCCAGTCGGTCAGTCGCTAGTATGCGGCCGCGTACCGGAATCCGTACGGGTCGGCGCCCGCCTCGATCACCCCGCTAGAACGCACCTTGATCGCGGTCGGCGCCGAGCCGCTGTTCCACTTGCTGCGCAGCTCGACCGCATGGCCTAACGCGGCCAGCTCCTCGAACACGAATTCCGGCATGCGGGCGTCCAGCAGCAGGGCGTTGGGCTCCATCGCGTGGTCGTCGAAACTCGAGACGAGGTGCTTGCTCTGGAACCGCGGCGCCTCCACAGCTGCCTGGGGATTGAAGCGGAAGAGCGCCGCCGCGAGCAGGATCTGCAGCAGGGCCTGCTCCTGCTGATCTCCCCCTGGCGTGGAGAGCGCCATGAAGGGGCGGCCGCCACGCGTGACAAGCGTGGGTGTAAGCGTGATCCTCGGGCGCTTGCCCGGCGCCACCACGTTGGGGTGCTCGCGGATCGTCAAGAAGCTGTGCGCCCGCTGCGTCAAGGGGATGCCCGTGCTGCCGGCGACGACCGATGGCATCCATGCCCCTGAAGGCGACGCCGAGAACATCGTCCCGTCCGCTGTCGCGATATTGATCGATGTGGTGTCCTTGGACGCCAGCTTGTCAGGAAGCGGGCGCCTGGGGCCCTCCTGCCATGCCGGGTGGACAGGCCTCTTCTCGCCGAACGTCCCCGGACGGAAAGATGCCGAGGCCCTCCGCCGGTCAATCAAGGTGCGACGCTCAGCCGCATAGCCTTTGTCCAGCAGCGCGGCGGGGACGGCTGAGAATTTCGGATCGGCGTACCAAGCGTCCCGGTCGGCGAAGGCAAGCTTGAGGGCCTCGACCAAGTGGTGGATGTAGTCGGTCGTATTCCACCCCATCGCCCGCAGGTCGTATCCCTCGAGGATGTTCAGCGCCTGCAACAGCACGGCCCCTTGCGTCCAGAAGCCCGCCTTGTACACCTCGTGCCCGTGGAACTCGACCGCTAGCGGCTGCTCGACTTGAAGACGGAAGGATGCGAGATCCCTGTAGCGCAGCAGCCCGCCGTCCCGCTCCACGAACCGCGCTATCTCCCTTGCGATGGGTCCCCTGTAGAAGTGGTCTCGGACAGCCCCGATGGCCTCCTCCCTGGAGCGGCCCCTCGCCAGCGCCTTGGTCTCGGCAGTGATCATGGAGCGGATGGTTCTGGCCAGATCGGGCTGGCGAAACACCTCGCCGGGAGAAGGGAATCGACCGTCGGGGGCGTACACCGCGCCGGAGGTAGGAAACAGCTCGAAGAACCCCGCGGAGTCGCGGATCGAGCGAACGCGAATGTCGTCGACGGGATGTCCAACCGCTAGGTCGGCCGCCGCTTCGGCCACCTTGCCGAAGGACAGCGACCCGAATCGCTGGAGTGCTAGCAGTCCCGCGTCGACCATGCCCGGCACGAGCGTCGGCAGCGTGCCGTAAGAGGGAATCGCCCCCGTCTTGTGCTTCCGTTGCGCCGCCTCCCGCTCCAAGTTCGGATCCGGCTGCAGGGCGAGGAAGTAGTCGAGCGTCATCAGCTTCGGCGCAGTTCCGACGCCAGCGATGGAATGCACCTCACCGTCTGGCGTCCGGATCAGCAGCGGGGCCTCGCCGCCGAACCCGAAGTGCGAGAATTCGGTGACCGCTCCGGCGAACAGCGCCGCCACTCCGGCGTCAACCGCGTTCCCCCCCGCGTGCAGGGTCCGCATGGCGACCTGCGTAACCAGCGGCGTGCCGGCTGACACGGCCGCGGTCTGGCCGCGCACCACCGGGCGGTAAAGCTCCCAGCGCAGGACTTCCCGTTGGCGCCGCTCCTTCTCCGAACGGACCCTCCTGCCTTGTGTGAAGGCCGTGCAGGCGATGAGTAGGCCGATGGCCAAGATCGCGACAGTCTGGTTCCGTGTCCGCACGTGCAACGCCTAAGCCATGATATATCCGCGGCCCGGCGCCGAGGGCCGGCTCGACGGGCACGGCCTGTGGCAGTCCGCGGAACCGGTGGCGAGCCCTGCGCCTAGATGTGGCCGAATACCGGCTCGCGCTCGAGCCTCGTCGGCGCAGCGGCGGAGAACTGGTCTCGAACTCGGAAGATCGCCTCGCGCTTGGCGCGGTTTCGCAGCGCCCTGCGATTCGCCAGCAGATGCGCCGTCGAACCCTCCAGCACCTTGTGAACGATCTTGAGGCTGTTGGCGCGGATCGTACCGCCAGTCTCGGTGTTGTCCACGATGGCTTCGCCGTCTTCCGGCGGCTTGGACTCGGTGGCTCCGAAGGAGTGGAAGATGGCGACGGGGGAGGCCCCGCTCCGCTTGACGCTAAGCCTCGCGTAGGGACTGTACAGGGACGGTTCCAAGTCGGTGTGCTCGCGAATGAGCGCCTCGGTCAGGTTCAAGTACTCGGTCCAGATGCGCAGCGGCTGAGTGCCAGTCGAGTCCACAAACTTGGCGAACAGGTCGCCGGCCGAGCGCACGTCGTCCCATTCGTCCGACACGCACAGCACAAGATCCACTCGCCCAAAGCCTAGGTCCAGCACATCCTCCACATTGGCCGAGACCTCGCTCTCGTAATACCAGTCGATGCCGGTGATGCCGATGTCAAAGAAGCCGGCTTGCAGGAGGTAGGGGATCTCCTGCGGCCGCATCATCTTCGTCTCGACGCCTTGGATGCCGAGCTCAGGCCGGTACCGCCTGCCGCCGTCTGCGTACCCCTTCGGGTCGATGCCGGCGCGCTGGAGGAAGGCCCGCGTCTTCTTGGCCAAGCTGCCTTTGGGAATGGCGAATCGGATCGGGTTCATGATGCTGCTCCCGGGGCTCGAGTCCTCACTGGAGATCCCCGCAGCTGGTGAGGATCGCGTCCGCGTCGGCAGGCAGCGACCTGCCGTCCGACAGTCGGACCGAATCACCGCTGACTGTTGCGATGCGGGCCCCGACGGCTCCGACGCGCACCCCCTTGTCGCGGAGGTCTTCGGCGAGTGTGATGGCGGCCGATTCGTCGATCTCGGCCGCCGGCTGCACTACAATCCCAGCGGGCCGCGAGCGCCCGCCCCGCTTGGGACGCAGACCTTGGATCGCGTCCAGCCGGACGGCGCAGCCGGTTGCGGGAAGCGGTTCGCCGCCAAACAGCTCCACCAGCCCGTCGTAACGGCCGCCCCCGCACAGCTTGCTCGCCCCGCTGGAGATCTCGAAGACCGTGCCCGTGTAGAACGTCAAGCCGCGCGCGATGCCCAGGGAGACTCTGAAGTCCCCGATGCTGTAGTGCTCGAGCTTCCGGCAGACGGAAATCAGGCTGCCGAGCGCGGACCCAGCCCGCGAGGTGGACAGCATCCTCGTCGCCACGGCGGCCACCTCGTCCAGCGAACCCTGCAGGCGGCTGGCCTGAACGAGCAGGTCGCCGGTCGCGTCGTCCATGTAGCCCTCGGCGCTCCACAAGTGCCGGTACGTTGCGGCGGCCTCGTCAGGCAGGCGCTCGAGCAGTCCGTCCACGCCGGGAGCGGGGACTGACGAGATGTCGTGCTCACCCTCGTAATCGCTTCTGCGCTGGATCGCGGCCAAGTCCCTGCGGTCGTTGCGCAAGTACTCAATCAGCAGCGGGTCCCTGCGGGCGACTGGGTCCGCGCATCGCTCCGAGACGCCCGCCAACCGGTCCAGATGGCCGATCACGGAGGCCCGCTCGTCGTCAGTTAGCCCCTCTGGGAGCAACGCCCGGAAGATTCCTGCGCTGCCGACCGTCACAGAAAGGTCGTCCATGCCGATGTTTCGCAGGAAGCGGTGCCCGGCCGCGATGACTTCCGCGTCGGCGGCAGGCGAATCGTCGCCGAAGAGTTCGATGCCGGCCTGAGTCAGCTCGCGCGAGAGACCGGAATGTGCGCTGCAGTAGCGGAAGCAGGGGGCGATGTAGAAGAGCTTGTAGGGGAGCGGGGATTCATCGAAGGCCCCCGACGCGACCATGCGGCACACCGGCGCGGTCATCTCCGGGCGCAGGGCGTACTCCTCGTGATCGCAGTGGAAGGTGAGCAGCGAGTTCCGGATCTCCGGCCCGGACCGGGCGGTGAACAGGTCCGCTCGCTCAAAGAACGGCGTCGAGACCTGGCGGAAGCCGTAGGCCGCGGCGGTGCGGGCGAAGGTGTCTCTCAGGTCGTGGAGCTGCGCGAGGTCGGCGGGAGGGCGGTCTCGCGTGGCGGGTGGCGGGGCGTTGTCGAGCATGGCTGGCTGCCCTGAATCGGAGTGCTAGGAGGAGATGGAAGCCGATCGGATGACCGGCAGAGGAGGGGCTGGGGCGGGAACGCGCCGCGCGAGCGCTAGGTCAGCGTTCCAAGTTCCATAGTACTGTGCGGAGCGGCGGCCGCCGGGCTGCCCGGCGGCGAGCGTCGCAGGGCATAAGGGCGCATGCCCGGTAGGACCCGTTGCCTCCCGGCGTGCCCCGGCGGCCAGCCACGAGTCAACTGACGCTCTAGCCCCAAAGCTGCCACGATTGCCATGCAATGTTGCAAGCGTGCAACACAAGGACTCCCCACAGGAAGGCTTTGAGCTGCCCGACCACCTTCCTGATTCGGATCTTCCGGCTGAGCCATTCCGCGGTATCGTTCAGGATTTGCTGTACTTGTGCTTGGGATTTCGTCGTGCCGATGGCGAGCGTGGCTTCTGCGTAGTCATACCCGGGGACTTTCCTAGTCAAGCCGAGCCGGTCTTCCAGCAGCGTCTTCTTGTACACCGCTCGTCGATAGTAGCGGTGGCTCCGGTCTATGATATTGACTCCTACGAGAGCCGCTGCGCATCCGATCAGGGACAGCGTCGCGATCGGGACCGGGTGGCCGGCCTCGGTCCGCAGCAAAGCGACCACCGCGCCGAACAGCGCCGTGTGGAGGCCGACTAGGAATTTGGCGCGATCCCAGCCCAGCTGCACGTTGAACCGGTATTCGTCGACAGCGACCTTGTAGAGGTCGCCCAGCGGCAGGGTCTCAGCCGGAGGGTCATCCTGCTTGGGCAAGGTAGTGGTCCGCCAATCGGAGGAAGGTCGGCGTGAAACGGTTTGGCTCAGCCTCGAGGTCCCGCTGAATGTCCCGCACGGCGGAGAACCGGACGTCTGAGACGTGACTGCGGTCGATTTGGATCTCGCCGTCCCACTGCGCCGAAAAGACGGCGACGAACTTGCTACTGCCTCCCTCCTCCTCCATAAGGATCGTGCCGAGGTGAGTCAGGTCACCTACTTCGACGCCAAGCTCCTGCCTGGTTCTGCGCCGGACGGCGTCGGCGTAGTCCTCGCCGCTAGCCACGTAAGCTGCTACCGAAGAGCCCCAGCGGCCGGGGTGCCGCTTCCTGCCGTCCGCGAGGCGCTGGAGCAGGACTTGCGAGCGACGGTTGCGCAGCAGCAGGTGCGCCACCCGGAAGCCGGCACCCTCGTGAAAGACATCCTGTCGCGCGACCAAGCCGATCACCCGGTCCCGGAGGTCAACGCGATCAAGAACCTGATTCGATCCGCGACGCATCGGAGGCTGGTCATATTGTGGCCCATACAGTCTCGGCGGGCGGAGATCGTAGTCGTCGTTCGCGAGCGCCGGCAAGCCGAAGTCGGCGTGGCGGTTCACGCATATCCCTCAACATCGCTCGAATGTGGCCGCGAATTCCGCAATCTCCCCGGTTCCGCGCTGCTGACCGCGGAAGGCCGGTGATGTCAGGCTGGGACGACGTCAGAACTATTCCGACTTCATGGACGAGTGCGCGTCGCTGCTTGCCAGCCTCGCCGAGCGCGGTTCGCTGGATGCCGTCGGCATGGAGGCGCTGGGCAGCACGCTCGTGTCCAAGGATGCGCCCCCCTAGGCCGGCCTCCGCGCACGGCAGGCGGTCAGGGCGCTGAGGTCTTTGTCCGAGGGGGCGATTCGATCAGGCGGAGCGGATCGGGCGCCCGGCTAGGGCCCACCCTCATATATAATCGAAGGCAGGCGGCCGTCGCCACGAGCGTGCCGGCAGCCGCTGCTGGTTTGCCCTCAGCCCGGATGCTGCAAGGCGCCTCTCGATGCAATCTGTGAAAGCTGCCCCCGACCGGGACAACCAATCGTTTGCGGAGCCGGATGTGGTGAACGATTTCAGCATCCACGTCGCCACCGTGAACGGCTCAGGGAGCCAATCGTCCAACCTCATCCTCCTCAGGGCCCTGTTCGAGATGGGCATTCCGGTCTCGGGCAAGAACATGTTCCCCTCGAACATCGCCGGCCTTCCGACTTGGTACACAGTCCGCGCCAGCAAGTACGGCTTCACCGGGCGCAAGAAGGAGGTCGACGTACTGGTGGCGATGAATCCGCAGACTGCCCAGGAGGATGTCGAGTCGCTGGACGCCGGACGAGCGGTCGTCTATGACGCGCCCTTGAACCTGGAGGGGCTGCGGGACGATCTGCATTTCTACCCTGTCCCCTTCAACGAGCTGGTCGTCCCTGTCTGCCCGATTCCGAAGCTTCGCAAGCTGGTGCGCAACATCATCTACGACGGCGTGCTCGCTTTCCTGCTCGGGATTGAGATGGAGGAGATTCGGCGGGCGATCTACAAGCAGTTCTCCACCAAGCCCAAGGCGGCGGCGATGAACTGGGACGCTGCGGTCGCGGGCTACGAATGGGCCGCGCAGGAGCTGTCCAAGCGAGACCCTTTTCGTGTCGAGCGCATGAACGCCAACGAGGGCAAGATCATCGTCGAAGGCAACGCTGCGTCCGCCCTAGGCGCGGTGTTCGCCGGCGTGAGCGTACTCACTTGGTACCCGATCACTCCGTCGTCCTCGCTAGCGGAAGCTACGCAGGGCTATCTCAAGCGCTTCCGGATCGACGCCGAGACGGGCAAGGCGACCTTCGCCGTGGTTCAGGCCGAGGACGAGCTGGCCTCGATCGGCATGGCCATCGGTGCCGCATGGGCCGGGGCGAGGTCGATGACGGCGACCGCCGGCCCCGGGATTTCGCTGATGTCAGAGTTCGTCGGGCTCGCCCATTTCGCGGAGATCCCCGTCGTGATCATCGATGTGCAGCGGATGGGGCCTTCCACCGGCCTGCCGACGCGCACGTCACAGGGCGACTTTCTCACCGCCGCGACGCTCTCCCACGGCGACACGTCCCATCCCCTGCTGATTCCGGCCACGCCTGAGGAGTGCTTCGAGTTCACAGGCAAGGCCTTCGATGTGGCTGAGCGGATCCAGGCCCCCGTTTTCGTCATGCTTGACCTCGATCTCGGGATGAACTTCTGGACTTCGAAGAGGTTCGAGTACCCTGACTGGGACTTGGACCGCGGCAAGGTGCTGACCGAGGACGACATAGAGAGGCTGCAGGGCGACTGGGGCCGCTATCGGGACACGGACGGCGACGGCATTCCCTACCGCACCCTTCCCGGCAACCGGCACCCCCAGGGCGCCTACTTCGCTCGCGGCACCGGGCACGACGAGGACGCCAACTACAGCGAGCGGGAGGACGACTGGATCCGCAACATCGACCGCCTCAAGCGGAAGATGGTCGGCGGGCGCCGGTGGCTACCGGAGCCGGTGATCGACCGCAGTCCGACCGCCACGATCGGCTTCCTAGCAGCTGGCACGAGCCACGAGGCTGTCCGGGAGAGCCGCAGCCAGCTGCGGCACGAGTACGGGCTGGAGACGTCGTACTGCCGCGTGCGCGCTTGGCCGTACAGCCAGCGGACTCGGAAGTTCGTCGAAGACCACGAGCACGTGTTCGTGATCGATCAGAACAGAGACGGCCAGCTGTGCGCGCTGATGAGGCTCCAGTTCCCTCAGTTGCACGGCCGACTGAGGAGCGTGCGCTACTACGGCGGCATGCCGCTGGACGCGCGCACGGTCACGGACGCCGTCGTCGAGGAGGAGAAGCTGTGAGCCCCGTCACCAAGCGACGCAGAAAGAAGGCGCCGGCCATCAACCGCATCGGGCTGGGCATCGAGCCCTACCGGGGCCTCAAGACCACCTTGTGCGCTGGCTGCGGGCACAATTCGATCTCCGAGCGCATCGTCGAGTGCTTCTTCGAGATGGGGATCGACCCCACCCAAGCAGTGAAGTTGTCCGGCATCGGCTGCTCGTCCAAGTCGCCGGCCTACTTCCTCAGCATGTCCCACGGCTTCAACAGCGTCCACGGCCGCATGCCGGCCGTCGCGACCGGGACGATCCTGGCCAACAAGGAGCTGCTGATGCTGGGAGTCTCCGGCGACGGGGACACCGCCTCGATTGGCCTCGGGCAGTTCATCCACATGATGCGGCGCAACGTGCCGATCGTGTACGTGATCGAGGACAATGGCTGCTACGGGCTGACCAAGGGCCAGTTCTCCGCCACGGCGGACCTCGGATCGAAGGCGAAGTCCGGAATTGCCAACGACTTACCGCCCATCGACACCTGCGCCTTGGCGGTGCAGCTCGGCGCCACCTTCGTCGCGCGGTCCTTCTCCGGGGACAAGAAGCAGCTGCAGTCGGTGCTCAAGGCGGCGCTCAGCCACGACGGCACGGCCGTCCTGGACGTCGTCTCCCCATGCGTGACCTTCAACGACCATGTCGGCTCCACCAAGAGCTATCGGCATGTCCGGCACAACAAGGTCTTGCTGCAGTCGATCGGCTTTGTGCCGCACTTCGAGGAGATCGAGCTGGACCGCGAGTTCCCGCCCGGTTCGGTGTATGAAGTTTACATGCACGACGGGTCGCTGCTGCGGCTGGAGAAGCTGGAGGAGGACTACGATCCGACGAACCGCCTGACTGCCTTGGACCGCATTGAGCACGCCGCCGCGGAGGGGCAGATCCTGACCGGCGTGCTGTACGTGAACACTGAGACGAAGAGCTTCACGAAACTCCTGAACTTGGACGAGACGCCATTGGCGCAGCTGACACAGGACCGGCTGAGGCCACCTCCCAGCGCCTTGGACGAGGCGATGGAGGAGCTGGCCTGAGGCCTCACGGCGGGTTCATCGTGCCCGTTGAGCCGGGTGCGTTCGGCACGACGCGAGGAGGGTCGCCTTCGACCCGGTACTGCTGATCCGATTCCTCGCAGTCTTGGAGTGCGGCTTGGCTGTAGTAGCGAAGACCGTACGCCGCATGGCGGCGGAGGTCTCCCAAGCACGCTTCTTGAAGCGCGGGCCGATTCTGGCGGAAGAACTCCCTCGTTCCCGCGACGCGGCTGAGATCGGGGTAGGTCGACAGCTTCAGCATTGCCAAGGCCGCCGCAGCTACGCCCGCCGCGACGGGCACGCAGCGACGCCGGTCTAGTCTCAATGCGGCCGCCCCGGCCACGGCGGCCAGCGAGATTCCGGTCAGCAGGCCGACGCCCAATCGAGTCGGCGCTAGGTCGGCCGCCGCGCTTCTGACGCCGTCAGCGAGGCCGCCAGGCAGCAGCGCGCCCGCCAGAGGCACCAGGGCCAGCGTGGCCGCCGCCGCCGCGAGGAGACCCCGGCGCGGCGCGCGCTGCCAAGCTAAGGCGAGCAGGATCGCTAGCGGCGGAAGCGCCGGCAGGATGTAGCCGGGAAGCTTGTTCACCGAGAGAGAAAAGAAGGCTGCCGGCCCGAAGGCCCACAGGCACAGCATGCGGGATCTCGGATCGCGCCACAGGGTGCGCGGCGAGAGAGCGGCTAGCAGCGGTGTCCACGGCAGCAGGAACGCCACTAGCACGGGGCCGAAGAACCACCAAGGCTGGACATGCTCCAGCGACGAGCTGAAGAAGCGCTCCCAGTGGTGGCGGATTAGGAACTCGTCGAGGAATGTACGCCCGTTCCGAAGCGCGCAAGCCACGTACCACGGCAGGCAGACGGCGGCGAACGGGATGGTCACTCGGGGGCCCAATAGGGCGGCGGCCCGCCGGGGCCGGGCGCAGATCGCCGGCAGCAAAGCGATCCCGGCCACGATCGGCGCGACCAGCCCCTTGCTCAACACTCCCAGTCCCACTAGCGCGCCGAATGGGGCCAGTCCGCGGGGGCCGGCTTCCTCGGGATCCGTGGCCCACGGCAGGATGTGGAGCAGCGCGGCCGTGGTGAAGACCGTCAGGGGAGCGTCGAACACGCCCGCGTCCGAATACGCGACCCAGCCGGCACTCGTGCCCAGAATGCAGGCCGCTGTGGCAGCGACCTCCCGGCCGAACTGCTCTCCTAACCTCCGCCAGAACCAGAAGAGGAACCCCAAGCTCAGCAGCGCGACCGGAAGGCGCACGGGTGATTCCAAGCCCGCGGCGTGCCCGAGCCCGCCGAGCCAGAACAGCAGCGCAGGCTTCTCGAACCAGGGCTCCCCCCACAGGTGTGGAGTGATCCAGTCGCCGGTCTCGGCCATGTGGCGGGCCACGAAGGCGTAGCGCGGCTCATCCGGACCCACCAAGCCCCGGAGGGAGACCGGCAGAGTGTAGAGGGCTGTCGCAGCCAGGACAGCGACTGCCAGCAACGCGCCGGACTTCCTCGTCACTGAATCAGAGGTGTCACGGTGATGCGGCGGAATTCCACGGCGCCGTGGTCACCTTGGAGCGTCACGGGTCCGGGCTCGGCCTCCCGCCAGTCCGACGCCATCGCGGTGAAGCCCTCTATGACTTGGCGGTCGATCGTCTTGACGCCGTTTAGTGTCACCGTCAGCTCCCGCCCGACGAGCCGCACCTCCAGCGTCTGCCATTCGCCTGCCGGCCGGCTGGCGTTGGAGGATGGGGCGATCCGTCCGTACAGGGCGCCGTTGCCGTGGTCGCTCGCCGGTCGGGCGTGATCGTCGAGAAGCTGGATCTCGTAGCGGCCCCGCAGGCCGATCCCGCCATTCATGCGGGGATGTACTTTGTATTCCACCTGCAGCCGGAAGTTCCAGAAGCGGGCGTCCGAGGCGAGCACGTCGGCCTGCTCCGAGTTCTTCAGAATGCCGTCGTCGACGAGCCAGCCGTCCTCCCTGCCGGCCCGCAAAGTGTGCCAGCCGCGCAGGGACTGCCCGTCGAAGAGTTCAATCGGCTCGGCCTCGGTCCAGCTCCCGTCATCGCGGTGGGTGAGCACGGGCGCTCGTTCCCCCGCCCAGAGAAGGGGTCGCTGCCGCCGAAGCGCGACGCCGTGGAGGCGCCCGTCATAGAGCGCCGCGGTGACTGGAGTCGTGATCGTGCGGGAGTCATTGCGTCCGAAACTGCGCTCCAAGCGGAAGCTGAGCTGCCCACCCTCGATCTTGGCGTCCTGCAGCCGGTCGAGCTGGCCGCCGGGTCCGGCGCCGACCATCGCTCCGGTCACCTCGCCCGTCCCAGCGCCGTTGACCTCGAGCCACAGCACGCGCCCGTTATTCTCGCCGAGTGGCTGGATGATCCACCGCCCGTTGAACGCCTCAACGCCGGCCCCGAAGGCGCTCCCCGCACCAAGAAGGAGGGTTGCGAGTGCCGCTCTCATGATCAACCTGCTATCGTAGCCGCCTCGACGGGCTGCCGTCGGTCGTCTCGATCGGGAGCGACGGCCGGAACTTGCCGCGGCTCAGGCAGTCCGGCGCTACCGCTTGCGTTGGCAGCCTTGACGAGCACGCATCATGAGGCTGCCGGAAGCGGCGCTTTCGAAGAGATTGCGCTCTTGGAACGGACGACCGTTCTCCTGGACGAGGCAAGCTGCGCTGCTGGCACGCGGCGTGGCACACTCAGCCCGCACATCGCGCCCACCCTCTTGAAGAACCCTCGGCAGGCGGGGTCCGCTCGCCTCCCAGCCCCGACGCGGCGCAGCGAAACACCCTCGACTCCGCGACCCGCTCGAGCCCGGAAGTCGCAGCCGCGATCCGCGCTGGCTGAATTGCGCTTGCGGCTCCCCGCCTCCACTGGAGAGTGGACGCCGCCCGCACAGCGCGGCACAACCCCATGAACTAGTTCACCCCCGATAGCGACTCTCCGCTCGCCCGCCCACCCGGCCTGTTGGACCTGATGGGCGGCTTGGTGTTCGTCGCCGTGGACGGCATGTCGCGCGCCCAGTTCGAGACCGACTACAACCATTTCGCACTGCGAATCGGCTTGGCCGACTAAGAGGCCTCGAAGCTCGCGCTGCGCTCCGCCCTTGGCTGGTTCTACGCGCCGTCCCAGATGGGCGCGGGGGGATCGGTGGGCAAGCTGGGATTCCGGGCCGACACCGACTTCATCGGCATAATCGGTGTCTTTTCCAACCACACCATCGACGGTCCGCATCCGGACGGGCTGATTCCCGAGCTCGGAAGTTCTCTGGGCCTGCTGACCGGAATGGAAGGGAAGGTCAACGCCCAATGGCAGGGCACCAAGATTCCGACGATACGCGTGTGGAACTTCAGACTGCGATATCTGCTTCTCGGTGACATGGCGGTGGAGGCCGCCTACAGCGCCAACCGAACTACGCGGCTCAACTTGGCGGAGGAAGGGGGCGTCAACCTCAACCAACTGACCGAGGGTCAGATGGCGATGGGATCCCAGCTGCCGAAACGAGTCGACAACCCATTCTCAGGAGTTATCGCCATCGGCCTGCGTTCGCGGCCCACAGTGCCGTACGGCTTGCTGCTGCGCGCCTATCCACAGTACAAGCACTCGGGTAAGATGTTCGCCAGCGGGGCAGATTCCATCTACCACTCCTTACAGTGCGAGGCGCAGAGGCAGTTCTCCGACGGGTTGAGCCTGTGGGTGGCCTACACCAGTCCCAAGCTAATCGACACGGGGTCCAGAATCTTCGCTGCCGGCCCGGTCTCTGACACGCCGAACGTCCACTACCGCAAGGCGGACCGCTCGGACTCGGGCAATGACATCTCCCAGCCTTTCTTGTTCCGCTACTGAGGGGAGCAAAAGTCATTTCCTTGTGTTCTGGCACTCTATTCCACGTCAAATACGCTTGCGAACCGCGTGCTGAGCATGGTATTATCGGATTATGAAGCTAAGCTTTAAGCAGGACTTCAGAAAGGTCCCACTCTTAGAAAAGGTCGCCATCAGAAAGAGAGTCGTTACGCTGGTTCAGGGTGGACTCCAGATTCCCCTGCTGGCCTCGCTCTTCTCTGTCACTCAAGCGACCATCAATACTTGGCTTGTCAAGGTCGGTGCAGATGGCTTTGGTGCCTTGGAAGATAAGCCACGTTCTGGCCGTCCGCGAATCCTGAGCGACGAAATCGTGCAGTGGGTGCTCGTCACTGTCCGTGATAAGACCCCCCAGCAGATGAAGTTCTCGTTCGCCTATTGGACGGCGGGCCGCGTGCGACAGGCCGTCCTCGACAAGTTCGGTGTCAAAGTCAGTGTCTGGACTGTGCGTCGCACTCTCAAGCGCCTGGGCCTGACACCCCAGAAGCCCAAGTTCCGCTCGTATCTCCGCAGCATCGGCGATGTGAAGGCTTGGATTGACAAGACATACCCTGAATTGAAGTCGAAAGCACGCAGGAACGGCGCTGTGATCGTGTTCGCGGACGAAGCCGGGATGCGAGCGGACTACCATGTCGGACGGACCTGGGGCATGCGTGGCAAGACCCCTGTCGTGGTCGACTCGGGCAAGAGGTTTCGCTGGAACATGTTCGCGGCCATCACGCCAGACGGTCAGATTCACTTCCGTATTCAGTCGAAGAATGCCAAGGCGGTGAGTTTCATTGAGTTCTTGCAGACAATCCAAGCCGAGCAACAGAAGCCGATCTACGTAGTAGTCGACAACTGCAGCATCCATACGGCGCGCGTGGTGAAGGAGTTCTTAGCAGCATCAGCGGGTAACGAGCAGGTCGAGTTGTTCTTCCTGCCGGTCTACTCTCCGCAACTGAATCCGGTGGAGCTGTTGTGGGCGTGGGTGAAGCGCCGGGTTGGCCAACAGGTGTTCAAGACCCAGTCGGAATTGAAGGACCTCCTGGCAGATGCGATCGCCCAGCTCAGGAAGGCCCCTCAAGTCGTTCAGAAATTCTTTGAACAGGAGGACTGCAAGTACATCTTGGCGTGACACCTCAGACGGCAATTACTTTTGCTCCCCTCAGTACCTGTGCGACCTGCCGGTCGGGCGGGGCAGGGCCTTGGGTGCTCAGCTTCGCGAACACTCCGGTACTCGGATCTACGAACACTGCTGTGAACAATCGGGCCCTCGGCCACATCTCCAGCCAGCCGAACGCGCCGCGGCAGATCGAGTTCGGTCTCAACCTGCTGTGGTGAGTAGGGCGGGCACGGAGTCCGGTAGCGGAGGGGGGCCGCAGCGCAGATGGGCACGCTGACCCGACGCGGCTTCGTGGGTGCCGGCACCGCCACGGCGGCCGGGGCGCAGGCCGCGCAAGATGGCGTTCCCAGCATCCTGTTCTTCATGCTGGACCAGTGGCGCTTCGACTGCTTGGGGGCCAACGGCAACCCGCTGATCCGAACGCCACATCTGGATAGGCTGGCGGCGCGCTCGGCCAACTTCTCTCAGGCATGCGTTCAAGCGCCAGTCTGCGTGCCTTCTCGCCTCAGCTTCCTCACCGGCCGGTATCCGCACTCCCACAAGAACCGCGTCAACTACACGCCTTACCTCCAGTCCGAACCGATGATGCAGCGCCTGCTGCGCGACGGCGGATACACGACCGGTTCCGTCGGGAAGCTTCATTTCCATCCGCCCACCGCCGAACATGCGCGAGAGACGGGTTTTGACCGCGTGCTGCTGGATGACGGGATTCCTCGGACCGATCCCTACTCCGACTACGTGCGATGGAGGGACGCGAACGACCCCGACCGGGGCGTGCATTACCGCTCCACGGCCAGGGATCTGCCGGCGGACGCGAATCCCTATCGGGCGGTGATCGACCGCCACTTCACGCCCACGGCTTGGACAGCTCGCGAGACTCGTCGGATGGTGCGGGAGCTGGGACGGGCCCGCGGACCTTTCTTCCTCTTCTCCTCCTTCTTCAAGCCCCATTCCCCGCACACCATACCGGAGCCTTACGACAGCCGGTACAACGAGGTCGACATCCCTCTGCCGAGGCAGGTGGGCTTGGACTACATACAAGGTCTGCCGCTCCCGGTGAGGAAGATGATCTTGCGCGGCAACCCACCGTACGGCATGGACCGCCGGAATCTGCAGTGGCGGTACCGCAGCTATTACGGGGACGTGACTTGGCTGGACGAGGAGATCGGCGAGACGCTGGCCGAACTCGACCGCCTTGGAAGGACCGACGACACGATCATCGTCGTGACCACCGATCACGGGGACCAGATGCTGGAGCACGGTCTATTCGGCAAGAACGTGTTCTTCGAGGACTCGGTGAGGGTCCCGCTGCTGCTGAGCTGGCCGGCCCGCATCCGGCCCGGCGTCTACTCCGACCTAGTGGAAGCGGTGGACTTGCTGCCGACGCTGCTGGAGCTCTGTGGGCTGCCGGTGCCCGACAGTGTCCAAGGCAGGAGCCTGGCTCCGCTCGTGGCCGGTAATCGCAGCGAGTATCGCTCCAAGGCCGCCCAGTTCGCCGAGAACGTCATGCCCGAAGTGATCACCAACGGCGATGAGGGATATTTCTTCGTGCCCGGCCAAGGTGTGGCGGGAGTGCGGCACCCGGATGCCAAGATGATTCGCACGGGCCGCTGGAAGCTGAACTACTACGTTGGACACGGCGGCGAGCTGTACGACTTGCGGAACGATCCCGGCGAGTGGCGCAATCTGTACGGCGACCCCGGTCACCGCAGCACGGTTCGAGAGCTGAAGGGCCGCTTGCTGGATTGGCTGGTCACGGCTGACGAGAACGATCAAATCGCTCGCCACTGGTTGATCTAGCTCCGCTGAGCGAGTGCTGGCAACGCACCTGCGGTCCGTCTCGGGCCGCGTCGCGACCGAAGGCAATATAATCTCGGGCATCGCCATGGCTCGCCGATCTACACGACGCGGCTTCCTTCGGGGAGCTGCCCTAACCGCTGCCGCCTTCCGGCTACCCTCGCCTGGCGACACGCTGGGAACCTCGGCAGACTGGCCTCACTACGGCGGCACCTTAGGTGCCACACGGTATTCGGAGCTGGACCAGATTGACCGATCGAACGCTTCCGAGTTGCAGGTGGCGTGGATTCACGGTACCGGCGACAGCATGGTGCGTCCCGCGACCAAGATCGAATGCACGCCGATCGTGGTGGACGGAACGATGTATCTCACCACGGCCCAAGTGCAGGTGCGCGCCCTCGATGCCGCCACCGGCGAGGTGCTGTGGAACTTCAACCCGTTCGAGGGGGTTCCGTTGCGGCGATCACGAGGCGTCAACCGAGGCGTCGCCTACTGGTCCGACGGCGAGGACAGCCGCATCTTCATGTCCGGCTCGGGGCAGGACTATCTCTACTGCCTCGACGCCGCCACCGGCCAGCCGGTCGCGGAGTTCGCCGAGGACGGCATGCTTGACATGAGGCTGGGGCTGGATCGCGAGCTGGGCGAGGGGACGCGGTGCTTCTTCGCGTCTCCGCCCGTGGTCTTCGAGGACCTGCTCGTGATTGGTGGCGGATCTGGCAGCGAGGGGCCCGCGCCGGCGGCCCCGGGGCACATCCGGGCCTACGACGTGCGCACGGGGCGGCGGCGATGGATCTTCCACACGATCCCCCATCCCGGAGAGTTCGGCCATGAGACGTGGGGCGAGGACAGCTGGAAGCATGCGGGCGGCGCGAACAACTGGGCCGGCATGAGCTTGGACGCAGAGCGCGGCCTGCTGTTCGTCCCTACCGGGTCGCCGACCTATGACTTCTACGGGACGGACCGGCCAGGCGCGAACCTCTTCGGGAACTCTCTGGTCGCGCTCGACGTGCGCACAGGCGAGCGCCACTGGCATTTCCAAGCCGTCCACCACGACCTCTGGGACTACGATCTGCCGGCCCAGCCGGTGCTGGCGCGGCGCCGGCACGGTGACGGATGGCAGGACGTAGTGGTCCAGATTTCCAAGCAGGGCTTTTGGTACGTGTTCGATCGCGAGACCGGCCAGCCGGTATGGGAGATCGAGGAGAGATCCGTGCCGAGCTCCGACATCCGAGGAGAGCGTCCCTACCCCACGCAGCCGTTCCCGACTAAGCCGGCCCCCTTCGCGCGCCAAGGTTTTGGCCCCGACAGCGTCACCGACATCTCCGAAGCGTCTAGGGAGCATGTCCAGCGGCAGCTGAAGGACCTGCGCCAAGGCCAGCTGTACACGCCGCCGAGCCGGCAAGGGACGGTCTACAGCCCGGGAACGGTAGGAGGCACGATCTGGGGCGGAGCCAGTCACGATCCAGAAGCCGGCTGGATGTTCATCAACACGAACAACTGGCCGAAGTTCTTCACGCTGATTGATGCGGCCGAAGGAGCCGGCTATCCCTTCCGGCATCCCGGCTATCCATTCCTAATGGACCAAGACGGCTACTCGGCCGCCAAGCCCCCTTGGGGCGAGCTGCTGTGCCTCGACTTATCGACGGGGGAGTACCGCTGGCGGCGCCCGATCGGGGAGTACCAAGAGCTAACGGCGCGGGGGATCGAAGGCACCGGAACGTTCAACATCGGCGGGTCGATCGCGACCAAGGGAGGACTGCTGTTCCTCGGCGCGACCCAGGACGAGAGGTTCCGGGCGATTGACTCACGTACCGGCCGGACGCTCTTCGAGCACCAGCTCTCGGCCGGCGGGTACGCCACGCCCTGCACCTACGCAGTGGACGGCAGGCAGTACGTGGTCATCGCCGCTGGCGGCGGAGGGCGCGACATCGGGACTGGCGGAAAGAAGTCAGGGGACGAGTTCGTCGCCTTTTGCCTCGGGTAGAGCATCGGCTAGGTGCTTTGAGGAGTGCTGCGGACTAAGGTGTCACCGCGGACCTGTGGGCCCGTGTCTGTCCGATTCGAGTCTCGGAACAGAAACGTGACTGGTGACTGGGTCTCATCTTGGCTTGCTCTGCAATGGCTGTCTCAGAATCTTCCACCTAGGCAATTGAGTTCATCTCAGGTCTTGAAGAAGGTCATCACACACTGCCAGAAGACAGCAAGAGAGACCATTCTAGGCATGCCCATAGAGCCCCAACTTGTGTCGAAGGTGCTCGCGATGAGACCACGAGTAGGCATTATGAGCGGCCGTCAGATCCGCTCGCCGGCTCGAAATCGCTGGGCGGCGCAGAGCGTTCCCCGCCGGCCCTCAATCCGCTGCAGCCGCTAGCGCTGCCGTGTTCGCGTTCTGGGATGGATTGTCGACTGGCGGTTGCTGGCTCAGCATCATGCGGTCAAACGAACGGATCGCCCTCGATGACGCGGCATGACACGGTTCGTCGCTATAACCGGACGAGTCGACCGCCGATCATCACGGCATGCAGCTCCCTGAGATTGTGGATGTTCTCCAGCGGGTCGGCGTTGAGGATCACCAAGTCTGCCAGCCGGCCCGGCTCCACAGTCCCTCGTTCCGTAGCGGCGCCCAAAGCAGTCGCGCTACCACTGGAGAACGCCCGGATCACCTCTGCGGGGCTGAGTCCGGCTCGCATCATCAGCACAGCTTCCTGATACTCCGAGTAGCCCTCAAACGTCCCGGCTACGCCGGAACCGCTCGCGAACGCGATCCGAACGCCGGCCGACGCCAGTATGCGCAGGTTCCGGCAAGCGGTCGCGAAGCGACGGCGGTGGAGGCTCCGATCAGGGTCGAGTGCTTGGCGGATCAGCATCGGGCCACGAAGCTGGCCGGCGATGCCGGAAGGCATCGTGCGCCGGAGGTACCTGTCGTTCAGCCATTCGGGAACGTCGCCGTACCCGAATCGGAGCAGCTGTTCCAGAAGCGCAGGGGCGTAGGTCGCGTCGGCGGCTGCCAGCGCGGCCACGAACTCGTCATCCACCACCCTATCGGACACGCTGCCCGCCAAGGCATTGGCTCCGTGGCGCAGCAAGTCCGCGGCCACTTTCGCGCGGGCGGTTACCGCGATCGTTCGCAGGTCAAGCTGCCCTGCCTGGCGGATGGCCGCGGCAGCGGGATCCTGCTCGTCGCCCGAACCGCCCTGAGTCCGCGAGGCGCGCAGCTCGATGAAGTCCGCTCCGTCGCTGGCGAGCCATCTCACAAGGTCGCGGGCCACCGCACCTGATCCGATCACCTCGAACGTTCCGTCCACCTGAGGATCCTCCGTGAAGGGCGACTGCGTCTGCAGGCTTCTGAGTGGCGAGAGCACTCGCGCCGTGGCGTGCAGCGCTCCGCGCCGTGCCGCCCCCCGGAATGCTCGGATCCGTTCCGCCGCTGGCGCCAGAGTCGCCACCGTTGTGACGCCGTACGCGGCGTAGCGTTCGAGGCTGCTGGCGATCGCTTCCTCAGAGAAGCTCTCCAGCTCGATCGCCGGACTGCGGATCAGCCCGGCCAGGCCGCGCAGGTTGATGATGCCCGGAATGACGGTCTTGCCGGTGGCGTCGATGACTGTCGCGTCGAGGGGGCGCTCCAACCCGCCGCCCGCTCGGACCTGCTCAATGCGTCCGTTGCGGATCAGGATGTCCGTTCGAGGAGAAGGGCCGCGATCCGTGCCGTCGATCAGGAGCGCGCCGCGGATCAGCGTCGCTCCCTCGGCTGCCGGAGCCGCAATCGCAGCTGCGGCGCCGAGACCGGCGGCGACCGCTACGGAGATGGCGAGACAGATGCGCGGCACTGGCCCCCCACGGCGGCGGAGGGAGTCGGCGGGCCGGGCCAATCCAGATCGTGACCGCTGCGGCTCAGGCACTGTCAGCCGAGCAGGTGCCTCTTGAGTCGGTCCCATCGGAACTCTACACCGATGCCCGGCATATCAGGCGCCGTGGCGAAGCCCTCATGGACGGTCAGCGGCCTCATCAGGTAGCGGTCGAGGCCGAATCCGTGGACCTCCAGGAAGGACGCGTTCGGCACGGCGGCCAGCAGACTGACATGGAGGTCATGCACGCCGTGGGACGTGACCGGGAGGTTGCGCGCCTCGGCCATGCGAGCGACCTTGATCCAAGCCGTGATGCCACCGCAGTTCGATACGTCCGGCTCCGGAAAGTCCACGCCGCCGGCCGAGATCAGGGCCTCGAACTCCGGCAGCGTGCGCAGATTCTCGCCCGCCGCCACCGGCAGCGCGCCCTCCCGCTGGATGCGCACGTGGCCGCGAACATCATGCGGCGCGGTTGGCTCCTCCAGCCAATACACGTCGTGCTCCGCGAGTGCGCGGGACGCGCGCACCGCTTCGTCCACCCTCCACTTCATGTTGGCGTCAACCAGCAACGGGACGTCCGGGCCGATCCAGCCCCGCATGGCGCCTACCCGCTCGCAGTCCTCGCGCAGGCGGGGCCTCCCGACCTTCATCTTGATCGCGCGGAATCCAGCGCCAAGCACCCGTTGTGTTTGCGCCTTGAGCTCCTCCAAAGAGAGGTTGAGGTCGATGCCGCCCGAGTAGGCCCGCACCTTGGGATCGTAACCTCCCAGCAGTCTCCACAGCGGCTCGCCGCAGGCCTTCGCCTTGGCGTCCCAGAGCGCGATGTCCACTGCTGAGAGCGCGAAGCAGGTCGGCCCGCCGTGGCCCAAATAGTCCGTGCGACGGCGCATCGCCTGCCAGAGCTGCTCGACCCGCCGCGGATCTTGGTTGAGGACGGCCGGAGCCAGATCGTTCTCGATGACCGAGGCGATCGCAGCGCCCCCCACGTCACCCACGGTGTAGGTGTATCCCACCCCCTCCGGCCCTTCGTCGCTCGCAATCCGCACGGTCACCAACGTGAAGCAGTGAATCGTGCCGTGAGTGGCGTCTTCTACCGGCTGGGGAAGCGGAATCCGCCACGCCCGTGCATCGACTCCCCTGACCCGCATGAGACTTCGACGCTACCACAGTGCTCGGGCCGGGCTGTCGGTACAATGGCATTTCAGGCCGTGAGTCTCGCAACGCGCAGGTCCGCCGCCCCGCAAGAGAGGGCCGCGGGGCGGATCGCCCAAGCCTTCAGCCGACTGGAGCGCGAGCGCTCGCGGGCGCTGATCGCTTACTTGACCGCTGGAGATCCCGCCCCCAGCCGCACATTGGGCCTGATCCACGCTCTGGAGAGCGGGGGCTCGGACATCTTGGAGCTGGGCGTGCCGTTTTCCGACCCGATTGCGGACGGTCCGGTGATTCAGAGGGCGAGCGAGAGGTCGCTGGCCGCCGGGACGACCGTGAAGTCCGTGCTGAACATCGTGCGGCAGCTACGGACGACTTCCGAGCTGCCTGTCGTCGTGTTCAGCTACCTGAACCCGATCCTGCGGTACGGTTTCGAGCGATTCGCTGACGATGCCGCTGAGGCCGGCGTGGACGGCGCGCTCATGACCGACCTCAATATCGAGGAGGCGGACGGCTATGTGCGGGAGATGCGAGCACGCGGCTTGGATTGCGTGTTCCTCGTTACGCAGACCACGCCCGACGACCGCATCCAGGAGATCGCGCGGTGCAGCAGCGGCTTCGTGTACCTCGTCGCGAGGGCCGGCGTCACGGGCGAGCGGACCATCCTCTCAAGCGAGGCGCTGCCGCTGGTGCGCAGGACTCGCGTCGCAACCTCCCTGCCGCTGGCGCTGGGTTTCGGCCTCTCCAAGCGGGAGCACATGCAAGAGATCGCCCCTCACGCGGAAGGCGCGGTGGTTGGCAGCGCCTTCATGAGCATTGTTGAGCGGCATGCCGAAGAGGCCGATTTGGAGCGCCGGCTGGAGGACTTGGCGGCGGAGTTCAAGTCGGGCCTGTCGCTCCCACCGACGGAAGCCGGATAGGCAGCGGGGCTGCAATGAAGGACCTTAGCGAGTGGCGCGAAGAGATCGACCGGCTCGACCGGCAAGTTGTCTCGTTGCTCAACCGGCGTGCCCGGTGCGTGCTGGGGCTGGCGCCGGTGAAGAGGCGGCACGGAGTTCCAGTGCGTGAGCCGAACCGCGAGGCTGCGGTGATGGTCAACGTGGTGAAGGCGAATGCCGGCCCGCTGCCGGACGCGGCCGTGCAGCGGATCTATGAGTCTGTGATCCATGAGATGCGGTCGGTGCAGCGCGACCCGGATAGCTAGGCGGGTGCCGGCCATCAACACGGTTTCCGTGCTGGGCGTAGGCCTGATCGGCGGTTCGTTCGCCTTGGCCTTGCGAAGTGCGGGCTTCCGGGGGAGGATTCTCGGAGTCAGCTCCCCGGCCACTTTGGCCAAAGCGGAGCGGCTCGGCGTGATCGACGAGGGTCTCTCGATAGACGACGCCGTGCCTGCGTCGGACCTGGTGTACATGGCGCAGCCAGTGCGCGTCATCCTAGGCCAGCTTGACCTCGTTCGAGCACTCGCGCCCCGCCGCTGCCTGGTGACTGACGCGGGGAGCACGAAGGCCGTCATCCTCGACCGGGCCAGGGAGCTGTTCTCCGGGGAGGGGCCGGCCTTCGTCGGCGGCCACCCGATGGCTGGCAAGGAAGGCCGCGGCGTCGAGATCGCCGAGTCCGAGCTGTTGCACGGCGCCACCTACGCCTTGGTTCCCACCGGCAGCAGTCTTCCCGACACGCCTGTGGTGCGCGAATTCCGGCGGTGGCTCAACGCCATGGGGTGCCACGTGCGCGTCATGCGGGCGTCTGATCATGACCGGGTTGTCGGCTGGACTTCGCAGATGCCACAGCTGGTGTCGACAGCCCTTGCCGCGGCGATCAGCGGCGGCCTTCACGGCGATGGGGAATTGGAAGTGGCGGGAGACGGCCTGAGGGACATGACCAGGCTCGCGGCGAGCCCCTACGCGGTCTGGGGCGACATCCTGACTACCAATCGCCGTCCCATCGATGAGGCACTCGCGGCCGTGATCGAGGAGCTGGTGGCCTTGCGCGACGCGTTGCGGGCTGGCGGCGCCGAGTCGCACTTCGAACGGGCTGGCGCGTTGCGGGCCAAGATCGACCGGCAGTAGCCCGTGCCCCGTCCCGGCACTGGCCTGCGCGCTAGGCGCAGCTGTCGGTCGCCCAGCGGGAGCGGTCAGCCTTGGATCGGGCTGGCGGCGGGGTGTGACGTTTCCCCATCCGTCTCTGGAACGGGCAGCCGCGGAGCCTTCCCCCAGAGCCTCTCAAGATCGTAGAAGTAGCGTTTGTCCCGTGAGAAGACATGCACCACCAAATCCCCGTAGTCGAGGAGGATCCACTCAGCGTGCCGGTAGCCCTCAATGCTGGAGGGGCGCAGGCCAGCCTCCTTCAGCCGGCGCCGAACCGAGTCAGCGATGGCTTGGACCTGCCTGGAGTTCGTGCCGTGGCAGATGACGAATTGCTCGGTGAACGGGCTCACTTGGCCGATGTCCAGCACTGCTGGATTGACGGCCTTGCGATCCAAGGCGGCGAGTGTGGCGAGTTCCCAGTCTTCCATGCAGCCGTTTCGAGTTCCAGAGGGCCCGCTGGCTTCCCTTAATTCTAATCGGCGCTGCGGCGCGGGCGAACGCGGGGCGGATCGGGCCGTCGGACCTGGGGGCGAACTCGGCCCGGCCGGACGCCGAGGAACGTCCAGCAGGGCCGCTACAATGCCAGTGTATGCCGCTTCGGGCTTGGTTCGTGCTCTGCTTGGCGGCAGCCGTCCCGGCGGCCTTGCCGGGGCAGGTCGATCCCGAGCTTCAGCGAGTGCGGGATCTAGTGCGGGCCGGCGCGCTGCCCCGCAACGCTTTGGCCGAGGCCGAGGGCAGGCACTTGGAGCGCCGTTATCGGGAGGTGTTGCGGCGCACTCTGATCAGCGAGACGTTGGAGCCGTCCGAGATCCAAGCCATGCTGGACGCGGCGAGAGCCCTTCAGCGCATCGTCGGCGATCGCTTCGAAGTCACGAGGACGCGAGTCAGCGCCGGCGTGGTCCCGGCGCAGCGCCTCCAAGAGGATCTTGATGCCTTCAACGCCGCCAAGCGGCAGGTCGAGCTGGCGGAGTCGCGCGCCAACTTGGTGCGCCAGATGAAGCGCATGGAGGATTACCAGAGCTACCGGGAGGAGCTGGAGGGGGACGAGGAGGAGGTCTTCCGCTTCTACGGCTTCGACCAGTACGAGCAGGAGCTGCTGCTCGAGATCGGCGACTTGTACCGGGAGGCGTTCGGAGTCGATCCGCCGGTGACCGCCGAAGGGGACACTGCCCTGCATCGCTCCATGGGCCTCGATCACACGGGTAGGATCGATGTCGGCGTGCATCCGGACTCGGACGAGGGGATGTTCCTGACCTATATGCTCGAGAGCTTGGGCATCCCGTACTTCGCCTTCCGCGGCGCGATTCCGGGAGTGTCCACCGGGCCGCACATCCATGTGGGCCCGCCCAGCGACAGGCTGGATCCAGCGGACTCCGAGTCCCAGCGGGACTGATTCCGCTCGGCCTAGGCCGCCACGGCGGTATACTCGGGGTTCATGCCGCGAGACTACATTCCGATCTTGATCTTCGTCGGAGTTGCCGCCGCATTTCCGATCGTGACGCTGATCGCGGCGAAGCTGATCAGGCCCAGCGCTCCGGGCAAGACCAAGCTTGAGGCCTATGAGTGCGGCATCGCCGCCGAGGACGATACGCGCGGCCGCTACTCGATTCGCTTCTACCTCGTCGCCATCCTGTTCGTCATCTTCGACGTGGAGACCATCT
The DNA here is from genome assembly GCA_963662745.2 of Bryobacterales bacterium. GTDB lineage: Bacteria > Acidobacteriota > Terriglobia > Bryobacterales > UBA6623 > VXMF01. The sequence continues at coordinate 2,127,354 of CAXXUI010000002.1, forward strand.
TCCTGCTGCCGTGGGCGATCCAGTACGACGTGCTGGGTCTGTTCGGGTTGGTGGAGATGCTCGTCTTCTTGGCTATTCTGATCGCCGGCTACATCTGGCTGTTCCGCCAGCGCGCCTTGAAGTGGGCCTAGTCGGGTCCACTCACCATCCCGGGACCTTGGGCCCGACGGCAAAGGCGACTGTTGAGTTCCGGTCGGTTGCCACGCTCGGAATGCGCTGCTCCGGATCCGAGGCGGAAGGTCGGTCCATTGGGGATTGCCGCCATCGGTGTTCGGACCTGATGGTTGCTTGGGCACCCGCGACTTGGCGGACTTGGCACCTACAATCGGTGCCGAGGCTAGCCAGACTTCCAGTGATACGGTCAGCTTGATAGCCCCGACTCGGAAGCGAGAGGTCCAGGCAAGCAAGAGATCGAGATGAGATTTAGCCTTCCCTTGGCCTTCGCACTCGCTGTGTCCTGGGCCTGCGACGCCCCCCACGCCGACCCCGAAGGCGGCGCCTCGAAGCCAGCATCGGAGCCGCCGTCCGGAGTCGTTCTCGTCTCGGATGCGGATTGGCAACAACTGAACCCGAAGCGGGGCGATCAGAGTCCCAAAGCCGCCACACTCTGGGGCGATCGCGCCGGCCCCGGACCGTCAGGCTTTCTTCTCAAGCCCGTGGATGGCTTCTCCTCACCGCCTCATGTGCATACGGCCCCCTACCTCGGTGTCGTCATCAGCGGCGCCATCCACAACGCAGAACCAAGTGCCGAGGTGCTGTTTCTACCGCCGGGCTCCTTCTGGACGCAGCCCGAAGGAGCAGTGCATATCACGGCCTGCAGCCGTGATTGCTTGGCGTATATCGAGTTCGAGGGCGGCTACGACGTCCTGCCGGTCGAGGGCGCGACGGGCGATCCGGCGACGGCGGTCGCGCTACAGCCTGCAAGCATTCCCTGGGAGGATCGAACTGGACCGCCCGCCTCCGCGAACGGACCGCAGGTAGCCGAGCTCTGGGGCGACCCTCAGGCTGGTCAGCCGAGCGGCTCCCTAGTCAGAATACCTGCCGGCAAGACCGGCACGATCCGCACCGACACTTGGATGTTCCATGCAGTGGCAATCGACGGACGGGCCAAGTACCGAGAAGAAGGCAAGAATCAGGCCGCACCCTTGGACCCTGGCGCCTATTTCTTGGCGCGGGCAGGGTCAGATCACCAAATCTCGTGTGGCGAAGAAGCGGATTGCACGCTCTATGTGCGGTCTCGCGGAAGAATCCAAGTCTCGCCCGAGGGGCCAGTCGAGCCTTAGCCGCGACCTGATGGGTCGATCGCTCTGTCCAATGGGTCCCTAGGGCAGGGCACTTCCTCCTGATCGGCCCTGTATCTTTAGATACGAAACACACCCTACCGCGGGCCGGGGCGGGGGATTGCCCGACTCGGATCAGCATGGCGAGCGGCTTCAAGGGTGAGTCGCCGGTCTGGCGGCAGATTCGGTCGGACCGGTTAGGAATGGCGTTGCGTCGCGCCGCCCGCCCCCCTAGCGGGCATGTTGTGAGCGCCGTCGGCCGACGCGAGGCTGACTGCGGGCCGTCGTTGCAGGCTGCGAGTCGTGCCGATCCTCGAGGGGCAGCAGACTCCGTTGTGGCGAGCCGCGCAGGATGCCTCCGAGTTGGCTGCGGACGCAGGCCGCCGCCGGGCCACGGGAGACGCCGTCAGCACCACTGGCGGGGCGTTACTCGGACTCGGACCGATTCCGCACGTGTCGGAACACCCAATTTGCCTCTCGCCACCTTCTGGGGGTGAAGATCCCGGCTTTTTCCACGCTCGTCGCTCCCGCTGCCAGTTGGTGCCAAGGAGGCGGAGCAGCGGCCCCGCGTGACCTCAGAGCCGTACCGGCCGAACTCTGCATCCTAGGTTCGCCGGAGGTCAGTCGAAGAGGATCTCCGCGATGTACAGGTTGGGCAGTGTTTGATTCCAGCCTTCCGGAATGTCGTCGAAGGCGAGACGGAAGTCGAGTTCCGTGGCTGGGGCCAGACCGTCCCGCGAGCGCACGATAGTCGTGAGCACTCGGTGGAGCTCCACGCCGTTGACGTCGAAGAACACGCAGTTCAGGCGGATCCGGCTGACCTGCCGCGGACCAAGGTTCTTGATTTTGCCCGTGACCTCGACCAGTGTCTGGCCGAGCGCGTTCTCCTTGGCCGACATCTCCACGCCGTCCAGATCCAAGCTGTGCAGATAGGCGCGGGCCTCGTCGTGAAGCACGACTTCCTCGGGTGGCCGGCTGGAGCTCCGGCTCCACTGCAAGTAGCCGCCCACTGCGATTCCGACCGCAAGTCCCCCGGCTATGAGAAGTGGTACCTTGGCACCGCTCCGGCCCTTTATCTGTCGGCCTGTCTCCAGCATCTCCGCCCTGCTCCCAAGAAGGCAGGTGATCTAGCGGAGCCCCGCTCGGCTTCCACCTGAGCCATCATCGCAGATGCGGCGCGGCCGCCGCATCTTAGTCCGCCAACCATTCGGCCAAGGTGCCGGCCTCCGTTGGCTCGCTGTTGATCTGCAGCGCAGCCGGACGGCCCGCCGCCCGAAACGCGTCCCGGTACCACTGCTGCGGGAAGCCGTCGTGGGCGTTGTGGAGCAGCAGCCGCGAGTCTGTCAGGAGCGGCGCCGCCGCGCGGAAGTCTCCCGCCCGCCGCAGCCCGGGAATGTAGAGACCGTCGACGTAGCGGGAGTCGTCTGAGGCGTCGAAGCCGTCTAGGTCGGCCGCGACGGAATGCACGGCGCCGTCGATCGCCGCCGCCAGCAGCGACCACAGCCCGGCCCTGCCGAGGCCCACCAGATTGACCTCCGCGCTGCCGGTATGCTCGCGCAGGAAGGCCAAGCCCGTCAAGATGTCCTGCACTCGGTTGGCATCGTCGCTCCGGTTGAAGACGTGATAGTAGCGCTCGGCCATCCGTCCAGCCCCTGCGATGTCCCGCTCAACAGCTGCATCCCCGGTTTGGAACGCGTCGAGGAACAGCAGGGCCGACCCGCGCCGCGCAAGTTCCCGTCCGACATCGGATTCGCGAGCCGCGGACTTGCCGTCGGAATGCACCACCAGCGTCGGACGCCCGAGTCCCGAGCCCTCATTGGCAATGGAAGCAGGAATCCGGTCTTGGGCGTCCTTCCTTCCGAGCAGTAGGTCGGCTGTGCCGCTTCGTCGTGCTTCGATGCCTCCCCGGGACGGCAGGTCGGGGAGGATAGCCAAGCGCAGGCGCTCGCCGAAGGCCTCCTGGGCTCGGCCCAGTGACTTGGCGTCCAAGGGGGCCAGCGCGAGGGTGTCTGCCTCCGAGGCCGCAATCCTCTGCCGAACCAGCCCCTCAAAGGTGACTGCGCCGGCGGGTGGCTCCCGCCCCCACAGGTAGAGCAGCGAGCTGAGCTGTTCCGGCTTGGCGCCGCCTTCGGACAGCCACGGCTCGTCCTCGACCCCGAGCATGTGCTTCCCGAAGAAGGCGTACACGGCTTCCCGGCTGCCTTGGTGGTAATTGTGCGGCGAGTCGAACTGCCTCCATTCCACGTCGGCCGGCGCGCCTAGGAGTCGATAGATCTCCTGCACCGCGGGGAACTCCTTGGTCGGCACATTGGCCGTCCAGTCGCCCGTTGCCGAGACCAGCAACTGAGGCTTCGGCGCGAAGGCAGCGGCGATCTCGACGTTGTTAGTGCCGATCCGCAGCAGCGGAGCGTTCTCGCAGGGTGAGCCCCCCTGCATGTGAAACGAAACCATGTTCACGGGGGCCGAATAACTGACCCGGTCGTCCACGGCTGCGAGCAGGAAGACCTGCGTCGCCCCTCCCGAGGCGCCGGTGGCGCCGATTCGACTGGAGTCGACGCCGGGCAGGGAGGAGAGGTAGTCGACCACGCGGATGCTGTTCCACAACTGCAGCCCCAGCGGTCCGATCAGCCACAGCTTCTCCCTCGGCCCCCCGAAGTCGTGCGGCGTTTGCACGGTGTCGTTCCAGCCCACCATGTCGTAGGCGAAGACCACGTACCCTTGGCGCGCTAGATTGATAGCCCTAGCCGGGACGGAGTTGAATTCCGAGTTCTCGAACCGGCCGAACTGCCAGTGCCCGTGCGGGGAAGCCACGGCCGGAAAGGGTCCGTCCTTCTCGATTGGCCGATAGAGGTTGCCGCCCAAGCAGTATCCCGGATAGGTCTCCAACAGGACGCTGTTCACCGAGTAGCCGTCCCGAATCATGGTCGGCCCTGTCCGGGCGTTGAGGTCGGTCTTGGCCGGCCGCGGCAGGAGGCCGGACGAGAACAGGATCTGCTTGCGAAGCAAGCGGGCGCGTTCGCGCCATTGAGACGCCGTGTACTCCCCGAAGTCGTAGTGAAGGTCGGTGTGCCGGATCTCGGTGTTCCGAGAGTCCCGTTCGGGGATCTCGGCGCGGAGAGCGCACACCGCGAGGAGCGCCAGAGCCGTGTAGGCCAGTCTTGCTGCAGTCACATCAGAAGGCTAACAGTGTCCGGGCCTCGGATGCGGCCTCCGCAGCAGGGCAGCCCGCGACTTCCAGCTTGGCTAGCGGATCCAGTGCTTCTCGTGGCAGCGCTCGCAGGCGTCAATCATCTGGTTGGCAGCTTCTCCCACACCTTCGGGATCCCGCGCTTCGGCTGCCTTGAGAGCCCCGGCACCCGCCTCGATCAGCGCTCTCGAGGTCGATGCCCACGTGTCAGAAGGTTCGGCGCGGCTGCCGATCAGCAGCAGGTTGCCGGACTCGGCCAGCATCACGGCGCTGTTGCGGACCTCTGCCCAGTCGGCGTCCGAATCCGGCACTTGGCGCGCCACGTTGAACAGGGCGTTGGAGGCCGGCACGATCATCGCCTGCATCAGCTGGCTGACGGTCGCCACGGCCTTCACTCCAGACGGCTGGGCCCTGCAGAGCGCCGCGAGAGCGAGTCCCGCCAGCAGAGCGAATCGCACTCGCCGCCTCGTCGCCATGGTCGCCAGATCCCTCCCGCGCCATTGTAGGCGACGTGCTCGAGCCGCCTGCCGCGGCACCGAGCGGCGGCTTGCCCAGCGCAGCCCGTGCTAGCCTCACAGGGATGGGCCGCCCGCCTCCGCGAGCCGGCCGCCTGGCAGCGTCGTGCAAGTTCGCAAGCAAGCGGTCCTGAAGTACCACAGCCATCCCCGTCCGGGGAAGATCTCGATCGCGCCGACTAAGCCGTCCGACACCCAGATTGATCTGAGCTTGGCCTACACCCCGGGCGTGGCCGAGGCGTGCTTGGAGATCGCCCGCGACCCGGACCTAGCCCGTCTCTACACATCCCGCGCCAACTTGGTGGCAGTCGTGACCAACGGTTCCGCCGTCCTCGGGCTCGGCGGCATCGGCCCGCTGGCCGGAAAGCCGGTCATGGAGGGCAAGGCAGTCCTGTTCAAGCGCTTCGCCGACATTGACGTGTTCGACCTCGAGGTCAATTCCTTGGATCCGGAGGATGTGGTCCGGGTCGTGGAGCTGCTGGAGCCGACCTTCGGCGGAGTCAACTTGGAGGACATCAAGGCGCCGGACTGCTTCTATATCGAGGAGCAGCTCCGCGAGCGCGTCTCGATTCCGGTCTTTCACGACGATCAGCACGGCACGGCGATCATCGCCGCGGCCGCGCTGCTGAACGCCGCCGAGGTGGCAGGCAAGCACCTTCGGGATCTGCAAGTCGTGGTCAATGGCGCCGGAGCGGGGGGCATCGCGTGCGCCGAGCTGTTCCTGCAGGTCGGAGTGTCGGCTTCGAACCTGGTGCTGGTCGACTCCCGGGGCGTCATCCACGCTGGTCGCGTCGCCGGAATGAATCCCTACAAGCGGAGGTTCGCCCGCGACACGCCGCTGCGCACGCTGGAGGAGGCCGTCCGCGGAGCGGACGCTTTCGTGGGGCTGTCGGTGGCCGACGTTTTCACGCCCGCCATGCTGCGGACGATGGCCGACCGCCCGATCGTGTTCGCTCTCGCCAATCCGGATCCGGAGATCCGGTACGAGTCCGCCATCGACGCCCGTCCGGATGCCATCGTGGCCACTGGGCGCTCCGACCATCCCAACCAGGTCAACAACGTGCTGTCCTTTCCGTCGCTCTTCCGTGGAGCGCTGGATGTAGGCGCGAGCTGCATCAATCACGAGATGGAGTTGGCGGCTGTGAAAGCGCTCGCGGCGCTGACCAAGGAGGCTGTACCTGACTCGGTCCGCCGGATCTACGCCGCTGAGCAGCTGGCGTTCGGGCCGCGGTACATCATTCCGAAACCGTTCGATCCGCGGGTAACACCCACGGTGTCCCAAAAGGTCGCCGAGGCGGCCATGCGGAGCGGGGTGGCACGGCATTCCATTCAGCTCGACGACTACCGGCAGAGCCTCGCCGTCCGCTTGGACAGCAGCCAGGAAGTGTTTCAGACGATCCTCGGCCGGGCGCAGCAGGATCCTCGGCGCATCGTGCTCCCGGAGGGCGACCATCCCAAGATCCTGCGGGCGGCCCATCGGCTGCGTCACGAGCGGATCGCCGAGCCTGTGCTGCTAGGAAGCAAGGGCCGGATCCTGAGGCAGCTTGAGACACTGCGCTTGCCCACGGACGGCTGGCTGATCGTCGATCCTGAGAGCTTCGCGCGGCACCGGGAATACGAGGGCGAGCTCTACCGCCTGCGACAGCGCAAGGGCTGCACCTTGGACGACGCTCGGCTGATGCTCCGCGACCCGATTGCCTTCGGCGCGATGATGGTGCGCTTCGGAGACGCCGACGGCATGGTCGCGGGCATCGCGCGGCACTACCCCGAGACGATGCGGATCGTGCTGAGGGTCATCTCGCGCCGTACCGGCGTCCGCAAGGTTTCCGGAGTCTTCATGATGATCTGGAACCGTAAGATCTACCTGCTGGCGGACACGACGGTCAACACCGATCCCAGCCCGGAGGATCTAGCCGAGATCGCGATCCTGACCGCGCGCCGGGCGTCCAGGCTGGGCATCGAGCCCCGGGTCGCGCTGCTGTCCTTCTCCAACTTCGGTTCGGCCAGATTCCCCGAGTCCGAGAAGGTGCGCCGCGCAGCCGAGATCTGCCGGGAGATCGATCCCGGGCTGGTTGTTGACGGCGAGATGCAGGTGGACACGGCCCTGGATGTCGACGTGATGCGGGAGTTCTTCCCGTTCTCCCGCCTCCAGTCCGAGGCCAACGTGCTGGTGTTCCCCAACCTTGCCTCCGCCAACATCGGATACAAGCTGCTCAAGCACTTCGCCGGAGCGCGGTCGCTCGGTCCCATCCTGATCGGTTTGGACAGGCCGATAGCGGTGCTCCAGAAGGGCTACACCGTGGAGGACGTGACGACTTTGGCAGCGCTCACGGTTCACGACGCTCAGGAGAGGGCTCCGGGCACGGCAGCGCTGGCGGCCGATTGATCCGGGCCCCGGCCCTGTCAGGCGGCCTATTCCGCAGCGGACGGGACGGCTGCGTGGATCTGGGCGGTCCACTCCCCCAGTGCCGGCGGCAGCTCGGATGGGATGCGGACGCGATGGACCGTCATCCCCGCGGACGAGGCCGAACGCACGCCTGTCGCTGAATCCTCGAATACGAGGCACTGCGACGCTTGGAGGCTTGGCTGCTCGCGCCGGAGCTGCTCAAGGGCCAGCAGAAATGGCTCCGGATGAGGCTTGTGTCGTCTGACATCGTCGCCGCAGACAACGCAGCTCATGCATCGCGCCACGCCGTGCGCTTGGAGGATGGGCACGACGTCGGGGGGCAGGCTGGAGGAGACCACTCCGATCGGCACTCGGCGATGGTTGCTGAGGATCCATCGGCGCACGGTGGCGTCGATCTCCAGCTCCCGGAGCGAGCGCTCGCGGTACGCGCGGCGCTTGCGGCGCTGGCCGAGTTCGATCAGTTCGGGCGTGGGGGGCCTGCCCGCCCGCCTCAAGAAGAACTCGCTGGCCTTGCCGTCGGCGACGCCGATCAGGCGGTCCTGGTACTCCTGCCAGCTGACGCTTGCCCCCCAGCGGGAGGCTGCATCCAGCCAAGACTCGTAGTGCAGGCGCTCGCTGTCGGCCAGAGTGCCGTCGAAATCGAACAGCACGGCCCGGATTGGCGCATTGAGTGACCTCACGTGCCAGTGTATCGCGAGGGGCTGCAGCGGACCGTGGGGGCCGAGGTCGGTTCCCGGCGGGTGTGCCTGCCACCATCCTCGGTGCCCGGCAGGAAAGCTGATTTAGGCGACCGATGTGTTGCGGCGCTAGGGTCCGGGCGCTAAGCTGTTGGTGCGCGGCTCGGCGGGCTGCCGGGTACTTGGAATTTGGGCATTGAGCGCTGGATGCCCGGAGCGTGAGTTGCGCTGAGGACTGGCATGCATCGCTTCTTTGCCTGTGCGGTGATCGCGGTTGGCTGGGGCGTCGCGGCTGGAGTTGCGGCCGAGGCTGATGCTGGAGCCGAACTCCTCGCTCGCCGCTGCGTCATCTGCCACGGCCCCAGCCAGCAGATGGGCGGCTTGGCGCTGTCGTCCCGGGATGCCGCTTTGGCGGGCGGCTCCCGCGGGCCGGCACTCGTGCCGGGAAGTCCGGACTCGAGCTTGGTTCTGGCGCGAGTGCTGGCCGACGAGATGCCTCCCGGAACGCCGCTGTCCGGCGAGGACAAGCAGGCGCTGCGAGCTTGGATCGCCGCCGGAGCCGGCTGGCCGGGCACGCTTGCGGAACGACGGGCCGGCCCGGACTGGTGGTCGCTGCAGCTGCTGCGCGAGGTCGCCCCGCCAGCCTCCGAGTCCGCGCCCAGTGAGTGGTCGCAATCGCCGATCGATCTCTGGGTCTGGTCCGCGCTGCGCCGGGAGGGTCTGGAACCGGCGCCGGAAGCTGATCCGAGCGACTGGATCCGGCGGGCTTCCTTCTCTCTGACAGGCCTTCCCCCTGAGCCGGGGGAAGTGGCTGCGTTTCTCGCGGACAATACGCCGCAAGCGCGGGAGCGGTTGGTGGACCGCCTCTTGGCGTCGCCTCACTACGGAGAGCGCTGGGCCCGGCACTGGCTGGATCTGGTTCGCTTCGCTGAGAGCGAGGGCTTCGAGCGAGATCTGCCCAGGGACCATGCATGGCCCTACCGGGACTACGTCATCAACAGCTTCAACCGGGACCGGCCCTACTTGGAGTTTGCCCGCCACCAGATCGCCGGCGACGTCATCGAGCCGGTGTCGCGGGACGGTGTTGCCGCGACTGCGCTGCTGACGCTCGGACCGGTGGATGCTATCGGCCTGACTTCGGCGGTGCTTGAGGAGCGTCAGATGGTGCGCGAGGATCAGCTGGAGGAGATGCTCGGAACGGTCACGCAGACGTTCTTGGGGCTGACGGTCAATTGTGCCCGCTGCCATGATCACAAGTTCGATCCGATCAGCCAGGAGGAGTACTACCGCATGAAGGCGGCCTTCGAGTCGGTCTGGCCGCCCACCAAGCCCGTTCCGAGCAAGGGCTTGGATTCACTGTTGCCCCATGGCCGCGCACTGCTGTCCGGGAGGGAGAGGGCGGAGCGGGATTTCCTCGTGCGGCGGCTGGAGGGGCGCATGCAGGCGATTGCGGCGGAGATCCGAACCCTCTTCCGCGCCGCTCAAGAGGATCGTCCGACGGCGGCAGGTCCGCGGCCCTTCGCCCGCTGGACTTTCGACTCGGATGGCCGCGCCGACCATGCGCCGCTCCACTTGACGCTGGTTGGCGAAGCGCGGCTGGAGGGCGGCTCGCTGGGGCTGTCCAGTCCGGAGCAGGGGGCTGCCGCGGAGGATGAGGGCAGCGGCGTGGCGGTGAGCGCGACGCTGCCGGCTGAGATCCGTGAGAAGACGCTGGAGGTTTGGCTGGATGTCACGTCTGTCCCGGCTAAGTCCGAGACGGTGATGGAGATCCGCGGCCTGAGCGGGTACCGGGGCGCTGCGGTCGACGGCATCGAGTTCGTGGCGGGCGACCACCCGCATTGGGAGAACTTCTCGATCGGACGCTTTCGCTCGATGGATCCCGGAGCCGGGCCTGAGCGGCTGCAGCCGGACCAGCGCTTGCACGTTGCAATCTCGTACCGGTCGGATGGCTCGATCCGGATCTTCCGGGATGGCGAAGCGTTGGGCGAAGCGAGCCGCCCGGACGGCGGCGTTCCCGCGGGCCGTTTGCAGACTTATGGGGCCGGTGACGCCGTGGTGCGCTTCCAAGCGAGCCGCCATCTGCGAGTGGCCGAAGCGCGGCTGTACCGCTCCGCTCTCTCGCCCGAGCAGGTGCGGGAGTCGTATCGGACTGGGATCCTCGATCGGGATCCGGAAGAGATCCGAGCTGGCATGACCGCCCGCCAGCGCCAGCGTCTGGCGTCCTTGGAGCGGGAGCTGGAGCGACTTCGCGACGAATTGAAATCCGTTCCGGAGCCTGTGCTCGTTCATGCGGCGACAGTCCGCGAGGCGGGGCCCACGCATATGCTCCGCCGCGGGGCGGTCGGCCATCCGGGCCAGCGGGTCTGGCCATCCGGACTGGATTGCGTGCAAGGCCTTGCGGCGGACTTCGGTCTGGACGCCGACGCGTCCGAGGCTGAGCGCCGAACGGCGATGGCGGAGTGGATCGCCAATCCCGCGAACCCGCTGTTCGCGAGAGTCATCGCGAACCGGGTCTGGCAGTGGCACTTCGGCCGCGGGTTCGTCGCCAATCCGAGCGACTTCGGCTACAACGGCGGACTGCCTACTCATCCGGAGCTGCTGGACTGGCTGGCGACCGAACTGGCGCGGAGCGGATGGAGCGTCAAGGCGCTGCACAAGCGGATCCTGCTGTCCCGGACCTACCGGCTGTCCTCGCGCTTCGACGAGCAGGCGGCCTCCAAGGACGCCGGCAATCGGTATCTGTGGCGTTTCTCGCCCCGGCGACTGGAAGGCGAGTCGGTGCGGGACGCCATGCTCGTCGCGAGCGGCGACTTGAACCGCGCCCTGCACGGCGAGAGCTTTCGACCGTTCGAGTTCGGCGAGAAGCGGGGCAGCTTGCGAAGCTACTTGCTCACTGACGACGACGGTCCGGACTTGCGGCGGAGAACGCTCTACCGCATGAACGTGATCACCGGCGGCGACCCGCTGCTGGAATCTCTGGATTGCCCGTTGCCTTCGACCAAGACGCCCGAGCGCCGCTCGACCACCACGGCCCTGCAGGCGCTGAGCCTGATGAACAACTCGTTCGTGCATCACCGGGCGCGAGGATTCGCGAAGCGCTTGGAGCGCGAGGCTCGCGACTCCGATGTGCGCGTTCGGCTGGCGTACCGCTTGGCCTTGGGCCGCCAGCCGTCGGCCGGCGAGTTGGCGGAAGGCCTCGACCTGCTCCGCCAAGCGGATCTGGAGACGCTCTGCTGGGGCCTCTTCAACACCAGCGAGTTCCTGTATGTCCGCTAGAGTCTCGCGCCGGAGGTGGATGCTGGATGCTGCCGGAGGCTTCGGCTGGATGGCCTTGGCCTCGATGCTGCCGAGGGAGTCTCTGTCGACGACCGGGGGCGAGCCGCCGCCGAACCCTGCCCGCCGGTTCCGGCCGCGGGCCCAGCGCGTGATCCAGATCTTCGCAGTCGGGGGCATGAGCCATCTCGACACTTGGGACTACAAGCCCGAGCTCGCCCGCCGGGACGGCACGCCCTACTCGATGCCGACCTTCTTCGGGCAGGGTGGGAGCCTTCGCGGCCCGGCGTGGCCCTTCCGCCGGCGCGGCGACAGCGGGATCTGGGTGAGCGAGCTGCTGCCGGAGATGGCCCGCCAAGCGGACCGGCTCACCTTGGTCCGCAGCATGGTGTCCAAGAGCGCCAACCACATGCCCGCGGTCGCGCAGATGAATACGGGGTTCATCCTGACCGGCTTTCCCGCCATGGGTTCTTGGGTGACCTATGCTCTGGGCTCGGAGAGCGAGGAAATACCAGCGTTCGTCGTGCTGCCCGATCCGAACAGCCATCCGTGGGGCGGTTCGGCGCAATGGACTAACGGCTTCTTGCCTGCAGCCGTACAGGGAACTGCATTCCGCACGGGGGAGGGGCGGGTGCCCGTTCCGGATGTCGCTCCTCCGGACGGCGCGGAGGCTGGAGCGCGCGCCGCCGCCTTGGCTTGGCTACGGGCGAGAAACAGCGAGTACGCCCGGACCCATCCCGGAGACTCAAGCCTTGAAGCCCGGATCCGCAGCTACGAGGTCGCGGCGAGAATGCAGGTGAGCATTCCGGAGATCGCCGACTTGGACAGCGAACCGCCGGCAACAAGGGAGCTGTACGGCTTGGACGCCGAGGGGACGGCGGACTTGGCGAGGAACTGCCTGCTGGCCCGGCGGCTCGTGGAGAACGGGGTGCGATTCGTGCAGATCTACCACGGGGGTGCCGGCAAGAGCTGGGACGCTCACACCAACTTGGTGAAGAACCACGAGACGATGGCTCTCGAGTATGACCGGCCCGTTGCGGCGCTGCTGAAGGACCTGCGCCGCCGCGGACTGCTGGAGGACACGCTCGTTCTGGGTGTGACGGAGTTCGGGCGGACGCCGGTGTCGCAAGGAACGGGGGAGACTGCGGGCCGGGATCACCACCCCAACTGCTTCTCCTGCTGGATGGCGGGCGGCGGGGCGAGACCCGGGCAGGTTCACGGGGCGTCGGACGACTTGGGCTATGAGCCTGCCAGCGATCCGGTGACGATCTACGATCTCCACGCAACCGCCCTGCGACTGCTGGGCCTCGACCACGAGCGACTGACCTTCTATCACAACGGGATCGACCGCCGACTCACCGACGTGCATGGGCGGGTCGTCCAAGACTTGATTGCTTGACCGCAATGCCATCCGCAGCACGTTTGAGCCGCCGGCCTGTTGCGACGCGGAAATCGCCGTACACGACCGCCACTTTGCTGTTGCGAGCGCTATGGTGCAGCTGAGAGCAAGTTGCGAGTGCCTCGTCAACCCTATTATTCCTGTAGAATAATGCTCCACGTAAACATTTCTGCAGGATAGTGTTTGGGTGGAATTCCACTCTGATGAGGAAGTTCGATGAAGAAATGCATCGTGCGACTGAGCGACGAGGAGCGCAAGATCTGTGAGGAGACGATCGATCGGCTCGCGGGCAGCAGCCAGAAGGCATGTCGCGCCCGCATCCTGCTCCAATTCGACGCCGACGGAGCGGCCTGGACGGACCGGCAGGTCGCTGACGCCTACCGCTGCCGTGTCAAGACGGTCGAGAACGTGCGCCGCCGGTGCGTGTTGGAGGGCTTCGAGCTGGCCCTGTGCGGCCGGCAGCGCAGCCACCCGCCTGTGCCCAAGCTGCTGAACGGCGAGCAGGAGGCTCAAGTGGTCGACTGGCGGCCGGGGCCGCCGCCCGGCTGCGGCAGCTGGTCCCTGCGGCTGCTGGCGCGGCAGGTGGTCGAACTGGGGATCGTGGACTCGATCAGTCACGAGACCGTGAGGCAGACGCTAGGAAAACGGCGATACGGGCCGCCAGCTGCAGTATTGGGTGATCCCAGCCGAGGAGGATGCGGAGTTCGTCGCCTGCATGGAAGAGGTCCTGAAGATCTACGAGCGCCCCTACGACGCGCAGCACCCGGTGATTTGCATGGAGGAGCAGCCGGTGCAGTTGATCCAGGAGACCCGGGCGGCGCTGCCGGCGACGAAGCAGCACCCTCAGCGCGTGGACTACGAGTCTGAACGGGCCGGCACGGCCGCGGTTCTCACGTTCTGCGAGCCGTTGGGAGGCTGGCGCCAGGCGAGCGCCCGCGAGCGTCGCACGAAGGCGGACTGGGCGCAGGAGGTGGGCACCTTGCTGGAGGCGCGCTAGGCGGACTGCGAGCAGATCAGCGTGGTGTTGGACCATCTGAACACGCACACCCAAGGGGCCTTCTACCCAGTGTTCGAGGCGACCCGGGCGAGGGAGTTGGTGCGGCGCATCGAGTTCTGCTACACGCCGCAGCACGGCAGTGGGCTGAACATCGCGGAGAACGAGCTCAGCGCGATGACGAGGCAGTGCCTGCACGGACGCCGGATTGGCGATCTGGAGACGCTGCGCACCGAGATCGCGGCTTGGTCGGAGGGCGTCAACACGCGCCAGCACGGGGTCGACTAGCGCATGAAGATCGACGACGCTCGTCGCAAGCTCAAGACCGTCTACCCGAAAATCCTGCTTTGACAAAGCACTAGGTTGCGACCGTGACAAGACTCGAGGGCCGGTGCGGCATCTTGGTGTACAATCTACTTGAGCGCGCAAACGTGAGAGACGAACCAAGGAAAGGGCCAAGTCAGTCGACCCCGCCGCGCCCGCAACCGACCAAGGATCGCTCGTCGGAGAGGACAAGGCAATTTCGGGGCATCGATACCGGTCAGAAATCAGGCGTACGAGACAATGACCCGCCCCCTCCGCCTCCGCCTGATCGGCAGAAACAAAGGTGATGCCAGACGTGTCCGATCGATCGAAACATGAGGATCTTGCCGCGAGGCGGTACAAATTGCTCTTCGGGGTCAGGAGGTCAGTCCGATACCACAGCTACCGACGCCAGCACTACATCTCAACGCAATCGTGCATAAGCCTCTTGATTCTAGTCTTGGGGTCTGGGTCGGTTCTCAACCTGATTGTCGATACTATGTACGCAGGATGGTTCCAATCACTTGCTCCAGTGGGAATTACCGTGCTGGCTTCGATCAGTCTCGTTTACGGACCGACTGCGAAGGCCTCGCTCCACTTCGATCTGTACCGTCGCTTCATTAGGTTAGAACGAGAGTTTCTGCGAGCAGAACACGATGCGATAGCGCTCGATAGGTTGGAAGACAAGCGGCTTGAGATCGAGATGGATGAGCCAGCAACCTACCAAGCTCTGAACAGGCTGTGCCACAACGAACTGCTCAAGAGTGAGGGGTGCTACGACCGATTGGAAGATCTCAAGATTTGGCATCACTTGCTAATGGGATTCTGGCGTTTCGACGATCTCCCCCGGAGTCAGCGTCACCCGGTTGGCAGCTAGCACTCTGACCGCTCAGGCGTACTCGCCTAGTCAAGACCCCTCCAATACAGGGATAGCAGCACAGGATACGCACGCGGTGTCATTCCTGTTCACATGGCCGATGTGCCGATCGGATCAGATGCTGCCGACCGCCAGCGCCCGATACCAGAACCACCCGGCTTAGAGTGGGCGCGGCGCAACAGGGCTGCGATGGCCGGTGAGGCCCCACTTGCGGTGCGGGCCCATACCTCGACTGAGAAGCAGGAGCCGACGAGGGTCCTGCGCTGTTCGGGCTGGTGGACGGGGAAGTTGAACTCCTCGACGGTCTTGACCAGTGGGAATCGGGCTTCACGCAATCGAAGAGGACAGTGAGCTCGTCCGGTGCGCCCTGACGCGGCATGGCCTGGGCTGGGGCGCTTGCCTGCGCCTCCCCAGCAAGTCGAAGAACAGGGGCTGGCCAGGGAGGTCGCGAACGGTGGCTGCTAGGGGATTCTCGCGTGGCCGGGCCACGTGCCGGAAGGCCTACCGCAGGACGTCGGTGCCGTAGATCTGAAGCGGAAGTCCTTGTGCCGAATGACAGTGTTCGCCGATTGAGGGATCTAGACGGGACCCAGCTGTCACAACAGTAGGCGGTGGCGGTGTCTTCACGGCGCGCGGAGCCGAGGGGCAAGAGGTCGTTCCGACGGGTCGCCCCGAGAGTCGACGCAGACGGAGCGGCCTGGACGGACCGGCAGGTCGCTGACGCCTACCGCTGCCGTGTCAAGACGGTCGAGAACATGCGCCGCCGGTGCGTGCTGGAGGGCTTCGAGCTGGCCCTGTGCGGCCGGCAGCGCAGCCACCCGCCGGTGCCCAAGCTGCTGAACGGCGAGCAGGAGGCTCAAGTGATCGACTGGCGGCTGGGGGCGCCGCCGGCCGGCCGCGGCTGCTGGCGCGGCAGGTGGTCGAACTGGGGATCGTGGACTCGATCAGTCACGAGACCGTGAGGCAGACGCCAAAACGGCGTGACGGGCCGCAAGCTGCAGTATTGGGTGATCCCACCTGAGGAGGATGCGGAATTCAGCGCCTGCATGGAAGAGGTCCTGGAGACCTACGAGCGCCCCTGCGACGCGCAGCCCCCGGTGACCTGCATGGAGGAGCAGCCGGTGCAGTTGATCCAGGAGACCCGGGAGGCGCTGCCGGCGATGAAGCAGCATCCTCAGCGAGTGGACTACGAGTATGAACGGGCCGGCACGGCCGCGGTCTTCATGTTCTGCGAGCCGTTCGGAGGCTGGCGTCAGGCGAGCGCCCGCGAGCGTCGCACGAAGGCGGACTGGGCGCTGGAGGTGGGCGCCTTGATGGAGGGCCGCTACGCGGACTGCGAGAAGGTCACCGTGGTGTTGGACAATTTGAACACGCACACCAAAGGGGCCTTCTACACAGCGTTCGAGGCGACCCGGGCGAGGGAGTTGGTGCGGCGCATCGAGTTCTGCTACCCGCCGCAGCACGGCAGTGGGCTGAACCTCGCGGAGAACGAGCTCAGCGCGATGACAAGGCAGTGCCTCTGTCCGGGCGCCGGATTGGCGATCTGGAGACGCTGCGCACCGAGATCGCGGCTTGGTCGGAGGTCGTCAACAAGCGCCAGCGTGGGGTCGACTGACGCATGAAGATCGACGACGCTCGTCGCAAGCGCAAGACCGTCTACCCAAGAATCCTGCTTTGACAAAGCACTAGGGTGTGCACTAGTGTGTAGTGGCTGGCTCGCCAGTTCCGCAGCCGTCCGATAACTGCCACATTGCCGCCCGCAATCTAGGCCCTGAGGAAAGAGTGCGAGACACATGTGCCCAGTGGTGTGTGCGGATGCGACCTAGACAGGGTTTGGCGCTCGCCCTCGTTGTCGGGTTGGTCATCTCCCCCCAAGCGTTTGCTTCGGAGGGGGGACCTTGGGATGCCGTCCGTGACTTGCAGCCGGGACTGCGGATCCGAGTGATTCTTGGACCGGGCGGATCTTCCTCGAAACCGACCGTTGTCAAGGGACGGTTCGTTGCGGCGGAGGCTGACAGCCTGACGCTCGCTACGGGCAACCGAGACCCCATGACCTTGCTCAAGGAGCAGGTCGGTCAAGTTCGTGTGAGGGTGCCGCTCCTGAATCGGCGGCCAGCGTGGAGGGCGGCGGCTGCGACAGTCGGAATCCTTTACTTGCCTGTCTTCTTGACCGGGAACTGGGAAGGCGGCGGATTGATCGTCTTGAGCATGCTACAGGTCTTCTCAGTCAGTTTCCTGCTGTTCTCCAGACTTGGGCGCACCGTGCCGGTCTACGTGGCGTCACCGCAGCTTGGCGTCCCTCAGCAGAATCAACCAGAATCCCCCTCCACGGAACATCCGGCTAGGCGAGATCAGGATCGCGGTCTCGTCTCCGCGAGCCCGTAGGCCGCGTTCGGACCGCGATGGCGCGGCGGCCAGTGCTCATTCTCAGCGGCAGTCGGTTGCCATCGGGGCCGGTGCACGCTGAGCAGGAGGCGGATACGGTCCGCAGTAGGGCGTAGCGCTGACGGCTCCGCCCCCTCGGCTATAATCATGCCTTCCGCAGGCACTTTGAGTGAGCGCACCTGCACGCATCTGCATTGTTCTAGGTTGCTTGGCCTTGGCTGGGTGCGGGTCGGTCGACGGTCCGTATCCGGCCAAGGAGATCAAGTTGGTGGTCCAAGCCGCCCCCGGCGGGACTTCCGACACCGTGTCGCGGGTCATGGCGAGCCTTGCCGAAGGCCAGCTCGGAGTGCCGATCGTCTGCGAGAACAAGCCGGGCGCCAGCGGAGCGCTCGCGTTCTCGTACGTGGCGCGGCGGCCCAGTGACGGCTACACCATCGGGCACGCGCCCGTGGAAATCGCGATCGTGCGGTCACTGGGCTACGCGGACCTCGGCCCCTCCGATGTTTCTCTCATCTGCTTGGTCTCCAAGACGGCCCCCGCACTCGTGGTGCGGGCCGACTCGCCGTGGGCGTCATTCGAGGACTTCGTGGGCGCTGCGGGCGAGCAGGCCGGACGGATCGTGATGGCGAACTCCGGCATCGGATCCATCTGGCACTTCAACATCCTGCTGATGGAGCAGGGAACCGGCGTCCGATTCACGCATCTTCCCTACGGCGGTTCGACTCCAGCCTTGGTGTCGGTCATCGGAGGGCACGCCGATGCCGCTGTGGCCGGGGTCGGGGAGGTGGTGTCGCATGTGCAGTCCGGCAAGTTGAGGGCGCTGGCCGTCTTCGACGAGTCGAGGTCTGGAGTCTTGGCGGAGGTTCCCACGACGCACGAATTGGGCTACTCGATCGGCGCTCCGGCGTGGAGCGGCTTCTTTGGTCCGCCCGGCATGTCCGATGAGCGGGTCGCGGTTCTCTCCGCCGCGTTCGAGCAGGCGTTCGCGGCGGGGGAATGGGCCCAGCTGTGCAGGGAGCGGGGCATGGAGGCCCTCTTCTTGGACAAGGACGGCTTCCGGGACTTCGCGCTGAGCCAGCAGGCTTTCTTCGAAGCGGAGATTCCGAAGCTGGTGCGTCTGGGGAGCGCTCAGTGAAGCGGGTTGATCGGATCACCGGCGGCCTGTTCCTCGGTCTCGGCTGCGCGCTCGCGGCCAGCGCAGCGGCATTTCCAGCCGGCATCGGCGGCTTGCCCGGTGCCGGCTTCTTTCCCCGCGTGATCGGCGCGTTCATGGCGGTCTTGGCCGCAGCCCTCCTGCTGCGGCCGGACCTGCGCGGCGGATCGAGCGTTTCTTGGACCTCCAACGGCCAGCAGGTGGCCGGGATGCTGGGCTTGTTGTTCGCGTACCTCTGCTTATGGGGGACGGGGTTCTTCGTGTTGCGCACCGCCGCTTACGTGGCCGTCACGCTCCGGTTTCTCGGCCAAGAGTGGAAGTGGGCCGGCAGCTACGCGGCGGCCCTGACCGCCTTTGTCTGGCTGGCCTTCGACATGGGCTTGAACGTCACCCTGGAGTGAGATCTGTGCTGGCACCTGCGCCTCGATCGCGTACCAAACGGGAGATAGCCGCGTGACGGGGGAGATTCTTGCTGGGCTTGTCGCCGTCCTGGACTGGCAGGTGCTGGCCTTCTTGGCGGCAGGCGTCTCCTTGGGGGCCGTGTTCGGCTCCCTACCCGGCCTGACGGCCACGATGGGCGTGGCGGTGCTGACTCCGCTCACGTTCTGGGTGTCGCCCGAGCAGGGGCTCGCGATGCTGCTGGGCATCTATTGCGGAGCCATCCCGGCGGGAGGGATTCCCGCCATTCTGATCAACGTCCCGGGCACGCCGGCTTCGATCGCCACGTCGTGGGACGGCCACGCGCTGACCAAGAAGGGGCAGGCTGGGCTGGCGCTCGGGGTCAACGCTCTGGCCTCCGCGGCCGGTCAGCTCACGAGCATCCTGTTCCTGGCGTTCTTGGCGTTTCCGATTGCCAACTTCGCGCTGCGGTTCGGGCCCGCCGAGTACTTCGGGCTGGCCTTGCTGGGCATCAGCCTCATGGCCGGAGTTTCCGGTCAGCACGTCCTCAAGGGCATGCTGGCTGGCGCCCTCGGCCTAGCAGTGGCGCTAGTGGGTTTGGATCCGATGACGGCCTATCCCCGGTACACGCTGGGCTTCTCGGAGTTCTTGGACGGCATCTCGTTCGTTCCGGTCATGATCGGCCTGTTCGGGCTAGGCGAGGTCCTGCTGCAGGTGTCTGAGCGACACGCCGGGCAGCGCGTCGCTGCAGCGATGCTCGGACGGATCCTGCCGCGCGCACGGGAAGTCAGGACAATGCTCGCGACGACCTTCAGCGGCGCGACGATCGGCACGCTGGTCGGCGCGATACCCGCAGCCGGAGGCGACATCGGCTCCGTCATCGCTTGGGACCAAGCCCGCCGTACCTCTCCTGACAGGGACCAGTTCGGGAAGGGCTCGCTGCGCGGCCTGTCCGCCAGCTGCTCGTCCTGCAACGCCGCGATCGGCGGGGCGATGACCACGATGCTCACCTTGGGAATTCCGGGGGACGCCGTCTCCGCGATTCTCATCGGGGCGCTGCTTATCCACGGCATCCAGCCGGGGCCGCTGCTGTTCGCCAACAACCAAGCCTTTGTCTTCTCGATCGTCTTCCTGCTCGTCCTAGCATCGTTGCTGATCTTAGTGATTGGCCTGCTCGGAGCCAAGCCGCTGGCGCGGATCCTCAACATTCCCCGTCCGTGGCTGTGGACGGGGATCGTGTTGTTCGGGACGGTGGGGTCGTACGCGCTCAACAACGCGGTGGTCGACGTGTGGGCGATGTTCGTGGCCGGGATCGTGGGATTCGCGTTCCGTAAGGCGAGCATTCCGCTCGGGCCGTTGGTGCTGGGATTGATTCTCGGACCGATGATGGAGTCGAACCTGCGCCGCGCGCTGATTCTCAGCCGAGGTGAGTGGACGCCGCTCCTGCAGCGCCCGATTCTGATTGCGTTCTTGGTGGCCGCCGCCCTGTCTTTACTCTGGCCGTTGATCCGCGCCCGGCGCGGTCGGCGCCGCGTGCCGAACGTCAGCTCCTGAGGCTCGCCCGGCAGGTTGCTGGGCTGTCCGGCTCGGTCCGCTGGGCTGGTGGACAAGACCGCCGCCAGCCCGCAGGCCGGACTCTCCGTCCCTCAGCTGGCTGCTCGCTGAGCGATCCGGGCGTCGGTCGGCAGGGCGCAACCAATGGGCCTTGGGACTCGCCTATACAAGTAGGCCCGGGGCGCATCCGGGGCCCCGAGGATGGGGCGGACTGCGCGAGCCGGGCAGTTGCAAGGGAGATTTTTGATGCGATCTGATTCATTGTGCGCAGGGACGGACGGGGCTTGCCCCTTTCTGGCACGCGCTCTAGCGCTGCTGGCGGCTCTGGCCGTGCCGTCCTTGGCGGCGGGTCCGGGCGACAAGGGTGCTTGGCATCAGTGGCGCGGCCCCAACAACAACGGTGTTGCTGAGAGCGACGCGCCGTTGGAATTCTCTGCCACCAAGAATGTCAATTGGCGCATCCCGATCCCCGGCAAGGGCCATTCCACACCGGTGATCGCGGGCGGACGTCTCTACCTGACCACTGCGGTCGTGTCCGAAGCCAGTGACGACGAGGGCGCGTTTCCGCTGTACGACTTCTTGGTGCTGGCGCTCGACAAGGAATCCGGCAAGGAGGTTTGGCGCAGGACGGCGACGACCGCTCGTCCGCACGAGGGCTACCATCGCCGCTACGGCTCGTTCGCCTCGAACTCCCCGGTAACGGACGGTACGATCCTGATTGCCAGTTTCGGATCGCGAGGTGTCTACGCTTACGATCTGGAGGGCGAGCTTCTCTGGCAGAAGGACCTCGGGCTGCTGTACATGCGCAACGCGTTCGGCGAGGGCATGGCCCCAGTGCTGCATGGCGATTCGTTGATCATCCAGAACGATCACGAGGGTGACTCCTACATCGTGATCCTCGACAAGGAGACCGGCGAGGAGAGGTGGCGGGCAGAGCGCGACGAGAGGAGCAGCTGGCCGCAGCCGATCGTCGTGCGCCACCAGGGCCGGGAGCAATTGATCACTAGTTCCACCAAGGTGCGCAGCTACGATCTGGAGACCGGCGACCTCATCTGGGAGGCGGACGGGCTGGGCGCCAACGCCATTCCCGCCGTGATCAACGTCAACGACGAGATGGTGATCGCCATGACCGGCTACCGGGATCCCAACTTGCTGGCGATCCGTCTCGGAGGCGAGGGGGACATCACGGGCAACCCCGAATTCGTCAAGTGGACCAATGACCGCGGCAACGCCTACTCCGCCTCCCCAGTGCTCCACGACGGGATTCTGTACTTCGTGACGGACCGCGGGATGGTCAATGCGTTCGATGCGGTAACAGGCGAGAAGTTCTACCACCAGCAGAGGCTGCCTCAGACTTACACGTTCAAGTCCTCGCCGGTCGCCACGAACGGCAAGCTCTATCTGGCCAGCGAGGAGGGGGACGTGATCGTCCTCAAGCTGGGCAAGACGTACGAAGTCCTGGCGGTCAACGAGATGGGGGACGAGATGTTCATAGCCTCCCCGGTCATCTTGGACGGCAAGATGTACCTTCGCAGCCAGGACGAGCTGTTCTGCATCGCAGCGGAGTAGTGCGGATTCCCCGCCTCGCGCGCAACGACTCGGCCGGTGGGCTCGTGCTGACCAGTGCGCCTCCCACCGCGCCCCCTCTCAGGACTGGGCGGAGGTCCGCCCGGATTCTGGCGGTGACGGCCTGCCTGTGGGCGTCAGCGGCGGCCGCGAGTGCCCAGGTGAGGCCGAACACGGTTCTGATCGTGTCGGATGATCAGGGCTACGCCGACATCAGTTGCTATCCGCATCCGGACGAGGTCTCGACCCCGAACATGGATCGGATCGCGGCCGGCGGGGTCCGGATGACGAACGGCTACGCCAGCTGTCCGGTCTGCGCTCCGACGAGGGCCGGTTTGTTGACGGGGCGCTACCAGCAGCGCTTCGGCTTCTACGAAGCGTCGGACTCGCGCGCTGGTCTGCCGGTCAGCGAAGTCACATTGCCGCAGCTGCTGGGATCAGCGGGCTACGCGACGGGGGTGTTCGGCAAGTGGCACCTCGGATACGAACCGCCGTTTCGTCCGTTGGAGCGAGGGTTCAGCACCTTCTACGGCTTCCTCGGGCACGGCGGGCATGACTACTTCGACCTGACGGCTTCCGATCCGATTCGGGCGATCTACCGGGATCGCGACGTGATCAACGACTCGGGCTACCTGACCCGCAACATCACCCGCGAGGCCGTGGCCTTCATCGAGGAGAACCGCGATCGGCCCTTCTTCGCCTACGTGCCGTACAGCGCGGTACACAACCCGCTGCAGGCCCCGGAGGAGGCCGTTCGCCGCTATTCGCATCCCGATCCACGGCGCAACACCTACCTTGCGATGCTGGAGATCCTCGATGAGGGGATCGGCGAGATTCTTGACGCGTTGGACCGCCTGAACCTGACCGAGCGCACTCTCGTCATCTTCTTCTCCGACAACGGCGGTGCACGGGGCACGACCGCGGACAACGGCGCGCTGCGCAGCTACAAGCACAGCGTCTACGAAGGCGGCCTCCGCGTGCCTTTCCTGCTCAGGTGGCCTTCGAAGATCAAGCCCGGCACCGTGTCCGACGAGCCGGTCATCTCGATCGACGCCTTCGCGACGATCCTGGCAGCGAGTTCTGTAGAGAGGCCCTCCGACCGCGTCATCGACAGCCGGGACATGCTGCCGGCGTTGGACGCGCAGCTTGAGGGCCCCTTGCATGAAGCCCTGTACTGGAACTGGAAGGACAAGGGCCACGATTCGGGGTGGGCTGTTCGCGAGGGCCGTTGGAAGCTGGTCTCGGACAAGGGCGGGATTGAGCTCTACGACCTTGAGGCAGACCTCTCCGAGACTGACGATCGCGCCGCTGCCGAACCGGAGGTGGTCGAGCGGCTGCTGGCCTCCTACCAGGGGTGGCAGGCTCAGATCGTGCCTAGGATTCGTCGCAAGTAGCCGCCTTCAGGGACGCTTCCGCCCCGGGCCTCCCATCGCTTCCAAGCCCTCATTGAAGCGTGCATCGGGGGCACGACGAGGGCTACCGCTCGGGTGGGCTCGCTGCCGAGCCAATGTCCGCAACGCTGCCGGACCTATCTCTTGAGGCGGTCCTGAACGGCTTCGAGACTGGTTCGGACACTCCTTCCGTGAGCACATGAACGTGGTTGGCCGGCAGGCCGGGCCAAGTCTGGCTGAGCCCGTTCGTCCAAGCCACTTCGGCGCTGACCGGTCCTGAAGAATCTCCAAGTCCGAAGTGGAGGTCGTAGGAGCTCTGCGAGTAGTAGCTGCCCCCTCCGACAACTGCCTGCACGAGCCGCCGGCCGCTCGCCGTCAAGGTCACGGTCGATCCGATTGCGTTTCGATTGGATTCTGTGCCGTGCAGCCGGAGGAGGACCGCGTTGCGGGGCGGGGCGGCGTTCCTTAGGACGGTCGGCTCAAGGTTGATGTTGGCGATCACGATCTCGGGACGGCCGTCACCGTCGAGATCCCCCTGGGCCATCCCTCGGGCTGGCCTAGTTGCTTGCAGGGCCGGTCCTCCGTGCTGAGTGATGTCTCGAAAGGTTCCATCTCCGAGGTTCCTGTACAGCACAGTAGGTTGCCGGTAGGTCTCGCCCACCTCCGCCGCGTCAACTTCGGGATAGACGTGGCCGTTGGCGATCAGCAGGTCCTGATAGCCGTCCTCGTCCGCATCGACGAACAGGACCCCCCATCCGAGCAGCTGATGAATCCCCAGCCCGGCTTCGAAAGCGACGTCCTCGAAAAAGAGGCCGTCGTCGTTGCGGTACAGGGACGGGAGGTCCCCCGAGAAGTTAGTCTTGGCGATGTCCAGGTATCCGTTGCCGTCGTAGTCGCTAACTGCCACTCCCATGCCGGCCTGCAGCTGCCCGTCCACGTTGTAGCCGACTCCGGCTTCCGACGCAGTCTCAGTGAACGTTCCGTCGCCGTTGTTGGAGTAGAGCAAGCTGGGTGTCATGTCGCAGGCTACGTAGATGTCGGTGTCGCCGTCACGATCGAAGTCCGCTGCGGCGACGCCCAAGGCGTAGCGGCCACCCGGCTTGAGGATGCCGGCCTCCTCTGAGACGTCGGCGAACCTGCCGCCGCCGAGATTCCGGTAGAGCCAATTCCGGGCTCGCGGAAGACCGCGCGGGCCGCACATCACCGGTATGCCCTTCCACTCGCACGCCCCGGGGGAACCGGGCTTGGGAGTGCTCTCTGGGTCGAAGTCCACGTAGTTGGCCACGAACAGGTCGAGCAGCCCGTCCAGATCGTAGTCCAAGAACGCGCAACCGGCGCCCCACTGCCCGGCAGGTGTCGGGCCGAGCGCCTGCTCGGAAGTTCGGAATGTGCCCTCGCGGTTGGAGTACAGGATGTTGCGACCGTAGTAGGTGACGAGCAGGTCGTTCCAGCCGTCGTTGTCGATATCTCCGACGCAGGCTCCCTGTCCCCAGCCTCGCGCGGTCAGCCCTTTGCCTAGAGCCGATTCCCGAAACATCCCGTGTCCGTCATTCACGTACAGGTGCGACGGCGGACTCTTCCCGTCGGCTTGCAGCTCGAACGTCGTGCCGTTGACGATCAGGATGTCGTTGTCGCCGTCGTTGTCGAAGTCGAATACCGCCGTTCCAGTCCCAGTCGTCTCGAGAATGTAACTGCTTGAGTCGCGCGAGCCGAAGGTCGTGGACGAGCTGATTCCGCTCGCAGCGGCAATGTCGCCAAAGCCGGGTTGCTCCCCTGGCAGTCGCGTCGCGCAGGCGGCGCAGATCGTGAGGAACGCACAGGTTGCAATGGCGGCTTGCCGGCGAGAGACTGCTAGCAAGCATGATCTGGCATGGAGCATGGTGCGCGGCTACTGTTGGTGCTAGACCTTCAAGGCGTTGGAGTTCCCGCCTCGGAACGGTCCGAGTACCAAGAAAAAGGCCCCCGCCTGGCGACGGGGGCCCGGGATCAAGCGGCTCGGCCGCTTAGAACATGAAGCGCAGAGCGAACTGGAACTGCCGGTTGAGACCGCCGCGAGTTCCGTTGATCTGGCCGAATCCGCCACCGCCGTGCGTCGCATTCGGACGGTTGAACTGCGGCGTGTTCATCAGGTTGAACGACTCCACGCGGAACTGCACTTTCGAGCTCTCGGTAATCGGGAAGTCCTTGAACAGCGAGAGATCCACCGTGTTGGTCGGCGGCCCGATGTTCGAGTAGTTGCCCAGAGCACCGAACGTGCCCGGTGTCGGATCTTGGAATGCCGACGTGTCGAACCACTCTTCCGGAGTCCGCCCGCCCGAAGGAGCCGCATTGGGATCGCGACCCGACACTGGGTCTGGACGCGTCGTGCCCGAGCAAGAGCAGATGGCCCGGTTGGTCCCGATGTTGAAGTAGTTGCCGGTCTGCAGCGTCAGTATTCCGTTCAGCTGCCAGCCGCCGATCACCATCCTCGCCGGGCCGGTCAGCCTCGCGGGCGTTGGCAGGTTCCAGTTGCCGCTCAGCACGAACCGGTGCCGCACGTCAAAACTGGCATGCGAGTACTCAAGGGATTGGTGTGGCGTTCGATTGCCGGGGCCGCCAGACAGCGTTGTGCCCGTGTCCGCGAGCGCGTGCCCCCAAGTGTAAGACATTAAGAAGCCCAAGCCGTCCGAATAGCGCTTGTCCAGCTTGGCTGTGAAAGCGTTGTAGGCCGAGCGACCGTTGCTGTTCGTGAAGGTGATGCCCGAATTCACGAACTGGTACGGCCTACGCGGCAGGACAGCCTGGTTGGGACGAGGATCGCCGACCGGCTGGTTGCCGTTGTAGTTGTCCGTCAGACGATTGCCCTTCGAGCCAATGTAGGCCAGTTCGAGAACTGAGTTCCAGCCCAAGTCTCGCTGCAGATTGAAGTTCCACTTGTTCACGAGCGGCCACCGTCGCTGCGTGTACAGCGAGCGGAAGGAGATCGGCGCCGGCAGCGTGAAGGCGTTGACCGGGAAGCCGTCCGAAAACTTGTTGACAAACGGATTCCTGTCGGACGGGCGATTCTTCTCGAACCGGGTCTCTTGATTGAACGGCACGTTCTCGCCGCGATTGGGGTTGCCGCCCTCATTCTCCTCGGCACCGTAGAAAATGCCGTATCCAGCGCGGATGACCGTTCCCGGCAAGACTTCGTAAGCCATCCCGATCCGCGGGGCCAAGTTTGTCTTGTCCCACTCGGTCAAGTAGAGCGAGGCGACGCCCCGTTCAACATCCAGCGACGGATAGTCGGTGGCGAAGTTCGGCGGCAGGGGCGCCTCTTGGTCCTTGCCCTGCGGGATTACCAGCGTCGGCGTGGTGTGGTCCGTGCCGAAGACGTCCAAGTGAGCTTGGCGTCCGAATTTCTCCCCGATCGGCGTCGTGAGTTCATAGCGCACGCCGAGGTTGATCGTCAGCCTCGATGTCACTTTCCAATCGTCCTGAATGAAGAACGAATACGCATCCTTGAAGGAGGAGATGAAGTTGGCAGTCGTAATGCGTGCCCAATGCACGTCACCGAGCAGCCAAGAAGCCATGCCGTCGCCCGTGTCGTTGAATCCGACCTGATCGGAGTCGGCCCTGTTGAAATCCATGCGTCCACGCGGGGACGGGACTTGGAAGAACGGAAAGCCGATCGGTCTGTACTCGGCACCGAACTTGATCGCATGCGAGCCCTTGTTCCAAGAGACGTTCTGAATGAAGTCCCAGACGTTGTTGTACTCTTGGGTTGGCAGCCACTCAGAACCGCCCACCGTGCTGTAGCCCTGCGGGCCGAGGCGCATCATGCCGCCATTGTTGGTGGTAAACGGGTTCAGTCCGCCGAAGCCGAGAGATGAGAACGAATCATTGTCAGCATTGCTCTGGACGCGCGTCGTGATGAGCCGCGAGTAAGCGACCCGCGATTCCGTGATGAAGGTCGGAGACCAGATCTTGGTGTAGCTCATCATCGCTGCACGGCTCAGGTTCTCCTCGGTTTCTCCGAGGAATCCGCCCGCGTCGAGATCGCCGGGGAGCGGCGGTGTCTGGAACTTCTGCTCGTCGATCCAGCTGAGGCTCCCGAACAGGCTGTCGTTGTCGGAGATCCGGTGGTCGACTCGCACGTCCCACTGATTCACGTCCCGAGTGGCGTTCCGCGTCGTGAAGTAGTTCCCGCCGGGTCGGGCGCCCGGCGCCGTAACCCTCTGATTCTCCGAAGGGTACTGCCCGATCAGGTTCGAGGCGATCGGGTCGAAGCGTGACGAGGGGATCATGTTGTTCGGGAAAGGGTCCCGGAGGACCGCGCCGCCCATCTCGCGCTGCGTGCCGCGGTCGAAGATCTGTCCCCGCAGCACATCCCGGCCCGTCACGTCCTGACCCAATACGTCTCCGCCGGCCATGAGCGCGGAGAAGTCCCCGCTGGCCATGCCGGGGCCCGGCACGGTCAGCGAGCTGGACAGGCTGCCGTCCCGGATGAGCGTGCCTTGGTAGTCGGCGAACCAGAAGGTCCGGTTCCGGACGATCGGGCCGCCGACCGCCGCGCCGAACTGGTTCTGCTTGTAGGCTTGGCGATCCCTGCCGGTTCGGTTCAGCTCCCACGGGTTGGCATTGACCTTGTCGTTCTGCAGGAACTCGAACAGCGTGCCGTGGACCTCGTTGGTGCCCGACTTGATCGTGACGTTGACCACGCCGCCCGCGGCGCGCCCGTACTCGGCGTTGTAGCCGTTGGTCAGGATCTGCATCTCGCCGATCGCCTCGACCGAGGGGCCGACGACGTAAGCGGTCTGGTTGATGAAGTCAATCACGTTGACGTTGTTGTCCACGCCGTTGAGCAGGAAGTTGTTCTGCCCGTTCGACCGGACGCCGTTGGCGGAGAAGCCGCCTCCCGCCGCGTCGCGGGCGCCGGGCTCGGCGGGCACGACCGCCGGAACCGTCCGGGCCAGGAACGCGAAGCGGCGCTGGCCGCCCAGCGGCAGTTCGCTGGTCTGGCGGTTCTCGAGCGTGCCGCCCATCTGCGTCGTCTCGGTCTGGAGCGCCGGAGGCGCCGCCGAGACCTCGATGGTCTCGGTGACCTCGCCGATCTCGAGGACGAAGTTCGACTGTACGCGCCCCGCCGACTGAAGGACAACCCCGGTCTGGACCGACCGCTTGAACCCTGGGGACTCGCAGCCCAGCGTGTACACGCCCGGCTTGATGAGCGGGCGGATGTAGTTTCCGGTGGCGTCCGACTCGACGATGTCGGTGACGCCGGTCGACTCCTCAGTAATGGTGATCACCGCACCCGGAATCGCAGCTCCGGACGGGTCGGTCACGCTTCCGAGCAGCGTCCCCATGTCCCTTTGTGCCGCCACGGGCAATACCGCGAGCAACGCCAGGACGAGGACGGACGTCGCTCGCAGTGCGTTTTGTTGCATCGAAAGTGTGCTCCTTCTTCCCTCAGGCCGTTCGGCCAATACCTATTTCTCTATCGGGATCGCAGCCGCCGAGCGGCCCAACCCCACCGCTACCAGTATACGCAGGTCCCGCCATGCGGATCCCGAGGCGGAGGGCGCCGTCCGGGCGGACGACTCGGCCGCTCTCTCATGCGGTTCGGAACACGACGTTTCTGACGTGTCCCTCCAGCGCCGCCGGGTCGATCACAGGCCCCATCCTCGACCCATCGACCGTGTCTCGCGTTGAGGATGCCGGGAGGAGTTATGCCAGAAGCCCCTCCACGACTTGGCCATGCACGTCCGTGAGGCGGAAGTCGCGGCCGGCATGCCGGTAGGTGAGCCTCTCGTGGTCCATGCCCAGCCGGTCTAGGATCGTCGCTTGGAAGTCATGCACGGTGACCGGATCCCGGGCCACATCGAAACCCATCTCATCGCTCTCTCCATAGACCGTGCCCCCGCGGATTCCGCCGCCGGCCAGCCAAGAGCTGTAGACCCGCGCGTGATGCCCGCGCCCCTCGGTTCCGGGCGAGGGGCAGGTCGGAGTCCGCCCGAATTCGGTCGTCCACACGACGAGCGTCTCGTCCAGCAGACCTCGCGACTTCAGGTCACGAATCAGGCCGCCGATGGGCCGGTCCACATTCCTCGCCAACCGGTTGTAGTTGGCCATCTTCGCATGCGAGTCCCAGTTCCTGTCCAGCATCGCGCCGCCGTCGATCAGCTCGACGAACCGCACGCCGCGCTCGACGAGGCGGCGAGCCACCAGGCACTGCCACGCGAAGCCCTCCGTGCTGCCGCGCTCAAGGCCGTACAGCTTGAGCGTCGCGTCCGACTCGCCGGCTATGTCGAACGCCTCCGGCGCTTCGGCCTGCATTCCAAACGCCGTCTCGAAGGACTGGATGCGTGCCGAGAGGTTGGTGTCGCGCTCCCGCCCTCGCAGGTGCTGGCGGTTGAAGTACTCGAGCAGGTCCAGCTCCGTGCGTTGCTGGCCGGCCGGGACGGCGGGGCTCATGTGCGCGATCGGCTCCCTGCCGGGCACGATGCGCGTTCCTTGGTGCAGCACGGGCAGGAAGTCCGATCCCCAAACCTGTCCGCCCGCGTACGGGAGTTCGGGGGCGATGACCATGAAGGACGGCAGGTTGCGACTGAACGTTCCCAGTCCGTAGCTCACCCACGACCCGATGCTCGGCCGGTTGAAGGTCGCGGATCCGGTGTGGATGCCGAGCGTCGCGCCGAAGTGGTCGCCGTTGATGTTCTTCATGGACCGCACGACGGCGATCTCGTCGGCGATTCCGCCAATCTCCGGAAACAGGTCGCTCACCTCGATGCCGCTCCGCCCGTACCGTTGGAATCTCCAGTCGCTCCCCTTGTAGAAGCGCTTCTTGCCGTGCGGCCGGTCGTGGTTGTCCGTCAGGAAGGGCTTGGGGTCGAACGTGTCGACATGGGAGACTCCCCCGGTCATGAAGAGGAAGATGACCTGCTTGGCCTTGGCCTCGTGGTGCGTGGCCTTGGGTGCCAGCGGCCCGCCATCGTTGGTGGCCAGCATTTCCGACAGCAGGCCTGGCAACAGCAGCCCGCCCCCTGCGAGCGACCGGATGGTCTGGCGACGGTTCATCCCCCTGCGAGCAACCATGGCACTCTAATAGTACCCGCGAGCCGGCCTCCGATGCGCAAGTACGATTTCGTCTTCTTGGTGTTGTCGGGATTGTTCGTGGCGAGCCTCATCTTGGCCAACGCCACGGTTTTCAAGTTCGTGGACATCCCGTTGCCTCTCGTCGGGCTGGCGACGATCAGCGTCGGGGTCCTCCCCTATCCCGTCACCTTCCTCTGTACGGACCTCGTCAGCGAGCTGTACGGCAAGCGCCGGGCAGACGGTCTGGTGGTGATCGGCTTCATCGTCTCGCTATACATGCTGGCCGTATTGCAGCTTGGCGGGGCGCTGCCGCTGTCCAGGCTGCAAGACGCTTCGGTGCAAGGCCATTTCGAGGCTGTCTTCGGCCAGAGCGTGCGCGCGATCTTCGCCAGCATGGCGGCCTACCTCGTCGCCCAGCTCGTGGATGTGAGGCTCTATCACTTCTGGCGCCGGCGAACCAGGGGCCGACACCTTTGGCTGCGCAACAACGCCTCCACCATGCTGAGCCAGCTCATTGATACAACCGCGGTGGTGGTCATCCTCTTCTATGGCGTCTGGGAATGGGCGGAGATCGGGGCCGTCATCCTTTCCAGCTACATCTACAAGCTGCTGGTCGCCGCGGCCGACACGCCCCTGATGTACGCGGGCACGTGGTTGCTGCAGGATGTCCAGAACGAGTCGCTGAGGAGAGGCCTCATCGACGAGGCTGGCTAGCGTCTGTGGCAACGTGCTAGCCGGCCGGGGCCACGACTTGAATTTTCACGCTCTCGACGAGATGGCCGGCCTTCTCGCGAAAAGCGACCATGTGCGGGGCCCGAGAGTGGGCTTGCAGGGCGTCCATGCTTTCCCACGCCTCCACGATCGTCAAGCGCCGGTCGTCCAGATCCTGCGTCTGCCAGCCGGTGGCCGAGTCGACGCACGGACAGTAGCGGATGCAGCCCTGCTCCGCCAGCACATTGGGCACGTTCGCTTGAAAGAGGGATGTGTACTCGGCGAGCGAGCCCTCCCGAACGCGGATGGATGCAATGACGTGAACCATGTCTCCGGCCATGGTCGCAGACGCCTCGGCAGGGGCGGCGAGTCGGCGCAGACGGCTGTACGATCAATGGGGGAGGCGTCATGTGGTGCCGCCTCCCGACGGCTGAGGCCTCGCCCAGTACGGTAGGTCCGGGGATCCGATGCAGGAGTACAGTCCGGCGATGCGGCGGCTGCTCGACGGGGGGCTGTTCGATCGGCTCCCCGCCACGTTCGCTGTTTACTCCCTCGACCGGATCAAGGACTGGAAGAGTCTCTTCCCGGCCGAGCGGGACTACTTCGAGCGCCTGTTCGGGCTGCTGGACCGCTCTCGGGCCGCTTCCGTAGCGCGCCTGTTCGGGCCGCTTCGCGAAGTCGAGCGGAAGATGGACGTCGGCTCGGGGATCTGGGCTTCCCGCAACTTCACGCTGGAGCATGTCGACTTCCTCCAACGGAACCCGCACTTGGCCGAATGGCGGGAGGCGGTGGCGGCGGTGTTTGCCGAGATCGACCCTCTGCTGGACGAGGAGGTCGCCCGCTCCGGCCATCCGCGCCTTGTCGCGGTACTCTCCCCGCCCGAGCTGCCGGTCGGTCCGGACCGGATGTGGACGCGCATTCGTGACCAGGGGCTGCTGGTGCCACTCCGTGTCGGCCCAGACGACGCGCTGACCGACTACCTGCCGCTGCTGCTGACCGGCCGCCCCCGTCTGCAGGGGGCCCCGGCACTGTTCGACCTGCATGCGCAGCAGCGCGGTCGCAGCCCGTTCGATACATGGGTGGTCGAGGCGGAAGACCCCGCCCTGCGGCTGGCGCAGACGTTCGACGGGTGGGTCGGTGTGAGCTACCAGCGCTTGGAGAGCCTGCGCCGGACGCTCATGAAGGAGGTGAACGAGCTCGTGACGGCGGATCGCATTCCCGGGCCCCGGCAGCTGGGCGAGCGCCTGCAGAGAATGAACCCGGGTGCGTTGCGGCGCGCCGCCGGGCGCGACCCGGTGATGCAGGACTTCCTGCAGTCCGTCTTGCTGAACGGGAACGGAACGCTCTTGATCAACAACACCTTCGTGGAATGGACGACCCTGCAGGCCATCCGGCGCGCCCGGCCTTCGGTGGTGGTGGCCTCGTTCGGCATTAGGAACAAGGTGAAGCCCTTCAGCAGCCTGCTGATCTATTCCGATCAGGAGGAGGCCAGTCCCGTCCCCACGCAAGCCGACATGCTCGGCTCCTATGTCGATCTTGAGGTGTTCTACCAGTACATCTGGCAGGAATGCAGCAAGTATGTCGAATACCGGCTCAACACGGCGTACCTGTTCGCGGGGATCGGCATGGATGCGCTGTTCCTGATCGCTCCCCCGGACTTTCCGCTGACAGCCCGCGAAGGGCCTCAGCGCTTGGAGGATGTCTTTCACGCCTGCGCGGACTGGCTGGGCGTGGATCCGGCCCTCGCAGCGTGACGGGCCGGGCCGCGCTACGCTGAAGAGGAAGCAAGGTGCGCATGTTGAAGTGGTTGCTTGCGATGGCGGTCCTGCTTTGCGTGTCGCCTCGCGTGGTCGGCGACGCGAGCGCCGAAGCGGATCTGCTGCAGCGGATCGAGCGATCGGGCCTGCTGGACGGGATCGGCGTGGCATCCTCGCAGCGCTTGCGTCCGCCGGCCCGGCTGGCGCCCGGCGATCCGCCGATGCTGGCGTTCCGTTACTTGGAGGATCGGCGGCGCCATCGCTTCGGCGAACTGGACCTGATGATGGACGATGCCGGGCACTAGAGTGCTCCGCTTGGGCCTCGCGTTCCTGCTGGGCAGTGCCTTGGCAGCGTCTGCTGCCGCGCAAGGGGACCGGTCCGTCGAGGATGGCCTGCGATTGATCGAGTCCGGCGATTACGAGGGGGCTGCGGATCGCTTCGCCGACTCCGCGGATTCTCGAGCGCCGGCGCTGCTGGCGGTCGCCCGAGCGGCGGCGGGTGACTGCGGTCGGGCCCTGCAGACACTGCTTCCGGCCGCGCAATCAGGCTTCCACCCTTCAATAGCGAAGCTTGCGGGCTTGGCGGCGGCCCGGTGCGCGATCGCGGAGCGGCGCTTTCCCGAAGCCTTATCCGTCATCGCCCGGCTCCGCACGATCCATCCGTCGGATCCAGAGGTGCTCTATGAGCGAGCCCGCCTGCACCTCAAGGGTTGGAACGATGCGGTCGAGTCCATGTTTGCCGCATCACCCGCATCCTTCCGCGTCAATCAGCTCTCAGCGGAGATCCTCGAGATTCAAGGGCGTTACGACGACGCCGTGCGCGAGTACCGCAAGGCGATCGCCAAGTCTCCGGGTACCGTCAATCTCCACTACCGCCTAGGGCGGGCGCTGCTGCTTCGATCCCACGAGCCGGAGGCGCTGGAGGATGCCCTGCAGGAATTCGAGGCGGAGTTGCGCTTGAACCCTCGGGACGCGGTCGCCGAGTTCCAAGTAGGCCAGATCCTGCAAGTGCTGGGGCGCGGGGCGGAAGCGCTGCCACGCTTTGAGCGGGCCGTCGAGCTGGACCCGGATTTCCCGGAAGCCCTGATCGCTCTGGCCCGCGAGCGGCTCCGGGCGGAGCGCTTCGACGAGTCCATCGCCATCCTGGAGCACGCCCTGTCGCTGCATCCGGCCAGCGAGCCTGCCCACTACGCGCTCATGATGGCCTACCGGAACGCCGGCAGGCTTGAGGATGCGACGAGGGTGCAGAGCGCCCTGCAGGAGCTGCAGTCGCCAGAGGACGGGGAATTCAGCGACTTCCTGAGGCGGATCGGCGAGGCCCCGTGATCTGCCGGCGCGGCAGCCTGTGCGCCGTGCTGCTGGTAGCATCCGCCGGCCTGCCGGCTGCGCCGATCCACTTTGTAGACGTGGCCGACCGGGCGGGCCTGACGGATCTATTCCCCAACGGCGGGGACGCGGAGAAGCAGTGGATCTTGGAGACAACCGGCAGCGGCGCGGCCTTTCTGGACTTCGACGGGGACGGACGCCAGGACGCATTCGTGGTCTCGGGGGCCGGAGGGCCCAGCCGTCTCTACCGCAACTTGGGCGGCAAGCGCTTCGAGGACGTAACAGCGCGGACGGGGGTTGGTGGCGACGGGTGGGGGCAGGGAGCCTGCGTCGGGGACTTCGACAATGACGGCTTCGCCGACCTGTTCGTGACGTACTGGGGGGAGAACCGCCTCTACAGGAACCTCGCTGGCCGCGGGTTTGAGGCCGTGCCCGTCCCCGACACAGGCGGCTACAGCGCCGGCTGCGCCTTCATTGACTACGACTTGGACGGGGACTTGGACCTGTTCGTCGCCAACTACTTGCGCTTCAGTTTCGAGACCACGCCCGGACCGGGAGACAATCCCTACTGCTACTACCGCCAGCTGCCGGTCGCCTGTGGCCCCCGGGGGCTGCCGTTCGCCCAGAACGAGCTGCTGCGCAACGAGGGCGGCGGCACCTTCACGGATGTCTCCCAAGAGAGCGGCATCGCCGCACCGCAGCGGAACTACTCGCTTGCGGCAGTCACGGGCGACTTCAACGACGACGGCTGGCCGGACATCTATGTCGCCTGCGACCGCACGCCCTCCATCCTGTACGTCAACCAAGGGGACGGATCGTTCCGGGACGAAGGGCTGATCCGGGGTGCAGCCCTGGACGAGCACGGTGCCGCCCTGTCCGGCATGGGGGCCGGAGCGGCCGACTTGGACGGCAACGGAGCGGACGATCTCTTCCGCACCAACTTCTCAGATGAGCGCTCGACGCTGTACGCCAATCGCGGCGGCGGTGTTTTCGACGATGCCACGATTCCTTTGGGAGTCGGCGTGAACACGCGCTTCGTGGGCTGGGGATGCGCGTTGCTCGACGTCGACAACGACGGCTGGCGGGACATCCTGCTGGTCAACGGCCATGTCTTTCCTGAGGTGAACGGCTTGGCTGGATCGGATCTGCGCTATCGCGAGCGCTCGGTGCTGTACAGGAGTCTTGCAGGGGAGAGGTTCGAAGACATTTCCGAGGAGGCGGGCCCTGGCATCCTTGAGCGGCGGGCGGCGCGCGGTCTGGCAGTCGCCGACATCGACGACGACGGGCGGCTCGAGGCGCTCGTGAACAGCCAGAACGAGCGGCCTGCCCTGCTGTCGCAGGAGGGCGATTTCACCGGCAACTGGATTCTGATCGACTTGCAGGGCACCGTATCGAACCGCAGCGCCATCGGCGCCAAAGTCGTCGTGCGGGGGACGTCCGGCCGGCAGACTGGGGAAGTGCGGAGCGGAGGCAGCTACCTCTCGCAGCATGACCTGCGGCTGCATTTCGGCTTGGGTGCGGACCGCGAGGTAGACCTCGAAGTGCGGTGGCCCAGCGGGACCAGCCAGCGTCTGGAGTCGTTGCCAGCCGGTCGAGTCCACAGCATCCGGGAGCCGGACGACTCCCGGTGACCGCTGCGGCAGTCAGTGTCGCGCCGTCTTGGCGTTCTGGCCGCGGAAGGCTCGATGCACTTTGGAGATGGCGCGGCCGGCGTCCTCGGCGTCTTGGGCCGTTCCGTTGAAGAGATGCATCGGCAGCCAGAACGAGTCCTTGGCGGCCAGTTCCGCGATTGGGCACGGCAGGCGCCTGCAGGGCTCGCGCCGGTACAGGGGGTTGTCTTGCAGCGTGTGCGGATAGAAGGGTCTCACCGGCACGCCTTCGGCCTGCACAGCCTCGACGAACCGGTCGCGGCTGCAGCCGAATGCCTCTTCGTCGATCCGGCCGGGCACGATGTAGCGAGTCTGCTCCGTGACTGCGCTGGGTGCCTGCTGCAGTTCGAAGCCCGTTATGTCACCGAGTCGCCGACTGAAGCTCTGGAAGTTCGTCGCGCGTCGTTCGATCTGGCTCTGGAGCCGCTTGAGCTGGGCCGACAGCAGAGTCGCTTGGACGCCGGTCATGCGCAGGTTGGTGCCGAGTTCGAAGTGCTTGAACCAGCCGTGGCCCTCGCGGCGGCCCGCGTTGGTGATTGACCGCGCCCGCGCTTCGAACTCGGGATCACTGGTGAGCAGGATGCCGCCTTCGCCCGCCGTCATGGCTTTGGAGTTTTGGAAGCTGAAAGCTGCAGCCGTGCCTAGGCTGCCGGCGGGCCGCCCCCTCCACGACGCGCCGTGCGCATGCGCCGCGTCCTCGATGACAGCGATGCCGCTTCCAGAGGCGAGCTCGGTGAGCCGGTCCATGTCGGCCGGGACACCTCCGAAATGTACCGGGATCATGGCCTTGGTCCGATCCGAGATGGCGCGGGCCACTTGGATGGGATCAATGTTGAACGTCGTTCGCTCGATGTCCACGAAGACCGGTGTCGCTCCGGCGCGGCTCACGGCAGTGGCGGTTGCGATGAAGCTGTGAGCAGGGACGATGACCTCGTCGCCGGCACCGACGCCCCCGGCATGCATGGCCAGCTCCAGAGCCATCGTGCCGCTGGAGACTGAGATCGCGAACCGGGCGCCGTGGAGTGATGCGAACTCACGCTCGAAGTCCGAGACCGCCTGATGGCTGCCGCCCCAGACCGGGCTGTTGAGGACTTCCCGGACGCGGGCCAAGTCTCCCTTGCCGAGCACGGGCCATGCGGGGTAGGGATCCACGCGGACAGGGCTTCCGCCCTCCAAGGCCAAGGCGGAACTTGCCATGAACTCCCAGTCTAGACAAGCGCGACGGGCGTGCCGCGTCAACGGGGTCCGGGGTTGATCCGTCCTGGCAGCCCGGCCCCCCGTTAATCCAAGCCTGTCCCTACCTCGAGCCCAGGCGGTCCTGGTCCGCTCTCAGACTGTGCGCCTGTTCCACCAAGCTGCATGGCGTCTCTGCCACGGCGTCACCTCCTTGCTGAGTTGGCAGCTGAACGGAGGCTGAACGCTGCCGAATGAATCGGCTATATCCAGTATCTGACTGTACGCGTTTACTGGGTTACCGTTAACCGAGGGGCCTCCGTCGTCCGGGGAGCCCACGTACCGCCCACCAATCCCTGCTCAGCCATCATCGGCCCCACACCTTGTGCGGAGGAGGCGCATGTTCCTGCGCTTACCGCCGAGGTAGGTCTCGTCGACTTCCACCGGCCCGCTGAATCCTGTGCCTTACTGGCACAATGCGGCCCGGATGCGGTCCCTGAGCTGCTAGGCCGAGTTCTGCGCGATGTCTAGGTCCCGGTGCAGCTTCATGGACGAGACCGACTTCAGGCTGGTCACGAACAGATAGATGGCCATGGCCCACACTTGGCAGCCCAGGTTCGAGTGCTGCATGACGGTACCGCTGCGCACCGAGAAACGCTTGCGGCAAGCGCAGCCTGCTCATGCCCCACTTCCCCGATTTCGGCATCTTGACGCTCCGTTGTGGCAAGAACTGCCCCGTTTGGACCTAGGCGCACGCCATCCGAGACGAGACTTTCGCGATGACCAAGTCGCCCGATGACCGTAACTATGGGTCGCGGGGACGCTCCCGATCCTCCGTCACCGACAGTGTCTGTCTGAAAGGAACTGGTCAAAGGAGGGCTTCGCAACTTTCAGATTCATCCAAGGAGATGACTGACCTTGGTCCAAGACGCACTTCTGCCAGCACAAGAGACTCCTCCATCGCCGGCGCTGGATTGCCCTCCAACGCAGTTGGGATTGACTTGTCAAGCTCGCGAGGCGCTCCCACCTGTCCTGAAACAATTCCCCCAGCACGAATTCCACTGCCGCCATCGGTGTGACGAATGGGATTGGCAACCTGGGAACCGGTACGCTCTTGGGGAACGGAAGAGTGTCGCAGTCGCCAAGAATCTGGACATGGAAGTAGGAACCTGGCGAGTCGTGGGCACCGAGGTCGAGTTGCCACCGCGCAAGACGACTCGTTCTGTCCTCTTCGCGGCCGTACCAATACTCAGCGGGCCATAGCTCAACCACTGTCGATGCCTTTCCTGTGAAGCAGACCTTGGTCTTGGGACGCTTGCGGCCGGTAGACTTGCGGCCGGTAGATCGGATTTCCCAGACGCCCGTAATCTTGCCGTATACTTCGGGCCCGCCAGACCTAGCTCCGCGCTCGTAGTCGCGGGTTTTCTGAGTGTAGAGTGGACGCAACTTAATCACGTGTGGTCTCCCGACCGGTTTCTCAGAGATACGCTCGATTTGGTTCTTCAACCTAGCTAAGACTTGGACCCCGTCTGGCGCGAGAATATCCCTAGCCATTCTGCTAAGGGTTGCGATTTCCTCGACTAGCTCTCGGCTCAGGAACTGGAGTCCGACACGGCCACCGTTAGGCATCAGAGTCGACCCGGTAATCATCCAGTGGATCGACCATCGCCCTGAATTCTGAATGGTGTCTTACGTCGTCGATAGCCATCCAAGCTGCGTCCGCAAAGCTTGGCCAGTAGTCGGGGCGCAGTCTGACAGCATCATGTGGAGATGCAATCCCAGCTGAAAGAAGATCGTGGTTCAAGCACACGACTGGGTCGCGCGGAGCCACCAGCTTCAGATTCCCTCCAGCTCTCTCGCTGAGCTGGCGCTTGAACTCTCCAGAGTTCCCGGCGGACTGGCCGCCGAGTTCCCACGCATAGTCCTCCATCGCGGTTCGCCACCAGCGATCTCCCAGAAATCCTGCCATCAGACCCGTGTACTTCAGTCGCTCAATATCTCGTGCTAGGTCACAATCAGACGCCACTAGGCGCTTGAGATCACCCACACTGATCCGGAGGCATGCGGCCACCCAGTTCACGTCCCAGAGAAAGCAGGGATAAGGAAGGATCCGGTGGAGCAGCCAGCGCAGGAAGAAGACGCCGCGGGGACCGCCGCCCAGCTCATAGACGGGTGGCTGGCATTCACGCACTGCTCGCCAAGCCCGCTCAGCCCATGCGGTCTGGCCGTCCAAGTCCAGCAACTGGCGTGCACGAGCTTCGGAGGCTGAAGGATCAGTGGGCCAGTCGGCTTGAAGGCTCTGGGCCGCTCTGGCGAGCTGAACCACACCGTCATAGCGATGTTGATCGCTCTTCTCGAATACCCATTCCAGATTGTTCAGCTGTGCCACGACATGCCGGGAATGTGGTGCCCGAATCCTCCCGCTGACATCTGTCAGGTGGGCTGTATGGAGAGCCACTGCAGTCAAGCGGCCATTCGCCTCTTGATCCGCAATCTCCTTGAAAACAGTTGCAAGGGCCAACCCGTTTCGAATGTTGAAGGCGGCACGCTGGTCGCTGCGCCTTGGCCAGTCGTCAAGCCGGTAGTCCATGAGAACCAGATTCACGCGCCCAAGATCTTGGGGCGTTACGTCCTGAGGGTGCCGAACAACTAGCTCAACTCTGTCGTTCAGAGCAAGTGCAAGGCCATGTTTCAGTCCGTCCGCCTCATCATCTACAACTAGGATGAACGGTCTTTCAGTGTGTTCAGAAGTCACGTAGGGAACACCATTTCAATCGCAGTTGAATACGGACGATCAGGCTCGACGAACCCGACCGAGATCCCATAGTAGTCGAGTACGCTCCTTACGATGGTGAGACCAAGCCCCATGCCCTGACCGAGGACGGGATCCACCTCTTGCGTTGTGGATTCGAACGGCTCGAACCAGCGCTCCGCGTCACCGAGGTCGATGGATGCTCCCGTGTTCTGGACTCGGACGCTCAGCATCCTTACGTTACTGACTGCGGAAGCTTCGATTCGCCCTCCATCCCGAGCCGCCTTGATCGCATTGGTAAGTAGGTTAGCAAACACGGAGGTTAGTTCCGCCGGGAACATCGGGGTCGTCTTGAATCCCTCCGGAATCCGGTTCTTTATCTGGATGTTGCGTCGCTCGGCGGATTGCTTCACCAAGCGAACAGCGGAATCGAAGCGGCGGGCAAGGTGCTGGCGGGAACGCCGTCGGCGCGCGTCCGGGGTGACCACGTCCACAAGGTAGGCGGCGTGACGCTCGATCCATTGCGTGAGGTCAACCGCAGCCGCCCATGCAAGCCTCATCCGATGCCGCAGAGGGGACGGGAAAGATGGGTCGACAAGGATCGACTTGAGTCCATCCCGTAACGTCTGCGCGGCTCCGAGCAAAGCATTCATCTCGTGCGAGAAGGCGGCCATTTGAGTACCGACCGAGGCTAGCACCCGGAAGAGGGCTCCTTCGGAAAAGACCTGGTCGGCGCGGTCCTTCGCCTCCTTCATGGCTTGCATGGCGTCCGTCATCTTCGGCTGTGCCGCATCGAGGTCGCCCTGACTGACCAGCAGCCGGGCCTCGCTCATCGCCGCCCCCGCGGCAGCGATGATGTCAGGCAGCGACTTGCGCTCTTCTCGATCCGCGCCAGCGCCGGGCGCCGCTGTCCTTCCGGCGCCAGCCGTCTCGTCACGAACTTTGTGACGCTTCTCCCGCCTGCGCAGACGCAGCTTCCGGTTGCTCGCAGCACGCACTCGGGTGCAAAGGTCAATACCCGTGCGAACCAGCCGGACAAGCGTGTCGTAGCCCGCCTCAGGCACGAAGCCTTCGCGGTTCACCAGAATTCGGAACGTTGGCGCGCGTTCTTGGGTGAGAAACACACCGCCGAAGTAGTTGACGTGAGGGAGCCGGGTCAGCCCCTCGTCTGGATCCGCATCCTCCAGCTCCTGTGTCAGGGGCGAGTCCTGCAGCATCTGGAGCAGGCGCGATCGTCCTGTGTAATCGGCGTCGATCGAGAGCCAATCGTCGTCGCCATAGGGCAAGACACGAAAGCCCTCCAGATAGACTCGAATTCCGCTCCTCTTTGCTACCCACGTGCGCCTGTGACGAGCTCCCTTTCCCTTCAGGGAGCCCTCCCGGACTAGGATCCGGGCGTCGAAGTAGGGGCCGCTTGAGGGGTCGGGATGCTCGATGGTCGCCGAGTACTCCAGGGCGTCGGGATTCGCGCTTCGTGTACGGAGTGCGGGCGCGATGCCGAACTGCACCTTGGCCGTCTGAGCGTCTGCGCGAATCTCAATCACCCACGCCGCCATTTCGGCGATCGCTTCCCAGTACTCGTTGCCAGCCTCGAATTCACCTTCCAGGAGCACCTCGAAGCCGCCATTGGCACGCCTAGATCCACTACCGTCTGCATCTCTAAGAATCGGCCGCTCAAACAGGACCGGTTCCGACACCACCGTGGTCGGAAGCGGCAGGCGGACGAAATCCGGTGTCTGGAATGCCTGAACCTCGGCGAAGAACCTCGTCCTCTCGCCGGGAGTCCACGGCCGCCTGAGGTTTGACAGAGTTAGGGTGGTACCGGCAGTCAAGCTCCCGCCAACAGGATTCTCAATCACCTTCATGACGTCTTGGGGCATCTCGTCCAGCGTCTCGAACGCCTCGATCGCGTCCCAGTCCAAGATCGCGGCGAGCTCTTGGACGCATCCATCCCCCGCCTCGCCCCGGTGAATGCTGGCGACTTCCAGCCGCCGTGCGAGCTTGTGTGCGGCCAGCCGCCCGATCCCCTTGAAGCCCGTGTACCGGCGCCCGTAGACGGTGGAGCGCCTCGTGCCCTGGTCCTTCAGGCGGGACGCGACGCGCAGAAAGCCCGAGATGAAGTGGTCCCGCGTCATTCCCGTCCCGTTGTCCAAGATCATGATTCGCCCGCGCTGCTGGTCATCAAGGTTCTCCCCGTGCACGATCACCTCGGTGGCGTCGGCGTCGTATGAGTTCTTTATTAGCTCAATCAGCGCTGTAGAGTCGCGCCCCACCAGCAGTTCGCCCAGTTCCCGGAAGAGGTGGGTGTCAACCGTGAACCTAGCCATGACCGCTGGTTCTCCGTGAAGGCCGACGCCACTCCATCAGGTCGGTGCGCAAGGCCTGCAGGTTCGCGATTTCCCGTTCTCCGAGCCCCAGCCCTCTGCGCAAGATCCGCTCGTCGGCAGCGCTCCGGGCCTCTTCCTCGCGACCTTCACGAAGCAGGCGGTCGATACTCTTGAACTCGTCCTCCCCGCCGTCGACAATCGGCACAGGGAGCCGTTTGAGCGATCCCGGTTCCATCTTCAGGATCCCTCCGCCGTAGCGCCGGCCGTGAAGCTCCGCCCATGCCGACACCGCACTCGTCAGAAAGCCCACCGCCACGGCTTCTGGCGCGACATCGAGATCGGATGTCCAGTGAACGCTGTGGACGGTGTTGCTGTTCAGGACTGCGCCACGGTTGAGAACCAGCATGGGTGCATCAGCGCGCGTGCATGTAGCGAACGCGTCGGGAAGAGAGGGCAGGTCGATGCGAAACCAGTCACTTCGCGTAGCGCACTTGTAACGGGCATCAATACCTGCGACGATCCCCTGTTGTATCCAAGAATCAGCGAGGCGGTCGTCACTTGCACACCCGGGTCGCACGAGCAGCGCCGCTTCCCCCGCATCGACCAGCGCTTGGTGATCATTCACAGTGAACTGAAGACCCTTCAACCACCGCGTCCGGGCAACGATGCCGTACCGGACGCCGTCCGGGACCTCCAGCGAGTCCAGATCCTCTCGGGAACGGATGAAGTGTTGGTTGGCACCGGTCACTACACCGACTCTGATCGATGCCAGTTCGCCCAGGCGGACTGTCTTAGCGGATTGCTGGATTCGCCCAAGCAGGGAGATCCCTGCGGCACCGGCTCCACCGGTCACGGGCGGGAAGGAATCGAAGTGGCCGGAGCGCCCATCTCCGTCCAACAGAACGGCCCCGAGATCCTCGACGGAGCCGACGGCCAAGGTCTCAATTCTTCCGTTCCCACCGAAGCCCGAGCACGCCAGCGCGACGACTACCTCGT
This sequence comes from Bryobacterales bacterium, assembly GCA_963662745.2. Lineage (GTDB taxonomy): Bacteria > Acidobacteriota > Terriglobia > Bryobacterales > UBA6623 > VXMF01. The sequence goes on from CAXXUI010000002.1 coordinate 2,170,458, forward strand.
CGGTATGATCGAATTGCCGATCACGGATGTGGATCAATCGGCTGTTCTCGAACTGCTGGGTCAGCATCTTCCGTAGAGGGGCCGCATAGTCGGCCTGCAGGATCGCCTCAGGCACAAGCATCGCCAGTCGGCCCCCGGCCGAAAGGAAGCGCAGGGAATGGAGCAGGAAATAGGCCCACAGGCTGGCGGTCGCTGGGAGTGGAACGGCGGACTCGGCCGCAACGGCCTTGGCCGAATTGCGTTGATCGCCCGTGATCCAATGGTGTCGCACGTACGGAGGATTGCCGACGATCGCGGCATAGGGACTGCCGGGGAGATCACCCGATGATGTGCTCAGGAAGTCGGCCTCTACGCAGTGGTCGTCGATCAGCAGCTCGCTGTCGCGCACCATTTCGGCGCTGTTGGGATCGATGTCGACACCGTACACCCGGCCTCCCGAACTTGATGAGTTCTGCTCCGAGAGCACCCTTGCGGCAGCCTCCAGAAACGCGCAACTGCCGTAGCTCGGGTCTAGGATCGGCCCATCTCCGTCCGCCAACGCCCAGCGCACCAGCACCGTCGCTAAGTCGCCGGGAGTGTAGTAAGAACCCAGCAGGCGGCGTCTCGGAACGGGCACGGGATCATGCTCGAGCGTTGCCTGGTCGGCGGGGGACTTGATTCTCCTCATCACTCGCGGCCTAGAACTCGGTGTAGCGTGGGGGCTGTCCACATGCTTGCTCTGCCTCCAATATAGGGTCTTGCGCAACCGAAGGAATCAGAATACACTCCTAGCCCGCCTTATTCATGAAGGGCTCGCGATGGCCGAAATTGGGCCAGATGAGTCTAGAGATTGGTCGATTGAAACATGTCGCACGGGTTTTTTGGCAGCTCCGGTGCATGCCATCGCCACTCGGCAGGGCCTGGCATCACCCTTGGGCAGCTTGAAGGTGGTTGGCAGCCTTCCTGGGACCATTCTCCCGGATTTCGACCGTGCTCTACCAGGCTGCTGGCACTGTTCTGCCCTTGACCGGCCCCAGCCGGCCTGAACTCTCCCCCTTTGGCTGCCTACGTTGGCGGCAGCCGCTCCCAGCTTGGCTGCGATCGCCAGCCAAGCCCCCATCGCCAGCCAAGCCCCCATCGCAGGCGCTGCTTGTGGTAAGTGCAGCACGACCCTTCGCCCCGTCTGCTCCACGGGCGCTCCCAGCTTCAGCAGGTGCAGCCGCAAGCGCTGCACCTGTGCCCGCTCATACTCCGTCCCGGCTGCCAGATTGCGCAACTCTTGCATCAAGGTATAGGCCGCCGCTGTCAGCAGCACCCGAAACTGGTTGGCCCCAAAGCGATGACGACTGGTGCGGTCCATCGCCATGCCTTGCTTCAACTCCTTGATGCGGTTCTCCGCATCGTCGCGCGGACAGTAGAGGCGCTCGTAGATGCGCCGAGTTGATCCCCCCACCTCCGTCAGCACAAATCGCTGGTTCGGTTCTGGCTCACGCCCTGCGAACTGCGCAATGTCAACCTTGAGCACCACCCGCCAGCCACGATTCCAGCTCTTGGGGCAGTAGCAAACCTGGCCATAGATCGGCTTGGGCCGTGCCGGGGCCTGCGGCGCTGGCCCGGCAGGCAGGCCTTCCCGCAGCGCTTGCCGGCGCTTGGCCAGTTTCGCCTCGTACTCCTCCTGACGCTCTTGCCACTTGGCCCAGGCCTTCCACGCCTGCGTTGCCAGCGGCTGCGCGCGGCGTTCGAGAACCCTGTTCTTGGCCAGCCCCAGCACCACCTGCACACGCTGTTCTTGCAGCCAGGCCAGCAGCTCTCCTCCTTGGAAGCCAGAGTCCAGCCGGATCCGCAGCAGGGCTTTCGGGAAGCGCTCGCGCAACTGCGGCGGCAGGTGCTTGAGCACTCCCAGCAAACCCTGCTTGGCCGGTGCGTTGTCGGGTCGCAGCAGGCTCGAGACCAGATGGTGCTCGGGATCGTTGTCCACCTGCAGCGTGGTTACCAAGGGCAGGCAGCGGAAGGTGTCGTAGAATCCGTTGAACAGGCTCAGCTGCTGCTGTCCGTGGGTGGTGTCGCAGGTGGGGTCACAGTCGATGGTGATGGAACGCGGGACGGAGTGACGGCGTTGGATGTTGTCAAGCACGCGTTGGCAGTGGACCAAGGCGATGCGCACCAGTGCACTGCGAGAGATCGAGTTCTCGAGGCGTGAGAGGGTGGGCTGGGAGGCTAGGTCGGGGCCGTCAAGCGGGGCCCGCTCGAGGCTCATCTTGAGGGCGGGATCCTTGCGCAGGCGGGCGTCGTCGTTGCAGTCCTCATAGCCTAGGGCGATGCCGAAGACGCGCTGGCGGAGCAGGTCGCTGAGGGAGTGCCGAATGCGCGTGGGCCAGCGCACATCGGAGAGGCGGCCAGAGGCGGTCAAGCCCATGCGCTGGTCGCAGGACGTCAGCAGAGGCAGGCAACCATCGGAAGTGAGGTTCGCCGTGTCGAAACGGACAAGCGTGTCGCGGTCGGGGAAGAGGGCCTGCTGCATGGGATGTCCGCAATCTAATCTTGGCATCTATTATCGACCATTGACAATATTATGTCAACTGTTCCAGACTTCGGCAAGCAGGGATGGAACCGGGTACAACAGACTCACGCATCCAAGCTCCGGGGAAGCCTCTGGGAGGAGTCGTGATTGCCACGACCAGGGGAGTCCGGCGGACACTTAGCAGACAGCTTCAGCAACACACCGCAGGTCTGGCAGTCGGGTGCCAGAGCCTAGCCGGGCCCGGCCGAGACGTGGCTGTGCTGCAGCACACAGAGTTCTGACCATGGGCTAACTAGCTTCGTCCAGAATTCTTCGGCAGAAGAGGGTGTTTTCAGGTTTCCGTTGGCTGGGACGGGGACCGAAAGCGCGTCTTACGAGCGCGCCGAGGAGCGGGCTCACGGCGCTGGTGACCAGCTAGGCTGGCGAGTGGGTTGGGCCTCTTACTGAGGGGAGCAAAAGTAATTGCCGTCTGAGGTGTCACGCCAAGATGTACTTGCAGTCCTCCTGTTCAAAGAAGTTCTGAACAACTTGAGGGGCCTTCCTGAGCTGGGCGATCGCATCTGCCAGGAGGTCCTTCAATTCCGACTGGGTCTTGAACACCTGTTGGCCAACCCGGCGCTTCACCCACGCCCACAACAGCTCCACCGGATTCAGTTGCGGAGAGTAGACCGGCAGGAAGAACAACTCGACCTGCTCGTTACCCGCTGATGCTGCTAAGAACTCCTTCACCACGCGCGCCGTATGGATGCTGCAGTTGTCGACTACTACGTAGATCGGCTTCTGTTGCTCGGCTTGGATTGTCTGCAAGAACTCAATGAAACTCACCGCCTTGGCATTCTTCGACTGAATACGGAAGTGAATCTGACCGTCTGGCGTGATGGCCGCGAACATGTTCCAGCGAAACCTCTTGCCCGAGTCGACCACGACAGGGGTCTTGCCACGCATGCCCCAGGTCCGTCCGACATGGTAGTCCGCTCGCATCCCGGCTTCGTCCGCGAACACGATCACAGCGCCGTTCCGGCGTGCTTTCGCCTTCAATTCAGGGTATGTCTTGTCAATCCAAGCCTTCACATCGCCGATGCTGCGGAGATACGAGCGGAACTTGGGCTTCTGGGGTGTCAGGCCCAGGCGCTTGAGAGTGCGACGCACAGTCCAGACACTGACTTTGACACCGAACTTGTCGAGGACGGCCTGTCGCACGCGGCCCGCCGTCCAATAGGCGAACGAGAACTTCATCTGCTGGGGGGTCTTATCACGGACAGTGACGAGCACCCACTGCACGATTTCGTCGCTCAGGATTCGCGGACGGCCAGAACGTGGCTTATCTTCCAAGGCACCAAAGCCATCTGCACCGACCTTGACAAGCCAAGTATTGATGGTCGCTTGAGTGACAGAGAAGAGCGAGGCCAGCAGGGGAATCTGGAGTCCACCCTGAACCAGCGTAACGACTCTCTTTCTGATGGCGACCTTTTCTAAGAGTGGGACCTTTCTGAAGTCCTGCTTAAAGCTTAGCTTCATAATCCGATAATACCATGCTCAGCACGCGGTTCGCAAGCGTATTTGACGTGGAATAGAGTGCCAGAACACAAGGAAATGACTTTTGCTCCCCTCAGTATGTTAGAAACAGTGGCCAGCACAGCGCAAACGGGCCGGACCAGCGGGCAGGGTGCCAGGCACTCTGCGACGCTGTGGTCACCAGCGTGGCTGGGGGCTCGGGTCCCGACCGCGGAGTTGCGCGCTGCTGGGCAGCCGCTGAGGCTGCCTCGTGTGGTCGCCGGACCGCTCCGCGGAGGCAGCTGCCGGCCAGCAGCGCCCGCTCCGCAGCGGGCCTGGATCAATGTTCCCCTGCCTCGCGGCGGCGGCGGGTCGGGTCGTATGGACCTGGAACGAGGGTTCGTCACACAACTGGACCGCCCGCCACAGCGCTTCCTGTCAGACCTGTACGGAAGACCGAAACGGAATCGCATCCAAGAGGCTAGGAGAAGCAGGAAGCACCACTCGGCCGTGCCATGAGCACACTCGGAGGATTGTATTATGAACCACCCGGAGACCCCCGCCGGCGCGCCGCAACCCGCGGTCGGAACCACCGTCGGCGTCGACGTCAGCACGCAGCGTCTGGACGCCTGCTCGGATCCGAGCGTAATGTGAAGCTCCACATTACGCTCGTAATGTGAAGCAACTAGTAATGTGGAGTTCGGTCCGGAAGTCCCGGTGAATCAGGGACTTGGGCCGCACAAACTCCACATTACTGCGGTGGGCTGGGCCAGGCCAGCTTGCGGCTGGGAGTCAGAGTTCAGAGAAACGAGTCCATGAGCAAGGTGTCGACCAAGGTTTGGGGTGCGGTACTGCGCAGGGGCAGCACGGTCGTGCGATCAGTAATGTGGAGTAGTTGGCCAAGCGGTCGGCCAGCCTCCGCCCCGGAGAGGTGAGCCTCCGCACGGCGTCGCCCGGGCGGGGCGTGACGCCGTGCGGGATGCGGACGCCCCTGCTCCCGCAACTCCAGACCGCCTGGCAGCTGTCGGGGAGAGTCACAGACTCTCCAGCCAGCTGAGGGTGTCAGCTTGGATGCGCCAGTCCGCGCAGCCCGGATCGGGGTTCAACAGCGGCTTGGCCTTGCGTACCGCCTTGCGCTTCGATTCCAAGTCCACCTCGGCATAGATGCTGGTCGTGGCGAGGCTGGCGTGGCCCAGCCAGCGGCTGATGGTCACCATGTCCACGCCTGCCTGCAGGAAATGGGTCGCGGCGGTATGCCTCAGCTTGTGGGGATGGACTCGCTTGGCCGCCAGTGTCGGCGCGGCGTTTCTGGACTTCGACGGGGACGGACGCCAGGACGCGTTCGTGGTCTCGGGAGCCGGAGGGCCCAGCCGTCTCTACCGCAACTTGGGCGGCAAGCGCTTCGAGGACGTAACAGCGCGGACGGGGGTTGGTGGCGACGGGTGGGGGCAGGGAGCCTGCGTCGGGGACTTCGACAATGACGGCTTCGCCGACCTGTTCGTGACGTACTGGGGGGAGAACCGCCTCTACAGGAACCTCGCTGGCCGCGGGTTTGAGGCCGTGCCCGTCCCCGACACAGGCGGCTACAGCGCCGGCTGCGCCTTCATTGACTACGACTTGGACGGGGACTTGGACCTGTTCGTCGCCAACTACTTGCGCTTCAGTTTCGAGACCACGCCCGGACCGGGAGACAATCCCTACTGCTACTACCGCCAGCTGCCGGTCGCCTGTGGCCCCCGGGGGCTGCCGTTCGCCCAGAACGAGCTGCTGCGCAACGAGGGCGGCGGCACCTTCACGGATGTCTCCCAAGAGAGCGGCATCGCCGCACCGCAGCGGAACTACTCGCTTGCGGCAGTCACGGGCGACTTCAACGACGACGGCTGGCCGGACATCTATGTCGCCTGCGACCGCACGCCCTCCATCCTGTACGTCAACCAAGGGGACGGATCGTTCCGGGACGAAGGGCTGATCCGGGGTGCAGCCCTGGACGAGCACGGTGCCGCCCTGTCCGGCATGGGGGCCGGAGCGGCCGACTTGGACGGCAACGGAGCGGACGATCTCTTCCGCACCAACTTCTCAGATGAGCGCTCGACGCTGTACGCCAATCGCGGCGGCGGTGTGTTCGACGATGCCACGATTCCTTTGGGAGTCGGCGTGAACACGCGCTTCGTGGGCTGGGGATGCGCGTTGCTCGACGTCGACAACGACGGCTGGCGGGACATCCTGCTGATCAACGGCCATGTCTTTCCTGAGGTGAACGGCTTGGCTGAATCGGATCTGCGCTTTCGCGAGCGCTCGGTGCTGTACAGGAGTCTTGCCGGAGAGAGATTCGAAGACATTTCCGAGGAGTCGGGCCCTGGCATCCTTGAGCGGCGGGCGGCGCGCGGTCTGGCAGTCGCTGACATCGACGACGATGGGCGGCTCGAGGCGCTCGTGAACAGCCAGAACGAGCGGCCTGCCCTGCTGTCGCAGGAGGGCGATTTCACCGGCAACTGGATTCTGATCGACTTGCAGGGCACCGTATCGAACCGCAGCGCCATCGGCGCCAAAGTCGTAGTGCGGGGGGCGTCCGGCCGGCAGACCGGGGAAGTGCGGAGCGGAGGCAGCTACCTCTCGCAGCATGACCTGCGGCTGTATTTCGGCTTGGGTGCGGACCGCGAGGTAGACCTCGAAGTGCGATGGCCCAGCGGGACCAGCCAGCGTCTGGAGTCGCTGCCAGCCGGTCGAGTCCACAGCATCCGGGAGCCGGACGACTCGCGGTGACCGCTGCGGCAGTCAGTGTCGCGCCGTCTTGGCGCTCTGGCCGCGGAAGGCTCGATGCACCTTGGAGATGGCGCTGCCGGCGTCCTCGGCGTCTTGAGCCGTTCCGTTGAAGAGATGCATCGGCAGCCAGAACGAGTCCTTGGCGGCCAGCTCCGAGATTGGGCACGGCAGGCGCCGGCAGGGCTCGCGCCGGTACAGGGGGTTGTCTTGCAGCGTGTGCGGGTAGAAGGGTCTCACCGGCACACCTTCGGCCTGCACAGCCTCTACGAACCGGTCGCGGCTGCAGCCGAAGGCCTCTTCGTCGATCCGGCCGGGCACGATGTAGCGAGTCTGCTCCGTGACTGCGCTGGGTGCCTGCTGCAGTTCGAAGCCCGTTATGTTACCGAGTCGCCGACTGAAGCTCTGGAAGTTCGTCGCACGTCGTTCGATCTGGCTCTGGAGCCGCTTAAGCTGGGCCGACAGCAGAGTCGCTTGGACGCCGGTCATGCGCAGGTTGGTGCCGAGTTCGAAGTGCTTGAACCAGCCGTGGCCCTCGCGGCGGCCCGCGTTGGTGATTGACCGCGCCCGCGCTTCGAACTCGGGATCACTGGTGAGCAGGATGCCGCCTTCGCCCGCCGTCATGGCTTTGGAGTTTTGGAAGCTGAAAGCTGCCGCCGTGCCTAGGCTGCCGGCGGGCCGCCCCCTCCACGACGCGCCGTGCGCATGCGCCGCGTCCTCGATGACAGCGATGCCGCTTCCAGAGGCGAGCTCGGTGAGCCGGTCCATGTCGGCCGGGACACCTCCGAAATGTACCGGGATCATGGCCTTGGTCCGATCCGAGATGGCGCGGGCCACTTGGATGGGATCAATGTTGAACGTCGTTCGCTCGATGTCCACGAAGACCGGGGTCGCTCCGGCGCGGCTCACGGCAGTGGCGGTTGCGATGAAGCTGTGAGCGGGGACGATGACCTCGTCGCCGGCACCGACGCCCCCGGCATGCATGGCCAGCTCCAGAGCCATCGTGCCGCTGGAGACTGAGATCCCGAACAGAGCGCCGTGGATTGACGCGAACTCGCGCTCAAAGTCCGAGACCGCTTGATGGCTGCCGCCCCAGACCGGGCTGTTGAGGACTTCACGGACGAGGGCCAAGTCTCCCTCGCCGAGCACCGGCCATGCGGGGTAAGGATCCACGCGGACAGGGCTTCCGCCCTCCAAGGCCAAGGCGGAGCTTGCCATGAACTCCCAGTCTAGACAAGCGCGACGGGTATGCCGCGTCAACGGGGTCCAGCGTTGACGCCATGCGCCGCGTCAACTGCAAGTGGTGCAGCAAGGTCAAGGTCGAGAAAGTGCGCCTTGGGCCGACGGCAAGCGCCCGGTCACCAAGGACTTCGACTGGAGGCTCACCGGCTGGGCCCAGCGACTCTCTTGGAAGGAGACCGCCTCAGCCTTCGGGGTGTCCTCTCGAAGCAACTGCTGCGGGTCGAGGGCTTTCACGGCCGCAGCGAGCAAACCGTCCAGCCGGAGCTGTACGCGCATTTCACGCTGATTGCCATGGCACGGCTGTTCGCCAGCCACAGCGAGCGGCAATTCAAGTTCCGGGACGGGGAGGCGGGCCGAGCGCCCCTGCGGGCCAACTTCAACCAGAGACTGGGCGCGGTGGAACGGGAACTGGAAGGGCCCTTGCTGCAGGCCCCGCAATTGCGGGACACCCTGAACCGGGTGCTGGAGCACGGGTCACGCAGTCCCCAACGGGAGCGGCCCGGCCCCTCCTACCCGCGCCGCTCCCGCCGCCCGAGCACTAAATGGAGGAATTGCCAGCCCGCCGACGCCCCGACCAAAGACTGAATCGCACTCCGGATCAACCCCATCCGGCGCCGCTAATCCGAATCCATTCCCATCCTTAAACGAATGACATTGCAGCACCCACCCGCCGTCCCGCCCTGCCTTCTCCACGGGCTCCCAGGCCACGCCAGCCCGAGGCTGTCCGTACCCCCCGCTACTCACGAGACCGTCCGACAGCGGATTCCGGCTCACCCGGAAGGCCTCCGGTCCGCGACCGCAATCCGAGCCAAGCCACTGGCCAACACAATCGCAAGCGGTCTCCCACTGCCCACCGCTCATCCCTTCCCGCCACCCCGGCCGGCCTCGTGTCCCCTAGAATCAAGACACGCGAGACCCGAGCCGTGAGCCAGCCCGCCTCCAGAGCCCGCCTCCCCTTGGGCGTCCAGACCTTCAGCGAGATCCGCCGAGAGAATCTCTACTACGTTGACAAGACGCATTTCGCCTGCCAACTCGTAAGGCAAGGCAAGCACTACTTCCTGTCCCGTCCCCGCCGCTTCGGCAAGAGTCTGTTCGTCAGCACCCTCAAGGAACTCTTCGAGGGCAACCGAGAACTCTTCCAAGGCCTGGCGGCCGACGACCTGTGGGACTGGTCCGTCCGCCGCCCCGTCGCGCACCTGTCCTTCGGAGGCGGCCTCTACACCGAGCCGGGCGGTCTGCACCACAACCTCCTCAGGCAGCTAAGTTCCCTCTCACGCTCCCACGGAGCGAACCTCGACGCCGCCCTAGGCACCGACCGGTTCGCCCAGCTGCTGGAGGAGCTGCACCGTCTCTTCGGTCGCCGCGTCGTGGTCCTCGTCAACGAGTACGACAAGCCCATCACTGAGAACCTCAACCAACCCGACCTCGCCCGCGCCAACCGCGACTACCTCCGCGCCGTCTACGCAAACATCAAGGAGTGCGACCAGCACATCAGCGCCCGTACCACGTGCGCGAGGGCGACCCGACTGAGGAGCTTCGGGGGGATCGAGGTCATCTGGAGGATTCCCGTGTCCCTGCGACCGACCCTGCGTACTCACGTGACGGTGGGAGTTCCCGAACGCGGGGAACGATGCGTGTATGTTGCCAAGATGAGGACCTTCCGCTCACCCCAACCGAGACCCGACGGGGTGTCGGAGGGGCGATTTCGCCCGACCATGACCCAACCGGAGGTTAATCAGCGATGAGCGGGTACGATATGAGCGACCCCGTCCTCCACTAGATCCCGTCCATGCCGAAATCCATCACTATCCGAGACTTGTCGCCCTGCGGAGATGGGGCAATAGGGGCTGGCCACTCCCGCCCCGACCGGAGTCCCAGCCAACTCGCTATCGCCCTGGACTGGATTCAAGAATCCGACCGTCTTCGGCAACGGTGCTACGCCCGATGAGCGTCTCCACCGCCACGCGGATTCGTTTGGCTCTACTCAGCGGCAACCGATGCGCAATGCCCTCATGCCACCGGCTGCTCTCGGAGCTTCGCGGCGACGATGTCGTCCTGGTGGGTGAAGCCGCACACATCGCCGCAGAACACGGGGGAGGGGCGCGAGGCCGCCCGTCGGCTCGCTTTGATCCGACGATGACGAGAGAGCAACGGAACTCGCTAACCAACCTGCTGTACGTCTGCCGGAACTGTCATGTTGAGATCGACGCGCATCCATACGGAGAGCGGGAGTACCCCGTGAAACGACTTCTTTCGATCAAGGCGGACCACGAAAGCGCGGTTGCGACAGGCATGGAAGAGGCGATGGCCTCCGTGAGCTTTCGCGAACTTGAAGAAGCCACGCAATGGGTCACCGAGGTCCCGCCTCCTCCGCCTGGTCGGGATTTCTCGCGAATACACATCGAGGACAAGATTCGGAAGCACGGTCTGTCGGTGTCCTCCCAGAACCTCATCGGTTCCCATCTCACGGCGACCCGCCAAGTACGCCAGTTCGTTCAGGCCTTGAGCCAAGACGATTCCGTGTTTCCAGACCGTCTGATCTCTGGCTTCCTAGAACACTACTACAAGCTCCGCAAGGACGGCACGTCTTCCGGCGAAGATCTCTTCAATTCAATGTGCATGTTCGCTCGGCGCGGATTCCGCGACTTCAAGACACAGTACGCCGCTGAGACCGTGTTGGTCTATCTGTTCGAGACCTGCGAGGTCTTCGAGCGATGATCCACCCGACCAAGCACATACCCGCAGAGCGAACCCTGCTCGGAGCCGGGGCCGTGATATTCTCCGAACTTTCACAGGCGCGCACCGTCACGGGCCTGTGGGAAGCCGTACGTGAGGCCAAGGCGGTAGGGACATTCGAGCGGTTCGTCCTCGCCCTCACAATGCTCTACTCGCTGCGGGCAGTGCGGCTCGAAGGCGGGCTCGTCGTAAGGGGCCCACAATGATCCACGAGATCACCGCCAACAAGGCCTCGTTCCGACCAGTCAGGCTCACGCCCGGCCTGAATGTAGTTCTGGCCGAGCGCGCCGAGGGCTCGTCCAGAAAGGACACGCGCAATGGACTGGGCAAGTCCACCCTGATAGAGATTATCCACTTCTGCCTGGGCGCTACGGTTCGGAGCGGCCGCGGGCTGGCAATCCCGGCGCTTGCAGAATGGGCGTTCACCATGGAGATGTCACTCGGCGACGACCGGATCACCGTCACTAGGGCGCTCGAAACGCCCAGCATCGTGACGGTTGCTGGACTGGCAGAACAATGGCCAGACCTCCCGGACGTCGATTTGATGGGCAAGCGCTCATTCACGCAGAAGCAGTGGCGGGCGTTTCTCGGAAACGCCTTGTTCTCGCTGCCGACACCTGAGGCTCCGAAATACAATCCGTCGTTCCGAAGCCTCGTTTCCTACTTCGTCCGCCGGGGCCACCACGCGTTCGGCGATCCCTTCTCTCACTTCCGAAACCAGAGGACATGGGATGTGCAGCTTCATGTGGCGTTGCTGCTCGGGCTGGAGTGGAACCATGCAGCGCAATGGCAACAGATCAAGGACAGGAACACAGATCTGAAGAGTCTCCGCAAGCTCGTGAACCATGGTGCCGTGCCTTTTGTCGGTGGCAGCATCGGAGAGCTTGAAGCCGAACGCGTCACCCTGTTGCAAGAGATCGAAGAGAGCTCCCGAGGCCTGGCCGACTTCAAGGTTCATCCCCAATACGACTCGATCCAGCAAGAGGCCAATCGGCTCACCGAGGAACTGCACGCGGCCACGAACGAGAACATCCTTACGGCCCGACGCCTCAAGCTCTACAGGCAGGCCATCGAGTCGGAAGAACCTCCTTCGGGGGAATCAGTCGAGCAGGTGTACGAGGAAATGGGAGTGGTTTTCTCTAACGCCGTACTGAGCTCGCTCGCAGAGGCAAGGAAATTCTACGTCCTAGTCGTAAAGGATCGTCGACGCTTCTTGGAGAAAGAGATCTCCCGCCTCGAACGCGCCATGACGGACACGCGCACCAAGATTAGGAAGTTGACGGAGAACCGAGCCGACCTCTTGCAGATACTAACCGAACACGGAGCGCTGACCGAAATGGTCAGGCTGCGTGAGCTCCATGGCGCAAAGTGCGAAGAGCTGGAACATGTGAAGAGGCAGATAAAACGTCGGCGCCAGATGGAATCCAATGAGCGTCGGATCGCACGCGACAAGGCCGAACTTGCGGATCTAGCTGCCCGCGATCACGAGGAGCGCCGGGACACTTGGGATATCCCCGTCCGACTATTCAATCTCAACTCTCAGGCGCTGTACAGAGCTCCCGGCCACTTGGTGATCGACACCACCGACTCTGGATTCAAGTTCAATATCGAGATCAGCAAGAGCGAGAGCGACGGGATTGGCAAGATGAAAATATTCTGTTTTGACTTGGCAATTCTCGAATTCTGCGCCCGTCGCGACCTGTCCATCGACTTCTTGGTTCACGACAGCGAAATGTACGACGGCGTCGACTCGCGACAACGGGCAGCTGCACTTGAGCGGGCTAGCGACGTTGCTGCGCGTACCGATACCCAATACATTTGTGCTCTGAACTCTGACATGGTCCCTTACGATGACTTCCGCGAAGGATTCGCCTTTGACGAGCACATTCGGTGCAGGCTAACCGATGGCGAAGCCTCTGGGACCCTGCTAGGGATTGTGTTCGATCCGCCAGCGGGATCGTAACGGAGATTCCGCCCTCAGCGAGCCGACGACACGTCGGCCTGTTCGCCCCTTCATGCATCAACGGCACGTTCGGCCCCAGTGGACTGCTCCCCGTTCCTAGATCTAGACCGCAGTTCCAGCTGTGATCGGCCATCCACGGGCCTTAGCTGTGCCCTTTCGGCACAGCGGAATCTGTTGCGAATAGCCCTCTCGTGGGCCGAGGTGTGATCCGCTGCTGCGCCCGCAGGGTTTGGACGCACCCTCACGCACGATTACGAAACGCAATTACTTTTGCTCCCATCAGTACCCAGGTGTTCGCGTCGCTCGGTTGGATGCGTTGTCGGGCCGAGTGGGTCGCGCTCGCTTGCCTCGGCGCCGCGGTTCGTGGCCGCGCATCCGCAGCAGGTGCGCCGCCGCGTGGACGCGAGCGAGCAAGGCATGGGCGGCGAGGAAACCTCCGTGAAGGGGATTCGTGTGGGGTGTTGGCCGAGGACGACCGCGAGGCGCTGGCGGAGCATTTGGGGCGCCGCCCCGACATGCTTTGGCACGACCGAAGGCTGCCGCACCGGGCGCGTCCGAAGCCGGCGCCGCCGAGTCCCGACGCGGTCCCGAGGGGCTACAGCGCCGTGCCGGAGATCAACGTGCGCGCGGCGGCGGGCCCGGAGGCGTGGAACGACGACTTCGAGGAGGAGACCGACACCTGGCTGTTCGCCGATCCACTCATCCGCACCGAGCTCCGGGCCAGGCCTGAGGATCTGCAGATGATCACTGTGGGCGGGGACTCGACGGATCCGGTGCTCTTAAGCGGCGACCGCATCCTCATCGAAGTGAGCCTCAGGGTGCCGGTCTCGCCCGGCATCTTCGTGATCTGGGATGGCATGGGGCTCGTCGCCATGCGGATCGAGCACCTCTTATCTTGAAGACAGTGGCCAGCACAGCGCAAACGGGCCGGGTCAGCGGGCAGGGTGCCAGGCACTCTGCAACGCTGTGGTCACCAGCGTGGCTGGGGGCTCGGGGCCCGACCGCGGAGGCTCGCTATGCTGGGCAGCCGCTGGGGCTGCCTTGTGCGGTCGCCGGACCGCTCCGTGGAAACAGCTGCCGGCCGGCAGCGCCCGCTCCGCAGCGGGCCTCAATCAATATCCCCCCGCCGCAGCGCTTCCTGTCAGACCTGTACGGAAGACCGAAACGGAATCGCATCCCAGAGGCTAGGAGAAGCAGGAAGCACCACTCAGCCGTGGCATGAGCACACTCGGAGGATTGCATTATGAACCACCCGGAAACCCCCGCCGGCGCGCCGCAACCGGCGGTCGGAACCACCGTCGGCGTCGACGTCAGCAAGCAGCGTCTGGACGCCTGCTCGGATCGGAGCGGCGAGCGGCGCGAGTTCGCCAACGACCGCGCCGGTCGGAGGGCGCTGCGCGACTGGGTGCTGCAGCTGGGCGCGGAGTGCGTGGCAATGGAACCGACTGGGCGCTACCACCGGCAGCTGCACCAGTGCCTGCACGCCGCGGGCGTGGAGGTGGTGCTGGTCAATCCTCACCTCACGCGCAACTTCGCGCGCTCGATCGGGCAGGAGGCCAAGAACGACCTGGCGGACGCGCAAGTGCTGGCCCTGTTCGCGCGCCTGGGGCTGGGAAAGGGCAGCTCGCCCAAGCAGGAGTCGTTGCGGAAGTTGGCGGACTTGGCGGCAGCCAGGAGGGTGTTGGTGACTCGTCGCGACGCTATGAGAGAGAGTGCGAAGGAGTTTGACAAGAGTGTGGCGAGAATCATGGAGAACTCGATCGCCTCGGCGAGCCGGGGCATTGACGGGCTGGAGGCCGCCATCGAGGCGCTGCTGCGAGGCGACGCGGGTCTGAAGCGGCGTGCGGAGATCATCCGGTCGGTGCCGGGCTGCGGGCGGATCACGGCGGCGGTGTTGTGCGCGGAGCTGCCGGAGCTGGCGCCGTACGACCAGGACGGCGGCCAGACGCGGGGTCGGCGCAGGATCCCAGGCGGGAGGTAAACAGTGCGGAACCAGCTGTACATGGCGGCCCTGAGCGCCCGGCGTTGCAATCCGGAGTTGCGGGCCTACTGCGAGTGTTTGCTGGCAAGCAAGGGCCCGCAGCTGGCCAAGCTGGTGCTGGCGGCGGTGATGCGGAAGCTGCTGCGGATGCTGAACTCACTGCTGCATCACAACCGCCGGTGGCAGCCGGAGCCTCCGCCGCAAGGAATGGCTCCATGACGGGGCCGCGCCAGGGAGGGAAGGCTGGCACACTGTCGGTGCGCCCCGCAACGGAAGCGGGCTCTGCTGAGGGGCAACCCGCCAGGGACTTCATCGGAGTCGTCCCATGCCTCAGAAAACGTTGGGGCGAGGCGACCGCAGGGAGCAGCGGTCCCCTCCAGCAACAGCACTGCGGCAGGCCGCCTGGCGGGCGGCCTGCCATCCGTTCACCCAGCCCGTCGGACCGCGTTACCTCCGTCCGCCAGGGAGGTGCGTGCCGGGGTGTCGTTACTGCGTACCGTCACCCGTCACCGTGGGCCCACCACCGTCTGCGTCTCCCGGCAGTCCCGCAGAAGGTGCCTTTTTCTCGCGCTTCGAGCTTGACATCCAACACGGAAGCTGCCCCACTCGGAGCCAGCGAAAGTCGTGCTCAAGTCCCTCAATCCCGACTATGACAGCTACGCACGCCTCGCCGAAGAGATCCGGGGCGTCGGACGCGCCGTCTGGGTATACCGAAGGCATTAGGAACTCGGAGCGGTGTGGTTCGCGATGGCTCACGCCAACCGATGAGTCGCCGCGTGCGGCTGCTCTGACGCCAGCATCCGCTTCGATGAACTACGGGCGCCGATGCGGTATTTTGGATGCGAGGAGCGGGTGCGTGGCAGCCGCCACCTCTTCGACAAGGAAGATGTTGCGGAGAACGTCAACCTTCGGGGTGACAGATGTTCAAATACGGGATCATGCTTTACTGGAGCAACGAAGACGAGGCTCTTGTCGCCGAGGCCCCCGAGTTGCCCGGGTGCATGGCGCAGGAAGCCGATCAGGAGAGCGCGTTGGGGAACATCAAGGATGCGAAGCGGTTCTGGATCGACAGGGCGCGGGAGTTGGGGCGACCCGCCTTGGAGCCCCAGGGCGAGCGCTGGACGCTCGCCTGACTCGTCTCATGCAACGTCATGTTACTTATCCGGCCTCGCGCGGGACGATAGAACCATCGAGGCCGTTCTGATCGCCCGCGACCCGCTCCCAAGGCGTAACGGCCGCGCCATCGTCGTCGCCGACCCGCCGTCTGTGCGGGAGGAGCAAGGGAAGTGCGAAATGAATGAGCGTGTCGGCCTCCTCTTCCAGACACCCTCGGCATGAACATGAACCTCCCTCGTGCAGCTTCGCTGGAACAAGCAGGTTTCCGGTTCGGGAAGCGTGGCACGCAGAGTTCTCGGCACATCATGCTGCACGAGCTGGGCGAACTCCTGTTCGCGCTTCCTGCAGGAGCTGGCCGACTCGACTACGCGGCGGCCATCGTCGACGAGAACGTCCTCGGCAAGCCGACGCTGGCCACTCGGCGCGCGACGCGGCAGCGCCTGACCGAACTCTACGCGCTCGATCCCGATGTGCCGCTCTTCCGGGTCCTGCGTCGGCTCTGGGCGTTTGACCGCCGGCATGCCCGCGGCCGCTCCCTGCTCGCATTGCTCGTCGCGCTCGCGCGCGATCCGCTCCTGAGGCTCACATCAGCGCCCGTGCTGGGGCTCGCCCCAGGCGAGGAACTGGTGAGGGCGGGATTCATCGACGCGATTCGTGCGCGGACCGGCCCACGCTTCAATAACGCCGTGTTGGTCAAGGTGGCGCGCAACGCGGCCAGCTCTTGGTCGCAGGCCGGCCACCTCGAAGGGCGGGCTCGCCGAGTGCGCCGCATCGTCGCGCCGACCCCGGCCGCCGTCGCGATGGCGCTTTGGCTGGGCGAGGCGGAGGGGCTCGCGGGGCACGGCCTGATCGACTCGCGCTGGGCCGCGGTTCTGGATCTTCCCGGAGGCGCGCTTCTTCCGCACGCGATGGAGGCTCGGCGCTTGGGCTTGATTCGGCTGAACGCCGCGGGCAAGGTGGTTGACGTGTCCGCGCGAACGCTGGATCCCGGCCCTCCCGCGGATCCCGGCCCTCGAAGAACCCTACCTTCCCCTCAGAAGTCACCCGCACGCATGGACACCTCGGCTTGAATCAGATAGCCAAGCTCTCGCAAATCTACCGGCGGCACATCGGCGCGCCATGGCAGCCGACGATGGCTGGAGCGCAGCGCGTGATGATCGTCGTATACGCCAAGGAGCGCGAGCGCGCCATGCGGGCGGGGATCGGGGAGTTCGAGCAGGCGACGCGCGCCGAGGGACACGAGTGGGTCCAGACCGACGCCACCGGCTGGTTTGCCGAGTGGATGGCCGCCCATGAGTACCGGGACGCCTACTTCGAGGATCCCGAACTGCTGGACGGCTCGCTCAGCAGCGAGTTTCGCGCGTTTGCCGTTGAGAAGCTGTCGCGGGTCCTGGACGCGGCGGACGAGAACACTGTGGTCGCCCTGCTCGGCACCGCTTCGCTGTACGGCTTTATGCGCGTCTCCGACCTCATTCTTTCTTCCGAGTCGGCAATCCGGGGCCGCCTCGCAGTTTTCTTCCCCGGAATTAAGAACGACAACAACTACCGCCTCCTGGATGCCCGCGACGGCTGCAGCTATCTGGCCCAGCCGATCACCCTGCACGAAGCATGGATACCTTGAACGTGACATCCCTCCCTCGATCCGGAAGTCCACAACCATGAAGATTCACGAACTGCTCGACTGCGATCCCCTGCGCGTCGGCTTGGCCAACAACGGTCAGGCCCGCATCACGGCCGGACAGGACTCCCAAGTCATGCGCGAGTTGCGCGCCGAGTTGGAGACCTTCGTCTGCAAGGGGCAGTTCGCCGACGCGCTTGAGCGCATCCTCGAAGGCTACCTCGCCAAGCTCTACGCCTCTCGCCAGGACGCCGTGTGGGTGAGTGGCTTCTTCGGAAGCGGCAAGTCCCACCTTCTCAAGATGCTCGCCCATCTGTGGGTGAACACCGCGTTCGACGACGGCCAGACGGCGCGCGGGCTCGTTGGCGACCGGCTGCCCTCTGGGGTGCTGCACGCCCTTCGCGAGATCGACACCAGAGCCCGGAGGGACGGTCTCGACCCCGTGGCCGCCGCCGGATCGCTGCTCGGGGGCAACGTCGGGCATGTGCGCCTCTCGGTGCTCTCGATCCTGCTCCGCTCGTGCGGGCTGCCCGAACAGTACCCACAGGCGCGGTTCTGCTTCTGGCTGCGGGGCGAGGGACTGCTTGACCGGGTCCGCACGAGCGTCGAGGCCCAGGGGCGGACGTGGGAGGGCGAACTGAACAACCTCTATGTCAGCCCGGTGATCGCCAAGGCGGTGATGGCGGAGAGCCCCGGGTTTGCGGCGGATCTTATGGGCGCGCGTAAGCTGCTCGTTGGGCAGTTCCCGCAGCCGAGAGCCGATATCAGCGACCAGCAGTTCGTTGAAGCGGCCCGGCAGGCGCTTGCGCCCGGCGGCGGAGAGATCCCGCTCACCATCGTCGTGCTCGACGAGGTTCAGCAGTACATCAACGAGGATTCCGACCGGGCGCAGATCGTCACCGACCTAGCCGAGGCGCTTCAGTCGCAGTTCAACAGCCGCGTGCTCCTCGTCGCGTCGGGCCAGTCCGCGCTCGCCGGGGGCAACGCGGCGCTCCATTGGCTGAAGGACCGCTTTCGGACAACCGTGCAGCTCGCCGATGCGGAGGTCGAGGTCGTGACGCGCGAGGTCCTGCTCCGAAAGAAACCCTCCACCGAGCCCGCCATCCGGGAGATGCTCGAGCGCCACGCGGGCGAAGTGGCGCGCCACCTGCAAGGCACGCGCATGGCTGTGCGATCCGAGGACAAACAGCTCGATGTGGGCGACTACCCGTTGCTGCGCACGCGCCGCCGGTTCTGGGAGGCTTGCTTCCAGACGACGGACCCCTCCGGCACCAGAAGCCAGCTCCGCTCGCAGCTCCGGATCCTGCACGACTCGCTGCGCGGCATCGCCGAGAGGCCGCTCGGCGCGGTGGTTCCCGCCAGCGACCTGTTCCGCGCGCTCGCCCAGGATCTGGTCGGCTCGAACGTGCTGCTCAACGAGATCAACACCCGCATCCGCAAGCTCGACGACGGCTCGGCGGAGGGAAGGCTCAAGGCCGATCTTTGCGGTGTCGTCTTCCTGATCGGCAAGTTGCCACGCGAGGAAGGCGCCGATCAGGGCGTGCGTTCCGATGCCACCACCCTGGCCGATCTGCTCTTGGACAACCTCGGCGGCGACTCAGGCACCTTCAGAACCCTTGTTGAGCGAACGCTCGATGCGCTCGCCAACGAAGGCATCCTCATGCGCATGGCCGACGAGTACCGGATCCAGACGCGCGAGGGTGCCGAGTGGGAGCGTGCGTTCCGGGAGGAGCGCACACGGCTGTCCGGGAGCGAGGTGGAGATCGCTGCCCGCCGCGACCATCTGCTGGGTGAAGCCGTCCAGTGTGAATTGAGGGGGGTGCGGCTGTCCCATGGGGAGGCCGGCGTGCCGCGCAAGCTGAGGCCGCACTTCGGAACCGAGGATCCCGCCTCGGCCGAGGGAGGTGGGAGGCGGGAAGCCGTGGCCGCCGTCTGGATCTGGGTGCGGGACGGCTGGTCGTGTTCGGAGGCTGCCGTGAAGGGCGATGCCCGTCGAAAGGGCATGGAGGACGGGACCCTACATGTCCATCTCGCCAAGCGAAGCGCGGACGAGTTCCGGGCGCATATCACGAGTGCTGAGGCCGCGCGCAAGGTGCTCGACGCGCGAGGCGTCCCCTCTTCGGCGGAGGGACAGGAGGCCCGCGAGAGCATGAAGAGCCGGTTTGCCGGGGCCGAAGCCTCCCGGGACCGGATCGTCGAGGAAATCGTCCGGTTGGCTAGGGTCTTTCAGGGCGGTGGAGCGGAGGTCTATGGGGACGGGCTGCGCGCGAAGGTCGCGGCCGGGGCGGAGTCGTCGCTCGCAAGGCTCTTCCATCGCTTCATGGGCGCGGACCATCGGGGATGGGGCATCGCGCTCAAGCGCATACGCGAGGGAACGGGCATGCCTTTCGGCGTGCTGGGATGGGACGGAGCCGTCTCGGACCATCCCGTCGCCCGTGAGGTGGCGCTGAGGGTGGGATCGGGTAAGACCGGCGCGGGCGTGCGGCGCGCGCTCGAGGCCGCGCCGTACGGGTGGCCGCGCGACGCAATCGATGCGGCGCTCCTAGCGCTGGTGGCGGAGGGACACCTGAAGGCCGAGCGGAACGGCCGGCCCGTGCGAGCTGCGGAAATCACGCAGCAGTTGACGCCCAGTGTGCGGTTCCTGCCCGAGAGGGTGCGGCTGACGACGGTGCAGAAGCTCCAGATCCGTCAGCTCTTCCAGCGGTTGAAGGTGCGGACACGGAGTGGCGAGGAAGCCGACAAGGCTCCGGCGTTCCTGTCCGAGTGCAGGAAGCTGGCGCATGCGGTCGGGGGTGACCGCCCACTGCCGCCGGTGCCCGACACGCGGTTCCTGGACGATCTCTCCGGGCTGGCCGGGAGTGAGCAGTTGGCGGCGCTGCTCGCCAAGCGCGAGCGCGTCGAGACTTCGTTGGCGCGTTGGAAGGAACTCGCCGAACGAGCGCCGGATCGCAGCGGCGCGTGGGAGCTCGCCACCGCGCTCCGCCGCCACGCCGATGGCGAGCTTGACGAGGTTCCCGGCGAAGTGGGACGGCAGCTTGACGCGATCCGGGACCGGCGCACTCTGCTCGACGACACGGACCACGTCCGGCCCTGCGTCAACCGGCTGGCTGACGCGCTGCGCGGAGCGCTGGGCGGACTGCGCGAAGAGTTGAGCGCCTCCGTGGACGCCGCGAACGCGCGCCTCGCCGCCGACGCGACTTGGCGGAAGCTGGCGGCGGACGATCGGGACGAGATCTTGGGGAACACGGGGCTGAGACCGCCGCCAACCCTGCAAGTGGGCACGAACGAGGCGCTCCGAGAGGAACTCGACGCACGCGGACTGGCCGCTTGGCGTTCCGAGATCGATGCCGTACCGACGCGCGAGAACCGGGCGCTGGCTGCCGCCGCTGAGCGATTGCCGGTCGATGGACCCGTTAGGGTAATGCGTGTCCGCGTCAGGCGTGGAACGCTGAACGACGCGGAGGCCGTGCGGACATGGGTTGCCGAACACGAGAGGAAGCTCAACGAGGCGGTCCTCGACGGTCCAGTGATCGTGGAATGAGAGTGCATCGCACCTTGACCAGGCGCTTCGGGAGCGGAGATAGGGGAGCGCGTGCCCATTCAAGAGCCGAAGGTTGACCCCCTCACCGATGGGACAGACGAGCGATGGCAATCAGCAACGAAACATCGGACCAGGTAGCATGACCATCCGCAGTCTTCGCCTTGACGGTCTTCTGTCGTTCGCACCGGGCTCCAACCCGTTTGAGTTCCGACCTTTGAACGTGCTGATCGGCCCCAACGGGTCGGGCAAGTCGAATCTGATCGAGGCGCTGGGTCTTCTGGCGGCGACGCCGAACGACTTGGCGGCGGTCGTCCGTAAGGGAGGCGGGTCCCGCGAGTGGCTGTGGAAGGGTGTGCCTCCTGCTGATTCCGCAGAGATCGACGCTGTTCTGGAGAGACGGAACGGCCAAGCCATCAGGTATCGCTTGAGCTTGGGGTCAGTACGGACGCGGTTGGAACTGCTCGACGAAGCCATTGAGGAGATCGAACTGGATCCGAACAGGGAGGACGTTGACGACGTCGATTTCTACTACCGCTTCCAACGCGGACATCCGGTCTTCAACGTCAAGGACGTCAGCGGCAAGAGGACAAAGAGATGCCTTGAGCGGCAAGACCTGCTACCAGATCAGTCTGTGCTCGCGCAACGAAAGGATCCAGACCAGTATCCGGAGGTCACCGAGATCGGGACGATATTTTCCAACATCCAGACTTTCAGCGAGTGGACGTTCGGTCGCGACTCGCCAACTCGCGATCCGCAGCAAGCCGACTTGCCCGAAGGCCTGCTGCTTCCAGATAGCAGCAATCTGAACTTGGTCCTTAACCAGATCGAACTGTCGGGCGATACACGGATCAACGCCTTGCTGAGGCGGTTCTTTCCCAGATTCGAACGCCTCTGGATCGGGCTTGGGGGGCGCACGGTACAGCTCTACCTCTTCGAGTCCGGCTTCAAGAGGCCAATCCCCGCGACCCGCCTCTCGGATGGCACGCTACGGTTTATCGCGCTGCTGGCGGCGCTACTGTCTCCTTCGCCGCCTCCGCTGCTCTGCATCGAGGAACCGGAGCTTGGACTCCACCCCGATGCGGTGGCGCTGTTGGCGGAGGTACTAGTGGAAGCATCAAGTCGCATGCAACTCGTAGTGACCACGCACTCTGAAGCCTTGGTTTCTGCATTGACGGATCAACCAGCCGCGATCGTCGCTTGTGAGCGTCCGGGTGCATCGACGTTGCTTCGACGTTTGGATTCCCAGAAACTGGGCAGTTGGCTTGACGACTACCAGTTGGGGGACCTGTGGCGAATGGGAGAACTAGGGGCCAACCCGTGAATGGTGTCGCAATCTACATGGAAGGTGGGGGGCGCGGTAGCGGCGGCAAGGCCGCGCTGCGACGAGGCATGGACTGTTTCTTGCAGCCATTCAAACAGGGGGCTCGAAGACGGTCGTTGTCGTGGAAGCTGGTGCTTTGCGGTTCTAGGCAAGAGACATACCGCCGCTTCAGGAATGCCTGCGCGGATGCGGATCCTAACGAGACGCAGATCCTACTCGTTGATTCGGAAGCGCGTGTAACGCGATCGTCGCGGGAACACTTGCAAGATCAAGATGGCGACTGCTGGGATCTGGGCTTCGCCCGTGATGACATGATTCATCTCATGGTTCAGTTCATGGAGACTTGGATCGTCGCGGACCCGCAGGCGCTGGCCGAATACTACGGTCAGGGCTTCCACGCCACCAGATTGCCTGGGCGGCGGAATCTTGAGAAGGAACCGAAGACAAGCGTCGAGCGCGCGCTCAGGGAAGCTACCAGGAGCACCGGCAAGGGCGTCTATCACAAGATCAGGCACGCCAGCGAGTTGCTGAAGCGGCTCAATCGGACACGAGTTGTAGACCGATGCCGCCATTGCAAGCGACTCTTCAAGGTGCTTGACGGCATCATCGAGGCGGCATGACGAACAAGCGCCGAAGGCCGCACTTCGGAACCGAGGATCCCTCCACGTCCGAGGGCGGCGGGCGGCGGGACGCCGTGGCCGCCGTCCGGATCTGGGTGCGGGACGGCTGGTCGTGTGCGGAGGCTGCCGTGAAGGGCGATGCCCGTCGAAAGGGCATGGAGGACGGGACACTACACGTCCATCTCGCGAAGCGAAGCGCGGAGGAGTTCCGGGCGCATATCATGAGTGCCGAGGCCGCGCGCAGGGTGCTCGCCGCGCGAGGCGTCCCCTCATCGGCGGAGGGACAGGAGGCCCGCGAGAGCATGAAGAGCCGGTTTGCCGGGGCCGAAGCCACCCGGGACCGCATCGTCGAGGATATCGTCCGGATGGCTAGGGTCTTTCAGGGCGGTGGAGCGGAGGTCTATCGGGAGGGGCTGCGCGCGAACGTCGCGGCCGGGGCGGAGTCGTCGCTCGCAAGGCTCTTCCTCCGCTTCATGGACGCGGACCATCGGGGATGGGGCATCGCGCTCAAGCGCATACGCGAGGGAACGGGCACGCCTTTCGGCGCGCTGGGATGGGAAGGAGCCGTCTCGGACCATCCCGTCGGCCGTGAGGTGCCGCTGAAGGTGGGATCGGGTAAGACCGGCGCGGGGGTGCGGCGCGCGCTCGAGGCCGCGCCGTACGGGTGGCCGCGCGACGCAATCGACGCGGCGCACCTGGCGCTGGTGGCGGACGGACACCTGAAGGCCGAGCGGAACGGCCGGCCCGTGCGGGCTGCGGACATCACGCAGCAGTTGACGCCCAGTGTGCGGTTCCTGCCCGAGAAGGTGCGGCTGACGACGGTGCAGAGGCTCCAGATCCGTCAGCTCTTCCAGCGGTTGAAGGTGCGGACACGGAGCGGCGAGGAAGCCGACAAGGCTCCGGCGTTCCTAGACGAGTGCAGGACGCTGGCGCATGCGGCCGGGGGTGACCGCCCACTGCCGCCGGTGCCCGACACGCGGTTCCTAGACGATCTCTCCGGGCGGGCCGGGAGTGAGCAGTTGGCGGCGCTGCTCGCCGAGCGCGAGCGCATCGAGACTTCGTTGGCGCGTTGGAAGGAACCCGGCGAACGAGCGCCGGATCGCAGCGGCGCGTGGGAACTTGCCACCGCGCTCCGCCGCCACGCCGATGGCGAGCTTGACAAGGTTGCCGGCGAGGTGGGACGGCAGCTTGACGCGATCCGAGACCGGCGCACCCTGCTCGACGACACGGACCACGTCCGGCCCTGCGTCACCCCGCTGGCTGACGCGCTGCGCGGAGCGCTGGTCGGACTGCGCGAAGAGTTGAGCGCTTCCGTGGACGCCGAGAACGCGCGCCTCGCCGCCGACGCGACTTGGCGGAAGCTGGCGGCGGGCGACCGGGACGAGATCTTGGGGAACACGGGGCTGATACCGCCGCGAATCCTGCAAGTGGGCACGAACGAGGCGCTCCGGAAGGAACTCGACGCACGCGGACTGGCCGCTTGGCGTTCCGAAATCGATGCCGTGGCAGCGCGGGAGAGCCGGGCGCTGGTTGCCGCCACCGAGCGGCTGCCTGATGACGATACGGTGAACTTCCGGAGCGTCCGCGTGAAGCGTGGAACGTTGGACGACGCCGAGGCCGTGCGGGCATGGGTTGCCGAACACGAGCGGAAGCTCAATGAGGCGGTCCTCGCAGGTCCGGTGATTGTGGAGTGAGGGCAGAGGTTCTATGCGCGTGCGCTTTGAGGACGCGGGATGAAGCCGGAGATGCCTAGACCTTGGATCCGGCCACGTTGGCTAGAGCTCGGGCCCTTGGAACAGGAGGGCAGACGTGAACGATCGACGAGAAAATAACAGCCCCGTTTCCTTTCGGTTCGAGAACATCGGGCCGGTGAAGGAGGCCACTCTCGAGCTCGGCGGACTGACAGTCATCGCGGGACGCAACAACACGGGCAAGACCTACATCGTCTATTCGCTCTACGGGTTCCTGAAGGGCTGGATGAACTGCGTGAGGGGGCCTGTACCCAGAGATTCCCGTGTTCGTGCGCCGGACGAATTTCCAGAGGTCAAGGCCATTCGCGAGAGTATTCTCGGGTCCGGACACGCATCGGTGCCAGTCCCGATTTCTACGCTCGCGCGGCACCGCAAGATCCTTGCGAAATCGGTGGGCCGAGAGTTCTCTCCTCAGTTTCGAGACATCTTCAATTCGTCCCGGGACCGCTTTCGGAACGCGCGACTTGATGTGGAAGTCGCGGACGTACCCAACCTCCAACCACCCTCGCTCGCGATTGTTTCCTCCCGGCACTCTTCGATCACCGTGCAGTACGTGGATGGCGAGGTCGTCGCAGACGTCAACGACGCCGACCGCTCGGCCGGCGCGATGCATCTTGGCATGCCCGGCTTCGCCTACTACGTGTTCCTGCTACAAGGCCTCTTTCCCGATCCCTTTATCCTGTCCGCAGAGCGCTTCGGAGTTTCCCTTTTCTACAGAGAACTCGACTTCACCAAGAGCAAGATCGTCGACCTCTTACAGAAACACGCCTCCGATGGGGGCAAGAGCAACCGATTGCCCTACCTGATCGTGGATGCCATCGCCAGCCGATACGCGGCTCCGATCAAGGACAACATCGATTTCACGCGGAGCATACCCGATCTGCCGCACGACCCGTCGCCGCTCGCCGAGCACAAGCTCTTCGACAACATCAAGAACATGATGGAGGGCTACTACAGCAACACCCACGACGACATTCGCTTCATCTCCAAGGCACGCAAGAAGGATCACTTCAACATTCCGCTGCACCTCGCGTCGTCGTCCGCGAGAGGATTGTCGGATCTGTACTTCTTTCTGCGATATGCGGCCAGTCGGGGCAGGCTTCTGATCATCGACGAACCGGAGAGTCACCTAGACACGGCGAACCAAGTGCAGTTTGCAAGACTGCTGGCAAGGTTCGTGGGCGCGGGATTGCGCGTTATGATCACGACGCACAGCGACTACATCGTGAAGGAGTTGAACAACCTTATCATGCTTAGTCGCGATTTTCCTGAGAAGGACAGGGTGGTTCGAAGGCTCGGGTATCAGCCCGAAGACGAGCTGCGGCCCGAGAGCGTCCGCGCTTATGTCGCGGAGAACGGTGGCCTCAGTGCATGCGACATCGGTCGGTACGGGATCGAGATGCCGGTGTTCGACTATACCATCGACAAAATCAACGCGGCGGCGATCGAGCTGTCGTCACGGTCGGTTCCGGGGACGGAGGAATGAGCGGGGAGTCGTTGGCAACTCGGGTGCGCCACGTGCTGATGCCAAGAGCTCTCGTGGCGATCAGGGAGAACTCTGTTCTACTCAGGGAGCCCGGGGTGATGGAGGTCGACTTGGTGGCGGTTCCGGGAGATGTCACGGTGATCAACGTGGAGAAGATTGGCGAGTTGAGTGGCGTGCATGGCCAATTCAGATCTAGGTGCGACTATCTGGTCCTGTTTCGCAAGGCCGACACGGATGCAGCAGTGTTTGTAGAGCCTAAGAAGACGCTGGTGGAGGGAAGCAGCGGACTGGAGCAACTGCGACGATCGCCCCCCTATCTGGAATACCTGAAGACCATTTGCAGCATCTATTTCGATCATGATGCCGAACCTTCGCGTCACGTTCAGATTTTCTATCTTCTAGTTGGCGAGCGCGTGACGGAACATCTTGCAATGGGGCGCGTGAGTGATCCGCAGACGCTACCCGATGAACAGCACCGTGGAATCACTGTTCGGAGATTCGTTGGAAACCGGCTTCATTTCGACCGTGTGCGAGGGCTTGTGGCATGACGCATTCTCGACCAACCGTCCCGCTGTCCTCCGACCTGCGCACCCGCTTGGGCAACGTCATCCGGGAGGCGCGCCGCACTGCCGAATCCGGCGCGCACGATGCGCTCAAGTCCCTCGCCGTGAATCGCTCCAAGCACTTCGCGTCCATGTCGCTCGCCGAGACGGCCCAGCGCGATGCGCTCCGAAACCGGGGCCGCCAAGCCGGTGACAGGACCGACCCGCGCACCGGTGCGCAGCCGATCGTCCGTCTTGCTCACGAGGTCGCATACGAGCACTGGCATCGTATGCTCTTCGCACGCTTCCTAGCCGAGAACGACCTGCTCATCGCGCCCGAGTACGGGGTGGCGGTCTCGCTCGAGGACCTGCGGGATCTGGCCCGCGAGGAAAGGGCGGACCCCTGGGAGCTGGCGGGCGACTGGGCGCAGGAAATGCTCCCCGAGATCTTCACCGCGGGCGACCCCGCGCTCGATCTCGCCCTCCCTCCGGAGACCCGCCAAGCCCTTGACGAGTTGATCGAATCGCTTCCCGCAGAGGTCTTCATGGCGCAGGATTCGCTTGGATGGACCTACCAGTACTGGCGCTCCGAGGAGAAGGACCGCGTGAACAGGAGCGGCGTGAAGGTCGGCGCCGACGAACTCCCCGCCGTGACCCAGCTCTTTACCGAGCGCTACATGGTGCTCTTCCTGCTGCACAATACCGTGGGCGCATGGTGGGCGGGCAAGATGCTCGCCGCCGACACCGCGCTTGCAAGCGCCGCACCGGACGAGGCCGCGCTGCGCAAGCGGATGCGGCTCGGGAGTGGCGGCGGATACGACTTAGACTACCTGCGCTTCGTGCGGGCAAGGGCGGAAGGGGGGGACGAGCGGACCGGTCCATGGCGTCCGGCGGCGGGATCTTTCCAAGACTGGCCGCGGGCGGCGCGCAACCTTCGGATCCTCGATCCCTGCTGCGGCAGCGGGCATTTCTTGGTCGAAGCGTTCGAGCTTCTGGTGGGGCTACGCATTGAGGAGGAGGGACTTGCCGTATCCGCTGCCGTCCAAGCCGTGCTGTCCGACAACATCTTCGGCCTTGAGCTCGACCCACGCTGCTCCCAGATCGCGGCCTTCAATCTGGCTTTGGCGGCATGGCGGATGGCGGGCGAACGGATCGAGCTGCCCGCACTGAACGTCGCGTGTTGCGGGATCGCGCCCGAGGGGAGCGAGGACCATTGGGTGCGCCTAGCCGACGAACTGGAGGGAATGACCGGGTTGGCCGAAGACCCCGACCTCTTCGCGCCTTCACTCGCGGGCGGCCCGCTACAGGCAGGGATGGCCCGGTTGCATCGTCTCTTCCGCCAAGCACGCGAGTTGGGATCACTGATCGATCCGGAGGCCGTCGGGGCCGATCTTCTCAGCGCGGGCTACGATGACCTCAAGAGGCTTCTCGACGCGGCGGTCGGGCGCGAACGGAGAGCCTTGGGGCGCGACGAACGCGTGGTCGCGGCCGCGGGGATGGCGCGGGCTGCTGAGATCCTGACGGGCCGCTACACGCTGGTCGTCACCAACGTGCCGTTCCTGGCCCGGGGGAAGCAGGGCACCCGACTACGCAAGTTCGCCGAAACCCATCACAGCGATGCGAAGGGCGACATCGCGACGGTCTTCGCCTCGCGGATCTTCCGGTGGCTGGGCGATCACGGCACGCAGGCGCTGGTGACGCCCCAGAACTGGCTCTTCCTGACAACCTACCGGAAGCTGCGGGAACGGTTGCTCAACAAACAGACCTGGAATGTGGTGGCGCGGTTGGGGGAGTACGCATTCGAGGACGCACAGGCGGCGGGGGCGTTCGCCGCGCTGGTCGTGCTGTCGGCAGGTGAAGCTGGGCCGGATTGGGAGATGGCGGGCCTAGATGTGTCATCGCCCCGGGGTCAGCAGCCGATTCGGGCAGCGGAGAAGGCCCGGCTGCTAGAGGATGGGGCGGAGGTGGTTGAGTCGGTTCAAGCCGATCAGTTGAAGAATCCAGACGCCGTGATATTGATGTGGCCGGTGGGCGATCAGGGGTTGCTGGAGAGCGTGGCGCACGGCCATCAGGGAATCGCGACCGCCGACTATCCGGCTTATGGCAGACTGTTTTGGGAGGTCTCACAGGATGGCGGACCGTGGATTTGCCAGCAAAGCACGGTCAAGCACACCACGGACTTCGGAGGGCGAGAGCATGTCGTGCACTGGGACGGAGTCGCGGAAGTCGCGGAACGAACAGTCTTACCTGGCGGCCGCAAAGCGGTACGTATACAGGGGGGGGGGATATGGAACCTTGAAGGCGTAGCCGTCTCCCAGATCGGCGCACTCCCCGTCACACGCTACACCGGCGAGAAGTTCGACAACAACACCGCCGCGCTCGGCCCCCTT
The DNA here is from genome assembly GCA_963662745.2 of Bryobacterales bacterium. Lineage (GTDB taxonomy): Bacteria > Acidobacteriota > Terriglobia > Bryobacterales > UBA6623 > VXMF01. The sequence continues at coordinate 2,199,519 of CAXXUI010000002.1, forward strand.
CCGCCCGAACACCTCCCGGCCGTCTGGGCCTTCTGCTCATCCCCCGAATACGCGGTCGCCGTGCGCGAATTCGACCAGAAGCTGAATGTCACCAACGCTACCCTCGTCAAGGTCCCCTTCGATCTCGACCACTGGACCAGAGTCGCCGCCGAGAGGTATCCCAACGGCCTCCCCGAACCCTACTCCGACGATCCCACCCAGTGGATCTTCCACGGAGACCCCTGTCGCAGCGTCATCTGGGACGAGGATGCCAAGCTCACCGCGCGCGGCCCCGTACGCTTCGACCACACCGTCCTTCACGTCGCTGTCGCCCGGCTGCTCGGATATAGATGGACTGCCGAGCTCGATTCCGAGATGCGGCTGGCCCCCGAGCAGCGCGCCGTCGTGGAGGGTTGCGCCGCCTACGACGACCTCGCCGACGAGGACGGCATCGTCTGTCTCTCCCCCGCGCGCGGAGAGGTCAGCGCCGCCGACCGCCTGCGGGCGCTTCTCGTTCGCGCCTACGGCGATCAGTGGTCCGCCGCCACCGAACGAAGGCTGCTCGTAGCCACGAACCCGAACGGCCGTGCGCCGAGGTCGCTTGAGGTTTGGCTTCGTGACAAGTTCTTCGCCGAGCACTGCAAGCTCTTCCACAATCGCCCCTTCATCTGGCACATCTGGGACGGACGCACGGACGGCTTCCACGCGCTGGTCAACTACCACCGGCTCGCAGGTCCCGGCGGGCAGGGCCGGCGCATCCTCGAATCGCTCGCCTACGCGTACCTGAACGACTGGATCGGGCTCCAGCGGGCCGAACAGCGCGACGGCGTGGCCGGGTCCGACGACCGCCTCGCGCACGCCATGGATCTCCAGCAACAGTTGGAGCGGATCCTCAAGGGCGAGCCTCCCTGCGATCTCTTCGTGCGCTGGAAACCGCTTCACGCCCAGCCGGTGGGCTGGCAACCGGACCTCGACGACGGCGTACGCCTGAACATCCGTCCCTTCATGCGCGCCAAGCTACGCAAGGGCGGACGCGCCGGGGCCGGAATTCTGCGCATGAAGCCGAACGTCAAGTGGGGCAAGGACCGTGGGAAGGAGCCGGAGGAGCCCCGGCCACGGGAGGAGTTTCCGTGGTTCTGGGGATGCCCAGGCGGCGGAAGCGCGGAGGCGCGGACGGACTTCGAGGCGTTGGAGGATGCGAAGTTCGATGGGAATCGCTGGAACGACCTGCACTACACGAACTCGGCGAAGCTGCAGGCACGGAACCGACACGCCCGAAGCGGCGCGGAAACGGGGTAAACCCATGACCATGACTAGAGTCGGGATCGAGTCGCTTCTTGACCGCTTGGAGGATTGCACCGCCGACGAACTCGAAAGTCAGCACGTCGACTTCAAGGAATGGGGGCGCGGTAATTCCCGCGAGCAACTCCAACGAGTGGTCAGGGCCGCCGTGTGCATGGCCAACGGCGGGGGCGGCACCGTGGTGTTCGGCGTCGCCGATGGGGTGACGGGCCGCGGCAACGCCGTGGTCGGCGTCCCCTACCACGTGGGCACGAATCCGCTGGGGCGGCAAGTGTACAACGGCACGGATCCCAAGCTGACGCCGGCGTTCGAGGAGATCGAGGTCCCGGAGGGCACCGGGCGGCTGATCGCCATGCATGTCCACCCGGGCATTCCGCCGTATACGGACACCGCAGGGCGGGGGGCAGTCAGGGTGGGGAAAGATTGCCTGCCCCTCACTGGATCGTTGCTACGGCAACTCGACGAGGAATCGGCAGGCAGCGACTACACGGCCGAGACGGTCGATGCTCCGCTCCAAGGCGTCTTCTCGGCGGCCGCCATGGAGAAGCTCAGGGCGGGCGCGAAACGAGAGCACGCATCGGATGCACTCCTCGAACGCAACGACAAGGACTTGCTGGAAGCAGTCGGAGCAACGGAAGCGGACCGGCCTACGCGTGCCGCCATACTCCTAGCCGGTTCGCGCGCTGCGATGCGCCGTCACGTGCCACGATGCGTTTGGACGTATGTTCGCATGGCTTCGAGCACTGACTACTCGGAGCGGGCCGACGGCAACGACGCCATTCCGGTGGCCGTGGATCGTATGATCGCAGGAATCATGGCCCACAACCCTATTGAGACGGTACGCGAAGGCGTCTACCACTTCGAGCACCGTACCTATCCGGAAGTGGCTCTTCGCGAGGCCGTGCTGAATGCCTTCTGTCACAGTGACTACCGGATCGCTTCGCCCCGGTTGGTGAAGCAGTACGCCGATCGCATCGAGATCACGAGCCCCGGCGGCTTCCTGGGCGGCGTCACGGCGGAGAACATCCTGCACCACAGGCCAATCACGCGGAACCCTCGTCTCGTGGACGCGCTGGTTCGGCTCAGGCTGGTGAATCGAACCAATCTGGGAACCGAGCGGATGTACCACGCTCTTCTCATTGAGGGAAAGCGGCCGCCGGTCATCGAGGACATCGGGGGTGCCGTGCGCGTGACGTTTCACGCCTCGCGGCTCTCCGTGCCGTTTCACGGCTTCACCGTGGCTGAGAGCCGGAGCGGAAGGATTCTCACCGTGGACCATCTTCTGATCCTGAACCGTTTGTCCCGAGACCGGGAAATCGGATTGGCGGCCGCGGCCCGGTTGTGCCAACGCTCCCAGGAGCAGGCACGCGAAACCTTGGGGGTGATGGAGGCTGACTTCGGATACGTCGAACGCATTGGGTCCGACGAAAGCTGGACTCTGACCCGCGAGCTTCGCCGGCGCATCTTGGACGCCGACGAAGAATCGGAGGACTGGGCCGCGTTGAAGGGCCGCGCACTGCAGGCCATGCGCCGTTGCAGCGAAATCGGAGATCCACCCTTGGCGAATCTGGACGTACGACGGATAACCGGTCTCGACCGCCATCAGGTCAGGCGTCTCGTCGGTGAGCTCAGAGCCCAGGGGCTCGTCACACTGAGCGGCCGCGGACGTGGCACACGATACGTCTACGTCGGTCCGCAAGGATCGTCGCAATGAGCGGGGCAGTGCGACAAGAAGCGCGAGCTGGTACCATCTCAGGTGCCCATCCGTCGGCAAGAAACGCGACGCTGCACGGAGTGCGCGTTTCCGTGTGCATTAGGCGGCTGACAATGCGACTAGAAATGCGGCGTTCCCATTCCCCGCGCATTTCTGGAGAAATCGGACCACGAAATGCGGTCGAAATGCGATAGTCGCATTCTCGCCCGCGTTTCGGCGAGCGGTCACCCCCGCCAAGTGACCGGTATTGCGCAGGCTTCCCGTTCCATATGCGCGCCGCCGCCCCCTGATATGTGCGCCGAGTGCCGGGGCTTTGCACCGGCACTGCCAACCGTTCGCTCCCCGCTCGGCGACACACTAATGTACATCCCATGACCGCGCTCGATCACCTCGCCTCCGCCATCCGCGCCAAGGCGGGCGTTTCCGGAAGCATGGTGCCTCCTGCCGCCATCCTGTGGACGGACGCCAGCCAGGAATGGCGCCGACTCCTTCCCGCCGCACGTTCGCACATCCCGGAGCTACTCGTGCTCGGCGACTATTGCCATGACGACCGCACCGGTCCCGCCATCTGGCTGCGCTGCGTGATCGACGGAACGATAGAGCTCCCGGACGTCTCCGGTGACCGCCCTCCGGTCGTCTACCTGCCGGGAGTCGACCGGGGACAGCTTCGCGCGGGCGAGGACTGTCCCGAACATCTCCGACCGCTCGTCGAACTGCTGTACCGTGGCGTGGCTTGGCACCACCCCAACGGACGCGACTGGAGTGTGCGTGCGTTTCTTAGGCATCGCTCCGCTGGGGTTCGTGCAGGCCCCGGCCTCGACATCGCGCGCGACTCGGGGACACGCGAGGCCCTGCTGCGCGCCATCGGCGAGGTTGCGCAGACGCACTTGGACGAGCTGCGGGGGCGCCGGCTCGACGCCAACGAGTTCAACCGGATTGCCGGCGTTGAGATCGAGCGCGACATCCTTCGCTGGCTGAGCGATCCGGCAGCGAGCCGCGAAACGATGGGGGATTCGCGCTGGAACGCCTTCTGCGACGAAGCCCGCCGCAAGCTCCGGTTCGACCCGGAGGCCGGGGCCGACGTGGAGGCCGCTGCGAAGCTCGCTCAGGGCAAGGGACGGTGGGGGGATGTGTGGTCGCGTTTCAGTGAGTCTCCACGGATCCACCAAGGCGTTGCCGGGGTGCTCCGTCGAAGCCGGCCGCAAGGCGAACTCGTACTCGAAGGCCGCGACCGTTGGCCGGATCTCAATGATGAAGGCGAGATGTCCGTGCGCGCGGCGCTCAGTCAGTTACCGGATCTCTCCCATTCCGCGGCCTCCGCGGAGATCGTGCGGCTTGAAGCGGAACACGGCCAGCGGCGCGAATGGATATGGGCGAAGATGGGCCACTCGTCCCTCGCGGAAGTGCTTCGTCCCTTGGCCCGCCTCGCCGAGGCCGTCGGCAATTCGGTCGGCGGAGCGGCCCCGAACGACATTGCGCGGGTTTATGCCAAGCGGGGTTGGCAGGCCGACCGGAGCGCACGCGAAGCTCTTGCGTTCGCCAGCCCCGAGCACGAGAAGTTGATCGCTGACGCAGTTCGCCACCTAATGAGGCCATGGCTGGACGAATCGGCGCGGGCCTTCCAGGCGGCGATCAGGGATCACCCGCTTCCGTCCGTCCGCACCGGATCGGTCACGGAAAGCCCCGCCACTGCGTACGCGCCAACCCCCGGTCCCGTCCCTGCCGCTCCCACCTCGCCCGTTACCGCTGCCGAACAGGAGTGTCTCCTCTTCGTCGATGGTCTCCGCTACGAGCTCGGCCGTTGCCTCGTCGAGCGTCTCCGGAAGCGCAGCCTGACCGCAACGGTCCACTCCCGCTGGGCCGCCATCCCGACCGTCACTGCCACCGCCAAGCCCGCAGTCACCCCGGTCGCGGACAAGATCGCCGGCGACCGCTTGGGTGCCGACTTCCAGCCGGTCGTGCGCGGATCGGGCCGCCCCGCATCTGCCGGCACGCTGCGAGAAGCCATGGCAGAGCGAGGCTACGGGGTCGCTCGCGACGATGCCCTCGATTTCGGCCCTTCGCCCGGTGCTCGCGGCTGGCGTGAGACCGGCCGGATCGACTACCACGGCCACCACCACAAAGCGGCCGGGTTCGCACGACTGGTCAAGGACGAACTCGACCAGCTCGTGCGCTGTGTTCTCGAACTCATCGAAACCGGATGGAAATCCGTCCGTATCGTCACCGATCACGGCTGGCTGCTCCTGCCGGGCGGACTCCCGATGGTCCAGCTTCCGAGGCATCTGACCGAGTCCAAGTGGGCAAGGGCGGCGGTGCTTGCGGGAGAAGCTAGGCCCGACGCTCCCCTGTACCAGTGGCACTGGAACCCGGACGAGCACTTCGCATCGCCTCCCGGCATCGCCTGTTTCAGCCAGCGGCCGGAATACGCGCACGGAGGCCTGAGCGTGCAGGAGTGCTTGATCCCGGACATCCGCATCAGCGCCAAGGCGGTGGATGGGGGAATGGGGCCCGTTAGGCTTCCCCGCACGGTCATCCGATCCGTCTCCTGGCTCCGGATGCGGTGCAATGTGACGGTGGAATGCCCCGGAGAGGGAGCGACTGCCGACCTGCGCCTCGAAAGTCCCTCGGGAAAGTCCGTCGCATCGAGTCAGAAGGCCATTGACGCAGACGGATGTGCCAGCCTGATCCTGTCTGACGAGGACCACGAGGACGCCGCGCTGGTTCTCGTTGTCATTGCCTCCGATGGACGCGTCCTCGCCCACCGCGCGACCCGAAGGGGAGACCCTCCCACATGACCGAGCCCACCGAGACCACGTCCGCCGCCGACTTTCGGTTGGACGACCTTGACCACGCGGCCAATGAGGCCTTCCCCGGCTATTTGGTCCGCAAGGACCTCGTGCGCCAGTACGCAAGGCAGTATCCCGTTCCGACGTATGTCGTTGAGTTCCTGCTGGGGCGATACTGCGCGAGCGTCGAACCGGCCGAGATCGCCGAGGGACTCGACATCGTGAAGGATCAGCTGGAAGGCCGCACGGTCCGGCCTGCCGACCGCGAAATCTTCAAGTCCCGCGCCCGCGAACAGGGTTCGGTGCGGATGATCGACATCGTGCGCGCGCGCTTGGACGCCAAGAACGACTGCTATCTGGTGGAACTGCCGAGCCTGGGCCTGCGGGATGTGCGGATCGGCACCGAGCTCGTCGTCGAGAACGAGCGCATCCTCGCCGATGGATTCTATGCCGAGGTCACGCTGGAATACGACCCGATGATCGCGCAGGAGAAACAGGGTCGCCCCTTCAGCATCGCCGCCATGCGTCCGATTCAGATGTCGAGTCCGTCGGTCCTCGACGTGCTCGCCAAGGGCCGGCGGAACTTCGGCACCGAAGAGTGGAAGCGTCTCCTGCTTCGCTCGACCGGACTCGAGCCCGCTTCGCTCGACGAAGGCGCGGTGCGCGTCGCCCTGCTACGGCTGATCCCCTTCGTGGAACGCAATTACAACCTGATCGAGCTGGGACCGCGCGGCACCGGCAAGAGCCACGTCTACCAGCAGTTGTCTCCGTTTTCGCACCTGCTCTCCGGTGGCAAGGCGACGGTCGCCAAGATGTTCGTGAACATGGCGAACGGACAGCGCGGTCTTGTCTGCCAGTACGACGTGGTCTGTTTCGACGAGGTGGCGGGAGTCTCGTTTGACCAGAAGGACGGCGTCAACATCATGAAGGGCTACATGGCGTCGGGTGAGTTCAGCCGAGGCAAGGAGAGCATTCGCGCCGAGGGGTCGCTGGTCCTTGTCGGCAATTTCGACGTTTCGGTCGAGCAGCAGCAGCGGATCGGGCACCTGCTCAGCCCGCTACCCACGCAGATGCGCAACGACACCGCCTTCCACGACCGCATCCACGCATTTGCGCCCGGCTGGGATTTCCCCAAGCTCAATCCAGCCGATCACCTCACCGATCATTTCGGGCTCGTCAACGACTTCCTGAGCGCCTGCTGGACGAAGCTGCGCGATACGTCCCGGCTACCGATCCTCCAAAACCGCGTCTTCTGGGGCGGCGCGCTTTCGGGCCGCGACATCGAAGCCGTGCACAAGACGATATCGGGCCTGCTCAAGCTGCTGTTCCCCGATCCCAAAATGGAGGTCGACGACGACGATCTGGAGTGGATGGTCCGTCTCGCCCTCGAATCGCGGCGGCGGGTCAAGGAGCAGCAGAAACGCTGCCTCAAGGCCGAGTTCCGCAGCACCCACTTCTCGTACACGCTCGGAGTGGACGGGACGGAGAGCTTTGTGGCGACCCCGGAGTTGCGCAGCGATGAGGCGATCGAAAGCGATCCCCTGCCGCCGGGTCAGGTGTGGGCGATCGGACCGGGCTCGGCGGGGAGCGGGCCGGGACTCTATCGGATCGAGGTGGTGGTGGGAAGGGGAGCCGGGGGCGCGAAGATCCTCAATCATCCGGTGCCGCCGGCCTTTCGCGAGAGCGTGAGGGTGGGCGAGCAGAATCTATATGCGGCCGGGAGCGCGCTGGTGGGAGACCGCGACCCGCACGGCCACCAGTACACAATTCAGATGCAGCCCCGCGACAACGAGCGGTCGGGCGCCGGACTGGGGCTGCCGGTGTTGGCTGCGTTGGTGGGAGGGCTGCTGGAACGCCGGACGCGGGGCGCGAGCATCGTTGTCGGACCGCTCAATCTGGGCGGATCGCTGGAGCGCATAGCGGATCCGGTGTCGATTGCCGAGCTGGCGGTCGACAAGCAGGCGACCGTGCTACTCATGCCGGTCGGCGCGAGGCGCGAGTTGATGAACTTGCCGGATGATCTCTGGACGAAAGTGAACATCGAGTTCTACCGGGACGCCCAAGACGGCGTGTTCAAGGTGCTGGAATGAGCAGGGGCGATGCGGCCAAACGGGGAGGTATGCACGAAGGTCTTGGTTCTGGTGGATGGTATGGGGTTTTTGCAGTCTTGCAGTTGGGTCTAGAGCCCAACTGCAGTGGACCAAGCTCCCAGTGGATGGGCACTCACGTCAGTAATGCCCCTACTCAAAGCGCCCCATGCTTGAGTGCTGCATGGAACGAGTGAACGAGTGCCTGCGCCGAAGTCCAACGTACAACCTTATCGGGGCGAGATCTTGGGTGAGTGCTCCCCCTAGCGCTAGATCGTAGTTAGTGCCTGCGACAAAAGATGCGGGATGTGCGCAAGACGGAATATACAGTATGAAGCTTGGGCAACTAGTACTACATGAGTGATGTCATCGCCTGCGAAGATCGCACCGAAATGCCGCGGCGGGGGCCGATCCGGAGCTGGAGGGGCCATCTTCGCAGCCTGCGTGAGGCGGAATCAGCCCTCAGGAGCCTCGCGGATGGACTGAGCCGGTGCCGAAACAGCGGGAAACAGGTCGCGATATTCCGGACGAAGGCTGCCAAGACCCGCATGCGAACTGCTCTGCAAGAGGATGCTGAAGGTCGCGGATCAGACCGCTACTGAGCTTCTCAAACGACTGCCCTCCTGGGCGCCGGACCCCATCTTGGGGAGGGCGGGAGACGGTTGGACAGCCTTCCAGATCAGGCTCCCGCACGGACTTCAAGGGTTGCGAGCGGAGACCGGAGTGTGCTATTAGGAAGGCATGAGAAAGGTCATCAACCCGCAGCTGGAGCTGGGGAGCGTGCCGATTGAGGCGATCGACATCAACCCGCAGTCGCGGGACGACATCCCCGCAGTGCTGAAGGGCATCCAGTTCATCTACAGTAGCAAGGACCTGAGAGAGAGAATCTTCAGCCTGCTGAAGGAAGAGCTGTTCCGGCCGCAGGACGGCGGGCAGGACGCAGGGGAAGCGAAAGCGGTGAGCGGCTTGGATCCGAACAACGGTCGGCCGGGGATGGACCTGTGGGCAGTCTTGGTGCTGGCCCTGGTGAAGCAGGGATTGGGATGTGATTTCGATCGTCTGGCGGAGCTGGCAAGCAAGCACCTGGACCTGAGGCAGATGCTGGGGATCGGATCGATGGAGTTGAAGGAGTTCACCAGCCGGACGGTGGCGCGGAACGTGCAGCTGCTGACGCCGGAGCTGTTAAGGAAGGTGAACCGGGAAGTGGTGAAGGCTGGACAGCGACTGGCCGGATGGCAGGAAGGGGAGGAGCTGACGGCCCGCTGCGACAGTTTCGTGGTGGAGACGAACGTGGATTACCCGACGGATTACTGGCTGTTGCGGAACGCTCTGGTGGCGGTGTTGCTGGCGGTGGTGACGGCCTGCGAGACGGCGGGGGTGTCGGGCTGCCGGCAGCACAAGCACTGGAAGAGCAAAGTGGAATTGGCATACAGGCAACTCAGAGTGGCCTACAAGAGGAAGAACAAGAAAAAAGAGGTCAAGAGACTGCTGTCAGCGGGGGCGAAGCTGCTGAAGCGACTGAAGAAGCTGCGCCCGCAGCTGGAGGGCAGCGAGGTGGACGAGGGGCAATTGGGAGAGATTGACAGGCTGCTGGAGCTGGCGTATCGGCTGAAGGATCAAGTCCGGAGGAGGCTGCTGAAAGGGGAGCAGATTCCGCATGCCGAGAAGGTGTTCTCAATTCACGCGGAGCACACGCGGTGGATTTCGAAAGGGAAGGCGGGTCAGCCGGTGGAGCTGGGTGTGCCGGTGGTGATTGTGGAGAGCAAGGAAGGATTCGTGCTGGGCTGGAAGAATCTGTGGAAGGAAGTGGATGTGGAGGTGACAGTGCAAGTGATGGAGGATATGAAGAAAGAGTGGCCGGACTTGGAAGGGTGCAGTTTTGACAAGGGGTTCTCCAGCATAGCGAACATCCTGGCGTTGGGAGGGGTGTTGAGCAAGCCGGCACTACCTAAGAAAGGGAAGCTGTCGAAGGCGGACAAGGAGCGGGAGAGCGAGAAGTGGTTCAAAGAGGCTAGGAGTGAGCATTCGGCGGTGGAGTCGGCGATTAACAATTTGGAGCAGCGGGGGCTGGACCGAGTTCGCGAGAAGGGCAAGGAAGGGTTCCGGCGCGTGGTGGCACGGTCGATGCTGGCGGCGAACGTGCATCGGATGGGTTTGCTGCTGCAGCGGGCAGCGCGGGCGGCTGCCAAGGAGCGTCGGGACTTGGATCGAGGGGTCGGGCGACTACGAAAAGCCGCCTAGCGCGGCGGAATTCCCGGCGGATTGGACTGCGAACTAGGGTTCGCCGGGCGGAGGTGCGCGTTGCGTACGGGCGCCATGATGGATTCATCCTGGAGTCGGAATGCAGAGCCGACAATCTTGCAGAATCAGGCCGAATCTCCGCTCACAGCCTGATAAGCTAGCTCAATTCCATACCAGAAATCATGCGGAAATGGGGTTTTGTCGCAAGCACTAGTTAACTCATTCCTGCAGGTGCGAGTTGAACTTGGCCTAGCCGAATCGGTGAGAGGCCTCGGGGCGCTGGGCCAAGTCTGGAGGATGGCCGCAGTGGTGCGGACGGGTTAGTGGCCAGTGGCGTCTTGGGCGTGCTCTAGCCCGCCGTCTGCGGGGGGATGGGACGGGAGAGTGGGCGGCCGCTGTCGCTGGGGCGCCAGTGCCTACCTGGGCCGGCGACTGCCCTCCAGCCAGTGGGCGGTGCGGGGTTCAGCCAGCAGACTGGCCCACCCCGCAGCGGCTGCAGACGCACGGGCTCCGGGCTGGGCCCCCCGCTGAGGGGCCCAGTGGTGAGCCGCGAGCTGTCGCGCCGGGCCCGAGCTCTCCGGCGGGGTGCTACGGGGACTCGCTGGCCTGCGGCCCGGCTGCGTCCGGCGGCTCCGCGAAGACGGGCCGGCTGGGCAGGGACTCCAGCCGGGCCTGATCGTGCTGCACCCACTGCCCCAACGTGACGCAGGCCCGCCAGAGCACGGCGTTGCCCGGCAGGGGCCGGCGCTTCGAGGGCCGGAAGCCGGACGTCATCGCCAGCCACACCACCCAAGTCCGGATGTCGCGCGGTGGCGCGCGCCCCCGCTCGCTCGGCCGCCACAGCTCCTGTGCCTGCACGTGGATCCACAACGCCGTGATCTCGGCCCAGGTCAACACGGCGTCCACCGGCGTCTGCGGCGCGTCGCGCGCGTAGCGCGCCAGCGAGCAGACCTGCCAGGCCGTGACGGCGTCGAACGCCAGGCACTTGCGCAGCGCAGCGGCCGTGCGCAGGCGGCGGTCCTGGATGCGCGCACCACTTTTTAAAACTTTGAAAAATTCTTCCACCGCCCACCTGGCTTCATACCAGCCCACGATGCGCTTCGCCCAGCGCTTGCTCAACCCGCCCGCCGTGCTCAGCAGGAACCACTCCAGCGGATCCTCCCCCGGCCGCGTATCGAGCTGCTCGACATGCACCAGCCAGGCCTCCACTCCCGCTTCGCCCCGCTGGCGGCGCGCCTCCGGCGGCTGCAGCTCGACCGGCCCGATGCTCACCTGGGTCTTCACCTTGCGCCGCTGGCGGGCCCGCTGCCCACCCTGCGAGCTCAGCCGGAACGTGCGCCGGAAGCGCACCCGCTGCTGGAAGTCGGCCTGCATGGGGATCGAGCGCAGCATCAGCGACCGCAGGCTCGGGTCCCACACCTTGACCTTGCGCTGCCGGCCCAGGTGCACGCGCACCAGCAGCTCCACGTTCTCTTCGCCGGCCTGCTCGCGCTGCTCCCGCTCCCGGAACAGCTCGTAGATGTCGCTCTCGCGGTCGCCCGCCACCACGATGCGCTGATCAGGGCAGGCCTGGCTCAGCTCGAAACCCTGCCGCAGCCCCCGCAACCAGCGCTGGCTCTCTCGCTCGCGCTCGTCCGGCGGCTCCTCCAGCGGCCGGGCCCAGACTTCCAAGTTGCTCACCCCCAACGGCCGGCGGCCCTCCGTGTAGGCCACCGAGGCATGCACGTGCAGCCCGCGCGCACTCTCACTGCGCTTCTTGAGCGGCCCCAGGCCGCTCGTGCACTCGCCCAGCCCGGTGTAGTTCAGGGTGGTCGTGTCCTGCACCAGCAGCACGGTGCCCGCCAGCAGCTGGCAGCGGTCCACCATGGCCTCCCGGTGCGGCGCCAGAATGTCCTTCATGGAAACCCTCTCATTGCGCAGGAAGCGGTAGGCGGCCTGCTGGTCCTTGCCGCGCGGGAAGATGGCCGGCAGGCACTCGCCCGGGCGCTGCTCCCAGGCCCCGCCCATGGCCTTGAGCCGCTCCCGCAGGCGCCGGTCCGGCAGGTCCGAGCGCTCGAACTCGCGCGCCGACCAGTGCGCCTCCTCGCTGTCGAAGTCCAGCCTCGGGAAGCTACCCAGCACCAGCCGCGCCTTCTCCCGCAGCACACGCTCCCAATCGGGCACCAGCGGCTTGACCCAGACCTGCTTGGGATGGCGCTCCGGTTCGCGGAAGTCCGGCTGGGCGCGCTGCGCCCGCGTGGGCTGCTGGGCGCCCCACGGCAGGCCCTCCGTCTCCCCCAAGCACTCAAAGCCCGCCGCCTTATAGCACGTGGCCCGCCGCTGCTGCGCGACGCAGGTCTCCACCGCCACCGGCGCGCTGCCGTGCAACCGCTCCCAGTCGCTGCTCAAGCGCCGCAGCGCCAAGCCCAGCACGTGGCTGGCGAGGTTGTGGACCACCACGCCGGGCCGCACCAGGAAACGGTCGTTGGAGACCAGCCGGGGCAGGTTCCGGCGGCGGGTGCGCTCGTCCCAGCCCAGATGCTGGTCGCGCGGCCCCAAGCGCATCGGCGCGGCCACGAAGCTGACCACTCCCAGCTCCCGGCCCCCGGCCCGGATGCCGTACACCAGCCGGCAACCCGGTGCCCGCCCGCGCCCCAGCGGATGTTCCGCCGTCAGCAGATCCCCGTACTGCCGCCGCAGCTGGGCCGTGTCGGCCAGGCGCAGGCTGACCTCTCCCAGCTCCGGCAGCGAGCACTGCAGCCGCAGCGGCGGGACGCTGCGCCGCGCCCGCCGCCGCGAGCGCCGCCGGCAGCCCCCCGTCGGGCGCACTACCGGCGGCATGGGCAGCCCCAGCTCCGCCGCCAGCGCAGGCAGGCCCTTGCGCGCCGAAGCTGCGCACAGCTTCCCGCGGGCGTTCCGCCAGCCGTCTCTCCGACACAGTCCCCGTGCCACCTGGGCACGCGTCAACGTGCCCTTCGACAGTGCCCGGCGCAACCACTCCACCGTGGCCGGCTTCAGCATGCGCAGCCCAACCCGCACACCACTCTTCTATACGATCCAACCCCCCGGTGTCAAGTGCGAGTCAGCGCTAGCCCCCGCAGACGGCGGGCTAGAGCACGCCTAAGACGCCGCTGGCCACTAACCCGTCCGCACCGCTGCGGTCATTTTCCAGACTTGGTCCAGAGCCCCGGGGCCTCTCACAGATTCGGCTAGGCCAAGTTCAACTCGCAGCTACAGCAATGAGTTAACTACGATCTAGCGCTAGGTGCTCCCCAAGGGGAGGATGATGCCCGCGCTGGACGCCGTACTGCCAGCGTCTCGTTCAGCACATCAGCCGCAGGTGCCCGCACTGCGCTCCGAAGTGCCCTCGGCGGGGCGTCGCGACGAGGTCTGATTCCAACCCGCCGCACCCCACTGCGGAGGCCATCTTCGTCGACGCTCTCGCCGAAATGACGCGCCGCTGCTCTTGCGAGAGATTGATTGGCCCCGCCATAACGGCAACGATCGCCTCCGCAACCGTGCGCCACCAGGCGACTGGATAGCATCGTTCGCCTCATCCAGCGCAGTCGGGCCTGCCAGTTGAAGCAACAACTGCGACCCCTTGAGTGCCCGGCTGGTGGCCGAGTTCGAGACTCGCCGGCGGCACAACGACGTGCGGCTCAGCCCACTCGGGGCGAGACTTCCGCTTCGTCCGTGGCTTCCAGTAGTGCTTGGACCATGGACTGGCAGGTCCGCATGTCCCTTGGGAGGGCGTCTTAGAGTGGGTCTGTCTCAAGGGATCCGTCGCCGCGCAGTGTCCGGAAGCCAGCACCTCGGCCGGATCGTCGTGGAAGTTCAGGCAAGTAAGAAGCAATCAGCGGGCGACGGTACTGCTTGGCCATTTTGGCAAGCATCGGCTCGGTCGGCTCGCTCTCGCCACGCCCGAAGGACTCTAGGCGCAAGACCCAGCCCGTCCCCCCAGCGGCGGATCCCCGGGTTCGAGCCATGTTGCAGGACTGGGCACGGTGCCATCCATTGGTTGGAGCGGGATGAATGCGCTTCGAGAGTCGACTCTAGGATCTGAGGGTGTCAACTGCGTCAACGGTCCGCGGCTGCTATGGACGCGAGAGTTGAGACGGACCGCCTCACCGTCCCGGGGCTGGAGGTTCCTCGGGCTGGCACAATGCGTTGAGGAGTGTCGCGGGCTTCGGACGGGTACCTTGCAGAGTGGGCATGTCGGGAGAGTGCTCAGCAGGATGGACTCAGGGTTTGTGTGCGGGAGTCGGCTCCGCGATGACTAGATGGACCTAGGCCAACGGGGTCGTTGCAGCTCCGCCTCATCCCAATTGCAGTTGTTCGGCTGCAGGTGGGCCTCCCTTCACTGTGGCTCTTAGAAGAGACCCCCACCTCCGTCCGACACCTTCGGCTTCTTGGGAAGCGGCATCTGCGCACTCTTCAACCGCTCGTTGAGTACTCTCACTTCCTGTTTCGTGAGTCGTTCTGGAAGGTCCTTGGGGCGCCGGGCGATCAGTTGGTCCATATCGTGGGCCCACTGCAGATCTCTCCGCTCTTGGCCCTTGGCCAGCTGCGCGGCACGGTCAAATCGCCCGGCTTGGCGCCAGTTGCGGACAGCCTCTACAGGCTGGTTGGCAAGCTCGAAGTTCTCCGCAGCTTCGATGAACCTCCCCGAATGCTCCAGAATCGGGCCTGCCACTTGCGGTTCGGGAGAGGTCAGTTTGGAGAAGGCCCTCGTCGCCGCACTCCAATCCTTCTCATCGACGAGGACGGCCACTGCCTCGCCGCGCAGTCTCTCTGCCTCTTCCTTCGCGTCACCGGGATACCCAATGAGATCCAACCAGTCCTCCACGTTTCCGGCGTACTTGCCGGCCCAATCGGGGTTGGTTGCGCAGGCGTTCAAGGCACGTTGCAGCGATTGGAGTGAATCCTGCAACACGGACTCCAGCCAGCGTCGGTCCTCAGGTTGGAGTGCGAGGGCCGCATCGAACAACGCGAACGGTGCCTCGATCGGGCCTGAGACCCACTCGTCCAGCCTAGCGACCGCCCCGGCAAGATCGCTCGTGCCCCACTGGCCCGCCAGTTGTGTCGCCGTATCCAGTACATTCTGGCGTTCCGGACCCGGAATGTTCGCGGTCACGAGCCTCCTCGCGGCGACTTGCAGCACGCTCAAGCAAACTTCCCGTTGGAGAGACTCGTCCGACTCGAATGTTGCCTCCTGTGGCTCTCCGAGCAGGCGCAACGCTTGGCAAGCACGCTGCCATGCGCGTTCTGGAACGGAGTCAATCAAGGAACGCGCATCCCGGATCCTGACGAGGATCCGCTCATCTAGCGGAAGGTCGGCGTCGCGGAAGAACTCGCTGAGGTCTGCAGGCGTGAACACTTCGGGGTTCCCCAGCAGTTCCAGCGTCTCATGCTTCTCCTCTGCGCTGGGTTGGAAGTCGATCAGCACTAGGGTTTCAGTCGCCCGACTGATTGCGACTCGCAAGCCGTCGATCGCCGTGCGGTTCGCCTGCAGCTCCATGGCACCCTTCTGGTGAGTGTTCTGTCGGATGCGCACGATCAGCTTGCCTGCGTCAAGGACGCATGTCGAGGCGTACTCCAAGCCCTTCACCTCTTCCGGTGTCTGCACGACCTCCCGGCAGTCCTCGGGAATCCAGTTGGGAAGCTTGGATGTCGGGCAGACCACCGCGACATCGTCCGAGTCTTCCAGCTGGCGGATCAGACTCGGCCCGGCATCTCCCGCGGGGACTTCTACATAGATGAGGCGGGAAAGGACTTCCTGTTCTTGTTCTCGGCTGCCTTGGTCCGTTGGCCGCCAGTCCTTGTTGATGAGGAGGTATAGAAGCGACGCTCGCCGGATCACATCGGAGATCCGGCTGGGACTGCGGACGGCGCGGTCCAATTGGAATTCCTCCGGCGCGTGAAGTCTCTTGGTGAGCAGGTGGCTGAGCCGGTTCGAGTTGAAGCCAGACGGACGGACGGTCTGTCCGGCGTCGAATGCCATCATCAGCCAAGGTGCTCGCTGGCGGTTCGAGGCCAAGCAGCGGCAGTATTCGGCTACTACTGCGGACTCCAGCAGTGTCAGGTCTTGTGCCTCGTCAACAACGATGCGGTCGAATCCCTGGAGGCCGGTAGGAATCCTGCCGGTCCTGACTTGGTCCAAGGCCTCATGGGCGGCCGCGAGTTCCGGAAATACTTCGCTGTACCATCGTTGCCACTGTGCGCGCTCCACGCCTTCCAGCAGCGCCTTGGCGGCTCGCTATCCTGCTTGTGTGGTATCGAGATAGGCTTGGTCTGCGAGGCGGCGTCCGCTGTCGATGCAGTCCATGAAGCCGGGAACTGCCCGACCGAGAAGGACGGCCCGCATTTCGCCATGCATCGCATCTAGATTGTCATTCCAGGGACCGAGGTGGCTGCTGATCTTCCACCACTCGAATGCGTTCTCCAACTTACCGAGACTTTGCTTGAGCGTCACATGGGGGACGTCGATACCGCGAAGGCTGCCGATGAACACTCGGAACTGCATTGCCTCGACGCTCGCGTCGGCAGGCACGAAAGCCCTGAATCGGGAACGCGCTTCTTCGGTCAAGGTGCTGGACCAAGTGAGATAGAGCGTTCTACCCGTCCTGGACTCGACGGCTCGCCATAGAGCCATCGTCTTGCCGGATCCCGGGTAGCCGCGCACCACTCGGACTGGCGAGTTGTCCCGGTGGAAGGCTTGCTGGCGGTCGGTCCATGGGCTGCGGAGTGTGCCGCCGGAGTCGTCCGCGACATCACGGGCCGACAGCGGGCAGTACTTGTCGAGGTCGCCCGCCTTCAGCTCGCTGTGGTCGTCATGATGGCGTACGGCCCGCAAGAGGATCGCGTGCCGAGGCAACCCGGAGACGCTCTTGGCTTGTGGGCTATCCTGCGGGGTCCACCACAAGTAGTAATGCATTCCACCTTGGCCGCCCAGCGGGGTTCGTCGCCACCCCCTGTTCTTCGGGTCGCTGCATCCCTTGACGGTTGTGGTCCGACCGTGCGACGCCAGCTGCTGCACGACGATCGCGAGGCGCTTCTCGACGGATGGCCCGTGGCGGACGCCGTCCATCACCTCGAGATGCATCCGGATGCGGTCTCCCAAGTCCGGACCTCCGCTCGACCTGCCGGGAACGAGCGCGTCCGGGCGGAAGGAGACCGGACCGACGCTTTGCCTCGATTCAGCCATGCTGCGGTGTGCCGTTCATGAATTGCACCGGCCCATCGTAACGGACTCGCTGAGTGAGACTCGAGCGGTCCGGCAGCGAGGCTCCAAACTGGGCGGCAGCCAGCGTCGGGGTTACCCCACCGTGCGCGGAGCAGGCCTCTTTGCGGCTCTGAACGGCAGGAGGCCGGCTAGCCATCGTCTCTAGGTGAACACGGCCCATCGTCACGTTCGCGTGGCACCTGCAAAGGGCTTAGATCTACAATCATTGCTGGGGAGCGAACACGAAGCTGCCCTACCCGTGAAGAACCCCTATTCTGCGGTTGCGGAGTCGCCGTTGGTGATGCTGGTCGGACACGCCCGCGTCTCAATCGTGGACCAACGACTCGACGCCCAGATTTGGGCGTCTGAAGAGCAAGGCCGCGAGACGGCGTTCTTGGACACGGATCCGGGCCGCATTGCGGCACGGCCGTGGCGGTCCGCCTGCCTGAACTGCCAGCGCTCCCGAAACGGTTCGGTGGCTTGGGGCCTCGATCGGCTGGGCCGCCAGACAAGGCATCTTCTGGATCCGCCCACCGACTCTGGAGAGAGCGGCCGCCAGCGCGTCTCGCTGACCCAGTCCGCCGACAGCAAGGACGCGGTCCTCTCCGAGTTGGCGCGAGCGGAGGCTGCGAGAGGTGCTCGCACCAGCCCCCTAGCGACCTGTCGGGTACACCGAGACAGGCCATCTTGGCACCCTCGGATTACGACAAGTGGTGTTCCTGCGGCTGCCTCACGTCGCTTGCGTTCAGAAGGGAGCGCGACGCCCGGACGCTGCGCTACCGAGCTTGCCGGCCGGAGCAGGGAACACACCGCAAGCGGCCAGCCTGTTTGATAGAGACCTACGGAGAAGATTCATGACAAAGACCAAGACTCTCACGCTATCCGCACTGCTCGGACTTCTGGCTGCCATCGGGGCCGAAGCGCAGGAACGGCCCAACATCGTTCTCTTCTACATCGATGACTGGGCCTGGAACGGTACGCCGGTGCACATGGACGACACTATGGAGAATTCCCGCATGCCGGTGTTGAATATGCCGAATCTGGAGCGGCTCGCCAAGCAAGGGATGCGATTCCGCAACGCTTACGGCTCGCCTCAGTGCTCGCCGGCCAGAGTGGCTCTGCAGACCGGCCAGTCCGCTCCTCGGAACGGCTTCACGGTTTATATGGGATCTCGTGAACCCTATTACGACGCGAACAAGAGCTATCAATCGTATCCGCTAATCCCAAATGTCTCAGATCGAGAGATTGATCCCGAGGCAGTCACCATCGCCGAAGCTTTGAAGCCGTTCGGATATGTCAGTGCCCATGTTGGAAAGTGGCACATGCGGGGAGATCCCAGTGAGCATGGTTACGACGTACATGACGGAGACACGAACAACAATCCGGGAAACACTCAGGCAGGTATGAGGCGGATGCCTGAACTTGTGACCGATCCCAAGCTTATGTTCAGCATCACGGAGAAGGCAATCTCATTCGTAGAGGATCAAGTGAATGCGAAGCGACCGTTCTATCTTCAAGTCTCGCACTACGCAATGCATGCCGGTCGAGAGTCATTGCATGAAACACGGGAGAAGTATGTAGATCACCCGCTAGTGAAGGCGTGGTATAGAGAGAACAACAAGACTCCAGAAAAGGTGAACAGGAAGGATGATCCAGCTATTTGGTTGGCCATGGGTGAAGACTTGGATGGGCGGATCGGGGCTGTTCTTCAGAAGCTGGAGGAACTTGGTATCGATGACACGACGTATGTCATCGTCGCAGGAGACAACGGCTATCGTCACGATGAATTGTTGCTGGACCCAAGTTTGAAACAGCCACTTCACGCTAGGAAGTGGTGGTTATGGGACGGGGGATTGAGAGTTCCCATGATTGTGAAGGGTCCGGGTGTAGAGGCCGGCACAGTGTTCCACGGGAACGTTGTCAATTACGATTTCTTGCCCACGTTTGTTGACTGGGCAGGTGGTGATCCGAACGAGTTGAAGAATATTGACGGTGTCAGTCTTGCAAACTATATTGCTGGAGAGAAGCCAGACGATCGATTCCTAGACCGAGACCTCTATTTTCATTACCCCCACTACCGAAACAGTGTACCTCATTCAGCCATCATTTCTAGATCACACAAAGTAATTCATTTCTACGACAGTCCAGAGACTCCAATGCTGTTTGATCTCTCCAATGATATAGGGGAAGTCATCAACATTGCACACCAAGGCCAAGAATTGCACGAGAAGATCCATAGTCGGCTGATGCGGTATCTTGAGGCTGTCGGAGCACGCTTTCCCGAAGTCAATCCGAATTATGACCCCGGAGTGTACATGCAGGACAAGGGTTTTGAGGAGCGCTCGATGTGGGGCCCGTTCAAGGGGAAACGTAAGTTGGAGGAAGATGAAATCTAAGATACTGGTTCAAGATGTGAGCATCTCAGGCCATACCTTGCCTGAAGCGTGTCACGAAGTGAGTAGGTTCGTACAGGCACGATACGCAGAATTCTGGACAAAGCTAATTAGCCCATGGTCAGAACTCTGTGTCCGCAGGTGCTGGCACCGTCTCGCCCAGACACTCGCCTCCAGCTGCTGAGGTGCAACCGCCCATCAGACAGCCCGCCGCTGAACCAGTCCATGCCAGCCCGCCTCCTGACCGACCTCCGCTGGCCAGCAACCGGCAGCTGCCTGCCCATCCCGCCGCTCCGCACCAAGACACCCGCCCCAACCCACTTGGAAGTCGCGCTACGCGCCTCCCAACCGAAATCCGGCACCCACCACTGCCCTCGCCTCGCAGGTCGATCCGAGGTGCTCCCCGCTCAGCAAACCATACCGAAACTCCCTGGGAGCCAGTCCATCCCGTTGCCCGCAAGCAACACCGCCTGCCCCGCTGCCAGTCGCACGCGGCGCCAGTGGCTGACACCTTCCTACGAGGACACCCTCCCCTCAACCGGAAGACACCCGGCCGCAGCGCCCACGCCGTCCACCGGCTGGCTACCTCCGACCCGCGACCGGCACTGCCTGCGGTCCCTTCCCCGCGCTACCCGGCCGGGACGCCAGTCCCGCACGCGGCCTGGCTGGCGGTGTGAATCAGGCTGGGGACCGTTTCCAATTGAGAGGCCAGCTCCTCGCCAGACTAGGCCGGTTGCCGTGCCATACTGCAAGTCGTGGAGCGGTACTTCAACACCGAGGGCCCGATGGAGGCGGAGGAACACTACTGCATCCCCCCCTTGGAGCGGGTCGACTTGGACGAGATCCTGACCTTGATCGCCCGTAAGAAGTACTTCGTCCTGCATGCCCCTCGCCAGACCGGCAAGACCTCGACCTTGGAGGCGCTCGCCAAGACCCTCAACTCTGCCGGCCGCTACCGCTGCGTGTACGCCAACATCGAGGTGGCCCAAACGGCGGGCGAAGTCGTTCCGGAGGCCATGCACTCGATCCTTGATCAGCTCGCAGGGCAGGCTAGGAGAATGCTGGATGACGGCTTCGTTCAACAAGCCAAGGCGCGGCTTCTGGCCGACTGCGCTGCCCACAGCGTTCTCGGCGAGCTGCTCGCGCAGTGGTCTGAGTCGGACCCCAAGCCGCTGGTGCTGTTTATTGACGAGATCGACACCCTCAGGGGCGACTCCCTGCTGTCAGTGCTGCGGCAATTGCGGGCCGGCTACCGAAACCGGCCG
The DNA here is from genome assembly GCA_963662745.2 of Bryobacterales bacterium. GTDB lineage: Bacteria > Acidobacteriota > Terriglobia > Bryobacterales > UBA6623 > VXMF01. Next base: position 2,220,487 of record CAXXUI010000002.1, read on the forward strand.
CGCGCCTTCCCGCAGAGCGTGATCCTGTGCGGGGTGCGCGACGTCCGCGACTACGTCGTCTACTCCAGCGCGGCCGGAGGCAGGGTCAACACCGGCAGCGCCTTCAACATAAAGGCCAAGTCGCTGCGACTGGGGGACTTCACGGAGCAGGAGATGCGGTCGCTGCTCGGCCAGCACACAGCGGAGACCGGCCAGCAGTTCGAACTGCGGGCCGTGGAGCGGATCTGGGAACTCACTGCCGGCCAGCCCTGGCTGATCAACGCGCTGGCCTACCAGGTGTGCTTCGAGGACAAGGCGGGACGGGACCGCAGCCGCCCGGTGACAGCCGGCGCCGTCGAGCGGGCCAAGGAAACCCTCATCCTGCAGCGCGTGACGCACCTCGACCAGCTCGCCAACGCGCTCACCGAGGAGCGCGTCCGGCGGGTGATCCTGCCGATGATCGCGGGCTCTCCCGAATACCAGTTCTCAGGGCGCGACCTGGAGTACGTCCAAGACCTCGGCCTCGTCGCTGCTGTCGGCCCGATCCGGATGGCCAACCCGATCTACGCCGAAGTCATCCCCCGCGAGCTGACCACCGTCCAGGAACGCGCGCTCAGGGACCTCGTCTCCCCGGGCTGGTACATCCAGCCGGACGGCAGCTTGGACGTCAAGGCGCTGCTGGCCGGGTTTCAGGACTACTCTCGCGAGCACTCCGAGTCGTGGCTGGACCGCTACGGCCACCGGGAGGCCGGCCCACAGCTGGTGCTGCATGGCTACTTGCACCGCATCGTCAACAGCGGCGGACGGATCACGCGGGAGTACGCCATCGCCCGCGGACGCTCGGACTTGGTCGTCGAATGGCCCCGCCCGGGCCGCCCGCTGGCTGACCGCCCCCTCAAACAGGTCATCGAGTGCAAGGTGGTCGGCGAGAAGAAGGGCTTGGAGAGCACGATTGGCAAGGGCTTGGAGCAGACGGCTTGGTACATGGACCGCTGCGGCGCGCAAGCCGGGCATCTGGTGGTCTTCGACCTACGGCCCAACAAGTCCTGGGAGGAGCGGGTGTTCCGCCGGGACCCCGAGCCCGGAGCCCCGCCGATCACGGTGTGGGGACTGTGAGCGCCGCCGGGAGCCGCCCGTCTCGAAGCCGCCAACGGCCCGCGCACCGGCTGACCTCCGCCACCCGCCACTAGCAGCAACCCACCCCCAAGCCGCCCCGCAACCCACCATCCGCCGCAACCTGGCGACCGGCTACTCACAGCGCCGCACGCCGATTCATGGCTCCAACCTACGGTCCTCGCCTTGGATCCCGGTCGGAGCCGCTTCCCGCTCAGCGCACCACGCCGCGAGACCCCTGCCGCCAGCCCATCCCGCTCCCCGCCGCGAGCCGCTCGCGGCGACAACGGCACACCTTGGTCAGTGAGGGCCCTCTCCCATCAACCGGACGACAACCTTCCGCTTCATCCACACTCTTCAGCCACCGGCTGCCCCCCCATCCGCATCCGGCCCGCGCCCCAGCCCCCGCCTCGCCGACCGGCGGTGTTGCAGATTCATTGGAAGAGTGTGACCATCCGCCGTCCACACAGACTGAGCCAAGCCGCCCCCGCGCGGCCAAATAATCCGGCGGTCAACGGCGTGCGCCTGCTGCACCAGTCATGGCAGGGCCTGGACGAAGCCGTGCAACCGCTGCTGACCGCACTCAACCAGCCCCGAACGCTGTACTCGGGCACCAATTTGCGGCTGGTGTACGAGTTTGTCTCCGGGACCGCCCGCGGCGTGCCCGCGGCGGCACTGCCGGCCGCTGCCTAAGACGGCTACCGATGCACTGCGGTCTCCCGGCCCAGCCGGCAGACTTGCCGCACTGCAAACGCCCCGTGGCTCTCTCTCCCACCGGCTCGCAGTTTCGGCCCGCCAGGGCCTGAACCGCCGCGAGCGTGGGACGACACGCCGTTCCGCGACGGCGCGGCCACACTGCCGGATGGCCCCAGCGGCTGCTGCTGGACGGGTCCAACCCACTCGCCACCCTAGCTGGTCACGATCGCCGTGATCCCGCTCCTCGGCGCGCTCGTAAGACGCACTTACGGTCCCCGTCCCAGCCAACGGAAACCCGAAAACACGCTCTTCTGCCGAAGAATCCTGAACAAAGCTAGTTAGCCCATGGTCAGAACTCTGACGCATCGCAAGGATTCGGTAGCGGAGTACCCAGCGCCCCCCCCTTACTGAATCGTTACGGCCCGGTCAAGGTGCCGGGCCTTGCAGCGTTCTTGCCGAAAGGTGAGAGCCCCGCCTATTCTCCCGGAGGGGTAGCTACTCCCCTCCCGAAACAGGATGTTGTATTCGACGAGAGGCCCGACGCGTCGGCCCTTTCGAAAAATGTTGCGGAATCAGGGTAGCACGTCCCGACTCTCGTCTTATATTCACAGGTGTCGCTCCCGCCGGCAATCCCGAAATGAGGAGAAACCCATGAAGAACCACTTCAGAGGCGCAACTCTGGAACTGCTCGCCAAGGCCCTGTTCTCCAAGGGTGCCGCCAAGCCCAAGCCCAAGCGTAAGCTGAGCAGGAAGTCCAAGCCGGTCCTGCGAAGACGGTTCACTGTCCAGTCGTCGGCCTAGACCGATCCACTGGACTATGCTTGGAATGGACCCTCGAAGGGAGAGCTATGCCTGAGTGGATCATTTCAGCTGCCGTCGTAGCGCTCACTATCGCGTTTCTCGGTGCGACGTTCAAGTTCGCCTACTGGAGGGGCGAAGTGGACACCGACCGAAAGACCTTCAAGAAGTTCATGGGCGAGATCCGAGAGGACATGGGCGAGATCCGGAACAAGTTCGAGAAGATCCTGCTTCGGCTCCCTCCCACGCCCGTAGCGGGATCCAGCCCGCTCAGGCTAACCGATCTTGGTGTGGAGATCGCGGATGATCTGAAGGCCTACGAGTGGGCTTCCCGGTTGACACCTTCGCTGCGGGGGGAAGTCCGTGACATGTTGCCCTACGAAGTGGACGAGTTCTGTGAGAAATTCGTGGAGCGGCACATTTCTCGACGCACATCCGGGGAAGCGTCCGTGTCCCCGCCCGAACACCTGAACGAGTACAGAGCTATGGCCACGAAAGTTGCCATCTGCGCGTATGAGCGCGGACTCGACAGAGCTGCCGTGCGGAAGGTCCTGCGAGTCGTGCTGCGAGACGAGCTACTCAACCCCAAGCCTTGACAGACAGACCCGCCCCTGTCAAGCTAGCGCCAGATCACACTTGACACAAAGGGGTTGGATCGTATAGAAGTGTGGCGTGCTGCTTGATGATGCCCTTGTCCGCCATCCAACCAAGCCCCTCTTATTGACCGCCGCTCCGAACGGTTACCGTCACAGAGAGCGGCTTGCGGGCAATCACCGCCTGACGGCGAGGATCAGATCGCGTCCCCGCTACGCCACTCAGGGCTCGGGCATCAGGTTTGGCGGCGAGCCGGGACGGCCGCGACTCGTCTGTCTGATGGAAGTGCACAGAATCAATCCGCCCGCGCGCAGTCCGGCCACGATATCGTCGCGTCGAACCCAGGCCGAGCCGGACACCCCGATTCTCCTGGATTCGGCATCAGGTCGGTTCTGTACCTTCGGTGAGCATGGACAGGTACTGGTCATAGACGTACACTCGGTTCCGGCTCCGTCCGGTGATCTCGCGCGCGATTCCCTGCGTGACGAGGAGATCCATGGCCGAGGAGGTGGCTGAGAATGACAGTCGGGCGTCGCGACTCGTCGCCGACAGCGAGGACAACACTCGCTTGGCGAGGGCGTGGTGTACGCGGACTGCTGAACCGGCCCTGCGCCCGCTAGTGCCTTGCAAGCGGGACCGGTCCTCTCGTACCATCTGCGCCAAGCGACGGGCAGTGGAGAAGGCCCCTTCGGCTGTCTGCTTCACACCCTCCAGGAAGAAGGCGAGCCACTCCTCCCAGTCCCCAGTGAGGCGCACATGGTCCAAGAGGGCATAGTAGTCGCTTCGGTGTTGCTTGAAGTACAGGCTTAGGTACAGCAGAGGCTCGCGAAGTATGCCTTCGTGGCACAGCAGGAGGGTGATCAGCAGTCGGCCAAGGCGCCCGTTACCGTCCAAGAACGGGTGGATGCTCTCGAATTGGACGTGCGCGAGACCGGCGCGCACCAGGACGGGCAGCCCATCATTCTCGGCATGAAGAAACCGCTCGAACTCCGTCATGCAGTCCGGCAGGACGATGTGCGGAGGCGGGACGAAGACGGCGTTGCCCGGCCTCGTGCCTCCGATCCAATTCTGCGACCGGCGGAACTCTCCTGGCGTCTTCGTATTGCCCCGACCTCCTGACAAGAGCACTCGGTGGGTCTCGCGGAGCAGGCGATTGGACAAAGGGAAGTCCTCCCGCAGCCGGCGCAAGCCGTGGTGGATCGCCGCCACGTAGTTCGAGACTTCGCGCACATCGTCCAGAGGGGCCCCGGGCGCTTCCTTGAGCTCGAACAGCAGCAGGTCGGCAAGCGATGACTGGGTTCCCTCGATCTGGGCGGAAAGCACAGCTTCCTTGCGAACGTAGGAATACAGGAAGATGGTCTCGTCCGGCAGTAGAGTTGAGATCGCATCGAGACGTCCCAAGCCTAGGATCGCCGACTCAAGCAGCTGCTGCAGCGGGCCAGCCAATTCAAGGGAAGGCCTCGGAGGCAGTGGTATCGGCACAAAGGCGCGGACCACCTCAGGGCCAACACTCGTCGTCTCGTATCTGCCGGTCAGCCCGCGCTGCACGATGGACAGTCCTTATTGCACGTTACGAAATAACGCGACTCGCTATTTCAACTTGGAGCCTAAATCATAACAGCGGCACCTACAGGCGCGAAACGGCTCTCGTGGCACTGGGTTCGAGCCGGCACGCTGCGGCGGGGCGCGCGGCTGGCCAGGACGCCGAGCGGCTCGGGTGCCGTAGTTTCTCGATGTAATTCCCAATCTAGAAGTACGGTCTTGCCGTTTCCCCTCGGCCTGTGCAGAATGAGGGCGCTCCTCGAGTGCCTTCCCTTGGAGAGACCGTCCAGAAGTCTCCAGCTGAGCGCTTGCTAGGTCTCGCGGCCGACTAGGTCGGGCGGCATGGACCCTCGCCCCGGAGCGAACGGGCCGAGGCCCGTTGCTGACCCCTGCCGACGCTCGAAGATTCCTCCCACCTTCCCAGAAGCATGCTTCGCGCTGCTTTCTTCGGTCCGCTGCTGGGTTTCGGACGATCGCCGCAACGCAGGACAGTGCTATCGAGATCTCCCCAAGCACCATCATCCACTGGCGATCGGATGAAGTCGCCCTGTGGCGGTGGTCTCTCCACGACCAGGGCCCGGCTGGGCCCGCACGGAGCGATGAAGTTGCGCAGCGAGGCTTGGAGCCCGTGGTTGGATGGACTGCCGCTTGGTGAGCCCTCCGCCCCATCGACGCAGTGTCGGCGTTCGGCCGTGCGTGGGGGCGCGGCACCCTCCCTAGTCTGGTACCGTATCGGCTTGGACCTCGTCCCCATGGGCCGGCAACAAATTTTCAGCACGATCCTCGACGTGGGTGTGATCCCGATCGTCCGGACAACCAACTCGAACTCCGCGTTGCAGGCGATCGAAGCCATCTACAACGCTGGCCTCCCCCTGCTGGAAGTGACCATGACCGTTCCGGGTGCTCTCAAGACTCTTGAGACGGCTCGCGCTCGGTTCGGCGATGACCTCATCCTCGGGGCAGGGACAGTCCTAGACGCGACGACGGCGCGCAGCTGCATGCTGGCCGGCGCGGAGTTTCTCGTCACGCCCAGCTTGGACCTCCCCACGATTGAGATCTGCAACCGGTACTCCAAGTGTGTGATTCCGGGCGCGCTCACTCCCACAGAGATCATGGCGGCTTGGAATGCGGGCGCCACGATGGTGAAGGTCTTCCCTGCGGGCAACGTGGGCGGCCCGAAGTACATCAGAGCCATCAAGGCGCCCCTGCCCCATGTGCTACTGGTGCCGACCGGCGGCGTCAACTTAGACAACGCGTACGACTTCATCCGGGCCGGAGCCAGCGCGATAGCGATCGGCTCCAGGCTGGTCCGGATGGACTGGGTCGCCAGTCGCCAGTTCGACCGGATCGAGGCTACTGCCCGCAAGCTGCGAGAGCGAGTGGCCGCGGCACGGACGGCCTGATCGCCCGCGGTGCGGGGCACGATTCTATCCCGGCTGGACCGGGACGCCTCCATCGTGCTCATCCGGCTGCGGTCCTTGGGCGATACCGTCCTCGCCACGCCCGCCTTTCGAGTCCTCCGCCGCGCGCTGCCGGCAGCCAGAATCCGTGTCGTCATGGAGAGCCGGTTCGCGGACATCCTCCGAGGCCAGCCCGACATCGACGGCGTGCTGCGAATCGCCTCGCCCGCCTCCTTCGGCGACAAGCTGCGGCTCGTGCGGCAGATCCGGGCTCTGCGGCCAGAGCTGTGCTTGGACATGCACGGCGGGTCGACGGCGGCTTGGCTGACGGCCCTGTCCGGCGCTCGTTGGCGCTCCGGATTCGCCCACTTCCGGCATCGCTGGGCGTACAACGTGCGGATCCCGCCCGCTCAGCAGGTGCTGGGCCGGGCCGCTAGCGCTCCCGTTCACACCGCCGAGCACCATGCCGCGGCCATGTTTCACCTAGGCGCGGAGGCCGGCGAAGTCCCTCGCGCCCGCTTGGGGGCGGATGCGGCTCGGTCTAACCCGCCCTACGCAGTCCTCCACGCCGGCGCTGCCTACGCGACCAAGTGCTGGCCAGCCGAGCGCTTCCGGGACCTTGCGTCTGAACTGCGGCGCGAGCACCGGCTGGAACCCGTCTTCACTGCCGGCCCGGGAGAGGCCGGCCTCGCTGATTCCTTCCCTTCGTTCCAGGTGCGGAGCTGCCGGTGCGCGGAGGACTTGACGAACTTGCTGAGTGGCGCGACGCTGTTCGTCGGGAACGATTCCGGACCTGCCCATGTGGCGGCCGCCCTCGGAGTGCCCTGCATAGTCCTATTCGGTTCCTCGGATTCGGCCGCCTGGCGTCCTTGGAGGACCGCTTGCCGCGTGGTCGAGACCCAGTGGAACTGCAAGCCCTGTCCCGGGGACCGCTGCTACGAGTTCGACGAGCCTCGCTGCATCCTGTCCGTCCGGCGATCCGAAGTCTCCCAGGCGGTGTCGGAGCTGCTGGCTGCCGCTGGCGGCGTCACCTGAGCAGGTAGATCGCCGCATCCGCTCGCACGTTGGGCCACCGGCTCACGGGTTGGCTGCGGCGGAGGAAGAACGCCTGCTCGGCCCGAAAGCCTTCGTGCTTCAGCATCTCCTCGAAGTCGAGGATCGTGAGCATCCGGATGTTCGGCGAATTGTGCCATTCGTAGGGCAAGTGGCCCGTGCGGGGCGCCCTGCCCCCCGCCAGCAGCGACAAACGAACGGTCCAGTGGCCGAAGTTGGGGAACGTCACGACGATCCTCCGGCCCACGCGCCTCATCTCGTGCAGAACCGTGATCGGATTCTGCACGGCCTGCATGGTCTGGCTCAGCACGACATAGTCGAAGCAGTCGTCCGGAAAGTCCTTCAGCCCTTGGTTGATGTCTCCTTGAAACACCGAGAGGCCGCGCTGGATGCATCGCCGGACTTTGTCGCGGGCGATCTCGACGCCTCTTGCCTGCACGTCTTTGCGCTCCGCCAGCCAAGCTAGCAAGTCGCCCTCGGCGCAGCCCAGGTCCAGCACGCGCGTAGAGGGCTCGATCAGGTCGGCGATGATCCGCAGCTCCCGGCGCACGAGCCGGGTCGGGGTCGACTCGGTTGCGCGCCTCGCTTCCTTCATGTTCACTGCGACATGCTCCCTCATCCCACCGTCCGGCGTTGGGCGGCGACTTCAACCCCGATGGCGTCATGGTCCGAAAGCGGCTGGCTCCGGCCCTCTCGAAATTCGTGTAGTACGACTGGATCGGACGCGGTCATGTCGCGCACCGCGAACCAGTCGATCTTGAGAGGGCATTGCCCGTCGAACTCTCGCAGCGCCCAGCGGATGAAGTCGAAGCACCACGCTGGGACCCACTCGCGCAGGTTCTGGTGGGTCTTGGCATCCTCCACATCATAGGAGGTCGTCCGGATGTCGAGCGCGTTGGCGTCCCGCCAGTTGAACCCGCTCTCCTCGAGCAAGCGGAAGAGCCCTCGCTCGAAGCGATTGTACGGGCGCAAGAAGTGGTTGCGGATGGTGTTCCGCGTCCCGAGCAGCACGCGGAGCCAGAAGCCGGCGATGGCCATGGCCGCACTCGAGGAGTCGAACGTCGTGGTGTTCCAGTCGCCGCCGATCACCGCGGGTCCGTGCTCTGGCAGGCCGGCGATGACGGCCCGCATCTGGTTCCCGCGGTGGGCTTGGCTGGACTGGGCGTCTAGATGCACTGAGCAGGCCGTCAATTCGAGGCCCGGAAGGGCGATCTGCGCCGCGACCGCCACCTGTTGCCCCAGACGCTTCTCCCGACCACGCATCTTGTCGCGTCCATTGCCGATCGGGATGGACCATGCCGAGTGGATCGGATAGCGGCTCAGGATGGCGTTGCCGTGCAATCCAAGCTCGTTCGCTCCGTCCGCCTCGCTCTCGACGCCGGCCCCCTTGGAGAGGTTCAGGTAGCAAGGGGCGAAGGCGTAGTCCAGACCGAGGCCGCGGGCGAGGTCCCGGGCGACGTTGCGGTTCTGCGACCGCGCCATGCCGATGTCGGTCTCGGTGATCAAGTAGACATCCGCCGACCTGAGGTAGGGATGCGACCGGAGCGCTTCCAGCTGGCCTTCAAACTCGATGCCCCGCTCGAGATTCCACGCCACGACGCGGTAGGCGTCCTTTGAGGTCGCTGCGGGCCTCGCGAACCGACCTGTCTCCAGCCGCTCCAGCACCAGATCGGCCAGCGGCCGAATCTCCCGGTAGGCCGGATGCTGCTCCAATTCGCGTGTCGAGCGGCAAGCGGCCAGTTCCCTGAACCGCACCCGGAGGGACTGCCGGATCAGGCGCTCGGTTTCGCCGTCCTCCAAGAGGCGGGTCTCGGTGGCTGGCGTTGCTACCTCAGCAGGGCCGTTCAACTTTCAGTCTACCCAGCCGGTCCGCCAAGCCTGGCGCCGGGCCGCGACGCCGCGCCCGGAGGCGGGATCAGTAGCGGTGGGATGGGCTGGGCCTGAGCCGTCGGGAATAGACTGGACGGAGAGTGACGTTGCGGCGCGTCTTTGTTGACTGGATCGCGGACGGGGAAGCGGCGGTGTCCGGCTCCGCCGCCAGGCACCTGGCGAGGGTGGCTCGCCTGCGGCGCGGGGAGCGGGTTGAGGTCTCCGACCAGCGCAGAGCCTATCGGGCGACCGTCGAGGCGGTGTCCTCCGGAGAGGTTCGGTTCCGGCTGGTCGGACGCCTTGAGCCTGCCGCGCCCGTGCCGGGCCTTGACGCGGCCGTGGCCGTGATCCGCTTCCGGCGCTTCGAGTGGGCGGTCGAGAAGCTGACCGAGCTCGGTATCCGGCGCATCACGCCCGTGATCGCCCGGCGCAGCGATCCTAGGCTCACCCAAGCGGCGGCCAAGAGGGTCGATCGTTGGCGGCGGATCGCCGAGGGGGCGGCTCAGCAGGCGCGCCGGCTGAAGGCTCCGGTGATTGATCCCCCGACTGGCTTCGCCCAGTTCGTCCAAGGCGGCACGCCGGACTGCAAGGTGATCTTGGATCCCCGCGGCTCCCCCGTGCGGGCCCTGCCCGCCGGTCCGTGCCGTTTCTTGGTCGGTCCGGAGGGCGGGTGGGCGTCGGACGAGTTCCGACTGGCCGCCGGTAACGGATTCGAGGCGGCGGGCTTGGGTCCCGCCATCCTCCGCACCGAGACGGCTGCGGTCGCCATGGCGGCCATCCGTCTGAACGGCGGATGGGTCGGGAGGGACACATGACTCAGCCACAATCGGATGCCTGCCGTTGCGCCATGGAACGGTTAGACGCAGCCAACGCCGAGGACCCGCGCCACGAGGTGGACGGCACGCCCAAGGAGCTGGCCTACGCTCGGCGCATGTCCGATTGGCTGGCCCGCTTGGAGCCGGAGGCCCCCGAGGAGGTCCGGCTGGCGGTGCGGGCCCAGCACATTCGGCGCTGGGAGGTCCCGCGGTCCAGCTATCCCGAAGGACGGAAGGCCTACCTGCGCTGGAGGCGCGATCTATTGGACTTCCATGCCGAGACGGCAGGGCGGATCCTCCGCGAATGCGGCTACGACGAGGAAGCAGTGGAGCGGGTCCAGTCCGTCATCCGCAAGCAGCGCTTCAAGGCCGACCCATGGGCCCAGCTCTTGGAGGATGTTGCCTGCTTGGTGTTCCTGGACCACTACTTGGACGCCTTCTCTCGCGAGCAAAGCGAGGAGAGCATGATCCGCATCCTGCAGCGTACTTGGATCAAGATGTCCGACGCCGGTCACCGGGCTGCGCTGACCATCGACTACTCGCCGCGCTGCCAGCGCCTGCTGGACTTGGCGCTCGACGGCGGCTAGCCCAGGGGCGCTTATCATGGCCCCCGGCATGGCGGTTCCGCGATGGCTCGCTCCGGTGCTGGTCCTCTTCGCTCTCGGGTCCGGGCGGGACGCCATTGCGCAGTTCCAAGCTCCGCTGGGCTTGGACGCCTTCCTGCCGGCGCCCGTCGACAACCCGCTGACGCCCTCCAAAGTGGCTCTGGGGAGCAGGCTGTTCCGCGATCCAGTCCTCTCGGTCGACCAATCGGTCTCCTGCGCCAGCTGCCACGACCCGGACAAGTCCTTCACGGACGACCGGCCGACGGCCGTCGGGGTGTTCGGGCGCGTCGGGCCCCGCAGGGTGCCCAAGCTCCTCAACCGGGGCTGGGGCCGGAGCTTCTTCTGGGACGGTCGCATACCCACGCTCGAGGAGCAGGTGCTCCAGCCTGTAATCAACTCGCTGGAGATGGACCTCCCGGTCGCTGAAGCTGTGGAGCGGCTCCGCAGTCGGCCCCGGTACGCGTCGGACTTCGAAGCTGTGTTCGGGCGCCCCCCGACGCGGCTGGACTTGGCGCGGGCGCTGGCCTCGTACGTGCGGACGGTCGTGTCAGGAGGATCGCGGTACGACCGCTACGTGGTGGGCCAATCGGCGGCCCTGGACGAGCGGGAGCGTCTCGGCTTGGAGATCTTCCGCGGAAAGGGGAACTGCGTGACCTGCCACCTCGGCCCCAACCTGACTGACGAGCGCTTCCACAACACGGGCGTCGCGTACCGCGACGGTCGCTTCGAAGACGAGGGGCGCTTCTTCGTGACGGGCCGTGAGCGCGACCTCGGCGCCTTCAAGACTCCCACGTTGAGGAACGTCGCCGAGACGGCGCCCTACATGCATGACGGCAGCATAGGGACGCTTGAGGACGTGATCGACGACTACGATGAGGGCGGAACGGAGAACCCCCACCTCGACCCAGAAATGACTCGGTTGGACCTGACTGCTGCTGAGAAGGCGGCCCTGCTGGCCTTCCTCAAGACACTGACGGGTCCCGTGTCGGAGGGGTTGGGGCGCTGATCGCGGGCCCGATTCTGGAGGGCTCGCCGAGCTGCTACTTGTCGCCCGCTGTCAGCTTGGCTCGAAGGGCCGCGAATTCCTGCAAGTGCCTGCGCTCGGCTTGCGAGTCGCCCACCTTGCCGCTCGCTCGGGCGAGCTGGTAGTGGATCGTCATTCTCCGCTGCTCGTCGCCAGTCGCCTTCAGTGCCAGCTCCAGCTCCTCTCTGGCCCGTGCGAAGCGGCCGAGGTCCAAGTAGGCCTTGCCGAGCGCCTCGTGTGCGGCCGGCGGCACCCGTTCGGCTGAGACGGCTGCCTCGAGGTGGGGCAGAGCGTCGTTCGCCAGCCCGAGAGCGAGCAGGGACTGGGCCAGCTTGAGCAGCGCCGCACCGTCGGCGGGTTGCGTCGCGAGCGCCTGCTGGTAGGCGTCCGCAGCGGCTCGGTGGTTGCCGCGCCCGCCTTCCAAGTCTCCGACGGCGAGCCAAGCTCCGGTCAGGCTCTCGTCCTCCGCCAGCGCCTTGCCGTAAGCGGCCAGAGCCTCTTCGGGCCGGCCGTTGTGGTCGTGATCCTCGGCTACCGCCAAGTGCGCGTAGGAGGAATCGGCGGCCGATGCGAGCAGCTGCGCTTGCGCTCTGGCCGCCAGCTGCGAATACGTCTTGCCCAGCAGGTACAGAACTTCGGGATCCCGCGGCGAGTGGGCTTGGGCCTCCAGCAGGTGGGGCAAGGCCGCTCCCGGCTCGCCGGCTCCCAAGCGAGCCCTGCCGAGCCAGCTGTGAACTCGCCACTCACCCGGGTTCTCACGCCGGGCGGCTTCGAGGTGCGGCACGGCCTCCTCGGGACGGCCGAGCGTCAGCAGGCTGTAGCCCAGCAACTGTTGCGCTCCGGGCAGCGCCGGCTTCAGGAAGAGGGCTGTTCGCAACGAGTCCGCGGCCGCGGCCGGATCCCTGCTCTCGTGGAGGACTAGGCCGAGGTACAGATGCGCCTCGGCGATTCCCGGGGCTGCAGCCACAGCGGCCTCCAGCTCTTGGCGGGCCTCGTCGAGCCGCCCGGCCTCTCGTGCCGCCACGCCCCTCCGCACATGGCCGACCGGATCCGTTCCTTGGGCCGCGAGTCCGCCAGCCAGGGCCGCCAGCACGGTCAGCCGCACGATCATGATCCCGGCTCCTCGACATGCAGCACCTGGCGGGCGGCGACATCCTCCAGTTGCTGGATCGTGCCGCTCGGCCACCGGACCGAGATCCGGAGGGCAATCGAGTCTTGACCTAGGCCGAAGTGGACCCTCGGGTCGCTGGCGGAGAGATACCCGCCCGAGGTGGTCGCGTAGCGCACCTGCCTTCCCGTCCGTTCCGACTCCAAGCTCACGCTGGCCCCTTGGCCGTCCCGCGGGCCGGAGCGGCCAGTCAGCCGGAGCTGCAGCCAATGCCCTCCGGTCTCCGACGCGTTGGAGTAGAGCACCATCGGTCGGGCGTTGAGAACGCCCGCGACAATGTCGATGTCGCCGTCGTTGTCTAGATCGCCGAAGGCGGCGCCCCGGCCCGCGACGGTGGTCTCGAAAGGCTCGCCGGCCGACGGCGAGGCATCGATGAACCGAGCGGCCCGGTTGAGTGCGATCAGGGGCGGCTGCAGGTACGCCAAACCGGGCTCCATCCGCTCGACATTGTCCAGGACGTGGCTCTGCGCAGCAAACAGGTCCTTCCAGCCGTCGTGGTCGAAGTCAGCGAGCTTCACGCTCCACCCGGATAGCCTAGCCGTTATCTCCCCGAGCCCGGACTGGCGGGTCACGTAGGCGAACGAGCCATCGCCCTCGTTCCGGAACAGAGGGTAGAGTTCCTTGGCCAGCGCGGTGGCGACCACGTCGGGCCGACCGTCGTTGTCGTAGTCCTCGAAATCCGCTCCCATGCCCGCGAAGGATCCGCCGTCCTCGTTGTACGCCAAGCCGACGGCGAGGGCGCGGTCCTCGAAGCCCGCTCCGCCGAGGTTGAAGAACAGTTGCTGAGCGGTCGAGTCGTTCGCGACGAACACGTCCGGCCAGCCGTCGTCGTCAGCGTCGTTGAAGGCCACGCCCAGCGCCTTGCCTCTCGACGCCCCGATCCCCCAGTCCGTCGACAGGTTGGAGAACGTGCCGTCTCCGTTGTTGCGGAGCAGGACGCTGGTGGCAGCGGGGTAGGCTCTGGGCGAGCAGTACACCGGGACGGCCTCGCCGCAGGTTCGGCTGGTCTGCAAGTTCCAGTCGAGGTAGCGCGTCACGAAGAGGTCCAGGTCGCCGTCGAGGTCGGCGTCAAAGAAGCCGGCGCTGGCGGACCAGCCGTCGACCCGCGCTCCGGCCTCATCCGTGCGGTCTTCGAAGGCTCGGCCCTGCAGATTCCGGTACAGGATCGTCCCCCCGTAGCCGGTCACGAGAAGATCGGCATGCCCGTCGTTGTCGTAGTCGCCTGTGGCGGCCCCCATGCCGTAGATCGCCTTGCCTGCTGCGCTGATGCCGAGGCGCTCGGTCACGTCCTCGAAGGACTTCCCGTCCAGGTTGCGGTACAGCCTGTCTTGTAGGTGGGGCCTGGACCGGTCCACCTGCAGCCTCCCTTCGCTCTCCACCAAGGCGCCTCCGTTGATGAAGAAGACATCGAGGAATCCGTCGCCGTCGTAATCGAGCAGCGCCACGCCGCCCCCCATCGTTTCGACAAGGTGCTTCTCGGGCGTCGGGTTGGCGTGATGCCGGAAGGTGATGCCGGACTCCAGCGCCCGGTCCTCGAACCTCACTTCGGTGGCGGTGCCGAGAGCCGCCCAAGCGAGCGATCCCAAGCAGGCTGCCACCCGGGCGCGCTGTGTCAGCGGGGACCAGTCCACATAGGCTAGGGTAGTACGCAGCCGGAGATGCTCGGAGGTCCGGGGTGACGGCGCGTCTACGCCGAACTGCGCAGCTTGCAGCGATGCTGGCCGGGCTCACATTGACTCCGCTGTCTCAGCCCGCGACGGAGACAGCGCCGTTCGAAGGGCTCTACCGAGAGGCGCACGAGCGGCGCCTTCGCGAGTTAGGGCCGCGCCACCCCGCGACGATCGCGAGCCGCACTCGACTTGCGGCCCTGCTGCGCACTCACGGCCGGGCGTCGGAAGCCGAGTCCATTCTGCGCGAGGCGTTGGAGTCGGGGAGCGAGTCGGAATGGCTTGACGGAGCGACACTGTTCGAACTGGGCGAGACCCTCTCGGTCCTCGGCAGGAATGCCGAGGCGGAGAGCTTCTATCAGCGATCACTGGATGTCGCCGGGCCCGGTGCCGAAAGCGCGAAGGTCCTGCTGCGACTGGCAGCACTGCGCGAAGCCCGAGGCGCTGCGGCCGATGCACTCCAAGCCTACTTGGAGGCGCTAGAGCACTTCAGCGACGCAGGCCACCTGACCGACAGCCAGCGCGAGGCGCGTGCCGCAGCTTGGAACGGACTCGGCCTCCTCTACGAGGCTCAAGGCGACTTTTCAGATGCGGCCGCGATGTACCGCCAGTCTTCCGACGCCCATGCTCAGATCTTCGGGGAGGAGCATCCGGCCACGGCCGCAGCCAGGGCGAATTGGGCGGACATGCTCGCGCTGGAAGGCAACCTAGCCGAGGCCGTCTCATTGCTTGAGGGGGCTGTAGAGACCGTCCAAGCCGCGTTTGGCCGGCGCCACGAAGATACGGTCAGGCTGCGCGACAGACTGGGAGAACTCTACGAGGTCCTAGGGCGCTGGCCTGAGGCGGAGGCTCAGTACTTGGCTGCGTTATCCGGCTTGGAGGAGGCGTCCCCGCTCCGCGGTCTGGCCTTGGCGGACCTGGGTCGCTTAGAGGGCCTGCAGGGCAATCTTGCCGCGGCCGACCGCACACTGGCTGAGGCCGTCGCGATCCTCGAGACACAGTCGGCGGGCATGGAGGCCGAGTTGGGGGAGGCGCTGCACTCACGGGGTTCGGTCCTGCGGGACGCGGGGCGGCTGGCCGAGGCGGAGAGAGCGCTCCGCCGAGCGCTCGAGCTTCGCGAGCGGGCGCTGGGATCGTCCCACGCCGAAGTCGCTCAGACGATGGTCGGCCTAGCAGGGTCTCTGCACCTGCGCGGCGACATCGAGGCGGCGGAGCCGCTGTACAGGCAGGCTATCGCGATCCAGGAGCGCGGGCTCGGGGCGGGCCATCCGGATGTGGGCGAGACGCTGTACAATCTTGGCCACCTCGAGCTGGCTCGCGGGGATCGGGCGGCGGCCAAGGTAAGCTTCGAGCGGGCGGCGGCAATCCTGTCCGGGGCTTACGGCGCCGGAGACCCGTTCGTGGCGTCGATTCGCGAGGCCCTGCGATCTCTCCGCTGAGTCACACGACCGCGAGTTCCAGCTCTTCCGGGGTGCGACCGGTGGACGGAGCAGGGCTGGGAGGTCACCGGGGCCGACCGCCGCCACTCTCGGCCATCCGCGACTCGTTCGTCAGGCGGGCGTCCCGGGGCATCACTGCGCGACGCGCCGGCTAGCGCTCAGCCACGGGCGGAGCCTCGGCTCGACCGCAGTTGGTGCGAACAAGTATGGTGCTTGGGGCCGACTCCTTCGGTGCTCGCGGTACAATGGCTGAATATGCTGGCTGCCCTGTGCTGGCAGCTGCTTCGGGAGGTAGTATGAATCATCGAGCCGCGATCGTCGCGGTCCTTGTGGCAGGTTTGGTGGCAGGAGTGCAGATCACTGCTGCACAGGACCTGCGAGGAAAGATAGGGGGCACCGTGACGGATGCTTCGGGGGCAGTGATCCCCGGGGCGAGGGTCACGCTGTCCAACAACAACACGAACATCGCTTCGTCTGCTGAAACCAGCGCGGCTGGGCAGTACCTGTTCGACTTCGTTTTGCCGGGCATGTACACGGTCACGGTCGAGTCCGACGGGTTCCGCTCGTACCAGCAGCAGAACATCCTTGTCCAGACTCGGGCCGACATCACCGTCGACGCCGCGCTGGAGCTGGGCGCGGTGACCGAGACGGTGACCGTCGAAGAGGCCCCGGTGGCGGTCCAGTTCACCACCACGACGATGGAGACGACTCTCGACACCAAGCTGTCGCAGGAGCTTCCTCTGCTCAACCGCAACCCCTACATGCTCGCCGCCCTCGACCCGGCGGTCAACTACCGCGGCGGTGCGGAGAACGCACCGTATCACCACTGGGCGATGAGCCAGCTGGACGTGGGAGGCAACACCTCGACCCGCAACAACGTGCTGATGGACGGCGTCCCTCAGCTGGTCGGCGCCAAGGGCGTCTACACGCCCCCGATGGACGCGGTGTCGGAAGTGAACGTCCAGCAGAACGCGACCGACGCCGAGTACGGCCATAGCGCCGGCGGGATCGTCTCGGTGCAGATGAAGAGCGGCACCAACGAGTTTCACGGGTCGGCGTACTACTTTGGACGCAACCCGGCGCTCAATGCCCGGCCCAACGCCCTCACCTCGCAGCAGAGCGTGGTGCGTCGCAGCGTGTGGGGCGTGAGCTCGGGTAACCCCATCGTCCGCAACAAGGTCTTCAACTACTTCGCTTACGAGGCCCAGGACGTGCGCTCGCCCGCCACAGTAAACCTGACCCTGCCGCGCGCCGCCGAGCGGAGCGGGGACTTCTCGAACAGCTTGAACCGCACCGGAGCGCTGCGGCCGATCCACGATCCGCTGACAACCGACGCGGACGGCAACAACCGGGCGCAGTTCGCGAACAACATGATCCCCGCGAGCCGCTTCGATCCGACCTCGCTGAACGTCTTGGGCAAGACTTGGGAGCCCAACAATGCCGGGGACAACGCCTCCGGCGCCAACAACTTCCGGCTGGTCTTCCCCATCACGTTCGACTACTGGAACGTCACCAACCGCACTGACTACAACGTCAGCGACAATGTGAAGGTCTTCGGACGCATCAGCCGGTTCCACACCACCCAGAGCGAGCCGGACTATTCGGGCTCGGTGGCCCAGCGCCGACAGGGGAGCGCCCGCAACAGCGTGCAGGCCTCCGGAGACATTGTGTGGACCATCTCGCCCTCGACCGTGTTCAACATGCGCGGCTCGTGGTCGAAGATCACGGACTCGTTCTCCACTCCCCCAGCCGAGATCGGCGCGGAGGGCTTGGCGGAGCTGTGGCCGAGCAACAACTGGTACGCGTCGCACGTGCGGGACATCCCGGCCGTGCATTTCCCTGAGATCCGGGTAGACGCGGATGGCACCACGTCCTTCGGGCGGTCGGGCTTCTGGTTCCAGGAGCCGTCCACGTGGAACTTGGAGGCGAAGGTCTCGAAGCAGATGGGCCGGCATTACGTGAAGATCGGCGGGCAGTACCGCAAGCAGCTGGTGCTGGCCGCGCGCCCGAGGGGCATGCGGTTCCGCTTCAACGCGAATCCCACCGCTAACACCGCGAACAGCCCCAACACCGGAGAGATGGGCCACGCTTGGGCCTCGATGCTGCTCGGCGTGATGCAGGACGGCAACTGGAGCCGTGCGCGGACCGTGGCGGTCAACCGCCCGCGGATCGATGTGTTTGGCTTCTTCGTGCAGGACGACTTCAAGCTGAACTCCCGCGTCACGCTCAATCTGGGGCTGCGGTATGAGTACGAGACCCCGATGCGGGATCCTGAACACCGTCTCTCCCGCTACCTTGATTTGAACCAAGGCCTTCCCGAGGTCGCCGCAGCGATGCAGTCCGTCCCGGGCGACGTCCTGGCTATGCGGACGACACCTCTGAACTTGGTCGGGGCATGGGTCTTCACCGATGCCAATAACCCATACGCGTGGACAGCCCAGCAGAACCTGTTCCTGCCGCGGGCCGGCGTCGCCATCCGGCTGAACTCGCGGACCGCGATGCGGATCGGGTACTCGCGGTACGCCACGCCGCCGATTCAGGAGAAGGGCGGCGGCGCGTCCGACGCGGGCCTCGACATCCTAGGCAGCACGCCCTATCCGGGATTCGAGATTGAGGGCAGCCCGCTGTCTTCGATCAACGGCACGCCGAGGGCCTACTTCGGCGATCCGTTCCCGAGCGGGGGCGAGCATCCGAACCCGCTCCCCGAGCCGTTCGGGCAGCGCTTCGGCCGCTTCGCCACGGTGGGCTCGAACGAGGCGCGGTTCTTCCACCAGGACTGGACCGCGGGCGTCAACGACCGCTTCAACTTCTCCATACAGCGCGAGATCTGGAACCGGATCGTGCTCGACGCCACGTACTTCATGAACTTTGGCAGCAACCAGCCCTTCGACCGCCGCCACAACCTGCTGGATCCGCGGATCGGCTACCAGTTCGGCAGCGAGATCAACAAGGCCACGCCGAATCCGTTCTACGGGCTGTCGCAGGAGATCATGCCCGGGCCGCTGGCGAACCGCCGCACGGTGAGGGTCAGCGACCTGCTGACGCCGTACCCGCACTTCCTCAGCAACGGCATCACCGAGCATGTCTTCCCCGGGCGCAGCGAGCGGTACCGCTCGCTGCAGCTGCAGCTGCAGCGGCCCTTCGCGGACGGGTTCAACTTCATCATGGGGTACAACTACCACCGATCGCGCAACGAGGACTTCTATGACGCGGTGGACGAGGTCGACCGGAGGTTCACCTTCCAGGACGACATCCGGGGCCGCCACAAGTTCACTCTGGCGGGTATCTACGAGTTGCCCATCGGACGGAACAAGGCTGTGGCGTCGAACCTCAGCGGACCGCTCCAGAAGGTCTTCGGTGGTTGGCAGCTGAGCTGGCTGTACACCTACGTGAGCGGCGAGCTGCTGCGGTTCGGCGGCTTGGAAGTCAACGGCGACCCGGCCGTCTCCAACCCGAACCGGGAGCGGATGTTCAACACGGACGCCTTTTCGAACTTGGCGCCCTTCACGAGGCGGGCGAATCCGTGGTCCTATCCCGGTGTCCTCGGCCCGCGCTTTGCGAACATCGACATGGTGTTCGCGAAACGGACCCACATCACGGAGCGGGTGGAGTTCGAGTTCCGAATGGAGGCCTACAACCTCACCAACAGCTTCATGGGAGCGAACCCAACCACCAACGTGAACAGCGGCAACTTCGGGAGAATCTCCAGCAAGGTGCGAACGCACTTCGGTCGCGAGTGGCAATACAGCGGTCGGTTCATCTGGTAGACGCTGGTCAACGGCCGAGTCTTGGTCCGAAGGCGGGGCACATGCCCCGCCTTCTTTTTTTCTGGCCTGTCTTGGGGGTCACATGCGTTGCCTCCGACGGACAGCTCCGCTCGCCAGAGGATTCCAACCGTTGCTCGTCGCCTCTTGGAGGGTCTGCATTGGGAGGCTTGAACTAGTGATAGGCTGCGAGTCGTCTCAGAGGAAGAGCTGCTCAGGTGGTGGGGAGCGTCGGTTGCCAATCTCGCGCTTGGCAGGGCTGGCGATCCTGGCAGCTGCGTGCGGCAGTCTCTCACACGCCCCGGCAGTCCAGTGGGGCGAAGAGGTCCTTCGCCAGCCACCCGAGTGGTATGCGTCCGGTGAAGCTCGCGTCGCTGCTAACACCGTGCTGCTGCACCAAGCGCCGTCGGGCGGTTGGCCGAAGAACACGGACCTGCTGGTACCACCGAAGTCTCCCGAGGATCTTGGCTTCGCCACGATCGACAACGGAGCCACGACGACACCGATGCGATTCCTAGCCCTCGTGATTGAGGGTGCGGGCGACATCCGGCACCGGCAGGCTTTCGAGCGCGGCATCGATTACCTCTTGGCAGCGCAGTACCCAAACGGCGGCTGGCCGCAGTACTTTCCGTTGCGCGAGGGCTACTATTCCCGGATCACGTTCAACGACGGCGCGATGGTCAATGTGTTGTCGCTGCTACGCGATGCAGGTCGGGGAGAATCACCCTACAGCTTCTTGGACCAGACGCGCCGCGATCGGGCCATCGCGGCGGTCGGGAAGGGCATTGACCTGATCCTTCGCTCGCAAGTCAGGCAGTCGGGTGACTTGACCGCGTGGTGCGCGCAACATGATGAGCGCAGCCTTGAGCCTGCATGGGCCCGCTCGTATGAGCCACCGTCGCTCTCCGGAGGCGAGTCCGTTGGCATCGTCAGGTTCCTGATGTCAGTGCGGAATCCAACTCCGGAGATCGCAGCGTCGATCGAAGGGGCGGTGAGATGGCTGCGCTCGGTCGCGATCTCTGGAGTTCGGGTCCAGAGCGTCCCAGTTCCGAGCGGGCGGAACGATCGCACTCTAGTCAGAGACTCCGACGCGCCACTTCTGTGGGCCCGATTCTACGAGCTTGGCACCAACCGACCCCTCTACCTGGACCGAGACTCGGTGTACCGCTACGACTATTCCGAGGTTGGGTTTGAGCGTCGCAGCGGATACCGGTATCACGGCACTTGGGCGGCCGAACTCCTCAGCGAGGACTACCCGCGCTGGCGTGGGCGCCGCGGACTGCGATAGGGCTTGGTCCTAGGACGGCTGCCTGCGGCCCTGTCGCTGCTGCCGGGACCTGGGGGTCGGAGTTGACATCGCTGCTGGTTTAGACCTCGTCACTCGAGACCTCTCCTGCCGTGCTTCCGTCGTTGCGCCAAAGTGGAGTCGAACGAGGCGAGATGCTTTTGCCGAGACTCGACCACGGGCGGCACTGCCCGCGGAGGCTGGGCCTGGAGCCGGAGAGTCACGGATACGGCATGCTGCACGATCTCTGGCGGCCACCAGCCCTTCGGTCGCCGTCGAGACTGCCTGAATCCACCCGGCAGTACCAAGCACGGCGGCGGTAGCTGCGCAGGTCCTTCCGCTGGACACGGGGGCAGCCGCATCACGCGGCGCGGCTCGCACAGGACCTGCGCTAGGACACGCGTGAAGAAATCGACCGGTGAGGCGCGGCGTAGGCCCGCCTTCCGTCGCGCGTTGGTCCCAACCGCAGCCTGCCGTTGAGGTAACTGCCCAGGTAGCGTTGCACCTGTTGAATTCCAACTTGAATGG
The DNA here is from genome assembly GCA_963662745.2 of Bryobacterales bacterium. Classification (GTDB taxonomy): domain Bacteria; phylum Acidobacteriota; class Terriglobia; order Bryobacterales; family UBA6623; genus VXMF01. The sequence continues at coordinate 2,241,826 of CAXXUI010000002.1, forward strand.
CGATGGATGGTTCAGATTGATTGGACATGGCAGAGTGGGTGTTGTTCCACACTGGGCGGACAAGTGTGCGGTGGGGTGAGTGCCGGGTGGTGTGAGTGTGCACTCAGCGCCCCCTTGGCGGGGGACTCTGCTACTACAAGACAAGCTACTGCAAGAAAGAAAGAGAGTGGCTGCTCCCACCACATGTCGGGGGCCGCGCAGGGCACCCCAGCCCCCGTCTCGCCGAGCGGCGGTGTTGCGGATTAATTGGAAAAGTGAGACCATCCGCCGTCCACACAGACTGCACCAAACCGCCCCCTAGGTGTCCAAGTAATCTGGCGCTCAACACCTGCGCATGATGAAGCTGCGGATGAAGATCTCGGTGTGCTTCCGCACTGAGCCAGGGGCGCGGGACTTCGCCACGCTACGCAGCGTGCTCTCGACTGCGCGCGAGCAAGGCCGCCATGCGATTGAGGCCCTGCTGACGCCCCGGGCGAGCTGTTCGCCAGCCTGAAGTTCTAGCCCGGCCCTCACGCGACCCTCGACGGACTTCCGTTGGCTCCTAAACCGATCCGAACTGCAGCTCGACTACTTGGGCAGTTACCCGGCGCGCCGTCATTGCACTCTGGCCGCGAGAGGCGCGATGCACCTTGGAGAGGGCGCGCCCGGCGTCCTCAGCATCCTGCACCGTTCCGTTGAGGAGGCGCATCGGCGGCCAGAGCGAGTCCTTGGCCGCCAGCTTCGCGATTGAGCGCGGGCTCGTGCCAGTACTGGGGGTGGTCTTGCAGCGGGAGCGGGTAGAGTGGGCTCACCGTTATGCCCCCGGACTAAACGGCCTCTACGAACCGGTCGCGGCCCCAGCTGAAGAGCCCCTCGTCGAGTCGCCCGGGCTCCAGGTGCCGAGGCCACACCGTAACTGCGCTGACTACAACCATCTTGCGTCGCCCCTGTTACAATGCGCTGGTCCGCGGTTGTTCCGGCGAGAGATTGGTGTGTCCAGCAGGATTGCGAAGCAGAGCACGGCGGTGGCGACACCTCCCACCAAGCGTCGCAGTCCTCCTACGCAGCCGCCGGGTTGGGACGACGAAGACGAGCGGAGGTATCCCAGTTCGGACGGTCGGCCCATGGCGCAGAGCAAGCTGCAAGGAACGGAGCTGACGCAAGCCTACTACACGTTGGCGCACCACTACCGCGACCGGCCGGATGTGGAGGTGTGCCCTGACGTGCTGGTGTACTACCGCGACGACACCGAGCGCCGCGTGGCGCCGGATGTGCTGGTGGCCCTCGGAGTCCGCAATGACCGCCGCCGGCGGACCTACAGGGTGTGGGAGGAGGGGCGGCCCCCGGATTGGGTGCTGGAGGTGGTGTCCAAGGCGACGTACAAGGAGGACACCGAACCAGACAAGAAGCAGCGGGCCTACAGCCGCATGGGGGTGCGGGAGGTCTGGCTGTTCGATCCGGACGGGGAGTTCATCAGCCCGCGCCTGCAAGGGTTGCACTTGGCCGGCTCGGCGTACCGGCCGCTGCCTCGGATCGACGTTCCGCAAGCGCGGCTGGCGTTGTACAGCCCGGTGCTGGGCCTGCAGTTCCATGCCCGCGGCAACACGTTGCGCATCTGGGATCCGCGAGCGGGACGGTACCTGCGAACCATTGCCGAGGCCGAGGTGGAGCTGGAGGAGTCGGAGCAGGCCCGGCACCAGGAGAGGCAAGCCCGCTTGAGGGCCGAGCAGGAACTTGAGGCGCTGCGCCAGAGACTGCTCGCCAAGGAAGGCCATCCGGATCCTGGCGGGGCCTGAGACTCCGAGCTAGTGCGCTGTCCAGTCACAGTCTTCGGCAAACTGGCTTCGACTTGGGGCTCGACGGCCTCGTGGAACGCCCCCGGACGAGCTGTTCGCCGGCCTGACGTTCTAGCCCCGGCCTACTGGGGCCCCCGACGGACTTCCGTTTGTGCCGCAATCAGGCCGCCCCTTGGTCCGATCTAAGTCTCAACCACCTAGGCAGTTACCAGTTGAGACTACTGCGGGCGCGGCAGATCGTCCAGCGCCCACACTTCGGCCTTGGGTTCTTCGTGCGAGAACGACACCCACTGACCGTCGGGGCTGACTCGGACTGGGCCGGGCCGCTTCCAAGGCGTCTCGAGCAGGCGTGGATCTGATGCGCCCGATGAAGGAGCGAGCCAGAGGCTGGACGCTTGCGGTGCCTCGGCGGCAACGAGGATGCTGTCGCCGCCAGGCAACCACTCGATACCAGAAATGGAGCCGAAGCGGGAGCGGAGCACTGTCCTTGCTTGGCCGGTTTGCACATCCAGGACTTGAAGCGACAGATCCCCGCCGTCGGCGCCGACCCCCAGCACGAAGGCTAGGGTGTCGCTCCCGGCGGCCCGGCGCACGTGGCGGATGACGGCTCGTCCGGGAGGAGGCTGGTAGACAGGATCGTCCTGGCCCGACTCGGGGTCGTAGGAGCGGATCTCGAAGCGCTCGGATCCCGCCGGCCGAGCGACGTAGATGCGCTGTCCGTCGGCCGACCAGTCGCCTTCGAGTCCGCGAAACCCGCCGCCCCGCGCGACGACTGCACGCTGGGCCTCGCCCGAGTCCAAGTCCAAAACGAACAGACCGGAGCGTCCCTGCGCGTCCGAGCCGCTGAGCAGCAGGGACTGACCGTGCGGCGACCACCGCAGCCGCTCGATGAACGCCAGCCGAGGAGAGTGGACCGCTTCGCGGCCCGTGGCAACTTCGCGAATCGTGACCACCCGGTGCTCTTGGCCGTAGTTTTCGGTCCCTACGCGAGACAGATAGGCCAGGAATCGGCCGTCGGGCGACCACTCGGGGCCGCGGTTTCCGCCGCTGAACCGGCTGGCCAAGGCGGCGGTGTCGTCCCCAACCGCGCCGCTCCCCGGATCGAAGGGGAATACGAAAACTTCGCTGCGGCCCGCCCTGAGGCCGTAGAAGAGGCGCCAGTCGTCAGTGAACGCCATGGGCAGGGCACGTCCGAGATCTCGCTTCACTTTGACCGGCTGGGCGACGGGCTTGCCGTCTTCGACGGGGACCATCCAGGCGTCCATGGAGCCGTCCCGGTCGCTGCCGAACACCACGCCCTTGCCGTCCGGTGTCCACAACGGGAACAAGTCGTTGGCCGGACTGTCTGTCAGCCTCCCGTGATGGGAGCCGTCCAGAGCTAGGATGTGGATGTCCCGAGCGGCCGACTCGGCTGCATCGATCGAGTCGAACACGACGAACCTCCCGTCTGGCGAGAGGTCGATCTTCTTGGGGTAAAACCAGTCCAGCGAGCGCAGGACCCGCGCGCTTCCGTCGTGGGCAGACACGACGGCGATCTGGCTGACATTGTCTCGGCGGAACAGCAGCGTGAGGATCTCGTCGCCTCGTGGGGAGAAGGCGGTCGGTTGCACGAACCCTGCCTCCGGGTTGCGATACAGCGTCTTCGGCTCTCCGCCATTGATGTCGAGGATGCGCAGTTCGTAGAAGCCCTGCTCGTTGAACCAAGCGTAGGCGATGCGGCGGCTGTCTCGGGAGAAGATCGAGAAGTAGGCGAACTGCCCCGGAGGCGGCCCGCCGGCGTCCGCTGTAAGAGTGCGGCTCGAGCCACCGGTGAGGTCTCGGATCGCCAGATTGCCGGAGGAGTCCACGAAGGAGAGGTAGCGGCCGTCGGGCGAGGGCGCCCCCAAGGCGTTGGTGTCGCTGTCAGCCCACACCAGCCGTTGCTGGGCGGGTGGTGAGCCCGTGCTGGGAGCGCCCCCGGCAGCGAGGGTGACGATCCACCCAATCGCGGCGACACCCGCTACCCGCCGGGCCGGCCTGCTCGCGAGGCGTGTCGCAGGGGCGCGTGGGCGAGGTAGTACCATGACCCTTACCTTAGTCTCCCGCCTACCCCGTGACTCTGCCTCGAGCGCCCATGCGGCTGCTGCCATGTCTCCTTGCCGTCGCTGCGCCCCTAGCGGCTCAGCCGGTGGATGTCTTCGACCATCCTCCGGAGGCGTATCTCGGCGCTGCCGTGTGTGGCGGCTGTCACGTCGAGAAGCTAGAGAGCCAAGCTAGGAGCGGACACGCTCTCTCGCTCGCGACGGTTGCCGATCATAGGCTGGCGGCTTCCTTCCAGCCGCTCCGTCGTATGGTGCGCGACGGGGGCGCTGATTACTCGTACAGCGCGGCCGGCTCCGGGCTCCGCGTCGAGGTCACCAAGGGCGATGGCGGGGCCGCGGTGGACTTGGAGTGGGCTTTCGGCGCCGGAGAACAGGCAGTCACGTTTGTCGGCCAATTCGACGAGGACCGCTACGTCGAGCACCACTTCAGCTACTATGCGGCGGCGGACGCGCTGGCGACCACGCCCGGCCATCGGGATAGGCCGCCCGATGACCCTGAGGCGGCTCTGGGAGTCTTCTACCAGACGTTCGGGCCCGAGCCGGCGATCATGCGGTGCTTCCAGTGCCATTCCACTGGCCCGTTGGAGCTGGGCAGCGGCTATTCACTCCGCCCGCGGGAGCTGGGTGTGCGATGCGAGGCTTGCCATGGGCCCGGTCGCGGCCATGTGGAGGGGATTGCAGCGGGTGACTTGGAGCGGGCGCTCGCCGCGGTGAGCAATCCGGGCCGGCTTTCGGGGGACCAACTGCTGCGCTTCTGCGGAGACTGCCACCGGCCGCCAGCGTCGACTGGAGAGGTGATCGACTGGAGCGATCCCTGGAATGTGCGCCACCAGCCCGTATTTCTGTCTAGGAGTGCGTGTACGGAAGACGGCGGACAAGCCTTGGCCTGCATGCGCTGCCACGATCCGCATGAACCGCTCTCGCGCGCAGCTGCCCGCCAAGACGGACTCTGCATGGAGTGCCACATTGACAGCAGGCCTCCCGCCACGGTCTGCCGCCAGTCCGCTGGTCGGACTTGCTCGTCGTGCCACATGCCAGCCGTGAGGCCGCAGGACAACCTGCGCTTCACTAATCACTGGATCGGCGTCTATAACCCGCGGCGTCCGCTCCGTCCGCGCGAGTAGGGCGACTTCGGCTGAGAACTGTTCCGCAGTTCGGATGGTGCGGTCCGCCCCTGCGGGCGTCAGCGATCATTCTCAGTGCGGGCGGATACCTGATGAGCCCAGTCGTTGAGTCCGTAAGCGGGCCCGATCAACGCACCGCGTAGTAATGCAGGACGGCCGAGCCGATCCCGGCCAGTGCCGTCAGGCACGGCCACAGCACGCCCCAAGTAACACGGTCCTTGCCGAATCGCCGCTGCATTGCAGCCGACACGCGGCTCATCGTGAGCAGCGCCGCAGCCTGTGACGCGATCATCCAGAATCCCATCAGGCGGTTCGCGACGTACCAAGCTTGTTCCGTAGCCATCGTGGCCGGTGTGCGGAACCCGTAGTACGGATTGGGAGGAACCCAGCCGGCCACCATGGGGACCGCGGTGATCGCGATGACGAGAGCAACGACTTCCGGCAGGTGCCGCCAAGGAGTCCGCGCGTCGCGGTGGGCTATGACGCGCCCGAGTCGGGTCAACAAGGAGTCCATCCGCAGGTCGGATTGTAGCGGACGCGACGCGGTGGCCAGCCCAGTGCTGCTGGAGTAGCGACGCACCGCCGCAGCTAGGAATGGATCTCGGAACCCTCTTCGGTTCCTGAGGGGCACGCACTGCGACGGGACCCGTCAGGCTTGTGCCACCGGCCCCGTTGGACCGGGTCGCATTCGGCGGCCGAGCGACTTGTGAACACTGCCGGCGGCTCGTGGATCACCCCAGTCCCCATCCTGACGTGAGATTGGTGTTCAACGTTCGGCTGCTAGGCCTTCGCGGAGCTTCGGGCGGTGGTCCTTGAGTTAGAGGCGACTCGCGCCCGGCCGCCGGGACGGCTCTGGATCCGTGCCCTGCAAGTCGCCCCCCCCAGCGGAAATTCGCCAGTTCCCGCCCGTCACTGGAATGCACCGACGCCCGTCACGTGCGCGCCCAGCACCAGCGTGTGGATGTTGTGAGTGCCCTCGTAGGTCTTGACGGTCTCGAGGTTGCACATGTGCCGGAAGATCGGGTACTCGTCAATGATGCCGTTGGCTCCGAGCAGGTCCCGGGAGCGCCGGGCAACCTCCAGCGCCATCTCCGCATTGTTGCGCTTGATCATCGACACGTGCGCATGGCGCAGGCGTCCCTTGTCCCTGAGCCGGGTGGCATGCAGCGTCAGGAACTGGGCCTTGGTGATTTCCGTGATCATCCAAGCCAGCTCGCTCTGCACCAGCTGGTGCGACGCGATGGGCCGGTCCCCGAACTGCTTGCGGAGCATCGTGTACTGGCGGGCGCAGTCATAGCAGGCCATCGCCGCGCCGATGGTTCCCCAAGCGATCCCCAGCCGTGCGTTCGTGAGGCAGCCTAGGGCCGCCTTGAGGCCCCGCGCATCGGGCAGGGCGTTCTGCTTGGGGATTCGGACCTTCGTCAGGCCGATGCTGGAAGTGGTCGAAGCGCGCATGGACAGCTTGTGATGAATGTCCGTCGCGACGAAGCCTGGCCGGTCAGTCTCCACCAACAGGCCTTGAACTCGGTCGCTGTCGCCGAGCTTGGCCCAGACCACGGCAATGTCCGCCACGGTGCCATTCGTGATCCAGGTCTTCTCCCCACTCACCAGGTAGCTGTCGCCGTCCTCGACCGCGCGGGTCAGCATCCCGGCCGGATTGGAGCCGAAGTTCGGCTCTGTCAAGGCGAAGCAGCCCAGTGCCTCGCCGCGCTGCATGCTGGGCAGCCAGCGCTTCTTCTGATCCTCGCTGCCGTAGCGGTGAATGGCGTACATGGAGAGGCTCGTCTGCACCGACACGAAGCTCCTGAGCCCGCTGTCGCCCCGCTCCAGCTCCTGCATCACCAACCCGTATTCCACGCTGCTGAGGCCGGCGCAGCCGTAGCCTTCGAGGTTTGCGCCGAAGAACCCGAGGTCCGCGATCTCAGGGGCCAGTTCCGCGGGGAAGGATCCCTCGCGGAAGTGCCTTCGGATTAGCGGCAGGAACCGCTCCTCGACGAACTGGCGGGTCGTCCGCCGGATCAGCAGCTCCTCTTCGGAAAGCAGCGAGTCGAACTCCATGAAGTCGACACCGCGAAACTCGAACATTCCAAGTCCTCCAGTGCCTCATCGTATCGCTCGGGCGCCAATGTGCTGCTTCAGACCTTGGGATGGCGCCTTCACCGTGCCTGGCGGAGGGTTGTCGCGGCCAGCCGAGCCTGCCTTGAAGGCGGGGCGCCCGCCGCCGTGCTAGGATGCGCGGAATGGACCAGGGGGTCGTCGGGCAGTGGATCCGGGAGGCTTCACGTATCGTCGGATTCACCGGCGCCGGCATCTCGACTGAGTCGGGCGTCCCGGACTTTCGCAGTCCCAACGGAGTCTGGGCCCGGAACCGGATCGTCACCTATCAGGAGTTCGTGTCAAGCGAGGCGGGCCGGGTCGAGTACTGGCGGCAGAAGGTCGAGGCTTGGCCCGCGATGCGGCTGGCCAGGCCCAACGCCGGTCACCGGGCGTTCGTCGAGCTGCATCGGCGCCAGCAGCTGCTGGCGGTGGTGACCCAGAACATCGAGCGCCTGCACCAGCGGTCCGGGCTGCCGCACAAGCTGGTCCACGAGCTGCACGGGACGACCACCGAGGCCGTATGCCTCGACTGCGGTGACCGCATCACTTCGGACGAGGCCTGCCAGCGCGTCGCCGCGGGTGAGAAAGCACCTCGGTGCCGCCTGTGCGGCGGACTGCTCAAGCCCGCCACGATCTCTTTCGGACAGTCGATGCCTGCCGCCGTGATGGCCGAGGCCGAATCCGCCGCCGAGCGCTGCGACCTGATGCTGGCCGTCGGCTCCTCGCTCGTGGTCGAGCCGGCCGCGTCCATTCCCCGGTATGCCAAGCAGTCCGGTGCCCGCTTGGTGATCGTCAACCGGGAGGAGACCGCGCTGGACGGCATAGCTGACCTCGTGATTCGAGGCGAGATCGGCGCGGTGCTGCCTGCCTTGGTGGCTGGGAGCGAGTGAGCGAGCACCCGATGGCCGCTCGAGAGGTTAGCAGCCGTGCCTGAACTCCCTGAGGTCGAAACCGTCCGGCGCAACCTCAAGCCGCATGTTGAGGGACGCCGCATCGAGGAGGTGCGATTCTACTGGGAGCGCACCTGCTTGGGCGATGCGGATCTGACTGCCGAACGACTGGCCGGCCAGCGCGTCGACCGCTTGGACCGTTACGGAAAATTCTTGGTCTTCCGACTCCGTAGGGCAGGGATCGAATCGGTGCTGAACATCCACTTGCGCATGACCGGCAACCTCCTGCTGAACGGATCGCGCGGGCCCTACACTCGGGCCCAGATGCTGCTGGATCGCGGCATGAACTTGACCTTCCATGACATTCGCAAGTTCGGGAAGTGGGAATGGTCGCGTGAGCTGCCACCGAGGATTCGCAAGCTGGGACCGGAGCCGCTCGAGATCTCGCTGGCGGATTTCCGGAGAAGGCTCAGTCTGCGGAGAGGGGCGATGAAACCCCTGCTGCTGAACCAAGTCTTCCTGCGAGGACTGGGCAACATCTACGCCGACGAGGCGCTCTTCCGCGCCCGGATCCACCCCCTGCGGAGCGCAGCGAAGGTCGGGCCCCGCAAGGCGCGGGATCTGCATCGCGCCATTCAATCCGTGCTCTGCGAGTCGATCGCGGCTGGCGGGACGACGATCAGCAACTTCGTCGACGGCAGCGGTTCGCAAGGCTACTTCCAACTGCAAACCCAGGTGTACGGCAAGGCCGGCAAGCCGTGCGAGGTCTGCTCCACGCCCATCCGGAGGATCGTCGTCGGACAGCGGGGCACGCATTTCTGCCCCCGCTGCCAGATCCGATGATGGGAAGCGGAATCATGCGTCTGGCTCGAGTGCGCCTGCGGCAGATCCGCATGCCGCTGGTGCGGCCGTTCGAGACCAGCTTCGGGAGGACCATCGAGCGCCGCATCGTGCTGGTCGAGGTCGAGGACGTCGACGGCCTAACTGGGTGGGGGGAGGTCACGTGCGGTGAGCGGCCGTTCTACAACGAGGAATGGGTCGACTCGGCTTGGCTCGTGCTGCGGGACTTCGCCATTCCCGCGGTGCTGGGTCGGGAGATCAGCTCCCCGGCGGACGTGAGTCTCCTGACGAAGGCTGTCCGCGGTCACCGGATGGCCCGGGGCGGCCTTGAGGCGGCCTGCTGGGAGCTGGAAGCCCGGCGGTGCGGCATGCCTTTGTGGCAGCTGCTGGGCGGCAGTCGCAAGGAGGTCGGCTGCGGCGTCTCGATCGGCATCCAAGCCTCGGTGGGCGAGCTGCTGGATCTGATCGACATGGAGCTGGCTGCCGGCTACCGGCGCATCAAGATCAAGATCAAGCCCGGCTGGGATGTCGACGTGGTCCGTGCGGTTCGGAAGCGCTTCCCCGACATCCGCTTGATGGCTGACGCGAACTCCGCATACAGCCTCGCTGATGCGGACCGCCTCGCGGCGCTGGACGACTTCGGCCTGATGATGCTCGAGCAGCCCTTGGGGCATGACGAGCTGATCGATCACGCGGCGCTCCAGCGACAGGTCCGGACGCCCCTCTGCCTGGACGAGTGCATCCGCACGGCACACCACGCTAGGCAGGCGATTCGCCTGAGGGCCTGCCGGATCATCAACATCAAGCTAGGCCGAGTGGGCGGATTTGCCGAAGCGATCCGGGTCCACGACGCCTGCCACGCCGCCGGCGTGCCGGTATGGTGCGGCGGCATGCTGGAGTCCGGCATCGGACGCGCCCACAACATCGCCCTCTCCACGCTGGAGAACTTCTCGCTGCCGGGCGACGTCTCGGCCTCTAAGCGCTACTGGGAGCGCGATGTGATCGATCCTCCCGTGCGGGTCACGCCGGACGGCACGATCCCGGCGCCGGACGGCCACGGCCTCGGATTCGAGTTGGACTTGGAGCGCATCGAACGCTTGTGCGAGCGGTTCGAGGAGCTAGCCACGGCTTGAAGCGGTGCCCCCCGGAGGCGCTGGCTTGCAGAATGTCCGGGCTAACGGACGACTAGGCTCCGCGATTGTGGATCGCGACCACGGTGACGTTGTCAGGAGCGCCGTGCTCGTCGTCCAGCGTCACGGCGATCAGCTTGCGGACCTTGTCGGAGACGGGGCAGGCACTGCCCAAGATCTGCTCGATCTCCTCGTCGCGCACCACCCCGTGCAGTCCGTCGGTTGAGAGAAGCAGGATGTCTCCCGGACGGAAGTCGTCCTCGAAGTGGTCAGGCTCCACGATCTGGTCGGCACCGATGGCCTTGGTCAGCATGTGTCGCCACGGATGATCCTTGAAGTCCTCCAGCGTCTTGCCTTCGTCCTTGGCCAGCTGCTGGACTAAGGTGTGGTCCTCCGTCAGGCACTGCAGCCTGCCGTCCCGGAATCGGTACGCCCTGCTGTCACCTGCGTTGACGATCAGCGCCTTCCCGTTGCGCAGCACGGCCGCCGTAATGGTGGTCGCCATGCCCTGCAGCCGGGGGTCCGCCTCGGACTCCCGGATCACGCTGCGGTTCATCAGCTCGACGATCTCCGACAGCTTCTCAGCGGTTGCGGAGTTCCCTGCGGCGCGGACCTCCTCGACGAGCACCTGGACGGCGGTCCGGGAGGCGCACTCGCCTGCGGCGGCCCCCCCCAAGCCGTCGGCCACGGCGTACAGCCCGAGGTCAGGCTCACGTGCGAAGGAGTCTTCGTTGTTCGACCGGACAAGACCCGTGTCCGAGGCGGCCCAAGATTCGATCATGAACGGAAGGTTGAGGGTAGCACAGCGCCACAGGTGCCCGAGGCGGCGTCGGACGGCGGTTTCCGGCGGCTGCTGCCGGCCCCCTCCGTGGAGGCGCCGCCGTCTTCAGGACCGTCCATGGCGGGATACGTCTTGCACTGTCCCGACAATGCCGCCCACCTCCAGTTCGGTTCCCGGGCCGGAAGCGGCAGCTCGGACGATGGCGAATCCGGACGCTGTCTCCGGGCGGTCGCGCGAAGCGGTGGCCGACGTCATCGTGCCGACCGGCAGATCCCCGTGGCGCACCTCCAAGTCCGCTGGGATCCGGGCCGTGCTCAGTTCGATGCCAACCATCGTGCGGCGGACCCGCCCCCGCGAGTGAACCCGCTCGACGATCTCTTGGCCGGTGTAACAGCCCTTCGTGAACGACACCGCGTGGAACTGCCCTGTCTCGTGCGGGATGTTGCGGGAGTCGAAATCGACCCCGAAGCGAGGCACCCAGTGCGCCACCCGGCGCGCCCGCCATTCCTCGTGAGTCGCCCGGCGAACCCCGAGGTCGGTCAAGCGATCGACCAGACCGGCCTTCGCTTCCGAAGGCACCATGATCCACATCGAGACGCCGTCCATCGGCGCCCGACAGCACCAGCCGGAGCCATCAGCAGCGAACGACATCGGATCCCGCGGAGCGGCGAAGCCCAAGCGGCCGGCGATCCGGACCGAGTCGCGACCGGCGAGCGCCAGCAGCGAAGTCCGACCGGCGACATCCTCCAGCCTGACGTCGTCCATGATGATGTACCGCTCGATGTGCTCGTACAGGCTGGTTGACGCCTCCGGCTCGCAGTGAATGAGCACATGGTCTCGCCCCACGAAGATGCGGCTGTCGGCCTGGATCCGGCCTTGTGGATTGAGGAAGAAGGCGTAGGTGCCTTGGCCTGGTGCCAGCCCCTCGAGGTCATTGCTCGCAATGGCGTGGAGCAGCCGGACCCGGTCCTCGCCGGTCGCCCGGATGCGCCCCTGCGAGGAGAGGTCCCTCCAGACCGCTTCCAAGTCCTCCCCGTTCCGGCCAGCCATCCTGATTGCTACGATACCAATCGTGATTCACCGGATCCTGCCCGTCGGACCCCTGCAGTGCAACTGCTCGATCATCGGCGACGAGAACTCGGGCGAAGCGGTGGTGGTCGACCCCGGGGCCGACATTGGACGCATTGAGTCGCTCGTGTCGTCTCTCGGGTTGACGGTGAAGTGGATCGTCGTCACGCACGCCCACGTCGACCACATCGGAGGGGCCGGACGGCTCCGGGCGAGCACGGGGGCTCCCGTGTTCATGAACGGCAACGACATGGCGCTGTTCGACCGGCTAGACGAGCAGGCCGCTTGGCTAGGCATGCCGCCTCCGGAAGGGGTCGAGATCGACAGCGCGCTGCGGGATGGAGACCGCCTGCGGTTCGCCGGCCGCGACTTTGATGTGCTGCACACGCCCGGGCACACGCAGGGTAGCGTCAGCCTGCTGATCAGTGCTGAGAGCAAGCTGCTGGCCGGAGACACGCTTTTCCGCGACTCGATCGGACGCACGGACTTGCCGGGCGGCGACCACCGGCAGATCCTGTCCTCGATCAAGACGAAGCTGCTGCCGCTCGATGATGCGACGGAGGTCATCTGCGGTCACGGCCCGACCACGACGATCGGGCGGGAGAGGGCGAGGAACTGGTTCCTGCGGGGGCTCTGACCCCGGTTGTGGGGCGGGGGAGGCCCGGCCTCCGAAGCTGCTGCCCGGCTAAATCAGGCCTCGTCTCCGGCATCGGTAGAATCGTTCCATATGGCCAAGAAGATTCTGATCCTCACCGGCGATTCGGGGGAGAGCTACGAGGCGCTCTACGCTGTCCATCGATTCAAGGAGGCGGGCTACGATCCCGTGGTGGCGGCGACCGCGGCCCGGCGGCTCCACTTGGTGATGCATGATTTCGAGCCTGGCTGGGACACCTATGTCGAGCGCCGGGGCTACGGGTTGAGCGCGGACGTTGCGTTCGACGAGGTGGCGGTCGAGGAGTATACGGCGGTGCTGCTGCTCGGAGGGCGGGCCCCCGAGTTCCTCCGCCACATCCCCAGGGTGGTCGAGATCGTCCGCGAGTTCGCCGCCGCGCACAAGCCGATCTTCTCGATCTGCCACGGCATCCAGATCCTCGTGGCGGCCGATCTGGTTTCCGGGCGTACGGTGACGTGCTACGTGCATGTGCGATCCGAGGCCGAGAGGGCGGGCGCGACCTACTCCACCAAGGAGGCGGTCCGTGACGGCAACCTGGTCAGTGCGCAGACATGGGAGTCACACCCCGAGTTCTACCGGGAAGTCTTCGCCTGCCTGGAAGGCTGAGGCCTTGGATCCCGGCGCCGCAGGGCGCTAGTTGCCTGTCGCGGTCCCGCTCTCCTCGCCTGCTTCCACCAGTTCGAACTGCCGATAGATGGCGGTCTGCTTCGCTGGATCGCTGTTCACCATGGCGGCGATGAGGTAGGTCCCGGCCGGAAGATCCGAAGTGTCGAGTGCCGTAAGGTGGCGCACTCGGCCGGCTTCGGGCTGGGGCACGGCCTGGTAGCCCTTGACCGGAATCGGCCGCACGGCCTCTCGGTCGCGGTACAGCGCCAGCTTGGGCGTAGCGGAGCCGCCGCCCGGGCCGTCCGCCGGACGGTAGATGTCGTACAGCAGGAAGACTCTCGCGCCTCGGCGGAACGATTTCACCGCCGCCGCGTAGAAGCGGTTGCCGTCTACTCGCAGGACGTCTTCGGCGCTCTGCGCCGACTTCTTGTTGTCGGACGGTTGCGCGGAGCCGAGGTCCTCGACGCGGCTCGTAAGCAGCAGCGAGCTGGCCGAGACTTTGGCTGCGGGTTCCGGCACGTGCATCTTCGTTTGATAGCTCCCTAAGGCTCCGGTATAGTCGTCCCGAACGACGACCTTCCAGTCGTATTCGCCGGGATCCAGCCTCATCTGCGAGCTGTAGTGCATCCAGGCGTCGGGATCGTTGCTAAGCCGGTCGAATTCGGTGTCTGCCACGGTCATGGTGATGCGCCGTTCGTCGATCAGGGGCGCCGACGGCCTGCCTGTCGCTCCGAGGTCCTTGGCCTGCGCGACGACGGTCAGCTTCACGGTCTGGCCCCTTCGGTCGGGCGCCGACGGCAGGTCGCTGGCATGGAGTCCGACGGCGTAGACGATCGTGGGCCGGCCCGCGGAGGTGCGGAAGTACTCGAAATCCGCCCGCAGCGGGAGGTCGGCGTAGGGCGTGTCGAAGTTCAGCGCCTGGTACAGGGCGAGGTTGCGCTCGGACTGCGACATCCTCTCGAAGGGGCGCTCCTCGTAGTAGCGCCGCTGGTGGCGGACGCGCGTCCCTGATCGGTGGACGGTCACCTTGATGCGCCGGACTCTGCCGCGCTGCTCGGTGTCCCGTGGGTAGTAGCCGAGCAAGTAGTAGCCGCTGTTCTCCGTTAGGAACACGTCGAAGACCTCATCGAAGCTGTTGCTGTTGAGCACGGCGCGGCCGCCGGTGGCGCGAGCCAGATCGAAGAGGCCGTCCTGATTGCTCTGGCGCTGCTCAGACTGTCTCGCGAAGGCGTTGTTCGCCACGTCCCCGAACAGCGAAGTCGCGTCAACGGCGTTCTCGGCGGTGCCGCCCGGAGGCGTGGCGGTCAGGCCGCCGACATCGGAGACATAGAACCGGACTCTCGCCCTGGTCGCCTCGTCCTCAAGCATCTCCATGATGTCGATGTTGTCCTCGTCGACTGGCAGGCCGGTGGCGAATAGGATGACGACCTTGCGGCCGGGATACACGCCCAGAGCCCGGATCAGATCGATGTACTCGAGCATGCGAATGCGGCGGTACAGTGCCGATCGGTCCGCGATCTCCTCCGATTCCGCCGCGAACTCCTCGTTGGCCTCTTCGAGTAAGGACTCGAAGGCCGAGCTGTAGCCGATGTCCTCCCGTGCCAAGTCGACCGCTAACGTGTCCACGAGTCCGGGTCCGCCCGAGCCGACGAGTGTTGCGTCCAAGTGCTCCAACAGCTCCGTGCGGCTGGAGGTGAAGGGCGTTCCTTGGAGCGAGACCAGCATGCCTGGCGCGAGGTTCTCGTTTAGGAACTTGCGGACTGCGGCGTAGATTCTTCGGCGGTCTTCCCTGCGGCCGCGAGTTGCGAGATAGACGAACGTGCTGCGGGCCATCTCTTCCGCCGCCAGCTCCTCGCCGGCGGCCTCCCCGCCGGGAGTGGCAGCCCCCGCCGGAGGGTCGACTCGCTCGGCGCTCCTTGGCTGCGGCGGGCTCACGAATTCGAATGTCGAGATGATTTGCGGTTCGCCGTTCTCAAGGAGCTCGAAATCCTCCTTCGTCAGATCAGAGACTGGCCGGCCCCGGCGATCCGTGACGCGGACCTCCACCTCCATCAGAGACGTCTCGGCTTGGAATACGGGTCCCTGCTGCGCGGCGAGCTGCTGAGCCGGGAAGTGGGCGCTGGCCGCCAAGCCTGCCAGCAGGGCCGCCGCCAGCCGTGCGAGGGAGTGCTTCATCGTTGAGTCCTGCTGGCGGCCGCTCTGGCCCATGCCAGCTTCGCTGCCGTGCAAGTGATCACGACAGAGTAGACGTAACGCGGCGGGCAGGCGTTCCCGTGTCGGCGACGGAATCCCGCCGCGGCGACGGAGCAGCGGCACTGCCGCCCGCGCTAGCAGCCCGCTGGTTCGCGCCCGAGGAGGGCGCTCGTTGCGGATCAGCGGCTGGCGCTCGCTTCGTGTCATGACCCGTATGGACTGCTCTGCCATGCTCCGGCGGCGAGGTCGGCTGTGTGGGTCGCCCGCAAGCCCGCCAGCGGCCGCGTCACGGCAGCGGGCGGAAGGGGAAAGCCCAAGGGCAAATCAAGCCTGCCAGCAGCACTAGGATGACGGTCATCGGAAATCCGACGCGCGGGTAGTCCATGAACTTGTAGCCGCCCGGCCCGTACACCATCATGTTGGTGTTGTAGGAGACCGGCGACATGAAGCTCAGGCCGCAGCCGACGATGAGGCTGAACGTGAAGGGTTCCGGATGCACGCCGAGGTGTTCCGCAGCAGCCATCGCAACCGGAAACACCAAGGCCGCGGCGCCGTTCTTGTTGATGACCTGGGCCAACGCCGAGGCCGTGGCCACGCACCCGAGCACCATGCCCCTCTGGCCGAGACCCATCGCTTCGGAAGCTTGCAGGGCGCTGTCTGCTAGGAACTTCGCCGCCCCGGAGTCCTCGATCGTGGCGGCCAGTCCCAGCGCCGCCGCGATGGTCGCGATCACGCGCAGCGGGACAGCTTGGAACGCCCGAGTGGCCGGGATGCAGCCCAGCGCGACCATTCCCAGCGCCGCCGCCAAGCACAGCACCATGGGCGGCCACGAGGTGAACATGATGCCGCATCCGAGGGCTGCGCACACGGCGACCGCCCGCAGTCGAGCGGCATGGTTGGGCGGAATGAATTCCGGCACCCGCGAGACTAGGGAGAAGTCGCTGGAGACGCGGTACCGCTCCTCGAATCCGGGACTCGCTTCCAGCAGCAGCGTGTCGCCCGGCTGCAGCACGATGTCGTCGATCCTGCCTCGGAGAGCTGCGCCGCAGCGGTGCAGCCCGATCAATCCGGCCCCGTAGCCGGACTCGAGGCCGGCATCCCGCACCGTTTTTCCGGCTAGTGCCGAATCCCCCGGCAGGACCGCTTCGATCAGTTCCGGATCGTCGCCAGCTGCGCCGGCAGCCGGCTGCATTCGGTTGCTCGGCGTCAGGCCGCGAACCTTCTGCAAGTCCACGATCGAGTCGGAGGGGCCGGCAAACCGCAGCCGGTCGCCGGCGGCCACCCGCAGGTCCGGCCCGGGATCCTCGATCACGGCCCCAGCCCGCTCGATTGAGTAAAGCGACAGTCCGGGCAGGTTGCGGGTCTCAAGGCGTCGGATCGGCGAACTCACGATCTTCGAGCCGGTCGGCACGATCATCTCTACCGTGTACTCGCGAGGGTTCTCGCAGTCTTGCGCGGCCTGCCTTCGAACTGGCAGCAGCCGGCCTGACACGGCCAGCAAGTACAGGAGGCCCACGGTCGCCACCGGCAGGCCGAGCACGGCGGGGCCCCAGAACTGGCGGTAGGGCTCCGGGCGGACTAGGCCGATCCGGTCGAGGTACTCCACGTACAGGCCCATCACAATGAGGTTCGAGGCACTGCCGATGAGCGTCAGTTGACCGCCCAGCAGCGAGGCGAAGCTCATCGGCATCAGCAGCTTCGACGGGCTGATCCGGATGCGCCGGGACCATTCGCGGACGATCGGAATGTACATCGCCACTACCGGAGTGTTGTTGATGCACGACGAGAGCGCCGCGACGGGCAGGATGAGGCGCGCCTGCGCCGCACGAAGAGTCTTGGGCCGGCCCAGGACGGGCGTCGCGAAGGAGGTCGTCACACCCGTCGCGAACAGGCTTGCAGCGACAACGAACAACGATGCGATCGCGACCACGGCGGGACTGGAGAACCCCGACACGGCTCTCTCGGGCGAAACCGCGCCCACGAACACCTGAACCAGCAGGCACCCGATCATGCCTGTCTCGATCGGCACTCGGTTGGTTGCGAGCACTACGATCATCACGCCAGTGATGGCGAGCGCCAGCGTTGCTTCCAAGGGCATCACGAAAAGGATAGCCGATTGCGGACTCGGCAACGGTTGCGCCGGTCGCGGCGCCCCGCCCCAAAAAATCGCGAAGAGAGCGCCGCCCGCAGCGGCTTGGGTTGCGGCGGGCAGCCGTCCCCCGGAGCAGGCTGCTCCCGGGGAAACCGCGGGCGTCGGACGCTACCGAGGCGTGGACTGGCGGAGAGGGAGGGATTCGAACCCTCGGTAGAGCTCTATCACCCTACGACGGTTTAGCAAACCGCTGCCTTAAGCCGCTCGGCCACCTCTCCTGACCACAGCATAGCACCGGTGGGGCGGCGCGGGATCAAGAAGCGCAACGCTGGCGGGGCCCGAGCAGCCAAGATCGAGGTCCGCACCCCTTGCGAATGCCCGCGGATCGCGCCGGGCGAGTTTGCCAGTGTGCATTGCCGGCTGGCGTTCTGCGGCCACTGCTTCGACGGAGCGGTTCCGGGGCGGGCAGCTGGCTTCATAATGAGGGGGGCTGCCCTAGGCCTTGTTCTTTTCTCCCGCACGCCATTCCTTTGTCGCGGCGGGCCCCTGCCGACCCGTGCTGGTGATGAAATTCGGAGGGACCTCTGTCGCAGGTCCAGACGCCATCGACCGCGTGTGCCGCATCATCGGCGCCCGTGCAGCCCGCCGCCCGGTAGTCATCGTCTCGGCGATGGGCAAGACCACGGACCTGCTGCTGGCCTGCCTTGCCGGTCCGACCTCCGCATGCCGCACGGCGCTCGCCTCGGTCCGGGACTGTGCTGCGAAGGCTGCCGAGGCTTTGCTCGGCGAGAGAGCTGCCGGGGACTTTCTCTCTTCGCTGGATCGCATCCTGCGCGACGCCACGGAGCTGGCGGAACGGCTTCGTTCCCGGGGCCGGCCGCAAGCCCCCTGCACGGACTTGGACGCCCTGCTTGCCTGCGGAGAGCGCATCTCCAGCCGCTTGGTGGCCGCCGCCCTCCAGCGCCGAGGGCTGGACGCGGCCCACTTGGATGCTCGGGAGCTATTCGTCACTGAGTCGCGGCCTGGCGGCGCCGCGGTGGACATTGAGCCCACGAGGGGCCGGCTGCGGGAGGTCGCCTTGCCGCTGGTCGAGTCCGGCAGAGTGCCGGTGATGGGAGGCTTCATCGCCCGTGACTCGACAGGGGCGCCGACCACCTTGGGGCGAGGAGGCTCGGACTACTCAGCCTCGCTTGCCGGCGCGGCTCTCGGAGCCCAGGAAGTGCAGATCTGGACCGACGTCGACGGAGTTATGACCGCCGACCCGAGCTTGGTGGCGAGCGCCCGGAGCCTGCCCCTGCTCTCCATGCGCGAGGCGTCTGAGCTGGCGTACTTCGGCGGGCGAGTACTGCATCCGGCGACCATGCTGCCCGCCGTGCGTGACGGAATTCCCGTCCGCGTGCTGAACTCCATGCGGCCCGAGGCGCGGGGGACGCTGATCGTGAAGGACGCTCCCGATTCCGGCCCTGTGGTCAAGGCAGTCGTCTACAAGGAGAGCATCATCCTCATAGACATCCATTCCACGCGGATGCTGATGGCCCACGGCTTCCTAGCTAGGATCTTCGACGTGTTCGACCGGCACGAGACACCGGTCGACATGGTGTCCACATCGGAAGTGAGCGTTTCGCTGACCGTCGACCGCCCGGAGGCGGTGAACGCGATCCTGGCCGATCTGCAGAGCTTCGCGCAGGTCCAGGCGACTACCGGCAAGGCCATCGTCTGCGTCGTGGGCGAGGGCATCCGTTATACTCCGGGCATTGCGGCCCGGGTGTTCCAAGCGCTGAGGGGCGTGCGCGTACGGATGATCTCGCTGGGGGCCTCGCGCGTCAATGTCGGGTTCGTCGTCGACGAGCACCACTTGAAGGGCTGCGTGCGCAGTCTCCATTCGACCTTCTTCGAGCGCGAAGGGCCGGGGGTCTCCCGTGGCTGACGGTCTGGCGCTGGTCGGGTACGGCAAGATGAACCGCCTCATCGAGCGGCTGGCCGACGATTACGGCTTCACCGTGGCCGTGCGAGTCGATTCCGCCAGCGGCGGCGACCCCGCCCTCTTCCCAACCGAGGCGTTCGCGCGTGCGCGGGTGGCCATCGACTTCTCAGCTCCCGACGCCGTGGTTGAAAACGCCGTGCGCATCGCCAAGCTCGGAATTCCGCAGGTGATCGGCACTACCGGCTGGTATGACGGACTCCCCCGCGTGCGAGAGGCCGTTGAGCGCCACGGTTCGGGTCTGGTCTATGGGGCCAACTTCTCTGTCGGCGTCAATGCCTTTTACAGCGTTGTGGCGGCTGCGGCGAGTGTGCTGAGCAAGGAGTCAGGCTACGACGCGTGCCTGTTCGAGGCCCATCACAGGCGCAAGAAGGACGCCCCGTCGGGAACGGCCCTGCGCATCCTCGAGGCCATGCGGGCCGCGGGGCGTTCGGAGACCATCGATGTCGCTTCCCAGCGCTGCGGTTGGATTCCCGGCACGCACCGCGTCAGCTTCGACTCACCTGACGACACCGTCGAGCTCACCCACACGGCCCGCGGACGGAGCGGCTTCGCCCAAGGAGCGCTCAAGGCGGCCCGCTGGATCCTGGGACGCGACGGGGTGTGGGACTTCTCGGACGTGTGGGGCGAGATCGGCTGATCAGAAGATCAGCTTGATACCGAACTGCACCTCCCGCCCGTCCCGTGCGGCTAGGATCCTGCCGAAGCCCGGAGTGCCGAAGAACACGTTGGGGTTGAGGAAGTTGGGCGAGTTGAGCGCGTTGAAGAACTCCGCTCGCAGCTGCAGCGTCGTGGCTTCGCCCAGCGCGACGTCCTTGAGCACGGAGAAGTCGAGGTTGGCCAGTCCGGGGCCCCGGACGATGTTGCGGCCGGCGCTCCCGAAGCTCCCGTACGTGGGCAGGGCGAACGCGGCGGGATCGAACCACTGCCCTGGGTCCGGAGACGACAGGTGCGGGTCGCGGACCAAGTCAGGCCTGTCGCCGGCCCCGAATCCGTAGCTCGACTGGCCTGTGTTCGAGTTGTCGAACTCGCCGGGCAGGGCCACGGTGTATGGCTGGCCGCCTTGGAGTGTGACGATGCCGTTCAGCTGCCACCCTCCCAGCAGCGCCGCCGTTCCGCCCTGCCACGAGCCGCCCCACTTCTTGCCTGGGCCTAGGGGGAGCTCATAAACGAAGCTGCCCGAAAACCGATGCGGGACATCGAAGCTTGACCGGGCTCGCTCGGCCGAGATGTTGTTGCTGTCCTGCGGGTAGTTGGCGTCGCCGGACGAGGCGAAGAAGTTGGAAGCGTTGTCGATGGACTTCGCGTACGTGTAGGACAACAGGCCGGTCAGGCCGGTCTGGAGGCGGCACTGGAACTGGGCTTGCAGGCTGTGATAGACCGAGTCGAACGACGAAGCGATGAGGTTGATGTCCGAGAAGGTCGGCAGCGGCCGGTAGTTGGGCTGTACGGGCGAAGGATTTGGCTGGTTGATGTCCCTAGCTCCGATTAGCTTCGTGCCGCGAGAGCCGTTGTAGCCGACGCTGACCACGGTGTCCTTGAACGGCTCGGCCTGCAGTGTGAAGTTCCACTGCTGGGCGTAGCTGGTCCGCAGGTTGCGGTCGTAGGTCGTCACGCCCGGAGGCACGGGGGCGTTCTGCCCTTCGGGCCAAGGCTGATCGATGGCCAGCGGGGCGACTCTGGAGGGGAAGAACAGCAGCGCCTCGAAAAAGGGCGGGTTGAAGTAGATGCCCTGGCCTGCCGCTAGGTCCGAGAAGTTGTAATGAAGTCCCCACCCTGCTCGAAAGACGAGTCGATCGCTGCCTGACGGCCGCAGAGCGAAGCCGATCCGCGGTGCGAAGTTGTTTCGGTCCGCCAGAAAGCCGGCCCGCGGGACGCCTTGCTGGCCCAGCTGGGCAATCTGGCTGGTCAGCGGATCGAAGACGGATGCCGCGTCGTTCTTGTCGAAGGCCGGCCGGTTGAACTCGTAGCGCAGGCCCAGCGACAGGGTCAGGTTCCGGGACAGCCTCCAGGAGTCGGTCGCGAAGGCGTTGGTGGCTCCGGTGCGGACGGCCTGCAGGTTGTCGCTCCTGGCCGCCAAAGTGTAGGTCGGCAGGCCGAGCAGCAGGTCTGCCAAAGCGTTCTGGGTGTAGGCTTGATCGGTGAAGTAGAGACTGCCGCGGGCGAGCACGTTGCGGAATCCGTCTTGGGCGACGGCTCGATGCTCGAATCCGATCTGGATCAGATGCGCCCCGCGCGAGTAGCTGGCCATGTCGGAGAACTGCCAAGTGTTGATCGTGCTGACTTGAGGGTTGTTGAACTCGCCACCCAGCGAGGAGTAGCCGGTGACTTGGAAGAAGCTCAGGCCCAGGTCAAGTTCCCGCGTGGCGAAGTCGGGCAGGCCGAGGCGGCTGTTCGGGCTCGTGCCGCTGTCTTGGTGAATGGTGCGGTTCGAGATGCGGTTGTAGCCGAAGCGCGCCTCATTGATCCAGTTCGGCCCCAGCGCGTGGGTCTCGGCCAGCATGAGGTTGTACCCGCGCTCGTCCAGATTATTCCCGTAGCCGGGGACCGAGGAGAACTGCTGCGCCGCGAACGGTTCGCTCCGCTCGCTGTCCACGAAGCTGAGCCGCCCCGCCAGCTGTCCGGCCTCGCCGACGCCGGCGTCGATCCGGATGTCGAACTTGCCCGTGCTGTCCTCGCCCTCGGGGGCCGCGACGAAGTTCTGGCCGGCGATGGCGCGGTTGGGCAGCGGGTAGAGTCCCGCCACTGCCTGTCCGATCGGATGGGAGTACGGCAGTCGGGCGTTGGGGAACGGCTGCTGGATGAGGAAGTTGAGCGGTTCCCGGCCGGGCGAGGCCGAGAAGTCCCCTTGCCGCTCCATGGCGGTTGGAACGTTGGTGGTGCGCGTCGTCCCCCTGGTCTCGGCCAAGCCCTCGAAGTTCCCGAAGAAGAACACCTTGTTCCGGACTAGTGGGCCGCCGGCCGAGGCGCCAAACTGGTGGCGTCTGAGGGTGGGCACCGGGTCGCCGGGGCCGCTGAAGAAGTTGCGCGCGTCGAACATGTCATTGCGCAGGAATTCGTACGCGGTGCCGTGCAGCGCGTTGGACCCCTGCTTGATCGCGACCGCGATGTGGCCCCCGCTGTTGCGCCCCAGGCCGGCTTCGGTATTCGAGGTCTGGATGCGGAATTCGCGGACCGCGTCCACGGGCGGGGCGAAACTGAAGCTGTTGAGGATCGGGTTGATGGCGTAGACGCCGTCGTAGATGAACGAGTTGGCGGACTCCCTAGCGCCGTTTGCCTGCATCGCGAAGCGCCCGCGCTCGCTCCCGGGCGAGCCGACCGCCGCCGGGACGGCGCCTGGCGTCAGCAGCGTCAGCTGCAGGAAATTTCTTCCGTTCAGCGGGAGGCTGACAATGAAGCGGTTGGGGATCACGGTGCCCACGGCGGCGCTGGAAGCCTCCAAGGCCGAGGCGGACGCGGCGACTGTGACAGCCTCGCTGCTCGGGCCCACCTCCAACTCGAAGTCCGCCTGGACGCCGCCTCCGATCGACAGCAGGACGGAGGAGTCCGAGGCGCGGCGGAATCCGTCCGCCTCGACGGCGACGGAATAGGCGCCGGGAGCTAGCGCCGTCACGGTGTACAGACCCTCGAGCCCGGAAGTCACTTGGCGGACTACGCCCGTCTCGATCCGGCTGACGGTGACGAGGGCGTTCTCGACCGAGGCACCACTGGCGTCGAGGATCCGCCCGTGAATCCGCCCTGCTACCTGCTGGCCGAGGCAGAGAGACGATGCGGCCAACGCCGCGAGGGTAAGGCAGGTGATCCGGCTGACGGGCATGGCTCTTACCAATATGGCGCACCACGGGGCCGTAGGGTGTCGGTGGCCAGCCGGAATTCTACGGCCGGCCCAGTTGGTTGGCCCGCGCCTGGGAGGCTGTGCAGTCGTCCCCGGCGGGATGCCTCATCCTTGGGCGAGACACCGCCGATTCGAGTCGCGGGCTGTCCCTGTCGGGCGGCGGGCGTTCCCATCCTAGTCCAAGTCCGTTGTGTGGCGCCCGACAACGAAACCGACCGCCTGCGCTTCGCCACCTTGGAGAACCAAGCCGAGGGGTTGGGCCCGCACCGCACCCCCGCATGAGCCGCTCATGCAACCTCTGCCCGGGTGTCAGCCGTACGGAGCATCGTACACGACAGTCTGCAGCCATGCTACAAGCCCCTCGCCCTGCTGGGGGCCGGCGGGGAGAGGGAGCAGCCGGCAGCAGTGTCCACCTCTAGGATCTCGCAGGCTCTTCTCCGGCCGCGTCGAGACAAGGGTGCGTAGATTGGCTCGGAGTGGTCGAAGATGTGGCGTTCGAGGTGCCCGTCTCGGGCAAGAGATCTTGCATTGAGCCTCAGGTCGAGGACCAGCCATAACGAAACGGGCTTGTGGGCCGGTTCGCGGGCATCGTCACCGCAATCGACCTATAGCCGTGGTTGGAGAACCTCTCAGGCGAGGCAGCTCTGGTTTTCTTCTCTTGCGGACACCGAGATCGCACCCGACCTCCGCAGCGCTGGCCTCCGAGCAGCCGAGGCCGTCAGGACTGTGCGGTCGGATCCGTCTCCGCAGGGTCTGCCGATCGCGCAGCCGCAAGCTAGCCTGACGATAAGATGGGGGCTGTTGCGAACTCTCATTCTGCTGCTGGCCGCGTCCGGAGCGGCATTAGGTCAGCCCTTCTTTCCCATTGACGATGTCCGCCCCGGCCAGCGCGCGGTGGGCCGGACCGTGTTTCAGGGCGACACGATCGAGGAATTCGAGGTGGAGGTCCTCGGCGTGCTGGAGAACTTCTCCGGCCCCAAGACCTCGGTGATCTTCGGGCGCCTATCCGGTGGCCCGCTGGAGCGGACCGGTGTGATGTCCGGCATGAGCGGCAGCCCGGTGTACATCGACGGCCGTCTGGCTGGAGCCGTGGCGTTCACGTATCCGTTCTCCAAGGAGCCGCTGGCCGGTATCCGGCCCATCGGCGAGATGGTCGCAGGCTTCGAGGAGGCCGCTCCGTCCGACGCTCCCGCGATCGCCCTCGTGCTGGAGGATTGGAAGGAGCAGGCCGGCCTCTCCACACCGACCCGCCAATGGACGGGAATCGGTGCTCCCGCAGGCGACCGCCTTCACCCCATCGCCACTCCCGTTTCAATGGCTGGCTTCTCGGAAGACACCTTGCAGGTGTTTCAGGACCGGTTCCGCGCCTTGGGCCTGCGGCCCCTCCAAGGGGCCGGCGGCAGGCTGCGGGAGCAGGCTAGCGGCGATCCGACCAATTCCGTGGAGCCCGGTGCGATGATCAGCGTCGGACTCATCCGGGGCGATCTAACCATGAACGCCTCAGGCACGGTGACCCATGTGGAGGGCAGCCGGATCTTTGCGTTCGGCCACCGCTTCCTCTCGGCCGGAGCGACCTCACTTCCAATGATGCGGGCGACAGTGATGGCGCTGGTGCCGAACCTGAATTCTTCGTTCAAGCTCAGCGCCAGCGGACCGCAGATCGGCGCGGTCACGCTCGACAGGGAGGCGGGGATTGCCGGCGAGCTCGGCGCGGAGCCCTCGCTGGTCCCGGTGAGTTTCGGTGTCCAGGCTTCCGGCGGTCGAAACACTGCTTATTCCATGGAAATCGTACGCGATGCCCAGCTGACGCCCCTGCTGCTGCAGGTAGCCCTGTTCTCGGTCATCAGCGCCACCGAGCCGTCGTTCGCTCCGCTCACGGTCCGTGTGCGCGGCGGCGTGCGCTTCGCCAACGGACTGCCTGATCTCGCCTTGGATGACATCTACGCCGGAGCGGGTGTCTCTCAGGCCGTGTCGCTTTCCACGGCCGCCCCGCTGGCCTACTTGATGCGGACAGGACACTCCGATGTCGTCATTGATTCGATCAATCTCGATGTCGAGTCCAGCGGCGCGGACCAGTATTCCGACCTAGTGCGGGCTTGGTGCGCGAAGGGTCAGGTGCGGCCGGGTGAGAGCGTGGAGATCCGGTTCGCGTCCAAGGGCCCGGACGGTTCAGAACACCTGCACTCCGTGCCCTACCGCGTGCCTGTCTCGCTGCCTGCTGGGCCGGTGGAGGTGACCATCTCGGACGCCCTGACGGCCAATCTCGAGCGCTGGCGCGGCCTGCTGGCCGGACGCAAGGCGCGGGACGCGGCCTCGACCATCCGCTTCTTGAACAGTTTGCGAGGCAGCGACCGCGCCTACGTTCGGTTCTGGCACAGGAAGCGGTCGATCTGGATCCACTCGGACCGGCTGCCCGCGCCTCCTGCCTCCTTGCACGCCGTTCTCTCGACACTCCCGGGGCGAGGAGGCGGTGCCATGGCTGGGCCGTCGACCACACTTGAGGACCGCATCGTGGACGGTTTCCCGGGCGTCGTTCGGGGGCGCGTCGACCTGCGCTTCGTGGTGACGGGGAGTTGAGCCGCATGACGAGCCGAGTTCTTGCGATCCTCGTGGCAGGCCTCCTGCAGGCTGCGACGGCAACCGCTGCGGGCAGCAAGGTCTGGGACGTGACCAGCTACGCGGACTTTCTCGCTGGCACCTTCCGCGGCATGGCGCTGGACCGGGACGGCAGCCTCCGAGTCGCGCCCGCGCTCGACAGCGTTCATGAGTCCGATCAGTCGGTGGTCTGGTCCGTCGCCCGCGCCGCAGACGGCACGGTCTACTACGGGACTGGCCACCAAGGCAAGGTCTACAGGATTCAACCTGGCAAGGAAGGCGCGCTCCTGTGGCAGGCTCCGGAGATCGAGGTCTTCGCCTTGGTGCCGGGCCCGCAAGGAGACTTGTTCGCTGGCACGTCACCTCATGGCAAGGTCTACAGGATTAGCCCCGACGGCTCTGCCGAGGAGTTCTTCGACCCCGGGGAAAAATACATATGGGCCATGGCGTTCGACCGTGACGCCGCCCTGCTCGTCGCAACTGGGGACCGGGGCCGGATCTACCGAGTGTCCTCTGGAGGAGAAGGTGCGCCCTGGTTCGAGTCTGGGCAGCGGCACGTGATGTCCTTGGCGCTTGACGGCAGCGGTGACCTGCTGGCCGGTACGGACCCCGAGGGGATCCTCTATCGCGTTGGCCGGGACGGCGCCGCCTTCGCCCTTTACGACTCGGACCTTCCCGAAGTGCGCGATGTCCAGGTAGCTTCCGACGGCGCGATTTACTTCGCCACAATGGGAGGAGGGATGGACCTGCTGCTGCGGTCGATTCCAGTGCAGCAGGCCTCCGGGACGGTTCAGGTAGCCGCGGCTGGCGCGCAGGCCGGCGGCCAGCCTGGAGCGGCCCGAGTCTCGTCGTCGGTGTCCTACTCCCAGCCCCAAGTGGCTTACAGCGGCAAGCGCTCCGCCCTGATGCGCCTCGTGCCGGGCCGGGCCGTCGAGGAGGTCTGGTCGTCCAACGAGCAGAACATCCTGGGAATCGCGCTCCGGCCTTCCGGCGAGGAGGGCGTGCTGTTCGCCACCGACAGCGAGGGGCGGGTCTACAGGACCGGCCCTCGACGGCGTCTCGACCTGCTGTCCCAGACTGGCAAGTCGCAAATGACGGCCCTGCTGCGTGTTCCCGACGGCACCTTGGTCTCCTCGGCGCACGGCGGCGGCCTCTACCGACTCGGTTCCGAGGCCGCTCTCGAAGGCGTCTACGAGACAGCCCCTAGGAACACTGAAGGAGTCTCCAGCTGGGGCCGCCTCTCGTGGAAGGGCGAAGAGCTGGAGGAGGGTGCCGTCAAGATTCGGACGAGGAGCGGAAACACGTACCGGCCGGACGCCAGCTGGAGCGCGTGGTCGGAGCCGCTTGCCGATGGCGACGGGTCTCTCGTGCGGTCGCCGCCCGCGCGGTTTCTCCAGTGGCAGGCGACCTTGCGAGGGGCGGCGCGCCTGGACTCGGTGCGCGTGCATTACCTGCCACAGAACTCCGCTCCGGTGGTCCGCTCGCTGAACGTCGTGCCGCAAGCCCCGTCCTCGGGCGGCAGTTCGGGAGGGTCGCAGTCGGGCGGCACCTCCTCCAGCAGCTACAGCGTCACGGTATCGGCGTCCGGGTCGTCCTCCGCACCGCAGCCATCGAGCGGGCAGGCCGCAGCGGCCGCAGCCGTCCGCAAGCTGGCAATAGTTTGGGGGGCGGAGGATCCGGACGGGGACGAGCTGCGGGCCAAGGTCTCCTTCCGCGGCGAGGGGGAGTCCGCATGGAAGCTGATCAAGGATGACCTGCCGGGCCCCAGGCTGACGATTGAGAGCGATGCTCTGGCGGACGGCCGTTACGAGTTCCGTGTCGAGGTCGACGACGGCAAGGCGAACCCCCCCGAGAGGATGCTGGCTGCCGAGCGGATCAGCCGGGCGGTCTTGGTGGACCGCACTCCTCCGCAAGTCCAAGTCCTGTCTCCCGGCCCGTCCGGGGAGTTGCGCTTCTCCGCTGCCGATGCAGCCTCGGAAATCCAGTCTGCCGAGTACGCCGTAGACGCCGGTCCGTGGACGCCGCTGCTGCCGTCCGACGGGATTCCGGACTCACTGACGGAGGAGTTCTCCCTGCGGCTTGAGGACCTGAGTGCGGGGGAGCATCTGGTGGTGATCCGTGTGCGAGACCGTGCGGGCAATGTCGCGTTGGGGAAGTCCCTCCGTCGTTGACGGTGCTGCGGGCGCCGGGCGACTGGCCGTTACCGAACTATTACGATTCCGCCGCCACGGGGCTGGTACGGTGAGGGTTCCTTGCGGACCCTTGCCGTCCCGACGGGCGGCGCGGAACTTGGGCGTCGCACGGAGGTCGCACCGGGAGGGGGATTCGCTTCAGTGAGCGCTGTAACCAGCAACGAACATGAATTTGGTGACCGGACGAGGCTGAACGTCATCACGGCATCGGCGCTGGTCGCGATGCATCTGGGTGCCGTCGCGGCGCTGTTCTTCTTTACGTGGACCAATCTGGCGGTGACGGTCGTCATCTACTGGATGGCGATTTCGTGGGGCATCGGCATGGGCTACCACCGGCTGCACACGCACCGCGGCTACAAGGTCCCCAAGTGGCTGGAGCACTTCCTTGCGTTCTGCGGGACGTTCGCCTTGGAGGGCGGGCCCATTTACTGGGTCTCTGTGCATCGTCGCCACCACCAGCACTCGGACACGGACCTTGATCCGCACACTCCCCTGCATGGCGGCTTCTGGGCGCACATGGGCTGGATCATCTTCGGCAAGTCGCTGCACAACAACATCGAGCTGACCGCCAAGTACGCGCCGGACCTGATGAAGGATCGGTTCTACCGCGTCATCAGCGAGTGGCACTGGGTGCCGCTGACCGTGCTCGGCGTGGTGGCCTGGGTGGTCGGAGGCTTCGGCATGATGCTCTGGGTTGTGCCGCTGCGAGTGGTGGTGGGGCTGCACACGACTTGGCTGGTGAATTCGGCCACTCACATGTGGGGCAGCCGGAGGTTCGACACCAAGGACGATTCCAGGAACCTCTGGTGGGTCGCCCTGATCACGTTCGGCGAGGGCTGGCACAACAATCACCACGCCCACCCGGTGTCGGCGCGGCACGGCATGGCTTGGTACGAGCTCGACATCAGCTATCTGCAGATCAAGCTGCTTGAGAAGATTGGCTTGGCGAAGGCGGTCTATGCGCCGAACCTTGAGACCTTGGTGTCGAGCGAGGAGGCGCGCGAACCGCGCCGGAACGCGGTGAACGCAGCGGCCTGAGACCGCGTCCTGAGGCAGCGCCTCTCCCCGCGTCCAGTCAGCTCTCCGGGAGCAACCGACGCCCCCAGTGTGCCCCCGCTCGGGCTGGCTGCCGTTTCCCGTCGGACGCTGGAATCCGGCCCAGCATGCCGGTCGCAGCCTGCTGCGCATTGACTCGGCTGCACCCGATGTCGGCTTCGATCCGCGGCTTGGCACGTATTGCCGGACCTGCTGCGGCGTCGGTCTCTCGTCCCTCTGGGGCGGTCCCGCCCCTTCCCGAGTAGCCAGTTCGGAACCCGAGTCAGGCGTAGTCGACTTCTCCGTAGGGCTGCGGTTCGATGAAGTGGAGTTGATTGAGGATGCGCTCTTGAGGGCTGGCCCCTCGAATGATCTCTAGCAGATAGTAGTTGCCGCCACCCGTCAGCCGGGTCGCCCAATACGGGTGCTGTCGGAGCAGGTCCGATTGGTGGGACCGGAGCCATCGCAGGATCTCGCGCCGGTCAGATGCCGACAGTCCTTCGGGCAGATGTACCTCGATCCGCCACCCGTGGTCCGTACGGTACTCGTAGCACTCGACGGATTCGGTGGCCTCTGGGTAGCTAGGCAGTTTAACCGAAGACAGCATCAAGTTCCCTCCCAAGGCGTAGGTTTGCACCCCCTTGCGTCATCCTATCCGCGATGAGAGCATCACGTTCCTCCATGTTAATGCAAACTGGATGGGCAGCCCGAGCGCGCGGGCGGACTCAAGCACCTACTACACACAGATCAAGCCACTCGGACTGGGGATTCTCCTGCTGGCCGGCCAGTGAAGTATCGACCCGGTCCCACGCGCGCTATGCTGTTGCCGTGCAATTCCTGCTGGCCGCACTTCTTGCAGTGCCCGTCCTCACCGCGGGCAGCGCGAAGACGATTGCCGGGACGGGCGTGTCCGGCTCCGCCGGGGACGGTGGACCGTCTGCTGCCGCCCAAGTCGGCAACCCCTACGGACTCACCCTCGGCCCCGATGGCGATCTGTACGTGTGCGAGATCGACACCGACCGGGTGCGCCGCATCGACATGGAGACCGGTTCGATCTCGACGGTGGCTGGAACCGGAGAGGTCGGCTACGCGGGCGACGGCGGCCCGGCGACGGCGGCCCTTCTCAGCGATCCCTACGAGGTCCGCTTCGACAGCGGAGGAAACATGTACTTCGTCGAGATGCTCAACGCAGTCGTGCGTCGCGTGGACGCTGCAACAGGGGTCATTTCGACGATCGCCGGCACGGGCGAGCGAGGATTCTCCGGCGACGGCGGCCCGGCTGTAGCCGCAGCCTTCAACCGCCCCCATTCGATCGCCTTGGACGGCAAGGGGTCCCTCTTCGTCGCCGACATCGGCAACCACCGGATCCGCAGGATCGACCTGCGGACAGGGATCGTGGACACCTTCGCCGGCACCGGGGAGCGCGAGCCCACGCCGGACGGGTCTCCGGTGGCCGGCACGCCTCTCAACGGGCCCCGCGCCCTCGCGTTCGCTCCCGACGGGGACCTGTATGTCGCGCTCCGGGAAGGCAACGCCGTCTACCGAGTCGACATGGCCGCGATGCGCCTGCACCATGTTGCCGGCACGGGCGAGAAGGGCTACACGGGCGACGGCGGCCCCGCGCGCTCAGCGACGCTGGCCGGTCCGAAGGGCATCGAGGTGGGCCCGGACCGAGCCGTCTACTTGGCTGATACCGAGAATCACGCTATCCGCCGCATCGACACCGCCTCGGGAGCCATCTCGACCGTCGCCGGCACCGGTTCGCGGAGCGACGGACCGGACGGGGACCCGCTGCAGTGCGGACTGGCTAGGCCGCACGGCGTGTTCGTGGATGGTGCTGGCAACGTGTACATCGGCGACAGCGAGAACCACCGCGTCCGCATCGTGCGGCCATGAACTGTGTGGCCGCAGCCTAGTTGCTGCTCGCGGTTGCGACGTGTGCGACCGCCGGTTGCTCGCTGGCGCGTCCCGTACCGTCCCCGTTGGCATGCCGTGCGCGGCCGGGTGGCTTGCGGGCGGCGCGGCCGCCGATTCCGGACGCTCCTGTCGAGCCCAGTTCCTTCCGCGCGGCCTCGAGGACTCCGTTGACGAACGACGTCGATTCGGCCCCCGCGAATCGCTTGCTTACTTCCAAGGCCTCGTTGATCACGATTTGCGGTGGCGTGCGCCGAGCCCGCAGCTCGGCGATCGCCAGCTTCAGCAGGCAGCGCACCACCAGGGCGATGCGTTCCAGCGACCAGCGCCGCGCATGACGACTGATCGTCGCGTCCAAGTCGCCCGAAGCGGTGGCCACGCTCCGAAACAGGGATTCGGCGAACGGGTCGGCGGAGGCGTCTCTAGCGGAGAAGTGCGCGAAGAAACGCTGGACCACATGGTCCTCCGTGCCGCCGCTGACCTCCCACTGGTAGATCATCTGCAAGGCGCATTCGCGGGAGTGTCGTCGGGATGGCATGGTGGCTTCGGCTATTCCGAGCGCTCCGTCGCACTCTTGAGCTGCGTAACTAGGTTGGCCATCTCGATCGCGGCGACGGCGGCGTCGTAGCCCGAGTTGCCGCTCTTGGCTCCGGCGCGATTGATCGCCTGCTCCAGTTCGTGGCAGGTAAGGACGCCAAAGATCGCGGGAACGCCCGTCTCAGGTCCGATTCTCGCTATGGCGCTAGCCGCTCCGTTTGCGACATGGTCGTAATGGTCGGTCTGGCCGCGGATCACCGCTCCGAGGCAGATCAGCGCGTCGTACTCGCCGCTGTCGGCTAGAACTCGCCCCGCCGTGGCCAGCTCCAAAGACCCCGGCACGCGGACGACCGTGACGTCCTCTGCTGAGCCGCCGTGCCGGCGCACCGCGTCCAGCGCTCCCTCCAGCAGGCGCTCCGTGACGAAGCTATTGAACCGCGCCACGATGCAACCGAGGCGCAGGCCGTTCGCAGACAGGGAGCCTTCGATCACCATCCGATTCTCCTGAGCCCGAGCCGCCGCCATCTTGCTCCATGGTAGCGGATGCCACGCGACGAGCCCGCTGCACGGGGCTTCGTCTGCGGCCGGGGAGTCGCCGTCAGGAGATCTCCGTCGCCCCCTCGATCACCGCACCGAGGTCGCGGATGCCGACACCAGGCCCGTGCGGGATGCCCAGCTTGCCGTCTTGGATCTGCAACGGCGGGTCGAACCACCCGGCATAGCGCTCGATGTTGCGCTTGTACTCCTGGTAGCGGCCGATGCTCTTCGTTCGGGCCGCGAAGTGCAGCATGTAGACGAAGCCGAAGCCCCCGGAGATATGGACGGTGGTCGGCATGCCGGCCGCCTCCGCCATGTTCGCCACCCGGGCCGAGCGGATCATCCCTCCGTAGTACTGCAGGTCCGGCTGCACGATGTCCACGCCGCGATTGGCGATCATCCACCGGAACCGCCGCTCGCTGTACTCCTGCTCCCCGCCGGCGACGGGGATGTCCAAGGTGTCGGCCACCCGCTTGGTGTCCTCGAGGTGGTCGAACGGGCACGGCTCCTCGAAGTACACCGCCCCGGCCTCCTCCAGCAAGCGCCCGATCGGCACGGCGTGGTCCGGATCGTAGGAGCTGTTGGCGTCGCCGTGCAGGTCGATGCCGTCGCCCAGCGCCTGCCGAGCCATCGGGATCAGCTGCTCGGATCGGCCGGGCGACGCGTCCATGTTGGCGCTCATGCGCCCCCCCAGCCTGAACTTCACGGCCTTGGCGCCGGTCTCCTCCACCAGTCCCTGCAGGTACTCGCATTCCTCCGCCGGCGTGGAGTCCCGGCGTCCGCTGGCGACATAGAAGTCCACGGAGTCCCGCAGCTTGCCGCCCAGCAGGTCCGCCATTGAGCGCCCTGCGGCCCGGCCCAGCATGTCGAGCAGGGCGAACTCCACCCACGCCAGCGGCGACCAGAGCGCCAGTCCCTGCAGCTTGTAGTTGCTGCGGTGCCGATACAGCTCGAACAGCAGCTCCGACTCCAGCCGGCGCGCGTCCTTGCCCTCAAAGAACGGGATCACCAGCTCGTTGAGGATCGAAGCCAGGTAGGGGCGCCGGTTCGTGAGCGAGATCCCCTCGGCGCCGTCCTTGGACCTCACATGGACGAACCGCTCGCCGTCCTTCTCCAGCAGGCGGATGGACTCGATGATCAGCGGGCTGTCGAGGCCGGACAGGTCCAGCACCGGCCGGGCGGCCGCCTCGTCCAGCCCCTCGATGGTGGGTCCCGCGGCGCCTTGGCTGTCCGGTCCGGCGGCCGGCCCGCATGCGGCCAATCCCCCGCCCAGCGCCGCTGCCAGAATGCCGCGGCGGGTAGGGCGGCTGTCCTGCATGCCTCAATCCCCCTGCTTGCGCAGCCCTTCGGGCACGCGGGTGCGGTCGTGCTGCTCGAAGTCCACCGTCCACTCCAGCGGCACCGTCGTCGGCAGGTAGCACATCCGGTCGTCGCAAGCCTGGTAGCGCAGGCTCCCGCGCAGGACCAGCCTTCCGTCATCGAGGAGGCTCCCGATCTCGCGCGCCTGGCCGATCATCACGTCGCGGACCAAGCGGAAGGAGTTCTCGTATACCGGAACCGACTCGTCAATGGCCGGAAGATGCAGGGTCTGGGACGGAGGGTACTCCACCTCGTAGTGCTGCACGCCTGTGGCCGCGTCCATGGACCACTCGATCGGGATGTAGCCGCTCACCTCGGGCGAGTAGACATGCATCTTCGGATTGAGCTCGACATCGGCCACCAATGCGAACCGGTTGCCGCCACGCACCACCGCGTCGCTGGCCCAGGTCGTCACCTTCAGGTGCGAGGTCCGCGCGACCGTCCGCGCCGACCCCGACTCGCTTCCGAGCTGGCGGACCAGCACCCTTCCGGCCGTGAAGCGGTCCCTGTAGCTTTCCTCGTGGAACTTTTCCCGGACTTCGCCGTCTGGCCCTAGCAGCAGCTCGACAGGGTGCGGGATGCCGTAGAAGGCGTGGTCCTCCGGAACCTCCTCGTTGAGCACGCCGAAGGCTCGGATAATGGCCGAGTCCGGATCCGACAGCAGCGGAAATCCGATGCCGGCCCGTTTGGCGAAGCTGCTGAGGATCTCGACGCTGTCATAGCTGATGGCGGCTAGGTTGACGCCCTCAGCCTCGAAGGACTGCCGCTTGCGCTCCAGCTGCACGAGCTGGCCCTTGCAGAACGGTCACCAGTCAGCCGAGCGGAAGAACAGCAGCAGCAGGCCCCGCTCGCCTGTCAGGCGCTGCAAGTCCCAGCGGTCCCCGTGTTGGTCTACGGCCTCGAAGGGCGCTACGCGGGAGCCGACTTCAGGCCCCGCCCCGCTCAGGGCCGGGGCCGCGGCCAGTGCCGCGCAGGCGAGCAGCGTCGCGCCACGGCTGCCGTGCCACGGCCTCCGGTTCCAGATTGCGTTGGTCATCGCCTCAGTGTAGACGACGCGCGCCGCCGCCTGATGGATGGCCCTGCTGGGCCGTCGGCCGGTTCCGGTTGCGCCGGGGCCCGCTCTAGTTCCTATAATCGTAGTGTCGAACCAAGCGGGGAGCCGGCGTTCCGCGCCAGCCGCAAGCAGGTGCCCGTCCGAGAGGCGGCGTACCTGCGTCCTCCCAGCGCGACGCGAGGGACCTAAGCCAAGGGCCGGACATGACAACCCAAGTAGTGGACGCACCCCAGAGGGGGCAGATGATCGTTTCCGACCAAGTGGTCAAGAACCTCTACACCAAGATGCTGCAGTGCTTCTACGTGGAGGAGCGCGCCAAGGTCTTCGTGCGACAAGGCAAGGTGTCCTTCTACGCGTCGACCCGAGGCCACGAGCTCGTACAGGTCGGCGTGCCGATGCTCATGCGGCCCGGCCACGACTGGTTCTACACCTACTACCGCGAGAAGAGCGTGGCCGTGACTTTGGGCATGTCTTACAAGGACATCTTCCTCGGCCTCCTCAGCCGCGAAGGCGACCCCAACTCCGGCGGCGTCAACATGCCCGAGCAGTGGTCGTCGAAGGAGCTCAAGCTGGTGGCGCAGAGCGCCTGCACCGGCACGCAGTACCTGCCTGCGGTCGGTGCCGCGCGGGCCGTGCGCTACGGCGACACCGACGCTATCGTTTACGCGTCCTCGGGAGAGGGAGCCACTAGCGAGGGCGAGTTCTTCGAGGCCGTGAACTGGGCCACTCGCGAACAGCTGCCCATCCTGTTCGTCGTCCAGAACAACGGCTATGCGATCAGCGTACGGCAGAAGTACCAGACCGCCTCGGCAATCTACCGCATCGCCGCGGGATTCGGCCTGCCCGCCTACCACATGGACGGCACGGCCTCCTTCGACGAGGTGTACCAGCTCCTGCCGGCCCTCATCGAGGACATGCGGATGGGCAAGGGTCCGGCGCTACTCGAGTTCGACGTGGTCCGCCTCGACCACCACTCCTCCTCGGACGACCAGCGCAAGTACCGCCATCCCGAAGAGCTCGAGAGCGCGCTCGCCCGCGACCCGATCCTGAGAGTCGAAAGCCAGGTGCGCGAGCGGGGCATCCTGACGGACTCGGAGATCGAGGGCCTGCGGGCCTCCATCAAGGACAAGGTCGACCGGGCCGCGGAGGAGGCCGACGCGCACCCCTTCCCGCAGCACTACGACCTGACCGAGCATGTCTTCTCTGATGATCTGCCGGTGCTGGAGGAGACCGAACCGGTCTTCATCAACCCCAAGGTGTCGATGGTGCAGGCCATCAACAACGGACTGCGGGAGGAGATGAGCAGGAACCCCAAGATCTACATGTGGGGCGAGGACATCCAGGATCCCAAGGGCGGTGTCTTCGGAGTTACGAAGGGCCTGACCGAGGAGTTCGGGGAGGATCGCTGCGTGAACTCGGCGCTGGCCGAGGCGTCCATCCTCGGCATTGCCGGCGGCATGGGCACGGCCGGCTTCATGCCGGTGATCGAGATCCAGTTCGCCGACTACATCTGGCCGGCCTTCATGCAGATGCGCGACGAGATTGCCCCGATGCGCTGGCGCAGCGAAGGGGTGTGGGGCTGCCCGATGGTCTGTCGCGTCGCGGTCGGCGGCTACATCAAGGGCGGACCTTGGCACTCGGCCAACATCGAAGGCTTCTTCGCCAATGTCCCCGGCTGGTATGTCGTCTATCCGTGCTGCGCACAGGACGCCAAGGGCCTGCTCAAGACCGCGACGCGCATGCCGGACCCGGTACTGTTCCTTGAGCACAAGGGTCTGTACCGGGCCATGCCGGCGCGCACTCCCGAACCGGACGAGAACTACCTGATCCCCTTCGGAAAGGCGCGCACCAGGCGCTCCGGAACGGACTTGACGGTGGTCACATGGGGCTACACCGTACACCAGGCGGAGGCTGCCGCAAACGCTCTGGAAGCGGAAGGGCTGGCCTCGGTCGAGGTGATCGACCTGCGGACCATCATCCCTTGGGACAAGGAGGCCGTGTTCGAAAGCGTGCGCCGGACCAATCGCGTGCTGGTGGCCCACGAGGACTCGCTCACCATGGGCTTCGGCGCAGAGGTGGCGGCCGAAATCACGCAGCATTGCTTCGATCACTTGGATGCCCCTGTCATGCGGCTCGGAGCCGAAGACTGCTTCGTCCCCTCCGCCATGAACCTGGAGCGCGAGGTGCTGCCATCGGAGGATTCCGTGCGGCTGGCGATGGAGCGCCTAGTCCGCTACTAGCCGGAGCCACCGGCCGTAGGGGGCCTCAAATGCGAACGCCCATTGCGGGACGCACCCGCCCCGGCCGTGTGGTGCTGGCGCTCGCGGCATTCCTTGCGCTCTCCTGTGCCGCGCAGGAAGGCGGGCCGCCGCCCAGTTCGGAACCGCTGCTCCCCACGACGGTGGTGGAGCTGCCGGACGGCACACGGATCGAGGCTGAGCTGGCCTTGACTCCTGAGGAGCAGGCCCGCGGCCTAATGTACCGGACCCATCTGCCCGCCGACCGAGGAATGCTCTTCGTGGGAGACCGGGCTGCGCCGCGCTCGTTCTGGATGTACCGCTGCCTGATTCCGCTGGACTTGGTGTGGATGGACGGGGCCCACCGAATCGTCGAGATCGTCCGCCACGCGCCCCCCTGTGGCGATGCCGATCCCGCGCGCTGCCCGAGCTACGGCGGCACGGTCAACTCGGTCTACGTGCTGGAGCTGGCCGCCGGGCAGGCGGACGCTCACGGGCTGCGGTTGGGAGACCGGCTGGCATTCTGAACGTAACCGGAGGCGCCTCCCGCTCGCCTACCATGTAGGGTGGCTGCGCGAACGCGCCTGCCGCTCGATTGCAATGTCCAAGAAAAAGATCGTGGCCGTGCTCATTGGCGTGGCGCTCGTCTACCTAGTCGGCTCACGTGTCTACGAAGCCACCCAGGAAGCCAACGCTCCGGCGCAGAAGAAGGCGGGCGGCCGCGTCGTCAGCGTCGACCTGACCCAGGCGCGAGTGGGCGAGGTCCGCGAGGAGCTGCTGCTGACCGGGTCGCTGAAGCCCAAGGAGGCAGTCGACATCAATCCGAAGAGCACAGGCCGCCTTGAGAAGATCCACTTCCTGGTCGGCGACCGAGTGCGGACTGGGGACTTGGTCGCCGAGATGGAGAACGACGAGCTCGAGCAGCAGGTGAAGCGCTCCGAAGCGTCATACGGCGTGGCGCAGGCTAACATCACCGCCCGCAAGGCTGAGCTGGAGAACGCCAACGCCGACTTGGACCGCGCCAAGCTGCTGTTTGACGAGGAGCTGCTGTCGCCGCAGGAGTACGGGCAGGCGCAGACCTCGCTAGAGGTCATGGCGGCCCAGCTGCAGCTGGCCGAGGCCCAGGCTCAGCAGGCGTTCGCCGAGCTCAGCGAGTTCCGCATCCGGCTGGCGCAGGCCAAGATCTATGCGCCGCTCAGCGGTGTCGTCTCAGCCCGCTATGTCGACGTCGGCGCTTTGGTGGCACCGAACAATCCGATCATTCGACTGGTCAATCTCGCGACGATGGTCACTCAGGGCAACGTGCCGGAGCGCAGTGTCGGCAAGCTGGCCTTGGGCAACGACGCCGAGGTGTTCGTGGACGCCATGCCGGACCAGGACTTCCGGGGCAGGGTGGCGCGCATCGCGCCCGTGCTGGACGCCGCCACGCGCAGCGCCGTGATCGAGATCGACATCGACAACCCTGAGTACGTCCTGAAGGCGGAGATGTTCGCGAGAATCACCTTGGACCTCGGAACCATGCGCTCTGCCACCCTGATCCCACGCGATGGGCTGGTCTACCGCGGGCAGCAGCCGGGCGTGTTCGTCGTGGAGGAGGAGAGTCAGCGCCCGATCTTCCGGTCGATCGAGACGGGGCTCACCAGGGAGGACCAAGTGGAGGTTCTCGCCAACCTCGATCCGGGCACGCGCATCGTTGGCCGTGGTGCCACCATGCTGCGCGACGGGGACAGAATCAACTCCGGCCCGGGCGGCGGTCGGGGAGCTGGCGGTACGGGCGGCGGGGCGCCTTCGAAGGTCGGCACGGTTCCCAGCTCCGGCGGCGGGGCTGTGAAGAAGGCGCGCACGGGATAGGCCCGGCTCGCCTGCGAAGTCTCCAACTGGGCGCCGGATCTGCCTTGAGCGCCCTGCGCCGAGCGGCTAGCCGGTAGTTCAATCGGAGCCGCTGGGCGGCTGCCTTCAGCTGGGAACCAGTAGGTATCCTCAGCGTCGATCAGCAATGTCCGTCACAGAGGCATTAGACGATTCTCTCAACGAGTCGCCGCTCGGCGGCTGCATCCTGCCCATGTGGCCCGCGTCGGATGAATCCTTGCGCCCTCGACCGGAACGACGCTCTCGAGGTGCTCGCGGCAGCAACACTCAGGCTACACACGCTCAAGGGAGACCGTGTGGGCTTCTGGTCCGTGCGCGTGGCTCGCAATCGGCGCATCGTCTTGCGCTGTGAGGATGGGAGCGTGTTGGCCGTGGATCTGACAGACTACTGCTAGCAGGACACCGTGAGCGAGAGTGACGGCACTGGAAGAGGCAGGCGATCTGCGACGGGACGCTCGACGACATCCTGGCTGAGGAGTACGGCCCGCAACCCGGCCGCCGCAATCGGCGGGTCGTCCAGCGCAACCACGACTCGTTCCCCGTTGAGCGCCGGCAACCCGCCCTCCCGCCGACACCGGACATGGCACTGTACAGCCCTGTCCTGAAGTGAGTGGCATTGGGCGGAGGCAGGCGGCAGGACCGCCTGCACCAGACCGTCGCTCGCGAGGGGCTGCCCCCAAGTGGTGTGCTGAGCGACATCTTCGGCGCCAAGGGCCGCCAGGCCCTCGACGGCTTGGCGGCCAGCAACGTGGCGGCTGCGATCCTGGCGGGACTCACGGCGCACGCTGGCCCGCTGGGCACGCATCCCGGAGGCGGAGTGGGACCGGCCAAGCCCGCCACGGATCGCGGACCTCGGCTGGGACTCGGCCGGCGATTGCCAGCCGCCGCTGCATGCCGGCAGCGCTTAGCTCGAATGTCGCTCGCCCCCCGCAGAGGCGCTCGCGTCCAAGTCGGAGTCCGGCCGCGCGGCGATCAGGACTCCTGCTAGGGCGGGGGGTGGCGGTTCGAGGAGGGAGGGCGCTCCCGAGCCCTCAGCAGTTCCTTGAGACGCCGGATCTCCGCCTGGGCCTCTGCGGCGCGGGCCTTCTCGGCGTCGCGTTCGGCCTGCGCCTCCCGGCGCTGCCTTGCCTCGCGTGCGGCAAGGGCCTGGGCTTCCCGGCGCTGCCTTGCCTCGCGTTCGGCGCGGGCCGTCTGTGCGTCGCGTTCGGCCTGGGCCTCCCGGCGCTGCCTTGCCTCGCGCTCGGCGCGGGCCGTTTGGGCGTCGCGTTCGGTCTGGGCCTCCTTGCGCTGGAGGCGTTCTTCGTCGAGCCGCCGGCGCACTTCCGGGCTGGGCTGGTAGTCCTCGCCGGTCGCGGTGTTGCTAATGATGAGTCGCGAGCCTTGGGCGCGCAGTGAGACGCCCAAGGCGGGGGTCTGGAGCGCTCCGTCTCTGCCCGGTCGCAGCGGGGCGCCGTACTGGCCGGACCGCTCGTCGAGCCGGTAGCCCAGCAGCCGCTGGGCTGGCTGGCTGGCGTCGGGGTCGTAGAGGAAGTACTCGGGGATGCCCAGCCGCTCGTAGACCTCCTTCTTGAGCTTCTTGTCGTTGTCCGCGCTGGAGGGGGAGACGACCTCCAGCACGAAGTCCGGCAGCCGGCCCTCGATCCAGGTCTGGTAGGTCGTCTCGCCCTGGAGCTCGTGATCGAGCGTCACCATCAGGTCCGGGGCGAGCACGGCCCGGTTGTTGCCCTGCTCCCAGTACAGCGGCGCGTCGACCGCCACCGCGGCGCGCGCGTCGCGGAAGTGCTGCTCGATGGCTTGGCTGGCGTACAGCAGCTGCGCCGAGTGCTTGAGGTTCTGCAACAGGAAGCTCCCGTCTGAGTCGGGGTACTCCACCTCCTCGGCGGGAGGCAGGGGGGCCGCGGGGCGGAGCAGCGGCGCCGGCGGGCGCGGCGCGCGGATCTCCACGGCGATCTCCGCGTGCTGCCTGATGATCCCGTTCCCCGCCATGTCGACTCCGCGGCCGCAGGCCGGCCCGCCTCAGTCTAGCAGCGACCTCGGCAGGTGGCGGGCGCGGCGGAGACTCTGCCGCGCCGGCGGTCCCGTCGCTCGCGCGGCGGGAAGACGACCGGGACGTTGCTTCTCAGATTATGAGGCACGGCGTTGTGCAGAGCAATACGCAGGCAGGGAGAGAGATTTCCAGATGGGGTGCGTCCAGCCGGGGAGGGCGGGCGGGTTCGGGGAGGGCGAGGGAGTGCGCCAGCTGACTGCCGCCAGCAGCGTCGCAGGAGTTGGTTGCGGTCCTTGGCGCCGGGACGCCGGAGTCGGCGCGCTGCGGAGGCGGGCTGCCCAGCGGACGGGCTGCGCTTCCTGACGGACTTCGCAGTGCCGTTCACGAACACCTTGGTCGAGCAGGACCTGCGCATGAAGAAGCTGCGGAGGAAGATCTCGGGGTGCTTCCGCATCGAGCAAGGGGCGCGGGACTTCGCCACGCTGCACAGCGCGCTCTCGACTGCGCGCCAGCAAGGCTGCCATGCGATCGAGGCCCTGCTGACGCCCCCGGACGAGCTCTTCGCCAGCCTGAAGTTCTAGCCCCGGCCTCCCGGGGCCCCCGACGGACTTCCGCTTGTGCCGCAATCAGGCCGCCCCTTGGTCCGATCTGCGTCTCAACTACCTAGGCAGTCACCAATCAATCCGCTAGACAGCGTGCGCCGTGCTAAGGCACTGGCTCCCAGCGGGTGCGAAGCCCGCCCGGCTAACTGTCGCTCCAGCCGGAAGCCGTCGGAGCGGGTCATGGAGGTAACGACATGGACTGAAGCACTCCGACGTGACGGGCCGCCTTATGGGCGGCTCAGCGAGCACACAGGCCGCAACGCGAGTGAACGCCGAGCAGGCCTCGAAAAGGATGATGCGGAGGCCGACCCGCCGTTGTTTCGGGGAAGGCAGCCAGCGTCCGGGAAGCGAGCGACGCGAGCACCGGGCGTCTCCGCCGGGGTATTGGCGGCAGCATGTGTGCCAGAGGGAGACGGAGGCAACACGGGAAGCCCTGTCGGTGGCGTGCACGCGCCAACCGGACTCCCGCGAGGGACAGGCCGGGCCGGTCAGGGTGGCGGAGAGGCCCGTAGTACCGGGGAAGCCGGGTCAGGCCGGTGGAGGGAAGGGGCCTCAGTTCGAGAGCGATGCAGGAAGGAGGACAGGACCGATGGAGACTGGCGCGAGCCTATTAGCTCCGGAAAAAGTTCGGAGACTCCAGAGCGCATCACCTGCGCAAGCGAAGGAGGACCCGGACCACCGCGCGCAGCAGTGGCCGGGAGAACTGGCACGCGCCGTTGACGCACCTGCGGACCAGCGGCTCAGCCAGTGGCAGTGTCGGAAGCACCAGGCGAAGTCGGGCCACCCCGTGCGGTACCCGAGCGAGAGGCTGAGGATTGACTTCGGCCTCGTGCGCCTGCCAGTGCGGACGGCCAGCTTTCCGTGGGCGAAGGCAGGATCTCGTCCGAGAGCCGGATGCTGGAAATCGGCACGTCCGGTTCGATGAGCGGGGAGAGGAGACGTAGCTAAGCGGGAAGGTCAGTGAGGCACCTACAGATGGCGAAAGCCGTAGGAACAACCCTAAAACAGCTACTGCTTCCTTGCTAAGGCCAACGCGCCTCTCCTCGACTCTACATCTGGAACGCATGACCGACGTCCCACGCGGGCACTATGGCCAGCACTGCTACCGGGAGTCTGAGGCGGGTGCCGGCGAAATCAGCCACGCACCGGATTGCCCACCGAGTGACAGCAAACCAGACTCCAGCACAAGCTACATGGACGACTACAGCTGAGAGACAGCCCAGAGCGACGAGGACATAGGGCCCGCCGTTCCAAGCCTGCCACCGCCCTCCGACGGTGCGGAAGTGTTGCCAGCGGGCCATCCTCGCCACGGCGCGCAGGCTGGTGGCGCAAGCCGACCAGACCAACGGCGTTCTGCCGGGCAGGATGGATCGACCAGCGGCCATGGAACGGGGCAGCCGCGGGACATCTGGAGCTCCTCGGTCCCGTCGCAACCTCAGCCTGGCGCCGAACTAGTGCACGGTTACCCGGAGGCTACCGGTGCGTTTACTCGGGAACGGAGTGTCTGGTCGAGAAGGGCGCGACGCCCAGCCCAAGGTGACCGCCGTCCTCAGGTGCGATCTCCAGCGCCCTCGCCGGCCACCTCGAGTCTGGTGCATCATGCCAGTGGCGCAGCCGAAATGGCTGCGCCGCACTTGCTAGCACGGCTTTGCAAGCGCTACGATTGATGGGAGGGGGCAGCAGGCGGCGGTGCCGGCTGCGCAGTTGCTGTGAATCTATCGACCGTTTCCATACACCGTCCCGTGACGGTGCTGATGGCCTGCTTGGTGGCCATTCTGCTCGGAGGCGTCGCCTTCGTCAACATTCCCGTGGATCTGATGCCCGAGATCGTCTACCCGACGATCAGCATCCGCGCCGAATACGAGGGCGTCGCTCCCGAAGAGATGGAAACGTTGGTGGTGCGGCCGCTTGAGGAGGCGTTCTCCGCAGCCCCCAACGTGAAGGAGATCTCCAGCTCGGTCTACGAGGGCCTTTGCTACGTGCGCGTCGGCTTCGACTACGGCGTCGACATCGACGAGGCCGCCAACGAGCTCCGCACGCGGCTCGACCGCCGGCGCCGCTACCTGCCGGAGGACATGGACGCTCCGAGCATGTACAAGTACGACTCCTCGCAGTACCCGATCATGTACCTCACCGTCTCGGCGGACAACATGGACGCCAAGCAGTTGCGGCACTTCGTGGAGAAGCAGCTCCAGTACCGGCTGGAGAGAGTGCCCGGCGTGGCGGCCTTCTCGGTGCGCGGCGGCCTGCGCCGCGAAATCCATGTCGATCTGGACCTCAAGAAGCTCCGCTCCCTCGAGCTGTCCATCTCCGAAGTCGTGCGCATCCTGCGCCAAGAGAACATGAACCGGCCCGTGGGGCCGGTGGACGAGGGTCGGTTCGAGGTGCTGCTGCGCACGCGCGGCGAGTTCCGCAGCTTGGAGGAGATCCGCAACGTCGTCTTGGCGACGCGCAACTCCGTCCCTGTCCACATTCGCGACATCGCTACCGTCGAGGACAGCCACGAGGACACCGACTACTTGGTCAGCGTCGACGGCCAGCCCGGCGTGCGGATGTACCTGTACAAGCAGGCCGGCGCGAACACGGTCGAAGTTTCCGAGGGCCTGTGGGCGGAGGTGGACCGCATTCACACGGCGATGCCCTACATCCGCGTCGAGAAGACACGCGACAGCGCCGACTTCATCCGCGCCTCGATCGGCAACGTGCAGGGGGCGATGCTGCAGGGCGCCGCGCTCGCCGTGGTCGTCCTGCTGCTCTTCCTGCGCAGCCTGTCCAGCACGCTGATCATCGGCGTCGCCATCCCCGTCTCGGTCGTGTCGACCTTCGCGCTCATGTTCTTCAACGGCTTCACGCTGAACACTGTCTCCTTCGGCGGGCTGGCGCTCGGCGTCGGGATGCTGGTGGACAACGCGATCGTCGTGCTGGAGAACGTGTTCCGCCATCGCGAGGCGGGCAAGAGCCAGCTCGATGCGGCGATCGTCGGCAGCAGAGAGGTCTCGCTCGCGATCACGTCGTCCACGCTGACCACGGTGGCCGTCTTCGTGCCGGTCCTGTTCATCGGGGGCATCGCCGCTCAGACGTTCCAGCAGCTCGCCTACGTGGTCAGCTTCTCGCTGCTGTGCTCGCTGGTGGTGGCGCTGACGGTCGTGCCGGGCCTTTGCGCCCGCCTGCGGCACGGGCGCACACCGGGACGGTTCACCGCGGCCGTGAGCCGGCTGGGCTTGGCGTGGCAGCGCGGCCTGACGGCCCAGTACGGGAGCGCGCTGCAGTGGTCGATGGCCAACAAGGCGGTGGTCGTCGCCTCCGCGGTCCTGCTGTTCGGGTTCGCCATCTACTTGGTGCCCTACTTGGGCGTCGAGCTGCAGCCGGAAGTGGACGAGGGGGAGGTCCGCGTCAATGTCGAGCTGGAGCCCGGCACTCGCGTCGAGGTCACCGACGCGTTGATGCAGCGGCTGCGCCGGATCGCCGCGGAGAACGTGCCCGAGATCGAGACGACCATGGTCACCGCCGGCGGCAGCTCGCGCAGCAGCGGCTCTGGCGCCCACTTGGGCGAGCTGCGCCTTAACTTGGTGCCCAAGACCGAACGCAGCCGTTCGGCGCGCGACATCGCGGTCGAGCTGCGCGAGCTGCTGCAAGTCGAACCGGGCACGCTCGTGCGCACGCGAGTCTCAGGCAGCATGTTCC
Organism: Bryobacterales bacterium; assembly: GCA_963662745.2. Lineage (GTDB taxonomy): Bacteria > Acidobacteriota > Terriglobia > Bryobacterales > UBA6623 > VXMF01. The sequence goes on from CAXXUI010000002.1 coordinate 2,286,594, forward strand.
GCCGGTTCTCCGGCAGCGATGACGAGGACCGCCTGAGCGTTCAGATCCGGGGGCACAACATCGTCACGGCCGCCCTGTTGGCTGAGACGGTACGCGAGACGATGGCCGGCGTGCCGGGAATCGCCGAGCCGACCATCAGCCAGCGCCCCGGAATGCCCGAGATGCTGGTGGAGGTCGACCGCGTGCGGGCCGCCAACATGGGACTCAACGTCTCCGACGTGGCCACCACGCTGGAGACCGCCATCGGCGGCACCCGCAGCTCGATGTTCCGTCAAGGCGGCGACGAGCACAACATCCTGGTCCGGCTGCGTGAGGAGGACCGCCTTGAGCTGTCCAATGTCGGTCGCGTGCCCCTGACCACCCCGCTGGGCAGGACCGTGCCGGCCGAGAGCGTGATCGAGCTGCGGCGGCAGGAAGGACCGACCTACATCAGTCGCGTGAACCAGGAGCGCCGGGTGTTCGTGAGCGCCGCCATCGCCGACCGCGACCTCGGCAGCGTGGTGCGGGACTTGGAGGCGGAGCTGGGCGCTTTGGCCATGCCGGAGGGCTTCACCGTGGAGTTCGGCGGGGAGTACGAGGAGCAGCAGGAGACCTTCCGCAACCTGCTGTTCTCGGCGATCCTGGCCCTGGTGCTGGTCTACATGGTCATGGCCGCCCAGTTCGAGTCGCTCCGGGATCCGTTCCTGATCCTGCTGTCTGTGCCCTTGGCGGCGATCGGCGTGGTGCTCGCGCTGCTGCTGACCGAGACGACCTTCAACCAGCAGGCCTTCCTGGGGATCATCGTCCTGCTGGGCATCGTCGTGAACAACGCCATCGTGCTAGTGGACTACACCAACCTGCTGCGCCGCGAGCACGGCCTCGGCTTGCGCCGAGCGGCAGTGACCGCCGGCATGCGCCGCATGCGGCCCATCCTGATGACGACCATCACCACGGTGCTCGGCTTGGCGCCGATGGCGCTGGGGATCGGCGAGGGGTCCGAGCTGCAGGCCCCCATGGCGCGCGTCGTGATCGGGGGCCTCACCGCCTCGACGCTGATCACGCTGGTGTTCATCCCGGTGATGTACGTGGCGTTCGAGAGCCTCGGCGCTCGGAGGCCGGTGGCCCGGCCGGCGAGGGAGGCGCTCGGGCACGCCGCGGGAGACTGACTCCCGCAATCTGCCGGGCGTAACCGCCCGCCCCTGAATGCCCGCCTTTACAGTTGGCGCCGTTTGCCTCCGGCGCCGGCCGGCGCCGGAACGAAGCCGGTGCAGAGAGTGAAAGACACGACATGAGCCTTCCCGAATTCTCGATCAAGCGTCCCGTCACCGTCCTGATGGCGGTCATGGTCTGCCTGCTGCTGGGGGCGATCGCCTTCATGGAGATCCCGGTGGACCTGATGCCGGAGGTGAACTATCCCACCCTCAGCATCACTACCGACTACGAGGGCGTGGGCCCGGAGGAGATCGAGACCCTGATCAGCCGCCCGCTGGAGCAGATCGTGTCCGCGGCGCCGGGCGTGGAGCGGGTCACTTCCACCTCGAGCGAGGGGCGCTCGTCAGTGCGGGTGGAGTTCATATACGGCATGGACATTGATGTGGCGGCCGACGAGGTGCGCTCGCGGCTCGACCGGGGCCGGCGCAGCCTGCCTGACGACATCGAGCCGCCCACCATCTTCAAATTCGACGTCACGCAGTTCCCGATCATGTTCCTGACCGTGGCCACTGAGGACATGGACCCGCGCGAGCTGCGCATGTTCACCGAGAAGAGCATCCTGTACCGCTTCGAGCGCATCAAGGGCGTCGGCCAGGTCCGCGTGGGCGGCGGCCTCCGGCGCGAGGTCCATGTCGACCTGAATCTCGAGAAGCTCCGCGCCTTGGACCTGTCGGTGGCCCAGGTGGTCAACACGATCCGCAACGAGAATCTCAACCGGCCCGTGGGGCCAGTGCGCGAAGGCCGCTTTGACGTGCTGCTGCGCACGAGCGGCGAGTTCGAGAACGTCAACCAGATCCTCAACGTGTCTCTCACTTCGCGCAACGGCATCCCCGTCTACGTGCGGGACATCGCCGACGTCGAGGACAGCCATCCCGATATCCGCCACTACGTCGGCGTCAACGGCAAGCAGGCTTTGCGGCTGATCATGTTCAAGCAGTCCGGTTCGAACACGGTCAAGGTCTCCGAGGCCGTGTGGGAGGAGGTTGACCGCGTCCACGCGGACTATCCCAAGCTCCGTATCGAGAAGACGATGGACACCGCCGACTTCATCAACAGCGCGATCAGCAACGTGCAGGCTGCCGCCGGGGTGGGGGGCGTGCTGGCCGTCGTCGTGCTAGTTCTCTTCCTGCGCAGCCTGACCAGCACCCTCATCATCGGCGTGGCCATCCCGATCTCGGTCGTGTCGACCTTCGCCCTGATGTACTTCAACGGCTTCACGCTGAACATCGTCTCCTTCGGCGGCCTGGCCCTAGGCGTGGGCATGCTCGTCGACAACGCGATCGTGGTGCTGGAGAACATCTACCGCCACCGCGAGCAGGGCGCGGCGCCTCGCGAGGCGGCGGTAGTCGGGAGCCGCGAGGTCGGCATGGCCATCACTGCCTCGACGCTGACGACCATCGCGGTCTTCGTGCCCGTCATGTTCTTGGGCGGCTACTCGGCGCAGACCTTCCAGCAGCTGGCCTACGTGGTCAGCTTCTCCCTGCTCTGCTCCCTGCTGGCGGCCCTGACGGTCGTGCCGGCCCTGTGCTCCCGCTCGGGCGGCACGGGCCGGAAGAGCTTGAAAGCGATGGTCTACGCCGAGCGGGCCATGGATTCGATGGCCGCCAACTATTCCGACATCGTCCGCTGGTCGCTCCGCAACCGCGGCGTGGTCACGGCTGTAGCCGTTGCCTTGTTCGCCTGCTCGCTGTGGCTCACCGGCTTCGTGGGCGTCGAGCTGGAGCCGCAGGTCGACGAGGGCCAGATCCGCATCAATCTGGAGTCCGAGCCGGGCACGCGTGCCGAGGTCACCAAGGAGATCGTCGACCGCATGGAGGCAATCGTGATGGACAAGGTGCCCGAAGCGGTCTACATCATGACCGAGGCGGGCAGCGACAGCCCGTTCCGCTCCATCGCCACGCATGTCGGCGAGCTGCGCATCACGCTCGCCGATCAGAACACCCGCACCCGCTCAGCCCGCGAAATCACCAACATGCTGCGGCCGCTGCTGAGCCAAGTTGCTCCCGGCGTCCAGATCCGCACGCGCATCTCCAGCGGCAACTTCGGGCGCCGCCGAGGCGGCGGGGACTCCGACGACCGCCTGCAGGTGACGATCCGCGGCTTCAACCCCGACACTACCCAGCAGCTGGCGCTGCAAGTGCGCGACGCCATGCTGTCAATTTCCGGCGTCGCCGAGGCGCAGGTCAGTCGCCGGCCCGGTTCGCCCGAAATGGTCGTGCGCGTGGACCGCATGAAGGCCGCCAGCATGGGCATGTCCGTGGCGCAGGTGGCCGACACGCTCGAGACCGCCGTCGGCGGGCGGCGATCGTCGTTCTACCGCGAGGAGGGCGACGAGTACGACATTGTCGTGCGCCTGCGCGAGGAGGACCGCCTAGAGCTGTCCCAGGTGGGGCGCATCCCGCTGCGCACTCCGGGCGGGGACCTCATCTATGCCAACGACGTGGTGCGGCTCAACCGCCAGGAGGGCCCCATCGAGATCAGCCGCGTGGACCAGGAGCGCATCGTCTATGTCTCCGGCACGATCGCCGACCGGGACTTGGGCAGCATCATCGCCGACCTGCGCGTGGCGCTGGCCGACATCCCGCGCCCGGACGGTTACGAGTTCCGCTTCGGAGGGGAGTGGGAGGACCAGCAGGAGTCCTTCCGCCAGCTGACCTTCGCCGGCATTCTGGCCCTGCTGCTGGTGTACATGGTCATGGCCGCTCAGTTCGAGTCCCTGCGCGACCCCTTCATCATCCTCTTCTCGGTTCCGCTGGCCTCGATCGGCGTGGTGACGATGCTGGTGATCACCGAGACGACGTTCAACATGCAGGGCTTCTTGGGCATCATCGTGCTGGTCGGAATCGTGGTCAACAACGCCATCGTGCTGATTGACTACACCAACCAGCTCCGCAGGGACCACGGTCACGGGATCCTGGACGCGGTCACCGTGGCGGGCAAGCGCCGCCTGAGGCCCATCCTGATGACGACCGTCACCACGGTGCTGGGTTTGACACCCATGGCGCTGGGTGTCGGCGAAGGCTCCGAGCTGCAGGTGCCGATGGCGCGCGTGGTCATCGGCGGCCTGCTGACCTCGACCCTGATCACGCTGGTGTTCATCCCGGTGGTGTATGCCACCTTGGAGGAGCTGGCGGATCGCTGGGCATCCCGCCGTCGCGCCGGCTTCGTGCGCGAGCCTCGCCCAGCCGAAGGCGACTAGCCGGCTGCGGCCCCGGGCTCGTGTAGAATGGAACTGGCCGGATCGCTCCGGCTGCCGAGTTTCCTAGGAGGAGGACATATCATGAGAACTATCCGTTTGGCCACTCTCGGACTGCTTTGCGTCGCGCTGGCGGCTGCCGCCACGCTTGCCGGGCCCGAGATCCGCGGCACGTACATCGAATCCCGCAACGCGGAGATCTACGCGTCCCATTGCTTCGCCAACAGCGAAGTCGGGATCACTGGCGACTTGGCCGTGATGGCTTGGGACATCGAGCAGGGCAGCTTCAAGGGCGTGCCCTTGGCTGGCGCCAAGGTGGTGGCGGTTGTGAATGCCTCCTCAACCATCGGCAATCCGTTCGGGGACGCGCTGCCGGCCAAGGCCATGCTGATCTTCGACGAGGCCACCACGGTGATGCAGCGCGGCGCCTTAGCCGCCTTCGTGAAGGCCCAGGCAGGAGAGCTGGTCGCGAACGTCGTGCATACCGACATCGCGCCCGTCGAGATTGACCTCCACGGCAGCCTGCATGACCGCGTGGCAACGCTTCGCGCGGGAGACATCGTCTCGTTGCAGACGCGCGAGATCCGCGGCAGCGACTCGCTGTGCCATCTGGACGACATCTATTACCAGCCGCTGGTCGCGCTGGACCACGCCATGCCCGCCTTCGCCGTGGAGCAGTCCTTCCGCGGGGACGGGCTGGGCCACCAGATGAGGGAGTACCGCCGCTCCAGCGCCTACCTCGGCACCTTCACGGCGCAGGGCGGCTGAGCCGCCCTGCGCTGGCCAGCCGCCGTTGCCGGCGGTCGGGCCGAGCAAGGTCTCGAGCAACTGCACGCCGGCGCGCCGGCGCCGTTTCAGCCCGCCCTTGCGGGCGGCCTTGGGTACAGGAGCACAGCATGCGACGAACTCCCCGAATCCTGATCTGCATCGCCGCCGCGGCCTTGACGGCCGCGGCGCAGAAGTATGTCGCCGAGCCGGGTGCGCCCTTGCCGGGCGACGTGCCGGCCGCGACGGCCGAGATCGTCTCGTCCGAGGGCGTGACGGTGAAGGCCGGCGACACGGCGGTGGTCCGCTTCTGGGCGCGCAGCGTCCCCTTCGACGGCTCGCCCGCCAGCGGCTTCGGCATTCGGTTCGACAACATCCCGGAAGGGGCGCTGCTCGGAGTGTTGGAATTCCCCGAGCAGGGATCGGACTTCCGCGAGCAATCCGTTTCCCCGGGCGTCTACACGCTGCGCTTCGGACTGCATCCGGAGGACGGCAACCACATGGGCGTGGCTCCGAGCCGGGACTTCGGCCTGCTAGCGCCGGTTGCGGAGGACACCGACGTGACGGCCAACTTCGACTTCGACGCGGCCGTGGCGCTGAGCGCCAAGGTGGGCAACCCGCACCCCACGGTGGCGCGCCTGCAGTTGCCCGAGGGCGACAGCGGACCGCACCTGTGGGAGAACGACTACGGGCACTGGGTCTTGGACCTGGCGGTGGCAGGCACGGTGGTAGGCATCGTCGTGGAGGGGCACTCGGACGAGTGAGGGCCCCGTCCGGCTGGCGAACGCCGGCCCGGCGTGCTATCCTAGACAAATGCGCCCTGTGCGGGGCGACGGCCGGATGCGTCCCCAGCTTGACGGCATGGCGACGTAGGGCCGAAAACTGCGGCCGGATTGGCCGACTTGTGGTAATCTGAAGGAATGCGGCTGCGGCCCGTGGCGCGGAGCGCCGGCGGGTGACGCGGCGGGGCGGGCGGCCCGGTCAGGAGGCGCGGGAAGCGCTGCTGGGCTTGCCGGTGGCGGACCGACTCCGGAGGGGCGTTCGCTGTCCCGGTCAAGGGGTCTGCGGAGAAGAGGATAGGGGCTGCCTGCCGGCGAGGCCGCGCATCAAGCGCGGTGCCGGGCGGTGCGGTCGGAATTCGGAGAGGGTCGAGAGAGGGATCGTGCCTACATTCAGCCAGCTCGTGCGCAAAGGGCGCAAGGCGCCGAAGGACAAGACCTCGTCCCCGGCGCTGCAGAGATGCCCCCAGAAGCGGGGCGTCTGCACGCGCGTCTACACGGTGACGCCCAAGAAGCCCAACTCGGCCTTGCGGAAGGTCGCCCGCGTGCGCCTGACGAACAGCATCGAGGTGACGACCTACATTCCCGGCGTCGGCCACAACCTGCAGGAGCACTCGATCGTGCTGATCCGCGGCGGCCGCGTCAAGGACCTGCCCGGCGTCCGGTACCACGTGGTGCGCGGCACGCTGGACGCGTCGGGCGTCGAGGATCGACGCCAGTCGCGCAGCAAGTACGGCGCCAAGCGTCCGAAGAAGTAGGAGAGATCGACCGATGCCGCGCAGAAGAGAAGTTCCCGTCCGGGTGCCGCAGCCCGACCCCGTCTACAACTCGACGCTAGTTTCCAAGTTCATCAACTGCATGATGTGGGATGGCAAGAAATCCGTGGCCGAGCGCATCTTCTACGGCGCGATGGACCGCATCCGCGACCGGACCGGCCAGGACCCGCTGCCGATCTTCAAGAAGGCCGTGGAGAACGCCAAGCCCGTCGTGGAGGTCAAGTCGCGGCGCGTGGGCGGAGCCAACTACCAAGTGCCCATCGAGGTGCGGCCCAACCGCCGCCAGTCACTGGCGCTGCGCTGGCTGATCCGCAACGCCCGCTCCCGCAGCGAGTACCGCATGGCGGACCGCCTCGGCTTCGAGCTGCTCGAGACGGCCCAGGGCCGCGGGATGACGGTCAAGAAGAAGGACGACATGCATCGGATGGCCGAGGCCAACAAGGCCTTCGCGCATTTCCGCTGGTAGAGGCTGCGAAGGAATCCGAGGACGAGAGCCATGCCCCGAGCAGTGCCCATCGAGCGGTTGAGGAACATCGGCATCGCCGCGCACATCGACGCCGGCAAGACCACCACGACCGAGCGCATCCTGTACTACACCGGCCGCCTGCACCGCATGGGGGAGGTGCATGACGGCACCGCCGTGATGGACTACATGGAGCAAGAGCAGGAGCGCGGCATCACGATCACCTCCGCCGCCACGACCTGCTTCTGGCGCGACCACGAGGTCAACATCATCGACACTCCCGGCCACGTGGACTTCACCGCTGAGGTGGAGCGGTCGCTGCGCGTGCTCGACGGCGCGATCGCCCTCTTCGATGCGGTTGCCGGCGTGCAGCCGCAGTCCGAGACAGTGTGGCGGCAGGCCGACAAGTACCGCGTCCCGCGGCTGGCCTTCATCAACAAGATGGACCGCGTCGGCGCCAATTTCGACTACGCGGTGCAGACGATTGTCGACCGACTCAAGGCCAACCCCGTGCCCATCCAGCTGCCGATCGGCGCCGAGGACCGGCTGACCGGAGTGGTGGACCTGGTTGAGATGCGAGGCATCTACTGGAAGGAAGACACGCTGGGCGCCGAGTACGAAGTCGGCGACATCCCCGCCGCCTTGGCGGACGAGGCGGCCGACCGGCGCGAGAAGATGATCGAGAAGGTCGCCGAGGAGGATGACGAGCTGTTCGAGCTCTATGTCGAGGGGCACCCGATCGGCGAGACCGAGCTGCGGGCGGCCATCCGGCGCGCCACGGTGTCCATGCGCATCACACCGGTGCTGTGCGGCTCCGCCTTCAAGTACAAGGGCATCCAGCGCCTGCTGGACGGCGTGGTGGACTACCTGCCGTCGCCGGCGGACGTGCCGCCCGTGCAGGGCACCGACCTCGACGGCGAGGGCGAGTTCTCGCGCGAGGGCAGCGACGCGGCCCCGTTCTCGGCGCTGGTGTTCAAGATCCTCACGGACCCCTTCGTGGGCCAGCTGGCCTTTCTGCGGGTCTACTCGGGTTCCTTCCGCGCCGGCGGACGCGTTTTCAACGTGTCCAAGCGCCGTTCGGAGCGCGTCGGCAGGCTGCTGAGAATGCATGCCGACAAGCGCGAGGACGTCAAGGAGGCGCTGGCCGGCGACATCGTCGCGGTGGTGGGTCTCAAGACCGTGCAGACCGGCGACACGGTCTGCGACGCACGCCGTCCGATCGTGCTCGAGCAGATCGAGTTCCCGGACCCCGTGCTGTCGCTGGCAGTGGAGCCGAAGACCAAGGCCGACCAACAGAAGATCGGCATGGCGCTCACCAAGCTTTCCCAGGAGGACCCGACATTCCGCGTGGAGTCGGATCCCGACACCGGGCAGACCATTCTCTCGGGCATGGGCGAGCTGCACTTGGAGATTCTGGTGGACCGCCTGCTGCGCGAGTTCCAGGTGGCAGCCGACATAGGCCGCCCGCAGGTCGCCTATCGCGAGACAATCCGCCGGGCCGCCAAAGGCGAGGGCCGCTGGGTGCGCCAGACGGGCGGGCGCGGCCAATACGGCCACTGCAAGATTCGCGTCGAGCCAGCCGATTGCGACGACATGGAGTTCGAGAGCAAGATCCGTGGCGGCGCGATCCCGGCGGAATACATACCGTCCGTGGAGAAGGGCGTGCGCGAGGCGCTCGCCAACGGCGCCCTGGCGGGCTATGAGACGGTCGGCGTGCGCGTCACCGTCTGGGACGGCTCCTACCACGAGGTCGACAGCTCGGAGATCGCCTTCAAGGTGGCCGGGTCGATGGCTTGGAAGGACGCTGTCCGCCGGGCACGCCCGGAGCTGCTGGAGCCGGTGATGGCCATCGAGGTGGTGGTTCCCGAGGAGTACATGGGCGACGTGCTGGCGGACATAGGCACGCGCCGCGGCCGGATCGAGGGCATGGAGCTGCGCGGCTCCACCCAGGTGATCAAGGGCTTCGTGCCCTTGGCGGAGATGTTCGGCTACGCGACCGATTTGCGGTCGCGCACCCAGGGCCGGGCCAGCTACACCATGCATCTGAATGGCTACGAGCAGGCTCCGGTGGCCGTGCGGGACGCGATCGTGGGCCGCATGCGCGGCAGCGCGGTGCGCTAGAGTCCGCCCGGGGTTGAATTGCGAGAGGAAAAAGAACATGGCGAAGCAGAAGTTTGACCGCTCGAAGCCGCACGTGAACGTGGGCACCATCGGGCACATCGACCACGGCAAGACGACGCTGACGGCGGCGATCACGCGCGTGCTGTCCAAGCACGACCCCAGCAACGAGGTGCGCTCGTTCGACTCGATCGACAACGCGCCCGAGGAGCGCGAGCGGGGCATCACCATCGCCACGGCGCACGTGGAGTACCAGACGGCCAACCGGCACTACGCGCACGTGGACTGCCCGGGCCACGCCGACTACATCAAGAACATGATCACGGGCGCGGCGCAGATGGACGGGGCCATCCTGGTGGTGGCGGCCACGGACGGGCCGATGCCGCAGACCCGCGAGCACATCCTGCTGGCGCGGCAGGTGGGCGTGCCGTACATCGTGGTGGCCTTGAACAAGGTCGACATGGTGGACGACGAGGAGCTGCTGGAGCTGGTGGATCTGGAAGTGCGGGAGCTGCTGTCGGAGTACGACTTCCCGGGCGACGACGTGCCGGTGGTGCAGGTGTCGGCGCTGAACGCGCTGGACGGGGACGCGGCGGCCGAGCCGGGCATCGACGAGCTGATGCAGGCGGTGGACGACTACATCCCGACGCCGCAGCGGGACGTGGACCGGCCGTTCCTGATGCCGATCGAGGACATCTTCTCGATTTCGGGGCGCGGCACGGTGGTGACGGGCCGCGTGGACCGGGGCACGGTGAAGGTCGGCGAGGAGATGGAGTTCTTGGGGATCCGCCCGACGCACAAGAAGGTGATCACGGGCGTGGAGATGTTCAAGAAGCTGCTGGACCGCGGGGAGGCGGGCGACAACGTGGGCCTGCTGGTGCGCGGCTTGGCGAAGGACGCTGTGGAGCGCGGGCAGGTGGTGGCCAAGCCGGGCAGCATCACGCCGCACACGCACTTCAAGGGTCAGGTGTACGTGCTGAAGAAGGACGAGGGGGGGCGGCACACGCCGTTCTTCAGCGGCTACCGGCCGCAGTTCTACTTCCGGACGACGGACGTGACGGGCGTGGCCCGGCTCCCGGAGGGCACCGAGATGGTGATGCCGGGAGACAACGTGGAGCTGGATGTGGAGCTGATCGTGCCGATCGCGATGGAGCAGGGGCTGCGCTTCGCGATCCGCGAGGGCGGCCGCACTATCGGCGCCGGCACCGTGTCCTCGATCGTCGAGTAAGGCGTCGAGAGCTTCGGAAGGGCACCTAGAGCAATGGCGAAGGAAAGAATCCGGATCCGGTTGAAGGCGTACGACTACCGCATCCTAGACCAGTCCACTCAGGAGATCGCCGACACGGCGAAGCGGACAGGAGCGGATGTTGCGGGACCCATTCCGCTGCCGACGGTCAAGGTCAAGTACACCGTGCTGCGCTCAGTGCATGTTGACAAGCGCTCCCGGGAGCAGTTCGAAATCCGGACGCACAAGCGCCTGCTGGACATCCTCGAGCCGACTCAGGACACCGTGGATGCCCTGATGCGCCTCGACCTGCCCGCTGGAGTGGATGTCGAGATCAAGGCCTTCGGTACATGACCGTGCCGCAAAATCCGAAGGAGGTCAAGCACGTGAGAGCGCCGGGAATTCTAGCTACGAAGGTCGGTATGACCCAGTTCTTCGACAAGCGCGGCCACGTGGTGCCGGTGACGGTGCTCAAGGCCGGGCCCTGCGTCGTGGTGCAGGTCAAGACGGCCGCGCGCGACGGCTACGAAGCCGTGCAGATGGGATTGGTCGACTTCTTGCGCGACAAGCTGGTCAACAAGCCGAAGCGCGGTCACTTCGAGAAGGCCAAGGTGGCGCCGACGCGCCATCTGTCCGAGTTCCGCCTCCACGGCGACGCGGAGGGCTGGCAGCCCGGTGACCGCGTGCTGGCGGACCAGTTCCGGTCCAGCGAGAAGATCGATGTCACCGGCACCAGCAAGGGCAAGGGCTTCCAAGGCGTCATCAAGCGCCACAACTTCAAGGGGGGGCGAGCATCGCATGGATCGATGTTCCACCGCGCCCCCGGATCGATTGGCCAGAGCGCGTCGCCGTCGCGAGTGTTCAAGGGCGTGCGGCTGCCGGGGCGCATGGGTGGCAAGCAGGTCACGGTCCGGGGCCTCCAGATCGTGGACGTCCTTGAGGAGGACCACGTGCTGCTAGTCCGCGGCGCGGTGCCCGGCCCCCGGGGCGGCTTGTTGCGGATCCGTCGAGCGAGGTAGACAGCGATGCCCACAGTAGACGTCATGGACTTGGAGAACCGCAAGGTGGGCACCTTGGAGCTCTCCGAAGCAGTGTTCGCGGCCCCGGAGAACGAGCCGCTGGTCCATCAGGCCGTAGTGGCCCATTTGGCTGGCTTGCGGGCCGGCACGCACAAGGCCAAGCGTCGCGGCGAAGTCCGCGGCTCGGGCCGCAAGCTGTGGCGGCAGAAGGGGACCGGTCGCGCCCGGGTGGGCTCGCGTCGCTCCCCGATCTGGCGCGGTGGAGGCGTGACGCACGGCCCCCGGCCGCGCTCGCACGCTCAGCGGCTGCCCCGCAAGATGGTGCTGGCGGCCTTGCGCTCCGCGCTTTCGGCCAAGCTGGCCGCCCGCAGCCTGACCGTCGTGCGCGACTTCGGTCTGCCCACGCACAAGACCCGCGAGTTCCGCGCGGCGCTGAACGTGCTGGGGGCGCGGGGAACCGTGCTCGTGGTGAGCAACGAGGCCAACCGCAACTTGGAGCTGTCAAGCCGCAACTTGCCGGGCGTCCAGCTGGCATCCAGCGCCGAACTGCACCCCTACAGCGTGCTCCGCAGCGAGCGGATCGTGATGTCGGCCCAGGCGGCGCGCAATTGCAGCGAGGTGCTGGCATGAGCCCCTACGAAGTCATCGTGGGCCCGATCGTCACCGAGAAGGCGGAGGCCGGGCGCGCCGAGGCGGGTACGCTGTGCTTCCGCGTGCATCCCAAGGCGACCAAGACGGACATCAAGAACGCCATCCATTCGATCTTCCAGCTGGATGTGGCGGGAGTGCGCACGGCGCGCTACAAGGGCAAGATGCGCCGCATGGGCCGCTACCAAGGGCGCCGGCCGGACTGGAAGAAGGCCTACGTCAAGCTCGCACCGGGCGAGAAGGTGCCGGAGTACACGCAGGGCTAAGACGGGCAGCCCGAGGACTAAGAGCGATGCCGATCAAGACATACAGGCCGATGACGCCCACGCGGCGCTTCCAAACGACCACCACCCGCGAGGAGCTGACGCGCTCGCGTCCGGAGAAGTCGCTGGTGAAGGGCAAGGGCAGGAAGGGCGGCCGCAACAACAAGGGCAGGATCTGCGTCCGGTTTCGAGGCGGCGGAGCCAAGCGCCGCTACCGCCTGATCGACTTCAAGCGCGACAAGAACGGTGTGCCGGCCAAGGTGGCAGCGGTGGAGTACGACCCCAACCGGTCGGCCAACATTGCGCTGCTGCACTACGTCGACGGAGAGAAGCGCTACATCTTGCAGCCCGCCGGGCTGGGCGCCGGCATGAGCGTAGTCTCCGGCGAGGACGCCGACATTCTGGTGGGCAACGCCCTGCCGCTGCGCCGCATCCCGCCGGGCACCGTCGTGCACAACGTCGAGCTGCGGCCCGGCAAGGGCGGCCAGATGGCCCGCGCGGCCGGATCGGGCGTGCGGCTGATCTCCCGCGAGGGCGGCTACGCGCTGCTGCGGCTGCCCTCGGGCGAGGTGCGTCGCGTGCTGGAGAACTGCATGGCCACCGTCGGCCGGGTGGGCAACTCCGATCACGGCAACGTCAGCTTGGGCAAGGCCGGCCGCATGCGCTGGCTCGGCTGGCGCCCTCACAACCGTGGCGTGACGATGAATCCGGTGGATCATCCGCACGGCGGCGGCGAAGGCCGCACCTCCGGCGGGCGCAATCCGGTGACGCCGTGGGGACAGCCGACGCGTGGCTACCGGACGCGCCGCAATCCCCGTACGGACCGCTACATCGTGGCCCGGCGCGGCAAGAAGAGAAGAGGCTAGGGGCTGGGACGATGGGACGTTCGATCAAGAAGGGGCCGTTTTACGACGAGCACCTGTACCGGAAGGTGAGCGCCATGAACGAGTCGGGCCGCAAGCGGGTCATCAAGACCTGGTCGCGACGGTCGACCGTGCTCCCCGAGTTCGTGGGCCACACCATCGCGGTGCATAACGGTCGCAAGTTCATCCCCGTGTTCATTACTGAGAACATGGTCGGGCACAAGCTCGGGGAATTCGCGATGACGCGCATCTTCCGCGGGCATGCCGGCAGCGCCAGGTCGGGGCGGAGGCACTGACGCCATGGAAGCGCTAGCCAAGTGGAACTACGTCCGCATCTCGCCGCAGAAGGCGCGGCTGGTGGCGGACCAGGTGCGGGGCCTGACGGCCGATCACGCGCTGGAGATGCTCCCGCTGATCAACAAGAAGGCGGCGGGCCTGATCCGCAAGGTCTTGGAATCGGCGGTAGCCAACGCGGACGACCTCAACCTTGAGCTGGACGAGCTGTACATCAAGTCGATCATCGTGAACGAGGGGCCGCGCATGAAGCGCATGCGGCCCACCGCTCGCGGGCGCGGCGCGCCGTACGTGCATCGCCTGGCCCACATCGAGATTGTCGTGTCGGAGGCGGACGAATAGGTCCGCTAGGGCACCCGCAACGGGGCCCGGGAAGGAGACGCCATGGGGCAGAAGGTTCACCCGTACGGGTTCCGGCTCGGCTACACCAAGGTCTGGCGTTCGCGCTGGTACGCCGAGAAGGGCTACGCCGACTTGATGAACGAGGATGTCGACCTCAAGGAGCGCCTGCGCAAGCGGCTCAAGTCAGCTGGCATCAGTTCGATCGAGCTCGACCGGCCAGGCAACAAGCTGCGGATCGCCATCCGCACGGCCCGTCCGGGAATCATCATCGGCAAGCGCGGCTCGGAGATCGAGAAGCTGAAGGCCGATCTGCAGGAGCAGACCAAGCGCGACATCTACATCGACATCCAGGAGGTGCATCGGCCCGAGCTCGACGCGCAGCTGGTCTCAGAGTCGGTGGCGATCCAGATCGAGAAACGGGTGGCCTTCCGACGCGCCATGCGCAAGGCGGTGGACTTCGCCCAGCGGTTCGGCTGCAAGGGCATCAAGATCTGGGTGGCGGGCCGGTTGAATGGCAAGATGATCGCTCGCAGCGAGTGGCACTTGCGCGGTCGCCTGCCGCTGCAGACCTTGCGCGCCGACATTGACTACGGCTTCAGCGAGGCGCGCACCACCTACGGCGTGTTGGGCGTAAAATGCTGGATCTACAAGGGCGAGATCATCGATCCGCGCCGGGCGGCCATCCGCAAGGCGGGGCGCGAGGAGCTCGAGCCCGCCCGGCGGCGCGAGGCCCGCTCGCAGGCCCGTCGGGAGCGGCAGCGCATGCGCCGGCCGACGGCCTCGGACGGCCCTCCCGCGGCGCCCGCGCCTCAGACCCAGCAGCCCGGCGGCAAGTCACCGTTCGCGCCGCCCATGTCCGGCGCGCCGGCGGACGGCGGGAAGGAGGGCTGAAGCGATGCTGATGCCCAAGAAGACGCGCTACCGCAAGATGCAGCGCGGCCGGCGCCGCGGCAAGGCATGGCGGGGATCGGGTCTCGATTTCGGTGACTTCGGCCTCAAGGCCTTGGAGGCGGCGTGGATCACGGACCGCCAGATCGAGGCGGCGCGCGTGGCGATCAGCCGGCGGGTCAAACGCGGCGGTAAGCTCTGGATCCGCATCTTCCCGGACAAGGCCGTCAGCCGCAAGCCGGCTGAGACTCGCATGGGCAAGGGCAAGGGCGCTCCCGAGCAGTGGGTGGCCGTGGTGCGCCCCGGGCGCATGATGTTCGAAGTCGAGGGCGTGGAGGAGGCCGTGGCGCGGCGCGCGATGCAGCTCGCCGCCCAGAAGCTGCCGATCCCGGTTCGCTTCGTCAGCCGGTTCGGAGGGGAATTGCTGTGAGGGCCGCCACGTACCGTGAACTGTCCTTGGCGGAGCTGGAAGCCCGCGAGGCCGATGCCCGCGAGCTGCTGTTCCAGCTGCGATTCCAGATCTCGATGGGCCAGGCCGAGGGAATCCGTCGCTACCGGGCGACCCGCAAGGACTTGGCGCGCATTTTGACGGTGGCCGGCGAGAAGCGTCGCGAGACGGCGCAGCAGGAAGGTGGGCGCGATGACTGAGCAGCGCCGTCACAAGAACCGCAAGGTCGGGGTGGTGGTCTCGACCAAGGCGGAGAAGACGATCATCGTGGAAGTCAGCCGCAAGGTGCAGCACCGCCTGTACCGGCGCTACATCACGCGCAAGAAGCGCTTCATGGCGCATGACGAGCGGGGGCTCGCCCGCAACGGCGACCGCGTCCGCATCGTGGAGTGCCGGCCGCTGTCCAAGCGCAAGCGCTGGCAGTTGGAGGAAGTGGTGCTTAAGTCGCGGCGCGTGGAGATCAAGGTCCGCCGGCGCAAGCGCAGCAAGAAGAGGGCCGCGGCCTAGGCGCCGCCGACCAAGGAGGATGGCAGCATGATCGGCATGCAGACCCGGCTCGCCGTGGCGGACAATTCCGGCGCCAAGCGGCTGATGTGCATCCTGCCGCGCGGCGGTTCGACCGGCCGCATGGCTGGGCTGGGCGACATCGTGATGGCCTCAGTCAAGGAGGCCGTTCCCGATTCCAACGTGAAGAAGGGTACGGTCGTGCGGGCGGTGATCGTCCGCATGCGCAAGGCGACCCGCCGACGGGACGGCACTTACATCCGCTTCGACGAGAACGCGGCGGTGCTGGTGAACGAAGCGGGCGATCCGGTCGGAACGCGCGTGTTCGGGCCGGTGGCGCGCGAGCTGAGGGACAAGCGCTTCATGAAGATTGTCTCGCTCGCTCCGGAGGTGCTGTGATGCGTCCGGGCAGGAAAGGTTCGCGGGTCGCCATGCGCAAGACCCGCATCCGCAAGAACGACACGGTAGAGGTGCTGGTGGGCCGCAGCAAGGGGCTCCGCGGGCGGGTGCTGGAAGTGGACCGCAAGCGCGGGCGGGTGCTGGTGGAGGGCGCCAACATGGTCAAGAAGCATGTCCGCCCGAATCCGCAGAAGCAGGTCAAGGGCGGCATCGCCGAGCAGCACGCTCCGCTCGACTTCTCGAATGTGAGGGTGGTGGAGGACTGATGGCGACTCTGCGTCTGAAGCAAAAGTACGCGTCCGAGGTCGTCCCGGCGCTGCGCGAGGAGTTCGGATACACCTCGCTGATGGCGGTGCCGCGGCTCGCGGCGGTCAAGCTCAACATCGGCATCGGCAAGAAGTCGACGGAGAAGCACCAGGGGCCGGGCAGGTCCAACGTCGCGGTCGGGAGCGGGCGGCGCGTGCCGGTCAACCAGCGGATTGTCGACACCACGGTCGAGGAGCTGGCGTTGATCGCGGGCCAGCGGCCGGTCATCACTCGGGCGAAGCGCCCGATCGCCGGATTCAACCTACGGGCCGGAATGCCGGTCGGCTGCGCGGTGACCCTTCGCGGGGCGCGCATGTGGGAGTTCCTGGATCGACTGATCTCGGTCTCTCTGCCGCGCGTGCGGGACTTCCAAGGCGTCTCGCCCAAGCTGGACGGGCGCGGCAACTACACCTTGGGCATTCAGGAGCACACGATCTTCCCCGAGATCGACTACACGAAGGTCGATGTGATGAAGGGTATGAACGTGACGATGATCACCACTGCGAGGACGGATCGCGAGGGTTACGAGCTGCTGCGGCTGCTCGGCATGCCCTTCCGCGTCGGCTAGGCGGAGGCGAGGAGGGACAGACATGGCGACCAAGGCGAAGATCGCGCGGGAGCGCAAGCAACTGCCGTTCAAGGTGCGGTACCGCAACCGGTGCCGGCGCTGCGGGCGACCCCGCGGCTACATGCGCAAGTTTGAGGTGTGCCGGATCTGCTTCCGCAATCTGGCTCTGGCGGGCGAGCTGCCCGGCGTGGTCAAGAGCAGCTGGTAGGAGGCGAGATGCACAGCGATCCGATAGCGGACATGCTTACCAGGATTCGGAACGGGATGGCCGCGCGCAGTCACAAAGTCGACATACCCGGCTCGAAGGTCAAGATCGAGCTGGCGCGGATCCTGAAAGAGGAGGGCTACGTGAACAACTACCGCGTGGCCAACGACAACCGGAAGCAGGTCCTGAAGGTGTACTTGAAGTACCGGCCGGACCGCAAGCCGGTGGTCACGCGCATGAAGCGCGTGTCGACGCCGGGACGGCGCGTGTATGTCAATTCGCGCAGCATCCCGAGGGTGATCGGCGGCATGGGTATCTGCGTGCTGACGACCTCCCGCGGCGTGATGACCGGCCGCGAGGCCCGCAAGCGGCGGGTCGGCGGCGAGGTGCTCTGCACCGTGTACTGAGGGAAGCATTAAGGCGAGGGCAGCGCGATGTCGAGAATCGGAAGCAAGCCGATCGAGGTCCCCAAGGGGGTCGAGGTGCGCCTCGACTCCGGCCGCTTGGCGGTGCGGGGCCCCAAGGGCGAGCTGGGCGTGGACGTGCCGCCAGGCATCGAGGCGGTTCCGGGGCGGATTGACGCCCAAGGCGGCGACCGCACGCTGAACCTGCACTGCGGCAGAAACGGCCGGCCGGCCTTCCAGGGGCTGGCGCGTGCGTTGGCGGCCAACTGCGTGACCGGCGTCACCAAGGGCTTCAGCAAGCAGCTGGAGATTGTCGGCGTGGGCTACCGGGCCCGCAAGGTTGGCCGCGTGCTGATCTTCCAGCTCGGCTATTCCCACCCCATCGAGCTGCTGCTGCCCGACGGTGTGGACGCCGTCGTGGAGAAGAACACCAAGATCACGGTGACGGGCATCGACAAGCAGGCGGTCGGCCAGACGGCGGCTGACATCCGCGCGCTGCGCAAGCCCGATCCGTACAAGCAGAAGGGCGTTCGCTATGTCGGCGAGCGGCTGCGCAGCAAGGAAGGCAAGAGCGGCGTGAGCTAGCCGGAGGCTGGCGCAAAGCGAGGTGGAGATGGTTTCCAAGCCTAATCGAAACAAGCGGCGGCGGCACGTGCATGCCCGGATCCGCAAGCGGCTGCGCGGCACCGCGGAGCGGCCGCGGCTGGCCGTCTTCCGCTCATTGCGGCACATTTACGCCCAAGTGATCGACGACGACGGCCACCGCACGCTGGCGTCGGCCTCGTCCACGCCGACCAGCTTCGGCGCGTACGGCGGCAATGTCGGCGCGGCGCGGCGGGTCGGCGCATTGCTCGCCGAGCGAGCGCAGGCGGCGGGCGTCGAGCGGTTGGTGTTTGATCGCGGGGGCCACAACTTCCGGGGTCGGGTCCGAGCTTTGGCGGAAGTCGTGCAGGAGGCCGGGCTGCTGCCCGCCTCCCGCCGGCGCGCCCCGAGCGGCAAGAAGGGGTGACGGCGCATGGCGACAACGCAGAGCATTGAGCAATCGGAGCTGCAGCTCACCGACCAGGTGGTTGCGATCAACCGCGTGACCAAGGTGGTCAAGGGCGGCAAGAACCTCAGCTTCACGGCCTTGGTGGTGGTCGGCGATGCCGAGCGGCACGTGGTCGGCTTCGCCAAGGGCAAGGCCAAGGAAGTGCCCTCAGCGATCCGCAAGGCGATCGAGAAGGCCAAGAAGAACCTGATCCAAGTGCATGTGCGGGATACGACCATTCCGCATCAGGTGCTGGGCGTGTTCGGAGCGGGCAGGGTGCTATTGAAGCCCGCTCGTGAGGGCCGGGGCACGATCGCGGGCGGGGCCGTGCGCGCCGTCGTGGAGGCGGCAGGAATCCAGAACGTGGTCACCAAGTCGATCGGATCGAAGAACCCGCACAACGTGATCAAGGCCACCTTTGACGGCCTGCGCCAGCTGCGCCATTATGAAGAGATCGCCCAACTGCGGGGCAAGACGGTGCAGGAGATCCGGGGGAGGGCGTGATGGCGGCGAGAATCAGGATTCGGCTGAAGCGGAGCACGATCGGCGTGCCGGCCAAGCTCCGCAAGGTGGTGCGCGGGCTGGGGCTGCGGCGCATCAACCAAGTGGTGGAGCGTCCGGATGGCCCGGCCACCCGCGGCATGGTCGCCAAGGTGCCGCACTTGGTGGAGATCGTCAAGTAGGCGGGTACAGCTATGAATCTCAGCGAATTGCATCCCGCGCCAGGCTCGCGTCGGCGTCGCAAGCGGCGCGGCCGGGGTCCGGGTTCGGGCTTGGGCGTGACCTCGGGGCGCGGCGAAAAGGGCCAGAAGTCCCGGTCGGGCTACAGCCGGCGGCGAGGCTTCGAGGGCGGCCAGATGCCGCTGATCCGGCGCGTGCCGAAGCGCGGCTTCCACAGTCCGCGGCGCAAGGTCTACGCGGTGCTCAACGTGTCGCGGCTCAACGAGCTGGACGGGGATGAGTTCACCCCCGAGGGCCTGCTGGCCAGCGGAGCGGTCAGCGCCTTGCGGGACGGTCTGAAGATCCTCGGCAATGGTCAGATCGATCGTCCGGTGACGGTCACGGCCGCGAAGTTCTCAGCCGCGGCGCGGAAGAAGATCGAGCGGGCCGGCGGCCGGGCCGTGGTGGCGGGCCGCGGCAAGGCGGGCGGGCCATCATGAAGTGGCTCGAAGCCTGCGCCAACGCCTTCCGGGTTCCGGACCTGCGCAAGCGCCTGTTGTTCACGATGGCCATGCTGTCGGTGTACCGGATCGGCGGGCACATCCCGACCCCGGGCGTGAACACGGAGGAGCTGCAGCGCATCTTCGAGGCGGCGCGCGGGACGACGTTGGGCTTTCTGGACCTGTTCTCGGGCGGTCAGCTCAGCCAGCTGACCATCTTCGCGCTCGGCATCATGCCGTACATCACGGCCTCGATCATCCTGCAGCTGCTCACGGTGGCTGTGCCGACATTGGAGCGCCTGCAGAAGGAGGGCGAGCTCGGGCGTCGCAAGATCACCCAGTGGACGCGCTACCTCACCATCGGCATCAGCGTGGTGCAGTCGTTCGCCTTCGCCCAGCTGGTGGTGCAGCAGGGGCTGGCCTACAACCCCGGCTGGGGCTTCCGGCTGATGATGATTCTGACCCTCACGACCGGCACGGCCTTCATCATGTGGCTCGGCGAGCAGATCACCGAGCGGGGCATCGGCAACGGCATGTCGCTGATCATTTTCGCCGGCATCGTGGTCGGGCTGCCGGGCGCGGTGCAGAACGTGTACGAGAACGTCTTCGTCACGCAGCAGTGGAACGTCATTGCAGCCGTGGTGATCTTGGTGGTGATGGTGGTGATCGTCGCCTTCATCGTGTTTGTGGAGCGTGGTGAGCGGAGGATCCCCGTGCAGTACGCACGGCGCGTGGTGGGCCGGCGCATGATGGGCGGGCAATCCACCCATCTGCCGCTGAAGGTGAACGCCGGCGGCGTGATCCCGGTCATCTTCGCCTCGTCGATCCTCTCGCTGCCCCAGACGATGACGCTGATGTTCGCCGAGAGCCCGTTCCTGTCGCGCCTGCTGGAGACGCTGCGCCCCGGAGAACCGCTGTACGAGCTGGTCTACGTGGTGGGCATTGTCTTCTTCTGCTTCTTCTATGTGTCGATCATCTTCAACCCCAACGAGGTGGCTGACAACATGCGCAAGTACGGCGGCTTCGTGCCGGGCATCCGTTCGGGCAAGCCCACCGCTGAGCACATCAACGACATCTTGACCAAGCTGACCTTGGTGGGCGGGCTCTATCTGGCGCTGATCTCGCTGATACCGGATCTGATGATCAGCGGAGCGAAGTTTCACCATCTGCCCCTGGTGGGGGACTGGTTTGACGCCAACATGCCGCGCTGGCTGCTGGACGGGCTCAACGTGCGATTCTATTTCGGCGGCACATCGCTGCTGATCGTGGTGGGCGTCGCCATGGACTTCGCCAACCAGGTGGAGTCGCAACTGCTGATGCGTCACTACGAGGGCTTCACGCCCCGGGCCGGGCGGATCAAGGGGCGGCACTCCCTCGCGTAAGCGCGAGCGAGGCAGATGGAGCGATGATCGGCATGCACAGGCTAGTTAGGAAGAGCCCCATGGAGATCGACCGCATGCGCGTCGCCGGGCGGCTCGTGGCGCGCGTGCTGGCGGCGATGCGCGAGTACGCCAAGGCGGGCAGGACCACGATGCAGCTGGAGCGGCGGGCGGTGTCCATGATCCGGGCAGCCGGGGCGCGGCCGGCCTTCAAGGGGTTCTACGTGCAGCCAGTGCATCGCAAGTTCCCCACGGCGCTGTGCACCTCGGTGAACGAGGAGGTGGTGCATGGCATTCCCTCCCGCCGGCGAGTGCTGCATGAGGGCGACATTGTGAAGGTCGACTGCGGCGTGGAGCTGGACGGCTACTTCGGCGACTCGGCCACTACGATTGAGATTGGCGAGGTGAGCCTCCAGAAGCGCCGTTTGCTGACCGCCACCCGGGAGGCGCTCAGCCGCGCCATCCAGCAGGCGGTCAGCGGCAACCGCGTGTATGACATCGGCCGGGCGGTGCACGGCTGCGTCCAGGAGTACGGCTTCTCCATCGTGCGCAGTTTCGCCGGCCATGGCATCGGGCGCCACCTTCACGAGTATCCAGTCGTGCCAAACTGGGAGGATCCCGACGCGAAGAATGTCCGCCTGCGTCCCGGCCTCGTCGTGGCGATCGAGCCCATGGTGGTGGCCGGCAACCCGGAAGTAGAGACGCTGAAGGACCAGTTCACCGCGGTGACCACGGACGGCTCGCCGGCGGCGCACTTCGAGCACTGCGTGGCGGTTACCAGGAAGGGGCCGCGGGTGCTGACGCTGGCATGAAGAGCGCCATGGAGCGAGCCGAGGCGGGCGGCGGCGTCGAAGCGCTGGGCGAGGTCCTGGAGGAGCTTCCAAGCCTGCTGTACCGCGTGCGGCTGGAAGGCGGCCACATCGTGGGGGCAGGAGCGACCGGCCGGCACAGGCTGGGGTTCTTGCGCCTCCGGCCGGGAGACCGCGTCCGCGTGCGGCTCTCGGCGCGGGACGTCACGCGGGGCAGGATACTGGAGCGAGTGGAATCATGAAGGTGCGGGCATCGGTGAAGAGGCTTTGCAAGAACTGCAAGATCATCCGGCGGCGTGGCGTCGTGCGGGTGATCTGCATCAACCCCCGGCACAAGCAGCGCCAGGGTTAGAGGGCGAAGGAGCGCGAGCATGGCGAGATTCGAAGGCGTCGATATTCCTGACACCAAGCGGGCAGAGGTGTCGCTCACCTACCTGTTCGGGATCGGATTTTCCCGGGCGCGGTCGCTGCTGCACCGGGCGGGCATCGACTTCGGCAAGCGCATGGGCGAGTTGGACGATCGCGAGATCGCGGCTCTGCGCCGGCTGCTGGAAGAGGAGCGGGCGGTGGAGGGCGATCTCCGCAAGGAGGTCGCGATGAACATCCGGCGCCTGATGGAGATCGGCTGTTACCGGGGCATCCGGCACCGCCGGGGCCTGCCGGTGCGCGGCCAGCGGACGCACACCAACGCCCGCAGTCGCAAGGGCGCCCGACGCGGACAGATTGCGAACAAGAAGAAAGCGAAGAAGTGACCGATGGCCAAGGCTAAGGGCAAGAAGAAGCGTTTCAAGAAGGCGCAAAAGAAGAACGTGCCGATCGGCATCGTGCATGTCAAGGCGACCTTCAACAACACAATCGTCACGTTCACCGACTTGGAGGGCCGCACGATCTCGTGGTCGAGCGCCGGGTCGCTGGGCTTCCGCGGTTCGCAGAAGGGCACGCCCTTCGCGGCCCAGCAAGCGAGCATGACGGCGGCGAATCGGGCCAAGGAGCACGGAGTGCGCCGCGTGACGGTCCGCGTCAAGGGTCCGGGTGGCGGTCGTGAGTCCGCCATCCGGGCGCTGGCGACGGCGGGTCTGCAGGTTACGCACATCCGCGACGTGACGCCGATTCCGCACAACGGCTGCCGGCCGCCGAAGAAGCGCCGGGTCTGAAAGGCTAGGAGGACGACATGGCAAGAAACCGTGGGCCGGTGCTTCGCCGGTCGCGCCGTCTGGGCATGGCGCTGGATCCCAAATCGGAGCGGCTGCTGGACCGGCGTCCGTTTCCGCCGGGCCAGCATGGCAAGTCCCGACGGCCACGCAAGAAGTCGCTGGGCTACACCCTGCAGGTGCAGGAGAAGCAGCGCGCCCGCTTCATGTATGATGTATTGGAGCGGCAGTTCAGGAACTACTACAAGAAAGCGGCCCGCATGCCGGGAGTGGTTGGCGACAACCTGCTCGACATGCTGGAGCGTCGCTTGGACAACGTGGTGTTCCGGCTCGGGTTCGCGGTGTCCCGTCGGCAGTCCCGGCAGATCGTCGGCCACGGGCATGTGCAGGTCAACGGCACGAAGGTGGACATTCCTTCGTATTTGCTGAAGCCCGGCGACGAGGTGTCGATCCGGGAGCGCAGCCGCAAGCACGGCGGGATCCGGTTGGCCATCGAGTCGCCGGTTTCACCGACTGCGCCGGGCTGGCTGGAGAGGTCGCTGGATGACTTCCGGGGCAAGGTGTTGAGCAAGCCCTCGAGAGAGGATTTGGAGTCGACGCAGATCAACGCTCAGTTGATCGTGGAGCTGTATTCGCGCTAGCGGCTCGCAGCGGGCAAGGAGAGGCAGGCAACGCATGTGGACAGGGTTTCAGAGGCCCAAGCGGCTGGCGGTGGATTCCAGCACTTTGACGGAGGTGTACGGCAGCTTCAGCGCGCAGCCGTTCGAGCGCGGCTTCGCGACGACGATCGGCAACTCCTTGCGTCGGGCGCTGATGGGTTCGATTCAGGGCGCCGCGATCACGGCGGTCCGCTTTGAGGGCGTCGAGCATGAGTTCAGCCCGATTCCGGGAGTCGTCGAGGACGCTACGGACATCATCCTGAACTTGCGGCAGATCCCGCTGCGCTTGCACGGGGACGGCCCGCGCACGATGCAGTTGCGGGTGACCGAGCCCGGCGAAGTATACAGCGGCAACATCGAAGTCGGTTCGGAGGTAGTGATCCTGGACCCGGACGTGTATATCGCGACAGTCAGTGACGAGGGCAAGCTCGGCATCGAGATGCGCGTCAAGCAGGGCCGGGGCTACGTGTCGGCCGAACGCAACCATGACGACGACTTGGACATCGGATACATCCCGGTGGATTCGGTGCATTCGCCCATCAGCAAAGTGCAGTACGAGGTCAAGCAGGCGCGCCTGGGGCAGGACAGCCGCTACGAGCAGCTGAGCGTCGAGCTGTGGACCAACGGCGCGGTCGAGCCGCAGGACGCGATCGGGCTGGCGGCCAAGCTGATCAAGGACCACATGCAGATCTTCATCACCTTTGAAGAGGAGGACAGCGCCGACGACGCAGCCCTCCAGCTGCAGGGCGACCAGTACGCTGAGCACTTGAACCGGTCCGTGGAAGAGCTCGAGCTCTCGGTGCGGGCCTACAACTGCCTCAAGAACGCCAGCATCCAGACGATCGGTGACTTGGTCGTGAAGACTGAGAACGACATGATGAAGACCAAGAACTTCGGAAAGAAGTCGCTGGAGGAGCTCAAGGACATCCTCGGAGGCTTGGGCTTGGAGTTCGGGATGGTGATGGACGAGCACGGCGGGATCCTGCCCAAGCAGAGCTTGGGCGAGTAGGGTCGCCGGACGGGAGGACTGCGATGAGGCACAGGAAGGGCGGCTTCAAGCTACAGCGAGGCCCGGCGGCGCGCCGGGCGCTGCTGCGCGGCTTGACGACGAGCGTCATCCTCCACGGGCGGATCGAGACGACCGTGACTCGGGCGAAAGCGGCGCGTCGCCAAGTCGAGCGTGTGATCACGCTCGCCAAGCGCGACACGCTGCATGCTCGGCGCCAGGCCGCGGCCTACCTGCTGGAGCCAGGGGCCGTGCAGCAGCTGTTCGACAGCGTAGGGCCCCGCTTCGCCGACCGCTCCGGAGGCTACACTCGCATCGTGCGGCTGGGTCGACGCAAGGGCGATGGGGCGGAGACGGCGCTCTTGGAGCTGCTGGGGACGCCGCTAGCCCGGCGCGCGGAAGCCAAGAAGAAGCGGCGCGAAGCTCGCATGCAGCGCGAGAGTGAAGCATCAGAGCCCGAGGAGTAGGGCGATCCGGCGGTTGTCGATCTGGGCCGCGACCGCGTGCTTGCTGGCGGCCGGCGCGTCGTGCGAAGGCGAGTCGGCGGCGGCGACAGTCAACGGCGAGCGCATCACCTCTGACGATCTAAGGTTGCACCAGTTCCTGTCGGAGCTGGACGGGGACGGCGTGTCGGCCGGTCTCGATTCGGGGCAGCAGCGGCTGCACCGTCTGGGCCAGCTCAGGAACCTGATCGACCAGCGCCTGCTGCTGCAGAGGGCCGCCAGCCAAGGTTTGCTGGCTTCCGATGGGGAAGTGGCGGCGGCGGAGAACCGTTACGTCGTCCAGTTTCCCAATCGTGAGGAGTTCGACGCGTTTCTCGCCGGGGCGGCATTCGACCGGGGCCGCTTGCGGGAGGAGCTGCGTCGGCGCCTGACGGTCGGCAAGCTGCTCAACAAGGAAGTGCTGTCTCGAGTCCAGATCACTGAGGCGCGGATGCGCGAGTACTATGAGCGGAACCGTGCCGCCTTCAGCGTTCCCGAGCAGCAGCTCCATCTCGCTCAGATCCTGGTCACGAGCGGGGTGGACTCCCCGGTGCCGAACCTGCGCAACGACGACGCCACCGACGGGGCCTCGGCGCGGCGCAAGATCCAGAGGATCCGCGAGCGGCTGGAGGCGGGCGAGGACTTCCGCCAGCTGGCCGCGGACTACTCGGAGGACCGGATCTACGCGGCGACGGGGGGCGACATGGGCTTCATATCGCAGTCCGCTCTGGAAGAGGCGCATCCGGATCTGCTGCGTGCGGTAGCGGCGCTGCAACCGGGCGAGTTCTCCCCGGTGGTTGAGACGGAAGGCGAGTACCGGATCCTCCACCTGATCGGCGTCGAGCCTGCGGGAGAGCGCGATTTCGATGCGCCGGAGGTCCGCGACGCGATTCGGGAGGTGCTGGCGAATCGCGAGGAGCAGCTGCTGCGGCTGGCCCTGTACGAAGTGGAGCGCAGTCGGTCCTCGGTCCGGAACTACATGGCGGAGGAGATCCTCGCCGAGTACGGTGTCGGGCGCTGAGGCGGCGTCGGCCCTACCCAGCGTGGTATAATTCCCGCTCCGGTGCATGTCGCAGACGGGATTCTTCCGGTATGCGGCTGCGTGGCTGCGCATGTGGCCAGCACGGCCTGCTGCTATCTCAGCTGCCGGAAGGTGGAGGTAGAGGAGGCTTCCAAGATGGGGCTGGCCGCCGCTGCGGCCTTCGTCGTCTCAACCATCCAGTTCCCGATCTTGGGCGTGCCGGCCCATCTCGGCTTGTACGGTCTGCTGGGCATGATCCTGCGCAAGCGGGCCTTCCCGGTAATCTACGTATGCCTGTTGTTCCAGATGCTGCTCTTCCAGCACGGCGGACTGCTGTCGCTGGGCGTGAACTCGCTGAACATGGGCCTAGGCGCGTGCGTCGGCTGGTGGAGCTGGTCGCTGCGTCCGCTGCCGCCGTCCTTGCGGGCGGCAGTGGCCGGCTTCGCCGGGGCGCTGCTGCCGGCCTTGGCGCTCGCGTGGGAATTCGAGCTGGCCGACTACGGACGGGGCTTCTTCGTTATCGCCTCGCTGTACTCAGTGGTGGCGGCGGTCGAAGGCGCCGTGACGCTGCTGGCTCAATCATTCCTGCAGCGTGCGAGGCCCGATCTGCTCTGAGGGGCCGGTCAGTAGCCGCGTGGCTGCTGGCGGTGGCGTTCGCGCCTTCCGGCGCGCAGGCGCACGGCTTGGCGGCGCGGGTGACCGCCGCGGCTGAAGCGGTAGTGGTCGCCTGCGTCTATTCGAGCGGTGAAGCGGCGGATGCGGAGGTCTTGATCTACTCTCCGGCCGAACCTCAGCGCGCGTTTCAGCGGCAGCGCACGGACCTGCGGGGCTTGGCTAGCTTCGTGCCGGATGTTCCCGGCGTTTGGAGAGTGGTGGCGGACGACGGTCTGGGGCACCGGGTCGTGCTGGAAGTCGATGTCTCAGAGGCCGGCTTGGCCGAGCCTGTCCGTCCCGCCGCGAGAGCGGTGTGGCCAGCGGCGGTCGTAGCGGCGCTTGCCGCTGGCGCAGCGGTATGGCTTCTCTCGAAGCGTCGCGAGCTTGGGGCGTGATGCCCCACCAGGTTGTCGATCCGCCTGGCTTGGAGTCGCGGCTGGCGCGCATGGACGCAGTGGCCAAGTTCTGCGCCGCTTTCTTGACCATTCTTGTGATCGCCTCGTTCCCGGCTGATTCGGGATGGCGCTTCGGCGCGGTCGCTGGCGTGCTGGGCGCTGTTTGGGTTGTGTCCTCGCTGCCGCTGCGGTACTTGGGCGGTCGCTTGCTTGCGACCACGCCCTTCATCGCGCTCGCGGCCGTTCTGCCGCTGGCCGCCGGGGCTCCGCAGGCCGGGAGTATGGCGCTGGCCGTCTTGTGGAAGGCCTACTCGGCCGTCGTGCTGCTGTCGCTGTTGACCGGAACGACGCGGGTCGAGGAGATCCTCGCCGCCATGCGCCGCATCGGAGTGCCGCGAGGCTTTGCCTTGGTCGCGGCGCTCACGCACCGCTACCTGTTCGTGCTGGCTCGGGAGTGGAGGCGTGCCGCGCGGGCGCGCGACGTGAGGACGGGCGGCCGGGTGGCGAGCGGCCGCCTCCGGTTGTGGGCCAATCAAGCCGCCACGGTGTTCCTGCGCGGCTGGAACCGATCCGAGCGGGTTGCGGAGGCGATGCTGGCGCGCGGCTTCCGCGGCGAGTTCCCGCGCCCCGCTGGCGCGCGTTGGCGTGCGCGGGACCTGCCGGCGGCGCTGGCGCTGCCGCTGGCGGTCGTTGCCCTACGGCTGGCCTAGATCCAGCTCTCGAACCCAGATGTTCCGGTATCGCACTGGGTTCCCGTGCGCTTGCAGGAGCAGGGGCTTGCGGGCGGCGTGCGGCCTGTACTCGCTGACGGCCTTGTGCCGCATCGGTCCCATCAGCTCTCGACGGTGGTGGAGCAGGACTCCGTTGTGGAAGACGGTGATGAAGGCGGGCTTGGTGAGTTCGCCGTCTTCAAAGCGCGGCGCTTCGAACACGATGTCGTAGGCTTGCCACTCGCCGGGCGGGCGGGAGGCGTTCACCAGCGGGGGAAACTGGCCGTAGATAGCCCCGGCTTGGCCGTCCGCGTAGCTGATGTTGTCGTAGGAGTCCAGAATTTGGATCTCGTACAGCTCCATGATCAGCACGCCGCTGTTTCCGCGCGCCTGGCTCGATCCGTCGACCGCGGCGGGGGTGGCCCATTCGATATGCAGCTGGATGTCTCCGAATGACTGTTTGGTCCGGTGGCTGCCTGTGCCGGGAACCACTACCATGGCATCGCCATCGATCTTCCAAGCCGCCGCGAGCGCACCGCCCCCGCGGCCGCGCTGCTCCCAGCCCGACAGGTCGGTTCCGTCAAACAGGACGATCGCGTCGGCCGGCGGCGCCGTGAAGCCGGAGCCTGTTGCTGCCGGACTGGGTTCGACGATGCGCGGCCGCGGTCGAGCGTCGTCGTGAACGCGCCAGCGGTCTCCGGGCAGGAAGGGCGTGTCGGTGTAGCCCGTGGCGGGCGGCCTCTGGGCCGGAAGAGTGGCGATCGGGGCAGCCGCCAGCGCGGCGATGATGCACGGGAGTACGAGTCGGTTCAATGGGGCGTCCTCGCCGCCCAGTATTCCATAGGGCGGACGGTTCTGCATCCGAGGGATCCTGGTCGTGTGCAGTTCTGGTGGACCCGGGTGGATCCCAAGTAGGCGCACGCCGCAAGTTGGCTCCGCAGAAGACGCTCTGGGAGCCACTTCCGGTCCGGCGGAAGGTGGCGGAGGTGATGAGGGCGGTGCTGGAGCTGCCGCCGGGGGACCAGGATCGGGAGCTGCGAGCGGCGTTGGTGAACATCGCGCGGCGCAGGGTGCCGTATTGTGGCTTGGAGCTGGATGACTTCGCGGCCGACGAACCGATCAGTTCGATGCAGGCGGACGAGCGGGAGCGCTCCGGCGCCGTCGAGCGCAAGTGGGTGCTGCTGAGCGAGCGGGAGTTCGGAGCGGGCGCAAGATGGCGAGACCCTCGCCATGTGTCCAGGCGCGGCTGCAGTCGCGAAAGACTGGACCGCGATAGGGCGTCGATGGTGCCGTATCCGGGCCAGACAGCCAGCCAGCGATGGAAGCACGACGGGCGAACACGAATCGCGGTCGCCAAATCGGCGAGCTGGGCTCATCCGCCGTCTTGCATCCGCGTTGCTACACTCGGGCCAGAGACGGCGCAGCTCAGGCCGGTCGTCGCGACGCTGCAATGCCGAGTTGTCGGGACAGCGAGGAAGGCACGCCCGCGAATCCCAGTGACGAGCTGGTCACCGTGTTCGCTTCGCGGTCTCACTTGGCCAATGTTGAGGCGGAGGTGATTCGGTCGCTGCTGTTCTCGGCAGGCCTGCGCTGTTGGTTAGCTCGCGAGAACGTGCTCCAGCAGCCGGTGGGCAACGTGCTGGTGAAGGTGCTCGCGTCCCAGGCGTCTGAGGCCCGGGCCCTTCTCGCGGAGGCTGCGCGGGAGGTCGACAGGCAATGAATTTGAGACGAAGCTGGCTCTTGGGCGTCGCGTGCTTGGCGGCGGCGGCCGTAGCGGTGATCCTTGCCGGACGGGGGGAAGTCCCGCGTACCACTCCTCGGCTGGTCGTACTAGTGGTCGTAGACCAGTTGCGGGCGGACTACCTGGAGCGCTTCAACGATCGCTACGAGGGCGGCCTCGCGTGGCTTGTCGAGCGCGGCGCATGGTTCACCGACGCTGCCTATCGCCACGCGTCCACGGTCACGGCGGCGGGCCACGCCACCGTCTCCACGGGCAGGCATCCCTCCAGCCACGGCATCGTGGGCAACAGCTGGCGCGAGCCGGGCCGGGGAGAGGTGTACTGCATCGACGACGACCGCTACAGCCCGGTCGGAGGCCCGGCGGGCAAGGTCTCCCCTCTCAACTTGCGGGCGCCCACGCTCGGTGACGCGCTCAAGGAGCGGAACCGGCAGTCGAGAGTCTACTCCTTTTCTTGGAAGGACCGCTCGGCTGTCCTGATGGCCGGCGCGAGCGCTGACGGGGCGTACTGGTTCGAGCCCGATTGCGGGTGCTTCGCGAGCACGTCGTTTTTCGGCTCCTCCCTGCCGGTCTGGCTGGAGGAGTTCAACGCGGCCCGGCCGGCGGCGCCTTATGCGGGCCGGGAATGGACCAGGCTGCTGGCCGACGACGCCTTGTACGAGCGCTTGGCTCGGCGAGACGAGTTTCCAGGCGAGCGAGGCGGCGCGGACGCCGTCTTTCCCCATCAACGGGGCGCGGAGGGCTACGAGGCAAGCTTGGCCGCCACTCCGTTCTCGGACGAGCTGACGCTGTCGGCTGCGGGGGCACTGCTGGCCTCGGGCGAGATCGGTCGGGACGAGGTCCCGGACCTGCTCGCCCTCGGTCTCTCGTCGACGGACTCGGTGGGGCACAGCTTCGGCCCTTACAGCCAAGAGGCGATGGACAGCCATCTCCGGCTGGACCGAGCCTTGGGCCGGTTCCTTGACACGGTGGATGAGTTCGTCGGGTTGCAGCACGTCGTATGGGCGCTCACTGCCGACCACGGCGCGATGCCCTTGGTCGAGCACCTTGCGGCTGGCGGTGCCGACGCGGAGCGGCTCGATCTCGCGAGCCTGTGGTCGCGGGCGGAGGAAGCGATCGCCGAATGCGCCGGAGGCCCGTCTGCGGAGACGGTGGATTCCGCTGGGGGGACGGCGCTGTATTGGAACGAGGACGCCCTGCGGGCCTTGGGCGCGGAGCCGGCTGAGGCGAGTGCCTGCATAGCCGAGTGGCTCGAGGGGCAGCGCGGCGTCGACGCTGTGCTGACCGCCGAGCAGCTCGCCGCCGGGCCGCTGGAGCCTCTCGGCGTCCTGTTCCGCAACTCCTACTTCCCGGGGCGGTCTCCGCATGTGCGGCTGCACCTCGGCGAACGCTTCTATCCCGGGATGGGGACCGGCACGGGCCACGGCAGCGCCCATCCACACGACCGGCGGGTCCCGGTGCTGCTGGCGGGAGCCGGTGTCGCCCCGGGTCGCTACGCGGGTCCTGCCGGCCCCGAAGACATGGCGCCCACTCTGGCGGAGCTGCTCGGAATTCCTATGAGCGTCGAGCCCGATGCCCGTCTGCTGACCGAGTCCCTGCTGGCGTCGTCGCGCTGATGGCCGCGACGCGCTGGCGCAAGGGGGTGCGCGGTCCATCGGAGGTGGCCCGATCGCGTGACCGGGAGACGGGTGCCCGCGTGTGGCGCCTGACGAGCCACCCGTCCATCAGCCACCCCACGTACTTCCTGCAGTGCTCCTTCCTGATAGGCCAGAGCCACGTGCTGTTCACGGGCTACCGCAGCGGTTCGGCCCAGCTGTTCGAGGCCGGTTTCCCCGACGGTGAAATCCGGCAGCTGACGGACGGCGAGCCCGTGCATCCGTTCTCGCCGCTCATCGACGGGCGCGGCGGCGTGGTGTTCGTGCGGGGCGGAGCCGTGTGGAGGCTGGACCGGGAGACGTTGGATGAGCATCGGATCGTCGACAGCGGCGGCCAGCTCGGCGAGTGCTCGCTAGACGCCGCGGGACGCTGGTTCGTGGCGGCCTGCATGCGGGACGGAGGCAGCGGATTGCTGGTCGGCGCATTGGACGGCGGTCGCTCGGAGTTCATCCCTTTTCCGAGGACGGTGATCCACCCGCAGTTCAACCCGGTCCGGCCAGACTGGATCGAGTTCGCTGCCGCCACGGCGCCCCGCATGCACCGCGTGCGGCGCGATGGAAGCGGGCTGGAGTGCCTGTATCAGCATGGCGACGACGAGTTCGTCGTGCATGAGACGTTCCTAGGAGAGAGCGAGGACTTGGCGTTCGTGGTCTGGCCCCGTGCGCTGCGCCGGTTGGAATGGCGCACCGGCCGCGTGTCGACCATCAGCGAGTTCAACGCTTGGCACATTGCTCCGGACCGCGCCGGCGAACGGATCCTATGCGACACGGTCCATCCCGACCGTGGGCTGCAACTGGTGGATGTGGCCACCGGAGAGCGGAGGACGGTCTGCCGTTCAGATGCCAGCTCGCAGGGTTCGCAGTGGCGACGGTCCCGCTACGCTACCGCCGAGGATTGGCTGCGGGCCGGCCGGCAGGGCGAGCGCAAGTGCTCGCTCAGCTGGATGGAGATGAAGGTGGACACCGTGTACGGACCGCAATGGACGCATCCGCATCCGTCGTTCTCGCGAGACGAGTCGATGGTCGCGTTCGCCAGCGACCGCACAGGTTGCACGCAGGTCTACGTGGCCGAGATAAGCTGATCGGCGGGCGGCTCAAGGCCGGTCCAAGCAAAGAAGTTGGCGCTCGTGCGGCGGGCGATCTCCTTGGGGTCGATCCCGTGGACCTCGGCCAAGCGACGGGCGGTGACAGCCACGAAGCGGGGCTCGTTGCGACGGATCTTGCGGTGCGGGGCCGGCGTGAGGTAGGGGGCGTCGGTTTCGACGAGCACGCTGTCAAGCGGCGTCCATCGCGCCGTGGCGCGCAGGTCGGACGAGCTGGCGAAGGTGAGCACGCCTGAGAAGGACAGCAGAAAGCCCATGTTGAGCGCCCGGCGAGCGTGATCGGCGGTGCCGGTGAAGCAATGCATCACGCCACGGATGCCTTGCCCAGCCCAGTGTTGGCTCAGCAGGTTGAGCGTGTCGTCCCACGCGTCGCGGGTGTGGATGGCGATCGGCAGCCGGTGAGCCGCGGCAATCTCCATCTGCTGGGTGAAGACGCGTCGCTGCCGCTGGCGGGGCGAATTGTCGTAATGGTAGTCGAGCCCGATCTCGCCGACGGCCGCGACCTCCGGATGACGGCACAGCTGGTCCAGCTCCTCAGCGGTCTCGCGTCCGAACCGGCTGGCGTGGTGAGGATGGACTCCGACGGTCGCCTTGGTGTCGGGATAGGCCTCAGCGATCCGGATTCCGGCTCGCAGGTCAGGCGGACCGTCGCCGGTCCCGATCGACAGCATGAAGCCCACCCCAGCCTCTCTGGCGCGGGCCACAACCTCGTCGCGGTCCTGATCGAAGGCCCGGCTGTCGAGGTGGCAGTGCGAGTCCACAAGCATTTGGGCTGAGGCCTCGAGCGCTAGCTGACTCGCGCCCCGGGCGGGGCGTCGTCGGGGCATGCGAGCAGGTGCGGCTCTCCTTGCGGCCCGGTGGCGGCCAGCACCATGCCCTGAGACAGCGCGCCCATCATCCTGCGCGGCTTCAGGTTGGCGACGATGATGACGCGGCGTCCGGGCATCTCCTCCGGGCTGTAGCTGCCGGCGATGCCGGCGAGTATCGAACGCGGCTCTTGCTCTCCGAGATCGACCTGCAGCCGCAGGAGCTTCTTGGACTTCTTGACAGGCTGGGCGGACAGGACCACGCCGGCCCGCAGGTCGACCTTGGCGAAGTCGCCGATCTCGATCTCGGGCGTGTCGACCCGCACGAGCTTGCGGCTCGGCTGCTGGCCCATCATGCGCCGCTGCTCTTCCAGCGTCTCGGCCTCCAGCTCCTCCATGCGGGCCACCGCCTTGGAGACATCGACGCGGGGGTAGACGGACGCCTTCCGCCCTACAGGCGTGCCGGCGGCCAGGCCGCCCCAGCGGAGCTGGTCGAGTCGCTGCCCGGCAACCTGTCCCGGCTGGCCCAGCAGCGTCCAGATCGCCTGCGCTCCGTCGGGCAGCACGGGCGCGCAGAGGACGCTGGCGACCCGCAGCGCCTCAGCGCAGCAGTAGAGAGTGGTCTCGAGCTGATTCCGTGCCCCCGTCTCGGTGGACTTGGCCAGCATCCAAGGCTTGTGCTCGACGATGTACTTGTCCGTGCGGGCCAGCAACTCCCAGATCGTCTTGAGAGCAAGGGAGAAGTCGAACTTCTCGTAGTGCGCCCGGGCGGAGGAGATGCATTGCGAGGCCAGCGCGGGCAGGCCGCCGTCGTCACCGCCGGCGCACGTTGGAAGCGTGCCTCCGCAGTAGCGCCCGAGCATGGAGGCCGTGCGGCTGGCCAGGTTCCCGATCCCGTTGGCGAGGTCGGCGTTGTAGCGAACGGCCAGCGCCTCGTGGGAGAAATTGCCGTCTTGGCCGAACACGATCTCCCGCAGCAGGTAGTAGCGCAGGCCGTCCGTGCCGACCACCTGCTGGATGGGCAGGGCGCGGACGATGTTGCCCTTGGTCTTGGACATCTTCCCGCCACGGAAGATCAGCCAGCCATGGGCCCAGACCTGCTTGGGCGGCGGCAGACCCGCGGCCAGCAGGAAGGCGGGCCAGTACACCGCGTGGAAGCGGACAATCTCCTTGCCGACCAGATGCACGTCGGCCGGCCACAGCCGTTGATAGTCGGCGTCGGCCCCCGGCTCCTCCTCTCCGTAGCCCAGGGCGCTGATGTAGGTGGTCAGGGCGTCGAACCACACGTAGAAGACCTGCTCGGGGTCGTTGGGGAGCGGAATGCCCCAGCGCAGGCTGGAGCGGCTGATGGACAGGTCCTTGAGGCCCGACTGTACGAACGCCAGCACTTCGTTACGGCGCGAGTCGGGCTGGATGAAGTCCGGGTTCGACGCGTACAGGTCCAGCAGCGGCTGCTGGTAGGCGGACAGGCGGAAGAAGTAGTTCTCCTCGGTGAGGGTAGTGATCAGCTCTGGATCGGCTTGGGCGGCTTCTTCGTCGGTGACGAACGCTTCGTCGCCGATGTGGTACTTGCCGGTGTAGGAGTCCTTGTAGATGGCGCCGTTGTCCAGGCAGCGCTGGAAGATCTTGCGCACCGCCAGCGCATGGCGCGGGTCGGACGTGCGGCGAAAGAAGTCTACTTCGAGTCCCAGCTGCTCCCATTCGTTGCGGAATGCGGCCGATACCCGGTCGGTGAACTGCTTGGGCTTCAAACCAGCCGCCTTGGCGGACCGTTCGACCTTCTGGCCGTGCTCGTCGGAGCCGGTGGTCAGGTAGGCCTCGTCACCGAGCATTCGCCGGATGCGCTTGATCGTGTCCGCCACGATCGTGGTGTAGGCGTGGCCGACATGCGGCGCCGCGTTGACGTAGTAGATCGGCGTCGAGAGGTAGAACTTGGGCATCCTGCGGACCTGCCCCTAGTCTCGCATGCTGCTCGGCGCTCCTTCTTGCGCTGGGCCGTTTACCGCGCTGCTAGTCTCCCCGGCAGGCCCGATGCGCCTGGTCCCACACGGTCCTGAAGGGGACTCTGTGCTGGCGCGCCAGCCGCCGGCAGTCTTCGTACTCGGGTGCGAACCGGGCTTGGCTACCCGGTGGGGCGGCCACCTTCACGCGCACGGAGCCGTAGTCAGTGGCCACGTCCCTAGTCGTTCGGGCCAAGGTGCGGCGCCGCGCCGCATACTCTCGGATGCCCAGCGTCGAGGTCTCGGTCAGCATCAGCTGGCCGAGCGGCATGCGATCCTCGGGCGCCGCTAGCACGGTGAGCAGGAAGCCCGGCCGGTTCTTCTTCATCTGCAGCGGGGCGAGAGTCACATCCAGCGCCCCTTCCTCGAGCAGCCGCTCCATGGCGTAGCCCGCGTTCTCGGGCGTCATGTCGTCGATGCTCGCCTCCAAGACCCAGACCGACTCGGGAGCCGAATCCCCGTCCTCGGTGTGGCCTAGGAGGATGCGCAGCAGGTTGGACCGTCCGGGGAAGTCCGCTGTTCCGGCGCCGTAGCCGCTGGCCGTGATGCGCATCGGCGGCGGCGGCCCGAACTCGCTGCTGAGCGTCACGGCCAAGGCCGCTCCGGTCGGCGTGGTGAGTTCGGCGCGGGGGCCGTCAGAGTAGACCGGCACACCCTCGACCAGCCGGGCCGTCGCGGGGGCGGGGACGGGCATGGTGCCGTGCGCGGCGCGCACCGTCCCGCTGCCGAGGTTGATGGGCGAGCAGACCACACGCTCAACGCCGAGGCAGCGCAGGCCGGCGCAGCCGCCGACCACGTCGGCGATGGAGTCCCACGCGCCCACCTCGTGGAAGTGGACTGATTCGAGAGGGATGGCGTGCGCGTCGGCCTCTACGCGTCCCAGACGGCGGAAGACGCGCAGGCTGTCTGCCTTGACCTGCTCGTCGAGATCGGAGTCACCCAGCAGCCGCTCAATGGTCGACAGCGAGCGGTGGGAATGATCGTGCGCCGCGGTGACGCGGACCTTGATGCCCGCCAAGCCGCCCCGTCGGACGCGCTCAGCCTCGATGCTGAGGCCGTTGATGCCGAGCCGCCCGACCTGAGACCGCAACTCCTCGACGTCCAGCCCGGCGTCCACCAGCGCTCCCAGCAGCATGTCGCCGGCGATGCCGGAGAAGCAGTCCAAATAGCAGGTCTTCACGGGCGCAGGCGGGAGCCGGGCGGTTCCCGCGGCCATCGTAGCACGGCACCGCGGACGCTAGGGTCCTGTCGGTGGTCCTTCCTCGCCGCCGGGCGGGGAGGCTGCGGCCGGACGGCTCCCGGCCACGAGCTCTAGGAAGGCGAGGGACGCCCGCGAGAGCTTGCGGCGGGTGGGGCGCACCAGCCGGATGGTCCTCTCCATGAAGATCTCCCGCACGGCGACCTCCCGCAACGAGCCGGACAGGATCTGTCGCTCGACGCACATCTTGGGCAGGAAGGCTACGCCGAGGTTGCGCTGCACCAGCCGCCGGATCGTCTCGATGGTCGGCATCTCGACGGGCATGTTGAGCTGCACTTGGTGTTTGCGGAAGCTCTCGATCACGCGGGCCCGGTAGGGCGAGACCACGTTGTGCGCGATGAACACCTCGCCGCCCAGCTCGCGGATGCTGACCTGCCGCTGGTCGGCGAAGCGGTGCTGCGGCGAGACTACGAAGGTGAGCCCGTCCTCGTACAGCTTGATCGACAGCAGCCTGGGGTCCCCGGGGTCGTAGCTGATCGCTCCGAGCTCAAGCGAGCCGTCGAGCACCGCCTCAGGGATGCGGCTCGACAGGCTGCGCCGCAGCTCCACGTCGATGCCCGGATGGCGCCGGCGGTAGGCCGCCACATGGCCCAGCAGGTAGAGGGCGGTCGACTCGTTGGCCCCGATAGTGAGCTTGCCCGAGCGCAAGTCTCGCAGCTCCTCCAGCCGCAGCCGCAGCTCGCGCTCCAGGGACAGGAACCGGCGGGCGAAGGATGCCGCGGCCCGGCCGGAGTCGGTCAGCCGCAGCGCGCGGCTCGACCGGTCGAGCAGCTGCGCGCCGAGATCCTCCTCCAAGCGCTTGACCGCTTGCGACACGGCCGGCTGGGACCGAAACAGCCGCTGTCCGGCTTTGGAGAAGCTGCCCTCCTCGATGACGGTCTCGAACAGGCGCAGCAAGTCGGTATTCATAAGAATTACTTATAGTAAAGCCAAGAACTCTAAATTTGCATTATTCGCCGGGATCCCTTGTACTAGGTTGTGGAGAGCGCGGGGCAATCGCGCCGACCGAACATGCCAGAACGAATGCACATTTTCGACACCACGCTGCGGGACGGGGAGCAGTCCCCGGGCTGCAGCATGACGATTCCGGAGAAGCTCCGTGTCGCGCGGGAACTGGTCGAAATGGGGGCGGACATCATCGAGGCCGGCTTCCCGATCGCTTCTGAGGGCGACTACGAGGCGGTGCGGGCGGTGTGCCGCGAGCATCCGAACGCGCGGGTCGCGGCCTTGGCGCGCGCGGTGCCCAAGGACATCGACCGGGCGGCGGCCTCGCTGGACGGCTGCGCCCGCCCGCGCATCCACTGCTTCATCGCCACGAGCGAGATCCATCTGCGCTACAAGTTCGGCAAGAGCCAGGAGCAGGTTCTGGAGGAGGCCGTCCGCGCGGTGGAGCAGGCCAAGCGCTACGTCGACGACGTGGAGTTCTCGGCAGAGGACGCGACGCGCACCGAGCTGGATTACCTCTGCCGGGTCTGCCGGGCGACGGTGGACGCAGGCGCGACGGTGGTGAACATCCCTGACACGGTCGGCTACATGACTCCTGACGACTACGCGGAGAAGATCGCCACGGTGACGGAAGCGCTCGACGGGCGGGCGGAGGTCAGCGTCCACACGCACGACGACCTCGGACTGGCCGTGGCGAACGCGATCGCGGCGCTGCAGGCCGGTGCGCGCCAAATCGAGTGCGCCCTGAACGGCATCGGCGAACGGGCGGGCAACTGCTCCTTGGAGGAAGTGGTGGCGATCACGATGGTCCGGCCCGACCGCGTGCCTTTCCGCTGCGCAATCGACCCGCGGAAGCTGTACCGCGCCAGCCGGACGCTGAGCGAGTGCATCTCGTTCGAGCCGCAGCCGAACAAGGCGATTGTGGGTCGCAACGCCTTTGCGCACGAGGCGGGCATCCATCAGGACGGCTACCTCAAGCACCACTCGACGTACGAGATCATGACGCCGGAGTCGGTGGGCGTGCCGTCCTCGAAGCTTGTGCTGGGCAAGCACAGCGGGCGCCACGCGCTGCACGAGCGGGTGGCCGAGTTGGGCTACGGCGAGCTGGGCCGCGCCGAGACGTGGACCGTCTATCAGGCCTTCACGAGGCTGGCCGACAACCGCAAGGGGCTCACGGACGACGACATCGTCGAGCTGTTGCAGGAGCTGGGCTTCCGAAGGGTTGGCGAGGCCGCCTTGGCCGGCGCTTGAGAACCTTCCGGAACGCGTGCCGGCGCTGTAACTTCGATTCAGCCCTACTCGTCTCTATGTATTCAGCGCCGCCCGGGCATTGGGCCCGCCGGCGTGAAGTTATTGTTGGTGCCGTCCCGGATTCTGGCGGCAACCCGGTGTGGAGGCTCCATGGCTCACCTGTTCTTCCAAGGCTTGGCGGTCGCGCTGAGCGTTCTCCTCGCTGCGGCGCCCGTGGCGCTCGCACAGGGCGCGGGGATTCAAATCCGCGTGCTGGCCGGCGACGGCGGGATCAACAACATCAACAACAATGTGGCCGTTGAGCCGGTGATCGAGGTGGTGGACGCGGCGGGCAAGCCGGTGGAGAAGGCCGTGGTCACACTGCGGGCTCCGGCTTCGGGGCCGAGCGTGACGTTCTTCGGGGCGTCGCGGGTGGCCACCGTGACGACGGACGACCAAGGGCGCGTCCGGGTGACGGGCATGCTCCCCAACACCTTGGAGGGTTCGTTCCAAATCGAGGTGCAGGCTGAGTTCAACAACTCCACGGCCAGCACGTCGATCACGCAGTCCAACGCGGTCGCTCCGGGCGAGCCGAAGCCTCAGCGCCGCGGGATCGGGTGGCGCATGATCGCCGCCATGAGCGCGGCGGCGACGGTCGGAATCGTGGCTGCGGCGCTAGGGGGCGACAGCGAGCAGGTGACGCCGACCAGCATCCGCATCGGCAATGTCGGCGTCGCGACGCCGCGCTAGCGCCGGCCGAGCATTGAGACTGTTCTAGGAACCAACACGAGAGAGTACCCATGAAGACCTTCTCCATTGCGATCGCGACCCTGCTGCTGGGAGCGGCTGCGGCGCTGCCCTTGGGGGCGCAGTTGAACATCACGTCGGAGGGCACCAGCGATCCGTCGCTGCTCGGCGACACAGTCATCTTCGAGTCCCAGGGCCTTGGCCAGCGGGTCACGCAGCGGCTCTTCCTCGACTTCGACTCGGGAGACCAGACCTCGATCACGCTCCGCAACATCCAGATCCGCGGGTCGCAGGACTTCACCTACCAACTCAACGGCGTCAGCCGGCTGCCGGCCGAGATTCGTGGCGAGCTCACGCTCGACATGTTCCTCTCCTACCATCCGCGCAATCCCGCTCAGGCCAATGCGACATTGGAGCTGACGCTGCGGGTTAGCGGCTCGGAGAGCAGTCCGGACTTGGCGGTCTACACCGTGAACTTGGTGGGCCGCGTGCCGGGCTACAGCCTCTCGTACGCTCTGCCGGGCAGGGCCTCGCAGCCGGTTCCGCCGCTGGGGCTGATCGACTTCGGCCACAAGCCGACCATGGTCACGTCCGAGGCGACGGTGACCCTGACCAACTCCGGCAGCGGGCCGGGGCGGGTCAACGCGGCCACGGTGTCCGGCTCGTCCATGTTCGCCTTGGTGGCGCCCCCGACCTTCCCGATCATGCTCGAGCCCGGGCGGAGCGTTAACCTGCAGTTAGGCTTCACGCCCACGGCCACACTCAACTTCGACGGCGAGCTGACCTTCGACTTCGGGGACACCCGGGCGAGCTACGCGGTGAGGGGCATCGGCGGCGACGTGCTGAGCTTCAGCCTGCTGACCTACCCGCACGATTCGGCTACGCCGAGCCGGCGCGTCACCCAGTCGGGCCGCCCGGTGATCTTCGGCCAAGGAGCGGCGCGCATCGAGCTGGTCGGCGCGAACACGACCCGGAGTTCCCAGCTGGTCCAGTCGATCCGTGTAACGGGGCCGTTCCGCGTCACCGCCAGCCCGACGCTGCCGCTGACGCTGCGACCCGGCGAGGACTTCGCCGTGCGGGTCGAGCCGGCCGCCAACGCCTTTGCGGACTCCACCGGCCAGTTGATCGTCGACGACGCGATCTTCCCGCTGGACATTGACACGCCGCCACTGCCGTCGGTGAGCTTCACGCGCGACGGGGGCACGGTGATGGCGGGCGAGGAAGTGCAGATCGGCATGTACCTGTCCTCGCCGTACACCGTCGATCTGACGGGCACTCTGACGCTGGATCTGGAGACTGTCGAAGCGGCGAACGATCCACTGCTGCGATGGTCCACGGGCGGACGCCAGGTGAATTTCGAGATTCCGGCGGGAGCGACGCGGGCGCTGCTGGCCGGCTCGGCGCAGACGCTCAGCTTCTTCGCCTCGTCGGTCGCCGGGACAGTGGCCGTCCGGGCGCGGCTGGCCGCCCACCCGTGGGGCATCGATGTCACGCCCGCGACCGAGCCGCAGGCCCGGTTCGCCGTCGAGGTGTCGGAGCTGCCAGCGGTTCAATTCAGCCGCAGCGACGGCGTGGTCGGCGGTGGCGAGGAGATCCGCCTAGGCGTGAGCTTGGAGAGCCCCTACGGAGAGGCCGTAACAGGCACGCTCCAGATGATCTTCGACGAGGCTGTGTCCGGCACGGCCTCGCAGCCGTGGTCGGGTCCGGGCCAGAGCGTCCGCTTCGCCATTCCGGCGGGCGCGACGCAGGCGGTGTTCGGAGACCTGTCCACATCGACAGTGTTCACCGCGCCCGGAGTGGAAGGGCTGCTGACAGCGGCGGCTTTCTTCGTTGAGGACTCCACGGGGCGAGAACTCACCCCGGAGGACGTGCCTCAGGTGGCCTTCGCAGTGCAAATTGCTGAACTGCCCGCTGCGCAGTTCAGCATGGCTTCCGACTCGGTTTCCGCGGGCCAGGACGTGGAGCTGGGGCTGACTTTGGAGGAGGCGTATTCGGAAGCGGTCGAAGGCCGGCTGGCAGTGACGTTCGAGCCCGCGGAAGCGGGCGCGGTGGGACAGCCTTGGTCGGGTCCCGGCTTGCAGATCAGCTTCCGCATTCCGGATGGCGGCACGGCGGCGGTCTTCGCGGGCGGCGCGGCAATGGCGATGTTCCAAGCGCCGGGAGTCAGCGGCACACTGACGGTGACGGCGCGCTTCGCGTCCGAAGCGAGGGGCGTGAACCTCACGCCCTCGGACGCTCCCGAGATTGAGATCGCGGTCGTCTTCGCCGAGCTGCCGGCAGTGACCTTCACGCGCGCCACCACTTCGCTGCGCGGCGGCGAGGAGGCCGAGCTGGGACTCCGGCTGGACGAACCGTACCGCGAGGGTTTGGAGGGCGTGCTGCAGTTGGCCTTCGACGGCTCCGGCCAAGTGGGCCAGCCGTGGGCTGGAGCGGGCCTGCAGGTACGGTTCCAGATTCCCGCGGGGGAGACGGCGGCGACATTCGCCGACGGCGGCATGATGACGGTCTTCAGGGCTCCGACCGGCGAGGGGCGGCTGAGGGCAACAGCGCGCTTCTCGGGCGAGGACACTGGTTTGGATCTGACGCCCGAGGATGCGCCGGAGGTTGAGTACCCCGTCGTGATCACCGACCTTCCGAACGTGACTTTCTCCCATGCCGGAGGCACGGTGGCGGCGGCCGAGCAGATGGCGTTGACCATGACGCTGGCGCAGCCGTACCCCACGGACGTGGTCGGAGTTCTCACGCTGGCCTTCGAGACGCGAACGTTCGTGAACGATCCGGCGATCCAGTGGGCCAGCGGCGGCCGCCAAGCGGTCTTCCTGATCCGTGCCGGGTCGACCGAACCCGAGTTCACCGGAGCTGTCAACGCCAATGCCTTCCAGACGGGAACCGTGGCGGGAGAGATCGTCGCCGCGGCGCGGTTCTTCTCCGTGCCGGACGGCGTGGAGAACCGGGTGATCCCCAATCCGACGTCGCTGGCAGCGGCGGCGGCGGACATCACGCCCGAGCCGCATCCGGAGGTGCGCTTCACAGTTATGGAGTCAGCCCCGGTGTTGCGGTCGATCGTGCTGGGTTCGACCGGGCAGGGCGGGTTCACCCTGCAGGTCACGGGCTACTCGACTTCAAGGAGCGTCGACACGCTGTCGTTCGTGTTCTCAGCGGCGTCGCAAGCGTTGCTACGGACCACGGAGTTGAGCACGGACGTGACGCAGCGGTTCTCCACCTACTTCTCCGGCAACCAAGCTGCCAGCTTCGGCAGCCAGTTCACCGCCACGGTGGCATTCACCTTGGACGAAGGTGTTTTCGAGGACATTGCCGGGGTATCAGCGACAGCGTCCAACAGCTTGGGCGAGTCCAACCCGGTTTCGGTCAGCCTGAACTGACCGCCGACGCGTCTGCCTTGGCCTCGACGAGAGGTGGGTTGAGGCTTCGGCCGAGGTAGGCGCGGTCGCTTCCGAAGGTGGCGGCCACTCGCGAGTGAGTGGCCGCCGCCGACGGTAGCGCCGGAGTCGATGCTGGGCGGCCGGCCTTGGCGTTCGACCATGAGCCGAAGCGTGGCGAGGGCTGCGGGCAGTCGAGTGGGGGTGTTGCGTAGAGCCGCAGCGCAGAGTTCGTCGAGCGGGTTGGCAGGCCAGGCCGGTAGTCGGCTGCAGGTACTGCACGCGGTTCGAGCGACCGATGCGGCTCGGCAGCCCTAGCTTGGATATGGGGTGCAAGGGCAGGGCCGGACCTTGGTGCGGTTGACGATCCCTGCGACCCCATCGCCTGCTTCGAGCGCCTGCGGAGTCTGACGAGCTGGTGCCGCTAGC
Source organism: Bryobacterales bacterium (assembly GCA_963662745.2). Lineage (GTDB taxonomy): Bacteria > Acidobacteriota > Terriglobia > Bryobacterales > UBA6623 > VXMF01. The sequence continues at coordinate 2,330,005 of CAXXUI010000002.1, forward strand.
GGTCGAGCGGTCGGGCCGGTGGATGGCGGGCCGCCTTGCGCACCGGAGCGGCGTAGGCGCTAATCGCGTAGTTGGTACGACCGGCGCGAGCCGGGGAAGCGGTTCCCAAAGCTGCGGCTGCGCCGGGGGGCTCAATAGAGGCCCGGCAATTCCTCAGCCCAATGGAGGGCATAGGCGAGGGCGACTCCGGCTAGGAAAGTGGTGGCCAGCAGCAGGCGGTCATGGCCGTGGAAGTGAATCTCAGGCAGCAGGTCGCTCAGCGAGATACAGAGCAGGGCTCCCGCCCCGAACGCCAGAGCGCGCCCGACTGCCTCCCCCTCCGCCGGTCCGAGCAGGCTCGCGCCCCAGTAGGCCGCCACGGCGCTGAGCGGGCACAGCAGGGCCACGCCCATGCTGACACCGGTGGCGCGCTGATTGCGGATGCCGGAATTGCGCATCATGCCATGCATGGAAAAGACGTCGAGCGGCTTGTGCAATGCGATGGCTAGGAAGATGCCAATGCTGGCTGAGAGTCCATCCAAGGCGTCGGGATGCAGGCTGCCGCGCAAACTGGCGCCCAAGGCGGCTCCCTCTGAGACCGTATGCATTGCCATGCCGGTGCAGACGCCGACCCAGCTGCGAGACGGACCGTCGCCGGCTGACGGCTGGCTCGGACCGTGATGGTGTCCGTCGACTGGTGCGAGGTCATGGTGATGAAAGCTGAGCACGCGGAGCAAGAGCACCATGAGCACCATCCCGACGGCAGTCCACCAGATCGCCGTCTCGACGGCATGCTGGCCTCCGATTTGGAGGATGCCATGCGGTATGAGATGGTACAAGGCCACTCCGAGAATCAGGCCCGCGACTAGGCTCATCGCCGCTTGAAGCCGAGTGTGAGTCAAGCGCACAAACTGGTCCGCGCGCGTGCCGAGGAACGCCGAAGCCATGATGAGCAGGCAGTAGGTGGCTAGAAGCGATGCTGGATGCTGGGTCATGATCCGCTGTTGGCGCTGCGGCCTGGAGGGAGCGGGCTGCTTCGCCGGCGTTCGGGCGTCGGTCCACGACCGCGCACCGCTGCAGCTAGCTGCTCGCTCTTGGCCAGCCCGACCGCACTGGCAGGCGCCCAGAGTGCCAAGGCGTCAGGACCAAGCTGCGCAGGACTTGGCCAAGAACTCCTCGGCGGTTGGGGCCGGCCGGCCAGTGTTGCGACGCAGCTGGCTGGCGACAACCATGATCGAAGCCAATGCGAGATCGAACCTGCCTGATTATACGGCCGAGCGACCGGCACGGGTCATGGACCACCGCGACCGGGCTTCGTTCGCGCTGGATAACGGCCTGTGGCCTGACCCTGTCGACGCGAGGCGCCCGATGCCGGCTCCGGCACGGCTCAAGCCAGGATCTCGTGGAGTATCCGTCCTCCCGTGTCGGTGAGCCTCTTGTGCCGTCCCTCGTGAAGATAGGAGAGCGCATCTGGGGCCAAGCCCATCAGATGCAGGATGGTGGCATGGAGGTCGCGTACATGGATCGGCTTCTCAGCGCAGCTGAGGCTGAACTCGTCGGTGGCTCCCGCGGTGGAGCCGCCTTCGATTCCCGCCCCGGCGAACCAAGTGACCATTGAGTGGCGATGGTGGTCTCGCCCGACCTGCGGACCGTACGCCCTGCGTGCGATGAACGGCGTGCGGCTCATCTCGGTGGTGAAGACGACGAGTGTGCTGTCGAGTAGGCCGCGGGACTTCAAGTCCCGGATGAGACCCGCCAAGGGCAGGTCGACCTCGCGCGCTCGGGCAGGAAGCCACTCTCGCAGCTGCTTGTGGTGGTCCCAGCTGTACACGCCGTTCTCCCAGCCGTGGATCAGCAGGGAGTGCCGAACGCCTCGCTCGACGAGCCTTCGCGCCAGCAGACACTGCCTGCCGAAGGGCTCCGTGACGGGGTCATCCAAGCCGTAGAGACGCCTGACGGAGGCGGGCTCATCGGACAGGTTGACGAGTTCGGGCGCGTGGGTCTGCATGCGGTAGGCCAGCTCGTAAGCTGCGATGCGGGCTTCCAATGCGTCCGTGTCCCGGCGCTCGACGGCATGTTGCTGGTTGGTCCAGCGGAGCAGCTCTAGCTCAGGTCGCGAGTCGGCGGGCGGAGCGCCCGACGAAGGTTCCAGATTGAGGATCGGCGGCCCCGAGGGCCGCAGGAGCGTTCCTTGGTAGGACGCGGGCAGGTACCCGCTCTGCCAGACGGCGGAGCCGTTGACCGGGCCGCCGCGCCGGTCGTGCAGCACCATGTAGGCCGGCAGGTTCCGATTCTCGCTGCCGAGCCCGTAGGAGATCCAAGCGCCGACTGACGGATTGCCGGCCAAGGCCGATCCGGTATTGACATGCAGCGTGGCCGCCGAATGCAGCGGGGAGTCGACCTCGATGCCGTGAACGAAGGCCAGTTCGTCCGCCACGCCGCCCAAGCGGTCGAACACTTCCGAAATCGGCCGTCCAGACTGACCGTAACGCCGGAACTCGAACGGACTGCCTACTGCCACGACGTCCGATCGCACGTACGCGTCCAGCTGCGCGGCGAGACCAGGGAGCACGGGCATGCGCTGGCCGTCTAGCTTGGCCAGTTCGGGCTTGTGCTCGAACGTGTCCACCTGGCTGAGGCCGCCGGACATGAACAGGAAGATGCAGTTGGTCGCCTTGGGGGCGTGGTGGGGCCGGGCTCCGGACGGCCCGCCGGCTGCGGCGGAGTGCTCGTTGAGCAGCGATGCGAGCGCGAGGCCCCCAAGGCCGTTGAAGCTTCGCAGCAGCATCCGACGCCGAGGAATCGGACGGCCGGCAGGCAAGTCAATCCGCATGGACAAACTCATTGGCGTTGAACAGGACGCGGCAGACCGCCGCCCAGCCCTGTTCAGCGACGAAGTCATTATAACGGCGCAACTCGGCTCGGCTTGGCGCTCTGGAGAGCGCCAAGCGGAACGCGAACGAGATTCGGTCGCGCGAATCCTCTCCGCCTTCCCGCTCCAAGCGGGCCGCGCAGTGGTGCGCCTCCTCGGTGACGAGCCGGCCGTTGAGCATGGCCAGAGACTGGCTCGGGGTGATCGATGTCCTGCGCGTCGGGGCTGAGACCTGCGGCACGGGCGCGTCCAGCACTTCCAGTAAGGGCAGCGCCAGCTGGCGTCGCTGGAACACGTAGATGGACTTCCGCCTGGAGTCCGGGCCGTCGCTCGGCTCCCATGCCGGCCAGTTCTTGACCAGCATCTGGTCCTTCAGCGCCTCGGGCAGTCGAGGGTACACGCCGGGGCCGCCGTAGGCGCGGTTCAGGCGGCCGCTCACGGCAAGGATGCTGTCCCGAACGACTTCCCCCTCCAAGCGCCGGGTCTCCATCCTGGAGAACAGGGCGTTGGCTGGATCCTGCTGGACAGCGCTCTCGGAGAAGCGCACCGAACTTTGCCGGTAGGTTGCGGAACCGAGGATCAGGCGGTGCATCGCCTTGACACTCCAGCCGCTCGCCACGAACTCCTTAGCGAGCCAGTCCAGCAGTTGAGGATGGGAGGGTCGTATGCCGTTGCGTCCGAAGTTGCTGGGCGTCGCCACGATTCCGCGCCCGAAGTGCCATTGCCAGATACGGTTGACCATCACCCGCGCGGTCAGCGGGTTCTCGGCGGCCGCAATCCACTCGGCGAGCGGTGACCTCCATCGGCTGACGTTGCCTAGCGAGTCCAAGGGCATGCTTGCGGGCGCGGCGCTTCCGGTTACGGCGCTGGGGAATCCGGGTAGCACGCGTTCGCCCCATTGATCGACTTCGCCCCGAATCCGAACGAACTGCACCGGCAGCGAGGCGCTGTACGGCGACTCGGATGCGTTCGAGACGGTATGGATCTTGGGCAGATGTCGCTCCACTTGTCTGCGGTAGACTCCCATGTCGCGTCCTCCGCGTCGCCCGTCCACGAAGCTCAGCAGCCGGATGTACTCAGTCTTCTCAGCGAGGGAGAAGCTTGGCTCGTCGCGCGGGACGACTCCGTTCGCGACAGCGTCCGTCAGTCGGCTGCGCAGTGAGGCCGGTGTGGCGGACGAGGGCCCTTGCCCTCCATCGCTCAGGATGCGGCGGAACTTGTCTAGCATCCGCCGCTCGTAGCTCTCGTACGCGTCTCGGGCTCGCTGCAGGCGCCGCTCGGCGAGGGCGCGACCATTGGCCATCAGCGACGCTGTGGACTGCAGCGGGAATTCCGCCTCATCGTCCACGCTCTCGAGCGGCAGGAAGAACGCTTGGAAGCGATAGAAGTCCTTGGTCGGAATGGGATCGTACTTGTGGTCGTGGCACTGGGCGCAGCCCAAGGTGAGGCCGAGAAACACGGAACCCACCGTGGCCGTGACTTCGTTCAGATGCTGCTGGCGAGCCACCCGTCGGATCTGGCTCTGAGGCGGTGATCCAAGTCGCAAGAAGGCGGTAGCGACCCGCTTGGCTGGATCGCCGGGAGCGAACTCGTCCGCGGCAAGCTGCTCCTTGACGAACTCGTCGTAAGGCTTGTCGGCGTTGAAGGCGCCAACCACGTAATCGCGGTAGCGCCAGATGTAGTAGAGCTCCCGATTGGCTTCGCCCCCGGTCGAGTCGGCATAGCGCGCCAAGTCAAGCCAGTGCCGGCCCCAGCGCTGCCCGTAGCGCGGGTCGCCTAGTAGGCGGTCCAAGAGACTGTCGTATGCGCCGGCGCTGCGGTCTTTCAGGAAGGCGTCCGTCTCGTCGGGGGTCGGAGGCTCGCCGACCAGGTCGAAGTGAAGCCTTCGCATCAGTCGCTGCCGGTCCGCTTGGGGCGCGGGTGGGATGCCTGAGGCCTCCAGCCGGTCAAGAATGAATTGATCTATCGGGTTCCGGACCCACGATCGCTGGAAGACCTCGGGCGGATGCGGTTGGACAGGCGGACGGTAGGGGTTCCAACCATCCGTTGCGGCGCGGGGAGATGGAGGCTCGATCTCCTGGATCCACTGCGTTATGGACCGAATCTCCTCCTCGGCCAGCGGGGCGGCCCCGAGGGGCATGCTGGGGCTGATGCTTCCATGCAGCACCCCCAAGAGCACGCTCTGTTCTGGATGTCCGGGAATGACGGCGGGTCCGTGACGTGCCCCGCCGGAGAGGATTCCTTGCAGGCTGCTCAGGTCCAGCCCGCTCAGCTGCCTTGCTTGATCGTGGCAGCCCAAGCAGTGCTGGTCGAGGATGGGCTGGATGTCCGAGAGGTCCGCTGTTGATCCAGGCAAGGCCACTAGCAGGAGGAGGGCGGCCACCGTGCCGACCCCGTGGGTCCTCCGCTCGCAATTGGTGAGCAAGGGACGCGCCGCCGCTGGGGCAGTGCAGCCCTGCAGGACTGGTTGCATGGGGCGTACCGGGATCTTCACCGGACTCTCTCGCATGATTGTACAAGTCCCTGGTCAGGTGGTGTGCGCGGCCTGCAGCCTCGGCCGGGAGTGGAGCAGTGATTCGCCTTCCGCTGCCATAGCTTGATGATGCTCAGTAGCGTCGATCCAGCCCCGTCCGTCTGTCGTACCCATCTTCCGGACCGACGTCGGGTTGTCGCCGAATGAACCTCTAATTGTCGTTGTACAGGCCCTCTCTCGCTCCCTCTCTCCGCGACCGCCTCTGTTGGCCGCAACGCGCTGCGGGGCCCGTGACGGAGCGGTCGCTCTGCGCTCGATCCGGAAATGGACCTGGGGAATCAGGTCTCTGCGACGCGGTGGCCACTAGGTCCGGAAACGCGCCTAAGGCGTACGGGCTCGTCGGCCACCGACACCTGAGTTGGCTGGCACCTGAATGCTGGTAGTCTGGCCTGCGATGCAGGATGCTGAATTGCCGCTGGAGGCTGGCTGGCCGGAGTGGATTCGAGAGGTGGATCGCGTGGCCGCAGCCGCCCGCTTGGGGCGTCCCGCCACTCGCTTGGCGCCGAGTCCGACGGGTCACTGGCACATCGGCCATGTGGGGCACATGCTCTACGTCTGGGGCGTCGCTGCTCTCTTGGACGGTGACGTGATCCTCAGAATGGAGAACCATGATCGTCAGCGGTCCAAGACCGAGTTCGAGGCCGGACTGGCAGAGGACTTGGAATGGCTGGGATTTGAGCCCAGCAACCCGGACTGGAGCGAGTCGGCGAGCTACCGTCAGAGCGAGAGCGGACCGGCCTATGAGGCGGCGCTGCAGCACCTGAGAACTCGTCGAAGCGTGTATCGCTGCGACTGTACGCGCAAGCGGCTGGCCAAGTTCCGCACGGGCTCCCCCGCGGCGGAGCCGCGCTATCCCGGCTTGTGCCGCAACCGGGATCTGGATGGCTCCGCGCCGCACGGTCTCCGCCTCAGCTGGAGCGACGACAGGTCCGTGGAACGGTTCGATGACGGTTTGCTCGGGACCCAGGAGCAGCGTCCAGACCGGCAGTGCGGGGACCTGCTGCTGCGAGATCGACTGTCGCAATGGACGTACCAGTTCTCCGTGACGGTCGATGACACGCGCCACAGTATCGATTTCGTGGTGCGCGGGGAGGACCTGCTGGCTTCCACGGGCCGCCAGATTCGACTGGCGCGCTACCTTGGGAGGGCCGAGCCGCCCCGCTACTTCCATCACCCGCTGATTGTTGATGGCGACGGCGTTAAGCTCAGCAAGAGGCAGCGGCCCCCCACGATCCGGGGGCTGAAGCGGGCTGGAGTGCCCCGCGAGGCCGTGCTTGGGGAGGCGGCCCGCCGGATTGGGCTGGCTAGACGGGCTCGCCGTCTGCTGCCGGAGGACGCCGCGGACTTGGTCGCCGCTCGCTATTCGGATGCGTTCGCGGTCGGCTCGGCGGATTCGGCGGCGGTCTCCACGGCCTCGGGAACGGTCATCACACCGCAGTGATCGAGCAGGTCGTGCAGCGTCTGCTCTCCTATACGTTCGCCGAGCCATTCCGGAGCGGCCTGATACGCAACGGATTGACTGTAGCCCTTCCCCGTGGCGCGCTCGGAAAAGGCCGCCTGCTCGCTGATCGGCAGTGAGGTGGTGACCAGCAGGCAGCGCTGGTTGAGGTAGCGGCGTCGAATCAGTGTGCTGATCCTCTCGCCGGTCCAGCCGTAGGGACGGACGTCGCCCAAGCCGTCGATCAACAGTGCGTCGACCGTTCTCAGCCTCCGCAGGAACCGGCTGGCGGCGCTGGCGGCACCGCGGTCCGGGTCGCGTTGATCCATCATCGCCTCCATCAGGATCGCGCAGTCGCAGTAGACGCAGCTGAAGCCGCGCTCGGCCATGCGCCGGAGGGTTGCGACCGCTAGGTGTGTCAGGCGCTCCCTAGGCCCTTCGTGGAACAGTAGGCCCTTGCGCTCGCCGGCCGGAAACGTTGTGGCGAAAATCCGGGCCTTGTTGGCACTGACGGACAGCACTTGGTGCCTGACGAGGTCTACATTTCTGTCGCCGCACGAGAAGTTATCGAATGTCTTGTCAGCCAGCCTCGGTGGAAGGCCTTGAATCCGGTAGGACTTCCTCACCTTCGCGTGGTGGCACTGGCATCTTCGGGCTATCGGCAGGCCAGCCGGGCCCACCTTGGTGATCCAGCCCGTGCCGTCGCACCGTGGGCATCGGGACCGTACAGCCATGTCGCTACGCCACTCTCCCCACAGCCACTATTCAATCACGACCAGCGTCTGCCCGGCGGAGACTGAGTCACCAGGCTGGACTTGCACCTGCGCCACTTGGCCCGCCTCGGGAGCGCGAAGCTCGTTCTGCATCTTCATCGCTTCCACAATCGCCAGCGGATCGTTCCGGCTGACCTCGTCGCCCTCCGCGACGCGCACCGCCAGCACTTTGCCCGGCATCGGAGCCTTCACTCTGCGGGCCGGCGAACTTCGCGCCCGAGCTGGAGTCGAGTCGAGAGATCTCGGATCGATCCGGTCGATGCGCAGCAGCTCCCCGCCGACAAGAGCCTCGAAACGTCCCAGCCCCCGGCGGCGGACATGCACGAGGTGCTGGCGGCCGCCCACCAGGACGGAATAGTCGCCCCGCCCCAGATCGGAGACGGAGGCTACGCGAGTCTCCCCGCCGAACTCGCATGCGCCGTCCTCTAGGCGCACGTTCTCAGGCTCGCCGTCCACCAGCAGATGATGGTCCGTCACAACTGGCTCTTCATGAAGCCCGCTGCGGCCAGCCGCCCCCGCGCATTCCAAAGCGAACGCTTCCGGTCTGGAGGACCTGAAGCGGTCTGGCGCTCTGCTTGCGAAGCACGGATGACGGCCAGCATCGCGGCCAGCCGCACCTCGGCAGGCGGGCCGGAGGGGTCGGGCGGCCGCATCGCGAATTCCCTCTCCAGGAAGCCCGTGTCGAACTCCGCCCGCTGGAACCTGCGGTCTGCCAGGATCTGACGAAACAAGTCGAGCGTCGTCGCGATACCGCCGACCCGGAATTCGGACAGCGCGCGTTGCAGGCGCGCGATCACTTCGGTTCGCGTCTGTCCCCAAGCGCACAGCTTGGCGATCAGAGGGTCGTATTCCAGAGGAACGCTCCAGCCCTCCTCGGCGCCGCAGTCCACACGGATGCCGGGTCCCTCCGGCAATGTAAGCCGGTCGATGCGCCCGGGAGACGGCAGAAAACCGGCCCGGGGGTCCTCGGCGTAGACGCGGCACTGCATGGCGTGGCCGCGGAAGCGGATGTCCTCTTGGCGCAGCTGGAGCTTGCGGCCTGCCGCGACCAAGATCTGCTCCTTGACTAGGTCGGTTCCAGTGACGAGTTCGGTCACGGGATGCTCCACTTGCAGCCGGGTATTCATCTCCAAGAAGTAGAAGCGGCCTCGCTGGTCGAGCAGAAACTCCACGGTGCCGGCGTTGGCGTAACCCGCCGCCTTGGCTGCTGCGACGGCGGCGGCGCAGAGCCGCTCGCGGACGCGAGGATGCTCCTCGATCCATGGCGACGGCGTCTCCTCCAGGACCTTCTGGCGTCTGCGCTGCAGGCTGCATTCGCGTTCGCCCAGATGCACGACGCGTCCGTGGTGGTCGGCGAGAATCTGGACTTCGACATGGCGCGGCCTGACGATTGCCTTCTCAATGTAGATCGAGTCGTCGCCGAAGGCCTTGAGCGCTTCCCCCCGGGCTTGCTCCCAAGCGGACGCCAGTCCCGAGTCGTCCTCGACTTGGCGCATGCCCATGCCTCCGCCGCCTGCGGCGGCCTTGAGCATGACTGGGTAGCCGACTCTCTCGGCGTACTGGGCGGCTTGGGCCAAGTCCCCGGCCGCCGCAGGCGTCCCGGGCACTACCGGTACCCCTGCGGCGGCCATGATCTTTCGCGCTTGAGTCTTCACGCCCATGGAGCGGATCGCATCCGCAGGTGGTCCGATGAAGCGAAGGCCGGCCTGCTGGCAGGCAGCGGCGAAATCGGCGTTCTCGCTCAGGAAGCCGTAGCCGGGGTGGATCGCTTCGGCGCCGCATCGCTTAGCGGCGGCGAGAACGCGATCGATCCGTAGGTAGCTGTCGGCTGCGGCGGCACCTCCGATGCGGTAGGCCTCGTCAGCGAATCGAACGTGCCGCGCGGCACGATCCGCCTCTGAATAGACCGCGACCGGACGGATGCCCATGTCGCGACAGGCGCGGATGACTCTTACGGCGATCTCACCGCGGTTGGCGATCAGGATCTTGCGGAACATTGCCGTGGCGGGCGTTGCCGGCGAGGGCGCCCCGCTCGCTCACTCCACGTAGAGAAAGGAGTTCAAGTTGAACAGCGCCAAGGCGAACTCCCGCGCATCGCCGGAGGCGAGGAAGTCCCGCGCCACCTGCAGCTCCTCGGCTGAAGGCGGCCGGCCGGCGGCTAGCAAGTAGGACCGCGTAGCGAATCGGACGGGATCGGAATCCGTCTCGCGAGCGACGCGGTCGGCGAAGCGGGCGGCCAGCTCGTTCGAGAGGCGGCCGTTGAGCAGTTCGAGCGATTGCGGCGCGTGCGTACTGGTCTCGCGACGGGCGCAGCTGGTCAGCAGGGCCGGCTGGTCGAACACCTCCATGAAGGGCAGCCTCAGGTTGCGCTTGGCGATCAAGTAGACGGACCGGCGCCGGTGCTGGGCCGGGTCAGGGGACACCTGCCACTGGGTCGGATCGTAGAGGAGGTCGACGAGTTCCTCCTCGACCGGCACGAGCACGCTCGGGCCCCCGACTGCGAAGTTCAGCTCGCCGGCGGTCGCCAGCATGGCGTCGCGGACTTCTTCGGCGCTCAGTCGCCTGCGCGGCCCGCGCCACAGCAGTGCGTTGCTGGAGTCCTTGGCGATGCCGAGGCCATCCGGATCGGTATGGCGCGACGACTGGCGGTATGTCGCGCTGGTCAGGATCATGCGGTGCAGGCGCTTGAGGCTCCACCCCCCGTCCACCAGCTCGTTGGCTAGGAAGTCAAGCAGTTCCGGATGGCTGGGCCGGGCGCCCATGAAGCCGAAGTCATTGGGCGTGTCCACGATGCCCCGCGAGAAGTAGGCCTGCCAGATCCGGTTGACGGCGACCCGGGCGGTGAGAGGGTGCTGCGGATCGACGAGCCAGTCGGCCAGCTCAGTCCGCGGCTTCTCAAGGTCCGGCGGGAGGGTGGGTGCGTCCTCGGGCAGCAGCACGCCCGGCGGGCGGGGATCCACCGGCTGCTGCGGCTTGGTGTGGTCGCCGCGGGCCAGCAGGTGGACGCGCGCCGTGGTCTCGCGGTCGTTGGTGATGGTCGCCAACGTCGGCGGCGGTGCGGGCAGAGTCGCGGCGAGCTGGTCGTGCTCCGCTTGCAGGCGCCGTCTCTCGTCGCCTTCGGCGAGCTTGATCTGGCCGCGCAGCTTCTTCATCTCGCCCGCGATCTCCTTAGTCTGCTTCTGCCAGTCCTCGATGGTCCGGTCGCCCGAGAAGACGACGTTCGTCTCCCGGGAAGGCCCGAAGTAGGCCTGCAGCCGGTAGTAATCCACTTGTCGGATGGGGTCGAACATGTGGTCGTGGCAGCGCGCGCAACCCACGGTCAGGCCGAGCAGGGCGGTGCCGATGATGTCCGTGCGTTCGGTAAGCACCTCGTTGCGGCTGGAGGCGACCTCCTGATTGCCGGCATTGCGCCGGACCGGGCCGAGGCGGTGCAGGCCGGCGGCGGCGAGCAACATCCGCTCCTCAGTGGAAGCCGGTGCACCGTCCACCAGCTCGTCGCCGGCCAGCTGCTCTCGCAGGAAGCGGTCGTAGGGCTGGTCGCTGTTGAACGACTCGATCACGTAGTCCCGGTAGCGCCACAGGCCGGGCAGGTAGCGGTCGTACTCGAAACCCTCGGTCTCGGCGAACCGCACCACGTCCAGCCACAGCTGCGCCGCGCGTTCGCCGAACCGGGGACTGACCAGCAGGCGATCGATGGTGCGCTCGTAAGCGTCCGGCGCCGGATCCAGCACGAACGCCTCGACCTCCTCGGGCGAGGGAGGTAGCCCGGTGACGTCGAAATAGGCGCGCCGGATGAGCGTTCTGCGGTCGGCCGGCGGCGCCGGCCGCAGGCCCTCTGCGGCTAGGCGTTCGCGGATGAAGGCGTCGATGGGGTTGCGGGCACCGGGGTGGGCGGAAGCCGGCGGCACTGCATGCTGCCGCGGCTGGAAGGACCAGAAGCTGCGTTCGGCCTCGCTGTACTCTGCGGCTGCAGCGGTACCGGCCGCCAGCAGCGCCAGACTCGCCAAGGTCCGCATCTTCCTGTTCACGGCTTCCATTGTAGGCGACCTGATTCGGGTTCCGGCTGCAAATTCGTGGCGGCCGTTCCGCGCCGCCGCCGTCAGCCCTTGGCCGAGCCGATCAGCACGGCGAGCCACTTGGTTTCGGAGTAGTGCCCGAGCGCGATGCGCAGGCTGATGGTGAGCGGAGTGGAGAACAGGATCCCGACCGCCCCGAACATCCAGCCCCAGAAGACGAGCGAGCCGAACACGACCAGTGGGGAGAGCCCGACTCCCTCGCCCATGTACTGAGGTTCGATCAAGCTGCCGATCACGATATTGATGACTAAGTAGCCCGCCACGACGGCCAGACCAGTTGACGGTCCGTGCTGGAGGATGGACAGCATCACAGCGGGGGCGGCTGCGATTATGGAGCCGACGTTGGGGACGTAGTTGAACAGGAAGGCGATCAGCCCCCAGAACAGCGGAAAGTCGACATCGAGGATCCAGACCCACGCGCACGCGCAGAGTCCGGTGGCTAGGCTGGTCGCCGTCTTGATGGCGAGGTACTTCTGGACGGCGACCGCGAACTCGCGGAAGCTGGCCCAAGCCACTTCGGTCGGGTGATCGAACGCCCGCGCCAGCTTGGCCGGCAGCTGGGACGCCTCGAGTAGCATGAAGAGCACGATCAGGGTGATCAGCAGCGATCGGGTCACCAAGCTGCCGGCCTGCAGCAGCGTATCGCGGGCGATGATGAACACCGAACGCAGGTTGAACTCACCCAGGACTTCGGTGTAGTTGATCTCCAGCCCCGTCCGTCCGACGATCTCCTCAATGCCGCGCGTCACTGCTTCGAACTGGGTCTCGAACTGCGCTTGGTAGACCGGGAGGTTGGCGTTGATGTCCTGCAGGGTCATCACCACGACGGTGAGGATCAGCGTCAGCCCTCCTAGTACCAGCAGCAGGACGATCAGGATGGCCAAGACCTTGGGAACCCGGTGGCGGGTCAGCCAGAAGACCGCGGGGCCTGCCAGCGTGGCGACAAAGACCGCCACGAGGAAGGGCACGACGATGTCAGAAGCCGTGCGGAGGCCGGCGAAGATCACGATCACCGCGGCCATCATGATGACCGTCGCTTCCAGCTTCCGCTCCCGGAGGCCCGCGGCGCCGCCACCGGGGGAGTCGCTAGCGGTCATGACGGCCGTCCGGTAGAGTGCTGCAGACGGCAGCGCCCGTATGGGAGCCACTGCGGGGAGTTGTGCTGCGTCCTAGGCTGGTCGTTGCTATTGCCTCTTCGAGCGTTTCGGAAGCAGTGCGATTGCCAAGGTGCCGAGGCCAGCAAGGCCGCAAACCACCCACAGCGCCTGCGAGTAGCCCGCGAGCCGTCCTGCCAGGGAGGCGATCAGGCGCGGAGTCCAGAACTGCATGATGGTGTCACTGGGCAGGATCGCCGACATGGCCTTACCCAAGGTCCGCAGCCCGAACAGGTCGGCGGCCATCAGCGGGATCAGCATGTAGTCCGCTCCCATGGCGAACCCGAACACGATGGCGAACAGGTAGACCATGCCCGCTTGGTCGGGCGTGACCAGGAATAGCAGCGGGATGGCGGCCGCGACCAGCGCGTAAGTGGCCAGCATCACGTACTTGCGGGGGAGCCTGTCGGCCAGCCAGCCGGCTATCAGCCGGCCGCCGATGCTGGACATCAGGTACGTGAAGGAGGCGTCGGCCCAGATTTGGTCCCGCGCTGCCTGCTCGGTGAAGCCTTGCTCCTCGTAGACGAACTTCATGAGGAAGTTCACCGCCGCGATCGAGCCGATGGACGCGGCGCTGCCCACCAGCAGCAGCCAGAAGGGCCGGCTGCGGGCGAGCTCCCGGAAGGACTTGACGGATTCGCTCCGGTCGGCCGCCTTTTCCGGAGCGGAGGCTTCGGGCAGCGTCTCGCTGGCGGCACCATCCGCCAGCTGGCCCTTGTCCTCGGGGCGGTCGCGGATCACGAAGATGGCGAGCGGCCAGACGATGATCATCAGGAAGCTGAGCAGTTGCAGGGCGTCGGTGTAGGTTCCGGTGTTGGAAGTGAACTGCTCGAACAGTCCCTGCAGCCAGTCAGGGGCTTGGCTGCGGTCCTGCGTCAGGAAGGGAGCCAGCCGATTGCAAAGCGCGCCGATCACCGCCACGCCGACATAAGTGATGCCCATCGCCATGCCGCGCCGCCGCTTGTACCAGTTGGAAATGATGATCTGGTGCGGAATGGGGCCCGACAGGAAGTAGCCGGCCATGTAGACGCACCACGCTGCGTAGTACTCCCATTCGCTGTCGCCCAAGCGGCCGAACCACTGAAAGGACAGCAAGGTGAGCGTGGTGCCGGTGAGGATCAGGAGGCGGGGGGAGACTCTGGGGACGATGACCGGGCCGATCCAGATGGTCAGCAGCACGGCGATCGGGGCGCCGGTCGTCACCAGTACCTGAGTCCAGGCATGACCGTCGCGGAAGTAATCGTAGAAGAAGGAGATGTTGTAGTAGGGGAAGCCGGTGGACAGGCCGAACGTCACAAAGCAGGACGCGATGATCCACGGGCCCCAGAAGGGCTTCTTCGAGGGATTCACAGGGTTACTTTCTCCTCGCTGGGATCACAGGACTGCCTTGCGCCAGTCCCCAACGGGGCGCTCCGCCCCCAGGCGGCACCACTGCCAGCGTGCTCGCGGGCGGTGCGGCCACACTCCGTCATCCAAGCGCAACTCTCCAACTCACGCAGGCTTGCACTGCCCACCCCGCCGGCGCCAAACCGCTGCGTTGCTCCCCTACCGACGCGAGAGGCAGCGGCTGCGGGCCCTGAAGCCGAACTCATGACAGTGCGACCGTGATGCGACGGAATGGAAGGCGGCTGCGTTCTCCGGCGAGCCGAACGTTTCCGCCGGATTGTAGCATAGAGCGGCCGCGCTGGCGGACGGAGGCCGGCAGCCAAGCAGGGCTAGTTCCGCCCCCGCGCGATCCACGGACCATTCAAGCAAGAAGCAAGCTGGCGTACCACGCCGTTTGCAACCTAGAAACCGCCCTCCCCGCCTGCTGTAGGGTATGTTCCAATTCAGCCCCAACTTGGCCTAGGTTAGCCCTCTGGGGCTAACTGGTCCTAGGCAGCCAAGGGCTGCGGCTCAGCCGATCACCAATTCCGGCTGGGAAGGCCAAGGTTGGCCCCTTGGGGGCCGGCGCATCCCGCTGATCCCTGGTCAGCCTTCGCGACGTACGGACTGGATGATGATGGGGGTCTGAGGGACGTTCTGATGGCCACCCCGATTGCCGGTCTGGACTCCGGCGATGGACTCGATGACTGAGGCGCCTTCCACGACCTTGCCGAAGGCGCAGTAGCCCCAGCCGTCGCGTGACATGTCCTTGTCCAAGGCCCGGTTGGTGACTTGGTTTATGAAGAACTGGGCGGTGGCGCTGTGGGGGGCGGAGGTGCGCGCCATGGCGATGGTGTAGCGCGTGTTGGAGAGGTTGCCAGCTTCGTTCTGGATGGGTGGGCGGGTGGATTTCTCCTGCATGTCGGAGGTGAAGCCGCCCCCTTGGATCATGAAACCGGGGATCACGCGGTGGAAGATCGTGCCGTCGTAGAAGTTGGCATCGACATACTCAAGGAAGTTCTCCACGGTCTGGGGTGCCCGATCGGGGTAGAGCTCCAGCACGAGGTCGCCCTGATCCGTGGACATGCGCACTCTCGGCGGCCCGGCGGGCGCCGGAGGAGCCGGTTCCGGCTCAGCCCTGGCTTGGGGCTCAGGTTCCGTCTCCGGGGCGGGAGCAGCAGGCTGCTCAATCTCGGGGGCCTCGGCAGGCTCTGCGGGCGGAGACTCCGACGGGGCGTCGGCTCCGCCGCAATAGGACAGCAGGGCTACGGCGAGGATTGCTAGCAACGGCAGGCAAGTCATTCTGAACATGATCGGAACTCCGGCCGCGACAGGGCGGCGCAAAGGATCGCTTGCCTCAGTCTAGCGCAGCGGTCCCGTCTTGGTTGCCGCCGCCAGGCCTAGATGGGCGCCGGACGCTCAGGTGGTCGCTCCGCTGCAGCTCGAGCCTGATCCGGCAGTGCAGCCGTAGCAGTGCTGGCCGGTCACGACGGGCCGGCCCGCCAGCAGGTCCTCGTCAAAGTCGCGGATGTGCCGCGGGCCTCGGCCGCCGACCTGTAGGGAGAGCATCTGGTTGAAGTCGCAGTCGTGGAGGCTGCCGTCCCAGCCGATCGAGAGCGTGGTCCGGCACATCACGCCCCGGGCCGCAGCGGGGTTGAAGGCGCTCACCAGCTTCCGCATGTAGCGGTCCAGATTCCCGGTGCGGACGAGGAACTCCAGGAAGCGGCTGATGGGCATGTTGGCGATGGTCAGCAGCGAGTTGAACTCGATGCCGTGGCGCGACCGGAGCTCGTGCCGGAAGTCGGCCTCGACGGCGGCTTGGTCCGGAGGCAGGAACGCTCCGGTCGGATTGTAGACGAGATTCAGGACCAAGCCGCTGCCTTGGCGCCCGTAGCCCAGATCATTCAGCTGCCGGATGCCCTGCAAGGACTTGTCGAAGACTCCGCTGCCGCGCTGGGCGTCGGTGCGGCTGGCGAGGAAGTAGGGCAGGCTGGCGACGACTTCGACGCCATGGCTGGCTAGGAACCCTGCTAGGTCGCGCTGCCCCCGGATGGCCAGCACGGTCAGATTGCAGCGGTCGATTACGTGGCAGCCTAGGGCGCGTACGCGCCTCACGAACCATCGGAAGTGAGGGTTCAGCTCCGGGGCGCCGCCGGTGATGTCGACGGTCGGGCGCTCGAGCGACTCGATCGCCCGCAGGCAGAGACCGAGCGTCTCCCACGACATGTTCTCCTCGGTGCGGTCGGGGCCGGCATCCACGTGGCAGTGCTTGCAGGTCTGGTTGCAGAGCTTGCCGGTGTTGATCTGCACGACGCGGATTCCGTCGGCGGTCAGCGGTCCCAGCCCGCACTGGTCGAGTGCGCTGTCGAAGGGTTGGAAGCGGTCCTCGCAGTCTTGCAGGACTCTCAGCTGCTGCGCCGGCGAGGCGAGG
Organism: Bryobacterales bacterium; assembly: GCA_963662745.2. Lineage (GTDB taxonomy): Bacteria > Acidobacteriota > Terriglobia > Bryobacterales > UBA6623 > VXMF01. The sequence goes on from CAXXUI010000002.1 coordinate 2,346,626, forward strand.
GGGTGCTGCGCCCCGAGAAGACTCGTCAGGGCCACGACTACATGCTGACCTTTTCAGCGATGTTCCGCATTTGGATTCCGTGGATCAGCGTGGCTCCGCCCCGGATTGCGGAAGCTACGTGGACGGCCTCCGTCATCTGCTCGAGATTCGACCCCTTCTCCAAGCAGTCTTGGGTGAAGGCGTCGATGCAGTACGGGCACTGCACGGCGTGGGCGACGGCAAGGGCGATCAGGCTCTTCTCGCGCTCGCTCAGCGCTCCCGCACGGAAGACCGCGGCGTACCAAGCGCTGAACTTCTCCCACAGCTCTGGCGCATCGGATCCGATCTCTCCGAAGCGGGGAAGATCGTGATCATGGTAGTATCCGTCCACGGCCCGAACAGCCTCCTGCGCGATCAGCGGACCGACCGCTGATAGGACAGTATATCTTCCCACGGTGCCGCCCTTCCGCACCGGGCCGCGGGCGACATCGCTCTCGGCGCTGCCGGAGAATGGGCTGCCGGTCGGGCGGTGGCAGCGGGCCGCCAGGTCCAAGGCGGCCACTGGCAGGTACTCGGGCTCGGGCCTGCGGGAAACGGGGCGGCTGGCTTGGTACGTGGTGTCTCTCGCCCCGGAACCGGAGCGTCGCGAGACATCGCGCCAGCGGCGCCGTCGACATAGCGCCTCTGGTGAGCGGTGTCGTGACGTGGTTGGCCCCCTCATTGCAGACTGGTTGCAGACTGGCGGCCGGATCAAGCGGGGGAAAGCCGTCCTGCGTATCTGTGATGCCGAGCACCGCAACAGCGTTCGCGAGGCCGAGGCCGACTGGGAGGTCGAGTTGGCCCAGCATTCCTGAAGGAACCCCCTCAGTGTGGCGATGGAAGTCTCGCGCCGCCCCGCATCTGGGAAGTGGAGGCCCTATCCCGACCGGCGGAGCTAGCTTCTCATCCTTGGTGCCCGCGTCCGGCACGTGCGCGGCGAGCGTGTGCGTGGATGGTGGCCGGGAGTGGCGAGACCAGCCGCCCGTGATACGCTGGCCAAGTTGGCGGACAGACGATGCGCTTCCGGATTCTCCTCATAGTTGTTACACCCTTGCTGCTGGGGGCCCAGATCCCGGACGGGTTCGAGCCCATCTTCAACGGCCGCAACATCGCCGGCTGGCGCATGAGCCTGTCCAACCACCACGGGGACACGCGCGAGTGGCGCGTCTACGACGGCGCCTTGACAGGCAAGCAGGACCGACCGGGCAATGGCGGCATCCTGCTCACAGACCAGTCGTTCGGCGACTTCGAGCTTCATTTGGAGCTCAAGCCCGACTACGGCTGTGACGGCGGCGTCTTCCTGCGCTCGAATGAGAGCGGGCAGGCGTACCAAGTGATGCTCGACTACCTCGACGGCGGCAATGTTGGCGGCATCTTCGGCGAAGGGCTTGAGGGGTTGGACGTTGTGCAGTCTGAGGGATGGTCCGAGGTCTGGAAGGAGGACTCATGGAACGCCATGCGGATCCGGATTGAGGGTGCCGCCCCGCACATCCAGGTGTGGCTCAACGGTGCCCAGATCGTCGATTTCCAAGACACCGAGAACCGACTGCCGTCGGGGAAGGCGGAAGGCAGCATCGCCGTGCAGGTGCATGGGGTCTCTAGGTGCCGGCCCGGGCTGGAGCACCGCTTTCGAGGGCTGGCTGTACGCGAGCTCTAGCGCGCGGCGGGAGGATCCTTGCGCCAGGCCAGCTGGCCCGCGGTGAGCCAGACGAGTTCCATGCAGACCACCCAGAGGCGCATGGCGACAGCCAGTGTCAGCGCCGTGCCGGCGGCGGCGGTCTCCGTTAGCAGCAGTCCGAGGATGCCCTCCCGGATTCCCATGCCGGCGGGAGCGACCATCGTCAGCATGGCCGCGACCCAGGCGAGGGCGTAGCAGCCCGCGATGAAGGCGAACTGCTGCATGCCGATCCCGGGCAGCAGGGACCGAGCGAGCGTTGCCATGGCGAGGGCCAGCAGGGTGGTCGCGGCCACATAGCTTGCCCAGATGGCGAGCATCTCCCGTGGGCGGATCTCCAAGTTGCGGTACGGCTGCTTGAGGAGTCTGGCCAGCGGCGCCGCCCAAGCGTTGAGCGCCTTGGGGTGGACGAGGGCGCTGGCGAGGAAGGGGAACGCCAGCAGGGCGTAGCGCTGCCACAGGCCTAGGGAGGACGCCGCGGCCCCGGCGAGCCAGGCGGCTGGGACCATGGCGGCCAGCGCGGCCAGCGACATGTCGAGCAGTGTGGCAGCGAGGCAGGAGGCCGGCTTGACACCGAGACGGCCCATGAGGTAAATGCGGCTGGCGAACTGCCAGACGCCGCCGGGGACGTAACGGCTGACTTCTGACTGGCGGTAGATCCGGTAGACGTCCCCGTAGCGCAAGCGGTGACCGAATCCGCGGATGAGGCGCATCCAGCCCCACGGGCGGGCCAGGTGCCAAGTTGCTCCCAAGGCGAACGAGAGGGCGAGCAGGCCGATGTCGAGCTGCCAGGGTTCGGCACGGACCTGCACCCAGTTCGCGTGGATCATGCGCCCGATGAAGAACGAGACGACCAGAGGGACGCAGATCTTGGCCGCGACGAGGACCTTGTTAGTCAAGAGTCTCACTGACAGCCGGCAGGCGAGCCGCCTCGTCGAGCATGGAGCGGTCGAGGAGTGCCTCTGCGATCCATCCGGCTGCCAGGAATACCCACACGCCGGACGCCAGCGCCACGCAGATGGTGAGAACAGCCGGAGCGACGGCGGCGGGCAGCGCAGGGGTGATGCCTAGCGCGAAGGCCCCGGCCGCGGCGAGCCCGAGCAGCAGCGCTGCGAGACCGAAGGCGTGGGCTGGCCGGCCACGGTACCTGGTTCTCAGCAGCACTGTGCCCAGGTCCAGGAAGCCCTTGAGGAGGCGGCTGAAGCCGTATTTGGAGCGGCCGTGGCGGCGGGGGTGGTGGCGCACTTCGACTTCGCCGACGCGATACCCGGAATGCTGGGCGAAGACCGGGATGAAGCGGTGCTGATCGCCGTAAATGATCACGTCCTCCACCACCTCGGCGCGGTAGCACTTGAAGCCGCAGTTCATGTCGTGAAGGCCGAGCCCTGTGGCGCTGCGCATGACCCAGTTGAAGACGCGCGAGGCGGCGACCTTGTGGAGCGGGTCGTGGCGCGTCCTCTTCCAGCCCGAGACCAAGTCATATCCTTCGCTGAGCTTGGCTAGGAAGGAGGGAATCTCGGCTGGGTCGTCCTGGAGGTCACCGTCCATCGTGAAGATGACCGGAGCACGGCAGCGGGCGAAGCCCGCCATGAGGGCCGCGGACTTGCCGGACGGCGCCTTGAGCTTGACGACCCGCAACCGGCCGGGCGAGTGGAGACGAGTCAGGCGCTCCCAAGTGGAGTCGGTGCTGCCATCGTCGATGAAGAGGACCTCGTGGTCGGGGGGCAGGACCTCGCCCAGCTTGGCGGAGAGCTGCTCGACGCTCCCCTCCTCGTTGCGGACGGGAATGACGACGGAGATCTCCGGAGGCTGGCGCATGACGCGGGAAACGCCGATCATAGCGACAACGCGGCGGGGTGTCGGGGGATGCGTCGCATCGGAAGCGGTCGCGGCTGTGCGAGAATGGACAATCGCGGCCGGATCAGGCAGCTTAGGAGTTGAACGCCATGCAGTTGCAACGCATTTCGCCCGAGGAGGCGCGCGACCTGTTGGACTCGGGGGAGGGGTACGTCTACTTGGATGTGCGCTCCGTCCCCGAGTTCGAGGTCGGGCACGCCCCCGGAGCCAAGAATATCCCTCTGCTGCACCGCACGCAATCCGGGATGCGGCCCAACCAGGACTTCGTGGCCGTGTGCGAGAGCGCCCTCGGCAAGCAGGCCAAGATCATCACGGCCTGCCAAGTGGGAGGACGGTCCCGGCAGGCGGCTCAAATCCTGATCGCGAGCGGCTTCGAGAGCGTCGTCGACATGCGCGGCGGCTTCGGCGGGGAGAGGGACTACACGGGGGCCCTTGTCTATCCGGGCTGGGCGCCCCGTGGCCTGCCGGTCACGACAGAGGCGGGCGACGACGAGACGTACGAAGGCCTCTCCAGCCGCTGAGCGGAGGCTGAGGGGCTACCACTCGTAAGTCTCGCCGGGCTCCAGCGGGGGCACTGCGACTGGGGAGTTCTCGCCGAGCTGCTCGCGCAGCTTCGCGGGCGTGCCAGTGAGCACGGGGAAGGTCCCGTAATGCATCGGGATCACCACTTCGGGCTCTAGGAACTCGCAGGCGAGGGCCGCCTCGCGCGGACCCATGGTGAACAGATCGCCAATCGGCAGGAAGGCCAAGGTGGGCTCGTAAAGGCGGCGGATCAGCTGCATGTCGCTGAAGACGTTCGTGTCGCCGGCATGGTAGAACGCACGCCCGTCGGGCTGGCGCACGACGAAGCCTGCCGGCTCCCCGGCGTAGACCAGCGTCCCGTCGTCGTCGATGGAGCTGCTGTGCTGGGCTTGGGTCATGGAGACGCGCACGCCTTGAGTGTTGTGGCAGCCGCCCTTGTTCATGCCGACGAGCCGGTCGGCCCCTTTGGATCCCAGCCACAGCGAGATCTCGTAGTTACATACGATTTCCGGGGAGAATCGATTCGATACGGACAAGGCATCGCCGATGTGGTCGCCGTGGCCGTGGGTGATCAGCATCAGGTCCACTCGGTCCAAGCTGAAGCCTTCGGGATGGGACGGGTTGCCCGTGAACCACGGGTCGATGAGGATTGCAGGGCCTGCGTCCACTTCGACATAGAAGGTGGAGTGGCCGAGCCACGTGATCTTGGTCATGGTGGGAATCTTTCTGTCGTTACGCCCTGACATGGGCGGCAGCGGCGCGGGGTCCTGCGCCGGCCCGTGCCGAGCGACGCTCCGTGGCGGGAGGTTTGCCGCGTACCCTCCCGCCGACAGGCACGAGCCGCTGCACGGTGTCGGCGAGTTCGAACTGCTCGAGGGGCCCCTTGGCGAGCACGACGTCGGCTCCCGTGGACTCCGGAGTTAGCGCGAGCAGGCGGACGTAGCCGGACAGCATCACGAGCGGGACTTCTGGATCAATCAGGCGGAGTCGAGCGACAACCTCGTCTCCCTGGATGCCGGGCATGCGGTAATCGGTGACCACTAGGCCGAAGGGGGCCTTCTCGGCGGTCTCGGCGAAGACCTGCAGACCGGCCTGTCCGCAGTTCGCTGTGCGAACCTCGTATCCGAGGCCTTCGAGTATGATCCTGCGGGCAGCCTGACCCTGCTGGTTGTCATCAATGAGCAGGATTCGGCCTGCCCCGCGAACTGCCCGCATCCAAGCAAGATTCTAGCAAGGGCGCGGAACTCTGGACTGCCGGTAGGCTGACACCCTGCCCGGCGCGCGACCGCGGACGAGGCGCCGGTCGCCGAAAGGAGCGCCTCGGGGCCGGTGCTGGCCGCTACCGGGGCCCGATCACTCCACTTCTCTGGGAGCGGTGTAGCCCTTGCGAGCGACGATCTGGTACTTGATGCGCTTGCCCTTCTGGCCCGTGATGCGCAGTTCCTTGTTGGTCTTGGGATCGACGAGCCGGACGGTGATCTCGCGGAAGGCCCCGTCCCGGCGCGTGTTGGACGGCTGGTAGGTGGCGGTGTACTGATTGCGCATCAAGTAGTTCAGACTCTGGAAGATGGTCGGGAACTGGCCGTAGAAGCGGGGGAAGAACGAGAAGCCGCCGGTCTCCTTGGTGAAGGTGCGCAACTGGTTGTCGGCCTGCAGCCACCCGATCCGCGTGGCGCCTCCGACGTATCCGTACGAGTCCAGCATCTCCTTGAGCATCTGGCCCAGTCCGATGGCATGCACGGTGACGCCAGCCTCTTGGACCCTCTTCCTCGCTTGGCCGAAGTTCAGCCGGCTGAAGGTGTCCTCGCCGCTGGAGAGCAGGACGACCGCCTTGCGGCCTTCGATACCTGCCATGCGCTCGACCGTGTCCACCAAGGCGTCGAATAGGTTGGACTCGCTGTAGGCAGCGATCCGCAGCCGCTGCAGTGCGCCTTGGATCTCGCGGCGATCCTGGGTGAAGTCGGCGAGGATCTCGGGGCGCAGGTCGTAGGCGATCACGGCGATCCAGTCCTCGGGCCGCAGCGTCTGGACGAAGCCGTAGGTGGCCGTCAGCGTCTGGTACCAAGTCTCGGACCAGTAGCTCTGCCAGCGGTTGCTGAACTCGATGAGCAGGGCGACGGTGGCCGGCGCCTGGGTCTGGCCCACGTTGATGATCTTCTGCGGCACGCCGTCCTCCAAGATCTGGAAGTTGCCGGGCGGGATGCTCGGGATGAACTGGCCCTTGTTGTCGATCACGGCGATGTCCACCGTCACCACGTTGGTGTCGGCCGTGAACAGGGGCTGCTCGTCCGGCACGCGACGAGGGGCGCGGTTGACGATCGGAGGCCTGTTCTCGGGAATGTCGGGGACGCCGCCGGGGATTCGCTCCGCGCCCGGGACCGGTCGGGTGGGGCGGTCGCCGATCGGGCCTTGGGCCTGCAAGGCGGGCAGCAGGGCCAGCAGGGTCAGCAGGACGGCAGCGCTGCGGAGAATGCGGTGGGGAACAGGCATGGCGGATCTTGCTCGATCCAGACGCAGGGATCAGGCCCATTCATGGTAAACCCACCGGGCCGCCCGGAGGGTTGGCGGCGGCTTGTCCCGCCCGTATCAGGAACCGGCCTTGAGCTTGAAGTTGTAGATCAGCTCGGTACGGTTGTCGAAGCTCGACACGGTTCGCGTCCGGCTCTGCTTGCCTTCGGCCAGCGCCGTCAGCTGGTAGTCGATGTTCAGGTCCAGTCCGTGGAAGTGGTATTCCCCGACTTCGTTGGTGTGGAAGGACTTGACGTCCGACGTGCGGGTGTTCTTCAGGCGCACGATGGCGCGGATGCCCTCTTCCGCCTCGTCGGTGACCTGTCCTTTGACGGTGCGGGTGGGGTCTACCTTCTTCTCCCGCTTCAGCCCCCGCAGCTGGGAGAGGGCAGCGGCCGGCGCTGCGGCGGAGGCTAGCCAGACCAAGTGGCTGCGACGAGTGCTGTGCATAGATACCACTATGCTACTTGCCGCCTTCGGCACGGTTGCCCTTGGCGCGACCCTTGCGCGGTTGCAGAATGAGGTTGGCGGTGGATTTCTCAATCCCCCACACCTCGACCGTGCGGCGGCCCGACGAGAACTTGGGCGCCGATGCCTCCAAGATATAGGTTGCGTCGCCGGCGGGTACGCGAATCCGGAACTCGCCCCGGTAGTTCGTGACGCCGCGGTGCTTCTTCTTGGGCCGGTCCTCGGTCCAGGCAACGACCTTCGCCCCCGGCAGGGCTAGGTACGACCCTTGGAACACAGTGCCGAAGATGAGCGCCTGCTCGGAGGATTCGGCCCCCGGAATGCGCCGGACCGTCCCCAGCGCCGCTGCGAGCGCGCCGAGCCAAGTCCTTCGAGTCGACTGCATGATCAACCGTACCGCCTGAGTGTCTCACAGGTTGTGAACCGCCGCCGGGATGGGCCGCCGGGCCGCCGCAGCGCTACGATGAAATTGCAGGTTGATCTAGGTCGTGACGCCTCTCCCAATCCGTCGTACTCGGGCGATCCTGCTGGCGCTCGCGACATTGCCATGGCAGGCAGTGCTGTCGGGCGCTCTCGCCCGGACGCCGCAGTGCCATGCCGCGCCGGCGGCCGTCGTGTGCGGCGCCAGCTGCCCGATGAAGGGCCAGCGCCCCATGCAGCCCTCGGAGCAGGAGACGGGTCCGGCTTGCCACCGCGAGCCGGAGTCTCCCGAAGAGGAGAGGGGCTGCTCGATCGTCGCCAGCTGCGACGGCCACCATGCGTTGGATGCGGGCGCTCCGCAGCAGCCTTGGATGCTGCCGGGAGCGGCCGGCATGTCCGCTCCTGAGCTAGCCGATCCGCAGTCCGAGCGAGTCTGGCCAGCGGCCCGTCCCACGCTCGCAGTTCCGCCTGATCCTCCACCCCAGCTTTTGGCCCCTTGATGCATTAAGGGCTATCCGGGCCCTCCTACGGGCCGGGATGCCAGGCATGGCTGGAAGACCCGCACTTGCGGCCTACGGGCTGCCAGGCGGGCGCGGGAGCGATTGGAGGAGACAATGGTGAAGCCATTGGCGCTAGTTCTGCTGGCGGGCTGCGTGTCCGCGGCATGGGGGCAATTGAATGTGCGGGTCGAGGACCCGCAGGGTCGCGCGGTGCCGGGCGCGAGCGTGGTGTTGCGTGACGACTCGGGGAGCCGTGTCGAGAGCCGTCAGACCTCGGCTGCGGGCGAGGCGGCATTTGATTCCCGCGGGGTCCAAGTCGAGGTACGGGCAGCCGGATTCCGCCCTGCGGCCGTTGACGCTGAAGGGCGCAGCGAGGTCGTAGTCGCGCTGGAGATACCACCGCTGTTCGAGACCTTGGAGGTCGAGGGAGGGTACGTGGAGCTGGCTCCGGTGGCTACTGCCGCCGCTGCGCCGGTGCTGGGCCCGCAAGCGGATCTGGTGGAGAGCCTGCGCTCCCTGCCGCACGTGAACATGCTGCGGCGAGGCGGCTTGAACTTCGAACCGGTAGTGCAAGGCTTGAGGGAGACGCAGGTGGCGATGGTCGTGGACGGCACTCGGACGTTCGCAGCGGGTCCGGCCAGGATGGACTCGGAACTGAGCCATGTGGACGCGGCGAATGTCGGCGCCTTCGAAGTGGTTACCGGGCCGTACGCTCTGACTGAGGGGGCTGGGGCGATGGCGGCAATCTTGGTCAGCTCGCCGCCGATTCCCAAGACGCAAGGTTGGAGGTTCGGGGGCCGCGGGGGCGCCGGATGGCGATCCAACGGCGCGGCGCGAACTGCCAGTCTGCGAGTCGACGGAGGTTCCTCGAAGGCCGGATTCCATCTGCGCGGATCCGGGGACCTGTTGGACGACTACAACTCCGGGGCATCAGGGTCGGCCAGCCAACTCGTGCCCAGCGACGCAGTCGCGCATCAGCTCGGTGCGGGTCTCTGGTTTGCGCCCACGGCGAACCAGGAGATCTCCCTAGCGGGCTTCTACGACGAGCAGACAGGGGTGGACTACCCGGGCAGGCTGCTGACGGCGGAGCACTTTCTGATGCGGGCTTGGCGGGCCGGCTACCGCTTGGCGCGCCCGGAGGGCTTGGTGTCGGCGCTCAAGCTGACCGGTTTCCTGAACAAGAAGAGCCACCGCATGAGCAATCGCGGCAAGCCCACAGCGATGGACATGCCGGGCAGGATGCCGCCTTTCGCCTTGGATGTCTCCCTACCGACGGAGGCGGACACGGCGGGCGGTGCGGGCCGCATTGAACTGTCGCCGGGCGAGGACTGGGTGATTCAGGCGGGCTTCGACTACTTCCGCCTCGAGCAGGACGCACAGCGCTACATCGCGCGGGCCAGGGACCGGCGGCTGATGTTCAGCGACGCGGTCTGGTCGGGGGCGTCGCTGAGCGACTTCGGAGCCTACATCCTGGCTGGCCGGAGTTTCGATCGCGGCGAGATCCGCGCATCGGGCCGCATCGACTGGGTGGACAGTGACGCAGGGCGTCCGAGCGACTTCTTCACCGAAAACGCGGGAGGAGAGCTGGCACGATCGGAGGCGAATTCAAACTTCAGCCTCGCGGGGCGCTACGAGGTTGGCGGCGGGTTCACGCTGTCAGGGGGCGCGGGGCGCGTGGTGCGCACGGCTAATGCCTTGGAGCGTTACTCGGACCGCTTCCCGAGCACGCGATTTCAGGTGGCTGCCGAGTTCATGGGCAGCCCGGACATCCGGCCCGAGGCCAGCCTGCAGGGCGACTTGGCGGTTGAGTGGAGGGCGGGGAAGTACTCGCTGAGCGCGGGCGGCTATGTCCGCAGCATCACCAACTACATCACCGTGGAGGCGGATCCGGGACTGGCGAAGCGCCTTCCGTTGAGCCCGCCGGTCGTCTTCCGGTACATCAACGGAGAGGGGGCCTTCTTCCGCGGGTGGACGCTGGGGTTCCGGCGCGTGGGCGACGGTTTCGAGATTCGGTCGCAGGCGTCCAAGACGATGGCGGACGACCGGGAGCTGGCGGAGCCCGTGCTTGGGATCCCTCCGCTGGAGGTCGATTCGGCGGTGCGGTACGTGCGTCCTTCGGGGCGGTTCTGGCTGGAGTACGGCATGCGGAACGTGGCGGCGCAGAACCGGATCGCGGCCACTCGCTTGGAGACAGCATCGCCGGGCTTCACGCTGCACGGGATTCGGGCGGGTATCGAGCTATGGGACGGCGCGTCAGTGCTGCACTTCGGTATCGAGAACCTCGGGGATAAGCATTACTACGAGCATCTCAACTCCCTGAATCCGTTCACTCGGCAACGGATACCCGAACTCGGGCGCGCTGCCGTGCTGGGGCTGACAGTGACTTGGTAGTAGCGCATAGCGCACAGATCGAAGCACTAGCCAGCGGATTCGCGATTCCGCACAGAACTCGCCTCGTACGACCGGCTACGGGCTTGCCAGTGCTTTGTCAAAGCAGGATGCTCGGACAGCTCATCCGCAGGACTTGTGGGCATCGGGGGGATGGGGAAGGTGACGTAGAGGGCGAGTTGGCAAGCGTGGTAGGTGTGGCAGCCGAAGGCGCGGCGGAGCGCGAGCTTGGCTTTGAAGTGGAGGCCGTCGACGGCGCCGGAGGAGTGGCAGCGCCCGGTACAGAACCAGCTGAGGATGAGCGGCCGGTGGTTGGCGAGCATGCGGGCGCCGCGGCCAGACAGCAGGGTATTGCAGTGAACCGGCATCGGGGAATCCCCCGATAGACATCAGGGGCCTCAGGAAGCTTGAGAATGAAGAGTGAAGGCAGAGTGAAGAGATTCGACTGCGTGAAGTGGACCCGCGAGGTCCGGGGCAGGATCTACGCAGAGACCAGGGACATGACCCGGGAGGAGCGACGGCAATGGTCCGAGGCCCCAATACGGACGAATCCCTTTCTGGCAAGGTTGTACGATCGCAGGATGGCGCCGAGAGCAAGACGGCCCTCCATTGATACGCCCGGCAAACGACCGACGAGTCTAAGATCAGAGCGACAAATGGAAACCACCAACATCATGAACAGCAACGAGATCATCTTCGAGGTAACGGAAGTCCCTGAGGGCGGATACGACGCCCGCACACTCGGCCACGCAATCTTTACGCAGGGTGACGACTGGGACGATCTGAAAGAAATGGTGAGGGACGCCGTGCACTGCCATTTTGGCGATGGCGCTGTCCCCGGCGTGGTCCGACTGCACTTGGTGCGAGACGAGGCCATAGCGGTATGAGACTTCCGCGCGATCTCTCGGGACGGGATCTCGACCGACGGCTTGTGCGGCACTAGGGCTATACCATCTCGCGCACGAGGGGAAGCCACATGACCGTCGCGCGGCTGACCGGGACCGGTCGACACAGCGTTACCGTGCCCGCCCACCGCGACTAACTCACTCCTGACGAGGTCCCGTTCCGAACGGCAGCAGGGGGGACGTGCCTTCTCAACGCAGTTCCTGCCTCCGTCCGAAAGCCTGCGACAGCATGTGGACCGTGAAGTACTTGACCAAGACGAGGGCGATTTCCTAGCACGGAGGGTTGGTGTGTCCTCGTCGGTGAACGGGTATCAGGTTGCGGATCACAAGATCGCCGCGATTCAGCGGAGGCTCGGCTCGCGGATGTGACGTGATTCTCAGTCACGTGGTGTTGCGACGGTACTCGACCCGCTCCCTCTCGTGCCGCGCTACGAACCGCATCAGACTGGGGATTCCCGGCTCATAGCACGTGCTACCACGATGCATGACGGGCCAGATGTAACCGAGGTGTCGCAGACCGCGAGCAGCTTCTTGGACGGCTGCTTGATCCGACGCGTGGCCGTTCGCCTCCAGCGACGAACTGATTGCTAGAGTGATGCGCTCCTCAAGCACGCGCTCGGACCGGACGAACTCAGCAGCCACTCTGGCGGCCACCGAGACCAACGCAGCCTCCTTCAGCTCCTCAAGCAGTTGATAGTAGAAATCGTCGCGCTCCCGCACGAACATCCGCCTCGCCCGGTCCACATCGGCTCGTGACACAGGCACGGATGGGTTGGAACACAAGTCCCACAGAAGCTTCCCCCAGATCTGCAGGAAGAACGGGTACCCGTGACTCTCCAAGACAACCTGTTCCAAGGCATTGTCCCGGATTGATCGGCCGTGCTCGGCAAGCGGGAGACGAACGGCATCGGCTGCGGGCTCCGGCTCCAAGCGGCCGATGCGCAGCCGCTTGTTCCTGACAGAAAAGGACGCCCCCATGGTGCGCAGATGTCGGGGCAAGTCCGGCGTGCCGGCCAGCATCAGCAATAGCGGCAGTCCCTCGCCCTGCAGCACTTGCACCTCGTTGAGCAGCACCCTCCCTACCTCAGTGCCGAGCATGTGCGCCTCATCCACCACCACAAGCGTCGGCCGCTTACGCGCCCTTCGAGCAAGAACAGCCTTCAATTGGCGGCTCTCGGGCCCGCTCAGCTTCACGCTGCCGACTTCGGGCACTGAAAAGCCGTCTAGCCACCGCAGCCAGCGTGGCATCGCGGAGGTCCTCCTGACCAAGGATTCCAGGGAAGGAACAACGGCCCCGGAGAAAAGCAGCACATCGATTCCTCGTGCCTTGGCATCAAGCTGAGACCAGAGCAAGAGGGCCGTCTTGCCGTTTCCTCGTGGGCCATACACGACGATGTCGCTGTCGGGTGCATCTCGATCCGCAACCACATCTAGGAACTGCCTGATCACTGCTTGCTCCGCCTCCCGTCCGGCGAAGTACGGTGGGAGCTTCCCTCGGCCCGGGGAGAATGGACTGCGCCCGATAGACGAACCGGGCTGGTGTGCAAGCATGCGTCCCACCGCCTTCTCATAATAGGTCATCCTGCTGGTACCGAGTGTGCGCAGAGTCCTTGCCGGCATCTGGCTATGGCAAGGCCACACCAGAGGGAACGCTTGGTGCTGTTGTTTTCCGGAATAAATGGCACGGCGTTTTCCGGAATAAATGGCAGGCGGGGAGCGGGATTTTCCGGATTGCTTGCGTCTGGCTTGGGGAGGTGGGAGGGTGGGCTGGAAAACGGCTACTGCAAGAAGGAAGAGGAGGGGGTCAGCAGGAGCGGACCAGGAGTTGGTTCCAGTCCTTGGCGCCGGCAGGGGGGAGGCGTCGGGCGGCGGGATGGCGTTCGAGGAGGCGCTGTGCGGCGAGTTGGCCAGGGGGGTCGTTGTCGAAGCCGCACAGCAGTTGGTGGGGGGGGATGGAGTGGAGCCAGGCGGGGATGGAGTGGGCGAGGCCGGCGGCTGAGGCGAAGAGGGTGTGAGGTGGGAGTTGGGGGAGTTGGAGCAGGGCGGCGGAGAGGGCGTCGACGGCGGATTCGCAGAGCAGCACGCAGTGCGGGGGAGTGTTGGAGCGGGGAGCCTGGGGGGCGATCCAGAAGCCGCCGCGTTGTTTGCGGGAGCCGGGGGCGAGGCCTTTGAAGGTGGCGCCGGAGGGGCTGGGGCGGGAGCCGTTGAGTTCGGCGCCGGCGGGCTGTTGTTGGAGGTCGCGGCAGAGGAAGACGGCGTTTTGGCGGGCGTCGGCCCACAGGATGCCTAAGTGGCGGCAGTGGTCGAGCAGGCGGGGGTCGAGGCGTCGGGAGCGGGCCAGGTAGTGGCGGACGGGAGGCCAGCGGGCGTGGCAGGGGGGCGGCAGGGAGAGCGCCCGGTCGGAGGTGGGCTGGGCTGGCGGAGGGTGTGCCGGGGTGGGGGGCAGGGCGTCGAGGAAGGCGAGGGCCTGGCGGAAGGAGCAGCCGCGGGCGTGCAGCACGAGGTCGATGGCGCCGCCGCCGCCACGGCCGCGGCGGTGGTCGAAGAAGCGCGCGCCGCGGATGGCGAGCACCGAGCCGGGTCGTCTCCAGCGCAGGCGGTTGCGGGGGTCGCGGCGGTAGCCGAGCTGGCGAGCGACCTGGGGCAGCGGGCGGTTGCGGGCCCGGGCGAGGCGGTCGGGGAGCGGGGCGGGGACTTCAGGCCGCACGGCGCGCCAGCGGGGAGCGGGCCCGCGCTTCGGGCACGGCCCGCTCGACATGCTCCGCGCTGACGGTGGCGGATTTGTCCAAGGCGGCGGCCAGCAGCGCGTAGTGGGCGATGCGCCCGGCGGGGCGCAGCGCGCCCTGGGAGGCTTGGAAGACGGCCTCGACGGCGGGCGGCTCGAACAGCTCGCGCCGGCAGCCGGCCAGCTGCAGGCGGTGGGCGAGATAGGGTGCGGCCTCGTCGCGCTGCAAGCCGCCGAAGCGGTGGCGCATGACCACGCGCTGGTCGAAGGAGCGGTGGATGGCGAGCGCCAGGCGGCGCTCGAGGGCGGGCAGGCCGACCAGCAGCAGGCAGGCGCCGCGCACCGCCTCAAGGCCCGGGTCGGTGAGCAGGCGCAATTCCTCGAGCACGTCATTGCGCAGGTTCTGGGCCTCGTCGAGCAGCAGCACGGGCAGCTGGCGGCGGCTGTTGACGCGGTGGGCGAGCTCGTTGCGCAGCAGGCGGTAGCAGCCCGAGCGCGTGTGCAGCGGCTCCAGGCCCAGCTCCCAGCACAGCAGCCGGTAGGCGTCGAAGGCGGTGCCGGTGGTGAGCGAGACGTAGCAGACCTTGCAGCGCCCGGGATGCAGGCCGGCGGCGAACTGGCGGCAGGCGGTGGTCTTGCCGCTGCCCGGCGGGCCGGTGACCACGCCGATGCCGCGCAGCTCGACCCAGTGCGACAGCCGGCTGGCCGCCTCCTGGCCGGCGCGCAGCGAGAACAGTTCGTCGCAGTCGGCGAGCGGCTCGAACGGGTAGCGCTCGAGGCCGAAATGGGGTCGGTAACTCATGATGGATCCTCCTGTTGCCCCGCTGGCAGGTCGCTGAGCCGCAGCGGGGCGGGCGTCGCCTCCGGGGCGGGCGGCGGCTCGCGACGCGGCCCGGGGGCGTCCCGGGCTGCAACATTGGGCTGGCGCCGCACGCGGCTGTTGGCGACGCGGTCCAGCGGTTGGGCCAGCCCGGCGGGCCGGCCTTCGCACTCGACGGGGATGGGCCGCTCCGGCGGCGCCGCCGGATCGACCAGCAGCACCACCTTGCAGCCCGCCAGCCCGCCCGGCACCTCGTAGCAGTGCGAGCGGAACTGCACTACCCGGTCCCGGGACACCGTGCGCCCGTAGCGCAGCCGGCACAGCTCGTCGAGCTGCTCGGGGCTGCCGGCCGGTCGGACGCCGGCCGCCGTCAGCGCCCAGGCGTCCAGCGGCGTGCGCCGGCCTTCCAGCCCGCGGTGGGGCGTGCAGTGGTACTCGCCTTCCAGCCACAGGCCCAGCCGGCGGTTGAGCTCATCCAGGTCCAGCCGCTCCGGCTCGGCCAGCGGTCGCAGGAATTGCTCCCGCAGGGTGCGGTGGAAGCGCTCGATCTTGCCTCGGCCCTCGGAGTGGTAGGGGCGTCCGCGCAGCAGCCGCACGCCCAAGCCGGCGCATAGCTCCCGGAGGTGCCGGCTGCGGTAGGCCGAACCGTTGTCGGTGAACAGCCGGTCGGGCCGCCCACGCTTGAGCAGGGCGCTCTTGAACACCGGCAGGAAGGCCTCGTAGCTCTCGGAGAAAGCGAACTCGGCGTGCGTCACCAGTCGCGTCGCGTCGTCCAGAAGGCCGATGTAGTAGGCCTTGCGCCGCCGGCGGCCGTCGGCTGCGCAGCGCACTCGCGGCCCGTGCAGCACGTCCGACTGCCACAGCTCGCCAGCGGCGGCGTAGCTGAAGCGCCGCAGGTCGCGCCCCTCGCCGGACCGCTGCTCGCGCCGCGTCAGCCCGCGCTCGCGCAGCAGCCGGTAGACGGTGGACGGCGCCAGCCGCACCTCGGGCCCCAGCCGCTGCTCGCGGCGAGCCCGGCGGATCACCAGCCGCACCGGCAGGCTGCGGTCCTGCTCCTTGATCCGCACCAGCGCGTCCGCCACCTCCGGGCGCAGCGCCCGCGCCCGACCGCGGTCGCGGCGGGCCCGCGGCTGCAAGCCCTCCAGCCCGTCCTTGCGATAGATCGCCATCCAGCGCCTCAGCGTGGACTGCGACACCCGCCTGCGCCGCGAGCCCGGAATGTCGAACCGCTGCGCCGAGCGCTCCCGCAGCCGCTCCCGCAGCTGCCGCGATCCGGGTTCCAGGCGCACCAGGTCCCCGATCCGCTCGAAGCGGAACACCGCCACCTCCATGGCTGCCCGTTTCCGGTCGCTCGGCCTGTGGATTCCGCCCCTCACAGCCGTCACCCTACCGAGTGCCGGCCGCAGGGGCACGGTCCATGCCGTGTTGGGCCCCCCCCGGGCCCTCGTTTTCCGCTTTTCTTGGCGGCTCCCGCGCCGGACCGCGCCGGAAACCGACCGGCGCCGGCAAGCCCGACAGCTGTCCCTCCGCCTGCAGCCGCAGACTCACCAACAGGCCGCCCTTGCCCGCTGCGGCGCGCCGGTCGAAGCTCGCCCACCGCCCCGGCCAGCCGCCGAACAGCGTCGGCAGCAGCGTCGGCAGCACGCACAGCAGCTGCACCACAGCCGTTATCCGCCGCTGCGCCCACACCTTGGCTCGCCCGTTGTAGTGCTTGGCCGGATGCAAGTCGCGCCAGCACGGCTCGCCCGGCTTGGCCCGCTCCACCTCGCGCAGCACCTGCTCCACCTCGTCCAGAGTCCCCATCAGGCAGGCTGCCAGGAACTGCGGCAGCATGCTCACCGTGCCCCCGCCGGCGGGGCAGCGGAAGCGCCTCACGCGCATGCCCGGCGGCTCTACGCGCCGATAGCTGCCGTGCGGCACCAGCGCGCACCCCCCATCCGGGTGGAACGGGCAGGGGGGCGGGGTTGCATCCCACCACGCCTTGGCGCTAACATACTCTTCGGCGCTCAGATCGGTTTTGTGAAGGAACTGCACGCGAGTCGCCCGCGGCCCGGCGAGTGTCAGTCGTGCGGGCCGACCCTCTATCCTGACCCCTCGCAGTCGCCGTACCGCGCGACCGCTGGGGCCCGCGCCTGCCAAGCCGCGGCGCGCAGCCAGCGCCGGCCACGCTCCGGCAGCGCTGCCGGACCGACCGGCCAACCGGAGGTGTTGACTGCCCACCTCCCGTAGCAGCCCTCGCCCGGCTCCCGGCCCTGCCCGCACGCAACCGCAGGCAGGACTGCCGCGCAGCACCTCTAACGCAGGCCCGCAAGCCTACCGGCCGACTCACCCACGCCTATGGATTTGTCACATTGAATGAGAAAGTTCCCCTAGCCAGAATCATCTAATCTGACAAAAAATCCCGTTTTCGTGCCAAATAAGGTGACATACAACAGTGCGCAGGTTGGCGGAGGCAGCGGGTGAGACGGTCGAGCGCGGGGAGGACCTGAGCCGTCGTGACAAGAAGCGCAAGGGCAAGAGACTCAGCAATGCGGAGTGGGAGAGTGCGACCGATCCAGACGCGAGCGTAGCGCAGAGGAAGGACGGACGCACGAAGATGGCCTACCAGGCCGAGCACGCGGTGGACTTGGACAGCGGGGCGCTAGTGGGGATCACCGTGCAGGCGGCAGATCAGGGCGACACCCAGACGCTGCCAGAGACGCTGGCAGCTGTGCAGGAGGCACCAGCGACTGCGCCACCGGCGGTGGTTCTCGACAGGGGCTACCACAGCGACGAGACGGTGGAGAGGATCGCAGCCGAGGGGGCCGACTCCTATGTGCCGGAGCCGAACCGCAAGCCGCGCAACTGGGCAGGCAAGCCGGAACAGCAGCGGCGGCACGAGGAGAATGAGAAACGAGTGGCGAGCGAGGCGGGTCGGGAGTACAGTAGGCAGTGCATGGAAAAGGTGGAGCGGTTGATGGCCCACATATACGCAACGGGAGACATACGACGGTTGTGGCTACGCGGTCAGGAAAACGTGAGGAAACGTCTGCTGATCCACGCCTGCGGCCTCAACTTGGGGGTCCTGATGCGGGCCTTGACGGGCACCGGTACGCTTCGGGGCCTGCCAGGCATGCCCGCCAGCCTTGCAGTGTGCTGAAGAGACCGGCTAGGCCGCTCAAACTGGGGCCTAGTGCGCCCTTTCTGGGGGCTTCTGCGCCCGATGTCAGCCAAGACCCGCAAGAAGCCGCGATCCCGCCTGAGATTGCTCAGATTCCGAGCGCGAACCCGCGAATCAGCCCACGGGCGCAGTCTGGACTCTTACCACGGGCTGCTAACCACGCGCCGCGATACAGTCCGGCAACAGGCTCACCGTCCTGCCTCTACGGCGACCCACGAAGCGCCGCATCAGCGCCCTCTTCGGCTTGACCCGGGAAACGAACCCTTGCGGGGCCAATTCGGAATTCTCTGCTTCCTTGCACGACGGCCACGCAGGGGCCGGCAGCTCGTTCCAAGCGCGTTTGCTACTCTAGTCCTCGCCGGTTCCGTCTGTGGAAACTCGAACTTGCATGGTCGCACGGGTCACGGTCCGGCGGTCGTGCGGCGCCGGCCACGCCAATTCTCCCCCAGTCCCGACCGCAGCACTGCCCCGCCTCCCATCGGGCCTGCCTTGAAGAGCCTCCCCGAGCAAATCATGGAGTACGCTGAAGCCCAGCCGGAGGTCAGCCGGATACAGGCGAAGGACCTCCGGCACCTCGGCAACCGGGCCGCAGCAAGGGGGGCGCTCTCTCGCCTCACACGCTCCGAGCGGTTGCTCCGCATCTACTGGGGCATCTCCACGTGTCAAGTCCCGACACTCCTTGGCCGTCGTGCATCGACTTTGGAGAAGGCCATCACGCCACTCGCAATCCTCAGGGGCGAGACTCTTGTGTCGAATTGCGGCGACGCGGCACATTGGCTGGATCTGACGACCCAGAACGCGGTCGGCACGGTCAATCTCACCTCTGGCCCTGACCGACTGCTGCATCTCTGGGCACACCAAGTCACCCCTCTTCATGCCCCACCTCCATCGCTGATCGGTCGTACCGGGTGCGCGCCAACTGGCCGACTGCAACCGGGAACGCCGATGATCTGCAGCAAACCTCCGACCACCGTCACCGACGCCTCTGCTCCCCGCGCTTCAATGCAGGTACCTTCGGGCTTCTGAACACTTCGTGCCAAGCCGATCCATGGAGCCACCAACGCTGTGACCACACATCCGCCTGTCCCTACCATCTTCGATCTTTGCAAGCCCCGAGCCGACATACTCAAAGGCGTGACCGATGCCGGATTCGCGGCGGACCTGGCCCGTGTGCTTGACGGCAAGGGCGGCACAGGCTACGCCGACGCCGACCCGGCGCGTTTCTTCGCCAACACCTATCCCACGAGCGGCCTGAAAGAGCTGCTTGCCAACGTCTGCCGCCGGCTGTCGGGCGCCGGTGGGGAGGTCGCGGCGATCTTTCGGCTTGACACCTCGTACGGGGGCGGGAAGACGCACGGTCTGATCGCCCTGGCCCATGCGGCGATGGGAATGCAGGGCGTCGCCAATCCGGACGAGTTCGTCAATTCGGAGCTCATTCCGAATGGGTCGGTGCTCGTTGCGGCATTCGACGGCGAGAACTCCGATCCCGCAAATGGGCGGCACCTGGCGGAGGGCGTACTGGCGAAGACTCCTTGGGGAGAGTTGGCCCATGCGCTGGCCGGTCGCCAGGGATTCGAGCGCGTCCGTGCCAGCGACGAACGGCACATGGCACCGGGAGCAAGCACACTCCGTGAGCTGTTCGGGGACCAGCCGACGCTCATTCTGCTTGACGAACTGTCAGTCTATCTGAGGTCCGTCCATTCGATTCCCGATGCGCGCGGCCAACTGACCGCATTCCTGACCCGGCTGTTGAGTGCGGTCGAGAAGGCGCCGAACGCGGCGCTCGTCTACACGTTGGCCATTGGCAAGGACCATCAGGCTACCGACGCCTACAGCGACGAGAACAAGTACATCGCCGATGCGATGGGGGAGCTTGAAAAGGTCTCGGCTCGCAAGGCCACTCTTCTGAACCCCACCCGGGAGGAGGAAACGATCCGAGTGCTCCGCCGCCGTCTCTTCGAGTCCGTGGACGAAGCGCGTGTTGAAGAGGTCGTCCAGTCCTACCGGAAGTGCTGGGACGCTCATCAGGAGGTCCTTCCCCCGGGAGTCCGCCGACCGTCAACCGTCGAGGAGTTCCGCACCAGCTACCCCTTCCACCCGGAAGTGCTGGAGACGCTGACCACGAAGACCGCAACGCTCCAGAGCTTCCAGCGCGTGCGGGGAATGCTGCGCCTGCTCGGCAAGACGGTCGCTCATCTCTGGAAGGAGCGTCCCGACGATGCCTGCGCCATCAATCCGCACCATATCGATCCGGGCCACGAACCCGTCCGGTCCGAAATCGTCACGCGCCTTGGCCAGAAGCAGTACCTCCCGGCCATTCGCAACGATGTGTCCTCGGGGACGCCCGACAAGCCGTCCTTCGCACAGAGCATCGACGCGTCGTCGTACCACGGACTGCCCCCCTACACCGAGTATGCCGCCCGCACAATTTTCCTGCACAGCCTTGCCTTCAACGACCGGCTCAGGGGGCTGTCGCCGGCGGAGCTTCGGTATTCGATGGTCGGTCCGGTTCTGGACATTTCCTTCATTGACGACGCTCGCAAGGAGTTCGT
Source organism: Bryobacterales bacterium (assembly GCA_963662745.2). Classification (GTDB taxonomy): domain Bacteria; phylum Acidobacteriota; class Terriglobia; order Bryobacterales; family UBA6623; genus VXMF01. The sequence goes on from CAXXUI010000002.1 coordinate 2,367,144, forward strand.
CGCGGAATCGGCCTATCTCGACGACCGCCAGGGTCCGGCCTTGCGTTTCCATGTGGACGCCAACCTCAACCAGATCATTCGTCAGGAGGAGCGCAACGTAGACGCGGGCGACGCGCGTGTCCAGCTGAACGACCGGATTCGCCAAGTGTTCGGTGGACCGAGATTCGAACTCGTCCATTTCCCGGGAGGCCCCTACGATGTGGACGACCAGGTGGGCGCTGGCCGTCCCAGGCTGGCGATTCTGTCCTACGACGGCGTGTCGATTGGGCAGGGAGAGGTGCGTGTGCCGGAGCTGATCCGTCGCATCTACGAACGGACGGGGAAGGAGGGCCAGAAGACCCGCTTGCTCCGCAACAACGTAGTCTTCCTCGTGGCTGACGGCGGATACCGGGACAAGATGCGCGATGCGATCCGCCATCGGCTGGCGCTGACCGCGTTGAACCGCTGCGACCGGCTCGAGGACCTGGCGGAATATCAGCAGGCCAAGGTTAAGGAGCTGGACGGGATGGCCGAGCAGAGGGCGGCGGGGGCGATTCAGGCGTGTTATCGGCACCTGTTCTACCCCTCTCAACAGGTGGCGGCCTCGGGGGGCGTGGCGTTGGCTCATACCGCCATCGAGCTCCCGTCGACGTCCGACAGACCGGGGGCCGGGCAGAACCAGGTGGTTCGCGTGCTGCGCGAGGTCGGAAAGCTGCGGCTCCCGGAGGACGAGCCCGACCAGCCCGCCTCTGTGCGCGACGCGACGCCGCTGAAGGTCAAGGGCGAGATCACGACCCAGGCGCTACGCATGGAGTTCCGTCGGAATCCGAGGCTGCCGATTCTGGTGGGCAACGACGTGTTCCTCAAGGGGGTGCGAAAGGGCGTCGAAGCGAAACTATTCGTCTACCGGAGCGGTGATATGCTTTGGGGGCCGGGCGAGCCAACCGTCCAGATCCAGATTGATGAACAGTCCATGGTGCTGACCATGGCCTACGCGAGGGAGAAGGGAGTCTGGCCGCGGCCGAAGCCGCCGCCTCCCGATGACCGGCCCATTGATCCGCCCCCGCCCGATCCGCCCCCGCCCGATCCGCCCCCGCCCGATCCGGTTCCGCCCGATCCGGTTCCGGTTCTTGAAGCCGAAGGCATCCTGCGGGCAGCCCTCATCCAGCTGTGGGAGCAGGTAAGGGCAGACAGCAAGGTCCGAAAGATCGGCGAACTCACGATCCGGATCTTCGAGGCCGAACTTGGTTTCCGGCTCCTGCGTGTGGGCGCGTCCGTTCCCAAGGCGCGGAAGTCGGCGGCGATCGACGCATCCTACGAGTCCGAAGGAGGAGGCACCTTGGAGCTTGAGTTCGTCGGACCGATTTCGGACGCCAAGCCGGTCACGGATTTCCTCGAACCCCAGTTCCGTGCGGCCACGGAGACGAGGGCGTCGATATCGTTGACGCTCTCCTACCCCAATGGGCTTACAGTGGGCGGTAACGATCTCGAGAAGCTAACGGAGCGGCTTTCGAGGTTTGTGAGCGGTTCGGCCCACGTCACCGCCCAGCCGCTTCCAGAGAAGAAGGAGTAGGAATGGCCAGCCCGAGATCCCTCCCCGCCGGCGAAGCGCGCCCATCTGTGCCGCACTACGAGCTACGCGTCGGGCACGCCCGTCTGGGCCGCGACTGCTATGAGGTGTGGCAGGTCCCCACCGCCGCAACCCCCCAGATCCGCAGCCCGGTGCGGATCGCCGCCCTGGAGGGCCGCAACCTCGAGCTGGTGCAGCATCGGATCCTGCGCATCTTGGCGGAACAGAAGATCCGGCTCGTTGGCGTTCCCGGTTGCTCCGGATTCAGCCGACCGGTGCCGGAAGCGCTGGCGGTGCGGCTAGGGCTGATCTTTCGCGCGCTTGCTCCGATGCGCGATCGTGACCGGATGTGGGCGGTCGCCGACGGAATCGAGACGATGGAGCGCGAAGAGGCGGCCTACTGGCTCGGCATGGCGATCCACCGCGAGCACCCGAGGCGAGTCCTCGCCGGGCTGAGAACTCTCCTCACCGAACCGGAACGGAGAGGTCGCGACGAGCTTCCCCTGGCTGCCGCCGGGGAGAATGCGGACGATTAGGGGTAGGATATGCGTATTGATCCGGAGATCGTCGGGGTGGACATCGTCCTGTTGGGCGACTTCAATCCCGCCATCTTCTCGCCGAGGTGGTTCTCCTCCAACGGTCTCATACGCGAAACCGCCGCTGACGGAGCCGACCTGCGAGTCGTTCACCAGGAGGTCGCCGACTTCACAGCGGACTGGCTTCGGATCCAGGTCACGCGGGACAGGTTCGCCGCCGCAAGCTTGCAGGCGCCGTTCGCGCGATTGCGGGACCTGGTCCACGGTGTTTTCGGCGAGTGCCTCTACCACACACCGGTTCGGGCATTCGGAATCAACTACTCGGTTCACTTCCTAGTGTACAGCTCGGCGATGCGTGACCGACTGGGAACCACTCTCGTACCGCTGGAACCTTGGGGGCGCTTGGGTGATCGGCTGAATTTCGATGGTCGCCATGGAGGGATGACATCACTCCGAATCTCCCAGTTGAAGCCGGAGGACAGGGATGAAGGCGGCCAGATCAACGTGACCGTCGAGCCCTCCAAGCGAGTAGGGATCAACAGCGGAAAGGGAGTCTTCGTAGCAGTCAACGATCACTTTGCCGGAGACGGTGACACCGAGCGGCTCATGGAGACTCTGGCGGACCAGTTCGGGCCTTCTCTGGAGCGGGCCGCGCAAACCGTGGATCACATCATGTCCCTAACGCAGGCGGGAAGGTAGACTTGCGATGGCAGAGATTGGACTGACAGCAACGAATCTTACGGCAGACTCAGGTGTTGCCGTGCAGACGCTCCCATCGCTGAGACCGCCTACCGTCCTGCGGAGCGGAACGATAGCGGCGAACGAGGGATCGAACGAGGCACCCATCGAAGTCTCTTCCTCGGCCCCAAGCGATTGGGATGGGAATGTTGCGGAGGCGTCGAACGGAACAGTCTCGAATGGACTCCCGATTGTTCGGCCCAAGGTTCCCGAGTGTTTCCCTGAGCGTTCTCCCTCCTTCTTTCCGAAGCAGGAATGGGAGGGGCGAGTGACAGCAATCGCCAGGGACTCCTTCGACGCTCGCCTGCGAGACCTGGCGGGCGGCGGACGCGAGGTCGCCACAATTGGCCTGGAGGAACTCAGCGTGGAGGATCGAGACAGAATGCGCGTTGGTTCCCGGTTTCACTGGGTGATGGGATACGAGACCGTGAACGGAACGCGGAGCAACGTATCGAGAATCGTGTTCCTGGAACCGCCACGCCTCAGCAAGCGCGACCTTGAGCGCGGTCGCCGGTGGGCGGAGTGGCTTAATGAACGCTGGGGACCCGAGTAGCATCCCCCCGCACGCCGCCGAGATCGAGATCGCGATGCTCGGACCGGGCTATGGGGAGAGCATCCTGGTTCACACCGGCGATGGCGAATGGGTGGTCATCGACTCGTTTCTCAACCCGGATGGCCGCCCAGCCGCGCTTGCCTACTTGGAGCGATTGGGTCACCCACCGGCCAGAACGATCAAGCTGATTGTGGCGACTCACTGGCACGACGACCACATTCGTGGCATGGGGAGGCTGGTTGAATCCTGCAGTGCCGCAAGGTTCTGCTGTGCCGGCGCCCTTAGGCGACTTGAGTTTCTCCGTATGGTCGAGGGATTCCGTGCGAAGGGTCCTCGGGGCGCCAGTTTCGGGGCGAGGGAGATGGCCACCGTATTCGCCTATCTTGGACACGCTGGCGTGTCGCCGCTCTGGGCAATGGCAAGCCGCCGGATCCACCGTTCATCCACCTGCGAGGTGTGGTCGCTCTCGCCCGACGACGAAGCCTACACCTCCTTCCTCAAATCGCTTGCACCGCCATCCGACAATGAACCGGCCCAGGCGGTCGCTTCGCCGACCCCGAACGCGCTCTCGGTCGCCTTGCTGTTTCGCTTCGGTCACGGCATCTCGTGCCTGTTTGGTGCCGATCTCGAGCGTCGCGGCTGGGTGGCTGTGCTGCGCGGCGGCGCGAGGCCGGGGGACGGCAAGTCTTCGGTCTTCAAGGTGCCGCATCACGGATCGGCAAACGCTCACCTGCAGGAGGTGTGGGACGAGCTCCTCGAGGCGGAACCGATCGCGATTCTTGCACCGTGGCGTCTTGGCGGCAAAGCATTGCCGAAGGAGGGGGACGTGAAGCGAATTCTGGCGCGAACCCCGAACGCCTACGCCACGGCCAACACGGTGTCCGGTTCGGTTGCGCGGGATCGATGGGTAAAGAAGAGGTTGAGAGACATAGTTGCGGAGTTCTGGCCCGAATCTGGCCTGTCTGGAATGATCCGGCTTCGGCGGGCGCTGGCTGGGGAGGATTCGTGGCGGGTGAAGCTGTTCGGATCCGCATGTCACCTGAAGGAGTTTGCGGCATGAAGAAGAAACCCGAAGGAGACTTGGCGAACGATCGCCGCCTGATAGAGGAATGGCTGCCGATTGCGGAGCTGAGCGAGGAGAGTACGCGGGAGCGACGGTCAATGACGGCGTTGCCGCCAACGTACTATCTCCATGTCTGGTGGGCACGCAGGCCTCTGGTCGCGTCGCGGGCCGCGGTGCTCGGGTCGTTGCTGCCGGAGGGTGCGGACCGGGAGAAGTTCCTGCATGTGCTTGGGATTCATGGGGACCCGGTGGCGGCGCGACGCAGGATCGATCACGCGAAGCGGACCGGTGTTCGGTTCAAAGGCGCAGCCTACGACTACCCTCGGGCATTCAAGTACGCAATGAGCGACGACGACCGGAGCTGGGTTCAGCGACAGGTGGGATCGACTGCGATGGTCTGTGACCCCACAGCCGGAGGAGGTAGCGTACCCTTTGAGATTACTCGGGTTGGCCAATGGGCTACGGCGAATGACCTGAATCCAGTGGCGGCTCTCGTGATAATGGGCACGATTCGGTGGCCTATTGAATTCGGCATTGCCATCCATTCTGAATTCGTGAGACTCGGACAGCGTTTCGTCAAAGAGCGTGAGGTCCGGTTGAGCATCGACTATCCTGATGAACCGGGCCGAGACTGCATTCCCACGAATTATCTCCACGCCCACACCGTCCGCTGTCCCTACTGCTACGGCCTCGTCCCGCTGTCCCCGAACTGGCGGCTGGCCTCCGACGGCACCGGCGTCCGGATTCGGCCCCACACTGACGACGGTCATGGCTCCGAGGATCGCGTCTGTACATTCGAAATCGTTATGAACGCGAGCGACCAGTCCCTGGGCACCGTTGCCCGCGGCATCGGCACCTGTCCCTGGCCGGACTGCGGGCAGGTGATCGGCGGCGACGAGATCAAGCGGCAGGCCCAAGACGGCGAGATGGGCTCGCAGCTCTACGCGGTTATCTACAAGCGCCGCATCAAGAAGTACCTGAAATCCGGGAAGCGCGGCAAGGACAGGTGGGTGCGCGGCTACCGGGCGCCGAGACCGGAGGACGACAACAGGGCCGAGATCCATGCGCGCCTGGACGAGAAGCTCCCCGAGTGGGAGGCGTTCGACATCATTCCGAGCGAACGCATCCCGGATGGCAACAAGACGACGGAGGCCCAGCGTTATGGCATGACCCACTGGCGTGCCCTGTTCTCGCCCCGCCAGCTGCTCTGTCATGGGACCAGCGTCGAGATCTACCGCGAGATGCTTGAGGCAGACCGGCGGGAGGGGAAGCTGACGCCGGTACGGAAGGCCGCGTATGGGTACTTGGCTTTCGTCCTCAGTAAAATGCTGAACTACAACTCTCGGATGACCCGCTGGATCGTACCTCGTCAGGTCGTGGCGAGCATGTTCGATCGCCATGACTATGCCTTCAAGTGGTCCTACGCCGAAATGGCCCCCCTAATCGTCGGCATCGGCTTAGACTGGGCTATCGAGCAGGTCGCCAAGGCCATCCGCGAACTCGTGCAGCTCGTCAACCCGGAGTCATCAGACGCCGCTCAGCAAGGAGACCTCTTTAGCCACAGAGTCGATCACTCGGAACCCGACACGACTGCCGACGCTCCGCCTCTCGCCACCATCACCTGCAAGTCCGCCGAAGACCTCGACCACCTCGACGACGCCAGCATCGATGCCATCGTCATGGATCCGCCATGGGAAGCCAACGTCATGTACGCCGAGCTGTCGGATTTCTTCTATGTCTGGCTCAAGCGTACCGCCGGATACGTCTTCCCCAAGCTCTTCCGGAGTCAGCTCACTGACAAGGACAACGAGGCGGTTGCCAATGTCGCTCGCTTCAAGGGGCAGAAGGGTGCGAAAGCGCGCGCGACCCGCGACTATCAGGAACGCATGGAGGCCATTTTCTCCGAGTGCCGCCGCGTCCTCAAGCCATACGGCATCATGACGCTGATGTTCACGCACAAGGCGGCGGGCGCCTGGGACGCGCTGACGACCGGGCTCATGACGGCCGGATTCACGATCACGGCGTCGTGGCCGATCAACACCGAAGCGCCCGGCAGCATGCACATCAAGGACAAGGCGGCGGCGAACAGCACCATCTTTCTGGTCTGCCGTCCCCGGGAGCGCCAAGAGCAAGACACCGAGCAGGAGACGCGCTGGTGGGAAGATGCGGAACCGCTCGTGGCCAAGGCCGTGCGCAAGCGCGTGAAGGAGTTCCAGAAGGCGGGCATCGGCGGGGTCGATCTCTACCTAGCCTCCTTCGGACCCGCGCTGGAGGAGTTCTCGCGCCACTGGCCACTGGAGCGCCGAAGCCCCCGTCCCAAACCCCAGCAACTGCGGCGCAAGCGACAGCGCGACATCTTAGACGAGGAATGGGACCCGTACGCGACCACCCCCGAGGATGCGCTGGATGTTGCCCGCCGCGAAGTGAAGCGATGGCGACTGGACCAGCTTGGGCAAATGCGCTCCGGCCACGATCTCGATGCCGTCACCGCCTTCTTTGTACTCGCTTGGGACGCCTTCAAGGCTCCGAAGTTCGCGTATGACGAAGGGCTCAAGCTCGCACGCGCGGTCGGCGTCAACCTCGAGACCGATTTCGCCCGCCGGCTTGGGGCAAAGAGCGGCCAGAACCTCGTCCTCTGGGACAGCTCCCGCCGTGCGGTTAAGGGTGCGCTCGGACCATCGGATGGCTCGCGGGGCATGATTGATGTCCTCCACCATGCTGCGCACCTGACGCGCAACCGATCGTTGGACGCGGCGCTCGACATGCTCAGGGACCAAGGCATCGACAAGAGTCCAGACTTCGCCATCGCGCTCGAAGCGGTGTTCGAAGTCCTCCCGGTCTCGCGCAACTTCCGCGGCTTCGATCTGGACTCCAGAGCCAGAGCCCTGGATGCAGCCAGCGAGGACTTCGATGCGCTTGAGAAGTTGCGTCGATTGGCGTTCGGACAGATGGTAGACGAGCCGGAACAACTCAAGCTGTGGCGTGAGGAGATCGCCTGAACGGTGCATCAAGCGGTCAACTGGAAGCTCAAGTACACGCCTGACGACGGCGATCTCGTCCAGATCTTCTACCTGCCGGCCTTGGAAGATGCGACGCGGTACGATCGCCTGACCGGCTACTTCAGAGCCAGCGCACTGACGTTGGCCGCCCGCGGAATCGAGGAGTTGGTTCGCAACAAGGGTCGGATGCGTCTGATCGTCGGTTGCACACTGAAACCCGCCGAGATCGCGGCGATTCTCGAGGGAGCGGACCTGAGCGGTACGGTCGGGCAGCACCTGCGGCGGTGGCCGCTCAAGCCGGAAGACGGCGAGGAAGCCGATGCCCTCGAACTTCTCGCGTGGATGGTTGCGAACGATCACCTCGACGTGAAGATCGCGGTCCCCACGGATGACTCTGGCCGGCCGGTGGCCGAACTGGCCCTCTTCCACGAGAAGACCGGGATCATCGAGGATACGAGCGGCGACCGAATCGCGTGGACAGGAAGCCTCAACGAGACCGCCAGCGGATGGCAAAGAAACTGGGAGACGATCAATGTCTTCACCAGTTGGGGGCCCGTGCCGGAGCGTGTGGATGTCGAGGAGCAGAACTTCCAACGTCTGTGGGCCGACAAGCGAAAGCGTGCGCGAGTGATAGAGGTGCCGGACGCGGTGCGAGAGAAGCTTCTGGAGTTCTCTCCGGAGGACGGCCTGCCGAAGCGGCTGACGCCGGAACCTGGCGCGGAGTATCTCCGGGAACGGGTGTGGTCTTTCGTTCGCAAGGCGCCGTCGTTGGACCCCAATGGCGAAATGGTCGGCGAAGAGACGGCCCCGATCACGCCTTGGCCCCACCAGATCCGTGCATTCGAGCGCATGTACCACAATTGGCCACCTAGGCTCTTGATCGCCGACGAGGTTGGATTGGGCAAGACGATTCAGGCGGCAATGGTGCTGCGGCAGGCGTGGCTGTCGGGTCGTGCCCGGCGCATTCTGATCATGGTGCCGGCAGCGGTTATGAAGCAGCGGCAGATCGAGTTGTACGAGAAGTTCAACCTCAATTGGCCCGTGTACGCAGGTGGGAAGCTGCGTTGGTATTCGCCCAACCCGGATCGGCCCCCGATGACTCGCAAGGTCGGTACCCACGGGTGGCACCTAGAAGATGTGGTGATCGCATCGAGCCATCTGATGCGCCGTCGAGACAGACAGAAGACCATCCTCGAGGAAGCCCGAAAGTGGGACCTGGTCGTCTTGGACGAGGCGCATCACGCACGACGACGGGGCGCGGGCGGCCCCGGAGAGAAGGGCCCCAACGAGCTGCTGCGCCTGATGCGCGGAATCCACGTTCGTGGCCTCGCGGACGGGTTGATCCTGCTTACCGCCACTCCCATGCAGGTGCATCCGGTCGAGTTCTGGGACCTGCTCGATCTGCTGGGTCTTCCGCCGGAATGGACTGCTGATGCATTCGTCGAGTTCTTCGAACTCTCGCAGAAGCCTGATCTGACTCCGGAAGCCTTCGAGATGATGGCGCGGCTCTTTCGGGCGGAGGAGCGGGATGGTCAAGCTAGGGCGGAGACTGGGGATCAACTGTTGTCGTCTCTCTCCCCGCTCAAGGCGAAAACGGTGCTCGCGGCCCTGAGGGATCAGTCCACGATCCCCCGGAAGCAGCTTGGATCGGCTGAGCGATCGTCGGCGCTCCGTCTCATGCGCGCCCGGACGCCGGTCAGACGGCTCCTGTCGCGACACACGCGGGCACTCCTGCGCCGGTATCACCAGGAGGGCCTGCTGACGGCCCCCATCGCCGACCGGGCGGTGGAGGACAGTTTCGTCCATATGACTGGACCGGAGCGTGAGCTCTACGAAGCAGTGGAAAGCTACATCTCCCGCACCTACGGTCAGGCGACCGGTGCCAAGCGAACCGCGGTAGGGCTCATCATGACCGTGTACCGTCGCCGTCTGGCGAGTAGCTGTCAGGCGCTAGCGAGTACTCTTAGGCGCCGCTTGGAGCTGGCCGAAGGCACGGTGCCGACAACGGCGGATCAATGGAACGAAGATCTGTCGGACGATGAGCTCGCCGACGATGTAGTACACGATCCTGCGGATGTCGCCGATGCGTCCGCCAAGGCCTTGAGGCTTGAAGAGATGGGCGACATTCGTCGGTTGCTAAATATGGCGGAGCGGCTTCCAACGGACAGCAAGTTTGCGGAGCTGCAACAGATTCTTAGCAGCTTGCGTCGGAAGAGCGGAGAAGCCAGCCAGGTCATGGTGTTCACGCAGTACACCGACACCATCGACTTCCTGCGTGAAGAGCTCCGCAAGGACTCTTCTCGACGGCTAATGTGTTTTACCGGGCGGGGCGGTGAAGTGCCGCACGCTGGCGGACTCTGGCAGGCAATCAGCCGCGACGAGGCGAAGCGGAGATTTGGAGAAGGAGAAGCCGATGTGCTGCTCTGTACCGAGGCGGCCGCCGAGGGCTTGAATTTCCAGTTCTGCGGAGCGCTCGTGAACTACGACATGCCTTGGAATCCGATGCGTGTGGAACAGAGGATCGGCCGCATCGACCGACTGGGCCAGAAACACCCGGTCATCCGGATATTCAACCTGCACTACAGCGACACGGTGGAAGCGGACATCTACCGGGCGCTGGCGAATCGCATCGGGCTGTTCCAAGGTGTCGTCGGCCAACTCCAACCCATTCTTGCGAAGGTGTCGGGGACCATTGCCAAGGCTGTGTTGGAGGGTCGCGCCTCAACCGACGAAGGAAGGGCGGAGCTGGCGCAACAGGTGGATCTTGAGGCCACCGAGGACGCACCCGGTATCGACATTGACGAGGCTGCGGATACCAAGTTGGAGTTGCATAGACGGCAAGCACCCTGCGTGACAATGGAGGACTTGGACCGAGTCATCCAACGGCCGGAACTGTGGCCTCAGGGCATTGTCGTGAAGCCGCTTGGGATACGTGAGTATTCACTGACGGTGCCGGGACGAGCGTCAGCGATTCGGGTTACCACCGATCCCAGCTACTTCGAGAAGCACGCGGACAGTGTGACGCTCTGGTCACCAGGAGGGGAAGCCTTTCCCATGGATCGGCAGCCTCTATCAGAAAATCAGCAGTGGCCCAAAGCAACGACCCTGAGTGAGATTCTGAGGCAGACGGGGTGAATGAGGCAGTTCTTGTGCAGCTCCGCTCCTCGCCTTGCTGCTGAAGAGACCTGAAGCGGGCTGGCAACTGGAACGCGGGCGCAGAAATGACAGACAACGTCAAGCACAAGGACCGGCCTTGGGCCTTGGTCGGGCTAGAGGTAGCACTCGAGATGGAATGGCAGAAGTTCTCCGTGAGTCCGATTAGGCCAGACTTGGTGCCGGAATACACGCACGCCCAGGCCTGGGGATACGTCGTCGCGGCGTACTCCCTTCTAGAACAGGGCTTCAAGGAGATATTGCACAGCCGAGAGAGAACATTCCGCAAGACACACGAACTAACCAATCTGTTCGACGGACTACCAGCGAACGACCAAGACGTGCTGCGGGCGCACCACTGCGACTTCTGGCATGCGTTTCCAGGGTTGCGATGGTTTCGGCCACCGCCGCCGCTGGACGACTTTCTGGAGAACCTGGACGGCCGAGGAGTCGGCCGGGGCAAGTGCCTTGGGTCCGTCGATTGGCGATACGCCCTGACGCAAGAGGCGGCCGGCGCGTCGCTTCCGAGCGTGAGCATCAATGCTATGCATGAAATCATGTACGGATGCGTGGAGCTATTGAGGTCAATCCAAGAGGGGACGGGTAAGGCGAGCCGAGCCGACTACAGTTGGCGTCTCCACGAGTACAGATGGGGGTTCCACAGAGAGTGGCTGGATTCCCGGTTGAACTCCTCGGGTCGGGACCAAGAGGGTGATCGGCTTGAGATCCTGTGGGGACCCGATTATCGTGAGCGGTACGACTACGTAGTGGTCAAAGGATCCCGAGGCACCATCTTCTTCAGGCGACTGCCCAACACAGAGGAAAGCGACGTGCCGGTCGTAGACAAACGGCGCGAACTAGAGGTGTGCGAGATAGAAAAATCCTTCCGGAGCATAGGAGCCACCTCTAACCGGCCGGCAAGGAATCGGGATCCCGGATGCCAGCACATTATGTACTAGCGCGGATGAACTCCTCGAGTACGTGCCGCATGGCGCTGTCCCCCCTGCCCGTATACGCTGGCGAAATACGATGTCGTGTGGCTGAGTAATACGCTCCATCGCCGATGTCCGCGTCAAACCGTTGGCACTCAAGGTCGCACGCGCCATCATCCGCAAGCGTGCGCCGGGCGCGGGTGTCGCCGGACGCGTGTCGGGGAACTTGTTCCGCGTGGGGAGCGGCTAGGTGCTTGTCAACGGCAAGGCCAACCTGCCGGACCTCCGGCAGGAAGGCCGCTGGGAAAGCGCCCGCATGCCCGCACACTACGCCCGGGGGGAACTGGCCGGCCGGGGCGCCGTCGTGTGACTGCGCTACCGCTGCTGAGCCGCTTCCGCCGGCATGTTACACTTATAAACTGGGCGCGAGGACCACACGAAGAAGTGATTCGCGCGCAAGCGCTATCGAGACAAGAGCGCGGAGCACAGCACGAGTGACTGGACCCGAGTTGGCTCGACGCCGATAGTCGCTCACGCGGAGAAGTGTCTTGCCGGGTTGCGTGGTGAACGACCAAGCTGAAAAACAGGCCGTGAAAGACCTTCCACAAGCGCGGACCTGTTACCCCGCAGCTTGGGCGACGAACTTAGGCCGATGAGCATCGAACGTCGCTTCGAAGTTCCGCTGATCGCCGGGATGGCGCTCCGTGAAACGCAGCTTCCACAGAACTACCGGCCGATCATCGGTGTGCATGAACGGTTTGCCAGACGGCCCGGCATCCTGTTTCGTGGCCTTGAGGAGTCTACGGAGTGCCTGTCCAAACGGTCATGAACGGCTTGGGCGTTCACCCCGAGGCATGAAACACCTCTCTAGGCGAGGCCGGCGGCATCCTCAGACGCCTGTGCTCCAATAGCGGGTGGCGAAAGCGGGGCATGGTCGAACTATCTATTGACGGTTTCGTCTTCGAAATTCAAACTGACCCTGCGATCCCGTGTCGAGCCCCGAATTGTTCCCGCTGTTCCCTCTCCGGGAGGCGTGGACGCATGGCAAATAGTGCCCCGCCCCCCGGGCGGGTGTCCAGTTCCGGGACCGCTACCCGCTTCCGCCTGAAAGGAGTATACCCGATGCACGATCACTTCGTCTCGGACTCGATGCGCGTCGCCGTGCCCCGCGCGGCCGGCGTGGATGTCCACAAGATGCAACTCACCGTGGCGGTGCGCCTGTACGGGCGTGACGGCGAGGACGCGCAGGCTTCCATCCGCATCTTCAGAACCGACCCCGCGGCCCTCCAGGAGTGCAGCGCCTGGCTCAAGCAGCATGGTGTGACCTCAGTCGTGATGGAGGGCACGGGCGTGTACTGGATTGCGCCCTTCCGGGCGCTGGAGGAGGCAGGGACTAAGCCGCAATTGGTGCATGCCCAGCATGTGAAGCAAATCAAGGGCCGCAAGACGGACGTCCAGGACGCGCTGTGGCTGGCCCGCGTGTGCCAGTTCGGCCTGGCCCGGCCCAGCTACGTGCCGCCGCGCGAGTTCTCCGAGTTGCGCCAGCAGTGCCGCTACCGGCGCAAGGTGGTGGCCGACCGCGCGCGCCTCCGCAACCGCCTGCAGAAGACGCTGGACCACGACGGCCTGCGGCTGGGCGGGGTCCTCTCGGACCTGCTGGGGCTGAACGGCCGGCGCATTCTGGACGGCTTGGTGCGGCGTGACAGCGTGGCGCGCATTCTGGAGCAGCTGACGTGGCACGTGCGCGCCAAGCTGGAGCCGATCGCGCGCACGCTGGAGGCCCGCTTGTCGCCGGCCGCGCTGTGGCGGCTGTCGTGTCTGCTGCAGGACTTCGACGCGGCCAACCAGCGCTTGCAGGAGCTGGACGCCTTGGTGGGGCAGGCGCTGCAGCCTTGGGAGCGCCAGCTGGAGCTGCTGCAGACGATACCGGGCATTGCGCGCAGCAGCGCCCAAGCGATCTTGGCCGAGCTGGGCCCCGAGCCCACGAAAGTGTTCCCGGATGCAGCCAGCCTGGCGGCTTGGGCCGGCGTCTGTCCGGGCAACAACGAGAGCGTCGGCAAGCGTCGCTCCGGTCGTGTCCGTGCGGGCAACGCGGCTCTGCGGGCCACTCTGACGGAGTGTGCCCTCGGAGCAGCCCGCACCGGCAACTCGCAATTCCACGGCTACCACGCCAACATGAAGGCCCGCATCGGCTACAAGCGCGCGACCTTGGCGACGGCGCACAAGCTGCTGCGCACGATCTACGCGATTCTGCGGGACGATCATCCGTACCGCGACCCCAAGGTCAACTACGAGAGCCTGCTGGTGAAGCGCAACGCGCCGCGCTGGCTGCGCATGCTGAGCAAGCACAACTTTCTGGACGAGGTGAGGGCAGCCGCCTAGGCAGAGCCGGGCCGGCTACAGACCACAGCGCAGCTGCTTCCACTCACCGTCGTCGGGCCCAAGGCCACAGATCGGGGCTGCCTTGGGACGGCACACACCGGAGGCGCCAGCGTCACACTGCCGTGGCAAGCGCAGCGCGCCACGCGAGAGGAGAACTGCGTCCACCCAGACCGGGTGTTTCATGGCAAAGTGAATCTGCGCATGGCCCGCGCCCTGAAGCCCGGCGCGCCACTCGTCTCCACCTATCATCACAACCGGCTTGATGCCTACTGTGCGGTCGGTGTGGCGATCTTGGATGCGCGTCTCGTGTGCTCAGCATCCTTGCCCTGCCCGTCCGAGATGGGCGGGTCCATCCACATTCACGGCACGAACTCCTCGATCATCGACACCGTGTTCGTCTGCCATAGGTCGGGAGAGATGTCCAAGCACTCGGTCTTCGACTCGCGCGAGCGGCTGCTCAAGATCGTGAATCAGGCTTTGGCGTGCGTCGCAGCCGGAGGCAGGATGGCTTCCTTCGGTGACACGCGCTGTATCATCCTCGGGCACCTGACCCGAATAGCGGTATGGGAGCTTCGATCGGATTGGAACAGTTCCCGCTCCGCCAAGCGGAAGATCGCCGCTCTGCACGGTAGGATTATGCGTTATCAGCCCGTGGCAAAAGTCCAGACTACGCCCGTGGGCTGATTCGCGAGTTCGCGCTTGGAATCTGAACCATCTCAAGCGAGATCGCGGCTTCTTGCGGGTCTTGGCTCAAATCGGGCTCAGAAGCCCCCAGAATGGGCGCACCAAGCCCCAATTTGACCGTCCTAGCCAGTTCTCTCAGACCTTCGCAAGGTCTGCGGGCATGCCTTGCAGGCCTCGAGGCGTACCGGTGCCCGTCAAGGACCGCATCAGGACCCCCAAGTTGAAGCCGCAGGCATGGATCAGCAGACGCTTCCTCACATTCTCTTTGCCTCGCAGCCACAACCGTCGCATGGCTCCCGTTGCGTACATGTGGGCCATCGACCGCTCCACTTTTTCCGTGCGCTGCTTACTGTACTCCCGACCCGCCTCGCTCGCCACTCGTTTCTCGTTCTCCTCATACCGACGCTGCTGCTCCGGCTTGCCTTTCCACTGGCGCGGCTTGCGTTTCGGCTCCGGCACATAGGAGTCGGCCCCCTCGGTTTCGATCCTCTCCAGCGTCTCGTCGCTGTGGTAACCCCTGTCGAGAACCACTGTCTTTGGCGAACTCCCTTGTGCCTCTTGCACCGCTTCCAGCGTCTCCGGCAGCGTCTTCGTGTCGCCCTGATCTGCCTGCTGCACGGTGATCCCCACCAGCGCCCCGCTGTCCAAGTCCACCGCGTGCTCTGCCTTGTAGGCCATCTTCTTGCTTCCGTCCTTCATCTTCGCTACCCGTGCGTCTGGATCAGTCGAGCTCTCCCACTCCGCATTGCTGAGGCTCTTGCCCTTGCGCTTCCTGTCAAAACGGTTCAAGTCCTCCTCGCTCTCGACCGTCTCACCGGCTGCCTCCGCCAAACTGCGCACGAAGGCCCGATAACCCTGCTTGGTTTCCTTGTGCCGCAAGGTCTTTAAGGCCGCATTCGCCTGCAAGGTGGTGGCATCCACCGCCAAGCGGTTGCCCTGCGCCAAGCCCTCCTCGCGCAAGCGCTCCAGGACCCAGCTGAAAACCTGCTCGTGCACTGCGAGGGACAGCAGACGGCGCGTGCGCGAGAGCGTCGAGTGGTCCGGAGTCTTCTCGTGCAGGCCATAGCCCAGAAAGGCCCGCAAGCTGAGCGAATCGCAAGCCATCAAGGCGATGCGACGCTCGGAATCGAGGCCCATCAGGAAGCCCAGCAGCAGCAGGCGGAAGTACACCTCGGGAGGCAAGGACGGCCTGCCCATGCGCTGGGCGTAGAACGGTTGGCACAGCTCCTCGACGAAACTCTCGAACCCCGCGTCCTCCAGGAGTTGATTGAGCCGCTGGAAGAACGGCACCGTCGGCGCCGTCGGCAAATCCTCTGCCGTCAGCACTGCTGGCATCGGTTTCTGTCTGCGCCTGCCCATCACAATGGAACCATTATACAGCATCTCGTTTCTACCGGGGCATCACCGCGACTTTTGCCTCAGGCTGTTATGGGGACCCGAACGAGCTGGCGACGCTCATCGCACCCCGGGAACCAGCGGAGGGCTGGCAGCTGTTTGCGGCCGAAGCGACCCGCCACGACGAAGGAAGTCACGGTGCTGTTTCTCTTGAAGTGAGGTTTGAGGCGGTCACGTCCGATCTCGACACCTATGTTGATGACGTCTTCGGGAGCTTGGAGTCCGACTGCCTAGTCATGTCCAAGGGCGCCGTGTTCGTTGAGTTCCCCGTGTTCGAGTCCGGCTATGAAGCCCTGGAGCGAGCGACCAGAAGCTTTCGGGAAACCACTCCCCCAGCGGTCTCCGCAATCGTATTCGAGAAACCGCTTGCCCTCATCGTTCTTCGCAGCAGGCTGGGATTCACACCGCCTGAGTGGGCTTACTACGCAAGTTGCCGTACGGGCGTGGAGGTTCTCCAGAACGCACCTCGCTCGATTGATCGCAGGATCCGCATGAATCCAGAAGTGTCGCTACCTCACCGGGGAAAGACTGGCGAGCGAGTTCGTGCCTTGATCGCCGCCGCATGCCAGGCGTTGGAACCCGGGGCTTCCAGCCAGTCGCCGGATGCCATCCACAGGCTTGCGAAGGCCGACACGGCGGCGGGACTCGGCAGCATGCAATCATCCGCGGACTTGGGCTTGCCGTACTCCATGCTGCTGTGCGAGTGCCTACTCGGCCGCCCATTCGCGGGTCATCGTGACTCCGTAAGCAAGCGGATCGGGAACATCGTCGAGAACGCCGTCAAGGACGTGCTGTCTCAGGAACGTGTCAGCTACCGTAAGACCAAACGTGCCGAGCGCTTGGCCGGCTTCGATCAAGCGCCCGATTTTGTCGTTCCCAACGAATTCACCCCCAGAATGGTGATCAAAGGTAAACTCACCGAGGACGACGGCACGGCCGGAGCCAAGGTGACTCGCCTCCAGCATCTTGCCACTCTCAGCATGGACGGGCGGCCAGAGGGTCAGCCTGGGTTCGATGTCGTCGACTACATCGCGGGACGGGGCTTCGGAGTCCGCAGCGTAGCGGGCAGCAGACGCGACCAACCCCGACAAAGGATCATATGAATCAAGAAATCAATAATAGCGAGACTGCTTGCAAGGAATGGTTGACGCAAATCGGTGCAACGTATACTTCCTTTGTAGGGTACCGTAAGTATCCGCCTGATTTCGAGGCGACATTTCGAGGTGAATCCATAGCAGTCGAAGTGACTAGGATGGAATATAATCGCGGTTGGAACACAGAGCGGAAGTACGCCTTTGAACGGCAGCTTAGCGAGTTGATTAGGCAAGTCCAGAATGAAGACAAGGCGAATGTTAGGTGGTGTTCATCTTGTGTATACGACCCAAGACAAGAACGACCACCCAAAAAGAATGATCAGCATTGGCAAGAGTTAGTTCGACACGCGTTACAACAGAAGAACGACGGCGGCACGTATCAGCTGATCCCGGAGCGCCAGATCAAAGGGCGTGGAGTGAGACTCAGGTTGCATCGAGTTAATGGTGAGGGTGCCTTTGATGGTGTCTACATTGATGAAGGGTACCTTGTGGCACCGACGCTGTCCAAGTGCATTCTTGCCGCTATTGAACGAAAAACAGAGAAGATCCAGAATAAGCCAACGTCATGCAACAATCACAAGTGGTGGCTAGTGCTGAGCGATGAGCTATGGAGCCCGTTCGTAGGGCTCACAGGTGGATTGCCCGAGAGCATAATTGAAGCGTGTGAAACGGCCACGCTCAATTCTCCGTGGAGTAAAGTTGTTCTACTGAGCCGTCACGTCGGCCCATCAGAACAGCCACTCCCTTTCATTCCGCTATGGGAAGACCCGGCCCACGCCCTACTGCCGAAGCTGCCTAAGAGTGCTGGCCAATCCAGCGCGTGAGTCGCTGGTGCGACTTGCAAGCCCACTGCCATGAACACTTGACACAACGCGTCAAGAGACAGCGTGTCACGCCCCCGCCATCCGCTAGCCCCCGTAGAGGCGCCCGATGTGCGCCCGAAAGGATTCCAGGCCGCCACGCACGGCGCTCGTCACAGCGGACGACCGCCCCGGAGTTCCGCGCTGCGCCGCGGGCGCTTGCGGCACGGGAGGAAGAGCGCCCTCCCTGTCCTGCGCTGCCGGCCTTCCGAGCCCGCCGCCGTCAGCACTCACGGACTTCGTCGGTATGGCGGCCCACTGATGGGCGCTGCGCAGCGCCCATGACCCCGCCGCTCCAGACATCTCCGGCCTCGAGAGTGGCGACCGCATCGGCAGGCACGGTGGGGTGCGGGGCGTCCATGAAGTCCTACCACGCTCCCGCCTGCGCGATGTTGAGCACCACGAGCCCGCCGAGCGGGTGCCGCACTTTGACGAAAGCTGGCCGGCCGTTAGCAGTTCGACTGTCCCATTCTGTAAACTGCCACAGTAGGTCTCCCTTCCCGCCTCTCGGAAGCAGAACACATTGGAATGTCTACGCCCCGACAGCCTTGCCACAATCCATGGGAGAACTGTCAAGTCATCCCTTCCATAACCGCACAGTAAATCGGTTCGGTGCTGAAATAAAATCGGGTTCTGTACCGTTGTGAGCACGCATACTAGGTATAACCGTTGCCGCTAAACCCATTCCATATCCTTCAAAATATCCATAGTCTCGCAGGACATTCGATAGAGTTTGATTGCGGGAATATTGCATTCCGTACTTCACTCCTTCAACAGTTACCATATTGGGAAGACGACCGGGACTCACAACCTCTAAGCGACCTGAGTAGATCGAAAGCATGATATCTGTCCCCGCGATCCTGTAATCACGATGTACCAATGCGTTGACCACAACCTCTCGAATTACTTCCTCCGGATAGTCCCACCTAGAAACACTTCTACCATCGACCACCCGTGACTCAGCTTGAGTATTTGCTTGCACAAAATTCAATGCCTTCTCTACCAGACCTCTCAGAACGATACCTGAACTGGTAACAAGTGGAACGATTGGACCTCGTAATTCCTCGTCCGCCCTTGTAGTATAGTCTGGTTCAGTACCAAAATGGCAAACGGCTCTGATACCCGATTGAGGCAAGTAAGAATACGGATCCCTACCGAACAACAGTAGCCCATCAACTGTAGCAATGCGCTGAGCGGCTGCGATTGTCATCAGGTTGGTGGCGCATAAGATCTCTTCCCAACGGATCAAGTCGTTCTCGTTCGGAATATCTTCCTGTCGAACGTGCTGAAAATAGTTGGTAAGTCGCCGAATATCAAACGCAGAGAACGTCGCTCCCGGAACTGGTCTAAGTCCATAGTGTAGTCCACCAGACGCTGGGAATATTCGCTGCAAATCTGCTCGACTTTCTTCCCGACAAGTGCTTCCCATCCGAGCATAGTAGGTCTTGCGACCATTGTGAACACAAGCATAGGGTTTGTCGGGACCAGTCGGCACGTGAATTGCTAGTATATCGTGACCACCCTCCACATTTCGAGCCCATGACAGGTCTGGAAATATAGGTGGCTCAATCTTCTCTCTGCAAGCATTAGCGACCCATTCCTCCCGTCTATCTCGTTTGACTCCAGAAATCTGACCGTCGTTCTCAACACCTAATAGCACTGTTCCTCCGTAGTGATTGAGAAATGAAACTAGTTCCTTAGCGAGATCTAAATCTGTAATATTATCTCGCTTGAATTCGATACCTGAGTCCTCTCCTCCAAGAATTAAGTGATACAATCTAGACTGTGTCAATTCTTCACCCTAGTATCCGTACTTCTCTCGAGTCTTCTCGAATGCGTCCTTTCCGCCCTCCAAGAACACTTTCAAGAGCTTTCTGACGGACGGCTCATCAATTGATTCGATGTGATCATCCGCAACGCTCGTCTGTACTACCACAAGACTTTGAGTAGATCTCAGACCAACAATCAACTCGGCATGTCCGAACACAGGTATGTCGGCATTATCAGTGGAGAACAAGAATTGAATCCTCTGCGTCTCCTTTCTCACTATAGGCACACTGCCGTCTGTGATGAACCGGTTGTCAAGATCGTAGAGCGTGACGTGATGTTCTTTCTCTGTTGCCTGAAGAGTCGCCATTTCACTGGCGTCAGTGTGGTGCGCTATGCCTGAGACAGTGATGCCGATGTCGCCTGCCCTCTGGACTAGAGCATCGGAATGAGACTGAGCATTGCCGGCCTGTGATGCACTGCGACACTTGGCTCTGTAGCTCCAAGAAGTGAATTGCAATGCGCACCGGTGATAAATCGCTCCAGCAAAAGGTCTATCCCGATTCGTGTCAGGTTGCGACAAGGTCACGACAGTTGTCCTCGTCTCGAAGAAGACATTGATCCTGCCGTGAGACCATTGTCGCTCGCTGCGCAGTGTCGCAGGGCGCTCGGCGGTGTCGGCAAGTCTTGGGTCAGCGAGCGCCGCGTGGAGTAGCACGCTGTGCTCAGCTGCATCGGATGCCAGACGGTCGGCAGGAGGCACGTCGTAGAAGCGACGATGGTTGGTTGCCGGAAGCGAGGTTCAGTGGACGGAGACTCGTCTAGCGACTCTGTGGCTAGAAACTGCGCCCGACTGCGAAGCGGCTTCGGGCAACTTGGACTAGGGCTGAGCGGTTGGTTGCCATCTACGCTGCGCGGGTGCTCCAGCAAGGGTCGATGGCCTGCAGTTCCGCCCGGATCGCAGGACCGAAGACGGTCCAGCGGCCCCAAGGCCCCATCCACGCCTCCCCAAGTCGTGGGGGGCCAGCCGACAGGTCGAGCCAGCGCGTCACACCGCCACATGTCTGTGCCACCAAGAGCGGCTGTTCGGAAGTTGACGAGTCTGTTCGCCGGATGCAGGCCGGTCTTTGAGGCTGCTCGGCGTCGGTCAAAACAGAGCACGGCGTCAGTGTCAGCCCTTCTCGCCGCGCCCTCCGGCATCCACGCTGCTACTGGAGTGGCTTCCGCCCGTACTTCCGGTTGAACCGCTCGATGCGGCCCTCGGAGTCGACCAGCTTGCGCTTGCCTGTGTAATACGGATGGGAGTAGGACGAGATGGCCAAGTCGTAGAGCGGATAGCTCTTGCCGTCGACCTCGGTCGTCTTGTCCGTCTTGGCTGCGGAGCGCGTGATCCACTCAGTGTTGGTCGTCACGTCCCGGAACACAACTTCCCGGTAGTTCTTGGGGTGGATGCCGTTCTTCATTGGTTACCGTCCTGACTTCTGGTCCCGGCTGCAGCCGGGGCAGTAGGGTGGGGCGGCACAGCGCGCCTCCCCTCTAAGTCCAATATAGCCGACGATCGTTGGACGACCGTTGGACGACCGTTGGACAACTGCTGGCCAACCGCTGGTCATAGCTGCCTGACTCGTTCGGCTCACGCTCACCGGCACTGCGCCCTCCGCTGCTGGTCATCGCAACCTGCCGCTTGCTCAGCCGGGTGGCTGTCTGGGCCGATTGGCGAGTAGGACCTTCCCGCCGCTGCTCGCGGCAATATGGACCTGTGCCTCGCCGAGCAGCTTCTCGAATCGGGCCCGATCCTGAGCGAACGTGACGAGGTAGACAGGCCTCCGGCTGGCCCAGAGGTCGGCGAGACGGCTGTCATCCAGGAACACGTCAGGTGCCCCTGGCGCGTTGGAACCGTACTCGATGTTGTTCTTGCGCCCGTTGAGCAGCAGTGCCTGCCGGTTTGCGTAGAAGGCGACGGATGAGAATGCGTAGTACTCGTGGTCCAGAATGAGTTCGCCCGGCGGCGAGTCGCGGTAGGCCTGAGCCAGCGCATGCGTGGAAAGGTGCGGATCGAACGCCTGCATCGCCCAATGAGCCGCTTGGACGAAGAGCAGCGAGGCTGCAGCGAGGCTGCCGGCAGCAAGGCGGAAGCGTGGCAGCCAGGCCCCCAACGCACCAATTGCCAGCGCGAGAGATGCAAGTGCGAGAGGGCCGCGAAGATACGCGAACGCATCCAGTGTCAAGTCGTGGAAGTGGCCGAGCGCCAGCCGGTATTGCTCCGGGTTGCTGGTCAGGGCGGTGACGATGTCAGAAGGAGTCTCTCTAGATGCCGCCAGCGCCAGCACGGTCAGGGCGGCCACCAGTCCTGCCGCATGCACGGCGGAGGCGCTGCGGACCGCGAGTGTCGCAATCTTGGGGCTGCGGACGGCTGCGTCAGCGAGTAGCAGTGCAGCCGTCGCGTAGGCGGGCAGAGTATAGTACTCCTGATTCGTCGAGAGCGAGAAGAACGCCAACGTGAAGCCGAAGAAGCAGAGCATCAGCAGGCGAGTCCGACCGGCGCGGTCATCGGGATGCGCGCGGAAGCGTCGCAGCCCGGCCAGCAGGAAGCTCCAAGGGAACAGCCAGACGAGATGGCCTGCCCAGAACCAGGGCAGGGGGACGCGATCGTAGTCGACAGGATGTCGTAGGCCCAGATAGCGCAGCACATGCTCGTTGACGAAGTACCGCCAGAAGAAGCCGCGGTACAAGCCCGGGCCGCTCTCAAGCGTGAAGTCGAACCAAGGTGGGTTCCGCAGTGTCGACAACACGTGCCAAGGGAGAGCCACCGCGACTGTCGCCGCAGCGGCGCCGAGCAAGCCGGACCTGCCCCAAGGTGTTCGCCGGAACTTGGTGCCGCCGAGCGCCGCGTAGGCGGCTAGCGCTCCCAGCGGCAGTACGACGGCCACGAGGCCCTTGAACAGGACTCCCACTCCTATAGAAGCCCCGGCCAAGCGCATGAGCCTGCGGCACCGGGGACCGGCAGCCTCCTGCGCCCGCAGCAGGCAATCAATTGTCAGCAGGCACGTGCAGGCGACATAGATGTCCGGGATCCGGACACGCGTAAACAGGAACAGGCCGTAGCAGGTGGCCAACCCGATGCCGGCGTACAACCCTGCTTCGTCGCCGAACGCCCAGCGGCCGGTCCGCCATGCCAGCCAGCAAAGCGCAATGGCGGCCAGAGCCATCGGCAGGCGGGTCGACCAGTCGTGGACTCCGAATGCAGCGTAGGACGCTGCGATGACCCAGACCTGCCCTGGTGGCTTGTCGAAGTACGGCACTCCATTGAGCCGGGCCGTGACCCAGTCGCCGGACTCGAGCATCGTGCGGGCGATCTGAGCGTACGTAGCGTCGACATCGTCCATCAGGGACGGAGGGCTGCTGATCGTCGGCAGGAAGGCCAGGCCCGCCACGGCGAGGACGATCCAGCCGTGTCGCCAAGCCCGGTCGCCGCTTCCTCCGCCCCTCATGAAGGCGAAGTCTCGGTGCAGCTCCGAGCCGGCCGCAGCACGCTCCGGAGACTGTGGATCACCGGTCCCCTGCCTCCGAAGCGCGTTGCGTGAAGATCTCCCGGGCTTCCCGGAATTGAGAGAGCACGTGCTGGCGCTCGTAGTCGGAGCGCCAGCCCGGATGCTCGCGTGCCTGAGCAGAGATTCCGTCGATCCACTGGACGAAGTACTCGGCGTCCTCGCGGGACCGGATTACCTCTTCGCCTCGATAGATGTAGATTGCGCCGGTCTCAGCGTAGAGATGGGTGTCGTCTACCGGTGGTACGGGGTCTGAAGTCAGGGCCCGCAGAGTGAACCAGCCGCTGCGATCGATGGGGATGTGCCGTACGAAGGAGGCCGACCGTCCTCCATCCGCAAGCTGCAACCTTTCGACCGCTTGGCCGTTCCAGATCAGTTCGAGCGACTCGACCGGGAAGGCCGAGTCCATGCGCCCGCGCACTTCCACGCTGCCGCCCTCGGACGGCAGCCGGACCTCGCCGCCGGAGATTTCGCCGTTCACGCTGAGCTGAAGCAGCGGGCCGTTGGTGACGAAGGTACGGCCTACGCGGACCGCCTCCACCCAGCGGTCCCAGTCTAGGCTGTCGCCCAAGTAGGCGTACATGCGGGCGGCGCCGATGACGGGCGTGCGGTGCAGGTCCGTGATGGAGTCCTCACCTCCCGAGGCTGTGATCTTGAAGCCGCAGTTGAGGGCCCGATGCCAGACCCGGGAGGTGTTGCGAGCCTGCCACGCGCTGGTCATCACCTCCAGGTAGGTCACCGTTCCCAGTGCCACGTCGACCGGGAATCCACGGGCTCCGCCGTATCCAGCCACGACGGGGTCTTGGGAGTAGGGATGCACGTAACCGCCGAGCGCTCCCTGCTCGGCGGCCATGCGGAAGATGTCAGTGTTGCTGGGGTAGAGGCTCCCGATGGCCGTGCCCTCGTACCCGGTCGTGAAGGGCGAGATGAGGTGCTGAGTGAGGTTGATCAAGTTGATGTGGCCGTAGAAGGGCGGCCTGTACTCTTGGCCCCAGGACAGGATCCGCTCCGGCGTGGAGAGGGCCGGATCACGCGGCCCGCGGTAGTGCTGGTGGTCGAAGATTCGGTTGTCCTTGTTGGCGATCTTCTCTCCGACCAGGTCGAGGTCTTCCGCCGCGGCCATGAACAGCAGGTTCTCCGGGGTGTTGCGGAGGTTGCCGCCGTAGTTCATGTGGACGTGGTCGCTGCCGCTGTACCAGCCGAGCGCCGCCATGTCTGTGAACTTCTCCAGCTGGAGTCGCAAGGAGGTCACCTTTCCGGCGACTATGTTGGCCGCAGCCATCACCGGGAGGCGCTCGAAGCCCTTCATGGCCAGAATTGACACTTCGCCGGTTGGAACCTCGACCGAGAACTCACCTTTGCTGTGGAAGAAGTCCAGGTTGAGGGCGCGGGCCGCAACTCTCTGGTAGGCGTCCGGCGGGGCGTACGCCTTGCCGTCGGATGCTCGTAGCTGAATCCGGGCCCCGGTCTGCTCTCCCGTCGCTGCGTCGACGATCATGACTCGGAGGGTCCCTGTCGGCCGCCTGTAAACCCGTCTGGTGATCTGGATCGCTTGATCGGAGCCGCCGAACGTCTTGAGCAGCCTGAGCTGGGATAGACCTTCGCGGTTCGACACGTAGGTGATCCATTCTCCGTCCGGCGACCAGCGCGGATCGAAGTGATCCCACTGGCCGAAGGTCAGCTGGTACGGCTCCCCGCCTCCCACGGGCAGCACGAAGAGGTTGTTGAACTGGCTGCCGCGGTGCGAGCTGTAGACGATCCGGGTGCCGTCAGGAGACCATTGCGGCCGTGTTCGGTACAGAGTCTCCTCTCGCAGGATCCGCTGCGCTGCGGACATGGCGTCTGGTCCAACAGGAGCGACCCACAAGGCTCCGGAACCAAGCGGGATCCCACGATTCGAGACGAGGATCATCCGCTGCCCGTCCGGCGACAGCGTCGGCTGGATGTGCAGGTCACGGCTCCCGAAGTACAGGCGCTCGTTGGCGTAGGAGTTGTCCTCGGTTAGGCGGACCCAGTTGCCGGCCGAGCCGTTATCGATGTCGATAGAGTACAGGTCGTACCAGCCGTCCGGATCCGTCGAGACGTGCAGCAGGCGGCTCCCGTCGGGGCTCCAGACTGGATCGAGATGGACGAACGGTCCCTCGGTGAGGTCGGTGGACTCTCCGGTGAGGGTGTCAAGGAGGCGGAGGTTGATGCTCTGGTAGCGATCGTCGGCCGTGTAGGCGATCCAGCGACCGTCCGGCGACCAGGCGGGCGAGGAGTCGTAAGTGGTGTTGGCCGTCAGCTCGTAGGCTGCTCCGCCGCCGGTCCTCACTTTCCAGATCGAACCGGACATGGAGAAGGCGATCCATTCGCCGTCCGGCGAGAAGGCCGGTCGCCAAGGCGTGCTGCTGACTGGCGGGAGGTAGTAGTTCGTCATATAGTTGCCGCCAGTCTTGGCATTTGGGTAGACGGGCTGGCGTGCGTCCCTGGCTATGGCGGGAGATCCTGAGGCCGCCTGTGCAGCGGCTGCGGGGGGCAGCAGTGCAAGCAGCAAGACGGCGGCCAGGGAGGGGAACGTGGCGAACAAACGGTGGCTGGCGGTCATTGCATGTCCAGTTTGGCGCATTTCGTCAATGCTGCCACTTGGGATCCAGTCGTCCCAGCGGTGGCCCCATGGGCTCCGGCGACCTGTTATCGTATATCTGGAACGTGAAACATTGGCTGGCAGCCGCAGGTGCGGCTCTTCTGTTAGCGGCTCCCCCCCTGACGGCTCAGGGTCCGGGCTTTGAGCCGTCGCGGTTCGCTGACGGGAAGCCGGACTTGAACGGGATCTGGCAGGCGATCGGGTCCGCCCACTACGATGTGGAGCGCCATGTGGCACGCTCGGCGCTGATGCTGCGCGACGGTCCGCACGGTCCTCTGCCCGCTGTAGAGGTGCTGGCACTGGGAGCGGTCGGGGCCGTGCCGGGAGGCATGGGCGTCATCGAGGGCGGCAAGATTCCCTACACGCCCGAGGCGGCCAAGTTGCGGGAAGAGAACCGGGCGAGGTGGATAGAGCGCGATCCCGAAGTGAAGTGCTACCTGCCGGGCGTGCCGCGGGCGGTGTACATGCCGTTTCCGTTCCAGATCTTCCAGAACGAGAGTTCGGTGTTCATCACCTACGAGTTTGCCGGAGCGGTGCGGGAGATCTACATGGAGGATGTCGGGCCGCCAGAGACGGATGCTTGGATGGGGCAGTCGGTTGGAAGCTGGGACGCCGACACGTTGGTGGTCGAGGTGACGGGCTTCAACGGCCAGACTTGGTTCGACCGATCCGGCACTCATCACACTAATCAGCTCAAGGTAATCGAGCGCTACTCGCTGGCTTCGCCGAACCATATCCAGTACGAAGCCACGATCGAAGATCCCGGCGTGTTCACGCGCCCGTGGAAGATCTCCATGCCGCTCTACCGCCGGATGGAGCCGGATGCTCGGATCATGGATTTCAAGTGCGTTGAGTTCGTCGAGGAGCTGATCTACGGCGGATTTCGGCGCAATCCGTTGCCGCGGGGGGCGAGCGAGTGACTATGGTGCCGGACAGGGCTGAGAGGCCGGTTGCCGGATTGGGAGGCTGGGAGCGAACGGAGGGTTGACGGTCATGCGGATTCGAGTCTTGATTGCGTGCGGTGTTCTGTGGGTCCCTGTATGGGCGACCGCGGCGGACGACATGCCCCGCACTCCATCGGGGAGGCCGGATTTCTCCGGCACCTACGACATTGCGACCTTGACGCCGCTGCAGCGGCCGGAGCGGTACGGTGACAAGCTCACTCTGACGGAGGACGAGGCTGCGGCCCTCGCCAACAGGGAGGCCACGTACATCGCCGGCAGGAACGCTCCGACCGATCCCGAGCGCGCTGCACCGCCGCAAGGCGGCGACGGGTCCACGGGGGCGGCCGGCAACGTGGGCGGGTACAACGCCTTCTGGATCGATCGCGGCAGCGGCGGCTTCCAGATTGACGGCAAGTGGCGCACGTCGATCATCACCGACCCTGCGAACGGGCGGCGTCCGCCGCTGACGAAGGCAGGGACGGCAGCGGCGGCGCGCCGCGCGAAGATGTATCGACCTAACAAGGGTGAAGCGTGGTGGATCAAGGAGGGCGTTGAGCCCGGCCCCTACGACGATCCGGAGCTGCGGCCGCTCGCTGAGCGGTGCTTGCTGGGTTTCGGCTCCACAGGCGGCCCGCCGATGCTGCCCGTCCTCTACAACAACCTGAAGAGGATCGTGCAGACTGACGACCATCTGATGATTCTGGTGGAGATGGTCCACGATGCCCGCATCGTGCGCATGAACGCCGAGCATGCTCCGGACGACGTCCGCAGCTGGCTGGGCGATTCGGTCGGTCACTGGGAGGGTGACACGCTGGTGATCGACACGACCAACTTCACGGACCGGCCGGCTCTGTCGGGAGCGACGAGAAACCTGCATGTCGTCGAGCGATTCTCGCGGCTTGACGAGGACACGCTGCTGTACCAGTTCACGGTCGAGGACCCGACGGTCTGGACCGCCCCGTGGAGCGGCGAGTACGCGTGGCCGGCGACGAGCAGCCGAGTTTACGAGTACGCATGCCACGAGGCGAACTACTCGTTCGGCGGAATCCTGCGCGGCGCTCGGATTTTGGAGCAGGAAGCCCTCGCGCAGACGGACGACGACTGACGGCGGACTCAATCGGAAGCGGAGGACAGGATCGAATGCAACAGGAAGTGCGATTGAAATCTTGTAGGATTGCGGCGTCTTGGCTAGCCGCCGGGGTCCTGCTGCTCGGCGCGGCGGTGCCGGCATGGGCCCACCACGCTTTCGGCGCGGAGTTTGATCCGAACCGGCCGTTGCTGCTGAAGGGGCCCGTGGTGAAGGTCGAGTGGGTTAACCCCCACACTTGGATCCACATCGAGGTGACGAACGAGGACGGCGGCAAGGAAGTCTGGATGATTGAGGGGGGCACGCCCAATAGCTTGCTGCGACGGGGCCTGAAGCGCGACACGATTCAGATCGGGCAGGTGGTCATCGTGGATGGCTACCAGGCCAAGGATCGTTCCAACCGGGCGAACGGGCGTGACGTGACGTTCGAGGACGGGCGCAAGTTCTTCTTGGGATCCTCGGGGACGGGAGCGCCGTATGACAAGGAGCGGAGGGGCCAGTAGGCGGACCAAGGACAACTGGTGAGGCTGCCGCCCGGCCGTGCGGTCCGGTCGGCTGGTTCTCCGCACCCGATGTCTAGACGCTATGGCAGCCAATGCCGGTTGGCTGCTAGCCGGCGGCGCTCCAAACCGATGTCCAGCCGGGCCGAGCAGAAAGGGCGGCGTTGCAGACGGCTGCGTGCGGCCTCGCAGGGTGGCTCATTCCGCGCTAGCATCCGCCTGACTTTCCTTTGCGTTGAAGCGCTGGCGAAACGCCTCGAGCTCCTGCTCTGCTTTCAGCCGGCGCTGTCGCGCCTTCAGCCGGCGCTGCTCCGCTCTCAGCCGGCGCTGCCGCGCCTCCTGCAGCTCTCGCAGGGACTCCGCCCAAGTAATTAGGTACTGCCCGGTGCGCGGGTTCCAGAAGCGCAACGAGTCGTCGCGGACATGGAGCTGCAGGCCCAGCACGGGACTGGACACCGCCAGCGGCACCTGCGGCACCTCGATCTCCGGCAGTGGGCGGTAGGCTTGGCCGGCCAAGTGCAGCCCCTGCAGGCGCGGGTGGGTGAACTCCCCTATCGGATCGAACAGCCAGACCTCCTGCACGCCCATCCGGCGGTAGGTGCGCTGCCTGAGCTTAGGGTCGAGGTCCTCCTTGTAGGTCGAGGCCGCCAGGATCTCCAGCACCCAGTCAGGCGCCTTCCCTTCCTCCCAGACGTTGTAGGTCTGCCGGTCCAAGTCCTCGCGGACTCCGAAGGCCACGAACACATCCGGTGCCAAGCGACGCTGGGAATCCCCCTTCTTGTAGTAAATCAGCAGATCAGCGCACACCTCTACATTCGGATCCTCGCTGTAGTGGTGGCGCAGCGTGGTGAACACTTGGGTCAGCTCCCTTGCCTGCGTCATGCTCTGCGCCATGCGCCTGCCGTCTGAACTCGGGTACTTCCGCTCCCTCTCGATGTCCCAGCTAAAGGTGCGCCTCGGGATCTGACGGCTTACTGTTGAAGGCGTCGCCAAGGAAGTGCTCTGCTGCGGGATCTTGCTCGATATGCCGGACGCTCGCTGGGAAAACTGGGCCGTGTGCGAAGCATAGCATGGGCTGTGGCAGGGTGGTTGGCCGGCCGCCAACATAGGGTCAGGGAGTGGTTCCCGGATGGACTGCTCCTTCCGGCAACCACTGACGCGCGCCTAGTGCTTGCGATCCCGCTCGCCAGCGAGCGGTCCGGTGGCTTCCCGTCCACCGAGATCGTGGACTTCCTCTTCCTTGTTGCGCTCGCAACGCTGAACGCGGGGAAGACGCTGGGTGCGCTCCTCAGCCAGATCTTCCGTTGGTGTACACGAGCAGTCTGCGCA
Organism: Bryobacterales bacterium; assembly: GCA_963662745.2. Lineage (GTDB taxonomy): Bacteria > Acidobacteriota > Terriglobia > Bryobacterales > UBA6623 > VXMF01. The sequence continues at coordinate 2,396,883 of CAXXUI010000002.1, forward strand.
CCCCGCTACATGGTGCTTGCAACCTCGGGCTCTGACTAGGGGGATGTACGCCTGAGTTTGCTCTGGCCAGCCGCCCCGCAAGACTCCCTACACCGCCCGGCCGTGAGGTCCAGTCGGCTGGTTCTCCGCAGGCGATGGCTAGACTGGATGGCAGCCAATGCCGGTTGGCTGCTAGCCGGCGGCGCTCCAAACCGATGTCCCGCCGGGCCGAGCAGAAGGGCGGCGTTGCAGAAGGCTGCGTGCGGTCTCGCAGCGTGGCTCATTCCGCGCTAGCATCCGCTTGACGTTCCTTTGCGTTGAAGCGCCGGCGTAGCTCCTCAAGTTCCTGCTCTGCCTTCAGCCGGGACCGCTCTGCCTTCAGCCGGAGCTGCCGCTCGTTCAGCCCGAACTGCTCTGCCTTCTGCCGGAGCTGCCGCTCGGTTTGCTGGGCCTGCTCTGCCTTCTGCTGGGCCTGCTCCGCCTTCTGCTGGGCCTGCTCTGCCTTCTGCCGGAGCTGCCGATCGTTCAGCCGATCTCGAAGGGCCTCCGTAAAGGTAGGCAGGTACTGCCCCGTGTTCGGGTTCCAGAAGCGCAACGAGTCGTCTCGTACATGGAGCTGCAGGCCCAGCACGGGACTGTACAACGCCAGCGGCACCTGCGGCACCTCGATCTCCGGCAGTGGGCGGTAGGCTTGGCCGGCCAAATGCAGCCCCTTCAGGCGCGGGTGGGTGAGCTCCCCTGTCGGATCGAACAGCCAGACCTCCCGCACGCCCATCCGGCAGTAGATCCGCTGCTTGAGCTCAGGGTCGAGGTCCTTCTTGGCGGTCGAGTCCGACAGGATCTCCAGCACCCAGTCGGGCGCCTTCCCTTCCTCCCAGACGTTGTAGGTCTTCCGTTTCGAGTCCTTGCGGACTCCGAATGCTACGAACACGTCCGGTGCCAAGCTGCGCTGGGGACCCTTCTTCTTGTAATAGATCAGCATGTCAGGGCACACCTCTACATTCGGATCCTCGCAGTAGTGATGGTCCAGCGAGAAGTACGCTTGGGCCAGCTCCCTTGCCTGCGTGATGTTCTGCGCCATGGGCCTGCCGTCTGAACTCGGGTACTTCCGCTCCCTCTCGATGTCCCAGTTCGAGGTGCGCCTCGGGATTCGACGGCTTACTGTTGAAGGCACCGCCAAGGAAGTGCTCTGTTGCGCGATCTTGCTCGACATGCCGGACTCTCGCTGGGAATACTGGGCCGTGTGCGAAGCATAGCACGGGCTGTGGCAGGCTGGTTGGCCGGCCGCCGACCTAGGCGTCAGGAAGTGGTTTTGAGGTGCAGGCAACGGCCGCGAGCAAGGCGAACGCGGTCCGGTGTCCGGCTGACAGACCAGACCTCGGCCGCGCTCGCGCTTGCACTGCCCAGCACTATGAGTGAGCAGTAGCAGCTGGATGGCTGTTCAGCCAGCAGTGCCCAGACCCTCCGCACGAAGTGCCCAGCCAAGGCTCGGTGATGTTGCATATCGGTGGGGTGGATCCAACGATGTCAGCAGTCGGGGTGGGGCCGAAAGCTCTGCGTCGGCCGTAGAGGCGGGCCGTGACAGGGCCCCAAGCGTCTGCCTTGGGTTGGCCGCTGGGATACGATGCCTACAGGATGGTCGCTTCTCTCACCCTGCTGGCGGACCAATTTGACCCCTTGGTCCGGGAGTGGTTTGAGGGCCGGTTCGATGGTCCGACGGAGCCGCAGCGTGAGGGATGGAAGGCGATTGGCTCGGGCAAGGACACGCTCGTGTCTGCCCCGACTGGCTCGGGCAAGACCTTGGCGGCTTTTCTGGTGTGTCTCGACGGCTTGATTCGGCGGGCCCGCGAGGGAGCGTTGGAGGATCGTACAGAGGCGGTCTATGTCTCGCCTCTGAAGGCACTCAGCAGCGACATCGCGAAGAACCTTGAGTCTCCCTTGGCCGAGATTCGCGCGATAGCCAAGCAGCGCAGCATCACTCTCCAGCCGATCAGGACGGCTGTCCGCACCGGGGACACTCCTCCCTATGAGCGTCAGAAGATGCTGCGGTCACCGCCCCACATTCTGGTGACCACACCGGAGTCGTTATTCATCCTCCTCACGGCCGAGAAGAGCCGCAGGATGCTCAGGACGGCCAAGGCGCTCGTCGTTGATGAGATCCACGCTGTGGCAGGCAGCAAGCGCGGATCCCACTTGGCCCTCTCGCTGGCCCGGTTAGACAGGCTGTCCAAGCAGGAAGGCGGTCGCCGTCTCCAGCGGATCGGCTTGTCGGCGACCGTTCGGCCGATGCGGGAAGTCGCGAGCTTCCTTGTTGGGGGGAGCGGTGACCGGGACTGCGAGATCGTCCAATTCGGACACCGGCGACGACTCGACCTGTCTGTCGTCGTGCCTCAGGAACCGCTCGGCGCCGTGGCGTCCAACGAGCAGTGGGAGGAGACCTACGACACGCTGGCTCGATTGGTCATGGACCATCGGACCACGCTGATCTTCGTCAACACGCGCAGGCTGTCGGAGCGGATCGCTCACCGGCTGGTGGAGCGGCTGGGCTCCGAGGCGGTGCTGCCGCACCACGGAAGTTTGTCACGGAGGCTCCGGGTGGAGGCGGAGGACCAGCTGAAGAACGGGCGTCTTCGGGCCGTCGTGGCCACGGCTTCCTTGGAGCTGGGAATCGATGTTGGCAGCGTGGACTTGGTATGCCAGATCGGCTCTACACGCTCGATCTCGGTGGCTCTGCAGCGCATCGGCCGATCCGGCCATTGGGTCGGAGCCATGTCGAAGGGCCGAATCTTCCCGATGACTCGAGACGGACTGGTGGAATGCGCGGCCTTGGTCCACGCCATCAAGAAGGGAGACCTAGATCGACTGCAGATTCCCGAAGCTCCATTGGACTTGCTGGCCCAGCAGATGGTGGCTGCGGTGGCATGCGAGGAGTTGGGAGAGGACGAACTGTTCGATCTGGCCAGGGACGCCTATCCGTACCGCTCGCTCAGCCGGAACGACTACGACGAAGTGCTGGGGATGCTCTCTGACGGCATTGCCACTTCCCGTGGACGTCGAGGGGCCTACATCCACAGGGACCGAGTGCATGGGCGGCTACGGCCTAGGCGGAGTGCCCGGCTAGCGGCGATCACTTCAGGCGGAGCGATTCCGGACACGGCTCAGTACCGTGTCGTGGCCGAGCCGGAAGGCGCGACCGTCGGGATGGTTGACGAGGACTTCGCAGTCGAGAGCAGCATCGGGGACGTATTCCTGCTGGGCACGACCTCTTGGCGGATTCGGCGCGTGGAGTCCGGCCGGCTTCGCGTGGAGGACGCTCACGGTGCCGCGCCGACAGTGCCCTTCTGGCTGGGAGAGGCTCCGGGACGAACGGCGGAACTGTCAACTCACGTGTCGGCCCTGAGGGGCCGAGTGGGCAGCTTTGAGGACGGCCAAGATGATTCGGGCGGGATCCGAGCGGCCGACCTGCTCACCAAGGAATGCGGTTTGGATGAGGCGGGAGCGACGCAGGTAGCGGACTATCTTGAGGCTGGCCGCACGGCGCTCGGAGCTGTGCCGACGACCGGGCTGATCGTAGCCGAACGGTTCTTTGACGAGGCTGGCGGGATGCAGCTGGTGATCCACTCCCCTTTGGGCGTCCGGGTCAATCGGGCCTGGGGCCTTGCCTTGCGCAAGCGGTTTTGTCGGTCCTTCAACTTGGAGTTGCAAGCGGCGGCCACCGACGACGGAATCCTCATCTCCTTGATGGAGCAGCACTCGTTTCCGCTGGACACGGTGTTTGAGTTCCTGCAGGGAGCGACCTTGGAGCACGTGCTGACGCAAGCCCTGTTGGACTCGCCGATGTTCACGGCGAGGTGGCGGTGGAATGCGGCTCGAGCGCTGGCCGTGCTGCGGTTTGCGGGCGGGAGAAGGGTTCCGCCTCCTATCCAGCGCATGCGTTCTGATGACTTGCTGGCCGCCGTCTTTCCGGATCAGGCAGCCTGCGCCGAGAACCTCTCGGGAGAGATCCGGATTCCCGATCATCCGCTGGTGCGAGAGACCATCGGCAACTGCCTACACGAGGCGATGGACCTGGACGGCTTGGCGTCGGTGCTGGAGTCGATTCGATCCGGCGCGATCCGGACCGAGGTCCGGGAGACGCCGGAGCCGTCGCCGTTCTGCCACGAGATCCTAAACGCCAACCCCTACGCGTTCTTGGATGACGCTCCATTGGAAGAGCGTCGGGCGAGGGCGGTGCAGATGCGACGGTCGCTGGGCGGGAAGGAACTTGCCTCGGCTGGTGCTCTGGACCAGCGAGTGATCGAGGAGGTGGAGCGCTCAGCATGGCCGGTTGTCCGTGATCCGGAAGAACTCCATGATGCTCTGCTCACGATGACGGCTGTGCCGGCTCTCGAAGGGTGGGCGGAGCACTTCGTGGCCTTGGCGGGTCAGGACCGGGCGACTGCGCTTCTGGTACGAGGCGTCCATCTCTGGGTGCCGGCCGAGCGCCTGGAACTGGCGTCCCGGATCTATCCCGGCGCACGAGCAGTGCCTGAGATAGCCGGTGTACCGGCCGGCAAGCGGCTTCCGGAAGGAAGGGAAGCCTGCGTAGCGGCAATGCTCCGCGGGTGGTTCGACTGCGTCGGACCCAAGACGGCCAGAGACTTGGCGTCCGACCTTCAACTCCCGGAATCGGTCGTGCTTGCCGCTCTGGCTCGGCTTGAGAGCGAGGGTGTGATTCTTCGCGGTCGGTTCAGGAACCATGACGAGTCGGGAGATGCGGAGTGGTGTCACCGGATGCTGCTGGCGAGGATCCACCGGCAGACCTTGAGGCGGTTGCGGCGCGAAATCGAGCCGGCTTCGAGCGCGGACATCATGCGGTTCTTGCTGCGATGGCAGCACGTCACCCCGGCTAGAAGGCTTCACGGCGCTGACGGCGCGCTGCAGGTCATCAAGCAGCTGCAAGGCTTCGAGATTCCGGCGGCGGCTTGGGAAGCGCAGGTCTTGCCGAAGAGGGTCAAGGACTACAAGGCGGAGTTCTTGGACCGACTGTGTCTGGCCGGCGAAGTGATTTGGGGCCGGATGTCACCGCATCCGGCCTTTGCGCGACGTCCCGCAGGGGCGGCCTCTGGATCCAACGGCCGGAGGCGCAGGGTGCGGCCAACGCGTGCCGCGCCTGTGTCTCTCGTCCTGCGGGAGGACGCGGAATGGATGCTGCCGCTGCTGCAGCACGATCAGGCCGACGACGCGGAGGCGAAGATCACACCGGCCGGACGGCAGGTGCTGGAATGTCTGCGGGAGCGAGGCGCCTGCTTCTTCTGGGATCTGACGAAGAGGACGGGCAGGCTGCCCAGCGAAGTCGAGGATGCACTGTGGGAGCTGACAGCGGCTGGCATGGTAACGGCCGACGGATTCGACAATCTTCGAGCTCTGATTGACCCTAGGCGTCGGGGGGCAACCGGACGGAGAGCGGTTCGCCGTCCGCGTCACGTCCCGGGCCGCTGGACGCTGCAGTCGGAGGCCTTGGCTTGCTGCGAGGAGGTCGAGGCGGGCCAGCAGATTGAGGCGCTGGCGAAGCAGCTGCTAGCGAGGTGGGGTGTCGTGTACCGGGACCTTGTGCGGCGCGAACTCTTCCTGCCCCACTGGCGGGACGTGCTGAGCGTCCTGCGCCGCATGGAGGCGCGGGGGGAGATTCGGGGAGGTAGGTTTGCGGAGGCGTACTGCGGCGAGCAGTTCGCGCTGCCGGAGGCCTTGGACTTGCTGCGGGCTGTGCGGCGAGAGAAGGAGGATGCAGAAGTAATCGAGCTTGGCGCCTCCGACCCGCTCAACCTCACCGGCGTGGTCCTTCCGGGGCCGCGCTGCCCAAGCGGTTCGTCGGAGACCTTGCGGCTTCGCGGAGGCGTTGCCGAGCCTGCCCGGTCGATGCTGGAATTGGTTCCGGATGCGGCGGCTGGCCTCGCCACAGGCTGATTGCAGGGGCCGTCCGGCTGCCGCCGGTCGGCCCCGTCGGACTAGAAGACACGGACGAATCCGCCCTCCATCCGGTAGCGCTGGTATTCGTAGACGGTGATGTTGGCGTCTCGCTGCTCTCGAATGAACGAGAGGGACGGCGAGAAACCGCCTATGCGGAGCTTGCGGTTGTGGAGGGCCAGCCGGGAGAACCACATCTTGGTCTTCGGCGGATCCGGCCCGAAGAACGCGGTCCGCTGGTCGAAGTCGGTCAGGAAGTACTGCTGCGCCGCCGTGACGGTGAAGCCGAACATCAGATCGTAGGTGGCCATCATGCCGATCCAGCGATTGGAGTGCCGCGTCGAGAGGCGGTCCGTGTTCTCGCGGCCCCACCCGCCCATGAAGCGGAGGTTCAGGGAGGGCGTCAGCCCGTAGGTGGCGAACATCTGGCTGTTCCAGCTAAAGCCGGCCTTGCCGATTGGCCCTTCGGGCGACAGGGCCGTCTGTCGGGACAGCTCGAGCGAGCCTCCGGCCCAAACCTTGCCGGTGACGAGTCGCACGCCTTCGGCACGCAGCCCGTACTGGTGGCTGTAGGGCCGTCCGTTGACTTGCCGGCGGTCGGCCTGCATCAGGATGCTGTACTGGCCCTTACGGCCCAAAAAGCGCGGGCCGGCGTACATGCTGTAGTTGTAGTCGTCGAACTCGCCGCCTGAGTACTCCCGGCGGAAAACGGTACCGCCGACCCTGAGTCGCGCCACGCTGCCGGGAATCCACTTCGGCTTCGGCATCGGAAGCTGTACCTCGCTTCCGAACGCGCCGACAAGGCCGATGCCGCTCTTGGCCCGCGCTTGGTCGTCCAGCTGGAACGGCAGCCCGAAGATGTTGACTGTCTGGGCCGACGTGGATGTGTTGACGTTCGTGTCTGGCGCTAGAGCCAGACTGAGGCTGCCGTTGGCGCGCTTGCGGGCGCGGCAGACCTGAATGAAGCGGCGGACATTGAGAACAACTTGCGGCGGAATGTTAGTCCCGAGGACTCTCAGGAAGTGCTGCTCGGCCGCCCAGCAGTCGTCGCCGAGCAGGTGCTTGACGAGGTTCTTGGGCGGGGCGATGCAGTTGCCGCGCTGGAAGAGGGAGCGGGCCAGCTCCAGCCGGATCCTAGCTTGGCGCGGGTTGCGCACCAGCATGCCCCGGAAGGCGCGAACCGCTGTGTCGTAGTACTCCCTGGCTTGGCCCTTACGCGGGTTCGCTCCCGCGGCGACGACGCTGTCTCCGGAGGCGATGGCCGCCAAGCCCATCGAGAAGGTGGCTTGCAGCGAGTCTGGACGGGCCTCAGCGATCGGACGAATGATGTTGAAGGCTTCGACCGGGCGGTTCTGGGCCAGCAGACGCTCGATGGCGGCCGCTGCCGCGGTAACTTGGTCGTCAGTCGGAGCGCTGGAGCTCACTTGACCCGCGAGGGGAGTCGGGTGAGCGAGCAGGAGCGCAGCCAACAAGGCGGCGGCCACGATCGCAGGGGCGGATGCGGCCCCCGTGCCCGCGGCATTCAGGGTTTGCGGCCGCGGGGCGAGAAGGAGCGGAATGATCGTTGAGAGTATCGGGCGCCGCATTGACTTGAGACGCGATCGCGGTGCTGGACTGGGCCCCGGCGGGGCCGAATTCGGAGGGCACTCCCTGCGGGTGTGCAGGGGCTGGAGCCGGCCCGGATCGTCTTGCATGGGTGTCTTCTCCTATTCTGTACCTGCTACCGGTGGGGTGCTGACAGGATCCGGTGGCAGGGTCCAGAGACTTATTTCTGTGCTGACAGTGGCTGGCTGGCCCGATGGCGGTTGGACTGGATGCCGGCTCCGCCGCCGTGACCCAGCTGCGCTGGATTGAGGAGCGAGCGAACTCGCCGTTCTTGCCCGACGAGCCGCGGCCTCTTCATTGGGTTGGACGCTGAGGAAGTGCCGCTCGTAACACGGTGTGGGCGGCGGGCGTCGTCATTGAGACCGCAGGTCGATGCTGGATCTACGGGCCGAGCCATGCGGCTGGGGGTTGCCCAAGCGGCGAGCCGCTTGCACCGCAGCCTGCGACGGTCCCTGGCTGGAATGACTTGGCCGGCCGGCACGGAGATTGCGCGGGAAGCTAGAAAACGCCCGATGACGGAATCGGCTGGAGGTTCCTAATCGGCGCGGCATGCCTGGAACAAGAAAGACCGGGCCGCGCAATTGCGCGGCCCGGTGCCGGTCTGCCGGCGATGCCTGCGACTGGTCAGAGAACGACTGCCGTCAGGGTTGGAGTTCAGCGCCGAAGGCGCCTTCGAGGCCGTTGAGATCTGAGGCTCCCCAAGTACCGATGACGCCTAGCGGCCCGTCTGCGTTGTTGCCGACGAACGTGCCCTGCAGTGCGTTGGTGCCGGCCAGCGTGGCGTCGCGGACGCGGTCGTTCACGTAGCGCACGGAGGAGGCCGTAGGGCTGCCGGCCACAGCGAATCCGCTCGCTGTGAGACCGAAGAACTGAATGTATCGGACATCCAGTTCGCGATGCTGGACATAGTCCGATCCGGCCTTGAGGTTCTCCACGAACGCGCTGACGGAGCCCGAACCCGCAGAATCGCCCCATGCAACCGTGAGCTGGAAGTCTCCTTCCCACCTCGTGCCGGAGTTGTCCACTGCGAGGGTCTCGCCGCCGTAGACGGCTTCAAACGAAAGGACCGTGGTGCTCACGGTCTTGTCCAGAGGGCTGTAGGCGAACACGCCCTTCGCTAGTTGGGACACCACCAAGTTGCCGGAACTGTCGACCGCCGACGCGAACGTGACGTTCGACCACGCTCCGAATCGCGTGTAGTTCAGAGGAGTCCTGTCTACCTTGATGTCGAAGTCGTACTCGCGCGCTTGGAACAGGGCGCTCACGTCGTTCGGGTCGATGCTGCTTGCCGTTGAGTCTGACGCGGCGAAGAGTTCGCCAGCCGCGAGTTCGCTGCGGAACCGGCTCGATGAACCGAGAGCGGCAATGGCCTCGGCCAGCACGGACCGAGCCTCGGTGTCATCGCGGCCATTGTCGTCGGTCGGGTACGAGCCGCGAAACTGAGCCGGCACGTTGCCGGCGCCGAACACGATCCCCAGCGCTGTTCTGACGCTAGTCCATAGAGCGCCCTCGTCTCCTTCGGGTGTGCTCCCGATCGCACTCCGATGCCTGCTCAGCAAGGTGCGAGCCTTGGATACCAGCGTGGAACCGGGCCGCGAGGTGGAGAACGAGCTCCTCGCACTCAGGTCCGTGATCCTCGCTTGAGCGTCGTCGTCAAGGCTTGTGATCGCCGTATTCAGCGCTTCGATCTCCAAGTGGCCGCCGGAGGAAATCGAGACGTTGATGCCGGCTTCCGTGCCGATTGTGTTACCCGAGTCGCTGACGCTGGGCCGGTCAGCACTCTGCGAGGAACTGTACCGCGCCCCGAATGAGCCCTCCAGCACCGCCCCGACGTTCCAGATGCCGAACATCTCTCGGTCCTCGTCGACGAACTGGCCGTCGAAGTCGCTTCCCGAGACAGGGGTTGTCTGACCCCGCCCGGCCGGGAATTGCAGAATGGCTTCCCCTCCGCCGCTGTTGAACGCCCCGCGGGTTGCGAGACTTGCGGACGGCAGGGAGATTGATTGCACGGCGGTTATGGAGCCGCCGGTGGGCGTCGACTCCCAAGCTGCCCCGTCATCGTCCCTGAGCCCCGTGACGCTGGCCTCGAGAATTCTCCTGCTGAAGTAGGCAACGACTTCGATGTCGCCATGGTAGAGACTGGGAGCCTCCGCGTCGGTTGGGTCGGTTACGGCCACCGTCCTGCCCTTGTACACGGCTTCGCCGCGAGTCGGAATGTCCGAGCTGCTGGGCCGTCCTTCCGGACTGTAGGCGAATGCACCCTGCGTCCAAGTTCCGCCCAAGGCGTTCGTGTCCAATTCCTTCGATGCGAACGCGCCGAAGCGAGTGTTGGTGGTCGTGCCGAACGCGATCTTGGAGATATCGGCTTCGTAGAAGTCTTCTCCATCGCTTTCTCCGAACTCGCCGCTGAACTTGTCTTCGAAAGCCGAGAGGCTCGAGAGTGCGGCGATGGCGTCGTTCAGTTCATCGACCACGTCATCAACCTCGTCCAAGTCGACAGTCGAACCGGGCCACGGCGAAGAGTCGAGGGGCGCGGTTCCATCGCCGAAGATTTCTTCCACGGCGTCTTGGGCTCGCTGCCACAGGCTGCCATCTCCAGAACGAATGTGCTCGTCTGGAGTGCCGATCTCCAGCTCCCACAGCCGGGTGTACGTGTTGATCTCCGCGATCAGGTCCTGGAGGGCCGCAATGGCGCGCTGAGCGTGTGTTTGCTCAATGGTGACGGAAGCTTGCCGGGTCAGGTCGTCCACGGCGAACTCGGGATCGGTGTCCCCGCTCTCGATGACGAGGATCGTGCCCTCGTCCTTCAGCGCGTCATCTCCGGACGTTCGGAATTGAACGTCTGTGCCGAGCTGGGTCAGGACGCTGTCTGTGTCGGTAGGGGTCGTGGGAGTCGTGGGCGCGGTTGGGTCAGTCGGGTTGGTCGGGTCGGTCCCGCCGCCGGGTGTGGTCGGACTAACGACGTTGCCGTCGATCGCGTAAAGAGTCGCTGTCCACTCACCGTTCGCGTACGTGAGCCGGTACTCGAGGCCGATGTCAGTCGCCACGATCTGTCCGGACGGGAACCGCCTGCCGTTACGTGAGAACGAGCCGTCCTCGTTGACGGTCAGCTCGACGGGTTCTAAACCCCTGCCGAGAGGCACCAGCACCGTTCCGCCCGCGTGCTCCGCTGTCCAAGTATCGCCCATGAGCGTCAGCATGTAGATAGCCCCGCTGGGCGTCGTGTATTCCCCGCCGTCCGTGACTGGCTGGCCGTCAATGGAGTACGTGCCGTCGGGATGAGTGGTGATCATGATCGTCTGGCCGGTGTTGCCCAGCGCGACGGTGCTGACCGGGGGCGGCAGCATCGCTGCCGTCCAAGTGCCTCCGAACTGCGTCAGCCGGAACTGTTCCCCGTTCGTCGCGGTCACGACATGGCCGCTCTGAATGGACTGGCCGTCGATGGAGTACGTGCCGTCCTCCTGCTCGGTCAGTTGCACGCTCTCGCCGCCGCTGCCCAATGGCACCATCGTGGTCGGAGCTTCAAATGTCGCGCCCCATGTGCCGTTCGTGATCGATACGCGGTACCGATTGCCGTTGGGGGCGGTGAAGACAGCGCTCTCCTCGAACGCGATATTCCCCACCTGATAGAAGCCGTTTTCCAGTCGGGTGACGACCACGACGGTGCCGCTTTGGCCGAGCGCCACCGTGACCGGCTGGCCAGCCGTGAAGGTGGCCAGCCATGCCATGCCGACCCTCTGGAGACGGTAAGAGCTGCCGTTGGCGGCGACGTACGTGGAGCCGTCCGTGATGAGCTGGCCATTCGCCGAGTACAGTCCCGTCTCTTGGCGCTCGACCTGGATCGTCTCTCCACTGGCGCCCAACTGCACGGTCACGGCCGGGGGGGCGAGGTAGTCTACTGTCCAAGCTCCGTTGGCGAAGGTCAGCCGGTACTCGCTGCCGTTCCCCGCCGTGTGCGTCTGGCCGCTGCTGAACGGCTGGCCGTTCAGCCGGAATGAGCCGTCTTGCAGCTGCGTGATGTTCACCGTAGCTCCGCTGCCGCCCAGCTGGACCATCTGCGGGTCCGGCAGGAACGCGGCTCCCCACTCGCTGTTCGAGAAGGTGAGCTCATATCCGGCTCCGTTGGCGGCGCGCACTACGTGGCCAGCCTGAACCGTGGACCCTCCTAGCATCACCGAGCCGTCCTCCTGTTGAATCAGGCTGACGGATGTTCCGCTGTCTCCCAGGGGAACGGTGATCGCGGTCGCAACGAAGTTGGCGGTCCACATGCCGTTGCTCAGCGAGAGCCTGTAGCTGAGGCCGGCGGCGGTCTCGTAGAGGCCGTTAACATCGAACTCCGTGCCGTCCGCCGCGAACCGCCCGTTCTCTTGGCGGACGATCTGCGCGGTCTGGCCGCTGCTTCCGAGCGTGACTGCGACCGGGTCCGGCGGAGTGTAGGCCGCGGACCACTGGCCGTCCTCGCCGAGTGTCAGCGTGTAGGCGCTGCCCACCGGAGTCTGCAGGATGGTACCCGATTCGATGTTCGATTCGCCTATCGAGTAGGTGCCGTCTTCATTCCGGGTGATCTCCGCATTCGCGCCGCTGATTCCCAACGCGAGTTCCTGAGGATCCGGAGCCACGTAGGCCGCGCTCCACTGCCCGTTCTGCAGCGTGAGCGCGTAGGTGTTGCCGTTTCCTGCCTCGATGGTCGAGCCAGTGGCGAAGGCCGCACCGTTTCTCGTGAAGCCGCCGCTCTGGGTGGTTTGGAGGCTGACAGTGTCTCCAGACTCGCCAAGTTCGACGCTGACGGTTTGCGGGACGAAGGGCGGCGGAGCCGGGGGAGCTGACGACCCGCCCGAATCCGAGCAAGCCCCCAGTCCTAGAATTGCCAAGACCGCGATGCAAAGTAACACCTGTCTTGGGGGGTGGTGTTGTAGTGTACGGGCCACTTTCACTTCTCCTTGCTTCAGTGGAATTCATAGTATAGCGGGAAACCGCGACCGAGGGTGTGCGGAATCGCGCGTCTCGCGGCAACAGGACAGGCTTCGTTTCCGAGGCGCAGTACAGCAGCTGTTCCGGGGCAGCCCCGGCGACTTGCCGGGAAGCCCGTCACTGGAATGAGGCTGGTTCGTCTTGCTCGGCCGATCCGGTGCTTGGTGGGTTCCCCAGCCGGCGTCGCGTATCGCGTCGCCGAGATGCAGAACGGAACATGGCCAGCCATTGGGCGGGTACGCGAACAGGCTGCTGGCAGCCAAGGTTCGAGTGCTGTGCTTTTACCCACCATCTCCGAGCGCCACTCTGATTGTACGGGAACGAGACGCCCGCTGCCCGGTTTATAATTGGGCGGCCGTGCAGCATGGCAGGCTGTGGGCTTGTCTGTCGGCAGTGAAAATGGCATCCGCTGGTGACCTCGGAGTTCAGGTTTGTCTCGGTGCCGGCGCGTGATGTTCCGGCGATCTCCAGTTCTCAACGGCAGCGCGCGAGAGCTGCATCGGCCCAGGATTGGATAGGCGTTGCCCCCCGCCGGGAGTCCGTTGTTCTTGGTCGGGAAGACTCGCCGAGCAAACTCCGTGGAATTTCGGCTGAGCTCGCACGGACGGGCGCTGCTGGTGCCCTCTTGCAGAGGCGCTCCGTTCCTAGCGCGGGACCGGTTGGTTGCGTCGCTACCAGCTCGGGTCTTCCGCGCAGGGCCGGGCGAAGTCCGCCGCGGACCAATTCGAGCGTCGTCGCCAATGCCTGGTAACGCGTCACAATGGCTGTGCCAATACCATCGCGAGATTACCTCTCTGCGGTGCGTTCTCTTCTGATTCATCCATGCGTGACACCAAGTGGCGATTTCCGGCCTTGGCCGGACTGGGACGGTCGCGCCGGGATGGCCGACGGAGTCGCGTCGGGTGCGGGACGCAACGGGCGCGCGCGCCGCCGCCGTCAGCGGCGGCCCCTCAGCATCGTCAGGGCATAGGCTTCCAGAGCGATCTGTCGATTGATGTTCAGAGTCTGTTGTTGCTCCAGCGCCTCAAGCTTGGATAGCGCTCGCTCCGTCCACGCGAAATCGGCCAGAGGGGCGAGTCTTGCTAGCTCGTCCGCGATGTCGGCATGGGTCAGGTCCTCCTTCATATCGAGGCCGATGCGGAGCATGTCCCGCAGGAGCGTGCCGAGCATCCATGACAGCCGGTCCAGCCGCTCATCCCGGTTCCTGGCAATCGATTCCAGCTGCGCTGACAGGCCTCCGAAGCCTTCTTGCGCCAAGGCTGCCCGCAGCAGGGCCAGCATGGCCTTGCGCCGCCGGAGAAACGCCTTCACATCGATCTGGATGGCGACGCCCGGCCTGCCTCTCGACCACGCCCGCAATTGTTCCTTCTGTCCTTCCAGTTCATCGTCCCGAGTCTGAAGGAAGGCGTCCATCTCCTCCCGAGGCAGGGTGGCGAAGTGGAAGGGGATTGATCGCGAGCGGATCGTAGGAAGGAGCTTGTAGGGGTTCTCCGAGGTGAGGATGATCGTCACGCCGGACACGGGCTCCTCCAGCGTCTTGAGCAGCGCGCTGGCCGCGTGCTCATTTGTGCGCTCGGCATGCTTGATGATCAGGACCTTGCCGCGGCCCTCCAAGGGGCTGGTCTTGGCTTGGTCCCTCAAGAACCGAGCTTGATGGATCGAGAACATGCGGCTCGGCCCGTCCGGGGGGAATGTCAGCACGTCGGGGTGGTTGCCGAGGACGAGCGGCTGCTTCTCCCTCTGCTGAGCCGTAAGCTTGCGCCGGTCCCGGACGACAGAGGCGAACTCCTCCTTCGACAGGTCGCAGGCTATGATCCGCTGGCAGGACGAGCAGTCTCCGCACGGACGGCCCGGTCCGCTTTCGCAGTTGATGCCGGCCGCCAGATGGCGCGCCAGAGTGGACTTGCCGACTCCGCGCGGGCCGGCGAAGAGCAGTGTTTGCGGCAGGCGGTCAGCCCCGACAAGCCTCCACAGCGACTCGGCGATGTCCTTGTGGCCGAAGATCCGTGGTGCGGGCATAGGTTCTATTCAGCTTGTGCGAGGCGGTGGTTGACCCGCTGGATGCCGCCTAGCGGGGGGCGAGTCTGCCTTCCGCGCTCCGGCGGCACCCCAGTGCCGATCAGCGTACGGGGCACGAGAGGACCCAGCCTGCGCGCCTCGCTCCAGCCCGTCGCGGACCGGCCGAGTTGGCATCCTGTCGCTCTCACGCCTGCTAGTAGGCTAGGGGCCAGTTCCATGTTCCGGAATCGCTCGGTCACTCGGCGATGCACGGGCCCGCCGCCCTAATTCCGGTTCTCGTCATCACTCGGTTCCGACCGTGCGCTTCCCACTGAGGCGGCCGAGAGCGGCATCAGTCCGGATCCGATGCCCGTGGCGAGCGTGGCGGACGCCGTCGCGCCCAGTCCCCAGCTCACTCTGGATGCCAGCCCCATCCAGCCCACGCCTATGACGAACGACAGGATGGAGAGAGTGGAGAACAGGGTGAAGGCGGAAGTGCTGTCCACATGGGCGTCCACATCACCGGCGTGCAAGGCCGAGACTGCGCCACCTAAGGTGGCTTCGAGGACGAGGTTGGCGAGGAATATCAAGGTTGCGATCCCCGCCAAGCCGAAGCAAATGGCGACATCGACTCCGACAGCCAAGTAGCGTTCCAGCTCGAACATGGAAGCCTGCGCCTCGGACTAGGCCGAAGGCGCACTGCGAGGCACTGCCTCAGTACGTCCTGACGGTGCCGAGACTCTTGATTCTAGCCGTTGGGCGGCCGCGAGGTCGGTGTATCCTACGGGGACGCTCGCAGTACCGCATCGCAGGTCCGCGTGGCGGGCCGGCCTCGGGCGCGAGACACCGGCGGTTCGCCGCTGCACGAGCCGCATGCGCTCGTCCATGTCGTCTCTCCGCCGGGTTCAGGCCGCTGTTGCGTTCGTTACGGCATCATTGCTGTCTGCGCCGCTCGCGTGGAGCCAAGGCATGGCGGTCGTCAACCGCGCCGGCAGGCCCTCCCCTCTGGTTGGGACCGACCGAGAGGCGCCGCCGGTGAGATTCGTCGATGTGGCGTCCGAGGGGGGGCTGGCGTTCCGGCATGTCGCTGGGGGAGAAAGCGCTCCACAGTACATCTTGGAAGTCACTGGGAGCGGGGTCGCCGTGCTCGACTATGACGGCGACGGGTTGCAGGATGTCTTCCTTGTCAACCAGACCCGCTGGCGGATCGTCGGTGACGAACCGCTTCCCACCAGCCGTCTCTACCGCAATCTGGGGAGCCTGCAGTTCGAGGATGTCACGTCCCAGGCGCGGCTGACGCGCTCCGGCTGGGGGCAGGGTGCCTGCGTCGGAGACTACGACAATGACGGCGACGAGGACCTGTTCGTGACCTCCTGGGGCGACAACGCGCTGTTCCGCAACGCGGGCGACGGCACGTTCGAAGAGGTCGCCGGGCAGGCTGGGCTGCTCTCAGCCCGGCGACGCTGGAGCACGGGCTGCTCCTTCTTTGACTACGACCGGGACGGCTTGCTGGATCTTGCCGTCGCCAACTACGTGCGCTTCGATCCCGACCGCGTACCGAAGCCGGGCGAGAGCGAACTGTGTCGCTACCAAGGTTCCCCGGTGGTGTGTGGACCGCGTGGCCTACCTGGGGAGTCGCCTTCCCTTTACCGCAACGAGGGCGACGGGCGATTCGCGGATGTCTCGGAGGCAAGCGGCTTCAGCGCCGCCTCTGGAGTCTACGGCTTCTCCGTCCTCACAGGCGACTTCGATGGGGATGGCTGGCCGGATGTCTACATCGCATGCGACTCGACGCCCAGCATCCTCTTCCAGAACGGGCGCGACGGGACGTTCGTGGACATCGGCTACGAGTCTGGAACGGCCCTCAACGAGCACGGCCAGGAGCAGGGCGGCATGGGAGTAGATTCGGGAGACTACAATCGGGACGGCCTGCCCGACATCGTCAAGACCAACTTCGACAACGACATTCCGTCCCTGTACCGCAACGACGGAGGTGGGTTCTACACGGACGCAGCGGCTATGGCTGGGCTGGGCGTGCATACGACGTTCGTCGGCTGGGGCGTGGCGTTCCTCGATGTCGACCACGACGGCTGGCAGGACGTCTTCATCGTCAATGGCCATGTGTACGGCTCTGGCGGCTCCAGCAGTCCGGGAATCGACTTTGAGCAGACTAGGAACCTCTATTGGAATCTTGGCAACGGTTCGTTTCTCGACATCACGCCCCAGGCCGGGCCCGGCCTGCTGCAGGCAAGCGCCGCCCGTGGCGCCTCGTTCATAGACCTGAACAACGACGGCAAGATCGAGGTGGTCGTCAACAACCTCAACGGCGCCCCTAACTTGCTTGTGAATCGCGCGAAGGCGGGTAACTGGATTCGAGTCACAACGGAGGGGACGACATCCAATCGCGATGGGATTGGCGCCCTGGTCTCAGTGACGGCGGGCGATTCCGTCCAAGCGCGAGAGGTGCGCAGCGGGGGCAGCTTCTTGTCCCAGAACGACATGCGGCTGCATTTCGGCTTGGGCGATGCCGGAGCGGTGGACGGGTTCTCAGTTCGGTGGCCCTCCGGCCTGGTTGAGTCGTTTCCCGGCGCGCCCGTCAACCGGGAGGTGCGGCTCAAGGAAGGGGCGGGTGCTGCCCTCGAGCCGCAGCCGTGAGGACGAAGGACGTGCTGAACCGCCGAGCCAGCCGCTTGCGCTGCCAGCGCGCCGCTCCTGCCTGCCCGGTCGCGAGGCATGCGACGTGGGCGGCGACATTGCTCGCCTTGGTACTGGGAACTCCGTCGAACGGCCAGCAACCCGGGGACGGAGCAGGCTACGTAGGGGCTCGCGCGTGCGGCTCCTGCCACCCGACCCAGTTCGAGAAGCAGTCCGCTACCGGGCATGCCAACACCCTCCATCGCGCCTCCGAGCATCCCTTGCAAGGCCGATTCGCACCGGATCGGCCCTTGCTGCGGGCCCCGGGATTCCGTTTCCGGTACCGACGGGACGGCGACGACCTGACGGTGCTGGCCGACGACAACGAGTTCGTGATGGAGCTGCCCGTCGAGTGGGCCTTCGGCGCTGGAAACCACGGCGTGACCTTCGTCAGCCGCCTCAACCGGCAGAGCTATCTCGAGCACGCCTACAGCTATTACTCGGAAGCCGAAGCGCTGGACATCACAACGGGGCACGAATCGGTTCGCCCGGAAACACTGCTGCAGGCCATGGGCCTGCGCTACGCCGTGCGCGGGGAAGGGAATTCCATCTCGGATTGCTTCGAGTGCCACTCCACGGGCCCGTTGGCCTATTCGCCGAGGTCGGAGATTCAGATCAGCGAGGCCGGCGTGAGGTGCGAGAGCTGCCACGGGCCCGGGAGGATGCATCTGGAGGCGGTCGCGGAGGGAGACCTGGCCTGGGTTCGGTCGTCGATCGGGAATCCAAGCCGCAGGTCGGCTGACCAGCTGCTGCAGTTCTGCGGCGACTGCCACCGGGACCCGCGCGGGGCGTCCTCCGAGTTCGACTTCCAGTTCGCATGGAATGTCCGTCATCAGCCGCCGTTCTTCCGCCAGAGCAGGTGCTTTGAGGCGAGCGGCGGCCAGCTGTCCTGTCTCGGCTGCCATGATCCGCATGAGACGCTGCGCCGCGGGGATCCCGATTACTACCGGGAGCGCTGCATGGCCTGCCATCAGGAGGCAGGGAAGGAGCCGGCCCCGGCCTGTGGGGCCGAAGCGGCCCCGGACTGCACGGCCTGCCACATGCCGACCGTCGAGGTGAGCCCGCATCTTAGGTTCAAGAACCATTGGATCGGGGTGTATGCGAACCGCAACGTGTTGAGTCCGTCCGAGTAGGATTCCACTTCATCCCTCTAGGACTGAACCTTCTCGATGGGTTAATGAGATCTTGATGGCCATACTTGGCATTCCTGCAGGGAAGACGAGCCGGGCGGCACCTGGAGCAGGCCGTCACGCACCGTCCAGCCGGCCAGGCTGGGCCCCGAAGGGGTAAGGTCGTCGTCCGTCGGCAGCCGTGCGTCGGAACACGGACCTTCGGATACCGTTGCCCCCAATCCCTTACCATGAACTGGTTGTGCGAGGCTGGTTTGCTCCCGGAAAAATCGAGAACGAGCGGTCGAATCCGTTCGCACCTGGCCAAGGAGTGTTGCCGCCCTTCTTGGCGGGCCGCGAAGCCGAGCAACGATTGATCCGAGACCAACTCGACCGACTCATCAGCGGAGGCGCTCCCGACTCGTTCATCATTCTCCACGGGCCGAGAGGCAACGGGAAGACGGCCTTGCTGGAGTGGTCGGAGCGCCAGGCGGAGTCCCGCAAGATTCGGGTGCTCGATGTCGACTTGAGTGATTCCGAGATCCAAGAGGACGAGACCAGCCGGCGCGGCAGCCTGTCCCGGTGGTTGCGCGCGGTGAGCGGCTTCTCAATCTTGGGGACCGGAGTCAATTGGCGCGAGGTGCCGCCCAGCAAGCTGACGGCAGCAATCGAGCGGAGGGCGCTCAGGAGTCCAGTGCTGGTGGCGATCGACGAAGCGCAGACCCTGCCGATCGAAATGGGCCGGAAGTTGTTCGCCTCCGCTCAGCGATGGCAGCGTAGGCGTCGGCAGCGCAGCAATCCCCAGGTGCTGCTGCTGCTCGCGGGCACTCCGGACCTGCCCAAGCACCTCAAGACACTTCGCGCTTCGTTCTGGGAGCGGAGCTTGGAGTTGCCAATCGGTCGCCTAGCCACGGCCAGCTCAGCCGACGCCATCCGGATCCCGCTGGAGGAACGAGGGCGCTCGATCGCAGAGGACGCCTTGGAGCGGGTGGTGGAGGAGAGCCACGGGTATCCGTTCTTCGTGCAGTTGTGGGGGTCGCTGCTGTGGGCCGAATGCGGGCAGGACCGACGGCAGCTCACTTGCGCGGACTTGGACCGTGTCAGGCCGCAGTTCAAGCAGCGACGGGGCCAGCTCTACGGCCACCGGTACGGGGAGTTGAAGGAGGAGAAACTGGTCCCCGTTGCGGAGAGCGTGGCGGAGGCATTTGCGCGCTCGGAACGGCGGCCCACGCGCGAGGTTCTCCGGGCTGCTCAGGAGGGTCTCAAGCGGTCAGGGCGAACGGCGGACGAGGATGCAGCCATGGATGTCTGTGACCGGCTGAGTGACCTCGGCTACATTTGGCCGGTAATCCATGAGGACATTGACTGCTGCGAACCCGGAGTGCCGAGCCTAATGCGGTTCGTGTTAAGGAACAAAGAAATTCCGGCCCGCGGCTCGGGAGGTGGCTCGCGGCCAAGTCTGGGAATCTAGGTCGCAGATAGGTCGAAGGACCTACCACCTCAAGCTTCGATTGGATGCGAGGTCGAATGATCGCCCGGAAGGTGGGCCAGCCGAAGAGCCACCGGTCGTTGGGAGTCCGTTGCTGCAACCCGGAATCGCGGTGGCGTGGATCTGAGAAAGACAGTGTTGTCGCGGCCGAGTGCTTGGCTTGGGCGCATTGGCGGCCAGATCGGCCCTTCCCGCAACGCGGCCTACTGCAAGTCTCCTTCGCCTTGGTAGGTCCGCTCAACATCCCGGTCCCGCTCCGCGGCCCGCCGCTTGTTGAGCTCGGCGAAGACCGCCGCTTCCCGCTTGGCGTCCTCCAATCGACCGAGGGCCCGGTAGGCCTGCGAGAGGTTCAGCCGCAGCGGCGCGAGATCCGGTACAACCATCACGGCCTCCTCCATGGCGCTCGCGGCCTCTTCATAGCGCCTCAGCTGCACCAATGCCTTCCCCAGTCCGGCGTAGGCTTGGCCGGATGTCGGATCTCCGTCGAGTGCCTGCCGGAAGTGTCGTAGGCTGCCCTCCGCGTCCCCGAGGCGCAGCACCATCTCGCCCAGCAGACGCCTCGCCTCCGTGAACCCCGGATCGACCGCGAGCGCGTTGGAGGCATGCTCTCGAGCAGCGGCGAAGTCGCCCCGATTCTCCATCTGCCAAGCGACTTGGTAATGGCTGATGGCTCGGTCAGGGAAGTCCTTCAGTGCTCGGAGCGACTCCTCCACGGCGCGGTCAAAGTCGTGATTCCTGTAGTGCGCGTCCACTAGCAGGCCGCGGAGGTCCGGATTGCCCGGGTCCAGCTCGGTGGCGGTTCGCAGCGTCGCCACCGCGTCGGCATAGTACCGGCCCTGCATGTATTGCAGCCCCAGTAAGGCAGCCAGCTTCACGTTCTCCGGCTGGATGCGGAAGGCGGTTCGCAGGTGGGGAATCGCCGCCTCGAATTCCCCGTCTTGAGCCAGCAAGTTCCCCAATAAGAGGCGGGCTTCGAAGAACTCCGGACGCCCCCTGATCGCGGCCTCGAGGTCTCCAATCGCGGCACCTCTCTCTCCCAGCGACAGCCGCGCCAGCGCCAGGTTGAAGTGTGCCTCCGCATGGCGCGGACGGGCCGCCACCACCCGGCGCAGCATGGGAAGCGCCTCCGCGTGCCAGCCGTTGCGTCCCAAGGCCACGGCCGTGCTAAACAGCACTTCGGGATCGCCCGACTCGGACAAGGCGGCGGCCTTTGCGGCCGCTGCCGCGCGGTCTCCGTCCCGCAGCAGCACGCGAAGCTCGACCAAGCGCTGGATCTCGCTGTGGAGCTGGTTCTTCCACCGCTCTGCGAGGTCGAATTCGAACCGTGCCTCCTCCGTGCGCCCCAGCCTCTGGTAGGCCCGGCCCAGCAGGTAGTGGCTGTCGCTCTGCTCGGGCCACCTTCGGACCGACTCCTCCAGCAGGCGGATCGCCGCTTCCACGCGCCCCAGGCGCAGGTAGCCGCTCGCCAGTCTCTGGCGCACGTCCATTACCGTGCCGATCGCCACCACCCGCTCGAAGTGCTCGACCGCCTGCGCCGTGTCGCCGTCAACCAAGGCAATCCGTCCCAAGTAGTACAGAGAATGGGCGTCGGGCGGATCAAACTCCAGCTCTCGCTGGAATGCTTCCCTCGCCCTAGCGAAGTCTCGGACGTGCCAGTTCGCTAGTCCCAGTTGGTAGTAGGCTCCAGGGATGGACGGATGGAGGCCGACAGCCCGCTCCAGCTCCTCCCGCGCTTCGGCGTACCGTTCTTGATCCAAGTGGACCTGAGCCTGAGCCAAGTGCCGGTTGACCGCCGCCTGCGTTTCGCTGGCAGCGGGCTGGCCGGCCGAATGCATCGTGCAGGCCGTTGCAAGGGCTGCGAGGATTCCGAGCCGGGCGCTAGGAGAGATGGGGCGCTTAGCCATCTCTCAGCATTCTACGGAATGATACTCGCGGCATGGCGCCCGGCGCTGGCACCGAGCCGGCCTCGCCCGTTGACAGGGGGATCGGAGCGAGACTATGGTCAGGGCTGCGAGGAGCGCGAACTTGACACCGATTCCAGAAACGGGCCGGGAGACGCACCGCTACGCTGGCCTCAGCAGCGGGCCGTCGCGACGCGGTCGGCGGTTCTCTGTTGCGCACATCGTGTTGTTGCTGCTGGCGGTCGTGTTGCGGGTCGAAGGCACGGCGCAGTCCCCTACTGGGACCGCGGACGCCACCGTCCAGGCGCATCTTGAGGCGGCGCGCGCCGCGCAAGCGGCGCAGAACTATGGCGCGGCGGCGTCGGAGTACGCCGCGATCGTTGCACTCCAGCCGGCCAATGCACTGGTCCGCCAGAGCTTGGGTGTTGCGCTGCATCTCGCTGGACGCTACCCGGAGGCGATCCTGCACCTCAGGGAGGCGGTCCGGCTGGACGGCCGGCTGTGGGGTGCCTACCTGTTCCTCGGCATGGATTCCTACCGAGTCGGGCAGTACGAGGAGGCGCTCGCGGCGCTGGAGCGAAGCTTGGCCCTGAACGGCGAGCTGGTCGAGGCGCGTCGCTGGCTCGGTCTGACGTGCGCCGCGCTGGCGCGCTATGAGGAGGCAATCTCCCATCTGTCGTCGGTCCTTGAGAACGAGGGTGCCGACGAGGAGACCCTCTACCATCTCGCCAAGGCGTTCGACAACCGGGCCGACCAGTTGTTCGAGCAGATCGGACGCGAACGGCCCGACTCTCCGTTCGTCTTCCTGCTGCAGGCGGAACGCTTTGCGTTCGAGGGGGAGGTGGAGCGTGCTCAAGCGGAGTTGAAGAGGGCCAGTGAGCAGCGCCCGGACCTAGCCGGCATCGCCGTCGCCGGCGTGGCGCAGCCGGAGGCCGAGTCCCCGGAGGCGCCGGGCCCTGACGAATTCTCCGATATGCGGTCCTCCTTTATGGATGGCCGCTACGCCGTCGCAGCGAAGCTGGCCAAGGAGCGGCCCAGTTCGGGACCCGGCTGGATCGAGGCGATGTATTGGCTGGGACGGTCCTACAAAGGGCTGGCTGCTGCGACCTTGGAGCAGCTCGCGGAGCTTGCTCCGGATTCGTATCGGGCCGACCAGCTTGAGGCGGAGTTCCATGCCGCCAGAACGGAGTTCTCGAAGGCGTTGGCTGCCTACCAGCGAGCCTTGGAGAAGCGCCCGCAGCTGCCTGGCCTGCGCTACGCGATCGGCGTGGTGCACTGGAGAGCGGGACGGCTGGCTGAAGCGGTGCGCTGGCTGGAGGAGGAGCTGGAGAGGAACCCTCATCACGTGCTCGCCCGGCACAGGTTGGGCAGCATCCTGCTGGACCAGGGTCGTCCAGAGGACGCTCTCCGCCATTTGGAGGCGGCATCTGGATCCGGGAGTTCGGCCGAGGCCCGATTCGCTCTGGGCCGGGCCTACTTGGAGGTTGGGGACCATCCAGCGGCGGCGCGTGAGCTGGAGGCCGTGACCCGGTCGGATCCGTCGCACGAGCGGGCGCGCTTCCTGCTGGCGAGGGCGTATCGTGCCATGGGGCGGGCTGCGGACGCAGCGCGCGAGCTGGAGGCGTACCAGCGCCTCAACCGCGAGCGGCTGCGCCGCGTGCAGCGGGATGTCAGGAGCGTGTCGGAGGATCTCAAGGGCCAGCGGCGGTGAGCGCCTGATTCCCCGCGCCAGTCCCAAGTCAGCGTCCGCACGTTCTGTCCAGCCCTGCCAATCGGCAGTCGATCCGCTACTGATTCCGCCCGCTAGGGCCGGTCGCACCGAAGTCGCTGGCTGCCAACTTCGATCGGTCAAGGTCCCTCTCTAAGGCAAGGTCGTCGGGCCTCACTCGGCCGGCTCCTCGATCCGCAGGACTTGGTTGGCCTCCACCGATCCAATATCTACCTGCTTGCCGCTCGGCCAACGGACCTTGATGGAGTCCGCCCGGACACTGTCTCCCAAGCCGAAATGCAACCGGAAGTCGCTCTGGGACTGGTAGCTGCCTCCGCTGCGGACCTCACGGATCTGCGTCGTCTCACCGGTCTGGACTGTGACGCGAGCGCCGATGGCCGAGCGGTTTGAGACCGTGCCGGTGAGCTGGACAAGCAGCCATCCTCCGCCCGCAGGGGTCCCCCGAAGCAGCGTCGGAGGGCCGTCGAGATTGGCGACCAACAGGTCGACTGCGCCGTCATTGTCGAAGTCGGCGGTGGCCAAGCCGCGACTGGACTCCGCCGCGGAATCCGCGCCCGCCAGATCCTGCGGTGCGAACTTACCTCTCCCTAGATTGAGGAACGCGGAGTTCGGCTGGCGGTAGCGGATCCCGAGGTCATGGCTGTCTACCTCCGGATAGACGTGGCCATCGGCGATGGCTAGGTCCAGCAGGCCGTCGCGGTCGAAGTCAACGAAGCGGACGCCCCAGCTCAGCTTGGGCCATGTGGCCTCACCCAGCCCGGCTGCGTACGAGGTGTCCCGAAACACGCCCCCTCCCTCGTTGCGATAGACCGTGTTGTAGTCCTCCGAGAAGTTCGTGACGACGAGGTCCAGCAGGCCGTCGTTGTCGAAGTCCCCGCAGTCGGCTCCCATGCCGGCCTGCTCCTTACCGTCTCCGCTGAGTGCCGCGCCGGCCAGCAGGCCGACCTCCACGAAGCTGCCGTCGCCTTCGTTCTGGAACAGGAAGTTCGCCGTCGAGTCGTTGGCCACGTAGAGGTCGGGGTCGTAGTCGTTGTCTAAGTCGCACCAAGTCACGCCGAGACCGTAAGAGTCGGCGACGGCCGCGATCCCAGACTCGGCCGAGGCGTCGCGGAAAGTGCCGTCCCCCGCATTCTCGTAGAGCCGGTCCGCCACGGGGATCATGCCCCGTGGTCCGCACTGTACCCGGATGCCCCGGTAACGGCACAGCTGGCTGTCCTCCGGGAGGTCGGTGGGGTCGAACACCAAGTAGTTCGCGACATACAGGTCTGCGTCCCCGTCGCCGTCGTAGTCGGCGAACCCGGCGGACGAGCTCCATTCGTCGCCCGCGGCTCCGGCCGCCCCAGGTGCTTCCTCAAATCTGCCGTCACCGCGGTTGAGGTAGAGGCGGTTGGGGCCGTAATTGGTGACGTAGAGGTCGTCGTATCCGTTGTTGTCGGCGTCCGCCACCGCGACGCCCATGCCCCAGCTCGTGCTGCCCAGCCCGGCTTGGCTCGTGACGTCCGAGAACGTGCCGTCGCGGTTGTTGCGGTACAGGCGGTCCGAGACGCCAGCAGCGCCTTCTGGGAGGCTGTCCATCGTGCCGCCGTTCACGAGGTAGATGTCCGGCCAGCCGTCCCGGTCGTAGTCTAGGAAGCCGACGCCCCCGGCCATTGACTCGAGAATGTATGCCTTCTCCGACGATCCCGAAGTCAGCTTGGAATCGAGGCCGCTGTTCTTGGATGCGTCCACGAACTGGCCCCCCATGGGCATCGCGGAGGCCAATAGGATCACTGCTGCGATGACGGCCGTCATGGATGGCAGGCGGAGCGGTTGCACTCCCGCTCCCCTTGCATAATGCCAAGATGTCGGCGGCTCGCGCCGGTCAAGGTGGACAATGGAGCCAGCTTGCTCGCTGCTGGCCTGCGATCCGTCCACCCAGTTGTCGCCACCTTGGCTGTGGCGGCGGGCTTGAGTGCGCCTCTCGCGGCGGAATCGCAGGGTGCTCTGGAGCGGGCCCGAGCCGAGCGCAAGGCGGGAGACTTGGAGGCTGCCGCGAAGCTCCTGTCCGATGCGCTGGCTGAGTTGGGATCCGAAGCCCCTCCGGCATCCCGAGCATTGCTGCACCGGGAGCTGGGAGCGGTCAGGATTGCGCAACAACGGCCCGAAGACGCGGCCCGGCAGTTCGAGGACGCCTTGCAGCTCGTCCCTGGCCAAGGAGTGGTGCATTACCAATCCGGGCTCGCCTACCGCATGGCTGGGAGGGAGAGGCTGGCCGCGAGCCACCTCCGGAGGGCGGTCGAGCTGGGTTTCTCCACCACTGCTGGACTACTGCATCTGGCCCGCGCCGACTTCGCCACCGGCAACTACAGTGGCGGCCTCGACGCATGCCGCAGGCTGGTCGGGATGCAGCTGCGGGCGGCAGCCCCTTCGCTGCAAGCCGGGCGTCTACTGTTCGACCGGTTCTTCTACCGGGACGCTTTGCTTGCATTCGACAAGGCACTGGCCATCAACGCCGCTTCGTACGAGGCGCGGCATTTCGCAGCCCTCACGAACCACCTCTTGAATCGCCACGCCGAAGCGGCGGACCTGTTGGCCGGCTTGGATGCGAGTCGCCGGACAGCGGAGTCCTCAGCGCTGCTCGCCACGGCATTGGGGCAGCAAGGGTTGGAAGAGGCGGCGGAGGCCGAGTTCCATGCTGCGATCGAGCGGTGGCCGAACAGCCCCCACTCGCGCCTGAACCTGGCCTTCCTGCTGCTGGATCTCGGGCGGCCCGCTGAGGCCGAGTCTTGGCTGGACGAGCTGAGGAGCATGGCCTCGGCCGGCAGCCCCAAAGTGTTCTATTCCGTCCAGCGCGATTCCTGCCCGAGTCCGGCGGCCGGCCCAGGCAGCCAGTTCGTCCGCCGGGAACCGTCGCGGGCGGCGGCGTATCTGGAGTTGGCTGCGGACTTGGCGAATCGGCAGCACCATCGCACAGCCGTCGAAGTGCTGGGGCTGGCGAGATCCTATGGAGCGGACTCGCCGGAGCTCTTGGCTTCGCTGGCGTACAGCTGTCTGCACATCGATCCCTCCAGCGCAGCGCCGGTAACGCTGCTTCGGCAGGCCTTGGAGTCCGATCCCTCCCTGGCGCGAGCGCATCATCTTCTGGGCCGGGCGCTGCTCCGGCGGGACCGTAGGGAGGAAGCCATCCAATCCCACCTCACCGCGGCCCGACTGGCACCGCTCAATTCGAGTTACCACCTGGAGCTGGGGCGGGCACTTGCCGCAGGGGCCGACGGTTCAGACCGCGCCAGAGCTGTGGAGGCTCTCGTTAAGGCGGCCGAATTGGAGCCTCGCAACGCATTGGCCCGCTACGAGCTGGGCAAGCTGCTGGCTGCCATGGGCCGCTACGCCGAGGCGATCACCTCGCTGGAGGCGGCTATCGCAGCTGAGCCCGAGTTCCACAACGCCTACTACCAGTTGGGGCAGGCTTGCCTGCGGGCCGGGCGTCGCGCCGAAGCGGAGCGGCATCTCAAGGTCTTTGGAGTCAAGCGGGCCGCCGCAGAGGCTCGGGCCGCGCCGGCTACGGGATTCGCAGGCGGCGGGTGACCGGAGGGAGAACTTGGTTTGAGCGTCGTCCGCCGGTGCCAGTCTCGTGTAAACTCTTTGTAACCAAGGGTCCATAGCGAGATCGATCAGCGAACCGGCGGGAGTAGATCCACACCCGCGCTGCTGAAGCCGTCGCGGATCCGGTTCAGGAAGGAGCGCACGTTGAGATACACATCCATTAGCTTGGGGGTTCTGGCCTTGCTGGCCTGCGTAGCCGTCGCGCCAGTATCGGCGCAGACTGCCTTCGGCACGATCGTGGGAAACGTCACAGACGAGAGCGGCGCAGTTGTGCCCGGCGTCACGATCACTGTCACCAACGAGGGAACCGGGATCGCTCGTACGGTCAGTTCCAACGAGGCGGGCGGCTACACGGTCGTCTCGCTCCCCCCCGCCGTCTACAGCATCGAAGGGGAGCTGACTGGCTTCCGTCGGGCTGTCCAGTCGGGAACCCGGCTTGAAGTCAACCAGACCCTGCGCGTCGATCTAGCCATGCAGATCGGTCAGGTCACGGAAATCATTGAGGTCACTGCGGCGCTGCCGCAGCTCCAGACCGACAGTTCCACGGTGGCGTCCACCGTGGACAACCAGAAAGTCGTGGAGCTGCCTCTCAACGGGCGCAGCTTCACTCAGCTGACCGTGCTGATGCCGGGCGCCGTGCCGGGCTCCGGCGCGAACACGGCGTTCCAGACCAACGGGACCGCAGTTTCGGTCAGCGGCCTGCGCAGCGAGGCCAATAACTACACCTTGGACGGCGTCAACAACAACGAGTCGTTCTTCAAGACCTTCGGCGTGCAGCCGTCGATCGACGCCATCCAGGAGTTCCGGATCCAGACCAACATCACCTCGGCCGAGTTCGGCACGGCGGCGGGAGCCAACGTGAACGTCGTGACCAAGTCCGGCACCAACGAGATCCACGGCTCGGTGTTCGAGTTCGTGCGCAACGACAACTTCGACTCGGTGGACTTCTTCGCCAAGCGGTCGAACACCGAGAAGCCCGAGTTCGGGCAAAACCAGTTCGGCGCCACGGTGGGCGGTCCGATCGTCCGCAACCGCACGTTCTTCTTCTTCATGTACGAGGGGCAGCGGCGGCGGCGCGAGTCGACGCTCCTCAATGTCGTCCCGACGCGGGAGATGTTCGGAGGCGACCTCTCGCGGGATGTCACGGGCAATCCCGCGGCGCAGGTGTTCGACCCCTTGACGACGCGAGAGATGCCGGACGGATCGCTGGTGCGCGATCCGCTCCAGAACAATGTCGTGCCGGCGAGTCGCATCAACTCCGCCACGTCCCAGCTGGTGGACATCCTGTGGTCGTCGCCGAACCTGCCGGGCCAGGCGCTCAACCTGCTGAACACGAAGGCCTCCCGCATCGACAACAACCAGTGGATGGGCAAGGTCGACCATCGCTTCAGCGACAAGAACATCCTCACCGGCCGGTACAACCTGACCGACTCGGTGAGCCCGAGGCCAACGGCGCACCTCACAGTCGACAACAACTTGGTGAACACGTTCACCAACATCATGTTGAGCGACACCCATACGGTGAATCCGACGACGATCTTGGACGTGAAGCTCTCGTACCACCGCAACAACCTCCAGATCGCCGATAGCGCACCGGGCGGCGTCGAAGGGATCACCAACTTCATCAATGGAAACAACATCCAGGGCATCCCGATTCTCAAGAGCGAGGCCGTCCCGCTGTACCCGGCGTGGTCAATCGCCGGCTTCAACAGTCCTAGTCAGACGGGCTTCCCGTTCCCCGACGACACCTACAGCGCCATCGCGAGCATCACCAAGATCGTCGGCAATCACAGCATCAAGGCTGGCTTCGAGTTTAGGCACAACCGCAATCTTGACGACGGGTACTTCACCGGCAACATGACCTTCAACAAGCGGCCGACGGAGGATCCCCAGAACGCGGAGAACACGGGCAACGCGGTCGCGGCCTACCTGCTCGGCCTCCCCAACCTGGCGCAGCGCAACATCGGGCGGGGCACCACTGCGCTCATGCGCAAGGAGGACTACGGATTCTACTTCCAAGACGACTGGAAGGTGACGGCCAACCTGACGTTGAATCTCGGCTTGCGCTACGACCTGATCGAGTATCCGAAGCACAGGGACGACCTGCTGGCCTCCATCGACATCGACACGGGGGAGTTCCTCTGGGACGGCATGAACCCCGTCACCGGTGAGCCGCCCAATGCCCGACGGGGCATCGTCGAACCGGACCACAACAACTTTGCGCCTCGGCTCGGGCTTGCCTACCGGCTAGGAGAGCGGTCCACGATTCGCGCTGGCTACGGCGTGTTCTACATGTCGAACTTCCTCTGGGAGGCGCAGGGGATCCGCGGCAACTGGCCTTACGCCATCAGCGAGAGCTTGTCAAACCTGAATGAACGCACGGACCTGTCCTACGCCGAGAACACGTTCAGCCCGCAGCTGGACATCGAGATGGGTAGCGAGGTGGCGCCGCGCGCGCAGCACATCGTCAACCGCCACAACCGGATCAGCTACACGCAGCAGTGGAACCTGCACATTCAGCGGCAACTCACCGACTCGATGATGGTGGAGGTGGGCTATGTGGGGACCAAGGGTCACGACATGTCGGCGTTCATCAACACCAACACCGCTCCGCTTGGGCCCGGGGACGTGGATCCGCGCCGGCCCTACCCGCATTACGGTGCGATGAGCGAGATGACCAACGAGGCGACCTCGTCGTATCACGGGCTGCAGGCCAAGCTGGAGCAGCGCTTTACCGACGGGTTGTCGTTCCGAGCGAACTACGCCTGGGGCAAGACCATCGACACGTTGGGAGCAGGCTTCTCGGCCAGCCGGAGTCCGCAGAACCCGCATGACTTGCAGGCTGACCGGGCGCTGTCCGATCTCCATCGGCTCCATACGTTCTCAGCCGACTTCGTCTGGCAGGTCCCGATCGGGAAGAACCGCGCCGTCGGTTCGAACCTCGGGTCGGTGGCCAACGGGATCCTTGGAGGGTGGCAGCTCACGGGCGTGGGGACGGCCAACAGCGGCGCCCCGATCAACGTGTCCATCCCGCGAGACATCGCCAACATCGGGCCTAGGGTGCAGGCGCAGCGACCGGACTTGGTCGGGGACCCGCGGTCCGGTGTTAGTGGCGCGCCGGACCAGTACCTGAACCGTACGGCGTTTTCCGAACCGGCGCCCTACACGTTCGGCAACGCAGGGAGGAACATAGTGACAGGTCCCAGCCTGTTCCAGCTGGACTTCGGCTTGTACAAGAACTTCCGGCTGACGGAGAGGATCGCGTTGCAGGTCCGGTCGGAGTACTTCAACCTGTTCGACAACGTGAACTTCGGGCTGCCGAACGCCAACTTGGATTCGCCCGCGTTCGGGAGCATTGGAGGTCTAGTGGCAGGGCAGGCGGCCCGCCAGATCCAATTCGGGGTGAAGCTGCTGTTCTAGGCAGCGCTCCCGGCGGCTCCGGCCTCGCGCCGGGGCTGCCGGGAGCAGTCAGTATCCCGAGAACGACGAAGCTGCGGTTGCGTTCAGGTAGGAAGCGGGGGGCGTGGCTGCTAGTCGGGCACGGGTGGGTTGAGGAGCCGGGCGAGCGAGTCGAGCTTCTCATGGACTTCGTCCACGATAGCCTCGGCGCTGGAGAACGGCACCAAGTGATGCAGTTCGCTCTTGCGGAGTAACATCGGATGGCCGAGTCGATCCGCCAGTCGGCGAAAGAACTCTTCGGCGAAGTCACTTAGCTTGACTGACTTCGTCTTGGCATCCCATAGTAGGCGTGCGGCGCCCGAACCGAGGTTCTTCCAAGTCGCGAAGTCGCTTTCTTGGCGGTCGAACACTCGCTCAACCGTTAACGTGTCTAGCACGTCGGACATATCTCGCTCAAAGTCCCCGAAAGAGAACTGAGGGGCGTTCGAATACTGATCCTTCGCGTACTTCAGGAGGACATCTGGCGCAACAAAGAAGTTCTCGCACCCGTATCGCTTCCAACGCGTGATGTGCAGACCGCCTTCGTCCTGATCGTGACGGATTTTGCTATCGCTGTCGAGGATCGCAAGTCCGCGTAGATCTGGAACCATCTGTCGGAGGCCGAAGAAGTGCTTCTGCGGAGTAATGCCGAATCCTTCCTCAACACGCACGAGTTCGGATTCCACACTCTTGTCAGGAAAATTGGTAAGGATTCAGTAAGGAGGGCGCTGGGCACTCCGGGTTGAGCTTACGGTTAGGGCATGTTGGGTGGATGGGGGCGTCAGCGCTAACGCGTGGAGCTGGGGAGGAGACAGCCCTGTGGATGGGCTGCCATCGTCAGTTGGCCCGGCAGCGGGCCGGATCAGGCGGCCCAGGGCAGGGCGTCCCCGCCCGGCTCGGAAGCCGGCCTGTCCGGCCGTGCTCCCGCCAAGCGCGGGGGTTGCGACAACTGCGCCCGGCGAGTCTCGTCCATCGCCCAGGGCAGCCACGGGTCCAGATTCTCCGGCGGCCGCCCCCCGTTCCGCGCGCAGGCGTCGAGGTAGTCCAGCGTCCAGGCGTAGTAGTTGAGCCCCCACAGCTGCAGCGTCCCGTAGACCGAGTACAGCAGCGCCGTCAGGTGCGCCCCCTGCTCGCTGCCCGATCCGAAGCTGGTCTTGCGCCCGATCACCGCGCAGCGCAGCGCCCGCTCCGCCGCGTTGTTGTCCGGGGCGACCCGCGGATCCTGCACGAACACCCCCAGCCCGTCCCGGTGCGACAGCAGCGAGTGCAGCGCCTTGCCTTGCGCATCCAGCAGCGCCCGCGCGCGCCCGCGCGCGCCGTCCCATTGGCTGGCCAGCCGCTCCAGCTCCCGCCGGGCCCGCCCCAGCAGGCTGGCGAAGGCCTGCTCGAGACGCTGCTGCACCGCCTGGAACTCCGGCCCTTGCGCGGCCAGCGGCAGCTCCGGCTGCCACACCGCCCGCCGGCGCTTCGCCAGATGGAACAGCTGGCCGATGCGCTGCAGCCAGTCCCGCGACCAGGCCTCCAACTCCGGGTAGCCAGTCCCCACCCGCCGGAAATCTCTCCTCTGATGAGCCCAACACCATGCCAGTCGCACTGCGCCGCCCGCTCGCCGCGCCATGGCCTTGTACGCACTCCAGCGATCGCACACCACCGTCGCCAGCCCCTGCCCCCGCTCCAGCACGCGGCGCAGCAGCTGCTGCGCCGCAGGCGAGCCCCGCGTCGGCAGAATCCGCATGCGCACCGCCCCGTCCGTCACGCACACCCACAGCCACCAGCGCTTCCGTCCGCCCCCGCTCTCCACCTGCTGCACCGGCCAAGTCGTCTCGTCCACATACAGCACCGCCGCGCCCGCCTGCAGCTGCTCGATGCCGGCCACCAGCGGCTCGAACAAGCCGCTCAGCCGCCGCAGGCCCGCCGACAGCGTCGACTTCTTCATCTCCAAGCCCAGCTGCCCCAAGTCCAAGGCCACCTTGGCCTGCGTTCTCAGCAGCGCGAACACCTGCACCAAGCAGAACGTCCACACGCTGGTGCCCAGCTGCGTGCTAGGCACCAGCCGCGGTGCCGGCGGTCCCACCACCGCCCGCGCGCCTTCGCAATCGCACTGCGGGCGCAGCCGCTGCCGCACAATCTGGCGCGCCAGCGCCTCCAGCTGCAGCTCGTAGATCGTGCTCTGCTTGTTGCCGTCCTTGCGGTACGGCTTCCCGCAGTCGGGGCACGCGCGCTCCTGCGGCTCGCTCACCTCCCGCCGCTGGGGCAGATGCCCGCGGTCGGTGCGCCCGGGATTGGGCTGCCCCGGCTGTCGCCCGCGCTTGCGCTTGCGCTGGCCCTCTTGCGGCGGCTCGGTCCGGCCCGCCCCGGAGGGCGGCTGGTCCGGATCGTCCTCACCGGGCAGCGACGCGGGATCGTCCGCGCCATCCGCCTCTCCCCCGGGCAGCGACGCGGGAGGCTTCGCGCCGTCCGCCGAGCCCACATCGATCACCTCGGTCTTGCGCCCGAACCGATCCCGGCGCAGCTCCTGCAGCTGCGCCTCCTTGTCGGTCAGATCGGCTTGGCACGCCTCCAGCTGCGCCTGCTTGGCGGCCAGCTCGGCTTGGCACGCCTCCAGCAGCGCATCCTTGGCACAATTCTCCGCCGCCCGAGCCTCCCGCTCCGCGGCCAGCTGCTGCTCCAGCGCTGCGCTGCGGGCACAGTTGCATACCGCTCCCGACGCCTGTGCTGCCACCTTCCTCGCCACGGCTCCGAACACCTCCAGTGTAAACCATGCCGTCCGCTGATGTTCACTCCGCTACAGTCGCCCATGCGCCGTTCCCTAGGGCACCGCATCGCACCGACCCACCCGCTCAGCCAGCACCGCAGCGCCGCACCACCTCTGTCCGCTCCCCGCCACGCGCACCCGCACCCCGTTCCCAGAACCAGCACCTACACCGCGCAAGGATTCAGTCAGGGAGTACCCAGCGCCCGCCTTACTGAATCCTTACGAAAATTGTTCCTCAGGTAGAAGACATTGACTGGTTCGGTCAGTCATTCCGCAACGGGATGGCCGAGAAGGTCAGCGAGTGCTCGGAGGTTGTCGATGTCAGTGCTTCCCTCTACATACAGCACGTGGCCATATTGCCTCGCACTGACATAGTGGGCCGTTCCGTAGTGCTTAAGGGCATCTCGAATGTCCTTCTTCTCGGACATGTTGTTGGCACTACTCCCTAGCAACACCGTCAGATTCTTGTCGACTGCTTCATGAATCAGTGCCTCGGAATGCGTTGCCAAGATCACCTGTGAGCCCTTGCTTCTCGCAATTTCTCGTAAGAGCACATACACTTGCTTCTGGCGAAGTATCTCCATGTGGGCGTCTGGTTCGTCAAACATCACGACGCTGTCAGGATGCGAGTAGAGATAGGCGAACACCAACAGCATTTGCTGAACTCCACGTCCAGCCAGAGCTATATCCAAACGTTCCTTGACGCCGTCCTGACGATAGAATAGATCGACGCTGCCGCGGGATGTTTCTTCGGGTTTGTTGAGTCGGATATTGAACAAGCGCTCCATCCAAGAAACGATGCACTTCCAGTTCGAAGTGCTGTTCTGATGAACTCGCAAGCAGAGATTGCGAAGCACTTGGGCAGTCTGTCCTTGTCCAAGGAGCACATCAATGCGTCCGGGCTGCAAGATTCGTTCTTCCGTCTCCAATCCTGACATTGGGTGCAACAGCCTGACATTCAACTTCGCAGCATCCTTGATCAAGTCTGGATCGTTGAGCGTTTCTTCGTCCGGCGTGCAGTAGATCAAGTCTTCACCTTGGTTTCGGAAACGCATCGTGACGGGGCGAACCTGATTATTTCTTTCCAATCCGATCGTTATTACTATAGGAATGTCTCGGCTCCCTCGTCGTACGTTCGTATTGTTCCAGAGGTACCGAGTCCTTTGGACTGGTACAGAAACCAAGTTCAGACGATTCAGTGACGTGGCCTTGCGTTTCCGAGGAGGTGCCTCTCCCTTAGCTCGGTACCAAGTCTTCACGGCTTGTGACCACAGCGAAATTGCTTGGATGGCTGTTGTCTTTCCACAGTTGTTCGGACCAGTAATCACAGCCGGGTGGTCCAGCTGGATCTCCTGCTGCTCGCCGAACCGCTTTAGGTTCTCAATCTTCAGATAGTGCAGGTGTCTCAATGCACACCTCCAAGGAATGGTCTGCGTGCTCCAAGGTCTCGATAGCTGCCAGCCGGCTGGTTGGCTCTTGTAGTCGAAGGAGCATCTTGCCATTTCAGGACGAGAGACCGGAGGTGGTGCGCGACAGGGGTGGCGCAGTACCCGAGCTCTTGGACGGAGACTCGGAGTGTCCAGTGAGCGTCAATCCAGCAGTCCTCGAATTGACACCGCCTGCTGTCGCATAGATCCCAAGAGACATATTGAAAGAACTTCGTGAGGTTCGCTAAGTCGAGGAGGTGTTCGGTTCTGCGAGCAGGGGAGATAACTGAAGATCTCGGCCCGTTGTCGTTACAGTGCGGAGATGAACTTGCGAAAGGCACCAACGGATTTCTTATTCCGCTCCTAGGCTGTCTATTACTTCACTCATGTCTATCGACTCCGTGTGCCTTCGCTCGAATCCGAGTGAGTCTCCCCAAGGCTGCCAGCACACTACGATCCGCCATCGAGGCCATTGGTGGCGTGTACCTAGACACACTCTCGTTGGTCGGAACGATCTACCGATAG
Organism: Bryobacterales bacterium; assembly: GCA_963662745.2. GTDB lineage: Bacteria > Acidobacteriota > Terriglobia > Bryobacterales > UBA6623 > VXMF01. Next base: position 2,432,031 of record CAXXUI010000002.1, read on the forward strand.
GTTGCTTGCATGGTAGACTGATCTTGGTTTGGAGACTCCGTGCCTCCATTATAGCTGCTCCTCGACAGATTGTCCTGAGGGCTGCGTCCGCACGAGATTCTCCTTTTCCTCCTCCTTATTCAGAGCCTGAGCAACTGGCACAGGACAGACTTCATCATCGGGCTCGGAATTGCGGTCGAGTGGGTCGTACCCTACGATGTCAGTGATCGAGTATGGACAGTCCTTGGGCAATCGGTCATCCCACTCCGAAGTTAGGAGAAGGACTTTGGATAGGTCATTAGGTGCGTAGTGGAGTGCGAATGATTGAACCGCGGATTGCCGACCGTAGTGCCACGCTCTCCGAAGCAGTTCTGAGAGGGTCACCCTCATGCCAAAGTTCTGCCGGAGTGTTAGATACATTTCAAGACGGCACGCAGAAACCTTGAGCCACAGCTTCCAGAGCGGTTGGTCGGAGGCACCGTACTCGATCCTAAGGATGTATTCGATGGCGGTTGCGCAATTCCACATCCACTCTTGCCTCGCGTCCTCCACGACGCCTTCGATCTCTTCGATGACGCTCTCCCAGTCCACAGCGTCGAAGTTTCGCTCTCGCAATGCCTTGGATTGTCTGCATGCCCAAGTCCAAGGATCTTTCCAGTACAGACGTGTGTTCTCGGATGCAGTCTCCCACTCAGCAGCAACTCCATGATCTTGCTCATTTCTTGCAGGCATAGTTGAATTCTCCTTGGTAATTGGATTCGAGAGTTCATGAAGTGCTTGCTGAACCCTCACTCCATGTCTCGTAGGCAGAGCGGACTGGTAGGCTCTCGGCAGCTTCTTGAGGACCTGTTCGACTTGCTCAGGCCAGCAGTTCTCGCTAGGACGAGCACTCTTGTCGAACGGGTCGTACCCTACAATTTCGTTTATCTGATACGGACATTCGACGGGAATCAGGCGATTCCAAGTCCTCCGTAAGTGCTTCTTAGAAATACTTGTTCGCTGCTTGCTGTGACTCGTCAAGGAATCCACGGCACTTGCTCGTGCGCGGCGCCACGCAGTTGCAACCATGCTATCTAAGGATCCCTTCATTCCTGGACTGGCTCGGACAGTATCGTACATGTTCTTTCGGAAGTTGAGAACCTCATTGCGCCAGTGAGGCACGCTGTCGAGTGACGAACTGTACTGGATCTTCAGCAGATGCACAAGCGTGTTCGCACAGTTCGATATCCAACCTCGCCTCCGGCCGATGCTCACAATTCCAACCTCCTCCGATACTTCCTCAGCCCTTGCTCTCCCACCAGATGTGATCCGGCTGGCGCTGGACTCGGGGTTCCTCCCGGGCAGCGGTCATTGCAGCGGCGACTCGCTTGGCCACATCCGGGCGTTCCGCCGCCAGATCACTCGTTTCGCCCAAGTCCGCCGCCAGATCGTAGAGCTCCAGAGGTCCGTCCGGCGCTGGACGCACGCCCTTCCACATTCCCATCCTGAGCGCCTGCGGCGGCACTTCCTGCCGGAATGTCCCCGAGTCTGCCAAGTACCGGGGCAGCTCCCAGTACAGGTGCTCGTGCTCTGGCTGTCGGCCTTCACCGAGAAGCGTGGGTCTTACCGAGATTCCGTCTGTCGGATGCACGGGGCTAGCTCCGGCGAGGTCGGCGGCAGTTGCTAGGAAGTCCTGGAAGGCCCATACATGGCTGCTGGAGGACCCGGCCTGGATCCGGCCCGGCCACCGAGCCAACATCGGCACGCGGATGCCTCCCTCGTAGAACGTGCCCTTCGCGCCCCGCAACGGGCCGCTGCTGGCGAAGTAGTCCGTCCAGCGAGCCGCCGCCGCTCCGTTGTCTGAGGTGAAGAACACAATCGTGTCTCGATCCAGGTCGAGATCCGCGATTAGCTGGAGGATCCGCCCAACGTCGCGGTCTAGGCGGCTGATCATTGCCGCCAAAGTGGCGTGCGGCTGCTCCGGCCGGATGAGCCGGTCCGGCCGGTTGCGGTTCACTGGCAGTTCCACCTCGTCGAACTGCCCGCTGTATTGGCTCAGAATCTCGTCGTCCGGGACGGCGTACTCCGCGTGCGGGATCGTGAACGGGGCATAGCAGAAGAAGGGACGGTCCCTGTTGCGCTCGATGAAGCGCAGCGCCCTGTCGGCAATCACGTCGTGCGAGTACGTTCCCCTGCTGTCCCCCGCGTTGCCTTCCAGTGGCAGTCGCCTTTCGTTGTCGTACAGGTACAGCGGGTAGAAGTAATGAGCGTGGGCTTGATGGAGGTACCCCACGAACTCGTCGAAGCCCTGCTTCCAAGGGACGCCCTCCGTGCCGATGTCCCCTAATCCCCACTTCCCGAAGCAACCCGTCGCGTACCCCAAGCCCTGCAGCACCTCTCCGACCGTCACGTCCTCGGGGAGAATGGGCACGCCGCCGGGGTTGGAGCGGACGGATGTGTGCCCCATGTGCATGCCCGTCATGAGCACGCTCCGGGCGGGAGCGCATACCGAGCAGCCCGAGTAGGCATCGGAGAACTGCATACCCTCCGCCGCCAGTCGGTCGATGTTCGGAGTCTGGATTTTGTCCTGGCCGTAGCAGCCCAGTTCTCCGTACCCTAGGTCGTCGGCCATCACGAACACAATGTTCGGAGGGCGGTGGCCCCGTGCAGGGGAGGAATTGTGGTGCGGTCCGCAAGCGATCGGCGCTCCGATCGCTCCGGCCGCCGCGGCGAGGAAATCCCGCCGGCGGGTCCGGTTCGCCGGAGACTTCGGGCCGGGGCTCGGGACTTGAGAGGGCTTGCTCTTCCGCATAATCGAAGATCCTAGCCGATTTCCCTCCCGTTGTCCGTCCCTCGGCGCTAGCACTGTGTGCGCCTCGAGTCATATCCCGCGACCGGCCTCGGATGGGACATGTGACTTGGCAGACGCCGATGGGCAATCTGGATGGCTCCACCCTGATCCCCGCACGGTGCTGTCTGTTCATGCTATCACTGTGAGTCGCCCTGCCTTCGCAGCATCCCAGTGCTCGCACGTACGAGTGCCGGGGCGTCTTAACTCTCGAGAATTCCCCGGTCACGGCCAACCCGCGCGACCCCGCTTGGTTCAGTCCACTCCGCCGGAGGCGCCGCCCGGACGACTGCTGGCAACCGCCTTGCTCCGTCCCGCGAACGATCGACGCCCTCAGCGGCTCCGACAAAACGCTGCCATCGCAACAGCAGGAACGGTATAATCTCCGCACACTGCAATGGCTGAAACGCCATCGTGTGCCTAGAGCGGGAGGATAAACGCAATGATTCTTGCAATTTGGAGGTTGCTTGGCTGCCTCATTGTGGCGGTCGGTTCCTTGTCGGCCCAGACGTTCTACGGAACCGTCGTGGGATCCGTACAGGACTCCACCGGGGCCGTGATCCCCGGTGCCACGGTGACCGTCACCAATCTCGGGACAGGCGAGCAGCGTGCGCAGGAGACCGAGTCGGCCGGCTTGTACCGCTTCGTGAACCTCGTGCCAGGCCAGTACCGGCTGGAAGCGCGGTCCGACGGCTTCAAGCAGTTCGCTCAGGAGCCCATCTCCGTTGAGGTGGAGGCCAGCGTCAGGATCGATGCCATCCTCGAGATCGGCGAGGTCACAGAAGTGGTCGAGGTGGTCTCGAGCACGCCGCTGCTCCAATCCCAGACCTCGTCGCTCGGCCAGGTCGTTGAGTCGCGCAAGGTCACCGAGACCCCGCTCAACGGGCGCAATGTCCTCAACCTAGTGGCCCTCGCCCCCGGCGTCGTCCCGCAGGGGCAGTCGATGCAGAGCCCGACCGGGGTGAACATCTTCGCTTGGGGCAACTACCAGATCGGCGGCGGCCAGTCCAACCAGAGCGCCACCACGCTGGACGGCGCCCCCGTCAACATCGGCTACGCCAACCTGACCGCCTTGGTGCCAACCCAGGACGCGGTGCAGGAATTCAAGATCCAGACCAACAACCTCGGCGCGGAGTTCGGCCGCTTCGCCGGCGGCGTCATCAACATGACGACCAAATCGGGCGGCAACCAGTTCCATGGATCGGCCTACGAGTTCCTTCGCAACAAGGTCCTCAACTCCAACACCTTCTTCAACAACGCCAGCGGTATCGACACGCCGCCGTTCGTGCAGAACCAGTACGGCGCGAATGTCTCCGGCCCGATCGTCCCGGACAAGGTCTTCTTCTTCTCGTCGTTCGAAGGGTACAGCCAGCGCCAAGGCCGGTCCCTGCTGCTGGACTCGCCCACGCCGGCCATGCAACAGGGCGACTTCTCCGAGCTGGACCAGATGATCCACGATCCGTTCTCGATCACCAGCGCCGACGATCTGCCCCGCACGCCGTTCCCCAACAACTTGGTGCCCGACTCCATGCAGGACGCGACATCCAAGTCGCTGAGTGACCTGTGGGACCAGCCCAACCTGCCGGGCCTGAACCTCAATTACGCCACCAACGCCAGCGACGGCGGCAACAACTACCAGCTCAACAACCGCGTCGACTGGACGGCCAGCGACAAGCATCGCGTGATGGGGCGCTGGACTTGGTGGGACAACCTCACCTTCGGTGTGGATCCCTACGGCACCGGGGCGCACATTGACGCCGGCCCTGAGACGTTCACCACCAACCAGATCGTGATCGGCGACACCTACTTGATCTCCCCGACCACCATCTTGGACCTGCGGGCCTCTTGGACGCGCTTCCGTTATGACCGGTCTCCGGCGAGCCAAGGCATCGATCTGGCGCAGTTCGCCTGGCCCTCTTCGCTAGTCAGCCAGATTCCCGATGACTTCCGGCACATCCCGACGCCCTGCGTGGAGAGCTACGGACTGTTCTGCAGCCAGGGCACCGGCAGCATCATCATCGGCCGCCAGGAGAACTTGGCGTTCCTGCCCAGCCTGACCCTGATCCGCGGGCGGCACACCTTCAAGATCGGCGGCGACGTGCGGCGCCTGACGCACAACTACGCCCAGAGCAACACGCCCAGCGGCATCTTCGACTTCAACTCGAAGTTCACGGCCAACGACCCGTTCAACCCCGTTGGCGGCTGGGGCTATGCCTCGTTCCTGCTCGGCACCGGGAGCTCGAACCGCGGGATCACGACGCCAGGTCTGGTGGCCGGGCAGATGATCTACCGGGCCGCCTATGTGAACGACCAATGGCAGGTCAACGACAAGCTGACGCTCAACATGGGCCTCCGCTGGGAGCTGTCCGGGAACTTCTCGGAGCGCTTCGACAACATGACCGTTCTCGCGCTCGACTCGACGAACCCCCTTTCGTCCGAGACGGGTCTCGATCTCCGGGGCCAGCTCGGACTGGTCAACTCCGACCTCCGGCCGGAGCGCACGCGCTTGGACGACCGCAGCTCCTTCGCTCCCCGGCTGGGCATCGCCTACCGCCTCGATGACTCGACTGTGATCCGGACCGGCTACGGCATCTTCTGGCTCCCCAATGACGTGGCCTTCGCCGTGGCGCCGAACCAGGACATCGTCACCACGATCGGCACGCCCTGGATCAGCTCCCTGGATGGCGGCGTGACCCCGTACCGCCTCTTCAACGACCCGTTCCCCGACGGCGTCCTCCTGCCGCCCGGACGGGACCCCGCGTTCCTCAACACGCTGGTGGGCGGCCTCGGCATTCGCGCCCCCGTCCCGAACCAGCCCCTCGGGTACATGCAGCAGTGGAACTTCAACATCCAGCGCCAGCTGGCCGACGGCACGCTCGTCGATGTGGCGTACGCCGGGTCCAAGGGCAGCAGCCTGCCGGTCAACGCCCAGACCATCAACCAGCTGCCGGACCAGCACCTCTCGCTCGGCGCGCAGCTCACCGAGCAGGTTCCCAACCCCTTCTTTGGCACGTCAGTCGCCACCGGACCGCTCTCGCAGAGGACCGTCTCCTACGGGCAGCTGCTGCGGCCCTACCCGCAGTTCACGAACGTGGAGATGGCTGGTCCGACGAACCGCAGCTCGACCTACCACTCCTTCCAGGCCAAGGTGGAGCGGCGCTTTACCCAAGGGGCGAGCCTGCTGGCCTCCTACACGGTCGGCAAGCTGATCACTGACGCCGGCACACTCACCGGCTGGCTGGACGGGCTGGAAGGGTTCAGCGCCCAAGGCTGGGCGACAGGTGGCAACAACAACGACCTGCGATCGCTGAAGTCGCTGGCCGCCTTCGACGTCTCCCAGCGCTTCGTGCTCAGCTACGTCCTTGATCTGCCGATTGGCAAGGGCCGGGCCATCGGGGCCGACATGTCGCCTGCCGCCAATCTGATCCTGGGCGGATGGGGCGTCAACGGCGTGACGACAGTCCAGCGGGGCTTCCCGATCGGAGTCGGCACTTCCCGGAACCTGTCCAACTCCTTCGGCGGGTCCCAGTTCCCGAACAACAACGGCACCAGCGCCGCGCTGTCCGGCGACCCGCAGACGCGCCTCAACAAGTACCTCAACACCGATGTCTTTAGCCAGCCGGCGGCCTTCACCTTTGGCAATACCGCCCGCGTACTGCCTGATGTGCGCGGCCCGGGCATTGCGCAATGGGACTTCGCGCTCTTCAAGCGGACGCAGATCACGGAGAAGGCTGGGATTGAGTTCCGCACTGAATTCTTCAACCTGTTCAATACGCCGCTCTTCCGGCATCCCGGCACGGCGCTGGGCACGCCGCAATTCGGTGTGATCTCCGGTACGAGGGGCGTGCCGCGACTGGTCCAGTTCGGCTTGCGTTTCCTCTTCTGAGGACGCGGGCCGATTTCGACTCTGCCTAGCCGGGGACGGGGCGATCCCGTTCCCGGCATTCCCCCATTAGGCGTTCCATGAAGCGCGTGGTCCAACTTCTGCTGGCGGCATGCCTCGTCGCGACCGTCGCGAGGGCTCAGACCGGAGAGGCTGACGGCGGCGGGCTGCAGGCCCGCTTCCTCGCCGGGCAGGCAGCCATGAACGCGGGGCGGCTGCCGCAGGCGGAGGACGAGTTCCGAGCGGCGCTCGAACTGCAACCGAGCCTCGCCGAGGCACGGGCCAACTTGGGACTCGTCCTGTTCCTGCAGGGCAAGTACGCTGAGACCGTCCGGCACTTGGAGCGGGTGGCAGCCGACCGGCCCGAGATCGGCGTCGCCCATTTGTTCCTAGGCCTCGGGCGCCTGAAGCTCGGCCAGCCTTCACAAGCCATCCCCGCATTGGAGCGCAGCCTCCGCGAGCAGCCCGGCAACCTGGATGCCCGGAGAGCCTTGGCCGCCTGCTATCTGGCTACTCGCGACTTTGCCGGCGCCCTGCGGGAGTACAAGGCCATCTTCGGGGCCACTGGGGGCAAGGCCGACGCTTGGTACCGCCTCGGGCGTGATTACGTGAAGCTGATGAGCGAACTGGCAGGCGGCTTGGTGGTTGGCCAGCCCGATTCCGTATGGGCGTCCCGGCTCGGAGCGGACATGCTGGGCCTCAGCGCAGCCTGGGACGCCGCAGCGCAGTACTACGAGGCGGCTCTCGCCAAGCGACCCCGCCTTCCCGGACTGCATTCCTCCCTGGGACGAGTCCTGCTCCTCGCGGGTGATGTCGAGGCCGCAGAGCGGCACTTCCAAGCCGAGCTGGAGATCGATTCGTTGTCCGAAGCGGCATTGCTGGGCTTGGGCGAGATTCGCTTGGCGGAAAGTGATGCGGCGGGAGCGCTGAAGATGGCGGGCGTCGTTTGGAGCAGCAACCCGTCTTGGCTGCTGGCAGAGGCGGCGTTTCCACTGCGGCGTATCCCGCCGGACACGGCCCTTGGCCTCATCTCGCGTCTGCCGCGTGCCGACGGCGGCCCCTCGAGGTTTCTGCAGGCTGCCTTGTACGCAGCGGCGGGAGACGGAGAAAGGGCGGAGCTGCAGCGCTCGTTGCTGCAAGCGGAGCTGGATCGCACGCCTGCGCCGCACGAAGGAAGTCTCTCGGCGGAGCAGCTGTGCGGTAGCCATCGTTACCTGCTTTGCGTCCAGGCCTTGGAGGCCCAGCCGACGCTGTCTCGTGCGGACTTGCTGCGCATCGGCCGCGCCTACCTCGCGCTCGGGCGAGTCGAGCAGGCCGCGGTGGCCTTCACGCATGCCATGAAGGGCTCGGTGGATCCGGTGCCGGACGCGTCGTACTGGGCGGTCAGGGCCCTCAGGATGCTGGCCGACGAGTGCTTCCGGCAGGTCGAGGTCCTGGCGCCTGGATCGTGGCGCGTCCACCAGCTGCGCGCCGAGGCGCACCGCCAGCGCCAAGACGACGACGCGGCCGTGGTCGAATACCGCAAGGCGATCGAGCTGAAGCCGGACGAGCCCGAACTGCACAGCAGCCTCGGCCTGATCCACTTGCTCAACAACGACTACGACCAAGCCGAAGCCGCCCTGCGAAGGGCGTTGGAACTGGATTCCACGAGCCCCCGCACGTTGTACTTGGTCGGGCGGCTTCATGTCGCCCGGCAGCAGCATGCCGAGTCGATCCGCTACCTTGAGGCGGCCCTGCGACTGGATCCCAACCTTGTCGAGGCGCGCCCGAGCCTCGGACGGGCGTACCTTCGTGCAGGACGCTTCGATGAGGCCGCCGCTCAGCTGGAGCAGGGCGCGGCACTCGACTACTACGGCGACATCCACTACTCGCTGTTCCAGGCTTACCGCCAGCTCGGGCGGCTGGACGATGCCAAGCGCGTCCTGGAGCGGTCCACGGCGCTGCGGCGAAGCTCGTTCGCCCGCGACCGGAGCAAGTTCGACCGTTGGATGCCGAGCGAATGATCCTGCGGGGTCCGTTGCTGGGTGGGGCTGCCATGCTGCTGCTCTGCGCGGTAGCGCTCGCGTCTGATGCGGGCGGCCCCATCCGTTTCCGCGATGTGGCGCGGACGGCCGGCGTGGATTTCGTGCTGGACAACCACCCGACGCCGCGCAAGCACATGATCGAGACTATGGCGGGAGGCGTGGCCGCGTTCGACTACAACGGCGACGGGCGCACCGACATCTACTTCACTAATGGAGCCGAGATCCCGTCGCTGTCGAAGACCTCTCCGAAATTCTGGAACCGGCTCTACCGTAATGATGGCGGCCTGCGCTTCACCGACGTCACCGAGGAGGCGGGTGTGGGCGGCTACGGCTTCGACATGGGAGTCGCCGCAGCCGACTACGACAACGATGGCGATGTTGATCTGCTGGTGGCCGGCGTGTTCCGGCTCACGCTGTACCGCAACCGCTCGGACGGAACATTTGAGGACGCGACGGTGGAGGCGGGTTTGGAGTCCGGCGACTGGTCGGTTGCCGCGGGCTGGTTCGACTACGACCGCGACGGACTGCTGGATCTCTTCGTCGTGAACTACGCACGCTGGAGCTTGCAGTTCGACATCTTCTGCGGAGACTCCCGGCGCGGGCTGCGCACCTACTGTGACCCCCAGCAACTGACGCCGGTTTCCAGCCGCTTGTACCGCAACGTAGGAGGCACGTTCGAGGAGGTGAGCGGTTCGACCGGCGTCGCGGACCATCTTGGTCGGGGCATGAGCGTGGCGTTCGCCGACGCGGACGGAGACGGTTGGACGGACGCTTTCGTAACCAACGACAATCTGCCCAACTTCCTGTTCGTGAACAGGGAAGGGAAGGGCTTCGAGGAAACTGGCCTGTTCTCTGGAGCCGCACTGCTCCAGCACGGGGACCCGGTGGCCAGCATGGGTGCCGATTTCAGGGACTACGACAATGACGGCCTGCCGGACATCGCGGTGACCGCGCTGATTGCCGAGACGTTTCCGCTCTTCCGCAATGTCGGGGGCGGCTGGTTTGAGGATGTCACAGCCCCGTCGGGCATCGCCGCCGCCTCCAACGGGCGCAGCGGGTGGTGCAACGGGCTGTACGACCTGAACAACGACGGCTTAAAGGATCTGTTCACGGCCAACTCACACGTCAACGATCTCATCGCGGAGTTCGAGTCGACGACGCCATACCGCGAGCCCAACAGCGTGTTTGCCAACCGCGGTGACGGAACGTTCTCCGATGTGACTGCGGGCGCCGGGGAGGAGTTCATGTCTCAGGCGCGGGCCCATCGCGGGTGCGCGTTTGCGGACTTTGATCGGGACGGCAAGATCGACGTGGTGGTGGCATCGTTGGGTGAACCCGCCGAACTGTGGCAGAACGTGAGTCCGGATGGCGGCGCGTGGCTCGGCGTCCGGCTCGTCGGACGGGTCTCCAACCGCGACGGGATCGGTGCCCAGGTCTTCGTAGCGGGCCAGAGCAACCTGATGACGAGCGCCGTAGGCTACGCTTCGTCAAGCCACGACGGGGTCCACTTCGGCTTGGGCGATCAGCGCGGGCCGTTGGAAATCCGGGTTCGGTGGCCGGGCGGGCGGGTCCAAGAAGTTGCCTCGCCGTCTACTGGCCGTACGGTGGTCGTGGAGGAGGCGGTCGCCTCGCCTTGACACGCCCGAGGGATCGTTCTCTCGGTCTGGGCCTCACGCGGGCGAAAACGTCCGCCAACGCGCGCTCGTCCTGTTCGAACCCGGCTCGGACCGCCGGGCCGACCGGTGGGCCGCCGGGCTGTACCTGCCCGGCGCCGATCAGCTGCAATTGCACCACCTCGCTTTCTTCGATCCAAGCAATTCGGCCACTCGCTGGAGAGTTGGTCCTAGGCTTCAGAGAAGGTCAAGTCGCCGACAACCAGCCCGAGGCCCGGCACCACATCTTCGAAGTGAGCAGCAGCAACATCCCCGATTCCGTCCAGCAGCGGCTGCAGCGCCCCGTAGATCGTCGTGCGCCCGTCCGCTTCGGACCACAGTTCCTCAAGCCAGCCATCTTCAAGGAACATGCTCGTCAGGCTTGCCTGAGGGTCGAGATCCGCCGCGACGACGCTGAGGCCAAAGTCTGCGTCCATGCATGCCAAGTGGTAGACGAGGGAGGCCTTGCCAACGCCTCCCTGGTTGTTGAAGAAGTTGACTGTCTTCATCGAGCAGGTCTGAGCGTCACCAAGACGCTGGTGGGGGAGAACCTGAACTCAGGTGCGGGATTGCCGTTCTCCGACAAGGCTCGGCGGGCTAAGGGCAGGCCGAGTCCGAACCGCTGGGCGAATCCCAAGTGACGCATGATCTCGGCGACGAGCGGATTCCGGTAGTCGGTCTCGCCGGTGCCGAAAGTGTCGGGATTGATCTTGCCATACAGCGAACCAGGATTCATGATTTCGATTCGGTCCGAGTACCAATAGATCCTTACTGGAGCGTTCGTGCCTTCATAGCTGCGGTGCATCACCGCATTGCGAGCAAGCTGCTCGAGGGCGGTAACCGGATAATCGGGTTGTCTGACCTCCAGAGAACTTCCGGCGACATCGGTCAGGACTGACAGATTCAAGCGGAGGATGGTGTCCAAGGCCAGCAGGACGTCGCCTAGGCGTCCAGACAGGCGCTTCTGATCACGGATGGGATCGGTGATCTCCGGGCCGTCGATGCGCAGGAATTGGACATAGGCTCCGGGCAGCCACGCCTGCGGGTCCACTCCGACCGCCAAGATGCCTCCCCATGTCGCATGCTCGCCTGTGGCGAGACGCAACGATCGAAGCTGCTGCGTCAACGGGCGCTGATTGCGTTCCAGCACTTCCTCGGCCACTGCGCTTGGAACGTATTGCGTCCGCGCGTAGTCCAGATCCAAGTCGCTCCAGCGGGAATCCGGGGCGGGCCTCAGGTCGAACGGGCGATGGTAGGTCAAGTTCCTTTCGGCCAACCGGAGCTCCTCGTCGGCTGTTGCCTGCCGATTCGATGGGCCCACGCGCACCCACACCCGACCGCGGAACCGAACCGGAGGGTGGCGGGATGGCTCGACTCGGACGGCAGCCACCTCGCAGCCGGGGATCGCGTGCTTGGCGACTGTGAGGGAGGGGAGTGGTTGAATGTAGCCACTGTCCTTCATCCCTGCCAGTCTTCGCAGGAGTTCGTCCGTGATTGACAGGTCCGCACAGCATCCGTCATCGTTAAGGCCCACGAGGATCGTTCCCGTTCTTCCGGTGCCAGCGAGATCGTTACTGAGACCGCAGACGGTCCGGCACAGGCCGTTGGTGTCCATGGCGGATCGCTTGAACTCTACGAGCTTGGACTCGCCCGCCGACACGATGGCGAGCAGCTGGTCTGGGGACACCGCACCGTTCATCACAATACGGAGTTCTGATGCTCTAGTCTAGCGCTCGGGACTTGCGCCCCGCCGAGCGTGTGTGGCATTGAATCGAAGTTGAGTGCTGCCACGAGGTTTCTCATTGGCGCAATCATCGGATCGGTCATCGCCGTTGGCAGATTCCCTCGAGACAGTCAGAAATCCCGTGTATGGGTTGCCACTGTAGCACGCCGTCGGGGAGGGTTTCGGACGGCAAGTGGCGGGAGCGGGGCTGCAGGCAGCGCTCCCAGCGTGCCGGGCCGGCGAGCAGGTCATCGGGGCACCACTTGGAAGCGGTCGTCGAAGAGGGTCGCGAGCTTGCGCCGGGCCTGGCGCCAGAACGGCGGTGGCCTCTTTCACTTGAGTTCCACCCTGCGCAGGGCCATGCAGACGAGCTTGACGGCGGCTCTCTGACTGGGGAAGTGCCCGCGGGTTCTGACGGTCCGCCGCACGCAGGAGTTGAGGCTCTCTGAATGAGAGCGGAGGGAGAGGTACGCTAGGCCGTCTTGACGATCAGCTGGGCGAATCGGCCGGCGGTCCGGAAAGACGAAAACAGTGGGCGCCAGCCCCAAGAATCTCCGCCACTATACTTGCGTGTTCAAGGCGGTCTGCAGGGCCGCTTCGCGGCATTCGTGGATCCAGCCTCGCGAACCGTGGCAGGGCTGGCGGACGTGCCCCAGTGCCCAACCACCACTTCAGCGGGCAACCATCGTCAGACGGGCAAGATATTGATCATCAATGCAGCAGACAGCGCTAAATATGGTAGGTAGCGGAGTCTCTGCAATCCACGCCTCTCACAGCCCGCAGCAACGGAGTCCGACGCCTCAGATAGGTGCTAGGGAGACTCTTCGCTCCCCCTCTCGAACGGGGCATAGTGTTAAAGACGAGTCAGAGCCGCTTGAGCGCCGCGTAGCGGATTTCGGCCACTTCGCTCCCCGCCATGTCCACGGCCTTCAGTGTCAGCTCGCCCCGCGCCTGCGGGAGCGAGACCGTACCCAAGGTGAAGGCGCGGAAGTCCTTCACCAGCGACTCCCCGACCCGCGGCACGCGGTCAGCTTCCGCTCCGTAGGCCGGAGGATCGTGCGCCTCGGGGACCTTGCCGCTCACCGACGTCCCCTCGAAGGAGGCCTCAATCGTCGCTCCGGCCTCGGCCGCCGTGTAGTGCAGCGCAAGCTCGTACTCTCCCGCTTCCGCGACCTCGATGTCCCAGGTGATCGAGTCGCTGGTGCTGGTCCAGTTCGTGAAGTAGGAGCAGTTGGGTGCGTTGGCGCTGCGCTGGATGCCCCCGTGCCCGACTCCGTCCCGCGCCGGCAGCAGCGTCAGTTCCGCATGCCCCACCGGGAACGGCCGGTCGTCCGGACCGATGCTGTCAGCCACCTCTGCCATCCATCCCTCGGCCGCCGTGGACAGCTCGCGCGCCACTTCCGGAAACTGATCCGCCACGTCGGTCTGCTGGCCCGGATCCGGCCCGATGTCGAACAGCTGCCCCTCGTTGTCCAGCCGGAAGCGCTGGTTCCGCACGCTCAGCGCGTTTCCGCGCCGATTGACGTGCAGCGAGTACAGGATCCTGTCCGGCCAGCTAGCTTCGGTCCCTGCTAGCAGCGGTGCCAAGCTCTTCCCGTCCAGCGGCTTCTCGGCTCCCACCTCGATCCCAGCGAGGTCCGCCAAGGTGGGCAGCAGGTCGATGGCTCCCGCCACCTCGCTGATCTCCAGTCCAGCCGGAATGCTCCCCGTCCAGCGGACAAGCAGGGGCGACCTCAGGCCGCCTTCGTCGATCGAACCCTTGCGCCCCTTCATGCCTCCGTTCCAGCGCCAGCCGTTGGGGCCGTTGTCGCTGAAGTACAGCACTAAGGTGTCGTTGGCGAGGTTCAGCTGCTCCAGCTTGGCCAGCACTCGTCCCACGTTCCAGTCGATGTTCTCCACCATGGCCAGCGCCGCGCGGGTCTTGGGCACGTCCTCCCGCTCGGGCTGCCGGTGCCGCATCGCCAGCTCCTTCGACTCGAACCGCTCCCAATACTCGTCGGGCACTTGCATCGGCGAGTGCGGCGTGTTGTACGGCAGATAGGCCAGGAACGGAGCGTCCCGGTGCTGCTCCATGAAGGCCAGCGCCTTATCCGTCACGTCGTCAGTCACGTAGCCCTCGCCTTGGACGAGGGCTCCGTTGTGGTCCATTTCATAGTCGAAGTAGTGTCCCCAGTGGCCTTCGGTGAAGCCGTAGAACTCGTCGAAGCCCCTGGCGTTGGGGTGGTACGGATGCTGCGTTCCGTTGTGCCACTTGCCGAATGCGCCCGTGGCGTAGCCGGCCCGGCGGAAGGTCTGGGCGATGGTGTGCTCGTCGAGGTTCAGCCGCTCTTGCCCCGTCGAGACGCCCCGCACGCCTCCGCGCGCATGGTAGCGGCCGGTCAGGAACTCGGCCCTGGTGGGGGCGCACACCCGGCACACGTAGAAGTGCTCGAAAGCGGCTCCGTCACGTGCCAGCGAGTCGATGCTGGGCGTCGAGAGATTGGTGTTCCCGTGCAGGCTGAGGTCGCCCCAGCCTTGGTCGTCCGCCAGGATCACCACTATGTTGGGGGGCTTGGAGGACCGGCCGCTCTCGTCGGCCGCAGGCCCGCAGCCGGCGGAAAGCAGCGAGAGAAGGAAGGCGGCGAGGAGGGTTCGGATCATGGAATGGTTCTCGCCCGGCGCGAAGCGGGCTAACCGATGTTCGCACAACTGGCCCCACCGCAGCGGCCCCGCCGGTCGGCCAGCGAGCGCCACCCTGAGCGGGCGAGGAGTCTCCTCCGGAAGGTGCTCGCGCTACCGCGGCTGCCGGTCTGGAAGGACGCTTCCGGCCGTGTCCCTTCCGCGCCGATGGGCGTCTCTAGGCTCGCACTTCGTGCTCCCGCAGGAATTCCGGCGAGAGGTCCACGCCCAGCCCGGGGCTCGTCGGGACCGTCCACTCGTCCAGCCCTTGGTCCCAGCCGCCGACGAAGATCTCTCCGTAGCTGGCGGTCTCCTTGTTGCCCTCTTCCATGATCAGAAAGTTCGGAATCGACGCTGCGAGGTGCATGCTAGCGGCCGTGCAGACCGGCCCGTTGGGGTTGTGAGGAGCGATCGTGACGTAGCCGGTGTCGGCCAGCGCCGCGATCTTCTTCATGGCGGTGATTCCTCCGGCCCGCGCCACGTCCGGCTGCCAGATCCTCGCCGCCCGCCGGACGAGCAGCTCCCGGTAGCGGAAATGCCCTTGCACGCCTTCCGCCGTCGCGATCGGCACCTTCGTCGATCGTTGCAGCTCGGCCAGGGCGTCGAGGTTCTCCGGCGGGAGCGGTTCCTCGACGAAGAACGGATCGAACGGCTCGACCGCATGGAGGATGCGGCCGGCCGACGCCATGTTGAACTTGCCGTGGCACTCGATGCAGATGTCGAAGTCCGGGCTCGCCTCGCGAATGCCCCGCACCATTTCCCTGACTTCGTTGAGGATCTTGGTTGGCAGCTGCCGGGAGGGCTCGGGGTAGGGCCCGAAAGGATCGTACTTGCCGGCCCGCGCTCCGAGGGCGACCAGCTCCTCGGTCCTGCGGCGGTATGCCTCCGCCGTCCTCGGGATGTCGCCCCAGCGATAGGACGTGTACAGCCGCAGCGTCTCCCACACTCGGCCCCCGAGCAGGTCGTGGACTGGAACGCTGAGGTGTTTGCCGAGGATGTCCCACAGCGCGATGTCGATGGCCGAGATGGCCGCGTACAGCGTTCCGCCGAGCGAGTTCTCTTCGACCGTGTACATGCGCCGCCACAGGCGCTCGGTGTCCCAGGCCGGCTCGCCGAGGACCAGCTCCCGCAGCGAGCGGATTTGGGCGGCGACGGGGGCGAAGTTCGGCGGCGATGTCCCCTCGCCCCAACCGTGGACGCCCTCCTCCGTCTCGACTCGGCAGACCAAGGCCCGCTTGCTCTGGCCGAATCGGACCACGAACGGCTCGACCCGGGCGATCCTCAGGTCGCTGCGGGAAGCTGCTCCGGCCGCTGCGAGGAGAGAGGTCGGCACTCCAGCTGCCAAGCCCAGCAGACTCCGACGCGATAGCATCGCCCCAGATTCTGACACAGGCCCGCGTCACGGGCGCCCGCGCCCTTGCGACGGGCACCCTGGTCGGGCCGCCGAGATTTGAACTCGGGACCTCTTCCACCCCAAGGAAGCGCGCTACCAGGCTGCGCCACGGCCCGACGGGTGACTTGGTGGACTACCCTCATTGTAGCCCCGTCGCGCAGCTCCGCCGCCTAGCGCCAGATCACACTTGACACAGAGGGGTTGGATCGCATAGCAGGGTGGTGTGCGGGCTGGGCTGCGCATGCTGAAGCCGGCCACGGTGCAGGGGTTGCGCCGGGCACTGTCGAAGGGCACTTTGTCGCGTGCCTAGGTGGCACGGGGACTGTGTCTGAGAGACGGCTGGCGGAACTCACGCGGGAAGCTGTCCGCAGCTTCGGCGCGCAAGGGCCTGCCCGGGCTGGCGGCGGAATCGTCACACCCTACAATCAGGAGGCCGATTGCGGCCGTGGCAACTACGTCGGAATCGGCGATGTCCTAGGGGTGCAAGTGTCGTCCCGAAGACCGAATTGACGCCGCCAGCGGTGCCTCCCTCGCGCCTCCGAAACTTCACACGAGGCTCGCCCGTTTCCGGCCTGCTTGCGACTAATCGGGGGCAGTCGGAACATCGCCGAACGCCCGCTGAGGGTCGTCAGGTGCCGTGTCTAGTCGAGGCGAGCCTTCGATCCATCCGTTTCCCAGTAGGCCATCGGCCGCGAACGATGCCCGGGCAACCTGCTCAACCGTGGCGTGGCAGCTAGCCTAGGAGAGGAAGAGCCGTCCGGCACCGCGCTGGCAGCTCGCTCAAGATACCATGGACATGCCACAGGAGGGCTACTTGCCACGACTCCATTTCAAGGGGAAGGTCTTCGTCGAGAACCACCACCTGGCCGTGCCCTTCCACGAACTGCTGCCGGTACGCGAGAAGGGTCTGAGCCCGAAGGGGCGAGCCTGCGCGACAACCTGATCGTCCGCGGAGATAATCTGGCTGCCCTGAAGTCCCTAGTGCCGTCCTACCACGGCAGGGTGAAGTGCGTCTACATCGACCCGCCCTACAACACGGGCAAGGAGGGGTGGGCGTACAACGACCGCGTGAATTCTCCCCTCATGCGGGCCTGGCTGGGGCACGTGGTAGACCGCGACGACCTGACCCGCCACGACAAGTGGTGCTGCATGATGATGCCGCGCCTGAAGCTACTGCGCGAGCTGCTTCGGAAGGACAGCGTGATCTTCGTGTCCATCGACGACAACGAACTTCAACATCTGCGCTGCCTGATGGACGAGGTGTTCGGAGAGCGCAACCGCGTCGGTCAGGTCATCTGGCACGGCTCCACCGACAACAACCCGACGAACATCGCCACCGAGCACGAGTACATCGTCTGCTATGCCGCCAACAAGGATCATCTTGAGGAGGAGTGGAAGTCGGCGGCATTCGGGCCGAAGAAAGCGCTTCAGCGGATTGGCGCCGAGCTTCTCGATTCGCACCCGGATCCGGCGAAGCGTCAGCAAGAGTACTCCCGCTGGCTCAAGAAACATCGAGCGCAGCCAAGCCCTTGGATCGCTACAAGTTCATCGATGATGCGGGAGTCTTCACGGGGAGCCAGAGCGTCCACAACCCGGGCCGCGAGGGCTACCGGTACGACGTGCTCCATCCGGTCACCGGCAAGCCATGCAGGGAGCCCTTGATGGGCTACCGGTTCCCGCCATCCACCATGGAGCGCCTGCTGGCGGAAGATCGCGTCCGTTTCGGGAAGAACGAGTCGAAGATCATCGAACTCAAGGTGTACGTCGACGACTACAAAGCGAAGCTGGGGAGCATTATCCGGGGAATAGACTCTCGTCGTGGGGCAAACGAGATCGGGGCAATCTTCCCGGAGAACCCTCGCATCTTCAAGAATCCCAAGCCATCGACACTCATCGGTGAGCTGCTTTCCTTCGCAACCGACGAAGACTCCATCGTTCTCGACTCCTTCGCCGGTTCCGGCACGACGGCGCACGCGGTTCTAGCCCTGAACCGCCAGGACGGCGGCAACCGCCGCTTCATCCTCATCGAGTGTGAAGACTACGCGGACACCGTCACCGCCGAGCGCGCCCGCCGCGTCATCAAGGGTGTTCCGAGCGCCAAGGACGACACTCTCAAGACCGGCCTCGGCGGCACGTTCAGCTACTTCGAGCTTGGGCGTCCCATGCGTCAGGAGTCGCTCCTAGACGGCTCCCACCTGCCATCGTGGGAGAAGCTCGCCTCCTACATCTTCTTCACGGCGACCGGGCAGCAGTTCGACTCGTCGGAGACCAACCGGAACACCGGGTTCATCGGGCGCACCGCGTCCCACGATGTCTTCCTCTTCTACCAGCCGGATGTCGAGAAGCTCAAGAGTCTCGCGCTCTCGCTGGCCGAGGCCCGCGCCCTTCCCGCCGGATCGAGGCGGCGGCTCGTCTTCGCGCCCACCAAGTACCTGGATCGCGATTTCCTTCACCAGTACCGGATCGACTTCCAGCAGTTGCCCTTCCAGATCTACGAAGCGATCGACAGGCTGGAACTATGATCCTGAAGGAATACCAGAAGCGTACGGTCGCGACGATCCGCAGCTTCGTCGCGGAGTTGGCGAGGTGGCGGGCCGAGGACGAGGAGGCGCGGAGACACAACCCAAACTGGGGTTCGGACTGGGTGCAGCGATCGTGGGACAGTCTCGCGGTCGGACGGCCCTATCACCCCCGCCGGAACGGGCTGGGCGAGTATCTTCCGGCCTTCTGCCTCAAGATTCCGACCGGCGGCGGCAAGACACTGCTGGCGACGCGGGTGATTGATCTCGTGAACGCGCAGTTCCGGCAGAGTCGGCGCGGGTTGGTGCTGTGGATCGTGCCCACGACGCAGATCTACAACCAGACGCTCACGGCCCTCAAGGACCGCGACCACCCCTACCGTCAGCAGCTCGATCTGTCGTGCGGCCAGCGCACGCGCATCTTTGAGAAGACCGCAGCGTTCGGCCCGCGCGATGTCGCCGAGAACCTATGCGTTCTTCTGCTCATGCTCCCGTCGACCAACCGGAAGGCAAAGGAAACGCTCCGGATGTTCCGCGACAGCGGGGGATTCGACCGATTCTTCCCCCCGGACGACGACCCGACCGCGCATTCCAAGATGCTGGAGGAGCACACCAATCTCGACACCTTCGAGCAGGCGGCGGGCTTCTGGGGCCGCTACATCAAAACATCCCTCGGGAACACGGTGAGGGTGCTGCGACCGCTCATCATCCTCGACGAGGGACACAAGGCGTACAGCGTCAACGCGAAGAAAACGCTCGAAGGGTTCAACCCCTGCATGATCGTCGAGCTATCGGCCACTCCGGCCAAGGGCGCGAACGTGCTCGTCGAGATCCTGGGCCGGGAACTCAACGCCGAGGAGATGATCAAGCTCGACCTTCACATCCGAAACAAGGCGGGCGGCGACTGGCGCGGCACGCTGCTGGAGTCGGTTGAACACCGCGAAGCCCTCGAGGCCGAGGCAAGGCTTCACGAAGCCGCGTCCGGCACCTACATCCGGCCCATCTGCGTGATCCAGGTGGAGCGGACCGGCAAGCAGCAAAGGAAGCCGGGGTACATTCATACGAACGACGTGCGCGAGTATCTGCTTCAACACCCGGGAATCGTACCGGAGCACATCGCGGTCAAGACCAGCTCGAAGGACGAACTGAAGGAGATCGACGATGTTGGCGGCCTGCTATCCCGCGACTGCCCGATCCGCTTCATCATCACCAAACAGGCGCTTCAGGAGGGCTGGGACTGCCCGTTCGCCTACGTCCTCACGATCCTCACCAACCCGATGTCGCAGACGGGGATCACCCAGCTTGTGGGCCGGATCCTACGGCAGCCCTACGCGAGCAAGACGGGGGTGGCGTTGCTTGACGAAAGCTACGTGTTCTGCTTCAGCCGACGCGGGAACGAGTTGCTGAAGGAGGTCAGGAAGGGATTCGGGCTGGAGGGGTTGCAGGGCCTTGAGGGGCGAGTAGTCTCCGACGATGGCCCCGTCCGCCCGCCGGAGAGGCTCACGACGTGGCAGCGGGCGCGGTATCGGGCAGCGGCCAAGGATCTCGTCCTGCCCGCCTTCATGATCCGGGACAAGGACGGGTGGCGTCTGGTCCGCTACGAGGCGGACATCCTTTCGCGTGTGCGTTGGGACGATATCGACCTCTCGGCGTTGCGCGATCTGGAGTTGGGTGAGCGGAGCGGGGGCGATGCCTTGCTAGTGACCAACCTGACGGGTGGGGCACTGTCTCCGAAACCGGAGGTCGCGGACGCCGGCGACCCCGGCAACCGCAGAGACCTCGACACCGAGGCCCCGGACGGAGGCGGCGATCCGGTGGACTACTTTTTCGCTGCCAGCCACCTATTGGACTTGGTTCCGAACCCTTGGCAGGGACGCGACTTGGCCCTGCGCGCCTTCGAGGCCCTGTTGGAGCGCTACCCCCTCAAGCGCGTGGCGTCCAATCACGTCTTCGTCCTCGAAGAACTACGCCGTCAGATCGAGCTGGAGCGGGACCGGCTGTCACGAGATGTCTTCCGCGACCTCTTGGAGTCGGGAAGGATGCGTTTCCTGGTCGTGGCGGACAATCTCGATTGCCATCGACTGCCCGAGAAGATCGAGGTCCCAAAGGCGAAGCAGGCTAATCGGGAGGACGGCAAACCCTACCAGCTCAACCTCTTCGACATGACCACGGAGGACGATCTCAACCAGTTCGAGAACAAGGTCGCGACTTACCTTGACCAGCAGGCGCGGCTCTTCTTCTGGTATCGCAACCGCGCCCGAAAGGACTACTACGTTCAGGGATGGAAACCCCGCCGGATCTACGCCGACTTCATCCTGACGCTGAGGGGCGACGAGGCCGACGGGGACGACGGCTTCCACCAGGTGTTCGTGGTCGAAACCAAGGGCGTTCACCTAAAAAGGTCGGAGGACACTGAGTACAAGCGGTCCGTCTTCGACATCTGCGGCGAGCACGCCCGCAGAACCGATTGGGCCGAGTTCGTGCCCGCCATGCGGAGCAAGGTGATGCGATTCGAGGTCGTGGACGAGGACGAGTGGCAGGCGCGCCTGAATGGGATGCTGTTCGCGGGGAGCCCGTTGCGCGCCGGCCCCGGAGGTCAGTGAAGTAAGCCTCTGACGCGGCGACCAGCTTCTTGTTCGCTCCGGTAGTTTGGCCAAGCGGCAAGCTAGGACGATATCACGCTATCCGCCCAGCTCTGGCTCTCGACGATTGACAGCGGCACTCCCAGTTCCACTGGCTGGCCCGCTTTCCCCTTCGCAATCCAATGGGTGTAGTCCTTATGGATCGAGAAGATCTCTTCCTCGTGCGGAATCGACTTCCCTTCCAGCAGCCGGTCCAGCTCCTTGAGGGCCTTCTCCGGCACTCCGTTCGCCGCCAGTTCCTTCCGCGTCCGCCGCACTCGCTGAAGCACCTTCCGGCCCCCGCTCCCCCCGCAGCAGTGCCTTGACCCTCTCGGGGTGCTGCTTCTTGCGGTAGTCTCTCCTTGATACGATCCAACCCCTCTGTGTTAAGTGTGATCTAGCGCTAGCTCCGCCGCCGGTAGAGACCAGCACCGCGGCTAGCCGCAGAACGGAGCGACAACCTAGCAGGGCTTTGGTGGCCGTGTGCTAAGTTGGAGGGCGTGAGCGCTTCCTCTGATCGGTCTGTTAGGAGTCTGCGAAAGCCACTCCGTGACCGTGGCATCCGCCTCACCCGCCAGCGGGAGCTGCTCTTCGGCCTGATCCACAACTCGCACTCCCATCTCAACGCCGAGCAGCTGTTCGAGATGGCCAGGCAGGAGGACCCCAAGATCAACCGCGTGACGGTCTACCGCACCCTCAAGATCCTCAAGGAGGAGGGGCTGGTCGACGAGCTCGACCTGATGCATTACGAGGGCGAGCACCACTACTACGAGACCCGCCTCAAGAAGGAGCACGCGCACATCGTCTGCATGAGCTGCGGATCAGTCGTCGAGTACTTCGGGACTCCGCTGCGGCAGATCCGACGCGAGATCGAGACGCAGTTCGGATTCCAAGTGCAAGTGGCCCGGACCGAAGTCGGAGGCATCTGCGCGGACTGCCAGCAGGGGGACTTGGCGGTCGAGCCGGACGCCGAGACCCGTATCGCTGCCGCAGGGTCCGGTGCCGCTGCCTGATCGCCACCAGGCTGGCGGCGACACGGCTTCCCGACCCCCGCCGAGCGTCGCCCGGCCGCCCGGAATCTCGCTGCTGGTGGAGTCCCCCTCCGGCGAGCGCTTCCAGGTGTCGGTGGACCAGAATCCGTTCTTGCTGGGACGTCTCGACGACTGTCACGTCTCGTTGCTGGACCGCCGCATCTCGAGGCGCCACGCCCAGATCGTCCGGCGCGCCGGCTCCCACGTCGTCGAGGACTTGGGGAGCCGCCACGGCGTGCATGTCAACGGCGCCCAGGTTGGTTGCCGGGAGCTCCGGATCGGCGACCGCATCGAGTTCGGAGTCCGGCACTCCTACTGCGTCACCGTCTGCGAACCCGCCAAGGCCGCCCTGCTCAAGAAGGTCACGGAACCCTCCGTGCAGCGCCGGCGGGCTGGGGCTCTGGGGCGGCTCGCGGCGATGCTCGAGGTGGCCCGCACGATGGAGGCCGCGCACGGCCCCGACGCCGTCCTCGAGGCGGTCGTCGAGGCCGCTCTGACCATCGCGCGGGCCGAGCGGGCGTTCCTCCTGCTGCGGGACGAGTCCGGGGCGCTGGCGGTGCGCGCCGCGTGCGGGATCCGGGGCGCTGGCGGTTCCGACGCCGAGCTGGAAGTGAGCTTGGAGGACATCGCCGTCGCCCTTGACAACCGCGCGGATCTCTTCTCGGTCACCTTGGACCTGCCCGGCTCTAGCGGGACGCGTGGCGACCAAAGTTCCCCGCAAGGCGCCGAGCGGAGGTTCGTGTGCGTCCCCATCTTGCGCACGCGGGGAGGGCACGACTCGGAGACCAGCGTCATCACGGCTAGGTCGGACACGCTCGGTGCGCTGTACATGGACTCCAAGGACGCCGGGATCCGGCTGGCCGAGGGCAACCGCGCCCTCCTGCAGGCGCTGGCGCTCGAGGTCTCCGCGGTCGTCGAGAACGCCCGGCTGATCGAGCAGGAGCGCGAGAAGCGGCGGCTGGAGCAGGAGCTCGGGACGGCGCGCGCCATCCAGCAGGCCCTGCTCCCTCCCGCCCTCCCCTCCGGGGACTGGCTCGTTGCCAAGGGGCTGTGCCAGGCCCAGGACCACCTCGGCGGCGATTATTACGACCTGATGCGGCTCGATTCCGGGCAGTGGGTCGCCGTGGTGGCCGACGTCTCCGGCAAGGGCGTGGCTGCCTCGCTGCTGGCCTCGTTGCTGCAGGGGGCCTTCTTCCTCGGCTCGGGAGCGAAGGTCTCGGTCTCGGGCACGCTCGGCAGAATCAATCGCTACATTTGCGAGCGGTCGGTCCAGACCCGCTTCGCGACGGTGTTCGCGCTGGCGGTCAGCGAGGACGGAGGGATGCGCTGGAGCAGCGCCGGACACTGCCCGGCCATCGTCGTCCGAGCCGCGGGCGGGGTGTCGCTGCTGGAATCCAACAGCCGGCCGGTCGGCCTCTTCCACGACGAGGAGTTCGCGGAGGACGCCTGCCAGCTCGAGTCCGGGGACCGGCTGGTCGTCTACACCGACGGTGTCACCGAACTGCGCAACGAGGACGGGGAGCAGTTCGGCCAGCACCGCTTGGAGCAGGCTGTAGAGGAGCTGGCCGCGCTCGGCGCGGCCGACTTATTCGACGCTCTGCTCGCGCGGTGCGAGGCCTTCGCCGGCAGCGCCCCGCGCGCTGACGATCTCACACTGCTGGTGGTCGGCTATTGCCCGTCCGGAGCGGAATCCGCGACGGCCACTTGACGGGCGCGGTCGGAGGCACTAGAATCAATATACGGATCGGCAGCCAGCCTTGGGCCTGCCTCGGGAGCGCGGCCGGTTCGTGAGTGGCGGACGGAGGGAGAATGCGCAACCGACTCGTTTACTGCCTAGTGGCAGCCATGCTGGCCGGCTGGGCCGAGCCGCTTCCCGCGCAGGATGCCGGCGAGCCCGCCAAGCTGACCAAGAAGCAGGAGAAGCGGCGCCTGGAGCGGCTGCGCAAGGAGCTCCGCGGGCCCTTCAAGCGCTGGCTCGACGAGGACGTGCGCTACATCATCACGCCCGAGGAGCGCAAGGGCTTCGTCCAGATGGCGACCGACGAGGAGCGCGAGAACTTCATCGAGTCTTTCTGGCTGCGGCGCGACCCCACGCCCGACTCCATGGAGAACGAGTACAAGGAGGAGCACTACCGGCGCATCGCCTACGCCAACGACCGGTACGCTTCGGGCATCCCCGGCTGGAAGACCGACCGCGGGCGGATCTACATCGCCTACGGGCCGGCCGACGAGATCGAGTCCCACCCCTCAGGCGGCCAGTACCAGCGCCCCTACGAAGAGGGCGGCGGCTTCACCTCGACCTATCCGTTCGAGATCTGGCGCTACCGCTGGATCGAGGGGATCGGCAGCGACATTCTGCTGGAGTTCGTCGATCCGACCATGACCGGCGAGTACCGCCTGACCATGGATCCGTCCGAGAAGGACGCGCTGCTGCACGTGCCTGGGGCGGGCCTGACGCTGTCGGAGCAGATGGGCCTGACCACCAAGGCGGACCGCTTCCGCCGCACTGACGGCACCCGCATGGGCATGCCCATCGGCGGCGCCCAGTCAATCCGCTACAACCAGTTCGAGCGGCTGCAGCTGTACGCCAACATCTTCAAGCCTCCGGCCGTCAAGTTCAAGGACTTGGAGGCGATCGTCAACTCCACCATCGACTACGACACGCTGGCCTACGACGTGGACATCCACTACGTGCGCGTGACCAACTCTTCCGTGCTGTCGGGGATCACGGTCCTGCTGCGCAACGAGAACCTGATGTTCAAGGAGGAGGACGGCCTGCACAAGGCCGTGGCCAACATCTTCGGGCGCATCACCACCATGACCCGCCGCGTGCAGTCGACCTTCGAGGAGACGGTCAGCATCCAGACCACGGCCGAGCGCATGCATCACGAAGTCGGGCGCTCCTCGATCTACAACAAGTCGGTGCCATTGGCACCGGGCATGTACCGCTTGGAACTGGTGGTCAAGGACTTGGTCGGCGAGACCATGGGCACCTACCGGACCGCCATGCGCGTGCCCGAGTTCGACGACGAGGCGCTGGCGTCCAGCTCGCTCATCCTGGCTGACAAGATCGAGCGCGTGCCGGTCCGTTCGCTGGGCACCGGGCAGTTCGTGATCGGCAGCTCCAAGGTCCGACCGAGGATCGACGACGCGTTCAAGCAGGACGAGAAGATGGGCATCTACATGCAGATCTACAACCTCGGGCAGAGCGAGGAGACCAGCCTGCCAGTGGGCGACGTGACCTACCAGATCGCGCGGCTGGACAGCCCAGAGGAGCTGCTGCTCGACTTCAAGGAGGACGTCAGCAAGATCCGCGGGGCGTCGGCGCGCCAAGTGGTCATCGAGAAGCTTCTCCCGCTGCAGAGCCTCGAGCCAGGCGACTACCGCATCAGCCTGCTCGTGGAGGACAGAGTCAAGAACGAGTCGCTCGCCCCGTCGGCGACCTTCAAGGTGCTATGAAGCCGGCTGTGCAGGGCAGTGTGATCCGAACGGGCGGCCGCGCAGCTGCGTGGCTGGCGGCGCTGGCCGTCGTTGCTTGGGCGGCTCCGGCCAGCGGGCAGGTTGATGGCAGCCTGGCCGGGCTGGTCCGGGACTTGGCCGGCACGCCACAGATGGGCGCCTCCGTGGACTTGCTCACCGCAGCCGGCCGGCCCGCCAAGCGCGTCCGCACTGACTACCGGGGCTGGTTCCAGTTCACGGGGCTGTTTCCGGGCACCTACTCGGTCGAAGTCCGACAGGACGGGTTCGCCATGGCCGCCCGCAGCGGCTTGGACGTCCGGTCCGGAGAGCGGACGGTGCTCGACGTCTCCCTGCGCGGCGTCTTCGCCAGCCTCCAGCTCAACTACGGCAGCCGGATTCGCGACATGTCAGACCGCTGGAAGTGGATCCTGCGCGCGCAGCACTCGCGTCGCAACGTGCTGCGGCTCGCACCGGCCCGCCGTGACGATCGGGAGGAGTTCCTCCGCAAGCTGGGCGGCACGTTCGAGGACACCCGCGTTTACGCGGAGTTCAGCGCGGGGCTGGCTGGTCGCGCCAGCGGGGCCCGCTCCCAGGAGGATCTCGGACCGGCCTTTGCCTTGGCCACCTCGCTGTTCGGCGACCACGACGTTACGGTCAGCGGCAACGCCGCCGGTGTCGGCAGCGCGTTCGCTGGCGGGTCGACGGCCTTCCGCACGGCCTACACGACCCAGGTCGGCGAAGCCCAGCCCGAGGTGGCCCTGACCATCCGGCAAGTGCAGTCCTCGGCCCTCGCCTCGCGCGGCATGGTGGGCCCTGAGAACGAGAGCCAGGCCGCGCCCAGCCTCGAGACGCTCAGCTTGGAGTTCGGAGACGCGGTCCGGCTCACTGACTCGCTGCGCGTCGAGTACGGCCTGCTGTTCGAATCGGTCCGCTTCGTGAACCGCGTCCAGTTTGCCAGCCCTTACGGCAAGGCCGTCTACGAGCTGCGCCCGGGCAGGGAGCTCGCGGTTAGCTACGCCTCCGGTGTGCCGCCCGCCCTGGCGACGGGCGCGGGCGAGGACGCAGCCCTGCGGCGCAGCGTCCGCCAGCTGGGGATGTTCCCGCGCGTGGCCATGGCCGGCGGCCGGCCCACGGTGCAGCGCACCGAGCACATGGAGGTGGCGTTCCGCGAGCGGATCGGCGACAACTTGGTGGAGGTGGCGGCCTTCCGCGACTCGACCCGAGACGCGGCCTTGACTGCGGCCGTGCCCGACGAGCTGTTCGACGCCACGGAGATGGTGCCCGACTTGCAGGCCTCGACGGTCACGCTGAACGGCGGCGCCTACGACGCCACCGGAATGCGCGTGTCCTACGCGCGGCGGATTCGCGACCGCCTGCAGGTGGCGCTGGGCTACGCCCGCACCGATGTTCTGGCGGCCTCCCGAAGCGGTCTGGCGGGCTCCACCTCGCAGGACTTGCGCTCCGCCTTGGAGTCCCAGCGGGCCCATCTGGTCTTGGCCTCGGTCTCGACTGAGCTGGCAGCCTCCGGCACGGCCCTGTCCGGTTCCTACCAGTGGTCCAGCCGGGAGTCAGTGCTGGCGTCCGACCCCTACAATGACTTCGCCTCGCGATCGGATCCGGGTCTCAACCTGCGGATCCGGCAGCCCCTGCCGCTGGGCGGCGGCATGCCCGGCCGCTTCGAGGCCGGAGCCGAGTTTCGCAACATCCTGAAGACCGGCTACGTGCCCTTGGAGCTGCCCGGCGGGGAGTTCCTCAACCTCTTGCAAGCCATCCGGAGCTACTCCGGGTCTCTGACCTACATCTTCTGACAGCTGTGAGCCCGAATCCGACTACCACCCGGTCTTGCCGGACAACGCGCCGGCAGGCCCTAGTTCTGCCGCTGGCGACCGCTTGCGGGGCTCGCGCCGTGCTCGCGGCTCGGGAGTGGACCACGCTGCGCATCCTGGTGCGCGACCAGCAGGGCCGGCCCGTGCCGCGGGCGAGCGTGATCATCCGCGAGCTCAAGGGCAAGAAGCTCAAGCCCAAGCGCAACGCTATGGAGCTCAAGACCAGTAACGAGGGCTCGACCCCGGTTCCCCCGCTGCCCCGCGGGCAGATCCTGATCCAGGTGATCAGCGAGGGGCACCGGACCTACGGAGCGCAAGTGGCGCTCACCGAGACTGAGCAGACCGAGACGATCGTTCTCGAGCCACCTTCGAGCCAGTTCTCGGTCCACAAGAAATAGATTGCCGGCCGCTCGACCGCGGCCGGAGGAGTTCGTCATGCGATTGCTCGTTGCACTGGATCCCAATGAAGAAATCAGAACGGCGCTCACTGAGCTGGTGCAGGGCCTAGCGCCCATCGCGCCAGTCCGCTGGGTTCACCCGCAGAACATGCACATCACGTTGAAATACATCGGCGAATGGGACGATCGCCGGCTTGACGACGTGATCGACGCGCTGAGCCAAGTGCGGGTCGGGCTGAAGATCAGAGCCGCCTTGGCCGGTCTGGAGTTCTACCCCCGCGGCCGGAATCCCAAAGTGTTCTGGGTGCCGGTCGAGAGAACGCTGCCTCTCCGGCAACTCGCCAGCTCCGTAGACCAGCGGTTGGCCTCCCTCGGCATCGCCCCGGAGGTGAGTCCGTTCGTTCCGCACATCACGTTGGGCCGGGTGAAGCCCGGTGTCGAGCTGACCGAGCTGCACGAGCAGATCGAGGAGCTGCCCAGCCGTGAATTTGGCGTCTTGAAGCCCGACGGCTTCCGCCTGTACGGCAGCCAGCGGACGCCCAGCGGGCCGGTCTACACGCTGATCGACGAGTTCCCCTGCGTGATGCGGGTGCCGGTCAGCTCGCGTCCGGTCGTGACGCAGAGCCTCTGAGGCGCATTCCGGCACGAGGACGGCTGCCGTGGGCGAGGTACTCAGCCGGCCGGATCTGGTCGCGACGCGCCGGGAGTGGGCCCTGCGGGGCGAGAGGGTCGTGTTCACCAACGGCTGCTTCGACCTGCTGCATCCGGGCCACGTGCGACTGCTGGAGCGGGCGCGCGGGCTGGGTGAGAGGCTGATCGTGGCAGTCAATTCCGACGCCAGCGTGCGCGACCTCAAGGGAGCGTCGCGCCCGTTGCTGCCGGAAGGGGAGCGGGCTCGCACGCTGGCGTCTTTCCAGTGTGTGGACGCGGTCACCGTGTTCGGCGAGGAGACGCCCCACGCGTTGCTGCAGGTGCTGCTCCCTGATGTGCTGGCCAAGGGCGCCGACTGGGCGCACTGGATCGCCGGCCGCGAGATCGTAGAGGCTGCCGGAGGGGAGGTTGTGGCGATACCAGTCGAGCGCGGCTACTCGACGACGGAGATCGTCGCGAGCATCCTCCGCATGCGAGCGGCTTGACACCGCTCGGCCTTCGCGACCGCGTCGTCGAGCTGGGCCGGGCAGCCGGCTTCAGCGGGCTGCTGGAGGCGCTCCGCGACAGCCGCCCGTCCCTGCAGCGGGCCGTCGGTCTCAATCCCGCGGCAGCGGCTCTGCACGCGCTGCTGCTGCAGCGCCAAGCGGCTCGGCCCCTGTTGGTGCTGACCGGGACACAGGGCGAAGCCGACACCCTGCACCGCTCGGCGACCGCCTGGCACGGGCTGCTCCAGGCCGCCGAGCCCGGCCCGGCGCCCGTGCTGCTCCCCGAGCACGACATCACGCCCTTCGA
This sequence comes from Bryobacterales bacterium, assembly GCA_963662745.2. Lineage (GTDB taxonomy): Bacteria > Acidobacteriota > Terriglobia > Bryobacterales > UBA6623 > VXMF01. Next base: position 2,461,467 of record CAXXUI010000002.1, read on the forward strand.
CGGGCTGTCGCCCCATCCCGACATCTCTGGGAGCCGCTCGGTGGCGCTGTGGCGGATGGCGGAGGGCCGGGCCCCCTTCGTGGTCGCATCCGTCATGGCCGCCCTGCAGCGCGTCGCTCCGGCGGGTCGCTACCGCGGGCAGGCCTGGCGGATCCGGGAGGGAGACGAGGTGCTGCTGGAGATTCTTGAGGAGAGCCTCGGCGAGTTCGGCTATAGCCGCCGCGAGCCGGTGGAGATGGTCGGCCAGTTCGCCGTGCGCGGCGGCATTCTGGATGTCTTCCCTCCGGAATCCGCCCGCCCCGTCCGGGTGTCGCTGCTGGGGGACACCGTCGAGTCAATTCGCGAGTTTGATCCGCGAACCCAGCAGTCGATCCGGCGCCGGGAGGCGGTCAGCCTGTTCTCCCTGCAGGAGTACCCGGCTGGCGGGTCGGGCGAGGGCGTGCTCCCGGCCGGCTGGGAGTTCGAGGCCCCCGGACCGGAGTGGCGCTCAGCTACCCTGCTGGATCTGCTCCCCGACGCGGCCTTGCTGTGGCATGAGCCCCAGTCGATCCGCCAGGAAGCCGAACGGCTCGGCCAGCGCCTGGAGGAGTCGGCCGCGCGGAAGGGCGGCCGTCCGGCCGACTTCTACCTCGAGCTGGACGTTCTCTGCCTGCGCGCGGCGGACCGCCCTCAGGTGGCCTTCGACGAGCTGGGCGTGGGCTCGTCGTGGTTGGGGCAAGTGGACGCCGACTGGCCCATCGCCTGCCAGTCGCCGGCGCGATTCGCCGGCAGCGTGGCCTATTGGATCCGGGAGGTCCGGGCCCGGATCGCCGAGGGCGCTTCAGTGCTGGTGATGGCGGCCTCGCCGGGAGACTTGGAGCGGCTGGCGGATTTGGCCAGAGAGGCCAAGCTGCCGTTCCAGCTGGTGCTTCCCGATGAGCGGGCCGGACTCAGCCGGTACCTGCAAGAAAAGGCGCGGCTGGCCTCTCCCGTGGCGTCGGTGATCCTGATGCAGTGCTCGGTGGAGCGCGGTTTCGCGCTGCCCGAGTCCGGGTTCGCGGTCTACGGGACCCACGACCTCTTCGACAGTTCCGATTTGGTGCCCAAGCCGCGCCAGCGGCCCGCAGCGACCGCCGCCTTCCTCACCGACCTCGACGACTTGGACGAGGGCGACTTCGTGGTCCATACGGAGCACGGCGTCGGTCGCTACGTGGGCACCGAGCAGGTCGAGACGGGGGAGCAACTCGAAGACTTCATCGTGCTCGAGTACGCCAAGGGAGCCCGCCTCTACGTGCCCCTGACGCGGCTGGACTTGATCCACAAGTACCACGGTGCCGGCGGGCCGCAGCCGAGAGTGGACACCATGGGCGGCCAGACCTGGTCCAAGACGAAGAAGCGCGTCAAGGCCCGCTTGCTCGACATGGCGGACGACCTGCTGGAGCTCTACGCCAAGCGCAAGCTGGGCCGCGAATTCTCCTATTCCCCGGACAGCAACTGGCAGCGCGAGTTCGAGGACGCCTTCCCCTATACGCCTACGGAGGACCAAGTCATCGCCACGCGGGAGATCAAGCGGGACATGGAGTCGAAGCGCATCATGGACCGCCTCGTGTGCGGGGATGTCGGCTTCGGCAAGACCGAAGTCGCCATGCGGGCTGCGTTCAAGGCGCTGGGGGACGACAAGCAGGTCGCGGTGCTGGTGCCCACCACGGTGCTGGCCTATCAGCACCTGGAAACGTTCCGGCAGCGCTTCGCCCCCTTTCCGGTGGAGATCGAGATGCTGTCTCGGTTCCGCTCGCCGAAGCGTCAGAAGCGGATCGTGCGGCGCCTCGCCGACGGCCGGATCGACATCGTGATCGGCACGCACAGGCTGCTGTCCAAGGACGTGCGGTTCCTTGATCTCGGGCTGCTGGTCATCGACGAGGAGCAGCGCTTCGGCGTGCGCCACAAGGAGCGCCTCAAGCAGGCTCGCCAGACCGTGGACGTGCTGGCCATGACGGCCACGCCGATACCCAGGACGCTGTACATGTCCCTGACCGGCTTACGGGACGTGTCGATCATCAAGACGCCGCCCCAGGACCGGCTCGCCGTCCAGACCATGGTGGCTGAGTACGACGAGCACATGGTCCTGACCGCCATCCGGCGGGAGGTCGGCCGCGGCGGGCAGGTGTACTTCCTGCACAATCGCGTCGAGTCGATCGCCGCCGTGGCCGCGCGCCTCGCAGAGGCCCTGCCGTCGGTCCAGATCCGCGTCGGCCACGGCCGGATGGGCGAGCAGGCGCTGGAGCGGGTCATGCTGGGCTTCATGCGCCACGAGTTCGATGTCCTCGTCTGCACGACCATCATCGAGAACGGACTCGACATCCCGCTCGCCAATACGCTGATCGTCGATCGCGCCGACCGGCACGGCTTGGCGGCTCTGTACCAGCTGCGCGGCCGCGTCGGACGGTCCGACCGGCGGGCCTACGCCTACCTGTTCGTGCCTCCGGACAAGGAGCTGAGCGAGACGGCCCGCAAGCGGCTGGCCGCGCTGAGGGAGTTCAGCGAACTGGGCGCCGGATTCAAGCTGGCCGCGCTGGACTTGGAGATTCGCGGAGCGGGGAACTTGTTGGGCGGGGAGCAGAGCGGTCAGATCGCGGCCGTCGGGATCCAGACCTATACCAGCCTGCTGAACGAGGCGGTGCGGAAGCTCGAAGGGGAAGAGGTCTCGGAGGCGGTGCGCACTCGGATCCAGTTGGGTCTCGACTTCCACATACCGGCCGACTACGTCACCGCGGAGAAGCAGAGGCTCCAGCTGTACAAGCGCTTGGCCGTGGTTCGCGACGACGCCGAGCGGCGGGAGGCGGTCGCCTACCTCAGGGACCGCTACGGCTCGCTGCCCAAGCCCGTGGCGAACCTGCTGGAGCACTCCGTGCTCAAGCATCGGGCGGAGCAGCTGCGCATCCCTCTGCTGGAGCGGCGGGGCGCGCGCCTGATCGTTCGGCTGCGCGCGGACTCGAAGGTCGACCCGCAGCGCCTGATGCGGCTGGTCTCGGACACCCCTGGCGCCACGTTCGGGCCAGACGGGACGCTGGAGTGGGGCAGCACCGACCTGAGCGGCCGCGAGGTCTTCCGGTCGATCCACAAGCTGCTCGATCGGCTCGTCTCCTGACGCGCGGTGAGCGGCCTGGGTTGATCGCTACAATCGAATGGCGGGGGATAGGCCGCCCGTCGCGTGCCGGCCGGGGGATTCCGCCGCCTTCCCATGGATCGCTCACTGATCCGCAACTTCTCGATCATCGCCCACATCGATCACGGCAAGTCGACGCTTGCGGACCGCTTGCTCGAGGCTACCGACGCTCTGAGCAGCCGGGAGATGCAGGAGCAGGTGCTCGACTCGATGGATCTGGAACGGGAACGCGGCATTACGATCAAGGCTCAGGCCGTCCGCCTCAGCTACCGCGCTGCGGACGGGCGGACCTACCAGCTCAACCTCATCGACACGCCCGGGCATGTCGATTTCTCGTACGAAGTCTCGCGGAGCCTGGCGGCGTGCGAAGGCGCCTTGCTGGTGGTGGACGCCGCTCAAGGCGTGGAGGCTCAGACGCTGGCCAATACCTATCTGGCGTTGGAGCATGACCTCGAGATTATTCCGATACTGAACAAGATCGACCTTCCGGCCGCCGAGCCCGAGCGGGTGCGGGAGGAGATCGAGACGACGATCGGCCTTGAGGCGGATGGCGCGCTGCAGATCAGCGCCAAGACAGGCTTGGGGGTCGACGCGGTCTTGGACGCGATCCTCCGCTCCATCCCTCCACCCCGAGGAACCGCCCGGGCGCCTCTGAAGGCCCTGCTGTTCGACTCTTGGTACGACACCTACCGCGGCGTGGTCATGCTCGTGCGAGTCGCGGACGGCGAGCTGGTCAAGGGCATGAAGATTCGCTTGTGGTCCACTGGACGGTGCTACGAGGTCGAGTCGCTGGGCTGCCGGACGCCGAAGCCGGTGGACTGCGAGAGGTTGTCCGCCGGCGAAGTGGGCTGGGTTGTCGCCAACATCAAGAACGTTACTGAGACGCGGATCGGTGACACGGTGTGCGAGGACGCGCGGCCTCCCGACCGGCCCCTGCCGGGATTTGAGGAGTCCAAGCCGATGGTGTTCGCCGGGCTGTACCCGGTCGAGTCGCATCAGCACGGCGACCTGCGGGAGGCGCTTGAGAAGCTGCAGCTGAACGACCGCTCGTTCCGCTTCGAGCCGGAGAGTTCGGCGGCGTTGGGCTTCGGCTTCCGCTGCGGCTTCTTGGGCTTGCTGCATCTCGAGATCGTGCAGGAGCGCTTGGAGCGGGAGTTCGGCTTGCGGCTGATCACGACAGCGCCTGGGGTGCGATACCGGGTAACCAAGACGGACGGCGAGGTGCTCGAGGTGGACAACGCCAGCCGATGGCCGCCTCTGGCGTCCATCCGCGCCGTTGAGGAGCCGGTCTTCACGGTGACCGTCATCAGCCAGGGGGCCTATCTGGGCGGCATCCTCAAGCTGTTTGAGGACAAGCGGGGCGTGCAGCAGTCGTTCGAGTACTCGGCCGGGAACCGGGCCGTGCTGACCTACGAAGTCCCCTTGAACGAGATCGTCCTCGACTTCTATGACCGCCTCAAGACGGTTTCGCGGGGCTACGCGTCGATCGACTACCATTTCTCCGGGTATTGGGAGTCCCCGATGGTCAAGCTCGACATCCTCGTGGCCCGCGAGCCGATCGACGCGCTGTCCATCATCGTCCACCGCAACCAGGCCCACGAGCGGGGCAAGGCGCTGATTCGGAAGTTCCGCAAGCTGATACCCAGGCAGCAGTTCGAGGTCGCCCTGCAGGCCGCGATCGGAAACAAGGTAGTCGCGCGCGACAACATCGCGCCGTTGCGCAAGAACGTGACCGCGAAGTGCTACGGCGGCGACATCACTCGCAAGCGAAAGCTCTTGGATCGGCAGCGCGAAGGCAAGCGCCGCATGAAGCGCGTGGGGCGCGTGGACATCCCGCAGGAGGCGTTCTTGGCGGTGCTCAGCGTGGGCAGCGAGTAGCGGCCTCGCCGTCGGCGGAATCCGCGGAGTTCGGACGGTGAAGCGATACAATCGGGCCGTTGGGCCTGCTGTCGCCGCAGGTGCCGGGCTGGACCGGTCGAGCCGGGCACGTTTCGCCCGGCCAGCGGCGGGCGGCAGTCGGGGATTCTGACTTGACCGGCTTCCTCCCGCGATCGCTCCGTATGCTGGCCGCTGCGGCTGTGCTGGTCGGGGCTGTCTCCGCGCAGAACGCGGGCGGCCAGACGCAGCCCGCCCCGCCGCGCTACGAGTACGAGGCCCAGTTCAGAGTGCGGGTCGAGAATCGCTACGGCGCGGGGGAAAACGCCGCCCGGCAGGACGGCATCGGTCTCTCCCGGCTGTACTTGGGCTTCACAGCCCGGCCTTCGAAGTCGGTCAGGGTCCATCTCCAAGGCCGGGACGCGCGAGTCTTCGGGCTCGCACCGGGAAGGAGCAGCGTGCCGTTCCAAAGTCCCATGGACCTGCGCCAGGCGTATGCCGACCTAGGGTCCGAGGATGGCCCCGCCACGCTGCGGGTGGGGCGGACGGTGATCGATGTCCTAGACGCCCGGATGCTGGGCGGGCGCGACTGGAGCAACACCTCTCCGACCTTCGACGGGTCCATGCTGACCTTGAGGCGCGGAGCGGACTCCGTAACTCTGCTCGGCGTGTCGCAGGTGACTACCTTGGACAGCTGGGACGTGCCGTCCCGCACTCGCTTCTTGTACGGTGCCATCGGGTCGCTGGGCTCCTGGTCTCGGCGGCACTTGGTGGAGCCGTTCGTGTTCGTCACGCGGAGGCCCCTCAATCGAGGGTCGAATCTGGGCGGCCTGCTGCGGAGCGTGGGCACCCGCTTCACAGGCCGTTTCGAGGGAGGGTGGGAGTACCAGGTCCAGCTCGTCGGCCAGACGGGTGGGGAGCAGGATCTGGCCCAGCGGGCCTGGATGGGGATCTGGGAGGTGGACAAGGCTTTCGCGAACGCGCCGTGGCAGCCGGCGGTGGGCTTGGAGTGGAGCTACGCGAGTGGCGATGCGGATCCGCTGGACGGCCGCAACGGGACCTTCGATACGCTGTTCCCGTCCCCCCACGGCATCTACGGGGAGGTGGATGTTGCCAGCCACCGCAACATACGGATCTTGGAGGCGGGCCTCGAGCTGCACCCGGACCGCAGGCTGAGGCTGAATCTCGACTACCTTGACTTCCGGCTGGCCAGCTTGCAGGACGGCCTCTACGCGCTGAACTTCCGCGAAGTGGTCGCTCCTCCGCCCGGCGGCGCCGCAAGCGGTGACGTGGGTTCCGAGCTGGATCTGATCATCCGCTACCGACCGATTCCTAGGCTCGAGCTGCGCTTCGGCATCTCACGATTCTTCGCCGGGCAATTCGTCGTGGCGAACGCTGCTGGCGGCGAGTCGCAGACCTTCCTGAACGCCGCGCTGACTGTGGAGTACTGATCGCCCGGGCTGCCTGCCAGACCGGCGTTCCGCCGTGCTCCGCCAAGGGTGCGCCGTCGTCAGGCCGCCTCGGCGTGTCCGGGCGTGCGATACAGTTGGGCAGATGCGCCCCAACCGGACCCTGCGGATCCTCGAAGACGGCGGCGTCGCCGTCGGAATCGCCCACGCTCTGCTGCCCACACCCGAGATCGCGAGGATGTACGGGGCGGCGGGCATGGACTGGGTGTTTCTTGACTCCGAGCACAGCCCCTTCTCCACCGACACGCTGCACGACTTGATTCGCGCCTATCGCATGACGGATGTTACCGTAGTGGTCCGAGTGTGCGATTTCCAGTACGACTTGGTCGCCAGAGCTCTCGATTCGGGGGCCGAAGGCATCATTTTCCCGCGCTGCGAGGATCCCGACCAGCTGGCGAGCGCCGTGCAGGGAGCGCTCTTCCCGCCCGCGGGCCGACGCGGCTTCGGCCTCGGGCCGCCTCAGATCGGCTACCGGGCGGCGAGCTTCGACCGCGTCAAGACCCACTGCAACCGGGAGACGCTGCTGGTCGCCCAGATCGAGTCGCGCGCCGCCTTGGACCGCTTGGACGAGCTCGCGGCGGTGGACGGCCTGCATGCGCTCTTGGTGGGTCCCGCCGACCTCTCGATCTCCTTGGGCGTTGGCGGCGAGTGGGATCATCCCCGCCTGTCCGAGGCGATTGAGCGCGTAGTCGCCGCCTGCGGGCGGCACGGCCTTTGGCCCGCCATCCAAGTGCGCGACGGCCGCCTCGCCGAGCGCTGGATCCGCAAGGGTGTCAAGCTGATCGGCTGCTCGACGGAGGCGCTGCTGCTGTGGAACGGGGTCCAGCGTCTGGCAGAGCAATTACGCAACAGTTCGGGGGCTAATTGATATAATGTAACCATGGCCGTGGCCAGCGTATTAAAAAAGACGCCGAGACCGGTGGATCTCCGCGACTTCGTCCTGTCGGTGTTCGTTGTCGGGCTGGGTGTGGGCTTCGTAGCCTTGCTGAGCGTCCAAGAGGCGCTATTCGCCACGAGCATCGTAACGGGAGCAGCTGCCGCCGCGGCGGGCGCTGCGCTGGCCGGACCAGCCCTCCACGGACGGCCGGCAGTCTCGCGCTGGATTGGGTCCGCCCATGTTTGGCCGGTGGTCGCCTGCTGCAGCTGGGTGGTTTGGCTGGGGGTGCGGAGCTTCGCACCCGAATGGGCTGTCACCGTCGGGGAGGCGCGTCTCTTCTTTCTGGGCCTAGCGATTGGCGCCTGTTCCCGCTTGGCGTTTCTTCGCGTCGCATCCGACTCGCCGACTTGGCAGGCGAGGGAGGTGCTCTCGCTGGGTGGCGTCAGCTTCGCGACGGGAGGCGCTGTGGCAAGCCTGCTGGGTCTTGTGTCTCTGAATCAGATTTCCGTTGATGCTCTGGAGTGGTGGGCGGCCAGCGTGCCCGCGCTGGCCGTCTGGCTGGCCTCTCGCGACCGGAATTCCGGCCGGAGTCAAGTGGGCGCGGCTGCCCAGCGACCCGCGGACCGTCCTGCTGACCCCTCGGGGGTCTTGGTAGCAGCCAGCTTGTTGGGTTTGGCCGTCGCGTGGGGCGCGGCGGCCTGCGGCCTGCCGATTCAGGCGTCTCGAGGCGCCGGCGCTTGGGGAGCGGCCGGAGCCGCCGTGCTGTCCCTCTTGTGGGTGGGCGCTTGCGTTGGCTGGTCGGCCTCACGGTCCCCGTCCCGGCCCGGCGGCAGGCCCGTCCTGCCGATTCGTCCGCTGGTGCTGGCTGCTGCGGGTAGCTGCGCGCTGCTGGTGCAGCCGCCTTGGTGGGCGGCGGCTCCCGCAGCGGCCCTGCTCGGTGCCGGTTTCGGAATGCTCGCTCGGCTGGTGCTGGCCTATGGTGCGCGGTCGGCCACGCGCCAGGCTGGCGGCGACGTTCCGCTGGCGCTGCCGTTCGCCGTTCCCGCCGGCCTGCTAGCGGCGTGGTTGACGGCGCTGCTGCATTGGGGGGGCGGTCCGAGCCTCCCGGTTCTGGTTGCGGCGGCCTGCTTCACGGGTTCCGTTGCCGCCTTCTATCTCGCGCTGTCAGACCGTCGCATGGCCAGCAGCGCCGGACCTGCCTGACAGCACGAGGAGTCCATGGCCCTGCAGCCGACCGATCGCAGGTACACGGCGGCGCTGGCTGCGGTCTCGGGTCTGATCCTGCTGGTCGGCGCGCTGGTGCGCCCCACTGCTTCGCACGAGGGAGGCTCGGTGCCCGCGGCTGCGGACCTCCTGCAGAGTCAGCGCATCGCGCAGCGGCTCGAGGTGGAGATGATTGCTGACTACTTCTCGCGCATCGCGTCGCAAGTGGAGGACAGCTTGGTGCTGCTGGACTCAACGCGGCAAACGGGCGTGGTGTGGCGGGACGGGGAGATCGTGACAGCGTCCCGCATCGGACCGTTCCCGCTCCGCGACTACACTGTGGTTGGAGGCAGGCAGGTTGAGCTCGAGACCAGCGCGGCCGCGCCCCAGTATCCGTGGGTCCTCCTGGCTGCGCCCCAGGACGCACCGGTGGCGGACCGCAGGCCTGTCCGGCTGTACAACCGCGGAAGCTGGGTCATCGCGGCTTGGAGGTCGCCCGACGGCGAGATCCGCTTCACTGTGGGCAACCTGTTCGGTGCCGGACTGCGGAACTGCGGCAGGTTGGAGCTGGCGGAAGTCCAGACGAATCTCGATCTCGCCTCGATGCAACCCGGCGCCGCCGTCTTCTCGGTGGACGGCGGCCTCGTGGCGGTGGTGTTGAACTGCTCCGGGTCACCGGTGGCGGCCGAAGTGGGTGCGCTGGCGCTGCAGACCCGGGTCGCTGCGGACTTCGAGAACCAGTTGACGAAGCGCTTCGGCATGCGGGTGGCGCCCGCGACGGAGAATGAGCGCGCGTTCTTCGAATGCGAGGAGGGGGTGCTGGTTCGCGAGGTCTGGTGGGGCTATCGAGCCCACCAGTCGGGGCTGCTGCCGGGGGACGTGATCGTGTCCTTGGATGGCGCTTCCGTGACGGACATGGTAGATCTGCACGGCTTGGTGCTGCCAGTGTCCCGGGAGGTGCATGACCTTCGTGTTTGGCGCAACCGCCAAGACATGACGGTGCGACTCCCGGCCCGCCCCGTGACCGCCCCGGCCCACACCACCGGCGGCCTCGTCGGCCACAGCGGCGGCTTGGAGGTCCGGTCCGTCGTGCCGGGAAGTCCGGCAGCCCGAGCAGGTGTGCGTTCCGGAGACCGGCTCGTATCCGTGAATCAGGAGCCCCTGCTGGATCTGGCCGACTTGGAGGCCGCCTTCGTACCCTCGGGCGAGCAGAGCTATTTGGTCGCGGAGCGCCAAGGGCGGTACTGGGGAGAGCTGGTGCCAGCCGATGAATGAGCTGTCGTCCTTGGGGCTGATCCTGCTGCTGGCCCTGCTGGCGGGTCACTTGGTCCGAGCGCTGCGCATACCGGAAGTGACGGGCTACATCATCGCTGGGGTCGCCCTAGGTCCGTCGATGCTCGGGTGGGTCAGTCATGAGAACATTCAGGCGCTGGAGGCTCTCAGCGAGGTGGCGCTGGGCCTGATCCTGTTCTCGATCGGGTCGGTGTTCGAGTACCGGCTGGTGAAGCGCATCGGCCGGAAGATCGTGCTGCTGACGATGATGGAGTCGGCGCTGGCTTGGGGCTTGGTGCTGGTCAGCATGCTGGTGCTGGGTTTGGGTTGGCAGGTCGCCCTCCTGCTGTCGGCCGTCTCGATCGCCACTGCCCCGGCCTCGACCCTGATGGTCATGCGCGAGTGCCGCGCCCGCGGGCCCCTGAGCGACGCTCTGTTGGGCATCATCGCGATCAACAACATCTTCTGCTTGGTGACCTACTTGGTGTGCGCCGCGGCGGTCGACTTGGTGGCGCGCTGGGGGGAGCAGGCGATCGGGGAGGCGGCCTTCCAAGCGGGGTTCCCGTTGATTTGGCGGGTGTTCGGATCGGTGGCGCTCGGCTATCTTGCCGGCCTGATCCTTGCCGCGTGGTCGCGCCATGTCGGTGAGACGGGCGAGATGCTCATCCTGCTGGCCGGCTCGATTCTGCTGTGCGTGGGCTTGGCGAGGTTGCTGGACCTCTCTCCGTTGGTGGCGAGCTTGGCAGTGGGCGCGACCATGGTCAACTTGTCCCAGCGAAGCAGGAGGCTGTTCCGGACGTTGGCCGGCACGGACCCGCCCTTCTATGCGATCTTCTTCGTGCTGGCCGGGGCTGACTTGGACGTCACCCGGCTGTCCAGCATGGGCGCCGTGGGCGTGGCCTACTTGCTGGCCAGAGGCGTGGGGAAGTTCGCCGGCGCATGGCTGGGCAGTCGCCGGCTGGGGCTGGCCGAGCCGGTGCGGAAATTCTTGGGCTTCGGCCTCTTCACGCAGGCCGGCTTGGCGGTCGGCCTCGTCCTCACCATCAGCCGGCAGTTCCCCGAGTATTATGGGGAGATATCGACCATCGTGCTGTCAGCGGTCGTTCTGTACGAGATGGTGGGGCCGATCGCCACCCGATTCGCGATCGTTCACGCCGGCGAGGCCCGCGTCGGACGGGAGGCCGCGCAGTCGATTTGGGCATGAACCGGAATCCTGATCGCAAGAATTCAGCGGCACCTCGGTCCGCCGACCGCTGGCGACGCCCGCGAGCACGGTCTTATCTTGTAGTTCGCGACCCGCACTTGCCAAGTACCGCATCATGTTGGAGATGCCCGGGTGGGCTTGGCGGTTCGCACGGCCGCACCGCAGAGGGGGCCTTCGCAAGCGCCCAGGTTGACCGGCCTGACCCGATGTGCTAGCCTGTGGTGGGGAGGGAGCCTTGCCAACCTTACCACGACATCTTGATGTTGGCGGTCAGTTGACCGCAGCATCTCGTGGGCTACTGGGTCGCAAGTCCTAATCTCTACTAGCAAGGAGTGTGATTGACGGTGATTCCTACGAGCCAGAGCGCCGGAACTTCGCAGAGCGCGACAGGGGGCGCTGCCAAGGTGCAGCTTGCCACAGCCGTGCCGGCAGAGGCCGCAGCGGCGCGGACTTCCGGCTTGGCGTTTGAGCGCCACTTCGCTGCCGGTCTGGCCGAGGGAGAGACCCCCGACAGCGTCTTGCAATGGGAATTGCGCGACGCAGTCATCAAGGACGCCGCTGGCGGCACGGTCTTCAAGCAGGAGCGCGTCGAAGTGCCCGCGGGCTGGTCGCAGACGGCCACCAACATCGTGGCCAGCAAGTACTTCCACGGAGCAGTCGGCGAGTCCGGCCGCGAGTCGAGCCTGCGGCAGCTGGCCGGCCGCGTGGTGGACACGATCGCTGACTGGGGCGCCGAAGGTGGATACTTCGAGTCCGCCGCGGCGGTGGCCGCTTTTCGCGACGACCTCGCCACCTTGGTGCTCACGCAGCGGGCGAGCTTCAACTCGCCGGTGTGGTTCAACGTCGGCGTCCGCGGCGAGTCTCGCGGGTACGGCTGGGCTTGGGACGAGGCGAGCGACCGCGTGACCGCCCTCAACCCGGACGAGCACCGTCCCCAGTGCTCGGCGTGCTTCATCAACTCGGTCGAGGATTCCTTGGAGTCGATCCTGACCTTGGCCAAGACCGAGGGCATGCTGTTCAAGTGGGGATCCGGGACGGGCAGCAACCTCTCCGCCATTCGCGAGAACGACGCCGGCTTGGCCGGCGGTGGCTTGGCTTCGGGCCCGGTGTCCTTCATGAAGGGCTTCGACGCCTTCGCGGGCGTGATCAAGTCCGGGGGCAAGACGCGCCGGGCGGCCAAGATGGTCATCCTGAACGTGGACCATCCCGATGTGCGCGAGTTCGTGTGGTGCAAGGCCAAGGAGGAGAACAAGGCCCATGTCCTGATCCGCAACGGATACGACGACCGGATCGACGGTGACGCCTATTCGACGATCTCGTTCCAGAACGCAAACAACTCCGTGCGCGTGACCGACGAGTTCATGCAGGCGGCCGCGGACGGCGAGGAATGGTGGACTCGCTCGGTTGTCGACGGCCGACCCAAGGGGCGCTTCCAAGCCAAGGAGCTCCTGCGGGAGATTGCCGAGGCCACGCATCAGTGCGGTGACCCCGGCATGCAGTTCGACACGACGATCAACCGTTGGAACCCGATCAAGAACACGGCGCGCATCAATGCCTCCAACCCGTGCTCGGAGTACATGTTCCTCGACGACTCCGCCTGCAACCTGTCGTCGCTGAACCTGAAGACCTTCCTCGCTGACGACGGCGAGTTCGATGTGGCGGCCCTGCGGCGGGCGGTGGAGACGATGATCCTCGCCCAGGAGATCCTAGTGGACCGGGCTGCCTACCCGACGCCGGCGATCGCCCGCAACTCGCACGACTATCGCCCGCTCGGCTTGGGCTTCGCGAATCTCGGCGGCCTGCTCATGGCGCTGGGCGTGCCCTACGATTCCGACCGCGGGCGCGCTATCGCGGCGGCCATCACCTCCACGATGTGCGGTCAAGCCTATCTCACCAGCGCCAAGATCGCCGAGGTCCGAGGGCCGTTCGCCGGTTACGCCGAGAATGAGCGCCCGTTCCTGGAAGTGATCGGGATGCATCGCGAGGCGGCGGGCCGGATCGATCGTGAAGGGGTGCAGCCGGATCTGACGGAGAGCGCCGAATCCGTCTGGAGCGAGGCGTTGGAGCTGGGGAAGCTTCACGGCTACCGGAACGGCCAAGTCATGGTGATCGCGCCGACCGGCACGATCGGCTTCATGATGGACTGCGACACGACCGGCATCGAGCCGGAGCTGGCCTTGGTCAAGTACAAGCAGCTGGTCGGGGGCGGGACGATCAAGATCGTCAACGGCACGGTGCGGGACGCCCTCTCGCGGCTCGCGTACAGCGAGGACCTAGTGCGGGTGATCGAGCAGCATGTCGACGCCAACGACTCCATCGAGGGAGCGCCGGGCCTCAAGGAGCAGCACCTGCCGGTCTTCGACTGCAGTTTCAAGCCGGCCAACGGCGACCGGTCGATCCGCTATCAGGGGCACCTGCGGATGATGGCGGCGGTGCAGCCGTTCATCTCGGGAGCGATCTCGAAGACGATCAACATGCCGGCCGAGGCGACCGTCGACGACATCGCAGAGGCTTACATGGAGGCGTGGCGCCTCGGCCTGAAGGCCGTCGCCATCTACCGGGACGGGTCCAAGGCGGTGCAGCCGCTCACGTCTGGCAAGGGGGACTCCGAGGAGGGGCAGACCTTCGCCAGCGACTGGAAGCCGATGCGCCACCGGCTGCCGGACGAGCGCCAGTCGCTCACGCACAAGTTCAGCGTCGGCGGCCACGAAGGGTACATCACCGTCGGTTTGTTCGAAGACAACCAGACGCCGGGCGAGATCTTCATCAAGATGGCCAAGGAGGGCTCGACAATCAGCGGGCTGATGGACAACTTCGCCACCGCGATCTCCCTGTCGCTGCAGTACGGCGTGCCGCTCAAGACGCTGGCAGACAAGTTTCAGCATGTGCGGTTCGAGCCGACGGGCTGGACGAACAATCCCAACATCCGGTACGCGAAGTCGATCACGGATTACATCTTCCGCTGGCTGGGGTCGAAGTTCATCTCGGCGGACTACGAGGTCAGCGAGGCCGGGGGTGGTTCGACGTTGCGGCCGACCGAAGTGGATCCCCAGCTGAACCTGCCGTTTGAGGACAGGGCCAAGGGCGGGCCCCTCTTCGACGGGCCGCTGTGCGCAGAGTGCGGCTCCATCATGGTCGTGAACGGCAGCTGCCACAAGTGCCCCAACTGCGGAACGACCTCGGGCTGCAGCTAGCGCGTCGGGTTGCTCGCGGCACTCAGCGGTCCACGGGTGCGCCGGCTCGTGCTTAGGGTCGCAGCCCGAGTGTCCGCGCAGCTGGAGGCGGCGCAAGCCGTCGCCCCGTCAGGTGCCAGCCGTGGCTAGGATCCGGTCCACTTCTGGCCGAGAGGGGATCGAGCCTTGGGAGCCGGCGCACGTGACCGACAGGCCAGCCGTAGCATTCGCGAACGCAGCCGACTCCTCAATCGGTCTGCCTTCTGCCAGCGCTGCCGCGAACGCGCCGTTGAAGGCGTCCCCAGCGGCAGTCGTGTCCACCGGCTGGACCCGAAGTCCTGGCAATCGGATGTGTTTCGTGGGGGTGGCGACCAAGCATCCGCGGGATCCGAGCTTGAGAACCACCGTACGCGGGCCCAAGGTCAGCAGCCGATTGGCGGTGCGCTCGATGTTGGCTTCGTGGCGCAGCGCGTTGCTCGGCCCGCCTAGCAGCGTCTGCGCTTCGGTCTCGTTGGGAGTCAGGAAATCGACGTTGCGGAGCAGTCGCGGCGGGAGCGCTCGGGCCGGTGCCGGGTCCAGGATGGTCGTCGCTCCCTGCTGCTTGGCGACTCTCAGCGCCCGGTCCACCGTCCCGATGGGGATCTCCAGCTGAGCGAGCAGGATTGAACCGCGGCGCAACCCCCGCAGCCGCTCCTCGGCCAGGGCCGGTGTCAGTGTCGCGTTGGCTCCGGGAGAGATGACGATGACGTTTTCACCGTCAGGCAGGACATGGATCACGGCCGCTCCGGTCGAGACCTCGGCGGTGCCGACAGACTCCGTGCTCACCCCCGCCGAGCGCAGGCTCTTGAGCAGCACCGACGCCAGCCCGTCGCCGCCGACTTGGCCGATCATGCTCACACAGGCCCCCATGCGTCCTGCAGCGAAGGCCTGATTGGCTCCCTTGCCGCCGCTGAAGGTTTGGATGTCGCTGCCCACCACCGTCTCGCCCGGCCTCGGAAGTCGATCGACGCGCTGAACGAGGTCCGCGTTCAGGCTGCCAATCACCGTGATCTGCGACCGCCGGGTCATGGGCGCTTCCGGCGGCAGCAGGTCAGCGGGCCGGCCGCTTGGCAAGCGGGGTAGGCGGTCCAAGAGGCGCGATGCTCGTTGGGACGCAGCCTAGCGTGATGCGGTGCGTTCCGCACGAGTCAGGGTTCGTCGACTGCCGACCGATCGTTGCTCGCCGAAGCGGATCGGGACCTGCGTTCTGCAGCCCGCGCGCCGCTGAGGCTCAGCTCTACCGCCCTGTTCCCCTCATGGCAGGCGTACTCGTACATCTCGTACTTCGAATCAGCTGTCAGCGGCATCGCAACCTTCCACGGGCGCGTGTAGATGGGAGGATCGGAGATCGTCGCTTCGTACTGGATTGTGTCCTCGCTGATCCGGGTGAAGCGCTCGACGACATGCAGCTCCTGCGTGTGCGGAATGCCCTTGATCCGCCTTGCCGCGCCGTTGGAAGCGATCCAGCCCCGATCATGGTAGTTCGTCACCTCGACCACCAGAGTCTCACCTTCCCACCGCGCTCGCGAGTCCCCCATCCAGAGTTGTACCCTGCCGTCCACATGTGGCCTGCCGTCCAGTGGGATGATGCGGGCGTCGTGGATCATCTCGTACAGGATGGCCACGTGGTCCGGTGTCTGCAGGATCCGGTAGGCGTTGTTGTATCCAGCCGGAAAGATCGAGCCCGGCACGCCCCGCGAAATGCATCGGTCCCAGACGCTCATGTACTCGTACGAATCCCCCTCGCGAGACCTGTAGAGGTCCCGTCTTGCTTCCGCGGACGGGCGGACGGGGACCCGCCCGTCAACCGGATCAACGACCAGCGAGGACTGAAGCCCCGGGAGGAATGTCGTACCCGAGTCCATCCAGACTTGGTTGTACGAGCCGACGCTGCCCGGAGGGGACGTTCCGTCTCGCTCGACGCGGCGCTGGGCGACGCTTGCCTCGATCTGGGCGGCCTCTTCAGGGGAGAGCACGGTCCGGTCAGCTTCGCTCTCGCTCCGCTCAAACGGCGTGATCGTCTCGTTCGTCCACAGGCCTTGCAGGTCCGGGTCGCCCCATGCCGTGCGCGGCACGGCCCACTCATCTGCGGCGGCCAAATTCGTCGCCAGCAGCGCTGCGGCCAGCCCGACTACCTTGGCCTGTCTGCTCCAAGTCACCAGCGTTCTCAACACGACTGGCCTGATGATACCTAAGAAGAAGCGTGAAGGCGGAAGCGGGCCGATGGTTGGCGGTGGTGCGCTGGACGGATCCCCGTTTGAATTCGCCCGGCCCGGCCCAGCCGCCGGCGGCCGGAGACCGCAAGTCCGCGCAATGACGGATCCCTCAGACCTCGAGCAAGGCGTCAATGTCCGGGGCAAGCCGAGCAGGCTTCGTGAGCAGGGACACACCCACGAACACTGCCGTTGACGCCAGCAGGGCGACTGCGCCCACCGCCAGTCCCGGCGGCAGCAGCGGCATGCCGTGGCGAGCGGACATCTCAAGCCAGAAGTTGAGCACGATGCTGGTAGCGATTGATGCCACGCACGCCTGTCCGGTTGCTCGTTTCCAGTTGAAGCCCATGGCGACGCTCGGGATGATCGCAGCCGCGAAGGTGCCCCAGCCGAACGTGCCTAGCAGAGCGATCAGATTCTCCATGTAGAGGGCGAAGAGCGCGGAGACCACCAGGATGCAGCCCGTTGCCACCCGGGACCAGAAGAGTTCCCGGTGCATCGGGCGGCCCAACCAAGCTGACGGGATGTCCCGGACGATCGCCGCAGCACCGATGTTGAGGAAGGAGTCGGCTGTGGACATGATGGCGGCGAGCAGGCCGGCGAAGACGATTCCGGCGACGAGTTCCGGAGTGTAGTGGAGCAGGAAGGTAGGCGCGGCGAGGTCGGGATTGTCCAAGGCAGCGTGCTCGCCGCGCTCGACAACGGTGCGCATCGCCAGCCCCATCCCCATCCACAGCAGCGCCAGCACGAGGTACGCTGCGCCGGTGGCCAGAGCGCTCCACTTCAACTGCCTGATGTCTCGCAGCATCATCAGCTTGGTGACCGCGTGCGGCTGCCCGGCGGCGCCGACCCCGAACAACAGCAGCCAGCTCAGTGCCGCCATGTCGCCGCGGGACCCCCATGGGCCGATGTACTCCGGATCCATCGACCACAGCGTCGAGCTGATGGACTCCAATCCGCCCCCGGCCTTCAGGCAATGGAACAGCACGATCCCGGCTGAGCCAAGCATGAGGAACCCTTGGAACAGGTCCGTGTAGACTCCCGCCACGATACCGCCGGCGATCGCGTAGAATGCAAGCACACCTAAGCCGATCGCCAAAGCGAAGAGGAAGTCGACACCCAGCACTGCTTGCAGCACCGTTCCGATGGCCAGTATCTGCGTCCCCAGGTAGCCGAGGACGCCGAGCACGATGGCAGCGCTCATGGCAAGCGCAGGCCAAGTGCCTCCGTAGCGGGCACCCACGGCTTCCGGCAGAGTGAGGACATCTCGCACCTCGACCAGCAGGCGCAGCCTCTTGCCGCTGAGGATGTAGATGACGGGCAGGCTGAATGCAGAGACAAACACCATCCACAGGGAGCTGGAACCGGACTCGTAGACCAAGCCCGGACCGCCGACGAAACCAAATCCGCTCATCACGCTGGAGACGGTCGCCATCACGACCACGACTGGTCCTAGCGACTTGCCGGCTAGGAAGAAGTCGGCTGCCGACTTGGTTCGCCGCATGGCCCAAGTGCCGATCCCGGCGCAGCTCGCCAAGTAGGCGATGACGCAGCCGACGATTACCAGCGATTCTGCGCTCTGCATGGTCCGACCGTCGACTAGCGCTTGCCGAAGCGCTTCAAGAATTGTCGCTGGGATGCTTCAGGAAGGATTTCGCGGTCGAACCGCAGGCCGTACAAGACGCCTGCGACCGAGCCGGCGAGCGGAAGTCCATAGACCAGCATGGCCGTGCCCGCCGGCAATCCGCCGATGGTCGTTAGCGGTCCGTCTGGTTCGTGCAGGCGGTATGCCATGACGACTACGGCGCACAGGCCGGCACCGAACACCGCCAGCATCGCGAGCGACACCATGGAAGGTCGTCCGCGGCCGGCCAACCCCAGCCAGCACAGCAAGACCAGCAGCGCGACCGTGGCGATCCCGAGCGCTCCGGCCCAGCCACTCAGCCCGCTGGCCAACGCGAGCAGGCACGCGATGCCGACCGACACTGCTAGCTGGGTGCTCGTCATCCTTGGAAGGCCGTCCCTTGATCGGCTGCGGCAGCGCCTGCCAGCGTGTGGCTGCGCGAGCCGGCTGCCGCTGGGACGATTGCTCAGCTTGGCCAGCGGTGCTCTCGCCGGCCAGCGGAACTACGCATGCCGTCCTCTATGTTACTCAGTCGGAGCGTAGCGAGGAGAGAGAGGTGATCTTGGCTGAGTGGCGACGCGATGGGGCGGCCCATCGCGCTCACACGCGAATCGCCAACCGAGTCTCGATCAACATGCCGGGGTCATTGGGATGGAAGCTGAGAGATCGCCGAAGACCTGCAGTACAACCGCCTGAAAGCGGCGATGCAGTAGGTAGCCCATTCCCGCATGAGTACTGGCACACCGCAGCTCGACGAACCTCCCTCTCAGATTCTCGTTGCTGCAGAGGAAGTGGATGCCGTAGAGAACCGCCTGGATGTCGTCCCGCGACTGCGCGTGCTACTTGCGAAGAGTGCTCCGATGACAGATCTGCCTCACGTACGCAAGTCAGCCCTCAGCTGTTTGATGAAATCAGTCACCGAGGGAATGGATCCGGCAGCTTGGCGACTATGCGAACGGTCTCAACACTGACATGAACGATTCTCTTGAAAGCTGAGATCAAGTCTCTCGGGTCTTCGAACCACCCCTTCGGATCATTGACGATTCCGCTTCGCCTGTCTGTCTTGACGCGATAGCGATCAATGAACCACTCAAGCGGCGTGCGGCCGTTGACCTGGTAGCGGTGCGCCTCGGGCGGAATCCCGCCAATCGTCACATGGGCGTTGACCGTGAGGGCCGTCCGCTTCTCCTTGTCGGCCCATTTCATTGGCTTCTTGCCGATACGGTACCGCTGGCGGTCGTCGGCCGGGGCACCCTCGGAGATCTCGATGTCGAGGGGGTGCTCGGCGCAGGCCTCGTAGCCGAGATGCAGCTCCATCAGGGCGCGGCCGGCCTCGGCGAAGGCATCGAAGCTGGGCGCCATCGGGATCCTAGGCAGCGCCTTGGAGAGATCGTTCGCGAATCGCTCGCGGTAGGCCGGCGCGTGCAGCACACCGTAGACGTACTCGAAGATCGCGTCCTTCGTAATCCCATCGCTGACGTAGTGCCGACCGAAGGCGCGCAGGGCCTCGTCAGTGATGTTGTCGACGCGCTTTAGCCCGGACTCGAACAGTTCGGGCCCGTCAAAGATACCCCCGGGGCTGCCGGTATCTCCACCGGGGGAAGCATTGGCCGAATGCGAGGAAGTGGAGGTCCGGCATCCGGTCGACGGCGAGGAGCGAGAAGGGCTTCGTGGAGCCGACTCCCGGGACGCAGATGGCGATATTGTCCGCTCGTAGCGGTAGCGCGGGAACCACTGGCCCTTCGCCACCAGTTCCAGATCCGGCATGCGGTCCGCGACAAGGGTCGAGAACGGCTTGGTCGACCCGACGCCCGGAATCCCGATGGCGAAGTTCGTCCGCACAGTGGGGGGGGGGGGCATCGTAAATGGATCCGCACCTGATCGCAACTCCATCGGGAAGAGCCGGTCCTGCTGGTACTTACTGTTGGCAAGAACGTACTCGACATAGCAGTGCTGCTTGACGAACGGGCGGTACTGCGTCTGCCAGATCCTGCCTGCGGAATAGGTGACACCCCGCCCCCTCTTCAGGTTATTCTTCAGGTTCAGGTCCCAGCGCAGGTTCCGGCGGTGGCGCCGTGCGGCCTCCTCGACCTCGAGGCTAGGCTGCCGCTTGAGGAGGCGCCCGGCCCCCATGTAGTCGTCCACCGCCCGGCGGGCATTCTCCGCGCACGCCTCCCGCGAGAAGTTGTAGATGTAGGCATCCCGGCTGGTAGCCAAGCCGCGTGAGTACAGCCGAAAGACCGCCCCGTCCGCCCGCCGCGCCTTGACTGCTTTCGTTCCCAGCGGGTAGAACGCTTGGAACGCCGGGTCCCGTTGCCCGACCCAGTCGTGGTGCCGGTCCGGGGTGATCTCGCGCCAGTCGTCGATCCCCTTGATCGAGCCCGCTTCGCGCAGGATCTCCAGCTTCTGCTCGCGCTTGAGGTAGTCCCCGATGTCCCGGTACAGGATGCGGCAGCCCTCGTGTGTGGCGTCCGGGTTGCGCACCAGGATCGTGATGGACACTGGCGCCCGGGAGCCAGAACCGAACACCTTTCCACCTTCTCTCCTTGATCGCTCTCCTTGGGTCCGCTGGTTCCCCCGCAGGTTCAGAACCCAGATGCTGCTGAACTCCTCCGCTAAGCAGGCCCTCACGCCGGAATCGACATTGCCGTCGATCCACGAGCCGTTCGTCACCAGCGCTATGACGCCGCGCTCGCCGATGCGGTCCGAGGCCCAGCGGATCGCCATCTTGTAGCTGTCGTAAAGGCTGTTCTTGAGCGTCGCCCGGGACCGCGCCGCGTAGGTCTCGGTGACGCGTTGCCTGAGGTCGGGATACTCCACATTGGGGTTGTCGTCCGCCGAGCTGCGTTGCCCAGCCGACCACGGCGGGTTGCCGACGATGACCTCGATCGGCAGTCCTTGCTGGCGGTCCGCCCTCTCGCTGTTCCCGGGAAGCCAGTCCCGCCCGAATCCGCCCCTGTCGGCGCGCAGGTTGAACGTGTCGGTGAGCACGATGCCGCCGAAGGGCTGGTATCCCCCCCTGTATCTTCTAGGAGATGCGAGATGAGGAGCAGCGACGCTGTGATCCTTGGGGCGGGAAGCGTGCCTCTGGTGGGCGTGATTCACTGACCCCGCGGCCGGGCCTAGCTAGCCCTGTGCGCCGCTCACGACAGCGGTCGGCCTTCGTCTGGCGTCCTGTCTTGACGAGTCAACTCTCCGGGAGCAACCTACCACCCCCTGCTGCTGCGAGCGCCTGGGGGGGACCTGTGCCCCGGGGAGTGCCGTGACATACACCCCGTAGGGAGTCTGTGCCTTGGAGCACCAATACAGGGACTGGTCGAATGTCGCGGCGACTCGGCAGCACATCGAAAGGAGCATCAACCTTTGACACCACCACCCAAGCCGGCCTTCTTCGCCGGCGTTGACTGGGGCTCCCAGTGGCACCAGGCGTGCCTGCTGGACGCCGAGGGCGCCGTCCTGGCCGAGCAGCAATTCAAGCACTCGGGCAGCGGCCTGAAGCGGCTCGCCGAGTGGATCCTGGAACGCACCGAACAGCCTGCCGAGCAAGTCAGCGTCGCCATCGAGGTCCCTCACGGCCCGGTCGTCGACAGCCTGCTGGAGCGCGGCTTCGCCGTGCACTCCATCAACCCCAAGCAGCTGGATCGCTTCCGGGATCGCTTCTCGCCCGCCGGGGCCAAGGACGATCGCCGCGACGCACGCGTGCTCGCCGGCGCCGTGCGCACCGACCCCCACTGCCTGCGCGAGTTGCAGCCCCTCGACTCCGCCGTCGTCGAACTGCGCGAATGGTCGCGCATGGCCGACGACCTCACCCAGCAGCGCATCCGCCTCGCCAACCAACTGCGCGAGCAGCTGTGGCGCTACTACCCCCAATTCCTCGAACTGAAGGCCGACCTGTCCGCGGACTGGACGCTGGCCCTCTGGAAGCTCGTCCCCACGCCGGCCGACGCCCGGCGCATGCGGCCCTGCCGCGTCGCCAAGCTCTTCAAGAAGCACCGTTTGCGTCGTTTTGAGGCCAAATCGGCGCTCGCCGCGCTCCGCCAAGAGCCCGTTCACGCGGCGCCAGGCGTCGTGGCCGCCGCGCGGGCGCATTGCGACCTGCTGGCGCAGCAGCTTGGCATGCTCAACGAGCAGGCTCGAGCGGCGGACCGCTCGATCGCCGCCCTGGTCTCCCAGCTGAGGGGCGAGGGCGAGAGTGCCGCGCAGCAGCTGCGTGAGCAGCGTGACGTGCAGGTCCTCGAGTCACTGCCGGGCGTGGGGCGAACCGTCCTCGCCACGCTGCTGGCAGAGGCCTCAGGCCCGCTGCAGGACCGCGATTACCAAGCCCTGCGCTGCCTGTGCGGCGTGGCCCCGGTCACCCAGCGCTCGGGCAAGGCCAAGCGCGTGGTGCGACGGCGGGCCTCCCAGCCGCGCTTGGTGAACGCCGTGTATCACTGGAGTCGCGTCGCCGTCCAGCACGACCCCACCAGCGGCGCCAAGTACCGCGCCTTGCGCGCGCGAGGCCACACGCACGGCCGCGCCCTGCGCTCGGTCGGCGACCGGCTGCTGGGCGTGTGCTGCGCCATGCTTCGTGCCGGCACACTCTTTGACCCCACTCACGCCAAGGCCAGCGCCTGACGACCGATTACAATGGCAGCCGGTCGGGAAAGCGGAGGCGGGCCCTGCTGGAGAGCAACCCACCGAGGAATACCCGGCTGGGAACTCATCGACAGGTGATCCCGCGGGTGCCGGGCTGCGGTGCGCCCCGCTACGAATCGTAGCCGGGTGGTCCTGCGCTGCCGGCACCCGCTACTGCCCCCTCCCTGTCGATAGATTCCCCCATGCCTCATAAACTCCGGGGGTGCGGGGGCTGGCCCCCGCTTGCCACTGTCAACCGATCCCATCTCGCCATGCCAGTCATCCCTCGCGACATGCCGATGTCCTCAAATCAGTCCCAAAATCACCGCATTTCGCCCTTGACAAATGGTAGGGAGTCCCCCCCCGCCGGCCGCGGTAGGCCTCCTCAATGTGGACGGCGGCGATGTAGTACGCCAGCAGAACGATCTCGTTGGCGTGCAGCTCCCCAACGATCTCGTTGGCGTGCAGCTCCCCGCGGTACTTGCGCTCCAAGTCTTCGTCCCGGATCAGCGCTGACTGCAGCAGCCGCACCAGGAAGATGCCCGTACCCGTGAACGGGTCGAGCACATGCACGCCCTCGTCGCTGAGGCTCCGCCCGAACTCCAGCCGCAACGCCTCGTCCGCGCTGGCTAGGATGAAGTCGACGACCTCGACCGGCGTGTAGACGATGCCGAGCCGGTCGGCGTCCTTCTTCATGGCCGTCGCGAAGAACCTCTCATAGAGCTCCATCAGCACGCGCTGGCGGGCCTCGCTGTTGTCCAGCCCCCGCGCCCGCAGACGCACGCTCTCGTAGAAGCGCTCCAAGCTCCGCGTCTCCTCCGCCAACCCGAACTCCCCGAAGTCCCGGCGCAGGGCGTCCAAGGCCTTCGCCACCGGGTTGGAGCCCGCGAAGTCGTAGTCTTCGAACACGGCGTCGAAGACCGGCTGCGTGAGGATGTGCTGGGCCATCATGCGGATCGCGCTGCCGCGGCCCACCGAGTCGTTGATCGAACTCCGGAGCTCGCCCAGAAAAGCGTCGAACCACTCCGCGAGAAGCTCGTTGCCGGACTGGTCCAGCAGCCCCTCTAGGCGAGTCACGAGGCGGGCGAAGATGTCGGCGACATCCTTCGCCCAAGTCTCCCAGTACTTGCGGTCGCCGCACTTCTCGACGATCCTCGCGTACATCGCTTCGGGTGGGAGGTCCAGCGGCGGAAACGGCAGCGAGATCTGCCCGTCGTCCCAGCCGCTCGATTCTCCGTCACTCTGGAAGATGACCCTGTTCCCGCGGGACTGATTCAAGTCGATCTGGTTGATCTCGGCGTTGAACCGGTCGTCATGGGACCGCAGCGCCCGCAGGACCCCCCATACGGCCGCGAACCTCTTGTTGTCATCAAGAACTGCTTCGGCCTCCATTCCCTCCGGAACGGGGATCGGAAGGATGATGTAGCCGTACCGTTTCCCCTCGCTCTTCCGCATCACGCGGCCCACGGCCTGCACGATGTCTACCGGGCTGTTCCGCGGGCTCATGAACAGCACTGCGTCCAAGGCCGGGACGTCGATCCCCTCCGACAGGCAGCGCGCGTTGGAGAGGATCCGGCAGCTTCCGCCGGTGGATCCCTTCAACCAGTCGATCTGCCGGCGCCGATCCAAGGCATGATGCTGGCCGTCGATGTGGCGTGTCTCGCACTTGAGCGCATGTTCCCGCTCGGAGTCGGGGAGCAGCTTGACAGCCTCGTTCACGAGGCCGTCCCAGTGTCGCTCCAAGCGCTTGGACGATAGGATCGAATTCGTGAACGCGATGGCCCGGCGGAGGCCGCGGAAAGGCCCGCCTGTCAGTCTCCGGTGCTCCGGATCGCTCAAGGCCCTCCAGCACCCCACAACCTTGGTTGCGTCGCTCAGATTGACCCTGCCTATTCCAGCCTTCTTGGACCTGCCATGCCCCTCGAGCGCACGATTGGCATGCTCCTCCCGCATGGCCAGAATCACGACCTTGTAGTCGGAGAGCAGGTCCTGCTCGATCGCTCGCGAGAACGGAAGTCGATGCAGCTCCGGGCCGTAGGCCTTCTCATCATCCATCGAGAACACTTCGGCACTGTGCTCACTCGCTTTCTTCTTGGTGCTAGCCGTGTAGAGTCTCGGCGTCGCGGTCATGTAGAGACGCTTGCCTGCTCGGATCCTTGCTGCATCATGGACGAGCACGAATGGAGACGTCGCGCGGTCCAGTTGATCGACTCCTGTTGTCCGGTGGGCCTCGTCACAGAGAACCAAGTCGAAGGCAGGCGCACCATGGTCTTGTGCGTCGGCGACGCGCGGCAGGGAGTGATACGTGCTGAAGACCACCGTCATCGCCGCTCGGTCAGTCCTCTTCAATGCACTGATGATCCGCTCGGCGTTCGTTGTGACCGGGATCTCGAGTTCCTCCAGTGCTGAGTCCTCGTCAGTCTTCCCTGCTCGGGTGTCAGAGCAGATGCCGATGTAGCGATGCCGGACTCTGCGCTGCTCGGCCCACTCCCTCATGGACTGCTGCAGCAGCGAGATCGAGGGCACCAAGTAGAGCACCCGCTTGCCGGCGCCCGCGACGGCCTCGGCAATCCGCAGTGCGGTGAAGGTCTTCCCCGTCCCGCAAGCCATGACGAGTCTGCCCCGGTCCGCCTTCTTCAATCCGGCCGTCACAGCATCGAACGCCTCGCGCTGGTGCGGCCTCAGCGAGTATGTCCCCGGATGGATCGCGAGAGACTCTGGATCACCGCCTTCCAGGTCGGGCCAGTCGATGGGCCGCTCGGCAAGATCCGAGAAATGCAGCAATCTGCACGGCGGCCGGAGGCCACTGATGGTCCGGAGCGCGCTGGGCCCCCACTGCCCTCCCGTATCAACGACGATTCGCGCCATGAACGGATCCCTGGCCGAAGCGGAGATGAA
Organism: Bryobacterales bacterium; assembly: GCA_963662745.2. Classification (GTDB taxonomy): domain Bacteria; phylum Acidobacteriota; class Terriglobia; order Bryobacterales; family UBA6623; genus VXMF01. The sequence continues at coordinate 2,487,073 of CAXXUI010000002.1, forward strand.
CGAGTCCAAGTGCCTCTTGGCGATGACCGTGCTCGGCAAATAGCACTTGCACTGTATGGCGCAGTGACCCCCATCGCGCTGCCTCGCGACCAAGTCGATTCCGAAGTCCCGGCCGTCGAATCCGGTCTGACCAACCGCCCACTCCCGCCAGAGGCTGACTTCCGAGAACTGGTCCCTGTAGATGGGATCGACCTCGAAGAAGCGCTTCATCAGCCGCTCGAACCGCGCTCCCTTGGCGAACTCGGATGTGGCTCGAGTCCGGATGTGCTCAAGCACTTGCTCAAAACTGCCGGTCATTCTTTCTCCAACTCAACGTCTGATGACGGCTGCCAGGTCGTCAACGAATCTGGTAGCGACGTTCGCCGGGCTGCCGCCGCCTCGGCAGCAGCCGTCAACCGACGACCAGCCGTGCCAGCTCCTGCTCGTCGAACTCGAATCCCAAGCCGGGCCCCTCGGGCACGTCCACGCTGCCGGGCCGGTAGGGCAGCGGCGTTCGAAGGATGGCGTTGCCGAAGGCCCTGACATGCGACTCGCCTCCTTCGAGGATTACGGCGTTTGGCGTGGCGGCGCACAAGTGGATGGCCGACGCCCGGTAGGGGGCCGAACCCATCGACGAGTGAGGAGCGAAGAGGATATTGTAGGCGTCAGCCATGATGGCGATGCGCTTGGTCTCCGTAATGCCGACCCGCGACGTGTCGGGATTGATGATATCGCAGGCCCGCCTCTCGAAGAGATCGCGGAATTGGAATCGGTTCGAGTACTGCTCGCCGGCGCAAATCGGCACATCCATGCGGTCGGCCAGTATCGCGTAGGCACCATAGTCCTCCGGCATCAGGACATCCTCCCACCAGCCTAAGTTCTCGATGCCGTCCAGGACTCGGCCGACGCGGGTCGCTTCGGCCAGCGTGTATCCAGCGAGGGAGTCCACGAGGAGCTGGCCCTTGCCCGCCAGCGCCTCAGCCGCAGCGATGACCCGGTTGACATCCCGGATCTGCACGCCTCGTCCCTTGGCGAGGCTCATCTTCTGGTTCGGAAAGCCTCGTTCCAGGAGGGCTTGCGAGTTCTCCTTCACCTCCTGCGGGGAGCCGCCGCCGACGCCTTGGTACGTCGGGATGCTGTCGCGGAACTTGCCGCCCAGCAACTGGTAGACCGGCATGCCGGCCGCTTTGCCGACAAGGTCCCACAGGGCGATGTCAATGCCGGCCATCGCTCGGGTGAAGAATCCGGTGCCGTAACCGCGCAGGCGCTGCGTCGAGTACATCTTTTCCCAGATGGCCTCGATCCGGCGGGCGTCCAGGCCGAGCAGGATCGGGCGGAACAAGTCAGTGATGGCGGTCTGCACAACCCGGGGTGTCATCACGGCGTGCGACTCGCCCCATCCGGTCACTCCTTGGTCGGTCGAGACCTTGACCAGCAGCGTCTGTCGATACCCTCCCTGGCGAACCGTCTCGGCCCGCTCCAAACGGTTCCACAGGCCGACTCCCCCGGTCGTCGCACCGAGCGGCGTCATGGAGACGAACTCGCCCTCCGGTCCCCGGTCTGGCGGGTCCCGCAGGATGAGCGCCTCAACGCTCGTGACGCGCAGCGGCACGCCGATCTTCGAGGCTGCTGCCCGCAGCGGAGTCATTGCGCCGCCGAGACCTGTGGCCGCGCCAAGGAAAGCGCGGCGACTGACTGTCGGATCCATGCGATCGTCCCCTCTACTCCGGGCAGACCTAGCAGACCGTCCCCGGACTGAAGCGTCCCCTGCAAGGATACATTCCCGGGATCGGGCAGGCAACTCGCACCGTTCGGCGAGAGATGGAGCAGCTTGCGCAGGCGCTGGCACAGCTCGGCTGGGCTCGGCAACGGCTGTCGCTGGGACGGCGCAACACCTTCCAGCCGCCCCAGCTCCCCCCTCCGCCCACTGCAGCGCTAGGTGGAGTCCGCCCGGTAGAGGCCGGCTGTGACGCCGCGGGCGAAGCGTTCGATCAGGTGAGTGAGGCCAGCGCCCTCGATTCCTGTCATCGAAGGATGGACGGAAAAGCAGGGGGTTCTCGATGTTGAGGACTGAGATGGCAGTGAGCGGCGGTCGATGGCGGACCACAGCGATCAAGAAGTCCGAGTCTAGGCTGCAAGGTTGACAGGATCGAGCAGTCCCAGCAATTCCCCCTAGGTGAGGGCACTGCGGAACCTCCCGGGACAGACTCGGCCGCCCGGCGAGGGCAAGATGCTCGCTAGCCAGTGATGCACCGCCAGTTGGTCCATCGCCTCAAGCTGACCGCTCGTGTACCATGAGTATTCTGCGCTTGTTAGAGACGCCCTAGCTGACTTGGGCTTCAAGCCGGCCGCTGACCCGCCCGGGCCGACCGGGCAATCCTGTTGGCCAGTGCCAGCCAAGGCTCCGCGGCGATCTAGATGCCCTGCGCTCCACAGACGCAGCCTAGGAAGCGCAGCGAGGTTGGAATCCCATGACACCCTTGCAAGGGCGCCTGATGAAGACCTTCTCGGCCTTGGAGCCGTTGACACAGCATCTTCTGGAGATCCTTGCGGTGCGCGGTCGCGGCATGCCGGTTCGCGACCTCGTTCGCTGCGCAAGGCTGGCCGGCTTGAAGCCCGCTGGTGCCAAGAAGCTGGTCATGCAGCCGGCGGTCCAGCAGGAGCTCCGCCAGCTGGCGGACGAGAATCTCATTGCGAGGGAAGCGCAGATTGTGCGCTGTCACCCGGTGGTTCAAGAACTCGTGGCGCGCTCCGCGGAGCGGGGCCAGCGGTTCGCGAAGTGGCTGGGTGCCCTAAAGAAGGGTCTGCCGAGCCACACGGCCCAGGATCTCTCCATCGGCTCCGGGGGACACTACAGGCTGGGGTACTACACCACGCAGAAAGACAAGGTCAGCGCGATGCGCATCGCCGCCTACCTGAACGACGGCGCGGCGTTCGTGAGCGTCTGGCAGTCTTGGAGCGCTTACCACCACGGCTCTCATCGCAGCGGTCCAAGCGAGTCGCCACTGTACCCGGTGTTCAGCAATCCGTTCGACGCCGAGTGGGCCAGGACTCGCAAGCGCGTCATCCGCAGCGACTCGCTGTACTGGATTGCTTGGGACGACTTGCGGGCGATGAACTTCGGCTCAGCCTCTGCCTATGGCGTCCTCCGTGAGGACGCGGAGAGAGGCGACCCGAATGTCCTCAATCCGGTTGAGCTCTTCTTCACGCACGACTTGATGGCGGGGGAAATCGACTCAGCACGGCAGTTGGCCACCTCGAGCGGCTCTGCGCGCCAGCTCCTGCTGGGCTGGACGGATTGCTTGGAGGGCGACTGGGCCCTGGCGTTCAAGCTGTTGAGGACGCCATCGGGGGCTGCGACTATTGGCGCGCGTCACTCAGCTGTTCTGCTGCGACAGGTCCATGCCGCGTTGTACGCGGTCGCTGTCCTAGGTGCCCGAGACCTGCGGCAGATCGACCAGCTCCATGAGCAGGTCTTGGCCACGGCGTATTTCAGTTCCCCCCGATACAAGCTGATGAACGCGATGATCTGCCGCGCCCGCGACGTTGTCGCTGGAGGCAGCCTCTCCGGAAATCAGTTTCAGGCGGCTGCGAAGGTGATTCCGTCCTGGCACCCGCTGCTCCAGGTGTTCGGCTATGTCCTCCTCGCTTGGGTCCGTCCGGCCAAGGCCAAGCAGTGCGAGGCGCAGATCAGAGAGCTCCAGAAGAAGGCGGCCAGCCGCGGAGCGGGTTGGATTGAGGCGCAGCTGGCGGCTGTGCTGGCCCGCTTGGGCCTCGACACGAAGGGCCCGAGCACGCCGCCGTCCTCCTCTCTCGTCACCGTGCCTCTCGTGGACGCGATCCCGGACCAGAGTCCTTGGGAGCGCAAGCTAGGTGTGCTGGAGGTTCTGGGTTCAGGAGGCCAAGGAGCCGGCAGCACCGGCTCCCCGGAGCGCGTAGCGTGGCGGTTGTCATTCGACAGTGGTCCGGAGGAGGTCTTTCCGTACCTGCAGAAGATCGGCAAGAAAGGGAACTGGACGCCGGGCAGGATGGTTTCGCCCCGCCGCCTGCGGACAAAGCAATACGACCCAGTGCTGTCCGATCAGGACGCCCGCGTTCTGGAGTCTCTCGACAACATGGATCCCAGCGCCGGCCGCTACTCGCTGCCGGCCGCCGAAGTGTTGGACCGGCTCGTCGGGCACCCGCTCGTATTCCGCAAGGACCGACCCTCCCACCGGATCGAGCTCGTCCGCTCCGAGCCGATGCTGCAGGTCGTTCCCAAGGGCAGGCAAATCCTGATACAAATGACTCCGGCGCCGCCGTCGGATGGTCACACGTCGGCAGTGCTGGAGAGCCCGAAGCGGCTGGCCGTGACCTCCTTCGATCAGCGGCAGATCGACCTGTACCGCGTCCTGGGCCCCAAGGGCCTGCGGGCGCCGAAGGGCTCCTCCGAGCGGGTCTTGGAAGCGGTTTCGGCCCTCAGTTCGCTGGTTCCGGTCCACTCCGACATCGTCGGCGATCGCAGCGGAGCTGTCGATGTGCAGGCCGACCCGAGGCCGCATTTCCTGCTCACGCCGGCCGGGGAAGGCCTGCGCGTCGAGCCTTGCGTCCAGCCGTTCCCTAAAGGCGGGCCGACGTACTCGCCCGGGGATGGCGGGCAAGTTGTGTTCGCCAACGTTCGCGGCCGGACGTCCCGCGCCGAGCGGGATCTCGAGCACGAGAGCCGGCTGTACGAGACCGCCAAGGCCTCCTGCCAACCGCTGCGGAACGCCAGCTGGGACGGCGCATCGTGGTTGCTCGACGATCCTGCCGGGAGCTTGGAGCTGCTGGATTGCCTCCACTCGCTGGGCAAGGACGTCGTCATGAAGTGGCCCGAGGGCGAGTCGCTCAAGATCACCCGCTGGGTCGGTCCGGACCAGCTCGCGCTCAACATCCGCAAGTCCAAGAACTGGTTCAAGGTCGACGGGAAGCTCAAGGTGGACGAAACCTTGGTGCTGAGCCTTCGTGAGCTGCTGGACCGGATGGGGGAAGCGCAGGGACGTTTCCTGAAAGTCGGCGACAAGGAATTCATTGCCTTGAGCAACCGGTTCCGCAGGCAGGTCGAGCAGTTCGCCGACGTGATCGACACGCAGGCCACCAAGGACGTGAGGTTCCATCCGGCGACTTCCCATGTCGTTCAGGACTTCGTGGACGAAGCCGGAACGGTCGATGCCGACAGCCTGTGGGTGGACCGGATGCGCCGCTTCCGGGACGCCCAAGCCATTGATCCGCCAGTGCCATCCACGCTCCAGGCTGAGCTCCGGGACTACCAAGTGGAAGGCTTCCGGTGGGCGTCGCGCTTGGCCGCGTGGGGCGCAGGCGCCTGCCTGGCCGACGACATGGGCCTAGGGAAGACGCTGCAAGCCTTGGCCGTCGCCCTGGAGCGGGCCCCGGAGGGGCCCAGCTTGGTGGTCGCTCCGACCTCGGTCTGCTCGAATTGGATCGACGAGGCGCGACGGTTCGCGCCTACGTTGCGGGCGTACCAGTTCGGCCCCGGAGACCGAGCCAAGATGATCCAGGACGCCGGTCCGTTCGACTTGATGATCTGCAGCTACGGCCTGCTGCCGCTGGAGATCGACAAGCTCGCCTCCGTCGAATGGGTGATAGCGGTGCTGGACGAGGCGCAGGCGATCAAGAACCGCCTGACCCAGCGCTCGCAGGCCGCGATGCGGTTGCAGGCCCAGTACCGGATGATCCTGACGGGCACGCCGATCGAGAATCACTTGGGCGAGCTCTGGAACTTGTTCCAGTACATCAATCCGGGCCTGCTGGGCTCACGCAAGTCGTTTGGCGAGCGGTTCGCTGGGCCGATCCACCTACCGGGCGGGGAGGAGCCGAGGCGCCGGCTGAGGAATCTGATCCGACCGTTCGTGCTGCGGAGAACTAAGTCGGCGGTCCTGCACGAGCTGCCTCCGCGCACCGACATCACGGTGAGGGTGAAGATGTCGAAGGCCGAATCGGCGCTGTACGAGGCTCTGCGGCGAAACGCCGTCGAGAAGTCCGAGGAGGCCGCCGCCGAGGGGATTAAGGGCCGGTTCAAGATTCTGGCCGAGATCATGAGGCTGCGGCGCGCGTGCTGCCATCCCAGCCTGGTCTTTCCGGAGTCGCAGATCCTCGGATCGAAGCTGGAGAGCTTCGGCTACACGGTCAAGGATCTGATTGAAGCCGGCCACAAGGCGCTGGTGTTCAGCCAATTCGTCGGGCATCTGAAGATCGTTCGGGAGTTCTTGGACGGCAAGGGCATCACCTACCGCTACTTGGACGGCAGCACGCCGGCGCCCAAGCGGAAGAAGGAGGTCCAGGCTTTCCAGGCGGGCAAGGCGGACTTGTTCCTGATCAGCCTGCGCGCCGGCGGTCAGGGACTGAACCTCACCGCCGCCGACTATGTCCTGCACATGGACCCGTGGTGGAACCCCGCCGTCGAGGACCAAGCCTCGGACCGGGCGCACCGCATCGGGCAGACCCGGCCGGTTACCGTCTACCGGTTCGTGATGCAGGACACGATCGAGGAGGGGATTGTGGACTTGCACGCCTCCAAGCGCGACCTCGCCGACAGCCTGCTCGAAGGGACCGAAACGAGCGGCAAGCTGTCGGCCGACGAGCTGCTCAAGCTCATGCGGGACGGCTGAGACGCGACCCCGCTAGGTGGCGAACCGGCGCTTGCGCGCCTCGTCGAGAGCCACGGCGAGGATGATCACGGCGCCGATGATGACCTGCTGCCAGTAGGGATTGACGCCGAGCAGGTCGCTTCCGTTGGAGAGCAGGCCCATGATGAAGGCCCCGATCAGGGTGCCGATCACGGTGCCCTCGCCCCCGGTCAGGCTGCCTCCGCCGATGACCACGGCCGCGATCACCTGCAGTTCGTAGGAGATGCCGGCCGTCGGCTGGCCGGTCATCAGCCGCGAGGTCTCGATCATGCCGGCGATCCCGCTCAGTAGGCCGCAGAGGGCGTAGATGACCACCTTGCAGCGGTCGACCGGGATTCCGGCGTAGATGGCGGCGGCTTCGTTGCTTCCGATGGCGTAGGTGTAGCGTCCCAGCCGCGTCGAACGCAGGCCGAAGTGCGTGAGGGCCGCGCAGGCCAGCAGGATCACGAGCACGAACGGCACCGGGCCGATCGTCCCTTCGCCGAGGAAGCCGTGTTCCCTCGGCAGGCCGACCACCGGCAGGCCGCCCGAGATGACCAGCGTCAGCCCGCGCACGATGCCCAGCGTCCCGAGGGTCACGATGAACGGTGGCAGCTTTAGGCGCGAGATCATCAGACCGTTGGCGCAGCCCCACAGGGCTCCGGCGACGACGCCGGCCAGGATGCCTAATGCCACGGACTCCTCGCTCACCATCGTCATGGTGCCGATCACTCCCGAGAAGGCGAGGATCGAGCCCACCGAGAGGTCGATGCCGCCGGAGACGATCACCAACGTCATGCCGAGCGCCATGATGTTGATCACCGCGGTCTGACGGATCACGCTGGCCAGGTTGGTCGCCGTGAGGAAGTAAGGCGACGCGATCGAGAGAGCCACGAACAGCAGGGCGAGGCTGGCGAAGGGCAGGAACTTCTGGATCATTCCGGATCGCACGGTCATGGCTGGTTGACTCCCGGCTGGTCTCCCAGCGCCGCGTGATGCATGATCTCGCGCTGGGTAGTCTCCTTGGGGAGGTCAGCGACGATCGCCCCCTCCCGCATGACGAGGATGCGGTCCGCTACCTGCAGCAGCTCCGGCAGCTCTGAACTCACCATCAGAATCGCCTTGCCGCTGCGGGCCATCTCGTCCATCAGCGAGAAGACCTCGCTCTTGGCGCCCACGTCGATGCCGCGCGTGGGCTCGTCGAATAACACGACGTCGCTGTCGCGGAACAGCCACTTGGCGATCACGATCTTCTGCTGGTTCCCGCCGCTGAGCTGCCAAGCGCTCTGCTCCAAGGAGCCGGTGCGCACTCGCAACTTCCGGATGAATCCCTCGGCCACCCGGCGCTCCTTGGCGAGCTGCACGACGCCCGCCGTGCAGACCGCCGCGAGGTTGGCCAAAGTGGCGTTGACGCGCACCGGCAGGCGGACGGCCAGGCCGGTCTCCTGCCTGTCCTCCGGAACGAGGGCGATGCCGGCCGCGACGGCGTCGCGGGGCGAGCGGATCGACTGCGGAACTCCGTTGACGGCGATCGCTCCTTCCGGCGCTGGCCGCATTCCGAAGATCGTCTCGCAAACGGCAGTCCTTCCGGCGCCCATCAGGCCCGCCATGCCGACGATTTCACCTGCCCGCACCTCGAGCGAGACGCCGGGGAGGTCCACCTTGAGGCGCGTCGGCCCGAGCGGGGCAGGGCCGCGGTGATGCTCCGAAGCCACGTCTCGCCCGACCATGTCACGGACCATCTCGGCGGTCGTGATCTCGCTCGCCGGGCAGGAGCGGACTGTCCGTCCGTCACGCAGCACCGTGACGCGGTCCGCGATCTCCTCCAGCTCGACGAGGCGGTGGGTGATGTAGATGATGCCGATTCCCTTGGCGCGCAGTTGCTTCACGATGCGGAACACCTCGGCGGCTTCGGCGTCCGACAGCGAGGATGTCGGCTCGTCGAAGATCAGCAGCGATGGGTTGCCGTACAGGGCCCGGCAGATCTCGACGATTTGCTTCTCGGCCGGGCCGAGCCCCCCCACCCTCCAGTGCGGTTCGATGGGGAAGTGATGCTCGTTCAGGATCCTTGCGGTCTCTCGGGTCATCGCGGCATGGTCGAGCAATAGTCCCGCCTTCCGCGTCTCGCGGCCGAGGAAGACGTTCTCTGCCACGCTGAGGTGCGGGGCGAGCAGGGACTCCTGATGCACCATGTGGATGCCGCGGGCATGCGCCTCGGCCGGCTGGCCGAAGTCGGCGTCCGCGCCGCGCCACCGCATCGTGCCCGCGTCGCGGCGCAGCATCCCAGCGGCGATCTTCACTAAGGTCGACTTGCCGGCGCCGTTCTCGCCGACCAAGGCATGCACTTGGCCGGCGGCCACATGCAGCGTGCCGTCACGCAGTGCGTGTACGCCTCCGAAGCTCTTTCGGATTCCGGAAAGCTCGAGAATCATGCCGGTGCCGGAACTCCGACCCGGCAAACTTGGCAGCGTAGCACAACCTCGGCGGCCGTTGCGGAAGCGTTCAGGCCCGCGGTTCGCTCAGCCGGCCATCAGTCCCAGACGGACCGCAGCCGCCATCCGTCCAGTCGGACCACGCGGCCTGATCCCCCGTCCTCGAACAGCGACACGCCCCGGCTTCCGGCGCTCGGGAACACGCGGTCGGTGAGCGTCGCGCGGCCGTCCTGCGCGAACACCTCGACCACCGACTGATCTACCAAGACGCGCAGCGTCAGGCGCCCGCCGTCCGCGGGCAGCCGCGCGGCATGGCGGCCCGCGAACGTCTCGTCCCAAGATGCGTCTCCCGCTTGGGTCCGGTCGATGTAGACCTCTTCAGGATTCGTCGAGAACCCCACCTCCGTCGCCTCGTCCCCTCCTTGGAGCAGGCGGAGACCGATCGCACGCGCCGATCCGAACTCGAGTTCCGCTTGCAGTTTCACTGATCCGCCCGCGAAGCCTGCCGCCGCGATCTCGCGGTTGGCCTCAGGGACGGAGAGGTTTTCGAGGTGGATTCCTTCCGAGCGGAGCGCCGCGATCTCCCGGGCGGGCCGCTGCACGAGCCGCAGGCCTTCAGGGAACCGCTTGAGCCTCAGCTCCCGGGGCACGGACTGTGCTCCGCGCCAAGGCGAGGTGGGAGTCTTCCGGGCGTACATCCAATTGCTGATCCAGCCGATCACCAAGCGGCGTCCGTCGCTCGGCGGCACGCCCGCGTAGGACTGGGCCGCGTAGAAGTCCCGGCCCCAATCCAGCCACAGTGCGGTCTCGGGCGGGTTCTCGTTGACGAACCGCACGCCGTCGAACGATCCGACGAAGTACTGGCAGCCCGAACCGCCCCACGGGTGGCCGCGCGAGGAGTCGACCTGCAGGATCCATCGCGACTCGCCGGTCTCGCCCTCGACCGGCAGCTCGAACAGGTCGGGGCATTCCCAATTGCGGACCGGATGGGCGCCTTCCGGCCCGAACTCGCTCAGCCGCGTCCAAGCCTTCAAATCCTGTGAGCCGTACAGGCGGACCTTGCGCTGGTCGGCGAGCACGACGGCCATGATCCAGCGGCCGGTGGCCGCGTGCCAGAAGACCTTCGGATCCCGGAACGCGGGGTCATCGTCGTCGAGGACGGGGTTGCCTTCGTACGGCCTCCAAGTGCGGCCCCGGTCATGGCTGTAGGCGATCGACTGCGTCTGGTCGGACTCGGTGCGGCTAGTGTAGACGGCCACTAAGGGGCCCTTGCCGTCCGCTCCCAGGCCGGACGTGTTGCGCGTGTCCGAGACCGCGCTGCCCGAGAAGGCCATCACGCCGTCCGATTCGGGCAGAGCGACGGGCAGGTGCTGCCAGTGGAACAGGTCCTCGCTCACCGCGTGGCCCCAGCTCATGTGCCCCCATTGGTCTCCGAAGGGGTTGTACTGGTAGAAGAGGTGCCACTCGCCCTCGTGATGCACGAGGCCGTTCGGGTCATTGGTCCAGTTGATTGCCGGCGTGAAGTGGAACTGGGGCCGGTGATGTTCGCTGTAGGTGGCCGTTTGCGCCAGGCAGGAGGCGACGAGGCCCGCCGCGGCCGCGAGGGTAGTCAAGGTCCGCATCGTTGACCGCCATCATAGGTGCTGAAGGCAAGATGGGACGCCGCTTCAAGGCAGCAGGTTCAGCAAGCGGTCGATCTCGCCGGCCGTGTTGTAGAAATGCGGGGCGACGCGCACCCAGCCCAGCCGATCAGCGGTGGACACGCCTGCCCGGAGCAAGCGGTCGACGACGGCCGCCGGATGCAAGCCCTCCTTGCGCAGCGACACGATCCCGGACCCGTTCCCGCGCCGCCGGTCGGCGGCAGCTTGGTAACCCTTGTCTCGAGCGCCCTCCAGCAGGCGCTCCGCCAAGCGGTGGATCCTTGAGGACGCTTGGTCGGTGCCGACTTCGTTCAGCCACTCCAGCGAAGCCCGCATGCCGGCGCAACCGGCGGAGTTGAGCGTGCCGCACTCGAACCTCCTGGCCGTGGGATGGAGGTCGCCGTCGCTGCGGTACTGCTCAAAGCCCTGGAGGCTGGCCCAGCCGAACTCCGTGGGTCTCACCGACGGCATCCAGTCACGGTCGATGTACAGGACGGCGCATCCCTCCGGGCCCAGCAGCCACTTGTGCGCGGACGCGGAGAGAGCATGCACCCCCGCCCGCTTGACATCGATCGGAAACGCCCCCATGCCCTGCACTGCGTCCACGACCAAGGCGCAGCCCCGGCGCCGGCAGACCTCCCCTGCGGCTTCCAAGTCCCAGCGGAATCCGGTCAGGAAGTGGACGTAGCTCAGGGCTGCCAGCCTCGCGCCCCGGCAGGCGCGATCCAAGTCCTCGAGCTCCAAGCCGCCCCGTCGCAGCTTCAGATTCCGGAACCGCACGCCGGCCCGCTCCGTCAGGCGCCTCCAAGGTACGTAGTTCGCCGGAAAGTCGGACTCGAGGCCCACAATCACGTCGCCGCGCTTCCATTCGAGGCCTGTAGCGATGGCGCTGAGCCCTTCGGAGGTGTTCTTGGTGATCGCGATCTCGCTCGCTGCGCAACCCAGCATGCGGGCTGCCGCGCGACGCAGGCCGTCGTGGTCGGCCGTCCAGGCCGCGTGTCCGTGGACTCCCTCGCGAGCAGCCCGTCCGATGCTGCGCTCCATGGCGTGCAAGGTCCGCTCCGGAAGCGGAGAGACTGCGGCGTGGTTGAAGTACGCGAGCCGCTTCACGACAGCGAACTCGCTCCGCACGGCCGAGATGTCCATGGCGATGCCGGCGAGATCGTCGCAACAGCCCGGCCGGCTGGCCTCGGCCACCACGGCTGTTTCTCGCCCGCTCACACTATCTTGGCACGGGGGCGTGACAGCCAGTCTTCGGTCGGGCAGGGCGTCCCGGGCCAGCGGGGACCGGTCCAACGCAAGCCCCGCCGGCGGGGCGTACAGCCCGTGTAGGCGCAAGGGATTGGGCGCCCAGTTGCAGGGCAGCCAGCCAGAGCGGCCGGAGGACACGGACGACTAGCCCAAGTGTCCGGCGAGCAGCATGGACGGATGCGGCTCGAAGGCCGAGGAGCGGGTTAGGCCGGCCTCCGGTGGCGCCGGCACGACAATCGTCGCAGGCAAGGGATCGGTCGCGTTGGCTGCCCAGCCAAGCACCCGCGCCCGCCGGTGAGGGCCATTTTCCGTCGTCCGCCCGCGGCCAACCCGACGCAGTGTTCACGCCGACCGTGCCAGCAGGGCTATACTGAGGTTGCGTGAAGTGGCCGGGTTGGACGATAATGGCTCTGAGCGGGAGGAGGCAGCAATGTTCTTGATGCGGAAGGTGCTCTCTGTGGGGTTGGCCCTGATCTTGGTCTCCGCCGCGGGGGCAGAGGACAAGAAGAACCGGGGCTCGAAGAAGGATGTAGATGCCATCGGCGAGCGGCGCGTGGGCCGCGGACCGAACTTCTACTCCCTTGAGAAGGAGATCCAGCTGGGCAAGCGCTTGGCGCAGGACGTCGAGCGGCACTCCAAGATCGTTGATGATCCCGTGGTGGCCGAGTACGTCAACCGCGTCGGCCAGAACTTGGTCCGCAACTCCGACGCGAAGGTCCCCTTCACGATCAAGCTGATCGACGCGGCTGACGTGAACGCCTTCGCCCTGCCCGGAGGCTTCTTCTTCGTCAACAGCGGCCTCATGCTCCGTGCCGAAACCGAGTCCGAGCTGGCGGGCGTCATGGCCCACGAGATCGCGCACGTGGCCGCCCGCCACGGAACGCGCCAAGCCACTAAGGGCCAGCTGATCAACATCGCCACGATCCCGCTGCTGTTCATCGGCGGCTGGACGGGCTACGGCATCTACCAGGCGGCGGGATTCCTGATCCCCATGACCTTCCTGAAGTTCTCGCGCGCCATGGAGGGGGAGGCCGACTTCCTCGGCGTTCAGTACCTGTACAAGGCCGGCTACGACCCGACTTCGTTCATCGACTTCTTCGAGAAGATGATGGCCGACGAGAAGCGTCGGCCCGGCACGATGTCCAAGCTGTTCCGAAGTCACCCGCCCCACGGATCCAGAATTCGCAAGACGCAGAAGTCCATTGACGAGATTCTGCCGAACAAGCGCGAGTATGTGGTCAACACCTCGGAGTTCCTCAAGGTCAAGGACCGTCTCGAGCAGTTGGTCATGCGGCGCAAGGAGACCGTGGAGGACCCGGATCGGCCGCGCCTGCGACGCACGAGCGCCGGCGGAACCATCCCCACCGACGACATTGATGTCGAGGCGGAGGACGAGGCGGACGATCGCCCCACCTTGAAGCGGCGTTGAGCACGCCGAGTCAGGCGGACGTCACTTTCTTGGTGGTGTCCGTCGGCTGGTCGATGGCTCGGCCCAGCCGCACGCCGGTGTAGTAGGCCAGCAATTGCAGCGGGATGATGTTGAGGATGGGCTGGAGCAATTCGTCGGTCGGGGGCACTCCGATCACTTCGTTAGCGTGCCGGGCGATGCGCCTGTCGCCCTCGTTCGCCACGCACAGCACGTGCCCTTGGCGCGACCTGACCTCCCGGACTTGGGCGAGCGTCTTCTCGTAGCATCGCCGGCTCGCCTCGCTGCCCTCGTCCCTCGTCGCGAGGACGATCACCACCACGTCGTCGTCGACGACGGCGGACGGCCCGTGCCGCATCTCGCCGGCCGGGCACCCCACCGCTTGAATCTGCGCCAGTTCCTGCAGCTTGCGCGCCCCCTCCAGCGCGACAGGGTAGTGGATGCCGCGACCCAATACGGTCACTTGGCGGGCCGGGGCCAATTGGCGGGCGATCCGCTCGCAGCGGCCGGCCAGTTCCAGCGCTGACTCGGCCAGCCGGGGCAGCTGCCTCAGCTGGCGGGCGCAATCCTCGGATGCCGCCTCCGCCAGCCGGCCCGTGACTTGGCCGAGGTACATCGAGAACAGGTAGAAGGCGGCCAGCTGCGACACGAACGACTTGGTCGACTCGGCTGCCAGCTCGGGCCCCGCGTTGGTGTAGATCGCCCCGTGCGCCCGCAGCGCCAGCGTCGAATCGACCGAATTGCAGATCGCGATCGTCTTGGCCCCCTTGGACTGCGCCAGTTCCTGGGACGCGATGGCGTCGGCGGTCTCTCCCGACTGGCTGATGAAGAGCGAGAGGACCCGGTCGTCGATCACCGGATCGCTGAAGCGGAACTCGCTGCCGTACTCCACCGCGACATGGATGCGGTTCATTCGCTCGATCATGGACTTCGCGGCCAGTCCCGCATGCCAGGAGCTTCCGGAGCCGATCAGGTTGAGGTGGCTGATGTTCCGCAGCTCGCCCGGTGTGACGCCCAACTCGTCCAGGAACACGGTCCCGCGGCGCTCGTCCATGCGGCCCAGAATCGTCTCGCGAATGGAGCGTGGCTGCTCGAAGATCTCCTTGAGCATGAAGTGCTTGTAGCCGCTCTTCTGGCCGGACGCCGGGTCCCACGACATGTGGCGGACGGGACGCGAGACGGGGCGGGCGTCCGCACCGGTGACGAGCACCCCTCGCGCGGTGAGCACGGCGATATCTCCGCGCTCCAGCCGGATGACGTACTGGCACCAGCTCAACAGGGTCGGCAGGTCCGAGGCGAAGAAGTTCTCGTTCTGGCCCAGGCCGATCAGCGCGGTCAGTCCGAGACTGGCTACCACGACGTTGCCGGGCTCGTCGCGGCGGATCGCCGCCAGGACGCAGTTGCCTTGGAGCTGGCCGGCCACGGAGCGGACCGTGTCTTCCAGCGTCTTTCCAGCGCCGACATGCTGTCCGAGGAGCATGGCCAAGGTCTCGGCAGTGGCCTTGGGCCGATGTCGGTCCGAGCTCGGCAGCGTGGAGCGCAGCGTGTGGAGGTTCGTCGGCCGGCCGGTGAGCGCCACATAGACGTCGCGGTAGGGAGCGTCGCGCGGGCGTGCGGAAGCGGCCAAGCACGGAGCTCCGGCAGTCCAGCCTGTGCGCCCGATCCCGTAGCTGCCCTGCACCGGATCCAGCCGCGCGGTTGCCTGCAGCTCGCGCAGGCTGCCCGCCGCCTGGCGCACTTGCACGGCCTCGTCAGTGCCGACCGCGAAGCCCGACGAGTCGTAGCCGAGATGCTCCAGCTTGCGAAGGCTCCGCAGCAGAACGGGGCCAGCCTGCCTAGTGCCTACATACCCTACGATTCCGGCCATGCGTGGAGACTCCGCCCTAAGCGTCGAGCACCGTGACCTCGTAGTCCTCGATCACGGGATTCGCCAGCACTTCGGAAGCCATCCGCTCCAAGCGGGGCCGCGCCTCTTGGGCGCTGGTGCCGGGGGCGAGTTCCACCTCGAAGTACTTTCCTTGCCGGACGCTCACGATCTCTTCGTGTCCGTGGCTGCGGAGAGCGCTCGTGATGGCCCGCCCTTGCGGGTCGAGCACGGTCTTCTTGAGTGCGACGCGGATGATTGCTTTCACGCCCCATTATATTTCGATCCCGACCGGACCGCGATCCGGCGCGCGGCAGCCAAGAGCGGCACGCGACGGAGGCGGTGTCGGCGAGGTCACTTGCCGATGCAGAAGGTGGAAAAAATCCGGTCCAGGACATCCTCCACGCTGGTAGCGCCGGTGACGGCGTCCAGCGGCTCCAAGGCGTCATACAGGTCCAGCAGCAGCATCTCGTGGGGCACTTCCGCCCTCACCGCCTCGGCCGCCTGCTCCAATGCCGCGAGCGCCTGGCGCAGCAGGCGCTCCTGCCGGATGTTGGTCACGAACGACCCCGTTTGCAGCGACTCCAGGCCGGGCACGGCCCGATTCCGGATGCTCGCCCGCAAGCCCCGGACACCCTTGCCCGTCTTGGCGGAGACCGCCACGAGCGGCTGCTCCAGCGGGCGCCGAGCCTCGAGGTCGACCTTGTTTCCCACCAGCAGCGCCGGGCACGCCTCGTTGACGCGCTTCCACAGCGCGGCTTCCGTCGGGTGGGCCGGTTCGGAGACATCGACCACGACCAGGGCGCAGTCAGCGTCCTGCAGCGACCGCCAAGCGCGCTGCACCCCCTCGGACTCCACAGCGTCAGCCGTGACGCGAATGCCGGCCGTGTCCACCAGCTCCACCGGGATGCCGTCAAAAGACGCTGATTCCGAGATGGCGTCGCGCGTCGTTCCCGCCGCCGGGCTGACGATGGCCCGGTCCCGGCACAGCAGGCGGTTGAACAGGCTGGACTTGCCGACGTTGGGTCGGCCAACGATCGCCAAGCGGAGGCCGGCGCGCACCACCTTGCCCACGCCGTAGCCGGCGGCCAGCCCGCGGACGGCGTCGGCGACTGGGGCGAGACGCTTCAGGATCGACTCTGCGCCGGCGACTTCGACATCGTCTTCGGCGAAGTCGATGCCGGCCTCTAGCAGGGCGATCAGCTCCAGCAGGCCGCTCTTGACGTCTCGCAGCCTGAGCGAAAGCGCGCCCTTGGCCTGGCGGGTGGCGACTCGGGCTTGGTACAGCGTAGTGGCTTGGATCAGGTCGGAGACGGCCTCCGCTTGGACCAGGTCGAGGCGGCCGTTCCGGAACGCTCGGCGCGTGAACTCGCCGGCCTCAGCCATGCGGGCTCCCAGCTTCAGCGCCCTCCCGATCGCGAAGGCGATCACCGGCGGCGAACCGTGGCACGAGATCTCGACCAAGTCCTCGCCTGTGTAGCTGGCCGGAGCGGGAAAGGCCGTCGCCAGCACCTCGTCCACGGCTGAACCGTTCCCGTCCGCCAGCGTCGCGAGCGTGGGTTCTCGGGGGGGCAGCGACCCGCGACGCAGCATCTGCTCAGCGATCTGGAGAGCGGCTGAACCGGACAGCCGCACGACGCCGATCGCGGAGCGCCCCGGAGGGGTGGCCGGGGCGACGATCGTGTCTCCGGCCGCGGTGGCGGGGCCAGCCGTCACAGGGGGCACGGCGGACCTCCCTCGGCCGGCCTCGCGGGCCCGGTCGGCGGCGCGGGGGCCGAACTCACTTCTGCGCGGGAGAAAGCGCCGAGACGACGGTGTGCCGCCCGGGCGCCTCGCCTTCCGAGAGGGATGTGACGCCGCTCTCGCGCCCCACGACCAAGTGGATGATCCGGCGCTCCCTCGAGGTCATCGGCTGGAAGGCGAAACGGGAGCCCGTGCTGCGGACCTGCTGCGCGACCGAGCGGGCCATCCGGCACAGCTCATCAATTCGCACGATGCGGAAGTCTCCGACATCGAAGAGCAGGCGGAAGCGATCTTGATGAGGCACCCGCAGGGCCTCGAGCGTGAGCTGTTCCAATGACAGCAGGAGAGAGGCTCGGCGTCGCAGCAGCAAGTCTGAGTCGCCGCCTTGGAAGTCGACGGCCAAGTCCGGCCCGATGCCCTCGGCGCTGCCTTCGACCTCGTAGATGTCGTAGTCCAGATCCAACGAGGCCGCGTCCAGGACCGGGTTGAGGAAGGCCTCGATCCGAGGGGCGAGGGAGTCAACCGTCCATTCCAGTTCTGGCATGCCAAATCGGTCGCGCGGAGCCGGGGCCGCGCGCCTATCTCCTGCGCTTCTTCTTTCGGGCCCGCTTGCGGGTCGGACCCTTGGGCTGCCTCAAGTCCAGCTTCTCGATGGGAATCCGGTTCAGCAGCAGCTGCTGGCCGATTCCAACGCAGTTGCTGGTCAGCCAATATAGCACCAGCCCCGCTTGGAACTGGTAGAAGATGAAGCCGAACACCAGCGGCATGAACTTCATCAGACGGGCTTGCATGGCGTCGGTCGTCGGCGTCGGCGTCAGCGCCTGCGACCAGAACTGGGTGGCTACCATCGTCAAGGGCAGCACGCGAATGGCCAGATCCTCGGGATTCGACAGGTCATTGACCCACAGCCATTCGGCCTGCCGCATCTCGATCGCCACGGTGAGCAGCTTGTAGAACGCGAAGAAGAACGGCATCTGCAGCAGGATGGGCAGGCAGCCTCCCATCGGGTTCGCCTTGTGCTTCTTGTACAGCGCCTGCAGTTCCTCGTTCTGCTGCTGCTTGCGGGGGTCGCGCATCGGCACGCCCTTGTACTTGTTCTGGATCTGCTTCACGAGCGGCTGCAGCTGCTGCATCTTGCGCATCGACTTGGTGCTCTTGTACTTGAGCGGGAACAGGATGGTGTTGATGATGATCGTGACGATGACGATGCTCCAACCCCAGTTGGAGACCACGCTGGCGTGGATCCAGCGCAGCATCAGGAACAGCGGTTCGGCGATGAAGGCGAAGAACCCGAAGTCCACGATTCTGCGCAGCGCGCCGCCGATGCCCTCGACCGCCCCCAGCGCATCGCGGCTCTTGGGGCCCACGTACAGGCGCAGCCGGTTGCTGCCCGATCCGCCGAAGGCCGCCGCCGCGAACTGCTCGACCTGGTCCTGCTCCGCTCCCGCGGGGACGATCTCGATTGCGCTGGTCTCGACCCGCAAGTCCACGCCGGGCTCAGGAATGGCCACGGCCGCGAAGAACAGGTCAGACAGGCCCGCGAACGGATACGGGCCGGTCTGGGTGATGCGCCCCTCCTCGGCGTCCGCCGCGGTCGTGTACTCGATGTCGCCGTCATCCAGCCGAAACGACTGGCTGTGGATCGCGTTGCCCACTTGGGCGGTGTCTCCGAAGCCTCCCGGCCATGCCAGCAGGTGCCGTTGCGGGCGGCCGTTCTCCAGCACCTCTGACTCGATGCCGACGATGTGGCCCTCGCGCTGGAATCGGAAGGTCTTGCGAATGTGGAGCCCCTGCTTGGAGTACTCGAACACCAGCGTCTCCGGCGCCGTTCTCACCGGCGGGCCCGGATTCACGGCGAACAGCGCGTCGTCAGCGCCCTCGATGGCCTCGCCTCCGGGGCGCAGCAGGCTGAACGGCAGCCCGTGCCGGTCCGCTCCCGGCTGGTGGACTAGGTCCAGCGGCTCCTTCGTCGAGTCCTCGAAATCCTTGAGCACCCAGCTGCGCACTGCGCCGCCGCGATTCGTGAACTCGACCTTGAAGGAGTCCGTCTCCACGGTGACCGACTGCTCTCGGGTGGCTGCAACGTCCTGCCGCTCCGCCGGTTCTTGCGGCTCGTTCTCGGCCTGCACGCTCGGCGCCGTCGGGACGGGGGGGGCCTCGCTGTCGGGGGCCGCGGTGGTCGGCACCTCCGGGGCCGGGGCCTCCGGGCGCGGGGCGAGGTAGATGTATCCCCCCATCACCACGGCCGACAGCACGGCGGCCAGCAGCATCCGCCGCTGAATGAATTGCTCGTCGCTGGGAGGGCTGGGCATCAGCTCGGTCCGATCATTGGGGCACCGGGTCGCAGCCGCCCGGGGAGAACGGATGGCAGCGTGCGAGGCGCTTCACCGCCAGCCACGCGCCCAGCGCGACTCCGTGCAGCTCGATCGCTTCGCGGGCGTAGTCCGAGCAGGTCGGGTGGAACCGGCAGCTCGGGGGCAGCAGGGGAGAGATCGCCGTCTTGTAGAATCGCAGCGCTAGGACGGCGGCGCGCTGAAGGGCTGATGTCCGGCGGTCCAACGGGTGACCCCTAGTTGATCCGCCGGGCGGCTCTGCTAAGCAGTCGGACAAGCTGGATCTCCACATCCCCGCCGTGAGCGGCGTCCAAGCCTTGGCGGGCGTGCAGCACCACATCGGCTCCGCCGGGAAGCAGCCTCCACTGCTTGCGCATCGCCTCGCGCAGCAGGCGCTTGCAGCGGTTGCGGACCACCGCGTTGCCCACCTTGCGCGTGCAAGTCAGGCCCACTCTGCCCGGCCTGCCCGAGTCGGTGGCCAAGGCGAACAGCGTGAACAGCCTGCACCCGAACCGGACCCCTCTATGATAGACCGTTTGGAACTGGCGCCGCTTGCGGAGCCGCCTCGCTCGCGGGAAGCCCTGCGGCGCATCCGCCACCGGAGATGCGCCCGCCCTACTCGTCGCTGGCCGAGAGCCGCTTGCGGCCCTTCCTTCGGCGGGCTGCCAGCACGCGCCGCCCTCCGGGCGTTCTCATCCTAGCTCGGAATCCGTGCTTCTTGGCTCTACGGCGTCGATTCGGCTGGTACGTTCTCTTCGGCATCCACAGCTCCTCTTCTCGGCCATTTCTCGGGGCCGGATCTTCCCTACGGGCTCACCCTATTCTAGCATGGTGCCTGCCGCCACACGGCCCGGCCGCGGTGGCCCGCACCATGAGACTCGCCCTGCTGCTCCTCCTCCAGCTCCCGCTGCTTGCCGGCTGGCATCGCTTCGCCGAGGACGGGACGCTCAAGATGCTCTACGACGGGCGCATGGGCCCTCAGGCCGTGCTGTCCGGCGGAAAGGTCCACATCGCTTGGCGCGGGGAGCGCGGCCTGCCCCGGGTCCGGTCGTTCGACTTGGCGACCGCGACATTCTCCGACCCCGTCGCCCCTCTGGACGGCTTGGGGATTGCCATCGACGCCGCCCGCTTCGAGCGGGACCATCACTACGCGCCAGTGATCTGGGCCGGCGCTGACAGGCGCCTGCACATCGCCTTCGGATTCCACCGCACGCCTGGACTCCACCTGGTGACTGACGCCCCGGCGGACATCTCTCGATGGTCGCGGCTTCCCGAGATCTCCCATTCGATTTCGTACCCGCAGGTCCACCGCATCGACGGTGGCAGGACGCTGGTGTACTTCCGCGAGAGCGGGCATCTGGGATCTTGGACCTACCGGATCACTGCGGACGGCGGCCGGACTTGGCACGGGCCGGAAGAGGCCGTCATCGACCTGGACGCCCCTCCTCAGGAAGGGCCCATGGCCGGCCACGCCGGCTCGTACCATTCGACGCGGGTCGGCTCGGACGGGCGGACGCTGCACGTGGCCTTCAGCTGGAAGGTTGAGGACCCGGTGGCCAGCGAGCGTTACGGGCGGGTGCTGCATGACTACACCCGCCGGCACAACCTGTACTACGTCCGGACGGACCTGCTCACGGGAGAGGTCTTCAACGCGGCGGGCAGGCGCCTGCCGCGGCCGGTCAACTTCGGCCTCGCCCAGCGCAAGTGCGTGGTGTGGGACACCGAGGGGCGCACCGCGTCGGTCGGGGCGGCCATCGAGCTGGGTGCAGACGGCGAACCGCGGTTCCTGCTGCCAGTCTCCGGGGATACGCCCTACGCTTCCAAGTTCTACTTCGTGCGGCGGGAGGATGGCGAATGGCTCAGGGAACCGCTGGCGGCGACCGGCCATCCGTTCAACTCTGGCAGGCTGGCGCGGCATGCGGACGGGTCGTTCTCCGCGTACTTGGTCGGCGGGGACGGCGAGGCCGCTGAAGCCGGCGAAATGAACCGCTACGGCTGGGGAGAGCGCGTCGAGCGATGGGTGTCCGGCCCCGGCGGGCGCGAGTGGCGGCGCAGCGGGGACGCGACGCCAGTCGATGGCCTGCGCTACCAGAATCTCAAGTTCGTGCGCGACCAGCGCGGCATGCCCGTTGACGGGCTGCTGCTGGTCTACGGATGGAGGGGAGACGGCAGCGGGACCGGTTTCCTGTTCGACGGCTTGCCCTGACGGCCGGGACGCGGCCCCGGCGCCGCCTGGGCAGCCGGGCTATTCAGACTTCTTCGTGGACATCGGCGGGACGAGCGGGCCGCGCTGGAGCCCCTCGATCTCCCGAATGAACTGGTCCGCGGTCTGGAAGTCGCGGTACACCGACGCGAACCGCACGTAGGCGACGTTGTCCAGGTCCCTCAGCTTCCGCATCACCAGTTCGCCGATTCTCCATGAAGAGCAGCGTCGATCGGGAGAATCGGTTACGAGCGCCTCGGCGTCGTTCACGATGGCCTGAATCTGGGCCAGCGCGACCGGTCGCTTCTCGCAGGCGCGCAAGATGCCTCGCAGCACCTTCGCCCGGTCGAACTGCTCCCGCCGCTGATCGTTCTTGACCACCATGTGGGGGATGTCGGCGATCCTCTCGTAGGTGGTGAACCGCCGGTCGCACCCCCGACAGTTGCGTCGGCGCCGGATGACGTCCCCGTTGGTGCTGGATCGCGAGTCCGTGACCTTGTCCTTGAGATGACCGCAATAGGGGCAGAGCACGAGAGTCGACCGGTCAGCGAAAGCGCCGGAACACCGATTATAAACCTTTGCCGGCGGCTATACTTGCAGGCATGTACCGACTGTTGGCGCTGGTCGCCGCGCTCCTGCCGTGGCCGGCC
Source organism: Bryobacterales bacterium (assembly GCA_963662745.2). GTDB lineage: Bacteria > Acidobacteriota > Terriglobia > Bryobacterales > UBA6623 > VXMF01. The sequence continues at coordinate 2,509,238 of CAXXUI010000002.1, forward strand.
GCGGAGGCCGCGCCGAATATCCTGTGGATCAGTTCCGAGGACAACGGCCCGCATCTTGGCGTGTACGGCGACGCCTACGCGGACACTCCTCACCTCGATGCCTTGGGCCGCAAGGGAATGATCTACCGCCACGCTTGGTCGACGGCCCCGGTTTGCGCGCCGGCCCGCACGACCATCATCAGCGGCTTGTACCCACCGGCAGCCGGAGCGCAGCACATGCGGTCGATGACCCGCCTGCCGTCTTCGATGCTGATGTTCCCCCAGTACCTGCGGCGGGCCGGCTACTACGTCTCCAACAACTCCAAGGAGGATTACAACCTAGCGAAGCGCGGACAGGTCTGGGACGAGTCCAGCCGCGCGGCCCACTGGCGCAAGCGCGCGCCCGGCCAGCCCTTCTTCTCGGCCTTCAACTTCACCGTCACGCACGAGTCGCAGATTCGCAGGCGCCCCCACGATCCGGTCCACGACGCGGCCGGAGTGCGGGTGCCGGCCTACCATCCCGACACCCCCGAGTCCCGCCGCGATTGGGCGCAGTACTACGACAAGATGTCCGAGATGGACGCCATGGCGGGTAAGGTGCTGGCTGAGCTGGCTGAGGACGGGCTGGAGGAGGACACCATCGTCTTCTACTGGGGCGACCACGGTCCGGGCATGCCCCGCTCCAAGCGCTGGACCTACAATTCCGGCCTCGGCGTTCCCATGGTGCTGTACATCCCCGACAAGTTCCGAGACCTGCGGCCGAGCGGCTACTCCGCGGGGGGAGAGAGCCAGCGGCTGGTGGGCTTCGTGGACTTGGCTCCGACGGTGCTGAGCCTAGCCGGCATCGAGCCCCCCGAGCACTTCCAAGGCCACGCCTTCGCCGGACGTTTCGATGCCGGGCCCCAGCCCTACCTCTACGCCTTCCGCGGCCGCATGGACGAGCGCTACGACATGGTGCGGAGCATCCGGGACGAGCGCTACATCTACATTCGCAACTTCATGCCTCATCGCATCTACGGGCAGTACATCCAGTACATGTTCCAGACGCCGACCACCGCGATCTGGCACCGGCTCTACCACGCGGGCGAGCTCCGTCCGCCTAGGACCCACTTCTGGGAGGCCAAGCCGCATGAGGAGCTGTACGACCTGCGTGAGGATCCCGACGAGACGCGGAACCTGGCCGCGGACCCGGACCACCGGGCGGTCGCGAAGCGCATGGGGGCGGCCTTGAGAGAGTGGTCGCTAGCCATCCGGGACTTGGGCTTCCTGCCGGAGGGCGAGATCCACACCCGGGCCGGAGATGACGCGCCGTACACGATGGGATCGGATCCCGCGCGCTTCCCGCTGCATCGGATCCTGACCATGGCCGAAGTCGCCACGCGCGGCGGCGACGCAGACGAAGCGTTGGAGGCGGGCTTGCGGGACGGCGACAGCGCTGTGCGCTACTGGGCATCGCTGGGCGCACTGATCCGTGGCCGCTCAACCGTGCAGCGCCTGCGGAACGACTTGGCGCGGACCCTTCGGGATCCGAGTCCCTCGGTGCGGATCGCGGCGGCCGAGGCGCTGGGGCGCCATGGGTCCGACAGCGACGCCGCGGCGTCGCTGAAGGTGCTGGTGGACTTGGCCGACGCGGAGCGGCACGGCATCTTCTTGGCGATGCCGGCGCTGAACGCGATCGACTACATGGACGAGCGGGCCGGCCCGGCGCTGGACGCGGTGGTGGCGCTGCCTCAGAAGGACCCGCAGGCTGACTCCCGCTTCAGGGCCTACCTGCCCAATCTGATCAAGAAAATCCAGTCCGATCTCGAGTAGGCCCCTGCGCTTGGCTGGGCGAGCCCGGCCGCTCGTGGTAGGATTGCCGCGTCGTGCAGCGGCGCGAGTTCCTGTCCGGTGCGGTGGCCCTATCGGCAGCGCGAGCTGCCGCACAGGGGGCCTTGGACGAGGCGGCGGCCCTCGTGGGGCGCCATGTTGACAGTGGCGCGGTCGAGGGTGCAGTCCTGGATGTCCGGCAGGGTGCCTCGGTCTTCAGCCGCGCTTTCGGCATGGCGCGGGATTCTGACGCCGTCTTCCTGCTGGCTTCGATCACCAAGCCGATGACTGCGACCGGCGTGATGGCGCTGGTCGATCGCGGTGAGCTCAGCCTCTCGGACCCGGCCCAGCGCTTCCTTCCCGAATTCAGCGCGGGCCCCCGGGCCCGCATCACGGTGGAGCATTTGCTCAGTCATACCTCGGGCCTGCCCGACCAGCTGCCGGAGAACATCGAGCTGCGTCGCCGGAATGCGCCGCTGAGAGAGTTCGTGGAGCGGGCGATGCGGACGGAGCTGCTGTTCGAACCGGGCGAGCGCTACTCGTACCAGAGCATGGGCATCCTGCTTTTGGCGGAGATCTGCGAGCGGATCACGTCGACGCCGTTTCCCGAGTACCTCGCTGCCACGGTGTTCGCACCCTTGGGGATGGAGGACACCGTGCTTGGGCTGGGCGGTCTTTCGGTCGGCGACACGCAACGGAGCCAAGTGGAGCAGGGACCGCCCCACGGCGGCCAAGGGGCGGCTGAGGCGTCCCACTGGGACTGGAACAGCGTCTACTGGAGAGACTTGGCCGCTCCTTGGGGCGGCGCTCACGGAAGCGCCCCGGACGTCTCGAGATTCCTGTTGGAGTTTCTTGAACCGGAGCGCGCCGCAGTCCTGCGTCCGCAGACCGCGGCGCTGATGATCCGCAATCACACTGCCGGGATGGCGGCCTCGCGCGGGCTGGGATTCGCCTTGGGCGGCGGGGCGGGAGCGGGGTGTTCAGATGCGACCTTCTGGCACGGCGGGGCTACTGGCACTCGGGCTTGGTGCGACCCGCAGAGCGGAACGCGGTTCGTGCTGCTGACGACGTTGCCCGCGACGGTCGCTAACGCACTGCTAATTCAGCCAGTGTCGGACGCAGTCTCGCAAGCGATGTGACGTGGGCCCGGTCAGCCGGCCGGCACCAACGCGGCGATGCGGCAAGGCGCTCCGGAACCAGCGCCGATCTTCATAGGGAAGGCGAGTAAGTGCGCTCCGCGCGCCGGGATCTGCTGCAGGCTCGCGACATTCTCGAGAATCGGGATGCCGGCCGCCGCGAGCACTTGGTGGGCCGCGAAGTCCGTGGAGGGGCCGGGATCGATGCTGGCGGTGTCGATGCCGGTCACGGCGACTGCTCGCCCGACGAGCCAGGCAGCCGCCTCAGGCGAGATGCCCGGGAAGTGCAAGTTGTCCGCGCTGCCCGCGGTGTCGTCGCCGAGGTACGCCAGCGTGTCGGGCCACCGATCGCTCCACCCCGTCCGGAACAGCACCGCCGCGCCAGCGGCGATCGGCCCGAACTCGGCCTCGTGGGCGTCGAGGGCCGCTGCGGGAACGGCGTGGTCCCGGTCGGCCTCGCACGCGGCCCGCACGTCAACGACTACCAGCGGGCCGGACAGTTGGTCCAGCGTGAGCGCTCCCACCGTGGCTTGCCCTTCAGCGAAATGGATCGGAGCGTCGAGGTGCGTGCCGCAGTGTTCGCTGAACTGCAGTTCGTAGGCGCTGTACCAGAATCCGCCCGGCTGCGCGCCCCAGGCCGTCCGGTGGTGCTCGAAGGGCCGGCCCGTCGGCCAGAAGACCGTGCTGTCGTCGAACGCGTGGGACAGGTCCACCAACCGGAATCCCTCCAGCGGGTCGGTCGGGACACCGCCGCTCGGGCCGCAGCCGAGGCTGCTGGCGGCCAGCGTGCCCGCCAAGACGATGGCAAGCCTCGCATCCACGGATCCAGTGTACTCCGATGCCGGTCTCCCAGAATGCCGCTCGCGGCCCGCCGAGCTCGATCGGACTAGTCCTCGGCCTTGGCGGCTTGAGCCGGCTCGCACTGGCCGCCACCGCGTCTCGGCACCTGCGATCGGGAGCCGGGTTCGCGGCTGAGAGAGTCGATCAGTCCCGTCGCGAAACGTCCACGAAGGATGGGCCTCGTACTAGGCCGCCGAATTCCACCCTGCCCTCGAGCCGGATCCGACCGGCCTCTAGATCGAGGCCCCCAAACCTCGCCGCGGTGCTGCCTGCGGCGGCGGCTTGAGCGATTCTCGTTTCTCCGATGGATAGGTGGGCCGCTCCGGCCTCCGGGAGCGGCCTGGCAAACCGCAGTGCGATGTCGTACGTGCCCGGCCTCTCAATCACGACCGGCCAGTAACCCAGCGAGTCCTCCGCGGCCCGCTCGTCGTAGTCGCCGCGCCAGTCGAAGCGTGACAGCGTGGTCGCCGGCTCGACCTCCGATCCCAAGTGGATTACGCCGGGTTCGAAGCCCCCGGAAGAGACGTCCGCAAACCACTCTTCGTAACCCCGCCGCATCCGCTCGGCGATCTCAGGGTGCTGCTCGGCAAGATCGTTGGTCTCCCCAGGATCCTGCGACATGTCGTACAGCTCGAACTTCGCGTCCGGTGGCATGGGGTCCGTCGCCTTGCCGAGAGGCTGCACCAGCTTCCAGCGCTGGCTTCGCGCCGAGGCGTTGCGGTTCAGTTGCGGTGTGTCGCCGCGATGGTTCTGCAGGTGGATGGTCCGATCCGGCCACTGCTCCACCGGCATCGCCCCTGACAGCAGGGGCCAAAGGCTGACACCGTCGAACGACGGGGAGGGACTGACCGCAATGCCGGCGGCGTCGAGCAATGTTGGCACGACGTCGATGTGGGCCGCGATGCGGTCAATCTTCCTGCCCGGCTCGACCCGTCCCTGCCAGCGGAACAGGAAGGGAACGCGCGTGCCGCCCTCGTAGGCGCTTCCCTTCCGCTCCCGCAAGCCCGCGGTGAAGGTCTGCTGCGTCGGGCCGTTGTCCGTGAGGAAGATCACGATGGTGCGGTCCGCGAGTTCCAGCTCGTCGAGCTCGCTCAGCAGCCTGTCCAGATTCTGGTCGAACTCCTCGATCATGCCGTAGACGCGGGCCGTCCGCTCGGGCAGTCCCATCTCGCGATAGGGCTCGATCCACTCCTCGTCGACGTCGAACGGGCCGTGCGGGACGTTGGTAGCCAAGTAGCCGAAGAAGGGGCGGTCCCGATTCTCCCGGACGAAGGCGATCAGTGAGTCGGTGAAGATGCCGGTGCAGTAGCCCTCGAACCTGCGCGACTCCGCGTTGTGCTCGAGGATCGGATCCCAGTACGTGTTGCCGGGCGGGCCTGCGGGCTGCCCGAGGCCGCCTCCCCGATGCACGAGCGTCTCTTGGAAGCCTTGGTCTCCGGGGCGGAGCGGATAGTTGTCACCCAGATGCCACTTGCCGAAGATCCCGGTCGCGTATCCTGCGTCCGCGAGCAGCTCCGCCAAGGTGACCGCTTCCGTCCGCATTAGCGTGCGGCCCAGATAGGTGTCCACGACGCCCGAGCGGTAGCCGTGCCGGCCGGTCAGCAGGGCGGCGCGAGTCGGGGCGCACTTCGGTTCCACGTAGAACTGGGTGAATTCCGCGCTATCGGCTGCCAAGCGGTCCAGCGTCGGCGTGCGGATGTAGGGATTGCCGTGGAAGCCCACCTGCGCCCATCCTTGGTCGTCAGTCATGACCAGCACGATGTTGGGCTTGCTGGCCGGGGCGTCGCCGGCCTGCCGGCCGCATCCGCCCACGGCCGCTAACGCTGCGGCCGTGAGCAGTGTGGGGATTGGCGTTCTCTGGAGCATCGTTGCAGGAAGTCTAGCGAATTCGGTCTTGCCGTCGCCGGCAGCCTGCGCCCTCGCGAGGAGGCTGCGCCCCCGGGCCGCGAGAATCGCCAGTGTCCTCCGATGCCTTCGCGAGCCACCTGCCAGACAATCGACGCCGCCGCGGGGGTGCGGCCCAAACGAGTTGGCCAGCCCTAGGAGATGGCTCGCGCTCTCCGTCGCTGTCGGAGCGCCTAGGACCGTCACGCGGAGGAAGGCATTTCCACTGCGCTAGCCTGAATCCAGATGTCTCTCTCAACCAATGCGGTGCCTCTTCGCGACCGGCTCATCTTCGCCATGGACGTGCCGGATGCCGGGGCGGCCCGCTCCCTTGCCGCTCAGCTGGGACCGTCCGTCAGGTTCTACAAGCTTGGTTTGGAGCTGTGCATGGCGGGCGGCTACTTCCGCCTCGTCGACGAGTTCGTCTCCGCTGGGAAGAGGGTCTTCGTCGACCTCAAGTTCTTTGACGTGCCGGCGACCGTCGGGCGCGCGGTCCGTCGCCTCAGCGGGCGCGGAGCGTATTGCTGCACCGTCCACGGCAACGACGCCATGCTGCGAGCCGCCTGCGAGAACAGGGGCGACCTCAAGGTGCTCGCTGTGACGGCCCTGACGAGCTTGGACCAAGGTGACTTGGAGGACCTGGGCTTTAGTTGCTCGCCCCGTGAACTCGTCCTCTCCAGAGCCCGACGAGCCTTCGAGATTGGCTGTGACGGAGTGATTTCGTCGGGCTTGGAGGCGGCCGCGCTGCGGGATCGCGTGGACAGCCGTCTGCTGGTCGTCACGCCAGGCATCCGTCCTGTCGAGAATCGCCCCGCGGACGACCAGAAACGCACGGTCGATGTCCGGCAGGCCTTCACCGCCGGAGCGGACTACATCGTGGTGGGCCGGCCGATCCGAGACGCCCCGGATCCACGGGAGGCGGCGGAGCGGATTCAGAGGACCATCGCCGAAGTCTTCTCGCGAGCCTGACCGGCAGGCCAGCCCGGTGGTCAGCCGATTCCTAGGTCCTTTGCCAAACCGACGCGCTTGAGCTTGCCGCTAGGTCCCTTCGGTATCGACTCGACGAAGCGTATGATCCTCGGGACCTTGTAGCCGGCGATACGGTCGGCCACGAAGTCGCGGACCTGCCACTGCGTCAGCGCAGCGCCCTGCCGCAGCACGATGGCGGCCCCGATCTCCTCGCCAAGCTTCGCGTGCGGAGCCGCGAAGGCCACGGCCTGAGCGATGTGCGGGTGTTGAAGGAGCGCCTCGTCAATCTCTCGAGGCGAGATCTTCTCGCCGCCCCGGTTGATGAGCTCCTTGAGCCTTCCCGTGATGGTGAAGTACCCGTCCTCGTCCTGCAGGCCCTGGTCTCCCGTTCGGAACCACCCGTTCGTGAAGGAGCTGGCGTTCGCCTCCGCGTTGTCAAGGTAGCCCGCGGTCACGTTCGGGCCGCGGATGACGACCTCACCCTTGGTTCCGGGCGGCAGCAGTGTTCCGCCCGCGTCCATCACTGCGACTTCGGGTCCGGCTGCCACGCCGACTGTGCCCGGCATGCGTTGCGCGGGGGGCAGCGGATTGCTGGCCATCTGGTGGGCTGCTTCGGTCATTCCGTAGGCCTCGATGACCGGGCAGCCGAAGCGCTCCTCTAGCGCGGCGAAGACGGAGGGGGGCAGCGCTGCCGAAGAGGAGCGGACCAGTCTCAGGGAGTGGTGGGCGAGTCGTTCCAGATTCCGGCCCGAACGCTGCAGGATGGCTTGGTGCATCGTCGGGACGGCGCTGTACCACGTGGGTCGCAGCTCTTCCAGCCAGCGGAAGAAGCGCATGGCGCTGAACCCGGGTGTCGCGACCACCGAAGCCCCCGCATGCAGCGACGCCAGCAGCACGCCCACCAAGCCGTGGATGTGGAACAGTGGCATGAGGTTCAGGCTCGTGTCGGCCGGCGACAGCCGCAGCGTCTCAGCTACGCTTGCTGCGGAGGCCGTCAGGTTGGCCTCGGTCAGCGGGACCAGCTTCGGCCGGGCCGTTGTGCCCGAGGTGTGCAGCAGCAGCGCTGCGTCAGTGTCGCCTCCGGGCGCCTGCCGGCCGGGCAGGGCCTCTCGATCGCCCTGCGCCCGCAAGGCGAAACCGCCTTGGCTGGAGGTCGGTTCCAGGTGCAGGATCGCCACGCGCAGTTCGCGCGCCGCGGCCGCCGCGGTGGGAGGGGCGTCGCTGTCGAGCAGGACGGCCTTCGCCTGCAGGCTCTCTAGGTTCTGCCGGAACTCCCGTTGGGTCAGCCCCGGATGGAGCGGGGCGGCAACCGCCGAGCTGGCGATCGACAGGAAGGAGGTCGCTGCATGGGGGCCGTTGGCCACCACGCTCGCCACTGCATCTCCGGCACCGATTCCCGCGTCGCGAAGCCTCGCGGCGGTGCGGTCGGCCTGCTCGACCAGCTGGCCGTAGGTCATGGCACGGCCCTCCGCGTCTAGGATGGCCCGGCTGTCGGGCCGGTGCCGGGCCAGCGTGTCGCGGATCGTGCCGCCGGATTCCATCGCGTAGGTCGCCATCGCTGCGCAGCTGCCTTTCTCCCGGCATTCAGACCAGGTAGGTGTAATCGTCCAGCACGCGGGAGGTGGTGGCCAGCACCTCGTGCTCGTCCTCGTCGCCGATTGCGCCCGCCGCCTTTCGCTCGGCCAAGCGGCGGGCGATCGATTCGCGCAGCGCCTCGGTCTCGTAGCCGATGGCGCGGAGCACGTCGCGAACCTTGTCTCCTCGGGCCGGCGGGCTGACGCGGACACGCCCGTCCGCCTGGATGGTGACGTTCAGCTCCGTCGCCACACCGAACAGGTTGTGCATGTCGCCCAGCGTCTCTTGGTAGGCCCCCAGCATCAGGAATCCCAAGTAATATGGGCGGTCCGGCTGCAAGGGATGCAGTTCCAGCCACTCCTTGACGTCCTTGGCATCCACGAAGCGGTCTACCGTCCCGTCAGAGTCGCAGGTGATGTCGCATAGCACGCCGCGCTCAGTCGGCTCCTCGTCCAAGCGGTGGATCGGTATGACCGGGAACAACTGGTCGAACGCCCACGCGTCGGGCATGGACTGGAACACGGAGAAGTTGCAGACGAACTTCGAGGCGAGCATCCGGTCCAGCGCCTCGAATTCCGCAGGGCGGTCGCGCAGGCGCCGCGAGAGGCGCGCCACATCCCGGCACACCCTCCAGAACAGCCATTCGCCCTTGGCCTTGGCCGGCAGGTCGAGGTAACCCAGCTCGAACAGCGAAATCATCACCTCCCGCTGCTGCAGGGCGTCGTGGTAGCGCTCGCGGAAGTTCTTGGAATTGATTCCGCGAGCCAGGTCAACCAGCTCGAGGACCGGCTCCGCGTCCGACTCCACATCCTCGAACACGGAGGCATCGGCGACGCCTGGCGCCACGACCTTCCGCACATCGACCACCAGCATTGCGTGATGGGCCACAGTCGCCCGACCGTGCTCAGTGACGATCGTTGGTGGCTGGACATCCTCCCAGCTGCAGACCTCGCTGACGGTGTAGACGATGTCGTTCGCGAACTCCTGCACTGAGTAGTTCATCGAGAACTCGCTGGCCGTGCGCGAGCCGTCGTAGTCGACCCCCAAGCCGCCTCCGACATTCAGGAACTCGATCGCGAATCCCATCGCCCGGACTTTGCAGTACATCCGTGCGGCTTCCTTGAACACGCGCTTGGCGCGGCGGATGTCGTTGATCTGGGAACCGCTGTGAAAGTGCAGCATCCGCAGCTGGCTGCCGGCCCCGCTCCGTTCGATGAGCGAGAGCGCCTGGACAAGGTCGACCGTGCTCATGCCGAACTTCGCGAACTCCCCTCCCGATTCCTCCCACTTCCCGCTTCCGCGGGCGCTGAGCTTGATCCTGAGGCCGAGCGGGGGCTTGAGGCCGAGCGTGCCCGCCAGCTGCAGGGCCACCCTCAGATCATGAAGGTCCTCGACGACGATCACAGCTTGGCGGCCCAGCTTCGCCGCCAGCATCGCCAGCCGCAGGTAGAGGTCGTCCTTGAGACCGTTGCACACGATCAGGGCCTCCTCGCTCAGCTCCATCGACAGCGCCGCGACCAGCTCGGCCTTGCTGCCGACCTCCAGGCCGTAGTCGTAGCGCCGCCCGGACTCGACCAGCTGCTGGAGCACTTCGGACTTCTGATTGACCTTGACCGGGTACGCCCCAACATGCCGGCCCGGGTACTCGAAGCGCTTCACCGCCGCGAGGAACGCTCCGTGCAGCGAGGCGATCCGCTCGTCGAGGATCTGCGGGAAGCGCAGCAGGAACGGCGGGCTGTGCTGCTTCCGCACCTCGCCACGAACGACACGATGCACGTCGATGGACACGTCCGGGATCCGGTGCGGGGAGACCGTCAAATGCCCGGCGGAGTTGACGTCGAAATAGCCGAATCCCCAGTTGCCGATGCCGTAGAGTGCCTTAGCGCGCCGGATGCCGGATCGCTCCGCAGGCCGCTTCTGCCGCCGGTTTCCCACGGAGCGCGTAAGCTGGGAAGGGGCAGGCAGGGGGAGCCTCGATTCCGTGTCGCGGGGCGGCTACTTCTTGAACAGGTTGTGGAAGGCTGCCCGCGCGTCGGTGGCGGAGCTGCTGCCCCTGCTGCTGGTTAGGTTGACGGACGTCCTCGGTGAAAAGTACCGGCACGAGTTGGCGCGGTGCTTGTCGCGAACCCACTCGGCGCGCGGTTCGGAGCACTGCTTGCTGCGGCTGGGGTTGAAGGAGCGGCAGTGCGCGCAGCAATGCAGGTCCGTCCCGCAGCCGTCGCACGAGTCCTCGCGGCTCACCTTGTCGCGAGGCATGAGGCGCAGCGCGTGACCGCATTGGAAGCACGAGAGCGCTAAATCGGACATAATGACGGTCTGGCCCAGAGTAGCATGGTGGACGACATCAATCTGAGACGCGCCCGAGCGGCCGCGATGCTGGTGGCCGTCTGCTTGGGATGCGGCGGCAAGCTGCCGCCGACCTTCTACTATGCTCTCAATGTAGCGCTTCCCGAGCCCGCGGAGCAGAGCTTGGACGGCACAGCGCTCCTGATGCCGGTTCGCGCCGCAGCCGTCGTCCGCCAAGGCAGAATCGTCTACCGGGAGTCCCCGGAGAGGGTCGGCTTCTACGAGTACCACCGCTGGGCGGAGGATCCAGAGGAGGCGCTGGCCCGCGCGATTCGCATGGGGCTGCTGTCGCGCGGGACTTTCGCGAGCGTCGCTCGTTACGACGGCCGGGCGGAGGCTGACTTCCTGCTGCGCACCGAGCTCCGCCGCCTCGAGGAGGTTGACTACGGCGGGCCGGTCCGCGCGGAGGCCGAAGTCGCGCTGGAGCTGGTGAACTCCTCAACGGGGCGGGTGGAGTGGCACGGGGCGGCCTCGCGTGCGGAGGCGGTGCCGGTCAGCGAGGTGGCCTCGGTCGTGGCGCACATGAGCACGGCCGCGGACGGCGTCGTCGCCGAGCTGGTCAGCCGACTGGACGCGCATGTGCGGGCATCGCAGTAGCGGCGTTTGGGGGCTGCTCCGGCGGTTGGCCGTCTCGCTGCGGCCCTCGGAGCCGGCGGCCCTGGCCGCTGAGTCGGGCTAGGACTTCGGCTGCTGCCAGCCGGCTGCCGGCGAGGTCCCTAGCAAGCGGAAGCGGGTCGACTCCTCCCGCTCGCCGGTCGATTCCGCATGCTGCAGGATCCTCTGGAGCGGTGTGCGCCGGTGGCTGCCGGTACACCTTCCGTGCCTCTCGCTTCTCGGCGCTGGCTGCTAGCCTGTGGGTGATGAGCAAGCTATTTCCAATTGCAGCGCCGCTGGCAATGACGGTGGCGATCTCGGTGAGCCTAGCGTCCTTGGGGTGCGCAGGCATTGATCCCGAGGCTGGGCCCATGATGAGCAAGTTCGCCGCCGGCGTCGACGCAGACCTGCCTTGGCCCGAGTATCCGCGGCCGCAGATGGTCCGCGGCCGCTGGCTGAACCTGAACGGCCCATGGGGATACTCGCTGGTAGACAGGGGTGCCGCTCTTCCGGACCTCATGGACGGCGAGATCTTGGTCCCGTTCCCCATCGAGTCCACTCTGTCCGGCGTCGGAATCGCGCTGTCGCCCCAGCAGTCGCTGTGGTACTCCCGGTCGTTCGAAGTGCCTGCCGAGTGGCGGTCGGACCGGCTGCTGCTGCACTTCGGGGCAGTGGACTGGCATGCTTCGGTCTACGTCAACGGCGAGTTCGCCGGTGAGCACAAGGGCGGCTACACGCCCTTCAGCTTGGAAATCACCGAATTGCTCACCGAAGCGGGCGAGCAGTCGCTGGCGGTCGCGGTCTGGGATCCGACTGACACGTGGACGCAGGCCCGCGGCAAGCAGGTGAGCGAACCCGGAGGCATCTGGTACACCTCCGTTACCGGCATCTGGCAGACGGTCTGGCTTGAGCCGGTGCCGGCCGCCTCGATCAAGTCGCTGTCGATCGAGCCGGACCGGACCGGCGGGTCGGTCGTCGTTCACGCCGGGATCCAAGGAGATTGCGCGGGATGCACCGTGCGGTTGGCCGCTTATCGCGTCGGTGAGACCAAGGGCGCGGCGAGCGGCGATCCGGAGGCAGGCATTCGCCTGGAGGTGGCGGATCCGCAGCTGTGGAGCCCGGACGAGCCGAACCTCTACGACCTCGATGTCGTTCTCGTCCGCGGCGATGAGCAGGTGGACCGGGTGGGGAGCTACTTCGCCATCCGCGACATCGCCTTGGGCCAGGACTCGCGCGGGTTCACCCGGATCATGCTCAACGGCGAGCCGCTCTTCTTCTTCGGGCCGCTTGATCAGGGCTGGTGGCCGGACGGTCTGTACACCGCTCCGACGGATGAGGCCCTCCGTTACGACATCGAGGTGACCAAGCTGCTGGGCTTCAACACCGCCCGCAAGCACGTCAAGGTGGAGCCTGCCCGGTGGTACTACCATTGCGACCGCCTCGGACTGCTGGTCTGGCAGGACATGCCCAACGGCAACCTGCGGCGAGGGGCGGAGAACAACCTCCGCGTCGGGCCCGCCGACGAGCGGGATGCGGACCGGCCGCAGGACTCGGCGGAGCAGTTCGAAGCCGAGCTGGCGGAGCTGATCGACGCGTTCTCATTCTTCCCCTCGATCGTGATGTGGGTGCCGTTCAACGAGGGTTGGGGCCAGTACGAGGTCGAGCGCATCGACGCCATGATTCGCGAGCTCGACCCGACGCGGCTCGTGAACACAACGAGCGGCTGGACGGACCGGGGCGTCGGCGACGTCTACGACACGCACATGTATCCCGGCCCGGGAATGGAGCGTGTCGGGCCCGAGCGCGCCACGCTGCTCGGAGAGTTCGGCGGGCTGGGCTGGCCCGTCGAGGGCCATCAGTGGCGGACGGACATGCGCAACTGGGGATATCGCACCTATTTCAGTCGGGAGGAGCTCAACGCCAAGTACCAGGAGGTAGTGGGCAACTTGGTCGGCCCGCGCGCCTTGGGCCTTGCGGCCGCGATTTACACCCAGACCACCGATGTCGAGGGCGAGGTCAACGGCCTGATGACCTATGATCGCGAGCTGATCAAGTTCGACGAGGACCGCTTGGGCACGCTGCACAGCCGGATCTACGCGGCCGAAGGCTCCGCCACGGAGCTGGCACCGACGTCAGAGTCCGCGCCGCAGCAGTGGCAGTACCGAACGGAGGCCCCGGAGGGGGATTGGACCCGGGGAGCGGAGGCAGACGGGTGGGAGTCGGGAGCGGCCCCCTTCCAGACTGGGGAGGACCCGCTGTTTCCGACGGGAACGCACTGGAGCGACGGGCCGATCTGGATGCGGAGGACCTTCACCGTGGACCGCCTCCCCGCTTCGCTGTGGCTGGAGGCTTACCATGCCGTGGACAGCGGCGCGGTGTACCTCAACGGAGAGATGATCTGGGACTTCACGGGGACTCGCTTCGCGCGCCGACACTACGGCCACAAGGACATCAGCGCATTCGCGGGTCTGTTGCGCCGGGGCGAGAACGTCCTCGCCGTCACAGGGGACTTCAGCGGCCCTCAACGCGGTCTTGATTTCGGTCTCTACGCGGTGGAGTGACGCAGCTGGTCTCAGTCGGCGAGCCGCCCCAGAGGTCTGAGGCTTCGTCGCAGGTTCCTGCCGAAGTCCGCTGCCTGCTTGGTGAGGCGCTCGACCACGTCTGGGTGCTTCTCGGCGACGTCCCGAGTCTCGCTCGGGTCCCAGTGCAAGTGATAGAGTTCACCGGGGCGGACGCGATTGCCGTCCGCTCGCTCTCCGGCTTCGGTGGTCAGATGCAGCTTCCAAGGGCCGGACCGGACCGCACGGAGCAGGGGCTTGTTCTCAGGCGGGCCGTCCTCGGCCCGATATCGGTAGCCGCCCTCGAAGAAATACAGCGTCTCGTGGCCGGAAGCTTTGCCAGGCGATGACCAGAGCGGCTCCAGGTCACGGCCGTCGATCGTTCTGTCCCGCGGCGGTTCGCCCCCGGAAAGTTTGGCGAGGGTGGGGAAGATGTCCATGATGGACGCCACCTCGGAGGTCGTGAGGCCTGCGGGGATGGTCCCCGGCCACCGGAAGATGGCCGGCACCCGGACGCCGCCCTCATAAACGGATCCCTTGGTGCCGCGCAGCAGTCCGGCTGAGCCCGAGTCAATGCCGTACCCGGCCCACGGGCCGTTGTCGGAGGTGAAGATGACCAGCGTCTTCCGGTCGATGCCCAGTTCCTGCAGAGTGTCGAGGATGCGGCCCGCTTGATGGTCGATTTCCTCGATGACGTCGCCGTAGAGTCCGCGCAGGGACCGGTCACGGAACGGCCGCCCTCGGAACAGGGGCACGTGCGGCATCGCATGGGCGAGATAGACGAAGAACGGGTCCTCGCTGTGCTTTCGGATGAAGTCGATCGCCTTGTCGGTGTAGGTGGCAGTGAGCAGCTCCTGGCGAGGATTGGTCTCGATCACGGCTTCGTTCTCGATCAGGGGCAGGGGAGGGAACCAGTCCGTCGGGTAGGTCTCCTCCGCTTGGGCGTAGCCGGTGTAGGCTGTGCGCTCGCGAGTGAGCTGCATCCGCTCGCCCTCTCCCGCGGTGTGCACAATCTTGGGATGGAACGGCCACATGTCGTTTGAGTAAGGCAGGCCGTAGTAGTAGTCGAAGCCGTTGCGCGTGGGCAGGAAGTCAGGGGCGTCGCCGAGATGCCACTTCCCGAGCATGGCGGTGGCGTAGCCGCGGTCGCGCAGCAGCTCGGCGAGCGTGATCTCATTGGGGTGGATTCCCGTGCGGGCCCGCGGGATGTGGTTGAACATCAGGCTGTTGCGGGGCGGGTAGGTGCCAGTCATCAGCGCCGCACGTGCGGGCCCGCAGAACGGCTGCGCGTAGAAGTCCGTGAACCGCAACCCCTCTGCTGCCATGCGGTCGATGCGCGGCGTCCGGATGTAGGGATGCCCCTGCACGCCTAGATCACCGTAGCCCTGATCGTCGGTGAGGATCACGACGAAGTTGGGGAGGTCAACCAAGTCAGCCGCCGAGGCACCTCCCAAGGCGGCCAGTCCGAGAGCGAGGTGCCGGAGAACGTTCATGGATGCCACCCATTGTGGCGAACAACTGGCGGGCGTGGCACTGGAGCTGCTCAGCGAGGCGGCATCATGGCCTCGAGCTGGCGCAACGCATCCTCGGCTAGCGCCACGACTCCTGAGTCCGGGTGGAGCCGCAGCACTTCTTCGAGTTCCTTGCAGGCAGCGTCGAGGTCTCCCTGCTTGGCGTAGATCTCGGCTAGGAACATCTGGGGGTAGCTGAAGTGCGCCGGGTCGGCCTCCTTGGCCCGGAGCAGGTACTCCCGGGCCCTCTGGAACTGCCCCTTGTAGAAGTGGCTCATCCCCAGTTGGGAGTTGGCCAAAGCGTCTTCGGGCTGCATGCTGCGAGCCATTACGTTGAAGCTCAGCGCTTCCTCGTAGCGACCTAGTGACAGCAGTACGCCGCCGAGGTTGACCAGCGGGGCGAAGTTCAGCGGCTCGTGCTGAAGGGCCTTGCGGAATCGCTCCTCGGCCTCGTCGTACCGACCGGCCTTGTAGGAGATCGTGCCGAGCACATTCCACGCTTCAGCGTACGAGGGAGAGATCCGGACGGCCTTCTCCAAGAGCGCGATTCCCGCCTCGGTGTCGCCCCTGCCGAGCCTGGAATGCGCTCGACGGAGCGCCGCCTTGGCTTTGGGGGAGACCTGGAGGGCTGCGGCTGAGACAGAGCCCTGCTGCTGGATCCTCCTCGACCGCCCTTGGTCGGTCTGCTGGAGACGGACCTTGACTCGTACCCGGCCTTGCGGGTCGGCGAGCGAGGGCGTCACCTGCACGGTCGTGCGGGTCACGCCCCATTCCGGGTCCATCACGGTCAGCGTGTAGCCGTCCGGATGAAGGTTGCGGAAAGCGAAGCGGCTCTGCCGCACGCGGGTCTCCGCGTAGAACGGGCTCTGGACGGCTGAGACGGTCGCGATGCCGTTCTCCAGCGGAGGCTCGACCTCGCCGACGAGCTGGAGCGGGTTAGCGCTGGCGACGGCGCAGGCCGCGCCCAGTGTCAGCACCAAGAACGGAGTCAGGTGGGTCATCATTGACCTGCCATTCAGACCTCGCCGCGGGGCGGCTCACAGGCAGTAAGATGATGGCACAGGTCGTCGAGGCTGCTGAGCTGGCCCTGCGATGCTGGGCAGAATCGATGAGCTTGGCCACTTTCGCTCGTAACGCCCTCTCCGACTACAAGAGCACCGGCGCGGTCGTTCCTAGTTCCCGGCAGCTGGCGAGGGCCATGGTCCGTCCGTTTCTCGCCAGACCGCCCCGCGTGGCGCTTGAGTTCGGCCCAGGGACCGGAGTGATCACGCGGGAATTGCTGGATGTCCTGCCGAACGACGGCCTGCTGCTCGCCTTCGAAGTCAGCTCGCGCTTCGTGGAGCACCTCCGGGAATCGATTCTGGACGAGCGGCTGGTCGTCGTGGGGGCTGGCGCCGAGACGGCGGCTGAGGAGTTGCGCCGCCGCGGCATCGAGAGGGTGGACGCCGTTGCCTCGTCGCTGGCTCTCAGCTTGATGGACGCTGCGGTGCCCGAGGCTGTCCTGCGACCATTGCTGCCGTACTTGGGGGATCGCGGCATTTTGACTCAGTACCAGTACTACGTCAGCCGCGTCCGCGTGCACAATGGGTGCGTGGAAGCGTTCAGCGTGGAGGATCTGCTT
The DNA here is from genome assembly GCA_963662745.2 of Bryobacterales bacterium. Lineage (GTDB taxonomy): Bacteria > Acidobacteriota > Terriglobia > Bryobacterales > UBA6623 > VXMF01. The sequence continues at coordinate 2,526,060 of CAXXUI010000002.1, forward strand.
GGTCGCTACTTCGAGACCGTCCGAGCCACCGCGGTGTGGATGAACCTCCCGCCGGCCTACGTGATCGAATGCACGTGGGCGAGAGTGGACCCCAAGGACCGCTGATCGGCGGGAGCTGTCGCGCCTTCCGTAACGGATGCGGGCCGGGACTCGTCGAACTTGTTCGCTGCCCAGCGAGCGGTGAGGGCCTCCACGGCTCTGGCTTCCGCAGGCGCTTCAGGGCCGGCGTGGATAGTGCGTTCGACTGAAGACGCGAGCATGCTCGCGAAGTCGTCGTGCGTGCGTTGGGGGAAAGTCAAATTGGTCACGATGTTCAGGAAGATCAATCGGACCAAGCTGACGACTGTCGCCATTGCAACGATGGTGATGGCCATAGTGGCGGCGTGCGTCGCGTACTGGACGATCTTCGCCCGAATTGAGAACGGCGGTCTGAAGTTCACAAATAAGTTGCTGATCCCCAGTGAGTACCGCGGCTATGTTGTCGGCGATCGTAGGAGGTTTGACTTGGTGGTAGACGATGGGCTGCGTGAATTCATTCTAGGTACAGAAACTACTACAGCCGGAGTCAACGGTCCATATCTTGGTCCGACTCTGAGACTCCGTCGAGGAGAAAACGTTGATCTCAGAGTAACCAACAGACTCGATGAAGTGACTACAATGCACTGGCATGGAATGCATGTTCCGGCCCGTATGGACGGCACTCCTCATCAGAAGATTGAGCCAACTGAGTCATGGATCGCCAGCTTTGAGGTCAATCAACAAGCTGCCCCTCTATGGTATCACCCGCACCCCCACGGAATCACAGGGCGGCAAGTCTACCGAGGGGTCGCGGGACTCATGTGGATCGATGATCAGAACAGCGATTCGCTCGACATCCCGAAGACCTATGGCATTGATGACATTCCGATTGTAATTCAAGACCGTACGTTCGACAATGATGGAGAGTTTCGATTTGCTCCCAATCAAGGTGCAATCTACGGAGACACCATGTTGATCAATGGTACCGTAGATCCCTATCTGCAAGTGGAGAGTCGTCTCATCCGATTCAGACTCCTGAACGGATCCAACGCAAGGATCTATCACATCGGCTTTGAAGATGGCCGCCACTTCCATCAGATCGCAACCGATGGAGGATTCCTTGAGGCTCCTTTGGAGACCGACCGTGTAGTCTTGGCACCTGGCGAACGAGCCGAACTGCTTGTTGATTTGGGGGATGGTTCCGACGTCGTGATGAAGAGCTTCCCAGAAGCTGGATTCTTGGAAACAATTGCGTCATTCTTTGGTGGAATTGGCACAGGCCACAGGCAGTTATTGCACATCGTTCCGCATCAATCCACTCGACCATCTCATAGAGTCCCAGAGCGACTCAATAGCATTGATCGCATCGATCCGATGGACGCTGCAAAGACTCGGCCAATGGTATTGGCCGGTCCGATCATGCGCCAGCCGGGTCAACGTAGAGGAGGGGGGCGCCGGGGACGAGGGTTAGGAATTCCAATCAACGGGAAATTAATGGATATGGATAGGATTGATGAAGTAGTGCAATTGGGGGATATTGAGATCTGGGAAGTGACCAATCGTGGCGGTCAAGCGCATCCATTCCACATCCACTTGGTTCAGTTTCAGATTTTGGATCGCAACGGTCAAGCTGCTACTGGAGCAGAGCTCGGATGGAAGGATACAGTTCTCGTTCCTCCCGGAGATCTTGTTCGAGTCATCATGCGATTCGAACGGTATGCGGATCCGCAGGCTCCGTATATGTATCACTGCCACATCATGGAACACGAAGACAATGGAATGATGGGTCAATTTCTCGTTGTTGATGACCGATGAGGTTATTAATAAAGAGTTCATTCTGCTGATTGGTGGTACCAGTCGTGGCGGAGCTGACAGGCGTAGATCGTGTCCAAGAGATCAGCACTCGGGTGTCTGATCGGCTGTCCGCTCGCCGAGTGCAAGTCCGGACTGGTGACCTGTTCCCCCTGCGACTTCGACAGGATCCGGTAGCCGGCGGGAGCATGGACACTGGCAGCGAACTGCTGCACCGGCCTGATCGTAGGCTGCAGTTGGCCCCTCTCCAACTTGAGCAGCATCTTGGTACTCAACGTGCCGCCCAACGCATCTTGAGACAATCCAGAGCGCTCTCGTGCCCACCGAAGCAGCCTAGCACTGATTGCTGCCCGCCTCCATGCGGCTGCCTCTGCCTAGAATCTCGCCGGGCTTGGCATCCGGTTCGCGTCAAGGCGCTTCAGCGAGGGGAGCGAGCGAAGGCTCAGCCCAGGAAATCGGGCCGCTGCCGGCCGCTGCCGGTTGCGTCTCGCTTCCGAGTTCGGCACGGCCGCGGCCACACCGTCATTCCTCCGACTCTGGAGGCGGTGAGTGAATGAGACTGGTGGGCAAGGCCGGGAGTGCGGGGCGCTGGAGGCTGGCTGGGTCCCAAGCCAAGCGATGCGGGGGAGACACTCACCGGACGGCAGTGCCGCCCGATCTGGGGGCCGAGTTGACGGCGCGGCTGTCGAACTGCAGCGGCTGGCACGAAATCCTGGTGGCGCCGGATCCGCCTCTGCCGGGCCGCCAGCAGTGCATCCGAGCGCTGCCAGCGGCGAGGGCGCTCCGGTATCTGTTGAAGGACATCGCATCCGTTATACTTGCAGCCAGCGCGCAGTACGATTGCTGTCGGACTGGGCCTCGGTTTCCAGAGTGCTGCTTGATGTGGGGTTGGGGATGGTTCTCCTCCTCTCCGTGATTGGAGCGGCGCGCACGGGCTTCAGCGCTCAAGTGATCGGCTTGGCCGCGTTGGGTGTCGGCTGCCTCTTCGCGATGTGGGGCCACGGCGTGCTGGCCTCGAGCCTCCTGACTTGGATTCCCGACCACAGGGTCGCCAGCGTGATCGCCTTCGCTCTGATCTTGATCGCCTGTCTCGGCGCCGGGGCGTTGCTGGCTCGGCTGCTGAGGGGCATCTGGGAGTGGACTGGGCTGCGCTGGCTAGACATGTTGCTCGGCGCTTGCCTCGGGGCGGTGCGCGGCGTGCTGCTGTGCGGCGTGGTCGTGTTGGGGCTGTTGGCGTTCCGACCGTTCGCCAGCGCTCCAAGCGTGGTGGCCGAGTCAAGAGTCACACCTTGGCTGATCAACATCGCCCGCACCGCGAGCGCGGTCGCCCCAGCCTATTTGCGGCAATCGTTTCAGGACGGAGCTGACGCTGTCGGCTCTGGGAAGGAGGAAGACGGTGACTGAGAAACGTGCAGTGCCGGTGACGGGAGCGAGCATTGCTCCTGCGGGTAGTCCGGGAGGTGCGGGAGTGCCGATCCGACGCCGTCAATTCCTACGGTCGGCAGGTGCCGCATCTCTGACTGCCGCGTCAGCCAACCGCGTGGCTGGCGCCTCCATGCGGCTGCGCGTGGCGCTGGTCGGTTGCGGCGGCCGGGGGCGCAGCGTGGCGACCAAGATGGCTGCAGTGGATGGTGTCGAGTATGTCTCCTTCTGCGACGTCTATGACCGACAGGCGGAAGAGGCCCGCGAGCGAATCTCAAGCGGCAAGGGCAAGCTTGAGAGGGACTTCCGGCGAGTGGTCGAGGACAGCGAAGTAGACGCTGTGCATGTCGCAACGTCGGATCACTGGCATGCGCTGCCTGCCGTGGAGGCCATCAGCGCGGGTAAGCACGTCTATGTCGAGAAGCCACTCGGGCACAACGTATTAGAGGGCAAGGCGATGGTCAAGGCGGCAGCAAATTCCAAGGCCGTCTTCCTGACCGGCACACAGCACCGGTCCGCGCCGCACTTAGCGGAAGCGGCGGAGATCGTTCGCAGCGGCAAGCTCCAGGATGTCCATTTCGTGCGCGTCTGGAACTACGCCAACCTGATGCCCGCCGGCCCGGGCCGGACCCCGGATTCCGATCCGCCGGAGGGCTTGGATTGGGACTTCTACCTCGGGCCGGCCCCGTGGGTGCCCTTCAACAAGATGCGCTTCCTGCGCACCTACCGCTTCTTCTACGACTATGCGGGTGGATGGATCACCGACTTTGGGACCCATCGATTCGACACCGCGCATCAGATCATGGGCAAGGATCAGCCGCAATCCGTGGTCGCTGCAGGAGGACGCTTCGCCGTCGCCGGCATGGGGGACCAGCCGGATCTGCTGCAAGCCACGTTCGAGTACCCGGGCTTCATCCTCAGCTACGAGGCCTGCAACACGAATTCGTTCGGCAGCATGGGCCGGCTGACGCCCGGTATGCGCCTGCACGGCGCCAGAGGCAAGGAGAACCGACCGAACGGAATGGCCTTCTACGGAAGCAATGGAACGATGATCGTCGACCGTATCGGGTACGAGATCATTCCAGAGAGCGGTGCCTACGGTGGCTCCCTCGGCAGCGGGGACGCGTACGTTCCGAGCCGCCTCGACCGCATGCATCGCAGCGGCGAGGAGCCTTCTGCCCGCCACGCCGAGCATTTTGTCCGCTGCGTTCGTGACGACGAGGCGCCGCGCACTGATGCCGTGACCGGGCACCGCTCGTCGCTCGTCGCTCATTTGGGTAACATCGCCTACCATGCTGGGCGCAAGCTGGTCTGGGATGCGGAGAGGGAAGACTTCGTCAACGACGCCGTTGCCTCGCGGATGCTGGGGCGGAAGGCCCGCAAGCCGTGGGATGCGATCAGTCTGTAGGCGAAGGCGGGTTGCGTAGCGGAACGCCAGCGGCGATCCGTTCGTCTCATCGTTAAGTGATGAAACTTGTCGGAGTCGCGATCGCCGTCCTAGTGGCGCTTACCCAGCTGCCTGGGCAGCAGGGCGGGGACGTGGAGGGTGGCGAGTTGACCTTCACGCTGGACGTGAAGGTCGTCAATGTGTTGGCGACGGTCAAGGACCGCGGCGGCGGGCTGGTCGACACGCTCGGGAAGGACGACTTCATCCTGGCCGAGGACGGCGTCAGGCAGGAGATCCGGTACTTCGCCCACCAAGCGGACCTGCCGTTGACCATAGGTCTCCTGATCGACACCAGCGGAAGCCAGCAGGCGCTGATCCCGCAGGAGCGGAGCGCCGGCATGCAGTTCTTTCGCTCGATGCTGCGTCCGGAGAAGGACTTGGCGTTCCTGATGAGCTTTGACCGTAATGTCGAGCTGCTGCAGGACTACACCGCCTCGCTCCGCCTGCTGGAACACGGCTTGCAGGGCCTGCAGGTCGAGGTGCCAGGGGGCGGCAGACACCTGCCGAATCCCACTGGAAATCGGAAGCAGACCAGCACGGCGTTGCACGACGCCGTCTATCTTGCTGCCGACGAGATGTTCCGGAACCAGGTGGGCCGCAAAGTGATCGTGGTCATCTCGGACGGCTACGACATGGGCAGCAAGATCAGCCTGAAGTCAGCTATCGAGGCTGCCCAGCGAGCCGACATCGTCGTGTACTCCGTGCAGTATCTCGACCGCAGGTACGCGGGGGGCTACTTCAGCCTCGGTTCGGGAGCTGGCGCCCTCAAGAAAATGTCCCAGCAGACGGGCGGAACGGCCTTCAGTGTTTCGCGAGGCAATCGGCTCGCGCAGATCTTCGAGCGCATCGAGCAGGAGATGCGCAGCCAGTACAGCATCGGCTACAGCCCGTCCAGCGGTCTGGATCGTCCAGGCTTCCGGAGGATCGAACTCAAGGCCGCCCGCAAGGGCCTCAAGGTCCAGACTCGCGACGGCTATTACGCGGACGAGGTGTGAGCGCGGCGGGCTAGTGTGTCTGGTCCTTCAGAGGCTGCGGACCCCCATGCGGACGACATCGTCGACCAGCAGCGCCTCCTTGGTGACGAACGGCTCGCCGTATTCCGCGTCGATGAGTGATCCGTAGTGGCGCGCGACTGCCCGGATCCTCCCGGCCAAGCCTTGCTCGGTCGGGAACAGGCCCGCAGCCAACTCCTGATCGGCATACTGCGTGCGATAGCACAGCAGCGCTTCCAGCCGGCGTTCGAACTGCTGGGAGATGTCGACCACGAAGCTGGGCCTCACGGCTGCGTAGACCGAGGAGTACAGGATCTTGGAAGGCCTGTGCGGCTCTCCTTCGGCATCCAGCTTCCGGAGACCGGCTAGGAAGCAGGCTTCGTAGCCGATTCTGGAGCACCGGGAGTGATCCGGATGGCGCGCCTCCCAGTACGGAAGGATCACCACGCTCGGTCTCAGGCTGCGGATGGACTCGGCAACGCGACGGCGCGTGTCGAAGTCGTTCTCCAATTGCGAGTCGGGCAGCCCGCAGTTGACCCGGTCCGAGAGGCGCAGCGTGCGTGCGGCCGCTTTCGCCTCGCTTAGGCGGGCTGCTGATGTGTCCCGACTTCCCATTTCCCCGGCCGTGAGATCAAGGATCGCCGTTCGGTAGCCTCGCTCAGCCATCTTCAGTAGCGTGCCCCCGCAGGTCTGCTCAACGCTATCGGGGTGGGCTGCGATCGCTAGGATGTGGACCGCGGGCTTGCGTCCCATGGCTGGCCCTCCATCTCGAATCCGTGCCCGGTGTGGCGAAGGAAGACATCCTCGAGACTCGGTCGGGATACCTTGACCGACTCGATTCGGGTCCCGAAGTGCTCCAGAAGCCGCTTCGACCATTGGGTGCCGTTTCCGCTCTGGAACCGGACTTCGGAACCGGAGACCAACGCGTCGCGCACTCCGAACTCCTCGCCCAGCGCCGCGGCTACTTCGGTAGGATCCCCTGTCTCCAGCGTGATCGTTTGGCTTCCGACCTCCTCCTTAAGTCCCGCCGGCGAGCCCTCACGGACCAGCCGGCCTTGGTCGAGGATCGCCAGTCTGTCGCAGCGATCCGCCTCGTCCAGCAGGTGCGTCGTCAGTAGGACCGTGACTCCTTCTCTGCGCTGCAGTTCCCGCAGGTGATGCCAGAAGCGAATCCGAGCGACCGGGTCGACCCCGGTGCTGGGCTCGTCCAGCAGCAGGAGCTTGGGGCGATGGAGCAGGCCCTTGGCGAGGTCAGCCCGACGGCGCAGGCCTCCCGAGAGCTTCGCCACGCGGTCGTGCGCTCGGTCGGCGATTCCCACGTTGTCCAAGACCTCGTCGATGCGCCTTGCCAAGTTTGCCCCGCGCAGGCCGTGCATGTGGCCTTGGTGCTCGAGGTTCTCGCGAACCGAGAGGCGAGAGTCCAAGCTCTGCGACTGGAACACCACTCCAACTTGGCGTCTGGCCTCCACGGGCTCCTGACTCACATCGACGCCGAACAGCAGCGCCCGGCCCGAGTCAGGCGCTAGTAGCGTCGAGAGGATCCGGAACAGGGTGGTCTTGCCGCTTCCGTTCGGCCCGAGCAGGCCGAACACCGAGCCTTGCGGCGCAGTGAAGCTGACGTCGCGCAGCGCCACGGTCTTGCCGTAACTGAAGCTGCACTGGGAAACTTCAACTGCTGGAGTGGCTGGCATGATCTCGGGTCAAGACTCGAAATTAGCACAGCAATACGGGGCCACGCCCGCAACGCCGCAATCGCACTCCTTCAGGCCGTGTGCTGGAGTGTTTGTAGGATGCCTTTGATGTAGCCGAATCCGTAGGCGAATGCTTGGCGCCCGTTGGGGTCGTCGTCGTGGCGCGGCATGTGGTCAGGCATCAGCATGTACGGGTAGCCAACGTCCCGAAGCGTGCGGGCGACCTCGACCATGTTCATGTCGCCCTCGTCTGGGTAGACCTCTTGGAAGCTGTCCCGCTGGCCTCGGATGTTCCGGAAGTGGATGTTGAAGAGCTTCTCCTGCCCGCCGATGCGCCGGATCACGTCGTGGATCTCCGTAGCCGGGTCTTGAAGCATCTCCGCCGTCGTTCCCAAGCACAGGTTGAAGCCGTGGTAGGGGCTCTCCTGGATGCTCATGAACTTGTACAGGCCCTCCGGCGTGCCCAGCACCCTGTAGACGCCTTGGTAACCCTCCGGCGGCACGCCGGGATCGTGAGGGTGGCAGGCGGCCCGGATCTTGTACTCGTTGGCCACTGGGATGACGCGGTCGAGGAAATAGGTGATGCGCTCCCAAGCGGCCTCTGCGTTCACCTGACCGGCCCTGGTCATCGGGGGGTCGGGCTGTGCTTCGTCCAGCCGCCAGGTCGAGTAGCTCGAACCGCCGCGCCCGGGCGTCCGCTCGGTGCGCAGCACGCCGAGGATGCTCATGTTGTACTTGAACGCCGGCACTCCGGCTTGAACGCAGGCTTCGATCATCTTGTGGATATCGTCGATGTCGCGGTCGCGCTCCGGTGACTGGCCCAGCATGATGGCGCCGCGCTTCTCGCGATCGATGTGCGAGGAGGCCAGAAACGGCAGGGCGACCATGTCGAGCGCCACGCCTTGCGATTCGCACAGCTCGCGGGTCTTCTCCACGTCTTCGGGCAACCAGTGCCCGCGCTCGCCCGGATTCGGCGGGTACCCGCAGCAATGGTTGACGCCATGGCGCTTGAGGAACTGGAGGATCTCGATATCGGTGGGGCTGCGCTGGGCGCCGACATGCATGCGGATGGGAGGGGGTGCGGAATCCGTCTCGCCAGCGCCGTCGGGCCCGGTGGCGCAGGCCACGGTCGCGGTTGCCGCTGCCGAGGTGGTGATGAAGGATCTTCGATTCATGGATTCTCTGTGGGCCTACACTTGGCCGTCTCGGCGAGCGGCACCTGCCTATGCAGACTTGGCCGCATGGCGGACGAGCCGGTCCACCGTCTGGATGCCCCCACTGCGGACCAACCGTGCTGCGATATTACAGCATACGACAGCGCCTGAGGGCGAGGATTCACCCACGGTGGTCCGTGGAGGCCACGTTAATCGTGCGCTGACCGTGGCGCGGTCGGGTTGGCCGCGAACTGTGCGCGCAGTGCTAGTCGGATCGGGTGGCCGTGAACGTCATCGCATAGACATCCCAAGTCGCGCGTCCACTCAACTTGCCGTCTTCAAGCTTGCCCTCGATCTTCAGCGTCGAGGAGTACCCGGCCTCGGCGGCGTAGAACTTGCCCTCGACCGATAGGGTGGTGCCGTCAGTGGTGCCAGTGAGCGGATTTCCGTCGCTGTCAATCTTGAGGGTCGATCCTTCTTGTGTGACCTTCCATTCAGAGTTGCGAATCCCGCCCTCGGTGTTCCAGACGACATCCCAGCTGCCCGACAGGTCGGCTCCCGCCAAGGCAGGGGTGAGCGCCAGAGCCGTGGCGAACAACAACGACCGCGTGGTGGATCCCATGGCGACCAGCCTAGCAGACTCCGTCTCAGGGCAACGGCGATGCAATCGCTTGATCACAGCAAACCCAGAGGGGGCGGATCGTGTATGAGCGGCTGACTGCGTGTTGGGCTGCGGATGCTGAGGACGTTCACTGTCAAGTGGTTGCGCTCGGCATCTTGTGAGGGCAGTGACTCGCGCGCCGGCCTCGCACTTGAGCTGTGCCGGTGCGACGACAGGCGCAACGCCCCCTCGGAAACTGTGCGCGGCCTCGGCGCGCAAGGGCCTGCCGCGACCGGCGGCCGAGATGGGCCGGAGCTGCCAGCACGCCGGCGTAGGGCGGGCGGCTGCCGGCGGCGCTCGCCGCAACAGGCACAGCCAGCCCACGCAAGGTTGGATGTGCAGTGCTCGCTAGAAGCGTTGGACAAGGTCAAAGTGCGCCTGTGCCTGGCCCGCAGCGCAGCCGAGCGCCGGCATTGGGCCGACCTGCTGGCTGCCGAACACCTACGGGGACGGGGCTTGGCACCGGGCTGCCGGCTGGTCTACGGTGTGCGGGCGGACGGTGTGGACATTGGCGTGATCAGTATCGTGGCCGCCCCGCTGCGCCTGCCGCTGCGCGACGAGCATCCGGGCTGAAACCAGCGCACGAAGCGGCGCAACATCGCCAGGCTGGTGCTCTAGGATCCTTTCCTCGTGCGTCCTGGCGTGCGCGTGCCGAACTTGGCGAGCCATGTCTTGGGACTGGCCGTGCGGCGCTTGGCGGACGACTGGGAGCAGTGCTACGGAGTGCGCCCGGTGCCGGTCGAGCCCTGGTCGGGCGGCCGCGGCGGGCAAGCGGCTATCGGGCTGCCAACTTCGAGAAGCTGGGCGAGACCGGCGGCCGGGCTTGGGGCGAGGCACCGCCCCGAAGCAGGTCTGCGTGCGGGGACTGGCCAGCGGAGTTCAGCCGGGCCTCATTCCGAACCTCGCGCCGGAGATCCAGCCAGCCAGTCCGCGCAGCGCCGGTAGAGCGCATCATGTCCGAGCGGCTCTTCCTGAACGCCATGAAGGAACCCGTCCGGGGCGATTGCAAGGACCTGCTCGAAGTAGGGGTCCAGGTAGAGGTACGCCGTCTTGCCTCGGTATTCCAGATACTTCTCGAAGCCCAACCACACATACTCGAAGAACACCTCCAAGTCCACATAGGTGCCCAGCGTGTCCTCTTGGCTCGGAATGATCGTCGATTCGTCTTGGTCCTTGTAGATGAGCAGGCTGCTGAACGGCTTGATCTTGTTGCGAACGCCGAACGCTATGACCGTGATTGCCGGACGCGCCCGCCGCGCTGCTTGGGCGGTCGCCCATTGGACGAAGGAATTGTTGACGAGCAGCGTTCCATTCCCGGCCAGCATGACGGTTCGCAGGAAGTCCGCCAGGACGAGAGAGCCGTCGATCCGGCCGTCTCCAGTCTCGATGCGCATGCCCTGAAGGCGGGCAGCCAGTTCCCTGGGGCCTCCCACGTTTCCGGCTGCGAGAAGCTGGTCGATTCCCTCCATCAGCCGCCTGCGGTAGGGCAGCAGCCGTTCGTAGCTCAAGTGCACTGCCCGGCTCCCGGCGAACCGCGCCAAGGCGGTTCCGGCCTCAATGGCCCATGCAGAGAAGTCTTGGTCTCCGGAGTCGGGCGGGGCGAGCTGCAGAAGGCTGCGCTCCTGCTCTTCGCCGGCGCTGCCCGCCAAGAGTCGCCCGATCAGGTCACCTCCATCGTCCCCCTGCAAGTTCAGCACCCTGCCCTTGTCCCGGATGCGCAGCCACATCCGGTCCGTGCCGACGGGCGTTTCGGGCGGGGACAGGACAATCACGATCTTGCGCCGGCTGGTCCTGTGCGTCTCTGCATCCAAGACGGGATCGATCTGTCCGAAGATTCTTCGGATTTCTTGCCGCCAAGCCTCGCGATAGGGCGATCTGTTCAGGAAGTCGACATGCCGGAGCCCGAACTCCCGCGGATTCCAATTTGCTGCAGTTACGCCCATCCTGCGCTCGATCTCGCGGAGAGCGCCGAACAGCCTGCTCAGCTCCGCGCCGCGGAGATTGTTCAGCACCCGGAACAGACGCTCAAAGTAGCTGCGCTCCGCCGGAAACAATGCAGGCCACTTCTGAATCTGCCCGATGAAATAGGCAGTGAAGGTTGGCGGCAGGCGGTCGAACAGACCGTCTGCCATGTACTGCCGGAGCTCTTCGCTGTGGATTTCTGTAGCCACGACCGCTCTGCCAGTCCGCTACCTCACGTCGAGCGCCGGCCGTCTGCGCTCGGCATCCAGCTGGCGTTTGCGCTCATGCACCTCCCGGTACCGCTGCAGCGCCGCGTCAGCGTCTGCGGTGCGCCCCAACCTCCGGTAAGCCATTCCGAGCCGATACAGAGCGCTGTCGTAGTCGGGATCGGCCTCCACTGCCTTCAAGTAGGCTCCGACAGCATCCTCGGGACGTCCGAACCGCTCGTGAATCAGGCCTAGGTGGTAGTGGGCTTCATGTAGGTCCGGGTCCAGAGCGGCCGCTCTGCCCAGCAGTCCTGCGGCCTCCTTGGCCGCAGCCTCGGAGGGCTCGGGCTGGTTGACCTTCCAGACGCTCAGCCCGTAGTAGAGGTGCGCTGCGGCGCTGTCGGGAAAGCGTCTGGCGAAGCCGGCCAGCCTGTTGCTGACATCTGCAGCCATGGCAGCAGACACGTCGTGCATCTGCCCCAGGAAGTAGAGGGCCCGCTGGTCGGACGGGTCGAGATCGACCGCCAGGCACAGGGCCTCCACCGCTTCGTCAAAGCGGCCCCTCGCGTAGAGGGCGCTGCCGAGTGCGACCTTCATGCGAGCGGAGGAGGGATGCTTGGAAGCTCCGTACTCCAGAATGGCAAGCGATTGCTCGTAGGCTTGGTAGCGCAGCAGCGCCGCTCCGAAGTCGAACACATTCTTCTCGGACGGATCCATCTCGGCGGCGCGCTGCAGCTCCCTAACTCCCTCCTCGACGCTGCCCGAGGCTTCCAAGGCGGCTCCGAGAAGGTTGTGCATCTCCGCCGTGGGCTGGAAGGCGAGCCGGTCTTTGAGCAGGTCCGCCGCCTCGGCGAAGCGGGAGGTCTGCAGATAGGCGACCGCCAAGTCATGCCCGCAGTCGTAGTGCTCCGGATCCGCGCTGCAGGCCATCTCGAAGTAGCGGATCGACTCCTGCACGCGGCCCGCCCCAGCCAGCCAGCCTCCGTAGGCGAAGTTGGCAGCAAAGGAGCGGGGCTCTCGGTCGGCCGCTGCCTTGAATGCACCTTCCGCCGATGCCTGGATCTGCTGGCCTGCAGCAGCTGCGAGACAGCACAGCAGCGCGCCCGCCACGGCGCCAGCGGGGGCGGGACAGGCGAGGGGCGGAACCGGACCGGGGCCTACCAATAGAACTTCAAGGCAAACTGGATTTGGCGCGCGTCGTTGGCGTTGCGCGTCTGGACGATCTTCCCGAAGCTGACCGCGTCCTGGAAGCTTGTGAAGCTCGGGTTGGCAAATGCCGGCGTGTTGGTCAAGTTGAAGAATTCCGTCCTGAACTCAAACCGCTTTCCCTCCGCGATCGGGAAGGACTTGAATAGCGAGAAGTCGAGCTTGCGGTAGGGGGGGCCGGTTACCTGCGTCCTGCCTCCGCCAAGGACCGAGTAATCGGACTGGCCGATGGCGGTCGCCACGCTGGGATTGGTGAAGGCCGCAGGGTTGTACCACTGCTCCACCTTGCCGCGGTACAGCTCCTGCCCTTCGACGAGCGGCGCGTAGCAGCCAAAGGCGGCGGTAGTGCTGATCGTGCAGTTGATGGTCTGCGGCTGGCCCGAGTACAGCGTCGTGATCCAGTTCGCCGACCAGCCGCCGATGATCGCATTCATGGCCGGGCTGATCCCCGACAGGAGTGCGCGCCCGGTCCCCCACGGGAGCTCGTACGTGCCGCTGAAGGCGACGGCGTGGTTGACATGGAAGCCTGCCAAGCCGAAGTCCCCTTGGATGCCGAATCCGGGCAGCTTCGGGGCGCGGAACCCTCCGACGTTGCCGCCGTTGAGCAAGTCGCCGGCGTTTGTCAGCGTCTTGGCCCAAGTGTAGGTCGCCAGCACGTTCAGGCCCCGGCTGAATCGCTTGGTGAACTTCGTCTGCAGGGAGTGGTAGTGGCTGGTGCCCTCTGTGGAGGCGTAGGTCGAGCCGCGGGCGAAGCTCGGGAACGGGATGTGGTTGGCCGGGTTCTCGTCCGGCGGCAGGATCTGCGAGACGCGGTTCGTGCCGGTGAAGCTCTCCAAGTGGCGGGCGAGGCTGGCGACATACCCGATCTCCCACGTCGCTTCGGGAGCGATCTGATACTGCAGCGTGAAGTTGTAGCCCTGCGTGTAGGGGGTTACGTAGTCGAATTCGATTCCTCGCAGGACCAAGCCGAAACCGCCCACCAAGACCGGGTCCAACGGAACGCTCGCCAGCCCGCGCTCCAAGGTGGCGATCGAACCGTCGGAGTATTCCACCGGGCTGACCGAGTTGGCTCGGATGAAGCGGAAATCGAACTGGAACGGGTAGTTGTACCCCAGCGCGGGATAGCCACCGCGGTTCTCGAAGCCTCCGTAGTAGATGCCGTAGCCGCCTCGCATCACGAGTCGGTCGTTGAGCTGATAGGCGAATCCGAAGCGAGGTGCGAGGTTGAGCTTCTGGGCCCGTCCGAAGCCGGATCCGAACTCGTCCGTCTCGACGAGCGCTATCCCGTCCTGCGCCAGAGCTTGGCGGAAACCGTCCGCCATCTCCCTCTGCACGCCCCGACGGGCGGTGTAGTAGAGCTCCGGGTTCGCGAGATCCGGCCTGAAGTTCGCCTGAGCGTCGTACTTGTCGCCCACGAGGCCGAAATGGTCCCAGCGGATCCCGAGGTTGATCGTGAGTTTCGAAGTCACCTTCCAGTCGTCTTGGAAGTACAGGCCGGCGTAGTACTTGCGCGGCGAGAGCCAGCCGAAGTTCGAAGCTGCGACATTGTCTGCGCCGATGCCTCCCGCGCCGGCGGGATCGGTCGGATTGAGCAGAAACTGGGCCCGGCCCGTGGAGCCGTCTGTGACGTTGGGGATCGAAGTGTACACACCTGCGTAGCTGAAGCCTCCCCGAGAGAAGGGGGGCGCGATCCACGGGAAGTCGATCAAGTGCCCCTCCCAGCCGCCTTTGAAGGTGTGCGAGCCGTAGATCTTGGTCAGGTTGTTGGAGATCTGGAAGGTGTTGCTGAAGCGCTCGCTGACCAGCCAGTCGCTGGGGCCCAGCCGGCTCAAGCCGCCGATGGAGAAACGGGGCAGGCCGCCGTTCCCTGGATGCTGGGGGATTCCCTGAATCCCGTACTCGGCCGGGATGTTCGACGTGTCGTCGCCAGACGGCTGCAGGCGCAGCACGTGCTCGCGGTTGAAGCCGATACGCAGCTCGTTGATCAGCGTCGGGCTGAAGGTGCGGGTGTAGCTGAGAGCCCCTCCCTGCTGCCGGATCGTCTCATCACCGTCATTGAACCCTCCGCCGTCGGCGAGGCCAGGGAACGGCCCGGGCTTGAATCGGGTGGTGTCGGCCAAGCTGTAGCGGCCGAAGATGATGTCGCTGTTGCTGATGTGGTGGTCCACGCGCACATCGAACTGGTTCGTGTCGTCGGACAGGGACCGATTGGCGAAGTAATTGCCCGCCAGGCCGCCGGCGGAGGCGTCGGGATAGAGCTGCATCAGCCGTGCCGCGTTGGAATTCAACCTGGCCGCGGGAATCACGTTGCCTTGAAAGGGCTCTCTGAGGAAGCCGCCGTCGGCCTCACTGGTCGTGCTGGGGTCGAAGAGGGTCCCGACCGGGAAGCTGCGGCCGGAAACGTCGGTTCGCGTGCCGCTCTGCAGCGCAATGAGGTCCGAGAAGTCGGTGAATCCGCTCGCGCGCTGCATGGCGGTGGGTACTGTCCCGCTCTTCGGCGCTCCTTGGCGGATCCGCGTGCCCTCGTAGTCTCCGAAGATGAAGGTCTTGTTCCTCACGATCGGCCCGCCCGCGGCGATGCCGAACTGGTTTTGCCGGTAGGCCCCCTTCTGGTTGTTGTTGGCGTTCTGGAAGAAGTTGGCCGCATCCAGCTTGTCGTTGCGGAGGAATTCCCAGAGCGCCCCGTGGAACTCGTTCGTTCCCGATTTGAACGACGCGTTGAGAACAGCCCCCCCGGCGCGTCCGAATTCGGCGCTGAACGCGTTGGTTTGGAGCTTGAACTCACCGATGGCGTCCACCGGGGGGCGGACAACGTAGGCCGCCCCGCTGAGGAAGTCAACGTTGTTGGAATTGTTGTCAATGCCGTCCAGAAGGAAGTTGTTCTGCCCCGGCCGAGTGCCGTTGGCTGTGAACCAGCCGGTGGCGTTCAAGCCGCGGCCCTCGGGTTGAGGGTGGGTAACTCCGGCTGTCAGCCGAGCTAGGAAGTTGTAGTTGCGGCCGTTGAGGGGCAGGTTGTTGATGGATCGCGATTCCACGACCTCCCCGACCGAGCCCTCCTCGGTCTGGAGGGTCGGAAGGCTCGCTGCGACCTCGATCGTCTCGACGACCTGGCCCGGAACCAAGCTGAAGTCCACAACGAGCTGTCGCTGGATGTTCACGACGGCTCCGGTCTGCCTTGACCTCTGGAAGCCGTCGATTTCGGCCTCGACAGTGTACGGGCCGATTCTCACCGGCGTGAAGATGTAGGTGCCGTCAGCTCGCGTCTCGCCGCTCTGCGTGAAACCCGTCCCCTCGTGAATGATGGTCACGCTCACGCCCGGAATCACAGCGCCGCTCGGATCGTAGACCGTGCCCAGAATGGCGCCGCTGTCTACTTGGGCGAAGCCGACAGGGGCAAAGCAGATGGCTGCCGCGATCAGTGCGGCCGTCGGAGCGAGGCGGGTGAGTGGAGACATTAGGGCCTAATTCGGGTCTTGACGAGCTGTCGCGGATGCGGGCTGGCCAAGAATGTTACCACAATCCAAGGGTGGGGCTGGATGACATTCTGCAGTCGCACCGGGAAGCCATGGCGGAGCGCTGCCGGCAGCCGCCGGGGCCGCTGACGAAGCGCAGCGAGAGTTCGCGGGGCCTGCAAGTGCACGCGGCGGTGGCCTTCACGGACGGTCGGCGGCCACTGGGGGTGAGTGGGCTGGCTCGAGGTGTGAGCGAGGCCTGTGGAGCAGCCCGAGGACGAGCGCGAGAAGGAGAGCCGGCGCTGGTTCAGGGGCCTCCGTCAGTGGATGGAGCTGGCTGACTGCGAGTGTGACACCTACGGCCTGTTCAGGCTGCAGAGCGAGCACGAGGAGGAGGGTCTGGAGCTGCTGGTGCGGATGCACTTGGGCCGGCAGTGCAAGGTGTGGGTGCGCTGCACGCAGCTGCGCACTGAGATGCTGCGGGCGCTGCGCGATCAGCCGGACTTCCTGCGGCGGGTGCGAGTTGACTGGATTGCGGGAGCCGCTCGGTGGGCGCGATGACCAGTCAGACCGTGGCGATGCTCCTTCAGCGGCGAGCGGTCAAGGACGGGCCCGAGAGGGGCGCCTCGAACAGCCGAATCGACCGTCGCTGCACACTTCGCGATACAGTGCTCCGGAAGACCGGAAATCGGCCGACGTACTAACCTGAGGAACGGCAACACCTGAGAAGGGAGTTCATTCGGGGGCAGCGTCCCCGGTTCGCGATAACCTCAGGCATGGCGCGGCCGTGCGTCCGATTTCCTCCGGCGACTCCACCGTCTCAAAGTGCCCAGATGCGTGGTGCGCGTTCCGAGCTGTCGACTCCTAGCCGATCCAGCTTGGCCCGTACCTGAGGTCGCAGCCAGTTCCTGATCACCATGCCCCTCCGCAAGTCCCACCTGTACTCCTCGCTCTGGAAGAGTTGCGACCAGCTGCGTGGCGGGATGGACGCATCGCAGTACAAGGACTATGTCCTGACTCTGCTGTTCATGAAGTACGTCTCCGACAAGTACGCGGACACGGATGACCCCTACGCCGACATCGATGTGCCGAAGGATGGCCGTTTCGCGGTTATGGTCGCGCTCAAGGGAAGAAAGGAGATCGGTGATCAGATCAATGTGGTCATCCGCCGACTTGCCGACGCCAACGGGCCCCTCCTCAAGGGAGTGATCGATCAAGCCGACTTCAACGACGACAGCAAGCTCGGCCGCGGCCGGGAGATGACCGATCGTCTCACGAAGCTGGTTGGGATCTTCGAAGGGCTCGACTTCCGCGCCAACCGTGCCCACGGTGACGACCTCCTAGGAGACGCCTATGAGTACCTCATGAGGCACTTCGCCACTCAGTCTGGAAAGAGCAAGGGACAGTTCTACACCCCAGCGGAGGTCTCGCGCATCATGGCGCAGGTCATCGGGATCGGGCAGGACACGACTCTTGGCCACTCCGTCTACGATCCCACCTGCGGATCTGGCTCACTGCTCATCAAGGCCTCCGACGAGGCTCCGAAGGGCCTGACCATCTTCGGGCAGGAGATGGATGTGGCAACTTGGACGATGGCGCGCATGAATATGATCCTGCACGGTCACACGACGGCCGAGATCAAACGGGACAACACGTTGGCCGCGCCGCGCTTCACCGAGCAGAGCGGGTTCCTCCAGCGCTTCGACTTCGCCGTGGCCAATCCGCCTTTCTCAACCAAGGCCTGGTCGAACGGCCTCGATCCAGCGCACGACAGCTTCCGCCGGTTCGAGTACGGCATCCCGCCGTTGAAGAACGGCGACTACGCCTTCCTCCTCCATCTCACCGCTTCGCTCAAGAGTACCGGCAAGGGCGCGATCATCCTCCCGCACGGAGTGCTCTTCCGAGGCAACCGCGAGGCGGGCATCCGGCGCAACTTGGTTCAGCGCGGACTCATCGAGGGGGTGATCGGACTCCCCGCCAACCTCTTCTACGGCACCGGGATCCCTGCATGCATCGTGGTACTCGACAAGCGGAACGCGGCCACGCGGAGCGGCATCTTCATGGTCGACGCCAGCCGGGGCTACCGCAAGGACGGCGCGAAGAACCGGCTGCGGGAGCGCGACATCCATTGCATCGTGGATGCGTACAACCAGCGGAGGGACATCCCCGGATACTCCCGCACAGTGCCGCTGGACGAGATCGCCAAGGAGGCCAACGGCTACAACCTGAACATCCCGCGCTATATCGACTCCGGCGAGACCGAGGACCTGCACGACCTAGGTGCGCACCTGCACGGCGGCATCCCAAACCGCGACATCGACGCTCTTCGTCGCTTCTGGAGGGTGTTTCCGGGCCTGCGGGAACGGTTGTTCGCGCCTGGTGATCGCGAGGGGTACAGCCGCTCGCGCGTAGCGGCGAGCGAAGTGCGGGCGGTCGTCCACGAACATGACGAGTTCACGGCGTATGGGGACCGGGCCCACCGAGTCTTCGACGAATGGTGGCAGGCGCATGAGCGCAGCCTCCACAAGCTTGGCGAGGACGATTCGCCCAAGGCGTTGATCCGGGATCTGTCGGAGGATCTGTTGCAGCGCTTCGCGGGTCTTCCACTCCTTGACCGATACGACGTGTACCAGTGCCTCATGGATTTCTGGGACGACGTCATGCAGGACGATGTTTACCTCATCGTGACTGAGGGCTGGCGGAAGGCGGCGCGGCCCCGTGTCTTGGTGGGAGGGGCGGGGAAGGCCGGTGAGTCGCCCGACCTGACGGTGAAGCGCACGAAGTACAAGATGGACCTTCTTCCACCGGAGCTTGTGGTCGAGCGGTACTTTGCGGGCGAGCGCAGCAAGATTGATCGCTTGCTGGCTGAAGCGGAGGTCAAGGGGCGTAAGATGGATGCGTTCGTTGAGGAGAACGCGGGTGAGGACGGGCCGCTAAGCGAAGCGACGACCTTGACGGGCAAGGTGACGAAGACAGCCGTGACGGCGCGGCTGAGGGAGGTTGGCGACGGTGCTGAGGACCGGGAGGAGTTTGATGCTCTCAAGGCGTGCCTTGATCTGATGAAGGCTCACGGCAAGGCCAAGAGGGCTTTGAAGGCCGCTCTGGCAAAGCTGAGCAAGAAGGTGCTAGATCGGTACGCACTCTTGAACGGGGAGGAAGTCGCCGTCATGGTGGTCCGTGACAAGTGGATGGCGAGCATCGAGGACTTGGCCAAGCAGCAGGTTAAGCGTCTGACGGACGGCCTTGGGGACCGGTTGAGAGTGCTGGAGGACCGCTATGCGGAGGCGCTGCCGGACCTTGTCCGCCAAGTCGAGGAGCAAGGCGCGAAGGTCGAAGGCCACCTCAGGCGGATGGGGTGGTCTGGATGAGCCAACGATTCGGCTTCGAGCGGCTGGTCGAGATTTGTTCTTGTACGCACGACCAAGCTCGCCAGTCGGCCACTCGGGCCATTGATCGTTGGCTGGTCGTGCGGAACTGGCTGTTCGGCTTCTACATCGTGGAGTATGAGCAGAAGGGTGCCGACCGGGCAGAGTACGGCAGAGAGACCCTCAGCAAGTTGTCGGCGGCCCTGAAGGGTAGGATCGGGCGTGGCGTGTCCGTGGATGCTCTTGAGAAGATGCGCCGGTTCTACTTGGCCTACCAGCACATCCTGTCCGATGTCTCTGCCGCGGGAAATTCCGCAACACTGTCGCGGATTTCCAGTGAAGTGTCAATTTCCGCGACACTGTCGCGGATTTCAGCCGGCCTCTCGTCACGGACGCCGATTCGGCTTGCGGGGCTGGCTGAGCAGTTTTCCCTCGGATGGTCCCACTACGTCACCCTGCTGTCGGTAGCCAGCTCCGATGCCCGCCGATTCTACGAGATCGAGTCAGCAGAGAACGGCTGGACCGTCCGCGAACTCAAACGGCAACTGGACAGTTCCCTGTACGAGCGGCTGGCGCTCAGCCGGGACAAGCAGGAAGTCCGCCGCCTTGCCCGTGAGGGGCAGGTGGTTGAGAAGGCGTCGGACCTGATCAAGGACCCGATCGTGCTGGAGTTCCTCGAGCTGGAGGAAAAGCCCGCTTACTCTGAGAGCGATCTTGAAGCGGCGATCATCGACCGGCTTCAGGGGTTCCTGCTGGAACTCGGGAAGGGCTTCCTGTTCGAAGCGCGTCAGAAGCGGTTCAGCTTCGACGATCGCCACTTTTTCGTCGATCTCGTATTCTATAATCGGCTCTTGCGCTCCTACGTCTTGATTGACCTGAAGTGCGGAGAATTGACTCACCAAGACCTCGGCCAGATGCAAATGTATGTGAACTACTTTGATCGTTATGTGAAACTCGATGACGAACTGCCGACTATCGGAATCCTCCTCTGTAGCCGGAAGAACGACGCCTTGGTCGAGCTGACGCTGCCTGAAGATGCGAATATCTACGCGTCGAAGTATCAGCTGTACTTGCCATCGAGGCAGGACCTTGCGGATCAGGTCGCTAGGGCCCGTCGTGAGATCGAGGAGCGGAACGGACACAGTAGTGGATCAGGATCTGATGACTAGGAAGGGCCAGATGCCAAGCACGACTGGTCGGGAGTCTAGTACTCCCAAGGAGTACAAGAAGACTGGAGCTGGCGTGATTCCGCATAACTGGAGCGTCTCAACGGTCGGAGCGGAGTTCACAATTCAACTTGGCGAGAAGCTTAATGCAGCAAAGACCGTTGGAGTGCCGAAGCCGTACGTTGGGAGTCGCTCCGTTCATTGGGGACGAGTCGACCAAAACGACATCGCAACAGTTGCCGTGACTTGTGGAGCTCTAGGTCGCAGAGCGGTGTATGCGCTAGCTCAGGGGGCTACACGCTACGATCTCTCGACGAGACGATTTCTGGGCCTCGAACTTCGCCTTCCTCTCCTCCCCGAACAACGCGCCATCGCCACAGTCCTGTCCGACATGGACGACGAGACCGCAGCGCCGGAGCGCTGTGTGGACAAGATCCGCGCGATCAAGCGGGGCGTGATGCAGCAACTGCTCACCGGACCGGTCCGGTTGCCGATCCCCGATTACAGACTTGAAGGCGAAACGCATGACGCGTGAGACCCAGGACGTCGACTCGAAGCGATCCTGGCGCGACGAGCACCTGAAGTTGATCTGCGGGTTCGCAAACGCCCGCGGCGGCGTCCTCGAGATCGGCAGGGACGACCGGGGCGAGATCGTTGGGATAAACGGTGTGCTTCGCCTGCTCGAGGAAATCCCAAGCAAGGTGGAGTCGCTGCTCGGCATCGTGGTGGACGTCAACCTGAGGTCGAAGTCCGGGCGCGAGTACCTTGAGGTCAAGGTCAAGCCGCACTCGACCCCGATCAGCTACAGGGGCGAGTTCCACTACCGCAGCGGGAGAACCAAGCAGGTGCTCCGGGGTGCTGCGCTCAGCCGCTTTCTGCTCGAGCGATTCGGAAGGACATGGGACGACATGCCCATGCGCGGCGTCGAGCTGAGCGATCTTGACGACCGGACCGTGGATTTGTTCCGTCGCAGGGCAGTACGGAGCGGGCGGCTTCCAGAGGATGTCCTCATCGAACCAGTCGAAACCCTGATCGAGAACCTGAGACTCCGTGATGGAGAGCACCTGAAGCGGGCTGCCGCGCTCCTGTTCCACCGGTCGCCGGGACGCCTCCTGCCGGACGCCTATGTGAAGATCGGGTACTTCAAGGGTTCGGAACTCCTGTTTCAGGACACGATTGAGGGCGACTTGTTCACGCAGGTGGACCGGACGATGGACCTGCTCTACACGAAGTACACTCGCGGTCTCGTCTCCTATGACGGCATCTACCGTGTGGAGACCTTCCCGGTGCCGCGCGAGGCGATGCGCGAAGCTGTGATCAACGCCGTCACTCACCGTGACTACGCCAGCCCCACGACGATTCAGATCCGTGTCTGCGACGACCGGATCGCGATCTGGAACGCGGCTCCCTTGAGCCCCGAGTGGACGGCAGACTTGCTGGCCGACGAACTCTCGTTACGGCCCCTCAACCCGCACATTGCGCACACCTTCTTCTTGGCCGGCATGATCAAGGCTTGGGGGCGTGGCATCCGGCGGATCGTAGACATCTGCCGACAGGCGGGCAACCCGGCACCGATCTGGCGGCTGGAGGCGGGCGGAAAAGGGCTGTGGCTGCGTTTTCCGTTCTCACGAGCCTATCAGTCGGCCGACCCGGCCTCCTTCGGGAACAGAGCCACGGGCGACGGCCCGGATACTACCGCCCAGATGGGTCGCGAGACTACCTTGAACGCTACCCAGATTGCGACAGGGACTACCCGCAATTCCGCCCGGGACCGGATCGTGGGTTCCTTGGAGGCGGAACCTCGCCTCACTCGCAGCGCACTCGCGGAGCGCATCGGTCTGACTACGGATGGAGTCAAGTATCACCTGAAGAAGTTGAAGTCCGCCGGAATCATTCGAAGAGTCGGTTCGGACCGGGCGGGGCACTGGGAGGTGCTCCAGTGAGACTGAACAAGCTGGAGAGGCCAGTTGCATGAGTCCGATCGGCGATCGTGAGAAGGAAACTCAGCGGCGCGTCATCGCGCTGTTCCAGGACTGTCTCGGCTACGAGTATCTCGGTGATTGGAGAGATCGCGCGGGCAACAGCAACATAGAGCCCGATCTAGTGCCTGCGACAAAAGATGCGGGATGTGCGCAAGACGGAATATACAGTATGAAGCTTGGGCAACTAGTACTACATGAGTGATGTCATCGCCTGCGAAGATCGCACCGAAATGCCGCGGCGGGGGCCGATCCGGAGCTGGAGGGGCCATCTTCGCAGCCTGCGTGAGGCGGAATCAGCCCTCAGGAGCCTCGCGGATGGACTGAGCCGGTGCCGAAACAGCGGGAAACAGGTCGCGATAGTCCGGACGAAGGCTGCCAAGACCCGCATGCGAACTGCTCTGCAAGAGGATGCTGAAGGTCGCGGATCAGACCGCTACTGAGCTTCTCAAACGACTGCCCTCCTGGGCGCCGGACCCCATCTTGGGGAGGGCTGGAGACGGTTGGACAGCCTTCCAGATCAGGCTCCCGCACGGACTTCAAGGGTTGCGAGCGGAGACCGGAGTGTGCTATTAGGAAGGCATGAGAAAGGTCATCAACCCGCAGCTGGAGCTGGGGAGCGTGCCGATTGAAGCGATCGACATCAACCCGCAGTCGCGGGACGACATCCCCGCAGTGCTGAAGGGCATCCAGTTCATCTACAGTAGCAAGGACCTGAGAGAGAGAATCTTCAGCCTGCTGAAGGAAGAGCTGTTCCGGCCGCAGGACGGCGGGCAGGACGCAGGGGAAGCGAAAGCGGTGAGCGGCTTGGATCCGAACAACGGTCGGCCGGGGATGGACCTGTGGGCAGTCTTGGTGCTGGCCCTGGTGAAGCAGGGATTGGGATGTGATTTCGATCGTCTGGCGGAGCTGGCAAGCAAGCACCTGGACCTGAGGCAGATGCTGGGGATCGGATCGATGGAGTTGAAGGAGTTCACCAGCCGGACGGTGGCGCGGAACGTGCAGCTGCTGACGCCGGAGCTGTTAAGGAAGGTGAACCGGGAAGTGGTGAAGGCTGGACAGCGACTGGCCGGATGGCAGGAAGGGGAGGAGCTGACGGCCCGCTGCGACAGTTTCGTGGTGGAGACGAACGTGGATTACCCGACGGATTACTGGCTGTTGCGGAACGCTCTGGTGGCGGTGTTGCTGGCGGTGGTGACGGCCTGCGAGACGGCGGGGGTGTCGGGCTGCCGGCAGCACAAGCACTGGAAGAGCAAAGTGGAATTGGCATACAGGCAACTCAGAGTGGCCTACAAAAGGAAGAATAAGAAAAAAGAGGTCAAGAGACTGCTGTCAGCGGGGGCGAAGCTGCTGAAGCGACTGAAGAAGCTGCGCCCGCAGCTGGAGGGCAGCGAGGTGGACGAGGGGCAATTGGGAGAGATTGACAGGCTGCTGGAGCTGGCGTATCGGCTGAAGGATCAAGTCCGGAGGAGGCTGCTGAAAGGGGAGCAGATACCGCATGCCGAGAAGGTGTTCTCAATTCACGCGGAGCACACGCGGTGGATTTCGAAAGGGAAGGCGGGTCAGCCGGTGGAGCTGGGTGTGCCGGTGGTGATTGTGGAGAGCAAGGAAGGATTCGTGCTGGGCTGGAAGAATCTGTGGAAGGAAGTGGATGTGGAGGTGACAGTGCAAGTGATGGAGGATATGAAGAAAGAGTGGCCGGACTTGGAAGGGTGCAGTTTTGACAAGGGGTTCTCCAGCATAGCGAACATCCTGGCGTTGGGAGGGGTGTTGAGCAAGCCGGCACTACCTAAGAAAGGGAAGCTGTCGAAGGCGGACAAGGAGCGGGAGAGCGAGAAGTGGTTCAAAGAGGCTAGGAGTGAGCATTCGGCGGTGGAGTCGGCGATTAACAATTTGGAGCAGCGGGGGCTGGACCGAGTTCGCGAGAAGGGCAAGGAAGGGTTCCGGCGCGTGGTGGCACGGTCGATGCTGGCGGCGAACGTGCATCGGATGGGTTTGCTGCTGCAGCGGGCAGCGCGGGCGGCTGCCAAGGAGCGTCGGGACTTGGATCGAGGGGTCGGGCGACTACGAAAAGCCGCCTAGCGCGGCGGAATTCCCGGCGGATTGGACTGCGAACTAGGGTTCGCCGGGCGGAGGTGCGCGTTGCTTACGGGCGCCATGATGGATTCATCCTGGAGTCGGAATGCAGAGCCTCCAATCTTGCAGAATCAGGCCGAATCTCCGCTCACAGCCTGATAAGCTAGCTCAATTCCATACCAGAAATCACGCGGAAATGGGGTTTTGTCGCAAGCACGATCTAGTGAAGCGCTTCCTTGCCGGGCAACGCCACGCCCCCGGTCTGATCGACAGGGCGCTCCTCGAGCTCAAGCAGGCTGCGAGCATCGGCCCAGGCAGGAACCTGTACGAGACCAACCGAGACTTCTACGTGCTGCTCCGCTACGGAGCGAAGATCAAGCCCGGGATCGACGAGCACGCGATTGACGTCCACCTGATCGACTGGAAGAATCCGCTCGCCAACGACTTCGCAATCGTCGAGGAGGTCACTGTCCCGGACACTCACACCAAGCGTCCAGACATCGTACTCTACGTCAATGGGATCGCCATCGGCGTAATCGAGCTCAAGCGCTCCACCGTCTCAGTGGGCGAGGGCATCCGCCAGAACCTGTCCAACCAAGACAAGCACTTCATCCAGCCCTTTTTCACCACCGTGCAGCTGGTGATGGCGGGTAACGACAGCCAAGGCCTTCGCTACGGTGTGGTCAAGACTCGAGAGAAGTACTGGCTGCGGTGGAAGGAGGCCGGAGGCAGGCAGGAGGACTCACCTCTGCTTCGAGAACTCGGCCAGCTCTGCAGGCCTGAACGCCTGCTCGAGGTGATCCACGACTTCGTGGTGTTCGACGCGGGCGTCAAGAAGGTCTGTCGCCATAACCAGTACTTCGGGGTCAAGGCCGGCCAAGAGCATGTGAGTCGGCGTGAGGGTGGGGTTATCTGGCATACGCAGGGCAGTGGCAAGAGCCTCACCATGGTCTGGCTTGCGCGGTGGATTCGTGAGAATGTCCCAGGCGGCCGCGTGCTCGTGCTGACCGACCGGACGGAACTCGACGAGCAGATCGAGATGGTCTTCAAGGGCGTGGGCGAGGACATCGACCGGACCACGAGCAGTGCCGACCTCGCCACCGTGCTCGGCGACCCCGCTAAGCCGCTGGTCTGTTCGCTCATCCACAAGTTCGGACACTCGGAGGAACGTGATATCGACCACTATGTGAGCGACCTAGGTGACCACCTCACTAAAGGAGTGCGGCCGGCCGGCGACATTTTCATCTTCGTGGACGAGTGCCACCGCACCCAGTCCGGCAAGCTCCACAGCGCGATGAAGCGTCTCCTGCCGAACGCCACTCTCATCGGCTTCACGGGCACCCCGCTCCTCAAATCGGACAAGGCACGGAGCGTCGAGACATTCGGTCCGTACATGCACACATACAAGTACGACGAGGCGATCGATGACGAAGTCGTTCTGGATCTCCGCTACGAAGCTCGGGATGTCAACCAACACCTGACTTCGAAGGAGAAAGTCGACAAGTGGTTCGAACTCAAGACTAAGGGACTCAGCGACTTGGCTAGGGCGCAACTCCGCCAGCACTGGGGCACCATGCGCAGCCTTACGAGTTCCTATGACCGGATCACCCGGATTGTGGACGACATCCTCATTGACATGGAGACCAAGGACCGACTCAAGAGCGGGCGGGGCAACGCCATGCTCGTGTCCGACAGCGTCTATGCGGCCTGCCGCTTCTTCCAGAAGTTCGGCGAGACTGCCCTGAAGGGGAAGTGCGCCATCGTGACCTCGTACCGTCCGGCGCCGGGTGATGTCGCAGGCGAGCAGACAGGCGAAGGCGTTACGGAGACGCAGTTCAAGTACGACGTCTACCGGCAGATGCTCGCGGACCACTTCGGCGAGACCGAGGACAACGCCATGCACAAAGCCGAGGAGTTCGAGCGGGTTGTCAAGCGGCGCTTCATCGATGACCCGGAGCAAATGAAGCTCTTGATCGTCGTGGACAAGCTGCTGACTGGGTTCGACGCCCCACCGGCGACATACCTGTACATCGACAAGAAGATGCAGGATCACGGTCTCTTCCAGTCCATATGCCGTGTGAACCGTCTCCATAGCAAAGACAAGGAGTACGGTTACATCGTCGACTACGAGGACCTCTTCCGCTCGCTTGAGGGCGCGATCAACGATTACACCGGTGAGGCGTTCGACGGCTTCGATCGCGAGGACGTGGTGGGACTGCTGAAGGACCGGCTAAAGGGGGGCAAGGAGCGGCTCGACGAGACCCGGGAGGCAGTCAAGGCGCTTTGTGAACCTGTCGAGCCACGTAGGGACTCGACCGCCTACCGTCGCTACTTCTGCCATGACGATGAGGGTGACGGCGCCGACACGGCCCGCCAGCTCAAGGCCAATGAGCGGAAACGCCTCGACCTGTACCGCATGGTTGCGGCGTTCCACCGCGCCTACGCCAACCTAGCCAACGAAATGGCGGAGGCTGGCTACACGGAGGCCGAGTGGCTGGCCATCCGGGACGAGGTTGCTTACTACGAGAATATCCGCCAGGAGATCAAGCTGGCCAGTGGCGATTATGTTGACCTCAAGGTGTTCGAGCCCGCCATGAGGCACCTGCTCGACACTTACATCCGAGCCGACGACAGCGAGAAGCTGTCCGAACTCGACGACCTGACGCTGGCTGAACTCCTCGTCAAGCGTGGTGAGGAAGCCGTTGAGGCGCTGCCGGACAGGATCAAGGACGATCAACGCGCCGTCGCCGAGACGATCGAGAACAACGTCCGTCGCCTCATAGTCGACGAGTCGCGTATGAATCCGAAGTACTACGGAAGAATGTCGAAGCTGCTTGACGAGTTGATCCGGCGGCGCCGCGAGGATGTTGTCGCATACGCGGACTACCTGAAGGAGGTCATCGACATCGCGCGAAGGGTCAAGCACGGCGAGGGCGGCCAGTCGCATCCGGCGACCATCGACACTCCCGCTCTGCGTGCGATCTATGACAACCTGCCCGGCATGGAATCAGGCGCGGTCGATACTGAGGCGGATAGCCGTGAACTCGTGGCACTGGCCGTGCATCAGGCTGTCCAAGGCGCGCGGATGGCCCAGTGGCGAGGCCACTCCATCAAGGAGCGGCGGGTCATGAAGGCAATCCACCAAGCGCTCGGCCATTCCAATGTCCACCCGCAAGAGATCTTCGACATCGTGAAGGCGCAGAGTGAGTACTGATTCGAGCGTGCCTAGGTCACAATCTGAAGCGATTCTTAGCTCGGTGAGCAGCACCCTGCAAATCCGCGGCCTCTCTGTCGAGGTCGTGCGCAAGGAGATCAAGCACCTGCACTTGGGGGTCTACCCTCCGGCGGGACTGGTGCGCGTGGCTGCACCGATGCGCGTGGACGACGATGTTGTACGGTCGGCGGTGATTTCCCGGCTGGCTTGGATTCGGCGCAAGCGCACCGAGTTCGAGCAGCAAGACCGCCAGTCGCGACGCGAGTTCGTCTCCGGCGAGAGCCACTACTTCGAGGGGCGACGCTACAGGCTGGACGTTGTCGAGTCGACCAGCCGGGTTAGCATTCGCATCCGCAACAACGCTTGGATGGAGATGCGCGTGCGCCCCGCAACTGGTCGAGGGGCGAGAGAAGCCATGCTGTACCGATGGTACAGGGCCCGCCTCCGAGACCGGATCCCAGAATTCATCGCCAAGTGGGAAGCTGGGATCGGCGTGCAGGTCGCAGACTGGCGCATCCGACGCATGAAGACACGCTGGGGTACCTGCAATCCGGCGGCCCGTCGCATCTGGCTCAACTCCGAACTTGCCAAGAAGCCCCTGCCGTGCCTCGAGTACGTTGTGGTTCACGAGATGGCCCACCTCATCGAACCCAATCACA
Organism: Bryobacterales bacterium; assembly: GCA_963662745.2. Classification (GTDB taxonomy): domain Bacteria; phylum Acidobacteriota; class Terriglobia; order Bryobacterales; family UBA6623; genus VXMF01. Next base: position 2,554,542 of record CAXXUI010000002.1, read on the forward strand.
CCAAGCGATTTCGCCAGATCCTCGACCGAGCAATGCCGGGTTGGCGATTGCGTGCCGATGAGCTAAATCGCACGGACCTTGCTGACGAGGATTGGGTTCGCCCGCAGGTCAAGTGAAGAAGGCTTGATTTCGCTGATGAGCCCGACTCAGGAACGCCTTGTAGTAGAGAACCTCGATGTTCATGTTGAGGCTGCCCATAGAGCCGTACCACTGCCACTCTCTCTCTGCCTGCTTCATCTCGCCAATGCGGTCCCGAACCAAGGACTCCAACTGGGAGCTGAGCGTCACAATCGCATACCCGTCGATGGGACTGTTTCTGGTGATGCAGGGCAGCGTCGAGACGTCGACACCTACAGGTCCGCCATCTCAGAGCAGACACGCATATTCCGCCAGCTGCTTTACAGGGTTCTTGTCAGCCCTCTCGTCCGGTCGCTTGGACTTGACGAGCGAGATGCGCTGAAACGGGTCCCCGGTCTTGAAGGCAATGATGGCTGGATGCTTCCTGCTGTCGTTGGGGGCTGCCGCGTTCGCAGATCGTCGGATGTCGGGGTGTTCCTGGGCCTGCCGGAGCGGTTGTTCGCACCGGGCGGCCGAGAAGGGTACAGCCGCTCGCGGACTCCCGCGGACGAAGTGCCGGCGGTCGTCCTCGGACATGGTGAGTTCAGGGCGTACAGGGACCGGGCTCGTCGCGTCTCTGACGCTTGGCGGCGGGCGCATGCGCCTCGTCTTCTCGGACTTGAAGAGGGCGATTCGCCCAAGGCGCTGATCCGCGATCTGTCGCAGGATCTGTTGAACCGCTTTGCTGACCTTCCACTCCTCGACCGCTACGATGTGGACCAGTGCCTCATGGACTACTGGGACGAAGTCTTGCAGAACGACGCATACCTGGTTGTGACGGAGGGCTGGACGGAGGCGGCGCGGCCCCGCGTATTGGCGGGCGGGAGGGGGAAAGAAGCAACGGAGTCGCCGGACCTGACGGTGAGGCGGACGAAGTACAAGAAGGACCTGCTTCCGCCGGAGCTTGTGGTCACGCGGTACTTCGCTGGCGAGCGCGGCGAGGTTGATAGCCTGATGTCCGAAGAGGAGGTCATCGGGCGAGATGTAGCGGCGTTCGTTGAGGAGAATTCGGCTGATGACGGCCCGCTGAGCGACGCAACGACCGCGAAGGGAAAGGTAACGCAGGCGGCCGTGAAGACGCGGCTGAAGGCGGTCGGCGGTGGTGCGGAGGACCGGGATGAACGCCACGCGCTGGATGTCTGCCTCGACCTGATGAAGGCGCACGCCAAGGCGAAGAGGACCACGAAGGCCGCTCAGGCGAAGCTGGATGCGAAGGTGCTGGCGCGGTACGCACCGCTTGGCGCGGCCGAGGTCGCCGACATGGTGATCGCCGACAAGTGGATGGAGAGCATCGAGGACGCGATTCTGGCGGTAGTCGAGCGTCTGACGGCCGAGCTTGTGGACCGCGTGCGAGTGCTGGAGGAACGGTACGCGGAGTCGCTGCCTCAGCTTGAGCGTCGAGTTGAGGACCACGGCGCAAAGGTCGAGAAACACCTGAAGCGGATGGGGATCTCGGTATGAGTCTCCCGCTCGGGTTCAACCGCCAACAACAGCCACTCGGTGAGATTCCGCAGACACCGTCTGCAGAATCGGGGAATGCCACGAGGGAGGACGTGACTCAAGGGGCGGGAATCCAAACGGCCCGTGCAACCCGAGTACCTGCTGAGTATAAGCGCACCGAGGCGGGGGTGATTCCGGAGGACTGGAGTGCCTCGGCGGTCGGAGCGGAGTTCAGGGTCCAGCTTGGCAAGATGCTTGACGCGGCGAACAACACAGGAGTAGCGAAACCCTACATCGGTAATCGCTCAGTTCAGTGGGGACGGATCGATCTGACTGGTATCGAAACGGTCGCCTTGACGTCGGCCGACTTGCACCGATTCCGTCTGCGATCCGGTGATCTGCTCGTTTGTGAGGGCGGTGAGATAGGGCGAGCCGCAATCTGGGACGCGCCCATTCGGGAATGCTATTTCCAAAAGGCACTACACAGGCTCCGACCCACCCGTGGCTACGACGCGTACCTGATGATGTCGATGCTCCAACGCTGGGCATCGATCGGCCACCTCGCAGACTATGTGACCCAGACGAGCATCGCACACCTGCCCAAGGACAAGTTCGAGACTGTCCCGCTGCCTGTCCCGCCAGCTGCCGAGCAGCGGGCCATCGCCGCCGTCCTTACGGACGTGGACGCCCTGATCGGGTTATTGGAGGCGTTGATTGCGAAGAAGCGGGCGATCAAGCGGGCCGCGATGCAGCAACTCCTGACCGGCAGGACGCAGCTGCCGCGGTTCAGCGGGGAGTGGTCGAGCACCTCTCTCGGGACGCTCGCAGAGATTAGAAACGGAAGCACGCCTCGCACGGCTGTGCCCGAGTATTGGGATGGCAACATCCCATGGTGTACTCCTACCGACATCACGGCCGCACGAGGAAGGAACCTTGTCCGCACGGCCCGCAGCATCACGACGATGGGGCTGAGCGCCTCGGGCGCGACGCTCTTGCCGAAGGGTGCTCTGCTACTCTGTAGCCGTGCCACCATCGGTGAGGTCAAGATCGCGGCGATGCCCGTCGCCACGAACCAAGGGTTCAAGTCGCTCGTGGGCGGGAGCTCGGTTGATCACGAGTACTTGTACTACTGCTTGCTTACGCTCAAGGAGCAGATGGTCGGCTTGGCCACTGGTTCCACGTTCTTGGAAATCAGCAAGCGCGATGTGGCAAACATCCGGTTCCTTCTACCACCCCTTTCCGAACAGCGCGCCATCGCGGCAGTCTTCACCGACATGGACGCGGAGATCGCCGCACTGGAGCGCCGCTTGGCCAAGACCCGCTCGATCAAGCAGGGTATGATGCAGCAGCTTCTCACAGGAGCGGTCCGCCTGCCGATCCCCGATGACGCGATGGAAGGCGAATCGCATGACGCCTGAGACCCAGCATGTCGAGCGGAAGCGTTCCTAGCGGGACGACCACCTGAATTGGATCTGTGGGTTCGCCAACGCGCAGGGCGGCGTCTTGGAGATCGGCAAGAACGACTCCGGCGAGGTGGTCGGGGTCGAAGGAGTGCTGCGTCTGCTCGAAGAGATCCCCGGCAAGGTGCAGTCGCTGCTCGGCATCGTGGTGGACCTGAATCTGAAGTCAGAGTCCGGCCGCGAGTACATCGAAATCGCGGTGAAGCCGCATCCGAACCCGATCAGCTACAGGGAGCGTTCCACTACCGCAGCGGCAGCACGAAGCAGGTGCTGCGGGGTGCTGCGCTGAGCCGCTTTCTGCTCGCGAGGTACTGCCGGATGTGGGACGATGTGCCGTTGCCCGGAGTCGGGCTGAAGGACCTGGACGCCCGCGTGGTCGAAGGATTCCGCCGCAAGGCCGTGGGGAGCGGGCGACTTCCGGCGGAAGTCCTCGGTGAGCCGATCGAGAGTCTCGTCGAGAATCTGAGCCTGCGGGAAGGGGAGCACCTGAAGCGGGCCGCCGCGCTGCTCTTCCATTCTTCGCCCGGGCAGTTCCTGCCGGACGCGTTCATAAGGATCGGCTACTTCCGGGGGGCGGAACTGCTGTTTCAGGACGAGATTGAGGGTGACCTGTTCGCGCAGGTGGACAGGGCGATGGACCTGCTGTATACGAAGTACACGCGCGGCCTAGTCTCCTACGAGGGAATCTACCGGGTAGAGACCTTCCCCGTGCCGCGCGAGGCGATGCGTGAGGCGGTGATCAACGCGGTGATCCACCGTGACGACGCGAGCTCGACTACGATCCAGATCCGGGTCCGCGACGACAGGATCGCGATCTGGAACGCGGCCCACCTGAACCCCGAATGGACAGCCGTTCTGCTTGCTGAGGAGATGTCGTCACAGCCTCACAACCCGCGCATCGCCTACGCCTTCTTCCGGGCCGGCATGATCGAGGCTTGGGGGCGCGGCATCCGCCGGATCGTGGACATTTGCCGCGAGGCGGGGAACCCGGTGCCGACATGGCGGCTCGATGCTGGCGGGGATGGACTGTGGGTGCAGTTCCCATTCTCGGAGACCTATCAGGCCGCCGACGCCGCAGCGCGCGGGAACGCAACGGGGAACCCCCCCTGATACTACCCAGAGGAGGGGCGCCACTACCCAGAAGACTACCCGCGACCGGATCGTGGATTGCCTCCGGGCCGAGCCCGGGCTGACCCAGGCGGCGCTTGCCGAGCGCGTCGGCGTGTCGCCCGACGGCGTCAAGTACCACCTGAAGAATCTGAAGGCGGCCGGATTCATCCGTCGTGTCGGCTCGGACAGGGCGGGACATTGGGAGGTGCTCGAGTAACACCGGCGGCGCGTCATCGCGCTGTTCCCGGATCGCTTGGGCTACGACTATCTCGGCGACTGACGGGACGAATCGACAACCGACACATCGAGACCGGCCTGGTTGAGCAGTTCTTCGTCGGCTAGGGCCACTCTCCGGTCCTGATCGCCAAGGCGCTGCGCGAGTTCGAGAAGGCCGGCGCGCTGGGCGGTGGCCGGAACCTACACGAGACCAACCGGGAGACCTACCGGCTACTCCGCTACGGAGCGAGGGTCAGGCCCCGTATTGAGGAGAACGCCTAGGCCACCCACTTGATCGACCGGGAAGACTCGCCCGCCAACCAATTCGCCGTCGCCGCAGAGGTCACGGTTGCGGGTGGCCACAACAAGCGGTCCGACCCGGTCCTCTACGTCTACGGCATCGCCATCTCCGTGATTGAGCTCAAGCGTTCGACAGTCTCGGTCGGCGAGAGCATCGCCCAGAACATCTCGAGTCAGCAACCGCATTTCATTCGACCCGCCCCCGCCACCGTCCAAGTCGTGATGGCGGTGTCCTAACCCACGGTGTCAGCATGACAAGCGGCACCCAACGCGCATGGAGCGGGTAAGGACGGATCGGGCAGGTGGGAGTGCGAAGCGGTCCTCGAGCGCGCGACGCCGCCAATCCTCCTGGCGGAGATTGAACGGACCTGATGCGGTCGGCTACGCCCCGGCGAAACCTAGCCCCGAGACTCCCGGTTCATCCTCTCGTTCCACAACACGTGCTGGATCAGACTGGGGATTCCCGGCTCGTAGTACGCGATGCGTTATTGGACAACAGGCCAGATGTCGCCCCGGTGCCTCAGGATGCCGTCGGCCTCGCCGACCGCGGCCCATGCGGAGGCCCGGTTGGCAGCCGAGGCACCGGCCCTCCGCCGCAGCCGCTTCCGGGGCAGCCCGACCCGCCACAACAGAAGAGCATGATCTTGGTTGTCGACAACTACGATTCATTCACCTTCAACCTCGTGCAGTTCCTAGGCGAGCTCGGTGCCTCCTTGGTCGTCCACCGCAATGACGAGGTGTCGGTGGCGGATGTGCGGCGGATGGCTCCGGATCGCATCGTGATTTCCCCCGGCCCATGCACACCCAGCGAAGCCGGCATCTGTGTCGACCTCATCCGGGAAATGGCCTCGGACGTGCCGATTCTCGGGGTCTGCCTCGGTCACCAGTCGATTGGCCAAGCGTTCGGCGGGAACGTGGTGCGGGCGCCGTACCTCATGCATGGCAAGACCAGCTTGGTGCATCACGATGGACGAAGCCTCTTCCGCGGCGTCGACCAAGGCTTTGTGGCCACCCGCTATCACTCCTTGGTGCTAGAGCGCGAGTCCATGCCCGACTGCCTCGAGGTCTCCGCCTGGACCGACGATGGCATCATCATGGGTGTCCGCCATCGGCGGTGGGCCGTGGAAGGCGTGCAGTTCCGTCCCGAAGCGATCCTCACCGCGTCAGGCAAGGGGATTCTAGGGAACTTCCTTCGCGGCTGATCGAGTCGCCCGGGTACGGCCCGGACAGCCGGCCCTGCCTCACGGCTTCGCTCTTCTGATGGGCACCACGAACCACAAGGAACCGCCGCTGCTGGACTTCCGGAACATCACCGTCTACCGAGGTGACACGCTGGCGCTGGATGGCGTCTCGCTGTCGATCCCGTGCGGCCAGCATGTGGCCATCATCGGCCCGAACGGTTCGGGCAAGTCCACGCTCGTTCGGACCATGATGCGCTACGACCATCCGGTGAGGCGCTTCAGGCCGGTGATGAAGCTGTTCGGGCGCTCAGACTGGCATGTCCAGGACATGCGCAAGCTGATCGCGATCGTCTCGAACGAGATGGTCCAAGCCTGCTCCAAGAGCGCGACCGGCCGAAGCGTCGTGCTGTCTGGCTACTACTCCAGCTTCGAACTGTGGCCCCAGCATCGCGTGACCGACGAGCTGGAGCGCCTCGGGGTGTTGAGCGCCAGATTATTTGGCCGCGTGGGGTGTGGTTTGGTGCAAGACCACCTTCGGATCGGGCAGCGAGCAGGGGGCGCGCCTGACGGCGCTGCTGCACTCGGTCTACGGGACGCTGAAGCTGTGGGGGCTCAGCTACTACGCCTGGACGCTGGACTACCTCGACGCCTGCGCGCGGAACGGGGGGCGGGCGCCGGAGAATCTGGCCCCGTGGCTGCCATGGTCGATGGACGAGAGTCGGCGGGCGCAGTTGTCGCAAGCCCCGCCCTTGGCGGGCGCACGGCCGGACAGGCCGGATTCCGAGCCGGGCGGGGACGCCCTGCCCTGGCCCGCCTGATCCGGCCCGCCGCCGGGCCGACTGACGATGGCAGCCCATCCCCAAGGCTGTCTGCTCCCCAACTCCACGCGTTAGCGATGCCGCCCCCATCCACCCAACATGCCCTAACCGCAAGCTCAACCCGGAGTGCCCAGCGCCCCCCTTACTGAATCCTTACGGACGTGTAACCCCGACCCGAGACGAGATCAGCAGTTACCGCGTTAGGATGGGTGATGTCTTCGTTACTCGTACATCGGAAACCGCCGAGCAAATCGGTATCGCATCTGTGATGCTTGATGAACCTGTTAACACAGTCTTCAGTGGTTTCGTCCTGCGCGCCCGCCCACGCGATGGCCGCCTCAACGATGCATACAAGCAATTCTGTCTTGCGAGCAGATCGGTCAGGTCACAGGTCGTGTCAAGTGCATCGTACACGACTCGTGCTCTGACCAATGGCAGTTCCCGGTCAGCTGTAGAGATCCCCCTCCCTCCGCTCCCCGAACAGCGCGCCGTCGCGGCGGTGCTGTCCGACATGGACGCCGAGATCGCCGCGTTGGAGCGCCGCTTGGCCAAGACCCGCGCGCTCAAGCAGGGCATGATGCAGCACCTTCTCACCGGTGCCATCCGACTTCCCATCCCGGAAGCAGTCGGCGAGAGCGAACCGAGCCGATGACGCCGATCCGGATCTTCATCAGCAGCGCCCAGCGCGAGTTCGCACAGGAAAGGAAGCATCTGCGCGACTACTTGCGCGGCGATCCACTGATGCGGCGTTTCTTCGAGGTCTTCCTCTTCGAGGACGTTCCTGCTTCAGGCCGGCGGCCCGACGAGGTCTATCTGGATGAAGTCGAGCGGTGCGAGATCTATGTCGGCCTGTTCGGGACCGACTACGGGTTCGAGGGCGCGGACGGAGTCTCGCCCACCGAGCGCGAATTCGACCGGGCCACCGAGTTGGAAAAGCACCGCCTGATCTTCCTGAAGGGCGGCGCGAGAGGCGACCGACATCCAAGAATGCGTGCGCTCATCGGCAGGGCGCAGGCCGGTCTGGTGAGAAGGCGCTTCGCTACATCTGCGGAATTGGTGTCGGGCCTGTACGCCACACTCGTCCAGTACCTCGAAACGAGGCAGTTGTTACGCTTCGGCCCGTTCGACGCCGCCCACTGCTCAGGCGCCACGCTCGACGATCTGGATGTCGAGGGCATGTACCGCTTCATCCGCGTGGCGTGGCGATCACGACAGTTCCCCCTGCCGGAGGAGACTCCACCGGCGGACCTGCTCCGGCATCTGAACTTGCTGAACAGGGGGCGGCTCACGAACGCCGCCGTGATGCTTTTCGGCAGAGCCCCGCAACGCTTCCTGATCTCTTCGGAGGTCAAGTGCGCGCACTTCCACGGAGCCGAGGTCGCCAAGCCGATCCCCTCCCACCAAGTGTACAAGGGCACGGTCTTCGAACTTGTCGACCAAGCGGTGGACTTCGTGATGAGCAAGATCGCTCTGACCGTTGGGACGAGGGCGGAGACGGTCCAAGTCCCCGTGGCCTACGAGATCCCGAAGGAGGCCGTTACGGAGGCCATCGTCAACGCGGTGGCGCACCGGGACTACACCGACAACAGCAGCGTTCAGGTCATGCTCTTCGCGGACCGGCTGGAGGTCATGAATTCAGGTCGCTTGCCGCCGCCGCTCACGGTGGAGAAGCTGCGCGTGGCGCACCAATCGCTGCCCGCGAATCCGCTGATCGCCGAATCGATGTACCTGCTCCGCTACATCGAGAAGATGGGAACCGGGACGGTGGACATGATCCGGCGGTGCGCGGAGGCGGGTCTGCCGGAGCCAGAGTTCGAGGCGGGCGCGGGCTTCATCACCCGAATCTGGCGGCCGACTGACAATGGTAGGCAGCTTGGCTCCGTGCACATGACTACCCAGGAAACTCAAGGTGAAAAGCGCGCGACTACCCAAGAAGATCGCACGACTACCCAACAACTCGCCACAACTATCCAAGAAACCGGTGACGCTACCCAAGAAGGCGGCGGCAAGCCAGATTCGATGCCTACCCGCGACCGCATCCTCGCCCACCTGCGAAGCGATCCGACATTGACTCGGGCCGCCTTGGCCGCCCTCGTAGGGGTCACGCCAGCGGGCGTCAGGTACCATCTCGACAAGCTCCGCAAGGCGGGCCGCATCCGTCATGTTGGACCGACCAAGAAGGGGCGCTGGGAAATCCTCGAATCCGAATCGACCCGGCCATGACCCGTGTCGGCGACCTTGAGGTCAAGACCCACCGGCGCGTCATCGCGCTGTTCCGGGACCGCCTAGGCTACGAGTATCTCGGCGACTGGCGGGACCGGGACGACAACCGAAACATCGAGACCGGTCTGCTTGAGCTGTTCCTCGTCGGCTTGGGCCACTCTCCGGTCCTGGTCGCTAGGGCGATGCGCGCGTTCGAGCGGTCCGGCGCACTGGGCGGTGGGCGGAACCTACACGAGACCAACCGGGAGACATACCGGCTACTCCGCTACGGAGCGAGGGTCAGGCCCGGTATCGAGGAGAACTCCTAGGCCATCCACTTGATCGACCGGGAAGACTCGCTCGCCAACCAATTCGCCGTCGCTGCAGAGGTCACGGTCGCGGGTGGCCACAACAAGCCGCCCGACCCGGTCCCCTACGTCAACGGCATCGCCATCGGCGTGATTGCGCTCAAGCGTTCGACAGTCTCGGTCGGCGAGGGCATCCCCCAGAACATCTCGAGTCAGCAACCGCATCTCATTCGCCCCGTCTTCGCCGCCGTCCAAGTGGTCATGGTGGTCTCCTAACCCACGGTGTCAGCATGACAAGCGGCACCCAACGCGCATGGAGCGGGTACGGACGGATCGGGCAGGTGGGAGTGCGAAGCGGTCGTCCAGAGCGGGACGCCGCCAATCCTCCCGGCGGAGATTGAACGGACCAGATGCGGTCGGCTACGCCTTGGCGAGATGTCGCCCTGAGATTCGCGGTTCATCCTCTCGTTCCACATCAGACTGGGGACTCCCGGCTCGTAGTACGCGATAGGTTCTTGGATAGAAGGCCAAGTGTCCCCCATGCCTCAGGATGCAATTGGCCTCGACGACCGCGGCCCATGCGGAGGCCCGGTTGTCAGCCGAGGCGCCGGCCCTCCGCCGCAGCCGCTTCCGGGGCCGCCCGACCCGCCACAATAGAAGTGCATGATCTTGGTTGTCGACAACTACGATTCATTCACCTTCAACCTCGTGCAGTTCCTAGGCGAGCTGGGTGCCTCCTTGGTCGTCCACCGCAATGACGAGGTGTCGGTGGCGGATGTGCGGCGGATGGCTCCGGATCGCATCGTGATCTCCCCCGGCCCATGCACCCCCAGCGAAGCCGGCATCTGTGTCGACCTCATCCGAGAAATGGCCTCGGACGTGCCGATTCTCGGGGTCTGCCTCGGTCACCAGTCGATTGGCCAAGCGTTCGGTGGGAACGTGGTGCGGGCGCCGTACCTCATGCACGGCAAGACCAGCTTGGTGCATCACGACGGACGAAGCCTCTTCCGCGGCGTCGACCAAGACTTTGTGGCCACCCGCTATCACTCCTTGGTGCTAGAGCGCGAGTCCATGCCCGACTGCCTCGAGGTCTCCGCTTGGACCGACGATGGCATCATCATGGGTGTCCGCCATCGGCGGTGGGCCGTGGAAGGCGTGCAGTTCCATCCCGAATCGATCCTCACCGCGTCAGGCAAGGGGATCCTAGGGAACTTCCTTCGCGGCTGATCGCGTCGCCCGGGTACGGCCCGAACAGCCGGCCCTGCCTCACTGCTTCGCTCTTCTGATGCGCACCACGAACCACCCGGAACCGCCGCTGCTGGACTTCCGGAACATCACCGTCTACCGCGGTGACACGCTGGCGCTGGATGGCGTCTCGCTGTCGATCCCGTGCGGCCAGCATGTGGCCATCATCGGCCCGAACGGCTCGGGCAAGTCCACGCTCGTTCGGACCATGATGCGCTACGACCATCCGGTGAGGCGCTTCAGGCCGGTGATGAAGCTGTTCGGGCGCTCAGACTGGCATGTCCAGGACATGCGCAAGCTGATCGGGATCGTCTCGAACGAGATGGTCCAAGCCTGCTCCAAGAGCGCGACCGGCCGAAGCGTCGTGCTGTCTGGCTACTACTCCAGCTTCGAACTGTGGCCCCAGCATCGCGTGACCGACGAGATGGAGCTCCGCGGGGAGCAAGTCCTAGCGATGATGGGCGCCGAGCACTTGCGTGACAAGCCCGTCAACGCCATGTCCACCGGGGAAGCCAAGCGGGTAGTCATCGGGCGGGCCCTCGTCAACAAGCCGCGCGCTCTCCTGCTGGACGAACCCTCCAACGGCTTGGACATTCGGGCCGCGATTGGCCTGCGTGAGACGCTCCGGTCCATCGCCGCACGCGGCACCAGCCTGATTTACGTGACTCACCATCTTCCCGACATCGTGCCCGAGGTCTCCCGCGTCATCCTGCTCGACCGAGGAAGGATCCATGCCGACGGCTCCAAGGAGGCGCTGCTGGATTCCGATGTCCTCTCCGAGGTCTACGGCATGCCGATTGATGTGGAGTGCAAGGGCGGCTACTTCAACTGCTGGGCTTGACCCCGTTGCTGGCATCGAAGTGGTCGCGAATGGACTGCGCACGTCGTTCGCCCACAGTGGCCGCAAGGGCCTCCAGGCTGCCTGAGCGTATGCCCGACAGGCTTCCGAACTTGCGCAGCAGCTTGCGCAGTGTGACCTCCCCGATGCCTCGAATGCTCAACAGCTCCGAGCGCAACGTCCGCTTGGCCCGCCGCTGGCGGTGGAACGAGATTGCGAAGCGGTGCGCCTCGTCGCGGATCCGCTGCACCGTGTGCAGGATCGGATGAAACCGATCGAGTCGGATCGGCTCGTCCTCTTGGCCCCTCACGTACAGCGTTTCCTTCCGCTTGGCGATCGCCGCGAGCGGCTGTGCCGCCGCACCGACCTCCTCCAACGCCTCCGCGGCCGCGTGTAGCTGGCCTAGGCCGCCGTCGACCAGCACGAACGACGGGAACGGCTTGCCCTCGGACGCCAAGCGCTTGTAGCGGCGTCGAACCACTTCCCGCATCGCAGCGAAATCGTCGTTCGCCTGCCGGCTGATGATGAACTTCCGGTAATCCTGTTTCTTCATGCGCCCGTCCACCCAGGCAACCATCGACGCGACCACTTCCGTGCCTTGGGTGTGGGAGATGTCAAAGCACTCGATCCGTCTCACCGCCGGCGCCCCGCCCATTTCTGGAGGACCCAGGTTCAGGGCATCGCGCCAAGCCTCGGCGACTTGAGCGGAATTCGGCTTGCGGACGCGGAACCGCTGCTCGAAGCAGCGCTTGGCATTGGTGGCGACCAAGGTCAGCAACGCCTTCTTATGGCCCCTGAGTGGCACCGTGATCGCGACCTTAGACCCGCGCCTCTCGGAGAGCAGTTCGGCCAGCGGTTGCATGCCCTCGAACGCCGCGGGCACGCACACCTGCGAAGGGATCATCCGCTGGCCGAGGTAGGCCTGCGGCAGGAGTGTCCCCAAGAACTCACCCTCGTCGAACGACTCGATGTCTTCCCAGTAAAATTCGCGACGGTCCACGACCCGTCCGTTGCGCACGTGGAAGGCGTTGGCGGCGACCAGCGGCGGTTCGGCATGAAGGCCGAAGATGTCGATGTCGCGTCCCTCGGCCGCTGCCATCCGCTGCCGCTCAGCAAATTCCTCGAGGGTTGCTGTCAAGTCCCTGAGCGCTGCCGCTCGCTCGAATCGCAGTTCCCCGGCCGCTTGCAGCATCCTCGTCCGCAGGTCTTTGGCCAGCCTCTTCCTCCGGCCCGAGAGGAACGCCTTGACGTCGCCGGCCGCTCGCCGGTACCGGTCGTCGGAGACCAGCCCGCTCACGCAGGGTCCCCAGCACCTATTGATGTGGTACTCGAGGCAGGGCCGCGGGTGGTTCCTGTTCAGGTCGATGTTGCACGAGGGCACCTTGAAGTGCCGGTGGATGAAATGCACCAGGCGGTGGGCCAAATTGCCGGGGAAGTACGGGCCGAAGTACGTCGAGCCGTCCTTCTTGAGGCGTCGCGTGACATACACCCGCGGATACTTCTCCTTGGTCAACTTGACGTACGGGTACGTCTTGTCGTCCCGCAGCAGGACGTTGTACTTGGGCTGGTGCTGCTTGATGAGGTTGTTCTCAAGCGCCATCGCCTCCTTGTCGTTGCTCACGACAATCACGCTGACCGAGCGCGCATCGAGCAGGAGCCTGCTGCGCTTGGAGTCAGCTAGCGCCTCGCTGGAGAAGTAGTTCCGCACCCGGTCTCGGAGCGACTTGGCCTTGCCGATGTACAGGACTCGGCCCTCTTCGCCGGCGAACTGGTAGATCCCAGGCAGAGAGGGCATGGAATCAGCCGTTTCCTTGAGTGCGTCCCAATGCGGAGGGCGGGATGGCGACATCGGCTTTCTCGGCGAGGCCCCGGCTCGGAGTCGCCGGTCACGCGGTCACGCCGGACTCTCTTCCAGTCTAGACTCGGGCGGACGGGACTGTTTGGAGATTAGTCAGCGGCACGGACCCCTCACATGCGTCCTGCAGGAAGATGCATCTCTACAATCCCGGGTACCGCGCAGCGAAGGAGGCAGGCCCGCCTTCGAGCGCCCAGCCGCTCCAGAGCGCGTCCGTGAACTCTGTCTCCTGCAGGACTTCGAGCTTGGGGCGCTTGGTCTCGAACTCTCGGTCCGTTTCTCAGACTGGCCCCCATCCCATCGAGCTGGCCGCCGAACAGGCGGAAGATCATCGTGGTGTTGCCGATGGTGGTCAGAGAGTGCTCTTGGAGCGTGCGATAGTGGTGCCGTGGCGCGGTGCTGCAGTGCCGAGGGGCTTGGTGCGGGCGGCAGAGCACTACGGAATCCCGCCTCGGAACGGATCGACTTGGACCGGATCCACCACCTGATCCAGCGCACCGAGTGCTTGTGGGCGCTTGGATCGCACTGCGAGCCGAAATGAACTTGCTGATGGCAGTCCGAATACTGCGCATGGCGCGCGGCGCAGCGGCGATGCTTCTCGGAGCGTCGATGTGCATTCCCGCGCGAGCGGCGGACCGGCTGGCCTTCGAAGATGTCGCAGCCACCGCCGGTGTCTCATTCCGGCTGGAGAACGACGCCACACCGGAGAAGCAGCTGATCGAGACTATGACAGATGGGGTGGCCGCGTTCGACTACAACGGTGACGGCCTGCCGGACCTCTACTTCGCCAATGGGGCCGAGCAGCCGTCTCTCTCAAAGGTGGGACCCGACTATGCGAATCGACTCTACCGTAACGACGGCGGCCTCCGCTTCACCGACCTGACAGACCGCGCCCGGCTCGGCGGGCACCGATACTCGATGGCCGCCGCCGCTGACGTCGACAACGACGGGCATGTCGACCTGTTCGTGGCCGGCGTCCGTCGCGCCCACCTGTACCGCAACACCGGCAACGGCTCGTTCGAGGAAGTGTCCCAAGCTGCTGGTGTGGCCAATGAGGGGATGTGGTCCGTCGGTGCCGCGTGGCTGGACTACGACCTCGACGGCTGGCTCGACCTGTTCGTAGTCACCTACCCCAGCAGGCTCGATGCACTCACCGTTGATCGAGGGGGCTGGGGCTACGGAATCTTCGATCTGGACAATGACGGCTTGGTGAACAGGACCGGACATCCGCGCGGGCTGCATCGGGACCGGGGCCGCCCGACTGGGGAGCGCCAGTTCCGTTGAGGAGGCGGCGACCAATCTGGGCGTCGAGCACGACGAGCTGGCAGAGGTGATTCAAGGCCGACGTGCGATCTGGCCAAGCTAGGCTCTGGGTCTAGAAGCGCTGGGCTGGGGCAGCGCTCGAGTCTCAGACATCCTACCTCACGGTGTCCGGACTTCTGGGTCCGGGCATCCAAGGATTGCTGACAGGCAGGGGCTAGCTGTGTTACCATCGCATTCACTGATGGCTATGCAATCTTCGATTGGTGCTCCCGCTGTCATTTTCCTGTACGCCGTTTCCGGGATGGTCGCTTTGTCCGCTCAGCAGCGGCTGCCGATCATCCATCACGACATCAATCTGCATTCCTGTCCTGCGCCGGAGTGCCGAGTCGTTACGCGACTTCCCATCCTTACTGGGGTGACCGTCCAAGAGAGGGTCAGCACGAGGAATGACACAGCAGACGAGGAAGTGGATTGGGCCTATGTGGTTACCGCAGATCGTCGGCCTCGGCCCCTAGGCTGGATTCTCGATGGCCATGTAGGCTATCCGGATTCATTCGTTCCGGTTCAAGACTGGCATGTTGAGTCCTACAGCACTTGTGGGGGCGAGTATTGTCCCGACTTTCAATTCACCGAGTGGGGTCACTTCGAAGTCATGTTTCCCGCCTGCTTCGACGGGTTGTGCCCAGAACCGCCCACCGAAGCCAAGTGTTTCGCGGGTGTAGCCCAGAGAGTGATCGACGGATACGTCCAATGTCTTGATTGGGGCCATCTGTATCGCGCCGGTGATGTCGTTCGCCTAGGCGGCCCCGATTCCCATGAATTCCTGTTCTTGGATAAACGAGGGCAGCTGTGTGCCGAGTTCGACTACGAATGTCATACGTGCACCGAGTTCGCCTTGGCATGTCAGACGGAATTCCAGAACCCAGACTGGTGCGCCTCCTTCGCCGAGGAATGTCAGACGGATGGCGAGAACCCAGACTGATACCGTCATTCATGAACTGGACTTGCTGCGCTAGGTTCTTGGAATAGATAACGGAGGGATGCAATGTTCAACACTCTATTCTGGAGCCGAGAGTCGAAAGTCTCGAAGACCGGAGCCTGCTCGATACTTGGTTCGGTGTGCCTGTGCATGCTAATATTTGGCAACCCTAATAGGCTGACTGCCCAGCAAGCTCCTGTGGACGGATATATCGTGCGGGTTGGCAAGCTCGTTATCACAGCCAAGGCTAGTGGAGACTGGTTCAGCAAACCAGATATGGCCGTTCGAGTCGAGCGGCACGATCAAGCAGTGTGGCAGGCAGTCCATCGACTCGACGACAGAATCAATCCGCTGCGTCAGGAGTTCGCTGACTTGAAGAAGCAAGAGGAAAGGTTGAGCCAGAAGAAGGCAGCATCCGAAATAGAGCCGGGCACACCTCTGACAGCAGTCGAGTCAGCTCGACTGGCGCACTTGGACTTGGAAGTGGGGGATCAATGCAGCGAATTTCGACTACAAATGTGTCCATCCGAGCAATGCACTTCAAATGCTGACGTAGACCTGTGCGGTCCATGCCCAAAATGCACTGAACGTCAAGCTTTGCGCAAACGGCAAGCTGAGAGCGAGGTCATTCCCGGACCATCGCTAACGATTGAAGAAGCCCAGCAGCTACAGGAGGTAATGAGGCGAGTGCCGGAACTAGGTGATGATATTCGCCGTGCCGTCTCGGAGAGGAGTTCGATTCTTGCCACGGTGATACAAGAGACGCACTCCATTTCGACAGACCGCACGACGATGCATTTTGCCGACGAGGAAGTGATAACTGTATATCCTAATGATGTTCTCTTGATTAGAGTCGTCGAGAGTGATGGGGGCAGGGGTGGAGCGTACGAACCGTATGATGATGCGGCCGTCGTTGTGACCCCACCTGTGCTCGACCGCGGAGAATTGGCATTGCGAATGCGAAGGGTTCGGGTCCTTGAACTCTCGTTTCGGCGACAATAATGACTTAGGACCCTCTCCAGACACACAGATCCTGACGCAGTTGGTGGTCGGTTCATGGGGCGCCGGCTCTACAGCTCTGAGCCGCATCGGCCCGCTGTGTCGTGTCCGGCCAGCGGGTCGGACTGGCGGATGGGTGTGCGGCGGCGGCTTCCCGCCGCCGCTGGAGACCTTCACTTGGCCGTCCCCGCGCAGTACGCCCCGGTGGTCGCTACCCAGCCACTGGGCGGCCAAGACCCTTCCGTAGGCGCGCACCGCCTCGGACTCGGGGGCCAGCTGCCGCGTCAGCCGGCGCATGGTCTTGACCTCCCGGCAGCGGTCCAAGCCCAGCACGGCGCCCCACTCGCCCGGTGACTGGCGCTGCAGGCCCTCGCAGTGGCACACTCTAGCCAGCAGCAGTAGACTGGCCAGCAGCAGCACTGCCTGTTGTATGTCACCTTATTTGGCACGAAAACGGGATTTTTTGTCAGATTAGATGATTCTGGCTAGGGGAACTTTCTCATTCAATGTGACAAATCCATAGGCGTGGGTGAGTCGGCCGGTAGGCTTGCGGGCCTGCGTTAGAGGTGCTGCGCGGCAGTCCTGCCTGCGGTTGCGTGCGGGCAGGGCCGGGAGCCGGGCGAGGGCTGCTACGGGAGGTGGGCAGTCAACACCTCCGGTTGGCCGGTCGGTCCGGCAGCGCTGCCGGAGCGTGGCCGGCGCTGGCTGCGCGCCGCGGCTTGGCAGGCGCGGGCCCCAGCGGTCGCGCGGTACGGCGACTGCGAGGGGTCAGGATAGAGGGTCGGCCCGCACGACTGACACTCGCCGGGCCGCGGGCGACTCGCGTGCAGTTCCTTCACAAAACCGATCTGAGCGCCGAAGAGTATGTTAGCGCCAAGGCGTGGTGGGATGCAACCCCGCCCCCCTGCCCGTTCCACCCGGATGGGGGGTGCGCGCTGGTGCCGCACGGCAGCTATCGGCGCGTAGAGCCGCCGGGCATGCGCGTGAGGCGCTTCCGCTGCCCCGCCGGCGGGGGCACGGTGAGCATGCTGCCGCAGTTCCTGGCAGCCTGCCTGATGGGGACTCTGGACGAGGTGGAGCAGGTGCTGCGCGAGGTGGAGCGGGCCAAGCCGGGCGAGCCGTGCTGGCGCGACTTGCATCCGGCCAAGCACTACAACGGGCGAGCCAAGGTGTGGGCGCAGCGGCGGATAACGGCTGTGGTGCAGCTGCTGTGCGTGCTGCCGACGCTGCTGCCGACGCTGTTCGGCGGCTGGCCGGGGCGGTGGGCGAGCTTCGACCGGCGCGCCGCAGCGGGCAAGGGCGGCCTGTTGGTGAGTCTGCGGCTGCAGGCGGAGGGACAGCTGTCGGGCTTGCCGGCGCCGGTCGGTTTCCGGCGCGGTCCGGCGCGGGAGCCGCCAAGAAAAGCGGAAAACGAGGGCCCGGGGGGGGCCCAACACGGCATGGACCGTGCCCCTGCGGCCGGCACTCGGTAGGGTGACGGCTGTGAGGGGCGGAATCCACAGGCCGAGCGACCGGAAACGGGCAGCCATGGAGGTGGCGGTGTTCCGCTTCGAGCGGATCGGGGACCTGGTGCGCCTGGAACCCGGATCGCGGCAGCTGCGGGAGCGGCTGCGGGAGCGCTCGGCGCAGCGGTTCGACATTCCGGGCTCGCGGCGCAGGCGGGTGTCGCAGTCCACGCTGAGGCGCTGGATGGCGATCTATCGCAAGGACGGGCTGGAGGGCTTGCAGCCGCGGGCCCGCCGCGACCGCGGTCGGGCGCGGGCGCTGCGCCCGGAGGTGGCGGACGCGCTGGTGCGGATCAAGGAGCAGGACCGCAGCCTGCCGGTGCGGCTGGTGATCCGCCGGGCTCGCCGCGAGCAGCGGCTGGGGCCCGAGGTGCGGCTGGCGCCGTCCACCGTCTACCGGCTGCTGCGCGAGCGCGGGCTGACGCGGCGCGAGCAGCGGTCCGGCGAGGGGCGCGACCTGCGGCGCTTCAGCTACGCCGCCGCTGGCGAGCTGTGGCAGTCGGACGTGCTGCACGGGCCGCGAGTGCGCTGCGCAGCCGACGGCCGCCGGCGGCGCAAGGCCTACTACATCGGCCTTCTGGACGACGCGACGCGACTGGTGACGCACGCCGAGTTCGCTTTCTCCGAGAGCTACGAGGCCTTCCTGCCGGTGTTCAAGAGCGCCCTGCTCAAGCGTGGGCGGCCCGACCGGCTGTTCACCGACAACGGTTCGGCCTACCGCAGCCGGCACCTCCGGGAGCTATGCGCCGGCTTGGGCGTGCGGCTGCTGCGCGGACGCCCCTACCACTCCGAGGGCCGAGGCAAGATCGAGCGCTTCCACCGCACCTGTTGTCTTCCGGTTTATTTGGCAAGGCGTTTTCCGGATTAAATGGCAGGCGGGGAGCGGAATTTTCCGGATTGCTTGCGTCTGGCTGGGGGCGAGGGCGAGCTCGAAAACTGCTACTGCAAGAAGGAAAAGGAAGGGGTCAGGAGGAGCGTAGGCGTTCTCGCCCGGCTCCCGGCCCTGCGCGCACGCAATTGCAGGCAAGACTGCCGCGCAGCACCTCCAACGCATGTCCGAAAGCCTACCGGCCGACTCACCCACGCCGATGGATTTGTCACATTAAATGAGAAAGTTCCCTTATCTGGAATCATCCAGTTTGACAAAAACAGCCCATTTTCGTGCCAAATAATGTGACAAATAACAGCACCCTGCGGGAGCAATTCCTGCGACCGCTGGCCGAGCCGGAGCGGCTGGACCTGGATGAGCTCAACCGCCGGCTGGGCCTGTGGCTGGAAGGCGAGTACCACTGCACGCCCCACCGCGGGCTGGAAGGCCGGCGCACGCCGCTGGACGCCTGGGCGCTGACGGCGGCCGGCGTCCGACCGGCCGGCAGCCCCGAGCAGCTCGACGAGCTGTGCCGGCTGCGCTACGGGCGCACGGTGTCCCGGGACCGGGTAGTGCAGTTCCGCTCGCACTGCTACGAGGTGCCGGGCGGGCTGGCGGGCTGCAAGGTGGTGCTGCTGGTCGATCCGGCGGCGCCGCCGGAGCGGCCCATCCCCGTCGAGTGCGAAGGCCGGCCCGCCGGGCTGGCCCAACCGCTGGACCGCGTCGCCAACAGCCGCGTGCGGCGCCAGCCCAATGTTGCAGCCCGGGACGCCCCCGGGCCGCGTCGCGAGCCGCCGCCCGCCCCGGAGGCGACGCCCGCCCCGCTGCGGCTCAGCGACCTGCCAGCGGGGCAACAGGAGGATCCATCATGAGTTACCGACCCCATTTCGGCCTCGAGCGCTACCCGTTCGAGCCGCTCGCCGACTGCGACGAACTGTTCTCGCTGCGCGCCGGCCAGGAGGCGGCCAGCCGGCTGTCGCACTGGGTCGAGCTGCGCGGCATCGGCGTGGTCACCGGCCCGCCGGGCAGCGGCAAGACCACCGCCTGCCGCCAGTTCGCCGCCGGCCTGCATCCCGGGCGCTGCAAGGTCTGCTACGTCTCGCTCACCACCGGCACCGCCTTCGACGCCTACCGGCTGCTGTGCTGGGAGCTGGTGTTGTCTTCCGGTTTATTTGGCAAGGCGTTTTCCGGATTAAATGGCAGGCGGGGAGCGGAATTTTCCGGATTGCTTGCGTCTGGCTGGGGGCGAGGGCGAGCTCGAAAACTGCTACTGCAAGAAGGAAAAGGAAGGGGTCAGGAGGAGCGTAGGCGTTCTCGCCCGGCTCCCGGCCCTGCGCGCACGCAATTGCAGGCAAGACTGCCGCGCAGCACCTCCAACGCATGTCCGAAAGCCTACCGGCCGACTCACCCACGCCGATGGATTTGTCACATTAAATGAGAAAGTTCCCTTATCTGGAATCATCCAGTTTGACAAAAACAGCCCATTTTCGTGCCAAATAATGTGACAAATAACAGCTGGGCCTGGAGCCGCTGCACACGCGCTCGGGCTGCTACCGCCTGCTGCGCAACGAGCTCGCCCACCGCGTCAACAGCCGCCGCCAGCTGCCCGTGCTGCTGCTCGACGAGGCCCAGAACCTGCGCAATGACGTGCTCGAGGAATTGCGCCTGCTCACCGACCCGGGCCTTGAGGCGGTGCGCGGCGCCTGCCTGCTGCTGGTCGGCCTGCCCGCCCTCGAGCGCCGCCTGGCGCTCGCCATCCACCGCTCCTTCGACCAGCGCGTGGTCATGCGCCACCGCTTCGGCGGCTTGCAGCGCGACGAGGCCGCACCCTATCTCGCCCACCGCCTGCAGCTGGCCGGCTGCCGGCGCGAGCTGTTCGAGCCGCCCGCCGTCGAGGCCGTCTTCCAAGCCTCCCAGGGCGCGCTGCGCCCCGCCGGGCGCATCGCCCACTACGCGCTGCTGGCCGCCGCCTTGGACAAATCCGCCACCGTCAGCGCGGAGCATGTCGAGCGGGCCGTGCCCGAAGCGCGGGCCCGCTCCCCGCTGGCGCGCCGTGCGGCCTGAAGTCCCCGCCCCGCTCCCCGACCGCCTCGCCCGGGCCCGCAACCGCCCGCTGCCCCAGGTCGCTCGCCAGCTCGGCTACCGCCGCGACCCCCGCAACCGCCTGCGCTGGAGACGACCCGGCTCGGTGCTCGCCATCCGCGGCGCGCGCTTCTTCGACCACCGCCGCGGCCGTGGCGGCGGCGGCGCCATCGACCTCGTGCTGCACGCCCGCGGCTGCTCCTTCCGCCAGGCCCTCGCCTTCCTCGACGCCCTGCCCCCCACCCCGGCACACCCTCCGCCAGCCCAGCCCACCTCCGACCGGGCGCTCTCCCTGCCGCCCCCCTGCCACGCCCGCTGGCCTCCCGTCCGCCACTACCTGGCCCGCTCCCGACGCCTCGACCCCCGCCTGCTCGACCACTGCCGCCACTTAGGCATCCTGTGGGCCGACGCCCGCCAAAACGCCGTCTTCCTCTGCCGCGACCTCCAACAACAGCCCGCCGGCGCCGAACTCAACGGCTCCCGCCCCAGCCCCTCCGGCGCCACCTTCAAAGGCCTCGCCCCCGGCTCCCGCAAACAACGCGGCGGCTTCTGGATCGCCCCCCAGGCTCCCCGCTCCAACACTCCCCCGCACTGCGTGCTGCTCTGCGAATCCGCCGTCGACGCCCTCTCCGCCGCCCTGCTCCAACTCCCCCAACTCCCACCTCACACCCTCTTCGCCTCAGCCGCCGGCCTCGCCCACTCCATCCCCGCCTGGCTCCACTCCATCCCCCCCCACCAACTGCTGTGCGGCTTCGACAACGACCCCCCTGGCCAACTCGCCGCACAGCGCCTCCTCGAACGCCATCCCGCCGCCCGACGCCTCCCCCCTGCCGGCGCCAAGGACTGGAACCAACTCCTGGTCCGCTCCTGCTGACCCCCTCCTCTTCCTTCTTGCAGTAGCCGTTTTCCAGCCCACCCTCCCACCTCCCCAAGCCAGACGCAAGCAATCCGGAAAATCCCGCTCCCCGCCTGCCATTTATTCCGGAAAACGCCGTGCCATTTATTCCGGAAAACAACACTGCCGAACGGCTGTACAATCCTTGGGCTCGCTCCGGCAGCCGGTCGGCGTGGCGCAGCAGGCCGGCCTGCTGCAGCGCGGGCAGGGCGGTCAGAACTCCGCCGCAGGACAGGTTGCGCACCGCGGCAAAGCGCGGGGCGCGACCCGCCAGCACACCCGGGCTGGCCGCCACCCGCCTGGCTGGCTCGGTCTCGGCAGCAGTGGCCTCGGCTGCGGGCTTGTTTCCTGCGGCCGCT
Source organism: Bryobacterales bacterium (assembly GCA_963662745.2). Taxonomy (GTDB): domain Bacteria; phylum Acidobacteriota; class Terriglobia; order Bryobacterales; family UBA6623; genus VXMF01. Next base: position 2,576,582 of record CAXXUI010000002.1, read on the forward strand.
GTTTCAGCGACCGGCACCCGTCCCGGCCGCCTCACGATCCCGGTCAGAATGTTCTGCCGCAGAGTCTCGACATGCAAGCCGGCCTCACGGGCCGCGGCCCTCAGGCTGCAGCCCGTGGCCAGCGCCTGCTCGGCAACCCGCCCGTTTCCCGTGGCACGGGGTGACCAAGGTTCAGCACTACTGGATGGACGTGAAGGCGATAGCCGGGCCGATGCATTCGGCGGGCCGGGACGACCCGGACGGCGGCTCGACGGCATGAAGAAGCCCGTGTCATCCACCGGCCTGGCTGCCCGGTACTGAGGGGAGCAAAAGTAATTGCCGTCTGAGGTGTCACGCCAAGATGTACTTGCAGTCCTCCTGCTCAAAGAAGTTCTGAACGACTTGAGGGACCTTCCTGAGCTGGGCGATCGCATCCTTCAGGAGGTCCTTTAGTTCCGACTGGGTCTTGAACACCTGTTGGCCAACCCTGTGCTTCACCCATGCCCACAACAGCTCCACCGGATTCAGATGCGGAGAGTAGACCGGCAGGAAGAACAACTCGACCTGCTCGTTACCCGCTGATTCTGCTAAGAACTCCTTCACCACGCGCGCCGTATGGATGCTGCAGTTGTCGACTACTACGTAGATCGGCTTCTGTTGCTCGGCTTGGATAGTCTGCAAGAACTCAATGAAACTCACCGCCTTGGCATTCTTCGACTGAATACGGAAGTGAATCTGACCGTCTGGCGTGATGGCCGCGAACATGTTCCAGCGAAACCTCTTGCCCGAGTCGACCACGACAGGGGTCTTGCCACGCATGCCCCAGGTCCGTCCGACATGGTAGTCCGCTCGCATCCCGGCTTCGTCCGCGAACACGATCACAGCGCCGTTCCTGCGTGCTTTCGCCTTCAAATCAGGGTATTGCTTGTCAATCCAAGCCTTCACGTCGCCGATGCTGCGGAGATACGAGCGGAACTTGGGCTTCTGGGGTGTCAGGCCCAGGCGCTTGAGAGTGCGACGCACAGTCCAGACACTGACTTGGACGCCGAACTTGTCGAGGACGGCCTGTCGCACGCGGGCCGCCGTCCAATAGGCGAACGAGAACTTCATCTGCTGAGGGGTCTTATCACGGACAGTGACGAGCACCCACTGCACGATTTCGTCACTCAGGATTCGCGGACGGCCAGAACGCGGCTTATCTTCCAAGGCCCCAAAGCCATCTGCACCGACCTTGACAAGCCAAGTATTGATGGTTGATTGAGTGACAGAGAAGAGCGTGGACAGAAGGGAAATCTGGAGTCCACCCTGAACCAGCGAGACGACTCTCTTTCTGATGGCGACCTTTTCCAAGAGCGGGACCTTTCTAAAGTCCTGCTTAAAGCTTAGCTTCATAATCCGATAATACCATGCTCAGCACACGGTTCGCAAGCGTATTTGAGGTGGAATAGAGTGCTAGAATGCTCGGAAATGACTCTTGCTCCCCTCAGTACGAGGCGGTCCGCGGTGTGGTTTCCCAGATCGTCGAAGCCGCTCGGAGGTCGGCGGCCCGTTCGGTTATCGCTGCAATGACCGCCGCGTACTGGCTAATCGGACGGCAGATCGCCGCACTCGAACAGGAGGGGAGGATCCGGGCTGAGTACGGCAAGGAGACCGTCGAGCGGCTCGCGGCCGACCTCTCAGCCCGTTACGGCCGGCGTTTCTCCGTCCGCAACCTGTGGCTCATGCGTGCGTTCTACCCCGGATGGCCGATTCTGCAGACACCGTCTGCAGAATTGGGAGACGATCGAATTGCGCAGACACCGTCTGCAGAATCTCTGCTGGATGCTATCCGGTCTCAGTTTCCGCTCCCATGGTCCGCCTATGTTCGACTGCTCTCGGTGCGGAACCAGCGTGCCCGAACCTTCTACGAGGCCGAAGCGCTTCGCGGAGGCTGGACCGTCCCACCGTGCCCCATGCCCTGCCTACATGGACCGGGCACTGGCGTGCCCGGAACACTTCGCAGCTAGGCCCTTGGTCAATTCTGTCTCCACCGCCTGCGACATCACTCGCACTACCGCTACCGTTATACAATTGAAGTGCGGTGTCGATCGACAAGACTGGGTTCGCGCCAACCAGAGCAGGCAGGACTGCGGAGCAACATGGAACCACCCCCGCAGGGTCCCGAGGTGGAACCCGGCCGGCAACCCCGAAGGGAGCCACGAACCCCGAACGGGGGCGGGTGAAGAAGCCTGCGGTGGCGCCGAGCCAAGAAGCCGCTTGGTCACACGCTTGGCGAGAGGATCTGGAGGAGGAGATCGAGCGTAATTGGGCCCGCTTGGTGGGGCACGATGATGAGCTACGTTGCAACCTCTCGGGCCGAAGTGTCTTTGTGCTCGATGACGCAGTCCATTGGCTCTCCGAAGCGCCAACGGCTGCCGTACAGGCCATTGTGACCGACCCGCCGTACGGGCTGGTGGAGTACAGTCGCGAGAATCTGCGGAAGAAGAAGAGCGGTCACGGGGGTGTTTGGAGGATCCCGCCCTCCTTCGACGGCGCTCGTCGACGTCCGTTGCCCCGCTTCACTGTGCTTACGGATGACGACATGTCGCGACTTCACAGCTTCTTCAGCGCCTTTGCTTTCGGCGCATTGAGGCTTCTTGTGCCCGGTGGACATCTGATCCTAGCCTCGAACCCACTCGTCTCGACCGTTACGTTTCATGCCATTCAGCAGGCCGGCTTTGAGAAGCGAGGCGAGATAATACGCCAAGTTCAGACGCTGCGTGGAGGTGACCGCCCCAAGGGTGCCGAATCAGAGTTTTCAGATGTCTCCGTGATGCCGAGATCGTGCTGGGAACCATGGGGTCTGTTCCGTAAGCCGTTCAAGGGGACTGTGGCTGACAACCTGCGGCGATGGGGGGCGGCAGGCCTCCGCCGGACATCGCCAGAGGTTCCGTTCAAGGATCTCGTCCCCTGCTCTCCGACGCGGAGCGTCGAAAGAAAGATCGCCCCCCACCCCTCTCTCAAGCCTCAGCGCTTCTTGCGCCGTGTTGTGCGCGCATCCCTGCCGCTTCGTACAGGCATTGTCTATGACCCGTTTGCCGGAAGCGGCTCTACGCTAGCAGCAGCCGAGAAGCTTGGCTATCGATCGATTGGAACTGACCACGATCTAGAATGCTTTGAGTTGGCCCGCTCAGCGTTCTCCGGACTCGTCGCTCTTTGAGCGGAACGACGATGACGCCAGCTGAACTCTTTGATGATTTTCGCAGTTCATTCAAGACGCGCAAGTTTACGGCGGGTCTTCTGATTTCATTCATCGACTTTGTCGTCGAACTCGACGTCCCCAACCTGCAGTTGTCCTCTCTCGAGGACTTTCATTCGCGTTTCAAACGCCAGATTCGTACGCGTGCAGGAAGGCGTGCGAACACCCTTATCGTCGACCGAGGCAACGGAGAGACCCTTAGTATCAGGCCATTCTACAATAAGGCTGAACATTTCTTTCGTGCCGAGAACAAGCGGTTTGACTATCCAAGCTGTGCGCCTCATGCGACCCAGGCTTGGTCGGACTACACTAATTGGCTTGCCACACTCGTCACCTCGGAAGCGTCAGATCTGACGACATTGCGAGAGCGGATTTGTGTGTACGTCCTAGAGCAATTGGAGAGCCACGCGTTCGACCTGTCCTCCGCGCTACCTGAGCCACCGTTATTTCGACTCTTACTCGAGGCGTTTGACTTGACTAGACAAAAAGGCGAACGAACCGGTGCGGCGTTCCAAGGCGTAGTCTTCGGCTTCCTTCGGGCTGATGACCCGTTCCTGCAGATGGAGATCGAGAAGGTTCGAACAGGCTCGAAGCGCCTTCAAAGAGTTGGTGACATAGATGGATGGGAGGGCGCACGGCTTGCGATGTCAGCCGAGGTCAAGCAATATGTGCTCACTGAGACAGATGCTGCAGGCTTGGCGGGCTTTGTCAATGAAGTTAATCGGAGGGCGACCTTGGGAATTGTGGCGGCTCTGGGATTCGAAGACGGCGTGCGGGAGCAACTGGAGAATCTAGGTGTCCATCCACTCGACATCCACGACATGCACCGCACAGTCTCTCTCTGGCACCCCCTCAAACAACGAGCGGCGATCTCGTCGCTTGTCTACTATGCACGCCATGTCGAGAAGAATGCAAGTCTGGCAAACCGAATCGACGAGTTTCTGGAAGAAGCAGCAAGCCGATGGGCTGACAGTATTGATGACGGCGTCGACCCGAGATGATTGCTCCAAGCGTTGGCTGCGTGCCGAACCAGCCCGGATGACACTCACCGGGGATGCTCAGACTTCGTTTCGGCGTCTCGTTGGGGATGTCCCTAGTCTTCTGCCGAGGGCCAGCGCTGTGCCGCTGCAGTCCGACCGTTTCCAGCGGGCCGTCAGGGAGGGTGTCGTTCCACTCGATGCAGTTGCATGCTTGGCGGAGCGGTGCCTGGGAACCCGCTGCCAGCCTGTGACACACAAGTAACGCTCTAGAACTGGCGCGGGAGCCCTCAAGCCGGGAAGTGACCCTCGGAATCGGAGCGAAGTGCGTCCTCTTGGCAAATCACTCGGGCTTTCGAGGGCAGGCGGAGCCGACTCGGCTCCCGCAGGGACTGGCCTTGCCGCCGGGGGCGAGCGCTGCAGCGCGGAGCCCAGTTCTCCCGCTTGGACTTGCTGGCGCTCCGGCTTGAATCAGGCACAATCGTGCGGGACTCTCGCTGTGCGGTTGGGAGGCCGCCCGCCATTGCTTGCCTGGCCAAGGTTCGCGACTTCGTGGCACTGCGCCCCGGTCTGGACTGCGATTTCAGGTTCGAACTCGGCGTCGGCGGGCGCTGACAGCTCCAAGCCGCACCTTGCCATCGTGGCTTATTCGGAGTGGCGTCGACTGGGAGGCCAATGTGCGCTCGATTGTGACTCTCCAGAGATACGGTGCTCGGCTGCGCTACCATGCAGGCTGGCCTCCGAGCGTAGGGGCGCCTCGCCGGCCACTGGGGCGGTCCAGATTGACCACGAGCCTGATCGAGATCGCCCCGGACCGCCCTCAAGACGCGGCCGTTGCTGCGATTGCCGAAGTCGTGCGCGGGGGGAGGTCGCCGCCATCCCGACTGACGCGCTCTACGTTCTGGTAGCTGATCCCTTCAACCTCAACGCCGTCGCCAAGGTGTTTCGAGCCAAGGGGCGTGCGCCGACCCGCTCGCTGCCGCTGCTGGTGGACAGCGTGGGGATGGCGGAAGAGTACGCCTCCCGCCTGTCGTCCAGCTTCTACCTCCTGACGAGGAGGTTCTGGCCCGGCTTGCTCACCGTCATCGTTCCGGCCTCGTCTAAGGTGCCCCTGCGGGTTACGGGCAACACCGGCCGGCTCGCCGTGCGGCAGTCCGGGACTCCCCTGGTTGCCAGCCTCGCCACCGCCTTGGGCGCGCCCCTGATCGGCACGAGCGCCAACGTGTCCGGCCGCCCTACCTGCCGCAGCGGTTTCGAGGTCTTGGGCACGATGGACGGGCGGATCCGGCTGATTGCCGACGGCGGCTCGCTGGACGGACCGCCGACCACGACCATCGACATCACGCCGTCCCGATGGCGTCTGATCAAGGCCGGCGGCGTGCCGCCTGCAGCCATCGAGTCCTGCCTCTCCAAGTGAAGTCGCGGTCGCGGCTCTCATGGTCCCGCAGCTGCCCGATGCGCAGCTGCCGGCCGAGCTGAGAATCCCGGCGGTATAATCGCACCTCGGGCCGTCGAGCCGGCCGCAGGAGGATTATGCCGGGATACGCGAACGAGGATGTCTTGGTCACCACGGAGTGGGTTGAGCGCCACTGCGGTGACGGCGGCATCCGCATCGTCGAAGTGGATGTGAGCACCGGAGCTTACGACGAGGGTCACGTGCCCGGCGCCGTGGGATGGTCATGGAGCAGCCAGCTCTGTGACACTGTGCGGCGCGACATCCTCTCGAAGGACGCCTTCGAGGCCCTGATGGCGTCCAGCGGAATTTCCAACGACACGACCGTAGTCCTCTACGGGGACAACCACAACTGGTTCGCAGCCTGGGCGTTCTGGCAGATGAAGGTCTACGGCCACGGCGACGTCTGGCTCATGAACGGCGGACGAACCAAGTGGTTGGCCGAGGGACGCGAACTCTCAACCGACCGCCCCGCCCCGCAGGCCGGCAGCTATCAGGCGTCCGATCCGGACGGGTCCCTCAGGGCCCTGCTGGCCGATGTGCGGGCTGCCGTCGAGGCTGGAGCGGCGGAGCTGGTGGACGTGCGCAGCCCGGCGGAGTTCACGGGCGAAATCCTCGCCCCACCGGGACTGCCCGAGACGTGCCAGCGAGGTGGCCACATCCCCGGAGCGAGCAACATCCCCTGGGGAGAGGCATGCGCAGCGGATGGCACGTTCAAGAGCGCCGAAGAGCTCAGGGAACTGTATGCCAACGCCGGCATCACCGGCACCAAGCCCGTCGTGGCCTACTGCCGCATCGGCGAGCGCTCGAGCCACTCTTGGTTTGTGCTGAAGTACTTGCTGGGATTCGACGGTGTCACCAACTACGACGGCTCTTGGACGGAGTGGGGCAACCTTGTCGGAGCGCCGGTCGAGCGCGGCGCATGAAGGCCGAGCAGTACACCGTCGAGGAGACCGTCCTGGCGGGCTGGCCGGTTCGCCTCTCCAGCTACCGGATCGGCGCGACTTGGCACTGCAAGGCCGACAACGTTTCGCCAGGGGCCACGATAGCGACCGGCAAGGGCGCCAGCCGGGTCCGGGCCAAGTTGGCTGCCCTGAAGGGTGCGGAGGCCCGGCTCAGCCGGACCCGCAAGCGGAACTGAAGGGGGCTCGCTATGCGCATCCAGATCTTTGCGGACATCCACGGTGACACGGCCAGCCTGCGGCGAGCGGTCTCGGTCGAAGCTGACATCTACATCTTGGCGGGCGACCTCGTGACGTGGCCGGCCCCTCTGGACCCCTTCGCCTCTGTGCTCGCCCCCCTGGGCGAGCGCCTTTGGGTCATGCCCGGAAACAACGAGACAGCGAGCCAGGTTCGCGGGTTTTGTGAGGAGCACGGATTCAGGGCTTTCCACGACGACTCGATCAAGATCGCCGATACGCACATCGTAGGCATGGGGTACTCGAATCCGACCCCCTTCGACACTCCCGGAGAGTACGAGGAGCCCGAGCTGGCCCGGCGCTTGCAGCGGTTCGCGGGCCTGAATCCGCAGGTCTTGGTCAGCCACGCTCCGCCGTGGAACACCGCCGCCGACGAGGCCGGCCCGGGCCTGCATTTCGGAAGCCGGGCCGTGCGGGACTACATTCTGGGCCACAGGCCCGTCCATTGCTTCTGCGGGCACATCCACGAAGCGGCTGGACGCCGGGTGCGCTTGGGCGACACCGAGGTCTGCAATGTCGGCAAGCGCGGCGCCGTGTTGGAGCTGTAGCGCCGCTCTGCCGCCCGCGCCGACCAACGCCTCCGCCTCGTCGTGCCATAGAATGAGGTTCTAGCCCCGTTGCGGCCAGTCGCTGCGGGAATCCACCCGATGTCCGGACCGCCGACAGGGGCAGCCGTCGCGACGCCTGTGGCGGGGGCCGACGTAGCCTCCCGAGGGAGCTTCTGGCTTTGCGCCGCCACGCTCTGGCTGCGGGAGGTGCGGGGCTTCTACCGCCAGCGCAGCAGGGTGATTGGCAGCCTCTCTACGCCGCTGCTGTTCTGGTTCGTGCTGGGATCGGGCTTCGGCTCTACGTTCCTAGCGTCCGAAGGCGGCTACGCGCAGTTCTTCTTTCCGGGCATGGTCGCGCTCGCCGTGCTGTTCACCTCCATTTTCGCCAACATCTCCTTGATCGAGGACCGCCGGGAGGGCTTCCTGCTCGGTGTCCTAGTAGCTCCGGTGTCTCGGCTGTCCCTGGTGCTCGGCAAGGTGGGCGGGGCGACGACCTTGGGGGCGGTCCAAGGCGCATTGCTGCTGCCGCTGGCCCCCTTGGCGGGCATCCCGCTCGCAGTCGAGGCCGTGCCGGCCGTGTTCGGCGTCCTGTTCCTGATGGCCTTCGGTCTGACCGCGTTGGGCTTCTACTGCGCATGGTGGCTGAACTCCGTCCAAGGCTTCCACTCGATCATGAACTTAGTGCTGATGCCCATGTGGCTGATGTCCGGCGGCGTGTTCCCCGCGGACGGCTCGGCGACTTGGGTGAGGTGGCTCACCGCCGTCAACCCGCTGTCCTACGGAGTGGCCGAGCTGCGCCGCCTGCTGGGCGCCCCGCAGTCCGGCGCGGAGCCCTCGTCGATGATCTGCTGGCTGGTTCTCGGCGCTTTCGGCCTGGCCGCAGCCGCAGCCGCTTGGCACCGTGCCTCGCTGACCGGGGAAGACCATCTCGGCTGAGGGGCCAACGCACCTCTCGACGCTCGGAATCATGGAATTCTCGGACTTGGCGACAGTCAACGCCGCGCTGAACGGGCTGTCCCTGCTGTTCCTGACGTCGGGGTACTATTGGATCCGACGGGGAGAGAAGTCGCGGCACAAGGCGGCCATGCTCTGCGCCTGCGTTACATCAGCGCTGTTCCTAGCCAGCTACCTCGTCTACCACTCCCAGGTCGGCTCCGTGCCGTACCAGGGCCGCGGCTGGATCCGGCCGGTGTACTTCGCGATCCTGATCAGCCACATCGTCCTGGCGGTCGCGATCGTGCCACTCGCCGGCGTGACGCTCGCTAGGGCGTGGCGCGGCTCGTTCGACCGCCATCGCCGGATCGCACGCTGGACTTGGCCGCTTTGGGTGTACGTTTCCCTGACTGGAATCGCCATCTACTGGATGCTCTATCACGGTTGAATCGACGTTGCGAGCGACGCTGAGCAGACTGTACCCGTACCTGCTGCCGTACCGCTGGCGGTATGGCGGCGGCTTCGCAGCGCTACTGCTGCGAGGACTGCTGGCGACCGCCTTGCCCTACCTGCTCGGCCGGGCCATTGACGCCTTGGCTGAGCGTGACCACGAGGCTGCCTACCAGTGGGCCGCGCTGCTGCTCCTTGTCGCCGCCTCGAAGGGGCTGGCGCAGTACGGCATGCGCTGGATCATGATCACGCTCTCGCGAGACATCGAGTACGACCTCCGCAACGACCTGACCAAGCACCTGCTCGGCCTGGACCGCTCCTTCTACGAGCGCTACCGCACCGGAGATCTGATGGCTCGCGCCACCAACGATCTCGCGCAGGTCAGATCGCTGCTCGGTCCCGGCCTGATGTACAGCGCCGAGATCGCCGTGATCTTCGTGCCCGTACTGACAGTGATGGCTGTGACCGACTGGGTGCTGACCCTGCTCGTCTTCGCTCCGATGCCGTTCATTTCGCTCGGCGTAAGCTACTTCGGCCGCCGCACCCACGAGCAGTTCCAGAAGGTGCAGCAGAGCTACTCCGCCGTCAGCGCGCGGGTTCAGGAGCACTTGCAGGGCCTGCGCATGCTGAGGGCCTACAACCAAGGTCGCTGGGAGGAGCGCCGCTTCGAGGCTGCCAACGCCGACTATGTGGCAGACAGCCTCGGCTTGGTCCGCATCTGGCGGGCCTTCTACCCACTGCTCGAGTTCCTAGTGGGCGTGGCCGGCATCAGCGTGCTGGGCTTCGGAAGCTGGAGGGTGCTGCAAGGCGAGATCTCGCTCGGAACGTTCACGATGTTCCTCTACTTCCTCGCCATGCTGACTTGGCCGATGATCGGCATGGGGGTGGTGGTCAACATCACCCAGCGCGGCGTCGCTTCGATGGGGCGCCTGAACATCCTGCTGGAGACCCAGCCCGTTGTCGCGGACGCGGTGGCCTCCCTTCAGCCGGGGCGGCCTGCTTCGGGCGCGGTGGAGTGGGAGGGCGTCACCGTTCGGTATCCCGGGGCACACCGCCCAGCTCTGGACGACGTGACGCTTCGGATTCCCGACGGAAGGTCGCTGGCGGTCATCGGGCCTGTCGGCAGCGGCAAGTCCACCTTGGCCAACCTGCTGCCGCGGCTCATCGAGCCCGACAGCGGCGCCGTGCTGCTGGGAGGCGTCGATGTGCGCAGGCTGCCCCTGTCCGTCCTCCGTCGCGCCGTCGGGCACGTGCCGCAGGAGACCTTCCTGTTTAGTCGCAGGATCGCGGAGAACGTCGCTCTCGGCGATCCGGGCGCTTCGGCCGAGCGAATCCGCTCGGCCGCCCGCGCCGCCATGCTGGACACCTCGCAAGACGCCTTCCCCGACGGTCTGGAGACCATGGTGGGTGAGCGGGGCATCACGCTCTCCGGCGGCCAGAAGCAGAGGGTCGCCATCGCTCGGGCACTGCTCATCGACCCGGCCGTCGTCGTGCTGGACGACGCCACGGCGAGCGTCGACATGGAGACGGAGCACGAGCTGCTTGCCCGCCTGCGCCGGGGCACCCGCAGCAAGACGCTGCTGATCGTCACGCACCGCGTGGCCACGGCCCGGCTGGCCGACAGCATCGCGGTCCTCGACCAAGGGCGCGTGGTGGCGGCGGGCGACCACGAGGGGCTGCTGGCCGGCGGGGGCCTGTACGCCCGCCTGCACGACCGGCAGCGCATCGAAGAGGAGCTGCTGGCGCTGTGAGCGTGGGGCGGTCCATCGGGCGCGAGGCTGCGCGGGAGCAGCCCGCCGACAACGTGGCCTACGATCTGGCCCTGCTGGCTGGCCTCGGCAAGTACCTGCGGCCGTACTTCGTGCTGGCTGGCGCCTCGCTGGTGCTGCTGATGACCCACTCGGCGCTCGGCGTCGCTTGGCCCCTACTCACGCAGGCCGCGGTGGACCGCTACCTCAAGCCCGACCCGGCGGGCAGCTCCTTGCTCGACCCCCTCCTCCCCCAGGACCCGCTGGCGGGAATCCTATGGATCGCTGGCGCCTACTTGGCCGTGCTGATCGCGTCCGCGGCGACGCGAGCCGTCCAGATCCAGACCATGAACTACACCGGGCAGCACGTGATGCACGACATCCGCAAGGACCTGTTCGCGCATCTCCAACGGCTGCCCGTCGGCTACTTCGACCGCACGCCCAGCGGACGGCTCGTCGCCCGCCTCACGACCGATGTGGATGTGCTGAACGAGCTGTTCACGTCAGGCCTCGTCGCCGTCGCTGGCGACATCCTCACGCTCGTCTGCGCCTTCGCGGCCATGCTCTACCTGAGCCCCAGCCTGACCTTGGTCTACCTCGCGATCGCCCCGCTCGTGCTGCTGACCAGCCTAGTGTTCCGCCGGTACGCCCGCAACAGCTTCCGCGACGTGCGCAAGGCCGTCGCCAAGCTGGCCTCGTTCCTGCAGGAGTGCTTCAGCGGGATTTCCGAGCTGCAGCTGTTCAGTCACGAGCGGCAGGCCATGCGCGACTTCGAGCGCATCAATGCCAAGCACCGCTCCGCGAACTACCGCTCCGTCCGCGCCCACGCCGTGTTCTTCCCGGTCATCGACTGGCTGAACTACGTCGGCTTGGCGCTGCTGATCGCGATCGGGGGCGCTTGGACGGTGGAGGGCACGGTCACGTTGGGAGTGCTGCTGGCTTTCCTCCAGTACGGCTCGCGAGTCTTCCGCCCGATCCAGGACCTCGCCGAGAAGTACAACGTGCTCCAGTCGGCGATGGCGGGCGCCGAGCGCATCTTCAAGCTGCTCGACATTGAACCGTCGAGCACCGCGCTCCCCTCGGCAGGATCGGCAAGAGACGCGCGCCTCGAAACGCCCAGCGTCGAGTTCCGCAACGTCTGGTTCGCCTACCAAGGCGAGGACTGGGTGCTCGAGGACGTCAGCTTCCGAGTCGAGCCGGGCGAGATGCTGGCTGTAGTGGGACACACCGGGGCGGGCAAGAGCACGCTCGTCAACCTGCTGCTCAGGTTCTACGAGGTCCGCAAGGGCACTGTCACTGTCGGCGGGCGCGACATCCGGGACTGGTCCCCCGAGGACCTGCGCGGGCAGTTCAGCGTCGTGCTGCAGGATCCGTGCCTGTTCTCCGGCACGATCGCCGACAACGTCCGGCTCGGGAGCGAGGGCGTCTCGGACCAGAATGTGCGGCAGGCGGCAGCCGGCGCGCACTTGGCGGGCCATGTCGAGTTGCTGCCGAACGGCTACGAGGAGCCCGTTCTGGAGCGCGGGTCCAGGCTGTCCGTAGGGCAGAAGCAGCTGGTGGGCTTCGCGCGGGCGCTGGCTCACGACAGGCCGTTCTTGGTGCTTGACGAGGCGACGTCGAGCGTCGACCCGGAGACCGAGAGCGCCATCCGGGACACGGTCGCCAGGCTGATCCGGGGCAGGACTTCCATCGTCATCGCTCACCGGCTCTCGACGATCCGCGAGGCGTCGCGCATCGTGGTGCTGCACAAGGGGCGCGTCCAGGAGTCCGGCACCCATCGCAACCTCATGGAGGAGCGCGGCATCTACTGGCGGCTGCAGAGGCTGCAGCACTTGGCCGAGCCGGCTGAGCGGGAATGAGGTCCGCCGATCTCCCGGTCCACGCCGACTGCCGCGGGCTCTTTCCGGCAACCGGCTCCCGGATGGCGTGGCCCGCTCACCACGGAACCAGCGAACCAGTCGGATGGCGCCTCGTCGCGCCACTCACTTCGCCGCGGCCTCCACCCGCCTCCAGGTCAGCCGCGTGAACCGCGCGCGCCCGCCGCTGCGGATTGCAGGCGTCTCAATGACGAGCTGAGCGCCGTTCCTCCGGTAGTGCCGGACTTGGTCGGTTCCCACCCAGTTCGGATGCCAGCTTCCCAAGACGGTGTGCGTGACCGTGCCCGCAGCGGCGTCCACGGCATAGGTCCCGAAGTAGCCCAGATAGCCGAGGAAGGCCGCGCGGGTCTCTTCGGCCTCGGCCTTGCGCGCCCCTGTGCGAAAGCGGCGCACGCCGCGCCGCATCAGGTGGCCCGAGAAGTAGCCTGCCGGGGCATAGATGAGCAAGCCCTCTGCGTCTTCGCCGTACGGGTGCTCGGTAATCCCGTCGGAATAGATCACAGTGCAGCGAACCAAGCGGTAGGTGCCTTCTATGCTCATGCGCCCATCATGCCGGATTGGCGAGCCGCGCGAAGGCGACTGCATGGATGGATTGGTGCGTCCCTCCGTTCGGCCCGGCGGAGAGCGAGAGTGCGCGAGCGGCCCGCGGCTTGGATCCTCGGAAGGGGTGCTCCTGCAGCGCTGGTATGTTCGTAGGGCAGGCCCGCCGTGCTCGCGCGGCCGGCGAGGCCCGGATCCGAAATTCATGATGTCCCCGTTCCTCAAGCCTCTCGCTGTGCATGCCTGCCAGATCGCTGCGCTGGCTGTCCTCGGCGCATGCCCGGGCCTCAGCGCCGAGGCCTCACCGGATTCGCCGACCAGATGGCAGCCGCTCGCCCTCACGTTCGAAGGGCCCGCTGCATCCGAGGACGGGACGCCCAATCCGTTCCTCGACTACCGCATGGCCGTCACCTTCTCCCATCGAGCGTCCGGCGAGTCGCGGACCGTGCCCGGCTTCTTCTCCGCCGACGGCGAGGCAGCCGAGTCGTCGGCCGAGTCCGGCAACCGATGGCGCGTCCGCTTCACTCCCCCCCTGGAGGGTGTTTGGGACTGGCAGGCCGAGTTCCGCTCCGGCGCGGGCGTGGCGATCAGCGACGATCCCGGAGCCCCGGCGGCCTTCGACGGCGAGTCGGGGACTCTGGAAGTTGCTTCGGAGTCCGAGGATGTGCCGGGCTTCCACGCCAAGGGCTTCCTCTCGCCGTCTGGCGAGCCCTACCTGCAGTTCTCCAACGGCGAGCGATTCCTGAAGGGCGGAGCCGACTCTCCAGAGAACTTTCTCGCCTATTTCGAGTTTGACGGTACGTTCGACACTGCCTCCCACGGCGATGTGGCGACCGACAGCGGCGCCTTCCTGCATCGCTATGAGCCCCATGCCCGCGACTGGCGGCCCGGTGATCCGACTTGGCAGGAGGGCAAGGGGAAGAACATCGTCGGGGCGCTGAACTACCTCGCCTCCGAAGGGATGAACTCCGTCTACTTCATGACCTACAACCTCGACGGCGGGGACGGCAAGGACACTTGGGTCTGGACCGCTCCGGATGTCCGCGACCGTTTCGACGTCTCCAAGCTGGCCCAGTGGAACATCGTGTTCTCGCACATGCAGCGGCTCGGGATCGCCATGCACCTTGTGATTCAGGAGACCGAGAACGACGGGAAGATGGGCGGCGGGCCGGGCCTCAATCCCGTTCGGAAGCTGTACCTGCGCGAGCTCGGGGCCCGCTTCGGCCATCATCCCGCCGTCATTTGGAACCTCGGCGAGGAGAATGACACGCCGCATCCAGACCGGCTCGCCATCGCTGAGTACATCCGCCAAGTCGCGCCGAACAACCATCCCATCACGGTCCACACCCATAACACCAGGGCCCTGCGGACCTACTCCAGCCTGATCGGATCCACGCTCTTCAATGCCACGTCGATTCAGGGCCGCATGGAGGCCGCGAACAGGGAGGCGGTCGGGTTGCGCCTGCGCTCGCAGGCTTCCGGCGCTCCGTGGGCGGTCTTCCATGACGAGCAGTCGCCCGCCTCGGTGGGCGTGATGCCGGACTCCGCCGACCCGCTGCATGACAAGCCGCGCAAGCACGCGCTGTGGGGCAACTTGATGGGCGGCGGATCGGGCGTCGAGTGGTACTTCGGCTACCAGTACGACCACATGGACCTCAATTGCGAGGACTGGCGCTCGCGTGACAGCATGTGGGACCAGACCCGCTACGCGCTGGAGTTCTTCCAGCGGCACCTGCCCTTCTGGGAGATGTGGCCGGCGAACGACTTGCTGACTCCCGGGGGCGGCTTCGTGCTGGCCAAGGAAGGCGAGGTCTACGCTGTCTACCTGCCGGAAGCTTGGCAGTCGCGGATCGCCGTCGCGCCGGGCGAGTACAGCGTCCAGTGGTATGATCCGCGCAACGGCGGCGAGTTGCAGCCGGACCGCAATCCCACGGTGGACGCCGGTGACATGCAGCTGCGCGATGTGCCGGGCGTGGACCTGTCACCCCCGCGCGAACCCGGCAAGGACTGGGTGGCGCTGCTCAAGAGGCTGCGGTAGGCTGGCCCAGGCCTGCGGGCCGGATGGCTGGAGCGAGAGGCATGACACGACGACTGACGATGGCGCAAGCAGTCATTGAGTTCCTGAAGCACCAATGGGTGGAGCGGGACGGCACCAGCGGACCGTTCTTCGCCGGCTGCTTCGGCATCTTCGGCCACGGCAATGTCGCCGGGCTGGGCCAGGCCCTGCATCAGGACCGCTCGTTCCCGTACTACCTGTGCCGCAACGAGCAGGCGATGGTGCATACTGCGGCGGGATTCGCCAAGGTCTCCGGCCGCCTACGCGCCTTGGCCTGCACGACCTCCATTGGGCCCGGCGCCACGAACATGGTGACCGGGGCCGCCGTGGCAACGGTCAATCGGCTGCCGGTGCTGCTGCTGCCTGGGGACATTTTCGCCCGCCGGAACGTCGCCCCCGTCCTGCAGCAGCTGGAGTCTCCGCAGACCCAGGACGTATCCGTGAATGACTGCTTCAAGCCGGTTTCCAGGTACTGGGACCGCATCCAGCGACCGGAGCAGATCATCACCGCCCTTCCCGAGGCCATGCGCGTGCTGACCTCGCCTGCCGAGACCGGCGCCGTGACCCTGTCCATGCCGCAGGACGTCCAAGCGGAGGCCTACGACTACCCGGAGGCGCTGTTCCGCAAGAGGGTGTGGCCGATTCCTAGGCAGCGGGGCGACTCCGCCGCGATGGAGCGAGCCGCCCGATGGATCCGGTGCGCCGAGGCGCCGCTGATCGTGGCGGGGGGCGGCGTCCTCTACAGCGCGGCCAGCGTGGCCTTGGCGGACTTCGCCGCCGCGACCGGGATCCCGGTCGGCGAGACCCAAGCCGGCAAGGGGGCCCTGCGGTTTGATGACCCTCGGTCGGTCGGAGCGGTCGGCGTGACCGGCACGCCTGGCGCTAACGTCCTAGCGCGTGAAGCCGACCTCGTGATCGGTATCGGCACGCGCTACACCGACTTCACCAGCGCCTCCAAGACGGCCTTCCAGCATCCCAGCGTGCGCTTCGTGAACATCAACATCGCGGAGTTTGACGCGTTCAAGCATGCCGCGCTGCCCGTGGTCGCGGATGCCAAGGCCGCGCTTGAAGAGATGTCCGTGCTGCTCCACGATTACAGAGTGAGCGTCGCCTACGGGCGTCGCATCTCGGAGTACCGGGAGGGTTGGGAGCGCGAAGTGGACCGCCTCTACGGCCTCGGCCATGGGCCGCCGATCAGCCAAGGAGAGGTGATCGGAGCCGTGAATCGCGTCGCAGGCGACCGTGACGTGGTTGTGTGCGCGGCAGGGAGCATGCCCGGAGACATGCACAAGCTGTGGAGGACCAAGAGCCCCGGCTCCTATCACATGGAATACGGGTATTCGACCATGGGCTACGAGATCGCTGCGGGCCTCGGAATCAAGATGGCCGAGCCGGACCGCGAGGTGTACGTGCTCGTCGGCGACGGCTCGTACCTGATGATGGCGCAGGAGATCGCCACATCGATCCAGGAGGGCGCGAAGCTCAACATCGTCGTGGTGGACAACCACGGCTTCTCCAGCATTGGCGGCCTGAGCGAGGCTTGCGGCAGCGACGGCTTCGGGACCGAGTACCGCCGCCGCAGCGGCGGACAGCTGAAGGGGCAGCTGGTGGGCGTCGACTTCGTCGCGAACGCTCGCAGCTTGGGTGCGGAGGCCTGCCGGGCCGAGAGCTTGAGCGAGCTGGATGGTGCGCTGCGATCCATGGCCGGCAGCTCTCGCACGAGTGTCGTCGTGGTCGAAGTGGACCGGGACGAGCGCGTGCCCTCGTACGAGTCGTGGTGGGACGTGCCCATCGCTGAGGTGTCGGAAGTGCCGGCTGTGCAGGAGGCGAGGGAGGCGTGGCTTGAGGGCCGGCGTCGCGAGCGACACTTCCTGTAGCGCACTCGCCGGCCGCGCATCGCCCGGAGCGCAGCCGTTCGCTGGGGCTTCGCGGGCGGCCTGTCGCCGCGTTGCATTAGAGTAGGAGGGCCGGGCGCCGTTCATCGTCGCCGTGCCGGTCAGTACCGGCGCGTGCCTGCCCGGAGACCGCCTGTGCTGATTACCACCGTCTCGTTCCTCGGCTTCACGCTGCTGGTCGCGATCGTCTCCTACCTGTACACGCGGCGCGACCGCATGGCGACTTGGGACGCCTACTTTCTGGGGGGTCGCAGCCTGACGGGTTGGGTCATCGCTGGTTCGCTGATGCTCACTAACCTCTCCACGGAGCACCTCATAGGGCTCAATGGAGACGCCTTCAATCACACCATCGCGGTGACGGCGTGGGAGACCACGGCGGCGCTGGCGATGGTGGGCGCCGCGCTGTACTTCCTGCCGCGCTTCCTGCGAATGGGAATCTCAACCATTCCCGAATTCCTGTCTTCCTGTTACGACCGAGCCACCGGCGTGATCGCGGCCACTGTGTTCCTCTTCTCGTACGTGCTTGCCATCCTGCCCGTAGTGCTGCTGTTCGGAGCGAGCGGGATCGACAGCCTCTTCGGGCTGCAAGAGGTGTTCGGACTCACTCAGTCGCAGGTCACTTGGCTGCTGGTGTGGACCGTCGGGACGCTCGGTTCCCTGTACGCGATCTTTGGCGGTCTCAAGGCCGTCGCCATCTCCGACACGATCAACGGCGTCGGGTTCCTGATCGCGGGCCTGCTGGTGCCCGTGCTGGCCCTGATCCAGATCGGCGACGGCGACCCGTGGTCCGGTTTGCAGACCGTCTACGTGGAGGAGCGGCCCAAGTTCGACATTACCGGAGACGAGCCTGGATCGTTCCTGCCGTTCGGTGTCCTGTTCACGGGCATGGTCGTCAACCAGATCTTCTTCTGGTGCGCGGGCCAGTCCATCATCCAGCGGGGCCTGGGTGCCAAGAACCTGAAGGAGGGCCAGAAGGGGATCCTGATCGCGGCCTGCTTCAAGCTCCTCGGGCCGCTGGTCATCGTCCTGCCCGGGGTCATCGCGTACCACATGTTCAAGGACCAGCTCGGCCCCGAGGACTACCTGCTGGCTTATCCGACGCTTGTCAAGGCCGTGCTGCCGGCTTGGCTGAACGGATTCTTCGCCGCGGTGATGGTGGGCGCCGTGCTGAGCACGTTCAACAGCGTCCTGAACTCCTCAGCCACGCTGTTCTGCCGCGACATCTACGGCTCAGTCCTCCGTCCGGCCGCCTCGCAGCGGGAGTTCGTCAAGGCCGGCCGGGCCTGCAGCGTGGCGCTGGCGTTAGGCGCCATGCTGATCGCTCCCATGATCGACACGTCTGGGAGCCTGTACAACTACCTCCAGCGCATCAACGCGACATTCTTCGGCCCGATGCTGGCCGTCATCCTACTGGGCATGCTGTATCGCAAGGCCTCGGCCTTCTCTGCCAAGGTCGGCCTGATCGGCGGGCCGGTGCTGTTCTTCTTGCTGGTGTTCACGTTTGATAAGCCCGTGCAGGCGCTGTTGCAGCGCTGGTCGGGCTCGCAGGACGAGATTCACTTCCTGCACTTCCTCGCTATCGTGTTCGTCGTCGTGG
This sequence comes from Bryobacterales bacterium, assembly GCA_963662745.2. Taxonomy (GTDB): domain Bacteria; phylum Acidobacteriota; class Terriglobia; order Bryobacterales; family UBA6623; genus VXMF01. Next base: position 2,595,072 of record CAXXUI010000002.1, read on the forward strand.
TGCTGTCCGTGGGGCTGGTCAGTCACTTCCGGCCCGCCTCGGCGGAGCGCTTTGATGCGGACCGAGCGCCGGTCGACATGACGCCTTGGAGGCACGCCAAGGCGATGGGTGCGTTCGTGGCCGTCTGCACGATCGTCTGCTACGCGGCGCTGGCTCAGTGACTGTGTCACGCGGCGAAGATCAGCGGGCCATCCCGACGGTGCGGAGATAGGCCAAGTTGGCGGCGGCGTCGTCCGCAGCGGAGCTGAGGTTCGAGGGGCCGCGGTCCTGCTCGACCGTCATCCAGTCCGCGTACCCGACGTCCTCGATCGCCTCCCGCAGCGCCCCGAAGTCCACCGAGCCGTGTCCAAGACGGCAGAAGACCCCGCGGTCGCAAGCCTCGTAGAAGCCTATGCGCTCCTTGACGCAGCGGTCCAGCACTGACTGATCCAGATCCTTCAAGTGGATATAGCGGACCCGCTCGGCGTACCGGCGCAGGGAAGCAACCGGGTCGAACCCTGAATAGAGGCTGTGTCCGGTGTCCAGGCAGACTCCTAGCAGCCGCTCATCCACGGCGTCCAAGGCGGCCTCCAGCTCGTCTTCGAACTCGATGCAGCCCCCGGCGTGGGCGTGCAGGGAAGCGAGCAGGCCGTACTCCTCGCGAGCGATGGCGGCGACTTGCCGCAGCCGCCCGTGGAGGCCCGCCAGCTCACGCAGCTCGAGGCGCGGTGCGTTGGCCGGACTGCCCGCCCAGCGGGAACGAGACCGCGAGACCGCGTCGATCACCACGAGATGCCGGGCCTTGAGTCCGGTCATCATCCGGCAGGTGCGGTGCAATGCGTCGAGAGCGACATTCCACGACGACTTGTCGTGCAGGGGCTGGTAGAGGACTCCGGCAGTCAGCTCCAAGCCCCGTTCCGCTAGGTTGCGGGCGATTCGAGCCGGATCCTCCGGCAGGTATCCGACCGGCCCGAGTTCGGTGCCCGCGTAACCGGTCTGTTGCGTCTCGTCCAGCAGCGTCCTCCACGGGGGATTGGACGGATGGTCGGGGAATTCAACCCCCCACGAGCACGGCGCGTTACCGACTTGCAATGCCACAGCCTACCGGGGCGCTTCTCCCACGCCTTGATTGAGGAGAGTGCCAAAGAGCGGAGCGCCGGTTGAGATGGCGGCTCCACCGGCCGTCACTGCGCGGCGGCCCTCTCGATGTAGGGGGCAAGTTGCGGGCGACTCTTCCACTCTTCGAGGAATGGCTTGTAGCGGTCTTGTTCAGCCCACCATCCAGGCTCGTTCTCGCCGGCGACGAAGTCCCCTGCCAAGTAGTCGGCGCCCCGGGCGCTGGCTTCGACCGAGGAGTTCCATTCGTCCAGCATCGAACTCAGCCGCGCGAGCTCCGCGGGCATGGAGGAGGCGAGGTCTTTGGTTTCACCCGGATCGGCCTCCAAGTCAAACAGTTCGCGCTGGCCGGATTCCCGGTCGTTGGCGACGATCTTCAGGTTGTTGTCGATCAGTGCCAGCCGGCCCGTGTGCCGGAACCCGATGGGCGTCTCACGCCGCGAGAGGTCGGCTCCGCAGAGCGGGCTGAGGTCCATTCCGTCCAGAGGATGCGGGAACGCGGACTCGCTCAGTCCAGCTACCGAGGCCAATGTAGGGAGGATGTCCATCGTGACCGCCGGGAAGTTCGTGACACCCGGTTCGGGGATGGCTGCGGGCCACTCCAAAATCGCCGGCACGCGGATGCCGCCTTCGTAAAGGCTCCCCTTGAAGCCGCGGAGGCCGCCGACGGTGTCCGGCTCGATGCCGGGCAGTCCCCCGTTGTCGCTGGTGAACCACACCAGCGTGTTGTGCTCGATGCCGAGTTTCCTGAGGCCGCCGCGCAGGGCTCCGATGCTGCGGTCCATCGCGACCAGCTCGCCATAGTGGTGCTGGGACCTCTCGTCGAGCGATGCGAAGCCCGACCGGTCCTCGTCCGATGCGATCCAAGGCGAGTGCGGCGTTCCGTACCAGATAACAGCCAAGAACGGATTGCCGAGCGACGTCTCGCGGCGCATGAACTCAAGCGCCTCCGCTACGACGATCTCCGACGAATCCCCCTCAAGGTCGACGAACACTCCGTTGCGGCTCATCAGGGGGTCGCGCTCGAAGAAGTTGGTCACCGACAGCCAAGTGTCGAATCCGAAGACACCCGGGTGGTGCGCGTCGCTGGCCAACACGGGCGCGCCCGCGCCCCGCAGGCCGTTGAGGTGCCACTTGCCGAAGTGCCCCGTGGAGTAGCCCACCTCGTCGAGCGCCCTGGCGATCGTGCGCTCCTGCCGGCGCAGGGCGTAACCGTGGTTCTCGACACCAGTGCGGTCGTGCGCTCGTCCTGTCAGGACCGTCGCGCGGGTCGGCGAGCAGTTTGGAGCGCCGGCGTAGAAGCGGTCGAACCGCAGCCCAGCGGCCGCCATCTCGTCCAAGTGCGGCGTCTTGAGAACGGGGTGGCCGTAGTAGCCGGTTTGGCCCCATCCCATGTCGTCCGCCATGACCAGCACGAAGTTGGCGGGCGGAGGTTCGGGAGGGGGTTCGGGTGCCTCGCAGCTTGCCACGCCCAGCAGGGCGAGGAAAGCAAAGGCGGAAGGGCGGTGGCTCGGCCTAGACATCAAGCGGGGATTCCTTCGCGCACCGATTCTAACAGCCACGGCCCTTGTCGGGGTGGTGGGCGGCACCGGATTCGAACCAGTGACCTCCTGCTTGTAAGGCAGGCGCTCTAACCAGCTGAGCTAGCCGCCCTCGGCGCGGGAACAGTGAGTCGCGCCCCTACTGCCCGACTCACCAGTGTGGCAGACTGGCAGCCGCCTGATCTGCCAGTACCTCGAGCGCGGGAGCATTCAGGAATCGTAGACACGCTCCGCGGCACGGGCGGCCCCGGTCCTGTTCAGGCATGTCTCAAGAGCATTCAGCAGCAGGAGCACGTACTTGCGCTGTGACGAGTACCCCATCAGCCCCACGCGCAGGACTTGGCCGGCCAGCGGTCCGAATCCGCCCAGTACTTCAATGCCGAAATCCTGCAGCAAGCGCGTCCGCACCGCCGCGTCGTCGCAGCCGTCCGGCAGTCGCGGGGTGTTGAGCGTCCAGAGGCGGTGCTCAGGGGCCACATGCATCGTCAGTCCCATGGCCTCGATTCCGGCTACGAAGGCCCGGTGGTTGAGTCGATGCCTAGCGAAGCGCCGCTCCAGCGTCTCCAGCCGGCACAGCCGCAGCGCCTCTCGCAGTGCGTAGAACATCGTGATTGGCGTCGTGTGGTGGTAGCGGTGCGACTTGCCCCAGTACTCGTCGATCAGCTTGAGGTCGAGGTACCACGAGGCGCATGTTGAGCGCCTGGCGCGCAGCGCCTCCAAGGCCGAGGGCGAGACGGTGATGGGCGACAGTCCAGGAGGGGCACCGAGGCACTTCTGCGTGCCGCTGTAGGCAATGTCGATCCCGTTGGCGTCCACGTCAACCGGCATGCCGCCCAGGGAAGTGACGCAATCAGCGATCACAAGTGCGCCGCAGTCGTGAGCTGCGCGGCAGATGGCTCCGGCTGGCTGCAGCGCCCCGGTCGAGGTCTCGGCATGCACGAACATGACCACTTCCGGGCGCTCCCTCTCGATAAAGGCCCGCGCCTCGTCGTCGCCGTAGACATCGCCCCAAGGCTTGTCGAAGCGGGCGACCTCGGCACGCTGCCTCTCGCACATGTCAATGAAGCGGTTCGAGAAGAAGCCGTTGGAGAAGACCGCCACCTTCGTGCCAGCGTCGACGAAGTTGACCACGGCGGTCTCCATTCCGGCGCTCCCGGTGCCGGAAATGGCGATCGTGAACTCGTTCTCGGTGCCGAAGACATAGCGAAGCAGGTCCGAGGTGTCCTGCAGGACATGGAAGAAGTCTGGATCCGTGTGCCCGATCAAGGGCGAAGCCATGGCTTGGTGGACGCGCGGGTCCACCATGCTGGGTCCGGGGCCGAGCAGTACCCGGTGCGGAGGTTGGTAGAAGTCGAGTCGCATTGAGAGATGGGTTTCCTTGGTCTTGAGGGGACCATTCGTGCAGCTAGCAGGCTCAGTTCACGAAGGCCACGGGAGCAAGGGAGCGAGTACGGTGAGACAAGGCCGGCTCCGCCCTCAGTCTACTACACAGCGTGGCGCATGGATGGGCGGATCCGGAGGCCGTCGGAGGCACGGTCGGGATTCGAAGCCTTAAGCTGCAGCACGCCAGTTCAACCCGAGGCCGTGTCAAGTCGCAGCCCTTGCCCTCAACCCACTGTGGTAGACGAAGACACCCGAATCGCAGGTAGTGGGCCTACGCAGGCGCGGTGGTGACTCGAGACTTCGACGAGCTGTGGCGCTCTACGCTAGTAATGCCGACTCCGATCCTGTGTTCCGCGCCGATTCCGACCTGACTCCTCGACGTTCCGTTTCCTTGACGTGCAACAGCGAATAACCTAACTTGGAGTCAATTGTGCCGACCTTGGATGCTGCTGTGAAGTCGAACGATTTGATGAGTCTGCCAGAGTTCTTCGTGACCTTGGCGTACTCATTTCTTCGCATCCACCGCTCTTCAGCCTCTCCCAGAGACGCTTCAGCTAGTTGAACCAACTCATTGCTAACAGGAAAATTCATAATGTCGGACTTTGTAATGTGGAATCCATCGCCAACTGTGCGCCAGTAATCAAAGAACCACTGCGAACTCAGGATGAAGAAGCAAATCAAGAATCTACGTTTACTGGAAAACTTCAGACAATGTGTGCCATATGAGAAAGTCTCTCGTATCGGGATGAAGTTTCTTGCCACGCCACCTACATGTAAGCGGTGCTTGCCGTTGAAACTGACCAAATCACACAGCCTCATACCAGTACTCGCCCATTGAAGGTACCGAAGGATCGACCGATTCTCTGGTCGGATGAATTGGGACTCATAAGGAACATGAGTAATGTCGAAATAAGTCAAGGCCTCTCGGAAGAATGACCTCCTCTCAGACGTAGTCCATCGATGCAACCTAGTTGATAGGACACGCTTCCGGTTTGATGGAGACACTGTCAAGATAGAACATCGCTGACTGTTCGCCTTGTTTGAGTTCTCGCTTCTCGGCTTCCCAGACTTAAACATAGTATCAGGTATATTGTCGTAATGAGACATAGCAATCGTTGAAGACTTCCTATCTAGCAAGTACTTCCGGAGTTGGCTGTAGTCTCGACTGAAAGCGATGGCCAATGGCAAGATGAAGTGTAAGTGACTTGACGGACCCGTGCTCGACAGACCTGCGTACAAGAAATCTGCGAACGAATTCTTCCATGGAGAGGTATTCTTGGAGTTCTTAACAAATGGTGGATTACCAAACAATACGGTTGGTCGACCCTGTGGCTGTATCTTGTATTTTAAGAAATCGGATTGAGTGAAGGATAGACGGTTGAATCCTACGCTACAGTCTCGATCAAGTCTCGCTAGACTGCCACCGACAAAATCAAGTGCTCTCCGGTTGATATCGACCATTTCCAACTCGACATTCCCAATCGTATGTAGTTCAACACCGTACTCAATCAATACTTGGAATAGGGCAATTACTAGTGTTCCAGAGCCAACTGACGGTTCAATAAACCGATGTTCCGAAACGAACTGCTCTGCCTTGGACTTGCTTGTAATATTGTTCAATCTGAAGAATGACCTCCAGAAGTGTAGCGCTACATCGCTTGGCGTGAAGTATGACCCATTGCGCTTCCTCTCAGCCTCTGAAGTGCTAGAATCCGAATATGACAGTTCGCACTCCGCATTCTCGGCCCTAGCTAGAAGCGTCCGTAGATTGCTCTCCAATTCGGATTACCATGCCTTTCTCAAGGTACGAGTCCTTGGGTTGAAGTCGTTTGTCATCGGGAATTGCAAACGACTTATTCGAGTATTCTCTAACTCCTTCCAGACCGCGGTCTTGGTTTGTGTCACACAAGTATTCGGCTCTCAATCTGTTATAATAGATTTCCTGGCCCGGTCCAGGAAGCAACAGACCGCCATCATATAGATTGTGATGTTCAACGCATAGAGCCAGTCCATTCGCAACTTCATTCGACGACGCATCTTCTGAGTATGGAATAATGTGAGCAGCTTCTACGATACCAAGTTGTCTGCTACAGATACAACATTGGTAGCCATATGCTGACAGTACAGAACTTCTGAAGATCGGATCTCTTCGATAACTCCTGCTAGTATGTACAAATCTGAGGCGCTCAGAACCGACGGGCACTTCAACCGGGAACTGGCCTTCAACACTAGATGACTCTCTATAATTGCGCAACATCTGTTCGACTATTGAGTCATCTTCAGGCAACCGGTGAAGGTCAGTCAGGTTCTCAAGGTAGTATCCGAGTGCTTGAGTTGGCATTGCAATCGTTCGTCGCTCTTCACGCAAGAATTGTGACTGGAATGGGTATACAGATATGAACTTTGACTGTGACTTAACGTCATCAATTTGGAATTGCTTAGCATAGACCGAGGCAGTTGTCTCTGCCTGTAATGAAAGGACGTGCGTCGGGTCCCAAGCTACGAAGACTGACATATCAGCATTGACACCAATGAATGCAACAGAACAGCCATCTTGTAACCGATTCTTTTGGTAATCTCTCACTCCTCGTGACACTTGCTTTCGCAGTTCATCGTCCTTGCGAGTCTTCCCAGAATCATGAATGTATGAGATATGAATGGAATAGCGTCTTCCATTGAGTCGAACAATTGATGGATTATCTCGAAGTTCAAACGAAAAATCAACAGAGTACTTCGCGATCGAATCGTAGAGAAAATAATACAGGTTCCTGATTTTCTTCATCAGAGATACCTCGTTAGATGAGAAATCATATGCCTTGCTAAGAGACAAGGCACGGCATTACCTATCTGGCGTTGAATCGACCGCCGATTCCCATGGAATCTATAGCCATCTGGAAACGTCTGAATGGCGGAAGCCTCTGGCACCCTCAATCTTCGATTATTCCAGTGGAATGGACCAACCCAAGGGCCTGGCTGAGCTGCAATTGTGATTGATGGATGATCCGGGTGTAGCTTGTTCAAGAAGTTCCAGAATCGACTTCCGTCTCGAAATTGTCGACCTGAATAGTTCGTCAAATGCGACAATGCCATATAGTTCTTTCCCGGAGGAATATTAGTCAACTCGAAGAAATAGGTTCCGCTACTTGCATCTTCCTCAGGTTCTGAGTATCTTGGAGAGTCATATTTTTCTATGTGTGTTCTAACTCCAGAGTGAGGCTGCAGGTCGGAGAATAGGTTGGATGTGTGGTGATCACCGTGGGTTGGTACTGGTGCTGGAATGTCGCCTCGTCTTCCTGCAGTACCGAATACGAAGACTCTCTTCCGCTTTTGCGGCACACCGAAGTCTGCTGCGTTTGCCCTATATGTCGTGCAACTGTAATCTTGAGACTCTAAAGCAGAGAGAAATATCTCGAAAGTGGATCGATTTGTTGGATGCAATATGCTCTCAACATTCTCAAACAAGAAACCGGTTGGACGGAGTTCAGAGATTGCTCGGATAAACTGTCCTAGAAGGTTGCGAGGGTCACTTTCGATTAGACGATTGACGTTCTTGATCCAGTACCCATTCTTGGAGAATGGCTGACAGGGTGGGCCACCTATCACGATGCATGGTCTCGATATGTCCAACACAGAAAAGTCTACATCTCGAACGTCAGAATGGATGATGTTCGTAGTCTTCGATGATCGATTTAGCTTCAGTGTCTTGACACAATCTGCATCATTTTCTATGCAAGCGATCACTTCGACTCCAGCCTGCGTCGCACCGACATCCAAGCCTCCCGCTCCAGAAAACAGACTGATGCACGTCACGATTGCGGTTCTCCCTTCGGAGCGTGGCCCCACCGACCATGTTCGACCAAGCCTAGCAGTGGGCGGCCAAATTGATTGCGGCAGAGGGTTTGCATGACGAATCGGAACCCATAACGATCAAGTGGGTTGCTAATTGATTTACTGGTGCTATCCATCGCAAGAATGTGGCAGGGTGCTTGCACGATGCATCGTCGCTGTACAGCTAGTGCCCAAAGTGAGGGTGACCACTCAGCACAAGGCAGCGTTGCTTCCAAGATCCGTGAGGTAGGTGTACTACAGGCAATTGTAGGTTGCTCGGACATGTCTACAATGCTCCGGCCCAGTATTCTACCACGATCCAACGGTGTTGGTGTCTCGGGCCTGAATGCCTGCCTCGTCCCGAAGCGTCCGAGTTACGCAGCAGTCTGCAGGAGGAACCCGCTGTCCTGCGATAAGGTTTGTTGGGCGTGCCCCGGGAGCTGGATCTTGCCTGCAGCCACCCATGAGACTTGTCTGGGTGGTCGAGCTCACACTACTCCAAGCGCCAGCACTTGATGGTTGGCGGACTACTGCAGGTGTCGTCCCCTAGGTCTCTCCGCCCGTGATACCCTTGGCCTGATGCCAGCACCGTTCCATAGACGGACCCTCCTGCGGTCCGCGGCGGCCTTCACCGCCGCCTCTTACGCCCGCATCCTCGGCGCCAACGAGAAGGTCAACCTGGGCCTCATCGGCTGCGGCGGTCGCGGCCGCGGCGTCCTCCGCTCGTTCGTCAACAACCCGGCCGTCAACGCCACGGCGCTCTGCGACGTCTTCAGCGCCCGCATCGACCAAGCCGCCCAAGTGGCGCCCAATGCCAAGGGCTATAAGGAGCACGAGCGGCTGCTGGAGGCCAAGGATGTGGATGCCGTCCTGATCGCGACGCCTGACCACTGGCATGCTGGCACTTGCATCGACGCGGCCAACGCCGGCAAGGACATCTACTGCGAGAAGCCGCTGACTCTGCGCCTCGAGGAGGGGCCGGAGATCGTCAAGGCCGTCCGCCTCAACGACCGTGTTTGCCAGGTCGGCATGCAGCAGCGCTCCGGTCGTCACTACCTCATGGCCAAGGAGAAGTTCTTCGACAGCGGCGCGATCGGCAAAGTCACCTTGGCTCGGACTTGGTGGCACGGCAACTCAGCGCACCTGAGGGGCTTCCCCGAAGAGTACGCCACTCTGCCCTCCAACCTCGACTGGGGACGGTTTCTCGGCCCCGTCAAGTGGCGCGAGTATGACCCCAAGCAGTACTTTAACTTCCGGGCCTACCTTGAGTACGGCGGCGGGCAGATCACCGACCTGTTCACGCACTGGATCGATGTGGTCCACATGCTCATGGAGCAGGACGGACCGGTCGCCGCGGTGGCCTCCGGAGGCATTTATCACTACCGGGACGGGCGCACCGCCCCGGACACCATCGCCTGCCTGCTCGACTACCCGGGTGGCTGGACGGCCACGTTTGAGGGCACGCTGGCACCGGGCCTGCGAGGCGCCGGAGTGGAGGTCGTCGGCACGGAAGGCCGCCTCTGGATCACTCGCCAGCGCTACGAGTGGTACCGCCCCGGCGAGACGGAGCCTTCCGAGACGCAGCCCTTCATCGGCAACATGACGCAGGACCATGTCGACAACTTCATCGACTGCGTCAAGAGCCGCGAGCGGCCCAACGGGGATGTATGGGTCGGCCATCGCTCGGCCCAGGCGTCGCACCTCGGCAATGTCGCCTACCTCGAGAAGCGACGGTTGAAGTTCGATCCCGACCGGGAGGAGATCCTGCCGCTCTGAAAGCGGCTCGCCAGCCTACCGCAGCAGACCTTCCACGAACGGCACCTCAAACACCTTGTCGTGCTGAATCGGCCCGTGGCCGAAGAAGCCCTCTTCGCCGAACAGCTCCCCATGGTCGGCTGTGATGGTGATATAGGTGTTCTCCGGGACGAGGTCGAAGAGTTCCTCGATCACGCGGTCCAAGTACTGCACGGCCTTGACCTGCCGGTCCCGCAGCGTGTCGAGCTTCCCTTGGTCGAAGAACTGCTCGCGACCCGGGACCAGCTTCCCGCCCACAATTTGCTCGTCGAGATGGCGGAACACTCCGTGGACGCCGCTGATGCGCGGCCACTCCTCGGGCGGCTCGTCCGGCAGCGCGTAGGGGTAATGCGTCTCGCCCACGTTGAGGATGTAGAAGGAGGGGCGGTCCTCCGGAAACCGCATCTCCCGCAGCATCGCTCGCATGTCGTTGTGCTTGGGCATCAGCCGGAAGGTGTCGAAGCTGGTGTTCAGGATCGTCCTTGGGTTCAGCACCGGCAGCGACACCATCGCATGCGTTCGGTAGTTGAGCTTGCTCCGCAGGAAGGCCGGGAGATACAGCTGCGGCACTAGCGACTTGAAGCCCACATCCTCAACTCCCAGCCGCTCGTTGAACTTGAAGAAGTCTTTCTTGTAGTACTCCGAGGCGTAGACCTGTTTGGGGCTGGTGTGCGGGAGCAGGCCCATGAGCAGGTTGTAGTGCGACGGGGCCGTCCACGATGCGTACGACCACCGCGGCTCGACTTGGCCGAGCTTGGACATGGCCTTGGGTGCGGCCGCAACGAACGAGTCGTACCGGCAGCTGTCGAAGATTACGAGGACGTAGTTGTGGGGCCGCATGGCAGTGACCTCCGATTGTACGGGCGGGCAAGAGGCCGCGGCCCAATGTGACCGCCGGAGTCCGTTGTTCCAGCCCGTCACGTCCCGCGGCCGACCATTTCGGCGTCGGCCGGCACGCCGACGGATCGGAAATGCGAGAGACTGGGGCTTGCCCCGCGAGTCCCCGCCGCTGCCCGACCCGCTCCAGCACAGCCGGTTCCAAGCGGTTCTGGGAGTCGAGCTGGCTGAGACCCATGCAGACGGAGCCACCATGAGCCTCCGGGTCGAGGAGAAGCACCTCAACGTGGCGGGAGTGGTCCACGGAGGAGTCACCTTCGCACTGGCGGACTCGTCGATCGGGTACGCGATCCACAGCGTTGTCCGCAGGCGGAGCACCACTGCGGAGATGAAGATCAACTATCTCCGTCCAGTAGTCGGCGGCGTGATGCTGTCGCGTTCGCGCATCCTCAGGCGCGGAAGAACTCTCGTGGTCGCGAAGGCCGAGGTGAGCTGCGACGGGACCATGGTCGCCGAGGCGCTCGCGACCTTCGCCTTGCTGGATTGAGTTCGGATGACAGTCGCCAGACCCGGAGCCGGCCGCGCAGCCTGACAGGGGGGAGGGAAGCCATCTCGGGGCGACCGCCATCCGCCAAACTCCCGTCCATCGCGGGAGCGCCTTCCGAGCTGGCCGGGATCGAGCGGGTTGCGGGCGTCGAACCCGGCACTGTCTTGCGTCTCGAGGCCGGCTCGAACCACTTGGACCAGCACGGAGCTGTGGACGCGAGTGTGCTGTTCTTGCTTGCTGACACGGCTGTGGCCTTGGAAATCCTGCGATCGCAGAGGACGGATTGCACGACTGCCGAAGCGAAGATCAACATTCTGAGGCCGGTCTCCTCGGGACTGGTGGTTGCAAGGGCCCGGATTCTGCACGTTAAGGATGGGCTGGTGGTGGCGGAGGCATCGCTCCGCTGCGAGGGTCGGCGCGTCGCGGAGGCCCTCTTCACGTATGCGCTGCTGCCGTCGCCCAAGCGGGAAGGAGCGGCGGCATCCGCTGGCAGTCCATAGAATGTTGAGTATGCATGGTTTGCGAATGGTCGCTGCCCTTTCTTGGGCGGCCTTGGTATTCCCTCCTCCGAGCTTGGCGGATGTGGACTTTGGGCGGGATGTCGAGCCGATCTTTCACGAGCGCTGCTACCTCTGCCACGGACCGGACCAGCAGATGTCGGAGCTTCGGCTGGACCGTCGTGATCGAGCCTTGGCGGGCGGCGTCTCTGGCCCCGTCATCGCTCCGGGAGACGCGTCGGCCAGCAAGCTCATCGAGCGAGTCACGAGTGCCAAGGAGGGCTACCGCATGCCCCCCGGAGGCGATCCGCTGACGGCAGCGCAGGCCTCGCTACTCGCGGAGTGGATCGATGCGGGAGCCGTGTGGCCCGATCAGAACGCCGGTACGGTTGAGCGAGCGGAAGTCCGCGAGGCTGCGAGGGCGTCCCATTGGGCCTTCCAGCCCGTCCGTCGGCCTGAGCTACCCGAGGTTCGCGAGAGCTCCTGGGTGCGCAATCCGATTGATCGATTCGTGCTGGCCAAGCTGGAGTCCGAAGGGCTGCGGCCGTCTCCCGCAGCCGCTCCGGGCACTCTCCTTCGGCGTGTCCACTTCGACTTGGTGGGGTTGCCCCCCGGCCCTGGTGACGTTGAGGCGTATCTGGCGAATGCGGAGGGCGCCAGCTACTCCGCCGTCGTGGACGGCCTGCTGGAGTCCCGTCACTTCGGCGAGCGCTGGGCCATTCCGTGGCTGGACCTCGCCCGCTACGCCGACAGCGAAGGCTACGAGCGGGACCCGCTAAGGCCTCACGCTTGGCGGTGGCGGCATTGGCTGATCAACGCGATCAACGACGACATGCCCTACGATCGCTTCACCATCGAGCAGATCGCGGGCGACCTCCTACCGGACGCGACGATGGACCAGCGCGTCGCAACCGGCTTCCTGCGAAATGGGATCAAGAATCGAGAGGCCGGCACTAAGAACGACCAGAAGCGCTTCGAGGAGACCGTGGACCGCCTCAACACCGTCGGCAACACCTGGCTGGGGCTGACGGTGGGGTGTGCCCAGTGCCACGACCACAAGTACGACCCGCTGTCACAGCGGGAGTTCTACGCGCTGTTCGCGTTTTTCCACAACGCGGTCGAGCTGGATATCGAGGCGCCGTTGCCGGGCGAGTTGGGTCCGTATCTGAGGACGCTGCCGAAGTACCGGAAGGAGCTGGCGCGCATTCGGGCCAAGTACGGGCTCGACGAGCTGCAGGCCGAATGGCGTCAGCAGGTGATCGCCGCCATGGATCGCCCCGGAGAGCGCACCGACTGGGACCACGAGGTCACTGAGTGGCGTGCTGCCAACGACCGGGCCGACTGGACGCTGCGTGCGCCCGAGCAGCACCTCTCCCTACTGGAGCGGGAGAAGATCGCCGACTGGTTTCTGATGCGCAGCAGCGGCCCCGACATCGCCAAGGATGAGCGGCTCAAGGAGCGCGTCCAGCTGGCGAAGAAGGAGGTGGCGGAGGTGCGCGAACAGCAGTTCCCGATGTCGAGGGCCTACACCATGGTGGAGCGCAAAGAGCCCGTGCCTGCCCGCTTGGCGCTGCGGGGCGACTACCGAGCATTGGGCAGCGAGGTGCCTCCCGGCGTCCCGGCCGTCCTCCCCGGATGGGTGGACGGCGCCAAGCCGCCCCGGCTGCAGCTTGCGGAGTGGATCGCATCGCCTCGAAATCCCCTCACCGCACGCGTCGAGGTCAATCGGATCTGGCAGGAACTGTTCGGCCGCGGCTTAGTCGAAACGGCCGAAAACTTTGGGACTCAGGGCGAGCCGCCGTCCCATCCGGAGCTGCTGGACTGGCTCGCGAGTGAATTCGTACGGAAGGATTGGAGCCGGAAGGAGATCGTGAGGTTGATCGTCGGTTCCGCGACCTACCGCCAGTTCTCCGTGGCGCGTCCCGATGCGGCTGAGCGCGATCCCGGCAACGCTTGGCTGTCTCGGCAGAACCGGTTGCGGCTGCCGGCGGAACTGATCCGTGACAACGCTCTGGCCGTAAGCGGCCTGCTTAATCCTGCAGTTGGAGGCCAGAGCGTATTCCCGCCCCAGCCCGGCGGCGTGACCGACCTCAGCTATTCCAAGAAGGACTGGGACGAGGACACCGGGCCCGACAGGTACCGGCGGGGTCTCTATGTCTTCCTGCGTCGGACGTCCCCGTACCCCATGCTGATCAACTTCGACGCACCCGACACGCTCACGAGCGTATCGCGTAGGGAGCGGTCCAACACTCCGCTGCAGGCGCTCAACCTGCTCAACGACTCGGTCTTCATGGAGGCCGCGGACGCCCTCGCCTACCTCGTGACGAGCAGCGGCGAGACTGCCTTCGACGGGCGATTGAGACTGCTGGCGCGGAGGTGCTTGGCTAGGGACCTGACTCCGGGCGAGAGCGAGCGTGCGAGGGAGTTCTTCTCCGTTCAGGCAGAACGCTACGGGACGAGGTCCGATGATGCCGAGCGGGCAGCTTGGAAGGAACTGAGCCGGGCCCTGCTCAGCTTGGACGAGTTCATCACTCGCGAGTAGGTGGCGGCTGCTACCGTCAGACTAATGCGACTGGCCGCTCTGCCGCTCTGCCTCATGATGCTCTCCTGCGCTTCGAAGCCCGACCCTGTGAAGGACCTGCATTCCTACGCGAACGCTGGAGAGGTGCGGATGACACATGTCGACCTAGACATCGAGGTCGACTTCGAGGAGCGCCGGCTCCGCGGTGTCTGCACGCTCGACTTGGAAGGGGAGGGCGGTCACTTGGTGCTGGACACCTATGACCTCACGGTCTCGCAGGTGGAGGCGCTCGGGGAAGCTGACAGATTCGTTGAGGCGGACTTCGAGCTCGGGGCCTCCGATCCAGTCCTTGGCGCACCCTTGAGGATTCGGCGCGGCTCGGCTTCCAAGGTGCGGATCCGGTACGCGACGGGCGAGCGGGCCAACGGCTTGCAATGGCTCGCCCCCGAGCAGACCGCCGGCGGGCGCCACCCCTACCTGTACACGCAGTCGCAGGCCATCCAAGGTCGTTCTTGGATTCCCATGCAGGACACGCCGGGCGTGCGGGTGACCTACTCGGCGTGTGTCCGCACACCGCCCGAACTGCTGGCGGTGATGAGCGCGGAGATGCCTTCTGCCGACGAGAGGAACGGGGACTACGAGTTCCGGATGCCGATGGCGATCCCTCCGTACTTGATCTCACTCGCCGTAGGAGATCTGGAGTTCCGACCCACGGGAAGTCGCACCGGAGTGTATGCCGAACCCGAGATTGTCGAGGCGGCCGCCGAGGAGTTTGAGGACGCTGAAGCGATGATGAAGGCCGCCGAGGCCCTGTACGGCCCGTACAGGTGGGGGCGCTACGACATCCTCGTGCTGCCTCCTGCATACCCGTTCGGAGGCATGGAGAACCCCCGCCTCACCTTTCTCTCGCCCACTGTCATCGCGGGGGACAAGAGCCTCGTGAACGTTGTCGCGCACGAGCTGGCGCATTCCTGGTCCGGCAATCTGGCGACCAACGCCACATGGCGCGACTTCTGGCTCAACGAGGGTTTCACGGTCTACTTCGAGGAGCGCATCCAGGAGGAGGTCTACGGCAAGGAGCGAGCGGACATGGAGGCCGCGCTGGAGATTGCTGATCTTAAGGAGGAGATGGCGGGCATGGATCCACGGGACCAAGTCCTGCACATCGACTTGCAGGGTCGCGGTCCGGATGACGGGTTCAGCTCCGTGCCCTACGTCAAGGGGGCGATGTTCCTCCGCACCGTCGAGCAGGCGGTGGGACGGGAGGCGTTCGACCGGTTCTTGCGAGAGTACTTCGACGCGTTCGCCTTCCGCAGCCTGACGACCCCGCAGTTCGCTGAGTACTTGGATGCCGAGCTGCTGGCTCACCATCCGGGCTCCGCGGAGGCCCTGAGCATTGCGGAGTGGCTGGAAGAGCCCGGCCTGCCGGACAACCGCCACGAGCCGGTCTCGGACGAGCTGGGGGAGGCGGATCGAGCCGCCAAGGGCTGGATTGCTGGAGACCTTGAGACCCGCAGCCTTGACACTGCGGATTGGACGACCCAGCACTGGCTCGGCTTCCTCAAGGCGATGCCCGACACTCTCGGGCCCGCTCGGATGGCGGAGCTGGACGAGGCCTTCGGATTCACCGCGTCTGGCAACGCCGAGATCCTGTGCGACTGGCTGATCCTGTCGTTGGAGAACGAGTACTCGGAGGCGTATCCGGTGCTCCGGGAGTTCCTGATTTCGGTCGGCCGCCGGAAGTTCCTCAAGCCCCTCTACGAGCAGCTGGCCGAGACACCGGAGGGCTTGCGGATGGGTGCCGCAATCTACGCCGAGGCCCGGTCGGGATACCACTCGCTCGCCGTCCAAGTCATCGATCGGATCGTCGGCCACGGAGATTCCGGAGTAAGGATTCAGTAAGGGGGGCGCTGGGTAGTCCCTTGCTGAATCTTTACGCAGCGTAGGTGCCGGTTCTGGGAACCGGGCGCGGGTGCCCGTGGCGGGGAACGGGCAGAGGTGGTGCGGTGATGCAGTGCTGGCTGGCCGGGCGGGTCTGTACGTGGCGGTGCCCTAGGGAACGGAGCCTGAGCGACTGTAGCGACGTGACCATGAGTGGACGCCATGGTTTATACTGTAGGGGTTCGGGGCGATGGCGAGCAAGGTGGCAGCGCAGGCGTCGGGAGCGGTGTGCAACTGTGCCCGCAGCGCAGCGCTGGAGCAGGAGCTGGCCGCGGAGCGGGAGGCTCGGGCGGCGGCGAATTGCGTCAAGGATGCGCTGCTGGAGGCGTACCAGGCCGCGCTGGCCGCCAAGGAGGCGCAGCTGCAGGAGCTGCGCCGGGATCGGTTCGGCCGCAAGAGCGAGGTGATCGATGTGGGCTCGCCGGACGGCGCGAAGCATCCCGAGTCGCGGCCCGGGGGAGAGGCGGACGTCGCCGACGATCTCCAGTCGCTGCCCGGTGAGGACGATCCAGACCAGCCGCCGTCCGCGACGGGCCGGCCCGAACCGCCGCCAAGGGGCCAGCGCAAGCGCAAGCGCGGGCGGCAGCCGGGGCAGCCCAATCCCGGGCGCACCGACCGCGGGCAGCTGCCCCAGCGGCGGGAGGTTAGCGAGCCGCAGGAGTGCGCGTGCCCCGACTGCGGGAAGCCGTACCGCAAGGACGGGAACCGGCAGAGCACGATCTACGAGCTGCAGCTGGAGGCGGTGGCGCGCCAGATGGTGCGGCAGCTGCTGCGCCCGCAGTGCGACTGCAAAGGCGCGCGGGCGGTGGTGGGACCGCCGGCACCGCGGCTGGTGCCCGGCACGCAGCTGGGCACCAGCGTGTGGACGTTCTGTCTGGTGCAGGTGTTCGCGCTGCTGAGAACGCAGGCCCAGGTGGCCTTGGATCTGGGGCGGCTGGGCTGGGAGATGAAGCCGGCGACGCTGTCGGCGGGCCTGCGGCGGCTGAGCGGCTGGTTCGAGCCGCTGGTGGCCGGGATCGAGCAGCTGCAGGCGGGCGCGGCGGTGCTGTACGTGGACGAGACGACCGCCGGTGCAGCAGGTGGAGAGCGGGGGCGGGCGCCAGCGCTGGTGGCTCAGACTTCTGGTCATCGTGTGTCCTAGCAGTTATTCAGAGTGGAGCAGCTTCCGGGACACAAGTCACATCAATCGCTATAGATTTGTGTGATTATG
This sequence comes from Bryobacterales bacterium, assembly GCA_963662745.2. Lineage (GTDB taxonomy): Bacteria > Acidobacteriota > Terriglobia > Bryobacterales > UBA6623 > VXMF01. Next base: position 2,612,266 of record CAXXUI010000002.1, read on the forward strand.
CACGATATAGCTCCTGACTGCCTGAAATACTCCTTCTGCAGTCATGTAGATGTTGTAAATGGTGGATTCTTCACCGATTCAGGAAACAGATCGGCCTCGCATCGGATGGGCTGGGTCGACCGCCGCGGCTAACTGCAAGAGTCCGATTGAGGGTCTGCTGTGCTGGCCCCGTCCGAGCCGCCTACTGCGGTGGCGCAGTGCGGGCCGCAGGCGGCTGTCGGCCAGCGGCGGATGAGCCGGCACGCTGCGGCGGGGCGTGCTGCTGGCCATAACGCCGAGCGGCTCGGGTGCCGTTGCTTCCGCCGCCCACGACACCACGGCAGCGAGCGCGGCCAGCGGCAGGCTGGCCTGCGGCCGCAGCAGGGCGGGCGAGGACCGGCCGGTCGGGCAGGGCGGGGCGATGGGCTGCTTCCCAAGACGGCGCTGGCTGTCTCCGCAGGCAGCTCATCTTCTCGCTGCATTCGGATTGCATGGACACTGACACCATGGTAGTGGCAATCAGTCATTGACAGGAGCAATGATTGTCAACATACTCTTGACTGATCGAGACTAAATGTGGTATACTCGCAGAGTGGCTGACGAGAACACCTTCGCAGGCGCCCAGCTGATCTTCAACGCCCCACCTGGCGACTGCAGCTCGATCACCCAGGAGCTGCACTTCCTCAGCCGAGGCGACACCTGCTACTACTACCTCGGCTGCCGTTGCATCTGCTTCCACCGCCTCGACGACCGCGTGGAGCGCAACCTCTGGCTGGCCCGTCTGGCACAGATGGGTCACGCCTCCGCCAGCCAACTCGCGGCCGTCCACCAGATCTCCGCGCGCACCGTCAAGCGCGCCCAGCAGCGTCTCGAAGAGGGTGGCCCGGCGGCCTTCTTCAACACGCCCCCACGCCCGGGACGACCGCTCGCCATCCAAGACCCCCAGCTGCTCGCACGCGCGGCCGAGCTGCTGCTGGGCGGAACCAGCCTGCGGAGCACGGCCCGCCAGCTGGGCATCAACTACCAGACCCTGCGCAACTACAAGCGGGCCGGCCGGCTGCCCGGCCTGCCCCCCGACCAAGACCAGCCGGAGCCGAACGGAGACCTTGAGCCGGGGGAGGCCCTGCCGTCGCAGAACTCCGACCCGGGCCAGCCGGCTCCCGCGGAACCGAGCGCCGGCGCCGCGCCGGGCGACGCGCCGCCGCGGAATTCCGACCCGGGCCGGCCAGGCCCGGAGCTGAGCGCCGACGCCACGCCGGAGGAGGCCCTGCCGTCGCAGAACTCCGACCCGGGCCAGCCGGCTCCCGCGGAACCGAGCGCCGGCGCCACGCCGGGCGACGCGCCGCCGCGGAATTCCGACCCGGGCCGGCTAGGCCCCGCGCGCCCACTCGACAAGCAGCAGCGCAACCTGCGTGACGCGGCCGCACCCCAAGGCCGCGCCACTTGCGACAGCCAGGGCCGCGCTCTGGCCAGCATGGGCCAAGCGCTCACCGAGCGCCTGCCGAGCTTCCCCCAGGCGCTGACCACCGTCACTTGGGGCGGCCTGCTGGTCGCCCTGCCCGCCCTGCTGCAGCAGGGCCTGCTGTCCTGCGCCGGCCCGCTCAGCCTGCCCCAGGGCTTCTACGGGCTGCGCTCCGTGCTGCTGACGGTGGCTTTCATGCTGCTGTCGGGCACCAAGAACCCCGAGCGCCTGGGCTACCTGCCACCCGGCGAACTGGGCGCCCTGCTGGGCTTGGACCGCGGCCCCGCTACCAGCACGCTGCGCCGTCGCCTGCGCCTGCTGGCCGCCGACGAGTGCGCGCTGGCCAGCTGGCGGGACCAGCTGGCCCAGCTGTGGGCCTCCGACTGCCCGACCGACACGCTGTACGTCGACGGCCACGTGCTGTCCTACTGCGGCCAAGGCCGTCTGCCGAAGCATTTCGTGGCGCGCGACAAGCTCAAGCTGCCCGGCGCCGCCAGTTGCTGGGTCAGCGCGCCCGGCGGAGTCCCGCTGCTGTGCCTGCACGGCGATCTGAACACCTCGCTGGCCCAGGAGATCCGTCAGCTGGTGCTGCCGCAATTGGAGCAGCTGGACCTGCTCAACGAGCCGGTCGGGCGTCCCAGCCAAGGCGCCGAGCCGCGCCTGACGCTGGTCTTCGACCGCGGCGGGTGGAGTTTCCAGCTCTTCGAGCAGCTGGACCGGCTGGGGGTGGCCTTCATCACGTGGCGCAAGGGCCCCCAGACCGAGCGCTGGCCCCAGTCCGAATTCAAGCAGCTGACCTACGCGGTGGCCACGCCGCTCGGCGAGCGCAGCGTGAAGGCGCGCGCCGCCGAACGGCGTGTCCCGCTGCGCGAGAAGGACGCAAAGCAAGTCGCCCAGGACGCAAAGAAGGTTGCCCAGGCTGATCCCGCGCCCCCCACCGACCGGCTGGACACGGTGCGCGAGCTGCGCTTCTTCGACGAGTCGCGGCTGCCGATGCCCTCGCGCAACGGCCCAGCGCGCAAGGCGCAAGCCTGCGCGTCGCCCGCCCAGCACCAGCGTCAGCCCGCGCTGATCACCAACCACGTCAGCCTGGCGGCCGAGGACGTGCTGGGCCGTCTAAGGGCCCGTTGGGCGCAGGAGAACAGCTTCAAATTCATGCGCCAGCACTTCGCGCTCGACACGCTGCCCGAGCACCGGCTGACAGCGCTCGACCCCGCCACCCGCGTGGTGCATCCCATCTGGCGCCAAGCCGACAATCTGGCCCGCCGGTTGAAGACTCGTTGCGGCCAGCTGACGGTGCGCCTGAAACGCTGCTCAGACCGCCTGACCCAGCAGCAGGCCGACGAACAGCGCGCGAAGCTCCAGCAGCAGACTGACGAACAGCGCACGAAGAGACAGCAGCAGGCCGACGAACTGCGCGCGAAGCTCCAGCAGCAGGCCGACGAACTGCGCGCGGAGATCCAGCAATTCGAGACTGCCCTCGACGGGGCCGAGCAGGTGCGCCGCGGCACGCCGCACTACGTGCTGGCCGGGGAACTGCCCGAGCAGCTGCGCTACCAAGCCCTGCCCAAGCCGTTGCGCTACCTGATGGACACGCTGCGCATGCTGGTCTACCGCACGCAGCTGAGTCTGGCCGCCGCGATCGCTCCCCAGCTGGCCCAGCCCGAGCAGGCCCATGCCTTGGTGCGCCAGTCGCTGCTCAGCGCCGAGGCCAGCCTGCAGCCGGACCACCAGGCCGGCATCCTGCGCGTGCGCCTGCTGCACCAGTCACGCCAGGCATGGGACGCCGCCGTGCAGCCGCTGCTGACCGCACTCAACCAGACCCGCACGCTGTACCCGGGCACCCAGCTGCGGCTGGTGTACGAGTTCGTCTCCGCGCCGGCCAGCGGCGAGCCCGCGGCGGCACGGCCGGCCGCTGCCTGAGACCGCTACCGACGCACTGCGGTCTCGGGGCCCAGCCGGCCGACTGGCAGCCGCGGACAGGCCCCGTGGCGCGCTCCCCCAGCGGCTGGCGGTTGCGGCGAGCTGGGGCCTGAACCGCCGCACGTGCGGGACCACACTCCGTACCGCTTGGCGTTCCGCGACGGCGCGGCCAGAGTGCCGCAGGGCCCCAGCGGCAGCTGCTGGACAGGCCCCATCCACTCGCCAAGCAAGCTGGCCACCCTCGCCGTGAGCCCGTTCCTCGGCGCGCTCCTAAGACGCGCTTTCGGTCCCCGTCCCGGCCAACGGAAGCCCGAAAACCCCCTCTTCTGCCGCAGAATTCTGGACACAGCTAGTTAGTCCATGGTCAGAACTCTGTGGCTGTGGGTGTGTGTGACTGAAGGGGCGGTGCGGATGCGGATTCTGCCGACGCGCGGCTCGCCTGCGTTGCAGCAGCTGCTGCGGCGCGTGCTGGAAGCGGGCGCAGGGGCTGGCGACGGTGGTGTGCGATCGCTGGAGTGCGTACAAGTCCATGGCACGGCGAGCGGGCGGCACAGTGCGGCTGGCATGGTGTTGGGCTCACCAGCGGAGAGATTTTCGGCGGGTGGGGACTGGCTACCCGGAGTTGGAGGCCTGTCGCTTAAGCTCACTTGACTCCGGTAGACAGTGTGCCGCTGAGCGCTCGGCAGGGCCCCGGTGACCACGCTCAGGCACGCTTGGAATCGTGGGACAGGCGTTCTGAATCGACTTGTTCCGGCGGCGGCCAATTGGCGACGCGGGCGGCTTGCAGATCCGGCCAAGTAGGCACTGACGGCCACGCCCGGCCTTGGTCGGCGGCACCCGCGGCTTGCTGGCGGTGCAGCGCCTTCAGCAACGCCTCAGTCGCCCGCGCCATTGGGCGCAGCAGCTGCCACGCCTGCCGCAGCTTCTCGTTGCCCGGCAGCGGCCGGCGCTTGCAGGGATGGAAACCTGCCAGCCCCGCCATGCGCAAGACCCACCACCGCACATCCTCCGGGGGCTCCACTCCCTGCCACGGTTGCGGCAGGATCCGCTCTTCCTCCGACACCGCTCGGACGGCCAGCATCTCCGCCGGACTCAGGTAGCCACTGGCCGGCGCGCCGGGGTCCACCCGCGCCGCGCGGCACAAGTCGAACGTGCGCCAGGCCGACAGCGCGTCCAGTACCAGGCACTTCTTCAGTGCCTCCGCGCTCCGCAGCCGTCGGTCCTTGATGCGCGTGCCCGATTTGAGCGCCCGGAACGGTTAGTCTTCACAATGCACCTCCATTGTCGTACAGCGCCTTGGGCGGGCGGCGCCGGTTGGAGAATCGGGACCCGCAAGACGGTTCGATTCTGCTCTTGCCCCGGCGCAGTCCGGAAGGCCATGCCAGTCACATCCGAGGTGGGCCTGACGCTGCACGGAGGCGGATGCCCCCTCCTTGAGCTGCCATATCGGCGGGAATGGCGGCCCAGACACGCTGAATTCGCCCGCGAAGCGCCCCAGCGCTCCCTCTGGGACCCGGAACGGGCTGCGGTGCGGCTCCGCAGCCCGAGCAGAGCACCGGCCCGCCCGCCCGCGGCAGTCGCGGAGTCGACGCTTCCAGAGCGGACCATGCCACCGCGGCCTGGGCGTCCCGCCAGGCATGGCAAATTGGGAGCGGCGGGCCTGGCTCGGAGCGGCTGGCTCCAGTGCGCCAGCACCTCTTACGTCGTGGGAATGCGGCCGGGCGGCGGTTTCAGCCCCCCGGCCGGCCGGCTCCCCTGCTCCCGGCACTGAGAATGGACCGGCGGCAGCCGCTGCCAGCCGGCCAGGGCCGGCATGCTGCCCGCCAGTGCGCCCCAGCAGGCACTTTGCGTCGTGAGAAGCTGCCGGGCGGCCGACGGGACGGCTCGCGGAGTGCCCCGTCCCGCGCCGGCAAAGCGGCCCCCTCGTTCGCCCGCTCCTCCCCAGCGCTCGCATCAGCCGCTCTCCTCAGTCGCGCCCGACAAGCCTGGCAAGCGCGGCTGCGGCACGCTGTCCAACCGCACGTACAAGCCCCGCTCCGCGCCCCGCACCACGCGCAGCGCCGGCAGCGAGCCGGCCCGGATGCGCGACCAGATCGTCTGGCGGGACACTCCCAGCTCCCGCGCCGCCGCCTCGGCCCGCACGTAACCCTCCGGGACCGCCGCGCGGAACTTCGCCCTCACCCTCGCGTCCAGCCGCACCCGCAGGGCGCCCTCCGGCCCCGACCGCTCGGCCGGCACCCAGCCCTGCTCAATCCAGCGGTACAGCGAGGACACCGACACTCCCAGCTCCCGCGCCGCTGCCTTGACCGACACCGGCTCCGGACCGCCGGCCTGCTTGCGCGGGCAGCCGGGGATGCCGTACTGCCTCCGCACGGCCGCCACCCGTTGCCACGTGAACTCCAGACCGCGAGCGGTGCGCAGCCCTCTCCGCCGCAACTCCGCGGCCACCTCGGGGTCGTATTGGAACTGCGCCAGCCGCCGCACCAGCTCCACGGTCGCTTCCGGCGTGCGCTCGGGCCGCGGCACGGGCTGCAAACCCAGCTCCCGCTCGTCGATCCAGCCCCCCCGCCAGCGCAGCAGCACTCCCAGCTTGCCCGCCTCGCGGTCCGCTGTCAGCACCACTTCCTCCAGCACCGCCCGCAGCAGTCGCTTGCGGTCCCGCCAAGTGGTCGCCGCGTCTTCCCACACCGCCCGCAGGTCCTCGCAGCACCGCGCCAGCCCCTCCCGCTCCTCCGGCGACACACTGGCCGGCGCGCCCTGCCGCGCCGCCTGCAGATCCTTCCGCGCTCCCGCCAAGGCCGCCTGCGCCCGCTCCAGCTCTTGCTGCGCCCGCTCCCAGTCCCGCGCCAGCGTCCGTTTCACCCGCCGGAACTCCGGCTCCACCTCCAAGTACTCCTTGCGCGCCTTGCGCTCGTCCCACTCCTTGCGCTCCACTTCCCGCCGGTAGCCCAGCAGCTGCCGCCGCTCCTCCTTGTCCCGCTGCCGTTCCGCCTCCAGGGCAGCCTCCGCCGCTGCCGGCCCCAGCCCGTCCAGCACGATCTCCGCCACCAGCCGGTCCAGCCGCATGCCCCCCAGGTACTGGCAGCCCCCCTTGCCGTTCAGATCGGGCTCGCAGCGGTACTGCACCGCGCTCGCGTAACGCACGGTCAACTGCCGCCCGCAGCGTCCGCAGACGGCCAGCCCCTGCAGCAGAGCCCGCCCTTCCCGCGCCGCCCCCCGTCCGCCCTGCCTCACTGCGTTCCCCGCCAGCCGCGCCTGGATCGCCAGCCACTGCTCCCACTCCACGTAGCCCTCATGGTGCTCCGTCAGCAACACCCGCCACTCCTCCATCGGCAGCTTGTGCCTCGTCTTCCGCTCCCGACCCCGCTCGTCCAGCTGCAGCCGCGTGCGCGTTCTGCCCCACGCGTACGCCCCGCCCATGGCCGGGTTCCGCAGCACGTTCCACACCCGCGAGTAGGTCGCCTCGCGCCACTCCAAGCCCCGCTCGTCCGGATGCCGCGTCGGCAGCTTCAGCCCCTCCTCCCGCAGCTGCCGCGCCACTTGCAGGGCCGTCCCCAGCTCCCGGAATCTCTGCAACACCTCGCCCACCGCTTCGCGCACATCCCGGTCCGGATCCTTGCGCAGCCGCTTGCCGTCCACCACGTAGCCCGTCGGCACGTGGTGGTACAGCTCGCCCCGCCGCGCCTTGCTCAGCATCCCCTTGTCCAGCCGCGCCTTGATCTTGTACAGCTCCGACTCCGACAGGGCCCCGTGAATGCCTTATGTAGGGTACAAAGTTATGTGAGGCAGAAGGCGGAAAGCCCTGCAGAGACGCCTTCTTTCCCTCAAACGGCCTAACATAATAATTCCCCATCAGATGGTCTTCAGCTGCTCCAGCAGGCCCTTCTGCGTCTTCCATCGCGGTTGACCTCCGGCATCATGAGGAGAGGTGGATTTCATCGCCTCTTCCTTCGCTCTCAGATCGACTTCGGCGTAGAGGTTGGTGGTGGCGAGCGATACGTGGCCGAGCCAAGCTCGGATGGTATTCAGATCCACGCCGGATTGAAGCAGGTGGCAGGCGCAGGTGTGACGCAATACGTGCGGTGTGACCGTTCTTCCTTCGAGTGTCGGCACACGGGCCGCGGCCCGCTTCACGAGGTCGATGATGCCATGCCGCGTGTAGGATTTTCGATGCCGGCTCCAAAAGACGGTCCGGCAGTTGGCCGGACGGTCTCTCGAGAGAGCGGCGAGCGCCTGCGCGGTTCTCGTCCATAGCGGCGTGACGCGAGTCCTTCCACCCTTGCCATGGATCGTTGCCCGCGCGGCTTCGCCCGTGCGTTCCGGGAGATGCAGATCCTCCAGCTGCAGCCCCGCCGCCTCGGTGGCTCTCGCACCCGTGTTGTACAGGAACAGCAGCAGGGCATGCTCCACCAGTCCGCCTACGGACCGTCTGTTCGTCCCCGTGATCATGGCTTCCATGTCTTCCGCCTCCAGCCAGGCGATCCGGCGTCGCACCGTTTTCTTGACTGGAATGGAGCGGATGCTGCCGGCCCATTCGAGCAGTGCGACGTCGCGCACCGCAACATAGCGGGCGAAGGACCGGATGGCCGCCAGGCGCTGGTTGCGGGTCTGCGCTGAGCAGCCCCGCTCGCTCTCCAAATGGCCGAGAAAAGCTGTCACGCGGTCAGCGGACAGATCCTCGACCTGGAGACGTTCCACCGGCCTGCCGCACCGGCGCGCGACAAACGGCAACAGCAGCGTCAGGCAGTCGCGATAACTCTTCACCGTGTTGACGGCCAGATTGCGCTCGGTCGGGAGATACTCGATCAGGAAGCGCTTGACCCATGAGCCGAGCACAGGGCTAAGTTCAGGCATCGTGCGTGCTCCGCTGCGCTGGCTGCCCAGCATCCGGGCTTCGTTTTCGTTCGCTGTAGCGTTCGAACCGACCGCTGGCCTCGTCGAGCAATTCCGGGGTCATCGCTATATAGACCTGCGTCGCTGCCACGCTGCCGTGGCCGAGATAGGTCGACAGGGCCGGCAGGAGGGCTTGAACGTCGGCCCCCTCTCGATACCAGAGGGTCAGGCGGTGGGTGGCGAAGGAGTGACGCAGCGAATGCAGGCAAGCCCGCCGGCAACCGGGCTTGCTGTTGCTGATCCCGGCTGCCCGCAGCGTCGTGCGAAACGCGCGACCGACGATGGCCTTGCCCAGCGGCGACCCGTCGCGACAGGCGAGGAAGGCAGATGCCGTTCCCCCGCGGAACGGGCGCCGTGCTCGAGTGGCGGCGTAACGGCGAAGCACGCCGGCAAGGTCAGCGCCGACCGGCACGAGTCGGCTCTTGTAGAACTTCGAATCGTTCACCGTGAGCACGGTCGAGTCCAGGTCCACGTCGGCCACTGTCAGTCGCCGCGCTTCCCCGGAGCGCAGCCCGGCACCGTAGAGCAGGAGCAAGAAGGTCCGGAAAGTCTCGGCATCGAGCTTCGGGCAACGTGTGCGCCTGACGCCCGCCACCTTGAAGAGACGCCGCAACTCGTCGCGCGTGAAGATGAAGGACGGCGCTACTTCCGGTGGCCTCGGCTCCGCCTCGCGCGGCGGCATGGGAATGCGGCTCACGTGGCTCCGGCTCAGTGCGAACCTGTAGAATCCGGCCAGCGTCCCGTACTTGACCGCACGGGTTCTCGTGAGCGCACCCTTGCCGGCCAGGAAGCGACGGACTTCCTTCTCGGCCACCGTGTCACAGCCCCTTTCCTCACCGATCTGACGACAGAAGGCATCGAGGGTTTGCGCGCTGGAGCGGAATTTCGCGCCGTGCCGACGCTGCCACGCAACATAGCTGTCGGCGGCTTCACGCAGTGTCATTGAGCAGCTCCTTGAGGCGGATGTCGGCGACCGGCCGCAGCGAGGCGAGATCGATGGTTGCGTATGCGGCGGTCGCGCTCGGGCTGGAATGGCCGAGGAAATCGCCAACGGTCTTCAGGGCACAGCCCTCGTCGACCAGCCGCTGTGCTGCCGCATGACGAAGTGCATGGGCACCCAGGCGCTTGCCGGCAATGCCAACGCGCTTCGCGCGACTGCGGACGATCATCCCTATCGCGCCGCTCTGCAACGGCATGAGCGGCGCCCGCAACGTCAAGAACAAGGCTCGCTCCCGTCCCGCCTTCGGGCGCGCCTTGAGCAGATAGTCCGCCAATGCATTGCCGATGGAGGGGGTCAGCGGGAAAGTGTCGCCTCGGCCGGTCTTGGGACGGAAAACCCGCAACAAGCTCCGCTCCCAGTCGACGTCCTCGACGCGCAGCGCGCTCACCTCACCAGCCCTGAGCCCGCAGGTTGCCAGCAGCATCAGCACCGCACGGTCGCGCAGGTCGGCCGGAGTCGAACCCTCGGTCGTGGCGAGCAGCTGCTCGACTTCGTCCCGATCGAACCCCTTGGGTACCGGTCGGTCGGGATAGGCCAGTGGCGGCATGATGCACCCGGCGATGCCCGGTCGGCACCAGTTCCGCGTCTCGGCGAAGCGGAACAGACTCCGCAAGCGCTCGGCTGCAGCCCGCGCGGAGGTGCGGCGCAAGCCTCCGGCGGCAATCCGCTCGGCAAGGTATGCGTCGACATCACCGATCGTGATGTCGGCCAGCATCAGATTCAGGTGTGCTGCCCAAGCAAAGAAACGGTTGCTCGCATAAAGGCAGTTGCCAACGGTCGCTTCAGACAGCCCCCGCTCGTCCCGCATCCAGGCCGCGAAGGTCTCCACCTGTCGGACGTGCGGATGAGTGTCGCGGGGAGGTTCGTCCAGCCAGCCAAGGAAACGGAGCCAGCGGAGGGCATGACGTCGAAAAGTCGCCGCAGAAGTCTCCGGACGGCTCCGGCACCACTCCTGAACAGACCTCTCCACAGTCGCCAACCGGATCGGAATGTCAGCATCAGGCAGACTCAGCAACTCCATGAGAACCAGCTGGGCGCGTGCGACCTGACGTGCGACGTCGCGAACGGCACCTGAGGCAACCACGGAGCGCAAGTATCGCTCCCGGTCCTCCAGCAGCGGCGCACGCCGATATTTCGCGATCGTCGCAGGGTCCTTGTATAGGTCCTCGAACACGTCTCACCTCCTGAAGGCATGGAGATGACACTCTGTCAGACATTCCAGCCCCCGAATATTATGTTAGGCAATTTGGGGGAAAGAAGGCGTCTCCGCAGGGCTTTCCGCCTTCTGCCTCACATAACTTTGTACCCTACATAAGGATTCAAAGGCACAATTTCGGCCGCGGATCTGTCGGTCCAGCGGGCGCGCATGGAGGGCGGCCGACGCAACAAGGCGCTGCGCGGGGCGCTGTATATGCGCGTGGCGGCCGCCTTCGAGCGCAGCGGGGAGACGATTCGCAAGCACCCCGACCAACGCGTGCAAGGGGCCATCGAGGCGGTGTTCGCAGCGTTCCATGAGGCCGGGACGGCGCGGCAGGCCGCGCTGCTGCTCAGGGAGCGGGAGATCGAGCTGCCGGTGCGGAATCATTCCACGGGCGAGATCCTGTGGCGGCCGGCCACGTACGCCCGCGTGCTGCGCGTGCTGAAGAATCCCGCCATGGGGGGCGCCTACGCCTATCACTACCGGCGCGGGCGGGACCGCAGCACGCCACTGCGGCCCGTCGAGGAGCAGTGGGAGATGCTGCAGCCGGGACACCATGAGGGGTATCTCAGCTGGCAGCAATGGCTGGAGGTCCAGGAGCAGCTGGCGCGCAACCACACGCACCCGCAGGGAGCGCGGGGGCCGGCCAGGGAAGGGCCGGCGCTGCTGCAGGGACGGGTCGTGTGCGGCCATTGCGGCTACGCGATGCGTGTGCGGTACAGCCAGCGCGGCTGGATCTACGTGTGCGGCGCGCCGGACCCGGACAGCGGCCTGGCGCGCGGCTGCTTCTCGGTGGGCGGCCAGCGCATCGACCGGGAGGTGGTGCGCTTGTTTCTCTCACGGGCGACCCCGGCCGGTGCGGAGGCCGCCCTGCAGGCGGCTGCGGAGGCGGCCAGCGGCGCGGAGGCGGCCCTGCGCCGTGAGGAGCAGGCACTGCAGCACTGCCGTTACGAGGCCGGGCTGGCCGAGCGGCGCTACCGGCAGGTTGACCCCGACAACCGACTGGTGGCGGCTACGCTGGAGCGCGAGTGGGAGCGGGCGGCCGTGGCGCTGCAGGAGGCCGAACAGGCCTTGGCGGTGGCCCGTGCTGAGCGACCTGAGCCTCCAGCGCCGGAGTTCTTCGCAGCGCTGGGGACCTGCCTGTCACGAGTGTGGGAGGCGCCGAGCACATCCAACGCCGACCGCAAGCGCCTGCTCGGCTGCTTGGTGGAGCAGGTCGCGCTCGAGCGCTGCGAGGAGGCTGGCCGCATCACCGCCCAAGTCGCATGGCGGGGCGGGTCGGTCGATGAGCTCGAGTTCCCGAAGATCGTGCCGGCCCCGCCGCCGCCCCAGCGCACCGATGCGAGCACGCTCGAGCTGGTCCGCAACCTGTCCCGGCACTACCCTGACCGCACGGTCGCGAGCGTCCTCAATCGGCATGGACGGCGCAGCGCGCGCGGCCTGCCGTTCACCGCGAAACTGGTAGGCGGCCTACGGCGGCGGCACGACATTGAGGCCTACCGTCCGGGCCAAGCTGCCGACGGGGCCGGCACCCCGCTCAGCGCCCGTGAGGCAGCCCGGGAACTGGGGGTTCACCAAGAGACAGTGTACCGGTGGGTCCGCGCCGGCCTGCTGCCGGTGGTCGATCCGGGCGTGGAGGGAGCCCCGCTGCGGGTGCGCCTGACGAACGAAGTGCGCAGCCGTTTCCGTCCGGAGGTGCCGGAGGGGTTCGTGTCGGTCGCGACCGCGACGCGACGTCTGGGCGTGACCCGCCAGACCATCTGGAACCGCGTCCGGAAGGGCGAGCTGGAATCCTGCCATGTGACGCACGGCCCTCAGCGAGGGCTGTATGTGCGACTACCGGAACCCAGCACGCCTTTGTTCGAGAATCTCGCAACGGACGAGGAGGGATGAGGCATGAACCACGAGCAGGGCTCAGCGCGGGCACCCATGGGAAATGAGGCATTGACGGCACGGAGGGCACCCAATCGGGGGCGCAGCGATGCTGGAACGACGGCCCCAAGGCCTTCCGCACGACGTAAAGCAACTGGGAGGATTCCGTGAATCGCGGCCAACACACTGATTTCAGGCGCTATGGCTACATTGCCAGCATGTCTGGTGGGGAGCAGCAGTCTGATGCGTAAACCTCCAGCAGCAGCGGCTCCACTCCGTGCCGCTGCTTCCAGTCCCGCCTCAGCTGCCGCGCCGCACGGCTCAGCACGTGGCTGGCCAAGTTCGGCACGCGCACGTCCTCGAGGATTAGATACCGGTCATTGGACAGCACCCGCTCCAAGTTCGCACCGCGCGCTCGCGGGCTCCACTCGATGAGTTTGTCGCGCGCCCGCAGCCGCATCGGGGCGGCCACGAAGCTGAGGCCGCCCACCACGCCGGCGGCTTGTGCCTCGATCAGGTAGGTCAGCCGCTTGCCAGGGGCCCGGGCTTCCCCTTACGGGTGTTGGGCCTGCAGCATGGCCCGCCACAGGCGGCGGTCCGGCACGGCCAGCACCAGCGCCAGGCGCACTTCCCCGAGGGCCTGCAGCGAGCCCTGAAACTGCGGCCGGGGCAGCTCGACCTGCCCCGCCTGGGGCCCGCGCACGGGCTGCGGGCGCGCCGGTGGCAACTCCAGCCCGAGCTGCTGAGCCAGTTGGGGCAGCGCCTTGCGCGCCGAGGCGTCACACACTTTCCCCATGCGGTTGCGCCAGTTCTCGCGCTCGCACAGCTCGCGCGCGATGCCGCTACGCGTGAGCATCCCGCCCAGCAGCACGCTACGCAACCAGTCCACCGTCTTGGCTTGGAGAACACGGGTCCCAACACGCATGTTCCCCTTGTACAAGAACACACATACCGGTGTCAAGTGTGGTTGGGCGACAGGTTGGAGGCCTGGTCGCGGGACTGGCTGCGGTGCATCGGCCAGCTGTTCCATCTGGCCAAGCGCCGGCGGGCGGTGTGGCAGCCGGACCTGCCGCTGGCCGCGCAACGGGCGGAGTTCCAAGCGGTGCAGCAGCGTCTCGAGCAGGCCTTCGCCAGCCTGCTGGGGCGGGCGCGGCGGGAGCTGCCGCGCCTGGCCAGCCAATGGGACGGCGCTAGCGGGAGCGTGCAGGCGCTGCTGAATGCGCAAGGCAAGGCGCTGCACTCGCTGCTGGCGCACCAGGACGGGGGCGGGCGCCGGAGGATCTGGCCCCGTGGCTGCCCTGGGCGATGGACGAGCACCGCCGGGCGCAGTGGTCGCAACCCCCGCCCCTGGCGGGAGCACGGCCGGACCGGCCGGATTCCGGGCAAAGCGGGGACGCCCTGCCTTGGGCCGCCTGATCCGGCCCGTCGCCGGGCCGACTGACGATGCCAGCCCATCCCCAGGGCTGTCTCCTCCCGACCTCCACGCGTTAGCGATGCCGCCCCCATCCACCCAACGCGCCCTAACCGCAAGATCAACCCGGAGTGCCCAGCGCCCCCCTTACTGAATCTGAATCGTTACAGAAATTCATTGACTTCTCATAAGGGGCATGCTACCGTTTATGCGGGAGGGGCTTGGACCAAGAACAAGAATGACTTCGTTCGAATCGCCGACCAAGAACTGGTCCCGAGGACGCGAGTTCTCTAGATGTGCTTCTCTCGCAATGCCAGCGCGAATGGGTCCGGATCCTCAATCCCCGGATCCGGTGAATCGGACAGCCGTCGTCTTCAAGGAGGACATCCCATGCAGATCGCAGGCAGGCTTGCCATCACCGTAACACTTCTGTCGCTTTCCCCAAGCGCCTTGTACCAGCCACTGCAGGCTCAGAACTACGCCGAAATCACGGGTAACGTTTCGGATCCCACGTCCGCAGTGGTCGGCGGAGCCACTGTCGCAGCAATCAATGTCGCCACTGGTCACGCCCGTGAAGCCGTGACGAATGCCTCCGGCAACTTCACGATGCCATTTCTCGTACCCGGTATCTACGACCTGAGCGTTGGACACGAAGGGTTCAAGACGGCCTCGCGTGAAGGAATCGAACTCCAGTTGGGTGATGTTGCTCGTGTGGACTTTGAACTCGAAGTCGGCACAGTCACCGAGGTCGTGGAAGTCACAGGTGCACCACCGATGCTGAACAGCGAGAACGCTGTGGTCGGCACGGTCATCGAGAACAGGCGGATCGTCGAGTTGCCTCTCAACGGCCGCAACTATCTGCAGATGATCGCGTTGACGTCCAACGTCACTGCGGAGATGTCGTCGCAAACCGAAGGCAGTGCGCGGAAGGGTGGCGAGCGCGCCCAGCAGGTATTCTCCATCGCCGGCCAGCGCAATGCCTTCAACCGCTACACACTTGACGGCATCGAGAACACGGAGCACAGTTACGGACTCTTCGCCATTCGACCATCGATCGATGCGCTGCAAGAGTTCAACGTGCAGACTGGCGTCTACTCCGCGGAGTACGGCCGCAATCCCTCCCAAGTGATCGTGGCCACAAAGTCGGGCACCAACCAGTTCCACGGCACGGTTTTTGAATTTCATCGCAACGAGAACGTCGATGCCAGGGAGTGGCTGCTCACAGGAGAGAGGAACCCGTTCGTGCGGAACCAGTTCGGCTTCACAGTGGGGGGACCCATTGTGCGCGAACGGGTCTTCTTTATGGCGAACTACGAGGGACTCAGGGAGCGCAAGGCGCTGGAGCGTCGGGCGAACGTTGCGACTGACCGCATGCGAGCTGGAGACCTAAGTGCTTCTGGCCGCACGATCTTCGATCCGATGACACGCTCCTATTCAACCGACGCCCAAGGCAATGAGCGAGCTGTTTCCGCCGAGCTGTTTCCCAACTTGATTGTTCCGGAGTCGCGGTTTCACCCCACCGCAGTTAGAATGCTCGAGTTCTATCCGCGCGCGACGGTTCCAGGTGACCGCATCCTGCGCAATTTCACCCGCGACGCAAAGCAGGAAGTTGACTGGGACCAGTTCACACAGCGAGTGGATTTCATCGAGAGCAACTCGTCAAGTTGGTTCGGCCGCTTTAGCTGGTCGGACGAATTCTTTGGCCAGATCGCAACCTTCCAGCACCAGGAGCAGGATGTCATCACGACTCCGATGCAGGCGATGATGCAGAATACCCGAACATTCGGACCATCGATCGTCAATGAGTTCCGGTTCGGCTATACCTTATTCCAGAACGATCAGGTAAGGTTCTTCTCGAACGAGCGAGACGTCATCACAGAACTCGGGATCGTCGGCCTAGTCTCGCCTCCGCCACTGGCTTGGGGGGTCCCTAGCACCGGTCTCGGACTGGGGCTGTCCGGTTTCGGCGAGCAGGTGAACGGACCATTCATCCAGAATTCGCACGTATTCCAGTGGGTGGATAACGTCTCGGTGGTACGCGGCAAGCACTCTCTCAAGTTCGGGGGCGAGTTCCGCCGGGATCGCTTCAACGAGGCCGGCGTTCCTTTCCAACGTGGCAGTTTCGCGTTCAGGGGGGTAACCACGGAAGACCCAACCGACCGAGGTCGAACCGGGCATCCGATGGCAGACTTGTTGCTCGGCAAGCCCGTTCGCTCGCAGCGCTCACGCGTGCCAGCGAACGGACTGCTCCGCGGGTCCGCAGTGGCAGCCTACCTTGAGGACACTTGGAGGGTTACAGACCGTTTGTCGATCAACCTTGGCCTCCGCTACGAATACACACCGCCGTATCACGACAAGTACCGTGGGGCGATGAACGTTCTGTTGTTTGATCCCGGCGTTACGGACGACGTACGGGTGGACCCGAACAGCCGAGTTCCGCTGATGGTACGCGCTGGCGCAGGCGATTTCCACGAGGGACTTCCGTACCACTGGCACGACGGGATTCCGAAGGCCTCGTCCGAAGAGGCGGGACTTCCTAAGTCGCTGGTCGGGAACGACCGGAACGACTTCGCGCCCCGCATCGGCATAGCGTGGCGGCCTGGAGAGAAGACGACGATCCGCACCGGATTCGGAGTCTTCTACATTCAGGACATCGCGGAGATCCACTACGATCTAGCGCGAAACATCGGCGGCCGGTCAGACTTTATCGCCGACCGCGAGAGGCACGACGCGGACCTCGCCGACCCTTGGAGGGTCGAGCGGGAACGCTTTGTCTGCTCAGACTGGGCGGGCGACTGTCAGGGTCCCACCTTCACGCTGGCCGTGAACACCAAGCGGCGCACACCCTATTCGCTGCAATGGATGTTCAATGTGCAGCGGCAGCTCGACGATGCCACCACTCTGGAGTTGGGTTATCTCGGGACTGGCGGCCACAAGCTCGAGCGACTCGTCCTTTGGAACCAAGCGGTTCACCGAGCTGGGCCGGACGACTTCAGTTCCGTAGTTAATCGGAGGCCTTGGGGGGACGAATACGGATTGATTCAGACATCCAACGGCGTCGTGAACTCGAGCTACAACGCCGGGAACCTAAAGTTGCGACGGCGCTTCAGCGGGGGACTAACCTACCTGGTGGGCTACACTTGGAGCAAGTCGATTGACAACGGTAGCGGCATACGCGTTAGGGGCGGAGAGGAAGAGCAAGCCGCGTTTCTCTATGACCTGAGGGCCGAGCGTTCCCTGTCACAGTTCCATACCGGGCACCGTTGGGTCACGTCGTTCCTCTGGGACATCCCAGGAGTCAATCGCCAAGGCTCGCTAGCCAAGATTATCAACGGTTGGCAATTCGGGAGCATCCTGACGTTCTCAACCGGGACACCGATCAACGTGTCCCGCATTGGCGACCGCAACAACACTGGTACCGGTACGCGGCCTGACGCGACTGGCATAGAGCCGCATCCGGAGAATCCCACTGCTGATCGCTTTTGGAACATTGACGCATTCACCGACGCCAGCCGGGAACTGTTGGTTCGGGAAGGTACGTCGGGACGCAATGTGTTGCGTCGCCCCGGCGTGGCGCAATGGGACTTCTCGCTAACAAAGAACACCACGATCACCGAAGGCCAGACGTTGCAGTTTCGCTTCGAAGCCTTCAACTTTGCGAATCATCCAAACTGGAACCCACCCGGTCGGAACATTCTCGCACCAGCGACATTCGGCGTCGTCACCTCCGCGCGAACCATGCGTGAACTGCAGTTCGGCCTCAAGTACATCTTCTGAAGCGACCGGGGACAAGAGGTACGCGGGCAGGCCGCAATCGGGTGGCTCTCAACGGGCCGTGACCGATCACGGCGACATCAGTTCGGTTTACAGATTGCTGCGTCCAAGACCGGGCGGTCTGAGTGTGCATTTCTTGCATGCGACGGGGTCTGGCAACAGATCGCGAGGCAAGTTGCGGGAATTCGGCATCCGCGGTGTCGTTGCCCACTCGAACCTGTTCCGGTCTCCCCATTGACCACGGCAAGATCCGCTTCGCGGCGGTAGAACGGCGATATCCGCGCTACAGAAAGCCGACTTCTTAAGCGCCGGCCCCGAAGGCGGCTACGGCATCCAGCTTTTCCCGGATTTCCGGGTCAATCTCTCTCTCCGGGAGCCCCTCCACGAGATCCTCAGCGGCCGGCGGCGAGGTGTCATCTTCGATTCCCAGGTTCCTTCGATAGCGCCGGAGTAACGATTCAGTAAGGGGGGCGCGGGGTACTCCCTTACTGGATCCTTGCGCAGTGTAGGTGCTGGTTCTGTGGACCGGGTGCGGGTGCCCGTGGAGGGGGGCGGGCGCCGGAGGATCTGGCCCCGTGGCTGCCATGGGCGATGGACGAGCGCCGCCGGGCGCAGTTGTCGCAACCCCCGCCCACCCGACACGCCCTAACCGCAAGATCAACCCAGAGTGCATAGCGCCCCCCTTACTGAATCCTTACATTCCGGACAACTCTAGCGGGCCAGTGCCACGAGTCGCGTTCCGTTGGACAGTGAGTTGACTTGGGGGCGGATCAGGATCGTGAACGAATTCGGAATTGGGCCGCATGGCTAGCCATGGGTTCGCTCGACTCGCCGTGGAAAAACCTTGGACGACGCGAAGCAAGATATAGTTTAAACAGTATTCAGGATAGCCCATTCATCCAGATAATCCGCAGCATTACGGAAAGACTGGCCCAAGTCATCAATGTGTTTCTTGTTATTGAAGTAGAAGAGATCTCCGCGATTCAGGCCCGTGATGTCGAGTGCCAAGTTCAGCATGTGAGGGCTTAGACGACGATTCAGACGCCAACCAGCCACTCCGCCTAACAATGAGCCAAAGATTCCACCAACTAGGTTTCCTATCCCCGGTACACTGCTGCCAGCGAGAGTCCCGGAAATGCCGGTGAGCCACGTCAAGAAGGCAGTAATACCGAACCGGGACATCAGAGTAAGGGCCTGTATGACTTGGATCTTGTTCTTGTCAGTGCGATCTACATCCCGAAAGTGAAGCTCGGTATTCAAAGCACCCCGGATTAGGGACACTGCCATGAAGAGGGATCCAGCGATTGGCAACAATTCTCCCACGCTGTCAACAATATCGAGACCTAGGTTGTTGCTAAGTGTCTCTAGTCCACCACTAACGCCCTCGACTAACTCAAGATCAGTTCCAATGTCAATCAGTCTATCGGCTAGTTCTGGAGAACTATCAGTTATAGCATTATGGAGTTCTGAGCCCACCATAAAGTCGAGACCTGCATCTGCTTGCATGTCTCCGGTGACGCTACTAGCATAGGCCTCAGAGCCCGTCTTGACTTGATAGAGGACAGTCTCTCCAGCTTCGTTGACGGCTGAGATATCCCAGCCTGGCTGAACCGGGTTGTCAGCGATGTTTACATTAGTGTACCCATTCTGGTCTAGTATTTCGATGGCCTTTAGTTCCGCCAACTTACCCTTCAGTCCACTAATGAATCCAGTCGAAGATTCCAAGCCAGCTGCCTGCATGGATTCCCATTGCTCAAACAAGGAATGACTAGCCGCTGAGCCAGGGTACTGGGCGGCGTAAGCTTCGGCCAACGAGTCCGGAACGTTGATCCTGTCCCAGACACCCCAGAGCCCTAGGGAGAGTGACGCAGCGAACTCGCTCGCGGACAGGACCCGGTCGTTGGCGACGATGTCGTCGATCTGCTTGCGTGCCGATCCATGCCCTTGCTGGCTTGCTGGTAGCCGCGCTAGGCTTACCAAGAGATCTGAAGATCGCATGGAGGTCCCATTCCAGCTCAGACCAAGGCAGCCACGATCAAAGCGAACACACAGGCGATGATAGTCCCCAAAATCAAACGGTTTCGGACTTTGCGCCCGTGTCGGTCTAGACGTTCCTTGATCGATTCAAATTGTCGCGTGCGCTTCGTAAGGGCTTCTTCCAACTCCAATGCACGGGTGTGCGCATTGTTGAGATCTGTGACAATCGTCTCCATTCTCTCCTCGAACGCTTTCGATTGCTGGGACAAGGCTTCAGATACGACTTCGTTTAGGAGTCGTGGAAGGTCGTCATGTTCGGCAATATGCTTGGCGAGCAACTCGCTTTGGCGGATGAACCTTGGGATCAGCACTTGGTTGATGCGATCTTGCTCACTCCAATACTTCACCCTCTCGGCAATGCGTGTCGACTCTCGATCCGGACTCTCCACATGCGGCTTGCGCTTCATAATGATCTACTTCCTTCGCACCTGTAGCTTCATTGTGGGCTCACTCTTACGCCCCTTGACCGCCATCCCCACGCTGCACAATTCTTGGCCCCGGCCACCAAGCGATCTGAGTGTCCCGGGCGGTGTCGCTGAATGGGGCGACCAACCGGAGGACCTATCAGGCCTTGATCGCTGGCGTGTCGGAGTGAGCGCCTGTGCTGTCGACAGCCCGCACTCTGTAGTACAGCCCGCCCGAATGCCCTCTCGGTGCCCGTTTGTCCTCGAACTCGAAGGGTTTCAAAGATGTTTGGGGCCGATACGGCACCGTGCCGATTCGCTCGCGACGCCTGTACACCTCGTAGGCGACGAGCGGGCTGCCGGCGGCGTATGCCGAGTGCCACTTCAAGCGAACGCCCCCTGAGTCAGTTCGCCGTGCTGTGAAGCCCTGTGCGGGCTGGAAGCCCGTGGATGGCGCTTGGAAGAAGTTGGTGCGAGTGCCGTGCAGATCGGCAACGGTCTGCTCGATGTCGGCCTTCTCTCGATCCGAGAGAGGACGCGCCGTCTGGGCAGCAGCCAAATTGGCGACCAGTTGGTCGCGCTCGGGATCGTCGTTGCCGTCAATCAGGCCAATGCCGGTGATGATCGAGGCCATGCCGGGCGGGTTCAGGGAATAGCGAATGAAGTCTTGGAAGGGCAGCTTGTCGGGCTGACCGACGGTAGGCACACTTTGGCCCGGACGGTGAGCGTAGGCCTGTTCCAATCCGTACATCACGCCGTCGGCGAAGACCTTCATGCCGATGATGCCCATGCCCTTGGCGTGCGCCACTGGAATCGAGTTGGTCTGATGGCAGAAGTATCTGGGGTCGTTGGGGTTGACCGCCACGAGCAGAGTGTCGAGGATGTTCCGCGTGTCGCGCTGGATGGCGTACATGTGGACGGCCGGGTTCTCGTGCCCGGTGATGCCGATGTGGCGGATCCACTTGCGGTGCTCGGGGTTCAGACCTGTACGGTTCGTGCCGTCGCGATAGTCCAGCAGGCAGGCCAGCGCCCCGACGCGAGGCAGGGACATGTCTTCGGGGTTGTCAAGGCCCTCGTAGACGGCATCGACATCAGCATTGCTGGAGATGTGGTGGACCTGCATGAGGTCGAGGTACGCGCCGTCGGGAATGTGGCCCTTGCCGTCTCCAAAGAACTGCGTGAGTGACCGCTTGATGTCCTCGAGGACCAGCTTGCCTCCGCCTGAGGAGCGGCCCATAGGTTCAGAGCCGTCGCGCACGATGGCGTGACGCAGGCCGGTCTTGGTTGCGATGAACAACCGACCGCGAAGGCTGTGGTCGTAGCCGGGCAGGCCCGGCTTGAGGTTGAGCGTCTCGAAGGCCTTGCCCATCTTCTCCTGGCTGAGGAAGTAGTTGTTGGCCGTCTCGATGTAGGTCAGTCCGGCGCGGATCGCTTTGACAACGATCTGGACGGCCTCGTCGCCCGGCAGGTCCCACTGGACCTTGTTGCCGCCAGCTAGGCCGAACGTGGTTACTTCCCGCCCCGTCCTGCCCAGAAGGCGGGTCTGAAGCGGTTTCTCAGCCGGGTGTGACCATGCTGCGAACTTACCGCTGAATGGTAGGAAGGTAGTTGCCATGGCCGCGCCGCCGGCCCAGCGGATAGCGTCCCGCCTAGAAAACTGTTTGCTCATTCGGATGCTCCTCCCGAGTGCGGACCTTGCGCCGCCATGTAGGAATGTAACACGGCGTTCGGTGGCCGATTACCGGTGTGGTGGGACTCCTGTTGGCCGCGTGGCTCGGTCCGGCAGGTTCGGCGGAGCAAAGCAAGGGGTGTTCGTTGATGCATTCTTCGTCGGTGTGAGTCTAGGCTCAAACTCAGGCGTGCGGTTTCGTAGGGGCGAGCGAGGGCGGAGCACGGAACCTGTCGCGAACAGGATGATCGCCGGAGTGGCGAGGCGGTGGTCTCCCGCAGAAGGGCCACGGACCGTCCGGGGCTCGGAACCGGAAAACGATGGAGTGCGACACGTCCATCCAGGAATCTGCCTGCAGGTCTTGCTTCGTTCTGCGCCAACTTGTTCGGGGCGCGGCGAACTGGCTTGCCGTTTGAGGTGATGGATCGGGCGGCAGTGGCTGAGTCCGAGTAGGAGGCGGGCGGAGGATTGAACCTGCGGGATGTCCTGCCGGTTGGAATGCCGCTCCGTGGCTACCTGGTCGAAGATGTGCTGGGCTACGGTGAGTACGATGTCGTGTACTGTGCCAGGCGCGAGCAGCTACGCCACTCCGTCGCGATCGAGGAGTACTCGCCGGCCGAGCTCTCGGTCCACGAGGGCGGCGCCGTGCGTCCCCGGAGCACGGACAGCCTGGCGCCCTACGAGGTCGGACGGAGGCACTTCCGGGAGGAGGCGAAGCGGATCGTGAAGCTCAACGACGATCCGGGCGTGGTGGTGTTCCTAGACTTCTTCCGGACCAACGGCACCGCCTGCCTCGTGGTGGAGTCCGTAGACGGCCTACCCCTCTCACAATTGCCAGCTGCTCGCGAGTCCGCAGGGAGTCCGCTCACCGAGGCGGAGCCGCGGTCGCTGATCGATCCCTCGCTGTCGACGCTGCGGCGCTTGGATGCCGAGGATGTCCTGCAGCGGGGCATGGGACAGCCCTTCCGACTCTCCTGCATCAACGCATTCTCAGGCTGCTGCAGGATCACGGCTCGGGATGCGAACAAGGGTGCCGATGAGTTCGTCAGGGGATCAGCCGAGAGGACCGTACGGGTTAGAGACAAGCCGTTCGATCGCCTCATCGTCATCGACAGAGCCCCGGAACGCTGTGCATGGCTCGATGCGCTGCGGAACAACAATTCGGATCGAGACACGACCGTTGTGGGGGCCGACTCGAACGAGCACCTCGATTGCGTTTCCATGCCTTCGCGGACCCACGGGGTAGATTCCACGGGCGGACGGCCCTTCGAGCCCTTCTTCTGCGCGGGCAACCCTATTGCAAGGGGCATCCGTTGCTCCCACGACATTGCAGGCCACCTTTTTCAGGAGATCTAGTCGTGCCCTCCCGTTCAGCGATCGAGTGGACCGAGGTGACGTGGAACCCCGTCACCGGTTGCTCCAAGGTCAGCCAAGGCTGCAAGCACTGCTACGCCGAGCGCATGGCCCACCGGCTGCGGGCGATGGGCGTCGTCAAGTACCGGGCCGGCTTCGAGGTCGTTCAGCACGACGCTGCGGTGGGCATCCCCCTCAGGTGGCGCAAGCCACGACTGGTGTTTGTCAACTCCATGTCCGACTTGTTCCACGAGGCGGTTCAGGACCGCTTCGTGAAGCAGGTCTTCGACACCATGAACCGCAGCCCGCGACACACGTTCCAGGTGCTGACGAAGAGGCCGGACCGCGCCCTCCAGCTGGACAGCGAGCTGAACTGGACGGACAACATCTGGTTGGGCGTCAGCGTGGAGTCGGAAAGCTGGCTGAGCCGTGCGGAGACGCTGAAGCGCGTGGGGGCCAAGACCAAGTTCCTCTCGTTGGAACCGCTCCTAGGCCCCTTGCAAGAGCTGACGCTGGAGGGGATCGACTGGGTGATCGTGGGCGGGGAGTCCGGGCCGGGGGCGAGACCGGTCAGTCCCTCCTGGGTCCGCGAGATCCGGGACCGGTGTGAGGTGGCGGGCGTGCCATTCTTCTTCAAGCAATGGGGTGGGGTTCACAAGAAGAAAGCCGGGCGAGTGTTGGACGGCAGGACTTGGGATCAGATGCCGACTCCGTAGAGTCACAGCCGACCAGCCTTCTCGCAGCGGCCCAGCAGAGCAGGGCCAAGGCCGTCCAGAATGGGCGAACGCAGCCACTCGCCTCACGACGGTATGCGCCCATCATTCCATGTCCTATCGCTGCCGTACCTGTGACCAACGCTGCTCAATTCGCATTGGCAGCGCCATGGACGATTCCAAGGTTAGCTGTCAAATTACTCTTGAGGGCTTGGGCCGCTCCGTTGCGACACCCTATGGGCGCCAGCGGCACCGCCGCCAGCGGGCCAGGGCGGTGGAGAGGTGCCCCAAGGCGAGGCGCATGGAGTGCGCCGCCCAGTGCGAACGCGGCGCGGCGTTGCTACGAGAGGCCCTTCGAAGCATGTATGGCGAAGCCAAGGCGTCAAGGACGATCCACGCCGCCTTGTCGGTGATGGCACGTCACCCTAGGAAAGGGTCGAACGAAGTTCCTCGCTGCCACGCCAGCCCTTCCCGAAGGCGCACCCAACCTAGGATGCCTGAGCAGGTCGGCACTCGGTTTGTAGCAGCGCCCGGACGCACTCATCAACACCTGCGGAGCGCTGCCTCGGCTGGCCACCACCTCGGGCGGAGCCCGATTGAGCCACTCGATCGGCCGTCGAAGGGCCCCGCAGCCATCTCGCCACACCACGCCGGCCTCGTGAAATAATGAATAGGCGTTCGCAAGGGCGTTCCGGCCCGCCCACAGGCGGCCCAGTCGAGCGATTTATGCCTCGTGTCGCCTCCCTCCGGCCCGGCGTCGAACCGGGCACCCCCATCCTAGGGCTGATCGGGAATACCCCCATGATCCGCTTGGACAAGCTCCTTCCCAAGCGTCGCTTCGTGCGCCTGCTGGCCAAGGCCGAGCATCTCAATCCCGGTGGATCCGTGAAGGACCGCCCCGCGGCCAATATGATCTATGAGGGGGAGCGCCTCGGCCACTTGGAGCGCGGCCGCACCATCGTGGACGCCACCAGCGGCAACACGGGTATCGCCTACGCCATGATCGGCGCCGCCCTCGGCTACCCGGTCAAGCTGTTCCTCCCGCGCAGCGCTTCGCCGGAGCGCAAGCGGATCCTGAAGGCCTACGGCGCCGCACTGGAGCTCACGGATGCTGCCTTGCAGACCGACGGTGCCATCCTGGCATGTCGGGAGGAGGTCAGGCGTCGCCCTGACTTGTACTACTATCCCGACCAGTACGGCAATCCCGCCAACTGGCAGGCGCACTACGAGGGCACTGGTCCCGAGATCTGGCGGCAGACCGGGGGGCAGGTCACGCACTTCGTGGCCGGGCTGGGCACCAGCGGGACGCTGGTCGGCACCGGCCGCTACCTGCGCGAGCGATGCTCCGACATCCGGATCGTCTCGCTGCAGCCCTCCACTGGCTTCCATGGACTCGAAGGCCTCAAGCACATGGAGACTGCCATCCGGCCCGAGATCTACGACCCCACGGTGGCGCACGAGCAGGTCTTTGTCGACACCGAGGACGCCTACGCCATGGTCAAGCGGCTGGCCAAGGTGACGGGCCTCATGGTGGGCATCTCGTCCGGAGCCAACGTCTTCGCCGCTCGGCGCCTGGCGAAGACACTCAAGCACGGCACCGTCGTCACGGTGCTCTGCGACGGTGCCGACAAGTACCTCAGCGAACGGTTCTGGGAGGACTGAAGCCGCCATGCTCCGAATTGCTAGGATCCCCTTCGCCGTCATGAGGGCCCATGCCGAGGCGGCCTACCCCAACGAGTGTGTCGGCGCCATGCTGGGGAGCAGCGCCTCGGGTGGCAAGGCCGTAGTCTTGGCCATGCCGCTGGAGAACTCCGCAGAAGGCTCCCAGCGGGCCTTCTACGAGCTCTCGCCCAAGAGTCTGCTCGCTGCCGACAAGGCCGCCCAGCTGATGGGTCTGGAACTGCTCGGCATTTATCACTCTCATCCCGACGCCGACGCCTACTTCTCGCAAACTGATCTGCAGCGGTCTTGCCCCTGGTACTCCTTCGTCGTTCTCTCGGTCAAGCAGGGCTCCTACAACCACGCCAACTCCTGGCTCCCGGACTTCGACCAGACCCGCGCCGATTCTGAAGAGCTGGTCCTCGACACATGACCCGCCCGCGCAGCGCCGCCGTCTCGGAAGGCTCGCCGTGAAGATCACTCACATCCGCGTCCGCGACATTCGCTTCCCGACCTCGAGCGACCTCTCGGGCTCGGACGCCATGAATCCGGACCCCGACTACTCAGCCGCCTATGTCGAGCTGGAGACCGACGCCGGTCTCGCCGGCCACGGGCTGTCCTTCACGCTCGGCCGGGGCACTGAGATCGTCGTGGCCGCCGTGCGGGCCATGATGCCCCTGCTGCGCGGCCGCTCACTGGAAGAGTTCACCAGCGACATGGGCCGCTTCTGGCGCACCATGACCGGCGACTCCCAGCTGCGCTGGATCGGCCCTGACAAGGGCGCCGTCCATCTGGCCACCGCGGCCATCGTGAACGCCGTCTGGGATCTGTGGGCCAAGGCTGAGCGCAAGCCGGTCTGGCGCCTCGTCGCGGACATGTCGCCTGCGGAGTTCGTGCGGTTGATCGACTTCCGCTACCTCACTGACGCCCTGCGGCCCCAGGAGGCGCTGGAGCTGCTTGAGGAGCGCGCCGAAGGGCGGGCCGACCGAATCGCCCGCATGGAGGCCGAAGGCTACCCGGCTTACACGACTTCGGCCGGCTGGCTGGGATACTCCGATGACCGCATCCGCTCGCTCTGTCGCGACGGAGTGGGGCAGGGCTGGGACCGGTTCAAGATCAAGGTCGGCCGGGACCGAGCCGACGACGCCCGCCGCTGTCGCATCATCCGCGAGGAGATTGGTCCTGAAGGCATCCTCATGACCGACGCCAACCAAGTCTGGGACGTTGCCGAGGCCGTGGACTGGATGGCGAGCCTCGCCTCCTACCGACCGCTATGGATTGAGGAGCCGACCAGCCCAGACGACGTCCTCGGCCACAAGGCCATCCGCGAGGCCCTGAAGCCGCTCGGCATCGGCGTCGCCACCGGCGAGATGTGCCAGAATCGCATTCTCTTCAAGCAGTACCTGCAGGCCCGAGCCATCGACTACGTGCAGATCGACGCCACCCGGCTGGGCGGCGTCAACGAAGTGCTGGCCGTCCTGCTGCTCGCGGCCAAGTTCGGCAAGCCCGTCTGCCCGCACGCGGGCGGCGTCGGGCTGTGCGAGTACGTGCAGCACTTGGCCCTGATCGACTACGTCTGCGTCTCCGGGTCCCTCGAGGGACGGGTCCTCGAGTACGTCGATCACCTGCACCAGCACTTCCTGCACCCTGTCACCATGCGGGAGGGCAGGTACCTGCCCCCTCAGGAGCCGGGCTACAGCATCGAGATGCATACCGCTTCTCTGGACGCTCACGAATTCCCGCAGCCGTCTCGACCGCGGTAGACTGGCAGACAAGGAAGGTGGTGCGGTGATGAGGCCTGTCGTTGCGATCAACCGTCGCGAGCTGATGAAGGTCCTGGGCGGGGGCTTGGCCAATGTCGGCCTTGCCGCCGTGGCCGCGGGCGACGGCGCGCTCGCAGCCTCCGCCGGCGACCCCAATCCGTCTCCCCACTTCCTCCCCAAGGCCAAGAGCGTCATCTCGATCTTCTGCTACGGCGGGCCCAGCCAGATCGACACCTTCGACCCCAAGCCCGAACTCGACAAGCACGCCGGCGAAGTCATGAGCGGCGTCGGCGAGGTCGTGGTCCCGCAAGGCAATCCCGGGGGGCTGATGCCCTCTCCGTGGAAGTTCCGCAAGTACGGCCAGAGCGGGATCGAGGTCTCCGAGCTGTTCCCTAATGTCGCCCAGCATGTGGACGACCTGTCCGTGATCCGGTCGATGCACACCGCGTCCAACGACCACGGACCGGCTCTGTATCAGATGAACACCGGCACCGTGCTGGCCGGACATCCGAGCGTCGGGAGCTGGCTAACCTACGGGCTCGGTTCGGAGAACCACAACCTCCCTGGTTACATCGTTTTCACTGACCATCGCGGCGGGCCGATCAACGGCCAGCCCAACTGGGGCGCGGGCTTCATGCCCGCCGCCTTCCAAGGCACCCAGTTCCGGTCGACCGGCGATCCGATCGTCGACCTCCGACCGCCCAAGGAGGTCAGTCGCGAGCGCCAGCGCAGATGGCTGGACCTGCTCGGCAGCCTCAACCGCGAGCATTTGGCCCGCAACCCGGGCGACACCGAGCTGTCGGCTCGCATCCAGTCCTACGAGCTGGCCTACAACATGCAGGTCCACGCCACGGAGGCCATCGACATCTCCAAGGAGACCCAGGCCACGCGCCAGCTGTATGGCCTCGACGATCAGCGGACGATGTACTTCGGGCGACAGGCGCTGATGGCTAGGCGGCTGGTCGAGCGAGGCGTGAGGGTCGTCCAGCTCTACTCAGGCGGCGGCAACCACGAGCCGACTTGGGACCAGCACTGGTCCCTCCATCACTTTCACACCATGCACGCCGGGGAGACCGACGGCCCGATCGCAGGGCTCCTCACGGATCTCAAGCAACGCGGGCTCTTCGACGAGACGCTCGTCATTTGGCACGGAGAGTTCGGGCGCATGCCGATCAGCCAGCGTCTCGACGGCCGAGATCACAACCCGTACGGCTTCACGGTCTGGCTGGCCGGCGGCGGCGTCAAGGGCGGCAACGTGGTCGGCGCCACCGACCACTTCGGCTACAAGGCGGTCGAGAACCGCAAGTCGGTCTACGACCTGCATGCCACGATCCTGCACTTGATGGGCCTCGACCACGAGCGCCTCACCTACCGCCATGCCGGCCGCGACATGCGCCTCACTGACGTGCATGGAAACTTGATTCGGGAGATCCTCGCCTAGTTTCCCTCGCGCTCGGGCAGGAGTCGTCCTGACGGCCGCCTCTGCCGGTTTACCGCCTGGCCTGCCGGCCCCGGCGCCCCTTGTTCTGCTTGTCGGTCTCTTCCGGCAGCGTGAGGTTGAAGTTGACCTCTATCAAGGTCACCACCTCCACCCTCTTGCCGTTCAAGAGGGTGGGGCGGTAGCGCCACTGCGACACCGCCTCCACCGCCGCAGCGGCCAGCAGCGGATGGCCGTCCACCACCTGCAGGTCCCTCACCGCGCCGTCGATCCCGATGATCGCCTCGAGCTTCACCGTTCCGGTCAGGTGCTGCTCGACTGCCTCCAGAGGGTAGACCGGCAGGGCGCGGCTCACGATGCGGGCGTTCTGGATGTTGCCGCCGATGCGGACCGGGAGAGGCAGAGGCGGCACGCTTCCCGAGAGCAGGGGCATCCCTAGCACGCCCGGCACGCCGGGCTCTCCTAGGCCGCCGTCCAGTCCTTGGGGCGCGGGCTGGCCGGCGAGGGGGTCGCCCGGAAATCCCGCGTCATTCAGCGAAGCGACCCGGTCCGGGATGGCCGAGGGGGCTTGGAACTGCGACACGTACCGCCGCGGCGGCGGGGCGACGGACGGAGCGGCAGGGGCCGGGGCCGGCGGGGGCGGGGGAGGAGGCGCCAGTCCCACTCGGGCCAGCGCCCAGGCCCCGGGATCGATCTCGTACGTGTTCAGGAGCGGCAGCAGGACCAGGACCGCGACTCCCAGCGCCTGCAGTCCGAGGGACACGGCGAACATCCACCCTCTCCTCGCCGGTTCCTCCGCCGCCAAGTGGCTGCCGAAGCTGGGGACAGCGTGCTCGCTCATGGTCTGACGGTTGTCGCCGCTCTGCCTCAGCGCTCTCGCTCCGCGGCGGCTAGGCGCCGAGCTGGTCGGCCAGGTCCAGGAAGTCGTCGGCGTTGAGGTCGAAGGCTTCGTCGAAGGAGAGGTCGATCCGGCGGTTGGGCCGCTCCTTGGGCCGTGGAACGAAGGCGGTGCGCAAGCCGGCCGCGGCGGCGGCGCGCAGGTCTCCCTTGTGCGCGGCCACCATCATGACCTCGCCCGGCGGCAGGCCGAGCAGTTGGGCCGCCTTGAGGTAGACCTCCCGATCGGGCTTGTACCGCCGGGCCAGCTCCGCCGAGAGCACTGCGTCCCAAGGCAGGCCGGCGCGCTTGGCCATGTTCACGAGCAGCGCCACGTTTCCGTTGGACAGTGAGGCGACCACGTACTTGCGTTTGAGGCGGGCCAGTCCGGGGACGGCGTCGGGCCACGGATCGAGGCGGTGCCAGGCGCGGTTCAGATCCTCCTTCTCCTCCTCGCTCAGGCCGGCGACGCCGAACCGCTTGAGCAGGTCGTCCAGGATCAGACGGTGCAGCTGGTCGATGGTCCGCCACTCCAGCTCGCCCCCGCGGACGCGGTTCATGGCCGGGCCGTAACCGTCTCTCCAAGCGTCGGCGAACTCAGGGCAGGGCAGCCGGACGCCCTTGTCGCGCCGCAGCGCCTCGCACTCGGCGATGATCGAGGAGCGCCAGTCCACTACCGTGCCGAATACGTCGAACGCCAAGGCCCGCACTTCTGGAATGCTCTGGGCTGGCATCGCGACGGCGCTGAACGCGGCCGTCGCGAACGACCGTCGCGTGATCGCGCCGAGCCGTGCGGACCGCATCCTCCCGATTATAAGGCCGGATCGGAAGCGGACGGTCGTTCGCGCTATTCTGGATGTACGCCAATGGGGTTGATCCGAGTATTGACGGACCGTGTCGCCAACCAGATCGCAGCGGGCGAGGTGGTGGAGCGGCCGGCTTCGGTTTGCAAGGAGCTGATCGAGAACTCCCTCGACGCCGCGGCCACCAGCATCGCGGTCGATATCCGCGGCGGGGGGCGCCAGCTGATCAAGGTGCGTGACAACGGGAGCGGCATGAATCCCGACGACGCGATGCTGGCCTTCGAGCGCCACGCCACCAGCAAGCTCCGCGAGCCCGGCGACTTGCTGTCGATCGGCACGCTGGGCTTTCGTGGCGAGGCCCTGCCTTCGATCGCCAGCGTGGCGAGGGTGACGCTCTCCACCAGCCCCGGCGCCGACGGGCCGGGGACCGTCGTCGAGGTTCACGGCGGGCGGATGCGGAGCGTGAGCGAGGCGGCGCTCGCGCCGGGAACCAGCATCGAGGTGCGCAACCTGTTCTACAACGTGCCGGCGCGCCGCAAGTTCCTGCGCACCGAGCGCACCGAGCTCTCCCATGTGGTCCGCGCCACGACGCACTACGGTCTGGCGCATCTGGACAAGCGCATCCGACTGAGCAACGAGCGCGGCAGCCTGCTGGACGTCACGCCGGTGGCCACCCTTCGGGAGCGCGTCTACCAAGTCTTCGGCGGCGATACGCTTGACCGGCTCGTCGAGGTCGACCAAGCGCGGAGCGGGGATCTGCGTCTCTCCGGCTTCGTGTCCGAGCCGCAGGCGCACCGCTCCGGACGGAAAGCGATCTACACGTTCGTGAACCGGCGCTTGGTCCGTGACCCGCTGATCCTGCGGGCACTCTCTCGGGCCTACGAGAACCTGACACCCAAGGGCGTTTACCCCTTCGCGCTGCTATTCCTTGACCTCCCGCCTTCCGAAGTGGACGTCAATGTTCATCCGGCCAAGACCGAGGTGCGCTTTCGCGGGCCGTCGTCCGTATTCGATTTCGTCCGCAGCGCTGTGCGGAGCCGGCTGATCGCCGCCAAGCCGGCCTCTGACCTGCCCCAGCCCGGCCGCGCCCAGCACCAGTCCCTGCCTTCCTTGCCGCGACCCGCGGGGCCCCTTCCGGGCCAAGGGCCCCGGCCCGGCCCGGTGATTGGAGGCCTGACCGGGGGAGGAACCGGAACGCGCGCGGTACCGCCGCGCGGGAGCGTTCCGAAACCCGGCCTTGGCGCGACGGCGGCACCGCCGTCCCCATCCTCGGACTCGCGTGGGGCGACCGGTGGGCTGGAAGACCGGCTCCACAGCCGGGCGCCTCTTGTGGAGAGGTCTCCGACCAGCTTGGGGGGCTTGGGCCGCCTGCAGCTGCTGGGGCAGCTGCACGACAGCTTCATCATCGCGGCGGGCGAGGACGGGATTTGGGTTATTGACCAGCATGTGGCGCACGAGCGCATCCTGTTCGAGCAGGTGCTCGAGGCGCGTCTGAAGGGCACGGCGGTGATGCAGCGCCTGTTGACCCCGATCGTGCTGACTCTCACCCCCGGCCAGATGGTCGCCTACCGCGAGCTGGAGGAGGAGTTCCTGGGCAACGGCTTCGAGATCGAACCGTTCGGAAACCGCACGGTCGCTGTGAAGGGTGTGCCGGCCGAGCTGTCCCATCGCGACGTGGAGGCCCTCGTCTCCGAGCTGCTGGACGATTCCCGAGACGGAGGCCGGGATCTGACCTTGGGCGCCCTGCGCAAGCGGATGGCGGCCACCATCGCCTGCCATGCGGCGATCAAGATCAACATGTCGCTCGCCGAGGAGAAGATGCGCTGGCTGCTTGAGGCGCTGGCGAAGACAGACTGCCCCATGTCCTGCCCGCACGGGCGGCCCATCGCCCTGCGCTACGGCACGACCGACATACTCAAGGCCTTCCACCGCCTGTAGCGCCGGCGGCCAAGGGTCACTCGTGCGCGCCGAACACGTCCCGCAGCGCGTCCGAGATCTCGCCGACGGTCGCGGCAGCCTCCACGGACGCCCGAATCAGGGGGAGCAGTCTCGCCTCGCCGGCGGCCGCCTCGCGTAGCCGGTCCAGCGCCGCCTCGGCTGCGGCCGAATCCCGCGCCCCCCGGAACGATGCCAGCTCCTCAGCCCGCTCCCGCTCCCGGCCCTCGTCGATGCGCAGGATGGGCACGGCCTCGGCCTCCTCGGAGCGGTAGGCGTTCACCCCGATGACCTTCTCGTCGCCGAGTTCGACTCTCCGCTGGAACTCGTACGCGCTCCGCTCGATCTCGCGCTGCACCCAGCCGCGTTCAATCGCGGCCACCATCCCTCCGAGGTCGTCCACCGCGGACAGGCAGGCGGCGGCCTGCTCTTGCAGCTTGTCCGTGAGCCGCTCAATGCAGTACGCGCCCCCCAGCGGATCCGGGGTGGCCGCTACCCCGGCCTCCAAGGCCAGCACCTGCTGGGTACGCAGCGCTAGCGTGGCCGCGGCCTCGCTGGGCAAGGCCAGCGCCTCGTCGAAGGAGTTGGTGTGCAGCGACTGCGCGCCGCCCAGCACGGCGGCGAGGGCTTGGTAGGCCGTCCGCACGACGTTCACTCGAGGCTGCTGGGCCGTCAGGCTGGATCCCGCGGTCTGGGCGTGGAAACGCATCTTCATCGAGCGCGGATCGCGCGCTCCGAAGCGCTCCTTCATCATCTCGGCGTACATTCTGCGGGCCGCGCGGAACTTGGCGATCTCCTCCAAGAAGTTGCGGTCGGCGCTGAAGAAGAAGGACAGTCGGGGCCCCAGCTCGTCGACCTGCAGGCCCGCGCTCAGAGCGGCGTCGAGATAGGCCGCCGCATTGCCCAGCGTGAACGCGATCTCCTGCGCCGCGCTGGCCCCCGCCTCGCGCATGTGGTAGCCGCTGACGGAGATCGGGTTCCAGCGCGGGGCCTCGCGCACCGTCCAAGCCATCAGGTCGGTCGCGAGCCGCATTGATGCCTTGGGCGGGTAGATGTATGTGCCGCGGGCGGCGTACTCCTTGAGGATGTCGTTCTGAACGGTGCCGCGCAGCCTCGCGGCGTCCACGCCGGCCCTCTCGGCCGCCGCGGCGTACAGGGCGAGCAGGATCGGCGCCGTGGAGTTGATGGTCATCGAGGTGGACACGCGGCCCGGATCGATCCCTTGGAAGAGGGCCTCCATGTCGGGGAGGCACGAGATCGCGACCCCCGCCCGCCCGACTTCTCCGTTGGCGAGCTCGTGGTCGGAGTCGTAGCCCATCTGGGTGGGCAAATCGAACGCCACCGACAACCCCGTCGTGCCCTGCGCGATCAGGCGCCGGAAGCGCTGGTTCGCTTGGCGCGCGTCCCCGAAGCCCGCGTACTGGCGCATCGTCCAGAGCCGGTCTCGGTACATGCCCGGGTGGATCCCTCTTGTGAACGGGTACTTCCCCGGATCGGGAGGATGGCCGTCCCGGTCCTCGTAGACGGTCTTCATGGCAGCTGCGGGCAGCGGGCGCGCTACCGCTTCCTGGCGAGCCTCTTGGCCCTTCGGAACGAGTCGTACCCGAACCAAGCGAACATGATCGCGCCCACTCCCGATACGATCAGCCGGGTCATGCTGTCCGGCAGCTGCCGGTAGGCCTGGATGAACCCGAACGGACCGAAGACGAACACCGCTCCGAAGGCGAAAAACACGAATCCGACGATCTCCAAGGCCAGCTCCCTCGCGAT
The DNA here is from genome assembly GCA_963662745.2 of Bryobacterales bacterium. Lineage (GTDB taxonomy): Bacteria > Acidobacteriota > Terriglobia > Bryobacterales > UBA6623 > VXMF01. Next base: position 2,646,198 of record CAXXUI010000002.1, read on the forward strand.
CGAGAGCAGCCGCGGGACCATCTTGCGGACGGCGTCCGCGCCGGCCCCCAGCGCCTTGGAGATCTTCATACCGAGATCGTATCAGCCGCGCAAGCGGCCCGGTCCGGACCGCCCGCCCGAGCCGGCTCGGATGGCGGGCTTGGAGGCGCGGGTGGGAATCGAACCCACGAATAAAGGTTTTGCAGACCTCTGCCTTACCACTTGGCTACCGCGCCGCTAGGAAGGCCCATGGGGGCCTCGGCAGCCTGGAGCGGGAGACGGGACTCGAACCCGCGACATCGACCTTGGCAAGGTCGCACTCTACCAACTGAGTTACTCCCGCTGCCGTTGCAATCAGCATAGCACGGGCGGGCGCCCGAGCGCCGGGCGCGCGAAGGAGTCGAAGCGTGGCTGCTGCCGGCGCTTGCGGCGGTGGGCGTTACTCGATGGCCCGGTAGCGGAAGTCGTGGACCCGGACCGATCCTGAGCCTCTGGCATACACGCCCAGCTTGAGGCTGGAGAAGCCTCCGAGGCTGTTGGTTTGGAAGCCGGAGACCTCAAGTCCGCGCCGGTGCTGCGTCCAGCTCGATCCGTCCGCCGCGAAGTAGGCCGCCACATCGTGCTCGACCAGCCTGAGCTTGAAGTGACGGCAGCCTGGACACGGCAGAGAGTCCCTCGGAAACGGCCGGCCTCCCTTGATCAGCACTGCCCGCCCGTCGAGCAGGCCGATGCCGGCGAACGACTCGGTCCCGTAGTACAGCACGAACCCCACCTCGGGAGAGCCTTCGATGTCGAGCGTCACTTCGGCTTCGTAGCTGTGATCCGAGGGGAGCGCGTGAAGCACGCGCAGCCGGTCGGCGGCGGCGTCGAATCGCACGGCGCCGTCGGATACGGAGTACTCGGCTGCCGATTCGATGCCGTCGAATTGCCACTGTAGGGGGAGTTCAGGTCCGTCGAAGGCCTCCGAGCGGAGCCGGTGGTTGGGCACCGCGCGGGTTCGGAACGCCTCTCCGTCCGGAGATGCGGTACGGAACCATCCGTCGTCCGTCCACTCGACCGGTTCCACGAGCGTCTGCCGTCCCATCGTCCGGTAGCCGTTCCTGTAGCCGTGATAGACGATGTGCCACTGCTGCCCGGGACCTTCGATCAGCGTTCCGTGCCCTTTGGACCACCACTCCTCGCTGCGGCTCCGAGTGCGCACGACGGGATTGAGCGGGCTGTTCTCCCAAGGGCCGAGAGGCGACCTAGACCGCGCGGAGACGACCATGTGGGATGTCGAGGGCCCGGCCGTTCCGCCCAGCGCCGAGGTCAGGTAGTAGTAGCCCCGGCGCAGCAGCAGCTTGGGCGATTCCAGGCAGAAGCATTCCGTCACCCAGTCGGCCGGGTACTCCCAGCCGTCGTAGACCTTGGCCACCTCGCCGATGACGGAGAGTCCGTCAGGGGCCAGCTCCACCGCCCGCCCCGCGTTGAGGTGGAGGTAGCGTCGACCGTCCGGGGCGGCGATGTGTCCGGGATCGATGCCCCGCACGCCGAGGTCCACCGGCTCCGACCAAGGTCCGGCGGGCGACGGAGCGGTCGTCACCCAGTTGGTGCCGTCCGCAGGGAAGTACAAGTACAGCAGATCGCCGTGGTCGACCAGATCGGGAGCCCAGACCGTGCCGACATGGCTTCGCAGGGCGCGAATGACAGGCTGCCAGTTGTAGAGGTCGGGGGAACGCCAAATCAGCAAGCCGGGCACGCGGTCGAACGAGGAGTGCGTCATGAAGTACTCGTTGCCGGAACGGACCACCGTTGGATCGGGGAAGTCCCCGGTCAGCACTGTCGCGGGACCGGTCGCCGGACTGTCGGGGGACGGTGCCGCGGGCTGGGATCCGCATGCTGCCAGCACCAGGGCGAGCGCTGCCCAGCCCGCAGCCAGCGGGACTCTGCGGGAGCTGGCCTTCGACTGGGCCGCTGCAGCCCGGCGCCAGGACCGGACGGGCGCCCGTGCCTCGTGGGAGGGCTCCAGGCTTCGGAAGGCCCTCATCGTTCGACGGTGGGGCGCGAGTCTTGCCGGGGCGCGTTCGACACCAGCTCCAAGTGCGCCAAGTGGTGCCGACCGTGCCAGGCGTAGGAGCCGACGGTGACGGCCAATGTGGCTGCTCCGGAGTCGGGATGCACGAACTCCCGTTGCAGCTGGGGCCAGCCCAGGCTGCGCAGCAGCGCGGTCCACCGGCGGTGGAGCGCGTCGAGCAGGTCGAGCGAGTCAGCTACCGGGCCGCCGCTGTCGGCGAGCGAAGCCCAGCGCTGCTCGTCATACGGCTTGATGACCGGACGGTCTTCCGTCAGGGCCAGTTTGAAGCGCACATAGCTGTTCATGTGGCTGTCGGGCAGGTGATGCACTACTTGGCGGCCCGTCCAGCCGCCCGGCCGGTATGGCGTGTCGAGCTGCCTGTCCGAGCAGGCTGCAGCAGCTTGGCGGACGGCGGCGGGCAGCTTCGCCATATCCTCAATCCAAGCGTTCACGTGGGCTCGCGTGACCCGGTCGGGCGGCGCGAACCGCCCGAGTGGATAGCGGAGGTCGATCGCTCGCGGTCTCTCGATGTCCATGCCCGACCGCTGGCGCCACCCATGAGGCGGTGGCGGCAGCGCTTTGTCATTGTCGCCGGAGCGGCGCCCTAGGGCCGGAGCGGATAGGTTCTAGGCCGCCGCGAGGCCGAGGACCCTCGCGGCGTTGTCGTGGTAGACCTTCTTGAGGATCTCGTCGGGCAGTCCGATGCCGTAGATCTTCCACCGCCCTTGCGGCGGGGTCGGGGCCGGCGAGTAGTCGAAATACTCGTCCAAGGTCTCGAGGAAACGGAAGTAGTAACGGAACATTTCCGGTTCCAAGTCCTGCTGCGGGACGGACGTTCCGTTCGGACTGGCGTCCGTGCCGAACAGAATGCGATCCGGGTAGTCTTCGAAGAACCTCCTCGTCCGCCGCGGCTGCCGGCCAAGCTCACCGAGGCGGGCCCCGATCTCCACTTGCAGATTGGGGTAGGCTTCAAGCCACGACGAGACTTCGTCCAGGTTCTCCGGGCGGTTCGCCACATGCAGTCCGATGAAGGTGGTGCCGGAGTGCCTCTCGATGATTCGGTTGCGGGCGGCGAGCAGTTCCTCCTTGGGAGGGTAGTCCTGGCCGTGGAACGACCAGTCGGGATGGTTCCCCAGCTCCTCCCACCGCTCATTGAAGCGGTCGGTCGGGATGAAGAAGGCGTCAGGATCGGCTATGTGGATGAAGACCGGCAAGCCCAGACTGCCGGCGGCGTCCCACATCGGATCGAAGCGCGGGTCGTCAATTCTCACGAGGCCACCCCGCTGCCTCCCCGCCCGCTCGCCGTCACCGCTTCCGTCTTCGCGCAGGTACAGGCCGAGCGTCTTCGTGATCTTCAGCCCGACCGCGCCCTGCCGCTTGGCGCGCGCTAGCTCTTCGGCCTGCCATTCGGGGTAGCCTCGCTCTTGGAGCCTCGCGTAGTCGGGAACCGTGCAGGTCAGGAGGCGGCCAGGATGGCGCCCGGCCATCTCGTCGAGGGTGTGCTGAAGGACATCGCCGGTTCCGCCGGTGAGGTTGACCAGCATCCTGAGATTAAGGCGGTCCATCCACTGGGTGATCTGATCCAGCCGCTCGCCCGGATTGCCCTGCAGGGAGTCCCCCGGGCCGGGCTGACGACGGAACACCGACGAGACATGCGTGTGCACGTCGATAGCGGGAAAGCGGGCGGACTCGACTCTGTTCTCCTCAGTGACCAGCATGCTTCGCGGCTGGAAGTCAGCCAGCGCCAAGCGGGTGTCCGCACCGGCTTCGGTGTCCGTCTGGGAGCAGGCAGGAGCGGCTGCGCCGGACGCGAGCCCGGCAGCGAGGAAGGAGCGGCGAGATGGGGGCATGAGGCAGTCTCGGAAGTTGCCGTACCTCGCGGCGAGGGGCACGGCAAGGGCATTATCGCCCAAGCGTCCGGTGCCGGACAGCCTTATCCCGGAAGGCCCCGGGGCGGGTGGGCTGGCTGCGGAGGTCCGAGAACCTGGGCGTGGCCGCACCGCGGCAGCGGCTGGATCGGACCGGCCAAGGGCCTTGCGAAAGCGACGAATTCCGCCGTCACGTCGGATCCGGAAGGGGCGATCCAAGCGTCGGGCACGAGCCGTTCTGCGTTCGCCACATCGGACAGCGGAGCGAGGAACGTCGCGCAGGAGTACGGTTCCGACGACTCGCGTCGCAGCGCGACCATCACTCCCGTCCTTCCGGCCAGCGCAGCCTCGACCGCGGCTCTCCCGCAGCGGTAGGACTCTTCCGCGTCGACGGCCGAGACGGCGAAGGAGCAAGCCCTGCCGAGCAGGCCCGGCTTCTCCGATCTGGCTCGCAGGCCGGTGACCGTCGAGATCTCCTGCGCCAGCCTATGGCCGAGGTTCTGGGCCAGTTCGTGCCGTGAGCTTCCGGCTCGGTCGAGCGCCGCGCCGAACGGCCTGCCGTCTGGATCGCGTAGGCCTTCGCAGGCGACGAGAACGGCGCGGCCCAAGCGGTCCACCTGCCGCGCGACATCCTGGCAGATCGCTCCGATGGTCGTCGGACGCTCCGGGAGGTAGATCAGGTGCGGCGCGTCGTCCGGCCGTCCCCGGGCCAGGGCGGTGGCCCCGGCCACCCAGCCGGCGTTGCGCCCGATCGTCTCGATGATCGTCACAGGCGAGGGCAGGGCGCGATTGTCCTCGCCCACGTCCCTCGCGGCCAGCGCGTAGAACCGCGCGGCCGAGCCGAATCCCGGCGAATGGTCGGTGGCCATTAGGTCGTTGTCAACCGTCTTGGGCACGCCGATCACTCGCAGTTCCGGCCAATCCCGCTCGGCAAGCAGGGAGAGCAGGTGCGCTGTCCCCATGGAACCGTTGCCTCCGGTATAGAAGAGGCAGTTGATGCCTTGTCTCCGGAGCTCGCGCACCAAACCGCTGGCGGCAGCCTCGCCGAGCCTGAGCCGGCTGGACCCGATCGCAGAACCGGGAGTTGCGCGCAGTGCGCGAAGCCAGTCCGGGGCGGCGTCCGAGAGCTCGATCCAGTCGCCGGCGATCAGTCCTTGCACTCCGTGGCGGGCCGCGTAGAGCAGGCCGGCGTTGGACGAGCTGCGCCAGCGGTCGATCACGCCGGCAAGGCTGGCGTTGAGGACGGCGGTTGGTCCTCCGCTGTGAACCACCATTGCTCTCGACTGGCCGGGCATGAATCGTCAGGTGACTCAGCAAGGTAGCACGGGCGCGCGGACCGGCTGGATCAGTGCCCTTCGACTGGCGAGCCGATCGTCTCGCGCCGGACCACTTCTGATAGACTTCGGCCTTCGCCCGCCCCCGCCTGCTCGGGCGAGCGGGCGGCTTGGACGATGCCGGCGGCCGACGAGATCCGTGAGGTGGCCTCTGCCGCCGAGAGGCGGCTCGGCGAAGCGTTGGCTGGCGACCGCTCGGCGCGGGGCTGGCGCCACACGCTGGCCGAAATCTTCCAGCAGCCGGAACTATGGCTGGACACGGTCAAGCGGGGCGCTGCTCTAGCCGGCCGCGGCCAGCTCCGGATGACTGAGTCCGTAGTGCTGACCGGCTCAGGGAGTTCGCACTATGTCGGCGTCTGCGTCGCACCGGCGATTCAGCGTCGCGCCGGAATCGCGGCGCAGGCGTTGGCTAGTGGCGAGCTGGTGCTGGCCAGGCGGGATCTGCTGCCCCCTCAACGGCCGCTGATGCTCGTCTCGTTCGCGCGGTCCGGAAGCAGCCCTGAGAGCACGGCCCTGCTCTCGGCTTGCTTGGAGAGAGAGCCCTGCATCAACCACTTGGTGCTGACCTGCAATCCGGAGGGGCGCGTCGTCCGGCGATGGGGCTCGGGAAGCGACTCCCGCGTGTGCGTCGAGCTGCTCGACGAGCGAACTTGCGACCGGAGCCTCGTGATGACGAGCAGCTTCACCAACCTGGCCCTGGCCGGGCTGTCGCTGGCCTGTGAGGAGACTCCCGAAGCCTGTCTGCGGCACGGCGACGCGCTGATCGCCGTCGGGTTGGAACTGCTCGGAAGCCGGTTGGCTGCCATCGAGTCGATGGCGAGGCGTCGTTTCGCCCGCATGATCGCTCTGGGCAGCGGAGGCCAGTTCGGGGCGGCGCTGGAGTCGTCCCTGAAGATGCTGGAGATGACGGACGGACGGGTCGCCACCTTGGCGGAATCCTGGCTCGGCTTCCGCCACGGCCCGATGTGCTCGTTCCGGAGTGACTGCCTGCTCGTGCTGTTCTTCTCCGGGCAGGAAGCGAAGCGGGCCTACCAGCTGGACGTGCTGCGGGAGATTCGTGCCAAGGGGCTCGGCGGGGCGGTCTTGGCGGTGGGGAACGGTGTACCGCCCGAGCTCCTGTCAGAGGGTGACCTGCTCGTGGATCCGCCAGGGCTGGACGGTCTGCCGGACGAGTGGGGCGCGGTGGCCCAAGTCGTTGTTGGGCAGCTGCTGGGCTTGTTCCGGTGCTTGGAGGAAGGGCTTGAGCCGGATCAGCCGGCCGGCAGCGGCGCGATCAGCAGGGTCGTCCCGCGGTTCCGGCTCTACAATGCCTGAGCCATGCGGATCCTCGTCGCAGGCGAGCTGAATCCTGACCTCGTTCTGGCCTCCCTGTCCTCCGCCGCCGAACCGGGGCGGGAGGTCGTGGCTGGGGAGTGCGCCTTGCGGCTTGGAAGCTCCTCGGCGATTTGTGCCGCGGGCTTGGCAGCGCTCGGTGACGATGTGGCGTTCCTCGGTGTTACCGGGGACGATCTCTTCGGACGCTACTGCGTCGCGCGGCTGGCGGAGCTAGGTGTCGATGTCTCGCTGGTGAGCACTCATCCGAACCTCCGGACGGGAGTGACCGTGTCATTGAGCGGGCGGGACCGTGCGCTGGTTACCTATCCCGGAGCGATGGAGCATTGGCGGGCCCGGGAAGCCACCAGCGCCCTGCTCACCGGATTTGAACACCTCCATGTGGCCTCCTACTTCCTGCAGCGAGAGCTGAGGCCGGAGCTGCCCTCCCTCTTCCAGCGGGCCAAGTCCCTCGGGCTGACGACGTCGTTCGATCCCGGTCACGATCCGTACGAAGAGTGGGGCACGGAGGTCGCCGATGTGTTCTGTGATGCCAGCGTGCTGTTCCTGAACGATGTAGAGCTGCGACGGATCACGGGAAGCGGGAGCGTTCTCCGGGGCCTGCAGGAGCTCGCAACGGACTCGACGACAGTAGTGGTCAAGCTCGGTGCCCGCGGAGCGGCGGCATTGCACGCTGGAGATGAGGCTGAGCGTGTTCCGGCTCTGGATGTCGAGGTCCGTGACACGACTGGGGCCGGCGACTCGTTCAACGCGGGGTTTCTGCACGGCTGGCTGCGAGGCTGTTCCTTGGCCGAGGCGCTGCGCCGCGGGGTTGTCTGCGGAAGCCTGTCGACGCGAAGCCTTGGAGGCTGCGGATCGCAGCCCAGCGCGCATGAGTTGGACCTGCATCTTGATCAATTGGAGGCGGCGAATCCTTGAGGCAGGCCTGTCGGGCGGCCCCCGCTTCCAAGTCTCCAGGGACCGGAGGTTGCGACTCGGGCCCAATGCAGTCTGCGCCCGTGATGCTGGCGCCTTGACCGCGTGCCCTGCAGTGGCCGGCAATGCTGCCACATTGGAGGCGGTAGTGTGGGTGGGCTAACCAGTAGCCGTTCGGGCGTGGTAGCCTTCGCATGGGCAACGCAGAGTGCGTGAGGCGCCCGCGCCGGGCTCTTGATGGCGCCAACCGCGCGGATTGGCCCGGCACAGCCCAGGAGCTAGCGCTAGATCGTAGTTAACTCATTCCTGCAGGTGCGAGTTGAACTTGGCCTAGCCGAATCGGTGAGAGGCCTCGGGGCGCTGGGCCAAGTCTGGAGGATGGCCGCAGTGGTGCGGACGGGTTAGTGGCCAGTGGCGTCTTGGGCGTGCTCTAGCCCGCCGTCTGCGGGGGGATGGGACGGGAGAGTGGGCGGCCGCTGTCGCTGGGGCGCCAGTGCCTACCTGGGCCGGCGACTGCCCTCCAGCCAGTGGGCGGTGCGGGGTTCAGCCAGCAGACTGGCCCACCCCGCAGCGGCTGCAGACGCACGGGCTCCGGGCTGGGCCCCCCGCTGAGGGGCCCAGTGGTGAGCCGCGAGCTGTCGCGCCGGGCCCGAGCTCTCCGGCGGGGTGCTACGGGGACTCGCTGGCCTGCGGCCCGGCTGCGTCCGGCGGCTCCGCGAAGACGGGCCGGCTGGGCAGGGACTCCAGCCGGGCCTGATCGTGCTGCACCCACTGCCCCAACGTGACGCAGGCCCGCCAGAGCACGGCGTTGCCCGGCAGGGGCCGGCGCTTCGAGGGCCGGAAGCCGGACGTCATCGCCAGCCACACCACCCAAGTCCGGATGTCGCGCGGTGGCGCGCGCCCCCGCTCGCTCGGCCGCCACAGCTCCTGTGCCTGCACGTGGATCCACAACGCCGTGATCTCGGCCCAGGTCAACACGGCGTCCACCGGCGTCTGCGGCGCGTCGCGCGCGTAGCGCGCCAGCGAGCAGACCTGCCAGGCCGTGACGGCGTCGAACGCCAGGCACTTGCGCAGCGCAGCGGCCGTGCGCAGGCGGCGGTCCTGGATGCGCGCACCACTTTTTAAAACTTTGAAAAATTCTTCCACCGCCCACCTGGCTTCATACCAGCCCACGATGCGCTTCGCCCAGCGCTTGCTCAACCCGCCCGCCGTGCTCAGCAGGAACCACTCCAGCGGATCCTCCCCCGGCCGCGTATCGAGCTGCTCGACATGCACCAGCCAGGCCTCCACTCCCGCTTCGCCCCGCTGGCGGCGCGCCTCCGGCGGCTGCAGCTCGACCGGCCCGATGCTCACCTGGGTCTTCACCTTGCGCCGCTGGCGGGCCCGCTGCCCACCCTGCGAGCTCAGCCGGAAGGTGCGCCGGAAGCGCACCCGCTGCTGGAAGTCGGCCTGCATGGGGATCGAGCGCAGCATCAGCGACCGCAGGCTCGGGTCCCACACCTTGACCTTGCGCTGCCGGCCCAGGTGCACGCGCACCAGCAGCTCCACGTTCTCTTCGCCGGCCTGCTCGCGCTGCTCCCGCTCCCGGAACAGCTCGTAGATGTCGCTCTCGCGGTCGCCCGCCACCACGATGCGCTGATCAGGGCAGGCCTGGCTCAGCTCGAAACCCTGCCGCAGCCCCCGTGTTATTTGTCACATTATTTGGCACGAAAATGGGCTGTTTTTGTCAAACTGGATGATTCCAGATAAGGGAACTTTCTCATTTAATGTGACAAATCCATCGGCGTGGGTGAGTCGGCCGGTAGGCTTTCGGACATGCGTTGGAGGTGCTGCGCGGCAGTCTTGCCTGCAATTGCGTGCGCGCAGGGCCGGGAGCCGGGCGAGAACGCCTACGCTCCTCCTGACCCCTTCCTTTTCCTTCTTGCAGTAGCAGTTTTCGAGCTCGCCCTCGCCCCCAGCCAGACGCAAGCAATCCGGAAAATTCCGCTCCCCGCCTGCCATTTAATCCGGAAAACGCCTTGCCAAATAAACCGGAAGACAACACCCCGTGTTGAATTCCCATTTAATTGGGGATGGATGGTGCAGATTATTCGGACATGACGGCGAGGGTGTTGTTCCACATTGGGCGGACAAGTTTTCAGCAGGGGGAGTGCTGCGTGGAGCGAGTGGGAAGCAGCGGCTGGCTGGTGGGCAGCAGGCTGAGAGTGGCGCTGGGCGGCAGGACGAGGGTCGGCTGTGGCGGGGCGGTTGTGGCCAGGGACGGTCAGCGGGTGCAGCGGGCCGGGCGGAGGGGCTGCAGCCGGGCCGCGAGTGGGCGGCTGGGGTCTGGCGGGTCTGGCTGGGGGGCCTGGCGGGCGGGGAAGCTTCAGGCCAGGCGCTGCAGCAGCTGGTTCCAGTCGGCGGCGTCAGGGGGGCGCAGTCGGCGCAGGCCGGGATGGCGCTGCTGCAGGGCGGCGGCGGCGCGTTGGCCGGCGGGGTCGGCGTCGTAGCCGCACAGCAGGGCGCTGGCCGGGAAGTGCGACAGCCAGGCGGGGATGTGATAGGCCACGCCGGCGGTGGAGGCGATCAGGGTGCGGGCGGGCAGGTGGTGCCACAGCAGGCTGGCCGAGAGGGCGTCGATGGCGCTCTCGACGAGCAGCACGCCGGCGGGGTCGGCCGCGGGGTCGGGCAGCCAGAACCCGCCGCGCTGCTTGCGGGAGCCTGGGGCGAGGCCCTTGAAGGTGCGGCCGCGGGCGTCGGGGCGCGTGCCGGCCAGTTCGGCCCCGACGGGCCGGCGCTGGAGGTCGCGGCACAGGAAGACGGCGTTGCGGTGCTGGTCGGCCCACAGCAGGCCTTGGCGCCGGCAGCGCTGCAGCAGGCGCGTGCGGAGGCGGCGCTGGCGGGCCAGGTAGCGCTGCACGGCGGGCCAGCGGTCGTGGCGGGCGGGCGGCAGGTGCAGGCGGCTGGCGTGGGCGGCTGGCGTGGCCGCGGCGGGGGCCGGGCGGCTGGCGGGCAGCGTGTCGAGGAAGTCGAGGGCCTGGCGGAAGGAGCCCCCTCGCGCGTGCAGCACCAGGTCGATGGCGCCGCCGCCGCCCCGCGCGGCACAGTGGTCATAGAAGCGCGCAGCGCTGATCGAGAGCACCGATCCGTGCCGTTTCCAGCGCTGCCGGTTGCGCGCGTCGCGGCGGTAGCCGAGGCTGCGGGCGACCTGTTCCAGCGACAGGGCGCGCAGCCGGTCGGCGCGCGCCTGCAGGGCTTGCCGGGCCGGGCGGCTCACTGGCGCACCTCGCCCAGGGCCCGCTCGACATGCTCGGCGGTGACGCTGCGCTGGTCCTCGAGGGCGGCCGCGGTGAGCGCGTAGTGGGCGACGCGGTCGATCTTGCGGGGCAAGCCGCGCGCCGCTTGGAAGATGGCCTCGCAGGCCGCTGGCTCGAACAGTTCGAGCTCGCAGCCGGCCAGGCGCAGGCGGTGGCCGAGGTAGGCTGGCAGCTCCTGGCGGTCGAGGGCCGCGTGGTGGTGGCGCACCACGATGCGCTGGCTGAGGGACTCGTGCACGGTCAAGGCCAGGCGATGGCGCAATTCGGGCAGGCCGACCAGCAGCAGGCACAGGCGCGGCTGGGAATCCATGGCGAAATTGGTCAGCAGGCGCAGCTCCTCCAGCACGTCGTTGAGCAGGTGGTGCGCGTCGTCGATGACCAGCACCGGCAGCTGGTTGGCCTCCTGCAGGCGGCGCGAGATCTCGGCGCGGATGGCGCGCCGCGCGACGGCGCGGTAGCGGCTGACCTCGAGTCCGAACTCCCAGCCGATGGTCTGGTACAGGTCCAGCACGGAACCGGTGCTGAGCGAGACGTAGTAGGTGCGGTGGCGGCTGGGGTGCAGTTGCGCGCACACGTGGCGCACGCTGGTGGTCTTGCCGCAGCCGGGCTCGCCGGTCAGCAGGCCGATGCCGCGCAGCTCGAGCTGGTGCTGCAGGCGGGTGGCGGTTTCGCGCGCCGGGCGCGACTGGAAGAGCTGGTCGGCATGCTCGAGGGGCTGGAAGGGGAAGGCGGTGAGGTTGAAGTGACGGATGTACATCTCAATGGTGCTCCTGGGGTGGGTGGTTGTCTGTCGCGCGAGCCTGCAGCTTGCGCAGGGGCAGCGGCGGCCCTGCGGCGGGGAGATCCGCCCGCGCTGCCGCGGGCGGCTGGCTGTCAGCGGCGGGCGGTGCGGGCTGGGGCGGCGGGGGCCGGCGGCGCGCGTTGGCACGCGGGTCGACCAGCCTGGCCCGGCCCTGCGGCTGGCCGTCGCATTCGAGCTCGATGGGCCGCTCGGGCGGGGCGTCGGGGTCGATCAGCAGCGTGACCGTGCGACCGGCCAAGCCGGCGTCCACCTCGTAGAGGCGGTTCTGGAAGCGCACCAGGCGGTGCTTGCTGACACGGCGCTCGTGGCGCGGCCGGAACAGCTTGAGCAGATCGAGGCCCGGGTCCGGGAAGCGCACGCGCTGGCAGGTCTGGGCCCAGCGGTCCTGGGGCGTGGTGCGGGGGGCGAGGCCCTGGTGGGGAGTGCGGTGGTACTCTCCCTCGACCCAGGCCCGGAATTTGGTGTTCAGTGCCTCCAAGCTCGCCAAGTCGTCCGGCTGCAGGCGACTCAGCATCTGAGAGCGAACCGTTCTGAAAAATCGTTCTATTTTTCCCTTCCCCTGAGGACGGTAAGGAGTAGCCCGGATCAAAATTATGTTGAGACTGGCGCACGCGATGTCCAAGCGCCGGGACCGGTAGTTCGAACCGTTGTCGACGTACAACCTAGCTGCAATTCCCCGGCGCAGGATCGCTTGCCGCAGCACCGACAGCAAGCTCTCGGTGTTCTCGTTGAAGAAGAACTCCCCGTAGGTCACCACTCGCGTCGCATCGTCCAGCATAAATGCGCTGGCGCCTGTTATGCGCTGTGGAAGCCGAGTGACCGGCGAATTCAAGGAGTCCTCGCGGATTCGCAGCGCATAACGTGTCAGAGCGATCGGAGGAAGGCCATCAGATCAGCGTCCTTCTGCCACTCTGGGGACAGGGACAGGTCGAAACTGTCGCACGCGGCAATCGCCTTGGCCTTGGTCTTCAGGTCGATGTCGGCATACGCCGTCGTGGTCTGCAACCGCGCATGTCCCAGCCAGGCGCGGATTGTGTTCAGGTCCACGCCGGCTCGCAGCAGATGTGTCGCGGCCGAGTGCCGGAGCGTGTGAGGAGTGATCCGCTTCGCTGCCATGGACGGAACCTGCCGGGCCGCCTTTTCGGCGCAGCGGCGGACCAGTTGGCGAATCCCCGACCGGGTGAACGGTCTGCCCCGGCAGTTCAGGAACACCTTGTCGTGCGGCGCCTTTCCCTGGACCAGTGCTGCCAGCGCCTCCGCCGCGCCGTGCAACAGCGGGCAGAGGCGGGTCCTGCCTCCCTTGCCCCGCAGCGTCACGACCGCATGTCGCGCTGCTCTGTCAGCCAGTTGCAGGTCCGCGACCACCAATCCGGCGGCTTCCGAGACCCGGGCGCCCGTGCTGTAGAGAAACTGCAGCAAGACGCGTTCGCGACGCCCGTGCGCTGTGTCACCACGAGGCGCGTCCAGCAGGGCGTCCACCTCGTGCTGCTCCAAGTAGCCTACCGGCTGGGGTGCGGTCTTCTTGAGCGGGATTCCGCGGATCCGGATGCACCAGTCAACATCCTCCGGCCGGTGGCTGGCGACGTACCGGGCGAACGATCGAATCGCCGCCAGTCGCTGATTCCGAGTCTGCGGGGAACAGCCGCGCTCCGCCTCGAGGTGCGTGAGAAACGCTCGCGTGCTCTCCTGGCTCAGATCCCGGATGGTCAGCCGGTCGGCCGGCCGGCCGAGTCGTGCTGTGAGGAACCCCAGCAGCAAGGCGAAGCTGTCGCGATAGCTGAGCTGCGTGTTGCGGGACAGGTTGCGTTCGGTGACCAAGTGCTCCTCGAGGAAGCGCCGCAGCCATGGACCGAGCAGCGCGGGGTCAGTCATCGGTGTCCGGAGCGGCGGTTATGAAGCGCTCAAATCGGCCAGCGGCCGCTTCCAGCAGTTCGGGAGTCATGGGCAGGTAGACTTGCGTGGCAGCGATGCTGGAGTGACCGAGATAGGTTGACAGGCAAGGCAGCAGGCGCTGCACGTCGGCACCTTCCCGATACCACGCAGTGAGGCGCCTGACTGCGAATGTGTGGCGGAAATCATGCAAGCGCGGTTGGAAGTAGGCACCGTCATTGCGGCCAACTCCTGCGGCGCGACGCAGTCGGCCGAACGCGTGGGTGACGGTTTCGGGCCGCAGGAGGACACCGTCCCGGCTCGTGAAGAAATGCGGATCGTCGGCACTCCCCTTGACGCAGCGCTCGGCTCGTCCGACATGATCGGTGACCACGCGGACCAAGTCCGGCCCGAGCGGAACCAGGCGGGTCTTCCCGAACTTGGCGTTGCGCACCGTGAGCAAAGCGTTCCCGGTGTCCACGTCGCTCATCTTGAGGTCGAGTGCCTCGTTGCGGCGCAGGCCGGTCCCGTACAGCACGAGCAGCAGTGAGCGGAAGGTGTGCGCAGCCATCCGGCATGCCGGCTTGGTGTGCGACGGTATCTCGTCCAGCAGGCGGCGCATCTCGTCGGGGGTGTAAATGTACGGGGGCGCGGCGGCTGGCACTTGCGGGGACGGGGCGGGCAGCGGCGAACTGTCCGCCAGCCGGTGCCTGAGCGCGTAGCGGTAGAAGCATTTCAGCGTGGAATGCCTGACGGCGCGCTGGGTTGCGGAAGGCGAATCGGCGAGGAAGGCATGCACGTGAGTGCTGGTGGCGTCTCCGGCCCCGAGTGCCTCGCCAGCGCTGCGAGAGTACCTGAGCAATATGCTGCCCACCGTCCGGCAGTCTTCCCTGCGCGATCGCTTCCAGTCGAGGTATCGGTCAATCGCCGCGCGCAGCGTCATGCCAGCCCTTCGAGGCTGATGTCCGCCACTTGTCGGAGGCTGGCGAGGTCGACCTTCGCGTAAACGGCCGTGGCCTCGGGGCAGCGGTGCCCCAAGCATTCGCCGATCTCGTGCATCGAGAAGCCCTCGGCCAACAGGCGCTGGGCGAACGCGTGCCGCAACGAGTGGGCCCCGCGCCGGGGCCCCTCGATACCGGCCTTCCGCATGCGCCAGCGCACCATCATGGGAATCCCGGACCAACACATGGGCCGCACGGGTGCGCGCACCGTCAGAAACACCTCGCGCCATGCCGTGGAGGGCCGCACTTCGCGAAGATACCGGATTAGAGCTGTCCCGACACTGCTGCCGAGAGGATGGATGCGGCTGCGTCCGTTCTTGGTGTTGCGCAGGCAAAGCGTGCCCGCGTCCCAGTCGATGTCTTCCAAACGCAAGCGTCGCACCTCGCCGGCCCGGAGGCCGCAGAGCGAGAGCAGCAGCAGGATTGCGCGGTCGCGCACGGACGCGGGCCGATCGCCGTCGGTCGTGGCGATCAAGGACTGCACCTCCTCCGGGCTCGGTCCCGAGGGCAAGCCGGCCAGCCGGTAGATGCGAGGGGACACGATCGACTCGGCGATGCCGGACTGGCACCACGATCGACTCTCCGCGTAGCGGAAGAAGGAGCGCAGCGCAGCCGCATGACGAGCCAGCGTGACGCGAGAGCAGTCGCTCGCCTCAGCCTTGCGGCGCAGGGCATCGTCGATAGTCGAGGCCTCAACGTCGGACAAGGCCAGGCCCTCGCCTTCGATGTGGCGCAGAAACTCGGCAACCCGTCCCCGGTCCAAGCGCATTGTCGATGCGGAGCAGCCCCGCTCCCGCAACATGTACTGCACATAGGCCTCGACGCAGTCCTCGTTCTGGCTTGGGGGCTTGCCGGAAGATTCCAAGCGGCCCGCAAATCTCAGCCAGGCAGTCACTTGCTGGGCGAATGCCGCCCGATCCCGGGCACTGGGGCCACGCCGGCCGGTGTCTCGGTTGGCCCAGCGACTCACCGCTTCGGACAGCGCCGCCCGGGAAATCTCGCCCTCTTCGCCAAGGTCCAGATAGTGGATGGCCATGACCTGAGCTCTGGCACATCGCCGCAGGGTCAGCGGCTTCGCCCCCTGCTCGGCCCAGTGGGAAAGATAGCTGACGCGAGACCGCCGCAAAGGAGCTGCCCGGTAACGCTCAATGGTGGCAGCGCACTTGAATATCTGATCGAACATCCTCGGACCGTCGTGCCGCTGCTAGGTGCGACTGATCCCATTGGACGTGCGCAGCGGGAATTCGTTATGCGCTGCGAATCCGCGAGAACCCCTTGAATTCGCGCGCACTTGGCCTCCACAGCGCATAACAGGTGCCAGCGCATTAATGCTGTTATGCGCTTAAGCGCATAACAGCATTAATGTCAGGTACGTTTTGCGGCGGCGGCGGCGGTCACTGCTGTCACAGGCCACTTTCGGCCCGTGCAAGACATCGCTCATCCACAATTCATTGGCCCGCTCGTACTCGAAGTGCTGGAAGTTCTCCAACGCCTCCGCCCGCGGCTGGGTCAGCCCCGCGTTGCTCAGCAAGCGATGCACCGTGCCCCGCGGCAGGTTCTCGCCGGCCGGCACCAAGCCCTGCTCGCGCGCCTCCGCGATCACCAGCCGCGTGCTCAGGCGCGGGTTGCCCGCCTTGATGTCCTGCAGCGCCGCGCCGAGCTCCGGCGCGATGCGCCGCGAGCGCCCCCGGTCGGCACGCGGCCGCGGTCGCAGCCCCTCAAAGCCAGCCTGCCGGTAGCGCCGCACCCAGCGCCGCAGGGTGCTCCGCCCCACCCGGCGCCGCCGGCTGTGCGGTATCTCGTAGTCCTGCCGCGCCTTGGCCTTGATCAGCGCCGCCCGCTCGCGGCTGCCGGCCGGCAGGCGCAGCACGTCCGCAATCACGCCGTGCCGGAACAGCGCTACGTCGTCGCCAGTCTTGCGGCTGTCCGCCGCGGTGGATGGTTGGGGTTTGCGCGCCATCTCCCTCGCCTCACTTAGGAGTGTGCGCCTTGGGGGGCGGCCCGCGGTACCCCCGGGAGTTGTGTTTCTTCTGGGCACAGGGGTGAACCGCATTATTGGGACGCGGTCGCAGCCCCAGCGGCGGGTCCAGCTGGCCCAGTTGGGACTCGGCCAGCCCGCGCAGCGTCACCAGCAGCCGCTCGGTGCCCAGATGCTCCCGCAGGGCTGTCACCGTCGGCTCCACTTCCGCGAACTGCCGCGGGTACAGGCTGACGATCGCTATCAGGAACAGCTCCACCGCCAGCGCCCGCCGCCGCACCCAGCGCAGCGGTCCCTCGAGCCCCTGCTCGGGCACGTAGAAGCGCTCCCGGGCCCACCCCGCGATCTGGCGCAGCGAGCGCTTCTCCTCCCGCTGCTCGGCGATGCGCTCGATGGTGTCCACATCGCCCGTGCAGTGCGAGGCCAGACAGTCCGGCAGCAGACTCACCGTCCGCCCCGTGCACGGGCACAGGAACCGTCTTACGCGCGTCCCCTGCGGGGTCTTGCGGTCGTAGAACCCGTGCGGGCGCAGGCCGCACTCACTGCCCGGCACCTCGCAGTAGGGGCACTGCGCGGGCGGACTGGCCTGCAGCCACAGCTTTTCGCTAACATATTCCGTGCTGGTGCATTCGCTCGCGAATCTCGACTGCATGACACCGGCCACGGCCCGGCGAGTTCGTACCCTCGCGCGGGCCACCCTGCTTCCCGGGGGCTGCGGCCTGCTGCGCCCCCCGCCCTCCAGTGTGCACCCAGCGCCCCCTTGGCGGGGGGCCCTGCTACTGCAAAACAAGCTACTGCAAGAAAGAAACAGGCTGGCTGCTCCGGCCGCAGGTCGCGGGCCGCGCAGGGCACCTCAGCCCCCGCCTCGCCGAGCGGCGGTGTTGCGGATTAATTGGAAAACTGAGACCATCCGCCGTCCACGCAGACTGCACCAAACCGCCCCCTACGCGGCCAAATAATCTGGCGCTCAACACCCCGCAACCAGCGCTGGCTCTCTCGCTCGCGCTCGTCCGGCGGCTCCTCCAGCGGCCGGGCCCAGACTTCCAAGTTGCTCACCCCCAACGGCCGGCGGCCCTCCGTGTAGGCCACCGAGGCATGCACGTGCAGCCCGCGCGCACTCTCACTGCGCTTCTTGAGCGGCCCCAGGCCGCTCGTGCACTCGCCCAGCCCGGTGTAGTTCAGGGTGGTCGTGTCCTGCACCAGCAGCACGGTGCCCGCCAGCAGCTGGCAGCGGTCCACCATGGCCTCCCGGTGCGGCGCCAGAATGTCCTTCATGGAAACCCTCTCATTGCGCAGGAAGCGGTAGGCGGCCTGCTGGTCCTTGCCGCGCGGGAAGATGGCCGGCAGGCACTCGCCCGGGCGCTGCTCCCAGGCCCCGCCCATGGCCTTGAGCCGCTCCCGCAGGCGCCGGTCCGGCAGGTCCGAGCGCTCGAACTCGCGCGCCGACCAGTGCGCCTCCTCGCTGTCGAAGTCCAGCCTCGGGAAGCTACCCAGCACCAGCCGCGCCTTCTCCCGCAGCACACGCTCCCAATCGGGCACCAGCGGCTTGACCCAGACCTGCTTGGGATGGCGCTCCGGTTCGCGGAAGTCCGGCTGGGCGCGCTGCGCCCGCGTGGGCTGCTGGGCGCCCCACGGCAGGCCCTCCGTCTCCCCCAAGCACTCAAAGCCCGCCGCCTTATAGCACGTGGCCCGCCGCTGCTGCGCGACGCAGGTCTCCACCGCCACCGGCGCGCTGCCGTGCAACCGCTCCCAGTCGCTGCTCAAGCGCCGCAGCGCCAAGCCCAGCACGTGGCTGGCGAGGTTGTGGACCACCACGCCGGGCCGCACCAGGAAACGGTCGTTGGAGACCAGCCGGGGCAGGTTCCGGCGGCGGGTGCGCTCGTCCCAGCCCAGATGCTGGTCGCGCGGCCCCAAGCGCATCGGCGCGGCCACGAAGCTGACCACTCCCAGCTCCCGGCCCCCGGCCCGGATGCCGTACACCAGCCGGCAACCCGGTGCCCGCCCGCGCCCCAGCGGATGTTCCGCCGTCAGCAGATCCCCGTACTGCCGCCGCAGCTGGGCCGTGTCGGCCAGGCGCAGGCTGACCTCTCCCAGCTCCGGCAGCGAGCACTGCAGCCGCAGCGGCGGGACGCTGCGCCGCGCCCGCCGCCGCGAGCGCCGCCGGCAGCCCCCCGTCGGGCGCACTACCGGCGGCATGGGCAGCCCCAGCTCCGCCGCCAGCGCAGGCAGGCCCTTGCGCGCCGACGCTGCGCACAGCTTCCCGCGGGCGTTCCGCCAGCCGTCTCTCCGACACAGTCCCCGTGCCACCTGGGCACGCGTCAACGTGCCCTTCGACAGTGCCCGGCGCAACCACTCCACCGTGGCCGGCTTCAGCATGCGCAGCCCAACCCGCACACCACTCTTCTATACGATCCAACCCCCCGGTGTCAAGTGCGAGTCAGCGCTAGCCCCCGCAGACGGCGGGCTAGAGCACGCCTAAGACGCCGCTGGCCACTAACCCGTCCGCACCGCTGCGGTCATTTTCCAGACTTGGTCCAGAGCCCCGGGGCCTCTCACAGATTCGGCTAGGCCAAGTTCAACTCGCAGCTACAGCAATGAGTTAACTACGATCTAGCGCTAGGCCCAGGAGGCAGCCATGACACACGAGGACGTCGGCGGCATCATCCCTCCGATGGTCACCCCTTTCGATGCGGAGGGTAACGTCGATGAACTCAGACACCGCGCCGAAGTGCGCCACATGCTCAAGGCGGGTGTGCATGGCTTGGCTGTGTGTGGCAGCACTGGCGAGGGCCATGCACTGACAACCGACGAGACTGTGAGGCTGACAGCGGCGACGCTGGAGGAGACGAGCGGTCGGATTCCCGTCATCACCGGAATCATCTGCAACAGCACGCAAGCGGCCATTGACCGCGGTCGGGCCGTTGCCGACCTCGGCGTGGCGGCGCTGCAGGTGACGCCCGTGCATTATCTGTTCCGTCCGCACGACGACGCGATGGCGATGCACTTCGAGCGGATCGCCCAAGCGACTGGCCTGCCGGTCATCATTTATAACGTCGTGCCGTGGTCCTACCTCTCGCCGTCACTGCTGGCCGGCATCTTGGAACGGGTAGACGGCGTGATCGGTGTTAAGCAGAGCGCCAGCGACATGAAGGCCCTAGCGGACTTGCTCGTGCTTGCCGGCTCGCCGCGCCTCGGGAGGAAGGGCGTCAGGATCCTCTCAGCGGTGGACGCTCTCCTCTACCCTTCCTTCTCCCTTGGCGCCCATGGGGCGGTAGCGGCGATTCTGACCGCCGTCCCCGAGCAGTGCGTCGAGCTGTGGGACGCGGTCCGCCTGGGAGACCACCGGCGCGCCCGACGGCTGCACGAGTGGTTGCTGGGCGTCTGGAACGGGATCGACGACGCCAACCTGCCGGCCAACGTGAAGACCGTGGCCCGTCTCCGAGGCCGAGACGGCGGCTTTCCGAGAGCACCGATGCCGGTCAGCTCCCCCGAGCAGGAAGCGTTGATCCGTCGGGCGCTGGCTGCGGAGCTGGGTGCCGGCGGTCGGGCCGCCGGCTAGGGCTCGTCGGGCGCGAGCGGAGGCCGCGCTGGCACGGAACTACGCTCGGCTCATCCACAGAATTTGTGGGCGCCGGGTATCTGGTGTCCCTACCGCAAGGAACAGCCAGGCTAACTGCTGATGGACAGGCGGTGAAAGTCCGCCAGAGCAAAGGAGCGAGTCCTAGCCACGCTCACCGCGAGTCATGCGTTGTCAGCCGCGAGGCTGGGGATGAAGCGTTGACAGCGACGCGTGCGCGCGGAGTAATGAGCACCGTAAGACTTGAAGTTCGGATTGCCGAGACCTTCCTTCCACGGGTATTGCGCGCCGTCGGCATGACGATCCAGCCGAGCGCGGAAAGCCGGTAGCAGGCGTAGTACAGGCCGGTGTTCCCGACGATCCCTGTTGGCAGTTTCGTCACGTTCCCGGCAGGCGTCGGGGCATGCCCAGGGCACTACCCTCCGTTGGCGTCCGGCAGTTGGACCTTGTCCATCAGGAATCGCTCGATCTGGTCCAGCAGCTTGTCAAGAGCCTCGCCACCTACGCACGCTCCGTCCAACTTGCCGATCGCCTCGATGGCCTCCCGTTCGTCTACGTGCGAAAGATAATACGCGAACGCTTTCGGACCAACTTCGATAGACAACTCGCCGCCGCCGTCCCCGGAGCGTGGCCGCGCGTACATCAGGCACCGCCTGAGGTCGGCCGGCGGCGCGATCCTCACGGATGCCCGTTGGGGCTGGACCGCGAGACCGGCATCCTCCGCCATTCTCACGAAGCGGTCGAACTGTTTGACCACGCCCATATCAAAGGCCCTGCGACGGATCCTGTCCACAGTGAGCCGGCGACGCGGCGTCGGCGGCTCGGTCGGTTCGTCCACCACCTCGCGAATCAACAACCGCGAGCCGCCGTCCAACTCGAACACCTCGAAGCTGACGATGCTGATCGGGACGCCAAAGCGGGCGAGAAACTCGTTCATACGCTCCAACCCGGGGTGGATACCAGCACCGACGAGCATCACGGCGATCTCACGCCCCTCGGCCTCGTCGTTCAGTTGCTGCTTCACGCTCGCTGACAACGTCTCCGCGTCGCCGAAGTCACCGAGGCGGGCTTCGAGCTTCCCGTAGAGTTCATCGGCACCGAGGCGTGCGATGGACGAGGCATAGTAGAGTGCCTGGGCCAAGGCGCCAGAGTCGAGCTGCCCAGGCTTGATCTCGATCACGAGCCAACGATCCTGCGAGTCGATGGCCAACAGGTCGAGGCGCCCATCGTCGATCGTTATCTGGCGACCGACCAGCGTCAATCCCTCAGCGATCAGCGTCACGTCGTTCGCGATCCAGTCTTCGAGGTGTCTCTCCAGTCCAATCTGCGAGCGGCCGATCCTCTTCGGCTCCGACTGCTGCGAGGCACCTTCGGCATGCTGCCCATTGATGCTCCAGGCTGCCAGTCTCGTCATCGTCGCCTCCCTCGGGCGTCACTCCCCCTCGCAAGTCCCATCACGCGTCGTCAGCCTAGCACCCTGTCCGTGCCGGTAGCGCTTCCAGCAATCGGCCCAAGGGTCATCGGCGCCTGAGCGCGGTGCGGAGCAAGACACGCCGCGGCATCGTCGGACCAGCAGCTTGCGCGTGTGCTCGCCACCGTCAAGGCGCGTCGCTACGCTCCGCCCCCGCTGCGCGGGGCTGCGGCCTTGACGCCGGCTCCGCTCACGCTCGTCCAGATTGGTCCTTGACGACGATGCCCGCTCCTACGCCCTCTTGCATTATGTGCGAGACGTGACCTACGACGAAGACCGCTGCCGGGCCTGCGTGCGCGACCACCCGCGCCGTTTGGCCTGCTGGACCAACACGGCCATCTCGCTCATCCGCTGCCGGACACGCTTCCGCTATGTGCCGGTGGCCAACCGGCACTTCGCAGCCCGCCAGCAGGAGGCACTCGGCCTGCTGCGGATACCACCGCACAGCTAGCCGATGCAAGCCTGCCAACAGCACCCAGCGACGCGCCTGAGCAGACGTTGGGCTACCCCTGTGCCCTGTCATGTCAGCCTGCTGAGGTGGGAGCGCTTCACTTCCCCAACGCGTCTGCCCAAACGCTGGCCCACCACCCTGTCGTCCTTGCGCGCAGACTGCGCTCCATGTCCCAATCAAGGCCCCACACCAGCGCCGCCCAGCACCTCCACTAACCGGCGAAAACACAGATTGACTCCAGCAAGCGTCCTAACCTTCCGAAAACGGAATGTGCCTGCGAGGCCGGGCGTGGCCAGCAGTGCCTAGTTGGCCGGATCTGCAAGCCGCCCGTGTCGCCAGTTGGTCGCCCCCGGAACAAGTCGATTCAGAACGCCTGTCCCACGATTCCAAGCCTACCTGAGCGTGGTCACCGAGGCCCTGCCGAGCGCTCAGCGGCACACTGTCCACCGGATTCGAGTGTGATCAAGCGATAGGTCGGAGCCTGAGGGCGTGGGCGCCCGGCACTCGGGATGAGGCAGTCAGTCGGCTTCGGACGGATGGGGCCGCGGCGAGATTCGCGGGTCGGGAATCCCAAGGCGTTGCCGCTGTCCCGCCACCGTCACCAGAGTCTAGGGAGCTCCAGCCTTATTGCCGGGGGCACCAGCGGGACCGAGGCATGAGGACCCAGCTCCCCGCCTTCGCGACTGCACGTGGTCCGTCGCTGGCCTGCTCTAGGGTTGCCCGGGCCGACGGTGGAGTGCGACCAGGCTGCCCCGGTCGTCCGTCTAGGGCGGTATACTCTGGACTGTGGGAGCGATTCCGCTCTTGCAGTCCGAGCGAGCTTCATGGCCAGCATTGGATTCCGCACCCGCGTGCGCAGGAGGATGCTGTCGCTGCAGCGCGGCCTTCGCGAGGCGCGGATGATCGCCAAAGCGCTGACGGATACGGACCATCCGGTCCTGGCGCACATGATTCCGACTCGTCGCTGCAACATCGCCTGCGCCTACTGCAATGAGTACGACGACTTCTCCCGGCCCGTCCCGATCGAGGAGCTGATCCGCCGCACCGACTTGTTGGCGGACCTCGGCTGCAGCATCATAACGCTCAGCGGCGGCGAGCCGATGCTGCACCCTCAGCTCGACGATCTGATCCGCCGCATTCGCCGGCGCGGGATGCTCGCCGGCCTGATCACGAACGGCTACTTGATCGGCCCGGATCGCATCCGCCTCCTCAATGAGGCCGGCCTAGAGTACCTGCAGATCAGCATCGACAACGTTCATCCGGACCAGACCTCGATGAAGAGCCTGCGCGTCTTGGACCGCAAGCTGGAGATGCTGGCCGAGCACGCCGACTTCGACGTGAACATCAATTCGGTGGTCGGAGCGGGCCTCCCCAACCCGGACGATGCCTACACCGTGGCCTGCCGGGCGATGGAGCTGGGCTTCACGAGCACGATCGGCGTCATTCACGACGGCGACGGACAGCTGCGGCCACTCAGTCGGACGGAACGCCGCGTCTACGACAAGGTCAAGGCCCTCTCCAAGCGCGGCTACAGCCGCATGACGTTCTTTCAGGACAACTTGGTGGCGGGCCGCACCAACAAGTGGTACTGCCGAGCGGGGGCCAGATACCTGTACATCTGCGAGGACGGCCTAGTTCACTACTGCTCGCAACAACGCGGCACGCCGGGAATCCCGCTGGATCGCTACTCGGTCAAGGACATCCGGACCGCCTACCACACGCCGAAGTCCTGTGCGCCGGCCTGCACCGTGTCTTGCGTCCACAAAGCTTCGGCGGTCGACTTCTTCCGTGATCCACAACGGCCTGCCAACGGCCGTAGGACGGCGCCCGTCACTCCTGTCTGAGTATTCTCCGCTGGGGCAACCTGCCGGCGCTCAATGGCCGTAGAGCCACCCGCAGCCGCCGCCGGCGCGGCAGAGATACACCCTGCTTCGCGGCAGCGGATGCTCTTGGGCCCACTCGGGGCCGTTGACGTACAGCGCCGTGGACCACGCTTCGGTGTCGATCGTCCGCGGCCCGATCACCGAGACGGCTGCGACCCGCGTCGCGGGGCGGCCGGTCCGTGGGTCCAGGATGTGGCTGTAGCGAGTGCCGTCTGACTCGAAGAACTTCGCGTAGGAGCCGGAGGTCGAGATTGCCTCGTCGCTGAGCCGCGCGCTCGCGGCTTCGCCCGAGGCCTCCGGATCGCGAATGTCCACGCCCCATCCGTCCCGGTCCGGCGGCGAGCCCATGGCGTAGATGCTGCTGGTGCCCGAACTCACGAAGGCGGCTTGGACACCATATTGCTTCAGCACCTCCACCACCCGATCGACGGCGTATCCCTTGCCGATCGCTCCCGGGTCCAGCCGCATGGCCGCCTTGCGGAACCTCACCGTTCCGTCGGACCGGTTCAGCTCGAGGTGCTGGTAGCCGCTGTTGCGCTGCGCCCACCACAGCGCCCATGGCCACGGCTTCCGGCCGTCGCCGTGATAGAAGCCCCAGGCACTCACGATCGAGCCCACCGTGATGTCGAACGCCCCGTCGGTCGCAGCCGAGTACTCCAAGCACGTTGCCAGCAGGGCTGACATCTCCTCGGAGACGGCAACCGCCTTGCTGCCCGCCTCCCGGTTGATGCGGCTCAGCTCGCTGTCGGGCTTGTAATGGCTAAGGAGCGAGTCCACCCGCCTCGCCTCGTCGAAAGCCGCCGTGATGGCCCCCGCCGCCACCTTCTTGCTCGGCGCGTAGCAGGCCACGCGGAACTCGCTGCCCATGATGGATGCCGAGGACTCCAATCGCTCCAAGGCCGACGCGTCCCGGCTGAAGCCGAGCGGCAGCCCAACCGCCAAGAGCAGCACGGTCAAGCCCTTGAGCCCCTTGGTGGGACGCTGCTTGATCCGCTTCAGCAGCTTGTCCATGCGGCGGGAGTGCTTGTCGCTGAGGTCGTAGTCGAAGCGCAGCTCCGGCACGCGACGCATGCGTAGCCGCTTGGCCAGCGTCCGGCGGATGAAGGGCGTGGCTCGCCCTAGGGCCCGCAGGGGCCGCTGGTCGGACTCGATGCCGGAATCGGGGACCCATCCGGACACCAGCACCCTCGCCGACCGCTTGTCCGGGGACAGCGACACGCTGGTGACCCTTACCTCGGCCACGGCCGGGTCCCGCACATCTTCCAGCAGGATGCGCGACAGCTCGCGCTGCAGCGTGCTGGCCGCTCGTTCTTGACGGTGCGAAGGCATCGCAGAGGCTCATCATGGCACAGGGTCGTCACGGAAACTCCGGGCGCCGGTTGCCTACAATGAACTGGCGATGGCCGGGCTTGTGGCGTGGGCGGCAGGTGTCTTCCTGCTGGAAGCAGTTGCTTTCGCGCAAGTGGGCTTCGAGAGCCAAGCTAGGTTCCGCACCGAGGCCGCGGCGGAGGAGCAAGCCACCCGGATCGGAGCAGGGCGTGCGGAGTTCGTCGGGCGCGCGGACGCCACGGTCGGCGGGTACGGAGAGTTCACCTTGCGATACGTCGCCGGAGAGGCCGGCTTGGCCACCGGAGGGGGCCTTCGCATCTCCACGCAACACGACTTCGAATGGGACATGTGGGGCGGCACGCGCCTGCAGGACGCGGAGCCGGGCGGTCCGAACTACGTCTCCTACGCCGCCTCCAACGGGGCGGCCCTGCGTTGGCGGCCCGTGAATCTGGGGCAGGAGTACTTTCCTTGGCAGCGGGCCAACGAGTTCCTGCTGGACGGCGAGCCGCTGAGGCCGGGAGACAGCATCGAGATCGTGTTCGGGGACCGCTCTGGTGGCTCGCCCGGCGTCGAGATCCAGCCGATGGACGAGGCTGCGTTCGAGCAGCGCGTGTTCGTGGACGCCGTCGGGGACGGTCTGTACCTGCCCCTCGCGGAGACGCCCACCTTGGCATTTCGCGGCGCGGCGGCGCGGGATCTGGTGGTGGCGGCGCCGACCGACTGGGTGGCCGGCGAGCCGGGCTGGATCAATGTATGGCTGGACGACGGCTTGGGCAATCCGGCGACCGGGTACCTCGCCACGGTCACGCTCGCGGTCGAGTCCGGCACGGCCCAGCTGCCGCCACCCCACTCCTTCCGGGAGCAGGACCGCAGCGCCTACCGGTTTGAAGGAGTGTCGTTCTCGAGCCCCGGCAGGTATCGCGTGCTGGTGCGAGACAGCGAGGGGCGCGAGGCGCGGAGCAATCCGATCCTGGTTCGCGAGCGGCCTCCGGAGTTCCGCACGTTCTGGGGGGACCTCCACACGCACACTCGTTATTCCGACGGGCGGGGCACTCCGGACGAGATGTTCGACTTCGGGCGGCGCTACGCGGGCCTGGATTTCTGCGGCATCAGCGACCACGCCTTCATCACCACCGACGACATGTGGGAGGACATCAAGGCGGCCACCAGTCGGCACCACCGCCCGGGCGAGTACATCACCTTCCTCGGATATGAATGGAGCGGACCCCGTGATGTCGGCGGCGACCACAATGTCTACACGACGGCCGACGACATGCCGCTCGTGCGCTCCTTCTTGGGCTACAACTACCGGAATCTGCGCCACTACCACGGTCCCCGGCGCCAAGCCGGCCATGTCGAGGACCTGTTCCGCGTCCTGGCCGAGAACTTCCGCGACGAGAACCTTCTGACGATCCCCCACTTCGGCGGCCGTCCGGGGAATCCCGAATGGCACAACGCGCAGGTCCAGCGCGGGATCGAGATCTTCTCGGATCATCGCCGCTCCGAGGATTGGGTCTCGACCTTCCTGCAGCGAGGGTACCGCGTGGGAGTGCTCGCGTCCACGGACAACCACTCCGGCAACGCCGGGTACGGCGTCCGCCGCCGGGACGTGACGAGGGGAGAGGACGGAGCGCTGTACTCGCGCTTCAGCCCGGCGGAGAGGGGCACCGCGCTGATCGCCGTGCAAGCCAGAGAGCTGACGCGGGAGGCGGTCTTCCAAGGCATCTACCATCGGCGCACGTACGCCACCACGGGAGAGAGGATCGCGGTCAGCTTCGAGGTGGCCGGCGAGCCGATGGGGGGCGAAGTGCGGCTGGATGGCGCTGTTCGGGTCGTTGCCAGCGTCGCCGGGACGGATCGGCTGTCCTTGGTCCGGGTGGTCAAGAATGGGCGGATCGTGTATTCGGCCGACCCGCGGTCCGAGGCGGCGTCATTCAGCTTCCTCGACAGCGACGGCGCATCCGGCGGAGCGTACTACTACCTGGATGTCGTCCAGCAGGACGGCGAGAAGGCCGTCTCCAGTCCCGTCTGGGTGAATTGAGCTCGCCGGACCGCCGTGCTTCCCGCCGATGCGGCTCGAATGGCAGGCCTGCCGGCCGGCAGCGGCTGCGCCGCCCACTCGCGAGTCCGCGAATCCCGGCTGCTTGGATTCCATGGTCCGCGGCCGGACCTCAATTCGCCGGCTCACGCGTTGAAGGCGTCTTCCTGACGGACTCCCCTCCAGCCCAAGGGGCACAGGAAGCTCTCGTCCGCCACTGCGTACAATCGGACCCTCTGGCGGACGTTGGCGAGAGTCCTCGCGCTGCGTTGCCAGTTCAGTCGCTTCGAGCAGGCACACCCGCTGGCCTGCCTCAGAGACCGTCGCCGGCCGGTCCGTCCCGCCTACCTGTGCGATGTTGAAATCGGGTCACAGCTCCATGCCAGAAATCGAGACGGACGATTCGATCGCATTCGCCATCGAGGTGAACGACGACCGGCACGCCCTGCCGGTCGTTGCGGACGCTCTGGTGTCGGCCGGAGCCAGAATCACCTGGATCTCCATCCTGGACGCCCGCAAGGCCGTCGGGACCATCGTGGTCGAGCTGGCCGACGCGGACAGCCCGCAGTCGCTGCTCCAAGCAGTTCAGGCCCTGCCCTGCGTGCTCACCGCCTCCCGCAAGCACACGATGGAGCATGTTTTCGGCAAGCGCATCGTCATAGTGGGGGGCGGGGCCCAAGTGGGCTTGGTGGCCCAAGGGGCGATTTCCGAAGCGGACCGCCACAACCTGCGCGGCGAGCGGATCTCGGTCGACACGATTCCTCTGGTGGGCGAGCGGGCGATCGCCGAGGCGGTGCGCGAGGCAGCCCGCCTGCCGCGTGTCGACGGCGTGGTGCTGGCGGGAGCGCTGATGGGCGGCGAGATCGAGAAGGCGGTGAGGTGGGCCCAGCGCAAGGGATTGATGGTCATCTCGCTCAACATGGCCGGGTCCGTGCCCGACGCGGCGGACCTAGTCGTCACCGACCCCGTCCAGGCCGGTGTTATGGCGGTGATGGCGGTGGCGCACACGGCCAAGTTCGACCTTCGCCGCTTGGGAGGCAAGCGCTTCTGAGCCGCGGCATGGCCCGCGGAGCTTGGTTCTGGCGCGGCTGCTAGACTGGCCCTATCTTGGTCAATCGAAGAGTTGTGCTGGCTTCCCGCCCGGTCGGAGTGCCCCGGGAGTCCGACTTCCGCTTGGAGGAGGCGGAGCTGCCCGAGCTGGCCGACGGCCAGTGCTTGGTGCGATCGTCCTTCCTCTCGGTCGACCCCTACATGCGCGGGCGCATCAGCGGACGGAAGTCCTATGCCGATCCAGTCGCGCTCGGCGAGGTCATCGTCGGACAGGCCGTGGGCCGCGTCATCGCCTCCAAGGGCAGCCGCTTCGATGCAGGCGACTGCGTGATGGGGAATCTCGGATGGCAGGAGCACGCTGTCGTGCCAGAGCGCGAACTGACCGCCGTGGACCCCGAGCAGGCTCCGCTGTCCGCCTACCTCGGTGTGCTTGGCATGCCCGGCCTGACGGCGTTCTACGGGCTGCTGCGGGTCGCCGGCGTCAAGCCGGGTGAGACGGTTTGCGTCTCGGGGGCCGCAGGGGCCGTTGGCTCGGCGGTGGGCCAGATCGCCCGCATTCAGGGCTGCCGGACGGCCGGCATCGCCGGCGGCCAGCGCAAGTGCGCCTGGCTGACTGACGAGCTGGGTTTCGACGCCGCGATCGACTACAAGAGCCAGGACGTGGGTCGCGCCCTGAAGCGTGCCTGCCCGGAAGGGATCGATGTCTACTTCGACAATGTGGGCGGTCCAGTGACCGACGCCGTGTTCCCGCATCTCAACGAGTGGTCCCGCGTGGCCATCTGCGGCCAGATCTCTCAGTACAACGCCGTGGACACTCCGATGGGGCCGCGCCTGCTGTGGCACTTCATCGTCAAGCGCATCCGGGCCCAAGGTTTCCTGGTCTTCGACTACGCGAAGCATCACCGCGAGTCACTCGCGCAGATGGCCGAGTGGGTGCGGGACGGCCGCCTGCGGTACCGCGAGACCGTCGCTTCGGGCTTGGAGAACGCTGCCGCCGCCTTCATCGGGATGCTCGGCGGCGCTAACATTGGAAAGCAGGTCGTCCAGCTGTCGGACGCTTGAGGGCCCTGCTGTCGAATCCAACGAGGATTGCATGTCCAAGTTCCTGATCGCCGCCCTAGCGGCGCTGCTTCTGCTGCCGCTGGCCGCCTTCGCCGAGGAGGCGTCCGGCGGGGAGCGAGTCTTCGAGATGCGGATCTACACCGCCGCGGAGGGCAAGCTGCCCGCTCTGCTGGCCCGCTTCCGCAACCACACCAACCACCTGTTCGTCAAGCACGGGATGAAGCTGATCGGCTACTGGACGCCGACTGAGGGCGAGCAGGCGGGCAACACGCTGGTTTACATCCTCGCCCACGACAGCCGCGAGGCGGCCAAGGAGTCCTGGGCTGGTTTCGTCGCAGATCCGGCTTGGAAGGAGGCGGCCGCGGAGTCGCGCAAGGACGGGCGCTTGGTGGCCGGGATCGAGAACCAGTGGCTGAGGGCCACCGACTTCTCTCCCTTGCAGTGAGGCCGGCAGTGTCTTCCGCGGATTCCGTCGGGGACGAGTTCCTAGCGGCGGCTCGCAAGGAGCTGCGCGAGGGCGCGGCCAAGGTGCGGACCTGCCTGGGGCGTCTCTCGACCGAGCAGATCTGGCATCGCGACCACGCGGTCGAGAACTCGATCGGCAACCTCGTGCTGCATGTGGCGGGGAACATGCGCCAGTGGATCGTCTGCGGCGTGGGCGGCGAGGAGGACCGGCGCGACCGGGACTGGGAGTTCTCCACGCGCGAGCGGCTGCCGGCTGAGGACCTGTTGGCCCGCCTTGACGAGACCGTCTCGGCGGCTGCCGACGTCCTGCAGTCTCTGCCTGAAGGGCGACTGCTCGAGACGCGACGGATCCAAGTCTACGATGTGAGCCTTCTGCAGGCGATCCTGCATGTCGCGACGCACTTCGCCGGCCATGTCGGTCAGATCATCTGGGCGACCAAGCACGTCACCGCCCAGGACTTGGGATTTTACAGCTACCTGAAGCAGCCCTCCGCCGGGGTGCAGGGACGCTCGCCGTAGCCCCGCTTTGGCGGGCTGGGTTCCCCGTGCCCGGGTCCGGTGACAATACAATAGGGTCTAGCTACCCCGCCCGATGCTCGACACCCTACTAGCCAAGGTCTTCGGGACCAAGCACGAGCGCGAGATCAAGCGCTTGCGGCCGGTCGTGGCCGAGATCAACGCCCTCGGGCCGCAGATCGAGGCGCTCTCGGACCGCCAGCTGCAGGACAAGACCCCGGAGTTCCGGCGGCGCCACACGGACGGAGAGTCGCTGCGGGACCTGCTGCCGGAAGTCTTCGCGGTGTGCCGGGCGGCTTCGTGGCGCGTGATGGGAATGCGCCACTACGACGTGCAGCTGATCGGCGGCGTCGTTCTGCACGACGGCAAGATCGCCGAAATGAAGACCGGCGAGGGGAAGACGCTCACGGCCACGCTGGCCGTCTACCTGAACGCCTTGGCGGGCCAGGGCGTCCATGTCGTCACCGTGAACGACTACCTAGCGCAGCGCGACTCGGATTGGATGGGCCGCCTCTACCGATGGCTCGGGATGAGCGTCGGGGTGATCGTCCACGGCCAGACCGACGAGCAGCGTCGAGAGGCTTACGCGGCCGACATTACTTACGGGACGAACAACGAATTCGGCTTCGACTACCTGCGGGACAACATGAAGTTCGAGGCCCGCCAGCATGTCCAGCGCGGGCACGACTACGCCATCGTCGACGAGGTGGACTCGATCCTGATCGACGAGGCGCGCACGCCGCTGATCATCTCCGGCCCCTCCGACATCTCGACGCAGAAGTACTACGCCGCCAACAGGGTCATCCCACGCCTGCAGAAGGGGGAGACGATCGAGGGCGACGAGCCGGGCGATCGCACCTACACCGGCGACTACATTCTGGAAGAGAAGCACCGCTCCGCTTGGCTGACCGAGGAGGGGGAGGTCAAGGTCGAGAAAGCGCTGGGGATCGGCAACATCAACGAGCTCGAGCACTACGACCTCAAGCACGCCGTCGAGCAGAGTCTCAAGGCGCATGCCGTCTTCCGGCGGGACAAGGACTACGTCGTCAACGAAGGCAAGGTCGTCATCGTGGACGAGTTCACCGGCCGCCTGATGCCCGGCCGGCGCTGGTCCGATGGCCTGCACCAGGCCGTCGAGGCCAAGGAGGGCGTCAAGATCGAGCGCGAGAACCAGACGCTGGCCACGATCACCTTCCAGAACTACTTCCGCATGTACGAAAAACTGGCCGGCATGACGGGCACCGCCGACACTGAGGCGCCCGAGTTCGGCAAGATCTACAAGCTCGACGTTGTCGTCATCCCGACCAACCGCCCGCTGGTGCGCGCCGAGCACGAGGACATCGTCTATCGCACCGCCGAGGAAAAGTGGCGCAACGCCGCGCTCGACATCCAGGACTGCCAGGAGCGCGGCCAGCCCGTGCTGGTCGGCACGGTGTCGATCGAGAAGTCCGAGCTGCTGTCCCGCCGCCTGAGCCGGATGCGGGTGCCTCACGAGGTGCTCAACGCCAAGCACCACCAGCGGGAGGCCCACATCGTCGCGCAGGCCGGGCGCCTCGGTGCCGTCACGGTCTCTACCAACATGGCCGGGCGCGGCACGGACATCCTACTGGGCGGCAACCCCGAGTTTCTCGCGCGCGAGGTCCTGACCAAGAAGGGCATCGACCCGGACCATCCCGACAACCGGAAGATGTGGGAGTCGACCCTCGCACGGTTCAAGGCCGAGACCGACTTGGAGCATGACAGGGTCGTGGAGTCGGGGGGGCTGTACGTGCTGGGCACCGAGCGGCACGAGTCGAGACGCATCGACAACCAGTTGCGGGGCAGGGCGGGCCGCCAGGGCGATCCGGGAGCTTCCCGCTTCTACCTCTCGCTCGAGGACGACCTGATGCGGATATTCGGCGGCCACCGCATGCAGGCCCTCATGCTCCGCCTAGGCATGGAGGAGGACGTGCCGATCGAGTCCCGCCTGATCACCAAGCGGATCGAGGCGGCTCAGAAGGCGGTCGAGGCCCAGCACTTCGAGTCCCGGAAGCACGTCATCAAGTACGACGACGTGATGAACAAGCAGCGCGAGGCCGTGTACGGACTGCGACGCCGCGTCCTGCAGGGCGAGGACCAGCGGCTGCGCTTGCTGGGTCAGGTCGGGGAAGTTGTCGGCGGATTCGTAGAGGAGCGCTGCCCGGAGCGGGCGCACCCCGACACCTACGACCGGGCGGGGCTGCGAACGGATCTAGAGGGGCAGTTCGGCGAGCGCTGTGAAGAAGTTGACTTGGTGGGCTTGGACCGGCAAGGCATCGCGGACGAGTTGACCGAGCATCTCTGCCAGATCTACGACGCCAAGGCGCACGAGGGCGGCCCGGAGCGGATGCGGGACATGGAGCGCATCGTCATGCTCCATATCCTCGACCTGCAGTGGAAGGACCACCTGCTGTCCATGGACCACCTCAAGGAAGGCATCGCCTTGCGAGGCTACGGGCAGAAGGATCCGTTGGTTGAGTACAAGCGGGAGTCGTTCGGAGTGTTCCAGCAGATGATGGACACCTACCGCGTGCAGACTCTCAAGACCCTCTTCCATATGCAGGTCCGCGGCCCCGAGGACGAGGAGGAGCGCCCGGCGCCGCTGATCCTCCGCCGGACGCCGGAGACGGTCGAGCGGCGCGAACCCGTTGGCGTGGCAGCCGGCACCGCTACCGGCGGTGACTCCTTCTCCGATTACGCCCGGACGGCGCGCCACAGCAACGCGCAGCAGATGCGCCATGCCCAGTCAGCGGGAGCGGAGAAAGGTGACTACAACGTCAAGCAGTTCGTGCGCGGTAAGAAGAAGGTCGGGCGCAACGCGCCGTGCCCTTGCGGGAGCGGCAGGAAGTACAAGAAGTGCCATGGCAGCCTCGTGTGAACCTTGGGCGGCGCGCTCCGCCGCCTTGCTCTGCATTCTCCTGGCGTGCTCGCCGGCCGGCGCAACGCTGCTGCACGATGCCTTGGGGCCGTTCGAGCGCTTGGAGCCGTCCCCGTTCGAGCCCGACCGGCCCGATGTGATGCGCGAATTCGGGCTCGAGGTTGCCGAGCAGGCCGAGTACCGCGCGCCCGACGGCCGCTCCGTGGCCGTGCGGGCCCTGCAGTTCTACGACGATACGGGAGCGGTGGCGGCGTTCTCTTGGCTTCGACCGCCGGGTGCCGTGGAGGCCGAGCGGGGCGAGCGGGCCGTTGAGATCGGCGACAAGGTTCTGATTCATTTCGCCAACTACATCCTGTGGCTCGAGGGAGACCTCCCTGACGAGGAGGACATCGAGATCGCGCTCGCCTACCTGCCTAGGCCGAAGCCCACCACCGATCCGCCCGTGCTGCGCTATGTCCCGAGGGACCAGCTGGTGCCCGACACAGGACGGCACATCTTGGGCCCGGTGTCCCTGGAGGCGCTCGTGCCCGAGCTTCCGCCTTCCGTGGTGGGCTTTCATTTCGGCACGGAGGGGTACTTCGGCCGGTACGCGACTCCGGACGGCGAGGCCCGGATGGTCATCTGGGACTATCCTTCCAATCCGATTGCCAGCGGTCAGATCGAGATGTTCTGGGAGCTGGACGCCGCCGTTGCGAAGCAGGACGGACCGCTCATCGCAGTCGTGTTCGACTCGCCCTCAGCCGACGAGGCGCAGCGGCTGCTGGCGCGCGTCCGCTACCGGGCGGAGGTCACGCAGCATCACGAGGAGCCGAAGCGGCACGACAGCCTGCGCAACCTAATCTTGGACACCTTCCTGCTGTGCGGCATCCTGATCGTGCTGATGGTCATCGGGGGCCTGCTGGTTGCTGGGGCCCGCCGAATGGCCGGACGGTTCGCACCGGACTCGATCTTGGCGTCGCCGCACGGCGCGGGAGTTCAGCGGCTGGACATCGACGGCCTCGGGGACTCCGAGGGCGGGCGGCGGGAGCGCTGAGGCAGTTCTTCCCGCAAGCGGTCTAGGGCGCGCTAGGAAGCTGGCCCCATCCCGCCGCGGACGACTTGGGCTTCCTTGCGCCGCAGCTTGACCTTGAAGCGCATCCTGCGGAAGCGGGCAGCCGCAACGGCTCTCGCAGCCTCCCGGGCATAGGCCGATCCGGAGGCGATGATGAGTCCGGAGGTGACCAGCAGGGCGAACTGCTGCACATCGGTAGTCGGTTGCAGAAGCGTCACTGCCACTGACGCCGCAAGGCTGGCGTCCGTGACCTTGCCGAGCCTGTTCGGCAGCAGGCGGACGCCGTAGCGTCGCCAAATCAGAGTCCATCCCACGATCAGCGCCAAGTCCCGCGCGACGGCCAAGCCGGCGAACCAGCCGGCCACTTGCTTCGTCACCGCCAGCGTGATGAACGCGGCTCCGATGTAGATCTTGTCCGCGAACGGATCCACCATCTCCCCGAATCGGTTGCGGACGGCGAGCCGCTGGCTGCCCATCCGCCCGAGATAGCCGTCCAGCATGTCTCCGGCATGCAGGCCAACCACCAGCCAGAACGCCGCGTAGCGGTGCGTGTCGGCCGCCGGAGCCCGCCAGATGAGGAACACCACTGCCGGAACGGCGATGATCCGGCTCAGGCTCAGAGCATTGGCTACAGATACCAGCAGGGATGCGGAACGTTCAGACACGGCCCCTCAATTAGATCTTACGACAGGCCGGGCCCGCAGGGAAGGGCTGTCGCACGCGCGCCCGCCGGTCAGGGAGCGGGCCGGGCGGCTCGGCGAAGACTCTTGAGGCTGGGCCGGCGAGCGGCCCTGCCCCATCCGAGCCCCTTCAGCCCCTCCGCCTCGCGCCGCGCCGTCGCTTGCCGCCCCGCTGCGACTGGACGCTGCGCGCCGCCGCTTTGGCTAGGGCGTCGCAGCGGTTGTTGTCCTTGTGGTTGGCGTGGCCACGCACCCACACCCAGCGAATGGTGTGCTCGGCGGTCGCTGCGTCCAGCTCCACCCACAGGTCCTGGTTCTTCACCGGGCTGCCGTTCCTCGTCTTCCATCCGCGGAGCTTCCAGCCGTGAATCCATTTCGTGATCCCGTTCTTGACGTATTCTGAATCGACCTCGACGGTCACATGGCAGGGTTCCCGCAGCGCGCGCACGCCCTCGAGGACGGCCTGCATTTCCATGCGGTTGTTGGTCGTGCTCTCCACCGATCCGCTGAGCTCTCTCTTGTGCTTGCCGTAGCGCAGGATCGCCGCCCAGCCTCCGGGGCCGCCTGGATTCCGGAGGCAAGAGCCGTCGGTGATCAGCTTGACTTCCTTCATGACTTCTCAAGCCAATCCTAGCGCGAACCCACGCTGGGTTGCTGGGCCCGGGAACGCCTGTCCGGCTTCGCTAGTCTCAAGGCGTTGAGCCTCTCGCGAAGGTCGATCCTCGGGCTGCTTGCAGCCCCGTCTCCCGCCGTCCGCGGCGCCGCCGGCGCACCCGAACTGGCGGAGCGTCGGCGCAGGCTGGCTGACCGCACGGGGGGTGGAGTGATCTGCCTGCTGGGCTTCACCGACGAGGAGGGAGCGTCCGGATTCACGGGCTTCCGCCAAGAAAGCAACTTCCTCTACTTGACGGGGCACAGCGAGCCGGGGGCTGCCCTAGTTGTGACGCCCGCCACCGGCCGGGCACCGTACCGGGAGGTGCTGTTCCTGCCGGCGCGGAACGAGATGCGGTCCCTGTGGACCGGGCGACGACTCAGCCCCGAGGATGTCGGGGGCTTGGGTTTCCAGGAGGCCGCCGAGTTCGGTAAGCTGCCGGCGGTGCTGCGAACGCTGGTTCGGGAGCGCGGGCCGCTGAGAGGTGTCCGACCGCGGCCTTCCTCAGCCGCTGGGGGCGCGGCGGACCGAAGTCCGTTCCAGCGCCTGACGGGGATCGCCGGAGGCTCCGATGTTCGTGACATCTCCAAGCACTTGGTCGCGATGCGGACTGTGAAGAGCCCGGAGGAGATCGCCCTGCTGCGCGCCGCGGTCCGAGCGACCGAAGCGTCTCACAAGGCCGCGTGGCGGGCTGTCCGGCCCGGCGCGGCGGAGCGCTCTGTAGCGGCGGAATTCGTGGCTGAGGCATTCCGGTCGGGTTGTGAGCGACTGGCCTTCCCGCCGATGGCCGGTTCCGGGTCCAACGCCGCGATCCTCCATTACCAGCGCAATGACGGAACGCTCCGCGCCGGCGATCTGCTGCTGATCGACGCTGGGGGGGAGCGTTCGCGCTACGCAGCGGACCTGGCCCGTACCGTGCCCGTGAACGGCCGGTTCACGGACCGGCAGCGCAGGCTGCACGAGGCTGTGCGGACCGGCCTGCGGGCGGCCGTCGTCGCAGCGCGGCCGGGAGCCGCGCTGTCAGGTGGCGGCCGACGTTCTCTGCGGTCGGTTGCCGAGCGGGCCATGCGCGCCGCAGCTCCTGGCGGCGTGAGCGCGCATCTGCCGCATGCCGTCGGCCACCATGTCGGCTTGGATGTTCATGATCTGGCAGATCCTAGGGACTTGCTCAAGCCGGGCATGGTGTTGGCGATAGAACCGGGCCTGTACGTCCCCGACGAGGGGCTCGGCATCCGCATCGAGGACATGATCGAGATCACCGTCGATGGATGCGAGCTGATGAGCGACGGGCTGCCCGCCTCGGCGGACGAGATCGAGCGGGCCTTCCGCCGTGCTTGAGCGCTTGCGCCGGCCGCCGGTGGCGGCGGCCCTACTTGGGCGGGTGCGCCGACAGCGCCGCCTCGTCCGGCTCGACGCCCCAGCCAGGGGTGTCGGGGACGATCAGGTGGCCGTCCTCGATGGGCGGCTCCGACGTGAACAGCTCGCGGTCCCACGGGAGCCGGTCGATGTCAATCTCCATGATGCGGAGGTTGGGCGTCGCCGCCGCGAAGTGGGCGTTCATCATGGTGGCGAGGTGCCCGTAGAAGTTGTGCGGCGCAACATTGACCTCGCAGGCGGCCGCGCAAGCCGCCACTTTCAGGCTTTGCCAGACTCCGTTCCAGACCGCGTCCACGATCGCAACGTCGACCGCCTCGGCCTCGAAGTAGGGGAGGAACTCCTGCAGGCCGACCAGCGTCTCTAAGGAGCTGATCGGGCACTGCGCCTGCCGGCGGATATGGGCCAGGGCGCGAGGGCTGCGGCTGTCGATTTCCACCCAGAAGAGGTCGAAGTCGGCCAAGGAGCGCAGGATCTTCAGATAGCC
Organism: Bryobacterales bacterium; assembly: GCA_963662745.2. GTDB lineage: Bacteria > Acidobacteriota > Terriglobia > Bryobacterales > UBA6623 > VXMF01. The sequence continues at coordinate 2,683,607 of CAXXUI010000002.1, forward strand.
TTCGGTCGCGCAGTTGAAGTTCAGGTCGAGCAGGATGTCCATATCCGGCCCCGCCCCCTCCCGCAGCGCTTGAAGATGCGCTCGCAAGTGGGCCAACGTGGAGCGCTCGACATTCCGACCTGGCGCGAACGGCGTACCGAAACCAGGCCTCCAGCCCCGCACCGCCCCTTCGCCGTACTCGAAGACATTCGTCTTGAGGCCGCTGAAGCCACGATCCCGGACCTCGCTGCCGATCTCCCGGACGCCGTTCAAGTCGGTGATCGGGGGCTGGTAGAACGAAGGGTGGTTGATCCGCCAAGTGGCGCAATGGGACCAGTACAGGCGGATGCGGTCACGCACCCTGCCGCCCAGCAGGCTGTGGCAAGGGATCGCTAGCGCCTTCGCCTTCGCGTCGAGCAGGGCGTTCTCGATCGCTCCCAGCGACTGGCCGGTCACGCCTCCGGCGGAAGGCCGCGTGACGCAGTACAGCTCCGCGTGGATCCGCTCGTGATCGGCGGCGCTCCGCCCGACTACGCGGGGCGCCAGCCGCTCGATGGCTGCGGTGACTCCGGCTGAACCGAAGTCCTCGTCATATTCGCTCCAGCCGACGACGCCGTCGGCAGTGGTCACCTTGACGAAGTGATAGTTGCGCCACCCTGCGTCGCAGTGCCTAGTCTCAACCGCTCGGACGACCATCGATCGCCCATCGTAACAGCCGAGCTTGCGGGCCGTTGGTCAGCCCGCCTCTGGCGAAACGCCTTCCTCGAACAGGCGGTTCAGCACGGCAATCGCCTCATCCACATGCTCGCGCTCGATGACGAACGGCGGTAGGAAACGCAAGATGCTGCCGGCCGTGCAGTTGATCAGCAGCCCTAGATCTTGAGCCCGGGGCACGAGATCTCCGCCGGGCACGGCCAGCTCCAAGCCGACCATCAGTCCCTTGCCCCGCAACCCGACGACAAAGTCGAAGCGATCCGCCAGCGCCTGCAGCTCGGAGCGGAAGTGCGCCGCCATGGCGCGGACATGGGGCAGAAGGTCTTCGAGCATGTCGAGAAACTCCAGTGCGGCACGGCACGCGAGGCCGCCGCCGCCGAATGTGGAGCCGTGCATGCCCGGTCCCAGCACGTCCGCTGCCGCCTGATTGCAGATCACGGCACCGATCGGGATGCCGGTGCCGAGGTGCTTGGCGACCGTGATCACGTCCGGCCTGCATTCGCCGCTCCAGTGCTGGAAGGCGAATGGCCTGCCGGTGCGGCCGAGCCCGCACTGGATCTCGTCGTAGATCAGCAGCGCATGGTGCTCATCGGAGAGCTGGCGGGCGAGTGCTGCGAACTCCTCGTTGATCGAGATGATGCCGCCCTCGCCCAAGATCGGTTCAAACACGACCGTCGCGGTCCGCGGTCCGATCGCCTGTTTGAGGGCCGCCGAGTCGTTCGGCGGCACGAACCGTACACCCGGGATGAGGGGCCCGAAAGGCTTGCTGTACTTGGGCTGGCCGGTGACCGAGATGGCTCCCAGCGTCCGCCCGCCGAAGGAGTGCTCCAACGCCACGATCTCATGCTTGGACTCGTCCTGGGCACGACCGAAACCCTTGCCGATCTTGAGTGCCGCTTCTACGGCTTCGGCGCCGCTGTTGCAGAAGAAGGTCCGCTGCAACCCGCTCAAGGAGGCCAGACGTTCAGCCACCGCACCTTGATTGGGGTGGTAGTAGAGGTTGGAGCAGTGGGCCAGCGTCCCGAGCTGGTCGGTCAGCGCACTCACGATGCGGGGATGGGCGTGGCCGAGCGCGGTCACGCCGATACCGGTGAGGAAGTCGAGGTACGGTTTTCCGTCGGCGTCGTACAAGTAGACGCCTTCGGCGCGGCGTACGACTAGCGGGTACCGTCCATAGTTGCGCACGACATAGCGGTCGTCCCGCTCCGCAATGCGGCGCGCGTCGAATGTCTCTTGGGGCAGGGCCATCCTACCGTCAGCCTAGCACTGGCTGGGGACGGCGAGTCTAGATGGCGGGGTGGCGGCTTGGCCATCTCTGGGGATGGATCGCTGATGGCGGCCGTCCGGGGACCGCAACCCGAGTTGGATCGAGAATTGAGCGGACCCCGCCGCGCGACGGAGTCGCCCCGTCCGCGGACCAGCGCGATTGGCGGCAGCGGGTCGCTGGGAAGTTCAGGCGGTTGCCCGCTGATGGCCGATCGCAGTAATCTTTCCGCCATGCACGCTCGGCTCGGCGCACCATTGGTTCCGTAGTACCGACAGGGAATCCAGCACTTCCTCCTGGAGTCCGAACAACTCGACGAGCACGTATCGGTCCAATTCCGCTCGCAGAGCATCCCGGTAGGCTTCGTTGGCTGGGAGGAACTTCCTTACGCTGAACGTATCGAACGCCTGCTTGGCATCCTGTAGCGCTGACCTGCTCAGACCCGCCGGATCCAGAATTGGGAGCGACGGGAGTTTCTTGATCGTCAGCCGGGCTCGGCCCTGCTGCTGGCGAGTTCCCGTCCACCAGAATGCCATCAGGCCGAGGGTTGTGTTTGCGAGGAGAGTCACAACTTCGCTCAAGTCGGTTTCGCGAAGCAAGAAGTTCGGCCAAGCAGTGCCTCCGATCGACGGCTCCCTCGTGAGGCAGGCAGCGAGGCTCTGTGAATTGAGCCGAAAGTCGAGATTGAAGTGGAGCCGGGATGCAGTTTGATTCCATCTCTCCACGGCTAGGTCCTCGCATCCCGGGCGGATCTCGCCCTTCCGGTCCGGTGAAACGACCAGACGACGCTCCCGGTCCGCGCGGTGCGCCCAAAGCATCGGATAGGCGACCGCGGCCAACGGTGTTCCGCCGATCGGCCTTTCTTCGAACGGTCCCCTAGGCAGTCCCGATACCGGAGACTCCTCCGAGCCGCTGATGTCGCGATGGAGCAGGCCGCGGTTGCCGAGGTGTTCCAGCGTCGTAACCGGGACCGCGGTGTCTCGCCGTCGTGGAAGCCGCAAGAAGCCCTCTCGGAAAGCCATCAGGGAGCGGGCGAGCCCCTCTTCACGCAGTCCTGCGCAGCCACCCTCGTCGAGCGGTGCCCGAACGAAATTGCCGACGACGTCCGAGTTGCCTACCAAGAGCTTGCCCAATCGAATGTCTCCCGACAGCGCACCGATCTGCCTAGCCGTCTCCGTTGCTTCCGCCAAGCTTGCCGGGCGACGGTGTAGGTTTGCGAATAGCGTCTCGCTGTCGCCCTCCTGCCCCTCGGCGCATCGCGTAGCGAGCAGCAGCACCTCAGCCATTCCAGTGTCGGCCGAGAATGCGCGGTCGGAGCTGCCGTCGGTCGCGATGGACACAACACTGAGATTGCGGTACTCGCGCTTCAGCAGGTCGCGCATGCTGCTCCAAGACTGCCCGCTGATGGATGACGCTGGCAGCACCAGCGCGACCGTGCCTCCCGGCTTGACCTTGACATGGGCCAAGTCGACGAAGTTGGAGGCGATGCCCGCGTTGCCGTGACCCACGGCCTCGCTCAAGCGTTTTCGAATCCGTCGAAGATGCTTCGACATGGCTAATTGCTCGTCGGCGCTGTTCTCGAATCCCGCGAACGATGGCACCGGAACCGTAGTCGACTCGTGATTGGTCGGCTTAGTGAACGGAGGGTTCATGATGACCAGGTCCGCCCCTCCGTGATCGAGAACGGTCTCCTCGGCAGGCAGTTCGGCATCCTTGCTGGCATGGTTCCCGTAAGTCAGCTTCCGTCCAGTGCCGAACAGCGGGCGCGCCGTTTCACGCTCGATCAGGTCCAGCGAGCCCAAGGCTAGCGGCCGGCCGACCTCCTGTCGTCCGTACGGCATCGTGAACACGCGCGTGCGACTGAAGGTCAGTCCGGGATGGGCACTGGAGAGAATTGAGGCTGCCAGGTGCGTCGCAGCGGGCATGATGTCCGCCGCCACCAGCGAATTCTCCATCATCTCCCCGTGCAGAGTCGCATCATTTCCACCAGTCCGTCGGTGCCGCGCCAGCACGGCCTGGTACGCCGCCGAGATCAGCGTGCCAGTGCCGCAGGCAAGGTCCGCCACCCGCAGACGTGACACCGCCGCCGGATCCGACCAGTCGCAAGCCAGCCGGGATACTGCCAATTCCCCCAGCAGGGCGGCCGAAGTCGGCAGGGTGTAGAAGGTCGCGAGGAACTTCCGATCGATGATCAGGCGCTGGAACATGCGCCCGGACATGTCGTGCAGGCTGGTGACGCCCACTTTCGCCAGCTGGTCTGCCGCACCAGATAGATGCTCCATGATCTTGGGTGCTGACGACGCCCGCAGGGATACGAGGATCTTGGACGCCAGATCGAAGATCGGCCAGTAGTTGATCTCTCTCAGGATGCGTCGCCAGCACTGCCAGACATCCATGTCCAGGATGTGCCCGAGTTCTCCGCGGAATTCACTGACCTTCGGCAATTTGTGGGCCGAGGCGATCGAGTTGTGAAACACGACGGCGTTGGCCACGATCGCCATCGCCATGCGGGCCGTCTGCTTTCCAGGTTCCTGATGCAGCAGTTCCGCCATCGTCTCGAGAGGGCTGCCGAACCCGAGGTCAGCGTCATCCAGCACGCGGAAGGCAGACCAGCGGATGCGCTGCTCGAGGATCTTCATCCCCGTGGCGATCAGCCTCTCTGATTCGGACAGACGCTCGATCAAGCCTGCCAACGCGTCGGTAGTTCCGCTGATCCACCCGCTTCGGGGCCACCGCTCGGGCTCGCCGTCGGCTGCGAAGAATGCGCAGTAGCGGAACTCCGTGCCCTCGATCCTGTCGGCGAGCCGGTCCTGTCCCTCCCGGAGCGAGGACGGCACACGGACCGCCACAGCCTGCTCGATGCTGTCACCGTCGTCTAGGACGGCTTGCTGGAGTCGATCCAGAGCGTCTCTCTCGACCGATCGCGCGGGCTCGAACTCGGTCTCGACAACCACCGGGAGTCCACCGGGGTGGAAGATGATGATGTCTGGTCGCAACGCTCGCTGTTCGAAGATCCCGGACTGCTCCGCCGCGACACGGGCCTGCCATCTGGGGTGCTTCCCGCGAAGCATGTTCGCGAGTTCCAAGTTGAACGCGGTCTCGTTCGTGTGTGCCATCCTGCGCCTAGCTCCACCCCGCTCCGGCAGTTACGCCTCAGTTCTCTGTTCATCGGGCCACGCGACCGGGGTCGATCGGGTGCGTCCGGTGCCTCGAGCCGCAGTCTGGGTTGTCAAGAATGCCGGCGTTGGCAAGTCCGAGCGCCTGTTCATAGTGGCTCTGGCCGCCACGCTTGTTCCATTGATCGCCGTCATTTGCCGCTCGTGGTGGGTGAGTGCGCAGAACTTCAACCCTGCTGATTCCAAACGTTCCAGGAACAACGGAACAATCAACCAACAGTCGGAGACATTGTGCGAACATTCAATACGATAGCAGATAGAGATGTCTCCGGCGAAGTGAAGCTCTGTCCCAGAGTGTGTGACACCCGTCTACTATCGGAGGGCGGGCTGGTTGGCAGCGCGATGGGTCTGATGTCCGGATGCGCTGCCGGCAGCGTCACGGACCTAGGATGGCCCCGCCAGCCAAGCGTGGTGCAGTCCACTGTTCAGGTTGCGCCACAATCTCGGGCAAGGCCCCAAGCCGCGGGCGCTCCGCTGAGTGCGCGTCGCAGGTCCAGTTGGCGACTGCTGCAGTTAGGCCGGTGCTTGGAGCCAAGTGACGGCACCTCCCGCTGGCAGCCAGACTGTCGCGAGTGCGGAGGTGCCGGACCGTTGCCGCGACATAGGAATTCTCGACTCGCCGGGATCGCTGGACCGGCGGGCCCTTCCCCGTGGGCAGGTCTTGGCGTGAGACGCGATCGCCGGGGCGTCGAGAGCTTCAACCGCCCGGCAAACTGGGCTACAACCCCCACCACAACTTCGGTTGTGACTGGCGGGGGACGGCAAGCATGCTCGGTCTTGCCAACCACAGCCTGTTAGCTTGCCTGGCAGAGTTGTCTCGGCGGACCAGCCGTTCGACACACGAAGGCCGATGCTGCTGCGTGACCTGTAGCCTCTGGCGGACCACCTGCCGACCCAGGTTGACGGGTCAGCGTCCACTCTCAGCAGCAGGCGCGCCCAGCGGGCCTGCTGGCTGTTGCCCTTGAGGCGAGCCACGGTGTCCCTGTATGCCTTAACCTCCTCCTGCGTAAGACCAAGAACGACTGTCTTCTTCATCTGTCTCCCACTCTAGGACTTGTCTGTCCACGGCTCCTGCAATCAGTCGTAAACCGTCATGGTTGAATTTGCGCAACACTCGGTTGTCGGCGGAACTTCATTGCCGCATCGCATCAAGTCCACAATGGACTTGGCACTTCCAAGACTTCCTCCCGGCGCCTCGGAAGACCGGACCGGTTCCGCCTCCAATCCGGTAGCACCTCCTCGGCACGGGCAATGCACCGGGAGGGGGTCAGCCCACCCGTGGCGCGTACCAAGTGCGCCATTCGCGGTCGTGACGCAGGTGCAGGATCCGACCTGTCGCAAGCCGGCCGATGGGCGCCACCTACTCCGGCCCTCTCCGATACGCTAGGTGCAGGTGGCACGCGCAGATCCTCTGATCCTGATTACGAATGACGACGGCGTCCAAGCTCCTGGAATTCGCGCTCTGGAGCGCTCGCTAGCGCCGCTGGGGCGCGTTGTGACCGTCGCGCCGCTGGCTGAGCAGAGCGCTACCGCCCGCCGGATCACACTGCGGCGCCCGCTGCGGTATCACGCCCTCGGCGACCGGCGCTTCGCCGTGGACGGCACGCCTTGCGATTGCGTGATGATGGCGCTGACTCTGCTGCTGGACGAGCAGCCCGACTTAGTGGCCTCGGGGATCAACAACGGCCCCAACCTAGGGGAGAACGTCTACTACTCCGGCACGGTGGCGGCTGCGGCCGAAGGCGCCAAATACGGGATTCCGGCGATCGCCGTTTCGGTGAATCAGAGATCGGATGTTGACTTCGGCCCCGCTGGGCGAGTCGCTGCGCGTTTGGCCGCCAAGGTGCTTGCAGAGGGTCTCTCGCACGGCGTTGCGCTCAACGTGAACGTTCCCGCCGGCGAACCGTCAGGGTGCGAAGTGACTCGTCAGAGCAGGAAGATCTCGCGCAACATCATGATCGAGACGCTCGATCCCCGCCAGAGGCCGTGCTACTGGATGCACGAGGAGGTGCCGCTCGACGAAGCCGAGCCCGGCAGCGACTACGCCGCCGTCCGGGACGGGCGGGTGTCGCTCACGCCCCTTCACTTCGACCACACCGCCGCAACCGAGATGGATCGCTGCCGGCGGATAGTGGACGCCGCCGGCTTGGGGACTCCGTAACGGCCCTGGGCCGATCTCCGACTCAGGCCAGGAGCCGCTTGACCACCGTTCCATGCACGTCGGTCAGCCGGAAGCGCCTCCCTTGGAATCTGAAGGTCAGCTTCGTGTGGTCCACGCCGAGCAGGTGCAGCATCGTCGCGTGAAGGTCATGCACGCTGACCGGGTTCTCAGTGATGTTGTAACTGAACTCATCGGTGCCTCCGTAGGCGGTTCCTGGCTGCACGCCGCCTCCGGCCATCCAGATCGTGAAGCACCGCGGATGGTGATCGCGCCCGTAGTCCTTCGAAGTCAGCGTCCCTTGGCAGTAAACCGTGCGCCCGAACTCGCCTCCCCATACGACTAGCGTGTCGTCCAGCAGTCCGCGCCTCTTCAGGTCGGTAACCAGCGCTGCGGACGGCTGGTCTGTCGCCGCGGCCTGTCGCCGGATCCCGCCTGGCAGGCTGCCGTGCTGGTCCCAGCCCCGGTGGTAAAGCTGGATGAAGCGCACGCCTCGCTCAGCCAGCCGCCTTGCCAGCAGGCAGTTGTAGGCGTAGGTGCCCGGTCGCTTGGCCCCCTCCCCGTACAGCGCGAAGACCTCCTCCGGCTCGCTGGACAGGTCGGTTAGCTCCGGTACTGAGCGCTGCATGCGGAAGGCCATCTCGTACTGGGCGATGCGCGTCACAATCTCGGGATCCTGGTAGCGTTCGAACTGCATCCGGTTCAACTCGCCCAGCGCGTCCAGGAACCGTCTCCGCTGGGAGCGCCGGAATCCTCCGGGATCCGACAGGTAGAGCACCGGGTCGCCAACCGAGCGGAACTTGACGCCTTGGTGGCGGGTGGGCAGGAACGCGGATCCCCACAGGCGGTCGTAGAGTGGCTGGCCGCCGGTCCCCTGCGTGATCATGACCACGAAGCCCGGCAGGTCGCTGGACTCGCTGCCGAGCCCGTAGCTGAGCCAAGAGCCCATGCTGGGACGCCCGGAGACCTGAGCCCCGGTTTGCAGGAACGTCACAGCGGGGTCGTGATTGATGGCGTCCGTATGCATTGAGCGCACGATGCAGAGTTCGTCAGCGATCTTGGCTGTGTGCGGCAGCAGCTCGCTCACCCACGCACCGCTGAGCCCGTGGCGGGCGAATTGGAACGGCGACTCGACCAGCGGGAAGCTGGTCTGCGAGGCCGTCATCGTGGTCAGGCGCTGGCCCTTGCGGACCGATTCCGGCAGGTCCTGGCCTCGCAACGCCGCCAAGCCCGGCTTCGGGTCGAACGTCTCCAGCTGGGAGGGCCCGCCCGACTGGAAGAGCCAGATGACACGCTTGGCCTTAGGGGCGAAGTGCGGAAGCCCCGGCAGTCCTTCCATCGATGCTTGGCCGCCCGTTGCGGCTCCTAGGTCTCGACCGAGCAAGTGCGCGAGCGCAATGGAGCCCACGCCCGTCGCCGCCTTGCCGAAGAAGTGTCGCCGGGTCTGTGCCTCGGCTTGAGCCAGCGGGAGGGTCATTGCTTCGTAACGGCCTCGTCCAAGTTCAGCACGAGGCTGGCCACTGAGGTGTAGGCAGCCAGTTCGCTGGCGTCCGCGAGGCTGTCCACGGGGGACTCGCCCACGGCGACCAGCTCCTCGGCGGCGTCGATGTCGGCGCGGAAGTCGCTGAGATAGGCGTCCAAGATTCGGCCGAGCACCTCCGCTTCGGCCGGCTGCGGCTGGCGGCCCAGCACGTGCTCGAACGCTGCAGCGACGCGTTCGCCCGGAGTGAGTTCAGTCTCGCCGAGGACCTGCGCGGCCAATTGCCGCGCCGCTTCGACAAACAGCATGTCGTTCATGGCGTTCAACGCCTGCAGCGGAGTGTTAGTGCGGCTCACGTGGACTGTGCAGATCTCGCGGTCCGAGGCGTCGAAGTTCATCATCGAGGGCGGCGCCACCGTGCGTTTCCAATAGGTGTACAGACTCCGGCGGTACAGGTCGGCCCCGCTGTCGGCTTGGTAGGCCGTGCCGGACACCTCCTCCCACAGGCCGGGCGGCTGGTAGGGGCGCACCGATGGTCCGCCGACCCGCTCCTGTAGCAGGCCGCTAGCTGCGAGCGCTTGGTCGCGGATCGCCGCCGCTGGCAGGCGGAACCGCGGTCCGCGGGCTAGCAGCCGGTTCTCGGGGTCTCGCTCGTGAAGCTCCTGCCGCAGTCGCGAGGACTGGCGATAGGTCGCGCTGAGCATGATCGTCTTCAGCAAGCCCTTGACGTCCCAGCCGGAATCCACGAAGTCGGCGGCCAGCCAATCCAGCAGCTCCCGGTGCACAGGCACCTCGCCTTGTGCCCCGAAGTCGTTCGGCGTGTTGATCAGCCCCACTCCGAACAGCATTTGCCAGAACCGGTTGACGGCGACGCGCGCCGTCAACGGGTTAGATCGGCTAGCCAGCCAACGGGCCAGCTCGAGGCGGTTCGTCGGCGGCGGACTTCCGCCATCGCGCAGCCACGACGGAACTCCGGGGCTTACGGGCTTGCCGTGCAGGTCGTAGCGGCCTCTGTCGAGGACATAGGCCTGGCGCGACGGTCCTTCGCGCATCACCATGACGGTGGGAATCTCTCGGAGATAGGACTCGTATCGGCGACGGGCTTCATCCCGAGCGCGCGCCGCGCGGCGGATAGTCTGGGACGCCGCCAAGTCGAGGAAAGCTAGTCGTAGCTTGTCGCGCTGGCCCGCAGTGCGGTCTTCTGGAGCGATGGCCGCCAGCTCCGCTAGATCGCCCGCGACGGCCAGCGCACGCGCCTCATCCGGCCTCAGCTCGCGGCCCCAGACTCTAACTTCGTCGATCAGGCCCCGGAAGCGGTTCTCCGGACCGCCCCCTCCCCCGACCTTGAGGTTCTGGTTGCTCTTGGAAGGCCAGTCGAGGTTGTTGACCAGCACCTTGACCCTCTGTGCCCGTCCGTCAATGTAGAGGCGTGTGCCCGCAGCCTTGCGTCGGCCGTCATACGTGAGCAGCACGTGCTGCCAGCGCCTTGGTTCGATGTCCCGGACGGTCTCGATGCGCAGGCTGAGGTCGGTCCAGCGCTGCGACATGTGCCACCACAGCTTCCCGCCGCGCAGGAAGAGACCCCAGCCGCTCCCAATCGGGTTCTCACCCATGGATGCCACGATCGAGCCGTCCGAAGCGTCCGCGGGCCGGATCCAAGCCGCTACGCTGACGGGGTCGAGGTAGCTGTAGTTCCCGACCGGACCGAGATCGGCGTAGCGCGAACCGTCGAAGGTGGCCGCCTTTCCGAATTTGCCGGGGCCCAGCTGCGTGTGCACTTCCGTCGCCGGGTCTCCATCGAGGGAGCCGCCGGTGAACGACGGCACCGCCAAGCGCCCGTCAAAGGACGCATGGGCCGCCATGTCTCGTACCGGATGCCAGTCGGTACCTGGTGTAAGGCGGATGGACTGCTCCCACTCCCGTTGCTCCATGGCCAAGGTCGGGTCCAAGCTCTTCCAGCGTCGCTCCGCCTCCGCTGCGTCTCGTTCTAAGTCGTCCAGACGCCGACGCTGATCTCGAGTAGGCGCTCGAATCAGCGGGTCCTCGTTCCCGAAGTTCCACACCATGCCCTTCTCCTCGACGTTGTTGAAGTACGCGAAGAAGCGGTAGTAGTCCTCCTGCGAGATGGGGTCGAACTTGTGGTCGTGGCAGCGGGCGCAGCCGAGCGTGAGACCCAACCACACCGTCGCCGTGGTCTCGGCCCGGTCGGCCACGTACTCGACGCGGAACTCCTCGGGAACCGAACCTCCCTCCGCCGTCGTGCGATGGTTGCGGTTGAAGCCCGATGCCACGATCTGATCCTGAGTGGCGTCCGGCAGCATGTCGCCCGCCAGCTGCTCGATCGTGAACTGGTCGAATCCCATGTTGCTGTTGAAGGCGGTGATCACCCAGTCTCGCCAGCGCCACATGAACCGCGTGCCGTCGGTCTGGTAGCCGTTGGTGTCGGCATAGCGGGCCGCATCCAGCCACCTGCCGGCCATGTGCTCGCCGTAGCGAGGCGATGCCAGCAGGCCGTCTAGGAGCCTCTCGTAAGCGGCCGGATCCGGATCCTGCGTGAAGGACCGCGCCGCCTCCCGCGCCGCCGGCAGGCCCGTTAGGTCCAGCGCGGCTCGGCGCGCTAGTTCGCGACGGCCTGCCGGTGGGGAGAATGTCAACCCTTCCTGCTCCAGTCTCCGGGCCACGAAGCCGTCGATCGGGTTGCGAGATCGCTGCTCGCCCGCCAAGGGCGGTTCGGGGCGTCGCGGGGGCTGGAACGCCCAGTGCCCCTCCCAAGGGGCCCCCTGCTCGATCCATCGCCGCAGGAGTTCCACGTCTCGACCCGGCAAGCGGTCGTGGCCCATGTACGACGGAGGCATTCGTCGCGCCGGATCGCGGCTGGCCACTCGCTCAACCAGGGCGCTGGCACTCGGGTCGCCCCGCACTACGGCGCGCCGGCCACTCGGCAGCTCATCCAGCGCTCCCGACTCCAAGTCCAGCCTCAGCCCGGCTTGGCGCTGGCCTTGGTCCGGGCCGTGGCATGCGTAGCAGCCGTCCGACAGGATCGGCCGGATGTCGTCCCCGTAACTGACCCCCTCCGTCGTCTCAGCCGCCGCGCCGAACAGTGCCGCCGCCAGTGTCGCCGCCACCGTCCCGCCAACCCGCACAGTGCCATTCTAACAGCGCCCGAACCTGCCTTCGGGCGCCTTGCCTGCCACGAGCAGCTGCATGCTAGGATCGCTAGGTTCCGCCATGCGCCGGGCAGTGAGGCCGCTGCGGTGTTTCCGGCGGATTCGCTCGTGGCGCGAGGCTGTGACAGGATGTTTCAGTTAGCGCGGTTCGCCGAGTCTTCGGCTCCGGTGCTTGGCAGCAAATGGGTTCCGAGGCCATGAAGAGGTCCAAGTTGCGCTGGGGAGTGGCCCAGCGGATGAAGTTCATCGAGTTTCGCCTCTTCTGGGAGGGGAGCCTCAACCGGCGCGACCTGATGGAGATGTTCGGCGTGTCCACCAACCAAGCGTCAGTCGACTTCAAGCGCTACTCGCTGCTTGCTCCAGAGAACATGCTCTACAGCGGGAGCGTCCGCCGCTACGTTCGCGGCGGCCAGTTCCGGCCGCGGTTCTTCCGTCCCGACGCCGAGCGATACTTGGGGCAGCTCGGCCTTGGTCCCGAAGCGGGTTCCGCCCCGGGGGGCTCGTGGGTCGGGTTCCGTCCAGGGTTTGAGGCGCTCCCGCGGGTCACCCGGCGCATCGATCCAGTGACCCTGCAGGCCGTGCTGGGTGTCATGCGCCGGAGGCAGTGGGCCCGGATCCGCTACCTGTCGTACCACTGGCCGGAGCCTGTCGAACGCCAAGTGTACCCGCACGGCATCGGGCACGACGGATTCTCGTGGCGCGTCCGGGCCTACTGCGCGCAACGCGAGGGCTTCAGGGACTTCGTTCTGGTTAGGATCATGGCCGTCGGTTCGGCTAGCGTCTCGCAACGGTGTCGCACTGCAGACGACCGGGCTTGGAGCATGTTCGCGGAAGTGAGGATCAGGCCCTGCACCGGCCTGACCGACGCGCAGCGTCGGGCTGTCGAGCTGGAGTTCGGCATGCAGGACGGTGTTGCGCGTTTTCGGGTACGGGGGGCGTTCGTTCCCGGCATGCTGGAGAGACTGGGTGTCGCTCGGGGCTCAGGGAGTGCGGGAACCGGATCCCGGCGCGTCGCCTTGGTGAACCCTGACGAGCTGGCGGAGTTCCTCTAGCCACGGCTGCACGCGGAGGCGCGGAGACCGCTGCAGGCGCAGGCGCCCGGGTCAAGAAAGCGGCGTGTCAGGATCGCTCAACGCAGGCCGGGCGGTCTATCATGAAGTAGAGGCTCTCGCAACGCGACGCTGCCTCGAAACAAGTTCACTATGGCCACTGACGTCTCCAACCATCCTGAGGACGGCTCCGCCCCGCCGGTGCCGCAGGCCCACGGAGGAGTGCCTCGAAGGCCGGGAGCGGCTCTCGTCGCCAGCTTGTCGGTCGTGGCTTGTGCCCTGACGGCTTTGCTGGTCGCGATGCTATCCAACCCGTTCCGGCCAGCCCAGGCGGCGAGCGGGCAAAGCTCCGTCCGCGCGGGCGTTGCGGTCGAAGGGCAGCTGTCCAAGACCCTGCGGGTGGGAGGCACCGTTGAGACCCTCGACTACGCTGCGATCCGAGCGCCGCAGATGCGCGGACCCCGTGACAGCGGGCGGGCGGACCTCACGCTCATGAGGCTTGCCGAGGCTGGCAGCCTCGTCAAGGCCGGGGACGTAGTCGCCGAGTTCGAGCTACGGTGGCTTGAGGATCATATTGAGGACCGCGCCTCTGCGGTCAGTACCGCGCGGTCAAACTACCGCCGGCTGGAAGCCGACACCCTGATCCTGAAGGAGACCGAGCGCCAAGGGAGGCTTACCGCCAAGGCCGAGTTCGATAAGGCGGCCTTGGATGTTCGGACGGCAGAAGTCCGGTCGGACATCGAAGCCGAAGTCCTGCGCAACATGGCCGCCGAGGCGAAGGCGACTTGGGAGCAACTGGAGGAGGAGGGGGGCCTGATGGAGGTTGTCCACGACGCCACCCTCCGCGTTGAGGAGTTGACCGTGCAGGAGGAGGTCCTGCATGTCGAGCGGCATGAGCGCGACTACGAGCGCTTGCGCGTTCAGACTCCGATCGACGGGATGGTGGTGCGCGAGACGATGTTCAACCGCAGCGGCCAGTTCTCACAGACCAAGGAAGGCGATCAGATCTACCCCGGGGCGTTGTTCATGAGGATCGTGGACGTGGCCAACATGGTCTTGGCTGCGAGCGTCAACCAAGTGGACTCCCAGTCGGTCCGCATCGGGAACCGGGCCGTTATTGAGCTGGACGCCTATCCGGGCGAGCGCTTCACCGGACGCGTGGTGGACCTCGGCGCCGTAGCGACCGCCTCCGGCGGCGGCAAGTCCAGGTACCGCCGGCCGAGCAGCGGGGAATTCGTGAAGCAGATTCCGGTCCGCATCCTGATTGAGGACCAAGACAAGCGTATTCTTCCGGACCTGTCCGCCAGCGCCGACGTCGTCCTTTCGCGCGTCGGTTCTGGAGTGCTGGTGCCCCGCGAGGCTGTACGGCGGAACGCGAACAACGGATCGCTCCGCGTGTGGGTCCGCGACGGTGAGGAATTCCTTGAGCGGAGTGTTCAGGTCGGCGGCTGGAGCGACACCGAAGCGCTGGTCTCGTCGGGATTGAAGGCGGGCGAGGAAGTGTTGCTGAGCGATCCGCCCGTTGCAGAACGGGCTTCCTAGCGGTTGATTTGCGCGGGCTCCGGTGCGGGCCCGGATCGGGAGACCGCTCAAGTCTCCTTCTCCGGCATGCCGGGGGTTGCCGCCCAGCTAGGCGGCGGGCGTGATATTCTGATTCTAGCCAGCGGTGGCCGGTCGTCTAATGGTAGGACACGCGCCTTTGGAGCCCGTTGTGGAGGTTCGAATCCTCCCCGGCCAACCAGCCGCTGGTCGCGCAGGCATCCAGTCGTGTTGAGAGTGGGCCTGACGGGCGGCTTGGCCAGCGGAAAGAGCTTCGCCGCGGCCGAGTTCGAACGCTTGGGTTGCCGCGTCCTGCAGGCTGACAACGTGGGGCGTCGCATCCTAGAGAGCGACCGAGAAGCCCGCCTCTCGATCATGCAAGAGTTTGGGCGCGGCATTCTAGCGGCAAACGGGACGGTGGACCGCGCAGCTCTGGCCGCTGCGGCGTTCTCATCACCCGAACAGCTCAAGACGCTGAACGCGATCGTCCATCCGAGGGTGTTCGCTCGGATCGAGACGTTCTTCGGTGACCTGCAGGCCCAGGACCGGGATGCGATCGGAATCGTCGAGGCCGCGATCATGATCGAGAGCGGAAGTTTTCGACGCTACCAGCGCATCGTGCTGACGTGTTGCCCGAGCGGATTGCAGGTGGAGCGCTTCGTGAGCAGAGGCGACGGGCGCCGGGCGGATGCCGAAGCGCGGATCGCCAGCCAAATGCCCTTGGAGGAGAAGATGCGACACGCGGACTATCTGATCGACACGGGCGGTTCGAAGCGCCGGACATTGGATCAGGTGCGCAGCGTCCATGGTGAGTTGCGCCGGGCGGCGCGGGTGTTGACCGAGGGAGGGCTGGATTGATGTCCGGTGTCGATGCGAGGCGCGCCGGCTGGCGCGCATTGGTACTGGCCGCGCTGATCATGGGCTCCTTCCTGTACTGGTCGATGCGGCCTCAGGATCTGGCCAAGGTCGCCCCGGCCGTGTTCGACGAGCCGTTCTGGACCGAAGCGGATTCCACGCTGACCCGAGACGAGCTGTCGAACATCCGGATCTATGACGAGGCCAGTCCGGCGATCGTCCACATCACGAGCACTGTGCTGCACCGGAACTGGTTCCTCGAGGCCTATCCGAGCGAGTCCTCGGGCTCAGGCTTCCTGATCGACGACGAGGGGCGCATCCTTACGAACTTCCATGTGATCCAAGGCAGCTCTCAGCTGGAGGTGACGCCCCTCGAAGAGAGCGTCCGGGATCATCGCTACGAGGCGGAGGTGCTGGCCACGGACCCGGCCAACGACCTCGCGCTGATCCGGATTCGCGCCGACAGCGCGCTGCCGTTCCTCGCCTTGGGGGATTCCGACAGCGTCCGAGTCGGACAGAAGGTGCTGGCGATCGGCAATCCGTTCGGGCTGCAGGGCACGCTCACGACCGGTGTCGTCAGCTCGGTCGGTCGTTCCATCCAGAGCCGCAGCGGAGTGCTGAGCGACCTCATCCAGACCGATGCCGCGATCAATCCAGGCAACAGCGGCGGCCCGCTGCTGGACTCCTCCGGCAACGTGATAGGGGTCAACACCGCAATCTACGGGCCCAGCGGCAACATCGGAATCGGCTTCGCGATGCCCATCAGCCGCGCCAAGGCCCTCTTGCGGTTCGTGAAGGGCGGCGGTGAGCCGCCGGAACACCCGGGCTTCGACGGCCTCTTCCTCGACCGGCGCTGGTCTCGGGCGCTGCGATTGCCCTCGCCAGGCTATCTCGTGACGGAGGTGCGGTCGGGGTCGGTCGCAGCCGAGGCCGGCCTGCGGGGCGCTCGCCGGGAGGTCGTCGCGGGCAACTTCCGGATTCCGTGGGGCGGCGACTTCATCGTCGCGGTCGACGGCGTGCCTGTTCGCAGCCGGAGGGCGCTGCGGGAGGCGCTGGCGCTGAAACTGGCTGGCGATACCATCACACTGCGCATCCTCAGGGACGGCGAGGCGATGGAGGTGCCCCTCACGCTGCGAGGCCGCGGACGAACGCTCCGGCTGTGAAGGCCGGGGGGACGGTCAGCTCCGGCCGTCGAAGGGGATCCATCCCGAGCCGCGGTGGCCGAACTGGAAGCGGTCGGGATGCAGGATTTCGGCTAGGATCTCAGTGGTCTCGGCCAGTCTCGGGCCGGGACGGTTGAAGTACTGGTTGCCGTCGCATACGGCAACCCGTCCTGACTGCACGGCCTGCAGCGCATCCCAGCCCGGCTGCGACGCCAAGATCGCCATGTCCTCGCGCGCCCGTTCGATCCCGAAGCCGCACGGGCAGACGATGATCACTTCCGGGTCGGCCTCGGCGAGGGCGGGGAAGTCCATCCAAGGCGAATGCCTGCCCGCCTCGCCGAACAGGCATTGCCCGCCCGCCAGTTCAATCAGTTCCGGCATCCAGTTGCCCACGGCCATGAGCGGATCCACCCATTCGACGGCAACGACGGTCGGCCGGGCCGCGGCTCGCGTGGCAGCGCGGGTCACGGCGTCGATTCGGCTGACGACACGCGAGACGAGGCGTTCGCCCACCTCCTCCGCCTTCAGGGCGGCCGCCACCCTGCGGAAGTCCTCCCACACGTCCGCCAGGGCGTTGGGTGCCAAGGACACGATCCGTGAGTCAAAGTTCGCCTCGGCGGCGACCGCAGCTCGCACATCGCGAAGGCTCACGGCGCAGACTTCGCACTGCATCTGAGTGACGATGTGCGTGGGCTGGAGCTCGCGGAGGATGCCCGGTTTCACCTCATACACCCCCAGCGCCCGCAGCGCGTCCCGACCGCTCGCCAGCGCCTTGACTCGCTCGTCGATCTCTCGGCTGGAGGCGTGGATGTCGAAGCGCGGCGCCGTGGCTGCCGGAAGGCCGGCGACGCTCAGCGGGTAGTCGCACTCGTGCGACCGCCCTACGAGCTGGTCGCGGAAGCCGAGTGCGCACAGGATTTCTGTTGCGCTGGCGATCAGGGACAGGATGCGGAACGGAGCTTGCTCGGCCAAAGTTCATCCTACCGTGACGGCTGCGGTTCTCGACCGCCTCGGTTTCCGGAGCCTCGCCCGCGATCGCCCTCTGCGTCGCGGCGGGCCGCAGCCGCGCGTGCCGCAACAGTGGCCGGGACGCCGCTTCGCGGCAGGCTGTGCGAGATTCCGGTAAGATTCAATGGATGAGCCGATCCGAATTCCTTCGCCTACTGCTGGCAGGCACGCTCACCTCGCTTGGGCTGCGCAGGGCGGCCGCAGCGGATGCCGGCGATCGCAAGCTGGTGCTGATCGCCGGCAGTCCCAGCCATCCTCCGGGCATGCACGAGTTCCGTGCCGGAACGCTGCTGCTGGCCAAGCGGCTGTCCCAAGTTCCCGGCCTGACGGTCGACCGGCATGATGGCGGCTGGGTGGATGACGACTCCGCCTTCGACGACGCGGACGCCGTGGTGATTTACTCCGACGGCGGACGCAAGCATCCGCTGGCGGACGAGAGTCGCCGCGCCCTGATGGGAACTCTGGTCGGGCGGGGAGTGGGACTGGGCTGCATGCACTACGGCGTCGAGGTGCTGCGCGACGATGCCGGCACGGAGTTCAAGGACTGGTTGGGCGGCTACTACGAGCACGAGTGGTCCTGCAATCCGATCTGGACGCCGTCGTTCGAGAACTTCCCGGATCACCCGGTTGCTAATGGCCTGCGGCCTTTCTCGGCGGAGGATGAGTGGTACTTCAACATGCGCTTCGCCGACGGGATCGAGGGCGACACCGCGCAACGAGTCAATGGCGGAGTGTTCACTCCCGTGCTAGTCGCCAATCCTAGTGACGCGACGAGGGACGGGCCGTATGTCTACCCCAAGGGCCCTTACGCTCACATTCAGGCTCGCAAGGGCAGGGCCGAAGCCCTGCTCTGGACGCTCGAGCGGTCCGACGGCGGCCGGGGATTCGGCTTCACAGGCGGTCACTTCCACCGCAATTGGCAGAACGACGAGTATCGCAAGGCAGTCATGAACGTGATCTGCTGGCTGTCCGGCCTCCGGGTGCCCCGACTCGGCGTCGGGTCCTCGACCGTCACGGACCGCGAGATCGAGGCCAACCTCGATCCCAAGCCCCCAAGCAAGGGCTGACACTGGTCTTGCGGCCGGTCGCGGCGTGCGGCCAGGAGCGGGCGGCATGCATATGGAAGCGCAGGTGTGCCCCCGTTTGCGCGCTGCGCGCCATGAACGCGAACAGCGCCATCCAGTTCACCTGCAGCGACGCGGTCGTCAGCGTGCTGCGCAGCTCCCGCAACTCGAACAGGAGCGAGCGTTCCGGGCTGGCCAAGCGGTGCTGCAAGTCTAGCGGGCGCGGAGACGGACGCCATGACTTCGTAGGGCGTGATCTCGCTGTCAACCTGAGATCGGCTCGGCACGTGTCCGAGCGGGTCCGCCACAGCTGCGATGGGCCTAGGGATGCGTACAGCGCCCAGGCCTGATGGCCCTCAACGAAGAGCCAAGCCACAGGGAGGCGAGCGAGACGGATCCGTACGGCGACGGCGTCATGGCTTGCACCGGAACTACAGGAACATCCTCCAGGTCCGAGCCGTAAGCGATCTTCTTGTTGCCGCCTGTGAGCCCGAAGTTCCTGCTTCGGCAGAATGCCCGCACCTACTCGCGAGCCTGCTCCACCGGAACGCAGTAGCACCGCCCGAAGCTGAAGCATGCCCAGTGCCCGACTCCCTCACCTAGCCCGAATGTGATGGACAGCGCGGCTATCGAGGCCCAGAGCGGAGTCTCGAAGCCGACCTGTGCCGAGACTGCATGTAGCGAGGCAAACGCAGCCGGGGCAAGGCACAGGCCTGCGAAGCTGGCGCCACCGATGGTGAGTCGTACTGGGTCCGCTCGACCCAGCGCACGATGGGGCTGAGATGCTGGATCACCGTCAGCGCTGCCTAGCTGCCCAGTTCTGGAACGCCTACCGAACCAAGCAGCACGATGAATAGCGAGCATGGCAAGCTGTAGGCTGTCGCTGCCCAGAATCCGTCCTAGGTCAGGTCCACGGCCGTCCATCCGTCTCCGTCCGAGGTAGCGGGCACCGACGCCCCGTATCGCGCTGCGGCCGCTCGCTCGCCGTTGGCTCAGCTGCGACCCGCACCGTGGCAGCCAAGCGGCCGGGTCCGGCGAGGAGGCTGGTCGGGGCGGAGGGATTTGAACCCCCGACTTCCTGCTCCCAAAGCAGGCGCGCTACCAAGCTGCGCCACGCCCCGATCCCTCTTCCATTGTAGGGGAGGCGCTCGACCAGTCAGAACACCAGCTGGACGCCGCGCGCCGCCATCAGGTCTCCCGTCGCCTGCAGCAGCCTCACGACTGCCAGTCGGTAGCCGATCGACTCCTGCAGCAGGTCGGCCTGGCTCTGCACCAGATCGTCCTGAGCGTCCAGCACGATGAAGGCCGTACTGACGCCCAAGTCGTACTTCCTCTCCTCGGCGTCCAGCCGCTTCTGCGAGTAGTCCAAGGCCACGGCCGCCTGCTGGATCGCCGCCTTGCTCAGTTCGACGCCCGTGATGGCGTTGAGCACGTCGAGACGGATCTGCTGCTCAAGCGATCGCAGCTCGTAGATGTTTCGCTTCTTCTGCAGCACGGTGTTCGCCAGATCGACGGCGGCGCGCCGGTTCCTCAGCGGCAGCTCCAGCGTGATGCCGAGGCTGTAGGTCGGGAAGCCGAACTGCAGCAGCTGCGACATGGCGTCCGGGAAGCCGCCCGCGTCGAGCAGCCGCCTGGTGCCGCCGCCCAGCAGGGAGTTCTCGAAGAGGTTCCCGCCCAGCCCGGTCGCGCTGTAGCTCGCCGTGACCGACAGGTCCGGCCGGTGCTGGTTCGTGAAGCGCTTGATATTGTAGTCGTCGATCTCCAGCAGCTTCCTGCGCTGCATCACCTCCGGCCGCATCATCAGCGCCTTGCGCACCATCTCCGTGGGATCGTACGACGGCATGTAGATCGGAGCGTCGGCTGACTCGGTGAGCACGAGCGGAAGGTTGCGGATGTCCGCGTCGAGGTCCGCCGCGATTTGCCGGCGGACGCGGTCCTCGGACTGCTGCAGCCGGTACAGCGCCCTCGTCGCGTTCACCTGCGCGTTAGCGAAGTTCTGCTCGGGCTGGTAGATGTCCAGTTCGGAAATCGCTCCCAGCTCCAATTCGCGACGCGACCGCTGCAGGAAGCGGCGACGCAGCTCAAGGTTGTTCTGCTGCACGTTCAGAGCCTCGCGATTCGACACAACCTCCCAGTACTGGTTCTCCGCTTGCGCGAGGAATGCCAGGATGCGGTTGATCGCCTGCGCTTGGCTGATGTCGTATTGCGAGCGGGCGATCATGATCGGAATCCGCTGGATTCCGCGGCCCCGGTCCCGCAGCAGCGGCTGCGAGATCCGAAACTCGAGCGTGTCCTGAATCGAAGGGTTGAAGGTCCGGAAGGCGCTGCTGCTCGCGTTCTTCAGGCCGCTGAAGCCGACTTGGTAGTTCAGGCCCGTGTCGAGCGTCTGCCGGTAGGTGAAGCCGCCGTTCTGGCGCAGGGAACTGATGACGGTGCCACCTTGGAGCACGTCCTGCGATGGGTTCGTCGCCCGGTTGGCGTTGAAGTTCAGGTTGAGCGTCGGATCGAACGGGCTGAAGGCGCGCTGGATCGAGTTCTCGGACTCCCGCACGCTGAGCAGCTGGATCTGCACGTTCGGGTGGTTGGCCATGACCAGCTGGAGGTACTCGCGGAGGCTGAACTCGAGCTTGCCATCGACCACGTAGTCCTCAAGGTTGGAAATCGGGTCGATCTCGACGTCGTAGGGCATCACCTGCCACTGCTCGCGGAAGTACGCCGTGTCAGGGAACGTGGCGAACTGCGCGACGGCCGGCAGCGTGGCCAGAAGAAGGGAAGCGACGGGCAAGGCTCGGAAAGCGCTATTCATAACGGATGGCCTCGATGGGGTCAAGCTTGGCTGCCTGGATGGCGGGATAGATGCCGAACAGCAGCCCGATAAAGACCGAGACGCCGAACGAGACGATGATCGAGATCACGGTCACGACGGTGGCCCAGCCTGCGATGGCCGCGATGATGCGCGACCCTCCGAATCCGGCGGCGATACCGATCAGGCCGCCGAGGATCGAGATCATGACGGCCTCGATCAGGAACTGCCGCACGATGTCCCGCTGGCGGGCGCCGATCGCGCGGCGGATGCCGATCTCCCTGGTGCGCTCCAAGACGGTCGCCAGCATGATGTTCATGATGCCGATGCCTCCTACCAGCAGGGAGATGCCCGCGATGCAGATCATGACGATCTGGAACACGAGCTGCTGCTGCTCGCGCTGTGCGAGCAGGTCCGCGGGCACGAGCACGGAGAAGTCGCTCGCCCCGTTGTGGGTCGTGTTCAGGATGGCGCGCACGATCTGTGACGTCTCGATCGGGTCCGCCCCCGCGTCCACGCGCAGGAATATGCCGTCGATCTCGTCCTTCAGGTAGCTATTGTTGTCCTCGAACCGGCGCATCACCGAGTTCAGAGGAGACATGATCACGTTGCTCCGGTCATCCGCCTCGAGCCCTTCCACGTTGGACTCCGCCGTGGAAGTCGGAGCGGTCACGCCGATGACGCGCAGCCAGACCTCATTGACCTTGACGTACTCGCCTACGGCGCTGCCATACCCAAGGATGCTGATCTTGGCGCGTTCGCCGAGCACGCACACCGGCGCCGACCGGGAATGCTCCTCGTCGGTGAAGAACCGCCCCTCGATCAGCGAAAGGCTGTAGATGTCGGTGTAGTTGGGGCGCACGCCGATCAGCGTGGGCAAGTCTCCGGACACGGTCGGGAGCAGGCTCGTGGGGGTGAAGGTCTTCCGCTCCGACAGGTTGGCGATGCTCGGAGTGTTGGCTGCGATCGCCCGGGCGTCGCGGAAGGTCAGGCCGGGCGAGACCTGGCGGACCTCGATCAGCGTGTCGCGGTCAGGCGCCTCGAGCGCCTCGACAACGATGTTGTTCACGCCAAGCAGATCAATGTAGCGGATCATCTCCTGTCGGGCGCCTTCGGTGATCGACAGCATGGCCACCACCGCCCCGACGCCGAAAATCATGCCCAGCATGGTCAGCAGCGTGCGCAGCTTGTGAGCGAACAGGCTCCCGATCCCCATCTGGAGTTCGGGAAGGATGTTGGGTAGATGCATCGTTAGGCCGTCCGCTGCCGTTTAGCTGCCCGCTCCGCCCGGGAAGGACGGACCAGTCGGCGACTCGTCAGAGTCGGCCGATGTCGCGGTCGGCATGTCGCTCGGTCGGTACAGCGAGATCTGATCGCCCTCCGCCAAGCCCTCGAGTACGACGACCTGCGATTCTGAGCGGCGGCCCAGCTGCACGCGCCTAGGCACGAGGCGGCCTGAGTCCACCACGTAGACCACGTTCTGCGTGCCTTCTTCGAACACCGCTTGGTACGGGATGTACAACGCGTCCGGGATGTGCTCGACGGTCACCTCGGCGTCCGCCAGCAAGCCCGGGCGCAGCAAGACCTCCACATCGGATCCTTGCTGCGGCGGTTCCGGAAGCGTCGCGCGGTCGCGTTCGGTCTCGGAGAATTCCGAACCCGAAGAGGTTGCGGATCCTCCCCCGCCGGCTCCTTGGCCGCCACGCCCGGCCCCTTGCCCGCCGCCGAAGCCGGCCTGACCGCCGCCGAAGCCTCCGCCGCCGAAGCCGGCCTGACCGCCGCCCTGGGCTCGCTGGCCTCCGCCCCCGCCGGCTTGGGCTCGCTGGCCTCCGCCTCCGCGCTGGCCGCCTCCGGCGGATTGCATGATCTGTCGGAACTGCTGCCGCTCTTCATTGCTCAGCTCCTGCGGGCTACGGTCCTTCAGCAGCGCTTCCGCCTTCTGGCGTGCCTCGGCTGGAAGCCGGGCCAAAATGGCCGCGGGGTCAAATCCGCCCCGGCGCTCGCCGCCGTCCTGCTGGCCCGCCCGAGCCCGCTGCTGGGGCTGATCGCCTTGCTGGCCGGCGCGCTGCTGCCGCGCGCCTTGAGGGCCTTGGCCGCCCTGCCGTCCGGAGCGCCCCTGCCCGGCGCCTTGCTCGCCTTGGCCCGCGTTCGGCCGTTGGCCGCCCTGCGCTCCCGCGTCTCCCCGAGCCAGCTGTTGGCGCTGCCCGCGTTCCTGCGCCTGGCCCGCACCCTGCCCGGCGTCGCGGGCCGGTCGCGCAGTGCGCGCCGCGGCCTGCCCCCCGTAGCCCACTGCCGCGTTCTGCCGTGCCGTCGCCATGATGCGCTCAATGCGCTCCGGCTCCGCGCCGATGTTCTCCAACAGCTGGCGCATGTCGATGCCGATCACGCACTCGAACTTCTTGGTGGCCTCGCCGGCGAAGATGTTCGCGGAGGCCGTGTTCCCCAAGCGCTTGATCGTCCCCGACACCGGCTTGGCCGGCATCGCGTCGAGCCGGATCAGCACCTCCTGGCCCTCGCGCAGGTTGGCACGCTCGGACTCCTCCACCCGGGTCAGCAATTCCATTTCCGAGAGGTCGAGCAGTTGCGCCACTGACATCCCAGCCGGGATCTGGTCTCCCTCGCGGATCTCTGGCAGCGACTGCCCGAAGCCTCCCCGCCCGCCAGACCGGTTCTGCAGCACTGCCACCAAGCCGGTCAGCGGGGCCAAGACCCGCGACTGCTCGATGCGCCGCTGGTCCCGGTCGACATCGAGCTGGGCCTTGTTCA
This sequence comes from Bryobacterales bacterium, assembly GCA_963662745.2. Lineage (GTDB taxonomy): Bacteria > Acidobacteriota > Terriglobia > Bryobacterales > UBA6623 > VXMF01. Next base: position 2,707,792 of record CAXXUI010000002.1, read on the forward strand.
GCTGCTCTCTCAGCACCGCCAGCTCGGCCTCGCGCTGCTGGAGGCGGTTCTTGATGTCCTCCTCAAGCTTCTGCTTGCGGCGGTTGGCCTCCTCCAGCGTGAGTTCGTTCTTGCGCGCGTCAATGGCTGACAGCAGCTCGTTGCGCCGCACCTCCAGCTCGGCTCGGCGCACCTGAAAGTTCGCCTGAACGATCTCGACATCGTCCTGGCTCTTCCGGATCTCCAGCTCCGCCTCCGCCTTCTTGAGGTTCTCCCGGATCTGCTCCACCGTCAGCAGGCTGTCCTCAAGCGCTGCCACCCGCTCGGAGTCGTCTAGCTCGAAAATCAGGTTGCCCCGCTGCGCCAACGCCCCCGTCGGAGCCAGCTGCGTGATCTGCGACTGCGTGCCGATGTTCGGGGCCGTCAGCGTAAGGGAGCGAACTGCGCGCAGCTCGCCCCGCAGATAGGTTCGGACCGTCAGGTCTCCCCGCCGCACCTCGGCCACGGCGAACTCGCTCTCGGCCTCGGGCAGCTGCGTCGAGACGAAGTAGCCGCCCGCGCAGAGCGCCGCCACGACCAAGATGATGCTGATCCTGATCAATTGCTTCTTCATGCTTGAGCCTCCGTGAATTTCCTACAGGTTGCGGCGCTGACCTGATTGGGCCAGCTCCGGGTTCTCGAGCGCGATCACGTCGCCTTCGGTAAGGCCCGACGCCACGACGATCTCCGCGCCGTTGGTGGACGCCACCTCGATCGGCGTGCGTCGGTAGCCGGTCCCGGTGCGGACGAACACGGTCGGCCGTCCGTCGATCTGCGTTGACGCCTTGTTCGGGATCACCAGCACGTTCTCGATGCGCTCCACCACGATCTCCACCGTCGAGCTCATGCCCGGCCGCAGGCGCTCGTCGATGTCTGCGATCGACGAGAACGCGGGAAAGTTCTTCTCGGGCGGAAGCCGGTTGTACACCAAGGTGGCGATCGGGCTGAGCCAGCTGACCTCGCCGGCAAGCACCACGTCGGGCACGGCGTCGATGCGGATCCGGGTCTCCTGGCTCTGCCGAACCCGGCCGCGGTCGACCTCGTCCACCCGGAACTCCACGCGCAGCGAGCTCAGGTCAGGGATTTCAGCGATGGCCGCGCCGGTCCACACCGTGTCGCCCTCCTGGAACGGCGGACGGGCCGTGCCGAACGAGCCTTGGGCGCGATTGTTGGGCAGGATGTGGACGATGCCCCCGCGGGGCGCGCGGAGGAGCATGCTGCCCATGTACGTCCGGGACAGGTTCAAGTCCCTCAGCGCCTTGTTCTTGCGTTCCATCAGGCGCTCGATGTCGGCCTCTTGGGACATGTCGCTGGCGCTCGAGTTGGCCTCAGTCTTGGTCAGCTCGCCCTCCGCGATGACCACGTCGATCTTGGCCTTCTCGGCTTCGATCTCGGCCAGGATCTCCTGCTTGCTGGCCTCCAGCTCAGCGCGTTCCACGTTGTAGGTGGCCTGCATGACGAACATCTCGTTGCGCTCGTCGGTGATCGCGTGCTGCGCTTCAGCCTGCTCGATCTCCTTCTCGACTTGTCGGACTTGCGTCTCCCGCTCAAAGAGGGCGTCCTCCTGCGCCGTCTCGTCGAACTGCACCACTATCTCCCCCTCTTGGATCGGCCGGCCGTTCTCGGCCAGATGAACGATCTTGAGGTCCGGGGTCTGGGGCGCGACAACCTGAACCGATTCCGCGCTCTTGAGCTCGCCACGGCTCTGGACGGTGCGCAGGAAATCCCGCCGCTCGACCACCGCGGTCGGCACCTCGGGCGGTGCGGGCCCGTAGAGCAGCATCCCGGCCGCAGTCGCCGCCGAGGCCGCGACGGTGATCAGGACGGCTCGGAACCAAGGGTTGATCAGAATCTGGTTCGACATCAGGCTCCCCAGCCGGCGGCTGGTTCGGCCGCCGGCGACAGTCAATACGTAATGACGCTGATTCTGGCCCTCGGGTTATTCCCGGCCGGCCCTCCAGATTTCATTCCCGGAACAGCAGCGGCGCCAGCCGCGCCAGATAGTCGCGCCATATTGGCCAGCTGTGGCCGCCGTCAGTGAGCAGGTAGTCGTGCTCGACTCCAGCCGCCTCCAACCGCTGCCGGAGCGCCTCGTTGCGCTCCAGCAGGAAGTCATCCCGCCCGATGGCGATCCACAGCAGGGCGAGACTCCGGTTGGCCTCCTCGGGCGCGGCTAGGAAGTTCCGCATCGCCGCATCCTCAGCCGGGTCCGGAGCCGCGCTGGAGAAGGCAGCGACCCACCCGAAGCGGTCCAGGTTCCCCGTGCCGCAGCGCAGCGCCTGCCCGCCGCCCATTGACAGGCCCGCGACGGCTGTGTTCCGCGGCCCGGTCCTCGCGCGGTACAGGTCCTCCACGAGGGGCATGGCTGCGTCGAGCAGATCGCGCTCGAAGGCCTCGCTGTTTCCTGACCGCAGCCCGCGGCGGGTGCGGCTCCACGGCACCGGGTGGCCGTTCGGCATGACCACCAGCATCGGCTCGGCCTCGCCAGCGGCGATCAGGTTGTCCAGGATGAGGTGCGCTCGACCCACCTCCGTCCACGCGGTCTCGTCGTCGCCCGATCCATGCAGCAAGTACAGCACCGGGTAGCGTCGGCCGTCGTCGGTGTTATAGCCGGGGGGTGTGTAGACCAGCATCCGCCGGTGCGGGCCGACGGACGACCGGTAGTAGTGGGCGCGGACCACTCCGTGCGGCACGTCGCGCAGCTCATGAGGCGCGATACCGTCAGACGGCACTTCCACCAAGCTGGAGTTGCCTCCGCGCCAGCGCTTGACAGCCGTGTTGTGGGGGTCCAGGACGCGGACTCCATCGAGCCGGAGAGTGTAGCTGTAGATGCCGGGCGGGACGGGCCCCACCGTCAGGGACCAGATTCCGTCTTCGCCCCGCTCGAGCTCCAGGTCCTGCCCGGCCCACGGGGCGATGAGGCCTACTTCGCGGGCTTGCGGAGCGAGCACGCGGAAGGTGACACGCCGGTCGGAGGTGACTTCGGGGGAGTCGAACCCGCGCAGCCGGGGCTGCGCACGCGCTACGCAGGCGGCGGCCAGCAGGGCCGTCGCGAGAGCGAGCGCGGCCGTTCTAGGGTCTGGATGCATGGGTAGATTCTAGCGCCTTGCGCAGGTTGTCGCCGTGGCCCGCCAGCAGGCGCGCCGCCCCGTCCGGCTCCAAGCCGCGCTTGAGCGCGAGGATGGCCAGCCGAACGTCCATGCCGGCCCCCTCTAGGGCGGCCCGCGCCGCCGCCGGCTCGCAGCCCGTCACTTGCCTCACGATGCGCTCCGCCCGGCGGGCTAGCTTTCGGTTGCGGACGCGGACGTTGACCATCAGGTTGCCGAGCACGCATCCCGTGCGGATCATCAGGCCGGTCGAGAGCATGTTCAGCACCAGCTTTTGCGCCGTGCCGCTCTTCATGCGCGTGGATCCGGCTACGACTTCCGGCCCGACCGCCGGGGTGATCGGGTGCTGGGCGAGCCGCTCGAGCGGCGAGCCTGGGCTGCAGCTCAGACCCACCGTCAGCGCACCCGCCGACGCCGCGCAGGCGACGGCTCCGAGCACGTAGGGCGTCGTGCCGCTGGCCGCGATGCCCACCACGGAGTCGGCGGCGGCAATGTCGAGCCGCAGGATGTCTCTGCGGCCGGCCTCCCGGCTGTCCTCGGCCCCTTCGACGGCCCGGACCAAGGCTGGCGGCCCTCCCGCGATCAGGCCGATCACGCGATCAGGCGGCGTGCCGAAGGTGGGCGGGCACTCCGCGGCGTCCAGCACGCCGAGCCGGCCGCTCGTGCCGGCTCCGCAGTAAACGAGCCGGCCGCCCCGCTCCCAGCGCTTCACGATCCCGTCCAGCGCCGCGGCGAGGCGCGGGATCTGCGCCCCCACGGCCCCCGCCACGCGGGCGTCCTCGTCGTTGATGGCTGCCAGCATCTCCTGCGTGGAGGCCCTGTCGATGCGTCTTGTGCGGGGGTTGGCGCCCTCGGTGGCGGGCAGCTTGTCCGTCGTCATGGAGGGTCGGGCCCCGTGACCGCCTTCCCGCTCCGGGAAGCTGCTACTCTGGCAGGGGCCCTCGTCCGCAGGGTACCCCATCGCTGACATGAGATACCGCAAGCTTGGCAACACGGACATGGAGGTGTCCGTCCTCGGGTACGGGGCCTCGCCGCTCGGGAACGAGTTCGGGGCCATTGACGTGCTGGAGGGTGAGCGAGCCGTCCACATGGCCATCGATCTCGGCGTCAACCTGTTTGACACTTCTCCCTTTTACGGGCGCACGCTGTCAGAGGAGCGGCTGGGGCGGGCCTTGGGCCGACATCGCAAGAGCGTGGTGCTGGCCACCAAGTGCGGACGTTACGGCGCCGCCAAGTTTGACTTCTCCGCCGAGCGCGTGCGAGCCAGCATTCACGAGTCGCTGCGCCGCCTGCGCACCGACTACGTGGACATCTACCAGATGCACGACATCGAGTTCGTGGACCGCGAGCAGATCCTGTCAGAGGCGCTGCCGGTGGCGCGCCAGCTGCAGCGCGAGGGCAAGTGCCGCTACGTGGGGATCACGGGGCTGCCGCTGGGGATCCTGCGCGACGTGGCCGAGCGCGCTCCGGTCGACACGATCCTCTCCTATGCCCGCTACAACCTGATGGTGGACGATCTCGACACCGAGCTGCGTCCGGCCTGTGAGCAGCTGGGCGTCGGGCTGATCAACGCCTCTCCTTTGCACCTGCGCGTGCTGACGGACACGGGCGCCCCGGAATGGCATCTCGCTTCCGACGAGGTGCGGCAGGCCGGCGAGCGGGTCGCACTGCTGTGTCGCGCCCGAGGCGTGAACGTGGCTGCCGTGGCGCTCAAGTTCTGCTACGACTACCCGCACACGGCCAGCGTGCTGGTGGGCATGTCCAAGAGCCGCCATGTGGCGGCCAACTTGGCCGCAATGGACTTCGAGCAGCCCGACGGGCTGCTCGAGGAGATCCGCGAGATCGTCGATCCGGTCCGCAATCGCATCTGGCCGACCGGCCTGCCCGAGAACCAGGACCCCCGCTGACGGCGCGGCGCCTATGGCGATCGACGCCCATCAGCATTTCTGGCGCTACGACCCCTCCGCCTACGGCTGGCTCTGCGACTCCATGGCCGCGCTCCGGCGCGACTTCCTGCCTGCCGATCTCAAGCCCGAGCTGGAGCGCGCCGGCGTCAGCGGATCGGTAGCCGTCCAGGCGCTGCAGACGCTGGGCGAGACGCGCTTCCTGCTGGACCAGGCCCGGGCGAACCCCTTCGTGCTCGGGGTTGTCGGCTGGGTCCCGCTGGCGCGGCCCGGAGTGGGGCGCATCCTGGAGCAGTTCGCCGCGGACCCGCTGTTCAAGGGCTGCCGGCATGTCCTGCAGGACGAGCCGGACGACCGCTATTTGCTGCGGGCGGACTTCAACGCCGGCATTCGGGAGCTCACCGCCCGGGGCCTGCCGTACGACATACTCGTCTACGAGCGGCACCTGTCCGCGACGATTGAGTTCGTGGACCGCCACCCGGACCAGGCGTTCGTGCTGGACCACCTCGGCAAGCCGCGGGTCCGGGACGGCGCGTTGTCCGGCTGGCGGCGGCGGATCCGATCCTTGGCGCGCCGGGAGCGCGTCAGCTGCAAGGTGTCCGGCTTGGCTACTGAGGCGCACTGGGAGTCGTGGAGCGAGTCCGACCTGGAGCCGTACTTCGAGGCCGTGCTTGAGGCCTTCGGGCCGGAGCGGCTGATGTTCGGCTCGGACTGGCCGATGTGCCTGCCGGCGGTGGACTACCCCGGATGGCACCGGCTGGTTTCCGCGTTTGCCTTGCGGCTGCGGCCTGCCGAGTGCGCCAGCGTCCTCGGCGGCACCGCGGAGCGAGTCTACAGCCTGCGTGGCGGTCGGCCGCTACAATGACCGTCTCGGAGGTCGCCGCATGGCGCTGAAGCTTTACAACAGCCTGAGCCGCCGGCTGGAGGCGTTCGAGCCGGCTGAGGCGGGGACGGTCCGCATGTACTCGTGCGGGCCGACCGTGTACAACCATGTTCATATAGGCAACCTGCGCACCTTCGCCTTCCAAGACGTGCTGCGCAGGACGCTCCGGCAGCGCGGCTGGGCCTTGCGTCACGTGATGAACATCACCGACGTCGAGGACAAGATCATCGAGAACGCCGCTCGGGCCGGCCTGCCGATTAGCGACTACACCAGCCAATACATTGACGCGTTCTTCGAGGACTGCCGTGCTCTGCGCTTGGAGCGTCCCGAAGTTGTCCCCCGGGCCACGGAACACATCCCGCAGATGCTGCGGCTCGTGGAGCGCATCAGCCGGGCGGGCCACGCCTACGAGAAGAGTGGCTCGACCTACTTCCGCATCGCCAGCTGGCCCGATTACGGCAAGCTGTCCCGGCTGGATGCGGCGGGCATCCGTCCCGGCGCGCGCGTCGACGCTGACGAGTACGGCAAGGATGACGCTCGGGACTTCGTGCTTTGGAAAGCTGCTCGGGACGGCGAGCCGTCCTGGGACGGGCCCTGCAGTCCTGGTCGGCCGGGCTGGCACTTGGAGTGCTCGGCCATGGCCATGGCCTATCTGGGCGACACGTTCGACATCCACACCGGCGGGGTGGACTTGCAGTTTCCCCACCATGAGAACGAAATCGCCCAGTCCGAGAGCGCCACTGGCAAGCCGTTCGCCCGCTTCTGGATCCACTGCGAGCACCTGCTGGTGGACGGCCAGAAGATGTCCAAGTCCCTGGGCAACTTCCACACGCTGCGCGACTTGGTGGCGCGCGGGCACTCCGCTGACGCGATTCGCTACTTGCTGGCCTCGACTCCGCACCGCAAGCAGCTCAACTTCACGATGGATGGCTTGGCCGGGGCGGCGGCGGCAATCGAGCGCCTGCGCAACTTCGCCCGCCGGCTTGAGGGGCGGCCGGCGGTTCCTGACAGCCCCGAGTGCGAGGCCGCCTGCGCCGCGGCCCAATCGCGGTTCCGCAAGGCGCTGGACGACGATCTGAACACGGCGGCAGCGCTCGGCGCGGTGTTCGAGTACGTGCGGACGGCGAACACCTGGATCGACAGCGGCCGGTTCGGTCCCGGCAACGCCGCGCAAGGACGGGCGCTGCTGGCGGAGCTCGACGAGATCTTCGACGTGCTGCGCCCGCCGGAGGCCGAGCGGCTCGCAGCCGGACAGGTCGAGGAGCGGATTCGCGATCGGGCGCAGGCTAGGAAGGCTAGGGACTTCGCGCGGGCCGACCGGATCCGCGAGGAGCTCGCGTCGCGGGGCGTGGTACTGAGGGACACTCCGGCCGGGACTCAATGGCACTACGCGGACTGAACGCTTCGCTGCCGAGCCGGAGGCAGTTCGTCGCGGCGGCGTCGGCCGGTCTCGCCTGTGCCGCTCCGAGCCGCCGCCCCAACATCCTCATGCTGGTGCCCGACCAGTGGCGGGGGATGGATTTGGGGGCGATGGGGAATTCCGAGGTCAGCACTCCCAACATGGACGCGCTCGCGGCCGGCGGCGCGCTGCTGCGTAACGTCACGGCCAACTGTCCGGTCTGCTGTCCGGCCAGAGCCACGCTGCTGACCGGACGATTCGGCCACGAGCATGGAGTCGCGGTGAATGACGCCCCGTTGCCCGACGCCGCAGTGACCATCGCCGAGGTGGCCCGGCAGGCCGGCTACCGGACTGGATTCATCGGCAAGTGGCATCTCGAAGGCGGCCGCCGCCAGCCCGGCTACGTCCGGCCGGAGCGGCGTCAGGGTTTTGAGTTCTGGGCTGCGAACATCTGCTCGCACCGCTACTGGGACATGCACTATTTCCGTGACGGGCCCGAACCGGTCCGGATCGAAGGCTATTCGGCGCAGACCTTCACCGACGAGGCGATCAGCTTTCTGACCAGCGACCCCTCGCGGCCGTTCCTCGCGTGTCTGCAGTGGGGTCCGCCTCATAACCCGTACGTAGCTCCGCCGGAGTATATGCGGCGGTACGACCCGGAGGCGCTGACGATGCGGCCCAATTGGTCAGGGCCCGTGGCCAGGCGCAACGGACGGCTGTCCGGCCGGCGGGAGGACTTGGCGGGCTACTACGCGGCGATCGCGTTCCTGGACGATGAGGTGGGGCGCATCGCGGAGGCGCTGCGCCATTCCGGGCAGTTCGAGAACACGCTCATCCTGATCACGTCCGATCACGGGGACATGCTCGGGTCACAGGGGGCGCTCTTGAAGCGCAAGCCGTGGGCCGAGTCGCTGCAAGTTCCGGGTATCGTCCACTTTCCCGGGCGCATTCCGCCCGGCCTGAGGCTGTCGGTTCCGTTCTCGCACGTCGACATGGTGCCGACGCTCGCTGGGCTGGCCGGCCTTCCGCCCTTGCACGAGGCGTCGGGAGTCGATCTGTCGCCGCACCTGCTTGGCGAGGCCGGATCCCGCCGCGTCACGGAGCCCGAGTCCGTCTACGCCCAGAGCTACACTCGCACCGAGGATGGCCGGTTCCCGCCTTGGCGGGCCGTGCGGACGCGGCGCTACACCTACGCCCGCAGCGAGTCCGGGCCTTGGCTGCTCTACGACAACCACGCCGATCCCTACCAGCTGGACAACCTCGTGGCGCGGACTGAGCGTCGCGAACTACAGACCCGGCTCGACGCGCTGACGATGGACTGGTTCGATCGCACTGGGGACGACTGGCGCGAGAGGCGCGACCTGCCCTACCGCTGAACGAAGTGCGCGCGACCTTAATTCGGCCTCAGGCCCGCTCCGCCGATGTCGAATTCGTTGAGGATGCGCTTGCGCCCGGAGTAGCCCTCGTCAGTGGTGTGCCACCATTCGATTCTAGGCTCGCCCAGCCTCCAGCACAGGAAGACCTCCACGCCGTTGAGCAGGGCGGGGAAGTCCAGTAGGCCGCGGTCCAGGTCCTTGACCACGCAGCCACTGGTCTGGATGCGGTCCACCGCGGTCTCGATCGCACGGATCAGCACGGCGCGCTCCAGCTTCTGGCGGGCGATCCGATCTGGATTGATCTCAATTCCGCCCAGCAGCGAGATGCGGGACGAGAGCGACTGCAGTTCGCCGTCGATCGATCCGATGCGAGCCTTGGCGTCGATCGCTGATTCCAGATACTCCTTCACCAAGGGCAGTACACCCTCCGCCTCCTGCAGCGTGAAGTACCGTGGCATGGCAGGCTCTTGACCTTCAACCGAACAAGCCTGCTACGCCGGAACTGCGCGGTTGCGATCGGCGGGCAGTTTGCAAGTCGCTATCAGTATAGCAACTTGGGGCGGGTCAGGCTGCATCGGGGCAGGCGGATGGATCAGTCCGAGCAGCTCACCGCCAAGCCGCAGGAATGCGCGCGGGGGGCGGCTCGTTGCTCGGGGAGCGGCGACGGAGCTCCCGGGGTCGAAGCATGTCGGTTCCAAGGGCGATGGTGGCCGGTTACGCTGGGTTGCGCTCCAGGGCGGCCTGCATGGCCGCTCGCACGCCCCTCATCAGCTCGAACGCGCTCTCGACCTCCAGTCCATCCGTCTCCACGGGCGGGTGGAAGTCCAGCGTCACCCGGCCCGGCCGCACGTGGGAGGCGCCGCGGGGCATGATCGCCGTGGCCCCGTGGACCGTGATCGGGACGACCGGCACGCCGGCCCGGATGGCGACTTGGAAGGGGCCCGGGCGGAACGGCAGCAGTTTCCCCGAAGCGTTGCGGGTGCCCTCCGGGAAGACCAGCAGCGACACGCCCGACCGCAGCGTGTTCACGGCAGCGTCCAAGGCCCGCTTTCGCGATTGCTTGGCCGACCGATCCACGGCGATGAACCCCCCTGCTAGCATGGCCCTGCCCAGCAGCGGGATGCGGGCCAGCGACTGCTTGATGATCACCGCCACGCGGGGCAGGACCGAGAACAGGGCGGGAGCCTCGACGTTGCTGATGTGGTTGGCCACGAACACGCAGCACGCGTGCTCCCTGGCGCGCCCTGCGTGGAGCACTCGCAGGCGCACGCCACCTAGCCGAAGGGCCGTCCGGCAGCCGAGCTGCGCCAACGCGTAGATGGCTCGGATCGAGCCGGTGATGCGGGCGAGGGGCAGGAAGACCGGCACGACCATGGCCGAGTACACAGCGATGAATGGGTAGACCAGCAAGTAGGTGCGCCACATGCGGAAGAACCGAATCCTACCATTGAACACTTCCAGCCGGCGCGGCCCCAAGGGCTCGCATAGTTGCAACCGCCTGTCGAGCTGGCGGTGTAGGCGCAGCCTTGCTTGGCCTCGCGTGCGACGACGGGGCTGACTGGGTCTCGGTGAGGCCGACGGCTCGTGGCCTGGCCGACCGCGTGGTGGCGCAGCTGACTGCGTCGGGCAGGCACGGCGCGTGGACAGTCGGGAGGCGTTAGAACACCGGCAGTTGGCGACGGCTGGCAAGGATCTCGACGGTCTGCCAGCTCACTCGGACGGTGCGGAAGGAGCTTGCGGGACAGCGCGAGTTGCTTCCAATTCAAGAGGCGGACTCGTGGAAGCTGCCGCAGAGGGAATCCACAGCGTCCGTGGGGCCCGCATGACGAATTCTCGTGCTCGAACCTGTTGCGCGCCGCTGCTTCGTCGAGTCGGGGGTCGCCTGCGGAACGGGCTGCTGCCTAAGCATCAGGATCGTCGCGCGAACCCTCTAGCGCAGTCGCAGCCGGCCGGCGGAACTGTGGGATAAACTAAGGACGGGCGACTTGGGTCGCCCCGGTGGCGAGTCCAAGGGGCGACACTGGTGAGCGACGAAGGTCTGGTTGCATGAGAGTAACGTTTAGCGGCCGCAAAGCCCGGCTGACGCGGCGAGAGCGCACCAAGCTGGACCGCCGGTTCGACAAGATCGAGCGCATCTTGTCGCGACGCGGCGGGCTGGAAGCGCACATCACGCTGTCCAAGCAGCGCCACTTGTGCGAGGCGGAGGTAACTCTTCGCGCGCTGCGGCACACGTTGGTCGTCACTGCCTCGGGAGTGTCGACCTTCACGTCCCTGCATCAGGCGCTCGTCAAGCTGGAGAAGCAGGCCGTGCGCAACAAGCGCAAGATCATCGAGTCCCACCGCGTGCGCCGCCAGCGCGACAAGCCCTCGCCGCTGGTGGCGGAATCCATCGAGCGGTTCGAGGCTTCGATTCCGGCGCCTGAGCAGCCTTCGGCGGGACGGCCACGCATCGTTCCGGCGCAGCAGCCGGAGCCGAAGCCGATGACGGCGGAGGAGGCCCTGCTGGTGCTGGAGGATCCGAGCAGAGCGTACGTTTCCTACCGCGACGCGGACACCGGCCGGATCAACGTCCTCATCCGGCGGCCGGGCGGCCCTGCGGAGCTGGTCGAAGGAGGCTAGCGGTGAGTGGCGTGCCGGCCGGGTTCCGGAAGGCAGCCTCGGCTCGGTTCGTGGTCATCTCTGGCCTGAGCGGTTCCGGCAAGGGCACGGTACTGAGGGCCTTGGAGGACGCCGGCTACTACACGGTCGACAACCTGCCCGTGGAATTGATCCAGGCGTTCCTGGATTCCGGGGCGGGGCGGAAGTCCGCCCGGGGCGCGGCAGCCGTGGTGGACATCCGCGAAGGCGGGATGCTGCGCGACTTCCCGCGCGTCTTCCGCGAGATCCGCCGGACCCGGCCCGCGGTGCTGGTCTACCTGGAGGCGTCCGACCAAGCGCTGCTGCGCCGCTACAGCGAGACGCGGCGTCCGCATCCCGCGCGGGCCGGGACCGTGTCCGAGAGCCTCAAGGCGGAGCGCCTCCTGCTGGCGCCGATCCGCGCCTTGGCCGATGTGGAGCTGGACACCAGCGCGTTCAACGTGCATGATCTGCGTCGCAAGGCGCTGGGCATCTTCCTGAAGACCAACACCGCCACGGACCTGCGAGTCACCGTCGGCAGCTTCGGCTTCAAATACGGGCCGCCGCTGGACGGGGACCTCGTGCTCGACGTCCGTTTCCTGCCCAATCCGAACTACGAGCCGGGCTGTCGCAATCTCACCGGGCGGGATGCGGCGGTCAGCGCGTTCCTGGAGTCCTATGAAGAGACGGGCGAACTGCTGAGGCGGGTGAACGGCCTGCTGGACTTCGTCCTGCCGAGGTACTCGGCGGAAGGCAAAAGCTACCTGTCAATCTACTTCGGCTGCACGGGCGGCAGGCACCGCTCGGTCTACATCGCCGAAGAGGTCGCGGCCCGGTTCCGCCAAGCGGGCCGAGCCGTGCGACTCCAGCATCGCGACATCGACAAGGATCACTGAGCGCGGCGGCGGCTCAGGACTCCTCGATCTCTGAACTGATCTCGATCCTGATCGAGTCCTGCACGCTCACTGCGGCAGGGCACTTCTTCATGTGCGTGTCCACGGCGCGCTGCGCCCTGTCCCGGCATCCGGCCGGGATTCTCAGACGGTAATGCACGCGGATGCACGTGATGCGGATCACGCCATCGGCATTCTCGATGTCCCCTTCCACGCTGGCTTGCACCCGGTCGGGGTGGTTCGCGATCCTACGGACTGCCAGGGCCCCTGACAGAGTGCCGGTCAGTCAACCGCCAACCGCAGCGATCATATGGTCCAGAGTAGCTGGGAGGTCGCGTGCCGGCTTCATCTTGTAGAAATGCTTGATGCCTCCGTGAACGCCGAACTCCAGCGGGCGATCGAAGCCCTCGATGTATGCGCGACGCTCGGGCGGCTTGTCCTGAAAGATGCGGATCTTTGAAGTGTGGATCAGTTCCGGCATGGGCCCATTGTAGCCGCCGCCGGCTCACTGCGCCGCCAGCCCTCTTGCCCGGCGCCACTGCCGCATGTCGGCCAGGTTCGCTTCGAGGATCTGCCGCTGCTCCCCCCGTTGGCCGCGGAGGTACACGGCCATGTCGGACTCGAACTCAGCATCGGTCTCGAAGCCCCGGCCCGAGTCGCCGCTCTCGTCCCTCCACGCCTTGAGAATGGAACGCATCCGGGCCAAGGCCGGCTGGTGGGCCGGGTCGTCCGCCAAGTTCCGCATCTCCCAAGGGTCCGCCCGCAGGTCGTAAAGCTCCTCCCCCGGCCGCTCGGCGAAGTACATCCGCTCGATCGCGGCCGGAAGCTTGCCGGCGGCGCGCAGCGAGCGCAGACGCTGGATGACGGCCTTCGCGTCCTTGTAGCGGTTCGGCTGCAAGTGCGGGCGCTCGGGAACGAAGTTGCGAATGTAGCGGTAGCGGGCCGTCCGGACGCTGCGCAGGCGGTCGATCGTCTCGTCGCAGCGGTCGCGCGCCGAGACGACCCACTCTCGTGGTTTCGCCTGCGGCCCGAACAGCGCCCGCCCGTCCATCCAAGCCGGGACCTCGAGCCCTGCGAAGGCTAGCGTCGAGGCAGCCACATCAATGTGGGCTGCCAAGTCCTCACGTACCATTCCGGGTTCGACGCGGCCCGGCGCCCTCACGATCAGCGGCACCTTGGTGCCCTCCTCGCTCAGGAACTGCTTGCCGCGGGCGTGGCTCACGCCGTGGTCGGTGAGGAAGAACACCACCGTGCTGGCCGTGACGCCCTCGCGGTCCAGGCGGTCCAGAATGCGGCCCACCTCCCAGTCGACATGCTCGATCGATTCCAAGTACTGGGCCCAGTCCAGCCGCATCTCCGGGTGGTCCGGGTAGTACGGGGGGAGCTGCACCTTTTCGGCAGCGATGCCTCCTGTGCGGACGCCGTCACGCGGTTGAAGCGTGCGCTGGTCCCGGTGCTTGCCGCCGCGCAGCTGGATCTGGGCGAAGAACGGCTGTCCCTCGCGGCGCCCGGACCAGTCGGCCCCGTCATAGAGGTCGGCAGCATGCTCGAAGTTGTAATCCGTCTTGCCGCGGGCCAGTTCGGGGGCGTCCCGAGCGCCGCCGTTCGTGACGTAATAGCCGGCCCGCCGCAGGATCGCGGGCACGGGCTCGACATCGTCCGGCAGCCGGATCTTGCTATCCCCCCTGCCACTGCGGTGGTTGTGCGCTCCGATGGAGACCTGGTGCATGCCGGTGACGAGGGCTGAGCGGGATGGCGAGCACACCGGCGCCGTGACGAAGGCTTGACGGAAGACGGCGCCTTCCTGCGCCAGGCGGTCGACATTGGGTGTCTTGGCCAGAGTCTCCCCATAGGGCCCGTAGTGGTCGGACTGGTCCTCCGCCACGATCCAGACGATGTTCGGTTGCTGGTCGGCGGAGTCGGCAGCTGCGGCCGGCGTGGCCAGCGCCGCGACGGCGGCTAAAGTGAGGGCGTTGCGCATAGGGACCAGTCTAAGACGGGCCGCGGCGCGGCTCCGGCCTCAGGGCCGCTCGACTTCGGCGCGGGCGGCTCCCGCCGGGCTGCGCTCGATGCGGTCCAGCAGGCTCGCCACCGCACGGGTGTAATCCTTAGGTGTCGCAATCGAATGCGTGGTCAGACCGTAGGGGGCCAGCGCCGTCTCGATGGCTCCGGGCCAAGGGTAGCTGCGCGGGCTGCGGTTGAATGTGAACCGGAACACGGGCTCGCCGCTCGCGGGGGCGGTCAGCAGCTCCCGGGGGATGCCGGCTTCGCGCTCGACCTTGAAGCCGAGGACGACGACAGCGTCGGCGCGAACCGGCGGAGGCGCGAGCGCCGCGTTGAGCAGCTCGGCCAGAAAGCGCTGCTCCCCTGCCTCATCCGCCAGCGCCTCCGCGTCCACCAAGCCTGCGGGGGACTCCCGGATCGCCTTGCCGAGGGCGGGGAAGGCCAGGCGCGTCGCCCGCTCCTTCCGGTAGACGATGCGACGGTCGTAGGCGTGGAACGCCGTCAGGCTGAACAGCCCGATGCTCGGCTCGCGGTGCAGCGAGCGCAGCATGCCCACTAGGCTGGCGAGCTCGTAGTCGCTGATCTTGAATCGCGACCGGTCCAGCGGCGCGAGGTTCAGCAGGACTCGCACATGCAGCCCCCCCAGCGGCGCGCGGGCCCGGGCGACGGGAGGCTCTTCGAGGAAGGTGTCCCTGCGATACGGGGCTACCAGGTTCGCCGGAGCTGCCGCGGCGGGGCGGTCTCCGTAGCCCGGCCTCGGCGCCCGGGTGCGCCAGTGGGCCGAGCAGACGCGGCCCTGCAGGTCGCGCATCAGCCAGTCCACTTTGTAGCGCCCCGGTCCGAGGAAGTAAAGGCCTTGGAACCAGCCGGTCCCATCATCGTGTTCGCGCCGGGCCGGCACGTTGAAAGTCTGCCGGAAGTAGACGGGCTCGGCGTCTTCGGCTGCCAGCGGCTGCACGCGGAACAGCACTCGCAGCTGCTCCCCGTCGCGAGAGACGGCGGCGGCTGGAAGCCGCATCGCGTAGCCGGCGGTGTACTTCAGGTCGAAGTCGAGTCGGGGCTTGAGCGGCTCAACTGAGCAGTCGATGTCGTCGCGGTTCTCGTCACCGCCCAGCACGGCGATGTCACTGGCGAGGAGCCGCAGCGGGCTGCCGGGCACGGAGTCGAACAGCTGCTGGCCCTGCAAGCCCACCGACGCCGCCAAGGCGCAGAGCAGTGGCGCGCTGCGGTGTGCCGACACGGATCAACTCGGCGCGCCGCCCGCGGAGCAGGCGCTGCGCGCGGCCAGCACAGCTCGCTCACAGTCGGATCGTCCGACGTCCTGGTGCGTCACCATTCGAATCCGGTAGCGCCCCAGTGCGAGCGCCAGCACGCCCCGATTCCGCAAGGCCTGCACGAACTGGGCGCCGGAGAGGCCGGTTTCGGCAACGTCGAAGAACACGATGTTGGTCTCGACCGCGGTCGCGTCGAGGCGGATGCCTGGCACGGCTGCGAGGGCCTCGGCCAGGAACCGGGCGTCCGCATGGGCGGATGCGATGTTAGCGGGGCTGCGCTCCAAGGCGACCAAGCCCGCCGCGGCCAGGACGCCCG
Organism: Bryobacterales bacterium; assembly: GCA_963662745.2. Taxonomy (GTDB): domain Bacteria; phylum Acidobacteriota; class Terriglobia; order Bryobacterales; family UBA6623; genus VXMF01. The sequence continues at coordinate 2,723,582 of CAXXUI010000002.1, forward strand.
CCTGCCGCATTCCGCCGCCCAAGGCCTTCCTCACCAAGCGGGCTTCAGCCACGAAGTGCGCCGTTCCGGCCACCACTGACCCGACTGGTGCCCCGAGCCCCTTGGACAAGCAGAAGCTGATCGAGTCGGCGTGCGCGGCGATGGCGCTCACTTCCGCGCCCGTCGCGACCGCGGCGTGAAACACTCTCGCACCGTCCATATGCACTGGCAACCCGGCCTTCCGCGCCCCCGAGCGGATCTCGCGGAGCGTTGCCAAGGGGTAGGCCCGCCCGCCGGCTTGGTTGTGCGTGTTCTCCAGCTCGATCAGTCCCGTGCCGCGGTAGTGGCCTGACGCGGGCCGCACTCTCGAGCTGATCTGCTTCCAAGAGAGTATGCCGTCGCGAGTGGCCACGGTGCGGCTGACGCAGCCCGAGAGCCTAGCCAGCATGCCCATCTCGTAGAGGACGATGTGCGAGTGCTCGTCGCAGATGACCTCCTGGCCGGGAACCGTATGCACTGCTACGGCGATCTGGTTGGCCATGGTGCCCGAGGGCACGAACAACGCAGCCGCCTTGCCGGCCACCTCGGCGGCCCGTGCTTCCAAGCGGTTCACCGTCGGGTCCTCGCCGAAGACGTCGTCGCCGACCTCGGCGTCCCGCATGGCCCGCCGCATCGCCGCGGTGGGCTTGGTCACTGTGTCGCTGCGCAGGTCAACCAGCTTCATAGCACTAGCGCTCGGGGCCGACTAGATCTGGAACGCCCATTCTCGCACCGCTTGCGGCTGGATCCACTTCCGCATGCCCGGGATCTGGCACTGCCGCCAGTAGTCGGGCCACCGGATCGAGTCCGGGTCCCAAGGGAGCCTCTCCCGATCGTCGGGCGAGAGTCGGGCGTAGGTGCGGCGGATGTTGACGGCCTCGAAGAGGTAGCGGTTTTCCAGGATGAACGGCAGGTACTGCCGGAAGGTCTCCTCGTGGAAGCGCAACTGCAGCTGCAGCAGGCGCAGCCGGTCCGCCGGCCCCCGCCAGCCGGCCCGCTCGAAGAGCCGCCGCGCCGTGGCGGCCCGCCGTCGGCGCCGTCGGCGCCGGCGGCCGGCCTCCTCCGAGCTGAGGAACCTCAGTCGCGGCAGAGGTTCCAGCCAGAAGGGCAGCGGAGCCGGTCGTCGGCCGTTCGAGCGCGCCTCCTTGCACAGCAGTCGGATCAGGTCCTCCAGCGGGAAAGGGTTGCGGTCGGAACCCGCCAGGTGGAAGACCGTCGCCGCCCGTCCGGCCAGCAGCTCGCCCGCCACGGCCAGCGTGGCGGCCGCGACCAGATCGACGGGCACCACCTCGAGGGAGAGATCGGGCCGCGCCGGCCAGTCGAGCAGCCCTCCGAGGGCCATCAGCGCCAGCGGCGCCGCGGTCCTGCCGCCTTCGATCCAGCCGGGGAACGGGAATCGCCAGGCGCTCTCGACAATGGCCGGCCGGACGATCGCGTAGGGAACGCTGTCCTGAGCGGCGATCAGCTGCTCGCCCAAGCTCTTGGCGTAGGTGTAGGTGTTCACCCAGCCCCAGCGCGCCGCTCTGGCGCGGCCCAGCTCGGCCAGCGCCTTGGCGCGCTGCGCAGCCGGCAGGCCCGCCCCGGTCTCGGCCATGGCCGCCCGGCAGGACTGCAGCTCTTCGGACGCGCGGAAGGCGGAGTCGCCTTCTCCGGTGCGCCGCGGATAGAAACCCGGGATGGGCTCGGTCTCCTCCACCAGCCCGTCGTGCGCGCCCGCCACATAGCAGGTCGAGACATGCAGCAGGCTGGCTCCGAGGTCCCCGCACAGCTCCAGCAGACGCTCGACGGACTCGACATTGGCTTGAATGGACCGGTCCACCGGAGGGAAAAAGTCCACCAGACCTGCGCAGTTGAGCACCAGCGCCACGCGTCCCCTCAGCTCCCGCGCCAGCCGCGCCTCGATGCCTGCGCCAGGCTGCGACGCGTCTCCGGAGAGGACGTGGACACGCCGGGCGACGGCTTCCTTGCCCAACTTGCGTACCAGCGGTGAGAAGGGCGGCGAGCCGAGCACCTCACGCTGGAAACGCTGGGCTGCTGTCTGCCCGGGCCGGGGCCGGATCAGCGCGTGAACGCGTTGCGCCTCGGGAAAGCGATCCAGCAGCATCGCCAGGACGATCTTTCCTAGGAATCCGTTGGCCCCCGTAAGCAGGATCTCGTGATTCCCGAAGCTGGAGGACAGGTTCACGAAGGTGTCCGCGCCGCGGCCTGTCAAGCCCTCGCTTCCGATCGGGCTCGTCAACGCTCCGCTCCGACTAGCCGTGGCAGGGGCCGGTGCGCCGCCCGGAGCACGAGGCCCCCGGAGCAGTCGAACAGCCTGACGGAGCGGTCCGGGGCGAGCGTGTCCCCGCGCCACCCGAAGCCCGCGGTCTGGCGCGGAAACGGGCTGCTCCCGCAGCCGGCCCCGAGGCGCTCATTCTCCTCGCGGAGGAGGCGCTCGCAGAGGGCCTCCGTCGCGGCAAGCTCGCTATCCCACGCCGCCATCAGCCCGCATTGTCGCACCCTGAGTCTCCACAAGGGAACTGGCGGTGTCCGGACGCCCGGTGACTAGCCCGCAGACGTGGTCTCGACCAAGTCGTCCACAGGCGTTCGGTACAGCGCCGGGGAACCCTCTCGGTCAGTCACGAAGTACAGCCGCCCAGAGTCCGCCGACAGCGCCGGATCGGGCGCCGCGGCACAGGGATCGACGCGGTCGCTGCCGGCGACCGCGTACGGCTCCAGCGTGCTGGCATGCTCGCACAGGGTGATCTCCCGGCGCATCCTCGGGAAGAGCACGTACACGTTGGGCCCGGAAGGCCGCCTGCTGGCACCGACGATCGCCGATCCGTTCCGGTTCTCCCGGAACCAACCGAAGGCCGAGCACGGGGCCTCGGTGCTCTCCGAGCGAGTCTCAGGCTGGATGCTCCGGATACTGGCCTTCCAGCCATCGCCGTCCGGGAAGTGAACGTAGCGGAGCCGGGAGCCGTCCGGCGTCCAGTACGCTCTGCCCACCCACTCGCGGCCGTTGGTGGGGCGCAGGCTCGCCTTGCGGGAGCCGTCCAGCGCCACCAGTTGGTACCGTCGCCTCACCTGTCGCCACGGCCCTTCCCTGGCGTACAGCAGCTGCGACCGGAACGGTCGGAAGCGGGGCTCGGCCAGCCAGCGGCCCTCCTCGGCCGCCAGCCACGTGCGCCCTCCGCCGCTCCTGCCGCCCAGCTCGACGATCCGAATCCGGCACTGGGGCTCGCGCCGGAACTGCCGTCGCGGGTCCGGCTCCCAGTGCTCCTCCCGCATCTCGACGACGGCGGCGTAGCGCTCGCCGCGGGAGATAGCCATCTCGCCGGTCAGCACCCAGCCTGCCGGGCAGCGGTGGTGCGCTCGCTGGCTGCCGCCGCTGAGGTCGGCCTGGATCAGGTCTCGGCCTTGCAGGAAGAAGAATCCCCGGTCATTGCGCTGGAGGCATGCCGCGTAGGGGTGGACCGCCTCGCCCTCGGTGACCTGCGTGAGGCGGCGGCGCTTCAGCTCGAGGCGGTGGAACTGGCGCGTCCCTCCGTGCTCAGCCGCCAGCAGCAGGAAGGATCCGTTCCTCGCGATGAAGCGGTGCTGGCAGCCGGGCAAGTGATGCAGCACGCCGAGGTCGGTGAGTCGCTCCACCTCCCGCCCCGTCAGGCCGTCAAGGAACTCTTCCCTCGGAGTCGCGCGACGGTCGCCCCTGCGCCCCGCCCAAAGGGTCGCTCCCGATGTCGCCGCGGCCAACACGCGCCGACGGCTGACGAGCCGCATCAGGCCTCATCCTACCAGCAGCGGTTGGAGATCACTCGCCCGGACTCAGGTCAGGATCCCATTCCACAGCGTCGACCACGGCGATCACCGCCGCGTCGATCGGAGCCCTTTCCCGCTCCACGACCGAACCCGCCGCCCAGCCGTCAAGCGTCACTAGCACCGTGTCCCCGACGCCTGCATCCAGCGCGTCGACGGCGACCATCGGCCGACCTAGGTCCGAGCCGCGGGAGTCCACCGGCTGTACCAGCAGTAGCTTGATGGCGTCGTGCGTGGCATGACTCTGTGGGGCAACGACGTCCCCGACGACCCTGCTGAGGATCATCGCGCCGGGACCGTCACCGTCTCTACGATGCCGGTGATGGAGGCGTCCGAAGGGACGGGCGGATCGAAAGCCAAGCAGGCCTCCCGCCGCCCTGACCAGTACACGGTCTCGCCAGCTCCGGCGCCTACCGCGTCCAAGGCGACGATGGGCGTCCCCGAGTCCGCGCCATCCGCCGCCAGCGGCTGGACGATCAGCAGCTTGACGCCGACCAGCTGGGGGTCCTTCACGGTCGCGCACACGCTGCCAATCACTCGCGCCAGATTCACGGCCCGTCTCCGGGCAGCATGCTCAGATCGTCCACGATGCCGACGATGGCCGTGTCCACCGGCGTGCCCTTCATTCCCGACGACATGCGCGCCGAACTGCCCGAGACGCAGATCACCGTTTCGCTAACGCCCGCGCCGACCGTGTCCAGCGCCACCACGTAGCGGTCCTTGAGCCGGCCGTCGGGAGTCATCTGCTGGACGACCAGCATCTTCTTCCCCTCCAGCCGCGGATCCTTGCGCGTTGCCACAACATTGCCGATCACACGTGCCAGCAGCATGGTGCGCGATGCGTCCCGTCTAGCTTCTGCGCTCGCTCAGCCCTACTCGGAAGGCGAGATGGCGAAGATGTTGTCCAGATTGCCGTGCGGACGCGGAATCACGTGCACGGAGATCAGTTCGCCGACGCGTCGCGCAGCCGCAGCTCCGGCGTCCGTCGCGGCCTTGACGGCCGCCACGTCGCCGCGCATCAGCACGGTGACGTAAGCGGAGCCGATCTTCTCCCAGCCGACCAGCGTGACGTTCGCTGCCTTCACAGCGGCGTCAGCCGATTCCACCAAGGAAACGAATCCGCGCGTTTCGATTAGGCCCAGTGCCTCACCCATGAGTCAATCATCCTCCTCTGGCCCGGATCACTTCTTCGACCAATTGGATCAATTCGTCCCGGGTGACGAACACTCCATCGTTGCCAGCCTGGCCGCCTGTCGCCGCGTCCTCGGCGGACACCGGGCAGCCCGGTTGCGGCGTCGCCTTAGTCTGGACGCCGTAGCGCCCCCGCGACTCGACCAGCTTGTCGACTTCGACCTGCGGCAAAGCGCGGGCCCCCCCGAGCATCTCGGCAACGAAGTTGATGCGCGCGAAGAGTTCTACCGTCTCCATCCGGAAGTAGGCTTGCATCACGTCGTTGCCGTACGCGACGGCGCCGTGGTTGCCCAGCAGCAGGGCGTCGTACCTCGGGATGTACGGCAGCATGGGATCGGTGAGCGCGTCCGTGCCGGGGAGACCGTAGCTCGCCAGCGGCACGCAGCCGAGGCCAATCACCACCTCGGGAAGCAGGGCTGTGTTGAGTGCTCGTCCCGCGCAGGCGAAGCCAGTCGCGTGCGGAGGATGAGCGTGGACCACCGAATCGATGTCCTCACGCAACTCGTAGATCTTGAGATGCATCTTGATCTCGGAGGTGCGCTCCAGCCGCCCCGAGATCTTCTCGCCGTCGTAGTCGACGATGATGATGTCATCGACGTGCAGCATGCCCTTGGACACGCCCGTGGGCGTGCACATGATGCGCTCGTCATCGAGCCGGATGGAGATGTTGCCGTCGTTGGCCGCCACCCAGCCCTTTTGGAATACGAGGCGGCCGACACGGACGATGTCGGCTGCATGCTCCCGCTCGGTCTTCACCATGCCGCCCCCTTAGGATAGCGCCCCGGCGCGGGAGGTCCGGTCTGCGCGCGGACTCGGCAAATGTCGTGGGCCCGTCCGCCTCGCACCGCGCTGGCGGAACCCGCGCGCCGCTATCCCAGTTCGCCTCGGCGGGCCGATTCGAGCAGGTAGTCGCAAGCGCGGGCCGTGTTGGCCATCATCGTGAGAGTCGGGTTGACGGAGCCGACGCTGGGGAAGGCCGCGCCGTCAGTGACGAACACGTTCTTGACGTCGTGGGCTTGGCAATACGGGTTCAGGACCGATCGCTTGGGGTCGAGCCCCATCCTGGCCGTGCCCACCTCGTGGATCCCGTCGCCGGGCGTCTTGGGCGTCGCCGCAGCCCGGATGCCCACTGCTCCGGCCGCCTCGAGCATGGCAACCCCCTCGGCCACGCAGTCCCGGAACAGCGCCCGCTCATTCTCACCCCACTGCATGTGGATCCTCAGGACCGGGATGCCCCACGCGTCGACCATGTCCGGATCGAGCTCGACGAAGTTGTTGTAGTTGGGAAGGCACTCGCAGAAGCCGTGGAGGCCGGCCTGCCAGTAGGCGTCGTCGTGGACTGCCCGCTTGAAGCTCAGTCCGAACCCCGGCGAACCGGTGGCGAAGCGGGGCGCGACGCCGCCTTGGTAGCTGTACCCGCGCAGCATGCCGCGCGTGCGGGCCCGATCGAGGTTGCGGAAGCGCGGGATGAAGATGCCGTTGGGTCGCCGGGGCGGGCCGTGCCAAGGCCTGGCCCGCCCTGCCCCGGGCAGGCGTCCGCTCACGGCCGCGCCGTACATGTGGTCCATCAGGTAGTGCCCCAGTGTGCCCGAGGAGTTCGCCATCCCGCCGGGAGCCGAGTTGAGCAGGATGCGGGTCGACTCCAAGGTCGAAGCGCACAGCAGCACGACCCGGCCCCGCACCTCGCCCGTGCGGCGCGTCTTCCGGTCCACGTACGCAACACCGGTGGCGAGGCCGCTACGGCGGTCCGCAGTGACCCGCGAAACGACCGTGTCGGTCAAGACCGTCAGTCGCCCGGTCTCTTCCGCAGCGGCCAACGTCGTGAACGGACTGGAGAAGTAGGAGTGGGTGACGCATCCTCGGTTGCACGGGCCGCACCAGTGGCAGGCGGCTCGACCGCGGTGCTCGGCCGTCAGCACCGCGGAGCGTCCGATAGTGACCGGCCGGCCGAACTGGCTCTTGACGGCTCGCGCCAGGAGTCGCTCGCCGCAGGTGTGCCCCATGGGCGGCAGGTACTCGCCGTCCGGGAAATGCGCCAGCCCTTCGTTCTGTCCGCTGATGCCGACGAATCGCTCGACCTGCGAGTAGTAGGGTGCGAGGTCCTCGTAGCGGTACGGCCAGTCGATTCCGACGCCGTCCCGGCTGGCGGCGCGGAAGTCAAGGTCGCTGAGCCGGTAGCTCTGCCGCCCCCAGACCAGCGTCCGTCCTCCCAGGGCTCGGATTCGGACCCACACGAAGGGCTTGCCGTCCGGCGTCGTGAAGGGGTTCTCGGCATCGTTGGCGAACCATCGGTAGTTCACTTCCGAGCAGGCCCCTTGGAGGGCGTGCACAGGGCGCATGCGCGCGATCTGCGGTGACGCCACGCCGTTCCGCCGCACATCGCGGTACCGCAGGTCGTAGGGCTGCAAGTGCTCTCCGAACTGATCGGAGGTCGTGGGTGGCCCCGCCTCCAGCACGGCGACATCGAGCCCAGCCTCGGCCAGATGCATCGCCGCCCACCCGCCGGTCGCTCCCGAGCCGACGATCACGGCGTCGAAGACTCTTGAGGCGGGCGATTCTGGCTGGGGCATCGGGTCGCGGTCCGCGCTGTGACCGGGTGCGCCGCGGACTGGTCGCATTCTCGCACCGCTGAGCAGGGGGGCCGCTTCACCGCCTTGGGCTGCGGATGCGCCAAGCTTGAAATCCCTCTCCCGGATCGGTGCCCGGCACAGTGGAGAGGGCCTTCTCGGCCCGCCATCCCGGGCGGGCCCGCACGGCGGGCTCGACCACCTGCGCGTTCTCCTCCGGCTCCAGCGAGCAGGTCGAGTAGATCAGCGCTCCGCCGGGCGCGAGCGCGTCCATGGCGGAATTCAGAATCCTCGCCTGACGACGCTGCAGGATTGCGAGGTCGGCGGGCTTCAAGCGCCACTTGATTTCAGGGTTGCGGGCGAGAGTCCCGGTGCCCGAGCAAGGTACGTCCGCCAGGATGCGATGGAACGGGCGGGTGAAGGGCAGGCGCCGTTCCGCGTCCACCGCGACCACGGCGATGTTGCCGTCGCCCAGCCTCCGCAGCGTGCGCAGGCGGGCCGGTCGGAGGTCGGCAGCCACCACGGTCGATGCTTCCGCGAGGATGCGAGCCTTGCCGCCCGGAGCGGCGCACAGGTCGAGCGCCAGAGGCGGGGCGTCGGCGGCTGCCAGCCGACCGACGCGCTGCGAGTTGATGTTCAGGAAGTCAAGCCGCGCGCCCGCGGCCCGTCGGGCCGCGCGGGGGGTGGAGGAGGCGAGCCGGTAGGCCCGCGGGACGCCGGCCCGCTCGACTTCGATTCCCGCCCTCCGCAAGCGCTGCCGAACCGACCGCTCGCTGGACTCCGCGGGGATGCGGAAGTACGCCTCAGGCGGGCGCAGGTTCGCTGCGAGCAGGGCCTCGAGCCTCTCTGGCGCGAAGCGCGAGGTCCAGCGCTCGACAAGCCAGCCGGGATGGCTCAGCCGCATGGCTGCCGACAGCGGCGGGGCCGGAGGCAGGTTCCTCAGAACCGCGTTCACGAGCGGCGCGGCAGAGTGCTTGCGGGCATGCTTGGCCAGCTCCACTGACTGGGAGACGGCGGCGTGGGGAGCCACCCCGGCCATGTGGCGCAGCTGGTAGGCCCCCAGCCTGAGTGCCGCCAGCACCTCGGCGTCGAGTCGCTTCAGCGGCATCCTCAGAGCGCCCGAAATCGCGTCGTCGAGCTCGCCCCGCCAGCGCAAGGAGCCGAGCACCAGCTCCGTCGTGAAGGCCCGCTGGCGCCGGTTGAGGGTTCCGGCCCGCGACGAGTTCAAGGCCGCGCCCGAGTATGCACCGTCGCGCTCCACTCGCAGTACGAGCTTGAATGCGGACAGTCGGGCCGCTGTCAGTCCGCCCGGGAACCGACTGGCCGCCGCTTGGGAGCGGCCTCGACGCCGGCCCCGTGGCGTCAGCGGCGCCTCGGCGTCTGGCTGCGCCCGCGCCACGCTGCACTGTCGGCCCGCTCCCTGCGGGCTGGGCGGACGCGAGCGACCTGCATTTCTGAGTGCGGAAGCCGGCAGGCACCGCGCCAGCCGCCTCCATTTTCGCAGGATAGCAGCGCGAGGGACGCCCGCCCCGCCGCAGGCCGGGGTGGCCGGGTTCCGTGATACAATCCCTTCGGGCGGTGCGGGGACGAGCCGCGGCCGGCCCGCAGGCGTTCGTGATCGCTGAGGTGGATGTGGCAATCGTCAGCGATCCGCGCTGCCTGCACTTGGTCCGGGCCGTTGCGCGGGCGTTCTGTCACGAGTTCGACGGTCAGGGTGACGCCTCCAGAGCCTTGGTGTCGGCATTGGATGAGGCGCTCAGCAACGTCATTCGGCACGGTTACCGCGGCGACACGTCGCAGCCGATCCGCATTGCATGCCGGTGCGACGGCAAGTCCTTCCGTTTCGAGGTCTGGGACCGCGCCGAGGAGTTCGACCCGCTGGCGCAGTCCGTGCCTCCCCCGGACGAGCTGCGGGCCGGCGGTCGCGGGATCTTCTTGATGTGCTCCTCCATGGATGCCTGTGAGTATGAGCGGTCCGGAGGCTGGAACCGTCTGCGGCTGACCAAGTTTCTGTCGCGCCCGCGGGGGCGAGCGTGAAACAGGGTGGCGGGGGCTTGGATGTCGAAGTGCGTCGCTTGGGTCCGGTCAAGGTGGTGCGGGTCCGCGGGGATGTGGACCTGTCGACCTCACCGGCCCTGCTGTCGGCTGCGATGAAGGCGCTGCGCGACACGACGACCTCGTTGGTGATCATCAACTTGGCGGGCGTCGGCTATCTGGACAGTTCGGGCGTGGCGACCTTGATCGAAGTGCTGCGGGAGGCCCGCCGCCGGCCCGCCGGCTTGCGGTTGGCCGGCTTGCAGCAGGGGCCTCGTGAGGTGTTGCACCTGACTCGGCTGCTGAACCTGTTCGATGTGCGGCGCTCCGAGGAGGAGGCTCTGCCGTCGTAGGTGTCCTCGGCGCGCGTTGCATGACCTTTCTAGAGTCCGTAGGGTACCGGGCGATCCGGCGGGTGGAGTACGTGGGTGCGCTCTGCATCCAGTTCTGGCAAGGGTCCCGCTTCGTGCTGCGCGTCAACCCTTTCGCCGGCCGGCGCCTCCGCTGGCGGCGCCTCACGCAGCAGATGGCCGAGATCGGGGTCCGGTCCCTCCCCGTGCTGTGCCTAGTGGCGGGAGCGACGGGCATGATCATGGCGCTGCAGTCTGGAGCCGAGCTTCGCAAGTTCGGCGCAATGGAGGCCGTGATCAACCTAGTCGGCACGAGCATGACCCGCGAGCTCGGGCCGCTGATCGCGGCGATCGTGGTGATCGGGCGGTCGGGGTCGGCCATCTCGGCCGAGGTGGCGACGATGGTCGTGACTGAGGAGGTGGACGCCCTGAAGGCGATGGCGCTCGACCCCTTGGACTTCCTAGTGGCCCCGAAGTACGTCGCGATGGTGGTAGTGATGCCGTGCCTGACCATCGCAGCCGTGTTCTCGGGGATCCTGGCCGGAGGCGTGTTCGCGTACTTCACCTTGGGGATGACCTTGGTGATGTACCTGCGACGCACGGCCGAGATCCTGCTGATGCGGGATGTGGTCAGCGGGCTGGTCAAGGCCTTGGTCTTCGGTTCGATCATCGTGCATGTCGGGTGCCTCGAGGGCTTCCGCGTCAGCGGTGGGCCGGAGGGCGTGGGGAAGTCCACGACCGGGGCTGTGGTGAAGTCGATCTTCCTGGTGATCGTGGCGGACTTGATCTGCACGGCGTTCTTCTACTTCTTCTGGCGGTGATGCGCACCTTGAGAGCAGCCAAGGGTTGGGTACGGCCGCGCGAGGCCGAAGGGGAGCCGCTGATCCGGGTCCGCGGCCTGCGGGTCAGCTACGGCAGCCGCGAGGTTCTGCGGGGCGTTGATCTAGATGTGCGCCGCGGCGAGACGCTGGTGATCTTGGGTCCTTCCGGCTGCGGCAAGACCACGCTCCTGCGCCAGCTCGAGGCCCTGGACCGGCCCTCGGCCGGCTCGGTCTCGATCGCCGGTGTGGACATCCTGCGGGCATCTCGCCGCCAGCTGGAGGGAGTGCGCCGCCTGATGGGGGTGTCGTTCCAGAGTGCGGCCATGTTCAATTCGATGACCGTGGGCGACAATGTCGCATTGCCCCTGCGCGAGCACACCGACTTGGCTGAGAGCACGATCCAGGTCCTGCTGCGCATGAAGCTGCAGCAGGTCGGGCTGATCGGCGTCGAGGACCTGTACCCGTCACAGCTGTCCGGAGGCATGCGCAAGCGCGCCTCGCTGGCTCGGGCTTTGGCCTTGGACCCGGAAATTCTGTTCTTTGACGAGCCTTCGGCCGGCTTGGACCCGATCATCGCGGCCGGCATCGACCAGCTGATCCTCAGTCTCAAGGAAGCCTTCCACATGACCATCATCGTCGTCACTCACGAGATGCACAGCGCCTTCCTCATCGCTGACCGGATGTGCATGCTGGACGAAGGACGCATTCTGGCCGTCGGCGCTGCGGAGGTGATTCGGTCCCATCCCCACCCGAGAGTCCAGCAGTTCCTGAACCGCGTTCCGGATCCCGTCGACGAGGGATCTAGCAGCTACATTGTGGGGGGGCGGCAATGAGCGACGAGGCGAAGGTCGGACTGCTCGTTATCATCTCGCTGGCCATCTTGGTGACGACCTTCCTGTACGTAGCCAACGTGCAGTTGACGGGCGAGACTACGGCCTATCGGACCTATTTCTCCTACGCCGGGGGTCTTGAGGAGGGAAGCGTGGTGCGTTTCGGCGGTCGCAAGGCGGGGACGGTCCGCGTCGTGCAGCCGTGGCCCGAGGACATGACCAAGACCGAGGTGGTGTTCGAGCTCCAGGCTCGGATCCCGGTCAACTTGGAATCCGCCGCGACGATCGCTAGCCTGAACGCCTTGGGGCAGAACTACTTGGAGATCACGCCCGGCTCCATCCAGGCGCCTAGGGTCGAGCCGGGCGGGATCGTCCCGTCCGTGGAAGCGCTTACCTTCTCGGATCTGACTCGCAAGGTCGGGGAGGTGGCGGACGAAGCCGTGAGGCTGATGCAGAACGTCGACGCCAAGATGACCTTGGTGGCGGACGACCTGCATTCGGTCCTGTCCAACCTGAACGAGCTCAGCGGCGAAGGGAACCGGCGCCAAGTCGAGCGTCTGCTGGAGACGACCAACCTCGTGCTGGAGCAGCAGGCCCCCAAGATTGACCAGCTCACCACCCAGATGCAGGGCACGCTGCAGGAGGTCGAGAGGCTGGCGGAGGACTTTCGGGAGGTGGCCCGCAGCGCGGGCGAGACGATGGCGGGGATCGATCAGACCGTCGAGCAGACCCGCGGGCCCCTCACCCGCAGCCTCGCCGAACTGGAGCGGACCTTGCAAGACGCCCGACTGATGCTGGCGACCGCCCGCTCGGTCGTGCTGGTGAACGAGGGCAACGTCGCTGAGATTCTCGACAACTTCCAGCGGGCTTCCGAGGAGGTCGCCGCCTTGACCGCGGAGCTGCGCCAGCGTCCGTGGACGCTCCTGCGGTCCAGCCCCAAGGAGGATCGAGCAGTGCCGCCGACGAGGGGCGCAGCTTCCGGGCGCTGATGGGCTCCGCCTTCGAGCTGGCAGAGGGGAGCGCGGTCGAGCTGCTCGTCGGCCGCGGTGCCGTGGCGGACGGGGCTGCGGCCCGCGTGCTCGGGGGCGGCGTCTCGAACAATGTCGTGCTCGTGGAGGACGGGCGGCGCCGGTTCGTGCTAAAGCAGGCGCTGGCGCGCTTGCGCGTCCGCGACCGGTGGTTGGCGGACAGGGCGCGCGTCGTACGCGAGTGGGAGGCGCTGCGGGCGGTCGGCGAGGTCCTTCCACGAGGCCGGCTTCCCGAGCCCCTTTTCCTTGATCCGCCGCGGTTCCTCTACGCCATGCGGGCGGCCCCCTCGGGGAGCGTCGACTGGAAGTCGCAGCTGCTCGCGGGAGAGTTCTCGGTCTCCACCGCCAAGGCCGCCGGCGCGACGCTCGGCCTAATGGCTCGCGGCACTTGGGGCCGTCCGAGCTTCAGGGAGCGGTTCGGGAACGCGACGGCGTTCGACCAGCTGCGGACGGATCCGTACTACCGCACTGTCGCCCGCCGCCATCCAGTCGTGGCCGGGCCGCTGGCGGAGTGGATCGCACGGTCAGCCGACCGGCGCGTGGCAATGGTACACGGCGACTGGAGCCCGAAGAACCTCCTCGTCAGCCCCGGCGGATTGGTCTGCATCGACTTCGAGTGCGCCCATTACGGCGATCCCAGCTACGACGCCGGCTTCCTGCTCAACCATCTCGTGCTGAAGGCGTTCCACCGCCCCGATCTTGCGGACTCGTACCTGCAGCTGGCCCGGGTCGCGTTCGTTTGGATTCTGGCGACGCTGCCGCCCGCCGCCCTCGAATGGTACGAGAGGGCCGCCGCCCGCCATCTCGCCTTCCTCATGCTGGCCCGCGTCGACGGCAAGTCCCCGGTCGAGTACCTGCCTCCGGGTCTCATCCAACACGCCGTCCGCCGGCTGGCGCTCGCGCTGATCGCAGCCGCGCCGCGCACCGTCGGGGAGACGCTGGAACGGGCCGCCGTCGCCTTGGCGCGCCTTCGCGACGGGCCTATTCGGCTGCCTTGATGGCTGCCAAGGTCTGCGCCGCCTGTGCCTGCATCGGATTCGGGACGCGCGACGCCTCGGTCATCCAGTGTGTCGCTTGCCGGATGTTGTCGCCCGCGATGTCCAGCTTGACGTAGCAGAAGCCCAGCATGTAGGCCAGCACACCGTACCGCTCGCCGCCCTCGGCCTTGATGGAGTCCACGGTCTGCAGCAGGTGCCGGCGGGAGGTCCGCCACGCGCCGCGCTGGAAGTGACTCGTGCCGAGCACGTAGTTCCCGAGCGCCGCGAACTTCGTCTTGTGCGCCGCCCAGTCCTCCTCGGCAGTGCCTTCCGGAGCCGGCTTCTCGTCCATCAGCTGGATCAGTTGCTCGGAGCGGGCGGCGGCTGCCTCGTGGTCCTGCTTGCTGAGGGCGTACTCGGCCAAGGTGTAGACGTACTGCTCGTTGCCCGGGTTCTTGGCCAGCGCCCGTTCCATGGCACCCACCATGCCTTCGTAGTCGCCCATCTGCTGGTAGGCGACCACGTACTTGTCCTCGATGCCGGGCAGGTACTCGCTTTCGGGATACAGCTCCTGGAGGAGGTTCAGGAACTGGATCTGTTCTGCGGGCGGGCTCTGTGAGCTGCCAACGTTGATCGCCCACTCGGCGTACTGGATCACGCCGTTGGCGTAGTCGAGGGAGCTCTCGTAGATCGTCTCCTCGTCCTCGGTCGGGTCGTCAGGCGGCGGCACCGCCGCCTCGGCGTCCGCCAAGGGCTTCGTGGCGGCGAGAGCAGTTCGCAGGTCCGGCCACTGCTGGGAGTTCAGCAGGGCTTGGTTGTGATTGTGGCGGACCTCCAAGTCCTCGGGCACGTACTGCAGCAGCCGCTCTCCGACCGCGGCGGCCTGGCCCCAGTCCTGCTGCTGGGTGTAGAGGCCCTGCAGCTGCAGCAGGACATAGCCGAGGTAGGTGCTCTCCGGGAAATCGTTGAGGAAGCCCTGCAGGATGGCGATCCGTTCCTGGGGCTCTTCCGCGATGCCGGCCTCGGTCAGGACCGCGCCTTCGGGCGACTGGGAGTCAATCTCAACGTTGCGGACTTCCAAGGTCTGTTGGCCGAGCGCCGGGAACAGGCAGGCCAGCAGGAGGGGGGCGAGTGCGAGAGCGATCTTCATCAGGGAAACTCCAGTGAACCATCATCATAGGCGGAAACGCGCTTGGAGATCAAGCGTGGCCAACTGGGAGCGCGGTTGCGGAAGGAGCAAGCCCCGGTCTAGCAGGCCCAGCCCCTCGCCAGGGGCCCGGCCCGCCGCAGCCCTGTTTGCGCTCGGGGGTCAGGATGGGGCGGGGGCACCTGGAGACCGCCGCCAATCCAGCCGATGCCTGCTGGACCTGTGGGGCCGGCGAAAGCGCAGCTGCATGCCCAGCGGATCCAGCGCCGCTTCGATCCACCCGCACTCGCGATCGGAGGCGAAGGGAAACGAGGTGGCCGGCAGTCCGACATGATGGAGCCGGCCGGCTACGCCCAGCGTGAACTCGTGGTCGTGGCCGGTAACGATGGCCTCTGCTGCCGCGCAGCTCTCGGCGACGGCGACGAGGCGGTCGAAGTCCTGGCAGCCCTCGCTCACCGAGTGGCCGGGGTGGTGGACGAACAGGATCGTGCGGGCCGGCCTGGCAGCGCGCAGGCTGCCCTCCAGCCAGCGGAGCTGGGCGGGGCCTATCTCCCCCGCCACCTCTCCGCAGCTTCGTTGGGAGTCCAGCGCCACCAACCGGTACGGTGGCTGCTCGACGACAGCCGCGATCCAATCCGGGACCGTTCCCGCTCCCGGATCCAAGACGGCCAGCAGGTTGCGCCGGCGGTCGTGGTTGCCCATGCCCAGGACTGCGGTCCGGCCGGCAGTCGCCGGTCCGAGCAGCGCTTGAAACCTGCGGTAGTCCTCCGTGTTGCCCTGTCTCCAGGCGAGGTCGCCGTTGACGACAATGCCGTCCGGCCGCGCCGCCACGATCTCCTCCGCCACCCGGGCCAGCTCGCGATCCGGCCGCCGCCCGTCCCGCACGACGGGCGCTCCACCGCGGATGTGCGTGTCCGCCAGCCACGCCCACACAGTCTCGCGACAGGGCGGCAGCGAGACGGAATAGACGAGTCCCGACTCGAAGGCTCGCGAGGCGGTAACGGCCTTCCCGCGAAGAATCACTCGCGTTGCGGCAGGACTACTGTCCTAGGATGTCGAAGGTTGTCGTGCCGGGCCGGCGAACCTTCTCGTAGGCTTGGACCCAGGCCGCGTGGGCCGCGTGCTTGGCGTACACCGCCAGGGCCTCCTCGTCCGTCATCGACATGCAGACGCCCCATTGGCGCTGCATGGGCTCGCTCTGGCCGCGGCCGTAGACCCGCAGCGGCCGCCGCAGCTTGCCGACCCAGACCTTATCCAAGCCGTCGATCTTGCCGGGCAGCTCGTCAGTAGCCTTAAGGAACTCCTTCCAGTCACTGTCGGAGGCTTCCTCGATCACAGTGAAGGCGAAGCAGTGCATCAAGCCTGCCTCACCCGCCTGGGCGGTCTGGGGGCCGAAGGCAAGCAGCGCCGCGAAGGCGAGGGGGAGCGAAGTCAAGAGTCTCATTCCTTGGATCATAGCCAATCGCGCCAAGCTGGCCGTCAGCTGCGTCGCCGGAGCAGAAGAGTGCTTGGCACTGAGACAACGGCCGAGGACTGAGCCGATCCACGCAGTCGACTTCCCTGCCGCTTCCGATCCGGCGGGGCAAGCGGGGGAGCTGTCGAAGACGGGCGAGGCGCGTCCGCAGACCGCCGAGTGGGCCAAGTGCTTGATCGTGTTCACGACCCTGCCGGAGAAGGGCCTCCTGGCTAGGGAAGCTTGGAGCTGCACCGCCTGCGCTGGCAGGTTGGATTAGTCTTCAAGCGATTCAAGTTCCTGTCTCAGCGAGGTCGCCTGCCAAGTGGGTCGACGAGACCACCGAAGTTTGGCTGTTTGGGCGGAGCTGCTGACCGGGAAGCTGATCGGACATGCGCTCGCCGTTTCCCCCTAGGGCACCGCTTAGCACCGCACTCGTCGGCATAGTGCGTGGAGGGAATTCGAGTTCGGGCTGAACCAGGTCGTGCGGGCCGTCGAACGCGGGCTGCCACTCAGCCGGGCAAGCGCCGGATGGAACGAGATCTCGGGCACGAGAGGCCCCGCTCGGGGAATCGCGGAAGATGTGCCGCGCCGCCCCCGCTCCCCTCGCCCGCCGGGAGCGGGCTCCTCGGCCCCGCCCGGATGGAGTCACAGAGTCTGCGCAGGGCTAACATGAATGTGGCATGCGGCTCTTGGATGCGGGAGGAGCGGATTCCGGACCGCGGGGGAATCCGTTCGTGCCGGGCCAAGGGGGCCTTCCTCCCCACTTGGCGGGGCGTGAGCGTGAGCAGTCGGTGCTGCGGGGGCACTTGGCCATGTTGGCGCGCGGGAAGTCTCCGGGCACCGGCGCCGTCCTGTACGGGCCGCGGGGGAACGGGAAGACGGCCTTGCTGCTGTGGGCCGTTCGCGAGGCGCGGGAGCAAGGGGTCCGCGTGGTCCGGATGCCCGCCTCCTCGGAAGGGCTGGGGGAGGGCCTGCGGGTCGAGCTGTCCCTGCTGCCGAGCTGGGGCACGGGCTTCCTGCGCCGGTTCCGCGGGTTGAAGGTGCCCGGGTTCGGGATCCGGATGAACGCCCCGGAGGACGGGGCGCTGCTGCGGATGCTGGCCCGGACGGCCCGCCGGCGGCCATTGCTGGTGGCGCTGGACGAGGCGCACAAGATGGATCCGGGACCGGGCCGGGACCTGCTCAACGCCGTGCAGCACGTGCAAGGCGAGGGCCGGCCGGTGATGCTGGCCTTGGCGGGGACGCCCGACCTGCCCCGGCACCTCAACGCCATGGGTGCGTCATTCTGGGAGCGGAGCGAACCTCTGCCGATCGGGCGTCTCGGGCCCGAGGACTCCGCGGACGCCGTCCGAATCCCCTTGGATGCGGCCGGCCGCTCCATAGCCCCGGAAGCGTTGGAGGCCGTCGTGCGCGAGAGCCACGGCTACCCGTACTTCCTGCAGCTGTGGGGCAAGGAGATCTGGGACCGCTGCCCGGCGGGCACCGACCCGATTTCGACAGGCGACATCGACCGCATCCGGCCGGGCTTCCGGCGGAGACAGCGCCAGTTCTACGGCAACCGGTACAGGGAGCTCAAGCGGGCCGGGCTGCTGCCGGCTGCCTCAGCCGTGGCAGCCTTGTTCGCCGGCGGGGAGCGGCGAGTGCCGGAAGAGGTGGAGGGCGCCGTCGGCGCAGCGCTGGCGAAGTCGGGCCGTGCCGCGCACGAGGCTGCGGCCTTGGAGGCATGCGAGAGGTTGTGCGATCTCGGCTACATCTGGCCCGTAGACGACGGGCCAGTTCCGTGTTACGAGCCGGGGATACCGAGCCTGACAGGGTATGTGGCCGATGCCGCCAGAGTCGGGCTGGGGCGAAGGTGATCGTAACGAGACCGCTGCGGGAGGCGTTCCAAGAGGCAATCTTGCCACCATGGGCATCTCATGGTGCATATGGTGAGACACGCTCGGATGCCTATGTTCGCAGCCTTGAGGCGAGTCTCCCCAGTGTCAACTCTGACCTAGCGCTGGACCGGGGTGCCAACGGTCTCCAAGGAGATCGGAGCCGCCTCGGCTCTCGCCGGGACTGGGCGTGACGCCGGAGGGCGAGCGCTGCAGCGCGGAGCCCGGTGCTCCAGCATGGAGCAAGCACCATCGTGCGGGATGATCGCTGTGCGGTTGTCTGGCTACCCGCCATCACGCCCGCGCATGGCTGCGCCGCGCGGCCGGATTGTCGACAGCGGCCAGAATCTGGGGTCCGCGGCCAGCGCGCGGATCAGCAGGCTCTCCTGCTGCAGCCGCGGCACGCGCTCATAGACTCGCGCAGCGGCACTGACGACGCTTGCGGGGGTCCAGAGAGTCGAACTCGCGGCACACGCGGCGAGCCACCTCGGTGCGAGTGGCCGGTCCCGCAGCGGCGGTAATCGGCTGCAGCCTGGCAAGGTTATCCGGAAGGGCGAGCGTCTGCGCAACGAGGTTCTGCTTGAGCATGCTCCCAAACTGCCCCAAGCGGTGCCACGTTGTGCCCCCCCTACTTGTGTGTCACGGGCAGGCGCTGCCGCCGGCGGCGCATCGTTTGGACAGACCGGCCGAGCGCGGCAGCGCGCGGGAGTGAAGGGCCTCGTGGGCGGCCAGTGCAACGTTTTCGGCGCCCACGGAGGTGGAGAGTGGATGGTCAAAACAGCGAATCTGCCCCGCAGGTTGTAGCGCGTCCCGCCACGTGCTACAATCTGCGCGACGCCAATCGGCGGACCCGAATCCGAGGCCTAGGAACGAGAGCCCCCTTGACGGCCGCGCCGGCTTGGCCGGACCCGAGACCGAACAGGAGCTGGAGGTTGCTTGAAATGCCGATTCGCCAAGTTGTCCGATTGATGGGGGCGCTTGCGCTCCTCGCCGCGTTGGGGACGCCTATTGGGTGGGCCCAGCTCACCACGGCAAACCTGACGGGCGTGGTCGCTGATCCCGGCGGCGCCGTCATCCCGGGAGCCACCGTCGTTCTCAAGAACGCCGACACCGGGGAGGAGCGGCAGCAAGACACCGGCGCTGAAGGGCGCTACAGCCTATCCCAGCTCAAGCCCGGAAGCTACGAGCTCTCCGTATCGACGGTCGGCTTCAAGACATTCGTCCGTTCGGGAATTCGCCTGCAGGCCAACCAGGACGCCGAAGTCAACGCGACCTTGGAGCTGGGCGAGGTGACCGAGACCGTTGAAGTCACCGCCGCAGCGGTCGTGCTCGACACCCAGTCCGCCAACCAGAGCAACACGCTCAACAGCGAGGAGCTCACCGAGCTGCCGATCAATTTCCGCAATCCGCTGGCGCTTGTGCATGCTAACGCCGGAGTCATCTCGATGTTCGCGCGCGGCGGCCGCACGCAGATCCAGGACCGCGTCAGCGACCAGGACTACGGCCTCTTCTCGATGAACGGCGGCCGCGAGGCCAGCAACACGGTCAATGTCGACGGCGTAACGAACAAGGGCGGAGACTGGGGGGCCACCTTCGGGACGCCCTCGGTCGACGCCGTGCAGGAGATGCAGATCGCGCGGAACACCTACGACGCCGAGTACGGCAAGGTCGCGAACGGCGTCGTCAGCCTCGTAACCAAAGGCGGCGGCGACCAGTTGCACGGCTCGCTCTTCTGGTTCCACCGCAACGACAACTTGGACGCCAACCAATGGGAGCGCAACCGGGCGGGCAACGCCAAGCCCGAATTCAAGCGCAACCAAGTGGGCCTGAATGTCTCGGGGCCGATCTGGAAGCGGCACGGGCTCTACGGCCTGTTCGGCTATGAGGCCATGCGCCTGCCGTCCGCCCAGACAACGGTGCAGACCATGCCGCCGGCGCTGGAGCGCCAAGGCGACTTCTCCCAGAGCTTCAACGGCAACGGCTCGCTGCAGCAAGTCTACGATCCGTTCACTACCCGCGCCAACCCGGACGGCGCCGGATTCATCCGCGATCCCTTCCCCGGGAACACCATCCCGTCGTCCCGGTTCGACCCGGTCGCGGTCAATGTCGTCAATCTCTTCCCGGCCCCGACCCGCGAGGGCGTGGGAGTGACGAATGTCAACAACTACTTCAAGACGGTTCCCTTCCGGCAGGAGGTCGACCGCTACGACACGCGGGTCGATTGGTCCAAGAGCCAGACCTACAGCACGTTCGTGCGCTGGAGCCGGTCGGACCTGCTGAACAACAATCCGCGCTTCTTCGACAACGGGGCCGACATCGGGTTCGAGAACGGCCAGCCGTTCTACAACGTCAGTTGGAGCAACACGGTCGTCCCCTCGCCGACCTGGGTCGTGAACTTCAATCTGGGCACGGGCGGCGGACACCGCTTCGCGAACCCCATCGCCAACGTGGACGGAACCAGCCTGGCCGACCTCGGGTACCCGCAGTCGTACGCCGACCTGTTCCAGAACCAGAACCTCGGCCAGTACGGCGTTTCCGAGTACACGACGCTAGGGCGCGCCCGCCTGTTCCAGAACGTGCGGCGGACGCACACTGCTGGTGTCAACGTCAGCTACGAGCGGGGCGACCACAGCTTCAAGTTCGGGTTCAACTTCGAGGCGATCCAGTGGAATTTCATCGATTCGCGCACGCCGGAGTTCTCCTTCAACAGGGGGCCTACCACCGGTCCGGTGGCGGTCGGCAACAGCGGCGTGGTCGGCAACTCGGTGGCTTCGCTGCTGCTCGGCGTGGGCGGCGGCAGCGTGAGGTTCTCGGGGGACCCCGCCTTCACGCAGCAGTACAACGCTTGGTATGTCCAAGACATGTGGCGCGTCACCTCCGACCTCACGCTGACGTTGGGCTTGCGCTACGAGCGGCAGCTGCCGCGCACGGAGCGGTACGAGCGGCAGGCCTACTTCGACTTTGACGCGCCGAATCCGTTCGGTGAGGCAGCCGGATTCCCGGTGCGGGGCGGAAGCCGGTTCACCGACTCGAGCGTGCGAGGGATCACGGCGCTTGACACGAAGGACTGGGCTCCCCGGATTGGCCTCAGCTACAAGCTCAGCGACAGGCTGGTGATGCGCGGCGGGTACGGGATCTCCTACTCGCAGACCTACATCGAGTCCGGAGTTAGCGGCATGGATGGCTTCGACCTGCGCTCGATCTGGGAGACCAACCCCGACGGAGTGGTCCCCGTGAACCTGCTCAGCAACCCCTGGCCCAACGGGCCGGACATGCCGACCGGGAGTTCGCTGGGCCCTTCCACCGCCGTGGGAGCCAATGTGAACGCGTGGCCGCGCGACCACCCGACGCCTTACGTCCAGAGCTTCAGCTTGGACTTCCAGTACGAGATCGCCCAAGGTTCGGTCTTTGAGATCGGCTACACCGGGAACCGTGGCAAGAAGTTCGCGTGGGGCTCGAACCGCAACTTCAACCAAGTCCCGATGAACTACCTGAGCATGGGTGAGGAACTCAACAACCGCGTGCCGAACCCGTTCCACGGCCACATCCGGTCCGGACCGCTAAGCGGCATCACCGCTCCGATGCACCGCTTCCTGCGCCTGCATCCGCAGTTCAACAGCGTCAATGTCGCTCGCAGCAGCAAGGGTGCGGCCTCGAGCTTCAACGCCCTGTACGTCAAGTTCACGCGCCGTTTTTCGGAGGGTCTCACGCTGCTCAGCAGCTACCAGTGGGCTCGTGCGGAGGACAACGCGTCCGAAGACCAGGGCTGGTTCGTCAGCGACGCGTTCCGCGATGTCTTCGATCCTTCCAGCGACTACTCGGTGAGCGCTCACGACCTGCCTCACGACTTCGTGACCAACCTGGTATGGGAGGTCCCGGTCGGCAAGGGCAAGGCGGTCGGCGGAGCCATGGGAGGGGCCCTCGACGCGGTGGTCGGCGGCTGGCAGGTCGCCGGCACGATCCGCTTCAGCGCCGGCGTCCCGATCAACATCCGCGCGCCGAACACGCTGGGGGCGTTCGGATACGGCGTCAAGCGCTCCAACGTCGTCGGGAGTCCCAGGGCCGGCAGCCCGACTCCCGAGCGCTGGTTCAACACGGACGCTTTCGAGGCGCCGGGACGCTTCGAGCAGGGCACTGCCCCTCGGTACATGAACGACCTTAGGCAGGACGGCATCGCCAACGCCGACGTGTCATTGAGCAAGAGCTTCCGGATCACCGAGCGTTTCGCGGCGCAGCTGCGGGCCGAGTTCTTCAACCTGACGAACACACCGGTCTTCGGCATTCCGACCGCCGGAGGGCCGGTGACAGTGACCAACGGAGCATTCGGGCGGGTGGTTCGGACGCTCGGTTCGCCCAGGCAGGTGCAGATGGCGCTCAAGCTGCTCTTCTAGCGGAGCTCCTCCGGGCGGCGCCGCGGCCGGTGCCGTCTTGGTGCTGATGGGCGACCCGGTTCTACAATCGAGGACGATGCTGGGCCTTCGACCGGCGCTGCAGCTTGCGGCCTTGCTGCTGCTCGGCGTGGTCGGGGCCGGACAAGGCGCGGATGTCGCGGGTCTGGCGCGCCAGGCGAGCGAGGCGCTGCGCGCTCGGGACTTTGAGGCAGCAGAGCGCCTCTATCGCCGGCTGGCCGTCTTGATGCCCGACGAGGCGGGCATCGACCTGAACCTCGGCTTGGCGCTGTACTCCGCGGGCAAGTACGATGCTGCAGTCGGATCATTGGGGCGCTTTCTGGAGGCAGTTCCGGATCATGCCCCGGCGTGGCTGCTGGTCGGGATGTCTCACCAAAAGGCGGCCAGGCCTGCCGAGGCCGTGTTTCCGCTCGGGAGGGCCGTCGAACTCGACCCTGAGAACGGCGTCGCCCGATTGGAGCTGACCGATGCATTGCTGCGGTCCGGCCAGCCGGACCGCGCGCGGACGGAGTTCTCGGTGCTTACCGCCCGGAACGCCGCCGATCCCAAGGCGTGGCTCGGTCTCGGGCTCAGCTGCGCGGAGCTGTCGGGCCGGGCAGCCGCGGAATTGGAGCGCACGGCTCCCGATTCCGCTTACAGCCGGCTACTCCTTGGCCGCGCTGCCGCGGCGCAGGGCAGGCTGCGAGCCGCGTTCGGACATTTCCGAGCGGCGGAGTCGATCGACTCGGAGGCTCCCGGCACACACGAGGCGATCGCTGCCGTCTACCGGGCGTCCGGACGCCCTGAGTGGGCCGCGGCTGAGCTGGCCAAGCGGAGCGCACCCGAGCCCTGCGAACGGCGGCTGCCGGAGTGCTGGTTCGAAGCCGGAGACCACGGCCGAGTGATCGAGTGGGCCGAGCGCGAAGGGACGCCGAAGGCGTTGTATTGGAGGGCCCGCGCCTACGCAGGGCAGGCCGAGGCGGCCCATGCCCGCTTGCTGGCGCTGCCTCCGTCCTCGGCAGCGTACCAACTGGCGGGCACCATTGAGGACCTGGCGGGCAACCCGCGCGAAGCGGCGGGATCCTGGCGCGAGGCCGTCCGTCTGGAGCCCGCCAACCCGAACCTGCGCGCCGGCCTGCTGCGGGCTCTGCGCTCGGCCGGCCAGGACGAGGAATGCGAGCGCGAGGCCCGCGCCCTTCTGCGGCGGTGGCCGGACTCCTCCGTCGGGAGGTTCCACCTCGGTGATGCCTTGCGCCGCATGGGCCGTGTCGAGGAGTCGATTCCCCTGCTCGAAGGGGCCGTCGGCCTCTCGGGCGGCGACGCTGTCATGAGGGCCGCCTTGGCCACGGCCTACCTCGCGGCCGGGCGTGGCGAGGAAGCCGTGCCTCATTTGGAGGCCGCCTTGGAAACGGGGGAGGATGCCCAGCTGCTGTTTCAGCTCTCACGGGCCTATCAGGCCGCCGGACGGCGGGAAGAGGCTCGCCTCGCGCTGCGGCGCCGGAGTGCCGTAGTCTCCGCGGGTTCGCCGGAGCCGCGGCAGGGCGAGATTGCGGCGCCGTAGACATCCGGTGCCGCGGACAGTCCTTCCCGGCGGGCCTTGGCTCGGTTCCGCCCTCCTTCTCCTCTGTGGCGCTGCGGCCTTCGGGCAGATCCGGTTCCGCGACGTGGCGTCCGCCGCGGGCGTGGAGTTCGTGCTGGAGAGCGGGCCCACCTCGCGGAAGCCGATGATCGAGGCTGTGGCGGGGGGCGTGGCCGCGTTCGACGCGGACGGAGACGGCCGGCCGGACATCTACTTCACGAACGGAGCCGCCAGCGGGTCCTTGCGCAAGCAGGGGCCCGCGCAGTGGAACCGACTGTACAGGAACTTGGGCAGAATGCGGTTCGAGGACGTCACCGAGGCGTCCGGCGTAGCCGGGCGCGGGTACTCGATGGGGGCGGCGGCTGCTGATTTCGACAACGACGGCGACGCGGACCTGTTCGTGGCCGGCTACCGGTCCAATGTCCTGTACCGCAACGAAGGGCGCGGCGAATTCTCTGACGTCACCCAGGCGGCAGGCATCGTCAGCGAGGCTTGGTCCGTCGCCGCTGGCTGGTTCGACTATGACAATGACGGCGCGTTGGACCTGCTGGTCGTCAACTACCTCGACTGGGACCCCGCCGACGACCGGTACTGCGGTGATCGCGACCGCGGCTTGAGAATCTACTGTAGCCCCACCTACTGGCCCCCGCTGCCGAACACGCTGTACCGTAATCGCGGGGACGGGACGTTCGAGGACATGTCGGACGCCTCCGGACTGGCCGGACATGCGGGCAAGGGCATGAGTGTCGCCTTCGCTGACTTCGACTTGGACGGCTGGATCGACGCGTTCGTCACGAATGACACCGAGCCCGACTTCCTGTTCCGGAATCTTGGTGACGGCACCTTCGAGGAGGTCGGTCTCCTAGCGGGTGTCGCTCTGGCTTCGGATGGCGTCCCCATCTCCAGCATGGGAGCCGACTTCCAAGACTACGACAACGACGGACTGCCCGACATTCACGTCACAGCGCTGAACCGGCAGACGTTTCCGCTGTTCCGCAATCAGGGCGGCGGGCTGTTCGAGGACCGGACGGCGCGCAGCGGGCTGCACGGCCTAACCGTCTCGCGGAGCGGATGGGCCACCAAGTTCGCCGACTTTGACAACGACGGCTTCAAGGACCTATTCGTCACCGCGTCGCACGTCAGCGATTTGGCTGAGGAGTTCGAGAGCGCCTCCTACCGGCAGCGCAACGCCGTGTTCCGGAACACCGGGAACGGAACCTTCACCGATGTCTCCGGGCAGGCGGCGGAGTTCCTGCCCGCCGCTCACCGCGGAGCGGCCTTCGCGGATTTCGACGGGGACGGTCGGGTTGATGCGGTGACTTCCACCATCGGCGGATCCGCGGAGCTGTGGCGGAACGTGAGTCCGTCCCGCAACCGCTGGGTGGCGATTCGCCTAGTCGGCACGGCGAGCAGCAGGGACGGAGCTGGAGCGCGAGTTCATGTCGGTGGCCAAGTTGTCACGGCCGGATCGAGTTCAGGCTACGCCTCATCCTCCTTGGTCCCGTTGCATTTCGGGCTCGGTGCTGAACCAGGCGCGGCGTCCGTGAGGGTCGTCTGGCCAAGCGGCGCGGATCAGATCGTCGATCTGGAGGGGCTGGACCGGGTCGTGACCGTGCTGGAACGGCGGCGGTAGTCGGTTGCGGCTAGTAGCGCAACGGATCCTGCGGAGGAGCAAGGCTAGAATGTTGCTCTGACCGTGCGGGCGGCTGCCGCCTGCCGGGAATCGGAGCTTCCGCGTTGCCCCTGCTGCTCATCTCGCTCGTATCGCTGGCCGTTGGAGCGGCGTTGCCGGCTCAGACAAGGCCGAACATCGTGTTCGTCTACACCGACGACCAAGCGAGCTGGGCCTTGGGGTTGTCGGGGCATCCGCACGCCTCGACTCCCAATCTGGACAAGCTCTTCCGCAGTGGCGCCTACCTGCCGAACTCCTTCACCGTCACGCCGGTCTGCACCCCTTCGCGCGCCGCGCTGATCGCCGGCCGCTACGGCAGCGAGTTGGGCTTGACGGAGTGGCTCAATCCGAGGCGGGAACCCTTCACGGGCCTCGCCGCCAGCGTGGTGACCTGGCCGGAAGTGCTTCAGTCCGCCGGCTATGAGACGGGCTTGGTCGGCAAGTGGCATCTTGGCTTGCTGGACGAGCACCACCCGACCCGGCATGGCTACGACTTCTTCATGGGCTTTCGGGGCGGAGGCACGACCCCTGCAGATCCCACCTTGGAGAAGGACGGTGAGGAGCGATCCTTTCGAGGCCTCACGGCCGACATCCTCACCGACGAGGCGCTGGGTTTCCTGCGCCAGCCGCGCGATGCCCCTTTTCTGCTGTCGCTCCACTATCGTGCCCCTCACGCCCGCTGGCTGCCGGTGGCCGCCTCGGACTGGGAGCCCTTCGACGGCCTGAACCCGGTCATTCCGAATCCGTCCTTCCCGTACTTGGACGTCGAGCGGGTGCGCAGGATGACGCGGGAGTACCTGGCGAGCACCAAGAGCGTGGACCGCAACCTCGGCAGGGTCATGGCTGAACTCGCCACACTGGGGCAGGAACGCGACACCGTGATCGTGTTCACGAGCGATCACGGCTACAACATGGGCCACAGCGGCGTGTGGCACAAGGGGAACGGGCACTACGCGTTGCTGCGCAACCCGCCTGCCACGGCCAACATCCCCTCCGGGCAGCGGCCCAATATGTGGGACCGCTCCATCCGGGTACCGACCGCCGTTGCGTGGCCCGGCCGGATCGCGCCGGGGCTGGTGATCGAGCGGACGGTCTCGAACCTCGACTGGTATCCGACATTGGTAGAGATCGCGGGAGCGGAGGCGCCCGATGGAGCGGAGCTCCGCGGACGCAGCATACTGCCCCTGCTGCTGGGCTCCTCCGTCGAGTGGGTAGACGATCTCTACGGGGAGTACTCGACGCACCACCAGTCGCGGACCCACATGCGGATGTTGCGGACGCCGCGCTGGAAGCTGGTGCGGGACTTTCTCAATCCAGAGCGCGACGAGTTCTACGACCTACGCTCCGACCCGGACGAGACAACCAACCGGATCCGCGATCCTCGCGCTCAGGGCGCGATCGCCCGGCTCAGCCGGGAGCTGGCGGCTAGGATGCGGGAGGTTGGAGATCGACTCGCGGAGGCTAGGCGCTGAGAGCGCCCTGCGGGCGCTAGAGAATCGAGGAGATTGGATGCCAAATCGACAGAGTGGCCCCGGCCGTCCGGGGCGGCGGGAGCTGCTGGCGTACTCCGCCTTCTTCGGATCCGCCTTCATGGCCAGGCAGGGGCTGGCAGCCGCGGCGGCCTCGGCCGCCCAGGCGCCGCCGGCTGGGAATCCCGTCGAGTCGATGAAGAAGTCGATCAACCTCTGGGCGTTTCCGTATCCCGACACTTGGACGCTCAAGGAGTGCTTGCAGATCGCCAAGGATGCCGGCTTCGACGCCGTCGAACCCAACTTCAATCTGGAGGGGGAGTTCTCCGCGGAGTCGACGGACGACGAGATCCGAGCCATCAAGCGGATGGCCGACGAGATCGGAATCGCGATCAGCGGGGTCTGCTCGTTCCTCTTCTGGCCCTACTCGATGACCCATCCCGATCCCGGGCGGCGGGCTAGGGGCATCCGCTTGGCCGAGCGCATGGCCGAGGCGGCAGCGCTGCTCGGCACCGACAATCTGCTCGTCGTGCCGGGCGCCGTCTACGCCCCGTGGCTGGAGGATCCGATCCCCGTTCCGAACGACGTGTGCGAGCGTCGAGCCAAGGAGGCGGTCCGAGCGCTGATACCCAAGGCGGAGCAGGCCGGAGTGACTCTCAACATCGAGAACATCTTCGCGAACGGATTCCTGTTCAGTCCGCAGGAGATGGCAGATTTCGTGGACAGCTTCGCCAGCGAGACGGTCAAGGTCCACTTCGACACGGGGAACATCATGCAGTACCAGTTCCCCGAGCATTGGGTCCCGATCCTGGGGAGCCGCATCAAGAATGTGCATCTGAAGGAGTGGGACAAGCGCACGCAGGAGTTCAACCTCAACACATTCCGCACGCTGCTGGACGGCACGACCGACTGGCCGGCCTTGGTCGGGGCGCTTGAGGATATTGGATACGACGGATACCTGACGTTCGAGTACTTCCATCCGTTCCAGCACTATGCCGAGGCCTTGATCTACCAGACCTCCGACGCGCTGGACTGGATCCTCCGGCGGCGCGGATGACCGCTGCTGGTCGATTCGGCGCCCGCTGGGACCGGGCCGTCGTGGCTTCTGCAGCGTCGCTGGTGTGCTCGCACACCGATGGGGGGCTGCCGGGGCTGAAACGCGAGCGGGTCGGCGATAATCGTCGGTTAGGATCTGCATGCCCGCCCGCCAGCCACTCGTTCTCACCATCATGGACGGCTGGGGCCACAACCCCGACCCCGCCAACAACGCCGTTGCGATCGCCCGCACGCCGACATTCGACCGCCTTTGGAGCCGCTACCCGCACACGCTGATCCGTACGGACGGGCCGTGGGTCGGCTTGCCCGAGGGCCAGATGGGAAACAGCGAGGTCGGCCACCTCAATATCGGCTCAGGCCGGGTCGTGAAGATGGACATCACGCGCATCGATGAGCTGGTCCGCACTCGCCGGCTCGGCAGCTGTCCGCCAGTCCAAGCCGTCATGGCCCATGGCAAGCGCAGTGCGCTCCACTTGGTCGGCCTGCTCAGCGATGGAGGCGTGCATTCCCAAGCGGAGCACCTCAACGCGCTGCTGGAGGTAGCCAGCACCGCCGGCGTGGAGCGCGTCTACGTCCACGCGTTCACCGACGGCCGCGATACTCCCCCCAACAGCGGCGCAGGATTCGTCAGAAGCTTGGTTGGGCAGATGGCGAGGATCGGCTGCGGAAGGATCGCGACGCTCGGCGGACGCTATTACGGGATGGACCGAGACCGTCGGTGGGAGCGCGTGGACAAGGCGTTTCGGGCGGTCGTTGCGGGCGAAGGCGTCCGTGCGGCGGATCCAGTCGAGGCGATCGAGGCGTCGTACGCGGCCGGAGTGACCGACGAGTTCGTCCTGCCGACCGTGCTGACGAGGCGGGACGGGTCGCCTGTGGCGCGCATCCGGGACGGCGATGCCGTGCTGTTCTTCAACTTCCGCGCGGACCGCGCCCGGGAGCTGACCCTGGCCCTCAACGATCCCGGTCTGGAGGAGCTGGATCGGTCCCTCATGCCGCGCGACCTGCATTACGTCACGATGACGGAATACGACCGCAACTATTCCTATCCGGTGATCGTGCCGCGGCACTTCCCCGAGCGCATCCTCGGTGAGATTGCGGCCGAGCAGGGCTGGAGGAACCTCCGCGTGGCGGAGACGGAGAAGTACCCTCATGTCACCTACTTCTTCAACGGCGGTCGAGAAGTGCCCTACGCCGGCGAGGAGCGGGCCATGGTGCCTTCGCCCAAGGTGGCGACCTACGACCTCCAGCCGGAAATGAGCGCCTCCGGAGTGTGCGACCAAGTCGAGAGAGGGATCGACAGCGGCTCGTTCGATCTCATCGTCGTCAACTTTGCCAACGGAGACATGGTCGGGCATGCCGGCGTCCTAGAGGCTGCCGTAACGGCCTGTGAGACGGTGGACGGTTGCCTGAGCCGCATCGAGGCCGCCCTGCAGCGCCGAGGGGGGCAGTGGATCGTCACCGCCGATCATGGGAACGCGGACCTGATGGTTGACCCGGCGACCGGGGCCCCGCACACTTACCACACCACCTTCCCTGTGCCGTTCGTCCTGATCAGCGACTACGCAGGCAACCTTTCGTCAGGAGGCTCTCTGCGCGACATCGCGCCGACCATACTCGGCTGCAAGGGCGTCTCACAGCCTGCGGAAATGACCGGGCGGGATCTTCGCGAGGCGGCGTGAGCGGCTCAAACTCCGTGAGTGGTCGGAGGGCGAACGTCCGGTACAAATTCATCCGCGCCGCCGGGGGCGTCGTGTGGAGAAGCGATCCGCGCGACGAGGTGGCAGTGATCTATCGCGATCTGCACGAGGCTGGGGAGTGCTGCCTGCCGAAGGGCAAGCTGGAACCGGGCGAGAGCTGGGAGGCCGCCGCACGGCGGGAAGTCCGCGAGGAGACCGGCTGCGACGCAGTGATAGAGCGCTTCGCGGATGCGGTCACCTATTACGTCGGGAGACGACCCAAGGTGGTTGTGTTCTTTCAAATGAGGCTGGCGGCGGAGGGCCGGTTCGAGCCGTCGCCGGAAGTGCGAGCGACGGAGTGGCTGCCTGTGGCGGAGGCCCTCGCCGCGTTGACTCACGACGCTGAGCGGGACCTGCTTCTCAAGTCCATGCAGGATCTCGGCCTGCCGGGGGTTTCTCCGACGACGACATGAGAGCGGACAAGTCCGCCAGATCAGAGTCTCAACCGCCTCGCGCTGGCACCAGAACGGCCGCGTCAGCGCTCCCTAGCTGGACCAGTTCTCCGGGAGACTTAGTGCTCGGGAATGAACGCCGGGCCAGCGTTCGTTGCGCCACGCCTGAACACGCTTGCCGAGCTCGTTGATCGTTCCGTGTGGCTCGATTGACTCGTTCGACTCAGCGAAGAGTCGGATAGTGGCGGCCTTCGGGCTTGGGACCGATAGGGCGCGTGCAGGATCCACTGGCGCTCACGGAGCGCTGTCTCAGTTGGGATGTAGCGGTGCCGTCGATTACGCAGCTGGTCAAGCCAGCCTCGGTGCAGGCCGCCCCAGCAGGCCTAGCGGCGCCTCCAAGGGAGGCTGCCTCGGCTGCCATTCCCCCCGCGCCTGCGCCTTCTTTCCTCGAGGATTCGCTCGTACCGAATCCGTTGCCCCGCGTCAAGCAGCGCCATGATCCGCTCCGCACGCTCCGCACGGATCGCTTGGAACTCGGGCTCCACGGCCTCCCTCACAGTCCGGAAACGATCGCTGATCTGGTCCAGAATGAACTCGACCTGCTCCTCTTGGTCCGGGGCCAGATCCAGTTCCCGGTCTAGCATCTCCATCAGCTGAATGCGGTACTCTTGCGGCGACAGGTGAGCAGAACCGGGCCCGCGGTGCGAGTAGACCCTCGTGCCTGCGATGCCTAGCAGCACGCCGGCGAGGAACACCGCCGCAAGCGACAGCGCCGCCCGTTTCCGAGTCGTGCCTACCATCATCGCCCGTTCTCAGCTAGGACCCACAGTGCACCGTCCGGATCGTCCATCGAATCGCGAGCCAGCACGTCCACATAGCTGGAGTCCAGCAGAGCCGACTGGCCGCCGTCCTCTGGCGACAGCCAAGGGGCCGCCGCCAGCAAGGCCGTCGCCACCATCACGGCCGCCAGAGCCAGCCGCGGGGCCCAAGCGATCCAGTAGGACATCCAGCTGGAACCACTCAGGCGACTCTCCTCGATGCGCGCCCACAGGCCGGCGTTGAAGTGCGGCGAGGGCTCGAGCGGGCCCAGCAGGTCCTTGTACGTGCTGAGCAGGTGGCTGAGGAACTGGCGGTCCGGCGCGGACATCGGATCTCGGAAGGCTCTGCCCCAGTACTTGCTGAGCAACTCGTCGAGGACTTGTCTAGTCAGGACTGTCACGGCTTTTTTCCTCCTTCGTCGTGAACGATTGCTTGGCTTCTGCGGTCATAACCCCATAGGCCTTGAGGGCGCGCTTGCGAGCCCGGAAGAGGCGGACCTTGAGCGCGTTCGTGTTGACTTTGTAGATCACGCTTAGCTCCTTCAGCGTCAGACCTTGGATCTCCTTGAGCGTCAGCAGCATGCGGTCCTCTTTCGAGACCCGGTTCAGCAGCGCTCCCAAGAGTTCCTTCGCTCCGGCCTTCTCGTTCTCCTCCAGCGCCTTCTTGCTGCTGAGTGCCGCGTCCACCGCCACCACCTGCTCCTCGCTGAGGTCCGCCATCCGGAGAATCCCCTTGCGTCGCTTCTTGCGAAGGTAATCGTAGCAGGCGTTGATCGTGAGCCGATAGAGCCACGGTTCGAATACCTTGGGTGCCCTGAGCTGCTTCAGCGAGTCATACAGGCGTATGAACACCTCCTGTCCGACATCCTCGACATCCTCCGCGCGACTGATCATGCGATACACCGTTCCCAGGATCCGCTTGCGGTAGGCCCGTACGATCGTGTCAAAGGCTGCGTCGTCACCCGACTGAGCCTTGACGATGATCTCGGGTTCAACCAGCATTCAGGAGCGAATTGTGTGTGCGGCACCTGCGATCCATCTGCCACACATGAAGGCGCAGTGCGAGCGTGGTGGGTTACGAGGTGTGTCGGCTGCGGCAATCGGTGACAGGTCCGGACCGCGAGGGGTTGGGGGAACCGCTGGAGGCGGGCCCCAAGGCCGCAGCGAGACCATCAGTGGCGTTCCATGTGTGATTCTAGCCCTGCCGGGCAGCTGGATGCAGGACGCCCCGGGGGGGGCTGCTGTCCCGTGCACCACTCCTCTACCGGGAGGTGATGAGCCGCACCGGGATGCCGTCTCTTGCTAGCAGTCGCTTGAGGCCGTCCGAAGTATGCGTGCCGTAGTGGAAGATCGAGGCCGCTAGCGCGGCGTCGGCCCGTCCTTCCGTCAGCACCCGGACGAAGTCGCGCGGCCTGCCTCCGCCGCCGCTGGCGATCACGGGCACCTGCGTCGCCTCGGCCACTGCCTGAGTCAGATCGCAGTCGAAGCCGGCTTGGGTGCCGTCGGCGTCCATCGAGGTGAGCAGAATCTCCCCGGCCCCCAGCGACTGGCCCTCGGCGGCCCAGTCGACCGCGTCCATGCCGGTGTCCCGGCGTCCTCCGTGCGTGGTGAGGGTCCAGCGTCCGGAGCCGATCCGACGCGCATCGATCGCCAACACGACCGCTTGGGCACCGAACTCTTCCGACAGCTCGCGGATCAGGACGGGGCGCCTCACGGCTGCGGTGTTCACTGACACCTTGTCCGCTCCGACCATCAGGATCTTGCGGGCGTCCGCGACGGATCGAATGCCGCCGCCCACGGTGAGCGGGATGAAGACCTGTCGCGCCGTGCGCTCGACAACGTCGGCCATGGTCTCCCGGTGATCGCTGGACGCGGTGATGTCCAAGAACACTAGTTCGTCGGCCCCGTCCCGGTTGTACCGGTCCGCCAGCTCCACTGGATCCCCCGCGTCACGCAATCCTACGAAGTTGATCCCCTTGACGACCCGGCCGCCGGTCACGTCCAGGCAAGGGATGATGCGCCTGGTCAGCATGGCCCGGCCTCTAGGAAGTTGCGCACGATCCGCTGGCCCAGCGGACCGGACTTCTCTGGATGGAACTGCACGCCGTACACGTTGCCCGCCTCGAGCGCCGCGCAGAAGGAGACTCCGGCGTAGTCGCAGGAGGCCGCCAGCCGGCCCGTGGCGCACCGGACAGGCACGTAGTAGCTGTTGGCGAAGTAGACGTAGGGCGCGGCACCAGTTCCCTCCAACAGGCGCGACCCGCGGGCTACTCCGAGGTTGTTCCATCCCATATGGGGCACACGGGCCTCGGCGGGAAACCGCACGACCCTCCCCCGATAGATTCCCAGTCCGCTCTCAGCTGCCTCCTCGCTGCTGTCGAACAGCGCCTGCAGGCCTAGGCAGATGCCTAGGAAAGGGACGCCCGCCCCGATGCGCTCTTGCAGCGCCTCTCTAACTCGCAGGCGGTCGAGCGACCGCAAGAGCTGTCCGTAATGGCCCACGCCGGGCAGGATGATGCGCGACGCCGAGGCCAGTCCCGCCGCGTCGCTGACGATGCGGAACGGCGCCGCCAAGCTGTCCAGCGTGTTGGCCACCGAGCGCAAGTTCCCGGCTCCGTAGTCGAAGACGGCGGTCATGTCAGGCCCCCCGCTCCAGCAGCCCCTTGGTGCTGGGCAGCTGGTCCTTGAGTTGCATGTCTCGCGAGCAAGCGAAGCGCATCGCCTTCGCCCAGCACTTGAAGATCGCCTCGACCCGGTGATGGCTGGACCGCCCGTAGAGTACTCTCAGGTGGAGGTTGGCGGCGCAATGGACCGCGAACCCGTCGAAGAAGTCGTGCAGCAGCTCGGCCTGCAGGTCGCCCACCAGCCGGAAGCGAGCGGGGGCGTGGTAGACAAGTGCCGGCCGACCGCCCAAATCGACCGCCGCAGCCGCCAGCGACTCATCCATCGGCATGAGGAAGTAGCCCGACCGCAGGATCCCCACCTTGTCGCCCAGCGCCTGCGAAAACGCTTGGCCCAGCACGATGCCGCAGTCCTCGACCGTGTGGTGCTGGTCGACGTCGAGATCGCCCTCCGCCTGTAGCGCCAAGTCGAACCCGCCGTGCTTGGCGAAGGACTCCAGCATGTGGTCCAAGAATCGGATTCCGGTCGAAATCTTGTAGCGGCCCTCGCCGTCGAGGTTCAGGTCCGCCTGGATCCGGGTCTCCTTGGTGTTCCGCCGGACGCGGGCGGTTCGCGGGTCTTCGCTCACAGGTGTGCCTCGATCTCGTTCACACTCGCCAGCACGGCCTCCGCGCCGAGCTGCCGGAAGAGGGTGGCGGTCTCCCTGTGGCGCGGCGCGCCCGGCGACGCGACCCCGAGGAACCGGACTCCCGCGGCTGCGGCCGAGCGGCAGTCGTCCACATTGTCGCCGACGAACACGACGCTGGCGCCGGGCAGGTCCCCGCGGATGAGCAGCAGCCCGTCTGGCGCGGGCTTGTGCCGCTCCACTAGCTCGTTCGTGACGACCGGCTCGAAGAGGACCTGCGGACAGAAGCGGTCCAGCGTGTGGCGGGCGGTGGCAGCGCCGCGACCCGTGAAGATCGCCAGGCCCCGCCCGCTCGCGACGCGCTCCAAAAGGCCCGGTGCAGCGAGCCAGCGCTCGTTGCTGATCAGCCCGTCGCCGTCGCGTCCCCAGTACAGTGCCTTGCCGTAGGCGAATACTTCGTCCGGATCCGCCGGCATGCCGGCGGCACGGATCGCCATGACCGCGATGTCGTGGTCATTGTTGTAGCCCCCCTCGTTCTTGATTTTCACGATCTCGTCTTGGGTCATCCGCACGCCGGAGAAATGCTCGACGGTTTCGATCAAGGCCTTCCGGAAGGTCTCCGTCGGATCGACCAGCACGCCGTCCATGTCGAACGCCACCACCTCAGTCCGCATTCGCGAGCACCTTCTTGAGTTCCGCGAGGAACCGCACTGTTTCCTTGAGCGGACCCACGGTGACGCGCGTCGCGCCGGGGATGTGGGCCGACTGGTCCCGGATCAGGATCCCCCGCTCGGCCAGCGCGGCACTGACGCGGGAGGTCCGCTCACCCAGCTCGAACAGCACGAAGTTACCGTGGCTCTCCCAGTAGCGGATGCCCATCTCGTCAAAGGCCCCGTAAAGGAAGTCACGGGCTTGGAGCACTTGCCGGACGTACGCCCGGACATACGCGCGATCCTGCACGGCGGCCAAAGCGCAGCGCGTCGCCAGCGAGTTCACGCCGTACGGGGACTGGCCCTTGCGCACGACCTCGATGTTGTCTGCCTGGGATGCCAGCACTCCGATCCGCAGGCCTGCCATCCCGTATGCCTTCGAGAATGTCCGAGCGATGAAGAGGTTCGGCCACTTGGGCAGCAGGTCCGCCATCGTCTCGCCGTGGAAGTCGAAGTAGGCTTCGTCGATCAGAACGGCGCAGCCATCCGCCGCCTGCAGGATCCCTTCCGCCTGCGCCTTCGTCAGAACGCCGCCGGTGGGATTGTTCGGAGAGGCGATGCAGATCGCCCGCGTCCGGGGGGTGACGGCTCTCTCGACTTCTCGGGCCGGAAAGGCCAGCTCGGGCCGGCGGTAATGCACGGCCTTCGGGACGCCGCCGACCAGCTGCGCGTAGAACTTGAACATGCTGAACGAAGGGTAGAGCACGATGACCTCGTCGCCGGCGTCCACGTAGGCGTGGAGCACGGCGCTGATGACCTCGTCAGTGCCTGCGCCCAAGATGACTTGGTCGGCTTCGACGCCGAGGTGGGCGCCCAGCTCGCGCCTCGCCTCGCTGTATTCGGGGTAGGTGGCCAGAAACCCGCAGGACGCGCCGTTCCGCAGCACTTCCAGGACCTTGGGGGAGCAGCCGACGACGTTCTCGTTGAAATCCAGGCGCAGCTTGCCGCCTCGGCCTTCCAAGGGTGGGTTGTACGGCGCCATGCGGCGAACGGCCGCCCGCGGCTTCGGGGCCCTAGCCATGACTCGCCGCTCCTTCGGGCTGGATCCGGACCTCGATGGAACGGGCGTGGGCTTCGAGGCCCTCAGCGCGTGCGAGCGTCGTGATTGCGGGCGCCAGGTGGCGCAGGCCGCGCTCGGAGAGTCTCTGAACCGAGATGATCTTCACGTAGTCAAGGACACTGAGTCCGCCACGCAGCCTCGCGACGCCGCAGGTCGGCAGCACATGGTTCGGTCCGGTCGCGTAGTCGCCAGCCGCTTCGGGACTCCACGGGCCCACGAAGACGCTGCCCGCGTTGCGGATCTCGTCGAGTGGCACGGAAGCGGAGACCGCGGCATGCTCCGGCGCGAAGCGATTCGAGATCGCGCAGGCTTCGTCGAGGCTGCTGGTGACGACTGCCGCGCTGTTGCGTCGGATCGCCGCCGAGGCAACATCCTTGGTCGGCAAGCTGCGGACCTGCCGCGACACCTCGGCGGCCACTCGCTCGGCCAGCCGCCTGCTGGGCGTGAGCAGAATCGCGGCGGCGTCCACGTCGTGCTCGGCCTGCGCCAGCATGTCCGCGGCGATGGCTCGGCTGTCGCCCTCGTCCAAGATGATCGCGATCTCGGTCGGGCCCGCGACGAAGTCGATGCCCGCCTCTCCGGCGAGTAGCCTCTTGGCCGCTGCCACGTAGGCGTTGCCCGGCCCCACGATCCGGTCGACCTTGGGGATGGACTCCGTACCGTACGCGAATGCGGCCACCGCCTGCGCGCCCCCGACGGCGTAGACCTCGTCAACGCCCAGCAACGACGCGGTGCCCAAGATCACCGCTGACGGCCGCGGCGTGGCGACGGCGATGCGCCGGACGCCGGCGGTCTGGGCGGGCACGACCGTCATGAGCAGCGTTGAAGGCAGCGGGTAGCGACCGCCCGGAATGTAGGCTCCCACCGCGTCCAGCGGGCGCACAAGCTGGCCGAGCTGGGAGCCGTGCTCGTCCTCGAAGCACCACTCGGCCGGGAACTGACGCTCCGCGTACGTCCGGATCCTGTCCGCCGCCACCTGCGCGGCCGCCACGAACTCTGGGGCGAGGCGCTCCCGGGCCTCGATCAGCTGGCGCTCGGGCACCCTCGCGCTGTCCGAGTCCAGACCGTCAAGCTTGCGAGCCAGCTCAAGGACGGCCTGATCGCCTCTGCGCCGCACCGACTCCAAGATGGGGCGCACGGTCCGCTCTGCCTCGGCGAGGCGGTTGGAGCGGCCCGCGAACAGCGCGTCAAGCGCCGGCCGGTCGCTGCTGTGGATCACGCGGAGCATGTCCGGGAACCGGGTCGGGCGCTACCGACCGTACACCGCCGCGGAGTCGTAGGTGGGGTCCTCGTGGACCCGCCACTCACCGTCTTCGAGCTTGCGGTAGAAGCAGCTCCGGTATCCGGCGTGGCAGACGCCCGGGCCGATGGACTCCGCTTGGATCAGGAGCGTGTCGATGTCGCAATCGACCTCGATCCGCTTGGTCAGCAGCACATTGCCGGAGGTCTCGCCCTTGGTCCACAGCTTCTGCCGGGTGCGGCTGAAGAAGGTGACCTTGCCGGTCTCGACGGTCTTGGCGAACGCTTGGTCGTTCATAAAGCCGAGCATGAGCACGCGTCCGTCCGCGTGATCTTGGACGATCGCCGGAATGAGGCCTCCGACCTTCTGAAAGTCCAACTGCATCTGAATCCTCCTGACAGGCGGGTGGGCACCGCCGGCACCCGCCGGAGCCGGAATTCGGTACCGCCAGCCGGGCCCTCGCGCACCGACACAACCAGCGTAACAACCCCGCCCCGCCGGCCCGGATCGCCCGTCGCTGGCGGCAGGCGGAGCGCAGCTTCCAGCGCTGCCGTCTCAGCGGATTCCTGCCGTCCAAGCCCGTCGAGTGTAGGTCTTGTAGCACACCGCCCGCCCGCAGCGCCTGCAGGTGCTCTTCTTCTGAGTGTTGCCGGTATGCTTCCACCTGCAGTGGCGGCAGTAGACGATGTACCGCGGGGGAGCGAAATTGACTCCGTGGCAGCGCTCTCCGGTGCAGCCGATGCGCCGGGCGGCATGCTTCCACACTCTGTCGTGGCCATGCTCGTTTCCGACCACGGCGTGAGCGATCTCGTGCAGGATCGTGTCCCGAAGCTCGTAGGCCGGCGCTTTCGAGTAGAACTGGTGCGCTAGGCTGATCACCTTGGTTGCGGAGTCGCAACATGCGGCGCGCCTGATCGCGTCATCGAACTGGAAGCTCCAGTCCCGCAGCCCGTGCTTCTCCATCAGCGCCTCCGCCTTGCGTGCGATCCGTTGCAAGCGCACCTCGCCACGTCGCCCCGGATCCGGACAGCAAAGCTCCAGCGCGGTGAGGCTGACCCAGCGCTCAGGCCCGTCATCGGCGACTACCAACGCGTTCTTGCGGCCGAAGCGCGCGATCACTCCGCGCGTCGTTTGCCCGCGGTGTTCATACCGGACCTCATCGTTCGGCTGGAACTTCGCCTTGCAGATGTCCACTTGGGGGAAGACTCGGTGCCTGGTGCTGCTGCGGTCATGCACCAGCCTGTCCCAAGGCAGTCGGAACTCCCGTCCGCCCTTCGTTACGACCAGCGCATGCTTCAGGGTCTTCTTCGCGACATGCCCGGAGAGGGTCGCTCGGCTCGGACCGAAGAACCGGACGGGATCGCAAACCCGGAAGTACCAGTTGGCGAACCGTTGCCGAGTCATGGGTGCCCGCTGGACAGACCGGCCACTGCCCGATCGACGGCGGGAGTGCCTCCCTCTTGGTCGCCTACTTTCTCCAGAACCACGGCGTCACCGTCACTACCAACGTATAGAATTCAAGCCGCCCGGCCACCATGCAGCCGGCCAGCACCCATTTTGCTAGCGTCGGCAGGTGGCTGTAGTTCTCCGTTGGATCGTCGGGCCGAGGCCGCCGCTGGAGAGCCGGTCCGATGTTGAACGGATCGTTCGCGGCCACGGCCGAGACGTGCCGCCGCGCGAGTTCTCGAGTTGCGGCAGCAGTGCCGCTACGTGAACACATCGACCCCCAGCTGGAGCAGCGCGCGCGAAGCTGGAGCCGATGAGGGCCAGACTTCGATTCGGCCAACCAGCGCTTGCAGGAGCTTGCAGCTGGAGCTGCTGCAGACGATACCGGGCATTGCGCGCAGCAGCGCCCAGGCGATCTTCTGGGCCCCGAGCCCCGAAAGTGTTCCCGGCGGCAAAATTGCAATTCCACGGCTACCACGCCAACATGAAGGCCCGCATCGGCCATGACATGCGAGGTACAGACAACAGACCACAGCGCAGGTCCTTCCACTCACAGACCAAATTGAGCAGGCTCTGGATCGTGCGTTCGGGCACGACGTTGCCGCCGAGCCGGACTGCGAAGATGCCGTGCCGCTCGACCATACGCTTGAACTCGCGTGCCACCACCTTCGCCAGCAGCGCGATGCGCGAGACCTTCATGCCTCCCGCGGTTGAGCCCGTGCATCCACCTGCGAACATCAGCACCAGCAGGATCAGTTGGCCGAACGGGGGCCAGCGCTCGAAGTCGTCGGTGGCGAACCCCGTGGTCGTCATGATGGACACGACGAAGAGGGCGGTGCGAACAGCCCGGCCGAGGTCGTACGCCAAGTGCGCGTGCAGCATGGCCGTCGACACGGCGGCAGTGAGCAGCAAGGCTCCTGCGTATTGCCGCAACTCGAAATCCCGCACTGCGCTGAGGGGCCTGCGCTCCAGCAGGGCGCGGTAGTGAAGGATGAAGCTGGTGCCCCCCAGGAACATGAACAGCGTGATCACCCATTCCACGAAGGGGCTCTCGAAGGCCGCGACGCTGGTGGTTCTGGTCGAGAAGCCCCCGGTGGCCAGCGTGGCGAAGGCGTGCGTCACCGCGTCGAAGGGCGTGAGCCCACCGAGCACCAGCAGGCCGAACAGCGCTGCGGTGAGGGCCACGTAGATCCCCCACAGCGAGCTGGCGGTCTCCGCGACCCTCGGCTTGAGCTTCTCGGACTTGGCGCCGGAGAACTCCGCCCTGTACAGGTGCATGCCGCCGTGCCCGACCAGTGGCAGGACGGCGATGACCAGGACGACGATCCCCATCCCTCCCAGCCAGGAAGTGAGGGCCCGCCACAGCAGGATTGGCTTGGACAGGGACTCGACTTCGACCAGCACGGATGCCCCCGTCGTGGTCACCCCCGAAGTCGACTCGAACAGCGCGTCGGTTACTGATTCGATCCCCGGGGCGAACAGGAACGGCAGGCTGCCGAACACGCTCGCCGTGACCCAGACGGCCACCGTCAGCAGAATCCCCTCCCGCTGGGTCAGCTCGCGGCGGCTGGTCCGGCCCGCCGCCCAAAGGGCGGCCCCGGTCGCCATCGTGACCGCCATCGCTCCCGTCAGCGGCAGGAGATCCGTGCCGTCCGTCGCCAGCGAGTAGGCAACAGGCAGGATCATTGACCCGCCGAAGGCTGCCAGGACGAGGCCGAGAACCTTCCCGATCGCGGCCCAGCGGATTACCACCGGCGTTTCCAGATCCTGCGATTGGACAGGAAGATGGACTCCAGTTCCGGCACGACGCTGGCTAGGGCGAAGAAGATCACGCGGTCCCCTTCATGCACGGAAACATTCCCGCGCGGTACGCAGACGACGCCGGTGGGGCGCTTGATGGCGCCCACGATCGCTCCGCGAGGCATGTGGATGTCGCGCAGCTTCTTGTCAATGATGCGAGAGCCCGGGGCGGCGATCAGTTCGATGGCCTCGGCTTCCTCCTCCCTGAACGTCGTTACCGAGAGCACGCGGCCCTTGCGGACGTACTGCAGGATCATGTCGACCGCGGTCAGGCGCTGGCTGATGGCGGTGTTGATGCCGAGTCGTTGGACGATGGGAAGGTAGTTCAGCCGGTTCACCAGCGCCACGACCTTGCGGGCGCCGAGGTGGCGTGCCAGCAGCGACGCGACAATGTTGTCCGCGTCGTCCTTGGTGAGGGCTAGGAACGCGTCTGCGCCCTTGATGTTCTCCTCCTGGAGAGTCTGCTGGTCGGTGCCGTCACCGTGGACGACCACGGTCTTCTCGAGGATCTTGGACACGAACTCGCACCGCTGCGGATCCCGCTCGATGAGCTTCACGTGAACTCCGAGGCGCTGCAGCTCTTGGGCGACCCAGATTCCGAGCTGCTTGCCGCCGACGATGACCACCCGTCGCAGGGCGCGCCTAGGGCGGATGCCCATGAAGTCGAACACGCGCTCAAGATTCTCGCTGACGGTGCAGATGTAGATGTGGTCGCCGGGCTGGAGCTTCTGGGCTCCATGCGGGATGATCACCTGCGGGCCTCGGAAGATCATCGCGATCAGGCAGTCCGGCGGCGGCCCGGCGGCGTCGAGCTCTTCGACCGTCTTGCCGGCGAACCAGCTGGTGTGCCGCACGTTCATTCCGAACAGCTTGATGGCGCCGTCGGCGAAGTCAAGCACATCGGACACGCCGGTGATGTGCAAGACGCGCATGATGCGGCGCATGATCGTGGTTTCGGGGTGGATCACGCGGTCCACCTTGAGGCCCATTCTCAAGAGGATGCGCTCCCAGTGGTGGAACTCGTGCGTCCTGACCCGGATCACCTTGACCTTCGCCTGCCCCTCGGCCTGCGCGATCATGCAGCTGAGCAGGTTGATCTCGTCCGAGTCGGTCTCGCCGATGAACATTTCGGCTTCGGCCACGCCAGCCTGCCTCAGCGTGCGCACGCTTCCGGCGCTTCCGTGGACCACCTTTGCGTCCAGGTGCTCGGCCAGTTCTTCGCAGCGGACAGCGTCCTGCTCGATGATCGTGACCTCGTTGCCTTCGCGAATGAGGCGTGCAGCGATGACGGCGGCCCCTTGGCCGCCCCCGGCGAGGAGGATGCGCATGCTAGCCCGGCTCGGAAATTGAGAGTATCACTTCAGCACGGGGGAGGCCCGAGCTTCGCGGCCGGGCGCCAAGATGGTCGAGAATCGGCGCGCCGTAGCGAGCAGCAGGGCGTCCCGGCCCCGTCCGACGGCTAGCTGGAGCCCCATCGGCAGCTGCCCTTCCGGAACATCCATCCGGGTGGAGATCGCCGGCGCACCAAGGGCCGTGAAGGGCGCGTTGCAGCTCGGATCCCCCGTGGATTCGAGTCCCGCTGGGGCCGGGCCCGTGGCTGCGGGCGTGGCGATGACGGCGTGCGGGTCCATCCAAGCCTCGTAGGAGACTCTCGCAGACGCCAGCTCACCGAGGGCCTGCTCGTATTCGGAGTTGCTGATGCGGGACCCTTCCTCCAGCAGGCTTGCGAGCCGGGAACCGATGGCGGGCCCGTGCCGGAGGTAGCGCTGTCCGTGCTCGCGGACGGCTTCGAAGGCCATCACGGTCCGCAGCGCGGGCGGCAGCGCATCGAAGAACCGCGGCCGCTCGATCCTGCGCACTCTGACGCCGGCCGCTTCCAAGGCCTGCAACGAGGACTCCAAGGTGCGCTCCATGACGGTCTCGGCTGTGCCGCCCGGTGGCCAGTCCATGGCGCGGACTTTTTCGGCCGTCTCGTCGCTGGCAGCGAACCCCAAGGAGCTCCATGCCAGCTGCAGATCCCTGACCCCGTCCGCGAACAACCCGGCGTGGTCCAGTGTGGGCGCGAACGGCATGACGCCGTTCAGCGGGAGCAGACCGTGGCCTGGCTTGAAGCCGGTGATGCCGCAGAACGAGGCTGGGCGCAGAACCGATCCCTGCGTCTGGCTGCCGACCGCCAGCGGGGCCATTCCAGCAGCTACTGCGGCTGCTGAGCCGCTGGAGGACCCGCCCGGAGTGTGCGCTAAGTCATGAGGGTTGCGCGTGGGTGCTGGGTCGAAGAACGCGAAGGCAGCGGTGTGGGTCTTGCCAAGCACGACGCAGCCGAGTGACGTGAGCTGCTGGACGAGCTCGCAATCGGCGGACGGCTGGCGTCCGCGCTGCGTCGGGCTGCCCCACTCGGTAGGCATGGCCCGCGTGTCGAAGATGTCTTTGATGGCCACTGGGACTCCGTGCAGCGGGCTGCGAGGTCCGCTCCGGACCAGCTCGTCGGTCAGCCGAGCGGCCACACGGAGCGCCGCATCAGGGTCTAGGAAGGCCCACGCTTGGATGTCGGGCTCCTTGCTCTCGATCGAGCTGAGTGCTTGCTGCAGGACTTCCGTAGGCGACAGCCTTCGCGTGCGGACAAGCTGTTCGATTTCGCAAAGGGACCAACGGAATGGGTGCGTCGTATGGACAGGCAATGGCTTGATTGTCGCACCGCCTGGGAGTGAGCGTCTGGGCAGATTGTGGCGTCGCGTCACAGTAGCGCCCGCCGTCTTGGGCCGACAAGAGCGAGCCAGCGCGCGCTCCGGCAGCAACTAGGGCCCTAGCCGTTCGCACGACACGAGGAAGTGGCCCGCGAGCTCCGCACCAGGGGGGGCCGCGCGATGTGTTGGCGCTGTCCGTGGCACGGCCATCCTGTTGCTCGACCCAGCATCGGCGTGGGCTCGCAGCCCCTTCAGAGGCGTCCTCGGCGGCTCGGTGAAGCGAAGTCTGGTCCGGCCCGCCGGTCGGCGGTTCAGCAGCTCGCGGGATTCGTGCGCGCTGGGTTGCTCCCGCCCGCCCGTCTCATCTGCTGGCCCGGATGGATGCGGAGAGCTCGTCCGGGAAGTCCCCGGGTAGCGGTTGCGTTACGCGGCCCGTCGCCAGCCATTCCGCAGCGCGGACCAAGCTG
The DNA here is from genome assembly GCA_963662745.2 of Bryobacterales bacterium. Lineage (GTDB taxonomy): Bacteria > Acidobacteriota > Terriglobia > Bryobacterales > UBA6623 > VXMF01. The sequence continues at coordinate 2,767,434 of CAXXUI010000002.1, forward strand.
GTTTGGAAGCCTGCGCACCGCACGCGCTCGGGGATTCCCTCGTCGGTCTTCCAGATGTGCCCGAACGAAGAGCTGTAGACCCGGCCGCGCCCGTACGACACGGTCCATTCCAAGGGCCATCGCTTGCCGGTCGCCTTGTGCAGGCCGTACGTCAGCACGGTCAGCTGCTCCGCCGGCCCCCTAGCGTAAGTGTAGACCTCGATGTCCGGAGTTAGCCATCGCTGCGGCGTGCCTTGCGTGATGGGGTGCTCGCCAAGGCGAACCACGACCGTGTCCTGCCGGGGGCCGTGGCTCGTGTTCTCGCCTTCGCCGGCGGGAATTCGCCGGATCTCGCCGCTGGCGTCGAGCTGCAGCGCGACCCCGTGATCCTTCGAGCGCCAGCCGAGGCCGATCATGCGATCGTATTCGGGCCAGTGGGCGAAGGCGTTGTTGGCCGAGTGGAATGCCAGCAGGCCGCCGCCCTCGCGCACGTAGGCTGCCAGCTCTCGCTCGACGCGCGACGGCCAGCGCAGCTCTTGCCGTTGCACGTTGTTCCAGTTCAGCACCACCAGCTCAAAGTCGGTGAACCGCGGGCTCCATGGCTCCCAGCCAGGCGAGTCCGGTTCGTCCGGGGTGGTTGAGACCTCGACCTCGAACAGGCCCGTCGCAATCAGTGTCTCCCGTATGAAGGTCGTAGTCTTGGCCCAATCATGGTTGCTGAAGCCATCCACGATGAGCGTGCGGATCGGATCCTCTGCAGAGCCTTGGTGTTGCATCGCTAGTCCGGCGGTCGGCAGGGCTCCAAGTGCGCCCAGAACAGCAACTCGGAATCGACTCGGCATTGACATCACGCATCCGCGCCAGATGCTGGTCTGGAAGCGCTCATTGTAGCGCCGGGCGGGGCCTCCGACGATGGTGGGGGAGTGGCAACGAACGACGGGCCCGGCCGCTCAAGTAGTCCACCGGGCTAGCCGTCCCGGATGAGCCCGAGCAGTTTCCATGCCTTGATCCAGCGTCGCAGCAGCCCCTTGCGAGCCGCGCTGCTGGGCATGGTTTCCCGAACAACGGGTTGCAGAGGTTGCAGCGCGTGTCGTTGACGAGCAAATCTAAGCCCTGCAGCTCTTCGACAACGGGTTGCCAGTCCGGGAAGGACAGGCTAGAACGGTTGGGAGACCGGACGACGCGTGCGGCGTTCACCAAGCCCAAGGCGTCCGTTCGTGGCCGCGAGCTGCAAGCGGCGGAGACCAGCTCCAGCACGGACTGCAGATCGTTCGGCAGCGCTTGGAACATCTCTAGGTGCTGCTTCTGCCGGGTGGTCATGAATGGCTTCTTCCCGCCTCCACACACACATGCGGAGGGCGTCGGTCGGCATCCGCCCGCCGCCGCCGAGCACTGCAGCGGGCTGCTCGGGCCGCCGCACGCCTGCATCTCCGCAGTCAATCGAACGCCGCCGAAGGTGGCGGTCTGCCGACACGGATCCGGCCGTGGCCTGCCAAATGCGGATCGGCCGGCGCACCCGCCCCGTCGCCGGTGGCCGGCTGGTGCCCCACAGCTGAGCCGGAGCCTTCAATGCGCAGTACAATGTCTGTTCGACCATGCCAGACCAGCCCCAACTGTCCTTCGAGCAGAGCTTGGAGAAGCTAGAGAGCATCGTAGAGCGCTTGGAGACCAGCGACCTCACTCTGGACGAGTCTTTGCGTCTCTTCGAGGAGGGCGTAGGCCTTAGCGACACTTGCCGGAAGATGCTCGAGGAGGCCGAGACCAAGGTCGAGAAGCTGGTGGCCAAGCAGGGCGTCCGCGTTCCCGAACCTTTCGATCTCGACGACGGCGGCGATTGAGCGGGCCCGCGATGTCTCTCGCGGAACTCCTGCGGCGGGGCCGACAGCGCGTAGACCGGGGTCTGGACCGCCTCCTGCCAGCGGCGGACTTGGGCCCGGGGCGGATCCACGCCGCCATGCGGCACAGCGTGTTTGCAGGTGGCAAGCGCGTCCGCCCGATCCTCGCCCTCGCCGCGGCGAGGGCCTGCGGGAGGCGCAGTGGTGTTGAGACCGCCGCCTGCGCCTTGGAGATGGTGCATACCTATTCCTTGATCCACGACGACTTGCCGGCGCTCGATGACGACGATCTTCGGCGCGGACAGGCGACTTGTCACAAGCGCTTCGGCGAGGCGACAGCGATTCTCGCCGGCGACGCGCTGCTTACCTTGGCGTTTCAGGTCTTGGCAGAACTGGACGAGCCGGCCCGAGTGCGAGCGGCGCTGGTAGCTGAGCTGGCGCGGGCGGGAGGCACGCCGGGCGGGATGATCGGCGGGCAGGTTGCGGACTTGGAGGCCGAAGGGGTCGTGCCGAGCGCGGAAGTGGTGCGCCGCATCCACCGGGCCAAGACGGCAGCGCTCATCAGGGCGTCAGTGCGGTTCGGCGCGATCTGCGCGGAGGCAACGGCCGCTCAGCGGGACGCCCTTAGCAGCTACGGCGGGGAAATCGGGCTGGCCTTCCAAATCGTGGACGATGTATTGGATGTTGTCTCGTCTTCGGAAGTATTGGGCAAGACCGCCGGCAAGGACGCCGGCCAGCGGAAGGCGACGTTTCCCTCGTTGTACGGGATCGAGGGGTCCCGTCGCAGGGCGCGTCGCTGCCGGGATCGGGCGACGGCTGCCCTCCGCGATTTTGGGGATTCCGCCCGTCCGCTGCGCGAGCTTGCGGACCTCGTCATCTCCCGCGCGCATTGAGCGGGCACGGCTCGGCGAGCGCGCAGCCCGCGGGGTACTCGACCTCGGCCAAGTACAGTCCGCGGGCTGGGGCGGTGGGGCCTGCAGCGGCGCGGTCGCGGGCCGCCAAGATGCCCTCCAGGTCGAGCGGGCGCAAGTTGCCCTTGCCCACCTCCAGCAGCGTGCCGACCAGGTTGCGCACCATGCGGTACAGGAAGCCGGAGCCCCGGACGCGGTAGATCAGCAAATCGGCGTCCCGCAGCAGCATTGAGGAGTGGAGCTTGCGGACGGTTGAGGTCGGCGTCTCCCCGCTGTTCGACGCCATCGAAGCGAAGTCCCGCTCCCCCTCCAGCGCCTGGGCGGCGGCGGCCATCGCGTCCTCGTCCAGCGGATAGGGGTGCCAATAGGCGTAGCGCGCCTCGAAGGGGGAGCAGACGGGCGCGCGGTGGATCCGGTACTCGTAAGTCTTGGCTACCGCCCAGTGGCGAGCGTGGAACCCCGGCCGGACCCGGGCCGCGCCGGTCACACGGATGGAGGGCGGCAGCAGGCGGTTCAGGGCCTTGGCGAGGCCGTGCGGGGGGATTGGGATGCTGAGCGAGCAGGATGCAACCTGCGCCACGGCGTGAACTCCGGCGTCCGTCCTCCCTGATCCGTCGATCCGCACTGGGCGGCCCTCTAGGCGCGCCAGTGCGAGCTCCAACGCGCCTTGGACGGTCGGCAGATCCGGCTGAGTCTGCCATCCGTGGAAGTCCGTGCCGTCGTACGAAACGACGAGCTTCCATCCGCCCCCTGCGGGTGTCACAATAAGAAGCGTAGCGTCACCGGCTGGAGTCTCACCGCCGTAACCCAGAAACCGTCTCACTCGCCTATACACTCTGGGATTCTGCATCCTCCGGCAGTGGCGCTTCCCGGTTCCCCCCATATGAAGACACGCGTTGTGGAATTGCCGCTGCTGATCGTAGCGGCCCTCGTCCTCCAGCCGTTGCAGCCGGTCGCCAGTGCGCAGTCCATGCGCCTGAGGCCGCTCGATTACAGCGAGGGCGTATCCGGCTGGCCGCCGCTGATGAACATCTTCGACGCACCGCAGGTGCCGGAGATCTCGCTGCGCAATTCGGACCGTCTGGACGCGCTGCTGGACGACGCCAAGTTGTACCTCTCCCTCTCGGACGCGCTGGCTCTGGCGATCGAGAACAATCTCGACATCGCGTGGGCGCGCTACGACCCCAAGAGCGCGGCCAACGACCTGATGCGGGCCAAGTCGGGAGCCCAGCTGCGCGGCGTGCAGAACCAGATCAGCACCTTGTCCACCGGGCTCGGCGACACGGGCGGCGGCGGGCCGCAAGGCCAGGCCACCGGCATCACGGGGCGGGCCGGAGGCGGCGGGGCCGCCGACGGCGGTGGAGGAGCCACCGATGTGGGTGACGCCAGCACGTTCTTCGGGACCCAGGCCGTCAACCTCGACCCCTCGATCTTCGGCAACTTCGACTGGGGTCACTTCTCCAACCCGCAAACGAGCAACTTCGTTACCGGCACGAACACGCTGGTGCGCGAGATCAGCAACTCGCAGCTGGGGGTCCGCCAAGGATTCGTGTCCGGAGCGACCATGGCGCTGGTATGGGCCAATTCGCTCAGCGAGACCAACAGCCTCCGCACGAACTTCAATCCTTCCCTAGTGAGCGCGCTCACCCTGCGCCTGACGCAGCCCCTGTTGCAGGGCTTCGGTCTCGCCGTCAACACCAGGAACATCAAGGTGGCGAGGAACAACCACGAGATCTCGAACTTGCAGTTCAAGCTGCAGGTCGAGGAGGTAGTGACTCGGGTGGCTGGCATCTACTGGGGATTGGTCTCGCTGCGCGCCCAAGCGGAGAGCCAGGAGCAGAGCTTGGAGCTGGCCAAGAAGCTCTATCGGGACAACAAGCGCCGGGTTGAGATCGGCACGCTGGCGCCGATCGAGATCATCCGGGCGGAGGCCGAGGTGGCTGCTCGGGAGGCGGACCTGACATCCGCCCAGACCTCGGTGCAGTTGCAGGAGACGGTGCTCAAGGACGCCATCAGCGTCAGCGGCATTGCAAGCCCGTCACTGCAGCATGCCGAGATTGTGCCGACCGACGACATCATGGTGGACTTGGAGGGCGGTCTCGGGCCCCTTCCCGTGCTGATGGAGATGGCGCTGAAGGCGCGGGCGGATATGCAGCAGAACCACATCCGGCTGATGAACACCGACTTGGGCCTGATCGGCGTCAAGAACGGAATGCTGCCTAGCGCGGACCTGCGCGTTGATGTGACTAACAACGCGCTGGCCGGATCCGTCAACCAGGCCTTCATTGGGCTGCCGGGTCAGTCCTCGTACGTCTCGCCGTACTTCATCGGCGGACTGGAAACGGCGGCGGGGCAGTTGTTCCGCAGGAACTTCCCGGACTACCAGGTGCGCCTCCAAATCAACATTCCGCTCAAGAACCGGCAGGCGCGGGCCGACTACACCGCGGCCCTGTTGGAGAAGCGCCAGCAGCAGATCCGGCTCGTGCAGGCTGAGAACGCGATCCGCTCGGAAGTGCAGTCGGCCGTCATCCAGATCTCGCAGGCCAAGGCGCGCTACGCGGCGGCGATCAAGGCGCAGGAGCTGCAGGAGCAGACTTTGGACGCCGAGCAGAAGAAGTACAACTTGGGTGCTTCGACGATCTTCCAAGTGGTGCAGGCTCAGCGTGACTTGGCGGCGGCGCAGACGGATGTGATCGTGACGCTGAACCAGTACGCGAACGCGCAGCTGACTCTCGACCAATCGACGGGCCACACGCTGACGGAGCATAATATTTCTATTGCGGAGGCTTACGACGGAGTCGTCAGCAAGCGCCCGGACCCGATCCCGGCCCTCGCTGAGTGAGGTGCCGACCTTCCATCCGCCCAGCTTCTGCGTGAACGCCCCTGACTTGGGGCGGTGACTGAGAACGGAGGCGGACCGAGATGGCGGAGACAGACTACGATGTGGTCGTGGTCGGCGCAGGAGCCGGCGGCGGCACGATGTCCCGAGTGCTCGCTGAGAAGGGCATCAAGGTGGCCCTCATCGAAGCGGGGCCGATGATCGAGCCGCAGCGGGACTACAAGACTCACAAGTGGCCGTACGACTACGGCCACCGGACGGCGGGGGAGGGTGGGGCAGCCTATTTCGGCCGCGGCGCGGCGTTCGGCTTCTTCACGACGGCCAGCGGCGGCTGGCAGCTTGAGGGCGAACCCTACACCTCGGCTCCGGGCACGCGCTTCGACTGGTTCCGCTCACGAGTCGTGGGCGGTCGGACCAACCATTACGGGCGCATGTCCTTCCGGTTCTCGGAGATGGATCTCAAGCCCTACTCCAGAGACGGGATTGGATGGGATTGGCCAATCTCCTACGAGGATCTCGCTCCATGGTACGACCGCGCTGAGGCCTACATCGGCGTGACGGGAACTGCCGAGGGCATTCCGAGCGCTCCTGACGGCAAGTTTCACGAGCCGCCTCCGCCCAAGGTGCACGAGCACCTGATGCGGGAGGCCGGGAAGCGATTGGGCATCCCGTTCATCGCCAACCGTCGGGCCGTGATCACTCGCCCGCTGAACGGTCGACTCCCCTGCCATTACTGCGGCCAATGCGGCCGCGGCTGCCTCACCGCGTCCAACTACTCGGCTTCCCAAGTGGACGTGTTTCCGGCGATGGAGACCGGCAATGTGGACGTAATCACGGAGGGGATGGTTCGCAAGGTGGAGGTCGACTCGGGCGGCCGGGCCAGCGGCGTGGTCTTCATCGACAAGCGGGCTCGCACTGAGCGCCGGGTCCGGGGGCGGGTTGTCGTGCTGGCCGCTTCAGCTTGCGAGACCGCTCGGCTCATGCTCAATTCACGGTCCAGGCAATTCCCGGATGGAATCGCGAACGGATCGGGCTTGGTCGGCCGCTACCTCATGGATACTGTCGGCTTCAGCCTGCGGGGCACGCTGCCGGCCTTGGAGAACCTGCCGCGATACGACACCGACGGATTCGGGGGCGCCCACCTGTACGCTCCTTGGTGGCTGTGGGACGACCACGACCAGTTGGACTTCCCTCGCGGCTACCACATCGAGATGGGTGGGGGATTTCGGATGCCGGGTCCGGGATCTTTCTCCGACTTGGCTCGCGAAGCCGGTTACGGGAAGGGAATAAAGCAGGCCGTTCGCGAGCAGTACGGGGCTGGAATCGGCCTGTCCGGTCGCGGGGAGATGATTCCCAACAACCAGAGCTACATGGACCTAGACCCGGATGTCGTGGACAAATGGGGTATTCCAGTGCCTCGCTTCCACTTCTCGTTCAGCGACTGGGAATGGAAGCAGGCGCGCCACATGGAGCGGACCTTCCGGGACCTCATCGAAGCCGCGGGCGGCAAGGTGCTGGGGATCGGGAACTTGGCCCGCGAGCGCGAAGGCATCGCCGTGCCGGGTTCCATCATCCACGAGGTGGGGACCGTCCGCATGGGCGACAGCCCGCGCAATTCGGTTCTGAACCGGTACTGCCAGGCGCACGAGGTGCCGAACCTGTTCGTGGCGGACGGGGCGAGCTTCGTCAGCAACCCGGACAAGAACCCCACGCTCACGATCAACGCGCTCTCGTGGCGCACGGCGGAGTATCTGGCTGAGGAGATGAGGAGGGGCAATGTCTAGCACGCACGGGTTCATACCGCTGGAAGCCGTCTCGCGGCGCGCCGCCCTGCGGCGGATCGCCTTGGGCCTCACCGCCGCAGGCCTCGGTGGCAGCCTCTCGAAATCGGATGCAGCTCAAGTGCATGCCGAAGTGGACGGCGAACGGGCGGCGGCGGGGGAGTACGAGGCCAAGCGCTTCAACGAGCACGAGTTCCGCACTCTCGGGATCCTTTCAGAGCTCGTCGTGCCGCCGGACGAGGGCGGACCGAGCGCTCGCGAAGCCGGTGCTCCGGAGTTCGTCGACCTGCTGTGCAGCCAGAATGACGAGCTGGCGGACATCTTCACTGGCGGGATGCTATGGCTGGACGGCGTGACAGGTGAGCGGCACGGCAAGGTGTTCGCGGATTTGGAGAAGAACCTCCAGACCGAAGTGCTGGATGCGCTGGTGGAAGCCGAGCGGCTGGAGATGGGAGCCGACACGCGGTGGGACACCAGCGAGTACCGTCGCTTCTCAGTGTTCGGTGTCAAGGCCCCGTCGGAGATGCGTCGCGGTGTGAGGTTCTTCGACTGGGCGCGTCGGCTGATCGTGGATGCGTACTACACCAGTCCTGTCGGCATCGAGGACCTCGGCTTCGTGGGCAACTCGTCCCACTCGGAGTATGAGGTGCCCAAGGACGCGATTGACTACGCCATGGCGAGGAGCCCGTTCAGCGAGGTATGAGCGGACGGTTGTCGATTCTGGTTCGTTCCCGTGGCCGAGAGGATCAGCCGGAATGGCGACATTGGTGTCGGAACGCGACGTAAACGGGCTGCCTGCCAAGCCGGACGGCCGGGCTCTTGATGTCTGGCGTCGATCCTATGGTCGTCGTGCTGGAGCTGATCAAGGACTCGTCTGGCGCGCTGGCGACGCAAGGCGACATGCGAGTCCATCCCGAGGACGTTTCGGGCGGGAAGCAGGCGTTCATTGAAGAGTCTGGTAACCGGCCCGGAGTGGACTACGAGACGCTGGTTCAGATCAGTTCCTTGCGAAGTGAACGGCGTGAGCAGCGTTGAAATCAGCGACGTGACTGTCTGCGAGCCACTCAAGCCGGCCAATCGCCAGCCTGTCCCGTAACGCGCGCCGTAGGTCAAGCCCCTCTGTAGGAGCAGGTTCGAGCGCTGAGTCCTAGCGGCAGTGAGGAGATCCTCCGGCTGCCCCCTGCGTCCCCATTGCATCCGAGCCTATACTGGTTGCCATGCCGAATCTTCGCAGGATGTCCCGCCCGTTGCATGTCCCTGGCGCCGCAGCGCTGGCCGCGCAGGCGGTGGCCCAGGATGACGAGGGGCGGGGCATTCCTACCCGCAGGCTCGGACACACCGGCGAGCAAGTCTCGATCCTCTGCCTCGGCGGCGCGCACCTTGGTCGGGCCGCTCAGGATGACGGCGAGACAGCGGCCTTGCGGCTGGCGCACTCCGCCTTGGACAACGGCGTCTTCTTCTGGGACAACGCTTGGGCCTATCACGACGGCTACGCGGAAGAGTTCATGGGCAAGGCTCTGGAGGGACGGCGGGAACGCGTCTTCCTGATGACCAAGAACTCCGGACGCGACGACGAGTTCTCCCGCCAGTGCCTTGACGACAGCCTGCGGCGGATGAGGACCGACTACATCGACCTCTGGCAGTTTCACGAGATCAACTACGACAACGATCCGGACTGGGTGTACGAGCGCGGAGGGCTGCGCTTCGCCTTGGAGGCGCAGAAGGCCGGCAAGGTCCGCTATATCGGTTTCACAGGCCACAAGCACCCAAGAATCCACCTCAAGATGCTCGGAACGGGCTTCCAGTGGGCATCCTCGCAGATGCCGATCAACCCGATGGATCATTTCTACCGGTCGTTCCAGAACCAAGTCGTGCCGGCCTGCCTAGCCAAGGATGTCGGCGTACTGGGCATGAAGTGCCTCGGCGGAGGGCCCCGCGAGGCGGAGATCCCTTCCACCACCCAAGTGACGGCCGAGATGTGCGTCCGCTGGGCGCTGAGCCTGCCGGTCGCATCGATCGTGAGGGGCTACCTCAAGATGAGTCAGCTGCAGTCCGACATCGAGATCGCCCGGGGCTTCCGTCCGCTCGAGCCGGCGGACCGGGGGCGGATCATGGAGCTGGCCGGCCCTGTGGCGGGTGACGGGCGGCATGAGCACTTCAAGTCCACGCAGCGGTACGACAGCCGGATCTATCGCGAGATGCACGGATTCGAAGCCTGAGGAGGCCCGTAGTCCGCTAGAAACGGCTTCGGACTGAGTCGCCGGCCAAGCCCCAGAAATCCTCCACGTAGTAGGAGGACAGCACGTTGCCGAACAGGAAGCAGTTGTTCTTGCACTGCGGCGTCTCGCCGTACAGCTTCCGGCCCCGTTCGAACGACGCTGCGATCGATCCGTCCTCGAGCACGTTGCCCGCCACCTTGCGCAGGACCTCGCAGGGATAGAAGATGTCGCCGTTCGGGTAGATCCTGGGGAACATCGTCGGATAGCACTTGAACTCCTCGAACAGCAGCAGCGTGCGCAGCAGCTTCGGCGTTCCGTTGATGCGCGCGGCTCCCTGCCGCCGCAGGTCGATCAGGCGCTTGACGAAGCTCCGGTAGCGCGGTTCCTGCAGGAAGCCGAAGTTGGGGTACTTGCCGTTGGTCTGTGCGGACTGGACCGAGAAAACGAATCCGTGCTCGCCGCAGAACTCGAGAATGCGTTCCGCCTCCTCTAGGTTCCAAAGTTCCAGCACGCACGAGACAGTGATCGCTTGCGGGCTGAGGACCTCCTTGGCCATCAGCAGGTTGTCGATCACGCGCGGCACGGTCGCCGACTTGGACAGGGGTTCGGAGGGGTCGTGAGAGATCGCGTCAAGGCTGCAGACGAGTCCGTTGAGATGCCTCAGCATGGAGCGGCGCCGGTCGAGCAGCACGCCGTTGGTCACGATCAGCACGGACCGGAAGCGCACCTCTTCCTTGGCCGCCTCGACGAGGCGCTCGATATCGGGCCGGACCGTGCATTCGCCGCCCGTGATCAGCAGCGTGTCCACATCCTTCCGGATGTTGTGGAGCAGGCGGACGGTGTCCCCGGTCGACAGCTCCTCACTGAACACCTGCGGGTTCTTCTGCGTGCAATAGGAGCAATCCAGATTGCACTTGTGCGTGGCGTAGTAGATGGCCGAATAGGGCTTGACGACGGTCGAGCCGAGAATCCGGCGGCGGTACAGGTTGGAGCCGTAAGCGCGAAGGTTCTTGAGGATGAACGGGTAATTGGCCAGCATTCCCCTCAGCAATCGCTTGCGCTTGTCCGTCCCCATCCGTTATCCGAATCTTGAGTGTATCCCAATTCGCTCAGGCCGCGAATCGCTGTCATTCGCCTTCCGCCCGGGCCCGACCTGCGCCCGCCGGGCGGTGACGGGCGCGAATCCGAGGCGGGATCATACAATGGTCGGTGCTGGACCGGGCTCCGATTCGCCCGGGTGCTCCGGCAATCTGGGGGTTCATGGCGAGTAGACTCTTTGGCACAGATGGGATGCGCGGGCGCTTCGGGGAGTTCCCTCTGGACGCATGCACGATCTACGCGACCGGCGTGGCCTTGGCGCGCCAATTCTCCAAGCGGCGACAGGCCCGGGTCTTGGTCGGTATGGACACTAGGGAGTCCAGTCCCGAAATCGCCCAGCTGCTGGCCGGCGGCTTGCGCGCGGGAGGCGCCCAGTGTGCCTTCGCCGGCGTCGTTCCGACCCCGGCGGTGGCCTATGCGACCGGACAGGGCAACTACGAGCTCGGCGTGGTGGTCTCGGCGTCCCACAACCCGTTTGAGGACAACGGCGTCAAGCTCTTCGACGCCTTCGGGTACAAGCTGCCTGAGGAGACTGAGGACGCGATCGAGGCTTCCATCCGGTCCCTGCTGGCCGACGGAGTGACACCCGAGAGGGACGAGGGCGAGGTGGACTCCGATGTCTCGCTCAGCTATGTCCGCTACCTGATTCGGTCCAGCGAACCGCCCTCGGCGGCCAAGGACCTGCATGTCGTCGTGGACTGCGCCAACGGCGCGGCTTCAGAAGTCGGGCCGCATGCCATGCTGGAGTGCGGCGCCAACGCTGAGTTCCTAGCCTGCCATCCGGACGGCCGCAACATCAACCGCGAATGCGGAGCCCTGCATCTCGACGCGCTCTCGGAAGCAGTCGTGGCCAAGAAGGCCGCCTTCGGGGCTGCGCTGGACGGCGACGCCGACCGATGCCTCTTCGTGGATGAGGAAGGGCAGCGCTTGGACGGCGACAACCTGCTCCTCGTCGCAGCCACGGCCCTCAAGCGCTGGCATCAGCTCCACCACAACCTTGTCGTGGCGACAGTGATGTCGAATCTGGGCTTGGACGCCGCGCTGCGGCGGCAGCGCATCCGCTTGCGGCGCACTGCTGTGGGCGACAAGCACGTGATTCACGAGATGCTCCGGTCGGGGGCAGTGCTCGGCGGCGAGCAGTCGGGCCATGCGATCTTCGGGGACTACTCGACCACTGGGGACGGATTGCTGACGCTGTTCATGATGATGCGAATCTTGGCCGAAGAGCAAGTGCCGTGCAGCGAGCTCCGCAAGCGCCTGCGCACCTATCCGCAGCGCCTCATCAACGTGCGAGTACGGGAGAAGCCTCCGCTGGAGTTGTTGCCAGAAGTGCGTAGGGTGATTGCCGACCGGGAGCTGCAGCTGGCGGGGAGGGGAAGGGTCGTGATCCGCTACTCCGGCACGGAGCCGCTAGTACGGGTCATGGTCGAGGCCGAGCGTTTCGAGGACGTCATGCGCCACAGCGTGGCCATCGCGAGCGCGTTCCGCAAGCATATCGGGCGATGAGGCCGGACAGAGGGCGCCGGCGCTCCGGGCGCCGCCGTCCGGCGATGCCCGGCTCCGCTCCGAATCGGTCCGGTGGATTCCCCAAGGCACTGTCTGGTCTGCCGCGCGCCGCGATGGGCGCCCTTTTTTCACTCGCCATGGTGCTGCCCGGCCTGCGGGCGCTTCGGCGTCGGAGGGTTTGGCAATGGCTGCGTTTCGGAACGGTGGTCGTCGCGACAGCTGGTGCGGTCACTTGGGCAGGGTGGTGGAGAGTGCTGGCTGTGGCGATCGCCGTGGGCGCGCTGGCGCTGCGACGGACCGGCGATCCGGACGGTGAGCGCCGGCTGCAGCGCCGGCACGGGGCGCAGTACTTTCTCAACGGCGGCGAATGGCACTCATCCGGGCGCCGGAGCGCCGCGCCCGGCATACCCGCCGGGACTGGCCTGCACTTGCTCTTGCGCGGCCGGGAGCTGATGCTGTTCACGCGAAACGCGGCCGCGACGCACGTGCGCAGCTTCGGAGTGGATTCGATCCGCCGCATCCTAGTGGACGGCCGCGACTACGTTCCCATCTACGTCTCGGAGGCCAAGCAGCCTCCAGTCCGGGACAACGACCCCGACCGCCATGCTGTCTCGAAGCTGTCGCTCCAGCTGGTGGGCGGCAGATCCGCTGACTTCCTCTATCGGGGGACCTTCGCCCGCCATCTCGCCGAGTCGGCGGCGCACGCCGTCTTCAGCGTCCGATCCAAGCGACCCGGATAGGCCGGACGGTGCCCAAGCTCGCCGGCCTAGTCAAGCCACTCGGGCCGCTTGAGGACCTCGCGCGGACGGCTTCCGTCGGGAGGGCTGATGATCCCCTCCTTCTGCATGGCGTCCAAGATGCGGGCCGCCCGGCCGTAGCCGAGCCGCAAGCGCCGCTGCAGGGCCGAAGTGGAAGCCTTCCCCATCTCCAGCACCACGCGCACGGCCTCTTGGTATTTGGGATCTTCAATCGCTTCGTCGTCGGCCTCGCCGCCCTCGCCCTCGTCCGTCGCTTGGAGGTACTCGATCTCGTACGATGGCTCAGCCAAGCTCTTCCAGTGCGCGACCACTGCTTCGATCTCCTCCTCGGTGACCAGCGGGCCGTGGTAGCGTCGCTGGCGCCCGACACCGGGGGGCAGGAACAGCATGTCGCCTTTGCCCAGCAGCGACTCGGCTCCCATCGAGTCTAGTATGGTCCGGGAGTCCACGCGCGTGGCCACTAGAAAGGAGAGTCTGGCGGGAATGTTGGCCTTGATCAAACCGGTGATCACGTCGACGCTAGGTCGCTGCGTGGCGAGAATGAGATGGATTCCGACGGCGCGTGCCATCTGCGCCAGCCGCTGGATGGACTCCTCTACTTGGCGGCCGGCCACGATCATCAGGTCTGCCAGCTCATCGACGATGACCACGATGAACGACAGGCGGCTGAGTTCGGGATTCGCCTCCCTGCCAGACCTCGTGGCTCGCTCGCACTTCTGATTGAACTGGCTGATGTTCCGCACTCCGAACTTGGCCAGCAGCTGCAGCCGGCGTTCCATTTCCCGCGTGGCGTTCTTCAAGGCGTTCGTAGCCAGCTTCATGTCCGTGATGACTGGCGTGAGCAGATGGGGGATGTCCCGGTAGAGGGCGAGCTCCACCGTCTTCGGATCCACCAGTATCAGACGCACTTCGTCCGGGCCAGCGCGGAGCAGGATGGACATGATCACGCAATTGATCATGACGCTCTTGCCGGATCCCGTCTGGCCCGCCACCAGCAGGTGCGGCATGCCCGCGAGATCCGCGCAGTGGATCCGGCCGTCGATGTCCTTGCCGAGCGCAAAATTCAGCATGGACTTGGACTTGTTGAACTCCTTGGAATCCACGACCTCTCGCAGCGAGATGATCTCGCGCTGCTTGTTGGGCACCTCGATGCCGACGGTAGCCTTGCCCGGGATCCGCTCCACCCGGATGGATTCGGAACGCAGCGCCAAGCAGAGGTCCTCGGCGAGGTTCACGATCTTGCTGTACTTGATCCCGCGGTCAGGCTTGAACTCGAACGTCGTGACCACCGGCCCGGGGTTGATCTGAGAGACCTGTCCACGGACCCCGAACTCTTCGAACTTGGCCACAACCCGGCCGGCCGTCTCCTGCAGCTGTCTCTCGTTGAACGCCGGCTTGGAAGTGGACGGATTCAGCAGCGAGGTCTGCGGCAGAGGTCTTGGTTCGCGCTGCGGCTCGAACGGCTGACTGCCGTGCCGTGGGGGCCGCGGGACCGCATGCGCAGTCTCGCGTCCGTGCTGAGTCTTCACCGGAGCGACGCGTGTTCCGCCGTACGGTCTCACCGGAGGCTGGGCAGCAGGAGGGCGAGTAGGCTCCGGCTGCCTGGATCTAGCCGTCGGGAGGCGGGGCGGTCTCGTCCGAGCTCCCTTGGTCGGCTTCGGAACACCATCTGGAACTTGGCCTAGGGCTGTCCCAGCGGCGGGAGCCGGGGCGCTCCCGGCCTCCGGTCTCCCGGGCCGTGACCTCTCGGTCTCCGTCGCTCCGAGGTGGGTCGGAGGCGGGATCACTCGCGTCTCGTGAGTCGCCTCCCCGCGGCCGGTCCGCCTTCGACGCCTCTTGAAGTTGGGCGGCCTGTTGCGTCGGAATAGGTCCGCAACCTGTGTGTTGGTCAGCAGATAGCCGCCCACGACGCCCAACGCGAGCAAGAGCAGCAAGGAGCCACCTACATTCAGTAGTGCAACGGAGGCGTCCGAAAGCACTCTGCCAATCGCTCCTCCGGCCGTCACGGAATTGTCCCATGCGGAAGGCATGGCGCCGTCGAGCAGCGGCCCGAGCAGGCCCAGCGACCACGAGCCCATCAGTGTCAGAACGCCCGCCCCTGTTGAGCGTCGCGCTAGCCGCGCATGGTGCAAGTGCCGGATCTTGCCGACCGCGAGGATCGAGATCCAGAAAGGAATGCTGAATCCCATCAGGCCGATCGATTGCAGGACCAAGTCGGAGAAGTGGGCGCCCAGCGGGCCCATCCAGTTGCTGGATGCGTGGCTGTCTCCGGCGACGTTGAACGAACCGTTCAGAGGGTCGTGGGACACCAAGGCGAGCAGACTGCCTAGCGCTAGGACCACCAGCAGCACTCCTGCCAGCTCGTTCAGGCGTGGATTGTCGACTTCGATCTTGATCTTCATGCGCTCTGCCCCAGCCTGGCGCGGGCGGCAGCAGCGCAAGGACCGCCAGCGAGGCCCAAGACGATGCAGCCGATCACTAGACGGTAGTATACGAACGGTGCCAAGGTGGAGCGTTGGAGGTGCCGCAGGAAGAGGTGGATCACAGCCAATCCTGCCACCGCACTGACGCAGATGCCCAAGGCCAGATGCCCAATCCCTCCGCTGGCAGCGACTTCCTTTGGCGTAAGGGTGAGAGCGGTCTTGAGGCCCGCGCCAAAGACGATGGGCATCGACAGCAGGAACGAGAACCGGGCGGCCGCCGGCCTCGTCAACCCGCCGGCCAAGCCAGCCGCGATCGTGATGCCGGACCGGGAGGTTCCGGGGATCAAGGCCACGGCTTGGGCGCAGCCCACCAGCATCGCGAGACGCAGCGTCATGGCTCCAAGGTCAGCTCGCAGGCTGCCGTGGCGGTCCGCCCACCAGATCAGCGCACCGACTCCGACCAGCATGGCGCCGATGAGCGCCGGGCCGCGGAGCCGCTCCTCGACCAGGTCCTGCATCAGCAGGCCCGCCGCCGCTGCAGGCACGGTTGCGGCGACCAGCAGCCACAGCATGCCGGGCCGGCTGAAGAGGTCGCTGTCGGCGTCGGATGCTCCCGGTTCGAGCAGCCGACGCCCCGCGGCGAGTCCCAGGATGCGGATCCAAGTGGGGGCGAAATAGGTGGCCAACGCCAGCAGCGTCCCCACATGCAGGGCTACGTCGAATGCCAAGCCGGCGTCGTTCCAACCCAGGAGCCAGCGTGCCAGCACTAAGTGCGCCGAGCTGCTGATCGGCAGGAACTCGGTGGCCGCCTGCACCAGCGCTAGGGCGATGACGTGAAGCGGCTGCATCCTTGGCAATCGACTCGAGGCGGCTGGTTGGATGGGGAGTCCGGTGTGGCCGGTCCGACACAACGCCCCGCTTTCAGTCCTCGTCGAGCGGGTTTAGGAGGTTGCCTTCGGAGTCAAAGCTGAGCGGGGCGGCTGGACCGACGGCCCTGGATCCGGGATCGGACGTCGCCTCTTCGAGCAGATTCTCGCTGACCAGCATCCGGGAGAGCTGGAGGGTGTTCCTGATCCAGGCAATCGAGCAGTCGCCGGTGTCGAGCCGGCCACAGGTGGCGAGCACGCGCTCCAGGCACTCGCGATCGCTCGGGAAGTGCATGGGAGTGAAGGCGGGGGACGGCTCGGATGCCGTGAGGGCATTGATCCAAGTCGGTTCCAAGTCCACCTGTTGGACCAGCCTGCTGTGCGCCATGTCCGCGAAGCCCATGCCGATGCCGTTGCCGTACGAGTTCTCGGAGAGGCCGCGGATGTAGATGCGATGCACGGTGGGGACGCCCTGCCAGCCGTTGGGGCCTGCCGGCCCCCCGCGGTTCACGATCTTGGTGTCCATGCCGGCGCCGCTGACGTCCTTGCCGATCTCGTCGACGATCAACAGGTCGATCTCCTCGGCGGGAAGATTCGGCTTCCACCGCTTGACCCGCCGCAGGAGCGCCGCTTCCCTGTCGGCCATGCCGTCGGCTCCCACCGCATGGACCTCCGCTGTGCCGTGATGGGCGTCCTCGAGGATCGCCATCCCTCCGAGCATGCGGCCGGTCTCCAGAATCTTGGCCCCGACGCTGCGGATTACGGCCCCCATGCCGATGCGAAGCGCCCACGTGTGGTAGCGCCGGGCACCCGCGAGCTTGCCGAGACCGATCGCCATCATCTTGTGCAGCCCGCTCTCGAGCGGACCCTCGAAGTCGGTGTGCCACTTGACGCGTCCGCACAGCATCACGCCGTCGCTCTCGAACGCGACGCGGTCCATGGACACATCGATCCCTTCCGGCGTCGTCCCGACTTGCGCGACCTCGAGCGAGCTGCGAACCGGCGCGCCCATCGTGGCCTCGGTAATACCGTAGTGGGCGAGCACGGAGGCCTGTCCGGCGGCGGTGGCGGCGCCGTGGCTGCCCATGACAGGCACTAGGAACGGCTTAGCCCCTCGGGACTTCCAGAAATCCACGACCGCCTTGGCGATCGCGGCCATGTTGCGAATGCCTCGACTCCCTATCCCGATCGCGATGCGGCTTCCGGGGCGGACGGCCTTGGTCCAAGCGGCCTGCTCCAAGCTGCGCCGTGTCGCCGCTCCGACATCAGCCAGTCTCCGATCCGGAAACCTTCGCTCGACCGGGACGACTCTCTGTGCGTTCATGGTGCTTGGCTGTCGCTCTTGCTCGGTGTGTCAGCCGAGGCGCTGCATGGAGAGCAGATAGGCCTGGATCAGGTCGTTGTAGCGCACCACACGCCCGTTAGCAGTGTACTCCTGCACCTTGCCCTGCCGGTAAAGATCGAATACCTGCTCCTGCTTTTCGCCTAGGATGGCCTCCCGCAGGGAGTCGCCCTGCGTCGTCAAGGCGGACTCGTCTGCCGGCAGCAGTTCCACGGTGCGGAACACGACCCAGCGGCTGCCCACTGGAACGGGTCCCTGGAGCTCGCCGGCGGTCTTCGTGAATGCGTCCTCGCCCAGAGCCGCCACTGGGCCTAGCTCACCAAGTTCGCCGTCCCGGCGGATCGGGTCCGACACAACTGTCTGCAGCCCGTCTCGGCCGGCTTCGGACGCCAGCCCCGCATCGCTCTCGCGGGACCGCTGCGCCAGCTCTTCGGCTCGGACGCGGGCCGCGTTGGCCGCCTCGGTGTCAATGTAGTCCGCCCGCACGGTGGCGCTGACCTCCTCGAACTGCGCGTCGCGGGCCGGGATTGTCTCGGCGACGACGCCGATGTAGAGCGTCTCCTCCTCCGAGGCGGAGAAGGCTTGGCCCAGCGGTTGCTCGAAGACGGATTGAACCAGAGTGGTTGACTTGGGCAGGTCAGCCGGCAGCTCCGAGCGGCTGAAGGGCGCGAACTCTTGGTAGGGCAGGCCCAGATCCTCGGCCACGCGCTCCAGTGCGGTGCCGGCTTGGCGTGCCGCCTCCATGGCCCTCTCCATCAGCGCGTAGCGGTCGCTCTGAGAACGCTCTGCCCCGATGTCGGCGCGGATGACCTCCCGCACCTCGCTCAGTGGCTTGATGCTGCCGCTCTCCCGGTCGTCCAAGCGGATGAGGTGGTACCCGAAGTCGGACTTAACCGCTTCGGGAGCCAGGTCTCCGATCCGGAGAGCGAAGCTGGCCTCCTCGAAGGCGGGGTCCAGCATGCCGCGAGACACCCAGCCCAAGTCCCCTCCGTTGTCGGCGTTGCCGGGATCTTCCGAATGCGCCTTGGCCATCGCCTCGAAGTCCGCGCCTTCGCGAAGCTCGGCCAGCACGCTCTCGGCCTTCTCCCGAGCGGCGTCCTCGTCCGCTGCTGAGCCCTCCATCGTCGAGAACAGGATGTGACGCACCTTGATGCGCTCGGGCTGCTCGAAGCGGTACTGATTCTGGGAGTAGTAGATCTGGATTTCCGAGTCCGTGACCTCGTGCTGGCTGGCGGACGCCTCGGGGCCGACCGTCATCACTTTGAGGCGGCGGCGCTCGGGATGCCGGTAGCGCAGCTTGTTCGAGTCGAAATACTCCTGCAGCTTCTCGGTTGGGGCGTCCACTTCGCTCAGCAAGTCGTCTGAGTCGACCGCGGTCCATTCGATGCGGAAGGCGTCATTCTCCTGGTGGAAGCGGTCCTTGACCTCCTCGTCGGACACGGTCACGCTGTCGGTCACCATGCGCCGCAGGCGCAGCTGAATCGTGTAGTCGTACAAGATCTCCCGCTCGAACTCCGGCACGGTGCGCCGGAACTGCTGCCGAACGAAACCCGCGTATGCCGTGCCTCCCACGAACTTGCCGTCCGGGAAGAGCATGTCGGGGAGCTGCTGCCGCAGCCACTGGGCGAACACCTCGTTGTTCGGTACCAGGCCCAGGTCGCTCGCCTCGGCGAACAGGACCCGCTCGGAGATCAGGTTCTCGATCGCGCTGCCGGCCATCAGCGACAGTGTCTCGGGCGGGACGTCGCTGGCGCGGTACTGGCGCAGCTCCACCTCGACGTCGCCGGTGGTGACGGGTATTCCAGCCACGTCGGCCAGCATGTCGGCGCTGGCCGGCCCGGCGGGGCCGAACACGTTTGGAACGAGTGTGATGACCATCGAGGCTGCGACTAGGAACAGGATGCAGCCCATGATCCATCGCAAGGCCTTCCCTTGGTTTCGGAATAGTTTCAGCATGGGGGGATTGGTCTCGCTGCCGCCACAGTGGGTGGGAGCGACCGGCGAATTGCCCGGCTGGGCGGGAGCGAGATGCGTCGTCCGAGAGAGCCGGGCTGCCCTTGATTGTACTACGCAACTCTCAAAGAAGGGGGACCTCCCGCCTCTGCAGCACGCCGTCTCGCTTGCGCAGGCAGGTGATGGAACGGACTCCGTTGGCCAGCAGGTACCGTCGGGCGCGATCGAGGCCGAAGCCGACTTGGAGCGGGTCGTGGCTGTCGTCTCCGAAGCAGAAGGGCACACCCGCCTCAGTGGCCATGCGAACCAGCCACGGGGCGGGGTAGGGGGCGGAGAGGCCCTTCCGCCAGCCGGCGGTGTTGAGGTCGAGGATGCTGCGTTGCCTCCGGGCCTCCTCGATTGCTAGAGCCGCCGCCGCCCGGATACGCGCCGTCGAGAGGTCTGCGCCGCGCGGGGCATGAAGCCTCGGGAGGTCTAGGTGCCCGACCACTTCGGGCCGCAAGTCGGCGATCATGCCCTGGACTAGGCGGTAGTAGCGCACCAGGAACGGCTCCAAGCCGCCGCAAGCCTCGACGGCCCTGCGATGGGTCGCCTTCGACTCGTCGATGGAGACCTCTTCGACGTAGTGCACTGAGCCCACGATGTAGTCGAACCCGAACCGCTCCCGCAACGACAGCGTCGAGGCGGCGTAGCTCGAGGTCGGCACGATCTCGGCCTCGAAACCGCGCAGAACGCGTAGACGCCCGCGGAACTCCTCTTGCAGCGACGCCGACGCTGCGGCGTAGCACTCGAACTCGCGCTGCAGTCTGGCCACCGAGTAGCCCTTCGCCCGCTCGGAGGCGTACAAGAACCGGGCCTCGGTACGGGGAGCGTGCTCGGTGATGCCGAACGTGTCGAAGCCTTGGGACAACGCGGCTTGGAGGATCTCGCGTAGCGTGCCGGTCGCGTGCTCGCAGAACGCGGCGCTGTGGCCGCCGTGGAGGGAGACCTTCCATGGAATCGCTGCCATGCATCCACGGTATCGCCAGCCAGCGGGTGCGGACTCCCGAACGGTCGTTCTAGCGCGCGGCGCCCACCAGGGACCGAATCCGGGGGGGCCTAGTATGACGCCAATCCAGACTGATTGAATAACAACACGATGGACGGTTCAGATTGTTCGGACATGGCAGAGGGGGTGTTGTTCCACATTGGGCGGACAAGTGTGCGTTGGGGGGCCGGGTGGTGAGAGTGTGCACCCAGCGCCCCCTTGGCGGGGGACCCTGCTACTGCAAACCAAGCTACTGCAAGAAAGGGGGAGTGTGGCTGCTCCTGCCGCATGTCGCGGCCCGCGGAAGGGGCCCCAGCCCCCGCCCCGCCGAGCGGCGGTTTTGCGGATTAGTTGGAAACGTGAGACCATCCGCCGTCCACACGGACTGCACCAAACCGCCCCCTGCGTGGCCAATTAATCTGGCGCTCTACACTCCAGAAACGCAGCCTTCAGACCGCTGCTCCGGTCCTCAGGCAGCAGCTTGGTCACAGCCACGATCACGCTCGCCGCTTGGCTGCGATTCTCAACCAGTTCCCAGCGCAGCAGCTGGGACGCCAGCCGGCCGCCTGAGAGCGCTTCGATGTCGTACCGCTAGATGTCGATCAACTCGTACCGTTCACCGTGGAACAATCGCTGTGTCTCGACCGGCGGCTCGCCTTGCTCGCCAACGTCGGACAGGGTCGACTTGGCTTCCGCCGCGACCAAGCCAGCCAGTGCCAACGGCGCACGGCAGACATTCAGCCTGTCAGGACGGAGACGCTGCCTTCCATGCGCTCGAGCAGGTCTGCCGCCGACCTGCAATCCAAGATCCAGGATTGAATCTTCCTCAGAACATCCGAGTCCGACACGTTGGCCAGCAGCCGGCAACCTCGCCGCTTGGTGTCTTGGTCGAACTTCAGTCCGATCATGGAGCACAGCAGCTCGCGCTCGCGCTGGATGCGCTGCTGGATGCCCTGCTGGATGCCTTCGGCCCGGCCCTCCTCGCGCAGTTTGCGGTCGCATTCCTGGATGCGCTCTTCCAAGGTTGAATCGAGCCGTTCCGCTCTCAGCCTCGTTATCATCTTCTCGTCCTCCACCAAGTCACTCAGTTCGAATCCCAGGCGCGGCTCCGTGAGTCGCACCATCTCCAGAAACGCAGCCTTCAGACCGCTGCTCCGGTCCTCGGGCAGCAGCTTGGTCACTGCCACGATCACGCTCGCCGCTTGGCTGCGACTCTCAACCAGTTCCCAGCGCAGCAGCTGGGACGCCAGCCCGCCACCTGAGAGCGCTTCGATGTCGTACCGCTGGGTGTCGATCAACTCGTACCGTCCGCCGTGGAACAGGCGCCGTGTCTAGACCGGCGTCTCCCCTTGCTCGCCAACCTCGGACGCGGTCGGCTTGGCTTCCGCCGCGACCAAGCCAGCCAGTGCCAGCGGCGCGCTCCAGCATCGCTGGCGCTTGTACAGCACCACCGCTAGCAGCGGTGGCGGCCTACCTCCGGTTCTTGCCGCCTTGCCACCGGCCGGCTCCGGACTGCGGTGCCTGCGGCGCACGGCGGTCCTTCAGCCTGTGAGGACGGAGACGCTGCCTTCCATGCGGGTTAGCAGGTCTGCCGCGGACCTGCACTCCAAGACCCAGGATTGAATCGTCCTCAGAACATCCAAGTCCGACACGCTGGCCAGCAGCCGGCAGGCTCGCTGCTTGGTGTCTTGGTCGAACTTCAGCCCGATCATGCAGCACAGCAGCTCGCGCTCGCGCTCGATGCGCTGCTGGATGCCTTCGGCCCGGCCCTCCTCGCGCAGTTTGCGGTCGCATTCCTGGATGCGCTCTTCCAAGGTTGAATTGAGCCGTTCCGCTCTCAGCCTCGTTATCATCTTCTCGTCCTCCACCAAGTCACTCAGTTCGAATCCTAGGCGCGACTCCGTGAGTCGCACCATCTCCAGAAAGGCAGCCTTCAGACCGCTGCTCCGGTCCTCAGGCAGCAGCTTGGTCACTGCCACGATCACGCTCACCGCTTGGCTGCGATTCTCAACCAGTTCCCAGCGCAGCAGCTGGGACGCCAGCCCGCCGCCTGAGAGCGCTTCGATGTCGTACCGCTGGATGTCGATCAACTCGTACCGTTCACCGTGGAACAGGCGCCGTGTCTCGACCGGCGTCTCCCCTTGCTCGCCATCCTCGGACGCGGTCGGCTTGGCTTCCGCCGCGACCAAGCCAGCCAGTGCCAGCGGCGCGTTCCAGCGCCGCTTGCCCTTGTACAGCACCACCGCCAGCAGCGGTGGCAGCCTAGCCCCGGCTGTTGCCTTGCCGCCGGCCAGCTCCGGGCTGCGGTAGACATCAATCGCGTACTCTTGCACGCGCAGCGCCATGAACCAGTCGACAGTCGCTGGAACTCCAGCAGCAGCAGCACGTACAGCCACTCCGCAGAGTTGTCCGGCCGACGCACTTTCAGCCGCCACAGCATGTCGCTGGACCGGGCACGGAAGGCGGGGCTCACATGCTCGGTGGCCAGTCGCTCCAGCGAAGAGAAATCCAGCCGATCCACCCATTCGCCCCCACCGGGAAGCATCTCCGAGACGAATTCCTCAAGCAGGCTCGCAACCGGTTCCGGGTTCGAGTACGCCGTCTTGTTCCAGCGGTCGTCAAGCATCGGAGGATCAGTCGGATTGACGGGCTGACTCGATCCCATAGGTTCTACCTCATCTTCTCCCATCGCCGCGTGCCGAGACTAGCCGCGTGGTGCCTCCACGGCCCGCGGATGAGGTTCCGGTCGTTACCCGGATCCCAATAGACAGTGTACGCCTCCATGCGCTACCAGACCAGTCACTCGACGGGTTGCCGCTTGCATCGGCAACTGCGCTGCCGAGCGAACTGGGTCTGCCGAGCATCCTCACCGCCGAGGCCGAGTGGGCCGGGCTGCAGGCGCAGGATCGTGCCCAGACGAAGCAGCCGTTGGGATGCTGGAACCACCGCTGGGGGCCCAGAGGAGGCTGAATGTCAGCGGAAGGGGGGGATCGGACGTGGACTCCGGACGCCATCGGGCGGCAGATCGAGAGCGGCGAGGACAGCGAGTTTGAGACCAAGGAGGCATTGTCTTGGAAGGGTCAAGGTGCCGAGTCCAGCGTAGACGGTGTTGCTGACTCACTGGTTGCGTGCGCCAACTCGACCGGTGGATCGTTGGTGTTCAGCGTGTCCGGCGGCAGAGAAGTGAAGGCGTTGAGTCGGAGACAGATGAATGTGCCGGAGGCGTACGTGAGCACTGCCTGCGAGGATCGAATCGTGCCGCCGCTGATGTGCCGAACGAGGCGGCTGGCACTGTCGCACGGGCGGGCGGACCCCATCGTGGTGGTTGCCGGGAGCACGGATGTCCGCTGGTGTCCCCGCGGTTACCTGACACGGCAAGGCAGCACTGTGATCGACCTAGCGCTTGCTCATCTTCACGCCCCTATCGGACCCGGAGTCGGTTCGGCCCGCACAGAGCCGACCAGAGACCGGCGGCGGATATCGGCACCGAAGTCTTTGATCCAGACCTTGTGGGGTGCTTCCTCAGCTCGCGCAGATCCGTGCCCGATGATGTTCAGCTAGAGAACCTGGAGCTCTTGCAGCAGGAGGAGAGCGGAGAACTCCGGGCTATCGTGACCGGCATCTTGCTCGGTATGCGGCATCCAGAGGAGTACATCGGTGGAACCCTCATCGAAGCCGTGCTGTACGACGGCACAGCACTTGGCAACTCTGGCCCGCATCACGATTGGGCGAGGATCACCAGTGCTTTGGATGTCCAAGTCTGCGACGCGCCTCAGTTCGTCCGGAACGCCGCAGACCGATTCGCGCGCGGTCGTCGTGGGGATGCCGCTGCCGCGCGGGCTGGTGCAGGTCCTGTTGACGACGCCGGCGCATCGGGAGCCCGATCCCGAGGCGGGAGTGCTGCGGGTGCGTTTGCGGCACCAGTCCACCGCCGCCGACCGCCGCCTGGAACCCCTGCTGGACGCGCTCAACGCCAGCTGCACGGGGTATCTACGCACCGACCTGCCCCTCGGCTACGAGCTCACAGCCTGAGGCTGGGACTCGACGCCACCGGCCGCGCCGGCTGCCTGCCCGGCCCCGGCTGGGCGGCACCTCCCCGCGACCGCTCGGCACGCCCTCTCCGCCAGTCCGAACCGCTGGCCGACACGACACAGCAGGCCGATGCGGGTCAGAACTGTCCAGCCAGCGCCCCATGAACCAACCACCAACTGCGTCACGTTCGAGGCGACAGAGAGGTCAGGATCTCTGAGGCTAGGTCTGTGCCTTGAAGCGTTGGAATCGAATGGCGAGCCGCTTCCGATCGGGGCGGTCCTGCCGCCTCTGCGGCAGATGAATGTGTCTGCCGTGTGATTTCTTGAGAAGCTCCAGCATTGGTCCGTCGCTCTCGTCTTGCAGCGTCGCGGCCACATGGATTTTGTAGTGTGGATCGATTCCGATGAGGTCTGCATCGAAGGCCGAGTGGTGGATCTTTGAGAGCGGCAACCCGTTTGGGACGACGGGCTGCCCCCAATCCGCGTCCGCGTCCGGCATGATATGTGCAGCGTCGATCAAGTGCTCGACTGGAAGGCCTGTCACAGCGCAACGTCCCTTGTAGGCCGCAAGAACCGCGGCTCGGAACTGGCCTTGATGGACCCGCTGCCGGGTTTGCTGCATGCAATACCGGCGGGCTTCCGAGGTCTCGGGCATTCCTTGCCTGACGACGCCCACAGGTTTGCCGGAGACGGGTGCTCCAGGAATGATTCGGCAGATGCCCGTAGATCGGTCCACCGTCGACACGAAGGCAGGTGCAACCGCTTCGTAGAGCCCCGGCGCCAGTCCGAGGAAGTAGATAATCGGGAATTCCAGTTCTGCAGCTTGAACGATCAGCGCGTTCCTAGATGCCTTGCGTGGGGACTTAGCAAGGTCATATCGGAAGAACTCATTCTCTCCCAGCAGCGCCCCAGCAGTCAGCTGTTGGTCGTCGTACCAATGCGTTCTGCCCTTCCTCGGAAACACTGTCTTGAGCGACAGCAGCGTCTCCATGGCCCTGGGCTTGAAGATTCCCTCGGCCCGCGATGCCAAGTGGATCCGCTGACCCGCGAAGTCGAAGCCCCTCTCGATGTGGCGGGCGGCGATCGCACCGTAGGTCTCCCTCAAGGCCAGTACATGGCGGATGGCGGTTCGGCGAATTCGCCTGTCGAGCTGGGACTCTTCCGAATGCACAGTCGGTCACGCCCGCCGGGCGGCGGCCCGATCGTACCAGGCGCTGGGGCGCAGGACCGTAGTGGCTCGCAGTAGCAACCGGGCGACGGCCGGGGCCGAACTGCCCGCCGGTTGCTGCGACCGTGTCGGCTGCGAGACAATTGGCACCTGCCCTGCGGAACACCCAATGGCCACCGAACACTACTTGGCAATCGATCTCGGCGCCGGCAGCGGCCGCGTCATGCTGGGGCGGTTTGACGGCGAGCGGATCGCCGTGGACGAGCTCCACCGCTTCCCGAATCCCGGAGTGAGCGTGCTGGGCTCCCTGCACTGGGACGCCCTCGGCCTGTACCAGCAGATGCTGGGCGGCATGCAGGGCGCGACCTCCGCCGATCCGGTCTCAGTAGGCGTCGACACTTGGGGTGTCGACTTCGCCTTGCTGGACGCCGCCGGCCAGTTGGTCGGCAACCCATTCTGCTACCGGGACCCCAGAACGTCCGGCAAGATGGCTGAGGCCTTGGAGGTGGTCTCCCGGAAGCAGGTCTTCGAATGCACTGGCCTGCAGTTCATGGAGATCAATACCGTCTTCCAGCTCTACGCGATGTTGGGCACTTCCGCTCTCGACTCCGCGCGGTCCCTGCTGATGATGCCCGACCTTTTCCACTATTGGTTCACGGGGGAACGGGTCTGCGAATTCACTGACGCGACGACGTCGCAATGCTACGACCCGCGCCGGCGCCAATGGGCTTGGCCGGTCATCGAAGGCTTGGGACTCCCAACCGGCATCTTCGGCGAAGTTGTGGATCCGGGCACCGTACTGGGCAGCCTTCGCAGCGCGATTCGAGACGAGTTCGGCTTGCCTGCCATGCGCGTCGTCGCCCCCGGCAGTCATGACACCGCCTCGGCCGTGGCGGCAGTCCCGGCCGCGAGCGGCGATTGGGCCTATCTCAGCTCGGGCACTTGGTCGCTGCTTGGCGTGGAGGCGAGCGAGCCGCACGTCACCGAGACCGTCCTCGCGAAGAACTTCACCAACGAGGGCGGCGTCGAGCGGAAGACACGCCTACTCAAGAACATCTGCGGCCTATGGCTCTTGGAGGAGTGCCGTCGGGAATGGTCCAAGGATGGGAACGTGGCCAGCTACGAAGACTTGATCGCGGCGGCCGCCGCTAGCAAGCCGTTTCGATCGGTTATCGATGTGGATTCTCCCGGCTTCGTCCGGCCGGGGCGCATGCCGGCTCGGATTGCAGACGCTTGCTTGCGCACCGGTCAGCCGGCCCCGGAGACTGTCGGCCAGTTTGCCCGGGCCATCTTCGAGGGCTTGGCATTGAAGTACCGGCTGGTCTTGGAGGATCTGGCTGCGATCACCGGGAAACGGCCCGACGTCCTGAACATTGTCGGCGGAGGCTCCCAGAATGCGATGCTGTGCCAGTTTGCCACGGATGCCTGCGGCATTCCGGTCGTCGCCGGGCCCGTCGAGGCGACGGCGGTCGGCAATGTGCTCGTTCAGGCGATCGCGGCTGGCAGGATCGGCAGCTTGGCTGAGGGCAGGGAAGTGGTTGCCAATTCGTATCCCTTGGCGCGTTACGAGACGAACAGCGGTTCGTCCGGCCTCTGGAGCGACGCAGCGGGGGTCCTGCGGTCGATCCTGCCGGTGACGCAGCGGCGCGGATAGCGACCCTCCGCCAGCTCGCGAGGGACAGGCTTGCCGAGCGCAGGGCCTCGCGCCCGTCCGGCTGTGCGGACGCACGGCTCGCTTCCAGCCCGCCCCGTCGCGATCGGGAGTTTCCCGTAGCCGCCGGCCCGGTGATACCCTTCGGCCATGGCCACTCTGAACGCAGCCATGATCGGCTACGGCTTCATGGGCAAGGCGCACAGCAACGCCTTCGCGCAGGTCGGGCACTACTTCCCCGCAGTTCCGAAGGTGCGGCGGTGCGTGGTTTGCGGACGCAACCGTTCCGGCTTGGAAGCCTTGCAGCGGGCTTGGGGCTGGGAGGAGGCGCAGACTGACTGGCGCCGGGTCGTCGAGCGGCCGGACATCGACCTCGTCGACATCTGCACGCCGAACTACCTGCATGCCGAGATGGCCGTCGCCGCGGCGCGGGCCGGGAAGATGGTGCTGTGCGAGAAGCCTCTGGCGAACACCGTGGCAGAGGCCCGTGCCATGGTCGAGGCCGCGGCGAGTGTGCCGAACTTCGTGTGGTTCAACTACCGCCGCGTGCCAGCAGTCGAGCTGGCCAGGCGAGTGATTGCTCGCGGAGACCTCGGGAGGGTGTACCAATACCGCGCGCAGTACCTCCAGCAATGGGGGCCGGACCCGACGCGCCCCAAGAGCTGGAAGATGTCCAAGCGGACGGCCGGTTCCGGCGTCAACGGGGACCTGAACTCGCACCTGCTGGACACGGCCCTGATGCTGCTCGGTCCCATCCGTGAGGTCTCAGCGACATTCGAGACCTTCCTGCCGCAGAAGCCCGACCCTGCCAATCCCGGGTCCACGTATCCGGTGGACATCGACGACGCCGTGCTGGTTCAGGCCCGGTTCCGCAGCGGCGCGCTGGGATCCTTTGAGGCAACCCGGTTTGCGACCGGATACCAGAACGACAACAGCTTCGCGGTGCATGGCGAGCGGGGCCTGCTGGAATTTCACTTCGAAGACATGAACCATCTCTGCTTCTTGGATGCCGGCGACGATCCCGAACTGCGAGGGAGGAGGAAGGTGCTCGCTCCCGCTCCCGGCCCGGCTGACGACCCGTACTACTGGAAGCCCGGGCACCCGATCGGCTACGAGCACACGTTCATCAGTTCACTGGCCGACTTCCTGATCGGCGTCGAGTCCGGCGTCCCCGCTCGGCCGATGTTTGAGGACGGCCTCGCGGTCCAGACGCTGCTGGCCGCCATCGAGGAGTCCGCTGTGCGCCGCCGGTGGGTGTCGGTTCCCGGAGTCGCATGAGCTTCCGCCGGGTCGCCGCCTGAGGCGACCTCCCTCAGATGCGGTCCGTCAACCCGAAGATCGGTTGGTGCCGCATCCAGCGCCCGCTGGTGAAGTCAGGGAAGCTGACCGAGTGGCTGCCGGTCGCTATGGATCGCTCCGACAGGGGCGCGATGGCCCTCCAGGTCGCCGTGTCATAGGTGTCGATCGGCGTGGGCAGGCGGTCCCTGACGCACTCGGCGAACGCCCGCACCTTGAGGTAGCCCGATCCCCGATGGCCCCCGACCACGCCCTCTCGCAGGTAACGCGTCCAGAGCGGGTGCTCATACTCCTGCTGATACGGCTCGAACGGCTCCCATTGGTGCCGGGGGCTCCGTCCTTCGATGTAGATCGTGGACCGAGTGAGGGAGGTCGCGTCGCCGTCCTGGAGCCAGATGCCCTTGGTTCCTTGGAGGCGCCGCATGTTCGAGTACGGACGGGGCAGCCGAGTGTCGAAGCTGACCACGACCGTCTCGCCCCGCGCGCACCGGATGACGGTGGTGACCACGTCGCCCGCCGCCCACGCGCTGGCGGCAGCCGGGTGGTCCGCGCCGAGATTTTCCTGGGCCCATAGGGTGAGGCCGCGCGACTTGCTGGCGGTCGAGGTCAATGACGCGAAGCGGTTGCCGCGATCGATGTCGAGCCAGTTTGCGACCGGGCCGATGCCGTGAGTCGGATAGAGGTCCGCGTTGCGCGCCCTGTTCTGGCGCGTGCGGAAGTCGCCGCCTTCCGGTAGCGCCACTCCCGTCCCCTTACCTTGGACGATGCGGGCCCGCAGGTCGTGCTCGTAGCCGCATTGGCAATGGATCAACTCACCGAAGACGCCCTCCCGCACCATCCGCAGCAGTGCCATGTTCCAGCGGTCGTAGCAGTGGTTCTCCAGCAGCATGCAGGGCAGGCCGGTCTCCTCGTACACTTGGACCAGATCCCAGCACTCGTGGACTGAGGAAGCCGGACCGACTTCGGTCGCCGCGTACTTGCCGGCCTGCATGGCCGCTATGCACATTGGGATCTGGAGCCGCCATGGAGCGGCCACGATCACAGCATCCAAGTCGTCGCGGGCAACTAGGTCGAGATAGGACTCCTCGTGCGTCGAATAGCCTTCGGGCCTGGGCCTGCCGGACCGCTCCACCTCGTCCAGCGCGCGGTCGAGGTTCCGCTCAGTGATGTCGCAGATCGCGGGCACGGCGACATCGGCGATCCGAATCGCATGGCGCACCAAGGAGATGCCGTGCCCGCCCACTCCGATGAAGCCGAGCCGGGCCCCGCTGCGGGGCTGGCCGGCGGCTGCGGCGAGCGGTGATGCGCCGGCCAGCGCTCCGCCGGCGGACTGCAGGAAGCTCCGGCGATCAATGCGGGGGCCCATTCCGAGTGATCCTAGCAGAGCGCAGTTTCGGCTCCTGTGGTGAGTCGGTACAATCGGCCCGTCGGATGGACGCTGTGCGGCCCTAGGCCGGTGCTTCGTGCCGCCCGCACCGCCAAAGCCCATGCATGACCCTGTCCCTGCTGCTTCTCGATTCCGGCCGGTGCTGCTCGCGCCGACTCTGGCTGCGTTGCTGGCCTCGGGGGGCTGGGCGCAGGGCTTGCCTCCAGTGCAGTCCGGGGCCACGGCAGCCGCTGGCTCGGACTTCCTCGACCACTTCACGTGGCATCCCGGAGGCACGCCGGAAGCCTCCATGTGGCAGCTGTTGATCCTCTTCGGTGTTGGGGATGAGAGCGGAGTGGATTGGGGCGGCAGCCTGGCCGTCGAGGCGGGCGAGATCCTGTCCGTCGACCCGCACCGGCAGGAGCCCCCCGACCGCATCCTGCCGCAGGGTGGCTGGAGGCTGCGCACGCAAGCTGTCCGCGTGCTGCTGCGCTCGGGAGTCGTGCCGCAGGCGAGCCCCCAGTTCCGCGAGGCAGTCGCGTCCAAGGGACTGTGGGTGCGGGGCAGCGGGACGACCGCCACGGAGGTGTCTGTCCGCACCGCGCAAGGGGCCTTCTCAGTGCGTCCGATGGCGCTGGACTTCGGTGCTTGGACCCGCGCTCTCGATGGGCGGGCCGCCGTGCAGCGGACGCCTCCGGCAACGGATCTCTCTGGCACGGAGCTGCGCCAGCACGACTCTCCGGCCATCGCCGCGGACGCTTCCGGCACACTCTTCGCGACTTGGTACAGCTACCACGACCGTCGCGAGGAGCTGAACTTCCGGCGCTATCACGAGGGCCGATGGTCGCGGCTCATTCCGGTCGGCCGAGCGGCCGAGGACCTCTGGCGGCCCCAGATCGCCCTCGGAGCCGGCGGAAAGCCGTGGCTCATTTACTCTCAGCGACCGCCTGCCAAGGGCCCGGGCAACTGGGATGTCTACGCGATGGCTTGGGAGGATGACGAGTGGGGTGTGCAGCACAGGCTGACGGATAGCCCCTTGCCGGATATCGAGCCGCATGTCGCGCGAGCAGGCGACGGCACGGTGTACGTGGTTTGGCAGGCGCTGGCGGGCCGGCATTCCCAGATCCGCCTCAAGTATCTCCGGGAGGGCCGGTGGTCGGAGACGGTTGCTGTGACCAATGAGGCAGCCAATGACTGGTCGCCTGCAGTGGCGGCAGGGCCGCGCGGTATGGCTTGGGTCTCGTGGGATCGCTACCGCAAGGGATCCGGCGGAAGCTATGACGTGCGCGTGCGTTCCTACTCTCCCGAGGACGGTCTGGGCCAGGAGATGGCGGTTGCGACCACGTCCCGATTCGAAGCGCATTCCAGCGTCGCCGTGGATGCCCAAGGGCGGCCATGGGTCGCGTGGGAGACTTCCGGCGTGCATTGGGGCAAGGACCTTGGCCGGGGTCTCGGCGACCGCCAGCCGGGCACCTCCTTGGGTGACGCCCGCCGCATCGAAGTGGCTGTCTACGACGGCGGCCAGTGGAAGGCTCCAGCCGCCGTCCGCTTCGACGACCCCCTCGCCCCGCTGGCCACGGGTGAGAGCCGGCCGCAGCTGGTCTTCGATCCCGACGGAAACCTCTGGATGTCGTTCAAGCGCAGGTACAGCCGGCAATCCTACCGACCGACGACCTATTGGGAATCCTTCCTCACCCGCCTTGACGGCGACCGCTGGGCCACTCCCATGACGCTCCCTCTGAGCTGGGCTAGGAAGAGCACGCGCATGGGGATGACGGTGGCTGACGGCCGGCTGTGGGCCTTCTGGGCTCACGAGAGCAGGCGCTGGGGCTTTGCCAGCCGGCCCCACCTCAACCGCGTGGTAGCCGGATCCATTGCCCTGCCCGGCCCGGGCACGTCGCCCAGCCTGTCACCCTACCGGCCCGTCCCGGCTGAATCCCGCCCCGATTCCCATCCCACGGAGGTGGAGGACGTGCGCTTCATCCGCAACTACCGGGCTGAGCATCGTGGGCGTACTCTGCGCATCGTGCGCGGCGACCTGCACCGCCACACCGAACTGTCCCAGGACGTTGGCGGAGTGTCCGACGGCTCCCTGCCGGAGTTCTACCGTTACATGATCGACGCGGCCGAGATGGACTTCGGAGCGTCGACGGACCATCAGGCTGGAGGCACCGATTTCTGGAACGCGATGACTCAGAAGCTGGCGGACATGTACCACTTCCCCGAGCGGTTCTCGACGCTGTACGGGTACGAGCGCAATCCCGGCAATCCGTTCGGGCACCGGAACCTGATCTACACGCATCGCGACTACCCCGTGGTGCCGTTCTTCATTCCGGCGCACCCGCGATTCCTGCTGCCCGACAGTCCGGACGGGGAGCTGTTGACCTTCAGCTCGATGGGTTTCGGCAGCGGAGTTCGCAACGAGACTCGCCTCCTGTACGAGGTGGCGAAGAAGACGGGTGGCCTGGCGATTCCGCACACCTCCGGGACGAGTTCGATGGGCACGGACTGGCGGGACAATGACCCGGAGGTGGACACGGTGGCCGAGATCTACCAGGGCGCGCGGCAGAACTACGAGCACAAGAACGCTCCTCGCGGCATTCGGGACGGAGAGGAGTCCGAGGCGGCGGGCGGATTCCAAGAGCCGGGGATGCTCTGGAACGCGTGGGGAAAGGGCTACAAGATCGGTGTGATCGCCAGCTCGGACCACTACTCGACGCACATCTCCTACGCCATGGTCTACACACCCGATACTAGCCGCGAAGCGATTCACGAGTCGATTCGCCGCCGGCGGACGTACGGGGCCACCGACAACATCGTGCTGGATTTCCGCGTGGGCGACGCCTTCATGGGGGAGGAGGTGTCGACTGCGGCTCCGCAGCGGCTCCGCGTGAGGGTCCGGGGTACGGATGCGATCTCGGCGGTCCATGTGATTCGCGACGGCAGCTATGTCTACGAGGTGCGACCCGCCACGAGCGAGGCGGAGTTCGAGTTTCTCGATGTCCAAGCGCCAGCGGGCGAGCACTGGTACTACGTCCGGGTCGAGCAGTCGGACGGCGAACTGGCTTGGTCCAGCCCCATCTGGGTCACTCAGGCGTCGCGAGACTAGGGCGGTCGGTGCGGGTGTGGCCCGGCGGATTTCCGCCGGGCTGCCGCTTGATATGATCGAGAGGCGGCACCCTCCCCCTCGCAGCCGACCATGCAGACTCTGTTTAGCTCCCCCCCGAAGAAGCCGGGTTTGTTCGGGAGGTTCCGCAAGGCCGTCACCAAGACCCGCGAGGCGCTGAGCGAGCAGATCGGCGAGGTCTTTGAGGGAAGCCGGGCCATTGATCCGGAACTTCTTGAGGACCTCGAGATGACGCTGATCGCGGCGGACATCGGTGTGAGGACGACTGGGGAGGTCCTTGAGGAGATCCGCAAGCGCCTCCGCAAGGACCAGATTCGCGACATGGACGCCATCCAGGGCGTGATCAGTCAGCGCATGCTTGAGATCCTCGCGGTCTCGGGGGACGACGCACTGCCGTCCCGGCCGGCCAGCGGGCCCGAGGTGATCTTGGTCGTCGGAGTGAACGGCGTGGGCAAGACCACGACGATCGGCAAGCTGGCGGCCCGGCTACGTGCCGAGGGCCGGCGGGTGATGCTCTGCGCCGCGGACACGTTTCGAGCCGCGGCGGCAGAGCAATTGGAGATCTGGGGCGGGAGATCTGGAAGCCCGGTGATCAGGCAGCGTCCCGGGGCCGATCCCAGCGCGGTCGTCTTTGACTCCCTGAAGTCAGCCCAGGCCCGGGGGTACGACACCGTCATCGTCGACACAGCCGGAAGAATGCACAACAAGGCTGGCTTGATGGCGGAACTGGAGAAGGTGCGCCGCACTTCCGGACGACTGGTGGACGGCGCGCCACACCAGGTGCTGCTGGTGCTGGACGCGGTCACCGGTCAGAACGGATTGGAGCAGGCCAAGCAGTTCACGACCGTGGCCGGCGTGACCGGGCTGGTGCTGGCCAAGCTCGACGGGACGGCCAAGGGGGGCATCGTGGTCGCGATCGCGCGAGAGCTAGGGCTCCCGATCCGGTGGGTCGGCGTTGGCGAGCAGGCTGAGGACTTGGTGGCGTTCGATGCGGAGAGTTTCGTGCGTTCCTTGTTCGCGCCGCAGGCTGTCCAATGACGGCCGAGGACCGCAGCTGGCTGGAAGAGGCTGTCGGCCTCGCGCAGTCGGGCCAAGCGCTGGCGAGCCCCAATCCAGTCGTGGGCGCTGTCGTCACGGACGCTGACGGCCTCAAAGTCGGCCAAGGTGTCTACACCTGGGAGGGCCGCAAGCATGCCGAGATACTGGCGCTGGAAGAGGCGGGCGACCGGGCCTCCGGCGGAACGCTCTACGTATCGCTGGAGCCTTGCAGCATTCACGGCCGGACCCCGCCCTGCGCGGAGGCGGTGATCGCCGCCGGGATTCGGCGTGTGGTGTCGGCCTCGCGAGACCGGAATCCCGCCATCGACGGCTCCGGCCTCGCGGCTCTTCGCCAAGTCGGGGTCCAAGTCGAGGAAGCGACGGGTAGGCTGGCCGCGAAGGCCAGCAGGCTCAACGAGGACTTCTTCCACTTCGCACGCACGGGCAGGCCGCTGGTCACGCTCAAGAGTGCCTCCACGCTGGACGGGAAGATCGCCGCGCCGGACGACAACACGGGCTGGATCACGAGCAAGGTTGCGAGGCTCCATGTGCAGGGCGTCCGGCACCGTCACGACGCCATCATGACCGGCATCGGCACCGTGCAGGCGGACGACTGCATGCTGACGGATCGGTCGGGCCTTCCGCGCCGCCGCCCGCTGCTGAGAGTGGTGGCCGACTCCCTGCTTCGGCTGCCGATCGACTCGCGCATTGTGGAGTCCTTCAACGACGACTTGCTCGTCGCCACCACTTCCTCAGCCTCCAAGAAGCGGCTGGATCTGTTCCGATCCCGCGGAATTCCGGTGCAGGTCTTCGACTCACCGACCGCGAGGGTCGATCTGAACGCCTTGGTGGACTGGCTGGGCGGACAGCGGATCGCCTCGTTGATGATCGAGGGCGGAGCCAAGCTCAACTGGAGCTTCCTTGATTCGGGCGCGACGGACAAGGTGCTGATCTACTACGCGCCCAAGATCCTGGGTGGCTTCGATTCGCTCCCACTGGTGGGCGGCGCGGGGCGGCGCTCAAGAGCGGGGGCGCTGCAACTGAGCGGCCTGCGGACCTTCATGGTGTCGCCGGACGAGTTCGCGGTCGAAGCCTACATCCCCAAGGAAGCGCCCGGCGCCGCGGGCTGAGAGGCGGCGGGCCGTGTTCACCGGAATTGTGGAGGAGACCGGCCGCGTGGCGGATCTTGAGCGGACCGGTTCCGGAGCTCGGATCGCGGTGGCGGCAAGTGCGGTCGTGGAAGACTTGGAGGTCGGCGGCAGCGTCGCCGTCAACGGCTGCTGCCTGACGGCCGTCGCGGTCAGCGGTGCTTCGTTCGCAGCCGAGCTGTCGCCGGAGACGCTGGCGCGGACCAATCTCGGCGGCCTTCGGCGAGGCTCCACCGTCAATTTGGAGCGGCCCTTGCTGCCTACGGGCCGTTTGAGCGGTCACTTCGTGCTGGGGCATGTGGACGGCACTGGGGAGGTGCTGGCCATGGACGAGGTAGGGGACGGCAATTGGTGGCTCTCGGTCCGCGTGCCGGACGACTTGCTGAAGTTCTTGGTTTACAAGGGCAGTGTGGCTGTGGACGGGATCAGCTTGACGATCGCCTCGCTCGAAGGCTCGGCGATGGGGGTCGCGATTATTCCTCACACCTATCAGGTGACCAGGTTGCGCGAGGCGAGAGCGGGGAGTGCGGTCAATCTTGAGTGCGACATGCTCGCCAAGCATGTGCATCGACTGCTGAAGGCTGGATTCTTGGGAGAAGGAGACCAGCGGGTCAGCTCCAGCGCCCTCCGCTGAACATACGCTGGCGCCTACTCGTCTTGCTCGACTGCGAGGCTGGCCCGGATCCCGTCCTTGAAGGTCGGGTGGAGCAGTTCCAAGCCTAGGAGCGAGAGGATTGCGGAGCCGTCGACGCGGCGGCCGGTCCGCAGCGTCTCTGGCAGTCGGGACTCGTCGACGTAAGGCGGTACTTCGATATCCAGCAGTCGGGCGCAAAACGCAGCGACCTCTCTAGTAGCTGCTGGCTGGCTGTCGGCGACGGGGTATGCGCCTTCGACGCGCCGGACCATGCAGGCAACGACGATCCGGGCCAGGTCGCCCACATGGATCCTCGAGACCCAGCGTGAGGCTCCCCGGGCAAGTCGCATCCTGCCTTCCCTCATGGCGGCGTGGACGCCCCGGCCCGGCCCATAGATCGCGGCGGGCCTGAGCACCAGAGATGGCGCGTCGTGCTCCAGCACGGAGTCTTCGGCCAGCTTGCGAAGTTCTTGGCGGCGGGTCACCGGCTTGGGGGTTGTGGTCGCGTCCACTTCCCCGGCCCGTCCGTAGACTCCAGTCGTCGATAGATAGGTGAGGTGTCGAGGGGAGCCGTCGAGAGCAGCGACCAAACGACGAGTTGGGTCGTCCAGCGCCTCGCCAGTGCGCAGCGTGGGCACTGAGATGAGCACGGACGCGCCTGAGACTGCGGTGTCCAAGCAGGCGGAGTGGTGCGCGTCGAACTCCAAGACTCTCGCCCCTCTGTCGGCAAGATCGGCGAGGTTGCCCGCGGATCGGCTGGTGGCCGTTACGGACCAGCCCCTCCCAAGCAGGGAGCGGGCCACCCGGCGGCCAGTGTAGCCGCAGCCGACGATGATGGCGCGGTCGGTCACCTGACTCATCAGAATACACTTATGGCCACGAAGTGCGGTCCAATCGACGAGTCGGAATCACTCAGACTAGAATGACAGCGATTACTTGGGCTGCTGGAGACCGCCATCGAGACTGTCAAACACAGAGCGAAACGGTATCAAACGGCCAGACAATGCTCGAGATCTCACACGATTACCATGAACTATGTTCCCCCATTATTCTATCTTATTCGTATTGTAGTCGTGCATCAACTTAACCCAATATAGTCTACATTCAAGAGAACGAAGTCAATATCCCATATACTGTGTAACTTGGTCTGCTTGCGCTACTCTGGTGCTGCATACGCCGAAATCTTGCGATGTATTCCTGTCATAGGTTGAGTTCAGATTCCTCAACTCATCCCTCCGTTTATTGAATGACTGACTCTTTGGGTCTCTGTCAACGATAGTGCTTCAAGAGACGTGGTTCGTGAACTGGTAGATCTGTACCAAGTACCGAGACTGACTTGTTCTCCAAGTCTATGGGATGAACCCCATTAGTCCGTCAAGGCTCAGCTGTCGGACTTGCCTAGCAGCCCCTTGTGAGCGTATCAATCCGTCGAGACTCCTCGCTGCCCGGGCCCGGACACCGCCATCAATATGTAGCGAAGTCTTTGCCCGCTGTGGACCGGGACCACAGTGCGGGTCGCAAGGTGTGGAGCCGTCTGATCCAATGTTCGGGTTCCTTAACAGACTTAGGAATTGAAATCGGCGACGTCAGTGACGGTGGCGGCCACGGAATCTTCTGTTCGCGAACTGCCGGACGCGCCCAGTGCCGGCTATCAAGCCGATGCGGCGGGCGTACCGGCTCTCCATAGGCCGCGCCGGATTCTTGCGAAGAGGGAACGAACGCCGTTCCACAGAAAGTAGAGCGTGATCGCACCGCCAACCACGAAGGCGGCCAGCAGGGCCAGAAACCAACCGGGGTGCTGCATTGCAAGGGCAATGCCACCGAAGACGGTCGCATCCTCCACTACTGACGCAATCCAGTTGGACACTGGCTCCGGCGAGCCGTTGATTAACGCTCGGGACCCGGCCTTGAGGAGGTGGGACTCACTGGCCAGAGCCCCTCCCCCCACGAGAGCCCCGATCTGGGCAGCCATGCCGTCGTCCGAGAATACCCCGGTGGCGAGCAGCGCTCCCGCGGGAATCCGCACGAGGGTGTGGATGGCGTCCCATGCGCTGTCAACTAACGGGATCTTGTCGGCCACGAACTCCGCTAGGTACATCGTGACGGACGCCCCTATCACCCACCAGCTCTCGAGCATCCCGAGACTGCCACCGAGTTGCACTACGTCGCATCGCCCGGCTAGGCCGAGAAGGCTCACTGTGGCATACAGGTTGAGGCCGCTTGCCCAAGCGCTGCCCGTCGCAAGGGCGATCTGGGACATGGGATCCATGGCTTCGGTTCATTATGCCCGATCTAGCGGTCATGAGGGGGCGACGGAAAGGATGTAAGTCCATATCCTAGGCAGAGGCGGCGGAGGACTAGATCGTGGCAGGACGGGGAGGCGGGTGACGTGGGCCGAGCCCACGACAAGGGCTGCAGCGGCGATCCGGTTCGCTGGGGGTCCGCCTTGAGTAGAAGCGGACCCTGGTTCTCCGGCGCCCGACGCGGGCAGGAGGGCGTAGCGAGATTGAGGCGCCATGGCGATTACTGCAACCGGGAGAGGCAGGCGACAGGGAGTCGGCGGCGGTAGGGTGGCTGGCATGCGGAGGGGTATTGCCGGGTTGATGGCAGTTGGCCTCGCAGGCGAGCGCGGGCCATTCCACTCGCGGTCACGAAGCTTCACCGCGCGCCTCCCGGCCCTTCTGCTCGTTCCTTGTCACGAATCGCATCAAGCTGGGGATTCCCGGCTCGCAGTACTCGATGTCCTTGACTACGACAGGCCAGATGAAGCCTAAGTGCCGCAAGACCCGGGCGGCCTGCAGGGCCGCCCCTCGGTCCGACGCTTTGCCCTGCTGCCGGAGCGAGGACTGGATCGCCATCGTTACCCGCTCGGGCAGCACCCGGCGTGCAGCAGCGAACTCAGCAGCCACTCCGTCGGCCACCGCAACCAGATCGGTCTCCCTCAGCTCGGCCAAGAGCTCGCGGTAGAGAACAGCTCGCTTGACCTCGAATCTCGGCCGCGCCCGGTCCACGTCGGCCAGTGAGATGGGCACGGACGGGTCCGTGCATCCCTTCCACAGCAGATCCCCCCAGATCTGCAGGAAGAACGGGTACCCGTGGCTCTCGCTTACTACTCGCTGCAGGGCGTCGTCCTCGATCGACCGGCCTCGCTCCTGCAGCGGGACCTGGACGGCGTAAGCAGCCTGGCCCGGTTCCAGCCGGCCGATGCGCAATTGCTCGTTCCGAACCCAGAACGAGGCCCCCATGGTGCGGAAGTGGCGGGGCAGGTCGGGCGTGCCGGCGAGGATCAGCAGCACGGGCAGCCCCTGGCTCTGGAATGCCTGGACGGCGCCGAGCAGGGACCTTCCGGGCTCGATACCGAGCATGTGCGCCTCGTCAACCAAGATGAGCAAGGGCCCATTGCGAACTCTGCGGGCGAGGGCCAATGAGACCGGACCGGGGGGCAGACTTCTCAGGCGAACTCCGACGGGTCCGAAGGAGAAGCCGCGCAGAGCATTGAGCCAGCGCCGCTCGACCGACAGCGCGGCGGCCAGCTGCTCCACCGATCGGACATCGCCTCCCAGCAGGTTGGCCACCAAGATCTTGCGCGCTCTCGCCTCGCGCCGAGACCATTCGATGAGGGCGGTCTTGCCGTTTCCCCTTGGCCCGTGCAGGATGATGTCGCTAGCGGGCGCCACTCGCTCCGCAATGGACTCCAAGAACTCCCGGATCAGCGCCTGCTCAGGTTCGCGGCCCGCTAGGTAGGGCGGGAGCGCACCTCTACCCGGCTGGAACGGACTGCGCCGCAGTGCCAAGTCCGGCCGGTGGGAGAGTAGGCCAGCCACTGCCTGTTCATGATAATCCTCATCGGTTCGCGGCGGCTGGAGGCTCCTTAGCGTGAGAGGGATTCGATCTCGGAGCGACATCGGCCGAGCATGCCGCTGCCGGAGGCCGAGGCGACTGCGGCTTGGAATCGGGATGCACTGGGCCCGTGGATCGGCGTCCGGATCGACCAGCAGCCGTCCAAGAGCGCGGCAGCGACCAGTGTCGGGCTGGCCGCAGTAAAGGAGACTCAAGGATCCGGACGTTTGTCGCCCCGAGACTGATGCATTAATTGTCGGTTCATGGGGCGCTGGTTAGACAGTGTTGAGCCGCATCGGCCTCCAGTGTCGTGTCCGGGCAGCGGGACGAACTGGTGGGGGTGGGTGCCTGTTGAGCAGCAGATTATTTGGCTGGGCGGGGGCCGGGCGGGCAGCCGGCGCGGTTGGTGGCGCCGGGTGCCGGCCTCAGGCTGTGATCTGGTAGACAAGGCGCAGGTCGGTGCAGGGATACACCGTGCGGCTGGCGTTGAGCGCGGCCAGCAGTGGCTCCACGCGGCGGTCGGCATCCGAGGAGCTTGGCTGCGGTCCCACGGGGGCGGCAGAGGCTCCCGCACTCGAGGTGTAGGGAGTGCGATGGCCGCTGCAAACCCGGCACGGCGTCGCTACTGCAGGCGTTGCGAAGCATGAATGCCAAAGATACGACCGATACAAGGCAGGTCCATCCCGCTGTGTGGGTCGTGGCGCGTCATTCCAGGAAGGCTTGGAATCTAGTTTCTCGCCTCCCTGTCAGTCCTTCTCTCAGGCAGACCCAATCGACAACCTGGCGGGCTACTACCCCACGGTGTCAGGATGTCTGAGGCTGTCCGCCGTGGGCAGCTTGCAGTCCCCGATGTACTGACTGTGGGAGCATGGTGAAATCATGGGCCCTCGAGACCGTCGACTGAGCGTTTTCTGCGTGGGCTGCTGTATCGGGCTATTGGTGGTGGTAGTGCTGGCAAGTGGCCAGAACGCGCAATCCGAAGCAAATCTGCTCCGCCTCGCCGCCGAGCAGAGTGACGCCGAAGCGCAGGCTAGTCTCGGCGTCATGTACGCCCTCGGCGAGGGTGTGCCGGAGGACGACGTGGAGGCCGTCAAGTGGTTCCGCCTCGCCGCCGCACAGGGTGTCGCCGAAGCGCATAATTGGCTCGGCGTCATGTACGCCCGCGGCGAGGGGGTAGCAAGGAATCTCGTGTTCGCCCATATGTGGCTTAACCTCGCGGCGTTCAATGGATTGGAGGGCGCAAGAGAAGCGAAGGAAGCCGTTTCGAGAAAAATGTCATTCATCGAAATCAACGCGGCTCAATCGCTCGCTACGAAATGCTTCGAGTCGTCGTATCAGCAATGTCCAAGATAGATGCGCGACCAACGGTCCCGCCCCCAAGACGGGTGCCTAATAACAACTCGGCGAGCAATCGGGAGGTCTTGATCTGGCCAAGCTAGCGCTACATCATAGTGCCCACAACGGCGGTGGGTCGTGTGCAATGGCAGTAGAGCGAATTGGTCTTCGCATTCTGTAGGCCTCGGCAGTCCAGTGGTTGCGCGGCGCTCTGGGAGAGGGCACGCTCTCGTGGGCGGCCGTAGCACGCCAGCTGTGTGAGCAGGATGATTGGTGCAACCGAACCCCCCAGTAGTGTGCGGCCTCGGCTGGCAAGGCCCGGCCGCAGCTGGCAGCAGAGCTGGCTCCACCGTTGCCGCCCGCTCGCTGCCGGGCGGGCGACCACTGCTGTCGCCCAGATTGTTTCGCGGGCGGTTCTCCCGTTATTCCTGCAGTGAAGGGCGGGGCGATTCTCAATTCAATTCGCTACGGCGGGAAGGAGTGGGACCATGGCGAGCAGTGTGGCGTGTTAGTAGCAGGGCAGAGGCAGGTGGGTCGAGGGGTATGGAGTCGGTGCCTCGCCCGGCCACGCGTGGCCGCTGAGACTCCCGGCGTGACTGAGCAGTTCGGGTTGGGACGGGGCAAGCATCCCGACCGAGAGTGCGGGGCACCATCCGTATCGGATGTCAACCTCGGAGCGCCAGACAAAGGCACCTCCGAAGGGGCTGCCGAGAAAGGCAGACGGAGGTGAGTCCACAGTGACGCTTGACGAGACTCCGCGGTCGGGACTCGATCCCCCAGCCACGCTGGTGACGACAGCGTCGCCCAGTGCTTGGCACCCTACCCGCTGTCCTGGCCCGTCGACACTTGTACTGGCCACTGACTTCAACAGAAGAGGCTAGGCGTGAGGCCGGTGGCGCGCGATCACACCCAGCCGCAGACCACCTCGTCCGCGATCCGCCACGCCTCTTCCGAACTGCCGAAGTGACGGATCCATTTCAAGTCGGGAGTCCGACGCCGGAACCACGTTAGCTGGCGCTTGGCGTATTGCCGCGTTCGTACCATCGTGGAATCGATCGCCTGCTGAAGCGTGCATTTGCCATCTATGACGGCCAGTCCCTGTCGATAGCCCAACGCTCCGAATGGCTTGGCAGTCCGTGGAACGCCCTGCCCCAACAGTCGCTCGATTTCTTCGAGCAGGCCCTCCTCAAACATCGTTCGAGCGCGCAGGTTGATGCGGGCGTACAGCTGCTCGCGCTGCGGCGCAAGTCCGAGCTGCAGGAGCCGGAAGTCGGCCAGTCCGGAGCGAGGCGCACTCCACTGCTCGGTCATGGGCCTCTTCCCGAGCAGGCAGACCTCGACGGCCCGGATCAGCTTCTGGGTGTCGTTAGGGTGGATTGTCGAGGCGGCTTTGCTGTCCAGCTGGTCGAGGACTCGCCACAGGTGCCCCTTCGGCCGCCTGTCCGCCTTCTCCTGCAGCTTGGCCCGAAGTCGCGGATCCTTGGCGGGTGCGGGAAACAGCCCTTGGCGCAGGGCTTCCAAGTAGAATCCTGTGCCTCCCGCGAACACGGGCAGCGCTCCTCTTGCCCGCAGGTCGGCCACCACCGCTGCTGCGTCACGAGAGTAGTCTCCGGCTGAGTAATCACACTCCGGGTCCACGCAGTCCATCAAGTGGTGGGGGACACCCCGCCGCTCCTCGAGCGGCAGCTTCGCCGATCCGATGTCAAAAAGGCGGTACACCTGCACGGAGTCGAAGTTGACGACCTCGCCGCCGTGCCGCTCCGCTATCCGTAGGGCGAGCTCGCTCTTGCCGGAGGCCGTCGGCCCGACCACTGCTACGGC
This sequence comes from Bryobacterales bacterium, assembly GCA_963662745.2. Taxonomy (GTDB): domain Bacteria; phylum Acidobacteriota; class Terriglobia; order Bryobacterales; family UBA6623; genus VXMF01. The sequence continues at coordinate 2,810,426 of CAXXUI010000002.1, forward strand.
GGGGAATGTCACTTGCTCGAGGCGCGGCAGATCGGGCAGCCTGCCCCCCCTTAAGGTCGACGGTCCATTTCCGGGAACCACAGCCGGCGAGCGGTCTCGCCCAGAATCTGGTGCCGAGCCCGATCACCGAGGGGCAGGCGGTCGCGGTAGATCGCCAGATGCTGGCTGTACGTCAGTGGCTGCGCGTATCTCTCTGTCGGGAAGTGGGAACCCCAGGCGCAACGCTCGGGCCCGAACAGCGAGATCACCCGTTGCACCGCCTCGTGCATAGAGCCGCACGGCGAGCCCTCCCGGCACCCCTGCTCTCCATTGGCAATGAAGCTGAGCTTGGCGTAGACGTGGCGGCGGTCGGACAGGCGTCCGAGCGCGTCCAGCGTTGGCTCCAGGTCGGGGCCGGCCTGCAGCCGCAGGCTGTGATCGAGAACAGCCGCAGCACTGGGGAACTCGTCCAGCAGCGCCGCCAGCTGGTGTTCGGCCTCGTGATCGGCCATGATGTTGATTGGGACTCCTAGGTCCGTTGCGGCTAGCCACAGGGCTCTCACGCCGGGATGGTCGAATCTCCCGCCGGGTGCAGGCACGCTGCGCAGCCCGCGCATGCTCCCTTCTTGGACGAAGCGCTTCAGTTGGGACGGCGCTTCAGTGTCAAGCGGGTTCAGCGTGAAGATGCCGGCGATCCAGTGGGGGTTCTGCAAGGCTACATCCCTCACGTACCGGTTGTCGAAGCCGTAGAAGCCGCTGACTTGGACGGCTGTCACCGCCCGGACCTCACTGCGCTCGACCTCATCCGTGAGGCGCTCGAAGGTTCCGGCGCCTTTCGGCGGCCGAGACGGAGACTCCTTGGGAGGGTATCGCGTCTCGTCGGGTGAGAACAGGTGTGCATGAGTGTCGATAATCAACATGGGCTGTCCGTCCTAGCGGCTGTCTTCGCGCATGCGGCTCAGCGGCGCGGTTCGCCTCCCACCCAGATCGGTGAGGAGTATGCCCGCGCTCCATCAAGCTGGTCGACTCTCACGTAGTAGTAGTCGCCCGGCCTAAGTACCCCGGCGTCCAGGAACTCGATCTCCGCATCCATCGGCTTATCGCCCGCGATGGATTCCAAGGTGACCGCGTCATGATCGATGGAATTCTCGAAGTCCCTCTTGGCGAAACCGTCCGCCAGCTCACGCAGCGCGATCTCGAAGCGCTCGGCTTCCAGCCTGCGGACGGGCCGGACCGGAGTGGGAGACTTGCCCCATTCGCGAGCCGGCTTCAAGTCGAAGGAAATCGATGTGGAGGGCGATGCGCCCGCGAGCGTGAGCAGCAGCGTGTCCGCTTGGCCTCGTGTCCCCGTGCTGAACTCGACGGTGTTCGAGTCGTCCTCGGAGACGCGAGCCCACTCCTTGTGTCGATTGTCGAAGTGGAGCGTCTCCATCGTGACGAGACGGCCTCCGTGGACCGTCAGACGTCCGTGCCACGGACGATAGCCTCGTGGGTTGTCGCGGAAGTGAGGTTCGGATGAGGAATGGAAGCCGACGACGAGTTGCATGGTGTCCGCGATCCCTGCCTCCAGCGGTCTCGCCGCGTACACGGCCTCTCCGTTCTTGACCACCGTCATCCGGCGGATCGGAGAAGTCCCCATGACCCTCGCTCGGAGCTGCCGTTTCTGTGTGAATCGGAGGCGGTCGCCCATCGGCGTGCCGTTGACGTCGACCTCCAGGATGATGCGTTGCGCGTCCGTTACGGCGTAGGCATGCCTTTGCTTCAGCGCGTCGAAGATCGCGTCCGCCGTCTTGCGTCCCGCCCGGACGCCCGCGAGTCCTCCGAACTGGCTCAATGAGGAGTTCGGCTGCCGGCTTGAGGTCCAGCTGTACCCCGGGCGGGACCGGTGGTCGTCGGAGGCGGCGAGGAACCCGACTTGGTGGCCCTGCCGCAAATAGTAGTTGCCGAACCACTCGAACGTGCCGTGCATGGACATGATCTCGACCATGGTTTCCATCTCTGGATCGTTCGTGCGCCAGTCGCCCGCTTGGTGAGCGTGCGGGATGATCAGCACATCGTCGGTATCGTACTTGGAGCGCAACTGCTCGTACAGCCCGGTCAGCGTCGGCGCCTGCTGCGCCCCGACTCGGGACGAGTCCGGAGTGCGGAAGAACACGTTGTGGTGGCCGCCCCACTGCCGTCGCAGGGTCCACTCGTACCCTAGGAAGGCCACGAATTCGCCCGGCACCGTGTTCGCCTCCGCAGCCTCGGCCATCGCCTGCCACTCGCGATCGTCCAGCCAGATGTCGTGTTCTGACAGCCCAAGGAAGTCCAATCGGGCGTCCTGCCTGGCGAATCGGTAGGACCGGCCGATTGACCCCTGTCCCTCGGCCATACCGGTGTGCGTGTGGGTCTCGCCCCAGTAGAGGCGGTACGGAGCGGATTTGCGTACCC